>CAWDZV010000001.1:0-212255 GCA_963806985.1 uncultured Acidobacteriaceae bacterium
AATGCATTGGAAGCGGCCTGGAAGTTCGCGGTTCTCACGATTATGGGCGCGCCCATCGCATTGCTAGGATTTTTTCTACTGTTTTGGACGTACCGTTCCACCACTGGCGGAGCTTGGGAGACTTGGGAAGGCCTGCGGATGGCGGCGGCTTCCATGGACCCCAATCTTCTGAAACTCTCCTTTTTGCTCGTCTTCGTTGGGTTTGGGACCAAGTCAGGACTTGCGCCGATGCACACCTGGTTGCCGGACGCCCACAGCCAGGCTCCCACTCCCGTGTGCGCCGTTCTCTCCGGCGTGAAGACAACAGTGCCGCTCTACGTGATCTTACGATTCCTGGCCATTGTGTTGGCTTCTCCGGCGGCACGCGTTGGTAACTGGATGATCGTACTGGGTCTAGTGTCCGTGGGAATCGCCGCCTTTCTTTTGATCCAGGTCCGCGATTACAAGCGCATGTTCGCCTTCTCCACGGTCGAACATATGGGCATCATCCTGACTGCGGCGGGCATGGCGACCCAAGCCGCGGATTTCGGCGCGGTCTCTCAAATCCTCAATCATGCCATCACCAAGTCGCTTTGCTTCTATGTCGCCGGAGCCATGCTGCTGATCCTGAGCACGCGCGAGATCGCGTCGGTGCGCGGACTCCTTCGGGTCTCGCCTTTCGCTGGCGGGGCGCTGTTGCTCTCTTCCCTGGCCATCGCCGGCGCTCCTCCATTTCCCATTTTCTTGAGCGAGCTTTCCATCCTCTCCGCAGGAGTTCGGGCTGGGCACAAACTTGTAGTTGCCGTGCTCGGTGTCTTGATCGTCATCGCCTTCGTGGCCATTCTGTCGCACGTCAATCGTATGGTAATGGGCAAACCCGCTGCACAAGTTTCGGCCGGAGTACTGCCCGCGACTTGCCGCTTCACAGTGTGGGCTGCCGCTGTGCCAGTGGTGCTGCTCGGGGTGTATGTTCCAGCCCCTGTTCACAATCTGCTGCAACTCGCGGCACAACAATTAGGGGGCCGCTGATAGGTGGAAGCTGAATGACACTCGCCGACTCCTCGACCGCGAACGCGTGGAACATCAACCCACAAGGCTATGACGCCAAGCGGCTGGCGGCCGCAATCGAGAAAGGTTTTGCATCGGCGGTTTCACCTTTGGCGAATGAAGAGGGCCGATCTGACCTCGCCTTCGCTGTAAGGGAGCCCGAAACGTTGCCTTCGCTGGCTCAATTTCTGTTCGGGGACGCCGGTTGCTCTTTTGGAGGGCTGATTGTCGAGGAGCGCGAGGAATGGAATCTGCGTTACATCTTCCTAATTCCCGGCGACAACTGGATTCATTTCATTGTGCGTCTACCACTGGCCACCCAAACCGTACCGAGCATCAGCGCGCAGATTCACGCTGCCGACTGGTATGAGCGTGAGGCCGAGGATATGTTCGGCCTGAAGTTTGAAGAGCATCCCCGGCTCGGAGATTTCATCTTGCATGACCAGGTCTGGCAGGAAGGACTGGCACCCATGCGCAAAAGATTCGATGCCGGACAGACTCATCTCAAGAAGCGGCCCAACGAAGACTGGCATCCGGTGCTGGTGGTTCAAGATCCCGGTGCATTCGCCATGCCGGTCGGACCCGTCTATGAGGGAGGCATCGGAGAGTCCGTTCATTTCCTGCTCGAGACCGTTGGCGAAGACGTGATCCGGGCTGTGCCACGGCTGTTTTACAACTATCGGGCTGTCGAGAAGATCGCGGAGGGAAAATCGGTTCTCGATGCCTTGTTGCTAGCCGAACGATTCTCGGCCAAATCCGCGTTCGCGCATTCGCTTGCCTACTGCCAAGCCGTGGAGAAGATCTTCGAGCAGCAAATTCCTCTCCGCGCCCGCAGCCTCCGTGTGGCACTGGCTGAGTTAGAGCGACTCCGGCACCACGCGGGGGCAATCGCTGCCATCTGCCAGTCCACAGCGCTGACCGTCTCCGAGGCTCATGCGGCCATCGTCGAGGAACAACTCCTGCGTGCCTCGTGCGCATTTGCCGGGCATCGGTATCTCTTCGGACTGAACACCCCTGGAGGACTGCGACGCGATTTCGATGCGCAGAATTGCCGGACCTTGTTAGGAACTGTCGACACCGCTTCGAGCCAACTGCGGAAACTGGAGGAACGCCTCCGATACAGCAGTAGTTTCCTCGACCGCCTCGAAGATGTGGGTATTATCAGTGAAGAGAGCGCTCGCGACCTGGATCTCGTTGGGCCGCTGGGGCGCGCATCCGGTCTCCCTCACGACTTGCGTCGCGCTTGTCCCTATGGCGGTTACGAACGCTACCGTTTCGAGATGCCTCGCGAGAAAGAAGGCGATGGATTTGCCCGACTGCGCGTGCTTTTCGCCGAGGCACAACAATCCGCGAAGCTCATTCATCAGGCAGTCGAGTCGTTGGAACCCGGCGAGACTTGCACGCCAGTCACCCAGGCTGATGCAGGCGTGGCATCGGGATGGGTTGAGGCACCCATCGGCGCGGCGGTGCATTGGATAAGGCTGGACCGCGAACAGAAGGTGGAACGTTACCGAATCCTATCTCCATCTTTCCGCAATTGGCTGGGCCTTCATGTGGCGGTGGAGGACTTTGCATTTCAGGATTTCCCCATTATTTTGGCAACTTTTGGTTTGTCTGCATCAGAGTGCGATCGTTAGATTAGGAGCGGCAATCGATGAGCTCGTGGTTCTGGCACGGAGTACGAAGAGGGATTGAGACAACGCGGTATCCTGGAGCGCCCGAAACAGCCGCGGGCGTTTCACCGGGACGGCCCTTGTCAACAACCTTTGCTTCCCCAGAGCAAGCATTCCAAGCTGCGTCAAACTGTCCCGTAGGTGCGATCACGGCTAGCCGGAACACGGCGTCCGTAGATCTCAGAACTTGTGTGTGGTGCCAGCGCTGCCACTTTGGCAGTTCGAATCTGCTCAACTGGGATGCGAGTTTTGAATGGGCGCAGACACCTATCGTAAGAAAGGACTATGACCGGTTGGAGACGGCCTTTAGTCAGTCGCTCCACATCATGGTGGTGGACGCGGGAGACTGCGGAGCCTGCCTGCACGAGGTCAAGCAGTTGAACAATCCGTTGTACAACATGCACCGGCTGGGCATCTTTCTGACTGCTACTCCTCGGACTGCCGATGTCTTGCTCGTAGTCGGGCCAGTGAGTGAGAACATGCGGGGGCCGCTGATGAAGACCTATGAAGCGATGCCGGAGCCGAAGCGTGTCATGGCCGTCGGAACCTGCGCCATCACAGGAGGCGTTTTCGGGAAGAGCTTCATGTCTGCCGGTGGCGTGGGTATGGTCCTTCCTGTCGATCTGGAAGTACCCGGCGATCCACCGCCGCCGCTTGCAATCTTGCACGGTCTGCTCGTCGTGGCAGGCAGAAAAAAGCCAACAACTGCTCCCACGCAGACACGAGAGGAGGCCTGAGATGGCTGCGTATCCTGGCGCCGCTCTTCTGCTCTTTTTCAGTCTGTGCGCAACCGGGCTGGTCCTGTCGTCGCTATTTCGCGGTAAGTATGCCCCGCTGGCCATCGCCTGGTTTGGGACCCTCTGCTCCATTGTCCTCATGGCTGCAGCAGGTCTTCGTCTCGCGGCCGGAGCGGATTTCCATCTCAATCTTTGGACGCTCAACGGTTTCGGAACTCTATCTCTTCATCTCGACGCACTGTCGGCGATTTTTCTCTTCGCAGCTGGCTTGGTCTATCTCTCCTGTTGTTTATTTGCTCCTGACTACCTCTCCCGAGATGGGTACCCCGCGGGCCGCTACGGCTTGCTGCACTTCGCACTGATGGCTTCCGTGGTCTTGATCCTTACTGCGGGCGACGTTCTCACCTTCCTGATCAGTTGGGAGTGCATGTCGATCTTGTGCTATCTGCTCGTCAACTACGAGCAAGAACCTGAAGCCGATTCGAGCGCCGGCTACATCATGCTCGCCATGAGCGAGGCGGGGTTCCTGGCGGTGGTCATTGCATTTCTTATCGCCGGAAACGCTGCTGGGGGATATTCGTTTGCCGCCCTGCGGATGGCGGCTGCGCACCTGTCGGGCGCGGCGATGTGGGGTGTGTTTCTTCTCGGGTTCTTCGGATTTGGCGTCAAGGCGGGCCTGGTGCCACTGAATTTCTGGTTGCCGAGATCGTACACGGCTGCGCCGCCGATTTTCATCCCCGTGTTCGCGGGCGTGACTTTGAATCTGGGTTTCTATGGAATCCTGCGTCTGAACGCGGACCTGGTTCCCGGCCACGGCATTGGACCGGGCCTGGTCGCTCTCGTCATCGGAGCCGTCACCGCGCTAGTGGGCATTCTGTATGCCACGACTGAGAACGACCTGAAGACCATGTTGGCCCATAGTTCCATCGAGAACGCCGGAATCATCGCGGCTGGGATCGGAGCCTTTCTGGTATTCCGCAATTCCGAGAATGCGATCCCGGCTGCCCTTGCGCTCACTGCCGCGCTTTATCACATGCTGAATCATTCGACATACAAGGCACTGCTCTACCAAGGCGCGGGCCACATTGAAGCCGCCACTGGCACAAGAGACATGGATCGGCTAGGAGGCCTGATCCGCTCTTTGCCGGCGCTGTCGATCGTATTCCTGGCTGGGTGCCTCGCCATCGCGGCGGTGCCGCCCTTCAATGGTTTTGTAAGTGAATGGTTAACCTTGCAGACCTTCCTGCGCAGCGCCCTGCTTCCATCGGCCGCAGTCAAGATCGTCTTCGCCCTTTCCGGTGCCATCCTGGCGCTGACAGCCGCATTGGCCGTCACTTGTTTCGTGAAGACGTACGCTATGAGCTTTTTGGGAATACCGCGCAGCGATTGGAAACCAAACGCAGCCGAATTCGCGCGCAGGCCACGTTTTTCCCTGACGCTTCTCGCGGTCGCTTGTGTTCTTCTCGGAGTGCTGCCAACTTATGTCATTCCGGCCTTGAACCGCGCTGTGGAACCTCTGGCGGGAGCGAGTGCGACCGCCTCGCTCGTTCCACCTTTCTTTACAGCTACGCAAGCGAACCAACAGCTTCCGCCGGCCTTCCTCGCCGACTTTCATAACCTGGGAGCACAAACCGGAGCCCGATGGATGCCCGGTCGCGGCCTCGTGATCCTGCTGCGAGGTTCCGACCAAAATCCGGTAGTCTTTGCCATGTCTCCTTCCTACAGCTTAGTGACACTGATGATTCTGCTCTTGCTCTCTTGGTTCATTACGACGCGCCTCACTCGTCAACGCTCGCTGGTAAAGAACGAAGTCTGGGCCGGCGGCATTCCAATTCTGTTGCCTGAAATGACCTATACGGCAACGGGATTTTCCAACCCCGTGCGCGTGGTCTTCCAGGCGATTTTCCGCCCGAATATCGTCGAAGACACCCGCGAAACGGTAGCCGTGCATTTCCGGACGGCAATTCGGCGACGCCGGGATGAGACGCACCTTGTGGACCGCCTCTTCTTTCATCCCGTAGGAGCGATCGTGAACTCGTTCGCGAGACTCTTGGCGGGAATGCACCACGGACGTTCTGAATGCGTATGTTGCGTACGTCTTAGGTTTTCTGATCCTGATTCTCGTTCTCTATCGCGTTGGATGAAGCCGCCTAGCCCTGGCTTACTTAAGGCTCCCGGATGATTCCGGATTCCTTATTAATGTCGAGAGGCTCCAAGCGAGCTACACTCCTATCTAGCTAATACTAAGGAGAACACTACAATCATGACATCTGTACTCCTGGATCTGGAACCGAAAGAAGTATGGAAGCACTTTGAAGCGCTGGCGCAGATACCTCGCGCTTCAACCAAAGAAGCTGCCGCCCGCGAATATGTCCTTGCGCAAGCCAAGCGTCTTGGGCTGGAAACCATCCACGACAACGCTGGCAACACCGTGATCCGCAAGCCTGCGCATCCCGGCCGTGAGAACGCGCCAATGGCGCTCCTGCAAGGCCATCTCGACATGGTATGCGAAAAAAATGAAGGCACCATCCATGACTTCGACACAGATCCCATAAAGGTGGTGCGCGATGGGGACTGGCTGAAGGCCGACGGAACCACATTGGGCGCCGACAATGGCGTGGGCATTGCGGCCGCGCTTGCCGTGATGGAGAGCACGAATATTGCGCACGGTCCACTGGAATTCGTTTTTACCATCGACGAGGAGACGGGCTTGACGGGCGCAGCCGATTTTCCCGCAGGAATTCTAAAATCGAAGTTCTTTTTGAACCTCGATAATGAAGAGACCGGCACGATCTGTATCGGCTGCGCGGGTGGAATTAAGACAACGGGCCGACGCAAACTCACGTTGCATCCGGCAACCGCTAATGCAGCGTGGCGAATCAAGGTTCGTGGCCTGAAAGGGGGCCATTCGGGAGTGGACATCCACCAGGGACGCGGCAACGCCCTGCGCATATTGGGCGGTGTGCTGCAGAACCTGCTGCATCACCATCCTGCCGAAATCTCTGAAATCAATGGTGGCAGCGCCCAGAACGCGATTCCACGCGAAGCTTCCGCCGTAGTGCTCCTCGACTCGGCGAAGGAAAAGGAATTGCGCTCACTTATCGCAAAGACCGAGTCTGAGTACAAAGACGATCTGGGATCTTTTGATCCCGGCTTAAAGATCACGGCCGAAAAGATCACGCGCCCTGAGAAGGTGTTCGATTCAGGCGACGCGAGGCGCATCGTTGATCTTCTCGTCACTGTGCCGCACGGCGTGCTGGCGGTGAGTCCGGACGTCCCCGGTCTAACCCAAAACTCTACGAATTTCGCCACCGTTACCACCAAGGCGGACACGGTGTCGATTGTCACCAGCCAGCGCAGTGCCATCGAGAGTAGCAAGTGGGCTGCCGCCCGTATGGTGGCTACTGTGTTTCGGTTGGCTGGATTTGAGGTCGAACATTCCGGTGCCTATCCGGGATGGAAACCGGAACCGAAGAGTGATGTCGTGCTCAGGCTCCAGGCTGTGCACGAACAAACATTCGGTCAGCCCGCCAAGCTGATCGCGATGCATGCCGGCTTGGAATGTGGGGTGATCGGCGAGAAGTATCCGGGAATGCAGATGGCGTCGTTTGGTCCCACGATCGTCGACCCGCACAGCCCGCACGAACGCGTGCAGATCTCCACCGTCGCAAATTTCTGGAAATATCTCAAGGCAGTGTTGGAACATCTTTGAGTCTTCGCTCCTAAAATAGGTGGCAAGGTGAGTGGTTTGCCGACGCCGGCCTTCGAGCAGGATGCATTGGAAGATTCAATCTGGTCAAAGATGGTCACGCTTGGCTTCAAAGAGCTCCCTCCACTGATCGATCGCTGCTTCTGCCGATGCTGGGCTGCATGCGCTCCGACATACTTTTCTGATAGAGAGAGCACACGGATCCCTTTGCAGTATGTGGCTGGGCACGATAACATTAACACCATGATGCGCTTCGTATGCCCACGCGAAGTGCGCTTCACAAGTTGTTTGAGCGGCTGGCAGACTTCCAGCGGCCCGAAGAGCGCGTCGAGCAAGAAGTCGGTGCAAAAACCTGTACGGTAGGAAACGCCCTCACCCGATGAACTTGCCAAGCTATTGATTACAAGTAATGTACAACGTGCGGAAGTGGTGGAATTGGCAGACACACCATCTTGAGGGGGTGGCGCCGAAAGGCGTGGGGGTTCAAATCCCCCCTTCCGCACCAATTACCTTAGATTCAATTATCTAGTTGAGCCTGATACCATCCCCCACTGAGACAGGCCCCGATTCTGTCCCGCAGTTCTTACCAGAAACGGAAAATCAAATCTGATGTAGTGCTCGTGGACGGTGTTGAAGAAGTCCATCACGAAGGTACGTACTACATTGAATGGCACGACGGATCGAAGCGTGTCCGGCTCTCAGTTGGCAAAGATGCTGCGGACGATAGAATGCCGAGTAAGAGCGCATCTCCTGCGGTTCGACCTGGAAGCATCGCACGTCTCGGATACAATGCTTCGGCACGGAGTGACCATGGGCGATGCAGCCAAGGACGAGTCGGCACCAGGGACGAATGAGAAAAATTGGAAGGCGATTGCGAACAGCAAAGCGTTCAAGGATCTGATTGCGATCAAGAAGGCCTTCATCGTGCCGGTATTTGCTATCTTCGCTCTGCATTATTTAGCCCTGGCTGTTCTTGTAGGGTATGCACCCAAATTTGCATCGACCCGGGTGATTGGAACGGTGACCATTGCATATTTGTTCGCACTCTCTCAGTTTGCAGTGGGATGGCTGATCGCCGCACTCTATCTGGCTGCTGCGGCCAAGTTTGACGCTCTTACGGTCGATATTCTCGCCGAGATTATCGTTCAACCCGGCGAACTGCAAGAGGGAGAGTGAGTGTCCATTTCTCTGGCGGTGTTCCTGGCCTTCGTTGCTTGCACCTTTGGAATTACTTATTGGGCCGCGAAGCGATCGAGCGGAGCGAGCGCGTATTTTGCGGCCGGCCGGAAAATTTCAGCGTGGCAGAACGGCTTTGCAGTCGCCGGCGATTTCATGAGCGCCGCCTCGTTTCTCGGCTTGATCGGCCTGATCGCGCTGCAAGGCTTGGATGGAATTCTCTATGCGGTTGGAGGCTTTGTTGCCTTCGTCACGATTCTGTTGCTGATGGCTGAGCCTCTGCGCAACCTTGGCAAATACACCATTGGAGACGTTCTGGCGTACCGGCTCAGTCCGCGACTCGTTCGCGCGCTCGCGGCATTCAGCACGCTGACCATCGCCACGTTTTATATGATCGCCCAAATGGTCGGCGCCGGAGCGCTGGTGAATCTGTTGTTCGCGGATTCCGGCATTACTTACAACATGGGGGTGGTTGGAGTCGGCGCGCTGATGATGATCCATGTGGTTTTTGGCGGCATGCTGGCAACGACCTGGGTGCAAATCATCAAGGCCATGCTGCTCTCGGCATGTGGCGTGGCGCTTACGGTGCTCGTGCTTGAACGTTTTCATTTTCATGTGATCGATTTTTTTGCCGCCGCCAGCCAGATCGCATATCACCAGAAGGAACAGTTGGTGGTTCGTGATTTTCTTCAGCCCGGGCTGCACTACCATCTACCTCTCGGACCCGTCGACCTGCTTTCTCTCAGCTTGATGTTCGTCTTTGGAACCGCGGGAATGCCGCACGTGCTGGTCAAGTTCTACACAGTTCCAGACGCAAAAACGGCCCGTCATAGCGTGGTATGGGCCATGTTCGTCATCGGTGGCTTTTGCGTTCTCACTACCGTCCTCGGACTCGCGGCGGCGATCATAATCGGTCCCGATTCGATTCTTGCGCGCGGGGGAACGAACATGGCGGCGCCTCGGCTGGCACAGGCTGTTGGCGGCGATCTAGTCCTGGCATTTGTAGCGGCGGTCGCGTTTGCGACCATTCTGGCCGTGGTGGCTGGATTGATGATCAGTGCGTCGACTTCGTTTGCCCATGATTTCTGGACCAACGTCATTCACCGCGGCACGGAGCGCACGACGGGCGAGAGTGTGGCGGTTGCACGGATTGCGGCGCTCGGGATTGGAGCAGCGTCAATGCTGATCGCGACCCGGTTGGGACCCGGTTCAAACGTTGTGATTCTTGCCACCTTTGGAATGGTGGTGGCAGCGTCGGCGAACTTTCCAGTGCTTGCGCTATCGATTTATTGGCGGCGCTTCAATACTGCAGGAGCAGTGGCAGGCTTGACGGTGGGCTTGTTTGCCAGCCTCACGCTAATTTTGGCAAGCCCAAACTTTATGGGCATTGATGCGGCGAGCGCGACCGGCGGCCGGCACTTGATACAAGCCCAGCCCTGGTTTCCCTATGAGAATGTCGGCATTGTCAGCGTGCCGCTCGGATTTCTGGCAGCCATAGTTGCAAGCTTGCTCACTAAAGAACCCGCGGCTGAAGCCAAGTTCGATGAATTAATGGTGCGGGCGAACACAGGATTCGGAGCCGAACGCGCGGAGCCGAACGCGCGGCCGCGAGCCAGAACTGCTGAGGCAGCGAATCAATCGTGAACCGGTTGTGGCGGAGACGGTGAGCGACGCCGTTGAGCGACCAAGCCCCCGCATGCGCCACCCACGAGTTTCAGAGCGTGGGCCACAATGTACGCAAAAGGTTCATGCTGCGCGCGCGTCAAGGCAACGTAGATCAGCGCCGAGACTACTCCCACCAACGTCCCGTGCAGAATGAAATGAGATTCGATCCGCCGACACACCCAAAGCGCTCCTAGGAAGCACATGACGAAGGATCCGGGGGCAGCAGTGTAGTGCAGGAAATTGTCGCCGAGACGTAAGCCAAGAGGAACAATTGCGAGAATGAGAGCTACTTCCGCGAGCAGCCCGCCGACCAAAATTCGTCCCCAGTGGATTGTTGTGCTACGCATTTTCCCTCCCGTGCCGCACCTAGAATGATCCGCGATTGTAGCAACTAAAGATGAATTCAAAACCCAGCCTTGGTTCCCTTAACCAGACATCGCACAAGGAATCAGACATGGCCTGCCTTCATCCGCCCGGTAAGGTACTCTGCTTGCCTAAGTGCCAGCGCAACAATCGTCAACGTAGGATTTGCCGAGCCAGGCGTCGTCAATACGCTGCCATCGGAGATAAACAAGTTGTCGATGTCATGGGTCTGACCCCAACCGTTCGTGACCCCATCCCGAGGATCGGCGCTCATGCGGGCGGCACCGGTATTATGGCTTGCGGGTGGAGTAGGCCCGACTACGACGCGCTTCGCCCCAATCGCTTCGTACATTCGCGACATCTGACCCTGCGCGTGTTTCCGCAGCGCCCTGTCGTTCGGATGTTCATCGACGTGGATATGGGGAACCGGCAAGCCATAAGCGTCCTTGACATTCGCATCGAGAGTAATCCGATTGTCGGGGCGCGGCAGATCTTCGCCATTGATGAACATGCCCGCAAGATTGCGGTAGTTGTCTATGATCGAGGCAAAGTCCCGGCCCCACCCGTACGGCAAACCGACGAGCGGCAGTGTGGGCAAGTCGAGTGCGACTAACTCGATCCGGTATCCGCCGACAAAGCCGCGGCGGGGATCGTTGATCGCCTCATCCTCGATCACGCCTGCAATCGTCGCCCCACGCCAGAAATAGATGGGCTTGTCGAAAACCCCCCACACAAACCCGGTTATCTGGTGACAGTAATTCCTTCCAACTTGGTCGGAGGAATTGGCAAGTCCATGCGGAAACTTCGCAGACTCGGAAAGCAGCAGCAGGCGGGTTGTTTCAATAGCATTGCCGGCAACGCAAACGACGCGAGCCGCCTGGCGTTGCTCGTGTCCCTTGGAATCGCGGTAAATCACAGCATCGACGCGGCCGTTTGGCCCATGGTCATGTTCAATGCGCGTTGCCGTAGATTCGATCCGCAGATCGAGATTGCCGGTCTCCTCTGCGTCGGGAATTTCGGTGTAAAGCGTGCTCCACTTAGCTCCCATCTTGCAGCCTTGCACGCAGAAACCCTGCTGGATGCAGTATCCCCGGCCATCGTACGTGCGTGAGTTGATGGCCAGGTGGCCGGTGTGGACCTGTTTGTAGCCGAGCTTCTTCGCAGCGGCATACATCACTTTAAAGTTGTTCGAAGCGGGCAAACCCGGCATGTCGTTGCGCCGCGTGACGCCCATGCGGCGCTCGGCAATCGCGTAATACCTTACGAGTTCTTCGTGCGTGATCGGCCAGTCGACTAAAGACGCTCCAGCGACCGCCCCGTAAGTTGTACGCGCCCGCAATTCCCAGGGCTGAAGCCGGGGACAGGATGCAGTCCAGTGTACGGTTGTGCCGCCAACAGTCTTGCAGTGCCACACCGGCAGGCTGGGGAAGTCGCGCGCAACACCCCAATCGCCGCTCTGGGTGCGCGGGTCGAGCCACGTCAGTTGATTGAAGGCTTCCCCCGGAACCTGAGAGAAGCTGTCGAGCGATTGGCGACTGCCCGCCTCGAGCAGAACGACTTTGATGCCCCGCCGGGTCAGTTCGTGAGCGAGCGTGCCTCCGCCGGCTCCTGAGCCGATGATGACTACCACGCTGTCGTCCTTGAGATCAAACGTTGCCACGGCAGGAATCAACCTCAGTTCGTCTTACGTCGGCAAAGGACCGCTGGCTTCAAGCGGGACTTCTGGCAGCCAGTGCAGATCGTTGAAGCCGCGCTCCAGGTAGCCTCCCTTGGAGAACGCTTCTCCTTCATAACCGAAATAGGCGTATGCCATCGGGATTGCATACAGCACCTGCAAGGTTTTCAATCGCATGGTTTGAAAAAATTCGGAGGATTCGATTTTTTTAAGCACGGCTACGCGGTCGTTTTCGGGGCTCTTTGCGAAGCCGGCTCCCAAATCCACAATTCCTTCTTTGATCGTCTTGCGAACGCGGTCATTCTTGACGGCGCTGGCGTCCACGGCCCGGATGACAAACGCGTAGGCGGCATCGTCGAGTTTGTCGTGAGGAGCGATGGTGCGCGCCATGGCCATGAGGGCTGCGGCCTCAGGCGTGGTGAGCGCCGACATGGGAACCGCCCACGCGCGGCTTCGTCCTGGAGCAATCCGTACGTTGGCGATCGAGGCGAGGGGGCTGCCCGCGATCACGATGCCGGTCAAGAAACCAGTGCTGGTTTTGAGGAAATCGCGGCGTGGCACGGGCTGATTCATGGAGTCTTCTCTATTTGCGACTACGCTTGCGGCGTTTCAGCTTACTTCAGCGAGTGGTCGAATTCAAGCGTGAGGCCGAGCTAACGATACCTCGGCGGGTTGACAGACTGATCCATCCCCATGGTTTTTTGTCCCCCTTTGGCGACGTTCACGCTGATCAGGCATGGCACATTCGCCGCAAAGGCGGTTTGCAGCACAGGTTCCAGTTCGGCCGGCTGATCCACTTCCCGCGCAGACATCCCGTAGCCTTGCGCAATTTTCACCATATCGATCCCCGGAATATCCATACCGGGAACGTTGCGGCCGACTTGCGTGAAGTCGCAAAATCCTTTCAACGCCGAGTAGTCAGAATTTCGGATGACGATAACAGCCACCGGCACATGATTCTGCAGCGCACTCCAGAGAGCTTGAACGGAATATTGCACCGAGCCGTCGCCGATGGGGCACACGACGCGCCGCTCTGGAAGCGCAAGCTGCAATCCCACCGCAGCAGGCAGGCCGAAGCCGAGCACTCCGTTAGGCACCGAATAGAACGATCCGGGCTCATCCAGAATAAGATAGCGGTCCAGGTCTCCCTTGGAGGACGGACATTCCTCGGCGATGATCGCGTTTCGCGGCATAACCTTGTTGAGGACGTGGAACAGATACGCAGGAGTGATGGGATGCTGCGGGCTTGGGCCCGGCGGAATTGTGGGCTCTTCCATCGAGCGCCGTCTCGCCTTGGCATGATCACGAATGTAGATGGCCGCCCGGGCGACATTGCCCACTACACTGTCACCAGCTAACGCCGCTGCCGCCGCCTGCGGATCATTCGTGATTTGGAAGAGCCTGGTTCCGGGATTGACCGGATTCCCCGGCACGTGGGCGTAGTATAAGAAAACACGTGCGCCAAGCACGACCACTAAGTCATGCTTGGCAAGCTGATCGGCGAGAGGGCGCTGAGCCGGCAGCAGTCCTCCAAGAAATAACCGGTGGCCGCGCGGAAAAGTCCAGCGGGATGGAATCGGATCCTGATAAACGCCGGCATTGAGGTGTTCCGCCAGCGCCAGAATTGCATCCCAGCCATCATCTTCTTCGATCTGCGGGCCGGCGACCAGCGCCGGATTTCGGCTGGAATCGAGCGCGCGAACTACTTCGTCGAGCGCAGCGGGATCGGCGAGAACCGACTCGCTGACTTTTCGCGCTGGCACAGACGGGCACTCATGCGTCCAGTCGTCCATGGGGATGGAGATAAAAACGGGACCTCGTGGCGGCTGCATCGCGAGATGAACCCCGCGCGCAATTGTGGCCGGCACGTCTTCGGCTCGAAGCGGCTCGTAGGCCCACTTCACGTAGGGCCGCACGGTCTCAACGGCGCGACTGGCAAGAAAAGGCTCCGCCAGAAGCTGGCGACGGTCTTGCTGCCCGGCCGTAATCACCAGCGGCGCGTGCATATACCATGCATCCTGAACCGCAGAAAGGCCATTGCCGGTACTGGCGATCGAATGAAGGTTCACGAATACGGGCTTGCGGCTTCCGAGTGAGTATCCCAGCGCCATTCCCGCCGCCACGCGCTCGTGCAGACCGAGGACATACTTGAAATCCGAAGGCATGTCGCGCAGGAACGGCAGTTCTGTCGATCCCGGGTTCCCGAAAATAACGTTCAGCCCCAGGTCGCGCAGAATCTCGTATGTCGTTTCTCGTACCGTGCTCACGTTGGCCCCGCTTCCGATAAGGTTGTGCGATGTTATATCACTTTGCCACCAAGCCGCATCAACCTTCGGCGAAAATTGAACTCACGGGTTGAACTCATTGAGTTGAAACACGCGCCAAGGAATGTTATCGTCACTCCCTTCATATCGACGCGGAGGTGCGGTGGGGACGCGCGGCAGGTGCCATTACTTATGGCTGTGAGGATTTGCATTGTTGGCTGCGGAGCGCTTGGCAGCGTGATCGGCGGGCATCTGGCGCGCCTTCCGGATGCCGAGGTCTACGCCTACGACGTTTTTGAGGAACACATCCGCGCCATCCGTGAACGAGGATTGAAAATCAGCGGCGCGGCAGATTTTACCGTCAGGCTTAATGCAACTTCGGATCCGTCTGAGATTCCGCCATGTGATTTCGGCATCTTCGCAACAAAGAGCATCCATACTCGGGCCGCAATTGAGCAGACTGTGCGCGTTTTCGGTCCTTCTGCGGCCGTGTGTTCCGTCCAGAATGGACTGGGTAACGAAGAAATAATTGCTGAGCAGGTGCGGTACGTGATCCGAGGCGCAACTGGCCTCGCCGTTCATATGCGAGGTCCGGGACATGCTGGCATTGAGTTCTACGGCGATTTGTGGATTGGACCCTTTGAGCCTTGTGGCACGCCCTACTCGTTGGTGGAAGAGCTTGCCGCGATGATGAATCGCGCCGGTCTGCACTTCGTTCCGTTGCATGACGCGCGCGGAGCGCAATGGACAAAGTTGATCTTCAACTCCGCGGCGAATGCGGTTGGCGCTTTAACGCGCCTGCATCACGGGGCCGCGGCCCGCTTCGCTCCTACGGCGGCTTTGTATGAAGCCCTGCTGCAGGAGGGAGAGGCTGTCGCCCGCGCTCACGGAATTGTGCTGAGTGCCGATCCTCGCGAACTGGTTGCGGAAGGCGCGAGGGCGCCCACAAAAAGAAATGCGAGCATGCTGGTCGACGTTCTGGCCGGGCGTCCCACCGAAGTGGATTTCATCAATGGCGCAATCGCAGAACACGGAGAAAAGCTCGGGGTTCCAGTGCCGCTGAATCGGGCGGTATGGCAGTTGTTAAAGGGACTGGAGCAATCGTGGAGCAATCCGTCCTGAGTGCTACTCAAGGCTGAATCCGCGTGCCGTCGACCTTTACGCGAAACAGCACGTAGGGTTTCTGCCGCAGGTCCCGGCCGTTATTGAAAACCGGCTGCCGTTCGATCTGGTTCGCAGTGAAGTAGAGATATCCATCCTCCGCCAAAGACAACGTGTCCGGCCAAAGCACGCGCGGGTCGTGCACCAACGTCGCGATCGCGCCGTCGGGGCTTCGACGAAAAATGGCGTCATGCTCATAGTCGCTGATATAGACTCGGCCTTCGCCATCGGATTCCAGCCCATCGCCGGCCCCTCCTTTTTCGCCCAAGTCCTTTACCGTGGCAGCCACCTCCGCGTCCGATCTACTGCGGTCGGCAAGCGCATCCACGCTGACGCTGTAGAGATGCCGGCCAATCAGCGGACAGTAGTAAAGAGTTTTGGCGTCTGCGCTGATAGCGATGCCATCGGCTCCAACTTCGAGCTTTGTGGAAGCTTGTCCCGGGAGCCGCATCTGCATGATTTCTCCTTCGACAACCGGAACAAACTGCGGATCCGGTTTCGTCGAGGAGTGATCGCTCAAGCGGCGCCAGCTCTCCTGTGAAGCCAGGTCCACCACGATAATTGCATGGGCTCCAGAGTCGGTGATGAATGCCATCCCTTCACGCCCACGACGCAAGTCGAATCGGAACGTCGTTCAGATACGTTTTGGGCAGAGCGACACCGGCGGGAAAAACGATCTTCTTGACGATCTTGTTGGTATTGAGATCAACGGCAATCAGCTTGCCGCCATTAGGCTTCACCGGCCCAAAGGCAATGCTTCCTGTATCCAGAATCCAAAGCTGCGTGCCGGTAGGGTCCACCACCACGCTCTGAACTGAGATCAGTTTCTCAGCAGGATTGTCGCCCTCGACATAGTGGTTGATGTCGGCATTGGGATAAGGCAGCGTTTTGCCGTCTGTGACCTCGGCCACTGTGTACTCTACGGCGTCACCCCATTTTGGAAAGTTGACGAAGATGCGGCCGTTACTCGCCGCAGTATGATTCGCAACCGTAACGCCCGTCGGCATTGGCCCGTTGAATGTTGCGACCACCTCCAAGTGCCCGATGACACGCTCTTTCGCAAGATCCTGTGCAACCATCTGCCCAATACAAGTGACCGCAACCACAATGAAAGCGATCGGCGCTGAAGTGGATTTCATGAAACCTCCTTGCGCGTGCCAGCGCTTGTCGGAAGCTAGAAGACTAACCTAAGCAGCTTCCCGCTCGCGTTTGTTATCATGCAGCGGCATGGATGGCTCCCGGCGCTACGAGAATACTCTAATTCCAATTCTATTTTTTACGTGGGGCATAGTCTTTCTGGGCCGCATGTCGCAGATGTATCTTGCGCCGTACTTCGCTCCAGAGTTTCACCTGAGGCCTGGGCAGATCGGAACGCTGGCATCCGCCATGGCCATTACCTGGGCGGCATCCACCTTCGTGTTCGGCGCGCTTTCAGATCGATTCGGCCGCAAGACCGTGCTGATTCCTGCCGTAGTTATCTTTTCTATTCTCTCGTGCCTGTCGGCTCTCGCGCACAGTTATTACCAGCTTCTTCTCGTACGGGCTCTGATGGGCTTGGCGGGAGGTCCTACCTGGTCGATCATGACGGCGCTGATTGAGGAATCTTCACCCGCAAACCGGCGTGGACGAAACATCGGCCTGGTAGTCAGTGCTGCCGCGCTGGTCGGTTTGGCCGCGGCTCCCATCTTGACGACCCAGGTGGCTGCCCATTGGGGATGGCGCGCGGCGTTTCTTGCCGCCGGCATTCCGGGATTGCTTGCCGCCCTGCTGATCTGGAAATTTGTGCGCGAGCCTGAACTCGGCGGCTCACACGGGCAGCCTTCATGGGTGGAATACGTGTCACTTCTGCGCCACAGAAATATCTGGTTGTGCTGCATCGGGGCGATTGGTTTTATGTCGTGGCTGTTTGCGTTGAACGTTTTCGCGCCGCTTTACATTACCGAGGTCGTTCATCAACCGGCTACGACGGCTGGATTCCTGCTCGGCGCAACCGGTTTCGGCAGCTTCTTTCTGGGATTCCTTCTGCCCGCACTCTCCGACCGCGTCGGACGAAAGCCGGTGCTGCTCTGGATGGCGGTCATGTCCGCTGTCGTGCCTCTGAGTTTCCTGGTACGGCCGCTGTTTCTGTATCCTCTGCTTTTGGCCGCGATTGTTTTTGTCGCAAACACCGGACAGGGAATGGCGAGCCTGATCATGGTTCTGGTGCCGACTGAAAGCGTGCCAGCCCAATTTCGTGCGACTTCAATCGGCCTGGTTACGCTGGTCGGAGAGGCCGTTGGCGGGACCGGATCCCCGCGTCTCGCTGGCCTATTAGCTGAGAAATATGGGCTGTCGTTAACTATGTGGCTGGCGGCAGCCGGGAGCGCAGTTGTGTTTCTCGTAGCGCTTTCCCTTCGCAAGACTGTAAGCATGAGACACGGCTTCGCGGTGGAAGAGTCCTCGTATGAAGCGGGGCTCACACCGGAAACTGCGAGTAAGGAGTAGCCAGGTGTGCTCCTCGCTCGTCTGAGGTCGGTCATCTAAGGGAGGTCCTCGGTTGCAGAAGTTACGCACGCAAGTCGGAATCGTGGGCGCAGGACCTGCGGGCCTGGTGTTGTCCCATCTTCTCTACCTGCAAGGCATCGAATCCGTCGTTCTCGAAAATCGCAGCCGCCAGTATGTTCAGGAGCGGGTCCGGGCCGGCGTATTGGAGCAGGGCACAGTGGATTTGCTCACCGATATGGGCGTGGGCGCGAGGATGAAGAAAAAAGGACTCGTCCACTACGGAATTGAACTTCGCTTCCAGGGCTGCGGCCATCGCATTGACTTCCGTGAACTGACCGGAGGGAAAGGAATCACGATCTATGCGCAGGCTGAGGTCCTCAAGGATCTCAATGACGCGCGTATCGCCGCCGGCGGCCAGGTCATATTCGAGATCGAGGATGTCAACGTGCATGACTTCGGCACCTCCCAGCCGAAGATCCATTACCGGCAAGATGGAAATGCGTGCGAGCTCGTCTGTGATTTCATTGCCGGCTGCGATGGCTTCCATGGAATCTGCCGTCCCAGCATTCCCCGCGGAGTGCTCACCGAATATGAACGAGAGTACCCATTCGGATGGCTGGGCATATTAGCCGAAGTGCCGCCGTCGTCAGAGGAGCTGGTTTACTGTTACCACGATCATGGATTTGCCCTGCTCAGCATGCGCTCGCCGCAAATCGGGCGACTTTATCTGCAATGCAAACCCGACGAAAATATCGCGCAGTGGAGCGATGAGAGAATCTGGCAGGAACTGCACCTTCGCCTCGCCGCGGAGGGATGGAAGCTGACCGAGGGGCCCGTTCTGCAAAAAGGCGTCACCGGCATGCGCAGCTTCGTAGTCGAACCGATGCAGTATGGAAGACTATTTCTCGCCGGAGATTCGGCGCACATCGTTCCGCCAACCGGCGCCAAAGGTCTCAACCTGGCGGTTGCCGACGTACAAGTGCTGGCGCGGGCACTGACACATTTCTATAAAACCGGCAGCCAGGATCTCCTCAATCGCTACTCGCAAACCTGTCTGCGCCGCGTCTGGAAGGTGCAACGCTTCTCGTGGTGGATGACCTCCATGCTCCATCGCTTCCCCGAGGGCAATGCCTTTGACCAGCGCCGTCAGCTGGCGGAGCTTGACTACGTAACCAGCTCGCGCGTTGCCGCATCGAGTTTGGCGGAGAACTATGTCGGCCTGCCGATGGAATGGAGCTGAAACGGTCGTTGCTCCAACGAGGGTTGCTCCAAATGTAGCGGAGATTTGAAGACGCCAGCATCAGCGACTTTGCAGGTCAAGCATTGTTCCTTCTCTCTGACTCTTTCTCTGACTCTTCGCTGGCGATCTGGAAAGCAGTATTCGCCGCCGGAACGCCGGCATAAATGGCTGTCTGCAAAAGGACCTCTTTCACATCCGACAATTCCAGTCCCGCCTTCAGGCCCGCCTTCAAATGCATACGGAATTCTTCGTGGCGTCCCAAGGCGGCGGTGATCGCCAATACCAGAAGCCTGCGGGTTCGGATGTCGAGACCAGGACGAGTCCAAACTGTTCCCCATGCATAGCGGGTAATCAAGTCTTGAAACTCCCGGTTCAGATCATTTGTGTTGGCCACGGCACGGTTTACGTGTTCATTGCCTAACACAGCGCGGCGAATGGCAAAGCCTTTCTTAAGCGCATCGCCACCGCCGGAATCGGCAAGAAGAAATTCCGCGACCGCCGACGAAAACGAGTGCGGCTGCTCCAGATTGGACAAATGAGCCGCATCCAGTAGCACGCTTGACGCGCCGGGAATTCTCTCCGCAAGCACTTGTCCGTTGCCCGCCCACGGAGTAGAAACGTCCCGCCGTCCCGCAATAACCAGCGTGGGTGCAGAAATTTTTTCCGGAAGCGCGCTTGAATCGAACTCTCGCAGCGCGGCACAACACCCCACGTATCCGGTCGGATTCGTCCCCAAGAGCACAGACCGGATGGATTGCGCGTAAGGATTACCACGTTCGATCGTTTCGCGGGAAAAGAATCGCTGCGTGGCGAGATCGAGGATTGCGCTCATGCCACCTTCCTTCACCATGCGAATCCTCGTATCCCATTGTTCGCGCGTGCCGAATTTTGGCGCCGTGTTTGCCAGGATCAGGCGTTCAATGCGATCTGGGGCGTTCGCTGCGAGCCACTGCCCAATCGCGCCTCCAAGCGAAAGCCCGCAAAAGGCAAATCTGCGGATGCCCAATGCATCCGTCAAACCAAGGACGTCCGCTCCCAACTGATCAATCGAGTAATCCCCCGCCGGTGCATCGGAAGCGCCATGACCGCGGGTATCGTAGCGGAGGATCTGAAAATGCTGAACCAGATTGCCGACTTGCGGCTCCCACATGCCATGATCGGTGCCGATCGAATGAGACAGCACGAGCACCAAAGGGCCCGGGTTGCCTTCGAGGCGATAGAAGATCTTGGTTTTCCCAATATCGAGAAAAGGCATTTTACGTTTCGTTTCCTTTTCGGTTGTCAGAGCCCACTTCTTTCTGTTCTTCGGATCCTACGATGTTACGGCGAAACTCGTCAGCCGCACCCAGGTAGCTCTCCGGTGATAGAAGATCCCGAAGAGTGGCCGCATTCAGCGCTTCCATAACCTCTGGCATCCCCGCGAGCGCGTCTACAAAGTTTCGGCCCGTGCCCACGCTCTCGGCTATAGCACGTTCTATAAGTGAAGAGGTTAACTCCCGACCAAGTTTTCCGCTAAGCAGCAGGGTCGCGCGTTCGGCGAAGATCATTCCGTGGGTTGCTTCCAGATTCGCACGCATGCGCTCCGCATCCACCGTGAGCCCTTCCGCGACTTCTGTCATCGAAGCCACGGCCAAGCCTGTCTCTTGAACGATTGAACTGATCGTTGCCCACTCCGACTGCCAGCCACCAGCGGCTCTTTCATGTTCCTGCACCATGGAAGAAAGGAACATGCCTACCAATCCCGGTATACGACATGCGGCCGCGAGCGTCATTGTGCAGCCGATGGGGTTTCGTTTGTGCGGCATGGCCGACGAACCTCCGCGCCCTTTTGCGGCCGGCTCGGCCACCTCAGCCACTTCATTTTGCATAAGCAGACTGATATCGCGGGCCATCTTCCCGAGGGAGCCGACCATCACTCCTAAGGCACACATCAGTGCGGCCAAACGATCACGGTGGGTGTGCCAGGGAGCATCGGGATAAGAAAGTGACAATTCCCTGGCTAGCGCTTGTCCTGCTGCTATCCCCTGATCGCCAAGCGAGGCAAGCGTTCCTCCCGCACCGCCAAATTGCAGGACCAATGCTTGCTCGAAGGCCTCGTCCAGACGCGAATGATTGCGGCGCAAAGCGCCAAGCCATCCCGCGACCTTGAGCCCAAAAGTGGTTGGCACGGCGGCCTGCAAAAGGGTTCGACTTAACATGACCGTATGTGCATGCTGTTCTGAAAGTTGATCAAGAGCACTTTCGAGCCGCGTTAAGGCTGCTTGAAGAATGCATCTCGCTTGTTTGAGCAGCAGAACAATTGCCGTGTCGGCCACATCCTGGCTGGTTGCTCCCCAGTGCACGAAATCCGCCGCCGATGGGCTGACCTTGCCGACCCGCTCCCTGAGTGCTTTGACGAGGGGAATCGTCGCTGTTCCTGAGCGCACACTGGCGGCAGCGATTTCGCCCGCGTTGTACAGTTCCGCGCGTGCTGCATTTTCGATAGGAACGACAGCCGCCGACGGGATGATGCCCAGACTTGCCTCGGCCCGAGCGAGACCGGCTTCGAACGCAAGCATGGCGGCGAGAACCGATTCATCGGAAAATAGAGCGGCCATCATCGGAGTAGTGGCCAGGCTCTCCATTAACCGCACAACCATGCAGTTTCCTTCCTTGAACCGCTTTACCGATGGGGCGTAGCCTTACACAACGCGAGAGCAGCGTCAAGACTTATGCTCATGGCATCGCAAACTCGCTGTATTTCATGCGTCGTATGACGGCTCTCAGTTGACGCAACCACGGCCTTGGATTAGCTTCCTGAGTAAGAGTGGGTTGGCGGTCAACCCCGAATAGGGAGCACCGCTGGGGCGCAAGTGTGAAACTATAAATCGCGTCGAGGAGCAATGACGGCTCAGGTTGATTTGTTGGCCTCGTATTGGACGATCTCCGGCGGGCTTCCGCACACCGACCGCGAATACAGCCCTTACGATTTCAAGGATCGCGTAGAAGCTGTGTCGCGAGCGGGTTTTCGCGGATTGGGCCTTTGGCACGCCGATCTCGAGCATGTGCAGCAGAAATACACGCTCCGCGAAATGCGCCGAATCTTCGATGATAACGGCATTCGCTACGTGGAACTGGAATTTCTGAACGATTGGTTTCTTGACGGAGAGCGAAAAAAACAATCCGACATCCGGAAGCGGATGCTGTTCGAGGCCGCCGAAACCCTTCAGGCCTACCACGTCAAGGTTGGTGATTTTTTTCAAGAGAAGTGCCCGATCGACCGTTTGGTGGAATCGTTTGCCGCTCTATGCCGCGAGGCAGCCAGCCATGGCACAAAGATCGGTTTTGAACTCATGCCTTTCGCCATGATTCAGACGCTGTCTGAAGTCCTGACGATGGTGCGTGACGCCGGCGAACCCAACGGTGGAATCGCCTTCGACATGTGGCACATTGCAAAGCTCGGGATTCCGTACGAGGAAGTGGCTCGCGTGCCCCGCGAATACATAGTCAGCGTGGAATTGAACGATGGAACATTCCAGGCACCCTGGAGTCTTCACGAAGACACGATTAATCATCGCCGCCTGTGTGGAGAAGGAGAGTTCGATGTGAAGGGCTTCGTCCGCTGTCTGCAGAAAGTGGGCTACGCCGGTCCCTGGGGAGTCGAGGTTCTGTCCGAGGAGTTGCGAACGCAACCGCTGGAACAAGTTGTGCCCCGCGCATTCGCGACGACGATGGCCCAGTTTCAATGAAAGCTGCGAGCTTCGAGCCCTGGGCTCCGAGCGAGAGAAAGAGTGTGGAGAATTCTACGGTTTCGATAGTTTCAGAAAGCTGGCCATGGCCGGATTCGCTCGACGCGCTCGTCGCCGCGCCGAAGCATCACGCGCTCTTGCTCGAAGATGACCGCGTGCGCGTCCTGCAAACCACCATCCCGGCAGGCGATGTGGCCCCCCTGCATACCCATTGTTGGGTGGTTTCGCGTATGTTCAGAGCTGGAGTCACTTCGTCCGGAAGGATGAGCGTGGCAATGTTCTCTTCGATAGCCGCGCGGGCGGAGAACCGCCGGCCGTCCCCTGTGCCCAGTGGATGCCGCCGCTTCCTCCGCACACCGTTGAAAATCTTGGGCCGCGCGAAATCAGCATACTGATCGTCGAACTGAAGAATTCTGCGGTCCACAAAGTGCCATCTTGAGCCAACAGCGGCTGCTACCCGACGGTATCGTCGTGGTGCCTACGTAGTGTTCAATGATCTCCAGTGGTAGACTTCGGGCGTCCAAGCCGCCTTTGCGACTATTCGCGGGCCGCCAATAGCAAAGGAGGAGGATGCAAAGGAGTAAGGTCGGCATTGCGGTTGTTCTGGGTTTGTGGATCGGCATTCCCTCACTGGCGCCGCAAACGAGATCTCAAACCAGGGCTTCTATAAGGATCACCGACGCGCAGCTCGTCCACGCCGAAGATCAACCGGGAAACTGGCTGACCTATGGACGCACTTACAGAGAACAGCGATTCAGTCTACTGAAGCAGATAGGCGATCGCAATGCAGCGCGCCTTGGCTTAGCGTGGTTCCTCGATCTCGACACCAACCGCGGTCAGGAAGCCACGCCGCTCGTTGTCGATGGCGTGATGTACTTCACAAGCGCGTGGAGCAAGGTGTTCGCCGTGAACGCCGCCACTGGCCAACTGTTGTGGTCTTACGACCCGAAGGTGCCAAAGGACTGGGGAGCGAACGCCTGCTGCGACGTAGTAAATCGCGGAGTAGCAATTTGGCAAGGCAAGGTCTACGTGGGAACTCTCGATGGACGGCTGATTGCGCTTGACGCAGGTTCCGGCGAACCTGTCTGGCAGCAGCTCACCATCGATCCCAAATGGCGTTTCACAATCACGGGCGCTCCGCGCATTGTGAAGGGAAAGGTTTTAATCGGCAACGGAGGCGCGGAGTTCGGCGTGCGCGGCTATGTTTCAGCCTACGACGCGCAGACCGGCAAATTGGTCTGGCGCTTTTACACCGTGCCCGGCGATCCGGCAAAGCCATTTGAGCAGCCCATTCTTGAGCAGGCGGCCAAAACCTGGAGTGGCGAATGGTGGAAGATCGGCGGCGGCGGCACGGTCTGGGATGCGATCGCATATGATCCCGAGCTCGATCTTGTCTACATCGGAGTGGGGAATGGCGGGCCGTGGAACGAAAAATACCGCAGTCCCAAAGGCGGCGAGAACCTTTTCACCTGCTCGATCGTCGCTGTCAAGCCAGAGACCGGGGAATATGTCTGGCACTATCAGGAGGTACCGGCGGACGATTGGGATTACGATTCAGCCGAGCAAATTATCCTCGCCGATATTCCGATTGACGGCAAAAGCCGAAAGGTTATTTTGCATGCCCCGAAAAACGGGTTCTTCTACGTCATCGACCGCGAAACCGGGACTCTGATCTCTGCCAAGCCCTTCACTTTCGTTAATTGGGCGACAGGAGTAGACCTGAAGACCGGCCGCCCGATTGAGAACCCAACCGCGCGCTATCCCCACGGCGAGGCGCCGCCGATTGTTCCCGGGCCGGTGGGCGCGCACAGTTGGCAACCAATGTCCTACAGCCCGCTGACCGGACTAACGTATATTCCGGTCAATGACGTCGGATTCAACTTCAAATCGCCCAATGATTTCGAGTTCAAGAATGAGGCGCTGAATTTCGGAATCGATATGGTCGCAGCCGGCATGCCGCAGGATCCGAAGATCAAAAAGGCTATTCTCGACAGCGTCAAAGGAAAGCTCGTTGCTTGGGACCCGGTCCGGCAAAAGCAAGCGTGGGCAGTGGAGCGTCCCGGTCCATGGAATGGAGGCACGTTGGCGACTGCGGGAAATCTGGTCTTTGAAGGCACAGCCGCCGGACAATTTGAAGCCTATCGTGCGGACACGGGACAGAAGGTTTGGTCGTTTGACGCCCAGACGGGTGTGATGGCAGGACCGGTGACTTATACAGTCAAAGGAGAACAATACGTCGCGGTGCTCGCGGGCTGGGGTGGAGTCTTTCCGCTGGTTGCAGGCGAGGTCGCGTTCAAGTCAGGCCGTGTGCGCAACGTCAGCCGCATGCTGGCGTTCAAAATCGGAGGAACGGCGAAGCTGCCGCCATTGCCGGCGCAGGAGACACTGCAGTTGCAACCTCCTCCATCGACGGCGAGCGCAGCCCAGATTCGGCGCGGCGAAGCAGTTTTTCAGCGTTTTTGTTCCGGCTGCCATGGCGATGTCGCGGTCAGCGGTGGCTTGTTGCCCGATCTTCGTTATTCGGCGTTCTTGAAGAACGATCGATGGTTTGCGATTGTGCGGGACGGGTTGCTGAAGTCCGAAGGGATGGTGGGCTTCGGACAGGAGGTTTCGCAGGGAGATGCGGCGGCGATTCGGAATTACGTTATCTTCCGGGCGAACCAGACGTTGAATGAGAAGAACCACACGGCGAAAAGCGGTGAGCGCTGAATACCATGAGCTCGCCAATTTCGCTATACGGCAAAGAGGGCGTCGGCCGCGCAGTTTCGGCTTGTAAGCAGGCCCGCGGTTGAATTACAGTGATGCCCGATCTGTTGCGCTCTTGGCTGGGGCGAAACGAAGTTATCAGTTCAGGTTATTTGATAACCACTCATGGAGGTCCTTATGTATCGCAGTGACACCGTCGGAAGTCTATTGCGTCCGGCCTATTTGAAGGAAGCGCGCGACCTGTACGCGTCTGGAAAGCTGGCTGATGCTGACTTCAAAGAGATCGAAGATCGCGCCGTTAATGAGTGCATCGAACTGCAAATCCGCGCCGGCATGGAAGTGATTACCGACGGCGAGATGAGGCGTTACGCATTTTTTGGACACCTGATTGACGCCGTCGAAGGCTTCGACAAATACGGCGGATGGGCTATCCCCTTTAAAGATGAAAAAGGCGAGAAGATGGTTATGCCTCGGCCCGTGGTTGTAGGCAAACTACGGCGGAAGCGTCCGCTGTGCGCGGAAGAGTTCACGTATCTGCGGGCCCGGACAAAACATGCTTCGAAGACCACCATCATTAGCGCGCAGCAGGCGGCGGCATATTACGACAACAAGAAATCGGCGGCGGCTTATGCGAGCGTCGACGCGTATCTCGCCGACCTCGTCGATATTTTGCGCGATGAGGTCGCGGAGTTGATCCGACTGGGCTGCACTTACATCCAGATCGACTCACCGCAGTACACTGCCCTGCTTGATCCTGACTTGCGCGAAGGCTATCGGCAACGTGGCAACGATCCGGACCGGCTGCTCGACCTCTCGATTGAGATGGACAATGCAGTAATCGGAGACCATCCCGGAATCATTTTTGGACTGCACCTTTGCCGGGGAAATAATCAGAGCAGGTTTTACGCATCCGGCGACTATGGGCCGATCACGCGCGTATTCCGAAATACGAAGTTTCACCGCTTCCTACTTGAGTATGACGACGAGCGTTCCGGCGGTTTCGAACCGCTGCGGCAAGTTCCGGAAGATCGCACCGTCGTGCTCGGGTTGGTAAGTTCGAAGAAGCCGCAGTTGGAAAGCAAGGACGAATTGAACAAACGGATCAAGGCGGCTTCGACCTATATTCCATTGGAGCGGCTGGCGCTGAGTCCGCAATGCGGATTCGCGTCAACGATCGAAGGAAATTTAGTCACGACAGCAGATGAGGAAGCGAAACTGCGACTGGTGGCCGAAGTGGCACAGGAGGTGTGGGGGAAACCTGTGCACGTGACGCGCACAGCTTAGACGCGTATCTGAACCTGATCGGCGGCATAAATCAGGCTGGAGACCCTAATTCGCTGGGGGATGCGCTCTCAACCAGCAATGCAATCCCCTGACCGCCGCCGATGCAGGCTGAGGCTACGCCATAACGGGCGCCAGACTGCTTCAGCTCTCGTGCCACGGTGACGGCGAGCCTGATGCCAGTGGCCGCGAGCGGATGGCCGATGGCAATGGCTCCGCCGTTGACGTTGAGTTTGGCGCGATCGAGGCCAAGCTCGCGCACACAAGCAAGGACTTGCGCTCCGAATGCTTCATTGATTTCGAATCGATCAACCTGCGACAACTTGAGGCCAGTGAGTTCCAGAAGCTGTTGAATGGCTGACACCGGAGCGATGCCCATGATCTCGGGCGGAACGCCGACGACTGCTCCCGCCACCACTCGCGCCAGCGGTTTTTTATTGCGCTCTTTCAGGTAGTCGGCAGAGGCTACCAGTGCCGCCGCAGCTCCATCGACGATTCCGGAGCTGTTCCCACCGGTTTGCACGCCGCCGAATGCGGGTCTAAGTTTGGCGAGAACTTCGAGCGGGGAGGGACGAATGTGAGTATCTTCACCCAACTTCTCAACGCCGCGCGGCAAGCGGATTCCACGCGATGCGTACCCTTCCAGGTCAAATGCCTCGCTGACTATGGGCGCAATTTCCCCGCTCAGGAAGCATCTCTTTTGCGCAGCGATGGCGCGGGTAAAACTTTCGGCGGCGAATTGATCGACCTCTTCCCGAGTAATGCCATATTGTTTGGCGAGTTTCTCGGCCGTACCACCCATGGTTAGGTTGCAGGAGGGATCGAGGAGCGCTTCCCACAAAAAGTCCTTGAATTCGACTTCTCCCATGCGGAAACCGCCCCGGTGGGTGTAGGCGGCGATGGGATTGCGGGACATCGATTCCGCGCCTACGACCAGGGCGAGTCCGGCTTTGGCGAGCTTGATGGAGTCGGCAGCTTGCAAAATCGCCTCAATGCCTGTACCGCACACGCGCTGCACGAGATGGGCCGGGACTTCGACTGGAACTCCGGAATAGAGTGCGATGTGGCGCGGGAGCACATAGGCATCAAATGAGGCTTGCGCCACGCAGCCCGCAACAACGATGTCCACGTCCTCCGCTGATATTTCGCTCTTGTGAAACACTGCGCGCGCGGCTTTGATTCCGAGATCGGTAGGAGACACCACGCCAAGAGCAGTGTTGAATTCGACAAAGGGTGTGCGCACGCCGTCGAGCAGCCAAACGTTCTCGTAAGACGAGAGCAGGGCTTTGGTGCGAGAACTCATACCGTCGGTTTCTCCTCGCGGATTGGTTCGGCAGTAATAGTAAGTCGCGGCATTTGCCCGACCAGCGGAGCAATTAGGTTCGGGTTCTCGTTCCGGTTGGTGGACGACGCCTGTTTGCCGCTTCGAACAGCGACAGCACCGTAGCGGGCGCGATGGCGGTTGCCCCATGCGGACATCAACTTGAGAATCGGCTTCAGGCTTTCACCGTGGCGGGTGAGCGAGTACTCCACGTGAGGCGGCACTTCAGCATAGACTTTGCGGTGCACAATGCCATCGCGTTCCAACTCGCGCAGATGTTGCGTGAGCATTTTCTTGGTCAAGCCGGGGATAAGCCGTTGCAGCTCACAAAATCGTCGTGTTCTCTTATCCAGATAGAACAACAGCGGAGCTTTCCATTTGCCGCCAATAATGGAAGTAGTCAATTTTACCGGGCACTTCTCATGATCCATCGTTCGACCCCGCAGTCCGCGCGCCCAAATCCCCACCCAGGCAGGTTACCGAAACGTGCCTACTAGCCAAAGAAGCACTTTTGCCTAAAATAGCCTCTTGGTTTCCAAAGGATACCTGATTTCGCGGCGCCTTGGAAAGCCCTAGGCAGCCCTCCCCATTCTAGAGCGCCGCGAGCGGGCTAATGATTCTCAGTAAGGCAAACCAGCGAGGCGAGATCATCATGAACAGTAAGCGCCCCGTAGTTATTTATGGCGCCAATGGATTTTCCGGGCGTCTGATTGTGGAATTTCTTCGCGAGTATAACGTGCCTTTCCTGGCCGCCGGCCGCAGTCTGAGCCGTCTGAACGACGTGATGAAGCAGGTTCCGGGCATCGAAACGGCGGACTACGAGTGCGTGGAAACGCAGGGCTCAGTCGAAGATTTGACGCGGCTGTTTACCGGCGCAAAAGTGGTTTGCAATACCGCGGGACCGTTTATCTATAACGGCCCACGCGTGATCGAAGCCGCGCTGAAAGCCGGCTGTCACTATCTGGACATCAGCGGAGAGCAGGCATGGATCCGAAAGGTATCGGAGGATTGGGGACCGAGATTCACTGAGCGAGGACTGCTGGTGGCGCCGGCGACCGCGTTTATGTCGGCGGTGAGCGATGCGGCCATTCGCGTCTGCCTTGAGAATAACCACGGCATCGACACGCTGGAAGTCCTGACGATGTTCAAAGGCAATCCGACGTTCGGCTCGACGCAAACGATTTTTGCCGTGATTCAGACCGACGCGTATTACCTGGAACAGAACCAATACAAGCCGTGGCCGCGGGCGACGCGTTATGACGTGGTCGTGCCGGGCTCGATTCAAACCCAGATGGCTCTGGCGTGGGGCGGGTTTCCACATCCGGTGTGGTACAAGGATCATCCTCAGGTCGCCAACGTTAGGTCGTTCGGCGGATTGCTCGACCGTCAGATTATGGAGGGCGTGGCGGCAACGGAGAAAATGTTTGAGGAGCAGATTCGGCCGCTGCCGGGCACGGAGCAGGAGAAAAGGCTGGCGGAAATGGCGAGCGCGGTCACGGGGGCGACGCCGCCGCGCGAGAATCCGCGTGAGCATCGGACGATTGACGTAATCGCGGGGCGAGGTAACACTGGTTCCGTGCAGTGCGTGGTGTTTGGCACGTGCTGCTACCGCCAAACTGGATTATTGCAGGCGTTCGCTGCGCACAACCTGGTTCGTGAGGCGCCGCGCAAAGTGGGATTTGCGTCGGCAGCGGAGGCGTTCGGCGCGCAAGCAGTTCTCGCCGTTGTCGAAGACCACGGCCTGTCCAAGGCGAAGATGTCCAATTGAAGCAGGTTTTTTGATTGGATGCGTTTTCGGCCGTGAAACGTGTCCACCATTCTGGTCGTGCTTTCTCGGGAAATTGCAGATCTGAAGTAGCCGTCAATGCGGGCGATCGATTATTTCGACAAGAGCGCGAATCTCTATCCCGGCCGCACTGCAATCGTGGATGGCGATTGCAGCTATTCCTATAGCGAAGTGCGCGATTTCAGCGAACGAATCGCGAGGGCTTTGCGGGCGAGCGGTCAGAAGAGTGAAGAGCGGGCGGCGATTTATTCGCAGAATCATCCCGCGGTTCTATTTTGCATGTTGGGGATGTTGCGGGCCGGGGCCGCGTGGGTTCCGATCAATTTCCGCAACGCCGCCGACGCAAATGTCGATTTTCTGAACTACTCGGAAACGGCGTGGTTGTTCTACAGCAGCCGCTTTCGGGACCAGGTTGACGAGATTCGCAAACGGGTTCCCTGCATCCGCCATTTCATTTGCATTGATGGACCAGCATCGGATGGAGCGGCATCGGACGATCCTTCTCTGCTGGCGTTTATGGAGCGGCAGGGCCGCGACCCTGATCGTGATTGGGCCGACGAATACGGCAACCTTGATCAGCTCATGGGACTGGTTCCCACTGGCGGCACCACCGGCCCGGCGCGCGGGGTTCGCGTGACCAACCTCGCATGGGGCACAATGACGGAGTTGGCCATGCGGTACTGGAAGTCAGACGTGGCCCATCCGGTGTGCCTCTGTACTGCGCCCTTGTCGCACGCTGCGGCACCGGTAGCGTTCTCGATACTGGCCATGGGTGGAACGAACGTTGTGTTGCCGGGCTTCGATGCTGGACAGGTTCTGTGGGCGATCGAACATTATCGCGTGACGCATATGTTTCTTCCTCCCACGGCGTTCTACTCGTTGCTTGCCCATCCGGAGGTTCGAAAATTCGACCACACTAGTCTGCGCGTGTTTCTGCTGGCTGGCTCTCCTGTTTCGCCCGACAAGTTGAAACAGGGAGTTGAGGTTTTTGGGCCGTGCATGTGCCAATCGTATGGTCAGACAGAGGCGCCCATGATTCTGACCTTTCTGGACGCGCACACGGTGGCAGCGGCCGCCGCGGGAGATCATCCCGAACGCTTGCGCAGTTGCGGGCAGCCAACCGCGGCGGTGCGGGTTGCCATCATGGATGACGAGGGCCGCATTCTACCGCCGGGCGAAGCGGGAGAGATTGTTGCGCGCGGAGCGTTGGTCAGCGGCGGTTATTTCAAACTTCCGGAAGCCACTGCGGAAATACGGCGCTACGGCTGGCACCACACCGGAGACGTGGGGTACACGGATGAAGATGGATATGTCTACATTGTGGACCGCAAGAAGGACATGATCATCAGCGGCGGCTTCAATGTGTATTGCACAGAAGTTGAGGCCGGCATCATGGCCCTGCCGCAGGTGCAGGAGTGCGCTGTGATTGGCGTGCCCGATGAAAAATGGGGCGAAGCAGTGAAAGCGATAGTGGTCTGCAGGCCCGGCGAGGCGGTGACGGAGAGCGACGTGATTGCGCACTGCAAAGCGAAACTGGGGAGCGTGAAATCGCCAAAGTCGGTAGAATTTTGGCCGGAGATTCCGAAGACTCCGGCGGGCAAACTGGATCGCAAAACGATGCGGAAACCGTATTGGACGGGCGCGGAGCGCGAGGTGCATTAACGAGGCGGGGGGGCAGTGTTATCGTCACGACGTTGAAGGTTCCGAAGACAGGTGGGATTCCGACGACGAAAGTCAGCGTGCTGCGCTGGCTCAAGCGAGAGGGGGATTCGGTGCACGCGGGTGAGGCGGTAGTAGAGTTGGAAACAGAGAAGGTGAGCTACGAACTCGAGTCGCCGATTGCCGGAACAATGTTGAAGATTCTTGCAGGGGAGAGCGCGCAGGTTCCAGTTGGTGGGAAGTTGTGCCATATCGGCCAGGCGGGCGACGCTGCTCCGCCCGACTCAGCGGCGGCAAAGGAGTGATGCGATGGCAAACAAAGAAAATATTGGGGACGGTCGGACTGAGAGCAGCGGGCTTGGAAATGACCGGCTGATCTGGATGTACACGCAGATGGCGCGAATCCGCGAGTTCGAGGAACACGTGAAGCGCACTTTTCTCGAGCATCCGGGCGCGATGCGCGGGCACACGCATCTGGCCGACGGCGCGGAGGCTTCGATCGTCGGGGCGCTGGCCACGCGGAATCCTACGGATTTTGTGATGCCGACGTATCGCTGCCATGGGCAGCCGATTGTGCTGGGCACTCCGCCGCGAAGGATGATGGCGGAACTCTATGGTCGGAAAGATGGGCTGTGCAAGGGATTTGGCGGGTCGATGCATCTCGCCGATCCGGAACGCCATTTTCCGGGCACGTCGGGGATTGTGGGCCAGAGCATAGCGCATGCGGCGGGCGCGGCATTGACGGCGCAGGTGAAGAAGACGGGCCAAATCGTTTATTGCTTTTTCGGCGATGGAGCGAGCAAGCAGGGAGCGTTTTTTGAAACTCTGAATATGGCGGCGGTCTGGAAGCTTCCGGTTATTTTTATTCTGGAAAACAATGAGTACCAGGCTTACACACATGTGAAGCTCGAAGATGCGAACGCACAGGCGGGAGATCCGCTGTCGAAAAAGGCGAAGGCATTCAGCATTCCCGGCGCGACCGTGGATGGGAAAAACCCGCTGGCGGTATATGACGTGGTAGCGGAAGCGGCGGAGCGGGCGCGGGCGGGAGCAGGACCGACTTTGATCGAATCGAAATTTTATCGGTTGAGCGCACACGGCAATGCGATCACCGTGCCGCCGGTCCCGACGCAGTTTCCAGAGCATGAGGCGATCGGCGTCTACGGCAATAAGGAGGAGTACAAGGCGGCGAAGGAAAAGGATCCGCTGGCACTTTTCCGCGTACACCTGCTGCGCAGTTCGGTGGCCACTGAAGAGGAACTTAAGCGGCTTGAGGACAACGCGCGAGCGGAGATGGATGAAGCCGTTCGATTTGCGCTCGCCAGCCCGCTGCCTGCACCGGAAGAAGCAACCAAGTACGTATACGCCTAGGAGAATAGTATGCCGCGGGAGATGATGTACGGAGAAGCGATGTCGACGGCGATTGCCGAAGAGATGCAGCGCGATGGCAACGTAATTTTTTATGGTCAGAACATGGCGATGACGGAACGCGATCCGATGCTGAAGAAGTTCGGCCCCCGCCGCGTGCGCCTTGCGCCCATCTCTGAAACTGCCGAGATCGGCATTGCCGTGGGCGCGGCGATCACGGGATTGCGGCCGATCGTCGAACTGTGGATGAGCGAGTTCATGCTGGTGGCGATGGACCAGATATTGAATGAGGCTCCGCGCTTGCGCTACATGTCGGGCGGACAGGTTAAGGTTCCGCTGGTGCTGAAGGCCGGCTTCGGATTCTCGGCGGGCTGGGGGGGACAGCACTCAAATTGCATTTATCACACAATGATGGGCATTCCGGGATTGAAAGTTGCCATACCCTCCACGCCCGCGGATGCGAAAGGATTAATGGCGGCCGCGATCCGCGATGACAATCCCGTCGTGTACCTGCACCATTACATGCTTACCCTCGATACCGGTGAGGTGCCCGAGGGCGAGTTTGTTGTTCCTTTCGGCGTTGCCGACATCAAGCGCGCCGGTAGCGACGTGACGATTGTCGCCACGGGATGGATGGTGAAAAAAGCCCTGGCGGCGGCGGAACAACTTGCCCAGGAAGACATAAGCGCGGAGGTCATTGATCCGCGAACGCTCGCGCCGCTGGATGTTGAGACGATTGTGAAATCGGTGAAGAAGACGGGGAGGCTGGTGCTGGTAGATCAGGCGCCGCGGCAATCATCCGCGGCAATCGTCATCGCGGGCGAGTTGGTGGAGAAGGGATTCGAGCATCTGCGGGCGCCAGTGGCTCTTGTAACAGCGCTGGAGGCTTCCGTTCCCTATAGCGAGCCTCTGGAGAATTTCCTGCTGCCGAATGAGGAGAAGATTGCGCAGGCAGTGCGGTCGGTGGTGGGTGAGCGGACGGTGCGGGCGTAGAAGTGGGACCTCAGGTTCTGGCGACTTCCACATCACGAAGGCGGGGAATGACTCCGATTTGAGACAGGAAACCGAAAGTATCAAACACCTGCCAGACTTCCACGACGACTCCGGTTTGGAAGAGGTACATGTGCATACCGGCGGCGGTGACGACCTTGCCGGTCGGAGGAGTGCCGAGATATTTCCCTTTGTGGGTTCCCGAAAACAGGAAGCGGTATGCTACCCGCTCGCCGTCGGCAATAGTATCGCTTACATCCAGACGGACGTCAGGAAATGCATTTAGGATGAGCGTGTGGTGCTCGCGGAGGCCCGCGACTCCAGCACGGATGCGGCTGGAGAAACCGTGATGGATGACGGACTGGCTATAGATCCTCAGGTGTCCTTCAAGATCGCGGACTTTATAGCGGATGTGGGCTTGGCGAAGGGCTTCAAGATTTTCCTCGCGCTGCATTTGTTTCTCCCACGGTTGCCTGCGCTCCGCGCGTCTGGCAGGAGATTCTCGACGCGGGGGCAGATGCAAGTCAACTACGAGAGTACGCCGACGACGAAGTGCGATCAAGTTACTACCGTTCATGGTAGTGGCTCAATTTGCGAAACCGATAACCACAAAGGCCACGAAGGTCCACGAAGGAAGACATTGAACTAGAATCCTTCGTTTATACTTCGTGTCCTCGGTGGTTCACGGGTTTTTATTGTTGGATGGCGAGAATGAGGCACTACCCCGTTCCTAGAACGGATAATGGCGCGGAGTGGTTTGGATCGTGATCCAGCGCAGTTCGGTGAATTGTTCGACGGCGGCTTTGCCTCCAAAGCGCCCGTAGCCGCTGGCCTTGACGCCGCCGAATGGCATTTGCGCTTCGTCGTGCACGGTAGGCGCATTGATGTGGCACATGCCGGAATCGATACGCTTGGCCACTTCAAAAGCCCGGGCAACGTCGCGTCCGAAGACGGCGGCTGCGAGTCCGTATTCAGTGTCGTTTGCCAGCCGGATCGCCTCTTCTGTGGTTTTGAAACGCGTGATTGAAACCGACGGCCCGAACGATTCCTCGCGGAAGATCTGCATATCAGGCGTGACATAATCCACGATCGCCGCGGGCATGACCGTTCCTTGTGTGTCGCCTTGCAGCAGAACTTTGGCGCCGCGGGCGACTGCATCTTGCACGAGCGCACGCACACGATCGACGGTAGGCATCCCGACTACGGCTCCGAGGACTACTTCACCTTTCCGTGGATCGCCACAAGGCAAATTCTTGACCTTGGCCACAAATTTCTGCGCGAATGTATCTGCAATTTTTTCATCGACGATGATGCGCTCAGTCGACATGCAGATCTGGCCCTGGTTCAGGAACGCGCCGAAAGCGGCGGCGTCAACGGCAGCATCGAGGTCGGCGTCATCGAGAATGATCATCGGCGCTTTTCCGCCCAGTTCCAGGAGAATCGGCTTGAGATACTTGGCCGCGGTCACTGCCAGCATTTTTCCGACCCGCGTGGACCCGGTGAAATTCACGCGCCGCACGGCAGGGTCGGCAATGAGCGCCTCAACAATCGCGGATGCGCTCGCGGGATCGTGAGTGAGGACATTGACCACGCCGTGCTCCAAGCCGGCTTCGCGTAAGACCGTGCCGATGAGGCGATGAGTGGCGGGGCAAATCTCGGATGCCTTGAGCACCACCGTGTTGCCGCAGGCCAGCGGCATCGCAACTGCGCGGACTCCCAGGATGACGGGAGCATTCCAGGGCGCTATGCCGAGCACGACGCCGACTGGCTGTCGAATTGAGAAGGCGAGACTACCTGGAACATCGGAAGGAATCGTTTCGCCGGAAATTTGCGTCGTCATGGACGCAGCTTCACGCAACATCTGCGCCGCGAGATAGACGTTAAAGCCGGCCCAGCCGGCGGTCGACCCGATCTCATCCATCATCACGGTACTGAAGTCTTGGGTGCGCGACTCGAGCAGGTCGGCAGCGCGCAGAAGTTTCTTGCGGCGCTCGTTCGGGCCCAGCGCAGACCAAGCCGGGAAAGCGGCAGACGCGGCCGCTGCAGCGGCCCGGGCGTCGTCTACCGTGGCGGCGGCGGCGCGTGTGGCCACGCTGCCGGAGATTGGGTTGGAGCGGTCGAACGTCGCCGCATTCGATGCGGCGGTGTCGCGGTCAGCGATTAGAAGCTGCACTTCGGTCATGGGAATCTCCTTTGCTCTAGGGACGCGCCCGCGGACTGCTCATAGTCAAGATGGCGGTGCAAGAATCCTCCGATTTGCGCCAAGGACGCCACGTCAGCTGCAACCGTTATCTCACAGTCCCAAGTCGAAGAATACCGTTTCGTTCGATCCTTGGAGAGTAACGTTCCATTCGAGGGCGCCAGGGTGACCGGTAATTCGCTTGGCTATCAGAGTTGAACGCCGCTCAGGTTCGACACGGCTGAGGATGTAATCTGCCGCATTTAATGGCTCATCCGGGAAATAGACCCGTGTAACGAGTCGCCTGAGGAGACCGCGCATGAAAACGGACACGAGCAGATGTGGCGCCTGTGGCGCCTGTTCATTGCTATTGCCATCCGGTCCAGGCACGGAGCCGGGCTTGATCGTGGTAAAGCGAAAGATTCCTTCCCTGTTCGTCGGTATTCGTCCGTAGCCCGTAAACTTCGGATCAATGGGCTTCGGTTGACTGTCCTCCGGATGCGCGTACTTGCCGTGCGCATTGGCTTGCCAAATCTCAAGAAAAGCGTCCGGGACCGGAACGCCATCGCCATCCAGAACGCGGCCTTCGATCCTGACCCGCTCCCCGACAACACCGTCCTCGGCAAGGTTGTCCTGAACGAGCCAGTGCAGCCCAATCATGAAATATGGTCCGATGGTTTGCGACGTGGTTGCTTGCAGGCTCATTCAATCCTCCATCGGGGTTGCTTCGCGCCCGCGCAGAATGACGTTGAAACGGTAACCCAGCGCGTGCTCTGGAATTGTGGTCTCCCAATCAAAAATGGAAATCAGGCGGTTGCGAGCTTTTTCGTCGGCCGTGCAGTTGAAAATCGGATCGAAGGGAATTAAAGGATCGCCCGGGAAATACATCTGAGTCACCAGCCGTGTGGCGAATGATGGACCAAAGAGAGAGAAGTGAATATGCGCCGCGCGCCACGCGTTGTAGTGATTTCGCCACGGATACTCACCCGGACGAATCGTGACGAAGCGGTATTCGCCGCGCTCATTCGTGATTGCCTGTCCGCTGCCGGTGAAATTGGGATCGAGCGGCGCATCATGCCGGTCAACCTCGTGCCGGTAACGACCCGCTGCATTGGCCTGCCAGATTTCAACAATGGTATTGGCCAGCGGGCGAGCGTTTTCGTCGAGAACACGGCCACTGACAATAATTCGTTCTCCGAGAGGTTCGCCCGAATGCTGCCGCGTCAAGTCGCAGGCCTTAGGCTGCACGATCTCGGGGCGAAACGAGGGTCCGGTGACCTCTGAAAGCGTGAATGGAATGCGGATCTGAGGCTTGGTAGGCGAACGCTTGATCGAAGAAACGTACGGCGGATGAAGATGATCCGGCTGAGTTCCGGGATGCAGTGGCCGATAGCCGGCGATTTTCATGGTTCAAGTCCTTGCGCAGAAAGAACCGCAGTCGTCATGGAGGGGGAGTGTACGTGATCTACGCTATTTTAATTCGAAGCTTGCACATCATAGCAGCGCGCTTACAGCTGAGCGCAAACCGCCTTGGTTTCGGTATACAACTCAATTCCTTCGCGTCCGCATTCACGTCCCCAGCCGGATTGGCGATAGCCGCCGAAAGGAAGCGCAGCATCGAAAACGTTGTAACAATTCAACCAGACGGTTCCGGCACGGATCTTGGCGGCCACCTTGTGCGCGGTGCTTACGTCGCGAGTCCATACTGCTGACGCCAAACCGTACTGCGTATCGTTGGCTGACTTCACAATTTCATTCGGATCGCTAAACGGAATGGCGGTAACGACCGGGCCGAAGATTTCTTCGCGCACCACTTTCATCTCCGGACGCACATCGACAAGAATCGTAGGTTCGACGAAGTATCCCGGACCGGCTATCTTGCGGCCGCCGATGGCGGCCTTTGCGCCGTCCTTCATGCCGGAATCGAGATAGCCGCAGACGCGCTCGAGTTGCTCCTGCGAAACGAGAGGGCCGAGCGTGGTGGCGGGATCGATGCCGGGACCGATGTGGAATTTCTTGCTCGCCTCCGCGACCCCTCCGACAACCTTGTCGAAGATGCTCTTGTGCACGAACAGGCGCGAACCGGCGGCGCAGATCTGCCCCTGGTTGAAGAAAATGGCGTTGGCACTGCCGGGAACGGCGCAGTCGAGGTCGGCATCGGCAAAGATGATGTTTGGACTTTTGCCGCCGAGTTCAAGCGACACTTTTTTCAGATTACCAGCCGCGGCGGTGACAATCAGACGACCCACCTCGGTCGAACCGGTGAAGGCGATCTTATCGACGTCAGGATGAGCCGCCAGAGCAGCGCCAGCCGTTTCGCCGTAGCCGGGCACGATGTTGACAACTCCGTCGGGGAACCCCGCTTCCTGGATCAATTCGCCCAACCGCAGTGCGGTGAGCGGAGTTTGTTCGGCAGGCTTCAGCACCACTGTGCAGCCTGCGGCTAACGCTGGCGCCACTTTCAACGACGCCATGATGAGCGGGAAGTTCCAGGGAATGATCTGTCCAGCTACGCCAACCGGTTCGCGCAGAGTGTAAGCGAAATATTTGGCGCCGGGCATGGAGATGGGAATGGTGTTGCCCTCGATCTTCGTCGCCCAGCCCGACATGTAGCGGAAGTTAGCGGCGGCGGTGGGGACATCGACGATCCGCGAAAACAGAAGTGGTTTGCCATTGTCGAGCGTCTCTAGTTCGGCCAGTTCTTCGTGATGCTCATCAATGAGGTCGGCAAGCTTCCACAGCAGACGGGCGCGCGCAGCGGGCAGCATGTCGGGCCACGGACCTTCTTCAAACGCCTTGCGCGCGGCTTTAACCGCGCGGTCAATATCGGCGCGATCGCCCTCACAGACTTTGGCCAGCACTTCTCCAGTTGCCGGATTGTAGGTATCGAATGTCCTGCCGGAGGCGGCTTCCACCCACGCTCCCCCAATGAACATTTTCCTGGGATGCTTCAGAAAATCTGCGACCTCGCGATTGATCTCAACTGGAGAAGCAATGGATGCCATGACCTTCACCCCCTAAAGTCGTGTGTGCAACGGCAGGGCTCGAAATGCAATCTTGCCGCTCATTTTATTCCAAAGTATCGATTTGGCTAGATAGGCACTTCACGGTAACCAGCGGCATGGCGTTGTTGAGGTGCGGGCGTGCGCGATTGCTTGTATTGAAGGGAGTTGGTAACATCCCGGAAACCACGGGTCGAGATGGCGGCGCGATCGCACGCCTGTGGCTCTGGACGTTGATCGGGTCCTGTTTAGCTCGCATACAGTCATGGCCGGCAAGAACTCACGCGTGATCGTAAGAATTCGCGAGATGATCCTGCAGGGTGAGCTCACTCCGGGCCAGCGGGTGAGAGAGGTAGAGCTGGCAAAACGGCTCGGAGTCTCCAGAACGCCCGTGCGTGAATCGTTGCCGACCCTTGCACGCGAGGGAGTGCTGACGCACCTGGGCACTCGCGGCTTCGTTGTGCGCGCATTTACACCAAGAGAGATCATGGACGGAATTGACGTCCGCGGCGTTCTCGAAGGACTGGCGGCCCGCATGCTCGCCGAGCAGGGACCTTCTCGCGATCTCATCCAGGCGCTGCATGACTGCCTTCGGGAAGGCGACAGAATTCTGTCCAAGGGCAACCTGGTGGAGTCTGACGAAGCCCGATATGGCGACATGAACAGGCGATTTCATTCGCTCATCGTGCAAGCCTCCGGCAGCAAGGTGATTTCGGAAGCGATTGTGCACAATGATCGAATCCCATTTGCGGCGGCGCATGCGATTGCGTTTGACCGGTTTGACCTTCTTCGTACGTACGATATGTTGCGATATGCTCACCGCCAACATCATGCCATCGTGCAGGCGCTCGAGAATAAGGAGGGCGCGCGAGTCGCAGCCCTGATGTTCGAGCACGCATATGGCATAAGAGAGAGCATCAATCTGTCGCGGGCGATATCACGTGGGGAAGCGGAGCCAGGGGAACACTCGCCATTCGAGCAGGACAGGGAGAGCGCATCGCGGGCGTGATGCCTCCGCGGGTGCCGTTTCTGTTTCCCTTGGGCTGGTTTTGTTTAGGCGGTTCTTTTTGAGCGGAAGCCTCGTTCGCGTACAAGCGCATCGGCGAGTGAGCGCCATGAGAAGGGCTTACCGGCGTCGAATGAAAGATCGCGATCGCCCATTTCGCGGATCAATCGCTCCTGTCGTTCCGCCGTAGCCAGAGCCATGGTGGGTTTGCTGGCTACGCTGCGAAGCGCCTGCGCGACCTCGCGCATCTCGTGGGCACGACGCCGGCCGTGTTCGGCAACGCGGCTGATCAGATAATCCGGCAGACGATCTTTCCATCCCATGCTCGGATAAGTGGTGGCCAGAGATTCGAGCACAGCGTCTTCCACGCCGTACTGACGCGCGGCGCAAAGGCACTCCACAGCCAGCGCTTCGATGCCTTTGAGCATGACACTGCGGCACATTTTCACGGCCGAGGCGAGTCCAATCTGATTGCTGAAAGCAGTCGCATTCATCCCAATGGATGTAAGCCGTTCGGCGGACTCGGCGGCTGTGGGACCTCCTAGCAGCATAGGAACTTTCAGCCGCGGGCCCGGCACTGCCGCCATGACGGCTGCTTCGACAAAATGCGCGTTGCTTCTTTTGCCCGCGCCTGCCTCCATGAGGCGTGCGGCCTTGCGCTTTGTCTCCGGCGACACCGAGTTGATGTCGAGAAAAATCTGCCCAGTATGGAGAACCTTCCCCGCTTCCTTTGCGACATCCAGCGCGGAGGCCGCGGTGACGGCTGAAATCACAAGTTGCGAGTCGCGCACGCAGTTGTACAAGTTGGCTGCGGCTCTTACTCCGCACTTGCTGGCCTTCGACAGCATTTGCCGCCGGTGGCGTTTGGAAACCAGCAGAATGTCGAAGATGGAGACTTCGATTCCCTGCTTGGCGAAATCATATCCGAAGATGCCACCCGCCTCGCCGAAACCTATGATGGCAATTTGCTGGATGGGAGGTACTGGCATTTTATTTTGCTCACCTGCAAACATCACAGGTCTCGGTTGTGCGAGCATTCCTTGCCCTGCGAGTTTTTCAAGCCGGTCTTACCCGTGCTTCATCGCCGGCGCATTCGCGACGTGAAGCTCCGACGTGTTCCCGCCCCAAATGCTCGCCGGTACGAGAACCTCACCTCGAAATAGCGCGCGGGCTGTTCGAATGAGGCTCGAACGAACCACTCTCAGGCCATCGCCGCTAGTCTCGTCCACTTCGATTTCAAGGGAGAACTCGCCGCTAGGATGCTCGACGGAAAGGCATTTCACGCGCCCTTCGCGCGCAACGAAAAGGCCGGAAGCGACCGAACCTGGCAACATACATGCGGTCCCAACCGTTACCGCTCCCAGCACGCCGATCGCCGCATGACACTTGTGAGGGATGAAGGTACGAGTGGTCAGGTCTCCTCCCCTGTGCGGCGGCGCGACCAAAGTCATTTTTGGAACAACTTTCGATCGCACGTCGCCCAAGCCCATGCGCTCGCCTGCCAGAATGCGAATCTGTTCCAGGCGCCGTTTGAATTCCTTGTCGGAATCAAGTTCGGCAGGGAGCTCGTGCCCGGATTTGCCGAAATCCGCGGCCCGCAGCACTGCGACCGGCATGCCGTTATCGATCAGTGTGGCCTCGATTCCGTCGAGATCATCGACGGGATTGCCCGTCGGCAACAGGGTGCCACAAACCGAACCGGCGGTGTCGAGGAAATCGATACGAATAGCAGCGGAAGTGCCGGGCACGCCCGCAATCGAGGCTTTTCCTTCGTAGGAAACCTCGCCATCGGGTGTGGGCACGTGCGCCACAGCAACATTTTCTGTGTTTACCATGTAGATCTTCACTGGAGTAAATGGATCGCGCGGCAGGACGAGACGTCGCTCGATGGCAAACGGGCCAACACCAGCGAGCATATTTCCGCAGTTCGGCGTAACATCCACGAGCGGGCGGTCGACTAAGACCTGCGCGAAGAGATAATCGACATCGATTCCCGGCCGCGAAGAGCGGGAGATGATTGCAGCCTTGCTGGTGAGAGGATCTGCGCCGCCGATGCCATCGATCTGGCGAGCATCAGGAGACCCCATCACGGCGAGCAACACGCGATCGCGTAATTGAACATCGCTCGGGAGATCACTGGCCAGGAAAAAAGGGCCTTTGGATGTACCACCTCGCATCAGAGTGCAGGGAATGCGAGTTTGCAATGGCGGAGCCATGCGCTCTCCTTCTTGCTAAATACCTTCCAGATACTTGAGGCCAAGCTCTGCCACTTTGGCGCGCAAGCCGTAGATATCGAGGCCGAGTTCTCCCCGCGCTAATCGCTCCCGCGTCGCCTGTTCCTTGCGAACCCTTTGTTCACAGGCGACGACGACGTCATGCGCGGCCGATCGCCTCACGGCCACCACTCCGTCATCGTCTGCGACAATGACATCGCCGGGCTCAATGGACGCGCCAGCGCACACCACGTCAACGTTCACTGTTCCGAGCGTGGCCTTGACCGTTCCCTGCGAACTGACGGCGCGGCTCCAGACGGGAAATTTCATCTCCGTAAGCGAGCGTACGTCGCGGCATCCCGCGTCGATGACGAGCCCTTTGACGCCGTGCGCGCGCGCCGAGGTTGCGAGCAACTCGCCGAAATAGCCGTCGGTACAAGACGACGTTGGAGCTACTACCATGATGTCGCCGTCGCGGCAGACCTCGACGGCAACATGGATCATCAGATTATCGCCCGGCGGCAAAGACACCGTGACCGCGGGCCCGGCGACCGCAGCACCTGGATAAATTGGCCGCATATAAGTGGCAAGCAGGCCGCAACGCCCCTGTGCTTCATGCACGGTTGCAACGCCATATTTTTCGAGGGCTGCAATCGTGTCTGCCGGCGGCCGCTCGATCTGCCGGATCACGACGGGTTGGTTCATGCAAGCTCCTCCGTCACCTGCGGGAAGATGCGCTGGTAGGCTTCCGCGTATTTGATGTTGTTGTTCGAATTGCGGGAGGCCTGCACTCCGCGCTGCAAGGCCACGCGCTCATAATATTGCCAGAGATGCTCCTGGGCGTTCATCTCCTTGAGCGCGGCGTATTTCTTCGGCCAAACTCCCGTGATATCGAGCAGCACCTGAGGCTTCCAGTTGCACTGTTCGGGCTGATGGGGCTCGAACAGAAAAACCGGCGGCGCGCCGATCACGGGTGTGCCCGGGTCGTGGCCATGAGCCTGGGCGACGATACGAGCTTCCTGCGCGATGTGAGACGCGAGCGGATGATCGAAGTTATAAGGATCTTCGAGTGAGTGCGTGAGAACGAATTCAGGGCGAATCTTCCTATAAAGCGCCGCCAGTTCACAGAGAACCTTGTCTTCGATTCTCATCGGATAGTCGCCCACGTCGAAGAAAATCGTCCTGGCGCCGAGGATCTCGGCGGCGCGATTGGCCTCTTGCTTTCGGTTGGCCTTTACGGCATCTATCGTCATCCCCGGTTGGCGCCAAAGTTTTGCCGACTCGCCGCGTTCGCCGAATGACAGACACACCACCGTGACTTCCCACCCCCGCTCGGCGTAGAGCGCGATCGCCCCCCCCGCCCGCCAGACAAAATCGGCGGAATGCGCGCTGACCACTAATGCGGTTTTCTTGTCAGCCACGGTCGTCACCTTGGAATCGTCTGCTCACGCTTTCTTGGCCACCTCCACGTGAGGAGTGCCGTAAGTGTGAAACGACTCAATCGTCTTCAGACCCCAGGCTTGGCCTTTCCTGCGCTCGGCCTCGCTCCAGCAAATCGGCTTCCAATCGGGCGCGAGGATCAGACGCGCTCCGGCATTGCAAACTTCCACGCGGTTCCCGCCGGGTTCATATACATACAAAAAGAAAGTCTGCTGGATAGCGTGCTTGTGCGGACCAGTTTCTATATAGACGTCATTCTCCAGGCAGATATCCGCGGCCAACAACACTTCTTCCCGGCTATTGACCGCGTACGTGATGTGGTGAAACCGCCCTTTCGTTCCTGTGTGGTCGCGCGTATAGGCAAAGTCATAGCTTTTATTCGTGCACGTCATCCACATGGCGGCTTCTGATCCGTCATCGAGAACGATCTGTTCCGTTAGGCGAAAGCCCAGATAGTTTTCGAAAAACTTGCGGTTGGCTCCGATGTCGACTGCCAAGCCGTTCCAATGGTCGAGGCGCCGGACGTTGATACCGCGCGCGGGAAAGCGCTGGGCCTGATTCTTCAGCGCAGGCCGCAGCTCGGGCGGAGCTTCATACCACTGGGTTTCGTAATAGAGCTCGATCTTGTGACCGTCGGGATCCTGGCAAAGAAACGCTGGGCCGTGTGCGAGGTCGCCATTCGTCCAGCCGATCTCGAAGCCCGATCCATTGAGGGCGGCGACTCGGCGCTCCAGCGCTTGCGGACTGTGGGTGCGGTAGGCGACGTGACCCAAGCCTGGCAATTTTGACGCCGTTAGCTTCAATGAATGGCGTTCATAGTCGTCGTATGCACGTAGGTAGACCGAGTCGCTTTCGCGGCCGCTCTCCGTCATTCCGAGCACGTCGACAAAGAAACGGAGGCTCTCCTGCGGTTTCGGCGTGAACAACTCCAAATGACCCAGATGAGCCAGATCCATCACCGGTTCGTTTTGCATGGGGTCACCTCTGCAGCATCGTACCTTGGATAACAGTTTTAAGCTTCGCGGTCCCTCGCCAGCGGCTCCTCCCTAGGAGGTTAAGTATGCTTAACGATACCTCTGAACGCGTGTCTTGACAATAATTCGTGGAAGCGGTCAGAATGCTGTTCTACGTTCAGTACACTGAAGGTTGAGGGCTGCATGACCGGCGCAACTACTGCGTTAAGCGTTGGCGAAATGCTTCGAGGTTATTCGATCGAGGTGAATCCCAACCAGTCCAAAGTGGTGGACGCGGCGCTCGACCGTCTGCAACCGGGCACCGAAGTGTTCCTTCCTTGGATCCCGGGCGCAAATCCGATGGATGCTGTGGGTCCTGCGGCCAGGCTGCGGCGCGCTGGTCTTGTCCCAGTCCCACATGTGGGCGCGCGGCATATCAAGACTTTGGTCCAGCTTGAGCAATTCGTGGCGCGACTGGTTGGTGAGGCAGCAGTTGATCGCATTCTCATCATCGGCGGCGATCGCGCCACGCCGGCCGGCCCGTACGACTCGAGTTTGCAGATTATGCAGACGGGCATTTTTCAGAAGGCCGGCATTGCTCGCATAGCCGTAGGCGGTTTCCCCGAGGGGAATCCCCATATCTCCGGCGCTGTTCTCGATGAAGCGCTGTCGGCGAAGGCGAGTTTTGCGCGCAGAGCGGGAGTGCAACTCTCAATCGTTACACAATTCTGCTTTGCAGCTGAGCCGATCGTCGCATGGCTGAGGCACATTCGCGTTCAAGGTATCGACGTTTCTGTGCGGGTGGGTCTGGCGGGTCCGGCCGGGATCGTTACGCTGGCGCGCTATGCTGTTCGATGCGGAATTGGGAACTCGCTGCACTTGCTGACGGAAAATCCGTCGTTCGCGAGGCTGCTCATCGAAAAGGGTCCGGAGCCGATTATTCAGGATATCGCAGCTTCAGCTGGGCGAGAGAGCGAGTTACGCAGAAGTCAAGAACCGTTGCCGCTCGGCATCTCGGGATTGCATTTCTACGTCTTCGGCGGATTTAGCAAAACCGTAGACTGGATCGATCAGGCCGTCGACTTCCGTTCCGCTCACACTGGAGCCGTGCGCCAGCCCTTCGCGTAGGTTTCTCGCACAACCTTGGAGTAAGGCACCGGGCTCACAATCGCTCGAATCTCAATTTGCTTATGACGTTCGACGGCCGGTTTCTGCGAGCCGCCACCGGCTTCTCCCCACACGAGTTTCACTTCCGCGCCGACGTCAACCTCCGGATCTGCCACTCCCAGTGACAACATTGACCGTTCGTTGTAGCTATAGCCGGTAAACATGGAAAAGCCGACGGTCTTGCCGCCGCTGATTATCTTGTCGTAGGAGGCGGATCCATAATTTGATTGCGGCAGCTCGATATACTTGTAAATATTTCCTGGCTCGAACATGGACGCAAACACTTTGACGACATCGCCAGCGTTCCAGGCGAACGTTACCTTCTTCCGATGCGCTTTTCCTTGCATTTTTTCAAGCGCTTCCCTTCCGATGAAGTCGTGGTCGAATTTGACGAATGGCCCGTAGCCCAGGGCGTAAGGCGACATGTAGTAGTCCTCAACATTACTGGAATCGAAGCTGCCGGCGAGCGAACCAGTAGCTTCATAACCGGTAGCAGGCAACCACTGTCTATAGGCTTTCATCTTCTCGCCGGTGTATACCGCCGGAAGCGGGGATGGAATCCATCCCGACTCGAGAGTGTTGGTGGCGTATGCTCTGGCGCCTACTTCGCGAAGGCCAAAGTCCTTGCCTGCGCCCACAATCGCGGCGCGAATTTCTTCGCGCTCTTCGTAGGGTCCCCAAACTTCCAAACCGGGAGCGCCCGCCATGCCGTGGCGCAGCGCCCGTACCTTTCGTCCGGCAATGTTGATCACATCCATATTGAAGAATTTGATCTCCGGCAACGAGCCGCCGTTGAGCTTCTCGAGAATCTGAGGAGCATTCGGACCCTGAATCTGGTAGCGATAACAACTGCGAATAACTGCCTTGCCACGCGGGTTTGAGGGCGATCGATCGTCCATTTCGACCTTGACGTTATATCCGCCGGTCTCCCCGTGGAATTGAAGCCAGTTGGCAACCGGCGCGCGGCCAACGAACACCAGCCTGTTCTCCTCGAGATGAAAAAGAATTCCGTCACCGATCACATAGCCCTCATAGGAGCAAGGAGAGAACTGCTTGGCTCGATTGACGGGAAACTTCGCAAAGCTGTTCGTGCCGAGATAGGAGAGCATTTTGAGGGCGTCGGGTCCTTCCACGTACAAGTTGACCATGTGGTGAGATTGATCGAAGAGAACGGCGGTTTCGCGCCAGGCCAGTTGTTCGTCGCGCCAATTTGAGTATTCAGTAGGAACCACTGGATAAACGTAGGCTCCTATCTGCGAATTGCGCAACATGGTTGCCGGATTCCCAACGGTCTGCAGCACATCCTCCAAACTTTTCTCCTTCATTTTTGCCTCCATGTTGGAAAGTCAAGCGACGCGTCGTTCAGTATACGGAACATCCCGTACTTTGCAATATTCCCGAACAGCATCGTAAGCAAAATTGACAAGACCCGCAACCGACGCATAGTCTCATCCATCCTGGAATGGAGGCTCGGTGAGCGCTTCCGCAAAAGTCGTGACGTTCGATGAAGCAGGCGTTGTCGGCGTGATCAGCTTGGACAACCCTCCCGTCAATGCCCTCAACCGTGACGTGAGAGCCGGGCTCATCGACGCGATTGCAGAAGCTTCAAAGCGTGCTCAAATCAAAGCTCTGCTCATTCTTTCGGCTGGCAACATGTTCAGCGCGGGTGCTGATCTGAAGGAGTTCGAGACTGGCCTTGGAGAGCCCTCGCTGCAAAAAGTGCAATCCGCGGTCGAGGGAGCTCCGGTGCCTGTCGTCGCGGCGATCAATGGATTAGCGCTTGGCGGTGGACTCGAACTGGCAATGGCCTGCCACTATCGGATTGCGCAAAAAAGCGCAAAGATCGGATTGCCGGAGATCACGCTCGGGATCATCCCGGGCGGGGGTGCCACGCAGCGACTGCCGCGTTTGATCGGCGCCCGCGCGGCGTTCGAGATGATTCTGTCAGGCGCGCCTATTTCCGCGGAGGAAGCGAAGTCCAAGGGCTTGGTGGATGAAGTGGTAGAAGGAAATCTGCGCGAGGCCGCATTAAAGTTTTGTGAGCGATTGGTGCAAGACCGCCTCAGCCCGCGGTCGACCCGCAATCTTTCTGTCGCAGCCGGCCTCAGCGAGTCCGATATTGCGGAGGCTTTGCGGACGCATGCCCGCACGCTGAAAGGGCGAACAACCCAGACTTTCGTGGTTGAGGCATTCAAGGCAGCGACATTGCCATTCGCGGAGGGCATTGCTGTCGAGGCTGAACTCGCCCGGAAATCATTCGCTTCGCGTGAAAGCCGCGCCCTTCTCCATATTTTCTTTGCCGAACGCGAATCAGGTAAGGTGGCCGGTTTACCTGCGCGGGCGGCACAAGAAGCAAAAGGAGAGGCAGAGATCAAGCGAGTCGCTATCATCGGCGCGGGAACGATGGGGAGCGCGATCGCAATCGCGTTCGCAGACGCCGGCCGGAAGGTGACGCTGATCGACAATACCGAGGCTGCGCTTGCGCGAAGCCGCGAAATCATTGCTTCTACCTATGCATCGAGCGTCAAGCGCGGCCGCATCGTTCAGGAAAACGCGCAGGCAATCGCAGATGAGCGCATCGCCCGAATCACTTCTGGCATGGAGCTTGCGGCCGCGGCTGATGCCGATATCGTGATCGAAGCGGTATTCGAGGACCTGGACTTGAAAAAAGAAATCCTGTCCCGCCTCGACTCGATTCTTCCTTCCGCGCGACTGCTCGCCTCGAATACTTCTACTCTTTCAGTGACGGAACTGGGGCGCACGACCAGGCATCCGAGTCGCGTTGTAGGCCTGCACTTTTTTGCTCCGGCAAACGTTACGAGGTTGCTTGAGATCGTGCGCGGCAACGACACGTCGGCGGAGACACTGGCAACAGCACTCCACGTTGCAAAACTGCTCAAGAAAGTCCCGGTTGTGTCGAGAGACGCCTTCGGTTTCATCGGCAATCGGATGATGCTCGACGGATATTTTCGCGAGGCCGAGCAACTGCTTTTGGAAGGGGCCTCGCCGATGCAGGTGGATGCGGCCCTTGAGCAATTCGGGTTTGCGATGGGACCGCAGCGCGTCAGCGATTTGGGTGGCAATGATGTCGGAACCAAGGCGCGACTTCAGCTCTACAAGCGTGGGAGCCGTCCCGATCCCTACTTCGTTATCGCCGACCGCCTGACCGAACTGGGAAGACTTGGCCAGAAAACTGGCCGCGGTTTCTACCGATACGAGAGTGGCAGCCGCGACGCGATACCCGATCCGGAAGTAACAGCCCTGATTGAGGCGCTCGCCTCGCAAAGAAATATTGTGCGGCGCAAAATCGGAGACGACGAAATCGTCGAGCGCTGCATGCTGGCGCTAATCAACGTGGGAGCGATGGTTCTCGAGGAAGGAGTCGCATCACGCGCGTCCGACATCGACGTGGTCTGGACTAGCGGCTATGGCTTCCCGCGCCACCTGGGAGGGCCAATGTTTTATGCAGACACGCTGGATCTTGGCTATGTTGCCAGGCGCATCCGTCACTATCACGAAAATCTCGGCCATTATTGGCGGCCGGCAGGGCTCATTGAGCGACTGGCCGCTGCCAACTCAAACTTCGACCAATGGGATCGGGCTCTGGTATCCCAGCAGCCTGGTGGTCGCTAGCTTCCGCGCAGGACTGATGAGCGTTCCGCGAAACCGTGAAGCGCCTTGGCCAGTTCCTCTGTCATCGACAACTGCGGTGTGTGATCTGTGCTCAGCTCAACGACCTCTGCACATGGATTCTCGGCGATCATCCGGCGCTGTAAAGCCGGACTCATAGCTCGGTCCAATGTGCACACGACGTAGTATCGGCTGATATTGTCGAGGGCTCCTGGCGGTACGGATACAGGTGTAGTGAATGGCGCGACCGGTTGCGGACGCTGCCGTTGGATGGCCCAGGCAGCAACATCCTCCGCACAGCACTCGTACAAAGCGTGACGCGAGGCAGGGGCGGGCATGGCGGCAACGGGAGGCTCTCCTTCGATCACGATGTTCGCCTGCACCTGATCGCCCGCTCCCTCTGGAAGCTTCGTCAAGTCAAGAAGACTCTGTCCGTCCTTGGGCAAGAAGGCGGTTACGTAGACGAGTGCCGCAATCCGCTCGCGGCAGCGCGCCGCTGCGTGTGTGGCAATGATTCCGCCCATGCTGTGGCCGACGACGATGGCCGGCTCGGGACGAGATGCGAGCACCTCACACAATCGGTCTGCGCACGCATCCAACGTAATTTCGCCTACTGGCGTCTGATCCTCGCCCAACCCGGGCAAATCGAGGGCCTCTACTGAGTGGCCTTTCGTCCGCAATCGTTCTATCAGTGGCCCCCAGATCCAAGCACCGCAAAAAGCACCATGCACCAGGACGAATCTTGCCATCTGACCTCCTTAATGATTTGGTTAATCATATAATTCCATCTTTGCCATCCATGCTAACGAATCGACAAACCATACGCATCGAATGGGGAGATTGCGATCCCGCCGGGATCGTCTATTTCCCGCGCTATTTCGAGTTCTTTGACGCCTGCACCCGGGCACTGTTCGAACGCGCCGGCCTTTTCAAACGCGATATGTTGAAGACCTACGGAATCGCCGGCATTCCTATCGTAGATATGAAAGCGCGCTTCATGATTTCCTCGCGGTTTGGGGACGACGTCGTCGTCGAATCCGAAGTATCAAAGTGGGGGAAGAGCAGCTTTGTCGTTCGCCACCGGTTGATGAAAGACGACGCGATGGCGATTGAGTGCTTCGAGACACGGGTCTGGGTCGCGCACCCTAATAACGAAGCCGACAAATTCGAGGCGCGTTCGATTCCGGACGAGGTGAAAAAAAAGTTCGGGGGCGATTCAGAGAGTCAACTGGCAGAATGATTCAGTTGGGATGCGCCGGAGTTTCTATTGTTGTTCCGCGTCTCGGTGAATGCCCGGTCCAGCGGAGCGCGGCTTTCGTCGTTGTTTAAATGCACGAATTTCTTGAGGAGACGAAGAAAGATTTTCTGTTCCTTCTTATCGAGGGCCTGCAGCAAGCGCCGGCTCAACAGACGGCCCGACGGAAGAAGTTTTTTCAATAGGGCGGCCCCTTGTGGCGTGATTCGAAGCACGCGAAAACGCTTGCTCCTGGCCGGCACCACTCGCTTCACGAACCCGCTCTGCTCCAGACGCATTGCCAAATTCGCCGCGGTCGAGGTGTCGAGGGCACAGAGCCGAGCCAGCGTGACCTGGTCAATTCCGGGATAATCCTGAAGGATTCGCAACACTCCATATTGCACGGGAGTCAATTCGTAACCCACAGTTGAGTAGAACATCGATACGGCGATTTGTTGAGCACGGCGAATCAAGTGTCCCGGCTGGTCGTAAACATCGTTCGATGATTCGCCGCCTCTATTTTTGGCTTTTGATGATGAACTAGGCCGCCGTTTCATCGTTAGCTCTCGCTGATTTGTGCGGAAGAAAGGCTTTTCTTTAGAATTCATTCCTTAGTCCAGCACCGCGCTTGCGGCGCGGAATTACATCGATTAGGCTTCCTCATTGAGTATACTCAACGACCCGGTAACCCTCGTGAATGCGCCTTTGAGGCCAGTACGTTTCTTCTCTCCGGACGTTCGAACTGATCCGCCAAGCCGATGGAATTTACCTGATGCGATCAGTCGAACCGCTGGCGGATTACGACCTCCGGATCGGCGATTGGCTGGACCGCTGGGCGGTGCAGGCCCCCAATCGTGCCTTTATCATTGAGCAGACGAAGGATGGTGAGCGGACCATCTGTTACCGCGAAGCCCGCGAGGCGGCGCTGGCTCTGGCCGAGGGCTTGCTCCGTTATGACCTCGGCCCCGAGCGGCCAATCGCAATACTCGCCCCCAACAGCATCGACTATGCGTTGATGATTCTAGCTGCGGTGTATGTCGGAATCCCCTTCGCTCCGATCGCACCTGCTTATGCGCTTCAAACCATCGACTATCTCAAGCTGTCGCACAGCTTTCGTCTGTTGACCCCCGGCATGGTGGTGGTGGACGACGGAGAACTTTATCGCGACGCAATTGAAAAGACGCTCGGGACAACGATTCCCGTTGTTGCTCTCCGAAATGTCCCGCCGTCATCGGACGTTATTAATTTGGCATCGCTCCGTGGCGACGGCAGCCGGCGGGATGCCGTGATGGCAGCGGCGGCGCGAGTCGGCAGAGAAACAGTCGCGAAGTACTTGTTTACTTCCGGTTCGACTGGAATTCCGAAGGCAGTGATCAACACACACGGCATGCTTTGCGCCAATGCACAGATGAAGCGGCAAGTGGCCCCGATCCTCGCGGATGAACCTCCCGTGATGGTGGATTGGGCTCCGTGGAATCACACGGCTGGCGGTAACAGCAATTTCAGCATTGTGCTGCACAACGGGGGCACGCTCTACATCGACCCGGGCAAACCGACTCCGGCGCTGTTCGCTGAGAGTTTGAAGTTGTTGCGCCGGATATCGCCCACGATTTACTTCAATGTGCCCAAGGGCTTTGAACTGTTAATCCCCCACCTTGAAGCCGACCCGATATTTTGTGAAAACTTCTTCCGACGGATCAAATTTCTGTGGTATGCAGCGGCATCGATGCAACCGTCAACCTGGAACGCCCTGGAACAACTGACGGTGAAATCCGTCGGTCAGAAAATTTTGATCGTCAGTGGCCTCGGCATGACCGAGACAAGCCCCGTCGCTCTGTTTGGCAATCTGTACGCAACCGGGCCAGGAGTAGTTGGGATTCCGGTGGCAGGAATGGACCTTAAGCTCGTGCCGCATGACGACAGCTTTGAGGCTTGGTATCGTGGCCCGAATATCACTCCCGGTTATTGGCGGGATCGAGCGGCCACCGAATCGGCTTTCGATGAAGATGGCTTCTTCCGCTCGGGCGATCTTCTCAGTTTCATCGATCCGCAACGACCGCGAGCGGGTTTGCGCTTTGATGGCAGAATCAGTGAAGATTTCAAGCTGACATCGGGCACGCGCGTGAGCGCCGGCAAGCTGCGGTTGACCGCGCTCGATGCGCTGCGACCGCTGGCGAACGAAGTTGTGATCGTGGGTGCCGACCGCGAGGATGTGCGTATGCTCATCTTTCCCGACTGGGAGGTATGCGCTGAGGTCGCCGGTCTGGATCGCGATGCAACACCGGTACAGACGGCCTCAAACAAGGCACTACGGGCGATTTTGCTCGAACGATTGACGGAACTGGCCGCCACTGGAACCGGTAGTTCCAACCGTATTGTCGCGGCATTATTGGTTGAAGTCCCACCTTCCAGCGCGGCGGGAGAGTTGACGGAAAAAGGTACAGTGAACAGTCGTGGGTTGCAGCGGAACCGCCCTGAACTGCTCGATATCCTTTTTGGGGAAACAGATGATCGGGTTGTTCGCATCCATCGTGAGGACGCGTGAGGACGCAAAAATATAGCGACTACACGTTGGCCCAAAAGGTGTAGATTGAGACGGCCCATGGGGGGACGTACATGAGCACAACGGTCAAACCCAAGCGCTTTCCGCTTCCGAGCTCGCTCGAAGTGATCGCGGGAACCGAACGAACCCAGGCTGCTTACCCCTACTACATGCAATTCACTCCGGAAGACGACGAGCGCTTCTGGTTCTACAACTCCATGCATTTCCCGGCGCCGATGTGCCTCTTCGACACGATCACCGCCGAGGCCGCATATTGTGCCTTGGGCGCAGCCAACACGCGAGTGCATTGCCTGCCGACAACCCTCGGTATCGACTACCGAATCATCAACGGCCGCATCTACATCGGCGGAAATGCGGTGACCGACCCGGCCGAGATTGCCCGCCGCACAGAAGAGTTCAAGCAGCGCGCCTTTTACTACTACGCCAACTGGGAACGGCTGTTCGCGCATTGGAAAGACAAAATCATGGCGCTGATCCGGGATGCGGAGAAACTGCGGAAGGTTGAAATCCCCGAGTTCGAGCCTCTTGAGCATGTCCATGCCGGCCGTGGCGTCGCGTCCAACCATTACCTGCTCGACACGTATCAGAAAACGCTCGAAGGCTATTACCGGATGTGGCAGTACCATTTCGAATTTCTCCTGCTCGGCTATGGCGCCTATCTGACCTTCTTCGACTTCTGCAAGAAAGCATTTCCGGAGATCAGCGATCAGACGGTGGCCCGGATGGTGGCGGGCATGCAGGCTGAAATCTTCCGCCCAGACGACGAACTCAGACGCCTTGCGAAACGCGCCATCGAACTCGGCGTCGATGACAAGATACGGGAGGGCTGCTCCCCAAACGCAATCATCAAGTCTCTGGAGCAATTCGGCGATCCAGGCAAGGCCTGGTTGGAAGAGCTCGCGGTTTCGCGCGACCCCTGGTTCAACATCAACGTCGGTGACGGGTTTTATCACTATCACAGATCATGGAACGACGATCTGTCGATGCCGTTCGCCGCCCTGCCGGGATACATCGCCAACGCAAAGGCAGGCCAGCGGATCGAACGGCCCATCGAGAAACTGATGGCGGAGCGCAAGCAGCTGATCGAGGATTATCGCGAACTTCTGAATACAGACGAGGACCGCGCTGCCTACGATCAGATGATCGGGCTGGCGCATCGCGTCTTCCCTTACGTCGAGGGACACAAGTTCTATTGCGAACACTGGTACACGAATCTGTTCTTTAACAAGATCAAAGAGTTCGGCGCGCTGCTCTGCACGTATGGTTTCTTCCCTGATACGGAGGACGTTTTCCATCTCACTCACTTCGAAGTGGAAGCGGCCATCGTCGATGTGATGACGTCATGGTCGAACGGTTCGCCCCCGCGTGGCCCCTCGCGCTGGCCCGCCCTCGTCGAAGAGCGAAAGGCGGCGATTGCCGAATGGACGAAGCACGATACTGCGCCGGCGCTCGGGCCGGTTCCCGATGTCATCGACGATCCGGCCATCGTAATGCTCTGGGGGATCACCCGCGAGAGTCTGGACGCGTGGCTGACGGCAGGCGATCAGCCCGATTCGAACGAGATCAAGGGTTTTGCCGCTTCCAGAGGCGTAGCTGAGGGCGTGGCCCGGGTTGTAAAGTCAGTCGACGAGATCGGCCGCCTGCGCAAGGGTGACATACTGGTTTGTCAAATTACCAATCCCACCTGGGCGCCGATCTTCCAGAAGATCGCCGCCGCCGTGTCGGACATTGGAGGTTCGATGAGCCACGCCGCCATTGTGGCTCGCGAATTCGGCCTGCCTGCGGTGGTGGGGACGGGTACAGCCACGCAAAAAATCAAAGACGGTCAGCGCATCCGCGTGGATGGAGGGCGAGGTGTAGTAACGATTCTCGAATAGGCTGTCAGCTTTCAGTCTTTCCCAGTTCCAGTTCCAATTCGAAGTACGTAGGTTGCCATGCGGTCATCGGAAAACATCAGCTCGCTCGCTGATATTACACTGCACGATCGTGTCGCAGTCGGCGGCAAGGGCGGGTCTTTGGGCGAACTCACGCGCGCTGGAATCGCCGTGCCACCGGGGTTCGTGGTGCGCACCGGCGGCTTCGAACGCTTTCTTGCCGCGCTCGAATTGGAAGAGCCGATCCGTTCGCGCGTCGAGTCACTGCATGCCGAGTCAATGTGCGAGGATGAACTCGACGCGATCGCCGCTCTTTCCCAACGAGTGCGCGCGCGCTTCGAAAATGGAGCCTTGCCGCGAGATTTGCAATCGGAAATTCTCCAGGCGCATGCCGGGCTTTGCGGCGATCGACTAGACTGGCCGCTAGCTGTGCGCTCCTCCGCAACCACTGAGGATGCCGAGGACGCCAGCTTTGCCGGCCTGCAGGACACCTATTTGTGGGTCATCGGCGCACACGCAACGTTGAAATATGTGCGCTCCTGCTGGGCAAGTCTCTACTCGGTCGCCTCCATCGCCTATCGTCGCAAACATGGAATGCGGGAGGCCGGAGTGGCCATGGCTGTCGTTGTGCAACAGATGGTCGACGCCCGCACCGCGGGGGTGATGTTCACCCGCAGCCCGCTAACCGGCGACCGCTCGGTGATCACCATCGAGGCGGCTTGGGGGCTGGGCTCGGCAGTAGTCAGTGGCGAGGTGACGCCCGACCGATTCGTCATCGCCAAGATTACCGGCGAGATCTCCGTGCGCGACATCTCCGACAAGCACGTCCAGCATCTGCCCTCGCCAAACGGTGGCGTTGATGAGGTTGAAACGCCCGAGGAGATGCGCCGTATGCCCAGCGTTAACGACGATGAATTAGCGGCGCTCCGAGACATCGGCCGTAAGGTCGAGCGCCATTACGGGCGCCCGCAAGATATTGAATGGGCCATCGCCCGTAACGGAAAAATTCTTCTGCTGCAGAGCCGGCCCGAGACGGTGTGGTCCGCCAAAGACGCAATGCCGGTCGCCAGACCTATGCAGGATCCACATACGCATGTGATGAACATCTTCGGAGGCCGCAGATGAGTCTGACGGCCAAGGATGTGGCCGAGATCATGCGGTTGCTTGAAGACTCGAGCTTCGACAACTTGTCGCTTGAGATCGACGGCATGAAGCTGCACCTGCAGCGCAGTTCGGCCAAATCCACACGACCAGGTCCAGACGGCACGTGGGCGCCGATGCAGACCGCGCCATCGTCTGGGACAGCGCCGCCGCGGCTGGCGAAAAAATACAAGCCGCCGTCAGAACCGGGCCTCTGTGAAGTTCCTTCTCCGCTGCTCGGATTCTTTTACCGCGCACCCAAACCCGGCGAACCGCCCTTCGTAGAAGTGGGCTCGCGTGTCGAAGAGGATACGGTGATCGGCATCATCGAGGTCATGAAGCTGATGAATACGGTGCAGGCGGGCGTGAACGGCGTAGTGGTCGAGATATTGTCCGAGAATGGAGCGGCAGTCGAGTATGGCGAGATTCTGCTGCGCGTGCGTCCCGAGTTAATGGCAAGGTCGTGAGCATGGCGAATATTCAGCTCGTTGAGACGTTGTTGCGCGACGGCAATCAAAGCCTCTGGGCCGCGCTCGGAGTCGACACCGCGAAAACTTTGAGCATCGCGCCCGCGATGGATCGCGCTGGCTTCAAGGCCATCGACTTCACCACTTCCACTCACATGGGCGTTGCCGTCCGCTACAAGCAGGAGAATCCCTGGGAACGAATCCGTCTGATGGCGGAAGCGATGCCGAAAACGCCCCTACAGTTTCTCTCCACCGGGTTTCGATTTATCTCGTGGGAGACGGCGAGCCCCGAATTCATGGCATTGGCCTTCAAGACCGTTGCAAAGAATGGCATTCGGCGCTTTTCGCTTGCCGACCCGATGAACGACGCTGATTCGAATGTCGCGTGCGCGCGCATGGTAAAAGCGGCTGGCGGCGAATATGTTGTGGCCGCGCTCGTCTTCACGCTGAGCCCCATCCACGACGACGCACACTACGTCAGTTGCGCTCGCAAGCTGGTCGCCAGTCGTGACGTGGACGCTCTCTACATCAAAGATCCCGGAGGTCTTCTCACTCCACTCCGCGCCCAGACGCTGATCCCTGCCATCATGGATGTGATCGGCGACAAGCCGCTCGAGCTGCACTCTCATTGCACCATCGGTCTCGGGGAGTTGGTCTACATGGATGCGCCGCAATGGGGGGTCAGCGCGGTGCACTGCGCCTCGGGTGCAGCTGCCGACGGAATTTCCAATCCGCCGTCTGAACGAGTGGTATCCAATCTCCGCGATCTCGGTCATCAGGTTGATATCGACGACGAAGCTCTCGCCGAAGTAGGCCGGTACTTCACTCGCCTTGCGGAAGCGGAAGGGTTGCCGGCGGGGCAGCCCCAGCCTTTTGATGCCGGCTATCTTCGCCATCAACTGCCGGGCGGAATGATCGGCACCATGCGCCGTCATCTCGCGGAAAGCAGGTTGTCACACTTGGAGCATGCGGTGATCGATGAAATCGGCCGTGTGCGCCAAGAACTCGGCTGGCCCATCGTGATGACACCCTTCTCGCAGATCGTGCTGACTCAGGCCGTCATGAATGTAGCCCACAAGCAGCGCTATGCGGTGATTCCCGACGAAGTGATCCGCTACGCGTTCGGAAAATTCGGCCGGCCCAACATTCCGATCGCGCCCGAAGTGATGGATCGCATCGACTCACTGCCGCGAGCCCGAGAACTGCGGAACGAGCCCTGCATGCCGCCGCTGCCCGAACTGCGTAAAAGAATTGGACCGGACCTCAGCGATGAGGAGTTTCTGCTTCGAGCCACGATGCCGGCGAACCAGGTTGACGCGATGAAACCAATGGGCGTCGCGACGCGTACGTACTATCCCGAGATAGTTCCGGTGAAGCACCTGATCCGCCAACTCGCCGCCCGCCGCGACATCGCATATATCTCGGTGAAGAAGGCGGGTTTCAGTCTTGAGTTAAGCGCAGGAGACGTAGGAGCATGAAAGCATCTCGTGACGGGAGCCGCGAATCGCTCGGTCCGGTCGAGGGCTTCATGTTTGACCTCGACGGCACGCTCGTCCTAAGCAACCATTCTCTAAGTGGCTACCAATTGCTGCCCGGCGCAGTAGAAGTATTGACGAAGCTGAGGGCACGGGGAATGCCATTTGTTGTACTTACAAATGGCACCGCCTATCCGCCTGCCGAGCAGGCGCCAAAGCTGCGCGCTCTCGGCTTGCCCATTCCTGACGATGCTCTACTTACTCCCTCTACTGTAGCGGCCGACCTGATGCCCCGCCGCGGGATTAAGCGCGCCCTCGTGTTAGGCACTTTCGGTGTGGGACATGCACTGAGAGAGGCTGGAATTGACACTCTATTCACCGGGCAAGAAGGAGCCGAGCAAGCGCAGGCGGTCTTCATCGGCTGGCACCCGGATTGCGGGATGAAGGATATCGAGACTGCCGTCAAGGCAATTTGGAATGGGGCCGAGCTGTATGTCGCGTCGGATGTGCCCTTCTTCGCCACCGCGAACGGCAAGACATTAGGGCATTCGCACGCCATTACTGCCGCCGTGCGCAAGATCACTCGTGCGCCCATGGTGCTAACCGGCAAACCTTCGCTCCATGCTTTACGGCTGGTAGCTCGCAGACTCGGAGTGCCCATGCGCAGGGTTGGCGTGGTTGGCGATGATCCGCTGGTGGAAATGATTATGGCTCGCCGCGGACGTGCGGTCGGTTTCGGAGTCACAACCGGCATTTCCGATGCCCGGCACTGGGCTAAGCAGCCGTTGAGCCGGAGCCCACGCCGGGTATTACATCATCTGACGGACCTGCTCTCACTAATCTCGACCTCTTAAGAACGATATCAACGAATCGTTCCGGCCGAACCCTCGATATTCCTCGTTAACGTCACGCTTACCGAGCGAGTGCGTCACCGAATCGCATCATGGCTTCTATGGGCGCGATGCATACATTCTTCTGTTGCGGTTACAAATATGTGCCCACGAATAGCGGAAACGTATACATTTTTTAAGTTGACAATCGAACAATTTAGGTGATAAACACCTTTGCGGCAGTTGGGTGGGGATCTCACAAAAAGTCAGAGCACATGGGGGCCACGCCCTTCCACATGTCGTACGTCTTCGCTTAGGAGGCGCTGATGAAACGCTTTTCGACAGTTGTGTGGGTCCTGCTTGCCTTTGCCGTTCTCTCCTGTGTCGCCCATCGAGCATTTGCCCAGGGAATTGAAAACGCCCAATTGAATGGAACGGTCACGGATCCGAGCGGGAGCGTTGTCGTCGGGGCTTCCATTATCGCGCGCAACGCCGCAACCGACACGGCATACAAGGCAACGTCGAATGCCAGCGGCTTGTACGCCATCGCGAATATGCGTCCCGGTACTTATGAGCTGCGTGCATCTGCCCCCGGGTTCGCCAACTACACGCAGACGGGAATTGCGCTGACGGTCGGGCAGTTGGCGACCGTCAATGTAGCCCTGCAGGTCGCCGCCAAGGGCGAGACAGTCGTGGTCACAACGGAAGCCCCGACCATTGAACCGACAAGAAGCGAAATCAGCCAGGTCGTGGCCCCGGAGCAGGTGGAATCGCTCCCGACCAGCAGCCGCGTGTTTACTGACTTTGCTCTCCTGACTCCCGGGGTTTCCACCAGTCGCACCAGCCTGGGCACAACCTTCACGGAATTCGAAGTCACGCAGATCTCGTTCGGCGGCATGCGCTCGTTCAGCAATGAGATTACTGTGGACGGGGCAGATTTTGTCAATGCGGCCAGCGGCATTCAACGAGCAACGCCCCCGCAAGACTCGGTGCAGGAATTCCGCGTGGTGAACAACAGCTTTGGCGCGGAATACGGGCGGGCGGTCGGCGGTATCGTCAACATCGTCACCAAGTCCGGTACGAACGACCTCCACGGCACGCTCTACGAATATTTCCAGAACAGCGCGACCGACGCGCGCTCGCTCCTCCAACCCGCGCCCTTGCCGCACGAATTGCGCCAGAACCAGTTCGGCGCCGCCTTGGGCGGACCCATCGTCAAGAACAAGACTTTCTTCTTCATGAATTACGAAGGCAAGCGGAGCGCCCAATCGCCCGTCTATCCACCCGATCTCGTAAACAATATTTTGCTGATCGACCAGGCGAAGGCGCTCATGGGACTCGCTCCCGAAGGCTGCACTGGCGCCCTCGCAACATGCTTTCCGAATTTTGCGGGTAACCCCGCGAATATCAGTCAAGCCCAAGCTTTCGGCTACCTTAATGGCTTCCTGAAAACCGGGAATGACGATTTTGGTTTTGCCCGGCTCGACCATCAGCTCACGCAGAATAACCGCCTGGCAATTCGCTACAACGCCGAAGACATCCGGGCGCTCAACGAACTGGTGGGTAACACGCTCGACGGCGGTGGAGTCGGTGTTCCCAGCGGCGGCCGGAACCTCTTCGTTCGCGACCAGGCGATCGTCGCCACCGTGAATTCGGTGCTGTCGCCCAACCTTGTCAACACCGTCCTGGCACAGTTCGCCCGGCGCCATTACCAGTTCTACGGCGCCACCGGGCAACCGGACTTCAGCATTCTCAACGATCTCGAATTAGGCCATAACTTCGGCACCAACGACCGTCTTTTTGAGACGCGCGGCCAGCTTTCCGAGTCCCTGTCCTGGGTCAAGGGTAACCACATTATGAAGTTCGGTGTCGACGGCAATTATTTGTCGAGCCTGGAAACTTATCCCGGTTTTACCCCCGTTCGCATGCTCGTGCCGGGCGTGCCCTGCCTCGCGAATTTCGCCGAGTACTTCAACGGACTGGCAGGAAGCGGAGCCTATCCGACTGCGGGAACTGGACTGACTGCCTCTGCCAGCGATTGTGCGGTACCCGGAGATAATGGCGTCGTATTTACCTATCTCGGCGTACCCTTACCGACCGATCCCAACGTTTGCGTGGCCACCGCGCCCACTCTTGCCTGCTCGCCGACCGTCACGTCGGCCAATCCGCTCAACGGAGCGGGCTTCCCAAATTCGTCCTGGGCAGGTTCCTATCCGCCATCGTTCATCGACCGGTACAACCGGCTGATTGATCACGGATACTGGGGCGGTTTTGCCCAGGATGAATGGCGCATCTCTCCCAACTTCACATTTAATTTCGGCTTGCGGTGGGATGTCGAATCGGGGTTGGCGCAGTATGTGAACCCCGACTACAACGGATTTCAGCCCCGCATTGGCCTCGCCTATTCTCCCGACTCAAAGACCGTAATTCGCGGCGGATTCGGGATTTTCTTTGACCGTCAAAACCTGACCTTCTTCTTTGTTCCAAACACGCAGAAGATCGTCGCGGGCTACGAATGCGGCAATCACGCGCCTACAGCCATCGCCAGCCTGTGCTCCAGTATGGGAGTCCTGCCCCAGCAATACCCCAACATCATGTCCAATCTGGGGCAGGCGAACCAAGGCTACCAATTGTTTGGATATCCGGCGAGTCAGAACGCAGCAGGTTTGGCGGCCAGCGTTATTCAGACGGGATCCTACAGTGCGGACTTCCCTGGTGGAATTACTATGGCTGGGACTTGCGTTTTGACCGGCCAGTGCGGCCTTGGTGAGGGAGGAATGGACCACAACGCCCGGACTCCCTATGCCGAGCAAGCTAGCCTTGAGGTCGATCGCCAATTTCGCGGAGGCCTGGCGATCAATCTTAGTTACCTGTTCGTTGAGGCGCACAAACTGGTCCGCGGAAATAACATCAACATACCCTGTCCGGCAGGCACGACCAAGTCGGCCCCGCCCACCGACCCGTTAACGCTCGGTCCTGGAGGCCCTCCGGAATGGGTACCGGGAATACTTAACGCGAATGGGACACTCTCGCCGTGTACCGGCACGCCGACGCTCGGCACCGGCGCGCTGGCCGGCTTGGGCCCCTTTTTTGGCGGCGCTGTGGGCTCAGGCTTGCAAACCCTGAGCAATGGACTGGACGACTACAACAATGGCGTCGCTAATGCCGTCTACCACGGTGGGACGCTGACCGTACTCGAACGAAGAAAGAATTTCAATCTGACTGCGAACTATACCTATTCGCATGCGATTGATAACGGTAACTTCACCACGTTTATCAACCTGCCGCCAGACCAGTTCGACTATGCCTCAGAGCGATCAAACTCCAATCAAGACGTTCGCCATCGGTTGGTAATGAACTTCACGGCTCTTGCTCCCAACACTGGGCCGTGGCGGAATTTTCAGCTCAGCAGCATCGTCACCCTGGAATCCGGGCGGCCTTTCACGATTTTCTACGGATCGAACACGCTGAACGATGTCGCCGGTGGGTCTACGGATCGTGTCGGCGGAGCGCCGGTCTTCGACAGCTGCCCAGCAGTCCAGAACTGCCAAACCATGATCCCGAGGAATACCTACATCGGCGATCCAGAATATGATTGGGACCTCCGGGTTGCGCGGATGGTCCATCTCTCGGACCGCACGCAGATGGAGCTAGCCTTCGATGCGTTCAACGTCCTCAACCGTCCGAACGTGGATGAGGTAACTTCAGTGTATGGCTCGCCTGTATTTTGCGGGGCGACTCCGGCCATTCCGCGCCATTACAAGGATGCCATTAGTCGGGCGATTCAAGCGCAGTCAGGATCCACCGCTTGCCCCTTCGGCGGTACCGCGGTTCCCGGCGGAAGTGTGGCCCCCACCCCAATCGGTACAGGTCTGTTTATCCCAACCTTGCCGGATTCTAACTTCGGTTTGCCGCGGACGATGCTTAATGCACGACAGCTGCAGTTCTCCTTGAGGTTCTCGTTTTGAGGGCATATTTTGAGGATAATGGGCTGGTCCGAAACAAACCGCCCGGCCTGGCGGCGGACGGCTGGCCGAGCTTACAGGAGGAAGTCATGAGACTTCGCTATTCGATTTGCGTGGTCGCAATGGTGATCGCGTGCACAATGATTTCCTTGGCGCAGGAGGCAAAGCCCACCGTTAAGCACGAGGCTGCCGCAACGACATCGCCCTCTTCGGGCAAGGAAATGTTTATAAGTTACTGCGCGTCTTGCCACGGCAAGAATGGTAAGGGCGACGGTCCGGCGGCCGCCGCTCTCAAACAGCCGCCCGCCGACCTGACCACGCTAGCCAAACGCAATGGAGGAAAGTATCCCTCCGATCATGTGGCCAGCGTGCTTGGCGGTAAAGCGAACCTGATGGCGCATGGGGACCAGGAAATGCCGGTCTGGGGACCAGTGTTCTGGAAGATGAGCCAGGGCCACGAAGAGCAAGTGCAGTTGCGGATTGCAAACCTGAATCGGTACTTGGAGTCGCTGCAGGAGAAATAAGTCGCTCTCTGAAAATCTCGATTCACTTCGAGCGAAACTTGGGTTGCGCGACGGATTTCGCATTCACCAGCTACTGCTAACAGAGACCCTGGTTCCAAAATCTGATGGTTCTCGGTCTGATTGCGCTCTGGCAGCTACGTGCCTACGAATCCCGGTCCAAGAGACATCCTCGTTACTGGGCTTCAGGCGTGGGATGTTCCTGCGTTCTGGCATTCGGTACGAGTTGGAAATAGATCTGCTTGGGTAGTTTCGTGTTCCACTGACCCGTAGCCTTCGCGTAGCCAGCCATGCCAAGAAACAAAATTGCGATTCCCGCGGCCATGCTCCATGCTGGAATTGCACGGCGGTTTCGCGCAACCGATGGCACGCTCATGGCCAGCGTCTTTTTGGCTGGACAAACCGCTACACACTCCAAACATCCGGTGCATTCGGCGGAACGGATTTGCAACAGATTGTCAACCATCAACGCGGAGGGACACACCTTCGCGCACTTGGCACAATCAATACAGGTGCTGGCGTTACGGGTGATCCTCATCGGACTGAGCAAGGAGACTAGTCCGAGGAACGCTCCGTAAGGGCAAAGATAACGGCACCAAAAGTTCTGCACGAAAATCGAAGCAATTACCAGCCCTAAGACGACCCAGGCGGCCGTGCCGCCAATGTAACGGATGAAGTTGAGCATGCGCACGTCGACGATGAGCGCATAGGGGCTATTGAGAAATTCGGCGATGGAAGCTGCCGACATGCCGATAACGGCGTAGGCGAAGAAACTCAACACAAGGTACTTCAGCGAACGAAGCGGTAGATCGGCCCAGCTCGGCAATTTAAAATTGTGGCCAAAAACCGAGCGGCCCAACTTCCAAAGGTATTCCGAGACGGTACCGACCGGGCACATCCAACTGCAAAACGCCTTGCGGAAGACGAACGAAATAAGCAGGAACGAGGTGAAGAGGAAGAAACCAGCCGCATGCACATGCAGCACTTTCCCGGTGACCAGGAAGTACTTCAACTGCATGAGTCCTTCAATTGGCAGCCAGCCTTCAACTCCGGCGGGCCGGGAAACTTCGAGTGTTCGGCCGCCGGTTTCTGCCCAGCGCACCCAAAGATAAAACCGCACGCCAATCCACACATTCAAAGCGGCGAAGAGGATCTGGACGGTAACACGCAGCGCTTGCGAGTAGTCGCGATCATCTCGCCGGATCAGTCTCTTGCGCGCGGGCTTCTGCGTTTCGGCTCGCTCTTGGTTCTCATCAGGCTCAGCTCAATTCCCCATTTGCAAGAATAAGAGAGCGGCAACCCGGGTACAGTGACTTATGTCACACCAGATTTGTAGAGACCTCAGAGAAGGACGCAGCGCATGTTGGCGTATCGTGCTCCGGTACAATAGCCTTCGTGCCAGAATCCGCGTCTAAACCCGCGCAAATACTCGCGAAAGTCCAGATTTTCTCCGGGCTGTCGGAAGGCGAACTGAGTTTTCTGGCGCAACGTGCGGTGCCGCGCAGCTATTCCGCTGGTCAGAGCGTGTTCGGCGAAGGCGATCCTTGTTCCGGACTTTACGTCGTCGAGTCCGGCCACGTGCGAATCTTCAAGAGTTCAGCCAATGGGCGCGAACAGGTGCTCAGCATCGATGGGCCGGGTAGTTCCATCGCCGAACTTCCCGTGTTCGATGGTGGGAACTACCCCGCGTCTGTAACTGTGATCGACGAAGCCACGCTGCTCTTTATCAGCAAACAAGATTTTCAGGCATTGTGTCTCGCCCATCCTCAGGTTGCGTTGAAGGTCTTACGGGTAGTCGGCTCTCGCTTGCGCCGACTGGTCGGGATCATCGAAGAACTTTCGTTTACCACAGTGCGTCACCGGCTGGCCTCGTTCTTGTTGCGTCTCGCCCAGAAGGAAGGCAAACGTTCCGCCGCAGGCGTGGAAATCACCTTGCCCGCCAGCAATCAGGAATTGGCGTCGCATATTGGCACGGTCCGCGAGCTCGTTTCCCGGAACCTTTCTCGCCTCCAGGCAGAGGGGATGCTTCAGATCGATGGGCGGACAGTGACGATCTCTAATCTGAAAGCGTTGGAAGCTGAAACCGATTCACCGGAATAAATCTCCTGGCGCGCTCGTCCTTCTTACGATTCCTCCGACTGTGACTCGTCTCATCCAAGTTTGTCCTTCGTGACAAAAGTCATCGGCAGGCATCCTTCATTCCGCTAGCTTTAGAACATCAAGTGCGACCTATAAGCATCGAGCTGGGTCGTGAGGAGAATGCAATGAGCATGACCGCCGAAAAAACCGTCCGTGAATTAGCGCTGGAGAATACGATTGCCACGAGAGTCTTTGAAAAACTGGGAATTGACTACTGCTGTGGGGGCAACAAGTCGCTGGGAGATGCTTGCGGGGCATCGAATCTCTCGGTCGAGCAGGTGATTGATTCCCTGGAGATGGCTGAGGAAGCTGCTCACGCCGCCCAGCAAGACCGGAATTGGCAGAACGAGCCCCTCGCCGATTTGATCGCACACATCAAGAACACTCACCATAACTACACGCGCGAGGAAATGGTGCGCCTTGTTTCTCTTCTAAATAAGGTTTGCTCTGTCCATGGGAAGAACCATCCAGAATTGCAAAAGATCCGCACAAGCTTTCAGAGCCTGGTCCAGGAGCTGACGACACACCTGATGAAGGAGGAGACTGTTCTATTCCCCTACATAGTGAGGATGGAGGAGGCTGTCATCCAGAAGGAGCCGGTTCTGCCACCACCGTTTGGCAGCGTCCAAAACCCCGTGTCAATCATGGAGCATGAGCACGATTCCGCTGGCAACGCATTGCGCGCCATGCGCGAGGCTAGCTACGGTTATACGGCTCCGGGCGACGCGTGTATCAGCTACCAGACGCTCTACAAAGCGCTGCTGGATTTCGAAGCCGATCTGCACCAGCACATTCACCTGGAAAACAACATTCTGTTTCCGCGGGCGATTGCGATGGAAAAAGCGCACTGACCTGTTGCGGCAAGAGTTAAAGTAGGAAAGAAATGAACCCGAAAACTGATCCACTTCGTGTCGCTCAGCAGACCCGCATGCGAGCCCTGGTTATTCCTCGTGAGCATGGTTCCTGGGGTCTGCTGCTTATTCCTCTGTTCACTGGTGTTGTCGCAGGATTTGCTTCGGGGCGTCGAATCTGGCCGTTACTCCTATTCACCGTTGCCGCACTGTCGTTGTTTTGGTTGCGGACACCGTTCGAAAGCCTGATTGGCACCAGTTCGTTGACGGCCAACACGAAAGCGGAACGACGAACGGCGTTTGTTGCATCGGCTTTCTTCTCTGCCATCGCGATTGCTTGTCTAACCAGCCTGATGTGGAAAGGACAAAACCTGCAATTGCTCTTTCTCGGCGGAGCGACTGCCTTAGCGTTTTTGGCTCAATCCGTTCTCCGAACCTTGGGCCGGAAAACGCGAATGGCAGCTCAGTTGGTCGCCGCAATTGGCCTCACCTGCACTGCTCCGGCTGCTTACTACATCGGCACCGGACGGCTAAGTGAGCGTGCCTTCATTTTGTGGGCGGCCAACTGGATCTTCGCAGGCAACCAGATTCATTTCGTTCATCTGCGGATCCATTCCACCCGGGCGTCTACTTTCTCTCAGAAATTTGCTCAGGGGAAGCTCTTCTTACTGGCGCAGCCGGTATTTTTCGCGTTCTTGGTCATGGCATCGTTCTGGCGCGTCCTCCCTGCTTTGGTGATTGTTGCTTTTGTTCCCGCACTCGTTCGAGGAACGCTATGGTTCTTTCGAAAACCGGAATCGCTGGATGTCAGGAGCCTAGGCTGGTCCGAGATGAAGCATGGAGTGGCTTTCGGAGTTTTGCTCGCGGTTGCTCTCATTTATTCATAAGCGACCTAAGCACTTATGCTCGTGGGATAAAATGGTGGGCTAAAATCAGTATTCCGACGCCGACATGCAAATTAGTTGCACCACGTAAGTTCCGATGCGAACTGCAATTGCCGTGGCCGCGGCGCAGGAAAGATCCACGCCTCCAACCGCGGAGGCGCAACCATCTCGGATTCCGGACCTGCTGTCATTTGACGACCTCCGCATGCTGGCTTCGACGGCTAAACCGGAGGGGGACTTAGGGGCGCGGTTTAGCGCGCTGCTGAACACTCCAGAGGAAGAGGCTCGAAAGCTGGCCTGAGGAGTTGAAAGCAAGGTTTTCTCTGGTACGGTTTTAAAGAATGAACTGTAGAATTAAGGCCATTTCTTGCGATTCTCCCGGGAGTACCTTCAAGTAGACTAACTCGGCGAGGCTTTGACCTCAACGCCACCACTCCGATCGCAGTTCCTCACCAGCGATCACGTCCGAAGGAACGCCCGGCGTCGGCGACCAAAGCTCCAGTCCTTCAACCCGCCAGATCGTCTCAATGGGCTGACTCCAGTGATGCAGAGCTAGATCGAATAGTCCCCAATGAATCGGCATGAGCAGACCATGGCCACCTAGAGCACGAAAGCTGCGCACGGCACCTTCCGGACCCATATGAATATCCGCCCACAAAGGATCCCAAGCGCCGATCTCGAGCATGGCTAGGTCAAACGGCCCAAATTGTTCACCGATTTCGCGGAAGCCTTCCCACTCGCCGGAATCGGCTCCATAGTAAACACAGTGTTGCGGCCCAGCCAATGTAAACGATGCCCAGAGCGTCTCCAGGCGATCGAACAGGCTGCGCCCCGAAAAATGCCGTGCCGGCAGCGCCGTTACCTGTACCGCTCCCACTCGCGTGCTGTCCATCCAGTTCAGCTCCCGGCAACGCACTGCCGGCACACCGAACCGCTGCAGCAGGCCCCGACTCCGAGGGGCACAATCCATTCCGCTCTCTCGACCGCAGCCAACTGCGCCAATGCGCGTATGGAGCCTGCGCCCAAGTGGTCGTAGTGATCGTGTGAAACAATTACCGCGTCGATGGCAGGAAGGTCGTGGAGGCCCAGAGGCGGCGGGAAAAACCGCTTGGGCCCAATCCAACTCATCGGCGCTGCGCGCTCATCCCACACCGGGTCGATCAGGACGCGGACGCCATCGATCTCGATGATCGACGTGGCGTGACCCATCCACGTGATTCGTAGTCCTGAGCGCGGGCTGGTGCTGTAAATTCTCCCGTCCGTATGAAACGGTCCCAGCTGCCCCCGTGGCGAGCGTGCCTTAGCGTTCAGAAAGAACCGTGGTCCGACCTTAAACATGATTGAAGGTCCACCAACCTTGGTCGGCACAGGATTAACATAGCGGCGCCCACTTCGCTGGGCAGGCTGAAGAAACATGGTTATTCGATGACCCACGCCAGCAGCAGATTCTGCAGGAACCCTAGCTCCCCCAGAGGGTCCCACTGCGGTTATTTCGTCGAACGAGAGGATAGAACCCTGCAACTCCACGAAAACATCAGAACAGAATCAGTGTGTCAACTCTCTGGAAATAGCGCATCCAGCCTTTACGATGTGTGCCTCGCATTCCGGGCATTTCCACCGATGGCGTCGAGATCGGCAATCACTTCAGAAGGAATTTGAAGCATCGAAGACCGGAGGTTCTCGCGAAGATGCTCGATGGAAGATGTTCCCGGAATCACCAGGATATTGCGCGACCGCTGGAGAAGCCAGGCTAGCGCAACCTGCATGGGCGTCGCGTCGAGACGCACAGCGACGTCGGACAAGGTAGTCGACTGCAGGGGAGTGAACCCGCCGAGCGGAAAGAACGGCACGTAAGCGATGCCGTCACGAGCAAGATCGGCAATGAACGCATCATCGGTTCGATACGCGAGGTTGTACTGGTTCTGCACGCAGACGATCGGAACAATCCGCCGGGCTTCCGCGATCTGCGTGGGCGTGACATTGCTCAGCCCGATATGACGCACCAAACCCTTTTGGTGAAGCTCGGCCAGAACTGTCAGCGGGGCCTCGATCGATCCCTCGGCGGGTTCATGGATGCTAAACATACTGCGTAGGTTGACCACATCGAGCACATCCAGTCCCAGATTGCGGAGATTGTCGTGAACCGCTGCGGTTAGTTCTTCGCGTGAGTAGGCCGGAATCCATGAACCATCCTCACCGCGCCGGACGCTGACTTTGGTGACGATCACCAGATCGTCGGGATAGGGATGCAGCGCTTTTCGTATGATCTGGTTCGTGACATGGGGACCATAAAAATCGGACGTATCGATGTGGTTCATGCCACTCGTGACGGCCTCTCGCAGAAGAGCAATCGCCGCATCGATATCGCGCGGAGGCCCCCACACCAACTTGTTCCCATCTCGGCCTGCGAGTTGCATGGCACCGTAACCCATGCGGTTCACAGTCATTGACGTGCCAGGCAGCGTGAAGCTGCCGGCCAGATCAGTCTGCTCAATCATTCCGTTCCTACCCCCTGATAGTTATTTTGTATTTGTGCCGAGGAAAGCTAAAAAGATTCTCCCACCATTTCCTCGCTCTTCTTCCAGAGCGCCTCGGCGTTGTTTGCATCGAGCGCGTATGCGCGCACACCTTCAGTTATGGAGTCGACAGGTACAGACTCCGGCACGATCCGGCTAACGTGGCAGTCCTCGCAATATTTGCCGCCGATCTCTTCGGCAGGAGCAACGACACCGGCCCATACCGAAGTTGCGGCTCCTTGCGGGATGGTCTTCCACCGGAACGGCGCCTTGCCCTCGGCCGCGAGCTGCTGATTCCTCTGTTCGATGATCTTTTCGATCTGGCTGGCGTCCACGTAGCGACCCAGTTCGGTGTGTATTACTCCCGGATGCACAGCGGCGGCACGTACGCCCAACTCCCGATGCCGTTTGTCGAAGGCAACCGCAAAAAGGATGTTCGCAGTTTTAGATCTTCCATAGGCAGCGAAGGGCTCATACCGAGTGCGCTCAAAGTTGGGATCCTCGAGGTCGACATTAGAATAGCGGTGACCCAAAGAAGAAAGATTGATCAGCCGTCCGCCAGAGCGGCCAGCGCCAATAAGCGCCGCAATCCGGTTGATCAGAACAAAGTGCCCCAGGTGATTCGTTCCGAACTGCGTTTCGAAGCCATCGGCTGTGTGGCCGAACGGTGTGGCCATCACTCCGGCATTCGCGATCACCACGTCGAACGGCTCGCCCTTCGCCACCAAGCGATCGGCGCAGGCGCGCACGCTTTTCAGGTTGGCAAGGTCGAGTTCCACCAGTTCGAAGTTTCCGCCATTGGCCATGGCGTCTTTTCGCACCTGTTCGCTTGCAGCCTTGGCCTTGTCCAGATCCCGCGCCGCCCCTACAACCCGAGCGCCGTGGGCAGCCAGGGAGCGCGCCGTTTCCACGCCGAGGCCGGCTGAAACGCCGGTTATGAGGATCCGTTTGCCCTTCAGATTCACGCCGGACAAAACGTCATCTGTGGTCGAAGTTGCCCCAAATAGAGTCGCCTCAGGTATGTTCGTCATTTCCTACCTCCTTTTACTAACACGTTCGATGTGACGGTTTATGGATACGGTCCGCGTCAGCCGTGCAAAGGGACGGCGTCCGCAGCATGTTCGAAGTAATGCTCCGCATTCAGATCGGCAATCAGCCCAGGCTGAACAGGTCGCCATCCCAGCCGTTCCTGCGTCAGCGCGCTTGAGGCCGAGCCGTCGATACCAAAGAACTGAGCGATCCAGCCAAAATGGTCGGCTGCTTCCTCGCGAGATTTGCTAACGACCGGTAGGTTCAGGCCCCGGCCGATGGCCTCAGCAATCTCTCGAGTCGGTACGCCCTCGTCTGCCACACCGTGATACCGTGCTCCGGCGGAACTCTTCTCAAGCATCAGCCGGTAGAGATGAGCAGCATCGAGCCTATGCACCGCGGGCCAGCGATTGAGCCCGTCGCCTATAAATGCGGAAATGCCCTTTTCACGTGCGATGCCGATCAAGCGTGGCACAAAGCCGTGATCACCGTTGCCGTGGACCGATGGCGGAAGCCGCAGCACAGAGGCGCGGACTCCGCGTGCGACCGCCGCGCAAGCGCCGCCTCCTCCGAACTTGCGCGGGGAAGCTGGGATTGGGCGCGTCCTCTTCTGTTGCGAGCGAGCCTTGGCGTTGAGCGAGCAAGGTCCCGGAAGTGACGATCAACGGGCGATCAGAGCCCGCGAGCGCGGTGCCGAGAGCCTCGATGGCGCGCCTATCTGCCTCGGCGGCAGGCCCATAGTTTCGAGAAATCGTGGATAAAAGCGGTGTGGATCACTCCGTCGGCAGCGGCTGCGCCGCTGCGAAGGCTTTCCAGATCTTCGAGCGAACCGCGATGCACCTCGGCTCCCGCCGCGATAAGAGATTTGGCGCCCGCATCTGAGCGCGCCAGGCCGAGCACTTGATGACCAGCGTCGATCAGTTCTCGGACGACTGCCGTACCAATGAAGCCTGTAGCACCTGTAACAAAAACACGCATATTTTTATCTCCTAAGCAATTTGTGGTTCAGACGAGATGGACGGTGGCAGAGACGAAGCGCTCACTCGACTGGCGAGCCGAGCCGAAACCTTCGCCGTGATCAGTCGCCATTCGCGCATTTGAAACGGGCAGACCATCGATCTCGGTCAGCTCGTGCAACCAATCGTCCGCTGAGAGCTCCGCCTGTTCTGACCCGAATCAACTGTGTGACGGCGTTGAAGAATGCCGACAACTCCCGCTCCGCCATCGTCATGAGGTCGGCGCAATGAGAGCTCGGAATTGCTTGACGGTTTGTAACGAGCGAGTGGATTCATAATTTTGTTCACCTCTCGAAGCGAACCCGGAACCGGCTATTGACAGGACGCCCGGTTCCGACTAAAACGGAGCGTGTCTCCGAATCAGTAAATAAGATAACCGGAGATTGTCTCCGGTTGCAACTTTTTTTATGCCGCCCAAGAATCAACAAATCGCCGCGCGAAAGCCGCGCACCGACGCGCAGCGCAACCGCGAGCGCATCCTGGAGGTTGCAAAGGAAGCGTTTACCCGATCCGGCGCGAATGCCAGCCTCGACGACATCGCTAGAGAGGCAGGCGTCGGAGCGGGAACTCTGTATCGCCACTTCCCTACGCGCGATGCGCTGATCGAAGCCGTCTATCGGACTGAGGTGGAAAAACTGGCTGCAGCCGAGAAGAAGTTTTCCGAAAGGCTTCCTCCCATCGAGGCGTTGCGCGCATGGATGTTACTTTTCGTCGACTACATCGCGACCAAGCAGATCATCGGCCCCGCTCTAAATACGCTCGTAGGAGGGCCCTCGAAGCTCTTTGAAGGTTCCCGCAGTCACATCCAGAGAGCAATTGATTCGTTGGTGAAGCGCGCAATCAAGAGCCGCGACATTCGTAGAGATCTGGAGCCATTCGATCTGCTCCGAGCGCTAATCGGCGTCTCCCAGGTGGCGTCGGGCCCCGACTGGCAACAAAGCGCCAGGAGACTCGTGGACATCCTCATCACAGGTTCGCGGCCGATCAAATAGGCGCGAGACGCAGGTTTCGTATGCCGTCACAGGTTACAACCGTCGAAAACCTCGCCTTCACTGTCTGGCCCGCAAGAACTGACAAGGCGCTGCCATCGCGAGTGCGGCGGCGTCACCTTGGCTAAGCCTACGCCGCCACCTCGGTTACGGTTATTCCCAACTTTCGCGATTCCGATTCCTCTTCTCTTGCCATACCGCGCTCGACTGCATCAATGAGATACGGCCGCAGCTTGGCGGGCGGAATAATGTAATTGAGAGCGCCTACGTCGAGAGCCCGCTGCACGCTGTGCACGCGGTCAAACTCTGCGGCAAGCTCGCCCAGCTTTTCCGAGTGTATGATTTTGAAAAGTTCTTCCCACTGGGCGTGCAAGCGGCCTTTCTCCGCGCCTTCAGCTTGAGCCATCGCCTGATTCAGCGGTTGCAGGCGTGCATCTTTGCGGGCTCTGGCCTCGACTTCTCCCGCGAAAACCACGGCGGCGGCTGGAGCGCCGCCGATGACGGATGCATAGGTTCCCTCCAAAGCAGCCACTTCCACACTTTCATTCAGGCCGCGCGAGAAGACCACGTACGCGCCGCCGTGATAACGCGAGATCACGCAAAAGACGAATGGGCCTTTGAAGTTGATTACAGCCCTTCCGATCTCGGCGCCGTACTCAAGCTGCAGCCTGCGCATCGACTCCGGTGAGCCATCAAACCCTGAGAGGTTGGCCAGGACTACGACCGGTCGGTTGTTGCTCGCCGCATTGATGGCGCGAGCGATCTTCTTGGAGGACTGCGGGAAGAGCGTGCCCGAGGTCCACTGCTCGGGCCCGTCTGCTGGAACGAATCCCAGCCGCGGCAAGGGCTTGGATTCGATACCAACGAGACAAACCGGATAGCCTCCGAGGTGCGCGTCCCACACGACCGCAGTTTCTGCCCCCCGCATGCCGGCCCAACGCTCCAGCGGAGCATGATCCTGGTCGATGACCGCCATCATCACTTTGCGAATATCGAAAGATTTCTTGCGCCCTGGATTAGTCTCGTCCGACAAGATCTGCCCAATCGTTTCGAATCCGGGTTCAGAATTTCCATCGCTATTGCCGTTGCTGCCGTGAGGATGCAACCCGCACATCCCGATCGATGGGATCGGCAGTCTCGGCCCGCCGCGGATAACGCTCGCCCGGCGCTACGTAAGTGTGCTCATAGTGCCGCAACAGAATGTGGCAAGCTTCATCGATGTCACGCGCCCAGTACTGTGCCTGTCCGTTGATACCCATGATGCGGTCATAGCCGCCGATGCCTTGATTGTCTTCAGCGGAGACGCTGCCGGAATAGTCCAACGCGCGTTTGCCGGTGAGCACCATCGCGGCTTTCGGGGTCATGATCAGAATGCCGCGCGTATGCATGAGCATGGTGGCCTCGGCGTTCCAGTAAGGTTGTGCGCCGACGTTGATTCCGTTGACCACCAGATTCACTTCGCCGCCCGCCTGCGTGAATTCCACCAGGGCGCGCAGCACGCGCGCAATCCAATCCATGTTCTCTACGCCGCTCTCCATGGAGATCTTGGCGCCGGCTGAGATGGGAAACCACTCCAGCGGGACACGCATGAGGTGAGCGAGATCTAGAGCTGCGAGGATGCGACGACATTCGGGCTCGGCTATGGCGCCGAGATCTTTGCTCGGATCGCCCAGCACGAGAACGCGCGTTACGCCCTCGGGATGCTTTGTCGTAAAGTTGCGAATGACGCCGACGATAATGTTGGATTTGTTTTGACCATAGGGACGATTGACCCCAACCAGCTGGCCATCCGAGTCCAGATCATGCTCCACAAAATCGCCCGCGGGAAATTCGGCCCGCGTGTGCTCAGTGGCGGGGGTGAGCATTTTGATGATTTCGTAAGGGTAGATGAGCCCGCGCTGGCGCATGCGGACGACCTTCTGGCCGTACTCTGTCAGCGTACGAATCGGTTGCGGGTTGCCGGCCAGCCGGAAAGTGATCAGCATTCCGCTGGCACCGGGGCTCGATATGCGGACGATCATATCGCGCAGCTCGCCGGTCGCAGGATTGGGAATCCGGACCCGCACCACGACTTGGTCCAACCCCAGACCTTCGGTCGCAGGCGCCAGTTTGCGCACCAGGTCGCGCAATTCGTCCCGCTCAAGATTGAGCGGCGGCCACACGTTCAGCAGTATGCGATTCCAATGCAGGCGTCGATTGGCCGGCCGCCGCGCCTGAAACTGCCGAATTCCGGCCATAGCCTCCAATAGCATGCGCTCCAAATGCGGCAGTTGCACCACGCGGCCCGCCTTATTCTTCACAGGCGTGACGTCGCGCACTTCCGCACAGGCGAACAAGCGCTCATCCTTCGGGTTGTCCTTGGCGACGGCATGGAGCAGGTAGACATCTTCCACCGAAGGCAGCCTTTCAATCTTGAAATTGCTGAGGCGCCACAGATGGAGCCGCTTGGCCAGTGCGGGGTGAATTCCCCTGTAGAACCGTTCCTCTTCATAGTTATTTCCACAGTTATTTCCGATGTAGCGAAAGGTAAAATGCCGGGTCGCGCCCGTACTCAGTTCGTGACGAGGACCGGTGACGGTCACCACGATGCGCCGAAGCGGGCGCGGGAAGCCAGCCTGGTTGAGCACCGCGCGCACTTCCTGCTGCGTAGTCTCGGCGTCGCCCAGCCCGCCGGGATAAAGAATATACAAATCGATGGCGATGTCATGTTCCGGTGGAACCTCCGCCATCATTGGAGATAATGCCCGCGCCGTCTCTTGGAGCCCGGAATAGTCGGCGTGCGTGGCGAAGACATGAATGTGTTTCTCGTCATGATCATACTCAGCCGATGCGTAGCACGGTCCATCGTCCGCCACTATGAAGGCGCGGAAGTTGGTGAGCTTTCGAATGCGGTAACAGCGCCGCATCATAACCTCCAACATCACCTGGCGCAGAGCTGGGTTCGTGCCCCCAATTCGGGCGGAGAACAGGCCGGCTAGCGGTTGCGGGCAATCGACTAATGCGCGGATTCGCTCGTAGCGGTCATCGGCCTTCGGATTCGCGGCCAGGTACGCGAGGTGGCTTTCGACTTGCGCATAACTCTCTTGACGCGCCCGCTCAAATAGAGGTTGGTCGAAATAACGATAGCGGACTTCCCGCGCCAGATCGGTGACCGCGGGATAGAGCCCGTTGGTCATGGAGGCCATGCGGTCGAGCAACGTCCGGAAGGATTCTTCGGCATTTGGCGAGAGAGTCTGCGCCCGCTGTAGTCGTCGTTCCAGCACACCCATAACAGGCGCAATTTGTTCTTCCAGGCGTAGGTGCGATTTGTAGATCCAGAGCAAGCTCTCTTCGAGTTCAGGGGAGCGATCCAGCGTCTTTACACCGTAGTGAGCCAGCGCGCGTTGCAGCGCGCCGACAAAGCCTGGCGGCAATCCTTCACCGCCCCGCTCCAGCATGCGCAAGTAAGAAAACAAATGAACCTCGGCGCTCGGCTCTTCACTGCTGGCGCGATGGTTGACCTCTGGGTCGCGTTGGAATAGTGAACAAATGTCCACGAAAATGTTAAGGATCTGATCTTCGCGGCATCGTGTTTCGTCGCTGTCAGTGGGGCAATTCTCGCTCCATTCAGCGAGCAGTTGCGCGCTGTGCTTGGGATCTACGTCAAAGCCCAGCATGAGTTGGCGAAGCTCTTCCAGGGTCTGATGCCAACCGGACGGGACAGCTTCCCTGCCGCCATCCGTGGCGTGCGATGCTCCCGTTGATGATCCGCCGATCGATGAACCAGAGCTTGATGAACCAGAGCTTGACGAACCAAAGACGACTCGCTCCCCGCCCGCAACGCTGTTGTCGCCAGTACTCGGATCGATCCGCAGCAGCGCGGTTCCAGTATCCACCTGCACATTTGGAATGGCCATCACCTGCCGCACTTTTCCCGAGAATTGAGCAACCACCTGCGTCTCCATTTTCATAGCCTCGAGCACAGCCAGGCGGTCCCCAGCGGCAACCGTGTCCCCGGCGTGGACCAGAATCGAAATCACCACCGCCGGAGCTGGCGCGCGTACTACTCCCCCGTCATCCCGATGAACTTGGTGAGATACTCCTTCCACTTCGATCCGATAGCTCAATCCCTGCACTATGGAGACAATCCGAAAACGACGCCCGAAAACGGTGAGCCACGATTCGAACTGACCCACTCGATCGCTCCGCGCATCAATACGCGTTCCGTCCACTTGCACGCGGTAGCGATGAGGACCGATACGATAAGTCTTGGGCGAATAGCAATGGCCGCGATAACGCAGCTCCGCGCTCTGGCCTACGTCACTTCGAACTTGCGGACGTCCGCGCACTGCCGACGCGTAAAACTGCGTCTGCTCCAAGGCCAATTGTGCGTCGTAGGATTCGATCGCGGCTTGCACAATTGCCACGTCGGCGTTCAGTCGGGAGAGATGTTCGCCGCTTGCCGACAAGCGGTCCAGCCACCCGTTGTCAAACTCACAACTTTGTATCTCGGGGCGGCTCAGCAAGTCCATGAGGAACGCTTTGTTGCTGGTTCCACCCTTGATGACGACAACGCTCTCGCGCAGCGTGCGCTGCAGAAGGCAGAGCGCTTCGTTGCGGTTACGGCCATAGGCGATGATTTTGGCGATCATCGAGTCGAAATCCGATGGGATCGCGTCGCCCTCCGCAACGCCGGTGTCAACGCGTACTCCTAGCCGGGGCAGCATTCTGAACCGCTCAACCGTGCCGGGAGCGGGAGCAAAGTCATTGTCCGCATCTTCCGCATTCAATCGCACCTCAATGGCATGACCGGAGGTGCGCGGGGGTTCGCCTTCGAGGCGCCCGCCGCGCGCGACGTGAATCTGCAGCTTTACCAGGTCGACGCCCGTCGTACATTCGGTGACCGGATGTTCGACCTGCAACCGCGTATTCATCTCCATGAATGCGAAGCTGTTGATTTCCGGTTCGTACAGGAATTCGACCGTGCCAGCGTTGCAATAGCCCGCCGCTTGGCTCAAGCGAATTGCCGCCTCGCGCAGAAAAAGATCTTGCTCCAGAGAGAGCACGGGCGATGGAGCTTCTTCCATAACTTTCTGATTTCGTCGCTGAATCGTGCAGTCGCGCACTCCGACGGCCCATGTCGTCCCATAGTGATCGGCGATGATTTGGACCTCTACGTGGCGCGCGCCCTGCACCATGTGTTCGAGAAAAACAGTCGGGTCGCCAAAAGCCTTGAACGCCTCGGCTCGGGCACTGGCAAAAGCTTGCGGGAATTGCTCAGCTGAACGCACCACGCGAATTCCGTGGCCGCCTCCTCCAGCGGTCGCCTTAATCAGAAGCGGATACCCCATCCGCTCGGCATGGTCCTGAGCGTCGCTGAGGGTTTCCACTGGGCCGTTGCTCCACGGAGCCACTGGAATTTGCGCCTGCTCGGCCAGTCGCTTGGAGGCGATTTTGTCGCCCACGCGCCGCATGACATCGCCGTCGGGGCCAATGAACACGACCCCCAAGTCTCGGCACAAGTCGGCGAATGCGGCATGCTCTGCCACAAACCCCCATCCGACCCAGACCGCGTCAGCACGGGCCGTAACCAATGCTTTTTCGACGCGATCATAGTCAAGGTAGCTGCTTTTTAGCTTCTGGGTATTTCTGTCAAGCATGTGAGCAGGACCCAGGCAAATGGCCTCGTCGGCTTCGCGCACAAACATGCTACGGCGGTCAGGTTCGGTAAAAAGCGCAATGGTACGCAATGCCGCGTCGTATTCTTGATTGAAATCGCGAGCAGCGTGGATGAAACGCAACGCGGCTTCGCCGCGATTCACGATGGCTACACGTTGAAATTCGAGGTTCATAAGTCCCCCGATCAATAGACCGGCGGGGCAACAACGAGCTTGCCCCTCATGGGATGCCTCTTCGACGGATGAAAGCAGGGGCCATGGTCAAGGTCGATTGTTGATGGTCGATCTTTCGCTGCCAGCGTTCTGATCTCCATCGACCAAAACCCAAAACATAATCGTCACCGACAAACAAATTACCAAGGAACTGGCGTTTAGAGTTCTCGCCTCAGGGGGTGTGCATCGTCGTGGGACTTGCTCTTCGGGGAGGCGGGACGCATCAACTCCACACCAACGAGTGCGCCTTGTCAGTGAAACAGATCACATCTTGATGTGCGGCGATCGCCATGAGGCTATAGCGCCAAGCCGGGGCGTTGCCCGTCACTCGCTCGCAATCCGGCTAGCGACGATCATCGTATCCCGGTTATTCCGAAATCATTCTTAGCCATGTGGTCGGCAACGCGGATCGCCTGCGCTGCGATGGTGAGTGCCGGGTTGGTCGCCGCAGATGACGGAAAGAAGGAAGCGTCTACCACGAACAAATTCTCGTGGTCGAAGGAGCGGCAGAACTCATTCAGAGCTGCTTGGCTGGGATCGCTGCCGAAGCGTACCGTCCCGCACTGATGGGAGACTGAGAGGCCTCCCATGTGCTTGGCGATATTCAGGCGGAAGCCGATCCGGCTCATCAGCGAGCGGGTTTTCTCGACCAAGCGCTTGTGCCCGGCCATATTATTTTCCGTGTAGTGGAGCCGAATTGTGTTTCCCTGCAGCAGCACGCGATTTTCTGGGTCGGGCAGATCCTCGGACATGATCCACCAATCCACGCTCCGCTCCGCCATCCGGTCGCTTAGGAATTTGGGAAGAAATTTCTGCTTGGCGGTGAGCATTCCGCTTTGCAGCTTGCCGAGACCTTGAATATTGCCCATGGGGTACTTGAAGTCACGGTCGCCGAAGTAGAAATCATTGATGCAAATGGTTTTTTGAAACTTGGTATCGTTGATCTTCCAGCCGACGCACATGAGAGCTGTGTTATTGTGCGCCATGTAGTTTCGCCCCACCACGCCAGAAGAGTTTGCCACGCCGTTGGGAGCCTTGTCGCAAGCCGAGCGAAGCAGCAACACCGACGAATTGACGGCGCCGGCAGAGAGCACGATTAGGGGTGCGGTGATGCTTTCGATGCGCCCGTCGTTCTGGTACTCCACCGCGTTCACGCGCCGGCCATCGGGGGTGAGCACCAGACGTGTTGCCAATGCATTCGTCTTAAGCGTCAATTTGCCAGAAGCCAAGGCAGGCCTGACCGCCGCAATCTCAGCATCGGTCTTGGCATGCACCTGGCAGGGAAACCCGTCACAGGTCTTGCAACGGATGCACGGCCCTCCCGGGTGACGCTGCACCGCGAGCGGCAGCGGAAAGGGCTTGATCCCCCGAGACTTGAGAGCAGATGCCACTTGCTCGATCACGGGTTCATGCTCGAGCGCAGGATAGGGATAGCGCGGGATATCCGATGGTTCGGTTGGATCGACCCCAGCCTCGCCATGGATTAAGTAGAGTTGCTCCGCCAAATCGTAATAGGGGGCAAGCTGACGATAGGTAATCGGCCAGGCGGGCGAAACGCCTCCAGCATGCTCAAGTTCTTGGAAGTCCTTCTCGCGGAGTCTGAGCATGGCAGCACCGAACATCTTGCTGCTGCCTCCTACGTAATAGTAGGTGCCGGGGCGGAAGGCAACGCCACGCTTGTCGAGCCAGGTTTCGGCGGGCACATATCTTTGCTTGGCGAAAACGGCATCAACGTCCCAGTTCTCGCGCTCCTGCGGCAGGTAGTCTCCCCGCTCCAACATCGTAACGGTGAGACCGTGTTGCACCAGGCGGTGAGCGAGGGTACCACCGCCGATGCCGCTGCCGATAATGGCTACGTCTGGAGATGAAGGCATGACCGCCTCCCGGTCACTTTGCGCGGAGAAAGAAGTTACAACGGGTGCAGTTCGATCGCCATCCAGATGCAATCCGAGTCCGCGAAATAGCGGTGCCAGGGATAGCTGAAAGTGCGGTCGTCGGCAACAGAAAAAAATGGGTCATGAGTGAATCCCACAGGCATTAGGACGTCTTCATAGAGCGTGCCCGCATTGTTCTCGCGAAACTTCTGCATGTGACCGGTGCCAAGGATTTGCGTATGTACTTCTAGAAATTGGTGTCCGGTGTGAATTCCGCAGTCCGTTTCCTCGGGGGTATACCAGAGATTCAGCTTGACTCGATAGCGTCGCGGCGAGGGCGATGTTGGAGCCGCGTGACCGAAGGTAATAAGCGGGTCGAGTTCTATGTTACCGATGTCGTCATGAGATGAAATGTAGAGGGGAGTGCGACGAGGAAACTGCTCGTTGCGAAGACCGTACCAGTCCCAACCCAGTGCGACACCACCAAGATTAGTGCACTGACGGATGTGAAGCAGTGCAGCCGACTCCGCACTCTCGATCATGCAATTCCGGAGCATCGCCGACTTCCAGGGGAGAACCGTCCCTCGGTTTGCTCCGGCCCGGTAGTGCAGAGCTGTGGTGGAGAGATTCACGACGATTGCATCCTCAATCGGCATCTCACGGACCGCGCTCACGAGGACGCTTTCAATCCAGTCGTTAGAATTAGAAAACGAGAGAGAACGACGCTGGTTCAATTCGGGCATGGGATTCTCACCGAACATGCTCGGAGCCATGCCTGCGACCGCAAACCACTGGCAGGACTGCGAGAGAAACGTGCACCGATTCATGTTCAGCCTCGCTCCTTCGGGTCGGCAGGATTATACAACCATGCACACGTCGCATGCGGATCGCCCTCGTCTGATTGGTTCGCTTCGCATTCGATTCGAGAGTAGAATATGGCCCGCGCACGAGGTGGAACCAGGAGACGGCTATGCGACTCACGGTGGGACAGCTGATCGGAAAGGCTCTCAAGGCATACGGAGTTCCTTATGTTACTGGACTGCCAGGGCACGGCAATTGGAGCATGATCGACGCCTTCAACGATCCGGTTTCAAAGCTTCCCTTCATCCAGGTGATGCACGAACAGAACGCCGTGCACATCGCCGATGCGCACTATCGGGTCACCGGCCAGCCCATTGCTGCCTGCACATCGATCGGGCCGGGAGCGACCAACACAGTCATTGGACTCGCGACTGCACACTGCGACTCGACGGCGCTTCTGCTTATTACTGGTAGCGCCGCAACGCATATGCGCGGACACGGCGTCATGCAGGAACTTGACCGGGTTGCCTCGCCCGATTTCCCGCACATTGCGGCGGCGGTTACCAAGCGCACCTTCGATGTGATCCGCGCCGATCAGGTTCCCTTCGTGATGCATCGCGCCTGGAATGCAATGTTAACTGGACGCCCAGGCCCTGTGCATATGGAGCTGCCGCTTGACGTCCAGGTGGAGACTACCGACATTGACGTGGCCGAACTCGACCGTCGCTTACCGGTTGGGAAGGCTCGAGCGGATGCGCAGGCCATCGAGGCAGCCATCAAGCTTCTGCTTACCGCGAAACGGCCGTGCGTGGTTGTGGGCGGCGGAGCCATCACCGCCAATGCGACTCCGGAACTAACTTCGTTGGTCGAGAAACTCGGCATCCCGGTGGTCTTCACCTGGAACGGCAAGGGAGCAATCGCAGAGGACAATCCGATGTGCGCCGGCACTGTCGGCTGGCCTGGATCGCTGCCTGGCAATCACACCGCGGCCAACGCCGATGTTGTCATGTCACTCGGCTGCCGCTTCACCGATTGGTCAGCTTCGTCCTACCGCAAGGGCGTCAGCTTCTCGATTCCGGATGCGAAGCTCATTCAGGTTGACATCGATCCGCGCGAGATCGGGAAAAATTATCCGGCCGAAGTCGGCATCATGGCCGATTGCCAACTTGCGCTCGCCGACATGCTGGCCGGAATCTCGGACGAGCAGGCGCGTAGAGCACGGGCAGCCAGAGCTCCATATCTGAGCGATGTAGAAGGACTGAAACAGGAGTGGGAAAACAAGCTGGAGCGTCGCCGCTCCTACAATGGCATTCCAACCAGCATGCTGCGCACGCTTCGGGAGTTGCGCAAGGTGCTGCCGCGCCACGGAATCGTCACCGTAGGTTCCGGTCATCCTCAAAGCACGACCAAGCAAGCCTTCCCGGTTTATGAGCCCCGAACCCACATCACTTCCGGTTCATTCTCGTCGATGGGCTTCGCTCTTCCGGCCGCCATCGGGGCCAAGCTCGCCAAGCCCGATGCGCCCGTCGTCTGCATCATCGGCGACGGCGACTTTATGATGTGCGTGCAGGAGCTTGCCATTTGCGTGATGTACAACATTCCGGTTGTATTCCTGGTGCTCAACAACTCGGGCTACATCTCGATCCGCGACGGTCAGAACTATCTCATGGGCCGGCAGATAGCGTCCGAATTCAACCACCACGCCCGCAATGGACAACCTTACTCGGTCGACTTCGTAGCGTTAGCTAAATCGTTCGGCTTCGGCGTCGCCGCCAAGATGCAGGCGGCAGACGAAATCGGATCCGCCATCAAGCGAGCTCTGGACTCGAACGCTCCGGCTCTGGTCGAGGTACCTATCACGCGCGATGTTTCCGTGGCCGCAGCGGAAGTTGTCGGTTGGTGGGACTTTCCGGTTCTGCCGACCGCATCCGACGCCGTCAAAGCAGATTACAAGGCGGGCTATGCCGCGGAACAACATCAGTGCTCGACCACCGACGTCGAGCTCACCGAACCTGTCTCAGCCGTTGGCTAACTGGAGGTCCTAATGCCACGTCATCTGAAAACCGGCCGCACGCCCGAGCAGACTTCCGCCGAGGCGAAGAAAGTCCGCGACATAGTCACCGGCATTATTGAAGACATCGAAAGTCGCGGTGAGACGGCTCTGCGCGACATTTCGCAAAAGTTCGACAAGTGGAATCCACCCGCATTCCGGCTCTCGGAGCGCGACATCGAGGGCTGCCTGTCTCAGCTTTCCCAGCGCAACATCGATGACATCAAATTTGCTCAAGCCCAGGTGCGCAACTTCGCGCAGGCGCAGCGTTCGGCATTGCACAACGTCGAAGTCGAGACCCTTCCCGGAGTCATTCTCGGGCACAAGAACATGCCAGTCGACTCGGTTGGCTGCTACGTTCCGGGTGGAAAATATCCGCTGGTGGCCTCGGCCCATATGAGCGTGGTAACTGCAAAAGTCGCGGGCGTAACGCGCGTGATCGCCTCCTCGCCGCCGTATCATGGCAAGCCCTGCCCTGCCGTGGTTGCGGCCATGCACTTCGGCGGAGCGGATGAAATCTACTGCATGGGCGGAGTTCAGGCGATCGCCGCCATGGCGCTCGGCACCACGACAATCGCGCCCGTTTCGATGATCGTTGGTCCGGGCAACCCCTTCGTGGCCGAGGCCAAGCGCCAGCTTTTCGGTCGCGTCGGCATTGATTTGATCGCGGGCCCGACTGAAACCCTGATCATTGCGGACGAAACGGTTGACGGCGAGCTCTGCGCAACCGATCTCCTGGGCCAGGCCGAACACGGAGTCAATAGCCCGGCTATCCTTCTCACTACCTCCGAAAAACTCGCCCGCGAGACCATGGCTGAGGTCGAGCGGCTGCTTTCCATTTTGCCGACGGCCGAGCTGGCCTCCGTTTCGTGGCGCGACTATGGCGAGGTGATCGTGTGCGACTCGGACGAAGAGATGGTGCGCGAGGCAGACCGCATCGCTTCGGAGCACGTCCAGGTTATGACCCGCGATCCAGAATATTTCTTCAAGAACATGAAGAACTACGGTGCGCAGTTTCTTGGCCCGCGGACGAACGTGGCTTATGGCGATAAAGTGATCGGCACCAACCACACGCTGCCCACGGGCAAAGCCGCGCGCTACACGGGCGGCCTCTGGGTCGGCAAATTTATCAAGACTTGCACCTACCAGAGGGTACTCACGGATGAAGCCTCCGCCATGATTGGCGAGTACTGCTCGCGCTTGTGCGTGCTCGAGGGCTTTTTGGCCCATGCTGAGCAGGCCAACATACGAGTACGCCGCTACAGTGGCCGTCACGTAGGTTACGCCGGAGCGGCTGACTAGCTCCGGTTTCATAAAGTGGGCAAAAGGTCGCAATGAGAAGCTGCGACCGAATCACTGTTCACTAGTAAGAGCGTGGTGCTGACAATCCGCATACCTCGCATCGTTTCCGCCCCGATTCGTTCATGCAGAAACCTCATGGATACGGCCATCAGTAGTGCAACTTTTCCTCGATTGACGGCAAACTCCTGAATTGCCTCTCACCGTATCGCATGGGAAATAAAGCAACTCTTCCTTTGGCAGCGCTCTTGCTTCCTGGTTCGGTTGACAAAGGAAATCTCACCAAAGGCGGAACGGCCTCTACAACGTTTTCTTGCCGAGGTTGCGACGTTGCAGGCACGATTGTGAAACCGTTATGGCATTCTCTGAAACGGTTGACCAGCTTAGGAGGCGCCATGCTGACCCTGAATATTGAAAACATTGGTGACATGACGGTCGTTGACTGTAAGGGAAGTATCGTACGCAGTGATGCGGCTTTGAAGTTGCGACAGGCTGTCATGTCGCAGGCACATGCCCGAGTCGTGGTAATTGACCTGTCGGAAGTCCGGACAATTGAAGGGGTTGCTCTGGGAATGCTGTGGTTTCTGCAGCGGTGGGCGGAAGATAATGACATCGAACTTACACTCTACAATCCTAATCGCGAAGTTAGAGACAGGCTGGAACATAACCACTCGATGCTCCGGTTCGAGATTGCTACGTGGGAAGAGATGATGTCACTCCTGTCCAACGCTGACAAACAATACGCAAGAGCTGCCTGATCCTCAAGACGGTCTCAGGTATTCCAGCATCTGTTCCTCTGAACACCTTATTCTCGAACACCCCGTCTGTCCCATGTGTCAGATGGATGCCGATCCTTCCTTGAAATCGGTTTATCAGGGTAAGACGTATTACTTCTGTTCCCCAGATCACAAGGAAATGTTCGATAGGACTCCAGACAAGTTCTCTGCGGCGATTTAAGATTGCCGCAATTTAATTTTGCACAAGATTTTTTCCCGAAACCATACGGTTCTTGTGGCATAATGGTCGCGCCGCTCCGAAGTCGGTTCTTGCCTGTAGGACGCCACGCCAGCACAACGTTCTCGGGCACAACTGGACTGGAACCCCTGCGAGGTAGACGTGAACCTCAAATGCCATCTGCTGTCCCTGCTGAAAGTCCATCCTACGGATTGTAAATATTGTGCTCGTGAAAAGTACGGAACGGAGATGCGCAAGCGGCTCGAAGAATTAAACTGGCGGACGCAGCCGAACTCCCCCACCAACGCGAATCATGAACGAGTCGCACGAGCGCTCAATTCGAAGCAAGACGAAGTTGTATCCGGCAAGCCTGCTGCCTAAGAGTCCTATCAACAAATCAACAATCCGGATCAAGACCTCTCGCCCTGACTGGCCAGTCTAAGTCTCGAAATATCGCTGGAACACGAGCACCGGCCGCTGATCTCTATTACCAAGGCGCAATTGTTCAACCTCGAATGAGAATGGTTTGTCAGTGAGTAAAAAAAGGGGAGCCTTTACGGCTCCCCAAAATTTTGTTCAATGCTTTGACTTAGAAGCTCAAGCGCAACGAGAACTGACCGAATCGCCGCTCATCGTTATTGCCGCCTTCGGCGAGGCTATTGAGACCGCCCTTGAGCCCCTGGACTACGATTGGGGTCGTCGTCGGCGAAGTGTAACCGATGAGGAAAGTGTTCACATACATATTGTGATGGTTCAAAATGTTGAAGCCTTCGGCGCGGAAGGTTAATCCGAAGCGCTCCGTGAGTTTGAACTCCTTGTTCACCGCCGAATCGAAGTTCCACGCACCAACTCCGCGAAATGCGTTGCGGGCAGTCATGCCGGATGGAAATGGTCCGAAGTCGGAGATGCCCAAGGTCGGGTTGTCAGCCGGGCAACTTGCGACCGTACAATTTGCCGGGAGCGGCAGCGTCAGCAGATTGTAGGAGTTCGGGGCGGAAGGCGCGCCTGGATTTGAGGTGACGCGGTAGGTCGGTGTGGTGGCCGGCGTCAACCGGGGAAAAGTGTAAAAATTGTAGTCGTTGTTAAGATCGTAAGCAGTAAAGGGAATGCCTGTGCGCGCGGTGAAGATACCCACAAGTGACCACCCGCCCAACGCCTCCCCCAAACCTTTCTCGCTCTTATACCAGGGAGTTTGCCAGATCGGCGAAACTACGAAACGCTGCCTGACATCATAGTCTGCGTTGCCCCAATCCAGCTTTGGATTGGATAAAAGAGTGTATCCAAGGCTGCCGTACCCGTTCCCGGATCCTCCCTGTAAACTATCTGAGAAGGTTGAACTGGTATCATCCAGCGCGTGCGCCCACGTGTAGTTCGCGACCATGCTCAGACCAGTATTGTGCAGGTTCTGCGTCTGGAACTTAAAATTAAGAGCCTCATACGCGCTCGTGCCGCCGCTGCCGCGCTGGTTGATGTTGCTGTATTGAAAGTTTGGCCGAGTAAGACAAACCCCATTGTAGCTGGCGTTGGAGGGGTTACAAGCCATACTGCCGGCGTTTACGTCAGTGCCATCGACCGCCGGGTCGCCGAGATAAACCTGGCCGGCACCCAGAAGGTTGGCATTGTTGAGATCATAGAGGTGAACGCCATGGGCGCCGCTGTAACCTACTTCCACAACCGTGTTCCGAGCCACTTCGCGCTGCACAGCCAGGCTCCAGAACTGAGTCTGCGCCACGTGGATGTGGGCCTCGTTGTAGCGGAGCTCGGTGGGCGGAAGGTTGCTTGAGGGACCAGGCAGGCCCAGTGGGCCGAGATCATTGTTGGTTACGTAAGCAGAGTTGCAGGTTGCGCTATCAGCTGGGCAGGCGGTAGTCAAAACCGCGCTAGCCGGTGGATTGAAGCTGGCATTGTAGGTCACGTTGCCAAAGTTGCGTTCATAGCTGAGTCCGAAACCACCACGGATGCTGCTCTTGCCGTCGCCGAAAAGATCATAGGCGAAACCTACGCGCGGTCCGACTGTGCCCCAGCTTGGTGCCCAGAACTGGCCAACCGGGCTTTTATCTGCGATAAAGACTTGGCCCGACCGAATTTGCTCATAGAAATCGGAACCGGGGCCGGGGTAGAAGTTGGAATCCAAGCTTGCAATGTTGTTATGTTGCACGCCGTAGTGCTCGTAGCGCAATCCATAGTTGAGCGTCAGGCGTGGAGTGAACCTGAAGCTGTCCTGGGCGTAAAGGGCCCAGTCGTTGTAACGGTAGCTTCGCCCGTAGGAGGCCGAGGGCAGCGGCGGAGTCACGACGCTGTTTGCTGGACATGGGCTGACCGGGTTGCCATTTATATCGACTGGGCAGGGGAGCGCACCTTCCGGATTAACTCTGGCAGCGAAGCCGCTACTGCCGCTGAGTATGCTTCCCAGCGGATTGCCCCCATGATTGACCAGGTCGTCCATGCTGTCTTGTTGGGAGCCACCAAGCTGTTCCACTGCCTGCGCGTAAGCGCCGTAGCCATAGTTCAGCTGAATGTACGTATATTGACCTCCAAACCGCATGTTGTGCTTGCCCTTGGTCCAGGACAGGTCATGTTCGAATTGAATCGTATTTTGCGGTCCGCCGACTGGCACCCCTCCCAATCCCGGCGCATTTTCGTTCTCCAATCCTGGCATTGAAATGGCAGCGCCCGTCAATGGGTCACTACCCGGGTAGAACATCAGGTTTGGGACGCTCTGATACGCCGCGTTGTAAGAGGTTGCATCATTAAAGCGCGAAAAGCTGAGCTTGGTATTGTTGAGAAGGTTACTGTTAAAGGTGTGGTTAGCTGAGAGCAGATAAATCATGTTCTGGTTGAGGGAGCCAGTGTCATATTGCGAATACGCGTCGTAGGTACCCGTACCCTGGAATAAGTCCTCCCTCTCTCTGCCGATGCGGAAGAACATCTGAGTTTTCTCACTCAGGTTGTAGTCGAGGCGCCCCACAAGGTCCCACGAATTCTGCGGCGGGCCGCCGCCATCATTGAACGGTACGATAAAGCTAACGGGGTCAAAAACAGGGAGCGAAGGGTTAACAGTTCCAGTTGCTCCGTTTACCGGATTAACTATAAGACCGGCCCCCGCCAACGCCCCAACGGTAACTGGTGAACCACTGGAAACCAAACCACTGGTGGCCCCGAAGGCGCTGAAGTAGGCCTGCGCATTTGCCGGCAGTCCCGGCCAGCCGAATGCGGAATTTCCAGAAATGAACCCCGGGTCAAATATCTCCGCGGTCTGGATGGAGTTACTTCGAACCCGCGTAAACTCCGTGGATTCAGAAACGAACAACTTGTTCTTGATAATCGGACCGCCGGCCTGGAAGCCGAACTGGTTGCGCGTGTACCCACCCTTCGGAAGATCATTGGCCTCATTGTTGAACGTGTTCGCCGTGTACGCCGCGAGGCGGTTAAACTCCCACGCGGAACCATGGAAAGCGTTGGTGCCCGATTTCGTGGTTACATTCACCACACCGCCGGATGCGCGGCCATATTCGGCCGAAAAATTGTTGGTCACGACGCTGTATTCCTGCACGCCATCGATTGGAATGTCTTCGCCAATGCCAACGCTAAAAATGGCGATGTTCTCCACGCCATCAAGAAGAATTTCCGTGCCCGATTCGCGCTGGCCGTTTAGAGAGAAGCCCACGCCTCGGTTCCCGAGCTCCTGGCCGCCGCCACCGGACGACATAGTTGCGCCGTTCGAAGTGGTATCTCCGTTGCTGACGTTGCCGGAAATTGCAACGAAGTCATAAGGATTCCGGGTCAGGCTCGGCAATTGGGCCATCTGCTGCGTGTTGACGAGCTGCGAGAGCTCCTGTGTCTCGGTGTTCACTTGCGTGGCCGCTCCGCCCACGACCTCAATCACTGCCGAACTCTGGCCAACTGTCAACTGAGCATCTACTGTCGAAACGCTACCGACTGTGACCTCCGCGCTCGTCCGGTAAGTTTGAAACTTTGCGAGGCTGATAGTTACTTGGTAATTTCCCGGCGTCAAGCTGGGGATCTGGTACTGACCGATGCCCCCGGTCGTCGCGGTTCGCTCGACTCCCGTCGCGAGATTTTTCACTACTACCGTGGCGCCAGTAATGACTGCGCCTGTGGCGTCCTTTACCGTACCGGAAATCGATCCGGCTTCTGCCTGGCCGAAGACCGGAATTGAGGTCAACAACAAGCCAAACAAAAGAACGAGGAATGCCTTCGCTATTTTAGTCATGTGAGTCCTCCGGGGAGCGGAATTTCTAAAATCGGTGAGACCGACGCCAACTGGAAATCCCAGAAGGTTTGGGCTCTTGCGTTTCAAGACGAGAGTTTGCATTTGTACACATAAGGGCAATTGGCATTCCAAATTCGCCAACAAGACATAACCAACCTGTTTTTAATCGTTTGGATGCTATTCTCGAAATCGGTAACAAAGCTGTCTCTACTGAAAATGGAAGTCTTTCGGACTACTGAATATGGGATTCGGTATCGATGCCACCGCGATTCGCCAGCAGTGTTGTCGCGTCTGTCCCTCGACCATGATTCAGAACGTCGATCTAAAACGTCGGAAATCGGTCAGCTTCTAACGTCTGGAAGACGTCAACCAGTTAAGCTAACAACAGTTGTAAAACCCGCCCGCCGGACGTACGCTTAATTGTTGCGTAACGGAACCCGTTGCACGCCATCTTCAACGTTCCGCCGCATGGTGTCTTACGTACACAGCCCCGCGCCCTACCATCACGAAATCGGGTGATGCCAATCACGGCAGAGCGTCCCCGTCAGGCATCTAATAGCTAAGTAATAACTACAGCCGCAATTCTGCGGCGTCCTTGTTTCTTTGACAATCCTTTAACGCACAAAAAAATCGGAGGCAAGACATTATGAGCACTGTCATGGAACCGCCCAAAACCAAGCCCGGGGCGGATTACGCCAATCAGATTCTCAACCTCGTCAAAGCCAAAAACCCCGCCGAACCTGAATTCCACCAGGCCGTCATGGAAGTGTTCGATTCCTTGAAGCCCGTGTTGGAGCGCCACCCTGAATATCACGAAGCCAAGATCCTCGAACGCATCACCGAGCCCGAACGCCTTCTCATGTTCCGCGTTCCCTGGTTCGATGACCGCGGCAAAGTGCAAGTCAATCGCGGATTCCGCATCGAGATGAACAGCGCCCTCGGTCCTTATAAAGGAGGATTGCGCTTCCATCCCTCCGTGAATCTCGGCATTCTTAAATTCCTGGCGTTCGAACAAGTCTTCAAGAATTCGCTCACCACGCTGCCCATGGGCGGCGGCAAAGGTGGAAGCGATTTCGATCCCAAAGGCAAGAGCGACAATGAAGTCATGCGCTTCTGCCAGAGCTTTATGACCGAGCTCGCGCGCCACATCGGCCCCGACACCGACGTTCCCGCCGGCGACATCGGCGTGGGCGGACGCGAAATCGGATTCCTCTTCGGCCAATACAAACGCCTGCGTAATGAATTCACCGGCGTCCTCACCGGCAAGGGCCTGGGCTGGGGAGGCTCGCTGATTCGTCCCGAAGCCACCGGCTACGGTTGCGTCTACTTCGCTGAAGAAATGCTGAAGACTCGCAGAGACAAACTCGAAGGCAAAGTGTGTCTCGTCTCCGGCAGCGGCAACGTCTCGCAATACACCGTCGAGAAGCTGCTCGATTTCGGCGCGAAGCCAGTTACCCTGTCCGATTCCGACGGCGTTATCTACGATGCCGAAGGCATCAACCGCGAAAAGCTAGCCTTCGTCATGGAGCTGAAGAACAACCGCCGCGGCCGCATCAAAGACTACACCGATGAATTCAAGGGCGCAGTCTACAACGCCACCGACAAGAAGCTCGACCACAACTGGCTCTGGAACATCAAAGCCGATTGCGCCTTCCCCAGCGCCACGCAGAACGAGATCAACGCCAAAGACGCGGCGCACCTGATCAAGAACGGCGTGAAGCTGGTAAGCGAGGGAGCGAACATGCCGAGCACCCTCGAGGCGACCAAGCTGTTCCTGGAAGCCAAAATCCTCTACGGACCAGCCAAAGCCGCCAACGCCGGGGGCGTAGCCACCTCGGGCCTTGAAATGGCGCAGAACAGCGCGCGCATCTCCTGGACCCGCGAAGAAGTCGACGATCGCTTGCACAAGATCATGATCGCCATCCACAAGAACTGTTTCGAAACCGCCGAGAAATACGGCACGCCCGGCAACCTGGTGAACGGCGCGAATATCGCGGGCTTCCTGAAGGTCGCGAACTCGATGCTGGATCAGGGGCTGGTGTAAGCACCCGTCGCGTAAAGCGACGTCGGAGTAATGATGAAGCGGGTGCCCCACTCTTGTCCCTGCGCTTTTTGCAGGGACAAGGTTGGGGATTTTGACTTATTGTCGACCACCCGCCTGTCAGGCGACCTGGGACTGCGGTTTATGAGCGGAAGCAGCGCGCACCGCTTGTTTCGGTGACCATCCTAAAGAGAACCTCGCGTTATAATTCCGGCGTTGCCCTGGCCCACCCGCCAAGTCTCCGCTAGGATCCCGGATTTGGCGACTAGCAATTGGCAAGCTGGCAAACGATTCCATGAGCACGGAACGCGATGAATCTCGCCGACACAGACAAAAAAGACGAAGGCAAAATGCCCGCAACACCCCCCAGGCCCCCGCTCTATGAATCGATCGAGAAGCTCGCCGAGCACGCCCGCATGGAAGGATTACTTCGCGACCTTCGCTACGCCGCCCGGGTTCTGTACAAAAAGCCGCTCTTCTCGCTTGTAGTCATCGCCACCCTGGCGCTCGGCCTGGGAGCCAACACTGCCATATTCAGCCTGGTAAACGCAGCCATCCTCACTCCGATTCCGGTCCCTCAACCCGACCGCGTAGCGATGGTCTGGTCCGACAAGGTAAATCACGAAGGCGGCAATTGGCCCGCATCGATTCCCGATTTCCAGGATTGGCAGGCGACCGGCGCCTTCGAAAGCCTCGCCGGATTCACCACCGACGGCTACGACGTTCGCATCGGAGACAGGCCTGTCCGTGTACCGGGCGCAGCCGTTACCAAAGAATGGTTCGACATATTGCAGGTTCGGCCTTCTTTAGGACGGGTATTTACCCAGGACGACATGCAACCCGGCCATGATCAGGTTCTCGTTCTCACCAACGATCTCTGGCGTTCTCTCTTCGGAGCCGATCCCACAATCATTGGCAAAACCAGTTTTGTCAACAGCAATCCATACACCGTGATCGGCGTATTGCCGGCAAAGGTTGCCAAGGCAGCTGACGAAAAGTTGTACATACCGCTGCTCTTTGAGCCTCCTTTGTCCGGCGACCGCGGTTTGCGCTTTGTGACAACCGCCGGCCGCCTCGCGCCGGGCGTCAGTCTAATCGCCGCCCAGAACCGTCTGGACAGCGTGAGCCTCAGGCTGCAAAAAGAATTCCCCTCCGAGGACGGCTCTTTTCGAGCGCACCTGCAGCCCATTGAAGAAGCCTACGTAGAGGATGTTCACACTCTCGTCCTAGTGCTCTTCGGAGCGGTAGGTTTCGTGCTGCTCGTGACCTGCGCCAACATTGCCAATCTCTTGTTAGTGCGAGGCACCGGCAGACAAAGAGAGCTAGCCGTTCGCGCCGCCCTGGGAGCCGGAAAATTCAGACTCATGCGCCAGTTGCTGACCGAGAGCGTCTTGCTGGCCGCACTCGGCGGCGTGGCCGGAATCGTCCCGGCGTATCTAGGCATCCGTTTTCTCGCCAAGTTCAAGCCCGAAGCCTTGCCGAACGCCGATCTCATTAGCCTCAATCCCACGGTCTTGCTCTTTTCAGTGGTTCTAGCGCTCGTCACCGGTTTAGTCTTTGGAGCGTTTCCCGCCTGGGACGCCTGGCAAAGCAACGCGACCACCGTGCTGCGCGAGCGTTCCCAAGTCTCCGGCGGCCGCCTGCGCTTCGGCAACCTGTTCGTAATCGGAGAAGTAGCTCTAACCGTGGTCCTCGTCGCCGGAGCAACTCTAATGCTAAGGAGCTTCCTGCAACTGCGCTCGGCCTATCCCGGCTATGACTCTCAAGTGCTCACCCTGAGAGTCTCGCTCACCGGCCAGCAATACGATTCGCCCGAAAAGCAAGTCAATTTCTACAAGGAGGCGGTACGCAGGCTGTCCGGATTACCCGGCGTGCGCAGCACGGGAGCCATCGATTGCCTGCCAACGTGTACCGACCTTATAGGCGGCGCATTACATTTCACCGACCGCCCCGAGCCCAAGCAAAGCGAGCAGGCCACGGTCATCATCGGATCGGTCACTCCCGACTATTTTCACGCCATGGGCATCCCGCTCGTGCGCGGCCGCCTTTTCACCGATAGCGACGGAGCGCAAGATCCACTGATCGTGATCCTGGACGAAGCGACCGCCCGCCGTTACTGGCCCAATAAAGATCCCATCGGACAGAGCGTCAAGCTTCGCATGAAGTGGCCGTTGCGCCGCATCGTAGGCGTAGTCGGAGACGTCGATCGCAACGTAGCCGTAAAAATGAAATCCCGCATCGGACAAGTCTACGTTCCCTTCACGCAGTCCCCATTTCCGGCGATGTCTCTAGTCATTTCCTCATCCATGAACTCGTTAAATCTGGTTCCAGCGGTCCAGCGTGAGCTCTCCGCGCTAGCTCCAGACCAGCCCGTCTTTCAGGTGGAAACTCTGTCGCAAGCCCGCGCCGCGACGCAAATGTCTTCTGAGTTCGGCACCTGGCTCCTAGGCTTCTTTGCCGTGCTCTCCATGGTGCTGGCCGCCCTCGGCGTCTATGGAGTCGTCTCCTACACCGTCGAGCAGCGCACCCGCGAGTTCGGCGTCCGCATGGCAATTGGCGCCACACCTATGGACTTGTTATTCGGTGTGCTGAAGCAAGGCTTCTATGTCACGCTGATCGGTCTCGCCGTCGGGCTGGCCGGAGCCCTAGCCCTGTCGGCAACGATGCGGGACTTGTTGCACGGCCTCAGTGCCACCGATCCGTTGAGTCTTCTAGGAAGTGTGATTCTGCTGGCAATCGTCGGTCTGCTGGCAACCTTCATCCCCGCTCAACGCGCAACAAGAGTTGAGCCAAGCGTAGCGCTGCGCTATGAATGACGAGTGATGAATGATGAGTGATGCCTGATCTGGCCCGTCTCGAAAAGCTCGTGTGGTGACGGGGCTTTGCCCCGTCCAATCAGCCACCCTACCCACACTGTCATCTTGAGCGGAGCGGGGACTTCACGAAGTGAAGTTTTGCGGAGTCGAAAGACCCCTACACTTTCTCCGCCCGGCAAGCGCACCTCAGGGAGTTCTCCCCGTGCTGCGAAATCCCCGCGTTGATGGAGGCTCATCCGCCGCCGTCCGAACCCGCTATAATTCACGCTCCAATGGAAGCTATCCAAACAACACCGCAGCGGAACGCGGTAACGCAATGGCTCGGGCTTTTCTTGGCGCTCCTCGCCCTAGTCGTCGCCCTTCAGATCCTTCACTTGCCACAGAGCCTCGATTACTCCGCGTTTGCATTTGGCGAACCCGGAGCCAACTTAAACGTGGTTTACCTCATACGCCATGGGCTGCGTCCGGGCATCGATTTCGGACACTCCTACGGATTACTCGGTATTTTGGCGCTCGACTTCTGGTTTCGCGTCATGGGCCTCACGCCAATAGCGTATGTAGCCCTAATCTGCTTGCTTGATACGCTGATAATCGCCGTGATTGCCGAGTTTATCCGGACGGCCAAACTTTCCCCCTTTCGCACATTCTTCTTATTCGTGTCCCTCCCGATATTCCTGTGGGTTAATTACTTCAACATCGCACACCCGATAGAAACCCTGTGCTTGCTAGCCGCCATCACCGCTCACCTGAAAGCGCGCTACGACCTGGCCTTGTCGGCCGTCGCCGCTTCTGTGCTTGCGCGCCCCGCGCTCGGCTACGTCTACGGCGCGTTTCTTGTTGTTGTTGTCTTGGTGAGAATGTTCCACGCACGCACGCACGCACGCACGCACGCACGCACGTGCCCAGATCCACTGTGTTTGTGTTGCCGTCCGTTTCAACCGCATGTCTCGCAACTCTTCTGGCGTGGCGATTCGGACTCTCTTCATTCCTGCGAACGGCCTTGCCTGGTGCTGGAATGGCAAATTATCGGCTGCTGAATTATGGTTTTTTCCGACGAGGCATGGCGTTCTGGTGGCATTCGCCTTTTAGTCTTCGTTTCTACTTCGAGGTCCCAGGCTTCTGGCTGCTCGCAATGGCGGCTCTGACCTTGCTTGGCCCCATCGCCTTATTTCGTGTGAGCACAATGAACGCTGACTCCATCACTCAACGCAAGGTCGAGATTGCTGCTGCTGCCGCAATCGTGGTGTTCGTTTGGATCTTCTTCGGCTTTTCTCATCAGTATATCGGCTCGTGGATCCTGTACTTGTTTTTCGCCACGCTGGCGGTTTGCCTATTGCCCGACTTTTTCCCACAGACTCGCCTTCTTCTGGGTCTAATGATGCTAATAGCGCTGAATTCCGATCGTCACCAGATCCAGGCAGAGCTGAACGAATGGCGCTCCGCACGGCACTCCACCCTGAGTCGGAACATGTTTTCCTACGGCGATGAGGACGATCAGATAAAAGACATCCTTAGCTTCGTCCGCGGTCGAAAGACTGCGGTACTGCAATATTCAGGCGCTTTCCCGCTCCTCCACAGTGGCTTGGGCGTACCAGTGAACGAATGGTTTTCCCCCGGCATCACCCTGCCAGCGGAAACCTCCCGCATGAAGTCCGAAGTGGAGAATGCCGAACGGGTTTTCGTCCCCACTCCGCGATGGCACAGCACCGACGAGACCGCCTTCGATTGGCGTGAAATGCTCGACGAGGGCAAAAGCTACCAGGTCGTTTTCAAGAACCCTGTGGGTTTTGTCCTGGAACCTGGACCCAAGGGAAACTAGGCGAAGCCCGGAGTAACCCCTGTGACAGCTGTTTACTACCGCGCCCGCGCCAGCACCAGCGTCACATCGTCCGGCTGTTCGTTCTCGCCGATCCAGTCGAGCACGGCGGCAGTAACTATTTCCGTGATGCGCTCCAGCGGCAGGTGGCGATTCTCGCGCACCAGTTGAATCAGTCGCTCTTCGCCGAACTCGTCATAATCGTTTTCCGGTTCGGTCACTCCATCGGTGTAAGTGACCAGCACGTCGCCCGGACGCAGTTGCACCGTCGCTTCCGGAAAACTCAAATTGTCGAACAGCCCGACCACGGTTCCTCCGCAGTCGAGAAGCTGAGACGACCCATCGTCGGAAATCAGAATCGGAGACAGGTGACCACCGTTGGCGTAGGTCAGCCGCCGCGTAGCCCCGTCATAGATTCCCAAAAAAAGCGTCGCATACTTCGCCGCCGGAGTGCTCTCGTACAACTGATGGTTCAGCAAAGCCAGCAGCGTTGCCGGAGAAGCATCCGCTCCCCGCGACTCCGAAGCCAGCAGCAATCCAGTGCCGCCGCCCGAGCCAGCGACTGCGGCTTCACGCAGCACAGGTACATCTTCGATGCTGTAGGCGCGCACCGCCGAGTGGATCGTCGCCATCAGCAGCGCCGCCGAAATTCCCTTGCCGCTGATGTCGCCGACCGCCAGCATCAGCCGGTCCGAATTCAGGGCGAGAAAATCGTAATAATCGCCGCTAACCGTCCGCGCCGGACGGCAGAACCCGTGAACTTCCAGCGTCTCCAGTTGCGTAATCAGTTTGGGATAAAGTTGAGCCTGCACTTCCTGCGCAATCGCCAACTCGCCTTCCAGCCGCTGCTTTTCTTTTTGTTCCTGCACCAGCTTCTCGATCGAGGTAGTCATCGAGTTGAAGGAATTGGCCAGCGTCGCCAGTTGGTCCGTCGACTGCACCGTGATGCGATGGCTGAAATCGCCGCGATTGACGTGCGTCGTGGCTTCATACAGTTGAGCGACCGCCGAGGTGATGCTGCGCGTCAGTTTCGTTCCAATGAACAGCGCCAGCAGTTCGATAATTGCGAATACAATCGCAATGAACAGGAGGATGTATTCCACTCCCTTGGCAAAGTCGCCGAGCGCCGCAAACAGCCGCGCGTAGAGCACTGACGGCCGCGTCTGCACCCGCACCAGCGCTCCGGCGCGTTGCCGTTCACCCGTGGTCGAAGCCCAATCCACAACCGAGAGCGGCGCTCCGAAAGTGATCTCATGATCCATTGCGCTGCTGGGAACTGGAATCTTGCCCGCGGTAAATGTCGGCTCGAACCGCTGGCTATCCGCGGAAGGCGACACACCGTGTTTCACGACGATCCCATTTTCGTTCTTAGCTTGGTCGTGAGCTTGGTCCTGAACTCGGTCCTGATCTTGGCCGAGGTTGGCATTCGAGTCTCTGGATCGCGGCACGAGCGTGTGCACTGGCCCATACAACGTGATTTCACCAAGGTCGGAAGCCAACCCCTCCACCAGAGCCCTATCGAGCGGCTCGCTGGAAATCACGAGCAGGGATGACGAAGAAGAAGATGATGATGACGACGATGAGGAGGACGAAGACGACGACGACGATAAGGTCCCAGATGAAGATTGCGGCTCCGCCGCGACCACCGTCGCGGTCCGCAGATACAGTCTGCCGCGGTCGCGCACGATGTCTCCGAAATCGCCCTTTACAAAAGGAGGAGAATCAAATCCCGCTGCGCCTTCCGGCCCCGAGCAGTAAGGTTGCGGCTGGTTCCGGGACCAGACGCAGATCTGCCGTCGCGACCATTCCGCGCGACGCGGTTTGGTGCGTCCGAGGATTTCGGCATCGAGCTTTTTACCCTCTGAGACTTGCGTCGCCAGATGATGAGCAATGGCCCGATTGGCTGCCTCCATGCTCCGCAAGTGAGTGGCGATGTCAGTGGTTACAACGAAGCTGGCGAACTGCCCCGCCAGAAGGTAGAGAGTGATAAGAGAAATCCCCACGAGAAGAAAAACCGGGATCACGCCGATGAAAACATAAGTAACGATCAGCCGGTTTCGCAGGCGCCACAACAACCGTGAGCGCAGCCACCGAAAGCAAGCGATGGCCAGCAGCACAATCGCCAGCACGCTGAGAAAAATTATCCATCCAATCAGGCTCGCAGAAGTTGCTGGGCTGACGCTCCTGGTCAACCACTGCACCGCGAACAGGAGCACATCCAGTGCAAGCGTGTAAAGCGCCGCCCATGCAACCCAACCCTGCGGCCACAGACCTTTGTCGCGCAGCTTGCTCTCGAATTCCAGAGAGATCAGTCGCATTCCCTTACCTGATTCGCCGCCTGATTATTGGACGCCGCTTTGCCGTCCCCTCTCTATCAGATCTTTGGACGTCAATCTCTGGACGTTAGATCTCTGGATAGATGTCGAAAAAGGCCGCAAGACTCGTTTTCAGCTGCTTCTCGATTTCGTCCTTGCTGCCTTCCAGCGTGTGCATGGTAACGTGTGCATCGCGCCCATTCTTCAGCTTGATCGTGGCGGAGCCAACCTCAGTCACTTCATCGGACGGCAACAGGCGAAGCCCATACACCAGCGTCAGATTAGCCATCCCACAATTGTAAGCCAGAGCCGGAGAATGATCGTAGGAGAGAGCAGCAAGCGTGACGCGTGTTTTGGACAGACACAGTTGCTTGTCAGTTCTCAAAAACTTCTCTGGCGCTCAATGAGAACTGAGAACTTGCTAACCTGGCGGCCACTGCAGCGAACGTCCACCGAGCAGGTGCACGTGCAGATGAAAAACCGATTGGCCCGCGCGTGGACCCACATTGACCACGGTGCGATAGCCATCCTCAATCGCCCTTTCACGGGCAATATGAGCGGCCGTCAGATGACAACGTCCCACCAACTCCGCATCTGCGGCCGAGGCTTCCTTCAAGCCAGAAATATGTTTCTTCGGGATGACGAGCACATGGGTCGGGCCTTGCGGGTTCAAATCTTCGAAGGCAAATGTGTGTTCGTCTTCATAAACTTTCTTGGACGGTACTTCGCCTCGAATAATGCGGCAGAATAAACAATCCGCCATAAGTAAGTCTCTCCTTGCCTGGAATTGGGATCTTCCGGCGAGTCAAAATAAAGATAGTCTTCTTATATCTCTCGCAGGAACAATACCACCTTCCGATAACTGGAGCGTTGTAAACATTTGTCAGTCCAGCCCGTCAGTCGATCCGGTCCGTCCAGGCGGTCAGTCCAGGCGAACAAGGAATACAGCTCCTTGTTCCGTCGTGGTCTCGCGGGCGAGACTGGAGGCGCGCTGGCGGTCGTCATCGAGCACTCGAGCACGCACCCACCAACCTCCAGCCGGGCTCTCGAACTTCAGGACTTGGGCCGTCCGGTAACGCCTTTGCAAGTGCTCAGCAAAGTCAGCAGCCGCTTTTTTCTGCGCAAAGGATCCGACCTGAACGGCCCAGCGTCCCCCGGTATCGAGAGGCGCAGGGGACTGCATCACCTCCAGCCGCACTTTCGCCGTGCCGGGTACGTACACATCCAGCGCCTTCGCGGCCGCGAGCGAAAGATCGACGATGCGTCCTTCGACAAACGGTCCGCGGTCGGTGATGCGCACCAGCGCCGAATGATCGGTTTTCAAATTCGTGATGCGCACGATCGAACCGAGCGGCAACGTAAGGTGAGCTGCCGTCATTGCGTTCATGTTATAAACCTCGCCGTTCGAGCCCCGGCGATTGTGATACGGTGCGCCATACCAACTCGCTATCCCGGTCTGTTCGAAAATTGGCTTGCTGCCGGCCGGAACTTCGATTTTATCGGCGCTCCTAGTTGCTTGGGGTGGAGGAGTTGCGCCTGGCTTTTCCAGCGGAATTGCAGGCGGAGGAGGAACCTGCGCCTGCGTGGACTTATGCCCACAACCGCTGAGGAGCGCTATGCCCAACAACACAACAATAATAATGAGGAAGAGGGCCGGCGACCCATCTGCAGTAAGCCAGCGGAAGATCCGCCCGCTCCCAGGCCGCGAGTTGGACTGGAAGCTTTTCAAGAATTCTTGCGCTGGGTTTCCAGAAAGTCCGCGAATTTCGAGAGCTTTCCCGCCGCCGTTCGCAGAGCCTTGGAGGAATGGGTTCGCACCGCGGGCACAACTTCGTCGTTCAGATACGTTACTAACTCCGAGGTCTCTTTCTCCAGAGTCTCGGCAATATTCGCCATCGAGCGATTGAAGCGCGTGGAAGCTTCTTCCATCTTGCGGTCGAATTCGGTCATAGCCATCCTGCCGGTTTGGATCTATCTTCACGCGAGGGTCGCGGTTACCCAGTTTCATCATTATCGAGCGGCAGGGTCAGGCGGTCAATTGGCTTTCTGTGGAAGCCGGTCTGTTTGTAAGCGGGCTCTGCCCCGATGGAAAGGAAGGTAATGTCTCAGTTCGGCGGACATCACCAAGTATTGTCATCCTGAGCGAAGCGAAGGACCTGCTTTTGCCGCACCAATCACACGATTGGCTCGCTTCCTCTTCAAGCTGCGACACCACCGAACGGCAAAGCCCGCCCCAACTTGCCGGGGCACGGTACAATCACGCCATGCGTCCGAGAACGCTCACCGAGACGATGATCCACGAGAAGATAGTCACGGAATCGCGCCCGCCTTTTTTGATTTTGATGCTGATTTTCGCGCTGACGTTCGAGTTGATGTCCACGTCGGCTTGTACTTTTAATGGTGCTCATCCGGCGCGTTCCTTTTCGGATGCAACCGGTGGCGAGGGTCTGGAGCGCGTCTTCTGGAAAAATGTGCAGGCAGCGAACTGGAGCGAAGTCGAATATGCGCTCGCCTCGAACTACTCAGGTGTAACTTCCAGCGGAACGCTTGACCGTGACGCCACAATGAAGCAATACCGCACCTGGCAATTGAAAAGCTATACTCTCGGCGACCTGAACACCGAACTGAACGGAAACACTATTGTGGTGACTTACACCATCACGCTGAACGGCGCCGTCTCCAATGGAACGGCGGACACGCAACCGCTTCCGTCGGCCCCGCAGCACATGATGACCGTATGGCAGCAGCAAAAAGAGGGATGGGTCGCCATCGCACACAGCGTCAGCCAAGGATGAAATGCAGACACTGTTCGCCATCCTCGCAGAGACGGGGCTTGCCGCGTCTCCAGCCAGTAGCAAGGACAAGGACAGGGACACAAACAGTAGGACTAAAAAAAACCTGGCTGCTTTTCGCCGCGCGCTGCTGCGCTGGTACGACCAGAATCGGCGCGTCCTTCCCTGGCGTGAAATTCGCGATCCCTACCGCATCTGGCTCAGCGAAATTATGTTGCAGCAGACGCGTGTGGCTGCCGTGCTCGAACACTATCGGATCTTCCTCGAGCGTTTCCCGAACATTGAAGCGCTGGCCGCATCTTCGGAACATGAGGTACTCACGGTGTGGAGTGGCCTGGGCTACTACAGGCGAGCCAGCAGATTGCATCGATGCGCGAAAGAGATCGTGCAAAATCATGACGGGCGGTTTCCTCGGCACGCCGAAGAACTTGAAACTCTGCCCGGCATCGGACGCTACACCGCCGCGGCCATCTCCAGCATCGCATTCGCCGAGCCGGTCGCGGTAGTCGATGGCAATGTCGAACGGGTGCTGCAAAGACTCGCCAAGGTCAGCACCAACGCCACGAAAAATCTAACCGAGGATCAACTCTGGCAGCAGGCGCAAATGCTTCTCGAGAGTTCAAGGCCTGGGGATTTCAATCAGGCCATGATGGAACTCGGCGCCATGGTGTGCGTGCCGCTCGAACCGCGCTGCCTGGCATGTCCCGTGCGAAAATTTTGTAACACACATCAGTTTAGCCAGACCGCAACTCCGTTAACTGGAGCGCAGCACTCCGCATCCTCGCTCGGCAAAACGCCGCGCTCGATCCGCCAGGTCAGGAAGATCCGTCAGGTCAAGAAAAAGATCTGGTGTGTTCTAAACCAGCGCAACGGTGGAATTCTTCTGGTGCAACGCTCAAAAGCGTCCTCGCTCATGCCTGGCATGTGGGAATTGCCTCTATCGCCAGTGCGTCCACCTCGGTTGACGGCTTCTGTCTGCTGGCGCACGTTTCGCCATTCCATCACCGTTACCGACTACACGGTTTATGTCTTACGGAATATCCCGCTGCGGAATGTGCTGTTCCCACGAGCTTATTTCGCAGGCCAAGGCAAATGGATCGCGATTGATCGCATCCCGAAAATCCCCATCACCGGGCTGACTCGGAAAGTCCTGAAGGAGGACGGCATCATCTAAAACCGGGAGGCATTTCTTATATGAAGTGGCTCGATCGCTTCTTCGGAGGTCCCAAAGATATGGCTGCGTTGCCGGCCGGAACTAAAGCGCCTGACTTCACTCTGGCCATCGTCTTGAACCGCAAAAGCAAAGACGGCGGTGAATTCTCATTGCAGTCCTCTCTCCAGCAAGGGCCGGTGCTTGCCGCCTTCTTTAAAGTTTCCTGTCCAGTCTGCCAATATGCGTTTCCCTATCTCGAACGTATGTACAAGGCGCACGGCGACAAGAAAATCACGATGGTCGGTATTTCGCAGGATAACCAGCGTGACACTGCCGCTTTTCTGAAAGAGTATGGAGTTACTTTCCAAACCCTGCTCGACGATCCGAATGGTTATGCTGTCTCCAATGCCTACGGGCTAACCAATGTTCCTAGCTTGTTTCTGATCGGACAAGATAGCCAGATAGAAGTCAGCAGCGTGGGATGGTCCAAGCAAGACTTGGAGGATATCAACAGCAGGCTCACCGACGCGCAGAAAATTGCGCTTCCAACAATATTTCGGCCCGGAGAAGATGTTCGCGACTTCCGCGCTGGTTGAAGCTCCAAGAACTGATCCCGCGGTCGCGGGAAAACTTGGGGCGCGCCTAACCCGAACTAATGGACTGTCGCAGAGACAGCGTTACCGCGTCGCAACCGGAAAAACTTGTCATCCTGAGCGCAGAATACTCTTCACGAAGTGAAGAGTATTTGGAGTCGAAGGACCCCTACCCCCTAAAGTTCGCGGATTACGCGTCTGGGAATTCTCCCCATGCTCGCGCTAACGAATTCTCTGCGACAGTCCACTGGTAGTTAGCTGGCTACCTTCGCCTTCAGCGCGTTGTCGTTGCCGACAGTGGACGGGAAACGGATGGAAACAGCGTCCTTACCATGGAAGCTGATGATCACTTTGGTTTCGGCTTCGACGGCCGCGCCATTCAACTCGTGACGGGTGTAACGCCAGAAGCGTACAGCCTGAACCGCTGCCTCGGCCAAAATTCGATTGCCGCTCAATACATCAATCTCTTTCACACGGCCATCGGTTGCGATCACAGCCTTCATGCCGACTGTGCCGGTAAGATTGACATCGGGCGCGTCAGGATAAATCACATGCCCCTGCGGTGCTTCCGCCACCTGCAGGCGATCTGAGTCGGAAGCAGCGGCTCCCTTGGAAAAGACCACTCTGACGTTGACGTACGGCCGCGGGTTGCTCGCCACCACGGGCACAACCACGGCAGGAACGTTTGCCGGCAAAGAGAGGGTCGCATCTTGCTCAGAGTTATTTAGAATCCAGTAACCGGTGATTCCTGCCACTACCATTGCCGCGAACGCACCGGTTACGATGGCGAGCCAGCGGGGACGAGGACGCACTCGCCGTGGTTCGACCGCTCGCGCCGCCTTCATTCGAGGGGGGTCGACCATGGCCTGGGCACTCGGAGTTGCGACATCATTGCGCACCGTAGAACTAGCAGAACTAGCGGGCACCATAGGTTCGTCGGGAAGATCGACTCCCCAGACTTTTTCTTCGTACGCGGCCGACTCAATGCCTGCCTGAATCTCGCCTGGGCCAAGTTGCTTGGTCCAGACTACTCGAAACGGAACTCTGTTTTTGCCCCGTTGTAGAGTGACGGTCTGACCGGTTTGCAGCGGGCTGCGCAGCCCTCCCAGACGACCGCCGATGGGGCTGATGTCCAATGTATGGGCAAGCAGGGGCACGGCGTTTTGACCGTTATCCTCGTCTGGCCAGAGCCGCAACGGCAAAACCATCTTCGTTCGTTTGAAACGCTGTTTTCCCGGAGGCATTGAGTACAGACTAGTTTGGTTCGCGCGGCGAACCAAGTTACCGAGGTAAGCAAACAATGTGCGGCGGTAGGAGATGGGCGCTTTGCATAGAGACTATGGCAGCGTCACGCTGAAAACCGTACCGCCGTGTTTGGCTCCGTCAGCCGTCGTTGTGCCGTAGAGTTCTCCGTTCGACGCTTGTATCAGTCCTCCGGACGGGAATGCGCCGTCGCTTCCCTTGAAGCTGTGCAAGGTCGTCAACGTGCCAGCCGTAGTAATTTCAAAAACCGATCCGAGGTAGTAGCTGGCGCCACCGCCGTAAGTCGTTCCATAAAGGTTCCCACCGCTGCCTTGGATCAGCGTTGATTGCGAAGAATTGCCATCCGTGCAATACGCCTTGGAGCAAAAGTTGTACACCGTTGTCAGTTCGCCCGCTGTAGTGATTTTGAATATTGTTCCGTTGTTTGTTGTCCCACCCCTTAGCGTCGTTCCGTAAAGATCGCCATCGGTCGCCTGCACCAGCCCTGCATACACGAAGGCACCATCGGAATACTTAAAGCTGTGCAGGGAGGTAAACGTACCGGTAGGTGTAATCCTAAACACGGTGCCCCAACCCTCGCTCCCGCCCGCGTAGGTTGTTCCGTAGAAGTCTCCATTGCTAGCCTGAATCAGTGGGCTAGTTGGATAGTAGCCATCCGCGCAGTTCGTTTTTGAGCAGAAGCTGTAGAGGGTCGTTAAAGTCCCCGCCGGGGTTAACTTGAAAATAGTCCCTGTGCCAGTGGCGCCCCCGCCGGTGGTGGTTCCGTAGAAGCTCCCATCCTTTCCGAGCACTAAGCCGGTTTCAGGGGTGTCGCCGTCTGTGCAGTCACTCTGCGCGCAAAAGCTGTAGACAGTTGTCAGCGTACCCGTCGGCGTCATCTTGAAAACAGTACCCCCTCCGTTAGTCCCCCAAGTGGAGGTCGTTCCGTAAAGATTCCCGTCCTTTCCGACTACCAGGCCGCCCTGAGGGTACTCGCCATCTGCACACTGGCTTGGCGAGTCTTGCGAACAGAAGCTATAGACCGTGCTTAGTGTTCCTGCCGGTGTCACTTCAAAAACCGTGCCGACACCATTGCCGCCTCCGCTGGGGGTCGTCCCATAGAGGCTTCCGTTCGGGGCCTGAACGAGGGACTCGGATGTAAAGAGATAAATCCATTCGTTGACGCTGAAATTTGCCACCGTCTTGAAGGTCTGCGCTTGCGCCGCGACCGTCACACAAACCATTACGACCAATGTCCACGCTGATGCAAAGGCTCTAGTCATAAAATGGCCCCTGGGTTCAATGCTAGGGGTTCCGCCACCGCAGACCCCAAGTAAGTTGAGGTATCTCGAGGGCATCGAAAACACTACCCGCCGCGCGACATGGCGTCAAGTGGAAAGATCGCTGAAAGTAACGGTTTGGCTCAATCCCGAGGCGCTGATTGTGCGAACCAGCGGTGAAGAATGAAGAATATCCAAACTGCACTGCTCGATAAGATCGCGCTTTGTCGCGCCGCTTCTACAGCGGCATTGATATTACCAGTTGGTTAACAACAATGTGGTTTCAAGACGCCCTAGTCTAACCCCGCGAACATTTGCGGCGCGCAGATCTGACAGGCGAAACTCTTCCACAAACTGGCCAGCACCGGCCTCCTCTTGTCTGCCGGCGCTGCGGGCTTCTATTACAATCAGGAACAACCCAGAGGGCATTCGAGGTACGCCGGTATGTTGATTGGAAGAGTTATGGTGGCCGCCGGCTTGCTGCTTGCGGTTAATCTCTATTCGCAGGAAAAGACGTTGCAGGAAAAACCCACAAAGCCGCGCGCCGAATCGCGCCTTAGCTCTCATCTTCCACCGGCCGCGGTCGCCGCCATGCAGAGCATTCGCCCCGATAACATCGAGACTCACGTTCGCTTCCTGTCGCATGACCTCCTCGAAGGACGCGGCACCGGCCAGCGTGGAGGCGACATTGCCGCCGAATATATTGCCGCACAGTTTGCACTCGATGGCTTGAAACCCGCCGGGGACAATGGTTCCTATCTGCAGAAAGTTCCGATGGTCGGCATAACACCGGGCGCCGATACACGCTTTACCCTGGTCGCCGCCAACGGACCGAAACTTGACCTCAAACCTCTCGATGAATACGTCGCATACGATCAGACGCAGCAGCACGAATCGAACATCGACGCCGAGATCGTCTATGTGGGCTATGGCATTGAGGCGCCGGAATTCAACTGGGACGATTACAAGGGAGTCAACGTCAAAGGCAAGGTGCTGCTCATGCTGGTCAACGAGCCGCCCTCCGACGATCCGAAATTTTTCGCCGGCGAGGCGCTCACTTACTACGGTCGCTGGGTTTACAAATACGAGGAAGCAGCGCGCAAAGGAGCCGTCGGAGCCATTCTCATTCACCAGCCGGAGATGGCCAGTTATCCCTGGGAAGTGGTGCGAAATTCCAACTCCGGAGAGAAGTCCTATCTCAAACTCGACGGCACTCCCCGGCTGAAGGCGGCGGCATGGATTCAATTAGACGTCGCCCGCAGCCTCTTCGAGTCTTCAGGTTTGGATCTGGACAAAATGATGACCGACGCCACCTCGCGTGACTTCAAACCGATGCCGCTGCCCGTGCGGCTTGCAGCTCACATGACGAGCAAAGTTCGTACTTTCGAATCGAATAATGTGATCGCCGTGCTCCCGGGTGCCGACGCGGTTTTGAAGAATGAGGGCGTGATGTACACCGCGCACTATGACCATCTCGGCATACGTCCCGACATGCCCGGCGACAATATCTATAACGGAGCCATGGACAACGCGACTGGCTGCGGCATCCTGATGGAAATCGCTCGCGCCTATGCCGGCGCAGGCGAGAAGCCGCGCCGGTCAATGTATTTCGTTTCGGTTACCGCGGAAGAACAGGGCTTGCTGGGGTCGGAATACCTGGGCAAACATCCGCCGATTCCGGCGGGAAAGATTTCGCTCGATCTCAATTATGACGATGTGAGGCCGCTCGGAACTCCCGAGGAGGTCGAGGTTTCAGGAGCCGAGCGAACCACGTTTTATTCTGAGGTGCAGGCGATGGCAGAGTCTTTTCACTTTGCGATTCGTCCAGACGCGCGCCCGGAAGCTGGCCATTATTACCGTTCCGATCACTTCAGTCTCGCGCGTGTCGGCATCCCGGCATTTTCCATTAACGAGGGCATGAAGTTTAAGGGGCACGATGAAGACTGGGGATTGGCCCAGGATGCTGACTACACCGCCCATCATTATCACCAGCCGAGCGACGAGTATCATCCCGGAATGGACTACACCTCCGACGCCGCGATGGCACGCTTCGGTTTCGCGCTCGGTTGGGAGGCTGCCAGCCAGACGACGCTGATCGGCTGGAAAAAGGGCGACGAATTCGAGGCGGCGCGGCGCGCCAGTCATTGATATGTGAATACTGATATCTGAGAATGTTGATTAGTCGTGAATGAGGGTCGCGGCGGTCCTGAATAACAACTACACCGCAACGCCGAACAGCAGCCCACACCGAGGTGCCTCTGCGCGGACACTTGCGTAACTTTAGTGCCTTCCCGTCAGCATGATAGCCTGCAACTTACTATCGCATTTTCAGCAATTTCCCAACGTAAGAGACGAGAGGCATGCCCAAGCTCCCGATTTTTCGGTTGCGTAGCTCTGAACCCCACAGTCTGCCCGATCTCCAATACCACGCAGTCGCACTCTCGTTCAGCGATTTGCAGCTGGGCGTCGACAATCTTCGTTACGACGTTTTTCTCAGCCCTCGCATCACCGCCGATCTGAGTTTCCATCTCGCGCGTTACATCTGCCGCTTTGGCGAGGTTGAATCGCTGTTCGCAATGGAGGTTCCCGTCGCCAGCCAAAACAAATTCATAGGTGCAGTCGAGGGAACCGGCAGACTGCGCAAGTCCGTCCCAGCCGACCTGAAAGCGTTGCTGGTCTCAATTCATCTTGCGATCCTCAATCGCGCCAAGACCGAGGGAAATCCATCGGTTGATCTGCTCGGACGCCTGGCGGTGCTCAAGTTCATTCGCACCGAACTGCAAGCCCAGTTTTCCAGGATGCTCGAACAGTGCCGCATGAAGTCCAAAGCACTCGAAGGTGTACGGCAAGTGAAAATGATGCAGGCGCAGGAACTCGTCTCCTCTTTTCAGGTGCGCAAGAAAATCATCCTTCGCCGCGCCGGGCAAGAGATGCTTCGGTCGCTGCGCGAAATCGAAAAAGAAACGCTGGCCCGGACTCGCCGATCTTTGCTCGGGGATCGGCTCGGCGAATTAGCTGACTGCTATCGTCTCTTCCTCAATCCCCTTGCTTTCACCGACGACGGCCGCGACGATTACCTTTGCGCCGAGCGTTATTACATGTTCGGCAACTTCGAGAAGGATCCCGACCGTTTTCGAGATCTCCGCACAGTTTGCGCTGAATTTTCTGCGGGAACTCGGCTACGGAGCAGACCTTGACGACCAGCACCTGGAGCAGGCCCTGAATGTCCCTGAAAACGCCGCCACACTGGTTGGCACCGGCAACGGCGAAGATCTGACGCCGGAAGATCGCCAGCGGAAACAGCGGTTGGATATCTGGACGCGCATGCTGCAGAGCGAAGGCGTCCTTTCAAGCGTCGTTGCTTCCTATGAGGCCGTTCCGCTGCTCGGCGAGTATGCGCCGCGAGTCAATCCGCAACAGATCAAAAACGCGCTGATCAATCGCGAAGAAGCGGATCGCGTGGAAACAATCATCGCCGAAAGCCGTCTTGACTCCGATCGGCTCTTTGCCGCCATCGGCCGCGTAGCTTCCTGCCGCGGTTCGGATCGCAGTCGATTTGCCGCGCGCCTTCTGCACGACCTCTTCTGCTATCACCGCGATTTGCGTGGCCTGGAAGCCCTGGGCGCCGGCTTCGACAGTATCAACCTCGTCAACGATGAAAAGGTCCGCGAGCTTTCCGCGCTCAACGGCATCCTCTACGAGTTTCTGCCTCCCGAAGATCAGAAACCCGCCGAGGATCGCATTGTCGCACCATGTAATCCTGAAGGCCGACGTGCGTGACTCTTCCCGGCTGACGCGCTCGCTGATGGCAAAAGGCATGAACGCCGCCTCATATTTCAGCCTTAATTTCTACAATCCGGTAAATAAGCTGCTGGCGAAGTACGGAGCCACCAAGGTCTTCCTGGAAGGCGATGCGATCATCGTGGCCGTGCTGGAGCGCGAGGGCGAAGCCATGCTGAGCGTGGGCCGCACCTGCGTGCTGGCATGGGAGATTGTGAGTCTGCTGCGCGAGTACAACCAACTGCTCGAACGTTCCGGCTTACCCCCGATGGAAGTCGGCCTCGGTATCGCCTATCAGGATTCGCCTCCTCTTTACCTGATGGATGGCGAGCATCGCATCATGATTTCCGACGCGATCAATGAAAGTGACCGCCTTTCATCCTGCAACAAGCGTGTACGCAAGAGAATCGCGCCCGACGCGGGAGTGTTCCAGGTGTATTCCGTGCTGATCGGAGGCGCTGATGGTAATGATCACTGCGAAAGCGCCGACACCGCAGCCCCGGGAACGGATGAAATGCGCCTTAACTACAACGTAGGCGGAATCTGCCTGAGCGAAGCTGCCTTCCGCAAGCTGCGGGAGGAAATCTCTCTCGCCGATTGCACAGCCAACCTGAGCGAGCCTGGCATTTCGGGACCCGGATTCAACGGACTTGGTTTTAATGGACCATGGCTCGACGAGCAGCGCGAGTTTTTTGTGGGCACCGTCCCCGTCGCGAACGACGTATTTCGCAAGATCGTCATCCGCCAGAACCGCATCGCTCAGGTCAACGTCAGCGATCTCTCCATCTTGCGCTGGACCGACCATTGCTATTATGAAGTCTGCGCTCACCCCGCCGTGTACGCCGCGCTGGATGCCGAAAAAACGGCCTCCGCTTCTCGTTAGGCGAGAGCAACGACAGGCGAGAGCGGCACAACCACAGGCTTCAAAAATTCCGCCGTACTCTGAACGGAATCATCACCACAGCTTCGAGCGCCACCGGTTTCCCCGCTTTTTCCGCGGGCACAAACTTCCAGCCCGCCAATGCCTTCGCAGCGTAGGCGTCCAGACGTTCATCCGGACTGTAGAGGACTTTTATTTCGCCCACTTTGCCGTCCGCATGAATCACCGCATAGAGCGTGACGATGCCGTGTACGTTGGCACGAATCAATTCCAATGGATAGCCGGGATCGGATTTTTCCGTGGCAACGGCTCCAGCAGTTCCCCGTCATTCCGCCCTCCGTCGAGTTCCGCAAACTTTATCACCCAGCTGCCGCTTGAGGAGTTCAAATTCGGCATATTCAGGGTTCGCCCGTAGACCCGCTTCCCACCGAAAATTTTGCGATCCAAGTCTGTGATCTGATCGTCAGAGACCGGAGACGCAGCCCGGGGATTCGAACGCGCACCCGCTGTCGCTCCTGCTGTTCGTGTTGACGAGAGGCCGGCCATCTCTCTCGCATCGTCGGCGGAATCGACCGCACCCACATGCAGGCCGACGGGGAGAGAATTATTACGTGCGTTAAAATTGCCGTTTCCCCGACCACCCGCCGTCTTAGCATTCGCATCTGATTTCGTTCCCACCAGGTCTGGCGTTCCGGAGGCACCCGCTTTTCCCTTTGGAGTCGCGGCAAATTCTCCGCGGCGATTGCCCGCAGGGACAGGCACTGGTCCGGTGGGTGTGATGGGATGAATGCCCAAGGCAATCAGCCTCCCGCCCGAACCCGAGCCCGCAGCCACGCTCGGTGGCGGAGCAACCGGCTGTATGCCGCCACCTGTCAAACGCCCGCCGCCGCGCGCCGCCCGGGAATGTTGTTCGGCTAGAGTGAGCTGCGGAGTAGGCGCCACCACATCACTCGGCCCGATATTTAGCGGCCCAACCAGCCCCTTGGTTGATCGCGCTGCCTCCGAATGCGTTACTTCGGGAGGTGGTGCGATCACCTCCGACTTCATCGCCGTTTGAACTCCACGGTTCGACGCCAAGGCCACATCCGGGGTTGGCGCAACAACTTGCGGCTCCGGAACAGGCGCATCGATGCGACTTAGCCCGGCGGGCGCCGCGTCCAGCGGAATCACCGGAGCAATCGCCCCTGTGGCAACGATGTTGGGCAAAGGCACTTCATGATCGAGTTTGAGATCGGGCGGCACGACGATGGTTTGGGAATGGTTATCCGCTTCCGGCGGAACCGAAAGAATCGGCTGCCTGGCATAGACCGGATCTCCCTGTTGCGCCTTCGCCGCTTCCGGCTTGGGCGCTTCCGACTGTCCCGTGTCGAGTGGCGGCAGGTATTCTTCCGGCGTGTAGGTCACCAGCGATGAGCGATCAAACGCGGGGCGAGTAAGAATCTTCTGCCCCTGCATCCAGGAGAGCGAAGTGGTGCAGATAACGTAAACCGCCGCCGCGTGCAGGAGCCCGGACTGCAGGAAACGTCTCCAAGGCATTCCTTGTTGAACGAACACATCCCGCCACATATCGAATTCGCTAACAAGTAATTTCGCAGGACGAAGGGCCGCACCCGCTTCTGGACGCAATTCTGGACCCAGTGCCGGTCGGAACACCGAACCCAGCGGTCGCAGCGCAGGCCGGAAGTCGTCAGGAAATTCCGGGCTCCTCGAATCACGCATTGCCAAAGGTTGCGGCAGTTCTTTACCCGTGGAATCCATGTCGCTTCAATTACTCCTTAGCCAACTCCCACGACGACCCGGAAGGCGGGATCCGAGTGTTTTTGCTGCGCGCCACAGATGGCTGATCTTTTCACGATTATAGCTGACCTCGCGACATTCTGAGGGCCGTATCGGTTGCAAAAATCGCAAAGGGCATGGTAGTGTCGGTCTCTCTCGAATCAGCTCACGAACGACCACCGCTATTCCGACGGTCACTATTCGGACGAGCACTGAAAGGAGCGTTTATGAAGCACAAAATATTCGTAGCAGCTCTGATGTTGGCCTGCGCATTACCCCTTCTGGCCGCAGATAAGGAAGAAAAAGTGGACGATCGCATCAATAATTCCGCGACCGTCATGAAAGAAATCCTTGCCATGCCGGATGGGATTCCTAAGGGTCTGCTCAACCGGTCGTATTGCGTGGTGATTTTTCCCTCGGTAAAGAAGGCGGCATTCATTGTGGGCGGAAGTTACGGCCGGGGGCTGATCACCTGCCGCAAGGGCCGCAACTTTGGTGGCCCGTGGAGCGCGCCGGCTATGTTTGCGCTGGAAGCCGGAAGCGTCGGTTTCCAGATTGGCGGGCAGGCGACCGACTTCGTGCTGCTGATCATGAATGACGCGGGCGCAAATTCGGTGATGTCGAGCAAGGTGAAATTGGGAGGCGACGCCTCGGTCGCGGCCGGTCCCGTGGGACGCGACGCTGCCGCAGCCACCGACATCGTCTTGAAAGCTGAGATTCTGACGTATTCCCGAGCCCAGGGGCTGTTTGCCGGCGTGTCGCTGGAGGGTTCGACGCTGCGATCCGACGACGGAGCGAACAAGGCCCTGTACGGAAGAGAATTGAGCGCCAGGGAAATCGTCCGCGAGGGCAAAGTTCCACCACCACCATCGGCGCATCGCTTGTTGGCGATTCTGAGAAGAGCTTCGCCAGCGCACGTTATGAAGTAGTACCGCGAAATGAGTCGAAAACGCCCCCGGCTTGGTCTACACGGCCAAACCGGGCCAAACCGGGGACGACGACCTTCCCATGATTCTCGACGCCCTCCACCGTATCGCCAACCACCGTCAGTCGCTGTCTCGTGAACGAGCGCGCGAAGTAATGACCGAAGTCCTCAGCGGCCAATGTTCGGACACTCAAATCGCCGCGCTCCTGGTGGCGTTGCACATGAAGGGCGAGACGGTCGAAGAAATAGTCGGCTTTGCCGAAGCCATTCGTGCTGCCGCGACTCCACTTGAACTGCCCACCAGCTCCGTTCTCGACGCGAGCGGCACCGGCCGCGACGCGCTGGTCGATACCTGTGGCACAGGCGGCGACACCAGCGGCACATTCAACATTTCGACGGCCACGGCCTTCGTAGTCGCCGGCGCCGGCGTACGTGTCGCCAAGCATGGCAATCGCAGCCTGACTTCAAAGTGCGGATCCGCCGACGTGATGGAAGCATTAGGCGTAAATATCGCCATGCCGGCGCCGCAGACCGCCGCCTGCCTGGCGCAAGTGGGAATCGCCTTTCTTTTTGCCCCCGCCATGCATTCGGCGATGAAGCATGTGCAGACGGCGCGGCGCGAGCTCCATCTGCGCACGGTATTCAATCTGCTAGGTCCGCTCACCAATCCAGCCCGCGCCACCTGCCAGATCGTAGGAGTCTATTCCGCCGATCTGGTCGAAAAACTCGCGGAAGCGCTCAGCATGTTAGGTCTGCGGCGTGCACTCGTCGTTCATGGCAGCGATGGGTTAGACGAAATCACAATCACTGGTCCGACGCGCATCGCCGAAGTGCGCGAGGGACAAGTTCGCAGCTACGAGGTCACGCCCGAGGAGTTCGGCCTTCAGCGCGCAACGCTGGATGAAATCTCCGGCGGAGACGCTACGCGCAACGCCATGCTGATTCGTGAGGTGTTGAGTGGCACGAAATCTCCGAGACGCGATGTTGTATTGCTCAACGCCGCCGCCGCGCTCGTCGCCGCAGGGCAAGCAGATCATCTGCGCGACGCGCTGCCGCTGGCAGTGACCGCGATCGATTCCGGCGCCGGAGACAGAAAGTTGGCGGCTCTAGCTCAGTTCTCTAAGTCGACCTGCTAACTACCAATTTGCTTTCTACTGGGCGGGAACCTCAAACACGTTATTCGTCAAATCGCTCTCAGGAATACTGCCGTCATTCACCACGATCTCGCTTGCCGGATGTGGCAATTCAACGCGCGTGGTAGCTGTGCTCTTGGCGCGTACTTCAATCCGTTTTGTGATCTCGCCGCCGTCAAAGGTCATGGTGAACGGGACTTCTGCTCCCGCATTGCCCAGGTTTTCCAGAGTTACGGTAATGAACTGCACATCCTTTTCCGTCTTCCAGGGATGCGCTGACTGAACCCGCAGATCCGGGAGGCCGCGATCCTGATACACCCAGTCGTCGAAAAACCAGCCGAGGTCGCGCTTAGCGGCAGCTTCGATCAACTGCTCAACATATTTCTGATCTTTGTCGTCATCGGCTCGATACTTCGCAATGCCCTGCTTCAGCGCATCGTCGCCGACTATGTCGCGTAACATCCACCACACGTACGCGGCTTTGCTCCGGTAGTAAGTTTCGTCGAAGGTGGTCGCAAGGGGCTGTCCAATATTTTTCTGCGCATCGTTTTTCTGCGCATCATTTTTCAGCAAAGCGGCCGCCACTTCTTTTTCTGAATCAAGAAATGCGCCTCGGTGCTGTCCAAGGAAGTCGAGCGCCGCCTCTCGCCCTCCTTGCTGCTGGCGATACATCGCCTCGGCGAAATGAGCCAGACCCTCGTATACCCAGGGCCTCGATGATGGCAACGCGGAATGGACCAATTCGTGAACCAGGTTGGTGCCCGCGAGTTTCGAATCCTCAGCGGCCATCGATACCATCAGGAGCGTTCCACTCTCAAAGGGAGCGGAATGGGGATCGGGAAAATCAGCGACCGTAACGTCCCTACTGGGCCGCCCAAACCATCCATTGACAAACTTCATCGCGGGCTCAAGAGCGTTGGAGTATGTAGCCGCGCCCGTTTCGTCGCCGGGCAGGCTTAGCAAATCCAAAGGCGCTTTGAAGGCGGATTCATAGCCAGCGATAACAAAAGTCGGAGCCACGGTGCCCAGCGGATCGAAGCGGTACATCATGCATCTCGGGTGATCGAACCCACCGCCGCTGGCTTCCATCTGCGCAGGCTCGTTCATCCTCATGCTAAGCGCGCTAGAGTCGCCGCCTTGTGTGCACAGATTGACCTTCATCACCGCTTGTGCCTCCCGCGCTTTCCATCGATCGGTCACTTCGAACAAACTGTTGCCCTCGGAGAAATCCGCCGACTCGGTCGTAATCGGATACCACGCCACATATCCCGCGCCGCGCACGGCCGTAAACGATGGACCGATCTGGTCCCAGCTCGAGTGTTTCGCGATCTCCTCCGGCACTCCGACTTGAGTCAACCGCGTCGTATCTCTGGGAATCACGCCTTCATAGCCGATTTCGAGCTCGACGGAATCCTTGGGCTTGGTTTCAGCGGGCAGAGTCACGATTGCTTCAGAGAGCACGCCAGTGTGGTCGATGTCCGACATATAGGGTTGCGACACGTATTGCACCGCCTTGCCGCCTACCCGAATCGAACGCCAGCTAAGCGAAGATGAAATCTGCAGCGCAGCAACCTTTTGCGGGGAAGTGGAGTCGTTGCGCAAAGTGATCCTGCCGCGGGCGCCAAGCCTTTGCTGCCGCGGCTCCAAATGAATCTCCAGATCGTATTTCGTGATCGTAAACGCTTCGCGGTCGAGCGCCGCAGCGAAAAAGCTTGCACCACAGAGGACACAGAGGACGCAGAGGAACTTCATGATTTCTTGGATGCGTCCAGCCGCCTTTGCCGCACAACTTCATACAGCACTATGCCCGCCGCCACCGATACGTTCAGCGACGGCACTCTGCCCAGCATTGGAATCGACACCAGAAAATCGCAGTGCCGGCGCACCAGGTCGTGCAGTCCCTTGCCCTCGGCCCCGAGCACGACGGCGCAATGCATCTTGTAGTCCACGGCGTCGTAGGTCTGCTCGCTGCGCTCGTCCAATCCGACGACCCACAGATCTTTCTCCTTCAACTCCTCAAGCGCGCGCGAGATGTTGGTGACCTTCGCCACCGGAAGATGCTCGCTCGCTCCCGCCGAAACCTTCGCCACTGCCGCCGTCACCGCGGCAGAGCGGCGTTCGGGAATCACCACGCCATCCGCGCCAGCGGCGTCGGCAGTGCGCAGGATCGCTCCCAGATTGTGCGGATCCTCGACCCCATCCAGCACCACGATCAGCGAGCGCTCGCCCCGGCGCGACGCCACGATGTCATCGAGGTCGCTATACTGTTTTGCCGAAGTCGCAGCCACCAGCCCTTGATGCGCGGCGTTGCCGGCGATTTCGTCCAGTTCCTCGCGCGACAAAACGCGCACCGGAACGCCGATCTTGCGGCACTCATCAATGACCCGCCGCAGCCGGATATCTTTGCGCTCCTTGGCGACGCCCACCCATTCAAAGTTACGGCCGCGCGCTTTGAGCGCTTCCGTCACCGTATTGATTCCGTAGAGGATATTCACGTTGGGTAGTTTACCTCTCCAAGTGTGGAACTTCTTGAACCGGCCTCCTGGCAGGCCGCGGAAAAAGTCGGGTTTGCGCTTGATTTTGGGTGGCGCAGCGGTTTACCGCTGCGATAACCGGCTTGTTTTTCAGCGCCGGCTTTAGCCGATGAGGTGACAATCCGGCGCGGAAAACACTTTTTCCGCAGCCCCCTGGGCCTCGCTCACGCCAACGGCAGAGGAACACAGGAAAAGCGACTGGCGGCTTGCCCATTGTCGTCGTTATACTCACTTTTAAGGATATGGCAATCGCCGCGGCAACCACCGGCTTCACCAGTTCGGCTCGGAACCTTATGCCCCTCTCCGCGGTCATCGTCGACGACGAACAATTGGCGCGGGATGAACTCGCCTACCTGCTCAAGAGCCTGGGCGACGTGAACGTGGTCGCGCAGGGCAAAAACGGCCTGGAAGCAATCAACCTTATCCGCGAACATAATCCGGATCTTCTGTTCCTCGACGTCCAGATGCCCGGCTTGGACGGGTTCGGCGTCATCAAGAAGCTTCTCGACCGCAAGCTTCCGCTCCCCAAGATTGTCTTCGCTACCGCCTTCGATCAATACGCTGTGAAGGCTTTCGAGGTCAATGCGGTGGACTATATTTTGAAGCCATTTGACAAAAAGCGAGTGGCCCAGTCGATCGAAAAAGCGCGGGCAAAGATTGATGCGGGCGCGGGTCCCGAGGAGAAATTCGAAGCGCTGGTGCGGATGCTGGAATCGCAAAAGCCCTCCGCAGCAAAGACCGCCAAGATTCTGATCAAAGCGGCGGGCAGGCTCTTCCTAACAGATCCAAAGGATATCTGCTACGCGACAATCGAGGATGGCGTGATCACGGTCACCACCAGCGGCCACGCCGGAATGGAAGGCCAGTCGAACTGCCGCACCCTGGAAGAGCTTTTCGACAATCTTGACCCTAATTACTTCTGGCGCGCGCACCGCTCTTTTCTGGTCAACATCAATCACATTCGCGAGGTCGTGCCCTGGTTCAAGAGCTCCTATCAGTTGCGAATGGACGACAAGAAGCAGACGGAGATTCCCGTCAGCCGCGCCCAGACTCGCCGCCTGCGCGAGCTTTTCAACCTTTAAAGAAGTTCCCAGTTCCCAGTTCTCAGAAAACCAGCCCCGGATGAACAATCCACGGATCAGGGGCAACGCTCAATGATCAGTGATCAATGGTCCGATCGTTCGATTTTCACGAGAACTGAGAACTGGGAACGGGGAACTAAAAAAGGGGCGGACGCGGAGACCGCTTCGTCCGCCCGGGGAGGGATCTTTTCAAGAAGCAATAGCTTGCAGGGCAATCCGATTAGGAATTACTAGGGTTCCGCTTTCCAAGCGAATTAAATCTTTTCGCTTCATTTCACTTAAAAGCCGAGTCACGGTTTCTCGGGACGAACCAATCATTTGCGCGATTTCTTCATGTGTGAATTCCGTGGGCACGCGGAGTCCCCAGTTGCGAGGCTCGTCCGACACCCAGGAAAGCAAGAGCCGGGCGAGCTTCTCAGTCGAGCTGCGGGCGAGCAACAGTTCGTAGACGTCATCGAATGCCGTCGTAACTTCGCGAGCCAACAAGGTAGCGCACGCAAACGCGGCATGGCTGTTGTGTTCGATCAAATGCAGGAAGTCATCGCGTTCGATGAACTTGATCTGGCAGAGCTCAATGGTGGTGACCGTAACCAGCGATGGCCCGCCGGAGACGACGGCGCTCAGCCCCAATATTTGGCGATCGCTGGCAATTTTCACGATGATCGTCTTGCCGTCGCGGGCCTCCACAGAAAATTTAGAGCGGCCGGAACACGCGATGTAGACCCCGCGCGGGCATTGACCTTCCATCATCAAAGTGGCGTTGGCGGGATACAAGGTGAGATGGCCCAAGGCGTTAAATTCGCTCATCAGCGGCTGAGGCAAATTGCAGAAGTCGCAGGTTCGCCGCAGCGTGCAGCTTAGACAGTCATTGGGAATCGCCAAACGTCTTGCCAAATCCATTGCAAAATCCTGGTGTTCGAAGGCTGGCCTGTGAATTCTCCACACAAGCAATTGCAAACTAGAGACCATCGGCTTAGGTATAAGTAAATGGTTGTAACTTAACGGCTTCGGTGATTTGAACGGACTCCGCGCCAAAAATATAGCCGTATCACCGACCAAGGTGCCGAGAGTTTGGCAGGCGTTGAGGACGGGCCGCCCTCCGACCGCCTTCTGGATAGCGGTGAATAGTCTGGCTACTTCAGCAGATAATCGGTGCGGGAGATTCCCAGGCGCTGCATCTTGTACTGCAAGGTCGTGCGCTTGAGGCCGAGTCGTTCCGCCGCGCCCGAGGGACCCGACAAGGCGCCACGCGTCTGCCGCAGAATTTCGATAATGTGTTCGCGTTCCCGCTCGCGCAGCGTAATATCGGAGTCCGACGGCTGCCGCGGCAACTCTTGGCACAACTCGCCGAGCGGCGGGCTCAACCGGTTGTCTTCCGAGAGAATCACGGAGCGCTCTATAAAATTTTCAAGTTCGCGGATATTTCCCGGCCAACTCCAGTTCATCATGGTTTCCATCGCGCCATCGGGAATAACGTCAATCTGTTTATGCAGGCGCGCGGCGCATCTTTCAACGAAATGACGAACCAGTATCGGAATATCCTCACGCCGGTCGCGCAACGCCGGAATGTGCAACGGGAAAACATGCAAACGGTAGAACAAATCGCTTCGGAACTCTTTCTCTTCCACCGCCCGCAGCAGGTCGCGATTGGTCGCCGCAATCAGCCGCACGTCCACCCGGATCGTCTTTGTTCCTCCCAGTCGCTCGAACTCCTGATCCTGCAAAACGCGCAGCAATTTGGGCTGTAACTCCAAAGGAATTTCTCCAATTTCGTCCAGCAACAACGTGCCCTTATCGGCTAACTCTAGCCGACCGAGCTTCTGGCTTATCGCTCCGGTGAACGCTCCTTTTTCGTGTCCAAAAAGTTCGCTTTCCAGCAGCCCCGTCGGAATAGCGGCGCAATTCACCTTGATGAAGCTACGGTCTTTGCGCCCGCTCATTGTGTGAATCATGCGGGCGATACGCTCTTTGCCCGTTCCCGTTTCGCCAGTGATCAGCACTGTGGAATCGGTGTCGGCAACGATGACGACGTGTTCCAGCACGCGTTTTAAGGATGGACTCTTGCCCACGATGTCGTCGGACCGATTTGCGCTTATGACTTCATTTTCGAAGTAACGCTTTTCCTGGAGAAGGCGGTTCTTAAGTTGTTCGATCTCGCGATAGGAATGCGCATTATGAAGCGCTGCTGCAATCTGGTTTGCCACCTGTTGCAGATATTCAACCTCCGATGATCCGAAAGCATTCTCAGTCACGCTACTCACGTTGAGCGCGCCCCATACCTTATCTCGGGCGATGAGGGGCACATTGCAAACCGACTGAACTCCCATTGCATGCATGGTTTTCGCGGCGGCTGACTCCATTTCGCGCAAATCGTCCGCGTTTATGAAGTCGACCTTTCGCGTCTGGATCGCCTGCGCTGCCATCGATTGCTCGAGGGGGACGATAGTACCGTGGTTGACGAAGGACTGCCATTCCAGAGCCTCTCCATACACATATACGCCTTTGCCTTCCTCATCGAGCAGGGACAACAGCGCCCGGTCGTAGCGCGCGATGCTTCGAAGGCTGGAAAGAATAACGGGCAGCAGTTTTTCCAGCTCCAGACTGGAACTCAATTCGCGGCTGATTGCGACCAGGCTCTGCTGCTCCTCGGCGGCACGTTCGGCCTTTCCCTTTTCAAGAGCAAGCGCGCCCATCAGAGCCACCCGAGATAGAAATTCGACATCCTCCTCATTGAGGATTTCCGGAATCTTTTTACCCAAAGCCAACGCACCAAAGCGGCTTGAAGGCGTACTTAGGGGAAGAACGGTGTAGGATCGTACGCCGTGGTTGAGCAGCGTGGGCATGCATCCGGGAAAGCGCTGCTCGCGCTCGGTATCAGGGATGGCTATCGGCTCCTGATGTTTCCAGGCCCATCCCGTGGCCGCTTTGTCCACAGGACCGGCTTCGAACTCTCCGCTTTCCTGGTTCTTCTTCCAGAAGTGATTCAGCATGCAATCGCGGCGCGCATCGTAGAGAGAAAGATTCAGCAGTTCGCCGCCCGTCAGAGCCAGCACAGGGGGCGCGAGTTCCCGGAATGCGTCAGGCAGGCTATTGGCGCGGGCTACCACGTCCGTGATCTCAAGAAGGAGACGATACCTATTGTGTTCGGGCCATGAATCACGCTCAAGGCTTAACCCGTTTGCAGACATTCAAACCCCCTCCCGGCTCTTGCCGGTTCTAGTGTCGACCGCATTTTTGAGCAGTAACTGGGGGTCTTCGCAGCTTGCCGAGCCGCGGGACTCTTCGACCAGCGTCGCAGGCGTTGGTTCTTCAACTTGAGAACCAATCTCTATTTTCCCGGATGGGGAGCCCCCTCAGGTTCTGCGACGCGAAATTCCGAGAACAGCGCGATCCCGGAAAACTATACTTACTCCGCCTCAGAGTTACGCGCAAGTTATTTCCTTTAGTGCCATCCAGAAACCTCGAGTTAACATTCCTCAAATGGCGCACCCTCTCGTAATAATCGACGACCGTCTTGCATATCCGCATTCTCGGAGCTGGAAGCTACCACCAGGCTAGGACTAGGACTTTAAGGCGAGCACCAATGTTACTCATTAATAATGTGCGGTAACAGACTGCAGAATGTCTATAGTGCTTTAGTTTATGAGGCTTTCCCGAATGGGGACTCGAGCCTTTCAACCATCTTTACTAGTTCCGCCAAACCCCTGGCCTGCATTTTCTCCATCGCCCGACTGCGATGAACCTTTACCGTGTTTTCAGCGGTCCCAAGCTCGGCAGCAATCTGCTTGTTGAGCATGCCTGATACCACCATGGCGACAACCTCACGCTCGCGCAACGTCAGCAGTTCGAAGCGCTCCCGTAAAACCGCAATGTCCGCTTCTCGATGGCGCCTGGCCTGATCTTTCTTCAATGCGATCTGAATCGCATCCAGAAGATCCCGATCGCGAAACGGCTTGGTAAGAAACTCAACCGCTCCCGCCTTCATGGCGCGCACAGTCATTGAGATGTCACCGTGCGCCGTGATAAAGATGGCCGGAATGGGGATGTTTCTCTCGGCCAATTCCCGCTGGAAATCGAGGCCACTTATTCCCGGCAGCCGGATGTCGAGGACGAGGCAACTGGGCACCTGGGGACGCTCGGCCTGCAGAAACTGCTGGGCGGAGCCGAACAGCTCAACTTGTAATCCTACAGACTCGACGAGGCGCTGGATTGCGCGACGAACCGAGGGGTCGTCGTCTACTACGAAAACCATGGGCCGCGGCTCCGTCACGAAACGCTACTCTCCTTAGGTTGGCAAGGTAAACTGGAAGATTGCACCTAAAGGACCTGGCTCCGCCCACAGTCGGCCACCATGGGACTCTATGATGGACCGACTGATAGACAAACCCATACCAATACCCTGCCGCTTGGTAGTAAAAAACGGTTCAAAGATGCGTTCTACATTATTCGGATCGACTCCCGTCCCGGAATCCTGAACTCTGACCAGAACACCATCGGCGTGCTTAGCTGAGGTGATATCAAGATTCCGCGGCCGGCCGGTCACGCTACGCATGGCGTCGATTCCATTCACAATCAAATTGATCAGCACTTGCTGCAACTGCACTCGGTCTCCCATTACATGGAGGAGACCCGTGCCAAGATCGAGCTGTAAGTGAACATGGTTTTGAGCTGCTTCACTGCGGACGAGAACAGTGACTTCCTGAATAACATCATTGATGTTCAGCTCGACTCGATCGGGAACGCCCCGCGACAGTAACGTGCGAACTCTCGAGATGACCGCGCTAATTCGGTTTGCGTCCTCCACAATCTCAGTAACTGCTTTCTGCACCTTCTCCAAATTCGGCGTGTTCGCGAGTTGGCGCAGGACGAAATTACCGGTGGTTAGGATGCCAGTTAGAGGCTGGTAAACTTCATGGGCAATGGAGGCGACCAGTTCTCCCATCGTCAGTACGCGTGTGACATGAGCAAGCTCCGCTTGCGCGTTCCGCAAGGCCGCCTCCGCGCGTTTTCTCTCCGTGATTTCGGTAAACACATTAATCGCGCATGGCTCGCCATTCAACTCGATCATTTCCGCCGTTCCTAACCCGGTGAAGAGAGCGCCGTCTTTCCTGCGAAGAGCGGCCTCCACATTCTGGAGACGGCGTTCGGCCAGAATCCGCCTCGCCAACTCCACCCTTTCGGCCGGATTGACCCAGAGCCCAAGATCGAACGGCGTTCGTCCGATGACCTCGTCACGGCGCCAGCCGGTCACACGTTCAAACGCTTCGTTGACGTCGACGTAACGATGGTCCTTGACGGTCGTCAACGTGATCGCCATTGGGCTTAACCGGAAGACCGTCGAGAACTTCTCTTCTGACTTCTTCAGCGCCTCCTCGGCCCGCTTGCGCTCGGCATCTTCCTTTCTCAGCGTTTTGTTAATCGCTTCAAGTTCTCGAGTCCGCTCCGCGACGCGTTGCTCGAGACATTCATTGGCTCGCCGGACTTTCGCCTTCGCCTGTCGATCCGCCGCTGATGTCACGATGGCTGCGCCAAGGACGAGAAGGGTGATCGTGGAAACCCCACCGTTGGCGAGCGGGGAAATGTTCACAGCGTGGGACAGATTTAGGACCACGGGCGAGGCTAGGAAGGTTGCCGATGCCATGCCCGTGTAATGCATCACGGAAATGGCGGCGCCCATCACGAGGGCGCTGGCAATCCTTCGCCAAGGCGTACCCCTGGTCTCCCCTCGCATACCAAACGCCAGTGTCAATGCCACGAACGAAAATACGATCCCGAGCACAATGGACAGGATTATGATTCGAAGATCGTACCGGCACACAGCGGCCATACGCATGGCGGCCATGTCGATGTAATGCAAGGCCGCTATGCCGCCGCCCATGATGAAGCTGCCGGTCCAGAGTTGAATCGCACCCATTTTTTGCTGGCTCACTATAAGGAGGGCGATCGCCGAGGTAGTGACGGCGACCAAGAAGGAAGCCAGAACGGTCGGCCAGTGATAGAAGACCGGGACCGGCAACCGGAAGGCGAGTAAGCCCTTGAAATGCATCTCCCAGATGCCGATGCCCATCGCAATGGCGCCGCCGGCCAGCCACCACGCTCGCGCCCGCCCGCTTGCGGCGGTTACACGCCCGGCAAGATCGAACGCGGCATAGGAACCGGCGATGGCGATCAATATTGAACGTGCGACTTCGCTGTAGGTATAGGAGCCGGTCAGCACCGCGTTTGCAGAGATCATCACCTAAGGATCTCCTTCGCCGGTCTAGGGAAGTCTTAGAATCGACCCTAAAATCAGCCGCTAAATTGCCTTTAAAATGCACGACCCACGTGGCACGGCTACTTTCTCGCGCTGCAACCTACGAATGCCGAATAGCATGTCTTGACTGGGAACTGGGGCCATCGCAGCTCGTCAAAGCTACGGGGACTCGATTTTCAACATCGCATCGCAGGCGTTGGCCCCTCTACGTTGGGAACCAATCTCATCCTCCCCGGTCGGGGAGCCCCCTCAGGTCTGCGACACGGTTTCCTAGATTTAGACTTTCCCGGACAGCATACGCTTCTCCGGGCTATATGCAAGTTTTCTTACGATTAGCTGCCCCACAGTGCGCTGCCGGTCTTCATGTTCGTCTTGACTTTCATCGGATTGCTCCTTATCTTCTGGATTTTTTCGTTCCACTTGCCCTTGATGCACTTTAGTAATGCACTCCATGTGCCAAAAGTAACGATTCGGTTCGGAACCGCGAGCGGCAGGTTCTCGATTGAAATGAAAGGAGATAGTGGTGCCGTTTCGATCGGGTGCCGGCTTTCGCCGTCACTTGTCTCAAGGCGACCTAACCATCCGCGGTTTGAACCTCGCGTTTATGTTAGGGAATTGAGAGAATCGTCAAGACGGCAGGGTAATATCTTCAGCATGGCGCGCGGTTGGGAAAGCAAGTCTGTAGAACAGCAACAGCAGGACCATTCGGCGGAACGTCAGACGATTCACGCCCCGATCTCGCCTGAGCATCAACAACGTAACCGGAAGCGAGATGGGCTGCATCTCGCTCGCCTACACCTGGTCCAGGAACTACGGGCAACCACCAATGCTCGCCGCCGCCAGATGTTAGAACAGTCCATCGCCGAACTCGACCATCAACTATCCTCTTTTAAATAGATTGCGGCCTCGTGTCACCAAAGGTGAGTGGTCCGCCGTATCGCGCCCATAACGGAAACCATAGTCCTATCCACTACAGCCTGACGTATAATTAGAAAGTTCATGAAAGCCTACGTTTACGTGTCTTTGAAGAAAAGCGTTCTGGATCCCCAGGGTAAAACCATTCACGGCGCGCTTTCCAAGATTGGCTATAAGGGGTTGCACGATGTCCGACAGGGAAAGTATTTCGAGATCACGCTTAACGGCGGCATTTCAAAGGATGAGGCGGAACTCGAAGTAGAGCGGATCGCTCGCGAAGTTCTGACGAACCCGGTCATCGAAGAGTTTCGTTTCTCCCTCGAAGACTAGCGCCCCGAAGCGCGTGCGTGAGAACTCGTTTTCGAGCAATCCGATGGAAAGGAAGTCCAAGAACCTAGCCCCGGAGGGGCGTCCCACCTTAGCCCAGCGCTTGAAGCGTTGGGAAAAGTGGCAGAAATAACGCAAGTCCCGGAGGGACGACCCAGTTGTCACGCACACTCTTCAGGGGCTGGCCGAACCACCACCGGTTCCCCCGCCGATAGATTAGTCGAGGAGCAGATTATCTAATGTGCGGCATCGTGGGATATGTAGGTAAGAAGCAAGTCGTCCCTGTCATCATAGAGGGCCTGCGAAAGCTCGAGTATCGTGGCTACGACTCAGCCGGAATCGCAGTCTCCGGCAACGGCACAGGCCTTCAGATTCGCCGCGCTGAAGGCAAACTGCGCAATCTCGAAGAAGTGATCCGCCTTAAGCCTCTTGACGGCACCTATGGCATCGGACACACCCGCTGGGCCACGCACGGCCGTCCCACTGAAGAGAATGCCCATCCCCATCGCGACTGCACCGGCAAGATCGTGGTCGTGCACAACGGAATCGTCGAAAACTATCTCTCGCTCAAGAAGAAGTTGATCGCCGAAGGCCATAAGTTCACGACCGAGACAGATACCGAGATCATCGCCCACCTTGTGGAAAAGCATTACCTTCAGACTGGCAACGGTCATCGGCCGTCGTCGAAACTCGAAGAGGCTGTGCGCAAGGCGGTAAAAGAATTAACCGGCGTGTTCGCGCTGGTGGTAATCGCAACTGATGAACCGAACAAGATCGTGGCGGCCCGCAATGGCCCCCCCGTCGTGATCGGCCTCGGCAAGGACGAATATTTCGTCGCCTCCGACGTGCCTGCGCTCCTCGATCACACCCGCGATCTTTTCTTTCTAGGCGATGGCGATCTCGCTGTGATCACCCAAGAAGGCGTCAAGGTCACCGATTTCGACGGCAATCCGCTGGAGCGCAAGGCGCAGCGCATCACATGGGATCCCATCATGGCCGAGAAGGGCGGCTTCAAGCATTTCATGCTCAAAGAAATCTATGAGCAGCCGCGCACCGTCCGCGACACCACACTCGGCCGCGTTTCGCAGGATACAGGCGCAATCTTTCTCGACGAGATGCAAGTCACTGAAGCCGAATTCGAAGCGCTGAAGAAAATCAATATCGCCGCCTGCGGCACCAGTTGGCATGCCGGACTCGCCGGCAAATTCATGATCGAGAATCTAGCCCGCGTCCCCGTAGAAGTCGATTACGCCAGCGAATGGCGGTATCGCGATCCCATCCTCGGGCCGGACACGATGACGATGCTGATTTCGCAATCCGGCGAAACCGCCGACACCATAGCAGCCCAGCGCGAAGCCAAAGCCAAGGGATCGAAGACGCTAGCCATCTGCAATGTAGTCGGCTCCATGATCACGCGCGAAGCCGTGGGAACCGTCTACACCCACGCCGGCCCAGAAATCGGCGTTGCTTCCACCAAGGCGTTCACCGGACAACTTACTGCACTTTATTTATTCGCGTTATATCTAGCGCAGGTTCGCGGCACCATGACTCCCGAACAGGCCAAGGCCGCCGTGCAAGAGCTAACCCACATTCCAGGCAAGTTAGAACAGATACTAACTCACGATGAAGCCTGTGAGGAGCTAGCCAAAACTTACGTTCGCGCCCAGGACTTCCTTTTCCTAGGACGCGGCATTCACTACCCCATCGCTCTTGAAGGCGCGCTCAAGCTCAAAGAAATTTCCTACATACACGCCGAAGGCTATCCGGCCGGCGAGATGAAGCACGGCCCCAACGCGCTGATCGACGAAAACTTGCCGGTTGTCATCATCGCCACGCGCGACGTAACCAGTCCGCAGTCGATGACCCGCTACGAGAAGACGATGTCGAACCTGAAAGAGGTAAAAGCGCGTTCCGGAATAGTCATAGCACTAGCCACCGAAGGCGACAAAGAAATCGCCGAAGAGGCAGATCATGTGCTGTTCGTCCCGCCCGCGCCCGATGAACTCTCGGCGATTTTAGAAATCGTCCCGCTGCAGTTACTTGCCTATCACATCGCTGTCCGCCGCGGCTGCGATGTGGACCAGCCAAGAAATCTGGCCAAGTCAGTAACGGTGGAGTAGAAATTTTCTGCAATCCTCTCGCTGACGGTGACGACGATTGCACACTCAACGAGTGCAATCGCGATGTTACAACAGTTACTCGCCGCGTCGTTTGTTGGAATCAAAGACTCACGCCGATGGGTGCTCTACAACTTCTGCTCTGCGCCGAACTGCGCGGATGGTCAGCAGCTCTCGTCCGGTCTGATCCAGGACGCCGCCGGCAACCTGTACGGTACCATAATTGTCGGAGGGGGCAATGGGCACGGCGTAGTGTTCGAGCTTGACAGCACGGGCAACGAGACGGACTTGAGGATGCAAGTATATTCTTGCCTTTGATAATAAGTCACTTAGAATCACGGACCGGACCTAAGTTTTTTCCCTAAACCACTGATTCCATTACCAACGGGGGAGGGAGGTATCATACCCTAAGAGTAAACAGGCTGCCCGGTCGGACAAAAGATCGTGCCGAATCGGAATTCACTGTGAACAGCGCATTAGAACCGGTGCAGGAAGTTCACAATCTCCCGCTCCGCCCAATAGCCGTCATCAGGGTGGCCATCGCTCCCGTTCCCCACCCCAATAAATGCACAGTGTCCGCCATCCCTGGTCTCGACGAAGGTGATATTCGGGTTCGACGCAATCTTCCGCCGCGTCTCAGGAGTGATGCGAATGAACGGATCGTTTGCCGCATACAAAAGCAGAGTCGGCGCCGCAATCCGCTCGACCACGTGCGCGGCCGAAGCGCGGTCATAATAATCGTCGACGCCGGTGAAGCCGCAATAGTAGGCTGTCACCTTGTCATCAAACTCGCGCAGGCTCCGGATGCCGCGCAGGCGTCCCACATCGAAGTGATGGGGAAACAACCGCGCCTTCTGCAGCATGCGCCGGCGCAGCGCCCACAAAAAATATCGTTCGTAAACCAGGTTCGACGGCTGGTGCAGAGTATTGGCCGATACCGACAAGTCGATCGCCGGACAACACACCGCGACCGCTCGCAGCTGTGGTGGCGCATCCGCTCCCCATTCGCCCGCAAGCTTCAGCACGATGTTGCCGCCCATCGAGAAGCCGACCAATGCCAGGCGAGAAACGCCATCGCGTGCGATGACCTCGCGCGCCACCGCAGCCACGTCAGCCGAAAGCCCCGAATGATAAAGCACAGGAGCGAGCGCATCCGTGCCGCCGCAGTTGCGCTGGTTGTAGCGGATAACATTCATCCCCGCATGGAGCGCTTTCTCGGTAATGCCGAGCATATATCGCGATTCGCTGGAGCCTTCGAGGCCGTGCACAACAATAATGGTCAGCGCGTGCGCTCGATCCGCTTGCCAATGGCAATGGCAAAGCACCCTGACGCCCGGCGCAACCTCGATCAGGCGTTCCTCGGGCGCTGGCACACGAAAGCGTCGTTGGATTAAAAAACTCGCAAGGGTTTGCACGTGGCCGCCGCGCAACCAGCGCCGCGGCGTGAACGAATGCGTCTCTTCGGGTGTTTGCAAAATACCCACGCCTTGATATTAAATATGATTTTAAATAGAGATAGCGACTTTTCTCAGCGGAGTTCCTTCATGCCATCTTCGAGTACGTCTGCAAGGAATGCGACCACGAGTTCGAGGCTCTGATCTTCGGCCAGCAGAAGGCTGAATGCCCGAAGTGCAAGAGTAGAAAGCTGGAGCCGCAACTGTCGGTTTTCGCAATGTCGGCAAAGAGCGGGGCCGGATCTCATCCGTCCATGGCCGCGGGGCCGTGCGGCTCTTGTGGGGACCCTCGCGGGCCGGGCTCCTGCTCGATGAAAGACTTCGATTAAGTAGCCAGACGGCTGTTCCGCGTGGAAGAGCGTCCACGGCAGACACTTAGCTCCACAGCCCCGCAAGATCATTGGGCCGCTATCTCGGCCAACTATCTCCGGTTAATGCAACATAACTTCAGGAACTCTCGTGCTGTAACCGATGTGACGTTTCGCTCGCGACGGTTCGTCGCTATGATCCGCTTGACTAGTTGACACGGACGCTAGAAGCGAATCTGGAGCGCACATGGATCGGCGGAGAGAACGCAGACTGAACCTGGAATTGCCAGTACGCATCTGGGGAGTGGACAGGATGGGCCGTCCTTTCGCGGAGATCGTTCGCATACGAAACGTCAGCAACCGCGGAGCGGTCCTGGCCAATGTGCGCTCCAAGGTCCAGACCGGAGACGCTCTGGATGTACAAAATGGCGCGTCGCGGTCCCAGTTTCGCATCGTGTGGATGGGGCCTGCCGGAGAGGCCGGCATCCAGGCCCTGGAAATGGAGGCCCCAATCTTTGGCCTGGACCTAAAGGTGAACATGGGGATGAATATGGAGACGGACTTTAGAACTGGCATCGGCCCGCGCAGCGGCTTGCCCAAATTTTTTGACATGGTGGGAACTGGATAAAAAAACGATCAACGACCTGCGCCGAATGGCAGGATCCATCAGGCTGACGATCGCTCAACTAACGTGAATTCACGTTACCGGTTCCCACTTTTTCTTCGACGTTTTTCAGTAAGGAATCTGGCAAAGACTTCATTGGATAAGAGGCGTCCGCGGCCGGTGAGGCGCAAGACCGTGCCTTGCTGCTCGAGCAGTCCATCGAGCACAGATTGTTGGATCGCGGACTCCCAGGCGGCAATTGCATGGAGGTTAAATTCCGTACGCAGGCGGGTGAGATCGACACCGCGGTTGAGGCGTAATCCGAGGAAAAAAGTTTCTTCGATTGCCGCCTGACTTGAAACAGGTGTCACGGTGTGGCTGGCACGATTCATGTAGGCATCGAGCGAGTCGGGAGTTGCGAGGCGGACGGCCTTGCTAAGGTTGGCCTCGATCTGGACGGGCGGGAGCCTGTCCTGAGCTTGCCGAAGGGGCGCCCGTCTCCACACGGGTAAATCCAGCATCGAGTGCGCGTCTACTCCGAAACCGAGATAAGGCTGGCGCCTCCAATACTTCAAGTTATGGCGCGATTCGTTACTTTGTAACTCTCCGTGTTGCGAATGTGACGCGGCGCGGGCAAAATTGGAAATTTCGTACTGCGCGATGCCCGCGGCGGCTAGCATCTCACATGCTTGCTGATAGAAATCCGCGGTGGCGTCGTCGTCGGGCACAAAGTGAGCGTGGTAGCGCGCTCCTCCGGCGATTAGTTCGCGGCCGAGGCGTGATTCGTCGTCCACTTCGAGCATGTAAACGCTGGCATGGGGAGCCCCCGTGGCGATCGTCTCCGCCACCGAAAAGGACCAGCTTTCCTGGGTCTGGTAGGGCAAGCCGGCGATCAGATCGATACTGATGTTGCAAAGTCCGTCGACTCGCAGGCGAGCAATTTCTTCGAGAACGGTCGATCGTCTGTGCAGCCGTCCCACGGCCTGCGCTTCCCGATCAACGAAGGACTGCACTCCCAGGCTCACGCGGTTGACTCCACATTGCAGCAAGTTTTCGATCAAAGCGGAAGTAAGCGTGCCAGGAGCGCATTCGACTGTGATCTCGGCATCGGGAGTAACTGCAAATTGACCGCGCACGGCGGCGAAGATGCGCAGCAACTGCGCGCCGTCAAGAATCGACGGGGTCCCACCGCCGAGATAAATGGAGTCAACCGTGCTCGCAAACGAATCTCCATTTGCGGAGCCGAGCGCACATCCCGCTTCGGCAGCAAGCTGGTGCACGTTGCCGATATCTTCGAGCAGACGGGCGACATAATTTTCGTATGCCGACTTTGAGAACACATCGGAGGCAAAGTTGCAGTAGCTGCACTTGGTCCGGCAGAAAGGCACGGAAATGTAAACGCCGAGGGGCACGCCGCTCATCATTCTATGGGATTCCATCTATGGGATTCTGGGGAAGCGCCCCAACCCATTGTAGGCTAATCGCATCTTAATCTTCGAAGCGGTCTTCGAAGAGCACCGGTCGGTGCAGGCACAGATCGAGCTGCAAAGGGGCGATGGTATGTTGAATGATGAGAAGCTTGATCGGTTGTGCCGGGGTTGTGGGCATGCCTTTTCACAATTCCTGCATGAGATGGCCGAACACAATTCAAGGATTGCAGCGTGCCCACGTTGCGGCAAGCCCCATCGCTTTAAACATCCCAAGAGTGACAAGCCAGTTGTTGCACAGCGACGCGCCCGAAAAACTCTGACCAACCTTTGAGATTCTTGTCATTAGGCGGTCGAACCCGCTCCTTCCGCACTTCTCCATTAAAATAGACTGCACGTAAAATAGAGTGCAAGAGATTCTTGGGGGAGGATGGGAGGAGGTGCCACTGTGGCAAGCTCGAAAGGAAGCAACGAAACGGTTGATGTTTGGTGCGATCACTGCGGCCAGGCCTTTTCCACCTTCCTCCACGAAATGGCTGATCAGAACGCCAAGGTGGTGTGCCCGAATTGTCGCGCGACCGTTGATTTCGGACTCGCGAAAGCTGCCAAAGTAGCTGCGAAGCAGCAACCGGTAAAGAAGCCTCATTAGCCTCGTCTCGAACATTGTCTCGAACATCGCCTTCCGAGGTAGATCACAGGACCCATTTCCGTCCGCCGCTCCAGCAACTACCGGGAGTGTGTTTTTTGGGATAATGGTTAGCGAGGGAACTCCGGTTCAGTAATTTTTTTTAGTAATCTCTCGCTTCGCCGATGGCCTCGAATCAAGAAGAAGAAGTATTAGGGAAGGCTTACGACGGCCGGCTGATGCGCCGGCTGGTTACCTATCTGCGTCCGTACAAGTGGCACGTTCTTGTGGCGCTGCTGGCGATTATCTTGAAATCGGTGGCGGACGTGCTGGGCCCGTTCCTCACCAAAATCGCCATCGATAAATACCTGGCGAAATCGCCCAACTCCCACTCATGGATTGGCGACCATCTGAGCGATACTCCGATGACCGGCATCGCGCAGATTGGCGGCCTTTACGTCGGGATTCTCCTGTTCACTTTCATCCTGGAATTCGTCCAGACCTACCTGATGCAGTGGACGGGGCAGAAGGTGATGTTCGATCTGCGGCGGCAGATTTTTCGCCATCTGCAGCATATGCACGTTGGGTTTTTCGACAAAAATCCGGTGGGCCGGCTGGTAACGCGCGTCACGACAGACGTCGATGCACTGAATGAAATGTTCACGGCGGGCGTGGTCTCCGTTTTTGAAGATGTCTTCGTTCTGGCCGGCATTATCGCGATCATGATGCTGATGAACTGGAAGCTGGCGCTCATCACTTTTGCCGTGCTTCCGCTGATCGTGTACGCGACCAAGGTTTTTCGCGACAAGGTGCGCGATTCTTACCGGCGCATACGCACGGCCATTGCCCGCATCAATGCCTATTTGCAAGAAGCCGTCTCTGGGATGCTCGTGCTGCAGCTGTTCAATCGGGAGAAGCGCGCCTTCACTAAATTCTCCGACATCAACGCCTCACATATGGAGGCCTATAAAGACGCGATTCTGGCGTACTCGCTGTATTACCCTGTTGTCGAAATACTCTCGGCGCTGGCCATTGCCAGCATCATCTGGTTTGGCGGCAATGAAATCTTCCGGCATGTGAACGTCTCCAGCCTGTCCGTTGGATTCTCCAGAGATCACCATCTCTTGCTCCATTCGGTGGAGATTCCGATGACGATCGGCGTGCTGGTCGCCTTCATGCAGTATGCGCAGCGGTTCTTCCGGCCAATTCAGGATCTGAGCGAGAAGTACAACATCCTGCAGTCGGCGATGGCTGCGGGAGAACGCGTCTTCAAACTTTTGGATACGAAGGTTGAAGTGACCTCGCCGGCGGTTACCGAGCGTCCGCAGGGACCGGGGAGAATTGAATTCGATCACGTGTGGTTCGCTTACAACGCTGCTCCACAATCCGACGAGCCGGACTGGGTTTTGCGCGACGTCAACTTTGCGATTGAGCCGGGAGAGACGATCGCCGTTGTCGGACACACGGGCGCCGGCAAGACTACGCTGATCTCGCTGCTCATGCGCTTCTATGACGTGCAGCGGGGAGCGGTCCGCATTGACGGCGTCGATATCAGGGAGATGAATCTCGACGACCTGCGCGGACGCTTCGGAGTGGTTTTGCAGGATCCGTTTCTCTTCAGCGGCACGGTCGAGGGCAACATACGGCTGGGGACGGCGCGCATTCAGGATGCAGAACGTCGAACAGGCGGCTGAGGATGTGAACCTCGCAGAGTTTATTCGAACCTTGCCCGGAGGATTCAAAGAGGAAGTGCGTGAACGGGGGTCGACGCTATCGACTGGCCAGAAGCAGCTGATTTCGTTTGCCCGCGCGCTGGCTCATAATCCAAAGATTCTCATTCTCGATGAGGCCACTTCGAGCGTCGATACGGAGACCGAGTTCCGGGTGCGCGATGCGCTCAACCGCATGGTGGAGGGGCGCACGGCGCTCATCATTGCGCACCGGCTTTCGACCATCCAGCGCGCCGATAGGATTATCGTGATGCACAAAGGCCAGGTGCGCGAGATGGGAACGCACCAGCAACTGCTGGCCCATCGCGGCATTTATTACAAGCTTTATCAGTTGCAGTATAAGGACCAGGAGATTGGTGTGGCGCAAGCGCCATCGCCCGCGAACGCGGACGACTAAACTACCAGTCCGCTGGCCTCGCCGTCTACTCCCGCTACAATGTGTCCGTGCAGGTTCTCATCTCCGCCGGTGAAGCCTCGGGCGACATGTATGGCGCGCAGCTGATCGAAGCTCTGAGACGGCTGGCGCCCGCTTTGCAGCTTGAATTCTTTGGCGCCGGCGGGGACCGCATGCGCGCTGCCGGATGCGAGATTGTTGTCGATGCCAAAGATCTTGCCGTCGTTGGCATCACTGAGATTCTCAGCCATCTGCCGAAGATTCTTGGACTCTATTGGAAGTTGATTCGTGCGGCGGATGAGAAGCGGTCAGCGCTTGCCGTCGTGATCGACTCTCCCGCCTTCAATTGGCGCGTGGCGAGGCAGATGCGCCGGCGCGGGGTTCCGGTTGTCTATTATGTCTGCCCGCAATTTTGGGCCTGGCGGCAGGGGCGCGTGAAACTGCTGCGCAAGTATGTTGACAAGGCGCTGGTGATTTTTCCCTTCGAAGAGAAGTTCTATCGCGATTGCGGAGTGCACGCGACTTTTGTCGGACATCCGCTGGCCGGTTTGCCATTGCCGGCAATATCTCGCGAAGCCTATGCCGCCCAGCATTCCCTCGATGCCGCCAAGCCCTGGATCACGCTCATGCCCGGGAGCCGACGCAAAGAAGTCCGCATGAACCTGCCGACGATTTTGGAAGCGGAGGCGGGGCTCGGAGATGAGTACGAATATCTGCTCCCGGTCGCGCCTACCCTAGATTCACAGTTCCTGTGGGGCTTGATCGATTTCGAGAGAAGCGAACTGCCGAAAATAAAGCTCGTGCCCGACGCGCTGCCTGCGCTCTACCACTCGCGCGCGGGGATCGTGGCTAGCGGCACGGCTACCGTGGAAGCCGCGCTTATGGGCACTCCGTTTATCGTGGTGTATCGCGTATCGCCGCTCACCTATGCGCTGGGCAAGCCGCGAGTGAAGGTTCCTTATTTTGCCATGGTCAACCTGATCGCCGACGACGAGGTTGTCCCGGAACTTGTGCAGCGGAAGTTCACGGCGAACAATATCGTCGCCGAGTTGAACAACATCATTCCTGATGGCGAGGCAAGGGCGCGTATGATCGAACGCCTGGCGGCGGTGAAAGCGAGATTGAAACAGGGAAATGGCGGCGACTCGCGTCAACATCCTTCGGAAAGGGCGGCGAAGATCATTTTGCAGATGATAGGGTGATGTCCCTTGCATCGACGTGGTACTTGGCTTGGACGGGCGAGGACGCCGGTCGCTCCACAAGTTGATTTGTGTCAGTGTTTTAATCAAACAAATTTGGCCAAGCCTTGTCCTCACAGCATCTTTTGCGGGAAAATTAACATCATACAAATTGTTGTTCTCGCCAGGAGATTCTACTTGAAGGTCTGCCACACTCCAGCGGCGCGCCGGGCGCTCGCTTTAGCCGTCATTTTCGCGTTCCTAGGTCTGGTTGCCAGCCAACCTGCGCTGGCGGCTGAGAAGATGCGCCTGCGCGCCGATGGCTACAAGATGGATGTTGAACTCCTGCCGCAGAGTCACAAGCTCACCGCCCGCGTTGCCGTCAAAGTCACGGCGCTCGAAGACCTGAACGTAGCCACCTTTCAGTTGAACAATGCGCTGCGCATCACGAAGCTCACGGATGCCGACAACAAGCCCCTTACTCCCGAACGCAACACGCAGGATTCAACCGTGCGCTTCGCGCTGAACAACAGCCTCGCGAAGGATGCGAGCACCACCTTCAACTTCGAATATGAAGGCACGCTCGAAAGCGCCGACGACAGCCCGGTGGAGGGATTGAAGCTGGCCTATGTCGGTCCGGATACCAGCTACCTGCTTTACTCGGGACTCTGGTTTCCGGTCGAAGGATACGGCGTGAACCGGTTCACTTCGACGATCAGCGTAACAGTGCCGGCGCATATGACGGTGATCGGTAGCGGGGCGGAATCGCCTCAGACTGGGGCCGCGGCGAGGAGGCCCGGAGCTGAGTTGGCAAACTCGAAGACCTTCACCTTCACCTGGGATAAGCCAAGTTTTCCGGGAACGATCATTGCCGGCGCCTTCAAGGAGTTCAAGAGCGATGACGCGGGGCTGGACTTGCACGTGTACTTCAAACCTGACAAGCAGGATCTGGGCGCGGAATACGCAACCACGGCGGTCAAGGAGTTCACCTATTTTGTTACGCAGTATGGAGTCGCGCCATCGTCGCGTTTAAAGATCGTAGAGATTCCGGATGACACTGTGCCTACGGCGTGGGCGCCTGAAATCGCCGTGCTTTCGACTCGCGCCATTGCCGAAAAAATTAATTACCGCTTACTGGCCAACACGATTGCGCACCAGTGGTGGGGCGTTTCGGTGAGCCCGGCTTCGAAAAACGATTGGTGGATCAGCGACGGCTTCGCGCGCTACTCCGAAGCGTGCTACGTGGAGAGCGCGGCAGGCGAGGGCGGACTTGAGGAGATGGTGAAGGACATGGAGGTTGGCGCGCTCGCCTATGACAGTGTGCCGCTTTCGAGCGCCGACAAGCTGGACTATTTCTCTCCCGAGTTCCAGTCGCTGGTGACGGATAAGGGCGCGATGATTCTGCACATGCTGCGCTGGGTGGTGGGCGAGAAAGACTTTCTGAATCTGATGCGCGACTTCGCCACTCAGTATGCGGGCAAGTCGGCCAGCACCGACGACTTCCGCGAATTAAGCGAGAAGGTGTATGGGCAAAAACTGACGTGGTTCTACTCGCAGTGGATGGATTCGACGAGCGCCCCTGAGTTCAAGGCCAAGTACACGATTTACCGGCTGGGCAATAACAAGGGCTTCAGGATTGTCGGCGCGATCTCGCAGGATCTGGATCTGTTTCGAATGCCGGTGGAGTTGAAAATCGATACCGATGGAAGAACCGAGGAAAAACGGATTGAGGTAGTGGGCACGGATTCTCCGTTCTCGGTGGAGACGTTTGGACGCCCGCGGCGGATTGCGGTTGATCCCGATAATCGCGTGCTGACCAACTCGAAAAACGTCAAGCTGCGCTCTTCGATATTGCGTGGGCAGGGATTGACACAGCAGGGCGATTTGGCGGGAGCTCTGCTGGAGTTTAACAAAGCGCTGCAGGTCAATAAGAATAGTTCTCTGGCTCATTATCGGATTGCCGAGGTTTTTTTCCTGCAAAAGAATTATCAGGCCTCGGCCAACGCTTACCGTGAGTCGCTGAATGGCGACGGAGAACCGCGATGGACGGAGGTTTGGAGCCACCTGCAACTGGGCAAGATCTTCGACATCACCGGGCAGCGCGACCGCGCGGTGAATGAATACCGGCAAGCGCTGCAGACCAACGACAATACCCAGGGCGCGCTCGATGAATGTCGGCGCTACATGCAAAAGGCTTACGAGCGGGAAAAAGATAAACAAAAAGAAGGCTAAGCGCGGAAATTAGCGGCATTTTGAAGCGGCTTGGTCAATGGTCATCGCCGGTGGAACACCAGGTCCCTCCACTCCGCTTCCCTCCGGTCGGGCTGACAAAGTTATTTAGATCTCGGATGACAGAGTGTCCTCGCTTTGCTCAAGACGAGGGGGGCACAAAAATTTGGCCCGTACTGTCAGGCGAAGGGCAGTACGGGCCGGGAGGAAACGGTTCAAATACGAGTCTGAATATAGATCAATTGCCGGATAATGTCAAGTAAATCTATAGACTTTATTTTGTCTGTTGTCTGCCGCGGGGCCAGGGATCGAGCTCTGGGCCGCCGCCTCAGGAGCTTCAATAATTTCCTTCACTTAGCCAGCCTGTCTTCGACTTACCAACACCGTAGCGCCGGCCTATTTACGCCGCCCAGTTCTTCCATTTATCCAGATTAGCCGCGGTCAAATCCTTTGCGGCGCTGTTCGCTGTAGCGGTACAGTGCGTCCTCGATAATCGGATAGGCATGGGCTGCAGGCTGGATCTCGTCGACTTCCACTGATTTGCCTTCCAGTTGTTTATAGTCCTGAAAGAAGCGGCGGAGCATGAGTAGGCGGTGCGGCGGCATTTCCGCCGCGTCGCGGTAGGCGTTGAACTCCGGATCTTCGGTGGCTATGGCGATAATCTTGTGATCTTTCTTGCCCCCGTCGATCATGGTCATGAGGCCGATGGCGCGGGCGTGAATGATGGTAAGGGGGACGACGGTTTCCTGACACAGCACCAGAACATCGAGAGGATCGTCATCTTCAGCCAGGGTTTGCGGAATGAAGCCGTAGTTGGCGGGATAGTAAACGGCCGAGTAGAGGACGCGATCGAGTTTGATCAGGCCGCTGCTCTTGTCGAGTTCATATTTCACACTGGAACCAAAGGGGATTTCGATGATGCTGTTGAACTCCTGCGGCAGTCTGCTGCCGGGAGTTACGTCGTGCCAGGGATGGATCATGGGATTTCGGCCTGCCTTCTTGTGTATGCCACTGCGAACGGATTGTAAATGCAGTAGGGACTACTGAGAGCGGGAGGACTCGGTTCTTAGACTTTGCTTTTGTGCGCTTCTGAATCTGCTACTATTCCGCCGTCACCTCAATCTCATCTTTATGCACTGGTGGGCATCGATTGCCGGCGTTGTCATTATTTTTGTCGTCCTGATGGATGCGTTTGAGACCGTTGTTTTGCCGCGGCGCATCCGACGAACCGTGTTTCGCATCTCGCTGCGCTTCTACAAGAAATCGTGGCAGCTCTGGAGCGCCGTCGGGCTGCATATCAAGAAGCCGTACCGGCGCGAAGGTTTCCTGGCGTACTTCGGACCGCTGTCGCTGTTCCCGCTGCTGGGGTTTTGGGCGCTCGGTTTGATTCTTGGATTTGCCTGTGTGCAATACGGCCTTGGCGAACATCTCTCGTTGGGCAACGAGAAAATTACCTTCTGGAAAGTGGCCTATCTGAGCGGTGAAACCCTGTTTACGCTGGGCTATGGAGACATCACACCGAACAATGGCGCGGCTCGCGCTCTCGCCGTGATGGAAGCGGGCATGGGCTTCGCGTTTCTCGGCGTCGTGATCGGCTATCTGCCGGTGATCTACAATTCGTTTGCCTCGCGTGAGGTCGAAATTTCGCTGCTCGATGCCCGCGCCGGATCGCCTCCGACCGCCGCTGAATTTCTCGGCCGCCTGGGGTGTTGTCCTGAGCAAACCGTGCTCGACGAAATTTTTCGCGATTGGGAGCGCTGGTGCGCCGAACTCCTGTCGAGCCACATCTCCTATCCGGTGCTGGTTTACTTCCGGTCGCAGCACCCCAATCAATCATGGTTGGGCGCGCTGACGGTTATGCTCGATGTAACCTCGCTGGTCATAACCGGGGTGGGTAACATTCATCCCGATCAGGCCAAGCTGACATTTGCCATAGCACGGCACGCCGCCGTCGATCTGGCTCAGGTGGTGAATGCACAATATAGTCCGCATGACGCCAACCGGCTTACGAGTGACGATCTAAAGAAATTGCGGACAGACCTCGCGAGGCATGGCGTGACTTTGACTATCACAGAGGCTATCGATGCGGGGGTTGCCTCGAATGATGATGTGGAGGGCCCCGATCGGTTACAAGAACTTCGAGTCCTCTACGAACCTTATTTGTACTCGCTCAGCCGCCGCCTCTTGATGACTCTGCCGCCGTGGATTCATACCGATTATAAGAAAGACAACTGGCAGGGTGGACCATGGGATCGTGCCATTCAGGCGCGAGCCCTGGAACACCCCGGGCGAGTTGCAGAGGATCACTTCTGAGTGGGAGATCTGGTTACGTCCGGCGATTGCTCTCATGTCAGTAGTCGCGAAAAACGCTCATCTCCTCTGCAAGCGCTCATCTCCTTTTCATAGGTAAGTTTGGGTGAAAAGTCTGCGCAACTATAGCGAACTCAACTACTTCTGCGAGCACTCCGGTTTGAGGCGTTTGGCGATCCGGCGCAGCGTGGAGTCAAGGATTTCGCAGCGATGGTTCTCGGCCGTTCTCTTAAACCTTTCCCCCGCCTTTGTGGGACGAAGGTGCCGTGGACCAAAGTAGGATCTGCCGGGTAAGATTAATCTTGTGGCCGGGAATGAACCTCGGTACAGTAGAGGATCTGCGCGTCAACTGTTTGGGGAATCATGTTTGGGGAATCGTGTTAGGGGAATCAGTGTTCATGCCGCATCCCAATCTCGGCGACGATATCAATGGGAATATCGTCCAGTCAGAAATCGAGGGAGGTGTGTCGCTTGAGGGCTTGCCTCCTGACACCGTGCTGCAGATTCAGACTCAACACCACTTTTATACGGCGCTGCTTCTGGGCGAAGGTGTGGCACTGATCTCAGGACATCCGGAATATTGTCCCCAACCCGTGCAGGTGACGATCGCAGGCTCGACCTGGGGCGGTTCCATGCTCAAGGTGCGCTTCATCGGCCGCGGCATGCATCTGGAGTTTCACCATCCCGGCTACAGCAGGCCGATTGTTACTTCTCGCATAGAGGAGATTCGCGAGCCCATCAGGTCCGGCAGCAAGTGCCGCATTGGCCAGGTCAGGGTCGCGGATTGAGCGCGATATTCTAGACTGCGCGTGAGAGGTGGTTCGTCGCTCTAACCCCAGCGCATCGTTACTTCGACTTCTTGCCCCAACCTTTATTTCTGCTTTTTGTCCCAATCATCCCGCGACGTCACAATGAGCGGTTGCTGCTGGTTACTTTGCAGGGCCGTATTCAGGGATGGAACCTGCGCCGTCGTGATCGACTTGAACTGCGCTCCAGCGTCGTCCAATTTCTTCACCAGCACGGCGGTGCTTTCGATTTGCGATTGCGTCGGGCGTCCTGAATAACCATTTACCGACCCATATAATTCGCCCAGGTGTTCGCGGAGCTTTTTCTCGCCAGTAATCATGCCGCCTTCTTTCACGGATACGAGGGTCGAGCGGAAGTCGTCAAGTTTCTGGCTGAGCGCATCGAGTTGCGCCTTCAACTGGTCGTTCATCTTACTGCCCGCCTGGCCGCCTGCCGCTGCACCCTGCCGCTGCTTTATCTGATCGCGAATGTCGTTGGTAGCGTCGACGATGTAGGTCAACTGCGCCAGCATGTCGTAGAGTTGCGTGACCGTTTTGTGCTGGAGCTCGCGGTCGGCTGGAGTGCTCTTCGAGCGCGGATCGGGCACGAGCTTGACCTCGGAGGAATACATCTCTTTCCCTTTGGTCAGCTTGACCGTATAGGTGCCCTCCTGCTCCTGCGGACCAAAAAAGGCGTATTCGTTCTCTACTAATCCGGCGGCGGGCGGCATCTTGGGAGGCTTCTCGCGTTCCGGCCATTGCACACGATTCAATCCCCGGCGCTTCTCCCCTTGCAATGACGTGATCAGATGACCTTTTCGGTCGTAGATCTCCAGCTTTAGGTCGCCGAAAATGTGGCGCTTCTTCTGGTAGTAGACGATGGCCGCCGCTTCGGGGAGCGTTCGCCCGCGAAATTCGGAGTCTCCGTCGGCACGCTGTTCGGCAGCCGGAAGCACAAGGACCGAGGGTCGCGACGGCAACATTGCCGCGTCTTTCGCCAGAATTTCCGGTGTGAGCGCGCGAATCGGCGTGAGGTCGTCGAGAATGTAAATGCCGCGGCCGTGGGTGGCCAGAATCAAATCCGATTCACGCGGCTGGATGGCAATGTCGCGCACGGCCACGTTCGGAAGGCTGCCCTTGAACTGCGCCCAATGCGCTCCGCCATCAATCGAAATGAAGAGACCGAACTCGGTTCCCACAAACAGAAGATTCGCATTGACCAGATCTTCGCGCACGACGTGGGCGTAGCCGCTCAACTCCGCGGTTGAGAGCGAGGTCCAGGAATCGCCATAGTCTTTGGTGCGGTAGACATAAGTCTTCATGTCGCCGGTCGCGTGCCCATCGAAGGTCGCGTACGCAATGCCAGGATCAAAGTGACTGGCCTCGATGGTCGAAACCCACGTGCCAGCGGGCAGACCGGAAATATTTTTAACAACATTCGTCCAGCGTTTGCCGCCGTCGCGCGTGACCTGAACATTTCCGTCGTCGGTTCCCACCCAGATGACCTCGCCGTTCTTTGGGGATTCCGAAATGGTGTAAATGGTTTCGAACTTCTCCGCGTCGGAGTTATCGATGGTCAAGCCTCCGGATAATTCCTGATGCTGCCGCGTCGGATCGTTGGTCGTGAGGTCTGGCGAAATGCGGTCCCATGATTCTCCGTGATCGCGCGAGCGGAACAGAAACTGCCCGCCGAGATAAATCGTTCCTGGGTGATTCGGGCTCATACCGATCGGGGCATTCCAATTAAAGCGAAACTCCGGCTCGTTGGCGCGCGGCAGCGGTTTGATGTCCTTGGCCTCGCCGGTCGACTTGCGAAAGCGGGCGATCATCGCTCCCTGATATTCAACGTAGGCGTAGTCATTATCGGTCGGGTCGGGGAATGCCCAGAAGCCGTCGCCAAAATAGAGATTCCGCCAGTGGCGATTAGCGATGCCATCGATCGCCCGCGAAGGTCCCATCCACGTGCCGTTATCCTGCAGCCCTCCGTAGACGTTATAAGGGTCGGCCATGTCGGCGCTCACATGATAGAACTGCGACACGGGCAGGTTCGAAAGAAAGCGCCAGTGCGTGGCGCGATCAAGAGATTGATAGACACCGCCGTCAGTGCCGAGCAGCATCTGGTCGGGATTGTCTGGGTTGATCCACAAAGCGTGATGATCGCCATGGACACCTGTTCGCCAGACCCCTCGCTAGCCGAGATGGCGGAGCTGAAACTCTTTCCGCCATCGTCGCTGATGGTCAGGAAAAATCCCGGCTTATAGACGCGATCGGCATTCTTCGGATCGACCGCCAGGCGCGCGAAGTAAAATGGCCGTCCGCTGACGTTGAATGAGTTGTTGACCTCCGCCCAACTCTCACCCGCATCGTCCGACCGGAAGAGTGCCGTGTGATTCTTCGCTTCGACCACGGCATAAACGCGGGTATGGTCTGTGGGCAGCGACGGCGATGCCGATCCGCCCCAAGTCACCTTCGGGCAGTCCTTTTCTTAATTCGTGCCAGGTGGCGCCAGAATCAGTGCTTTTGAATAAGCCGCTGCCCGGGCCTCCCGAGCGGAAGTTATGCGGCTCGCGGCGTACGTCCCACATGGCGGCATAGAGCACACTTGAATTCTGTGGATCCATCGCCATCTCCGCGCATCCAGTGCTGTCGTTGCGGTAGAGAACTTTGGTCCAATTCTTGCCACCGTCGGTGGTCTTGAAGACGCCGCGCTCGGTATTCGAATTCCAAAGATGACCCAGAGCGCACGCATACACGACGTTGCCGTCCTTCGGATCGATAAGGATTCGGCTGATGTGTTCGGAGTCGGGAAGTCCGACTGCGTCCCAGTCGTCGCCGCCATCGCGCGTACGATAGATTCCGGTGCCGACCGAGACGCTGTTGCGCACCCAGGATTCGCCCGTCCCCACCCAAACCGTTTGCGGATTGGAAGGATCGACGGCTATCGCGCCAATCGAGAGCGAGGGCTGCTTGTCAAAAATCGGCTTGAAAGTTATGCCGCTATCCACCGACTTCCACACGCCGCCGCTGGCCGAGCCGATGTAAATAGTGAGCCGCTGGCCTTCATGAACAGCTGTTATGTCGGCGATGCGGCCTCCCATGGCCGCCGGGCCTATGGAGCGGATCGGAAGTCCGCTAAGCGTGTCAGAGTCGAGCGTCACATCCTGCCCAGAGGCGGGCATTGTGAAAGAGGCCAGAGCGATGACCGAGACAATCCAGAAGATTCGCACGCGATTGAACATGTTCCCTCGAATTGAACGCAAGCAATCAAACAAGCAATGGAGAGCCGGGCGTCCTCGCCCGGCCGCCGTAGCACACGATAGGCGTGACGCCCTACACCCCAGTTGTGAATTAGCTCTTTGGTGTGTCGGGCTTGGCTGGTGGGGCCGGTGCGGCCGCGGGCATCTTGAAAATCGAATCGTCCGCCGGCACATTGAGCTCAATCTTGGTGATGGTCAGCTTCTCTTTCTGCTGGCTTCCCTTGATTCCGCTCTCCATGGCAAACGGAAAAAAGATTCCACCGACTTCCTTGTAATCGCCAACCGACTCCTCGACGTCCTGTTCGGTTCCGCGGACCGTGCGTTTGGTTTCTTTTTTGATCTCAAGAAAGGAGTCCGCATCGATGTACACAGTTTCCACGTCGCCGTTTTTGAGCGTGACCTTCAGCTTGTAGGCGTCGGTGCCTTCAATTTTATCTTTGCCGAGCAGTTCAACCTGATGGCCTTTGCTCTTGTACTCGAAGAGCGGGCCGCCTATGTCAGCCATCTCCTCAATATCTTTCGCTTCGTCGGCGGCCATCAGTTCGGGATCCTTCTTGCCCATAAACGGCATAACTTCCCACGCACTCTTGCCGTCGTAGGCTTGCACCGCGGTCAGACCCTGTATGGTGAATTCAAGTCGCGCCTGATTTCCCTTCTTCTGGATCAATGTTACGGGTGCTTCCATTCCAGGGCCCATCGCCATGGTGGCCGTCGCCTTAACCGTTTGCACGCTTGCCAGTTTGTCGGCTCCGCCGCGCGCCTGAATGTTTTTCGCAATAATTTCATCAGCGGTTTCCGCCCGCACAGCCGCGGCCAATACGGTGGCGACAACGATTCCGAAGCACAACTTTTTGATCATCAGTATCTCCCTGGATATTTCCTTGGTAAGCGTACGTAGTAACGTACGTAACGATATGAGCCTTAGTTCAACGTTGTCAAATCAGTTGTCAAATCAATAGTCCGCCAGAGTCGCAGCGGTAGAGATCGAGCGCAGGAACTGAAACGCAGTTGTAACAAGACAGTCAAAGACAGCCTTGACTCCTTTGCCTGCCGCGACGGAAGCCATCGTAGCCGGTCGCAACAAACTGCCCTCCTGCAACCCCTCGAGTTACGGCTAAGGCGTCATCGCAACGGCCCAGTGGCGGAGAGCGGCGTCCAGCCGTTCGAGTAACTTAAGCTTGCGTCATAGTTACTGGTCGAGTTGCTATCCGACCCATAGCTCGAGACGCCGTTGCTGGGGGTCGAGCCATTGTTCACGCTGGAACTCAAATGATAGTTCGGACTTAGATTTGCATCAGGCGCATCCTGCGAGTTGTAGGAATCCGGACGAAATGGCGGCGGATCGTCGTTCCAGTCGTAGCCGTAATCCGCGTATCCATCGTACCCCGGGCCATACCAGTAAGGGTTGTACCACCAGGGATCCCAGGCCCCCCAGTAGGGTCCCCAGAAGCCGCCCCAGAAAGGCCATCCGAAGCCGAATCCCCATCCGCCCCAGCCCCAACCACCCCAGCCCCCACGGCCGAAGCCGCAACAACCATAGCCGAAGCCGCCTCTGAAACCACCGCCGAACCCGCGGCCTCCGCCGACGAAACCAGCCCCAGCGGTCCGAACAGAACCGCCGGCGTTACCGAATGAGTGCCACTGGCCATCGGCGATTGCGGGCCGAATATTTGACGCGGACGTGCGACTAGCTCCCATCGCACCGCTTCGACCGCTCATTCCCCCCGACGTTCGTCCAGACAATCCTCCGAACATGCCGCGCGATGCGCCACCATACGAACCGCCGCGACCGTAACTTCCCCCGCCATAGGAGCGTTCGCCGCCATAAGATCCGCCACCGTAGGACCTGCCATAAGATCCGCCGCCATAAGATCCACCGCCATGGAAGCCACCACCCCCGCCGCCGTGAAAGCCACCTCCACCGCCGCCATGACCGCCGCCGCCCCCATGCTGAGCGAATGCTGAAATCGGGGCTAGCGCAAAAGCCACGAATGCTGCCAAGCTGACGAGGAACTTAAGGTGAAATCGAGTGAGGTTGAATCTACCGGAACCGGATGGGACCATAATCTGTACCTCCCTGAAACCGCGGCAACGAATCTTCGCACGTAGGTCAGGACAGCACGCGTCTAGTTAATCAGATTCTACGCCCAGGGAGCGGGTTGCACAGCTTTACATTGGGCGAATTAGCGCGGCATGGCGCGCTTGCTCAACGCGCTTTGGCAACGGAGAGCCCTGAACCACCGGAAGTTACCGATCTGGAAGACAACTCTATACGTCAAAACCGGCAACTCTATCGTGTGCATCTGATCCCCCCACTTTCGATTTAAATATTAAGGGGTAATTTGGTGGAATTCGGATGCACTAATATGCGAGAAATTAACAAATATAGTCTGACCGTGGACTTCAGGCGTGCCGCCCGGATCATCGCCACGTTCCTAATTGGCGGAATGCTGTGGGCGCAAGGTTCGAAGCCGCACCAGCCGCCGGCACCGCCGGCTCAACCCCATTCGCAAGCTACTTCGCAAGCGAGCTCACAAACCGCGGCGAATGCTCTGCCGCCGATTCAACTCGATAGCTCGGCCGCGCTCCATCATTTGAACCAGGTGATCAGCTGGTATCGTCATTCGACCACCGGCGTCCAGTCCGTTGGACTGCCGAGCGACGCCATCTACCAGGACAATACCCAAAGCCTGGCAGCTCAAGTCGTGCGGCTCGCCTTTCAGTCGGCGAAGGCTGAGACTGCGCTGATCGCTGCCCAACAGAAGGCGAGTGGTGCGAACCAACCGTCGGGCGGGACGACCGAGCAGCAGAATCTTGCCCAGCTGCAGGCAAAAACGTCTTCCGAGATCGACCGGTTGCAATCGCAAATCGAGAGCCTCAACCAGCAGATCGCCAAGACACCGTCGTCGCGGCGAAGCAATTTAATCTCACAGCGAGATGCGCTTCAAGGCGAATTGGAACTGCAGAAGGCGCTCCTCGATGCCATTCAGAAAATGGCATCGTTCGTGGAGAGTAATGGCGAAATCACGGGGGGACTCGAGGGCGGCGTTAACCAGCTGGCGCGCACGATTCCCGAGGTTCTCGGCACGTCAAGCGCAAGTCCTCAAAAGCCTGTGGCGACGCCCACGGCCTCCAAACCTTCCCTGGCCAACTCAGGCGGTCTGATCAGCGAGGCAATGACGCTCTATGACTACATGAGTGCCGCGCATCGCATCGAGGGGATTCTGAAAGAAACCGACTACATGCTCGGTATAGCGGAACGGTTGCGCACGCCGCTCCGGGACGCGATGCGGGCGACCATGCAGCAAAGCCAGAAACTGGCCAATCAGCCGCCCGCCACCGACCCGCAGCAGCTTCAAACGGAACGGCAAGATTTCCAGGAGCTCACGGAGCGCTTTAGACAGCTTTCCGGCGCGCTTATCCCGCTCAGCCAGGAAGTGATTGTCCTCAACGACAGCAAGACGAACTTCGGCGAGTGGCGCAATTCGATCGAGCGTGAATCGAAGTACGTTCTTCGCTCGGTGCTGCTGCGTGTGTTTGGAATCGCCCTTGCGCTCGGCGTGATTTTGATTCTGTCGGAGATCTGGCGCCGGATCACGTTCCGCTATGTAAGCGACGCACGTCGCCGGCGGCAGTTTCTGGTAATGCGCCGAGTGGTAATCGGGTTTTTGATCGTGATCGTGCTGACGTTGGGCTTCGTCAGCGAATTCAGCTCCCTGGCAACCTTTGCTGGATTCATCACCGCCGGCATCGCAGTTGGTTTGCAAACCGTCCTTCTTTCCGTGGCCGCGTATTTCTTTATTATCGGGCGCTATGGCATTCGCGTCGGTGACCGCATTAGCGTGGCTGGCATCACCGGCGACGTTGTCGACATCGGCCTGGTGAGGCTGTACCTGATGGAACTGGCGGGCACGGGTTTGGATTTTTATCCCACCGGGCGCATTGTCGTGTTCTCCAATTCGGTTCTTTTCCAGACCGGCACACCGCTGTTCAAACAGATTCCAGGAACCGAATACGCATGGCATGAAGTGGTGGTGATGATTGCGCCGGAGGGAAACCATAAAGAGGCGCAAAAGAAGCTGGTGGCCGCTGTGAATGCGGTTTATTCGGGTTATCGAGAAGAGATCGAACGCCAGCACGCTGCCATCGAGCGCCGTGTCGACATTCAGGTGGATGCCCCGCGTCCGGCAGCGCGCCTTCAATTCGCCGACGCGGGCCTGGAACTGCTGGTGCGCTATCCGGTAGAGATTCGAAAAGCGCCGGACATCGACGAGGAAATGACAAGAAAAGTGCTGGAGCTCATCGAAACGGACACGGCGTTGAAAGCAGCCGTAGCGGGCACCCCGAAAATCCGTTCAGCAGTGAAGGGGTAAGTATTTTTGCCGACCGATACGCACGATCGAAGATCGCACGATCGCGACCGGCGATTCCCTGATCGAGCGGTCGCGGTTAGCTGACCGAGTCATCGTCCAGTGTCGAAGGGAAAACAGCCTGATTGTCGTTCTAAAAGGCGTAAGGTCGCGACCATGGCAATACTTCCTTTTCAAGGCAACGCCGCGCCGCTGTCGAGCGATGGTCTAGCAACAGTTGCCAGCAATCTCGGCGTGCACGCACCCGAGGTCTGGACAGTCCTTGCGGTCGAAACCTCCGGCTGCGGATACCTGCCCGACCGCCGCCCGCAAATTCTTTACGAGCGACACATCTTTCACCGACTGACCAATGGGCAATACGACGATGGTGATATCAGCGATCCGTCTCCTGGAGGATACGGTCCAGCAGGAGCTCCTCAATATGACCGGTTGGCTCGGGCAATTGCCAAGGATCGCTCGGCTGCCCTGCAAAGTGCTTCCTGGGGGATTGGTCAGATCATGGGAATGAACTACGCGGCCGCTGGGTTTCAGAATGTAGAAGCGATGGTCGCGGCAATGTCGGATTCCGAGGACCAACAATTAGCGGCGGTCGGGAGCTTTCTTTCGAGCGAAGGTCTGGCTGCATCGCTGCGAGCTCATGATTGGGCGTCTTTTGCGGGTGGCTAGAATGGGCCGAAGTACGCGATCAACCGGTATGACATTCGTCTAAATGCCGAATACCGGAAATGTTGTGCCGGAGGTCTTCCGGATCTCAACGTCCGCGCGGCACAGCTGTATTTGACCTATCTCGGTTTTCATCCAGGTCCGATCGATGGCATTGCCGGAAAACAAACGATGGCAGCGCTCGCTCAGTTCAATACCGCGCATGGCATTCAGCCTGATCAGGGCGTCGACTCCGATTCGGTCGCAGAACTACGCAGTGCATTAACCAGCGCATAGCCGGCAGCGGCCCTGCAATGAGGAGACGTAACGAAAAATGCCGGAGATTCGGCTCACTGACGATCCGGTTGCAAAACAGATTGTGAATTGATTCGGCCACGGTAGCGTTACCTGTTCAGGGGCGCGGGGTCAACTGCTACACTGTTTTCAACCGCTTCGGTATTAGCCCGGATGGCGAAACTGGCAGACGCACGGGACTTAAAATCCATTCTTGAGCTTGTGCAAAGCGGCTCAATACGCGCAAAGCATAACAAACATTGGTTTCGCGCTGACGACTTACCACGCCTTGTTAGACCTTGAACCGAAACTAAAACCGAAACTGGAAGTAAGGAAGCCACAGGACCGCACGCCGCCGCTGCGGCGACCCTTCGAGTCCGGCAAGGCCTCAGTTTAGAATGGACACCCATGTGTGGCCGATACCGACTCTCCCGTCGCAAGGAAGTGCTCGCTGAACATTTCGGTGCGGACTTTGCCGACCTGGACTGGGAGCCAAGATACAACATCGCGCCCACGCAGCCGGTGCCCGTCATACGGCACGACGACCGAGGGCCAACTCTCCTAGCATCCCTAATGCGGTGGGGCTTGATCCCAACATGGGCGGCCGACCCAGCCATCGGCGCTCGGACGATCAATGCTCGATCAGAGACGGCCGCAAGCAAGCCATCATTCCGAGAACCACTTCGAAAACAACGCTGTTTGGTCCTTGCAGACGGCTTCTATGAATGGCAACGCGCTGCGAGCGGGAAGCGGCCTTTCTGTTTTGAAGTTGCGGACAGCAGACTGTTTGAGTTCGCTGGCCGGTGGGATCGCTGGAGCGGCCCGAATGGGCAAGTGGTGGAATCCTGCACGATCCTGACTACGACGCCGAATCTGTTGCTGGCCGACGTGCACGACCGAATGCCGGTAATCCTTCCTACCGAGCACCATGGTTGTTGGCTTGATCCAACCATGCAAGATGTCGCAAGCGTTGTGAGCCTACTGAAACCGTTCGACTCGAAGCTCATGAAGCGATACCCGGTGAGCACCCGCGTCAACCTGGTTGCCAACGACGACCCCGAGTGCTCCGCCCCAGTCGATTTGGCAGCAGCGATCGCCACACTTTTCGACTGATCGCGATGAAGGGGCCTGGAGACAGCCAACAAAGAGACATCGTAATCTGCCTTGGTACTGTCCGCCCGCATTCACAGTGCTAATTTAACAACATTAGGAGGACCCATGGACCAAGAAACCGAGAGACCGAATCCAAAGGCGCGAATCGACGTGACTGACCAAAAGGCACTGTTCAATGCGGACATAAGCAAGATCGCCAATGGCGAAATTGAAGTCTTCGATGAGAGGCCGCCACTCAATGCTGTCGCTCGGCGTTTCGATTCACGCACCCGCACGGGCCGCGACGTTACCGCGAAGGGCGGCTCCGCCTAACCCTGTCTCCCAATTTAGCGTGCTCGGCGCTATTGTTGTTCTACGCGAGGTCTCTTCCTCGTTCGCGGAGGTTGCTCGTGCCGAATTTTCTCGACTATCACATGTCCGTCACTTCTGAACTTGACGCCGTCAAGAACCGGATTCGCAACCTCGTCACTCATTGGCTCACGGACGGCGAATGGAAGGAGGCGGCGTTGCGGACCCTGCACCGCGCGCGTCTTCCTGCTTGGATCTCTACATGTGCCTGCAAGGGTGGGAGTCGGGGATGCGGAGAACGGTAAGCACTCTTTTTTCGATCGGTCGCGTTCAGAAAAGGTCTATCCAGCCGCATCTGCACATCGTTGATTCCAAGTGGTTGGATCGGGCGGAAAAACTCGTCAACTAACACCTGATTCTCGAAGGCTACATTTGCACTATCCATCTACCTACGCTTTTGACGAATCGAAGACGGCTCGCCTGCCTCGACCAGGGGTTATGAGTACCACCATCAACGGAACCTAAAAACATTGCGCGGCCAAAAGAGTAAACGCATTGTCGTTAGCAGTAGCGAACTGCCTTGGGTTGCCCCTGTCATCGTTCGCAAAGCGTTGCACGGTCTCCTCAGGGCTAGGTCCGAACATCTGCCACAACCGCGGTTGCAGACTACCCATCGTTAGCCGGATATGGTGAGCGGCTGCGAACTGGCTCCACCGCAGGTTGCTCGGCGCCGGAGGAATAGCATTTTCGAAAATGTGATTGCGATCACAGGCAGGAGTGACGCGGTACGCTGCAAAACTTCCACGCGGCCCCTAGATTCACCAAATCATTGTTACAAAGTGGACTGAATAAGTTGCTTTCGTCGGCAAGCTCATAGCGCTGACAGGAAGCGGTTCTATTTTTGTGTTCTGGCTTCTCAGGCCGATACGGCACAACGCGATCATATAACAGCTCTAATTTCGGAGAAAAAATGAGATCTCAGATAAGAAAAGCGGCGGTCTCCTTACTTGTTGCAACCGTGAATTGCAGCCGCCAGTTCTGGGCATTCTGACGAATCAACACGTTGGGGGTACTCGGACATACCCGAAAACCCAGCCTTATTGGCCCACCTCAATTTTGGGGCTTGAACTGAGTACAAACGGGGCGCTTTGGTCGGTTTAGCGCATTGAAACGTTAGTCTGTGACGGCACCTTCCTTCGTTTTCGCGCTTCCCATTCTTCGCGGGTAAGTTCAATCACGTTAGAATCTCCACATCCTGCGATTAGGATGCGTAATGTGCAAGTGGCTGCGGTCTTCTAGGATTCCCCCTCCTGCCCGTTTTCACATGGCATCAACATGCACGCTTTTTCCGACCACCAGTAACATCAGTTTTCAGAGTTCGGAAATCATCTGTTTATCGAAGCCTTCGACGACTTGATCCGAGTGACGAGGATCAACAACTTACGAAGGGCTCTGCCGAAGGGTTTATTGAAGGCCCTAGTTGGCGGAGATTTTCATCTTCTTTGCGCGTCAGATTCACTGGCCTATAGCTAATGAAATGACGGAGGCGAACGGTCCGCCGGCTAGTGCGTGCAAAATGTCAGCTAAACGATAAGGGAGAAACTCATGGCGGATTCATGCCACTAAGCCCCTCTATGCGACCGGTGACCCACGTAAGGGTCGGTTTCCCCGGCATCGTCTGTTTCTTTCCAATAGGATCGCCGATTTTCTGCACAGGGCAATTCTCTTCCTGCTTATGCAGAGCTGGAACCGAAACACGCTAAGACTTGGAGGTTCTACTCATAGTGCGTGGAAAGCTGATTACGTAACGGGGAAAAAACCGTACCGCCCAGTTGCGGAACTGGAGAAGTGGGTGTAGTTGATTTGGCTGTGAAGTGCCCCCGGAGGGTCGTTGTTTTCAAGGATTATGACCTGCCTTCCGGGAGGGAGTTTCGCAAGAGCCTCATAAAATGCGGAGGTCACATCCTCAGGAATCTCCTCGCCGAAAGAAACCACCGAGGGCCGGAACGTTAAACTTTTTGAAACTCGGTGTGCCGCCAGTTTCTTCGCGGTCATTGTTCTACCAGAGGCGGATCGTCCGGGGGTTGTCTACGAAAGCGGATCGGGCTCGAAAATGGCTTGCATGGCGGCAGAGGTTGCCAAGGGCCTACCATGAAAATTTACCGCTGACGGAGAATAATTTGTCTCGCCGGATGGCAATGGCACCGGCAGATGGCATGTTCGTTGCTCAGCCGTGGCGCGGCGATTATCCGGGTTGCCGCTAAAAACGACAGACAGTTCATTTCCGTTTCCGAGAGCCGCTGGATGCGGAAAGGGTCAGAATAGTGAGAGATTTGTTGGCGTGAGATTCGACCATAATTCTTGTTCGCTGTCACGGTGGTCAGCCACTCTACGTCAACGAGTCAATAGCATCCCGAATTAAATCGCGGCGTTCGATGTCGTCCAGCGGGCATGGGATTCTGTCGGAGCAGTGTTTGCACGCTTGAAGAAAGTGAAGCCCGCAGAGTGCCACTCCTCGTGGCTTACCCTGTTCCGATTCAATCACTAAAACTCGGTAAGGCACTTCGCCGCATTGCCCGCAATCGTCATACGATTGCACGGGGATGGGGAGTTTGCCTATCCAGGGGTTAACGCATCCCCGAATACTTTCGCCCGTGTTCGGCGTCCAATCGCCTCCGGTTTCAGTTATTACGTTCATTAAGATGATGCTAAGTGCTCGGCAACGGGTTAACTGTGACGAAGATCACTTCGGTATGTCTCCGTGGGTACATGAACTGCTGAGGAATCGCTCGCCCATTACATCAACTACATCAGGCAATTTTCTTCTTCCCCGCCTTCAGCGAAATAGGTGTGCTTACAACTTCGCCGGGCTTGGAACCTACCTCTTCATGACCCTCATTGTTGGGCAAATGCGGCTGCTCCTGCCTGCTCAACTCATCCAGCAGCTCTCTCATCTCACCCCCGAACACTTCACGAACCCAATGTTCTCCAGTAAATGAGCGAAGTGGAGACGCAATGATGCCTAACACCAGTCCAGTGATCCAACCGATTGCGATACAAAACCCACCTATTATGATGGCGCATTCAGCTACAACAAGAACGGACTCCATCGTGTCCGATACATCCGTCCAACTGAGAGCAGAACTCGTCGCCATAACATAGGTGCCATAGAAAAACCCGACAACACCAACGAGCAATGCGCCAATGCGCGCGGACTTCATGACCCACTCATCGTAAGTGACCATTGTCGCCACCCCCTTCTGATTGCGCTTCCAGTTAACCTAATTTCAGGGCGGACACGACCAGGAAAGTCAGAATTGCCAGAACTCCGACACAAGCCGTAACAGCACAGAGAGAATAATTACGAGTGGGTTTGCAGGTCATAAGAGACCTCACGGACGGAAGCAGTTCCGACCAATTGGAACTAGTTTCCGCGACTGCCAGCCGAGGCCCCCGCCAGCGACCACGCCTAGCGGGGCCACAGCGGCACTAGGATCTATCGCGCAGGGGCCAAAACCGCTGCGCGTTCTTCAGCTGGCACAAACTGCCTCACTTCGTGTCCGGTGTAGATCTGCCTAGGACGCGCAATCTTTTGCTCGGGATCGGTGAGCATCTCTTGCCATTGGGCTAGCCAGCCCGCTGTGCGCGGGATGGCAAAGAGCACGGTAAACATTTCCGGCGTGAAGCCCATGGCCTGATAGATGATTCCCGAGTAAAAGTCTACGTTGGGATACAGCTTGCGCGTGACGAAATATTCATCCTCAAGAGCGATTCGCTCCAGTTCCAAGGCAATGTCGAGCTTGGGATTTCCTCCTGTAACTGCGAATACTTTCTCGGCCGTCCATTTGATGATCTTGGCGCGCGGATCGTAATTCTTATAGACGCGGTGGCCAAAGCCCATCAACTTGCCGTGCCCTTCTTTAACCATCTTGATATAGGCAGGGACATTCGCCTTGCTGCCGATTTCGTCGAGCATTTGCAGAACGGCTTCGTTGGCTCCCCCGTGCAGGGGCCCGGCCAAGGCAGCAGCCGCGGCCGCGGTGCAGAGGTAGGGATCGGTTTGGGCGCTGCCCACTGCCCGCATAGCGTTGGTGCTGCAGTTTTGCTCATGGTCGGCATGGAGAATGAAGAGAATGTCCAAGGCGCGGGCGATTACTGGGTTGGCCACGTACTTCGGTTCCATCATCTTCCACAACATGTTCATGAAATTTTCCGGGTAGCTCAGTTCGTTGTCCGGGTAAACGTAGGGGAAACCGAGGCTGTGCCGGTATGACATGGCGGCGATGGATGGCATCTTGCCAATAAGTCGTTGGATCTGGTGCAGCCGGTTGGCGGGGTTGTGAACGTCTCTCGCGTCGGGATAGACGGAGGACAAGGCTGCCACCGAACTGATCAGCATGGACATCGGATGGGCATCGTAGCGGAAGCCTTCCATAAACTTCTTCGTGGTTTCATGCAACATAGTGTGATGGGTGATCTGGTCGACCCAGGTTGATAGATCATCCGGAGCGGGCAGTTCGCCGAACAGCAACAGGTAGGCAACCTCGAGGAAGGTGCAGTGTTCCGCTAGGACTTCAATGGGATAGCCGCGGTAGCGAAGGATGCCTCGGTCGCCATCAATAAAGGTGATGCTGCTGTGGCAGGAGGCAGTATTCATGAACGCTGGATCATAGGTCATCAGTCCAAAGTCGTCAGGGCCGGACTTGATTTTCCGCAAGTCCATGGCTCGGATCGTGCCATTCTCGATCGGCAGGTTGTAGTTTGCGGACGTACGATTGTCGGTGATAGTGATCGTATTTGATGCCATTAGTAATTCTCCTTTTTTTATGCACTCAGGTTAATTGCCGGGAAGCTGAGCTGGGGCAGACTTCGTAGATCCGCGCGAAACGCCACGGCAATATTTTTCAGTCTCAAAAGGTCTCCCTTTTCACATCGATAAGCTGTCGTACTCGCTAGACGTGGGCGCCCACCGAAAGTACCGGGCAGGGCGCATCGCAAGCGATTTTGTACGCTGCATGACCACCTAAATGCTTGGTCAAAACGACCGGCCATTTACGTTTCACACCCAGCACGATCAGGTCGACCGACTGCGCGGCAAACTTAAGGATGATCTCTGCTATCTCCTCCGGCGCACCGAACTGCACTACGTACTCGGGCTCGTGCCAAAGCTCTATTCCTTTAGGAATCAAATCGCGGAGTCGATTCCTCCCACGAGCTAACACATCTTTCGCGTTCTCAGGGCGAAACTCTGGCAGTGTCAGAGGGTAGGGCGATACGTGCAGGAAAGTAAGACGGGTCCGATTTTCCTCGGCCCAAGACAGAGCGTAGGGCAACGCGTGCAAAGAAGTTGGCCCGAGGTCTGTGGCAAACAGAATGTGCTGTAAGCCGCCATTCGTGCCCCAACGTGCGGCGTGCGGCCCGATCGTGAGCACTGGGCACGCAGCATTGCGGAAGACCTCTTCCGCCACCGAGCCTAGAAGTAATTTCCCTAGCCCCTTGCGGCCACCGGTGCCGATTACGATGAGGTCTATGGCGTGCTTACCGACGAGTTTCAAAAGCACTTGCGCAGCGTCGCCTTGCTCAATCAGTTCTTTGTGTTCGATATCCTTCAACGAAACGGAGTTCACCGAGGCAGGCAGTCGTTGATTCGCCAACACCCTGGCTGGCTCGGGATCCGGCTGTCCGGCTTCGATAAACGGCATATGCGGCAGAACGTGGACGGTATGCAGGACAGCCCCGTAACGGCAAGCCAAGTCCACGGCATGAGACAGACCCAATTGCGTCGAGGGCGACAAGTCAGTAGCGAACAAAATGTTGTGCAGTTTAACGCGAGTTGGAGCACTTACCGTCGGCATCACAAACCTCCTTACGAAGCAGGAGGCCGAGGTGCTGGCATGGGATCTTGCCCATGCCTTATCCACTCCTCCAACTTCTTCGATATAGCCCGCAGGCATCAGAAACGGGATTCCGCTGCTGCTTCGGGTTACCGTGGGACATCATGCGCGCCCCCGGGCAAAGCCACCGGGATTGCCTTCCAGTGCTTCCTCGAAGTCCTCGGTGCCGTTTACATCCGTCCTTTGGAGGAGGGGCCGTACCCCTTTCTTCTGCTGCGACTAAGAAATTCGAGGATGACAAATGACTTCTTTTACAACCTGTACGGACTCACTCCCAGCTTTTTCACTTGCTCCGTAAACTCCCGCACAACCTGGCCAAACCTCGGCCCTTCGGCGGCTGAAACCCATTCCAGGCGAAAGCGCTCTTCCTCGATACCGAAATCCGCCAGCATCAACTTGATGGCATCCGCGCGTTTTTCTGTTTTGTAATTGCCCTCCTGATAGTGACAATCTCCAGGATGGCAGCCGCAGATGAGGACGCCGTCCGCCCCCTTGATGAACGCATCAATCACCAGGTTGGGATGCACCATTCCCGAGCACATCACGCGCACGATGCGGATGCTGGGCGGGTATTGGGTGCGTGAGACACCCGCCAGATCTGCGCCGGCGTAGGAGCACCAGTTGCAACACAAGGCGATGATCAAGGGTTGAAAGTTGTCGTCCATTACGCTGCTCCCAAAGCAGCATGGATCTGCGCCTCGATCTGATCGAGGGTAAATCCACGGATGAATACGCCCTTCTTGGGGCACGTAGCCTGGCAGCAGCCACAGCCCTTGCAGGTGGATTCGTTGGTCTCGACGACTTTCTTGATCCCTCCTTGCCACTTGTACTCGAGCAGGGTGATCGCTTTGTAGGGACAGGTGTCCACGCAGTAGGCGCACCCATCGCAGCTTTCGTCGACGACTTGCGATATGTTGGCTTCTAGTTCAATGCTATCCCGGGCCAGGATGGTGGCTGCCCTGGCGATTGCGGCTTGAGCCTGGAGAATGGATTCCTCGATGGTCTTGGGAGAATGCGCCAGCCCACACAAGAAGACGCCATCCGTCATGAAGTCTACCGGGCGCAGTTTCATGTGGGCTTCAAGGAAAAATCCCTCGCTGTTGAGCGGAACCTTGAGGAACTGCGCGATCTTCCGGTTGTCTTCATGAGGATGAATGCCCGCGGACAGAACCACCAAGTCGGCGGAGATCATGATCGGCATTCCCAGGGTCTGGTCGTAGACCGCCACCTGCAGGCCATCGCGATTTCGTGACACCTCCGGCTTGCGGTCTTCGTCGTAGCGCACAAACACGACTCCCTGCTGCCGGGCTTTCGTGTAATAGCTCTCCTTGAAACCGTAGGTCCGGATGTCGCGGTAGAGGACGTACACATGCGTCTGAGGAGAGCGCGCCTTGATCTTCAGCGCATTCTTGATGGCCTCCGCGCAGCACACGCGAGAACAGTAAGGGTGGTCGGCATCGCGTGAGCCCACGCATTGGATCATGACGACGGTCTTTGCGGGCCTGAAGGCTTCCAGCCCCAAAAAGCAATTGGTGGCAGCGAGGTGTGCTTCGAGGTCACGTTGTGTGAGTACGCGGTCGTCCTGTCCATACAAATACTCTTTAGGCTGGTACTGCTTGGCGCCTGTGGCAACGATTACGACTCCATGCTTAACTTCGGTGGTCATGGCTCCGACGGCGATCGTTGTCTTGAAGTTGCCGATCGTACCTTCGAGCTTCTCGATCGCTGCGCCCGTGAAGAGATGGATTCTGTTGTTCTGTACGATTTCGCTGCGCAGGTGTGCTAACTCATTCTGTGGCTTTTCTCCGTTGAGCAAATAGTGAATGTGACGCAGATTTCCCCCAAGCTCATTCTCCTTTTCCACCAGATAGGCATCAAAGCCCTGGCGCGCCAAAGCCAGGGCAGCGGTCATGCCCGCCAACCCACCGCCGATGACCAAGGCGGATTTTTCCACTCTTACCGTCTGCCGGTGGAGCGGTTGCGCTAGCCGAACCTTGGCCAGCGCCATACGGACCAGATCTTTGGATTTCTCGGTGGCCCTCTCTGGCTCGTGCATGTGCACCCAGGAGCACTGATCGCGGATATTGGCCATCTCAAACAGGTAGGGATTGAGTCCGGCTTCGGCCAGAGTATTGCGGAACAGAAACTCGTGGGTTCGCGGTGTACAGGAGGCTACTACAACCCGATTAAGATTGTGTTCGACGATCTTCTCTTTGATCCGATTCTGAGTATCGTTGGAACAGGTATAAAGATTGTTCTCGGCGTAGACAACATTCGACAGTGTTTTCGCATATTCCACGACGTCCGGGACATTAACCACGCCGGCGATATTGGTGCCGCAGTGGCAGACGAAAACCCCGATGCGAGGGTCTTCTGTCTTCACATCTCTTTCGGGCGGATAAACTTTGGGCGTGATCAACGTACCCCGGGTATCGCGCAAAAGCGACAGCACCTGCGTCGCTGCCGCCGAGGCCTGCATGACGGTTTCCGGAATATCCTTCGGCTCCGCAAACGGTCCGGCGACGTAAATTCCCTCGCGAGAGGTTTCCGCCGGCTTGAACGCGGTAGTTCCGCAAAAATTGAATTCATTGAGCGCCACGCCGAATCGTTCGGCCAGCGCTTGAACATCTTTGGGTGGCTGCATACCCACGGAGAGGACGACCAGGTCGTACTCCCGGGAGAGCTTTTTGTCGTTCTCGGCGAGATATTGGACGATCAGGTTCCGCGTCCCAACGACCTCCTCGATTTTCGGCACGCGCGAACGGATGTACCGCACACCGAGATCTTGCGCCCTGCGGTAGTACTGTTCGAAGCCCTTGCTGAAGGCGCGCAGGTCCATGAAGAAAACGTCGCATTGCAGACCTTCGCCGAGATGTTCCTTGGCGATGATGGCTTCTTTGGTGGCATACATACAACAGACGGACGAGCAATAATCGTGTTCGAAATCTCGCGAACCAACGCACTGCAGAAAGGCAATGCGCTTCGGTTCCTGCCGATCGAAGGGTCGGAGCACATGCCCTGAGTACGGCCCGGAGGCGGACAGAATTCGTTCGAACTCCAGCGCCGTTATCACATTCGGGAAGCGCCCATAACCTAACTCCTTCTTTAGCCGAGCATCGAAAATCTCGTATCCGGGTGCCAGGACGATAGCGCCAACCTTCAACTCCTTAGTCCGCGCGCTTTGTGTGTAGTCGATCGCGTTGGCCTGGCAGGCCGTCGCGCAGAGATGGCAATCGCAGCAGATGCCGCAGGCGAGGCAGCGCTTCGCTTCGGCAATCGCTTGCTCGCGTGTGTAGCCGAGATCAACCTCGTCGAACGTCCTGCCGCGAATTTCAGGGTCGAGAGAAGGCATCGGTATTTGGCGCTGCATCAGCACGCCAGTTGTGTCTACGACGTATTCGGTGTGATACGGCGCTTCCAGTTCGCGCCCGGCACGGAGGCCTTGGCCATTGAGCCAGCGGTCGATAGAGTTGGCCGCCTTCTTGCCTGCGGCCATTGCCGTCACCACCACGTCGGGACCAGTCACGCAATCCCCGCCAGCGAAGACGCCGGGCAGCCCTGTCTCCAACGTGAGTGGATCGGCACGCAGCGTCCCCGCCTTTGTGGTTGCCAGACCGAGCCGTTCACCGAGAGCACTCACATCAGGGACCTGGCCAATCGTGGCCACGACAGCGTCGCAGGGAATGACGAACTCCGAGACTGGAATCGGCTCCGGAGCTGGCCGGCCGCTGGCATCAGGCCGACCGAGCTTCATCTTCAGACACTCAAGTCCGGCCACGCGCCCGTCCGATCCCGTCTGGAATGATTTGGGCGCCGCGAGGAACATCAACTTGACGCCCTCGCGCGCTGCGTCTTCGATCTCACGATGGTCAGCGGGCATTTCTGCTCGCGTTCTCCGATAGACGATCGTCACTTCTTCGGCCCCGCAACGGAGGGCGGCGCGAGCTGCGTCCAGTGCGGAATTGCCCCCTCCTATCACCAGCACACGACGTCCCGGTGCTACCGGATGCGAGAGATTCACACTCCGGAGGAACTCTACGCCCCCCGTAACACCCGTCAGATGTTCCCCCGGAATTCCGAGTTTTCGCTCTACGTGAGCACCGATGGCGACGAAAACCGCCGCGTAGCTCTTACGCAGTTCCTCGAGCGTGATGCCGCGGCCCACCGGCGTTTCCAGCAGGATCTCGATTCCGATCGAACGCAGCCGGTTGAGTTCAGCGTTGAGCACGGGCCGTGGCAGACGGAAAGACGGAATACCGGCCGCCAGCATCCCTCCGGCAACGGGGAGCGTTTCGAAGATCGTCGTGCCGTAGCCTTTCTGCCGGAGTTGATAGGCACAGAGGAGGCCGGCTGGGCCCGACCCCACGATGGCAATCTTCTCCGGACGCTCGGGCACGGTAGGTTGCGGCAGCTTGTAATCGGAGCAGTGGTCGGTGATGAAGCGCTTCAACGCCGGTAAATTCACGGGATCGTCCACGTTGGCGCGCGTGCAGGCGGCGGTGCAGGGGTGGGTGCAGATCCGGCCACAAATCGACGGAATCGGGTTGTCGCGCAGGATGACTTGGGCAGCCTCCGAGAAGCGTCCTTGCGCGATCAGCGTTACATAGCCCTGCGCGCTCTGATGGATGGGGCATCCCGCTTCGCAGGGAGAAATCCCGCGACGCGAAATGGTGAAGATGTTTGGAACGGCTTGCGGGAACGGCCGGAAAATCGCCTTGCGCTCGGCCAGCCCCCGATCGAATTCGGAAGGCAGCGTTACTGGACACTCCGTCGTGCAAGCGCCGCAACCCGTGCATTTCGCCGCATCCACAAAACGCGGCTGTTGCATGATGGTGACCGTGAAATTCCCCGGCTGGCCCTCGACGCGTTCCACCTCACTCAAGGTAAGAATCTCGATGTCCTTGTGCCTTCCGATCTCGACCAGACGCGGCGCCATGCTGCACATTGCGCAATCGTTGGTGGGAAAAGTTTTGTCGAGCTGGGCCATGACCCCGCCAATGGCAGGGCCGCGTTCGGCCAAATACACCTTGATGCCGCCGTTGGCGAGATCGAGGGCTGCCTGCATGCCGCCGATACCGCCTCCCACGACCAAGGCGGCGCCGACTGGACTGGGCTGGGTCAATTCAGACGACATGGCCGATGGCCTCCTGGGCGGGCGCCAGCCGTGCCGCCCGCTCCTTGACCGCCTGGAAATACAAGGCCAGCGGACGATAGATCATGTGCGCTGCCTTGCCGAACGGCATCTCTACCACCAGCATCGGAGTGGCGATGATGATGTGCAGGGCGTACGCGAAGTGAGCACAGAGCGCGAAACCTGTATACCGGAAAATATGTGTGGCGATTCCGCTGCCCGCCGTCAGCAACAGCAGGATGGGAAAGACCAGATCCTCCGGCCTCGTTTCCTTGTAGATTTCTTTCTTCGCCTGCACACGTCCTCTGAGGATGTCGCCGATGCCGTAGAGGATAAAGCCGGCAGCGAGGTATCCCAGCCAGCGCTGCGGGTTGTACCAGGGATAAATGTTGTCGGTTTGAAACCACCGGAGAGCAAAGACCTTGATGGTCAGCATCATGACCGTGCCCAGGGCGAGCAGCCAATGCCCCAGCCACCGGCCTTTTTCCGGACACTTCCTCAGCAGCGCATGGCTCATCGACTGGTGCACGTACGTCCACGCCTCCTGGACATAGACAGAGAATGGGATGGGCGGCTGTTGCCCGCTCATGGTGAGCCGCCAGACACGGTGGACGCGCGATAGCAGAAGAAGAAATGGAAAGAGCATCACCGTGAGCGTGTAATACGTCATGATGGGAAACATGTGCTCCATCCCGAGCGGCGTGGCCAGGCCGGAAAAGGGCAGTCCCACACACCACAGGTGGTAGCAGAGGATCAGAAGCACGACCAGCACCGCAACGAAGGCCAGCGAGCCGAAGTACCACGCGCGGGACGTGAGCAGCTTGGCCGCCAAGCCCGTGCGTTCATACTGCCCGCTCAGGAAGCGCCGCAGTGTGGCCATGGAGATTCTGGGCTCAGCCTGGCGCGGACAGACGATCGAGCAATCGCCGCAATCGTGGCAAATCCAAGGTTCAAGGCTTTCCAGGAGCGGAGCTTTCAACCCCAGAAGCGAGTAGCGTATGTTTTTACGGGGAAAGCTTACGAAGTCCGAAACCAGATCACAGGAGATGGTGCAACTTCCGCACTGATAGCAGCCTGTGGGGTCGAACTTTCCATACCGCCGAATGTCGTTCAGCAGTGTCGGATCGCTTTGAACTGGCATTATGCCTGCTGCCATTTGCCACCTCTACCCACAGTACCCGCTACTGCGTAGCAGCCACCCATTCCTTGACAGTTCTCCTGGTGTACACCAGGAACTTTCCGCCTTCTTCCACGATCTGAATCTGAAAGTTTTCGTTCTGATAGGACTCTGCTGTGCGGGATGCTTCTTCCCTCTTATCGTAGAGTTGTCCATCCCACATAAATTTCTTTCCATCGCTGAGCATAGTTAGATTCGGTGCGAGATTTGGGCTCATACGATGCCTCCAGCGTATTCACACGATCCCGCAAGAACGCTTCGTGAAATGTGCGGCGCTCGCAACGGTGTCTTCAGCACGTTGTTTGGCATAGGTCACCTCGCGGGGTTGTGGTGCTGGGGAAATACTCCGTAACCAGCCACTCCGCCGCTTGCGGAACGGCGCTGCTCACCGCTTTCGACAGACCCTGCGAGATCTCTTCCGGCAGTGGCCCGGTTTGGCAGGCCAACACACACACCTCGACCCCGCACGTTTCCTGCAACTCGCGCAGCAGGTTAGACGTGGGCAACTGGTGGATGGAGAAATCGTCCAGTTTGACGGGGGGAATGTTCGCGGGATCGATCTCGAATATCTCGCCGGGACTGCGTCCGGCATCGATCGCGTCCAGGATGAGCAAGCGCTCGGGTCGCGCGGCACTCAGGCAGAGAGTGAATAACAGCTTGCGTACGCCCGTGCCAACGTCCAGCAAGCAGACGGTTTCGGGCACCCGGTAGTGCGCCTCGATATAGTCGACTACCGCGCACCCGAAGCCGTCGTCTCCAAATAAAATATTGCCAACCCCGAGCACCACGGTCGGCTTCCGACAGAAGTCGGGAAGATCGGTTTCATCGAATTGATCGATCTCCCACATACTTACTCCCTTTCGCTGCCGTTTAGTTGGCGAGCGAGCCGAGCAACTTGCCTTCCGCGTCGAAAATATCCAGCTTGACCGACAGTTTCCCATCCAACCGGTGGGTCGCGCAGGAGAAGCATGGATCGTAGGCACGGATTGACATTTCTACCGTGTTCAACACTCCCTGGTCGTACTTGCCGTCATGGATCAAACTCTTGGCGGCCTGCGTGACCGACATATTGATGGGAGCGTTGTTGTGCGTGGTGCCGACAATCAGATTGACGTTGGTGATCAGGCCATCGGCATCCGTGGTGTAGTCGTGGATGAGCGTGCCGCGCGGCGCTTCCGTAACACCTACGCCTCGCGCCGCCCGCGGCGTGCACTTCACCCGTGTTTCCGTGCTGGTGATCTCGGGATCGTCCAGCAAGCGGATGGTGTTTTCGGCGTTGTAGAGCAGTTCAATCAGCCGCGCCCAGTGATAGAGCAGCGTGAGCTGTGCCGGCCGCCCGAATTTCGCGCGAAATTCCTCGAGTTCGGCCTGCGCCAGCGGTGTGTCGATGAAGTCACAGACGTTGATGCGCGCCAGCGTGTTGGCTCGATATACGCCCTTGGGATTGTCGATATCCATGGAGAAACCCTCGCCCCACTGTTTGGCGTAGGGGAACTTCAAGTAACTCCACGATTCAATGTGCTCGGAGATGAAGTCGGTATATTGGGCGGGCGGAAAATCCTGAAAAGAGCCCTTCGGCGACATCAAGCGAATCTTTCCGTCGTAGAGATTCAGCGCGCCGTTCTCCTTGACCGTACCGATGAAGCCGGTGTTGATCACTCCGAGGGACTTCACCACATCGAGATACTTGGGAAATACGTTCTCTTTGGCAAAAGCGATGGAAAACTTCGCGAGATCAAGCGCCTCATCGGCCTGCTTGCGCAACTGGTCGCGCTCGGCAGGAGCCAATGGCTTGCTGAATCCGCCAGGAACGGCTGCCTGGGGATGGATCGACTTACCCGCCAGGACCTCTAACATATGGGCGCACATGTGGCGCACCTTCACCACTTTTCTGGCAATGTCCGGCGCTGCCTGCAGCACACCGATAACATTGCGGATGGAATAGTCAGCATCGGGACCGAGCAGGAAATCGGCTCCCGCTAGGAAATAGAAGTGCAGGATGTGCTCCTCCATGTAAGCGATGCTGTTGCACAGCTCCCGTAACTTCTTTCCAGCCGGGGGCGGCTCGACTCCAAAAACCGCGTCGCAAGCCTTGGCCGAGGCCAGGTGATGCGACCACGGACACACACCGCAAATGCGCGGCGTGATGCGCGGTAGATCCTCTACCGGGCGTCCAAGGCAGAACTTTTCGAAGCCGCGCAGTTCAATGACGTTCACGCGGGCGGTGTCCACGTTGCCCGCGTCGTTGAGCTGAATGGTCACCTTGGCGTGGCCCTCGATGCGGGTGACAGGTTGAATGACCAGTGTCTTTGCCATGGATCACCTCCGGGGCAGCGGCCGCAGACGGCCAGCGCCAGCAAAACGGTTGAAGGTTGCGGCCCGATCCGGAATCTGCTTGGGATCAAGTCCGATGGAAGAAAGCGCGCCCATCATGTCCACCATGGGATTGGCTTTGTCCGAGATCGGGCCAAAGCAACCTTCGCATGGCATGTAGGCGCGGATGCAGCGCGGATTGCCGTCGCTGCCGCCGCAGCCGGCACGCGTCGCCGGTCCCAGGCACAGGATGCCCTGCTCCATGAGGCAACGCATTTCGCTCAGTGGCGCTCCGGGCTTGAAGTCCGGCGCATCCAGCCGGCGCTTCAGCGTAGAGACCGCCTTCTTTTCACGCTTGGTGGGACACTCGTCGCAGACGCTCTTCGACGCCAGCGCAGGCAGGGGCTTGCCTTCCAGAAGAGCAACCAACGCTCCGGCCACCATCTCTGGCGTGGTCGGACATCCGGGCAGGTATGCATCCACTTTCACCACCTCGTGGACCGCGTAGACTCTGTCGGTCAGCGGGGGAATCTGCTCGTGGGGTAAGCCGTTCTTCTCGGTGGTCGCACTCTCGCGGTACACCTTCTCCAACAACTCTTCTGTGCTGAACTGATTCGCCAGCGCCGGCACACCGCCAAAGCAGGCGCAGGAACCTAGAGAGATCAGGATCTTGCACTTCTTCCGCATCTCCTGCGCCAGTTTCTTGTGTTCTTCGTTGCGGATTCCTCCCGATATCAGCCCGACATCCGCCACGGGGATTTCCATCTCTACGTTTTCGCCAGTCTGACCAAAGAGCTTGTGATCCATCAGGACCGGCATGTGCACGATTTCCACTTGTTTGAGCACGTCGAGAAGCGGTTCACCGATGTCGAGGATCGTTACTTCGCAACCTCCGCATATAGCGAACCATTCTTCGGCAAGTCGAGCTGCCATGTTGTACCTCCTACCGGACTTAAGTTATTAGTGCTTCGTTCTCGTCTCCTGCAATCAGTTATTTGCTTTCAACATGGGTTGTGAACCGAATCCCTTGTCTGATACGCTCAGAGACCTCTTGGACGAAACTGCGCCTTCGGAAGTTCGAAACGATTTCTAGCCAACAACTTTTCGATCTCAGTGCGAAGTCGTCCAGCATCAGTTTGATGGTGTTGGCGAACATCGCCCGCAGGTTGTGGAACGGCAGTTTGCAGGATGATCGCGCAGACCGGGTGAGTGTTTTACAGGCGGCGCTGAGTGGACCTTCCATAATCCACCTTGCAATATCGAACGTTCGTTCGAATAGGTGATTACTTATGATTTAAATAGCCCAATTTGTCAGTGCCTCATGTCACTCATTATGGTGAGCTGTTACCCGCCTCGCCTGGATCGTTGGGCCCTCGCAGGTGCTTGCTTTCTTCCAAACCATTGCACTTTCTGAGGCTATGACTATGAGTGACGCCCGTCACGGGCAGAAGTTCGCAATGGTCAGAGAAAATGATGGATGGGGTCGAAGAGATGGAATTTGGAAAACTGAAGAGGAACTAAAGAAGCACGCTGGTCCTTGCCTAATGGAGATCCGGGAGTTTTCAATAAGGCCTATTCAGTTGCAGTGGAGCGATCAAGGCAGCGCCCCTATTATCACTGAGATGAGTGATAGCCGTCACTGACTTTATGCAGCTTTCCGTCGCATATAAGTGTGAGCTACGTGACTAGTTCGTGAGCTTTTTGACCTCATGTTTTTGCTCGATGTCAGAGTCGGGTGTCGTTCCAGGGGGTGCAGGCGTGGAAAACGACCCAATCATCCTAACGCAATCCATGTCAGCGGTCAGGTTTAGCCGCCTCCTCTGTGCAGTTTCCTATTTTGCCCACGCTATTTTCTCGCAGTGCAAATCATTAACGTCAGTTTGCAGGAAAGCGAGACGTGGCGGCCTAGTGTGGAGCTTCTCTGGTTGACAGAGACGCTTCGCCAGATGAGGCTGATTATGAATCGGAATTCCTCGTCTCAATCGCAGGGGCAAGATGGGGAAGCGGCGGAGAAATCCCGCGACCTGCACCGGCTCTCAATGATCAGCGCGTGGATGGTACCCGTTATTGTTTGCGTGGTGGTCATTGTACTCAGCCTGGCAGTTGCAGGATTCTTGCTCGGCGATAAATAGGTTCTTCGGGATTGATCGCCTCCGCAAGGGGGGTGAGCAGGATGGTCTTCGTCATCACGGGAACCGCGGAATCAGACACGAATAGCGTAGGTAGGCTCCTCGCGGACGACTTAGGGTGGGAATTTGTCGATGGGAAGAATCTTCATCTCCCCGCCCATCTTGAGACGCGGAACAGCCAACATTCGCAGGTCAACGCTGGTCTATCTTTGCGAATGGAAGCACTATCAGCCGCGATTAACTTCTGGATCTACGAATGGCGGGATGTAGTTGTCTCCTGTCCCATGCTGACGGAGAGAGAGCGAGGACAACTCTCTAAAACATCCTCGCTGGTCAAGATCGTTTGTCTGGAGGAATCCTATGTAAACGGTTGCACTCCCTTTTTTGATCGGTCAGTCGGCGTTCTAGCTTCCGAGCACCCCGACGGATGGTGTGCAACATGCCAGCCAGAACAGGAAGTGCTCAAGGTAGATTCATCCAAGCAAGTTGAAGGCATTGTCGCGGAAATCGTCGGTGCGCTGATTCTTAATCGAAGGTCGCCACTATATGCTAAGACATTTTAGAGAAATGCCGTTGTCCAGCAACTGCCAGATGTATGCGCGAGGTGGGCACGGATCGTTTGTCGCCGGTACGGTTTTCCGAGAACACTCGCTCCGCAAGTCACCCCTACCTGTGGCCATAAACACGCCTCTCTGTGACCCGGCGCACAGCGGGCTGGCAACAAACTGCGGTATCTGAGAGGACAGCTTTTTATGAATGCCTTCAAAGATGCCGGGCATCTCTTTCGGGTAGCCCTTGTTTTCGTCGTCGTCGGCCTGGCGTTTTTGGGAGTGCGTGCCTTTCTTGTGCCGAAGAGTTTCGGACAGTATGGACACTATCGCGGAGATGCCCTGGCGGACATAGCCGCCCGGCCGGTGAACTTCGCCGGCCACCAGGTCTGCGAAGACTGCCACTCGGACGTGCTGGAACTAAAGAAGAGCGGCCGGCATGCGCACGTCAACTGCGAGGCGTGCCACGGAGCACAGGCCAAACATGCCGGTGACCCTGGCTCGGTGCAGCCCGCAAAACTTGACACTGCGGTCTTGTGCGTCCGTTGCCACGAGGCCAACATCGCCAAGCCGAAGAGTTTCCCGCAAGTGGTTTCCGCCGACCACTCCACCGGCCTGCCTTGCGATACCTGCCACCAGCCGCACAGCCCGGCCATCAGTGGCGGGGATACGACCGGAGAGACAAAATGAAGATTACGCGGCGCCACATGCTGCTATTGATGCCCGCAGCCGCCATCGCATGGAAACATGTTCTTGCCGGAACTCCGGAAGCATCCCCCAATTACCGCATGACCGAGCATTGGTGGGGAATGTTGATCGCCCTGCCCAAGTGCATCGGCTGCGGAAATTGTGTGCGCGCATGCCAGACCGAAAATGACGTGCCGGATGGATACTTCCGCACCTGGGTAGAGCGCTATCATGTGTCGGATTACGACATTGAAAATCCTCATGTGGATTCGCCAGACGGCGGCAGAGAGGGGTTTCCTCCAAGTAAGGAAGAGGGAGGAAAGAATTTCTTCGTGCCCAAGATGTGCAACCATTGTGCGGATTCACCCTGCACTCAGGTTTGCCCGGTGGGCGCGACCTTCATAAGTCCGGACGGCGTGGTTCTGGTAGACAAAAAGTACTGTCTCGGCTGCCGGTATTGTGTGCAGGCCTGCCCCTACGGTTGCCGCTTCATCAATCCGAAAACAGAGACCGCCGAAAAGTGCAGCCTCTGCTATCACCGGATTACGAAAGGCCTAACCACCGCTTGTTGCGAAGCATGCCCAACTGGAGCGCGCCAGTTGGCGGACTTGAAGAACCCCAACGATCCGATTCACGAATTCCTGAAGAGCCACAGCGTTCAGGTCTTAAAACCCTACATGGCAACCCACGCCAAGCTCTTTTACAACGGGCTTGATGGTTCGGTGCGGTAAGGAGACTGGTGACCATTATGCCCGGCGTTGAAGGTTTCATGTATCCGAACGAAGTAGAGCTCCAGTGGAGCGTGCTGATCGTGTTGTATCCTTTTCTTACAGGACTTGTGGCAGGCGCATTTATTCTGGCGTCCCTTGAACGCGTTTTTCAGGTACAGGCAGTCAAGCCCACCTATAGGCTGGCGTTGCTGACGGCCTTATCCTTCCTGCTCGTGGCACCCATGCCTCTGCAACTGCACCTCGGGCATCCGGAACGCTCCTACGAGATGTACCTGACTCCGCACAAAACGTCAGCGATGGCCATGTTCGGGTTTGTTTACCTGTGGTATTTGATGGCTGTCCTGGTGCTCGAAATCTGGCTCGACTACCGGCATGACATCGTGCTGCTGTCCCAATCCAGCACCGGCTGGAAGCGTTTGATCTATCGGCTGATGACGCTGGGCTCGAGCAACATCAGTGAGAACGCACTTAAGGTTGATGAGCGCGTGGGATGGCTCATCACCTTGGTCGGCATCCCATCGGCTTTCTTGCTGCACGGATATGTCGGCTTCATCTTTGGATCAGTCAAAGCGAATCCGTGGTGGTCGTCGCCTCTCATGCCGGTAGTGTTTATCTTCTCCGCCATGGTGTCGGGGATCGCCACCGTGATGCTGCTCTACATGTTCTTGAGGTGGACCCGCAAAGAAACGATCGATATGGGCTGCGTGGATACGGTGGCCCGTTATCTCTTTTACATTTTCATAATCGATTTCAGCCTGGAAATGCTCGACCTGATTCACCGCATCTACGAGTCCGATGAATCATTCCGCAGCTTGGATTTCATGGTTCATACCAAGCTGTACGTGTCGCATATCGTGGTCCAGATAATGCTTGGCACCATTGTTCCGATTGCACTTCTCGCCTCGACCCAGGTGTTAAGCCTCAGCGAAATGGCTCGCAAACGCATTTACACCCTGGCCGGATGCCTGACTTTAGTTGGCATTTTTGCCATGCGATGGAACGTCGTAATTGGCGGCCAGTTGTTTTCCAAGAGCTTTCTGGGATACACGACCTACAAGATGGGACTAATTACGCGCGAAGGACTGCTCGTAGCCATTGCGCTGACCATACTGCCATTGGTCATTTTGTGGGTGCTGGTGAAGCTCCTGCCTCCTTGGCCGGAAAAGGATTCGGGCTCGGTTCCCGGCGCTGCACCCGCGCACTGATTTACGAGCACTAGCTTTAGCGCACCAAGGTTTGGCGCGCGAAGTTCGGCTCGCGGCATGCGACGAGTATTTGTTGCCAGCCTCAAAGCGACTGGAGATTATGGACGATCTCGACGCTTTAGCGCGGCTCACCGCACGACTTGAGAAGCTGGAGAGCCGAGTCTCCGCCCTGGAACATCCATCCGAAAAGGTCGCGTCTGTTCCCGCCGAACCCGCCGCACTCCAGCCAACCGCCGGCGCATTGTCGTTGGCACCAGCCGGCGGAGTGTTCCCGGTGCTGGGCAAAGCCATGCTCGGAATCGCCGGTGCCTACCTGCTCCGGGCCGCGGCCGAATCGGGGTCCTTTCCGAAGTTGGCGGTGGTTGTTCTGGCGCTTGCCTATGCCCTGATGTGGTTGGTTTGGGCAGCGCGAGTGCCAATTGAGGCCCGCTTTGCCAGTACTGTCTACGCTGTCACTGCGGCTTTGATCCTCTCTCCCATGCTTTGGGAACTGACTCTGCGGTTCGAGGTCCTGCCAACCTTGGCGACCGCCGGTATCCTCGGCATATTCGCGGTCACCGCGTACGCGCTCGCCTGGAAGCGCAGTTTGGTGGCGGTCGTCTGGGTGGCCAATGGCGCCGCCATCCTCACCACGCTCGCTTTGTTGATCGCGACGCGCGATCTGGTACCTTTCACCGCAGCACTCCTCCTCATGGCGCTGGCCAGCGAAGTGGCGGCTGGCCGCAACCACTGGCTCAGCCTCAGGCCGCTGGTGGGCGCTGCGGCCGATCTCGCCATTTTGATTCTGCTCTACATTTATTCGCGTCCGGAGGGCGCTCCCTCGGAGTACAAGAACGTCGCGACGACGCTACTGCTGGCGCTCGGGTGCATTCCGTTTCTGATTTATGGAGCAAGCACAGCTTTCCGCACGATCTGGCTTCGCGAGAGAATCCGATTCTTCGAGATCGGACAGAGCATCGTTGCGTTCCTGCTGCTTGCCTTTAGCACGCTGCATTTTGGAGCAAGTGCTGGCATGCCGGGATTGGGGGTGCTCTGTTTGGTCTTCTCGGCAGCGTGTTACGCGGCTGCCTATGCCTATTTCGATCGCTTTCCCGAACAACGGAACTACCACGTGTATGCCGTCTGGAGCGCGGCACTTTTCCTGGCCGGTAGCTTTCTTTGTGTATCTCCGTTGCTGCTGGCATTCTGTTTGAGTGCGGCCGCAATCGTGGCCACTCTTCTGGGCGTGTGGGCATCTCGCCTGACGTTGGAATTCCACGGCCTGGTGTACCTAGCCGCGGCGGCATATGTGTCCGGCCTGCTGGATTATGCGGGCCGTGCCCTAGCGGGGACGTTCCCAGCCGCGCCTGGATGGACCGTCTGGCTCGTCGCCGCGTCAGCCGTTGCGTGCTACGCGGTCGGAAGCCGCTTCCGCACAGAGATCTGGAACCAGCGACTCCTGCAACTGCTTGCGGCTATCCCGGCCGTGGCTGCGGTAATCACGTTTCTCGTTTCTGTCCTGGTGTGGCTGGCTGCACTCGGCATGACCGCCGGCGCATCCCAAGTGGCGGTTATCCGCACCCTGATCACTTGCTCGATCGCTCTCGCGCTTGCCTTCAATGGCTTCCGCTGGCAGCGAATTGAACTGGTATGGATTGCCTATGGCACACTGGCCTTGGTCACGGCGAAGTTGCTGTTCGAAGACCTGCAACATGGAAACCCCGGATCCACAGCCGTGTCGATCTTCCTGTACGCGGTTGCTCTAATTCTCGTTCCTCGCATGGCCCGCGTTGGGCGTCGGCCCACTGGAGAGGTTCCTATCAAGGTCACGGCGACTAAGTAGGGACACTGACTGGAAGAATCGCCCCGGGGGGGTTCACCCCGACGCGCTCACAGAACCGGACAGGACACTCTCGCGTCATCCCGCTCCCATCATGGAGCCACGCCACGTGCCAACTGCCAGTGAGCGAACAACTCTGGGACAACAACGCGAAATGCTCGCGATTGATTTCGCTACTCTAAAGTGGTTCTTCCGCACTTTTGGTGAAGGTAGTGTAGTCCGATCCACAGCAGCCCAGCGCCACAAGATCGATCAAGCTCTCTGACCCAGACGGTGAATTAGAAATTGGCGGGACTTTTCGGCTTGGCGCACACGATTTTGAGATGTTTCAAACCGCCCGGCCCGCAGAGCTATGATTTCGAGGGTGTTCGTGAACCCGCAAGTGCCGTTGTTTCAACGCGCCAGTTACTACTTGGTTAGTGGGAGGGGTTGCTGGCCATCACATATACCTTCTGAGCCAGAACTGGAGGGGGCGCAGCAAAATACGAAGACCCTCGCTGCGGTCTATGCAGTCGAATTCTTACGGGCATTATTCTGCTTCTGATTTCTGAGTTGCGAGCGGGATCGACACGGTTATGAGCGTGCCATTTCCGTTGGACTGAATCTCAAAGGTCCCGCCTAGATCAGTGATACGCTCCCGCATTCCGCTCAAGCCGACACCGAAGTGTTCTGTCTGAGACCCTTGCAGCAATTCCGCAGGCACTCCTCGCCCAAAATCTTTCACAGTGAGCACAGCTTGATGGTTGATTTTCAGGCGAACTTCAACTGAGCGGCTGGCTGAGTGGCGATGCACGTTAGCGAGGCTCTCTTGCAAAATGCGGAACAAAGCAATGCGTACCAATTCCGGCAGCCGCTCGATTCCCTCGTCAGGCAACTCCAGTTCTGCTTTGACGCCGCTTCGTTTCGCAAACTCATCTGTGTACCAACGAGCCGCTGATGAGAAGCCTACTTCGTCCAGCAGCGGAGGATGTAATAGAGATGACAGGGTACGAGTTTCGGATAAGCATTGCTCGACTGATTTCAGCGTAGCGGTCAACACGTCTTTGCCTGCGGCATCTGAACTCAGCAAATCTAGGTTCATCTTGATGCTCGTCAGATATTGTCCCAGACTGTCATGAAGTTGCTTGTCATCCGAGTCGAAAGGCTTGAGGCGGGAGGGGTCTGCGAGACCATTCTTTTTGCTCATTCCGGTTCCGATCTTCACTGCTGCGTGGATGCTTTGTGGGAGAAGAAGGTTTGTTCTCTTCGCAGAACATTGAGACCAACACCCGGAGGTAGACTATTGGGGTATGCGCAAGCGCCTAATCACGCCGATTCCTCTGTTCCGCCTCTCGACGAAGGCTGGCTAGACCTCGACGGTGCAGCCGTGGTCGAGGTCACATCGGAACAGAAGGATCATCCCATCGAGTCGGCGCTGGTCTTAGGACAAACACGATGGCGTGACGCTAATTCTGGCACGCAAGCCTACTCCTTCTTACGCAAAGATGCTGAAAATAAGAATTCTCTGTGCAGTATCAAGTTTGCAATGTGCGCTATCGTACAGCGTGCGCTGTATTTACTTTTCTGCGTTCTGGCGTAGGGTCAAATTAGCCTTCCCTGTTGCCCCCGTCGCACTGCATCGAGACATGCGGCGTCCACACCCCATCGAGGGCGGGAGGCGGCTGCGTGTCCAGCACTATTCTAATCGTTGACGATAGTCCCGTCGTTCGCCATGCCTTGCGATCTTTTATCGAGGGAACCGAAGATTGGAACGTGTGCGGCGAGGCAGAGAACGGGAAGGTTGCCGTTGAGAAAGTAAGAGAACTGCACCCGGATGTGGTGATCCTGGATTTTCAAATGCCTGTGATGAACGGGATCGAAGCCGCACGGCAGATCAGTAAGCTCGCCCCCAACACTGCGATGCTCATGGTTACTATGCACAACGGCGCGCAACTACTAAAAGAAGCGCAGTCTGCCGGTATTAGAGACGTGCTGCCAAAATCCGATGGGATTGCAGAGCATCTACTCGCCAGTTTGAAGAAACTTCACGATGAGCGCGGAGACCAGCTGCCGACGCGGATATCACTTGCGAAATGTGAGCACTTTTGAACAGTCGAACGACGGCTGTTATGCCTACCATTACGCAACGTGGTCTGGGGATAGCTATGAACTCGCCTTATAAAGTGGAGTATCGCGCCGCGAGCCGCAGTGAGAAGTGCGTCTGGTGCGCCAAAGCTGCTACGCAGGAAGCTGTTCAGAGACAAGGCAACATGACTAGCATCACCCGCTGCTGCGACGATCCGAAGTGCATTGTGCCTATCAGCGGAGATGTGCGAGCGCACATTGGGAGCCGCATGAGAAGCTATGCTCTGCATCTGCTCGCCCGTGCGTTGTATCATAATTACGGATGGCATTTCCTATCCGAATCTGCTCCGTCTGCTCAGAGGAGTTCGAGCTGAAGCCGGATAAGCCGGGCTTTGCCAACCGCTGCCCATCGTGCAGCGAATCGGAACAGATCGATCCCGCAACGAAAAAGAGCATGGACGCCGATGAACGGAAAACGCTGATGGAAGCGAACGAAGCTCGGAGACAAGCAATGCGTGACCTCCTCTACCGCAAGGATAGCTAATGGCTTTCCCGTACGTGTCGCACCCCAGGTAAAAGCAGAATCCCCTAAACTTTCTACTAAAATTGCAGCATGACGCTCGCGCAGGTAAAGCCCCCGATTTCACCCGAACTCCTCGACCAAATCGACATCAGAGTTGGCACCATCGAATCGGTGAGCGATGTTGCCAATTCAGAAAAGCTGGTCGCTCGGGTCGCTCTCACATCTCCTATAATATGGCTGCCATGAACCAAGTCGAGAGGGCACGACGGTTTGCTCAGTTCGCCTATTCGGCAGCCCTTGGCGAAATTGTTCGGGAATTTGACGAGAAGCGCCATGCGGTACGGGTTCGCTTAGCTGCTGACGAGGAAGGGATGTCGCTGGACACGACAAGCAGCGAGGAGGCCGAGATTGACGGTGAGCTGATTGAAGCTAAGATCAAGGCTCAACTGAACACGCTGCTTGATGGATATGAATTGAATGGTGTTCCCATTGATGATGAGATGGCAACTGCCATCACGAGTGAAGTCGTCCGCAGTCTGGAAGCCTCGATTGCCCCTCGCATTAGCTCGTCGGAAACCATAGAGAGGCTTGCAGTTATGAGACTTCTATACCTGCATCAAGTAAGGCAGCATGTCAGAATTTCACCTGCCTGGATTCAAGCCGAAATTGACCGGCGACGCGTTGTGAAAAAACGTCCCTTTTGGAAACAACGCCAAGCCGACACAACCACTATGTATCACGTCGAGGGTGATATCCCCCCAGCTAACGTCAACAGCACCGACAACTCCGTGAATGTGGTGATTAAGAACCACGAGAGGATTTTCTCGGACCTACGGCAAAAAATGGAATCTTGCCTTCGCGAGGGGCCCGAGCGGACGGTCATCCTGGAAAAACTGACCGCTCTCGAACAAGCGCAGTGTCCCCGCTCGCGCAGCGTTACACAGATTTCATCTCGGCAGGGGCCAACCACATCCTGTTGCTCACACCCTTTATTCCTTCGTAAGTGTCAGAGCAAACACACGGTTGACAGATTGAATCCGCAGCCAGCCTGACTTCGCCACTTGATCAGCAAATTCTCAGGCGGCCTATGGCGCTGGAGGTTAGGATAACGCAGATTGTTGCCAGAACTGCTACGTCGATGAAAATCAACAACAACGTTTTGGCCAAAATCCCCATCTGGCAAGGCTTTTAAGACCAAAATCGATTCAATTTCCATAGACCGCGTTCGCCGCACCCGCGAGCGGCTTCCTTCTGACGGCTTTATCGAACGCACGCCCCAACCCTCTGTTTCTGTCCCGCTTCTTGTGAGGGCGCGCCTCCGATAGAGCACTAACGTAATCCACCCGCGATCGGCGGCAAGCGCCAACGGACCTTATCAGGGCCACCGAGCGGCCCGCTCCGGGCAAGAGTTCTTCCCAGTTCTCGGCACTGCACGTTGCCGGGCCGCAGTTTTGTCGCCACACAGTCTCCCTCGCCGTTGAACATCAACCTCGGGTGAAATGCCATCACAGCCAGCCTCACCGTTTGGCGACAACCTTCACTGGCGATTCATCGGGCACAGAGTTCAATCGGCTCAAGGCCGCGACCGGCCGCGCGAATGGGATTGGACTGTCCTTGCTGTAGGCGCGCAGCAAGTGATAGGTGATGAGCAATTGCGTGAGGGCCAGCGGATCGCTATGCCGCACTTCGCTGCCGTCGTTGTAATCGCCGAACTGATCGGCCCGCAACGGACGCAGATCGGGAAGATGTTTCCAGATGGCTTGTTCTAATTGGGCGGCGTGTTCGCGGCTCACGTTGCCGTCGACCTCAAGAAACTCCACCGGCCGTCCACAGTCACGCCCCAACTCAAGACGAATGCCCGGAGGCTGGCCGTTCTTGTGAGTCACCAGATAAGTAAGGTCGGGATGGGGAATGCTTGGGCGCAAGACGAGATGAACGTTCAAGTGCCCATCCGACTGATCGGATCCGGTGCCGCTCTCGGGATAGAAGCGCACGACTATGTCGGCGAATTCGCGCTGGGGGCGGATGAAGTCCCGCGAATCCGCCTCGCGCCTCTCCATCTCCGCCAACACTTGCTCCGGCGTATAACCACGCTTGGCCGTGTCCCGCTTGATCTTCCAGAGGCGCCGCATGTCCTCGGGAGGATCGAGGAAGACTTTGACGTCATAGAATTGGCGCATTGCCTCCGTATGAAACCCCAGCAGTCCCTCCACAATGACAAACTCGCGCGGCTCCACGTACTCGGGCCGCACCAGCGTGCCTGTGCTGTGGTCATATACTGGTTTGAGCATGGCTTGCCCGTAGTGCACGCGCTCCAGATGCAACTCCAGAATGTCGAGAAAGTTGCAGTCGGGATGCAGCGCAGTGATGTTCAGACGCGCACGCTCGGTGCGATCATATCTGTGATAGTCGTCGGCGCAGATGTGGGTCACACGCTCCGGGCCCAGCAGCCGCGTCAGTCCGCGGGTGATGGTTGTTTTGCCGGCGGCGCTATCGCCTACTATGCCTAGCAAGATTGGTCTTCCTCTCATCATTCCTCCTTGCCCCGCACGGGTGGCTCTTCGTTTGCGCTGCCGGATTCGGCTTCTCCCTCGATCCCTCCTTGGAAGACGCGGCTTTGACGCACGTCGGCTGCGGCGATGCGAACCAGTTGCTCCTTGCCGACGCATCCGCCCTGGTCCACCAGCCGGCTGGCTTGCCGCAGTTTGATTCGGTCGATGGCATTGCGCACGCTGCGGGCATTGGCAAACTGGGGCTGCCGGGTCCGCAACTTGAGGTATTCCAGAAACGCCTCCCGCGCCTCGCCGTCAAAACTGTAGTTTTGCTCGCGCAGCATCAATTCGGCGATCCTGGTCAGCTCTTCCAACGTGTAATCGGGAAAGCTGATGTGGTGTGCCACGCGGGAACGAAACCCCGGATTGTACTGAAAGAAAGTCGCCATTCGATCTTGATAACCGGCCAGAATCACAACCAGATCTTCGCGCTGATTTTCCATCGCCTGCAGCAGCATCTCTACGGCTTCCTGACCGTAGTCGCGTTCATTTTCCGGCCGATAGAGGTAATAGGCTTCGTCGATAAAGAGCACGCCGCCCATCGCCTTTTTCAGAATCTCTTTCGTCTTGGGCGCGGTGTGGCCAACGTATTGCCCCACCAAATCGTCGCGGGTCGCAACCACTAGGTGACCGCGGCGCAGGTAGCCAAGGTGGTGCAATATTTTCGCCATGCGCATGGCGACGGTGGTTTTGCCGGTACCGGGATGTCCGGTAAAAGACATGTGCAACGTGGGACGCTCGGTTGACAGGCCCACCTTTTCGCGCAAACGACTTACCAACAACAGCGACGCCAGGCGCCGGACGTAGGCCTTGACCGGCCGGAGGCCGACCAGCTCACGATCGAGCTCCTCGAGAATTTCGTCGAGATGGGAGTCCCGATGTGCGGCGCCGATATCTACGGTGCTCTCCCGCGGCTCATCCATGGGTGAGGAATCGATCACGGAGTCTGTATCCAGTTTGGGCATGGCATTTCGCGCGTTCTAGTTCGCTGACTTGGCCCGGGAGCGGATGGTGTACTGAATGCGGCGATCCTGCGCTTCGGTGCGATCCAAAGAAAATCCCGGTTCGTTCTCGGGCCGTTGCACGATAAAACTCAGCATCGTGGTTTGCCGGCCTTTGGTGCGGTCGTAGCCATTCAGTTTGATGTAATGCTCCGGGAAAGCCTTGCGGCATTCCTCGAGGCGATCCATCGCTTCATTCAGATCTTGCAGCTCAAACATCGGAAGCCCCCACATTTCCCAGTACGCATTCCGGGGATGAGGATCGTCGGTGTGCTCGATGGAGAACGCCCAGCCGTTATCGAAGCAATATCGCACCTGGGCTTTGATTTGTTCTTCCGTGAAATCGGGCAAGTAAGAAAAAGTTCCTTGGGTGATGCGCATGATTTCTTCTCCGTTCATAAATACAGCTCGCTGCCAACGCTATTTCAATAACGTGGCACGGCTCATGCAACTGTGACCGTGCCGACCGCGTCCGGAACGTCGGTGGACTCGAAGTCGTAGCTGACGTCCTTCCAGATATCCAGCGCCTTGCGCAGTTCCGGCGACCAACGAGCAGCTTTGTTTAGAATCTCCGGCCCTTCATTGAGATAGTCGCGCCCTTCGTTGCGGGCCTGGATGATCACTTCCGTAGCCACACGATTCGCCGTCGCGCCTTGGGCGATGCCATCGGGATGGCCAATCGTTCCGCCACCAAACTGCAGCACCACATCTTCGCCGAGAAGATGCAGCAACTGATGCATCTGTCCCGCGTGGATGCCGCCAGAAGCGACCGGCATGGTTGCCGGTAACGAAGCCCAGTCCTGCTCGAAGTAGAGTCCTTGCGAGAGATCAGCGTCGATCTTGTTGCAGCGCAACGTAGTGTAGTAACCGCGAATCGCGTTGGGGTCGCCCTCCAGCTTGCCGACTACGGTGCCGGCGTGAATGTGGTCCACTCCCGCCAGGCGCATCCATTTCGAGATCACGCGGAAGTTTACGCCGTGCGTCTTTTGCCGCGTATAAGTTCCGTGACCCGCGCGGTGCAAGTGCAGAATCACTCCGTTGCGGCGCGCCCACTTCGCCATCGACTGAATTGCGGTATAGCCGATGGTGAGGTCGATCATCACAATCACCGTGCCGAGGTCCTTGGCGAAATCGGCGCGTTCGTACATTTCCTCCATGGTTCCGGCGGTGACGTTCAAATAATGTCCCTTGATTTCGCCGGTTGCTGCCGTGGCGCGGTTCACCGCTTCCATGCAAAACAGAAAGCGGTCGCGCCAGCGCATGAAAGGTTGGCTGTTGATGTTCTCGTCGTCTTTGGTGAAGTCGAGTCCACCACGCAGCGCTTCGTAGACCACGCGTCCATAATTGCGCGCAGAAAGGCCGAGCTTGGGTTTCACCGTGGCGCCGAGCAAGGGGCGTCCGAATTTATTCAGGTACTCGCGCTCCATGACGATACCGTGAGCCGGCCCCTGAAACGTTTTCGCGTAGTGCGGAGGAATTCTCATATCTTCCAGGCGCAAAGACTTAAGCGCCTTGAAGCCGAAGACGTTGCCGATAATCGAGGACGTCAAATTGGCAATCGAGCCTTCTTCGAAAAGATCGATATCATAAGCGATGTAAGCGATGTACTGATCGGTGCCGGGCACGGGATCGACCCGGTAACACTTCGCCTGATAATGCTCGTAAGGCGTGAGGCGATCGGTCCAGACCACGGTCCAGGTTGCCGTCGAAGATTCACCGGCCACCGCTGCCGCGACTTCGATAGGATCTACGCCCGATTGCGGCACCAGACGGAAGGCGCAGAGAATGTCTGTAGCCTTCGGTTCGTAATCGGCGTCGTAGTAGCCCATTTCCGCGTAAGGTGTGATTCCTGCGGCCCAACGGCTTTTCTTTTTGCCCGAACTGTCACCACTCATTGCTGTCTCCTTGAAACTTGTTGTTTAGTAGCGCCGGCCTCTGGCCGGCTGTCCCGCACGCGGCACGCGGAGCCGCCGAGACGGCGGCGCTACATGATTCCGCCTGCAACACTAACGACTGAACTTCCGGCAGCTTTGGGAACCCCCGCAATACTGCTGTATTGCACCCGTACCTTCTGGCCGGGCCGGACGTATTCCACCGCGCTTCTGACTGCGATAGCCGCTTCGGAAAAACCAGTGGCGATGAGCTTGATCTTTCCGGGATAGGTGACCCCGTCGCCCGCGGCAAAAACACCCGGCAAGTTAGTCTCCATGCGCGAGTTCACGACGATCTTTTTGTCGTCGAATTCAAGACCCCATTTCTCCATAGGGCCGAGATTGATATGGAATCCGAGCATCGGAAGCAAAGCCTGGGCTTCCAGAGTGCGCTCCACGCCGTGCGAGTCTCGCAGCGTTATTGCCTCCAGGTACTCGTTGCCATGGGCTGCCGTCAACAGCGTTGAAGTATGCAGGCCGACACGGCCGTGATCTGCAAGTTGCTGCACCTGGCGCAGCGTAGAGGCATGTCCCGAGAACTCCTCAGTTCGATGCACAATGGTGATGCGCGCCGCGATCGGCAGCAAGTTGAGCACCCAATCCAGCGCCGAATCGCCTCCGCCCACGATGACAACCTTTTTGCCGCGGAAGAGCTCGGGATCGCGAACCCCGTAGTAGACTCCGCGTCCTTCCAACTGAGCGCAACCCTCCGCGTCGTGTTTGCGCGGGGTGATCAAACCGAGCCCGCCCGCTAGAAGCACGGCTCGCGTCCGATACACGTTTTGGTCGGTGACCACTTCCACGATCTTCTGGCCGTCCTGAAAAGCCAGCATCTTCACGACCTCACCCAGGTGAACCTGCGCCCCGAATTGAAGTGCCTGCTTCATCAAGTTGTGCACCAGATCTGTGCCCAGGATTTCCGGGAGCCCGAACACGTCGTAGATATTCTTTTCCGGATAAAGCGCCGTTACTTGCCCTCCGAGATGAGCTGCGGTGTCGATGATCCGCGCTGAAACCTCATGCATTCCCGCGCGGAAGGCGGCTGCCAGGCCGGTTGGCCCTCCACCGATAATGGTGAGGTCTCTGATTTCCATGCTCTCGCATCCGGCCGGACGTTGCTTTATCCCTCGAAATCCGGTGTCGTTTCGAATACCTCAAATTCTTCCTTCACATAGGCGCGAAGGACGTCGGTTCGCGACACGATGCCGACCAACTTGCCCGCAGAAACCACAGGGATGCGAATAATGTGGTGCCGGGTCATCAACTCGATCGCCTCCTCCACCGTGTGGTCTGCCTCCAGGCAGATCGGTTCTTTCGTCATGATGTCTTTCGCCACTGCCGACAAGCCGTTCTCGCCATTGCGTAGAACTTTCAGGATGTCGAACTCAGTGACGACGCCTATCACATGCCCCTGGTCATCGATGACCGGTAAGCCGCTGACGAATCCGGAGAGCATTTTTTGCACGAGGCTGGTGCAGCTCGCGTTAGTTTTGGCTGCCACCACCCGGGTTTCCATGATCTCGCTGACTTTCATTCGTTTCTTCTCGGTTAGCATTACTCTAAAAACCGACACGGGCCACGATCTCCAACTGGCTGCTGGCCACTCAAAGCCGAACTCTTGAGAAACAGCCGGGCTGGTTGGCCCGGCCGATCTCGCTTTACACCACGTGCAACTCTGGTTCCGAAGTTGATTCCCGTCGGTGGTCACCGCCGCATATTCAGCTAAGGCAACTCCCGTTCCAATGTGGCTCCCATGTTTGCCCGACCAGCTGTGGACCCCTTAAGTAGTTGTTGTTGCTTTAGTTGGAGCGATCACGAACAGCATGAGCAGAGCAGAAAATCTCCCTCATCTTACGCGTGAGTGACACAACTGTCCCACCTGCTCAAAAAGAGCTTTCCATTAATTACCTTGCATTCAGCTTATTAGCAGGATTTTATCCGTAGAGACATTGATGTCTCTATAATGAGACACTAATGTCTCAGTACTGGTCTCCGGCCGGAACGGGTCGGAATCTTATACTTTGCCAGCAAGCGATGGAATGTTCGGCGCGGCATTATTGCCAACGCCGCAGCCTTGGAGATGTTTCCCTCGGCCTTCAGCAAATAACTGGACAACGCCTCTCGTTCAAACTGCTCGATGGCCTGGGCCTTGCTCAGCATGAAGCCTATCTGGGGCTTGAACGACACAACTTCCTGAACGTGAAGCGGCAGGTGTTCGGCCTCCACCACCGAGGACGACGTCAATACCACGGCGCGTTCAATGATGTTTTCCAGTTCGCGAAGATTGCCCGGCCAGGAATAATTCTTCAGCAGCGCCAGCGCTTGCGGAGCGATGCTCTCCACTTTCTTGTTCACCTTGGCCCGGGCCCGCAGCAAAAAGTACTCCGCAAGAAATGGGATATCTTCGATCCGCTCGCGCAGTGGGGGCAGAGTAATCGAGAAGGTATTGATCCGGTAAAACAGGTCTTCGCGGAACGTGCCTTCGCGAATTGCGGTCTCCAGATTCCGGTTGGTGGCGGCCACAATTCGCACCGAAACCTTGCGTGTCCGCATGTCGCCGACGGCGCGAATCTCCCCGGTCTGCAGCGTGCGCAAGAACTTGGCCTGAATCTCCAGCGACATATCGCCAATTTCATCGAGGAACATCGTACCGCCCTCGGCCTTTTCAAACAATCCTTTACTGTCGTTATAAGCGCCCGTAAAAGCGCCGCGCTTGTAGCCGAAGAGTTCGCTTTCCAGCAGCGCGGGAGACAATGCCGTGCAGTTCAGCGTGACCAGCGGATGATTGCTGCGCGTGCTGTTGCGGTGGATGGCCCGCGCCACAAGCTCTTTGCCGGTACCGCTCTCGCCGCGGATCAACACGGTTGTGGGCGTGGGCGCAACCTTGGAAATCAGTCCTGAGATTTCCTTCATCTTCAGGTTGTTGCCGATAATAAACTCGCCTCCCGCGCGCGCTTCAAGTTCGCGCAGGGCAAGCTGGTACTGATCCTGGAAAGCCTCGGCTGGATTCCTGTTCCCGGCAAACTCCGAGATGAAGCGCGCCGTCTTGCCGCCAACCACCTCCGTTCCTTGAGGCCGCAGGCGGTAAACTTCCCGGCTCACGTCAGGATCGCCCGTCACATCGATGATGAGGTCGGCCGTGTCTGCCTTCAGGAACTTTCTGTAGTTGGCGGCCACGGGCAAGCCGAGTTCCCGAGCGAGGACGATGCCGGGCGCGCCTTCATCCTTGTCCGCTACTCCCACAATCTCGACGCTCGGGTCCCTGTGAAGTAGCTCCACCAGCGCTCTTCCGCCACGGCCGGCTCCGATAAGAATGATTCGCGTCATGGATGGTGTACGCTTGGAGTCTCAGTGTCCGAATCCCACGCCAGCCGCGTATTTTACCGCATCTTCATCGCTGCCCGTGTGGCCTGCTCTAAAACGGAGTGTCCGGTTCCTCACGTCCCGCCTGCCCGGTGAGATCAGATTCCAGCGGCAAGTTGAACTTCAAAAGAGATACCTCATCATCTTGCAGGCAGATCTCGCATAGCGCACCGTTGTCGATCGTAGGAAACGCGCTGCGGTACTTTGAAAGCGGCACACTCAGCAACTGACAAAGCGCAATGCGGATCAGCGTGTTGTGAGTAACAACGAGCACGCGCCCGCGCGGATACGCTCTCTCAATCTCCTTGAAACATTCAATGGCCCGCTGCGCGACATCCCGCGGATCCTCGCCGCCGGGCAGGTGATGGGCAAACGGATCGGACTGAAAGGCAGCAAAAGCTTGCGGGAAAGATTGCCTGATCTCCTCATTGGTCAAGCCTTCGCCTTGACCGAAGTGAATCTCCCTGAGCCGGGAATCGACGCGAGCCGCGAGACCTGTCACGCGTTCCGATGGCGCCGCCGTTTGCCGCGCTCGCAGGAATGGCGACACCCAGACGGCGGCAAGATCGGCGGAGGACGCCCAGTTGGCGAGCTGCTCCGCCTGTTCCTGCCCACGCGGGCTGAGCGGGATATCGGTGCTGCCGGCGTAACGGTTCTCCGCATTCCAGATCGTTTCGCTGTGGCGAACGAGCGCGAGCCGTACCACTACTTAGCCCTCCTCTCCGCATGTTCGCGAAGAGCCGGCTGTATCCAAGCGCGCCGCGCCAGTTCTTCCACCATTCGCAGATACGGTTCGTGAAAACGAGCGACACGGTCCGGCCGGGGAGCGATCACTTCGCGAATGCGTATCATTTCATGGGCGACGTCGGCAACGCTTCGCTCCGGGGCACTTCGCGCCTTCGAGTTGGCAGCGGCACGGATGGCGATGCCCAACGCCGGCTCTGCATTTTCCGGCAAGCGAACCGGCCGCCCGAGGATATCGGCTCGAAGCTGGCACCAGTAGCGGCTGCGCGTTGCGGCACCGGTAAAGGCGAGTTCGCCGCCGGTGGGAGCGCCCAGCAGGTCGAGAGAATCGAAGCACAGCCGCTCCACGAATGCCACTCCTTGCAGCAGCGCGGCATAAAGATCGACCTCGTCGAGGGGAGTGCCCAGCACAAATCCTGTCGAGTCCGACGGAACCTCGTGGCCGGAGAGCCGAAAATTGATGAAGTCAGCCTGGTGAGCCAGACGCGCGGAGGGAATCAAGTCGCGATTTTCACGCAGCCGCCGGAGCAGCTTCGGCAGCGCCCACGAGGGCTGCATGCGATATCCAAGCGAAGCCCATGGGGAGGCGCCAGTCTCATTTACGAAACGCGATTCGTTCGCTGCCCGCAAATCGTCATACATGAGGCCCGCAGTAAGAGCCTTGCCGGACCGGTCGACGAGAAGAATGGTCCCGGATGTGCCGTCCACCGCAAAACTCTGAATGGACGAAGCCGGAAAACCGGCAACAGCTGCGCGGCAGGCAGAGAGGGTTGCACACCACCACTTTTCAGGATCCTGCTCGTGGCGAGTACCGTCGCGCCGGCCGGTGAGTGGATGAGAGCCTTGTCCAACGACAAGGCCGCTCCCGGATACGGCAACCGCACGAACGCTTTGTGTGCCAAGATCAACGCCAAGCCAGCAGCTTCCTTCCCCTAGGTTACGGGCTGTGATGCGAACCTCCGTTCTGGGCTTCGGGCAAGGATTCCATATGGCCGAGTTTGATGCCGGTAGTGAGCGCCATCGGTAGGCGCTATTATAGACGCACCAAAGAGCGGCGAGGCCGACCCGACGATTCTGGGTGGATTGTCAGAGGAGCATGGACGCGGCAGGCTCGGCCGCTGTCGCAAGGGCACTGAGGTTCGGGTCGGAAGGCGCTAGGGTTCCGAAGGGAGCAAGAAGGTGAGCGACGAGACAAAGAAGAAGAAACTGCCGAAGCTGCCGAATGGGATGCTTCGGTTGTATGTGACCCGCAACGGCAAAGCCTATCAGCCGCAGGTCACGTGGGACCTGCTCCTGGAACTCGGGGTGCCGGCGGAGCCGACCCGATTGAAGTTGCCCGGGTTGGAACTGGCGCAGAAGGCGCTCGTCAAGTTGAAGTCGCAAATTCTGACGGAGCGCCGCACGGGCCTGGTCGAGGCGAGCAGAAAGAACAAGATCAAAGACCTGTTCGTGCTCGCGGAGATGGACTACGCCCGCCAGGGCAGGAAGACAGTGTCCCATGTGAAGAGCCGATGGAAGAACCACCTGAAGGGCTACTTCGGCGACCTGCCGGCAAACGGTCTGACAAGTGATGACGTCGACAACTACATCTTTGCTCGCCAGAAGGAAGGGGCTGGGCCCGCAACGATCAACCGCGAAACTGCGATTGTCAGGCGCCTGCTGAACCTGGGCATGGGCACTAAGCCGCCGAAGGTAGCCAACGTTCCCAAGTTCACGCACCTCAAAGAGCCCGACCCCCGCACGGGGTTTCTCGACCAGGCCGACTACGACAAGCTGCGAGCGTGCGCGAAGGAGTTGTGGCTGCGCGGTTGGCTCGCCGCCGCCTACGTCTTTGGCTTCAGAAAATCGGAATTGCTTCGCCTCCGCGTGAGGCAAGTCAACCTGCTCGACGAGACCATCGACCTGCCTGCGGGCGCGACGAAGAACGGGAAAGCGCGGACGGTGGTGATGACCAGGGAAGTTCTGACGCTGATCACGGCGCGGGTTCAGGGCAAGCAGCCAGCCGACTATGTTCTTCACTCGCGTGGACGGCGAACCCGTGAAGGACTTCCGCGACGCGTGGCGCAAGCTGTTCGCAGACGCGGGACTGGAGCGGCGGCTAGGCCACGACATGCGGCGCTCGGCGATTCGCAACGCCCATCCGGCGCGGGGTTGACCGCGACACGGCGAAGAGGATGAGCGGACATCTCACCGACTATGTGTTCAGTGCCTATAACACTCAGGCGGTGGACGACCTGCGGGACGCCGCCCGGAAGATCGAGGATGGCGCGGCCCGAGCGACTGCGGCTGCGGCTGCCGCCGCAAGCCAAACCGAAACTAAAACCGTAACTGGAACTGCGCCTGCAGGCGCTGAGGCGAGATTGCAGTGAGGAGCGGAGCGCATTCTGTTCCGGTAGAATAGCTTGCGAGACACGCCCGGATGGCGAAACTGGCAGACGCACGGGACTTAAAATCCTAAAGACAAAGGCTGATCTCATCATATCCAGTTGCAAACAATAATTTTATTGACATGATGTCAAAGCGGCGATAGCTTCACACTCATTACACATTTTCGAGTTTCTCGCGCCACTTCGCACGAGGAGCGAAAATGACAGAACACCACACGATCCTGGGCGGCAAAGTCCACGTCTACAAGCGCCCGAACAGCAGCCTCTGGCAATGTTCAAGCTTTTTCGCCGGCAAGAATCGCCGCACCAGCACGAAGGAAGAGAGCCTTTCCAAGGCCAAGGAGATCGCCGAGGACTGGTACCTGCAGCTCCGCGGAAAACTCCGCTACGGCGAGATCAAGAGCGAAAAGACCTTTCGCGAGGTTTCTGAGCACTACCTGCGCGAGTTCGACATCATGACGCAGGGCCAGCGCAACAAGCGCTACGTAGAAGGCCAGCACTGGCGGTCTAGCGGACGCCTCATTCCGTTCTTCGGGAATCTAGGCATCTCAGAGATTACATCTGGAAAGATCCAGGAATATCGACTTCACAGGCACCAGGAGTCAATTACGAAATATGGCAAGCCGCCCGGCCATAGCACGATGCATCAGGAAATCGTGACCCTCCGCCAGACTCTAAAAACCGCGCTGCGTCACGGATGGCTCGACCGCCTTCCTGACTTTTCTGAGCCGTACCGTAAATCACCCAAGATCTCCCATCGGGCATGGTTCTCGCCAGATGAGTACAAACAACTCTACAAAGCGACACGAACCCGTGCCCAAGAGCCGAAGCGACGCGGCTTCGAATGGGAAGCAGCGCAACTCCACGATTATGTCCTCTTCGCAGTGAATACCGGACTGCGGCCCGACGAGGCCTGGCGCCTTCAGTTCCGCGATGTCACGATCGTTTTCGACGACGACTTGAAGAAGACGATTTTGGAGATCGAGGTCCGAGGAAAACGTGGCGTTGGATATTGCAAGAGTATGCCGGGTGCGGTGTTGCCCTTCAAGCGACTTCGAAGCCGGCTCCGCCCGGCGCGCATTTACGGCGCGAACGCGCCCACTGGAACGTCCGAGACATCTGCTGTTCCCAGCGAGCAAGGGCGCACGCCCGAACCTACGGAACTGATTTTTCCCAAGTGGCAGCGAGAGCTTTTCAAAACCATCCTCGACGAGGAAAAGCTGCGGATGGACCGTGAAGGCCAACCGCGCACGGCATACAGCCTACGGCATACATACATATGCCTGCGCTTGATGGAAGGTGCCGACATCTACCAGATCGCTAAAAACTGCCGGACCAGTGTTGAAATGATCGAGAAATACTACGCGTCGCACATCAAGACCTCGCTCGACGCCGTCGCCATCAACGTCATGCGTCCAAAGAAGAAAAGAAAGTCAAACGAAGGCAGCTTAACGGACGTAGCGTGAAAGAACATGCGATTCCATGTGGCCCGAAGCTGTCTTGCTTCGGGGCGCCCTCATTGTGCGGCAGCCGGGATTTAGACGCTCGTGCGATAGGACTTCAGCCGAACCCACCGTTCCTGCATCTTCTGTACCAGGGCCTTCGCACTTCGTATAGACACGAGGTCAGCCCAATCAAGAACGATGATCTCGTAGCCCTCTGCCAGGGCACCAGCCACGATATCGTTTGCAGCTGTCAAAGCTGCGGCGTCGCCCGTGATTCCTTCGCTGGATACGAACACCCCGAACTTGCAATTCCTTTGTTTCATCTTGTGCAGAAACAGAATTAGCTCAGGAGCACCTGCTGGAACATTCCAGTTCTTGCACTCACACAGGAATGCGCGCTCATTCGTAAACCAAAGCCCGTTGTTGTTTGGCCGATTCGGAAACAAGCTATCGATCTCAGTGGCATGCGCGTAGTCGAGCGCATTGGGCTCGGGCGTGAGTATGCCCGGAATGGACGTGAACATCGCGATGGCCGCATCTTCTAGCGCCCGACCGCGAATCTGCGCGGTGTTGCCATGTTCGGCATCGTGGAGGTGGGCGTCGATCTGAGTTCTGGGGAAGGCCATTTAGTTCTGCCTCGTCCAGAAAGCGTCAACAGTGAAAAGAAACTCTTCTTCGAATATGCCTTTTTCAAGCCAGTCCATCACCTCATCGAAAGGAACAATCACGATGGGTCGCTGAAGCTTTAGGTGAATGTTGGGACTGGGCGGCTGCATAGCGACGAGGAGTGCCGCGCCGCCTCTGCCCTCTGAAATAAGCTGCTCCAAACGATCGACCATTTTCTGGCTGAGAGGTATGCGAGAGTTATTCTTTACCTCGATCAAGATGGGCAGACCGAACGAACGCATCAGACTCGGGGAAGCAAGCGCGAAGTCGGCGCCAAAGTCTGGCGTTGGAGCGCGAGAAATCGGAAAGTTGGCAAGCTGGAAGGCTCGCTCGACGAGTTGTTCGAATTGACGCGACGCCGATTCTGAATCACCAGACCGCAATCTTTCGAACTCTGACCCGAGTCTCCGCCAGCGCTGGCTACCGACCGGTTTCTTCTGGGTTTTCCGCCTCGTTTCCGGATGGGCAGGTTTCAGGGTGCGCAGAAAGGCTCGTCTGAGATCCTTCCAGCTGTCATTTCGAAGTGCCGATGTCAGCACGGTGGTCGCCGACGAAAGCGCAGAAGGAAGCTTTGGACTTTCGCTGAACAGCAGGAGAGGTTTTCCGCTGCCCATTGCGAGCCCCATCTCGAAGTAGATGTTGGGCGAAGGTTCGCCTTCGAGAATGACGGCTACAAAGTCGGAGCGCTCAACCAGTGACGTCGCTTGCACCGTTGGTTGCCAGAGAACGTCAGAGCTCTCCAAGCGAAAGCACAGCACACCCTCCTGTTCAAGCTGCTTCCGCAGAAGATCGCTGAGATGCCCTGATGGGGCGATGATGAAGCAGCTGATTGGAGTGTCTGCATCGCGCTCGATAGACATGTCCCTATTCTTTCATAACCAACATTGATGATCTTGCGGAGATGTGGAGATCGCGGCCCAAATGCTCGACCTGAATCATACGTGCCGACATCACCCGCTGACCTGTTGAAACACTGACAAGCGTGGAGCGGTTAGAGTTGAGTGCGGAGCCGCGACTCAAGTTCTTGGACTCCCACCGAGGGGAGTGATAAATGGACTCAGATGAGCGAAACTTTGACGAACTGTTGAACAAGTCCACCGTTAGGCAAGATCTCTCGCTGAGCGTGACTGGCAATTTCCAGTCAGAGGAAGACGCCCAGAAACTGCTCTACACGGTGTTGGGATTTGCGAGAGTCTTTGGAAGTGTCTTCGACCTGACCGCACTGGACGGCATCACAATTGCAGACGATTACGTTGCAGCCCTCGCAGCAATCGACAGAGGCTATCTGAATATGAAGGCAGCGACCCCGACACGCGACGAGTTCGGTGCGGGCTTCGCGATGGCAGTGCCAGTTCTGAGAAACGGCGAGCATAAGAGTCACGTTGTTCTGGACTCCGCGTTAGTTCGCCCGCTGGTCGATCCTACAAACGAGTACTACGCCCTTGCGCTCCACACGTTGTGCCATGAGTTGGCGCACGTGTACGACCACTTGCTGCGAAGCAAGGCGATGCCCAACCACTATGGAACTCCAATGCCGGACCTCCGTGAGGCGGTGCTTACCCAGTTCGCCATGGCAGCATGGGACGAATATGCCGCATCACGATTGAGTGCTAACTGGGGAACTCCGGATTACTGCTCCGGATACGAGCAGACATTGGTCCCAATGCTCGGTTCGCTTCTTGCCCGAAGCGAAGCGGCCAAACGAACATTCGCGCAAGATAGAAACGTAGAGCGAACCATGACTGAGCTACGTGGTGTTTTTGAAACGTTCTTTGTTCGCGGCTCTTATCTCATTGGTCATATCGACGGGCTGGAAAAGACTCTCGAAGAAACAGCTCCGACATTGGCAGCCGCGTTGCGCGAGACAAGTTGGCTGAATGCGCTTTGGACGCGATATTCAAGCGTTCTTCGTTCTATGTTCGAAAAACTCGATTCATGGGAAGGGGTGCAAGAATATCAGCCCTTAAAAGACCTCGGGGAGGAGCTGCTGTTACGCGGCGGGATGGGCTTTGTAAAACTTCCCACGGGAGGTTATTTCGTGGGATTCAATCCCACCCGGACGCTTTGAAGGCTTCTTGAAGACCGATCTTGATCGACCACTTCATTGTCATCAGGAAAACGTGGAACGAGTCTGTTACGACCTGCTCGACGGTAGCTTAAACGGATGTGGCGTGAAGAATGCCCGTTCCAGCGCAGCCCGCTCACCAGGAAACGGACGTGTTTTCCGGGCAATCCTGCCCTATGATACAAAGGCAGTCAGACAGCCGCGCGCGGGCGTGGCGGAATGGCATACGCAGCGGACTTAAGGAAAACTTGAGTGCTCGCTGGGAAACCGGCGATGCAGAACTGCTCAAAGTCGGGGAACCCTTAAATGGCAATCCCGAGCCAAGCCCGGAGAGACACCATCCGGGAAGGTGTAGAGACTAGACGGGCAGCACCTAAGCTCCGGAGCTTTCGGAAGAGGGTGAAGGGATAGTCCAGACCGCAAACCTGGCGTGAGCCTGCAAAGGTCTCACGTTCGGGCGGCGAAAGCCGTAGACGGTATGAAAATCCGCAGGGCTTAAACGGCCCATGAGGGTTCAAGTCCCTCCGCCCGCACCACGTTTTTGTTCCTGGAGTCACCTGCCCCGCACTCACATGCGCGCAAACGGCGCGAAGGCAATCTTGCAGACGGTGTCTGCAGAATGTTGTCCTGAGGCCATACATCATTGGTCCGCCTGTGGAGTTGGTGATGGTGATGGTCGTGGCCATGGCCATGGTGGTGACCATGATGGTGGTGGCGACAGTGCTCATGGTCGTCGTATTGGAAGTGATTTATGTCAACGTCGACGTGATGCAGTGTTGTGGGAAAGGAATCTCAGCGGGAGTGGGGTAAGGCGGGCGGCGGCGGCGGCGGCGGCGACCGCGACCGCGGCAGAGGAGGAGGTGGCGGCGGAGGTGGGGTTGTGGGCGGGGGTGGTGGTAGTCGTCGAGTTTGTGTGAAAGATTTGCGGCTGGTGTGTTGGAGGATCGCCGCGGCGCCGTACGAACTAACACCACGGTAATCGTAGGCGCTAAGATGTTGATATAAAGTAAAATACACTCGAAGGCAAATATTTACTGTTGCTGTAAATATGGGCTTTGGAGTAAATTTAAACCTGTGAGTCCTAGCGCCAAAGAATCCCCGACCGAGTGGGTGTCTGGCATATTGCAGCGGGTCGAAGGGCTTGACGCACATCCAGGCTCCGCGCCCGATTCTCTCTCTGTGACCGCCAACGGTGGTCGTCAAACAACTTTTCAGATCCTCTCCATTCCGATCTTGAGCCAGGAAAAAGCCGACGAACTCGTTCGCGCGTGGCAGAATTCTGGCCCCAGTATCGACCGCCCGAACAGATTGATCGCGACTCAACAGTCGTCTTTAGCGACTCGGGAATTGCTGCGTATAAATGGCATCTCTTGGGTTGAGCGACGGACAGGAATTTGTCGTCTATCTGCTCCGGGGCTGTTGGTTGATGTCAAAGTCGAAGGAGCAAAGCAGAAAGAATCCGCGATTCGCGCTCGCCTCCGCGATCGATCAGGTCTTGTAGCAGAGATTCTGCTATTGAATTTCCTTCACAAGGAAATTCGCCTCACAAATCTTGCGAAGCAAGCACACGTGTCCACCGCATTGGCGAGTCGTGTTCTTACCCGCCTTGCCGGACTCAAGTTGCTGGATACACATGGCGCTGGTCCCCATCGTTTCTGGAAAATCTCGAATGCTGGTGGGCTGTTGGACCTATGGGCAACAGAAGAACAATCTGGTGTACCAAGTACCGGTATTTACGTCTGGAGTCGATCACCGCAAGAACTACTCAAGAAGATTCCCCAGCTTAACGAACTCAACGGACGTTGGGCATTGGCCGGGACAGCTGCGGCCAACTTGTACGCTCCGACGCTTACAACATCTCCCGATCCAATCATTTGGATTGAATCTCGATTTTCGAGTCGACAAGCTGCTACTGCTTTGGGCGGTGAGATCGTTGATAAAGGAGCCAATCTGCAAATCCTACAATCGAAAAACGATCTGGTATTTGAAAATGCGTCGTTATGGGTTCCTACGAATGCTGCAACTGATCTCGCGACTCAGAATCTTCGGATCATTTCTCGTCCACGAGCGTACATCGAGACAATCAACGCAGCGGGCCGTGGACCCGAAGTAGCGCAAAACCTTCGCCAAAGGATCATCTCCAATGGCATCTCCTGAGTTCACGAATCCCCGATTAGTCTATACGCCGGAAGCCTTAGCTGCGTGCGAGAAGGCGCTTCGAACAATCCTGACAAACATTGGACCGTGGGGTACTCGATTATTCCTGATCGGAGGCATGACTCCCCGCTATCTCGTCGGTACCGTACCGCAAGAGATGAGGGAACACATCGGTAGCACCGATCTGGATATCGTGGTCGGCGTGAGCCTAGCGACAGAAGAGGCGGAAGCCTATCGGACTCTTCAACAGAATCTCAGGGCATCTCAGTTCGCACCGGCGAGGAATCCAGATACCGGTCAGGAGGAAACTTTCCGCTGGGAGCGCAATGTAGATGGTGTCAGGGTTTTGCTGGAATTTTTCTGTCCCGTAGGCACTGGTCAAGCCGGTCAACTCCTGCGAAATCCGGGAGAGAATATAGGCTCCAAAATTAGCGCAGTGCGCACGCGAGGAGCGGAGTTGGCTGCATTAGACCATTTTGAGGTCACGCTGCACGGAGAGTTACTGGACCATGGCGGCATTCAGGAGGCGGTGATCGCGCGAGTGGGAAATCTTCTCCCGTTTGTCGTGTTGAAGGCCTTTGCCATCGACGAAAGGAACAAAAGCAAGGATTCCTATGACATTGTCTGGACGCTGAATGCGTACAGACAGGGACCTCGATCGTGTGTTGAACGAATAGCTGAGAGCCCGGTCATCAATCATCCGGACGTGCCCGTCGCCATCAACCATCTACGAACCCATTTCCGGACCCCCGAGCACCGCGGCCCGTCGCAGTATGCGATCTTCGAGCTGAATACGATCGATGAAGACGAACGGGCGCGGTTGCGCCGATTTGCGCACGGGACATTGGCGGAATTCCTCGAACATTGGCGCGAAATGAAGCTTCCGGAGTGAAATGCGGTTGTGAAGAATCGGTTGCGAGAGGCGAATACGGTCGACAGCTCAATCAACAAGAAAGACCTCAGCGAACGCGACATCTGCTCCAAGTTCATCGGCCCCGCCGTAAAACGCGCGGGCTGGGACGGGATGATGCAGATCCGCGAGGAAGTCGCATTCACCAAAGGACGCATCATCGTGCGCGGAAAGCTGGTCACGCGCGGCAAAGCGAAGCGCGCCGATTACATCCTTTATTACAAGCCCAATATCCCGATCGCCATCATCGAGGCGAAGGATAACAACCACAGCGTCGGCGACGGCATGCAGCAGGCGCTGGACTATGCCACAACCCTCAATATCCCATTTGTGTTTTCATCCAACGGCGACGGCTTTGTCTTTCACGACCGCACCGGCTTGAGCGCTGGAGAAGGAAGCCTCTCTCACGCTTGACCAGTTCCCAACGCCCCAAGCAGCTCTGGACCAAATACTGCAAGTGGAAAGGCACTCACGCCGGACGAAGAAGAAATCGTCCTGCAGGATTACTTCGATGACGGCAGCGGCAAGGCTCCGCGCTACTACCAGTCCAATGCCATCAATGCCGCGATAGAAGCCATCGCCAAAGGGCCAGAACCGCGTCCTGCTGGTCATGGCCACCGGCACCGGCAAGACCTACACTGCATTCCAGATTATCTGGCGGTTGTGGAAGGCCGGGCCGCAAGAAACGCATCCTGTTCCTTGCCGACCGCAACGTCCTCGTCGATCAGACGATGGTTAACGATTTCCGGCCGTTCGGCGCTGCAATGGCCAAGCTCAGCACCGGCGCGAAGACCATCGAGCGACAGGACGGCTCCGAAGTCGAACTCACCACCGCGCTCGACAAAAAGCGCCGCATCGACACCGCATACGAAGTATATCTGGGGCTGTACCAGGCCATCACCGGGCCGGAGGAGCGCCAGAAGCTCTTCCGGGAATTCTCGCCCGGCTTCTTCGACCTTATCGTCATCGACGAGTGTCACCGCGGCAGCGCCGCCGACGATGCGGCCTGGCGCGAGATTCTCGAATACTTCTCCGCCGCTACCCAGATCGGCCTAACGGCGACCCCGAAGGAAACCAAGTACGTCTCCAACATTCATTATTTCGGGAAGCCCGTTTACACCTACTCGCTCAAGCAAGGCATCGAAGACGGTTTCCTGGCCCCGTACAAGGTAATCAAGGTCCATATCGACGTGGACGTGCAGGGCTACCGGCCGGAGAGGGGGGACAGTGGACCGGGATGGCAATGAAATCGAAGACCGGATCTACAACACCAAGGATTTCGACCGCAACACTCGTCATTGACGACCGCACTAAGCTCGTTGCCAAGAAAGGTCTCCGACTTCCTGAAGGAGAGCAGGGACCGCTTCCAGAAAACCATCATCTTTTGCGTGGATGAGGAACACGCCGCCCGGATGCGGCAGGCCTTGATTAACGAGAATAAGGACCTGTGCAACGAGAACCACCGCTACGTCATGCGAATCACAGGCAGCGACACCGAAGGGCAGGCGCAGCTCGGGAACTTCATCGACCCGGAAGCAAAATATCCTGTTCTAGTCACCACCTCGCGGTTGCTCTCCACGGGCGTGGACGCCCAGACCTGCCGCCTCATCGTGCTCGACCGCTCCGTGGGCTCCATGACGGAATTCAAGCAGATCGTCGGGCGCGGCACCCGCGTTCACGAGGACACCAAGAAGTTTTATTTCACGTTGATTGATTTCCGGGGCGCCACCAACCATTTCGCGGACCCGGATTTTGACGGCGAGCCGGTCCAGATTTACGAGCCCGGCGAAAATGACCCCATGGTTCCGCCCGATGACGTGCCTCCCACGGATGAAAACGGTAATCCCGTTCCGCCTCAGCCGGGAGCTGACGAGGTGATCGTCGATCAACCGCCCGACATCAACTATCAATACCGACGAGGACCCACCGCGCAAAATCTATGTCGATGGGGTAGGGGCCACCATCGTCGCCGAGCGCGTGGAATACCTCGATGAGAACGGCAGGCTCATTACCGAGACGCCTGAAGGATTTCACCAAGACAGGCACTAAAGAAACGCTTCGCCAGCCTGGACGATTTTCTGAAGCGCTGGAAATCCGCCGAGCGCAAGCAAGCCATCATCGAAGAACTCGAAAACGAAGGCCTGTCTCTGGAGCCCCTGGCCGATGAAGTAGGCAAGGATCTCGACCCCTTTGACCTCATCTGCCACGTCGCCTTCGATCAGCCGGCGCTCACGCGCCGCGAACGCGCAGAAAATGTCCGCAAGCGCGATGTTTTCACCAAATACGGCCCGCAGGCCCGCGCCGTGCTTGAAGCGCTCTTGCAAAAATACCAGGATCAGGGTGTCATCGATCTGGGCGACCCGCGGATTCTGCAGATCCCGCCGCTCGATACGATGGGGACACCCATCCAGCTCATAAAGGAATTCGGGACACGCGCGGATTTCATGTTCGCGGTGCAGGAACTCCAGTCCGCCCTTTACCAGAAGGAAGCTTAAGCAATGTCCGTTCGCAATACCGTCAAATCAATACAAGACATCATGCGCCAGGATTCCGGCGTTGATGGCGATGCCCAGCGCATCTCGCAACTCTGCTGGATGTTCTTCCTCAAAATCATCGACGACCAGGATCAGCAGCTGGAGCTGATGCAGGACGGGTATCGCTCGCCCATCCCGGAAAAACTCCGGTGGCGCAGCTGGGCATCCGATCCCGAAGGCATCACGGGCGAGGAACTCCTCACGTTCGTCAACACCGAACTTTTCCCGCAGCTCAAGGAACTCTACGGTCGCAGGCAAGCAGGCCGACCGCCGCCGTGTCGTACGCGACGTGTTCGAGGACGCCTACAACTACATGAAGTCCGGCCAGCTAATGCGGCAGGTCGTTAACAAAATCAACGAAGTGGACTTCAATAACCTCGCCGAGCGACAGCACTTCGGCGATATTTACGAACAAATCCTCACTGATCTCCAAAGCGCCGGCAATGCGGGCGAATATTACACGCCGCGCGCCGTCACGGCCTTCATGGTGGAGCGCATCGATCCCCGGCCAGGCGAAATCCTCTTGGACCCGGCGTGCGGCACCGGCGGATTCCTCACTTGCGCCATTCGCCACATGCGCGACCGGTACGTGAAAAAAGTGAAAGACGAGCAGCACATGCAGGAAGGGCTGCGCGCCGTCGAGAAAAAGCAGCTCCCGCACATGCTCTGCGTCACCAACATGCTCCTGCACGGCATTGAGAATCCCAGCTTCGTCCGCCACGACAATACATTGGCGCGGCCGTACATCAGCTACACCCAGTCTGATCGTGTGGATATCGTCCTCACCAATCCGCCCTTCGGCGGGCGAGAGGAAGACGGCATCGAGAGCAACTTCCCTAAGCAATTCCAGACTCGCGAGACCGCTGACCTTTTCCTCGCTCTCATCATCCGTATCCTCAAACCTGAAGGCCGCGCCGCCGTGGTGCTGCCAGACGGCTCACTGTTCGGTGAAGGCGTGAAGACGCGGCTCAAGGAACACCTGATGGAAGAGTGCAACCTGCACACCATCGTGCGTCTGCCTAACAGCGTCTTTAAGCCGTATGCCAGCATCGGCACAAACCTCTTGTTCTTCGAGAAGGGCACGCCCACCAAGGAAATCTGGTTCTACGAACATCGTGTACCTGACGATCAGAAAGCCTACTCGATGACCAAGCCCATCCGCATCGAACACCTCAAGCCTTGCGTTGATTGGTGGGGAGGCGCTAAGCGCAAGGGGAGGGTGGAAACGGAAGTCGCGTGGAAGGTCACTGCCGACGAAGTGAAGGCGCGCGGCTATAACCTCGACTTCAAGAATCCGCACACCGTCGCAGACGACCACGGCGACCCCGAGGAACTACTGGCCAAGCTCAATGAGGCTGAGGGACAAGCGAACATCCTGCGCGATCAGCTTAAGTCGATTTTGGCAGAGGCGCTGCTGCGATGAATGCGGGGGTGCTTATCGACCATTTCGACCGCATCAGCAATGCGCCTGACGCGATTCCGCACCTGCGCCGGTTTATCCTCGAACTCGCTGTTCGCGGAAAGTTAGTCGAGCAAGATCCCAGTGACGAGCCAGCCTCAGAACTCCTCACGCGCATTCAGGCGGAGAAGGCGAGGTTAATAAAGGAAGGCATCCTGCGAAAAGAGAAACCGCTTGCGGCGGTTGCAAATGACGAAGTGCCCTTTGTCGTCCCGACGACCTGGAGGTGGGCGAGAATCGGCGCATGTTCATTGCTGACTGACTATGGAACATCCGTGAAGTCAGATCAGGTCGCGGACGGCGTGCCCGTTCTCGCGATGGGCAACATCCAGGATGGGCGGGTGGTCCTGAACGACCGAAGAAAAGTACCGCACGGCATAGACGACCTGCCTCACCTGTTCCTAAAGCGATTTGATCTTCTTTACAACCGGACGAACAGTGCAGAACTTGTGGGCAAGACCGGGATTTACTTCGGCGACGATGACGCTTACACGTTTGCGTCCTATCTCATAAGAATCCGGTTTCTCAACAATCTGACAAGTCCGGTTTACGCCAACCTGGCGATGAACGCGCCGTATTTTCGCGCGACTCAGATCGTGCCGGAGCTCCAACAACAGTGCGGACAGGCAAACGTGAATGGGTCCAAGTTGCGAAATATGATGATTCCCCTGCCTCCTCTTGCCGAACAACGCCGCATTGTTGCCAAGGTAGATGAATTGATGGCTTTGTGCGATCAGTTACAGACCGAGCAACGCGAGCGTGAAACCCGACAGGATCGGCTCGCAGCGGCATCGCATCATCACCTCAACAATGGAGCGAATGAAAAAGCTTTTCGCAGTCAGGCTCGTTTCTATCTCGCTCACCTCCCGTGCCTCACTGCCAAAGCAATGCATATCCAGCAACTCCGCCAGACCATCCTCAACCTGGCTGTGCGCGGCCGACTTGTCGCTCAAGACCCCAGTGATATACCGGCATCCGAATTGCTCAGGGAGATACAGGCCGACAAGCATCGCCTTGTAAAGCCAAAAACAAAACTGACGAGCGAGGATTGTCCGGCAATCTCGCCGAATGAAATTCCTTATCAATTGCCCCAGGGATGGGAGTGGGCTAGGTTAGGCCTTTTGGGCGACACCAACATCGGGCTTACATATTCGCCCCAAGATCTCTCCGATCATGGTGTCCCCGTCTTGCGCTCGAACAACATTCGTGACGGAAAGCTTGTGCTTTCTGACGTTGTAAGGGTGGATATTAATGTGAAGGAAAGCGCCTTGGTCAATGAAGGGGATCTCTTGATTTGCGCCCGGAATGGCAGTCGTGCGCTTGTGGGAAAGACCGCAATAATAACCGGATTACAGGAGACAACCGCATTCGGCGCTTTCATGGCAATCTTCCGCAGCAGGCTAAACACGTATATTTACCACTTTATATGCTCACCTTTGTTCCGGCTGATGATAGACGAAGTTAACACCAACACGATAAATCAACTCACGCAAGCGAATCTACGATCAACCTTGGCACCCATTCCCCCACTCGCTGAACAACGCCGCATCGTCGCCAAAGTGGAAGCATTGATGACGATGTGCGACAGGCTGGAAGTGCAGCTCACAATCGCCAGAAAAGAAACCAGCCGCCTGCTCGAATCCGTCCTCCACCAAGCTCTCGATAGTGGTGATGGCGCTCCCGAGCTTAAACGACTGCTCATTGAGGCCTGATTTAATGAGGGTTGCTTCGCCACTCTATTTTCGGTTCAGATCAGAGAAGGTTGGTATTCCTTGGGAGGCCAGAATACACCGATCACCACCCACGTGTTGTAGGGAAACACGGTCCCCATGAAAAACCGCGTGTCCTTCGAGGAACCACAGATCTCGTCGAAGAATTTCTTGCGGACATTAGCCACAGCAGCCTGTTCGTCGCCGAGTCGCTCGACTTCTCTCCGGTACAGCACGCCCAGTTCCCAATCCTCGATCATGGCCGTGTGCACTTTTTCGCCGCTGTCGGCGCAGCGGAACACGTAGCTAAATTTATAGGGAAGTTTCTCCAAATGTTTGGGCTGCCCGCTGAAAAGGTTGAACTGGTTGAGGGTGGCTTGCCACTGTGGCTTCCATTTGCGGTCAACGGCTTCCACCTTGAGATCGATGATTTCAGTCGGTCGAACGACGCCCAGAGAAACCTTCTCGCTCTCATACAGTGCTTCCAGCTCAATCCGGGTACGGTGCGGCAGCCGGTCGATGATCTCTCGGCGCGCGCGCCAGGCATCTTTTGTTGAGAGCGGCTCTCCAAGTAAACGAATGGATTCCAAGTCCGGCCTGCGGCTCTCGCGCCGGTCATCATTCCCCGCACCTTGATCCGCCAGCCCGATTTCAATCCATTGATACTTGTGGAATTGCTGGTTCACGGGGCGGTAGCGGTAGTCAATCGGATAAAGCCGAACCCATTCCCCCGACTCAGTAATACCCGCTGTGCACACGAGTTCTTGATGAGACTCCGAGGGATGGGGATAGGTCATTACTGTGATGAGGACCTTCGTCTTGGAAAAAGAAGGCTTCACGTTTCTCTCAGCTCTACAACAGGGAGCGAAGTTCGGCGCGACACCTCCGCGCCAAGCCGACTCCGATGACAACAATTGTGCGCAGCCTCCATGCACATCAATGCGGATGGCATTTCGGCCACCAAGCTAGCTACTTTCTCAACTGTCGGGCGCTGCTTGGGGAGAATCTCCTTCTCGTATCGTTCGAACAGACGCTCGTAAGTAGCCTGGTCGGACAGATCTGCCCGCCAGACAGAGGGAACGCCCAGTGATGGAAAGTGCATGTATTCGATGCCGACATCGCTACACAGCTTGCAGAGTGTGGCCTTGTGGAACCCGTAGCGGCGCGCAATGGGATTACAGCGAACATCGATGAGACGTTTAACTCCTTTGTGCAGCAGGCAATCAAGCAAAGCATCCACCATGATACCTTCATAGCCCACTGTATAGACCGCCGGTTTGGCTGCTGGCCGAAAAACCGCCCGCTTCTGAATCGCGTCTGAATTCAGGGTGAACCACGGATAGTCGCGATAAACTCGATCCAGCAATGCCGGAGTTGGGACAGACCGGTAACGGTCGCTAACCTCGTCGATCAAGGCCAGGAATTCCTTATCCAGGAATGCGGTCTCCAGATGCGGAGCTTCGGCAGTCTTTACGTCGTGCTCTTGCTCCGCTACCCATCCGTCGCGTCCGAGAGCGCGCAGTTCATGGTACAGGGTGAAAGAGAAGGGGCCATGCTTGTATGGAACGAAATCATACAGACCCACTCTTGGTGCTTCGGTTTCACGGCTCAGCAAGAAAGCGAGCTTAACCAGCCGGAGGCGGGCGATAGAACCGCCTTCGTGTTCGATCAACCGCAATATTGCTCGCTGCCGGGAAAACATTTGGGACCCTCTAGTGCCAATACTAGAGTCTACGCGCGGTCAGGCAACAGGAAATGTCGGGATGTTGACACCTACGTTACCCAGGGCCACGAGTGAGCCAACTACAGTGCGACCAGCACTGGATCGCCAACATCCGCGTCTGGGAAGTGGGGGCAGGCGGTGATCTTGAAATTCCGGAGCGTCAGGCTTTCTTTAACAGTTCCCGCATTGCCATCGTAGGCGAGGTAGGCATGGGAGCGTCCGCTCCGCGTCCAGTTCGTGACGAGATCGACCGCAAGGCCTACAGCCATGGATGCCAGTACGCCGTTGGGCCACACGACCTGCGGACGAGGGCCAGCATTTCCATATCGCGCCGCCTCTGTCGCGAGCTTTTCGTCAGTCAGAAAGCCCATACATCTCATGCACAGTCCTCCTGGGGAAGACTGGATTATCTGGCCACCGATAACTGGCCTTTCCTTCCCATGCACGTCCATACCGATGTCGATATAGTGCATAAGGTAGCGTCTGCAAACAATCTCCAGTTCCTCGCGGCCTTTGTAGCTGTCAACGCATCCGACGACAATTTGGCACTCCCGCAGCGGCTCGGGATTCTCCTGCCATTTGCAGGCGAAGCCCCTGACGATCGCTTTCGGCTGGAGGCGGTAAATCATCATTTTGGCGAGATGGAGCTTGGGCGTCTCGGCAAGGACATCAGCGGGAGTGGCTCCGATAAGGCGATTCAGGTTCGACTCTTCGACAACATCATCGTCATAGAGGACGTAGCGCTGAAATCCGATATGCGCAAGCTGCTGGACGATATGTGATCCTCCGCCGCCCAGACCCGGCACGCCGACAGTGCATCGGGCCAGCAGTTCCTCGGCGTTGGGCCCTAGAAACGACTGCCGCGAATAGCGATCCCTGCTCACTCTTTCCTCCCCCGGTGAAATACTCCGACTGGAGCGCCGATGACACTGACGCAATCCGCATGAACCGGCTCTGTGCTGCCTCGCAGCCACACCCAACCCGAGCCGTGGTCCGCACTCAGGATGATGATTCCATGAGGCGCCTCGCGTCCCACAGACTGAAATCCAGGCATAAGTTTAGGAATTTCACGGGCGTCGGTCCCGCTCATTCCTGTTTCTCCCCGGTGCCCATGCAAGTGGATATGGAAGATACCCTCGCGGGCGGGACGGCCGTGATACACAGCCTGCATCGCCCATGTCATCGCTTCACTGCCAATCCTGGCTCCTACCGCAGGATCGTCAATATATTGGTTATCCGGGATGGAATGATACCGAGTGAGCAAGATGAGACTCCCCTGGTCCGCCAAAGAACCCCGGCGGCAAAGCACAAATCCCACACGTTCCGCCGCGAAAGGATGCGGCCGCGTCAGGTCCTGGATAATCTCGGCGTAGAGAGCGCCGTTCAGTTTAATTTCTGTTTTCATTTTTCTTTCGCGAAGCCGTTAAGGTGGGCAATCAGCAGCTGCGTTAGCGTTGGCTCGTTGAGATTCACCATCCACGAGAAAGCGAACCAGTTGCGCTCACCTATCCGCGTGCTGCCGTTCCAGTTTCGCGGATAGCGAGAGGCAACCTGTACGGAAAAGTACAGCCTTGACGGATAGCCGTCTTTGGCCACTGGACACAGAAGAGCGTCGCATATGGAGGGATCACATCCCGCCGGAAGGCGAAGCTCCTCCATATATAGAAAGGTCACGCCGCCCTCCGGGAGCGCGCTCAGCTTTGTGCAGTAGCCCTTTAGCTCTTCAATCTGTTCAGGTGGATATGCCACGGCTAAGACGACCCTCCCGACTGTGCCTGCGAGTGGAATATTTCGCATCCGCAGATTTCAACGGGGACATCGGGCGGCAAAGGCAGGGGTGGCCCGCCCTTTTCTTCCATCAGGATGTATCCTTCTGGCGTCTGATTGACCTTCGAGAGGATCTCTGCCACCGTACGCTTTCCCCTTTCGATGGAGTAGGGATCGCCGTTGATGAAGATCGTGACGATCTCCTTATGTGCAGTGATAAAGCCCTTCAATCCATGCTTTCGGAGATTGACCTTCTCGTTCGGTTCGACGACGTTGTTGTCGTGGTGAACGAACTCCTCGATGAGTTCAAATGCGCAGGGCCGCTTACCGACCTTGCGGAGCAGATCCTCACCGGTTGGACATGGCGTATCGACTTTTACGGTCTCTCCGTCAATGCGCACCCTGTACTCCCGCGCGTGAGGAACTTCTTCGCCCCGTTCTGCGAACTCAAAGATGTCGATCTCGACTTCTACAATTTTTTCCGCTTCCATTTTCTGTGGGCCTCCCAGCCCCGGTAAGACTCGCATCCAGGTCCTTGCGATAGAGATGTTCGCTTGGGCTGGTGGCCTCTGATCGCATTATTCCCATCTCGGGAATCTATGTCAACCCGTAGCTTACATAAACACGATGGTATAACAAGCATGTTTGCTGAACTTGACATTCATGAGTAAAACATTTACGGTGACGGAGATGGATGATGTTGAAGGACTGTATCCTGCAGTTGGCCGTAAAATCCGAGACGTGCGAGAGCGCGCCACCCCCCGGCTCAGTCAGGATAAACTTGCAAAGCGACTTGGGATCAGCCGCGCGTCCATCGTGAACATCGAAGCCGGACGCCAGCACGCTCCTCTGAATCTGCTCTGGAAGATTGCTGAGCTATTGGGCACCGAACTGACTACACTGATCCCCCAGCGCGCAGAGTTGCTTGCAATTGACACCGCAGTGAAGTTAAACGATAAGATGCGCAAGCAGATCGAAGTTGAGGCCAATGGTAACGGGCCACTCAAGAAGAGTCTGACCAACATCGTTGGCCGACTCTTGACTACCATTGAAACTGATAAAACTCGAAAAAGATCATGAATAAACTAAAGCTGGACCATATAGAGCAGCAGGCTGAAAAGGTACTTCGTGATACCAAAGCCTGGCAGGTTCCTGTCCCTATCGATCTTGTGGCGCACGGGCTCAACCTCAAGACGGAAGCATCTGTCCTAGGAGACGACATTTCTGGTCTTCTGGTCGTAGAGAATAAGCGCGGGGCCATTGGCTATAACTCAACGCACGCGCGGGTGCGCCAGCGGTTCACCGTCGCGCACGAAATCGGGCACTATGTAATGCACGTTAAGAACTCGACGCAATCACGTCTGTTCATCGACCGATATGTAGCGTTTCGTGACGATGAATCATCCGCAGGAAGTGACTGGGAAGAAGTGGAGGCTAATGCGTTCGGTGCGGCACTATTGATGCCCGCGCGCCTGGTACGCGAGGAAATCAAGAAGCACAGGCTGGATCTGGACGACGAAGACGACCTCAGCGACTTAGCAAAACGCTTCCATGTCAGCACAAGTGCGATGTCTTATCGGCTGGTCAATCTTGGCCTGCTGCGCTGAATGTTGTCGTCCGGTTCGGTACGCGATAATCCCTTTATCCAGACGTTCCGGGAGTCTGTGCCCCGGTTGCGTTATAACAGCTCTACCCAAAAGTGTTCAGTAGTTGCTATGCTCGGCGCGCTTACTTAGGGGAGGGTAGAGACTCCGATCCCTACCTCTTGCGCAGGGTGTAACCCCTTGGGAACATCACCGCTCCGACCTTGTCCTTATCAAAATCATAAGTAATCTTCAGCAAATGGGCTGGAACCACCATCTCGTCTGAGAGTTTCTCCTCAAATTTAGCGAGCTGCATCGAACGGTATTCCGTCTTTCCGGGGTCGTCTGCGAATACCTCATCTTCCATCCAGAGAATATCCGTGCCGCCGATGTGGACAGACTTTATAGTCGGGGAATTGGCCTTTTTCGAGGAACTTACCACGTCCACCGCGACATGATGCTTCTTTCCCGGTATTGAGTAAAACCGATTTGCGTACAGGAGCAGACATTCCGAAATGAAGTCAAAGCTGTCGGACAGCTCATCGAACTGTTGTAGGCGGAAGACCTCTCCGAATCGCTCCGTCTTGAACGTCTTACGCAATTCTCCCTTCGGATTGAAGAAGACCTCGAACAACATGCCGTCAAGGAGTGCCTTCCTCTTGTCCACCGCGAGGCCATTCGTTTTGGCGAGGAAATTCTTAATGTAAGAATTCGCGCTGTTCGCGCACCCGCACGCCGACTGATAAATATTCCGCCCGATGACAAACAGCGAATCAGCTGAATACTTTCCCGCCTGCGCCACGTCGAAGGCATCAATCGCGGGATTCTGCTTGGGCCAAGTTAGGGTTTTCAGACTCGCTATCAGGCTGTGCGAGCTTTTCGTAGTGTCGAGCACGAAGAGGCCATCAGCCAGCGCTGCGCGTTAGTAGGAGTCAATGCGTGCGCCGAGGCTAAGATTGAAATAGAACTCGCCCGACAAGGACGTGTGTTCCCATGAGGTTTGCTTCTGCTTGGTTATGGTGCTTAGCGTATTGCGCACCCGCTTGAACATTTCCTCAATGGACGAGTCAGGCGTGTCGATGTGCCGTAGGAGAGCTTCGGTGTACGCTCCATTCTTTCCCCGGCCATCGCTTGCCACTTCCCCCGGAGATGTAGCAAAAGCGATCAGCGTTCCTTTTGGCGCGTAGATGGGAGCAAGCCCGCGCAGCACGGAAGAGCGATTCCAGGCCCTTTCAAAAGGATTGTTACGGCAGGCGTCGAGGATGATGATGTTCGTGGATGTTCCCGACTTCTCCATCAACTCAATCACCTTGTTGAGCGCGAGCGAGGAATATTTCGCGTCCGTCTCGTCGGAAAAGTCCGTGTCAATGGCATTGAGGTAGTTGTCGCCATCGATCTGCATCCCATGGCCGGCAAAGAAAAAGAGACCGACATCATTACCCTTGAGACCCTTCTTGAACGCCTTCAGGGCAAGGTCCAGCTCCTTGTTCGTGCAATTAATTTCCTTGATGACGGAGAATCCGCTGCGCTCAAGGCGCTCCGACAGGTCGTTCGCGTCGTTTTTCGGATTCTTGAGTTTCGCGCCGCCCGGATAATCCGAATTGCCAATTACCAGGGCAGTGAGTTTCCTGTCCATTGAGATCCCAATCCTCTCTCCTCACCCATCCGGCGGTATGATCCTCAATCAAAAGGTACTTTAACGCCATGTTTTCTCTTACTCAAATGCAATCCTGCGCTCGATCTCGCTCAAGTTCGCGAGTTCCTTGCGCCGGTCGTAGACCTTGGTCGTCCGCGGATCGGAGTGATTCGCCATATCCTGGGCCGCTTCGAGTGAACCGCCCTTACTGAGGAATCCATTCAAGTCCCTCATTTCTTGATGTTTCTTTCTCTCATAGGCAACTAAACCGCGCACCATTCGGTGTTCTTGGCCGAAGTCGTTTTCTCTCCATTTTTTCCCCACTCAACCCGCGCCTTCTCAAAACCGGCGTTATTCCAGCGGTGCTCCCTGTCAAGGGTCTTCGATGAACGCGGAGAAACCGCGCCCTTGACAGGTCCGCGCCGCTGAACGCCTTGAAAACCGTCGCGGGTTTTCGCGAAGAAAAAATTTGTTTTGAAGGAGAAGAAGACAATGCAAGACACCACCGAAAGAAAAGACGTATACAGCCGCATCACTGCACAGATCGTGGAGTATCTGGAAAAAGGCGTCCGCCCGTGGACTCGTCCATGGAATGCTGAGCACGCCGCCGGCCGGATTACCCGTCCTCTGCGTTTTAACGGCCAGCCCTACTCCGGAATCAACGTCCTGTCCCTCTGGATGTCTGCTCTCAGTCAGAACTTCGCCGCGCCGATCTGGATGACCTACCGCCAGGCCGGCGAATTGAACGCGCATGTCCGCAAGGGCGAGAAAGGCTCACTCGTAGTCTATGCCAACGCCATCACGCGGACCGAGCATGACGACCAGACCGGCGAGGATGTCGAGCGCGAAATCCCTTACATGAAGGGCTACACGGTTTTCAACGTGGAGCAGATCGAAGGGTTGCCCGAAATCTACTACGCTAAGGCTGTTCCGACGCACGATCCTGTGGCGCGCATAGACCATGCGGAGAAGTATTTCGGCAGTCTGGGCGCCACGATCAAACACGGCGGGAATCGTGCCTACTACGGCCAGGAACTAGATTATGTACAGATGCCGCCGTTCGAAGCGTTCCGGGACGCCGAGAGCTACTACGCCACTCTCGCTCACGAATTGACCCACTGGACAAAACACCCGCAGCGCCTTAACCGTGACTTCGGCCGCAAGAGCTGGGGCGATGAAGGTTACAGCCGCGAAGAACTCGTTGCTGAACTGGGATCTGCTTTCCTGTGCGCCGATCTCGAACTTCACGAGGAGCCGTGCGAAGAAAACGCCGCCTATATCGCGACGTGGCTGGAAGTCCTCAAGAAAGACAATCGCGCTATTTTTACTGCAGCCGCTCACGCGCAGCGGGCTGCCGACTACCTCAATCAGAAATCCGCCGCCGCGCAGGTCTTGGAGACCTGCGCGTCTTAATTCATTCTTCAGCCGCTGGTCTACGACAGCGGCGATGAGAGAAACCTACCTTTCGGTTGTTGCAGCCATCCCTCAAGAATACGGCACACGCTCGCTGCTATGTGACAGGAATAAGTTCTGTGGAAAAGTCTTCCCCGTTTGAGACATCTTTGCGGCAAAAACCCGCAAGCAAAGGCTTTCCCTCTGTCACAAGAATTTAACAAGGGCGAACAGAAGTTTTCTTTATGATGCTGATTACATTGCAGGTTCTCCTCAGTCGTTCGAGAAGTATCCGCAAGACTTTCCCTTCAGCGAGCAAGCGCCATGCGAGAACGAATCCGAGTGAACAGCCATTTCGAGCAAGACGCATTGTTCACGCTGTCAACACACATGATGTAAACAGCTTCTAGCAAGAATCGGTAGCACGAGATGGGGACCGACAGAGTACGCATTCCCAAGAAGAGAACGGAACCCGTTCGCGTGGCAGGATACGTCCGTATCTCAGCCGAAAACCATCCGCATTCAACCAAGCAGAAATCCGCCATTCGCCGCTACGCGGAAAGGCGGAGACTCCACGTCGCAAATATTTATCTAGATCGGCACGCGCGCAACCTCAGGTAATCAGCTGTTAACGAGTTTTCGGAAGTAGGGACGAAATGAGGTCCGTCAGAGAGAGCGCTCCTGAAAAGACTGCGGGACCTGCCCGAGCAGCCCAGTACGTCAGGATGTCCACGGAACACCAGCAATATTCCACAGAAAACCAGACGGACGCGATGGGCCGTTATGCGGACGGCCGCAAAATGCAAATAGTGCGCACATACTCGGATGAAGCGAGGAGCGGTCTGAATATTGAGGGCAGGAACGGGTTGCGCGACCTGATTCGCGATGTCGAGACCGGACGCGCCGATTACACCGATGTCCTGGTATACGACGTGAGTCGATGGGGGCGATTCCAGGATGTGGATGAAAGTGCCTATTACGAGTACATCTGTAAACGAGCCAACGTTCGCGTCCACTATTGCGCTGAGCAGTTCGAGAATGACGGGAGCCTGTCATCGACCTTGCTGAAGACCATAAAGCGAACGATGGCTGGTGAATACAGCCGCGAACTCTCTGTGAAGGTGTTTGCCGGACAGTGCAGGTTAATTGAACATGGATTCCGTCAGGGTGGACCCGCCGGATACGGGCTGCGCAGGCAATTAGTCGATCGGGACAGAAATCCCAAGGAGATTTTAGCCCGAGGCATCCATAAGAGCATTCAAACTGATCGCGTCATCCTAGTTCCAGGGCCGGAAGCTGAACTTCAGGTTGTGCGGCAAATCTATGATCGTTTCACGCAAGGGCCTTCAACAGAGAGGGAAATCGCTGCGTGGCTTAATGGACGCGGTCTGGTAACGGATCTAGGGCGTCCGTGGACGCGCGGGACAGTACACCAGATCCTTACGAATCCCAAGTACGGTGGCGCTAACGTCTATAACCGCAGATCGTTCAAACTCAAGCGGAAACGAGTCGTCAACCCACCCGAGATGTGGATCAGGTGCGATGACGCTTTTACTCCCATCGTTCCGGTTGAACAGTTCAAGCAAGCGCTTGCGATCATCGAGAGCCGGCACACACACCTGACGGATGAGCAATTGCTTGAACGCCTACGGAGTCTTCTCGCCCGAATTGGCGAGGTGTCAGGCGTCACAATTGATGAAGCGGAGGACATGCCGTCTACTGCGGTCTACCAACGACGGTTCGGGGGCTTGGCACGAGCATATGCCATGATCGGCTACACACCGCTGCGAGATCTCAGATACATAGAGATCAACCGTGCAATGCGCGAATATCACAAAGATCAGTGTTCCCGGATTATGGAGGAGTTGAAGAACCAAGGTGCCGAACTTTGCGAGGGGAAGAATGGTCTGGTAGAGGTTAATCAAGAATTCACGGCTTCTGTCGTGATCTCCCGCTGCCGCGAAACCTTAACCGGGAGACATCGCTGGCTCATTAGGCTTGAAAACACTCTCGATCCCGACATCACGATTGCTGCCCGCCTCACACCAACGAACGAGAACATTCTTGACTACTACATCTTCCCGAAGATCGAGACGTTGACCGCCCAGCTCAGACTCGCTGGAGAAAACGGCATCGGGTTGGATTCCTATCGCTTTGACAATCTGGATTTCTTTTTGAGCATGGCACGCCGCACCTCAATTGAGGAGATACCGTGAACAAGACTGACATTGAAAATATCCCTATTTCTGAAATTCGGGTAACGAACCCACGCACTCGGAGCAAAGGAAGATTTCAAGAGATCGTCGCGAGCATCGCTGCGGTCGGCCTCAAGCGGCCGATCACAGTATCTCGGCGCGGGCTTGAGCCTGATGGCACGAGGTACGATCTGGTCTGCGGGCAAGGACGAATGGAGGCCTGTCATGCTCTCGGTGAGGCCACAATCCCGGCAGTCGTGACCGATGCTCCTCGGGAGGAACAGATGGTGATGAGCCTCGTCGAGAATTTTGCCAGACGGGGACCATCAAATCGCGATCTGCTTAGGGAAGTTCGGAGCCTCCGGGAGCGGAAGTATAAGGTCGAGGAAATTGCTCAAAAACTCGGCCTTGATCGTGCATACATTAACGGCATCATCCATCTGTTGGAAAAGGGGGAGGAAGGGCTGGCGCAAGCGGTTGAAGCTGGGCGTTTGCCGATCAGCGTCGCAGTCCAGATTGCGACCGGCAATGACCACGAAGTGCAACAGGCCTTGGCTGAGGCTTATGAGAAAGGTGACCTCAGAGGAGACAAGCTGAAGAGTGCCAGGCGCGTAATTTCTCAGCGAATTGCAAAGCTTCAAAGTGCGGGCAAGCTGGCCCAGACTCGTCGCAAACTCACAGGCGACGCGCTTGTTCGCGAATACAAGGACCGCATGCGAGAACAGCGCCACCTTGTTCAGAAAGCAAACCTCACCAAGGAACGGCTGCTGCTACTCACCAGCGCTATACGTCGCCTTATGCAGGACGAACACTTCACTACGCTTTTGCGAGCCGAGAATCTGGTCGATATGCCTGAACAGCTCGCGGCTCGCCTTACATAGAAAGGAGCTCACACTTGGCAAACTCAAAGGTGAAACCTGCATTCAACCAGCAAGTTGTTGTCCTTCCGATTGAAACCATTGTTCCCCAGAAGGAGTTGTCTCCTGAATTTCGGAAGAGTACAACCTACAAGCGAATCAGCGCTTCCCTGGAACATGTTGGTCTAATTGAGCCTCTCGTTGTGTATCCGCGCGGGCCGAGAGATTACCTGTTGCTCGACGGCCACGCTCGTTTGGACATTCTCAAGCAGCGCGGTGTGACAGAGGTACGCACAATCTTTGCTATGGACGACGAGGCATACACATATAACAAGAAAGTGAATCATGCCCCGCCTGTTGCCGAGTACTTCATGATGCAGAAAGCGCTTTCCCACGGTGTAACCGAAGAGCGATTAGCTCAAGTGTTGAATGTTAGCGTTTCGGCCATCAGACAACGTCGAAACATGCTCGACGGAATTTGCAAGGAGGCAGTTGAAATCTTACGAAATCGGGACGTGTCTCCTGCCGTATTTGCTTACCTTAAGAAAATGAAGCCGATTCGGCAAATCGAAGCCGCTGAACACATGCGTGCCACCGGTACCCATACGGTTCGCTTTGCAAAAGCACTACTCGAAGTGACTCGTCCTGAAATGCTCGTGGAAGTGCCCTCAAAGCGCAAACCAACGATTGAAGCGACCTCGCGAGCGGCTCAGGCGATGCTTGAGCAGGAAACCGATCTATTGATTCGCGAACTCAAAGCTGTGGAGGAATCCTACGGAACAGACATGCTCACGCTCTCCATAGCGTGTGGCTATGTTGAGCGTTTGCTCTCGAACTCTCGGGTTGAGAAGCACCTCGATAAGCATCATTCCGACATTCTGGGCGAACTTCGCACGCTTCTGGCGGATGTGAAGCCTCAAAAAGGCAAAAGTCCCGAGGTAGCGGCATGATGCTCCTGGATAAAGCAATATTAGGTGTCGAAGCAACAAATTCCTCTAGCGCG
>CAWDZV010000002.1:0-22671 GCA_963806985.1 uncultured Acidobacteriaceae bacterium
GAAACGGCCGGTGCAGAAACGGCCGGTGCAGAAACGGCTGGTGCGGACACGGCGGGACCGGCTGATGGGGCCTCCGCTACTGAGTGAGCGTAATGCTTTCGCGTGAAGAAGAAGGTCGCCGCAACCAGGATTATCGCGGCGGCGAGGACGAGGATCAGCGCAGAGGAATTCGACCTTGTCGGTTGTTTTGGCTGGGATGATGGAGACGTGACTTTGGCCGCCGGTGCGGAAAGCTCAACGGCGGGAGTGGCGGCGGCTCGTGGCGGAGTCGAGAGGGTTAAGAGCACCGGTGCAATACTGGGCGGAACCTTGCGCGGACGAACTTCGCTGGGCGGAACTTTGCTGGCCGGAGCAACGCCGGCCGGGACGTTCTGGGGTTGGACCACGCCTTCCGGAAGAGGGCTTGCCGTAGCCGGGCTTGGCAGGACCTCGCTGCTATCGGTGCGTGAAGCCTCCGGTGCGCTGGGGCGCGGGACATGAAAAATAACGGGCACGGCCTTGCTGTTCGGCGAGCCGGTTGAACTCTCCTTGGGAACAAAGCCCAGCCGCTGAAGAAGGCGATTGGCGACGGCTAAGATTTCTCCATCCGTCCAATACTTGGCGGCCAGCGCCTGGATGCGCTCGGCTAACGCTTGCTTCGCTGCCGCATCCGCGGCGGCACCGATTTCACGCTCCATGCGCCGCAAGTCTTCCACGTCTCCGCGGCGGGCCTGGCGCCGCCGAGCGCCCTGGTCGCGCTGGATCGCCTCGTGAATCTGAAGCAACTTGGGATTGTCGGGATGAACCGCCATACCCTCGGCAACCCAAGCCAAGGCCGCGAATAGATCACCGGAGGACTGAAGCTGGCGCGCTCGCTCAACCCAGTCTTCCGCAGAGCTTGTTTTTTTCTGCTCTACGATCAGGTTGCAGATCGTTTTCGCCGTGGGATGTGCAGGGTTCAACTTGAGCGCCTGATTGGTCAGAGTCTCGGCTTCCAGCCAATCGGTTTCTACAATGGAATGCGCGTGCTCGACCAGGGCATTGGCCAGGATGGCGCGGGCGAGAGAATTGTTCTTATCCAGCTCGTAGGCTTCGCGCAACAATTGAATGGCTTCGGTAGACTTCTGCTGCGCGAACAATTCCTGGCTTTCAGTGATAAGACGTTGCGCCTCGGCATTACGCTTGACGCCATCCCGGGCCAGCTTTTCCAGTTCGGACAGCTCCTCATCATTAGGGAATTCAGCGGCCATGCTTCGCAACAAATCCAGGGCGCGAGAGTAGTCGCCCGAATGCAGATAGCTGTTGATCTGCTCAACGAGCCGGGGTTTGGATTCAGTGCGGGTTTGCTGGTCGCTTCTTTTCTCCAATCGTTCTAACCTCGAAGGTCAAACCTGGATCTCGATTGCAGTTATGCGCAAAGGGCGCTGATGGAGGAAGACGAGGTCCTCGCCGCTCTCGCCGAGGATTTGCCGGACCTCGTAACCGCCTGCCAATCTCTGGGTGAAGAATGGATTTTCATGGCGCGCCTGGCTGTGCGGGCGCCTCAAAATCTTACTCGATTGGGCGGAAAAGGCTAGTGTGCAGGTAGTTGCGTCTCTGCGCGCCCGACAAATCGAGAGTTAGTTCGCAGCGCCCGCGGTGACCCTTCATGATGCTGCTCTGTGTTCGATAGAACCGAGATAATGTACCCATTCGTTGACTCCCTGATGCCGCGTCCGTAATATGAAGCGTCCCGAAAACTGTTCATCTCCAGAATGATCGGCCAGACCATTTCGCACTACCGCATCGTAGAAAAGCTCGGCGGCGGCGGCATGGGTGTGGTTTACAAAGCCGAAGACACGCGGCTGCACCGTTTCGTCGCTCTCAAGTTTTTGCCCGAGGAAGTTGCCCGCGATCCGCAGTCGCTTGCCCGTTTTCAACGGGAAGCACAGGCGGCATCCGCCCTTAACCATCCGAACATCTGCACGATTTACGATATCGGCGAACACGATGGCCAGGCGTTCATCGCCATGGAGTTTCTGGATGGCCTGACGCTGAAACACCGCATCGCCGGGCGGCCAATGGAGATCGAGACCGTCCTGTCTTTAGCCATTGAAATTGCCGACGCTCTCGACGCCGCGCACAGCGAGGGCATCGTCCATCGCGACATCAAGCCGGCGAACATTTTTATTACCAAGCGCGGACATGCCAAGATCCTCGATTTCGGCCTCGCTAAACTGACCCCGGCGACGGGCAAGACGGCAACGCCGGGAGAAATCGACGTAACCGCAGGCGTCAGTCTGGAATACCTTACCAGCCCGGGCACAGCTATTGGGACCGTCGCCTACATGTCGCCAGAACAGGCGAAGGGGAAAGAACTCGACTCGCGCACCGACCTGTTCTCCTTCGGCGCCGTCTTGTATGAAATGGTCACTGGCACCGTTCCATTCCACGGAGACACCGCCGCCGTTATCTTTGACGCCATCCTCAATCGCGCTCCCTTACAACCTCTGCGCTTCAATCCCGATTTGCCCGCCCGGCTGGAAGAAACCATCAACAAGGCCCTCGAGAAAGATCGGGACATGCGTTATCAACACGCCTCGGACATCCGCAGCGACCTGAAGCGCTTGCAGCGGGATAGCGGTTCCGGCCATCGCTCCGCGGCGCAAACGCAGGAAGCAGCCGAAAACGCGCCACAACAAGGGGTCACTTCCTTGCAGACGCCTGCGAGCGGAACTGGTCCTCCGGCAGTTCAGTCTTCATCGCCCCAAGCCTCGTCGTCACACGTCACAGCCAGCAGTTCAAGCGTGAGCGCCGTGGCGCGCGAACACAAGTTTGGTCTCGCAGCCGTTCTTCTGATTGGTCTGGTCTTGCTCGCCGCCGGCGGTTTCGGTGTCTACTCGCTGCTTAGCCGCAGCGGGCCTACTCCGTTTCAAAATTTCACCATCACGCAGATCACAAACACCGGAAAGGCACAACAGGCTGCAATCTCGCCGGACGGCAAATATGTTTTGAACGTGCAAAATGATAATGGCCTGCAGAGCCTGTGGCTGCGCAACGTGCCAACGGGCAGCGATACTCAAATCGTCCCTCCGGCAGCGGCGGTCTACCGTTCCCTGATTTTCTCGCCGGACGGAAACTACGTTTATTTCCGCAAGGCTGGCCTCGGCACGCAGAGCGAGTGGGATCTTTACCGCACTCCGGTGCTGGGAGGCACGCCGCAACTCGTTCTCCGCGACCTTGATACAGGAATTGCGTTCTCGCCCGACGGCCATCGCATCGCCTACGCTCGCGCCAATGATCCAGAGGTAGGCAAGTATCGTCTGCTCACCGCCAATTCCGATGGCAGCGACGAAACCATCCTGCAAATCGCCCCAAACGGGGCAGGCGATCTCCCTCGCAGCATGACTTGGTCGCCGGACGGCAAAAAGATTACTTACGCCCTCTTTACCCTCGGCGATGTCTTAGGCACCATCAAGTCGTTTGATGTTGCCGGGAAGCAAGAGGAACCTTTAGCGGCCTTCAAGAATGAACTTCTGTTCGATATCGCCTGGCTGCCCGGCGGCCAATGGCTTCTCGCCAGGTATGACCAAAAAGGCCCGAGTTACGTGCGCTCGCAAATCGGCCTGCTTTCTCACAGCGGGGGGCAAATCCAACCAGTCACTCGCGATACGAACGAGTATGACACGCTAACCCTTTCCGCCGACGGAAAGACGGCTGCCACCGTACAGGTAAGAACCGCGTACAGTCTTAGCCTGCTTCCCGGCGCCGGAGTTCAGGGAAATACTACCGTTCAACCCTTGACGCAAGCTCAGGATGTGCAGTCCGTCGCCTGGGCGGCCGATGGCAAGTTGCTCGTTTCCGACGGACAGAGCGTGCAAACAATGAATCTCGATGGCGGGCAGCGAGCCACCATACTCAATGATCCGAGCTCCTGGATCGCGGACGTGGCACGCTGCGGCGATCGTTACATCATTGTTGCCTGGGCGTTCCACGGAGCCACGAACCAGGTCCATCTCTGGCGAATCAACCCCGACGGCTCGGACCCGATGCAACTCACCAACGGAGTCTTTGATCGTTTTCCGGTTTGTTCCCCGGATGCAAAGTGGCTCTACTACGCCGACGTGGTCCCACACTTTTCCAGGAGAGTGCCCCTTGAAGGTGGAAAAACGGAGCCAGTGCCGGCGAGCGACATTCATGACATGTACGGATTTGGCGCAGGCGAAGCCATTTCGCCCGACGGAAAGCGGCTGATTTTCAATGCCGATATAAGTGGCCCGAATAGTGTAGCCGTCAGCAAATTGGCCCTGGTAACCCTGGCCTCAACTTCGCAGTCCGCTCCCCTCTTGTTCCAACCCGATCCACGGATAGCCACAGGAGGCGGAACTAGTTTTACCAATGCTATGGCCTCCACTCCCGATGGAAAATCCGTGGCCTACATCGTTCGCGATCAGGGCGTGGATAACATTTTTGTGCAACCGCTCGACGGCTCGCCCGGGCACCAGATCACTAACTTCACTTCTGAACATATCGCCGAGTTTCAATGGTCGCCGGATGGAAAAACCCTCGCCGTTGCTCGTGCCCAGAACACCTCCGATGTAGTTCTCCTCCGGGAAAAGTAGTCGGATAGCAATGGCTGCCCTGCTCCGGGGGAAGTGGTCAAATCGCCTCAGCCCGCTTGAAATTTCTCGACATTTCCTGAAATCTGTCGAATAGGTCCCGTTTCATCCGTCATAGATTCAGGAGCGCAGACGCTCACAATCGTCACCAAGGCGATGCCCAGCCGCCGCGATCGGTGCGGTAGAGGTCCGGCCGCTCGCGACCGAAACCAAGCGACGGATCACGGGATGAACGGAAGCGGTCAGGAGAGCACGCATCGCGCAATCGAACGTGTCGCTCGCGAGTCCTACGGTCGACTGGTGGCCTACCTTTCCTCGCACACGCGCGACGTGGGGAGCGCGGAGGATGCCCTCAGCAATGCGCTAATAGCAGCACTCGAAACGTGGCCGCGAGATGGCGTGCCACAAAATCCAGAGGCGTGGCTGCTGACGGCAGCGCGCCGCTCTTTTATCGATCTTGTGCGTCACCGGCAAGTAGCTGAGGCCAGCGAACCCACTCTCGCGCTCCTCAGATGAGGAATCCAAGGACATGACTTTGTCGCTGGAATTTCCAGATGAACGGTTGAAACTGTTGTTTGTGTGTGCTCATCCGGCGATTGATCCGGCGATGCACACGCCGCTCATGCTCCAGACCGTTCTTGGCCTGGATGCCGCGCGTTGCCCAGGCGTTCCTGATTTCGCCCGCCACGATGGGGCAGCGCCTGGTGCGGGCCAAAACAAAGATCCGCGTCGGAGGCATTCAGTTCGAAGTCCCGGAAACGCGCGACCTTCCCCGGCGGCTTGACGCCGTACTGGAAGCGATTTATGCCGCTTTCGGAATCGGCTGGGATGACATGGCCGGTGTCGACCAACGCGGACGCGATCTCGCCGAGGAGGCGATCTGGCTTGCACGAGTGCTTCTGCAGTTGATGCCGGGGGAAGCTGAAGTTCACGGACTGCTGGCTCTGATGCTTCATTGCGAAGCCCGCCGGGCGGCGCGGCGCGGGCCGGACGGCCGCTACGTGCCTCTCTCGGAGCAGGATTGCCAGAAGTGGTCTCTGCCCTTAATTGAAGAGGCAGAGCGGCATCTCAGCGAGGCCTCAAGTCGCGGCCGCACCGGCCGGTTTCAACTCGAAGCTGCGATTCAGTCAGTGCACGCCGAGCGGGCAAGGAGCGGCGGGATTCAGTGGAACGCGATCATGATGTTCTATGAACAACTGATGCGGATATCGCCAACCCTTGGCACGCGAACTGGATACGCTGCGGCAGTAGCCGAAGCGAAGGGAGCCGAAGCCGGGCTCGCAGCGCTCGATGGCATCGACCCGGACGATATCTCGGCCTATCAGCCGTACTGGGCGGTTCGCGCTCACCTCTTGCAACGGCTGGGGAAAACACCTGAGGCCACGGATGCCTTCGACCGTGCGATCGGTCTGACCGAGGATTCCGCCGTCAGACAGTTTCTGCTCCAAAGGCGGGGCTAAGTTTTTTTATTTTTCCTGTCGAAATAACCACACCTTGCTCGTCATCCCTATAGAGGCGGCGTAACGTTAAAGTTGGCCACCTGGGAGGTGAACGATGTGTCCATTCTGTTTGGCAACCATGGGATTAGTCGTTGCCGGCGCGGTTTCTACTGGCGGCCTCGCAGCATTGGCTGTGAAAGTTTCTCGCAAAAAGAACGAAGCGGAAGAAGTCATCCCGGATCTGAATAACGAATCTGAATGACGAATCTGAACAACGAATCCGAATAACAAGGAGAAATGAACATGTCGACGAACGAAGAACACGCCAAAGGGCATTCCGCAATGAACACCCCCCCGATTGTGTCGCAGCAGGAGTGGGAAGCTGCGCGGCAGCGACTCCTCGTAAAAGAGAAGGCCTTGACCCGCTCCCGTGATGCACTGGCCGCCGAACGCCGGCGCATGCCCTGGATGGCAGTGGAGAAAAAGTACGAGTTTGACGGACCCAAGGGTAAGGTCAGCCTGCTCGATTTGTTCGAGGGCCGCCCTCAGTTGATCCTCTATCGCGCCTTCTTCGAGCCCGGAGTCTTCGGCTGGCCCGAGCACGCCTGCCGCGGCTGCTCCCTGGGCGCCGACCAGGTCGCGCACCTGGCCCACCTCAATGCTCGCGACACCACTCTCGTCTACGCCTCACGCGCGCCCCAGGCAGACATCGCGCGCCTGAAGGCGCGGATGGGCTGGGAGATGCCCTGGTACACCATGACCGACAGCTTCGACAAAGACTTCGGCGTCGACGAATGGCACGGCCACAATGTTTTCTTCCGCGATGGCGACAAGGTGTTCCGCACATACTTCATCAACAACCGCGGTGACGAGGCGATGGGCAGCACCTGGAGCTACCTGGACATCACGCCGCTCGGCCGTCAGGAAACTTGGGAGGACTCTCCAGAGGGTTATCCCCAGACAGCGCCGTACAAGTGGTGGAATTGGCACGACAACTACGACGCTCAGGCCTCGCCTGACCCAAAGTGGGTGGATATAATCACTGACCCTCAGGGAGCCGCCGCGCGAAGGCGCGACGATGAGGCGAAGGCGAGCTAGAGAAGGGCGAACCCGACCACTTGGCCGCTTTCGACCAGCCGGCTCTTTTCACAACCGGAGTTGCACGAGTGCTTCGCGGGGTGCGCGCGGCATCGCCAGGAGATGTTTTGCTGACCTGCGATCTCACCACCCCGCGAACAGAAAGTCGATGAAGAAGCATAGGACCAGAGACTGTGAGGTCGAGAAACCTCCCAGAGTCTTCGACTGCTAACTCTTAGCTTTCCTCACGAACCCGTCCTCGCTCCACTCTTCCGAGCCCACGCCGTTATGCACAACGAATAATCCTGTCGGATCGTATTTCTTTTTCACCGATGCCAGGCGCGCATAATTGCTTCCCCAATACGCTTGCTGCCAGTTCTGCTGAAAAAAATCACTCTCCGAAACGTACGCTCCATCATCCGGCACGATCGCGCGCAACTCATTTACGCACTTGAGGATCTCTTGCCGAGCTTTTCGTCCGGCCTCAACATCCGGCTCATGGCCGCGCACTCCGGGGTATCCGCCGCCGGCGTCGCCTACGATGGCGAGCGCAAATGCATTCACCACTGCGGGGTTCATCGCTGTATCGCGCGTCGTCTCGATCGCCTCGCGCGGCCCTCCTGCCAGCCCTTTGTTGAAATGCAACTCGATATCTTTGTGGCGCGAACCGGCAAACAGCGCCTGCGCCAGCCGCTCCCGCGAATCATCTTCGAGCAGAGACGCCGGCATCCACAACGATTCGTATCCATAAAGGAACCACGCCACTTGCCCCCCATCTCCCGTCCACCACGCGTTGTTTGAACTCGCTCCCGGCCGGCGGTCCAAATTAAAAACGGATTGATGGTTCTGCTTCCTCCACTCCACGTCCCACCAATGCCGGGCCGGCATACTGGCTAGAATCGGTTGCCTCTCGATTGTGTAAGCGCCCGGCGAGCGCGCCACCCAATCCAGAAAGGGTTGCCATATCTTTTTTACTTCTTCCGTGCTCAAATCGTGGCACACCATCAACAACTCGAGCACATTGCCGCCAGCAATGCTCGCATGCTCGCCCCAGTGATCGTTGAAAAGATGCTCTCGATAGAAGTCGACGAAATACCGCAGCAAACGCCGAAACGCCTCATCCGACGAGGCTTTCACCGTAAGGATCGCGGCACCCCAAAATTCCGGCAGTTCCCGTACGCGCAGCGTCACCTTGCTCACTGCGCCAAATGTTCCTCCTCCTCCGCCCTTCAGCGCCCAAAACAAATCTGAGTTCGTACATGCATTCGCGATGCGCACTTTCCCATCCGCGGTAACCACTTCCGCCTCCAACAATCCCGCCGCCGCGGTTCCATAATGCTTCGAAAAACTTCCGAAGCCTCCACTCTGAACCAGGCCCGCCACGCCCACCGTAGTGCAGCCGCCGCCTTGCACATACGCGCCGCCTTTTGTCGTAACCGCGTCGTACGCTTGCATCCATATCGCACCGGAACCAACCGTCACCGCGCGTTGTGCTGCATGCTTGCCCTTGCATCCCTGTGGAACAAATGTTTCATGCATGGTGATGTCGTGCATGTGCCGCGTCCACACCAGCAGCGAATCCGCCGCGTTCGAGGTTCCCTGATAACTGTGCCCGCCGCCCTTCACCACCAGCCGCAAATCGTTTTCCCTTGCGAAGTTCACCGCCGCCGCAATGTGATCTGCATTGCTTGCCGCCACAGCATAAACGCTGGGTTTGCTCACCCACGCGTCCACCCATCCCAACGTTTCGGTCAAGCCCGGTTGGTCCCCGATGTAATAGGGATTGTGAATATTGTCGAGCAGATTCTGGCAGCCCGCGCTTCCCGCATCATTGACGCAAGCCTCGATCGGAAATTCCACGGAAATCAAATTCCCGTCGACCTCATCATTCAGCCGCTTCCACGCTGCCTTCGAAGGCCAATTCCCATCCGACGGCCGGCGCCGCCGAATCCCCGCACCAACCCGCGTCGCATTCCGCAGATCCGCAGTTCCCGCATCACGCGCAAGAGGCTTGGCCGCTCCCCATAGCTCGCGCGCCCACAGCGGACCCAGCGCCGCCATTCCTGATCGCTTTAAGAATGTTCTTCTGTCCATTGAAGTAGGAAATGAAGTAGAAAATTTTGCCGCGGCTTCCAGCAGTTGTTGTAGCAACGTGATTTTGTCACCTCAATGGCAACGTGAAAATGTCACCCTGGCGAAGCCAGGGTGTGTTGCAGGCGGGTGTCGCCGTAGTAGAGCGAGACGCGCCCGTCGAGAGCTTGATAGAGATGGACTTTGGCTCCGGCAAAGCTGAAGCGTTGGCCTTGTTGGGGGATTTGAAAGCGCTGGCCCTCCCACTGCACGATGTTGTCGTTGCTGACCACGCGCTGGTGGACGAAGCAGCAGATGCGATCGAGATGTTCCGGCGCGGGACGCCAGGCGGTTTGGGTTTCGCGCGGGCGGCGGGCGAAGCGGCGATTGTAGTCGGCGAGGAAAAGGCGCAAGACGGCGTTGGCGGAGTCCAGATCGCGGGCGTGAGCCAGGCGGAGTTCACTGCACAAGCGATCCTGAAGCACGCCCCAGAGGCGTTCGACGCGGCCTTTGGCTTGCGGACTACGGGCGGCGATGAAAGTGATGCCGAGTTGATCGAGGGCACGGCCGAACTGGGTGGGCTGGCGTTTGCCGGCGAGTTCTTCTTCGACGGTCCAGAAGTCGTCGTGGCGCACGAAGATGCCGCTGTGATCGCCGTAGAAGGCGAGCGGGGTGCCGTGGCGGCGCAGCAACTGGCGCAGCAGGCTGAGATAGCCATGTGCGGTTTCGGAAGGAAAGAACTGAGCGGAGAGGATTTTCCCGGTGGCATCGTCCTGCAGGCCGAGGGCGGTGAGACGAGGGCCGCGACCTTCGAGCCAATCATGGGGCGAGCCATCGAGTTGCACCAGTTCGCCTTCGCGAGCGGATCGCAGACGGCGCTGGCGATGAGCGGGAGCGCGTCGTTTTCGGGGAGAACCGATGCCCGCCTGGCGCAAGAGACGACGGAGAGTTTCGCGGCTGAGCGGGAGGCCCTCGACCTCGCACAGTTTTTCGCAGAGGTGGTGATCGTTGAATCCGGCATAGGTGGTGCGGGCCAGATGAATGATGTTTTGGCGCACGCCATGTCTCCTTTAACGCAACTGGAAATTACGCTCACTCGTTGCAGTTCCTTCTGACTCAACGCGTATGTCCTTCCTCTCATGGAGTGACATTTTCACGTTGCCGTTAGGGGGTGACAGAATTATGGAGCTAAAACACGCGGCTTCCAGCAGTACCACTGAACCGTCGGCAGCCTCTTATATTAAAGGATTCTTCTCAGATGTAAGACACTCGACTTGAGGAATCGACGGAAATAGGGGACGATCACCCGAGAGACCGATTGCGAGTCTTGGCTTTTCGCCATGCTCACAGTCTCACTTACCGGGATACTTTATTGGTATTGCGCAAAATTCGGCGAGCTGTACCGTTCACGAAGCCGCTTTTCCGCCCTGCCTTAGAATTTCATAAAACTGTTTGCGCATCTTGCCGTACCGATCCATGTAACGGATCTCTAAACCTCGTTTTTCGGTCCGTGCCTGAAAGCTCTGGTCGATGGGCAAGCTGGCGCAATGCGACCAGCGGTTATAAACGGTACATGCGACTTCGAGCGAAGTACCGTCGCTTTTCTGGACCACCATCGTGTTCTCGATGTAAGTTTCCGGGCTTGAGTTGTAGCAATAAGCAGAGATGTCTTTCCAATCGCAGTTTGGCGGATCAATCGGCGGAGCCTGGAACTCGCGGCTTTCTGCGCGCAATACCCTGATTTGAAACGGCAGGTTCTGCGGCCACGCATTAGTCATCGCCGCCAGAAAAAAGATGACACCAAAGACAAGCCAGCGGGACATATTTCCTCGTACGAGACTGCCAGTAGCGAGCCTGCTAATAGCAAAGGATGCTTTGACAGCAATTATCGTTGGCTACGCAGATTACTTCAGCGAAAATGTCGATAAGAAGCTCGTGCATCTTCCAGCCGTGACTTTCTCAGCAGAAGACAAATTATGTCACTGCAAGAAGACGGATCGCGAGTAAGAAACATTGGGTAACCAAAGCCTTTGTATGAGCATCACTATTATTAAGTAAGGTGAAGCAGATGCCGCCGGCGCCGCATATTCGAGGAACGGGCATGATTCGAGCATTGCTTGTTTCTGTAGCCCTCGTCGCTATCTTCGCCGCGCGGGGGGTTCCGCCGAGTTTTCCGCATGGGACAGCTCTTGCCTCTGCAATCAGCGCCGATACTCACCACGATCAGAGACCTCGCTTCGACAACAGCGGCACACAGTGGAGCGCTCCTGCTGCCATTTTTGTGTCGTATCCTCCCAGCGCCGAATCGGCGCACCTGACATTAGCACCACGGTTCCCCTCCACTCTTCAAACTAAAGGCTTCCACTTCAATCGCCCGCCTCCGACCACCTAATCCGTTTCCACTAAAGCATTAAAAGCGTACGTTTCGGCTCTCGCGGCCATCCACCGGTTGCGAGAAAACGACCACATGGAACCCACATGGGAGGGATACAAATGAGCGGAATGACAATTCTGTGCATCGAGGACCAGTCCGAGTACATGGCCACGCTGACATGCATGCTCGAGGGGATTGGTTACGAAGTGCTACCTGCAAGCAACGGCGGCCAAGCCATCGATTTTCTTACCAGCCAGGCCGTCGACGGAGTGCTCCTGGAATACAACTTGCAGGATGCAGCCGGCACCGAGTTGCGCGCGCAACTGAAAGCAATACGGCCAGATATTCCTGTGCTGCTGTTCGATGGAATTGGCAGTCAAACTCCCTTCATGCTGCGCTTCTTCGATGCTTACCTGCGAAATGCGGAGCGCGTAGGAGATGAACTAGGAGACTTGGAAGTATGACACAACAACAACCGTGGGGCGCAACCACGATGAACACCTCAGAAATCCAGCGGTTCGAGCGCATTCTCAAGATCCAGCTGGAGGAAACGATCAAATCTCTCGATCGATTGGGAGACGAAACACGAAACATCGACCCTGATTCTCCTTCGGACGCGGCGGACCGTTGCGTCATGAGCGTTTCCAAGGAAGCCCTATTCCAACAAGGTGGCGGGCGGCGATTCATGGTGCGCATGATCGAGGCTGCGCTGGCTCGAATTCAACAGTCCAATTTTGGGGCGTGCACAGCTTGTGGCGACGACATCGACCCTCGGCGGCTTGATGCTCTGCCGTGGACTCCTTACTGCCTTCGCTGCCAACAGGGCTTTGAGCAGGAGGAGCAGTTGGGAAACAGATCTGATTGGGCTGATCGGCAGGTCAGTTTATGGAAAGCGGGCTGAGGCCCTTACAGCCCACATAGAGACTTACGACAGGAGGAATACCATGAGAACGACTTGTATAGCACGAAGTTTTTCCTGTGCAGTGCTGGCCTTCGCTACACTTTGTTTTGCTCCGCGTGCCGCCGCCACTACCTCCGACTTTTATCCCTCTTATTTGCAGGCAAAAGTGATCGGGCATGTGCCATTGTCCGGCGGAGTGCGACAGATGTTCCTGCAGCAAGAGGGCAGAAAGGAGTACCTGTACGTGCAACAACCTTGGCAGCAAGGGTTCACGGTGATTGACATCACGAAGCCCGACCGGCCGAAGGTGGTCGACCGCGTCCCGCAGGGGACCTTGACCGCGGTGGGTTCGGGACTCGCTATCTCGGAAACGCCTGACCATTCAGCCATGGGCAATTCCCGCGTAGCTGGAATCTCGGCACGGGCCAGAGCCGGAAGCAATACCGTCTCTGAGTTGGTTCGCGTGCTCGACGTAAGCGACCCGGCCCATCCCCGTACTGCTCAGACCTTTGACGGGGTCACCAGTATTTTGCCAGACACCGGTCGGAACCTGATTTACATCGCGAATGCAAATGGAATCTGGGTCGTGTCCCACCAGCGAGTGTTACGCAGGCATGAGTGCAGTTCGTCGGATGATATGTCGCCCATGCCGAACTGCGATTAGCCATCTTTGAAGTGAGGTTGAAATGCCCGGCGAAATGATTGGCGAATCGGAGAAGACGAAGGGTGAGGCGACCCTGACGGCGACGCAGAGTGGCAGTTCTGCCGCCTCAGTTGCGTCTAAGTTGGACGCCACACGCTACGTCGGAAGCCCGGCGGTGGGAACTTCCAAGGCGGCGCCGGGAGGGGGAATCCCATCTCTCGGACCGAAGGATACGAAACTCGACCGGCGACGGCGACGGCTGGTCTGGAGTTGCGTAGCGGGGTTCCTGGCAAGCTGGTTCATCGCGTTTTTCAGATTCTTTTTGCCGCGAGTTTTGTTCGAGCCCGCCACCGTTTTCAAGATCGGGTATCCCTCCGACTATGGGCTGGGCATTGACGAGAAGTGGCTGCAGAAATACCGCATCTGGGTCGACCGGACCCCCGATCGTTTGTTCATAATTTACGCCCGCTGCACCCACCTCGGCTGTACACCCGATTGGAAACCAGCGGAAAACAAATTCAAGTGTCCTTGCCACGGCAGTGGCTATGACAGCGAAGGGATCAACTTTGAAGGGCCGGCACCACGCCCCATGGATCGTGCCCGCCTCGCGACGGCCCCGGATGGCCAGATCGTGGTGGACGTCGCCCGGCTCTATTCTTGGCCTAAAGGCCAAAGAGACCAATTCAACGACCCAGGCGCATATTTATCGGCATGAGAGGGACGAGACGAGCTACGAGCGCTGTCCCGCACGGAACCGGAGCACCATGGAAACGGCCTTGATGGTTTATACGATCTACGCTTCTGCGGTGTTGATATGGAGCACATCGCGTGGCAAAAACGACGTCCGCGCGGCGTGTACTCATCCATCATCCTCATCATCGAAAAGCGAGATCGACTACGTATCCATCCCCAGTTTATTGCTCAGGAACTGGATGGAATGTTCCGGGAATCTGATCGTTTTTGATCTAAGTGATGATAGCGAACGAAATGCAGCGCAAGAAAGCTTTCCCGAAATGCTGGTGACGTCCACCAGTGACTTACACAACCTGTTGAAATGGCTTCCACCCGAGAGCACGGTGGTCTTTTCCTGCGGCGATAACATCGAACGATTTGATGCGCAGATTGAAGACGCGCTATTGCACCTCGGGATCGAGGCCGTCTACTTCCTCGACAAGGACGCTGTTTTCAAGTGACCATCAGGAAGAAAGGTCCCTAGGCCAAAGGTGGGCGAAAAACGGTAAAGAAAGCGGGTGCTAGGAAGTTCGTTTACGAGGCGACGAGATATGACGTAATTCTTGAGAGGTGACTTCAATGAAACGCATACTATGCATCGGTCTATTTGTATTCGCAACGCAGTTGTTCGGTCAAAGCGCAATTCCCGCCGGTACCATCCTGCCTGTTCGCTTGAACTCTTCGCTGAATTCACGCAAGGTAAAAACTGGACAGGTCATTACCGGGCGAGTTGCACAGGATGTTCCGTTGCCGTCAGGATCGAAGATTCATGCTGGCGCCAAGGTGATCGGTCATGTGGTGGAGGTGAAGCGTGCGATTGCTGGATCAGGCGCGCAGGTGTCCATACGATTCGACACGCTCTTGGATTCCGGGCGGCAGATACCGCTTACCGCCAATTTGAGGGCGCTGGCATCAATGATGGCCGTGGAGCAAGCACAGATTCCCGATACTGGCCCTGATCGCGGAACGCCAGAGAATGCTTGGACCACCGATCAGATCGGAGGCGAGGTCGTGTACCGCGGCGGGGGCCCGGTCGCAAACGGACTACGGTCTGTGGGTGAACCAACCTCCAACGGCGTGCTGGTGCATGTTTCTGGCGAGCCGGGTACGAAGTGCCGGGGCGAGAACGAGGGCCAGTACGATGATCGTCTACAGGCACTGTGGGTGTTTTCCTCGGATGCATGTGGCACGTACGGCTTCCCGGACTTAGCCATAACCCATGCTGGACGTACCAATCCAGTTGGCGAGATCACCCTGGCATCAGACCACGGAGATTTCAATGTGCAGGCCGGCGGCGGAATGCTGTTGCGGCTGAACAATAAGACACTTGGGCAGTAATGCGAAGCCGCAGTCCTAAGCGCGGTTTCGGTTCTCGGAGGTGAGCACGGCAGTGGCAAAGAAATGGGCGATCCGGTTCTGCCCAGACCGCCCGTTTCTTGCTAACTCAAGGCCCGGCAGCTAGCCAGTACAGCCCGGCCAATAAAGACTCGCTGCGGAGAACTAAAACGGTGGTAGTCCCATCTATGAGCCTGGCTAACTGGAACCAGCTTTACTCCCCAGTGAGTTCACAATCTCCTTTTCAAAGACTGAGATGTCGGTTACGCCAATATGCTTCTCGGCGATCCGGCCATCCCGGCGGATCACGAAAGCGAGCGGCAATCCGAGAACTCCACCGTAGAGTTCGCCCGTCTTTGCATTGCCCATCACAACCGGGTAATTCATTTTGAAGCGCTGATAGAAGTCGCGTACAGCTTCCGGCCCATCATCCATGGAAACGCCGATGATCTGCAAGCCTTGCTCGCCGTACTTATTTTGGAGTTCGACGAAATGTGGAATCTCGTCCCGGCACGGATCGCACCAGGTCGCCCAGAAATCCAGAAGAACGACCTTGCCCCGATAGGATGAGAGATCGACTCTTCGTCCCGCTAAATCCGGAAGAGAGAAATCGGGGGCCACGGAGTTTTCGCGGATGCCCGTGCTCCTCGTGCCGACGACGCCACGATGACAAATCGCGAAATAGAGTCCCGCTACCGCCACGAGCAACGCCAAGCTGCGGAGAATCCATTTCTTCAATATTCCAACCCCAATCGGAAGAGTTCGATTCTTAGTCTCCTTTGGCAACTGGATAGCCCTTATCCACCCAGTTCACGCCGAAATTATCGGCGATATAAAGTACCTTCGCATTGGTAAAACCAAGTGCCTGCAATGCGTCGGCGGCAGGCTTCACGTTCGGACAATGGCTCCACGGGCAACATCCGCAATAGAGAACGATGAACTTGTTTCGCGGCAGAGGCTCCACGCGTCTACGCAGTTGCTGTATGCCGCCCTCGCTGGAAGCAGGGCCAATGTATTCGGAACCAGGGATGTGCGCCTCCTCGTAAAGGACGTGGGACCCCACATCGATCATGAGCGGCCTTTCCCCTTTGGAAGACTGGAGGATCTTTACCAGTTCTTCCGGGTTGATGAGTCGAGTGCTGGATAAAAGTGTCGCCTGATAAGCGCGAAACATCGCTCCGGTCGTGCCGCCCAAACGGGTTTGTGAATTCGCGCGAACGGCCAAAACCGATACTGCCAGGCCTGCCGCCGCCATCCCGACAAAAATAAGGGCAACTGCGCGTTTCATGGATGGAGATTGAGGCATAGATAGCGATAGCGACAGCGACAGACGCTTCATTTGAACTCCTTGGGCATTATCCGGCGTGATCGCCCGGCCCGCAAGGCATTATCAGTTCTGCGATTTGGGATCCTCACGTCTAAGCGCGTCCTGCCTTAAAAATCAGGTCGCCCAGAATAGGCTTAATCTTTATTTTCGTTGCCTGGCTGCTCACTCCGTCGAGACTCGACAGAACAGGAGTTGGTGCGTCAAGTCGGTATACCTAGCTTGGGCAGCAGCCACTGGGTCAACAACAAGTAGGCAACGACAAAACCGGCGATCCATATCCAGTCGGGCATTTTTAGCTTGCTCCCCGCAAAACACTCTTGGATTTGCGGTTCATTTGGGTACGGATTCCGTTCCTCCGCGTCGCGACCGCGTATTTGTGCACTTGAGCGGCTTGGTGCGCCGTGCTGCGGCACACCAGTTCGCACATCTTGAACACCACCGGATCCGCGATGCAGTATAAAACCCTGTTGCCGCAACGCTCCCGCCCCACGAGTCCGGCGTCGAAGAGAATTTGAAGGTGTTTCGATATGTTGGGTTGATTCCCATCTAACTCACTCACAATCTGGTTCACCGTCCTGGCTCCGCCTTGAAGACTCTGCAGGATACGGAGGCGGCAAGGCTCGCCGAGAATCTGAAATCGTCGTGCAACCAATGCGAGCATCTTTTCGTGGATTACCATCTGCCTTCGGGAGGGATAAAAAGTCCGCTCTTCACTATATAATTATACATGCATATAGGATCCAGACAGAACTCACGAGCCGCATGCGGTCTGACATTGACCAAGCCATCGTTTTGCTGAAGCGCGGCGGCGCGGCCGATCCCGGTCGGCGTCTCGGCAGCCACGATGTTCTCGTTGATCGTTACGGCGCCCCATCGTGGCTAGAGCGAGTTAACATCGCACTAGAATGGTGGGGAAGTTGATCTTTCGATCGCCACGAAGTTAGTCCAAAGAGACGAGACGCACCCGCCAGATAAACCAGCATATGCGGCACTCTGAATGCGAGTCGGGTCCACGTAAACTATGAGAATCTTGTTAGCGCTTGACGATTTGTTGAGCGAGTTGTTGCGCGTCTGTCCCGAGCCTGCGTGAACGGAAGAGAATGAGCACTGAAAATCTGGAGCCGCTGGCAGGCCTTCCGGCTCGCGGTCTCACCCGCGACGAAGCCAGTGCACGTTTGGCGAAGTACGGTCCAAATTCTGTTCGTGAGGCCAAGTCCCATCCGTTTCTTGCAATTGCTCAGAAGTTCTGGGCTCCAGTCCCTTGGATGCTTGAGGCCACGATCGTATTGGAAATCATTTTGGGCAAGCGTCCCGAAGCTCTGATCATCGGTGTTCTTGTCGTCTTCAATGCCGGCCTGGGTCTGGTACAGGAAAACCGGGCGCAGAACGCACTTGCTCTGCTTCGCAAACGCCTGCCGGTAAAAGCCCGTGTGAAGCGCGATGGTCAGTGGCAGTCGGTTGCGGCCGAGGAATTGGTGCCCGGCGACTTCATTCACGTGCGCATGGGAGACCTGGTTCCGGCCGATGTGCGGCTTGCCGACGGACATATCTTGCTCGATCAATCTACCCTCACCGGCGAATCTCTACCCATCGAAGCCGCTCCAGATCGTACGGCGTTCGCCGGATCGGTGGTGATTCGCGGGGAAGCGAGCGGCGAAGTGATCGCGACCGGCGGGCGGACATACTTCGGCAAGACGGCGGAGTTAGTCCGAACCGCTAAGACCGTGAGTCATCTCCAGACCATCATTTTCACCATCGTCAAATACTTGGTGATGCTCGACGGCGTTCTTGTTCTCGTCGTCCTGGTCTATTCCTGGTTTGCGCACTTGCCAATGGTGGAGATGCTGCCCTTCGCCCTCATGTTGCTGGTCGCCTCGGTTCCGGTGGCGCTGCCCGCCACCTTTACTCTGGCGACTGCGCTTGGTTCTCTGGAACTCGCCGCTAATGGCGTACTAGTGACGCGTCTTTCCGCCATTGAAGAGGCCGCCGCCATGGAAGTGCTGTGCAGCGATAAAACCGGCACGATTACTCAAAACCGGCTGGCAGTCACCGCGTTGCAACCCTATGCCTTCTACGCGGAGAGCGACCTCTTGCGATTTGCAATGCTGGCGAGCGATGAAGCCAGCCAGGATCCGATTGACCTGGCCGTTCTGACGGCAGCCCGGTCCCATAACGTTGATCTCGCGGGATGGCAAAGACTCGAATTGATCCCTTTCGAGCCCGCAACCAAGCTCTCTGAGGCAATCCTCAGCCGAGGTGGTGAAAGGCTTCGCGCCACCAAGGGCGCGCCGGACGCAGTCGCCGCCAGGGTCAAAGGAGCGCCCGATTATTCGGCAGACGTGGAGAGGTTGGCTGAGCAAGGATGCCGCGTGCTTGCCATCGCCGCCGGTCCCGACGATCACGTGCAGTTCGTGGGGTTGCTTGCTTTAGAAGATCCCCCGCGAGAGGACTCGAAGAAAGTCATCCAGAGTCTGCAGGATCTGGGAGTGCGCGTGATGATGATCACCGGTGACGGCTTATCCACTGCGCGCGCCGTCGCCCGCCGCGTCGGCATCGGCGATCGTGCTGTCGAACCCAAAGCTTTGAAAAATGAGTCGGCCGATGAGGTGCTCCAAAGCGACGTCTTCGCCGGAGTTTACCCGGAAGATAAGTTCCACCTGGTCCGGGCGCTACAGAAAGCCGGCATGGTGACGGGCATGACCGGAGATGGCGTAAACGATGCTCCCGCCTTGAAGCAGGCCGAGGTCGGAATCGCCGTCGCAAATGCCACGGATGTCGCGAAAGCTGCTGCCAGTCTGGTTCTTACCAATCCCGGGCTTAGCGATATTCTTGCCGCGGTCAAGACCAGCCGCCGCATCTATCAGCGCATGCTGACGTACACCCTGAACAAGATCATCAAGACAGTCGAGATTGCCTTCTTCCTGAGTGCAGGTGTAATGCTAACCAGGAGCCTCATCATCACGCCACTGCTTATCGTTCTCCTCTTGTTCACCAATGATTTCGTGACCATGTCGATTGCTACAGACACCGTGTCCTATTCGCCGCAGCCGGATCGCTGGCACATCCGTTCGCTGGTCCTGACCGCTTTCGTGCTGGGTGGTCTGGTTCTGGTGTTGTCTTTCGGGATCTTCCTGGCTGGCCGCTTCTGGCTCCAATTGCCACTGCCCCAGTTGCAAACCCTGGTCTTCGTGACCCTGGTGTTTACCGGACAAGGCACCGTTTATCTGGTTCGCCAACGCCAGCATTTTTGGAAGTCGCGGCCCGGCAAATGGCTGCTTCTAAGTTCAGTTGCCGATATCGCGGTCGTGAGTGTGCTGGCTGCGCGCGGCATTCTCATGGAGGCAATCCATCTGCGATTAGTGTTAATCATCCTGATAGTTTGTGCCTGCTACCTCGCAGCTGTCGATCCACTGAAGATCCGCCTTTTAAAGAAGCTCCCGCAAAGCTGACGAAAGCGGTGGCTCTGTCGGCTATTAGGTTGCACTTGGGTTTCTATGAGGTTGTCTATTGCTGCAATGCCATCGAACGATTCTGCGATCGGAATCGAACAGGTCTTCACGGAGCACTTCGACTTCCTGCCGCCGGCCAGCTAGAGACGATGCTCATAGGTTCGGGTTGGGGCGGTAAGCCCCCATCAGTCGCGCAATCAGCACCGCAAGGTACAGGACCCCGAGGATAGCTTCAAGAACTGAGATGGAACGTGCTTGGGACGAGACCGGGGTCATTCCAGAAGCGCCGAGCGAGGTCATGGTGGCGAAACTGTAATAAATGAAATCGAAGCGGTCGGGAGTGATGTGAAGGTTGGTTCGCGGATCGAGATAAAAGGCCTTCGGTTCGAAGGTGGCTACCATGCCATACGCACTGGCAAAACTTAACCCCACCAGCAGATAGATACATAGCGCTCCAAAGATGGTTTCCGAATTGGTCTGTTCCCTGGCGAACACGTGGCGGAAAATAACCACGATAATAAGAATGTCGAAAATAAAGCTAAGGACCATGTTGAATATCGAAAACGAACTCGCACTGATCTTGGGAAGCAGGATGCGTTGAAATAGAGTTGGAACCGCGAGTATGAGGGCAAGGACGAGCAGCCCGCGGTGGATTTTTGCGGCGTACACGCTAATCAGCGTGGCGGCGGTTCCAACCACGCGAAATGCGTAGAAACCGAAGCGGCTGGACTCGGCATACGGATGCAAGATCAGTGTCCCCAGCAGAAGCAGGAAGAGCAAAAAGAATCTGTGGCCGTTGAGGTTCGACTCGTGCTCAGAGTGAGTTCCGTGCATCATGAAAGCGTAGCGCACTCCGTCGCTGAAGTCCTATACCCGACGCCAGCATAAAGCCGTCGAAGTCCGTTGCATAAGACTCGCCATTGCAGTCTACGCATGGCGACTGCAGAAAAGCGGCGGCTATCTGGCCAAAGTTTACGAGACACATTCGTCGGGTCGGCCCGATTCGTGTCGATCAACCGTTTCCGGGTGCGGCGCCGCTGCCTCGTGGCGAACGGAGCCACTTTGGCCGACTCGGAATTAGCGGGATCCTTGGCTCCCCTGACGGCTGCTCTGCTCCTATCCTCTCACTTCGCACCTGTTCGTATCCTTCCGCGACATGGCAAATCGCGCCGTCGAAGAACAGGTCGAGTAATCGTATGAGTTCGAGTTCGGCGTGAATCTCTACCGAAGTCGTGTGCAGCGCCTGCTGTTGCACGAAGTCCCACAGATGTTCCTTGATCAATACAATGGCCCAGCAGAGGTCCGGGAGCGCCACGTTCTGCGCCGCATGATGCCTCCCAAGCTCCCGATAATGTTCTTGTACCTGGTGGTCTGTGCTGGTCAGCAGCCATGCATGAAATTGGCACAGCGTTTCCTGGATTCGCTTACGCAACTCCAGGGCAGGTATTCTTCGCAGGCTTTGCGTTCTTGGATCACTATGCAATTTCACCACAATCTCGTCCGACAATTCGCTTGTGTGTTCTTCGATAAGACGTGTCAGTTTCAAGGAAATCATAGATTCCATTCTCCTGTCTCGTGTTCCAAACCCGTCTGCTGAAATCTCGACGGGTGATCGAGCCATAATTGACTGGTCCCTGAATAGTCGACGCCTGGACCGCTCCCCGCACTGCAGCGGGTTATGCAACCAAAGCATTGGCTTTCGCGGACTCTTGAATTGATGGGTTGGGTGTTCTAGCAGGAGGGAGGCGGACGGTTATAGTGAAATCCCTTTAGCAGAAACCTTGGCGATGAAACAGTCCCTAACGTGAGAGACCTGTACCGGCTAGCGGGGGACACAAGCGCGAACGTTCGCGCAGAAACAGCCCAGGCTTTCCCGCCATTATCATCGAAGCACTGCCCACGTTCTTGATGGACGCTGCAAATCGTCGGGTGGGATGCCGGCAGATGTGGAACGTGAGGTATCCGCACTCCGCGCGCGCACAGCAGCGCAAACACAACGGCACAAACAAACGCAGCCCGGCAAGAAACAGCTCTCCTGCCCGCCGCCTCTATCTTCGAAACTCGAAGCATGAATCCAGCCTGTGTGCGGATAAGACGATGGATGGTTTCACCGCGGTTTTTGGTTGCCCGCAGGTCTTCATCTTTATCTTTTCGGCGTGTTAACAATGCCGGGGATTAAATCTGGACTTCAGCGCACCCGAAACCGGAGTAAAATACAGGCGGATTCCCTGGGGACGGGAGGGCCATGGCCATGCGAACCGCCTTCCTGATGCGGTCGCCGCGCATCCTACCGATCTTGCTGTGGGTGATATGTCTCCTCGTCCCGGCAGAGGCGCAACACGGAGGCGGCGGAGGCGGCCACTCCGGCGGTGGCCACTTCGGGGGCGGGCACTTTGGCGGCGGCCACTCTTCTGGCAGGCATTCCGCCGGAAGCCAGGGGCGCGGTCACTTCGGCTGGCTGCGCTTTTGGTCAGGAAGGCATTCTTCTCGGCGCGCGGAAACGAGAACATCCTCTACTTTTACTTCGGATGTTTCGCCCCATGGCCCGTCACGCCTGGGAACCTTCGCCTCGCTGGCTGGCACGCGGTCCATCTCGCGGACGCCGTCGACGCTTCTCTGGTCTCCACCGCTATTCCACGCCGCCCCGGCGGCTGAAGTTTTTTCCCTTTCCTCGACCGTGCACCGTCGTCGCGATTTCTTCTTCAACCGCTATTCGCGGTTTTCTTCCTCCGGCTGCTTCCTGAACA
>CAWDZV010000003.1:0-788077 GCA_963806985.1 uncultured Acidobacteriaceae bacterium
AAAGGTTCCGCAAAAATAAGCGATCTCTTGGAGTTCGGCTTCAATCTGGACGGCCTGACCTCAATCGCGATCAACACGGGTACGCCCCTTGAAGCGGAGCAAAGAGCTCGAAAAGCAGTCTGGCCCAGGACAGGGCCTATGGTTCACGCGTAGCACTTTCGCCAAAGCGTTTGCGCTGGGTGGTTGCGCGATTTGCAACGCAGTACTCGCCGCTGAGCGCAAGGGAATCCACTCCTTCCTGCACGAAGGCATGTTGTTTCCTTCGGTGCGGGAAAAGTTCTTAGATGGAGGCGGGTTCTGTCTCCACCACTTCTGGCTGGCCAAGGCAATCGAGGAATACGCCTGGCAAACTGGCGGCTTCGGGATCGCGATCCTTTGTGATGATCTCGCACGATTGGCTGGTTCAGGGCTAGCCAGCGCAAATGGAACCCAGCCAAATCCGCGATCCTCACTACTCGGACGCCGGGAGAAGACCCCATTCGTGCCGGGACACGACTGCATGTTCTGCCAAGACAATCAAGAAAAGGAACAGTTCCTGGCACAGGTTCTCGAAGAACTTGTCGACGAGGAGGAGTTTCACAAGCCCTTGGCCGCGCATGGGCTTTGCATTCGGCACGGCGAACTGTCTCTTCAGATATGGAAGGACCCTCGCAAGCGCGACGAATTGTTTTCCCAACTTGAGGCACAACTCAGGGACCTGGTGGCCGACTTGCGAGAGTTCATTCGCAAGCGTGATTACCAATTTCGCAATGAACCTCCGGGGCGCGAGCAGGATTCTGTGCCGCGGGCCATGCAGTTTTTCGTTGGTCCAAATCCCTGCGGTTCTCGAACCAGAAAAGAAGCGTCATGAAGATCGCGATTATCTCTGACCTCTACGGGAACTACGAAGCGTTGCGATCACTGCCGGATGGTTACGACGAACTTTGGGTATTGGGTGACCTGGTGAACTACGGACCAGAACCGGACGCCGTGGCTGATTTCGTCGAAGCAAACAGCACGGTCGTCGTGCGCGGGAATCACGATCATTCCATTGGATACGATGTGGATCCGCGTTGCGGGGCAGGTGCGCTTTGCGTCTCCTTGAATGCCTGAAGTTGTTCAAGGAAGACTGGTGCCAGGTCGCTGCCTTGCTCCATGATAGCGACCCCGAGATCGCGGCAAGAGCAGGCGCGATTGCTCGCGCTGTTGCGGATCGGCCAAACAAGGAACTTGCAGTTAAGCGTCTATTCGAGGTGTTGCCGACATCAGATTGGCTTCTGCAAGGGGAGATTCAAGGATGGCTCGAAAACCATCTGGACGTTGCCCTGCCCTCTCTCAACGAAGGGATCGAGCGGTGGGAGGCCGCGTCTGCTTCGATTCGGGCTAGAGATCATGTTCTGCGATTGCTGCTTGCGGTAAGGCGGAAAGGTCAACACGCGTCCCAAAGTAGTCATGGAGAACGGAACGCATGATGGCGGAATACATCTTTGATCGTACGGAGGAACGCCAGCGAATCGACCAGCTCTTGGCGAAGAGGCGCCCGTTTCTCCTCTACGGACCATCGGGAGTTGGCAAAACACTGCTGCTCCGTAGTGTGCTACCCGAGTTTCGGTCGGTACTCTATTGCGAAGACTCGGCGACAACCAACGTGATGTTTCGCAGTCTTGCCCGTAGTCTGCTGCGATCGCAGAGTCCGCGTGCCTCCAAAGCCTTTCGCGACAAGGATGCAATTACAACAAAGTCCGCGGTTTCGTTGAAAGGGATTGTGATGGACGCATTGCGGGAGGGCGAATACTCGATTGTGCTCGACCATCTCAAGCGGCCGTCGTACTCATTTGCGTCGGCGGTTCGAGAAGCCATGGGATGGGGATCCACGCCGGTGAGTGCGGTCGCGCGTTCCAGCCATATGGAAGACACCGGTTTTCTCCAGCCGCTTTATGGCGACCGTTCGCAGAAGTGTGAAATCCGCAATTTTGACGGCTCAACCGCCGAGCAATTTGCTCGGGACCGGATCAAGCGCTCTAGCCTCTCAGGCACAAACATCAGCGAGTTCCTCGACAAAGTTCTGGAATTCAGCGGGGGGAATCCAGGAGCGATCATCGCATTGATCGATATGGCAACTCGTCCAAAGTACCGCAGCGAGGAACACATCAAGGTCTCGCCGCTATACATCGACTTTCGCATGAACGGGGGCGTTGCCAGGTGACGAACGGGTCCAATTCGCTCAATTCGAATCACGAGCGGCGTCTTAGCGTGACCTGCCGCCACATTGACAAGCTGCTGGCCGAGATGGAAAGCGCCCTCAATGTGTCGGCGTCCAAGTTAGCCTTTCCGCAATATGCTCCTGATCTGAGCCCAGCCCAACGGCGTGTGATCGAAGACTACATCGGCCGCATTCGCGCTCAGCTAATTCGCGTACTTGATGGACAAGGAATGGAACGACCGACAGCTGATATCCCTGTTTCACGTTCGTTGCATTCATATCTCACTTTCGTGGATATCGCCACCGAGGAACTAAAGCCTGAATACATGCGAGGCTACGGGGAGGTTCCTCCAGCGGCTGCGGTTGAACTGAATGGCATCGCTGGAGAACTGCAGGGTTTGGTACGACAGCTCGATCAATATTTGACGCGTGGTTCCGGAGAAAACTTGCAAGAACGATTGGCAAGGTTGGAACAAACCGGAGACGAAGTCCTGTTAGTCCAGAGGCTGGAGTCGGTCATCAGCGAGCACGGACTCGTTGAATTCCGCTCCACTTTGTCGATGATTCTGGACCGTCTGGAAGACAACAGTTTCGAAATCGCTATTTTTGGACGCGTCAGTTCGGGCAAGTCGTCTCTGTTGAACGCGATGCTCGGGACCGATGTGCTTCCGGTGGGCGTCACTCCCATTACCGCCGTTCCGACGCGCTTGCTCTTTGGCGAGACTCCTGTGGTGCACGTCTGGTTTGCCAATCGGACGCCCGAACGGTTTGAGATTGCGCAGCTGCCGGAGTTTGTGGCGGAGCAACTCAATCGTGGGAACGAGAAGCATGTGACCCGAATCGTCGTTCAGCTCCCGTCGCCTCGCCTTCGCGAGGGCGTCGCATTCGTCGATACTCCTGGGTTGGGATCTTTGGCGACTCGCGGAGCTGCCGAAACACTCGCTTATTTGCCGCGATGCGACCTGGGGGTTGTTCTCATCGATGCCGGATCGACTTTGACTCCCGACGATCTTCAAACCATTCAGATTCTCTATGAGGCGGCAATCCCGGCCATGGTCTTGCTGAGCAAGGCGGACCTCTTGACCCTCGAAGATCGCTCGCGGGTGATTGGATATGTGAAGGATCACATTAAAGAAGAGTTGAACCTGGACCTGGCCGTGCGCGCCGTGAGCGTGATGGCTGGAAGCAAAGATCTCGTGGCTCGGTGGTTCGAAGAAGACATCGCTTCCTTGTACAGTCAGCGTCAGGAACTGAAGATGCGCTCCATCCGGCGGAAACTGGGAGCGCTTCGCCAATCGGTAGAGATGGCCTTGCGCACTCGCCTGCGCCGCAAGGACAAGGATCAGATCTCACCGAAGAAGGTTGAACAACTGCGTGTCGTCGAAGCTGAATTGCGCCAGGCCAGTGGGCGTCTTGAGGAGATGAAGAAGATAGCGCGAGGTGTGGCGAACGACCTGGAATATTCCAGTACTCGGACGTTACGCTTTGCCGCGGCTACTCTGGTCGAGGTGTGGTCCAAACAGAGTGGCGGAGATGAAGCAGTGCCGGGGATGGTGCGCAACGCCGTGACATGGACGGCTCAGGAGCAAACCGAATCTCTACGCCGGCGTATGGACGCAATGGCGCACAAACTCCATGAAACTCTCCGCGCCAGCGCCAAGGTGCTTGAGGTCGAAGACGTGCCTGGGGAACAGGAGTTCGCTGGCGTGGTACGAGAAATGCCCACGTTTGACCCAGGCGAGCTCAATATCGACTTAAAGCGGCCCTTCCTGTTCGGCCTGCTCGGAGAAAACATTTCGAGATCGATAGTGACCAAGCGCCTGGCGGATATGATCGGAGGTCAACTCACGAAATCCTTATCGGCCTACCACGCTTTGCTGTATGACTGGTCAGAGAGAACCTTGGGGCAGATTCAACGCAGATTTGACGCCTATGCCAACGGCTACCGTGCTCAGGTAGAGAGGTTGCTCGGCGATCATGCGTCGCCGGGCGAACAAGAAAGCACCATTCGTCGTGATCTGGAAGGCTTGGTAGGCGTCCGATCTGAGCCGACTGTGGCTTCCTGAGCGGCCGGTAAGTCTGTTGAAGTGCATTGAAAATGAAAGGAACGAGGCGACTTGCTGAAATACGTGATGGTGGGTGTCGGAGGTTGTCTGGGTTCGATCTTGCGTTTCTGGCTGGGCAGTTATATCGGCAGCAGAATGGGGACGCGGTTTCCCTACGGGACGATCGTGATTAACATTACGGGTTCGTTCCTGATCGGGCTGGTCTTTGCCTTATTGACCGCCAGAAGTCATTGGAGCCCGAACTGGCGATACTTAATCCCAATTGGCTTCATCGGAGGCTACACGACCTTCTCTAGCTTCGAATATGAAACATTGCGCACTATCCAGGATGGCCAGATCGGCCTGGGCTTGCTTTATGTGGCACTGAGCGTGATCGTTGGGTTTGTTGCAGTTTGGAGTGGCGTTATTGCAGGGAGGGCGATTCCATGAAAGCGGAAGCTTCAGCACCGGGGGCTAACGTAAGTCACTCACCAAGGGCACGTGTCCAATTTGCGGGATCTTGAAGGATTTTCAGTGGACATTGGCGGAAACTGCTCGACCGCAATCGGATCTGCGAATATGCAATTTTCATGGCTGGGCGCTCGCTCGATCCAGAGCCAAGCTCTCGCATTCCACGCCTGGGGAAACCGTAACGAGGGTCTTCTTAGAACTGTTAAAGCCGCCTCTGGTGGGGAAAGTGAACAGTGACGAATGCACCTTGTGTCATCGCGTCGTCGAAGAGGAAGTCACTCGCTTGCGGGAGCTAGCGCAGAAGCTTCAAGGGACAATGTTCGCGCAGTGGATGAAGAGACAGGGCACTCTTTGCCTGGAGCTCGGCCGGAAAGTGAAGGAATTTGCCCCGTTGCGTTTGCAAATGCTGGTTGACGAAATCGTAGAGCGCAATCGAGCAGAGTTGGAGGAGGAACTTGAAACTTTCCTTGAACAGCTGAAACACGGAATTCATGAGGGCGGAGGACTTTTAGGTCGTGCCGCCGAGTTTTTGGTGGGTCAAAGAGTACTTTAACGACAGGAGGAAAATGTGCTGACACCAGGGCCGGGCAAGAAAGTCGGCGTCTATGTGGCGGAAGATCAGCAGTTCCACGGGACGTCCGCCTATGCCGCCATTTTGGACTTTCTGTTTTTTCATGGCGTCTCGGGGGCAACGGTTACTCGCGGCATTGCAGGATTTGGTGCAGATCATCACCTGCACACCACCCGCCTTGTCGATTTGGCGGTCCATCTTCCGGTGAAAGTCGAGTTCATTGAGACCGCAGCGAAGGTAGAAGAACTTTTGCCGAAGCTGCACGAGATGGTCGGCACCGGTCTGATTGAAATGCACGATACCACCATCGTCAAACCGGCCGAGAAGAAGCAGAAACGGAGTGCGCCGGAAGGCCCATCCTTAAAGCGCGAAGGCAAGGCCAAGATGATGCGCATTTACATTGGGGAAAATGACAAATGGAACGGCAAGCCTCTCCATGAAGCCATTGTCAGCGGCTTACGAGCGCACGATATCGCTGGGGTTACGGTCTATCGCGGGATTCTGGGCTACGGCGCGAATCGACGTATCCACAAGGACGCCAAGCTCAGTCTCTCCCACGACCGTCCCATTCTGATGTCGATCGTCGATACGGAAGAGAAATTGCGGGCGTTCATGCCGATCCTCGACGAGATGGTGCAGCAGGGTCTGGTCGTGCTCTCCAGCGTGGACGTCATTAAGTACACCCACAATTACCAGAAATCTGATCGGCGGCAGGAGACGCAGATATGAAACTGGAAGGCAAGGCCAAGATGCTGCGCATTCATTTCGGCGAGAATGACACGTGGCAGAACAAGCCACTCTATGAAGCGATTGTAATCAGGTGCCGGGAACTCGACATTGCCGGGGCAACCGTATTTCGCGGAATTGAAGGTTATGGTGCAAGCACGCTGATCCATAAGGGACATCTGCTTCGTTCGTCAGACCGACCGATCATGGTTTCAGTAATCGACACGGAGGAAAAAATCATGACCCTTATTCCTGCGCTTGATGAAATGGTGGATGAGGGACTAATCGCGATGTCTGAGGTGGAAGTAATCCGCTACGTGCACCAGGAAGGAGTGCGCTCTCCAGCTTCCTAGGCCAAGAACAGATGGAAAAAGACCATTAACGGATGAGCTAATGAGAACAGACTCGAAACAAAACTCGGTGCTTGAGAATGTCGCTTCCTCGCGGTTGGTATCCCCCGCGCCCGAGGATCGGCAGGCTTCCCGTGAGAATTTCCACGGAGAGTCAGCACTCATGCGGCTGGCAGAGTTAGCTGACGAGTTTGACGCCAAGCAAGTCGCTGCCGATGCGCGGTCCGTGGCAGAACGGGTATCGGAGGGGCGCTTCTACGTTGCTTGTATCGGTCAGTTCAAGCGCGGCAAATCCTCTGTCCTGAATGCGCTGGTGGGCGAAAGCGTACTGCCGACTGGAGTTGTGCCGGTTACCACCGTGCCGACGATCGTCCGCTACGGAAGTCATGCAGCCGCTCGCGTGCGCTTTGAAGCCGCTGGCGGCTGGACAGATATTCCGGTTAAGACCGTCGATGAGTATGTCTCCGAAGAGAAGAACCCTGAGAACGCGAAGCATGTCGCGGCATTGGAAATCTTTGTGCCTAGTCCGCTGCTTGCAACCGGCATGTGTTTCGTGGACACACCAGGGTTGGGATCGGTGTTCACCGGCAATACGGCGGCAACGCAGGCTTTTATTCCTCATATTGATGCGGCACTGGTCGTGATCGGGGCGGATCCTCCGCTAGCGGGGGAAGAACTCGTACTGGTTGAGGCAGTCGCGCGTCACGTTCAGGATCTTATTATCACCGTAAACAAGGCGGATCGCACCACGGACGCAGAACGAACCGAAGCGGTCGCCTTCGCGCGACGCCAGCTCGAAAAGCGACTCCCGCAACATTCTGTCGGACCTTTGTTTGAGGTCAGCGCCGCGGAACAGCTCGAACATCGCGGAACAGGTCGGGACTGGGAGAAGCTGGTCGTGTCTCTGAACCATTTGATCGAAGGATCGGGCCGCCGTTTAATCCAGGCAGCCTGCGAACGTGGACTGGAACGGGTCAGCGAGCAGCTTCTCGTGATCATCTCGGAAGAGCGCGAGGCGCTTCAACGGCCGATCGAAGAGTCGGAGACCCGTATCGCCGCAATGAAACACACCATTGCCGATGCAGAGCGTTCGATGAGAGAGCTCGGGTATCTGTTCATGGCTGAACAACAGCATATTTCAGATATGTTCGTCGATCGTCATAAGACATTCCTCGCACGCGTACTGCCGCAGGCACACAAGGAGTTCGACGTTTCCCTGCAATCGATATCTGGCTGGCTAGGTCCATCGTATCGCCGGCGTACTTTCCACGAGGCGCAAGAACTGGCACGCCGTCATGTCATGCCATGGCTAAAGCCCGAGCAGGAAACGGCAGAGAATGAATACAGGCGTGTTGCATTGCGGTTCGTAGAGATGGCCAACGAGTTTCTAAAGAAACTTGCGATTGCCGGCATTCCCGAATTGGCGCGGATGCCCCATGCTCTCGATCCGGAACGCGGATTTCGCGTACGCTCTGAATTCACTTTTTACCAGTTCAGAGACGTTGCGCAGCCTGCCTCACCGGTGCGTTGGCTGGCCGACCTGGTTCTTGGCCTGGTGGGCGCCCGGTGGATAATTAGGAACGAGGCCCGAAGCTTTCTCACCAGGCTGCTCGAAACCAACAGCACTCGTGTGCAGAGCGATGTTCTCAACCGGGTTCAGGAGAGCCGAGGGAAGCTAGAAGCTGAGATTCGCAAGCTGCTTCATGAGGTGAGTAGGATTGCGGAACAGGCTCTGGTCCGCGCCCGGAAAGTAAGAGAAGACGGCGAGCCTGCGGTTCAGGCGGAATTGAATCGATTGGATGGCTTGGAACACGAAGTGACTGCCCTCCGCGAATCCACACAGCTTAATGCAGCGCGGGTGTGAATCCGATTCTGGGTCAACTGCTCATCATTGGTCCGGCAGCAACCGTCTGATCCTCAACTCCAAATACCTTGCTGTACAAGTCTTCGTTGCCACTCCAATTGTGCCGCGGATGGACGAACTGTTTGCCGTTGACGCCGAAGCGCGCCGCAAGGGCTGAGTAATTGCGGGGCGCCATGTCCTGAGCGATGCTCAAGCCTGACTGGGCGCAAAATCGAGCAAACGCAAGTCTTTTCGCCAACCTAAAGAAGTCAGCCACCTGGCCGATGATCACAACGAGTGCGCACCCGCACGCGCGAGGGTCTTCGAGACAGTCATGATGCCGCATCCCGGGTTTTCCCTGTTTGATGAAGACGGTCGCACCGTAGTCAAGATTGAGGGAAACGCCCGCGTAGAGACGGCGATGCTTCTAAAACAGAGTCTGGCGCAAACCCAGACCGCTCACGAGGTGGCTATTGATTGGGGTGAGGCTGAGCACGTCGATGCCAGCGTCCTTCAAGTCTTGCTCGCATTCCGTAAATCATTAGCCGAGCGCGGTTCGGCATTCATGGTCGACAGAGACAACTTGAAGGTGCGGGAGTACCTGAAATTATCAGGCCTGTCGGAGTATTTTCCGGTGCGAGACCGTCCGCCTCAGGCTCCGCCAGCCGAGAGCGCCAATGCCTAAGAAAATTCTCATTGTGGACGACTCGATCACCATGCGGCAAATGGTTTCGTTCACCTTGCGCGAAGCAAACTTTGAGGTGGTGGAGGCCGAAAATGGCGCTGACGCACTCAAGAAGCTCGTCAGCCTTACTCCCGATCTGATCGTAACCGACTTGAATATGCCGGTAATGGACGGCATGACCTTCATTCGCGGCGCCCGGGCTCTGCCGGCGGCCCGTTACATTCCGATCCTGATGCTGACGACGGAGAGTCAAGCGGGAAAGAAGGCGGAAGCCAAGGCGGCCGGGGCAACCGGATGGATTGTGAAGCCCTTCGATCCTCCCAAACTTCTGGCCGTGATCGGCAAGGTGCTGCCCTGAGTCAATGAGCCATGAAGATCGATCTGAGCCAATTTCGGGACACGTTTTTTCAGGAAGCCAGCGAGCATGTGAACAACATGGAGGCATCGCTACTGGGCCTGGGGGATGCGCCCGCCGACCCAGAGGTTCTCAACTCTATTTTTCGAGGCGCCCATTCCATCAAAGGCGGGAGCGGTACGTTTGGCTTCGATGACGTAACGCGGTTTACGCATCGGCTGGAAGAATTGCTAGACCGGATGCGGGCAGGCAAGGTCAATGCGAGTCCGGCGCGCATTGAACTGCTGCTGCGCGCCTGCGATATGCTGCGCACCCTTCTGGCGGCTGCGGAAAAGGGCGGGATTGCGCCGCCCGAAGCGGCGACGCTGATCGAGGATTTGGCGGTGGCCCAGCGCGACGGCGATTTTGTGGCCGAAGCGCCCAGTCGTATGCGGACCTGGGACCCGAAAATAAAACTCGGGGGACAGACCGCCTACTCCATTCACTTCGTCCCCTCCCCCGACATCCTTCGCGAGGGCATGGATCCATTGCTCGTCCTGCGCGAACTGGCTGAACTGGGCACCGTAGAAAAAATAACCGCAGATCTGACGAATCTGCCCGCATTGAGTGAACTGCAACCCGACAATTGCTACTTGAGCTGGACCATCCAGATCACCTCGGAGCGGGAACGGGAGGAAATCGAGGACGTTTTTGCGTTTGTAGAGAACGGGGCGCACATCACCATCGAGGCGCAACGTCCGGAGGGCGAGATAACTGCGATCGAGCTTCCGGCAAAGAGTGGAGTTGCCGCTGCGGGCGGGCCCGCAGGACGCCAGCGCGGCCGCGATTCCGCTTCCATTCGCGTGGCAACCGGGAAGGTCGACGAGATTATCAACTTGGTGGGCGAACTTGTGATCGCGCAGTCCATGACGGTGGAGGTTGTCGCGCGCTTCACGGCCGAGCGTTTACCGGAACTGCAAGCTGCGCTCCACGAAGTGAGCCGCAATACACGCGAACTGCAGGAGCGCGTGATGGCGGTGCGTATGCTGCCAGTGGGAACCATCTTCTCGCGCCTGCCGCGCATTGTCCATGACATTGCCACTGCCGAGGGCAAAAACATTCGCGTCGAAGTTATCGGCGAAGACACCGAACTTGACAAGAGCGTGCTCGAAGGAATGACGGATCCCCTCACCCATCTGGTTCGCAACGCCGCCGACCATGGCATTGGATCGCCGGAAGAACGTCGCGCCGCGGGCAAGCCGGAAAATGGAACGATTCATCTCCGCGCCCGGCACGAGGGCGGCAACGTCTTGATCGAGGTTTCCGACGACGGTAACGGGCTGGACACCGCCCGGATTCGCGAAAAGGCTGTGGAACGCGGTCTCATCACCGCCGCGGACGAACTAACCGCGCAGCAGATTCACGCCTTCATCTTCCATGCCGGTTTCTCCACCCGGGACAGCGCCAGCGAAACCTCGGGACGGGGCGTGGGCATGGATGTGGTGCGCCGAAACGTCGAGGCTCTGGGCGGGATCGTGACCCTGCACAGCAACGGTCAAGGCACCACCGTCCGCATCAAGCTTCCCCTCACCCTGGCCATTCTCGAGGGCCAACTGGTGCGCGTAGGCCAGCAAAGATTCGTGCTGCCCCTGGTTTCGATTGTTGAATCCATCCGGCCCTCGCCAGAGCATGTGCGGTCGGTAGCGGGCGAAGGAGAAGTGGTCATGGTGCGCCGTGAGCCGCTCCCGCTATTACGCCTGCACCGGCTCTTCGATGTCGCGACCGACGTGCTGGACCCATCGCGCGGCTTAGTGGCCGTGGTCGAGCACGACTCGCACCGGTTTGCCCTCATGGTGGATGAGCTTCTTGGGCAGCAGCAGGTCGTGATCAAGAATCTGCAGGCCAATTTTCGCCGGGTCGAAGGCGCCATGGGCGCGACCATTCTGGGCGACGGTCAGGTCACGCTGATTCTGGATATTGCGGGCCTGGTGGAATTGGCGCACAGAAAACAATGTCCGGTCGAAGGCGTTAGGGAAAGTCCGGAACAAATTGCCGGCTTGGCAATGGAACACTCGCTGGCGGCTCCACCCACGCCGACTACAGCGTCTGCCGCAGGCTAACGAGTTGGAAACTGAAGCTTCTACAAGCGAAAAGCGAGACAGAAAACGCTACGAACCGATAATAGGAGGATGCGATGAGATGGTTTAAGAACTTGAGAACCGTAGTAAAACTGGTGCTCGCTTTTGGCCTGATGGCGGCGCTGACCGGCGTAGTTGGCTACAAAGGCGTGGCCGCCGCGGGTGATATCGATGCCATGCTCGAGAAGCTTTACGACAAGGAGCTGATGGGGATTTCGGCGATTCAGAATGCGAATGTCACTCGCCTCCAAATCGCGTACTACGTACGTTATGCGATGGGCACAAAGGACAAAGCCCAGAAGCAGCAGCTCGCTGCCAACGTCACCAAAGGCTTCGCCGATCTCGACGAAGCCCTGGTTCCGATTGACAAGACGCTGGAAACAGATGAGGGCAAAGCGCTCCTGGCCAAAATCAGAGAGACGTTGCCGCAATACAAAAAAATGTGCGAAGAGGCGATGGCGCTTACGATCGATGGCAAGGACGATGAGGCCGCCGAAACCCTGCGGAATGGGCAGAGTCTGGTCGAGGGGCTGCCCACGGAGTTCAAGGCGCTGGTGGAAGCCAAAGAAAGGGCGGGCAAAAAATCCTACGACGATTCCGCTGCGCTCTATGCCAAAACGCGAAGCACGCTCTTTACGATCATCGGCGTGGGCATCTTGTTCTGCCTCGGGATCGGTTACTTCATCGCACAACTGATTTCGAAACCGCTGCTGGCCACGGTTGGCGTTCTGGAAAAAGTCGCCGAGGGAGATCTGACCGCGCAACTGGATCTGGATACCGGGGACGAAGTCGGAAAGATGGCCGGGGCGCTGAATCGAGCCACGGAATCCATCCGGGCAACGCTCACCGAGGTTCGCACATCCGCCGACAACATGTCGAACTCTGCGCAACAGTTGGCGGCGGCATCGGAACAACTTGCATCGGGCGCGCAGGAGCAAGCTTCCAGTCTGGAAGAGACCAGCGCCACCATGGAGGAGATCACCTCTACCATCAAGCAAAATGCCGACAATGCCAAGCAGGCCAATCAGGTTGCCAATGGTTCCCGCGACGCGGCGGAGAAGGGTGGTCAGGTGGTCACCGAGGCGGTGGGAGCGATGGGCGAGATCAACGAGTCGTCGAAGAACATTGCCGAAATCATCGGCACCATCGACGAGATCGCTTTTCAAACCAATTTGCTCGCGCTGAATGCCGCCGTGGAAGCGGCGCGGGCCGGGGAGCAAGGACGGGGCTTCGCCGTCGTCGCTACGGAAGTGCGGAACCTGGCGCAACGCAGCGCCACTTCGGCCAAGGAAATCAAACGCTTGATCCAGGACTCGGTGCGCAAGGTGGAGAACGGCTCCGGTCTGGTGAATAAGAGCGGGGAAACGCTCCGGGAGATTGTCGGATCGGTCAAGCGCGTGACCGACATCGTGGCGGAAATCGCCGCCGCTTCGCAGGAACAGTCCATCGCGGTCGAGGAAGTAAACAAAGCCATGACGCAAATGGACCAGGTCACGCAGACCAATGCTTCGCAGACCGAAGAGCTTTCTGCGACGGCGCAGAGCATGGCGGCCAGCAGTGAAGAATTGCAAGGCATGGTAGCCCGCTTCCACCTCGACACAGGTGGAATTGGGCAGAGAAAGGCAGCGGCGCATGCGACCGCGCAATCTACCAAGCCCAGGCTCGCGGATACGCATGGCGGCAAATCCGCACGTAAGCCCCTGACCCGCCACGCGGCTGCGGGGGCTGGGTCGGCGAGCGCGACGGTGAGCCATGGCGACGGGGCGGCTCACGATCAAAAAGAGCAGGCGCACGCTTTCGAAGACTTCTAGCCGTCCGAACCCGGTGCCCATTAAGCCGTACGTCGCAAAGGAGGATGAAGTCATGGAAGAATTGGCCAACGCTGAAAAGCCGAAGAGCCTTGTGGCCGCCAACCAGTTTCTGACGTTCTCGCTCGGCCAGGAGGAATATGGCATTGAACTGCTGAAGGTACAGGAGATTAAGGGATACTCAGCTATTACGCCCATTCCCAACACTCCGCCCCATATCAAGGGTGTAATGAATTTGCGCGGAGCCGTCATCCCCATTGTCGACCTGCGAATTCGCTTCGGCATGGAAGCCATCGAGTACACGAAATTCCATGTCATCATCGTGATCAACGTGGGCACAAAAGTGATGGGTTTGCTCGTGGACGCGGTCTCCGACGTGCTGAACGCCGGAGCGGAGGACATACGCCCGGCTCCCGACTTTGGGGCGCATGCCGACACCCGGTTTATCAGCGGAATGGCTTCGGCAGGCGATAAGGTGGCCGTCTTGCTTGATATTGAAACTCTGTTGAGCGACGCCGACCTGGCTCTGACTGCCGATGTCAACGGCGATGAGGCCGCAGCCGTCGCGGCAGGCTGACTTTCGAATTAAGGGTTCGCGGCGGCATCGCCGCTCAAGTGAGCGCCTATGGCCCTGGAGACGACCTCAGGAATAACGACAACAACCATGACCGACGCGGAGTTCGCCCTCTTGCGTTCCCTAATGTATGAGCACTCAGGCGTGCGATTGGCGGAAACCAAGCGGGAGTTGCTAAAAGGGCGCTTGGCCAAGCGCCTGCGCCACCACGGTTATGACAGGTTTGCACAGTATTACGACTATCTGAAGAACCAGGACCCGCAAGGCACCGAACTGCAGGAGATGATCAATGCGGTTACCACTCACAAGACAGCGTTCTTCCGGGAAGGTCATCACTTCGATTATTTGCGCGACGGGTTTTTGATCCCTGCCAGCGAAGCCGCTGCTCAAGGCCGCCGGGCGGCGATTCGAATCTGGAGCGCGGGATGCTCCAGCGGGGAAGAACCATATTCCATCGCGATTACGGTTGCCGCTAGCCTCGAACGGCTCAATACCTGGGACGTGAAGATCCTGGGCTCTGACATTGACACCGCCGTCTTGCAGAAAGCCCGCAGCGGGATTTATCCGCGCGAGTCCGTCAACGATCTGCCTTTGGATCTGCTTCGGCGAAACTTTCGTTCCGGCCAAGGGGAACAGGCCGACTACGTGCAGCTCAAGCCGGAGATCCGGAAACTGGTTAAGTTCGGGCGCGTGAACCTCATGGAAGAACCATGGCCATTTCACGGAAAATTCGACGTTATCTTTTGCCGCAACGTGATGATTTACTTCGATCGCGATGTGCAGCGTTTCGTGCTGGAACGGTTCGCCAAATACTTGAAGCCCGGAGGACTCTTTTTTGCCGGGCACTCCGAAAACCTGTTCTGGCTGGGTGAACCCTTTGAGCCTATTGGCGGAACTGTTTATGTAGTTGGCGGGGCACGAGGAGTGTCGGATGCACAGAAAACATGAATCCCGGATCGTGCTGCTTCCCATGGGAGGCGTCTTTGCCAGCAACAAGCACCTGAAGATAACGACCTTGCTCGGTTCCTGCGTGGCCGCATGTTTATACGATCCCGTGGCGAAGGTCGGAGGCATGAATCACATTCTGCTTCCCGGCACCATGCAGGCTGGAGACGAGGGACTGGCAACTCGGTATGGAGTGCATGCCATGGAACTATTGATCAATCGGATCATGAGGCTGGGGGGATCGAAGCAGAATCTGCGCGCCAAAGTATTCGGAGGGGCAAAAATGCTGTCGTTTGCGCCCAGTGTGATCGACATTGCGGCCATGAACTCCGAATTCATTCTGGAATTCCTGAAGCGCGAGCACATTCCGCTCGAAGCCTACAGCTTGGGAGGAACTTCAGCAGTGACCGTATGGTTCGAACCAGTGACCGGTAAGGTGCGGATTCGACGCATTCCCAGGCCAAAAGGACGCGAGATCGTTTCGCATGAACTGGCTTGCGAGGCGCAGATTTTCCGCGCCGCTCCCCGGGTGAGCGAGCATAACGCCACTCTGTTTTTAGACCTATGAAAAAAATCCGCGTCCTCATTGTCGACGATTCCGCGCTCATGCGACAGGTGCTGACAGAAATCCTTTCCGCGGATGCCGAGATCGAAGTTGTGGGCGCCGCCGCCGATCCTTTGGTCGCGCGCGAAAAGATTCTGCTCTTGAATCCGGATGTCCTGACCCTGGACGTCGAAATGCCACGCATGGATGGTCTATCTTTTCTGGAGAAACTCATGCGTGCGCACCCGATGCCGGTGCTGATGGTTTCGTCGCTTACACAAAAGAATTGCGACACCACGGTTCGCGCCCTCGAACTGGGCGCGATCGACTACGTTACCAAGCCGCACTTGGACGTGCGATCCGGCACGCTCGACCAGGCAGATGAGATCGTGGCCAAGGTCAAAATCGCCGCCCATGCCCGGGTGCGGAGGCGCACTCATCCAATACCGAACGCCGGCGCGGACGGAAGCAAATCCATAGCAAAACTGGGCTCTGTCGGTTTTCACACCACCCACAAAATCATCGCGGTGGGTGCTTCCACCGGTGGCACCGAGGCTTTGGTCCATTTTCTGGTGCCACTCCCCGCCGATTCTCCAGGAATCGTCATTGTGCAGCACATGCCCGCCGGCTTTACGACCTCTTTCGCCGCTCGCCTCGATTCGCTTTGCCGAATGCGAGTTCGAGAAGCAAAAAATGGCGACCGCCTACTCGCCGGCCACGTTCTGCTCGCTCCTGGCAACTTTCACATACAGGTCGCTCGCAGTGGAGTCGAGATTTCCGTCCGAGTTCTTCAGGGCGATCCCGTGAACCGCCATCGTCCTTCGGTCGATGTTCTGTTTCATTCCTGTGCCGAGGTCCTGGGTCCGAACGCGGTCGGTGTGATCTTGACCGGAATGGGCAATGATGGGGCTCGCGGATTACTCGAAATGCGGGAAGCCGGCGCTTACACGATCGCGCAGGATGAAAACAGCTGTGTCGTATTCGGCATGCCCCGCGAAGCCATTGAACTGGGGGGCGCCGAAAAAGTCGCTGCGCTCGACGACATCCCCGTAGTGGCGCTCAAAGCGGCGGCATCACCGCCGGGATCATCCAAAGCCGCCTCGGTTCGCAGTACTTGATAGAGGCACCGCGATTCTTAGAAGTTCCCCCTCTCAAAAGCCTCCTCCCAATCTCCTCTCAAAGATTTCGCCGTTCTGGCGCTCCGGCGGCGGAATCGCGTCTAAGATTTGCTTGGCGGCTTGTATGCGTTTATTGTGAGATGCGCCCGTCGACTCGATCCATCTATGACTCGATCCATCTATGAATAGTCGCGTCTTCTTCTGGTCGCTCACCTCCGCGCTTGCTGGATTCCTTTTCGGTTTCGATACGGTGGTCATCTCCGGTGCAGAAAAAACAATTCAGTCGCTTTGGGGTCTCAGTCCTGGTCTCCATGGGATTGCCATGGCCTCTGCCCTCTACGGCACCGTCGTTGGCGCGCTCGTCGGCGGCTGGCCCGCTGACCGCTTCGGTCGCAAGGCCACGCTTTTATGGATCGGCATCCTCTACCTTGTTGGTGCCGTGGGTTCAGCGTTAGCAACCAACGTTTCTTTGTTCATAGCCGCGCGCGTCATCGGCGGTCTGGGCATCGGCATCTCCACCGTGGTCGCTCCCATGTACATCTCGGAAATTGCCCCTCCCAAATACCGCGGACGTCTGGCTGGCATGTTTCAGTTCAACATCGTCTTCGGCATCCTGATAGCTTTCGTGTCCAATGCGCTGCTCGCGGGTATCGGCGAAAACGCCTGGCGCTGGATGCTGGGCGTGGCCGCCTTCCCCTCGCTCATCTACGCTCTTTTCTGCTTCGGCCTTCCCGAGAGTCCCCGCTGGCTTCTGACCCGAAAGGGCGATCGCGACGCCGGTCTAAGAGTTCTACAGCGCATCGAACCTGACGCCTCCAGAGACGCAATTGAAGCCGAGGCGAATGAGATTATCGCTGCGTCCTCGGAAAAAGGCTCGTCGTCGCGTTTCTGGACAATGCGTCTCCGCAAGCCTATCTTGCTCGCCATTTTGATTGCCTTCTTCAATCAAATGTCCGGGATCAACGCCATCCTCTACTTCGCGCCACGCATCTTTGAGCTTACCGGTCTGGCTGCCAAGGCCGCACTCCTGCAATCCATCGGTATCGGCCTGACCAATCTGGTTTTCACCTTTGTCGGCCTCTGGCTCATTGACTTCCTGGGCCGCCGCACTCTCCTCTATATCGGCTCCTTCGGTTACATAGCCTCGCTGGGCATGGCGGCCTGGGCTTTCTTCACCCAGCACTATGCCATCGTGCCGGCCTGTATCTTCGCTTTCATCGCCGCGCACGCCGTCGGTCAGGGAGCGGTCATCTGGGTTTTCATTTCCGAAATCTTTCCCAACCGCCAGCGCGCGGAAGGCCAGACGCTCGGCAGCTTCACGCACTGGATATTCGCCGCCTTGCTTACGACGTTTTTCCCTAGGATGGTCTCCAGCTTCCCGCCCGGTTATGTTTTCTCATTCTTCGCCGGGATGATGGTGCTGCAACTCATCTGGGTGAAAACGATGGTGCCCGAAACAAAAGGCGTGCCGCTGGAACAGATTCAGAGACAAATGGGCATCGAATGATGCGGCCGAACAAAGGGTCGCCAGCATTAGGATCAACATGAACTTCAACATTGTCGGCGTCGGCGAAGTGCTTTGGGATCTGCTTCCAACTGGACCGCTCTTGGGCGGGGCGCCAGCCAACTTCGCCTATCACGCACACGCCCTCGGGGCGCAGGTTCGCTTTATTACGCGAGTGGGAAACGATGACTATGGTCGCGAGATCACTCGCCGTTTTCGCGAGATGGGCTTGTCCGACGCTAACGTCCAGGTTGATGAAACAGCGCCAACAGGTTTAACGAAAGTCGAACTCTCCGGTGACGGGCTGGCCCATTTCACGGTTCAGGAGAATGTTGCATGGGACTATATTGCTGCGACCCGAGAAGCACTCGCGTCTGCCCGCGCTGCGGACGCAATCTGCTTCGGCAGCCTGGCTCAGCGCTGCGAACGCTCGCGCAATGCGATTCAACAACTGGTCGCGGAAACGCCGTCGAATGCGTTGCGCATATTTGACATCAATCTTCGGCAACAATTCTATTCGCGCGAGGTAATTGAAACATCGCTGCAACGGGCCAACGTCCTGAAGCTAAACGATGACGAATTGCCGAGACTGGCCACGATCTTGAGCCTCAGCGGTTCGACCGAACAGCAGATTGAGCGCCTGGCGCAAACTTTCGATCTGCGTTTGATTGCGTTGACGCGCGGACCGCAAGGCAGTCTCCTGTTTGAACAAAAAGGGAAGCGCTGGTCCGATTGCCCATCGCGTCCCGTGAAGGTCGTCGACACTGTGGGCGCAGGCGACTCGTTCACCGCGGCGCTGGTTCTGGGACTGCTGGTGAAAATGGATTTGGACGAAATCAATACTATCGCTAACGAAGTGGCACGATACGTTTGCAGCCAAGCGGGCGGAACTCCAACTCTGCCGGCGGAATTTGCCAGAAAGTTTTCACTCACGCGGCACTGACCCGCGCTGAAACGACCCGCGCCTAGATGACCAGCGCCGACCACTTTCGCATCACTACCTCCGCGCTCGGCCGCTGGGCCATTGCTCAGTTGCAGGACTCCGTCGCTGTCTTTCTACTCTGGCTCGTTGGTCTATGGATCATCCGCGTTCCATGGTTTCCACTGTGGGCAGTATTGGCCGCTGTTTTGCAAATTATTCCTCACCTCGGGCCCATCCTCGGATTGCTCGGCCCTGCCCTGGCCGCCGCACTTCGTTGGCATGACTGGCAGCATCCGCTCTACGTGGTTATTTTGTATGCAGCAATCGTTGTAGTCGATGGCTTCCTGCTTCAGCCCTACATCATGCGCCGCGTCGCGCGAGTACCCATGTGGGCATCGATTCTTGTTCCGCTCGTTCTTGGATTCGTGATCCCCTTCTGGGGATTTCTGCTCGCTCCCCCTCTGCTGGCCGTGATCTATGCCTATAAGGCGCGCCGGACGGGAGACCTCGCTCACTGACTAAACGACCCCGAAGTCAGCAGTGTTCTCCTTAGCTGCCGATGCCGCTGCGTAAGATATAGGTAAAGCAGTTCATTTGGTACGGCTTTGGCGCGGATGATTGTGACGAGGTCTTCTTTTTCTTCTCGCGTCCACCCACGCAATCCTGCTACACCGGCCAGAACGAGCGCAAAATTCTCGAAAGCTGCAATCGCCAGCGGCGTCCAGGAAGACGTGCTTATTCCTAATAACCGCTCCAGCCCACGCGTCGCGTGCTCGCGCATGTGGAGGGCATCTCCGCCAAAGTTGTGCCCCATCCGCTGATTGACGCGCAATCCTATGCTGCGTGTTGAAAATCCGTCCCACGCTCCGACTTCGCTTCCGGGCAATTCGTAGAACACATGCTCCGCCGCCAGGCGCTTCAGCGTGCGTGCCGGTGTGCGGTACTTCGCATCTGCGGCGATATTCTTTTCTTCTTGCTCTGCGAGTTTTTGCAGCTCGGGGCGGCCTGGCCTGAATCCGAGCTTGCGGTAGAACCAGAACGCGCCAGACTCAATAGCCTCCTCGTTGTCATGGCCCAGTTGATACGGATAGACTGATACGCACGTCGCACCCATCAGGTGACAGAGGCACCGCAGCACTTGCGCGTAGATCCATCCCGCCTCGCCGCCACGAAACGTGTAGAAAGTGTTGAAGCCGACCTCCATCCACTCGCAGATCCCGATGGCCTCGATGTAGTTAATCGGCACACCATTCTTCAGGGTTAAGCCGGCAACGTAGGCTCGCAGCGGCAGACGGCGCTCTGGCGGCAGGTTCCAGAGATAGATGGTCACTCCTCGTCCTGCATCCGCCCGCGCCACCGATCGCGGATCGCCCAGCGTCGTGCCGTAAAGTTCGCGATAGCGCACCAGCATGACTTCGCGGATCAAGTCCATGATCTCTTCGCCTTGCTTGCGCGAAAGCCGCGTCAGTTGCGGCGGACGCCGCGCCAATTCGTCTCCGAGAGACACCTGGCTGCGGCTGATGAGCGGTTCGCTATGGTAGAACACGTCGCGCACCGGCTTCCAGTTACGCGTTCGCGTGATGGCGGAGTTTTCGAGCCTCCAACGCAATGGAACGCGCAGCGATTCGTAGAGCTCGGCTTTTTGTTGACTAGGCAGCGGCAGCTGCTCGAACCGCGAAATCAGCCAATCCGCAGTGGCGTTCTTTTTCCCCGCGGCCGTTTCCAGCCATCGGCGCCACGGAGTGTCAGCCTCCACGTATGAATCGTCCTCGAGTAGAGGCATGATGCGCGGACCGGTAGTCCCCAACTCGCGTCCAGGTTCGTAGTTTTCCCAGGCGATCTCGACTTTGCCGGGCATGCGCTTGATAAGCCAGCGCGCCACATCGAAGCTCAGCGTGTCTTCCATTTCGGTGCCGGCGATGCCGGAGACTTCGAACGTATCGAAATCGTCCATGTCAGCGCCTGCTTTGCGCAATGCTTTTACTTTCTTGTGGAAATTATTCAGAATGCGCACGGTGGCGCGCACCACGGCCGGCCCTTGCGGAAAGGCGCGCAGGAACAGCAGCGCTTCGTGGAAGCGGATCAACGACGCGGGATCGAGGAAGCGCGCGACATCGAGACGATTCAGCAACTTCACTACTCTTGCGGCTTCATTGCGGCCAAAGCGGTTGCGCAAGGCTTCGAGTTCGGTGAGGTGGTGATCGAGAGCGTTCACTGCCATGAAGAGTCCCAACAAGGGTACCTCATGGCCGGCCTTCCCGTGTGCGCACCAGAGTTCCTAAGAAATACAAATTCAGAAAAGGGTGCTGTTTACTACCTCGGGCGATTATTGACTTGACTCGCCCATTGTGAAAGGATGGGCTAGCGGTCAATTTTCGCTGGGAAAGAGAGATAAATCCCAGTGGAAATGCCCTATCGAGAAGCAGGCTGCCGTCTTTGGAGCCTGCACGATATTATGAGAGTTTTCCGTGCGCGCGCCCTTGGGAACTCAGTGCTAATGCTGGGTCGCGCTCTTGATGATTGTGTAGCTCGCGCAAAACAATCCGAGAAAGGTCTTCGCTTAGATAAGATTTCGGATCAGGATCGAATTAAGAAAGCGGTGGGAATTATCAGTAGTGCCATAGAAGTATGCAGTGAAGCTGGCCTGAAAGATGCTGAAGAGCAGATCGCATCTAGCTCAATACATATGAGATGGCAAACAAACGAGTTGGATTATTCCTCGCTTTGTGCGGAGCTGCGCCACGCAATAAATGCAATTCTGCAAGATATGAACAAGCGCATATTCCTCGAAGTTGGCCCTGAGTTGCGCAGCTATGTTGAGAACGATCTTTTGTTTGGGCCGGCGGTGAGGAAAAACTTTCCAGATGCGACGCCAGATATACGTGAGGCCGGGAACTGCTTAGCTGCGGACTGCAATACAGCAGCGGTGTTTCACCTTATGAGAGTAGCCGAGCACGGACTTCGGGCGCTGGCATTCGACCGACGAATTAATCTGCCTAAGGGCAAGCCTATTGATTTAGCAACATGGGAGGACCTTTTAAAAAAACTGGAAGACTCAGAAAATGCGATCCAAGGTTACGCAAAAACGTCCGCACGCGAGGCTCAGTTTGAGTTCTTTCATGGGGCAATGATGGAGTTGAAAAGATTCAAGAATAAGTTCCGGAATCGCGTTATGCACACCCGCGATTCATATGATGCGCATGAGGCCATGAGCGCATTCGATCACGTCAAAGCGTTCATGGAGATACTGTCATCTAGGATTTCTGAGCGAACACGTACCCCTATAATTTGGAAAGGATCAAAGTGGCTGGCAAAGGAATGAATCAGAATAGTGATTTATCGGAAGCGCAACAATTTGACGCCGGAGTGCGGAAAATACTCAGTGTTTCACATGATGAATTGAAGCGAAGAGAAGAGCAATGGAAGCGAGATCGGGCCGCGAAAAAGCTGGCGAAGACTTCCATGCGAAAAGGAAAACGACCATAATGTTTGCCATGCGCAAACAAATCGTTATTTCCCTTGCCGATCTGCGTTTCGTTTCGGTGGAATGTCCAGAGTGTAGAACGGTAGTCACGATGGACATGCAGGAACCCCATGAATTTGCTCAGAAGCATGACGCCTTCACTCCGAAGGAGTGTCCGGGATGCTCAAGACAATATGACAGCGCTATTCGCCCGAATGTAGACAAATTCCAAAAGGCTTATCAGGTGTAATAGCTCAGACTTGATCTGACATTCTAGTTATAGTTCAGGCGGCGGTTTCCGCAGCCGCCCCTCCGCCTGCGCTCCGCTGCGCAGGGCTCCGCTCCGGCTCCGGCGCGGGAGTCGAGAACGAGTCGAGTATTTTCTCCCGCGCCAAAGAAACCGAATCCAAAAAAGTCTGCATCGGGGTCTTGCCGTAGCAATACTTGCCCGAGTGCGATCGTGTCCGATTGTACTCGGCCAGCCAGTCCTCCAGATCCGCCTGCAATTCCTCCAGGTTGGTATAGAGTTTTTTCCGAAATGCGGTAGCGTAGAACTCGTCTTGGATGGTGCGATGGAAGCGTTCGCAGATGCCGTTGGTCTGCGGGTGCCGAGCTTTGGTGCGGCTGTGATCGATGTTCTCCACCGCCAAGTACAGTTCGTACTCGTGGTGCTCGCGCTGGCCACAGTATTCCGTACCGCGATCGGTGAGCACGCGCAACAACGGAATCTCGTGCTCTTCGAAGAACGGCAACACGCGGTCATTGAGCAGATCAGCCGCCACCAGGGCGGTCTTGCGATCATAGAGTTTGGCGAAGGCGACTTTGGTGTAGGTGTCGAGAAACGTCTGCTGATAGATGCGACCTACGCCCTTGATGATGCCGACATAGTACGTGTCCTGGGCGCCAAGATAGCCGGGATGCGCGGTTTCGATCTCGCCGTGGGCTTCCTTTTCCTCGCGAGCTCGTTCCAGGGCGCGCAGCTGATCCTCGGTGAGCACGAGATGTTCCTGCGCGGCTTTGGCTTCCAGAGCCTTGAGCCGTTTACGAAAGGTTTCCAGATCGTGTCGCAGCCAGACGCTGCGCACCCCGGTCGGGGAAACAAACAGGCCGCGGCGAGTGAGTTCGTTGGCCACGCGCACCTGACCGAAGGCCGGCTTTTCCAGGGCGATCTCCAGCACTGCCTTTTCGACGTGTTCTTCGACCCGATTGCGGGGACAGGGTTTGCGTCGGCTGATCTCGCGTAATGCCAACTCGCCACCCTTCTCGTACAACTCTTTGAAACGGTAAAAGCTGTCGCGGGAATAGCCCATCACCTTGCAGGCCTCCGAGACGCTGCCCAGCAACTCGCTGAGCTTCAGCAACCCCACTTTATTTTTGATAATCTTCTCGTCCGTACTCATCTGCCATTCTCCTTCCCCCCGCCCTCGCGAGAGTTTAGCAAATGTCAGATCAAGTCGAGACTAATACATATCAGGCACTGGCTGAGATTGCTGCTCTGATTAGTTTTCGTGGGGAAATAGAAAGCGCGACCGTTTAAGATTTGGGGCCGCGCTTCAAAGACCAAGTTTTAGTTAACCGTGGCGCTCCTCGCCTTGCCAGTGAGTTCTGCGAAGGTGACGCGCTTACCGACTAGCTGCGATGCGGCGATGCTGAATCTATCTGCATCGGTCATTGGATTTTCTTTAGTGCCGCGAAAGTTGTAACGGAACGATTGTTCGTCAAGGTAACGGAATAGATGAAACGGTTCCACACTCACGTAGGTTCCACCAAGAGAACGCTTCAGCAGCGACCAGAAATTCTCCAAGCCATTAGTGTGTACGCGGCCTTCTACGTATCTCAGAGCGTGGTCAACGACCTGATGCTCATACTCGCTTTCCAGCCCTTTGTACGCTCCGAAAGTATCGGTGAAGAGAGCGGTTCCCGCTTCAACGTGTTCTCTCACAGTGCCGTGAAGAGTTTCCTGCTGGCGATCTGCGACGATCTTGGTTCGCACCTTGCCGCCGCGCTCCAAGATTCCCATGACCATGATCTTGTCATCGGTGTTGCGTCCCTGTCCGGTGATGCGACGGGCCTTCACGCTCTTGTGCATGTTCCGCGCTTTGCCGCCGATGAAGGTTTCGTCCGCTTCTACTTCGCCGCTGAGTTTCGACCCGAGAGTTTCATCCTGCATCGACAGCCGAATCCGATGGAGCATGAACCAAGCTGACTTCTGAGAGACACGCACGTCCTTGGCGATCTCGCAACTGCTGACACCGTTCTTACAGTTGAGGATCATCCACATGGCTACGAGCCACTTGTCCAGCGGGATAGCGGAATCCTCCATGACAGTGCCGACTTTGATAGAGAACTCACGCTTGGAATGGTGCTTCGAGCACTTCCAAGTACGGCGCTGGGCATTGAAACTGACCCGATCCGAGCCGCAACCGGGGCAGATGATCGCCGCAAAGCCAAGTAATCAATGCAGTTATCAGGGTTTGCAAAGTAAATAATAGCTTCTTGCAGGCTTTTTGGTTCGGGGTTCATTTTCGACATGGATTCGGTTTCCATGCTTTAAAATGTAGCACTTATCAATGGGCGAGTCAAGTCAATAATCGCCCTACCTCGTACCCGGTCTCCCCCGGTGATTACCCTTCGCGAACAAGCTAGGCAGGCTGGAGGAATTCTCTCAGCCACCACTAACGGCGGGAACGATCGAGATCTCACATCCGGCAGAGACTGGACTGGAGAGTCCACCCGTGTATCGCACGTTTTCGTTCCCGATAAAAATATTGATGTGTTCCCGCACTTGTCCTTGCTCGGTTGCGATGCGATCTCGAACGCCGGGATAGAGCGTCCAGAGTGCCGACAATGCCTCGGCCAGAGTTGTGGGCGAGTGTTCGATCTCGACTCTACTGTGGCCCGCCGTAAATTCTCGCAAAGCCCCAGGAATGTGAAAAGTGATCGGCATTGGATCACCTCTTTGGTCGCAACTTCGGTGCTGATTTTGGTCGTACCTTTGGAACTAACTTTGAGCGATGCGTCTTGCTTTGCGGCGAAGATTTGGTTTGATGTGAAGGCGTGGCAGCGGCCTGGACTAATGCGGGCCGGATAGCGCCAGAGGCGTCTTCCACGACCGCGTTACGTACGCAGACGACTGACGGCAGACCTTCGAGTATCTTTTGCCATGTCCGTCCTTCATCGCGCGAGCCAAACAGCTGCCCACTCCGTGTGCCGAAGTAAATTCCGGCTGGGTCGAATAAATCCGCTGTCATGGCATCGCGCAATACGGTTTCATAAGCACGCTTTTGTGGCAGGCCGCGCATGAGGGGCTCCCATGAGGCCCCACTGTTGCGTGTTCGATACACTCTCAGCCGGCCGTCGCAGGCGCAGCGAAACTCGTCTGACTCAACTGGAACGATATAGACGCAGTCGGAGTCTCTGGGGTGCGTGATCATCGCAAAACCAAAATCTGACGGTACTCCGTTGGCAATGTCCGTCCAGTTTTCGGCGCAGTTGTCAGAACGATACAGTCCCCAATGACTTTGCAGGAATAGGCGCTCGGGACGAGCGGGATGCATAGCGATTTTATGCACGCATTGTCCGAACTCCGGATATTCTTCCGGCATAGTCGTAGCTCGGATACCTAGGTTCTGAGCGGTCCAGGTCAGTCCGCCATCATTGGTCCGGTATACGCCGCCGGCGGAGATTGCCACATACATGCGCTGATTGTTGCCCGGGTCGAGCACAATGGTGTGCAAAGCCAGTCCGCCATTTCCCGGCATCCAGCGGGGACGATGCGGATGATCGAACAACCCGCGCACCAGCGACCAGGTTTCACCGCCGTTGCGGGTTTCGAAAAGCGCGGCCGGCTCAACACCGCAATAGAGCACGTTAGGTTCCTCGGGTCGGCCGAGCGCTATCTGCCAGATGTTCTTCAGGGAAACACCGGTATCGGAGGGAAATCGAATCGGGGCCTGCTGCGGATTGGTCCAGCTCCGTCCGAAATCATCGCTGGATCGCAGCAGGGTGCCCCAATAGCTCTGCGTCGAAGCCCAGATGCGGTGTCGGCCGCCGCGGGAGTCATAGGCCATCGCGTAAACATTATGTCCATGGAAGTAGGGCCCACCGACCTCCCAGCGGCTGCGCTGAACATTCGAACGCAGGATGAATGCTCCTTTTGTCGTTCCCACCAGCAAAAGAAAATCACCTTTCTTGACATGCGCGTGTCGCACACTGTGCAAGATGGTAGTCCTGGGTGCATTTGGATCGGGGGCCGGAGCGGCGGAAACGATAGCGGCAGACTGAACGGCTTCCAGAGCTGCCTGAACTTCACCGGCGTGTTGATAACGCTGTACTGGTTCTTTGGTCAGGCACCGTTGAATAATGGCCCATAGGCCGGGAGGCACAGGGGGGCCAAGCGCGTTTGGGATTTCGCGCATGATTGCCGCGCTGATCTCAAAGCCAGTGCGTCCCGCAAAGGGGAGGCGCCCAGAAGCTGCTTCATAGAGGACAACTCCGAGTGCCCATAGATCGCTGCGATGGTCGGCGGCCTCGCCCCGCAGGATCTCGGGTGCCATGTAGGGCAAAGTGCCGCTTACCCCGGACGTGCTCTCTACCGTTGCGAAGGAGCGCGTGGGTCCCTCGAATATACTGCTGCCTACCTGTTTGGCTAAGCCGAAATCGAGGACTTTGACCAGACCGTCAGCCGTGATGACGATATTCGCCGTCTTCAGGTCTCGATGAATGATGCCACGGTCATGAGCGCGGGCCAGGGCGCTCGCGATCTGAGCCCCATATCGCAGAACGGATTCTGGCGGCAGTCCGGCACGTGCGCTCATGGCAGCCAGAGACCTGCCCTCGACCAGCTCCATCACGATGTAGAGCTCGCCCTCATTCTCGCCAACTTCGTGAATGGTGCAGATGTTGGGATGAGCGAGAGAAGAAGAAGCGCGCGCCTCGTGCAGTAGACGCTGGCTCGACGAGGTATCCAGATGAGTGTCCTTCTTGACGACTTTTAGAGCAACGTCGCGGTGCAGCACCTCATCGTAAGCGCGATAGACAACTCCCATTCCTCCTTCGCCAATCTTCGCCACGACACGGCAATGACCGAGAACCTGACCTATCACAGGGCACTCCTTGAAGGCCCAATGTTAGGCTGCGCTTTGGAACTCCGTCAATGAATATGAGCCTTAACACACTACTGCAACCTGCGAGGGAACATGCCCGGGCGGTCACCATGCTATAATTCCCCTTCGCCTGAAACGTGGTTACGTCGAGGCTGATCCTGTGATTTCCTCCGCGGGCGGATCCATAATTCGGACCCACAATTCCGAGAATCAACGCATTCAAGTATTCTAGAGATGAGGTACAGCTATGTCCGGCCATTCGAAATGGGCAACCATCAAGCATAAGAAGGGCGCGCTTGACGCCAAGCGCGGCAAGATCTTTACCCGTCTCATCAAGGAAATCGCGATGGCGGCGAAGTCGGGCGGCGATCCTGACATGAACCCGCGCCTTCGGACCGCGATCCTGGCGGCGAAGTCTGAGAACATGCCTGCCGACAACATCAAGCGCGCCATCCAGCGTGGCACGGGCGAATTGCCGGGCGCTAGTTACGAAGAATTTGTGCTTGAGGGCTACGGGCCGGGCGGCGTCGCTTTGCTGGCGGAGATTTCTACCGATAACCGCAATCGTACGGTGAGCGAAATCAGGCACGTGTTTGGCAAAAACAACGGCAACATGGCCTCGGCAGGGGCTGTGTCGTACATGTTCCACAAGAAGGGCGACATCATCATCCCCAAGTCGGCGGCCAAAGTGGACGATCTCATGAACATCATCATCGAAGCGGGCGGCGAGGACGAACCGATTGACGATGGCGAAAATTGGGAAATTCTGACCGCGCCTTCCGCCTACGAAGGCATGCTGGAGGCGTTAAAGAAGGCCGGCATCACACCCGCATCGTCGAGCGTAGCGATGGTCCCCGATACATTCATCAAGTTGGAAGGGCAGCAGGCGGCGCAGATGATCCGGCTGATGGAAGCGCTCGAAGATCATGACGACGTGCAGAACGTACACGCCAACTTCGATATCGACCAGAAAGTTCTTGAAGAGGTTGCGGGATAAGGACTATCGGATGATCGGGCGATCTGAACAGCAAAGAATCTCGGCGTTTGAATTTGGTTTTGAATTTCGATCACCCGATGACCCGATCATCCGATGACCAGATGACTTGATGCTTTTTCAACACGATTGTGAAAAAGTTTGTGGAAAAGCAGGACCTCTCTCTTGTAACCTTCTGCTAACCAATACCTTCAGCTGTCTGCACTGCATCGGGTGCTTGCTGTATTGATCTCCGCGATAATTTATTTTCGTGAAGACTCGTTTGGACAAATTGCTCGTCGATCGAGGTCTGACGCCGTCGCGCGAGCGCGCGCAAGCGCTCATCCTGGCCGGAAAAGTTCTCGTCAACGAACAAAAAATTGAGAAGGCGGGCGCTGCGATTGATTCGAGTTCGACCGTGCGCCTGCTCAAATCCGACGGCGACCTCCGTTACGTGAGCCGTGGAGGACTCAAGTTGGAAAAGGCCCTCGAACATTGGCAAATCGATCTACGAGGCAAAGTTTGTCTCGACATCGGCGCTTCCACCGGAGGCTTCAGCGACTGCATGTTGCAGCATGGCGCCGCCAAAGTGATTGCTGTGGATACAGGTTATGGACAGATGAATTTCGGTTTGCGCAACGATCCGCGCCTTCGGCTTCTGGAGAAGACCAACGCGCGCTATCTCCAGGGCTCCGACATTGGCGAGCCAGTCGACTTCATCGCCATGGACGTTTCTTTCATCTCTGCCACGCTCGTGCTGCCGGCAGTGCTTCGCGCAGCTTCCCTGGACAACTCAATGTACAACTCGATGTATAACTCGAATCCTAATGCCGTCTGTCAGATCGTGGTGCTGGTTAAACCGCAGTTTGAAGCGGGCCGGGAACTGGTGGGTAAAGGTGGAATTGTGCGCGACGAATCGGTGCAGCGGGCAGCCGTCGCCAAGGTCCAAGATGCGCTCCGGCAACTGGGGTGCCAGGATGCCGAATCGATCGAGTCTCCCATTCTAGGGGGCGAGGGCAATCGCGAATTTTTGTTGCACACGCGCGTCCTGCCACCGGTCATGCGTTGATCTGCAGAGTCTTTGATTCTGTACAATCGTTGCTCCAGTACAATCGCCCCATTGCGGAATGGAAGAGAAAAGTAAGTAGCCCGAAGACCCGAAGACCAAAAGAAATGACCGAGCCTTCCCAGAGTCCAACTCGCCAGAAAACCGTAGCCATCATTTCCAAACCCGGCCGTCCCGAGTTGCGCGAACTGCTGCCCACACTGGAAAAGTGGCTGCTCGAACGCCACTTTGCGGTGGTGATGGACCAGGAGAGCGCGGCATATTTTCCCGCTGCAAACGTGTTGCCGCGAAGCGAGTTGGCCGGGCGGTCGCCCGATCTGGCTCTGGTGCTCGGCGGCGATGGTACGTTGCTGTCAGCGGTGCGCGCGGTAGCGAAGGCGGGAACGCTGATCCTCGGCGTCAACCTCGGCACCCTCGGTTTTCTGACGGAGCTGGCGCTATCCGACCTGTATTCCTCTCTCGACGCAATCGAGCAAGGGCACTATATCGTCGACAGCCGCTCGATGCTGAGCGGCTCCCTCGTTCGCAGCAGCGGCCTTGTCGCCAGGCATGAGGCTTTGAACGAAGTGGTGGTGAGCAAGAGCGCCATCGCGCGCTTGAATTACTTTGAGGTCTTCGTGGACGAGGAATTCGTTTCCAGCTATCGCGCCGATGCCCTGATCATCGCCACGCCCACCGGCTCCACCGCGTATTCTCTCGGAGCGGGCGGGCCGATTCTCAACCCTGATGTAGACGCCTTTGTTATTACTCCGGTTTCTCCGCACGGCTTGACGCACAGGCCGGTGGTCGTACGCGATACGGTCGAGATTGAAATCCACGTCAAAACCGGAAAGGAAGAAGCTTACCTCAGTTTCGATGGGCAAGTCGGCTTGCCGGCGCGAGATGGCGATATTGTGCGCTGCGTCAAAGCGGAACATCAGGCCAGCCTGCTGCGTTTTCAGAAAACATTTTTCGAAGTGCTTGGCACCAAGCTCAAGTGGGGCGAGCGCTGAGGAAACGCCGCGCGTCCCCGTAGGAGCGAACCCTGGAGCAGTTTCCCTTCTGGCACAGTCACACAGTGGGAGGCGGACCCGTCGCACGGTGGGCTTCGCCTTTCGCGCCGCGCACGCCCCGAAACGACGCCGTAGCAGCGATGCATGCCCCAACAGACTGAGCTGTTAAGTCTCCGCCCGCATCTGGTCCTCTACGCTTTCGCGTCGCCGAATCACTCTTGCATTACCACCCTCGACCAGAATCTCTGCCGCACGGCCGCGCGTGTTGTAGTTTGATCCCAGCACCGAACCGTATGCGCCAACGTCGAGGATAGCCAGCAGGTCGCCCTCGCCTACGAACGGAAGTTTTCTGTCGCGGGCAAAAAAATCGCCAGTCTCGCAGATGGGACCTACGACATCGGTGATCTCGGTCTCGTGCGACTTGCGGGTCACCGGAACAATTTTGTGATACGCGCCGTAGAGCGAAGGCCGCAACAGATCGTTCATCGCCGCGTCAACAATCAGAAAACGCTTGTGACGATTCGTCTTGCGATAGAGGACGCGCGTCAGCAACACACCCGCCGCTCCCACGACGGAACGGCCCGGCTCGAGCAGCAAATGCAGATTCAATCCACGTAAAGGCTCGAGCGCGGCTTTTGCGTAGGCCGCAATTTGCTTCTCGAACTTCTCGTTCTTCTGCGCTTCCTGGTAGGAAATACCTAGGCCTCCGCCAGCATCTATGTATCGGATTTCGTGTCCCTGTTGGCGCAGGGCCTTGACTAGTGTGGCCACACGTTCGAGCGCCTCTCGAAAGGTATCTACCTCTGTGATCTGCGAGCCAATGTGAACACTCACTCCGCTTACTTTTAAAGAAGGAAACTTCGCGGCCAGTGCGTAGAGCTTCCTGGCCTCAGGAATCGGCACTCCGAATTTGTGCCGATGCAATCCGGTCGAAATATACGGATGGGTTTTCGTCGAGACATCGGGATTGACGCGCACCGCCACAGCTGCTCGTTTTTTTAATCTTGTTGCGACGGTTGCGAGCAAATTCAACTCCGAGGCGCTTTCAATGTTGAACAACAGAATTCCTGAGCGCAGAGCCAATTCCATCTCCGCCGCAGTTTTGCCCACGCCCGAAAATACAACCTTGCCTGCAGCCTTGCGGCTCACCCGCAAAACTCGTTGCAGTTCTCCGCCAGAAACCACGTCGAAGCCAGCTCCCTCGCCCGCCACTAGCCCCAGAATTGCTAATGCCGAATTGGCTTTGACCGAATAACACAAGGTGTGAGGAATGGAATAAAACGCGCGCGCGAAGGCATTTAATCGAGAGCGGATCATCGCCGTCGAATACACGTACAGCGGTGTTCCGTGTTCCGCAGCCAGAGCTTCGAGGGAGACGGACTCGCAGTATAGTTCCGCGGCTCTTGAAGTCGAGCGTTTATAGCCCAGCGCGGGCCTGCGCAAGACTTGCGGTGCGCGGCTGCTCTTCACTTACGCTTGCTCGAGTCGCTTTTCACTTTGATCGCGACCACCGTCTGATCGTCAAACGTGTCCACACCGGCGGCGTGCTCGGTTACGGCTTTGAAGATTTCATTCACCACGCAGTCGGCTGACTTGGAGGCGCATCCCGCGACGATTGCCTCCACCCGCTCCTGCCCAAAGGAATGGCCGTAGCGGTTGCGGGCGTCGAGAATGCCGTCACTGATAAACACAAACAGATCGCCCGGCTTGGCCTTGAAACTGACTTCGTCGTAGTCGACCTCGTCAAACAGTCCCAGCGGTAGGCCGATTACCTCGATGAGCTCAATCTTGCCATCATGGCAATGGATAGGCTTGGGCAAGCCTGAATTCGCGACCAAAAGTGTGCGCCGCTCGTCGTCCCATACGGCGTAGATAATTGATACAAACTGCGCCGCAATTCGGCGCTCGGCGAGCGACAGATTCACCGCCGAAAGCATTTCGGCAGGGCCCGGCTCAATCGGCGCGTGCGACCGGAGAATACCGCTGACCAGCGCGGCATAAATCGCAGCCGGCGCGCCTTTGCCGCTCACGTCTCCCACGGCGATTCCCAGACGCGACAATGAATAAGGAACGAAGTCATAGAGATCGCCGCCAATGGCACGGGCGGGAGCAAATTTTGCCCCGACTTCGAGATACTGCATTTTTGGGAGCGACGGAGGCAGCAAGCGGAACTGCAGCTCACGGGCCAGTGCAAGATCGCGTTCCAGTCGCTGCTCCTGTCGCGCGATCTGCTCGTATAAACGAGCGTTCTCAATGGCGATCGCGAGCTGTGCCGCGAGCGTGGTCAGGGTACGCTGGTGATCTTCTGTGAAATAGCCGCGGCGTGTGTGCTCCAGATCGAGCACCCCGATTACTTTTTCTTGATAGATCAGCGGAACCGCCAGTTCCGAACGCGTTTCCGGATTGGTCGCGATGTAACGCTCGCTCTTCGAAACGTCCGGCACCAGCACCGCCTGCTTGGCTTGCGCGGCGTAGCCCACCACTCCGCGGCCCAGCGGAATATCGTGCTTCAGGTGCAGCCTTTCTTCAAAGCGCTGCGCGAATCGGTGCTGCAGCTTTTCGCCCGTGGAATCGACCAACAGAATGCTGAACATCTGGTACTCGATCAGCCGATTGAGCAGTTCGGCGATGCGTTTGAGCAACTCGTCCAGGTTCAAGATCGACGTGAGTTCTCGGGCGATCTCGTTCAGCAAAAGAAGCGTGCGGGCCTGGCGCGTTATGCGGGTGTGTAGCCTCGCGTTTTCGATTCCCACCGCCATGCGCGACCCGATTAGCGTCAGCAGACGTTTATGCTCTTCGGTGAAGTAGCCCTTTTGACGCGCCTCAATATCGATGACGCCAATTACACGGTTCTTAACGATCAGCGGAATGGCCAGCTCGGAGCAAACATTCTGCAGCGCTTCGATGTAAGAATCTTCTTGTGTGACGTCGGATACGAGAACTGGCTGGCGTGTCAGCGCTGCGCGCCCAGTGATGCCCTCGCCCACCTTCACGCGCACACGTTCGGCAACCCCCGGCGGATAGCCCACGTGAAAGCGCACGTACAATTCCTGGCGCTGCTCGTTGAGCAACAAGATGGCAAAGATCTCATAGTCAATGACCTTGCGGACTACCTCCGCGACGCGACGCAGCGTGGTCTCCAGGTCGAGAGTAGTGTTGACCACGTCAGCCACTTCAAGCAGAAGAGGTTCCACCTCAGAAGGGCGTAAGGTTGGCGCGGCGGTCCGGTTCACAGGCTTCATTCTAGTTCATTTGTAATTTGCAATTTGTAATTGGCAATTTGAAAATTCAAAGCGCACGTGCTCAAAATTACAAATTACAAATCGCCAATTACAAATTTTCCAAAACGCATACATCCGGAATGTTCCGATAGCGCTCCGCATAGTCCAAGCCGTACCCGACAACGTAGGCGTCCGGAATCGTGAAGCCGATGTAGTGCGCCTCGATCGGCTGTTTGCGGCGTGAAGGCTTGTCGAGCAGAGCCGCGATGCGCAGCGATCTGGGCTGATGCGCCCGCACCAGCTTCGAGATATAGTTCAACGTCAACCCGGTGTCGAGAATGTCTTCCACCAGAATCACATTTCGGTCGGCCATCGAGCTGTCCATATCTTTGGTCAGGCGGACTTCGCCCAGCGAGTCCCACGCCGCGTGGCCAGCCGGATCTTCCTTGGCCGTGGGACGGTTTCCATAACTCGAAACGCCGATGAAGTCGAACGTGGCATCGAGCGGAATGTGACGCGCCAGGTCGCTCAAAAAGATGGCTGCGCCTTTGAGCACTCCGACCAGGATAATGGACTGGCCTTCAAAGTCGCGGGCGATCTCTTGACCGAGCTCGGCAACGCGCTTGGCAATGGTTTCGCGTGAGATCAACACTTTGAGTTCTGACATGGAGTCACCATCTTATACACAACTTCGAGGCAACGGAAAATGGTTTAAAGCAAACAAATACTCCGGCGGAATTGGCAGCGGCCTTATGGGGTAATGTCTCAGTTTGGCTGACATCACAAAGTATTGTCATCCTGAGCGAAGCGAAGGACCTGCTTTTGCCGCACCAGTCACACGCTTGCCTCGCTTCCTTTTCAAACTGCGACACCCCTTGTGGCTATCCATTTGCGCGCTCCTTCTCACGCCGCTAAAATGCTAGTTCCCAGGAGCGTGTTGTGAATCTTAATGGAATCCAGCTGACATGGCTTGGCCATGCTACTTTCCGCGTCCGGACGCCGGAAGGGAAGACCATCTACATCGATCCGTGGATTGCGGGCAATCCGATGTGTCCGGAGAGTGAAAAGAACGTCAAGAGGGCCGACGTACTCCTTTGCACCCACGGCCACGGCGATCACATCGGTGACGCGGTCGATGTGGGCAAGAAGCTCAATCCGCTCGCAGTCGGCATCTACGAGCTCTGCCTCTGGCTGCAGAAAAAGGGTGTCAAACAGATCTCGCCCATGAATAAGGGCGGCACGCAAACAGTTGCCGGAGTGAAAGTCACCATGGTTCATGCGGTGCATTCCTGCGGCATTCAGGATGGCGACCAGATTGTCTACGGCGGCGAGGCCTGCGGCTACGTGCTCGAGTTCTCGAACGGAGTCAAGCTTTACCATGCGGGCGACACCAACGTCTTTAGTGACATGGCTATCATTCGCGATCTCTACGCGCCGAAGATTTGCATGTTGCCCATCGGCGACCATTTCACCATGTCGCCGCGCGAGGCGGCTTACGCGTGTAAACTGCTGCAGCCGGAAACCATCATCCCTATGCACTTCGGCACGTTTCCACAATTGACGGGGACGCCGGCCGAGTTGCAGAAGCTAGTGCCGGATGTGAAAGTGTTGGAGATGAAACCGGGACAAAGTATTTCGTAGCCATTCAGGTAAAGTGGAGAGTGGCTCGCCAGCAGGGGAGCGCCACTCGTTCTCGACGCGCAAGCCTTATCCGCAAGGAGCAAGATGACTGATCAAGTTGCAATCCCCGATTGGCGCATGGGCGGAATCACAGTCCCAGAGGTGGAAGACTACATTTACGCCATGCTGCCTCCTCGGGATGAAGTTCTCAACGATATCGAAGTTGAAGCAGCCAAGAACGATGTGCCTATCGTCGGTCCCGCCGTTGCTCGAGTGCTTTATCAATTGGCGATGATCAGCGGGGCAAAAAAGATCTTTGAAATGGGCTCGGCGATCGGTTATTCCACCATCTGGTGGGCACGCGCGGCGGGCGATGGTGGGCGTGTCGTCTATACCGACGGTGATCGCAAGAATGCCGACAAGGCGCGCCGCTATTTCGACCGCGCCGGTGTCAGCCAGCGCATCACGGTTCGTGTCGGCGACGCGCTCGAATTTCTTTCCGAGGAAAAGGAGCAATACGACATCATCTTCAACGACGTCGATAAAGTCGACTATCCGCGCGTCTTGCGCTTAGCGCTGCCCCGCCTGAAAAGTGGAGGACTTTTTATCACGGATAACGTTCTCTGGAGCGGCAAGGTCAGCCAGCCCAATCCCGACGCTCACACCAAAGCTATTCTTGAATTCAATAAACTGTGCTACGAATCGAAAGAACTGTTCACGACCATTCTGCCTATCCGCGATGGAGTGTCCGTTTGCGTTAAGAAGTAGGCAGCTCACGTCTGGGTTCACAGCCGCGTCGAGATGCGCTTAGCCCCTTTCGGCAGGGCGCAGCCCCGCCACTACACGAGCCCTCGGTGCTAAAATCATCGTTTCCTTCCTACGATGAAAACTCCCACACTCTCGCAGGTCGAACAGATTCCGGAAACTCTGCCTCGCACACAAGCGTTAGCGCAGCCCGATTCCTCCGCTGACGTTCTTGATCGTGGGTGCTGGTCCCACCGGCATGGCGTGCGCGATCGAGACGCAGAAGGCGGGTTTCAAGGTTCTTATCGTCGACAAGGGATGCCTCGTCAATTCCATCTTCCACTATCCTCTCAACATGGTGTTCTTCACCACGCCCGAGTTGCTCGAGATTGGCGATGTTCCTTTCACCACGGCTCTGGCCAAGCCCACACGCCTTGAAGCGCTCGAATACTACCGCCGCGTGGCTGAGCATTACCATTTGAACATCCGCCAATACGAGTGGGTGAAAACGATTACCGGCGAGGACAATAATTTCCGCGTCACCACCACCAACCGGCATGACGCCATCCACGATTACAAGGCTCGCAAGATCGTCCTCGCTACCGGATATTACGATCTCGCCAATGAAATGGGCATTCCCGGCGAAGACCTCGACAAAGTTTCCCATTATTATCGTGAACCGCACCCTTATTTCGATTCTGATGTGGTGGTGATTGGGGGGAAGAATTCGGCGGCGGAAGCGGCTTTGGATCTGTGGCGTCACGGTGCGCGCGTCACCCTCGTCCATCGCGGACCGCAGATGCATCAGCACGTCAAGTACTGGGTGCGGCCCGATATTGAGAACCGCATTAAGGCTAGCCAGATCGCAGCGTACTTTAACAGCGTTGTGGCTGAGATTAACGATGACTGCGTCGTACTGCGAACCCCGACCGGGCCGATTCGCCTGAAGAACGATTTTGTGTTTGCGCTCACCGGCTACCATCCCGACTACGACTTTCTGCGCAGTGTAGGCATAGAGCTTTCTCCGGAGCAGCTTCGTCCCGTGTGCGATCCCGAGAGCCTGGAATCCAATGTTCCCGGAGTCTACGTCGCCGGGGTCATTGTGGCGGGATCGCGAACGAATGAAATCTTCATTGAGAATGGCCGCTTCCACGGCAAACTGATCGCCGCTAACTTGGCCGAAAAGCTGGGCGGCGGCAACCCGAATTTTCCTCTAGACGCCACTTAACAGGTAACCGTCACCGCGGACGACCTATGACTTACATGCTATGCCGCAATCGCGTTGCGGACTTTCAGCGCTGGAAGGCAGTGTTTGCATCTCACGAACCCGGCCATCAGAACGGCGGCCTTCGACTGCTGAACCTCTGGCGCGCTATCGAGGAACCGAACAACGTCTTCTTTGTCTTCGAAGTCGCCAGCATGGAGAAGGCTCGAAAATTCATCAGCGACCCTGAAGCCGCAACAGCAGCCAAAGCTTCTGGCGTTATCGGGGGCGAATATCATTTCGTCGAAGATGCTGGCGGCTACAGCTAGCTCAAGCGGTTCGCGGAAACCAAGAAGAGTAGTTATATCGGGTTTGTGCATCAAACGAGGATGCGAGCGGTTTTCAGAGCTCTCCCACTCGGACTCGCTCTCTTGCTGTGTGCGGCAACTGCGCGCGCGGAGGGCACGGCGATTCCGCGCGGCACGCTGGAACTTATTGCTGACGGACAATGGCTTCCTGCGGGAAGTGAGATAGATGCCGGATTGCATTTTCAGCTCGAAAAGGGATGGCACATTTACTGGATCAATCCGGGCGACTCGGGCGAACCGCCGCGCGTGAACTGGCAGTTGCCGAGCGGTGTCACGGCTGGGGCAACCGAGTCTGGGGGAATCGAGTGGCCCACACCGCAGCGCTTTCAGACCTCTTCGAGCATCGTCGATTACGGTTACGTGGATGCAGTATTGCTGATCGTGCCGCTGCACGTTGACGCTAGTCTGGCAGCGCAGGCGACGGCTCGTATTGGAGCTGACGTCAGGCTTCTCATCTGCAGCCACGAGATGTGCGTTCCCGGCAAGGCACAGCTCTCGCTCGCTCTTCCCGTTAAATCCCAGGCCGCTGCTGTGGATGCTCGACACGCCGAGCTGTTCATTGCTGCGCGCAAATCCTTGCCGCGGCCAGCGCCTGCGCACTGGAAACTCAGCGTGGCCGACGCGAAGGATTCTTTTGTGCTCTCGGTTAACGTCGGTCATCAGGTGAAAGATCAGCAAATCGCGCGGGCAATTTTCTTTCCGCTGGCTGAGTCGCAGATTGAAAACTCCGCAGAGCAGAAGCTGCAGCCAGAGGCCACTGGATTTCGGCTGACGCTGCGGAAATCCGATCAACTCGTGAAACCGATCACGCGACTGAAGGGCGTGCTGCTGATCTCCGATGATCATAATCGCGACGACAAAAATCAGGGCTATTTGATCGACGTGTTGATCGGCAAGACGTTAACCGGCAGACGTTGATCGGCAGAAGTGGCACTGATCGGTAGTCTCAGTTTGGCGGACATCACAAAGTATTGTCATCCTGAGCGAAGCGAAGGACCTGCTTTTGCCGCACTAATCACACGCTTGGCTCGCTTCCTTTTCAGACTGCGGCACTACCCGCGGCCCAGGGCGGCACCGCTAAGCCTGAATCCAAACGTTACAATAATTCCTAAGGAGGAATCAGGATATGAAGCGCCCGAAGCTTTGTCCGACACTATATCCGGCACTACATCCGACACTATCTTCCATGTTCGTTGTCTTGTTGCTGTGCGCGGCTCCGGCATTGATTTGGGCTGCCAAGGTGGGCGAGGCGGCGCCGGATTTCACCGCCACCGCCAGCAACGGCAGAACCGTCCGCTTATCGGACTATCGCGGAAAATTTGTCGTGCTCGAATGGCATAACAATGGATGCCCCTTCGTGCGCAAGCAGTACAACAGCGGCAACATGCAGCGCTTGCAAAAGGAGTGGACGAGCCAGGGAGTCGTCTGGTTCACGATTCTTTCGTCCGCTCCGGGCAAGCAGGGCTACGCGACGCCCAGCGAAGAGAACGAGTTCCTGGCCAAGGAGCAGGCTGCGCCCACGGCCGCGCTGCTCGACCCGTCCGGTGCGATCGGACATCTCTACGACGCCAGAAACGTCTCCGCATATGTTCGTCATCAATCAGCAGGGCGTGATCATCTACGATGGAGCCATCGACGACAAACCGACGACCGACGTAGCCGACGTTCCAGGCGCGAAGAATTATGTCAGCCTGGCGCTGCAGGAAGCCATGGCCGGAAAGCCAGTGGAGACGGCAGCTACGCGTCCTTATGGGTGTTCGGTGAAGTATTCGGACTCGACTCATTAGGGAATCTCTGATCAAGTCCGTTTGCGGATGGCCTTGGGTATGGCACGGCTTTACAGCCTGCGGAAAAACTCGCTCCTGCACTTGTTTTTGGGTGGCGCAGCGGTTCACCGCTGCGTTAACTGTACCGTTTTGAATGTGGCTTTAGCCGCTGAGGGCGGACTGTCGCAGAGCTGGCCAACTCGCTATCGAAGACTTAATCAGACCTTCCTTAGGGAATTTGTAATTGGTGATTTGTAATGGGTAATTGGAAATCTCGGATGCTGCGCATTCTCTTAACGCGGACGGCCAACGAGGGCGAACTCCCATTCGCGTTGACCAATAACGCCGCACACGATGCGTGGTTCCGCGCCAAAGTGCGGGAGGCTGTGGATGATGCGCGTCCCGGTATCCCGCACGCGAAGGTTGAAGCGCGTTTTGCTAGGCGGCGGGCCGCTGCCCGGCGAAACTTGCGATAGTCTGGCGTGAAGTCCCTGTTGCGCTCAGGCGACATCGGACGCGACTAAGGGACCAAGTGCACGCCGGGGTGCCCCGCTCAAGCTTCGCTTGGGCGGGCCAGTTTGTGAGTCCGTTCAACCGCAGATCTCACGGCCAGCGTTGCGCTCCATGAATCACTCGCACCACTTCCACGCCGTCCTGCCTAACTCGATAGACCACGATATAAGGAAGCGATGCCACAACTAACTCGCGAGTCCCATCAACCCTGCCGGGCCTCCCACGATTGGATAACCTTTCAAGGGAGTTAATAGAATCGTACAAACTACGACAGACTCGATCGGCGACTGAGGGGTTTTGTTGCTGGATGTAATCGATAATTCCGGCAAAGTCCGCCGCTGCTTCCGGCGACCACAGAATTTTCATTGCAAGCCGAGTTTCCGCTCCATCTGGCGGCGCACTTCCTCGTGGGAAACGACCTTGCCTTGATCGAGGGAGGCAAGACCCCTAGCAACCTCTTGCCTGAACCACTGATCATGCTCAAGGTAGCTTGTCACCAATTCCCGCACCACTTCATCGGGGCCTTTGCCGCTCTGTGAGGCGATCTGATTCAGCCGGGCTTCGAGTTCGGGAGCAAACGAGATTTCCATAAGCTCATTGTAATTCAGGCGTTCTAATCCCCGCGATTACTCGGGCACGCGAGCTCCATTCCCACATTGGGAAGTCGCAAGCCACCCGCCCGCAATAGTAGTTGACTTCCACTTGGGGGCGCTGCGATAGTAGAAGTTGATTGGGGGCAGTTTCGAGGAGTGTCCGTCGAAAGCCGACGCATCTCGAAGCTGCCCCAAAGTGTTTTCGGAGGCCTTTGCATAGCTAACTCCTTACTCCGGAATACTTTGCAAAATTTGCCCTTTAGACTCAAAGACCTGGAAGGAATCTCCTTCTAAAGCAATGATTCTTAAAGACCGCATAAATGATTTTTTTTGAGCAGATCCAACGGGAAATGCTAGGGGCAGGTGAGGAAGTACCACTAAGTCCTTATTTCATAGTACCTTGCGTGGTAATACAACATAAGACGCAGATTATAAATGACATAACAAAGGGGCAGGGGGGTGGGGTTTACCGACCAAACAATCCCCGGCTGTGCACCCTACCGTTGTTGCTCGTACGCTGAGTTGTTCGGCGTAGGATCATCGTAATCACGTCCATACTTGTTCTTGTGCGCGATGCGCTGGCCATTCGCCGCTGGAACTCGAATCACACCGAGCGAAAATGTATTCTCGCCGATGGTGACTTCCCGAGTCAGCGGCTGAGCATTCTCCGGACCCATGCCCTCGCTCCAGACGTGCAAAATGTAATGTCCGTAGGGAACGCCCGGCAGGCTGACTTGCCCATCGCGGTTGGCAATGGCATAAAGCGGCGTGGCCAGCGTGATGACCACCGCGCTCATCTCGGGATGAATGTTACAAAAAATGTAGCTGATTCCGGGACGGTCAAACCGCACCGTCCGCGAAGTGCCCGCTTCGTATAGGCCAAGATCGAAGCGCTTGCCTTCGAAGAGCGAGAAGACGTTATGGAAGAAAGGATCGCGATTTGGGAACTCCACGAGCGATCCCGCGGGAACCACGAGGACGTGCGGCTGGAAACTCTTGTTCTTCTGCATCAGCCGCAGGTTGGCCGGGCTGGCGGGCGAACTCGGCACCACCGTCGCCGCGTCGCCGCCCGTAGCTGGAGTTGGCGTGGGCGTGATCGGCGTTAGCCAAACCACCGTTTCAGGGATAACTGCACGATGCTTGCCGGATGCTGGAGCACCCGCGACCTCGACGCGGCCAGATAGAGTAGTTGCCGGAACTTGCTGCGCGCTGATGGGCGATAAAACCTGGGCTGCGGCCCGCGCGTACGAGCCTGGACCGCCAGCCCAGAACATCGCGATCGCAAGCAAAATTGTTTTTTTACTCATCATTATGCTTTTTTACACATCGTTATTATGAATCGAACTCGATCGGAACTCGCCGCCGATTATTCAGCGTCTCGTTTCTTGTATTGGTTTTGTGCCATGCTCAGAAAAGAACTCCCATCATCAAGTTGAGATGGCCTGCGCTGTTTCCACCGTCGACAAGCGAATAGGTGGTTAGATGCCGGTATTCGGCAGAAAAAAGCAGGTCCGAGCGGGGACGATATATCATGTTGACAAAGCCTGCCTGATTTCTCGCCACCACGGAACCGCCATAGGACTGCGGATAGGCGAAATATTTCAGATCGCTGGCATATGGATTATCCGTTCCAAACGCCGCATTGAACTCCCACTTGTTGGCCGGCCGGTATTTCAATTGCGCCCAGCCGCCAATGGAATCCAACGCTTGTACTTCCGTTCCGGCCGCTCCCGGAGTGCCGCTGAACAACACGCTTTGTCCAACTCCACCGTAGAGTCCGCCGAGAGCCCTGCCGCGAAAGAACTCTCCGGTCAACGAAAACTGATGATTGAGCGCCAACTCAACATCCGTCATTCCGGCCCAGCCATCGACGTTCTGGCCGTAACCATATTCCTGCCGGCTGTAGTATCCTGCGACGCCCAGCCGCAACGGTTGCCCGAAAATGTTTTGTGTCCACGCGATTCGCGAAGCATATGCCGGTTGCCGCGATTCTTCACCAGGTCCGGCCACGCGGTTATAACCGGTGCTCGGCGTTTCGCCCGTCACGGGATCGAGGATGCCTCCCTGAAATATCAGGCTTGAGTCTTCGCCCAGCGGTACTCTGTGCTCGACACGTATCTGCGGAACCCAAGCCCACAGGTTTCCCGCACCAGAGAGAGCTGGAATTGCGAGCGTCGCAAACAACGTCGGCGAATTCGGCGAAAAGAAAACCTCATCCTGTCCAACTACAACCGAGGTGTTTGCCCAGTCCATTCGCATAGTTGCCGTACGCAAGCGCATCAGTCCGGAGTTGATGCCGTTTGGAATCGAAGGGAAACCGCCAGCTAAGTCGAGTTGCAAATCCGCCCTCGTCTTCGCGCCCGCAACGGTCGGCCCAAAGGTCTCGAATCCGATTTCGGATTGTCGGAGCGTCGCGCCGAAACTTCCCCCGGAATCGCCCGGCGGCCGGGCATAGGCGAGCATGGGGAGATCGATGTTGTCCACCACTCCTTGGTTGCTGAACAGGTTCAGCAAAACTATGCCCGACACCCGCAAGCGATACTTCGATGCGCTCTCGACTTTTGTCTGATATTGATCGTCCACCTTTCCACTGAGCAGTTGGTACTCTTCGTCTAAACGGGCCGCACGCTCACTGCTTTTCTGATCTTCATTCCGAGCTTCTGGATTCTGAGCTTCTGGTCGATGATCTTGCGACGCAGTTGTCTGTAAGCGGTTGGGCGAAACATTCGATACAGCGATAGGCAAAGCGCTTTCTAAAAGGTTTTGCAAGCTGGCCGCGGACGCTCCGGTTGCTGGCCTCGATATCGCATCCCGCAAGACCGCATTCCGCGGCTCTTTGGTTGCGAGCGCTTCATTTGCGCGCGCATCATTTACTCGAACTTCGTCAAGTTCGCGGCGCAGTTCGGCTGTCTCGGCGCGAGCTTGCTGCCAATCGGAACGCATGCCCGCCACCGTCGCCTGCAACGCGGCAATCTGCTCTCGCAGAGCGCGGACAGAGTCATTGAGCGAGGCAAGCGATGTTGCGGAGGATAGGTCGGAAGAAGATCCGGACACGGGCCGGGACTGTGACTGTGCCCGATTCGCCGCTCCCTGCGCGACTCCAGATGTGGTACATGCCACGACAGTGATGAGCACGCCCCATCGCAGACATCCAACCCACTTCTTGTCACTCATGTAACCTCCCGCGTTCTCAGCAATCGATTGCGCACACCGAGGAATATTCCAGTCATCTAGCGGCTTTAGAGAATGCTCAAAACCCTGATTCGTATCGCTGTATCACTTTAGCGATACCGTACATCTTCGAAACCAGACGCCCCTTTAGAGGCCGGGTGTGCAATCTCGACTCTGAGCGGTCTGTTTGGGCCCGCGATTCTTGCTGGAGGCACCGGTAAAGCCGTGCCCAGTCCAATCGATGCTAAATAACTTCTAGTTAGTATTCCGCACTGCCAAGACATTTTCCGCCGCCGGATTCAACGGGATGTTTAGGCGAAATGTGGTTCCAGTAGATGATGTCCGCTCCACCGCTACCTCGCCGCCATGATCCTGGAGAATTTTCTGCACCACGGTCAATCCCATCCCGGTTCCGTTTTCCTTGCCATGGCTCACGAAGGGATCGAACAACCGGTCGCGAATCGCCTCCGCGATTCCGGGACCGTTATCCGCGATCCGAATCTCCAAATTCTCGCCCTGCCTGCGCAGCCCGACGTCGATCTTGCCGGATTGCGCCGGTACCACTTCGCAAGCATTCAAAAGCAAATTCAGCAAAGCCCGTTCCAGTTTTCTAAAATCGAACCAGCCTTCGGTCGATCCTTCCCAGGAAATCCGAATCCGTATGCGTTGAAATTCTGGATGCGCCTTGACCCCTTGCACGGCCCGGTCCACCGCCGAGCGCACATCGCCATAGCTAGGGCGCAAGGACTCCCGAGTGCGCGAGAACTCCAGGAGCGATTCGATCAGCTCCGTCATCTGGTTAACCGCAATCCGTATTTCGGCGTAAAGGTCTTCACGCTGCCCGGGCGTGAGGTTGCTCTCACAAAGGAATTCCGCGTTCGCGACGACCGCAGCCAAGGAGTGCCGCAGATCGTGCGAGATCGAACTCGCCATCCTGCCGATTGTCGCCAGCCGCTCGGCATCCAGCAACTCGCGTTGCGTCTTCTGCAGATTCTTTCTCATCTTGTCGAAGGTCCCAGTGACCTCCGCGACTTCGTCTCCGCCTCGGGCTTGCAGCGGATATGCATAATCTCCTTGCTCCAGCGCGCGCACCCCGGCCACCAGATTCTCCAGCGGACGAGTGAAGGTATGCGAAATCAGGAAAACCAGCAGGCTCCCGGCCAGCACCGCCGTCAACCCAAGCGCCAGCAGCAACTGGTTCAGCAAGCTCAAGAAAGCGGTAGCCTGATCGAATGATTTCAACACCCACAAATTCAGCGCCGCAGCGCCCGGCATATACAAATCCACCGACGTTGCCAAAAAGCGCTCCTCGCCCAGCCGTATCTGATCCCCTTGTGGTGGTCCACCGGCACCCGTCCGCGGAGGCACGCGCAGCAACTCCGATTCCTGGGCTGGCTTTAGCGTGCTGCGCACAATTACGTCTCCGTAACGAAACGCCACTTCGCTTGCGGCCACACGGCTTAGATCGCGGACGACATGGTCATCGATTTCGTAACCCAGCAGCAGATATCCCAAGAGTTGGTGTCCACTCGCTGGGCCGAAATAGATGTCCTGCAGAAACACTTCGTAGAGGTGGCCACGTACGTACCACCAGTGACGCGGGCCTTCGCGCGAGGCTGAGTTTTGCAGGAAGGAAGGGAAAAAATCCTGTCCCTCCTGAAGCGTGACCTCTTGTGGAGTAGCCTGCAGGGCCATCACTCTGCCGGAAGAGTCCGCGAGCAGCAGCAAGTCGCTTCCGGCGAGGTGCCACAAATCCCGGGAAGCGTCCTGGATCGTAGCTGCATCGTGAGTGGTCATCAGTGCCCGCACGATCGGCAGGTCGGCCAGGAGCGCCGCCGAGCGCTCGAGCGTGACCTCTCTCTGATGTTGAAAACTGCGGAATGCGGAGACGGAGTTCTCCAGGTCGCGCTGGATTCCCAGACGCATTTCGTGCTGGACAGTATGCCGCACCACCACCAGCGTCGTGAAAGTCAACGCCGCCGATACAGCCACCATGGAGAGCAGGAACTTGGTCCGCAGCCGAATTCCGCCCATGGTTATGCCTCGAATAGGGTTAAAGGCTAGAGGTTATAAAAGGTCAGAGGTGAGAGGTCAGATTGCAGAGGTAAAGCCGTTGCGATTTTCGCCTCTGCAATCTGACCTCTCACCTCGTTTTCACTCACGGCACGAACTTATAACCGGAGCTGTGAACCGTTCGGAAATGCAAAGGGTTTGCGGGGTCTTTCTCAAGTTTCTGGCGCAGCCGCAAGATGTGATTATCCACGGTTCGCGTGCTCGGATAATTCCGGTATCCCCAAACATGGTTCAACAACTCCTCACGCGTGAGCACGCGTTCTGCATTTTGAATCATGAACTTCAGCACCTTGAACTCTTGTGAAGTCAGTTGCACCAGACTGCCATCGCGCCACAACTCCATTTTCGTGAAATCGACTTTGATGTCGCCAAAGGTAAAAATCTCCGTCAGCGGAGTCCGCGTCGATTGCGACCGCCGCATAGCTGTCCGCACGCGGGCTAAGAGTTCGCGCGGGCTGAATGGCTTGGTGACATAGTCGTGCGCCCCCAACTCCAGCAGCAGCACCTTATCCATCACCTCCGTCTTCGCACTAAGAATAATGATGGGCAATGAAGGCGCTGCTTGGCTGATCTCACGGCATACATCCTGGCCCGGAGTGCCCGGCAAGCTCAAATCCAGCACCAGCACTGACGGTGGCGCCGCTCGAAACATCTCCAACCCGTCGGCGCCATTTCCGGCAATGTCAATCGCAAAGCCCTCGGCCTCAAACAACCGCTTAAGGGCTTTTTGCACGGCGCGGTCATCCTCGATTACCAAAATCCGCTCCCCACTGGCGGGAACCGTTTCCGTTGTCATCGTTGCCATCGCTATTGAAGGTAGGTTGCCGCTCACGATCGTCCTCGCGCCGTAACAGGCATGAATCATACCTCTAAACTGTAGCCCGATATCGGCTTAATCGCGCATTTCGGGCAAGAAAGTGACATCAATTTTACAAATCGTTGACATGTGGGAAATCGGGTCATCGGGTCATCGGGTGATTCGGGCCATCGGGTGATCTAAGGTCAAAAACGGTCATTGCCGAGTATGAGTTTTGCCTTTAGCGGGATGACAGATTGGAAGATGCCCGATCGTTTGACCCGCCGTTCTTGATCTTGATCACCCGATGACCCGATCTTCAGAGTGGCTCTTGGATTCGAATCTCAGGCTGGCCGCCCAGGTCCATGAACCGCGAATCTCGCGCCTCGTTGCGAACAGCGCTGAGCGCCACGGTCACTTCGCGGATGTAGTACAAGGTTCCGGCGAGCAGGCACGTCATAGCAAGAACAAAAACCACGACGGCCGCGAGTGCTGCTTCTTTCCAGTAGAGGCCGATCCCGAGGAGCAGGCAGGATGTGATCATTCCACCAAGAGCCACCAGAACCAAAAGGAAGCAGCGCCGGATCATGTCCGCACGCTCCTCGATGTCGCTGATTTGGGCTGTGTAGGCCTCGGCTTCCTGCAATCGATCATTCTTGGCGGCATCATGCTTCGCATGCACATACTGCCGCAAGCGGCTGACTATGCCCATGAGCCGGACATTAATTGAGAGAACCAGCAAGGCAGTCGCAGAAACAAAGATGGCCGGAGCAAGAAAGGCTTGAAAAAGGCGCGCAATATCAATCATGCCCGATTCTAACCCAGCTAACTAATGCTGCAAGCCTACCATCGGAAGATGCACAGCCGGCATTTGACTTCCCCTCGCTTCCCGCCGAAAATAGAAGTAGTTCTTTAAAGGCCAATCCCACTAGTGGGGGCGTCACGGCTTCGACGGAGATGCTTGCGGCCAAGAGGCATGCCGGGGTGCACACACCCGCAATCGCGTGCAAAATGATAATTGCCAATCAACAGATGGCATACGCAGCCTAATTAGTTAGGCAGCCGCTCTCCACAGCTTCGCCCTTGGGCTGTGAGCGAGCGTCACACAGAGGGCTGCTCTTTCCGTCTACGTCTGGGGCGGGAGGCTAAGATCACAGGCTAGCGGCTAGCGTTTCTTGTCCGTTCTGAGCGCGGGCCGCGAACGTTCCCGGTGAAGGCCGGGAGCATGAACGTGAATAAGCATGTAGTCTCTTGACCAGTAACATTTTCGGACGCGGGTTCGACTCCCGCCGCCTCCACCACACTAAACTTGTTTGCTATCATATATATACAAAAGTAATGCTCTTCCGTCTACGATAGGTGTACGTATCGGACGCTATCGACGCGCCTGTTCCAAGTCTTCCGACCGCTTCTACAAACGCTGCACATGTCCCATGTGGATCGAAGGAACGGCGAACGGAACCTACATTCGCCGCACTCTGAAAACCGGCAGTTGGGAACGCGCAACCGATCTTGCTCGCATGTTCGAAGACGCGGACGATCCTGCAACGGCCCCCGAACGGAGAGACGAATCCCTAACGATCATTCAGGCGGTGACCGAATACCTCGCCGATGCCAAGGCGCGCGAGCTGAGTGCCGCGACTGTTTACAAGCTGGACATCTTTTTCCGCAAGCAGTTTCTCGCCTGGTGCCAAGCCGAGGGATGCAGGCTTCTGCCTCCGCGCGGTTCAGGCTTTTCGTACCTCATGGAAGGACGGCGCAATGGGCGAAGAAGAAAAAACAGAAGCCTCACCGGCTTCTTTTGGTTCTGCTTTCGCGCAAATTGGATCACTACGAATACAACGAACAACCTTGGTCGCATTTCCATCACGTAAGCGCCCACCGACTATTTCACGCGGGAAGAGTATGAGAAGTTGATTGACTCAACATATCTTTAATAAGGGACACCACTATATATTATAAGGATACAGTCTTATCTTTAATTAGCAACCGGAGGCAATCCTTCATCCCAAGAGGCCCTACTCTGGCGTTCATCGCGCTAGAGTAGACTGCTCTGCATGGCGACAATCTATAGCGATCGACACCGGGCCCTCAAAGACTTGCTCGCGACGGCGGGAAAGACAAATGCGGGACGCGTTCCCGGTGGTCTTCGGATGGTTCGCCGTGGTGGTGCTGGCGAGGGTTGGGCTGGCGGCGGCTTCGTGAAGCGCGTCATGGTGAAGCACGTCATCAAGGCGGGACGTTGTACTGAGAGACGGGCCAATGACGGACCGAGAGACAGACCAGGGAATGACCGATGCAGACCGCGGAAGTCGTGATCATTGGCGGAGGGATTGTCGGCTCCAGCATCGCTTACCACCTGGTTGCGGCGGGTTGCAAGGACGTGCTGGTGCTGGAGCGAGAGACGGCGCAGGGCAAGGGATCCACGGGCAAGAGCATGGGCGGTGTGCGGGCGCAGTTTTCTACGCCAGTCAATATTCAGATGTCGCTTTATTCGATCCCGTTCTACGCCAGCTTCGAAGAGGGGCTCGGCTACCCTTGCGACTATCGTCCGCAGGGGTATCTTTTTTGCGCGACTAGCGACATACACATGGCCTACCTGCGCGCCAATTATGAGAAGCAGGTGGCCATGGGGCTGAAGAACGTGCGACTGGTTGCGGGCGACGAGATTCACGGATGGTTTCCGCAACTGTGGGGCGACGACATTATTGGCGGGAGCTTCTGCTCTACTGACGGATTCGTCGATCCTTATAGTGCGATGATTGGCTTCATGACGTGGGCGAGCGAGCACGGTGCCTCGCTTTGGAAGAACGCTGGTGTCACTGGCATCACGCGCAAGCACGGTGAGTTTGAAGTTACAACCATGCGCGATGTAGTTTCGACTTCTACGGTTGTTAACTGCGCGGGGCCATGGGCGGCTGCGATCGCGCAAATGGTTGGCATCGATCTTCCGGTCGAGCCTTTGCGGCGGATGCTGGTTCCGACGGAACCGTTTGACCAATTTCCGCACACCGCGCCGATGATCATCGACATGTCTACCGGATTTCATTTTCGTCCGGAAAGTCGCGGATTTCTGCTGGCTTGGAACGATCCGGAGGAAACACCCGGCTATAAGACCGATTTCGACGCGGGCTTTATCGAAAAGATATTGACGCGGGCGGCGAATCGCGTGCCGGTATTTGAAAATGTTGCGGTCAATCCCAAGCGCGCGTGGGCGGGGCTTTATGAAATGACGCCGGACCATCATCCGATACTCGGGGAGTCACGCGAGGTTCCGGGATTCTTTTTTGCCAATGGCTTTAGCGGACACGGCGTGATGCACGCGCCGGCTACGGGGAAGATTCTTAGCGATTTGATCCTGACGGGGAAGACGGATTTAATCGACGCGTCTCTGCTGGACCTTTCTCGATTTGCGGGGGGGCGGATGATTCACGAGACGGCGGTGCTGTAGATTGGGGTTCCTTCGTGTACCTTTGTCCCTGGTGGTAAAAAGAAATGCGCACACCACCAGGTACACGAAGGAGAGCGAATCAAACTTTGCCTCGGGAATTTAACTACTGGCTTACCACCGTTCAGATGCCTGTTCCTCCGGTGCAGCCTTTGCCGGAGAAGGTTGACGTTGCCATTATTGGAGCTGGATTCACTGGGCTCTCGGCCGCGCTAGCGCTGGCGAAACGCGGAGCGAAGGTCGCGGTGATCGAGGCGGAAACCATCGGGTGGGGCGCGAGTTCGCGCAATGGCGGAATGGTGCTCAGTGGATTGAAACTGGGCGTCAATCAACTCATTTCGAAGTACGGACGCGAGCTTACCCAGCGCATGTACGCCGCATCGCTCGAGAGTATCGACGCGGTCGAGCGGCTGGTGAAAGAGGAAAATATTGCCTGCGATTTTGTGCGGACGGGCCACCTTGAGGTTGCCTGCAAACAGGCGCATTTCGACGACTATGCGCGGCAGGTTGAGGTGATTGACCGTGAATTCAATCACTCGCTGCGGGTGGTCAGGCGCGAACAGCTGCGCGGCGAAATTGGGTCGGATATTTATTTCGGGGGCATGGTCGACAAAGTGTCGGCTGGCGTGAATCCTGCGCGATATGTCGCGGGGCTTGCCATTGCGGTTTTGCGTGCGGGAGGGCAGATCTGCGAGCGTACACGACTGCAGAACATTCAGCGCGAATCGCGCGATGGAGCGCCTGGGTTCAGGCTGAACAGTTCCCGGGGCAGCTTTTGGGCCCGGAATGTGTTGGTTGGAACCAGTGGTTATACCGGTGCGGCTACGCCCGCGCTGCGCAAGAGAATCGTTCCCATCGGGTCGTTTATTATTACAACCGAAGTGCTTGCTGAATCGCTGGCGCGCGAACTGAGCCCGCGCAACCGGCAGATCTACGATTCGAAGAATTATCTTTATTACTATCGCCTTACTCCCGACAATCGCATGTTGTTCGGCGGACGGGCCGCTTTTTTCCCGGAGACTGAGCGGACGATTCGCAAGAGCGCCGACATTCTGCGACTGGGGATGATCGACGTTTATCCGCAGCTGCGCGATACGAAGGTCGAGTACGTTTGGGGAGGCACGCTTGATTTTTGCTTTGACATCATGCCTCATGCGGGGCAACTGGACGGCATCCATTTTGCTGTCGGATATGCGGGACACGGCGTCGCAATGGCTACGCTGCAAGGACAGAAGATGGCGGAATGGATCGCCGAAGGGAAGAAGGATAATCCTTTTACGGAGATCCCCATGCCGGGCGCGCCCTTTGGACTGTACAACGGCAAGCCGTGGTTTTTGCCGATCGTGGGAGCGTACTACAAAGTCTTAGACTGGGTATCGTGAGAAAAGCTATTTAGACATTGAGTCATTGAATCATTAAACCCTCGAGGCAGTGATTCAATGTTTCAATGGCTCAATGAATTAATGACTCCATCGCCTGACCGGAGAAACTTCATGGCACTATTTGGTTTGATCGAATACGCGGATGCTACGCCTGAAGTTCGCGCTGTCTATGACGACATCATGGCTACGCGCAAGACTGACTGGATCAATAATTTCTGGAAGGCGATTGCGCACGATCCGGTGATGCTCAAACGGACATGGGAAGATATCAAGCAGATTATGGCTCCGGGAGCGCTGGATCCGCTGACCAAAGAAATGATTTACGTGGCCGTCTCGGTTACGAATCAGTGTGACTATTGCATCGCCTCGCATACTGCCTCGGCGCGCAACAAGGGGATGACCGACGCTCAGTTCAAGGAGTTGATGTCGGTGGTGGGGATGGCGAACGAAACCAACCGGTTGGTCGCGGGATATCAGGTCGAAGTCGATGATCGCTTCAAACCCCAAAGGGGGAAATGACATCCAACGGCCGGATGCTTTTGCCGAGGGTTTAGGATCAGGCCGCCGCTCGGCAGGCTTATAATCGGTTTCGCACGCGGGGGCGTGCGGCAACGGACGCATTGCTGGTCGCGCATCGTTACTCACATCATCATTACTCACATGATGAATCGCGCATCAACTTCGGCACTACGCGCATCAACATGCATGGAACATAGATCGGCCTTCATGACAGGGACGTTGTATGGCTGCGCGTTATCCAGGCGCGGGTCATCCAGATGCGCATCGCTAAAGCGGGTGTCAGGTGGTGGGTCAGTCGGGGAGAATTAGACGCGAAGATCCCAGTGTTGTTGGCCACAGTGATCGCGGCCTACGGAGTTTGGTATGGCCTTTGCGCCAAGGAATTTAAGGCAGTGCGCCCTTGGACCGGAAGAACGAAGTATCGATACAAACCAAGGCCACCAGCGCATTACGGTCGCTGCGGTGAGCCTTACGCTCTTAGTCGCTGGAGTGGCTGAAATCATTAGTCTCTGGAAATCCAAATGACCACTACCCGGCATCACGAGTATTTGCGAAAGAGGTAGAAATATGGCCGAAATGACGGTGGCTCCGGTTGCAACCCATGGATTTTTTCTCGACGGGAAGTGGCTGGAAGAGGGTGACATCGTCGACATTCGAGCGCCTTACGATGGCACGCTGATCGCGCATGTCCACGAGGGACGGCGCGAACATGCGGAAGCCGCGATTGCGGCTGCGGTCAAGGCTTTTGGAACCACACGGCGGTTGCCAGCCTTCGAACGGCAACGAGTTCTGCGGCAGATTGCAATCGACATTCACGATCGTAAGGAAGAATTCGCGCGCACGATTGCGCTGGAGGCGGGGAAGCCGATCAAAAGTGCCCGCATGGAGGTGGACCGCGCTTGTTTCACCTTCAACATTGCCGCGGAAGAGACGGTTCGCAACTACGGCGAATATTTGCCGTTGGATTGGCAGCAGTCGACAGCCGGCCGCTGGGGCATTGTCAAACGCTTTCCGCTGGGGCCTATCGCTGGGATCACGCCTTTCAATTTCCCTTTGAACCTGGTGGCGCATAAAGTTGCGCCGGCGATTGCCGCGGGCTGTTCGATGATCGTAAAGCCCGCGCCGCAGACGCCGCTCACGGCGTTGCTGCTGGCGGAGGTGATTCAGCAGGCGGGATGGCCGGACGGCGGATTCAATGCGGTTTTGCTTTCCAACGAAGATTCGGGCCTGCTGGTGAGCGATGAACGTATCAAGATGATCAGCTTCACGGGAAGCGCTGCTGTCGGCTGGGCCATCAAGAACAACGCCGGAAAGAAAAAAGTCATGCTCGAGTTGGGCGGAAATTCAGGCGTGATCGTTCACCATGATACGGATCTCGCTTATGCCGCCGATCGCTGTGTTACCGGCGGATTTGCCTACGCGGGACAATCCTGTATCTCTGTGCAGAGGATTCTGGTCGAACACTCGGCGTACGGGAAGTTCACAGAGCTGTTGCTGGGTGCGGTCGGCAAACTGAAGGTCGGCGATCCGCTGGATGAAACGAGCGATCTGGGACCGCTGATCCGTGAAAGTGATGCCATTCGTGCGGCGGAGTGGGTGCAAGAGGCGGTGCGAGGGGGTGCGAGGCTGCTTTGCGGCGGCAATCGCAAGGGCTCGCTCTTCGAGCCTACGGTGCTCACCGGCACGAAGCCCCACATGAAAGTGAATTGTCAGGAAATATTTGCTCCGGTTGTGACGGTTGAGCCTTACAACGATTTCGCCTCGGCGCTGAAGCAGATCAACAGTTCTCCTTATGGGTTGCAGGCCGGACTTTTCACGCGCGACGCCAAGCTTATCTTTCAGGCTTATGACGAACTCGAGGTTGGCGGCCTGATTGCGGGCGACGTTCCTACATTTCGAATTGATCATATGCCCTATGGCGGCGTGAAAGATTCAGGGTTGGGACGCGAGGGCTTGCGCGACGCGATTCACGAGATGACTGAACCAAAACTGCTGGTCATGAATCTGCGCTGAAGGTCGTTCACGAGCGCATTGTCTACAAACTTATTCATCGGGCGTTCATTTAGAAGACTGTTTTCATAGAGAATCATCTCGCGCAGGATCATTTTCACTATGAAATACCTGCTGAATTTCTCTAACGTTGGATTCCATTTCTGGAACAAAAGAAAAACTGCGCGACCTATTCCATTTCCGCAACCATCTAGTTATACTCGCTAGTTTCAGTAACCTTTGTCACCACAATATGTGACGCAAACCATACGAATGCGGTCAACCGGGCGTGGTATGAGCCGCTCCCGTAAGAACTAAAGACTTCACGTTCAATGCAAATTTTTCCGCGCAGCACCAACGCAATCTCGCGGGCCTCGTTGTTTGGCCCGGTGTTTGTTCTGGCCGCGCTATTCTGGGGGTTCGTACAGCTGCAGCGCTCGCCCTATATCACCTATGCGGAGGTGAGGAAGTCGCAGCCGGTGCCGTTCAGCCACCAGCACCACGTCACTGGTCTCGGGATCGACTGCCGCTACTGTCATACTTCGGTGGAGCAGTCGAGTTTCGCGGGTATTCCGCCCACGAAGACCTGCATGAACTGCCATTCGCAGATCTGGACGAACGCTGCGATGTTGGAGCCGGTTCGCGCCAGTTATCGAACGGGCGAGTCTCTGCGGTGGACGCGCGTTAACCAGTTGCCGGATTTCGTGTATTTCAACCACAGCATTCATGTCACCAAGGGCGTGGGATGCAACGACTGCCACGGGCGCGTCGACCAGATGCCGCTCATGTACCAGCAGGCATCGCTGCAGATGGAGTGGTGCCTGAACTGCCACCGCGCGCCGGAGAAATTTTTGCGTCCGCGGGAACAGGTATTCAATATGGGGTATCAGCAGCCGACAGAACAGTTGCCGGTGCAGGTTGATGGGACGAACTATACGGATCAGGACTCGCTCGGATTGGCGCTGGTGAAGAAATATCAGCTGCGCACGGAGCGGGACATCACGAGCTGTAACACTTGTCATCGGTAGTTGGCCCCTGAAGGGGCCTGTGTTTTAGAACAATTTGCGGTATCGCCAAAGCGATACCCTGATACGAAACCTTGGTTTTGCGAGACCGGTTTTTTTCGGATTGATTTTTCGGCGCTTAGTTTTCAGCACTCGTTTTGCCAGGAATTTTGAAAGATGGAAGACAGGAAATCAAAACGCGAAGATGTCTGTCCCAGTAAGAAGTCGGGCAACGCGGTGGACCGGGCGACGGTCGAGCGGCAACTGGAGCAGACAAAGGGGCCCGAGTACTGGCGCAGCCTGGAAGAACTCGCGGGATCGAGTGAATTTCGGGAGATGCTGCACCGGGAATTTCCCAAGGGCGCGTCGGAATGGCTGGATTCGGTCTCGCGGCGCGGGTTTCTGCGGTTGATGAGCGCCTCGCTGGCCATGGCGGGAATGACGGGGTGCACCAAGCTGCCGTTGCGGGAGATTGTTCCTTACGTCCGGCAGCCGGAAGAGGTGATTCCGGGCATCCCGATGTACTATGCCACAGCGTTCACGCTCAGCGGATATGCGAATCCGCTGCTGGTCGAAAGCAATCTGGGGCGCCCGACCAAGGTTGAGGGCAACAACCTGCATCCGGCAAGCTTGGGCGGCACAGACATTTTTGCGCAGGCATCGCTGCTCGGGATGTACGACCCCGACCGCTCGCAGTCCATTACGCACCTTGCCGATGAGGCATCGTGGGCGTCGTTCGTAAATGGGATTAGAGGGCCGCTCTCAGTGCAAAAGGCCTTGGCGGGCGCGGGCATTCGAATTCTCACGCAGACTATTTCTTCGCCAACATTGAAAGATCAGATGCACGCGTTTCTGACGATGTATCCGCAGGCGAAGTGGCATGTTTATGAGCCGGTGAATCGCGACAATGCGCTGGAAGGCGCGAAGCTGGCGTTCGGCGAAGCGGTGGAAACGCAATATCGGCTTGAGAATGCGGATGTGATTGTTTCGCTGGATGCAGATTTTCTTTACGCAGGCTATCCGGGGAATGTGCGCTATATCCGCGATTTTGCGAAGAAGCGCAATCCTGAAGCGGAGATGAGCCGGTTGTATGTGGTGGAGAGCACTCCATCATCTACGGGCGCGAAAGCTGATCACCGGCTGCCGATGCGGGCGGCGGAAGTCGAACACTTCGCCAAGGCCCTGGCATCCGCTATCGGAGTGAATGGCGGCGGAGCGATGGACTCCGGCGAAACGGCGAAGTTTATAAGCGCTGCCGGCGCCGATTTGCAGAAACATAAAGGTGCGAGCGTCATCGTCGCCGGCGACCATCAACCGCCGGCTGTGCATGCCTTGGCGCACGCCATGAATGCGGTGCTCGGCAACGTCGGCAAAACGGTTGTCTACACCGAGCCGGTGGATGCGAACCCAGTTAACCAGACGGAATCCCTGCGCGACCTGGTCTCCGACATACGAGCCGGTAAGGTCGATCTGCTGGTCATCATGGGCGGCAATCCGGTTTACGATGCGCCCGCCGATCTTGGCTTTGGGGATTGCCTGAAGAGTTCGAAGGTTGAGCTCCGTATTTATCACGGTCTCTATCAGAACGAAACGGCGGAACACTGCCACTGGACCGTCAATGAAGCGCATTATCTTGAGGCGTGGAGCGATGGGCGCGCCTATGACGGTACGGTGAGCCTGGTGCAGCCGCTGATCGCGCCGCTTTACGAGGGCAAGAGCGCTCATGAAATGCTGTCGGCTTTGAGCGGCGTGCCGGGTGCATCGGGCTACGATATTGTTCGCGGCTACTGGCAGAAGCAGCAGGCTGGCGCGGAGTTCGAGGCCTGGTGGCGCAAGACGCTTAATGATGGATATGTAGAGGGTTCGGCCTACACACCGAAGACGCTTTCACTGAAGCTGCAGTCGCTTCCGGCTGCCACGGCCGCCGCAGATGCCAACAGCCTCGAGATTAATTTACGCCGCGATCCTTCTGTTTATGATGGGCAATTTGCCAACAACGGATGGCTGCAGGAGTTGCCGAAGCCCATGTCGAAATTGACCTGGGACAATGCGGTCATGATCGGTCCGAAGATGGCCGACCGCGAAGGCATCAAGACCATGGACGTGGTCGTGCTGGAATTGGGTGGGCGGAAGGTTAGAGGTCCGGTCTGGATTCAGGCTGGGCATCCCGATCATTCTGTAACCGTGCATCTGGGCTATGGACGGCGTAAAGCAGGTCGCGCTGGGACTGGTGCGGGATTTGACGCCTACGCGTTGCGCACGACGAATGCGCTCTGGTTCGCAACCGGCGGCAAGCTCACGAAGACTGGCGACTTCTATCAGCTCGCTTCGACCCAGGGCTACCAGACCATGGATACGGGGGATGGCGCTACTCGTCCGCAGGTTCGAGAAGCGACGCTTGAGGAATATCACAAGGAGCCGAGGTTCGCTAAAGCGGACGAGACGCCGGCATCGCTTACGCTCTACCCCGGCTACGACTATAAGAGTTCGCCGGATGCCTGGGGAATGACGATTGACCTCAACGCCTGCGTGGGCTGCAACAATTGCATCCTCGCCTGCCAGTCGGAGAACAACATTGCCGTGGTCGGCAAAGAGCAGGTGGTGCATGGCCGCGCACATGCATTGGATTCGCGTGGATGCTTATTACCAGGGCGACCGCAACGCTCCGAAGGCTTATTTCCAGCCGGTGCCGTGCATGCAGTGCGAAGATGCGCCTTGCGAATTGGTGTGTCCGGTGGGCGCGACCGTGCACAGCACTGAAGGCCTGAACGATATGATCTATAACCGCTGCATCGGGACGCGTTATTGCCAGAATAACTGTCCTTATAAGGTGCGGCGCTTCAACTTTCTGTTATTCCAGGATTGGGAGACTCCGCAGTATAAGATGATGCGCAATCCGGACGTCACCGTGCGAAGCCGCGGCGTTATGGAGAAGTGCACTTACTGCATTCAGCGTATCGCCGAGCATCGCATCGACGCTGAGAAGGCGGCGGTGCGTCAGAATCGCGCGTTCAAAATTGAAGACGGAACATTGCAGACGGCTTGCCAGCAGTCCTGTCCGGCCGACGCGATCGTCTTCGGCAATATCAACGATCCTGACAGCCGGGTGTCGAAGCTCAAGGCGCTGAATCGTAACTATGGGTTGCTGGCCGACTTGAATACCAGGCCGCGTACCACCTACCTGGCTGAGATTCGCAACCCCAACCCTGAACTGGAAACGTAAGCGAAGCGCAGGTCGAGAGTTAGTAGAAAAAGTTAGCAGATAAAAGATAGCCGAGAAGAAATGGCGGACAATCGGGACGAAGTCGAAATCGCGAACGATGTTGCGAATAAGCGGGCGCCGGTCATCGAGCCCGGATATACGTTCGCCACGGTCACCGACAAGATCAGCTCCATCGTGCTGACGCGGCCGGCCTCGCTCGGGTGGGTAGTCGGCTTCGCGGCGTTCTTCCTTGTGACCCAGATGTTGCTGTTCGCGCTGGGCTACCTGTTCATGAAGGGCGTGGGCATCTGGGGCATCAACATTCCCATTGGTTGGGGCTTCGCGATCGTCAACTTCGTGTGGTGGATCGGTATAGGCCACGCGGGCACGCTCATCTCCGCCATCCTTCTGTTGCTGCGGCAGTCCTGGCGCAATTCCATCAACCGGTTCGCGGAGGCGATGACGCTGTTTGCGGTGGCTTGCGCGGGCATTTTCCCTGGGGTGCACACCGGGCGTCCGTGGCTCGATTATTGGATGTTCCCTTATCCGAACACGATGAACTACTGGCCGCAGTTCCGCAGCCCGCTGATGTGGGACGTATTTGCGGTCTCGACCTACTTCACCGTCTCGCTGCTGTTCTGGTTCATTGGTCTGATTCCGGATTTAGCCACGCTGCGCGACCGCGCCGAAAATAAATATGCGCGCATGAGCTATGGGCTGCTCGCCATGGGATGGCGCGGCTCCGCCCGCCATTGGGCGCGATACGAGATGGCTTACCTGCTGCTGGCCGGGCTCGCCACTCCGCTGGTGCTCTCTGTCCATACGGTGGTGAGCTTCGACTTCGCGATTGCGATCGTGCCGGGGTGGCATACTACAATTTTTCCGCCCTACTTCGTCGCGGGCGCCATTTACTCCGGCTTCGCCATGGTGTTGATGCTGGCGATCCCTATACGCAAGATCTACGGCCTTGAGGACTTCATCACCGACCGGCATCTGCAGAATTCCGCGAAGGTGATGCTCGCTACCGGATGGATCGTCGCTTACGGTTATGCGATCGAGGCCTTCACAGGCTGGTACGGCGGCAACCGCTATGACCAGACCCTGCTCTGGAATCGGCTGCATGGGCCATATGCAACCGTGTACTACATGTTGCTGATCTGCAATATTCTCACTCCGCAACTGCTCTGGATTCGCAAGATGCGCACGAATCCGGTTTGGCTCTTCCTGATTTCGTTCGTGATTCTGGTGGGCATGTGGCTGGAGCGCTTCGTCATCATCGTGATCAGTCTCTCGCGCGACTTCCTTACCTCTTCGTGGGGAATGTACTACCCGACGAGATGGGATTGGATGACCTTCTTCGGCACCATCGGCTTGTTCCTGATGTCAATGTTCCTCTTCGTACGGATTCTGCCGATGATCTCCATTTTTGAAATGCGCACGCTGCTGCCCGAGGCGGAGGTGAAAGCGGAATGAAACTTGTTCCCCCCTACGGGATGCTGGCGGAGTTCGCCTCGGCGCAGGATCTGGTCACCGCGGCGCGGCACACGCATGAGGCCGGATATCGCAGGATCGACGCCTACAGCCCGTTCCCCGTGGAAGAACTGGCCGACGCAATCGGGTTTCACAAGAACAATGTGCCACTGGTGACCCTGATCGGTGCCATCCTTGGAGGCCTCGGCGGCTACCTAATGCAATATTGGATCGCAGTAATCGCCTATCCAGTCAATGTGGGTGGCCGTCCCTATCACTCCTGGCCTGCGTTCATCGTGGTCACCTTTGAGATGACGATTTTGTTCGGCGCCATCTTCGCAGTATTCGGTATGTTGGCGCTCAACGGCCTGCCCATGCCTTACCATCCGGTGTTCAACGTGCCACGGTTTGTGCTGGCGAGCAAAGACCGCTTCTTCCTGATGGTGTTTGCCAACGATCCCAAGTACGATGCCATCGGCACGCGACAGTTCCTGGAAACCCTGCACGCTCGCTCTATTTCGGAGGTTCCCAGTTAAGCTCATGGCTGTCGTCCCAAAATTCGCGCGCAAATCTGCGCCGTTGCTATTGCTGGCCGTTATGGGCAGCGTGGGTTGCCGTCTGGATATGCAGGTGCAGCCGCGTTATAACCCGCTGGCGAAGAGCGATTTTTTCCCCGACAAGCGGGCGGCGCGCCCGCTGATCGAGGGCACGGTGGCGCGCGGCGATGAGCGAGCGGACGATTACTTCTATACCGGCAAGGTTGGAAGCGCCGACGGCGAGGATATGCCATTTCCGGTTACGAAGGAAGTTCTGGACCGGGGGCGCGTACGTTATGACATTTATTGCTCGCCCTGCCACTCGCGGGTCGGCGATGGGAATGGCGTGGTACCGGCGAGGGGCTTCTCGCACATGCCGCCCTCGTATCATATCGAGCGGCTGCGGAAGGCGCCAATCGGTTATTTTTTCGATGTCGCGACCAATGGGTACGGCATCATGCTGAATTATTCCGCGCAGATCTCTGTGCGCGATCGCTGGTGTATTGCTGCCTACATTCGAGCACTGCAATTGAGCCAAAACGCAACCATGGCTGATGTTCCTGCAGGCCAGAGTATTCCGTCGAAGGCTCCGCAGTTCATGGAACCGGGGACGGGCGCGACGTTACCGCGGCTGATGCCGGGAGCGAAGGTGGGGAAGGCGGAGACGGAATGAGCACGGCTCAAGTAACACAAATCGATCTCACGCCGCCTCCGATCATTAAAACGATCCAGAAGGGAGCGCTCGCAGTCGGTGCGATTGCGACGGTAGTGGCGCTGTTCGTGGCCTTTACGAATCCGACGGCCTTCTTCCGGGGATACATCGTCTCCTACATGGACTACTTGGGCATCTGCCTTGGGTCGATGGCCATCATCATGGTGCGGCATATGACCGGCGGCGGATGGGGCACGGTGATCCGGCGCATTCTGGGCGCGTCGATGCGGACGCTGCCGCTTCTGATCCTTCTCTTCATCCCTTTCGCCATATTCGGCGTGCCGAGGCTTTATCCATGGGCGATGCCGCTTGATTCCATCTCCAATCCGGCGATTCGCGAGCACCTGGAGAAGCACTCGTTTATTTTGCGCGATTATCTGAACTACCGCGGCTTCGTGATCCGCGCCGTGATTTACTTTGCGATATGGTTCGTGCTGCAATACCTGCTCAGCAAGTTCTCATTTCAGCGCGATCATCCGCCTTACGCGGATACCAGCGCGCGCTTCAAGATGGTGAGCGCACCTGGCATCATTCTCTATGCTCTGACTATCTCGTTCGCCGCGATCGACTGGATCATGTCGCTCGACCCGAGTTGGTTCTCGACCATCTATGGCTTGCTTTTCGTGGCGGGGGAGTTGGTTTCGGCCATCAGTTTTGCCATCGTTGTCGAACGCATACTCTTTAACTACCGGCCGATGTCGGTTCTGCTGCGGCCGAATTTTGTGCACGACCACGGCAAATTTTTGCTTACGTTCATCATGGTGTGGGCCTACTTTTCGTTTTCCCAGTGGCTCATCATCTGGGCTGGCAACTTGCCGGAGGAGATTACATGGTACTTCCGCCGTTTGCATGGGGGGTGGGAGTACGTAGGGCTATTTCTGATTGTGTTTCATTTTTTCGTGCCGTTTTTTCTGCTGCTGTCGCGGCCGTTCAAGCGCGACATCACGCGCCTGGTCTGGCTTGCCGTGTGGATGCTTTGCATGCGCTACGTCGATTTGTTCTGGCACATTGAGCCTAGCTTCTCGGAGACTTTTACCGTCACGCTGGCACACATCGCGGTCGCTTTTGCCATGGGCGGAATCTGGGTCGCATACTTCTGCCGCAACCTGGGTTCGCGGCCGCTGGTTCCCGCATACGACGCGACGGCGCAGGACGTGTTGGAGCCGGCCCATGACTGAGGACACGAGCAGGAATCAGATGACGCCGAACGCGCCGATGGTACATCGCGACTCCTATGAGCATGAGGACTTGCGTCCGAGCGGCCCGTTCTATTTTATGGCGGGTCTGGCGGTGATTGGCATTGTCCTTTATGTGATTGTGTTTGGCATGTACCGCTTTCTCGACACTTACACGAAGACGCACCAGCCGGCGTTGAGCCCGATGGCGACGCCGGAAAACGACACGCGGCTTGTAACGCGTTCGGACATTCGGACCTTCCCGGAGCCGCGGCTGGAAGAAAACGAACGCACCGAGCTGCGTTCATACGAGGACGAAGAGCAGCAGCGGCTCGCCACCTACGACTGGGTGGATAAGAGTAAAGGCATTGTGCGGATTCCGATCGATCGCGCCATCGAGTTGATTGTGCAACGCGGGCTGCCGGTTCGGCCGGCAGGGGCGGCTTTAACACGGAACTCGGCGGCAGAGAAGGAAAACCCGAAGTGAGGGGGAGTAGCAGGTTGTTGAAAAAATGGTCGCCCAGCCCTTAAAGGGGCGTCTGATGTTTGGGAAAGACTTTCGGTATCGCTAAAGCGATAACTGATACCAAGCCCGCTTCGGCGAAGCGGGAAAGCCGCCAAGCGGCGGAGTGGGAAAGGATGTTTGCAGTGCGAAGTATAAAGCGGTTCACGAATTCGATGGTGGCGGGTTTTCTTGGTCTGGTGCTTCTCGCGGGAGCGGCCTTTGGCCAGGGATTGAGCAACGGAATTATGGCGCCTTCACCCAATGTGCGTCCTCCGGGTTTGAAGAATGTGGCGATTCAGCAGAACCTGAATCACCAGATTCCGCCGGAGCTGATGTTTACAGACGACATGGGGCGCAAGGTGAAGCTGGGCGATTATTTCGGGCAGAAGCCGCTGATCCTTAATTTTGTCTACTACGGCTGCCCGATGTTGTGCGGCGAAGAGCTGGACGGACTGGAAAGCGCTCTGCGCGTGCTGAAATTCGATATCGGCAAGGAATTCGAAGTCATCACCATCAGCTTCGATCCGAAGAACACTCCGGAGATTGCGGCGAAGAAGAAAGAGCAGATGCTGCAGCGCTACAAGCGGCCCGGGGCGGAAAAGGGATGGCATTTTTTGGTGGGCGAGCCGGATGCTATTGCCGCAGTCACGAAGGCGGCGGGATTTCAGTATCAGTACGATGAAAAGACAGGAGAATTCGCGCACTCGACGGCGATCATGGTGCTGACTCCGCAAGGCAAGATCGCGCAGTACTACTATGGCATCGAGTATCCGCCGAAAGACTTGCGGCTGGCGCTGGTGGAAGCGTCGCAGGACCGGATCGGCAACGTGGTGGATGAGTTGCTGCTGTACTGCTATCACTATGATCCATCGAGAGGCAAGTACAGCGCTACGATCCTGCGCTTGCTGCGATTGATGGGCGTGGCTACGATGCTGTGCCTGGGAGCGCTTTTCTTCGTGCTGGTGCGCCGCGGTCCGGCGAACTTTCAGGGAGCGAGACAGGTCAGATAATCATGGGACACATGCCATTTTGGCCGGAGAGCGCCTCCACGACGGCGGCGAACGTGGATGCCCTCTACATTTTTCTGCTGACCGTCTCGGCCATCATGACCCTGATGATCTTCTGCATGCTGGTCATTTTTGCGGTTAGATTCCGCAAACGCAAGGGGCAGCGCGCGGAGCAGATTGAAGGGTCGGTTCCTCTGGAAATTACCTGGTCCGTCATTCCCTTCTGCGTGATGATGGTGTTTTTTGTCTGGGGCGCGGTTTTATACTTCCAGGAACGCACACCTCCGCAGGACGCGCTTGAGGTCTACACCGTTGCCAAGCAGTGGATGTGGAAGTTCGAGCATAAGGGGGGGCAGCGCGAGATCAACGAGCTGCATGTACCGGTCGGCCGCGATATCAAAATGATTCTGACGTCGCAGGATGTAATTCACAGTTTTTTTGTGCCGGCCTTTCGCCTCAAGCAGGACGTGTTGCCGGGGCGCTATACGACTCTGTGGTTCCACGCCACTAAACCGGGCACCTATCACCTGTTTTGTTCGCAATACTGCGGAACGCAGCACTCGGGAATGATCGGTTGGGTGGTGGTGATGGAGCCCAGCGACTATGAGGCCTGGATGACCGGCTCGGGCGGCAACCAACCGCTGGCGGAGACGGGGCAGAAACTATTCAACGACTTGGGTTGCGTCACCTGTCATCGGTCGGACACGCAAGGCCGCGGCCCAGATCTGGCCGGCATCTATGGCAAGACCGTGGTTCTGCAAGATGGACGCTCCGTGACCGTCGATGAGAATTACATTCGCGAGTCGATCCTGGAGCCCGGCGCAAAAGTTGTGCAAGGTTTCAAGCCGATCATGCCGACCTTTCAGGGGCAGGTTAGCGATGAGCAACTGAATGCGCTCGTCGATTACGTGAAATCGCTGGGCGAGGCGCAGCCGGGACAGAGTGACAATACGAACAGAGGCACGGCTCAACCCTAAGTCGAAAAGAAGTGAAAAAGTGCAGGTGATGAGATGGCGACAGCAGTAGTAACAGATTCCGGAGAACGCGAGACGTATTTGAATGTGGCTCATGGGCTGAAGTCCTGGCTCCTGACAGTGGACCACAAACGCATCGCGCTGCTTTACCTGATCTCGGTTACTTTCTTTTTCTTTATTGGCGGCTTCTTCGCGCTGCTGATCCGCCTGGAGTTGCTGACGCCGTCGGGCGACCTGGTTCAGGCTGACACTTACAACAAGTTATTCACTATGCACGGCCAGGTCATGATCTTTTTCTTTCTTATTCCTGCCGTGCCCGCCGTGCTGGGCAACTTCCTCATCCCCATGATGATTGGGGCCAAGGATCTAGCCTTCCCACGCATCAACCTGCTTAGCTGGTACCTTTACATGACCGGCGGCACTTTGATGATCTATACGATCCTTAATGGCGGCGTCGACACTGGTTGGACTTTCTACACTCCTCTCAGTACCGAGTTCCTCAAGACGAACGTTATCTCCGCCATCATCGGTATCTTCTTCGCGGGATTCTCCTCGATCCTCACAGGATTGAACTTCATCGTGACCACCCACCGCATGCGCGCTCCCGGAATGACTTGGAACCGGCTGCCGCTATTTGTCTGGGCCCACTACGCCACCAGCATCATTCAGATACTAGGTACACCCGTTGTGGCCATCACCCTCGTGCTGGTAGCGCTCGAGCGCCTGTTCCACCTCGGCATTTTCAATCCTGCGCTGGGCGGAGACCCGCTTCTGTTTCAGCATCTGTTCTGGTTCTACTCGCACCCGGCTGTATACATCATGATTCTGCCCGGCATGGGCATCGTCAGCGAGATCGTTTGCTGCTTTTCACGCAAGCGCATTTTTGGCTACAAGGCGATGACGCTGGCCTTGGTGGGCATCGCAGTGATCGGGTTCCTGGTCTGGGCGCACCACATGTTTGTAGCCGGCATATCTCTCTATGCCGCGCTCGCGTTCTCGCTGCTCAGCTATTTCGTAGCCGTGCCCTCCGCTATCAAGGTGTTTAATTGGACGGCCACGATGTACAAGGGGTCCATCACCTATCAAACTCCCATGCTCTACGCCTTCGGCTTCATCGGCGTGTTCACCGTCGGAGGACTGACGGGCTTGTTTCTGGCTTGCCTGGGCATGGATGTGCACGTTCACGACACTTACTTTGTCATCGCGCATTTCCACTACATCATGGTCGGGGGCATGGTCATGGCATACCTCGGCGGCATGCACTTTTGGTGGCCGAAGATTTCCGGTCGCATGTATCCGGAGTTCTGGGGCAAACTCGCGGCCCTCATCGTCTTCGTGGGCTTCAATCTGACGTTCTTTCCGCAGTTCATCCTGGGTTACATGGGCATGCCGCGGCGCTATCACGCTTATCCACCGGAATTCCAGATTCTGAATGTGCTCTCCACTGCGGGCGCGACGATTCTGGCGGTCGGCTACCTGTTGCCCATGGTTTACTTTACGTGGTCGATGCGTTACGGCAGGCCAGCACCGTCGAACCCGTGGAACGCTGCGGGACTGGAGTGGCAGACGCCCTCGCCGCCTCCGACGTTCAACTTTGACGAGCAGCCGGTCGTGACCTGGGAAGCTTATAACTACGAGGAGATCGACGCGATTCCAGAGATGGGGGAGGTCCCCGTTGCACGCTAGTCCAGCAGTGGTCGACGAACACGCACCCAACCCTGCGCTGCAGCACCAGTTCGCGACTGAGGTGCAGCAGAAAAATGCCGCGAGCCTGGGCATGTGGGTCTTCCTCGCGCAGGAAGTCATGTTCTTCGGCGGCATGTTTTGCGCTTATCTCATCTACCGGTACAAGTACTTCGCGGATTTTGGCTCGGGCAGCCAGCAGCTAAACATCACGCTCGGCACGATCAATACAGCCGTACTCATCTGCTCCAGTTTAACCGTGGTCCTCGGTGTTCGCGCCGCCCAACTCGGCAAACGCAAAGCGCTGATTGGCTGGCTCTTGCTCACCATCGTTCTGGGGCTCGCCTTTCTAGGCATCAAGGCCGACGAGTACACCGAAAAATTCGAGAAGCACCACGTCCCCGGGCCCAGTTTCAGCTATCACGAATTGCTTCCCGGCCAGGCAAACTTGCCTCCGGCGGAACGCCAGTATGCGAATCCCCGTCACGCCGAGATGTATTTCTCGCTCTATTTCGCGCTGACCGGTATGCACGCCCTGCACATGATTGTCGGCGTTGGCCTGTTCTCATTCCTCACGTACATGGCATGGCGTGGCAAATATACTCCGGAGTACTACACACCCATCGAGAACGCGGGCCTGTATTGGCACTTTGTCGATATTATCTGGATTTACTTGTTCCCGTTGCTGTACCTGATCGACCGTCATAGGTGAGAAGAGCCATGGCTGAGCACAATTCCGCTTCTGAAGAACATGTCACCGAACATATCTCTACGCTCGGTTCTTCCGTCACGATCTGGATAGTATTGCTCGTGTGCACCGGTGCCACCGCCGGCGCCGCCTTCATCGACCTGGGTCCGTTCAACATCGTCGTTGCTCTCGCCATCGCGACCATCAAAGCGACTCTGGTAGTGCTCTTTTTTATGCATGTGAAGTACACGCATGAGAAGCTGACGCCACTGGTAGTGGTGAGCGCGCTCTTCTGGTTGTTCCTGCTGCTGGCGCTCAGCATGGCGGACTACGCTACGCGCTTCTGGCGGTAGAATCGCCCGTCCGCTCCAGTCCAAAACTTCACCGCCAAGTGCACTAAGGAGCACGAGGCTGTTGTTCCAAGTCTTTCCTTCGTGTACCTTCGTGCCATTGGCGGTGAAGGTTTTTCTTTCTAAGCTATTGCAAAACTGACCACAACAAAAGCCCGATCTCGCGATATAATGCACCTCAATGGCAACCGGGTCGGAAGTGGGAAAAGCGCCGGGGTTGGTCCCTGACGAACTGAAACAAGAGCCACGCTCGAAGGGCTTGACTACTCCGCGCAAGAAAAAACCTAAAGAACTTGCCGTCATCACAGAGTGCTGCACGGGCTGCGCCGGATCGCCGGCTTGCGTGGAGTATTGCCCGGTGGAAGACTGCATGTTCTGGATACCGGACGTTGATCATCCGCCGTTTGGCCGCATCGAGATAGATCCGCTTCTCTGCATAGGGTGCAAGAAGTGTCTGAGCAAGGGTCCAGAGGGAGCGTTTCTCGACGGATGCCCATGGGACGCGATTGTCATGGTGGACATTGCGGACGTGGAAAAAGAAGTCGGGCCGATGAGTTACTGATTTCGTATTGTGGAGCGCCGGGCGTCCCCGCCCGGCTTTCTGGCTGCTGGACCTTTCGACTTCGCTCAGGGCAAGCTTGCGAGACGCCCGTCGCTCCCGGCCACCTTTATTTGCTGGCCCCCTGCTGGATCGCCTTTTCGGTCTCAATAGCTTGCTGACGCAGCCGCTCCGGCACTTCGGGCAATTCTCTTTCATAGGGGAGGATCGCGGGCAGATCCTCCGGTTGGCCAATGAGATATAAGGCGCGAAGCGCCTCCCAGACCTGGTCTTCGCCGGGTTCGACAGTTGCAACCGTGGCGCCTGAGACGACACTCGCGCCGGTCGCAGTTGAAAGCGTGCGAACGCGGCCGGTGATCGGCGAACGCAATTCGGTGGTCTGCTGTGCATTGCTATCCTGAAGCTTTGCGACGAGTCCACCCTGGTGGATCGCGGTGCCGACGGCTGCGGTATCGATGATGCGACCGGCGCTCGGGGCGGAAATAACGACTGGCTGCAAAAGAGAAACAATCTGCGCTCTGCCCGACTTGTCGCCGAAGCTGACCAGGGACAGCGCGGCGTTGCCGCGTACAACAAGCGATGGGTCGTCCAACATTTTTGACAGCGTTTCGTGAAAACCCTGACCGCCCGTGTCCTGTCCCATCACCCAGGCGTCGGTGCTGCGGACTTCCTCGCGCGGATTGGAGGCGAGCCGCACCAGGTCGGGATACCAGCGGGCAGCGCTCGGATCGTGCCGACTCATGCGCTGGCCGAGTTGCACGATGGCGTGCTGAATGTGCCGCGGACGAGTGTTGTCGTTGAGGTACTCGTTCATCTCTTTGCTGGTGAGCGCGCGGCCGAACCACGTGCTCCACCAGAACATGAACGGCATGAGGACGACGAGCCAGGCCGTTAGAAAGAAGAGAATCCGGTTGCGGGTGGACATGCGCGGTCGCGGAGGCCTGGGCGCATGATTATTCCCCTGATTATCTCCGGGATTCGCGGGCTTGTCTTTATCATTGTCTGTGGGAGTGAGCGGAATGGGTTGTACGGCCATAGTTGGTTGTGCTTCTAGCTCTCCGCTTCTTTAGGCTTGACGTCTTTAGTTGCGGAAGCCACGCTTGCGGTCACGGCGGGCGCTGCCTTGGGCGTTGCTGTGGGCGCTGCTTTCGCTGCCACCATCGGAGCGGCTTTGGGCGCGGCGGCGGGTTTTGCCTCGGCGGCTACTTTGTTCTTGTGCAGAAAGGCGAGAGCTCCACGGTCGCGCAGCTCCCAGAAAGCATTCAAGAAGAAGACCCCGGAGACAGTCAATAGAATCAGACTCATGAACAATCCATCCACGGTTGTAACCGTACCGGTGACGATAGTCCAGGCAATCCCCGCGAGAGGGATTATGCCCATGACAATGGAAATTACCAGCATCATTGAAAGCAACAGCCCTCCTCATTCTGATTGCTCAGATAACCGACCGAGCGCCTAAAGGCGCATCCACACAGTAGCACTTACGGTATGCTTCAAGGCATACCCTGATACAAATCGTTTATTGGGTCTTGAAGGTTGCATCCACGGTCTTGCTGTCTTTGGCCGCCAGCGTTACTTTCTGCTCCTGCGTGCCAAGCTTTTCCTGCACGAAGTCTATGGTGTAGTCGCCCGGCGGAAGGCCCTTGATTTCGAACTTGCCGTCTGGCCCAGTGACCGCATAGAACGGATTCTTCACCACGTTGACATACATTTTCATCCACGGGTGCTGGTTGCACTTCACCGGCAGCATGATTTCCTCGCGGGCGAAGGTCTTCTCTAGAGCCGGAGACTGCGGAGGCTGCGACTCATTCCACTCACGGTTGTCGGCTGGAGTGGGGTGGATGTTGTGCGTGGTGGGATCGCTGTTGACGATCTTCAGGGTCTGTCCGGCCATCACTCCTAAGACATGAGGATGGTACTTGCACCCACTTTGATCGATGGTCACGGATTCCGTAGGAACGGGAAACGTCCGGTCTCCCAAGCCATCCTTTACATAGACGAAGACGTTGGCCAGCTTGCCATTGTCGTCCACTACGTTCTCGGCCATGTTCGTGCCTTTGCAGGCGGGATCCTGGCTCATGTCGATTTTCGCCTGCTTGGGCGCCGCGCCATCAAGACTCACAGTGCCGCTGATGCTGGCGGCGGTTGCCGGATCGATTGGAGTTGCGGCCGGAGCCGCGGACATGTTGCCGCCGCTTGGAGCGGCAGATTGCTCTTCGCTCGGCTTTTTGCTGCACGCCGAGAGCATAAAAAGCGTTACGAGTGCACACAGGCCGAATGTAACTAACCGCTGTTTGCGATTCATCATTTCCCTACACCTTTCCTGATTTGAGAACTTATCTAATATTCTAACGCGCGCCAACGCCCGTTCCCGTGGATTGCTTGCTTGCGCCGGAAGGCGCAATGTTTCGAGAGCTTCCACTGGAGGACCTTGTCGAGGGCGAAGTTTTGTTGTTGCTGGTTTGGCTGTGCCCCATGGCTCCAGCTACACGGCGCTGCTCTTCTGGCGTGAGCTGGAAAATGTAATCCACGAGCAGGCGCGTGTGATCTTTGTCATAACCCTGGAATGAGGGTGGCACCGGACCGGCGAAGACCCAATGGTCATTCTCACGCTTGAATAAGCCGGAGGGCATCGCCGTGCCCGGACTGATGGCTTGTGGATCGATGATCCAGCGCTCCACCCAGTCCGGCTTCAAACGGTCATGCGCGAGAAGGAAGTTGGGTGCCGTGGCGGTTCGGTCATGCGCAGGATCGCCGGTTGCGTGACACTTCAGGCAAGGCGCTGCGGTGCTGGAGAACAGGCCGCGAGCCATGTCCGTTTCTTTTGCGGTCAAAGTTGGCACCTGGTCCGGGATATACGGGAAGGGCTGGCGCGACAGTGCTGCAAAGAAGCGTACCAGCTTGCCGAGTTCGTTTTCGGAGAAGCTGAAGGTGGGCATGCGCACCTGGAGATACGAACGCACGCCGTTGCGATCGGTGTCGGTGTCACTTAGCGATGGGTTGGAGAGGAAGCGCAGCAGCCACTGCGGGTTGACGCGCGCGCCTTCGGTCAGGAGCTTGGGCGGAAGCTGCTCCTGCGCCTCCTGATAGTGCTTCATTCCCATCAGCACGGTTTGCTGGCCGGGAATGAATTGGTGGCAACCCATGCAGTTGTATTTCTTGACCACCCACCAGCCTTCCTGAATGTCGCGGCGGTAGTCGAGAGGCGTGTACTGATAGCTTGCCGGAAGCGGGCTCTCCTGGCTACCCATCAGGAAAGTAGTGAGAGAGCGAATCTGCTGCGGCGTCAGGTGCATGTTGGGCATGCGGAGTTTGTCAGTCTCCGATTTGATCTTGCCCTGATCCCAGATATTTGGCTCTGCGAGCTTGTGCTCGAAGAAACCCGAGTGCGAGTACCACGGCCCCTTTGCCGGCCCTTCGGGAAGTCGCGCGAGATCTTCCGGATCTTTGATGGGTTCGCCGTCTCCGCGTTGCGCCATCTCGGTCAGAAGAGCGAAATCGAGACGTTCGAGGGGCTTGCTGCCTTCGAAGGTTAGTTCGGTGCCGATTCTTCCTTCATCTTCGAAGCCGGAGATTTCATGGCATCCGGCGCAGCCGAAGTGGCGAATCCACTTCTTGCCTTCATCCTTCAGCGTGGGATCATCCATGAAGGGCGCATCGGGATAGGAACTCGGGTCTTTCTTCTTCAGGGTGATCAGGTAGGAGGCCACGTCCGACGCATCCTGCTCGGTGAGGCGTAGGCTGGGCATAACGGTCATGTTCTGGACTTGCAGTTCGTGGCCGTCGTTCGGACACTTGCTGTGTTCGAGGTCGAAGACGTAAGGCAAACCTTTTTTCGCATAGTCTTCAGGGCCGATATCTTTTTTCTCGTACAAACAATAAGGACGAGTTCGCTCGCGCGCGTTGTGCACCCAGCGAACGAGGTAATCGTAGTTTGCCTTTTCGCCTACGCGGGTCAGGTTGGCGGCGAATGTCCCGCCCTGCATCTGATCGCCTTCTCCGATGGAGTGGCAGGCCAGGCATCCGCGGGTTTCGAAGAGTTCTTTGCCGCGGCCCGCATTTCCCGGAGCGTGCTTGACTGGCTGGTCGGGTAACGCGGATTGCCACAGATAAGCGGAGATCGCCCGAATCTGCTCGTCGTTGAGCCGGAAATTCGGCATCCGCGTCGTGGGGCGGAAATCGGTCGGCTTCTTCAGCCAGACTGGAATCCAATTCTTGTTGAGCTTGAGGCGGACGTTTTTAAGGTTGGGGCCGACTTTCTTCATGTCCTGCAGCAGGCTCTTCGTGGTGCGGTCGAGCTGTACGATACGCAAATCCAGTTTGCTGTTGGCTACGCGTAGCGCGACGGCCTGATCGTTGAGGCGATTCGCTTCCTGATTGGTTGCTGCGGCATCGGCCTGCTTCATCAGGTAGGCGGACTGCTTCAGGTTCTCAGTCTTATCCTGCTCCATTTGCTTGATCTGCTGGGCGATGGAGTTCAGGTCTTCCGGTTCTTTGTCGTAGCCCTCGAAACGATGGCAGCCCACGCAGCCACGCTGGCGATATAGATCTTTGCCGTCGCTGATCGTCCAACCGACATCGCCGCTGACCAGAACCATGTCGGCGGAATGGCAAGTCTGGCAGCCGGCTTCGACGTTCTGCTTCGGGAACAGGGGCCAGAGCCAATGCTCGTAATTTCCGTGTGCTTTCTCAACGCTGGTGGTGGCCCGTCCGTTGCCCTGGTGACAGGTAGAACAGCCGAACTTATCGGGATCGTGGATCTTCAGCAACTCGGGGTCGGGATGGCTGGTGAAGGCGCGGGAATATTCGTCGATCGGCTGTCTCTTGGGCGTCATCGATGCCGCGGTCAGCTTGACGGGCTCGCGAATCCCCATGTGGCAAGACTCACAGCGATCCACGATGTTGGCTTCGGCGACGTTGATCTGCAGAATTGCGGGGTCGAGCGCCTCTGTTTTATCCTGCAAGCCGCGAATCTGTACGGGCGTCAGGTTCACCATGTGGTCCGACACGTATCCGTCGAGCTTGGCTTTTTGCGCGCTGACTGGCTTGATGACCTCTCCCAGCTCTGCGCTGAGCGCGGTGCGTTGCGCTTTCAGATCGTTGTAGGTTTCTTCGAGCTGCGGATAGGTGTAGCTGGCCTTGCTGCCGTCGGGATATTCGACAACTGCGGTTTCCTGTTCGTACTTTTTGAGATCGTTGAGTTTGCTTTGCTTGGAGGACGCGTCGGTAGTGGTCTCAATGTTGTAGGTCAGCGCGTTCACGTAGGCGCGACGATCCGTGAACACGTTCTGCACGGCGAGGATTTTCGCGCTCAACACGCGCAGCTGGTCGTTGATTTCTTTGGTGCGCGGCGCTGCCTGCTGGCTGACTTGCTCGTAACTCTGCTTCAGCTTCTGGTAATCGTTATTGCTCTCGACATCTTTTTCGGATTGCGTCGAAGTGGAGCGAGCCGTCTTCAAGAACTCGGAGTAGCGGTCTTTCCATTCGTGCTGGAAAGCTTTCCACGGGCGCTGTCCGAAGTCTTCGTCCCACAGAGCCCACAGCAGTGACACCATCAGGATTACGAGCGACACTAGATACCAGGACGCCAGCGATTTGTTGACGAGCGGATCATTATCGGGGACTGGCTTCTCGGCCACCACTTCCTCCTCAGCGCTGCGCGCACCTTAACGCTGGTACCTAACGTTTTCAACTCAAAACGTCGAACCTATAGGTTGAACCTCTATACGTTGAACCAGGGCGTGATCCACACATACTTGATGTGAAACAAAAGGCGCAGCAGCATCTTGATCGGCAGGGCGAACATGGTGAGTACAAAGAACATCATGATCGAATACTGCAAGAAGCTCATGCGCTTGTAATCTTTTGGGTTCTGACGACGGAAGAAAGCGTGTAAGACGAATCCGCCAATGGCGTAGAAGCCGCCCACCACTAGCGCTCCGAAGACCGCCTTGGCCCAGTTGGCGGTAATTCCGAAAAGGTCGGGCAGATCGCGATTGACCTCATAGATAAGACGATTGTGATCCCAGGTTTGTCCCGGCCAGAACCACTGCCAACCTGGTCCGCGAATGAAGGTTCCGATGATAATCATGGAAACCCAGAGAACTATGAAACCGAAGAGGAACGTGCCGATGGCGAATTTTCGCTGCTTCCACGTGTAATAGCCACTGCCGAGCGGGTTCGTATCGATGTAGGGAATCACCATCAGGCCAATGATGATCAACGTCGGCATCACTACGCCGGCAATCCATGGATCGAAATAGACCAGCATTTCCTGCAGGCCGAGAAAGTACCAAGGGGCCTTGGCCGGGTTCATGGTCAGGTTTGGGTTGGCTGGTTCTTCCAAGGGAGCGTTCAGCGTGATCGACCAGATCATCAGGATGATGGTGACGATGATGGCGGCCAGAAATTCCACGCGCAGCAGAAATGGCCAGACGTGAATTTCTTTCTGCCATCCCGGCTGAAAAGGCCAGGTCTTGCGGTATTTGGTCTTGGCGAGCGCGGCATTGCCTTCGAGTTCCACGATCAATTGATCGTTGGCGTGCGCCTGCTTCCAGGCCAGATAGATATAGAAAGCGAGCAGTGGAATCAGCGCCACAATGGGCACGTTGTCAGGGGCGGAGGCGATCTCCCACAACTGTCTCCAGTCCATACTATTTGCGCGCCTCCTTGATCTCGGATTCGAGCACAACTGCCGCCGGGCCGGAGATGCCGCCATCTTTTCTTACCCGCCAGAAGTGGACGATCATCAGCACCGACGCGACGATGGGAATACCGATGCAATGCCAGATGTAGGAACGGAGGAGAGCGTTTGCGTCTACGATCGAGCCGCCGAGCAATCCGAAGCGGACATCGTTGTAGGGCGTCATACCCAGCATGTGGCCGAAGGGGCCCTCGTGGCCTAGCAAGGGTGTCGCGCGAGCCATATTCGTGCCGACCGTTACCGCCCAGAAACCTAGTTGATCATCTGGCAGCAGGTATCCGGTGAAGGAAAGCAGCAGCGTGAAGACCAGCAGGAGCACGCCGATATTCCAGTTGAACTCGCGAGGCTTTTTGTAGGAGCCGGTCAGGAACACGCGAAACATGTGCAGCCAGACGGTGATCACCATCAGGTGTGCCGCCCAACGATGCATGTTGCGCAAGAGCTTGCCGAAGGGAACGTCGTGCTCAAGGTAGAGCACGTCACGGAACGCCTGCACCTTGGTCGGGTGGTAATAGAACATCAGCAGCGCACCGGTGAAGGTGAGCACGATGAACAGGTAGAACGTGATTCCACCCATGCCCCAAGTGAAACTATAGCGCACCGCGTCGCGATTGATCTTGGCCGGGTGCAAGTGCAGAAAAACGTTCGAAAGCACGCCCAGAGCGCGATTGCGCGGGGTGTCGTCATGCTTGTGACGGAAAATGGAGGTATAAACCTGAGTCTTGGTGGGGTCCTTGAGAAGGTCGACCTGCTCTTTGGCTTTGGCCGGCAGATCGGTCTTGATTGACTGCACATCGGCCTTGACCTCGTTGGCTACTCGGCCCAGAAGGCCGGTCGTCTTTCCGTTCCCGCCATTCTTCCCAGCGTCGCCGTTCTTTCCGTTCCCGCTTACCTCAGCCATTTTCGTCTCTTTTCTGGCGCATCAGGCGCATCTCGCCAATCTCCGCTCACGCTGCAACCGATCTCACGCCAAAATCATGTCGGCAAATACGCACCCGGATCATTGAAAGCGCTCGGCTGTCCCTTGGGCCACTGATAGAGCCGCGACGTGTCTACGACAATCTCGCCGTCGGGAGCCAGTTGCACAAAGGCACGGTCCATAGGGCGTGGCGCCGGGCCTTCGAAGTTGATGCCTTCGTCGTCGTAGCCGCTGCCATGGCACGGGCATTTGAATTTGTTTTCGCTGGCCTTCCAGTCGGGAGTGCAGCCGAGATGCGTGCAACGAGCGTAGATGACAAAGATGCGATCGGGCCTGCGATCAACCCAGATGCGATACTTCTGCTGCCATTTCGTGTCTACACCCAGACCGTAATCTGAGGGATAGCCTATTTTGAAGATGGTGGCTGGTTCGAAAAGAGTGCGGGGCAGAAAGAAGCGGAAAAAAGCCAGGAACCACGCGGTCAGGAAAGCTGTGACCGAGACCCAGACCAGCCGCCGTCGGCGCTGGTTGAGCGTACTGTCTTCGGGACCAACCGCGGCCACGCCCGCCGCCGCGGCGGCCTTCGAGGTACCAACCGCCCCCGAGCCAACATAGGGAGTGGCCGATGCCCCTCCTTGCGCAGGGGGCGCTTTGGGCGCATCAGGGTTTTCTGCCATGATCCTCTTCCTCCTGAATCTGTTTGTTAATTCTCTATACTCGTCTAGTCGGCGACCATCGAATGGACCGCCGTTTCCCTTTCCTGATCTTTCTCTCTAAGTCGCTCTTGAAGGTTTTCTTGATACTGAACTAGAACCTCGAGTTCGCCCATCGCTGCCATTACCGAATCCGCGAGAGCCTGAATAAATGTGGGCGAGTCGTTGAGGCCTCGCGTCATTTCAAAGCGCTCGATGCCGAGAAGCCGGGCATTCTCGCGCGCGTGATGATCGATCTCCGCCAGAGTTTCGACATGGTCGGAGACGAATGAAATTGGGACGACGCACACTTCGGAGCGCTTCTCCGAGGCTAATTGCCGCAGCGTGCGATGCAGCGACGGCTCCAGCCATCGACTTGCGCCTACCTTGCTCTGATAGCAGAGGCGATGATGGTTGGACCATCCTCCCTGCTCCATCACGAGGGCCACGGTTTCTTCAATTTGCTGCTGATAGGGATCACCCCGTTCGATCACCGACACCGGGACACCGTGCGCGCTGAAGATAAGCGGGACGGACTGCGGATCCGGAAAACTAGCAAGAGTTTCATCAATTCGTTCCACTACGGATGCGATGTATATCGGATTACGATAGAAAGGCGCGACACAGGAAATAGGGGTTATCCCTGTCCAGCGCCGACGCCACTCGTTCAAGCTGCTGCCGGTCGTGGTGCTGGAATATTGCGGGTAAAGAGGCAGTAACACGACGCGGTCGACTTCTGCATCGTTGATCTGAGCGACTGCTTCGGTGGTGAACGGATGCCAGTAACGCATCGCGACCACGCAGCGCGCGTCTATGCCGTCGAGCACTAACCTCGCTTCGAGGGCCGCAGCCTGCTGCTCGGTGAAGCGGCGAATGGGAGAACCTCCAATGGCCGCGTAGTGCTCGGATGCTTTCTTTGCGCGCGTCTTCGATATGAGCTTCGCAAGCGCACGCCTGCCCAGCCGGGCAAATGGGAAGTCGATAATGTCGGGATCGCAAAAGAGGTTATAAAGGAAGGGTTCGACTGCCGCGAGCGATTCTGGTCCACCGAGTTGGAAAAGAACTACTCCAACACGTTTCGAAATCCGAGCCATTCCCATCGATCCCCAGGATTGGAAACGATGTTACTCACAAACCGCCGCGTTCGTCAATTGCGCACTGCAGCGCGATGCCGCTCGGGACGCGCGACGGCGCAGAGTCTGCGCCATGCCATTTCTCGGCTCCTCCAGTTCCGGTACCACGTTCGAACTCGTTTGCATAAATCACATCGAGCTGTGATACACTCCGTTCGTTTACCGACGGTCGCATCGATTTCGGCGCGCTCTTCGTCGGCTTTGGGGAGCGGGGGAGCCGATTTAATTCGAGTGGGGCAGGGGGTCGTGATTCATGGGGCTGGTTATTCTCTGCGTCATCTGGCTGATTACTTTGGCCAGCACCTATTTCTTCGTTGCGAAAACCTGGTGGTTTCCCCACGGAGCTTCAGCCGCAACCGCCGCCATCGACCACCAGTTCACTGTGACTTTCATCATCATGGGCGTGATCTTCGTGGCCGCCCAGTTGACGCTGGGATATTTCGTCTGGAGATATCGCGACCAGCATGCCGCTACCCGCTCCGAATATTCGCACGGCAATCTCAAACTCGAAATCCTCTGGACCACGCTCACCGCCATCCTGTTCATCGGTTTGAATTTGATCGGCAGCCCGATCTGGGCGGCGGAACGTTTTCGTCCGGCGGTTGAGGATGCTACGCGGGTGGAGGTCACAGGCATGCAATTTGCCTGGTATTTCCGCTATCCCGGCCCCGACGGCAAGTTTGGAATCGCCCGGCCGGAGTTGGAAGATCCGTCAGCAGGCGGAGAAGCTGCGTTGGGTCTGGACCCGAAAGACCCGGCGTCGAAGGATGACGTTGTGACGGGCATTATGGAAGTGCCGGTGGGACGCGAGGTGGAAGTAATTTTGCGCGCGCACGACGTGATCCACAGTTTTTTTATTCCACAGATGCGCTTCAAGCAGGACGCAGTCCCCGGCCTCGCCATTCATATGCACTTCACTCCCACCGAAACTGGCAGCTACGAAATCGCATGTGCGGAACTGTGCGGGCTTGGCCACTACAAGATGCACGGCATATTGAAGGTCGTCAGCCAGAACGAGTTCGACCAATGGCTGGCAGCCCGAGAGGCGGAGAAACAATAAATGGTAGCTCAGGAATCCCACGGACACGGGGCCCCGCAAGGCTTCATCCGCAAATATGTCTTCAGTCTCGACCACAAAGTGATCGGCCTGCAGTATTACTTCCTTGCGCTGACGGCGGTTTTCGTCGGCATGTTTCTCTCGCTGCTGATGAGGATCCACCTTATCTGGCCGATGGCGATGTTGCCCTTGCTGGGCGAGATCAAGCCTGAAACTTATCTCAGCCTAGTTACGATGCACGGCACGATTATGGTGTTCTTTGTGCTGACGACAGCGCCGCAGGGCGGCTTCGGCAATTATTTTCTGCCGATACAGATCGGAGCGCCTGACATGGCGTTTCCTGTCCTGAACATGCTTTCCTTCTGGACGACCTTTGTAGCCTACATCGTGATGTTGTCAGCATTTTTTGTGGTAGGTGGAGCGCCGCTTCACGGCTGGACCGGTTATGCGCCGATGAGTGCGCTGCAATCTTCCGGGCCGGGTGAGGCTCTGGGAGCGGATCTCTGGATCATCAGCATCGCGATTTTCTGCATCGCGTCGCTGATGGGCGCTCTCAACTTCATAACTACTACGCTCGACATGCGCGCCAGGGGCATGAGCCTGATGCGCATGCCGCTGACCTGCTGGTCGTGGTTTATCACTGCCATTCTCGGATTGCTGGCTTTTGGAGTTCTACTCTCCGCCGGCATTCTGCTGCTCATGGATCGCAACCTTGGCACCAGCTTCTTTCTGCCGCTTGGAACTATCAACGGCCAGCTCACCGGACATAAAGGTGGCTCGCCGCTGCTCTGGCAGCATCTTTTCTGGTTCTTCGGCCATCCCGAGGTCTACATCGCGATCCTGCCTGGCATGGGTGTGGCCTCGCAGATACTTTCGACGTTCTCGCGCAAGCCGATCTTTGGTTACAAGGCGATGGTGTATGCCATGCTCTCGATTGGCCTTCTTGGGTTCATGGTGTGGGGACACCATATGTTCATGAGCGGCATGAGCCCTTATACGGCTTTTGCCTTTTCTATCATGACCATGGCGATCGGAGTGCCGTCGGCGATTAAGACCTTTAACTGGTTGGGAACGCTCCATAGAGGGCGCATTCGATTCCAGTCGCCGATGCTCTATGCCATCGGCTTTGTGTCGTTGTTTGTCTCCGGCGGACTGAGCGGCCCGTTTCTGGCGCAGCCGGCGCTGGACATTCCATTACACGACACCGCCTTCGTTCCCGGACACTTTCACCTGATCATGGGCGTGGCCGCCATCTTCGGTATCTTTGCCGCAACCCACTACTGGTTCCCCAAGATGTTTGGCCGAATGATGAACGAGAAGATGGCGCGCGCGCATTTCTTCCTTACGCTGATCGGAACTTATTGTGTATTTATGCCGATGCACTATCTCGGTCTGGCGGGCCAGCCGCGGCGCTACTCGCAGCTGACCGAACTTGCCTATCTCCACCCCCTGATTGGCCTGAACACGTTTATGACTTACGCGGCGATCGTGACCGTTGCCGCTCAGTTTATCTTTCTCATCAATCTGTTCTGGAGCATGTTCAAGGGCGAGAAGGCGAGCGACAATCCCTGGGAGGCAACCACGCTGGAGTGGACGACGGCGACACCGCCGCCGCACGACAATTTTGGCGGGCATACGCCGGTGGTGCATCACGGCCCGTATGAATATGCCGTGCCCGGGGCGCCGCGCGACTACGTGATGCAGACGGACCCGGCAACCGTGGCCGCGCACTAAGACATCGCGCACTGAGACATCTGGATAGGCATCTAGAAAGATAATATGGCGAGCTTCACTCCAACGATACCGGCGCCGCGGCCCGCAAGCTCCCGCGGAGACGGCTCCCATCTGCCGCCGGTTACCGGCGGCGGAGACGGAGGGCGCCGTCCCGATCCCGGCTTGCCGGACTATGGCGCCCGTCTGCGCCGGGCGCGCCTCGGGGTAGCTGTGGCGCTCACGTCGGTCACGATGTTGTTCGTTGCCTTTACCAGCGCCTACATCGTGCGTCAGGGACTGCCCACGTTTGATCCGCATACCAACACCGTGGTCCACGACTGGATTCCGGTTCCGCTGCCGACGGTGCTGTTTCTTATTAATACGTTGGTGCTGCTGGTCAGCAGCGTGACCATGGAACTGGCACGGCGGCAACTGGCGCGGCAAGTCGCGCTGGAACCGGTGCGGTCGATTCCGGGGGTATCGTTGGGCAGGGAGAGTGATTTTCCCTGGCTGGGGCTGACGGTTGTACTGGGCTTCGGTTTCCTGGCTGGACAATGGCTGGCGTGGAGGGATCTGGCGTCGCGGGGCTTCTATGTCGCGACCAACCCGAGCAGTTCCTTTGTCTATCTGCTGACGGGTGTGCACGCCTTGCACCTGGTCGGAGGAGTGGTGGCGCTGCTGGTGGCCGGAACGGCTGCCCTGTTGAAGCGGCCTTTGGCGTCGCGCCGGATTATGGTTAACGTCACGGCCTGGTATTGGCATTTCATGGCTTTGTTGTGGATCTACATTCTGGCTCTGCTCGAGTTCGCAGGCTAGTCAGACCACACTCGAGAGCCATTAATAGTAGACATCAGCGATGTTGTACATCAGCAGCGATGTTAGATATCAGTAATGTAAGACGGCTGTTGTTAGGTGAACTCTGATTAAGCTGGTTTCCGGACTGCTTTGAAAGGGCATGGCTTCGGCCATGCCGTTACGGTCGCCAATTATGCGGCTTTAGCCGCTGCGGGCGGACGTCGCCAAAGCTAGCCAACTCGCTATCGAACACTTAATCAGACTTTCCTTAGAACAAATGTAGTTCGACCAAGGAGACTGAACGCATGGCGGAAGCTGCGTTGCCGCGCACGGTAGCGGAGATTTACGAGCCGTCGCTGTTTGGCACGTATTCGAAGAAAATCGGGATGTGGCTGTTCCTGCTCTCCGACTCGCTGACTTTCGGAGCTTTGCTGTATGCCTACAGCTATGGACGCATCTCCACTCCCGATTGGCCCACGCCGTTCCATTCCACAAGCATCGTCAATGCCACCATCATGACCGGGTTCCTGCTGACCAGTTCGCTCACCATGGTCCTGGCGGTGAATGCGGCGGCGCGAGGAAACCAAAGGAACCGGCTTCTCTATTTATTGGCGACAATGGCGTGTGGAATAGGCTTTATCATTCTCCACGCGAAAGAATGGAGTCACCTGATCAACGATGGTCTTCGCCTGCCGATCTTCCCGGCCGTCCCGGGCCAGGAGACTGCGTCCGAATTCGTCAATGTGTCCAAAACCGTGCCCCAGTTTGCCGCAACTTTCTTTGGGTTGACGGGAATGCACATGCTGCACGTTACGCTCGGCGTGGTGTATCTGGGTGTCATCGCCCTGCGGCGAAAGTTTATTCCCATTCTTTTCGCGCTCTGGCTGGTGGCGTGGCTGGCGACACCGGCTTACAGTCCGTTCCACTATGGAGCTCACGTATTGCTGGTTGCCGCCCTAGTGTGCTCCCTGATTTTGTGGCTGAAACCTAAGGTTTATGACGCCGCCGACGTCGAGGTGGCGGGGCTGTACTGGCATTTTGTGGACTTGGTCTGGATGTTCATCTTCCCCCTCGTCTACATAATGTCCACCAAGATCGTTTAGGGAAGTTCTGATGAAGTCCCAGGGTCCTCCGTGCACCCCTGTGTACCCTGTGGTAAATGCCCTTTTGCCGACACTTAATCAGAGTTTCGTTAGGAGTCTGGCTGGTATTCGGGAAAGACAAACTTATGGAAGACGCTTCTCAGTTGGCAATTGAAGCACGTGTAGCCGAACGGCATCGCCACCACCACCTCGCTCCTTTCTTTTGGGTGTGGGGGACGCTGCTGGTTCTGACCGCGGTCGAAGTTTACCTCGGCTATCAGAACATGGAACCCAAGCGCATGTTGTCAATCCTGATGGGTCTGTCGTTGGTGAAGGCCGCGCTCATCATCGGCTATTTCATGCACATGAAGTACGAGGTGTCGCGCATGAAGTGGCTTACCATGTGCTCGCTGGTGTTTTGCCTGGCCATGATGATGGTCTTTTTTCCCGATGCGTTCCGCATCCTATCGTTGGGGCCAAGGTGAGATTTTCGCGACGATCTGCGCGCGTTGCAGTGCTGGCTGGGCTTCTATGTCTTTGGGGGGTGCCGGCCTTCGCGCAAGGCTGCGCTATGTGCTACAGCACGGCTTCGGCGACTTCCAAAGACGGACAAAAGGCCATTAGCCGAGGCGTGATAGTGCTGGTGGCTCCGCCGCTCGGAGTTATGACCTTTGGCGTGGGGCTGGCCTTTCGCTATGGCAAAAAGCGCGATGAGGAACATGATCGCGGCGAGGATTCCTACCTGTGAGTTGTTTCTGGGATTGCCCTTCGAATCTTCTCTTTGTCTCTAAGCGGAAACGTTTGGAATAAAGATCCGGCTACGTAAAGGTACACTCCCGGCGCCTCCGCTGGGCGGATCTTTTATTTGCCACTTGCAACGGGGGCCACTTGCAACCAAGCCTGCCCCTTGTTTATTGGGCAAAATACATAGAAGCGTAGTAAGCGATCACCCCAAAACATGCGATCCCACAAATCGCATATGCGGTGAAGATCCACGTATTGCGATCTTCGCGCTTCAATGGTTGTGGATTTCCTGACTTGGTTCCGGCAGCCGGTGCATTCATGCAAGGCGCTCCTGAACAACTGATTTGGCTCGTGGGCAAAAAGAAGCTATCCACCCGCACCCCACGCACGGGCGACGGCCAAAATTGTACCCCGGAAAAGGACAGAAAAACCAAGAATATTTACGGTTGGGACAGTGCGGCAAGTCGCAAAGGTTGCCCGATCAGCCGGGATACCGGCCCGTGATGTAGCCTTCCAACTCCTGTATGGTCTGCGCCTGGCCGGAGATGATCCAGCGGACGAGGTCGCCGATCGATACCACACCCACCGCCACACCGTCTTCTACGACGGGGAGGTGGCGAAAACGGTGGTTCGTCATGATGGACATGCACTCATCCACCGTGTTTTGAGGAGTGACGAAAACAACGGGGCTGGTCATGATCTCACTCACCAGGGTCTGCTTCGAGGAGTGGCCCTTGAGGATTACTTTGCGGGCATAATCACGCTCAGAGAGGATACCGATCAACCTGCCTTCCGAGGTCACAAGCACGGCGCCGATGCCCTCCGCCGCCATCTTCTCAATGGCTTCGTAGACGGACTGATCGGGCGTCACGGAGACGACTCGATTGCGTTCCTTGGTCTTCAACAGCGCGTCAATTTTGTCAGTGATGTTCATGTGGCACCGGCGATCCTCTCTTGAAATCGGCCAGAAGCGATCTGAGATGCTGAATAGCAGAGATATGGTACTCCGATCAGGTGGATCATCCAAGAGATGAACGAAGAGTTCCTCGATTGTGGCATGCGGGGCCGCATGCCACGGGGCTAACGAGAATTGGGAAGCTAGCCGAAGCCCGTTTCAACCGCCGTCGATGGCGGGTCGGCGCTGTGCAGTTGCTTTCTTTGCCGGGGCAGACTCCTCGGTCGGCTTTTCCGGTTGCGGAAGTGTCTCGGCGCAGTCGCCCTGGTCGTTATAGTCGCAGGGACGGCCCGGGTGCGACTGTTTGCATTGGCTGCAAAACTCTGTGCTCATGGAACTCTCCAGCGCATCGAAATACACGGCGAGAGCTTGATGTTGCGCCGCTTCCGCCCAAAGAACTGTGATTGGCGTCACGACTGGCTGTGACGATATCCTTGTCCCTGCGGCCGGTGCAACGTCAATCGCACCCGCCCCAGAGCGGACTTCGAGGGCGGATTTAAAGAGGCGATCCCGAGGCAGCGGTTTACTGATTGGGCAATGTCTCGCTGACATCACAAGGTATTGTCATGCTGAGCGAAGCGAAGGACCCTGCTTTTGCCGCACCAATCACACGCTTGCCTCGCTTTTCAAGGCGCGACGTTGCCGGTGATTATTTCGGATTGACTGGAACCGGGATGGGAGAGACAATGAGTGCCGTTTCGGATCCAAAAATCCATCTATGGCAGCGTTGGCGTCTCGCCTGCTATTGCCAAACTGAAAGCAGCCCAACTTGACTGACATGTTTTGACTTGACATGGAATTGATGACACGATACCAATGCTGTTTGCCGGGATTGGCAGCTTGATTGAGAGTCTCTTGGGTAACGCCGGTTTGAGCTAGACCGCTGAATGGGGAGCGGCAGGCGCGAACGGGCGAGCGTGGGGTTCATGGTGCAAAAACTGGTCTCTCTGCTGCGCGATTATGCCGAACTGACTAAGGCGCGCATTACGACTCTGATCGTCCTGACGGCGTGGTGTGGCTACTTTTTTGGCGCGCACCGCATGGGCGTCTCGCCCTGGTCGCTGGGCCTATTTCATGCTTTGTTGGGCGTGGCGCTGGTTTCCAGCGGAACCGCGGCGCTGAATGAGGTTCTCGAATCGGGCGTGGATGCGCGGATGCGGCGGACAGCTCTCCGGCCGTTGCCCGCGGGGCGCATGACTAAAGCGCACGCCACCATAGTCGGTCTGGCGCTGACGCTCGGCGGTTCGGCTTATTTGGCGATTTCCGCCAACTGGCTGACTGGGTTACTCGTTTTCCTGACCTCTCTGGTGTATCTCGGGGCTTACACTCCACTGAAAAAAGTCTCTCCGGTATGCACATTTGTGGGCGCGTTTCCCGGAGCCATGCCGGTTGTCCTCGGCTGGACGGCGGTGCGCGGTCGAGTGGAACTTGAGACTCTGATTCTTTTCGCCATTATGTTTGTGTGGCAGTTTCCACATTTTCTCTCGATCGCGTGGCTCTATCGCGAGGACTATGCGCAGGGCGCCATTCGCATGTTGCCGGTGGTCGACTCCGATGGAAAGTCGACGGTGTGGCGCATTCTGGCCTATTCCGGAGCCTTGATTCCGGTGAGCGTTTTGCCGGTCGCCATGGGTATGACGGGACGCGTGTATCTGGTGGGCGCAATTCTCATGGGCGCGGCGCTATTCCGGGTGTCGATGGGGATGGCGTATCCGCAGTTGCCCGCAACGGCTGCGGCATCGAAACCGTCGGCGCGAAGATTGCTGCAGGCAACAATCATCTATCTGCCCGCGTTGTTTGCGCTCATGATGGTGAATGCGGGACGTTAATAAAGGCTTTTCTTTCGAGGCGCTTCCTTAGTGTACGTTCGTGGCCTTGGTGGTTAGAGTTCGCAGACCCGCTACCCAACTTTCGGTAGTGGGCTGTTTTGAATTAGCGGCGTCCTTGAGCCTGTAAGGAAAAATCCTGCCCAAAATACGATAAATATCGGCACCGTCGCCTCGGGGTTCATTCCAGGGAAAAGACGGTAGGCCGCAAACGCGACCACGATTGCAAATACAGTTGCGAGGATTACTCCATAAGTCCGTGCGGCAGTGCTCTTGTTCATCATGCGGCAGTTTGAACCGTTTTGCTGTCCAATAATCCCACTAATTCTTCCAAACTCCAAACGTAATCCGTCACTCCCACTTCCATCGCTGGTGTACCCTCAGCGTTCGGTGGCCGCCGCAGAAATTATAGTATGCATCGTAGATTGCAATTCAAAGCCCACCACCCAAATCCCCTTGCGTCCCGCGCCCGCATCCTTGAAGATGTTCTGTGCCTTATGCCACAGGACATCGCCCCACCCCCCGCTACCGCGCAACTCGACGCCACTGCGCTTGAAGCTTCGCTTCGCCGCCACCTTCGAGGAGAGGTTCGCTTTGATTCGGGCAGCCGCGCTCTCTATGCCACTGATGGATCCAACTATCGCCAGGTCCCGATCGGGGTTGTAGTTCCGCGCGATAAGGAAGACGTTCTCGCTGTCGTGGCCTTGTGCCGCGATCACCACGCTCCGCTGCTGGCGCGCGGAGGCGGCACGTCGCTCGCGGGACAATGCTGCAACGCTGCCATCGTGCTCGATTTTTCGAAGTATATGGCGGGAATCCTCGAAATCGATCCTGCGCGCTGCATTGCCCGGGTCGAACCTGGCGTTGTGCTCGACAATTTGCGCGCCGCGGCCGAGAAGCATCACCTTACATTTGCGCCCGACCCCGCTACGCATGATCGCTGCACCCTGGGAGGCATGATCGGCAATAACTCCTGCGGCGTGCACTCGATCATGGCCGGCAAGACGGATGACAATATCGAGGCGCTCGAGATCCTGACCTACGGCGGCCAGCGCATGAGCGTGGGGGCGACCGGTGCCGACGACTACGAACGCTTCATTCATGAGGGCGGACGCCGCGCCGAAATCTATGCTGGGCTGAAGTCTCTTGCCGATCGCTACGGCGAGCAGGTGCGGCGCCAGTTTCCGAATATTCCGCGCCGGGTTTCGGGATACAACCTCAACCACCTGCTCCCTGAAAACGGTTTCCATGTGGCGCGCGCGCTCGTCGGTTCGGAAGGCACCTGCGTCACGATTCTCGAAGCCACCTGCCGGCTGGTTGAAAGTCCGCCGGCGCGGGTGCTGGTGGTGGTCGGATGGCCTGACGTTTACATCTGCGCCGATCACGTGCCGCAGATTATGGAGCATCGCCCCATAGGGCTCGAAGGGTTTGATGACATTGTGGTGAATGCGAGCCGGCACAAAGGCATTAACCTTGATGCAATCGCTATGTTGCCCGAAGGCTGCGGGTGGCTCATGGTCGAATTCGGAGCAGACACCACTGCCGAAGCCGAAGCACAGGCACGCAACTTGATGGAGACGCTGGAGCGCTCCGCGGCTCCTCCGAATATGCGGCTGTTCACCGACCCAAAGCAGGCGCGGCGTATCTGGGACGTTCGCGAGTCGAGCCTCGGGGTGACGGCGCACGTCCCGGGCGAGCCGCTGCGCTGGGAAGGCTTTGAAGATTCCGCGGTTGGACCCGACAAACTCGGTGCTTATCTGCGCGACCTGCGCACGCTGATGCAGGCCCACAAATTCGACGGTTCGTTCTACGGACACTTTGGGCACGCCTGCGTCCATACGCGCATGGATTACGATCTCGAATCGGCGGAAGGCATCCGCAAATTCCGCCAGTTCATGGAAGAGGCTGCCGATCTGGTGGTGAGTTATGGCGGCTCGATCTCTGGCGAGCACGGAGATGGGCAATCGCGCGGCGAACTTCTCCCTAAGATGTTTGGACCCGAGCTCATGCAGGCTTTCCGCGAGTTCAAGTCGCTCTGGGATCCAGATTGGAAGATGAACCCGGGCAAGCTCATCAATCCGTATCGGCTCGACGAAAATCTTCGCCTGGGCGCAGGCTACGATCCCTGGCAGCCCGAAACGCATTTCAAATTTCCTGACGACCACGGCAGCCTGGCGGCGGCCACGCTGCGCTGCGTGGGAGTAGGAAAGTGCCGTCACGATTCTGGTGGAGTCATGTGTCCGAGTTACCAGGTTACGCGCGAAGAAGAACACTCCACCCGCGGACGCGCGCACCTGCTGTGGGAGATGACCAAGCGGGATGTGATTAAAGATGGCTGGAAGAGCGAAGCCGTGAAAGAATCGCTCGACCTTTGTCTCGCCTGTAAGGGCTGCAAGAGCGATTGCCCGGTCGGCGTCGATGTCGCGACTTACAAGGCGGAATTTCTTTCGCATTACTACGAAACCAATCGGCGGCCGCTGAAGGCGATGGCCCTCTCGAAGTTGGACTTGTGGCTTAGAACCGCGTCGCACGTGCCCGGCCTGGTGAATCTGACAACTCAACTTCCCGGTCTGGGCGACCTTGCAAAGTTGGCTGCAGGAGTTCCCGCTCAGAGACGCATTCCGGCGTTTGCGCCCCAGACATTTAAACAGTGGTGGGAAAGAAACCGTAGCGCCGGCGTCTCGCCGGCTGTCGAGCGGGCGTCACGCCCGCTCACTCCGAATTCTCAACGAGATGCAAGGCGGGACGCCGGCGCTACTGTCTTGCTCTGGGCTGACACTTTTAATAATCACTTTCTGCCTTCGACCGCCAAGGCTGCGGTGGAGGTGCTCGAAGCTGCGGGCTTTAACGTCAGCGTTCCGCGTGCGCACCTTTGCTGTGGGCGACCGCTCTACGACGTTGGCATGCTGGATCGTGCCAAAGGACTGCTTCTCCAGATCATGGATGAGTTGCTACCCGAGATCGAAGCGGCGACTCCCATTGTTGTTCTCGAACCCAGTTGTGCTTCCGTCTTTCGCGACGAACTGACCAATCTTTTCCCCAAAGACGAGCGGGCGCAGGCGCTGTCTAAACAGGTTTTCCTGCTCAGCGAATTTCTTGAGCTGTACGCTAAGGATTTTCCGCTACCTAAACTGCCTCGGCGGGCGCTCCTTCATGGGCATTGCCATCACAAGGCCATCATGAAAATGACCGCCGAAGAGGCGGTACTGCAACGGATAGGCGTCGACTTTACTGCTCCTGCTCCAGGATGCTGCGGCATGGCTGGAGCGTTCGGCTTCGAAAAAGAAAAATATGACGTTTCGAAGGCTATCGGCGAGCTTGAATTGCTGCCCGCTGTGCGCCAGGCTCCTACTGACTGGCTCATTGTTGCGGACGGGTTCAGCTGCCGCGAACAGATTGCCCAGGAGACTGATCGCCATGCCTTCCATCTCGCCGAAGTTCTGCAGATGACGCTGCGCGAAGCTGCTGAAGCTCCTGAAGGCTACCCGATGTTCGATCCTGCGCCCGAGCACTATCCTGAAGACGCCTGGGTGCTGCCGCACCGGGCGGAGGTTCAAAAATCGATGAAGCGCACTGGCTTGGCCGTGGCTGGGATCGCCACCGGAGCGGCGCTTTTGCTGGCATTGGCTCGAAAGAGATAGCACACCGTCAGCAGGTCGAGCGAGCCACTTATTGGGAAGCTATTATTCCCTGTCGTAGCTCCTTCGTGCTCATTTCACGACGGGGGTTCCCCATCCGTCATATTCGCCGTTAAGTGAATCTGCCAAAGAATCGAAGTCTTTCCTGATTTTCTGAAGGGACAGTAACTCGGGGACCACGGTCTTGGTGGCAAGGCACAGCCAAGCATCACCTTTTGCACCCCTCTGCACATTCACATGAAATCCTTCATTGCGGATCCGCGAAGCAGCTTGTTCGGTAACCGACTCTGTTGGGAAGTAGAGAAAAAACTCGATGTTGTGTGGTATCGAGAGGTCGGAACCTGCCTTCTTAAGCTGGATTAGCACCGATTCGTCCAAGTCTGGTTTCTTGGCGCAGCCGAATAGGCTCAAAACGGTAGTTAACAGCCCATGGTTAGTACGAGACCTCCTCGCCGCATACTGGGTCCTTATCTTGTCAGACAATTACACGCTGCGAACTCTATGCGCCATGTGCTTCCCGTTCGATTCGGAAATATTGCACACCTCATCCGGCGGTAGCTCTATAACTCTGCCGTCACGCCAGACGTAGATCGGCAGTCCCAGGCGAGCGTGTTCGTCAATGGCCTTGGCCACGGCTATCTTGAAAGCAATCTCGGCCCGCTTGTGAAGGGGCAACCGCAACACAGCTTTCGAAGGTTTTTTCATGTTTGATCGTAACGCTTGATCAGGGTGCGATAGAGCCACTTGTTCATTATACGGATGTCCTGGTCTTCCATCGACGCGATCACAACTGGTTTCCTGGATGAATTGTCGATTAGCATCCAGCTATCCGCCAACTGGCGATAACGGCCCAGAAAATTCCTCATGGAGCGATCAAATCGGCGGCGAACCACAGCTTCCGGTCCATCGTGCCCGCCCCTCGAAACCCGCTCTTGAACCCGTGAAAGTGCCAGATCCGCGCTCCCGACCCACAGGAAGAAGATATGGATTCTGTATTTTTTGGCCCTCAGCTACCGTAGCAAGACGACGTAACCCCGGCCGGAGAGTGTCGTCTCGAAGGCAAACGACACACGCCTCCTGGCAAACGCGCCAATCTCGCTGAGCATTATCCGCCCCGCCCGCATCGCGGCAGTCTCGGGAGCGAACGGCGACATGGCCTGCGCGATCAAGTCGGCATTGACGAAGTTCCTGCAGTCCGCGTAGTTGGGAAGAAACTCCCGGGCGAAGGTGGTTTTACCCACGCCGTTTGGACCGGCAATGACGTACAAGGTGCATCGGGCTTCTATCCTATTCCCAAGTGGATATGCTTGTCGCGGTGAGGTGCGAACAGAATAGTCTACGTATGTGCTGTTTTTTCAATGTGTTACGGGTGGCCTACTCGGACTGCCCGGTTTCTGGGACAATAGAACCAGACGCTAGGCCTCCCAGTCGCGGCTTTCGGTCTCCGTCGCACCTCAGTTCTCGCAGTGGTGATGGCGCCGCTCGTGATCACGCCGCTTGCGCCTGTAAAGCTCGAAGAAAGCTGAAATCTTATGGAAACTGCAAATCTTGAAACCGTGAACCCGACCCTTCCTGTTGCCACGTCGACGCAGACTACGGCCGTAACTGCCACTGGGCAGAGTACATCCCTGCAGGGCTCGGTGCTGGTGCTGATCCAGTTCGACGTTTGCGAAGAGATCAACCTGGACTCCCTCCGCGACATCTTCGGAGCGCGCCGGCAGGATGCCAGCTTTAAGCATCCTGCGCCTGGATACGTCCGTTTCCAGCGTCCTCCGGTGGTTGAGCCGGTCGAGCCGCTGATTCTGGAGAGTGGCGAGCGGCTTGATGTTCAGATCAAGTACTACGATTACGGCGTGCTGAGCGTGGTGTTTGAACTGCCTTTTTCGGGCGACTGGGACACGCTCGTCCGTCTGGCCAGCCGCTGGGTTTGGGATACCGACTTCACCAGCTTCGCGCAGAAGATCGCTAAACAGAAGATCGAGCGGGCGCGGCCTGCGCTGGTCAAGCTTTACGATAGCTGGCTGCATGAAGACTATTTTGTCTTTCACGTGCGCGATATTTCGGGTAATCCGACGGCGGCTGAACTGCTCTCGACCCAGGGCGGGCGCATTGCCCAGATCGTGCGCGGCGAAAACGTTCCGCTTTCTGACGGCGAGCAGCAGGAGATCATGCAGTCGAAGATCTCTTACTATCCGAACGATCTCGCTGTGATCAGCTGGAACGGCGCGTTTCTCTACGACTCCACAGCAGGCGCGGAGACCGTGATTCAACTGCTCGAATACGCCAACTCGCAGCTCCTTGAATTCAGGCATTACGACGAGTTGCTGACTCGCGAACTCGCCAGCGTCTACGATTTCATGGACAAAGGTTCCGGTATCTGGGCGCGCTGGCGGACGGCGAAACGCGCCAGCCGATTGCATACCGTTCTGCTCGATGTCGACGAACTGACCGAGCGCGCCGACAACGCCATCAAGTTTCTCAGTGACATGTTCTCGGCGCGACTTTACAAAGTTGCCGCTTCGAAGATCGGCGTCACCGACTATAAAGACCTGGTGAATCAGAAAGTCCACACCGCTGAAGAGCTTTACCGCTTCATGGTCGATCAATTCCATCAGAGCCGCGCGTTTGTGCTGGAGCTGATGGTGGTGATTATTCTGATCATCGATTTGGTGTGGCTGTTTAAGGGGAAGTATCCGGTGTAGCGGGAGCTCTCAGCTGTCGGCTCTCAGCAAAATCAGAATCGCTTTGGGATGAGGCGCTATTTTTTCGTTCTGCGCTTGGTACCGAGGTACAACCTCTGGTAGTGGTTGTACGAAAAAGTTATGTTGCGGGAGTTGTGATATTCGGGGACACCGGCAGGTTTCCAAAAGTTGCTGGAGTCGTCCCCTCAGGGCGCGGGCTGTCGGTATAGTTCAATAGGGGACACGGAGACAGAACCGCGCAAACGCACCGACAAAAGTTCGCCAAATTCTAGGCCATCTTCCTGACCGAAGCAAGATTCTCCAATCACATCTGGTAGCCGCAGATCAAACTCTGTCCAACCGTTTGCTGATGGTTTCCCGTATATTATCCACTCACTTGGCCCGTGTTTTGCTGGCGGTTTATTTCCAACGTCGCAAGCGATCCAAGCTGGCTTGACAGCCGTCTTGCGGTCCTTCGATGTAACCTGGACCATCAGGTAAACATAGGACCCAGGGCAGTCGCGGGTCAGTTTCAACCGAAACTTAAGACGGTTGCACACCCTCTGATGTGGATCGGGTTTTAGATCTAAGTGATGGCTGGCAGGTGCGGTCATTACCATGCCACCCGCATGGCCCGTAGACGAGGAAACCCGCGGTGGGGAAACGTCCTGCGGATTATCTGATCTGAATTCCCAGCGATCCCATGGACTGCCCGGATAGTCGAAACGCACCTCTCCCAGCCTGTGGAGCGCCCCACTCGCGGGTCGCGCGACGAACGGTTTCAACGCGCGCGTAAGCTGGCCCTTGAGTGCTTTCCTCTGCCCCTCGATCGCAGCACGCTCCGCGTCAGGCGCTAGATTGAAGACAATCGCTCCTCCCTTATGCCGGAGATCAAATGGGAGTTCCTCGTGCTTGCCGTAGTGATCGTTGAAAACCAATAGAACATTCTTGTCCGTGCGTGCATCCAGCGCGTACCCTAATTCAATCGCAACGTTCGAATTGGTCAGCTTCTTGCCGTACCAGTCGCCCCAGTGAGTGTGACATCAGCCACTACGACTTCTGAGGCCTCGATTTTGGTGAATATGGTGCGCACCAGGTCTGGGCTCCCCGTGACATCCTGTATGTCTTGGTCGAGGTGAAGAGCCTCGCGGGTCGGTTCCTCAACATCCTCAGCCTGTTTTAGCTCTTCGATCGCATCCCTAAGGGCGTCGCGCACGAGGAATCTCCCAATCTTTCCCGGCGTATCGGACTGCCATGACCAGAAAACCTTCATCCTAGAGTTGCCCTTACGATACTCTAACCCAGACGCGAAAATGCCCGGGATTCTTGCGAATCCCGGGCACTTGTTATTGCAAAGAGATCGTGGTCAGACGATCATGCTTTAGAGATCGCTAACGCTGCCTAGACGGCGGTAACGTTCTCCGCTTGCCAGCCTTTGGGGCCTTTGGTCACGTCGAACTGCACGGTTTGGCCTTCTTGCAGGCTCTTGAAGCCGCCAGCTTGAATAGCGGAGAAATGCACGAAAACGTCTTCGCCATTTTGACGGCTGATAAAGCCGTAGCCCTTGGCGTCGTTAAACCACTTCACTGTTCCTTGTTCTGCCATTGTGTTTCCTATTCTTGTTTCTTGAAATGTGCTGAGAAGATTCGCTGCTGTAGAAGTGGGGGCGACGCTGGTTGGCGGTACCTGACCTTCAACTGCTTGTGAGTCCTTAGCGACTTCTAGTGTAGCACAAGTGGGCTATGTGGGCGGGATATTTCCGGCTGGGGCTGGCGGGCCGGGTTGGCTGCATAGACAGTGCGGAGACGGCACAAGCCCTGTCTCGACGGGGATTGGGGTATAAATTGGCTCATGATCGCCTTCCTTACGCTGGAACTGCGGATCGAAGCGGCGCACTCGCTCAAAGATAAGCGGCAGGTTACGCGCAGTCTTAAAGACCGGCTCCGCGCTTCGTTTAATGTTGCTGTGGCTGAACTTGATCCTAGTCTGCTGTGGAATCAGGCTACGATTGGCGTAGTTAGCGTCTCGCACTCGCGGAATTATCTGGACGGGTTGATGAAGAACGTGGAGCGGGCTGCGACACGCATTGCTAACAATGCCGGGGCGGAGGTTAGCGACTCGTTTGTGGAGTTTCTGTGAGCGGGGTTCGCAGCGGCGTAACGGAAATCTAAACTGACCCACTACCACCCGGTAGGGTGAATTCTCCAACCAAGGTCTTTCTGATATTCTTACAGGTTTTCTCCGTTTGAGGTGTGCGGTGGAGCATCGTGGCCAGAAATATCATCGCGGGCGGCTGAGCGAGGCTATACGGGAGGAGATTGAAACCATTCTCGAAGGGGAACTGGGCGATCCTCGGATAGGGTTGGCCAGCGTGAGCTCGGTGGTCATGGCGGAGGATGCACGTTCGGCTCGGGTGATGGTGCACGTCGCTGGCGATGAGGCCGAGGCAGAGCGGACACTGGAAGGCTTGGCGGCAGCCCGGAATTATGTTCGGCATGCACTGGCGGAACGGCTGCATTTGAGGAGGCCTCCGGAGCTTTATTTTCAGATCGATCGTGCGGATCAATTGGAGAGTCGGGTGGATGAGCTTTTGGGGCGGACGAAGAAACGTGCTCGAAAACGGGCGGAGTCTGGGCCTTGAAGGAGTTCTCAGTTCCCAGTTCTCCGTTCTCAGTGAAAAGCCCAGTGTACTTACTGAGAACTGAGAACTGGGAGCTGAGAACTCGATAAGCATGAGTTGAGGGCGGCGAGCTGAGAAGATGCTGGAGCAGGTTCTACGGGAAATTCGGGCGCGTCGCCATTTTCTGGTTACTTCGCATGCGCGGCCCGACGGAGATGGCATCGGCTCGGCCCTTGCCTGCGGGCAGATTTTACGGGTCATGGGCAAAGAAGCCGAAGTTGTCATGCACGACGGCGTCCCGCGGATTTATCAGAACCTGCCGTTCGCCGATCAGGTTATTAAGGCGGATGCCATCCCAGCGGACTTTTTCGCAAATTCTGCCGCCAATCCTCTTTTGGACCCCGCCGCTGACGCCTTTGCTAATGATGCAGTCATACTGCTCGAATGCGACAGCACGCGGCGTACGCTGCTCGCGGGGTTGGACGAGTGCTTTCTTATCAACATTGACCATCACGCCAGCGGGCGCAATTTTGCGCACATTAATTGGATCGATTCCTCGGTGATGGCTACGGCCGAACTGGTGTACCGCCTGGCGCGTCTGGCGTGCGTGCCCATCGAGCGCGATATTGCCACCTGCCTTTATACGGCGCTCATGACGGATACGGGTTCGTTTATGTTCGAGGGCACGAACGAACACACCTTCACGGTCGCGCGCGATCTGGTGCTGGCGGGAGCGAATCCGGCTCATTGCGCGCGGCCCATCTATTTTGGACATTCGACGGCCAAGATGCGGTTGCTGGGGGCGGCGCTGTCGAATCTGCATAGGGAGGGTCCGCTGGCGTGGATCTGGGTTACGCAGGAGCAGATGCAGCGGCTGGGCGCTCGCGAGGAGGATTGTGAGGGCCTGGTCAATTATGCGCTCTCCATGGGCGATGTGCAGGTGGCGATTTTCTTTCGTGAACTTGCCGATCGGCGGTTTCGCGTCAGCTTGCGCAGCAAAGGGCAGGTGAATGTATCGACGGTGGCTGAGCACTTCGGCGGCGGAGGCCACAAGTGCGCCAGCGGCTGTTCGATCGATGGACCTTTGTCGGTTGCGGTTTCGCGGATTGTCGACCGTCTGCGAGGAGAGACTGTGATCTTGAACGCGGACTAGGGGAGAGGTCGCTAGTCGTTAGTCGATTGTCGTTCACGACGCTGAGAACGAGCGATGCTACCGGAACGAGCACCGAATCACAAATGACGCAGGGGACGAGTCCGCAAAACCGCACAGATGTGTTGCTGCTGGTGACCTTCTGCGGATTTCTTCTCTTCTACGGGCTGGGAGCGTTCGGACTGGTGGGCGCCGATGAGCCGCGCTACGCGCAGGTGGCGCGCGAAATGCTGGAGCGCTCGGATTGGGTGACTCCTACTCTGCAAGGCAAAGCGTGGCTGGAAAAACCTCCTCTTTATTATTGGGAGGCGATGCTGGCATTCCGTATTGCCGGCGTTTCTGACTGGGCTGCGCGGCTGCCCGCTGCGTTCGATGCCGTCTTGCTGATTGCAGCGATTTATCTTTTTCTCCGGCGCTTCCGCCCGGGGAGTGAATTTGATGGGGCATTGATCGCCGCCAGTTGTGCGGGGGTGGTTGGATTTGCTCGCGCGGCCGCCACCGACATGCCGCTCACGGCGTGCTTTGCGATTGCCATGCTTGGGTGGTATGGGTGGTACGAGAGCGGGTCGCGAGTTTATCTTGCGGCGTTCTATTTTTTTCTGGCTCTTGGGACGTTGGCCAAGGGTCCGGTCGCGCTTGTGCTCGCCGCCGTCGTTATTTTTCTTTTCGTGGCCGTAAGGCGCGACTGGCGCGCCATACTGCGCTCTCTTTGGATTCCTGGCATCGCGCTTTATCTCGTGGCCGCGTTGCCCTGGTACATTGCCGTCCAGTTGCGGAACCCGGAATTTTTCCGCGTCTTCATTCTTGAACACAACCTTGCGCGCTTCTCCACGGGCGTTTATCACCATCCCCAGCCGTTATGGTTTTATCTGCCGGTGTTTTTGCTGGCGATGATGCCCTGGACGCTGGTGCTGATCGTTGCAGTCGTCGAACGCTTTCGCCTGGTGTGGTCGGAAGGCAAAGAAGCTTTTTCCAGTCCGGAAGATTCGTGGGCGCTGTTTCTTTTGATTTGGATGATCGTGCCGATTGTTTTTTTCAGCGCGTCGCAATCGAAATTGCCGGGCTACGTTGTGCCCTCGGTTCCCGCGGGGGCGTTGCTCGCGGCCGAGTATCTGGCCGATTGGCGAGCGGAAGGACGCATCGGCGAAGAAGGAAAGTTGCCGCCACTATTTGCCGCCGCTCACGCCGCGCTTTGCGGACTGCTGATTTTTGCATCTCTGTCGGCCGCGCTTTTCGTTGGATCGAGGGTGATGAATCACCACTTGCGCTGGGGCGCTGCGAGGTCGGGGATCGCAAGCTGGGGCAACGGAGCGACAGGAATAGGCATAGGGAGCAGTGCTGCCACGGCCGCATTCTTTGCGGTGGTCATTGGGCTTGCGCTCTGTTCCCGCTCCGGAGCCCGACTGCTGAGCCGTGCCACTATATTTGCGGTGGTCATCAGCGTAGCGGCTGTCCTACGTTTCGCGGCGCCTGTTATCGACGCTACGCAATCCGCGCGTCCCATTGCCGAGAGCATTCAGGGCTTTTCGCGGGAAGCCGTTCCTGTCGCGGTTTATCATCTTAATCGCGAGCAGCAGTATGGCTTGGAGTTTTATCTGAATCGGCCGGTGGAGAGATACGAAACCGAAAATATTCCGGCTGACGCACATGTTCTTGCGGCGGCACAAAGCACGCAATTGGAAGTCGGCCAGTTGGTGCCGGGGCGCCGAGTATCATACTTGACCAGTATTCCGGCGCAGAAAGTCGATTTGTATTGGGTGGGCAAGTAGCAAGGTTTCAAGGTTACAAAGTTTCAAGGTTTCAAAGTAGAGCTGCGGCTAACGCCAGCTTTATGTTATTTGAGTTGAGGCTGGACCTTGAAACATTGAAACCCAGAAACTTTGAAACCTGGGTTTGTATGGAAATTCTCGATCTCCGACATTTCTCTTCCGCTGACTTGCGGCCGCTGCTGGAGGACGAGATCGCCACGTGGGGGCGAATGCTCGCGTGGGATTACACCACGTCGGCGGAGATGATCCTGCGCTACATGGATGCGAAAATTCTTCCGGGATACGCGGCCATCGAGCGCGGCAGCATCTTTGGCTATTCGTTTTTTGTCTATGAACAGAGCAAGGGGGTCATCGGAGATCTTTTCGTTCGCGACTCGGGTCGCGATGGAGACCCCAGTCCCGATCGCCGTCCCGATCGCCGCGAGGTTGAAGAACGCCTGCTCACACATGTTATCGAAACTCTGCAACAGTCGCCTGGCATCCATCGGGTGGAGGCGCAGTTGCTGGCGCACCGCACCGGAGAGGTCGCGCGTCCGTTTTTGCAGCAGGGCTTCAGCCGCCATCCGCGCGTCTTTATGAATTTTGAGATTGGCAAGCATCCGGAAGCGTCGTTATCGAGTCAATCGCCGACCCTGCCGCCGCAATTCGAAATGCGTCCGTGGTCGGAGCAGGAATATCAGTCTGCGGCTGCGCTGATTACGGCCGCTTATCGCGGGCATGTCGATTCCGAAATCAACGATCAGTACCGCACTTTGACCGGATCGTTGCGCTTCCTGAACAACATCGTGCGCTTCCCGGGCTGCGGAACCTTTGATCCCCAGGCGTCCTTTTCCGTTTTCCAAAGACGCACGCGCACGCTGGTGGGGCTTATTCTGTGTTCGCTGGTGCGGCTTGACGTTGGTCACATCACGCAGGTCTGCGTTCTGCCGGAATATCGCTCGGCGGGGATTGGCGAAGCTATGATGGCCGCTTCCACCAGGAATCTTCGCGGCCGGGGATTCCGTTGCATTTCGCTGACCGTGACCGAAGCCAACGACCGGGCCATCGCTCTTTATAAGCGCATAGGATATGAGTCTACGCGAGTGTTTGATGCGTTTGTATGGGAGGGCTAAGGTTGCTGAAAAATGAAATTCTGACGCCCGGCCCCTAAAGGGGCGACTGATTTCGGAAGGACTTACGGCATCGCTAAACAGGCTGCGGAAAAAGTCGTTTCGGAGCAACAGTCGCGCCCTCAGCGGCTAAAGCCACATTCAAAGCAGTACAGTTACCGCAGCGGTAAACCGCTGCGCCACCCAAAATCAAGTGCAAGAGCCAGTTTTTCCGCAACCTCTAAAGCGATGCCCTGATACGAAACCGAGTTTTTCAGCTTCCACAATCTCGGCTTCCACAGAAGCCGAGGAAGCGCTTAGCCCATCAGCAATCCGCCGTTGACGTTCAAGACATGGCCGGTGATATAAGACGCTTCCTCGGAAGCGAGGAAGCAGACCGCGTTCGCTACATCTTGCGGCGAGCCGACGCGACCGAGCGGGATCGACTTTACGGCGTTCTGTTTGAACTCCTCGCTCAGAGCGGCAGTCATGCTGGTGTCGATAAATCCCGGAGCCACGGCGTTGCAGGTGATATTGCGCGACGCGACCTCGCGGGCCATGGCCATGGTCAGCCCGATCAGTCCGGCTTTGGACGCCGCGTAATTCGCCTGTCCCGCCTGACCCATTTGCCCGAAGACGCTGGTGACGTTGATGATGCGTCCCCAGCGCTGCTTGAGCATCGATCCGATTACCTGCTGGATGCAGAGATATGCGGAGGTCAAGTTCGTGTTCAGCACGGCATCCCAGTCAGCGCGCTTCATGCGCATCACCAATTGGTCGCGGGTAACGCCCGCGTTATTCACCAGGATGTCGATCTTGCCGAATTGAGTTAGCGCGGACCTGATTCCGGACTTCACCTGATCTTCGTCTGCAACGTCAATGACGAAGGCCGAGGCTTTCCCGCAGAAGTTCGTGATCTCGGCGACGAGTTCTTCGAGTTTCTGCTGATTGCGCGCCGCTGCGGCGACTGTCGCACCTTGGCGCGCCAGTGCCAGGGCGCAGGCATGACCAATGCCCTGCGACGCTCCCGTAACCAGCGCGACTCGTCCTGCAAGTTTCATGTTTTCTCCCTTTAGAATTAAGAGCTGAAGTTAAATAAACAAAGATGAGAACGAGGATTATAAACGTCACGGAAGGTCAGCGGCGGGGGAAGGCTGCCTAGTCCGAGGGCTCGCGACGCGAATTCATAACCACCGAGGACGCTGAGGGACACAAGGGTATAACCACAGGGGAACACCAAAGGAAGCTAGCCAGCTTGCGTCGCCGTCAGTCCCAGCGGAGCGGAAGCTAGAATCTTTTCTATTTTCTCGATGAGCGTTTGTCTGGAATACGGTTTGGCCAGGAAATACGTGAACAAGTTGGGCGCTTCTATTTCATACTCCGGCCTGTTGTAGCCAGATGTCAGCAACACCAAAACCTGCGGCGAATACTGGCGCAGATCCAGGCCGAGCTGATGGCCTGTGCCTCCGGGAAGGATCATGTCTGTTATAACCAAAGTAATTCCATGACCGCATTTTTTGTAAATCTTCAGCGCGTCTTGGGTATTCGCGGCGGACAACACTTCAAAGCCTGCCAGTTGAAGAATGCCGCACGTAGCTTCGCGAACGAAAGGTTCATCCTCGACCAGGAGAATGATTCGCCGGCGGGATTGAGCTTGTGCCTGTGCGTTCGGCAGGGAAGTCATCTGGGGGCCCTCACTTCATTTTCGCCATGATGTTCTAAGCAATAGCACAGCCCCCGGACCTTGGAAATCGGACACCCCGCACAAAGGTATGTATTGTTTCTACCGATGACTCGAAATGACGTGGGGCAACTTTCGGGAATCTACTTTTCGGCGAGAATCGTCTGTTTGGGATCGAGCACAATCTTGCGCACATCGCTTGGCGCGGTCAGCCGGAACGGGGTCTCCGCGCCGTCGGCCAGCACTTCGCCCAAAAAAACCAGCGGGTTGCCGACGGTCGCGCCATAGACAGGAACAGCGGTGACTAGATCGTCAGGCGCGTCCTTTTGGGCTATGGTTCCCGTCACCGTGGTCACGCCAGCTTTCTCAGTGATGCGAATGTCGCGCGCGGCGAGGTGCGGTATTGCCGTGCCTTCGATCCAACCTTCGAGGAACCAGTCGAGCTTGTGACGATGCTCATACCAGAGCGGGCGGGGAAGTTGCTCTTCGAAAACCTCGATGAGTTCCTCGGTGCTGATTCGCTTTCCGGCGTAGCGTTCTCTGACCTTCCGCAGGGCGCGAAAGAACGGCTCGTCCGCATTCAAGCGCGTTCCTCGGGAACGGGATCGCGGCTCGGAATCACCCGGCGTGGCTTCGCGCGACGTTGATTCGCGCAGCTGGGCGTCGCGGAACATGCAGCGCAGCATGTGAAAGAGCCATGTCCCTCGTTCGTAGCTGATGGCTTCGTAGCCGTGGGGAAAATGCGACGAGTTCAGACGTATGCCGAGAGTTACCGGTCCCGCCTCGCGCAGCCACTCGCCGTCTTTGTTTTTGCTCAGAAGGTCGCGGCGGTATTTATCCAGAATCTGGTGGAATTGCACAGGGTTCTTTTGCTCCAGCAGCAACAGCGCCGCATAATTTGCCAGACCTTCGGCAAGCCACTGGTCGCGATAGCTCTTCCACAGCACCAGATCGCCCCACCACTGGTGCGCCGTCTCGTGGACGAGGACGAGGTCATTCAACTCGCGCGTCATCGGGTCGAGATGCAGATCAGACTGTTCGTGCGGATTGAGAAAGGCGAAGCTCGACAGGAAGACTAGCCCGGGCCATCCCTGGCTGAGGGTCCCGGGCATCTGCGTCAGAGCCAGCGAGCTGTACGGATAAGGCCCAAACCACTGCGAGAAACTCTCGATGGCCTTTGCCGCTTTGTCGGCCACGGCTTTCGCATCGTGAGCAGGCGACGGCGGCGGCGGACTGACTTCCACACGCCCCATGGATCGCGATCGTGTTCCGGGGGCGTTGTAGAAAGTTGGCGGTCCAATCTCTTCTGGCGGCGCCTTCGGAAACGTCTTTTCCACGGCTTGGGTTCCGTAGGCCTCGACACGAATGTTGGCCGTTTTGGCTTCGGCTCGCAGATACTTGCCGAGATTGAAACCGGCTACGGGAATTGGTCTTTCCGAGGTCCAGCGCGACACTTTTTCTGGAACTTTATCTGGAACTCTTTCCGAAGGTTCTTCGGTGGTGGCGTCGGGGTTCTTTTCTTGTTCTTCTTCTTTTTCGGCGGGCACGCGTATCTGTTTTCCTGTGGCCACCAGTGTCCACTTCGCCGGATAGTGAAACTCCATGTCGAACTGGGCCGGGCTCAGGCCGAAATTCGGATACCAGGTGCCACGTTCGCCCACATAGAGCAATCCGCTTCCCGCATCCGATAAAACCTCGCCGGCATAGGTGAAGTGCAGCTTCAACACCTGCGCGGGCACGAGCGGAGCGGGAAAGACCACCGCGACAAGGTCGTTCTCCTTTCGCCGCAACTCGGTGCCTTCAATGGCGGGATTCTGGAGGAAATCCACGGGCCGCCCGTCCGCCTCAACGGCGTCGACTTTCAGATAGCGCGACAACTCGAAGAGCAAGGCCCGTTCTCCTCCGCCGTGAATGCGCACCTCCACTTCAGTCGCTGCCCGCAGTTGCGTAGGCGGCTCCACCCACGCCTGAATGCGGAAGGCAGCGATGGAGACATCGTTGGCCAGTTGGGAGGACGAAGAAATGGAAGTAGTTGTGCTGCCCTCGCTGGGCGCAAAAGAAGTCCAGATATCGAAGTAGGGAACGTTGTCTTTCATTCGTGGCTGACCTGCCCACAATGACTCCGCATTCGCGGCATCCCAGACGACTTCAAAACTGCCGAGCTTTTCACCCACCAGATGGGCATGGAGCAAAGAGGGGAATTTTCGATCCGGCTCATGGCCGTCGGGCGTGGGAAGAAAATGGGCGAAGTCTAGTAGCAAACGCAGAGCGTCGAAATCCGCCAAGATGCGGCTGGACTCGTCCCACTTTTTTATGAAGTCAGTGGACTCGGGCGCAGGGCGTAAAGAGGGCTGCAAAACCGCCGCGGTGTGGTCGTTGAAGCGCAGGTAGCCGGAGGTGAACTGTTCGTCGAGAATCGCCATGCCGGTGAAGAGCGCCATCGATCCGCGCTCCGCTGGGTTTGGCGGACGCAGCCGTATTTCGCCTTCGCCTTCGAAGAATGCGCCTGTAATCCGCCCGCAGATGTCCTCGGTAAAGGCGAGCGTGCCATCATCCAGATCGATGTGGAGGCGGGGTCGATCAATCGCGGCGTCGCGGACGGAATAGACCTGGTGCGGATCGAGGCTGACCGAACGAATGCGGGCGTAGAGGGCGCTGGTGGTTTCGGGACACGAGGGTGAAGCTACGGCAAAAGGTGTGGCAAGCAGCAGCCACGAGGCCAACCCGTTCATCCGCCGCTGCCACTTCACTTCGATTGCACCTCGCGCTGCCTGGAAACTATCTCGTAATGCGGAAAAAGTTTCGTCACCTCAGCGGCTAAAGCCGAGTCCGGAAACAGACCAGTTATCGCAGCGGTGAACCGCTGCGCCACCCAAAATCCGGACGCATCACATTCTTCGTCTGTCATTTGATCTCTATGACTGCCAGAGCCTCTGGAGCAAGATCGAGAGTTAATTCGCCGTTAGTTAAGTCGCGCATTTCGGCAGGAGGCAATTCGGCTGCCTGTTGCAGGGACTTCAGCTGTTGCTGAGTTGGGTAGCGAGGCTCTCCCATCTTCTCGTAGGTTGGATGCGCATCTCCGTGCGCGCGGTCAACAAGTGAAATGTAGGCTCGGCGGGCCAGGTTGGGATGTTCGACTCCGAGATGTTCGAAGCCTAGATGTTCGAATCGAAGACGGATTGTCTTGGTTTGCCCGTGCTTGATTAATTCGGCTTCGGTTGGAGCGGTTCCAGTTCCTCCGGCGGGCTCTGGGGGAATCAGGTTCCACGCCGCGACCACCAAGGAACCGTCTTTCTGACGCGTCACCAAGACGGAGTCGGAATCAACTGAAAGCCGTTCGGTGCCCAGGTGGTGCAGCAGTTCGAATGCGCTGTAAGACGGTTTGGGAATGCCGCCCGCTGCGATTAATCCGAAGCCGCCATAGAAAGGCTGTTTGACCACGCCCTGTTCCTCGAAGACGTCGGAGAAGGTCCAATACGACATCATCTCGGTCAGGCCGTCGCATTGGCGGATGGTGTCGGCCATCCACGGGCCCATATAGATCGAGTCAGTGATGGCCGGTTCGTTGAAATAACTGGCGTTGTACTCGGTCCAGATCAGCGGCAGGTTGGGCAGGGCGGACGACTGGATCTGATCGTGCACTTTTTTGACGGCGCGGCAAACCATCCGGTCGCGGGGAATTGTTTCGTTAGTGCCAAAGACGTCTGTGGACTTGTCGTTGCCGTAAACGTGGGTGGAGACGAAATCGACGGGAACTTTATTTTCGGCACAGTGTCGAATGAAGGCATCGGCCCATGCGGCCTGCGCGGTGGCGGGGCCACCTACGCGGAGGCGCGGGCTTACTTGTTTGAGGGCGCGCGCGGTGTGATCGTAAAGATCCCAGTAAGTGGTCTGTTTTGGTTGGCCGGCCCAAAAATCGAGATTCGGTTCGTTCCAGACTTCAAAGTACCAGTGCGAGACTTCGTCGAGGCCATAGCGATCGACGAGATGCTTGCTGAATTGAGTGATGAGATCGTCCCACTTATTCCAGTCTTTCGGTGGGGAAACATTTGGGTGATACCAAAACGGATGCGGAACATCTTGCGCAGCCAGTTTTTTGGGCATGAAGCTTAGTTCGACAAAGGGGCGCACACCGGAGGCCAGCAAGCCGTCGTAGATCTGATCCACGTAGCTGAAGTTGAATTGGGGATGGCCTTGAGCGTCTTCGTCGTAGACTCCGACTTCATCGTGAAAGATTGCATGGAAGCGTACATATTCGAATCCTGTGATCTGTTTTACTTCGCGAAGATCGTGGCGATAACTGTCTCGTAACGGCAGAATGGCGCGGCCGGAGCCGAACATCTGCTCCCAGAAATGAGGGAAGGGATGAGCGGGGGCAGAGGCGTCTATGAGGACTTCGCGCGCTTGCTGTGGCGCGCTTGAGAACTGCGCGGGAGATTGCGGCTGGAATGATACGAGAGATAAAACGACGAGAACGACATAGCGCGTCTTAATATGCACTCCCATTCGCATTTGCATTCCCATGGACAACAATCCTTTGGTAACGAGCCTTGTTAATACGATCCTTTTATTGGTGGTGAGGTTGTAAGACGAGCGCTAATTTGCGCTCCCAGTTGCAACACCATCGTCACCTTACCGGCCCTCTACCGCGTTGCTAGAATCAGCCGAGTGCGAGTTTCCGTTTTCATTCCAGCGCTTGTTATTCTAGTGCTTGCCGGGGTGCTTTCGGCGTCCGCGGATATTATTCACCTCAAGAATGGGCGGACCATCTGGGCCGATCAGGTTCGCGAAAATAAAGACCACGTCGAATATGATGTCGGCGAAGATACTTATGCTATCCCGAAATCTTCTGTCGAGCGCGTAGAGGCCGGAGGCATTGCTCCAGTTCGCGGCGGCGGGTCTTCGGGAGCTTCGAACAGCGGAACATCGAGCGGCGGAGCGGCTAACGCGCCCGACATCACGCCGCCCGCGCCTTCTTTCAACCACGAAGCCGCGGTTGCCGAAAAAGTTATACGCGACGGCAAGGTCGACAGCGAAGCGCTGGCCAGCATCGGGGAAGGGGCCAATCCTGAAGTTGCCGCTACTGCATATTTTCTCGCGGGCAAGCACGAATCCGATCAGGGCAACTTTCCGCAGGCCAAGCGCTATTACGAATCCGCGCTGCGCTTTCAGCCTGATAATTCCACATTACTCATCTATTATGCCGCCTCCCTCATGCGCACTGGCCAGGCGGCGGAAGCTTTGCCCTACGCGCAGCATGCCGCTCAAATCGCTCCGGAGTCAGCCGATGCCATCGCCATGCTGGGCTTCGTGCAATCTGCCAGCGATCATACTCCCGAGGCTATACGGTCGTGGAAAAAGTCGCTGGCGCTGCGTCCCGATGCCACGGTCAGTCAATATCTCGCCCGGGCGGAGCGCGAGGTGAGCGCTGAGTCCGATTTTTCGCAGCGCGAGAGCAGCCACTTTAATCTGCATTTCGAAGGCAAGGAAACTTCCGATATTTTTCGCCGCGACCTGCTCGCCACACTCGACCGGGAGTACGACGAAGTGGCGGGGGACCTCGGCTACTCGCCGCGCAATACGATCGCGGTCACACTTTATACGCAGCAGGCTTTTCTGGATGTGACGCGCGCGCCTTCGTGGAGCGGGGCGATCAACGATGGCAAGCTGCGCATACCGATCAGCGGCGTGCAGAGCGTGACGCCGGAGCTGGCGCGGATTCTGAAGCATGAGCTGACGCACTCTTTCATCTCACAGATGGCGGCCAACCGCTGCCCGACCTGGCTTAACGAAGGCGTCGCGCAGGTGGAAGAAGGCAAGTCGTCAGCTTCGAATGGACGTCAGCTGGCACAGCTCTTCGCCGCCGGGGATGAGATTCCTTTCAACATGCTGGAAGGCAGTTTCATGAACTTCTCCGCGGCGGAAGCGAATGTTGCCTATGCCGAATCGCTGGCGGCTGCGGAATATCTTCGCGACGCTTATGGCATGAGCGAAATCGCGCGCGTGCTGGAGTTGCTGTCGCAGGGCAGTTCTACCGAGGCCGCTTTGCGGGCGACGGTGCACTCTGACTATCGGCAACTTACGGACGAGATGACGCGGGCGCTCAAGGAGAAATACGGACAGTAGATCTTATGGGCGCGGGTCGGGCGGCCAATAGCCCGAATCGCCTTCCTCGTTGTCGTCACGCAGGAAAATCATCCACAGGAAAAGGCAGAGAAAGAGCACAGCGATGGATCCCAGCAGCACAAGCCCTGCCGTGCCCTCCAGTCGGTTATCGAAGAAGAACACGACTGCAGCGATGCCCGCCACGGTTTTGACAACGCCACGAAGAAATCGCTTCATCATGGATGGATCTCGATAGAATCCAAGTATAGCTGGGCCATCGTTCGATTGCGGCCACTCTACCAAAATCCAGCGATGCTGGCGGTCGTGTAGAATAACGCTTTACATATGGACTTGGCCGCCATTCAGCAAGCGCTGCGCGAGCGCAATATTGACGCTTGGCTTTTCTACGATCATCACCATCGCGACCCGATCGCTTATCGCGTTCTGGGGCTGCCGGATGGACTGATGGTCACGCGGCGGTGGTATTACCTCATCCCGGCTCAGGGCGCACCGGTAAAACTGGTGCACAAGATCGAGTCGGGGCACCTGGATAGCTTGCCGGGCTCAAAGAAAAAATATGCGGGATGGCAGGAGCTTTTCGACAGCTTGAAGCAGATTCTTGCGCCGCATCGCAATTTGGCGATGCAATACTCGCCTAACAATTTCGTGTTCACGATTTCGATGGTGGACGCGGGGACGGCGGACATGATCCGCGGGTTGGGCAAGAATATCGTCAGCGCGGCGGACCTGATTGCGCAGTTTGAAGCGACCTTGACGGATGAACAGATCCGGTCGCACTTCGCGGCGCGCGATGTGATTGACGCGCTTACGGCCGAGGCTTTCAAGGAAATTGGACGGCGCGTGCGCAACGGGGGCACGCACGAACATGAGATTCAGCAGTTTTTCATGGAAGCATTCGGGCGCGAGAACATGGTGACCGACGATCCTCCGATCGTGGCGGTGAATGCCAATAGCGGCAACCCGCATTACGAGCCTAGCGCCAGCCGGCCGGTGCCGATTCGTGAAGGTGATTTTGTGCTGCTCGATGTTTGGGCGAAGAAGAACACGCCGGGCGCGGTTTATTACGACATCACTTGGGTGGGAATCGTGGGCGTGGCTCCTTCGGACCGGCAACGGGAGATTTTCAAGATCGTGAGCGAGGCTCGCGACATTGGCGTGAAGACGGTGCAGGAGGCTGTCTCGGGTTCATCATCATCATCCTCATCATCCTCAGCCAAGCCGATTGCGGGATGGCAGGTGGATCATGCGGTGCGCGGTCACATCACGCAGGCGAAATATGGAGAGTACTTCATCCATCGCACCGGGCATTCTATTGGGACAGAGGTTCATGCCAACGGCGCGAACATGGACGATCTCGAGATTCACGATGAGCGGCGCATTCTGCCGAACTCTTTGTTCTCGGTCGAGCCGGGCATCTACCTGCCAGAGTTCGGAGTGCGGCTGGAGGTCGATGTGCTGGTGCGGCCGGGAAGCGCCGAGGTCACTGGTAAAATACAACGAGAGATCGTGACCATCTGAATGGCCAAGCCAAACAAGCCTGCTACTACAGATAAATCAAAAACTGTTGTCAGTGAGCCGGAGTATCCGCTGACCACGATGGCGGTGGTGGCTCCGATTGTGGGCTGGCTGATTCCGGGGGGCGGGCACATTCTGCTGAAGCGCTGGGGGCGCGGCCTTCTGCTGATGATCTCGGTGGTGGCGATGTTCCTGATTGGATTGGGCATGCAGGGGCGGATTTACCAGCCAAATGGCGGAGATATTCTCGACATACTTGGCTTTGTCGGCGACGTGGGCGCGGGCGCGTTGTATTTTCTGGCGCGCATCATGGATTGGGGCAACGTGATGGCGGCGAATGCCGCGGCCGATTATGGCAAGACGTTCTTGATCGTTGCCGGGCTGTTGAACTATATCGCGGCGGCGGATGCGCATCACATTGCGCTGGGGAAGAAACCGTGAGCTTCAATATAAGCTTGTCGCACTTCACGGCCGCGGCGGTGTTTGCGCTGTTTGCTTCGATTGTGTTTGGGATCACGCAGCGCAATTCGGCTATGGAGCAGCTGCGCTACGGTCTTTACTGCTTTGCCATGTTTGTCGGCGGCGTTTTTGTGGCGGGATGGCTGATGGCGCTGATTCGGCGGTAGCGGACGGACCCGTCTTGTTCTCAGTGCCCGATTATCAGTTGTCTGTCATAGCCACAACTTGAGCTTTCGCCTGCCATCTTTTGCCTTGACCGTTGACTTCCGAAATTGGATAATTTCCCGCGCTGGGCAGGGTCTTGTTCTCTGCTAGTGAAAGCACCCTGCCGCATTTCCTTCCTCGAGATAAATCGGGTCCCCGATGGACCCGGGCAGGAGGTCTTCCATGCTGAAACAACAAAGACTGACAATGGTCTGCGCCCTGCTGCTGCTCTGCTCACAGGCGCCGAACGCCTGGCCCGAGACAACCTTTAAGACATTGCTGAAATTCGACGGCACGAATGGCTCAGCCCCATCCAACGTACAGCTCGTCCAGGGTACCGACGGCAACTTATACGGGACGACATTCTCGGGCGGAAAAAACGATGCTGGCACCGTCTTCAAAATGACGACAGCGGGCAAGCTAACCACTCTTTATAGCTTTTGCTCAAAGGCGAACTGTGCCGACGGCTCCAATCCCGAAGTCGGCCTATTATTGGCCACGAACGGAGATTTCTACGGCAGCACAGCGTTTGGAGGGGTCGACTGCCCACTCTTTGGTAGCCTCGGATGCGGCACGGTGTTCGAGATCACACCGGAGGGCAAATTGACCACGCTCTATACGTTTTGCGAAAAGGGCGGGGAATGCAGCGATGGAGCCAACCCGGAAGCGCCGCTGATTGAGGGCACGAACGGAGATTTCTACGGAACGACGAATGTCGGCGGCAACTCGAATAACGCGGGTACGCTGTTCGAGATCACACCCGCGGGCAAGTTGATAACTCTCTACACGTTTTGCTCGGAAGACGGCATTTATTGCCATGATGGCGCGAACCCCGAAGGGCCAATGGTGTGGGTGCCCGCCGACGCTGCGGACACCGACGGCGCTTACTTAGACGGTCAGATAATAAACACTCCGCCCCAGCTGAGCGCCCCCTACCTTTGGGGTGCCGACCCGCACGGCGGTGGCGTTCACTATGAAGGGTCTCCGTGCGGCGACGGCATGATCTGGGTGTACGATCAGGGCGCAGGAGCAGAGAAATACCAAGGGATATACTGGCTTTGCGAGGAAGAGAAACCGGCCGATCCTAATTTCGTTTTTGGACTATTGCTGCCTTTGGGATTCCTGACAGACAAACCCTTAACCACCTCGCCATCCCGCGTCTACACCCTTTTTGGAACCGGGGACGGCGGCGGGACTAATGGGTACGGTGGTGTCTACAGTATCACGACCGCGAAGAAATTTACTGTTCTTTACGATTTCTGCTCGAAGGCGAAATGCGCTGACGGCGCTTCCCCCAATCCATTAGCTGAAGGCACCGACGGCAACCTCTACGGAACCACCGTCCAGGGCGGGAGCACCAACAGCAAGTGTCCTCCAGCCTTCAACAACACCTGCGGTACCGTTTTTGAAATCACTCCTGAAGGCGCTTTAACGACCTTGCACAGCTTCAAGGGAAGCGACGGCGAGACCCCTTACAGCACGCTTGTGCAAGCCACGAACGGTATCTTCTATGGGACAACCTTCAGCGGCGGAACCACCGGCGACGGCACGATCTTCAGCGTCTCGACGGGCCTTGGGCCGTTCGTCCAAACCGTGCCCACGATGGGGGCGGTCGGATCGTCGGTCATGATCCTGGGAACGGACCTGACCGGAGCAACGTCCGTGAGCTTTAACGGCAAGGCGGCGACGTTCAAAGTTGTCTCGGCGACGGAAATTACAGCGACCGTTCCGTCGGGCGCAACGACAGGCACGGTTGAAGTAAAGACACCGAGTGGCACGCTCGACAGCTTTCAATTCCAGGTGCTGTAGTTTAGTCGCGGGACGTCCTCTGGTAAGGTTATCGGCGACAAATCGCGACTACGCTCGAAGCCGTCAAATTGGGTACCGGTCTGTGTCCGGTACGTGAAGTCTTACCAGCCCTGTCCCACAAGAACGAGTTCAAACTAAATGCGAGTTATCAGTTTCAGCTGCTCCTCTTCCCGAAAAAATAAGATTATCGATTCCTTAGAATCATCGGGTTAGGCGGGAAATTGTCTGCAAATCTTTGAGTTTTAAGGGGTTATTGGCACAATGTTGATAATTAAGGGGTTGAGGCATCGATTGGGTTGTCGACGGGTAGTTTATCGGCCGGCGAATGAGTTTTATCCAGATAATCCGGGTCGATTTGTCGTCCTACGGTCAGGCGTATCAGGTCGTTGAGACAGGCTCTGCTTTTCTCGTCCATCTTGTCTTCGTTATTGTCGTTGTTATTGTGTTTGGGCATTTCGTGCTCATCCCTGGTGAAGGTGGAGCGATTCGAGTTGCGTTGGCTGGGACGATTTGCGGCTGGGGATTTTTGCCGGCGAGCTTGGACGGGTTCGGATTCGGGGACAAGCTGGTCGTTGTCGTAGTCGAAGGCCTGACCTTCGGTTTCGGACCAGGCGGTGGCGCCTAAGGGACGATTTTCGACGGAATCGGGGTCGATGACGATCTGGGTTTTCTGCTTGGGTTCGAAGTTCGTGAACTTGACGTTGGCGGCCGCGAGGCGGAGGGCGCGGAGGAGCAGGGATGCGGACTTGTGATCGATATGGCGGGTGAGGATAAGGCGGATGACTTCGGTCAGGACTACCTGAATGGAGTTGGCGTCTTCTAGGGCAGGGAGGTTGAGGGCGGACTTTGCGGGTTCGTAGAGATCGAACTGGTGGGCGCGGCGGCGGTGCTGGTTGTGAAAGAAACAATGCCGTTCGGTGCGCAGGGCGGGCGATCCGCATTGGACGCCGTTGGTTTTGATGTGCTGGCAGCGGGGGATGGTGCAGGCTCCGGGGGTGGTGGTGGCTTGGGGAGTGGTCGACATTTTGTGCTCCTTGGGGAATAGGTCTCAGGTCTCAGATCTCAGGTCTCAGGCTCTCGGTTCTCGGGTTGGTGCAATAGAAAAGGGTGCGGAGATGAAATCCGCACCCTTTTCTGCTGCTACTTCTATTTTATCAATTTGGAGGGGGCGGATTGGACATGGTTTCTGGTTTTATATTTCGTGGCGGGTCAAGGGGTTGGGGAGAAAAGGCAGTTGCGGGGGGCTTGACAGGTTTTTGGGGAACGTAGACGGTTGTCGGTACCGCGCAGGTTCGCCTGAGCCCATGTTAGCGCCCAGAGAACGGGCGCGAACCCTTCGGCAGGCTCAGGGCAGGCACTGGGCACTTCCGTCCCAATTAAATAGCTGACATGTTATTCGGGTGGCGCGGCTTGCAGGCCGTCGCCGGGAGCTAGCGGGAGGTGTGCGGCTCCGCTGAGAATGACTCGCTCCTGCAGCGAGTATGAGTGCGTGAACTCATCGGAGTTGATGAGTTGGTCGCGCTCTTCCGGCGTCAGATTGCGCATCCGGCGGATGGCCGCGTTGACGGCCTGGCGGCGGTCGGGCGAGAGTTGCTTGAATTGCCCAAACAACTGACGCGCGCGTTCTTTCTGATCGGAGGTCAGGTGCTCCCAGGTTTGCATGCGGTTGAGCACGCGCTGCTGCTGATCGGGAGGCAGGCTGGAAAAACGCTGCAACTGCTGCTGCAAGCGCTGTTGTTGCTGCGGGGGGAGCTTGCGGAATTCGGCGTTGTTTTGCAGTTCGCGACGCTGTTGTTCGGGGGCAAGATTGCGATATTGGCGAAGCCAGTCGCCGGCGTGGTGGGTCGTGTTCTCTTGCGGGTTGAGCTGAGAACGAACGTCTCCGGGACGGTTTTCATTCTGACCGGGTTGGTTCGGACGCGACGGATTTGGGCGGTATTCGTCCGGACGCGATTGTTTCTGCAACTGGCGCTGGCGTTGCTGCTGTTGGCGCTGCTGTTTCCGGCGTTGTTGCTGCTGCTTCTTCTGCTTCTGACGTTGTTGCTGCTGACGCTTCTGTTGTTGGCGGAGCTGCTGGGGATGGGAATGCGGCTGCGGCCGTGCTTGCGGATGCTGGGCGAAGGCCGGCGTGAGCAGCAGAATGGCCGCCAGACAGCTCACGATTCTGGCCCGTCCCAACATTCTTGTTCCCTTCGTCAGTTTTGAGCTGACAAACGACTAGCTCGCTCTAACGGAAACTTCTTACTTTACATTGCGCAGTCTTGCAAAGGACGGGCGTTCCGTGTTTTCGCCGCTAGAGACGCGGCTCGCCGCGTCTCTACAGAAAATTCCGCAATCACGGATTCGCAGTCACGTCATCCTGCACTTGCAAGTCGTCGAGCATATCGAAATCGGCGTATAACTCGTCGTTTCGTTCCAGCGCCTGCAGATCGCCTACGGCTGTTCCGGGCTGCACTGGCAGACCGAGGGATGGAGGATTGGTTGCTATCTTGTCGGTCTCGATAAAGTACGATTTGTTGTTGACGCCAATCGCCAGCGCTCCGGCAAAGAGCGCAGCCGCGAGCGACATGGCCCATACCGGACGCCGCAGCCAATTCAGGCCACTGAACCATCCATTGCTTAACGCTCGATCGCTCAACCATCCGGCCGCCGGACGCGCCATTTCTTCGCGCAGGCGCGCCTGCAGGCGGGTATCGAAATAGGGTGAGGGTTCAGGCGCCTGCCATTCATCGAGCAGAGCCATGGTCTCCTGAAAGTCGCGCAAGAGGGCGGCGCAGGCGGCACACGATGCGATGTGCTTCTCAACCTCGTTTCTCTGAATTTCGTGTTTCTCGGCCTCAGCCCGCGGCATACCAGCGGCCAGATCCGGCAAGAGTTCGCGAATGTCTTTGCAATTCATACAGCTTTCCTCTACTTCCCCGAAACGAATTCTTTCAACTGTTCGCGCAGTGTTTCGTAGGCGCGGAACAGCAAACTCTTGGTGGCGGACTCGCTCAACTTTAGAACTTCTCCGATTTCACGGTAATCCATCTGCTGATACTTGTGCATGATGACGGCTAGGCGCTGGCGCTCGGGCAGCGCGTTGACCTTGCGGCGGATAGCGGCCAGGCGCTCGCGCTGCAGGATCTGCTCTTCCGCGCTGAGCGATTCATCGGCCAGATCGGGAGTGGAGCCGGTCTCCTGGTCTGGTTCATCGAGGCGCAAGGTAATTTCCGGACGCTCGTGGCGCGTATCGCGGGCGTGGTTCGCGGCCAGGTTGGTGGCAATGCGATACAGCCAGGTGGTGAACTTGGCGCTGGGCTCGTAGCTGGTGCGCGAGCGGTAGACGCGCAAGAACACTTCCTGCGCCAGTTCTTCGGCGGTCGACGGGTTGTGGCACATGCGATACATGAACCCGACCATCGGGCGGCGATATTTCTGCACCAGGAAAGCGAAGGCGCTCTCGTCGCCGGTCTTCACGCGCAGCATCAGGTCAACGTCGGAGGGGGCTTCGCTGGAGTTCATCCGAGGGTCAGGCGCAGAATCTGACGGCTGGGCTTCGGCGCGATGCGGCAGCCTGCGCTCGAGCAATCCGCCATCGAGCGGGCGCCTGTCGAGCACTTCGGCACCCAGCCCTCCTCGACCGATGGCGATACTGCTCACATCAGTAGGAACCCCGGCGGGGGGGCAAAGTTGCGTGTCTTGTGGTACGTGAGGATCATGAGGACGCGATGAAGTGTTTTCCCGTGAATCAGTTACGGGTCGAGCCTCGGGGATGTCGGAGGCGGCCATGGGCGGGGCGATAAAAAGAGGCTACCGGGAGCGGCGAAGGTGGTCAAGGGCTGAGGGGACGCCAAAAGGTGGGCGTCTTTACGGATGTTCCGCTGCCGAAGGCAGAAGGAAGGTGTCAGTTTGGGAGATGCCCTCAGCGGCCTGAACAGCTTGCGGAAAAGTGTTTCCCGCAGCCCAGCTTTACCTCAGCGGCTGAAGCCGACACTGGAAACAAGCCACTATCGCAGCGGTAAACCGCTGCGCCACCCAAAATCAAGTGCAACGGCGAGTTTTTCCGCAAGCTGTGAAGCCGTGCCCCTCAAGACAAATTCAAACTGACCGCTGGCAAGTCAAGGCTTGCTTTATTCCAAGCGAAACGTTTAGGTTAATGCCGGACCGGTCGGTCGGAAATTATGGGGGAGCTAGAGTGACAGGGAAAGCGATAGTTGGAAAGCGCGGTGCATTTCGATGGCATCGTAAGGAAGCACGGCATAAAGTCTTGCTGCTGGCCCTCCTCATCATTATTGGGTTCAGAGCGATATCGGCCGCTGATAACCCTGCAGCAAAATCGGAGGCAACGGTGGTAGTGAGTAAATTTGGAAGCTTGGATGACGGTACGGCGGTTGATCTTTACACCTTGAAGAATGCGAGGGGCGCCACCGCGAAGGTGATTACGTTTGGCGCGACGTTGACGGAACTGTGGGTGCCGGATCGAACGGGAAAGATGGGCGATGTGGTGCTCGGATTCGACAGTCTTCGGGGAGACAATCTGCAGGGCTATCTGGGCAAGGAGCCTTTTTTCGGCGCGACCATCGGGAGAGTAACGAATCGCATTGCCAAGGGCAAGTTTACCCTGGACGGAAAAGAGTATTCGCTCGAGATCAACGATCCGCCGAATACGCTGCACAGCGGGTCGCACGATTTGAGTCGCAAGGTGTGGAAGGCGGAACCGGTTCATGAGCGCAATGGGGCCGCGGTTCGCTTCAGCATCGACAGTCCCGATGGAGATGAAGGCTTCCCCGGGAATCTGCACGTGACGGTGCTCTACCGGTTGACGAACAACAACGAATTGCAGCTGGAATACACGGCCAGGACGGACAAAGCGACGCCTATTAATCTCACCAATCACAGCTATTTCAACCTTGGTGGCGAGAAGGATGTTCTGGGGCAGGTGTTGCAGATCAATGCGGATAAGTACACGCCCACGGATGCCACGTTCATTCCAACGGGGGAGATTCGATCGGTGAAAGGAACGCCGCTCGACTTTACGCAGCCGGTGGCGATTGGCGCGCACATCGCGGAGATGAAGGGAAACCCAGGCGGCTACGATAACAACTTTGTGGTGAACGGCGAAGCGGGCAAAATGAGGCTGGCGGCTCGCGCCTATGATCCGTCTTCAGGCCGGCAGATGGAGGTTTGGACGACTGAACCCGCGGTGCAGTTCTATACAGGCAACTTTCTCGACGGAACGAACACCGGCAAACGCGGCGTGGTGTATGAGAAACATTCGGGATTTTGCCTGGAAACGCAGCACTTCCCGGATTCGGTGAATCATCCGGCGTTTCCCTCGACCATTCTGCGTCCGGGATCAGTTTATAGCACGCAAACTACGTATAAATTCTCGACGCGGTGATGACGAAACTCTTGACCACAGAGGGCACCCTTCGACTACGCTCAGGGCAGGCTACGGTTCACGAAGGAAAAGCCATCGCTGGTGCGGAACTTCGCTCCGCTGGACAATCGAGGCGGCTGTCCCTATGCAAGATTGGCTGATGCCAATGAAAAACCCCACCTTGCGGTGGGGCCATGCGCTGACAGTTCCGGACGCAACAGAATTCGAGTTAAGCGCCCAGGAGTTTGCGCCGGAACATTCCTGCGATCCCAAGCAGGCCGGTTCCGAAGAGACTCAGAGTTCCAGGCTCCGGTACGGCGAGTTGGGTATTGCCCAGGGTGATGTGCCCGATGCCTTTGGCTCCCTGCGCTGAGCTCAAGATTGTGATGTCCTCGGTGGCTTTTAGATTCACCGTAGTGCCGTTCCAAAGAACGCCTTTCACGTCGCCGGTGAGGGCGTAAGTGTCCTTGGAGCCCGACTGACCGATTAGAGTCCAATCAATAGGACCAACAAAGCTACCGCTGAAGAGCGTCACCTTACCGTGCGGGGAAGATCCGGTCATCCCGGCTAACCATTTACCAACGCCGGTTACAGTAAATGTCGATCCGGTCGACGAAAACACTCCACCGCCCGAGATGGAGCCGCTCTCGAGAGCGCCCGTGGTGAAGCTCACAGTGCCCAGGGTGCTCTTGGAAGGCGCGGCGAAGCTGTAGAAATTGGTGAGCGGTGAATGGCTCGAAGTGATGACTGATGAGCCGATTGTGCCCAAACCATCGGTCCCCGCGATGTTCGAAATTCCGATGGTGCCAGTCTGATTGACAGTAACGATCTCATCCGCCCATGCCGTCGAGTAGAGTGCCAGCGACCCCAGCATCAGCAATGCCGCAACTACCACAGTTCGCCTCATAACAATCCTCCCAATATTTTTTACCGTCAGACGATACAGCAAGGCATGTAGGAGTCTTCGGGGGAGACGAAGGTTGCCTGGAAACTTCGAGCTCCTACTTTTCTTGCAACACAAACGACAGCTATATTACACGACATTAGCAATTTGCCACCAATATTTAAGTCGATTGACGCAGATGTGGATGCAAAGTCTTGCACATTAACTAAATGTGTTCATTCGCGAGTGTAATGTGTTGGGCGGCGAGCGGAGAGGCGGGCCGGAGAACGGGTTCCCCAGCCCGCGCGGTTTTATAACGATCGCAAGAAGTTCAGAATATCCTGGACCTGCGACGGGCTGAGCGCATGAAAGTTATGGATTACGGCATCGGCTTCGGAGCCGCAATTCTGCTGTGGTGGCTGCTGCGGCCCAAAGCGGCGATCAAATTGGTTCCCGCAGTTCCCTGGATCGCCATGGGCCTGGATGGCCTGCAGCAGGTCGGAGGTACGTCCGTCATGCAGGAAAAAGAGGCGTTGACCGACTCCCCAGAGCGGAGCCGTGCGGAACTGATCGGGACCGGCCGCGCCTTGGGTGACGCCGTCCGCCAATCCTGGCCCCATATGGTGGAGAGCGAAATCGGAGTAGGGATTATAGGTGACTCCACCCATGCCGGTAAAAATCGACGCACCCGAGGTCAGCGAAGGGGAGTGGCAGAGAGCGCAGCCGATGCTGTTGAACAGATTCGAGCCGTTTTGGGTGGATGGAGTTGGGGGCGCGGGTGTGGCCGGCGCAGAGAGGCGTGAGAAGGCGGCGAAGTTGACGATATCCGAGGACATCTCGGACACGGTGCCTATCGTCGTGTTGTAATTCGGGCTGTTGGAGTTTTCGTTGAAAATGTTGCTGGCGTCGTCGGGTGTGGGGTTGAAAACACAGCTGGGAACGGCGCTGCGTTTATTGGGAAAGAGTTCATTCGAGACACCGATTTCAACGTTGTAGGCTTCGCCGGCGAACATCAGCAGCGACTTGTTCTGAGCCTTCCAGCCGAAACGCGTGATGGTGCCGTCGTTGCCGCTGGTGTTGAATGAGCCGCCGATGCCGAGTTGAAACCTGGCGGCTTGCGTGGCGGCGAGGTTCGCCTGCAGAGTGGCGTCGGGCGTGTTCTCGACTAAGCCCAAACCGAAGAGCGGGGTGGGGATGCGAAAGATCACATTGTTGCCGGCTATTTCCTGAGCGAAGTCCGGTTGCGCCAGGGTGCAACCTGGAGCATCGGTGCGCCCGGCAATCGTAAACAGGCCATGAACGCCGCCATCGGGCGATCCATTGGCATTGCGGATGAAACGGGCTTCACGCACCGGGCCATTCGCGGTGATGAACTGTGGAATGAAGTTGGTAGCTCCCTCGAGATTGGCGAGCGCCACCTGCGGATTTGGAACCGGACTTTGCGGGCTGGCCAGACCGGGACTGGAACCGCCTATCGCTGGTTGCGAATGGCACATGGTGCAGCTGTTACCGTTGAAGGTTGGCCCCAGTCCAGTGCTGGCCCCGGTGACGGAGTCGACTTCCTGGAAGCGCAGAAAGGCCTGGCTGAAAAAGGCCTGCTCGTTGGCGTTGAGGGTGGGATAAGGACCGCCGGCCGACGCGGGACCGGGGCGCGGACCGGGATCCTTTTGTGCTCGTGCTGTGATTGAAATACAAATTGTAAGAAGCAAAGCTACGCTACCTGCATTCCGTTTCTTCATTTTTTGACACTCCTTGTTGAACACTGCATGGCTCGCCAGACACACTACGGCTCACGCTCGATCATTGAGAAACGACGGCGGCGAGACGATGGCGACGTGCGTGGTGTTACGGGGTCAAGCGCAGGGCCGGCGAGCGATTCGCTGACCGTTCCTGTTCGTGCGACGATCGTTCGTGCGAGGCTCGTTGCGCCTTGGGCCTGACAGCCCGCGGCTGGAAGCATCCGCTAACCGCGCGGAGATTTGTGAAACATTTGTGAAACGTTGACTGGCAATCTACGTTTGAAATAACGCGCGGTCAACGTGCCCTAAGTTCATCGCGAAGGCACGGCAGGGACACTTAAGGGCATCGTTCGGAACGGCGAGGCGCGCGATGTCCAGATTCGCAAAATGGGAGACGCCAAAAGCGAAATCGCGCGATTGAAAGATTGGAATAGGAACTCGTCGGAAGAAAAGTTGCGCGACTTCGCAGAGTGTTGACGGGAACGGTTGCAACGGTTTGAACAGAAAACGTTGGGCGCTTAACTCAGCGGTAGAGTGCCATGCTCACACCCTGAACGTACACAACGTTTACGCAAGCGCATTTACAAGCGCCTTTCGGGTGATGACCAGAGTCTCATTCTTCCCTTTCGACAGATTTGACAATCTGCCCAAGGGTCAAGAGGGTGCATCGTCCAGTATTCATTGCGATCCAGCGTCTAGCTGGTGGCGTTGAATCAAGACCGCGAACGGTTTCAGTGCATCGGAGTATCGGGCTCCTCCTGCGAACGCTACGTTGTTGATCGCTGAGTCCTGTGTTCCATGGATGATGTTCACCCTGCTGCTATTTGATGAATCACGGTGTCGGTCATGGCATCGGAGGATGGCAAGCGGCTTCGAATACCACCTCTGCGGTAGGACAGTGCGGACCGCGATGCACAGCACCCTTCGCTTGTCCCATTCGCGCGACTAACCGCTTGCCTTCCGTAATCTCGGTGCATAATGCCGCGTTTATACTGAGCAGATGCAGACGATCTTTGTGATTCTTCTGTAGTGCGCTGAATTTCCAAATGAGAATCCCTTATGACTGAGGCGGACCTGAAGAAGCATCTGGATGCGGCGGAAAAGAGTCCGAAACAAATTGCAGCGGCAGTTTCCGGGCTAGCCGAGAAGACACTGCGCTACAAACTCGCACCCGACAAGTGGTGCATTTTGGAGATTCTTGGGCATCTGGCTGATATGGAAATTCTGTACGCCTACCGCATTCGCCAAATGCTCGCTGATAAAGACCCGGTCATCGCACCGATTGACCAGAACGCTTGGGCGAAGAATCTGGGATATCTGGAATCCTCATCGCCCGAGTTGGTCGCACTCTATGGACTCAACCGCCACGCGAATTTGCAGTTGCTGAAGCGGCTGAAAGCGGAAGACTTGCAGAAATCCGCATGTCACCCTGAACTCGATCACCGAGTCACCGTTGCCGACTACGTGCAGATGATGTCGAAACACGGGCCAAATCATCTGGAGCAGATTGAGAGGTTGAAGAAAGAGGCGATGCAGTAGGCTCATTGGGGGTACTCTGCGGATTTACCGCGTCTCTCGACTGAGCCATTTCTCAACCTGTAAGGGACGCCAGTCCTCCAACGCTTGCAGCAGCTCGGCGGGCGATTTCCGTGCCAGCACCAATGCCCGGTTCTCGGGCTTCAGGAACCGCTGCACGACGGCATGGTCGAACATCGCCAGCAGCGGAGTGTAATATCCCAAGACATTCAGGATGCCGCAGGGCTTCGCGTGCAAGCCGAGCTGCGTCCACGTCACCACTTCGCAAAACTCCTCCAACGTTCCGAATCCGCCCGGCAAGGCCACGAAGGCATCCGACAGGTCGGCCATGAGCGCCTTGCGCTCATGCATGGAGTGCACGACATGGAGCTTTGTGAGCCGGTTGTGCCCGACCTCCCGCGCCATGATGTTCTCGGGGATGACTCCCACAGCCTCGCCGCCCGCCCTCAGCACCGCGTCGGCGATCGTGCCCATCAGACCGACGTTTCCCCCACCGTACACCAGCGCAATGTTCCTTCGCACCAATTCCCTACCCATCGCCTCGGCGGCGGTTCGGTATTCGGGCCGATTGCCTGAACTGGAGCCGCAGAAAACGCAGATTCGTTTCATGGAGCTATTCTATTGTGCGCAGCCACAGCCAATGGGAAGGCTGCGAGTTGGGGCAGGAACTCACTTCTGCACCTCCGCCTCATGCCCAATAATGTTTTCCAACTCCATGAACTCCATTCGGATCAGGGGCCCGCAGAGCAAATCGCGTCATCTCCTGGAATTGCGCCATGGAGGATTTCACCCCCTGAACCGAAGCAGAAATATCTCGAAGGACCGCGCGCAGGGCATGACGAAAGCAAGATCGTATCCACCTCGGCCCAATGCGGCTTCCATATCGTTTCTCATCAAAGCGCCGGCGATTACGGTATGGTACATCCCACCCGCGGTTAAGTAAGTCGTTTTAGCCACTTACTAACTGGCCCCAAGAAACAGCTTGCCCCACAACCAGCGCGACTGCAATGCGAACGACTGCCGGTCGGAAAGCGTAGCCAGTCCCTGCGTGTTCTCCAGATATTCGAGCAAAGTCCCCGTCGGCACGAAATAGCCCCGCTTCGCTGCCAGCCGTTTCATGAGGCGTTGAAACATAGCATTCAGCTTCCCGTTTTCGACAAACCAGTGCCCGAAATGCGTGTACATGATACAGGCTCCGCCGGAAGCCTCAAGCTGATCCTGACGTTCTTCCGCGATCGCTTTGAGGAATTGCTGGCAGTGATGTCCGTCAGTGGACGTATACCAGGCGCGAACGTAGGGGCGGCGCGGATCGTAATAGGGCATCGTAGGCAGCAGCCCTAACGTGTTGATGCCCGGGAAAACAAAGTTGCGGCAGTAGCGAATGCGCTGGCGGCAAATGTCGCCCCAAAACGCTGGATGCCCGGGTGTTTGTCCGAAGTGCTGGTTGCGGGTACGGCCGATCGTGATCAGGGTGTAGATCTGGCGGTGGATTCCATCCAGCCGGTTGGGGCCCCAGTACATGGCATCAGCGTTGTAGTGATTCGCCATGGCCACCGGATCATGCCCAAAATACAAGCGAAACAGTTCCAGCGCTTCAATGATTTCCTCCCGCGTGCAGGAGTGAGGCGCGGCGTTGTGAAATCCTATCTCGAATCCGGCCCGCTGCAGTTCCTGGCAGTGGGCCCTGAATGAATGATCCGCGCAAGTCGTACCGGGAGAGTTAGTCTCGCGGAGAGGTCCCAGCGGCCACACCGCTTTGGTCGTCCGGAATCCGAAGTCGGCAAGAAAGGAGTAAACCAGCCGACTCTGCTGCTCATCCTGAGCGTCAGGATCGTCAAAGATAGTGAACGCGAACTTTTTGTCGCCGGGCCAAATCATGCCGGCTTTCCATGGACTGCCACGTAGTTTGCCATCTGGTCCGCGCTGCCAAAGTTTTCCAGTGTGACATCTTCCGGTGGGATGGACAGGCCGAACTCGGCCTCATACCAGACCATCAGTTCCATAAGTCCCGCCGAGTCCAGGGCCCCCGACATTGGAATCACGTCGCTCGTTTTCAAAGCAGAGGCGTTGCGGCCGATCGATTTCGAGAGCTCCCTGACTTTGGCAAGAATCGCCGCCCTGACATCTTCGGTTTTCATTTCAGTTCTTCTCCCCAATTCGGTTCTGCTCCCCGTTTGGAGGGTCCGGAGGTTGACTCAATTCCCAAAGCAGTTGAGCGATATCGAAGCCGGTCAGAACGCGGTGATCGTAAGTGGCTCCCAAGTGACTCGATCCGTCCGCTGCCGCTCCGACGTGCGCCGCGATGAACGAGACGTGAGGCGGCAGAATCGGTATGTGCCGGGCGATCGACCATCGCGCCATGCTGGCAAAGGCAAGGGTCGCGCCCGTGGTCTCCTCGGAGCGGAGCGATTTCTTCATGGCCGCGATCTGCAGCGCCGTCAGCTTGTCCACGAATTCTTTTTCAGTCATCCGCTCCGCGTTCTGCACCACAACCATATATAGCGTCGCGCCGGATTGAACCATGAATCCCAGGTTGACGTGATCGTACAGATACCGGCTGTGGCCGGTGATGGTTGAGTTCAGCAGAGAGTGCTCTCGCGAAAGCCCCACCAGACGGAACGCGAGAAGTGAGAGCAGCGGATCGAACATCAGCCTGTGCGACTTCTGGAATGCGGCTGCATACTCGACCCAGGGTCGCGTATCGTAGGGCAATTCCACATAACCGGGCACAGCGCAGTCGCGATGCCAGAGCACCGTGCGCAGCATGCCGCGTTCTTGTGGTTTCAGATTCTGAGTCTTGCCGGAAACGGCCGGCAGTCCATCGAAGGAGTCGTCGGGAGCCGCCGCTTTCGGCAGCGTCAAGTTTTTCAACTGCACATAGCGCTCGACATCGTCAGCCGTGAGCCGGTCCCCGGCGCGCGGGATCAAACCTTCCTCGAGATTGTATTGCCGTAGCAGAAGCCGCGCCTTGAGGCTGGCGCCCGTTCCAGCTGTCTTCGGCGCGCCGTCGCCGTCGGGGGGCACCGTCTCGTTTGCAGAATCGCCGAGCCATAACAGGACGGAACCGACGGGAATCTCTTCTCCCACCTTATGGCAGATCGCCAGCACGAACCCCGCCTCCTCGGATTCCACCGAATAGTTGGCTTTATCCGTCTCCACTTCGGCGACGAGATCGCCGTTGCGCACTTCAGCGCCTAGCTCGACGGCGACATGGACCAACCGGACTGAGTCGTCGTTATTGTTGATGCGTGGGGTCCGAATGGCTCTGTGCATGGTTTCAGGAAGGAAGCAAAATATCGAGTACGGCGTTCATCATGGCGTCGATGCTCGGTACAACCTGTGACTCGAGGCTTCGGGCGGCGGGAATCGGTACAGCAGGAGTGCCGATCCTGTGGAACCTGCCGCGGTATCCGGCGCATGCGAGCAGCGCACCGATCTCGGCTCCGATACCGTATTCGGTATGTGTCTCCTCGATCACCAAGACGTTTCGCCGTTTCAGCAGGTGGTGGAGGATGGTTTGCTTCGGGAAAGGACTTAGCAGGCACGGCACAATGATCTCCACCGCCAGCTCTTCTTTGGCAAGCCGTGCCCTCAGTTCTTCCGCCATCGCCACTGAGTAGCCGTACGTTACAATCGTAATGTCGGGATCGGCCGCTGCGCTCACCAGCGATGGAAACAATGCCGCGCCTGGATCGGCGTCGTCGGGTTCAAGTTCGCGGTAGTCTCCAGGCTGGCACGCCAGCCCGTAAAGCAGCTTGTGCTCGAAGCAGATCTTCGGATAGGGCCAGTCTCGCACGGCGCTTTCGAGAATCGCGCCAACGTCGTGGCGATGACTTGGAAACAATACCGTCATGCCCGGAATCGCGCACGCCAGGTTCTCCGGGGACTGGCTGTGGGTCGGCCCGTAACCGCGCCTGCCTCCGCTCGGTGTCCGGATCAGCAGGGGCACCTGTGCTTCCGGAAACATGCCCGGGAACTTGGCTGCGTGGTTATAAAGCTGATCCATCGCGAGCGTTAGGAAGTCGGCAAACATGATCTCGACGATTGGGCGGAATCCGGCTAGGGCGAGGCCAATCGCAGCACCGGTAACACCGGCTTCACTGATGGGAGTCGAAATCACTCGTTTCGGATACTTGCTTGAAAGTCCGGCAGTGACCTTGAAAGCCCCACCGTAGGGATCGTGCAGATCCTCACCCAGGATCAGGCATTCGGGGTTAGCGGCCAGCAGCGATTCGAGCGCACTACCCAGAGCCGATCGAACATTGCCGACCGGTGCAGCCCGTCGGCTGGCCGGTTTACTGATCGCCGCGGTCCACATAGGCGCCGGCAGTTTGGTCGCCTCCGGTTGCAGCAGGGCCCACTCAAGCACGCCAGCGAGAAACCCGCGATTCGCGGCATCGATTTCAAGGCGTCGCGAAGCCGGGATACTACTGCCCAGCCGCAGGAGCGGATCGCGATCGCGAATGCGCGCCATCTCGTCCTCGGTGCGCAGATCATCGCCCTTGCTGTGCGGGCCAAGCCTGTAGGTGTCGATCACCAGCAACCCGGGCGCGGCACTTTGCCGCGCTTCGCTTACGATTGCTTCGGTATCGGCAAAGAAGCTCGGACTCGCATCGTCCAGCCGCCAAGTGCGCAAGCCGAAGGCCGCGCCGCGCGCTTCGATTGAACCTCCCACCGTATGCGCGGTGGGGGTGGTCTGCGCGATACCGTTATTCTCAAGCACGAATAATAGCGGCACATTCCAGATGGAGGCCAGGTTCATGCTTTCATAGAGCAGACCTTCACCCGTGGTCCCATCGCCGACGATCGCCACCACAATCCCGGAGCCGCCACGCAACTTGCGTGCGAGCGCCTGGCCCACGCCGATCGCCGTCATGCCCGCCTGCACGCCGTTGCTGTGGAAATGGCGGTACGCCAGATGCTGGCTGCCGCCCATGCCGCCGCAAATACCGCCTTCGCGGCCCATAATCTCAGCGATTAAACCGCGAATTTCGCCCGAATACGTAAGAAAATGACCGTGATTTCGATGATTTGACAGAACCGCATCGTCGGGGTCGGTAAGTGTCCGAACTACGCCCATCTGACAGCATTCCTGACCCAGACAGGTGTGTGTCGTGCCGGACAGTTGACCTTTGCCGAACAAGTCGAGTAACGCCTGCTCAACGCCACGAATCAGAATGCCAAATGCGTACAGGATCTCGTTGTCGAGAGGTAATCTCGGTCTGCCAGTTACATCCCTTGCAAAAGGCTCCGACCCCTGAAAAGCAGTACTGATGGACTCTTTCCGGTTCATCGTGACAAGTGTAACATCCGGCGGTCAGTAGTCCTTGGAAAGCCACTTTCCAACTTAAGCTAAACTAAATTTGAGTCGAAAGCAACGCTGGTTGGGATGGGATTGCCTCATAATAAGTACATGATCCAATTCTTACGGTTTAGTCAATCGGGCGTGGATGCCGCCAAGGCTTTCAATCGCCGGATCACACGTGACGGTAAGGCGCCCTTTCGACTTCCGGAGCGACTGAATCACCACACAGAACCCGGCGTAATTCATAGTACGCATTATTTGGCGATGGACGGCACCGAGGCGCGCGGCGGGTACCTGCTCATGGAATACCCCTCGCTGCTGAAAAACGCAGCCGTGACGGTAGCCAACATTCAGTCACCGATTTCAGAGAGCATCGTTGATAGCCGCTTTGCCATGCTGCCGCTGCAACTGGTGAAGCAGTTCCTCGTTCACAACCCGCGTTGTTTCGTGGTTGGGATGGGCGACCAGGCCAATCCTTTGCCACGTCTGCTGCGTGCCTCTGGCTGGAGCCTGGAGAGCGTTCCCTTCTTCTTCCGTATTCACCGTGTGTCTCGCTTTCTCGCTGGCATGCCGATGCTGCAGTCGCCGTGGTGGAAGCGTGCGGGAGCGTTGGCGGCGGTTTATTCGGGCGCCGGCTCCATCGGCGGCAGGCTGCTTCAGCGCAGCCATGTCCGGCTCGCGAAGGGCGCCTCGATCAGTCTCGAGAATGCATGGGGCGATTGGGCGAATGAGGTGTGGAGCGGGTTCGCCCCGAGCCTTCACTTCGGTGTGCGGCGGGACCAGGAGGTGCTCCGCGAGCTTTATCCTGCCGACGACCCACGCTTGCGCATTCACCGGATCACCAGCGGTTCGCGCACTCTGGGGTGGTCGGCGTCCTTGGTGAAGTCGATGCAGAACAATCCCTATTTCGGCAACCTGAGGGTCGCATCCTTACTGGACTGTGCAGCGTTGCCAGGCTACTTTGGCACCGTCGCCACACTCGCTGACCGCACACTAGGAGAAGAGGGTGCGGATTTGGTGATCACAAACCAATCGTTGACCGAGTGGCAGACCGCCTTCGCGGCCGCCGGTTTCCGCTCGGGCCCATCGCGCTTTCAGATGGCTATGTCCCCCGAGCTGACGAAGGCTCTGTCGAAGACTCCCGTGGCGGACGGCACCATCCACATCACTCGGGGCGATGGCGATGGTCGCATTAACCTATAAGGTAACCTAAGCAAAAGTACCCCCCTGGAACGCCACGGTGACAACTTCAACTCCGCAGTCGTCGCCGGAGCGGTGGAAAGGTGGGAAACGCTGGAGGCGAACGCCTGGGCGTTAGCCTCGGCACCGTCTTTTCCACGGGTCATGGCCTGCGCCCGCTCCGCAAATTCTCCAAGGAATGTTCTTCGTCCTGCTCCGTGTTGTACTCCACGCGCTATCTCTCCATCAGAATCTGTGTCCCTCCCTCAGCGAGTAAAGAAGCTCGCTGTTCCAGAACTCATCGCGCAGCCTGCCGTTGAAGCTCTGATGTTATCCCATTACCTTGCCTCGCTCCCTGCCTAGCAATCCTGCTTTTGTTACCCCAGTTCGTTATCGTGTTACAACAGTTTTTATAGCGCTGTCTCCGGTCTAGGTCTCCGCTTCTTCGCTCTCTCACCCCAAACCGACTGCCCTGAGCCTGTTTTCAGCCACTTCAAACGTAAAACACCGGTGGACAGTGGATCGCGCGAATCGGTACATCACGCCCGTACTTGTACCGACGTGTCTGCCATACACCGGCGATATCTAGGAACATGCCACCCACCCCGTTAGATTCAGCCTGAGGACATCGACTGTCCCCCAATTCAGTAGGGTCGAGGGCTCATGATGTTTGCTTCGGAAATTGTACTTATAAGGAACTATTCCAGATCTTCTGCTGCGTTCCTGCAGCGTCTTACTTTTCTAATCCTTCTGACGGTCGCGCTGCTGCCCGCTCTTTCCGCGGCGGCGGTGCACGGAACTGCGATACGCGAAACGGATATCTATTCGCAAGGGACTGACACCAACAACAACGGCGGCACCAGCAACAGCGGTTACGATGGTCCGGCGCAATTGCCGATCGCGACGGTTGCTAGTTCGATGGCCGATACACCGGCTCCCGGCTCCATCATCAGCGTCAATGCCGGCGGCAGTCTGCAAACGGCCTTGAATAACGCGCTGTGCGGCGACACCATTGAACTGCAGGCTGGGGCGACGTTTTCGGGAGTATTCAAGTTTCCCGCCAAGAACTGCGACAACGATCACTGGATCATCGTTCGCACCAGCTCTGCTGACGCCAGTCTGCCGCCCGAAGGTCAGCGCTTGACGCCCTGCTATGCGGGAGTCGCTTCGCTCGTGGGACGTTCCGCAATATGCCTGCAACCAACCGCAGAATGTACTGGCGAAGCTTGTGGTTTCAGGACTCGCCGACGGCCCGGTGATCTTCGAATCGGGAGCTAATCACTATCGTCTGCTCGGGCTGGAGATAACCAGACCGGTCGGGGTCAAAGCCTCGCCAACCCTCATCTCGATCGAGCAAAAAGGCACTGCCCAATACCTCGTTGTCGATCGAAGCTGGGTGCACGGCGTGGCGCTCGATGACACCAAGACCGGTTTCAATCTCGCCGGCTCAAACTATGTAGCCGTCGTGGATTCCTACCTCAATGATCTTCACTGCACCTCCATTAAAGGTGCATGCACAGATGCGCACGCAGTGAGCGGTGGTACCGGCGATCACCAAGACGGCCCCTATCTGATCGAGGACAACTTCCTCGAGGCATCGGGCGAAGCGATTCTGTTCGGCGGCGGCGGAGCCACCACGACTCCAACCGACATCACCATCGATTCCAATCACTTCTTCAAACCATGGCAATGGATGCCAGGAAGTGAGCCCTTCCAGGGCGGGTATGCAGGGTATCCGTTCATTGTCAAGAATCACTTGGAGCTTAAGAACGCCTCACGCGTTCTGGCGGAAGCCAACCTCATGGAAGACGTTCTGGGGAGGTTTCAGCCAGAGAGGCTTTGCCATCGTCCTGACTCCCATCAACCAGCCCAGTCAAACCAATGCTCCCATGTGTCCAATTTGTGTGGTTACCGACGTGACGATCCGGTACACGCATGTGATCCATGCCGGAGGCGGCATCGTAATGGCGACTCCACTTGAAAGCCATGGGTCGAGCAAAGAAAAATACTATGCCGCGGCAGGAACTCGCTGGAGCATTCACGACATCGTCATGGACGATATCAGTAGCGACAATTATAACGGTACGGGCAGGCTGTTTTATCTGGCGAACAACTGGCCAACGAATCCCATAAATACAATCACCATCAATCATATTACCGGCTTCGCAGATGTCACCGGCGGCTTCATGTTCACGGGTAACAACAAGCCGAACCCGGAGATGTATGGATTCGTCTTCACCAACAACATCGTCACCACCGGCATTCACCCCATGTGGGAGGCCGAGGGCGGCGATGCCAGTTGCGCAGTTTCAGACGTTCCGGTCAAAATTCTGAACAGCTGCTTCAAGACTTTCACGTTCAACTACAACGCTTTCCTTGGGACCACTCCCGAGTTTGGATCGTCAACCTGGCCGGCCGGCAACATGTTTGGTCCGACCCCCAGCAATGCCGAATTCACTTCCTTTAACAACGGCAACGGCGGGAACTACGAGCTTCCACCCAACAGCCCCTACAAGAATGCCGGCAGCGACGGCAAGGATCTCGGCGCCGACATCGTCGGACTCAACGAGGCCCTCGCCGGAGTCGAATAATAATTGAGCACTAACGAAGCCGCGCTTACGATCGCAGGCGATACCGCCCGTGCGGAGTCCTTGGTCCAAGACTTGGGGAAAGGCTTCCCCTTAGAGCGGTGTCCTCGGCCTTGGCGGTGCAACATTCCGTTTGTTTATTTATCCATCCTTTAGAATGATACGTCTAGCGTATGGTTCCCCTGTAAAGTATTTAAGAATATGAGTCTTACATGCAAAGTATTCATAAATAATGACTTAGTATCATGATACCTCGCTTTAACCTCGAGCAGCATCAGAGACAAACCACCAAAAAAATCTATTTATCAACCTGTTAGAATCAGTGACGTGGTTGCCCGACGCCAGATGCTTGAGCGCAAATCGGCGCCACTTCATCGGTTCCTCGCGCCGAGTTCGCGCAGAGGATTTTGCTTCCGTAAACAAAAACGAAATGCGCATCGGCTACGGTTGGGACTCGCACCTATTCAAGCCCGGCATACCGCTAAAAATCGGAGGCATCACTCTGCCGCACGATCGGGGACTCGGCGGCCATTCCGACGGGGACGTCCTGCTGCACGCCATCACCGACGCGTTACTCGGCGCGATCGCCGGCCCCGACATAGGATCGCTCTTTCCGCCCTCCGATCCGCAGTGGAAAAACGCCGACTCGGCAGTATTCCTGCGTGAGGCGTTACACCGAGTCAAGACCGCAGGCTACGAGCTCGCGAACCTCGATTCCACGCTGATCCTGTCTGCTCCAAAAATCGGCCCGCATGCCGAAGCAATTCGCAAACACATCGCCGAGTTGTGCGCAATTCCCGCCGACTGTGTCGGCATCAAAGCGAAAACGCCCGAAGGCATGGCCACCGAAAACGCCGTGATCGCACAAGTGGCAGTGTTGCTGAAACGAACGGAGACTTCCCGCTAGAGTTGGGCGACCGCCCTTTGCAGGGCTTGCGCGATTTCCTCGGGATCGGTTTCCGCCGCAAACTCGACTGGCCTCCCGATGCGCACAATTATTTTTCCAGGCGGCGCAAACTTCTTGCCGGACTGCTTGACCTCAAACAAACCATCGATTCGCATCGGAAGCACTGGGATACGCAAATTATTGGCAAGCAGTCCAACCCCCGAGCGGAATGGCAGCAGCTTGCCATCTGTCGTGTGCCTGCCTTCAGGGAAGACGAGCACACTGTAGCCGCGATCGACGGCCTCTCCCGCATATGCGAAGCTCTTGCGGAAACCCGACTGCCGCGGGAGTGGAAACAGATTCAGCAGCGCCACCCCAAGCGTCCACTTGATGCGATCGTAGATGCGGGCGAGCCGCATGCGATTGGGCCCGGGCGAGCGCAATGCTTCCAGGGCCTCGCCGCCGGTCGCGGTCGCAAGGGTGTGCCGTATGCGGGCGGGCAGCGCCGTTTGAATGAATCCAACATCGACATCGTCGATGTGATTTGAGATCACCAGCAGAGGGCCGCGCACGCCGCGCAGGTTCTCGCGCCCGATTACGCGCGGCCATGCCAGCAGAAACGTCGCCGGACTCGCCAGCAGATAATACGTTGCAAAACGCAGCCAGGTCGTCGGCCAGCGCAACGTCCACAGCGGATAGTGAAAGGCGAGACGACGGTGAAACTCGAGATCACTAGCACTTCCTGCAAGTCGTTGGTCGTCAGTCGCTGCTCGGTCAGAGGGCTGGCCAGCGGCCAACGACATACGACTACCAACCGACCCGCCATTCTGCAGTAATTTTTCCAGATCACCGACGGTGGCGGCCTTCGCGAATTTGGTTTCACTCAGATCGATCTGATAGCGATCTTCGAGCGCGCTAAGCAGTTCGACGCGTTCGAGCGAACTAAGACCCAATCCGCTTTCGAGATTGGTGTCCGGCGCCAAGTTGTTCGCGGCGCGGCCTGTGATCCGCGTCAGCAACTCTGCAAGTGGCCGTGTGGAGCGGGCGCCCCCGCCCGCTGCTGCTGCTGTTGGTTCGGTGAATGCCGCCTCCACCGCCTCGCGAATCACATTGCGCCGCGGCTTCTGCGTGGCACTGCGAGGAAAATCCTCGTCAGGCCAGACGAACCATCGGCGCATATGCTGAAACTCCGCTAGCGTTTCATTGGCGCGCTGAACGATTGCTTCGACCGTTGCGTCCCGCAAGACACCGGAGGGCGAATTCGCATTCCGGTCACGCAAAATCAGCACCGCACAAGGCTCGGCATTCCCAGCGCGCTCCAGGCCGACGACAACGCAATCCCGAACCTCAGTTTGCCTTCGCAACGCCGCCTCAAGATCCTCGGGATAAACATTCATGCCCGCGGAAGTGACGATGACCTCCTTCTTGCGTCCCTTGAAAAAAAGATTGCCTTGCTCATCGAGCGCGCCCAGGTCGCCGGAGCGATACCAGCCTTCGTCGTCCTCACGCGCCACCGGTTCCACTTCGCGCCCATTCCAGTAGCCGCTGGCGACGCCGCTCCCGCGCACCAGAATCTCCCCGTCCTCCGCCAGCTTGATTTCGCGCCCAGGCAATACCTTGCCGATCGATCCGCGGCTGGTGTGAAAAGGATGATTCAAGCTGATCAGCGAAGTCGTTTCCGTCAAACCGTAGCCCTGTATGACGGCATACCCCAGGCGATGCCAGAACTCTTCCGTCTCGCGATCGAGCGCCGCGCCGCCGCTGATCATGGCCCAGAACTTCCATCCGAACCTGCGGCGCAGATCGCGGAAAGTCCACCACCGCCGCAGGAAATGCTGGCTAGCTGCGGCGGCATAGCGTATGCCGAACTTCTCCCGCTCCCCGGCATCATCCAGATCACGCTCGACCTTCTGCTTTAGGGATTCGATCATGCGGGGCACGGCCACCAGCACCGAGACTCGTTCGCGCCGGATCGTCGCGATAACTTCGGAAGGATTGAAGGTATTTTCAAACACCACCGTGCCGCCGAGCAGCGGGGGAAGAAAGATTCCCAGGAATTGTCCAAAGACGTGGCTCAACGGCAGCAGATTCAGGAAGCGAATCGGATGCACCAGTCTCTCGTACTTCAGATATTTCTTGATCTCGGCTTCGATCGGTGAGAGGTTGCCGACCACATTAGCGTGAGTAAGAACAACGCCCTTAGGCTCGGCTGTGGTGCCCGAGGTGAAAACGATTTCGAGTGTATCGGAAGGCTGAATCGACGCGGGACGAAAGCGCTCTGCCGAATGTTCGGAAACTGCAGACGCCAGCTCGACGGGATCGATAGCTGCGATATCGTCTGCAAAATCGCCGCCCGTTCGCGTGGGCATAACACCAGTTTCGTTCGCACCTGCGCACTGATTCGCCGCGCGAAATCGGGGCTGGCAGCATCATCGACGGGAACCGCAATCACTCCGCAGAGCGCGCATCCAAGGAGGGCAGCTACCCACTCGGCACGGTTCGGACTCCACAGCAACACGGCATCGCCTTTGACGATCTGCCGCGCTTCAAGCTCGCGGGCAAATTGGTACGCCACCCTCGCGACGCGCTGGTAACTCCAACGATCATGCCGATACCCCTGCCGGAAACACATAGGCGCAATCCCCACCCCAGCGCTCGAAATCGTCGAGCGAATCCAGTAAACTTACCCGCACCCCTGTTTAGTAGCACAATTTCCAGAACTTTACAGGGATTCCGGTCGGGATTTCCGTTCTTTGATGGCTTAGTTTTTGGTTTTGATCTGGAGCCTGATGAGTGGTTTTTCTCGAGTTCGCCTAAAAGGCGGTATCGCTTTCGTCTTGGGGCTATGCGTACTGACCACATGTCAGCCGCCCGCTGGCACCAATGGGTCAAGTGACTCTCCATCGTCGTCTTCTTCGCTCCCGCTTTCTTCGCACAAAGAGCCGAGGCAGAGCCGCCTGGAAACTGGTCCAGCCCGCGATCTCAGCCAGGACGAAGCCGCCGGCGGTCACATCCTGCGCAAGCATGCAGGACAGACCGATGACCAACTACGCGAGCGCCTGGAGCGCGAACGGCGCATAACGGGCGCGTCGACTTACACCGACCGTGCAACCGCGGAGCGGGCCGTGGGGGCAGCCATCGCCGCGTCTCAGGATCGTATCCAACGCTGGCTGAACCGCCCCGGCGGCCATCCCAACCTGGTGCTCGACTACGACAGCCCGACTCCGATCGGACGCACCATCAATCGCGGCGAAAGCCGGTCGCATGCGTGCGCGCACGCCCTAGTCGTACTAAAATACGTGGGTCCGAACGACTACTACGTTTTGACCTCTTATCCGGAGTGCCGCTCATGACCTCGAAACCGGAAATTATCGCCGCCAACTTTCCCGCGCTGCATACTTTTCTGCGCGGCTACTTCCACGAGGATGTCGCCGACGAGTACGGAACTCCTCCGGAGGCTGCGGATCAGTTCTGTGAAGACGCGGAAACCGACGAGCGCATTCCTGTGGCGCGCGAGTGGCACCAACTCACGGAACTGACCGGCACCCAGCCTCCCGCCCTGAATGCGGCATTGAAGAAACTGGGCAGCGCAATTCGATTGAATGATGAGGAGATTCCGCAAGTCTCTGCAATTTTCGAGCGGTGCCTGGCAGTGAAGCCGCATCGGAGAGCGGCCAACGAGTAACCGCTCCGAGCGGGGGGTTACGGTTCCCGACCTACCCCCAGCGCGTCGGCGACACGGTTGATGTAGTTGAACCACGAAGCGATCAGCGTGATCTGCAGGATGCCTTTATCCTCAAAGCCTACCGCGCGTAATTTCTCGTGATCATCTCTTTGGACCTTGGTCGCGTCTCTGGTGAGTTTCACCACATAATCGATCATCACCCGCTCCTGCGCCGTGATCGGCGCAGTCGTGTAGTCGCGCTCCAAGGCGGCAACCAATTCTTTATCCAAAGTGACGCGACGCAGAAACTCTGCGTGAGACTCGATTCAATAGACGCACCGGTTGGTCACTGAAACCATGGTGGCGATCATCTCGTGATGACGCCGCTCCAGCGGCAAGTCTGGAGACATTAGCGAGCCAAAAGTCGAAAAGGCATGGTAAAGCGCCTGCGGAATCAGCGAGTGCGAGGCCACAATTTGAGAGCCGCCGCCTGCGGCTGGGTGGATGGGGACGGCATATTCCTTCGGATAAAGCGGCTTTTGCCCTTCCATCGCCTGCTGCAACTCTTGATCCGCTTCTGTAAGCGGAATAGTACGAATCCAGGTCATATTGATTCCAGAAAATCTGCTTCAGGTTTGCCAGTTCAGTCCGGTTGCGTAGCTGATTCTAGCGCCTCCATACCCTACACGTTGGCTGTTGCGCTTGCCAATGGCTGAAAGACGGCAGCGGATGCGCGCGGCCGTCCGATGCTGGTAGCATGAATCAAGGCAGAGTGACAAAAAACCGCCCTTATGTGATCTGCGTTACAGCGCATCGTACCGGGCGGCCACTACTATTTGGCGCGCGGGGTTTTGTTCCGCGTTATATCTTTTCGTTTGCAGCTATTTTCAGGAGGATTTGAATGCCGCAAGACAGCTTGACAATCACCGACAACCGTACCGGGCAGAACTATACGCTGCCGATCGAAAACGGCACCATCCGCGCCATCGATCTGCGCAAGATCAAGAGCAACCCCGAAGATTTCGGCCTGATGACTTATGATCCCGCCTTTACGAATACTGCTTCCTGCCGGAGTGCGATCACCTACATTGACGGCGATCGTGGAATCCTGCGCTACCGCGGCTATCCGATCGAGGTTTTGGCCGAGCACTGCACCTATCTTGAAGTTGCCTACCTGCTTCTGTTTGGCGAACTGCCCACCGAGAGTGAATTGAAGGGTTGGGTGTTTGAGATCACGCACCACACCATGCTCCATGAAAGCACCAAGAAATTCATGGAAGGCTTCCGTGACTTCGCACACCCGATGGCGATGCTGGTGAGCACGGTGGCGGCGCTGTCGACGGTATATCCGGAAGCTAAACACGTTCACGATCCTGCCACGCGGATGCTGCAGATCAAGCGCCTGATCGGCAAGATGCCGTCAATTGCCGCTATGTCCTATCGGCACATGGTGGGATTTCCCTATGTGTATCCCGATAATGACCTGACCTACACCGAAAACTTCATGAACATGCTGTGGAAGATGGTCGAGCCGAAATATGTCGCCAATCCGGTGATTGCACGCGCGCTCGACGTTCTTTTTGTGTTGCATGCCGACCATGAGCAGAACTGCAGCACGAACACCATGCGGGCAGTGGGCAGCTCTCAAGCCGACCCCTATCTGGCTACGGCCTCCGCCGCCTCCGCTCTTTCCGGGCCTCTGCACGGCGGCGCCAATGAAGAAGTTCTGCGCATGCTGGACGAGATCGGCACCAAGAACAACATCCCCGCTTATATCAAGAAGATCAAGGAAGGCAAAGGCAAGCTGATGGGCTTTGGACACAGGGTCTATAAGAACTATGATCCGCGGGCCAAGATCATCAAGTGGGCCGCTGACCAGGTATTCCAGGTCACGGGCAGGAATACCAGACTTGAGATTGCCCTCGAACTGGAGCGCATCGCGCTCTCAGACGATTACTTCGTGAGCCGCAAACTCTATCCGAATGTGGACTTCTACTCCGGCATCATGTACCAGGCGATGGGCTTCAAACCGGAGATGTTTACCGTGCTCTTCGCGATTCCGCGCACCGTCGGCTGGCTGGCGCAATGGCAGGAAATGATCACTGACCCGGAACAGAAAATCGCACGCCCGAGGCAAGTGTGGATCGGGCACGAGACGCGGGAATTTGTGCCCATGGAGAAGCGGGGGAAGGAAGTTGCAGCGCATAAGTAAGAATGATGCTGCGGTTTGTTCTAACCCCCCGCAATGGCTCCTATAACGATGAAGGGCTCTTGACCGGATGCGACCGCATTGGGCAATGGGGCATCCGGCGGCTCATGGGTCCAATCTTCCTCACAGGCGAAGAACCGTAAAAACGCCCGGCGCTGTTGCGTGACCTGATCGCGGATCGTCCCCCGCAGCATGGGATAGCGAGACTCAAGCGCGTCGAGCACCGAGCGCAACGTGACCTGGCCGTTGACTTCAACCTCGATCTCGCCGCCAACCTGTGCCAGCGTTCGCAGATGCTGCGGCAGTATGACTCGGATCATCTCAGCCTTCAACGCAGCGTCTGCACTTCAACCGACAGCACCGCTGGAAGATCGCGGACAATTGGCGCCCAGCTATCGCCGGCATCGGCGGACGCATATACCTGGCCGCCGCTGGTGCCGAAATACACTCCGCACTTGTCGAGCGAATCGACGGCCATGGCATCGCGCAGTACGTTCACATAGCAGTCTTTCTGTGGCAGGCCTTTGCTGAGCGCCTCCCACTCGTTGCCGCCGGTGCGGCTGCGGAAGACGCGCAACTTGCCCTCCGGAACATAATGGAGGGAGTCGCTCTGTATGGGGACAACGTAAATAGTCTCCGGTTCGTGGGCGTGCACATCGATCACGAAGCCGAAGTCGGTGGGCAAATTCCCGCTGATTTCCTGCCAGGAATCGCCGGCATCGTCGCTGCGCATCACGTCCCAATGTTTCTGCATGAAGAGCACATTCGGACGAGAAGGATGCATCGCGACATGGTGAACACAGTGTCCGATCTCGGCGCGAGGATCGGGAATATATTGCGAATAAAGTCCGCGATTAATCGGCTTCCATGTGTCCCCCCCGTCGTCGGTGCGAAACGCGCCCGCCGCCGAGATGGCGATATAGATCCTGTCAGGATTGCTGGGATCAAGAATAATAGTATGCAGGCACATCCCGCCCGCGCCCGGCTGCCACTTCGGACCCGTGCCGTGGCCCCGCAGGCCGGGGAGTTCCTTCCAGTTCTCGCCGCCATCGGTCGAGCGAAACAGGGCGGCGTCTTCCACACCGGCATAAACCGTACCGGGGTCGGTGAGCGACGGTTCCAGGTGCCAGACGCGCTTGAACTCCCACGGATGCTGCGTGCCGTCATACCACTGATGCGTGGTGAGCGGCCGGGCGGACGCGTCATAAGCGAACTTATTGCTTGCGCTTTTCGGCGGACCGGACGCCCCCGGTTCGCCGGCGGGCGTTCCTGGCTGATGCCAGGTCTTGCCGCCATCGTCGGAGCGCTGGATAATTTGCCCGAACCATCCGCTCGTTTGCGAGGCGTAGATGCGGTTCGGATCGGCCGGAGACCCCTTGAGGTGATATATCTCCCAGCCGGCAAAGTTTGGGCCACTGATGGCCCATTTCTCACGCTTGCCGTCTGAGGTCAAAACGAAGGCACCCTTGCGCGTACCCACCAGAACTCTTACCTGGCTCATTCCTACACTCCCTCCTTATTTGTTATCGCGATTTATTCACCTCGATAAGCTCGCTTCAAACCTTCGACATCAATCTTGGTCATCTGAAGCATGGCCTTAAATACTCTTTGCGATTTCACCGGATCTTTGTCCTGCATCAATTCCATCAAAGCCCGCGGAATGATCTGCCACGAAAGGCCAAACTTGTCTTTCAGCCATCCGCATTGCACTTCCGACCCGCCGGCCGAAAGCTTCTCCCATAACTCATCGACTTCCGCTTGATCCTCGCAGTCCACAAAAAGCGAGATGGCCGGAGTAAATGTGTAATGCGGACCGCCGTTCAGCGCCATGAATCGTTGTCCTTCGAGCTCGAAGGTTGCCATCATCACCGTTCCTTTCGGTCCCGGCCCGGCGTCTCCGTAACGGGCAATGTTCAGAATTCTAGAGTTCTTAAAAATGGAGGTATAGAAGTTCGCCGCTTCTTCGGCCTGGCAGTCGAACCACAGGAACGGAGTGATTTTTTGCATAAGATCTCTTCTTGTAATGGATCTCTGTCATGCGAGATGTGAGCCTGCGCCGCAGAAAGCGTTTTGCACCGTGTCGCAGGCTCACTTGTCATTTGCTCCAGCTTCCGAATCAGGTTCTAAGCAGCGGTTGCAGTCTGCGGCCGCATCTGTTTCATCATCTGCCGCATAACGGCTATATGGCCGGGAGAGCGGTTTTCCATCCAGGTTTCGTAGCGCTGAGCGGCCTTTTCCAGGTGCCCGAGGAAATGTTTATTCGAAAACCGTTCCCGAGCCTGGGGGAGGATGGGTTTGACTCTCTCGAAGGTTCCAAAAAACTCGCCGCTGGTCTCAAAAAAGAGCTCTTCGTGAAGCAGGCCGTAGTCGAGCATGGCGCAGGCTTGATCCCAATAGGTCAGCACCATCATCGAGAACGCGCCCGTGGGGGTTCCGGGAGCGGCGATTCGCATCCAGTCATCGAGATTCTCGACGAAATAGTTCTTAAAGAACCACTCGCGAGCCTCGCGCAGCCGCGCCTCGCGGCGCATATCATAAATCTGCAGGTGGAGTTGCGCTTGTTCGTAGGTTGGCTTTGCATCCATGGTTGTCTCCTTGATCGTTGTTTTCCGATTCACCGATTGAATAATCCTTTTACATGTGAGATTATGCATAGATTACTTGCTTTATGCAAGTGATAAACACCGCGAAATAATTGTGAAAAAGAGGAAAGTTAAGCGCCGGTCGGAATGTCCACTGAATGCATCGGTCGAGATGCTGGGAGATCGCTGGTCGCTTTTGATAATCCGGGACATGATGCTGCGAGAATTTCGAACCTACAAGCAATTCAAAGAATGTTATGAAGGAATCGCAACCAACATCCTGGCCGATCGGCTGCACAAGTTGGTTGCGAACGGGATCATCTTGGCCAAACCAGATTCGTCCGACGGACGGAAGCTGATTTACTCGTTGACGGCGAAGGGAATCGATCTCGCCCCCGTGCTCACGGAAATGGTTCTGTGGGCGGCCGCTCACGAAGACACCGGGAATGAAGCGCTGGTACGACAAATGCAGGCCGACAAGGAGAAATTTCTGGCGGGCATGCGGCAGCGCTGGGCTCGGCAAAGAATGCGCAGGGCTGAGGCCCCCAAAACCAATGAAGATTGAGATCTCTCGCGTATCTGCCAGCCTTTGGAATTAAGCTTCATAACTAAGCTCGAGATATGTTGTCGCTGACTCTGGAAGCGGGCATGGACGTCCCTTTTCGAACCAGACGTACACGCCCTTTCGGTAACCCAGGTAATCGTCGGTAACCACCGGACTGCGCATACTCGGCCTTACAATTACCTTACTCCGCGATCACTCTGCGATCTTGTTTGCGCGGTTGGCGGGGTTTCGTCTGGGAAGTCCCGGCGAGTGTGGTACCCGTTCGACGCTGGCGAAAATCGCCCGCGTATGGTGGAAAGGCTGGAGTCCGCACCGTATGGCATTTGGCTTCGGATTTAACAAACAGAAGGTTCTCAGCGCCGCGGAAAAGTTTGTCCAGCAGGGCAAGCTGCAGAACGCAATTGCGGAGTATGACAAGGTCCTGAAGCACGATGCCAAGGACCTTACCGTCAACAACACTATCGGCGATCTCTACGCCCGTCTCGGCGACAGCGCCAAGGCCATCGAATGCTTCAAGAAGGTGGGCGACGCCTACGCCGCGCAGGGTTTTACGGTCAAGGGCATCGCCATGTACAAGAAGATCACCAAGCTCCAGCCGAGCGTGGATTCGTCTCTGAAACTGGCTGAACTCTACACCCAGCAGGGACTCTTCAATGACGCCCGCGCCCAGTACCTGCAGGTTGCCGAGGATTTCATGAAGAATGGCGATCTGGACCAGGCAGTGCGGCTTTTCCAGAAGGTCCTCGAAATGGACCCGGAAAATGTGCCCATGCGGGTCAAATTAGCCGAAGTTTATGTCCGGCTGGAAAAAAAGAAAGAGGCTTGGGAGATCTACAGCGCGGTGGCAGAATCGCTGCGCTCGCGGGGCTCACTTCCGGCCGCCGAAGATATTCTGAAGCGCATGCTGGCGCTCGATCCTGGCAACAGCTACGTTCTGCTGCTTCGGGGCAAGTCAACTCTGGAGAGCGGCGATCCCAAGGGCGCCATCGGGTATCTCGAGAAGGCTTCCGACCTCGACTCTCATCCCGACGGTCTGCGTGATCTGCTCAAGGCGTACTTGCAGGTCGGCAACCTGACCAAGGGCGCCCCTATCGCGGAAAAGCTGCTCACGGTGCATAACGATCCCGAGGGTTTGTTTCTACTAGCGGAAGGGTGCGCGCGCCTCGGGCAGTATCAGGAAGCGCTCGATATTTACACCCGGCATGCCGACCGCCTGCTGGCAACAGACTCGACCAAACTGCTGAGCAGCCTCCATACCATAATCACACGCGTGCGCGACGATTCCGGCGCACTCGATGCCCTCTTGCTTCTGCTGAACAAAGCCGGAGAGAGCACACATGTCAACGAAGTCACCGAGCTTCTGGCGCACGCTTCGGTCGAAGACGGAAATTTGGCGCGCGCTCGCGACCTCTACCAGATGCTAGCCACTACCGAGCCTCAGAATCCGCTGCACATGCAGAATTACCAACAGGTGTTGGGACGCCTGGCCGGATCTTCTCCCGCAACCGGCATCACGGCGGAAGAGGGAGCGGTCATCATCGAGGAGCTTGAAGCAACCGCTCCGGTCATCGATCAGTCTTACCCAGACTCCGTTGCAATTGCAGTGCGCTCAGCAGTCACTGACGCCGACCTGTTCCTTTCGTACAATCTGCCCGATAAGGCGGTTGTGCCTTTGCTTGCGGTTCTGCCGCAGGCGCCTAACGACGGGCGGCTGAACCAACGCCTTGCCGCCCTTCATACCAGGTTTCATCGCTTCACCGAAGCCGCTGTCTGTTGCCGCACTTTGGAAAGCGTGTATCACGATGCTGGCTACCCGGATGAAGCCACACGTTATGGAGAATTAGCGGCACGCTACGAAAAAAGCGCAGCAATCGCTCCTTTGTCGTCTCTTTCATCAACCCCTTCGGCGCTGTCTACTGGTGCGCATGTGGCCACGCCTGCCGTCGCGATGGCGGCCGCTTCCTCTCCGAGTGTTTCGGCAGCCGGCGCAACAGCTACGGCTGGTGCCGGAATCAAGGCCGAACCGTGGCCAATGGCCCCATCGGCAGCGTCCGAACACCATGTTGCGGCCGCACTGCCGGAGTTCGCGATCCACGAAACGACGACGCCGGCCGCAGAAGCTGCCGAGCACCATTCAGAATTCTCGGTCGACACAGGCTCCGACGATCTATCTTCCGAAGATCTAGCCTCCGAGTGGGAGAATTCTCTTGCCGTCGATGTGCAGGCGGGCGGTGGGCAAGCCGACGGGCCCGTGGGCGCACAGTTGGCCGCTTCCATCCCAGGCGAGGCCAAAAGCGATGCCTCACAAAACGCTGAGATTGCCGAGACTGTCGAAGAAATCCGTTTCTATCTTGAACACTTCATGACCGAGCAGGCCCATGCTGCAATGGAGAAGCTCGAGACCCTGACCAGCGATGCCCATATTCTCGATCCATTGCGCCACGCCTTCACATTCGCCAACCAGCCACCCGAGGAAAGGGAAGTGCAAGTCGCGGAGATCAACGCCGACGAGATCAATGCTGACGACATCGACGCCGACGACATTCCCAGTTTCGACGTTGCAATGGAGGCCCAACCTGAGGTTGGGATCGCCGCGCACGATGTGACGACTGGCTACCAGCAAGAAGCCAGCAACGAAATCGAAGAAATAAACGACGGAGCGGCACTGCACCTCACGCCTGAACCGTCACCCACGTGGTCCGAAGCCTCCGGCGCACAAGCCACGCATGCGGAGCAGGCAAGTGAGTTGCCCGCGTTTGTGGCGGAGCTCGAAGCCGCTCTCGGGGATTCTTTCCCACTTGCCGTGCCTGCCGCACCTTCATCGGGAGGCCAATCCGTACCCGGCTGGCCAACCACCCAGGCGCCAGCACACGCCGCGCTAGCGGAAACGCACCCACTCGAACCGGAACCAGTGGGGTTCCAACCGGTGGCGCATCAGCCCGGGGCAATGAATGAGAGCGAAACCTTGGCCGCTGCTACGGCCATGTCCTCAATGGGAACTTCGGCGAAGGGAACCGCATCTGCGGCCGCTCCTGCCATGGCGGTTCCTGCAAACGGCGTTTCCACAACGGCCGCTCCAGGCACGGCTTTCTCTGCGATGAGCTATAGTCCAGCCTCCTTACGTCCCTTGGGAGCCTCAGCCCACGCCGCACACTCCTCCGGCGGCGTAGACCTTTCGGAGATGTTCGGCGAGTTGAAACAGGAACTGGAAGAAGAACTGATTGTCGGCGACGACGATCCGGAGACGCATTACAGCCTGGGTGTCGCCTTCCGCGAAATGGGCTTGCTCGACGAAGCTATCGCCGAATTCCAGAAAGTCTGCACGTCCATTGATCGGGGCAAAGCATTTACGCAGCCCGTCCAGACCTACACCTGGCTGGCCCAGTGCTTTCTCGATAAGGGAGTTCCCGAGTCTGCCATCCACTGGTATGAGAAGGCGCTGAACCTCCCCGGACTCAATGAAGAAGGGCGGCTAGCCATCAATTACGAACTGGGTTCGGCCTGCGAAAGTGCCCAGGACAGGCCGGGCGCTCTACGGCATTTCACCGACGTGTACAGCGCAAATATCGATTATCGTGACGTGGCCGAGCGCATTCAGGCCCTAAAGTCGTAGAATGCAGCAAGCGGGTTCGAAATTTGCGCCGGGGTGCCACTCGATCCCGCGCCAACTCCACGATCTTGCTCTCGGCCTTATTGACGGCCTTACTTACGACGACACGTCCGATGATTTCCGATCCCAAACTACCCTTTGCCGGCGAACCCACCATTGTCGGGGAACTCAAATCCCGGCATGAAACATCCTCGGACGCCGGTTCAGCATTATCGCCAATCGCCAGGCCTTCGTCCTCCATCGCGCCTCGTTCCATCGCGCGTCTGTGGCTCCGCCGCATCGGAGTACTTCTGTTCGTCTTCTTGTGCGCAACCCTCGGGGTAATGCTCATGATTCTCCCTTGGCGCCCGGAGTGGTCCGAAAACCCTTTGCTCCTCCCGTATCCCACACTACACGCCGTGATGGCGAGCGGCTTCGCACGCGGCGTCTCTACCGGGTTAGGCTTGCTCAATGTGTGGATCGGATTCTGGGAGGCTATTCAATATCGAGAGGAATGAAATTATTGAGGCATTGAATCATTGAGTCATTGAATCATTAACCCAATGTTCCAAAGATTGGAGTACCTCAGTGGTTCAATGTCTCAATGGTTCAATGATTCAATGTCTAAATGATTTATATGACTGATCAAAAACTTAAGCCCGCTCCGCTCGCGTATCAGAACGAACCATTTCTCAATAGTCCTGACGGCAGAATTCTGCGCCTGTTGTCCGAGTACAGCGAGCCCCTCTCTCGCTTCCGCCGCGAGCAGATTCAGGACACGGTCGTCTTCTTCGGCTCGGCTCGTATCCCCAGCCACGACCACGCCAGCGGCCGACTGACTGAGCTTCGCGACAATGGGCAGCAGAATTCCGCCGCGCAGCAAGCAACACATATGAGGCACGCCGAAGCGGCCGTCGAAATGGCTCGCTACTATGAAGACGCCCGCAAACTGGCCCGCCTCCTCACCGAATGGTCGACCCAGATCCCGGCCAAGCGCCAACGTTTTGTCGTCACCACCGGTGGCGGCCCAGGCATCATGGAAGCCGCCAATCTCGGAGCCCACGAAGCTGGAGGAAAAACCATCGGTCTCAACATCAACCTGCCCTTCGAGCAGAATCCGAATCCTTACATCACGCCTTCGCTCAACTTCGAGTTCCATTACTTCTTCATGCGTAAGTTCTGGTTCGCGTACCTGGCCAAAGCGTTGGTGATCTTTCCGGGCGGTTTTGGAACGCTGGACGAGCTTTTCGAAATCCTAACCCTCGCCCAGACGGAAAAATTAGCAAAGAAAATCGTAGTGGTCATCTATGGGAGCGCTTATTGGAAAAAGATCATCAACTTCGAAGCGATGGTTGATGCCGGCGTGATCTCACCACCGGACCTTGACCTGTTCAAGATGTCCGACTCTCCGGAAGAGAGTTTCGAGTTCTTGAAGGAAGGGCTGACCAAGTATCATCTCGCCCCGCAGCAAGCCAAACGCACCGCGGAGCCGGCCGTTCCCGAGATCGCCAAGACGCGGCCGTAGCCTGTGTGGCGCGGGCGCCCCCGCCTGCGGGTCGAAGACCCGCCACCACACTAGCCTCGAAGGGCCGGCATTCCTGCGTCTGCTCAAAGTTTGAACTCGCGGCGCATGAATCCCGTATACACTTCTGCGAGCCTTGTTTCAGGAGAACAAATAAGATGCTCTCACGCCCAGGATCGGCGGCGATAATCTGTTGCCTCATTATTTTATGCGCAATTGTTTGCGCACCTTCCGCTTTCGCCCAGCCGCCGGCTGCGAACGAAATGCCCTCCGTAATCCAAGTCCCACCGGAAGCCCAGCCCTCTCCGCACTTCAACGCCACCGCGGCAACTAATGCTTATATGGCGAAGATTCCCGCCGATAAGACGGCGCGCTCTGACGCCTATTTTGAAGGCGGCTATTGGATGATTCTCTGGGATTTTCTCTACGGAGTCGCAGTCTCGCTGCTGCTTCTGAATCTACGCTGGTCCGCTCGCATGAGGGACTTGTCGGAGCGTGTCACTCGCTTCAAGCCGGTACACACATTCATATACTTTTTGCAATATCTTATTCTCACGACGATCCTGGTTTTCCCGCTCACGGTTTATGAAGACTACATTCGCGAACACAAATACGGACTCGCCACCCAGACCTTCGGCCCTTGGATGATCGATCAGCTCAAGATCTTTGCTGTGACGCTGGTGCTCGCCGGCCTGCTGGCCATGGCCCTTTTTGGAGTCGTCCGCAGACTGCCGCGCACCTGGTGGATCTGGGGCGCGGTCGTTACCATCTGCTTTTTGATCATCGGTATTCTGATCACGCCAGTCTATATCGTTCCGATTTTCAACAAAGTCACGATCCTGAACGATCCCAAAGTTGTTGATCCCATCCTGAGTATGGCGCGAGCCAACGGAATCCCGGCGAAGGCTGTGTACGAGATCGATGCCTCGAAACAGACGACGCGGATGAGCGCCAATGTCAGTGGTTTTGCCAATACCATGCGCATCACCCTCAACGACAATCTCTTGCGCCGCGGCTCCCCGGAAGAAATTCAGGCGGTCATGGGCCACGAGATGGGCCATTACGTGTTGAACCACATCTACAAGGCCATCATGTTCTTTTCGATCGTAATCGTGCTGGCCTTTGTCTACTTGCGCTGGGGACTCGACTGGGCGATCCAGCGCTGGGGCGAGAAGTGGCAGATTCGCGGAGTGGGCGACACGGCTGTCCTTCCGCTGGTGGTGCTACTCGTCTCCATCTTTAGTTTTGCGTTTACACCCATCAATAACACTTTCATCCGCACTCAGGAATACGAAGCCGACATGTACGGACTTAATACGAGCCGGCAACCCGATGGCATGGCGCAAGCGGCAATCCATCTCGGCGAATACCGCAAGATGAATCCCGGTCCCATCGAGGAATGGATTTTCTTCGATCATCCCAGCGGCCACAATCGCATTTACGCCGCGATGCGCTGGAAAGCTGAGAACTTAAAACTCTTCACAACCCAACCGCTGAATTAGCTCTTAGTCGCCGGGGCTGGGGCCGTCTCTGGATGCTTGACTTCGCCATAGCGTTGCGCCAGCCACGCGCGCACTTCCTTCGGGTTGTACTTGAAGGGACCGTTGCCACCCTTGTAGGAGATCCGGCCGTTCTCGTCAATGACGTAGAGACGCTCCGGCCAAGCGGCGTAGGCATCGTTCGCCGCATTGTTCATTTCATCGATACCGAAGGGCAGGGGGAATTTGAAGCGCTGAGTGAAATCGTTGGCGATCGCAACGCGCTGGGCGAGCGTCTTCGGTTGAACGTAGCAGACGTCGTCCTTATCTTTTTCGTTCGATGCCATTCGCCATTCATCGATGGGATGCGCTTCTCGAATGTAGATCGTCAGAAAATCGACGTGGTCTTTGTAATCTTTATAGATTTGCACAATGTCGCCCAACTGGCGGCGGAAGGGCGGTCAAGTAAAGCTGCCAAAGATCAGCACCAGCGGCCGACCGCCAGCCCGATTATTAATCCGGTCATGAATATGGAAGCGAGTCGAGCCATCCAGAGCCACCAGTCGCGCGTCGGGCGCAGGGTCGCCCAGCTTGAACCTGCCGGCGTGCATATGTGGCAAGGCGAACCTTACCATCTCCACGGCATCCTTCGGCCCGCCTGCCATCAGGCTGAGCACGACGAAGGAAACAACCAGAAGACCTGCGACAGAAATACTCGGCCATAACAGCCACTTGTTCATTGAGGTCTAAGTTTATCTCATAGAATTCTTGACGACGAATTCTTGACGATTTGTTGATTTAACAATGGCTGAATATCTACAGCCAGCGTAATGACTGGTTGCGTAGTACGCTGAAGCTGATGGCGAAAGAGTGCCTGCTTTATTACATCACGGACGGATCCCAATTTCGTGGCGATGAAAGCTCCCGGCGCGACGCGCTACTCGCAAAGGTCGCCGAAGCCGCGCTTGCCGGAGTCGACTACGTCCAACTCCGCGAAAAGGACCTGAGCGCAAGAGAATTGGAAGTGCTGGCAAGAGAGGTGCTAGCTGTGGTGCGCCACAATTCCATACTGAGAACTGAGAACCGAGAATTGAGAATTGGTCGAGAACCGAGAACTCGGCTTCTCATCAACTCGCGCACCGATGTCGCGCTTGCGACGGCAGCCGACGGCGTTCATCTGCGCTCCGACGATGTGTCAGCCCATGATGTGCGTCAGCTATTAAAAGCCGCTCACCGTCCCGTGAATACGGAACCCTTTCTGATAGGCGCCTCGTGCCACAGTGCCGCCGAAGTCCGGCGCGCCGAATCGCAGAAAGCAGATTTCGCCGTCTTTGCTCCGGTCTTCGAGAAGAGAGACGTGCCCCAGACTCAAATCGCTGGCCTCGCCGCCTTGCGTGAAGCATGCCAGGCGAAGATTCCCGTGTTTGCTCTTGGTGGCGTCACGCTGGCAAACGCCGCATCGTGCCTGCAAGGCGGAGCGGCTGGCGTCGGCGGCATCCGCTTGTTCCAGGAGAATAAGATAGAGGATGTCGTCCGCACGCTGCGGCCGCTCTAAACTACGGTCGTTCTAAATTATGGAATCAACGCAACCTTCGCCGCGGCTCTGCCGAGCAAACACGTGGGGGGACGGGCACCCTCGCAATCCTGCGATAAGCGAGGGCGAAGGGTCCAAGCCGAGCGCAAGCTCGGCACCTGCTTGTGATCTGAACGACTCCGAATTCGCTCTCGTACGCATTCCCGAGGGATGGTTCAAAATGGGTTGCGACACCGGCCAAGACAACGAGCAGCCCGTCCATGGTGTTTGGATTGACGAATTCCTGCTCGCTGCGCATCAGGTCACGAACGCAGACTACGGGCGCTTCCTGCGCGAGTCTGCGTCGCCATCCCAGCCGCCGTTCTGGACTGATCCCGCGTTTAATCATCCCGACCAGCCGGTCGTAGGGGTATCGTGGTACGAGGCAATCCGCTACTGCGAGTGGCTAAGCAAATCTACGGGCAGAAATTTCCGCTTGCCGACCGAAGCCGAATGGGAGCGCGCCTCGCGAGGAGGTTTCGAAGAAGCCTTGTTTCCCTGGGGCGACACGCCTCCGCAGTCCCTGCCCGGCTACGCGATTCGATGCGCCGTGTATTGGCAGAAAGGAGCCGAGCCAGTAGCCCGCGCCGAACCTAACGCGTACGGCCTGTACAATATGTGCGACAACGTCCACGAATGGTGCAGCGACTGGTTCGCGCCCGATTACTATGCAGTGTCGCCAGAGCGCAATCCGCGTGGCCCCGAAGCCGGCGTGCGCCGGGCCTCTCGCGGAGGCTCCTGGCGGCACCACATCAAGATGTCGCGCTGCGCGGCGCGTTCCAGCATCCCACCCGAGTTTCATTACGCAGATTACGGATTCCGCGTCGCCTGCGACTACAATGGCAGGTCAGAGGTTAGAGGTTAGATTGCAGAAGTCAAGAATTCCTGAAGGAACAAAACCTTGGAAGCGAGGTTCTTACCTCTGCAATCTGACCTCTAACGTCTGCAATGGGATTTATATGACTGACCTCGCCTCTCACTACCTCGAAGAAATGAAACGTCAATTTCGCGGCCACAAGCGTATGGGCGAAGCCGCCATGGCTCAGCTCGAAGATAAAGATTTTTTCGTGATGCTCGATCCAGAGTCAAATTCCATTGCGACGCTGGTCAAGCATATCGCCGGCAATGCGCGCTCGCGCTTCACCGATTTCCTTACCAGCGATGGCGAAAAGCCCGATCGTTTCCGCGACCAGGAATTTGAAATCTCGTCCAAGACCAGCCGTGAAGAAATCCTGCGCTGGTGGGAGCAAGCATGGTTGCACGTCTTTTCCGCGCTAGACTCGCTCACGCCTGAGGATGTCCAAAGGACCGTGACTATCCGTCAGGAGCCGCATACGGTCATGCAGGCGCTGAACCGCTCCTTGGCCCACTACGCCCAACACGTTGGACAAATCGTCTTCCTCGCCAAACACCTGCGATCTTCACGCTGGCAATCGTTAAGCATTCCGCGGGGGAAATCTGAAGACTACAAGGTTGCGAGCCCGAAAACGCATTCCCGCGGAGTGTACAAGACGTAATCATCTGTCTCTGGAGTCTCCTTCGTGCGCCTTAGTGCCCCTTGTGGTTAACGTTCTCCCCCACCGATCTACACTCCCGCGCTTCACGGTCCCGCGCTTCACGCTAGGCAGTGTAGAATGGAACGCTTGCTCTTCTAATTCCGCACGCCCAAGGGAGGCTTCCATGCCCAGCACCACCACGGCCACTATGCTCGCCGTGGTCAAGCCGGAAGCCGCGCCAGGCGCGGAAATCCGTGAAGTCAAAATCCCCGCCTACGGACGCACCAACGTCCTGGTCAAAGTTAAAGTAGCATCCATCTGCGGCACCGATCTCCACATTTACGAATGGGATCGTTGGGCCCAGGGACGCATCCATCCTCCGCTAATCCCGGGGCACGAATTTTGCGGCGAGGTGGTTGCCTTCGGCGACGAAGTAACCAGCGTTAAGGAAGGCGATTTCGTCTCCGCGGAGATGCACGTGGCCTGCGGCAAGTGCCTGCAGTGCCGCACCGGCGAAGCTCACATCTGCCAGAACGTGAAAATTATCGGCGTCGACACGAACGGAGCCTTCGCCGAGTACGTCGTCATTCCAGAGTCGAATATCTGGAAACTCGATCCCTCGATCCCCCAGGAATACGCATCCATCCTCGACCCGCTAGGCAATGCCGTCCACACAGTGTTAGCAGGAGAAATCGCCGCGAAAACCGTAGCCATCACCGGTTGCGGTCCGATCGGCTTGTTTTCGATTGCCGTAGCCAGAGCCGTAGGCGCAACCACCATTTTCGCGATCGAAGTCAACGAGCACCGCCGCAAGCTCGCCACCGAAATGAAAGCCGACTACGTGCTCGACCCGTCCAAAGAAGATGTTCGCGCCATAGTCGCCGAAAAAACTGGAGGCCTCGGCGTCGATGTGATCCTCGAAATGGCGGGCCAACCCGAAGCCATTCGCACCGCTTTCGACATCGTCCGTCGCGGCGGACGCATTTCTCTGCTCGGCCTCACTTCAAAACCCATCCCGCTCAACTTCTCCGAAGACATCATTTTCAAAGGCATCACCATTCAAGGCATCAACGGCCGGCGCATGTACCAGACCTGGTACCAGATGACTGCATTGCTGAAAAGCGGACGCCTCGATCTTCACCCCGTGATCACCGACCACATTGCGATGAAAGATTTTTCCCAAGCCATGGCTCGCCTGAAAACTGGGGAAGCGAGCAAGATCCTGGTGTATCCAAACGGAACAAAATAGTGCGTGGCATTGCTCTTGCCGGGCTTCTCGATTCTCACGACCTTCAAGGCCTGCAAGGCGGCTACCGATTCGGCACGCCCAATTAAAGAGTGTAGTAAAACTATACATAGCTGGAGAGGTGGCCGAGCGGTTGATGGCACCGGTCTTGAAAACCGGCATACCCGAAAGGGTATCGGGGGTTCGAATCCCTCCCTCTCCGCCAGAATTTCTAAGCTGCTGGAAATGATGGACTTCTACTTCCGGCTACCCTGAGCACGGCATATCCGGCCACCTCAATAGAACCCGCGTATTGAACCCCACCAAAACGGGGTCAATATGTCACTATCCGAATCAGCCACGCCCGCCGTAGTTTCGGGCAGGATGAAACTCTCACAAGTCACCTTGTACGCCCGCATCACGGACGCTCAGGGTCATCGCCATTACGAACGCATCAACCGCCGCAATCCGCAGCTTGGGCCGGGGATCGTCTACTGTCTTCGGTACGAGGTCGAGGGCAAGCGACGGTGGGAGACGGTCGGGACTGATCTGACCGCTGCCAACCAAGCCCGCATGAATAAGGAGCAGGAACTCCTCTCAGGAGCGCGGGCCGTCGATGAGGCCAAACCATCACCCGCCCAGCCCGACTCCCTAGAGCAGCTTCGAGAGGCATTCCTGAGTGACAAGAGGACGTCACGGAAGAAGAATGGGGAACTTCGCGACGAGGAGACGATTCGAGCCTACGAGCAACTGACGACCGACTTCATCAACTTCGTCAACGTCAAGACCCCGGCGCAGATCACGGCCAAGATTCTCAAGGCGTGGATCACGAGTCTGTATGAGCGCAGGCGGCACGGCGGTGATCAGCCTGTATCACACCGAACGGTCTGCAACCTCTACATCAACACGGTCTGCTTCCTGCATTTCCTCGGCATCGACCACAAGCGGCTGGTGCCAGAGGCGGAGCGGCCTTCCGCGATTGAGGAAGAGCCAGAGGCGTACACGGATACCGAGCTGACCCGGTTCTTCAATGTCATCGTGGAAGAGCGTGACCGTTTGTTCTTCAAGTTCCTTCGGCACACCGGAGCACGAGAACGCGAAGCCACGCACCTTGAATGGTCAAACCTGAATCTGGGAGCGACACCCACGGTCACCTTCCGCAATCAGGGCGGCTTCAAGACGAAGACCCGGAAGTTCCGCACTGTGCCCCTGATCCCGAGTCTCGCTCAGGAGTTGAGGGTGGTGTGGCGGCTGACGCACGGCAATGACAAGTACGTGTTTGGCCGCGCTGACGGTGAGGTAGAGGGTCACTACCTGCGTCTCTGTAAGGCGTATGCCAAAACAGCGGGACTGAATGAGGATGATTTCTGGCTTCACAAGTTCCGGGACACGGCCTGTACGAACTGGCTTCTGCGCGGCGTGCCGCTGCGGACCTGCCAGAAGTGGATGGGCCACTCCTCAATCACGATGACGGAGCGATACCTCGCGCCAGCAGAGGACGACGTTCAGCAATCGCTCATGGCGAAGTGTGATGACCAAACGTTAGCCGTTCCCGCAACCGCATGACCACGATCTCCAACTGTTGCCCGCCGAGGCACTCAAGATCGTGAAGTGGGAGCTTCGGCGTTAGTCCTCGCGCAGGGCTTCGCAGCGCGAGCAACGGACTGGGGCGTCCTCCACCACGCTCTTCAGCGTGTCGGTCAACTCCCGCTGATCGGCGAACCCGGAAATCTCGCCCGCCTTGAACTTCGCCGCCGCCTTCCGGTACATCCGGTCCAATGTCCCAATCCACCTGATACGTGAAGTCGGAGTGCCAGCGGCACCGCTTCAACATTCCCCACTCGACGGCCAGATCTTATGCCGCCGCCTGCTGGTCCAGTTCCCGGAGATACGCATCCTTTGTGACGCCCATAAATCACCTCGATCCTCCCAACATAACAGTGCGCGGGCCTGTTCGCAACGGGCCGTAAGGCGTTTTACATCAGCAACTTGCGGCTCTACCCGTTTTTCGCTCCCGCTCTGTAGTCTCTAGTGCCCCAATCAGGGACAAGGAGACCACAGATGGCTAAACACTCGCGGTACGGCTTAGTAAAAATTCTCGCGCTTTCAGCTTCAAACCGGGGCGGGCTTGCCCTTATTGAAACGGCTGAACACGGCACGTTTTGGGTTCGCGCCTACCGGGTAAGGCACCCACAAAGAACGCGGCGCTACAACTCTCCCTCGGCCACTACCTTAGTTGTCTGGCACTCGCAGGCTGGTGATACCTAACTGATACATAGAATCAGGAAGGATCACCAGGTTAGCGCACAGAACCGAATTGTGAGTGCTCTAGCAGGCTGCGGAAAAAGTGTTTTCCGCGCCGGAGTGTAACCTCAGCGGCTAAAGCCGGCGCTGAAAACAAGCCGGTTATCGCAGCGGTAAACCGCTGCGCCACCCAAAATCAAGCGCAAACCCGACTTTTTCCGCAGCCTGCTAGGGCGCAGAAGCCCAGGACTCATGCGTTTTCGCGCTTGGCGTCCAGGACGCTAGCCCACACCGCCCGATTCTTCGCCCATGACCGCAACTCGGCGAGCTCCTCGGCTCGCGTGATCGAGAGCGGGATTGTGGACGAGAACGCGGTGAGCACGTCTTCAGTGGTTAGGTCTTTGTTGCTTAGATCTGTTTTGCTCGCGGCGGAGACGGGGCTGGCCCCGTCTCTACTCACGGGAGCGGTGGGGCTAGCCCCGTCTCTGCTAAAGGCGGCGTAGAGGGCGGTTTGCACGGCGGATTCGATTTCGGCTCCCGAGAAGCCTTGGGCTGCGCCGGCTATGCGGTCGAGATCGTAATTTGCGGGATTGCGTTTGCGCCTGGTTAGCTGAATGGACAAAATTTGTTTGCGCTCGGCTGCGCTGGGCAGGTCTACGAAGAACAACTCATCGAAGCGCCCTTTGCGAATCAGCTCCGGAGGCAGCACGGTGACGTTGTTGCAGGTGGCGGCTACGAAGACGGGCGTTTTGCGGTCCTGCATCCAGGAAAGAAACGACGCCAATAATCGCGATGAAACGCCAGCGTCAGCGGAGGCGGAATCGGTGCCGCTCCCCGCGAAGATTTTTTCCAGTTCATCGATCCACAACACGCACGGGGCAAGTCCCTCAGCGACCTTGAACACTTTCTGAATTCTTTTTTCTGTCTCTCCGATGAATTTGTCGTAGATGGCGGCGGTATCGAATTTGACAAGAGGAATGCCCCATTCGCCAGCAATGGCACGGGCGCAGAGGCTCTTTCCGCATCCCTGCACGCCGAGGATGATGACGCCTTTGGGCGGGTCGAGGCCGAATTTGAGAGCTTGCGCGTCCCAGGAATTTCGACGCTGACCTAGCCACTTTTTCAAGTTGTCTAAGCCTCCGACGCTTGCCATGTCGTTGTTTGCATCCACAAATTCCAGCATCTCGGAACGCTTGAGCAGAGCTTTCTTGGCTTCGAGAACGTCGGTGACGCACTCGGCCGAGACGGCGTAACGCGCTACTACGGCTTGTGAGATGGTTCTTTCGGCCTCCTCTTCGGTCAGGCCGAGAAGACCCGCCGCCAGAACGTCGAGTCCCGCGGCATCTAGCTTTTTTTGCACGGTGTGGTTTTTGGCGATGCGAAACAGGGTCTCATCCAAGATCTGCCGCAGGCGTTGGCGATCGGGTAATGGGAGATCGAAGAACTCGACCAAGCCAGACAGTTCGGGAGGAATTACGACGCGCGGGCCGGTGATTACAACCGTTCTTCTGTGGGCGGAAAACTTCTGTCCTACGTCGCGTAGCTTGCGGACAACGATGGCGTCCTCCATGTGACGGTGAAAATCCTTGAGGATGAAGGTGGCCTCGAGCGATACGGCTTCGAGATTGCCCAGCATCTGCGCGGGATCCTGACTGTTATAAATGGCTTTGGAATTTTGCTCGGAGTCGCTGTGCCTGGTCGCGTCATAGGCGCCGGGGGGTAAGGCATCTTCGAACCGCGACTCGGGAGCAGTTGTGCCGGAGCGGCAGAGACCGCTGGCGATTGTCCACTCGAAGGTTGCGAGATTCAGGTCGGTGCAAGCGGTGCGAACCATGCGGACGGCCCGCAGTTCCTCTATTGTCTCCATCACCACGATGGGAGTGGATGAGTTGATGAGGACCTTCAGGCGATCCATTGGAGATCGGGATGGAGTCTGGGGCGAGGTTTGGGGCGGACTTTGAGGTGATCGCGCAGGTGAGTTCATATGTCTACTTGCACACATCTATTTACACACATGTATTTACAGGTAGTGGGCTACTTTCAGGTCCGCATGGCCGGCGAGACGCCGGCGCTACGGTAAGGCGCTCCCTATGCGTCCAGCAATTGAGGGAGATGAGTCCTAATTCAAAGTAGCCCACTACTCATCTACATATCGGTTTGACCAGGTGCGACTTGCTCCCGTAGAATACAGGTTCGGTTCCCACCGGAATATCCTCCTAGGTGAATCTAGGACAACGAAGGTAACAAGCCGCATGGCAAATCATTTTTCGGCGCTGAAGCGCGCCCGTCAGACCACGAAACGAACGGCCCGCAACCGGGCGAACTCATCGCAACTACGCACCGCTCTGCGGAGCATGCGCGAAAGCTTGGAGAAGGGCGATAAGGCGGCGGCTGGGCAGACGTACCGGGAGACGGTGTCGGCGCTGGACAAGGCGATCCAGAAGGGCGTTTTGCACGAAAACACGGCTTCGCGCTACAAGTCTCGGCTGTCGGCGCGGCTGACTGCGCTTAAATAGTGGCCATTCTTGCGAGCTTCGCTCGCTGGACAGCCGAGGGCGGCGTTCCTGCGTGAGTTTCTGCGTAAGCCCATTGTTTCAATACTTTGAGGCAGGTCCCAGCGGGGTTACCGGCGGGGCGCAGATTGTTCTTGACCTTCTTTCGTGCCTTGTTATACTTAGCCGTTCCCTGGGACATGAAGGTGGGCTTCTCACGGTCCCGACGAACCTCCGCCCGCATTGTGGACTCCTTGAGAATTGAGCAACTTTCGGGTCGGGCGGGGCATCTATTTGAGTAATTCTGGCAAATCCCTTTGAACCTAGCCCTAAATACGGCTCGGCTGACCGAAATCGAACCTCACCAGTTAGCCATAGATGGGATCGCAGCCTAAGTTATTCCTTTTGAAGGAGAAAGACCGAACATGCGTTCTGATCGCGTATTTGACGCTCTACATACTTTGCGGAACCGGTATATGCTCTGCCAGCTTGCCTCGAAGGCAACGCGAAAATTCCATAAGCCGAACACCCGCATACAGGAAACCATGAACGATGTTTTTGACAAGATCGCCGATGCGGAACGTCATGACATCCTGAGCGAACCCGAGAACTTTGCCGAAGCACAACGGCGAGCTGCTTAGCAGCTCCGCCGTGTGCCCGCACGGCGGCAAAGCAAAGCCATCCCCCAAGGGGGAACGAAAATCCCTCCCAAGAAAACAATCCACGTAGGTAAATATGACCATTGCTGAACTCAAAGAAAAGAACATTACGGAGCTGACCAAGATCGCCCGATCGTTGGAGCTGCCGGGCGCCAGCGGACTCCGCAAACAGGATCTCATCTTCAAGATCCTGCAGGCGCAAAGCGAAAAAGAAGGACACATCTTCGCGGAAGGTGTGCTGGAGATCCTCCCTGACGGCTACGGTTTTTTGCGCTCGCCCGACTATAACTATCTGCCCGGACCTGACGACATCTATGTGTCGCCGTCGCAAATCCGCAAGTTTGATTTGAAGACGGGCGACACGATTAGTGGCCAGGTGCGGCCGCCGCATGAGGGCGAGAAGTATTTTGCACTGGTCAAGATCGAGGCGGTGAATTTCGAGTCGCCGGACGAGGCGCGCAACAAGATTCTGTTCGACAACCTGACGCCGCTGTATCCGCAGGAGCGGATCAAGCTGGAGACGGTGCGCGAGAATATCAGCGCGCGCGTCATGGACCTGCTCACGCCGCTCGGCAAGGGACAGCGCGGGCTGATCGTTTCTCCGCCACGCGCCGGCAAAACCATGCTGCTGCAGAATGTGGCGAATTCGATTACCACGAATCATCCTGAAGTCGTGCTGATGGTGCTGCTGATCGACGAGCGCCCGGAAGAAGTCACCGACATGCAGCGCTCAGTTAAGGGCGAGGTTATCTCTTCGACCTTCGACGAGCCGGCTGCGCGGCACGTGCAGGTGGCGGAGATGGTGATCGAAAAGGCAAAGAGACTCGTCGAGCACAAACGCAACGTCGTGATTTTGCTCGATTCGATTACGCGTCTGGCACGGGCTTACAACACCATTGTGCCGCCTTCGGGCAAGGTGCTCTCGGGCGGCGTCGATTCGAATGCCTTGCAGCGTCCGAAGCGATTTTTTGGATCGGCTCGGAATATCGAAGAAGGCGGATCTTTAACGATTATTGCTACAGCTTTGATCGACACCGGTTCGCGGATGGACGACGTGATCTTTGAAGAATTCAAGGGCACGGGCAACTCGGAAATTATTCTGGATCGCAAGCTGGTGGATAAGCGGACGTTCCCGGCGATTGATATTCAGCGCTCGGGTACGCGTAAGGAAGAACTGCTGATTCCGAAAGAAGACTTGCAGCGGATATGGGTACTGCGCAAAGTGCTGAACCCGCTGTCGCCAGTAGAAGCGATGGAACTGCTCATTGAACGGCTGGCTAAGGCGGGGTCGAACAGCGAATTTTTGGCTAAGATGAGCCAGCTTTAGATTGTGTAGGGCGGGCGCCCTCGCCCGCCCAAGTCCGTATCGACAAATTCCAGCGAAGCAAGGGTAGTCTTCTTGCGCTGGTTCTCCCAACATCAAAGCGATATATGCGGGAACCCTTGACACCAGCGGAAGCACTCGCCCATGGACCAGGGTGATGCGCCCACCGCTGTGTCGACAAAGATGAGAACCTCTGCCTGGCTGATGGACTGGGCAAGTTCGGGCGTCCACCGCTGCGCACAAGGGCATCAGGGTTTAATGGCGCAACTCGCGACATCCAAGGAGCGAGATGGAGGTGGCTACCGGGAGCATCCATGGGCAGTGAATGTAATCCACAATTTGCTCGATTTCTTGGCCGTTCACCTTCATACGAATGACCGAGTATGAAGTCCAGGTGTCAGCACCGCGTTGGAGAACAATGAGCACTGGTTCCCCATCCACCTCGCCTAGCGCCAATTTCCAAGGCCACGGCCACCGATCGTAGTTGAAGAAGTATGGTGCGTCCGCAAACTTCCCGGCAAACCTATCGAGAACGTTGAGCCGCGCGTCGGCACTGATCAATTCACGCACTCCGTCCCAGTCTCGTCGATTAAAGCGATCCACATAAAGTTGCATGAGCTGTGCCAGCTCGGGATTCGCACTTCGAACTGAAGGCGACGAAGCAGGAGACGAAGCTAATTTAGTCCGGCCGCGGTTGAGCGCTGCCTTGACGCCACCAACGGTGGAACCGACGAGTTCCGCAATCTCCTCCAGCGAGTAATCAAATACGTCCTTGAGAAGAATGCATGCGCGCTCCTTCGGAGGCAGAGATGCGACGAGGTGTTCCACTGCTTTGCCGATTCCTAATGTGGCTGGCTCGGCTGGTGAGACTGCTTCGGGCATGGCAGCGGCCGCCTCGGCTTGGTCCCGCACTCCCTTTCGTCGCAGGAAATCGATCGAGCGATTGTGAGCAATCCGAAACAGCCACGGCTTCAGAGGACGGCTCTCATCATACTTGTCCAGCTTCCGATACGCCTCGATTAAGGCCTCCTGCACAACGTCTTCGCCGTCCATGACGGATCCCGTCATGCGCGCACAGTAGCGGTGCAGACTCGGTCGAAGTGTGGACACCGTCTCAAGGAAGGCCAGATAGCGCGCTTCGACCCGGCCGGAACCATCGATATATTCACGGCTATCCATGCGGTTCATCACGCCTTCCATCGACCTCCACTCCGCGACTACAGCTGGAGTTAGGGGGCCACGTAGTTCCTCTCATTGAAGCCAATTCGCGACTAGACCGTCGGTTCAGCGCTTGCCGGTGCCCAGGTCGTCGGAGCGTCCGGCTTCGAGCCGCGACCATTGGGCGATGGGGCGTCCGCCCGGCCACTCTGGTTCCCAAGTAGGCGAGCCGCTGCTAGTCCGGGTGTAGGTGCACTGTTGCGGCCAGCGGGCCGGCGAGTCCTCCCACTTCTCCTGCCGCCCATACACAGTCAGGTCCATGAGTGCGTAGCTGTAGTCCATTGCCTCCGCACCGCGGCGTTTCGTCCAGTAAGTTTCGAAGACGCGGTCGCCGTCCCGCAGGTAGCACACGAGGTGGAACAGGCCAACCTGGCGTCCGACGAGGAGCGTGTCAAGGGAGGGCAGTGCCGAGTACCACGGCATTTGCCAGCCCATAAAGTCGCGGTAGCGGCTGCTTTCGTCGTAAGGCCCCTGGCAGAAGACTGCGTAAGTAATGTTGCGTGAATGAAGGTAGGACAGCTCCCCAACCTGGGCGGTGACCCAGGTGCACCCTTCGCACTGCTCCGGCGCCGGATGGCCAGTGTGCCACATGAAGTAATAGGCAATGAGCTGTCGACGCCCCTCGAACGCTTCGAGCAAGGTAAGGGGCCCGCGTGGCCCGACCAGTTGGAGTTGGCCATCTACTTCGACCATGGGCAGCCGCCGGCGGGCTGCCGCAATGGCGTCACCTTCTCGAGTGTGCACCTTCTCTCGAACTCGCAACGCGTCTAACTCCGCCTGAAACGTCCCACGATCGACGATTGTGGGTGCTCCCAGTTCACTTTTCATGAAGTCGGTCATCCTTCTCTCCAATTGCCTGCAGCGGCTGGCTTCAGGCAACGAGGTGGTCGCCCTTTTTAGCTTGCTTTCGCCTCTTCCTCGCGCCTTCGGCGGGCGGCCCCTTCAGGATCAGTTAGGATATCGACCCACTTCGGATGAGGCGAGAGTTCGGCGTCGTAGTTGTCGTGCCAGTTCCACCATTTGTACGGCGGGGTCTGGGGGTAACCCTCTGGCGAGTCCTCCCAAGTCTCCTGACGGCCGAGCGGAGTGATGTCGAGGTAGCTCCAGGTGGACCCCATCGCCTCGTCGCCGCGGCTGTTGATGAAGTATGTGCGGAACACGCGATCGCCGTCGCGGAAGAACACGTTGTGACCGTGCCACTGGTCCACGCCGAAGTCTTTGTCGAAGCTGTCGGTCATGGTATACCAGGGCATTTCCCAGCCCATTCGCGCCTTCAGACGCGCGATGTCGGCCTGCGGCGCGCGTGAGGCCCAGGCGAGAGTGGTGTCGCGGGCGTTCAGATGGGCGAAGTGCGAAACCTGATCAGCGCCCAGGGAACAGCCGCGGCAGGCGTGGTCGGGCCAGCCAAATACTCCGGGCTCGAAGAAGGCGCGATACACAATCAGCTGCCTGCGACCCTCGAATAGGTCGAGCAGGCTAACTCTTCCCTTTGGCCCTTCGAACTCGTACTTTTTCTCGACCAGCATCCACGGCATCCGTCGACGCTCGGCGGCCAGCGCATCACGGGAGCGGGTGAAGGCCTTCTCTTTCACGAGGAGCTGCTGCCGTGCAGCCTCCCACTCTTGCTGTGAGACCACTGGGGGTGTCTTCATCGCGATATTTCCTTTTGGTTGTGCCATGTCCCTATCTTTGCTTATTGCCATATCGTTTCTCCATTCTTTCCTGAAACAGACTGAGATTACTCGCTTGGAAAAATTTCCTGAACTTGCCGATGCACGCCGCCAGAATTCCTCCCGTGGATGCGGCCCCGGCCACTATTACTACTGTGCTTTCGATGCATGCTGGGCACATATGTCCCTCCTCTGAACTTCTAATCACTCACTGCAGCTATTACGGCTGCGGGGCGCGCGAGGATACGTCCGAGTTAAGTTTCTTGAAGGTGCACGTCGGCGCTTACCTTCATGCGGAATCGCTCGGCCCAGCGGCACATACCGCGAAGCGGAGCGATGATTGTCTTCCCCGGCTGGGTCAATGAATATTCAACAGCAAGAGGTTTTGAACTGGTCGCGCTTCGGGCGATCAACCCTGAAGATTCGAGACTGCGTAGAGTTCTGGTAAGCATCCGCTGTGAGACCCCTTGGAGACGACGGCGCAACTCCCCGTGTCGATAAGGCCTTTCTTGAAGCGAAAACAAAACCTTTGGCGTCCACCTGCCGATGAAGATCGGCCTCATTATTTTCGATCCCTGTATTGTTTTCATAGTTTCCCGCTTTATGCTAAAAGGCGCAATTAGGAACACAGGTGTACCTGGCTGCTCCCTTTTCCCATGGACTCCTTTCGTCAGCTAATACGGCTGCGGGGATCGAGAAGATACGTGGAATGTTTCGGGGGTTCGCACGCAGTACCCACAGCTGATCGAGGAAGCCCACAACATCGACAATCGAGAGTCTTGGCCAGACTTTGAGACGGCGGCGAAAAACCTATGCAGGCTAAGCTTCCTGCAGTCGCTCACAGCGAGCAACCTGTTGAGGAGCCCGACTGAGTTGATTGTTCTTGATCCAACGCCTCGCTCACGTATGCGGTGGTTGCATTGATATTTTTTCGCGGAGAGACGACATAAGCAGGAGGGGGCTTCACGGCGCAGCGATTCTTTTCCTGATGTGCACACTTGGTCATTCCAGCCAGGCTCGTTCTGCATCTTCACCAAAGCCGCAGGCTGACCATCCGAGTGCCGCTTTTTCTTTATTACTCCTGATTGGTGGCTCTGCCCGCGCGAGCGTTGCGCGGAGGCACGACGCTTGCCCCGACCCTCTGATTTCCCCAGAATCGGTTCGAGGAGATCTCCGCGAGCCCATTTTTGGACAGCGTGTGGTTGGTTTTAGCACCGATCTACTTGCCACTCACCGAAAGGACGAGGACGAGGTTCTCGCATCCTTCATCCACGAGATGCGGCGTCTCCACCAAAATCGCTAAAGATTCTGATAGCGGCGCTCTTGTTCTCAGTGGCCTACTGAATTCACCCGATCTTCGGGAATTCAGTGGGAGAGAAAATCATGATCGCGAAAACTTGTGCAGCGTGCGACTGCAAATTGGATGAGGGTGCCATCAAGGTCAAAATTGGCGGTAAAACGGTCGAAGTGTGCTGCGATGAGTGCGCCCAGAAGCTGAAGGAAGCCAGTTCTTCGTCAAGGGAGGGCTGAGCTATGAACGTGAACCTGCTACCTGAGAGAGTTTCTCGCCTGCGGCGTCGGCCAGCCCGGGCCGTCCCGGTTCGAAGGACAAACGCTCTAATCGTGGGCTTGTGCCTGAGCGCGGCGATGTTGGGACATGCGTACGGAAAGGAAAACATGGTGACTTCGAAACAAGGATTGAGTGTGGCGGAATCTGAAAACAAATCTTTGCCTGTCCGGCGCAGTGTGCAGACCGCGTCAGGCCGTATCAGCTACGTCGAGCAAGGCTCTGGACCGGTTGCGTTATTCGTTCACGGAGTTTTGCTGAACAGCCATTTGTGGCGTCACCAGTTAGAGGATTTGTCGGATATAAGACGCTCCATTGCTGTGGACTTACTGGCGCACGGCGACACCGAAATCGCACCGGATCAGGACGTGTCGGTTACCGCCAATGCGAAGATGCTCAAGGAATTTCTGGATGTCTTGAAGATCGATCAGGTGGATCTAGTGGGCAATGACAGCGGTGGAGGCATTTCACAGATTTTCGCAGCACTGTATCCGGAACGGGTGCGGAGCCTCACACTTACCGACTGTGACACCCACGATAACTGGCCGCCCGAGGCCTTCAAGCCATTTCTCGCGATGGCCGCCGGTGGAGGCTTACCCGGAACGCTCGATGCGATGTTAAAGAACAAGAGTGTCTATCGATCGCCCCAAGCCTTGGGACCAGCCTACGAGCATCCGGAACAGCTAAGCGACGACAGCATCGAAACCTACCTGCGGCCGTTCGTTAGGAACCCGCAGCGCACGCACGACCTGGAACGCTTCCTCGCCGCTTTCGATAACAAGCACACTCTTGCCATTGAACCGCAGCTAAAAACGCTGAGGGCACCAACCTTGATCGTCTGGGGCACGGATGACGTGTATTTCCCGGTAAAGTGGTCGCACTGGCTTGCGGAGAATATCCCGGGCACTCGTCGTCGTGTTGAATTCAAAGATGCCAGAATCTTTTTCCCCGAAGAGCGCTGGCGGGAATTCGACAAGGAGCTGCGCGAACACTGGCTGCTAGTGGAAGAACAAGCCTCGCAAAAGGAGCTGGCGACGGCGCACTGAGTGCTTCCGCGGAACAATCTATAACGAATGACACACGGCGCCGCGGATGGATTCCGCGGTCCCGTGTCGAGATCGGAGAAACAACCAATGCAACGAAGAGTTTCTGCACAACATCCTCGTGGGAGCGGGCAGGGCACTTTTGGCGCGAAGCATCGCTCACAAAACCCGCATCCGTTAGCGCAAGAGGCCGCAACGCTCTGGAATGTCAAACCCGCTGACGCCTCGGCAATTCCCCAAGCGCATCAACAAGGACACAAAAGATGACTGCAAATCCAAGCGTAGCCGTCTTCGGCGCATACGGACACACGGGGTGCTTCGTGGTTATGGAGTTGCGCAAGCGCGGTTGGACGCCCATCCTCTCAGGTCGCGATCCAGCCAAGCTCAACGCCATCGCAACCTTCCCTGGTGAACTGATCCGACCTGCGACCGTCGAGGATCCAGCATCTCTCGATCGCGCGCTGGCCGGCTCTGCGGCTGTCATCAATTGTGCCGGACCCTTTGCCGTCACCGCCACACCCGTAATCGAAGCGGCATTGCGCGCCCGCATCGCCTACCTCGACGTTGCCGCCGAAGTAGAGGTCGCTGCAATTTCGTTCGAACAATACGGCAATCGCGCCCGTGGAGCCGGAATCGCTCTTCTCCCCGCGGTAGCCTTTTATGGCGGGCTAGGAGATTTGCTGGTAACCGCAGCAATGGCGGACTGGTCGGAAGCCGATGAAATCTCGCTAGCCTACGCGCTTAGCAGCTGGAAACCAACCGCCGGAACTCGCGCCACGATCCAAATCTCAAAGCAACGGAGAGCCGGGCAGAGGCTCGTCTATTCCAATCACCGACTGGAGTTTCGCAGCAGCAGCACTCCCACCGTAGAATGGAAATTCCCCGCACCCGTCGGCACCCAAACGGTCGTCGCAGAATTCACGACAGCGGATAGTGTCACAATTCCACATCACCTGAAGACGGCCGAACTACGCACCTACATGACCCTGGCACCGCTCAAGGACTTATCCGATCCCGACCTCTCAGCTCCGGCGGCAGTCGACGAAAGCGGCAGATCTTCTCAGACATTCCTTGTCGAGGCAGTCGCGCGCCTAGGCGATGCAGAACGCCGCGCAATCGCACGAGGCCAGGACATTTACGCCATCACAGCGCCAATCGTCGTGGAAGCCACGCAACGAGTCATCAACCTGCGGAGTAAGAAGTGCGGCGTCTTCGCTGCTGGCGAAATCTTTGACGCGAGGGATTTCTTGAAAGCGCTTTGTCCTGCAGATCTCTCTGTCGAGATTCAGTGATGCCACTCGGGTCCGGGATGCGGTCCGTGGTCATAAAGCCACTGTCAGAGCGGGGTTATACTCTTGGATCTAGCCACTCGCTTCTATCATCTAACCGAAATGGCTCATCTGCTCGGTAGGGAGTATGGCGTTAGAGAACGAAACTAAACCAGTCCCTGAATTTGTCGTTGAATCTTTGCTGAGGTCTCCAATTGTTAGCATTCGGGACACGCACTGCAGGGGCAGCTGCCGCCATCAGAGCACCGAGGAGTGCACGACTACCACTCAATTGGTATTTCCGTACCGCGGCGTGTACGTGCGGCATGTTGGACACGAACAAGCCGTAGCCGAAGCGAACCAGGTGCTGTTTTTCAATGCTTTTGAAGGCTACCAGATCAGTCACCCAGTTCCGGGCGGTGACGCCAGTCTGACGTTGGTTATCAGCGAGGCGATGCTGCGTGAGATAGCGCCGGGTTCCTTTGTGCGCGACGGAGCGAAGCTTTTGTTTCGGCAGCCGCGCCTGCGGATTGACGCACGGACGCAAGCGCTCGTGGCGTTGTTACGGCACGGTCTGCGCCAAAAGATCGCGGAACCCCTGGAAGCAGAGAGTTTATCCTTGACGCTCGTACAAAGGGCTCTGGGACCGCGCACCACTCACGTTCCGGGAGCTACCGTCGGACGGCAGCGGTTGGTGGACCGAGTGAAGCTTGTGTTGGCGGGCGATCTGGCACGACGTTGGACGTTGGCCGAGATTGCAGCTGAGGTGCGTGGCTCTCCGGTCTATCTCACGCAGGTCTTCCAACAGGTAGAAGGACTCCCCTTATACCGCTATCAGTTGCGCCTGCGGCTGGCACGGGCGCTGGACCTTCTCGCCCACTATGACGACCTGACGGATCTAAGCCAGGACTTGGGCTTTTCCAGTCACAGCCATTTCAGCGCCGCATTCCGCGAAGCTTATGGGCGCTCTCCTTCCGAATTCAGGTGGTCGGCATTGAGTCGCTGACACCTTTTGCTGCAAACCACGCAACGGCAGATGATTAGCCAACGACCCAAGAAGCATCATAGGGAGAGTTTCAATCGCACCCAGGAACTGACTAGTTTGCTAGAAATTGCAAAAGACACACGCCTCGGGCGCGAAGTCGCGCTGAAAATTCTTCCCGGTTCGTTCTCCACGGAACCCGATCGCCTGCGCCGTTTTGCGTCGAGCACCGGGATCAGGACGTAAAGGTGCGTGAGTAGGTCTTGCAGGGTGACGTCTTTGGCAAGCTCGACCGTATAGTAGGGACTCTCTCCCCATTCGGGGAACTTCTCATCTAGCGGATGATGCTCGGCGCTCACCCGGTAGCCCAGTGGCTCGAATAGAACGTCGCACGAACTCCTCGCCGCCACGGCAGGGCGGCGACTTTTGCAATAAGAGGAAGTGCGACAGTCACGAGTTCCGATCGATCTTTGCTGTTCCCCGCCAGCGCAGAGTTGAACACTCGCGCGATGGCAACGCTGATGAAAGAGGAGGCGACATAAGGACGGTCGTTGACATACTGTTCCAGCATCCCGCCTTCGCCGGCCGGTCCGCGTCTTGTCCTGACAAGCCCCACCGGGTCAACGTCGAGCGTCTGCTGGTTTTCTTAAGCCGTAGTTGCTGCAGTCTCGTTCGACCGTCATCATCCCACTTTACAAGGGCGTCATCTTCGTTCGTTTGCTGAACTGTGCCCAGGTCCCCCAGTCGGCGTTCCGAGCTTTTCTGAACCACTGTGAGGGCTATCACTCGGGCGCAAGATCGCACTCACTTGCAGGATTTGCTCACCTCCTCCGCATCGAGTTTGGTGGGAACCAGTAAGTGAGGGGTTCGGGAAACGGGGAAGGTTCTCAAACCCCGCAAAAACCAAGGAAGGGGTTTGGGCACGTCACCTCTACTTCACGGCAGAAACACGCACACCATAAAATCCGCAAATCTTCCTCAAGCTTACCCAACACCCAAACCCTCTTCCCACCTTTTGATGGCATCACCAGACACTCCTCCACAACCGGCACTCACTGCGCCACCTCCTTCCCCTCAATTACAATGAGTCGCTGTCAAAAACCTGAGGGGGTAATAATGTCAAATCTAGAGAATGCGCTTCGAGAGCTTCGTGGGAAGCGTGACCGAGCGCAGTCAGAAGTTGAAAAGTTAAACCAAATAATTTTGGGGATCGAGTCCTTAAATGGTCTAGGAGTCTCCCAGAAGTCAACCCAAAGGACGCACACAGTGTCAGCGGCTTCACGGCGGAAAATGGCGCTGGCGCAGAAAAAACGATGGGCGAACCTACGGAAGGAATCGCAGCCAGCTACGGACTCGACGCCTGCCAAGCGCAGCATGTCGGCTGCCGCTCGCAAGCGGATCAGCTTAGTGCAAAAGGCACGCTGGGCGAAGCTAAAGGGACAAGCGGCTGCGCCGAAACGCAAGCACACAATCTCAGCCGCGGGCAAAAAGCGAATTGCGGCGGCCGCACGTGCGCGCTGGGCGAAGATACGGGCGGCGAAGAAGGCGGCTTAGTGGCTTGGGTAGCCTGCTGCGAAGATGCGGTGGGCTTTTCTGCTTGCGTGCAATCGTCCCATGTCAATCGTTGCCACTGACCTCTATCGAGACTGTACGATACAAACTGAGATTGGGTTCTTGCCCACAGATGTTAAGCCCTCAAGATGGGCGTTAGTTCCGACTCCACAATCGTCAGGAGTTATCCGATGAAGCGCGTCGTTTTTTTGCTTTGCGTGAGCGCAATCATGGCGGCCGCCCAACCCAAGGCACTGTTCTACATGGTGGACCGCCCAAACTCTGTGAAGTCATTCAGCGAGCACGTGGACAAAATCGATATTCTCGTGCCTGCTTGGTACGGCGTTGACGGCAATGGACTCGTTTGGGGCGGACCCAATCCATACGTTCTTCAGACGGCGGCACAGCACCATGTGCCGGTCATGCCGATTGTCGCCACGACCGTACAAGCTGACTTGCACAAACTCTTCACGACTCCTTCGGCACGAAGAGCCTTCATCGACTCAATTCTCAGCGAGTGCAAGAAGAACGGATACAGCGGCTTTCAGATCGACTTTGAAAACGTACTGTGGACCGACCGCGATCTGCTGTCTGACATTGTTGCCGAAACTGCGACCGCGCTCCACAAGGAAGGATTTTTACTTACCATCGCCACGGTACCCAACGCTCCCGGCGCTCCGGGGAAGAGCGCCTACTCTCACTGGCTCTACGCCAACTGGCGGGGCGCGTATGATCTAAAGGCCCTAGCCCATACAGCCGACCTGATTTGTCTGATGACTTACGATCAGAATACGCGATGGACAGAACCCGGCCCGGTTGCGGGTTATCCTTGGATGGTGCAACAACTGGAATACGCACTGCAAATGGTCCCCAAGAAAAAGTTGTCGCTAGGCATTCCGGTTTATGGATATCACTGGTTCGCAGGAGACCCTGGCAAGGATGACAAACCGAATCCGACTGCCGAATACATCGGGCAGGAGGAAGTGGACCAATATCTAGCAGCCTATAACCCACATCCCGAGTGGGACTCGTACGACCGCACAGCTTGGTTCTATTTCTACAGCGACGACATTCGGGAGTGGGTTTTCTACACCGACAAGCACGGATTCCAAGAGCGCCTGAATTTAGCCCGCGATCGCAATTTGCAGGGTTTTTGTTCTTGGGTGCTTGGGACGGAAGACCCCGCAATTTGGACCGTGTTGCCTTCCCACAAATGATCACTTTGGTGCAAAAAAACACGTTGGGCAATCAGAGTTGACCGTTTCCCTGGTATTGAACCTAGAGCCTTCTGTGGCGCACTTGTAACGTCCGTTCAAGGGTAAACGCCGAGGAAGGCCAAGCTCAGATCACACCCCTCGGCGACGCCTATACCAACAGCGCCGATCCCACGACGAAATATGGCTCGGCCACGCTGCTCTATGTCGACGGCGCCACCGAGGCGACGTACATTCAATTCAATCTCGCAGCGATTCCGAGCGACGCCAGTGTCAGCCAAGCCACGCTGAAACTCTATGTGAACGCCGTCACCACTGCTGGCAGCTTCAACGTGGACTACGTCACCGGCAGCTGGGCGGAAAGCACGATCGACCACAGCAACGCACCGCCTCTGGGCAGCGCGATTGCCTCGAACGTCGCGATCACCACTGCTGATAAGAACCAGTACATCCTGATCAATGTCACCTCGGCGGTGCAGGCGTGGCTGAGTGGAAGTGAAAAGAACAACGGCATCGCACTGGTAGCCAACAGCACGTTCAACGCCAGCTTTGACAGCAAGGAGAACACCACCACCAGCCATCCGGCGGAGTTGGATATCGTGTTTGCCGGAAGCGGAGGCGGAGGCAGCGGCACGGTAAGCAGTGTGGGACTGAGCGCGCCAAGTTCGGACTTCACGGTCAGCGGATCGCCCGTGACCACAAGTGGCACGCTCGGGCTGACCTGGACAGTGGCGCCCACCAACGCCGACACCGCGAACGCGATTGTGAAGCGGGACGCGACCGGAAGTTTTAACGCGACTTCGGTCGATGCTGTCGCGTCAAACGGCAATGCCGCGGTCTTGGGATACGATTCGTCCGGCGGTGGCGCAGTTGGAGTGGCGGGCCTCAGCAACAACGGCCAAGGAGTGTACGGCAGCAGCAACACCTCTTACGGAGTGTACGGACTCAGCAGCGCCTCTTGGGGAGTGTACGGACTCAGCCTGGTCTCTGACGGAGTGTACGGCGTTGGCCCCAACGTCGGAGTGTACGGCAGCGGAGCCTCGTCGTCGGGTTTTGGAGTATATGGCACAGGTTTGACCGGCGTGGCTGGCATTAGCAACGGCAACTACGCCGGAGTGTACGGCGCCAGCAGCGGCAGCGGCTCTTCCGGAGTGCTCGGTTTGGATTCCTCTGGCACAGGAGTGTACGGCAGCGGCTCTATCGGAGTCTACGGCCAGTCCGGAACCGGAGGTATTGGCGTGAACGCCGTAAATACGGGAACCGGCTACGGGCTAATCGCCAGCAGCAATGGATTTTGCTGCTGGGCTGGGTGGTTTAACGGAAATGTGGAAGTCGACGGCAATCTCTCCAAGGCCGGCGGTTCGTTCAAGATCGATCACCCGCTCGATCCGGCCAACAAATACCTCTACCACTCCTTCGTCGAATCGCCGGACATGATGAACATCTACAACGGCAACGTGACCACGGATGCGCAAGGCGATGCCGTGGTCAATCTGCCCGACTGGTTCGAAACCCTGAACCGCGATTTCCGCTATCAGCTCACCGTTATCGGCCAGTTCGCGCAGGCAATAGTGTCTACTGAAATCGCCGATGGCCGTTTCAGTATCAAGACCGACAAACCCAACGTGAAGGTCTCCTGGCAGGTGACCGGCATCCGGCAAGATGCCTGGGCCAACGCTCATCGCATTCCCGTCGAAGAGGAAAAGCCGGAGGTTGAACGCGGATTTTACCTGCATCCTGAACTGTACGGCGCGCCGGAGGAAAAGGGCATCCTGTGGGCCACCGCTCGGCAAGCCATGAAGCAATGGAAAGCAGCACAAGCCAAGGCCGCCGCCTCCCAGGGGGCGGGGAATACTGCCAAACCGTAAGACGGGCTGGCATCAGTGGCTTAGTCGAGGAAACCGTAGACCCACAATTCCCTCCGGCGGTGCGGGAGCAGGAAGAAAACAACCAAGAATGGAGGATGAACAAATGCAAACACAAGACAAATTCGCAAAGCGGGCGGCCCTTGTAATCATGGGGAGCCTGCTGCTTAGTCTCAGCACATTGGCCACCGCAGAGAGTGACGCCGTGCGGGCCATCCGCGCTTCGGCCGCTGCCATTCCCACAAATATCCCCGGCATCTACACCTACGCCGCACCGCCCAAGGGTTTCAACCCTGTGACGGCGACCGACGAAGAACTCGGCACCTATGGCTTCCCGCCTCGGCCCAACAAAAAAGCCAATCCCGGCCAGTATGCCACGTGGGAACGAGCGATGAACGCCGCCAAAATCCACTGGGACGGCCAGCTTAAGCCGGTGCCCGGTGGTGTGCGCGGGATGATCCCGGCTGGTTCGTCGCCCTTGCCGGAAGCGGCTCAGCCGGAAACGACCGGGCCAAAGCAGATTTCAACCAACAATGCGAGCGGCGTCATCGTCTCAAGCGGCCAAAAGACGTTCGACAAGAATTCGATTGAAGATGTCATCGCCGAGATCATCGTGCCGACGGTCGAGTTTCCTCTCGCAACTACAGCGTGTACCGGGGGAGGTTATTTCGCGATCAGTTCTGTCGGGATTGACGGGTTTGTTTTCGATACCGGCCACGGCTATGGATTCGACCCGCAGCTAGAGGGAGGAGTCTTTGAGCAAGTTGCGTGCAGCGGGGATCTGTACTACTTCGCCGTTACCGGATGGCAAGGTAATTACAACGTGGCCTTCAATGTCAATCCAGGGGATGTTGTCTACGCAGAGGCATTCACCTCCGGAGGGTCGAACAGTGGTGTGATTCTTGGAAACCTGACGAGCGGAATCTACACCAGCTATTCCGTTACAACCTCCGGCATTGTGGGATCCACCGCAAACTGGGTGGTCGAACGGCCGTGCTGCGGCAGCAATGACGAGCCGGTCCCGCTGGCCAACACCACCAGCATCGCTTTCGGTGGCGCCTTTGCTAACACCGCAAATCAAAAGTTCTTCTACCCTGGGTCGCAGGCCAGTTCGACAGAGGTCCTGGACATGACGGATGACGCAGGTGACCAGACCATCGAACAAGTCACACAGGGCAGTACCGGCTACCAAGGCCGGAGTGGGCTTTGGTTTGATACTCAGAAATGTGCCGCTTTCGGCGGCTGTACTCCGTAACAGGCAATTGTCGCGAACAGGGCGATAGCGCTCAGAAGCTCAATGAGCGCTATCGGGAGTGGGTGTTGAAAAAGTCACTGAGATTAGGGGCTGAGATTCAGCGAAAGCATGTTAGAAGGAGGAATCCGTTTCATGCTTCGCTGGATTTCTATTTTCGGAGCCCTGCTGATCATGATGGGGCACCACGCTCGCTCAGAAGCGTTGTTCTGTTACTTCCGGCTGGGAGATCAAGTTCCCGAAACCCATCTGCTACGGCTGATCGAGAAGCACATCAGTTTTGAATTTGTACGCGAGCGGTTGAAAAACAGCTACAGCGAGACCGGGCGAGCCTCGATTGATCCCGAACTGCTGTTGCGCATCCTGCTAATTGGCTATCTGTACGGCATCACCAGCGAGCGCAAGTTGCTGGAAGAGCTGCGCACGCATTTGGCGTGGCGCTGGTTCACCGGACTGAGCTTTGATCAGGAGGTTCCCCATCACTCCACATTCTCCAAGAACCGGCATCGAACCTGTTTCAGAGTTGTTTGAGCGCGTCGTAGAGCAGTGCATCGCGGCGGGTCTGGTGGAGGGCGAGCAGATGTCGGTCGATGGCAGGTTCATCATGGCGAACGCGAGCCACCACAGTCGTATCCCCCGCGAACAGTTCACGGAGGCAGCGCAAGTGAACTATGGGGCGCGGAAGTACCTGGAGACCCCCAGACGCAACAACCGGACGGCGTTTGGGGGGAGCGGCTCGCGCGATCCCGTGAGTGGAGCATCCGGTTTTTACGCCTACCGCTAGAACTGGCCGGCGAGGCTCCAGATCGTTCCGTTTGTCGGGCTGCCTTCATGGACTTCCGAGACACTGGGTCCGGCGGTGGCGATCGAGGGAAGGTAGCCGGTTTGGTAGCGAGAAGAGGTTCCCCAGGTAATCGTACCGTTATCCTGCAAAAGTCCGGTGATGTAGAACTCGCCTCCAAAACCGTCTTCGTGGACTTCCACTATGGTTGGTCCCGCGATGGCGACCGTGGGCGCGTAGCCGCTGTCGAACTGAAATCCCGACGCGTTGAATCCGACCTCGTTGCCAGAGTGGATGGTGCCGGCGTGGTACCACAGAGCCGGACTGGTGCCTTGATGTACCTCCACAAACGTTGCCCCAGCCAGGGCAATGGCTGGCGCGAAGCCGTGGTCGTACAGGCTACCTCCCTGAAACGTAACCGTGCCGGAGGGATTAAACTGAGCCCCTTCATAGTAGAGATCACTGGGATTGGACTGGGTCCCCTGATGCACTTCAAGAATCTGGGTTCCGGAGGCCGCCACGGAAGGCGCATATCCGGTCGTGTAGTTGATAGCAGCCGCCCAGGTGATAGTTCCAGTTGCCGCGACTTTGCCGGTTTGATACCAGAGTCCACCGCTGCCGTCTTCGTGGACCTCAATGACATAACTGCCCGACATGGCGACCGATGGCGCAAGGCCAGTGCCGTATTTCCCTGTTGCGGACCACGTTATCGCTCCGCCGGTGATGCCGACTTTGCCGGTGCGATATTTGAGTGCGCCGGCTCCGGCTTCCGACTGGAAGACCTCGACGGCATTGTCGCCATCGACGGCAATGCGCGGGGCGTAACCAGTTCCGCTGAGTTCCGTGGCGTCGCTAAAGGTGATTAAGGTCATTTGGGCCGAGGCGGTAAGCGGCAGGAGCGCCAAGACTAGACCAGCGATCAGGCTGAGGACTACGAAGTTCTGCGGTTTTGGCGGGGTGGTGGGTTGGCTTTTGTTTGTGGATGCAGTGGTGCTTTTCGTCGTTTTCATTTTCCTTCTCCTTAGAATCTTGAGAATCTTGCAAATTTGACGGTCTGTTGACCCTTACTACCTGGAAATAGCGGTCGCCTGGGGATCGTGGTAAAATTTCCGCCAACCTTCTGGCTTAGGCCCCCCGTGTGGCAAAAGCTACTTCGCATGCCTGTCACAAGTCTTGAAATCGGCGCTCAAAAGTTCTCAAAAGTTCTCAAAACCGTGCTATGTCCTGTGTGAACAATAACTTGTACGAGTTCGGAGATTTCAGGCTGGACCCTCAAAATAGGGTGTTGAGGCGCAGCGGGGCGACCGTGCCGCTCACCCCGAAGGCCTTCGACCTCCTACTCATGCTGGTAGAGAACGCCGGAACGGTGGTCACCAAGGATGAATTGATGAAGGCGGTCTGGCCGGACAGCTTTGTGGAAGAGTCCAATCTGACGCAGACGGTTTTTATGGTGCGGAAAGCGTTGGACGAGATGGCCGGCCGGCGTTACATCCTCACGGTGCAGGGCCAGGGCTACCGGTTTCTGGTTCCGGTTACAGAAGCTGCCGACAATGGGGAGATAGAAGCGTCTGTGCCTCCTCCCGCTGCTAGAAGTACCCCTGAAATCCAATTGCCCTCGCACCCGCGAAGCGTGAGCCGGTCGAGATCGGCCGCCATTGCTCTGGCCGTAGTCGCGCTAGTCGTGATTGCGGCGTCTAGCCTTTGGATCTGGCGTTCGCCACACGGCCCTGCGGAGCAGTCAGGCAAAATCATGCTGGCCGTGCTGCCGTTTGAGAATTTTACCGGCGATCCGGGGCAGGAATATTTCAGCGATGGGCTGACGGAAGAGATGATCAGCCAGCTCGGGAACCTCGATCCCGCTCACTTGGGCGTGATTGCCCGAACTTCGGTGATGCACTACAAGCAAGCGCCGGAACCAATTGCGCAGATCGGGAAGGATTTGGACGTGCAGTATGTGATCGAGGGCAGCGTGCGGCGGGATTCGGAGCGGGTGCGGATTACAGCACAGCTCATCCAGGTGAAGGACCAGAGCCATCTGTGGGCGCGCGAATATGATCGGGACCTGGGCCACCTGCTGGAATTGCAGGCGGAGATTGCGCGTGCGGTCGCCAACGAAATCGAGTTCAGCTTGAGCGGGCGTCGGCCGATTGACCCAGCGCCGGCGGCTGCCTCTGTGCGGGGAGCAAACTCCTATGAAACATATGACCTGTATCTGAAGGGCCGCTATTTCTGGAACAAGAGGACAGGGGAAGGATTTCGACAGGCAGTCGATTACTTTCAGCAGGCGATCGACAAGGATCCGAATTTCGCCAGCGCCTACGCAGGGCTGGCGGACACCTTCGCCCTGATGAGCACATGGTACGAAGGCCCGCAAAATGAGCTGATGCCAAAGGCGCGGGCTGCGGCCTTGCGGGCAGTGTCACTTGATGAACATCTCGCCGAGGCGCACGCTTCACTCGCCCTGATCAAAGAAAACTACGATTACGACTGGCCGGGAGCGGAGCAGGAATTCCGGCGAGCGATTCAGCTCGATCCGCAATATGCGACCGCGCACCAGTGGTATGCGGAGTTTCTTTCATGGCAGGGCCGATTCGATGAGGCATTTGCCGAGGGCAAACTGGCGCGGCAACTGGACCCATTGTCGTCGATTATCGCCATCGATTACGCATCGATTTTGTATTACTCGCGCCTGTATGACAGCGCGTTGAAGGAATACCGCTCGGTGCTTGAACTGGATCCGAATCATGATCGTGCGCGGGACTTGATGATTCCTGTTTATCTGCAATTGGGCAGATATGACGAAGCAGTCGACGAGCTCAATCGCTGGGCAGCCCGCGGCGAAGGGGCATGGCTGTGGGCGTATCGGGCGGTCGCTTATAGCCGCTCGGGGCATGCGGTGGAGGCAGACCGGGCGTTGGCGAAACTTGAGCTGATTTCTGGCTCGCGGCCGGATCGAACCATAACGTTGTTAACCGCTTATGCGGGCACAGGCCAGAAAGAGCGGGTGATCGATCTGCTGCAGAAAGCGTACTCGGAGCACTCGAATGCCGTGGTGCAAATCAAAGTAGACCCGATGTATGACCCGATTCGGAGTGATCCCCGGTTCGAGGATTTCATGCGCCGCCTTGGATTTGAAAAGTAAGAACCGCTCTGCCTTCGTCCTGGTCGTCGGCGATGCAAAAGACTTTCAGCGCGAGCAGCAGATTGACCGCAACCGAGGCAGTACATGGATAGTCGACAAACCAGAAACTATGCTCTTAGTCGCAATAATGACTTCAGGCTAGTGGTCGCTTGAGTCTATGAATACTGGGCGAGCCGTCGCCGGCCCATTTTGCCTGGTGATCTTTGGGTGGCTGCGCGATGTCGTTTGTGAGATCGAGTACGGCCATCCGTCGCTGCGCCATTGATCCTCATGGTGGTTGTACTTTTGGCGAGCTACATACCGGCGCGGCGCGCGGCGAGGGTGAACCCGATCGTCGCCTTGCGCGAGAGTTGAAACGCTAGATTCAGGACTTACGGACGAGCCGGTAGAGACAAAGGAGAATCATTCGTGAGAGCTGGATGGATGAAATGGAGAACATTGATACTGCTTCTGGGAAGGACACCAGCAATCCGCGCCATTTCCCAGAACGCCTGTCGCGCAGCCCCACTCCTCGGGCTATCACGCTCCGCGCAACAATTCACCGAAAAATGAGGATAAAAATGAACAGAATTCTCGTAATTCCCGCCGTGCTGTTACTTGCCGCGTGGGCGGCTGCACAAACAACGCCTGCACAGATGAAGAACCCGGTCAGCACCGCCCTAAGGGACATCCTGCCCGGCCGGCAGAAGAACACCATTGCAGCCGTCGAAGCCATGCCTGCCGACAAGTTCAACTACAAACCCACTGCCGACCAGATGACGTTCGGCCACCTCGTCGCCCACATGGCCGAAACCAATTACCTCCTGTGCAGCAAAGCCGCCGCCGTCCCGGCTCCCAAGCGGGAGGAGCTGAAGGATACGGACTCGAAAGACAAGCTGGTGGCCGCGCTCAAGGCCTCCTTCGATTTTTGCTCCGACGCGCTGGCGAAAATGGATGACTCAAAACTGGTGGAGACCACGGAAGGATTCGGCGGAAAACAAGTTACGCGCGCCTGGATCAGTCTGATCTTGGCCGGTGCTTGGGCCGACCACTACGCCGAGACTGCGATGTATCTGCGCCTGAACGGTCTGTTGCCGCCGACTGCCAAGAAGTGAAAGTGGGAAGTATGAAGGGCTTTTTGTTTCCGTTTGCGACTGCTGGCTGGTTCGGCACGGAGATTGACCTTTCTACACATTCGGACCTACCATTCCTGCCAATGGCATCGCCGGAGTCTTGCTTCGATTCATCTACGGCGCATCATCGAGGGGTTGATGAACCGCGTAGTCTAGAGAAAACATTGATCGGCATTACGCTACCCTCATACCATTGGAACTTGCCCACGCCGGACCTTGTTTCGAGCTGAGAGAGCGTCATGGCATTAACACCGGAAAAGTGGACTGAGGTGAAGGAGCTATTCGAGGCTGCTCTGGAGCATCCCTCCGAAGAGCGTTCTTCGTTTCTTCGGCGCACTTGTACGGAGGAGACGATCTTTTGCGAAGTGGAGCGCCTTCTAGCCAACCACACCGACGGTAGCATGCTTAGGATCGGCCCACTGGGAAATGCAATAGCCACCGACGTGTCGAATAATTCGCAGACTTTTTCCGCGGGGCAAACAGTCGCTTCGCGCTTTAAGGTCATACAATTCCTTGCCCGTGGCGGCATGGGAGAGGTTTATGAGGCCGAAGATCTGGAATTCCGTCAGCCCGTAGCTTTGAAGACCATCCGCCCGGAGGTTGTGTCAACACCCCATGCGCTTGAGCGCTTTAAGCGTGAGGTCCAGCTCGCGAAAAAGGTCACTCACGCCAACGTTTGCCGCATCTTTGACCTGTTCCGTCACGCGGCATCTGCAGATACGACCATCCTGCTCGTGAGTATGGAACTGCTACGCGGAGAGACGCTGGCCGAGTATCTGCGGCGTGTAGGCAGACTTAGCATCGCTGAAGCAGTGTCGATCGCATTGCAAATGGCCAACGGCCTTGGTGCCGCACACGAAATGGGGATACTGCATCGCGATTTCAAGCCTGGCAACGTTGTTCTGGTTGAGGGTAAGAAGGGAATACGAGCTGTTATCACCGACTTCGGGCTTGCCCTTCAACCTGACGATGACGCGAAGAGCAGTGGTGTGATAACGACCACTGTCCATTTCGGCACACCGGCGTACATGTCCCCGGAACAAGTAGAAGGACGACGGCTGACACCGGCATCGGATGTGTACTCGCTCGGCTTGGTTCTGTATGAGATGGTTACCGGCGCACGGCCCTTTGAAGATTCGACGCCGCTTTCCTCGGCCGTTCGACGCTTGCAGCAGACTCCGGCTCCCCCACGCACATTGGTACCCGATCTCGATCGGAAATGGGACACCATGATCCTGCGCTGCCTGGAGCGTACTCCCGATAGCCGCTTCGCCACAGCAGACGACGTCGCGAACGCGATCAAGAGTGATACTCCGCTTCTGATTCCGAAGAAACGCGGGAAGGTCTTCTTGGCCGTGTCCGGGTGCGTGATCGCTTTGATCCTCATCGCGCTCGCCTGGACTTACTATCGCTCCCATCGACAAACGCACGTACTGACCGACAAAGACACCATTGTTCTCGCCGACTTCGCGAATTCGACAGGCGATGCAGTCTTTGACGACACGCTGAAAACAGCCCTTGCCGTTTCGCTAAGGCAATCGCCTTTCCTGGACATAATCTCCGATAACAAGGTGGCTGCAACGTTACGGCTTATGGCGCGTCCTGGAAATACGCCGCTCACTCCCGACGTAGCTCGTGAAGTTTGCCAGCGCGCCGCCAGCAAGGCCTATATTGCAGGGTCGATCGCTGCCTTGGGAAAACAATACGTTCTGAAATTGGAGGCAGTGAACTGCACGAATGGAGACCTGTTCGCCGAGGAGCAGGCGACGGCCACCGCCAAAGAAAAAGTACTCGGGGAACTCGGCAAATCGTCCTCCAGGCTGCGTCGCCAACTGGGCGAATCGCTGCTTACCGTGCAGAAGTATGATGTCCCGTTGTCCGAGGCAACCACTTCTTCCCTTGATGCTCTGAAAGCTTACAGCCTCGGGGCCAAGGTGGATCACGAACGGGGCCCCGCTGGTGCCGTGTTTTACCATCAACGTGCAATCGAACTGGACCCGAATTTCGCTATGGGCTATTCGGCACTGGGCAGTGACTATTTCAACCTCGGCCAGCTTGAACGTGCCAGCGAATACCACGCCAAGGCATTTCAGTTGCGTCAGCATGCAAGCGAACGGGAGCGGCTTCAAATCGCTGCTCTCTTCTATAAGGATGTCACCGGAGAATTGGACAAAGCGGCTCAGACCTACGAAGAGGAGATCGACAGCTATCCTCGAAACTTACCGGCACGAAAGAACTTGGGCGTTGTGTACAGCTCAGAGGGGCAATATGAAAAGGCCAGAGAGATATTTGGCGACACGCAGCACCTCGCGCCAGACAACGTTGGCGCCTATGACGACTTTGCTAACTGTCTTCTCGCCCTGCAGCATTTCGATGAAGCGCAACAAATTATCCGACAGGCGGAGACTCGTAAACTTGATGATTCGAGTCTCCACAACACTCGCTATGCCTTGGCGTTTCTCGCTGCAGATTCCGCCGCCATGGCTGAACAGCTGCGTTGGTATGCAGGCAGGCCGGAGGAGTACTACGGGTTGTCTCTTGCTGCCAATACCGAGGCCTATGCAGGCCACTTTCGCAAGGCTAGGGAACTGAGCATGCAGTCCATGGATTCCGCTGCTCGTCATGACAGCAAAGAAAACGGCGCAATAGCCCTGGAAGATGCGGCATTGCGCGACGCCGCCGCTGGCAATGCGATGGACGCGACGCGCGAGGCTGCCCGTGGACTGAAGGCTGCCAGCGCAACTCAGGGTGTCCAGGCAGAAGCGGCTTTGGCGTATGCCATGGTGGGCGACACAGCGAGAGCCGAATCGTTGGCTCAAAACCTCGACAAGCGTTACCCACTCGATACCCAGATGCAAGCTCTCTGGCTACCTGCGATTCGCGCACAATTGGCTCTCAATCGGAGGGATGCAGCGCTTGCCTTGAATACCTTGCAAGCCGCGTCCGCGATCGAATTTGGCAATATCGCCTTTGCCGCCAATATCTCATGTCTGTATCCGACTTACCTTCGCGGCGAGGCCTACCTTGCGGCCGGTGAGGGCAAAGAAGCTGTCGGCGAATTCCAGAAGATCCTCGATCACGGTGGCCTTATCTGGAATTGCTGGACGGGGGCATTGGCGCATCTAGGAGCGGCACGGGCCAACGCTCTAGAGGCAAGAACCTCGAAGGAAGCAGATGCCGATGCAGCCCGCGCCCGGGCGATTTCCGCCTATAAGAGCTTTCTCACGCTCTGGAAAGACGCTGATCCGGAGACTCCCATCTTGAAAGAAGCCAAAGCCGAATACGGAAAGCTTCAATAAGAAAAGCAAGCAAGTTGAGGAAAACCCACAAGCAGCTTGACGTCCCCGGGAATCACCGGCAGTAATACCGGACAGATCATTCGCACTGCCGACCTGAACAACGATACGAAGATCGACGTTGTGGTCACGACCGTGACAGGCACGGCCGAGCCTAAAGTGTTCCTGAATACAGGCGCTGGGAAGTTTAAAGCGGGTGCTGCATTGCCGGTGCCAAATGTTATCGACGTGAATATCGCCGACTTTAACGGCTCTAAGATTCCCGACCTCGCGCTTCTTTCCTACACATCGGGTTCTGGTATCGCCGTGCATGTTCTTCTCGGGAAAGGCAACGGCACATTTGATTCTCCGCTAGAAGTCACGCTGCCGGCGGAGGCGGAAAAATCGACCGGTGGCCGAATCTATAGCGCCGATATTAATCACGATGGCAAGATGGATCTCGTCGTGCTCAATGTCGGCGACTTCCAGAATTCCGAAAACGGTGGAACCTATGTGCTGCTCGGCAATGCTAAAGGAGGATTCAGCATGTCGGATGACCTCACAGATGTGCTGAATCCCTACGATGCCGCAATTGGCGACTTCAATAAAGATGGAAAATTAGACTTGGTAGTGTCGACGACCAACTTCAATGGCAGTTTCACAGAGCCTCCGATGATCTTCTTGGGCAGCGGCGCAGGGACATTTGGAGCCGGGAAATCGCTTCCGACCGTTTCCGAGATACCGATGCACCTATCAGCCGCCGATTTCAATGGAGACGGCAAACACGATTTACTCCTTGGTAGCTGTTGCGGTTTGGCTACTACTAGCATTTTGCTGGGCAACGGAAGTGGAACTTTTCAACCGGAACAGATCCTGCAGGTAGCCGAGTCTCCCGCACAAATTGCGGTCGGCGATCTGAATGGTGACAATCGACCCGATATCGTCACCTACTCAGGAGTGGCCAGCGGTTTCCTGGAGGTTCTGATCAACGAATATGGAGTCGTCAAACCTTAGGGACAAAGCGAACAACCAGCGCTCCCGTGTTTGGGATGAGAATATCGGAGTGGATGATGCTGATGAACGCCTGGCGGCAGAGAAAAGCCAAGGCTGCTTTCGCCGCATCATCGATTTGTGATCGCATTCCATTCGCCACATGGAGTCTTTGAAACCGGACTGCTCGGATGCCCCCCGGAGAAAAGGCTGACAAGTTGGCCCATAGCAATTAGAAGGACACTTTCTCCGGTCCGGTTCGAGGGCAAAACTATGCGGAATTGCGGCCATTTCGTGTGATTTCCCGGGTAAGGCCGGCAGATTTCTCTGCAGTTAAGACTCGTTGGTAGCGCTACCGGGAATCGAACCCGGGTTTGAAGATTGAGAATCTTCGGACGTGCCCAGCAGCGTCAGCGACTTAGGCCGGTTTCGCGGGGTGGGATGTACCGCCCGATGTACCGCAGGAGAAGGAAAATGACCGTCAAGCAACTCGCCGCCGACTACATGAAGTGGCACGCCGTTCCGCACAAGAAGCCGTCGACCGTGAAGAACGACAGGCTGCTACTCAAGGCTCACGTGCTTCCCGCCATCGGCAAGATGAGCGTGTCGGCCGTGCGGCGCGACGACCTGGTGAGCTTGTTCAATTCCATGTGGAGGACGCCGTCCCACGCCAACCGTGTCAGGTCGCTGGTGCACCACATGTTCAATCTCGCGGTTCAATGGCGCCTGCGGAATGACAATCCTTGCGAACGGATCAGGCGCTTTCCCGAGAAGAAGCGTGAGACGCCGCCCATCACCGAGGAGCAGATGGATGAACTGCGGAAGGCCACCAACGATTTCAGCGCTATTGTGGGCCTTCGTTTTTGGGGAAGGAGACTAAGATCGTTCTGGGCGTCAACGCGCTCGCTCGACGCCCGCTGCGAGGACGGCCGGGGCATACTCGGCTGCGCCCGCGCAGTTCTAGCGTCCGGCCCTATGGCACTCGCAGGCGCACCAGCTAGACGAGCACGTCCTGTGACGGGGTCCACTGTTCTCGGCGGCAGCTCTGATGCACGTCCGCGAGACGCGCCCCAAGATGGGATGCAACATGCCGCGCCGCGTCGGTCGCGCATTTTCAACGATGGCCATCTGCGGGTGGGCGATGCTGGTGGATTGCGCGCTGACGTTGACTCTCATCTTCGATACCTGCCTGCGGCATAGTAATCCGGACGTGGCCACCGCGAAATTGATGGGCTGGATGCGCGCAGGTTGCTGGCTTGAGCCACCCTTACAGGATGCCGCGACCACCGTGGGGCCACTCCATCCGTTCGAGTCTAAGCTCATGGAGCGATACCCGGTGAGCACCCGCGTCAACCTGGTTGCCAATGACGACCCCGAATGCTCCGCGCCGGTCCATTTGCCAGCAGCGATCGCCACAACTTTTCGACTGATCGAAGACGTCACCCTCTTAGTACGACCCATCCACTTCTGTTCGTGCTAACTTAGCGCGATCGGAGGCCCCATGGACGACAACATTGTTCAGAGACCCAGCTTATTCGAGCGGAAGCTCATGGAGATCGAGACAGACCGGGCACTGTCAAGGAACGATATCGCGCGTACGAGTCCGCTGCGGAATGAAATTCTCAGCCGTGGGCAGATCATCGTGGACTTTCAGAAGCTGGTATTCCGGGTGACGAACGACGAAGGAACGCTGCTTACAGCCGATGGCTTTATCGCTGAGCGGATGCGCGACCCGCAAGGTTCGATCGTTCCTGCGGACAAAACGCGAGTCTGCCGAAACGACGAGACAAAATTGCGCGACAACTTTGCGGCGATCGCCGCCGGTGACGTTGTCGTCGAAAACTGATCTGCCGCCGTACTCCGCGCGAGTGCAGCATCCCCGCCCAAGGGCACGAACGATGTCCGGTTGATCGCGTCTTGAAGCCTGCTGGCTTTCGGAAGGTCGCTCAAGCATCTGGTCAACGCATTAGCGGAACTCGATGCCGTCGGTGTCGCGTTTGTCAAGTTTGAGGGACACTTAGACTTGGCCACGCCTTCGGGCAGGCTCATGTTTCAGATCATCGCCGCGATGGCCGAGTTCGAGCGAGCGTTGATCCAGGAACGTGTGTAGGCTGGCCTGCGACACGCCCGTGCCAAAGGCAACCGCCTTGGGCGACCGCGCATTGTTGTGGATGCTGTCAGGATCGCAGCCCTTCGCGCTTCCGGCTTCCTGGCGCTCCATCTCAGAAAAGCTCGGCGTCGGTATCGGCACTCTTTACAAAGCAATCGAGCCGCGTTCAGAAAAGGTCTCTCCGGTCGCACCTGCAAGTCACTGATTCCGAGCCGCAGAATCGGACGGAAAAACCCGTCAGCAAACACCTGATTCTCGAAGGCTACATTTGCACTATCCACCTAGGCTTTTGACAACTCGAAGACGGCTCGCCTGCCTCGACCAGGGGTTATGAGTACCACCATCAACGGAACCTAAAAACATTGCGCGGCCAAAAGAGTAAACGCATTGTCGTTAGCAGTATCGAACTGCCTTGGGTTGCCCCTGTCATCGTTCGCAAAGCGTTGCACGGTCTCCTCAGGGCTAGGTCCGAACATCTGCTACAACCGCGGTTGCAGACTACCCATCGTTAGCCGGATATGGTGAGCGGCTGCGAACTGGCTCCACCGCAGGTTGCTCGGCGCCGGAGGAATAGCATTTTCGAAAATGTGATTGCGATCACAGGCAGGAGTGACGCCGTACGCTGCAAAACTTCCACGCGGCCCCTAGATTCTCCAAATCATTGTTACAAAGTGGACTGAATAAGTTGCTTTCGTCGGCAAGCTCATAGCGCTGACAGGAAGCGGTTCTATTTTTGTGTTCTGGCTTCTCAGGCCGATACGGCACAACGCGATCATATAACAGCTCTAATTTCGGAGAAAAAATGAGATTTCAGATAAGAAAAGCGGCGGTCTCGTTGCTTGTGGCAACCTCCATCATGGTTTTGTTGTTTCTCGCCGCCGCATTGAATCCGCCGAGCGCGTTTGCGGTACCAAGCTACGCGCGGCAAACAGGCTTGGCGTGCAGTGGATGCCACTATACGCCTCCGGAACTTAACCCTGCCGGACGAAGATTTAAACTGCTCGGTTACGTGGATAGGGGGGACCAGACCAAAACCGTGACGTTGGAGGGAAAAAAGACGCATGCAGCGCTTGATCTTCTCGCTTCGTTGCCCCTTTCCGTAATGTTTGAGACCTCATTTACTGCAACCAATTCACCGGTGCCGCAGACCCAGAACGGCAATTTTCAATTTCCTCAAGATGTGTCGCTCTTCCTGGCTGGGGCATGGACCAGCCACGTTGGCAGCTTTTTTCAAGTGACGTACGAAACCCAAGACGACCATTTCACCAGCGACAATACAGATATTCGCTACGCGAATAAGACGACTCTGAGCGGCAAGGAATTGGTTTACGGCCTGGATCTCAATAACAATCCGACCGTCGAGGACTTGTGGAACGATACGCCGGCATGGGGTTACCCGTGGGTCGCCAGCAATGTTGCCCCCACACCCGCCGCCACTCCCATCATTAATGGTCCTCTGGCGCAGGACGTTGCAGGATTTGGTGGCTATGCGATGTGGAACAGTCACCTGTATCTGAACATGGAGCTTTATCGCTCGGACCACGTGGGAGGTCCTCAGCCGAATACGGGAGTTGGTTACACGCACAACATAGTGGGGGTTGCACCCTACTGGCGCGTGGCTTGGCAGGAATCGACCGGGACCACGCAATTTGAGATCGGAAGCTATGGAATACACATGAAGAGTACCAACAACGGGTTAAATGATGGGACAAGTGACACCTATGATGCGTACACGGATTGGGCGGTGGACACGCAATATGATCGGACACTATTCCGGAAAGACGTGCTATCGCTGCGCGGCACGTATATCCGCGAAAATTCTAATTTGGCATTCAGCGCCAGCGTGCCATCCCCTCCGGGTCCGTTGGCATCGCCGGGCGGACACCATCTCAACACTTTTATGCCTGACGCCGAATACCATCTCGGCAATCGCTATACGGGCACTTTCGGTTGGTTCATTACTTCGGGCACGGTCGATACCACGCTGTATGCGGTGGCTCCGATCACGGGCAGTGCGAATGGTGACCCGAGAAGCGCCGGATACATCGGAAACTTCTCGGTTTGGCCGTGGCAGAATTTGCAGCTTGCCTTCCAATACACCGGATATACCCGCTTCAATGGTGGGTCAAACAATTACGATGGCTCGGGTCGCAACGCGAGCGCCAACAACACGATTTACCTGGATGCGAAATTCCTGTTCTGACACGCATCTTTAGCCATTACCAGTCACAAATCCATAAAGGAGAAAACGCAATGAGGCACAAGGGATTCATGTTGGGGGTACTGATAGCCAGCCTAGGCAGCACAGCGTGGGCTGGAGACATCGAGGGAAAAGTTACTGGAATGAAGGGGGGAAAGTCGGTGGTCTATGTTGACGCCATTGCGGGCAAAACTTTTCCTGCTCCCAAAGATCACCCCGTCATGGATCAAAAGGGACTGGTCTTTGCGCCGCATATTATGGCGGTGCAAGTGGGCACAACCGTTGAGTTCCTGAATAGCGACAACGTGCAGCACAACGTCTTCTGGTCCTCCATCTCCGGCGACAAGAAAGCAGGGCACAATCTCGGGACTTGGCCGAAGGGTGAAAAGCGTCCGTATACATTCGATAAGGTGGGCGTGGTTCCGCTGCTCTGCAATGTGCATCCGGAAATGGAGGGATATATCATCGTCAGCCCTACTCCTTATTTTGCCGAAAGCGATGACAGCGGCAGTTACAAAATCAAAGACGTTCCCGACGGCAGTTACACCGTAACCGCGTGGCATGAAGGCGCGAAGAATCAGTCTAAGCCCGTGACCGTATCGGGCGACACTAAAGCGGATTTCACATTGAGCAAATAACAAACGTAGGAGCGGGCACCGACGTCCGCCCCAATTTTGCTTTGAGAATGCTTCCGTCAAGGACAACGCTCAGGGGCTTGCCAACTTGCTGAAACGGTTCAAAGACAAGAAAGTTGACAGGGATTGGTTAAACACCAATTTTCCCTGCATGATGGCTTGTCCTGCTCACACCAACGCGGGCCGGTACGTTGCGCTCATTGGCGAAGGGCGATTTGAGGAAGCATACAAAATTGCCCGCGACCCCAACCCCCTAGCGAGCATCTGCGGGCGCGTTTGTGCTCATCCTTGTGAAAGCGCCTGCCGTCGTGGAGAAATCGATCGTCCGATCGCAATCCGCGCGCTCAAACGTTTCTTGACCGAGCGGCATGGACCTGAGTCGAAGCGCCCCGTCAATGTCTATGCGGGGAAGGCTCAGAGCCAACTGCCGTTCAAGGTTGCTGTAGTCGGAGGCGGCCCGGTCGGACTTTCCGCGGCGCATGATCTGGCGCTGATGGGTTATTCCGTCACGATTTTCGAAGCTGCTCCGGTTGCGGGAGGAATGCTTTATCTCGGCATCCCCGAATACCGCTTGCCTCGCGATGTGGTGGAAGCGCAAGTCCGGGAGATTCTCGAAACCGGCGACATTACGCTCAAGCTCAATCAAGCGGCTGGAAGGGATTTCACGATCTCCGAGCTGCGCTACCAGGGCTTCGATGCGGTACTGATCGCAGTGGGCGCGCATCGCAGCCGCGATCTCACCATCCCCGGAGTTGACCTGGATGGGGTTTACAAGGGCATCGACTTCCTTCTCAACGTAAATCTCGGCTACAAGTTCACGATCGGCAAAAAGGTAATTGTGATCGGCGGCGGCAACGTAGCCATGGACGTGGCGCGTTCGGCGGCGCGCGAAGTGGTCCGGCAGCATGTGGCTGGAGTGGAAGACCTGGAACCGTCGCAAGAGAATGTAAGCGCCGTTGCTACGAAAGAAATGGTGGACGTATCTCTCTCTGCCCTGCGCCTGGGAGCACAGGAAGTTCACCTCGTCTGCCTGGAAAAACGCGAAGAGATGCCGGCGGCGCTCGAAGAGATTGAGGAGGCCGAAACCGAAGGCATCGTTATGCATCCCGGCCTGGGCCCCAAATGCATACTGGGTGAAAACGGCAAAGTTGTCGCATTGGAAGCGCTCAAGACAAAATATGTTTTCGATCAGAACAAGCGCTTCAATCCAGCCTTTTATGAGGGCAGCGAAACGCAACTGGAGTGTGACACCGTTATCATGGCCGTCGGCCAGGCTCCGAATCTCGACTTCCTGAAACCCGAAGACGGAGTGGAACTGTCTCCTCGCAGGCTGATTGCGGTTAACCCGCAGACTTTGATGACTTCAGCGAACGGTATCTTTGCCGGTGGCGACTGCGTGTTCGGCCCGCGACTGATCATAGATAGCGTGGCGGACGGCAAACGCGCCGCGATGGGCATCGATGAGTTCCTGCGTTTGCACCGATCGCGTCAAGCAGCCGCCGGAGCCGATGTTGGCGACAGCACCGTTAGTCCACGCGTGTCCAGCGGGACTGCATCCATTGACAGCGTGGCTCGCGGCCGGCATGCCGCGGTCGGGATCGATGAGTTTCTGCTGACCGAGAAGCACCCCGAACCAATTATCGAAATCGAAGTGCTGAAGCGCCACAGCATGCCGCTGGAGTTATTGGACCTGGCGCGACCTCCCATTCCAATGTTGCCGATCGAGCGCCGCACGGGCGTGACTGAAGTTGAAATCGGCTACGACGCTCAGTCCGCGATGGAAGAGGCGCAGCGGTGCCTGCACTGCTGGGTGAACACGGTCTTCGAAGGCGTCCCTGAAGATGGGAGCATGTGCATCCTGTGCGGCGGTTGCGTGGATGTATGCCCGGAAAAGTGCCTGTCGCTCGTCTCTGTGGATCGGATTGAGTTCGAGCCAGAAACCATCAAGCAGATTAACGAGCATAAGGAATTGTTTGGCGTTGAGCTCGATGAAGTAGCGGCTGACGAACTTGGCATCATCACGGGGTCAGCCATGTTGAAGGATGAGACCCGTTGCATTCGCTGCGGGCTCTGCGCCGCGCGCTGCCCGGTCGGCACCATCACCATGGAGTCCTACAACCTGGTCTCGGCAGAGCCTACGGGATTGATTTCTGTAGAAGCGATCGATGGACCACTCCGAGCAAGTTCACCCGCGATGGTGGGAGGCTCGAAATAAGCGAGGCGTAGTTGCGAGGAAAAACCAATGTCCGACGAAAAGAAAACATTGCCGGCTGAAGGTGGCGCGAAGGGTGGCGTAGGAAGTGACTTCAATCGCCGCGACTTTTTCGTAAAGCTCGGAGTGGGCTCGTTGAGTATCGCTGCTGCCGGCACCGCGGCGTTCGCGTACCAATTTCTGTCGCCCAATGTTTTGTTTGAGCCATCTCCGATTGTGAATGCGGGCAGACCCGAGAATTATGCGGTCGACTCCGTGACGTTGGACGTGAGCTCTGGGATTTATCTGATCCACGCCCAGGAGGGATTTTTCTCGCTGAGCGCCGTTTGCACACACCTGGGGTGCCTGACGGCGTGGAAACCTGAGTTGGGCATCATCGCTTGCCCTTGCCATGGCAGCAAGTTTTATGTCCTGGAGCCCGGCAAAACCCCGGGCGAGAAGATTGAGGGACCCGCGCCCAGGCCGCTTCCGTGGTTGCAGACCTGGATCAGCGATGAGGGCGATCTGATGGTGGACCGCTCCATCACCATTCGTCCCATGCAGTTTGTGAGGGTGTAAGCGTGGCGAAAACTATCACGAACTATTTCGACGAGTTGCGCGGCACGCGGGTATGGCGCTCGGTATTCCGCAGTGGAACCGGATCGAGCACTCTGCACCGGGCACTCGCTGTACAGCAGAACGTGTTTCTGCACCTTTTTTCCACCAAGGTGCGGAGACGAATGCTCAGCTTCAGCGCGACATGGTATCTGGGTACTCTCACCTTTGGAACCTTTCTTATCCTGGTCAGCACCGGCATCCCGCTGATGTTTTATTACCATCCATCGGTGCCGCAGGCTTATGCCGATATGAAGGATTTGCAGTTTGTGGTTTCCTCTGGCCTGTTTTTGCGCAACCTGCACCGCTGGTCGGCGCACGCCATGGTGTTCCTGGTGTTCGCGCACATGTTCAAGGTGTTTTACCGTGGCGCTTATAGAGCGCCGCGCGAGTTCAATTGGGTTATTGGAGTCATCCTGCTCCTGATTACGCTCTTTCTTAGCTACACGGGATATCTTCTACCGTGGGATCAGTTAGCCTACTGGGCGATCACTGTGGGTTCCAATATCGCTTCCGCCGTGCCGTTAGTGGGAAACAAGATTCACTTCCTCATGCTCGGAGGCAACATGGTCAACGCCAACGCCCTGCTGCGTTTCTACGTTCTGCATTGCATGATTTTGCCCCTGGTGGCGATGCTTTTTATCGCGGTCCATTTCTGGCGCATTCGAAAAGATGGCGGCCTCTATTCCCACCAGAGCGAGCAAAAAACGGTGGAGGCAAAAACCTTGGCTACGGCTACGAAAGGAGTCCAGTCAACATGAGCGAACCCAAAGATTTCATCGCCGGTATGGACTCGAATGCCCGCAAGTCGCCCACGCGGGTTGTCTTCGTCACCCGGCGAACCTCGGCACAGGTCAGAGTTACTGACGAAGACCAGATACAGACATATCCGGAAGTCCTGTTCCGAGCCATCGTCGCCGTCGAAGTGCTTGCGATTGCGCTCGTTGGTATCGCTTTGTTGTTCAACGCACCGCTAGAGGGTCTTGCCGATCCTTCGCACACGCCGAATCCAGCCAAGGCGCCCTGGTACTTCCTCGGCTTGCAGGAAATGCTGCACTACTTTCCTCCCGTAGTCGCCGGTGTCCTGGTGCCGGGGCTAGTCGTGATGGCGCTGGTTGTAATTCCGTACTTCAACATCAACATCGAGGCCGAAGGCGTTTTCCTGAAGGATCGCAAGCGGCGCATCCTAATTTTCTACGTGGCTGCAGCGGCGCTTTGCCTGTTCCTCTTGTTCTTCGGTGTCTACGTTGGGCTCGTGCCTACGTTGATCGTCGTGGGATTCATAGCGCTAGCGGCACGAAGTTCTCCGCAGTCTAACTCAGCCTTCCGGCGTGGACTCGCTGCCAGGCCGCTCTCTTTCTGGATCATGACCTGGTTTCTTTTCGAACTTGCGGTATTAACGGCAGTTGGTACTTTCTTTCGCGGCCCGGGTTGGTCCTGGGTGTTGCCCTGGAGGGGCTGACGTGCAGCCATCGTCGCAACTACCGAAGAACACGTTATCTTCCTGGTGGCAGACATTGTTCGGCCATCCGGTTCGTGCTTTCGGCGTGGTCAGCCTGCTGTTATTGATCTTCCTCGCCATTGCGCCCGCCAAGAATCACTTCAGCGAATGGCGTCACTACCAAAAACAGTATCTATCCTTGATTGGAGCCAGGGGAGACGCCGTGACCCTGCAGCGCCACTTCAATGGACACTCCGGCATCCAGCAGATCTGGCTGCCCGAATTCGGAGTTGTAGATCGCTGCACCACATGCCACGTGGGACTGAAAGAAGCTAGTCTGTCCGACGTTGGCATACAGCCGTTTCGTCGCCATCCGGTTATCCCGCACACGCTTGACCAGTTCGGTTGCGTAATGTGTCATCGCGGCCAAGGTCCTGCGACCACCGTCGAAGAAGCTCACAGCAGCACGTTGGCATGGGAGCAACCCATCTTGCCGGCGCGCTATGTCCAGTCTTCATGCGGACAATGCCATCGCGCTCCCTTGACCGGCACACCGCAACTGAATTTGGGCCGCAATCTGTTGGCGCGATACGGATGTGTGCACTGTCACACCATCAAACTCCCAGATGGCAGTGCGATGCAGCCGACAGACGATCCACCTTCGCTCGAGCATGTCGCCGACAAGACCACACGAGAATGGATTTATGCATGGTTGAAAGATCCTCAGGCGTACGCCGTCACCGCGACCATGCCCAATTTCAAGTTGAGCGACCCGGACGCCCGCGATATCTCCGCCTTCCTGATCGCCAACAGCGCTCCGGTCGCAGGAGACGCGGCGCCCGCTTCTTCTGCCGAGAAAGATCAGAAGGCGCTTGATCCCGCCGCTGGCGCCAGCTTGTACGGCGAGTCATTCTGCGCTTCCTGCCATGCCGTGCAGAACGCTGCCGGGAATGTCATGGGCGGCGATATAGGTCCGGAACTGACTCGGGTCGGCAATAAGGTCAAGCTCGAATGGTTACGTGCGTGGTTACGCAACCCACGCGTTTACGATCCGGGAACGGCAATGCCGCATTTCCGTTTCAACGAGCTGCAGCTCTCTCTGCTGACTGCTTACCTCGGAAACAAGACTGACTCGGATCTGCTGGCCAACGTGCATCTCGACCCAGCCACTCCCGAGCAGATTGCGCATGGCAAACATCTGGTAACCGAGTACGGCTGCGCTGCATGTCATGAGATCAACGGCATCAAGAAACCGGAGAACTTCGCTCCGGAATTGACTCGCATCGGAAGCAAGCCGCTGACGCAGATTATCTTTCTGCCCGGAATGACACATGCAATACCGGACTACATTGCCGCCAAGATTCGGCAACCACGCTCTTTTGGATCGGCGCTGAAGATGCCGCAGTTCACCCTCGCCCCTGCGCAGATCGATGCCTTAACGACAGCGCTGCTCGCACTCACAGACCGCGTGCATGACTTGCCCATGGCACTGACCGTACCCGCGAAACCGGCTTCGAGTTACCAACCAGCCGGCAAAGCCGGGCAACTAATGGCGGACCTGGCCTGCTTCAGTTGCCACGCCATTAACGGACGCGGCGGAGACCTGGCTCCCAACCTGACCTGGGAAGGCAGTTCGGTACAGCGGCAATGGCTGCTGGCATTTCTGAAAAATCCAGGCACGCTGCGACCAGCCCTCATCCGCCGCATGCCCAAGTTCAACCTCTCGGATAGCGACGCCGCAGAGCTCACCGACTACATGATGACCGTCTACCAGACCCCTGCATTCGAGCGCGACTCAATGCCCCTTAGCGGTTATCCGTCGGCCCAAGTGGAGCAGGGCAGGCAGCTTTTCTATTCCAAATATGCGTGCCAGTCCTGCCACATTGTCGACTCCAAGGTAGACAAAGGATACGTCGGTCCGACGCTCACGCAAGTAGGCTCGCGTCTGAATGCCGCCTGGATCTTTTACTGGCTCAAGAACCCACAAACTTTGCGGCCCGGCACCATCGAACCGAATCGCAATATGAACGACGAAGATGCCCGCGCCCTGACCGCATTCCTGATGACGCAAAAGGGCTCCAGCAAACAGGAGGCGAAGAAATAAAAATGACCAGACACTGGCTGATTTTCTGCGCCCTCTCTCTCCTTCTCGTAACCGCAGCGTGTACCAGCAAGCCCGGACCAGCCGCCACCCTGAAGCCCACCGCCTTTGGCGCCGCACTGGTAGAGTCAAGTGGGGGCAAACAGATCGGTGCGACTGACACGGTCCTGGCTCAGCCCCTGGTTGTGCAGGTCAACGATGAACACGGAACAGCCGTCACCGGGGCGCTAGTCGGGTTCAACGGGCCCGCAGACGTCAGCTTTGACCCTCCGAGCGGCCTAACCGACTCCAGCGGACAGCTCAGCACGAACGTCGCTCTGGGCAGCATGGCTGGCCGATATCTACTTACCGCCCACACCTTTACCAAAGCTGAGAAATTAATCGAACTGAAGACCGACGAAATTGCCTTGGGATATCAACAACAGGTGGGGTACCAGCTCGACAACACATATTGCGCGCGCTGCCACGACACGGAATCCACGCCGGAGCGTGTTTCCAATTACGACAATCTTGCGACCAGACCGCACCCGTTCACCGAGGGCGAAACCCTAAATAAAATGAGTGACGCCGACCTGATCGCCATCATCAGTCACGGTGGACCAGCGCTCAACAAGTCCTCATTGATGCCCCCGTACGGCTATACTCTCAGCAAGACAGAGATCGAAGCGCTGATTTCTTATATACGAATGGTATCCGATCCTCCCTATCGTGCATCCGGAATTGTCTATGCACAGAAGTAGGGCCGGTCAGCTTGGCCTTGTTATTTTTGGGTCAGCGCCTCGCTGGCCAACGGTCTCTGGACTGGTAGTGGATTTGATGACGTGTGGGCTCGGCTCCCAACCGGGGCCGTTTTGAATCTCGCGCTCTTGCCGCCCACTGAAGACGAACTGAGAATGGCACCGGGCTACTCAGGTTTCCCGGTGTAGTGTTGCTCGTGGTGGATGTCGGCGTGATCTTCTAAAGACTCCAGGTGAGTCATGACTTCCGCTGGCATTCCCAGTTCGGCCGGCAGACGTTCTTCCAGAATTGTCGCCAAGCGGTGGGCCTCGCTGACTGATGTGAGGCGAGGGAATAACAGGTGTATTTCAATGATTTGTCGGTAGCCAGTAGTTCGAAAGCGAACGCCATGGTATTGAATAGCCAATTCGGAGCAAATCATATCCAATTTCTCGCGAATCTTCCGGCCAGCTTCAGGATCAGAATAATCCATCAGTCCGACGGCCGAGTGCCAGACCAAGCGTCCTCCCGACCAGAGAATGTTTGCCGCGACCGCGATGGCCACTAGCGGATCGAACGGTTTCCAGTGGGTCAGTAGCACCAGCCCCAACCCTCCCACAACGCCGAAGCTCGTCCAGCTATCGGTTAAAACGTGCTTGCCATCGGCTTCGAGGATCAGCGAATTGGTCCGTCGGCCGACTCGGAGGAGGTAGCAGCCAAGACCCGCATTGCATATTCCAGCCAGCAGGATCAGTGCTGTTCCTGCTCCCAGGTGCTCCAGCCGTAGCCCGGCCAGCCACTTTCGGATCGATTCATAGACAATTGCGACCGCAGCGACCACGATCATTGCGCCTTCAAATCCAGCGGAGAAGAAAGTGATCCGCTCGTAACCGTAAAGAAATTGCGGGGAAGCTGATCTGGTGCTGAGGCGAAGACTGAACCACGCAAATCCCACCGCGATTACGTGAACGACCGACTCGGCTGCGTCGGAAAAAATGGCAGCCGAATGGGTTAAGAAATAGACTGTAGTTTTGCCGATCAGCATTGCCAAGCCAACAATCAGGGAAAGACGCATGGCGAAATGCGCATCGCGCAACTCCCGCTCGTCTCTCGTATTGAGGGGTCTAACCATGAGTTGAGGTTTTAGACACGCTTTGTATCCTTGGCTACGATACTTTGCATCGTATAGTCCCGATGTGATACTGCTCATCAGCGACCGGCCGGCTCATTCTGAAAAAACGCAAAGTAGCCCGCTGCAGATGGCATGGTGTGCTGAAAGGGCAGTTCCCCCTTGACGCTAACCCGTGTGCTGGACGATCGAAAACGACAGCCCCGTAGTGGTTGGTTCTAAGCAACCAGGGATCGGCAGAGTCCATAGCCTCGCGAACAGAGCACCATACGCAGGGTTTCCAGCAGAGTAGCAACATTTCCTTTCTGCACGCAGGCGTCGGCAAACCTCAGTCGGTCGCACGGCAATCCACAGTATCCCGAAATCATGACGATGGGGGTATCTGGGTTTATGTGTCGCAGGATTGGGGCTATCGTTCTCCCGTCCACTTCAGGAAGGCAATCCATGATCACGGCGTCTGCTGCGCACAACCGAGATAGGTCAATTGCGTCCTGCTGGTCTAAAGCAACTTCAACTTTGTACCCAAGTGACCTCAGAGTTCTCACGAGAGTTCGTGATCCGCAGGTGTGATCGTCGATGACCAGCAGCGACGACATTAGAACCAAATGTTAACTTCCCGCTTGCGGAAAGGATGTGACGAGAATCACAATTCAGGGTTGCGGAAGCATCCTGATCTCTACCAGCCGCTTCTAGTGGTTCTGGGTGCAACGGTCGCGGAGAATCATGACCCAGCGAGGAGATTCGTAGACGAAGAAGGCGGATTGCATAGCTCCCAATTAAGACGGCGAAAGGAATCGCCGCCTACAACGTAGACAAGCTCCGCGTTCATCTGAATCAAAGCCGCAGGATTCTCAATGATCTAAGAACGTTGAGACGACTCTTATTCGACGAGCGAACGGGCAATAGCGGAAATTCCGCTGAAGTACTCGAACGTTTGGCTGCAGCATAGTTCTGAACCTGCAAAGTTTGCTGCTGCGATACAAAACCTCCACAAAATCACGCGCCAAGCCGATACGCCGCGCCATCTCAACGCAAGCTGTGGTTCCGAGCAGTGCAAGAAAGTTTCTGCGTTCCATGCTGTTCCTAGTGCGGAGTTGCGGTGCTCCGTTCTTTGATCAAAAATTGAAACGATAACCCAGAATCACTTTGGCAATCAGGTGGTCGGTCGCACCGGTGAGGCCCACGCCGAGTCCGAAATTGATCTCTCACTGTGGAGCGACGTTCAGATCGATTGCAGGGAAAATCTGATGCTGTTGTTGTGAGAGCGCATCGAATCCGGTTACTGGGCCGACCGAACCGTAATATTCCAGGCCTCCAGCAATTTTCGGCGTGAAATCGTAACTAAACTTGAAATTTGGCGAGAAGATAACGCCTTTGTTCACACTTTCGCCGTGGAAAGACCTGTCCAGCGTGGGGTTCAAGGCCCAATACCATCGGCCCACCTTTTGGTCCAAGATGGGACGGATTTCCCAAGTCCACGTGTCCACGGAGTATTGCCGCCACTGGTATCCGATTTCATTCGAGAGGCTCACCCCGACCAGCCAGTGCCATTTCTTCGGGACCGCGACACGCGGTCGAATGTGATCCCCCACCCACTGCCAATTCTGGCCCGCGCGGTTATCGAAGTGAATATGTAAAAGCCACACTCGAACCAGTCATCAAAGCCATGAGTGATCTCCACCGTTTCATGCTCGGCATGATCGGTAGGGTAGACCCCGTCCATGCTTGTCTTCGAACCGTCGATCGTGAAATTGCTATGGAGTTCGACCATGGTGTGGCCGGGATCGACTAGATCAGATCCGTACACCTGAATTTCGTAGTTGTCTTGCGCACGGGCGACAGGTGCAGCCAAGATCAAGATTAAAATCGGAAACACGATTGCCAGATGTCGGTAAACGATCGACGGATGAGAGTCACAACGACCCATGAAGAAGATTATCAACTGCGTCATGAATTCGGCGTGGCAAACAGATGACAAATTGTTCATGTTCCATTTTGAGGCACACCAACTCGCATCCACCATAGTATGCGGAGGCTGCCGGCGTGTTCGTTGGTTCCGATGGTATTTCGTGTACTGATCTTTAGCTTCTTGTTTGCAGGCACGGTAGTTATTGGTCAAGAAACGTCGGCCAAGCCGGATGCTCCAAGCGTAAGTCAAACTCAATCGGGTTCGTTAAAACCTATACAGCACGCTCAACAGGATGAACCGAGTAAGAATCACATTTTCTGGATCATCCCAAACTATCGCTCAGACGAAAATTCGTCGGACAGCAAGTCGCTGACACCCGCCGAGAAGATGAAAGTTTCGTTAGACGACTCTTTCGATCCATCGGCCTTCTTAGTGGCTGGCATTTTTGCTGGGATGTCCATGGTGCAAAAGCAGTACGGTTCGTTCGGCACAGGAGCGCAGGGGTTTGGCAAATACTACGGAGGGGCATTCTCAGATCAAGCAATCGGCAACATCATGACCGAGGGGCTATTTCCAGTTGTTCTTCATCAGGACCCTCGCTATTTCGTAAAAGGTACAGGTGGCTTCTGGAAGCGAACTGGGTATGCCATAAGCTGGGAATTTATCACTCGCGGGGATGACGGCCGCAACCATTTCAATACATCGGAGCTGGCCGGAAATGCTGTAGCCGCAGGCATTTCTAACCTTTACTATCCGGCCGCAGATCGATCATACGGAAATACGGCAAACAAGTGGGGACAGCAAATAGCCCTGGATACGTTCTTCAACGTTACAAAAGAATTCTGGCCGGACGTGCGCAACAGATTGTTTAGGCACTGAATTTTTGACGCCTTTAGGTTGGCGCCGGAGTGATGGAGAACAGAAAGGACGAAGGACTGTGCGACGAACAAGTCCGAATCGCTACAGACTTATTCGTGGTTTAAGAACAAACATCGCGAGACCGGCATCGCTAGCGACGACCGCGCGCGGTGAATCCTAGACGATTCAAGCAAGGAACTGTAATGAGGATCCTGCTTTACAGCCCCGATAACGGTGTGACTCGCAACTTCATGCCTCACCTTTGGATGTTTTTGCTCAAAGCCCTGACCCCGCCCGACCATGAAGTGCTTCTGATTGATGGCAACGCTCAGCCGATGGACGAACTTCAGATCGCACAGTACGTTCGCGAACAGAACGTCGGACTGGTCGGCATCGGTGCCATGACCCGCATGATTGCCAAGGCGTATCGCATCGCCGATGCCATTCGCGCCACTGGGGTTCCGGTCGTCATGGGTGGTCCTCACGTCACCGAACTGGCCGACGAGGCACTCGGTCGCGACGGCGGGCTACGCCACGCCGATGCTGTGGCCCTGGGAGAAGCCGATGAAACCTGGCCGGAGATTGTGAACGATGCCGCTCGCGGAAAGCTCAAAGACATTTATGCGCCGGTGGATGGCACCGGTAAAGAGCGTAAACCTTCATTGAAGCAATATCCCGTGATTCCCTGGGATTCAATCAACCTCGAACAGTTCAACCTTGTTCCAAAGTCCGCGACCACGCTGCTCCAGAAAGTTGGTGAAGGCTGGGGAACTTTTCGCATCGTCCCCGTCGAGTCCGGGCGTGGTTGTCCCTACGGCTGCGAGTTTTGCACGGTCACCGGTTTCTTCGGTGATTCCATTCGTTTTCGCACCAACGAAAGTGTTGTCAACGAACTTCTGCTGCTGAAAGCTCGCGCTCGGAAAGAGAAGGGCCAGATGGCGGTCTTTTTCATCGACGATAATTTCGCCATCAATGTTAAGCGAACCAAATCATTGCTGCGCGACATCATCGCTGCCAAAGCCCAGATCCACTGGGTGGCCCAGATCAGCGCCAATCTGTTGCGCGACGAAGAACTCGTCGACCTGATCGCCGCTTCCGGGGGCAAGTGGATCTTCATCGGCATGGAATCCATTGATCCGACCAATCTCAAAGACATGAACAAGGGATTCAATAAACCCAGTGAGTATGCCGCCGTGCTCGAACGCCTCGCGCAACGCAACGTCTACGCAATAACATCATTTATTTTTGGTATGGACAACGATACTGCCGGCGTGGCCGAGCGCACGCTGACGCAGATCCGAACCTGGCCCCCGGGTCTGCCCATTTTCGGTTTGCTGACTCCCTTACCTTCAACCCCGCTTTACCAGCGCTTGAAAACCTCGGGTCGGCTCACGCGCCCCAAGCACTGGCAAGAGTTTATCCCGTTTGCGATGGCTCACACGCCACTTAGGATGACCATTGAAGAAGCTCATGCCGAAGTGAGATACGGCTGGGAGCAAGCCTATAGCCCAGAAGCGCTAGCTCAAGCGGTCGAGTCGCTCGATGACCAACCTCTCGGCCATCGAATCAACATCTTCCTCGCGCGTCTATGTTTTCGTGGGATATATTTCCCAATGATGGGAAAAATGCCGTGGCTAAAGGTTCTTGCTCAAAACCGCCAGACCATTCTTAGACTGGTACGAGAAGCTTTCTTCGGTCGCCGAGCTCGACCCACGAATCCGGACGCGCAAGATGCGCATGAACCTGTCGCTGCACCGAATGTTTCCGGCGAAGTGAACGCCTAACTCCGTGCGGAGCGGACATTTCTCGTCTGCGATTATCAGGTTGTTGAAATTGGATTTTCGATTTTCCTATAGATCAAGTGAGTGGGAGTCTGTAGGTTTCAAGACTCCCATGCTCGCGCCTTGTGTTATTTAACGTTTGTTATTGAACGTTACTCTACGGTCGCGACAAATCCGTGGCAAACTGCGCCGTTGCAAGCTGCCGGACCGTAGAAGCCAACCAGGTCGCCCTTGGCGTTGATCCCGTTCACGACTGTCTCGCTGATCCCGTCCGGATCGTCGACCGACGTGAATTTGCCGCTGGCAATGTTGTACACGAAGCCGTGGGTGTTGCCAGAAGTGTCGTTCCAAAAACCAACCACAGACTTGGCGTTCAATCCCCCGGGCGAAGTTCCGGCGGACTCGGGGTAGTTGAGGACGGTGAGCTTTCCCTGGACCAGGAGCCAACCGTGACTGACGCCGCCATTGTCAACGTAGAACCCGCAAACGTCGCTGGCGTTATTGATTCCAGTAGCCTGCGCGCTGACCGATCCGGGAATATCGAAACTCTCGAAAACGCCCCCGACCTCGTCATAGACATAGGGCGTATCGGGTCCGCTGCCGCTGACCGTGGTGCTGTAGTAACCAGCGGCTTGACCAAAGTCGTTCTGGCTGAGCAATTGGTTGAACGGCTTGCCCGGATAGGCAACGCTGGTGAAAGTGCCCAGGTAATCGGTGAATCCGATCGTCTTTCCCCCGGTGGTGATGTAAAACCCAGAGGTCTTGAAAGGTGGGTCGTTGATACCAATGACCTGAGTCTGCGCCGAGCCCGGATAGTTTTCGCTGGTGAAGGTCTTGGTCGCGAGAACGTAGGTAAATCCTTTGTTGGTGGTTCCATGATAGCCGGCGATGTCGTTCGAGTCATTGATACCAAGCAACTGGGTGAACGTGTCGTCGGGGTAATTGATCGTCGTGAAATTGTAGGTTTGGGCGAAAGCACTAGACATGCAAAGAAGCACGGCCACGCCAAGGGAGAGGGTTAAACTTTTCAGTTTCATTGTGGTTCCTCCGGTATTTAAGCTCTTAACTAAGAATGAACCGACAGTGTTGGCAAAATGACAGTTGTTCACGTTCCCCCGCCATCACGGCCAAGATTCTGTCAGTTCGAAATGGTCAGAAAAGCGGTTTTTCTAGTCATCGAGAGGTGGCATATGCTGTTCGCTCCCAATCTCCATATGCTGGACTCGTCTCTAAGACATTGCATGTGATGCACGAAACGAAGGCATCGACGCTCATGCCGCTTCCAGGATGCTGACTGGCAGTAATAAGGTTATAGCCGCCCCTCCTCCCGCACGATCGGAAATGCTGACCGCGCCACCGTGCGCCTGGACTACAGCGTCCACGAAGGCAAGTCCGAGACCGTGCCCTGGAGAATGTTTCCCTTTTACGAAGCGTTCGAAAGCCCGGCTCCCGATATCGACCGGGAATCCCGGACCATTATCTTCAATCACTAGTTCTGCTGAAGCATCATGCGAACGTAGACGAATGTTTACTCGGCACCCCAGTGGCAAGTGAGTCAATTCGTTTTCAAGTAAGTTGCTCACCACACGATTGAGCAGGGCCGAGTCAGCATCTACAACCACATGTTTTTCTAGATCAATCGTCACTTCGTGATGGCGCTCGGCCATGGCAGGTTGGTAAATTTCAACCAGTTGTTTAACGATAGCGGAGAAGTCAACTGGACCGCGATCCATGTGAAGCGCGCCGGCCTCTGCCTCGGCAAGATCGAGCGTGGTGTTCAGCAATTGCAAGAGGCGATCCAGGTGTTCGATGGCTTCCCCAACCGAGTCACGCCACTTCTCATTTCCTTCGTTGCACAGTGCGGATTCGAGAGTCCCACGAATCAACGTAACCGGGCTTTTGAGATCGTGCGCGATGCTGCCGGTAACGGTACGAAGCTGATTCACCGAAGACTGAAGTCGGTCCAGCATGTGATTAAAAGTCTTGGCCAACCGCGAAATCTCATCCGAATTCACAGGTTCAGGCAACCTTTCTTCTAAATCTTCGGTGCCAATTCGCGCCACGGTTTCCGTGATTCGTTCAACACGATGCAGAGTACGACGTGCGCTCCAGTAGGAGATGACAAAACCGAGCAAGAACATGCCGCCCCAGACCATGAAAAAACGACGGGCCAATGTGTGCAGCAGATGCTTTGCGCCACGATCCGAGAGTCCTAGATAAACAGTTTTTCCGTTTTGCGTCTTCACAACGACTCGAAACGTTTGTCGATATCCTTCCACTGCTATGGACTGCGGAGGTCCCGGAACCAGTTTTGCCCGTTGAATCGCTGCGACAAAAGCATCCTTGGAGCTTGGACCTACCCACAACGGACCCTCATTGCTATTAGGGTTTGTTGCCAAGAAGAAGACCGCATTTAGCCTTTCCCCTCGGGCATTGCGCTCATCGGGTACTTCTTGAGTAGCAAGCTCGGCCACCTCTCGAACTATTCGCTTGTACAGGTGGTCGCTCGGCGTATCAGCCGAGACCTGAGCCAGAACCTCAGCTTCGCCAGTAAGCCAGGTGTCACTGCGGTCCCGGACGCCCTGCGCTACAAGTAAATAAACGATACAGAAAGCGACAGCGGTTCCGAGCGCGAACGCCAGAGTTGTCCAAATCGAAATCCGCCAAGCGGCGGTTGCGCGTAAATTCTTAGGCAGTTTTGAGAACATATCCAACACCACGAATTGTGTGAATCAGCGGTCGCGGGGTGTCATGGTCCACCTTGCTGCGCAAACGATAAATGTGAACATCGACGACATTGGTTGCGGGGTCAATCCTCATCTTCCAGACATGGTCCAGAATCATGGTCCGGGTCACAACTCGACCTTCGTTCCGGCAAAGATATTCCAGCAAAGAAAACTCTTGCGGAGTCAGTTGCAGCAAGTGATCGCCTCGTCGCGCTTCACGACGTGCCAGGTCAAGCTGCAAATCGGCAGCTTGCAGCCGTCCGGATTCAGTTTGCGGAACCGAAGATCGGCGCAGGAGATTTCTCAGTCTCGCCAGCAGTTCAGGCAGGGCGAATGGCTTCGTAAGGTAGTCGTCTCCGCCCTGTTCCAGTCCCCGAACTCTCTCGTCCACAGAACGCCGTGCAGAAAGAATCAAAACGGGCGGCGAACTACCCTGAGAGCGGCAGCGGGCGATCAAGTCCAATCCGTCCATGTCTGGAAGGCCAAGATCGATGATGAAGGCATCGTGAATACCTTCCAGCGCCATGGTTTCCCCGGTTTTCGCCGTGCCGACCGCGTCCACCTGATACCCGGCTTCCCCCAGCGCCCGTTTCAAGAACTGCTGAATGGATACGTCATCTTCGACCAACAGCAATCGCATAGGAACTTCCCGCCAGTCCAAAACTTTACACCTCCAGGTGGGATGCAGGGAACTCCTAAAACGTTCAAGCTCCGTCGAGCGCGGCCCAATCCTTTGAACGGAGCTGCCTGAAATATGCCCCAGCAAGGACGAATGAGGATTCGCTTGCCCGCTCACTGTTGATGCCACGTCATATCAAGGCGCACTGGCATTTCGTTCTTGACGGCCATCGTCAACAGCGATGGCGGGTCGATTTTAAAATCGGAGAGAGTGGCCGGGATCGTCCCTGTGATGTGAACCTCGTCGCCTTGCGTCTGCAATCTGAAAGGAATCTGCTTATATTCGGCGGTCTGGCCAGCAAACCGAATTTCCAAATCGACGTTGATGGTCGTCGACCCGACAGCCGATTCGGGCAGACGAGTGCGAACGGTCACCAATGGAAACTCTGCACCACGCGTAACCTGCACCATGTGAAGGTCGCGGTTGCTGTCTCCAGAATCAAACGACTTCACCGCTACCGCGATCAGGAATTCGCATTGGCCCGCGTGGCAAACGCCCTTGCCTTTCGCTGCGTGGCTTACTCCTTCAGTCTGGTGCAGCGGGTGCGACACGTGATAAGTGAGAGTGCTTTGTTGAAGAACCCATTGGCTGTCGGCTCCAGCAAAGGTCGGCAGCGCTGCGAGCAGGAAAACAATCAGTGCTTTCTTATGCATAAACTGTATTCAGAATTTTACCGAAACCGATAGAAGAGCAGCTCCAAACGCCCCAGCCGTCACGATAGCCACTGGCCCGTGCGCGGAAGCAATGCCATGAACCTTTTCCCCTTTGTTCTTTTCGTCGAAAGCCATAATTCCCAGGATGGGCGTCAAGATCATTCCGGGGCCATGTATCCAGGCCATGGCCTTGTGGAAACGGATGGGCCCGTGGGTTTCAGTTCCAGGCACCCTGGGCGCGCGAATCGCGTAGTACGCGGTGATGCCATATAGATCTCCCGTCAGTCCGCCGAGAGCTGCGTGCAAATCTCGAGAAGCCGTACTCGTGTTCTTGCCGCCGGCATTGAGGGACGTCGCAACAGTGGCAATCAGCGGAATGGTTGTGATCAAACCCATCCGCTGATGGATCCTCAGCATGTGTGTTCGCTTATCGAGCAGTGCCTGCTCACGGGCGTTTCCCTGGGTCTGTTCCGGAGAAAGACCCAGATCTGAAAGTGAGGGTGCTGTTGTACTGCTAGATGGAGCGTTCGGCAGATTATCCTGTTGCGCTGTTGCCGGTTTGGCGACGCTTCGCTCAGATGCCTTCAATTTCCCGTCCAGAGTGGCGGTCTCGCCCGCCTTGACCGTGGTGGAAGCAATATCCAGCGTCGTCAAATCGGCGGCTTCAAACTTCAGACGGTATTTGCCCGGCGGTAGTCGGTCAAACTTGTAAGTGCCGTTGCTGTCGGTTGTAGTCCTTCGCGTCTGGCCATTGTCCACACTTGTTGCCGTTACGGTGGCACTCGCAACCGCATCGCCAGACGCATCAATAAGACGGCCCGTCAATCCTCCTATTCCAGCCGTCTGAGCCATTAGAGACAACGCCAACGTAATGGGCAGAAAAACCACGAGGTCATGGACACCATATTGCCGGTAGCGAAAATTCTTCCTCAACATCCTTTACCTCACCCTTACCAATGTGCCATGACCTCGTGGTTAGAGAGCTACCAAACTACGATATGACCGCAACATTACCGTGCTTTTTCGGATAGATGACAATTTGTTCATCTATGAGCCATTCCCGTTCGTCTGCGGCATCAGAATGGAGGTGCTGGGTATGGCGGGAACCGACCTTTAAGTCTGGTGATCGCCAATAAACTCGCGGTTCGTCTTGCCGTGTCTCCCGCGAGCCCTATTACTCCAGACGGTCGTTGCTGGCAGGTTCACGAGCGCTCTCGCCTCGTCGTCACATGCCGGAGTACGGGATCGCTGGTTGTCCTTTCAGCATTGCCCGAATCACGGTCCGCTGCTCAGCACTCAGCGCCGTGAACTGAAATCCATATTCTGTTCCCAGCACGCGAACAACTTTCGCCGGGATGACCAGTTTGTCGGAATCCGGCAGCGGTATTTCGAGCGTCACCGGCTCGTCCAGTGCCAGAGTCTCAGCGACGAACGCCCCCAGACCGCTTTCGCTGAGATTGCGCACCCAGCAAGGCAGGCTGAGTCTCTTGCCGTCCCGCTCACGAATCAGAATCCTGGTCTCGAACACGTGTCTAGGTGAGATCCGATTCGCCGAACCGGTTGCGTCGTCGGAAAAAGAAGTTGTCATTAATCGATTACAAGATGAATTCGGCGTTAATTGCATGGCCAGCAAGCATAGTCCGTGATGCTCCGATACTCTCAGCCAGTGGTGGCCAGGTTGTGAAATGACCTTATGTGGCAAGAGGGGTTAACAAAATACGATAGGGCAGCAACATTACCGTGCGATTTCGGGAAGATGACAATTTGTTCATTTATGAACTATTCCTGCATTCGTCTTTGAACTTTGGTGTACGATTTCGCCCGTTCCACCGCCAAAGGCGAGGTATGCAGGTAAAAATGCATTTGTCGCGGGATTCAGGTGGTCTTACCGATGCTCGTCAGCAGTACTTGGGAAAAGTATGACACGCAGACTGCCGACCTTACGATCACGGGCAACGAAACCTAAGGACGTTAACTTCACCTTCAAGGCGACGCCGTACCAGCAGGGACGCTGGCGGGTGAGCTTGGTTCCTTCGCGCCTTACTAGAAGTTAAGGCGAGTCAATTACCGGGAGGGTGATGAAGTATGGTAAAATTCTTTGCGGTCACTATCGTCGTAATAGCAATCGCTTCCGCAATTCCTATCCTGCGTCACACCTGGGTAAACCAGGAGAACTGATCCGCTCGGAAGGGTTCGACGAATACTCGTTCCCGCCCGAAGTGTCTGCCGTTCGCATTCTGTACCACTCGCGTTCGGCCACAGGGGAAGATGTGGCGGCATCAGGGGTCGTTCTGATCCCTGGCGAAGGAAATCCGCCTGCTGGGGGCTGGCCGGTCATCGCGTGGGCCCACGGCAGTACTGGTGTTGCCCGTACATGTGCTCCCTCGCTGATGAGGAATGTAGGGTACGGTTCGTTCCTCTCCATGTATGTAAACCTTGGGTATGGCGTCATCGCTACAGATTACGCGGGGTTGGGAACCAATTTCCGGAATGCATTTCTGGATGGTCCGTCCAACGCGGTCGATCTCATCGCTTCCATTTCGGCGGCTCGCGCCGCAGTGCCACAGCTAGGCACGAGGTGGATTGTCATGGGAGAGGCGGAGGGAAGTTTAGCGGTTATAGCCGTCGCGGAAAAACAGAAGGAGATTCGCGACCCAGGTTACCTCGGTGGTATCGCGATTTCGGGTATCGCTGGTACGAGAGAAATCTACGAGCAGTCCGCTCAGAGTTCTTCGAGCCTCATGCTTACATCCCTGGCGTATGGCATTAAGACGGTCTATCCGCAGTTTCAAGTAACCGACATGCTGACAGAAAAGGGCCTTGCACTCTATCACGACATCGAGCAGATGTGCTCGCACACGACAACGATTGCCGAGTTGTCTCCCGCTGAAATGGTGAAGCCAGGCTGGGAGAACAATGCATTCGTCCGTCTTTACTTCGCCCGAAACAGTATCGGCCAGACGCGGGTGTACGGTCCAATCTTGGTAGTCACCGACGATGCCGATAAAGGGATCCCGGCGACGATGACGGCTCAGGCGGTTGCCCGTATGTGCAAACAGGGGGATTGGGTTCGGTGGGACCGATATCCCGACCTCGAACCAGGGCGCGTGATTGGCGACTCCGTTAGGGACCAGATTGCATGGATCGAAGCGCGGTTTGCCGGCCGCCAGACGCCGACGAATTGTCATTGAGGTGGTTAAGAGCAAAGTCAAAAACAAGGCGCTGGTGTTGTGAGCGACAAAGAGCTGTTTGATTCACTACGTCGTATGTCACGATGATCGTTAACATTACTGATTTTGGTTGGTGGATCCTCACATCGTGCTCAATGGTGCACCCAGCGGAGCCGATCAAACCGCCTCGGCTCTCCCGGAAGAGCTGTATATCGCAGATTCTTGGCGCGGCCTTCTGAAGGGCTACTTTCCTGTACGCATCCAAAATATGGCATGTCTGTAACATTACTGTGGGAAGATGACAATTTGTTCATTCACAGCGAACGAACGCATTTCTCGTCCCAACTGCGACTATGATTTCATCACGCGCCACTCAAAATTGAGGTGTCCAGGTGAAATGCGTTCGTCAAGTAATTCGGGCAGCCTTCCTAATGTTCGTCTGCAGTACGTGGTTTTGTGGTCAAACTCTTAAGGCCAGACCCGCAGAATCAACTCCACTACCATCTGATTCCGTCTCCTTGCCAACATGGGTCAATTCCATCCCCTTAACAGTTCCGCCAGGTACTCCTCTGAAGATAGCGCTCGATTCGGAGTTGCGGGTGCGGCACGTGGGTCAGGCGATTCATGGCAAAACAACGGACCCCATGTATGCATTCGACAAGTTGCTGATTCCTGCGGGTACAGTGGTTAACGGAAAAATCTCCGCAATCGATGGTGTGCCAGGGAAAACGCGGATGCTGGATGCGACTAATGGGAATTTTTCTCCGGCACGGCAGGTTCATGTGCAGTTTGACGAACTCGTGATGGCAGATGGGCGGCATTTGCCGCTGCAAACAGTTGCATCTCCGGCACCGGATGGAGTTCTTTGTTTCGTGTCGGCAAATGAAACACAAGGGCAGAAAGTTGCGGCCGGCAACGCCGCGTCGAACAAATTGAGCGCGGCCCGGCGGCAGATTCGGCAGCAGTGGAACGATTTGCAAAAGCAGATCCATGAGCCTGGAAAGGTGCACAAGCTGAAGCGAATCGCCCTGGCGCAGCTTCCGGTACATCCGCAGTACATCGATGCCGGAACCAGCTTCAACGCGGACCTACTCCAGCCTCTGGACTTTGGGACGGAGACTGTGACGCAAGCTGCATTGACCGACATCGGAGTGCCACCGCCAGCAGGGAGCGCGGTGCATGCGCGGCTCCTTACGGCGCTAAGCTCAGCGACAGCAAAGAAGGGAGACCAGGTTCAGGCGCGGATTACATCACCGCTAGTAGTCTCGGACCACCTAATTCTTCCGGAAGGAAGCATGATTAAAGGCTTGGTGGTGCAGGCGCAACCGGCGCGGCGGCTGGGACGCAACGGTCAGTTGCGAATGCGGTTTCATCAGGTTTCACCCCCCAACGGGCTAGAGCAGAAGGTCGAGACGAGTCTAGAAGGTGTGGCCGTGGCAAAGGACGAGCATCTGAAGCTGGACGCCGAAGGCGGAGCTCAGGTGACCACGCCGCGCACGCGATACTTGACGACCGGCATCGCAGTGATGCTGGCGGCGACGCAGGCTTCTCCCGATCGCGACGCGGGACAGGGCGGGCAGAGCGTGGGCGAAGCGGGAAACGGCGCGGCCAATGGTGCGTCGGGATTTAAGTTGATAGGAACGGTTGTAGCATTGGCGGCGAATTCGCGCGTATTGCGAGCGGGATTCGGTTCGTATGGAGCAGCAATGTCGATCTATTACCACTTTCTGGCGCGAGGACGCGATGTGGTCTATCCAAAAGACATGGCCATGGTGATCGGGCTAGGAACTCGCGACAACAACAATTCCACTAACACCGGACGACCCTCTCCGCAGTAACCTCAGCCTAAAACTGCACTCAGCAATCACGCGGCGCTGCCTCGACCATCAGCCTGGTTTCGGCTCATACACCCTGGTGGATACCTCCAGGAAGGCCTGGATTTCGCGTACAGGCCTTGACAGGAAACTATACTTCTGCAAACATCGAAACATGCCAGTCGTTAAAAAAAACAAGAGCACGGAACAGGTGGCAAAGTATGCCGACGTGCTTTCTGCCATGGGCACTGAACCCCGCCTTCGAATCATGCAATTGCTGCTGTCGGCGCATCCGGACGGCTTGGTCGTGGGGGATATCCAGTCAGAGCTGGATATACCGAATTCCACGCTTTCGCACCACCTGGAGAAATTGAAGAATGAGGAGCTAGTGAACGTGCGCCGCGAAAGTACCTTTTTGCGGTACACGGCCAACACGGAAGCGCTCCAGGAACTTCTGCAATTCCTCTACGCCGAATGCTGCACTCGAAATAAGGCAGTGAAGCCGCAAAATATCGTCCAGCTTTGCAAATAGGAGAGGATCGCCATGAGCAGTACTGATATTAAGGACGTAGTCAAGGAAAAGTATGGGCAGGCAGCTTTGCGCGTGAAAAGCGGCGGTAGTAGTTGCTGCGGACCGACCGCGTCAAGTGTGTTGGGTTGCGACCCAATCACCTCCAATCTGTACGATTCGTCCCAGGCGGGACAAGTCCCTGAGGAGGCCATGCTCGCCTCGCTAGGATGCGGGAATCCGACCGCGTTGGCAACACTGAAACCTGGCGAGGTTGGCGAATCAAGCACGTGGAGGAGCGGGCTTTGATGATCTCCACAATTGTCCCCACTCAGTTGGCGACAATGCCGCGTTGCGCACAACTTTAGTGTCGCTGGACCGTAGTTCTTATGAGGTTGGAGATGAACCAAGATTTGAGGTCACCGTTGAGAACATCGGCCCGATACCTTTGCGTATTCCGTTTTTCTCCGCACGTAGCGGATCTCCAACCTGAAGATCCAGCCCAGAAATTCTCCTACTCGGAGCTCCAGGTGGAGTTGTGGGTCGCTGGCAAAGAATGGCGCTCAAATTCCAGCGGCGTCAGTCTGTACGGTGATGATGCTCACGCAGGCACAATGTTGACGCTACAGCAGGGTGAATGGGTACGAATAATCGGCAAAGGCAAATTGTATCTTCCGTTCGACACTTCGGCACAATCCGTCGACCGCGCCTACGCTGAAGTCTCCCTCATACGCGATGAAACCTTGTTGACAGCCAAAGCCACGGCGAGAGTTCGCCACAAAGTATGTATCGGACAAACCTGGGGGCGAAGCATTCCAATTGTTCTCGCTACTCCACAACAGTAGCGTAGCTGTTGCAAAATCGCCATTGCACTTATTGACACGGAAAAGAGCGAACAAACAGCGCACGCTTGCTAGAATGCCTGGTTTCGACAACTGTGGGCACACCCAGAGCGGCGTGGCGCACGAGGCGCGAGAGTCTGTGGCACCCATTTCGTGCCATTGACGCGAATTCGTCTTCTTGCGTACCATTGTGCGGAATCCCGCACTGGACGCCACCCGCCGAAAGGATTCGTCAGCAACTCGACCTCTAACTCCGGGCGGTAAACGCTAATTCAAGAACTTTGTAACGCCTGACTTGAGGACTCCAATGAAGATCAGCTCTGGCCGCTTTTATACTCTCCCACTGATCTTCCTGCTGTCGTTGTTGAGCTCCGTCGCCGAGACGAGCGCGCAACAACCCGTCTTCAGCGCTGACCCAGGCCTGAGCCCACTGCCCGGGTTAACCAAATTGCGGAGGAATCCGCAGAAGGCTCACCAGACCACAAACCAGGCGGAGCCTGAGACCGCGATCACGTATCAGGTTCTCTACAGGTTTTGCTCGTCTACGAATTGCGCGGACGGGAATGTGCCCCTCGCCGGTCTGATTCAGGATTCTGCGGGCAACCTCTACGGCACGACACAGGTGGGTGGAAATTCTAATTCCCTGTGCAGTGGTGGAAGTGGAAACGGCTGCGGCACAGTCTTCAAAGTGGACAGCGCGGGTGAGGAGACGGTTCTCCACGCCTTTTGCGCAGAAGCAAATTGCGCTGACGGGTTCTATCCTCAAGCGGGCCTGATCGAGGACGCAGCGGGCAACCTCTACGGCACTACGCGTTTGGGCGGCGCCCACGGCAATGGCACTGTGTTCAAGCTCGACAACACCGGTCAAGAGACGGTGCTTTACAGCTTCTGTTCCAAGGGTGGGTCGAAGTGCAACGACGGGGCCGCTCCGACGTTGGCTCTGGTCGAGGACGGTACGGGCAACCTCTACGGAACGACCTCGGGTGGCGGCGCTAAGAACCTGGGCACGGTGTTCAAGCTCGACACGACGAATCACGAGACGGTTCTCTATAGCTTCTGCTCAATGGGTGGCGTGTATTGCACCGACGGTTGGTCACCTAGTGGACTGATCGAGGACGGTGCGGGCAACCTCTATGGCACCACAACTTACGGCGGCAATTACTCCACGAATTCAAACGGCGGCGGCACGGCGTTCAAGTTAGACAGCGCCGGGCAGCTGACGGTGCTCTACAGTTTCTGCTCGGAATCGAAGTGCGCGGACGGGAACACCCCATATGCGGGACTGATCGAGGATGGTGTAGGCAACCTCTATGGCACAACCGGCGGTGGCGGGGCGAACGGTGAGGGTGCGGTGTTCAAATTGGACAGCTCCGGCCAGGAGACGTTGGTTTATAGCTTCTGCCCCGTAAACTATGGGAATTGCTACGACGGGTCAAACCCCAGGGCTGGTCTGGTCGAGGACGCTGCCGGCAACCTGTTCGGCACCACAGTCGACGGGGGCGCGGACGAAGGAGGCACCGTGTTCGAGGTGGACAACACGGGCAAGGAAACGGTGCTCTACAATTTCTGCTCGTTGTATCAATGCGGGGATGGGAGGGAACCCCTCGCTGGCCTGATCGAGGACACCGCCGGCAACCTGTATGGTACCACATTTTTGGGCGGCGATAACGCCATTAATCCAGACGGCGGCGGTACGGTGTTCAAGCTTGCTCCCCTGGCCATTGTTGCGCTGACTTCCAGTCCAAACCCTTCCTACGTGAGCCAGTCCGTGACTTTTTCGTTGGTTGTTTTCGGCAGGGGGCCGACTCCGACTGGATCGGTAACCGTCGTAGAAGGATCGACCGTACTCGGAACTGTGACCCTGAGCAATGGGCAAGCCAGCTTGCCGGCAACTTTCAAGACCAAGGGAACCCTCGCGATCCGGGCCAGCTATTCAGGGGACGAGACCTACCCGGCAGCCCCCGGCGAGACGACCCAAACCGTCCTCCTGCCGAACGCCACCAGCACGACGGTCGCGTCCAATTTGAATCCGTCAACCTACGGTCAAGCGGTCACGCTGACTTCGACTGTGAGTTCTGCGGGACCGCCTCCCACCGGGACGGTGACCTTCAAGAACGGAAGCGTTACAGTCGGAAAGGCATCCCTCAGCAACGGTGTGGCGACGCTGGCGGTATCAACCCTTCCTGCCGGGACGCTGTCGATCACAGCAGATTATGGTGGCGACTCGGCGTCCAAGACGAGCAAGTCGTCGCCGTTGACCCAAGTGGTGAATCAGGCAAGTTCGACGACTGCCGTCGTGTCCTCAAAGAATCCATCTCTAGCGGGACAGGCGGTAAAGTTCACCGCTACTGTGAGCTCGGCAACCACTACTCCGACAGGATCGGTGACCTTCATGGACGGCGGCACTGTGCTGGCCACGAAGACGCTCGGCAAAGGTACGGCGAGTTATAGCACATCGACTCTCGGCGCCGGTGCTCACAACATCACCGCCGTATATGAGGGGACCGCCAACATCAGTGGAAGCACATCGCTCGTGCTGGTGCAGACGGTGAACTGAAAGCCCGGTCAGGACATTTCCCACTCCGCACCAGGAAGTTTAGATCAACGCTGGGAGCAGATAGAACCCTCAGATGGTGAAAAATCGCCATTTCGCTCACTGACCCTGAGAAAGGCGAAGAGACGGGGCACGCTTGCGAGAACGCCTGGTTACGAAAACCATTCGGAAAACAGCAAGGGACGAGGGAGGACTTTTTCCGGCTACTGCAACTTCGCGTATTCCGTCTTGGCTTCTTTTAGGATGGGGATGTCGGGGTCGGCGTCTTTCCAGAGCGTGAGGAAATCCTTGTACGCGGCGAGGGCGCGACCGCGGGCAAGATCGGCATCCGCTCCCTGCGAAGTTCTCGCGTGCAACACGTTCGCACGAGCCACGCCCAGATGCGCCAACGCTCCCGTCCAGCAGTTCCAGACGATGCCGCTGTGGTCGATGATCTTCTGAAACTCGGCTGCGGCTTCTTTGCCCTGCCCGGCCGCCAGGTAGGCTTCCCCGCGCACATACGCGGGATACATGCAGGAAGTATTGGTACCGAAATCAATAATCCCCAACTCGATGGGGGAAGCAGCAGCCTGCAGAAGACTCAGCGCCAGGGCGGGATTCTTCCGGTCGAGCGCCACCTGCGCCCGAATCGCAGGCAGCCAGATCGACTGCATCTGCGTGTCCAGCGGATAATCGCCCTTGTTGCGCATACACGATGCCCAGATTGGCATACACTCCAGGGTTCTGCGGATAGTTCTCGATCCATTCCTGAAATGTCGCCGCTGACTTATCCAGTTCTCCCGTAACGCTCTGATAGTAATCGGCGGTAATCTCCAGCCTTTCCTTCTCACTGGCGTGTTCGCGCAATTGGAATGCGCGGCTGAAGTACTCGCTCGATCGCACGAAGTCGCCGATATTGAAGTACTCATTTCCCAGTGCGTGGTAGGCGTAGGCAAAATTCGGATCAAGCTGAATGGCGCGTTGGTAATACTGTAAGCCTGTATCGTTGCTTTTCTCTTTGGACATCTTGTCGCCGATGCTGAGAGCTTGCAGAGCCTCAAGCGACGAGGTTGTCGCCTGTTCGAGAGGAACATCAAGCTTCTGCACCGAGGCCAGTGATTCGCCCAATTCAGTGCGAAGTTTGGAAGCCGCTTCGCCGAGCACATCCAGCACTTTTTCTTTCGACGCGGCCGTGACCTGTTCCTCGGCGAGCGTATCTCCGCTCCGGCAGTTCACCGCCCGCAGTTCCAGCACATACTTGCTGCCCAGGCTGCCGATGGCGCCTGCAATGTAGGCTTTGCTGCTGTTCCGCTGGCAAACTTCGCGAGCCACCTCGGGCGTGAGTCTTGTGCCCGCTGGCCGCGTCATCAATTTCAGGGTCTGGGCGGCATCGCTGTCGGAGAGAATATTCAGGAAAGGTGACTGCCGCAGCGAGATGTCGAGTGCCGTTTTCAGCGTGTAGTCGAAAATCGCATCGCCTGTGCTGTTGGTGAAATCGCCGAGCACAATGGTGTCTTTGTCGTTCAAGCGCTCGGCCAGACGCTGGCTTTGCTGATGGAGCCTGTAATAGTAAATTCCGCCCGCGATCATGCCAGCCACGAGCAAGCCCGCGACGAGAACAATAAATGGAATCTTTCTCCGTAATGCCTGCGGCACCGCAGCCACGGACCCGGAAACCCTCGCCACCGGCACGGGGCCCGAAATTGCCGCGGGAACGTGGCCGCTCTCCGTATCGCGCTTCAATCGCTGCAGGTCGGCGCGCATCTCGGAGGCGTGCTGGTATCGCAGTTCACGATTTTTCTCAAGGGCTTTAGCGATGATCGCTTCAAGCTGTAGCGGCAGTTGAGGGTTGAACTGGCTAGGTGGCTCCGCCGATTCGTGGAGAATGGCCCCATAGGTCGCTCCGTCGGTGTCCCGATCAAACGGCAGGCGTCCACTCGCCATCTCGTAAAGCGTGACGCCGAAGGAAAACAGGTCGGTGCGCTCGTCGAGAGTTTTGCCGGCAACCTGTTCGGGCGACATGTAGCTCACGGTGCCTAAGGCGATGTTTTTGACGGTGAGATCTTTGTCGGCAAAGGCGTCAGCAAAAGTGGCTGCGCCGATCGTCGGATCGTCGGATCCGGACGCTGATTCCCGTTTGCTGATCGCATCTGTCCTCTTGGCCAGCCCGAAGTCGAGGACCTTGGCGTGCCCACGCTTGGTGATGAAGATGTTGGCGGGTTTGATATCCCGATGAACGATGCCCGCGCCATGGGCGGCATCGAGCGCGTCTGCGACGTCAATAGCAAGCGTCAGCAGCAGATCGGTTTCAAGGGGTTGGCCGGCGATGCGGTACTTCAGCATGACGCCATCCAGAAACTCCATGGCGATAAATGCTTTCCCATCCTCCTCGCCAATGTCATAAATGGTGCAGATGTTGGGATGGTTCAGAGCCGACGCAGCCTGCGCCTCGCGCCGAAAACGGGCGAGCACATTTGGATCACGCGCAACATCTTCGGGCAGGAATTTGAGCGCGACAAAACGCTGCAGGCGCGTGTCTTCGGCCTCGTAGACCACGCCCATCCCTCCGCCACCGAGCTTCTCGACGATGCGATAGTGCGAGATGGTTTGGTCGATCATGGGAGGCGAGACTCAGTCTGCATATTAAGGAGGTGAGGAAGCCGAGTCAACGAAGGATGGAGGAGACCGCTCGTCAAGGGCACATGCACGAGTGATGCCCTATCACTAAGCCGCATCGCCAAAGCCTTCAAACTTCCTCCGGATGGGTAATTGACTGCTCGCCTACATGGGGAGATAATCCTTCCGTTCTCGGCTGCCCCTATACTCTCTTCCCCTAATCGGCAGTCGAACGGGCCTTTCTACACGAACATCTGAATGGATGGAAGGAGCCTATGAAGCGCAACTACTTCGCCTCTCTATTTCTGTGTTTGACCACGACATTCCTATTATCCCAATCGAACTCTGTTCCACTGATCAAGCCGAGAACGGGCGTCGTGGCTCCGATCAGCGTGGCTCAATCCGACCCGACAGCGCAAACCCGAATTCTCGACAATTATGGCAAGTTGCCTCTGAGTTTCGAGGCGAACCACGGGCAGACCGATCCAAGTGTGAAGTTTCTGTCTTGCACTGGCGGCTATAAGCTTTTCCTCACGGGGGATGAGGCGGTGCTGGCGCTGAGCGGGAAGAAGACAGACACCAAGGCAAAGACCAATGGTAGAGTGCACTTACATTCGGTGGCCGCAACCCAACCCGGTGGCGTTTTGCGCATGAAACTCCGCAATGCCAACCCTGCCGCCAAAATCGCTGGCGTCGATGAACTGCCGGGAACAAGCAACTATTTCGTCGGTAACGAGCCAGTCAAATGGCGGACGAACGTCCCGACTTATGCAAAAGTGAAGTACGAGGAAATCTATTCGGGCATCGATCTGGTTTACTACGGCAACCAGCGGCAACTGGAATATGACTTTATCGTCGCTCCCGGGGCAGACCCGCATCGCATATCGTTCGACGTTCGTGGGGCGAAGCGGATTCGTCAGGATGGGAACGGCGAATTAGTGTTCGAGGTGGGCGACGATGAAATTCGCTGGCACAAGCCTGTGGTGTACCAGAAAAAGAACGGAGAGCGGCAGGAGATTGCAGCAGGTTATGTCACCACGGACACGAATCGTGTGGGATTTGAGTTGGCCAAGTATGACGCAAGTAGACCGCTGTACATCGATCCGCTGATTTACTCGACGTTTCTGGGAGGCAGTGGGGCCGACTATGGCAACAGTATCGCAGTGGACAGCGCAGGCAATGCTTATGTCACGGGATACACCGAATCGGCCGACTTTCCGGTCACGTCCGGTGCATTCCAGACAGTCCTGAGCGGTGTTGACAATGTCTTCATCACCAAACTCAACCCCGCGGGATCAGCGTTGGTTTACTCCACTTATCTGGGCGGCAGCGGAGATGACATTGCCTACGGTATCGCCACAGACAGCGCGGGCAACGCTTACGTCACCGGCCTGACCTACTCGACTGATTTTCCAATCACGCCCGGTGCCTTCCAAACGACCTGCGGCAACCCAAGTTCTTGTGGGAACGCCTTTGTGACCAAGCTCAACCCTACGGGATCGGCATTGGTTTATTCCACCTATCTTGGTGGTACCGTTGCTCAGGGCTTTAGCATTGCTGTAGATGGCGGGGGCAACACTTACGTCACCGGCTACGCCACAAACAACTTTCCCGTCACACCCGACGCTTTCCAGACAACTTGTTGTGGTGCCTTCGTGACGAAGTTCAACCCTACCGGATCGGCTTTGGTTTACTCCACTTATCTGGGCGGTAGTGGGGGAGATTCTGGCCAAGGCATCGCCGTGGACAGCGCGGGCAACTCTTACGTCACCGGTTACACCACCTCAGCCAACTTTCCCGTCACACCCGGTGCCTTCCAGACGACCTGCGGCAACCCAAGCTCCTGTGGGAACACTTTCGTGACCAAGCTCAACCCTACCGGATCGGCTTTGGTTTACTCCACTTATCTGGGCGGCAGCGGGGTTCTGGCTTACGAGTCCGCTAACTCTGGCTTCGGTATCGCCGTGGACAGCGCGGGCAACGCTTATGTCACCGGTCGAACCTACTCGACCAACTTCCCGACCACGCAGGGTGCCTTCCAAGAGACCTGTGGCGGTAACAACTACCAATGCACGCATCTTGGTGACGCCTTCGTGACGAAGTTCAACCCTACCGGATCGGCTTTGGTTTACTCCACTTATCTGGGTGGCAAATATCAGGACGCAGGCCAAGGCATCGCCGTGGACACCGCGGGCAACGCTTACGTAACCGGTTACACCACCTCAGCCAACTTTCCCGTCACCCCCGGTGCCTTCCAGAGAGTCTGCAACAGCGGCGCGCCCAGCAGTTGCAGTCTATATGGGGACGCGTTCGTGACCAAAATCAATCCTGGAGGATCGGGATTGGTTTGCTCCACCTACTTGGGCGGTAGCTACATTGACGAAGGCAACGGGATCGTCGTGGACGGCGCGAGCAACGCTTACGTCACCGGCTACACCACCTCAATCAACTTTCCCGTCACGCCCGGTGCCTTCCAGACAGTCTGCAAAAGTGGCAGCAACTGTCCATATTCAAGCGACGTCTTCGTGACCAAGGTTCCCATGCTGCCAGCGACCACGACAACACTTACGTCATCGCCGAATCCTTCCACCAAAGAAGAGTCGGTGATCTTCACTGCGATAGTCGCGTCGGCCGTAGGTCCGCCTCCAAACGGAGAGACTGTCTCTTTCATGAAAGGCAAAACCGTGCTGGGGACGGGAATGCTGAGTGATGGCTCCGCGTCATTTACAACGTCGTCGTTGCCGGGCGGAACCAACTCGATCATAGCGGTGTATGCCGGTGACGCAAACTTCGCTGCCAGCACGGCAAAGGCGGTGAAGCAAGTAGTGGACAAAGCCTCAACCACGACCACTTTGGCTTCGTCGCTGAATCCATCGAATGTTGGACAATCTGTGACTTTTACGGCCAACGTGGTGCCGCAATACGGCGGTATTCCTACAGGGACTGTGACTTTCTACGACGGAACGACGCTGCTGAAGACCGTGGGCGTGAACGAGGGGGAGGCAAAGTACACAACCAAGACGCTGACCGTAGGCACGCACACCATCACCGCAACATACGGCAGCAGCACTAGCTTTGAGGGCAGCACTTCAGCCCCTCTGACGCAGACGGTGAACATCGCCCCAACTTTGAGTTCGATTGCCGTTGCTCCGGTTAACTCTGTGCTCGGCGTCGGAGCCAGCGAGCAATTCACGGCGTATGGTACTTACAGCGATGGCAGCTCGCAGAACATCACATCTTCGGTGACATGGAGATCGTCCAATACCCTAGTGGCCACAATAGCGCCGGGTGGACTAGCCACTGCGGTCGCGACGGGTTCAACCACAATAACGGCAGTGTCCGGCCCCGTCTCCGGGACCGCGGCTTTGACCATTAACTGATGTTACGGGTTCGGCGGGGACTCAGTTCTGGGGCTCTTCGACCTCCGGCCCAGAAGGGTGAAATAAGTGACCCCATTTTATGCGGCTTTTTGCGCCTGTTTTCGGAATTTGGTCGCTGGCCCACGACTATACCTTGTGGAACGGAATTGGATTGCAGTCTCGACAAAGAGAGACGCTTCATCTCAGCCGCATATGCGACACAAAATAGTCACCCAAATATTTCGTCGGGTTGTCCCGGAGAGCTTCGGCAGAATTCTGATTCCCGTGACTTGCCGAGCGTTGCAGCCAGCGAATTGCAGTGCGTTCGTCCGGTTTCACCCCCAGACCTACGGTATACATGGTTGCGAGATTAAATCCCGCGTCCGGATCACCTTGCCGATCAGCCTCGATGAATAGCTCGTGCGCTTTCTTGAGATCGCGGGCAACGCCCTGACCATTTTGGTATCTCATGCCAAGAGAGTTTTTTGATCTTACAGAGCCCAATCGAGCGCCAAGCTCGAACCATCTGAAGGCTTCCGCATCATCTTGCTCAACTCCCGTCCCATCCCGAAACATTACCCCTAGGTCGTAAGCTGCCTTAAAGTTATCCCCCTGCGCCGCTTCTACGAAAAGGCGATAGGCTTTTTGAGGGTCAGTCCTGAGCGCAATTGCTCCAAGTTCGCGTTTGGCATCACAATTACCGCATTCTGCTGCACTTTCGAGACACCTAATCACGGACGGGTAATCATGATTTTGGTACGCTTCGTCAGCAGCTTGAAGAAATTCTTCACCGTGCCCTTTTGCCTTGTTCCCGCTGCCTCCAGCTCGTTGCTTTTCCTTTGGCCTAAAATAGTCGAATATGTTCATTACAACCTCGATTTTGTATTTTCAGCTAGCAGTCTGTGGCATACGCTTCACCCTTTGCGAGTCTTCCCAGATTGCTGATCATCGGGTTCAGCAGCTAGCTCGATCTTCGTCCACAGCCACGTACCTACGCTGGATAGGAGTCCTCTGGTTGTATTCCGTACAATCGGCATCTGATCCGACACTCGTATCTTTGCCTGTAGATTGTCTATCTGTTCCTTAATCTCCTGTCTCATCTCTTGCCGACTATCATCCCAGCCGTCCCAACCGCTATTCCCAACATGCCAGCATTCGCCCTCGTGACAGTAGTACGTGTTCAGAGTATCGCCGTCTTCGTATTTCTTTCTGGATTCCGTGCAAGCCACGTCAGCTTGGGATTGCGTCTCGTACTTCCTCTTAGTTTCGCCAGTCTTGCTGTTTGTACAATCACAACTATGCATGCTGCCACCTGTCCGCTAGTCTGTCTATTACATAAAGTGACGAACAATGAGAAAGGCTAGAACACATGCCAGAGCGATCAATGCAATCATTCCGACCACTCTGAGTTTGCGGCGTTTTTCTTCCTGCTGCTTCTGAAGCATCGATTGGCGAATTAGCGCAACCTGCACCACACAGGGCAATGTCACTCGGTATGCAGGTCCAGCAACTATCATTCCGCCCCACACGGCATCAAACGCCCACCCAACAGGTCCGGCAAACAGAGCCACAGCTTTCGTAAGTCCTGCGTTCGCAGCAAAGGCGAGCCCGTGTCCTAGTAGCGCATTTGCGGTGCCATTGGCTACGATTACAGCCATTTTGTAAGGTGCAAATCCCGCCGACTGAATCGCAGCTTGCAGCACGCCCGCTGTAACCGGACCTCCCGCGCCCGGAAGCTTGTGAATTTCCAAAGTATCGAGAAGTTCCTGACGTTGCTGGTCCGTCATCCGTTCGGAGGCTTTGCTAAGTACTGTCTGTAACAAGCGCTCCTCTATCTCACCCGTCTCATCCCAAAAACCAGCCTTGACTCCGCACCGCTTCGCCACCTTCTTTAATATCGTGCGATACTTCTTCCCTCTGCCTTTGCGAAAAGCGTGTGACCAGAAAGTATTCGCCCCGAACTTCTGTATTTCTGCTGCGATGTCGTCGGCGTACATCCTATGGTTCCCAGCCGCGGAATACTGCCTGTACTTCTCAGTCCCCTCAAGCTGGGAGGTGACGCCACCCTTGTCGATGATGTATTTAACTAGCGGTTCAAGCTCCTCATTCGTAGCCTGCCGAAGCAGCAGAACCAAATCTTCGTCATTTTCAATAAGGGGCAGTGATCCCGTTCCGTCTGGAACTAGCACATTCTTGGAAGGTGCGATAGGCGAGGGCATGATAATCCCTTAACATATCTCAAATCTGGACGCGGTAATGTACCGCAAATCACTGAGGCTGGTGACGCCAGAGAGCGTTCAATTCGCACTACCGGGAACCAAGATCGTGGATACTAATACGCTGAGGTGCCATGATGCCCCGAACCGCAAAGAGAATCGCCCTAGCCGTCGCCGCCTTCATAGTGGTCGTATTTGCCGTTTTCCTGTTCAACCAGACGATGCAGATCGTCCAGTCGGCACGAGGGGTCAATGTCGTTTTCGGCAACGGGGTGATGTGGGGGCTCATTTTCACCTACTGCATCCTACTGGCGACTCCGCTGCTGCTCTGGTTCCGATTGCCCAAACGGATGCTGCCGCCAGAAACAACTGAGGGTGAGGCTTATGACCGATTTCTTCTTGATTTCAAGAAACGACTGTCACGCCACCCCCGCCTCCGTGGACACGCTCTGAATTCCACGACGGACATCGAATCAGCCCTTCAAAAGCTGGATAAGCACGCCGACGATGTAGTTACGTCCACTGCCTCGGCGGTATTCCTGAGCACAGCGGTTTTGCAAAGCGGTCGGTTGGATGTTCTGGTGGTATTTGCCGCTCAAACACGACTCATCTGGCAGGTTGCCCACGTGTACTACCAAAGACCGTCGCTTCGGGACTTTGTGCAGCTATATGCAAACGTGGCTTCGACAGCTTTTATCGCTGCTGGCATTGAGGACATTGATGTTGATGTGCTGGTAGGAACGATTTTCGGCTCGACTGTCGCTGCAATTCCGGGAATGCATCTTCTCGCCAGTTCCGTCCTGTCCGGTTCGGCGAATGCCTTTTTGACGCTCAGGGTCGGGATGATCACCAAGGAATACTGCCGCTGCACGGTGCGGGTTGAGAAGACGGGGCTCCGGCGAGCCGCCACGGTAAAAGCCGCGAAGCTGCTTGGCTCGATTGTTCGGGAAGGAACCGTGAAGTTGTCGAAAGCCACGGTGAAAGCTTCGACATTGAAACTGAGCCAAGCGTTCCGAGTCGTAACTGGACGGCGTAAAACGGTGGAAATCTCCTAGCGATCTGCACCCACCACAAACATCGGATAGCTGCCGCCCTGCTAGAATCCGACAGTCGGTGAGGCGCGTTAACGATTATGGCAGACGCCAACATGAATCGGGAAGCCGCGTGGAAGTTTTTGAAGGGGCTGGAACAGCACCTTGGTAGGAATATCGATCCCTCGCGGGTCCGCGAGTCTATACGAGGGAGTAAAGGTTCTAATTACGAATCAGACTTCGTAAATGCCTTCATGCTTCCGGCGATCTCAGACTACCTGCGGCAAACCCTAAGCCCGGCAGATGCAGTCACGGCGTTTCTTACCGAATCCGTGGGTGCAAGGAAAAAAGGACTAGCTTCTGGGACGCCCGCAAGTGCCAACAGGTACCTCTTTACAAAGGTATTAGGCGTGTCCGCCAAGACTCTTGTGGATATGTGGTGGGGAACCGGAAAAAAGAAGCCCCTATCCCAAAGTTGCCCAGATTGGGCTTTCCGCTCGCCATGCCAGCATACTGTAGTTTTCGAATGCAAGCTGTTTCGGAAGGGCGGAATGGTCGCGGCAAAAACCGAACTTGTCAAATCCATATATCAGTGCTTTTACTACCGTGGTCAACCGAAAGTTCTAGCGAGCGGCAGGCACACCGGATGGGATTACGATTATGCGTGCCTAGTTGCATATGACGCGTCGGAGAGCGGCAGCCTTGTCAGGGCATGGAAATGTGTAGACGCTAAAGTGCAAGAAGAGTGCTGGAACGCCTCCAACATTTTCGTGATGGTGCTGCCAAAACCCTCGATTGTTCGGCAAGGTCGTTCAACAACAGATGAATCTGCAACCGAAATTTAGAGGAGCAATGCTCGGGCGCCACCTCGCGGCTGGAGAGTGGACGGACGATACTTCTATGGCTCTTTGCCTCGCAGAGAGTTTAATCGAGAAACAAGGGTTCGACCCGATAGACCAGTTGGAGCGGTATACGCGATGGAGCAAGCATGGTCACCTAAGCAGCAACGGTCGCGTATTTGACATCGGCACCACAGTGCGATCTGCACTCGCGAAATTCGCTAAGACACATGAGCTTTTCTGTGGATCATCGGACCCGTGGTCAGCGGGGAATGGTTCACTGATGCGATTGGCTCCGGTTCCTCTTTTCTTCGTACAGAGCCCACTAGAAGCAATTAAATTCTCCGGTGAGAGTTCCCAGACGACCCACGGTGCTGCGAGTGCTATTGATGCCTGTAGATACTTTGGAGGATTGATAGTCGGGGCCATTCTGGGCGTCACGAAAGAAGAACTGTTGTCGGATCGCTACGCGCCAGTGCAAGGATATTGGCGAAACAATGCTCTTGTGCGCGAGATTGACGAAATTGCCTCGGGCTCTTTCAAGCGATTGAAACCACCACAAATCAAAGGCACGGGGTACGTCGTGAAATGCCTTGAGGCAGCACTCTGGGCTTTCTACAGCAGCGATTCATTTCGTGATGGGTGCCTCCTCGCCGTAAATCTCGGTGACGATGCGGACACGACTGGGGCTGTCTATGGTCAGATCGCAGGTGCCTACTACGGAGAGGACGGGATACCCAAAGACTGGCGTCGGAAGCTGGCTCACCTTGAACTGATTCAGTATTTTGCTGACGGTCTCGAAGAGCACAAAGACCAGCATTTAGGCACTGAGGAACCACTTGATAGCAGCCAAAGGTAAATTCGTAGCTTTCTTCGCAGCTGCTGATTGCTGGACGCTCAGCGCAAGCTCAAACTGAAACAGTCCTCTACAGCTTCACAGGCGGTGACGATGGCGCTCAGCCGGAATCCCGCCTCTCTTCTAACGGTAAGGGCAACTTCTACGGGACAACCTACGGCGGAGGCAAATATGGCTACGGGGTCGTATTTGAGCTTTCGCCGAACGGCTCCGGAGGCTGGAACCAGACTACGCTTTACAGCTTCACCGGAGGGTCGGACGGAGCGAACCCAAGTTACGCTAACGTGATACTCGGCGACCTCGGCAATCTTTATGGGACAGCATTCTTCGGCGGCACGAATGGATGCAACGGCATAAATGGATGTGGAGTTGTGTTCGAACTTAGCCACTTGAACGGAATCTGGACGGAAAAAGTTCTGTACAGCTTTGCGGGAGGGACGCACGGAGCCGATCCGGTAAACGGTCTGATCATGGATGCCGCGGGCAATCTCTACGGCACGACTTACTACGGCGATAAGAATGGAACCGTCTTTGAGTTGAGCGCGTCCGGTGGCAACTGGACGGGGCAAGTAATTTCTCCCGTTAATACGACCTATGCCGGGTTGACTATGGATGTCAAGGGGAACATCTTTGGGGTCACGGATGACCCGTCCGCATTCGAGCTCTCGCCGAACGGCGACGGCAGCTGGACTCCGACTGTAATCTACTCGTTTGCTGGTTCCAATAATGGCTACTATGAAGAGGGCACTCCCGTGCTCGACACGTCTGGAAACCTATACGGTACGACAACGATTGGCGGCATCAAAAACTATGGTACGGTCTACAAGTTGGTTCCCGGAAAAGACGGAAAATGGACGGAGAAGATTCTCCATTCCTTTAAGGGCGACCGAGACGATGGGAGCGAACCTTGGGCGGGCATCGTATTCGATGATGCGGGGAACATTTACGGCACTACAGTTTCTGGTGGCAAGTACGGCGATGGTACCGTGTTCGAGCTAATAGCCGAGGCTGGCAAGGACAACTACAAAGAGAGGATTCTCTGGGATTTCGGCGGTTCAGACGGGAGTCAGCCATATGGCAGTCTGATTCTGGACAGCAAAGGTAATCTGTATGGCACCACCAAGTATGGCGGATCGAGCAATTCAGGTGTTGTATTTAAAGTGAAACCGTAGCTCGTTCCATCTCTTGCCTGCGTGCGTTCTCAAACCGCTATTCCAGCAATCTTCTTATGATGTTGAGCCACTCCGCATCTAGTGGCTCCCGGCAGAATGGCTTGCCCGCCCGGTGACCAGTACGCCGCGTTGTCCTGATCGCCCTCTTGCTGAGCAGACTCGTGTGCTCGCGTCCAGTCGCCCCTTGCATCCCACCATAGTCCTCCGAGGGCGTGCGTAAGTCCGGCTGGCGGCTCGGTCGCTGTGAGCGATTGACGAAAATCGTCGAAGGTCATTAGACGTGCCGGGGGCTTGAATTCACATCCGATTTTGGGCAAACATTATCGCCCAGTGGAGGCTACCATGTCGTGTCCAATCTCAGCCCGTCGATTTGCAGCGCTACTCATTTGCGGACTTCTCGCGGCAAGCTGTTGCTGGTCTGTTTCGACTGCACAGTCGCAGTCCGCATGGGTGCAGCTTCATGACCCCAGCCCTGAGCATGGCTTTGTGCTCGACGTGCCGAAAGGTTGGACGGCGAAAGCCGGGATGTTTCGGCTCGGATATTCCGACGTGCGCCTCATGGTCGATCTCAAGTCCCCCGATGGCAAGGTGAACGTCCGTCTCGGCGAGGTCAGCATTCCTGCGTATGCACTCCCAACACCAACCCATCCCCGCGAAGGCGACTTCATTGACTTAGGGGCGCAGGCACAATTGACCGTTGCCAAGTATCGCACGGGTCAGCAGTACGCCGAGAAGTACGCGCAATCCCGCTTCAGGGAACTCTGCAAGAGCCTGACGCCGGACGCACACGCGCCCTCAATCTCGATACCAGACAACTTGCCGCCAGACCCCGCCGCGAAGAGTTCCACCACAGGCGAAGTTACCTACCGATGCGATTACGGTTCAGGAGCGATGATTGCCTTTGTATATGCGAAGACAAACCTTGGCGAGGGGCTTTGGACTGTCCGCAATTTGGTCAGCTACCTTGCTACCCCGGAGCAAGTTTCCTTGGCGACGGACGTGTTGCAGCATTGCGTGCGGTCGTTTCGTTTGAGCCCGCAATGGGTGGAGCGCCAAAAACAAATGGATGCCAAGGCACTCGATTACCAGCGCCAGCGGCAAGCGGCTCGCGTGCGGCAGATTCAGACGCAGGTCGCGCAGTTTGAGCAGAGCATGAGAGCCATGCAGCAGCAGGTGGCGTCCTTTGAACGCGGACAGCAGCGAAGCGCAGCGCAGTCGGAGGAGTGGGGCAACATTCTCACGGGAATCACGCCCACGGTCGATCCGCTGGGAAACAGACAGGATGTGTGGACGGGAACCAAAAGCCGCTATTTCAAGAATGAGCAAGGCACCATCGTCAACTCCGACGTTGTGCCGCCCGGTGGAGGCTGGACGGAGGTAGGGCCGCGTCCGCAATAACGAATCGTGACTGCGTGAGTCCGACTGGCGGATCAGTCGCGGTGAGGGAGTTTGACGAAAATCGCCCGAGGTCATTTGGAGTTCGAGGTCGTGAAATGCCGGGCTGCCAACCCTGAGAACACCTCAGAGGATATAACTTTCCCGCGAGATAATGCTAAAGGGTTCCTAGACCTTAAGAATCGGACGAAGCGACGTGAAGCCTTATAGATTCCTTCTGGATCGCGATGTATCGAAGGTTGCATCGCTGTTCCCGGCTCGACGGACGCGCACCGTCGCAGAGGTCGGGCTGCCGCAGAACGCCAAAGATGCAGCCATAGTAGAAAAGGCGTGGGAACTGGAGGCAATGATCGTCACAGCCAATGGCGATGATTTTCTCCGAGAGGCTCGGAAGTTCCTGCGGTCAACCAAGAGAAAAGACTGCCACGACCTGTTCGGACTGGTCATCCTGCCCAACAAATATGAGATTCAGAAACGCACGCTGAGTGAACTTGGTTCGCGCCTAAGCTTTCGAAACAGAAGAATAAGCTGGGATGAAGTTTGGCGACAGAATCTGTGCGTGAGAGTTAAGACGACTGGCAATCCAGAGGTCACGCAACTGCCGCGCTGTTTCTATTGCCAGAAAGCTGATCAAGGATGACCATCGATTTCTGCGAAAACTGCTTGCCGCTGAACGCATCACTTCGACGAGTCTCCCGGCTTAGCTTCTCCTCCTTGCGCGGCAGTTTCAGCTTTAGATGACGGAAACAAATCACCCGAAACGGGTGGCGGTGCAGTTTTAGGAGTCGGTTCGCTGATCAGCTTCAACCCCGGAATTTTCTCGAAATGTTTTCGGTTATTCGAGATGAGGGGTATCGAGTGCCGTATCGCGCACGACGCGATCCAGAGGTCGTTCGGCGCGACGACCACACCGTTTGGTAGAGATGCCCGAACCTTGCCGTAGGTCTTGCACAGTTCGGAGTCGTAAGGGACGATCACGACCGCCTTGAGACGCTCTTGGAAATTCCTCAGTGTTTTGCCGGACCACTTCTTCTTTTCCGCCCCGTAGTAAAGCTCACCAACTGTGATGAAGCAGATCGCGACGGTCTTCCCCTTTACGTGAGGTCGATAGGCATCACCACGGGTGTCCTTCGACTTCATGAGGTACGAGAAAACGTCGGTATCTAAGAGCACGGCGTCCATCTTGGGGCTTAGGTTCCTCGGCTTGAATAGATGTCCTCCAGAAACTCATCAACATCTTCGCTGTCGGGAAAACCTCCGACGAGAACCTTGGGATTGTCCAAGGGCGCTACCCCCTGAGTCTCAGCGAGTTGGTCAAGCGACCGCCCGGTGTAGAAATCTTTCGCTCCGATCAATAGCTGCTCGGTTACGCCAATCGTCTCGATGGCAATGGCTTCTACCTTATCGTTGTTCGGGTTGATGGTTGCTGTCCCAGTGATACGGACTGGCTTACGAAGAGCGTCGTAAATCTCCTGCTCCTGCTCCGGTGTGAACGTGCAGACAATCGGCTGCCCGACCGGAGGATGGATTCGACACTTATGATCCTGTTCCTTGAAGTCCGCCATCTCCAGCACGCCCTCCACGGTCTCGTTGCGACTGGACGGCGCTTTCATTCTCTCGACAACTTTCTCTCGCACGCGCTTGTCAAAGACCGCCTTGAGTGGACGCTTGCCATTGGCGGGAACGATCCACTCGATCCTCGTTACACCTTTGTCGAATACTTCGCCCATTTCGAGCAGGCTGTCGAGCAGACCCGGCTCAAGGTCGTGAGCGTTCTTGCGAGGCTTGCGCGAGCCGAGCGACTTCACTGCTGTCGCGACTTGGCGTACCACATCCCTTCCGAATGTTGTCATGTCGGGAATCGGGAGATGCTGCTGAGGCTTCGCAAGGGTGAATGGGAGTACGGTGCTGCCTCGCTTGATCCCAGTCAATTCGAGAGTGCACTCTTGATAGACCACGGAAGATTTTGGTCCGGGGCGAAGGGACTGCCCGCCACGCATTGCCTCAGCTTGTCGATTGACAGCATTCTGCGCCGCTTGGCAAATACGTACAAGGTCGGGCACAGAAATTGCCCCTGACCTAACACCCGGACCTTCGATCCTCAGCTTCAGCAGGGGCTGCGTGTGTTTTGCCATGTCGTTTGCAGATCACCGCCTGAACCCTGCACCTGCGATTGGTGTTTTGGGAGAGCGATTGGATTATAGCTCACTACTTCTGTCGGGCTCAGTAACCGGGAGTGTCCGGGGAAGCAAAACCTATCGGTGCGTTTGCCATCGTCATGCTTCCCGGTCGAAGCCCTTTTGGATCGAACTCTCCGTTCATCTCATCGAGGTAAGGGCTCTCTACCTACCCGTCTGCTGATGCGCAGGCTTCGTCGGGTGCCGCCGATCAATCTCCAACATGATCTCTTCAGCCCAGCGCACGCCATCCGCTATGGCAGCTACGGTAGCAGGAACCCGCGCTCCGCTGTCGTACTGCGCGAGCTTCCGTGCCGCAAGGATGCTCGCGGCGATCAGCAGCACTCGTTTGCGACCTTCGTCCATCCGGGAAAGCATACCACGCGAAGTTTCGCCTTGTGTTCGCCCTGGAACCATGCTAGCTTGAGAGAATAAAAGCGGAGGTTCACGATGGCGTACAAATCGCTGCTGTTTGCGGCATTGCTTGTTTCCGTTGCTGCGAGTGCGCAAAACACACCTTTGGGGGCAACAACCGGTCTCGGACCGGGGGACAAGTTTAGCTTGTTCGTAACGTTTCAAGACCCGATGCCGAAGATTGACAGCATGGGATGCGCGTTCAACCTCACAGGTAACCCTCAGCCGGGGCAAGAGGATTTTTCCCGACAAGTGCGTTGTAGCGGACTCACCAAAGACGACGATAAGCACTACCACATGCAAGTCGTCATTCCTTCGGATGGAATAGCCGGAGGAGACTACAAGCTGGTAGGAATCGACCTGTCGATAGGGAGTGCCAGTCGTCATTATGAGGGCAAAGAACTGCCCGACCTTGCGCCCGTGCCAATCACTAATCACGAGCACATAAAGTTTTCGGACATAAAGAAACTGGAAACTCAGAAGTGAGCTTTGCGGTGAAAAAATGAAGCACGTTGAAATAATTCAGTCTAAGATTCCAGTCTTTCGCGTTCCAATCCACGGACTGCCTCCACTGAGCGGATGGGCGGTGAAGTACGTCTCAGGCATGGAGGGAACGCCCGATATTGAGCCGGGTGATTGGCTCAGCCAATGGCACGTCGGAGCCGATGATGTTGTTTTTAACTTCGAACACGGATTGCACATGTGCTTCAACGCGGAGGCAGACGCAACACGAGCCTCCGATTATCTCTTGAAAGCGGCGGAGATCAAGACGGCAGTGGTCAGAGTGGGCAACTAGCTTCTTCTAGCAGGCTGCGGAAAAACGGCGGCGGGACCTAAATGCTGTCCAGATTTCGCGATTGTTGTGACTAAGGGGAGAGTTTTGGTTGCATCTGCTGAAGTCTGTAGTCCTTTTCCTGACCAGTCGACACAGTTCGGCATTGGCTTACGTCGCTTGCATCGTCAGGTTTCGCAGGCGGACTAAGTTATAGTGTATTAGTCTCGACTTGATCTGACATTTGCTAAACTCTCGCGAGGGCGGGGGGAAGGAGAATGGCAGATGAGTACGGACGAGAAGATTATCAAAAATAAAGTGGGGTTGCTGAAGCTCAGCGAGTTGCTGGGCAGCGTCTCGGAGGCCTGCAAGGTGATGGGCTATTCCCGCGACAGCTTTTACCGTTTCAAAGAGTTGTACGAGAAGGGTGGCGAGTTGGCATTACGCGAGATCAGCCGACGCAAACCCTGTCCCCGCAATCGGGTCGAAGAACACGTCGAAAAGGCAGTGCTGGAGATCGCCCTGGAAAAGCCGGCCTTCGGTCAGGTGCGCGTGGCCAACGAACTCACTCGCCGCGGCCTGTTTGTTTCCCCGACCGGGGTGCGCAGCGTCTGGCTGCGACACGATCTGGAAACCTTTCGTAAACGGCTCAAGGCTCTGGAAGCCAAAGCCGCGCAGGAACATCTCGTGCTCACCGAGGATCAGCTGCGCGCCCTGGAACGAGCTCGCGAGGAAAAGGAAGCCCACGGCGAGATCGAAACCGCGCATCCCGGCTATCTTGGCGCCCAGGACACGTACTATGTCGGCATCATCAAGGGCGTAGGTCGCATCTATCAGCAGACGTTTCTCGACACCTACACCAAAGTCGCCTTCGCCAAACTCTATGATCGCAAGACCGCCCTGGTGGCGGCTGATCTGCTCAATGACCGCGTGTTGCCGTTCTTCGAAGAGCACGAGATTCCGTTGTTGCGCGTGCTCACCGATCGCGGTACGGAATACTGTGGCCAGCGCGAGCACCACGAGTACGAACTGTACTTGGCGGTGGAGAACATCGATCACAGCCGCACCAAAGCTCGGCACCCGCAGACCAACGGCATCTGCGAACGCTTCCATCGCACCATCCAAGACGAGTTCTACGCTACCGCATTTCGGAAAAAACTCTATACCAACCTGGAGGAATTGCAGGCGGATCTGGAGGACTGGCTGGCCGAGTACAATCGGACACGATCGCACTCGGGCAAGTATTGCTACGGCAAGACCCCGATGCAGACTTTTTTGGATTCGGTTTCTTTGGCGCGGGAGAAAATACTCGACTCGTTCTCGACTCCCGCGCCGGAGCCGGAGCGGAGCCCTGCGCAGCGGAGCGCAGGCGGAGGGGCGGCTGCGGAAACCGCCGCCTGAACTATAACTAGAATGTCAGATCAAGTCTGAGCTATTACAGTTATAGGCAGCCGCGGCAAAGGTGAAGACCCATCCTACCTTGAAGACTCCACGATGCCGAACCTTCCGCAACAGTGCGATCGTCTTTAGCCATCCGAAGCACTCTTCAACGCGTTTCCTTTTCCTCTGACTGATGGCATATCCGGCGTGCTGCGTCGTACGAGCATCAATGGCGCTCCCACCGGGCCGCTCCAGGTTCTGGGCCACGTGCGGCGTGACCTTCAAGTTTCTGCACTCCGCCACAAAATCCGCCGTGTCATATGCCTTGTCCCCGCCCACGGTCACCTGCTTCGTTCCCGGAATCCGCTCCAGCATCACCAGTGCGGCATCGCGCTCCGCCGTTCCGTTGGCCTCGAACACCTCAGTGTTCACGATCAGTCCGTTGCGGTTCTCCACCAGCAGATTCCCGTTGTAACTCAGCTTCGCTTCCTTGCCCTTGCCTTTGCGTGCCATCTTCGCATCCGGGTCCGTCTTCGATGCGTGCGTCTGGTTCGACCGCCTCTCCCCGTGGAAGTCCACCGTCGCATTGCCAGGATCGTCCGGCGGATCGGCGTTCTTGGCATCCTTGCGTTGATAACTCTTCACACTCGCCCACGCTTCCAGTAGCGTTCCATCCACGGTGAAGTGCTCGTCCGAGAGCAGACTCCGCTCGCGCGCCTGCTGGAGCACGGCTTGGAAGAAAGCCTCGGCAATGTCACCATCGAGCAGGCGCTCGCGGTTCTTGGTGAACACGCTTACATCCCAAATGGCGTCGTCCATGTTCAAGCCCACGAACCAGCGGAACAGCAGGTTATAGTCGAGCTGTTCCATCAACAGCCGTTCGCTGCGCACCGAGTACAGCGCTTGCAGCAAGAGCGCACGCAACAACTTCTCCGGCGCGATCGACGGTCGCCCGGTTTTGGCGTATAGCTTGTGGAATCGTGGTTGCAGTTCTCTTAATGCCTCATCGGTCATGACACGAAGAGGACGCAAGGGATGGTCTTGGGGTACTCGCTGCTCCGGGCTTACGTAGCTGAACACATCCAATTGCTGCTCGTCTTTTCCACGCATGCCTTCTTCTTATCAGGTTGTGCTGTGGAAACAAGAGAGTTTCGTGGTACTGCGTCCGCTGCAAATCGAGTTTTTCCGCAGCCTGCTAGACGCGAAAAAAGGAAAAATCGGGCAGGATCACAAGCCGCAGAAATGCGAGCCAGCGTCGAAGAAGCGCAGTACATTTTTCGACGCCATGAGTTCCAGTTGAGGCAGCCCCACCTGCTGAGGGCTACCTGAAGGAGCCAAGAAATTTCCTCAGGTCATCCAGCACGTTTGCTGCTCGTCCGTATGATCCCCTGTTAAGATGGCACAAACGGTTGGGTGTTCTTCGGTGGAGAGTCAACAAAGTTTGGTGTTTGCCCAGTCAGTTTTTTCGCGAGGGGCATTATGGGTGATCTGATTGTCTGCGAGATTCGCTGCCCGATTCACGGCTTCATCGGTCTGAACGAATGGGAAAAACGAGTTGTTGACACCCCAGTTTTTCAGCGACTGCGTCGTATACGACAGTTGGCATGGACCGACCACGTCTATCCGTCAGCCATGCACAGCAGGTTCGAGCATTCCCTCGGGGTGATGCACGTCGCGACACGACTCTACGACTCGATTGTTTCCAATTCATCTGAGACGTTGAAGTCGGTTTATGGCTACACAGACGTGGGACTGGTGAGGGATCGCCAGAAGGTGCGTTTGGCAGCATTGCTACACGATGTGGGTCATTCGCCTTTCTCTCACGGTTCAGAGGAGCTATTTCCCGAAAAGCCAACGCCGGAACTCAAGACTGGTGATGCTTCAAAAAAACTTGGGACCAAGAAGCGTTACCGACACGAAGACTACACCGTCGCGCTCATACGTGGTCCGTTGCAAGACGCAATCGACGGCGATGATTGGAATCGTCGAAATTATGGAATTACGGCGCAAGAAGTTGCTGCAATCATAGACGGTACGCCTGATGCTGGTCCGGCACTCTTCTGGCGCGACCTCCTCATAGGACAGCTTGATGCGGATCGCATGGATTACCTGATGCGAGACTCGTATCACATCGGCGTTAACTATGGTAAGTATGATCTCCATCGCTTGGTCTCTACGATTCGTGCGCTGGCGGATGTTGGGCGAGAGCAGAAAACTCCAGAATCGGTGTAAGCAGTGGTGGCTGGTATGCAGCGGAGGAACTGATCGTTGCTCGATATTCCATGCACAAGCAGGTCTATTTTCACAAGACTCGTGGTGCGTACGACATTCACTTGAGGGGCGCAATGCAAAGTCTGTTGCCGGGTGGGGCGTATCCCGCTCCTACTGGAGACGAACTCACGCAATATTTGAAGTGGGATGACTGGAAAGTGCTTGGACTTCTTGCTGAAGGAAACGGCGGAACAGACGGTCAGAGGCTTCTTACGCGCAACCACTTTCGACTCGTGTATCAAAGTCGTGAGAATCCAAAGGACGTAGACGAACTGGTGAAAAGCGAAGCCGAACTGCGAGCCGTGAAGACTGCATTGGGAAATCTAATGGCTGCGAACAAACTTTATCCGAACAATTGGTACAAAGCCGATTCCGGTGATATTCCAGTGCAAAACGACCGAGACCCTGCGGATGTGCGACCTCTGTCCGACTACTCGTCCTTGTTGAGAAAATTCACGGCGAATGAGCAGGAGCTTGTGTACGTTAAACCCGAAGACGTTTCTGAGGCAAAGCGCATCGTGCAGGAAATCACAAAGTCCGACCACAGCCCGCAGATGAACATCGAATTTCCCGGTGGAAGCAAGGGCGGTAGGAAGAAGGAGGTAGCCAGTGCCAGCTAACACTTTGGCGAACAGGATGGGCGTTTTCGTCGAATTGGCGGAAGCCACGAAAGGAAACCTTGGCAGAACCACGTTAATGAAGTTGTGTTACTTTTTGCAGTCGCTTCGCGATGTCCCCCTCGGCTACAAATTCAGCCTGTACTCCTATGGACCTTTTGACTCGGATGTTCTGGCTGATTTGCAGACCGCTGAGAGCATGGGTGTTTTGCGGGCGGACATCGAGTACTACTCAGGTGGATACAAGTACGACATCCAGCCTGATGAAAAAGGTGCAAAAGCGAAGGAATTAGCAAAAGAATTCTTAGCCGAACATAAGCGAGACATCGAATGGGTGACGAAGAAATTTGGGAACCGTACCGCAACTGATTTGGAACTGCTGAGCACAATTGTCTATATAAACGAGGGGCTGAGGATTGAGAACCACAAATTGCTGGCAGAACGTGTGAAGCTCGTGAAGCCGCACTTCTCCGAATCTCAGATTGAACGCCAGATTGAATTCCTCGATGACGAGGGCTTGTTGAACTAGTGGCTGGGCAGCCAATCGGCAGCACTCGTATCCCTCGGCGCTGATGTTCGGGATCAGCCACTCGTCAACGTCCAGGCTGGCGTCGTCGAGCGTGGGCAGCTCCCAGTCCCGCCAGTAGTCTGCCGACACCGATGGCTCCTCCTCCTCGCTCTCGGATGGCGCGAAGTACTTCGGCTCGGCGTTGCGCTGGTCGTCGAAGTCCTCGATGTTGGCGAAGCCTAGCCAGCGGGCGATTCTCGAGAACCTTTGCAGCCTGTTCCACTCCAGCTCGGTGTTCTCGTACACCCGCCCGCTCGGCCACCTCACCGGACGGTTCGGCGGGGCGGTGACGCAGAGATAGTGCAGGCCGCGCAGATGGGGCTTCCCGCCAGCGGCCTCCTTGGCCTTGATCTGAACTTCGAATCGCCGCACGACGGCCTCGGCGAACCACTTTGCATTGCGCACGTCCCCGTCGCTGCCGAGGTAGAATGGGTCGTACCCCACCGTCTCCCCGAGAAGCTCCTCGATGCGCTTGCCTCTGGCGCGCGCCTGCCGCTTGATCCAGTCGTACGAGCCTCGGCGGTTCCTTGCGATCACGGGTTCGTCGCCGATGGCCTCGAGCGACTCGGCGGGCGGATGCTTCTTCTGCGTGTGCCAACTGACCGAACCCTGGCCCAGCCCGAAGCGCCTCGCGACCGAGCGTTGCGACTCGCCAGCGGCAAGGGCCTCTTCAATCGCGACCCGATTTGGCGACGTGCATACCTTGCAGAATCCCACTAACCACGTCCTTCACGCATCCAGCGGTCTGCGTCGGTCATTGCTCCGCCTCGATCGAGCAGGTTCTCACTCATCGCAGCACCAGCCCATCTGTCACCATGACCTGCACCATCGCGACGCCTTCGTCGAGCAGCACGATGAATGCGCCACAGAGCCGCTCTGCGCCGGTGGCGTGCGCCGCCAACCATTGATCCGCAACGTCGGTGTGCGGGATCAACAGGCAGCATTCGCGCTCGCGGTGGACGCACGTCCGGACGGTGACGTCGGCGACTTTTTCCGCTGGTGAAACTTCGGAATGGACTAAACTCGGTGAAGCCATTGACGCCTCCTCAATAGGCGGTACTGGTTAGCCTGCGCGGCGGGGCGAACTCCCTGCCACGCGGGCGCTGTTTGTCTACCACGCACCCGAAAGCGCGAGACCGTAGGCGCTGTTCGTCCTATCGGAAGAAGTAACGCAGCACGCAGACCAACTGATCCTCATACCTCTTAAACACAACTTGGTTTGGCCTCTGCCGGTTGAATACGACGGGGGCCGTTGTCTTCTATTTGCTCGGGCGCGACTCGATCCATCTATCCAGATCGACTCGTCGGTATCGAATAAGTCGGTCCCCGGCGCGGAAGTACTTTGGCCCCTTGCCGTTTCGGTTTGACAACTTGATTTGGCCCCACCGTGATACTCACATTTGGCCCCACCTGTATTAATAAGGATGGCTGTCCGCTCTTGCGGTTCCAGCCAGGATGGGGTCGCAGGGGAAGGAACGGCGTTTGAGTTCCTTCCCTTGCCCAGCGCTATAGAAGCAGCCGCCTACGATGCTTTCTTTTTCTGTCGCACCTCCAGAGTTCTGCGAAAGCGGTACGACTCAGCGCCAGTTTCGATGATGTGCGCTCGGTCCGTGATTCGGTCCAGCAGTGCCTTGCACAAGCGCGGATTGGGAAAGACCTGCGTCCACTCGGAAAACGGCAGGTTCGTGGTCACGATCAGGGTGGCCCGCTCGGCGCGTTCGGCGATCACTTGGAACAAGAACTCGGCTCCGATGTCGGCCAGCGGCACGTAGCCGACTTCATCGAGCACAATCACGTCGTAGCGCAACCAGCGCGCCAGCACCCGTTTCACCGCATTGTGTTGCCGGGCTTCGACCAGTTCATTGACTAGATTCGCGGCCGTGGTGAATCGTGCCCTTCGTTTCTGTCGGCACGCGGCCACGCACAGACCCGTCGCTAGATGGGTCTTGCCGGTACCACATTCGCCCATCAGCACCACGGGTTCGGCACGTTCGATGTAGCCGCCTTCCGCCAGTTCGCGAATCTTCGCCGCCGGTATCTGCCGCGCCTGGTTGAAGTCGAACTCCTCCAGCGTCTTGAGTCGCGGTAGTTTGGCATCGCGTAGCCGTTGCTGGATGGCATGCCGGTCGCGCTCTTCCGACTCCATCGTGAGCAGCGCTTCTAGATACCCGATGTGACTGCGCTGTTCTTTGATGGCCTGCTCCGCCAGTTGTACGAAGTGTGCCCCGATCATCGGAACGCGCAACGCTTTGCAATATTGCTTGACGCTGGCGTGTTCGAGAGCCTGAGTCTGCTCTTTCATCGCGCCACCTCCGCAGCGGTGGCCGCGATGCTGAGTAGCTGGTCATACTCGTTGATCAGAGGCAACGGTCGCTCGTAGCGTTCCAGTCCATTCAGTTCGAGTAACTCGGTGTGCGGACGACCCAGATCCGTCGCCGTCAGCAAGTGCCGAACCGCGGCCGCATCCGTGCAGCCCAAAGCCAGCGCTTGCTCGACCACTTGCTGCAGCCGATCCCACCCGTAGCGCTTGCCGAGCGTGAGTAACTCGATCATCTCTCGCGTGCCCGAGTGTTTGCCGTGTCGTTCTTGCAAACTCTGCCAAAGCCGGTCGAAACTCTCCGGCCAGCGTCCGCGTTCCCGCCACTGCCGCAGCGGACTCGATCCCACCAGCGCTCCTGGTTTCTTCTCCAGCACATCGAGATAGTGCTCCAGATCGAGCACCTGCTCATAGCGACCGAAACTACGCTCGTGCCGCGCCACGCACTCCCGTTCCTGCCAGATCTCGACATACGCGGACAGCACTTTCGCTTGCGGGCGCGTCCCCGGTCGCAATGGTGTCGAGTAGAAGTTTGTGCGCACCTTCACGCAGCCCTTGCCGTCCACGGTCGGAAAGCTGGTCTCCGCCAGTTCGAATCCTTCCGCCGCCAGCGGCAGCAGATGCTCCCGTTCGATCCGTATCGCCTCGCCCACCAACATCGGCTTGCCTGCGATCCGCCGTTGTTCGTCTTGCTGACAGCAGCTTCGCAAATATTGATTCAACTCCTGCAGGTTCTTCGCCTGCGGCACCGGCACCAGATGATTCCGGCGAAAGTAACCCACTTCGCCTTCCACGCCGCCCTTCTCGTTGCCCCGCGCTGGATTGCAGAACTCCGTCTGAAAGCCCCAGTGCGAGCGGAAAGCGATCAACCGCTCCGTCTCCTCCCGCTGATGCCCGCGCAGGATTTTCTTCACTGCGCTCTTCAGGTTGTCGTAGCGCAGGCGTCGGAACACACCACCGAAGTAGCTGAACGCCAACTCATGCGCTTCCAGAAAAGCCTGCTGCGTGGCGTGATAGTAGGCCACGTGAAACGCTCCGCCACTGGCCATCGAGCGCATCGCGAAATGATGAACCGACTGGCGCTCGCCCCCGATCTCGGCCACGGCCTCGTACCAGTCCACCTGCCCCTCACCGCCCCAGTCGTAGACCTGCGGCACGAACGTCTCCCGCAAGGTGAGTCCTAACTCTTGCTTACGCTCCCGCACGTAACGGCGCACCGTCGTTTCCGCCACCACGTCCGAGCGCTCTTGCCGGATCCGCTGCCAGATGCGACGCGCCGTGTGCTGCTGTTTACGCGGTGCCGTCTGATCCTCGCGCAGAATCTCGTCAATGAACTCCATTACCGGTCCTAACCTGGGCTTGTTCCGCATCGCCAGTTTGCGCTCCGGCGGAATCGCGCTCGCCAGCGCTTGTCGCACCATCCGCCGATGCACGCCCAGCTTTTTCGCGACCGCGCGAATCGAGCCGGCTCCATGCACATGTTCCCGCCTGATCTCTTCGAATAGCTCCACCTTGCGTCTCCTGTCCATCGCCCTCCCTGTCCGCTTCGCAGACAGGGTAGGACGATCTATCGGCTAGGGGTGGGGCCAAATGTAATGATCGAAGCGGGGCCACTTCAGAGTAGCGAAATCACCGTTCTCACGCCAGAGACGCAGGGTGCTCTCCCCCACTCCCAAATAGCACGCCGCCCCGGGCGTGCGGAACGTGTTCTGCTCTCCCGTTACCTCGCCAGACGCGGCGCCACGGGCCCGACTTTTCTTTGCCTTCGCACTAGCAGTCATTGACGCACCTTAGCTTTCCTGCTACCGTAGTGGTGTCACACTATCAGCCTTCTCAGATGCGAGTCGAGAGGCAATTCCCAACACTTCATGCCACGAAGCCGTGACAATCCCGTCGAGCTTCCCAGCGGTGCGCAGGTATTTCCTGCGGCCCAGCGGGCGCTGGCCAGTCTCAGCGTCCGGCTCGCGAACTTGGTTCCGGGCAACGCCGAACTGCCGGATTTCCCGATACGCGGCGAGGACGAGACGCCGGACGAAAGCCTGAGGTTCAAGTCCTTCATCGAGCAGAATTTTCCGCGCGCGAATTTCTCGGACCTTCGCGGCGAATTGGACAAGGCCGCTCGGTCGAAGGCCACTACGCCTGTGCGGTTCTACCGCTCCGTAGTCGAGACCCGAGAGATGCTGCGCTCGGCGGTCAAGATCATGGACTGGGTTGCGGGGTTGGAAGACCGATGCCCGCTGCTTCGGATATGCGAGGGCTGCGGGCGCATCTTCGCTCCGTTCCGCAAGGACAAGGTGACGTGCTCGAAGACCTGCCGCGACCGCATCCGTCAGGCGAACTGGCGGGCCAACAGCGACCGATACAAACGGAACCGGATACAGAAGGAAAACAAAGCAGAGAGACAGCGAAAGGCGAGGTGACGAAATGGTAAAGAAGCTAGGAACCAGCGCGAATTGGAGCTACAACTTTCGATGGACGATCCGGCACAAAGACGGGACGCAGGAGCATTACCGCATCCGGCAATGCGCCCATGTCTCAAACAAAAAAGACGCCCTGGCGGTCGAGGCCGCGCACAAGGCGGCGCTCGCTCGCGGCGACGTTCACCCGAACGACCAGTGGCCGCCGCCTAAGGACGCGAAGCCGCCGACCCTGCGAGCCTTCACCACGGACTTTTTGGCGCACGTGAAGACCAACAGGACTTCGGGGACGCACCGCTTCTACAAGGGCGGGCTTGGCAGGCTGCTGGCGTTCTCGGCGCTCGCGGACGCGCCGCTCGACGCGATCACCATCGAAATGATTGACCTCTATTCGCGATACCGCCAAGACGTCGCGGAGAACAGTTCCGTCACCGTGAATGGCGATTTGCGATGCCTGCGTCGCGCCCTGAAGTTGGGCGTGAAGTTGGGCAGGCTCAAGGCGGGCGATGCGGTCTCCGTCAACGAGATCCCGGAAGAGCCCAGCGACCGCCGCGCCGTGACTCCGAAGGAGGAGCACCTCTATCTTCGCCACGCCTCCGCCAACCTGCGGGACGCCGCGATTGTCGCCTGCGACTCTGGACTGCGGCCGGAAGAGCTGCTGCCACTGCTTTGGCCCAACGTCGATCTGGCGTCGCGTCCTGCGACCCCCAATGGCGTCCTGCACGTGCGCGGCTGGGGCAAGAGCGACGCTGCCATCCGTAGCGTACCGCTCACGCCGCGCGCGCAGGATGTCCTGCAACGGCGGTGGAAGGCGGCGGAGACGAAAGCCAGGAAGTCCGCGTTCGTGTTCCCCGGTGCCGGCAAGTCCGGCCACATCGTGTCGTTGCAGCACCCCCACGAGCAGGCGATCGAGAAGGCGAAGATCAAACCGTACTTCGAGTTCTACTGCTGGCGCCACACGTTCGGGAGCCGCTGCGCCATGGCGGGCGTGGACAAGTTCGCCCTGTGCAAGCTGATGGGCCACAGCAAGCCGAGTGTGACAGAACGCTATTACATCCACGTCACCACGGAGCACGTCGCCGCAGGGTTCGAGAAGTTCGTGGCATATTCCGAGCGCGGCACCGCCAATGGGATCGCGGAGGCCTTCCCTGATGCGAGCGACGCGGTGCAGTAGGGTTTCGGACGAGTTTTCAACATGTACCATCCCATGTACCACGAGCAGCGCTTTTGGGTGCTAATGTGCGCTAGCGGCGAAAAAACGGTGGGTTCGGGGAACCGCGTGGAACCTGCTGATTCCGCTGTTTTTACTGGGAATAAAGCTGGTAGCGCTACCGGGAATCGAACCCGGGTTTGAAGATTGAGAATCTTCCGTCCTAACCCCTAGACGATAGCGCCACTCTTGGAATCAGTGATTTAAACAGCCGCTGACTTTCATTGTCGACGGCGTTGAATCGTACTGTTTTCTCCGATTTCGATTTTACGGCCAAATCCGCACGCCGCACAAGCGGTACCAATCCTCACGAAGATTTGTCTCATCGAGGACCGGCTCTAGGATTTCGCTAGTCACATAACACCATCGGCGTGTAAAGCGACGTGGTTCGTCATCCCCGAAGTGTCCCGGCAGATCGTCGGAACGTCATCCGTCACAATAGAGCTTTGAGGCTTAAGAGACCATTGAAAACATTCTGCATTCCCGGAACTCGAGGGCATAATCGTTGTTGTCCGCAATCAGTACTGTTCACTTCGTGCACGTCGATGTGGGGTCAATGAGTACTCTTCAACCCTCCGCCAACCCCTGAGGCTACACATCCTCTTCACCGCTCACTGAAAGAAAAACGATCGCAAGGAGGGAGGAAGGTTCCGGCCGGGTCCGTCATACAACCCACGCGGGGGAGATTGGGGAAAAGTCACGCCGGAACGGAGGAGCCTCCACGGCGACTTTTGTGAGATTTGTAAAGATGCTTTGTTGCGGCTTGGCCTGGCAGCGCCGGCGCTAGATCCATGGGAACGAGGGCCAGAAGTGGCAATATCGTTTGCAGCGCCACGAGACGAAATCGCGCTGCTCCGCACGATGATAGTCTTGTCGATATCCCCAAGCGATGGACATGAATCGGTTGCCATTCTATGCCACTTCGGCCTGAGAACCGTGCGATGATCGCGCCGCCGACAGTTAGCTGGATGCGGCGCGATGTGGCTGCAAGTATGTGCGAGGCGAAAGTACTTGTATTGTTATGACCGCCGCAGGTACTAAGTAGGCGAAGGTCACAAAGACCCACATGAGCGCACCAGCACACTGCTGATCTTGCAGGGCTGACAGGCCGAAAAGTCGAGGCGATGACAGATAAGACCGGTATATGACGCGACCGCAAAATACCAGAAAAGCGGAAAGGATATCGCAAGGTAAAGTCGCTAGAAAAAGATATAAAGGCATGGACCACTGAGGGTATTCGCGCGTGCTCGAAACCGGCCGGAGGATCGGCCGCCAAAACAGCAAGCCAGCTAATATAAAGGATGCGTATTCCGCCTGATGCCACCTATGGGACCGCATGGCCAGCTGGAATGCGGCAGGGAGATGCCATCCCATCATGGTTGCCGCGGCACAGAACCAGCAAAATACGGGATGCCTGAGAAGGCGACCGATCCTCGGTAAAGACGCATTATGGAGGACTAAGTCATGAAGGGCATGACCTAATCTCGCCGGAATACCCTGTAGGAGCATCAGACCCGGAGCTCCCGCTAACATCAAGGGAGCAACTATCGTCATCAACACCAGGTGATTGATCATGTGAATCGTGAGTAACTCATGATCGAGCGCGGACAGTGGTGATCCCACGACCATCCAGAGCAAAAATAGGCTACCCATGAAAGCAGCAACCCGCCAGAGCGAAATCAAGTGTGGCGAATCCCTTCGAAGACGAACCCAACCGCGCAAGTAGACCAATGCCACAAGTACCAGAGCAGTCGTGAGCAGCAGTGGAACAGACCAAGGCTGGATATGTGCGTGGAAGTCGGTCGACGTGGACAAGTCCATATTCACGGGCGCGGCGAGACCTCAGGCGAGACCTCACCTGCTCCGAGCGCGACGGCGCGCGAGGCGTCATGGGCCGGCGCTTGTCCAGCCGGATGCAAGGGTCTTGAGAAATGCAACCAGGGCGGTTGTTTCCGCCGGACTCAGATTCTTTCCGTAGGCAGGCATGTTGCCTCCGCCCTGTATCACCTGGCGAATCAGTTGATCTTCGTTGAGGCGTAACGCGACCCGGTCGAGAGCGGGTCCGCGCTTTCCGCCTTGCTCGATCGAGCGAGTGGCAGTTGTGGCACTGCTTTGCCTGGAACACCAGCGCACCGCGGCGCTCGAGCGCGGTTCGATTCTTGAGATATTCGGATGGAATCGGCAGACTGCTCCACGCGTCCATGACCGGGCTCCATGGGGCATGCTCGGCCCAAACGCGTCAAGGTTCCCAGGACAACGGCGACGAGCAAAATTGTCAGGACCGCGATGGGTCTCCGCTTCCAGCTCTTTTCACCTTCGCCCGCGACGAAAGGTAATGCCAGCAGCACGACGATGGCAATGGCGGGACCGATAAGTAGGATGGGCGTCTCGGCGGACGGCGGCAGAAACGACAGCAGCGCATACAGCCACAGAAAGAAAAAATCGGGACGCGGAGCGGTCTGAATAATCGTCGGGTCGGGCTGGCCGCTGGGACCGAAGGGTCCGAAATAGATAGCGCAAACGGCGATCGCAAGAAGAATGAAAGCCGGAGAAGACAATGTCCTTCCAGACTGCGTAGGGCACGAAGGCCACGCCATCTTTGCGGGTCAGTTCGTGGTACTCCTGGAGATAAGTGGCGCGGCGCACGATGCGTCCGGGCATGGGCCATTCGTTGATTCCAAGTTTCAACACCATGAGCAAATGCACGCCGACGAAAGCGATAAGGAGCCCGGGGATAACAAAGACGTGCAGCGCGAAGAACCGCGAAAGCGTCGCCCCGGCAATGATCGGACCTCCCAGCATGAGATTGACGGTCCAGGGGCCAACGATGGGTACGCGGCTTGCAATCGATGCCCCGATACCCAGCCCCCAGTATGCGTCCTGATCGAATCGCAGCACTTGACCAGTAAATGCCATGCCTAGCGTCACGAGTAGGAGAAGCACTCCTACAACCCAGGTAAGTTCTCTCGGAAACTTGTACGCTCCGAAAAGAAAAACCTGCACCATGTGGATCAGGACAATCGCGACCATGAAGTTCGAGCCCCATCCATGCAGAGCTCGAATGAACCATCCGAGCGCAACGTAGTGATTGAGCGTCTGCAGGCTATTCCAGGCCTCTCCGGCGGAGGGTACGTAGATGAGCGCCAGCAGAATTCCCGTAACGATCTGCAGCATGAAGACGGTCAGGGCAGCGCTTCCGAACACATAGAACCAGCTCGAGGTTCGCGCGGGACGGGATGTGTGACCATTTCGCGAATGGGTTTGCCGAGCCTGAGCCGTAGTTCGAACCAGTCGCCGACTTTTTCGATCAGGCGCATCTTGTCTTCCCTTCAGCCTCACTTGCCACGGGCTGGCCTGGCGTCGGCATTTCGCCGGCTTTGATGAAGAGGCTTTCCGCCTTCGATCTTGTACTTGTATTGAAATAGTCCCGCGCTCCGGCGGGCCCGAGGCGCGCGATCCATCCTCGTAATAAACACCGCCGTGGCAGGGACATAAAAAAAGACTGGACTGGGGAAACCAGCGAACCGGGCATCCGAGGTGCGCGCAATTTACGGCAAAGACCTGGAAGGTTCTGACCGTCCAGATTTCGAACCCAGCACGCGATATCGGCGGTATCTCCCGTCCCAGGGGTTGACGACGGGATTGCGATAGCGTGGCGAGGCGTGTCTGGCCCGCTGGAAACTGTCTCCAGCTCACCGAGAGAGAGCCACGACATCGTATCCGGCTTTCTTTTCCCGCATCACAGGCGAAAGGAGGTAACGCACAATCGGGGCGACCAGAGCAGCGCCGATGATGCCGTTAAAAAACAATCCGATCTTGGCGAGCAGCGCTCGTCTGGACATGCTGTTTCGTGCGGTCGTGGTTTCTGCACTCATCGATCTCCTCCTGCCGCTTGATCGGCGCTCAAATTCGCATAAGGCTGGCCCGGCAAAGCGGATCGGTGCCCCGCCGAGCCACGCCACGACATCGGATACTCCTGCTCCGACAGAGGTCGGCCCGGCAGGTCATTGCTCCAATCCGGCGCACCATTTCGGGCCGCCCAAGAATCACATTCAATCGGAGATCCTGATCGCTTACTAAAGCCAGGTAGGACCCATCGACAATCGACCCAGCCTTTCCCCCGCTGCCATCCGGCTCCATGGCAAGAGGAGCAATAAGTTTGGTAGACACCGGCTCCGCGCTGGGGATCGCCGGCCGCCTGCGCTGTGATAGGAGGGAGGAGTACGTCCTGCGAGCGCGGCCGGTTTGGCCCACGAACGGATACCCCGCACGATCGCATCAATCTGTTTGTCGGTAAGCATTCCACCCGCGCTTTGCGCGAAGGCCGGCATCGGCGTGCCGGTTACTCCGTTGGCGGCGGTGCGGCGAATCGCGGCATCGTCGGCAATCGCGAGGAACACGGGATCGGCCAGAGAAATAGCGGCTCCGCCCTTGCCATCCGGACCGTGACATCCTGCGCAATTCTGCGCGTAGAGGACGTTGAAGGCGACGGATCTCGTTAGGCGGGGACACCTCGGAGGGCGCTTCAACCCGGGCGGGAGAATTGCTGCAGTTAACGCAAGCCAGAAGCGCGATACCGGCTACCGCCAGGAGAATGACTCGCTGATTCATTGCCTCTAGTTCTCCCTATTTTTCTCGTCCATTGCCCCCGGGGATTCGATTCCCACACGAACGGCGAAGGGCAAATATTGCCAGGTTCGTATGCGCTCTTGCCGCGAAACCACGATGCCTGCGACCAGGCCGAAGCCGATCTGCGAAGCGGCAAACCACCACCAATCGATGCGCAGGTTGAGCACGGGATCAACCACTTCCAGCATGCTGTGGATCACGCCACACCACAGAATCGGTGCGATCAGTCCTCCCAGCAAAATTGGCCGCCGCGGAAACATCGGAAGCATTGCGCCATAGAGAAGCCCCACCAGTACAGAACAGAGCAAATGAAGGATGGTGGCAACGACCAGGGAATCCAGATGGAAGGCGGAGATGCGCCGACACGGTGGATCGCTGCGAAAAAAATCCCGCGGACAAGAGGTTGATCGGATACCAAATGCCATGGCCGCTGAATACTCCATACATCACGGCCAGCACCGCCATGGCTACGCTGCCGGCCAAGCCTCCCTTGACGCCCGCCGAAATCGGATAAATCTCCAGAGGCAATCGTGCACGGTGCGGTTCCTTTGTCGTCCAATCCACGCGTTGCACTTGTGCCCGGCTTGTAACCACAGGCGCCACGCGCTCCACTACCGGGACGGACTCATGTTTTTCATGCGGCAACACATCGCGAAACCATCCCACCGAACCGCAGACTGCCAGGATTGCACCCAGAATGCTGACGGCGTCAGTGGTAACCAGTCCCGTGAACAGCAATGCGATGCCGAGAGCCAAGCACGACCGGCCACGCCGTTGGTGCAGGCAGTTCCACCGTAGCCGCTATCGAAGGTTGCGCCTGCGACGCATTGAGTGTCTCTGATCCCATCTCCAGTCCTTTTTCAAACTCGCTTTCAGACAACAGTTCCTAGCGTCCAATGACATAAACCACCGTGAATACGATGACCCACACTGCATCCACAAAGTGCCAGTAGAGAGACAGCACATCGACGCGGGCAGCGTGCTCTTGGCTTACGTCGCCCAAGAACGTAAACGCCATGACTGTGACCAGGATATAAGTCCGACAATGACGTGAAATCCGTGCAGCCCAACCAGAGAGTAATAAGTGGTTCCGAATAAGTTGGTGTTGATCGTCAATCCATCGCGGTAGATCAACCGGTGCCACTCGGTGAACGTTCCAAACAGAAACGTAGCGCCGAGCACGATCGTAGCCAGCCACCACGCTGCAAAGTTTTTGTTTCTGTCGCTTCCGCAGAGCTTTGACGGCTTGATGAATGGTCAGGCTGCTGGAGAGCAAGCAGATGCTGTAGAAGATCGGCGCGTCCAGCACGTCTTTTGGATGAGGCCCCACGGTGTCTTTGCCGACATAGAAGAGGTAAGCCACGACGAAGATGGTGAAGATTGCAGCCTCAGCGGCGATCAGGCAAGACATGGCCACGCGCCCACGCGAGGGAAGGACCCAGTTCGGGTCTGGTACGGGCATCTGCGATGCGGTTATTGCCGTGGCATTCACGTAAATTCTCCTATTCGTACTTCCAGTCCGGATCTTCCGGATGCTTGAGGTCCCAAAGCGGCCGCCGGCTTCTGACGGTTGGGATCGTCGCGAAGTTGTAAGCGGGAGGCGGCGAACTCATGGACCATTCCAGAGTCCAAGCGTCCCACGGGTCGTTGCCGGCAGTTTCGCCCCGGAAGTACGACCATAGCAGGTTGTAAACGAAGACCAGAATGGCTGCCGCCTGGAACAGCAACTCCGATGGTGACGATCAGGTTCCATATCTCCCAGCCGCGGCCAGGTTCGTAGGTGTAGATTCTCCGCGGCATCCCCAGGAGTCCAGGGATGTGCATGAAATCGAAGGTCAGGTGAAATCCAATCAGGAACAACCAGAAGTGCCACCGGCCCAGCGTTTCGTCGCACATCTTTCCCGACATCTTCGGGAACCAGTAGTAGAACGCGCCAAACAACGCGAAGAGGATTCCGCCCACGATTACGTAGTGAAAGTGCGCGACTACGAAGTACGAACCGGAGAGGTGCCAATTGAAGGGCGCGGCGCTGAGCATGATCCCCGTCAGACCCGCGATCAGGAATTGAAAAAGAAATCCGATGGCGAACAGCATCGGCGTCTTAAATATGATCTTTCCACCCCACATGGTGGCCAGCCAGTTGAAGATTTTGATGCCGGTGGGAACTGAAATCGCCATGGTCGTGAATACGAAGAAAGTGTTGCTCTGTGCGCTCATGCCTACGGTGAACATGTGGTGCGCCCAGACGGACATGCTCAAAAACCCAATCGCCACCGTGGCCGCCACCATGATCGGATAGCCGAAGATTGCCTTCCGGGAGAAGACCGGAACAATTTCGGAAATGAAAGCGAACGCGGGGATTACGAGGACGTAGACCTCCGGATGGCCGAAAATCCAGAAGAAATGCATCCAGATGACGGCGGAGCCTCCGGCCTGCGTGTCAAAGAAGTGCCCGCCGAGATAGCGGTCAATCAACAGCATGATCTGCGCGGCGGTGAGGGGGCTGACGGCGAGCAGCACCAAGCCGGACATGACGAGATTGAGCCAGGCGAGCAGAGGCATTTTGGCGAGGGTCATTCCGGGGCAGCGCATGGAAATGATGGTAGCGGCGATGTTGATGGCGGTGCCGATGCTGCCGAAACCGGAGACCAGCAGGCTCAAAGTCCAGAAATCGGTGCTGTGGCCGGGAGAGAATGCCAGCGAAGTCAGCGGCGCATAGGCAAACCAGCCCACGTCAGGAGCGTTGCCGGCGCCGTAGAGGCCGTTGGCCCCGAGCAGGCTGAAATAAAGGAGAAGGCCTCCGAATGCGGTGAGCCAGAAGCTGAAAGCGTTGAGGCGCGGGAAAGCCATGTCCCGTGCGCCGATCATCAGCGGGAGGAGATAATTAGCGAACCCAAATAAGATCGGCATGGCCACGAAAAAGATCATGGTGGTGCCATGCATGGTGAACATCCGGTTGAAGACCTGAGGCGAAACAAAATCGTTGTGCGGACGAATCAGCTGAATGCGCATGACCGTCGCTTCGATGCCTCCGATTACCAGAAAAATCAGGGCATAGACGATGTACATGATGCCCAGGCGTTTGTGATCGACGGTCGTAATCCAGTCGTGCAGGCGGTCGACAAAGGGACGCGAGAGGCGTTCGCTGCTCGGCCAGGCAATGGCATCAGTCGACATCAGGCGCTCTCCTCGGCGTATTCGCCAGGGTATTCACCAAAGTTCGGCGGCATTGGAAACTTTTTCAACGAAGTGTCTCCAAATAAGCAGTCAACGCGTCAAGGTCGCGGTCGCTCAGCTGCATCGCGGGCATCAGCGAGCCGGGCTTAATGGCATCGGGGCTCTGAATCCATCGTCTGAGGGTTTCCGGGTTATTGGGCGCGGCCCCGGCGGCGATTGTGTCTCGGCTCATCAGGTGAGTCAGGTCTGGACCAAAGTGGCCGTCGGCCACGGTGCCTGCTACGGTGTGGCAGTTGATGCAGGCAGTGGTTTCGAATATGTGCCGGCCCACGGATGCCGCATTGCTCGGATGTGCCGGCTGTTGTTGTTCCTCAACCCAGCGCTCGAAATCCTGCTGCGACTGTACGTAAACGCGCAGCAGCATCTTGGCGTGCTGGGTTCCGCAATATTGCGCGCACTGCCCCAGGTAGAGTCCCGTCTCGTGCGGGTCAATCCACGTGTTATTGGGGTGATTGGGAATCATGTCGGTCTTACCCGCGAGGCGCGGAACCCAGAAACTGTGATCGGTATCGGCAGAGAGCAACTCGATGTGCGTCGGAGTCGGGTGCGCGGGGTCGCTGACCGGAACATGCAATTCATTTGCGGTTACGACCTTCAGCCCGGGATAGCGATACTCCCACCAGAATTGATGACCGATGGCAACGACCTCGATTGCGGTGCGCGGTAGAGCAGGGTTCTGCACGGTCGCAATGACGCGAGCGGTTGCCATGAACAGAGCAACAACAATGAGGACCGGGATGACGGTCCAAGCCAGCTCCACCTGATTGCTGCCGTATACCTGAGGAGGTTCCCGTCCGTCGTCGTCTGTCCGCTTCTTAAACTTCACCATGCAGTAGGCGAGCAAGCTGGCCACGATTAGGAAGATCGCAGCCGTGACGGAAAGCACAAACAAAGAGAGACTGAAGATAGAATCGGCGGGAGTGGAGTTGGGAGCGAAGATATTCGTCGGACTCAAAGACTGTGCGCTGGCTCCGAAGGCGGCGCTACCCAGCGACAAGAGCGCGATGACGGCTCGGACCGTTTCGCCGGCGAAGAAGTTGTTTGACTTTCCAGTTCGCATGCCGCAACTTTCTTCTTAATGCACGTTCTGAAAATCTAGCAGGCTGCGGAAAAAGTGCTTTCCGCGCCGGAGTGTAACCTCAGCGGCTAAAGCCGGCGCTGAAAACAAGCCGGTTATCGCAGCGGTAAAACCGCTGCGCCACCCAAAATCAAGCGCAAACCCGACTTTCTCCGCAGCCTGCTAGAAACACGACCCAGAAACTCACTCTTCTACGATTCCTTCCCGGTTCGCTTATTTGCCCCCTGGCCGAAGTAACACAACTATCGATCTGGCGGCTACTGAGTAACTCATCCGCTCCAAACTCACGCCGTTATCTATAGAATCGTGGTCGATAAAATCGTTGGGACTCGGCAAAGCGGTATCCACGATTCTTTTCCACTCCTGTGCTGAGCCCTCCTGTAAATGAAACTCCAGATCCTGCCAGTACCCATTGATCATTACGTAGACATCATCGTCGCCTTGAGAGGCGCCGTGCAGGCAGAATGCCAGACTGTGAGAATCGTAAGAAAAGTCGACCGTCGTGCCCGTCCCATACCAGGAGACATCCTCGCGCCAGAACCTGCTGCGGCAGAGTGAAGGATGATTTTTCCGGAAGGCAATCATGCCTTTGAAGAAACGGAAGATGTCCTGATTTGCGCGAAGCTGGCTCCAGTCCAGCCATCCCGTTTCGTTGTCCTGGTTGTAAGGATTATTGTTGCCGAACTGGGTGTTCAGGAATTCATCTCCGGCGCGAAACATGGGGGTCCCGTTGGATAGCATCAGCAAGCAAAAGAAGTTCTTAACCTGCTTCCGGCGCAGCGCTAGAACCTCCGCGGTCGCACCCTTATCCCCTTCGTATCCGCAGTTCCAGCTGTAGTTGTCGTCCGTGCCGTCCTGATTGTTATTGCCGTTCGCCCAGTTGCGTTTGCGATTGTAGGAGACGAGATCGTACAGGGTGAAGCCGTCATGCGAGGTCACATAGTTCAAACTTTGGTAGGGGTGGTACGCGGCCGCGCGGGTGTCGGGGAAAAGGTCATCGCTGCCATAAATACGCCGCATCAGGTCAGGAACCATGCCTGGGTCACTCTTAACGAAACGACGGATATCGTCGCGAAACCGGCCATTCCACTGCAACCAGGTTAATCCCGGAAATCCGCGACCAAGTTGATATGCGCCCGTGTCCCAGGGTTCCGCGATCAAACGCAGAAGCCCCAATTCTGGATCAGCGGCAATCTCGCTGAACAGGGGAGCTTCTCCCCAGTTGAGAGATCCATCCGCATTGCGGCTGAACACCGACGCGAGGTCGAAGCGGAATCCGTCGATGTGCATCTCCCGTTTCCAATAACGCAGGCTATCCATCACTATTTTGCGCACGTGCGCCTGGCTGAAATTCAGCGTATTGCCAGTCCCGGAGTAATTGGCGTAGGGGTTTGCCGGATCCGAGGACATCATGTAATAGCTGGTGGCATCGAACCCCTTGTAACTGTAGATCGGTCCCCGATGGTCGCCCTCGCACGTGTGGTTGTAGACCACGTCGAGCACCACGCCGATGTCAGCTTCATGAAAGCTCTTAACCATGTTTCTGAATTCAATGTGCTGCTCGCTATCGTCACAGGTGCTGGCGTACTGGGCGTGAGGCGCGAAAAAATTCAAAGGCATGTAGCCCCAGCAGTCGCCTTCTTGCGGGTCGCGTTGAAAAATCGGCATCAGTTCTACAATCGTGACTCCAAGCTCCTTCAGATATGGAATTTTTTCTACCAGACCGGCGTACGTGCCGGCACGAGACCGATCGACGCCCGAGTTGGGGTTTTTTGTGAACCCTTTCACGTGGAGTTCATAGATAATCTCGTCCGATTCGTGATGCGGCTTCCGGTCTCCAGACCAGTCAGGCACAGGATGATGATTGGTCAGCACCCCTACAGGCGCCCGGCCTGCATTCGATCCCTCCCGCATAGCCAGTTCGCGATCGAAACCGGGAGGGAAGAAAACGCATTTCGCATAAGGGTCGAGGAGGACCTTCTCCGGGTCAAAACTATGAAGGTGAGGAGCGCTCTGTCCCGATACGGAGTATGCGTAATAACGAGCCTCACGAATCTCTGCGATTGGAATCCGGCAGTGCCAAATGCGTCCCGACTTGTTACGCAGAAAGTCGAAGCGGAAGGTTGCAAGGGGGTGCACCAAATCGGTGGAAGAATAGAGCAACAGTGTGACACTCTCCGCGTGTTCGGCGTGAACGGCGAAGTTAAAGGCCTGCTCCGCCTCGATCCAGGTGACGCCAAGCGGCAACGGTGTGCCCTCGGACTGCTCCCATGTTTGGCGTTTGGTAAGCGCCGGGGCCGGGGAATGGGCATCGACTATAAGCGCCTGAGCCGTAAGCGTCACATCAGTTGAATGATTCACATGGTCTCTCTGAAAATCAAGCTCTATACACCCCAATTTTTGGAAATTCGCGTCGCCCCACGCGACGACCCACAACCCGACGATAGTCCTAGGGATGATAATCCTAGGGATGATAATCCTTTGGATGGCGAGAGTGCATTTCGGGTTCCAAGTTTTGAAGAAATCGGAGCGGCTTAAGATCCACGCTGGATCAAGTAGTTGGTCGGGGAGCGAGGGCCGGCCTCTTAGAGGAGGAGGTTCGTAGTCACTGCGTGACGGCAGTTCGTCACATGCCAATCCCCTAGCAGGCTGCGGAAAAAGTTTTTCCGCGCCGGAGTGTAACCTCAGCGGCTAAAGCCGGCGCTGAAAACAAGCCGGTTATCGCAGCGGTAAACCGCTGCGCCACCCAAAATCAAGCGCAAACCCGACTTTTTCCGCAGCCTGCTAGACTGTCGAATCTTCGCCGCCGAAATTCGCGGGCAGTGCAGGAAGTCCGTGGCTACGCAGTTACCCGGGGAGCGACCAGGCGCTTTGAGCTTTCGGTCAATTCTTGCAGCCACTCAAAGGCCGAAGAGGACAACATGTTTTCCGTACCGCGCCAGCACCAGTTTCCGTCGGGGCGACCGGGCACATTCATGCGAGCTTCTCTGCCTAAATTAAGCAGATCCTGTAACGGAGCGATGGCTACCGCAGCCTGTGACGACCATGCCAGGCGCAGCAGCGCGGGAGCGGCATCGGCAGCTTCGCCGGGGGCGCGCTGCAGGTAGCTCCAAAAGTTTCGGCGCTGGTCGTCGGGCAACTCTTCATACCATTCTCGACTCGTGGCATTGTCATGAGTGCCGGTGTAAACGACCGTGTTAGAGACAAAGTTGTGCGGAAGATAGGGATTGTCGGCATGGCCGTCAAAGGCAAATTGCAGGACGCGGGTCCCGGGCACATGAAACTCGTCTCGCAAAGCGTAAACGTCGGGCGTAATCATCCCTAGATCTTCGGCGATGAAGGGTAGACGACCGAGTTCGGCTTCCGCAGCCTGAAAGAAATTGGCGCCCGGACCCGGCACCCACTGTCCGGACTGCGCGGTCGGCGCTCCGACGGGAACATGCCAGGCGGCCGCGAAACCGCGGAAATGATCGAGGCGGATCACATCCACGTGAGCCAGCACCGAACGCAAGCGGTCGATGCACCAACGGTAGCCGGTCGCGCGGAGGGCGTCCCAGTTGTAGACAGGATTGCCCCACAATTGTCCCTGGGCACTGAAATAGTCGGGAGGAACGCCGGCGACGAAACGGGGGCGGTGCCGCTCGTCGAGCAGGAACAATTCCGGGTGCGCCCAAACATCACTGGAATCTGGAGAGACGAAAAACGGCAGGTCGCCGATCAGGTTTATGCCTTTGGAATGGGCATGCTCCTTCAGTTGATCAGTCTGGCGAAAGAGCAGGAATTGCGCAAAGCGAACCTGGTCGATTTCATCGGCTAATTCCTGCCGTGCTGCGGCCAACGCTTGCGGGCGGCGTTGAAGCAGGTCGTCTGGCCAATCGAGGTAGTACGCCCCGTGATATTTGATCTTCAGTGCTCGGAAAAGAGCGTAGTCTTCCAGCCAGTTTGCGTGTTGCGCGCAGAAGTCGTCATAGGCCGGACGCAGGTCTTTTTTCTGGACTTTGCCGTCGACTCTCCCCGCCCCGGTTTTGAAACTTGTCCACGCTTTTTCCAGCAGGCGATATTTGAAGGGAATGACAGCGTCGTAATCGACTGCGTTCGAATCGACTGCGCGCGAATCGAAATGAGAATCGGCGTCGCCGGGCTGCAGCAGGCCGTCAGCGATTAAACCATCGGGACTGATTAACAACGTATTGCCGGCAAACGACGACAGGGATTGATAGGGTGAGTTTCCATAACCGGTGGGACCGAGCGGCAGCGCCTGCCACCAGGTTTGGCCAGCATCCTGGAGGCGATTTACCCATTCGAATGCTGCCGGTCCCATATCACCGATACCGTAGGCCGAGGGCAGCGAGGTAACGTGGAGCAGCAATCCGGACGCCCGGTATTCGGGCGGAAACGGGGGAACATTATTGCGCTCGCCGTCACGGCTCATTGCCAGACTCCAGATTGAGTAACGAATCGTTTAGGAAGCCAGCGCATTGTTTACCATCTCCTGGGCTTCGCTCACGATTGCATTTAGATGACTCTGGCTCTTGAAGCTCTCGGCATAGATCTTATAGATCTCTTCCGTGCCAGACGGGCGGGCGGCGAACCATCCGCTGGTTGACACTACTTTCAACCCTCCAATAGGGGCGCCGTTGCCGGGAGCGGTGGTCAGCTTGGCGGTGATCGGCTCACCCGCCAGGTCCGACTCTTTTACCGCGTCGGGAGACAACTTTTGCAATTTCGACTTCTGCTCGGGCGTAGCGGGCGCGTCGATGCGCGTGTAGCAAGGAGAGCCGAACTCAGCCGTCAGTTCGCGATAGTGCTGGCCGGGGTCCTTGCCGGTGCGCGCGGTAATCTCCGCCGCCAGCAGATCCATGATGGGCCCGTCCTTGTCGGTTGTCCACACCGTGCCGTCTAGACGGAGAAAGCTTGCGCCAGCGCTTTCTTCTCCGCCGAAACAACACGAACCATCGACCAGGCCGTCGACGAACCACTTGAACCCCACCGGCACTTCGCGGAGATGACGGCCCAGCTTCTTCACGACCTTGTCGATCATGCTGCTGCTGACCAATGTCTTTCCAACTGCAACTTTATTACTCCACTGTGGGCGGTGAGTTAATAAGTATTGAATGGTTACGGCGAGATAGTGGTTGGGATTCAATAAGCCGGCAGTCGGAGTTACAATTCCGTGCCGGTCGGCGTCAGTGTCGTTGCCGAAAGCCACCTGGTATCGATCTTTGAGCCCGACCAGCCTGGCCATCGCATAAGGGCTCGAACAATCCATGCGAATCTTGCCATCGTGATCGACCGTCATGAACGAGAAGGTTGGATCGATGATTTTGTTGACGACGTTGATGTCCAGGCCGTAAACGGAGTTAATCGGCTCCCAATAGGGCAGCGAGGCTCCGCCGAGGGGATCCACGCCCAGCTTGAGTTTGGCGCCGCGAATGGCGTCGATGTCAACGACGTTCTTGAGATCGCGCACGTAGGGCAGCATGAAGTCTTCCTGATGCGTCGACGCCGCTTGCATCGCCTTGGCGTAGGGAACTCGCTTCACCCCAACATTGCCTGCTCGCAACAAATCGTTCGCCCGGTCCTGGACCCAGCCTGTCACGTCGGTATCGGCCGGGCCGCCATTCGGCGGGTTGTATTTGAAGCCTCCATCTTCCGGCGGGTTGTGCGATGGCGTGATGACGATGCCATCCGCGAGGTGGGATTTGCGGCCGCGATTGTAGACAAGAATCGCGCGCGAGATTACGGGCGTCGGAGTCACGCCGTCTGTTTCCTGGATGATGGTCTCTACGTTATTCGCCGCCAGCACCTCGAGCGCAGTGCGCTGCGCGGGTTCGGAGACAGCATGTGTGTCTTTCCCCATGTAGAGTGGCCCGTCGGTTCCTTGCTTTCGGCGATAGTCGCAGATTGCCTGCGTAATCGCGAGGATATGGGCTTCGGTAAAAGTTCCGTGCAGCGGCGAGCCGCGGTGACCGCTGGTGCCAAAGCTGACTAACTGATTGGGATCATGCACGTCGGGAAGCTCGAAATACTTTTTGTCCAGAAGAGCGACGTCGATCAACATCTCCTTCGGAGCCGGCTTGCCGGCGAGCGGCGAAATGGTTGGTGCGCTGGCTGCGTTTGTCACAGAATGTTTTTCTAGAGTACTGGGCATGGTTCCACCTTCCAAATATCAGATGCGTACTGAGCAATGGTGCGGTCGCTCGAAAATTTTCCGGAGCTGGCCACGTTCAGGATCGCTTTGTGCGCCCACGCGCCGGGTTCGGCATACAACTTGCCGAGTCGTTCCTGGGCTTGGACGTAAGCGGTCAGATCCGCCAGGTGCATGTAGTGATCGCCGCTGGTTAGCAGAGTCTGGCGCAACAGTTCGAATACTCCCGGTTCGTTGCGGCTGAAGTGGTTGGAGAAAATGAGGTCAAGCGCCGCGCGAGTCTCCGGCTCATGATCGTAATGCCAGTAAGGGTTGTACCAGGCGCGGCTGTTCTCGACCTGTTCGACTGTAAGGCCAAAGAGGAACATATTCTCTTCGCCAGCCTCCTCCGCCATCTCAATGGTCGCGCCGTCGCGCGTTCCGACGGTCAAGGCGCCATTCATCATAAACTTCATATTGCTCGTTCCGCTGGCCTCGTAGCCGGCAGTCGAAATCTGGTTCGAGACATCGCTCGCTGGAATCAGCCGCTCCGCCAGCGAAACATTGTACTCAGGGAGAAAAACGACGTTAAGCCGTCTGCGCACGGCGGGGTCGCCGTCAATCGTGCCCGCCAGGTTGTTGATGAACTTTATGATCAACTTGGCCAAGCGATACGCCGGCGCCGCTTTGCCGGCGAAGAAGAATGTGCGCGGCACTGCGTCCATGTTGGGATTTTCCCGCACGCGGTTATAAACGATCACAATTCGCAGCGCATTCAGCAGTTGCCTTTTGTATTCGTGGATGCGCTTGATCTGGCAGTCGAAGATCGTGTCCGGATCCACAATTTTCCCCGAGGTGGACTTAAGCCAATTGGCAAAGCGCACCTTGGCGTCACGCTTTGACTTGAGAAACCCTTGGCGAGCGCTGGCGTCCTCCGCGAAGGGCTTAAGTTGAGCTAACTGGCTCAGGTCGGTTATCCACCGGTCGCCAATGACTCGGGTGATGGCGCCGGTCATCTCGGGATTGGCGCCGTGCAACCACCTTCGTGGTGTTACTCCGTTGGTTTTATTGTTGAACCGGTTGGGAAACATCTCGGCGAGATCCTTGACCGTCGTCGTCCGCAACAGCTTTGAGTGGATGGCAGCCACTCCGTTGGTGCTATGAGAGCCGACAATCGCGAGATTGGCCATGCGAATCTTCCGCTGGCTGCCCTCTTCGACAAGGCTCACCCGTTGGATGCGACCCTCGTCGCGAGGGAAGCGCCGACGAACCTCGTCCAGCAGATGCCGGTTAATTTCGTAGATAATTTCCAGATGCCTGGGAAGAAGCACCTCGAACCAAGCCACCGGCCATTTCTCGAGGGCTTCCGGCAATAAGGTGTGATTGGTGTAGCCGAGCGTCTTCTTCGCAAGTTCCCAGGCCTGATCCCATTCCAAGCGCGCATCGTCCAATAAGATGCGCATGAGTTCGGCAACGGACATGGATGGGTGCGTGTCATTCAGTTGAATCGCGACCTTCTCCGGCAGCTTATCCCAATCCGTGTTGTGCCGCAGAAAGCGGCGCACCAGGTCGGCCAGTGAACAAGCGACCAGGAAATACTCCTGCAGAAAGCGCAGGCCCTGGCCCGCAGTGGTCGAATCGTCCGGATACAACACGCGAGTCAGCGTTTCCGCTTCGAGCGTCTGGCCGAGCGCGCCGATGAAGTCGCCGGTCCCGAATTCCTGAAAATCGAAGTAATCGGGCGCGGCCGCCGCCCAGAGGCGGAGAGTGTTGATCGTCTTTCCTCCATAGCCCACAATCGGGCGGTCATAGGGTATGCCGATGAGGGTCAATGGCCGACCTGAGATGACTTTGAAATTACCGCCTTGCAGCACAAACGAGCTGTGCAGCTTGACTTCCACCTTCTCGTGGGCGCGCGCGATCTCCCAGGGATCGCCGTGGCGAAGCCAATTGTCGGCGGTCTCCTTCTGCCATCCATTCACGATGGATTGCTTGAACATGCCGTACTCGTAGCGCAGGCCATAGCCAGTAGCGGGGAGCTGCATGGTGGCCATCGAATCGAGGAAACATGCCGCCAGCCGGCCGAGGCCGCCGTTACCCAGGCCCGCATCGGGTTCCTGCTCCAGCAACTCGAGCCAGTCGATGTTTTTATCTTGAACCACTTGTTGCGCGACCGGATCGAGCATGAGGTTGGAAACGTTGTTGGCCAACGAACGGCCAATGAGAAACTCGAGCGAGAGGTAGTAGATGCGCTTGGCATTCTGTTGTTCGTAGGTAGTCTTGGTCTGCACCCAGCGCTGCGCGAGGATATCCCGTACGGAATGGGAGAACGCCTCAAAGCGTTCCCGTGCGCTGGCCACCTTCGGGTCGATCGCGCGGTCAAAAACCAGATGGCGGTCGTAGAGAGCGCGGTCTGTTCCATAAAATGGAATAGAGCCGGTCCCATATTGCTCGAGAATTTGGGGGACGTTGGCTGAATTGGTTGTCATCGGAACGACTTTGGCGGAGCTTGGGCGGGGCGTACTTTTTGTGCTCATTCGGAAATCCTCGTCGTCTAGGTTGTTCGCAGTCGATTTGACTTTCCGTAGAGGCGCGGCAAGCCCGGTCTCTACTCGACTACGTGATGATCGTCATTCCACAGCCGGATTACCGGCTGCGATAGCTTGTGTTCATAACTGAGCGCGCTCAGGCTAGCCGGGCCCAGCAGAAAGTATTTGCCAGCAGATTCCAGATCGAGGGTTAGCCAGCGGGCGGTCAAAACGCGAAGGAAGTGTCCGCTGGAGAAGAGCAGCACATTGGCCGCGGTTGCGCGAACACGTTCGACCACATTATCCGCGCGCTTGCTTATCTGCGCCGGAGATTCGCCGCCCGGGGCGCCGTCGCGGAAGAGTTGCCAGTCTGGACGGTGGCGAAGAATTTCCTCCGAGCGCAGACCTTCATATTGACCGTAATCCCATTCCACCAGGTCAGGATCAGTCTCCGCCACAGCTCCGAACCCGGCGAGTTCGCAGGTTCGCGCCGCGCGCTGCAGGGGACTGGTAAACACTTTGGCAAATGTCATGCCCTTCAAACGTTCCCCCAGCCGCCGTGCGTTGCACTCGCCGTTCGCGGTCAAGGGTAAGTCGGTAAGACCGGTGTGCTGGCCTGAGACACTCCAAGCCGTGTCACCGTGGCGTGCCAGATAAACCTCTGGAAGTGCGTCGCTCATGCAGTCTTTCTCGTTCGGCCATCCGATACCACGTTAGAGCCAACGACGATCGATTCGGTTGCAGTTTTCGAGGCGTTGCCGCGGGAAGTTTGATACCCCGGCGATCTGCTTCAGAACCTCGATCTCGCGTACGGTGAAGGCCTCGTCGCTGTAATGCTCAACCAGGTGCGCCGCGATTTCGACTGGGATCCGCTTCTTGCCGGCATGGACCTGGCGGATCACTTCAACCAGTTCCTTCGGTGGCGTGCTCTTGAACGCCCGCTAGAACCATGTCCGGCTGATTTTCGAATCACAGTGGCAATCCCTTCGTGCAGCAAGGGATGATCATCAACACTGAAAACCCGGGTTGGCGCACTTCTCGACCATTGATTGCTCCTGGCAGACGCCAGCCTGCCACGATGTTTTCACGCGCTCACGAGATGCAGTGCTTTTTTGCTACCCTCGGAAGATCTGTACAGACATAACACGTTCGGGGGAGCGAGGGGAGGGGACAGTACCAACCAGCAAGGCCAGATAGACTGCCCCCTTCAGTGAAGAGCTCAATTGCATCCCGACGCGCTGTCGGAAGCCAAGAAGTAATTAAAGAGATCCTAGTTGCCGCCCGCTGCTGCCAGTTCTCCGGAATTCTTGGCCATCAATCGCAGGTGAACAAGAATCGTCAAGTGATTTCCGACAACGGCATTGAAATTCTGTTGGATACCTACATCCTCGCCGCTCGCCGCGTGTGGCGCTTCTGGCATTGCGGCAGTTTCCAGGAACGTTCCTGAGCACTCGGAGCCGTGATAATCTTCGCCCACGTTGGCAGGAGTTTGGCATTTTTCATCTTGAACCACAGGCGGCCAGTAGGTGCTGACCACAGTCCTTACTAATTGGGGGAAATCTTCCCGGGCCATGTTCGTCGACCCTGAGGCTAGAATCTGCTGGTCGCCATTACCAACGGAAGCCGGGATGTCGAAAACGAAAGTGGCTTCGCGCGAAACGCGATGCAACATCGGAGGGCCATACACAGGCCCGGCATAGGCTTCACTCGGGGTTGCATCGATGTTACGGTCAACCCGAGTCAGGACGAGGTTGCCTGCAACTTGCAGCCGCCCGTCCGCCCTCTTTGTTACTTCCTTGGAGTGGAAACAGACTAGCGTGTTATTGGAGAGGTTTTCAAGCCAATGGTTCAGAAATTTTCCATCTTCATCAATCGGCGCTGCCATAGATGTAGCCGGATAGATTCTGAAATCGACTTTGGTCTTTGTAAGATCGGCTTCGTCGAGAGTGATTTTTCCGTTGACCCTGGCGACGCCGAGTGCGATGTTCATTTTCGTTTTTCCGTAATCGGTTGTCCCGTCCGTGATGAGTTGTGCATCGGAGTGGCGGGCATCCACTTGCCATAACCCATCCGTGGAAGTGGGCTTGCTGGGAACGCCGCTCAGAGCGAAAATTCCCGCTAGTGCGAACAATGTCATGAACCTAAACATGTGATTCTGCCTCCTCGCAGATAGTTTTCTGTTTCGATGTCTGAATTCGTCTCTTAGATTCGCGCCCGCTCACATACTATGCCGGAATGCCCGCCACAACACATCACGAGAAGAGTATTTTTTAGCTGCTCCTTAAGGCGGTGCAGAAAGTACCCTTTGCGAGACACGCCCCAGCCCTAGTCCGAGCGTGACGACGATCGCTCCAAGCCAATCGACATCGCTTGCCTCGGCGCTTCGGCTTTCTGGAATGTGCCAGAGCGAAATGGCTATGACGGTGGCTGCAAGCGGAGGGTTAATGAAAAAGATCCAACGCCAGGAAGCGTGCTCCACCAGCCAACCGCCGAGAAGGGGGCCTACAGCGGTGGTGAATCCACAGTGAGTGTTACCCAGTTTGGATTGAGTGTCTGCGCTCCTCAATGAGGCAAGGCCAAAGCGGCAATCTGGGGCAACGAACTAAGCAGCTTGCTCACGCCGTTCCACATGATCTGCACGCCGATGCAGACCAGCAAAAACGAGGACAGTCTCAAAATTACGTTCATTCCGGTCGGCCCCATGACGCTCGCCAGCCGATCTGCGAAGGCGTAACAGGGATACACGGTTGCCGCCACAACAGCGCAACCAATCGCCGCCGCGAGAAGCGCCAGCAAGCTTGGTACCAAATGATGCGTTTCATTCGCGCCCAGAGTGATCGCAACCGAGATGGAGCCGGGCCCAACGGTCAGGGGCAGCGTCAGCGGGTAAAAGGCCTGGTTTAGAGCGTCAGCACAGGTAACCGTTCGCCTGACAGAGTCGCGGTCATTCCCGTCCTTCTGATTCAACATCGCCCAGCCCGTCGAAATCACGATCAGACCACCGCCGACTTGCACCACTGGAAGCGAAATCCCAAAGAATGAGAGCACATGCGATCCGATCGCGTAGGCCGCGATCATCAGGATAAAACTGTTGATCGCGATGCGGCGAGCCAGCACTCTGCGCGTCTCGACCGCGTAATCCCTCGTCAGCAACAAAAATACCGGACTCCCTCCGATCGGATCCACGATGGGAAACAGTGCGCTCACGACCAGAAGAATACTCTTGGCAGCTTGAATCAACACGGCGGCCTTTCTTGCAGCTAGATAGATCTGGGAGTATACCGCGCGATCAAGGTGTAACATTCTGCGACTGAAGTGGAAGACTATCGGGAGTCTGCCAGCTCCCGCCCAGAGCCTTGTAAAGTTGTACCAGGCTTTGATACTCATTGCCTCGTGCGCCCGCTGCTGAGATTGACCAGAGCACCTACCTGAAGCTGAGCTTGCCCCGGGATGCCATCGATCGGCGCTACAAGGCGCGTGAAATCGAGATTGATCTTGGTTGTTTCGACCGCAGCCTCGTCGGTTTTGATTAGAGCCTGGGCTGTCTCCACAGACGCTTTGGCCGCCAAGTTGTTCTGCGCTGAATTGTCGAGATCTTGCTGGCTCGCCGCCTGTACCTTGGCGAGCGGAGTGTACTTCTCTAACATCAGGCTGAGTTCTGTCTTGAATCGCTTCGGCGGTAGCAAGCTGCGCTTTCGCCTGTGCCCGTTGTCCTTGGGCTTGGTCAAGAGCTGCCTGAAATGGGCGGGGGCCGATCTCGAAGAGCAGTTGGCCCTTCTTGACGAACGCGCCTTCCTGGTAGCCCTGCCGCATCAGGCAGCCGGGCACCTGTGCTCTCACGTCGGCGTTGATGAGTCCGTCAAGGGTGCCGATCCACTCGCCAAAAATCGGAACATCCTTCTGCTCGACCTGCACGACCTCAAACCTCCGGAGGAGTGCATGGCTGCGCCCCGGCTACATGCTTGGGGTAGATCGCGACAATAATCAGGCCGATGACGAGCAAGCCAAGCGCTCCCCCGATCCACAACTTGTATTTCGAAAGCGCGTTCATCTCTTCTCCGGGCGGTGTTCCGTTACGATGGAGTTTTTGTTCTCTTGAAACGTACCCCGCTTGTGTGTGCCAAATACTCTGCCCCACTGCTCTAGCGTGCGCATCACGAGATGCAGTGCTTTTTAGCTACTCGGGAGGTGAGGGGCCGGATAACACGTTTGGGGTATCGGAAAGGATGACTCTCCACAGATGGGAGACGCACCAGGAGGTCGAAATGCTTTCGAAGCATGAGTCAGATCGCCCCGGTGAACAGATTCTCTTTCTCGCGGCTTGCTGGACAGTCCTCGGCTGCCTTTTCGCTGATTTGGCTGTGTCTGGTTGCCGTGAGTTGCAAGAATGCAGACATCCGAGCCAAGAATCTTTTCACTTCCCTGCGGAATCAGGTATTAGAGATTTTATAGAAGGAAGGGGAACCAGAGATGGCGTTGATCCTGACGGCAATTTGTTTCGTGGTGATGTGCCTGTTGATCGTAATTTGGATCAAACGCACAAAAGATCGGCGTCAGTTCCAGGAGCACAGCATCACGCCCGAAGCGCTGCACAAATTGTTGGCCGCAAATCAACAGGTGCTTCTGTTTGATGTTCGCCAGCCGCTCGACTTGTTAGCTCATACGGAGATCATTCCCGGCGCAAAAAGGATTCCCCCAAAAGAAGTGCTCGAGAATCCGTTGCTCATTCCCAAAGAGAAAGACTCGATTGTTTATTGCACTTGCCCCAGTGATGAAACCAGTCGAGCGATTTTGCACCGAGCCGAGGACCTGCATTTCATGCGGCTGAAATTCCTCAAAGGTGGATTGGAAGCCTGGAAAGCAAAGGGCTATCCGGTTGAGCCCTACACCGAATCCTTTCACCTCTACTATCCTCCCTCTGCTTAGCGATCGTTCTTCTTAAGTTAAATGTCGGCAGGCAGGTCAATAATCCAGGACAGGAAGCGTTGTAACTAATTGTGATTCCTGAGGTTGCGCTTCTGCCCTGAATTTCAATGAACCACTTGACAATAATGGGCTGGGAAGAGATACTAGCCGTAGGCGAACAAAAAGCGAATATGCTTTCCCGCCCAGGGCAGATTCTGCCCTCTGCGTTCCCTGATAATTGCGAGAAAAGTATGTCTGCCACTCCGGTTTTTTCATCGGCGGCCACGGGCCGCCCTTTTATTTTTTCTGCGTTATCTTCTCCGTGTTCGACTGCGGCTCCCGCAAAGAAGACGGCGGAGATTTTAACCAGAGCTAGGACTTTAACTAACGCCAGCGCCATCCCCAAGCTGGCCACGGTCGTCCCCGCTTCGCGCCTCGATGTGTGCCCGGCACCGGAAATGGTTTCGAGCGGCATTCCGCAACTGGACTTGCTCACGGGGGGCATCCCGCGCGGCTGCCTTACGGAAATCTGCGGCGCGGCTTCATCGGGAAGAACCAGTGTCTTGCTTTTTGCGCTGGCCCGCGCCACCCAACGTGGAGAAGTTTGCGCGCTGGTGGATGCGAGCGATGCCTACGATCCGGCATCAGCCGCGGCCGCCGGCATGGAGATGAGCCGCTTGCTGTGGGTACGATGCGGACAAAAACAGCTGTCGCGTAAACCTCCTTCGGCCGCGTTAGCCGGCCGCACAAAAACTCACAAGTCGTACCGGCCTATGCGGCCATGCGGTTCGTATCAGGGTATGCCTTCAGGCATACCGCAAACCGCTGAAAACGTGTTCGGCTTCAGCCGCTGGGAATCGCAGCTTGCACAAATGTTGAAAGTCACCGATCTATTGCTGCAGAGCAATGGCTTCGGAATGATTGTTCTCGATGTGGGCGATGTTCCAGTGGCGAGCACGCGGCGAATTCCTTTGGCCTCATGGTTCCGCTTCCGCCGTGCGGTTGAACACACGCCAACAGCGCTGCTGGTGTTGGAACAGCAGCCCATTGCAGGAAGCTGCTCGTCGCTGCTGTTGAAGGTGTCAGGCGCCAGGTCAGGGAAAAAACTCTCAGCTGTCAGTTCTCAGCTCACAGGAAAATCGCCGATGCATGCGGAATTGCCTCACGCAGAGTTGTTGGATCAATTCGAAATCACCGTCGAGTTATTGCTCTCGCGCTTGGAAAGAAAGTTGGAGAAGAAGCCGGTGCAATCGGCAGCAAGTTTCAAAAGTCGAGCCCTATGGGCGGGATAGTGATTTGAGTTCTCAATTCTCAGGCCTGAGTCGTTGTTTCTATCACTCATTAAAAATCAGTCTGAACTGAGAACTGAGAACCGGGAACTGAGAACTTCTTTGGTGTTTCATGTTTGCTTGCATCTTCATCCCAGATTTTTCCGCGCAAGCGATCCTGCGCTTCGAACCAGAGTTGCGCGCCTGCCCGGTCGCTGTGCTCACCGGGAGGCCTCCGCTGGAAAAGGTGATGGCGCTCAACGAAAAAGCGCGGCAAGCGGGTGTCGAGATAGGCACGACCAAAGCGCAACTTGAAGCTTGGGGAACCCTGGCGCTGCGGGCGCGCTCGGATTTACAGGAGACATCCGCCCACGCTGCGTTGCTGGATTGCGCGCAATCTTTTTCTCCGGAAGTGGAAGACACTTCGCCCGGCACCGTTTTGCTGAATCTTACAGGGCTCGAAGCGTTGCTTGGTTCGCTGACAAAGATCGCCCGCAATTTGACCCAGCGAATCTCTCAGATGGGACTGGAAGCGAACATTGCCGTGGCCGCGAATCCGGATGCTGCTTTGCTTGCAGCACGCGGGTTTTCTGGCGTGACCTTGATTCCCGAGGGCCGCGAAGCGCAACGATTGGGGGATCTGCCGGTGGATGTGTTGCTGGGGAATTTTTCTTCCGGGCTTTCTTGCAGTCTTTCTTGCAATGCAGAGCAGGCTGCAAGTTGGGCGGAAATATTTGACCGCTGGGGCATTTGCAAGTTGCGGGCACTGGCGGCCCTGCCCGAAGTTCCGGTCAGCGAACGCCTGGGACAACAAGGAATCCATCTGCAAAAATTGGCGCGAGGCGCGGCAATACGCAACTTGCGCGTGATGCAGCCGCAGCTGATTTTTGCCGAAAGTGTGGAGCTGGAATATCCCATCGTGCTGCTTGAACCGCTGGCATTTTTGCTGAACCGCATGCTGGAGCAGATATGTGCGCGATTGCGGCAGCGCGCACTGGCGGTGCAGGAATTGAAGTTGAATCTGGAACTCGCAGCCGGGCAGTCGAACGATGGCACAACTCTCATGGAGACGGCCACTCAGACGCTCACTCACGCATTTCCCCCCAAGTTTACTCGAACCTTTACCCGCACTCTGCGGCTGCCGACTCCCATGCTGGACGCGAAAGTGTTTCTGAAATTGTTGCAGCTTGATTTGCAGACGCATCCGCCGGGAGCGCCCATCGTAAAGATTCATTTGTCGGCTGAGCCGGCGCATCCCCGTGCCCTGCAGAGTGGATTGTTTCAGCCGGTTTTCCCTGAGCCCGAAAAACTGGAGCTAACGCTGGCGCGTATCGCGGGCATTGTCGGCGAGGGGAGAGTGGGATCGGTGGAATTGCTGGATACGCATCGCGAAGGCGCGTTTGCGGTGCGCCACTTCGCGCCGGAGGAACCCACGGGCGCCAAGCCCAAAGCGAAGCGTGAAGTTAAGCATGAAGTGAAGCAGCCAGAAAATCGAAAGCCGAATATGTCCATGTCAAAAAATGACGATGCATGTGAGCTCGAGGAAGACGCACAGGAAAAAATGAGCACGGTAATCGCGCTGCGTATGTTTCGTCCGGCGCTCGCCGCAGTCGTTACTTTGCGTGAAGCGAAACCGGTGCGCATGCGCTGCCTCGAGCGCGACGACATCGCCGGAGATATCATCTGGACCGCAGGTCCCTGGCGCTCTTCTGGCGATTGGTCGGAGCAGGAAGGCTGGTCGCGAGAAGAGTGGGATATTGCCGTGCCCGCCGAAAGCGGACTCGCGTTATATCGCCTGGTGCAGGACAAGCTAAACGGAAACTGGTTTGTAGAAGGGATGTATGACTGAGGTTCTGCGGAATAAATTTTGATCTCAGTACTTAGTACGAATACACATTTTAAATTGTCATCCCGAGCGAAGCGAGGGATCTGCATTTTGCCGCAAGATGCAGATCCCTCGCTTCGCTCGGGATGACAAGTCTTTAGCTATTAGGCAACCGATGTACGTCGAACTCCATTCCCGCTCCGCATTCAGCTTTCTCGAAGGCGCTTCGATTCCCGAGGAACTGATCGGCATCTGCTCGAATCTTGGAATGCAGGCCATGGCATTACTTGATCGCGATGGAGTGTATGGCTCACCACGCTTTCATCTCGCCGCAAAAAAAGCGGGGATCAAGGCACATATTGGGGCGGAAGTGACGTGTGTTGCACTTTCACCAAGGAGACATTCTTTTGGTGAATTTCGGCTTCCGCTGCTGGTTGCTTCGCGCACTGGATATCAAAATCTCTGCCGCCTGATTACAAAAATGAAATTGCGCGTTGGTCGTAAAGAAGGAGCTTGCGCGCTGGAGCCGGATTTTATTGAGCATGCCGAAGGTTTGATTTGCCTGACGGGTGGAGAAGAAGGACCGCTGGCCGCGGCGCTCGTAGCAGGTGGACCGCGAGCGGCGTTCGAAGTGGTGAAGCGTCTGACGGAGATCTTTGGCCGATCGAATGTCTACGTCGAGTTGCAGCGGCATTTTCATCGCGACGAAGAGTATCGCAACCGGGTCGCGATCGAGATCGCGGAAGCCTTGCAGCTGCCGCTGCTCGCAACCAATGGCGTCAACTATGCGATGCCACATGAGCGCGAGTTGGCGGATGCGTTCACTGCATTGCGAAATCATCGCACGCTCGGCACTGCCGGGCGTCTGCTGGCGCGCAATGCTGAGCGCCATCTGAAATCTCCCGCGGCCATGCGAGCGCTCTTCGCGGATCATCCCAAGGCCATCGCGAACACGGTTGAACTTTCCTCACGACTTGAGTTCACGCTGAACGATCTGGGCTACGAATTTCCGCGCTATCCCGTGCCCGAGGGCGAAACCATGATGTCGTTTCTGCGCGAACGCACAAGGGAAGGAATGCAGAGCCGCTACGGCCGTGCGAACGCGGAACTGAAGAAGCGGGCGCGGCGGCAGATCGATCGCGAATTGAACTTGATCGAACATCTGAAACTCGCCGGATACTTCCTGATTGTGTGGGATCTGGTGCGCTACTGCCGCGAACAGAACATTCTGGTGCAGGGGCGCGGATCGGCTGCCAATAGCGCGGTTTGCTACTCGCTCGGCATCACGGCAATCGATCCGATCGGCATGGAATTACTGTTTGAACGTTTTCTTTCCGAAGAACGCGGAGAGTGGCCCGACATCGATCTCGATCTGCCCAGCGGCGATGAGCGGGAGCGTGTCATTCAGTACGTCTATCAACATTACGGACAGCGTGGAGCAGCAATGACTGCCAACGTGATCACGTATCGCAATCGCATGGCGGCGCGCGAAATGGGCAAAGCAATGGGATTCGATCCGGACACGCTGAAGCGAATTTCGGCGGCAGTGGCAACCTGGGAATTTAAAGACGAAAACGACGCCCTCGATCTCCGTCTGCGCGATGCCGGGCTCGATCTGACGCATCCCAGAATCCGCAAATATTTCGGGCTGTGTCTCGCCGCGCAGGATCTGCCGCGGCATCTGGGGCAGCACTCGGGCGGCATGGTCATTTGCGAAGGCCGTCTCGATTCTGTCGTTCCGTTGGAGCCGGCTTCCATGCCCGGCCGCGTGGTCGTGCAATGGGATAAAGAAGACTGCGCTGACATGCGCATCATCAAAGTCGATCTGCTCGGCCTCGGCATGATGGCGGTGCTGAAAGATTCTCTCGAACTGATTCGAGATCATTATCACGATCATGTGGATTTGGCGCATCTTCCAGCCGACGATCGCGTCGTCTACTCGACGCTGCAAAAGGCTGACACAGTAGGAATGTTCCAGGTCGAAAGCCGGGCGCAGATGGCGTGCCTGCCGCGTCTGATGCCGAAGAAATTTTATGACATCGTTGTGCAAGTGGCGATCATACGGCCAGGACCGATCGTGGGGAATATGGTCAATCCATTTCTCAAGCGGCGGCAGGGCAGGGAAGAGGTCACCTATCCGCATCCGTCGCTCGAAACCGTGCTCGGCCGAACGCTGGGCGTGCCGCTGTTCCAGGAGCAGTTGCTCCGCATGGCCATGATCACAGCCAACTTCACGGGTGGTGAAGCAGAGGAGTTGCGCCGCGCCATGGGCTTCAAACGTTCGGAAGCGAGAATGAAAGTGATCGAAGAAAAGTTGCGCGCGGGCATGACGCGCAACGGAATTCTCGGTGAAACGCAGGAGCAGATCATCCAGTCGATTACTTCGTTTGCGCTTTATGGATTTCCCGAATCTCATGCCGCGAGCTTTGCCTTGATTGCATATGCCAGCGCGTATTTGAAATGCCATTATCTGGCCGCGTTCACGGCGGCGCTGCTCAATAATCAGCCCATGGGTTTTTATCATGCGTCAACGATTGTCAAAGATGCGCAGCGCCACGGGTTGAAAATGCTGCCGATGGATGTGACGCGTTCGGATTGGAAGTGCACTTTAGAAACAGTACCCAGTACTCAGTGGCCAACACCCAGCAAAGGCAATGCCAGAATGGCGGGAGAAAATATTGCAGTGCGTCTGGGCTTGAAGTATGCGCGTGGGTTGCGCGAACCGGCAGCGCAAGCGCTGGTTCGGGAGCGCAGTTTGGGGCCGTTCTCTTCAGTTCAGGATCTGGCTCGTCGCGTGCCTGAGCTGCGCAAAAATGAATTGACAACGCTGGCGGAAATTGGAGCTCTTAATGAAATTGGTAAAAAGCCGTTTCATCGGCGCGATGCGCTTTGGCAAGTGGAGCGGGCGGTGCGTTGGTCGGGGCCATTGCTGGATGAGTTAGCGGAAGATGAGTTGCCGGAAATTGATGGCGAATCTCCGCTCGCGGCCATGACGCAGGAAGAGCGATTGGTGGCGGATTTTCGCGCTACCGGGCTGACGGTCGGTCCTCATCCCATGCAATACAGGCGAGAAGAGATGAAACGCATGGGAATTTATAGCGCCAGAGATCTGGCGCACCTTCCGAATGGACGCCGCTTACGCATCGGCGGATGCGTAATTGCCCGGCAGCGTCCGGGGACGGCGAAGGGAATGATGTTCCTCAGCCTGGAAGATGAAACTGGAATTGCCAATGCGATCGTCGCTCCCGATCTGCTGCAGAAGAATCGGGTGTTGCTGATCGCAGAGCGCTTTCTGATGGTAGAGGGAATTCTGCAGAATCAGGATAACGTTATTCACATACGAGCCGAAAAAGTTTTGCCGCTCAATGTTACGCGAGCAGAAACGGCATCGCACGATTTTCACTAAAGAATCCAGCGGCTACGGTTCGTGGGGTTGCGGGGCTGTGCCCCCGCCGGCACGGGGCCTTCGGCTCCGCTCAGGGCAGGCTCGCCCCGTCACTACAGAAGCCCTAATCTTTACAAACTCTTACCATAGAACCCGGCAACCCCCGAAACGGCTGCTAAATCTAACTCGATGAAATGCCGGGATTCGTCTGTCATCAATTTGAAGTTGCGTTTTGAACCTGGGAGGTGCTTTTCCCGTGAGCGATTTACCCTCAAACAACCACCCAATTTTCCCATGCACTGGCCGTCATCCCAGGTTGCTTTCGGTGATAGCAATTTTTGCAGCCACGATATTCATGACGGCAATGCCTGCCTATGCTGGCCTCGGGGAAGACGCGAATTCTGTGCAGGCCGACCGGGCGCGCATGCAAGCCAGCCTGCGTACGACCCAAGCTCAAGCCTACACGGTACAAGAGATCCAAGCTCCAACTGGCATCGTTGTTCGCGAGTACGTTTCGCCAGCGTCGGGCAAGGTGTTCGCCGTAGCGTGGCAAGGACCTTGGCCTCCTGACATGCGGCAGATCCTGGCCAGCTATTTCGACCAATTTCAGCAGGCTGCACAGGCGCAAGCGGGGACTGCGCGGGCAATGCGCCGGCCAATTGTGATTAATTTACCCGGGCTCGTCGTGGAATCGAGTGGACATATGCGGTCGTTCTCGGGCCGCGCCTATATTCCCGCGATGCTGCCTCCAGGCGTTACCGCGGAGGCTATCCGATGAAGAGCGCAGCGACGCGTGGCGTAACGAGTTCGGTGACAACTAAAAAAGAAATGACGACCGCAAATCGGCTGTTAGGGCTAGCAGTTTGCGGAGCGTTGCTCTTTGCCAGCGCATGTGGAGGGAGCAGTGGGTCGACTTCGACTCCGAACCCGACTCCGACCCCTACGCCAACCGGCTCAAACGTGCAAGCCATTCAGGTGAACGCGGGCCCTCCAACTGCGAACTATGCTAACGGCGCGTTTACCAGCGTAACCGTGTGCATACCGGGCACATCCACATGTCAGACGATTGACGAAGTGCTGGTCGATACGGGATCGTCTGGACTACGACTACTGGCTTCTGCACTGACGATTCCACTGCCGCAACAGACATCCAGTGGCAACGGGGTGTACGAGTGTCTTCCGTTCGTGATCGGCTACACCTGGGGTCCAGTGCAGACGGCCGACATAGAAATGGCGAGTGAGAAGGCGAGTTCGGTTCCGATCCAGGTGATCAGTGGTTCGCCACCATTATCGTCGCAGTGCACTCCTACAGATGAGAACTCAGACACCGTTATCAGCCTGGGCGCTAATGGAATCGTAGGCGTGGGTATGTTTCCGCAGGATTGCGGTGATGGTTGCACTACGGCTGGGCCTTCGAATGAGGACCTTTATTATGCATGCCCGTCGCCTGGGTCCGGCTGCGTTGCGGTTGCTGAAAGTCTGTCTCAGCAGGTGCAAAATCCCGTCGCTCTCTTTTCGACAGACAACAATGGGGTCATCATCGAATTGCCCGGGGTCAGTGCCCCGGAAGCGACTTTGAGTGGATCGCTCGTTTTTGGCATTGGTACCGAGTCCAACAATGGCCTGAACGGAGCGACCGTCTATGCCATAGCCCCGTCAGGACCTAATACAGGAAACTTCACCACCACTTTTAACGGCCACGTCTATGACCAAAGCTTCATCGATAGCGGCTCGAATGGATTCTTTTTCCCCAACTCGTCATCAATACCAATTTGTTCTGATAACGACTTTTACTGCCCGTCGTCAACCGAGAATCTCTCGGCCACCAACGCCGGATATAACGGAACGCCAACGGGCACGGTCAATTTCAGCGTGGCCAACGCCGACGACTTATTTAACGACAATCCCACCGCGACTGTTTTTAGCCAACTAGCTGGCCCGAGCACCATAGACAGCTTCGATTGGGGCTTGCCGTTTTTCTACGGCCGCAACGTCTATACCGCTATCTATGGCGCGACTACGTCGGGCGGCACCGGGCCGTATTGGGCATATTAGACTCTCTGCGAGCTAAGCGGTTGAAAGCTTCCGGGCATTGTGCCGCAGCGAGCGGCCTTCCGACAAACTGTAGAGTTCCTCCGCGAGATTCTTGGCGTGATCGCCAATGCGCTCGAGCGCCTGGGCGGCGAGAAGGATGTCGAAATTTTTCTGCCCAGTGGGACTATTAGGTTCGGCCAGATGCCTGTGAAACAAGGAATGGCATAAACGGTCGACTTCCGGATCTGATTGCAGAACACTGTGCGCGTATGACACTTCGCGCTTGAGGAAACCCTGATGCACTTGCTCCAGCATTTCGCGAAGCAGAGAAGCCATCTCCACGAGCTGACGAGAATCTGCCGCCGGTAATTTTTCGCGCCGCGATTGCAACTGCATCACCGCGCTGTAGGCGAGATCTCCGATGCGTTCGAGGTCGGTAATGAACTTCAGGCAGGCCAGCAACTCGCGCGCCTTGGCTTCGCCTACGCGAGTGATGGCCTCCGGAAGCTGGTCATCGATTTTGCGTTCGATCTGGTCTAGCTCTTTCTCGCAATCCTTGATCGCGAGAAAAGCCAGGCGGGAGCCACCCGCGAGAAAGTCTCTGACGTTGAAGACCGCGTCGCGGGCGATCAGGCAGCCGCGCACGACCAGTGCCGACAATTCGTCATCGGCGAAATCGTTGTTGTCGTTGCCGGTATTGCTGCGCGCCTGGGCCAGGCGTGGCCGAGCTTCCGCTGGTCGCGATCGATTGGAATTCGAGCGGCGCTTCAGGCGGGAAGCAGACACCTGTTTTCTAGTCATCGGGAAACTCGCGCAATTGTTGACGAACCGCTGATTGCAATGAAGGTAGCATAAATCCGGAGTGTGAAAGGAATGTAAATAATCGGCGGTGGTGGTGGCTCATTGCCACTCCAATCACCACAGAGGTCACCAAGGTCCACGAAGGAAAACCTTCAACTTGCAAGCACGGCTGCTCACGCCTGCAGTGTGCCGGGCTTCTTCTTCGCTGACGCGGCTACCTGGTGCAATACTTCTATGAATGCAGTTGAGGCGCAAGAAAGCGTTCGGTCGCGACGGTAAGCCAAGCCCAATTCACGAAATAGCTCTACATCCTCCAGATCAATCAGCTTGACGCTGCCGGAGGCTACTTCATCCCGGGCGAACGACGCGCTGATGATCGACACTCCCAGATCGGCTGCCACAAAACTCTTGATCATACCGATGCTGGGCAATTCCATTCGAACTTGTAGCTCGTTGCGATGAGGGCGGAACAGCTTGTCTAGAAGCCTGCGCGTGTGACCTGTCTTGGGTAGCAGAAGAGGATATTTGACGATATCGCTGACTGAGGCCGTCTTATGTTTCGCCAGGGGATTTCGCGGGCTCACCATTAACATCAACTTGTCGCGGAAGATGGTTTGTATTTCGAGGCTTGGCGACTGAATAGGCAGAGTCAGAAAACCCACCTCGATCGCACCATTCTCAAGTTTCTCCGTCACTTTGTAGCTGAAGTTCCGATAAATGTTGATTTGCACTGGGGGGTAGAGTCGGCAGTATTCCGCAAACACCTCGGGCAGAACGTAGAGGCAAGTGGCCTCGTTAGCACCGACGCGCAGCATGCCGCGAGGGGTGCGGCTATGGTCGGCCACCGCCATCAGCGATTCATCGCGCAGCTGCTTCAGGCGCCCGGCATAGTCATAAAATATCTGTCCCGCTGGCGTCAGCTTTACGGTCTTGCCCGAGCGGTCAAGCAACCGATCGCCGTACTCCTGCTCCAGTTGGCGGATCTGGGCGCTGACCGCCGATTGCGACCGAAAAACTTTTTCACCCGCGCGCGAAAAGCTGCCCTGCTTGGCGACTTCCAGAAACGTAATGAGTTGATCGAAGTCCATTGATAGTTATCGCCGGATTATAGCGGAGTTACGGCTCCAGCGGGACTGAGTTTCAGCCGGGAGCCACGCAATTCCGAAATTTGCATCCTTTGTATCGAAATTCTGCATTGTACTTTCCGTTGGGAATAGCAGTAACTGGGAAGTTGCGGAGGTTGGCTTGAACAGGGTTGAAGTGCGCTTAGTGGTGCGACCCTGGTTGACGTGTGCGATATCCCGTAGCCGTTGCGGGCCAGGGTGAGCACTCAAGAATAGCCGATGGCCAAGCGACCCAATTCGCCGCAATCACTGCCCGTGCCGTGTTGCAAGGGATGTAAAGACTAAAGATGACGATAACGCGTCCGAAAAATACCAGCGGCCCTCCCCGCGCCCAGGGCTTGTACCATCCTGCACAGGAACATGACGCCTGCGGGATCGGATTCGTGGCCAACGTCCGCGGCCATAAGAGCCACGAAATCATAAGTAAAGGCATCCAGGTTCTACTCAACCTCACGCACCGCGGAGCGTGTGGGTGCGATCCCGAGACCGGCGACGGCGCCGGCGTCTTGCTCCAGATTCCACATCAGTTCTTCATGCGTGAGTGCGGACAGTTGGGGTTCGAATTGCCTCAACCCTGCGCGTATGGGGTGGGCATGACTTTCTTGCCTGTGGAGAAACATCAGCGTCTGCAATGCGAAGGAATTCTGGAACGCATTACGCGCGAGGAGGGACTAAGCGTACTCGGCTGGCGCGATACACCGGTCCGGGCTTCCGCCATTGGCCGTGTGGCACGAGGTTCGCAGCCCTACATTCAGCAGATCTTTATCGGTTGTGGAGGATTCACAGAAGAAGACGCCTTTGAGCGCAAGCTCTACGTCGTGCGCAAACGGGCGGAGAGCGAGATTGCAGCATCCGGCATTGAGGACGCCAGTGTCTTTCACATCCCTTCACTTTCTTGCCGCACCATTGTCTACAAAGGCTTGCTGCTGGCGCCGCAGATCACTAATTTTTACAAAGAACTTTGCGATCCCGACGTGACCAGCGCGCTGTGTCTGGTGCATCAGCGTTTCTCGACCAACACATTTCCGAGTTGGCAACGAGCCCATCCCTATCGCTACATCGCTCATAACGGCGAGATCAACACGCTCAAGGGCAACGTCAACTGGATGCATGCGCGCCAGTCGCTGCTGCAATCCCCCTTGTTTGGAGACGACATCAAGAAGCTCCTTCCCATCATTGCGCCGGATGGCAGCGATTCCGCGAACTTCGACAACGCTGTCGAACTTCTCTTTCAGGCGGGGCGCAGCTTGCCTCACGCAATGGCAATGCTGATTCCGGAAGCGTGGGCCGGGAATCCACATATGAAGCCGGAGAAGCGCGCCTTCTACGAATATCATGCGAGCCTTATGGAGCCGTGGGATGGGCCCGCGGCGATCGCGTTCACCGACGGTCGAGTCATCGGCGCAATTCTCGACCGCAATGGCTTGCGCCCCGGACGCTATGTGGTCACCAATGACGATCACGTGATTATGGCCTCCGAAGCCGGAGTGCTCGACATCGCGCCGGAGCAGGTAAAGATGAAAGGCCGCCTGCAGCCGGGAAAGATGTTTCTGGTCGATACCGTCGAAGGGCGGATTGTTCCCGATGCAGAAATCAAGCAGCGTCTGGCTTCCCGCCAGCCCTACGCACAATGGTTGAAAGACAATCAGATCGCGATCGACCAATTGCCTGCCCCCACGCGCATGCATCAAGCGGATACGGAAACCCTGCTTCGCCGCCAGCGCGCATTTGGCTACAGCGACGAAGACCTGCGCATGATCCTCAGCCCCATGGCTTCGAAGGGAGAAGAGCCGGTGGGCTCGATGGGAACCGACACGCCGCTCGCTTGTCTGTCCGACCGGCCGCAGTCGCTCCTTAACTACTTCAAGCAACTCTTCGCGCAAGTCACGAATCCTCCGATTGATCCGATTCGCGAAGAGATCGTGATGTCGCTCATCAGCTACATCGGAAGCGAGCGCAACATTCTCTCGGAAGAGCCCGAGAATTGCCACATGTTGAAACTGGCTCATCCACTGCTAACCAACCTGGACCTCGAAAAATTGCGCCGCGTTTCAACTGGGGACCTGCTGGCAATCACTCTGCCTTCACTGTTCAGAGCCAGCGAAGGCGAAGCTGGGTTAAAGCGGGGACTCGATGAATTGTGCCAGCGAGCGTCGCTCGCGGGCAAGGCCGGCTACACGCTGCTCATCATTTCTGATCGCGGCGTTAACAAAGATTACGCGCCTATCCCGAGCCTGCTGGCGCTAGCCGCAGTGCACAACCTGCTGGTTCAGGAGGAGACGCGAACCCAAGTCGCCCTGATCACGGAATCAGGCGAACCGCGCGAGGTGATGCACTTCGCTCTGCTCAGTGGCTATGGCGCGAGCGCCATCAATCCTTATCTCGCGTTAGAGAGTGTCGAAGATCTGGCGCGCCGCGGAGAGTTAGCCGACGGAATAACTCCCGAACTGGCAGTGAAACACTTTATCAAGTCGGTGAATAAAGGATTGCTGAAGACTTTCTCCAAGATGGGCATTTCGACCCTACAGAGCTATCAGGGGGCGCAGGTCTTCGAGGCCATAGGCTTGAACAAGGAGTTAGTGAGTTCTTATTTTGCCGGTACAGTCTCGCGGCTGGAAGGCATTGGGCTCGAAGTGCTAGCGCGAGAAGCGCAGCTCAAGCACAAGTACGCGTTCCGACCGTTGACCGAGTCTGAGACGGATCTGGCGATAGGCGGAACTTACCATCAGAGAGTCAATGGCGAGTATCATTTGCTGAATCCGTTGACCATCGGCAAACTGCAACAGGCAGTGCGGCAAGAGAGCTTCCAGACTTTTCAGGAATACACCGATCTCCTCGACAATCAAAGCAGCAACCTGGCTACGCTGCGAAGTTTGATGAAGTTGAAGAAAGTCACCAAGCCGATTCCGATCGATGAAGTAGAGCCCGCCAAAGAAATCGTGAAGCGCTTCACCACGGGAGCGATGTCGTTCGGCTCGATCAGCAAAGAGGCGCACGAGACTCTGGCCATTGCCATGAATCGCATCGGAGGCAAATCCAACACCGGTGAAGGCGGAGAAGATGAAGAGCGCTTCAAGCCAGATGCAAACGGCGACCTGCGGCGGAGCTCCGTAAAACAGGTTGCGTCAGCGCGCTTCGGAGTCACGGCAAACTATCTTGTCAATGCCGACGAGTTACAAATCAAAATGGCGCAAGGCGCGAAACCAGGCGAGGGTGGTCAGCTTCCTGGGCATAAGGTCGATGAAGTGATTGCGCGTCTAAGGCATTCCATTCCCGGCGTGGGTTTGATTTCGCCGCCACCTCACCATGACATCTATTCCATCGAAGATCTCGCGCAACTAATCTACGACCTGAAAAATGTAAATCCTCAAGCACGCATTGCGGTGAAGTTAGTTGCTGAAGTCGGAGTCGGCACGGTGGCGGCGGGCGTAGCGAAGGCGCACGCCGATGTTGTCCTGATCAGTGGTGACAGCGGAGGCACCGGAGCTTCTCCGCTGAGTTCGATCAAGCATGCCGGCATTCCTTGGGAGCTTGGCTTAGCGGAGACGCAGCAGGTCCTCTTGTTGAACGACCTGCGCAGTCGAATCCGCGTGCAGACAGACGGCAAGCTGCAAACCGGCCGCGACGTCGTGATCGCCGCGCTGCTCGGCGCCGAAGAATTCGGTTTCGCCACCACGCCGCTGATTGCCATGGGATGCGTCATGATGCGCAAGTGCCATCTCAATACCTGCTCGGTCGGCATCGCTACGCAGGACCCCGCGCTGCGCAAACGCTTTCAAGGGCAGCCGGAGCACGTCATCAACTTCTTCTTTTTTCTGGCGGAACAAGTGCGCCAGTACATGTCTGAACTGGGCTTCCGCCGTATGGACGAGATGATCGGCCGCGTGGATATGCTTGACGTTCGAGGCAGCCGTCGATCATTGGAAGGCGCGAGGCCTGGATTTGTCCGCTATCCTCTACAATCCCCCGGTGCCGTCGCGCGTGGCGCGTCGTTGTGTGCAGGCGCAGGGCCATGGTCTCGAGCAAGCCCTAGATCACCAATTACTGGCCGAATCGCACGATGCGCTTGAAACACTGACTCCGGTCGAGATCGATCTGCAGGTGCGCAATGTTCACCGCTCGGTAGGAACCATGCTGAGCGGAGCGATTGCGCGCCGTCATGGGTCCGCCGGACTGCCCAACGACACGATACGAATTCATCTCGAGGGATCGGCGGGGCAGAGTCTCGGTGCGTTCCTCGCCAAGGGAGTCACGCTGACGCTGGAAGGCGATGCCAACGATTATGTGGGCAAGGGATTGTCCGGTGGACGCTTGATTGTCTATCCGCCGCGACGTTCGATCTTCGCTCCCGAAGAAAATATTTTGATCGGGAATGTGGCCCTCTACGGCGCCACCAACGGCGAAGCATTTTTCAACGGCGTTGCGGGCGAGCGCTTTGCCGTTCGCAACTCCGGAGCGACTGCCGTCGTCGAAGGCGTCGGCGACCACGGCTGCGAATACATGACCAAGGGCTTGGTCCTGGTGCTCGGGGCGTGCGGCAGGAATTTTGCCGCCGGCATGAGCGGCGGTGTAGCTTACGTTTTCGACGAGCGTGGAGACTTTACCGAAAAACGCTGCAATCTTGATTCGGTTGATCTCGAGCCACTTGATCTCGAGCCAATCGATCTCGAGCCAATCGATCTCGAGCCAATTCTCGAAACTCAACTCGCTAACGGCAAGTTCGTCGGAGCGGAACTCGTAAAAAGTCTGTTGACGCGGCATCTCGAACTGACCGGCAGCCCGCGTGCAGCTTGGCTTCTCGAGAATTGGCCTGAAGCGCAGTCCCGGTTTATCAAAGTATTTCCCCATGAACACAAGCGCGTCCTTGGACTGAGCCGCAGACCTCAGCCCTATATTCCGATTCCGCTGCCCATCGTTCTGGCTGCGGCCGAGCAGATGCAATATGGGTAAGGACACGGGATTTCTGGAATTCGCACGCGAGCTTGCCCCTCGACGTCCCGTAACGGAGCGCGTCAACGATTGGTTTGAGATCTATCTCGATTTTCCCGAAGACAAACTTCGCACCCAAGGTGCGCGCTGTATGGACTGCGGTGTTCCTTTCTGCCAGACGGGATGTCCCGTCAACAATCTGATCCCCAACTGGAACGATCTGGTGTATCACGGACGCTGGAAAGAAGCGGTCCGCCAATTGCACGCAACCAATAATTTCCCGGAATTCACTGGACGAATTTGTCCAGCTCCGTGCGAGGCCGCTTGCGTGCTGGGAATCAATCAGCCTTCGGTCACGATCAAGCAAATTGAGAAAAATATAGTAGAGCGCGGATTTGCGGAAGGCTGGATTCGCCCCGAACCGCCCAAAGTCCGCACCGGAAAAAAAGTCGCCGTCGTCGGCTCAGGCCCTGCAGGATTGGCCGCCGCGCAGCAGTTGTGCCGCGCGGGACACTCGGTGGTCGTTTACGAAAAAGCGGACCGCATTGGCGGGCTGCTCCGCTATGGCATCCCCGAATTCAAAATGGAGAAGCACGTCATTGATCGGCGCCTGGAGCAAATGTCCGCCGAGGGCGTGAAATTTGTTACCGGTGCAGAAGTAGGCAAGAACGTTCCAGTCGCGGGCTTGTGGCAAAAATTCGATGCAATTGTGCTCGCCGGCGGTGCCGAGCACCCGCGCGATCTGAACGTTCCGGGACGCGAACTGAAAGGAATCCATTTCGCTATGGATTTCCTGCCGCAGCAAAATCGGCGGTGTCTGGGCGACGCAATCGAGCCGGAAACGGAGATTCTCGCGACCGACAAACGTGTGGTGATCATTGGAGGCGGTGATACTGGCGCCGATTGTCTCGGTACCTGTCATCGCCAAAAGCCTCTATCCGTGCACCAATTTGAAATCATGCCGAAACCTCCCGATGAGCGCTCGCCGCTCACGCCTTGGCCGCTCTGGCCCATGCAACTCCGCACCGAGGGCGCGCACGAAGAGGGTGGTGTTCGCGACTGGAACATAGCCACCACGAGATTTAGCGGCAATGTCAATTCGAAAGGCGGTCACGTTCAGCAGTTGCATGCCGTGCGGGTCGGTCCGCCGCCGAAGTTCGAACCGATTCCCGGCACCGAATTTACGATGGAAACAGACCTCGTCCTGATCGCGATGGGCTTCGTTGGCCCAACTCGAAGCGGAATGATCGAGCAATTGGGAGTGAAACTGGATGCACGCGGCAACGTGGCCACCGATCAGAACTATATGTCGTCTATCCCTGGAGTTTTCGCAGCGGGTGACATGAGGCGCGGCCAGTCGCTGGTCGTGTGGGCCATTGCCGAAGGCCGCAAAGCGGCTGCGAGCGTGGATCACTTCTTGCGCACGAATGCGGCGGCTGTGGTTGATGGAGCGCCGGATGTCTCCGCCGGGTCCAGCGACCGAGACGCCATCTCACCACGATATAAGCCATCTCCAAGTCATCGAGACTCCCGACTTCCGTCCGACCACGCTTGGCTTGAAGATGTTAAATTAGAAGGTTCATGTCCGCGCCTAATTCTCTCTTTGTTCACGCCGCGAAAGCGCAGCCTACGGAACGGACTCCCGTCTGGTTCATGCGCCAGGCCGGACGTTATATGCCGGAGTATCGCGCTGTCCGCAAGCAATATTCGCTGATCGAGATCTGCAAGAAGCCGGAGGTCGCGGCCCAGGTCACTATTGAAGCGGCCGAGATTCTCAAAGTCGATGCGGCGATTATCTTCGCCGATCTTCTGCTCCCGCTTGAAGTCATGGGACTGCTCTTTCATTTTTCCGCTGGCGAAGGGCCGAAGATCGAGCAACCGGTACGCACCTCGGAAGATATCGCTCGCCTGCGCACCGATCGCGCGGCCGATCTAGGCTATGTTTCTGAAGCCGTGAAGCTCGTGTGCAGGCACTTCGGTGACAAGCTTCCAGTCATAGGATTCTGCGGCGCGCCCTTTACCTTGGCCAGCTACATGATCGAAGGTGGAGGTTCACGTAACTACATTTTCACCAAGAAGATGATGTACTCAACGCCCGCCGCTTGGAACGAACTGATGAAAAAGTTGGTCGCGGTGACTGCCGAGTATTCCGCCGAGCAGGTGCGCGCCGGAGCCGATACCATCCAGATCTTTGACAGTTGGGTGGGCTGCCTGAGCGTTGAGGACTATCGCTCCTACGTTCTTTCCCATGTGAAGGATCTCGTAAAGCGCTTGCAAAAAACCGGCGTGCCCGTCATTTACTTCGGTACGGACAGCGCAACGCTTTTGCCCTCTATGCAGGAAACTGGCGCCGAAGTAATCGGCCTCGACTGGCGCATTCCGCTCGATACCGGATGGCAGAGCCTCGGCTTTAAAGGCGCGGTGCAGGGCAATCTCGATCCGGTATTGCTTTTCGCCGAGTGGAAAGAACTGAAGAAACGCGCGCAAGACATTCTGCGCCAAGCCGCCGGACGTTCCGGCCACATCTTTAATCTGGGTCACGGCATTCTTCCCGCCACTCCGGTAGAGAATGTAAAAGCACTCTGCGATTACATCCGCGAACACTCCGCAGATTTCAAGGCGAGGCACGAGAGCGAACCGAAGAGCGAGTTGACGAAATGACGCCCTGCCCGCTCGGTCTCGCCGGCCAGTGTTATTGCGCGAATCAGGTAAATTCGTTCGTTCCAGCGGAACTGCCCGCGAAAGACGCGGTGCTCCTGCTGGCACACGGCAGCCCCGAGAATCCCGATCAGATTCCAGAATTTTTGGGTCACGTAACCGGCGGTCGGCCTATGCCCCGGGTGGTGATTGAAGAGATCCGCCATCGCTATTCGCTAATAGGTTTTTCGCCGCTCGCCTGCTGGACTCTTCTGCAAGCCGATCAACTTTCGCAGTTCTTGAAGATGCCAGTCTTTGTCGGCATGCGCAATTGGAAACCTTTCATCAGCGATGCCGTGAAGGCGATTGAAGGTCAGAAATACGAGCGCGTCACCGCTGTTTGCCTGGCGCCGCAGAATTCGCGCACCAGCGTTGGACTCTACCGCAGCGCGGTTACGACCGGCGGAAATCTTCCTTTCGAAATCGACTTCGTCGATGAATGGCACGATCAGCCTGCGCTCATAAAAGCCTTCGCAGGGAAACTGCTCCCGGGCTGGGAAAAAGCCAACGTCGAAAACGGGGCAAAGCTGCCAGTGATCTTCACCGCGCACAGCGTTCCCGAGCGTACGATTACCGCCGGCGATCCGTATGAGAGGCAATCCAAGGAAACCGCCCAGTTGGTGGCGAAAGAGGCGGGACTGTCAACCGATGAGTGGACCTTCGCCTTCCAGAGCCAGGGCATGTCGGGCGGCGCATGGATCGGTCCAACGGTAGAGGAAACGATCAGAAGTTTGAAAGCTAAAGGACATCGCGGCGTCTTCGTGCATCCCATCGGATTTCTCTGCGATCACGTCGAAGTGCTTTACGACATCGACATTTTCTTCAAACAGTTCACGGAAAAAGAAGGCATGCGCCTGTGGCGTGCCGAATCGTTAAACGGCTCAAGGACTTTGACGACGGCTCTGGCCGAAGTAGTACGCAGCCGCGCGAAAGCAGTCGGAATTTGATAGGGCCCGAAAAGCTAAAAAAGAATTCGCTCGTTCATAGCTCGAGGCTCGAAGCTCACAGCTCACCATGAAACGCATTGCCATCATCGGCGGCGGAATCTCCGGCCTTTCGGCCGCGTACACGCTCGAAGAAAAGCACCAGTCCGGCGTGCCCGTCGAGTATGTTTTATTCGAATCCAGCCCGCGCCTTGGCGGCGTGCTCGTCACCGACCATGTCGAGGGCTGCATTATTGAAGCTGGCCCCGATTCATTTCTAACGGAGAAGCCATGGGCCGCCGACCTTTGCCGCAAGGTCGGATTGGGCGATCAACTGATTGGCTCGAACGACGCTGATCGCAAAACCTACATCCTGGTTAAGAACAAACTGGTGGTGCTGCCCGACGGACTCATGTTCATGGTGCCCACCAAGATCATGCCCACCGTGTTCTCATCGCTTTTTTCCGTGCGCACAAAGATGCGCATGGCTGCTGAATGGTTTCATCCGCCCCGCAAGGCTACCGAGGACGAAACGGTAGCCGCGATGGTCGAACGTCACTACGGTTCCGAGATGGTTGATTTGCTCGCCGATCCGCTGCTCTCCGGAGTTTATGGCGGCGAAGCTTCGCAGTTGAGCGTACGCGCCGTATTGCCTCGCTTCGCCGAGATGGAAGCCAAACACGGCAGCCTGGGCCGCGCCATGCTCGCAGCCCGCGCAAAAATGTCGGCGACGGCAAAAGGGCCGGCTCGGCCGCTCTTCAGTTCGCTCAAGGACGGGATGCGGCAAATGATCGACGCCCTGGTCGCGCGATTGGATCCGAAAGCTCTGAAAGCGTCTTCACCCGTGCAGTCGGCGGTCCCGCAGAATGGCAACGGCTGGACCGTTCATGCGCAAGAGAGCACAAACTTCGACGCGGTGATTATTGCGACGCCAACCCATGCTGCCGCTGCAATTTTGCAAGGCGCGGATCAGAACCTGGCGCGCGACCTGAGCGACATCAAATACAGTTCATCAGTAACTGTCACGCTTGGCTATGACGAGAAAGTTCGCCGCTCGCTTCCTCCCGGCTTCGGATTCCTTGTGCCGCGCAGCGCGGAGCGCCGTATGCTTGCAGCCACGTTCGTACACAATAAGTTTCCCCACCGCGCGCCTGAAAATCGCGCCATCGTCCGTTGCTTTCTCGGCGGCGCGCGCGACGAGCAAATCCTACAATCGAGCGAAGCTGAAATTCTGCAGATCGCTCGCGACGAACTGCGGCAGATTATCGCCCTTACTGCCGAGCCACTGTTTGCCCGCGTCTACAAATGGAAGTCGGCCATGGCGCAATATTCAGTTGGCCATCTCGAACGCCTGCAGCGCATCGAATCCATCCGCCAGAAACTTCATGGCCTGGCACTGGCTGGCAACGGTTATAGTGGCATCGGCGTCCCCGATTGCGTGCGTTCCGGCGCTGAGGCCTCCAGCAAGATTCTCGCCGAAATTGGAATGGGGACATCCACTTAGCGGGTGAGCAGCATCGGATAGGCCCGCGACCAGTCGCATAATCACAAATTACTTGCGTTATGTCTCCTCCAGATTCTTGTTGCGCGAAACTGCGGAGCGCAGGCAGGGTTAGTACAATCGACGTTAGTATCATCGGATGCGTGGGGGAGCGGTTATGAAAACTTTGCTGACTTTTATTTGCCTCGCGGCAGCCTTGTGCTTCGCGCAGCAGAACTCGCCGCAGGATATGAAGGGCATGAATATGCCCGGACACGACGTGTCACAGGCCACGCAGGATTCTGGAGCAGACTCGGAAGCGAGCATGCATGCCATGAATTCCATGGAAGGTCATCACATGGACATGGGCCCGCACATGAAGATGACCGCGCTTCGCCCTCGGCAACCGGGGGATGCGGAAAGGGCTCAGAAGGTCGTGGAAGTAGCCCGGGACGTGATGGAGAAATACAAGGATTACCACGTCGCGCTGAATGACAACTTCGTAATTTTCCATCCCGAAGTGCCGCAGAAGCAATATCACTTCACCAACTACCGGTATGCATTCGAAGCGGCCCGCGCCTTCAATCCCGAGCATCCGACTTCGTTGCTCTACGAGAAAAATGGTGACGGTTACACGCTTGTCGGTCTAATGTACACAGCTCCGAAGCGCTTCACAGAGGATGATTTGAACGAGCGCATCCCGCTCAGCATCGCGCAGTGGCATGAGCATGTGAATTTCTGCAAGGCGCCTGAAGGTAAGAGAGACACGTTGGCTCCGCATCCGAAGTTCGGGCTGCGAGGGTCGATCGTCACCAAGGAAGAATGCGAGGCCGCCGGTGGAGAGTTTCACCCGATCATCTTCAACTGGATGGTGCATGTCTATCCTCTAGAGAGAACGCCCGAGCAGATGTGGTCGGTTGAACGCCAGCACGCGGATTGAGGCATTGGTGATCGGGCCATCTAAGTTCAAATGCTCTTTACTTTCGATGACCCGATGGCCCGATGACCCGATGGCCCGATGTCTTGGCGAAACTTGCCGTCTCAACCATCGGTGAATATCATCGGTTGATCATGAAAACGGCAATGCTGTTTTTGTTTTTCTCGCTGGTTGTTTCTGGCTACGCTCAAAGTGTGGCGAGTTCCAAAGAAGTAGACGCAGTCTATCCAGCCGCCCAAGCTTTTTATGTTGATCTTCATCAATCCCCGGAACTCTCTTCACACGAGACTCATACCGCAGCCAAACTAGCCGCTCGCCTGCGAGAGCTGGGCTATACAGTCACGGAAGGAGTCGGCGGCACCGGCGTTGTGGCCATTCTCAAGAATGGCGCTGGCCCCACAGTGATGTTGCGCACTGAACTCGACGCGCTTCCCGTCGAAGAAAAGACTGGCCTCTCCTACGCGAGCAAAGTGCGCGCCCAGGACGACTCCGGACACAACGTCCCCGTCATGCATGCCTGCGGTCACGATCTGCACATGGCGGCACTGGTGGCGACTGCGGACATCATGGCGCACAGCAAGGAGAGCTGGCATGGCACGCTGATGCTGATTGGGCAACCGGCCGAAGAGACCATTTCCGGGGCCAAGAGAATGCTCGACGATGGCTTGTTCACGCGATTTCCAAAACCGGATGTAGGCGTGGCTCTCCATGTCGGCAACGATATTCCCGCCGGCCAGGTAGGCATCACTCCCGGCATCTACAACACGAACGCCGATAGTATTCGCATCACAATCTACGGCAAAGGCGGACATGGTGCCGCGCCGCAGGAGACCATCGACCCGATCGTGATCGCAGCAAGAACGATTCTCGCTTTGCAAACCATCGTTTCGCGCGAAGTGAAGCCGGGAGAGATGGCGGTCGTAACCATTGGTTACATCCGCGCAGGGACGAAAAACAACATCATACCTGACCAGGCCGAGCTTGGCCTAACCGTACGAACCTACAAGGCGGACGTGAGGAAACAGATCCTAGCGGCCATCACACGCATCGCCAAAGCCGAAGCCGTAGCCGGAGGAGCGCAGCGGGAAACTCTCATCGAACACTACGAATCCACCGACTCGGTCTATAACGATCCCGGTCTCGCAGAACGCCTGAGAGCTCCGCTCGAAGCCGCGCTTGGAAAACAGAACGTCGTCACTACCGGGCCCATCACACCTTCCGAAGATTATGCTTTCTTCATCGAGCAGGGCGTGCCATCGCTATACATGAGCCTCGGAGGCGCCGATCCGCAGAAGTATGCGGAGGCCAAAAGCAGCGGCACCCTGCTGCCCTCCAATCATTCCCCATATTTTGCTCCCGATGTGGATCCCGCCCTCCACACCGGTATTGAGGCGGAAGTCGCCGTGTTGCGGAACCTGTTAAATGGCGCTACGCAGTGACGATGATAGTCGCTTCATCTGGCTCAGCGCGCTTGTCCCAGCGGGAGCACAACCGAGTGAGACATTCGAACCGCCGCAGGAGGTCTCACCATGAAGATGGTGGGGGGCCGAATCTTGAACATCACAATCTGGACCGTGCAAGGCTGTCTTGCCTTGCTATTCGCGTATAGCGGCGTTGGCAAGTGGAATCCGCAAGGCATCTTCTGGATCGAGTTATTCGCCAAAATCGGAATCGGCCAATGGTTCCGCTATTTCATCGGAGGTCTCGAAATCCTTGGCGCGATTGCGCTGCTGATTCCGAAAACATCCGCAATGGCGGCAACGTTCCTGGCTCTGATCATGGCCGGCGCCGTGGTCACTCATCTCTTTATTGTTCGCGACGGCTACGCCAGCTTCTTCCCGGCCTTCACTCTCTCGCTTCTGATCGTAGTCGCCTGGAAACGCCGCGTAGACTCTGCGAAACCTTAACCACCTAGACTCTGCGAAACCTTAACCACCAAGGACACAAAGGTGCACGAAGGAAGGGAGCTTAACCTCCGTTCGGACTACAGCGTTCGCTCTGATATCCTGAATCGTTCTCTTCATGACTGCTGCGTCGCCGAGCCGCTGGAAGATCATCCTTGCCTTTGGCCTGGTTTATTTCTTCTGGGGATCGACCTATCTCGGCATCGACATTGCGGTGGCAGATACTCCTCCGGGCGTAATGTGCGCCACGCGCTTCTCGATCGCAGGCACTTTCATGCTCGCTTGCTGTGCGCTGACAGGACGCCGTGTTCGTTTCTCCGCGCGCCAGCTCCGTCATCTGGCAGCGGTTGGAATTCTGCTTCTGATGGGCGGCAATCTCACGCTTTCTTACGCCGAGCGGGTGGTTCCCACTGGCCTGGCGGCACTCTTAGTAGCGGTCACTCCGCTGTGGTTTCTGGTACTGGACAGTTTGCTGTTAGGCGATCACCATATCGCGCGCCGGGGAAAGATTGGTTTGGCCATCGGAATCGCGGGAGTGGTCGTGCTCATATTGCCTCACCTTCAACGTTCAAATTCCCTCGGCCATCGCGAACTCTGGTGGTCGCTGGCCTTGCCGATGGGATCGCTAAGTTGGGCATTCGGCTCGGTGCTCTCGAAAAAGTGGCAGACCGCGGCCACCGATCCCTTTGGAGCCATCGCCTGGCAGATGATCTTCGCAGGCCTGGCGAATTGGATTTTCGCCCTCCTCGTCGAGAAACCCGCCGAAGTGACCTGGACGTTCAGCGGAGTGGCCGCAATCCTCTATCTGGTAGTATGCGGATCCTGGATCGGCTACACCGCCTATATCTGGCTGCTGCAGCACGTTCCAACCTCAAAAGTTTCCACTTATGCATATGTCAATCCCGTGATCGCAGTGTTTCTGGGATGGCTGGTCCTGCACGAGCGCATCGACCGATACATTCTGCTGGGCAGCGCAATCATCGTAACTTCGGTGGTGCTGGTAACGAGCGCAAAGGTCTCGACTCGAGTGGCAGCCGAAGATCTCTCCGTGGTCGACGCTGCGGGAGATTAGTTGCAGCGATTCTGAGGCTCCCAATCACGCCAGTGGAATTCGCGGAATTATTGCCTGTTCTCGTCCTGGCGCTTCAACAAGTTTTCATAACAGAAATTCCGCCCATGCTGGTCGTCATTATTGCACCAATCAATATCCCACTTGGACTTGTCGAGTCAAAGACCACGAAAGCAAAGGTTTGCAGATGTGAAGGATGCACTGCCGATTTAACAATAAATTGTGAATAGCCCAAAATGCATTCGTCCTGTGTTTGAGCCAGTTTCTGTCTTTTTTCCGCGGTTTGCCATCCCATTAAATCGCGCATTCTCTTCTGACAATCCAAAGACTGATATACGACATTCAGCGAATTGGCTTCATATAGATATTTTCCCCACAGATTATTCCGCGGCAACTGCCCGATCGACCTGGGATAAAAACCATGCGCTCGATGAAAATCCTTTAAGGCGATGATGAGCGGCAGTGCCTCTGTCTTGGCCATGGAGAGCGCAAGGGAAACCTTGGGATCATTCTCAAGGGAATATCTCGTCACCTTGTGAAGTAAATACCAGCACAGAATCACAATAATGAAAACTGAAAATCCTGCCCGAGCCTTACTCATTGAACCGACGCCCCATTCAACCTTATCAGCCCTCGCGCCTATTGGATTGCGGGGTGGCAGCTACTCCTCTGGTTCCTCGGCGTCGTTAACGATATCAACCACGCGCCCTCGAATGGAGAACACCAGTTTCTGATTTTCGCCGGCCTGGAAGGTCACCCGCATGGGATTACGCTCCCACACCGGAGGCACACACTCCGAGTCTGGATCGTCGTCTCCGGCAGCTTCGCCAGCATCTTTTTTCAGCGCCGGCTTGCGGCGCCCGACTTGGGCGACGACCGCATAAAGTTTCTTACCGTCTTCGGAGACGCCGCAATAGGCGATGTAGTCCCTATACCAACTGGATGTCGAATAGAAGGGGTCAAACTCAGGTAGGTTAAGCTGCGAGACTCGTCCCGTGACTCGATCGACGAGCAGCCAGCCTCCACGTTGCCACTGCCACTTCGCTGCATTGGCATTGGTGCTGGGTTTGGCACGGCTATTGTCATTGTCAGTAGGCAGCGAGTCGTTGACCCGGAATGCGCGCCGCACCACGAAGAGACGGTCGGTCATCTCATGAGGAGTTCCGGTGGTGTATTCTTTGAGCCGCGTATCCACAAATAACGGACGGACTTTCAAGTCAAGCATCTTTTGGCCGGTGGCATTCGGCCACTTCGCCGAAATCCATCTTCCGAAAGTGATGACGTGCGGTTTCGGGACGGCTGAGCATTCGCCCCAAGCGACGCTCAGCGTGATAATCGTCAAAGAAACTTTTCGTAGGGCCATGACCATAATCATGCTGAAGACTGGCACGACCACAAGGTCGCCGCAATGACGGTTGAACACGGGAAATGTTCGGTTTTCGCCGTCCCTACTGAGCTAGGATAGTGGCGCAGTTGATAAGGGTATGGGAGACTGTGATTATGGCAAAACGCAGCCTTCGGGTTCTGAAGCGAGTGAGCCACATAGCGTCGCTGGGAATTTGTGAAGCCTGTAACGCGCAGTTTTCGGCAAACCCCCGTCAACTGGGTCAGCTGGGAGTGCAGCAGCAGTTCAACGCGCACAAATGCGACGCCACGCGCAGTTCGCCGCCGATCGCAAAAGAGGCTGCCAGGGGTCCGGAGAAATAAGGGTTCAGCGAAGCGATGGGCGAGTGCCGCGTTTGCCGCGAGTTTGCAATTTGACAGCACGATTTAGCATGTTAAATAAGTAATGTTTAAATTAAGCAATGCTAAATAACCAGTTGTCATCGATCGTCGGTGATTGGAACAAGGTGATGTGATGAGTCTTCCGCCAGCAGAGCGACGGCCGCGCGAGCGTCGTACAACCCTTTCCCCGCAACCGAGTTCTTATGTTCGTATGGGTGATCCGTTGGCAGGGCGCCGCAAACACTCTATTCTGGTCGTCGACGACAATGTGGTGAATGCGGCGCTGCTCAAGGAATTGCTGGCGAGCCACGGCTATCCGACAATCGCGGTCCAGAATGCGGATGCGGCGGAGGCGGAGATCGCGCGCCAGCCTCCAGATTTGATTTTGCTCGATGTGATCATGCCCGGCAAAACCGGTTACGAACTGTGCCGCGAACTGAAGGAACATTCAAAGACGCGCCTGATCCCTATCGTCATGATCACCGGCCTGAGCGCCCATGAAGACCGCATCAGGGGAATCGAAGCGGGCGCCGACGACTTTCTGACCAAGCCGATCTGGCCCGAGGAATTATTTGCCCGCGTCGGTTCGCTGCTGAAGTTGAAGGAGTTTACCGACGAACTGGAAACTGCCGATTCCGTCCTGTGCACGCTGGGGCTAAGCGTGGAAGCGCGCGACCCCTATACCGAGGGCCACTGCGAGCGGTTGGCGCGCAATGCAGTCGACCTGGGTCGTTTTCTCGGCGTCGACGCGGACTCCCTGGTCGCCCTGGAGCGCGGCGGCTATCTGCACGACCTAGGTAAGATTGCCGTCCCCGACGAAATTTTAAAAAAAGGAAGCAATCTGACACCGGCGGAGTGGGCGATCATGAAGCAGCATCCCCTGACCGGCGAGAAGATATGCCGTCCCTTGAAGTCGTTGCGGCTGGTGCTTCCGATCATTCGCCATCATCACGAGCATTCCGATGGCAGTGGTTATCCGGATGGACTGCGCGACGGCGATATTCCGCTGCTGCCTCGTATTCTGCAGGTGGTGGATATTTATGATGCGTTGCGCACGGCTCGTCCGTACAAACTGGCGCTCGGCCACGAGCAGGCTGCGGTCACCATGCGCGCCGAGGCGCAAAGCGGACTCTGGGACGAGGAATTGGTCAGCGAATTCTTCGGCATGATCGATCAGCGCAAAGTGGCGTAAATCATTGAGTCATTGAATCATTCAGCGATTGAATCATTGAGTCATCGCCTCGAATGACGAAATGACTGAATGTCCAAATGATTCAATGTCTAAATCATTCAATGACTCAATGACCTTGACCTACAGCTTCGTCATTCCCGCCTATAACGAAAGCGTGCGAATTCGGCCAACGCTGCATGCGCTGCTGCGCTATGCGCAAGAGCAGAATTGGGACGTGGAGATTCTGGTCGTGAACGACGGCTCCAGCGACGATACGGCGCAGATCGTCCGCGAGTATGGCAGGACGCATCCGCAGGTTCTGCTGGTGGAGAATCCTGGCAATCGCGGCAAAGGCTACAGCGTACGCAACGGTATGCTGCATGCGCGGGGTGACGTTTGCCTGTTCACGGACGCCGATCTTTCTTCGCCGATGACCGAGGCACAGAAACTCTTCGACGCACTTGATCAGGGCGCCGACATTGCGATTGGATCGCGCTGGCTGCGCACCGAACTGCAAACCGAGCCCCAGCCCCTTTACCGGCAGCTATTCGGACGAATCTTTAACCTCGCGCTTCGCATCATTCTCGGCCTGCGTTTCGCCGACACGCAATGCGGATTCAAAGCATTTCGGCGAGACGCCGCACAGCGCATCTTTCCTCTACAGAGGATTGAACGCTGGGGTTTCGATCCGGAAATTCTTTTCCTGGCGCAGCGCGCGGGCTTGCGAGTGGAAGAAGTCCCGGTATTATGGGCCCACAGCGAGGGGACGCGGCTGCATCCGTTCCGCGACGGCCTGCGCATGTTAGGGGAGGTCTTGAGTATCCGTTGGAGGGCAATGACCGGGGAGTATGCAACCGCCCCGTTGCCTTCTCCTGGAAAGCTGTAAGAAGTCGTCCCCCTGAGTCGCAAACAGAAAGTAGAAATATTATGCGTCGTCGGGACTTCCCCCGTGCTCCTCTGTGCTCCCTGTGGTAAAGATTTGGTTCTTTCCCCGTAAAACTCGCGAATTAACAAGCGGCTCGTTTGCTCGCGTTTGACGCCAGGCGCACGAAATCGGCAATCTGGGCGCCCATCTCTTCCGTAGAAACGGTCCGCTCGCCGGGACGCGCCAGATCGCGAGTGCGAAAACCTCCCATCAAAGTTGAGATAACGCCAGCCTCCACGCACTCCGCTTCCTTGCGCAAATGAAAAGTGTGCCGCAGCATCATAGCTGTGGAGAGAATGGCGCCCAGGGGATTGGCAATACCCTGGCCTGCGATGTCGGGAGCTGACCCATGAACGGGTTCGTAGAGGCCGACACGTCCTCCGATGCTGGCCGAAGCGAGCAGGCCGAGCGATCCTACGATTCCGCCCGCCTGGTCAGATAAGATGTCGCCAAACATATTTTCGGTGAGGATGACGTCAAACTCGGCGGGCTTGAGAACCAGCGACATGGCGGCGGAGTCCACATACATGTGCGACAGCTGGACATCGGAAAATTCGCCCGCGATGCGCGTGACCACCTCGCGCCACAGCCGCGAGCATTCCAGAACGTTCGCCTTATCGACCGAGAGCAGGCGCTTGCGCCGAGTCTGAGCCAGTTGAAAGGCGACCCGCGCAATGCGCTCGATTTCCGGTTCGCAATAACGCATAGTGTTGACCGCGTGCCGTGCGCCGTCAGTGCCTTCGCCCACGGCGTCGATGCGGCGAGGCTCGCCGAAATACAATCCGCCCAGCAGCTCACGCACGATCAGGATGTCGGTGCCTTTGACAATCTCTTCGCGCAGCGGCGAACACCCGGCCAGCGGTGGATAAAAAACAGCAGGTCTAAGGTTGGCGAAAGCTCCCAGTTCCTGCCGCAGTCGAAGCAGTCCAGCTTCGGGACGAAGTTCGCGAGGATTGTGATCGCAGCCCGGGCTGCCGACTGCTCCAAGCAGCACCGCTTGAGAGGCGAGGCAAGCCTGAATGGTCGAGTCTGGCAAAGGATTGCCAAACCTCGCGAGAGCAACGCCCCCGATCTCTTTTTCGTCGAGTTCGAGATCGTGGCCAAAGCCCGTGGTTACTTCTTCCAGAACGCAAATAGCTTGAGACGTGACTTCAGGGCCAATTCCGTCGCCGGGGAGGGAGGTGACGCGGAGTTGCATGCAGTCCTCGATTCGTTTCCGAAAACAATATACGAGGTGAGGCCGCTGTGGTAGCCCGTTTCGGGAGTTTTTACAATCTGTTTACTTACGGGCGGTATTAGCTACTCGCCGGTGTTGCGAAATTAAACGCCCCACAGAATCAAACCCCCCAAAGATAGTCTTCCTGCTCACCGTGGTGATCCGCGAAAGGGATGGCTAAGGGAGCTTGGCCAGCACTGCCGGACACGTGTGTCGAATGCGTTTCGTTGGAATTGGAACTGCCATTGCCATTGCCTCCAGCCGCAGCCGAGACGGCGTGCGCATACGGCAGAGGCAAAGAAGCTGTGGCTGGGGGAAATTTCCTGCCCTGGACATCGCCGGCCTCGCCCCTCATGAAATTCGCGCTGATGACGTCTTGTATCAGCTCGAGCAAATGGCTGTCCTGGACTTTCTTGATCCGGTCCGCGAGAACTACAAACCTGCGATAAACCTCATCGAGTTCGCGGCGCTCGAAACGGTGTCCCAGTTGTTCGCAGCGCAATGCCAGAGCGTGGCGTCCGGAATGCTTGCCCAATACCAGCCGCGAATCGGGCACTCCCACCGACTGTGGAGTCATGATTTCATAGGTCAGCGGATTCTTGAGCATGCCATCCTGATGAATTCCAGCCTCATGCGCGAACGCATTACGGCCAGTGATGGCTTTGTTCGGCTGCACCGGGACGCGCGTGATCTCAGCCAGCATCTGGCTGGCCGGGAAAATCTGCTCGCTGACGACCCTTGTTTCGTAGGCGTACCGGTCGGCGCGCACTCGTATCGCCATCACCACTTCTTCAAGAGAGGCATTGCCGGCGCGCTCGCCAATGCCGTTGATGGTGCACTCCACCTGGCGGGCGCCCTGCTGCACTCCCGCGAGTGAATTTGCGACCGCTAAACCAAGGTCATTGTGGCAGTGCGTGGAAACCGTTACTTTCTCGATACCTGCGACCTTTTCATAGAGCGTGCGAATGAGTTGGCCATACTCCTCGGGCATGCTGTAGCCGACTGTATCCGGAATGTTGACCGTGGTTGCGCCCGCCGCGATCACGGCTTCCACTACCTGACAGAGGAAGGGGGCATCGGTGCGCGTCGCATCTTCGGGAGAAAATTCCACGTCGGCGCAGAGTGACTTGGCGTGTCTAACGGCTTCGCGCGCCTGCTCCAAGCACTGCGCGCGCGTAATGCGCAGCTTGTATTTGAGGTGTATGTCGGAGGTCGCGAGAAAAACGTGAATGCGCGGATGCGCGGCTCCCCGCAAGGCCTGCCACGCGCGATCGACGTCGCCGGTGCAGGCGCGTGCCAGCCCTGCAATGATGGGTCGCCGTACTGAAGCAGCGATCTTCTGCACAGCTTCAAAGTCGCCATCGGATGCGATAGGGAACCCTGCCTCGATCACGTCGACGCCAAGGCGATCAAGTTGCTGGGCGAGTCGCAGTTTTTCCTGCACGTTCATACTGCAGCCCGGTGACTGTTCGCCGTCACGAAGCGTGGTGTCGAAAATAGTGATGCGCGGTCGATCCATGGAATCTCGTCCCTCCAAAAAATTCAACTAGTTTTACACTCTATCGGCTAGCCCCCAAGAAAGAAAAGGTTATTATCGTAACGTTAACATTAGCCTGAGTGATACTATTAGGGTGACTTATTGAATATTTACAATTGATAACCAGTACCCAGGGCAGCGGTGCCCCATGCGTCCTCCGTGCTCCCTGTGGTTAAAGATTTTGACCTGAACCCTGAGGGCGGGAACGTCCATGGACCTTTCGCAATTAGAAGTTTTCCTAACCGTAGCTCGCGAGCACCGCTTTTCGCGGGCGGCAGAAAAGCTGTTTCGCACGCAATCGGCGGTCAGCCAGACTATCCGCAAACTCGAGCTTGAGATCGGCGAGCCGCTGTTTGACCGATCCTCGCGCGAAGGCGTGCTCACCGACGCCGGACGTGTTCTCGAGGAATACGCCGCGAAGCTGCTCAATCTGCGCCAGGATGCTCAAACTGCCCTGGTAGAAATGCGCGAGCTGCAAAAAGGCAAACTCGTAATCGCCGCCAATGAATTCACGGTGCTCTACCTGCTGCCGGTGCTGGGCGAGTTCCGCCGCCTTCATCCGACCATAAAGATCACGGTGCGGCGTTCTCTGGGCAGTCACATTCCCGACGATGTGCTTAAGCACAACGTGGAACTCGGCATGCTTTCGTATGATCCCCAAGAGCCGCAGCTGCGGTCGGCAGTCGTTTATCTGGACGAGCTAGCGCTCATCGTTCCTCCCGGTCATCCTTTGGCGTCGGCGGGCGAAGTCAGCATACGGCAACTCGGCGCGGAGTCATTCGTGGCTCACATTGTCACCTCTCCTTATCGCGATAAAGTAATCGAGGCGTTCCGCCAACACAAGACTCCGCTCCACATGGACGTGGAACTGCCCACTCTGCAAGCCATCAAGCACTTCGTGTCCATGGGCAAAGGAGTAGCGCTTGTGCCCGAGATCAGCGTGGAAAACGAGATCAGCCGCGGGGAGTTAATGCTGGTAAAGGTGCGCGATCTGCACTTTCAGCGCAAGCTGCGGCTCGTGTATCGGCAGGAGTCCGCTCTATCGCACGCGGGGAGGGCGTTTCTAAAGGTAGCGGAGCAGGTGGCAAAAGACAGGGGCGGCCGTTATCGCTTCCAAAGAGAAAAGTAGCCGCGAGGCACCGCAGACTCCTGCAACTTTCCCAGTAGCATTCCCCCGTGGTAAAAGGTTTTGACTTTAGATGGCAGGCCCCAATTGTTCTCGTTGAGCAGAAAGTTGAGCACGAAAAGTAGCCCCTAAGCCGTGTGTTTGTCTTCCTGAATCATGGCCTCCATCGCCTCGGGTACGCTGCCGTACACATCGAACACCGATACGAGGTTGGTGACTTCAAAAAGGTGCCGTACAGATTTCTTAGGGCTGGCAAGTTTCAGCGTGTAACCGGCTGCTTCAGCCCACATATGAGTCAGGACGAGTTCGCCCAGGCCGCCGCTGTCTACCGAATCGATTCCCGCCAAATCGACCACCATGCGCCGCGCGGAAGGCAGCGCGTCGGTGACAATCGTAGATAACGCCTGCGCCTCGCTGCGAAAGATTCCCCGCCCCTGACAATGCAACACCACAGCGCTCCCGGCACTACCACCCCCCAGGCTGAGTTTCAGTTGCTTCTCGTTTCGCTGGCTGCCCGCCGATGCCACACGCGCACTCGCAGCGTCCTGTGGGTTTGGGGAGGTCATGGCTCCACATTAGTCGCAGAGAGCGCACTGTTGGTTGCACGGAGATGAAATTTTCAGGGGAAATTCACAGGCTACTTGGGAGAATCTTTGCGTCGGCCTGAATCCACCGTCGGAACCAGTGGCCGCCGCAGCGGCACGATCGCCCCCTTCGACGGATCGGCGGCGGCTGAGGCGCGCGCCAACACCTCGTGCTGGATGTACTGCACGAAATCCTGGATCTGATGCTGCATTTCTTCCATGCGCTCGCGCATTTGCAGAATGATGGCGATGCCGCTGATATTGACTCCAAGATCCCGGGCCAACGAGAGGATGAATTCGAGGCGTTGCAGATCTTCATCGGTATAGAGCCGCGTATTGCCCTCGGTGCGGCTGGGCTTAAGCAGCCCTTCGCGCTCGTAAAGGCGCAGAGTCTGAGGATGAATCTCATACATCTCAGCCACCGCCGAGATCATATACGCGCCCTTGGACTTACGTTTAGTCATCGCAAGCGAATCTCGCTTCCATACCAATACTAGCCGCAAAACAGGGGCGACGCATTGGTCTCCCCCGTGCACCTCTGTGTCCCCTGTGGTTAACGATTTTGCTGGCAGCGCCACCGCCGCAAAAGGCCAAAAGAAAAGAGACGGAACAAGCCCCGTCTCCATGGCAAAGTGAATTGTCGGGAAAGTCTATGCCGCCAACTCCGGCTTAGGCTCAGGCTGAGCCCATCCTGCCGGCTTGACCAGATGATTGATGGCGTAGGCCACCACACCCGCACCGATGAGAATCAACCCGAACCAAAGTGAGCTCATCCCCAAAATCGACTCATGCTCGCTGTTTACAACCGCAAAGCCGAGCAGAAGCGTAGGCGGAATGCCGACTGCAATCGCCCCTAACAACCCACCCGGCACTCGGAACGGCCGCTTCAACTCGGGTTCGCGGAAGCGCAGCACAACCAGTGCCAGGAATTCCAGCACTAGGCTCGCGCCGTAAATGACGATGTCAAGTGTAACTAATCGTTCAAAGCCTAGATTCAAAGCGAGTCCCCAGCCGATAGCCAGGGCCAAAATCGCAACCCATGGCGCACGCGATTTCGGATGCAGCTTGCCAAAAACTTTTGGCAGCATGCCATCCTGAGCCATGGCCAGCGGCAGCCGCGAGTAGCTCATCACGAGAGCGTTGAACATGCCGAAGCCGCTCATCATGCCGCCCGCCACCAGCGCAATCCGAAGCACTGGCCCACCCATTAACTGAGCGACATCCGCCCAAGCGCCTGTTTCCCATGCGCTCGCCGGGAGGCCGGTGATCCACATGGCGGCAAAGGGAAGAACATAAGTGATGCAAACGATAGCCACCGCGACCAGCATTGCCCGAGGGTAAGTGCGCTGCGGACGCTCCACTTCGGTGGCAATGGTAGAGGCGTTGTCCCATCCCATGTAGTTCCACATGCAGATGAGCAGACCGCCGAGAATGTCGACATTAGAGGTAGTCGGCTTGGTCACCGCATTGGCCAGCGCGTGAATCTTGAAAGGCGCCAGCACAAAAATCGCCGCAAACGGTGCGGACAGAGCGAAGAACAGCCACAATGAAGTCGTAGAGACGACCTTCACGCCCATGATATTTAAAATCGCGCAGACGATCACCACGCCGAGCGCAACCGCCACGCCGCGATGGTTCTCCTGAAACCATGGAAACATCCGCGTAAGGTAGGCGACAAACAGCGTGGGATAAATCGCCATATCGAAAATGGACGCGACCAGCGACAGCCAAGCCTCCTGAAATCCCCAGAAATTTCCCATGGCTCGTCGCACCCAGGCGTAGTAGCCGCCTTCAAAGGGCAGAGCGCTCGAAAGCTCGCCGATCATGAACGCGGTCGGCAGGCTCCAGAGGAGTGGAGTCAACAGCAGGATGAGAATCGCTTTGCCATAGCCTGCGCCGTGCACGATGTCTTCCGTGCCATAAGTTCCACCGGAGACCATAAAGAAGGTAGCGGCGACCAGGGGCCACAGCGTGAGGCGGATGGATTTCTTCTTCCTCTTGAGGGCAGAAGCGGGGCCGGCGGCAGGATTGAAGCCAGACTGCGGGATGTTAGCTGGTGCGGTAGCTGTTGCCAATTTCTATGGCTTCCTCCTCCGGGGTGGTCAACGCGACTCACTCTCACCACCGCGTCTCCCTTGCATGCTCTCGCGGCTCCCTGGTTAAAGCGATTTCCGGGCATTTCGGCGAAGTTAGTTCGCATGTGTGAGATTACGGCAAATCTCCAGAGATGCAAGAAATTTCGTGAGAAATATTGAAAATTGTTGTCAAGGAGGACAGCGACGGAAGTAATAGCTCAGAAGTTATTCCAGGCCGACGAGCGGGAGCCATGGCTGGTGCGAGTTAGATTTCCGCCGCGCACCCCCGTGTACCCCGTGGTTAAAGGCTTTTGACTTTAGACTTTCCCCCACAACTCAGCCCGCGGGTCCTCAGGGTTGAGCTTCGCCAGCTCCCGCAGCAGCTCTTTAGTCTTCTCGTCGCGCGGCATAGGGACAGTGATCTTGACTTCGACGATCTCATCCCCGCGCACGCCGTCCTGGGTAGCCGAAGGCACGCCCTTCTCGCGCAACCGCAGCTTCTGCCCGGATTGCGTCCCCGGAGGAATCTTCAGCATGCTCCGCCCATCGATGGTGGGCACTTCAATCTTCGACCCCAAAGCCGCTTCGACCGCCGTCACCGGCACCGTGATGTAGATGTCGTCGCCCTCGCGACGGAACAGCGCATGCTCGCCGATCCGGATGATCACATAAAGATCGCCGACCCCGCCTCCGTGCAGCCCGGCATTGCCTTTTCCCGCAATCCGTATCCGCTGCCCATCGCGCGTCCCCGCCTTAATGCGGATCTCGAGCGGATCGGTACGCTCGATGCTGCCCTCGCCATGGCAAACCGGGCAGGTCGAAATATTCTTGCCCGTCCCATGGCAGCGTGGACAGGTGACGTTGAATTTCATCCTGCCGCCCGTCTGTTCGATCGTTCCCTTGCCATGACACTCCGGACACACTCCTGGAGCTTCAATAAAGCCATTGCCATGACAGTTTCCGCAGACATCGCGCCGGGCGATATTCAGTTTCATCACCCCGCCGCGGATCGCGGTCCAGAACGGCACGTTGACCTGGTACTCCAGATCGCTGCCCGGTTCCGGGCCCTCGTCGACCGCCTGACCACGCCCGGCGCCAGTAAAAATGTTGGAGAAAATGTCGCGGAAGCCGCCGCCTGAGCCGCTAGTACTTTTTCGTCCCCCCGCGCGGGCGCCTTCAAACAGATCGGAAAAATCGAAGCCGCCGAAATCGACGTTGCTCGGTGCGCCGGGTTGTCGGCCACCTCCCGGAAACCCTCCGCCAAAACCCCCGTCCCCCGGTTGGCCGCCACCGCGAGCGTAGGCATCCGCCGTAGCCGGATCGATGTTGTCGGAGTAAAAACCGAGCTGGTCGTAAATCTTCCGCTTCTTCGGATCGCTCAGAACGTCGTTGGCCTCGGAAAGAGTCTTAAACTTTTCCTCCGCCGCCTTGTCGCCAGGATTGACGTCAGGATGATATTTGCGCGCCAGTTTGCGAAACGCCTTGCGAATGTCGTCCGTAGAGGCGGACTTCTTGATCCCGAGAACGCCGTAATAATCTTTATCTTTGGTTGTGGTAGCCATGGTGGTAGCTATTAGCCCCTCAACTTCAGAGGGCTGTCATCCTGAGCGTAGCACGGCCCTCGGCAAAGCCGAGGGCCGCGTGCAGTCGAAGGACTTCTACCTCACAACTTAATTCACGATCTCTTTCGCCTGCTCGTCCACCGCCACCGTGAACGCCTCAAATGGCGAAGTATCCATCGACACCGGAATCTTCTGCAAACCCGTTGCGGTCGGCGCAAAGCAATACCACCGCCCTTCTTCCGGAACGAAGTTCACAAAAAACATCTGTCCATTGACTTCGAATCTCAATTCGCTTTCCTCATTTCTGGCCCGCAAGAAATAACTCTCAAACTGTGATGCAAAAGGGGACGCATTCGCGCCCCCACTGAAGTGTTACTCAGCAAGCTGTTCCTGCGCGTATTACTTCTTGTCCTCAACATCCACGTACTCGGCGTCGATCACGCCTTCGTCTTTCTTCTGACCTGCGCCATTGGTCCCCGGCGCCGCGCCCGGCCCGCTCGGCCCCGCGCCACCAGCACCCGGTGCCGCACCCGGAGCAGCCTGCGTAGCCTTATACATCTGCTCTGCCAGCTTGTGCGATGCTGTGGTCAGCTTCTCGCGCGCCGAGTCCATCGCTGCCTTGTCGCCGCCTTCGATGGCTTTCTTGGCGTCCGCCAAAGCGTTTTCCACGTCTCCGCGCTCTGAACCCGAGATCTTGTCGCCATGCTCCTTCAGCATCTTCTCAATGTTGTAGACCATCGAGTCGAGCTGATTCTTGGCTTCGATCTCTTCCCGCCGAGTCTTGTCTTCAGCCGAGTGCGCATCGGCCTCCTTCGCCATGCGCTCCACTTCTTCCTTGGATAAGCCCGAAGACGAAGTGATCGTGATCTTCTGATCCTTGCCCGTGGCCATATCTTTGGCGGTCACGTTCAGGATGCCGTTAGCGTCGATGTCAAACGTCACCTCAATCTGCGGCACGCCCCGAGGAGCCGGCGGCAATCCCGTCAAATGGAACTTTCCCAAAGTCCGGTTCTGCGCCGCCATCGGACGCTCGCCCTGCAGCACATGCACCTCCACCGAAGTCTGACTATCCGCCGCCGTAGAGAACGTCTCCGTCTTCTTAGTAGGAATCGTGGTGTTCCGAGGAATCATCGGAGTAGCCACGCCGCCCAAAGTTTCGATCGACAAAGTCAAAGGAGTCACATCCAGCAGCAACAGATCCTTAACCTCGCCACCCAGCACGCCACCCTGAATCGCCGCGCCAACAGCCACGACTTCATCCGGATTCACGCCCTTGTGCCCTTCTTTGCCAAACAGCTCTTTCACGATCGCCTGAATGCGCGGCATACGAGTCTGTCCGCCGACCAGCACCACTTCATTGATCTTCGAAGCATCGACGCCCGCATCCTTCATGCACTGCTTCGACGGCCCCACCGACCGCTGCAAAATATCCTCGACCATCGACTCCAGCTTGGCCCGAGTCAGCTTCTTGACCAGATGCTTCGGACCGGAAGCATCCGCCGTAATAAACGGCAGATTGATCTCGTGCTCCATGGTGGTAGAAAGCTCAATCTTCGCCCGCTCGGCCGCGTCGCGCAGACGCTGCAAAGCCATCTCGTTCCCCTTGCCGCGCAGGTCGAGACCCTCATCCTTCTTAAACTCGTCAATCAGCCAATCCACCAGCCGCTGATCGATATTGTCGCCGCCAAGGTGAGTATCGCCATTGGTAGCTTTAACCTCAATCACTCCCTCGCCCACTTCAAGAATCGAAATATCGAACGTGCCGCCGCCGAAGTCATACACGGCGATGGTCTCGTCCTTCCCTCTGTCGAGCCCGTAAGCGAGCGCAGCCGCGGTAGGCTCATTGATGATTCGCTTCACGTCGAGCCCGGCAATCCTGCCCGCGTCCTTCGTGGCTTGCCGTTGGGCGTCATTAAAGTAAGCCGGAACCGTGATGACCGCCTCGGTAACTTTCTCTCCCAGGTAGTCCTCGGCCGCCTTCTTCAGCTTTTGCAGGATCATCGCCGAGATCTCGGGCGGAGTAAACTTCTTCCCCTGCGCCACAATGACAACGTTGTCGCCGTCCCGTTCAACCTTATAAGGGACCATCTTCAATTCTTCGCTGACCTCGTCATAGCGGCGTCCCATGAACCGCTTGATCGAGTAAACCGTATTTTCAGGATTGGTAATCGCCTGCCGCTTAGCGACCTGCCCCACCAACCGTTCGCCGGTCTTGGTAAATCCAACCACCGAAGGCGTAGTCCGCCCGCCTTCTTCATTCGGTATAACTTTCGGCTCTCCACCCTCCATAACCGCTACGCAGGAGTTCGTGGTGCCCAAGTCAATTCCAATAATCTTTCCCATAGCACACCCTCCAATGAAAAATTAGTGCTTTATAATCAATAACATGATGATTACGCTTCCGGCCATACTATAACCTGAGCGAATCATTGTCAAGGTTTTAGATGCGACTGGAAGTGAAGAAGATGCGTTTTGCACGCCCGGATAGAGCAGGCCGCGGCTACCCGAAAAGAAGGCTTTAATCCCTGAATTAGCCCATTGGCAGAATTGATCGAAAAATTCCTCAGTGCTAAGATCCTCACGAAATTATACCTCTGAGCACGTCCCATTTCCTTTTCCAGGTTCTCCATGAGCAAGCGTCCGGCATTTCGCTCGCAGCATTGTGGGTTGCCTGCTGCGAGTCCTCCTCGGGCGTACCTCCGCGCGTTCCCCCAGATTTCAGACGTTGTCGTTCCCTCCTTGCGTCCGCCAATGTATCCCCTTGGGCTCGCAGACTAACCTCGGAATCATTCTTCAACTTGAGGAGAGGAAAACGTCCATGCAAACAACTCGATTCACCAAAATCCTAATCGTCTTTGGCGCGGTCCTGTTCGGCGCAATCTGCCAGACTGTTGTCGCCGGGACCATTTGTGTCAATCCAGCTGGTTCCCATAACTGCTTCACGAGCATCCAAACCGCCGTCAATCATGCCTCGGCCAATGACCTCATCGAGGTTGAAGCAGGCACCTACAAAGAAGAAGTGACCATTGGCATTCCACTCGCGATTATCGGTGCGGGTGCCAAAGCCTCCATTATTGATGCTACCGGTCTCGCGCATGGCATCTTCGTGAATGGCTTCGACTATCCCGGCCTTAGGCAGGTGACCATCACTGGACTCACGGTCGAGAACGCGTTGTTCGAAGGCGTTTTGGTCGTGAGCGCTTCAGATGTCACTCTCCAGGACAACAACGTCATCAACAACGACGCGACATCGGGCTTGATGTTTACCGGGGGCGCAACTGGTTGCCCTGGCCAGCCTGGCAACGGCGTCTATGAGGATGATGAGACCGGGGACTGCGGGGGAGCCATTCACTTGATTGGAACTGCCAATTCGATTGTTTCTGGCAATTCCGTCACCGGCAACGCCGATGGCGTCCTGATCAGTGATGAGACCGCCGAAAGCCATGACAACCTGCTCATCCACAATTCAGTCAAGAACAACCCGTTGGAGTGCGGCATCGTGCTTGCTTCGCATCCACCGTCGGGCCAGACTTCGCCGCCTTACGCTCCGCACCACGGGGTGGACCACAACACGGTGGCGGAGAATGTCTCCACCGGCAACGGCGTGCAAATTGGAGGTTCGGGAGTGGGCCTTTTTTCCGATGGGTTGGGCCGCGGGCGCGTCTCCGACAACGTGATCATTGGGAACACTCTCACGCATAACGGACTGGGAGGCGTCGCTCTGCACTCCCATGTCGGACCTGCCTTCGGGTTGCCGGCAGATGATATGAGCGGCAATAAGATTATCAGCAATGTCATTGCCGGCAATCTTGCCGACACCGCCGACACCGCAACCCCCGGCCCCGTAGGGATCAACATCAATAGCGGCGATGGCGGTTCGCCGGTCGTTGGCACTGTCATTTCCCACAATGCGATCAGCGATGAGTCGATCGACATCGCCGTCAATACGCCTGCCCAGGTCGCCATCCATCTGAACTCTCTGCTGGGTGCCGGCATCGGGGTCGGGGATGTTTGTGCGCTCGACGCTTCTACAGTGTGCACCGGCACAATCGATGCCACTGAGAACTATTGGGGATGTCCCGCCGGCCCGGGTGAGCACGGATGCACGATAATCAGTGCTCCTAGGATCCTTTGGGCCCCCTGGCTTCAAAAGCCTGTTGATAGTCACTAACGGATGCCGGGGCTTGGCCCACCCCTAACTCCAACTCCCGAGGTTGCCCCGCTCTTGTCGCACTTCCTGCGACAGAGCGGGGATTTTGACCTCTTATCCCACCCACAGTGACCATCCCGCGTATCGCACGGTGCACGGTGCCCCAGGTCCGCGCCCGCTCTTTGGGCGCCAACCTGGGCTAAACCAACTCCACGTGAGGGCAATAACCGAGAATCACCGCCGCAGTTCAGGCACAACCCGCTCCAACAACTCGCGCGCGCATTGACGATCGCGGTTTGCCGCCACTGCTTCGGAAAATGACGTTTGTTTCCCGTGACGGCGCATTCCAGAAAACGGTTATCCGCGGCATCCTGCGCAACGTCCAATTCGTGATGCGGTCTCACGATTCTTGTCGCCGTCCGAATCATGCGCATCGACCGGCGGACCTGCCGCGCTGTCAGACCAAACTTTGGCCGCAGCAGCACTCCTTCGTATTCGGCCGGGATGATCTCGGAAACGGCGAGTTGCAGCCTGCCCGCAACCGCCAGGTCGAGCACGTGTCTTTCGTATCACAAGCTCGGCGACAAGGGGCTTGTGGTTGAGAAAGCGGGCAACTGTAATGAGAACGAACGCGCGATCGTGGTCTGCGAGGGCCGGGAGGAGTGAACTTGCGAACAGAGTTTACGTCGGAAGATGTGACTTCAGTCTCACTCCCGGCCTTTCTTCCTCTCTTCGATCTTCCTCTCCTCGATCATCAGCTTCCGCAGAGCCCGGTTGATCCGTGTCTGGTAGCCCCGTCCGCCCTTTTGGAACCATGCCAGCACGTCGGCATCAAGCCGCAGCGTTACCGGCTTCTTCAGCGGCTTGTACATGCCAGCGAACCCCTCCGGCAAGTACCGCGGACGCCGTCTCGACCCCGCCGAGGCCTCAATATTCGTCACTTTTGGCGATACACTCGCTTGCCTCTTATCTCGTTTGCGTCGTTTCATTTAAGCCCTTAGGTACGTACATAAATATAATAATACAAATACCAGTACAATGTTTCACGTGAAACATTTGGCCGGCTAAACGAGCCGAATCGCCGACAGGATCTCCAGCGGCTCAGGGCGATCAGTGTAATCCTCGTTGGCAGAAGCGAACACTATAGTGCCGTCACGATCGAAAACAAACGTTGCCGGAATCGGCAACTCCCAGCTGGCGTTTCCGTTGACATGGGGAAGATTGATAAACGTGCTGCGATAAAGTCCTTGCTGTTCGTCGCTGACGCGGTACACGAGTCCGAACTGGCGAGCCAGTTCGTTGTGAGCATCCACCAGCAGCGGAAAGGCAAGTCTGTGCTGGTCATGCATAAAAAAGGCCTGCTTTTCGGTTTGCGGAGAGACGGCGACCAGCGAAGCTCCAGCACCTTCGATCTCGGCCGCGATGCAGTTCATAGCCTCCATTTGACCAACGCAGAAAGGACACCAGCGCCCGCGAATAAATAAGAGAACAACCCGGCCTTTACGCAGCAGATCTGCAGACGAGATGTGTTTGCCGTTGTGATCGGGGAGTTCGAAGGAAGGCGCCTTCGTTCCAACCTTGAAGGTGGTGAGCGTGTCGGCGGCCACTCGCTGAGCCTTGAGCCCAGCGACGGCGCGGGCATGGACAGCCTGGACATCAGCGGGAACGTATCCGGCGATACTTTCCTTGCGTTCGGCAAAGATTTCGCGAAGCGGCCGAAGGTCGGCGCTAGAGCCTGATTCCTGAAGTGAGCGCCATTTCATAAGCTTCGTTGTTTACGCTCGGACCCGCATCGGCTCACCTTGGTCTTCCTGACACAAGAGCGACACCTCCGGTGCACCGGGCTTAACTCGCACTACAAGGCTGCTGCCTATTACAAACCGTGCTAGGTAGTCTGCCAACGAATCGGCCAGCACATAAGGATTCTGTGTGCATGCCGCTGTAAAGCTCCCTCGAAGCGATACGAGTAAACGATCTCCACGCATGGGCATCCAAGCACAATCATACTTGTCGGAGGTGCCGTGACCGTTGCATTCACGCAAGGCCAGTGGGCGCTACCAAGGATCCTCAACCCGTGCCCAATGGCATTAAAGACATAGATGACAGACTTAAACGCAAATCCAAAGCAGATCTCTAACATAAGGACCCACAGGCGCCTCCAGTCGGACATCAGATCTAACTGGCAATTGTGGCAGATTCCTCTAAATCCCCGGAAACTTCATCCCCGCCATGCGCCGCGCGAAGCTCGGCTTGCCCATCTGCTTGAACATTTTCTTCATCTGCGCGTACTGGCGCAGCAGATTGTTAACTTCCTGCACACTGGTGCCGGAGCCGCGGGCGATGCGTTTGCGGCGGCTGCCGTTGATGGCTTCATGATGGTTGCGCTCGTATCCGGTCATGGAATTGATGATGGCTTCGACGCGGTTGATCTGCTTCTCGTCGACTTTGTCGGCAGCTTTTTGGAGGCCGGAAAACGCGCCGATACTGGGCAACATGCCGACGAGACTCTGCAGCGAGCCCATCTTGCGCACCTGACGCAACTGATCGCGGAAATCCTCCAGCGAAAAGCCGTCGCCACTCAAAGCCTTGCTGGCAAGTTCGCTGGCTTTTTTCTTGTCGATCTGGGACTCCGCTTTTTCGATCAGCGAAAGAATGTCGCCCATGCCCAGAATGCGCGACACGATACGATCGGGATGAAAGGGCTCAAGAGCATCGTATTTTTCGCCGATGCCGATGAACTTGATAGGCTGCCCGGTGACCTGGCGTATGGATAGGGCCGCGCCGCCGCGAGCGTCGCCATCCATCTTGGTAAGAACTACGCCGGTGAGTGTGAGCTTCTTGTGGAACTCATCGGCGGAGCGGACGGCGTCTTGCCCGGTCATCGAATCGGCGACGAACAGAATCTCTTGCGGATTAAGCAGACGCTTGAGCGACTGCATCTCGTCCATGAGTTGGTCGTCGATGTGAAGACGGCCAGCTGTGTCGACAATGAGCACGTCACAACCGGAGTTGATGGCTTCGCGCCGCGCTTCTTTGGCAAGACGCTCGACTGTAGCTGTATTTGCTTCCTCAACTTCTCCCTGGTAGAGGTTTGCCTTGATCGCAGCCGCAACCACTTTAAGTTGTTCGCGTGCCGCAGGGCGGTAAACGTCGACAGAAACCAGCAAAGGCCGATGTCCGCCATTCTTAAGCCAGTTCGCAAGTTTGCCGGAGGTAGTAGTTTTGCCCGAGCCCTGCAGGCCGGCCATGAGTACCACGGTGGGTGGCTGTGAAGCGAACCTTAACTTCGCTGTATCTTTGCCGAGGGTTTCGACCAATTCATCCCGGACGATTTTGATGACTTGCTCGCCCGGCGAAAGCGCGGTCAACACTTCCTGGCCGACTGCCTTGGCCTGGATGCGGTCGATGAGTTCTTTGACAACTTTAAAGTTGACGTCGGCCTCAAGCAGCGCCAGACGAATCTGTTTTAGCGCCTCGGAGATGTTCTCTTCCGTGAGGACGGCCTGTCCGCGAAGAGACTTAAAGGCACGCTGAAGTTTTTCCTGAAGATTCTCGAACATAGATTAAGACTCTATTTTAGCAGCCGATGCGGTGGTCATTGACTGGCTGACGTGGGCGGAAAAGGGAGCGGCGATTATGTACGCTAAGGTACAGACGCTCGATGATTGGACATTTCAAAATAAATTTATCTAAAACCCCAGCTGAATGAAACCACAGTCTGACTTCTCGCATCTTTTGAATATTCAATTTTGACATGGAGGAAAGGAATATGGCTTCTCCGGCCCCTGCGAAGTTCAGAATCGACGTTGACATTCACAACCTCTTAATGAACTCGGCATCATCCGGTCCGGGACCGGCCGAGATTAAGGGTGAAACTTTACCGGAACCTGTATTCCCACAGTATCCGGAACTGCTCAAAGATCCTGGCCCTGAGGTGATACCCGAAAAGCGTGACTGGACGTACGGACAAGTCTGGCGAAAAGTCCGGGGCTGGCTTGGTCCTTACATGCGATCGCGGGTAATGCCCGGAGAATTCCATCCGATCACCGCCTATCTCTTTCTTGACTACAAGTGCAATCTCGACTGCTGGTACTGCTGGGCGTTCAACAACACGGTGAAAGGTATGACCGAGGATGTCGCCAAGCGCTCCATCGATTGGCTGCATGATAACGGTTGCCGTGTTTTGGCGCTGATGGGCGGCGAGCCGCTCTTGCGCCCGCAAGTTGCGCACAAGGTCGTCTATTATGCGGCGAAGAAGGGCTTCTGGATCTACATCGGGACCAACGGTCGATTGCTGCGTCCCGAAGTTGCCGATCGTCTGGGCGACGCCGGGGTTGCCATCTTCAACTTCGCGCTAGACGCGTGGGACGAAAAGCCAAGCCTGCCAAAGGCTTTTGTTCCCGGCCAAAAGCACCTTGAATACCTCATCCGCAAGCAGTACGTCTATGGCTACATGGTGTTCCTCAACATCAACATTTGCCGCAACAATCATGAGGACGTCAAGAAGCTTACCGAATACGCCCACGCGCATCGTCTGGCCACCGATTACCACATCAATGAAACGCCCATGCTCGAGCAGGACGAACACTTCAAGCACTTCAACGAGAACCCCACCTACATCCGGCCCGAGGATTGGCGCGCCACGGATGATCTGATCGACTGGATCATCGAAAAGAACAAAGCCGGCTATCAGATGGTGAATTCGGTGCAGCGTCTGCAGGAGATGAAGGCTTTTGTACGCATGTCCTCAGGCCTCGATCTGAAAAAATACGGTTGGTATGGAGATGGCACGGGCACAAATGGAAACATCGCCGCCATGCTCGCGCACACTCCAGGTATTGCGCAAGATGCCAGCGGTGAGCTGCATTTCACGGAGTGGAACTGTCGCGCCGGCCAGAACAACGTCATCATCCGGACCGACGGCACGGTCGCGCCATGCTTTCCGATGTATCCTTCTACCTTCGACTGGGGAAACATCGATAAGCCGAAGTTCGACCAGCAACAGCTCAAGCAGATGAAACATACCTGCGAGCGGCATTGCTTTTCCACTCTCAACCACAATCTTGGCTATTGCTATAACGACGCGCGCGTCATCAAGTGGATATGGAAACAAGTCGTGACTAACCGCATGAAGGGAGGCGCGAAGAGTTTCGAGGACTGAGGGCAAGCAGTTCCATCCCTCACTCCACCTTGGGCCGCACCATCTCAAATCGCTCGGTCGTCCGTGTGTACTGCATGCCGCCCATGCGTCCGATGAGATCGAGCGAGTTCCGATCGATGCGGCCTTCTTTTATGTGTTGGTCGTTGATGTGAATCGAGACGATTTCTCCGATTACCAGGCTGCCGCCCCCGGGCGTGGGATTGAAATCGAGAATCTGATGCAGCTTGCATTCGAAGCTGACGGGAGAGTCCGCCACTCGCCGCGGCCGCACGATCTGCGATGGCGCCGAAGCGACCTCTGCCAATTCGAATTCGCTGATGGACGCGTCGTATTCGCCGCTCGTCAGATTCATGGCCTCCGCTAATTCGTAGGTGACCATATTGATCACGAATTCTCTCGTCTCGCGAATATTCCGCAGCGTGTCTTTAATATGGACTCCCGGGTGTCCTGCCGCGTCGTCCGCGGCCGCTTCGGATTTCTTGGGCGGCCGCATTCCAGGTGCAAACGCTAACAACGGAGGCTTGGCGCACACCGCGTTGAAGAACGAAAAGGGCGCCAGGTTAGGTTGTCCAGAAGCGCTGAGGCTTGATACCCACGCAATCGGCCGCGGCACTACTGCGCTGATCAGGATGTTATAGACCTCACGGTGGGCAAGCTGAGAAGGGACAACGTCCATGACGTCGAGTATATCTTTTGCACTTTGCTATTTGCTGTGCGCTATTGACTCAGTTCGTCACTTCGTCAGGTCTTTTCCAGCATAAACTTCTTTTGCGGCGACCACAGTGTTGCAGTGGATCGTGATTGTGTCTTCTAGCTTCAAGGCGTAACCGCCGGCGTAGGTTACCATCACTGGAATCGCCCGTGTTTTGGCGATTTCAAACACCAGAGCGTCTCGCTGTTTCAGCCCCTCGATCGTCAATGACAATCCACCAAGCTGATCTTCGCAATAGGGATCGGCGCCGGCGAGGTAGCAGATAAGATCGGGCTCGAACTTCTCCAATCCCATGCTGAGCGCGTCGCCCAGGCACGCCAGATAATCGGCGTCGCCAATCCCGTCGGGCAAGTTCAGGTCGAGCGACGAAGGGGGTTTATATGACGGATAATTGTTCAGCTGATGGAGCGAGATGGTGAAAACGTCCGTGGCTTGCGGGCTTGGCCTGGTTCCGTGCAAAGCCGGACGCGCCGGGTAACGCGTAGGAATTTGCGCAGGATTAGCAACAGAGGCCGATGCCGTGGGGAGCGGATCGTAGGGAACTTGCGCGCCGGAAAAGATCGCAGCAGTGCCATTGCCCTGATGGACGTCGCAGTCCACAGTCATCGCTTTGCGAATCTTCGCGTCGCGCTGCATACAACGGATGGCTACGGCCACATCGTTGATCACGCAAAAGCCTTCGCCGTGGTCAGGAAACGCGTGATGGAATCCTCCGCCGATGCTGATTGCTATACCGTCCTCGAGGGCATGGTCGGCGGCCAGGATAGAGCCGCCGGCGGCGAGCCAGAAGGCGCGCACTAACTCCGGCGAGTACGGGACTTCGAGTTCCAACTCCTCGAGCGCGGTGAGCGTGCCGGTCTTCAGCTTGTGTACATACGCAGGGGTATGCACGAGCAACACGTCCTCATCCGCGGCCGGACGAGGAACTGCAAAGTCGGTGGGCACTGCCACTCCCGATGCGAGCAACCGATCATGAATACACTTGTACTTCTCCGCTGGAAAAACATGAGAACCGATGGGCAAGTAGTAGTTGTCGCTATAAACGAGCTTGAAGGGCAGCATTCAGCACTCAGATTCAGCGCCCGATGGGCAAGGCTCAAAACCTCATATCATACGCCGTTGACGCGATCTTGCAGTGATTTTTCGGTAGTGAGCAAGTTTCAATCCAAACTTGCCCACTACCGATTTTTCGCCGCGGTGGCGCAAAAAAGACTGAGGAATTAGTCTGCTGCTAAACTTTACTTATTGCCTGCCAAAAAGAAATTGCCGCAAGTGAGTATCGCTCTCCCGTTGCCGACTTCCGCCGAGAGTGAGGGCCGTATTTTCCTGATCGATACGATGTCGTTCATTTTCCGCGCCTATCACGCGATGGCGCGGCAACGGCCGATGTCGACCAAGACAGGGGTTCCGACAGCGGCCACTTATGTTTTCGTCAACATGCTGCGCAAGTTGCGCGACGACTTCACGCCTGAGTATCTAGCGGCAGTGTTCGATGTGGGGGCTCCGACTATCCGCAACCAGCAAGCGGAAGCGATTACCTCGATTCGCAAGTTCGATATCAAGACGCAAACCTTCAAAGAATCGCAGTATGGCGGCTACAAGGCAAACCGCAGCGAGATGCCCGGAGATCTGGTGCAGCAGATTCCCTACATTCGGAGGGCTTTGGAGGGCTATCGCATTCCAATTTTGCAGCTCGAAGGCTATGAAGCCGACGATGTTATCGGGACCCTGGCACGAAAAGCGGCGGCGGAATCGTACACGGTATTCGTCGTGTCCAACGATAAGGACATGCTGCAACTGGTGAACGATAAGGTGTGTGTTCTGAATCCGCCGAAGGACAACCTGATTTGCGACGCTGCGAAGGTCGAGGAAATTCTGGGAGTGCCTCCGTCGAAGGTGGTGGATGTGATGGCACTGCGCGGCGATTCGGTCGACAACATTCCGGGAGCGCCCGGGATCGGCGACAAGGGATCAGTGGATCTGATTCGACGCTTCGGCAGCGTGGAACAAGCGCTGGAACGGGCGGCTGAAGTAGAGAAAAAAACATATCGGGAATCGTTGCAGAATAATCGCGACAATATTCTCTACAGCAAACAATTAGTGACCATTGACTGCGACGTGGCCATCGACTTGGAAGTGCCGGCGATGAAGATGGGCGAACCGGATATCGAGGCTCTCCGCGCGCTGTTTGCCGAGCTCGAATTCACCTCGTTGTTGAAGGATCTGCTTCCTGTGATTGAAGTGAGGCAGGGTGCCTACCAGGAGATCAGGTCGACCGCCGATTTCGAGGAATATTTGAAAGGTATCGGCGAGGGTGTGCCGCTCGCACTGGCAATTCCTACCGAGCACAGTACTAACTCCGAAAGCGCAGCGGAAGGCGACGAACCGGAGCCGACGCAATCCGGCTTTCTGGCTTTGCAGCCGGCGGATGATGAGGAGTCCATCGAGCATAGCAGTGATGCGGCTCCAAAGCTCATTGCCATTTCCAATGCGCCGGGAGCGGGGGCGAGGATCGCACTGGAAGACCGGTCGCTTGTCGAGCGAGTGAAGACCATGCTCGAAGATGCCGCGATGACGAAGACGGTTCACGACCTAAAATCTGTACTCCACCATTTCTCCAAGCAAGGCATCCAACTGGCTGGAGTGGAGCATGATCCAATGCTCTACTCGTATCTGCTCGATCCAACTTACTCATCGCATTCGTTGCCGGAAGTCGCTCTCAGAAGATTCAACCTGAAAATGAGCGGCAACCTAGCGGAAGCGGCGGACATCACCGGGCGTCTGGCGAGCGCGCTCCGCAAAGAAGTCGACGATCAGGGGCTGACCTCGGTATACGAAGAGATCGATGCCCCGCTGGTGCGGGTATTGGTGCGCATGGAAGACGCTGGTGTGAAGATTGATACCATAGTATTAGGCGAGATGTCGGTGAAGCTGCAGCGCGAGGTGGAGGCGAAGGCGCGAGAGATCTATGAGTGTTGCGGGGTGGAATTCAACATCAGCTCGCCGAAGCAACTGGGCGACGTTTTGTTCAACAAGCTGGCCCTTCCGATACCGGTGAAGTACGGCAAAGGGAAAAAGATTTCGACCGCGGTGGATGTGCTGGAGGGCTTGGCGGAAGACCACGAAGTTGCGCGCATGGTGCTGGACTACCGGCAGCTGACAAAATTGAAGTCGACTTACGTAGATGCTCTGCCGGTGCTCATTCGCAGCCAGAGCGGCCGCGTGCATACAACCTTTGGGCAGACCGGAACAGCAACGGGGAGACTGTCTTCGACGAATCCCAACCTGCAAAATATTCCGATTCGCACCGAGCTTGGACGGGAGATTCGGGCCGCGTTCATCGCCGAACCGGGGCACGTCTTGCTGGCCGCGGATTATTCGCAGATCGAGCTGCGGCTGTTGGCACATTATTCAAAAGACAAATTGCTGGTAGAGGCGTTTCGTCGCGGGGATGACATTCACACTCTGACCGCGTCGCAGGTCTTCGGTGTGCCGCCGCTGATGGTGACCCCCGACCATCGCCGGCAGGCAAAGGTTGTGAATTTTGGGATTGTCTATGGCCTATCTGCATTTGGTTTGTCTCAGCAGTTAGGCATCGAGCCTGCCGAGGCGCGCAAATTCATCGATGCGTATTTTGAAAAATATTCTGGAGTGCGCGCGTTCATCGACGCCACACTGGAGCAGACGCGGCGCGATCAGAGAGTGAAGACGCTGTTCGGGCGCATCCGGCCGATACCTGACATCAACAGCAAGAACTCCACTCAGCGCGGATTTGCCGAGCGCACGGCGGTCAACACTCCGCTGCAGGGAACGGCCGCGGATCTGATTAAGCTGGCCATGATCCGGATAGACAAAGAAATTCGTGAGCGCGGGCTGAGGTCGCGCATGACGTTGCAAGTGCACGATGAGTTGGTGTTCGAAGTTCCGGAGAGTGAAGTGGAGGCGATGAAGTCGTTGGTGCGGGAGTATATGGAGCAAGCCTATTCGCTCGCTGTTCCGCTGCTGGTGGAGCTGGGAGTGGGACCAAATTGGCGCGACATGCAGTGAGAAAGTACCGAAAAAGGCACTGGTTGAGGAAAAGTATTCCAGCGTTTTCGATATACTTGCTAGTAAATTTCGTTAGCGCCGCATTCGTCAAGGATTCCAGCCGCAAGAATCAGGGGTCTTCGATCCCGCGGAGGCAGTCGGATGAGTGCAGCTACAGCGATGGCGTTGGAAAAGGCGACTCGACGCGTTGATTTCAGAAAGCCCATCAATGTACCCCTGGACTTGATCGCGTTACGATCCGGGGTTCCAGAAAATTTGCCCGGACGCTGCACTGATCTCAGCGAGAACGGTGTAGGCGCAGTGGTGGCGGGAGAACTTGCCGCGGGCCAGCACGTGGCGGTTGAACTGCGGCTTCCGAATGTTGCCGTGCCGGTTCGGGCGCGAGCTTTGGTTCGTTATCAAACCCAGCTTCGTTGCGGACTTGAGTTTGTAGGTTTGTCGGCAGAGCAGCGGGAGATGATTCGATACTGGTCCTATCTCGCACCTGCAGCGGCGATCGATTCAAAAGAAAAGAAAGTTTCAACTACGGTCACGAAATCGCCGGTGGTCGCACTGCAGCCGGCCAAGAAGAGACGTTGGCTTCGTATTGGGCGAAGAAAAATATATGCGCTGACGGTTGGCCTGCTGGTACTGGCGAGTCTCGTTTGGTGGCAGTGGCAGAGATCGTGGAACGAACTGGAAAAGCGTTCGCCGGTTGTCGATTCGAGAGCGAGAGTCCAACCCAACAGCTCTTCCGAAATTTTCTCCGAAGCCCCCTCCGAAACAAACGAGGCTAGTCGAACGGTTCAGCTTGCAGGAACGGGACACCACGCCGGTCTTTCGCCGAGATGACGGGTTCGCCGTCCAGTTGCCACTCGATTTTTAACTCAGGGTCGTTCCATAACACTGTGCGTTCGTGCTCGGGCGCGTAAAAGTCGGTTGTCTTGTAGAGGAGGTGGGCAGCCTGAGAGATAACGCGAAATCCATGAGCAAATCCGCGCGGAATCCAGAGGATGTGTTTGTTCTCGCCGGAAAGTTTGACCGCCTCCCATTTCCCAAAAGTGGGCGACGTGCGCCGCAGGTCTAGAGCGACGTTGAGAATCTCGCCGGTGACGACACGGACTAATTTGCCCTGAGGCTGGCGAATCTGGTAGTGCAATCCACGTATGACATTTTTTTCGGAGTAAGAGTGATTGTCCTGTACGAAGGGCTCTGAGATGCCGTGTTCGGCAAGCGTGCGCTGATTATAGCTTTCCAGAAAAAACCCGCGGTTGTCGCCGAAGACATCCGGTTCGAGCAGCAGAAGTCCGGCAAGGCTAGTAGTGATTTTTTTCATGGGCAGATTTCTTCGGCAAATCCGATCGCCACGGTCTCAATTGCGCATTTAATCGGACAATCATGGCGGCGATTTAAGCTCTCAGAAGACGCGCTCGCGCAGCAACTGCAACAGGTATGCGCCATATCCGTTGTTGCACATCGGTTGTGCCAGGGCTTCGAGTTGCGCGGCCGTGATGTAGCCGGAGCGGTAGGCGATTTCCTCTGGGCAGGCGACCATGAGGCCCTGGCGTTTCTCCAGAGTCTGGATAAATAAGGACGCTTCCATTAAGGCTTCATGCGTGCCCGTGTCAAGCCATGCCATGCCGCGGCCCATTACGCACACGTTCAGTTGATTGCGCTCGAGATAGACGCGGTTCACATCGGTGATCTCAAGTTCGCCGCGTTTCGAAGGTTTAAGACCAGCGGCAATCTCGACTACTTGCCGGTCGTAAAAATATAGGCCGGTCACGGCATAACGGGATTTCGGTTGCTGCGGCTTCTCTTCAATGCTAAGCGCCTTGCCCTGCGCATCGAACTCGACTACTCCATAGCGTTCGGGGTCGTTGACGGGATAGGCAAAGACGCGGGCGCCTTCAGATTGGAGCGCAGCCTCACGTAGTTCCTTAACCAAGTCGTGTCCGTAAAAAATGTTGTCGCCGAGCACCAGAGCGCAACCGCTGGAACCGAGAAATTCCTTGCCGATCAAAAACGCCTGGGCAATCCCTTCGGGCTTCGGTTGCGCCGCGTATTGGAATTTGACGCCATACCGCAAACCATCGCCAAGCAAGTGCTGAAAACGCTGCAAGTCTTCCGGCGTTGAGATGACCAGAATTTCGCGGATGCCAGCTAACATGAGTGTCGAGAGCGGGTAGTAAATCATCGGCTTGTCGTACACGGGCAGCAGGCTCTTCGGAAGCGCGTGGGTGACTGGATAGAGGCGAGTGCCCGATCCTCCCGCGAGAATGATGCCTTTGTAGTTCGGTTGCGCGGTCATGTCTAGTTTCTGTTTCGATTCTTCCTATCTACCGTCTCAGCTGTCAGTAACAGCTTTCCGCATTAATGTTCGGTGGCGTAATGTTTCGCCATCCATTGACGGTAGCTGCCGCTGGTTACGTCGCGGATCCAGTCTTCGTGTTCAAGATACCAGCGTACGGTTTTGCGGATGCCGCTCTCGAACGTCTCCACTGGCTTCCAGTTCAGTTCGCTCTCGATTTTGCGTGCATCGATTGCATAGCGCCGGTCATGGCCGGGCCGATCTTTGACGAAGGTGACGAGTTTGTTGTGGGGCACGACGGCGTCGTTCGGACGCAACTCGTCGAGAAGTTCGCAGATAGCGCCGACAATCTGCAGATTGGTTTTTTCGCTACGCCCACCGATATTGTAAGTTTCTCCGACGCGGCCGCGGGAGAGTACGGAGCGGATGGCGCGGCAGTGATCCTCAACGAAGAGCCAATCGCGAACATTCTTGCCGTCGCCATAGATTGGGAGCGGTTTGCCGGCGCAGGCATTCAGAATCATAAGAGGTATCAATTTTTCTGGAAACTGATAGGGCCCGTAGTTGTTAGAACAGTTGGTGGTGAGCGTGGGAAATCCGTAAGTATGGTAGTGCGCGCGAACCAGATGATCGGAAGCGGCCTTGGATGCGGAGTATGGGCTATTGGGTGCGTAGGGAGTAGCCTCGCTGAAAGCGGGATCGTTCGGACCGAGCGATCCGTAGACTTCGTCCGTGGAGACATGGAGAAAACGGAAAGCGGCGCGATCGGTCTCGGATAGCGCCGACCAATACGCTCGCGCTTCTTCGAGCAGGTTGAAAGTGCCGTTGATGTTGGTGCGAATGAAATCATCGGGGCCGTGGATGGAGCGGTCTACGTGGCTCTCGGCGGCGAAGTGAACGATCGCGCGGGGCTTCTCACGCCCGAGCAACTCGCGCAAAAAATCGCGATCGAAGATGTCTCCATGCTCGAAACGATAGCGCGGGTGCGCTTCGATGGCACGCAGATTGTTGAGATTGCCCGCGTATGTCAACTTGTCTAGATTCAGGACGCTGGTGTTCCCGGAGGCTATCCACTGGAGAATGAAGTTCGAGCCAATGAAGCCCGCGCCACCAGTGACGAGAATGCTAGCTTCCATACTGGTCCTTCAAAGCATTCATTACAAAGGAGTTAAACTTAAAGTATTCATAGCAAAGGAGTTGCTGGTAAACTGACGACTGACTGCCGGGATGCAGTCCGTGCTACCCTGAAAAAAATCTAATTGCCTGTCTTTTGGAATCAGAGACTTAGGAGAAAAATCCCTTCAGGTCTTTGAGTTTAAATGACTTACATGTAAAGTATTCAGTAATAAGGAGTTATTTGGAAGTTGCCAAACATCAGCCATCCGAGGGACTTTCGTACCCGCTCTCCCTATTTTTCCAAAGTATTCATTTTAAAGCAGTTAAATGTAAAGTATTCATAAGAAATGAGTTGTTGGCAACCCCAGGCTTGGCTGTCCTTTAGAATCACGAGTTCGACTGGTTGATTCTGGCAGAGTATTGATTTAAAAAACTTAAGTAGAGGCCGGCACGCAAACACGGCCACGACTCTACCTAATAACTATTATAGCTCTGGTGTCAAGCATGGGAGCGGGCGGGCAGTGCGTCAATTTGAAAGACGCATGCCCCCGGAGGCTAAAAGCCGCGCCCTTTCAAAACAAATTCAAACTGACCCACTACCCACGGAAGTCTGCACATCGTTTAACGTTAACCCGTTGGGGTGTCGGCCAGCTTTGTTGCCATTCTCAATGGCTCGCCTGATCTGGCTGTCGCTGAGTTGAGCGAACGCGGGAAGCGCCTGCGTGAGGACTGCAAGCGAAATCAGGAAGCGTGTCATTTTCTCGATTCTCCTTTTGAGCTGATTCGGCGTACTCGCTCGGGCTCCAGCCCAGTACGTTGTAATAGGCTTTTTCAATAGAGCGCGCCACTTCAGGCCAAAGATATTCGCTCTGGACGCGCTCGCGTTCTCGACTCGCGGCCTGGCGGCGGAGTAAAGGATTTTGAATGAGCATGTCGAGCATGAGCGCCAGGTCTTCCTGATCGCCGTGGCGGAAGGTGAAGCCGGCGCCCTCGACCACTTCGTTATTTTCGGGAATGTCGCTGGCCAGCACACAGACACCAGCCGCCATGGCATCGAGAAGAGCGAGGGACAAACCTTCCAAGTCTGACGGCAGGACGAGCAGGGCTGCGTTCGAAAGAAGTTCCTCGAGATGCGTCCCCGAGACCCACGGAAGGAAACGAACGCTATCGGATTCATGACGGCGCAAGCCTTTGACGTAAGCATCGGAATGACTTGACCCTCCGGCGAGAACCAGTTTCATGCTGGTGCGGAGAGTTTCGAAGGCTCTGATCAGAAGATCGCAGTTTTTTTCCGGCGAAAACCTGCCCAGGAACAAGACATAGTTCTCCGACTGGAGATCCCATTCGATCAGCTGCCGAGGTAAACGATGAGACACTAGCGCAGCTCCGTTCGGAACGTAGATGGTCTCGCGATCATACTGTTGACGGAAGTATCGCTGCAGCGTTCGTGAGACGACCATGGTGGCGTTGGGCGAGGAAATGGCGGCGTCTTCTCCCCAGTGCAGCACGCCTGCGGCGAATCGGCCCCATTTGGCGCGCTGCCAGTCAAGACCTTGCACCGTGACGACGGTCTTCTTGCCGGCAAGCCTCGGCAAAAAAGAGAAAAGGGCCGGTCCAAGACAGTGGTAATGGACGACATCACAGCCCGATAGCATGGCATGCACCGTGCTCAACAGCGTATGAACGAAAGTCTCCAAATGCTTGGATCTAATGGTCGGCAACCGCAGCACGCGCATGCCATTATGCGTTTTCCCAGGAGGGGTGAAATAGGTGCGGCAATAAACGGTCACTTCGTGGCCGAGGCGTGCCAGTTCGTGGCCAGCTTGCTCATAATACGATTCGATGCCGCTATATTTTGAGACCACGCCTCGTCCGCCTATAAAGGCGACGCGTACGCCGCGGCGTGGGCGGGGATGCTCGTGCGCGACGGGGAAAGACAGAACTCGTCTCTTGGCGGATGTGATCCGGTGGTAGAGCTCGAACAGTTTCTCCACATGCTCATCAGGATCGTGTTTTTCCTTTGCACGATTCCGCCCCGCGGCGCCCATCTTCAGGATGAGGTCGGGACGGTCGAACAAAAATTCGATGGAGTGGGCGAGTTGTTCTCGATTCCCATCGCAATAGAGGAGGCCGGTGACGCCATGTTGGACAACCTCCCGGCGCGAACCCAGATCGGTGGCGATGACGGGGCGCCCCCAGGCATACGATTCGAGAATGGATTTACCGAAGGTTTCGTAGGCGTGGGATGGAAACACTGAGAAGCTGCAACCAGCGATGAGCTGCTGGAGTTTCTCGCCCTGGACCATGCCAGCAAACAGGACGTGTTTCAGATTCAACTCGCGGGCCAATGACTCTAGAATCGGGCGCTCGGGGCCTTCTCCTGCGATGATAAGTGGAATATGCGGCAGCCTGGCCATGGCGTGCAAAAGTTCCTTTGCGCCTTTCTCGGGAGAGAGTCGGCCGAAATAAAGCAGATATCCTTCGCCGGCGGTTAGTTGTTCGTCGCCGGGCAGAGATTGGAAGTGGGGGAGAACTTCGATGCGATGAGCGGGGAATCCGCTGGCGATCAACTTCTGGCGCACGAATTGGCTCGGGGCCAGAAATAGATCGACGCAGCGTTGGTACGTGCGCAACCATTTGTGCAAGTATGCCTCGGCGGCAAGGACGATCGCGTTTGAACGCGCACCGGGGCAGCAGCCCTTCGTGATGACGTGGCGGAAGGCACCATGACTGCAAAGTTCGCACGGTTGGCCATCGGCTACGAGATTGTAAGTTGGGCACAGAATTTTGAAGTCGTTCAGATGGTAGAGCACAGGAATGCCCCGACGCTTCAGTTCCCAAAGAATCGACGGCGACAAGTGGTGGTAAATACTGCGGACGTGCGCCAGGTCGGGCAAAAAATCGGACAAGCAACTACGCATTGCGCGGCGGGTGGATGGCGAATAAATGGCGTGTGCCGCCTGCTTTATCTTCTTCAATAATCCAGCGCGCGGGTCCTTAAAGTTTACATGCGGAATGCGGTAGCTACGGCCCGCGAAAGCGCGAGCGTGACCATGATCCATGCTAAATAGTGCGGCTTCGTGGCCGAGCTCGTCGACACGGCGAATGAGGTCGAAAAGATAAGCTTCCGTGCCGCTAAACAGATAGTCGTACTTGTTGCAATACAGGATGCGCATAGTGACCGTCCGAGGTTTGAACGCGGGCCAGGAACTGCTGCGCGAATGCGCGCAGATTTTGCTCGCGATTGTAGGAAGCGGCAATCGTCGCCGCGGCGGCGCGCTGGATTCCAGCCAGCGAAGCTTGGTTGGCCTGGATCCAACGTACGGCGATGACAAGATCGAGCGAATCGCCAGGTTCGTAGAGAAATCCGTTGCGGCGGTGCTCCACCAGTTCAGGAATGCCGGTGATCGCAGGAGCCAACACAAGCTTTCCGTGAGCCATGGCCTCCATCAGGACCACGGGAATCCCCTCGCTTTGGCTCGTCATGACGACCAAGTCGGCATAGCGGTAATAGCCGGGGAGGTCGGTGCGAGGTATGTGCCCGGTGAGATAAACATGTTCTTGGAGTCCCAACGCTCTGATCTGCCGTTCGAGAGCTGCACGCTCCGGGCCCTCGCCCACAATCCAACAAATGAAGTTGAGACCTTGGTTCCGCAGGGAGGAACAAACCTGCACAAGGAAGCGATGATCCTTGACGGGATGCAGGCGTCCGACGGAGAGAATGCAGAAGCGTCGAAGGTTGGTCTCGGCTGTAGAGACTATAGGCGAGGCGAGCATGCAATCGACGCCAAGGCGCTGTACCATGATTTTTTCCGGGGGCGTGGAAGGGTAGCTGCGTAGAATGTGCCGGCGGTTGAAGTCGGAAATGGTGACACAGAACTGGCAGGCCCGCAGCTTGGCGGAAAGCAAATCTGCGCGCCGCAGAAGGTCGGAGCCGTGCAGAGTGAAACTGAAGCCGATGTCGAGCAACTGGGCGGCGGTTAGAGCCATCCATGAGGCGAAATATCCATGATGAGCGTGAATATGCTGGACATCGAAGGGCGCTAATTGGTCAGCGAGCGCGGCGCCCATCAGCATGTGGCCCAGCGCGCGAATGCGAAGGGTCGCGGAGGAGTCGGGCTCCAATATCAGGAGTCGCAGGACTTGCCAGAGATGGTGACGATTCGAGACTAGCCGCCGTGCCGCTCGCATGAGTTCATCGTCAGCGAGTGGCTGAAAATAGAGCGTCTCTTTCCAGAAAGAGCGTTCTGCTGGGCCGAGATCATTCGGCGCGACGCGCTTCCCGCTGCAGCAGATCACCCGTATTCCGCGCCGCCGCAACTCCGTAATCTCATCGATGACATAGGACTCGAGCGGCGAGGGGAACTCGTTGGCAATGTATGCAACGGTGGTCATGCCCGAGATGCCTCGGGCGCACAGAGCATCCCGGCAACAGTGAATACGAGCCCAATCACAAACTGGTACGCCATGTCGACGAAGAATGCGTTAAAGAGATAAACACCGAGCAAGATAGGCCAGACCCTCCGTAGGGAAGCTACGGAGCTATGCTCCCCGGGCCGGGGCTGCCAGGAAAGGCGGAAGAGGTTGAAAAAGAGAAGGCCATACAAGGCCAAGCCCGGCACGCCGAATTCAACAAGCAAGGCCAGGTAAGTATTGTGCACATAAAACGTGCGAAGGTGATAACCCTCCATGCGTCGCGCGAGCTCGGCATACATAACGCCGGCGGGCCAGCCACTGAAGGGTCTCTCTTCGAACATTGTCCAACCCGCGTCATACACGGCCAGGCGCGCGTCTACCGGACCACGTTCCGCGGTGCGATCCCCAAGAGCAGTCTTCAGGGCGCGGTTGTTGGAGCCTATGGTCAGAAAGACCAGCAGGCATGCAACCGCCAGCAGAGCGCAAAAAGCTTGCAGGCGGCGTTTGATCAGGCAGAATCCGAGAGCAAGACTGGAGATCGCAAACGAAATCCAGACGGCGCGCGTCATTGTGGCGAGGACCGCCAGAGGCAACGCCAGCCATAGCAATCGCGCAACGATCTTGCGCCTTCGAGGGAGCGCGAGGACAAGGATGCCGAGGATGTTCAATGAAACGCCGTTGGCTACCGCTTGAAGAAAAGGTCCACGCGCCCGGTCGGGATGAAAGCCAAGGCTTTCGTCAAGAATGAAACGGGGAAAGATGAGCGAGTGGGCATCGGCGAGGAAAGCAATGGAAATGAATGTTAAATAGGCGAGCGCGAGGACAACGAAGACGGCAAAATGTCTTCGCTCCTGTTCTCTGCGAAAGATCAGGACAGCGATGTGAAACAGGGTAAAAGGAACGATGTACTTGCCGGCGATAATGCTCCAGATTTGCGCGTCGAATGGCTCTCGCACGACGCGGAAAACGGCGAGTCCCGTGAGAGCCAGCATGGGCAGGCTGATTCCGGCGAAGAATGGAATTTTTTCGCCGAATGCGGCGATGCGCAAAAGGACGAAAAAGACCAGGATGGCGAACGCGACGCGATCGGCGTAAAACGAAAAAAGGTCTGGCGGTCGAAACAGGAAGACGGTCATCGCGGCCACGTATAGGAGGGACGGAAACGATAAGGCGAAATGGAGCGTGCGCGGCAGCAGTGCCACGGCGCGCCATAGCGGATTCCGCTCGTTATCCTGAGTGAGAGTTAGGGCGCGAGTGCTCATCGCGAGGGTCAGGCTCCTTCCGGCGCAAATAGCACGCGAAGTGTGCTGGCGAGGATGCGCAGGTCCAGCCGCAGGCTCCAATTTTCTATGTAGGTGAGGTCAAGGTGCATGTTGAGTTCGAATGAGGGGCAGTCGCGCGCCATGATCTGCCACAAACCCGTGATACCGGGCTTTACATCAAGGCGGCGAAACTGTTGCAGTTCGTAATGGTTGACCTCGTCGACCGGATGTGGCCGCGGGCCAACCAAGCTCATTTCCCCGCTGAGCACGTTCCAGAGTTGGGGCAATTCGTCGAGGCTGTAGCGGCGGATAATGCGGCCGATGCGAGTAATTCTAGGATCGTCGTCAATTTTGAAGATGGGACCGCTCCGCTGGTTTCGCGATCGCAATTCTTCCTTACGGTGCGCGGCGTCGGTGACCATGGAGCGAAACTTGTAGCAACGAAAACGACGGCCTTTGGCGCCAGTGCGTTCCGCGGAATAAAGTACCGGACCGGGCGCCTCCAGTCGGATGAGCAGGGCGATGATCGCCAGGAGCGGACTGGCAAAGACGAGGCCCAATGCTGCGCCGGTGACATCCAGCAAGCGCTTGAGAAATAAAGCCGCGCTGGGTAATGGCTCGCGATGCAGCGTGATCACTGGGATATCTCCGATCCGGTCGATGCCTGGGTCGGAACCCATAGGCAGATCCGGTACGGCGAGAATGTCGAGGTGGTTACGGAACGCGGCCTCGGCGGCTTTTCGCGTCTGCCCGGGTTGACCCGGCAGAGCGAGGATAATTTCGTCGATGAACTCGGATCGAGCCAGCCAATCCAAGTCTGCGATGCGCCCCAGTACAGTTGGGGAAAGAGGCTGATCATCAGCCAAGAAGCCGCAGACGGTGGCGCGCTGAAGGGGATCGTTGCGCAACGCCTGGGCGATGGAGCCAGCAATCGGCCCCCCGCCAACGATGAGGATCCTGCGCGACTCCGTTTCGCGTCGACGGCGCTTCCATATAAGTTGCCTCAGCCGACGCGACAGCGCGAGTGCGGCCAGGCTGGTGGCAAAAATGCTGGCCGCCATGAGAAAACTCAGTCCCTCTCGCGCGGCGATGTAGACCAGTGCGGTGGCGAATAGGCTTGACCTTGCCAGGGTCGAGACAATCCCCGCGGGAGAAGGATCGCCGGCGCGTTTGTAGAGTCCCCCCGAGAAACCAAAGAGCGTTACAAGAACGGCAAAAATTGGCAGAAACGCGATTGGGAGGGCCCAAGCGGGAAAAAAGCGAGATGTCGCCCCCCACGCCAGTACCAGAACGATCAAATCGGCTGCCACCAACTGAAAAAGCATGAATCGATTGCTGGCGCTGTGACATGGGAGTGGGTGACTTGGCATTCGCGCCTGTGCGGCTGCAGTAGCGGTTTTGCCGACTGCACGTGCGGGAGTCACATTATCCACGGTCGCGGGGGTGGTCGCCGAGACATTGGGGCTAGTGATGGCAGACCTGCCTGGAATCATGCGGGCATATTGCGACGGGCAATCGTTGAGTCCGCTGTCCCATATTCGGTTTGTGACTAATTCGCCCATAAGATTCACAGACTCCTATAGAGGCCCTGGGGCACAGGAAAACGGCGTTTCGCGAGTACTGTCCCGAGCAGAGGGACTTGTGCCCTGCGCAGCTGCTCCTTGATTTGAGCGGCGACAAGGCGCCGTGTTTGGTTGGCTGTAAGAACGAGCACCAGACCGTCGCACGTTTGGGCAACACTCGCCGTCAGCCATGAGACCGGTGCGGACCACAAAATCGAAAAGTCAAACTGCGCCGTCAGTTCACGCAGCCGCCATAAGTTTTGATCGGTCACTCTACGACTGCGGGCGTCCGCCAGCCAACTCTGGCGTGGAACCATCCAGAGACGCGGCCCAATCGGCCAGGTTGTCAGCGGAAGATTTGGGGGCGGAATCTGCAACTGGGCTTGCAGGATTACAGGGTCTGAGTGAGTGTCGATCAATCCGATGTCGTATTTGTCTTCTTCAGCCAAAGCGCTCGCAATCTCGAGGCATAGCGCGGCGGTGCCAGTCGATGCCTCCACCGGCGCAAAGGCCACGTGCCGCACCAACGCCGATTCGTGGCGGAAGAAAAGTTGCTGAACCAGCGCATAGATCTGCTCCTCGTTGACCGAGGCCCGCGGAGAAAGCACATTGCGCTGAGATTGCTCGGCGATAGGAACTACGTGCGGTTGCCCGGCGGCAGCCGGCGCGTCGATGATGAGTTCCGGGAAGGCGCTCACTGAACCACCACCTTAGACTCGCCGGTCCGAGAAATGAGGGGATGCATAACTGGAGGCTGATATGCTGGCAGCCACGCTAAAACCGGAACCTCCAGCAGGGCGTGCGCTTCGTCGGGAGTGCGAATTGTGGGATCAAAGTACTCGGTTGTAAAGGCGACGCCGACAGCGAATGCTATGGCGAGTGCGAACGCGAGCACGAAATAAAGAAGGATGTTGTGTTCTGGCAGAGCTGGAGGTACAGGCGGTTCCACTATGGCCACATTGAGGATGCGACGCTCGTCAAGAGAGTCGCCGATGCGAGCTTCCTCACGCTTGTGAAGGTAGAGCAGGTAGTTGTCTTCGTTAGCTTTGGCGATGCGCATCAGATCCTGTTGATCAAGGGACTCAGATTGCATACGTTGCGCAAACGAGCGCAGCGATGCGACCTGGGCAGAAGCGTCTGTTTGCCGTGCGCGTAGGCCGTCCGACTGCACCTGAGCCTTCTCCAGTTCCATGCGAGCCCACTCGTAGTTTGGATCCTTATCGCTGGTTTCATCGCGAACGGGAGTAAGCGCCTCGGCGGAGATCGATGCCTTTGTTTCCGCAATTTGCTGCTCAACTTCCTGCACCAGTCGGTACGACGGCTCATAGCGGCTGAGAAGCTCGGTGCGCTTCAGTTGAAGATCGAGGAGATGCGTTTTCATTTTTTCCAGAGCTTCCGGATTGTCGGCCCAGCGCTTCAGGGTCACCGATCGGGAGGGAAACGACTTAAGCTGTTCGTTAAGCGACGCAATGCGGCGCTTGGTTTCGGCCAGATCCTGATCGGTCTGGCGATAGGCCGCGTCCGCTTCGCCCAACTTTTGCAGGGCGATGTCGCGTTCCAGCGCCGGCGAAGCTACACCGCGAACGCGGGTAAAGCGCGCGAGCTCGGCTTCGGCTTCATGCAGCCTCTTTTCGGATGCCGTGGTTTGCTGATCGAAGAACTGGATCTCCCCTGGTGGCCGTTGCAGATTCGTATGCCTTTGGATGTAGAGGGTAGAGAGGGCCGAGAGCACGCGGGCGGATCGTTCCGGGCTGGTGTCTTTGTAGCTGACCTGAATAAGGTTCGACTTCTTCAAAGCTTCCACATCCAGGCGGCGCGCGAGCTTGCGAACCGCGTGTTCAACTTCGGCGGGACGCTCTGAGTTCGGAGTATCCGCGGGAATAAGTTTGGCCATCCATACTACTTGTCTCAGAAGGTCGTCGTCGCGCAGTAGTTCGACTTCGGAATTAAGTTCTTCCTCAGTAATATCGGGACGCGTAAAATCCATGGGGCTGGGGGGCTGGGAAGAGACAACAGGGTCATAGCGGCCGCGGCGCAGCAGAACCATGAAGTGCGATTCATAGCGCGCCGAGGAGACTACAAAAATCATCGCCGCCACTAATACCAAACCAAAGACACCGGATACCAGGCGTGGGTGCCGGAAGAGCGTCGCCGCGAGTTCGCGCGGTGTGGGGGAAACACTGGCGCGAGACCTTGTGATCAGATCATTGGACATGGGTGAGTGCAGTCGGTCAGCCCCGGCGAGACTCAAGAAAATCGGCCAGATTTGGAAGACGCAAAGTGAACGCTGCCATTCCTTCCTGCTAATACTGCATCGGGTTCAGATACCAACTCATGGAATTGGTGGGAACGTACTTGCGAATTTTTGAAATCCGGCTCTGGGGAACAAAAACGAAGTCGCCTGGCTGAAGGTGCAGGTCTTCGTGTAGATCGTGAGAATCGAGCATCTTCTTCAAGTCAATTACGTGCGACTCGGCGACGTAGGCGGAGATTCGACGAAACAGGATGACCTGCGAATGACGGGCTTGCTGCGTGAAGCCGCCGGCGATCGCCACCGCTTCGTTTACGGTTAGGTCTCCACGCAGCTCATACTTCCCGGGCCGCGCCACTTCACCCGAAGCGAGGAAGTAGGGCTTGTCAAAATCTTTCAAGGTCACGGTCACCTCCGGATCGTGCAGAAAGCCCCGGTACGCATTGGCAACTGCCTGCTGTATCTCTGGAACCGTGAACCCTTCTACGAACAGACTGCCCGCGCCTCTTAGGGCTACGAAGCCATCCGGCTGCACGGTCAAGCTCTGATTGAAGTCGGGAGAAAAAGTGAAATTTACGTCTATGGTGTCTGATTTCGAAAGCCGATAAAGCGGGTGACGTTCCCCTCCGAATGCAGGATCTCCCTTGCCACCCGCTTTTCCGGGTTGTGTGATCGTTCCGTTGGTGGAAAGGCTGTTATCGGACCGGGCCTGGCTCTGCGAGCTCTCCGCGGACGCGACCTTGCCGGTCGGCGGAGCAGAGGCTACAGGGGCCGAATTCGTTGGCAGCACAACTTCCTGTGCGGACACGATCAAGGCGAGCTGCAGGATGAGCATACCCACAGCTCCCAAAACGACGTGTTTAGTAATTACATTCATCTCCGGACTCTCACCGTTGCTCTGAACGGCGAACTCAGCAGCTCGAAGTTTTGAGTTGCTGGCCAAAAGGTACTGTCGCATCCCAAACACAACAAGACGTGGAAAGTACTGTCTACCGCGGTACATGGCACGTTGCGGCCAGGAAAAAAGTGATGAATCTTCAAATGGACTACCTGACCGGGATTTTCGCTGCAGTGCAAGTTGCGGGTGAGGGGAACTGCAACCAGCCCTGTGTACCAGAGGCGTCCTACCGAAGTAGACAGGAAACGCGGATTCGTCACCAAACTGGTGTGATGGATCGTACATCCCTATCCTGCGCCTTCGGAGATGATGAGGGTGTGAATACCATACGTACGGCAAAACAGAAACCAACTACGGAACTGGAACCGCCATCCGCCGGCGAGGTAGTGCAACTCCTGGTGGCGGATTCCGGCGCCATACAGTCACAACTCCTGACCCGGGCCCTTAAAAGCAGGAAGGACTTCCAGGTGTCGGCCGTCGCTTTAGAGACTTCGGCTCTTCACCAATTTTTGCAATCGAATGGCGCGGATGTGGTGTTAGTGGCGGGGAATCACCTGCCCGATCTGAGTTTGCTGCGCTGGTTGCGGGTCTCCTATCCGAAGGTTGCTCCCGTGCTCCTGGCTGAAAGTGACGATCGCGAACTGGTGGTAAATGCGTTTCGCGCCGGTGCCAAAGGCATTTTCCTTTTTGACCAGACCCCGTTTCAAATGCTTTGCAAATGCATTCACTGCGTTTCCCAGGGACAGGTTTGGATCAACCGCAGGCAGATAAATTATTTGTTAGACGCTCTGGCGGACGTGCCTGCTCTGCGCGTGGTGAACTCCAACGGCAGATTCTTATTGACGCCTCGCGAGGAGCAGGTGGTCGCGCTCGTGGCCGATGGCTTGACCAATCGCGGAGTTGCCGTCGAATTAGGGCTCAGCGAACATACCATCAAGAAATATCTGCTCCGCATCTTTGATAAAGTGGGCATTTCAAGCAGGGTCGAGTTGGTTCTCTATGCCATGGCACACGGCGAGCACCGCTCGTCGGAATGGCTGCCGAGTAGCGCCTGACGCAGAATCACGAGGACGGATACAATGGCGGCATGCAAAAACTCGAGGAAAGCTGCCGGTGACGGTGTCCGCTTCTCAGCCGGAGTCGCTGTCCCAATCCAAGGTTACGCGCCGATGGACCGTGATAGCTTCGGGTCTGCTTTTACTGGCGCTGGCGCTGGTCGTGATCTATACGGGACAGAATGCTTTTTTCAGCCCCGTCGCGTTGGTTGTGGTGACCGCGATCGGACTTGCCGCTTTGCTGCTGCAGGTCCGATTCCGTCGAGAACTTCCGAACGTACGTCCACCGCTCTGGCTCAACGTTTTGGGCATTGTTTTTGCCCTGACCTCGTTATTCGCGGATTATCTTAGGCTCACGCGCCGCACGTTAGAGGCGGTGGCATTTGCCGCGGTGGTCTGTTTTGGCATCAGCGGATCGCTGATTCTGCGATCCTTGCGGCGGGCGGTGCGAGCGCGGCGGGCGACTGCGGCCGAGTAGAACTAGATATGGCCAACCGCGCCATGCCATAGTCAACGTTCCAACTGCGGAGTTCGATGTGACGCGCGACGGAGTCGCGTGAGGCGCTTCCGGTTCACCACTGCACTCCGGTTACAATGCCGCTATGCGCGTCGCAGTGTTCGGTGCATCGGGATTACTCGGCCGAGATCTTGTCCACGAGTTGCGCGGCCATGAGGTTTCCGCGTTGTCATCTCGGAACGCCGACCTGCGCGACCGAGTGCGCGTTCGCGATGTGATCGTCGATTCCCGTCCCGACTGGATCATCCTGTCGGCTGCTTACACCGACGTGGATGGCTGCGAGTCCAACCGCGATCTAGCCTTCGCGGTGAATTGCGACGGCGCGGTCAACGTTGCGCTCGCTGCCCGCGAAACCGGCTCCCGATTGCTGTTTCTGAGCTCGGACTACGTTTTTGATGGCAGGAAACGCTCGCCCTACGAAACCAGAGATGTCAGAAATCCGACGAGCGTTTATGGTGCAACCAAGGCGCAGGCTGAGGAGCGGCTTCTCGAGATTCTGCCTGACGTTTGCATCGTCCGGACTTCATGGCTGTTCGGGCACGGAGGCAAGTGTTTTCCTGCGACGATTCTCAAGCTGGCGTCAACTCGTCCTGAGATTTCAGTGGTGAACGATCAGCGTGGCAGTCCTACTTTCACAAGCGACCTCGCCGCGGCGCAGGTTCAACTGTGTCACGCCTCGGCTTGCGGAATCGTGCACGCTACCAATTCCGGGAACTGCACGTGGTATGAGTTTGCCACCGAAATCGTAAGCAGGTCCGGGCTGGCAACGACTGTTAAGCCCGTGACCACAGCCGAATTCCCGCGTCCGGCACGGCGACCCGCTTACTCTGTGCTGTCGCCCGAAAGCTTGCACGCCCATAGCATCTATATGCCGGATTGGAAAGATGCGCTGCAGCGCTATCTCGAAAAAAATTCTGCCGCTGCCGCCCCTATCACGTAGAGTGGTCGGTCTTATTGTATCGCTTATCGCTTTATCGACGCGCCAAGGCAGATCAAGGGAGCCGGACGTTCGAGGCTGTAGATCTCTTGCGTGCTGCGGTCGCGCATCAGGAGAACGCTGTCATCGGGCGCGAGCCCTACCCAAAAATCCCAGGGGTCGAAGCCGCGCGGAATATCCTTCAGGCTGAACAGGCGCTCTAGCTTGCCATCTGGAACATGGACGCGGACCATGTCGTCGATGCTGTCCGAATAATCTTCAGCGTAGAGATAGTTGCCATCGTGCGACCAGTTCTCGTATCCGAACCTAGAGGTGGCGAGCGGCAACCATGTCTTCTTGTCGACGTTGTACAGCAACATCTTGGTTGAGTCCAGGGAAAGCGCCGCGATATACCGGCCGTCAGGGGAACATCTCGGACTGAATAATCCTTCAGAACCGGGAACAGCAGAGATGTCTCCGGTTCTTAGATTCAGGATGCGAATATTCGGACCGGCCGTCGCAGCATAGTCAAACCAGGGCATGCCTGCGAAGACAATCGAACTCCCGTCCGGGGTCCAAGTGGGGTCACCCTGATTGCGGGTGCCATCTTTAAGTTCCTGTGGTGTACCGCCATCCGCCGGAAGCAGATAGAGCTCCCACGGTTGCCCTGGAACAGTGGCCATGAAGACGATCTGCTTTCCGTCGGGCGACCAGCGCGGCATATGGACCTGCATCGGAGCGAAGGTTAATTGAGTTCGACCGCTGCCGTCGGTTTTGCTGCGCCACAAAGTGTCTTCCGGATGAGCCACGTACACCATGCCCTGGCCGTCGTTTGTCTGTTCATCCTTTGTCTGGCCATCGTGGGCAAAAGCCGCTTCTCCAGCCGAGATTCCGGGGAGATAGATAGACGATTGTCCGGATTGCCCCTCGAAGCGGATCAGGTCGAAGCGTCGTTGCTGCCCGATGACAAACAGCTTTGTGCCGTCAGCGCTGGGTGTGGGGTTGCTGAATAACAAGGGCCCGACTGTTAGCTTTGTCGGTAGATTCTGATTTTTTCGGAAGATTGACGCTTGTTCACGTAACGCCCAGATGTTTTGTGCGTTGTTGCTTGCCGACTGAAAAAGGAAATACCTGCCATCGGGTGTCCAAGTACCGCCCGCCTCTTGGGGCGGTGTTTTCCAGTTAGGCAGAACCTGATGCAAATCCTGACCCTGCGCGGTGACTTGCCAAAGGGCGGCGCTCCGCCGGTTCATGTCACGAACTGAAAAGCGCACGCGCTTTCCATCCGGGGCGAATCGCAGATCGAACGGAATACCTTTCGCTTCGAGAAACTCGTGCGACTCCGTGCCGTCGGGATTACATATATAGAGACGGTCTCCATTGGCGTAGAGAATGTGCTGACCGTCGGGCGTCCAAGCGGCAGCATGGGCAAGGATCTCGCCAACAGGCCTTGCCGAGCCCGCCGGCACCGGCACAATCCAAATAGCAGACTCAGGCACCGAACCTTCGGCGGAAGCTCGGACCAGCAGCTCCGAGTTGTGCAGGGAGAAATCGTAAATATCGGCGGCAGATAGCGGGATTGGAACGGGCGCGGTGTCCCCGCCAACCGTCGAAACTTGTTTTAATACCGAGTGGCCGTTTGAGTATTCGGAAAAATAGAGGCGCGCGCCGTCCGTGGCCAGGGAACGCTTGGCAGAACCGTCATTGGTAATTTGCGTCGAGCCGAGTACTGAGGGTGGGATGGCAGAAGGACGAAGGAAGTATCCCAGTGCAAGCAGCGCCAAAAGACCCGTCACAGTGAAGGGGATCCAGCGACTCGGGCGGATGGCCGCTGGCAACCGCAGCCCAGCCGCGGTCGTTTGTGCCGTGCCCGATGTGAAGCCAGTTGGCGCCTCCTTGCCACCGGACACCTCCGTCTCCGCAGCACGCTTCAGGGCCTGAAGGTCGGCAGACATTTCCGCGGCCGTTTGGTATCGGCGTTCCGGATTCTTCTCGAGCGCCTTTCGAATCACGGCCTCCAACTTGGCCGGGGTCCCTGACGCGAACTGCAGCGGCCACTCCGGGTTGCTATGCAGAAGGGCATCCGATGTCGCAGCCGACGTTTGGCCGCGAAAGGGCAGCTGTCCGGTTGCCATCTCGTAAAGCACGATGCCGAACGAGAACAGATCGCTGCGCTGGTCCAGCGGCTTGCCCAACGCCTGTTCCGGCGACATATAGGCGGTTGTCCCGAGCGACGTCCCGGGGCTGGTGAGATGCTCGACAACAGGAGCCGCTAATTCTTGAGTATTGTCCCCGGCTTCGAGTTCCGCAGTCGGACTCAACTTGGCGAGGCCGAAATCGAGAATCTTGGCGTGACCGCGCTTGGTGACGAAGAGATTGGCCGATTTAATGTCGCGATGCACAATGCCATGGCTGTGCGCGGCATCCAGGGCATCGGCAATTTCGATCGCGGTACCTAACAGAGTGTTAAGAGGCAAAGGCCCTTCGGCGATGCGATCTTTCAGGGTCGCGCCGTCCAGATACTCCATGGCAATGAAGCGGCGGCCTCGGGACTCCCCAATTTCGTAAATGGTGCAGATATTTGGATGGTTCAGCGCGGAAGCGGCGCGAGCCTCGCGACGGAAACGTTCCAATACCGCCGGATTTCGAGCCACCAGATCGGGAAGGAACTTGAGAGCTACATAGCGCCCGAGGTTGGTGTCTTCCGCCTTGTAAACGACACCCATGCCCCCGCTACCGATTTTCTCCAGTATGCGGTAATGAGAAATCGAGGTACCTATCATCGGCGAGTAATTACAGTTGATGGTAGGCGGTGAAGACGGCGCAAGTCAATCCACGGAAGAATGCTGCCAGAACAATTGTGAGCCGTCCCAACTTGCGAAGCCGTGAACCACCAAGGACACGAGGGTTCACGAAGGAAAGCGATGAAGCAAAACCCTCGTGAGCCTTCGTGCCCTTGGTGGTTCATTGGGTTCGGGGCTGTCGCTATATCGTGAAGCTGGGCCATCGCCTGATTGTTCAGGCGCTTGAAAAAAGCCCAGCGCGAGTTACAATGAGCCGCTTTCGAAATCCAAAAGAAAATCCGTTTCTATCCGTTTGACCGAGGAGGTCATTTATGAAAAGAATCGCGGGGGCGATGCTCGCCCTGGTTGTTTTGCTGCCGGTTGGAATGGCTGGGATTGCTGCTGCCCAGGATAAGTCCGGGCCCATGATGCCACCTAAAGTGCTGGTGGCTTCGCGGGAGTACACCAAGCCGGGAAAGTCGGGCATGCAACATGACAAGACCGAAAGCTTGTTTGTCCAGGCCATGATGAGGGCGAAGTGGCCAACTCATTATCTGGCTATGGAATCTCTTTCGGGCAAATCGCGTGCGCTCTTCTTTACCGGCTACGATTCCTTCGCAGCGTGGGAAAAGGACACGAAGGCAGTCGAAAAGAATACCTCTCTGATGGCTGCCCTGGACCATGCCGGGGAAGTGGATGGCGATCTTCTGAGCGAGACCGATAACACAGTCCTCGCATTCCGCGAGGAGTATAGCCTGCGTCCCGAAGTGGACATAGCTCACACGCGCTATTTCGAAATTTCGGCGTGGCAGGTTAAACAAGGACATGACAAGGATTGGGAAGAAATCGTGAAACTGGTAAAGACGGCCTACGATAAGATGCCCGACGTACACTGGGCAGCCTATCAGGCGGTCTATGGGTTCCCCGACACTACCTATATCATCTTCAACCCAATGAAGTCGCTGGACGAAGTTGACAAGAACTTCGCGAATGATAAGGCGTTTGAAGCGGCCATGGGCGAGGAAGGCATGAAGAAGCTGTCCGCGTTGTCGGCGGCGGCGATTGAGTTGAGCCAGACGAACCTGTTCGCGATTAATCCGCGCATGAGCTATCCGGCGGAGGAGTGGGTTAAGGGAGATCCGGAGTTCTGGAAACCAAAACCGGCCGCTCCGGCAGCGGCTAAAAAACCAGCCGAAAAGCCCGCTGACAGTCATTAAGATTCGCTCTGCAGAGAACTGCGGCCCGCCCTTCGATTTCCGGAGGGCGGTTTTTCTTGACGAGACATTTTGGCCGACCTGCTGTCCAATCGCCATTGCTCTGATTTATCCTTACCCTTCCTCGAGGGCAACCGTGATCAACCGCTTTTTGTGGATTCTGCTAGTTTCGCTCTGCATTCTGCTTTTTTCTTCCGCGCTCTTCGCCCAACCATATGACCCATCGATGTACCAGGGACTTCATTGGCGACTGATCGGACCATTTCGCGGCGGCCGCACGGTGGCGATCTCTGGCGTCCCGGGGCAGCCGAACATCTTCTATATGGCACCAAATAACGGTGGAGTCTGGAAGACGACGGACTTCGGCCAAACCTGGAATCCGATCTTCGATGGTCAACCGACAGGTTCCATTGGAGCGCTGGCGGTGGCGCCATCGAACCCCAACATTATTTACGTCGGCAGCGGGGAGGGCTTGCGTCGCCCTGATCTCTCGGTCGGTGACGGCATCTACAAATCTATGGACGCAGGGCGCACGTGGCAGCATTTGGGACTGCGCGACGCACAACAGATTGCGTCCATCATTGTCGATCCCAAGGACGCGAATCGCCTTTTGGTCGCGGCTCAGGGACATCCTTACGGCCCAAACCCGGAGCGCGGCATCTACCGCTCGCTCGATGGTGGCCAGACCTTTCAAAAAGTTCTCTATAGGGACGAGAACGCCGGCGGCATGGATCTGGTCTTCGATCCTCGCAACTCGCAAGTAATCTTCGCCAGCCTGTGGTCCTCGCGGCGCCCCCCCTGGACCACCGGCCTCGGCCTCTACGGCCCCAACAGCGGGCTCTTCAAATCCACCGACGGCGGCGATACCTGGCGTCAACTTACAAAAGGATTGCCTCGCGAAGCGGAAGGCATCGGACGCATTGGCCCTGCGGTCGCTCCGAGCGATCCCGATCGAATGTATGCATGGGTGAATGCCAAGAAGGGCAGCGGCATCTATCGCTCCGACGATGCTGGCGAAAGCTGGCAGCGGACGGATGACGAAGAACGCATCTGGGGACGCGGCGACGACTTTGGCTGCGTGCGCGTCGACCCGCGCAATAAGGATGTGATCTATGTTGCCAACACTTCTACCTACAAGTCCACCGACGCGGGGAAGGACTTCACGGCCATCAAGGGCGCTCCTGGCGGAGACGACTATCACACCGTCTGGATCAATCCCGAGAACCCGGACATTATCGCCCTCGCTGTCGATCAGGGCGCGACCATCAGCGTGAACGGCGGCGAGACCTGGAGTTCCTGGTACAACCAGCCTACGGCGCAGTTCTATCACGTTATCACCGACAACCAGTTTCCTTACTGGGTTTATGGCGGGCAGCAGGAGAGCGGGTCGATCGGGACCGCAAGCCGCAGCGACTTTGGCGAGATCACGTTTCGCGACTGGACGACAGTTGGGGTTGAGGAATACGGCTATGTCGCGCCCGATCCGCTGCATCCCAACCTTATCTATGGCGGCAAGGCGACCGTGTTCGATCGCAACACCGGCCAGACGCGGGATGTTTCGCCGGTGGTTCTGCGGACCGGCAAGTATCGCTTCAATCGGACCGCACCACTGATCTTCTCGCCGGCCGATCCGCATGTGCTCTACCTCGGATCGAACGTGCTGTTTGCCACGCGCGAGGGCGGCAACAGCTGGCAGGTTCTCAGCCCTGATCTTACGCGTGAAGATCCGGGTGTTCCTGCGACCCTGGGGCCGTTTGTCGCGGACGATCCTGCCAAGGGCAAGCATCGCGGCGTGATCTACTCGATTGCTCCTTCGCCGAAAGACGCCAACCTGATTTGGATTGGAACCGACGATGGCCTGATTCAGGTGACGCGCGACGGAGGCAAGAACTGGCAGAATGTGACGCCTTCGGAACTGACTCCGTGGAGCAAACTGGCGCAGATGGACGCGTCACATTTCGATACGGCAACTGTCTATGCTGCTGTGAATCGGTTGCGGCTTGACGATCTCCATCCTTATATCTATCGCACGCACGATGGCGGCAAATCCTGGCAGAAGATCGTTGGCGGTTTGCCGGATGACGAGCCCGTCAACACGGTGCGCGAAGATCCGGAGCGCAAACGATTGCTCTTCGCTGGAACGGAGCGCAGCGTCTATGTTTCGTGGGACGACGGCGACCATTGGCAATCGTTGCAGATGAATCTTCCGTCTACGTCGATCCGGGATTTGGTTATTCATCATGACGATGTTGTCGTTGGAACTCATGGGCGTTCGTTCTGGATACTGGATAACATCACGCCACTGCGGCAGTTCGGCCCGGAGGTTGCGAGTGCTCCAGCGTATCTTTTCGCGCCGCAGCTTACTTATCGCGTGCGCCGCAACAACAATACCGACACGCCTCTGCCGCCGGAAGAACCAGCGGGACAGAATCCTCCGGACGGCGCGATGATCGACTACTGGCTGAAGGCGGCTGCTGCCGGCCCGGTCACGCTGGAGATTGTCGACGCTTCAGGAAAGGTGGTCCGCCACTTTTCCAGCGCCGACAAGCCCGAAACAGTCGATCCGAAAGACTTCAACGTTCCTATGTATTGGGTGCGGCCCGCGCGCGCGGTGTCGGCCAGTCCCGGCATGCATCGTTTCGTCTGGGACTTGACCTATCCTGCGCCTGAGGTGCTGACGCGCGATTATCCGATTTCCGCGATCTATCACGACACGCCACTTTATCCCCTGGGAGCTACCGTGCTTCCTGGGCAATACAAAGTTGTGCTATCGGTTGGCGGCAAGAGCTATACGCAGACGCTCGAGGTGAAGATGGATCCGCGGGTAAAGGCCTCGACCGACGATTTGCGACGGCATTTCGATCTTGACCAGAAAATTGCTGAGGCCCTGCACAAGGACTACCAAGCGTTGCAACAGGTGCGCAGCTTGCGTGCGCAGATAAAAGCGTTTACGGGCGTTCCCGACAGTACCAGGAAAACAGCGACTGAGTTGGAGGCGAAAGCGGCGGCCATCGAAGGCGACGAGGGTGGTTACGGCACGCGCTACATGAGCACTCCCGAAGGCCGCAGTCTGGCGCGGCTGAATGGCGGCCTTAACGCACTGGTCAGCGCACTCGATACCGCGGATGACGCGCCTACGACTCAGCAATCCGCCACGTTTGGAGAACTGGATAAGGCGCTCGCAGAACAGTCATCGGCGTGGAGTCAACTCGCGGCGAAAAGCGTTCCGGAGCTGAACGACCAACTGAAGAAGGCGGGATTGCCTTTGATCGATCTGCAAAAACCGGTTCCTGGCGCAGCCGGTGCCGCTCGAACCACTACGCAGGATCGAGACCGGAACGAGGAATAGATATATCGATGACTCTGACACGGCGGGCCATAAAACTCTGAACCACCAAGGACGCGAAGCATCACGAAGGTTACTGGGTCAGATGATCACTTGGTGCTGCGATTTGTCTGGTTAGCAAGGAATCGTTATCGACTGCCGCGAGTTGACCTAGTGGCGTCGCATCCAATCGCTATTTACTATTCACGATTCGCTGCTACTCTGGCTTTGTGGCGCTCGTCGAAATCCGCAACCTTACTAAGACCTTCAGTTTGTCCGAATCTCCGTTCGGCGGCGGCCGCTCGGGCGAAGTTCGCGCGGTGGACGATGTCTCGCTGAATATTTATGAAGGCGAGACGCTGGGACTTGTCGGCGAGTCCGGCTCCGGCAAGAGCACGCTGGGACGGCTTATTCTACGGCTCATCGAGCCGACTTCGGGCGCGGTCGTTTTCGATGGCGTCGATCTGCTTACGGCCAGCGCGCCGGAGGTGCGCCGGCTTCGGCGCCATATGCAGATCATTTTTCAGGATCCGTTTGGGTCGCTCGATCCGCGGTATCGCGTGGAGGACGTGGTTGCTGAGCCGCTGGTTCTCCATGGCGAGACCGATCGTCAGGATCTCGATCGTCATGATAAGGATGAGGAGAATCCGCATCAGGAGGGTATGGGGCAGAAGACAGTTCGCGAACGCCTGAGCAGCAATGGCCGCCGGCAACGGGTGCGGGAACTTTTGCAAGCGGTGGGAATGGATGAGTCGGCGATGCGACGTTATCCGCACGAGTTTTCTGGGGGGCAGAGGCAGCGGATTGGGATTGCGCGCGCGTTGGCTTTGCGGCCGAAATTTATCGTTGCCGATGAACCGGTTTCAGCGCTCGATGTGAGCGTGGGAGCGCAAATCGTGAATCTTCTGCAGCAACTCCAGCGGGATTTTGGGCTCACTTATTTGTTTATCTCGCACTCCATGCCGGTGGTTCGTTACCTTTCGACTCGCATAGCCGTGATGTATCGCGGGAAGATCGTTGAAATCGGCAGCACCGCGCAGATTACGGTGCAGCCCCGGCACGAATACACGCGCAAACTTCTGGCGGCCACGCCGGAGATGGCGGCGAATTAGTGCGGAGTGGTGGCGCAGTTTGCGAAACCTTTCACCACAAAGGTCGCCCTTCGACTGCCCTCTGGCAGGCTACGGTGTACGAAGGAAGCGCTTGAAACTCGCGAAACTGCGCTACTATCCGGTGCGGCGCGGTTATTGTCCTTTGGCCGGAAGAAAACTACAATCTCCTCCTATTTGCCGGAGGACTTTATGGCCGCCAATCCGTTGGTATCATCACAGATTTCGCAGGAGCCAGCGCCATGATCTCAGCGGCGCAAAGGCGCGCGGACTTCGGGGGCAGGCCCACGGGTCACTGGGTTGCCTGTGTGTTGACATACCTGCCCTTGGCGAGGCCTATGTCAAAACGAAGCGGGCGGCGGCGATCGACTAGTTTCACTTGAGGTCTTCCATAGAAATAGTGTTTTCCATTCCGGCCTTGTTACCGACAACGTTATCGACGCCCCAGGACAGAGGCTAGCGTCAAGGAAATTGATCTGCGGTGGCGTGCGATTCTCCAGCGGCGCGTTGCCTTTGATAAGCACAGAAATGCAAGCGACGGGAACGTCCGCTTCGGCATCGCTTTCACCCGCCCGCAGCTTCGTTGTGTCACGTGCACGAAAAGCGTACGATGCGCGAGGAGAATCTTGTGGGTTGCCTTCTGCTGATTGTCTTTCTCGCCTTCCCTCGAATCGCACTCGCATTGTTGTTCCTGTTCTCGAACTATCTGGAACGAGCGTACCACGGTCTGATATTGCCCTTGCTCGGATTTCTGTTCTTACCCCTAACCACGTTAGTGTATGCGTGGATGGCGAATACACGACAGCCCATAGCTGGCATTAATTTACTGATTCTGATTGTCACTATTGTGATTGACCTGGGCGGCCTTGGTGGCGGCGCATATCATCGACGGAGACGGTGGCAGGATTAGCCAAACTTAGAACTTTCCGAGCGCCCAGCAACGACTGCGAGAGTGATGAACGACGCTCTCGGCGATAACCGTTCCAAGACGTGTCATCCTGTCAGCCAACCACTTGGGCACAATACGTGCAGGCTGAATTGCGCTCGAGAGGGCAGCGGCCAATCCCAACTCGGCAAATCCAAGTTGCGAAGGACCGTGTGAATCTGTGCCCAAAGAGAATCGACATTCCGCAAACTTTGCAAGCGCCAGAAGCTCGACGTTCATCCTGGCGATCCGGATAGCAGTCAATCTCAACCGCCTTGTCCAGTTCGGCTGCCAAATCGAATACTCGGGACCACTCAGCGGTCAATCCGCGCGGAAATTATGCGTCCTCGCGGGCGGCCGAGAATTTGCGTCGTGGGATTGCGAAGCCCGGCGAGATATCGCTCAGCCTGATTCTCTTTTTTCCTGCGCAGAGCCGAGCATCTGTTATCAGTCACCAACGTTACAGTCTAAACGAATTGTGATTCAAGATTGAATGTGCCATCCTACCTTTGTCAGTAGGAAGCTTTGTTCCGTAACACCGGCCGTTCGCAGGGCTCGGAAAGGAACAGTATGATGACTGCCAGGCGATCTACACCACGATGCCGGGCTTAAGGGTTAGCGTCAGCGTCATTATCGCTGCCTACAACGACTGGGTGGCGCTTGAAGGATGCCTGCAGTCGCTTACGCTCCAAACGAATGGGCCGAATTTTGAAGTCATCGTGGTCGACGATGGGAGCGACGAAGCTGCCCCTGAAACCATTCGTCGATGGGAATCCTCTCTCCGGTTGACGATCGTTCGACAACTCCATGGCGGCATTTCGACCGCAAGGAATCATGGCATACGGATTTCGAGCGGGGAGGTGCTTCTGTTCGTGGATGCTGACTGCAGAGTGCAGACAAACTGTCTCGCCGCTCTCAGTGCGGCGATCAATCATTTTCCGCGGCACGATTGCTTTCAGCTCAGGCTCACGGGAAACTGCTCGAGTGTGGTCGGCCGGGCAGAACAATTGAGGCTTGTAACTTTTCAAGAGCACACGCTACAGCCTGACGGCCGCATTCGATATTTGAACACGGCGGGATTCGCTATTCGACGCGCACGCACGGAAATTGAGAAGGGATTATTCGATCCGCTTGCGCTGCGAGGCGAGGACACGCTCTTATTAGCCAACCTGATGCGAGCCGGCGAACTCCCGTTATTTGTTCCCGATGCTATCGTCGAACACGCCATTCCGCTCACCTTGATGGCGTGCCTGCGAAAGGATATCCGGTCAGCTTATCTGGAAGGAAGGACTTACGATGTCATCGCTTCGAAGGGAGTTAGAATAAGGATGTGTTATCGAGAACGCCTAATATTGCTGTCGTCGATGTGGAAGACCGCCGGCCAGCGTTCGATTGGAAGAATGGCTTGGTTTGTGGTGGTTGGGAGGCAGGCGGTGCAGCGGATCATTTCAGTCCTTTACAAATTTATACCAACCACGGTTGACCAGCGGACATAAGTGTTACGATCAGCCGCGTAGCTGTGACCTTTGTGCCATTACCCTCACGCGCCAGTAACCTACCCAATTGAGCCTTGCGCCGCAGCTCCGCACTCATTACTGTAGATCAGCGCCTTAGGTCACGACCGGCGCTACAATCCCCCGCCAACTTAACGCAAGAGAGCAGAGCTCACTTAAGGAAACTCTGAATGGGTGTCGGCAAAGGGCATTCACCACAGGGTACACAGGGGTGCACGGAGGCCCGGAACTTAATCAGAACTTTCTTAGCACAGAGCTCACGTTTGCAGGAGAGTCCCCTTGAATAAGAGAGTCAGGCACACGTCGTTAGTTGCAGTAGTGGTGTTGTTGGGAGGGGCGTTCTTCACCGCTTCGGCAACATCCGGCACATGCTCTGGTGGCGCGAGCCTTTCGGGATGGTATGGGATGCTTGTCAGCGGCGGAGGGGAGTACATCACCGGCGCAATTTACTTTGACGGCAACTGCAATGTCTCCGGCAACAATGTTACTGGCAGCAGCGGCGGACAATACGTCACTGCGGCAGTTACGGGCACGTATGGGCAGAATTCGGATGGCACGTTTACGATCACGCTGAATTTTCCAGGACCGTCAACGCCAGGAGCGTCGACGCAGACTTATATGGTCGGCGTCAGTGAGTCGGGCAACAAAGCGCGTGGCCTTGAGAGCGACGGCACGGTCATGGCCACGGTCGACGTGCAATCGCAGCTTACATCGTTGACATCAGGATATAGTGCAGCGAGCTTGAACGGGACCTATGCGGCCTCTTGCTACGGCGGTTCTGAAGCCGACCTCAACTATTTAAGCTTCGATGGCCAAGGCAACGTGTCTGGCGTGGACTATTACGACAATGGCGGCGGCCAAGGCAGTAACCCCATTCAGGGAACCTATTCGGTGAATGGGGATGGCACGTTCTCGGGGAGTCTTGTTGGCAGTTACAGTTTTTCTGGCGTCATCGACAATGGCATTTCGGAGATTGAGTATACATATTATGAGTCTGGATCGGGCGGCGTCTCGGCCTGCGTCGGCAAGCAGTCGACGGGAGGAAGCCTGGCCGGCTATTACGGTTTTGTGGTGGGCGGGAACGCGCAGAGCGGCGGGGGCGGCGCATATCTCTCGGGTTCGATTTACCTCGATGGCGCGGGCGGGCTGACCGGCAACAACGTGAATGGCGGCATTAACGAACAATATGGCAACACCAGCGTTACCGGATCTTATAGCGTAAACCCTGACAATACGATCAGCGTCACGATGAATCTGGCGAACCAAACGACGGCGCAAACCTACGTTGTTGGCGTAAGTGAATCTGGGAATGAAGCGATCGGGATCGAGAGCGACAGCACTGCGATTGCTACCATCGATCTGCAAAATCAGCTTTGGCCGTCGAGTACGCCACCGTATAGCAATGCCAGCCTTAGCGGCACTTACGCGGCTTCTTGCTCGGGGGCGGAGGTCGATCTGAATTATGTGACCTTCGATGGCAATGGCAACATTACGGCGGGCGTGGACGCTTTTTATGATGGCTGGTACGGCGATAATCCTTACACCGGAACGTACACGGTTAATGGTGACGGCTCCTTTTCAGGCAACTTCCCGGGGCCCATCTATGACATCTTCACGATGACCGGCGTCCTCGACAATGCGACTGCCGAGATCGAATACACCTACTATCAGCAGGGAGTCGGTGGCGTTGTATCGTGCGTGGGCGAATCTACTTATGGGCCGATTGGAACGAGTCCGATTGCGGCGACGCCTACCTTGAGCCCGGCTCCGGGAGCATACACCTCGGCACAGACTGTAACGCTGTCAGACACGACTTCAGGGGCCATCATTTATTACACCACTAATGGAACCACGCCCACGGTTGAATCTCCGGTATATAGCCAGCCGTTTCAGGTCAGTGCGACCACCACGGTTCAGGCGATCGCGGTGGCAAGCGGTTACAACAACAGCGCCATCGCCGCAGGGACTTATTTTCTTAGTCAGAGTCACAGTCAGGGCCAGAATCAAAATCAGACGGTTACGTTCCCCGCAATCGGGAACCAGACGTATCCGGCTGGCCCGTTTATTCTGAACGCGACGGCAAGTTCCGGTTTGCCTGTGAGCTACGCAGTTCTTTCTGGGCCCGCGGCCAGTAGCGGAAATGTGCTGACGATTACAGGCGCGGGTATTGTAACGGTCCAAGCGAGTCAGGCAGGCAATGCTCAATATGCTCCGGCGAACGCATTGACGCAGACGTTCGCCGTCAATCAGGCGAGTACGACGCTGGTGCTCACGTCCAGCAACAATCCGTCATCTTTGGGTCAAACGGTAACGCTTGCCGCGACAATCATGCCGCAGAATGGCGGCCAGGCTTCAGGCACGATTACGTTCGAAGATGGCTCGACGGTCTTAAGCGTGGTCGCGGTCAGCGGCAACTCAGCCACTTTGACGACCAACACACTTGCTGTCGGCACGCATTCGATCAGTGCGGTTTACAGTGGGGATAGCAACTTTATTGGAAGCGCGGCAGCTGCATTGATAGAGAGCGTGACCAAGGCCACGACCAACGTCACTCTGATTTCATCGGCCAACCCGGCGCGCTCTGGGCAGGCGGTCAGTTTCACCATCACGGCGTCGTCATCGGCGGTTGTTCCTACGGGCGACATCCAATTGCTCAACGGCACAACGGTTCTGGCAAAGTTGGCGCTTAAGGCTGGGGTGGTTAAATACACCACTGCGAAGCTGGCAGCGGGTTCCAACATAATTACGGTGGTTTATCCTGGGGATTCCAACAACAACGGAGGCACGTCAACGCCCTTGAACCAATTTGTTCTGGCGGCTACTGCGACCACGCTGACATCGTCAACTAATCCGTCGGTTTATGGCGAGACGGCGGTTTTCAGCGCGACGATCAGTTCGAGCATTGGGAGCCCTCCTGATGGAGAAACGGTCACGTTCAAACAGGGCGCAAACGTTCTGGGAACTGGATTGGTGAGCGGAGGGACGGCGACTTTTTCGATCTCGACGCTTGCAGTGGGAACGAAACTGATAACGGCGATCTATGGCGGGGATAGCGACTTCTCGGCTAGCACGTCGAAGGCAGCGAGCCAGGCGATCGAAAAGGCTACTACGACGATTGCCGTGAGTTCGTCGGAAAATCCTGCGACTTTTGGACAGACAATAACATTCAACGTGGCGGTAACGCCGCAATTCAGCGGGGTGCCGACGGGTACTGTGATATTCCTGGATGGGACCAAGGTGCTAAAAACTGTGACTCTCAGTGAAGGCGCGGCAAGCTTCACAACGTCGACGCTGACTCGCGGAGTGCACAATATAACGGCGAAATATAACGCCAGCACGTTATTTGACGGGAGCGAGGGATCGCTCAGTCAGACGATGAATTAAATACCGCGCGGCGTCAACTCGCGCAGAGTCTTAATCGAGCTAGACCGCGTCCGCGCTACAGAAGCTCTGAACAGATGTCCGAAGAAAGCCTGAACCACAGAGGATACAGGGGTTCACAGAGGACCATTCATCGGAATTTCCCTCGCCGGCAGAGCTGACGGACCACGAACAATCCCGCGGTTTCGTATACATTTATTGAGAATCACTCAATCTAAATCAAAACGGAAAAATCATGCAAGACTGCCGGCAATTCTACATTGACGGGAATTGGGTCGAACCGACCCAGGTCCACGACTTTGCTGTCATTAACCCTGCCAACGAAGAAGCTGTTGCGACGATCTCACTCGGCAGTGCCGCGGACGTTGACCGTGCCGTGGCCGCGGCTAAACGCGCCTTTGAGTCGTTTTCGGAAACGAGCGTGGAGACGCGACTGGAGCTTCTGAAACGAATCGTCAAGGTTTATCAGTCGAAGATGATGGAGATGGCCGACTCGATTTCGCGTGAAATGGGCGCGCCTTGCTCACTGTCGAGAAAAGCGCAGGCTCCCGCCGGACTTGCTCACTTGCTCGAAATCGTGAAGGTGCTGGAGCATTTTGAGTTCGAGAAGGTGAAGGGTTCGACCCTGATGCGGAAAGAGCCGATTGGAGTCTGCGGATTTATCACTCCATGGAACTGGCCCATGAACCAGATCGCTTGCAAGGTTGCGCCGGCGCTTGCGGCGGGGTGCACGATGGTGCTCAAGCCCAGTGAAATGGCGCCGCTCTCCGGATATTTATTTGCGCAGATCTTGCATGAGGCGGAGGTGCCGACGGGCGTTTTCAACCTGGTGAATGGCGATGGGCCCACGGTGGGCGCGGCGATTGCGTCGCATCCCGACGTGGCGATGGTCTCTTTTACGGGGTCGACGCGCGCAGGCATTGCGGTAGCTATAGCTGCTGCACCTACGGTGAAGCGAGTGACGCAGGAACTGGGGGGCAAATCGGCGAACATTTTGCTGGATGATCTCCTAGAGGATGCGGACTTCGAAAGCGCGGTCGCGCAGGGAGTTCAGGAATGCTTCCGCAACACTGGGCAATCTTGTAATGCGCCTACAAGGATGCTGGTTCCGAGGTCGAGGATGGGTGATGCGGTCCGGGTGGCGAAAGTCGCCGCGGAGAGTGCTCGCGTCGGCGATCCTTTTGCGGAAGGGACTGGTATGGGGCCGTTGGCCAGCGAGTCTCAATTTGAGAAAGTGCAGCGGCTTATCGGGTGGGGCATTGAAGAGGGCGCAACCTTGGTGGCCGGAGGGACGGGCCGTCCGGATGGGGTCACGAAAGGCTACTTCGTGAAACCAACTGTGTTTGCCGATGTACGGAATGATATGACCATTGCGCGCGAGGAAATCTTCGGGCCGGTGCTTTGTATCATTCCTTATGAAGACGAGGAGCATGCGGTTCGAATCGCGAACGACACTCCCTATGGGTTATCGGGTTTTGTAACCTCGAAGGATAAGGAGCGGGCGGTAAAGATCGCGAAGCGGATTCGATCTGGGAATGTCCACATCAACGGCGCGCGGGTCGACTTCGGTGGCTGCTTTGGCGGCTACAAGCAATCGGGTAACGGAAGAGAATGGGGTGAGGCAGGCCTCGAAGAGTTCTTGGAACTGAAGGCAGTCTTTGGTTATGGCGGCTAGACGGGTTACGGCGGTTATGCCATCCCGAGAAGATGAAGTGCCCAGGGCCTGGCACTGCCGCTAGACTTATGGAAGGGACGAATTAAGGCGACGGGCGCATCATAACCTGAAGATCTGCTTGAAAGCGACGGCGTAAGCATCAGAGAGAGAAGACTTGCGCGGCGGCGAGTGCCAGTATAGTGGCCCTGATGTGCCAATGAAAATTGCTCGTTTACGATGTATAGTTGGCCGGTAGATTGAATTTCCTCGCGCAGACTTTTGTCTGTTCGCAGTCGCAAGCTGCATTTGGGTTGCAGCGGGGGAGGTGCAAGACCCGGCGGTGAGATTGGAGTACGGTTGGCATGACGAGTAAGGACCAAGACCACGATCAGAATTCGAATGGTCAGAATGTTAAAACAGATCTCAATAGCGACTTGGCTATGGAATCATCTGTCCGACAACGTCCGGAGTTGCCCAATGCCTATGTTTCACCGCAGACTACCTTGCAGGCGGCACTATTGAATGTCTGGGCAGACGTACTTGGTATAGAGAAGATTGGTATCCAGGATGATTTCTTTGAATTGGGTGGCGATTCTGTATTAGCCACGCAGGTGGCTTCTCGTTTGCGCGATTTGTTTCGAATGGATTTGCCCCCCATAGTGATGTTCGAAGCCCCCACCCTCGAGCAGCTGGCAAATTACATGATCGCGAACGAAGCACGTCCGGGCTTGGCGGAAAAGACTGCTGCTGTGTTGAAACGGATCGAAGGCATGACTGAAGAAGAAGTCACCCGCAGTTTGCTTTCAAGGTGAGATGGTGTGTGGGACGTCATGACTGAGGACCGGCTCAAGAATCGCGGCTTCTCGGCTCAGAAGCTCGCTTTACTGGCCAGTCTCCTCGATGAAGAAGGGGTTCGGCAGGCTCCCAGCCTGAAGCGCATCTCTCGTGACGGCGAGCTGCCGCTTTCTTCGGCGCAGATGCGGCTGTGGCTGTTCGATCAGTTGGCACCGGGCAGCTCGGCGTACAACATTCCAGTGCGGCATGACTTCAAGGGGCCGTTTGATGTTGCGGCCTTCGAGCGCAGCTTGGGCGAGATTGTGCGCCGGCACGAAGTGTTGCGCACGTGCTACCTCAGTGTTGACGGACGGCCTGTGCAGAAGATCGTCCCGCCCGAATCGTTCCGCATGCCGGTCATCGATCTGCAGGATAGCTTGCGAGGCTTGCCGGAGGCGGCTTGCGAGCAAGAAGTGGCCAGCCTTGCGTCGGCGTTTGCTAAACAACCCATTGAATTAGGGAATGCGCCGCTGCTCCGAGCGAATTTGCTGAAGTTGTCGGGCGACGAGCACGTGCTGTTACTGAACGTCCACCACATTGCCTACGATTGGTGGTCGTTTGGCGTCTTCGAAAAAGAGCTTGCGGCTTTATATGACGCTTTTGTCCGCGGAGAGGCGTCGCCGCTCACCGATCTGCCGCTGCAGTATGTCGACTTCACCGCCTGGCAACAAGAACGGTTGCAGGGAGAAATGCTGCGGGAGCCACTGGAGTATTGGCAAAAGAAGTTAAGCGGCGAAATGCCAACGCTCGAACTTCCCACGGACCGACCTCGTCCTGCGATTCAGACTTACAACGGAACTTTCGTTGGTGCAGCGATTTCTAAGGAGCTGACTGAGGGGCTCAAGACTTTGAGCCAACGGGAAGGCACCACGCTGTTCGCAACGTTGCTGGGAGCCTTCAAGGTTCTGTTGCAGCGGTACACGGGAGAAGATGACGTTGTGGTGGGAGCGCCGATTGCGGCTCGCACTCGAGCCGAGGTCGAAGGACTCATCGGATTCTTTGTAAACACCCTGGTTTTGCGGACCGATTTGTCAGGTGATCCGAGCTTCCGGCAGTTTTTGCGGCGAGTGCACGAGACATCGCTGGGCGCTTACGCGCACCAGGATCTGCCTTTTGAAAAGGTAGTTGAAGTGTTGAATCCGAAGCGTGACAGCAGCCGCAGTCCCATGTTTCAGGTAATGCTGTCGATGCTCAATACGCCCATGCGGCCTTTGCAGTTGCCCAAGCTGCAACATCGGCGGACGATGCTCGATAGCGGTACAGCAAAATTTGACCTTACGCTGTATGCCATCGAGGAACCTGCGGGACTCAGTTTCACTTGCGAGTACAACACGGATTTGTTTCAGTCCGATCGGATTGAGCGCATGCTGGGACACCTCGAAGTTTTACTGGGAAGCATCGTCGCTGACCCGGATCGGCGGCTGTCGGAATTGCCCATACTTACAAAGGAGGAACGGCAAGAGATCCTGATCGATTGGAACGACACGCGTCTTGATTATGCGCAGGACGTACTGCTCCACCAGTTGTTTGAAACGCAGGCGGAGCGGACGCCCACAGCAGTCGCCGTGGAGTATGACGGCGATCGCCTGACCTACCGCGAACTGAATCGAAGAGCTAATCAGTTGGCTCACTATTTGCGGAGTGAGGGCGTCGGCTCGGAGACGTTGGTCGGCATCTGCATGGAGCGTTCGTTGGAGATGGTCGTGGGGCTTTTGGGCATCCTCAAAGCGGGAGCTGCGTATGTGCCCCTGGATCCGGCGTACCCGAAGGAACGGTTAGCATTCATGGTCGAAGATGCTCAGGTGCGGGTGCTGTTGACTCGAGATGGCGAGATAGGCTGGGTGCGCGAAGACGGGATCAAGATAGTGCGCATGGACTCAGACGCAGAAGAAATTGCGCGGCAGAGCGATGCGAATCCAGTTAGCACGGCAGCAGCAACCAGTCTTGCATACGTGATCTACACTTCGGGGTCGACGGGTAAGTCGAAGGGAGTTCAGATTGCGCATCGCTCAGTGGTCAATTTCTTAACGTCGATGCGGCGGCAGCCGGGGCTAAGGGAGAAAGACGTATTACTCTCTGTAACTACTTTATCATTTGATATTGCGGCACTGGAAATGTTTCTGCCACTTATGGTGGGTGCACGTTTGGTGTTAGTCAGCCGTGAGGTCGCCTCTGATGGAGCACGGTTGTCGGAGCAGTTAGACAAGTCCGGCGCTACGGTTATGCAGGCAACTCCAGCTACTTGGAGACTGCTTTTGGAAGCGGGCTGGAAGGGCAGCCAGCGGCTCAAAATTTTATGTGGTGGCGAGGCCCTGGATCGCGAGCTGGCGAATCAGTTACTGGAAAGATGTGCGGCGCTTTGGAATTTATACGGGCCTACGGAAACCACGATCTGGTCGGCAATTCATAAGGTCGAGTCAGAGTCGGAGTTAGTATCCGAATTAAAGACTGGTCCGGTCTCGATAGGGCGGCCGATTGCCAATACGCAGCTGTACGTGCTTGATCGGCATTTGCAACCTGTGCCGGTGGGCGTAACAGGGGAGCTCTTCATCGGCGGCGACGGACTGGCGCGCGGCTACCTGAACCGGCCCGAATTGACGACCGAGAAATTTATTCCTAATCCTTATCTTTTCAGCGGCGATGCACATGCGCGGCTCTCCGATCGTCTATATAGGACGGGAGACCTGGCGCGGTATTTGCCGGATGGCTCTATCGATTTTCTTGGGCGCAATGACTATCAGGTGAAGATCCGCGGTTTTCGCATCGAGTTGGGTGAGATCGAGGCGGTACTTGGCGGGCACCCGAGCGTGCAGAGAGCGGTCGTCCTCGCTAGAGAGGATGTACCCGGCGAGAAGCGGCTGGTGGCGTATGTCGTTCCCGCGGCCACGGCGAAATCGGAGCAGACGGCGCTGGTTGATGCGCTGCGCAGCTATCTGAAGGAGAAGCTACCGGCGCACATGGTTCCTCCCTTCTTCGTTTATATGGAGAAGATGCCGTTGACGCCCAATGGCAAGATCGACCGCAAGGCTCTGCCTGCTCCACAGCATGCTACGAGCGGCGGTATCGATCACGGAGTAACGGGAGTCGCGCACGGGTTTGAGGCTCCCCGTGACCCGCTGGAACAGTCGCTGGCTCAGATCTGGTCCAAGATCTTGAAGGTTAGAAAGATCGGCATACGGGACAATTTCTTTGAGCTCGGCGGCCATTCGCTTTTGGCAGTGCGGATCACCGCGGAGATCGAAAGACTGGTTAAAAGGAACTTGCCGCTGGCAACCTTTCTACAGGCCCCGACGATCGCTGATTTGGCCGAGGTGCTTCGAAAGAAAGACTGGAAGCCTTCGTGGTCTTCATTAATACCGCTGCGGGCGGGCGGATCAAAGCCGCCTTTTTTTCTCATGCATAGCCATGGGGGGAATGTGCTGGAATATTATCCTCTGGCAGAAAGCATGGAAGCGGATCAGCCGGTATATGCCCTGCAGGCGCGCGGCCTGGATGGCCTCATCATTAAGGATCAATCAATCGAAGTCATGGTGGAGGCACACCTTCGCGAGTTGCGAAGTTTGCAGCCGGAGGGGCCATATTTCCTGGGCGGTTATTGTCTGGGCGGGTTGCTGGCTTTGGAAGCCGCCCGCCAGCTTATGGTTGCTGGTGAGGAGGTGGGTTTGGTTGTGTTGATACAAACCATTAATCCCACTTATGCCCGCTTTCGTCCCGATCTCGCAATATGGCAGCGTGCCTGGTATCGAGCCAGCAAGCGCATTGATCTTGAGTTGGCCTATCTCCGATATAGGGGCGGGAACCATATTCTTGAAAGGGGCCGACGCACGCGGGATGTGGCGCTGGCTAGGACTGCGATCGCTTATGACAATTGGAGGGGCGACGGGCACGGCCGGCGAACTCGTACCTCAGTGGCACATACGCTGGAATTGCTCGCCATTGAGCATGAGCGGGCGCGCGCACGCTATGAACTGCGTCCGTATAACGGGCCGGTGCTTCTGTTTCGTGCCAGCAGGCAGATAGGTGGACTTCTGGCGGATTCCAATCTGGGGTGGAAGGACGTTCTGACTGGCGAGCTGACGGTCTGCGAAGTTCCGGGGCATCAGGAGACTATGCTGCTGGAGCCTAATGTTTCATTTCTAGCGAAAGAACTGAGTATTCAGCTCTCTGCTGTTCAGCACAGTCCGGCGGAAGTCTGATTCAGCGTCCGAAAAAACTTGAACCACAGAGGACACAGGGGTCACACAGGATCAACCAGCACTAGATCAGAGTTCCCCTAACTGGTTGCTTAACTCGAGGTTGACTCCAGAAATTCCCTTGGCGTAACGTACAGGAATCTGTTGGGATGCGAGAGAAATTCGGCGCTACGAAACAGTTTGCTGGTGTGATAACGAGGAAGGAATCGATTGGCGATCGGAACCGGTTGGTCAAAAACGTGGACATTCTTCCAGGGGGAATGGCACGAGGGCAACATAGGAATCATGGGGCCGCGCACTCATGCCGCGTGGCTTTGCTCGCTTGTGTTTGACGGGGCCAGAGCTTTCGAGGGCGTTACCCCGGATCTTGATCTGCACTGCGCGCGGGTGAATGACTCCGCGAAAAAGCTTTTCCTGAAACCTGCGGTCGCACCCGAAAAGTGGATCGAACTCGCGAAGGAAGGAATCGGCAAATTCGATCAGCAGGCCGCGCTCTACATTCGACCCATGTATTGGGCGGAAAAAGAAGGGCCCTGGGTGCAGAACCACGACCCCGAGTCGACGCAGTGGTGCCTGTGTATTTACGAAGCTCCGATGCGCACGCCAAAGGGCTTCTCGATTACGCTGTCTCCTTATCGACGGCCGACGCTCGACACCATGCCGGTGGATGCGAAGTGCGGATGCCTTTATCCCAATAACGCGCGGTGCCTTTTCGAGGCGCAGACCCGGGGCTTTGACAACGCTATTGTCTGCGACATGCTGGGCAATGTGGCCGAGTTGGCGACCTCCAACATCTTCATGACGAAGGATGGAGTGGTTTTTACGCCGGTGGCGAACGGAACATTTCTGGCCGGGATTACACGGCAACGAGTGATCGGGTTGCTGCGGCAAAGTGGGGTGAGTGTGGTGGAGAAAACTCTCGCTTATGCAGATTTCGAAGCGGCGGATGAGATTTTCGCAACCGGGAACTATTCCAAAGTTGTCCCGGCGACACGGATCGGTGGCCGCACACTGCCGTTTGGTCCGCTTTATACGAAGGCAAGAGAACTTTATTGGACGTTTGCGCATTCGTGACCATCCGTGGGCGTGGGACGTGGATTTCGAGTACGCTGATTGCGCATTTTTTCCACATCATGCTCTACCACGGTGCGGTGTAGCTTGAATCCGATGCCCACTTCCACGGTGGTCGAGGTGCTGACTCCCATTTGGCGACGTGTGCTGCAACTCCCTTCGGTGGGCATCGACGATAACTTCTTTGATCTGGGCGGCGATTCGGCGCTGGCTCTGGAACTGTTCCATGAGGTTGCGCTGGCATGCGGGAGAGAATTGCCGCCAGTGGTGATCTATCATGCTCCGACGATTTCCTCGCTGGCGGCGCTGCTGGAGCAGCCCACGAGCGTGCGGATTCCGCCGCTGGTTCAGTTGAAGACCGGTTCGGAACCACCGGCTTTTATTGCCCATGGCTTGGGAGGCAGCGCCATGGACTTTTTTCAGATCGTGAAACACATTCGCACGGGGAATGCCATTTATGGAATGCAGGCGAAGGGCATTGACGGCGTGGAGGAACCACTCGACCGCATTGAAGATATGGCGCGATACTCTCTCGATGCCGTCAGGGAGGTGCAACCGCACGGACCCTATTTTCTGATCGGATTTTCGCTGGGCGGCCTGGTCACACTGGAAATGGCGCAACAGTTGGTTGAGCAAGGGGAAAAGATCGGGTTGCTGGCTATGCTGGATTCGTATCCATATATAAGTTACCTGTCGCTTGGGCAACGCACACGGCTGACGACGCGGCTGGCGTGGCGGTGGATTGCGGGTAAATTGTCGTGGCTCGGAGTGACGCCGCCTTATCGAACTGAAATCGAGTCCTCTGCCGCGGCAGTTCTGCAACGCTTCCGGGACAGTGATCATCTCGCGTTGGAACGTTATCAGCCGCGGTTTTATCCGGGGAAAATAAACTTTGTGCGAGCGGAAATTGTTACAGACTTTCCCGCCAATCCGGCCGCGGTGTGGTCAGGTCTGGCGAAGCGTTTTGAGGTGGAAAGCGTGCCTGGCGATCATCTCGGAATTATGACCACGCACTTCGAGGCGCTGGCGTCGGTGCTCTCGCGTTATCTTGGAGAATCTGCGGTTGGATAGTTACCTTGGTAACTCCACTCCACTTCGGATGAGTCCTTAAAAAATGAATTTTCATAATTTCGAACCCGTGCGTCGGCGAAGGGAAGTTGACAGAGTGACACTCTGACGATCCCCGATTCCCGGGGAACGAGAGTACCGGGATTGTGCAAAATTATGCAGCACTGGCTGATTTTTTTGCGATTTTGATCGTCCCGGTCTTGACTTTGCAATCTGATCTTGTATCTTAAGACCATCGCCTTTAGTCACTAAGGCGTTCCCCCCCAGAATTTTAGCCGCAAGTTATGCAGCAAACGACTAGGAGAGATTCCTTTGAATAAGACTATCGCTCGCGCGTCATCGGTTGCTCTGATGCTATTGCTGGTATCGGTGTTCTGCAACGCGGCCACCTGCACGGGAGGCGCAAGCCTCTCGGGCTGGTACGGCATGCTGGTGAACGGCGGGGGGGAATATCAGTCCGGCGCCCTTTATTTTGATGGCAACTGCAATATTTCTGGCAGCAATATCACTCTTGGCACGAGCGGCTCGTATGCTACGACCAGTGTTACCGGTACTTATGGGCAGAATTCAGACGGGAGCTTTGATGTCACGATGACTCTTGCGGGGCAGACGGCCGCGCAAACCTATACCATCGGCGTCAGCGAATCGGGCTACAAAGCGCGCGGCCTGGAGAGTGACGGAAGTTTCGCGGCGACCATCGATCTGCAATCGCAGTTGACGAATCTAACCTCGGGGTACAACGCCACAAGCCTCAACGGCACCTATGCGGCCTCTTGTTTCGGCGGTTCCCACCTCAACTATGTAACCTTCGACGGCCTGGGCGATGTCTCGGGGTTGGATGTCTCCAACGTGGGCGGCACACAGGGGAGCAGCCCGTACAGTGGCGGCTACACGGTGAATTCGGATGGCACCTTCTCGGGTAGCCTGGTAGGGAGCTACAGCGCCTACAGTTTCAATGGTGTCATTGACAACGGGGTCTCGGAGATCGAATACATTTACGAAGAAAGCGACGCTGGCATTTTGGCGTGTGTGGGCAAGTTGTCAACCACTACAACTCTTTCCGGGTACTACGGCCTTCTGGTGAGCGGAACGGCGATATCCGGGGGCGGCGGTAAATACCTCTCGGGCTCGGTCTACTTCAACGGTTCGGGCACGCTGACGGCCACGAACATTAACGGTGGCATCAACTCGACATATGGCAATACTACGGCCACAGGAACGTACACCGTCAATAGCAACAATACGATCTCTATTACGCTGAACCTCGCGGGCCAGACGACCGCGCAGACCTACGTTGTCGCTGTCAGCGAAGCCGGGAACGAAGCAGCGGGCATCGAGACCGACACCACCGCGGAAGCCACTATCGATTTACAGAGCCAACTTCAGCTGCCAGCAACGCCCTATACAAACGCGAGTATGGCTGGCACCTATGCAGCCTCTTGTGGAGGGAGCGAAACCGACCTCAACTGGGTGACCTTTGACGGCAATGGCAATATCTCGGGTGTGGATGCTTACGACAACGGTGGGTATGGCGATAGCCCCTACACTGGGACTTACACCGTCAATAGTGATGGGACGGTCACGGGTGGCTTCGCTGGCAGTTACAGCGTATTTACATTGACTGGCGTCCTGGACAACGGGGCAGCCGAGCAGGAATTCACCTACGATGAATCCGGCGTTGGCGGTATTGTAAGCTGCATCGGCGAGTCGACTTACGGCCCGGTCGGTACGAATCCAGTAGCCGCAACGCCAACATTCAGCCCTGAACCAGGGGCCTTCGGTACAGCACAACCGGTAACTTTGTCGGATACGACTGCAGGAGCGGTCATTCATTACACGACTAACGGAGTTACGCCAACCACGAATTCTCCGGTATATACGAGCGGCACTCCGATTCCCGTGAGCTCGACTACTACCCTTCAGGCGATTGCGGTGGCCGGTGGGTATAACAATAGCGCCATCGCGGCCGGCACATACTTCTTCGGGTCCTCGGGAACTCAGACGGCTACAATGCCGACCTTCAGTCCGGCGCCGGGAAGTTACACCTCGGCGCAGTCGGTCATGCTCTCCGACACAACTCCAGGCGCGGTGATTTACTACACCACCAACGGAACGCCACCCAGCCCGACGACGTCTTCCGTGTATAGCTCGAGTTCGCCGATTCAGGTAACCGCAACGACGACGATCGAAGCGATAGCGGTGGCCACAGGCTACAACAACAGCGCGGTTGCGAGCGGAACCTACACCATCACGGCTGGCAGCGGCACGGCGGTCAATCTGTCCAATTACTACAATGTGTATGCTATCGCGACCGCGGGCAAGGGGGCTAAGAATGGCGGCTTTGACGGGCAGAGCGGAGATGCTTATAACTCCAGCACTCTCGGCACTTCGGCAACTTATATGGGCCTGACTTTTGTCTTCGGGCCAGCGAATGCTCCGGATGGAGTCAGTAGTGAGACAATTGCGCTCCCGGCGGGCTTCTATGGTTCCCTCTACCTGCTGGGCGCGGGCTCCTATGGTGCGCAGACAAACCAGACCTTTGTCGTTACTTACACGGACGGAACTACGAGCACGTTCACACAGACGCTAAGCGACTGGTGGGTGTCGCAAGGGTACCCTGGCGAGACGGTTGTCGTCGCGCCGTCAAACATCATTCTCTCCAACGGCACAGTCGACGCCCAGCCGGTAAAACTCTATGGCTATACGTTTAATCTGAACGCGAGCAAGACTGTCGCCAGCTTGAAGTTGCCGTCCAACCGTCAAGTGGCATTCCTTGCCATCGGCTTGAGCGCCGCGATACCAACTGCCGCGACGCCGACATTCAGCCCAGCGCCAGGAACTTACTCGCTAGCGCAGTCGGTCATGCTGTCGGACAACACCTCGGGCGCGGTCATCTACTACACCACGAATGGCACCACGCCCACGACCAAGTCTTCTGTCTTCAGCGCGAGCGAGCCGATCCAAGTGAGCGCGACCACGACTATCGAAGCGATTGCGGTGGCCGCCGGCTACAACAACAGCGCCGTCGCAATGGGAGTTTATACCATCGCCGTTCCGACCCCGATCACTCCCTATATTCAGGTGAATGGAGGAAGCTGGCAGCAGACCAACGCTGCAACCGTGAGTTACGGATCTACTGTGAATCTTGGGCCGCAACCGCTCACCGGCACATGGAGTTGGACCGGTCCGAACGGCTACACATCGACCTCACGGCAGATTAACAGCATTCCGCTGAGTACGGGCACCAACACCTATGTCGCTACTTATACCAATGCCAGCGGGGCCAAGAGCACCGAGACGTTTACGATAACCGTTACCGGCGCGCCCACTCCGGTCGTTCCCTATATCCAAGTGAACAGCGGAAGCTGGCAGCAGACGGCCAGCGTAACCGTCGGTTTTGGCGCGCATGTGGACCTTGGTCCGCAACCGCTGACGGGCGGTTCATGGAGTTGGACTGGGCCCCACGGATACACATCCACATCGCGTCAAATCAATAATATTCCATTGGGTTTTGGCACCAACACCTATGTGGCCACCTATACCAACGCCAGCGGAATCAAGAGTACGGAGACCTTTACGATCACCGAAAACTGATCAATAGCTATAATTGCAGGTCAGTCGTGTCGCGATGGCTGTGGCCATCGCGACACGATGTCGCTTTTCGATCCGGTCCGTTTTCGGAGGACTTTTCCGTTCTGATACTTTTTCGCGTGCAAAATTCTGGAGCGTGGCAAATCTCTACACTTCGAACTGTGAATTTCCTTTGGGAAGCCCTACATATTGTTGACTTCATCGGGTACGTATAGGAAGCTTCTTGCTGATCTGGTCAGGTCTCTTCCCCAACGAGCCGACCCCTGACTCTCGACTCGAAAGGCTTATTACGGACTATGAAAGGCAAACGTATAACCCCTGTAGGCAAACTATTTGGCTTTGCGATGCTGCTGATGTTGATTGCAATCCCACAGGTGCATGCGCAGAGCTTCAGCGTTGTCCACAACTTTGCCGGCGGAAGCGATGGTGCGGATCCGCTCAACGGCCTGGTAATGGATGCCGCAGGAAATCTTTACGGCGCAGCCAGTGCAGGCGTTTCCGGACACGGCTTAGTCTTCAAGATAAGCGCCAACGGAGTGAAGACCGAGCTGCACGCGTTCACGGGCGGAAAGGACGGTTCGAGCCCGCAAGGTTTTTTGATCTTTGACAGCGCCGGCAATCTCTATGGCACGACTGAATTGGGCGGCGTTCATAATGAGGGGACGGTGTTCAAGATCGCGGGGACGGCTGAGACGGTGCTGTACAGTTTTGGCGGGCATCCCGACGGAGCAAAGCCGGTGGCAGGTTTGGCAATCGACGCGGCCGGGAATCTCTACGGCACCACATCAGCGGGCGGAAAGAACAATAACGGCACAGTTTTCGAGTTGTCACCTCCGAGCAAGCAGGGCTTGGCTTGGACCGAGAGTGTGCTCTACAGTTTCGGTACCGAGACGGATGGCAAAATTCCCGTGGGGGGCGTCAGTTTGGACGCCGGTAATCTCTATGGCACGACTTCGGCTGGTGGCGCTTATGGGTTTGGTACTGTCTTTCAACTGGTTTCAGGAACCTCGTGGACAGAAACCACCATCCATGATTTTCAGGATGGAGACGACGGAGCGGTGCCTTATGCCGGCCTGATTGCCGGTCCGTCGGGGAAATTCTATGGCGCCGCCACAGAGGGCGGCAATAATGGCGGCGGGACAATTTTCGAATTGACGCCTTCGGATGGCGGCTGGAACTTCACAGCTATCCAGAGCGTGCCGGGGTGGGGCATCTCGGGAAGTTTTCGCAATGTCGTTCTGGATTCATCCTCAGGCAAACTTTATGGCACGACCCATTGCGACGGCGATTACAATTCCGGAACGGTGTATGAGCTGACGCCTTCGGGTGGGGGTTGGGACTACACGCTGCTTTACACTTTCACCGGCGGCGAGGATGGGCTCTACTCGTTCAGCAATCTGGTGTTGAATCAGGGCAAACTCTACGGGACCACCAAGTACGGAGGCAGCAAGAACAAGGGTGTCGTCTTCGAGGTTACGCCGTAGTCAAAATTTTCGGCCATCAATCGCCGACATTCCCTGAACCGGGGATGTCGGCATTTCTTTTGCTGGAGGTTGCGAACTTCGCCGGTGACTAGGCTATACAGAGAACTAATGGGGATACTTAGGGTCGCAGCTATTCTTTGTTTTTCGATGGCGGCGCTCGCATCGTGGGCACAAAAAGACCCGGGGCCGCGGGCGGGCGCACCTGGTGCAGGCTTTCCTCATCCGACATTGAATGCTAACGAACGGTCGCTTTACGGCCAGGCATTTCTGCGATTCGTGAAGCCGGTGTCGGTGTCGGGAACCATCGAAAAAGGAAAAGGTCTGGGGCCGACGTTCAATGGCAACAGTTGCGCCATGTGCCATGCGCAACCGTCGATTGGTGGCAGCAGTCCGGGAGTGACGAGCCCCGAGGAACCACACGCGAATCCGCAGGTCGCCCTGGCTACGTTGGATGGAGCCACCAACTCTGTACCTTCTTTTATCAACGCTAATGGCCCGGTGTTGGTGGCTCGATTCGTACGGAAAGCGGATGGATCGTTCGACGGAGATGTGCACGGGTTGTATACGATTGCCGGGCGCACGGATGCGAAGGGTTGCAATTTGAAACAGCCGGATTTTGCGAGGCAGACGGCAGACAACAACGTGGCTTTGCGTATTCCGACGCCTCTATTCGGTTTGGGACTGGTCGAGAACACATCGGACGCGACCCTGCGAGCGAACCTGGAGGCAACGGCCGCCGCGCGGTCGAAACTTGGCATCGGCGGTACTTTTAACATCAGCGCCAATGATGGCACAATCATGCGCTTCGGCTGGAAGGCGCATAACAAATCGTTGCTCATGTTCGCGGGCGAGGCAGCGAGCGTCGAAGAAGGCGTATCGAACGAGCTGTTTCCGAATGAGCGCGAGGCGGCGGCAGGTTGTGTTTTCAATAGCACGCCTGAAGACTCGAGGCAGTATTCTGAATCCTAATCCGCGGAGTGCGAATTCGGGTACGGTGGCCGGAACTGCGTCGGAGATGGCATCGGACATCGTAAATTTTGCGATGTTTATTCGGCTCTCGGCGCCGGCGAAACCGGCGCCCCCGACGCAATCGACTGAGAATGGCGCAAAGTTATTTGAACAGGTCGGATGCGTTTTATGCCACTCAGCTTCATTAACTAGCGGAGCGTCAGTTTATACCGGCATGAGTGGCGTGACTTATCACCCTTATTCGGATTTTGCGCTGCATCACATGGGCTCGGGGCTGGCGGATGGTATTTATCAAGGCATTGCGGGGCCGGATCAGTTTCGGACGGCTCCGCTGTGGGGCGTTGGGCAGCGTCTATTTTTTATGCACGACGGGCGTGCAGCTGATTTGTTGCAGGCGATCCTGGACCATAAAAGTGCGGGCTGCGAAGGACAACATGGCGAGGCCGTCGAGGTGAAAAATTGCCGTTCGGAAGCAGACGGAGTAATCCGCAATTTCGAGTTGCTGAGTTCTTCTCAGATTCAGGATATTTTGAATTTTCTGCGGTCGTTATGAACTGACTTTACTAGGTCGTAATCTCACTTACTTTGTGTCCAGTATTTTTCTGCATTGCCATTGCTGACCTGTTCATCGCTGCCCATACCGATATTCTGCATTAAGAGCGCAAGGTTTTTACGTCGCATTTCCCTTTTTGAACTTATGGGTAAGTTGGCATGATTGGCCAGGCATTTCATGAGGCTCCAAGAGCAAAAACCTTCTCTGGAGTTTCTCCAATAGGTCAATTTTGCTTGACTTAGTTTGGGAATGCGCTATAAAAGTGACAGTTCGCGATTTGCCGGTTTGTTGCGCCGTCGCGGCGTCACCGATTGGATCTTCATGGACCGTCTGGCGTTGCGCAGCGGTTCTTGGCGATCGCCGTAGATCGTAACGAATCTCAGTGACATTATGCGCAAATTGGGATGCAGTCATTTGTCGCCCTCCCCCAGAGCAGTTCATGCCCGTCGCGACTCAGCGCACACTGAGTCGAACCGAGCTGATGCGAAGGGACATACACGTGATACGTAAGCGCGCATTGGTTGCAATTATATCCTCGGTTCTTAGCGCTTTGTGTTTGACCTGCTCGGTTTGCTTTGGCCAAACCTGGTCAACACTTCCCGTGGATATGCTCGTCGATATGAACACGAGCACACCGGGGACGGCCTTGACGTTCGAGCATTCTCACCTCGGGAACCATCGTCGGGACAAGTTGTATCCCAGGAAAAAGCTGCACTTGGGGAACTCCTCAGGGAAACGGAGCGTTCACGGTCGGGGCGAACCAGGGATTATGCTCAAACCTTGGCGCGGTGGCCGTCAACGGTGGTTCAACCTACGCATCACAAACGCTAAATTACAACAATGTCGCCCACAACGATGCCGACCACAACACCAATGAGGAGTTGACTTTCAGTGGAACTCCCGCGACGGCAACGAACGTCTCCGCCTCCGTTTGTATAACCCTCGGGCCGCCCGTCCAACGTAATGGCACCGACTGGGACATGCTTCTCCTTTGGAACAATCTTGGGAATTTCGTCGCCCTGCAATTCAACCCAGAGTGCGGGAACACCACCGCAGCAATCTATGGCGTCCGGCTAGAGGCAGAGAATTATCCTTACCACTCTACTTGTATTCCACTAACGGCACAGGGCACATACTTTTTTTCCGTGAACTACAACATGAGCGCGGGAACGGGAACGCTTTATGCCTACACTGCCGAGGGCGTGCCGATTCCCTGCCTTGCTGGGAGCGGCACTGCGGGAGAAAGCGCGTGCAATGCCGACGGAAGCGCTCAAGTGGCAGCCGTCAAGGCGGGCACCTTTTACCAAGTTTGGATGGGCAACAACGAGCTTGGCACCAATAGCGGGACGACGACCTATTTCCAGAATCTGATGCTGAACTGGACACAGGGCCCGAACCCGCTGTTCTGGACCAATGAGAGTAGCGGCACGTCCTATCAATTGACGACAGCGGCGAGTCCGAGCAATGGCGGGACAGTCTCGCCGGCTTCGGGCAATTCTTATGTTGCGGGAACAGTTGTGAGTTTGTCGGCCACGCCGAACTCGGGCTACGCCTTCAGCGGCTGGACAGGCCCGGTAGCGAACCCGAGCAGTGCCTCAACCACCGTTACCATGAATGCGCCCGCGAACGTTACGGCGAACTTCCAAAGCAATGCCGTGCAGGTTACGGTGGGCGCCAGTCCTGCCGGGCCGTCATTCACGGTGGACGGCACCACCTACACCAGTCCGCAAACGCTGACTTGGACGATCGGCACCAGCCATACGCTGGCCACTACTTCTCCGCAGACGCCCATCGCTGGCACAGAGTACGCGTTCTCGGGCTGGTCGGATGGGGGAGCGATTGCGCACACGGTGACGGCCCCATCGACCACGACCACGTACACGGCCTCGTTTACGACCTCGTATTTGCTCACCCCTGGCGTGAGTCCGAGCGGCGGGGGAACAGTGTCGCCGGCTTCGAGCGGTTACTATGCCGCGGGCACGGTGGTGAACTTATCGGCCACAGCGAACTCGGGCTACGCCTTCAGCGGGTGGACAGGCCCGGTAGCGAACCCGAGCAGCGCCTCAACCACCGTCACCATGAATGCGCCCGCGAACGTTACGGCGAACTTCCAAAGCAATGCCGTGCAGGTTACGGTCGGCGCCAGTCCTGCCGGGCCGTCGTTCACGGTGGACGGCACCACCTACACCAGTCCGCAAACGCTGACTTGGACGATCGGCACCAGCCATACGCTGGCCACTACCTCTCCGCAGACGCCCATCGCCGGCACAGAGTATGCGTTCTCGGGCTGGTCGGATGGCGGAACGATTGCGCATTCAGTGACGGCCCCATCGACCACGACCACGTACACGGCCTCGTTTACGACCTCGTATTTACTCACCCCTGGCGTGAGTCCGAGCGGCGGGGGAACAGTGTCGCCGGCTTCGAGCGGTTACTATGGCGCGGGCACGGTGGTGAACTTGTCGGCCACAGCGAACTCGGGCTACGCCTTCAGCGGCTGGACAGGCCCGGTAGCGAACCCGAGCAGCGCCTCAACCACCGTCACCATGAACGCGCCCGCAAACGTTACGGCGAACTTCCAAAGCACTACCGCGCTTGCCGTGGACCTACTTGTTACGATGGACACTAGTAGTCCGGGCACGGCACTTACGTCCAGCATTCTAACTGCTGGCACGGTGAGCGACAGTTGCACGTTGGGAACGAACTGCACGTGGAGCCAGCCATCGTCTGCCTTTGCAGTTGGAGCAAACCAGGGGGCCTGTACAAACCTGGGAGACGTTTCGCTGAACAACGGGGGGCCTACTTATGCAGCCGGGTCGCTGAGTTATAACAGCATCGGCCACAACGATGCTGACCCTGAAACCAGCGAGACATTATCGTTCAAAGGCTCCAGCGCGCAAAATATTTCGGCGGCGGCCTGCATCGCGCTGGGCCCCCCGGCGCAACCCAACGGCAGCGACTGGGACATACTGACAGTCTCGGATACCGGCGGACACTACGCTGCTTTGCAATTAAATCCTTCCTGCCCGGTGTTTGGAGAATATGGGGTCAGAATAGAGTCCAATGCAAGCGGCGTTTCGCACTCGTCTTGCATACCGATTACACCGCAAACGACCTATTTCTTCTCGCTCAACTACAATATGGTTTCCGGAGTAGAGTCGCTGTACGTATACACAACCGACGGAAACCTGTTTGGAAACACCACCGTTGCCGGAATTACGGGAGGGCACTTAGGTTCGGTGTACATTGGTAATGCCCAAGTTGGAAGTAACAGCGGGACGACGACCTATTTCCAGAATCTGATGCTGAATTGGACTCAGGGCACCAACCCACTGTTCTGGGCCAATGAGAGCACGGATGCGTCCTATCCATTGACGACAGCGGCGAGTCCGAGCAATGGCGGGACAGTCTCGCTGGCTTCGGGCAACTCCTATGCCGCAGGCACGGTGGTGAATTTGTCGGCCACTCCGAGCTCGGGCTACGCCTTCAGCGGCTGGACTGGCCCGGTAGCGAACCCGAGCAGCGCCTCAACCACGGTCACCGTGAACGTACCCGTAAGCGTTACGGCGAACTTCCAAGCCTCCAGCAGTGGCACTCCAACGTTTGTCGCATCGGCTTCCGGCACCAATCAATCCGGCGCAGAATATCTCTCCATTGCGAGCAGTTCTGCTCTGGATGTTTCGATAGGCGACGACCTGTGGGTTGCCTGTCGCAGCAAGCTCGGCCGCAGCAGCTCGGTTACAGATACCGCGGGAAATTCTTTTACCCAGGTCCATGCTCCTGTAGAAGTTACCGGCGGCGGAGCATATCTTGCGATTTATCATACGCACGCTGCCTGGTCACAGTCATCGGACACAATAACTTGTAATTTCTCGGCCAACGATCAGTATATTTCCGTTGTCGCAATGCAGTTCCGCAATCTTATCGGTGCGGTTGACGGGGAGACGTCGCCCCATGCTTGCGTCGGCGCATGCTCATCGGCAACTTATACGTCCAATGCTTATAGCACCACGGGTGCGAATGAGGTGCTTCTCACTTGCGCAACTTATGCGCATAATACCTTGACGTGGAACGCGGGAGCGATGGGCGGAACGAAGGGCATTCTGGCCACTACTTCAAATGGTGGAACGGGTGGCGATACCGCTTGCGAATATCAGATTATCAATACCACACAGAGTAAGATTACGAACTCCATTGGCATCTCTGCAGCTGGCAAGTATTACTGGGCAATAACAGCGGATTCTCTTGAATAAGAAAAGTTTGCGTCTTATTTTCTTGCTGCTTTGGGACGTTGCCTGGTCAAGTATGGTCTCCTCTTCGGGAGGATGAGGTCAGTATGGATGCCAGCGCGACGGCGCGGCGCTTACGGCGGCGCCAATGCGGAAAGGTTAGCGCACCGGGCGGTGGGCTCCTATCTGGCAGGGCCAGCCCGCAAACACTGACTTGGACAGTCCACGGTTAAACGCCTTCCGCCACCTCTCTTTCCGGTTCAACTCCTTCGGCAAAGTCAGCAGATTTTGGAAACAGCGCTGGAGCTACGCCCTAAAGACCACTCGTTTTGCGGAAGACTAGTGTACTTTCGAGTCTTGAGTTCGATGGCTGCTTGTGCGTAACTGGAAAGAACGCAAAGGATTTCTATTCCCCCAAGAGGTACGCCAATGCGAGTGCAATATCTATGGCTAGTCAGGTTTATTCTAATTTTATTTCTTCTACTGTCGGCCTCGGCTATGTTCTCACAAACACCACCGTGGGCTGGCATCCTTGCTTCCAGCCGCGCAACCACGTGGAATCCGGGAGTTGTAGGAGGGATTCCGAACCGCACGAATATCTGCAGTAGCTTGACTTCCACTGCGACCACAGCTCAGATCAACAGTGCGATTGCCAGTTGCGGCAAGAGTGGCGGCGGCGTGGTGTATCTTGCCGCCGGCACCTATACCAACGTGACGGCCGGCATTTGCATGACGGCCTCCAATGTGACGCTACGTGGAGCCGGGGCCGACCAGACGATCCTAGCCCCAACCACTGCTTCGGGATGCTACGGCTCGGTAGCATCCAGCATCGCCATGGCGTCATCCGATGGTAACTGGAAAGGCCGTCCGAGCAACGGCCCGGTGGCTGTCAGCGGTGCCGTCGGCGCGGGTTCGACTACCATTACGCTCGCCTCGGTGCCGAACCTGGTAGTCGGCAATCCGATAATCATCGACCAACAGGACTCCTTGACGGATAACGGAGGAATCCTGGTGATTGGGGCTGGCGAAGCTTATACGGGACCATACAAAGCTCCGGGCAGCGGGGGCCCTTACAGCCTTGACGGCGGCGCAAACGGGTCGCGCTGTTCAAGCACGAACACCGCCGCCGGGTGCTATTCGCAGCAGCAGATAGTCACCGTAACGCAGTGCGATGGTTCGACCGCTGTTGGTCATGCCTGCTCAAGCGGCTCAAACATCTCGATTTCCCCTGGGTTGCACATGCCGAATTGGTCAACCGGCAACTCGATGTCGGCTTGGTGGGCCACGAATCCCGTTTTAGCCGACGGCATAGAGGCTTTGCAGATCAACACCGCGAACATCTCTAACGGAGTAAGCATTGAAGTATACAATTGCTCCGGTTGCTGGGTGAAGGGCGTAACGAGCATCAATGGTGGTGAAGCGCACATCAATTGGGAATACACGCTGCAGAATACGATACGCGATTCCTATTTTTTCCTAACGCAAAACACCATCACCAGCAGCTATGGCGTCGAATGTTATTCCTGCTCCGATGGCCTGGTGGAGAATAATATCTTTCACGCCGTGGTCACTCCGATGATTGACAATGGCACTTCCAGCGGGACGGTGTGGGGCTACAACTTTACCGTCAACAATTACTATTCACCGTCGAGTGGAAATGACTACAACGTACCGAGCCGCGGCGACCACGCTGGCGGGATAGACACGAACCTTTCTGAAGGAAATATCTCGAACGGGCACACCGGGGACAACATCCACGGGACTGCGAATCTGCTTACAGACTTCCGTAATTACTTCTCGCAGAACGCGAATCCGCTGTGCTGGTCGAGCGGTTCGCCTTTCGCCAATGCGACGTATGCGGCGTGCAGCGGTGGCACGACGACGGTGCAGATTTATTCCTATCACCGATTCTACAATTTGATCGGGAACGTCTTAGGGGCCTCAGGCGTGAATACGGTCTACAATTCAGGGACGGCCACGAATACGAACGTATTGGGCGTGGGCTACGGGAATGGGCCAGTGCCCAACGACCCAGTCGTTGCGCAGACGCTATTGTTGTGGGGCAACGCCGATTCAGCGACGGGATTCGATTCTCCTCGCTTCAATTGCTCAGAGGTGCCGACTTCCTTGAGCGGCGTGCAGAGCGCGTTCTCGAATCCCTGCCCTTCCAGTCACGCGCTCCCGGCATCTTTTTATTACTCGTCTACTCCGAACTGGTGGCCGAGTGGCAAGCCTTGGCCGTTGATCGGGCCAGATATAACGTCTGGCAATCTTCTAATCTGCACGAGCGGAACCTATAAGGGGGCGCTGGTAGAAAGCAGCTCGCAATGCACTGGTGGGACAAGCGCCACGGCCGCATCCGGCTTAGTTAACAGCAATCCGGCAATGGACTGCTACCTCAACGTGATGCTCGGCGCCCCCAATGGGGTCACGACTGGACCGTTGACGTTTAATGCCAACAGCTGCTATGGGGCTGCCAGCACTTCGGGTGCTCCTAACCCTCCCACGGGCTTGAGCGCTGTCGTGCATTGACGGTCAGACATCTCCGGGGCAGCGCCTACGCCGTGGTTCTCAGTTCGTCGCTGGCAAGGCGTGGGCGCGGAGCTCCGAAGCGATGCAGATTAAGAAGCAAATTACACTAGCTTCAAACAGATTCCGCTTCGTGAGATTCAAGGCGAGGAACAGCGTTCTTGCAATGTTGAGCTGCAGCAAGCCTCCGCATAGCAATGCGACCCAACCAAGGTAGTAAGTGATTCTTCCAATTAGGCGCAGACGAACGGTGTGGCTCATTGCGCGACCCCCTGCTTGCACAGTCCATGGACGGGCCGCCTCGATCTCCAGACCGGCCCCTAGGTTACACGGGTTTCATCTTACTCCCAGTGCGGCGGGAAAGTGAAAACATTCCTCATTCTTTCTTGAAGTCTGTTTGAGCGGATGCTAATGGCGAATCGCATCCCTCGCAGCGAGACTGCGCGCTGCGGCTCAGCATGATCTGGCCGCCAAGAAATAGCGCAAGGCCCTCAAGAACTCAATCTTGACTGTTTCTGTCCTCAAGGTTCCGAAAACCAAGCCATGAAAAACCTCGGGGAAGCGCCTTGAGGTTTTCCAGGGTTGCTCACGGAAGATGGCATTCTCATATGATTTGAGATTCAAGACCCAAATAATTGTCAAAGTTATTGACCGTCGGCGGCCATCCGAGGATAATCTCTGGATTCTCGACTGCCGCGAGTACTCCCTCCCTTGGTCGTGGCGAGATTGAGGCTTTTCCACCGGATCCTGGTCCGACGGAAGGAACCTATGAAGCCCGCCTACTTCGTTTGCTGGTTCAGCGTCGTCGCTACTTGCATCCTGCCTGCAATTCTTGTTGCCCAATCGGTCAATCCGGTACCGTTTGTTAACCAGCCTCTTGTGCCTTCCAGCGTTGAGCCGGGTTCGCCGGGGTTGACTTTAACCGTGAACGGCACGGGATTCGCCTCCGACTCGGTTGTGAACTGGAATGGTGTCCCGCTAAATACAACATTTGTGAATGTTGACAGACTACAGGCCGAGATTCCTAGCTTCGATCTGGCTTCCGCTAGCACGGCTACAATCACTGTCTCGAGCCCCGCTCCCGGCGGAGGAACGTCCAACCCCGCATTTTTCACGGTCACGGTCCCTACATCATCCGTTGGCTTCGCCACTTCAAGGGTCCCTGTGGGGCTTAATCCAGGTGGCATTGTTGTCGGGGACTTCAATAATGACGGAATCCCTGACTTGGCGGTTGTCAACCAAGATCAGCCCGATGCGCTGTGTTATCCCTACGCAGGGGTCGGAACACTGTCAATTCTGTTGGGAAATGGCGCCGGTAGCTTCTCGACAGCATCGACTAGTTGTTTCCCAGGCCGGGAAAGCGTGGGATTGCCCTACCTCGCGGCTGCGGACTTTAATAAGGATGGCAAACTAGACGTGGCGGGTGAATGGGCTGGGGGGGAGAATGCCGAAATCACGTTCTTCGATGGCGCCGGCGATGGAACCCTTGCTATTGAGCAGACAATAGAGCTTTCTGACACCGGTACAGTGAATCTACCTGCCTTCGGCGATTTCAACCGCGGAGGTTATCTGGACTTTATTTACCCGTCTGGTGACCCCACTTACCCCGGTGCCCCGGTTTATTTCGGCAGCAGCGACGGTTTCACCTTCGCGGGCGCCTGTTGCAGCAGCTTGGCCTTGGCGGGAAGCGGTTTCATAACCGGGGATTTCAATCGTGACGGGATACTGGATCTGGTGCTGTTAGGTGGCGTCGTCAACTCCGGATTCGTCGGGCCCACCGAGCCAGTGATCCTGCTGGGCGTTGGAGATGGAAGCTTCGTCGAAGCCCCCACCCAACCCGCCACCACACTGGTTTCGCCGGTTTCGGTAACCACTGGCGATTTCAACGGCGATGGCATCCTTGACCTGGCTTTTGCCGATTCCGGCTCCACTGCTCTTACGGTACTCTTGGGCAAGGGGGATGGAACCTTCACCCAGGTAAGCGGAGAACCGGCGCTCCTCCAACCCTCTGACTTCGTGACTGCGGCCGATTTGAATGGAGATGGAAAGCTCGACTTGGTATTCTTTAGCGCAGGGAACATAATTTCAATACTTCTGGGCAACGGGGATGGCACATTTCGCCCTGCATTGGTCGAAGCGATGAACTATGCTCCTTACGGAGTTGCCATTGCAGATTTCAATGGGGACGGTCGCCTCGATCTTGCAGTAGCGAATTCGTCTGACAACACGATCTCCATTCTGTTGCAGAAGCCAGTCCAACCTGGAGTTACGATAACGGTGGCCTCTGGGGGAAATCCTGCAACGATAGACCAGCCTGTGACGTACACGGCCGTCGTATGGGCCAGCCCGACTCTGCCAACCGGTTCGGTAACCTTCAAACGAGGGGCAACAATTCTGGGCACGGTGCCGCTGGCGAACGGACAGGCGAACTTGACCACCACATTCACGACGCTCGGAGCCTTCCCAATTGACGCCGTCTATTCTGGCGACGATAACTATGCGGCGAAGACGTCCCAGGTAGTGCAGCAGGTCGTTGACAAGTTTGCGACTTCCATCAATAGTCTCGGCGCTGACCCTAATCCGTCGATTTACGGACAGGCCGTCAATCTAACTTGCGCGGTCCATTCCGCAGGGCCAAATGAGCCCACGGGGACGGTCACTTTCATGAACGGACCGTTTTCATTGGGTACGGCTCCACTGGTGAATGGATTCGCAACCCTAACAAAGACGAATTTGCCCGCATACACGATCTTGATAACCGTTACATACAATGGCGATGCCTTAAATAGCAAAAGCACTTCGGAAACATTCAGTCACGTTGTCAGTCAGGCGTTAACCACGACGACACTCACGTCTTTGCTCAACCCGTCGGCTGCGGGACAAAATGTAAAGTTCAGGGCAACGGTCAGTTCTCCAACCGTAGCCGTGGTACGAGTTGGCACAGTCACGTTCACGGCGGGAACGACTACGCTGGGTACGGTCGATGTGATGGGGGGAAAAGCCAGCCTGACCACATCCGCTTTGCCTCCCGGGACGACCACGATTACGGCTACTTACAACGAGACTTCCAACATCAGTGGAAGTTCAGGATCGGTTGTGCAGACCGTCAATTAGATCGGGGAAACTTATAAAGCCCAACACGCGAGAAACAATCAGCGGAATGTCGGCCGCAGGTGAGCACTTACCTCTTCGACCGTTAGATATACTCATTGAGCCAGAGTCAACCTCCACATCAAACCATGGAAAATCGAAATGAACGGCGCTGAAAGCCTGGTGCGCACGCTGGCGGACGGCGGCGTGGATAGCTGCTTCGCAAACCCGGGTACCTCTGAAATCCACATTGTTGCCGCGCTCGACCGAATCAAGGAAATACGGTGTGTGCTTGGGCTCTTTGAAGGCGTCGTCACGGGAGCTGCAGACGGCTATGCGCGCATGACGGAGAAACCGGCGTGCACTCTGCTTCATCTCGGTCCGGGGTTGGCCAATGGCCTCGCAAATCTGCACAATGCGAGCCGGGCACAGGTACCGATCGTCAATCTGGTGGGGCAGCATGCTACTTCACACCTGCAATATGACACGCCTCTCACTTCTGACGTAGAGGGGATTGCTCGGCCTTATTCCAAGTGGGTACGAACATCTCGCGCGCCTTCCGAAATAGGCCGCGACGCTGCAGAGGCAATTTCGGCTGCCCGTACAGCGCCGGGGCAGATTGCCACGCTGATCGTGCCGGCCGATGTCGGCTGGAGCGAGGGAGGTGCAGTGGGGGCCATTCCGGCGGTTCCTGAACCTCGATTGCCGAAAGTTGAGACCATCGAACGTGCCGCCAAGATGCTCCGGTCAGGTTTGCGAAGCGCGATTCTAATCGCCGGAGATGCGCTCTATGGTAAGGGGCTTATCGTAGCCGGGTGCATCGCGACAGCTACTGGGTCGAAGCTGCTAACTCCGTATCCGCTTGCTCGTCTGCAACGCGGCGCAGGACTTCCGCGGGTGGATCGTGTCCAGTATGTTCTTGAGCAGGGAATCGAGCAGTTTAAGGAATTTCGTCAGCTGATTCTGGTAGGGGCGCAGGCTCCAGTCGCGTATTTTGCCTACCCGGGAAAGAGCAGTGTGTTCAGTTCGCCAGACTGTGCGATCTACACACTGGCGAAGCCGGGCGAAGATTATGTTGGTGCGCTCGATGGACTCGCCGCAGCCCTGTCGATAGGAGCTGAAGGAGTAACGGCGGAAAAAGCGGAGCGCCCACCGATGCCAAGCGGGGAGATCACCCTGCCGGGACTTGCCGCGGCTGTCGGAGCTCTGCTGCCGGAAAACACCATTGTGGTCGACGAGTCGATGACGTCGGGCCGAGGATTAATGGCCGCAACTAAGGGAGTACCTCCGCATAATTGGCTAGGGAACACCGGTGGATCAATCGGAATTGCCTTGCCACTGGCGGTGGGCGCAGCGGTGGCCTGCCCCGATCGGCGTGTTTTGTGCCTGAGTGCCGATGGTAGCGGAATGTACACACTGCAGGCTCTGTGGACTATGGCGCGGGAAGGTCTGAACGTGACTACGGTGGTCTTCGCCAACAGGGATTATGCGGTGCTGAAGCGAGAGTTTTCCTATTTGAACGCCGGGGATCCGGGACCTCGCGCCGCAGCTATGTTCGAGATCGGACGTCCGGATCTCGACTGGATACTCATGGCAAAGGGAATGGGAGTGCCCGGCGTCCGGGTGAATTCGCTGGATGCGTTCGGGAAGGCTCTACAGGCGGGGTTGGAGGGCGAGGGACCGACGCTGATTGAGGTGCCGCTGTAAGAAAGGCAGGGTCTGCGGCTGACGCCGTTACGCTGTGGGAGTGACGGGGGCCATCCTGACTAGATCGGCCTTGGCAACTTTTCCGGTTGGAGTTAAGGGCATTGACTGGACCAGAATTATTTGCGATGGCCGCTTGTAGGGGGCGAGGTGCTGGGCGGCGTGCTGCGCTAAGTCGCTCTCCGATGCGTTTGCGGACGGCGCTAGCTGTACGTAGGCAATCACTTCCTCGCCGCCTTGAGTTCCTTCTACGGTGCGACCAATGACTGCTGAGCGGGCGACTGCGGAATGTGTGTTTAGCACGGCTTCGACCTCGGCCGGGTAGACATTCTCGCCGAAGCGGATGATCAGTTCTTTAGTGCGGCCAATGATGAAGAGATATCCGTTTTCCAAGCGGACCAGATCGCGGGTGTTGAACCATCCTTCGGAATTGATGGCGGCGGCCGTTTCTTCGGGCGCATGATAATAACCTTTCATTACATTCGGACCGCGCACCCATAACTCTCCGACTTCTCCTTCGGGCACGGGCTTCCCATCGGGTCCGACTAGCTCAACTTCGACGCCCGGGAGGATTTTGCCGACGGAGGTGTCGGTGCGATGTTCTCCTACTACGGCTTGGGAAATGTTGGGAGAACACTCGGTGATGCCATATCCGTTGTAGAGCGTTGTGCCAAACAGACTTTCGACTCTCGACTTGACCGCGGGTTGAAGCGGCGCGCCGGAAGAGGAAATGATGCGAAGGCTGGGAAATTTTAACGATTGCAAGCCTTTTAATTTGGCGTAGTCGGCGATAAGAGAGAACATCGAGGGCGCGCCCAGCATGACCGTCAGGCGCTCTTTCTCCAGTGTGGCTAGGGTCGCTACGGGGTCGAAACGTGACACCAAATAGAGCGTCGCTCCGCTCAGCAGGGAACCCAAGAGGACAACGGAAAGACCGACGGCGTGCGTTATGGGCAGGACGCCATAGAGTCGGTCGTCTGGAGTGAGGGAGCGGATTTTTGCCGACACCACAGCGACGAAGAGAAGGTTGCGGTGCGTCAGCATAACGCCTTTAGGAAGGCCAGTTGTGCCAGAGGTATAAATCAGCGCGGCTACACGTTGCGCAGGATTGTTGTCGACGGATTCGGGATCGACGGCTTCGTTGAGCGGGCCAATGGCAAGCGGCCCGAGCCCGGCGGCATCCTGGATTGACGCACCATGTCGCTTGGCGTGCTCCCGCGCTTGCGGCGAAACGCTGGTGGTGTAGATTACGCGGCGAGCTCCAGAGTGTGCGCGAATCTCGTCGATTTCGCGTGCCGAGAGACGGGAATTGACGAGTACCGGCCATGCATCGATGGCGGCGAGCGCTAACAGGATCGCAACTAATGCCCGGCAGTTCTCGCAGACGATCATGACGCGGTCGCCGGGGCGGATACCTAAGTCGAGAAACCAGCGTCCGGTGTCGGAAACGGCGGTGGAGAGCTGTCGATAGGTCCACGTGCCGGAGGCCTCCACGAGCGCCAGGCGTTCTGAAGAATGTTCGAGCCAAGGTCTGATTACGTCGCAGATGCGCTCCGGAAGGGTCATTGGGAAAATGTCGCAGTGAGCTTGCGAGTGCGTCTTGCGGTAGTTAGGCGGCGACGCCTTTATCGCCGGGATCGGCCGGTTTGGTGGAGGCGATGGCAAAGTTCCGTATGCGGTCCATCGGTTCCGCGACACTTGGCGATCTGGCGATAATCCAGATGATCGCGCGATTGATTGCTGCCAGGGGGAACGGCAGCGGGCGTTCGACGTTGACAAACAAAACGATGCGCTGGGAGTCGCAGTCGTTCCAGACTTCATGCGGATGGCTGTCGTCGAAAATCATGCTCTTACCTTCTTCCCAGCATCGGATGTCTTTCCCAACCCTGATTCTTGAACTCCCTGCCGGCTTAGGAACAATCAACCCCAGGTGATAGCGAAGTACACCCTTCCACAATCCGCGGTGTTCGGGGATGTGCTTCTTCGGCGCCAGAATGGAGAACATGGCTAACGTCATGCCCGGAATTTTCTGCAAAACTCGCACCGTCTCGGGACATCGTGAACAATTCTCTTCGGCTTTTTTGCCGTAGGCGTAAAGCCAGAACGTCTTCCACTGATCACCTTCTGTCAGGTGCTTTTGCGCGTCCGAAAGATCCTGGAAATTCGGAATTTCTTCCCGGCGCGTGAGAAGCGCGTCCAGTTCTTTACGAACCACTCCCCATTCGGCCTCGACCGAGGCCACCCAGGAGAACGAGTTAGGGTCGAAAAACGTCTTGTGTCTGTCCGGGAAGAACATCAACTGTTCTACGGGTCGGCGCACTACCATTAACATATTCCCTGCCTCACTGGAAGTTTATGGGGCGCACACAGCAAGCTGAGATCATTCGAGGTTCGCTCCTCGCTCGAGAATGGAGAAGTATAGCCGAAGACTTGAACGTTTGTGAATTATAAACTTTGGCTGGAAAATAGATTACAACTTTCAGTTACGCGAGATACCTCCTTGTGAGGCTATTGATTTTCGCTGAATGTTTGCGTGAACAGCCGTCACTGCTGACGGTTTTGAGATCTCCATTTTTCTCGAGACTATGTAACCCAGCCAATTGCGGTAAATCGTCTTGGCGGTAGAGTGCCAGGTTCTCTGTAGTGTTGCCGCGACGGCGGTGTCGGGGAAACGTTCCATTAATTCTTCTTTTTTGTCTCGGTCGGCCAGTAAGAGCTGGCGAAAATCGGTCATAAGCCGCTCTCCGGCCGCGTCGAAGTAACCCTTCGGCATCGACGGGTAAGTCTCTCGTTCTTTTCGGAGGAATCGCCTTATATCTCTTCTATATTCTTTTAGTAAGGTCTCGGCACCATACTCGGGATGGCCTTGAAAATGGACGAATAGGCTCTGTTTCTTTTTCTTCACGAATGTATCAACGCCGCCATCGGTCGATTGGGTCAGAACGAGGTAGTCAGCATCGGTCAGCTCATCTGCTTGAACTTCATTCCATCGGGAATGCGAAAAGCGGATCTGCTCTTCGGTGCCGTTTATGAGCTCGTGGCTGGCGCACTTGGTGAAGGTAAAGACTCCGAACTGCTTGTCGGGCAGGCGATGACGGCCGATGCCGTCGCTGTGAAGCACGCTGGCATGAGCGGCCAAACAGGAGAGTACAGTAGAAATAGTGTTGCGCTCGGCCCAGTCGAATACATCGGCCAATACTTGCCAGTAAGGTTCATCTTTAAGATTTGGCTGGCGCGGTTCTGTACCCGTGATAATCACGCCATCAAACTGGTTCTGCCAGAGTTCGTCGAGGCCGGAATAGAAGCTGTTGAGATGCCGCTGTCCGCGGTCGGTTCGGGGAATGCCAGTGAGAGAGTAAAGCTTGAGGTAGATCGGGAGCTCGCCCGATGCGTCGTCGAGAAGATCGAAGAACTGCAGTTCTGTGTCCTCCAAGGCAGCGTCGGGCATGTTATTGACGAGTGCGACATTTAACTGCTCCCTTGGGGTAGCGCAAGCGGGACCTCCGGTACGGCAGGCGCCATCCCGAGCCCAGCGCGGCGGTACTCGTCCGCCTTCTATCATTAAAGGCATGTCACCCTCCCAACCACGATGCGTGCCTGACGGTGGAAAACCATGTTACTTTGCACTATCCAGCGCCTGGCCTAAGTCGGCGAGGATATCGTCGATATGCTCGATTCCTACGCTAAGTCGAATCATCTCCGGTGTAACTCCGACTTTCGCCTGTTCCTCTGGAGTTAGTTGCCGGTGCGTGGTCGATGCCGGATGACATGATAACGATTTGGCGTCGCCCATATTTACCATCCGCTTGAAGAGACGGAAAGCGTTAAAGCATTTTCTGCCGCCTTCGTAGCCGCCTTTCACGCCAAAGGTCAGCAGCGAGCAGAAGTTCGAGCCCAGGTATCTATGGGCCATAGGATAGAGAGGATTGTCGGGGAAACCGACATAGTTCACCCAATTGACCATGGGATGCGCGCGCAGAAATTCCGCGACCTTGCGGGCGTTGGCTACGTGGCGTTCCACGCGGAGGGCTAGGCTCTGAATTCCCTGCAAGAAGAGAAATCCGTTAAACGGGGACAGGGTTGCGCCGGTATTTCTTTGGCAGACGGTGCGGCAACGCGCGACAAAGGCAGCGTCGCCGAATTGATCGACATAGACGACGCCGTGATAGGCAACCTCTGGCACGTTCAACATGTAGAACTTCTCGGGATATTTGCGCCAGGGAAACTTGCCGCCGTCGACGATCATTCCGCCTATGCTGGTGCCGCCGCCCCCAATGAACTTAGTCATGGAATGAACCACTACATCAGCGCCATACTCGATAGGCCGCAATAGAATTGGAGTTGCCACGGTGTTATCGACCACAAGGGGCACTCCGTGTTTGTGCGCCACTTGCGCCAGCCCTTCGATGTCGGCGACGTTTCCGGCTGGATTGCCAACACTCTCGCAATAAACGGCGCGGGTGTTTTCGTCGATCAGCTTCTCGATGTCTTCGGGCTTATCCGTCTCTCCGAATTTGGCGGTGATGCCGCGCTTGCGAAAGATATGCGCGAGCAGTGTGTAGGTTGCGCCGTATAACTGCGGAGTGGAAACAATATTATTCCCCATTTCGGCAATGTTAATGAGCGCGTACTCGATTGCGGCCATTCCTGAACTGACGCTGAGTCCGTCGACTCCGCCTTCCATGGCGGCGACACGCTGTTCGAGGACGGTGTTAGTGGGATTGCCGATGCGGGTATAGATGTTTCCTTTGACCTCCAGATTGAACAAAGCGGCGCCATGTTCAGCGCTGTCAAATTCAAACGCAACCGTTTGATAGATAGGCACAGCTACGGCCTTGGTCGTAGGATCGCCGTCGTACCCCGCGTGAATTGCAATGGTTTCAAGCTTCATGCGCGCATCAGCCTTTCCGCATTGGGCGGCTTCGGTTACTTCTTCGCTTCTCGATTTACTTCGCAGTGGTTGCGACGCTCCGAACCCCGACCGATGAAGGGCTGTGCGCCAGCGACCTTGCCAGTGTTTCAGTGAGGCGGCGCGCCGCGAAGCCGGCTCCGAAGGCGAATCGCATTACCGGTCCGAAGCTGATAGCGGCCGCGAGTCCCGCGAAATAGATACCGGGCACGGAGGATTCGAAACCCGGCGAGAGCACCGGGCTACCCTTCACTACTTTGATTTGCGAACGGATGTTTGCATTGAGGAACGCCAAGCGATCCAAATTCACTTTGTAACCCGTTGCCGCGATGATGTGCTCGGTCTCGAGCCTGCGCTCGGTACCGTCCGTCTTACGCAGACGCAGACAAACCTTGGTGCCCTGGACTTCGGCGCCCTGCGGCGTGTAGCCGAGCAGGGACGGTACGCGCGCCATCTTCTCTTTGACGAACCATCCCGCCGAAGGACCAAGGCTTTTTTCGACGATCTCCAAACGTAGACGCTCGGGCAAATGATAGAACAATCCGGGCGCGTCGGAATAGAAACGCGAGCGCATTCCCGGCCCCAGGCCCGACTTTGGGTGGCGAATCTGCTGCCATGCGGAACGGGGCTTGCCGGTGGGCGAGCTGTGGAACTTCAATTCCGGCTGACGGGCAACCAGCTGTATTTCGGCTCCGGCCTCGTGCAGCAAGGCGGCCAGATCGATGGCCGAAGCGCCGCCGCCGATCACGATTACGTTTCTTCCCCGGAACGCCTCCGGGTCGGCGTGGCGGAAGCTGTGCGACAGAAATTCCGGCGGCAGATTGGCGAGGCTTTCGGGGACATACTCGAAGTGGGTGATTCCGACCGCGAGCACGACCCGGCGCGCGGTAAAGGTTTCGCCATTGTCGAGGCCGAGGACAAATCCCTCTGGCGCGCGCTCGATGCTGACAACCTGCGTCTCTTCGAGTTCCGGCAGCATGCGTTCCCTGAACGCCAGGCCATAGGCGACGAAGGTGTCGAGCCGCACAGGGAGTCCGGCATCGGAGTATTCGATTCCGCGCTCGGCACAGAATTTTCCTAATGTAAATTCTTCATTGGGATCGTAGATGTTCGAGGCGAAGCCGTCCGATTTGAGCATCATGCCTTTCGGCATGTGCTTCAGCCAGCTATCCATGGGACGGCCAAAAATGCGGAAGGGAATTCCTTTATGGCGGAAGTGCGCTGCTACGGACAGGCCGTAGGGTCCCGCACCAATGATCGCAGTTTCTAACATGATCTGACTACTGCCTCCTTATCTTGCATCTGTCATGTCTCAATCGAGCATCTCTAAATCGGTCCTGCATCTGTACTTCGCGGCGAAGATCTATGAATGAAGAGCGGGTGAGATTTCTCCAAAAAGTTTACTTCTATCGGCGGCGGACATCCAGTGAACCAAGGTCACGTACGTTGAAAATCGGATCTTGCGACGGCCTGCTACCGATCGATTAGGGCTTCTTGAGCAGGCAAACTCCGGTCCAGGGGAACTTCCCCGGATTGCCTTTGGGTTCGGGCAGCAGGGTCAGCAGTTCGGCGGGAGCGCGGTTGAATTCTGCCGCAGTTTTGAGCATTCCCTGCACGTCGTTAGGCTCCCAGCCGTACGGAGCGAAAAAGCTTACGCCCTCGGGAGGGCCAAACTTGAAAGCGGCTCCAGCTTCGCTTAGTTGCTTGCCGGTCGTGCGCTGCATCAAGCGGAGTTGGCCCGGGGAAGCGAGGTCGATGATCCAACTTTTAAAATGTTGCCCGGTGGCCAGGTCTTTGGCCAGCGCTGCAACCTCTTCGGCCGTGAAATAGATGAGCAGGCCCTCAGTCGCAATGACGACTTTGGTTGCCCGCGCGTCAAGTTGCGCGAAGAGGCCGTGCCGAGCGGGCAAGTCAAAAAGATCAAGAGAAACGCGCTCCAGCCGGCAGCGCGGCTTCTCATTCGCAAGAATCTCCTCTTTGTAAGCGATAATCTCGGGAAAATCTACTTCGACCCACCGCAGAGTGCCGGGCAAGTTCATGCGATAAGGCCGGGCATCAAGGCCGGCAGCCAGGTTCAGGACCAGGTCGGCTCCATCTTCGATGGCGCGAGTGATAAACCGATCGAAAAGATAGGTGCGCGCCACCCAGGCCCACTCCTGCTTGTTGCCGCCGGTGAGGGTATTCGCGATCTGGAAGCCATGCTTGCCGGCCAGTCGTTCGGCGTAAGGGTCTCGAAAAAGCGCATCAGGGCGAAGCGTTTCGAGGGCACGAAAATACGCTACCCAGCGAGCGGTGTCGGAAACTCCGCGAACTGCAAGGTTTTGCTCATTCATGGTTGGGTTATTGCGGGGGCGATTTACAATCCCAATTCAAAATTCATGTGTCTGCGGCTTTTTCGAGGCTAATTCGATATTGAGACCGCTTTTGTGACAAATATCACATACCGTCGTGTCGCTGGAAGGGTAGTATTCTCGCCGAAAGAGATTTATATGGTCCTGCCCATCGTGTTGATCTCGATTGCCGCATTGACATTGACTGCGCTCTACGCGGTCTTCGGAGTAGCCGTCGTCCGAAGATTACGCAAGCCAACGTGTCGCGTCTGCCTGTTTCGACAATCCTGTCCAAATCGCGAATTGGAGTATGCCGAGCCCAAGAGGAAGCAGTGCTGGAGTTGTGGACAGACTGTTCAGTGCGCTGCCCCAACGCAAGATGCGAAGCTGTAGGCCCCCACAACCGCTCAGGAATGAAGTTGAACCTCTTCTTTTTCTTTTTCAAACTGAAAAACCCATGCAACACCAGTTCGTTCGAAGCAGCTGTGCTTGACGCTCCCGATGTATGCAATTGCTCCGAGAGCCGTGCCGAACGTGTTAGTGATGAGATCGGTCATCCCTGAGTCTCGCGTCGGCAGAAATGCCTGCAACACCTCGATCATGAGGCTGACGGCAAAGCCCAAGGCGACGGTGAGCCATATCGTACGTTTGGTTCTTCCCGGAGCGGAGAAGCATGCCTGGAAAAAGAATCCAAGTGGAATGAAACCGGCGACATTGATACCGATATCCTTCCAATAGTGCCAGCCGGGTTTAAATTCGTCCCATGGCCGTTCTAGAAACTGCTCATGCAGTATGAAGAAGCGTTCTGGAATAAGCAGGCTGGTCGCAGGATCTACCTGGTTGTGGACTATATTCCCCTTCCCTTCGTTGAAAAGATAGCGGGCCACCACCTCGCTCGCGGCTCTATCCGATCGGCCGGTTGTACTCGAAGCTGCTGTCTTGCTTGCGGTCCAGTTTGCAAAATCCTCGGATACCTCGGTGGCGGTAAGTTCGCGATCGTAAATCGCGAGTCCCTTTATCTCTCCGGACCAGTTGAACGTCGTCAACGGACTGTTGCCGATTATGAATTCGCCTGACAGATCCTGACTTATTAATTTGAAGTCTGGAGCCTTCCTGACTAAGGCGCCATCAGCATAGACAACAGTACCTGTTTGCCCGGAGCTGATCGTGAACAGGACTGGTTGTGGACCGCGAAACACATCGCCAAGATAGATACTCGCTTCCCCGGCCGTGCGGCCGCGACTTTCGCGTTCCAGCACGAGACCGTTTCGCCATTGGCGCAATGTAAACGAGACGACCCTGCTGGCTGGCCAATAAAAGGCGAGAACCGTGCCCTCCCAGGAGATCTGGCGAGGTTCCAACCAGATCTCAAGAGTGCAGGATTGGTCAGTGTGCGCCCGGTTAGCTCTAATAGGGTTCGCGCTCACGATGCTGCCGTGCTTGGCAAAGCGAAGACCGTCTCCCTCGCTCGACCAGCGGACTTCGTTTTTGGGAGCATGAAATGGCCACAGTCCGGCTACTAGGGTACAAAATAGGACGCAGACACATATCGCTCGCAAAGGCATCGTTTGGATCTTGGGACTAATTAACTCTACAAGGGAGAAATCAAGCTCAGCCGATGTGTCTATACAAAATCGTACCGACGGCCTGCAGCACCAAATCGGGCGAAGCCTGAACCAAATGACGAGCCAGTTTTTTTTGCCAGGCGCTTCGCGGCACTTGGGGCCGCTGCGGATAGGTCCAATAGCTTAGCTTGGCTGCTGTTGCTCCCCAGTGTTCTTTGAAGCTAATGAGTCCGAGATTGTCAGGGTCGGAGCGGCCCAGATCGAGTTCTTCGAGCCCGTTGTCCTTAGCCTCTTGAATCGTCTTCCAAAACAAGAACGGCATTCCTCCAAACTTGTTGAGCGATGCGATGCTGCCGCCGTACTTATAGACCACGCACCTTCGGTTGGAGAGCGTCAAAATGCCCGCCACCGGCAAGTCTCCCTTGGAGGCGACCCGGATCTTGAGGTCGCTGCCAAATGCGGTAACCAGCCCACGAAACCAAGCCAGGGGTTGAGGGGGCAGGTACTGTCGGCGCCGAGTCGTTACTAGGAGCCGGTAGAACTTCCGAAGCAAAGCTTCGGAGTTTCCCTCTTCATATTGCAATCCTTCACGTTCCGCGCGTCGAATCTTTCTCTGCACGCAGTCTTTGTGGAAGTTACGAAACAGCTCTGGTGCACTTCTACGTAAATCCAGGCGATGAAATTGATAGTGGAGACTTTCTTTGAGCCCGGTATGGCTGCCCGGCCGATGCGCTACGGGCCTGATCTCGATGTACCGCCATTTTCTTTTGTCCAGATCCCGCTTCATATGCAGAAGCATCACGTCGAGCTCTTCGGGACTATCTATCAACTCCTCGCAATGGTCAGAAAAGGGCAAGGACACAAAGCGCCGGCCTGTTAACCAGCTCTTGATGCGGCAGAAAACCAGACCGTTCGTCAGGTCCGCTCCTGGCGGGCAAGTGGTAACGGCAACCGGTTCGTAACCGTAGACTGTCTGCAAGGTTCTGAGCCAGCCTGTGCTGTGAAAAACTGACGACCGAGGATGGTTCTCGACGAGGGCTGCCCAACGGGGGTCGCGTAGGGGGTCGATTTCATATGCGGCCAGCGCGGAATATTTGATCTTCAAGGAAGGCGACACTTCAGGGGATGCAGCCACGAGGGTCCTTACTCTAACGCCGGAATTCTAGCGAGCCCGATCTCAAATTTTCACCTGTCAGGTTATCCACGCTCGGCTTGCAAAGCGGGTCGGCCGCGCTTCTTGCTGAATGCTTTCTCATAGGCGGCTAGGAGGTTCTGCACGGAGTACTCCCAGGCCAGTTCTTTCTCGATCCGCCTGCGCCCGAACCGGCCCATCCGTTCCCTCTCTTCGGGATGGTCTAAGAGCCATAGGATCTTTTCGGCAAAATCAATCACTCGATCATCGCCGTCGCTGTAGAGCGATGCCTCCTGGGCGCTGAACCGGCCCTCTTTCCCGTCGAATTGCACAATGGGCTTCCCTAGGGCCATATATTCCATGATTTTGATCATGGTCGACATACTGTTCATCTGGCAGGGCCGGTCTGGATTGACGCACACGTCGGCGGTCGAGAGGATCTCGAGCAACTCCGCGTCGGAGACAAAGCCGGTGAAGGTGACCATATCTTCGAGCTGTTTTTCCTGGACAATCTTGCGGAGGATAGGCAGTTCGGGGCCTCCGCCGACACAAGTGAAGTGAATATCGCGGCGCCCCATGCTCTTGATTCGCAGTGCCACGTCGAGAAGAATGTCCAATCCATCCTGACTGTTCATCACTCCGACATAGCCCACGAGGTAGCGCTTGCCATGCTTCAGGGCCGGATTCGGGGGAATGGCCTTAAACTCCGGACTGGGGCCGTTGCGCACAACAAAGATGTTGTCCGCGCCTATGCCTCCGCGGGTCATAGCGATTTCTCGATAGCTGTTGTTGGTAGACATTACGACATCACTGCAGCGAAACGTTCCCTTCTCCAACCGCAGCTGCACTTTGTAGAAAAGATCTTTCTTGCCGTACTTTGACAGGTACAACTCCGGGTTCACATCGTGGTGATCGAAGATGTATTTCACCCTCAGCAGTTTGAAAGGCAATGCCACCAGGAAAATGTCGTCGGGAGGATTACAGCCTTGAATCACCTGGAATCCACGGCGAAAGTAAATCCACCACGAGTACAGAAACTCCCAGAACAGAGCGCAGGTGTATTCGCGAAAGTATCCCCAAGCCCCGTTTCCCTCTTTGGCCGTGGGATGCCGGTAGATGTGCACTCCGTCGAGGAATTCATATCCTTGTTGAGCACCTTTGCCTCTCGGGCATAAAACGGTCACTTCATATCCTGCTTCGCGCAGGGAACGGGCTTCTTTCCAAACCCGGAAGTCCATGGGAACCGGGAGGTTCTCCACAATAATCAGGACTTTCCTGGTCACAGAGACCTCGCTTCCATAAAGAGACTCATTGATTTAGAGAAACCGATGGAGCTAAAGAGACTCATCGATCTAAAGAGAACCATGGAGCCCTGCCAAGGCGCACAACATGGTTGCCTGTCCCCAGTGAAGGGTTGGGGTCTTGTTCACAATCGATCGTGAATACCGCCGGTAGTAGAAATAACCCGTCCCGTCCTGCATGTGTTCGATCGTCCATTGCGCGACCTTCATCGCGAGAGGCAAGGCTTCTGGATCCGAGTCGCTGAAAAAGACCAATGTGTCGATGGCTTGAGAGGAGCACTGAATGTCAATGGGAAGTGTTTTGTGACTGTAATATCGAGGCGTTCCATCCGGCAGGAAGAATGATTTTTTCCAGTATTCATACCCTGTATCCATGGTTGACTTAAAGCGATCATCACCGGTCGTTTCGAGGTAGTGTTTGAAACAATCGAGAACGTAGCCGGTATGAAAGTTATCAACCCAGAGGCAGTTGGGATATTCGGCGTACCACCAGGAGCCGTCGGACCGCTGGCGCTCGGCTGTATATTGGAATGCCTTCTCAGCCATCTCGCGGTAGGTTGGATTGGGAATGTGGGAATTGGTGCGGGCCAACAGACTTGCGGCCAGGGTGTTCGCGTTGTGGACCTGACTATTCATGCCCGGCACGTACGTGAAGCAGAGACCTTGCCCGTGAGGATAGGCTTCGTAATCGCGGAGAATGTGCTGGCAGGCGCTCTCGGCAATCTGCAGATACTCGGTTTTGTTGAAGTGCTCATACCCATCCAGAAAGGCGTGGCCGATTAAAGCAGTCCAGACGATGGTAGGAACTCCTTTTGGCAGGTAGAACCCCCTCGACTGGTAATCGAAGTGGTTGCCCCAGCAGGCACCGCTATATCCTTTGGACTGGTTGTCAATGAGCCACTGCAACGCCATCTCGGCCTTGCCGGCCCATGCCGGATCGCCTGTTGTTTTGTGCAGGCGCATGCAGCCTCGCGCTATAAATCCCATTCCCTTGCTGGAGTGTTCCATAGTAATTCCAAGCACAGGGCGCAGATTCACTGGAAATCGTCTTACCGACTGCTGGAGCACGATCCGGAGGTATTTGGTCTCGAAGGTAAATGGGCGAAGAAAGCGAGCGCTGAGGCCATCGAAAGTGTCGTAGCCACGGTAGTCATTGTTTTCCAGCCAGTTCGAGAGCCGTCCGATCGACTCGAAGATCAATGCCTTGCCAGCCGGGTTCGAGCCTCGGCCCACTCGTTGCGCTTGCTGTTCACCAGCAGATGCCGTCATAATTGCCATTCTTACTCCTTCCTTCGATAATACGCACAAAATCTACCAGGAATTGACCTTCATGCAGCCGCTCCGGCACTGCTTTGAAATCCGGATCCTTATTTCCGATCACGACGGTCTGGGCGTGATTGAGCACCGCGTCAATATCGCCAACCATAAGCTTCGATATGTGCGGAATGTGATTGAGAATGAAATCCCGGTTCGCGCCCACTAAGCTGGCAATATTCACGTTCTTATCATAGATGCGCAGGTCGTAGCCCTTACCGATCAGGCGCTCGATGATTTCGATCAAGGGACTCTCTCGCAGATCGTCTGTTCCCGCCTTGAAACTGAAGCCCAAAACACCCACCCGTGCGTGCCCTTTTCCGGTAATGAGCTGCAGGCCGCGAGCGATCTGCATTTCGTTGCTCGGCAGGATGGAAGCGAGAATCGGCAATTGCAGGTCGTGCATTTTGGCCTGATAGGAAAGCGCCCGCAGATCCTTGGGCAGGCACGAGCCTCCGAAGGCAAAACCCGGCATCAGGTAAGCGGGAGAGATATTGAGCTTTCGATCCTGGCAAAAAATGTTCATGACCTCGTGCGCATCCAGGCCTAAAGACTTGGCAGAGATTGCCGATTTCATTGGCAAACCCGATCTTGAGCGCATGCCAGCTGTTGTCAACGTACTTGACCATCTCGGCAGTCTCCAAATCGGTCCTGATCAGCGGCGCATCGAGTTTTTCGTAGAGCGCGGCCAGGAGGTCGCCGCTCGCTTGATCCAACTCGCCAATGACGGTCTTGGGCGGAGAGCGGAAGTCCTTTACCGCCGAACCTTCGCGCAAAAATTCGGGGTTGTTGCAGACGCCGAAGTCGACCCCGGCTTTCTTTCCGGAGAACTCTTCCAGGGTGGGAATCACGATCTTGTGCATCGTGCCCGGCAAGATGGTGCTGCGAATGACGACGGTGTGGCGCGCGCGTCTTGTTCTTGAGCGCCTCGCCGATCTGCTCGCAAATGCGCCGGATATATCGCAGGTCGAGGTTGCCGTTGGCCTGGCTTGGAGTGCCGACGCAAACGAAGGACAGTTCCGTCTCGCGGATCGCCTCGGACTGGATCGCTCGTAGCGCGCAGCCGGCCGGCCTTGGCAGTGGCTGCGATGATTTCACCGATATCTGCTTCAATGATCGGAGATTGCCCGCGATTGATCAGGTCGACTTTGGTCGGGAGCGGGTCGACGCCAATGACTTCATGTCCATCATCGGCGAGGCATCCCGCCGAAACTGTGCCGACATATCCCAATCCGAAAATGCTAATTCTCATACGTATGTATTGAAAGCTGCAGCCTTTCCTGTGTGGCGATGAGCCTAGAAATTGTGATTTGCCAATGAGCGCCGGGCGACCTTTGCTGGTTGTCCCACTTGTAACGTCCGCAACCCTTGTATGACAGAGCCTCCCGTGGCTCAGGCTTACGCGGGCACCCCATCCTAAAAACAAGCGGTCGTTGAGTTACAAAAAGGGATTGACGCAACCTGGTGGTCAACGGAACGGTTGCGGTTCGTTGTTCGCGCACTGCGCTGCCATCGGACTCTTCCGGTCTTCGTTCACGCGTTTGTTTGCTTGGTGCTTCGTGAGTCCAGCGCTCTATTTTCCTGCCTCTGTTCTGAGTAGGAAACACGCCGGTTCGCCACCGTCTGCTCGAGGGTAAGAACAAGACCGCCGTCTACGGAGCTGGCATAGGCTATCCGCGCTCGCTCGCTGCCTTCGCCTTCGATCCGCACTCCTTCCTCGTCCTCCACAATTCTCATCCCCGCTCGTTGCCTCCACCACCGGTTCACCTCGCCTGGGGTCGCGATCCAGACTCCCTGTTCTTGCTGCAACTCGGCCAAATAAGAGAGCAACGCCTCGTAGACTTTTCGCTCAGGGCCACGGGTGGCATAGTCGGGGTGAATTATGAAGCTGATGAAACCATGTTTCTCCATGATGAGTTGGATCTGGGTCTTCCACAGGTCGGTTTTGTAGTCCTGAAGAATGTGAAACAGGGTATAGTCTTGCGTCGTAGTGACCGGAAGTTCGAGCAGGTTTCCGACGAAGTACGGCATTACCGTGCAACACCCTCCTCGCTGTGGATCGAGGTGCGCCACGTTGGGCACGGACATATCGTAGGAAAACTCCAAGTCGCCGAACCATTCCTGCCGGCGATATAAAACAGCGGCACGAAAGCCGTCAACTTTCCATTGGCGTCCGTAGGAGTTAATCTTGGCGACTCGTTCGATAAAGTATTGGCGGCTTCTGTACAGCCGCCCATCATGGTTCAGATCGTGCACAGCTACTTCGAAACCGCGCTTGGTGATCGAGTCTAGAAAGGTGTGTGGTACATCGTATCGTTGTTCCGGGATAACGCTGAAGCAGGCCTTGATACCGTATGCGTCATCGATATCCATCAGCGTGCTGCATACGTCTCTTCCCTCAGCCGTTTCAACATCATGGGTCATGACTGCGGAACTCGGAGCACCCTCAGGCCAGAACCAAATAAACGGGATTCTCTCCACGCTCTGCGACTGGAGCGAAAAGATCATCAGGAGTTCGAACAGCTCGTTCACGGTACGGTCGACCGGCCAATGCGGGAAGGAGATGCGATCCCAACCCCTCAGATGCACCCTTTGGAGGTGCTTCCTGACGCCGACGGGCAGAAGTGGGCGGAAATAGTAATACAGGTCGCCAAACAAAGAGTTCACCAGCGACTGTTTGTCTCGCGCGGATGAGGGATACAACTCGCATCGCAGATTGTCGACCACCTCGTTGATATCGAAGGGCAGGCTAACCTTTCCTCTTTCGACTTTCACTTCCTGAACAACGTCACGCGCCGTCCCAGCATCCGAACCGTTCAGAGACTGACAGAGGCGCCCGTAACAGACGTTTCCTGGACCGACATGGAAGTACCGCGTGGCCGCTGACAGGGGGCCTCGCAGACTAAACCGGGCATAACGCTCGGGACATTTGAAGTACTCCAGGAAAGAGTCATTCATTAGACGCTTCACCCCATGAACTTGACGCGAGCACTCCGCCATGAGCGGTGTAGCGGAATCAGGGGCCGCGTCCAGGGCCTTCTTCCTGTTCCTCGCAACGTGGTGTAGAACGGCAGGAAAAACGTGCTGACAATAGCTATCACACATTCCGGGCCGCAAGTCAATGGCAGCGGCGCGTGGGTAAGGGTCTAGTTTGAGTTCCGCAACAGCCTGGCGCTGCGGCTCGAAGGTGTTTATGTTCGCTTACCGGATCGTCTACAGCAAATAAAGGGGCTCCTCAGAACGTTTGCGCCGCCGGCTTTTTAAGTGGACACTTCGCTAGCGCGTTTATTTTCGCCGTTTTGCCCATAGATTACACTTCTTTCGCTCGCTAGCGACTGGTCGTATGATTGTTCCGGTTCGTACAAGACTATGTGGCTGCCTCTGGTTGAAAACTTGAATGGAATGCACAGCAACTTTTTCAGTTTCTCCCGTAAAGCTGCCCGCCGTTCCGGCGGAACGAAAAATATCATGAAACCGCCGCCACCCGCGCCCAGCAGTTTTCCTCCCAAGGCTCCCGCGCTGAGGCCAGCTTCATAAATTTCGTCAATTGCAGGATTCGTGATTCTTTGCGTCAGCGTCCTCTTGATGGTCCAACTATCATGCAACAGCCGGCCAAAATCGCCGATGGGACGGTTAGAATTTGTAACGATAGCCTCAGCCTCATCGACCAGGGCACGCATGGTGTCTAATTCCCGCGTCCTGTGAGGCGTCTGTCGCAGTTGTTCTTGTGCGATTTCCGAAGCGATTCGCGAGAACCCGGTAAAATAGAGCGCCAGGTTCCCTTCTAATTCGGCTAACCTATCTGCCGAGGTCAGTATCCGGTTTACGTCAACCGATCCGTCCGTGCCAAAGTTAATACGGTTCAACCCCCCATACGCGGCACTAACCTGATCTTGCGCCCCAACCGCTTCCTTGAGAATCTCCTGCTCCACTTTTATCGCTTCCATTGCGAGCGAATGCTTGTCCCGCATTTGATTCCGCAGAGCATAGAGAGCAAGGAGCAGGCCGACCGTAAATGCTGAACTTGTGCCTAGCCCGGTCCGTGCGGGCAGGTCAGCTACGTGATGCACTTCGACCCCTTCGTCGATCCCCATGAGCTGCAAACACCCGCGCACCGAGGGATGTTCGATGGCTGCGTTTACGGCGACATTCTCGACTCTCGAATACGAAATGCGACTGTGATATTCGAAAAAAGGTGGCAACCACCGGCAAGTAATGTAGCAAGACTTGTCAATCGTGGTCGCCAGCACAGCGCCACCGTGTTCGCGGTACCATACGGGATAGTCGGTGCCGCCACCGAAAAATGAAATTCGCAGCGGAGTGCTTGTGATTACCATATCTTCGCCTTTCCCTATCAGTAGAATTCGCCAGACCGTGTCGTTTTGCCCAAGACCCTGCGCTCCCAAGGCTCAGATGACAAGCGCAGCCGGAGCGCATCTGCCCGACCGTTACCTCAACAGGAATTGATATTTGTTGGATAAGGGGAGTTCCGGTGCAGAAGGTAAACAAATGGTGTGTACCGCCAGAGCCTGGTCCAGAAAATACCCTGGACGGCAAGTCTAAGCCGCAGTCTCCGGTTTCTGTCGCCGAGATCGCCGGCGGGCATCCCGCCTCTACATCACGCGGTCCCAGTACTCGAGCATTGACTTGAGCGTCTGCTGAATCGAAAATCTCGGTTTCCATCCGGTGTGCTTGCGGATTTTTTTCGTGCTGCCGAAGATGATCTTCTCGTCCGAGGGGCGCATTAGTCTCGCGACCGGACGAATCTCCACTTTCAATCCGGACAGTTCGATAGCGAATCGCAGAACCTCATTTACCTCATGTGTGGTTGCGGCGCAGAGATTGTAGGCCTCACCGCGGTGACCCTTCAGGGCCGCGAGGTAAAAGCCGCGCACCGTGTCGTTTACGTCCAGAAAAGCGCGATGCGGCTTCAAATTTCCGACTTCAATTACAGGCCGCTGCAGTCCTTTTTTGATTTGGATCAGTTGCCGCACGAAGTCCGAGGGCGCGTCACTGGTCTTTCCCGGGCCGGTGGTGTTGAAGAGCCGCAGATTGACCGCCGGAATCCTGTAATCCAGAAAATACTCGCGCGCCAGCAAATCAAGGCAGACCTTGCTGATGCCATAGGGATGCAGGGGACGCAAGGCCTGTTCTTCGGTTACCGGTATGGCCGACGCTGGCACATTCCCATATTCAGCGCTGGAACAGGCCGACACGACTACGGGGGGCCGTTTCATGTGGCGAACGGCTTCGAATACGTGCAGAGACCCCATGATATTCGATTGGAAAGTCGAGGCGGGATCCGCCCACGACACTGTCGGGAGACTTTGCGCCCCCAGGTGGAAAACGTGTGTCGGCTCGTACTCTCTGAAAACTTCTTCCACCCGCTGGCCGTTGGTCAGATCACATTGGACAAACGTCAGGTTCCGCAATGTGGGAAAGGAACGGTCGCTGTTTAAGCGGTGTCCGCCAATAACGGTCCATCCCTCGGCCTGCAGAAACCTGACCAAGTGCGACCCGATGAATCCCTCCGCACCGGTGACCAGCGCCGTCCTCTTCATCGACTCCTCACGAAAAACCAATATCGGCCGCGGCTAGCGTCGCTCGCTCAGCGATAACTCTTCGTATACCTTTCGGGTTGTTTCACCGACGGCATCCCAGGAATTCCGGCTATTGGCGAAGACGCGTATTTCCGGGCGGCGAGCATTCAATTCTTTGAATAAATCACTGTTGAAGTAGCTCTCGATAGCCTGGGCCAAGGCGGCCGCATCGCGTGGCTTACAAAGAAAGCCTGTCTTGCCTTCCACTATTTCTTGTCTGAGGGACCCTACGTCGGCGGCAATGACGGGCAGGCCGAAGCTATATCCCAGGAAGAGCACCCCGCTCTGGGACACTTCAGTATAAGGCAGTACCAGGACGTTGGCCGCTTTGAAATAGCACTCCGTCTCTTCGTCCGGAACATATCCGATCTTCTGGATCACCCGTGCGCCATGGGCGTCGCGGCCAATTGTCTGCCGGATATCGCGGAGGTACTGATCCCCCCCCGCCCTTGGCTTGCCCGCAATGATCAGGCGATAGTCTTTGTCTCTGGCCGCGATCTGCTGAAATGCTTCGACCAGGAAATGCACGCCTTTATAGGGCCCGATGTTACCGAAGAACAGGATTGCCTTCTCGCAGTCCCGGATTCCCAGCCTCTGTCTTGCCTGCGCCGGAGTAAGGTCGGTGTTGGGAACAGAATTGTTAATTCCGAACGGGATGACAGTGACGTTTCGCGCACGAACACAAAAATCCTCGACCAGCTCATTCTTCATCTTCTCGGTGTGCACGAAAATGTGGTCGACCAGCCGATACTGCACCATTAGGGTCGCACGATTGAGCCACGAGTCGTTTGCGTCTCTTTTGCCCGCGTTAACGTTGTGCGCTGTGAAGACCAGGGTCTTTCCGAGGAGTTTGTAATAAAGGAGCAGCAAAGTTCGGTCAAAGTACTCGAACTTGTTGTTCCATAAAATATGAAATATCCTCGGCCTGGCGCTCGCCGCATACCGGATAAGCCGCGCATAATAGATTAGCAGCCTCCAAAGCTTGTGCGCGAACCCCACATTTTGGCTCTGACTCCCTTGCAGGTTCAGAAGATGGAGTTTCGGGGTTAAATGCATTTCAACGCTGTCCAAATCATCGCTGCCAATGACCTCCAAGCCTATATCCTGGGAGACAAGTGCGGTTGTCAAACCAAGCACGTAAGGCCGGTCCCGGCCGGCGGTGAGCAGCGCAACTTCCATTTCGATTGATCGAGGGACGGGGGCTTGAAAATCCTCGATATCTTTATCCTTATCTTTATCCTTGGCGACTGTTGCCACAGAAAGCTCCATTTGCAGTTGTCGGTCGGCAACCCGACATGAGATCGGATGCTGGTATATTCCGTGGGTAAATAGGTCCCATGACCGCCCAGATTACCCCGCTATACCGCATTAGCGGCGGTAGCCGTGGGGACGGACACAGGCTGCGTGGCGGCGCGGCGGGGCAATAGGTCGTCCACAAGGCGGGTTACCTGTCGAAGGGGCTCAAGCCCGCGATGGATGGCAACGACCATGCTCAGATAAAGTGCAAAAAAGAACAACGAAACTGACACCAGCCGCGCCAAGGCGCCCAGTGCGCCAGGCAGCGCCGCAAATGGTGTGGTGAGATGAGTGAGCCAGGCCGTGCCGCAGCCGGCGGCAACGGAAGCCACGAAAAATTTCCAGACCACAGCCAGGACGGGGGCGACGCCAAGACCCATGGGTTTGCCAGCATACCAAAAGGCGGGGAGCATGAGAACGAAAAAGGAGACGGTCCAAGCCAAGGCGATCCCGCGTGGGCCCCAAGGCAAGCCGATCAGGAAAAGCCCGGCGGTGCAGACAAATTCGATCACGCTCCAGCGGAACCAGCGGTCGGGCCGTCCGCTCGAGAGGTGGATCCAACCCTGCGTGTTGTAAAGCAACATGACGCCGATGCCAGGGCCAAAAAAAGCAAAAATGCGGCCCGTCTCCGTCCAACCGGGACCCAGGAGCAAACGAACCAAATCTCTGCCGACCAACGTGAGGTCGGCGCCAATGCCCATGCCCAAGAGTGCCAAAACCGACATTCCGGATAGGAAGTAGCGCTGATAGTGCGCACGCTCGCCCTTGAAGCGGCTGAGCGTGGTGATCACGACGGCCGACATCGGGGATAAGAGTTGACACAGGGGAGTATAAAACAGATCGAACGCCTTCTTGTAGAATCCGAGCGCTCCCGCGCCGTAGCGCCAGCCTACCAGAAGATTGTCGGTGTTCCCCGAGAAATAACCAAAAGCGAACCGAGAATACACGTGGAGCGCGAATCTCACGCTGGCGACGGTGCCCTGGGCGCGGCGCGGCAGCCCCGGGGTCCAGCGGCACAGGAGCCAAGCCCCTGCCGCCGTGCTGAGTGGTTGCGTGATGTTGCCCGCGACCAGCGCCCAATAACCCCAGCCGGCGAGCGCCAGGATGATGGACACGACAACGGAAGCCACACGCGCGACGACGGCGTTGGCGGAAACAGCCGTAAAACGCATCGCGCGATTGAGCAGAGCCAGGTGAATCACCGAGCAGCTCGCGGCCACGACGGTCAGCGACATGCCCTGGGCAACGTGGGTTACGAGCGGATCGTGATAAAAAAGCGCCATCAACGGTCCAAGCGCGGCGAACGCTATGGTTAAAAAAGCGCCTGCGCCGAGGTTAATCCAGAAAAGATTGCTGGCGAGGAGATGGGTTACCTCTTCGCGCTGAAGGATCGCCTCCGAGAACCCATTGAAGCCGAAGTTGGAAACCAGGAGACTAAAGGTCGTGACCATGGTCACAATACCGAAGTCGGCCGGCGTAAGCAGGCGCGCGAGGATCACGGTGGCGCCAATCTGGACGGCGAACGACACTCCTTGGGCGAAAACCATCACCCCGGCGCCGCGAACCGCGGTCCGGCGCAGCTCCATGACCTTGGCGACAGGATGGAAGCTCCCATTGGCGTCGAATGGCTTCAACTGTTCCTCCCGAGGGGCACGGCAGCGACGGTATCATTGCGGGCCAGCGCGGAAGCCCGGTTGGAGGACCCACCATGAGATCGCGGCATTATCGGTCTTCCAGCAACGAATAAGGAGATAAGAAACAATGCACTAGTGATGAACAACAGATCAGCTCAGGCGCTTAGTGAACGCTGTGTCTCGTGGCTGGCCATGCGGGAAAGCGCCTTGTCCCACGATCTTACCAACGACCACTTCAGCCGCGGCATAAGAATCTGCGCCCGCTTAGCGAGGGCTCTCCCAAAGAAAGGCTCGATCCATGAGTATTTCCACGAAAAGGCCGGCAACTCCAGCTTTCCTCCCAATGCTGCCGCCATCCCCTGCATTTGCTCAACCAGATCTGGCCTTTCTGGGTCGAAGGACCCTAACCAGTTTTGCAGGTATTGCACACAGGCAGCGCGCACTCTTGGACTATCCTCCAACGACCGCAAATAACCGATATGCAGTTCCATGGAACGCAGCTGGGCCACCCGTTTGCGGTCGGAGTGGCCAATGTAGCTCAAACTGCTCGTCCCAGCGGCGCGGTAGTACACCTTTGCTTCGGGAACAAAGCGAACGCCATCGCTCTGGAGAAGCACCCGGCAGAAATATTCGCCATCATCGTCTCCCAGCAATTGTGTATTCCACGGGCCTGCGGCTTCAGTCATTTCTCGGCTGACAAGCCACGTGGCGGTCTGCATGTGAAGGTTTTGTCCCATCTTGCGCACCAACCAGTCCGCAGGAGAAAGATCGGACCACAGCGGCGTCGAAATGAACTTCGCCCGCCAGGGTCGGTATAGGAACCGTCCCCAGGCAGAAGAGAACAGCTTATGTTTGTCTGGACACTGCTCCCGGGCCTCCATCTGCCGGGCGATCTTGTCCTGCGCTAAGAGGTCGTCGGCATCGAGCCATTGAATGAAATCCCCCTGGCTCAGAGCGAATGCTTTGTTTCTCGTTGCCGCCGCTCCCTGGTTCGGTTGCGTGACAACGCGAACCGTGTCCGATTCGTGCTGTCGCGCGATCGCTAGAGTGTTGTCCGTGGAACCATCATCAACAACGATAATCTCCTTGTATTTCCACGATTGTGCAAGCGCCGAGCGGAGCGTCTCAGCGATCCATTCTCCGGCGTTATACGCTGGAATGAGAATTGATACTAGAACTGGTTTCATAAATACCTGAACAAAGTTTGCCTGCAAGCGAGAAAAACGATGCCGAAGAGGTCCTCGACGTACTCCGGGGGATCAGCAGTCGCCGTAATGTTGCAGCCTCGCGTTTGGATCGGGTCAGTGAACTACGGCAGTCAAACCCGTCGGAGGGGTCGGGCGGCTAGGATTGGAAGACGAATAGCAGGTAGTGGCGTCAAAACTCAGCACGGGACCCGTTCCAGCGGCGGGTCCTCCCATTTCATTAATGAAGCAGTCCTCCGCCGGGTTTGTGTTTGCGTACCCACCCACGCCGCTTATATTTCCGCCGCTTACATCCGGCCCGATTAGAGGCCATGCCTTGCCTGACGGCCACCATGCGGGCCGGGACGAGTAGTAAAACGACGCGGGCAGCGTCTGACTGCTTGGAACGGGGTTGGAGTAGGGGGCGAGCGCGCCGGTGAGTGAACTCGGGACCTCAGAACTGACCCATCGTACCGCCGCGTTCACCGTGTCGTAATTGCCCCAGCGCATCAAACTGGCCGCCACGATGGGATCGTTCCCTCCGGAAAGTCCGTTAGCGTACCCGAGATCGAAAATATCCCTACTGACCCCAGTCGACTGATACTTCGTCTGGACGCCAGCTTGCCCAAGAACATTTCCGACGAAAGTGAAAAAGCGGCTGAAAGCATACAACTGAATCGGGGTCTGATTGTTCGAGCACGCACCCCACGTGGTCGTCGCGTAGGTTGCGCCGCTTTGCCAACAGGCCAGCTGGTTGCCAGGAATATAATTCCGAAACGCCGTCACAAAGTTGTGCGTCCCGTGGAACACATCGCCGTAGATTTGGGCTCCGATATTCCCTTCATACAGAATGTGGTCAACCCCGGCGGTGTGGGCGTTCGAAAAGGCGTTGATATATCCCGCGCTTGCCGTGTAGTAGTCGTTGGTTGCAAAGTTGTAGCCGACGACGGTTCCCGAGCACGCGCCATTGATGATATTCGGCCCCGACATGGCCTGATAAATATTGTTCTCAATCAGTTCGTCGGAGCCGTCCAGACACTCAAAGCCATAACTGATGGATGCCGCGAATTGGGTTAGATAAAAATAACTGTTTCGCACGGTGATTCGCGCCGAATATTGCGCCTCGACGTGCGCTCGGGAACTGTCAATGCCCCGAACCCCCTGTACCCATCCGTTGAGAGCATTAAAAAACTCTACGCCTATTCCATAGCCCGCTCCGTACCCGGCATTGGTCATGTCAATCGACAGATTCTGGACGCCTACATTCTCAATCGGATTTGACGCCCACCAGGCTTGCGGGCTATGACTGGAAGCCCAATTCGGCATATAAAGGCCGGGAGAGATGGTCACGGTATAAGGACCGCTGCCGCTGATTCCGGTGACAGTAGCGATCTGCGACTGATTGCGGTGGGCGCGCTGAGCGCCGCCCAAATTGTCTTGCAAGGAACAAGGAGACGGCAATGTGTTGTCGGAACACACAAAGACAGTTCCCGTGTCGGCTGTCCCCGGGCATCCCGAGGAACAAGCATCGTCTTCTTGGTCCAGAATGATCGGATTGCCAACCTTGAGATTTGTCGCGCCCGTCAACGTAATGGTGGTTGCACCCTGATTATAGCCCGCCGTCCAGCTAACCGGACCGTTGCTCGGCGCATTCTTCCAGTTGACATCCGAACTCTGGAAGCAGATCACCGAGCGCGCGCCTTGACAATTGTTGCTTCCACTAAACACAAGAAACGTTGAATTCGCTCCCGCGCCGCGAATCTCAACATTGTTATGACTATTGACCAGCAACCCTGAAGTGAGATTGTAGGTTCCGGCCGGCAAATAAATATAGGTATTGGCTGGAGCGGATGAGATAGCCGCGTTGATCTGGGCTATGGTAACGGAGCTCGCCGGACCGGCAACCACCGTATTGCAGGCCGAAGTCGCACATTGCACCCACGCGGCCGACGGAGTTCCGCCGACGACTCCCGCATTTGACCAGTCGGCAGCGCGGGACGGAGAAAGAATGCCGGACCAAACCTGGCCGAACCCCGGAGCTGAAAAGCAAAGCAAGATAAGGGGGAAGAGAAACCACTCTTTACGTCTCATTTTACCTCGCGGACGGCCGATCGAGAAGTAAGTGACCGCAAATTGCAGGCGCTTTGCCTAGCCCGAATCCGGGACGTCCTAGCAAGCACTATAGCGTTGTCGGTTGGAGCGTTGCATACACGGAAGGACATGCCCCCGCCTTCCGTGGCCTTAGCCTCTTTGCCCGTTCATCGCCGGTCTAGAAAGAGGCGCTGGAGAAGCTCCAATGTGAGCAACTTGTGGATAGCCGTCGTATAGTTTCGGGTTCCATTGAGATGGTCCTCGACCACCGTCTCTAGAGTCCTTCTCTGCAAGTACGGCCGCGACAGCGTCAATGGATCGAGCAGAATCTGGCGCACGTACTCCGCCAGCTGCTTGCGATACCAGGGCCTGAAATGGAGGAGCTTATGGCGGCCCAGGAACAGGCGTTCCAGATGGAGCCCGGATAGGAAGTGATCCACGCGGGCCACTGTCTGGGGCATGCCATAGTCGTAGGCATACTCGGCTTTGAAAGTGAGTTCCTGAAAAGTGCGCGCGAGAGCGGAGGCAATCGGTCCCCCGTTGCCGCCGACGCCGCGATCAGACCGGATTCGTGCCAAAGCGGGGCTTCCGTCTTGGATCAGGCGCAGCCGTACATCCGCATTGGCGGCGTCTTCTTTGGGTTCGCGATAAACGGTTCGGACGAACTCATTGTCCATAAACGGGGACCGGACCGTCAGCTGGCTTTGTTCCAGTGCCAGGATGCCATGGTGGTACCATGGCGACTGACGGAAGGCAGCGAAGGTCACCGGATGCTGCCGGCGCAGTGCCGCATATGTAATGCCAGCATCGCGAACATGCGGGAGGAGGTCCGAAGAGAATAGCCCAGCCAACGGCGCTGCCGGTTTGAACATCACAGCATGTCGCAGTATCTCGCTGCCATAGGTTCCTACAATTTTGGCCGGTGCGATCTCCCGAACTTGTTCGCTGAGATAAAGATCAGACGCTCGATATACATCGACCGTCCCTTCGCTTAGGTAGATGCTGCGCTCGGCATAGTTCGGAAAGCCTTCCAGGAACTTGGCGCCGACTTCTATAACCTGATGGGGTTGCTGGCAGATGCCTGCGACATGCCGTCCAATACGCACATCCTGCGATTCACGGAAGTAGCTGCCAAACGTGTAGCTGGGCAACGATCCCGGAGCCGGCGGATGACACGCTAAAATGACTCGGGTGTCCAACCCTCCGGTCATCGCGATTCCCATCCGTTCCCGTCCGGCGAAGTACCGGGGAAGCGTGGTCGACAGGATGGAGCGAAGCTCCTGATAATAGGACTCTGCCGCGAGTGGAGTCTGGTCCTCCCACTGGCGAGGATTGAAGTATGTGTTTTTGAAAACCAAGCCGGCGTTCCTAAATGTCCACGAGGAAGCGGCGGGCAACAGATGAATTTCTTTGAAAATCGTCCGGTTTTCGAGAACGCAGCTGCAGGCGACAAACTCTCCTAACCCTCTCGGGTCGCCTGCCCGCAGTTCTGGACGCACGGCTAGAATGGCTTTGGCCTCGGTTGCGAAATAGAAGCTATCGGCCGACTGGTGGTAGTAGAGCCGGTGCATGCCGTAACGATCATTGAAGAGGGTGACGACGCTACGCGCCTGGTCAACGATCAGGCCGTGGAACATCCCGTTGAGATTCTCGATAAAGTTCGGATCTTCTTCGTACAGGCGAACTAGGTATTGTGACTCCGCGGAAGCCGAATCGCGGTCGTGACCCGCTGGTTGGCCGCCGGTCCGATGGGTTGAGTACTCTTCTCCCGAGAAGAACAGGAAAATATCCTCGCGCTCGTTGCGCAGAGGCATGCCCGCCGAGAAGGAGTCCTTCAACGCCGTCCACCCCACGTAGACCCCAGCGGGTTCATCCTTCCAAGTTCCGCTTTCGTAGAAAGGTTCGTGGTTGATTGACCGGACCATGGACTGAAGCTGCGCTTCAGAAGTGGCTCGAGATTTTCTGCTGATGATGCCGACAATGCCGGGCACAGATACCTTATTAGACCGTTTTCCGGTTAGGTGGTTTCCGGCGAAGACTGCGTCGTGCGGGCGTACCAGGAACTCCGGACTTGCCGAAGCTTCGCAATCCAAGCCTCTGGAAGGCGGTCCATCAGGTTACGATGCATCCCCGAACGAAAAGCAGCGGCTCCAATCCAAGTCAAGGGCACGTAGTAGCGAGGCACCTCGACGCGCTGAAAACCATTGCGTTCCTTGAAGTCGCTCAAGGTGTCACGCTGCTTGTTGCCATAGGCGAAGTTCGAGTAGATGAGGTAGGGGATCTTCCGCTCCGCGCAAGATCGAACGGCGTGAGCGATTAATGCGTTGGTGGGAGCCTTATCGCGGTGCTGCACCATCGAGACGATGTGCATCAGTCCTGCCTGCGTCCCGGTCTCGTCGATGGTCAGCTTGGCGAATCCGACGAGATCGTCACCGAAAAACGCGCCGATGAAGACACTGCGCTCGAGAAAAGTTCCGGCATATTCACGCACCCGGTCCAGGCTCATGCCGTAATGAGGGAAACGCTTCCCCTGCCGGATGGGACATTCGTTGTAGATCGTCCAAATCCCCCGCACCAGCAACTCGTCGAAAGGAATTTCTCGCAGCGTCACACCCTTCTTCTCCGCCTGCTTCGCCTTGTTTCGGCCCTTGAAACCCAGCTGTTTCGTCCACCAATGATCGAATGTCGAAATCGGCAGCGCGGCGAAGTTGTCCCATTCCCAGGGGTAGGGATGCTTCGGTTCGGTGTCGGTTACGCGCTGCACAAATGTGAATAGATCAACGCGCGCACCGCATCCCCGAAGGTCACCCATGATCGAGGCCGGCTCCTGGCCGTCGAGAAAACAATACTTGTCTCCTTCAATTCTGGCCACGCGCAGCAGCCGGCCGTCAACCCTGATATCTCGTCCGCCGATCTTTAGCATGGCATCCTTAGCATGGCATCCTGGGACATCTCTTGACTTCCGTCAATTCCCGGTTCCTGCGTAAAAATGGCGGAGAGGGAAGGGATTCGAACCCTCGAGTGGGGTTAGCCACTGCAGTCAAGAAGCTGGCTGCTGCCTTAGCCAACGGCGACCTCTCCGTTGTTCCCAGCATTGGCTTCGACACCATGAGATGTAGGAGTCAAGATATACGAACCAACGCAAGACTCAATAAAACCGATCCCGGCGACTCAGCGGACGACAAGATCGTCAACCGACGACAGGCTACCCGGTTGCGGTTGCTGCAGTTGAGCGAAGATTTCGTCCATGATTCTTAAGGTCAGTAAAATCTCGCGGTAGGGGATGGGTAGAGGCGAGTCCCTCTCAATCGAACGGTAGAAGGATTCGATCAAATACTTCATACCGGACTTCATGTGGAAGTCCTTTCGCGCAAAGGTTTCTAGATTCGTGGCTACATTCCCGCAATATTGTTTTGCCAGCAATAGTGGGGCGCCGAACTTCTCGAGATAGCTTTTGAACATAGTGCCCCTAAGTCTGATGAGCGTCTCCTGATCCTGGTCCAGAATAAGGCCGTTTTTCGGACCATAGATGCGAAACTGATGGAGCGATGGCCGCATCTGAGAGGAAAAAGTGAAGTAAGCTGAGGTGCGCGCGTTTTCCGAAACGATCACTCGCAGTTCATCGATGATCTCAGTTGCACCTAGCTCTCTGAGATGCGGGCTAATGTAGGCATGCACCGTGACCCGAGGAGACTCTGTGGTCATATATTCTGCGATGCGGGCGATGCCATGACTGATGATGTTCTGCAGCAATTTTCCGGGGAGCCGGCGCACCCAATGCGAATTGTCGCCTAGGAGAGCGCTCGCGTAGGCGGAGTTCCCGAGTTCGTAGCAATAGTAACTCTCCATGTGCACGGGCGGCCCGCCCAGGAAACCTTGTTGGACAAGCGCTCTCATGCGTCGGGCGACATGGCTAAACTGATCGTCATGCCCGGCGGTGATTTTTAATCTCTTAGCAACCGCCAAATCGATCAACGCGCGGGCTTCGGCCTCGTACAGTGTGAATGGCTTTTCGACATAGACGTGGCAGCCCGACTCCAAACAGAGCTTAGCGATGCTAAAGTGGCTCTCTGGCGGGGTCGTGACGTGAACAACGTCAGGGCGAGCCTCCTCTAACAGCTGAGTCAGATCGCTGAAATATCTCTTCACAGGAAAGCGCTCGTATAGCTGTCTCGCCATCAAGGGCTCTCGGTCGCAGACTCCGACGATCTCGCATTCCCTGATCCTCTGGATCTGCCATGCGTGCGAATCCGCGATCTTGCCGCAACCCACTATGGCAACTTTAAGCACGTGCACTCTCGTTTCCACGACGCTTGAAAAAACATCGGGATCCCCCGTCAGCCCGAATCCGCAAATCGCAGAGCGTGAGGATTTCCGCCCGATCGACGCTCATGCTTCCTCGCTGAAATTCACAGTGTTTTCTATGCCGATTCCAGTTCTTGAACGACTTGTCGCAATCTCGCGTCCCGGACTTGCGTCTCTACCCTGGATTTGCGACTGCGGCCGAGCTTGTCTGGGACGCCCGGCCGGTCGAGGAACGACGATGGCCCCCAGCAAGAAAGTAAGCCACATTAACTCGCCTTTACCAAAATCCGACGTAGTAATGTTGTAGATGGGTAGGATGGCCCATAGGGCGAGGAAGAATGAAGATTGGCTGGGTTGGGAACTGAATCTTTTGCAGATCGTCCGGTAGCTAGCGATCAGAAAGAGGGCCACAAACAAGACCCCTACCACACCCAAGTTCAGGTAGACCTCGAGATATCCATTGTGGGCCTGGTTTGGCAGGAAGACAAAGTTCGCCCAGAGCTCTTGAAGCCGATGGCCCAGCCAAAAGCTTTCATAGCCCGTACCGATGACCGGGTTCGTTTTCATTTTGATAAGGTATGACCACAAGAGGGTCCGGTCGGTGAAGGTCGGATCGCGCCCGACCGCCCCAGCGATCGAAGCTTTCATGTCGATGCCGAAAACTAGAAATAAACACAAACAGACGCTCAACGGAATTAAAAACATCAGCGGGCGAGGATGGCGCCTGACCGCCTTGCTGTGAGCCGCTGCCACAACCATGCATCCGAGCAACAGGCACACCCGGCAAGTCGCGGCATTCGCCATATACAGCAGCCAGAGCGTCATGGCGAAAAACGCGACGTTGACGGCGACGATCCGCCTGGTCCGGCGTTCCCCCCTCTTGGACCACCGCGTCACCGTGTCCCAGAAAAAGAAGATTCCGCTGATCATACAAAGGGTGCCCAACAGGTACTTGCTCGTTTGAACCCCTGAGTAAGTAACCCCACCCGTAAACTCATCGTAAGATCTGCCGAGTTGCGGAAAATATTTAATAAGTACGATTGAAAGCGGGATCAAAAGATAACAAAGGCGCCTGAGGAGGGTTCGAAGAGCTTCCAGGGGATGAGGATCGGACAGCACGACGAGAATCACAATGTAATTGCCGAGATCCCGAAACCACCTCTTGAAAGCGACGAACGGAAAATCGGACCAGATGACGCTCAGGAGACAGAAGGAAAGAAGTGCCGTCAGGGCAATGTTGTGAGCGAAGAAATGGCCCCATCTGAAAGACCGCGATCTGAGGACGGCGGCCGCCAGCACGATCAAAAGCAAAAAGACGGTGCGGTCCAGAGGGTCCCCGTCTTGAAGGCCTTGAGCCGCTGCCGCCCCCGTGTCGGCACCCAGCCATTGCGAAGGCAGCCGCGACCCGACGATTACCATCCAAGTCCATGGCACCCACAAAGCCAGCGAAACTCTCGAGTCCTTGGCTGGGTCGAAAGCCAGCAGAGCCACGAGAAGAATAAAAAACACGCACAGTGCCAAAGACGGAGGCATCAAGGTTTGCTGCGCACGCTGGCCTGCGGTTGGAACCTTACCCACTGCCGAGTTAAGGCATCCAGCTTGGGCGACGGAATTAAAAACGATTGCGCAACCCTCCGTAAGAAATCATGAAACAAGAAATCATCAAGTGGTGATTGTGAAAAGCGCACGGCGGATTTGAAGTGAACCGTGACGCGCATCGCAAGTCGGGGAAATTTCACGCCATCCAGAGACCCGTCGTTTCTCCCAACCACATTGGAGAGTCCTCGGATAGTCCTCGCTCGGAAAAGACCTGAGGAAGTTCTGATTAAGTCGCTGGGCTCCTCCGTGCACCCCCGTGTACCCCGTGGTGAAGGCTCTTTGCCAACACTTAATCAGAGTTTCCCTAAGCTTTCACACTTTGAGAAACGAAAACCTCCGGTCGAAGGGTTTGCAGTTCGGGAAGAACAAAAGCAACATTCGTCACCTTGAGGGCAAAGTCGCCGGCCGGTCCCAAAACCTGTCCCGCACTGAGTCGGCCGTCATCGGCAATGTAGCAAAGATCGTAACCTTTTTGTCTTAAAAAATCAGCAAGTTGATACGGATCTGCGGCTGACCGATCACGCTGCCGAACGTCGGAGTGATCCCGCTCGGGATTATTTTCTTCAGGCGAGACGGTCAACTCACAAACGATCGTTTTAGGCGGGCAGGTTCGAAATGTTTCTTCCATACCGTGAAGTGCGTCTAACTCGGCCCCCTCAATATCGATTTTCATCACGTCAAGGCGCCTTATGCGCTTTTCGCGGATATATTCATCGATGGTGATCACTGGCACCTGGATGGTCGAATCGTGATCGAGCCATTCGTGACGATAAAGCGACGTGCAGCCAATCCGAGCTGTCCCGTAGAGCGGAAGATAACCTGAGTCCCTTCCGACTGCCAACGCATTCAGGTCGATGTTGCCATACTCTTTATTAAGATCAATTGAACGACGCAAATGTGGAATCAGAGACGGATTAGCCTCGAACGCATGCACCGCACCGGACCTCCCGCACAGGGGAAGAACAAAACAAGAGTAGAATCCGAAATTTGCGCCAAGATCAAAGAAGATATCACCCTCCCTGACGAGTCGCCTGAGGAGTCGAACAATACGCTGCTCGTCTTCATGTTGACCCGTGATGGTTCCGCAGAAATAGTAGAAAAGACTCAGCTCGGCAAGTTTTCTTTCCCCCCCACAGGACATTTTCCCGCCAGTTTCAAAGGTGGCGACTCTGGTGAAGTCCGTTCCCTCGTGCTCTATAAGCCTGGACCCAAAATGACGACAAAAGCTCTGGACGGTCCGACTGGATGGGTGCTTGTGCCCGAGAGAAACGAGAGTCTTTTCAACTGCGGAACGCCAAGGCGCTGCTATACCTATTTCACTTAATGTCTCTACGACACGTCCCTTTATGCTCATCGGTCTAACCCCGGCGTGATATGCAGTGGCACATTGTACTGTGTTTGGAATTCGGAACGACCCTGCGACCCGCCCGCATAGGCGTGACCACCTCGACGATAGTCAGGCTTTGGCGGTGTCGAAATGAGTTTGCGGCGGCTCGTGATGTGGGCAGTTTCTTGCCGACCCAACATGGCAACGCTAAGCAGGCGCTCCCCGCTCGCGGCAGGCGTCAAAATAGCGGCGAAGCCCTTCCGTCATCGGGACCCTCGGGATCCAACCCAGGCGCTCTTTCAGTTTCTCATTGCTGTAGCGAGTCTTCTTCCAGAATGCGTGCCATCGCTTGCGGTTGAACGCCGGGGGCAACTGTCCCTCTGACCAGGTTGAGAATCCTTCCCAAAGCCAACAAAGCATGTAGCTCAAAAAATGAGGAAGATACAGCGACCGGAAGCGGACGACGTTGTTCTTGTAGAGGCGCAAAAAATAGCGGCTCGACGGCAAGTCGTCATCGACAACATTGAATACTTCACCCTCCACGCCAGGTTTCAGTCCGGCCAAGACAATGGCCTCGGCACAGTTATTCACGTAGGTGAACGGGATCGTGTTTGATCCACCAAGATGAAGGAAGGTGCCGAAGGTGCCGATTCCCACACGCGCGCTGATCGCCTCATTGCCGGGGCCATATACGTGGCCCGGCCTGACAATGACATAGGGGAAGTTGAACTTATTGCCATACTCCACAACCAGTTCGTCTTGTTTGATTTTCGCAAAGGTATAGGCGTCTCCGCGGAGCTCCGGCCGCGCTTCAACGGGGGACGACTCATCCATGAGCCGTCTTCGGGCCTTGTTCGTATTGGTGTAGACGGCAAACGAACTGATGCTGACAAATCTGCGCAGGCAACCGTGGGAGATCGACGCCTCGATGAGATTGCGAGTGGTAACGACCGAGTTCAAGAATGCGTCAGGATAGGACTTCTCCCCGCGCCCAGCGGCCATGTGAAGAATGAGAGCCGCATTCCGGGTGGCCAGGACGCAATCTTCAGGGGAAAGAAGATTACCTTTGAACACCTCGACACACGCAAGACTGCCGTTCGATTTGCATTGGGCAATCGATCGAGACGGTCTTACAAAACAGCGCAGGTTGCAAAACCCCATATCCAGAAGTTGCTCGACAACTTTGGATCCAATGAAACCCGCAGCTCCGGTTACGAGAATCAAATCCTGCTTCCCGATGATGCAGTTAGTATTTTCCGGCCGATCCATATTTATAAATTTGTAGTTGGCCTTCGAACCAACTTAGCTCCTGACTGGCGACTTGGGCCGAAAAACGATCACGGTGGGACGCCCCGGCTCCTCATACCGGCATTTCTCCAGAACGTCGAATGCATTCTCCATGATGGTCAACATCGCGGCCGGCCTGTGCTTGTCCTTGGCGTCGGGGCCGTCTCCGCTCGAAGCGAACAACCTGACGACGAAGACGCCAGCGTCTTTCAAATACTCTGAATAGCGGTCCAAGGTGGATTTAACTTTACCCAGGGGAACATGGTACATGGACTCACGGAACAGAATTACGTCGTACTTACCGCTCGGAACGTAGGTGAGAAAATCGCCGCACTCAAAACGATTCTTGTCCTTCCGCCCGCACTCCTCGCTCCGCCTCTTCGCTTTGGCCAACGCCGCCTCGGATATGTCCACTCCGAGATAGGTTTTATAGGTCGGGGCCAATTCGGTCGCCGTGTTGCCCGAGCCGCATCCGATGTCGAGGATGCTTCCGTTCGCCACATGCTTTTCGAGATGGCCATACACGCAGTCCCCAACCGTGTTATAGGCAAAAGACCACTTCTCCTCGGAGTACTCTTTATCCCAAAAGCGCCTTTTAATACTCGAAGGGCCGTAGCTCAGAAGAAACCCGCGTACGAATTGCAAACTTCGGTCCACCAGATACATGTTCCAATCTCCACTTCAATTTGCCGTTCCTAAGAACGAGCGACCAACTTCTTCAGCCGATGCATTTGTTCGCGATGGGTAAAATTAACCAGATCTTTTGATACTGAGATCTCGGCCCCCCGCGCCATGGACCAAAAATAGCCCGCTCCCAAAGCCAGGCCACCGACAACGAGAGGCGAGTTCTTGGTCTGATATACCGTCCGGAATAATTCCCAGAGCGGATGGTTTCCCAGAGAGTAATCCTTGGCTCCCTGTCTAAATGTGGCCCTTAGCGCGCCGTGCTGGGCAGTACCCATCCCGCGGTGGTGGGTGCACACCTTATCGATGAACGTCCTCGTCTTCCATCCCTTCATTCTTGCGGAGACGACCGCGATGTGGTCGATGCCGCCGCCTTTCACCGGCGTGTAGCCGCCGATCGCTTCGTAGCACTCCCGGCGAAACAGTTGGCAGCCTCCCCAGACATTTTCGATGTTCGAAAAGCGGTAGTCGTACTGTCGCGATCCTTCTTTGAAAGGCGATCCGCCGACGCCGAGGTCGGGGTTCTCGGAAAACTTGCCGAGGAGATACTGGAAGTGGTCGGGTTCAATCGACACATCGGCATCAAGATTGCCGACCACATCCGGGTTCAGATCTTTTGCCCTGGCGTAGCCGGCCTTGAAGGCATGAACCTTACCGGCGAAGTGACGCTCGGTGCGCTCCGGCATGCGGAGCAGGTCGATCCACGGATTGTTCGCAGCGTATTTGCGCACGAGGTCGTCGGTGCCATCGGTGGACCCATCGCTGACAATCACCCACTTCAGCGGCCGGTAAACCTGCGTGGCCATCGATTGCAGGGTTAGCTCGATGAACTGGGCCTCATTCCGCGCCGGCGTGATGAGGACGTAAGTAGGAAGCGCCATTTCTGAATCGGCAAGATGGTTTGGGATAAACTCGACAGACTACCGGAGCGGGTTAGGTGGCAATCAGCGGCTGCGCCGCTTGCGGGGTAGCCGAGATTCCACCGATGCCGAGGTAGTGGAAGCCAGAGGATGCGACGTTCCTCGCGAGACAGACAATTCCGGCCATCGATGATCAGCGGCCTCTCGACGAGCGTAGCAATCCGACTCCAATCCATCTTGCGGAATTCTTCCCACTCGGTAAGCAGCAGAATGGCATCGGCTCCTTGAGCCGCTTCATAGGCGTCCTGGCAGTAGGTTATATCGGGAATTTCCTTCTTCGCCTTTTCCATGGCCTCTGGGTCGTAGGCCTGGATCTCGGCTCCCTCGGCTTGCAGGCGGCGAATGATGGCGAGCGCGGGCGCGAAGCGGATGTCGTCGGTGTTCGGCTTGAACGCCAGTCCCCACACCGCGATTTTCTTTCCTCGCAGAACCCACATTTCGTTTCTCACTTGCTCGACGAAACGTTCGACCCGGCCGAGGTTAATCTTCTCCACTTCCTTGAGCAGGGAGAAATCACAGCTGGATTTTTCGGCGATTCGGATGAAGGCCTGCACATCCTTCGGGAAGCAGAAACCGCCAAAGCCGATTCCCGGATTGAGGAATGCCGGGCCGATGCGCGGATCCAAACCCATCCCATAGGCGACCTGGGTCACATCCGCTCCGACCACTTCGCACAGGTTCGCCACCATATTAATGAACGAAATCTTCATCGCGAGGAAAGAGTTGGAGGCATGTTTGATCAGCTCGGCCGAATTCGTATCCGTGGCGAGGAAGATGGGCTCCTTGCGCTTCGGGCAATCCGTGTGGATGGGGCAGGTGAACTCTTGCCTGACAATCGGCTCGTAAATCTCACGCAGCAGTTTTTCGGCGCGGGGCGAGTCGGCTCCGACGACGATCCGGTCGGGGTGCAGGAAATCCCCGACCGACGTGCCTTCCCGGAGAAATTCCGGATTGGAAACAACGTCGTACTGCAAACCGTTGGAGCTATGCACTGTCAGGTGCTTCCGCAGTTGCGCGCCGGTCTGAACCGGCACGGTGCTCTTCTCGACGATCAGGCGATATCCGGTCGCGCGCTTGGCAATCGCTCGCGCCACGCCTTCGATGGCGCACATGTCCGCGTCGCCATTCGGCAAGGGCGGTGTCCCAACGCAGATGAAGATCGCATCTCCCCAGGCAATGGCCTCCTCGGTGGACCCAAAACGCAAGCGGCCCGTCTTTCGAACGGCCGCGATGGTGTGTTCGAGATGCGGCTCAAACAGCGGCATCACCCCGTTTTGCAGCTGGAAAAGTTTTTGGCCGTCGCTTTCGCTGCAGAAAACATCGTGGCCGACTTGCGCTAAGCAGGCCGCCGTTGTCAGACCGACATAACCCGCGCCAATCACCGAGAGCTTCATCGCTTGGTATCCATTATCTTCATGATCTATCGTCCATTATCTTCGAATTTTCCGAGGTCTTGAAGCCTACGCAGTCCGGTCGGCGGCTGCCAGGGCAGTGCCGTCGGCCTCGGCGGGCTCGCGCGCGAACTGGGAGCTGAAGGCCAGAATCTCCTCTACAACCCGTGCCTGCTGCTCTGCGGTGAGCTGAGGATACATCGGCAAGGATACGATTTCAGCGGCGATCTCCTCACAGACCGGGAAGTCTCCCAGTTTGTAGCCGAGGACTTCGTACGCTTTCTGGCGGTGCAAGGGTATCGGATAGTGGATGCCGGTGCCGATGCCGGCTTTCCCCAGGTGCGCCATCAAGCCTTCGCGATCTTCGGTCCGCACGACATACAGGTGATAAATGGCACGCGACCAGGACGGCTCATAAGGCGCTAGGACTCTGGCTTCGGAAGCCGTCAAGAGGCGATTGTATTCCGCCGCCCGTTCGCGGCGCTGGGCGTTCCACCCGGCCAGGTGCTTCAATTTCACGCTCAGGATTCCGGTCTGGATGGCATCGAGACGGCCGTTGTATCCCTCGAGGTCGTGATAATACTTTTTCGCCTGGCCGTGATCACGGAGCATTTTGCACATATCCGCCAGCTTCGAGTCATTCGTGGTGATCGCGCCACCTTCGCCGCATGCTCCTAGATTTTTTCCGGGATAGAAGCTGAAGGCCGCTGCCCGCCCCATTGAACCTGCCCGAAACCATCGGTTCTGTTTGCGCGAGAAATATTCCGCCCCGTGCGCCTGGCATGCGTCTTCGACCACCGCGAGCTGATGCTGCTCCGCCAGGTCGAGAATCGCGTCCATGTCCGCCATCTGTCCATAAAGATGGACCGGAACGATGGCCGTTACCGCGCGGCCGCTGCGCTTGCTGATGAGCCGGCCGTCTTTCTGCATGCACCCGGTTTCGAGATAGGCGCGCAGCTTGACGGGATCCATGTTGTAGGTGCGCTCATCGATATCGACGAACTCGGGGAGCGCGCCCGCCTGCGAGATGGCTTCGGTAGTCGCGATGAAGGTATGGGGAACGGTTAGCGCCACGTCGCCCGGCTTAACGCCGGCGGCGGTCAGCGCGAAACGGAGGGCATCCGTCCCGCTGTTAACTGCTGCGGCGCGGTCGGTGTGGCAGAAGGCGGCAAATTCTTTTTCGAAATTCTCCACCATCGGTCCGCCGATGAAGGCTGCGCTGCGGATTACTTCTTGAAAGACTGCGGTCAGCTCCGCTTCGAGTTCAACGTGCGGCGTGACCAGATCAAGGAAAGGAATGTTTTGCGAATGACGATTCTTCGAATGATTATCTTGCGATTGACTCACTGAGCTACCCCCGTTTCGACTTTACGCAGAATTCTGGCTGGATTGCCGGCCACGATGGTGTTGGCCGGAACATCTTTGGTGACCACGGCGCCCGCACCCACAATGGCGTTTTCTCCGACGCAGGTGTTGGCGAGGATGGTCGCTCCCGAGCCGATCGAGGCTCCTTTTTTTATTACCGTCCGCTCCACCCGCCAGTCGGCTTCGGTCTGCAAGCCCCCGGTTGCGGTTGTGGCGCGCGGATACAGGTCGTTGATGAACATCACCCCGTGACCGATGAAGACGTTGTCTTCGATGGTGACGCCTTCGCAAATGAAGGTATGGCTGGAGATCTTGCAGCACTTGCCGACGGCCGCGTTCTTCTGAATCTCGACGAAGGCGCCGATCTTCGTCTCGTCGCCGATTGCGCAGCCATAGAGGTTGATGAACTTGGAAAGCTTTACGTTTTCACCAAGCTTTACGTCCGCGGCGATGCATTGATAAGTGTCCATAAGCGCAGTTGCATCCTTTCCAGTCGGCTCTCCGCCATTCCCGCTCGCGGCCTGCAGTGGAATTTTTCTCATCTGGCCGCAATGCCGGCCGCGGTTTTGTTCTCGGTTGGAGCTTGCAGGCCTGGCGATGGCAAGGCAACCTCGTCATCGCACTCGCTCCGCGAATACCAAGCACTCTGCTTCTGGCTCCGGCGGATGCAGGCGCGAAGCAATTCCGGCGTGTCCCAGGGAACATCGTGATATGCGGTGCGGAGGAATTCGCTCTGCGGATCTCGGGCCCACTCGTGAGGAAAAAGCGCAATGGCACGGTTCTCCGTGACAGCCGGCGCAGGTCGGCTCGGTTGTCCTGTGACCGCACCGTATAACGCGGCGGGAAGATCGCGCCCCGCGCCGAGTGTGATGTGTCCGACCTGAGTGGCACGGGGATTGATTTCGATGAGGTAGGCGTTCCCGGTATTTGCTTCCAGCATGAAATCAAATCCGCAAAAACCCGAAAGGTTCATCCGGCGGACAATTCTTTCGACGGCGCTGGAGATTTCCGAGTTTTCAATCAGGCGGACAACGGTGGCGTGGCCGGCGGCATGGCATTTGCGGAGCACCTCAAAATGGAGACTCGCGAGGACCGAACCTTTCGAGCAAACGATGGTGCTCGTGGCTTCATGCCCGGCGACGAAAGCTTGAGCGCTGATGGCTGGGCGGCGCCGCAAGAGTGATGGCCAAAGTAGAGTCTGATCGCGGTCGACCAGGGCCCGCTTGACCGCCCGTGCCAAAAGCGGCGGCGCCTGCAGCTTGTGAAAAGCGCGTTGCGCCTCGGCGGCGGTGCGGACTACCCGTACCCCCTCGCCTCCCGAAGTGCCATCGGCTTTAAGGACGATGGGAAGACCAAGCCGCTGGACCCAGTTTTTGACATCTTCCTTAGTCGCGACGGCGCCGGTTTCGGGAATTCGGATACCCTCTTCGCGGGCGACCTCCATGAATGCAGCCCTGGAGTGCACGATCGGGAAGCACGCCGGCGGCCCGAGCGAGCGCTCGATCAGCGGACTGAGTGCTGCGGCCTCGGTCGAATCCAGGTCACGCCGGCGATAGAGGTCGTGCAAATGCCGCGCCGCCAGATCGTCGCCGGGCAATAACAGATCGGGCTTCGAGGCCGCGATCGCGCGGAGCAATGAGCCGAGCGGCGCCATGCCCTGGTAGGAGTGGAGGCGGTTGGCAGCGTGCGTCTGGCCCACGGGATGCCCGGGCGGGCACAACGCTTCCACCGCGAATCCCGCATTGGCCAGAGCCACAGCCAGACGGGCGGTGGGCACCCAATTCGTCGTCGTCACAATTAGAACGGTGGGTTTCAAGGGCGGATCTTGATTCAGAAATATATGTTGGGAACGGGTGGGTCTGGGTCAGAGGTAGACGAGTTCGCCACGCTTGGCGAGCGATTTGCTGGCGGCCTCAAGCATGCGTACCACGTTGAGCCCGGCACAGCCGCCGTTAAAGGGAGTTTCGTTCTTCTTGATGCAGTCGACGAAGTATTGCAGCTCAAGATGGAGAGCCTCGACCTGCTCCACCTGCGGCGCCCACATGTCACCCGAACGGTAGCTGACGAGCAGGTTGTAGACGCCCTCCTGGTTCTTTACATCCACTCCTTTGTCGTAGATCTTGAGCTTCTCGTCGGCCTCAAGATCGTTCCAGACCAGCATCTTCTTTTCGCCGCCGATCAGAGTGGTGCGCACCTTGACGGGCGAAATCCAGTTGACGTTGATGTGGGCGATGACATTGTCCGGGAAGTAGGCGGTGATGAACGCGATATCTTCAAACTCGTTGAGGTGGGCCTGCCCGGTTGCCGAAATCGCTTCGGCTTCCTTGTGCAGCAGGTGGTTCATGATGGAAAGATCGTGCGGCGCGAGGTCCCAGATTACGTTGCAATCATGCTGGAACAGCCCCAGGTTCACGCGCGTCGAGTCGTAGTAGTAGAGCTTGCCGAGCATCTCGTCCTTGAGCAGTTTCTTGATCTTGCGGACCGCACCGGTAAAGAGGAACGTATGATCGACCATGATCTGAAGCTTTTTTTGCTCGGCGAGGTTGATCAGTTTTTCCGCTTGCTTAACGTTGCTCGTAAACGGCTTCTCGACGAACACATGCTTGCCGTTCTCGAGCGCCGCCTTGGCCAATTCATAGTGCGTCCAGACGGGCGTGATCACGGCAATCGCGTCCACATCGGTGGACCGCACGAGCTCGTGGAAGTCGCTATGCACTGGAATCCCGGGATGGGCCGCCTGGATGCGTTTGCGGGCCGTGGGAGTCTGATCGCAAATCGCGACCACCTGGCAGCCCTCAAGAGCACGCAGATTGCGCACAATATTCGGCCCCCAGTAACCGTAGCCGATGACGCCGAACTTAAGCATAAGAGATTCGCTTTGTAAAAAGAAGTTCTCGGTTCCCAGTTCGCAGTTCTCAGAAAAAGGGAGAACCGTGTTCACTACTTACTGAGAACTGGGAACTGAGAACCGAGAACTGGACGAGTCAGCAGGCTCCGTCTCCGCCCATGACTGCCTTCGGAGTCTGCAGCAGAATTTTCAAGTCGAGCAACGGCGAGCACTCGCGCGCATAGCGCAAGTCGAGGCGCACCATATCGTCAAATTCGACTCGGCTGCGGCCATGCACCTGCCAGAGTCCGGTGATTCCGGGCTTGGCTTCGAGCAAGCGGCGGCGATGCCAGGTGGCGTAGACTTCCACTTCGTAGGGCAGAGGTGGGCGAGGGCCGACGAGCGACATTTCGCCGCGCAGCACGTTGAATAACTGCGGCAATTCGTCCAGGCTGGAGCGCCGCAAGACTTTGCCTACCGGCGTTATCCGCGGATCGTTGGTGAGCTTGAATATGCCCTCGGCTTTGCCCTCCGCCGATTTCCTTTCGGCCTGGCCGGCAATCAGCTGGCGAACGTATTCTCGGTGCTCGTTGGCGTCGTTGTTCATGTACATCGAGCGGAATTTGAGAAAAGTGAACGGAGTGCCATGCTCTCCTACGCGTTTTTGCCGAAACAGAATGGGGCCGCGCGACGTCAGCTTGATGGCCGCCGCGATGATGAGGAAGACGGGGGATAGAATTCCCAGCAATAACAGGCTTCCGAGCACGTCCGTCAGCCGCTTGGTGGCTAACCCCAGCCGGTTCGAGGTTTGGCGTTTTTCAAGATCCGGGTAAAGGGTTGGGTTGCTCGGCCGTCCGGGATCCTGCGAACTCCAGTCGTCGGGAAATACGTGAAAGGAGAACTTGACCCGGCCGAACTGATCGGTATTGAGCCGGTCGCGGACGACCGCGCCGATCCTGGAAAGGATGGTACTGAGCACGGCATTGTTGTCGAGGACGATTTCGGTGAACATCACACCCACCACCGCGTTCGTCTTATACCAGCCGGTAACGTCGGTTTCGCGGGTCGCCCCCTGAATGGCGGAGAGCAGATCGAGCAGGAGCCGGCCTTGGTTGCCTCCCGGCTGATCGCCCCCGGTATCGATGAGCAGGAGCACGAAGGGCCGCTGCGAGCGCTCGCTGCGCTTGCGCTCGCGCGCGATGATGCGGTGAAAGATGGCTTCGCCCAGCACTTCGGCGGGGGCTGTTGAACCGGTGGATCGAACCGGTTCAGAAGAGCGAAACGTAGACTCTGTGGGACGCGTAGCCACGGTATAGCTCCTTGCCGGGCCCGCAAAAGAACGGGGCCCGAACGTACCTGATATAGATGGGGGAAGGAGTTACCACCCTAGCCGGGGCAGCTAGGATTGAAAGCCAAACTCAAATCCATTCTTATTCGTTTTCCAGGGAAACCGGTTCGGTCCGAACCGCCTGACCGTACCGCGAGTAATAACTATTGTGATCGCAGCGGCTGCAACTGTTGACGACGACACCGAGCAAGGTTGCGCGATCAAACGCGTCCAAAGCGCGCTCGACAACTTTCTTTTGGCTGACACCTTCGCGAATCACGACCAGAACTCCGTCGGCGAGCTTCATCCAGAACGTTGTATCCGCCACGGGGACGACCGGAGGAGTGTCAATGATGATCCAGTCGAAGAATTCGCCGAGCTGATCGAGCAATTGCGGAAGCCGTCCCCCCTGCATCAGTTCGAGCGGGTTCTCCGGAGCGCTTCCGGCGGGGAGGAACCAAAGTCCGGAGCCCTTGAGTTTGTACACCACGTCGGAGAGCTGCTCGTCGCCGCGCAGGCACTCGCTCAGGCCGGGCAAGGAACGGTCGCACCCGAAGCGCATGGCCACGGTCGGACGCCGCAAATCTCCATCGATCAACAGCGTCTTCAGAACCTTGCTGCGCGACTGGTTGAGCGCCAAGTTGGCGGCGATCAGGCTCTTGCCTTCTTCCGGAGCCGTACCGGTCACAACGATCCTTTTGAGTTTGCGCTGTTCGCGGAGGTGCCGCAGCTTCAGGCCCAGCACGCGAAACTTTTCCGCCGCTAAGCCGCCCTGATCCGTCAGGGACACGAGTCGGGAATCCAATTTGAGTCCCGGCGAAAGCACTTCTGCGTCGGCAAACGTCCGCGTCGCGGGAACATCCGCTTTCACCGCCGGCGCGGGCTGTAAAATCAATTGCTGGCGCGGGACTTCCGCTACAGATTGCGGGGGGTTCGCGATCGTCTCGACATTGGCCAGCAAACGTCCGCCCGTCCACTCGGCTGGCGACTGGGCGTCCGCGATCTCTGGTTCCGCTGCTGCTTGCAACAAATCGACGACGGAATCGGCGCTTTTCGGCAGGCTTGCGCCTGACCGCTCGGCTTCCGCCCTTTGCAACGCTTCGAAGATATAGCTCATGTACCTGTTCTCTTCATCTATTGCAAACGGCCTTTGGTGTACGGTTTTCCTTCCTGCATGCGGTCATGCACCTCGAGGAGCGTTTTCACCGCCAGCAGGATTTCGTGCGGCTCCTGATCTTTCAACGGGCGAGCTCCGCTTGGTTTTGGCTCCGCGACTACCACGCCCAGTCGCAGATCCCGCGCCACCCCATCGATGATTTCCGGTGGAATTGTTGGCGCCTGTTTCGCGTAACCCGCCAGCAGCGCGCTTTCGCAGATGGTGTTGATAAGCCGCGGAATGCCCCGCGAGTGGCGGAAAACGGCCTCGATCGCGGCTTCGGAGAAAATCTGGCTGCTGGCGTCGGCACCCGCGATGGAGAGGCGGCGGCTCATGTAATCCTTGGTTTGCTGCAGACCCAGAGCTTCCAGATGGCAGCGGAGCGCGATGCGCTGTTTCAACTGCCGCAGTTCGTGGGAATCGAGTATCTGATCGAACTCGGGCTGGCCCGCCAGCACGATCTGCAGCAATTTTTGCTGCGAGGTTTCGAGATTGGTCAAGAGGCGGATCTCTTCGAGTATCTCCGACGACAAATGGTGAGCCTCGTCCACCACCAGCAGCGACGTTAAGCCTTTTTCATGCTGCCGCAGCAGAAAGTCATTGAGCACGTGGATCAACTCGTCTTTGGCTTTGCCCGTCACCGGCAATCCGAAATCGCTGGCGATATAGCGTATGAATTCCAGGGGCGAGAGCGTCGGATTGAAAATCAGCGCGAAGGCTACGTCACGGCGCTGCAGCAGCCCCAGCAGCGAGCGCAGAATGAGCGTTTTTCCCGTGCCCACTTCGCCGGTCAAGACGACAAACCCGCGGTGCGCCGTCACTCCGTAGTAGAGCGACGCGAGCGCCTCGTTGTGCCGCGTCGTCGGAAACAGGAACGAGGGGTCGGGCGTGATCTCGAACGGGTTGCGCTGCAGGTTGTAAAAGCTCTTATACATGTCGACGCTGCTCTGGAAGTTGGTCCTAGTTCGTCGTGAAGCTCGTCTACAAATCGCTTAGCCGTACAAAAAATTTACTGCCGATCCTAGCAGGATGATGCCCAACATCAAAAAGGCAACCCCAGCCGCGATCCACGCGCCGCGCCGGCTGGAGGATTGTTCGTGCAAAGTCTCGATCGGCGGAATCTCTGCGATGACCTCAAAAGCAACCAGCTTCTTGATCTCGCGCTCACTGTAGATCCTGTCGCTCAGCTTCTCCCGGGCAAAGGCAAAGCCGCCGCCAAAAGCCAGGCCGACGGCGATTCCAGCCGCGCTCAGCAACAGACGGTTCGGCTTGTACGGCTTTCCCGGAAGATCTGGAGGGTCAAGCATGCGAAAATGCTCTGCCTGCTGGGTCTTCTCAAGGTTGGTCGACATTTCCGACTGGTTCTTCTTGGCGAGGAGGGCTTCGTAATCGGTCTTGGATTGATCGTAATCGCGCGTAATCTCGGCGAACTGCTGCTCCATAACCGGAGCCATGTTTAGGCGCGTCTGGTACTGATTGATCTTCGCTTGCCCGTCTTTGATTTCCGCTTCCCGATTGGCGATTTCAAGGCGATTGGCCTTCAGCTGGCTTTGCATTTCAAGCAGTGCAGCACTCTTTGGGTCGAGTGGCGCCGCGGCAGCAGAAGCATCCGGGGTAGGATTACTGGCTGCACTGGCCATCTCGGCGGCGACGCGCTTACGCGTGTTTTCGAGGAGCGCGATCTGCTCTCTGGTCTTGCGCACGTCGGGATACTTATCCGTGTAATGCGACGTCAGGTCGGCGAGTTGTGCCTTCAGTTGATCGAGCTGCTTGTCGATGTCGGCGAGGCCAGACTGGCCGCTCTCGCTCGCCGGTTTCGGGCCGACGCCCATGGAATGATATTGATTGATCAGCGATTCCAAATACGTATTCTGCTGCTTGGCCCGGTCAAGCGCGTCCTCATTCGCGCCCAACTGACTTTGCAGACCGGCCAGGATCTGCAGGTTGCTTTGGGTCTGGGTGGGCAACTCGCCGATATGCTGATCTTTGAAGGCGCGCATTTTTGCCTCCTGGGCTGCCAGTTTCGCGCGCGCCTGGTTGAGCTGGTCTCCGAGGAAGGTTGTCGTGTCTTCGGATTGCTTTTGCCGCTCCTCAAGATTTTCGGTGATGAATAAGTTCGCCAGCTCGGTGGTCGTCAGCTGAGCCGTCTTCGGGTTATGGCTGGAGTAATAAATATTGAAGGCGGAAAGTTTCCGGTCGTCGCCATGGGTCAGATCGATTTCGATGTCCTTGCGCATCCTCTCCACCAGATCATCCTCGCTCATGTGTTTGCGTTCGCGAGCATAGAGGCCGAGACGGTCGATGATGCGGAGCAGGCGGGTGCGGCTCATGATCTGCTCGGTAATGCTGTCGAGCTGATGCTGGATGTCGCTGTCGATGTTCGAGACCACATATTTCTCGGGGACAGAGGGCTGCTCAACCAGAATGAGCGTGCCCGACCGGTAGGTGGGCCGGATCAGCCAGCTCGCTCCCCAAACCAGCAACCAGCCGCAAAAAAAGGGCACGAGGAATTGCCAGCGCCTGCGGCGGACGATGCCCTTGATCTCGATAAAATCAATGGGCTCGTGCGATTCTTGCAGTTCTTCTTCCATAACTCGAATGACTACATCCCTAGAGGTTTGGCCCACTGATACGACAGCGTAACAAAAAATCGATTTCGGTGCGCGTCGAGCGTCGACGGGCTGGGGGCAGCCAGTCCATACTCTTGTTGAAAGTCATGGGCGTAGCCCATCCGGAAGCCGACGCTCTTCGCGACGTTCCGCTCCAGCGAGACGCCAGCCGAGGTGAGGTTGATAGAGCTCGCGCCGGTCGGCGAGGGCAGGATCAGCGACTGGTTTGTTCCGTGATTGGCGGTAAGCGCGACCGTCCACCGCGGCACGAACTCGCGGCGCACGGTTCCGTAAATGTTCTGCAGGCGCACCGGTCCCAGAAGTCCGCCGCCATCGCTGACGGTGCGTGAGTACCCGGCGGACAAACTGGTACGCTCGTTCCGCCAGCCGCCCTCCGCTCCGCCAGCGACCGACCAGTCGCTTGCGGGCGTGGACGGTTGGGCAATCGCGGGTAAACCCTGGTTTTCCGAATATTGTGGTCCGACAAAGCCAGTCAAGGTGAAGCGATGCGAAAGATCCAGAGTGTTGATCGCGAAAACGCTGTGCACCAGAGTTTCTTCGCCATTGGAATCAAAGGTCATCCGGTCGAAACGGTAACTGGCGCCAGCCCAGTCGCCGCGAAAGACGTGGTGCAGCCAGAAAGTCGAGCCTGTGGCGGTCTCGGAATCCGTTATCAGCGGGGGCGTTCCCGCGAAGCCAGTGGCTGGCGGATTGCTGAAATGCAAATCATAGAATGATCCGCTCGCCCCCACCAGATCATTTAGGGCAAAGTGATAATTGGTCTCCACCGTCGTCAGGCTGGATCGCTGCGTGGCCAGAGGCGTGATCAGGCTGGTATTCGGTGCGCCGACGCCGCTGACCTCGGCGCCAGTGCCCGCGTCAAAGAATCCCGTGGTCAAGGAAAAATTCTCTGCCACTCTTAAGTTGACGTGCGGGCTCAGGCGGTACTGCGAATTGAAATTCAGGTTGTGCGATCCCTCGTCCTGACCGGTGATCTTCTGATTCACGGTTAGCCCGCCAGCGTAGCCTAAGTACCAGCGCGCGCGAGAGGACGTTTGCTCGATGCTGATATTGGGAAAGATCGTCTCGCTGGTATTGCTCAGTTGCTGCCCGCTCGGGGCAAGCAGGGGATTGTCGTCGTAGGTGGCGCCCACATTTACGCCCCCGCGCAGGTAATTTGATCTTTCTAATTCGGAGAGAAATTCCGGAGAAATTCCCGATCCCCCGAGCAGTGCCGGTATCTGGGGAAGATTCTTGCTCGTGTCTTCGGAATCGACGCCGCTCTGCAGTCCGGCGAGGGATGAGAGGGCGGTTGCCGGCGCCGTTCTGACGCCATTATCAATCGAGTTCTCGACGGACGAGCTTGGTTGCGGAGGCTGGCTCTGTGCGGGCAGGTTCTGGGTAGGCTGATTTTGTGCAGACTGATTCTGCCCGGCTGCGAGAACGCCGAACCCGGCAACCATAACTCCAATGACTAAATGGATTCGAGGCCTCATAAACACCGTTATGGGACGACCACCGTATCGCGCGGCTGGAGCCGTACATTCTGGTCTGGGTCGTGGCCCTTGATTACTTCCTTATAGTTAAAAGGAATTCGCTTCTGGGTTCCGTCAGGATTCTGCCGCAAAACGTAAACCGACTTCTGTTTGGCGAAGTCCTTGAAGCCGCCCGCCATGGCGATGGCGTCGAGAACGGTTGTCGCTTGTCCGGTCAGCAGGTAAGCGCCGGGCCGCACCACCATCCCCAGAATGTTGATCCGCTGGCTCTTGCTGTCCTGGACAATGACAGTTACTTCGGGCTCGGAAATATAACTCGCCAAACGCTTGGCGATCTCTTGCTCAAGCTGGAGCGGCGTTTCTCCACCCGCCGTCAGTTCCCCTACGAGCGGCAGAGATATCTTGCCGTCAGAGCGCACCGGAACCGAGCGCGACACCTCGGGCTCTTTCCAGACATTGATCGCCAGCACATCGTCGGCACCGATGACGTAAGAATTGTCGGAATGTGCGCCGCGCGAGCCTTGGGCTTGCTTATTATCGTTTTGCTTGTCAACTCGCTTGTCATCGGCCTGCTTGTTGGATTGCTTATCGGGCGCGGCGGCGGACGGCGTCGTGGGGCGCGACGCGGAATCGGATTGCGCGAACGCTCCGATAGAAACAGCTCCGATAGAGACGGCTCCGATAGAGACGGCTCCAATAGAAATCAGGATCAGAATTATTAGGACCGGCGTGGTACGACGCGCCGGCGTGGGTTTTGTCATATTAGCAGTGCCTCGCAAACATTTTAGAGGTCGACTCAGCGGGCCCAATAGGCGCACTACTTGGCGTGCCTCAGGCGGCCGCTATCAAAAAAACGCTCCGACTCCGCCGGAGGGGCGAGGTGGTACTCCTGAATTTTGTAAAGGAGCGCGCGATAGCTTACATTCAATAAACGGGCTGCAGCTTTGCGGTTCCAGCGCGTCTGTTCGAGTGCCTGGGCGATCGCGCTGCGTTCGGCTTCGCCTTTGGCGTTTCTTACCAGCAACTTCAGGGACGACTTTTCTTCGGTTGCCTGCAGGTGCAGAAGATCACCGCCGTTTTTCCCGTTTCCGTTACCGCTTCCATTTGCGCCTTTATGATTTGCGCTGGACTCGGGATGCAGATCTAACTCGCGCAGAGCTGTCGGTTCATCTCGGTGCGCCAGAAAGCGTTTGGCAAAATTGTCCAGCTCTCGCAGGTTGCCGGGCCACGCATAGCGCTGGCAGGCATCGAGCAAGACGCTGGAAAAGTGCGGAGCGGGCACGCCATAGCGCCTGATAAGCCGATTCATCAGGTGGCCGAGCAGAAGCGGGATCTCGTCCTGCCGCTCCCGCAACGGCGGTATATGCAACTCGAAAACACTCAAGCGGTAAAACAGCTCCTGCTGAATTCTGTGCTTGGCCGCGTCCAGTTCCAGGTCGCCGCTTATGGACGCGATGATGCGCACATTCGCGCCAATTGGGTTCTGGCCGCCACGGCGGACAAATTCTCCGCTCTCGAGCAATCTTAAAAGACGTTTTTGCACAGCCTCGGGCATGCCGTCGAACTCATCCAGCAAGATCGTTCCCTTGGCACACTGCTCGAACTTCCCTGGCGTCGATGCCGGCTGCCCGTTGGCACTGGCGTGTTCGTAACCAAAGAGTTCATTCTCCAGCAGGTCGGAGGTGAGCACCGCACACTGGACCCGCATGAACTGGAAGCTGGAACGAAGCGAAAGAGAGTGAATCAGCCGGGCCGCAGTCGTCTTCCCGCTCCCTACTTCTCCGGTAATGAGCACGGGCACATCGGTTTGCGAGAGCAGTTGCGCCTGCGCACGCAGCCGTCGTGTGGCGGGACTGGCTGCGACGAAATACAACTCGTCCCCGATGTGTTCGATTTCTGGGTGATACATGTTTAAGGGTAGCTATGAAAAAAAACGCAAACAAAACTTACTTGCCAGAAAGGAGGTTAATCATCGACCCTTCCTTGTGAGATCGTTCTGTTTGAGATCGTGCTGTTGAGATTGCCCGTAAGGATCGTTCTACGGTGAGCGCTACGGTGAACGCTAGGCGCTCAGACCGGCTCTACGTCGTAGCCATTAATACGCACGGCTATGGATCGCTGAATGGCCTGGACGGAAACGATGAGGCTGTGGTCGCCGTTCTCCGACAGGAAAGTCCCTTCGACTCCGTCCATGGCCCCGCCGCGTATGCGAACCCGTTGTCCGGCCTTGAGAAAGGGATACGAACGCCAGGGCGCGGCCTGCGCCAAAATCTTCTGAATGCTTTCGATCTCTTCGTCGGGAATCGGCAAGCTCGAACCGCGAGTGCCGACAAAGCCGTGCACATTTTCCAGTTGATAAACCCGCATACGGTCTTCGGCGCTCAGAGCGCAGCGGATGAACACATAGCAACTGAACAGCGGCACTTCGACTTTTTTCTGGCGATCGCTCCAGCGATGTACTTCCATCGTGGTCGGAACGAAAGTTCCCATGCCCTGATCTCGTAAACGTCTCTCGATGACCTTTTCGTGGCGCGCTCGAGTATGCAGCGCATACCAGCGGAGCTTCGGCTCCGAAGCAGATGGGTTCAGCCCCCCGCCCACTTCGTAGCTCTGATTGGTGCTGCTCATAGCTTCGCCCTCTGGGTCCCATATGAGAACTGGGAACGCTAGATTCGCACGGAACGGTACATTAGCTTTTGGGGGAGAAAAGCCATTCAACAAACGTTGGGGGAAGGTTACTTGATTGAATGCACTTTAACGTCACTTGCAAGAACGTGCAAGTGGTAGAACTTCTTAGGGCATACCCACTCTCTTATAGCCATGGTTGAACGTCTCATAGTGGGGTTAAGCGCCTTAGAGACGTTATTCTTTAGCACAGTGGTGGTACGCGAACTTGACGACAACCGAAGTTTTACCTCGCGATATGGCGAGACCGCAATGCGATGCAGCTAAATGATTGACAATGTGGACGTTATTAAATTGTGCCAGTGCACAACGCTACCCATCCCAGTGGAAGAGACTAGCCCGATTCCTTGCATGTATTTGCAATCAGCCAGCCATAAGAATGGCTGCGAACAGGAGCACCACTTTCGTGCATAGGTTGCAACTCCTTTGCTTGCGGAGGGGTAATTTTGGTGGTACATTTCGACGAGCAAGAGACTCTGGCCGGTTCTGCTTGCCGCTGTTCCTCCCCTGCGGTCATGGTCTGTACGGTAATTGTTCGGTGTTCTTGCGAATGGAGTGGTTTTGTTGGTGCCACTTCTGTTCGCATAGCTGATCCGCATTGCTGATCCGCATTGCTGATCTTTGAATAGCTGAATCAGGAGGAGCGATGCCTTCCCACGATAAAGTGGGCTCGGATTTTGTCAGTATAGTGGTTGCCGATACGACACGCATCCACACTCAACTCTTGGCCGATGCTCTTCGTAATGATCGCGGGCTGCAAGTCGTGGCTGCAGCTTCGAATTCCGACGAGCTCTTGGCCGCCGTCACTCGCGTTCCTATCGATGTCGTGGTTATCAGTCATAATCTGGACGATCAGCCCGGATACGGCGCCCAGGTGTTGCGCGAGATGCGTGCGCTTCGGCCCCAAATCAAGGGTGTCATCTTGCTGGACTCTTCCGACCCCGAAGAAGTCCTGGAGTGCTTTCGCGCCGGTGCCAAGGGAATTTTTTCCAAGAACGAGAGGATTGAGAGCCTGGGGAAGTGCATCCGTAACGTTCACGAGGGACAGATATGGGCGCGAAGCGTCGATCTGGACCATGCGCTTGAGGCTCTCGCCAGTTCACCGCTGGTCCGCAGCACCAATCACAAAGAAGTCGAATTGCTTTCCGCGCGCGAACGCCAGGTCATCCAGCATGTCGCGGGCGGTATGTCAAATCGAGAAATTGCCAGAGCTCTCAAACTCAGTCCGCATACGGTCAAGAATTATCTATTCCGGATTTTTGACAAGCTGGGCGTTTCGAGCCGCACCGAGCTGCTTTATTTAACCATGGCGCAGTCGCGATCCGTGCCATCAGACTCGAATGGAGACGGCAACCCACTCGCTGCGGATATTGAAGCCGCGGAGGCTGGCGATCCCTCGGCACAACTGCGCATGGCTGAACATTTTTCGCAGATCAAGAGTGATGATAATAAGAGTGATGATAGTAAAGATACGAGTACCGAGAGCGGTGCAGATGGACAAAGCCATGGCTCCCATTCCGCCTCGGTTTCCGCCTACATGTGGTACCTGCTGGCAGAAAAAATGGCGCTTCCGATGCTTGAACAAATCGAGACGGGCAAAGAAAATATCCGCCCGGCAATGTCTCCTGAACAAGTTGCGGAGGCCGAAAACCGAGCCGCCGCGTGGATCCGCCATCGGCGTGAGCTGGAAGCCAGCGGACAACGCAAAATGCATGCCGGCGCGCGCTAGCGCATCTCCTCCCAATCGCGCCGGGTTGATCGCTGCGTAGGTCGGTATGCGTCACTAATTCAATCCAACCCATCGTTACGACCTCAACTTCTTGTGGCATCGAATACTCCTTCCGCAAACTACTCAGAGTGTTGATATTTTGGCTGTGGAGAAGACGCAGCGTCCGGTTAAACCTGCCTTGTGCTGAGTTAGTTCGGCTTAACGGAATGGAGGCGCGGGTGAGAATCGAACTCACGATAGAGGTTTTGCAGACCTCGGCCTTACCACTTGGCTACCGCGCCGGATGTTTCACTGAAATGTTCACTAAAACGACCCCGGCAGCACGCTAATCAGTGCCCTGAAACGAAAAGCCCTCGCCGGGGCAGGGCTTCGATAAAACTGGAGCGGGAGACGGGATTTGAACCCGCGACTTCGACCTTGGCAAGGTCGCACTCTACCACTGAGTTACTCCCGCTAGTCGTCTTCATTCTACAGCAGTTGCGTATTTGCTGACAATTCAGAGCAGTCAACGGTGGTTCCTGTCCACGCCGCGCCATCATTCCCATGCTGCGTTGATTCAGCATTTTGCACGGAACTCGTCGACGGAAACCTTACTTAACTTTACTCAGTTTGCACTGCCGTTAACCAACCCTTTGCAACAAGCTCGAATCGTACTTTCTGATTGGGTAGCTGCGCAGGTTTAGTGGGTGGCAGTGGACAAACGCGACTCGAAAAACGCAGCAGCGACAAAATGTGCGGTCACAAAATAAAAGAAAGACGAAGGAGGATCATGAATGAAGTGTTTTAAGATTCTGACGTTAGCCGCATTTGCAATCATGTGTGTCGGCATAACCGCGCCTCAAGCACAGGCTCAAGTCGGCGTGGAGATCGGCGTTGCTCCGGTATGCCCTTACGGATATTACGCTGTGCCGCCCTACAATTGCGCTCCCTATGGCTACTACGGTCCGGAATGGTTCGTGAACGGCGTTTTCATTGGAGCCGGTCCGTGGTTTCACGGGCCCGAGGGTTTCCGCGGTCACGTCAATAACCATTTCCATCCTGACCACGGCTATCATGGACCGCTGCCAGCTCGCGGTGAAAGGCCGGAACCGGGAAGGCGTCTCGATAAGATTTCCCACTTCAAGGGAAATGAAGTGCGGGATGGTCGTGGCCACGTGGTCGGAAAGCGCTAGCTGTTTAGTTCGTACTTCCGTGCCCACCAGTTCCAGTCAAGAACCTGTCGAAGGCTGAATGCCGTGCGGGGGGTGCTGCGGCGACCATTGCGGATCTTCATCGGGCGGAACGATCTGGCCGTCGCGCATGTGGATGATGCGGTCGCCATAGGCGGCGGCTTCGGGATTGTGCGTGATCATCATTACGGTCTGCCCGAGATCCTTGTTCGACTGCCGCAGCATGTTGAGCACGATGCTGGAGCTTTTCGAATCCAGGTTGCCCGTGGGTTCGTCCGCCAGCACGATGGCGGGGCGGTTGATGAGAGCGCGGGCCAGGGCGACCCTCTGCTGCTCGCCGCCAGAGAGCTCGTTCGGCCGATGCTCTAGCCTTTCGGAAATGCCAAGCATGTCGGCAATCTTTTTCAGGAATTCGGGGTCGAGCCTGCGGCCGGCGATGTCAGCCGCAATCTCGATATTCGAGCGCGCGCTGAGCGTGGGTAGAAGATTAAATTTTTGGAATACGAATCCGATCTTGCTCTTGCGCAACCGTGTGCGCTCACCATCTGAGAGTGTGGCAAAGTCTACTCCGTCGATGGTAACGCTTCCAGAATCGGCGCGGGTCAGTCCCCCCAACAGATAAAAGAGCGTGGACTTGCCGCTTCCGGAAGGCCCCACAACGGTGACGAACTCACCTTTTTGCACGCTGAAGCAGATGCCACGCAGAGCCGGCACATCCACCTTGCCAACGCGATAAGTTTTACGCAGTTCTCTCGCTTCAATGAACGCCGACATCCAGTGAAAACGATATCACACGGAAAAGGGCGATTGAGAAATTGAAAATGAATCAATGCCTCAATGTCTCAATGATTCAATGGCTCTCACGCCACGGTCGCGTGAGCTACGTTCATTATCTGAGGGTGAATTCCAACCGCACGTTTGGGGCCGCGCTTACGCACTAACAACAGGCGAATGCGTTCGAGCAAATCCATGGGCTCATACATTCCCTTGGGAAGAAAAACATCGGCCAGCGTCTCGCGTTCGTAAATCTTGCTTCGGCCTGAGATCAAAATCGCCGGAGTCTGCGGCGAAACGCGTTTAATTTCTTCGATGAGCTGCGTGCCATCCACCCCGGGCATGATGAGGTCTGTGAGCACGAGGTCAACGCCGCCGCGGCGGAAGGCTTGGAGGGCCTGTTCGCCACTGTTGCAGGCGAGGACGCGATACCCTCGCGTTTCTAACATGATCTTGCGTATGGAAAGTGCCTGTTCGTTATCGTCTACACAGAGAATTGTTTTCTTGGGCTTCATTGACCGCACCGGGAAGTGTTCATGACAACTTCTTTCTGATCTGCTTGCTAATTTTCTTTTTTTGGGAGCGACGTGAATATTAAACACAAATGCGAAGCTGGTAAAGTGGCGCGCTCGCCAATGGCACTATGGTGTTTGGCAGAGTAGTGCAAGCGGCTTGAGCGCCGCAACTGTTGCGGCGTTTCGATCCACTACATCGCGATCGTAACTTCGCCACGGAGCACTTCTACACAATTTCCACCGACGCGCACATTGACAACCTGGTTATCATGCCCCGCATCGTTGCGGGTCGCGCGCACGAAAATGTTGCTGGGGCGGTGCATTTCGAGACCTTGTTCGATCAGCACCTGCTCGTCGCTCGCCGCCACTCCATACTTGACCATCCAGGCGGCGCAGCATCCGGCAGCAGATCCGGTGGCGGGATCGTCGCCGTTATAAAAAATCATGCGGGCGTGGAGACGGGCCTTAGGACCGACTGTTTCGCGGCAAACGAAGTAAAAAAACTTTCCCCCGGAGTGTGCGAGATATTCGTCGGCTCCGCTGAGATCGAGGCGAAGATTCTGCAGGGTGGATAGCGAACGCAAGGGGACAATGGTGTAAGGCAGTCCGGTGGAGACAGTTTGAATGGGTGCGGATTCGTCGAAGTCCGCCGCACTCAAGCCGGTCAATCGTGCGACGTTCTCGACTTTGTGAATCGCTCCGAACTCAGGATTTTTCTGCGTCATCTCTCCGAAGATGGGTCGCGACGCTTGATGGGTGAAGCGCACCGGCACGCTGCCTGCGTTCAGATGTAGCAGGACTTCGCCTGCGCGCGTCTCACTTTGCAGAACAAAAGCCGTGCCCAGCGTAGGATGTCCTGCGAAGGGCAATTCTTCTTGCACGGTAAAGATGCGCACGCGAACGCCGCGCGTTTTTTCCGCAGTCGCCTCCCCCGGAAGAATGAAAGTCGTTTCCGAGAGATTCATTTCTCGCGCCAAGGCCTGCATCAACTCCGTGCTGAGACCGCGTCCATCGAGAAAAACCGCCAGCGAGTTGCCGGCGAGGGCGCGGTCTGTGAACACGTCAACTTGCACCAGCGAGAACGTTCGAGAGGAAGCAACCATAGCTGATAGATTGCTGAACCTTATTTTGCGCTCCAGGTTTTTTCGCCGCCCCGATTTTACGGCTCGCGGATTTGGCCCTCCAAGCACAGTCGAGGCCCCATACGATACCATAAATGCTGCGGCAAGACGGTTTGGCACGCGAGTTGACCAGCCGTTGGCTGCCGGATATTCTATTCTCTACTAATGCGATAGAGTTTAAAGCGCTGGCATCCATCTCAAAAGAAAATAGGAGAGCAACGAAAATGTCTCTACGCATCAATTCCGAAGCTCCGAACTTCACTGCCGAAACCACGCAAGGCCCGATCGATTTTCACGAATGGGTGGGCAACGGCTGGGCCATACTGTTTTCGCATCCGAAAGACTTCACCCCGGTCTGCACCACCGAATTGGGCTACATGGCCGGCCTGCAACCGGAGTTTGCCAAACGCAATACGAAAATTATCGGCTTGAGCGTGGATCCCGTGACCAGCCACGGCAAATGGGCCGCCGACATTGAAGAGACGCAGGGTCACAAGGTGAACTATCCAATGATTGGAGATCCGGAACTCAAGGTAGCTAAGCTCTACGACATGCTGCCCGCCGAGGCCGGCGATAGCTGCGAGGGCCGTACCGCCGCCGACAATGCCACTGTGCGCAACGTGTTCGTGATTGGTCCGGACAAGAAAATCAAGCTGATGTTGATCTATCCCATGAGCAGCGGACGCAATTTCGATGAGGTGCTGCGCGCCCTGGATTCCATCCAGCTTTCCGCGAAACACAACGTGGCCACGCCGGTGAACTGGAAGCCGGGACAGGACGTAATCATCCCGACTTCAGTTTCCGAAGACCAGGCAAAGCAGAAGTATCCCGGTGGGTGGAAGACTCTGAAACCCTATCTGCGGATGGTAGCGCAACCCAAGTAGTTCGTGTAAGGTTCAAAACGAACTTCTCCATGCACGGTTCCAGGAAGCTCTTCGCGAACTCCTCCGCGAACTAAGCAAAGAAGGGAAGCGCATGCGGTCCGGTGATCGTCCCGGTCTTCAAAACCGGCGGGCGGCATCTTCGATGTTGCCGGTGTGTTCGACTCACACACGCTTCCGCCAGTCAACCGATAAAGTCCTGTAAAGTCCTGAATCACTACCCGGACGGTTCGACGGACAATTAGACAAACGACGGGCCGGACACTACCACCGGCCTGTGGTGAGTAGCATGGACACTGGCAGGCATGGACTCCGGTCAGCAGTCCGGCTTATTCTTGGCGCTATGGAGATTTTAGAGTCGCTGGACGTCGCGTCTTGGCAGGGTCCATTCTTGCCCCAGGTCGTGGCGACAGCCGCTGATGCCCTCGAAAACGGAAAGGTACTGTATGCGCAGCAGTTGCCTTTCGATCTGTCTGCGGCCGAACGCCGATTTCTTTCTCCGGATTGTCTGGACGGCAAATCAAAAAACGTGAGCTTCCGTCCCGACTCCGGTGTTTTGAAGGGTACTCGTTACGAGGGCGCCGAGCGCGATGAGTTACTCGGCACGTTACGGCGATACTATGAAGGAGCTTTCAATCTGCTGAAAGCGCTCTGCCCTAGCTACACGGATCAGTTGCGTCCCGGATTCACCAGCTTCCGCCCTGCCGAGATTGCTGGAAGAAATACATCCTGGCGGCACGACGACACGCGCCTGCATGTGGACGCGTTTCCTTCTCGCCCCATGCAGGGCTTGCGAATTCTTCGGGTGTTCACGAATGTCAATCCGCAGACGCCACGCATTTGGCGCGTGGGAGAAAGTTTCGAAGCGGTTGGGCGCTATTTCCTTCCCCAGATCGAGCCGCCTCGGCCGGTAATGGCTTCGCTTCTCTATTGGCTCCGCGTTATAAAAGGACGGCGCACTGCATACGATCATTTCATGCTCGGCATCCATGACCGTATGAAGGCCGATGAAAGCTATCAGTCGCAGGTCCGGCAAGTGCATCTCGCGATTCCGCCCGGCACCACCTGGGCCTGCTACACGGATTCGGTCTCTCACGCCGCGGTGTCCGGCCAGTTTGCGTTCGAGCAGACATTCTACTTACCGGTCAGCGCCATGAAGAATCCGGAGCGTTCTCCATTGCAAGTGCTGGAGCGCTTGGTGGGCCGACCCCTAATTTAATGGCGCGTACGCCTCCAGGTTGCACAAACTCCTGTAGAGACAGGGCAAGCCTCGTCTCTAAAAGCCGGAGAGCCATCGAGGCAGCCTACTGATGCCTAAAGTTACGCTTACCTAAAGGCGATCCTCCTAGGCAATGGGGCCATGTACTTTCGTACCCCTCCGGCTTACCCTCATCCCACCCGATCCATAGCAATGAACGGAGACCAAATGAAGTACCTACTTTGGATGCTATTGCTCAGCGCTGCCATGCAAGCGCAGAATTTCGCGGCAGGCAGCACTTCCGGGCTCCCAAATGCGCCCAGCGAAACTTCACAGCCCTTTTGGACTGTGGAGAACAACGTCAGCCTCAGCATCTTGGCGGGGTTAGTCGGGGCCGACGCCATCACCACGCAGCGCGGCCTGAATGAAGGTCTCCGCGAAGTCAATCCCATTATGCGTCCGTTCGTCACACGAGGTGCGGTCGGAGAGGCAGCCGGATCGGCTCTAGGTTTCGGCGCGGCGGTTGGAGTCGCCTACCTGTTACATTGCAGCCATCACTACAAAGCAGAACGCGTCACGATGCGGCTGATGATAGCGGGAGAAGCCGGGTTCGTTTCCAACAACATCGTTCAGATTCGCTAGAGGTGCGCCCTGGCCCCTTAAAGGGGATTGATTTCGAGGACAGTCGGTATCGCTAAAGCGATACCCTGATACGAACCTGCACTGGAACGAACCCTTCTTTGTACGCACCTACGCCGGAATTAGGCTCTCTTGTACGAACCTATGGCACGAACCTGCGCTGGCGCAAACTTCTGGTAGAGACGCGGCTTGCCGCGTTTGGCAAGCGGATGCACGCGGCTGAGAGTTGGCAGCCCCCCTGCGTCCGTTCTCGATTTCCGTTGTTTGCGCTGCTTCCACGTTATAATTTCACCGTGAGAAGAGTTTTCTCCGACTGCTCTTCGAGTCCTGTACGCTTGCGTCAATCGTAGTATCGGAAGGAGCCTGCATGGCGATTCAGAAAACGGACAAAATCTGGCACGACGGCGAGTTCATCGCCTGGGACGACGCCACGCTCCACGTGATGTCTCACGTGGTCAATTACGGCTCCTCGGTGTTCGAAGGCATTCGCTGCTATGCGCTGCCGACTGGCCCTGCGATTTTTCGCGCCACCGAACACATGCAGCGCCTGGTCGATTCCGCCCGCATTTACCGCATCGAAATCCCGTTTACTCGCGACGAGATCGTCAAAGCTATGGTTGAGCTGGTGAAACGAAACGGAGTGTGGCCGTGCTACATCCGGCCCATCGTTCTCCGCGGCTATGGCGAAGCCGGAGTGAACCCTTTCAATTCTCCTACCGAAATCTATATCTGCAATTACCCCTGGGGAAAGTATTTGGGCACGGATGCCAGCGAAGGCGTAGACGTTTGCATTTCTTCGTGGACACGAATCGCCCCTAACACTCTGCCGGCAATGGCCAAATCAGGCGCCAACTACATGAACTCTCAGCTCATCAAGATGGAGGCCATCGTCAATGGCTACGCTGAAGGCATCGCTCTCGATGTGAACGGCTATGTCAGCGAAGGCTCGGGCGAGAATCTCTTCTTGGTCCGCAACGGAGTATTGCAGACTGCCCCCCTAGGGAACTCCGTGCTGCCGGGCATAACCCGCGACTCGGTGTTGCAGATCGCTCGCGACCTCGGCATCAAGATCATCGAGCAGCAGATTCCGCGCGAGTCGCTGTATATCGCCGACGAAGTTTTCTTCACCGGTACCGCAGCGGAGATCACTCCTATCCGCTCAGTCGACAAGATCAATGTGGGTTCCGGTAAGACCGGGCCGATGACCAAAGCTCTGCAAGCCGAGTTTTATGGCATCGTCCGAGGCGAGAAGCCGGACCGGTACAATTGGCTGACTCCTGTGAAAGTGGGAGCGAAGCAACCGGTGGCGGTGTAGGCCGATCAACGGAATAACCATTCACCACCAAGGACACAAAGGAATTCCGAAAGCTAAAAGGCCTTCGTGTGCCTTCGTGCCCTTGGTGGTTGGGTTTTTGTGGAGTGCATCGGAACCCAGTCCGATTTCCTGAACCTATTGGCGCAGACCGCCTTCTTGAACTATAGTTGTGTGCCGCCGGATAGCATTCGATCGGGATGTCGTGCCAGGCCATCCGGAATCCTCGCCTAAAGGAGAACCGTTATGTCTGCTCCCACGCCTGAATTTGTTATGGGCTATAGCGCCATGATGCTTGATGGTTTTACCCGCGAACTTGAGATCACCAAGAGAGTTTTGGCAGCAATTCCGAACGATAAAAGGGATTACCGCCCCGATCCCAACGCGCGGACCGCCTGGGAACTGGCCTGGCATATTGCGAATACCGACGTGCAATTTTTGGACGGCATCGCCGATTTGAAGTTCACCATGGCGAATCCGCCGGAAGCAGAGAAACCGAAGACGGTGGCCGAACTAGTGGATTGGTATGACAAAAATGCGAAACGCGGCGTGGACCGAGTCCGCGCCATGACGGCTGAGCAGGTGACGACGCCGGTCCAGTTTTTCATGTTCAACTTTCCTGCCGCGTTCTATCTGGGCTTCTTGAACAATCACAGCATTCATCATCGAGGCGAGCTGGCGACTTATCTTCGTCCGATGGGGTCGAAAGTTCCGTCGATTTATGGAGGCAGTTACGATGAGCCGCTGCCAGCAGCGGCGTAAAGAGTAACCTACGCAGTGACCTATGATGTAAGGTATGAACCGAATGGGACGAGATTGCGCCGGCATTGGAGCACTTAACAACGTAAACAGAATCAAACCTTACAGGTTTCTAAGAGCTTGCTGCTTCCACGCATTGGCAACCGTGGTATTCCTCGGCGCGGCCCACCTTGTCCCCGCCCAATCGTCTCTTTTGACCGACGGCGAGGTTCGCCGGCGCGCCGACGCGTTGCTGCAGCAGATGACGGTCGATGAGAAGGCCGGCCAGCTCAACCAATCCTCCGGCGTGGGCCTGGAAGGATTCATGAAAAAAACACCCGACGCCGACATTCAACAGGGCCGCGTCGGCTCCATCCTTTGGCTGGCTGATGTCAAAGAGATCAACCGCCTGCAGCAAGTAGCGGTCGAGCAATCTCGCCTGCACATTCCGCTGCTCATAGGTTTTGACGTAATCCACGGTTACCGGACGACGTTTCCTGTGCCGCTGGCGATGGCTTCGTCGTGGGATCCAAAGGTCGAAGAAGAAGCACAACGCGTGGCCGCCGAGGATGCGCGCGCGGCGGGCATCAATTGGACCTTCGCTCCGATGGTCGATATCGCGCGCGATGCTCGCTGGGGCCGCATCGTGGAAGGAGCGGGCGAGGATCCTTATCTGGGATCGGCGATGGCGCGAGCTCAGGTGCGCGGCTTCCAGGGCGAATCCGTAACCCCAGCAAGCCTGCTGGCTTGCGCGAAGCACTTTGCCGGCTACGGCGCGGCCGAGGGTGGCCGCGACTACGACTCGTCGTACATCCCCGAAGTTCTCTTGCGCAATGTCTACCTCGAACCCTTTCATGCCGCCGTGAAGCAGGGCGTAGGCAGTCTGATGAGTGCCTATATGGATCTGAACGACGTCCCGGCCACTGGCAACCATTGGCTGCTCTACGACGTTTTGCGCGAGGAGTGGGGATTTCAAGGCTTCGTGGTTTCTGACGCGATAGCGGTCGGCAATCTGGTTACGCACGGCTTCGCTCACGACCGGGAAGATGCCGCCTATCGCGCCATAAACGCGGGGCTGAATATGGATATGGCCAGCCATACACTCATCGAGAACGTGCCCAAGCTGGTGGCTGCGGGCAAAATAACGCCGTCGCAGCTCGATGACGCCGTCCGGCCAATTCTGGAGACTAAGATTCGTCTGGGCCTCTTTGAGTACCCCTACGTGGACGAATCCAAAACCGACTCGGTTCTAAATCGCCAGAGCAGCCTGGATCTCGAACGCAAGCTGGCTGCGCGATCGATGGTATTGTTGCGCAACCAGAACCAAACCCTGCCGCTGGCCAAAAGCATAAGGAAAATTGCGATGATTGGCCCGCTCGCCGACGCCGCGCAAGAGATGGAGGGTGGCTGGACCGTAGAGGGCCTTTTTGGCAAGAGCAAAAGCCATCCAGTTTCTGTGGCGGATGGGATTCGCGCCAAGCTCGGACCGGGTGCGCAAATTGAAGTTGTTAGCGGGCCAGCGTTGCAGCGCAAGTATCCCGCCATGATCGATGAGATTCAGGGGAAAAAACCACAACCCGCTCCCACCCCGGACGAAGTAGAGCGATGGCGCGAGAAAGCGGTAGCCGCAGCCAAGCGCGCCGACGTCGTAATTGCGGTGATGGGCGAAGCCTCCAACATGACTGGAGAAGCCGCTTCGCGCGCCACTCTTAGCCTGCCCGGCGATCAGGAGCAAACCCTGGAAGCCGTAGCTGCCGCAGGTACGCCCCTCGTGCTGGTGCTGGTAAGCGGCCGACCGCTCGACATCGTCTGGGCCTCGGAGCATGTGCCGGCAATTCTGCAGGCCTGGTATCCCGGCACTGAAGGCGGCAACGCCGTCGCCGACGTGCTCTTTGGCGATGTCAACCCGGGCGGTAAATTGCCTATATCGTGGCCTCGCGCGGCGGGACAGGAACCTCTTTACTACAACCACAACCTGACTCACGAACCCGAAGATAAACCCGACTTCACCTCACGCTATTGGGATCTTTCGTCCAAGCCGCTTTTCCCGTTCGGCTATGGCCTGAGTTATTCCAGCTTCAAGTTCAGCAATCTGCGGGTGAGCAAGAACCGTCTTTCGATAGGCGAAACCGCCGAAGTCCCCGTGGAAGTCTCCGTGGATGTAACCAACATCAGCCAGACCGCAGGCGATGCCGTTGCCCAGATTTATATTCATCAACAGTCGGGATCGGCTTCGCGTCCGGTACGGCAATTGAAAGGTTTCCGGCGTGTCACGCTGGGCCCCGGCGAGACGCAAACGCTCACTTTCCCTCTAGGTCTTGACGAGCTTAGTTTCTGGGGCCCGCAGACGAAGGCGTGGGGAGTTGAGCCAGCGCGGTTTGACGTGTGGGCGGGAGAAGATTCGAGCGCCCCGCTGCACGCGGAGTTTGAGCTTGCCGCTCAGTGACCCTAATCTCAATGACCCACGCATTGCGAAGTCAAATGGGTAGGTCGCTTCCGATAACAACTTAATTTCCGCGGTTCAAGCCAATGGTGCCGTTACCTCCGTCATCTCGTGTACCTGGCCCGTTCGGAGGATGATGGTGAAGCTACTGGAGTCTAGTCCCCGCATGAATATCGATAATTTGCTGCGCCTAGCGATGGAGCGCCGCGCCTCCGACTTGCATTTGAAGGTGGGAAACTATCCTCACCTGCGCATCGACGGAGATCTGATTCCTTTGACAGATCAGCCGCGCGTATCCGCGGAAGACATGCTGAACATGTCGTTCAGCATGATGTCGGCGCGGCAAAAGCAAAAATTCAAAGAAACCACGGAAATCGATATGGCGTACGGCGTGGCCGGCCTGGGACGGTTCCGTGTGAACGTGTTTCAACAGCGCGGCAACGTGGGCCTGGTGCTGCGCGTGATTCCGACGAAAATCCGCGCGCTCGACGAACTATTCCTGCCGAAAGTAGTGGAGCAGATCTGCGACATGCCGCGCGGCCTGGTCTTGGTGACTGGTGTGACCGGCTCGGGCAAATCGACTACGCTGGCCGCCATGATCGACCGCATCAACTCGACGCGCGCCGAGCACATCATCACCATCGAAGATCCTATCGAATTTCTTCACCGCGACAAGAAAGGCTACGTCAACCAGCGCGAGGTGGAAGTGGATACGCCAACTTTTTCGGCGGCGCTGCGTGCTTCTCTCCGCCAGGATCCAGACGTGATTCTGGTAGGCGAAATGCGCGATCTAGAGACAATCGGAACCGCCCTGCACGCGGCCGAGACCGGCCACATGGTCTTCTCCACCCTGCACACGCTGGATGCGGTCGAAAGCATCAACCGAATTATCGCCATCTTCCCTCCGCCGGAGCAGAAGCAGATTCGCATGCAGTTAGCGGCCGTCTTGCGCGCCATCGTTAGCCAGCGCCTGGTACGGCGCGCGGATGCCGAAGGTCGGGTGCCGGCGGTCGAGGTGATGGTGATGACGGCTTACATACGGGAATGCATTCTGGTACCTGAAAAGACGCGCGCCATTCGCGACGCGATTTCTTCCGGCACCTCGCAGTACGGCATGCAGACCTTCGACCAGTCACTCTGGGATTTGTTCCAGGCGGGGCTGGTGAATTACGAAACCGCCCTGGAAAGCGCTTCGAATGCCGATGAGTTCAAATTGCGCATGCAAGGTATCGCGTCGACCGCGGACATCTCGCGGCAGTCTATGCAGGCGGCCGGATTTGGACGGTGAGATGATAAATGAGTTTGAGACCGAATTTGATTTTGACTTTGTCCTGCTGAACAGTTGCTGATTTCTTTTCTTGCGAACCATAAGCATCTTCTTCCGCATTTCTGAAATTGGTTTTCCTCCTGGATATTTGGTGGCGCCCTTCGGTGCGCCCTTTTTTGGAAGAAGCCCTGCTCAATTCTCTGTAAAGACGCGGCTCGCCGCGTCTCGGAGCGGGCAAGCTCTCTCTCTAACTGAGGAACGGTCGATTTACAGCGGCTTTGACATGCGTACGAGATGAACGGGGATTTTCGCGACCTGGTCTGCAGGAAACGGCAACGTGCCGTTCTCCACGTATCCGAAGCGCCTGTAGTATGCGGCTAGTTCCTTCCGCACGTTCACGAAGGTGAGATCCATAAAGCGGCATCCAGAGGCCCGGCAGTCCCGCTCTACGGCCCCGATCAGGCGCGCGCCGATTCCGGAGCGTTGGCGCCCCGGGTCGACCGCCAGTAAACCGAAGTAACCTCTCTCGCCGCGGATTTCCGTGTAGACGCAACCCGCCATCTCCTCGTCTTCGAAAAACATCAGAAATTTTCCTTTTTGAAGAAGCACGCGGACTTTCTCAGGGTCTGTACGCTCGGCGTCAATGAAGAAACGCTCGGGACGAAAGGCGGTATTGACCAAATGCGCGATCGCGGGCGCATCGGCGAGCTCGGCGGTGCGCATCTGAGAAAAATTTTGCAACGAAGGGATTTTAATTGATGAGGCAGTTCTATAGACCGGTTCCACAACGGTGGGTACTGTCCTGGCCAGCGGCGCTTTTTTGCGGGCAGATTCCGATCGGAAGGCGAAAGGGGCGGTCCAGAACCTAGTTGGGTTTGCGGAATTTACTGTCCGCCAGATAGCGCAGCATGATCGCGTCGGTAGCGCTTTGGAACTGCTGCTCCATTTCCGGAACCTGTGCGGGCGCTTCTTGGCGCAGGCTCTGGCGGAATTTCTCCCCCATTTCGGAGTCACTGGTGACGACCTGCATATAGAACCAGAGGAAGTGGCGCATCTGGTCCAAAGCGGATTTGAGGACCTGGATGGTTTCGATCTCAGGAGCATCGGCAAGGGCTTCCATGAGTTCGGGGTCGGTGGGAGCCTGCATGGCGGCGCAGTTAAGCTCGCGTTGAATCATCCGCAGGTCGTCGGTAACGCGCAAAATGCGGAGATGAATCTCTTCCATGGTGTTCCGATTCTCGCGGTCCATAACTTCCTTTCGGTCTTAACGAAGGCTCTCTGATCGATGCGTCAGTATCAAGATCGCATCCCGCGGCGCAAGCTGAAAGATTCCCCGTGTGCATGAGCTTCGGTAATTGAAGTTACCTTAGGTCGAAAACCGCGCGGGACGGGCGATTCCACCGCATGGAAATGGGCACGAGGAACTTTAATCCAAGTTAGCGCCCGGTTGTGATACAAACGGTTTCGCGATGAAATCCACGCCAACCGGATCGAGGCAGACTAGCCCGGTTCAAACTAACCAGGTGCAAACTAACCAGGTGCAAACTGGCCCGGGGCAAACCAGCCCGGTGCCGACAAGTTTGGTACGTGCGATCGGCCGTTGGAGCCTCGCCGCGCTGGTGGTGAACTCGATTATCGGCAGCGGAATTTTCGGGTTGCCGGCTATTGTGGCTGGGCTTCTCGGCAAACGCAGCGTTGTTGCCGTTTTGATTGCCGGCGCTGCTATGGGGGTAATCATGGCCTGCTACGCCGAGGTGGCCTCCCAATTCTCCGAGGCGGGCGGACCTTACTTGTACGCGCGCACGGCGTTCGGGCGGCTGATCGGAATTCTCGTCGGCTGGATGCTCTACTTGGCGCAGACGGCGGCTCCGGCGGCGAATGCAAACTTATTTGTCATTTATCTGGCGGAATTCTGGCCGGCCGCAAAACAGCCCTGGCCGCGTTTTGCGATCCTGACGTTCCTCGTCGGCTTCTTGGCGCTGATCAATGCTCTCGGCGCGCGCCAGGGAACGGTCGTTAGCAATATCTTCACCGTGGCGAAAATTCTGCCCCTGCTGATGGTGGTGTTGGCGGGAGCCGCGCTTACGATCTTTCATCCCGCGCCCTGGGGAGGGGTGGGTCCGCTCCCGGTCAGCGCCTGGATGAAGGCAATGGTTCTGCTCGTCTTTGCCTATGGCGGATTTGAATCGGCGCTCGCGCCCATGAGCGAGGCGAAGAATCCGGGGCAGGATGCGGTTTTTGCATTGTTCGTCGCCATAATAGCGTGCACCACGATCTATGTGCTCGTGCAGTGGGTAGTCGTGGGCGTGCTCGGGCCCGGAGCGACTGCAGATCGTCCGCTGGCCGAGGTGGCCCGGGTTACGATGGGAAATCGCGGAGCGGGTCTGGTTGCCATCGGAGCGCTAATCTCCATTTACGGCTATATGAGCGCCAAGCTGCTGGGGATGCCTCGGGTGACGTTCGCGCTCGCGAAAAGCGGCGATCTGCCACACGCGTTCGCCGCCGTGAGCCGCAGATTTCACACCCCTTGGTTTTCGATACTATTCTTTGGAGCGGCCGTGTGGGGCCTTGCGATCATGGGGAATTTTGCCTGGAACGTGACGCTGTCGGTGGTCGCCCGATTGTTCTACTACGGAGTGGTTTGCGCCGCGCTGATCGCTTTGCGGCGAAGCCAGCCGACAGCAACGCGCTTCCGGTTGCCCGGCGGCCCAGCGCTGGCCGTGGTTGGAATCTGTATCACAATTGTATTGGCGACGCAGGTGGATTTGAGCAAGTCCCTAATCCTGTTGGCCATAGTGGGAGCAGCGTTCGTCAACTGGATTTGGGCTCTGCGGCCGAGAGTCGCAAACTAGCGCCTGCGACAAAACATAAATCGAGGGTGGAGGGTTTTTGTTAAACATCCGACTGCTTGCCTTGTCGCTTATCATTTGCGTTCCTTCCTTTGCGCAACGCGAACCTGTCCTTAAGCAGATCGACCTTCCCCACCCTTATTACTTCAGAGAAATGTATCTGCCGCAGTTGACTACCGGTCCAAGCGCAGCGGCATGGTCGCCGGATTCCTACAGCCTCGTCTACTCAATGGCGGGCTCGTTGTGGCGGCAGGAACTGCGCGCTGCAAAGGCCGAGCAGCTTACGTCCGGACCTGGCTACGATTACCAGCCTGACTGGTCAAGCAGCAATGGTGGACGATGGTTGGTGTTCGCGCGCTATGCTCACGATGCGATCGAGTTATGGTCGCTGGACTTGCGCGACGGGCGAACGCGTCAGATGACTTTCGGCGGGGCGGTGAATGTCGAGCCGCGATTCTCGCCCGATGGCAAGCGCCTGGCATTCGTATCGACATCCTACAAGGGACACTTTCATATCTTTGTGGCGCGATTCGAAGACGGATTACTCAGCGACGTGCGGCAACTTATTCCCGAGAATATCAGCTCGTTACCTCGCTACTACTACAGCCAGGCGGATCATGAGATCAGTCCGGTGTGGACGAGGGATGGCGCCGAGATTCTTTTCGTGTCGAATCGGGGACACATCTACGGCACAGGCGGATTCTGGAAGGCAAAGGCCGAACCTGGCTCTGAGCCGCGCGAAATCCACTATGAAGAGACGAACTGGAAGGCTCGTCCAGACTTTTCGCCCGACGGTAAGCGTATGGTGTACGCCTCCTATCTGGGGCAGGCCTGGCATCAACTCTGGATCATGCCGGCAGCAGGCGGAGACGCGTTCCCGATTTCTTATGGAGCTTTTGACAATGTGAACCCGCGATGGTCGCCGGATGGATCAAAGATCGCGTTTATCTCCAATCGCAATGGGAACACCTCGCTGTGGGTGCAGACGATTCCGGGCGGAGAGCAAACCGAACTTGTCGCGCGCGAACGGAAATATTTGAAACCCATGGGGCAAATTTCGCTGCACGTGGTCGATGCTTCCGGCAAACTCTCACCAGCGCGCGTTTTCATAACGGCTGCGGACGGACTCGCCTATGCTCCTGATGACGCATGGATGTGTGCCGACGACAGCTTCGATCGTTCGGAACGGCGATTTGAAGCGCACTACTTCGACACCCCGGGCGCGTCGGAGATCACTGTGCCCGCTGGCGATGTCGAGGTCGATGTCATGCGCGGATTCGAAAATCGTTTTGAGCAGCGTAAGGTACAGGTTAAAGCGGATAGCACTGCTCAGCTTACAGTGCGGATGGTGCCGCTTTTCGTCGAAGTAGATGCAACATCGAATTGGGTGAGCGGCGATGTTCATGTGCATATGAATTACGGGGGTATTTATCGCAATACTCCGAGGCATCTGATGGAACAGGCCGCCGCTGAGAATCTGGCGATTGTAGAGGACTTGGTGGTGAACAAAGAACAGCGTATTCCCGACATGTCATATTTCTCGCCCGAACTTGATGTGGCTTCATCGGCGGACCATCTTCTGCTGCACGGACAGGAATTTCACACCAGCTATTGGGGCCACTTGGGATTACTGAACCTTACGCGTAACTTCATTCTTCCCGGATACGCGGCTTATCCCAACACGGCGGCGGCCAGCCTCTACCCAACAAATGCGAATGTTGCCGACATGGCGCATGAACAGGGTGCCCTGGTGGGATATGTGCATCCCTTCGACAGCTTCCCCGATCCGGCGAAAGACGACTCTCTAACTTCCGAGTTACCCGCGGATGTGGCGCTTGGCAAGGTGGACTACATCGAGGTGCTCGGTTTCTCGGACCACAAGTCGACCGCTGACGTTTGGTACAAGCTGCTGAATTGCGGTTTCCGGCTGCCAACGGCCGCAGGCACGGATTTCATGGGCAACTACGCATCGTTGCGTGGTCCAGTTGGGTTGAATCGAGTCTACGCCGAAATGCCTGAAAGACCTCTGAAGATAGGGCCATGGCTCGACTCAATCAAGTCGGGAAGAACGTTCGCGACCAATGGGCCGTTGCTGCGGTTTTCGCTGGGTGGCAAGGCGATCGGCGGTGAGGTTCGTCTAGAGAAGAAACAAGAGGTGCATTTTGCGGCCGAACTGTTTTCCATAGTGCCGATTGACCATTTGCAGATTGTTTGCAACGGAAAGGTGGCGCGCGAACTTGCCCTGAATAAAGATCATATGGGAGCGCACGCTGATGGCTCGATCCCGCTCGATGCCAGCGGATGGTGCCTGCTGCGCGCCTTCAGCGACAAAGCAGAATATCCCATTCTCGATTTATATCCCTACGCGACGACCAGCCCCGTACATATAAATGTAGGTGGATCCCCTGTGCGCAACGCGGACGACGCGACTTACTTTGTTAAGTGGATGGACCGCCTGATCGCCGCTGCCCGGACTAACACGTCGTATAACAGTGAGGACGAAAGACAGAGGGTTCTCTCGATGCTGCAAAAAGCGAGAGAGAAATACGTGAGCATGAAGTAGCGAAGTCGAACGTAGATGGCGCCCGTCACCGTCAAAGAATCGCCGACAATCTTGCACAGCGGCGGCAAGCCCATCCGTCTGGACGCTTACTTGCCCGAGTCAATTGAGGGCCCTATCCCAGGCATCATAGCGCTTCACGGCGCTGGAGGCGGTATGTCGGGCATGGAGCACTACGCCGGCATGCTCGCGGCCGAGGGTTTCGCAGTCTACCTGCTTCATTATTTTGACCGCGCCGGGATCGATTCAGCGGGCAATTCGACAACGATCGGCGGGCAGAAGATCGTCGAGGAGAAGATCGTCGAGCAGAAGCTTGTCAAGCAGCAGATCGTGCGCAATTTTCCGCTGTGGATGAAAACACTCTGGGACGCAACCAGTTTTGTCGAAGCGCAGCCCGCAGTCGATGGCGAGCGCATCGCGCTTCTCGGCTTTTCGCTAGGAGCCTATCTTTCGCTCGCCAACTCCGCCATCGACCCCCGCGTGAAAGCCGTCGTCGAATTCTTCGGCGGCATGCCGAAAGAAATGAACCTTTTCATGAGACGCCTCTGCCCGGTGCTAATCCTGCACGGCGAGGCCGATCCGACCGTCCCCGTCGAAGAAGCCTACCGCCTGCAGAAATTACTCGATAAGAAAGGAATCCCCTACGAGATCAAAATCTATCCCGGAGCCGGCCACGGTTTTGAGGACCAGGCAATCTGGCGTGACGCCGGCCTGAGAAGCCTGCAATTCCTGAAGAAGCACCTGTCCGCGAGCAAGTCTGAAAAAGGCACATAGGGGCGGCCGCACTGGTAAGCCGCCGAAGGCTCGGCGGCGCCGCTAGACCCGCGACAAACGAAACGGGGTGCTCAGCAAACGCGCCGGCAGCATCACCACGGCCCAGACCAGGGCAAGCGCTCCGTGGACGGCGATTCCAACGATGCGGAAGGGCAGCAAAAGCAGCCATACAATCGGATAAAGGATCAGCGCCAGCAGCGCCAGGGGCCAGCACATGACAAAGAGAAAGCACCAGAGCAGGAACGCAATCAAGGGGACACCTCCTCCAAATAGGATACGGAAGCAGAAGGCAAAAAGTTCGAAGCCGGCAACGGGAACTAACAGCTGAGAGTTACTTTCCTACATTGTCTTCAGTGCGGGACTAATCCGCAACTTCGCTTCGGTGGCTTGCTGCACATCCTCGACTGTGAGCCCGGGAGCAATTTCCTCCAGCAGCAACCCTTCCGGCGTGACTGTCATATAGGCCATCTCGGTGACGATGGTATCCACAACTTTCACGCCGGTCAGTGGCAGGGTGCACTTCTTCAAGATCTTCGGCTGACCATCTTTGGTGACATGCTCCATCGCAACGATCACGCGCCGCGCACCGGCAACCAGGTCCATAGCTCCGCCCATGCCTTTAACCATTTTTCCAGGAATCATCCAGTTCGCAAGATTGCCGAGTTCGTCCACTTCCATTGCGCCCAGAACGCTCAGGTCAACATGGCCACCGCGAATCATCGCGAAAGAATCGGCGCTCGAAAAGTAGGCCGTCCCCGCGAGTTCGCTGACCGTTTCTTTGCCCGCGTTAATTAGGTCCGCATCCTCCGAGCCTGCGATGGGATAAGGCCCGATGCCAAGCATTCCATTCTCAGATTGCAGAATGACGTCCATGCCCGGCGGAACATGATTAGCAATCAGCGTCGGCAACCCGATGCCGAGATTGACATAGAATCCGTCGCGCAATTCGCGTGCAATGCGCTTGACGATGCGCTCGCGTTTGTCGAGATCTTTGGAAGGCTTAGTTAAAGTTGACATAGGTTTGTCGATTCGTGCCTCTTGCGTTCCTAATCCATTCTGTCGATTGAACCGAAATGCAGCCGCATGCGCCTCGAACAGAGCATCCATCCTAGCTATTCGCCGCGGCCTTCGTTACCGTCCTCTTTTCGATTCGCTTCTCAAACATCTCACCTTGAAAGATGCGCTTCACGTAGACGCTAGGCGTGTGCACCGTGTTGGGATCAAGCTCACCCGGTTCCACCAATTGCTCGACCTCAGCAATAGTGGTCCTGGCCGCGGTCGCCATCATCGGATTGAAATTGCGCGCGGTTTTGCGATAGATGAGGTTGCCCCACTTATCGCCCTTCCAGGCTTTGACGAAAGCAAAATCGGCTTTCAGCGCGCGCTCCATGATGTAGGGGCGGCCGTCGAACTCGCGCGCCTCTTTGCCCTCTGCAACAACCGTCCCCACCCCAGTGGGCGTGAAAAACGCAGGAATGCCAGCGCCCCCGGCTCGAATTCGTTCGGCGAATGTTCCCTGCGGAACCAAGTCGAGCGCAACCGTGCCATTCAGCACCATCCTTTCGAGTAGTTTATTCTCGCCGACGTAGGTTCCTATATGCTTCCTAAGTTGGCCATTAGCCAGAAGCATCCCGACACCAAAACCATCGACGCCCGCGTTGTTGCTGATCGTGGTGAGATTCTTGACACCCTTGCGCACGAGTGCACGGATCAGGTTTTCCGGAATCCCGCACAAACCGAAACCGCCGACCATGATGATGGCTCCGTCAAACACGTCCTGGATCGCCTCTTCAGCGTTCGCAACGACCTTATGCATAGCAGGAGAATTCTATAAGAAATCGGGTCATTGGGTCATCGGGTCATCGGAAATCGCGTAAGGCTCCGACGGCCCGATCAGTTGACTTGTCGCCGCGCTTACGGGGCGGCGATTTTCTTAACTCGTGCGCCCGCTCAAATTCGGCGGCCAGTTCTTTCGAATCCAGGTTCTCGCGGATGTGGGCGAGCCGCTGCTCCAATTTATGGAGCGCATCCGCAAGATTCTTCTTATTGGTGATGGCTATGTCGCGCCACATTGAATAAGGGCTGCCGGCAATGCGCGTCATCTCGCGCAGCGCGCGTCCACCGATATCGAGCACGGGAGCTTCGTCGCCGAATTCATCGACCAGGGTTGCGGCCAAAGCGGTTGAAACCATTTGCGGCAGATGGCTGATCCAGGCGCAAACGCGGTCATGCTCGGAAGGATCGAGGACGGCAATTTTCGCGCCCATTTTTTCCAGGCAGCGGATGAATTCTTCGCCCAGCCCGGAGTAAACGCTCTGTCCGGGCAGCGGCGTGATGAACCAGGCAGCGCCTTCGAAAAGGTCTGCATCGGCAGATTCCACGCCAGAGCTTTCCTTTCCTGCCATGGGATGACCGGCGAGAAATCTTTGACTGGCGTTGCGCCCGATCGATTTCGCGGCACATTGGACAATTTCCGTCTTGGTGCTGCCGACGTCAGTCATCAGTGTCTTTGGGGGCAGTGCTGGACCGAGACGCGCTATCAGATCGAGGATAGAAATCACCGGCGTAGCGAGCACGACGAGATCGCTGCCACGCGAGGCGTCCGCGGGATTGGGGGTCCCGCTGTCGATGGCGCCGCAGTCCTGTGCACGCTCTAAAACCGGAGCGCGATCGCACCCTATGATTCGCCGGGCAAGCCGCCGTTTCTTCAGAGCGAGGCCGAGCGAGCCTCCAATCAGGCCGGTTCCAACGATGGTGACTTGTTTGAAGGCCATGGAATCGCTAAAGACGACTTTGTCATCCCGAGCGGAGCGAGGGATCTGTAGTTCGCGGTAAGATGCAGATCCCTCGCTCCGCTCGGGATGACAATTCCTAATGCGGGAAGTTTACGCGATCTCGCGTCCTACCGCAGGCGCGATCATGCGAAGTTCGTCCATCAACTTAGAAAACTGTTCGGGATAAAGCGATTGCGCGCCGTCGGAGAGGGCTTTGTCCGGCTGGTGATGAACCTCTATCAGCATGGCATCGGCTCCAGCAGCAACCGAGGCGCGCGCCATGGGAGCCACTTTGTCGCGCCGCCCCGTGCCGTGCGAAGGATCGGCCGTCATCGGCAGATGCGACAGCTTATGAATGATGGGAATGGCAGAGATGTCCATCGTGTTACGAGTGTATGTTTCAAAGGTGCGGATGCCCCGCTCGCAGAGAATGAGTTCGTAGTTGCCGCCGGCGAGCACATATTCCGCGGAGCATAGAAGTTCCTCGAACGTGGCCGCGATGCCGCGCTTGAGCAGCACCGGCTTCCGCACCTTGCCCAGTTCACGCAGCAGATTAAAATTCTGCATGTTGCGTGCGCCCACCTGGAAAATGTCGACATAGGGCAACATGACCTCGATTTGCGAAATCTCCATCACCTCGCTGATTACCAGCAGCTTGAAATGATCGCCCGCCTCGCGCAGCAATTTCAGACCATCAACGCCAAGGCCCTGAAACGAATAAGGGGAAGATCGAGGCTTGAAGGCTCCGCCGCGCAGAACGCGCGCCCCGGCTTTAGCGATCAACTCGGTGACAGCGAACAATTGTTCGCGCGATTCGACCGAGCACGGCCCGGCCATGACCACGATCTTCTTTCCCCCGATTTCAATTCCATTATCGAATTTGACAACCGTACCTTCAGGGCGAAAATTGCGCCCGGCCAGGTGGTAGGGTGAAGTGATGCGATGGACCTCCTGCACTCCCGGCATCATTTCGACTTCACGAGTGTCGAAGTCGTGAGGAACTCCGACGCCGCCGAGAACGGTTTGACGCGCCCCAGTCGAGCGGTGGACCTCAAAACCTAAATGGACCAGTTGATCGATCACGCGCTGGATCTGATCTTCACTGGCCGAATCTTGCATCGCTACGATCATGAGTGCGCTCGTTTTTGCCCGGCCGTCTCTCCGTACTTCATTCTCAGCGCTTCAATCTTGAATCGGACTCCGTTCCGTCAGCCGATGGTCGCGGTTCCGGCACAATTTCGTGTTTCTGGATGCTCCGCATCACATCCATAATTCGCTCGTAGATCTGCGCGAGATCGCGTTCGGTGAGAGGACCAGCATTGCTGCTCTGGACGTTCGCAATCACCGCACGTTCGCGCTCTGGCTCGTAAATCGGCAGGTTAGTATGGCGTTTCAATCGTCCAATTTCGACCGCGGCTGCAGCGCGCTCATTAAGCAGCGCTGCCAGCTTGCGGTCCAGTTCGTCGACTTTCTTGCGCCAATCGGAAATGTCCATAGAAAGCTCTCAGCTCCAAGCTCTCGGCTCCCAGTTGATCGAGACAGCTGCGCACTTGCAGCCGAAAATATTCTCAGGACGACGATGTCATTTCCTGGCTGAGAGCTGAGAACCGACAGCTGAGACGTGCCTTATGAATTCTCCCACAGTCGCGGCCTCCCGTCCCGGATTTTGTTCGATGGCGTGGACGATGGCGCTCCCGACGACTGCGGCTTCGGCGAATTTTCCGACAGCCGCGAACTGTTCCGGTGTCGAGATTCCAAAACCAACGGCAATGGGAAGCTTACTGAATCGGCGGATGCGCTGCACGAGAGTTTTAGCGTCTCCGGTCATCTGCTCGCGGGCGCCGGTAACGCCAGTGCGGGAGATCGCATAAATAAAGCCGGTTGAAACCTGGGAGATCAGCTTTAGACGTTGGTCCGTCGAGGTGGGCGCGGCCAGAAAAATAGTCGCAAGATCGTTCTTGCGAGCCTCGCGCAAATACTCCGCGGATTCTTCGACTGGTAAATCGGTGATCAGAGTTCCATCAATCCCCGCAAGCCGCGCAACATGGCAGAACTTTCCGAGGCCCATACGCAGGACGGGATTGAGGTAAGAAAAAATGACCAGCCCCACGGATTGCGAATGCTCGCGAATTTCAGCAGCAAGCGTAAGCACGTGCTGAAGAGAAGTTCCGTGTTTGAGCGCCCGCTCACTGGCACGCTGGATCACAGGGCCGTCGGCCAACGGATCGCTAAAAGGCACGCCGAGCTCAATTACGCTCGCACCAGCGTCAATGGCTGCGAGGATCACGTCGCGCGTGGTAGCGAGATCGGGGTCGCCGCAGGTTACGTAGGCGACTAGCGAGGGCTTGTTTTCGAAGTGGAAGGGCACATGTCATTGTAGATTGCAGAGGTCAGATTGCAGAAGTGAGGAGCCGCTTCAGCGAAGTCTGATTGAAATCGCGAGGGTGCCCCATCCTAACGTCGCGTCCTTTGCGGCGTTAGGGTGGGGATTTTGAAGTTCGTGGACTCGCCCACGCAATCCCCGCCCAAGCAGAGCTTGGACGGGGCACCCTCGCGACTGGTCTTGAATGCGCTCGCCTGGGCCACCCGGCTAATATGACTATGATCCTATCGCGGCGAGCTCACGTCTAGGTTTGGCGTGCGCGAATCTCTCGGCGATGTCCTGTAGGAGTTCGTCATGAAACGACTTTCCAAAGCGGATGATCTTTGTCGCGAAGGGCAGGTCTCGTGGGGCTGCACTCTGGTCTGCGGCAAGGTACTTCGCATACCCGTTCCACAAGTGATCGTAGTTGATGATGTGAGTCAGCTCATGAAAGTCGCAGGGCATATCACAGACGCGAACGTCGTAGACCGGTGGCGATCGCGCTCGTGAGTGGGGCGCACGCTCCGTCGAGCGTGGAGTACCGCCCGGACGCCATAAGGCGGCGCGCAATCTTCGACTTGGAGCGATTCGCCTTCCAAATTACGATGCAGAAAAAGTCCATCGCGTTGATTACATGTTTCTCGGCGAAGCACCTGGACACGGAGTCGAACAAGTAAGGTTCGATCTCGTAGAAGACACGGAAGTCGAGATCAGAGTTTCCACCGATCATGGTAGGTCCTGACACCTGCCCGGCCTAACCCAGCTTCAGGTTCTCCCGCAAAATTCCAACGTCCTTATCGCCACGCCCCGAGATGTTTACGATCACAATATCCGATTTCTTCATCTTCGGCGCCCGCTTAATAAGCTCAGCCAGGGCGTGCGCAGACTCCAAAGCCGGGATAATACCTTCGGTTCGAGCCAGCACCACAGTCCCCTCAAGCGCTTCCGCATCGGAAGCCGGAACGTATTCCGCCCGCCCTGTATCCTTGAGCATGGCGTGCTCCGGCCCGATCGAAGGATAGTCCAGGCCCGCAGAAACCGAATGAGTAAGCGCAATCTGCCCTGACGCATCCTGCAGCACATAAGAGTAAGTTCCCTGCAGAACCCCCGGCGATCCACCACGGAAGCGCGCGGCGTGCTCTCCCAACGCCGAGCCGCGCCCGCCGGCTTCGACTCCGATGAGTTGGACTTTCTTGTCTTTGAGGAAGTCGTAAAAAATACCAATAGAATTCGACCCTCCGCCGACGCAGGCGATGATAGCCGTCGGAAGCTTGCCCTCGGCTTTGAAGATCTGAACCCGGGCCTCGCGCCCGATGACTCGATGAAAATCGCGCACCATGGTCGGATACGGATGAGCTCCGAGGACGCTGCCAAGCAGGTAATGCGTGGTGCGCACGTTGGTGACCCAGTCGCGCATCGCTTCGTTGATCGCGTCTTTCAAAGTCCGCGAGCCGGAATCGACGCCGCGAACTTCAGCGCCAAGCAGCCTCATGCGAAAGACGTTCAGCTCCTGTCGGCGCATATCTTCGGTGCCCATGTATACCACGCACTCGAAGCCCAGCAGAGCGCAGACAGTGGCTGTAGCGACGCCATGTTGGCCCGCGCCGGTCTCTGCGATAACGCGCTGCTTCCCCATGCGTTCGACGAGTAGCGCCTGGCCGAGGCAGTTATTGATTTTGTGGGCGCCGGTGTGCAGCAGGTCTTCACGCTTGAGATAAATCTTCGCGCCGCCAAGTTTTGCCGTCAAACGTCTGGCAAAGAACAGGGGCGTTGGCCGTCCAGCATACGTTTTCAGCAAAAGGTCGAGGCGTTTTTGGAATTTTTTATCGCTCTTCGCCTTGTCATACTCGCGCTCCAATTCGTCGAGCGCCGCCACCAGCGTCTCCGGAACGTAGCGTCCGCCATAAGCGCCGAAACGCCCGGGGATGGCACCGTTCGTCGAATTATTTCGAGTGATCACCTTGATTACATGGCTGGACGGGCGAGACCGTCGCTCTACTGAACGTCCTACGGTCGCCATCTCAACTTGCCTCTTCCATCGCCCGCACGGCTTGGATAAAGGCGCGGACCTTTCGGTGATCTTTCTTGCCCGGTTCGTTCTCGACGCCGGTGGAAACATCCACACCCCAGGGATGAAGAAGATGGATCGCTTCTTGCACGTTTTCCGGGCGCAAGCCGCCGGCGACGATGAGCTTGCTGATGCTGTTAATGATCCCGGCCCAGGGCTGCACCCGTTCCCAGTCGAAAGTTTTTCCGCTGCCGCCACGTTCTTCCGAGGTAGGGGAATCGAGCAGAACGCCCGCAATCACACCGGGGCGGAAGCCGTGGGTCTCGAGGAAGAGGTCGCCATTCTTGGCGACGTGGATTTTGTGTACTCGTTTGCCTTTATAAGCCTCGTCGGGTTCTACCAAACCGGCCGCAACTGGATCCCATCCGACAGTCTGTTCAGCGGGGGCGTCGAAAATCTTCGCCGGCCATGCGCGGAAAATTTTCGGGCGCGAAGATCCGTTGGCGAGTCGCCGGTAAAGCTCACGGCTGAACTCCGTGCTCTCGTTACCATGCAATTGCACTGCTGTGAGAGCCAACTGTTTTACGTCGTCGCGCACCTGGTCCAGCGTCTGGTTGACGAAAACGCCAATCTTTTCCATGCCGTGAGGGAGTTTGCCGACGATCGATCGAGCGGTTTCTAAAGTCACATAGCGCCGGCTCTTCGGATAGAAGACGAAACCGAGGGCGTTCGCGCCGGCATCGCTGGCCGCTAGTGCGTCGTCGACATTCGTAATCCCGCAGATCTTGATCCAGGTCATAAGAAGGGCCGTCAGTTCTTAGCCGTCAGCTTTTTAGTAATCAACTGCTCGTATCGACTGCCATCTTCGACTCTTCCATCAACTTTGCCAGCGTTTCACCAGGATTCTTGGATTTCATCAGCGATTCACCGATAAGGAATGCGTCATAGCCCGCGGATCGCAGCCGGCCTACATCAGCGCCCGATTGGATGCCGCTTTCCGCTACGCTGACGCATGTAGCGGGTATTTTTTCCGCTAGCCGGAAGGCGGTTTCGAGATTGACTTCAAAGGTTTGCAGATTGCGGCTATTAATGCCGATCAGGTCGCAGCCGGAATCGAGAGCGCGTCGTAATTCTACTTCGTCATGGGCTTCGCACAAAACGTCAAGGCCGTAGGATCGAGCCATTGCGGCCAGCCGGACCAGCTCTTTCTGCTCCAGCGCGGCGACGATTAACAGAATAGCGTCGGCCTGGCTGGCTCGTGCTTCCACAATCTGGATTTCATCGACGATAAAATCCTTGCGCAAACACGGAAGAGAACTACTGGCCGAGGCTTGGCGCAGATTGTCGAGCGATCCCTGAAAAAACTGTCCGTCGGTCAACACAGACAGTGCGGCGGCGCCCGCCTGCTCCAGTTCGCGCGCCAGAACAGATGGTCTGAAGTCAGCGCGGATCAGGCCTTTCGACGGCGAGGCCTTTTTTAGTTCGGCGATAATGGCGATGCCAATTCCGTCTCGCGCGGCTCCTCCTTGTGCGACTCGGCGCAGCTGATTGCGAAATCCACGTGGAGTGTGCGCAGCAGCCGCGCTTTCCAAAGCCTTAAGTTCCGAGCCTCGCCCGCCGCCATTTGCACGCTGCGAAATGCGCTGACGGGTCGCGGCAACAATGGAATCCAGGAAGGCTAGCATAACAGTCTGATAATTATACGGAACCGACACGATTCAGTCAGGCTCTCTGGAGTGCGTCAGCTCGATGCACTCCGCAGAAAACTCACCCGCAAAGCGCGCGAAGACCACTCAGTTTTAGCAATCCCCTTCGTGTAACTTGGTGGCCTTTGTGGTGAAGGTTTTCCTTGAATTTCGATCACCCCGATGGCGCGAAGGTCCGGTCGATGATGCAATCACGGTTCCGTGATCGTCATCATTGACCAGGCTTCCGGCAAGGTGCTATAAACGAGTGCTTTGTGCCGAGTGTGTGGCCGATGACGCGGCTACATATTTACGGCATAGGTTCCCGACACGGCCAAATCGGCACTCCTAATTTTTATTTGCCTGGCGGTGGAAGCGTGTTCGGAGCGTGTTCGGAACTCCGGTTGTGACCGTATCCGTGGCAGATCGAACCCTGTGCCGGACGGTCACTTGGCCGGCGCAAACACACGCCACGACCCCTGAATAGGATGCTTTGGAGGACTTTATGCGCATTTGGAACGTTTATCTTGCGTCCGCAGCACGTCGCCTTGCAAAACTTTCGGCAGCCCTGGCTGCTCCGCTGCTGCTGGCCACCGGCTACGCGCTGGCGCAGCCTACCGGCGAAACGGGTGGCGAGGCTGCCCTGAAAGTTCCCGACCTTTCCACCGTTTCTTTCCTCGGCATGAATGGCCATAATCTTCTGCTGATCGGCATCGCCTTCTGTGTGTTTGGGCTTCTCTTCGGCATGACGATTTTCGTACGCCTCAAGAACCTGCCTGTTCATAAGGCGATGCTCGACATTTCCGAACTGATCTACGAAACCTGCAAAACCTACCTGGTGACGCAGGGTAAGTTCCTGATGCTGCTCTGGTCGTTCATCGCAGTGGTCATTGTGCTGTATTTCGGATGGCTGGCGCCGGTGCCGGGCAAGCCGATTTCCACCACCCTTCCCATCATCCTTGTGTTCAGCATTATCGGAATGGCGGGCAGCTACGGGGTGGCGTGGTTCGGCATTCGCGTGAATACCTTCGCCAATTCGCGCACCGCGTTCGCATCCCTGCCAGGTAAGCCGTATCCCGTGTATCAGATTCCCCTGGAAGCGGGCATGTCGATCGGCATGATGCTGATCTCGGTCGAACTGCTGATGATGCTTATCATCCTGCTGTTCATTCCGGGCGACTATTCGGGGCCATGTTTTATAGGATTCGCGATTGGCGAGTCGCTGGGAGCCGCAGCGCTGCGTATTGCAGGCGGCATTTTCACCAAGATAGCCGACATTGGCAGCGACCTGATGAAGATCGTCTTCAAGATCAAGGAAGACGATGCACGCAACCCGGGGGTTATCGCCGATTGTACCGGCGACAACGCGGGTGATTCGGTCGGTCCTTCCGCCGACGGGTTCGAAACCTATGGCGTTACGGGCGTCGCGCTAATCACCTTCATCCTGCTGGGAGTGAAGGACCCGCGCGTGCAGGTGCAGCTGCTGGTATGGATCTTCGTCATGCGTGTCGCCATGCTGGTGGCCGCGGCGGCAGCCTACTTCATCAATGGCATCGTGGCCAAAGCAAAGTACGGCGATGCGCGGGAGATGAACTTTGAGGCGCCGCTGACTTTGCTGGTGTGGCTTACGTCCCTGATTTCGATCGGGCTCACCTACGTCATCTCGTACCTGATAGTTCCGGTGCTTGGCGATCCCGCCAGCGGCGATCCCACCCAATGGTGGAAGCTGGCGACCATTATTTCCTGCGGCACGCTGGCGGGCGCGATCATCCCCGAACTGGTAAAGGTTTTCACCTCGGTCAACTCACGCCACGTCAACGAAGTCGTCACCTCGGCCAAAGAAGGTGGCGCATCCCTGGGAATCCTGTCAGGCCTGGTCGCCGGAAACTTTTCGGCATATTGGCTGGGGTTGGCGATGGTCGCCCTCATGTCGATCGCTTACCTCTTCAGCGGCATGGGCCTGGCGGCGGCGGCCACCATGATCGCCGCGCCGGTATTCGCTTTCGGCCTGGTTGCCTTCGGCTTCCTCGGCATGGGCCCGGTCACCATCGCGGTCGATTCCTACGGCCCAGTGACCGACAACGCGCAGTCCGTTTTCGAGCTGTCGCTGATCGAGCAGGTGCCCAATATCAAAGGGGAACTCAAGAGAGATTTCAATATCGACGCCAATTTTGAGCGCGCTAAGGATTTGCTCGAAGAAAACGACGGCGCGGGCAACACCTTCAAGGCAACCGCCAAGCCTGTTCTGATCGGAACTGCCGTGGTAGGCGCCACCACTATGATCTTCTCCATCATTATGGCGCTGACCAATGGCCTTACGTCGAACGTCGAAAAGCTTTCCCTGCTCCACGCTCCCTTCTTTTTGGGCCTGATCACCGGAGGGGCCATGATCTACTGGTTCACCGGCGCATCTATGCAGGCGGTAACGACGGGTGCCTATCGCGCGGTGGAGTTCATCAAGGCCAACATCAAACTCGAAAATTCGGAGAAGGCTTCGGTTTCCGACAGCAAGAAAGTAGTCGAAATCTGCACCAAATACGCGCAGAAGGGCATGTTCAACATCTTCCTCGCCGTCTTCTTCGGAACCCTGACCTTTGCCTTTGTCGAGCCCTTCTTCTTTATCGGCTACCTGATCTCGATAGCGATCTTCGGCCTATACCAGGCCATCTTCATGGCCGACGCCGGCGCAGCCTGGGACAACGCCAAGAAGATCGTCGAGACCAAACTGAAGCAGAAGGGTACGCCGCTGCACGATGCCACGGTGATCGGCGATACGGTGGGCGATCCTTTCAAAGACACCTCGTCGGTGGCCATGAATCCGGTCATCAAGTTCACCACTCTATTCGGACTGCTGGCGGTTGAACTGGCCGTCTCGCTCACGCGCGACCAGGGCTCAGGGCTGACGCACATTCTGGCGATCGCCTTCTTCGCAGTCTCGGTGTTCTTCGTCTATCGGTCGTTCTACGGGATGCGAATCAGTTCGGAGTAAGTCTGGCTCTGAGTAGGTATGGCCCGCGCGGGGATGGCCTTGACAGCTGTCCCTGCGCAAGTTGTCTTGACTGTCGAAATCCTGTCAGTAAGCGTACTTCATCTTGTCCTGAACGCTCTTGGCCAGCTTCTGGATTTCCTGCGCCTTCTTGATCACATCCAGCGACAGGATATTGAGCGTGATTACATGCCCTTGCTGTGAATCCGCGGACGAGGTTCGGGATTGTGAGTTTGCGGTTATGGCAAAAAGGGTTAGCGACAAGATGGGGACTCTAGCATACTTCAACATGGCTTACTCCTGCATGACCATTGGCATTTTCGCCGAGGCTTAAGCGGTATTTAGCACGATTCTGACGAACTTTACGTACACGGATGGACGCAAAAAAACTAAAGTACCGGCGCTGATATTTTTTTCTGGGAATCGTGGCTGTCCCTTCCGTGCTCGAACATCTCGCTGGAACATCTTGCTCGAACATAGTTCCGGGATAGCGCGAGACGGGGCAAGCCCCGTCTCTACACGACCGCGGTGAGGGTGGACGGGCGAGGACGCCCGTCGCTTTACTGAGTCAGCGGGGATCCGTTGCTCCACCTAATCAGCGGGGAATGTAGTTGTCGAGCAAGGGCAGGAGTTGCGATCCCAGTTTCATCACGCGCGCTTGGGCCTCATCGGCGGACTCGCCGTCGCGCATGGGGGTCATCAGGCGGACCAGTGCGCCGTCGCTGCGGTTCATGCGGATGGAATCCGCTACCAAGTAATACTTGGCCCAGTACTCGCTGGCTACGATGCGGCCGTGCGCCTGAAACCAGTACAGCACAAGCTGCCGGTCTCCCAATTTTGAAACGACGTAGCGGTTGACGGGTGCTGAAGAGCCGTCAGGGCGAGTGATTTGAACCACCTCGCGCGAAATGGGAACCCATCCCGCGCCGGGCAGGCAGTGCTGGGGCGAATGGATAGTATCGCCCGTTCTTTGCGACGCATAGTAGGGGATAAAGAGGTTAATCCACGGTTGCGACTGGTTCACGTCTTGGTAATCGCGAACGATGTACTCGGGGTGTCCCAGGATGTCGAGAGTTTCTTCGTCGAGGGTCTCATCGGTTCCCGTCCAACCACCGATCTGCAAGGGCAGGGAAGCGAGGGGCTTACGCGGCGGGTTAACCTCGTTGCGCGCATGGAGTTGCAGCAGAAGTGCTGTGGCCAACATGAGCAAGGCAACGATGCCGAAGCGAAGCGATAGGGACCCCAGCACTTTGGGCGGCTTTGCCTCGGGCGCGCTTGGCTCGGGCGTCGTTGCTTCCGCGGTCGTTGGTTCTGTGGTCACTGTTCCGGTCGTCATGCGGATTTAGCCTCGAGGCCATTTTTCCATATGAGCGAGATTATACGGTGCACGGCGAACAGCATGATAAGCGCCACCACGAAGATTACCCAGCCCCCGAGGGCATGGTAAAAGCCTTCTGCTTTGTCCGGATCCCAGTATTGCACCAGTAATCCGGTGCCGAAAATGCGAAAGCTATTGGCAGCGACCGCGATGGGCACGGCCGAGACCACGAGCGCCACCCGCACCCAGATACGCGTTTCCATGAGGTAGCCATAAATAACGGAAAGGGTAACGAGGGTTAGCAGAGAGCGGATGCCGCTGCAGGCCTCAGCGACCGCGAGCTTCATGGCGGCGAGGCCAATGACATTTCCCTCGCGCAAGACGGGAACGCCGACCAGCTCCAACAAGGCGGTAGCCAGCTTAGCGGCCAGCAACTGCAAGGGGAAGGTGACCTGCTGCAGCAGCAGGGTCGGGATCGGGATCATAAGAATGAGGATGGCCCAGGGGAAGAGGACGGCTCGAAAGAAGGTCCATCCCTGAAAGAGAATAATCAGGCCGGCGAGGATAATGAGCAGAGATACGCGGGAGAAAAATAATTCCGCGCCGAGCACTCCGAGAACCAGCATGAACAGGCCGAGCACGACCAGCGGCAGGCCGGCCCATGAGGGGGCGGGTGCGATGGCCTGAAGGCGCTTGCGGTCCTGCCAGAGAACAAACAGGGCAAAGAGAGGAACAAAGATGCCGTGCTCAAAATTCGGGTCGCGGGCGGGACCGATCCACTGCAGGACGAGGCGAGTAAGAATAGAGGCGTACAGCCACCCCAGCAGGGACAGCAGTGCAAGCCATTGCCAGCGGGGTAAGCCGTTCGACAGATGACTCTCCTGCATAAGTGGAACTGAATGTACCTGTACGGTGTTACTCATCGTTGGACATCTTGAACCAGGCAGCTTAACCCGCCGGTTTAACCCACCGTTCAACCCGGGCACGCACTGGCTTGAGCATATGCGAAAGTCAGGTTTTGCGCCAAGCGAAAGCAGTAACCGGAGTCACACCGCAGTGCAGCAGAGGCCAATTGTCTTGCGCCGAAAACGGCTACTCCGTTCTTGGCGGGGCAAAGCCCCGCGACCACACCACCGTCAGCATCACCCGGATGGGTGAAGCGTTGATTGGAGCTTGGAAAGACAGAGAGTAATGACAACTGAAGCATGAGAGTGCGTGGTACGGGCAAGAGACGAAACAATTTCCCAATCTGGAAATATGGCGGGCTCTGGAGTGTATATAGTCGGGCTTCACTTGGCTGAGCGCTATCAGTGGTTTCGAACTGTATTTGAAAGTAAAGTGGAAACTAATGGCAAAGATTACCAAAGGTGTGGGCACAACATTACCAAAGGAATGGGTAATTGTTTTCCCATTTGTCCGCAGCGTGATACCCTGATAGCCAAGTAGCCACAGCAGCATTAGCAATAAGTTATTGAACAATTGGCACTTATCGTTGCTAACGTGCGCAGTCATTTTTCCCCGATTGGCAGCGAGCGTGCTCTCAAGCAGGCACAAGCCTATTTTTCGAATGCGTTTCCCCCACAGCTTGGCCTCGGAATAACGCAGCGGGATTTAGAAGCGAATGGATCTGGACAACAATACCGAAATCCTGGTATCCGCCGGAGGATCGCGAAATGGCAGCGCTCGCGTCTGGGTGCAAAGTGTCAGCGCGGGCATGCGCACGGTGGAAGCGGTGATTCGGGAGCTGTCGCAGAATGAAGTCCCGGTGCTGGTGGTGGCCGAGCACGGTTCCGGCAAGGCGGCAGCGGCGGCGCGCATTCATGCTCTATCCAGCCGGGCGGAGGAGCCGTTCCAAGTCTTTCAAGGCCGTGAAGCGAGCGAAGGAGTGTTGGCCGCTTGCGAAGGTCAGGGTGGTACCGCCTATGTGCAGGAAGTTGGAGACCTGAGCTCCGCTGCCCAAAAAGAATTAATTCGACAGATTGGATGGCATGGCCGTGGTGAGGCGCACCGGGGGGTTCCTCGTTTCATTTGTGGAACCTCGCGCGAACTGGAGCCCGAGGTCAAGGCGGGAAGGTTCCGCGAAGATCTTTATTACGGGGTCAGCGGGGTTTGCCTGCGGCTGCCTCCTTTGCGACAGAGGAGAGAAGATGTTCCGGTGCTGCGGGATTGGTTTCTTTCGGTGGCGGCGCGCGATTTCTGCCGCTCCGTGCCGGTGCTCAGCGCGGAGACGCAGAGCTTTTTCCTGGAATACAGCTGGCCGGGAAACATTCGCGAATTGAAAGATGCGGCTCGAGCCATTGTGGCGCTGGGCGATGAAACGCTGGCCATGGGCGGGTTGCGCTCGCTCTTGCGGCGTGTGGATCGGGGGGGCAACGGCGAAAAAATCTCGCTGAAAGATGCCGCGCGCGCGGCCTCGCGCGAAGCCGAAAAAGAGATCATCCTGCAAGCGTTGACGCGTACGCGATGGAACCGGCGCCGGGCCGCGCAGGATTTGCAGATCAGCTACAAGGCGCTGCTCTACAAGCTGAAGCAGATTGGATACGAGGAATACGGGTCTTGAGCGCCATTGAGACATTGAGGCATTTTGACATTGAGAGCTGAGAGGATAATTAAGAGGATATGAAATCGATATCGAATGCGGCGGCCGCAGGGTTGATTTTAATCGGCAGCCTTGCGGTCGCACAAAATGCGCCTGCCCAGTCCGCCGCTGCCAGTCCGGTTGCGGCTCCCGGGGCGGGCACGCGCGGCTCTGAGAAACCTGCGGCTGCGCCGTCAAGCCTTGCCGGAGCGGAGTATGTGATCGGTCCTGAGGACGTGCTCCACGTACAGGTGTGGAAAGAAAATGACTTAACCGCAACTTTGCCGGTGCGACCCGATGGCAAGATTTCTCTTCCGCTGCTGAACGATGTGCAAGCGGCTGGACTTACGCCGGAGGGGTTGGCGGAAATCCTGACGGAGAAGCTGAAGAAGTACGTTGCCGATCCGCGAGTCACGGTGGTGGTCACGCAGATCAACAGCAAGCGGATTTACGTGACCGGCGAGGTGAATAAGGCCGGGGCGATGCCGATGCTCCCGAACATGACCGTGCTGCAAGCGTTATCCACCGCGGGATTGAACCAGTTTGCCAAGACCAAGGGAATTTACGTGCTGCGTACGGTGAACGGCAAACAGGAGAAACTGCCGGTGAACTATCGGAACCTGATCAAGGGGCAGGATATCGAACAGAATTACGTATTGCAGACGGGGGATACGATTGTTGTCCCTTAAAGGAAGCCTGTGCTTGCAGAGCTTGACCACGTGAAACGCATGATAGCGACGCAAAAAATCCGCTTGGCGCTCCTGATTTTCGGCTTAAGCAGCGCCTTGTTTGCCCAGACAGCTTCGCAGAGTACTCCGGATCAGACGAACACGCAGACTCCGAGCCAGAGTACTCCGGATCAGAGCACTGATCAGACGACTACTGATCAGACTGCCAAGGATCAGAGCGCCGATCAGCCGGCGACGGCTCCGGCTCCCGCATTTGGCCAGAACGCTCCAGTATTGAACCCGGATAATCCTCCGGTGACCGGCATGGACGAGCCTGGGCTTGATCTGCACACGGCTACCAGCAGCTTCGTCTCGCCAGCTTTGCAGGTTAGCGAATCGGCAGACTCGAACGGCGCGAACCAGTTTGGCGGCAGCGGTCTGGAATCGGTAGGCCGCGTGCTTGGAGCATTCGATCTGCAGCAATTCTGGCCGAAGAGCGATGTGCTGCTCGAATATCTGGGGGGCGGCGAATTCTACAGCAATCCTTATGAGGTGGTGCAACTGCAAGCGGTGGGCCTGGACGCGGTGACCCGCTGGCGCACGGGGCAGATCACGCTGCGCGATGCCTTCAGTTATCTGCCGGACGGTACATTCGCTTTCGGTTATGGCGGTGTCCCGGGGTTGGGTATTGCCAACGGCAACTTGGGCCTTGGGCAGGTTGGCGGTGGTTTGCCCGGCTTGAACAATCCGAACGGCGAGTTGGCTCCGATCGGGAACATTGCGCGGCTTGCGAACACGGCCATTCTCGATGCCGTGCAAGCCATCAATCCGGTCTCGGCGATCACGGTGGCGGGCGGATTTGGCAACTCGCATTTCTACGATTCCAGCAATTGCGCCCTTTCGCCAGATTCCTGCCTGATCAACAGCGACCAGGTGACAGTGCAAGCCGGATACAGCCACTTGCTGAACCGTCATGATCAGATTGGCGTCGTCTACGCTTTCCAGCTCTTTCAATTTCCGCAAGCGACCGGCGGGCAGGTCTATCTCCATATTGTGAATTTGCGCTACAGCCACAACATTACCGGCCGGTTGAGCTTGATTGCCGGTGCCGGCCCGGAATACATCGATCTCGAGAATGGCGGCTACGCTTCACATTGGACCGAAAGCGCGCGGGTTACGCTGCACTATAAGTTTGCCCATTCCTCGATGTTTGCCTCCTATGAAAAATACACTTCGACGGGAGCGGGCGTCTTTGCCGGTGCGAATGTGCAGTCGGCCGGTTTTGGATTCATACGCCCGGTGGGCCGCACCTGGCAATTCTTTGCCGATGCAGCCTACTCCCATAACACGCAACTGCAAGGGCTGCTGAATACCTCGGGCACGACCAGTTACAACAGCGGTTCGGCGGGCGTTACGCTCCGCAAACACCTCGGACGGTCGTTCGACTTCTTTACCGTGTATCGCTTCGGCGAGGTGGCCTTCGGGAATTCGGTGCCCTTCGCCGGGGTGTATGGGAACAGTAATATTTCGCAGCGGCAGATTGGCACGGTTGGCCTGGAGTGGCATCCCCGGCCGACTCGCATCGAATAATTCTTGGCCGTTCAAGGCGGCCGGACTGGTGACTTATGAGTGATCGCGAACTGACGATGGACGATTATCTGGCGATGCTGCGGCGCCGCCTGAAGGTTATTTTGATTCCTACCTTGATCGCGCCGCTGACGGGCTTTCTGGTCTCGTACGCGCTTCCGGCAAGATATCAAACCCAGTCCACGGTTCTGGTGGAAAGCCAGAAGGTGCCGGACAGCTACGTGGCTCCAGTGATCACGTCGGATTTTGCGCAGCGCGTGCAGAGTCTGGAAGAAGAAGTCAAAAGCCCGAGCCGCCTGCGTCCGATGCTGCAGAGCTTGGGGTATGCCAGGCCGGAGGAGCAGAGCAAACTCATCGGCGAAATCCAGCAGAACATGCAGGTGGAGCCGGTGATTACCTCGATGAGCGCGGCCGTGGATGCTGCTCCGGGCGCGAAGGCTAGGAAAAGCTCCGCCACCAGCGAGCCTCTGCCCGGCTTCAATGTTACCTACACCGACGCGGACGCAGCTCGCGCGCAAAAAATCTGCGACATGATCACCAACATGATCGTGAATGAAAACCTGAGTTCGCGGTCCGAGGTCGCTCAAAGCACCACCGATTTTCTCAGCCGCCAGGTCGATGCCGCGAAGAAGGCGCTGGACGACCAGGATGCCAAGCTGGCCGCCTTCAAGAAGGAGCACATGGGCGAGTTGCCCACCGATGTCGACAACAACATGCGGATTCTGATGTCGCTGAACTCGCAACTGGATGCGACCACCCAGACCTTGAGCCGCGCGCAACAGGATAAGGCCTACACCGAAAGCATGCTGGCGCAGCAGCTTGCCACCTGGAAGAGTTCGCTCTCCGCCACCAATCCCCAGACGCTGGAACAGCAATTGACGCAGCTGCAGGGGCAGCTAATGCAACTGCAGGCACGTTACACTGACGACTATCCGGACGTGATCAAAGCGAAGGCGGATATCGCGGAAGTCGAGAAGAAGCTGAAGGAGGTCAACGCCGCGGCGGTGTCGGCCAGTTCCAGTGACGAAAAGGCGAGCGCCTCTGAACCCCCGGAAATCCGCCAGCTTCGGCTGCAGATTCACCAGTACCAGGACGTGATCGCGCAGGCCGCATCCGACCAGAAGAAGTTGCAAAGCCAGATTAATGTTTACCAGAGCCGCACAGCCATGAGTCCGGCGATCGAGGAGCAATACAAGCTGCTGACGCGCGACAACGATAACGCCCAGGCCTTCTACAAAGATCTGCTGGCCAAGAGGGACTTAGCCGGCGAGGGCACCAGCATGGAAAACCAGCAGATGGGCGAGCAGATGCACATAGCGGCCTCCGCCGGACTGCCGGAAGATCCTAGTTTCCCGAATCGCCCGTTGTTGGCTGCCAGCGGGTTGGGAGTTGGCCTCGGGCTCGGGGCGCTGATCGCGATTTTCCTGGAGTTCAGCGACAAGTCGATCCGCACGGAAAAAGATGCTGCCGCGATTATGGATCTTCCTTTACTGATTTCCGTGCCGTGGCTCGGCGAGGACGGAGACGAGGTAGATGCGTCTGCCAATGGCAATGGCAATGGGAACGTTCGACGCCGGTTTTGGGGCCGGGGCGAGCCGAAGGATCGTGAGCACGTCGAGGTCTAGCGAGCGCGGGACCTTGTGAAAGACCCAGTGAAAGACTATGCAATAACAGATTATGTATAAGGAATTTTTTGGACTTCGCGCCAACCCGTTCAACGTCAATCCGGACCCGCGCTACCTGTATCTCACGCGGCACACGGAAGAGGCGTTGGCCTGCCTGACGTATGGCATACAGAGCCGAAAAGGCTTCGTGCTGCTGACGGGCGAAGTAGGGACGGGCAAGACGACGCTGATCAACAAGTTGATGGAGTGGCTGCGGCTGCAGCAGGTGGCTACCGCGTTTATTTTTAACTCACGCATGGATGTGACCCAGCTTCTCGATTTCATGATGGCGGATTTCGGCATACCCTGCGATAGCAAGTCGAAGAGCGAGCTGCTGCAGCGCCTCTATAACTGGCTGCTCGATCGCTATCGCGCCGGGGAGACGGCGGTGCTGGTCATCGACGAGGCGCAGAACTTGTCTGACGAGGTGCTCGAAGAGATTCGCATGTTGACCAATCTCGAGACCTTCACGGAAAAGCTGATGCAGATTGTCCTGGTGGGACAGCCGGAACTCGAGAAACGCCTGAAGCAACCGCAGTTGCGGCAACTGCGTCAGCGCCTGACGCTGCGGGCCAAGACGCACGCCTTTAATCTCGAGGAAACCACGTCCTACATCACACAGCGTCTGCGCATTGCGGGGTCGAACGGCGTGCCCATCTTCGAGCCCGAGGCTACGGTGGCGATTTTTCGCTACTCGCAGGGGATTCCGCGTGTCATCAACCTGCTTTGCGAGCATTGCCTGGTGAGCGCGTTTGTCGACCAGAAAAGGACAGTCGCTGTCGAGGTGGTCGAATCGGTGGCGCGCGATTTCGATCTGGCCGATGGTAATGCCGCGGCGGCGATGACGGCGCCGGTGCCAAATTCTGAAAAGTTTGATTTAGTCGAAGCCCTACGCACGTTGGCGACACTGGCCGACCGGCTGCGCCAATCCGAACCGCAAGATATTCCCAAGGAAGGGAAATTATGAGCCGTATCCATGACGCTTTGAAACGTGCTGAACAAGAAAGAGCCGCTTCTACGGGGACGCGCGTTGAGCCCGCCTACGACCAGCCCGATGTGGGCAACGATGTGGCGACCTCCAACATGCCGTTGCCGCAGCCCTTCGGAACGGCCGCGATGCCGAGTCTGGCGTCCGCGGGGATGAACGTTCCCAATATGAATGCGCCGAACATGAATGGGATGAACGTTTCCGGGATGAACTATGAAGCGCTGCTCTCCCGCTGCCCGCAGAGGGAATGGAGCCCGGATCCGCGCACCATGCTTTTCTTTCAGGACGACGAACGCCGCGTCGGGGCGGAAGAGTTCCGCACGCTGCGCTCGCGGCTTTATCAGATCCGGGAGAAGATGTCTTTGAAACGGGTGCTGGTGACGAGCGCGCTTCCGAAGGAAGGCAAGTCTTTCGTGGCTGCGAATCTGGCGCAGGTGATGGTGCGGCAGCAGGGGCGCCGCGCCCTGCTGATCGACGGAGATTTGCGCAACCCGGGCATGCATCGCCACCTGGGAGCGACGCAAACGCCCGGCTTGGCGGAATACCTGCTGGGCGAATGCGACGAGTTCAGCGCCCTGCAGCGCGGGCCCATGCAAAACCTCTTTTTCATGGCGGCGGGCCGGACCGTGCCGAACGCTCCGGAATTGCTAGCCAACGGGCGCCTGAAGCTTTTGCTGCAACGCGTTGAACCGATGTTTGACTGGATCATCATGGATACATCGCCAGTCATCCCAGTATCGGATGCCACGCTGGTCGCCGGCATCTGCGACGGCATTCTGATGGTCGTGCGCTCGGCGGTAACGCCAGCTGATTTGGCGCGGCGGGCCCGCGAGGAGTTCCCGGACAAGATGCTGATTGGAGTTGTTCTCAACGGCACCTCGACCGGAGACGTGCCACGTTCGAAGTACTACTATGGCCAGGCCGTGAGTACTCAGGCCTAAGAAATGAACCGAGGTCAAATTGATTCGGCTGTTCCATGTCTATTACCCGATCCGAACACTCATCCTCCTGCTAGGAGAGGCCCTGATCGTCTGGACTTCGTTCCTGGTGGCGGTGGTGATCGACCTTCGGGAAGACAGTTACCTGGTTCTGAACTATGAGGGCGGATGGATTAAGATCTTCATCTTCACGGCAGTCGTCTTGCTGTGCTCGCATTGGTTTGATCTCTACGATACGGCCCGTCTGAACACCAAGGGGGAGTTGTATTTCCGCTTGTTCATGGTGCTCGGCATGTTGTCGTTCGTGACGGCTGGAATCAGCTGGATCCGTCCCGACTTTCTGTTGCGTGGCAATTCCTCGGTGCTGGGCCTGCTCATTCTGACGCTGGCGCTTTTCGGCTGGCGGCTCGGTTATGGCTGGCTGGTGCAGTTGCCGATGCTGGCCGAACGCGTCTACGTTCTCGGCACCACCGAACGGGCGCAGCGACTGGTGCAGGGCTTGCGCCAGAATCCTGAAATTGGGGTGGAGATCGCCAGCTGGACGGGCAAGCTTGAAGGCGCGGTCACGCGAGAAGCAGTTGCGGAACACCTGATGGACGTGGTGAAGAAGCAGAAGGTCCATCGTGTCATCGTCGCCATGCCCGACCGCCGCGGCACCATGCCCATGGACGAGTTGCTCAAGCTGCGCATGGAGGGCGTAAAAATTGAAGAAGCAACCTCCTGGCTGGAAAGGATCTCGGGCAAAATCGAGGTCGAAAACCTCAATCCCAGCTGGATCGTGTTCAATGAGGGCTTTAAGCGCAGCCTGTCGTTTATCTATCTTCGGCGGCTTTTCTCACTCACAATTTCATTGGTCGGGCTGATCATTGCGGCGCCGCTGATTCCGCTGATCATGCTCGCCATCAGGCTCGATTCCGACGGGCCCGCGTTCTACACCCAGACGCGTATGGGCAAAGGCGGAAGCCTGTTTAAGGTGGTCAAGTTTCGCACCATGCGTGTCGATGCGGAGTTTGCCACGGGACCGCAGTGGGCAGGTGATAACGATCCGCGCGTGACACGGGTGGGCAGGTTCCTGCGGACTTCGCGCCTCGACGAGATTCCGCAATTATGGTGCGTGCTCAAGGGCGATATGGCGTTCGTGGGGCCGCGTCCCGAGCGTCCGGAATTTATTGAGATGCTCTCCAAGGAGATTCCTTTTTACGGCGTGCGCCATATGGTGCGGCCCGGCATTACCGGATGGGCGCAGATCAAGTACAAATACGGCAGCACGATTGAGGATGCTCGCGAAAAACTTCAGTACGATTTGTTCTATATCAAGAACGTTTCGCTCGGCCTCGATTTGCTGATCGTGTTTCAGACGGTTAAGACGGTGTTGTTGCGCCGGGGTGCGCAATGACGATGACAATGAAAGCGACGATGACTGTGACAGGCGCGCGGACCCGATTTACGGAAAGAGGTTCTGGTGTCCATCAGCAATAACCCAACCGCGGCGGCGGAGATGCCAGGCAGGCGCGGGTCTATCCGGCTCGCGGACCCGACCAAGATGGGGTTTTTCTGGCTGAGCGCATTTTTCGTCGTCTACTGCGCGCGCCCGGAAGATTGGGTGCCGGGACTGAAGTACATACCGTGCGCCAAAGTCACCGCCATTCTGGCGATGTGGGGCCTGTTTACGGCGCTGGGCCGAACCAAACGAACCTTTAAAGATGTGCCCAAAGAAGGAAAACTGCTGCTGTTGCTGATTGGGCTTATGTTCGTGGGCAGTTTTTTTTCTCCTATCTGGAAGGGCGGCGCGGTCAATCACACCATCGATTTCGCGAAGGTGTGGGTGGCCTGGATGATCACCTTCATGCTGATCACCACGTTCGATCGCCTGCGGCAAATCATCCAAATCCAAGCTGCTTCGGTCGCGGTGATTTGCGCCATCTCCATCATCAAAGGGCACAACCAGCCGCGGCTGGAGGGCGTGATCGGAGGCATCTACTCGAATCCGAATGATCTTGCCTTTGCGGTGGTGCTGACGTTGCCTTTCGCACTCGCCTTTCTGGTAACGAGTAAGAGCGCAGGCAAGAAGCTGTTATGGGTGCTGGCGATGCTGATCATGATGGCGGCGATGTTTCTTACCGCTTCGCGCGCCGGCTTCATCAACCTGCTGATCTCGGGTGCGGTGACGCTGTGGCATTTTGGCGTCAAGGGAAAACGCCGCTGGCTGATCTGGGGAGTGGTGCTTTCGGCGGTTGTGCTGCTGGCAGTGGCGGGCGGAAAACTCAGCTCTCGCTTTGAAGCTCTCAACGGCGACAGCACCACGGACGCGTCGGCCTATGGCTCGTACCGCGACCGCATGTACCTGATGAGGCGGGCGGTGGAGGGCATCGAGCACTATCCTATTTTTGGCCTCGGCAACAACAATTTCCTGACCTATTCGTTGAACTGGCACGAAGTGCACATGACGTATTTGCAGATTGCCGTGGAAGGCGGCATTCCGTGCATGATTATTTATCTCATGTTCTTCCGCTGCGGATTTAAGAACTTGAAAATCATGCGCAAGGCCAAAGATCTCGACGAGCATACTGTTTTGTTTGTGGGCGCGCTGCACAGTTCGCTGATCGGCTTCGTAGTGGGCGCTTGTTTCGCGCCCGAGGCTTATCAGTTCTTCCCCTACTTCGCGGTGGCGTTTACTTCAACCTTGCTGCAGACGCTGAAAGAGAGAGAGCTGGCGCCAAAAACGCCGCTTCCGGGCCCGAGGAAGCCGCGACATTTTCTGGAGGTTTATGCCGATTACGGAAGAACAGGCGCAGTCTCCCCTGTGCGCTGATTTGCGGGCAATCTTGTGTTGCCTGAGCTGCGGCGGGAAACTCGAAGCGGGTCCATCGGGGGGCCTCGTGTGTCTGGCGTGCAAGCGCGCGTATCCGCATGTCAACGGGATTGCGCGGTTTGTGGACGCGCAGCATTACGCCGCGAGTTTCGGCTTTCAATGGCACCGCTATCAGAAGACGCAACTGGATCATGATGACGTGCGCGAGGCGGACCACAACTTTCGGATCAAGACCGCGCTGCGTCCCGAGGAATTGAAAGGGAAGCTCGTCCTCGATGTGGGTTGCGGGATGGGACGATTTGCGGAAGTGGCAACGCGTTGGGGCGCGCGAGTGGTGGGCGTCGATCTGAGCGCCGCGGCTGAAGTGGCGGCGAAGAATCTTCCCGACCGTGAATTTGTCGCCTTCCAGGCGGACGTTTTCGCGCTGCCATTTGCTCCCGAGAGTTTCGACATTATATACAGCATAGGAGTTCTGCATCACACGCCGGATTGCGAAGCGGCAGTAAAAACACTCGACAAGTATCTGAAGCCTGGAGGTATTCTGGCGGTCTGGCTTTATAGCGGATACAACAAGTGGTATCGCTTCAGCGATTTCTGGCGGGGCTATACACATAAGATGAAGCCCGAGAACCTGCATGGCATCCTGAAAGTTGCGGTGCCGTTTTTCTATCATTTCGAGCGGGGCTTGCAGCACGTGCCTCTGGTGGGGAAGCCTGTGGCGGGAGCGATTCACCATGTGTTCCCAGTGAATCGCCAGAAGGATCCGGAAGCGCGCCTTCTCGACACCTTTGACTGGTACTCCCCCAAATACCAATCGAAGCACACTTACGAGCAGGTGTTCCGCTGGTATGAGGCGATGGGGCTCGAAGACATGCGGATTGGCGAGTCTTCGATTGCTTTGCGGGGGCGCAAGCCGGTTCGCCGGGCGTGATAGTTCCTCCTCTGGGTCAGCTCTTAAGGGGTAATTGAATCGACGAATGTCGGCATCGCTGAAGCGATGCCCTGACACGAACCTGGCGAACTATCGGCTGAAACGATGCCGTGATACGAACCTCTAATTGCGCGGCGAACATGGACGGGCGGACAGAGCGTACCTAGAACAGCGTTTAGAAAATGAATCTCCAGAAGAGAATTTCGTATGCCAGCAAGGTGTTGCCCGGCGCGATTGGGAGCGCGCTAGGCGAGCCGGTGCGCGAGCCGGTGCACTTGATGATCGCCTTGGCCGATCACTTCGAACCCGCCATCGATCCGGAAGATGGGCAAAAGCGCGTTCCCTTTTCTGAGCGCGAACGGCGCCTGGAATGGTGGAGCCGCGAGTATCCGAAGGCGGCGGACCCGTGGCGTGACCACGATGGCCGGCGATTCGTGCACACTTATTTTTATCCCGCGGAACAGTACGACGAGGGCTTACTCGAAATGATAGCCGACCATTGCCACTCGGGCTGGGGGGAAACCGAGATCCATCTTCATCACGGAATTCCAGACCCGGATACGGCCGAGAATACGAAGAATCTTCTGACCGATTTCCGCGATCGGCTGGCGTTTCGTCATCGCTGCCTCGCTGCCGAAGCGGGCACGCTTCAGCCGCGTTACTGTTTCGTGCACGGGAATTTTGCGCTCGCGAACTCCGCCGATGGCCGCATGTGCGGTGTCGACTCGGAGATGAAGGTGCTGGCTGAAACCGGGTGCTATGCGGATTTCACACTGCCGACAGCGCCACTGCATCCGGCGCAGATAGGAAAGATGAACTCGCTTTATGAGTGCGGCTCGCCGCTGGAAGAGGCTGCGCCGCACAGAACGGGTACCGATTTAAGAGCGGGCCGCGGGCCGCGAATTTTTCCGCTGATGGTGCAGGGTCCGCTGTTGGTGGATTTCGGACGCAGCTGGCGCGCCCATCGGCTGCAACTGGAAACAGGTGCGATCACGCCGCGGAATCCCATGAGCCTTGACCGGCTGACGCTATGGAAGCAGGCACGAATCCATGTGGCGGGCCGGCCGGATTGGCTGTTCATCAAACTGCATTGTCATAGCATGGATCCCACTCAGGAGGACGTCGTTGTCGGCGATCCATTTCGTAAATTTCTTGAGCAACTGGTAAGTAGCGCGAAAGAGAGAAAAGAAACATTGCATTTTGTGACCGCCCGGGAAATGGCTAACATCATTCTTGCGGCTTGTGATGGGAAAGACGGCAATCCTGGCGAATATCGCGATTATCGCTTTAAACTCTTTAAAGATATGCCGCGAGCCGCGGAAGAATCCGATTCTCTTCCTGTCATTACTAGCACTAATGCCAGTGCCAGTGTCACTTTGAAAGGGTAGGACAACAAGCATGTGTGGGATTGCGGGAGTGGTGAGCGCGACGCGGGAGAGCGACATTACAGAAGCTCTCGTGCACCACATGTGCGAGCAAATCGTCTACCGTGGTCCGGACGATGAGGGGCTCCACGTTGCCGATGGCGCGGGGCTTGGAATGCGGCGCCTCAGCATCATAGATCTTTCCGGCGGCCACCAGCCGGTATTCAATGAAGATCGCAGCGCGTGGATCGTGTTCAACGGTGAGATCTACAACTTCCCCGAGCTTCGCCCCGAACTGGAGAAGCGCGGACATCGCCTCTATACCAAGACTGATACAGAGGTCATCATTCATCTCTACGAAGAGATGGGCGCCGACTGCGTGCAGAAACTGCGCGGCATGTTCGCCTTGGCCATCTACGATAAGAAAAAGCGGAAGTTGGTGCTCGCGCGCGACCGGGTAGGCAAGAAGCCGCTGCATTACGCACTGGTGAAAGACAAGCTCTACTTCGGTTCGGAGATCAAGTCGATTTTGGCGGTTGCCCCCGAGCTCGCGGAAATCAACGCCCAGGGGCTTCTCGATTATTTGTATTACGGCTACGTCCCGGACCCGCTCACAGCCTTTACGGGAATTCAGAAGCTGCCGGCAGGACACCTGCTGGAATTCGAGAATGGCAAAATTCAGATTCGCCAGTACTGGGATCTCCCGGCATATAACACGCACGTTCCGAAGAGCGAAGAAGAATGTCTGGAGGAACTGGAGCGTCGCCTGCTCGAAGCGACCCGCATTCGTTTGATCTCCGACGTGCCGCTAGGCGCGTTTTTGAGCGGCGGCATCGATTCTTCGACGGTCGTGGCACTGATGGCGCGGGCCAGTTCTGGCCCGGTGAAAACCTTTTCAATCGGTTTCACCAAGGACGACTTCAACGAGGCGAAATACGCTCGCATGGTGGCGCGCAAATTTGGCACGGATCATCACGAGATGATTCTGGAGCCGAATGTCGTCGAGACCGTGGAGCAGTTGACGAGTTCGCTAGAAGAACCGTTCGGCGACTCTTCCATGCTGCCTACCTACTACGTCTCGCAGATGGCGCGGAAGCACGTCACGGTAGCGCTCTCTGGCGACGGCGGCGACGAAATGTTTGCCGGCTATGACCGTTACCGCATTCATTCCAATCGCCGTTTCTTTGAATATATTCCGGAGTGGGCGCGGCGCTTCTATCGCGATCGGCTATTCCCGCTGACGCCTCCGTCGATGATGGGGCGCAAGTTCAGCTACAACGTCACTTTGCCGTGGCGAGAACGCTATGTGGATGGACTCTCTTTTGTGCCCGCATTCGAGCGCGACGCTCCGCTGCTGTCCGATGATTTCCGGCGCATATTGCGGCGCAGTGACGATCCGCAGAACGTGTTGCTGCGCTATTTCGCGAACGCGCCCGCGCGCGATCCGGTAAGCGAGCTTCTTTATGTCGATACCAAGACGTACATGGTCGGAGACATACTGACCAAAGTTGACCGCATGAGCATGCTGAACTCTCTGGAGGTTCGCGTGCCAATGCTGGATCACGAGTTCGTGGAGTGGGTGACGGGCCTGCCGCCGGAATGGAAGCTGCGCGGGAGCACGCAGAAATATATCCTGCGGAAACTGGCAGAGCGAGTCGGCGTGCCCCTGGAGGCGCTGAATCGGCCGAAGCAAGGCTTTGCGCTGCCGCTGGTGCACTGGATGCGCCATGAGTTGAAAAACGTCCTCATGATTCTGCTTGAGCCACGCTCCCTGCAGCGCGGATACTTCGAGGCCGATGGCATACGGCTTTTGATGAACGACCACCTGCAGAGAGGGCGGGACGTGACCGCCCGCGTCTGGCGATTGCTGATGTTCGAGCTGTGGCACAGAAATTTTCTCGAAAAATTTACCCAGCCCGCGGGATTATTCTCCAAGGCGTCGGTGACGGATTCGCGGCCGAGTGCCGCTGCTTCACCTTCGCTTTCACAGCCTACGCTGGCCGCTGCGCCCACCGCAGAATGACCGGGAGAATCACTTGGTGAGATTAGTCGCCCCGCATAATTCGGAAGAGAGTTCGAAAGAAAGTCCGGAAAACAATTCGGAAGGGAGTCCGGAAAAACGCTGGGAAGACGGGGTGGAGCCGGCCCTTCCAGATCCCTCGCGAGTCCGCTTGTTTCTGATGACCAATAAATTCGAGACTGGCGGATCGGAACGGCAGTTTTCGGTGCTGGCGCGGAATCTTCGGCGCGAGCAGTTTCAGGTTCACCTGGGCTGCATCAGCAACGCGGGGCCGTTCGCCAAGGATTTCGGCGAGGTTCCGGAATTTTGGCTGGGAAGCAACCTTTATGGGTGGAAGTCGTGGCGGACTCGGCTGCGCCTGAGCCGTGGTCTGCGGCTGCGGAACATCCAGATTGCGCACGCCTTCGATTTTTATACCAATCTCACGCTGATTCCGGCAGCCCGCTTTGCCCGGGTTCCGGTGGTGATCGGAAGTCAGCGCCAGCTTGGGGATTTGCTAACGCCATGGCAGTTTCGCGCGCAGGCGGCGGCTTTTCGATACTGCGACGCAGTGATTTGCAATTCGCAAGCGGCTGCTGATCGCCTAGCCGACGATGGGCTTTCACGCAGCCGGCTTTTCGTGATTGGCAATGCGCTCCCTGCGGCAGCTTTTGCTTCCGTGCCGGCAGCTTTGTCGCGAAAACCTTCTTCAGGAACACACGGGACCTTGCGCGTGGGCATGGTGGCGCGGATGAATTCGCGCTTCAAGAATCATTCGGGATTTTTGCGCATCGCCAAGCGCATCAGCCAGGAGATGCGGAATGTCGAAGTTGAATTTCTTCTGGCGGGGGATGGTCCACTGCGCAGCGAACTCGAACGAGAAGCGCAAACGCTGGGGATTGGGAATCGCGTCATCTTTCTTGGTGATCGGCGGGACATTCCGGCGGTGATGGCGTCGCTGGATGTGGCCGTGCTTACGTCAGACTCGGAAAGCCTCTCGAACGTTATTCTGGAGGCGATGGCGGCGGGATTGCCGGTGGTGGCGTATCGGGTTGGCGGCAATCCGGAACTGGTGAGCTCTGAGGATGGAAAGCTTCAGCGCGGAGAACTTCTCCCTGCCGGAGACGAGGCAGGATTTGCGGCGGCGGTCGAGCGTCTGTTGGCTGCGCCCTCCATGCGCGCGCAGTTCGGGCAGAACGCGCGCAAATTTGCCGAAGAGAATTTCAGTCTTGAGAATGTTCGCGCCTGCTACGAAGAGTGTTACCGATCTTTGCTGGAAAAGAAGTGCTCGAAAAGAAAGTTGTGAGAACCTCACTCGGGACATGGCAGCCCACCGAAACGACGACCAAAGCTCAAAGAAACGGCTGAAGGTTGCCATCGTTGGGCCCAGCCTGAATTATGTCGGCGGACAATCGGTCCAGGCTGACCTGCTGCTGCGTTTCTGGCAGGACGATCCAGATGTCGAGGTAAGTTTCATCGCCGTGGATCCGCCGCTGCTTCCAGGATTCGGCTGGGCTGACCGGGTTCGAGGCTTGCGGACAGTCTTGCGGGAGCCACTCTACTTCCTCGATCTTTGGCGCGGGCTGCGGGATGTGGATATTGCTCATATTTTTTCCGCTTCGTATTGGTCATTTCTGCTGGCCCCGGCTCCGGCTTCTTTCTTCGCCAAGCTCCACGGCAAGAAGACTCTCATTCACTACCACAGCGGAGAAGCGCGCGACCACTTGCGGCGCTTCCGCTCGGGGCCATTCGTACTATCGCGGGCAGATAAAGTCGTTGTGCCATCCGGCTACTTGGGGGACGTATTCCGCGAATTTGGCTTGCAGACGGTCGCGGTTCCTAATCTCGTCGATCTTTCGCAGTTCCGCTATCGGCAGCGCGATCCGCTGAGTCCACATCTAGTTTGTACACGCGGATTCTCGCCTTATTACAGCGTGGATGTGGTAGTGCGCGCGTTTGACGAAGTGCGGAAAGTTTATCCGGAAGCACAGCTGGATCTGGTCGGAGAGGGTTCGCTTGAGGGAGAAATCCGCAAACTGGTGGAAGACCTCAAACTGGATGGCGTAAATTTCACGGGCGTGGCTTCTCGCGAAGAGATTGGGAAGTACTACGACCGGGCCGATATTTTCCTCAATGCATCATGGCTCGACAACATGCCGGTTTCGGTGATTGAAGCGTTTGGAGCCGGCACGCCGGTGGTGACGACCTCGCCCGAATGCATGCCTTATCTGGTGCAACACGAGCGTACGGGATTGCTCTCGCCCGTAGCCGATGAGAAGGCGCTGGCGGCTAATGTGATCCGACTGCTGCGCGATCCCGGGCTTGCACGTCGGCTGGCGGAGAATGCTCACGACGAGTCGCAAAAGTACACCTGGGAGGTTGTGCGGCAGCAGTGGCTACGGGTGTATCGGGGGTTGATTTCTAGCCCTTGATTTCCTGCCTTCGGAGAGTGTCCGAGTTGCTTCCCTGGAACTACGGCGTGATTTCGAAGACCGTTCCGAAATGCGAGGTTCCTCCGTTTTGGGTTGTGCCATATAGATTCCCACTCGCATCCAGGACCAGGGTGTCATATTCAGGGTAGGCGCCGTCTTGTCCGGTCGGTTTGAACGCGTAGAGTATCTTCTCCGTCCACGCACCATCTGCGCCCGGTTTCAGTTCGAACACAGTGCCGCGATGGTGGCCGCCGGTAAAGGTAGTGCCGTGGAGATTGCCAGCTTTGTCGCGACCCTTGAAGATTCTGAGAGTCACGACCCGATGTACTAATGCGTTTTAAATGAACTAGTAGCATCTAGGCGCTTTGGGCCCATCCCGGTAGATTCAACGAAGGGGACAATCCTGGTCCCCTAATCGCATTCAAATTGAGGCTCATCATGCTGGATATAAATGTCCTTACAAGCCCTCGTTCGGAATTTTTCCTAGGTTTCTTACCACGTCTTAATTTCTTGATGATCCTGACAATCGGGCTGATCTCTGCTCCTCAAGCGGCGACGGCGCAAAGTGCGGGCGCGGATGGTGGTCATAAACCGGTGGAAATCCGTCTTTTTCCTGCGAACGCCAGTCTGGTGTCGAAGGGGAAACAGCAATTCACTGCGGCACTTACCGGAACCTCTGATACCAGGGTTGCCTGGTCAGCAACGGCGGGCTCGGTCGATAGCACAGGTTTTTACACGGCGCCAGCCGTAACCTCGCCCACCAACATAGTCGTCACCGCCACCCTGAAGGCTGATGCAAAGCATTCAGTCAGCGCCAGTATAACGGTCAAGCCCCTCACCAGCCAGGCGCCGCAGATTACAACCGGATCTCTTCCTCAAGGGCAGGAGGGAAGCCTTTATAGCGCACTCTTCACTGCGACCGGCGGCACTCCACCCTATAGCTGGAGTATTTCCGCAGGTAATCCTCCTCCCGGGCCGACGATGAATGCTACGGGCACTCTCGTTGGCACTCCTACAGCCGTTGGCACGTTTAACTTCACTGCCACGGTGACGGATGGCAACAATAATGCTGCGAGCGGCAATTTCAGTGTCAACGTCGCTAGCGGCAATGGCTACGATGGTCCGGCACAACTGCCGATAGTGAACGTGGCCAGCGCGATGGCCGATACACCGGCGCCCGGGAACGTGATCAACGTGAGTGCGGGTGGCGATCTGCAATCGGCCCTCAACAGTGCCCAGTGCGGCGACACGATCGCATTGCAGGCCGGGGCTACGTTTACCGGAGCTTTCGAATTCCCAGCGCTGAATTGCGATAGCGGCCATTGGATCATTGTTCGAACGAGCTCTCCCGACACGGCTCTGCCGCCCGAGGGGCAACGCATCACGCCATGCTATGCCGGAGTGGCGTCGCTCGTGGGGCGTCCGCAATATCCCTGCAGCAACCCGCAGAATGTTCTGGCTAAGCTCCTCCTCGATTACATCAGCGATGGTCCGGTGATTTTTCGGCCTGGGGCGAATCATTACCGGCTGCTTGGGCTGGAGATAACCCGAGCGACCGGGATCCCGATTGCGCCTTCACTGATCTCAGTAGGAGTGAAAGGCACAGCCGAATACATTGTTGTGGATCGAAGCTGGCTGCACGGGACGGTGCAGGATGACACCCGAGGCGGTTTAGACCTTGCAGGCACAGCTTATGTCGCCATCGTGGATTCGTACTTCAGCGACTTCCATTGCACCGCTTTAACTGGCAGGTGTACCGACGCACATGCGGTAGGCGGAGGTGTTGGCACGCATCAGGATGGTCCGTACTTAATCGAGGACAACTTCCTGGAGGCCTCGGGCGAAGGCATCCTTTTCGGCGGCGGCGCAGCGACCACGACTCCGACCGATATCACTATCAGTTTCAATCACTTCTTCAAGCCTTGGCAGTGGATGCCGGGGAGCCATCCGTTTCAAGGCGGGTATTCGGGCAATGGGTTCGTAGTCAAGAACCATCTCGAACTCAAGAATGCCTCTCGCGTGTTGGCGGAAGCCAACCTGATGGAGGATGTCTGGGGCGGTTTCAGCCAGCAGGGTTACGCTATCGTTCTGACTCCAGCGAACCAGCCGAGCCAAACCAACAAAGCCCTCTGCCCACTCTGCGAAGTTACGAACGTCACGATCCGATATACGCATGTGATCCATGCTGGAGGGGGTATCGTAATGGCGACTCCGCTGGAAAGACATGGAGCGGGGACGGGCGGGCGCGCGGCTGCGGCGGGAAACCGCTGGAGCATTCACGACGTTGTGTTGGATGACATCAGCCAGAATTACAACGGAACGGGAAGGTTGTTTTATCTTGCGAACAGCTGGCCAACCAACCCGGTGAATACGGTTACGATCAACCACGTCACGGGCTTCCCGGATGTCACGGGCGGCTTTATGTTCACGGGAAACAACAAGCCGAATCAAGAGATGTACGGATTCGTTTTCACCAACAACATTGTAACGACCGGCCCTCACCCATTATGGGCTGCGGAGGGTGGCGATAGCACATGTGCAGTCTCGGACTTTCCGCTCACCGTGCTCAATAAGTGCTTTAAGAGTTACGCGTTCGACTACAACGCTCTGCTTGGAGTGTCTTCCCATTTTCCGCCGTCCACATGGCCTAAGGGTAACCTGTTTGGAGCAGGACCGGATACCGCCGATTTCGTGGACTATAACAACGGCAATGGGGGAAACTACGAACTGCTGCCAGGGAGTCCTTATAAGAACGCGGGGAATGACGGCAAAGATCTCGGGGCGGACATAGTGGGATTAACCGAGGTGCTCACAGGGGTTGAGTAAGTGCTGGTTGAATAGTTAGAAACTCACAATCGAGAACGATTGGAGCGTGTCTAACCTTAATAAGAAGTGATCATTTGCTACTCAGCGGAACAGTGATCTTGGCGCCGTCCTTTCCTGCATGATTCATAAATCGACTTTAACTTGTGCTCCCGCCCCATGACGAAATGCTGGAAGAAATAGAGCACCATATCGATGGTCTGATCAAAAGTGCTGCTGGTGCGCAGCTGCCGAGGCTGGTCCTCGAGGACAAGGAAACGAGTTGGGATGGCCTGGGATCTGGAATTGATCGACAAAGATGAACTCCAGACGGGGCTGGCGCCAGTGAGCCTGGCAGCGTACTGATGAAGCGGCACTTCCCCGTTAGCGGAGAGAGGCGCAGACTTGTCCGAAAAGGTGTCGATCGAGTCCGCATACGCCACGCCGCAGACCAGCATCAAGAAGATCATTGCACACTGCGCTTTGGAGCCGCTGCAAGACACGTGAATAGTCCGCCTAAGAGTAACGTAAACGGCTAGTTGGGTAAACCTCAGCTCTACGGTCATAGCTGCAATCGCAATTGGGGCATTTTAGCTGGAAAGCATCGCGGGCAGCCTGGGTTTGGCCGCCGCGCCTATGCCGAACCTTCTTCAAGCAAAATATTGCCGGAGTATAATCTCGGCGGAGTTCACCTCGAAATTCTGCGGTGCGGGACGGCATGCAGGTGCTCACAGCATGATCTGGCAGTATCTTATCGAAGGTCCGTGGCTGGTTCTCGTCGTCTACTGGTGGGTGAGCGCGCTTAAGGCGCGGCGCACTGTTCGCCGGGAACCTTTTGCCTCGCGCTACGGAGTCCTGTTGATGCTGTTTGCGGGCTACGTTCTGGTGTTCTTTCACAGCGACAGACGCGCCATTGACGCGAAGATTGGGCTGCTTGGTCAACACATTCTACCCCGCAGGGACGCTCTTGCTGTTGCGGCCGTCATCTTTACCTGGGTTGGGATCGGCCTCGCTCTGTGGGCCCGATCGCATCTGGGGCAATATTGGAGCGCCCGTGTCGCTGTGAAAGAAGATCACAAGCTGATTCGCACCGGGCCCTACAAGTATTTCCGGCATCCCATTTATTCGGGATTCGATCTCGCTCTTATCGGCGGGGCGTTAGCCGTAGATCGCTGGCGATGTGTTATCGGAGTTGTTCTGGTCATCGCTGCCTATGGGATCAAGGCGAAGAAAGAAGAATCGATGCTGACCGAGCAATTCGGGCCAGCTTTCGAAGAACACTGCCGTGTCACTGGGTTCCTGCTGCCGAAGATTTAGCGCGAACCAAAGTTCTTTCAGGCGTCTGCGACGGGGCCAGCGCCGTCTCTACACGAGTTGTTCCTGACCCTTGATCACAACAGCCATTGACATTTGCGTTCGTGCACCCTACGATTCCGACTCGCTAGTGAAGCTAGAAAATTCAGGAGGACAAAAAAGAAGATGAGAAAATTGTGTGCGATTTTTGCAGTAGCGTGCATGCTCGCGATGATCGCTGCTGTGGCCGCTCCGGCTGTGGCGCAGGATGAACCAAAGGAAAAACCGCCGATGTACAGTTATGTTGCCAATTGGGCTATTCCGCGCACGCAATGGGCGGAAATGCAAAAGGCCGACGCCGCCGATGAGAGCACTCTGCAAAAGGCATTGGCGGAGGGAACGATTATCGGCTACGGCAGTGACATGAATCTGGTCCACCAACCGGACGGCTCCACGCATGACGACTGGTGGTCGTCGATGTCGATGGCCGGCTTAGTCAATGTGCTCGACAGATTCTACAAATCGAGCTCGGTAACTTCACCTGCACTGTCCAGCGCCACCAGGCACTGGGACCAGGTGCTGGTCAGCCGGTATTACAACTGGCATTCGGGATCGTACAAGGGCGCCTATACGCGCGTGGCGCAATACAAACTGAAGGAGAATGCGCCGGATGACGCTATTGAAACACTGAGTAAACATCTGTTCGTGCCGCTGCTGGAGAAGATGCTGGCCGACGGTTCGATTCGGGAATATGAAGTCGACACCGAAGCCATCCACACTGCCGATCCCGGAACCTTCTGGGTCGTCTTCGTCGCAGCTAACGGCGACGGCTTGGACAAGTTCAATGCCGCGGTGCGGGAGTTGCATAAGACGAATCCGTTGGGCGGGCCGGCGATTGACTCGATGGTGGATTTCACGCCGCACCGCGATTATCTTTCGAGTTCGATTGGAACTTACAAATAACGGGATTGTTTGCCGGGTTTGAGGTTGTTCCCCGCTCAAGAGGGTTTTTTGGGCGGGGATTTTTTGGTATGTGAGTGTCGCCATGCGGGTAGCAACTACTGTTGGAAAGTGTTCAGGTGAACAATCCGTTATGAGGGTGTCGGTCTTTATAGGAACCAGTGTCGATGGCTTCATTGCGCGGCCGAACGGCGATCTCGATTTTTTGCCGGTGGATGGTGGCGAACCCCATGGCTATACGGAGTTCATGGTCGCCGTTGATGCGCTGGTGATCGGCCGCAAGACCTTCGAGACGGTTCTTGGTTATGCGGATTGGCCCTATGGGGACAAGCGCGTGGTGGTGCTGAGCAACCAGCCCCTGGATTTTTCGCGGGTGCGCGGAGCTAAGGGTGTTGTCGAGCAGATGGCCGGAGCTCCGGCCGAGATCGTTGCAAAGCTCGCTGCTAGCGGCGTCCACCATGTCTATGTCGACGGAGGAGTCACGATTCAAGGATTTCTGCGTGCAGGCTAAGTGCAGCGGCTTGTTATTACTCGTGTGCCTGTGCTTATAGGGGAGGGAATTCCGCTTTTTGGTTCGCTTCCGCGCGATGTGCGGCTCCGTCATGTCGGGACGCAGCACTATCGAAGCGGCTTGGTGAAGAGCGAGTACGAAGTCATCGCATAATAACGACCTCGCACAGCAATCATCGTCTAACAACATCTTCTAAGATCGTCGGGTCACAGTAACGCTGCACCAATCTCGCAGCAAACTTTGAAAACAATCGTTATAGTATGTGCGGATCATCAAATAACGGGGAAGCGGCGTGCACGACGAATTTGATTTATCGGGTGGAATGACAGCAAAGAGCAAACGCGACCGAGAGCTGGGGATGGGCGCGCGGATTACGCGCCGCGACTTCCTGAATGGAGTCGCGCTGACGGTCGGATCGTCCGTTGCTCATAGTATCGTTCCACGTATCGTGCCACCCGAAATGTGGGCTGCTGCGGCCGCTGATCTGGAAGCGCAAAACGTCATCGGTTACTATCCTCCCGGCAAAATTGGGCTGCGCGGCGACCACGCCGGGTCGTTCGAAACCATGCATAGCGTCCGCGACGGAGTCTTTTGGGATAGCGCTCCGAAGGCTGTGGATACTGGCGAAACTTATGATCTGGTCGTTGTGGGTGGCGGCATCAGCGGACTCGCTGCGGCCCATTTTTTTCACAAGGTCGCGGGCGAGTGGGCACGCATACTGATTCTCGAAAATCACGACGACTTTGGGGGACACGCCAAGCGCAATGAATTCCGTCTGGGCCGGACCAGCGGCCGCACCATTCTCGGATTCGGCGGAACGTATTCGATTGAAAGTCCGGCGCCTTATAGCGCGGTGGCGAAAGGGCTGATCGAAGAGCTAGGCATCGATGTGGCTTCGTATCCCAAGTATGTGGACAAAAATCTTTACCGCTCGCTCGGTATGAAGCCGCACATTTTCTTCGACAAGGAGACGTTTGGTACCGACAAGCTCGTGGCGAACGCGGTCCACAGCGGAGGCGATGAAAGCGGACTCAACGACGCGCCCGGAGAAGCGGCGTTGCGGGAGTTTCTGAAGGAAGCACCGCTGTCCGCGAAAGCGAAGGAAGATATTCAGCACCTGCTCACAGCGGAGACGGATTATTTTCCCGGTCTCAGCTCCGACGAAAAGAAGGCGCGGCTGGCCCGCATTAGTTATGCGAAATATCTGACTAACACGGTGAGGGTCAACGACGAGATCGTCAAGCTCTTGCAAGCTTATCCGCATCCGCTTTTTGGCGTGGGCATTGACGCCGTGGCTGCACAAGATGCCTGGGGACTGGGAATGCCGGGATTCAACGGGCTTAAGCTTGATCCCGCGCCGGGCAAGGGAATGAATCGCGATTGCATTCGCAACGAGGAGGCGGATAAATACTTCTTTCATTTTCCCGATGGCAATGCTTCGATCGCTCGGCTGCTGGTGCGCAAGCTGATTCCGGGGGCAATTCCCGGAAACTCGGCTACCGATGTGGTGTTGGCCAAGGCGGACTACTCGAAGCTGGATGAGCCTTCTTCGGCGACGCGCATGCGGCTGAACAGCACTGTCGTTAAGGTGAAACATATTGTCGATGCGGGCGGCGATGCGGCGTCGGCTAAGGCAGTTGAAGTCAGCTACTTTACTGAGAACAAGCTGAAGACGGTACGCGCCGCCAACTGCATTCTGGCTTGCTGGCATGTGGTGATTCCGTACATCGCGCAGGAATTACCCGGCCCACAGAAAGCGGCGCTAGCGTCGGCGCAGAAAGTTCCACTGCTCTATAACAATGTGCTGGTGCGCAACTGGAGCGCCTTTCAGAAGCTGGGGGCGAGCTCGATTTATGCGCCGGGAATGTATCACACCGGCGTGAACCTGGATCTTCCGGTCAGTATCGGCGGCTATGAATGCACGAAAAAGCCGGACGAGCCGATCCTGGTGCACATGATGAAGGCGGCCTGCAAACCCGGTCGTCCGGCGCGCGAGCAGCATAGGCTCGGACGCATCCAGCTGTACGGCACGAGCTTCGAAACTTATGAGCGTAATATTCGCGAACAGTTGCTGCGGATGCTGGGTCCTGGCGGATTCGAACCGGCGCGAGACATTCTGGAAATCACGGTGAACCGCTGGCCGCACGGCTACGCTTATGAATACAATTCGCTCTTCGATCAGTTCTGGCTGGATGGCGGCGAGACGCCTTGCCAAGTGGCGCGCAAGCCGTTTGGGCGGCTGACGATCGCCAATGCGGATGCGGATGCTTATGCGTATACGGATTGCGCTATCGATCAGGCGTATCGCGCGGTGCAAGAGTTGAAGAAGTAGATCGGAGGCTCGACCTTATATGGCGAAGCGATCGTTGAAGCGAGCGTCGAAGCGAGCCTCGAAGCGGCCGTTGAAGCAATCGTCGTCGCGATCGTCGACGACTGCACAGGCGGGACCGAAGGGGGATCGTCCGTTTGCTCCCGGCTACGGCATCGTCGGACCCAGTGATGGCAAGGGCCTGCTGCCGTGGGCTTGGGTCGCGAAGAGAATGAATCAGTGCAGAACATTCTGGGTGGCCACAATCCGTGCGGGTCTTTATCCTGAGCGGGAACGTCCGCATGTTATGCCAGTGTGGGGAGTGTGGCTCGACGATACGTTCTTTTTCTCAACTGGACGCAAGTCGCGCAAAGGACAAAACCTGGCGGCTAATCCAGCGTGCACCGTTGCAAACGACAATGCTGAAGAGGCCGTGATCGTTGAGGGAGTGGCTGAGGAAGTCAAAGACGCGGCTGCTTTGGAGCGCATGGCAGCGGCGTACGTGAAGAAATACAAGATCGATCCGCGGAGCATGGGTGAACCAATTTTCGCGGTGCGTCCGAAGACGGTGTTTGGATTCATTGAGAAAAGCTTTCCTAAGTCGGCTACGCGATGGAAGCTAGCGAATTTGTAATTTGCAATTTGTAATTTAAAAAAGAACAGTCATTTACAAATTTAACAATCACGAGTTCCGAAGTAGTTTCCGTGCTGACAAGTGAGCTCCGGTTAACAGCAGCATACCTGACAGGAATGCCCAGAACATCAGGCTCACTGAAATAGCGAATGGGCCATAGACTTCGGCGAAATTGAGGCGGGGAAGGGCGAAGATATAAACGTATTTCAGCGCCTCGGAGAGCAATCCCATGATCACGGCTGCCGGCAAGACTCCGCGAGCAGGAACTTTTCCATTGGGCAACAGCCAGTAGACGAGAAAAAAGATCGTAATGCTGGCCATGATCGAAAAAATCTTCATCGTGATAAAACCAACCAACTGTACATACCAAACGCCGTAGCCGTGCAGCGCGGTCGTCAACATGGCCACGTTGCCGGCGGTCAATCCCACGGAGAGCAGGGCGAGGGAGCCGCAGGCAAAGACCAATCCCAGCGAGATTAATTGATTTCCGAGGTAAGAGCGGTTGTTCCGAAATCTCCAGACGCGGTTGAGCGCAACTTCGAGCGGCAGAAAGATTCCGGTGGAAGTAATCAGCAGCATGGCCAGCGAGAACACTTTCGCCTGATGGTGCGTACTGACCATCGCGTTTAGATTTCGGATGACGAATTCCTGGCCGGCAGGAATGTAGTCGCGCAAAAGGTTCTCGACCACTGAATACATCACGCGCGAATGAAAGACGTAGCGGATGAGAGTCATCAGCAAGAGCAGGAACGGAAAAAACGACAAAATGGAGTTGGCGGCGACGGAGAAGGCAAAGGTATGCACCTCGGTGCGAAGCATGTAGCGCACGGTTGAGCGTAGGAGGCCCTCGGCTGGCGACGCCCGCAATTCGGACGCGCCCGGGTTGCGGGAAAGCCCGAGTGGGGTGAGGGAAGACACGGTTTCTCAAATATTATCAAAGACTTACGGTTCGGCGGCGGATTTTTGTGGTTGCTTGTTTCGCCACGGACTGATCATTGTAATGACGTTGCGATAACGTCTAACGGTCATATTGCACCCGATTTTTTTTCGCTTCGTCAATCGGCTGCAAACTTCTCTCTTGCCAACTGGAATCTTCCTGTCTATTATCTGGTGCTTCGCTGGCCGGACCCGGTTGGCGAGTGTTGTATGTTGCGTTTCTGTGCCACAGTGCGATATCGCGCCTTCGTCTACGCCGCTCCACAATGTTTCGCCGCGGGCAACCATCCGGTGAAGTGCGGAGGGGCGGTTTCTGTCGGTGTGGTTTCCCCGCGCGCGGCAACGCCAGCAAAAGGTTCTTGAGTCGCTTTGAGGGGGTGCCTGGTTACGGATGCTGTTCCCCAGCACACAAACCCGGCAAACAGAAAAGAGACGAAAGAATAATTCTTAGCGAAAGGCGAAAGGAGTTTTTTGTGAGAGAGAAGGGTACTGTGAAGTGGTTCAATGGGGCGAAGGGATACGGATTCATCCAGCGCTCCACGGGCGAGGATGTCTTCGTGCATTTCTCCGCCATCCAGGAGAACGGGTATCGCTCGCTGAACGAAGGTGAGACGGTTGAGTTCGACCTGCTCAAAGGGCCGAAGGGCTTTCAGGCAGGCAACGTCGTGCGAGCGGCCTAGATTTCTCCAACCAATTCGCAAACCCTCTCGGAGCGGTCGAGAGGGTTTTTTATTGTGGGTCAAGTTTCGTATCGGTGTCTATAATTTCGTATCAGGCCATCGCTTCAGCGATGCCGCAAGCACAGCCGGGAAGGGTACGACTTCAGTCGTGCCGCCAGAGCCCCATTAATTTGTGTCAACCGGCATAAGAAGGGTGCGCCACTTCTCGCTTTTGACAAGTGGCCTGCGGACGACGATAACCCCAGGGTCATACCGAGCGGCCTGGTGCCCTAGGTTCGCGCCCGTTCTTTGGGCGCTTCTATGAGACGGCTGGTCGTGTCAAGTGTGCGCTATATAGTTCCAGGGCGATTTTGCGTTTGATTCGGGCTTCTATTCGCACTCTGATGGGTCCTAGGGGCCCGGTGCATGTTGGCGTCCGATACTGATGAATCGGCGCTGCTGTCTAACCTGCGGCCTGATAGTTCTGGCCAAGCGCTTAATCGCAGTCGCCGAACGCGAGATCTGTCAACTCGGTTTTTCCTCTTGCCTTTCCGCTGCGGCTTGCGACGCTTCCAGCAATCCCGGCGGTCCCACTCCGTCACCTTCAGTTGCGGACGCGAACCCGGGGCACCGGGCATGGCTATTGCGCTGGAGCTCCCTGTCATCAATTCAGCTTGATCCGCTGGCGGCACAAAGATGCGGACGTGGCAGCAATCGCTGGTGTCGGAGCGCACATAGTAGAGATAGGGAATGTCGGTGATATTCGAAAGGTTGGGGTCGGTTGGATTCCTGCGCCACATCTCAACCCAACGAAAGGAATGGAAAGTGTCACTCATCTACTGGACGAGTGCATGCTTTTGACGGAGGAAAAGTGCCCTGTTACTATGAACTGCGGCGGCAAATAACCATCAGGCAAACAATCCCCCCAACGCAAACGTCCCCGTCGTCTAGCCTGGCCTAGGACATCGCCCTTTCACGGCGGTAACGCGGGTTCAAATCCCGCCGGGGACGCCAAGTTCCAAGAGGTCGCTGAAAAGCGTTGCTGGAAATTGTTGTTTGGCGGCAAACTTGCAAATCGTGACGCGCATTCTTCTTTCCTGGAGCAGCGGCAAAGACAGCGCATGGAGTTTGCATGTTCTGCGCCAGCGGGGCGAGTATGAGGTCGTTGGGCTGCTGACTACTTTCAATGAAGCTGCGGGTCGCGTTGCCATGCATGCGGTAAGACGCGAGTTGGTCGAACAGCAAGCGGCCGCTGCCGGACTGCCGCTCTGGGCTGTTCCGTTACCCTGGCCGTGTTCCAATGAACATTATGAATCGCTGATGGCACAAACCTGTGCCGAAGCGGTCTCGCAAGGAATCAAAGGGGTCGCGTTTGGCGATCTGTTCCTCGAGGATGTACGCGCCTATAGGGAAAAACAAATGGCGGGCACGGGACTTACGCCGATATTCCCTGTTTGGGGGATTCCCACGCGGGCTTTAGCAGAAGAGATGATCGCAGCGGGTCTGGGAGCAAAGTTGACATGTGTCGACACCACGAAACTTGAACAATCGTTCGTGGGCCGTGAGTTCGATCGGACGTTTCTCTCCGCGTTACCTGTCGGGGTGGATCCGTGCGGCGAACGCGGAGAGTTTCATTCATTTGTCTACGCGGGGCCCATGCTGAATGCTGCGGTCCCGGTTTCAGTGGGCGTGACTGTGGTTCGCGATCAATTCGTTTTTGCCGATCTGGTTTCCGGCTGAGGGCGTAGATCCCACTAAGAGCGCGCAGAGTTTCGCAGGGTTCGGTTCCTACGCCGCCCGAGCAGTCGCTGGACGATAGCCGCACTCAGCTGCCTGCTTCATGGCGCGCAAGGCCTCTTCCTGAGTTAACAACGGAGTTGTTTGTACGCTCTTGCACGTACCTCCGCCTGCGAAAGCTATGCCGATAGCGGCGGCGCTGACGTGGTCGGGCATTTCTGTGATGGCCACAACATCGTACTGTCCGAAGGAGAACCATCCGCTGACTATTTTTCCGCCGAGCTTCTCGATGGCGGATCGAACCGCTTCGATGCGATTCTGGGGTTGGGAAATCACGGCGTTCCAGCCCTCCGTGGAATACGCAACCTGATGCATAAAGAGTGGCACAAAACCTCCTTGACTCTACCTGTCGGACGGAATCATCCACTCAGGAGGGGCGTATGTCAAGCCATTTGATCGACGCCTGTCGTTAGCCATGATATGTCCGGATGAGATAGCAAGTGAAGTGTCCGCTTGGCAGGCGGCGAGGCTAGGAGAGCATGGAAGGCATGTTCCCTTACACGCAGGCCGCGATGGAGCGGACGATGAAGGTGCAGGAAGTGATTTTGCGGGCCATGGCGAAGAAGATCCCGTGGTGGCAGGCGGCGGAGATTATCGGGATCAGCGACCGGCAGATGCGGCGCTGGCATGAGCGCTATGAAGAGTTGGAGTTCCGAGGCTTGTTTGACCGGCGCCGAGGGAAACCGTCGCCCAAGAAAGTGCCGTTGGCGGCGGTGGAGAAAGTGCTGGCGCTGTACCGGGAAAAGTATTTCGATCTGAACGTGCGGCACTTTGACGAGAAGTTGCGGGAGGAGCACAAGGTCAGACTTCGACAAAAGACCTGCATACTCAAATCGTCAATAGTATTTTGAAGCCCCGTTGGGGTGACAAGGTTGCCGCCGCGATCAAACCGAAGCAGATCAAGGATTGGCTGTACACCATCGCGGTTGAGGACACCACGCGGCACAAGTACAGAGACGTGATGGGCGTGGTGTACAAGTTTGCTCAGTCGGAAGGCTTGATCCCCTTTGGGCGGCCAGTTCAATCCAGTAAGCTATGGAACCGGCATCCCAACTGTGTCCGACTTCGAAGCCATCGCGTTAACTCCAGAGCAAGCGTTAAAGGTTTTGGAGCAACTTCAACAACCGGAATACACGATGATCGGACTGGTTGCGGCCACGGGAATCCGGGCGAGCGAAGTGCTGGGACTGCGTTGGTCTGACATCATGTGGGGGCGGTCTGAAATAAGGATCAGACGGAGCTACGTCCACGGCATTATTCAGACCGGCGCAAAGACCAAACTTTCGAACTCCACTGTAACGATGCACTCGATCCTCGCGCAATTGCTCAAGGATTGGCGTGCGGAAACCTCGTACGCGGCTGATGATGACTACGTGTTTGCTTCATCGAAACTCGGTGGCAGGATGCCACGCATCGGGGTCGATGGTGGTTGAGGACTATTTGCAACCAGCAGCGATCCGGGCGGGCGTCCTTGAGGTCAATGCCGGCAAACGCTATATTGATGGCGAGTTCGTCAAGCGGTACGGGTTCCACACGTTCCGTCACTCGGGCTCACATCCTGGCTCATGGCGAACGGGGAAAAATCGCCAAATAGTTCGGGCCATGCTCCGATGGACCACCCTCAACATGCTTGCCCATTATGCGCACGGCTTCAAGTCGGACAAACTCGAAGCTCGAGGTGTTGTCTTGGACAAGCTGATGATATGAGGAGTGAAATCGGGAGTTGGGAAACGATTGACAAGAAACAACGCGAACAGGGAACTTGTGTATAATGATGGGCTTACCGCACTACAGTGGGCGCTTAACTCAGCGGTAGAGTGCCATCCTCACACGGTGGAAGTCGTAGGTTCAAATCCTACAGCGCCCACCATCCTTCCAATGACACACCGTGGTTGCCGCTTCCACAAGGGTACAGTAAGCCAAACTCCCAGCAGTTCGCCTCCTAACGGCGACCCATGAGGATTCCGTTATGGCTCAAGATCGTCTGGACCGTCTGGGTCTTCGCCTGGGGTCCGTTCTACTGGAAGCAATACGGGCTGCAAAACTTTCTGTTTTTTTGCGATCTGGGAAACGTCTTCGTGATGCTCGCCTTGTGGTGGGAGAGCCCTCTGATTTTCTCGTGGCAGGCGACTGGGTTGCTGCTCTTCCAGAGCCTCTATGCTATCGATCTGGCCGGGGCTCTTATCTCTGGCTCACACCTCGTCGGCGGCACGGAATACATGTTCGATTCCAACATACCGTTGTTCGTTCGCCTGCTCAGCTTGTTTCATTTGGCTACTCCGCCGCTGCTGCTGTGGGCCATCTGGCGCCTGGGTTACGACCGCAGAGGATGGCTGTTGCAGACGTTGACGGCATGGGTGGTGGTTCCGGTCAATTATTTCTGGCGTCCGCAGTTTGACGTGAACTGGGCTCGCGGGCCATTCTTTCGGGAGCAACATGCCATGCCGGGCTGGCTTTATCTGCTGGCATATTTGGTTGTGGTTCCACTGGCGGTTTATTTTCCGACGCACTTGCTGTTGCAATGGTGGGCGCGAGGCGGAGGGTTCCTGATTGGGGAGCGAAGGGCGACTAATACGCGCACATCAATCCGCCGAGACGGCCTCGGACCCGCAGACCGTCCCAGCGATTTCGAAAATAGAGCGCGTTAATCTGGTCCGTGGTGGGACACTCTACCGAATGGAAACCAATCTTCTTCAGGTCATTTACCAGCGTCTCAGTTCTAAAAAAACCTCGGAATGGCTCGCCCGCTCGGACGACTCGTTCGCTTAGAGAGTCGAATGCCATTTTTTCTCCTTCAGACAACGCTTGACGCGGGAGCGCGTAATCGAACGCCATTCTGTTGTCCGGGCAAAAGGAGTGGATCAATGCGAAGGTTGCCATTACCGTCTCATTTTCTAGATACGGCGTCACTCCCAGCCACGAAAAAAAGGCTAACTCGTCGAATCTGAATCCAGCCCTTTCCAGTTCGACTTCCAATTTTTGATGTTCGAAGTCAACAGGAACGAAAGTGACAGGTGATGGAACGGATACAGCCGCCAGAGCTAATCGACGGCGCTTCCATTCTTGTGTATCGGGGTGATCGACTTCGAATATTCTCAAACCACATTCGGAATATGGGTTTCGGTACGGAAAAGTATCCAAGCCCGCACCCAAAATCACGTATTGGAGGGTTCCCGATGCAATGGCTCTCGCCAGTTGGTCTTCGGCATATCGACTTCGTGCGGCCATAAAGGCACGCATGTACCGCGAGGCAGGAAGATATGCTGTCCACCATCCGAACATGATGGATGTGGCTCCTTCTGGTCCGATGATCCATGGGGCAATGGGGTCTTCCAAGACGTGTGGAAAGTCGAACAGCTGGTGTTCTGCTCGACGGACTGCCACACTCTGAGCAGTCTTGCTTGGAAACCCGATCTTCATGAGTGAGTCCTGAACCTCCGTAAGATTTGCATAACGGAATTACAACGCCGATCGCTGTCCAATTTCAAGGAAATAAGAGCTCGAATCTAACGCTGGTTCCGGGTTCCAACTGCATCCGGACCTCTAGCTCAACGGTCGTAGAGAGTAGCCATTTCTTTTAGCCTGGCTGCGATCTCAGCGGTTATGGCACCGGGCCTCATGCGCCATTTCCAGTTGCCGCTCGATGTTCCGGGATGGTTCATGCGCGCTTCGCTGCCCAAGCCCAGGAGGTCCTGCACGGGCACAATGGCCGTGTTCGCGACCGACGACATGATGCCGCGGATCAGCACCCAGTGGATAGGGTCGTCCTTGAAATTGAGATACGCGCGCGCGTGTGCGTGCTCCTTGGCGACGTCCTCTGCCGTGCGTGTGCTGTCACCGATCCCGCTGCTGGTCCACCAACCGACTACGGTATCGTTGTCGTGGGTGCCAGTGTAGGCGACAAGATCGTGGACATAATTGTGCGGTTTGAATGTGGGCGCCTGCGGATCATTGCCAAAGGCGAACTGCAAGATGGCCATGCCGGGGAAGCCGAACTCACGGCGAATGTCTTCAACTTCGGGAGTGATGACACCGAGATTTTCGGCGATGATCGGAAGTTCGCCCAGTTCCTGGCGCAGCACAGAGAACAGGTCCCGGCCAGGACCTTTTACCCAGCGCCCGTTGATGGCGGTGGTCTCGAGGCCTGGTACTTCCCAGTAGGCTTCGAAACCGCGGAAGTGATCGATACGAAGCACGTCGTAGAGGCGAAGGGCGGAGCGCAGCCGCTCGACCCACCACTTGTATCCGGTCTGTTGCAGCAGCGGCCAGTTGTAAATGGGATTGCCCCAGCATTGTCCTGTGGCACTAAAGTAGTCGGGCGGTACACCGGCAATCTTCGTGGGGCGGCCACCTTCGTCAAGCAAAAAGAACTGGCGATGCGCCCAGACGTTGGCGCTGTCGTGCGCGACGTAGATTGGGAGATCGCCGATGATGCGAATGTTGCGCTGTCGTCCGTAGTCACGGAGTTCCTGCCATTGCCGGGAGAATTCGTACTGAAAGAATTTTTGGGAGTCGATGGAGGACGCCAGTCTTTTCGACCAATGCTGCATGGCTTCGTTCTCGCGCCCGGCTATGTCGGAAGGCCACTTGGTCCACTCGACCAGGTTGTGGACCTCCTTTACGGCCATGAACAGCGCGAAATCGTCGAGCCAGGCTGCATTGGCCTGGCAGAATTTTTCAAATCGAAGGCGGTCTTCTTTAATTTTATTGGTAGTGGCGGCGCCGGCGAAGAAGTTGGTGGCGGCCTTTTCTAGCAGTGGCGTCTTGAACCGAATGACCGCACCGTAGTCGACGGTATCAACCGGGAATACCGGGACGCCGCGCAAGTCGTCGCTGCCCAGGAGTCCCTGATCGACGAAACGGTCGAGGCTGATGAGGAGCGGGTCTCCCGCGCTGGCGGAGAAACATTGAAAGGGCGAGTCCGCATAGCCCGTCGGATTCAGGGGAAGGACCTGCCAGAATTTTTGTCCGGCAGAGTGCAGGAAGTCGACGAAACGATAGGCTTCGGAGCCGAAATCGCCGATACCGCGGGGGCCGGGGAGACTCGTCGGATGAAACAGGATCCCACTGGCACGGGGAAAATTCATGGGAGAACCATAAACAGTTGTTGCACGATGCGCAAGGGCTGGTGCAAATTCGGAACTGCCCGAACGATAGAACTCAATGGCCGATGCCCACCTGTTATCCTATGGTCGATTCGTGCATCGTCTAACGGAAAGCCCGGTCAGACCTTCGTGGGACTTGCCGCGTCGGGCCCGGTCTGGAGGGAATCATGGCCGCACTGATCGATGCCATAAGCGTAAAGCGCAAAATGTTTTTCGAGTTCGAAAACACTCCATTTGTGTGCCTGGAAGCGGAGGTTTCGACTCCTACTGCCAGAGGCGCGCAGACCCTGGTCCGCCTGAAGATGCGCAACCTTATCACACGGGCGGTCTTTGACAAGACATTCAAAGCCAGCGACAGATTCAAGGAGCCGGACCTCCAGACGGTCGAAGCATCCTACCTGTACAGGGATGGGGGTGGTTACCACTTCATGGATCAGGAGAGCTTCGAGACCCTCACGCTCTCCAGTGAGATGATCGGGGACGCTCCGGACTTTATCGTGGAAGGGACCATCATCCAGATGCATAAGTACAACGGCAATCCCATAGGCTTGCAGTTACCAGCGCACGTGGAGCTGAACGTCACTTACACCGAACCGGGTGTGCGTGGCGACACCTCCAGCGGCAGCGTGACCAAGCCAGCGAAGCTGGAGACTGGCATCGAGATCCGAGTTCCACTCTTCATTAAAGAAGGTGAAACCATCAAGGTGTCAACAGAGACGCGGGAGTTCGCAGGGCGGGCGTGATCCCATAGTTGGACATTTCCACTCGGAATAGCAATAAATGCTTCGATTTGAAGACTGAAAAGCTACCCATAATGAATCGTGGAAGTAAGCAGCGAAATCCTCAGGGGCTAAAGCCCTCGTCATTGTTGGCTTGGGGCGGCACGGCTGAAGCCGTGCCCTACCCAAAACCGATTTATGAGATAGTTCTGACCGCTGAATCCATGATTAGCTGCTGATCACGCTGTTTGGCTAGCCCCTTACACATGAACCGCGAAGTGCTAACGGGCAATCTCGCGGGATTGTTCCCCGCGACACGACCATGCAATAACCACTATGGTCGTTAGGCTCACCAGCAGAGGAAACCAGACTTGCGCAATCCAGGGAACAGGAATGAGAAAGAGCACATCGAGATCGAGGAGCGACGTGGGCCATCGGATGGTTGCCCACAGTCCCGCGTAGTAGGAGAGATCCCAGAATGCGAACGCCCAGAGGAAAGCGACCCACCGGTCCCGTCTGGTGGACCCAGCCAGCAACGCGAGCATAGTGAGCATAATCATTGTGGCAGCCTCGCGGCAGACCTCAATCGTCACCAGACTCTGCGGAATTTGGGATAAGGATATCGTGGGGCGATAGATTTCCTGGTAGCGCCTGATTTCCGCCAAACTCTGGGTATAGCCCGGTAGGAGAGCCGTCGCCGCCCGCAGGTACACGACAACGGCGGCTTCAACAAAGCCAAATGCGACGGCGAACAGAGTGATCAAAATCAGCTGCCGCGCGCGGACCAGGTGTCGTGCACGCCGAAAGCTGAAGATGGCTGCCAATGGAATCAGGAGCAGCAGATTGACCCACAGGGGTTGCGCACAAAGGTGAAACTGGCTCATAAGGAAGAAATTGTACGCGAGTGTGACGCGGCTTATGCCTGCCAGCTCGGGTGGGATGACGGGCTTCTGAACTTGAAGGCGCCTGGCAGACTTCGATGATTTTGAAGGCTAGGTCCTGGCCGCTAGGCGAGCCGGATCAGGGGTATCGCGAACGCGTCCGGCCTCCACATCGGTGAGGACCGCGCGAAGCCAGCGCAGGTCGAGGCGGCACTGCTCGGTCATGTGCTGCATCAGGAGGCGGCTACCGGTGGGCAGCATCGTTACCCATTGCCGGCGCAATTTCCGGATCTTCGTCAGCCGCGCATTCTGCCTGTCGATTTGCGTGCGCAGAGCCTCGGCGACCAGCTTGAGGTCGGCGAGATGCAAGAACAGCATGGGGCCGTAGAGGGTCTCGCGAAGGTCGCCTTCGGCGGCAAACTGGGCGTGCAGTATTTCACGAAAGCGCTCGCGTCCGCGGGGAGTGATGCGGTACACCGTACGCATGCCGCCCCGAGCCACGCGCTGGTGGGCGACTGCGGTTAACAGGCCAGATTCGGCAAGCTGGCGCACAGCGTAGTAGAGCGTGCCGACATCGACATCGGTAAAACACTCGATCATGGCCTGGGCCAGACGCCGCTTGATCTCATAGGGGTGAAAGTCGCCTCGGTGGAGAACGCCCAAAATATATAGTTCAGCTTTCATTAGTCTAATTGTACTATTATACTTATATTAAAGGGGGTTGTTTATGAAGCGTTCCATTCTCGCCTGCCTCGCAGGACTTCTTACGTGGGCTGTCGTGGTCACGGTGATCAACCGCGTGCTTCGCCTGAGCCTGCCGAACTATACTGCTGCCGAGCACACGCTCCAGTTCACGCTGGGCATGAAGTGGGCACGCCTGTTGATGGCCATCGTGACATCGATGGCGGCTGGCGCCGTAACACGTTGGATATCCCCATGGAGCCGCTGGGCGCCGTTGATCGTCGGCAGCGTGGTGCTTGCAATGTTCTTGCCTGCGCACATCGCGCTTTGGAGCAAATTCCCGGTGTGGTATCACCTGACATTTCTTCTGACGATCATTCCGGCGGTGCTTGTGGGGGCGCAGCTGCCGCTGCGCCGGAGCAAGGGTGTCAACGAGGTTTACTCCGCAGCGCGATAGCGCTTCACCGGCGATTGGCCGCCCAGGGAAGTTCTGATTAAGTATCGGCAAAGAGCATTCACCACAGGGTACACAGGGGTGCACGGAGGAGCCACGGACTTAATCAGAACCTGCCTAGCTTTTGAGGGATACTTTCATCGAGCAACATTTCAGGACTGGAGGGCACAGTGCGTTCGTTTCTCGACAGAAGGGCTCGTCCTCTTTTTCAGCTTTTGGCGATCACGTCCTTATTAATATTGATGTGCTGCGGGGGTGCTCTGGGCGGCGAGCGAAGGCCCAAAATCCGTACTGTAACGGCATTTGTGCGGATTGAACGCTCCCGATACCAGCAGCAGATAGCGGATGCGGTCACGGTGCTTCGTCAGGCAAAAGACGCTTTTGACAAGGGCGGCTACGAAGTGCAAACCATCCGCATCACGACGCAGCCGTTCACACAATATGCAGGCGGCCGATCCAGTCGGTCGAACGCGGAGGCATTGGATTTCTTTAAGAATCTGGACAACCTCTCGAAGAAAGATTCTTTCCTGCTGAATATCGGGCCGCTGACATTGAGGAATTCATCGGATGCGGCCGAGGTGGAGTTGCTCAGCCAAGTTCTGGCGCAGACAAGAGCGAATGCGAGCCTGGTGGTGGCGGATGAAGAGGGAGTGCAGTGGAACTCGATTCGAGCCGCGGCACAAGTGATTAAGTATGTGGAAGGCCACAGTCCCAATGGCACGAACAACTTTGATTTCGCCGCGGTCGCGATGGTTCCGTCCTATGTGCCCTTTTTCCCAGCGTCCAATCATGACGGCTCTGGCCGCCAGTTTTCGGTCGGGTGGGAGGCAGGGGCGTTCGTCGCGGATGTGCTGGGCGGTGCTAATCGGAATATGAAAGAAGCGAAACAACTGCTGTCCGAGAAACTTGAACAGCAGGCACGAACGGTGGACGCAATCGCCAAGCAGGTGGAGAAAAACTCTGGATGGAAGTACATGGGACTTGACCCAACGCCTGCGCCGAATATGGATTCATCCATAGGAGCCGCAGTTGAAACGCTGATTGGAGCTCAGTTCGGTTCGAGTGGGACGCTTTCCGCCGCCGCAATTATTACGGAAGCCGAGCGCTCGATTTCCGTTAAGCGGGTGGGGTATTCCGGCCTTATGTTGCCCGTGCTCGAAGACCCGGTACTCGCCCAAAGGTGGAGTGAAGGCATGTTTGACCTGGACTCTTTGCTGGCTTACTCGGCAGTGTGCGGCACTGGACTCGATGCAATTCCGTTGCCCGGTGATGTTTCGGAAGAGCAATTGGGGAGAATTATCGGTGACATGGCGAGTCTCGCCTTCAAGTGGCATAAACCGCTTACGGCTAGACTGATACCCGCGCCGGGGAAGAAGGCTGGGGATCGAACGGACTTCAACTTTGGAGTCCTTGAATTCCCGAATGCAACTTTGAAGGCGTTGCGATAAAAGGAGTTTTCTTGGTCTTTTCCTCTTCCCCGCAATCCTGCCTACGTTGGGATGCGGCTGCTTATGCCGCGAATGCTCATTTTGTGCCTGCGCTCGGGCAACCTGTACTGGATCTGCTCCAGCCGAAGTCTGGGGAGCGCATCCTTGATTTGGGTTGCGGCGACGGGGCACTGACCGAAAAACTGGTTGCGCTCGGTGCGCAGGTGGTGGGGATCGACAGTTCTCCAGACATGATCGCGGCCGCTCTTCAGCGCGGTCTTGACGCGAGGGTAATGGACGCCCGTGTGCTGGGCTTTGAGAACGAGTTTGAGGACCAATTCGATGCCGTCTTTTCCAATGCCGTGCTGCATTGGATCAAAGACGATCCCGATGCTCCGATCAAAGGTGCGTTCCGCGCGCTTAGGTCCGGGGGAAGGTTTGTGGGCGAACTGGGCGGACATGGATGCGTTGGCACAATTACAGTCGCGTTAGTGGCTACGCTGCAGCGCCGAGGTGTCAAAGATGCTGCTTCGTGGATTCCGTGGTATTTCCCGACTGTCGAAGAATATGAACTTCGGCTGCGTCGGGCCGGGTTTGTGCCGCAAAGCGTACAACTGATTCCACGCCCAACGCCGTTGCCCACTGGAATGCGCGGCTGGCTCGACACATTCGCCAATCCGTTCTGTGCTGCAGTGCCGCGTGAGGAACGTGGCGGCTTCCTCGATGAAGTTACCGACCTGCTTAAGCCAGTTCTCTGCGATGAATCTGGACTTTGGACAGCGGATTATATGCGGCTTCGGTTTGCCGCTATCAAACCCTGAAGTGAGGCTGAGCCAGGGAAACTCTGAATAGGTGTCGGCAAAGGGCATTCACCACAGGTTACACGGGTCGCACGGAGGAGCCGGGGACTTAATTAGAACTTCCTTAGGTATCACTCTTAGGTCTCACTGGTCTGTTGTTTCGGGGCAAAGTACTAGAAGCATCGAGCGTCACTCAGCGGCGCCGGCCGGCAAAACATCAGAGACGGCCGGTTATAGCCTGCACCAGTAAGAGCGATCCAATGGCTGCCAGGCCAAGGTAAACGTATTTCAGGAAAGCGTCTCCGCGCAGGCGGTGATTGATGACTCTGCCGAGGAATACGGCTGGCAGAGTAACTGGCAGTGAGAGCAGATAGTAGTGCGTTACGGCGGGAACCCACAAGCCCGCCAACCAATAGCCTGCCATGCCAATGATGCTCGCGGGGAGAAAATACGCTTGCAAGGTTGCGCGAAAGTGCTGCGCCGACCACCGCCGCATAGCCCCGTAGATGGCGAGCGGGGGCCCGTTCATTCCGTAAGCGCCACCGAGGACGCCAGCACAGAATCCACAAACTAACAGCCATCCTCGGCTGTCGCTCCGCAGTTCCAGCAGTGTCTTGCCCGATAATGAGTAGGCGCAAAACGCGATGATGAGAAGGGCTAGCGTTGCCTTCACTCCACGTTGATGGCTGCTCGTCAAAAACAAGAGTCCCAGCGGGATACCAAAGAGCGTGGAGAGCACGAGCCAGCCCGTGGTGTGGAGATGGATTTTTTCCCAATCCTGAACAATGACAATCCCCGCGATGGTAATTGATACCAGCACGGCCAGTGGGGCAGCTATTTGCAGCGGAATGCAGAAGGCGAGCAGCGGCACGGCCACCAGCGCCTCACCAAAACCTAACGCTGAACGGATCAAGGACGCGAAAAACAGTATGAACAAAACTTGCAGAGTCGTAGGGTCGATTGCGATCTCCCGAGGTGACCAGGATTCCGATCACCTCCGTCGGACAAACTAATCGATGAGGTACCACACGAAATATCGGCGGGATTGAAGCGCCCGGCGCCGGTCACCCTTCGCCCTTCAATGGCCATCCGGCGTTTTCGACTTCTCCAGTGTGATGTCATGTGTGGCTTGACACTCGGTTGCCGGATCGAACGCCGCGATGCCCGAGAACTCGCCCTTCGTAGCATGAAACTCAAGGGGAGGCCGCTGCACCCTCGCGGGAAGCCCGGCGAACTTCACTTTGCCATCGGAGTTGGTTCCGGCTTCAAGATCGAGCCTCCTGAACCCACCAAAGCCGTACTTGATGTGAACATTGACCGTAGCGTCGTAAACGGGCTTGCCGTCAGCGCCCCTTACGGTGAGTTCGATGGAGCAGGAACCCGCACCGCCTTGAATGACAGGAACCTTTTCGCTGGGCGATTGCGCCGCAGAAAGCAACGGAACCGTGAGGACAATGGAGCATAGAACGCGAAACAATCTATTCATATGTTCGCAATTATACGAGGCCACAGAATCACGTTACAGTAAACTGCCACAGGGCAGCCGACCGAATACTGCCTTTTCGCTAAGAATTCATTTGACTCAAATACCAGCCTGGGTAAGACTTGCAGCACGCGCTTTTTCCGCTTCGCGGGGTGACCCGCGCGGCCAAATTCCTTTGGTGTCTGCGACAAGGCGCAATTCCAGTTGCAACGGCGCGCACCGCAGATTCGGACCGGATCAGACCATGGTCTTCTGTCGTTCTTTTACCCAGTCCTTTGCGGGGCTTTCGTCGCTGCGATCGTTTTAGTCGCTGCCGTTGAGGAGAATTGCTATGACGCTCACGCCAAAGTTTCTGCTGCTGTCGATTCTGTCTGCGACTCTGTTCGCACCATCCTTATCCGCACAATCCGATATCTCGCGACCGAAACCATCCGCCTTTCCATCGCAAATCACTCACGTGGTCGTCATTTTTCAAGAGAACCGCTCCCCCGACAATCTCTTTCATTTTCTGACTCCGCTGTGCCCCATCCCAAGCGGGGCCAGTGGCGCGGCCGCCTGCAGCCCCAGCCCTGTCACCACCAGCTGCTATGACATTTCGCCGTGCGGGCTCTCCAACCAATCGGGCTCGGAGGTGCCGATAACGCTGACCGGCGTACCCATGAAGGGCAGCACCGATCCCGACCACTCCCACACCGCATTTATGACTATGTGCGACCCCGACGCGACCGCGGGATATGCTTGCCAGAACGATGGCGCGTGGGGAGTGAAGCAGAGTGGCATGGTCGAGACTTCTTATAGTTATGTGGAGAACCCGTACGTCACCAACTATAATGGATCTAAAGGCCACTTACTCGATCCTTACCTGACTTACGCGGAGCAATATGGTTGGGCTAATTTTATGTACCAGACCAACCAGGGCCCAAGTTACCCGGCGCATCAGTTTATTTTCAGCGGAACCTCGGCGCTTACCACTGCCGACGATAAGAAATCCACCTTCGTAGCCGAGAATTTCGGGCCGCCGGGAACGGGATACGGCTGCCTGGCGGGAGCCGACACCAAGACTCATTTGATTTCTCCGCTGCTGCCCGATGAAACTCTCTGCAAAGCAGGCACGGCGTATGACGGAAATTCAATTCAGGAATGCCTGGTCGAGAACACCGCTCTGAACAACCCGCCGGGGAATCCCGTCGGCAGTTTCTGCTCTAACAAGCCAACCATGGGCAGCGTGCTCGACGCGCATAAGATCAGTTGGAAGTACTATGCGCCCTCAGCCGGCGACCTCTGGACCGCTCCCGATGCCATCGCCGATCTATGCGTGCCGAAGTTCACCACCAAGGGAGATACGACGCTGGAATGCTCGGGCGCGGAATGGGCCGCCAATGTCGATCTCAAACTCAAAGGCGCCGATGTGCTGAATGACATTACTAACTGCAATCTTGCCGGGGTAAGCTGGATCATTCCCAACGGAACCTGGTCCGATCATGCCGGGAGTACGGAAAACTGGGGTCCGTCGTGGGTGACGGCGATCATCAATGAAATTGGGCAGAATCCCACCTGTGCGGCGGCTACGCCCGATGCCGGCGAAACCTTCTGGCAGAACACGGCCGTCGTGCTGACCTGGGACGATTGGGGAGGCTGGTCGGACAATCAGAAGCCTCCGCTGCGCTCGAAGCTGCCATGCACAACTAATAACTGCCAGGGCGACTACCAATACGGATTCCGCGTGCCTCTGGTAATAGTCTCGGCTTACACGCCGAAGGGTTACATCAGCGACAGGACTTACGACTTTGGCAGCATTCTCCGCATGATCGAAGGTGTCAATGGAATAACTGAAGGCACGCTAGGGGTGGCCGATGCTCGCGCCAGCACTGACCTTAGTGACTTTTTCCGAAACGCATATCGCGATTACACGCCGGTGCCGGCGCTGCTGGCGCCGAGTTTCTTCCTCGGAGAAGACGCGCAGAAAGGCCCAGCTACAGCTCCGGATAATGACGGAGACGACGATTAAAGACGACGACAAGGATAGGGGATCTGAAGACAGACCCGGTAGGGACAGCTACAGATCCGACAACAACTATTTTTCGCAATTTTAGCCCTCCCGACAGCATTTCGGGCACCCGCCCGATTTGTCACAAATTGGGTGTGATGGCTCTCACTTAAGCGACAATCCAATTCCGGCTAGACTTTCCCCAATCAGGAGGCCGCGGTCCATCCGCGGAAAAGCAAGCTTGCTTTTCCCAGCTTGGATTCCACATACCGCGACCTTCTGATATCCGGAGTGATGTCGGTATGAGTGCAGCCACGCAATTCCCCGCCGTACGCGATTACAACAACGATCCGCGTTATCGAGCCATGTTTGAAGCGGCCGAGATTGGAATCGCCATATGCCGCCTCGATGGCCGGATTCTGGAAGCTAATCCCGCGCTGACCCGCATGCTCGGCTACAGCTCCGAAGAACTGGCCGAAGCGCATGCCGGCATATTCCACGCCGAAATTGGTAAGGAACCTTACTCGGCAGATTTTTCTTCGGACCAACTGGGAACCTTGATGCGGAACGAAAGCGAGTGCTTCCGGCTCGAGAAACGCTACCGGCGCAAGGATGGTTCCGATTTCTGGGGTTCGCTGACGGTGTCGCTGGCGCGCGACGCCCGCCGCCAGCCTGTCTTCTTGATCGCAACGCTGGCCGACGCCAGCGACCGCCGGCGCGTGGAGGAACATCTGCGTGAAGCCGGCAAGATGGAGGTGATCGGACGCCTGGCCGGCGGAATCGCCCACGACTTCAATAACCTGCTGACGGGCATTCTCTTGTACTGCGATCTGTTGAGCGCCGGACTCGATGGCACGAGCGTGAACTTCGAAGGCGGAAACGGCGCGAGGGAGAGCGAAAACTGTTCCCTGCACGGCAATCAACGGGAGGCGAATGCGATGGGCGCTGGTCGATTGGACGCTGTTCCGTTGGACATGGATCCGTTGAACATGGTTCCGTCGAACACGGGTCCCTGGGACGATGATCTCTCGGAGCATGACTTCTCGGAGCATGCTTTATCGAACCAATGTCGGCCGAACCATGATCCGTCGAACCATGATCCGTCGAACCATAATCCGTTTAACCATGACCCATCAAGAAACCAGCTATCGAAGATCGACCGTTCCGGGAACAGGGATTTGCAGCGGCGTGAGCTGTGCCAGCACGTGAATCAGGTGCGCATGGCCGGCGAGCAGGGTGCAGCGCTAACTCACCAACTGCTGGCGATCGCGCGCCAGCAGGCAGCCGAACCCCGGCCCATCCTGATCAACGAAGTTGTGGCATCCATCGAGAATCTGCTGCGACGCCTGCTCGGTGAGCAGATTGAATTCGTAGTCGCACTCGACTCCGCTGCCGGGCCAGTGCTCGCGGATAGGGCGCAGATGGGCCAAGTCCTGCTGAATCTCGTGCTGAACGCGCGCGATGCGATGCCGCGGGGTGGGAAAATCTGGTTGTTGACGCGATCCGGGGATTTTCCAAATGCGGATTCAGCAGCCAGTTCGACCGCTGAGTCACAGGGCAATCCGCCTTCTATCTCTATCTCTACCTCTTCGTCTGATTCCGGCCCTAAAGCGACCTGCAACTCCGGCACGGATTACAAATCCGGAGAATCGAGACTGGCCGTCTCGGTGATGGTGAAAGATAACGGCAGCGGCATGAATGCGGAAACGCGCCAGCGCCTGTTCGAACCTTTTTTCACCACCAAGGAAGTGGGAAAGGGTACGGGACTCGGAATGGCAACCGTGCAGCGTATTGTGGCCGAAGCGGGCGGAAGGATCGTAGTCGAAAGCATGGAAGGAAGAGGCACGTGCATAGAAGTGTTTTTCCCGGCGATCGAGTTGCCGAAGGAAGTGCTCGAAAGCCGCGGTTCAGCTCTCGGCGCGGCGCAAGAGGCCGCCGGAAATTCGGGCTTTTGACTTCGGCGATCGGCATTATCGGTTCGCATTTATCGCTTTGGATTATCGTTTCGCACTTTATCTCGCACTCATCTAAGGAGAAAATTCGCCATGTTCGCTGCTTCGACCGCCTCCGTTCTGACCAGTCATGCTCACCGCGACAGCCATACCTATCCCGTGCAAATCGAGGGAGCAAATTTTCTCAATCTGCTGATCGTGGATGACGATCGCGCCATTCGCGAGGCCTGCCGAGAGGTGTCGCAATCGCTTGGCTTTAACACCCAGGTGGCGGAGTGCGCCGAACAGGCCTACCGGCTGCTCGACAGCTCCAACGCCGACGCCGTGCTGCTCGATATGCGAATGCCGGGCGATGGGGGCCTGGAGGCCTTGCACGCCATCAAACAGCATCGCCCGGATGCGCTTGTCGTCGTCGTGACCGGTTATGGCACGGTGCAATCGGCGGTGCAGGCGATGAAGCAGGGCGCCTACGATTACGTGACCAAACCCTTTAGCATGGAGGAGCTTCGCTTGTTGCTGGAGCGGGTGGCAACGCATCTCCGCCTGAAGACGGAAAACCGCATGTTGCGCGAAACCATCAAGTCACGCCAAGGCTTCGGCAGCATTATCGGGCGCGCGCCGGAGATGGAAAAGCTGTACCGTATGATCGCGAAAGCAGGCCAGAGCACGCACCCCGTGCTTATTCTCGGCGAAAGCGGAACGGGCAAAGAGCTGGTGGCGAAGTCGATTCACTTTGCCGGCATCTTCCGCAACAAGCCTTTTATTCCCGTGGATTGCGGCTCGCTTGTGCCAACGCTGATCGAAAGCGAGCTCTTTGGCCATGTACGCGGGGCCTTCACCGGAGCCACCAATCCAAAAGACGGCCTGCTGGCTATCGCCGAGGGAGGCACGGTGCTGCTTGACGAAATCGGGGAGTTGCCAGTCGACCTGCAAGCCAAGCTGTTGCGCGCCATTCAGGAGAAGGAGATTCGTCCCGTGGGCAGCGTCAAGCGGGTTCCCATCAACGTGCGAATCCTAGCCGCAACCAATCGCGATCTGGAGGGTGCGGTGACCGAGGGCACCTTCCGCCGCGATCTTTTCTTTCGTCTCAACGTGCTGACCTTGCGCATTCCACCGTTGCGCGATCGCCGGCAAGACATTCCGCTTCTGGTAGCGCATTTCATGGAGCGCATAGGGCGCGACGCGGGCAGGGAAAAGAAGATTTCAGACGAGTGCCTGAAGGCTTTGCTGGGTTACGATTGGCCGGGCAATGTGAGAGAACTCGAGAACTCGCTCGAACGGGCGTGCGCGATCAGCAGCGCCGATGAGATTCAGCTGCGCGATCTTCCCACCCACATTCACAGCGCGCCCGGCGGTTTGATGGGGATAACGCAGCCAACCAACGGCGTGGTGCCCATGGCTGAAATTGAGAAGCAAAGCATCCTGAACGCTCTCACGCAGGTTAATGGAGACAAAATGCTGGCGGCAAAGCTCCTCGGTATCGGGAAGACGACGCTCTACCGCAAGCTAAAGGAATATGAATCCGCCTAATGAATTTGTGATTTGTGATTTGTGATTTGGGTAATCGCCGCGCAGTTGCGCAGTTTGCAAAATCGTTAACCACCAAGGCCACGAAGGTGCACCAAGGAAAATCTGAGACACAATTCCTTCGTGATACCTTGTGTCCCTGGTGGTTCGGGCTCCGGTGGTTAGGGCACTTCCGCAGCTGGCGGGGCCAAGGTTAGAAATTACCAATTGCCATTTACAAATTCCTCGGTTCCAGAATGGGAGCCGAGGCAGTAGTCCGAGCGCTTAACCGACTTCTTTTCAGTACAATGCAATTGGCCCGAAAGTTGCCAGAGAATATTGCATGATTCTTCTGGTGACGCCAAGCGAGCGTGCCTCCGAATGCGGGGCAGCAGTGCATGCGGCGACCGGCGATCAGGTGATGACCGCAGAGAGTCTGGCGCGGGCGACCACGCTGCTGCGCGCGCACTGCTACCGGCTGGTGGTGCTCGATCAATATCTGCTCGAGGCCGAGCCCGATGAAGCCGGCACCCTGATCGAGCACTTGGGCACGGCTATCACGTTGCCAGTGAACCTAGCCATCACAGGGGTCGACCGCCTGACGCGGGAGGTCGGGGCGGCCATGGAGCGCCGGCACCGCGAAGAGGTTCAGGCTCGCCACGCGGCGATCGGCGTGCTCCGCAATGATTTGAATGGCACCGTGACGGCCCTCCTGCTTTCGGTGGAACTGGCCCGCAAAACATCTGGCCTGCCGCTCGGAGCGGACGAAAAGCTGCGGTCGGTTCACGAACTGGTCAAGGACTTGCGCAGGCAACTGGAGGGCGCATCCGACGCAACCGGTTGATCTCGGTTCACCCCGTTCCTAAGTAACCTGCCTCAAGTAACCTGCCTCCTTAATGCAGTCGGGGATCGGCGCGCCGATAGCTCTCGAATAGGGCGAAGCTTGCGATTCATGGGGTTCTTACAATATTTATTTGCTTCCGATTTCATGCCGCACGGTTTCTGCTATCTCTGGAATCCGCGAATTCTGTGGCTGCACGTTATTGCTGACAGTTTCATCGCGCTATCGTATTACTGCATTCCCATTATCCTCATCTATTTCATCCGCAAGAATCGCGTTCTCCCCTTTAACCGGATTTTCTGGATGTTCGTGCTTTTTGTTCTGGCTTGCGGCACGACTCACCTAATGGAAATCTGGAACGTCTGGCACGGCGACTACCTCGTAGCGGGACTCATCAAGGCCGTGACCGCCGGCGTCTCCATGCTTACGGTGGCGATGCTGATTCCCCTGGTTCCGACGGCGATTGCGCTGCCCGGGCAAATGCAAGAGCAACACCAGGAAATTGAGAAACGTGTCCGCGCCGAAACTGCGCTGCAAGAGGGCCTCGCCGCCAGCCAGGCGGCAATCAAAGAACTGGCCGACCAGAAGTTCGCGCTCGACCAGCACGCCATCGTGGCGATCACCGACACAGAGGGCACGATCACCTATGTCAACGACAAATTCTGCGCCATCAGTCAATACTCCAGGGACGAACTGATCGGCCAGAATCATCGCATCCTCAACTCCGGCTACCACGCCAGGGACTTCTTCCGGCAGATGTACCGCACCATCGCAGGCGGAGAGGTCTGGCACGGCGAAATCAGGAACCGGGCAAAAAATGGCTCGCTCTACTGGGTCGACGCCACCATCGTCCCGTTTCTCGGGCCCAACGGCAGGCCGCGCCACTATGTCGCCATCCGGACGGATATAACCGAGCGCAAACTCGCCGACGGCATGCGGGCCCGCTTCGCAGCGGTGGTCGAATCCTGCGACGACGCCGTTATCGGCAAGACTCTCGATGGCATCATTACCGCCTGGAATCGCGGCGCCGAGAAGGTTTTCGGATATTCGGCCTCTGAAGCCGTCGGCAAATCGATGCTCATGCTGCTGCCTCCGGAGCGCGCCAAGGAAGAAAACGACATTCTGGCGCGAATCAAGCGCGGCCAGGCGGTGGAACACTTCGAAACCGTTCGGATGCGAAAAAATGGCGCGCGCATCCACGTTTCGGTGACCATTTCGCCGATCAAGGATAGTGTCGGCACAATCGTTGGCGCCTCAAAAATTGCGCGCGACATCACCGAACGCAAGCGGGCGGAGGAAGCGCTGCACGAAAGTGAACGGCGCTATCGCCTTCTCTTTAGCGAAATGGTCGTGGGTATTGCCCTACTCGAGGCTATCTACGACCAGGAGGCTACGCCCTGCGACTTCCGCTATTTGGACGTGAATCCCGCCTTTGAAACGCACTGCGGCTTGTCCCGCGAAACGGTGTTGGGGAAAACGATTCGTGAGGTTCTTCCCAACCTGGAACCAGTCTGGATCGAAACCTACGCCGAGGTCGCGACCACGGGAAAATCAATTCATTTTGAGAGTTATGCGCAGCCCTTAAAAAGATGGATCGAATTAACCGCGTTCCGCACGCGCCAGGGTCAAGTCGCGGTCACATTCAGCGATGTCACTGAACGCAAGCAAGCTGCGGAATTACTGGCCCGCCAGGCAGAGGAAGTCTCGCGCCAAGCCGAGGAACTCGCCCGCTCGCGGATGTCACTCGAAGCGCAGACCCTCATGCTTCAGTCTGTGCTGGACAGCATCTCGGAAGGGCTGGTGGTGGCTGACGAGCAAGAAAAATTCGTCGTCTGGAATCCAGCAGCCGAAAGAATTCTCGGTTTCGGCCCGACGAAGCTGCCGAGCGAGCAGTGGCCCGCGCACTACGGCTTCTTCCTGCCCGACACCGCGACCCCTTTGTTGCCGGAGCAAGATCCGCTCATACGTGCCCTCCACGGTGAGGTCTGCACCGCCGAGATGTTTGTGCGCAATCGGAAAACTCCGGAGGGAGTTTGGATCGAGGCTAGCGCCAGTCCCTTGATCGACAAAAACGGAATCGCGCGCGGAGGCGTGATCGCGTTTCGCGATATCTCACACAATAAAGTGGCGGAGCGCGAAATCCGCAAACTCAACGACGAACTGGAAATCCGGGTGCTCGAGCGAACGGCTCAACTGGGAGCGGCCAACCAGGAACTGGAAGCTTTCAGTTACTCGGTGTCCCACGACTTGCGGGCGCCCTTGCGGCATATCAGCGGCTTTTCTCAGTTATTGATGGAAGAATTCGGAGCGACCCTCGCTCCCGAAGCGCAACGCTACGTCGAGCGCATTCAATCCGGAACCCAAAAAATGGGTCTGCTGGTGGATGAATTGTTGAATCTGGCGAGGGTTGGCCGCCACGCGCTCAATCCACGGACCACCAGCTTGAACGATCTAGTCGCCGAGGTGATAACGATTCTGCAGCCCGAGAGCGAAGGCCGACAGGTGGAATGGAAGATTGGCGATCTTCCTTCGGTGCATTGCGACCCGATTCTGATCAAGCAGGTGCTGCAAAACCTGCTGGCCAACGCGCTTAAGTTTACCCGCCACCGTGCTCCCGCTTTAATCGAAATTGGCTGCAGAAAGAACGGAGACGACGGGCAACCGGTGCTTATGGTCCGCGACAACGGTACCGGTTTCGACATGAAATATGTCGACAAATTATTTGGCGTTTTCCAAAGGTTGCATCGGGCGGATGAGTTTGAAGGCACAGGCATAGGCCTGGCCACGGTGCAACGAATCGTACACAAGCATGAAGGCCGGGTGTGGGCGGAGGCGGAACTGGATAAAGGTGCAACCTTCTATTTCACTCTCGGCGTGGGAAAACATGCCAAATCGAGAAGCAAGGGAACTACGGCTGGAGGCCAACTATGAACTCCGACGAACTGGACATGCTGCTGGTGGAGGACAGTCAAGAAGATGTCGATCTTGCCCTGCATACATTGCAGCGGGAGAAGCTAGCCAACCGCATCCTGGTCGTACGCGATGGCGAGGAGGCACTGAACTTTATCTTCTGCCGTGGCGCGTTTGCGGAAAGGTCATTCGGCCATCCGCCCAAGCTGGTGCTGCTGGATTTGAAGCTGCCCAAGGTCGATGGGATGGAAGTTCTCAAACAGGTCAAGAGTGACCCGCGGACCAAGATCATTCCGGTCGTCATCATGACCTCATCGAAGGAGGAACGGGATCTGGTGGCCAGTTATCACTTGGGAGCGAACAGCTATATTCAAAAGCCCGTCGATTTCGATCAATTCCGGGAAACGGTCAAGACTGTCGGGTTGTACTGGCTGCTCATCAACCAGCCGCCGGTAGCGGGAGGTTCACGACGCTTGAAGGGACTAGCCGGGGCCCACGTCAATGACCGAGACTGAGAAGGAGACTAACGATCTCGATGCACAACCGGGCGAACTCCGGGTGCTGCACGTCGAAGATAACGAACTGGACGCAGAGCTCGTGGCGCAAACCCTGCGCAGAGCAGGATTCTCAATTGCGGTGGTGGTGGTGCAAGCCGAAGCCGAGTTTAAGCGGCAGTTGCGCTCGCACCGTCCCGACATCGTGCTTGCCGACTACAACCTGCCGCAGTGGAAAGGCATAGAAGCGCTGGAAATTCTGCAGGGCGAAGGGCTGAACATCCCGCTGATCCTGGTCTCAGGCGCGCTGGGCGATGTGACCGCGGTGGAGTGCATCAAACGGGGCGCGACCGATTACGTTCTCAAAGATGGGCTGGCGCGGCTGCCCCAGGCGGTCCAACGCGCGCTGCACGAAAAACGCCAGCTCCGTTTGCGCCGCCAAGCCGAAGAAGCCCTGGCGCAGAAGATGCAAGAATTGGCCCGCTCCAACGCGGAGCTGGAGCAGTTCGCCTATATCGCCTCCCATGATTTGCAGGAGCCGCTGCGCATGGTGGCAGCCTACACGCAACTGCTCGCCGAACGCTATCGGGGCAAGCTCGACGAGAATGCCGACAAGTTCATAGGCTATGCCAGTGAGGGTGCCCTGCGCATGCAGACGCTGATTCAGGATCTGCTGGCGTTTTCGCGAGTGGGACGGAATTGTGCGGCATGCATAGAGGTCGATTGTGAAACGGCGATGAGAGAGGTGCTGGTGACGCTCGGTCCGGCAATTCGAGAGAGCGGCGCAGTGGTTACGCACAGCCAGCTGCCGGTGGTCTGGGCTGAGAGTTCGCGCATGACGCAAATTCTCCAGAATCTGATCGGGAACGCGATCAAGTTCCGCGGAGATAAACCGCCCATGATCTCGGTGCAGGCCGAGAAGAGCGGCTCAAAAGAAGAGTGGCTGTTCAGCGTCATCGACAACGGAATCGGGATTTCACCAGAGCAATTCGGACACATCTTCGTTGTGTTTCAGAGGCTCCATTCGCGGGAGGAATATCCCGGCAATGGAATCGGTTTAGCCATCTGCAAGAAGATTGTGGACCATTGTGGCGGAAAGATTTGGGTCGAGTCGGAAGCCGGCCATGGTTCCACGTTCAAGTTCACTCTGCCCTGCAATGCACCTGCGAGGAAAAAGTTGGAGGGCGAACAAATATCGATGGTGGCTGCGGCAACGAATTCCTCGAAGTAATCAGTCAGGTGCCCATCGCTTTCGGGCCAAATCCATGATTACAAATCTCTACCCGAACTATTGCGCAAGGCCGCTCCCGTGATGCGTTCTTCAGGAAAGGAACGGAGGCTTGTAATGGATGACCGAAACACGGTGCTTTATGTAGACGATAATCTCAAATCCAGCCGATTGCTTAGTAGTGTTCTTGGAGAATGCGGGTTCCGGGTGATCTCTAAAAATGATCCGCATGAAGCGCTTGCGCTGTGCAAGCGAACTTATTTCGATGTTGCTCTTCTAGATTACGAGATGCTGGGGATGTCGGGCGCGAAGCTGGCTCAGGAAATTAAATTTCTTGTGCCCGACGTTCCGGTGATCCTGATTTCGGGCAAATCGTTTTTGCCGCCAAGCGAACTGGTATTCGTTGACGCTCACTTCGGTTTTGGAACCTCGCTGGACGATCTCCTCTGGACCATGCGAATTTTGTCGCGGCCGAGGGTGGTCACCATGGAACAGCAGCTGGGCGGCCATCTTGTGGATCGAAATCTTGCTGATCTCCATCTTGCCGATCGCCATCTTGCTGACCAATGGGATCGGCGTGAAATGACCCGGTGGGCCGATTCAACATGAAGAAGCGGGCGCATCCCTGCCCCGTTCTAATGATCCAGTACGAGCACGAAGTAGAAGCCGGTCCGCAGCGCCGCAAAAAATTCCCTATGGACACGCGCGTCGTTTTCATAGAAGGATGACAAGGTTAGAGATTGTATGGAACCTTCATCCAGGAATGCCGGCGAGTGTGAGCCGCAACTTGTCCGCGGCCTTGGGCTGGGCTCGGCTACTGCGCTGAACATGATTGACATGATCGGCGTGGGCCCGTTTATCACGATTCCGCTGATCGTCACCGTGATGGGCGGGCCGCAGGCGATGCTGGGATGGGTGCTGGGCGCGGTGCTGGCGATTTGCGATGGGCTGGTCTGGGCGGAACTTGGCGCGGCCATGCCGGGGTCGGGCGGATCTTATCGATACTTGAAAGAGATCTACGGGCCGCAGAAGTTGGGCCGGGCGGTTTCTTTTCTCTTTATATGGCAGCTTTCATTCAGCGCTCCGCTTTCGATCGCCTCAGGGGCGGTGGGGCTGTCGCAGTATGCGGCTTTTTTCTGGCCGCGACTGGAGCGGATTTGGGCGACACGCACCTGGAGCCTGAAGCTTCCGCTAGTGGGCGCACTGCAGGTGACCTGGGTGGCGATGCCTGCGACTCTGCTGGCCATCGGAGTCTGCGTTCTCACGGCGTTTCTGCTCTACCGGCGGATCACGGCGATCTCGCGGCTCTCGACGCTGCTCTGGGTCGGCGTAATGGGGACGATCGGGTGGATTATCTTCGCCGGACTCACTCATTTCAATGCGCGGCAGGCGTTTGATTTTCCTCCGGGCGCGTTTTCGCTTTCGCGAAACTTCTTTCATGGACTGGGCGGGGCGATGCTGATTGCCGCCTACGACATTGGAGGGTATTACAACGTTTGTTTCCTGGGCGACGAGGTCAAGGACCCGGCGAAGAACATTCCGCGGGCGCTGTTCCTCTCGATTCTGGCGGTGGTGTGCCTTTATATTTTGATGAATGTGAGCATTCTCGGCGTGATCCCGTGGCGGGAATTGGCGTGGTCGGGCGCGGCAAACAGCAAGCTGTATGTGGTGTCGACGCTGATGGAGAGAGTGTACGGGCACGGAGCGGGGTCGATCGTTTCCATCCTGGTGATGTGGACGGCCTTCGCTTCGGTGTTTTCGCTGACGTTGGGGTATTCCCGCGTGCCATATGCGGCGGCATTGGATGGGAACTATTTCAAGGTGTTCGCGCGGGTGCATCCGGTGGACCGGTTTCCTTATGTTTCGGTGCTGGCGCTGGCGGGAGTAGCGGCGCTGTTCTGCTTTTTGCGGCTGGCGGATTTGATTGCCGCGCTGGTGGTCGTTCGCATTATTCTTCAGTACCTGGTGCAGGCTGTGGGAGTCATCGTGCTGCGCATACGGCGGCCGGAGATGCCGCGTCCGTTTCGGATGTGGCTTTATCCGGTGCCGGCGCTGGTGGCGGCGGGGAGCTTCGTCTTCATACTGGTTTCGCGCACTGGGTTCTTGCGGGAGATTCGATATGCGGCGGTGATACTGATTGCCGGCATCGCCGTCTATGGCGTGCGAGCGTGGCGCCGGCGCGAGTGGCCGTTTGGGAATTCGACGACGGTCGTCAGCCCCTAATCGTTAGCCCCTAGTCTTTGGCTGATGGTCGAACGTCCTAACCTTGGCGGGAGATTTCGGCTTTGAGTTAGATTAAGTCATAAGCCGGGTTCTTCCGTTGATCGTCGCGGCAATCTTGCTTCCAACCGGGCGCCAAGGAGACTCGCGTGGAAAACTTAGCAGCAACAGAGCGGCTACAAATGGAAGCTCAGATGGCGACTATGATCGCCGCTCTTCGGGGAGCCTATGCGGCCTTCAATCGAGGCGATATCGACGCGGCTGTGCAACCGCTCGATACTGATATTAAATGGAGCGAGCCGGCGGAGTTTCCGGGAGGTGGCACATACCATGGACGCGAGGGCGCGAAGCGCTATCTGACGCAATCGCGAGCCAGGGCGGAAGTAATCAGCGAGCCTGAGCGATTTATCGTCGCAGGAACCCGAATCGTTGTGTTCGTGCACGCACGAGTTCGACCCACGGGTGGAAAAGATAGTGAATGGCAGGACGTGCGGCTGGCTAACGTCTATACGGTGCGAGACGGGAAAGCGATCCAGATGCGGGCGTTCGCCGACCGGCAAGAGGCATTGCGTTGGGTCGGAATTGACGACTCGAAGCAGTAACCCTCTGCCAGCGCCAAACCCCTATTTCTTCGATGGGGGATGATGCTTCTTCCAGTCGATGCCGTCGCGTCCACCGTGTTGAGCGATCTCGGTGAGAATGAGTTCGGCGGCGAGGCGGCGCTTGGTGAGATGAGCGGCGATTCTCTGCTTCGCCTTTTTGGTTGGAACTTTCGGATCTAGAAACGCCAGCACGGATGGGCCAGCTCCGCTGAGGGCGGCGCCGAGCACGCCGGAATCGCCCGTGAGTTCTTTGAGGGCGGGCAGCAGCGGACAGAGCGGGGCGCGATAGGGCTGGTGGATGCGGTCTTCAAGAGCCGAGGAGAGCAGATCGCGACGGTCCTGTATGAACGCTGCCAGCAATAGCATCGAGTTCTGGATGTTGGTGACAGCGTCGGCGCGTGAATACTGGAAGGGGAGCACGCGCCGGGCCTGCTCGGTTGAAACCGAGACCTCGGGAACAGCCAGCAACAGCGGCCATTTGCCCTTCGGCTTGACTTCGACTACCTGGGCCTGCACCTGATTGGCCATGCGGGCGACGGTGAGCCCACCCATCCAGCAGGCGGAGGCATTGTCGGGATGTTGCTCGCGCATGGAGGCCTCGCCGACGATGCGATCGTCTTTCCAGCGCAGATGTCCGAAGTGGACGGCCAGCGCGATGCCAGCCAATCGTGCCGCCGCCGACGATCCGCAACCTCTGCCTACGGGAATTTCGTTGTCGATGTGGATGCGCAAAGGCGCGATCTTGCGATTCTCGGATTCGAGAACCTCGCAATAGGTGGTGACGATGAGGTGATTCTCCATGCGGCCGCAGACTTGCGCGTCGCGGCCTTCAGCGGTGACGAAGAAGTCGGGCGCGCGCTCGGCGCGCAGGCGGAGATGAAAATCGAGAGCGAGAGCAGCGGCGTCGAAAGCAGGGCCGAGATTGGCAGAGGTCGCCGGAAGCGCGAGGCGCAAGGAACGGTCTAGTGATGTGGGACGCGAAGGCATAGGTTAAAAAGCAGCTCTCAGCTATCAGTTCTCAGTTCTCAGTGACCTCGTTCTCCGATAACAAGGGACAATCCAGCACTCTTACTGACGGGCTTAAAACATGGTCTATACGACAGAAATGGAAGGCTTTAGCCCGATGCGGCTTGAGCAGAATCCCTTACAATCGCCGCTGACGTTGAACTGTGTTTTATACACGAATTTGGGGCGAACTGCTACGAATTTCTGTTCGCTTTGGAATATTGGCAGTGACACGAGAAGGGTCGGGTGGTTGGTCCTTAGCGCGCCGAAACAATATGGCTAGTCTTGCCGGGCTTTTGTGATGATCACCTTCGCTACCTTCTCTCCGCCAGCGTCGGCAGATAACGTATCTAAATGACTAGCATCTCACTTGACGTATCGAGCGGAATATATGACCTTAGTGAAGGATAGGGGAAAGCGTCGTATGGCTTCGAGTGCCGTATCAAAACCCAACTCGCAGCGCAGGGCCGAGGCTGCTCGCAAGATCGCGGTCATTATCGAAGAACACATGAATGAATGCGGCTTCTCGGAACAGGAAAAAAATAAACGCGTCAAGAGCTTCGGGAAGCGCGTAGACCGCGCTATTCAGCTTCGCGCCAAGCGTTCATAGCTTTTTCATATCTGGGGTCGCCGGCTTAATTCCGAATTCCTTTTCCAATCCCTGACGAAATGTCTCTTCGTCGTTGATCCCCATCAATTTTTCGAGCTTAGCCATCAGGTCGCGCTCGCGCTGCCTGATGTTCGCCTTCGCCGTTTTTGGTTTTAGGAAATCAATGATGCCCACGGGTAGGAATTTAGATGTCGGGCGGCTTCGCCGCAAGGTCGGCCATCACACGTTTATTGTTCACTCTGCGCATTATCGCGTGCTAGCAGCAATATCCCGATTCCCCATCCACCTTACGAATTTCTCTCAGCCGCTTCGAGCGCCCCGATGACGGAGCCCAGATTCGCATCAAGTTCAATGGGGGCTCGTTGCAGATGTTTAGACTGTGAGGCTTCAGCTTGCTGGGGCGTTCCACCGAATAAGTCGCCGCGATGGAACTTAATAGTGAAATCTGGATCCTTAAGGAGATGGCCGGTGAGGATCAACACGATGGAATCTCCGGCCTTGACGAATCCGCGCTGGCGCAGCTTCTTGAGTCCGGCGAGCGTGACGGCGGAGGCAGGTTCGCAACCGATGCCGTCGGCTCCGATTTCGGCTTTGGCGGCGGCGATTTCGACTTCTGTTACTTGTTCGACTTCGCCGCAGGTTACTTCGAGCACGCGCAGGGCTTTTCTCCACGATGCCGGGTTGCCGATGCGTATGGCGGTTGCTTGTGTGTCGGCGGTCATGGGTTCGAGCCTCTTGCCGCCGAACTCCCGCACGCTGCGATAGAACGGATTCGCGCCTTGCGCCTGGATGATCGAAAGCTTGGGCAGGCGCGAGATCAGCTTTAGCTCGCGCATTTCGAGGAGCGCTTTGCCGATCGCGGAACTGTTTCCGAGATTGCCTCCGGGGACGATGATGTGGTCGGGCGGCTCCCAGGCTAGTTGCTCCATGAGTTCGATGGCGGCAGTTTTCTGGCCTTCTATGCGGTTAGGATTGACGGAATTCAGCAGGTAGACGGGCTTCTGGCGGACGAGTTCGTTGAGGATGGTGACGCATCCGTCGAAGTCGGTGCGGAGTTGGCAGGTGAGGGCTCCGTAGTCCAGCGATTGCGAGAGTTTGCCCCAGGAAATTTTTCCTTCTGGAATGAGCACGAGGCTGTGCATGTTGCCGCGCGCTGCATAGGCGGCCATGGAGGCTGAAGTGTTGCCGGTGGAGGCGCAGGCAACCCAGCGGAATCCCGCGTGGTGCGCGGACGAGGCGGCGAAGGTCATGCCTGTGTCTTTGAACGATGCTGTCGGATTCATGCCCTGGTGCTTGGCGTGCAGGTTATCGACTCCCGCCACTCGCGCGCACCGGGGCAGGCTGTAGAGCGGAGTATTGCCTTCGCGCAGAGTGATGGCATGTTCTTCGAGATTGGGAATGTGCGGAAGTAGTTCGCGGAAGCGCCAGACTCCGCTCTCGTCGAGAGGTTTGCGTGATGTGCGGCGGTTGAGCCAGAGAGATTTTAGTGCGGCCGGGTCAAAGGCGGCGGGATCGGTCCATCCGGGGAAAAAGAATTCCAGCAGATCGCCGCAAGCGGTGCAACGGAAATCCTGCGCGGCCGAATCGGGATTGGCTCCGCAGGAAATGCAGCGCAAACGGGAGACAGCTTCGGCGATTCGGGCAGTCGACACTGTTATCTGATGGAAAGCGACGAGTTTCGCCTCACTTAGACATGATACGCGTGCGCATGAAGCCCGTGTGGCGCGGGCGCCCCCGCCCGCGTGTGGGCAGCACAGAAATCTATGGAGTATCGGGCCTCGCCACCGCACTGTGCCGGGCCCGATCTGACTTACCGCAAATAGCTATTAGTCTTGTTCATCCAGTCGGCGCGGGGCGGGTTGAAGACGTCGAAGTCTACGGTATCTTCCAGCGCCTCTGCCTTATGCGGCATGTTTGGCGGTATGGTCAGCACCTCTCCAGCATTGACAATGAGTTCCTTGCCATCGATCCAGAACTTGAGCGCGCCTTCGGCGACGAATGTGATCTGTTCATTGGGATGGCTGTGTTCGGGGACAATGCATCCTTTTTTCAGAAGCACGCGGGCCAGCATGATGTTTTGCCCCACTACAAAGTGCAGCCCCAGCAAAGGATTCAGGGGTTCGACGGCAATGGATTTCCAAGCCAGGTGGCGAAGCTCGGCCTTCGGCGGCTTGCCTTTCAGGATGGTGGCTTTGAGGGCAACTTTATTGGACGGGCGCGCCGTCTTCGTTTTCCTGGCCACAGATGTTTTTTCTAAGGAAGGTTTCCGAGCGATTGTTTTCAGCTTTTTCTTTTTCATGGGAATAGCTATTTCATCGGAATCGAGAACCTATTACAAACCTTTGTACATCCCGCCATCTACGAGAATGGTCTGGCCGGTGATGTATGATGCGCGATCGCTGGCTAGCCAGACCATCGTGTCCGCTAACTCACGCGGCTCGCCTAGACGTTTCAAGGCGGTGTCCGTCGCCCAGTCTGCGAAAATCTCGTTTTCGGTTTTGCCGAGGGCGGCGGCGCGGGAGTGGGCTAGTTCCTTCAGACGATCGGTCGCAGTAAATCCTGGACCAACGTTGTTGACCAGAATGCCGTCTTTGCCGAATTCATTGGCCAGGCTCTTGACGAGACCTACCACGGCGGCGCGCACGGCGTTCGAATAGACGAGATCGGCCACCGGCTGCTTGGTGGTGATAGAGGTGATGGTAAGGATGCGTCCCCATTTTTTCTTTTGCATGTGTGGGATGACTTGATGCGCGAAGTAAACCGTACTCATGAAGTTCACATCGACGGCACGCTTCCACTCGTCGATGGTGGTAGCGAGAAAAGTTTTGGCGGGCGGTCCCCCCGCGTTGGTGACGCAGATGTCGGCGCTGCCAAATTTTTGAACTGTGGCATTCACGAAGTCGCGAACAGCGCTCGCGTCGGTCACATCGAAAGCTTCGGCGAGCACTTCGGTGTTGTGCTGCCGGCGGATCGTCTCGGCGGCGGCGTTGAGCGCCTCACGGTTGCGGGCGCAGATCGCCAAGAGGCAACCTTCGGCGGCAAAGGCTTCGGCTGTAGCTCGTCCGATTCCCTTGCTGGATGCGGCGACGATGGCCACGCGGTTCTTTAGTCCGGTTTCCATGGGTGCGCCATTATAGAGTTTTGTCGCGGGCCGTGTCGCGCGGCGAGTTATCTGCAGAACCTGGCACCTGTTGTGTGGGAGTTGAAGAGGAGCGAGTCAAACGTGCGATTGCCGCTCGGCGGGCATGATGGCCGCCGGGACGGCGGCGCTACAATCGCCGCGCGGAATCGGCGCCCGCGGTAGTGGCTCATTTTCGCCGTCCAACAATAAAAACCCGTGAACCACAAAGGATACGAAGTATCACGAAGGGTTCTAGTTTCAGTGTCTTCCTTCGTGGACCCTCGTGGCCTTTGTGATTATCGGTTTCGCAAATTGAACCGCTAGCGCGCCCGCTTGCAGCTTGCCTCAGTTGAGGAGCGCGGGTAATCTTGAAACATGGCTGCAACTCGCTACATCTGGATCGATAATTCTTTGAGGCCCGCCAGTGAAGGCGTGGTTCCATTTCTCAGCGCCGGAATGCAGTTCGGCTTCAGCGTGTTTGAGGGCATCCGATGCTACTCGACCGACAAAGGCCCGGCTGTGTTCCGCATGAACGAACACGTGGAACGGCTGCTCGATTCCGCGCACATTGTTGGCTTTCGTGGGCTGCCGGTTACGGCGGAGCAGGTGAAGACTGCCATCCAGCAGACGATTGCGGCGAACGAATTTTCGGCGTGCTACATCCGTCCCATGATTTACCTTGACGGCGCCATGATGATGACCGTCGAGAGCGGACAGCCGCGCTTTGTGGTTGCGGTGTGGGAGTGGAATAATTTTTTGGGAGCGGAGGCCAAAGAACGCGGAATCCGCGCCAATATCGCGTCGTTCACGCGGCTGCATCCGAACATCATGATGACGAAGGCCAAGGTGTCGGGAAATTACGTAAGCTCGATTCTGGCCAAGACGGAGTCGAAACGCGCGGGATTCGATGAGGCGATCATGCTGGGGCCGGATGGATATGTGGCCGAGTGCACGGGTGAGAATCTTTTTGTCGTGCGTAATAAAGCGATTTTTACTACGCCCCGGGCCGGGATTCTGGAGGGCATCACGCGCGACAGCCTGATCACGCTGGCTCGCGATTTGGGCTATTCCGTGGGCGAGGAGCCCATCTCACGCGATCAGCTTTATATTGCCGACGAAGTGTTTGTATGCGGCACGGCGGCAGAGGTTGTAGGGCTGCGAGAAATCGATTTCCGCGTGATCGGAGACGGCAAGTCTGGTCCGGTGACTCGCGCCTTGCAGAAGGAATTCGACAAAGTGGTGAGCGGAAAGCACGCTCGGTCGGCTGAATGGTTCGCGCCGGTACCGGCGCTGGATGCGGCAGGGGTAGGAGGCTAGCGCCTTTCGTGTGAGACGGCGCTTGCACCGTGTGCGTGGGACGCAGAAGGAGACGCGATAAGCCGCGTCTCTACAGGAGATTTGGAAATGAAAAAACATGAGTTTCGTCAGGAGACGGAGACGGTTCATGGCGGCAAGAGTCTGCACAAGAAGAATGGTCCGCTTGCCACGCCGATCTACCAGACTTCGACTTTTGAAGTCACCGATATGCAGGAGCAGGTGCGCGCCACGCCCACCGATCAGTTCTATACGCGATATGGCAATCCCACGCATACGGTTGCCGAACATGCCATTGCCGGACTGGAGGGCACGGATGCCGCGCTGCTGTTTTCATCGGGCATGGCGGCAATCACCACTTCGATGCTTACGCTGGTGAAGGCGGGGGACCATATCGTCGCGCAACGAGATATTTATGGCGGCGTGACCAAGTTTCTTTCTCAATGGCTTCCGAAACTGGGGATTGAAACGACGTTCGTCGACACGAACGATATCGGGCAGCACGAGCGGGCGATTCGGCCTAACACGAAGTTACTGCACATTGAGTCGCCGACGAATCCGACGGTGCGAGTAGTCGATCTGGAAAAGATTGCTGCCCTGGCGCGCAAGCACGGGCTGATCTCTACCATCGATTCGACCTTCGCCACACCTATTAATTGTCGCCCGGCGGAGTGGGGAATCGATCTGGTGCTGCATTCGGGGACAAAATATTTTGGCGGACACTCTGACTTGATCTGCGGCATCGCAACCGGACGGCGTGATTTGATCGAGCAGATCCATGGCACGCGCACTACGCTTGGCTGCTGCATGGATCCGCACGCGGCGTTTCTGCTGCTGCGCGGGATCAAGACTTTGGCTGTCCGCGTCGAGCGGCAGAACGAGAGCGCGCTGCGGATTGCCGAATTTTTGAGCCAGCATCCCAAGGTTGCGAGGGTGCATTATGCCATGCTTAAAGAGCATCCTGACTATGCGATCGCTAAGAAGTATATGGCGGGTGCGGGCTGCGTTGTGAGCTTCGAAGTGGACGGCAGCGGCGCCGATGCGTGCCGCGTGGGCGAGGCGCTGACTCTATTTGCGTTGGCTCCTAGTCTCGGCGGAGTCGATTCGCTGGTGAGCATTCCGGTGCTCACTTCTCATGCCATGATCGCTCCGGAGCTGCGGAAGAAGATGGGTGTGACTGAGCAGATGATCCGGCTCTCGGTCGGGATTGAGCACGTCGAGGACTTGATTGCCGATTTGGAAAAGGGATTGGGCGTTTTGAGCCGGGCGAGCAGAGAAGCAGTGGTGGCGGATTGAGACGGGGCACGCTCCGTCCCTACAGAAAATCAAGGTTGCATGCACTGCAGGATTTCGGCTTCGCTCAGAGTGTGGTCGCTTGACTTGGCGCGTTTGTAGATGCGCTCGACTACCTCGTCGCTCGCGGGAAGACCGCGGTGCTCCAGCCAAAAGAGAACATTCGATTTGCCGCTCATGGGGCCGATGTCGATGATCTGCTCCAGGCCGAAGTAGTGCGAAGGCACTCCGGAATATACGGTGTTCGCCAGTTCAATATCTTTCTTTTTGTAGGCTTTGATTACTGCAGCGGCGTGAACGCCGGTCGCAGTGCGGAATGCGTCCTCACCAACCACGGGATAATTCGCTGGAATCGGAACGCCGGTGGCGGCGGAAACAGCCCCGCAATAGCGTTTGAGTTGGGTCAGGTCCTGGCGATCCCATGGAGCAATGCCCATCAGCTTGAGGTTGACCAGCATCTGATCCATCTGCGTGTTGCCGACGCGCTCGCCTATACCGAGCGCGGTCGCGTGAACGCAATCCGCCCCCGCGACGAGCGCCGCCATTGAATTCGCGATGGCTAATCCGCGGTCGCAGTGGCCGTGCCAGTCGACTCTAATTTTGCGGCCGGAGGGCTTCACTACTTCTTCGAGAACAAATTTGACCAGCGCGACCGTGCCCATTGGCGTGGCGTGTCCGGCGGTGTCGCAAAGCACCAGAGTGTGCGCGCCGCAGTCGATGGCGAGGGAGTTGAGCCGCCTTACTGTCTCCGGATCGCAGCGGGTGGTGTCTTCAGTGACGTACATGACTTCGAGACCGAGCGAGACCGCGTATTTGACGGCCTTTTCGGTGGTTTGAAGAAGGAAGTCGCCGTTCCAGCCCTCGGTGTAGCGGCGAATAGGGCTGGTTCCTAAAAAGGCAGCGACCTCGATGGGGAGGCCGGTTTTCTGCACGATCTCGGCGATGGGGCGAATGTCATTCTCCACCGTGCGCGCCGCGCAGTAGGTGGTGATCTTCATCTTGTGAGAGATGATTTCGCGCGCCAGCGCGGTGACGTGCTCGACGGCGCGCGGGCCCGCTCCGGGAAGGCCGAGGTCGAGGGTGTTGATGCCGAGCGCTTCCATCAGATGGAGGATCTCGATTTTTTGCTCGATGGTAGGATCGCGAACGGAGGGCGATTGCAAGCCGTCGCGGAGAGTTTCGTCCGTCAGGTAGACAGGGCCGGGGGGATGCAGCGACTTCGGATATAGGAGATTCCAGTCGTAGATGAGTTCGGACGAGTTCACAATTCAGCTCTCAGCCGTCAGCTCTCAGCTCTCAGGAAGACCGACCCCGAGGCCTGCGAAACATTCATAACCCTAAAGCGCGGATAAGGCGAGCTAGGTCTTTTTCTCTTCCTTCTTCTCTTCCTTGGGAGGGACCGTCAGGCCGAATACTGAGAGCTGGCCGGTGCCGGCTACGTTCACTCCACGTGGATCTTCCGGACTGGGCAGGTAGAGAGTCTGACAGAATTCGCAGCGATAGACTTCGGCGTTCGGCCCCCAGGCCTTGAGTACGCAGCCGCATTCCTGTTCGACCACGTCGGTGGGGTAGAACCAGCGCTTCAGGTGTCCGCCGCAGAACTTGCCCTTTTCGTTTTTCTCGTTGCAGGAACGCTGTCCTGTCTTCTTGATCTTGACTTTGTGGTTGGGAAGCTGCGGAATCGTGTTCGTGCTATCAGTTACAGTTTCGCCGGAAGCCATGCTTTCTCCTATGCGACCTCCACAAGCCGCTGTTCGCTATTTTACTCAGGGGCAGCCTTGAGACCAAACAAGGGCAGAAACGGTGAAGTTCTGAGGGCGTATCGCTGATTTCAACAGTCAAGGTGATTCGCGTGTTCACTGCGCCAGCGCTTCCACGAACCAAATCAAGAGGCAAAGTAGCGAAGAGATAATGGTCGGCACCTCAAGTTGGCCCTTTCCGATTATTGCGGCTACCACTCCGCACAGTGCGGTCAAGAATCCAACCCGAAAAGCGATCATCAGGGGAGGAGAATAATACGGGAACCCACCAGTGATGACAGCGTGTACACCCAGCCCTACGATCAGCGTTAAGGAGGCAGTGCTCGCTCCAAAGCCGGCGGTCGCTATGCCGCTTCTCCATCGAGGGGGACCTAGCTTCACGTCCGAACGAGACCAGCGCAGCCATGTTCTGACGACGTATATGCAAAATGCGATCAGGAGTCCCCAAAGGATGACCCCGCCGAGGATAGCGGCAATAATGTCGCCCATAAGAGATTGCAATCCGATCGCGAACGCAGAGATTATGACGGATGGGATGATTCGGTACAACATTACGCTCGTGCCCGCCAGATCGAGCAAAGCTCGGCTGGCGAAAAGTCGCCGCATCACCAGGCACCGGTTCTGAGTGGAATTACCTGTGGCTGTTGAAAAATTATTTTCCGGAAATCCGAGCATCCACCCGCCTTCTGCTCGCAGCAACAACCAAGAGCATAACTCTTGACAAAATCTCACATTAGACATAGTCTAAATGCCGATGGATGCCGAGGCCATTCAACGGTCCTTCGATGGCAGCGGGTTGCGGTGCACTCCGCAGCGCTACGCTGTAATGGCATTCTTGCTGGAACACAACCGGCATCCCACGGCTGCGGAAATCTTCGAAGCGGTGAATCGCGTCGATCCGCGCTCTTCACGGGCCACGACTTATAACAATCTGCGGGACCTGGTGAAGGCGGGGTTGGTGCGTGAAGTGGCTATAGAGGGCCGCGCCGCGCGCTTCGATGCGAAAGGCATGCAGCATCACCACTTCATCTGCGACCGCTGCGGCAATGTTGAGGATATTCAATGGTATGACGTGCCCAGGCCTGGCCCGGGCTCCCTCGGTAAGCGGGTTCTTCGCGAATGCGAACTCATTTTCCGGGGGCTCTGCACGAAGTGCGCTCCGCGGCGCGCTTCCCGTTAACGCTGGAGATGTGTGGATACTTTTTAGACAACCAATCAAGCAAACGCGTAGGCAGCTAATTGTGCGAACCGCAGTCCGATGGGTTCGTAAATCATCACAGTTTTGAACTCATTCAAAGGAAAACGATATGGAAAATTTAAAGCATATGGAAAACACACTGGCCTCTTCATCGGGGACGGTTTCCCCCGAGGATCAGACTAAAGATCAGCCAACCGAATCCAAGTGCCCGTTCCACCATGGAGCCTCCGCTCCCACGAACCGTGACTGGTGGCCGAACCAAGTGGACCTGCAGGTTCTCCACCAGCACTCTAACCTGTCTAACCCGATGGGCGAGGAGTTCGACTACGCCAAGGAATTCAAGAGTCTTGACCTGAATGCTGTGACCAAAGACCTTCATGCGCTCATGACCGACTCGCAGGATTGGTGGCCGGCCGACTTCGGGCACTACGGAGGGCTGTTTATCCGAATGGCGTGGCACAGCGCGGGCACGTATCGCATCGGCGATGGCCGCGGCGGCGCCGGAGCAGGCCAGCAACGCTTCGCACCGCTCAATAGCTGGCCTGACAATGTGAACCTCGACAAGGCGCGCCGGCTGCTGTGGCCGATCAAGCAGAAATACGGGCGCAAAATTTCGTGGGCTGACTTGATGATTCTTGCCGGCAACGTCGCCCTCGATTCGATGGGCTTCAAGACCTTCGGCTTCGGCGGCGGACGCGCGGATGTGTGGGAGCCTGAAGAACTAAACTGGGGTCCCGAAGGCACGTGGCTGGCGGACGAGCGCTATAGCGGCGACCGCGATCTTGCGAATCCGCTCGCTGCTGTGCAAATGGGCCTGATCTACGTGAACCCGGAAGGCCCGAACGGCAATCCCGATCCCGTAGCGGCGGCTAAGGATATTCGCGAAACATTCCACCGCATGGCCATGAACGACGAAGAAACGGTCGCGCTCATTGCCGGCGGTCACACGTTCGGCAAGACCCACGGCGCCGCGGTTCCGGCTGACTACGTGGGCCCCGAACCAGAAGCTGCCGACATCCAGGACCAGGGCCTTGGATGGAAGAATAAATTTGGCAAAGGTTGTGGCGCTGACACCATCGGCAGCGGCCTGGAAGTTATTTGGACCCAGACGCCTACGAAGTGGAGCAACAACTTCTTCACCAACCTGTTCAGCTACGAATGGGAACTCACCAAGAGCCCGGCCGGTGCCCATCAGTGGACGCCGAAGAATGGCGCGGGCAAAGGTACGGTGCCGGATGCGCACGATCCCTCGAAGCGTCACGCGCCGACCATGCTGACCACTGACCTCTCTTTGCGGTTTGACCCTGCTTACGAAAAAATTTCACGGCGCTTCTACGAGCATCCGGATCAGTTCGCGGACGCGTTTGCCCGGGCGTGGTTCAAGCTGACGCACCGCGACATGGGGCCGATCGTGCGTTATCTCGGGCCGCTCGTTCCGAAAGAGCAGCTGCCGTGGCAAGATCCGATCCCCGCTGTGAATCATCCGCTAATCAATGAGCAGGACATTGCTGCTTTGAAAGCTAAAATCCTTGCGTCCGGCCTGTCCGTGTCCCAGCTGGTCTCGACGGCCTGGGCGTCGGCGTCGACGTTCCGCGGCTCCGACAAACGCGGTGGAGCAAACGGCGCACGCATTCGCCTGGCGCCGCAGAAGTTCTGGGAGGTTAACCAGCCTACGGAACTGGCAAAGGTGTTGCAAAAGCTCGAAGCCATTCAGAAGGACTTCAACGCTTCCGCTGCCGGCGGAAAGAAAATTTCTCTCGCTGACCTGATCGTTCTCGGCGGATGTGCCGCGATCGAGAAAGCGGCGAAGGCTGCGGGCTTCGACGTGAAAGTTCCCTTCACGCCGGGGCGCATGGACGCGTCGCAGGAGCAAACCGATGTCGAGTCCTTCGAGCCGCTTGAACCGAAGGCCGATGGGTTCCGCAACTATCTCCGCGGCAAGCAGCGGCTTTCGCCTGAGGAGCTGTTGCTGGATAAGGCGCAATTGCTCAAGCTGACGGCGCCGGAGATGACGGTCCTCGTCGGCGGCCTGCGCGTGCTGGGCGCGAATGTCGGGAAGTCCCCGCATGGCGTCTTTACCAAACGGCCGGAGACGCTGACGAACGACTTCTTCGTCAACCTGCTCGACATGAGCACGCAATGGCAGCAGTCTGCGCAATCCAATGGCTCTGGGACGGTCTACGAGGGGCGCGACCGGAAGACGAACCAGGTCAAGTGGACCGGCAGCCGTGTCGACCTGATCTTCGGATCGCACTCGCAGCTGCGGGCCCTCGCGGAAGTCTATGCGTGCGCTGACTCCAAGGAGAAGTTCGTGAAAGACTTCGTGGCGGCGTGGACGAAGGTGATGAACCACGATCGCTTCGACATCGCCATGAATCTCAAGCATAAAGTGCCGGCAGAACCCGTGCTGGTCGGCAAGTAAAATTAGCTCGACGATCCACAACTGGCAGCCCCGGAGAAGCTCTCTGGGGCTGGCTTCTTTTTTGCGGGCACAGAAACTCTCGATTTATCGCGGGCCGACTTTACATCGACCATCCATTGCTGCTTGAGTGCACAATGGTTGGCGGCAATTGTCTGCAAATCTCGATAAACTGAATTTAGGGAAAGCTGAATGGGCGACAAGGACCAAGATCGTGAGTTGGGTATGCGGCGTGAGATTACCCGTCGCGATTTCCTGAACGGGATCAGTATCGCCGTCGGCGGGTCGCTGCTTCCTGCCAATTCTCCCTGGCTGCACGCCTTCGGAATCCCGCAATCCCTATTCACTCCCGAGAAAGATCCCAGCTATTACCCGCCTTCTAAAACCGGTATGCGCGGCAGCCACGACGGCTCGTGGGAAGTGGCGCACGAATTGCGGGATAGCAGTGGGAATAACAAGGACTGGGCAAATCCAATTGACGATGGCGAGTCGTATGAGTTGATTGTTGTCGGCGCCGGCATCAGCGGCTTGGCGGCGGCACATCTCTACCGCAAACTTGCGGGAGAAAAATCCAAGATCCTCATTCTCGACAACCACGATGATTTCGGTGGACACGCCAAGCGAAACGAGTTTCAGGCTGGAAAGCGCTTGCTGCTGGGATACGGCGGGACACAGTCGATTGAAGCGCCGGGCAATTACAGCAAACAAAGTATCGGGCTTTTGAAGGAACTCGGAATCGACGTACAGCGCTTCCAAAAATATTACGACCAGAAATTGTTCAGCTCGATGCGGCTGAGCGAAGCTGTTTTCTTCGACAAGGAAACATTTCGCTCCGACCGGCTTGTGCTGCAGAAAGGGCTGCACTATTTTGGGCTCGACTTCACGATGGAAAACGTTTCGCAGATGCCCGTCGCAGATGCGGCGCGCAACGACCTGCTCCGTTTGCAGAACGCGCGCGTCGATTACATGCCTGAACTTACTCCCGAGCAGACGCGGGCCAAGCTGACCAAAACCAGCTACAAGGACTTCCTGCTGCAGTACGTTAAGGTGCATCCCGACGTGGTGAAGTTATTTCAAACCTCGACCCACGATCTATATTGTGTCGGCATCGATGCGGTTTCGGCGCGGGACTGCGCCCGGGAGGGTTTTCCGGGCTTCAAGGGAATGCGTCTTCCGAAGAGTCATGAAGAAAATGCGGAACTGGACGAGCCCTACATTTTTCATTTTCCCGATGGCAATGCGTCCATCGCCAGAATGCTGGTTCGATCGCTTATACCCGGGGCCCTGCCGGGCCGCACGATGGAGGATGTCGTTACTGCGCGCGCAAATTACGCTCGCCTGGATGATGCGGCGTCAGCGATTCGCATCCGCCTGAACAGCACGGCCGTGAAGGTCAAGCACGTGGGAGATCCGGCAAGCGCAAAAGAAGTCGAAGTCACCTACGTACGTGGCGGAGAAGCTCGCCGCGTGCGGGCGCGTAACTGCATACTCGCTTGCTGGAACATGATGATTCCGTACTTGTGTCAGGAGATGCCAGCCCACCAAAAAGGAGCTCTTGGCTATGCGGTGAAGCTACCTCTGGTCTACACGAACGTGCAAATCAGGAACTGGACAGCGTTTCAGAAACTTGGTATCAGCGCGTTCTACGCCCCGGGAGCGTATTTCAGCCATGTGACGCTGGATTTCCCGGTCTCCATGGGCGACTACAATTTTCCCAGTTCACCGCGGGAGTCTTGCCTGCTTCATCTTCTGCGCACTCCGTGCGAGCCGGGGCTGGATTGCAAGGATCAGTACCGGGCGGGAAGGTATGAACTGGTCACTACAAAATTCGAAACCTTCGAACGTCAAGTGCGAGATGAACTTGGCCGCGCGCTTTCGGGGGGTGGATTTGACCCGAATCGAGACATAGAGGCTATTACGGTCAACCGCTGGCCTCACGGATATGCCTACGAGTACAACGAACTGTTCGAGCCTATAGGGCGTCCCGCTTCCGAGCGCCCGTGCGTGATCGCCCGCCAGCCGTTTGGGAGAATCAAGATTGCGAACTCGGACGCCGACGGCCATGCCTACACCAATACGGCTATCGATCAGGGCTATCGCGCGGTGCGCGAGATCGTTGGTGCATAAAGCTCGTTGGCGCATAAAGATCGTGGAGCATAAAGCCAGCCGCGACTCAAAACTCTTTGCGCGGCGGCGCCTGATCCCCGCCGATACGACCTACAGTGATTTCGGCAACAAAATAATTTTCGCCCTTTATCGGGACGCTCGCCATCCGCCGCAGCATTGCCAGTTGGCCGATGTGCGTGAGCGCGTCGGCGATCGGGCCCTGAAACAGCTTTTCGGCGGAGGCCTGCAGCGGCTTTTCCGACGCGAGATAGTCGTCGAACTTTTTCAGGGCGGCGAAGAAGCGCTCGCATTCTTTTTCCCAAGCGAGCGGGGAGGAATCGTGATATTCGCGGCGGCCTTCGGACATGGCTAGCGCCCAGTCCATCAGGTCGCCGATGTGCGCGAGAATTTTTGCCGGGGTACGCGAGGTTTCAGGCGAGCCGTAGCCGGCAAAGTTTGGGCCAGCGTTGCGGATCGTTTTCGCTCCCCGATAGGCGACGGTAGCGAGGGTGTGGCGCAGGAAAGCGCGCGAGTCGCTCATGAGATTCCCATCCTTATATCTGTCATTTTGGTCTCTGACATTCTGACTTACCGGCCTATTATTACATTTGACGGTACTGGTGCCGTTTGATGCGAAATGGCACCAGTACCCATTTGACGCGAGGGTTGCTGAATCCTTCCTAACTCCGGTAGAATCTAAAGCTTGAATCGAGGTATGGGAATCGACATGAAAGCAGCCATCCATCCTAATTACACTGAAGTTCGCGTGCATTGCGCCTGCGGCAATGCATTTGTCACACGGTCCGCTCACAAGGGCGATATCTCCGTGGAAATCTGCGCCGCTTGCCATCCATTTTTTACCGGCAAGCAGAAGCTTATGGACACCGCCGGGCGCGTGGAGCGCTTCCGCCGCAAATACGCCAAAAGCGACGCCGCTAAGGCGGATGCGGCTAAGAAGTAGATCGCGCGGAAACGCATTTTTGAAAAGCCTCCCGTTTGGCGGGAGGCTTTAGTTTTTGCATCCCGAACGCAGGTTTGCTGGCAGAAGAAAGTAGAATCGGACTGTGCAAAAGTTCTGGGACAATGCGGATGCTGTTGTGGACCGGACGGGCGAGTCGTCCGTCGCCGCTCGGACTGCATTTCCCACGGAACTGAAGATTGGCGATGTCCGCATCGCTCCCGCGACAGTGCTTGCACCTATGGCTGGCGTCACCGACACTGTCTTTCGCCGTTTCATCAAAAATCTTGGCGGCTGTGGCCTGATCATGACCGAGTTCACTTCGGCTGACGGTTTGCTGCGGGACCAGCGGGTGCGGGGGCGCTATCTTCACTTCTATGACGATGAGCATCCTGTGTCGGCTCAGCTCTTCGGGAGCAGTCCTAAGGTTCTTGCCGAAGCCGCTCGCCTCGTCGAAGACGTGGGTTTCGACCTTGTCGATCTGAACCTTGGTTGCCCTGCGAAGAAAGTGGTGAAGTGCAATGGCGGTTCGGGTTTGCTGCGCGATCTGCCGCTGATCCGGCAAATTTTTGAGGCGGTGCGGGCTGCTGTGAAGATTCCCTTCACCGTGAAATTTCGCGCGGGATGGAACGATGATGAAATTGTCTGCGTCGAACTGGCGCGCATGGCCGAAAGCTGCGGGCTCGGCGCGGTCGCGCTCCACGCCCGCACGCGCGAGCAAGGCTACAGCGGAAACGCGCGCTGGGAGTGGATAGCATCGGTTAAGCAGGCGGTGAAGATTCCAGTGATCGGCAATGGCGATATACGCTCTCCGGAAGATGCTTGCGCCGTCGTCGCCCAGACTGGGTGCGACGCGGTGATGATTGGGCGGATGGCTCCGGCGAATCCGTGGATCTTCCGGCAGATCGAGCAGTATGTGAGCCGGGTTTCGCTCAGCTTGGACTCCTCGGCTTCGCCCATGATGGACGGGGCAGAGCCCCGTCACCACACGGACTGCTTCTATGATGAGCCCACTGAAGCCGATCGCTACCAGATGATCCGAACCTATTTCCAGATGCTGCTCGAAGAAGAGATGCCGGGAGCGGAAGGGAAGATGAAGCAGTTCGCTTCGTGGTTCACGCACGGCGTGCCGGGAGGCGCGGCGCTGCGGAAGGCGATCTACGAGGCTAAGAGCGGGGCGGAGATATTGGGGCGGGTAGAAGAGTTCTTTGAGACGCGGATGGTGGCGAGTACGCCTGTCATTTCTACCTAACTGGTCGACCTAGCTGGCTCGCGGGCGAGGGCGCCCGCGCCACACGACCTGCCGAGTCGGGCCCGCTCCTACAAATTCGCCAGTCCCAGTCGTCCGCGCTCGTCCCGCTCCACATATCCCCACGGCGTTGCGTCGTCGTGCGTGAACACGGTCAGCCATCTCTCCGGGATCGCCGACGCGTAGTACTTCTTACGGCTCTCGATATTGTCGAGCGGATAGAGGTCGAATGCCATCCCCCAGGTGATATTGATGTGCGCGCTGGTGGGAATCAGGTCGGAGATGTAGCACGCCGTCAGTCCCCCGCTTTTCACGATCACGGCTTGCATGTGGGCAGTGTGTCCGGGAAAAGTTTGAACCGAAATGCCCGGGAGGATCTCCTCGCCTCCGCGGAGCAACGTCATCTGGTCGCTTTCAACCAGCGGGTCGTAGTTCTCGGAGATGAAGCTGATGGCATCGCGTTCGCTGGGGTGCCGGGCGTATTGCCATTCGCCTTCCGGCGCGTAGTATTTCGCGCGCGGAAACGTCGGGGCAATCTTGCCGTCATGGCGCACAGTATTCCAACCGCAGTGGTCAAAGTGCAGATGTGTGTTGATGACAATGTCGATGTCTTCGGGCGCAACACCTAAGGCGTGCAGGTTGTCGAGTAGCTTGGCCGGTTGTTTGTAGATTTGCACCATCTTATCCGGCAGTTTGTTGCCGATGCCGGTCTCAATCAGGATGTTTTTTTCGCCGGTGCGCACGAGCAACGAATTCAGTCCCGCGTCCAGCCGGTTCAGCTCATCTGGCGTCACTTTCTTCGACCACATGGTTTTTGGTACCACGCCGAAAAAGGCTCCGCCGTCGAGAAAGTAGGTTCCGTCGGAGACGATGGTGAGTTCGAAATCGCCGAGTGTTGTTCGATGCATAAGAGCAGTCTTCAGTTATCAGTAAAATCCCAAGTCCATGGGAAAACTGATGACTGACAACTGACAACTTCTACTTCAATTCCTCATTCCAGAAATCTTCCATCATGTGGAAGAGCTGCGTGCGCGTGCCGCCTCCGGCAATTCCATGGGTCTTGTCCGGATAGACCATCAGCTGGAACTGTTTCCCCGCCTTGATCAGCTGGTCCGTCATCTGGATTGTATTCTGGAAGTGAACATTATCGTCACTGGTTCCGTGGGCTAGCAGCAACGACCCATGCAGATTGGCGGCGGCGCTGACGATCGAATTATCGTAGGCGCTGGGGTTGTCTTTCGGCAGGCCCAGGTAGCGCTCGGTGTAGATCGAATCGTAGTCGCGCCAGTTCGTGACTGGCGCAATCGAAATTCCAGCCTTGAAGCGGTCCGAGTGCGTCAGCGCGTAGAGAGTCATGGAGCCTCCGTTCGACCATCCCCAGATAGCGGTGCGAGCGGGGTCGAGCTGCGGGAATTGCGGGTATAACTGATCGAGCGCGGTGAGTTGGTCTTTAAGTTCGATACCACCAAACTGCAAGCGGGTGGCGGCGGAAAATTTCTTTCCGCGGTTTGGGGTGCCGCGATTATCCACGGAGAAAACGGCGTACCCTTCATTCGCGAGAATCTGGTGGAAGAGCGCGTTCGTTCCTCCCCAGGCATTCTGCACTATCTGCTCCGCCGGGCCGCCATAGATGTGCACGATCAGCGGAATTTTCTGGCTGGGATCAACCGAGCGCGGCAGAATCAGATAGCCGTATAACACGGTGCCGTCATCCGCCTTGAATTCCAGGGGCTGGGGGGCAATGAAGCCGTATTCGGCAATGCTGTGCGACTCCCAGATTCTGTAGCAATTACCGCCGGGCACACAGAGCAAAATCCTTGGCGGTTTGAGCGTGGCAGAATATGTCTCTACATAATGCTTGCCGTCACCCGCGAAACTGGCAGTGTAGTTTCCTTCTTCCGGCGAGATGCTTTGCATCCCTGACCCATCGAGCTTCACCGAAAAAACTTTCTCCTGCCGCGGATCTCCTTTATTGGCGGTGAAGAATACAATGCCCGATGCTTCATCGACCCCGTTCACAGCGATCACTTCATAGTCTCCGCTTTCGAGCTGGCGCCCGAGTTTGGCATCGGAAGCGAGCGGATTGGCGCCGTTGAAACTGTAGAGATAAATGTGGGTGTGGCCGTCGCGCCAGCTTGTCCACAGAAAATGGTTGCCGGATTTCAGAATGCGAAAGTCGTCATTCACGTTGACCCACGCACCCGGAGCCCCTTCGGTCAGCACTTTGCGCGACTTGCCTGATTTCGTATCGATGAAATAAAGGTCCAGCAAATCCTGGCTGCGATTCAGGACCTCAGCCCACGCCCAGTCTTCGCGAATCCAGCCGAAGCGGGGTATATAGGTATCGTCCTCATCGGTGAGCTTGATCCAGCGCACCTTATCCTTGCCGCCGTTGCTGCCGACGATTCCGAGGCGGACGCTGGGATTCGGGTCTCCGGGCTGCGGATATTTTTCCTGCTCCACGCGGGGATGAGTCGGCAACCAGTCGGTGATGGGATAGGTGGGGACGCGGGTCTCGTCCATCTGCAGAAAGATGATTTCGTTCCCTGCCGGCGACCAGAAATAATTGCTGCGCACTTCGAGCTCCTCAGCGTAGACCCAGTCGACTTCGCCGTTCAGTATGTTGTCTTCTTTTTCTTTCTCGCCTTCCCTGTCTCTGTTTTTATCCTTCTCCTTTTCGTCGCGCGTCAGCAGACGTTCGCCCTCATCACCGCTGACGGGATGCACATAGAGATTATGCTTGCGCACGTAGGCGAGGCGCTTGCCGTCGGGGGAGAATTTCGGGTCTGTGCTGGGGTCAGGAGATGAGGTAAGCGGCACGGCCGTGCCTGTATCGAGGCTGTAATACCAAAGCTGTTCATGCGAATCGAAGAGAAGGTGTTTGGAATCGGGGGACCACGAGTAGGCGGCGATGTGATAGCGAGTCACGCGCTCGATCTCGCGCTCGTCGCGCAGTTTGCTCAGAGGAGGAGCGAGCTGCGATAGTTTCGCCTCGCTGACCAGTATGGATCGTTCGCCGGTCAACGCGTCGGCGTAGCAGAGCTCGCCATGGTCGCCATCGTCATCGCGCTGCACGAAAGAAACTCTGGTGCCGTCCGGACTCCACTTGATCGACTCTGGAGAGCGCCCCGTGACTCCCCCCTCGGAGAAGATCTGCTCGATGGTGAGTTGCTTGGGAGCGGCGGCCTCGGGATTAGCAGTTTGAGCGTGACTTGCGGAAAATAGTAATAGGTTAACGACGAAGACCAAAAAACAATTCTTCACGCACGTACTCCGATTCGGTATGAGGGCACAGGTCCGCTTGCGCGCAAACTCAGAAGTGTACAACTTAGAACGTCCGTAGGGTAGCGGGATGGGCAAGGATGGCTTTCATCTCCGCGCGCACTGGATGGGTTGCTTCATAGGCGGCGATCTCGGCCTCGTGCTGCAGCGTCAGGCCTATGTCGTCCAATCCGTTCAGCAGGCAATGACGGGAGAATTCATCCATAGTGAAGGTCGCGGCGAATCCCCGACCATCTTCGATACGGAGATTTTCGAGGTCGACGCTTAGTGGGTAATGGTCGATTTCTTTCGCGCGTTGCGTGATCTCCGCAACCCGCTCTTCGCTTAGCCGGACGTTCAGCAGGCCGTTCTTTAGGCTATTGTTGGCGAAGATGTCAGCGAATGACGATGCAATGATCACTCGGAAGCCGTAATCCATCAAGGCCCAGACGGCGTGCTCGCGCGAGGAACCGCAGCCGAAGTTTTTGCCGGCGACGAGGATCGAGGCTTTCGCATAACGCGGATCATGCAGGACAAAATCGGCAATCTTGGTTCCGTCTCCGGAGAAGCGCCAGTCGTAAAAGAGGAATTGGCCGAATCCTGTGCGCTCGATGCGCTTCAAGAACTGCTTGGGGATAATCTGATCGGTGTCCACGTTCACTTTGTCTAGCGGGACAACGACGCCGGTGTGCTTGCGAAACGGTTGCATGGTTCTTAGCCCCTTGTCCGTGGAGCGCCGGGCGTCCTCACCCGGCCTTGCCTACTGGAGGCGCACGCAAGACGGGCGCGACGCCCGTCGCTCCATTGTCCTGACTACTGAAATTTCCAATTTCTTATATCGGTAAAGTGTCCGGCGATTGCAGCTGCGGCCGCCATCATCGGACTGACCAGGTGCGTGCGGCCTCCGCGGCCCTGGCGTCCTTCAAAATTGCGGTTGCTGGTCGAGGCGCAGCGCTCTCCTGGCAGCAGAATATCGGGATTCATGCCGAGGCACATCGAGCATCCTGATTCGCGCCATTCGAATCCGGCATCCAGAAAGATGCGGTGCAGGCCTTCCTGCTCGGCGGCGCGCTTGATCGCTTGCGAGCCTGGCACCACCATCGCTCGTACTTTGGGATTCACATGCCGGCCTTTTGCCACGCGCGCCGCGGACCGCAGGTCTTCGATGCGCGAATTGGTGCAGGACCCGATGAATACACGGTCGACAGCAATGGCTTCGATCGGAGTTCCGGAATCGAGGCCCATATAGGCGAGGGCCTGTTCGGCGGCGCGGCGGTCGGCCTCTTGCGGGAAGCTCTTTAATTCAGGAACGCTCGCGTTTACGGCGACCACCATTCCGGGATTCGTTCCCCAGGTGACGAAGGGCGCGAGCGATGCGGCGTCGATCTCGACTACTCGATCGAAGCTGGCTCCGGGATCGCTGGCCAGCGTGCGCCAGTACGAAAGCGCTACTTCCCAATTTATTGCCTTCGGAGCAAAGCGGCGACCGCAGACATACTCGAACGTCGTGTTATCGGGAGCGATCAATCCGGCGCGCGCTCCCGCCTCGATGCTCATGTTGCAGAGCGTCATGCGGGCTTCCATTGACAAGCCACGTACAGCTTCGCCCGCGTACTCGATTACGTGACCGGTAGCGCCATCGGTGCCGATTTGGCCAATGATTCCGAGCGCCAGATCTTTCGCGGTAACCCCTTCGGCCAGCTTTCCTTTGACGAGGATCTGCATCGCCTTCGGCTTTTTCTGCGGCAGACACTGGGTTGCCAGCACGTGCTCGACTTCGGAGGTTCCAATGCCGAAGGCGAGCGATCCGAAGGCGCCGTGGGTTGAAGTATGGCTGTCACCGCAGACGATGGTCATCCCTGGCAGCGTGATGCCGAGCTCCGGGCCGATGACGTGCACTATGCCCTGGTCGGCGGAATCCATGTCAAAGAGCGGCACTCCGAAGTCGCGGCAATTTTTCTGCAGGGCCTCAATTTGAGTGGCAGCTATTGGGTCGGCGATTGGGAGGCCGCGAGGCGTGGTTGGGATATTGTGATCGACAGTGGCCACGGTGCGCAGAAGCTGGCGCACAGGGCGTCCGTTGGCGCGCAAGCCGTCGAAGGCTTGCGGCGAAGTGACTTCATGGACCAGGTGCAGATCGATGTAGAGCAGGGCTGACTGCCCTTCGGGAGCGGCGACCAGGTGCGCGTCCCAGATTTTGTCGAATAGAGTGCGAGGTGGCATATTGTCGTTGCGTCTGCCGGCTGCCTATAGTTCAAGAGCACGAACTTTCGGCGCGGCGACGTTGTTCGATAGTTTACCAACATTGCCACACGGGCAGTTACGGAAGTGGTCGTTTCCGGGTATGATTTGGGCAGCTTACTCTGAGGGCAAGATCGCATGATTAACGGCAAGCGCATTGCCGTCGTGTTGCCCGCCTATAACGCGGAAAAGACGCTGGAAGCTACGGTGCGGGAATTGCCCGACATGGTTGACATACGCATTCTTGTCGACGACCACAGTACCGATCGCACGGTTGAAATTGCGCGCAAGCTTGGCCTGCAATCGTTCGTGCACAATCGTAATTACGGCTACGGACGCAATCAGCAGACCTGCTACCGCGAGGCTCTGGCCGCGGGCGCTGACGTGGTTATCATGGTGCATCCCGATTATCAATACACGCCGCTGCTGGTGACCCCTATGGCGAGCATGATCGCTTATGGCGTCTATGACGTCGTGCTCGGATCGCGCATTCTGGGAGGGCAGGCGCGGCAGGGCGGCATGCCAGGGTGGAAGTATCTTGCTAACCGCTTCCTGACGCTTTTCGAGAACACGCTGCTGGGCGCAAAGCTGTCGGAATATCATACTGGATATCGCGCCTTCAGCCGCACGGTGCTGCACGATCTTCCGCTGCTCGAGAACTCGGACGATTTCGTGTTTGACAACCAGATGTTGGCGCAGTGTGTGATGTTCGGGTTCCGCCTGGGCGAAGTTTCATGCCCGACGAAATATTTTCCGGAAGCTTCTTCGATTAATTTCCGCCGCAGCGTGCAGTATGGGCTGGGGGTGCTGCTTACGTCGGTGCAGTTTCGGTTGCAGAAAATGGGGCTGGCGCGATTTCGGATTTTCAACCGCAAGGGCCGCTGCCTGGAGCCGGGTCTCGATACGCGGTATTACAGCCCGAATGTTGGCGGCGGCCGGTCCGGCGGCTAACGTTGCCGAACGAACTCGCAGTACGCGGCGGAGCTTCAGGGCTGGGCTCATGGCAAAGTTTGCGCTGGGTGTTTCTCGCGCTGCTCTCGGCATTTGCCATTCTCGTGCAGGGATACCATCCGGGGCTGGAGGATGATGCCTTCTACCTGGCCGCGATCAAGCGCAATCTGAACCCTTCTTTATTTCCCCACGACGCGGACTTTTTCCGAGTGCAGTTTCAGGCGACTGTATACGACAAGCTGATTGCGCTGTCATTGCGATGGACACGCATCCCGCTGGAATGGGGAATTTTATTTTGGCAGCTGGGCGCAACGTTTCTGATTTTGTGGGGCTGCTGGAGAATCAGCCGGCGATGCTTCGCTGAGGCGCACGCGCAGTGGGCGGCAGTAACGCTGGTCGCAGTCCTCCTGACCCTTCCGGTCTCGGGCACCGGGCTGACATTGACGGACCAGTATTTGCATCCGCGGACGTTGGCCACGGGGCTGATCCTTGCTGCGATTGTAGCTGTGCTGGATGGGCGGCTGGTGCTGATGAGCGGGCTGCTGGTGGCGGCGTTCTTGTTGCATGTCATCATGGCGGCGTTTGGCGCGTCGTATTGCTTATTTCTGCCGTGGAAGCCGACGCAGCCGCCAGCCAACGTGCGGCGACGGATTGATGGGAGCTGGGCGGCGCTGCTGTTGCCACTCGGATGGGTTTTCGAGCCGGCATCGGCTGCTTGGCGGCGGGCAGCCTCCACGCGCTCGTTTTACTTTGTGCTGCGCTGGCATTGGTACGAGTGGCTGGGCGTGGTTGCTCCACTGGCGCTGCTCTGGTGGTTTCGAACGCTGGCCAGGAACCGGCAAGAGCCGATTCTGGCGTGGGTCTCCGAGCGGCTCGTGTATTTTGGCGTGTTCCAGTTGGCCGTGGCGCTGATTATGCTGTTGCCAGCGCAGCTGGAGCGTCTTCGCCCGCTCGAGCCTATGCGCTTTCTGCACCTTGTTTACCTGTTGTTTGTACTGCTGTCGGGAGGATTACTCGGGCAGTACGTGCTTAAAAAAAAGGTGCTGCGCTGGTTCTTGCTGTTCGTTCCGTTGAGTGGGGGAATGTTTTATGCGCAGCGCCAGATGTATCCGGCTACTCCACACCTGGAATTGCCGGGGGCATTGGCGAATGAAAATGCATGGGTGGCGGCATTCCGCTGGATCAGCCGCAACACGCCCGTCGATAGCCAGTTTGCGATTGATCCGCATTATATGGAATTGCCCGGCGAGGACTACCACGGATTTCGCGCGCTGGCAGAGCGCAGCGTGCTGGCGGATGCCGTGAAGGATGCTGGAATGGCCGCGCGTGTGCCTAACCTTGCGCCGCGCTGGCTGCGCGAAGTCCAAGCGCAGCAGGGGTGGAGCGGTTTCCGGCGGCCGGACTTCTTGCGTTTAAAGGCGGAGTTTGGGGTGGATTGGGTGGTTTTGCAGGCGCCGGGAGCGGCCGGCTTGCCTTGTCCTTACCGGAATGCTGAGGTGTTGGTTTGCCGGGTGGAGTGAGGGCTGGGGCGGGACTATCCCAGTGGATTAGCCTCTGCGGCTAAAACAGTGTGCTGAAAAACTCGATTGCCGGCGGGCCACGAACCTCAGCGGCTGAAAGCCGCGCTGAAATCACACCCAAAATCAAGCGCAACATCGAGTTTTCCGCAAGCGTGCAAAAGTCATGCTTTTCCCATTCTGGACCGATGTCGGGCGGATGCGAGACGGGGCAGGCCCCGTCTCTACAGCGGCATTTTGGGCAGACTGTGACACCGCCAGACTGCCCGGGCCGGGCGTTTGAGGCCCAGAGGAGGAAAATCCAAGAAAACTCTTTTCTCCTATCCGCCTTCGCCCATAAACTGTAAGGTAGGCTGGACCGAGGGTAACTCCCATCCCTTGCTCCGGGGGGTTCTGTGCGAGTATTGGTGACGGCTGATACTTTCAGCGGAGTGTGGACTTATGCGCGCGAACTCGTCACCGGCCTGGTGACGCAGGGCGCTCAGGTTACGCTGGTCAGCTTTGGAGAAATTCCGCTCCCGCATCAGATTGCCTGGATGGACGGACTGCATGGGCTCGAATACCATCCCACGGCTTTTCGGCTTGACTGGATGCAGGAAGGTGAGCTGGATTTGCAGGCGGCGCAGGATTATCTGTGCGCCATTATTCACGACACGCGTCCTGATTTTTTGCATTTGAATCAGCTGAGTTTTGGCGCGCTGCCGGTGGCCACGCCGCGGCTGGTGGTGGCGCACGGCGATGTGATTACCTGGTGGCTGAGCATTCACGGGCACGAGCCGGCTGTCTCGGCATGGATCAAGTGGTATCGCAAAACCATAATGGCAGGTTTGAAGCGCGCCGATGCCGTGGTCACCACTTCGCGCTGGATGGGCGAGTTGCTGCGCCTGGCCTATGGCGGCGATTTCGAAGGCTGCATCATCCCGCCGGGACGCAATCCGATTTATTTCAATCCCTTTGTCACCAAGGAAGAGTCGGTGCTGGCGATCGGTAGGCTGTGGGATTCGGGCAAGCAGGTGGCGTTGCTGACGCAGCACACGCATCGCTTGCCGGTGTGCATCGTGGGAGCGGACAATCCGATTCCCGCGCCGCCCGTGCCGATACGCGCCGATGTGCGCGTCGCCACCGGGCAACATGATATTTCGGTGAAGGGGGCGCAGACGGAATCTCAACTGCGGACGCTCTACAGTAAGTCAACAATTTTTGCCGCGACCTCGCAATATGAGCCTACGGGATTAGCCTCGATTGAGGCGGCGTTTTCGCGCTGCGCGCTGGTGGCGAATGACACCGAAATGTATCGCGAAATGTGGGGCGATGCCGCGTTGTATTTCGAACGCAACGACGCGGAGAGCCTGAGCGAAGTACTCGCCCAACTGGATGGAGACCGCGACATGGCTCGGCTCTATGGGACGCGCGCCTACAATCGCGCGCGCGAGCGCTTCACGGCACGGCGAATGGTCGACGATTATCTCCGGCTCTACCGGCGGCTGCGTGCTCCGAAGAGTATCGTCGCCTAACAGTATCGTTATCGTTGCCCACGATTATCGTTCATCGTTTCAGTCGTTGCTTATCGTTGCCTGAAAGCATGCTGGCGAAGAGCTAGTCATCTAAAGGGATTAATTCGCAACCGTATTCTCCTAAAGGTTAGTCCTAACAGCTCCAGTTTTTCACCAATCCTTAACACTACCGTCATGGTGGGGCAACATTGCCCGCCTATTCTCCTCGCCAGTCTCGCCGTGCGGCCAGAGCTGTGGGTTCTGCGCCGGGCAATCGAAAAAATAAATCGAAGAAGAAAAAATGGGGAACTACGCATGAACGAACATCAGGAACGCTTCGCCAATTTCCGACGGGCAATGGCTTGGTTGTTGACGATGGCCATTACCCTGGGACCGACCGTTGCTCCCGCATTCGCCTCGCCTATCAAACCGGCAACCCAGGTAATCAAGCCGGCAACGTCAACCCTATGTCCCAACGGAGTCACCACCGCCACGCCGATTTGCTACATCGTGGTGATTTTCAACGAGAACATTTCCTTCGATCACTATTTCGGAACCTATCCCAACGCAGCGAATCTGCCGGGTGAGAACGTGTTCACGGCTGACCCCCAGACGGCGAACGTTAACGGGTATACGTCGACTCTTCTGACCGCGAACCCGAATCTGAACCCCGCCAACGGCACGGGCGCGACCAATCCATTCCGGCTCGATGTTACGCAAGCCGCCACTTCGGATCAGGATCACCTACCAGCCCGAGCAACAGGCGTCCGACGCCGGCCTGATGGATCTGTTTCCGTTGTACACGGGAACCGCTGGGCCTCCGCCGACGGTGGGATCGCCTATGATAACTCCTACGGAACAACTTTCGGGCCCTCGTCGGTTGGTCTGATGAACCTCATGTCGGGCCAGACCAACGGCGTCGTCGCTTCTCTGAATGGAACTTCGAGTTTTGTGCCCGGTGGACCCGACGGTTCGCTGACTAATATCGACGATCCTGATCCGATCGGCGACGTTTGCTCGAGTCCGACTCGCAACCAGGCTCTCATGGGTGGCGGCACCATCGGCGATCTTTTGAACAACGCTGGCATCACCTGGGGAACGTTCATGGGCGGGTTCAATCTGTCGATCGTGAATCCGAACGGAACCACCGGTTGCAACCGCAGCCATACCTCGAATATCACGGGCGAGAACGAGACCGATTACATCCCGCACCACTCGTTGTCTTCGTACTGGCCCTCGATCGCCAACCCCGCTCACACCCGGCCCGCTTCGATCGCTGAGATCGGAAATCCCGGACCCGCCAACCACGACTACGACGTTCTGGATTTCTACGCCGCCGTTAAGGCTGGCAATCAGCCGGCTGTGAGCTTCCTGAAGGCTCCCGCTTATCAGGACGCACACGCTGGTTACTCCGATCCCATCGACGAACAGGCCTTCGTCGTGAATACAATCAACTTCCTGGAAAATCCGTCCAACAATGCAAACTGGCTCAGCACGGCCGTGATCATCGCATATGATGACTCCGACGGCTGGTATGACCATCAGCTCGGGCCCATCGTGAACACCTCGACTGGCCCGCTCGATGCTCTTACCGGGCCGGGCGCCTGCGGCACGGCGGCAACCTCGCTGCCTGGCTTCGCGGGGGCGGCAGTGAATCCCCATGCTCTGGGCCGTTGCGGTTATGGCCCACGGCTGCCGTTGCTGGTCATCTCGCCATACGCGAAGCATGACTTCATCGATCACACGGTGACCGACCAGAACGTCGATCATCCACTTCATCGAAGACAACTGGCTGGGTGGTGAACGCATTGGCAACGGTTCGTTCGACGCGATTGCAAATTCCATTGTTCAGGATTTCGATTTCGCGAAGGGAGTTAGAACCAACCCGACGCTCTGCTTGAACCCGAACACTGGAAGGAAGCAAAATCCAGCGCTCTGTGGGCTGTAACGCAACTGGTGTATTCGATTAGACGAGGGCGGGCATGCGAGAATGAAATTTGCATGCTCGCCTTCGTGGTGTCTGGTGGAGATTGAAATGAGATTTGTCATGGCGGACGACAAGTCATAACCGGTTAAGGAGAGTGCGGCTTTGGCGGTCACACGGCGGTCATTTCTAGCGCAGAGCGGAATGGCGACGATGGCTATGGCCATGCGACGGGGTTTAGCTTACGCCGCGTCGCACAAAATGCAGCCCAAGTTTCGCACTCAGCTCAATGCGAGTACGCTGGCACAGTTCGTGGACCCTCTGCCGCTGCCGGAGGTCATAGCGCCCAGCGGGCATCGGCCCAGTCCAGAGAATCCCGCCGTGCAGCTCCCCTACCACCGGGTCGCCATGCGGCAATTTGAAAGTCAATTGCACCGCGACATGAAACCTACTCGGCTTTGGGGATTTGCTTCTGCGTCGCCGGGACCAACGTTTGAAACCCGCAGCGGCCAAGGCTTGCTGGTGGAGTGGGTGAATGAGTTGCCGGGAAAACATTTTCTGCCCATCGATCACAGTATCCACGGCGCGGAGGCGGAGAAGCCTGAAGTGCGCGCGGTGGTGCACCTGCACGGCGCCAAAGCTCCGCCGAGAAGCGATGGCTATCCGGAGGATTGGTACGTGCCGGGCAAGTCTTTGGTTTGCCATTATCCCAATCGGCAAGACGCAACCATGCTGTGGTATCACGACCATGCCCTGGGTATTAACCGGCTCAATGTTTTTGCCGGACTGTTTGGCGCGTTCTTTGTACGCGACGAATTTGAAGACTCGCTGAACCTGCCTCGCGGCAAATATGAAATTCCGCTGGTGCTCTACGACCGCGTCTTTGATCTCGAATCGCAACTGAACTATCCGGTATCGGGCGATGAGAAGTCGCCATGGGTGCCGGAGGTGTTCGGAGATGCCATCCTGGTAAACGGCAAAGTTTTTCCTTATTTGGAAGTGGAGCCGCGCAAATATCGTTTCCGCGTGCTCAATGGAGCGAATGGCCGGTTCTTTCATCTGACCTTGTCGCCAGAAAAAGCGTCGCCCGAAAGAATGGCGAGCGGGAAAACGCCCGTGATACCGATGCTGGGCGGTCAAGGCTTTCACCAGATTGGCAGCGATCAAGGACTGCTCTCAGCGCCTGTGCGGTTGAAACTGTTGTCGCTGGGGCCGGCGGAGCGCGCCGACCTCATCATTGACTTTTCGGGCAACGCCGGCAGTAACGTCATTCTCAAGAACGACTACGTGAACGTCATGCAATTTCGCGTGGCCGCGAAGGGTGCTGAGGACGACAGCGCGCTGCCGCAGACGCTGCGGCCGGTTGCAAAAATACCCGAATCGTCAGCCGTGAAAACGCGCGCGTTGACGCTGGTCGAACAACAGGATCCCAACCAGCGGCCGTTGCAGATGTTGTTAAATAACACGCGCTGGTCGACGCCGGTAACCGAGAATCCGGTTCTCGATTCGGTTGAGATATGGAATCTGATCAACACCACCGATGACTCTCATCCGATTCATCTGCACCTGGTCAAGTTTCAGATCCTCGACCGACGCCAGTTCGATATTCCGACTTACTGGACGAAGGGCGAACTCATGTATCCCGCGTCGGTGATGCCTCCGGAGCCGGGAGAGCTAGGGTGGAAAGACACGGTGGCTGCCCATCCTGGAATGGTGACGCGGATCATCGTGCGCTTCGAAGGGTTCGCGGGACGCTATGTTTGGCACTGCCACATCCTGGAGCATGAAGATAACGAGATGATGCGGCCGTTTGATGTGGTGGCGCGGTGAATTGTGCGCGGTGTTCGATCTATTGAATGTTGAGTTGCTACAGCGCTCGTGGCGAAGTTCTGAGTGATGCATGCCCGAGCAAGAATTGAATCTCCTCTAGCCTCAGGATCGCGGCTCCGTCTTTCTCGGCCTGCCCCCAGCCCGTTGTGGCTGCTTTGTGAAAATCTTTTCACACTATGCGCGGGCCTGAATTCGGGGTATAGTGGAGCCGCTTTTTTTGCCCCGCAAAGCGAAAATGCTCTCCCGGAGGACACGATGACCCAGCGATTATGGAAAGTTCTGTTCGTACTTGGCGCCCTGGCGATGGCCAGCGTGTTGTCTACGACGGCGCGTGCGCAGATGCCGGCCGATCTGGCCGCGCAGCTTTCGAAGAACGTCAATCAGGATGTAATCGTAATCCTGAAGAGCCAGCACCCCAACGCCCTCGCAGGCAGCAGCGAAGACTTGCGGCGCGCCAATGCGATCGCCGACGAGCAAGCGCCCTTGATGAATGAACTCCGGCAGGTGCAGGCGGTCAACATAAAAAGTTACAAGCTGGTCAACGCGCTCGCCGCGCGGGTGTCGCAGGGTGAAGTAGACAGGCTGAAGGCTAACCCGGCGGTTGCGGCGGTGATACCTGACTCCCGCGTCCGCCGTCCAAAACACAAGGAGACGGCGCAGGCAACGAAATCTTCGGCGTCGGCGAAATCGATCCAGCCGAAATTCAGCCCGTTGCTGGCAGCGAACGTGATCCCCGGCGCATGCTCTGCCACCACTCCTCAACTTGCTCCCGAGGGGCTGGCGCTCACCAACACCGATTCGGACAACCCATCTCAGCCCACGGCGCGCTCGCTCGGCATCAGCGGAGCCGGAGTGAAGGTCGCATGGATCGCCGACGGCGTCGATCCGAACAACATCAATTTCATACGGGCCAATAACACGTCGGCGTTTGTCGATTACCAGGACTTTTCGGGCGACGGACCCGGCCAGGACACGAGCGGCGACGAGGCGTTCCTCGATTCCAACAGCATTGCCGGCCAGGGCCTCCATACCTATAACGTGCAGGATTTCGGCGCCCAGGCGGATCCAACCGCCTGCAACATCCGCATAGAGGGCGTGGCCCCGGGTTCGTCGCTGGTGGGACTCGATGTTTTCGGAACATTTGAGGACACTACGGAGTCCAATTTCCTCCAGGCCATCGACTATGCGGTGGAGACCGACCATGTCAACGTGCTGAACGAGTCCTTCGGCTCGAACCCGTTCCCCGATATCACGTCGCTGGATGTAACCAAGCAGTTCGACGAAGCTGCGGTGGCGGCGGGCGTGGTAGTCGTCGTCTCCAGCGGCGACGCTGGATCAGCCAACACCATTGGTTCGCCGGCGACTGACCCGCTTCTGATCGGGGTTGGCGCATCGACGCAATTTCAGTTTTATGCGCAGACCAATTACGCGGCTGCGGATTACTTCGCGACGTCGGGCTGGCTGAGCAATAACATCAGCTCGCTGAGCTCTGGCGGTTTCGATGAGACTGGCGGCACGATCAGCATGGTCGCACCCGGCGATCTGAGCTTCGCATCCTGCGATGCGAGCCCGGTGTTCTCTGGCTGCGACAACTTTAAGGGGCAATCCTCGGATGTTGAGGAGAGCGGCGGCACCAGTGAATCGTCTCCGTTTGTGGCAGGCGCAGCGGCGCTTATCATCCAGGCCTACCGGCAGACGCACGGCGGCGCGACCCCGACGCCGGCTTTGGTCAAGCAAATTCTGATCAGCACCGCGGGCGACCTTGGCGCACCTGCTGTCGAGCAGGGTGCGGGATTGTTGAACAGTTATAAGGCCGTCCAGCTGGCCGAATCGATATCGACAGGCGACGGCTCGCCGGCGCCGACCGGCAACACTCTATTGGTCTCGCCGAATCAGCTGAACGCAGTGGGCAAACCCGGCACGCTAAACCACTTTAGCGTGACCGTCACCAATACAGGGGCCAACCCGCAGACCGTGACTCTAAGCGGCCGCACTTTTGGGGTGAACCAGAACGTGCAGACGGGCAGCATCACGCTGAACGACGCTAGCAGTCCGCAGTTCGTAAATTATCAGGGTCTGACGAACAATTACGGGACGTTCACCTTCAATGTCCCGGCGAGCGTGGACCGGTTGGACGCATCCATCGCCTACCCGGGTAACCCAGCCGACGGAAACAACTCCCGCGTGCGGCTGATACTGATCGACCCCAATGGCACGTTTGCGGCGCATTCGCTTCCGCAGGGCGTCGGCAACTTTGGCAACGTGGATGTTGTCTCGCCGGTGGCCGGAACGTGGACCGGCGTTATCTTCAGCGATGTGGCCGCCGACGGCGGGACCAACGGGGTGGTCCCTTGGCAGGTAGAAACGGAACAGTACGTCCCGTTCGCCAAGATCACTCCCAACCACCTGACTCTTGCGCCTGGCGCGAGCCAGACGGTGACGGTCGCGGTGGCGAATCCATCATCGCCGGGGGATCTGGCGGGTTCGATCTTGTTGACATCGAACCTGGGCTTCGGCACGAGCATCCCGGTTACGCTGCGCAGTCTCGTCCAGACGGGAATGGGCGGAGCCTTCAGCGGCGTGCTGACGGGCGGCAATGGCCGGAGTCCTGGTGAAGGCGAGATACAGTACTACCAATTCAACGTGCCTGTGGGCATCCGAAACGTTACGGCCAATCTGTCGCTCACCAACGATGTGAACGATCCGGTTGGGTTGTACCTGGTCAGTCCGGATGGCGATACTCTCGGCTACGGTCAGAACAGCATTAACGGCAATCAAACGCTATCGGCCACAGCTTGGACGCTTAGCCCAACGCCCGGCGTTTGGACGCTGATCGCTGAATTCGCCAGCCCCGTGGTTGGAGACGAGGTGTCGCAACGTTACTCGGGGAATATCCTCTTCAACAATGTCACGGTGAGGGCCGAGGCAGGATTTCCACAGGCGCCAGGCCATCATCTGGCTGCAGGCACCGCGTACACGTACTCGATATCGGTCACCAACAATGGTTTGCAGGCGGAGGACTTTTTCATCGACCCGCGGCTGAATACCTCTACAACTCTGGCTCTGGCGCCATTCAGTCAGGCCTCCGATCTCAGCCTGCCGCTGACGGTAGGTTCACCCGTCTGGTTTGTTCCGTCAGAGACGTTGAGCGTCTCGCTGGCGGCAACTGCCAGCCTGCCGATCGAGTTCGATTTCAGTCCGTTTCCCGGGGACCCGGATCTTGTCAGCAATATTGGCACAAGCGCAACCGGTTCCTACACCCCGCCCGGAGGCCGCGTGACCGCAGGCTTTTGGGCTGCCACACCGGATGAGATTGGACCCTATCCTAGCAGCGCGCCAGCAGGAACTGTTTCTATGACGATGCAGGCGACCAGCAAGGCGTTCGACTCAACGGTAACCTCGAGTACCGGTGATGTCTGGGTGGCGTCGATTAATCCGGCGACAACGTTCTCGCCGGCGGTCATCAATCCGGGCGAGACCGCAACGATTGACGTAACCATCACGCCCTCGGGCACTTCGGGGACCGTGGTCAGCGGTGTGCTCTACATTGACAACTTTTTCAGCAACGTTCCGCCCTACGGGCAGGAAACGGGCGATGAGCTATTTGCCATTCCCTACGAGTACACGATCAAATAATCGCACGCTGTTCTGTGACCAGGGTCACGCCAGGCCGGACGCCACCGGCCTGGCGCGAACTCCTGCCCCGCGATAAAACCCTGTCCGCCCGTTTGCCTTCTTTGCCGTACACTGGCAATGGATACAGGCGAACATGGCGTCTCAGCCCAATCACTCCGGCAGCGACTGCAAGCTTGTTCTGGCGACAATGGTTCTGCTGACCCTGAGTCTGCTCTGCGCTTGTCGACGCCCTCCGGATGACAAGCCGTCGGGTGCCCCGGAATCGCAAAGCTTGCCTTTCGATCGCCAACCGCCTGCCGGCGGAATCTCGCCAAGCAGAATCTTGCCCTCGCGCACGAAACTGCCCGAGGGAACGCCCATTCCGGTGCGGCTGCAAACGGGACTGTCGAGCGCGTCGGCGCATGCCGGCGATAAGTTCACTGCCATCGTCGACGAACCGATCATAGTCGACGGCGAGACTGTTGTGGCCCGAGGCACGACTGCAACCGGCCGCGTGCTCGAAGCAAAAGCTTCGGCGAGTTTCGGTGACAGTTCAGCCCAAGGCGGGCAGGACGGCGTGCAGGGGAATTCGGGCGACGGCTCTCGCGATTCGGCGCGCGACTCCTCTCGCGACGGCTCATCTGAACCGGGTTACCTCCGTATTGTGCTGGTGAGTTTGAACGTGGGCGGCAAGGTGGTCGCGATTGAGACATCAAGTATCTTCGCTAAGGGAGTAATACGCGAGGAACGACACGCTTCTGGCAGCATTCCTTCTGACGAGAGTGGCACGGCCCGGTATGCCGTCGAAAGAGATAAGAAAGACAAAGACATAGAGTTTGCCATCGATCGCCACCTCAGTTTCCGCCTGGCGCAGGCCGTTGATCTGCAATAACGACCTGTAGTGATTGCTCGCGGCTCAACCAGCCGTCAGCAAAATCGGCGCCCCCGAAGTGATCACCAAAGTATGCTCAAAGTGCGCCGAGAGCGAGCGATCTCCCGTCCGCACCGTCCAGCCATCTTTATCGGTAAACACCCGCCCCGAGCCGCTCGAAATAATCGGTTCAACGGTAATCACCAGGCCTTCACTCATGATCTGTTGCGCGTGCGGGTCCGCATAATTCGGCACATGCGGCGATTCATGTATGGTCCGCCCAATTCCATGCCCACCCAATTCCCGAACCACCGAGAACCCCGACTTCCGCACCTCACGCTCCACCATCTTTCCGATCTCGAATATCCGGAATCCAGCCCGCGCCACCAGCATCGCCTTGTGAAAAGCCCGCTCCGCGCACTCCATCAACTGCTCCGCCTGGGAGTTCACTCGGCCCACCGCCACCGTGATGGCAGCGTCGGCCATGAATCCGTCTTTTTCCACCGTCACGTCGAGCTTCACCAGGTCGCCTTCCAGCAGCTTGCGCTCACCCGGAATGCCGTGCACCGCCTCATCGTTCAAGCTGATGCAACTGGCGCCGGGAAACTTGTACACCATCGAGGGAGCCGATCGCGCTCCGTTCTCCTGCATAACCCGCGCGCCGGTTTCATCCAGATGGCGCGTGGTCACGCCCGGCCGCACCTCGGCCTTCATGGCATCCAGCACCAGGCGAACAACGCGACCCGCCGCCTTGAGAGAAAGCAGTTCCTGCTCATCCTGTATGCTCAAAGCTCGGCCCCCTACATCACTGGATCATACAACGAGCCGGAAAAACGCCACGATCTGTTCTTAGTTCTAATAAGGTTGAAGAGGAGAAACCATGCGCAGTATGATCCGAATCTCGATCATTTTTCTCGCCGCCATAGTGCTATTAGCCATCCCGCTCGCGGACGCGAAGAAAGTTCCCGATCCGCCCGCGGCTCCAATTCCCACACAAGTCCTCACCGGCAAGAGAGTGTTTATTTCGAACAGCGAAAGCACCGCCGACATCATCTTCGGAGTGCCGAACCTGACCTACAACGTGCTTTATGAGCACATGAAAGATTGGGGAAGATATGAGCTGGTACCAGCTCCGGCTGACGCCGATTTGATCTTCAACACTAATTTTGTTGTCCTGATCAATCCACAGCTTCGCCTGGTGGTCCTCGATCCGCAGACACATACCGTGCTTTGGACATTCGCCGAGCCTGTGCAGCCGTGGGTCCGTCAAGCGACAGGGCGCAAGAACTTCGACCAGACCATGTCCAAGCTTGTGGACAACGTCAAAGGCCTGACGGGCCCGGCGACCGTCGCCCCCAGCAAATAAAATCGCTCAAGCCTACTGTTTCTTCAAAGTGCTTTTAGTGATCGTGATGGGATAAAGAAGGTCGGATTCTAATAAACACCTGAAACGAGATCGGCTCGTTTCCATACGAGGAATTCAGCGCCGCCGGCTTCGAGTAAAACGTAACGTCCCCGCCCAGCGCCACCTGCCAAAGCCGGCTTTGAATAAGATCCCGCGCTCCCCCAAAGGTGTAAGCTCCAATCCGAAAGCTCGGAAGCAGAGGATTATCGGGAAATAATTCATCTTTGTCGACTAACTCCATCCGCGTGAACGCATAATTGCGCAATTTGAAATTAACCGTGCTCTCCAGCAAATACCCATTCAGATTGTGATCGTCAAACACCTGGTGCACGCGTCCCCAAACCGCCAACGTCGCCCACGATCCTCTGCCAAAAAATCCCCCGGCAAACGGCCGCACATATTCCACCGAAGCCGTCTGCCGCCGCTGGCTGCCCGCTTCAAGCGCCTCCGGATGCTCCAGCCGGCCATAGCTATATTGCGCCGTCCAGTTGCGCGAAGCCGCGACGCTCAAACGCGCCGACCACGAATCAAGCGGCGCCAGCTGTATGGTGTAGCGCTTCTCATCCGGCTCGCGCCCATTGAACACCGAGCCTTCGATCTTGAACCGGCTAATAATAAGTCCCGACGTAATAACTCCAAAACTGATGTGCGTCGAATCCTGCAAATGATGCGACAGAGGCGCAATCGGTAACTCTGACGCCGAAGCGCGGTGCATGTAAGCCACCGGACCGAGCGCCGGCTCCCCCGCAGCAGCGCCATAAAACTCCCACGCCAATCCGCCTTTTGCCGGAACTGTAATCGGCCGCGCGTAATACAAAGCCAATTCAGAAAAAACATTATGCGGATGCTGATGATCGACCAGCGCGTGTCCATGATAGGTTTCGCCCGTCTGAAATAATTCCGGGAACCCCGGATGCGGCGCGGTCAGCGACTCCGCGGAAAACATTTCGCGAAACAAAATGCTGCCACGTCCCAATTTATGCTGCTCCATGGTCATCAGCCAATTCACCGACTCCGCCTTGCCCTCGCCGCGCGGCCCGCCCTGCTGGTTGTAATCCACAAACACCACCCCATGCGCCATTACCTCCCATGCTCCCTCGGACATCATCCACATAGGTTCAGCCGTAGCCGCCGGCTGCCATCCCGTACCTGAACTAATGTGAGGCGATGGCATCCAATCCTGCTCCGCAGTCGACATCTCCATGCCCGGCATGTCCATGCTTTGCGTGTTGATGTTCTGCGTGTTGACGCTTTGCGTGTTCATGTCAGACAGGCCTGTTTTCTGTTTCGACTGATTGTCTACTGACTGATTGCCTATCGATTGATTGTCTATTGACTCATTGCTTTCGGCGACCACTTCCTGAGCTAGCGCGGAAGCTGCCCCTAGAGTAATAACGCAGATAGTAAGAACCAGACGGCGCACGTCACCACTCCTCATACACACGCGTCAAAAAAGTTTGGATTGTAAGTTTTTCGATCCGCGGTAAACCAGCAGTAAGAGGGAGGCTAAATGCGCAGCGAAGTCACACCAGGAGGGTCAACGGAGTGGAACGTCGAAGGATCTTTACCGTCAAAAAAGCGTGCGTTAAGTTCGGCCGCGCCCTGAACGGTCACGCGTTGAACCGCGCCCAATGGTGGAAGGCCATAAGAAACCTGCACCGTGGCCACGTCATGACCGGTAAGGCAACATTCGTGCCGCCCGCTCGCCGGCCGCGGAGAATGCGGAACCTGCGATCCATTAAGATTCTGCGAGCCATTGGCGTGGCAAGCCGGAGGATGCTCATCAGAGAGGCGATCGTTAGATAGCCCTGACCAATGATTACCTTCTGCCCAGGCTCCCGTCGCCACGAGCAGCGCTGATAGCAATAGAAGTGCTAGAATTTCACGCGAGAATCTCATCATAGTTAACGCAAAAGCTTGAAGCAAAAGTACACTCAAATAACTAGACCCAACTAATTAGCTTCGAACTAACAAATCATACGTCGAACTAACTTGCAGCCCTTAGGAAGTCTGACTAGGGTCAGCAGTCCTCTGTGACCCCTGTGGTTCAAGCTCTCTGCGGACACTTAATCGAAGCTTCCCTTACGACCCCGTAAGCTTCACTCGTATCTCTTCCGGCAACCGCTCGCGTATCTCCGCCGGCAGGTGGTCATGCACGTGCCGTGCCCCCAGCTTCGCCGCATCCACCACTACCGTAGGCGCCGGAGTAGCTACCGCCACCACCAGCCAGATCAACGCCGATAACCCAAAGCCCGCCAGTGCGCCCACCTCCAGCCAGAACGCATGCCGCGGCCCGAAATACCGTATCACCGCAAACGCCAGCAAACACACCGCTGCCGAAGCCGACGCCAGCACGATCAGCGAAATATCTATGACGCGATGAATCTTCTGCCGGCTCCGGCAGCGCTCGCAGGTCGCGAAATGCGCCTCATAATCGCCACGCATCTCCGGAGCCAGCCCGGAAATATCGTAGCGCCAACCCGCAAGAATTTTCCCTACCATCGGTTCCACACACTCATTCATAAGAGGGCAACCCGGCATAAGAGCCTAAACCGGTATATGAGAGAGTAACCCCGCCTAAGCGGTCACAACCGGATGGGTGCAAGAACTTCCGTCTGGCTTGCCAACAGCACACGGTTGTGCCACAGCCCCAGACTACCGCCAAGCGCTTGTTCTGCCGCCGCTCGCGCGATTTCGGGATGATTATTCTGTTCAGATAAATGTGCCAAAACCAGATACTCGGCTCCTCCATCATAGTCGCTGGAGAAGAATTCCGCGAGTGCCTCATTCGACAGGTGCCCCACCCGGCTCATTACCCGTTGCTTCACCGACCACGGATACGGCCCCGAACGCAGCATCTCCACATCGTGATTCGATTCCATCACCAGCACGTTGCAGCCGCGCAGGTGATCGCGCACGCTCGCCGGCAGATATCCGAGGTCTGTGGCAAAGCCGATCTTTACGCCCTCCGCGCGAAACGTGAACCCCACCGGATCGGCCGCATCGTGCGGAATGGTAAACGGCATAACCTCAATATCGCCCACCCGAAAGCCGCGTCCGGCAGAGAAGTGTTCCAGCTTCGGCAGCTCAGGAATCGCGCCCTCGGCGTCGCGCACCGCGCGGCTCCAGGCATGATGCGTAGGCGCGGTCAAAAAAACAGGAACGTTCAACTTGCACGCCAGCCGCTGCAACCCCGCCACGTGGTCGGAGTGTTCGTGCGTAATCAGGATGGCGGAAATTTCGTCGCCCCGGTCATTACTGCGGTCGTTACTACGGTCGTTACTACGATCGTTACTATCACCAGCATGACTATGACCAGCGTGATTACCATCCGCCAGCGCCCGCAGCCGCTTAAAAGTCTCGCGCCCGGAGAGTCCGGCATCCACCAGAATGCGCGTTGTGCTCGTCGTTACCAGCGAACAATTCCCACGACTCCCGCTAGCCAGCACCGCTACCGAAACTCCCATAGCTTCGTAGCTTACGCCCACCAACTGTGGAAACAACAACAGTTTTTCCTATCCAGTACCTTCGATCCAACGGCCGGGCAGAATGGAGCGACGGGCATTTCCGCCCGTCCACTTTACAGTAACCAACAACTCAGATCGCCGCGATTCTCAGGCAACATCTCAACCCAACAAGCATCGGCTGCTACTCGACGCCGACACCGTAAAAGTACGTATACGTGCCATTGCCGTTGGCCTGAAAGGGCAGCGCGGTCTGGAAACTGGCAAAAATCACCGCGGTACCCTGGAACGAAACAAACACGTCTTGCTGCGAGTTCGCGGTGGCTGTCCGAATCGTGAACATGCCGAAACAGGGATCGGATAGCGTGTTGGCCGTCCCATCGTAGAGGTACGGAGTGTCCGCAACCGCCGCCAGCGTGCCGCTGGCCAGAGTGTTGTTGTTGCTGCCGGTGATCGTCACTAGTCCGCTCGCCGAGATCGTCACCGTGGCATTCCCCTCCACCGGCGTTCCGCTCTCGCCATTCTGAGTCATCTGCGCGTTCGGCTTCTCGTAGAAGATCGCCGTATAGCTACCGGCATGAGTCGAGCTGAAAGTTTTAGAGGACGCCTTCGGCAGTCCGAGAATTGTCCCATTCGCCGTGTCCACGGCAAAGAAGCCATTCTCGGTACCGAAAGCGGTGCTGGTAGAACCGTTGCCCTCCGTGATCGTGAAAAAGTCTCCGGAAACGTCCTCCTGAATGCTGGAGGCGGTAAAGGTTCCACCCTCAAACAAGTCCGCCGTCTGCTGGAGTTCGCCGTAGGGCCAGTAACCATCATTCGTAATGTTGCCCTGCGCATCCACGCTGATTGTGCCCAGGCCAAGTCCGCCCGATGAGGTGCGGAACTGAATGTAATTGAAGTTTTGGTCGGCAAAGGTGGCGATCGAGGCCGGCGTGCTCTCGATTGCTGTCACCAGCGCAGGCGTACTGTGGCCCATCCCTGATTTCTGAGTCTCAATTATCAGCACCGATCCCGGCACTTCATATGCCGCCGTCAAGTTTCCGTTCGGGTCCGTAATTGCGTATGTGCCATTCGCATTCACGATGTAAGGAACGGTGCCCGTGTCGCCATTGGTGTAGTTCTTGTAAGTGATCGTATTCGCGGTCGAATTGATGGAGATGGTTAGAAAGTCGCCCACCGAAGCCGTGCCGCTATAGTTCCGTATCGCAGCAGCCTGTGCCGCCGGCGCGGGAACCGACGTATTGCCGCTGCAACCAACGAGAGCAAGAACAAGATTAAGAACGAGACCGGGAACGAACAACGGCCCAAAGACAGCACGCGCAAGCGGACGCCACGCAGTTTTCATGGAGGACCCTCCTCTGCGTGGCCCATCGGCAAAGAGTTCGAAAAACTTCAGCTTAAGCTAACAATTTCCCAAGCGGCTCCCAATAGTGCGCCTTCCATCCCGAAGCCAGTACCTCAGCGTCGCCTTTGGGAAAGCCCGTATGGTCAAACACGATCTTCGTCCCAGAGCCCTGCTCCACCAACTCAAACCTCGCAATCGAATAGACGCCCACAGGAAAACTGCCGGCCCGCCAGGCCTGCACGATGCGCTCGTTCGGCACCAGTTCCACGTGCCGACCCGTGATGTACCCGCCGAAAAGCGCAAATGCGCCTCCCGCTTCACGGCTGATCTCGGCGGGCTTGTCTCCAAGATGCATGGTTTGCATGACTCCGCTGAGCTGTATGACCTTGTCGAACTGTTTGGCGTCGGTGAGCGCTTCGTAGACGCGCTTCCGGCTCGCTTTGATAACCGGCTCCTGGTGAATGGCTTCCGCCGTGTGAGAAATCTCGTCTTCCGCTCCCGCCGCGGCCCAAGCCTTAGTCGAGCTCAGGGTGAAAGCACCGAATACCATCGCAACCCCAGCGACCGCTTGCCGCCGCGTAATCCCACGCTCCAGCGTCTCCGGATTTGTTCTGTCGCTCATGTTCATCGTCATTATCTGTCCTCGCTATCGTTGTCCTAGCTGTCTTTGTTCTCGAAGTCAGTTTCGCCGTCCTGAAGCTTTTCCTTGGTGAACCTTAGTGCCCTTTGTGGTGATCGGTTTGGCAAATTGAGCGTACCCTTCTGCGTCCCACCTGCCTCCGCATAAGAGCATCCTGCGAAAATATGTTCAAGATAATATTTCGTCGGATATTTAGCTGGAATCTTGCACCCCTCCAAGGCATACTTTCTCGCACGAGATACAAGGAGGCTCAAATGCCATACCCCGCCGGACATCGCGCGGCCGTCAAGAGAAGCATCATCGACAGCGCACGCCGCCTGTTCAATCGCCACGGCTTTGAGAGCGTCTCGCTCCACCAGATCATGGCTGGCGCAGGCCTGACCCATGGCGGCTTCTACAGCTATTTCAACAGCAAGAGCGATCTCTATGCCGAGGTGCTGGGCTGCTTCTTCACCGACCCAGAGTGGAAAAGCTGCTGGGAAGGTGTCCATGTCGATCTGTCATCGACCGATGTTGGCTCGCAAGTCGTCCGCGCCTATCTTTCTCGCCAGCACTTCGATGACGTCGAGAACTCTTGCCCCATGGTCGCCCTGCCGACCGATGTCGCCCGCAGCGGAGTCAATGCCAGGCGCGCCTTCGAGACCGTCTTCAAAGCCATGGTGAGTGTGCTGGAGCGAAGCTTAATCCAGGATGGACGGAGCCGCCGCACCACCGCGCAAGCCATCGCCGCACTTTCCATAGGAGGCATGGTCGTGGCCCGCACCGTGGTCGACCCCGCATTGGCTGACGGCTTGCGCGCCGCCTGCATGGCGGTCGCGCTCAATCTGGGCGGCTGGAACAAAAAGAGCAAATCGAGAAACGGCAAATCGAGAGTCGGCAAATCAGGAGTCGGAAAATCCAGGCGATCTCGATCGCTCCGTGCGGCCTAGAATCCCGACTTTCATCGTCATGTTTACCATCGAGCAAATCGATGACCTCCACGCCCGGCTCGGTAGCGCGAGGACGCTCCCGGAGTATGTGCGGGCGCTTAATGCGATCGGAATCGAACGGTACGATTCCTACCTGGCCGACGGCCATTCGGAATACTTCGGGCAGGGCGGCTATAGGGTCGTCTCCCCACCGGCTCACGAGGTGCTTCCCGTCGCTGCAACCGGTCAACGCGAGACGTTCCTTCAGCACCTGGGCCGGCACGAGCGGCGCGAAACGACCTACTTAGAGATGTCCAGGGGCCTGGCGCAGAGCGGGATAGAGAAGTGGACGGTGGATACCGGTGGGATGACTATGACGTTCTACGATAAGGCCGGCAGAGAGATGCTGGTCGAGCAGATCAGCTAATTCACTGTTTCAGTCACGGGCCAATGTGCCGTTCGCCTAATAGGTCTGTCATCCCGACCGAAGCGAAGCGGAGCGGAGGGACCTTGCGTCTTCCGCGGCGGGGCCACCCGCAGTGTCACTTCTTCGCAAACAGATTATCAACCACGCCGCGCCCAATCGCCCCCCCGTATGCGCCTGCAATTCCCGGCATGAAGGCCAAAAAAGATTCGTAGATCTGCGCCCGCGACGGCTTTTCAGACAGGTAAGAAAACGCCAGCCATTCCAACAGCGGCACAAACACTCCAATCAGTACCACCCAGCGCCAGGGCTTCCGCGGACTAAGAACTCCCAGCAGCATGTTAGCCGCCAGCACCACCATCGCCGTCAGAAGCAAATCGCCGACTTTGATATTGACCCAGCCTGCCAGCATGCCCAACGCTACCGCGAGCGAATAATAAAATCCATCTCCACCGGCCTTACGCTCAGGAAGAACTTCGTTGAAGCCCGTCATTATGTCGTATCTCGCAATCCCGGTATTAGAGAGCCTCAAGCTAATAGCTAAAGGCTAAGCGCTAAGAGATATTCCTACGAGTACCGATAAAACCCGCGGCCACTCTTGTGTCCTAACCACCCCGCATCCACCATCTTGATCAGCAGCGGACAAGGCCTATACTTAGGATCACCCAGCCCCTCCTGCATCACCCGCATAATATCGAGACAAACATCGAGCCCGATAAAATCCGCCAACGTCAGCGGCCCCATCGGATGCGCCATCCCCAGCTTAAACACCTCATCCACCGCCTCCGCCGTAGCCACGCCCTCCATCACCGCATACATAGCCTCATTCAGCAACGGCATCAGCACCCGGTTCGAAACAAATCCCGGAGCGTCATTCACCTCCACCGGAAACTTCTCCAGCTTCACCGCCAGCTCGCGCACCGTCTCAAACGTAGCCTGAGAAGTAGCCAGCCCGCGAATCACCTCCACCAGTTTCATCACCGGCACCGGATTAAAGAAGTGCATGCCAATGACTCGATCGGCGCGTCCGGTGAGCGCCGCAATCTTGGTAATAGAAATCGAAGAAGTATTAGAAGCCAGAATTACCTCCGGCTTCATAAGCCGATCCAGTTCGCGAAAAATTTCCGCCTTGATCTCCAACTTCTCCGTAGCCGCCTCAACCACCAGATCGCACTCCACCAGTCGCCCCCGCTCCACCACCCCCGAAATCCGCGCCAAAGTAGCCGTCTTGTCTTCAGCCGAAATCTTGTTCTTAGCAACTTCGCGATCCAGGTTCTTGCCAATCGTAGCCAGTCCGCGATCCAGAAAGCGCTGTTCCACATCGCAAAGCACCACATCAAACCCGCCCCGGGCAAACACGTGAGCGATGCCGTTGCCCATAGTCCCCGCCCCAATCACACCCACCCCCTTGATCGCCATGATTGCCTCGCACCCAAAAGAAGGAAACTGGCAAGTTTAGCAGAGTGAGTTTCGGGCGCGAATGGCAGGTGGGGAATCCGTGATCTAGTCACGGAATGTTTGTGAAGGCAGGAGGACTACAAAGTCGGGAGCCCTCGCCGAGGACGTAACCTGTCACCTCTTCGAAGGCTCCCAGCCCGTTGCCGTTAGTTCGAAATGATTATCGTGCCTCCGCCGCCGCCTTCGGCAGGCCCTTCCGAGACCGTGTATTCGTACTCCCCAGCGGACGCGGCTTTATGGCTGCCGACCGCGGCTAGGGGCGGATTGAACGGGTTTTTGCCGCCCTTCCAACCCACGCTGTAGGAGTGGTGGTCGGTTTCGACCATTCTCAGTTTGCCACCCGGGGGAATCACTGCTGGGTCGGGAGAGCATTGTCCCTCGCCATTGACGTAGGTGACCTGGATATACAGCGGGCCTACACCCACCTGGAGAGCATAGGGACCGCCGGGTTGTTCGGCCGTCCCGACGTAAATGTTATAGTTCGCGCTGGCATCGTAGGACGGTGCCGTGAAGCCGTTCGAGGACTGCGCGCCGACAGCAAGGTTCATATTGGGATAGACCGCTTCGCCCGGAGGATTGGGTTCAAACTGAATGTTTATGCAGACGTCGGAATTGTTTTGAAAGTTGACTTGATCTCCTGGTTGGACGATGACGCCTTGCGGCGTGGCGTTGAAGTTGTCGTCGATAGTAATCGACACGGATTGGCCCATGGGAATAACGCGCGCTGCGGACACGGCTGGCTCCTTTGTTTGAATTTAGGAACGTTCGAATTTAGAAACGTGGTGCCTACTCCGTAAACCTAGAGTTTGTCAGCCCGAGCGAAGCGAGGGATCTGCATTTTTGCAGCGAACCGCAGATCTCTCGCCCATTCCATGTGCCGCCGGGAACTGAACTTGCTTCACAAGCCGCAACTCCTGGACGTGCCTCCCCTACCTGCCGCTGGGGTTAAAATTTGGATCTGAGAGCAAGCCTTGCAGGTCTAGGATCGTTTTTAGATCGGCAAGGGCGTAACCTTTTTGCAGGCTCTTTTCGATGTATTGCAACGCCTGGGCGCGATCTCCCAAATCTTCATACGCCTCGCCGACGGCTTCCAGAACGTTGGCGTCGTCGGGCGAAAGAGCGAGCGCCGATTGTACTCTGGAAATAGCCTTTTCGCGCAGCTTTTTCTTGGCGTAAAGCAGCCCCAAATTGGCTTGCACCACGCCGTCGCGCGGGGTGTCCTGAACCGCCTGTTCGAGCAGCGCGATTTCACGGTCTTGCGCTTTGCCCATTTTTTCATTGTCCTTGAGGCCTTCGTAGGCACGCGCCAGATTGCCCCAGACCAGGTAATTCTTGTCGTTCAGTTGCAGAGCCTTCTCCACCGCGTCGGCGGCTTCGGCATACTTCCGTTCCTGGATGTAGAGGTATCCAAGATTGGCGTAGGCGGCATAACTGGGAGCAAGCGCGATCGATTTTTGTAGCATCTGCTCGGCTTCTGGATAGTCCTTGGGGTACCCCTTGTCGATGTAGGCCGCGCCCAGATTGAGATAGACCGGCGCGTTGTCGGGAGTCAGCGCGATGGCATGGCGAAACTGCGCGATGGCTTCGTCGTAGCGCTGGTGACCATGTAAGAAAGTCCCGAGGGAGTTGTATCCGTTCCAGGAGTCGGGACGAAGCGCGATTGCCTTGCGGTAGGCCGCCTCGGCATCGGCGGTGCGTCCAGCGCTGTCATAGGAATGGGCAATTCCAATCAGCGCGTCGGCGCTGCGTGGATCGAGCTGCAGCGCGCGCTGATACTCCTGCAACGCGAGCTCGTATTCCCCCATGTCCTGGTGGATGCGCCCCAGCGTCACATAGACCATCGGCAAACGATCGTCCAGTTGCTGCGCCTTCTGGCAATTGGCCAGCGCTTCGTCCATCCACTTTTTGTCTTTGTCCAGCCTGTATTTCGTGCGGTAGGCTTCGCCGAGCTGGGCAAATCCCAGGGCAAAGCGAGGATCCGCCGTCACCGCATTGTTGAGCGCCGCGATGGCCAGGTCGAGATTTCCCGCCTTGTCGTAGCGCTGGATGTAGCCGAGCGCTTTCAGGTAGTACTCATAGGCCCCGGCATTGACCGCGCCCCCGGCAGCGCGGAGCATCTCCGGTGTAACATCAATGCGCATCAGCTTGGCTATGCGTGCCACTGCTTCGTCTTCCAGCGATGAGAAGTCTCCTGCTTGATCCTCCAACGTCACCGAGCCGATCTGGCGCAGGTTCCTGGTGTTCACCAGATTCACGGTCATGTGGATCGTCTGCCCCTCGCGCCGCAGACTGCCTTCCACCGCAACCGTGGCTCCGAGCTGACGCAGCGCCGACGCTGGATCGGCAATCTTCTGCCGCCGCACCTCGCTGGTCGGCACCACCCATAACGATTGCTTGCCCGCTTCGAGGTTGGTTAGGCGGCTGGCCAGGCTGTCCATCAGTCCGGCGGAAACCTCTTCATTAGCCGGATCGTTGCCGACATTCTCAAACGGCAGTACCGCAATGTGCTCTTCCTGATGCCCAAACCATTGTGACACCCGCTCACGCACCGCCGGAATAAACGAGAGCACTGCCGCGACCACTATCGCAACCCCTGCCGCAGCCAGCCGGCGATTCAGCGTCGACACCGGCGCGGCAGCCGAGCCCCAGACCGGGCGCGATGCTTGTTCAATCTGCTTCCGGAACTCTGCCGCGGACAAGGATGATGACCGCGAGGATGGCCTGCTGCTGGCTCGCGGCGCAGTCGAGGCTGGTTCGAGCCGGCTGCGGAACTCCTTCAGATCGCTCACCAGTTCCTGGCAATTGTGGTAGCGAGTGTCCGGCTCTTTCGACAGCGCCCGATAGATCACGCGAAGCAGGTCAATCGGGACTTCGTCCGGCATCTTGTCTTTGTCCATCGGCCGTGGCGCCTCGTTCAGAATGGCGAAGATCGTAGCCGCCGCCGTCTCCCGCAAAAACGGATTTTTGCCGGTCACCATTTCCGCCAGCACGATCCCCAGCGACCATATATCCGTTCGCTGATCCACAAACTTCCCGATCGTCTGTTCCGGCGACATATACCCAATCGTTCCCGCCGTACCGATGCTCTGCGTGCTGCCCGTAGTAGACGTCAGCCGCGCCAGCCCGAAATCCACGATCTTGACTACCCCAGTCTGCGTCAGAATCACATTCGAAGGCTTAATATCGCGATGCACCACTGTGCCCGCATGCGCCGCCGCCAATCCCTCGCCCATCTGAATGGCAATGTCCACGGCTTCGTTGAGCGTGAGCGAGCCGCCGTGAATTTTGCCCGCCAGCGTCTCCCCCGCGTAGTACGCCATGACAATAAAGGACCGGCCGGAGTCGGTCTCTTCCAACCCATAAATTGCGCCAATGTTGGGATGGTCCAGCAGGGAAGCCGTCCGCGCCTCGCGCAGAAACCGCTCGCGATCCTCGGCCCTCGAAACCAAGTGCTCAGGAAGGAACTTCAGCGCAACCGTGCGCTCCAGTTTTATATCAAGAGCGCGATACACCACGCCCATGCCCCCGGCTCCGGCCTGGCCGAGGATCTTATATTTGCCGACAACATCTCCGGCAGCCAAAGTGGCGGTAGTGTCAGACACTGAGTATTCCCCGCAGGAGATCAGCCCCAAGCCCATCAGCTATCGTCATCACGATGGTAAGCGCCTCTCCTTCGACTGCGGTACAAGAACCCGCCCCGAAACGGTGTCAAGACACGCGGATAAGCTACCGCATTTCTTGCCGCCAAAAAAGCGGCCAACCCGCTTTCTTGATACCATTTCAACTCCTACGCGTTTCAGCGTTGTACGCTCACAGATTTCGCCGGGGCTTTTTCAGTCCAGGAAAGGGCCGGTCTCATTCCCCCAAGAACCTCGCACCAATGTAACCCCAGCCGCTCACCTGCATCCAACTGAACAGGCGCTCTTGCATGCTATACTGCGTCAGATGGGGTGGCTGGTCCCTCCACGTCCTTGCTCGAGGATTTCGAAACATGGCTAGCAGTTCTCGTCGTTCCAGCTTCCGTTCTCTCTTCCTGATAGTTTTCGTTCTCGCTCTGTTCGGCCTGCTCGGAATGCTCTTCGCTCAGCGCATTAGCCCGGCAAGCACGCCCAGCAGCGACTCCGACGTCCGCGACAGCTTGAAGCAGTTCACCGAGGTCTACGAGACCGTCGAGCAGAACTACGCCGACCCGGTGAATGCCGACAAGGCGATCTACAACGGCGCCATCCCCAGCATGTTGCACCAGCTCGACCCGCACTCCAATTTCTTCGACCCCAAGTCCTACTCGGCTCTGCGCGAAGAACAGCGCGGCAAATATTATGGCGTAGGCATGACGGTTGGCCCGCGCAATAATAAGGTTATTGTCATCGCGCCTTTCGTCGGAACTCCGGCTTATCGCGCGGGCATCCGCCCCGGCGACATCATCGCTGCCATCGACGGCAAGCCCACCGACAACATGAGCACCTCTGACGTAGCCGATCTGCTCAAGGGGCCGAAGGGCACGACCGTACGCATCACGATGCTCCGCGAAGGTTCCGAAAAGCCGCTGGAGTTTGCCGTCGTCCGCGACGAGATTCCGCGCTACAGCGTCGACCTGCACTTCATGATCAAGCCCGGCATCGGATACATGCACATCTCCGGATTCCAAGAGACCACCGAGCATGAAGTAACCGAAGCCCTCGATCAAATGGGCGATCTCAAAGGCTTGGTCCTCGATCTTCGCCAGAATCCTGGCGGCCTTCTAAGCGAAGGCGTCGGCGTGGCCGACAAATTCCTGAAGAAGAATCAGCTGATCGTCTCGCACCACGGCCGCTCCTCACCCGAAAAGCGCTACGTTGCCGCTCACGGCAATGGAGGCAAAGATTATCCGTTAGTGGTTCTCGTGAATCGCGGCACCGCTTCCGCCGCCGAAATCGTCGCCGGAGCTATTCAAGATCATGATCGTGGCCTGATCGTAGGCGAAATAACCTTTGGCAAGGGTCTGGTGCAAACCGTCTATCCGCTGGCCGAAAATACCGGCCTCGCCCTCACCACCGCCAAGTACTACACGCCCAGCGGCCGCCTGATTCAGCGCGACTACTCCAACCTTTCGCTCTACGATTATTACTACAATCGCGAGGGCGACGATAACAACACCAACCACGAAGTCAAGCTGACCGACGGCGGACGCACCGTTTACGGCGGCGGAGGAATCACTCCCGACGTAAAGCTGCCGCCCATAAAGTCCAACAAGTTTCAGGACGAACTCTTGCAGCACTACGCTTTATTCAATTTCGCGAAGCGCTACGCCCTGGCCCACAAGATCACGCAGAATTTTGAAGTGGATGACGCCCTGCTTCTCGACTTCCGCAAATTCCTCGACTCCGAAAAGATCTCCTACACCGAAGGCGACCTCATCGAGAATAACGAATGGCTGCGCTCCAACCTGAAGAGCGAGCTCTTCGTCGATGCCTTCGGCCAGGAAGAAGGCTTGAAAGTGCGCGCCGAAACCGATCCAGATGTAATCAAAGCCCTCGACCTCATGCCCCAGGCCCGCGCCCTCGCCGACAATGCCAAAAAGGTGTTGGCCGAACGAAACTCAGCCAACCCCGTAACCCGTTAAGCGAGTTCCATTTCCACTTATTTCAGGCCCGGGTGACCGGGCCTTTTGCTTTTTCAAGGTTCCTTCGTGTGCGTCGTTCGAAGCGGCCGCCTAGAAATTGCTCCCTAAGCCGGATCTGCCGAGATGAGTTCTCAGTTCCCGGTTCACAGTTCTCAGTAAAGCCCCATGGCTCTCCACTAAGAACTGAGAACCGGGAACTGAGAACTTTCCCTTGAGTCCACTCCCCGAAGGCCCTAAAGTAGCTAAAGCAATGCGCGGAGGCGCTCTCTGCCAGCGGCAATCATGCTCCAATTCCGGGCTGTGGATTTGCCCCCCTGGCTCCAAACCGGCTCTCCGCTTCAAATTGGGCAATGGCTTCAAATCGGACCATGGATTCCTCTCGACCCCTGGCTCCAAACGGGACCATGGATTCCCGCCATGCTGATAGCGCTGGCCGCTGGATTCCTGGATTGGCGCTATCGGCGCATTCCGAACTGGCTAACTGTGTCCGGCTGCGCAGCCGGCCTGGTGGTCAATACGATCCTCTTCCGCTGGCCCGGATTGAAAGCCGCATTGCTGGGCGCGCTGTTAGGACTAGCACTGCTGCTGCCTTTCGTCCTGATCCGCAGTCTGGGCGCGGGAGACTGGAAGTTGGCCGGCGCTCTCGGAGCATGTCTGGGCCCGCGCCAGTTGCTCTCCGTTCTGGTAGGCACGATCCTGCTGGCGGGAGTCATGGCGCTGGCCTTGGTCATCTGGAAAGGCCGCCTGAAACGCACGCTCCAGAACATCGGCCGTCTGTTAGGCGCAATGTTCAGCTTCCACATGCCCGGTTCGGAGCTATCATTGGACGACCCCCACTCCACCAAAATCCCCTTCGGAGTAGCCATGGCGCTAACGGTCTTGGCCTACGGCGCAGGCAAAGCGATGGGCAAGCTCTAGAACATTGGGCTTTAGAACCCTGGGCTTTAGAACATTGGAACTTATGTAACCCGCAATCGAATCGGTGACCTATAGTTTGTAACTGCGTTTTTATTTAGAATATGTCATCGCTCTTCACTCGCATCTTTTAAGCATTTTTCATCCCGAGTGAAACGAGGGATCTGCATCGTGCCGACACTCAAACGGATCGCACAACAACTCGGTTCCGCCGACGGCGCGGAGATTTTGGAAGCCGCGATCGTGCTGCCCTTGGTATTCCTCTTTCTGTTAGGCATAGTCGAGTTCGGACGAGCCTTCAACATCTACTCCACCATCCAGCAAGCGGCCCAGCAGGGAGCAATCACCGCAGCGCGCGAATCGTGTGCAACCTGCGGAGACGCCCCCGCCGTTCCTGCTGCCGCGGACACTGCCATTAGCAACGTAATGCTGGCCTCCAGTGTTCAGCCCAGCCAGGCCCAGTTGTGGGAGCCCAACAATTCAACTCCCGGCAATCCCACTCCAACCGTGCCATCGTGTCCGTCGCCGGCGCCGCCGCCAACCTGTTCAGCCACGAGCCATAACTTCTGGGTCTGTAGTTCTGTGCTGCTGAATTCTTCCGAGCCCACTCAATGCGGAGCCATGGTCAGCTTTCAATATCCATTTCAGTTCAATCTGCCTTTTACTTCGCTCAACATGTCGACGATCACTTTGTCGGCGCAGGCGCAAAGCAGAATGGAAGACTAGATGGCCCGCTTCGACAATCGCCAGCGCCGCGAGGGCAGTCGCAGTCTGCTCCACGACCAGCGCGGATCCTCGCTACTCGAGTTTGCCGTCGTACTGCCGCTTCTGGTCGTGTTCGTTGTGGGTATCTACGATTTCAGCGGCGCTCTGGGCGAGAAACAGAAAATCCAGGAGGCAGCCCAGCAAGGCGCCATCGTTGCTGGAGCTCAGCCGATGGGCGACATCTCGACCGGCAATGCGAACCAGAATTCCCTTCAGCCAGTCGTGACCGCTGTTTTCAACTCTCTGGCCGCCAGCGGAGTGCTCACAAACGCCAACCAGGGATCTTGTCAGATGCCTGCGGGGCCGCCAGCAGCGTGGGCGGCGGTACCTGCGAGTGGCACCGGTCTAACCTGGACATATCCGATCGCGGGGTGCTCCGCTGGCTATCCGAGCGATAACCTGACCATTACGATTAACCGCGGAGTGGTATCCGCGGGACCTCCGGCAACGGTGGGGACGAGCGTTCAGATCAGCTATCCCTACCGTTGGCGGCTTTTCGGCAGTGTGATCCAATTGGTAGCTCCGGGTCCGCAGGGCTATGGGTCACCAACCCTGATAAACGAGAGCGCCACAGTCCACAACCAGATGTGAGGAAGTGTGCAGCAAAATCGAACTAACCCGAGAAATAGCGCCCGTCATGGCTTGCGGCGTGGTCTGCGACGGGGTCCGCGTCACAGTCGCGAGCAGGGCATCGTGATTGCACTTGTTTCGGTATTTATGGTGCTGACAATCGGAGCCATGATGGCGCTTTCGATCGAACGTCCTGACGTTCTACACGGCGCGCAGCGAAGCGCAACTGGCCGCCGACGCTGCGGCACTGGCAGCGGCGCGTGTGATAGCTAACTCGGGAGCCACCTCGGATACGAGCGGCACAACACTCGCAACCGTCGAGACCGCCAATACGGGCCTCGCCACAACCGTCGCTCAGCAGGTGGCGGAGCAGAACCAGGTTGCAGGAGCGTTCCTCGCCAAAACCAATGTCACATCTGTTACGTTTGGCGGAAACCCTGCCAACCTGCCTGCCAACCCGACCGTCACTGTAACAATTCAGGTAACCAAAGTGCCGGCTTACTTCGCGCGAATCTTGGGGACCCCGTTCGTCACCGTGACTGCATCGGCCACCGCCGAAGCCTACAACCCCTCGGCTTCTTCGACGGCTATCACCAACACTGCACCACCTGTCGCACCCATATGCGTCAAACCGTGGCTGCTGCCGAATATCGATCCCACGCAGACGACAGCTACGCTGCCAATCTTCAATCGCACGACTGGCGCGATTATGAATTCTGCCTTGCTCGGGCAGAGCTGGCCGAACACTTCCGTTAACAACCCCAATCCCGACGGTCTCTATGCCCTGTGCGGAGATTGCAGCGGAGGCGTCACGCCACCATCGTCAGGCGGATTTTATCCAGTAGCCGTAGATCCCACGGGAACGACCACTGTAGGAGACTTTCCTGTTCCTACGCAGGCGTTGCCCGCCTGCAGCTCGGCGATGACTACAAACTATCAGCTCGCTGTTGCGGGGTGCGTTCCGCTACCGGTCTCGTGTGGCTCGACTGCGACCACTACCCCAACCGTGAACGTAGATATAGGTGTCTACGCAGCAGGCACACGCGATCGCGACACGGTTACTGCTGCAGAGTGCCTTATTCATCAAACAACTGCCACGCCCGGAGAAAGCGACAGCATTGACCCCACCTACGCCGCGCCTCCGTTTCAGTTCATAGCGGGAAGCCAGAACCCGGTTGCAGGCGCGATCGGGAAGGATGTCATGGTCAGCGATTCCCTCGTGACGATTCCGGTCTTTGACTATTACCCTGGAATGGCAAACCCACCGTCATTAACCAACCCCGGCGCTACCGTGATCGGCTTTCTGCAGGTGTTCCTGAACTCTTCAGCCACCGCCACACTGCCGTCCACGGGGCCAACGCAACTCCACGACCAACAATGGGAGATCCCCGCGACCATCATCAACATGGTCGGGTGCGGGACAAGTTCCAACGGACAGCCAATCCTCGGCAACGGCGGTTCTCCCGTAGCCGTGCGACTCATCTCGCCAACGTCCTAGCTCAGAAGCTCACCGTAGACCGTCAAAAACGAGCGGTGGTACGCCGAGACTCAGCAAAATAGGTTGACATCACGAGTTATAATAAGAACAACACCGAAGATAATGCACCACCGACGACACTAAACCTAAGCTGTTTAAAATCAGGACCTTGAGCAATTTACAATTTGCAGGTCCTTATCCCAGCCACACTAGTCGGCGCTCTTTGAAAACACGGATAAGTCAATGTCTGGATAACTCCTTATTTCTTAATATTTTACGTATAAATCTATGATTCTAAAGATCGACGCAATTAATTTCTTCGGGTGACATCGGACAAATTCCTAGCAAACAGGAGCACCGAAGTTCGGAAGAATACACATAAGTCATTATTCCTTAATACTTTACATATAAGTCCTTATTCTTTAATACTTTGGCTGAAATGGGTGGGGGGGTACCCCCGATCAGTCTCTAAAGCAGTCAAATTTGATCGAGGGTAGAAGATAACGCTAGAAGATATTAGGATCGCGCCGCGTCAGGATGACTCGTTCCAGTCTCTCTTCGCTGCCAACAAAAATGAAGTTGTAATTGGAGCCGTTCAAGAGCGACGACAGCACATCGCGCGCCGATGCCGGACCGAGGTCGGCAATCACTTCTTCCTGTTCCGCGCCCGCTGGAATCGCGATATCGGCCTGCGTCTGGCGCTGCACTTCGAACAATACCTGCGCCAAAGTAGCTCTCTCAGCGTGGATGCTCAGCATTCCGTTGGCAAAAGCCACCGAAACAACCGGCTTCGGCGACGGAGGCAGATCTTCAGGAACGGGATCGAGCAAGGGCGAAGCCGCTGCGATAGGAACGGGAATCGCTGGGGGAACCGGAATCGCCGCCGAAACCACGGGAGCAACCTTGATAGGAGCAATGCCAGCCGCAGCGGGCGTGACCGCGGCCAGCGAAGCCTCCGGCAATTTTGCCGCAGGCGCGATTCTCGCGCTGGGGATTCTAGCGGTCGGAACGAGCGAAGCCTGGGGAATTTGGATTTCCGTTGCCCGGGGCGAACTCGCAACCGCTCCCGGCTTGGGCCCTAGAGTGAACGTAGCGGAATCCAACTTGGCAGGGCTCGTAGCCGGAGTCGACTTGACACGACTGAGGGCAACCGGATTTGTCTTAGCAGGATTGGCAGCAGGACTGGCCACAGGATTCGCCGCAGTGCCACTTAAACTAGCCGCATTGGGCTTAACCGCATCTGACTTTGCCGCACTTGCCTTAACCGGATTTCGTTTCACCGGATTCAGCGTAGCCGGCTTCAGCGTAATAATGGTCCCGCTCCAGGTGGTTGAAATCTGATAAGACTGCGGCTCCGCAAGATCCAGCACCACGCGCGTAATCGGAGGATCATTAAAAAACAATCCCGTGCGAATGCCCTTAAGCGCTCCCTGATTGACCTTCAGGGCGCGCAACGCCGCCGCCGGAAGCGCTCCGGGAAAATCCACAACAATGCGATCGGGACCCGTAATCGCCTGCGTGTCAGGCGCGGTCCGCGCTCCGGAGGTGACGATTTCGACCGTAAGCGCAGCATCGGCCTTATCTTCTGCATGCACCAGAACCTGCTCCACGTGAGCAACCTCGGAAGCAGGCGAACCGGAACGGCTCTGCGCGGGATTCTGCCCAAATCCGACCACAGACAGCAGCGCCGACAGGCCGAACAGGGCTCCGAAATAAGAAAGACGAGACATTTGGGCTCTGACAAAAGTCTAGCAGTTACGGAAGGGGCTATCCGCGCCAGAGGTTGTAGTACTAACGATTAAAAAAGGGCACGCATCAACGCCTGGGAACGGCGTTCCGCAAGCCCGAAGCCACTAGCCGATTTTGACTGGCGGATTTGGCGACTGGAACGCAACCTTGTGGCTGCCATCGCAAAAAGGACGGTTAGCCGACGCTCCGCAGCGGCAAAGAGAGAACGCAGTCTTCCCGGTCAGGTCAAACTTGTTGCCCTCGGCGTCGACCATTTCGATAACGCCGTTAGGGTCTTCGATGCGCAAAGGACCGTCCTTGCGCACCGTGATTGTCACCTGAGCCATGGAGCCTCCTGAAAATGGATAGTCTTCAAATTAACGTAAGAGAGAAAAAGTTGCCAGTGGCCAAGGCCCAGTTCTCAGCTCTCAGCTAAGCAGAGCCGAGCGGATCACAGGTCTGGCTCTTGGTCCACTGAGAACTGAGAACCGAGAACTGGGAACTACCTTACCGCCATCGGTCCACCATCTGCCACCAAATCGTCTTCGACCACTCATCAAACGTCACCTTGGCCCATTCGCGCTTCGTCCACCAGGCTTCGCCGAATTCCGCAGGATCGCTCGCCCCAGTCACGCTGAACTGGAATTGCGGCAAGCGTCGGCGAAAGATCATCAGGGCGCGCCGAGTGTGATAGTCGGAGGTCACAATAAGCACACGATGTACGCCCAGCGGCTGCAGGCATCGGCTCACATCGTCGGCTTCGGCGAAGGTGGAAAGCCCGAAAATCGGGCACACCGAGATGCGGTTGGCTTCAGGAAGGCGGTTCACGTAATTCTGCGCTATGTCGATCAGCCGCGTATCGTAAATGCGATTTCGCGTTTCGGCATCGAGAAATACGTGCGGCGCCATTCCTTGCCGCAGCAGTTCAAGCCCGCGAGTTGGTCGGACGTTAGTGTCCCCAGCTAACACAACAATGGCGTCGGACTTTTCCGGCTCGTTAACCACCAGAAAACGGGCAGCCTGGCTGCCAGCCACCACAACAATAACCACAACTGCTAGAAACGACAGAATTGGCAATCGCAAGAATCGCATCTGACTTCGCATCTGGCTTTGCATCTGGCTTTGCTCTCACTTTGAATCTCACTCGGCATGTTACTAAGGAAAACGCGAAGGCGGAAATCCGATTACGACGGTAATCAAAATAGCGATCGCTGCATAAACACGCGCGAAAATTCGGGGGACAATCGGACATCTCGTTCGTGCAAACGCAAGAGATGCGCGGCTTTCCTGCAATAGGCAATGCTAGAATTATTGTTGCCCTTATGAATACTCAGTTAACCGCTTCGTCCCTCTTTGCCGAGCTAAAAGGCCGCATCGAGACGCGCCAGGCTCAAGTCGGAATCATAGGCCTTGGCTATGTGGGATTGCCCCTGGCGCTGCTCTATAGCGAGCAGAAGTTTCCGGTCACCGGTTTCGATATTGATCAGCGAAAAATCGATACCCTCGATAGTGGGGGCACCTACATTTTCCGCATCACGCCTGAAGAGATCGCAGCCGCCAAAGCGAACGGCTTCAAAGCTACGGCCGATTACTCGCGGATCACCGCCATGGATGCCATCATTATCTGCGTCCCGACGCCGCTCAACGAGTATCACGAGCCCGATCTCAGCTATATCACGAACACAGCTCATGCCGTCGCTCCTCACCTGCGCGCCGGTCAAATCGTGATCCTTGAGAGCACAACCTATCCCGGTACGACTGAAGAAGTCCTGGTTCCGATTCTCGACAAGGAAAACAAGGCGGGACTCAAAGCATCGCGCAAGGGCGCAGCCGGAGACAATGAGTTCTGGGTGGCGTTCTCGCCCGAGCGCGAGGATCCCGGCAACACCCAGGTTGCGCGTCACGATATTCCGAAGGTGATTGGCGGCCTCGATCCACAAGCCAGCGAAATCGCAGCTGCGCTCTACGGCTCCATCTTCCGCCGGACGGTTCCCGTCTCCTCGCCCGCGGCAGCGGAGATGACCAAGTTGCTGGAGAACATCTATCGCTGCGTCAACATCGCGCTCGTCAATGAGCTCAAAATGCTCTGCCTTCGCATGGACCTCAACATCTGGGAGATCATAGACGCCGCCGCCACCAAGCCCTTCGGCTTCCATCCGTTTTATCCCGGCCCCGGTCTTGGCGGACACTGCATACCCGTCGATCCTTTCTATCTTTCGTGGAAGGCTAAGGAGTTCGACTTTCGCACTCGCTTCATCGAGTTGGCCGGCGAAATCAACGTGGCCATGCCCTATAACGTGATCGCCTCGACTATTTCAGCACTCAATCGGCAGAAAAAGTCGATCAACGGATCGAAAATCCTGGTTCTGGGCGTTGCCTACAAGAAGGATATTGACGATCTCCGCGAGTCGCCCGCTCTCACCATCATTGAGCTGTTGCAAAAAGAAGGCGCAACGGTCAGCTATAACGACCCTTATTTCCCCTTTGTCGGTCGCGGCCGCAAGTACGATCTGCAGATGAAGTGCTCGCCGCTCCACGACCTCGGCCAATATGACTGCGTCCTTATCGTCACCGACCACTCCGACTATGACTACAAGAGAATCGTCAGCGAGGCCAAGCTAGTAGTAGATTCGCGGAACGCAACTCGCGGCATCAAGAGCCCAAAGATCGTGCATTGCTAGCCGCACCAGTAGTGGAGAGGCGGGTGCCTCGTACGGTCAGCCATCCTCGGTTGTCCAATCGCGAGGCGACTCGGCAGTCGGAACAGAATGCAAGGCCTGTGCTAGTATTTCGCGTTGGTTCGGAGCAGCATTGGCGTCTCATTCTGCATCTTTATGTTGCGCGAGTGATTGCATGTCCGTGATCGTATGTCCATGAAAGATACGCTAGGAATTCTGCTAGCGGGAGGTGCGGGTGAGCGCCTCTATCCGCTAACCCGCGATCGCGCCAAACCGGCCGTGACCTTCGGCGGCATTTATCGCATCATCGACATCACGCTCTCCAACTGCGTTAACTCCGGCTTGCGCCGGGTCTACATCCTTACCCAATACAAGGCGCTGTCGCTCAATCGCCAGATCCGCGAAGGCTGGAACATCTTCGGCCGCGAGATCGGCGAGTTTATTGAGATTCTCCCCCCGATGAAGCGCGTCAGCGAAAACTGGTATATGGGGACCGCCGATGCCGTCTATCAGAACATCTACTCCATCGGCTCTGAACAGCCCAAGTACGTATTAATACTCTCCGGCGACCACATCTATAAGATGAATTACGGGCGGATGCTCAAGCAGCACACCGACGCCGGCGCTGACGTCACCGTAGCAACCTTGACCATGGATCCGTTGGAATGCCGTCATTTCGGCGTGGTCGATATCGATCACGAATACCGCATTAGGGGCTTCCTGGAAAAACCGAAGCAAACTGATTTGCGCTCGCCCTATGATCCGACAAAGATATCAGCGTCAATGGGCATCTATATCTTCAATACCAACGTCCTGATTCCGGTCCTGCTCAAGGATGCCGAGGATCCCGATTCCAGCCACGATTTCGGCAAGAATATTTTGCCCAAAATGCTCGGCGACTACCGCGTTTACGCCTTCGATTTCGTTGATGAAAACAAGAAAGAAGCTCTCTATTGGCGCGATGTGGGTACGCTCGAAGCCTACTACGAAGCCAACATGGACCTGGTTTCAGTCTCTCCCGTCTTCAATCTTTATGACGACGCGTGGCCCATTCGCACCCACCAGCGGCAATATCCGCCCGCCAAGTTCGTTTTTTCGGACAGCGAGCGCATGGGCCGGGCCCTCGATTCCCTGGTATCGTCCGGCTGCATTATTTCTGGAGGCTCCGTCCAGAGTTGTGTGTTGTCTCCCGACGTGCGCATAAATTCCTATGCCGAGATTGAAAACAGCATTTTGTTCTCGCACGTCAATGTGGGACGCAGTTGCCGAATCCGCAAAGCCATCATTGACCGCGACGTGCACATTCCGGAGGGGACGACGATCGGCTACGACGTGGAGGCCGATCGCGAGCGCTACTTCGTCACCGACAGCGGCATTACCGTGGTGACCCGCGATTACTCGCTCTTCGAGAATCCCGTGACCGTGGATTACTTCACGAGTGAGTAGGAGTGGGTATCAGGCCTCAGACGTAACAGCTTCGAGATTTTCCTGACTCCCCGTGGCCCGGAACATTTCCTAATTCAGTTTGAGGTGTAGGGATCGCGCAAGCTTCCGCTGTTTTTGGTCAAAGCTGAACAGGTAGTCCGTGCCCAGTTCGAGCGCTGCCGCCACATGCAGCAGGTCCGCGGAGCGTGTGCCCAACTTCGCCGTTGTTTGTTGAGATAGTTGGCGTGCCCGCTCAAAGAATGTGCCACGTAACTCCTGGAGTTGGAAAACCCCATCTCGCAAATGTTTCTCAAAATCGTTCAAAGAAGACTGAGCTTGCTCGGCCGAGACTTCGTTGCGGAAAACCCGCAATTCCAGCGCATTGACGACTTCGAGTTCCCCTAAAGTAGTGAGGAAGCGGTCTCCGGCCGATGTTCGCATCGTGCGTATCGCAGCCAGCGAGTTACCATCGAGGCTGTACAGCGACACCAGAAAGCTTGTATCGGCGTAGATTTTCAATACCGGTCTCGATCGGCGGCTATCAGTTCCGCGCCACTGACCGCCAAAACTTTGTCGCCATAGATTTTGCGCAGGCGCGCCCCGAAATCAGGGAGTTCTTTCGCCGCTTCCGCTCGCTCCGGAACCAGTCGGGCGATAACACGCCGGCGCTTGGTGATTTGGATCTCTTCACCCTGGAGCAGAAGGCGTTCAATCTTCTTGAAGTCGTAGCGAAGATCTCGGACCGAGGCTTTAGTCATGTGATACATTTTAGCATCACAAAGCGCAGCCACGCAATAATCGACCTAATGGACTCCCCATGGGACCGGGGCAGTTATCCAAACTTGTCCTCTGGATTTTCCTAAGGCCTAAGACCTGAGACCTAAGACCTTGTTCTAATGTTTCACCAAATCGTCCGACAACAAATGTGCTTTTTCCGCCAGCGTACTGGCACGCCGCACATCGCCTTCGCGCAACGCCCCCCGCGCCACCTCCATGTAGTTGCGGATCTGTCCAACGGTCTCCTCCTGTTGCTGATTCAGCTTGCGTTGCGCCAGTCGCTTCAGTTGGCCGTCGGTGGAGTCCAGCCATTGCTGCACGTTCTGCCGCTGCCGCACGGCTTCCGCAGGCGTAATGCCCGGTGCGATCTGTTCGGCCGGTTCGCGTGCTCCGCCCTGACGAACCACAACCTTCTGCGGAGTTCCTGAAGGCGCTGGCGTTCGCTTGTGACGCTTCTTCCGCGGTACCGTCAACTTTTTCGCCGCACTCTCAGCCGGTTTCTGCTCTGGCGACGGTGTCGTCTCCGCCGAACTTTGGGCCTGTGGATTTTCCGATGGAACTACCACAGGGGGAGCGGACTCAGCAGGACTTGACTGAGAAGGAGCGGGTTCAGCCGGAGCCGACTGAGAGGGAGCGGGCGTGGAAGAGGTTTCGGCGGTCTTGCCGGAGCCCGCCGTATCCTGTCGCGGGAAAGCCGCAGCCGGAAAGCCAAACCAAAGCGCAATCGCAAGTAAACAGGAGAGCCGCATGACCGTGACAAGATTGTTTCCCAGCACGGGAAAGAACGCAAGGACAGCGATATGCGCTTCGCCTAACAAAAGAAAACCGGGAAAGCGCTCCCGCTTCCCCGGTTGGTAGTTTTGCGATGTACGTCGGTTTACTCCGTGCTCGCTTCGGCGCCGGCGCTGATCGATTCATTTTCCGGCTGCAGAATAACGCCATCGAAGGAGGTTGCGCCTACCAAGCGACCGCCAAATACGCTGACTCGTCGCAGCGGGAATCCGCTGTCGGGACCGCGCTGCCAGCTACGTCCACCATCGCTGCTTTCGAAGATCACCCCGGTCGCGTCACTGGTTGCAAGCAGGCGTTGATGGGCGGCATCGAAACTGACGGATGTGATGTCTTTGGCGGGAAGCCCGTTGAGTACGTGCTCCCATGTCGCGCCGCCGTCTGCGCTGTGGTAAGCGCCTTCGCGTGCCGCAATCATAATCTGGCTATCGGAAGCAATGGCCACGCCGCGGATACCCACCACATATGATGGCAGACTAGCATGCTGCCACCTCTTGCCATCGTCATTCGAAACGAGCACGCTCGAACGCGTAGCCGCCACCATGGTCGATCCATCAGCCCGCACGGAAACGAAGTCCGTCTGCCCAAGCACCGGACCGCCCTTCCACATCTTGCCCTGATCGGTGCTCGTGTAGACGCCGCTTGTGGTTGCAGCCAGCCAGCGTTCGGAACCCAGTTCAAGATCGTTCACGCGAGCTACGAGTTCCTTCTTCTCGATGGATGTCTTGGTGACTGACTTGCGTGAACCCTTACGCACGGTTTTCGAAGTGTGCTCGATCACGACCACATTCATCGAATGCCATTCGCTGCCATCGCGCTGCAGCGAATAGACGCCGCGATTCGTGCCCGCGACCAGCATTCCGTTCGCAGCCTGTTTCAGAGCGAAAACATCTTTCCCGCCCAGCCCAGCCGCTTTCTGCGACCAGTGTTGTCCGGCGTCGTGCGAGTAGAAGACGCCACCGTACTCGCGATCGTTGACTACGCCCACGTAAAGTGTGCGGTCATCTTTGTTATCCGCCAGCATGGCGGAAACATAGCGATGTGCATACCCGTGGTTCGAAGTGGCCCAGGTGGCAGCGCCGTCGTTCGAGGCCATCACGCCACTGCGGTCCGTGGCCAGCAGTACGTGGTTCGAATCCCGCGGATCGATGACCACGTCGTTGACCACCACATCTGGACTGCTTACGCGCTTCCATACCTTGCCCAAGTCGGTGGTCTTCCACAGGCCTTCGGTGGTGCCCGCGTACACGATATTTTCATTCGTCGGATCCTGCTTGAGCACGCGAGTGCGGCGCGCCGAAAACGGAATGCCCTGGATCTTCGAGAAGAGATTGCCCGCCGTCTCGCTTTTGTAGATTCCCGAGCAAGCGCTCGCGAAAACAACGGAAGGATTGTCATGGTCGACGATGACCGAGAACACATCGGAATCGTCGATCATGCCCTTATTAATGTGCTGCCACTTGGCGCCGCCGTCGGAGGTTTTCCAGGCCAGATGCCAGGTGCCGGCATAGACAGTGTTGGGATCCTTGGGATCAATGGCAATCGATTCAATGTTCTTGATGTCGGCTGAATTCGCGGGCGACAGATGCTCCCAGGTATCGCCACCATCATTGCTGTGATAGACGCCATCAAGCGCGCCCGCCACGAGCACGCGGGAATCGCCTTTGTACATGGCCATGGCACGGATTGATTTGCCGTGCATCGCCGGCAATGTTTGCCAATTGCTACCGCCGTCTACGGTGCGGAAGATTTCGCCGATCTGCTGCCCCGAGGAACTCCAGGCTGAGACATAGATGCGATTCGAATCCTGCGGGTCGATGACGATGTGGTCGAGCACGTACTCGTCGCCGCCGAGACGAGCCATGCCGAGACCAAGTGCGTCCCGCATCGTTCGAAGCAAACATCTGTCCGGTGCTCGTCCCGAGCAGAATGTGATCGGGATTGTGCGCGTCATATGCCAGACTGCGGGCGTCGCCGCCGTCCGGACCCAATACCTGCCAAGGTCCAGAGGCCAAAAGCGCGGTACTCAAAAAACTGACTGCAAGAAGCAACAAAGTGGTGCGAAGAAAGTTCCGTTTCCCTGTGAAATCCATGCGCTACCTTGACCCCCGGCGAACGATATTCGCCTGCCTTAGACATTAGATAGCCTAGCATGTCTCGAATAGGTTACCGAAGGGCAGAAAACAGAAAGGCCGGCAGGGATGATCCCCACCGGCCTTTCGTGCTCTTCTAAGTCGGTTATTGGGTCTTTGCTTTCTTCCTAGCCGCTGGTTTCGGGTGATCGGGAATCGCCTTCACCTTCTTCTCGTCGACCGGGGTTGTACTGTCGGCCTCGGGGAAAGTCGCGCCCGCCGGAATGATCCACTGTTCCGACGTCGCCGTGCCTGCGTTTCCAGTCCGCGCCTCGATACGGCTAGCGTCGATGTTCTGTTTCGCCTCACCTCCCGAGATGTAGGCCTTCACATTGAGCGCGCGCTCACCTGCGAGGTTTTTCCGCCGTTCCTTCGGACCAGCGTTCCCGACGACGACCAGCTTGGCGTCTGGATCCTGCTGCAACTTGAGTGCAACATCGTCCAGTTCAGCCTTGCAGGTGTTATCGACCCGCCACGGCTTCATCTTGTTGGGGTACTCGCACTCGTTTACCTTGGTCGCTTGCGGCGGCTGCGGTGGTGGCGGTGGCGCGGCGTTCACCGTGACCGTGCTCGAAGCCGGGGTCGTTAAGCCGCGCGAATCGGTACAGGTCGCACCCACAGTCACTGGGCCTGGGGAAGCGCCGGTGGTGGTAAGTGTCGCGGAGTTGCCGCTGCCCGAGATGCTGCCTCCAGTTGAAGTCCATCCTCCAACCGTGACCGTAGCATTGTCAGGACTGGTGCAACCGCACGTAATGGTAGAGGAGCCTCCGACCTCGACTGTTGCCGGACTTGCCGAGCAGGAAATCTGCGGCGGATGCTGCGGCGTCACGGTGAAATTCGCCGTGCAGCTGGCCATGTTGTTCTTCTTGGCCTTGGGATCGGTCACCGTGGCCGTCGCGGTGTAACTGCCGGGTGCCGCTCCGTTGGTGTCGATGCTGGCGCCAGTATCCTTGCCTTCGATCTTACCGCCGGTGCTTGTCCAGGCGTAAGTCAGCGTGTGTTTGGGGTTGAAGTTGCTGGCGGTGACGGTGGCGTGCAACGGTTCACCGACCATTACTTCGTTGTGATCGATCGAGCAGGCCGCCGCTACCGGAACCTCGGGAGCTCCGCCAAGGTTAAATACGAGACCCGTCGACAGACGGACACCCGTGAAGTTCACCTGGCGCAAATCGGGGTCATTCAGCGATACCTCGCCGCCGAAGTTTTGGTGCGACCATTGGTAGTCAGCCTCAAACAGGCGGATGGAGACTAGCTTCCAGAACTTCAAATCCATGCCGCCGCCAGCGATGATAACGGGGCCCTGGCTCGCGAAGTCGCCGTCGGTCCTCGCCCCCAGGCGTTCCCACCCGACAAGCGCATGGGCAAAGTAGTTCACGCCTTCGCCTCGCCACGTATACTTCGGTCCGGCACTGAGGGCTTCGACATTGGCGTAATGGTTATAGTCGAAGCCGACGTTCACTTCGCCGGCGAAATTGTCAGTGAAGTTGTAAGAAATGTTGCTACCAGCGCCAGGCGCAATCGAGGGCAGGTGGAAGGGAGCCGGCGGGCAGCAACTGTAGGGGACGTTGCCGCCCGGGTTCAACCACTGATATCCAACAAACAATTCGGCCTTGGGTACCGTGTCATCCGAAGACGTGCTTGCTTTCGGCGCGGGTGCGGTTTGTGCGTTCAGCAAAGCCGGCACAGTTAGAACGATGGCCAGAACGAGCGCGACACTCGCAGCTCTCCGGTAATTTTGGTGACAATCTGACATTAGATTTCCTCCGAATCAAATCCACTGCAAACCGTGAAATAGGACTGGGATCAATAAACCCTTACGGCACGTACGGATAGACTGTCTGTAAGAACAACGAATTCTACAGCAAGCGGACCCATTTGCAAAAGTGTAACAATCGACACGGCAAGATTTTTTTCCTGAAATTTCGCGGCATTTTTCTCAATTTGATATTGGACTGCCTCGGCCAAGTTGCGGCCCGGCGCGCTTCCCTGAATAATGCTGATGAAGCGTTTGGCGTCTCACGAAATAACGCAGAAAAATATGGCTCAGGAACGGGTACTGATTGTTGAAGACGAAGAGAACGAACGAACCGGGCTGGCTGAATTGGTTTCGGGATGGGGCTATCGCACGGACACCGCGTCCGACGGCGTAGAAGCCTTGGAAAAGATTCCCGGTTTTACTCCTTCGATCGTGATCACAAACGTCAAAATGCCCCGTATGGGCGGCATGGAACTGGTGGAAAAGCTGGCTGGTCTGTCGCAGTCCATCGCTGTCGTGATGGTAACCGCCCAGAAGGCGACGGACACTGCTTTCCATGCCGGCCGCCTGGGTGTGCAGGACTACATCGAGAAGCCCATAGACTTCCGGCGATTGCGTTCCATCCTGACCAATATCGGCGAGATCCTGAACGCGCGCACCGAAAACGAAACCCTGCGCCGCAGCTTGCGCGACAAAGGAGCGTTCGGGCGGCTCACCGGTGCCTCTCGCCAAATGCAGGAAATTTTCCGGTTGATCGAGCAGGTGGCTCCCAGCACCGCCGCCGTTTTGATCACTGGGGCTAGCGGCACCGGCAAGGAACTAGTGGCGCGCACCATTCACGATATGAGTCCCCGGCGCAATAAACCCTTCGTGCCCATTAATTGCGCCGCCATCCCAGAGACCTTGATCGAGAGCGAAATTTTTGGCCATGAAAAAGGCGCATTTACCGGCGCGCTCGAGCGCCGCACCGGGTGCTTTGAATTGGCCGAAGGCGGCACTTTGCTGCTTGACGAGATCGGAGAAATGCCCGTGGGGACGCAGGCCAAGCTGCTGCGCGTGCTGGAAGATCATAAGCTGCGGCGGCTCGGCAGCAAAGTCGAGACCTCTGTGGACGTACGCGTTTTGGCCGCTACAAACAAAGTTCCCGAGGACGCCGTGGCCAATGGAGAATTGCGCGAGGATCTCTATTACCGCCTGAACGTCTTCAACATACACATGCCGGCGCTGCGCGAGCATAAAGAAGATATCCGTGAGTTAGTGAAGAGCTTGCTCTCCGACATGAACGAGAAGCACAATCGCAAGGTGGCCGACGTCAGCGAAGCTGTACTCAATATCTTCCAAAGTTACTCGTGGCCAGGTAATGTCCGCGAGTTACGCAACAGTCTCGAACGTGCCGTGATCGTCTGCGAAGGTGGATTGATCGAGACCAAACACCTGCCGCCGGGCTTTGGTCAAAGCGTGCGACCGATGGTAAACGATCCCGATGCCGTTCATCTGGGCGTGGGTACGACGGTAGGCGAGGCGGAGAAACTGCTCATCCTGAAAACTCTGCAGGCGACAGGTAACAATAAGACGAGAGCTGCCGAGATACTCGGCATCAGCCTGAAGACGCTGCACAACAAGCTGAAAGAATACGGCCGCCCACAAGATGCGATTTTGGCCGCCGAGGAGTGAGGGGAGCAGGTCTTAGGTGTTAGGTCTCAGGTCACAGGGGTCGAGAGCGTCTCGTGGCGCGCGCTAAGGCCCGGAACCTAAGACCCAAGACCAAAGACCTGACACCTTACTTTATAATGACGCGCAAATTCATCATCGTGTTCGTGATCACCACCCTGTTCACGGCGCTCGTCGTCGGTTTCTCCTGGTTCTACCTATCCCAGTTGCTGCGCCAGCGCCTGCAATGGGCCGATGAGACTGCTTCGCAGCTCACCAATCAACTCGAGTATGCCGCTTCCAAAGCTGTTCCCGATCTCACCAGCACGCGCGTCGACACCGAAAATCCCAAGGCGATGCGCCTCGCCGTTTCGAACTATCTTCAAACCGATACCAACCTGAACGACATGCTCGAGTCGGTGGTGGGAAATTCTCGCATCATCTACGACGCTGCCATCCTCGATCCCAATGGGGTCGCGATTCTCGACACAAATCCCGCCCTGAATGGCAAGGCCCTACCGCCACGGCCGGCCTTAAGCGCCTTGCATGACGCCCGCTTTCGCCGACAGTTGCGCATGATCTACGGGCCCTCGACCGTTTATGACGCCAGCATTGGCCTGGAACTGGATGGCCACACCTTTGGCAGCGTTCGGGTGGGCGTTTCGACGGTGTTCTTACGCAATGAATTGACTCCGAAACTGCAACAGGCCGCTTTCCTATCCGTGGTTGCCGTTTTCTGCTCCCTGGTGCTGGCCGCCGTTGTCTCGAACGTCGCCCTCGGCCCCTTGAGAGCCATTGCGCGTGATTTGGACAGCGCGAGCGCCGGCGATCCGCTGCCTGACGAAGAGACCAGCCGAGATGACGAAGTCGGCTTGGTGTCGCTGAAGATCGCTCATCTCGGTCGCCGCATCCGCGACACCAATGAAATTTTCTCGGCCCTTAAGGACAACGTAGAGCAGGTCATGACCAAGATGCAGGACGGGCTTATGCTCTTCACGCGTGATAAGCGCGTGGTCTTGGTCAGCGCCTCGGCGGAAAAATTCCTGAGACGTCCGCGCCGTGAAATTCTTGGACGCACCGCGGAAGAAATCTTTTCCGATGGTTCCGTTCTCGGCGCTGTGGTGCTGCCCGCATTTCAAAAGCAGCGCCCGCTGGTGCAGTACGAATTCGAAACTGTCGACGGCCGCCGGGTTCAGGTGTCGCTCGACTTTATTCAAGAAAAAGGAACGCCGATTGGTGCGCTTCTGACTATGCGCGATGCCGAGTCGGCGCGGCGCATCGAGAATGAGATTGAAATTTCGCGCCGCCTATCCGCCAGTGGACGTATGACCCGTGGCGTCGCCCACGAAGTCAAGAATCCTATCAATGCTATCGTGCTGCACCTGCATCATTTGCAAAACAAAATGCAGCAGGATGATCCCGAAACCCGTCGTCACGTGGAAATCATCGACAAGGAGATCCATCGCCTCGATCGCGTCGTGCAAATCCTGGTCGATTTTACCCGTCCTCGCGATTTGCGCCTGGAAGACGTGGACCTGCGACCTATTCTTGAAAGCGTAGCGGCCCTTGCCGCGCCCGACGCCGCGCGCCACGGCGTTCACATAGCATTGCAACTTCCGGGTGAAACTGTAGAGACGGGGCTTGCCCCGTCTCCAGCCGCAGACATCTCATACCCTGTTGACCCGCTCATGGTGCGCGTCGATTCCGACCTGATGAAGCAGGCGATTCTGAACCTTGTTCTGAATGGCGTTCAGTCCATGACCGAGGGAGGAACGCTGACCCTGAAGGCGCGGCGTGACGACGAAACAATTCTTGCGGAAGTCCTCGACCAGGGCTGCGGCATTCCCCCAGAAGCGCAAGAAAAAATCTTCGAACTTTACTACACCACCAAGCGCGACGAAGGCGGAAGCGGGATCGGTCTGGCGCAAACCTACCAGATCATGCAGTGGCACTACGGCTCTGTGGAGTTCGATTCCATAGTAGGCGCCGGGACCACCTTCCGTTTACGCCTGCCCGCGGCTCCAGCAAAACCGGATCGCAAGCAGGATCAGGAAATAACCGCCTGAGCGAGTGCCGTTATTCCCTATGATGAAGATCTTCCTTGCAATCGTCGCAACCCTTCTGCTAGCAGCATCTAGTGTTCGGCCAAGCTCGTCCCAAGTTCGGCAAACGGGCGCAGCTTACCTCGGGTTCGACTGTAACGATTATCCCGGCGACTCAAATCTGAAGACTCTTCGCCAGTCTTTCTTGTACTCCGGCTATTGGCTGAACCACCCCCCGGGATCAAAAACCAACTCCTGGATCGGAAAACGGAAGACCCTGCAAGCGGCCGGTTTTGGCTTCCTGGTTCTCTTCAACGGCCGAACATACGAAGAGATCAAGCGCGCCGGAGATGCATCCAAGTTGGGCAAGTCCGATGCTGCCACAGCCGTCCGGTCCGCGCGAGTCGAAGGATTTCCGCCGCGAACGATCATCTTCCTCGATCAGGAACAAGGCGGACGTATGCTGGCCGAACAACGAGCCTATCTTCACGCCTGGATCGATGCCGTGAATTCGGCAAACTTCGAGGCTGGCGTCTATTGCTCAGGCATAGCCGCCCAGGAAGGCGCCGGCGTATCTGTTGTTACCGCCGACGACATCCGAAAACATGCCGCTGGAAGGCAAATAACGTATTGGGTCGTCAACGATTCCTGTCCGCCCTCGCCCGGATGCACCATCTCGGGAAAAGACCTCCTGCCCGCAACCAGCAGAATCTCATTTGGCGATGTCTGGCAATTTGCCCAGTCGCCAAAGCGCCCTGACTTCGCCCGCGGCTGCCCCGCTAACTACAATAAGGATGGGAACTGTTACCCTCCCGGAGCCGATCCCGCCCTTGGGTTGCACGTCGATCTCAACGTTGCCACCTCGGCCGATCCTTCGCATGGCAGAACCCGTGAATAAACTAAGAGGTTCCCGCAGAGGTGTTTGAGTAACATGCGGCTTCACAGCCTCGTCTGCACTGTAAAGATATACATAACGTTGACAATCATCCTAGACTGGGTAGTGGGGTCACACTAAAGCACCACTACCCCTAGACTGTTCGGGGTTGACCGGGGGACAACTTCGATATACAGTTTTAGTGCTAGGGTCTTGTCTCCCCCACCAGTTGTTCGCGATGATTTGCATGCGCCCCGTCTACCTCAAGCTCGCCCTGAAAACTCGTGTAGCGAGGCTCGCGCTTCTGTTGTTTGCGCTGGCGAGCGTAGCTTGGGCGGCGGCTCCTCAGTTTTCCGGACAACAGCGCGTTGGCCTGACTACCGGCGATCAATGGGAGCCCGCCATAGCGGCCGATGGGTCGGGGCGGGTTTACGTTCTTTATCCACATTACGGAAGCGTGCCCGATTGCAAGCGTTGCCGTGTGCCCGCCATGCTGTTCGTGGCGAGCAACGATAACGGCAAGACCTGGCAGCCTCCGTATGCGATTCTGGAAACGAATTCTGGGCAATTTGACCCGCAGATTGCCGTCGACCCGCTGGACCGGCATACCGTTTATGCGGCATGGCTGCAGAACGGCAAGCGCGCTGTTATTCTCGCGAAATCGGTCGACTTCGGCGCCACGTGGGCCTATACGATTGTTGTTCGCACCGACGAGGAACTCGACAAACCGGCGATGGCGGTGCGCGGGCAGAATGTCTACGTGGCTTTCAATCATGAAGAAGAGGTGTGGGTAGCCGCTTCGCAGGATGGCGGGCGGAGCTTTACTCCGACGCGCGTGAACGCGGAGAGCCGTCCGGGATGGTCGCTGCTGGGCGCGGCGACGGTTGATCCGTCGGGCAACGCTTATCTGTCCTGGGCTTCTTATTCGAAGGCTGGAGGAGCACGCGGCTCGGTCAACCTTTATGTGGCCAGATCGACGGATGCGGGCAAGGCGTGGAGCGCGAACCTGCTGGACGTTTCGGCCGCAGCGCCGGACTGCAAGGGTGAGGAATGCGGCGAAGGGTTTCTGGGCGCGCAAGTGGCTCTAACGTCCGATGCCGAGGGCACTCTTTACGCGCTGTGGAGCGCGGGTACTACGCTGTTGGGGCCGCAACGCATTTATTTTTCGTCGTCAACAAATAGTGGAGAAAACTGGTTGCCACGGGTTGATGTGTCCTCGGCTGAGCCGGGTGTGGAGCATGGTTTTCCTGCGATCGTGGCGGGGACCACCGGCGACGTGCGCATAGCCTGGATGGATACGCGGAACGTTTCGCGAAATACTCCTTATTGGAACACTTACTATCGGAGTTCGAGCAACGGCGGCGCGACTTGGGGCGAAGAGACTCGCTTGTCGGGCTATGTGCCGGGCTATCGCTACATTGGCGCGGCAGGATTCCGATTTCCTTTCGGCGATTATTTTGGGTTGACGATCGACAACCACGGTGACACGCAGGTGGTCTGGGGCGAAGGCATGAATTATCAGTCGCCGGGATCGATCTGGCACACCAGCGGACGGTAGCGATCTCCATAAGCGCCGCTGGAGGCTGAGTTCTTCGTACTCGGCCGTGGATCGACCCCAATCGCCATCAGACGGCCGTTGTTGTGAGCGCTATCGCCCTGTTAACAGCAACCATCGCGCTCCCCTCCACGTGATGCAAAAGAAAAGCCGCCCAGACATCGGGCGGCACACGGGTCCCGATTGCTTCTACCCCAGATAACCACGCATCTCAAGGGGGTTAAGGCAGACTAGCAATAATTTTTCGGTACTCTTCCTCGGTGAAGGCTCGAAGCGTTTCGCTACGCACAAAGCCCTGAGACCCTCCAGTCAACCCAGCACGCGCAGCAGTTCCATCATCGGGGAATTCGGCGATCGTTACGAGGTCATACTGGCCCATGGTCAGGTAGAAGCCGATTAGCTTTCCGCCAGCTGCGGCAAGATTTTTCTTCGCAGCATCGAGCCGTGCAGGACCATCCTTGATGTTCTCCATACCTTTCTGCGTGTACCGTGAAAGAGCAATGTAAGTTGGCATGGAAATACCTCCGGTGAGCGAGTGTATCTCAAAGCCCGTCGGTCTCTCGCGAACGCCAGGCCAAGGTTCCCAAGCGCCTAGGCAATCGGCTCCACTGGCGATAAATCAATTGCGCTAACAACTTCAGAATCGACCGAGGCCTGTACACGGCACGATCCTCAATCGGTCAGTAACCCGCCGGTAAGTTCGCTCAGTCGCTCGATGCGATGTTCGCGGCAATAGTCGGCCAGTTCCATTACCAGCGTTTCGGTTGCTACCGGATCGAAGAAACTTGCGGTTCCCACCTCCACGGCGGTTGCTCCTGCCAGCATAAATTCCACTACGTCGGATGGAGTCGTGATGCCGCCCATGCCGATTACTGGAATCTTCACCGCGCGCGAAGCGTCGTAGACCATGCGCAACGCTATGGGCTTGATGGCGGGACCGGACAGCCCGGCGGTCACATTCGCGATCCTCGGCCGGCGCGTTTCCGGATCAATGGCCATCGCGATGAACGTGTTCACCAGCGAGATGGCGTCGGCGCCCGCTTCTTGCGCTATGTAAGCCATCTGCGCGATCGAGGTCACGTTGGGTGAGAGCTTGACGATGATCGGACGCGCAGCGGCGCGCTTCGCGGTGCGCACCACTTCGTCGAGCAGGAGCGGATCACTGCCGAATTGAATGCCGCCATGCGCCGTATTGGGGCAGGACACGTTGATTTCATAGGCCTCTATGCCCTCGCCTTGATTGAGAATCTCAATCGTCTGCTCGTAGTCAGCACGGGTAAAGCCGAAGACATTGGCAAACACGACTACGTTTTTCTTTTCGCGCAGCGCGGGAAGTTTTTCTGTGAGGAACGCCTGCGCGCCGATGTTTTGCAGGCCGATGGCATTCAGCATTCCGGCGGCGGTCTCATAGAGGCGTGGCGGCGGATTGCCGGTCATCGGTTCTTTGGAGAGACCTTTGACCACTAATCCGCCAAGCCGGTCGAGATGGACGATGTCTTCAAATTCGATTCCATAGCCGAAGGTGCCGGAAGCGGCGATGATCGGATTCTTAAGATTGATGCCGGCGAAGCTGACGCTCAGGTCCGGATTGGCGACCGGCGTCATTCAGTGCCTCCGGCAGGCGCGGGATGAGACGTTACGGGGTCATTGGACGAGGGCGATAAGGTGGAATGATGTGGCGGCGCAAGCGCCTCGGTCAGCACTCTGCCGGTGGCTTGGACGGGCGCGTTGATTCCAAGCAACGAGGCAAGCGTCACCGCCAGATCGACCGGTTCGGCGTGCGTGCGATAGACGCCGGGTTGAAAGGCTAATCCGTAGAAGGCCAGCGGCACGTGTGTGTCGTAGAAGAAAGGCGTGGCGTGATCGGTACCGTGCGTGATTCCGACTTGGAACGGACGCGGGATTCCGATGACATACCATCCGCCATCGGGCGAATAGCTGTGGGCGTAACGGCGGCCAATGTCGGTCGCTGGAATTTCTCCACGGGCGAGTTGCGATTTGGTGAAGTATCCGGCGAGTCCTACCTGCTTCATCGCCTCGCCCGCATCGGCTTCGGCATCAGATTCTTTTCTCGCAGTTGAGTCTGCAGCGAAGAGTCCAGCGTAGGCGTCTTCGTTCAGCCAGGCTAGCGGATAATCAAGGTCGAGGACGTAGTCGGCTTTCTTGGAATATTTTTTCGAGAGCAGGGAATTGATCTGCTCGCGCAAGGCTTTCGCGTCAAGGTTGGCGGCGGGCAGGCGCAGCGTTTTCGCGAACTCCGGAAAAGGGGCAACACCGTGATCGGCGGAAAGCGCCATCCACACGCTGGCCATGCCGATCTGGTGACGAAGAAAATCGAAGAACTCCGAGAGTTGGTGATCGAGTTCGAGCGCCATGCTGCGCATTTGCGGAGAGTCGGGGCCGACCTGGTGGCCGAGAATATCGTTGGCCGAGAGACTAATAACGAGCAAATCGGTGACCGGCCCTACGCCTAGCTTTTCGTACAACACGAGTTCCTTGGCGAACTCGAATTGATAGTCGTTGGCAAAGGGCGTGGAGCCAACGACCTCGTAGAATCCAGCGGGCGTGCCGTCTTTTGAACTCCGCGGGGCGGTCGAGCCCAGCGTGGTTCCGTCGTTGTCTTTCCACTCACGATTCCAGTATTTTGCCGCGCGTCCTTCCCCAGGATGCGCCCCGTTAAAATTGCGCACCCACTCGGGAAGATCGGGCCGGTAGTAGGTTGAAGTAATCCAATCGCCGGATTTCGGATCGATCCAATAGGCGCCGTCTCCTGAGAATCCGGCAGGCAGAACGGCAGCACGATCTTTCAGCGAGATGGCAAACACGCGGGCTTTGCCTCCGGTAGCGAGCTTTAGTTCGTCGCCGAGCGTATCGCTCATCAGGTTATGCGGAGATGCGCCGGGAGTGCCCCGTCCAGGCTCTGCTTGGGCGATGCCGACAAGTTTTGTCGTGTCATCCTCCACAGAGGTAACACGCTTTTTTTTCTGCGGATCCCACCATTCGTTGGCAACGATGCCGTGTCCGCTGGTGTAGGTTCCTGTGAGAAGAGTCGCGTGCCCAGGGGCAGTGCGCGTGTTGGCGTAATCGTAGATGCAGTCAGTGAAGTAGGCGCCGCGATCGAGAAATAACTTGAAGCCTCCGTCGCCAAATTGGTCGCGATAGCGCTCGAGATAATCGCCTCGGAATTGATCGATGACGATTATGACAACGAGCTTGGGACGGGCATTGTAGGCGGAGGCACAGGTGCAAACTGCGAAGGCCAGCACGACCGCCAGCAACGCCAGCCGCTTGCGCCAGGACGGGGGAAGTCTCATCGCGACTTAGTTTACAGGAGAAGGCGACGAGCGCACGCTCATCTAGCGTGCTCATCCAGCATGCTCCTCTAGCGAGGATAGCGAAAACACTCGACCACGTGGTCATTCACCATTCCAGTGGCCTGCATGAAGGCATAGCAGATCGTAGAGCCGACGAAGTTAAAGCCGCGTTTCTTGAGGTCCTTGCTCATCGCGTCGGATTGCGACGTGCGCGCCGGAATCTTCCGCCCCAAGCGCCGCTTGTTCAGCAGCGGCGTTCCACCGACAAACTGCCAAATGTAGGGGTCGAACGATCCAAACTCTTTCTGGACGGCCAGGAAGGCCTTGGCATTCCGTATTGCTGAAGCCACTTTCAGACGGTTACGCACGATCCCCTCATTGCGCAGCAGCCGCTGGGCTTTGCGACGGTCATAGCGCGCGATTTTCCTGGCATCAAAGCCATCAAAGGCAGCGCGATAATTTTCGCGCTTTTGCAGAATCGTGTCCCAGCTCAGCCCGGCCTGTGCGCCCTCAAGAATCAGGAACTCGAAAAGAACACGGTCGTCGTGTTGCGGCACTCCCCATTCGCGATCGTGATAGAGGATCGAGATCTCGTTGCTGGGCCAGGCGCAGCGCCTGACATTTTTACTGGACGTATTCATTTGCGCCGCAGTTACCCTATGCCGCTTGCTTGCCAGCGAGAATGTCGTCGATCTTACGCAACTCTCCGGCTGAGAATTTCAGGTTTTTGAGCGCAGCCACGTTGTCATCCACCTGCGACACTTTGCTTGTGCCTACCAACGCGCTCGTTACCCGCGGATCGCGCAGCACCCACGCCACCGCCATCTCTGCCAGCGTCTGGCTGCGCTGCGCAGCAATTTCATTCAACGCCCGAATCTTGGCAACGGTGGACTCGCTGATATCTTTCTTCTTCAGAGAAAAATCTCGCGCAGCGCGCGAATCGTCGGGAATTCCGTGCAGATAGCGATCCGAGAGCAATCCCTGCGCCAGCGGACTGAAGACGATTGAGCCCACGCCATCGCTTTCCAACACGTCGAGCAATCCCTCTTCGGGATCGCGCACGAACATGGAATATTTCGGCTGATGAATCAGACAGGGAGTTCCGAGATCGCGCATGATCTTTATCGCCCGGGATGTTTGTTCGCCATCGTAGGCGGAAATGCCCGCGTAGAGCGCCCGACCCGAGCGCACGGCCGTATCGAGGGCGCCGAGCGACTCCTCCATCGGCGTCTCGGGATCGGGACGGTGATGATAGAAAATATCAACGTAGGCGATGCCCATACGTTTCAGGCTCTGGTCGAGGCTGGCGAGCATATATTTGCGCGAGCCCAGATCTCCGTAAGGCCCGGGCCACATGTCCCAGCCTGCCTTGGTTGAGATGATCAACTCGTCGCGGTAGGGAAGGAAATCTTTTTTCAGGATCTGCCCAAAAGTTTCTTCCGCCGATCCATAGGGAGGGCCGTAATTATTAGCAAGATCGAAATGGGTGATGCCGAGATCGAAAGCGCGGCGCAGCATGGCGCGAGAATTTTCGAAGTTATCGTTATTCGTGCCGCCGAAGTTGTGCCACAGTCCCAGAGAAACCGCTGGAAGTTGAATGCCGCTGCGTCCCGAGCGGCGATATTGCATGGAGTCGTAACGCTTTTCATTGGCGACGTACATGGTGCATTTCCCTCAGCGCCTGAAGGCGCAGTCATGACTGCGATTTGCGGCATGCCTGAAGGCATGCCCTGATACGAACCTGCTTGTGCGGCGAAATTCTATACCGCAACTATTCTAACGACCGCTACTCTAAGCGATGGCTAGCTTACTTAAGGGTTTTGTCGTCCGCTGGTCAGTCGTATCTTTCATAACGGATCGAGGTTCGATCCCAGCCTACGCTTTTCAGCAATTCGCGGTTTGCTTTGACCATTTTGGCCAGGCCGCAGATGTAGGCGTGCATATCGGTACGGGTGCTGACGATTTCGGGCAGATGTTCCTGCACGTATCCGCGTAAGCCTTTCCACTCCGCATCAGCGCGGCTCAAGGTGGGCAGAAAATGAAGATTGGCGTGTTTTGCGGCCAGTCCGTCAAACTCCTCGCGATAATAAATGTCCTGCTCGCGACGCGCGCCGAAGAGCAGCCAGAATTGGTATCCGCGATGACGGTCGGGCTCCGCCAAAAGCCAGTGCAGCATGGAGCGCAGCGGCGCAATTCCAGTTCCGGTCGCAACAAAGACAGTGTCACGCACCGGCGGATGCAAAGTGAAATTGCCGAAGGGCCCCTGAAAAGCAATCTCGTCGCCCGCTTCAAGGCTGCACAGATAGTTGGACATGAATCCATCTTGCACGCGATTCAGGCAGAAGGCGACGTGTCCGTTGTCGGAAGGCGGCGATGCGATCGAATAGGCGCGTGTCATCTCCTCGCCTTCGGGAGTATGGGCCTTCACCGAGAGCCATTGGCCAGGAACGAAGCCAAAGTGCGGCACCCGGTTGACCCTGAGTTCGATGTGCTTGGTAAACTCAGAGAGCGGCACGGAGCGGAGCACGCGGGCGTCGAAGATCTTAAACTGAGCCATCATTAGTCTAGATGATCCTAGTGGAGCGCCGGGTGCTTCGATTCGCAGGCGCAGCAGCGCCTGCTGCGGTCGACTTTCCAGGAGCAGAAAGAGGAGTAAAAGATGGGACACCGAGTTTGCCCCTGGTGGCTAGGCTATGTGCTTGCCAGTCCATTACGCCGCTTGTTACAGGATCCGGCCGCGATTATAAAGCCTTGTGTGCGCGAAGGAATGACCGTTCTCGAACCCGGCCCAGGCATGGGATTCTTTACCCTGGAAATGGCCCGGCGGGTAGGTGCCAACGGTCGAGTAGTCGCAGTCGATGTGCAACCCCGGATGATCGCCGGATTAGAAAAGAGGCTGGCGAAAGCCGGGCTCCTCGAACGCACAGAGGCGCGCCTCGCTCCATCCGATTCCCTGGGCGTGCAGGATCTCAGAGGCAAAGTTGATTTCGCGCTCGCGATGGCAGTCGTCCACGAAATGCCGAGTTCAAGCCGATTCTTTACCGAAGTTGCGGAAGCGCTGAAACCAGGGGCATCGCTCTTGCTGGCGGAACCCTCCGGCCACGTGAAGCAGACCGCATTCGAAGCCGAACTTCAGGCCGCCGCCGCCGCGGGTTTTGAAGTGATGGAACGTCCTGCGATTCCTCGCAGCCATGCGGCGTTGCTGAAAAAAACTAGGACGAAGGTTTGAACCACGAATTCGGGCTCCTCTGCGCTCTGCCTGGCATGCATTTGTCTCCGGAACGCAGCGAACAGATTGCGACTTGGAAATGTTCGGCCCTCGACTGGAACAAATTCATTCGCTTGGCGGAGCATCATGGTGTTCTTCCGCTCGCCGCTCACAACCTGATCGAAGCTGTCGGAGCCGAAGTTGGCTGCGGCCTTCCGCTGGAAATCGAGCGCTCGCTGCAATCTGCCTATGAAGTGAACCTGCGGCGCAATTTGTGGTTCAGCGCCGAGCTGGTCCGCATCATGCAGCAGTTCGAGCAGCGAGGGGTGCAGGTGGTCCCGTACAAAGGGCCGGTGTTGGCGCAATCGCTTTACGGCGATGTGGGGCTGCGAAGTTTTTCCGACCTCGACTTCCTGATTTCTCCCAGTGATTTTGAGCGCGCAAAGGAGGCTCTAGCTGAAATTGGATATCGCCCGAATATCGAACTCAGACCAGCCATCGAACGATTGTGGCTGCGGATTGGCTATGAGCGTTCGTTTGATGGCGCAAGTGGAAGGAACCTCGTTGAACTGCAGTGGGGTGTGTTGCCATATTTCTATGCGGTTGATCTGCACCGCGCGGGTGTAAACACAGATGATATGCGCATCGAGGGTATGCTGCAGCGCGCCGGACGCGTTCTGGTTGGCGGGGGCGAAGTGCCTTGCCTGTCTCCCGAAGATTCGCTGCTGGTGCTGTGCCTGCACGCGGCCAAGCATCTTTGGACGCGTCTGATCTGGATTTGCGACATCGCGGAGACCGTCCGGCTTCCGATGATCGACTACGCGCTGCTATTTTTGCGAGCGCGAAAGCTGGGACTCAGTCGCATTGTGGGCATATGTTTTTGGCTGGTGAAGAACGTTCTTCATGGGGAGCTTCCTGCGCCCGTCGAGGCCATGACTGCGGCCGATCCTCAAGTGGCAGTTCTTGGCAAGGAGTTCGCTCAGCGTTTGGAACGGGGCGCGGCCTATGATTTTGAATCCACGGAATATTTCCGTCTAATCATGAAACTGCGTGAGCGTCGCTCCGATCGCTGGCGATATCTCTGGCGGCTGGTTTGGACGCCAGGTGCGGGAGATGTTGCGGCGGTGCGTTTGCCGGAAACGCTGTTTCCTCTTTATCGAATCGTGCGCATAGGCCGTCTGACGCAGAGGTTCATCTGGTCACGTCTGTAGAGACGGGGCTTGCCCCGTCTCAGACGCGGCAAAAGACGCGACAAGCCGCGTCTCTACGGAAGATTCGGGATGCGTCACGCGGCTAATGCGCCTCGCCGTCGCCGGGGGCGACATCGGGCGTGTCGACTTTCCGCGCGACGGCCGTCCCCAGGGCCGGTGGCGGCTGAAATTCGCCTGGATCTTTGCCGGCCAGGGCAACGCTCATGAACTGCATCCAGATGGGCAAGGCGGCGCGCGATCCAGTCTCTTTTTCGCCGAGCGATTTTTTTTCGTCAAAGCCGATCCAGACGCCACAGGTGAGCGATGGAGAAAAGCCGACGAACCAGGCGTCGGTGAAGTCGTTGGTCGTCCCCGTTTTGCCCGCCAGTGGATACGGCATCTTGGCGGCGGCGACGGCCGTCCCGTGGAGCACCACCTCGCGCAACATCGACGTCATAATGCGAGCGGTACGCGAACTTACCACGTCCTTGATGTCGGAGTAATCTTCTTCCAGAATCCGGCCCTCGTAGTCAGTCACTTTGTTGATGTAGCGCGGAGCCACGCGCACTCCGTCGTTCGGAAACACGCTGAAGGCTGAGGTCTGCTCCAGAGGCGTCACTTCCGCCGCGCCGAGTGCCACCGGCAGATATGCTGGAATGTTTGAAGTAATGCCGAAGCGATGTGCATAGTCGATCACGGTCTTGATGCCGACGCGGTCGGCAAGCTTGAGCGCCGGAATATTTCTGGATTGCGCGAGGGCGCGCCGCAGCGTGATCGTGCCCTCAAATTTGGAGTCGTAATTGTGCGGCGAGTAGGGGCCCGATGCAGTTTGGAAAGTAACGGGCGAATCTACGATAGTGTCGTCGGGGCTGGCGCCCTCATCGATGGCGGCGGTATAGACGTAGGGTTTGAAAGACGAGCCGACCTGGCGCAGAGCCTGGGTGGCGCGGTTGAATTTGGAGAGATTGAAATCGCGGCCTCCGATCATGGCCTTGATTTCTCCGCTGGCGTTATCGATGGCAACCAGCGCGCCTTCGGTTCCCGAATCCTGCTCCAGGCTGACGCGTGCTTTTCCGTCTGTATCGAGCGCAAGAACTTTGACGTACACGATGTCGCCGGCGTGAAGCATGTCGGGAAGCTTCTGCTTCGGCTTTGCCCAAGCTACATCTGCCGGGGAGATCGTGGCCGTGCGCCGTGCAAAACGGACTTCAGCGGCGCTCGCGGAGACTTCCGTTACCAGCGCGTGCATGTATCCGTTTACTTCCGGTTCCTCGTCCCAATCCGGATCGTTATAACTATCTAGCTTCTCGCCCTCGGTGATCACATTCACCAGCTTGCCGTGCCAGCCATGGCGGCGCTCGTAGGCTGCGAGGCCGTCAAGCAGCGCCTGGCGCGCAGATTTCTGCAAATTTGTATCCAGTGATGTGTAGACGCGCAGGCCGCCCTCGTGAACCTGGTCACTGCCATACTTAGCCTCCAGGTAGCGGCGGATTTCTTCGACGTAATGGGGAGCCAGCGAATTCGGATCCCTCTGCACATTGAGCACGATGGGTTTGTTCTTTGCCTCCTCTGCCTGGACCGCTGTGATCTTGCCATCTTCCAGCATGGCGTTGAGCACCAGGTTGCGGCGTTTCAATGCCCGCTCGTAGTGGTTGATGGGCGAGTAATATTGCGGCGCTTTGGGAAGGCCCGCCAGCAGCGCCGCTTCTTCCAGCTTCAGTTGCTTTGCCGGTTTGCTGAAATAATATTCCGAGGCGGCCTCAAAGCCGTAAGCCCCGTGGCCGAGAAATATCTGGTTGGCATAAAGCGTGAAGATCTGCGGTTTGGTGAAACGGCGCTCGATTTGGATCGCAAGCAGCGTCTCCTGCGCCTTGCGGTAAAACGAACGGTCGGGAGAAAGAAAGAGATTGCGGGCGAGCTGCATGGTAAGCGTGGATGCTCCCTGGACTCGGCCGCCGGACTCGATGTCACGATAGGCAGCTCCCACAATGCGCCAGATATTGACGCCTGAGTGCCGGTAGAAATCCTTGTCTTCGATGGAGACGAGCGCGTTGCGAAGAACTTCCGGATAATCGTCGTAGGCAGCGATGACGCGGCGTTGCAAAGCGAACGTGCCGATGACTCGGCCTTTTCCGTCATAAATTTCGGTGATCGAACTGGGCCGGTAACGTTCGAGCTCTTCGACCTGGGGCAGGTCGGTGGAATAGACCAGGAGCAGGCCGGAAGCCGCGCCCACGGCGGCCGAGAGCAGGACGAGAAATCCGAAGAGAACGCGTCCAACCAACCTCCGCCCGGCAATTTCAACCGGAAGATGCTGATAGATGATTTTCAAGGGCAAAGCTTCAGAGCTTCAATAGGTAGTGGCTCATTTTCGCCGTCCAACAATAAAAACCCGTGAACCACCAAGGACACGAAGTAGCCCGAAGGGCTCTAGTTTCAATGTCTTCCTTCGTGGACCCTCGCCTTTGTGGTTATCGGTTTCGCAAATTGAGCCACTACCCAATATTTGAATGTTACCCCAAAGGTCAAGACTCGAGGCGTTACCACAGAGAGACAGAAGACAGTGCGAAAACGCCAGCTAAAAAAATCGCCCGCCGAGGCGAGCGATTAAAATCCGAAATCGTAGAGCTCCGAAACTTATCCTTTCGATGCGTGGTTCTTCAGCACTTCCAACGCTTTATTCAATTGGTCATCGGGCTGGTTCTTGAGCTTGTCTTCTTTCTTGTCGCCGGGCTTTTCGCCGGGAGCTGCCTGCTCGTCTTCGTCGGGTAACCCGGCGTCGTCATCGGTAGAGTCAGCGACCATTACATTCGGGGTAACGGAGGTATCCTGAATTGCTTTTCCGTCCGGCGTATAGTATTTCGCGACCGAAAGAATCAGGGCGGAGTTGTCTGGCATCTCGATCAGCTTCTGCACCGAGCCGTCGCCGAAGGTCTTGTCTCCGACCACGTCACCGCGGGCGTTCTCCAGAATCGCGGAGGCCACAATCTCGGCCGGACCCGCCGTGCTGCGATTCACGAGCACCGCCACGGGAAGCTGGGTAATGTCCTTGGTGGAATCGGCGTTGAAGGCCTGCTTCGGATACTTCTGGCCCTGCAGATAGGTGATGGTGCCATGGTCAAGAAAAAGATTGGCGGTGGCAATGCCCTCAGACTCCAAGCCGCCGGCGGAATTGCGCAGATCGAGCACAATTTTCTTCGCTCCATCTTTCTGCAGATCGCGAATCTTGGCGGCGATCTCCTTCGACTTTCCCTCCGGGAAGGAATCCACCTGAATGTAGCCGACATTATCAGCCAGCATTTTGTCGCTGACCGGCGGAATGGTCACCACATCACGCGTAATCACAACCTTCTGTGGTTCGGCCCGCCGCGGACGTACGACAGCCACCGTGATAGTCGACCCGACCTCGCCCGACAACATGCTGTGGATCTCGGCCAGCGACATGTCGTGGGTGCTCTTGCCTTCGATCGACTCGATGATGTCGGAGTTCTCGATTCCGGCCTTGTCGGCTGGGCCACCAGGAATAATCGCGACCACATCGGCGTATCCGAAACGCTTGGAGATGGTGGCGCCAATATTGGCCTTGCCGTCATTTTTCATCGCTGCTTTGTAGTGCTTGTACTCGTCCGCTGACAGGTAGCTGGAGTTGGCGTCGAGCGACTCGAGCAGTCCGTGCAATGCGCCGTCGGTGACGCCGGCGATGTTTGGCTCTTCAACGTATTCCAGGCGGATGCGGGAGAGCACTTCGCTGTAAACCGATAGCTGGCGATAGGCGCCATCATTCGAGGAGGCGCTGACGTTGACAAAACCGCCGGCGAGGGTGAACAGCAGAATGGCTAGCGAAAAGGTGATGACGGTGACCTTCAACTTCGTTGACATAATTTAATGTTCGCTCTTCAAATGGTAAATTTTCTGACCGGATCAGGACCGAGTTTCCGCGATTCCACCGACAAACTGTACAACCATTATAAACTCTTTGATGCGTGGACCGGCGATCAAGATACGAGGCCAGTGTCGGGGGTAACGTCAGCCATGGGCACGTGTATGTGGGGGCCTACTCAAGTGGGGCGTGGTGTCCTACACCCAAGTGGGGCTTCCATTGCTGCCGTAAACGCCACCGTGAGTGTGAGTTACGCCATAAGCGCCAGCCTGACCATCTCCAGCCTGACCATCTTGGGCTGTTGTTGGTCGGGAGTTGCCTTTTTTTATCTGACGATGGAAAAAGACAACGGGTGGGACTAATCTTCCAGCAGTGCAGCCAGTTCCTCGTGTCCTTTTTCTCTAGCGACCATGGCGGGAGTGCTGCCGTCGCTGTTGGCTAACTTGGGATCGGCGTGGTGCTTGAGCAATAGTTCGACCATGGCGAGGTCGCCATTCTGGGCGGCGGCGTGGATCGGCACCCAGCCTCCTTGCTGGCGGGCGTTAACCATCTTGGGGTTTCCGTGTTCGAGCAGAAGGCGCGCGGCTTCGATGTTGCGGGCGGTCGCGGCGGAGTGCAGCGGCGTGACCTGCGTAGGATTCGCGGCCACGGCGTCGACGACCGCTCCATTCTCAATCAGCAGACGAGCGGCGGCGGGCCGTCCGAAGAAACAGGCGAAGTGCAGGGCTGTGAAGCCGTCTTTTGAGTAGGAGTTGACTGCGGACGAGTTGACCGCAGAAGACTCACCGAGGCGATTCTCGTTGAGGCATTGTTTGAGGGGATCAAGGCGGCCCAGCGAGGCGGCTTCGAAAATGTCGAGGACTTTCTTCTGGCTGGCGATCAGTTCCGCCAGGTCGCGGTGACCGCGATAGACGGAATGCATGAGCAGACTCACGCCGTTCGCGTCACGCGCGCCGGCGGCAGCGGGGTCTTGTTGCAGAAGACGGCGGAGGCTCTCGGCATCGCCTGAAGAAGTTCGAAACAGCGCTTCGAGGATTCCATCGTACGCTCCTATTTAGTTAGCTATACTAACTAAGTATAAAATGCAACTTCCGCCTGTCAAGATAATTGTTAGCGATGCTAAGCGATCTCAGTGCTAAGCTCATATCGTAATGCGTTCGCGGGAGTCATTCCGGCTGGAGGTGGCGGATCGCCTGCACTCGGCGGCCATTCATCTTCTGCGCCATGCCGCCAAGCAGGACGTTCTCGCCGGGGTTGGCCCGGCGCGGCTGTCGGCGCTTTCCGTCTTGGTATTTGGGGGCCCGATGGCGCTGAGTCAGTTGGCGGCTGCCGAGCGGGTCAAGGCTCCCACGATGAGCCGCATCGTGGCGGGACTGAAGCGGTCGGGGCTGGTGAAGATTGAGAGTGATGCGAAGGATGCGCGGAAGATTCAGGTGACGGTCACGAGAAAAGGGGAGCAGCTGTTGCAGCAGGCGCTCGTGCGGAGAATCGGTCTGCTGACAGCGACTCTCGGCGACTTGGGGAAGTCGGAATTGGACACTCTGCTTCGCGCGGCGAAATTGATAGAGGGCGCCGTGGGGCGGGCCTCCGCCGGGACGAAATAAAACTTCAGTGGGCGGAGCTGCGCAGAGCGGATGCAGTCTCGCTACGGTTGGTCGGCTACGGGGGTGCGCAGGACGCCGATGCCCTCGATCGAGACTTCGATGGCATCGCCAGCGACCACTGGTCCTACTCCCTCGGGTGTGCCGGTCGCAATCAGATCGCCCGGTTCGAGCGTCATAATCTGCGAAATATAGCGGATGATTAGGTCGAGCGGGAAAATGAAATCGCGCGTGTTGCCGGATTGCTTTACCTCTCCATTCACACGAGTTTCGACCTGCACTCCCGACCATGGATCGACGTTAACGCCGTCGGTGACTACAGGGCCGACCGGGCAGAAGGTATCGAAACCTTTGCCCCTTACCCACTGACTGTCTTTTTTTTGCAGATCGCGGGCGGTGAAATCATTGATACAAGTGTAGCCAAGAATGTAGGGGCGTACGTCATCGCTCTCAGCTAGTTGGTGGCAGCGACGGGCGATCACGACTCCTAACTCGCCCTCGTAATCTGTGCGCTCGGAAATTTTGGGCCTGAGAATCGTTCCCCCCTGCGGCAGGAGGGAAGAGGGCGGCTTGAAAAATAAGAGCGGCTCCTGCGGAACTTCGTTGCCTAGTTCGGCGGCATGCTCACGATAGTTGCGCCCAACACAGACAATTTTCGAAGGTTCGACCGGCGGCAGCAGCGATGCCTGCGCCAGCGGGATGCGGTCAATGCGGCGGCTGGGAAGACCCTCAATGTCGCCTTCGCTTGCCTGAGGTGGCTGAAGGAGCAGACGCGTAATTTCGTCATTGCCCATGTCGGACTCGACCAGGCCATAGTGTTTGGATCCGTTCAGTTCAAAGCGGCAGTATCTCATCAAGCATTATTCAAACACATAAGGACGGGAAGCTCGTGAAAAATCTGGAGTGTGTTTGGAGCCGGCGAAAATTTTAATCACGGGGAGCACAAAGGAACACGGGGGACGATCAAGAGCTTTCCCCTGTGCTCTCTGTGCTTTTCGTGGTGAAGAACTCGATGCGAGCTCACATACGCCGCACTAGGGCACGGACTCGCTGGTTGGTTCGGAGCGCTGGCTTTCATTTCCGCGAACATCCACGGCGGAGACCACGTAGGTATATGTCTTGCCGGAGATAACGGCAAAATCCCGGTACGCGGGTGATTTCACCAGGTCCGAATTGAGCTTCACCATCTTCTCGCCTGAAGCGCCATTCTCGGAGCGCTGGACTTCGGAGCGAAAGACGTTGTAGCCCGCCAGGTCGGCGTTTGTTACGGGAGCCCAGATGAGATCGATGAATGGTTTTTGCCCTTCGGCGGAGTATGCCGCCTGCAATCCCCTAGGTACAGCGGGCGGAAAGACGTCGTGGGCGAAGATTCGCACCGGCGCGGTGTCATCGCCCTCAACGTTGAACTGCTCCTCGCTTTCGGGTCGCTTAATGATGGTCACAGCAGTAATGCGGTAAAGGTAAGTCTTCTCCCATGCGAAGCCGGAGTCGGTGAAATGTTCGGGCCCGGGCTCGCCGAGCGGCACTTCGCCGGCAATCACGTCTTTGTTGGCACTTTTGTTGCCCGCGCTTTTGTCGGTGGAGCTGGGATTACCAGAGCTTCCGTCGTCAGAGCTGACTTCGCGCCGATAAATTCGATAGCGATGTTCGATCGAAGGAACAGCGTGCGGTTCTCCTACGCTGACCCAACTGAGCACGACGCCATCGCCGGTGAGTTGCGCTGTGAAATCTGCCGGCGGAGGCAGCGTAATGACGGCGGGCACGTGTGCGCGATTTGATAAGCCTGCGCCGCGGGCATTGGGGTTCAGAACTTCGACTGCGTAGGTAACTTCAGCGGTTGCGTTGTCCTGTTGTAGGTTTGCGGGGAGCGTATCCAGGTAAACCTCGGGAGTGGGCGTTGGAGCGGCCGCCTTCTGCGCCGCAGTTTTTTTAAGAGTGGTTTTTGCGGACTTGTGCTGTCGCGGGAGCGGAGGCGGCGCGGGTAATGTAGCGACAGGGGCGCCACAGGTCGTGATTTCAGCTTCAAGGCCGCGGCATACGAGCGTCGAACCAATATAGCGCACATTTTGACGGTCGGTGGTTAGCGTGGGTTCGCTCCAGGTCAGGGTGACACGATTGCCTTTGCGGCTGGCGTGCAGATCAGACACAGGCTTGGGAAGTTCGAGCGACGGCGGCAGCGGTGGTCCGGTCTGGGCGCAACTGGCAAGCAGGAGGCAGAGGGCGGTTGCTGCAACGAACTTGTCAACAGGTAGTTTCATGCGGAAAAAGAAAGAGTATCAGAGGGAGACGGCGGAAACGGCGGGACCGACGAGCTTCGACTCGCTACGAGAGTGAGAAACCGCATGCAGCGACGGGGAGTTTGCTGATCCCCGTAGCATCTCTGTGGACCCCGTGGTTGAGACTTCTACAAGATGTAGCGCGATAGATCCTGGTCCTTCACAATCTCGCTTAGCATCTTCTGCACGTAGGCTGCGTCGACCACGAACTGCTGGCCTTTCTTTTCGGGTGCCTCGAAGCTGATTTCGTCTAGCACTCTTTCCATGATGGTGTGCAGACGGCGGGCGCCGATGTTTTCCGTGCCTTCGTTTACTCGGAAGGCGAAACGGGCCACTTCTTCGAGCGCATCGGGGGTGAACTCCAGCTTTACGCCTTCGGTTTCTAGCAGCGCTATGTATTGCCGCGTCAGCGAAGACTTTGGCTCGGTCAAAATGCGGACAAAGTCTTCCATGGTGAGCGACTGCAATTCCACGCGGATAGGAAAGCGGCCTTGCAGCTCGGGGATCAGGTCGCTCGGTTTTGAAACATGGAAGGCGCCCGCCGCTACGAACAGGATGTGGTCGGTGCGCACCATGCCGTACCGCGTGTTGACCGTGGTGCCTTCGACGATGGGCAGGATGTCGCGCTGCACGCCTTCGCGCGAAACGTCAGGTCCATGGCCGCTTTCGCGGCCGGCGATCTTGTCGATTTCATCTAAGAAAATGATGCCGGTATTCTCCACGCGGTCGATGGCGGCGCGCGTGACCTGCTCCATGTCAATCAGCCGCTGCTCTTCTTCCTGGATCAGATACTCGAAGGCCTCGTTGACCTTCATCTTCCGCTTTTTGGTGCGCTGGCCGAAGATGTTGGGCAACATGTCTTTGATGTTGACATCCATTTCTTCGACGCCCTGGTTGGAGATGATTTCAAAGGACGGGAAATTGCGCTCGCGGGTTTCGATTTCGACGGTGCGGTCGTCGAGCTTGCCTTCGCGCAGCTGCTGACGCAGTTTTTCACGGGTGCGGCTGGAGGATTCGGTCAGGCTGGTGTTGCCGTCGATGACTACACCACCGGAGCTGGAATCGCTGGTGCGCGGTGAGCTTGGGGGCAGAAGAATATCGAGCAGGCGCTCTTCCGCGTTGAGCTCGGCTTTATCGGCAACGTCTTCCAGCTTTTCTTCGCGGATCATTTCGATGGCGATCTCAACCAGATCGCGGATCATGGATTCGACATCGCGTCCGACGTAGCCGACCTCGGTGAACTTGGAAGCCTCGACTTTGAGGAAAGGCGAATTGGCCAATTTGGCCAGACGACGGGCGATTTCGGTTTTGCCGACGCCGGTCGGGCCGATCATGATGATGTTTTTAGGAATGACCTCTTCGGCCATTTCAGGCGCGAGTTTCTGGCGGCGCATGCGGTTGCGCAAGGCGATGGCGACGGCGCGCTTCGCGTCTTTTTGCCCGACAACGTACTTGTCGAGTTCGGTGACAATTTCGCGCGGCGTCAGTTCGTCGAGCGTTACTTGTTCTTCTTCGGCGGTTCCAGGTAAGTAAATAGCCATAAAAATCGGGTGTCAGGTCTCAGGTTCTACAGGTTTGGTTTTCCTAAGACCTGAGACCTAACACCTGAGACGTTGCTTCACAACTCCTCAATCGTAACCTTATCATTTGTATAGATGCACATGCGGCTGGCAATCTTCATTGCTTCTTCGGCAATTTCGCGCGATGAGAGCTTGGTGTGGTCGGCGAGGGCCTGCGCCGCCGCTTGAGCAAACGGGCCGCCGGAACCGATCGCAGCTATGCCGGTATCGGGCTCGATAACGTCTCCCTGACCGCTCAGCAGAAACGTGGTTTCTTTATCGGAGACCAGCAGCAGGGCTTCGAGATGGCGCAGAAATTTGTCGGTGCGCCAGTCTTTGGCCAGTTCGACGGCGGCGCGGCCAAGGTTGCCGTGATACTGCTCCAGTTTGGCCTCGAAACGGCTGAAGAGGGTGAAAGCGTCGGCGGTTGACCCGGCAAATCCGGCTAGAATTTTGTCTTGATAGAGGCGGCGAATCTTCTTGGCGCCGTGTTTGATGACGGATTCACCGAGAGTGACCTGGCCGTCTCCGGCCATCACAACTTTGTTGTCGCGGCGAACGCAGAGGACGGTAGTGGAGCGGATTCGGCGGGCAGCGGGTGTTTTGGCGGCCTTCCTTGCCGCCGTAGCTGCTAGTGTGTTCTTCTTCATGAGCGCAATTTCTTATTATACAGTGCTGCGCACGGAGAACTTGATTGTTAGCGGTCGATACGAGTTCCATGAGGAACCACTTTGCATTCTTTGCAGAAACGAAAATCCGGTGATTGCGCGTTAGAGTATTGGCGTATCGAGCATCGCAATGAACTGAATTCCCGGTACGATTTTTCCAACAAGACTTTTGTCGTTCGTCAAGAAGAGGTCGGTGCCAGCCTGAGCCGCACTCGCCAGATGAATGGCGTCCGCGGGCGTGGTGGCGAGCGCGCCGCGAATTCGCGCGTAGTGTTCTGCCGTTTCGATGGTGAACGGCACTATTTCCGCAACAACACTTCTCAACAGCGTGCGAAACTGATCTGCCAGTTCCGCGCGTCCTTTGCGGTAGGTTCCTGCAAGCACCTCCCCAAATGTGAAGGCGCCGGTGATGAGTCGATCCTGACGCTGCTTCATCCGGGAATGAATCGCATCAACTTGCTTTGCATACTGCGGATGATCCTCAAGCCAATAAATGAACAACATGCTGTCCCAATACACGCGGCTCATTTGCGCTCCTCAGCAGCGTAAAACTTGTCCCGCTCAGCTTGAAGATAGGCCTCGCCTCCTCCCAGTTCGGCAAAAACCTCCTTCAGAGCCCCGCGTAGACGAGACCAAGCATCAACACTGGACTCTCCCGGACCTTCTGGATCGACAAATTCGTAGGTGTATACGACTGTCGTGCTCAAACCAGATTTGGGCCCGGTAGCGTCGACCAACCTGAGGTGATTGGCACTCTGGAATTCCTTCGTTTTAAGCGCGCTACAAACAGCAGCCACGCTCTGATACAACCTCAGCGGGCGAACCACGTCCCCGACTCTGATAGAAAACCTCTTTTGCCCCTTCTGCCGGGCCGGTACAACGAAGGTCTTTGCGCTGTAATCACGAATCTCATCAGCCCCAATCTTCTTCGCTTGGTCACTGACAATGGTCATGTTAGATCCCTCCTCAAAGAGCGCAGATTACAAGAGGTTTGGTCGCTCTGTCAAGAATAAATGTGAATGAATAAAAATGAATATGAATGAATATCTACTGATATGCAAATAAACAACTTATATGTATTACAGGTTGGATGATCGAGTGCGACCGCTCGGCAAGAATGCCCATCTTCACACAACGCCTGTTTCACACACCATTCCTGTAAAATCCAATCATTCGCACTTCGGAGCCATTCTCTTTTGTCGTTTCTAGATGAATTAAACCCGCAACAACGGGAGGCGGTCGAGACCACCGACGGTCCGGTGCTTATCCTGGCTGGCGCAGGCAGCGGGAAGACTCGCGTCATCACGTTTCGCATCGCTTATCTGATCGAGAAGATGGGCGTGATGCCGGAATCGATCCTCGCCATGACTTTCACCAACAAAGCGGCGGCAGAGATGGCCGAGCGTGTGGAGAAGTTGGTCGGCGGGCTCAGCGTGGCTAAGCCGGTTATTTCTACGTTTCATTCGTTTTGTGTGCGCATGCTCCGGCGGGATGTTGAGGCTTTGCGGATTCCTTCTTCCGTGCCGGGGCAGCCGCCGATAGGCCTTACGAAAAATTTTGTTATCTACGATGAGAGCGATCAGCAGCAGGTGGTCAAAGGTGTCATGCGGCGACTGGGGCTGGACGACAAGCAACTGACTCCGCGCACCGTTCTCTCGCGGATCTCGTGGGCCAAGAATCATATGCTCGACCCGCAGGAGATTTATCTGCAATCGGCGGATCCTAAGACCGAACGCATCGCGCATATTTTTGAGGAATACCGCAAAGAGTTGCTCAAGGCGAATGCGATGGATTTCGACGATTTGTTGCTCGAAGCCATGCGGCTGCTCAAGTCGGTGTCGGCGGTGCGCGAGTATTACAACCGCCGATTTCAATATTTGTTGGTCGATGAATATCAGGATACGAATCGTCCGCAGTATGAATTGATGCGGCTGCTGGCGGGCGACAGGCACAATGTTTGCGCGGTGGGCGATGAGGATCAGTCGATCTACTCATGGCGCGGGGCCGACATTCGCAACATTTTGGAGTTTGAACACGACTTTCCAGAAGCGAAGATTGTACGGCTGGAGCAGAACTATCGCTCGACGCAAAATATTCTGGGCGCGGCGTCGGCTGTGGTCGCGAACAACATCCGGCGCAAGGGCAAGAACCTTTGGACTTCGCGGCAGGGCGGGGCGCAGATCGGATACTACGAGGCTCCGGATGGCGAGAACGAGGCGCTGTTTGCGGCCGATACGATCAATCGCTACGTGCGAGCGGCTGGCGAAAACGGTGACACGGCGCGCGCGGCTGTGCTCTATCGGACGAACTCGCAATCACGCCTGTTCGAAGAGGCGATGCGGCGCTATCAGTTGAAGTATCACGTGGTGGGCGGCTTCTCGTTTTACGAGCGGGCTGAGATCAAGGATCTGATCTCGTATTTGAAGGTTATCCAGAACCCGGACGATTCGGTTTCACTGTTGCGCGTGATCAATACGCCGGTGCGCGGGATCGGCAAGACGACGATCGAGATGCTGGAGCGGCTGGCGCTCGAAACCGGATTATCGATGTGGGGGGCGCTTGGGGAGGCGATTAGGCGACAGTTGCTGCCGGCCCGGGCGTTGGCGGCGCTGAACAGCTTCCGCGAATTGATTGAAGACGGGCGCGCCATGCTCGCCGGGAGGTTTGTTGAGCGCCTGGAGGAGGCGGCCGGTTTGGCTGCCGACGAGAGCGCTGCCGAGCTGCGCTCGGCCGGACAGCCGAGGGCGGCTGTCCCTACGCGAGCGCAGGAGAGCGACACGGATTTCGATCCTGGTAACTTTAGCTTTGATTTCGCTGCTGGCGATGCTTCGGATGCGGACTTGTCAGTCTCCGACGCGGAAGTCGAAGTCATTTTGGGGACGGGCGGGGACGGCCGTCGCTTCACTGACGAGGCGGCCGAGGAGGCGGTTGAAGGGTTTCGTGTTCCGGGCGCGGCTGCTAACACTGCTGAGCTTCTTAAGTTTCTTATCGATCGCACCGGGTACATCAAGCAATTGGAAGAAGAAGACACGCCGGAAGCTTACTCGCGCATCGAGAACCTGCGCGAACTGGTGAACGCCGCTATGGACTCGCGCGATCGCGGTGAGACGTTGGATCAGTTTCTCGATCATGCGGCGTTGGTCAGCGATGCCGACCAGTATGATGAGCACGCACAGATCACTCTGATGACGCTGCATGCGGCCAAAGGGCTGGAGTTTCCCCTGGTGGTGTTGGCTGGGATGGAAGAAGGATTGTTTCCGCATTCGCGGACTATGCTGGAGCCGGATTCGATCGAAGAGGAACGGCGGTTGTGTTACGTCGGCATGACCCGTGCTATGGATACGTTGATTCTATCGCGCGCGGTTTATCGACGGCGGTATGGCACGGATATGCCGGAGGCTAGCGTGCCCTCGCGATTTCTGGAGGAAGTTCCGCCGCAGTTGGTGGAGGAGTTGGGCGGATCGCGGCGAAGAGAATCTTCTGCGCCCGTTGCTTCCTCTGCATTTTCCTCTTCTGCGGGCGGTTCGCGGACAAGAGTGTCCGCGCCACACGGGCAGAGACCGCACTACTCGTACGAAGACGAAGACCAGAGTGCGGCGTGGAATCCTGCGAAGGTTAAGGCGAAGACGGCAACTCCGCTTGCGAACTACAACTCCATCGACAACATCGCGGAATTTTTTGCTTCGCGCGGCAAAAAGTTTAAAGTTCCTAAGATGTTGCCCGAGGAACCCACCGGCAAGCGCGGATTTCGTCCCGGGCAGAAGGTTAAACACCCAAAATATGGAGAAGGCACGGTCTATCAGCGCGAAGGGGATGGGGAAGAGGCCAAGATTACTGTACAATTCCCTCGCTTCGGTTTGAAGAAATTGGTGGAGCGGTACGCCCAACTAGAGAAGGCTTGAGTATGTTCGGAATACTGGACATCATTGTATTGATTCTGGTCCGTCGGCGTCACTGCTCACGATGCGACCGGGTATTTTGGGCTCCGCCCGTTCACAGTGGCGAGGACATAAGTATCGGGCGCGAATGCTACGTGTGCGTATGTGGGAACAGGTATGAGACCGGCCGACGAGAGTGGACGCACCTGAGCCAAGACGAAAAACGGAAATACCTCTGGTCGGGGCTTCTGATGATATCCGTGGTCACCGTGGCGTTGGGCGTCATTGGTGGCTACTTTCTGAAATGGCATGAACCTTATTGGTTTATGTCTGTGTTCGTGGGATTTCTTGGGTTGTTGAGTGGCCTTATATGCTCTGTTGCGCTGCTGCTTATTAGAGGGCTGCCTGTTATGACGTCACTTCGGCGTACGAACAGAGAGTGCATAAGTATCGCCAAGTGGCGTTAAGTAGAATTTAACTTCATCAAAGGAAATTACTTCACTGATGGCAAATTCAAAGACGTTAAGCAAAGAAGAACGCAAGAAAAGCAAGCGCGCCGCCCGCAAGAAGATGAAAGCGGAAAAGCCGAAGAAGCCCCGCGACTATGCCCGCGGATCGAAGAAGCGCAAGGTGAAAAAGCTGGCTCGCGGTCAGGCCAAGCGCTAAACCGAAAGCCTGATCTGAGCAGGCCGAACAGTGCGGGGGGCATGGGCCGGCGCGCCCATGCCCGACTCCGGTCGTAGCACACAACTGCCAGGACACAACTGCAAGGAGACAACGAACTCTTGTCACCATCAACCCCTGAGCCAGCAGCCGGCGTTATACGCACTTCCAACAGCCAGGCATTCTGTTGTAAATCCATCGACAAACTGATCGCCGAGTCGGAGCACCCGGAGCACCGGCTGAGCAAGACGCTGGGACCGTGGTCGCTGACGGCGCTTGGCATCGGCGCTATCATCGGCTCGGGAATTTTCGTGCTCACGGGCACTGCCGCGGCTGGTGAATATTTTCAGGCGCCTTCCATTCTGCACGCGCAGGCGCTCGATCTGATCGTCAACATTCTGCGGACTGGCAGCGCGGCGGGAGCGCTGATGCACGGCCGTCCGCCGGCCGGGCCTTCGATTGCCATTTCGTTTTTTCTAGTTGCGATTGCCTGCAGCTTTGCCGGATTGTGCTACGCCGAACTGGCATCGATGATTCCGATTGCCGGCAGCGCCTATACCTATTCATACGCGACGCTCGGCGAGATTTTCGCCTGGATCATCGGCTGGGACCTGATTCTCGAATACGTCGTCAGCAACGTGGCCGTGGCGGTGGGTTTCGCCGGTTATACCAAAGCGCAATTCGCTGCGTTTGGCGTGAACTTGCCCGATAAATGGGCGAGTCCCGTGTGGGCTTCGGGACAGTGGACAGGCGCTTACTTTAATCTTCCCGGCTTCCTGATCGTTTTTATTCTCACCCTGCTGCTGGTGCGCGGCGTAAAAGAATCGGCGGAAACGAACAACATCATGGTCGCGATCAAGATCGGTGCGATCCTGACCTTTATGGTAGTCGGCGGAATGCTGGTTAAGCCGGCGAACTGGACGCCGTTTGCGCCTTCCGGATTTGCCGGCATCGTGACCGGAGGGGCAATTGTTTTTTTCACTTATATCGGATTCGACTCGGTTTCTACAGCCGCCGAGGAATCGCGCAATCCGCAAAAAGATTTGCCCTTCGGCATCATCATGTCGCTGATTGTCTGCACGCTACTATATGTCGGAGTGGCGATCGTGCTGCTTGGCATGATGAAGTACACGACCTTCGTCTCTGGAGAAGCGGCCGAAGCCCCCGTCGCCTATGCGATGAAGTATCTGGGAGTCCACCCATTCTTTCGCTCGGTGATCGTCATCGGCGCGCTCACCGGCATGATCTCTTCGTTGCTGGTCTTTCAATACGGGCAGGCGCGAATCTGGTATGCCATGTCGCGCGACGGCCTGCTGCCAAAGTTATTCTCGGCCGTGCACCCAAAATATAAGACCCCGCACTGGTCTACGTGGATCGCCTGCTTCGCTGTGGGAATTCCCGCCGGGCTCGTGGATATTGGCGACGCCGCCGACCTCGCTAACATCGGGACACTGTTTGCCTTCGTACTGGTCTCGCTCGGAGTTATTCTACTGCGCCGGAATCAGCCCGATCGCAAGCGCGCCTTCCGCGTGCCCTTTGTGCCGTGGTTCCCGTTGATCTCAGTGCTCTTGTGCGGAGGATTGATGCTAGGCCTGACGCTGATTACCTGGCTGCGTTTTGTGATCTGGCTGGCGCTAGGACTCGTTATTTACATCTTCTACAGCCGCCATCATAGCGAATTTAAGAAAACAATCGGGTGATCGGGTTCTTGATTTTGACCGTTGATCACCCGATGACCCGATGGTGAGATGACCCGATCCTCACGTCGCCCGATTGTTCTAGAATCGCTGTATGCCGTCGGAGCCTTCCACGTTCATCCGCACGCTGCCGAAGGCCGAACTCCATCTGCATCTTGAGGGGTCGATTGAGCCTTCGACGCTCCTGGAACTTCGCCAGCGTCACGGAATGACGGGCGCCTCACTGGCCAACGTCGAGCAACTCTATAACTACGCGGACTTCAAGGGTTTCCTTGCGGCTTTCAAGGATGTGACTGGACACCTGCGAACTCCTGAAGATTATGAGTTGATTACCTACAGGCTGATGGAGCTGTTGAAGGCGCAGAACGTTCTTCATGCTGAGGTCATTGTTTCCGTTGGCGTCTGCCTCTGGCGCCAGCAGAATTTCGCCGCCATTTTCGAAGGGTTGGAACGCGGTCGCCAGCGCGGAGAGAAGGACTTCGGCGTCTCTCTGCTCTGGATCTTCGACGCGATACGCCAGTTCGGAGCCGAGAAAGCGCAGAGCGTGCTCGATCTAGCCATTCAGTTTCACGATCGAAATGTAGTTGCCTTCGGCATCGGCGGCGACGAGCTCGCTGGACCGCCTGAATGGTTCGCAGGAGTTTATGCGCGCGCGGCGGAGCACGGTCTCCATCTTACGGCGCACGCTGGTGAAAGCGCTGGGCCAGATTCCATCTGGGGCGCGCTCAACCTGAAGGCGGGACGTATCGGACACGGCCTTACGGCTGCGCAAGATGCGGAGTTGATCGAAGAGTTAGCCGAGCGCCAGGTTCCCATTGAAATCTGTGTCACGAGTAATCTGCGGACAGGTGTCTGTGCTGAACTGGCGAAGCATCCGGTGCGAAACTACTTCGATCAGGGGCTGATGCTGACGCTTAACAGCGACGATCCGGCTATGTTTCGCACCTCGCTGAATGAGGAGTATCGGTTAGTGCAGGAGGCATTCGGATTCACCGATGAGCACCTGCGAGAATTGGCGCGCAACTCGTTCGAGGCGTCGTTTCTGCCGGCAGAAAGGAAAATTGAATTCCTGAATTTGTTTGACGCTGCAAACTCGCGGGCGTAACAACGCTCTGTCCACGACGACCCGCAATCACGCCTTCCTGTGCCAGTCGTCACACTCCAGTTTCAGCGCTCGCCTATAATGTCCAGCTATGAAACTCGACGAGAAGATTGCCGAACTCAAAAAACGGGATCAGTTGGCGCTCGAAGGCGGCGGCGCGCAGCGACGCGAACGGCAGCACAAAGAGGGCAAGATGTCGGCTCGCGAGCGCATCGAATTTCTGCTCGACGAAGGCACGTTCGAAGAGACCGACAAGCTGGTCACTCATCGCTGCCACAACTTCGGCATGGCCGAGCAGAAGTATTACGGCGACGGTTTCATCACCGGCTACGGCCGCGTGGAAGGGAGGCTGGTCTTTGTTTTCGCGCAGGATTTTACCGTGTTCGGGGGCTCGCTCTCCGAGGCGAATGCCTTGAAAATCGTCAAGATCATGGACCTGGCGGCCAAGATGGGCGCCCCTGTGATTGGGCTCAACGATTCCGGCGGGGCGCGCATTCAAGAAGGTGTAATGTCGCTGGCCGGTTACGCCGACATTTTTTTGCGCAACACGCTTTATAGCGGAGTGATGCCGCAGATCTCGGCCATCATGGGCCCGTGCGCGGGCGGAGCGGTTTATTCTCCGGCGATCACCGATTTTATTTTGATGGTCGATCAGACTTCGTACATGTTTATTACTGGGCCCGATGTGATCAAGACGGTTACTCACGAAGAAGTCACCAAAGACCAGCTGGGCGGAGCGCACACGCATAACGAAACTTCTGGCGTCGCGCATTTCATGTGCCGCGATGACGCCGAATGCTTGTCGACGGTGCGCGAGTTGCTGAGCTTTATTCCGTCGAATAATCTGGAAGACCCTCCACGGAAGGCTTGCACCGACCCGATTGATCGGCTGGACGAGAAACTTGACGCCCTCATTCCCGATCAATCGAACATTCCCTATGACATGAAAGACGTGATTCATACCGTCGTCGATGACGGATACTTCTTCGAAATTCACGAGCACTATGCCAAAAACATAGTCGTCGGATTTGCGCGCTTCAACGGCAAGCCAGTCGGCATCGTAGCCAATCAACCGGCGATGCTGGCCGGCACGCTCGATATCAATGCTTCGGTGAAAGGCGCGCGCTTCGTGCGCTTCTGCGACTGCTTCAATATTCCGCTGGTGACGTTTGAAGATGTGCCTGGTTTTTTACCTGGCACGCAGCAGGAATATGGAGGAATCATCCGGCATGGCGCGAAGTTACTTTACGCGTTCGCGGAAGCGACCGTACCGAAGGTTACCGTCATCACGCGCAAGGCCTATGGCGGAGCCTATTGCGTCATGGCATCAAAGCACATTCGCACAGACGTGAATTATGCCTGGCCGAGCGCCGAGATTGCGGTCATGGGGCCGGAGGGCGCGGTGGATATCGTCTACAAGCGCGAACTGGACGCCGCTGAAAATCGCGAAGCAATGCGCCAGCAGAAGATTGAAGAATTCCGCGACCGCTTGGCGAATCCCTACGTGGCAGCCGATCGCGGATTTGTCGATGCCGTCATCCAGCCGCGCGAGACGCGCAAGAAACTAATCCAGGCTCTCGAGATGCTGGAGACTAAACGGGATAAGAATCCGTCTAAGAAGCATGGGAATATTCCGCTGTGAATAGCTGTCAGCTCCGGTAAAAACGCCTTGAACCTTCGATCTGTTATTTGTTGAAACCTCGATCCGCTCCGGCACGATCCCCAGCTTGATCCACCACGCCGCCATCCGCGACCATCCTCCGATTGCCGTCGAGGCGAAGGGCGCTCCGTTATCGGTCCGGATCGCTTGCGGCAAGCCATAGTGCCGGAACGCCGCTTCAAAGATACCCTGGTGTAGTGGTATAGATACCGCGGGAGTTTTCGCTCGCTCGCGAAACTTAACCCGTGAGAATACTCGCCTTTCGAGTGCCTCAGAGAGGCGGTCAAAGTAAATTGTTCCTATCAAGGCTGCTTCTTTGCGACGATCCCAATCCCCAGATCCCGCAATTGGCCTTCTGCCACCGGGGTGGGCGCTTCCATCATCAGGTCTTTGGCGGCGGCGGTTTTGGGGAAGGGAATTACTTCTCGCAGGCTATCAGCGCCCGCGAGAATCATCACTATGCGATCTAACCCTAGCGCAATGCCGCCGTGCGGGGGAGTGCCGTATTCGAGTGCTTCTAGGAAAAATCCGAAGCGCGAGCGCGCTTCTTCTTCGGTCATGCCTAGCGCGTGGAAGATTCGGCTCTGCACATCCTGGCGGTGGATACGGATCGAGCCCGAGCCCAGCTCTGTTCCATTCAGCACCACGTCGTAGGCCAGCGCGCGCACCATGGCTGGGTCGGTTTCCAGTTTGTCCATGTCTTCGTCGTGCGGCGAGGTGAAGGGATGATGCGCGGCCATCCAGCGCTTCTCGCCTTCGTCGTATTCGAACATGGGGAAATTCGTTACCCACAAAAACCGGTAATCACCCTTCTGAAAAAGTTGGTGGCGGTCGGCGTATTTTTGCGCCAGCGCAACGCGGAGCAGCCCGGCCGAGGCATAGATTGCCATCTCCGCGGGCGTTACTTTGCGCTTGCTTGCGGGATGCGTGCCTCCGGCTGCGCCGGACTGCGCCGAGCCCACCACGAGCACCAGTAGGTCGTCCGCCGCGAGCGCGCCCGTTTTGTCACGCACCTTCTCTCGCACTTTCGCTGCCGCCTCGGGGAATTTCGTTTCGATGCGCTTGAAGTCTTCAAAGACGCGGGCTCCACCCTTGGCCACAAACAGCGGCTTGATGTCGTCGCGCTCTTTGCGCGAGAGCTCACCTACGTGCGGAATGCGAATCGCAATCACCGGCAGGTCTTTATTTATGGCGAGAGTTTCCAGATCGGCAGGCGAAAAACAACCTTTGACGTCGGTGAAGGCAGGGACGCGCAGGTCGGGCTTGTCGATGCCGTATTGGCGGATGGCGTCGTCGAAATCCATCCGTGGAAAAGGCGTTTTGATCTCGTGTCCCGCCGCTTTGAACGCCGCCGTCAGAAAGCTTTCGACCACTTCCCAAACCCTTTCTGGCTGGGGGTAGGTCATCTCGAGATCGATCTGGGTGAATTCCGGTTGGCGGTCGGCGCGCAGATCTTCGTCGCGGAAGCAGCGCACGATTTGAAAATACCTGTCGAAACCGGAGATCATCAGGATCTGCTTGAACAATTGCGGCGATTGAGGCAGCGCGTAAAACATTCCGGGCTGCACGCGGCTGGGCACGAGATAATCGCGCGCGCCTTCGGGCGTGGAGCGCGTCATGAAGGGGGTTTCAATTTCGAAGAAGCCTTGCGAAGCGAGATTGTCGCGGATCGCGAGCGCCACTTTGTGGCGCAATTCGATATTGAATTGCATGGCGTCGCGGCGCAGATCGATGTAGCGATACTTCAGGCGCATCTCTTCATTGGCGAGAACCGTGTCCGAGGGCAGAAAGGGCAGCTGTTTCGAGACATTCAGAATGCGCAACTCTTCGGCCACGAGTTCGACTTCGCCGGTGGGAATATTGGGATTGATGGTGTCGGCGTCGCGACGCTTGACGGTTCCGATGGCGGCGATCACGAATTCGTTGCGCAACGCTTCCGCTTTCTCGTGCACGGCGGCATTCAGTTCGTGATTGAAAACGACTTGCGTCACGCCGGTGCGGTCGCGCAGGTCGACGAAGATAATCTGGCCGAGGTCGCGGCGGCGGTTGACCCATCCCATGAGCACAACTTTTTTTCCGGCGTCGGAGGGCCGAAGCGCTCCGCACATGTGAGTTCGTCTAAGATCGCCTAAGAAATCGAGCACGTTTTCGCCTTATCTCGCTGAACGATCCAGCTGAAAGTAATGGTGTGAGCTGAACTCGCAATTATAAATGGGATAGCGACGCGGACAGCCGCCGGGACGGCGGCGCTACACTCGCTGCGCGCGATATTAGGACGCTACGAAGCGAACGGGTAAATTGTTAAATTCGACGTTAGACTGGTGAAGACAACCCGATGATCAAATCTCCTCGAGGTACCCGCGACCTGCTGCCGCCTGACACGGCTTTGTGGAATTTCGTCGAAGCCGCTGTGCGAGACGTTTTCCGCGCTTATAACTTTCACGAAATACGCACGCCGATTTTTGAATCCACTGAACTCTTCGCCCGAGGCGTCGGCGAAGAGACCGACATTGTGTCGAAAGAAATGTTTACGTGGTACGACCGTGGACGTCCAGTAGAAGACATGCTTGTGCCCCTTTGGTTGAATAAACACCAGGGGGCCTTTGATTCCTTCGAACTAAACTTCAGGGTGCCCGGATCACGTGCCGAAATTGATCTTGTAGCTGTCAAGGAAAACTCCGTATCCCTAATCGAAGCAAAAGCCCGGGCAGACGGCCATGGCATCACCCAGCTACGTAACATCTCAGACAGGTGGGAACTGAGTTACCCAGATCAGCCGAGGCCCCGGCTCGTCTTGCTGGTTCCGGCGAACACTCCGATTCCCGATGGGCTCTTGGCCTCCAACACCGGAATGAATTTGCCGGAGGCTGAGATCGCGAAGATCTTCAATATCGTGATCGAGACGATTGATCTCCCAGAAGACACGGAGTATCCGCAATCGCTGACCCTCCGGCCCGAGAACACGGCCGGCATTGTGCGCGCGTATATCGAACACAAGTTGTGGGAGCGGGGACTGAATAAATTCTTCTCGATCGGGCCAATGTTTCGGCGCGAGCGCCCGCAAAAGGGGCGATACCGCCAGTTCTATCAGATTGACGCCGAGGTCATCGGACCACCCTCCAGCGGCAGCCAGTCTCCGGCAAGAGATGCGGAGATTCTCGAATTGCTGGCTACGCTGCTTGACCGCGTCGGCATTACTAACTGGACGCTTGTGCTGAACTCGGTAGGTTGCCCTGCGGACCGCGCAAAATTTAACGAGGCGCTGCGGGAGGCGCTCGCGCCGGTGGTCGATAAAATGTGCGTCGATTGCCAGCGGCGGGCTGTGACTAATCCGCTGCGGGTGTTTGATTGCAAGGTTCCTGAAGATCAGCCGATTATTGAAACTCTCCCCACCATCAGCCAGTTTTTGGATGAAGACTGCCGCAGGCATTATGAGGAGGTCAAACAGATTTTGAATGCCGTCGCCATTCCTTTCGTTGAAAACCCTCGGCTGGTGCGGGGTTTGGACTACTATCAAAAAACTGCGTTTGAATTTACGCATGGGGCGCTGGGGGCGCAGAATGCGATTCTGGGCGGGGGGCGATACGACGGCTTATCGGAAGCGCTGGGCGGGCCGGCGGCTCCGGGGATTGGGTTTGCTATTGGGGAAGATCGGCTGGTGTTGTCACTCATGGAGGCCAAGCCGCCGGAGTCGGTTCTGCGCAAGCCTGACGTTTATATTGCTCCGCTGGGCGCGGGAATGAATCGCGAAGCGGCGCGTTTGGCTCGCGAACTGCGCCGGCACGAACCGGTTAGCGATCTGGTTGTCGAACTGGGCGACGAATCATTTCGTTTGAAAAAATCGTTTGAGGCTGCCGACAGAATCGGGGCGCGATACCTTCTCATAGTGGGCGGCGATGAAGTGGCGGCCGACGCGTTTGCGCTCAAGCATCTGGCTTCGGGCGAGCAGGTCACGGTTCCGCGCGCGGAGTTGGCGGCGAGGATTTTGCGGAAGTGAGAGTTCACCTCTCAGTTTTCCCTGGTTTGACTCCCGCCACGTCCTAACCTGTCTTTTTGGCAGGGTGTAAAATCCAGGTAGGTTTGACTGCAAAGGGGTACCCATACATGTTGCGGCTGCTTGGTATCGCGCTTCTGGCACTGGCAGTTTCGGTGCCGCTCTCGTTTGCTCAGAGGCGCGGAGGGATGGGCAGGGCGGCTGCAGGGGGTCATGCGCGTTTTGCGCGCGATGGCACGGGTAGCAGAGGTTTTCATCGTGGAAGGTGGCCGTTAACGGGAGAAGGTTTTCTCGGCTATCCCTTTTCGGACTACGATTACGATTCGATCGATCCGTATCTGGCTGGGAACTCTGACAACTCTTACGAGAGCGCCGCGCCTCAGGTTGTGGTCGTGCAGCCGGCTTCAGCTGGGGTTGCTCCGCGACCGACTCGACCAGCGCCGTTGCTGATCGAGTGGCAGGGAGATCGCTATGTGCGATTTGGTGGCGCCGCGGTAAAAGGAGATGGAGGCGCCGCGCACCCTGATTATGCGGCACCAGTTGCCACAAGGTCCGTCGTAGCTCCGCCAAAAGATCTTCCGACGACGGTTCTGGTCTATCGCGACGGCCATCGCGAGGAGATCCCTGATTATGCCATCGCCGACGGAGTGATCTATGTGCGCGGCAGTGACTGGCAAAACGGCGTATGGACAAAATCCATACCACTCTCGTCGCTCGACGCGAGTGCCACAGTGCAAGCCAATCAGCAGCGCGGGGCGAGGTTCATGCTGCCATCTGCTCCCAATGTGGTGATTGCCAGTTTCTAGCAAGCCGCCGTGGTGGACGAGCGAGGACGCCCGTCGCTCCAGTGTTGTTTTACCTTAGGATCGGACCGACTCCGCTGCTGGAAACGACTTTTCGTTTTCGTCGAGTTTGAGGGCGGAGAGCCGCGCAAAACGGCCGAGGGGCGTGTGCAACTTCAGCCACAGCTTGGCGTCGAGAAAAGCGGGGTAGATGGCGCGCATCGACGAAAGGCGCGAGGTGAGGCGGCGCTCGCCGGCGGGCAGCGACAGTTCGTAACCACTTTCAAGCAGGCTATCGCCAACGGTTGCTTCGATGGCGGCGACATCGGCGTGGGCGAGGCGCTGCTTCCAGCGGCCGAGGGGATTGATCTTATCTTTTTCTTTTTCTTTTGCGCCTTCTTTCGCGCCTTCTTCGCGAAAGGAAGAATTCGTTTCTGACACGCGGCCGAGGCCGGCGCGCTGAATGCGATCGTAGTCGAGATCGTGATCGATGAAAGCGCCGAGTGTGGCGAGCGTCTCACGGGGATTGGCGATCAGGTCTTCGTAGCGAACTTCAATATAGTCGGCGGGAAACTTGCGCCCACTCGAGCGGCCCCGGTAAACCATCCATTCCCAATACAACGCAGTTGCCACCAGGCTTTCGGTTGGGCCACGGTCCCAGGGCAGGGGAGTGAAGCCCCCCATTTTTTTCAGCGAGAGAGCGATGTCTCGTCCGTCGCGAATGATGTGCACGAAGAGCGCGTTAGGAAGGTCGCGCTTCGCTTGCTCGACGCGCATCACGTTGTCGGGATTGTAGGCAGCCCAGCGCTGCGCGTGCTGGTTCGCGGCCACCGCATGCATGACGATTCGGATGAAGTCTCCGCCGGTGCGGCAGTCGTTGACGATTTGCGTCGACAATTGCTGGGCGTCGATGCCGGTTCGCCGGAAACCTTTGCTGAGGAGCCAGGTTTCGACGAGCTTTTCGCGATGGGCGCGGCTCTTGAGGGAGCCGAAGCGGGGAATCAGTGTTTCGTAGATCGGTAGAATGCCGCGGTAGATGGCAAATCCACCGGCGGACAGCAACATGTCGTAGAGAAGATTCGTCCCTGAGCGGTGGCATCCCATCACGAAGACTGGCCAATGTTTGCGATGGCTGGAGATGGGGATGGACACTTCAAAAATCTTAACACGCAATACCGTGGGAGTCGTTTGGAACCACGGCGAATGCAGGGTTACCGAAGTTACCTACTTCTGGGGCAGCGTTCCATCGGTTACGGCTCGCCTCTAGCAGCGGGGCAGAGCCCCGCCACCACACGGGCTCAGGCCACTCCATACGAACTTATTCCACGCCTGCTATGGCTGCTTGTACGGCGTCTATGTCGGCACCCATGTCGCGGCCGTCGGAGGCTGCACCTGCGCCGGGAGAAACCTTACGACATCCCGGGCCCTTGTCCTTGGCGTGACAGAGCCGCGGATCTTTGCTGACCGTGTCTTTGAGATCGCGGATGCCGGCCGCTTCCGGGGATCCGACGGAGATGTTTGATTTGGAAAAAGGTCCGCGCGCGTTGATCATCAGATTCTTTTCAAACTTGTAGTTGACGAAGCAGCTGAGGAGCACAGCATCGGCTCCCGCTCGCTGTGCCTGATCGGCGCAGTTTGTAATTTTGCCCCCGGTTGATGCGAAGTCCGGCTGCCTGCCTCCGAGCCTCAGCACGCTGTTGGTGACGCTGAAATTGGGAATTTTCTCCGAGGTGTGATTTCCGATGTAAAAAAGAGGCCCGGCTACAAATGCGGTCACATGATCGAAAGCGACGTCGTGCAGTAATTCAGCGTTGGAGCTCACCACCGCGAATTCGCCACGGCCTTTCCAATCCTGGTCGTGGACCGAATCGACCAACAGATCGTGGATGCTGTATCGGCCGCCGTCAGTGGCGACGGCGCGATCTTGAGCAAAAGGATTGGCCACCTCCATTACGCCGGCAACGTTTCGTATGCGGTTGTAGCGGATTGTGATATCCGTGACCGAGCACTTCGGGCACATGCCGCTTTGATTGATGGGCGTGAGCAGGATGGAAAAGCCGGTTTGGGAGAAACCACCCCAGCAATTCTCCAGCAGATTGGCTTCGAAGAGCACGCGGATTCCGCTCTTCAACTCGAAATGATTTTTGACGATTGGAGGGTTGCCGGAGGCGTCGGGAGCGAAGCCTGGTTCGCCTTGTTTCCAGGTGAAGGGCTTGAACAGGTGATTGCGGCGGATTTCAATGTCGGTAGGATTGACCTCGGACCTGGCGCCGCCAAATAGAATGCTTTGCCCTGACGACTCGAGGAAGTTGTTATAGATCTTAAGCGTGCCGATGGGGGCGTCCCCATTTCCACCGCCGACGGCTGAGGAGTCAGTGCAGGTGCCGGTACGAGCTATGCAATGGAAGCCGCTGAAGTAGGAATTGATTACGGCGATAAACCGGGTGCCGTGGATCATTCCGACCCCTTTGTTCATTTCTTCGTTGTTGGGAGGATGCAACCAGTTGCGGTCGAAAATTACGTGGTTGGCTCCCCCGGTTGTGACCAGGCGGGCAATGCGCGCGCCTGGCTCGGAGGACCACTCTATGCCAATGAAGCGATAGTGATCGCCGAGCGTGGCTCCCGAGGGCACTTTGACGAGGAGTGTCGACATCAGCCTGGCTGGTCCGCCGGAGGGTTGAGCGTAAGCGGGCCTGCCGGGCAGGCTTGCGACGCCGGCCCAGGCGGGGGAAATGCGGGTTCCTTCTGGCGGCAGTTTCGAATCGGGCGTATCGGTCCGGATGGTGATGTAGTGCTGGTCGTCGCATTTCTTCGACGGCAACTCTCTGATTGCGAATGACATGCCGGCGGCGAGCAGAAGCGTGTCTCCACACTTTGCCGAGTCGACGGCAGAATATAGATCGGAGCCGGCGCCGACGTGGATCTGCTTGCCGGGGGAAGGAGTGCCATCCATCGCTGTGTAGTAGCACGATGTGGGAAGATGCGCCGGACCGTCTTTTTCTCCGAACTTCGGCTGGTCCCCTTTTCCACAATAAGCGTTTTCGGTGAGGGGAGGGGCAGCAGCGGCAGCCGGTCGGGGATGGAGAAACACGAAAAAGACAAGTGCAAGGAGAGCGATCAAAGCGGCAAACGAACGGAAAACTAGTTTGTGCAAGCGGCGACAAGCGAATGAGTGCGCGATGCTGGTCTCTCCTAACGGCATGCCCGTGGCTGGAAGATGGAGGCTATTAGTGTTCTGATAGGCAAATAGTAACACGCGAACTAGTACATTCGGGCCAGATTAAGAATGCGTAAGAAGCCCGTCAGAGCCATGGTATTCCACAGCAGTGACGTGCTATATTTCAGTCACGTTGACCGGGAGTTCGACCCTACCCCAGCCGGGCCAACGACCTCACACATCGGACCCAGCGTTGGGGGTGGTATGTCTAGAAACGGATTTAGCCAGGACCGCCGGGGTTTTTCGCGGCTGTTTCCCAGTAGCACAATTTCCCATCTGCAAAAATTCTGGTTGCTCATCCGGCGGCGCCCGGACATCCCTCTGACCCGGCTGCGCACGAGCGTCGCTGCGACCGCTGCGATTTTTGTTTGTCTGCTTTTTCTGTCGCAGGCCTTCGGACAGACTCCCGTTTTGACACAGCATTACGACAACGCGCGCACTGGTCAAAATACGAATGAGACGATTTTGACTCCGGCCAATGTCAATCCGGCGCAATTTGGAAAGCTCTTCACGCAACCTCTGGATGGAGTCGATGCGGGGCAGCCTTTGTATGTTCCGCAGGTTTACATACCCGGGTTGTTTTCCATTCACAACGTCGTCTACGTGGCCACGCTGCACGACGGCGTTTACGCCTTCGATGCTGACAACAATCAGGGCACTAATGCATCGCCACTCTGGTATGTGAGTCTTATCGATCCTCCCAACGGTGTGACCAGCGTTCCCCAGAGCGACGAGGGGTGCAGCGTGGGTTACACGGAGTTCGGCATCCAGGGAACGCCGGTCATCGACCTAAATCAGAACGCGATTTATCTGCTCGCGATGACGAAGGAGAATGGCGCCTACGTTCACAGGCTCCATGCCCTGGATCTGGGCACCGGCGCGGAACTCTTTGGCGGCCCGGTAACGATCAGCGCATCGGTCACGGTCGACAACCAACTCTATACCTTCATCGACAAATACCAGCAGCAGCGGCCTGGGCTTTTATTGCAGGACGGCATTATCTACATAGGTTTTGGCAGCCCCGGCTGTAACATCCCTACGGAAAACGGCTGGGTTATGGCGTACAACGAAACCTCGCTCCAGCAAGTTGGCGTGTTCAATACTTCTCCCGGAGTTGACGCCTCCGCAATCTGGGGGTCCGGCGGAGGACTTGTGGGAGATGGAGCGGGCAACATCTACGCTACAACCGGGGATGGTTTGTTCGATGCGAACACTGGCGGGCCCCACTATGGAGATTCCGTTCTTGAACTCAACCAAGGCAATGGCGAACTGAATTTGGTGAGTTATTTCACTCCGTACGACCAGCGGTATTTTCAGCTGAACAACCTCGACGTTGGGTCCAGCCCAGCGCTGCTTTTGCCTGGGGGCGCCTATGTGGCCGCCATCGACAAGAACGGGGCGCTGTATTTGATGAACCAGAATAACCTGGGGGGATACGATCCTCTGGGTGACACCCAGATCCCGCAGGAGCTGGACGTTCCGATACAGCCGCAGGGAGACAGTCCATCCGAGGTTCACGCAGGCCTTACCTACTGGAACAACAATATTTATGTCGCGGCGTTCACCACGCCGGTTATGGCCTATTCGTTTTCCAACGGTCAGGTTTCTTGGACGCCGACCTCGCAGACCCCGTCGGCAACGTCGAATCCGCAGGGAGGCATTGTCTCCGCTAACGGCGATGTGAATGCGATCTACTGGTACGTGTCGTCACCCACGAGCAAGCTTTTTGCCTTTGACGCCACCAATCTTGCGAATCAGTTTTATAACAGCGCCATGGCGGCGAATAGCCGCAACGTCTTAAGCCAGGTGCCGCACTTTCCTATGCCGATCGTGGCAGATGGCCACGTGTATATCGACGGAGGCGCGCTGGCGGGTAACAAGAGCAAGACTCCAGCCCAAGTAAACCAATTGATGGTTTATGGGCTATTGCCCACCCTAACGGCTGCGGGCGGCAATAACCAGAGCGGAGTGGAAGGGACCACTCTGCCTGTACAGTTGCAGGCAGCGCTTCAGGATCCTTACTCCGGCAACCCGATTCCGACTGCGGGCATTCCAGTGACGTTCGCGGTCAGCGGCAAGGTCGGTTCATTCTCGAATCCGAACGCCAGTACCGACAGCACTGGGACCGCGTATACGTCCTACACTTTGCCCAGCAAACCCGGCACTTACACGATTACAGCGTCCAGTCCCGGATACGTGAGCGCGACCTTCACAGTGGTAGCAACGACCACCGGTCCTACGTCGTTGTCGATCAACTCGGGAAATAATCAAAAAGCTCCTGTGACTTCGCCGTTACCTCTGCCATTGAACGTCAAGGTTAAAGATGCAGCGGGCATCGGACTCGCCGGAATCCAAGTGAGCTTTTCCGATGGAGGAGTTGGAGGATCGTTCACGTCGCCGGTCGCGACCACAAACTCGGCCGGACTTGCGACCACATCCTATACCACCGGAACGCAGGCGGGCGCGGTCTCGATTACAGCGTCCGTGATTGGGGTGACTCCGGTGGTATTCAAGGAAACCGTGGAGGCTGGTCCGGCAGCCGTTGTGAACGTATACGCGGGAAACAATCAGACCGCCAAGCTGGGAGCTGTGGTTCCAAAGGAGTTGGAAGTCATCGTACTAGACCAGTATGGCAATGTCGTGCCAAAGGCGTCAGTAAGCTTCAACGACGGCGGCGCAGGGGGTAGTTTCGCGCCTAATCCAGCGGTAACGGCCGTGAATGGAATCGCCGGAGCGCACTATACAGCTCCTATGACGGCTGGGCCAGTCACGGTAACGGCAAGCGTCGGCAGTGTCTACACCTCATTCACGGTCAACGTCAACTGAGGAACGGTTGGAGATAGTGGGTCGTACATTCCGTTACCGTAAGCCGCGCCGGAATGTCACCTCAGCGGCTAAAGCCGACGCTGAAAACAAGCCGGTTATCGCGGCGGTAAACCGCTGCGCCACCCAAAAACAAGCGCCAGCGCGACCGTTTCCGCAGGCTGTGAAGCGGTCTTTTCAAAGACAACGAAAGCCGCGCTCTTTTGAGACAAAACAGACAAATCAAATAAGACAGGTCAAATAAAACAAATCAAACCCAACTACACGGTGGCAAAAGCGTCGCGTAAGGCCAGGCAGAAACTGAGATATCTCAATTTTCCAACTCTCTGCTAGAGCAAACCGTATACCACGAGGCAGGTGTTTGTTCCGACGTATACCTTGCCATGTGCTACGACTATATTCGCAAAGTGCGGGGGTGTAGGTAACCTGCCGCTGCCGTAGAGTTTCTTTAGGGTCGTCGCGTCAAACGCACTGATGCTTGAACCGGTGAGCTGCCAGAGAATCCCGTCAGTGGTTCCATTCGCCGAGATCACAGGCGAGTGTCCGGAATCTACCTTCGCTGACTGCACGAAGGGCGTCGATGCCAATACCCCGTCCGTTAGCGACCACGCCTTGATTGGCGCTCCGGTAGCCGTAGTGTAGATGGCATTGTTCCAGTAGACTAACGACCCAGTGAATGGAGCAGCCGCCGTTAGTTCTTGCACAATCTGCGTGTCTGTGATGGTGCATGAAGCGCAGAAGTGGCCCAGGCTCTTTTGGTTCAGAATGTAGATCGTGCCTTCTTTTCCAACCGCGGCCAAGAGATTCGGATAACTTCCTGTCTGCGTCGGCAGCACCAGTACAGGCGCGAACAGATCCATATCGTTGTCATCCAGAAAGAGCTCGTTGAAGGGAGTGAACCAGTCCGCTAATTCCAGCGTACTGCCAACCTGCGACAGCTTGAAGACTGACTGCCCGAAATTGAGGCCGGACGCGAACGGCCCATCTGCAGTTGCTCCGTAGATGTTTCCGCTGCTATCGGCGGAAAGTCCTCCGCCCGACATCCAAACGGCGGCGGCCGATTCACCAGGTTCGTCGTCAAAGACGCCCATCGGTTGGAGCGTCGAAGCCTTGTACGACATCACCCAACCCTGTTCCAGGTCGCCGCGACATCCATTGGATCCAAAAGCTATATAAAGATAGCCCTTCTCGAGCATCAGCGCGGGACGGTTGACCTGCATTTTTGGAGCGAAAACATAGGTCTTACCGTTGACCACGTAACTCGCGGTGATGACGACCGGGCTGCCTGTTTCTTCGATGCCGGTGGCAACGGCAAGGACGTGGAGGCGATAGACAAACTCCGAATTCTCGTAAGTCTTCGCCACCACGTAGAGTCTCCCGGCTACGGGATCAATCACCGGAGTAGAAACGATGCCCACCTGGGTCCACTCCGTGCTTCCCCCGCACCCCTGCAGCTTGATGGGAACGGGAGTGGCGCCATTGATCAGAAAGCTGGTGTGCCATAGTGGAGCCGCGTTTTCCCCGGTCGCGCTGTCGGCGTCAAAGGCATAGACGCTGTCATTCATGGTAGCGACATAGACGACGTTATGAATTCCGGCCCCGGGAATTGTGATCTGCGGAAGATAAAGCGCCTGCCCAACAATTGCGCCGTCGACTGGCTGAGAGAAGAGCAGCCCAAATGTCTTGCTGGTCACGTTGAGTGGTGTCAGAATCGTTTCGTTCGTATTTTGGCCGTCGCGGGAGTTATCGTAATGCCAGGTGGTCACGGGCGTCTGCGCCCAGGCGGCGGTCACGCTGACAAGCACAAAAAGCAGGGCATAAACACTGGCGGCACGAACGCGCGAAATGGCAGCAGTCATCAAAAAAGCCTCCAAGATTATTAAACCGACGGTAGCTAAAAACCCCTGCAGAACGTGTGCTTTCGAGGGGTATGGCAACAGCGGTGGAACCTAGTTACGCCGAAGGATACCGGTAGATTGCAGGCGAGTCAATTTCTTTATCATTTCGTTAACAAAGCAAGTCTTTGCAGTGCAAATAGTTGCAGCTCTGGACCGCTGCGGGCGCAAACAGCGACGCCGACGCCCTTCTAAACGCAGTTCGGTCGGCTTACTTCTGTAACCGGGCGAATGAGCAAACACCGAAAATCCGTTTCCAAATGTTCTGCGGCTGGGCGATACTAAGAGAGAATCCTTCGCGGGCGATCCATCGGGGAATGTCAGAGAAAATACTCAGGAATGTGGTGTCGGTGGACGTGGAAGACTATTTCCACGCCGAATCCTTTTCCGATGTGGTAGATCGCTCTCGCTGGGACAGCTATACCAGCCGAGTGGAAGCAAACACGCGCCGACTCCTGGTATTGATGGGTGGGCTGAACCTACACGCAACCTTCTTCGTTCTAGGGTGGGTTGCCGAACGCTTTCCGGCGCTTGTACGTGAGATTGCCGCCGGTGGACATGAATTGGCCTGTCATTCCTATTGGCATCGGTTGATCTATAAGCTGGAACCGGCTGAATTCAGGGAGGATACGCGGCGCGCCAAAAACACGATTGAGCAAATCTCAGGACAACCGGTCAGTGGATATCGCGCACCTACCTATTCTGTGATCGATCGTTCCGTTTGGGCGCTCGATATCCTGGCCGAGTTGGGATTCAGCTACGACTCCAGTATTTTCCCGATTCATCATGATCGCTATGGAATGCCGGGTGCGCCGCGGGCGCCGTTTCGTTTTCAAACGCCTTCCGGGCCGATGACTGAGTTTCCCATTACCACCTTTCGCCTGGCAGGACATAATATGCCAGTGGGGGGCGGCGGCTACCTTCGATTGCTGCCGCGGATGTACACGCGACTGGGATTGAAACGCGTGCAGGAAGAGGGATTGCCTACCGTGATCTACATACATCCCTGGGAGATCGATCCCGAACAGCCGCGATTGCCGGGGCGTTTGAGCTCGCGTCTCCGTCACTACACCAACCTGTCGAGCACTCTCGATCGTTTCGAGAGCGTTCTGCGGGCAGGAAATTACACCAGCTTCCGCGAAAGCGGACTCGCCGATACGGCCAAGGATTTCGATTTTTATGAATGGAACAGCCACAAAAACTAAACCTGACGAAACCGAGCAGATCGCGAAATATTGGAACGACATCGCGAACGATTTCGACGCCATCTATACCGGTAAAAAGGGCCCGATTGGGCGCGGACTTGATAAGTGGCTGCGAAAAGACATTTACCAGCGTTACGAGTGGGTCATGCGCGAATCGGGTTCAGCTCCCGACTTGAGCGGCATAACGATTTGCGATGTTGGCTGCGGATCGGGGCGCTTTGTCGCGGCTCTGGCCAAGCGCGGCGCGCAGGTTACAGGCCTCGACTTTGCCCCGGAGATGCTCAGGTTGAGCCAACAACTGGTGGAAAAGGAAGGGGTCGCGGACCGCTGCAAATTTGTGCTCAGCGATGTGCTCGACTGGAAAACGGAGCAAAAGTTTGATCAGGTGATTGCTATAGGCTTCTGGGATTACGTTGCCGACCCGTTGCCGAGATTGCAAGTTATTCGCGGGATTACGAAGAAGACGTTCTTGTCGGCGTGGCCGCGCGCCGCAACTTTGCGCGCCTCCATTCGCAAAGTGCGTCTGAAGGCGGACGGCTGCCCGGTGTATTTCTTCACCCAGGCGCAGGCGGAGGACTATTTGAAACGAGCCGGTTTCCGAGTCGATTCGCACGAGATTCTGGGGCAACTGCATTGCATACGGTCGACGGCAATCTAAGTCAGCGCTCGGGGCAGTACTAATGACGACGGCCAGGCTCGTGTTCTGGATCTCATCGGGATTTGTAGTCTACGTCTATGTTGGTTACCCGCTGCTGCTGTGGTTCCTGCAAGCCATCTTTCGCTCATCGCCTCAGCGGCAGCCGATTGAGCCTACGGTTTCGCTGCTCGTGGCGGCCTATAACGAAGCTGCAGTCATCGCGGAGAAAATCCGCAATAGTCTGGCCCTCGACTATCCTGTGGACAAGCTGGAGATTGTGATCGCGTCGGATGGCTCCAAGGACGCGACGGCGGAAATTGTCCGGGGATTCTGTAAAAGCGAAGCGTCAAGCGAACCCCAAAGCGAAGCCGGCGGACGGATTCGCCTTCTCGACTACGAGAAGAACCGCGGAAAGATGGCGGTTCTGAACGACGCCGTGCGCGAATTGCGCGGAGACGTCGTGGCCTTTTCTGACGCCTCTAGCATGCTGGCTCCCGATTCTCTCCGCACCCTGGTTCAGAGCTTCGATGACGCGCGGGTGGGCGCTGCCAGCGGCGTTTATCGCCTGCTAAAGAAAGATCAAGCGCAACTTGGAGCGCAAGAGGATCTGTATTGGAAATACGAAACCTTCCTCAAAGTGCAGGAAGCCAAGCTGGGCGCCTTCACGGGCGCACATGGATCGCTTTATGCCATCCGCCGCGCGCTTTATCCCTTTCCGCCGCTAAACACAATCAACGATGACTTCACCATTCCCATGCGGATTCTCGAACGTGGACATCGGGTGGCCTACGAGCCGGCTGCGGTGGCCTATGAAGAGGCTCATGAAATGGAAGGATTTTCCCGCCGCGTGCGCATTACCGCCGGCAACATTGAGCAGTTGCGAGAGATCAAGGGGCTGATCTGGCCACCGCGTCCGTTTGTTCTCTTCTGTTTGCTCTCGCATAAGACAGGGCGGCTGCTGGTGCCAGTGTTTATGCTGGTCGCCCTGGGAGCGAATCTTGCCCTGCGTGGACAATACCCTTACAACTGGTTGCTTCTCGGGCAAATGCTTTTTTATGGCCTCGCAGTGCTGGGCGCTATGACCAGCCTCAAGCCAAAAGTGCTCCGGCTCCCTTACTACTTCTGCATGATCAATTCGGCATTGTTTGCCTGGGTCTATCAGGCGCTGCGTCACGGGCGCGCGATTCCATCGCGAGTAGAGCTTGATCGTCTGGGAAATCACCCACCGGTGGGCTAGCCGGCGGCCGCGAGGCCAGATGTGGCGCTGAAAAATTCGGATCGCGTCCGTCAGAGGTGCGTGATAACCGGGTCGTCCCTCCGGGACTGGATTTGCGAGTGCCTTCCCCAGGGAATTCTCCGCAGTGCTCCGCGCGAGAAAAAATGTCCGCGGCACGCTGCACAAGAAAAAGGCCCGAGGCGCGCCGCGGACCTTATCTACTATCATCTGCTATCGGGCTTCTACCTTATTCGACTCCGGCGAGGGCCTCGTTGAGTCCGACGATGTCGGCGCCGAGATCCTTGCCGTCGCTGCCGGCATTCTTGTAGGGGCTGTTGGGTGGAAGCTCGTAGTTCCCGCCGTTGCCGTTGTTAAAGGAAGTGAATTCGGCATTGCTGGGGGTCGGACCAAACATGTTGCCGGCCGGCCAGGTTGACGATCCAAACTCGGGAGTGGTCCCAAGGAAAGCGTTGTAGTTGAACGTGAAAGTCTTGAAGCAGCTGTTCAGAATTTTGACCGGAACGTCTGAAACTGCGCAACTGGCATCGCCGCCCTCGGCCTCCCACATGGGGTGAATGCCGGTGGTGACGATGTTGTTGGTGAAGACGAATCCATACATCTCCGGGTTCGGCTTGTTGTTACCCGTGAACATGAAGCCGCCGGTGACATCTGCGAAGCCGGTAATATGATTGATGGTGATTGTATTTATGGGATTCGTTGGCCAGTTGTTCGCCAGATAAAACAGCCTGCCCGTACCGTTATAATTGTCGCTACTGATATCGTCCATGACGATGTCGTGAATGCTCCAGCGAGTTCCTGCCGCGGCATAGTATTTTTCTTTGCTCGACCCATGGCTTTCAAGTGGAGTCGCCATTACGATGCCGCCTCCGGCATGGATCACATGCGTGTACCGGATCGTCACGTCGGTAACCACACAAATTGGACACATGGGAGCATTGGTTTGACTGGGCTGGTTGATGGGAGTCAGGACGATGGCAAAGCCTCTCTGGCTGAAACCTCCCCAGACGTTTTCCATGAGGTTGGCTTCCGCCAGAACGCGTGAGGCGTTCTTAAGCTCCAAGTGATTCTTGACAATGAACGGATACCCTGCATACCCGCCCTGGAAGGGCTCACTTCCTGGCATCCATTGCCATGGTTTGAAGAAGTGATTGGAATCGATGGTGATGTCGGTTGGAGTCGTGGTGGCTCCGCCGCCGCCGAACAGAATCGCTTCGCCCGATGCCTCGAGGAAGTTGTCCTCGATCAGATAGGGGCCGTCTTGGTGATCGCCGGTACCACCGCTCACTGCGTGCGCATCTGTGCATGCACCTTTAATGGAGGTGCAGTGAAGATCATTGAGGTAGGAATCCACGACGGCTACATAGTTTGAGCCGGCGAGATTGAAACCGGTCTTGGTGTCATCGAGCGCCACGCCGTGCACCCAGCTTCGATCGACAACGAGGTATTGGGCAGTGCCTTTTTGCTCGATCGAGATGAGGGTTGGCGAGGCTTTGACCCCGACCGGTCTGGTTATCTCCAGCCCGAGCAGACGATAGTGATTAGCTCCCGATTCGAAGATCACCGGGCCGTCGGCGAGTCCTGAAACCACAAGCTTCGCCAGTACATTCTGCGGTTGGTTGCAGGCATATTGCGGACGTCCCACGAGCGAAGCGACTCCCGCATAGCAGGGCGTCAAGCGCTGACCTTCGGGCGGCAGACTGGCGTCAGCAGAGCTGGTGCGAACGATGATCCAGTGATCGTTGTCGCAGTTCTTGGCGGGAAACTTGAATACTCCCGAAAACGTCGCCCCAGCCTGCAGTTCAATGGTGTCGCCGCACAGCGCGTTATTCAAGGCCGTTTGCAGACTGCCGCCGGCATTGACGCTGATGATGGAGCCGGGAGCCGGTGTATCGGCCATCGAACTAGCAACCGTCGCGATCGGCAATTGCGCCGGACCATCGTAACCGCTGCTGCTGGTGCCGCCGTTGTTGTTGGTGTCAGTCCCTTGCGAATAGATATCCGTTTCGCGTATCGCAGTTCCGTGCACCGCCGCCGCGGAAAGAGCGGGCAGCAGCGCGACCGTCAGAAGGATTAGAAAAGTAAGACGCTGCAGGAACGCAGCAGAAAATCTGGAATAGTTCCTTATAAGTACAATTTCCGAAGCAAACATTATGAGCCCTCGACCCTACTGAATTGGGGGACAGTCGATGTCCTCAGGCTGAATCTAACGGGGTGGGTGGCATGTTCCTAGATATCGCCGGTGTATGGCAGACACGTCGGTACAAGTACGGGCGTGATGTACCGATTCGCGCGATCCACTGTCCACCGGTGTTTTACGTTTGAAGTGGCTGAAAACAGGCTCAGGGCAGTCGGTTTGGGGTGAGAGAGCGAAGAAGCGGAGACCTAGACCGGAGACAGCGCTATAAAAACTGTTGTAACACGATAACGAAGCACTCTTTTATTTACCTGTCTCCGCTAGTTAACCGGGAACGAGACCGCGATCGCGAATCGGAACGCATCAAGCTTCTTTATCGGCGCCTACGGTTTGCGTGTGGCGGTCGAGCATGGCGAGCAGAGGAGCGCGCAAAAAGGGGCTTCCCGCCAGCAAGCCGGAGATCAGGGGATTTTTCTGGTTGCAGCGCAATGCAGAATGGTCGAGTTTCAGCACCCAGCCTCCGGCGCTTTCGACGAGGGCCGCGCCAGCGGCAACGTCCCACTCATTTTTCGGAACCAGGGTGAAGGTGAGATCGGCACGACCGGCAGCGACGAGTCCTAGTTTGTAGGCGACAGAACCCATGGGGCGAATGTTGAATTCCGCGGACTCGAACTGCTTCCATTCTCCGCGCTTCACCTCGCTGCGGCTGGCGAGCACGAGCGCGCGGTGCAAATCTTTGCGCTGGCTCGGCTGTGCGGGCTGTCCGTTGTAGGTTACACCGGTATCACGCGAGCCGAGGATGAGTTCGTCGGTTGCGGGATTGCAAATTCCGCCGGCGATCGGAATTCCGTTCTCGACCATCGCGATGGAAACGCAAAATTCGGGTATGCCCTGGACGAACTCGCGCGTGCCGTCGAGCGGGTCGACCACCCAGACACGTTGTTTGTCGAGACGAGTGAAATCGTCCACGGTCTCTTCCGAGAGCCAGCCTTCGCCGGCGCGAAGAAGCGTTTTGCGGAGAATGTCATCGACCGCGCGGTCGGCTCCGGTGACCGGATCGTGCCCGACCTTGTATTCGGCTTCGATCGCGCCGGGAGTGAAGCGGTTCAGAACCGCGCGGGCCGCTTCGAGGGCGGCATGAATGCGTTCAAGAATTTCTGCAGATGAGGTCACTATGATGTTCTCCACGGATAAGTGTGCTTATTGAATCATTGAGAGATTGAATCATTGAATCATTGGGACTGTCGATTAATGACTCAATGATTCAATGTCAAAATGAATCAACGCTTCTTTACACCCACAGCATGCGCGCTCCGGTGATCAGCAAAATTGTGCACAAGATTCGACGCAGCCAGAGTACTGGAACGCGCGTCGTCAAATAGGAACCAAGCATGCCGCCGGGGATCGAACCGAGCAGCAAAGCGCCGACCAGATGACCGTCGACGTTGCCTGCACGCCAATGCAACAGGCTGGTCATGCCGGTGAGAAGCACGGCGTGGGCAATGTCGGTGCCGACCATGATCCTGGGTGGAAACGAATAAAACAAAAGAAGCAACATCATGATGATGCTGCCGGAACCAACCGAAGTGATACCGACCAGAAATCCGCCCGCCAATCCAATCACAGCCATGAAGGCAAAAGACTGCATCGTGGGCTGGCGTCCGACGAGATGGTCTTCGATCCGCTTTTGGAAGAGAAGCAGAGCGGGAATGATAACCAGCAGCAAGCCGACGGCAGACTTGATGAAATCGTTGACGCCCGCGCCATGGACCTGGCGCAGATGCACCAGAAAAGTGACGCCGAAATAAGAGCCGGGAATGCTGCCGATGGCGAGCGCCACAACGACTTTTCTACGCACCGTGCCTTTGCGCAAGTGGATGAGGCTGGCGGGAATTTTGGTGAAGAAGTTACACAGGGCATCGCTGCCGACGGCAATGATGGCGGGCACATGCAGTCCAAAGATGAGCATGGGCAGCAGCAATACGCCGCCCCCCAGACCTGTCAACCCGATCAGCGTTCCGACTGTGAAGCCGATCAGCACTTTTAGCAGCAAGAAGTCCATGCCGTATTTCGAGGAGTTCCCGGTTCCCAGTTTTCAGTTCTCAGTAAAGGCAAAACCTTGTTAGCAGAACCTGTTTCGCAAAACCTTGTTTAGCAGAAGCATGTTAAGGAACCGAGAAAGTGAAAATCGGCGCTGAGAGCCGGTTTCCAGAAGACATTATCGCATAAAGTCCATCGTAATAATAGGCTTTGTTGACATCATCAGGCACTTACGGCAGTTTCCCGGTTCCCAGCCACGCAAAATCGCGCCAAACGACTGAGAACTGAGAACTGGGAACTGCCTTTCTAGCCGTTGCCGTTGGCTGCGACAAAGCCCTCGCGTTCCAGGTGCAAAATAATGGTCTGCGCCGCCTCCTCGGGACTCAACTTGGCAGTGTCAATCACCACCTCGGCGTCGGTGGGCGCCTCGTAGGGGTCGGAAATGCCGGTGAATTCCTTTACGATGCCGGCGCGCGCCTTGGCGTACAGGCCTTTGCGGTCGCGCTGTTCACAGACTTCGATCGAAGTCGCCGCGTGCACGAGGATAAAGCCGCCGAAAGGTTCAATCATCTGCCGCACGGCTTGCCGCGTCGCCGCATAAGGAGCGATCGGTGCGCAGATCGCGATACCGCCGTTCTTAGTGATTTCGGAGGCGACATAGCCGATGCGGCGAATGTTGATGTCGCGATGTTCCTTTGAGAAGCCCAATTCCGACGACAGGTTCTTGCGCACCAGGTCGCCATCGAGCAGCGTGACCGGGCGTCCACCCATTTCCAGGAATTTCGTGATCAAAGCGTTGGCGATGGTGGACTTGCCTGAGCCTGAAAGCCCGGTGAAGAAGATCGTGACGCCTTGTTTGTGCCGTGGCGGATAACTGCGGCGCAATTCCTGCACCACTTCGGGATAAGTGAACCACGCAGGGATGTCGCGGCCTTCGTTCAAGCGCTTCCGCAGTTCGGTACCCGAGATGTCGAGCACCTTGGCGCCCGGCGGCACTTCATCGGCCGGAACGTAGCGGTCTTCATTCTGCAGATACATCATCATCTGGAAGGGAACCATCTTTAAGCCCGTTTCGGCTTCGTGCTTCTTGAAGAGTTCCTGCGCGTCATAGGGGCCGTAGAAGTTCTTGCCGTCGGTATCTTTTCCGGGTCCGGCATGATCGCGACCGACGATGAAATGGGTGCAGCCATGATTCTTGCGGATCAAGCCGTGCCACAGCGCTTCGCGCGGGCCGCCCATGCGCATGGCCAGAGGCAGCATGGAAAGTTTGACGGTGCCGTGCGGATATTTCGCGAGCAGCAGTTCGTAGCAGCGCGTGCGGACAAAATAATCCACGTCGCCGGGCTTGGTCATGCCGACCGACGGATGGATGAGCAAATTGGCCTCGACTTGCTTGGCGGCGCGCATGGTCAGTTCGACGTGCGCGCGATGCATGGGATTGCGTGTCTGGAAAGCTACGACGGTGGTCCAGCCCAAACGTCCGAATTCGGCGCGCAAATCGGCGGGGGTGAGGCGCAGCGCGCGGAAGTCGTAATGGGATGGAGCCTGCAATTCTTCAATGGTCCCACCCACGTACCAGGGGTTCGATTTGTTGATGGCGTAGTCAGCGCCTGGGTGCGCGGCGCTGGTAGAACCAAACACGCACTGGGCTTCGACCTTCCGGTCAGGCTGCCACACATCTTCGACGCTAAGGACGGCGAGCATGACGCCTTCGGGATCGCGCAGCGCGATCTTGCTCGATCCGGGCGTGAGCTTCTTGGCTAAATCTTCGCTGACGTCGAGAGTGATCGGCATGGGCCACAGAGTCCCGTTGGCGAGCCGCATGTTGTGGCACACGCCCTCATAATCGGCGCGGTTCATAAACCCGCGCAGCGGAGAAAAGCCACCGCTCATCAGCAATTCCAGATCGCAAAGCTGCCGGGCGCTCAGGTCCCATGAGGGCCAGTCTTTCGAGTGCACCTTTAACTCCGCGGCGCGTGCGGCCGGCACTTGCAGTTGGACAAGCTCTCCCCCATGGGGGGCAATCAGATGGCTGCTTGAGGCGGTCAAGTCCTTATTCCTCCAGGTGTTTACGGCGGTGGGCACTTCGCTTTTAACTTCCTCGCTCTTAACTTCTTCGCTTTTAACTTCAAGGTTTACTTCAAATTTATGCTTCTGCGGCGTACCAGTATCTTTGGGACTCATCCCATGATTCCTTCCTCACCCGTGGACGCGTGGAGATTTTGAGGGGCCGGTCCGATAGGCGAACTACTTTCAAGTTGGACAACAAACGTTGGACTCCAACCAATAAAAAATCCGTGTCTTGATTTGAGGGAGCAATTCGACTTCCGTATAACGGCAGAGAGGTGTTTGTAAGGCATTGAAGCCATTTAACAATCCTGTTTACGGAAGCTTTTCGTTGCGTGCAATCTGGGTCGAAGTGAAAAAAGTTGCGCTATTCCACCCTGACAGGGAAATAAAGATGCAAATCCTACTGACTGATCGCCCGGATGAAAAAACCCCCATAACGCTTATATTCTGAAACCGTAAGCAGCTCGATTCTAGCAGTTAGCCAATCAGGCAGCAGCATCGGCCGATGGAATAGCCAATCATAAGTAACTGCTCGCGGATTTGGGCGGTAGGATGTTGCGCTGTTATAGCGGATTTTGTTTTCGATTTTAATAGCGCGTAGCGGGTGCAAAATGGAGAAATAAGTTGGTTAGGCAGATGGCTCATTTTCCTGCACCAGAGTTACTTTCGGAACCCGAGAAGCGCAAAAACCCTGTGCTACAATTTGGTTCTCCTGCAAAGATTTAGTCGAGAACTTAGCGAAGCCGGTGCGGAAAAAAAGCCAATCGAAGATTAGCCAATTCGAGGCTAGCGAATCCCACGTTTAAATCTTATGGCGAGCAAGAAGATTGTCATTATCGGGGCGGGACCGACCGGACTCGGTGCGGCCTATCGTCTCCACGAACTGGGCTACGATAACTGGGTTCTTTACGAGAAATCGGATGACGTCGGGGGCCATGCTACCTCGCATGTAGACAAGCACGGGTTTGTCTGGGACGAGGGCGGGCACGTCATCTTTTCGCACTATCCTTATTTTGATCGGCTGATCGACAAAGTGCTGGGCAAAGAGGTTCACGAGCGCATTCGCGAAAGCTGGATCGTAAAGGGCGAATCGTGGGTCCCGTATCCTTTTCAGAGCAATCTGCGCTACCTGCCGAAAGAAGTTCAGGTCAGTTGCCTGATTGGAGCGGCCAAAGCGGCATCTAATGGAAGCGGACGTGAAGCGGGGAACTTTCGCGACTGGATTCTGGCCACGATGGGCGAGGGCATCGCGGAAGAATTCATGTTTCCCTACAACTCGAAGGTCTGGACGACCCCGCTCGAACAGATGTCGAAGACCTGGATCGCGGAGCGCGTGGCGGCGATAGATTTCAAACGACTGCTGGAAAACGTTCTCTATGAACGCGACGACGTGGCGTGGGGGCCGAACAGCAAATTCAAGTTTCCGCTGCATGGTGGAACCGGCGAAATCTACCGCCGCATAGCCGCATTCTTCACCAGGAAGATACAGCCGGGAAAGCAGTTGGCGGAAGTTGACCTGGCGCAACGCCGGATCTCGTTCGCCGATGGCACAGGCGACAACTACGATGTGCTGATCTCAACCGCGCCCCTGGATCTGCTCACGAAGATGATCAAACCGACGGATAACCGGCTACTGGATGCTGCCCAGGGTCTGGAGCACAATAATCTGCTCGTGGTCGGCCTCGGCTTGAAGAAGAAGATCGAGACCGGGCGGTGCTGGATTTACTTCACCGACGCGCAGATGCCCTGCTATCGCGCCACCTACTTTTCACACTACTCACCCAACAACGTGCCGAACGGCGATATCGAGCACTACAGTTCACTGATGTGCGAGATGTCGTTCCCTGTGGGAGAAACGCCCGACCCGGAAAAGGTGCTGGATCAGGTAACGACCGAACTGATTCGGACGCATATGCTGGAAGAGTCGGATCGTGGCCGTATCGTTTCCCGCTATCACCGGACGGTTGGTTACTCGTATCCGATTCCCACGCTCGGGCGCGATCGCGCGCTTGAGGTGCTGCAACCGGCGCTACTGGAAAAGGGCATTTATTCGCGCGGACGTTTTGGCGCCTGGCGATATGAAATTGGAAATATGGACCACTCGGTGCTGATGGGTGTGGAAGCGGTCAATCACATCGTGGCGGGTGAGAAGGAGCTGGTTTTTCACAGTTCGTAAACATGGTTCTCTTAGCATAAGGAGCCGTGAAGGAGCACGCTTTTTTGCGAGTTGTCATCCTGAGCGAAGCGAGGGATCTGCACTCTGTGGCGAAACTGCAGATCCCTCGCTTCGCTCGGGATGACAAAATCCGGGAATTGGGGTTAACGAGCTAAGGTCCACGTTCCCCGGACGCTGTAGAGAAAGTTGTTAGATATTCATGGAGTTTGTGGCGACAACCTCGACCAATCCGGCACCTAAGGTCAGCGTGATCATCCCCAGCTATAAGACCGCTGATCTGATCGCGGCTTGCCTCGATTCCGTCTTTGCGCAGACCTATTCGGATTTCGAGGCGATCGTCGTCAACGACGGCTCTCCGGATACGCCCCAGCTGGAAAAGGCGCTGCAGCCCTACATCTCCCGAGAAAAAGAGCGCCTCGTCTACATCAAACAGGAGAACAAGCGCGCCGCTGCCGCGCGTAATAACGCCATTCGGCAGGCTCGCGGCGAGTTCGTCGCCTTTCTTGACAGCGATGACAGTTGGTATCCGAATCACCTGGCGGCGCAGATGCAAATGATCGCCGACGATCCGTCGCTCGATCTGGTCTATGCCAATGCTCTGCTGGTTGGCGATCCGGCGAATGAGCGGCCGTTTATGGATAAGTGCCCGTCTCATGGGCAGGCTACCTTCGAAGCTTTGATTGTGGAGCGCTGCCAGATTCCGATTTCAACCGTGGTCGCTCGCAAGCGCAGTTTGATGGATGCGGGGTTGTTCGATGAAAAGCTCGCGCGCTGCGACGATTACGATATGTGGGTGCGTACTGCATTCAGCGGCGCGAAAATCGGCTATGGGCGAGCGCTTCAGGCCCGCCTGTTTATTGGCCGGCCGGGCTCTCTCAGCGTATCCCGCGCCAAGATGGCGGAAGCTTACTGGTGTATTCTGGAGAAGTTCCAGCGGACTTTGCCGCTGCAAGATGTTGATCGCGCGGTGGTCGAAAAGCGCGCCGCCGAGATTCACGCCCGCTATTTGCTTGAAGAGGGCAAATGCAAGCTGGAAGAACGCCAGTTTGACAAGGCGCGGGAGTTGATTGCCGAGGCCAACGGCTTTTTGCACAGCGCCGCGCTGAGTCTGGCCGTCGTCGGCTTGGGCATCGCGCCCGGCGCTACCACCAAGATGATGTCTTTCTGGAGTTGGATTCGGCACGGAGCCACGGCGTGATCGGCTTGCATGGCAAACTGATGCGCAGGGCGGGTTGGGGTGGGATATTCGGGATTGGGCACAATGATTAAGCGTTTGATCGCAGGAGGAAAATATTTTTTCGGGTTGCATCCGCCCGGCCGCAATGTGCAGGTTTTTCCCGACGACGTTTTTCTTGTTTCGTATCCCAAGTCGGGCAATACCTGGACGCGGTTTCTGATTGCCAACCTGGTCTACCCGGAAAGGAATCCCGATTTTTCAAATATTAACGAATTAGTGCCCGACCCGGAGGCGATGGCGAAGAGGGACCTGGAGTGCGCGACGCGCCCTCGCCTGCTCAAAAGCCATCAATACTTCGATCCCCGGTATCCGAAAGTGATCTATATCGTTCGCGATCCGCGCGACGTCGTGCTTTCGGAGTTTTACTTCGATATTAAACGGCGGGCCATCCCAGACGATTTTCCGCTGCCGGAATTTGTAGCACGGTTTGTTCGCGGGGAGGTGAGCCACCAGTCTGGAACGTGGTTCGAAAATGCGGCTTCGTGGTTTTATACGCGTCGCGGTGATTCTCGATTTTTGCTGGTGAAATACGAGGCGCTGCAGTCGCAGGCCATGGACGAGATGGAAAGAATCGCAAGTTTTCTCGGGATTTCAACCGACCAGGAACGGCTTGCCTTCGCTATCAAGCAGAGTTCCGCGGATCGAATGCGTGAACTGGAAAAGAAGCAGGCGCATCTGTGGTCTTCGACGCGGGAGACTCGAAAAGACAAGCCGTTTGTCCGCTCCGCCAAGTCAGGAGGCTGGAAAACCGAGTTATCGGAGTCGAGCGTCGCGGAAATTGAATCGGCCTGGAGCGGACTGATGCGCGATATGGGCTATGAATTGGCCGGGTCTAGCCTGGTGGGCGCGAGGCGGGTTCATTCGGGACTGGAGGATTTGTAATTGGTGATTTTTAATTGGTAATTTGAAAATCGCGATTGAAAACCACTAGCGAAGGGGTTGCAATTACAAATTACAAATTACCAATTGCAAATGAGGGTTGGAAGATGATCAAGCACTTAGTGGCTGGGATACAACGCGGACTTGGGCTGCACCGGCCCGCGCGCAGCCTCCTCATTCTTCCGGATGATATTTTTCTGGTTTCCTTTCCGAAATCGGGCAATACCTGGACGCGCTTTCTCCTTGCCAATCTCAGATTTCCGGAACAGCCCGCGACCTTTGAGAACATCAATCGGTTGATTCCAGATCCTGAGGGTACGGCGAAAAGGGATTTCGAACGCATGCCGCGGCCACGCATTATCAAGAGTCATGAGTGCTTCGATCCTCGCTATCCACGCGTGGTTTACATCGTGCGCGATCCGCGCGATGTTGTGGTTTCGCAATACCACTATCATCGCAAGCTTAGAAAAATCGAAGACGATTCGCCCATCGAGAAATTTGTTACGCGCTTTCTTGCTGGCGAAACCTGTCCGCACGGGTCGTGGGGACAAAACATCGCTACCTGGCTGTATACGAGCGAGGGAAGTCCCCGGTTTCTTTTGCTGCGTTACGAAGATCTGGTCGCCGATACCGCCCGCGAACTGGGCAAAGTCGTAGAGTTTCTGCATCTCACGGCCGGCCCCGAATTGATTGCTCGAGCGGTGGAGCGAAGCTCGGCCGATAGCATGCGGAAACTTGAAAAGAAGCAGCCGGACAAGAATGAATTGATGAAAGGCTCGCGCAAGGACCTTTCGTTTATACGGGCTGCCGGCTCTGGCGGATGGCGTAAGGATTTGCCCGCATCCGAGGCTGCCAGAATCGAGGTGGCATGGGGACCGCTGATGCAACGTCTGGGATATGAGTTGAGTTCAGCTATTTCTGCCGAAGCGCGAGACGGTGATACGTTCGGAGTGCTCAGCGGCAGCGGTAGACATTTGTAATTTGCAATTTGTAATTGGTAATTTGAGATCAAAAGCAAAGGCGTTCAAATTACCAACTACAAATCGCAAATTACCAATTCATCATGCTGGCCCACGTCAAATACGCCGTGAAGTATCTCCTGGGACGCGATCAGGCCGGGAATGATTTCACTGTTTTTCCCGACGACACCTTTCTCGTGTCGTATCCGAAGTCGGGTAATACATGGGTCCGTTTCCTGCTGGCGAATTTGATCTATCCCAACGAGACTGTGGGTTTCGCCAATATCAACCGACTCCTGCCCGCGCCGGGGGTTTCGTCCAAGCGATTTCTGAAGGGTCTGCCCCGGCCGCGCATTTTAAAGAGTCACGAGCCGTTTGACGTTCGATTTCGGAAGGTTATCTACCTGGTCCGCGATCCGCGCGACGTTGCGGTCTCCGAGTATCACTTCGACTTGAAGAAGCGCTATATCGAGCCGGATGTCACTCTAGAACAATTCGTCGAGCGCTTCATCAAGGGCACAACTTCAGGCTACGGTTCGTGGTGGGAACACACGGCGAGTTGGATTGGCGCGCGGCACGGTAATCCGGCCTTTCTTTTGGTTCGTTATGAAGACCTGCTCTCAGAGCCCGTCAGCGAAACTGGCAAGATTGCTGAATTCCTCGGAATTCAGGCCGGACCGGAGCGTCTTGGGGCAGCGGTGCGACGAAGCTCCGCGGATCGCATGCGCAAGCTCGAAAAACAGCAGGCCGACCAGTGGACGGGAACCAAGAATACGCGCAAAGAAATTCCCTTTGTCCGCGCTGCGAAATCGGGCGGATGGAAGGAAACTCTGCCTCAACCTTGCGTGCAGGAGATTGAAATTGCGTGGGCTCCGCTTTTGAATTTTCTTGGCTACTCGCTGCAGACGCCGGAATTGGACAACAAAACTGTGCCATCGTGGGTCCGGACGGGTCAGCCACTCTAATGGACGTCTTAATAAACGTCGGCGCCATCATGTTCCAAGTGCAGGGAAGAGCTATCTGCTCCCGATGAATTACTTCCTGAGTTGGGTTCAATGAGTTGCTTGCCATGAGCACCAACAAACGGCAAATCATGAAGAATGTCGGCTCCAGTTGGTTCTCGCTGGGGGTTGATGTCGTTGTCGGCTTCTTGCTGTACCCCTTCATCCTGCACAAACTGGGCGATACGGCTTCCGGCATCTGGGTTTTGATCTTCTCGATTACCGGCTACTACGGCCTGTTCGATCTCGGAATTCGTTCCTCGGTGGTTCGCTACGTTTCGAAATTTACCGCCGTCGACGATATTGAAGACCTGGCCAAGCTGATCAATACTAGCCTTTTCAGCTACAGCTGCATCGGTGTTCTGAGTTTGATGGTCACCGGGCTTCTCGCGGCCTATGTCGACAATCTATTCAAAATTCCGGCAGGATTCCATTCCACTGCTCGCCTGTTGCTGTGGATGGTCGGGGCCGCGATTGCACTCGGCTTCCCCCTGGGCGTAGTCGGCGGTTTCCTGGATGGGCTGCAGAAGTTCTACGTCAACAACTGGACGAGCGTTGCGGGTAATGCTGTTCGCGTAGTTCTGATCGTGACTGCTCTTACCCACGGTAAGGGATTACTCACCGTGGCGGCGATCACGGTTGTTCTTCCCATCTTTAACTCGCTGGTGCGGGGAGCTATCGCCTTCCGCATTCATCCCGTTCCCTTGGGGATGAAATACGTGGACCGCAAGACCTTCCGCCTTATTGCGAACTATAGCGGGGTCACGCTGATCATCATGATCGCGACCCAGCTCAAGTTTAAGACTGACAACATCGTGATTGGCAGCATGATCTCGGCGGCCGCCGTTACTTACTTCACCATCGGCTCGCGGATCGTGAATTACACGCAGCAGGTGGTGATGGCGCTGGCGCAAAACTTTCTTCCTTTGGCCAGCGAGTCTGAGGCGACCGGAAAAATGGACCGCCTGCGAAAAGTTTTCGTGGCTGGAAACCGCTTGTGCGCCTTCACTTGTTTCCCCATCACGGCGACGCTGCTGATTTTGGGCAAGTCGGTGATCGAAGTGTGGGTGGGGAAGAGATATATCGCGACGAGCTACCCGGTGCTTGTGATTCTGATTATCCCGGCCACGCTGATGTGGGCGCAGGCGGCGTCGGGACGCGTGCTCTTTGGAATCAGCAAACACAAGACCTGGGCGTTCGTAACGCTGGCTGAGGGTATTGCCAACCTTGTGCTTAGCATCATTTTGGTGCGTCCGTATGGAATCGAGGGCGACGCTTATGGCACGGCCATACCGCTCGCTTGCAGCATGATTCTTTTCATGCCGGGGCATTTGTGCAAGCAACTTGGAATTCGCGTGCGAACCTACTTGCGCGAAGCGTACACCCTGCCAATTCTCATTACAGTGCCTATGGTGCTCGTGCTTCTCTTGCTGCAACGCTGGTTCATCCCGCACCATTATTTCGAATTGGCCTTGCAACTCCTGATCGCCGGGGCGGTCTACGGGTTGGGATTGCTTTGGGTGGTGTTGACGAAGCGGGCTCTGCGTGTTGGCGAGCTTGCGCCAGAGGAAAATCAAGTTGCAGCGGAGATCGGCCCTCCTGAAGTGATCGAAACCTATCAGCCGGGAGGATAACGTCGCCGGTGCAGCCCACTTCTCGTTGGCAGTTTGCGCGGGTGACACAAAAGGCCGAACCACAGGGGGCACAGAGAAACACGGGGGAAGGCAAACAACGGACCCGTTTGTTCCTCCCTCTTTGTGTTCTTAGTCGCCATCCGGCGGCGCTGGCGCGGATGTGTCATGCAGAAAATGGTTCGCGTTCACCGGGGCTGCGATCGGCGCGAACACCAGCGGTAACTGGTTAAAGTTGAAGCAATCCGACAAATCGTCGGAACGCGAGTCGGCATAGCCCACCATGGGGTCAATTTCGGAGAGAGAGAAGGACGATTCCACAAATTTCAGGATGCTGCCGAAATCGTGGGTTACGTGCGAGATGTAGGCTGGCTTGGCGAAGGCTGAGATCACGATCAGCGGCACACGGAACCCGTATTCGTAGGAATCGCGAATGTTTGGCGGCGGTACGTGGTCATACCAACCGCCCCAGTCGTCCCAGGCTACGATGATCGCAGTGTTTCCCCAGTACTGTGGGCTCTGGCCAATGGCATTTACGATGGCCGCTACCCATGATGGCCCATCGTCTACGGAGTTATCGGCGTGATCCGAGTTCTGGCCCGCGGGAATCACCCAACTCACGGCGGCAAGTTGTCCGTTAGAAATATCAGTCAGGATCTGCGCGCCCGATCCTTCAATCACAACATTCGGGTTGGAGGCTGTCCAGTCATTTCCGCTGCACACGGTGTCGTCGAACATTCCGTCGGCCGAAGTGGGCACGCACATGTGCTGGATCGCATCGGGCGCCGTCCAGATCGAACCCGCCGCGGGTGCGTAATACTTCCAAGTGAGGCTGCCGGCATCCAAAAGGTCGGTCAAGGTTGGATGTTCATAACACAACTGCGTGATCACGGTAGTGGGTGTTGCCGGACTCGCGTGGCTGGTATCGATGGCATCGATTGTCGAGCCGGGAGGCGCAAGGCATCCCGCCCAGTAAGTGCCGTCGGGCCGGGCTATGTTGTTGTTTGGATTGTCGGCAACCGCGACGGTACTGGTTGCGGAAATCTCAGAGGTGCCCGAAATGATGTACTGATGCGCTGGAAAACTTGGTCCCTGGTTGGTCTGGAACATGTGGTCGCCGAAAGTATACGTCTGCGCCATGGCGAGGTAAGGCTGCACGGCTGAGGCTGGCACGTATTGATATTCCGGATTGGGAGGGCAATTCGCGACGGGATTGCAGTTGTTCGTGTCCGCGCCATCCATTTTGCAAGTATTGGTCGAGGTTTGATAGTCGCAGGACTCGAAGAAAGAATAGTGACCGTGGCCGAGGTCATAGTTGGTTATCAGACCGCCGGCGACCGGTGTGAGCGGGATGGTCGCTCCAGAAGACGTTAGTCCGCTGCTGGCAATATCGTACTGCGCAGGATTGACGCCCGTGGGATCGCAGCCGGGCACACCGCCATTGGCCGCGCATAATCCCTGAAACAGATTGTCGGGCGTTCGGTTCTCCTGGAAAATAATCACCACGTGATCGATCTGCTGCGGCCCGATCGTAGTCGGGTCGGATGCCGTGGCACTGGGCGCGCCGCCGCCCGAGACCATTGCCTGGTCGGTGACCGTTCCGGGGGTGGTTCCAACATTTACGGTTATGGTGATGTCGGAATAGACGTTGTTGGGCGTAAGCGCGTCCGAACAAGTGCAGGAGAGCGAACTGAGGGTGCAGGTCCATCCGGTGCCTTTGATATTAGTGGCAGTGAGGCCGGCTGGCACGGTGTCGGTTACGGTGACGGTACCGGAAGTTGGGCTTCCACCGGTGTTCATGATTTGAATGAAATATTCATCGCCGACCTGGCCCGGTGGGAAGTTGCCGATGTGAAAGAGAGTAATGGTCAGCGCTGGAGGTGGGGGAGGTGGAGCGGTATTGGAGCCGCCTCCGCAGCCAACCAGAACCAGCGTGGAGCAAGCGACGAGCGCCAGCGGCAAGCCGAATTCTGCAGTTATGGTGCGCACTTTTTGCCCTTCCGAGGGGCCAGTCTACCGAAGGGCGCGCGCTCACGCCAGCCGACGGAATGAATCGCCCTGATGTCCAACTCGCCGGCATCGTTGAGCCCGACGAAAAGCCTTTCGAATCCTATGCGCAGCGCTATTATCTCCCCGCAAGCTTGCACTTTCGCAACATTCAGGAAATGGTTGAGCATGCGCACCCTCGCGCAGTGCTGGTCTTCCGGCTCCGAGTGACCACAGGCGGGGTCATCGAGGAATCCGCCGCCCGCGTCCACGTAATGGTGGAGAAGCCGCTGACCATAAGTTATAGAGACGCGTTGGCCATCCAAGATGCGGCGCAACACGGCAAGATCCATGTGCTCGTCAACCTGGAAACATCGTGGTACGCGAGCAATTCGGAAGCTTTCCGTTTACTGAAGCAGGGCGCTCTGGGACCGATGGTAAAGACTGCCATTCGTGACGGGCATCCCGGGCCCAAACAGATCTGGGTTGGACCCGAGTTCCTCTCCTTCTTAACGGATCCGAAGCAGAACGGAGCCGCAGCTCTTTTTGACTTCGGCTGCTATGGGCCGAACCTCATGACCTGGCTGATGGATGGCGAGATGCCTTTGTCCGTAACTGCGGTTACCAAGCAATGGCAACCGGATGTGTATCCGGAAGTGGATGACGAAGCGGAGATCATTCTCAACTCCAAAAATGCGGTCGCCATCGTTCAGGCGTCGTGGAACTGGCCTTTCAATCTGAAGCAAATGGATGTCTATGGCCGGACCGGCTATGCCAAGGCAACCGACCCCGATCGAATCGAGGTTCGAAAGGCAGAATGAGTCCGAAGGCCGGGTGATGACGGGAACAAGACCGACCGCTCCGTATGGCGATCCGTTGCACCATATGGCTGCAGTTCTCAATGGAGAGATTCAAGAGGGGAGCGCGCCGTCCTCGCTGCAGACTAACATGACCGTGTCAGAGATCCTGGATGCAGCGAAACAGTCCGCCCAGAGCGGCAAGACGGTAGGCTTACCCCTGGCGAAGTGAGGCTGCATCAATTCCGGGGACCGGCAATCCCATAATGTCCTTGGCAAATAAATCTTCTTCTTACGCCACCGACGGCGTGTCAATCCATATGGTCCAAACCCCTTCAAGGTGATATAGACTCCTTAGCTGTGTAGGAAAACAGACCGGAGTTCTTCCGATGGCCTCTACCTTTTTTCGATCAGTACGATCGCTCGAAGCCGACAACTCGCAGCGTTCTTATTTGGGTCTCGCTCTGGCTGCCTGCTTGCTGGCGGCGTGGATACTGTGGTTTTTTCTAGCGCGAGTATCGGTTTACGCGGTCACGGACAAGGCCGATTTGGAAGTGGATCGGGCGGCGCATCCGGTGGAATCGGTGGTCAGCGGCCGAGTCGTGGCGACCGATATGACGCTTGACCAGGAAGTAAAGGCTGGGGATGTTCTGGTTGAGCTTGACTCTGGTGCTCAGCAGTTTCAGCTCACTGAAGAGAAGACGCAATTAGCAGGCGCGAATCCACAAATCCGTTCCCGCGAAGAAGAGATCGTCTCGGAAGGGCAGGCGCTGGAGCAGGATCAGAAATCGGCCAAGGATGCGCTGGAGGAAGCGCGGGCGCACTACCGGGAGGCCGAGGCGGCGGCGCAATTTGCGCAAGCGGAAGCAGATCGATTGAGCAAGATGTACAACGCCGGGGTAGTGGCGGAACTGGATCTGAACCGGAGCGTCGCCGATGCACAGCAGCGCCGTGCCGCTGCGGACAGTTTGAAGTATGCGGTGGAGCGACTGGAAGGCGAGCAACGCACGCGTACCAACGAGAGACGTGCACACATCGAACAAATGACAAGCGAACTCAACAGGCTGCGCGGCGACCAGGCTACGGCGGGCGTGACTCTGCAGCGCCTGGAAGAAGAAGTAGATCGCCGGTATATACGCGCGCCGATTGATGGGAAGTTGGGCGAAGTGGCGCCCTTGAGGGTGGGAGCGGTGGTCCACGAAGGCGATAAACTCGCCGCCGTCATTCCGTCGGGGAAGCTGCGAGTGGTGGCGAACTTCGATCCACCAGCGGCTTTGGGGCGCATACGGCCGGGGCAGCATGCACGGCTGCGGCTGGAAGGGTTTCCGTGGGCGCAGTATGGAAGCGTAGGCGCGACCATCACTAGTGTGGCCAGCGAGATTCGCGATGGCAGCATACGAGTGGAGATGGCGATCGATCCGAATTCCTCGTCTCGTATTCCCCTGCAACACGGGCTGCCTGGGTCGGTGGAAGTTCAGATTGAAACCGTCTCGCCCGCGAATCTCGTGCTGCGTACGGCGGGAAGCTTAGTGGCCAGCCCTAAGAACAATTTCACAAATCTCGGCGTGGTGACGGCGCGATGAATCTGGGCCGGCGCCGCATATTTGTTCCGGAGGTGGTGCAGACGTTGGTGATGGATTGCGGACCGGCATCGCTGAAGTGTCTGGCGGAGGGATTCGGCATACCTGTCAGCTACGGGCGCTTGCGGGAAGCCTGCCAGACCGATGTCGATGGGACTTCGATCGACACGATGGAAGAGGTTGCGAAGCAGTTGGGACTGGAAGCAGAACAGATTATGGCACCAGCGGATTTTGTGCTGCTTCCGGAAGCGAACCTGTTGCCCGCGATCGCAGTGGTTATTCGCGCCAGCAAGTTAACCCACTTCGTGGTCGCATGGCGGAGCCACGGCGCTCTGCTGCAAGTCATGGATCCCGCGCTAGGCCGCCAATGGGAGCCGAGGGCGCAATTTGTTTCCAGTCTTTACATCCACACGCTGCCAGTTAGCGCTCAAGGTTGGAGAGAGTGGGCGGAGTCGGAGGAGTTCACGCTACCGGTGCGACGGAAGTTGGATGACCTGGGCATTTCGGGGAAGGCTGCGACGGGCTTGATTGAAAACGCGGTCAATGCTCCCGGCTGGCGAGGTCTGGCTCGACTCGATGCTGGTGCGCGAAGCATGGGCGCAATTGTCAGATCCGGAGGATTGCGGAGAGGAAAGGAAGCGGAGCGGGTGCTGGAACGGCTGCTCGTTTCGAGCCGGGATGAACGGAGTCAGGGTGAACGGAGTCAGGATGAACAAGCCAGCGGAAGCGCGAAAGAAGAGTACGGCGTAATCCCATCCAATTATTGGTCAGCATGGTCGGCGCCTCCCGATGAGGAAAACGGAGAGGAGCGCGTTTTCTTTAAGGGCGCGGTGCTGGTGCATGTGAAGGGACGCCGCGCCGAATCAGCGGCGGTGGAAACTGAGAAGCTTCCGCCGGAGGTGGCTGCCGCACTGCAAGAGAAGTCGAGCGAGCCTGGCCGAGAACTCCTGCGCATGCTAAAGGCGGACGGGCTCCTTGCGCCTGCGGCGGCGGTGACCGCTCTTTTTCTTGCGACCCTCGGAGTATTGATCGAGGCAGTCTTGTTTCGCAGCTTGCTCGATATGCCGCGTCAGTTCGGATTGTATGGACAGCGGCTGGGGGTGATGGCAGCCCTATTGATTTTTTTGACCGCCTTGATGCTTCTTGAGTTGCCAATCGCATCGGGCGTTCTGCGAATTGGCAGGCATCTCGAGGCGCGGCTGCGAACCACGTTTCTCGAAAAAATTCCCAAGCTCGGAGATCGATATTTTCATAGCCGCTTGACCTCCGATATGGCGGAGCGCAGTCATAGTACGCACCGCATACGGCTGCTGCCGGGATTGGGCGGTCAGGTTCTTCGTTCGACGTTTGAACTCATAGCTACGGTTGCGGGAATCATCTGGCTGGACGCTCGCCTCGCGGTGCCGGCTCTGATCGCCGCGGCGCTGGCGGTGGGCTTGCCTTTGGCCGTGCAGCCCATGCTCACCGAAAGAGACCTCCGAGTGCGCAATCACATGGGAGCGCTGAGCCGTTTCTATCTTGACGCGTTGTTAGGTCTGGTTCCTGTACTCACGCACAGAGCCGAACGCGCCTTGCGACGGGAACATGAAAGCTTGTTGGTGGAATGGGCTCATGCATCGTTTGGATTGCAAAGCCTGGCAGTTTGGGTCGAAGCGTTGCAGGGGTTGACTGGATTTGGCTTGGCTGCCTGGCTGATGCTCGACCACATCAGCCGCGCGGGCGAGGCCGGAGGCGCACTGCTGCTTGTCTACTGGGCGCTCAATCTGCCGGGGCTGGGTGAGGAGATTGCGCAGGTCGCGCGCCAATATCCTTCCTACCGGAACGTCACGCTTCGACTGCTGGAGCCGATTGGCGCGCTCGAAGATGAAGGTGGCGTTGAAAGTAAGGAGAATGCAAACGAATTTGAATCAGCGCCTCGAATTGAGGATTTATCGCTGGAAGGATCCGGCGGCGCATCCATCGAGCTGACCAAAGTAAACGTGCACGCCGCAGGACACACCATTCTGGAAGAGATCAATTTAAAGATTGATCCGGGCGATCATGTGGCTATTGTTGGCGTCTCGGGTGCGGGAAAATCGAGCCTGCTGGGCCTGCTTCTGGGTTGGTATCGAGCGGCCGAGGGAAGCGTGCTGGTCGATGGTGCCGCGCTGGAGGGCGTGCATCTGGACCAGTTGCGTCAGCAGACTGCGTGGATTGATCCGGCAGTGCAGCTGTGGAATCGCTCTCTGTTTTCAAATCTCTGCTACGGCAATCCGGACGCTATGCCAACCGCAGAGTTGTTGGAACAAATTGAACTGCGCCAGTTGCTCGAAAAATTGCCGGAGGGAATGCAAACGAAACTCGGGGAAAGCGGTGGCCTGATTTCTGGTGGTGAGGGGCAGCGGGTTCGACTGGGACGCGCTCTGCTAAAACGCGGAGTGCGCCTCGCTCTGCTCGACGAACCCTTTCGGGGACTTGATCGGCAGGCGCGGCGAGAGTTGCTGGCGCGCGCCCGCCGGCACTGGGCGAGCACGACATTGTTGTGCGTCACCCACGATGTGGGCGAGACACTGACATTTCCTCGCACGCTGGTGATTGAGAACGGACGCATTGTCGAGGATGGGAACCCGGCAGAGCTTGCTCGAAGAATGAATTCGCGTTATCGAGCGCTGCTTGAGGCGGAGGAGAGTGTGCGGGAAAGTTCGTGGTCGGGCGGCGCCTGGCGACACCTCCGGCTGGAAGGTGGCCGCCTGATCGAAGAGTTGCAACGGGCCCGGGCATGAAAAACCCGGGCATGAAAAATGACGACGTGAAAGACGCGGGGAAAATATGAAAGAAGATTTGCCCTCGCTTTTCTGGTCGTCTTCCGAGCTAGGCTCTGGTCTCGAAGCTCTGGCACGCAAGAGCGAACTGCGGCCCTCTTCTGTGCAGGTCCCGAACCCTCCAAGCTCGGTTGCTTCGCTGGATAATACGGCCGCGAGCCGTGATGCATTGAGCCAATGGATCGAGTCGGCGGCCAGTTGGCTGGGCTTGGAAGCAGAGCCTTCGGCTGTGCCCTACGAGGGGCTGGAGCAAGTTATAGAGAATGCCGGATTGGCGGTGCTGCAAGTGCCAGGAGACGGTTCGGCAAAATTCCTCTTTCTTTTCCCACGACCTGTACCCCGAAAAATTTCTGCTCGAAGAAGGGGACATATATCGGTGCTTGCTCCCGATCTGCGGACGGTCTCACTGCGGCTAGACGCAGTTCGCACACTGCTCTGTAGCGCATTGGAAGAGACGGTCGCGCCGGAAGTTGACCGCCTGCTCGACGATGCCGGCATTCCCGAGTCGCGACGTGGGGATGCGCGGGCGGCACTCTTGCTCGAACGTCTGAGGGGCAAGGACGTGGGCGGCTGCTGGCTGCTTCGTCAGTCACCGGGTGCTCCGTTTTGGAGCCAGGCAAATCGAGCCCACTTGCCGAGACGTTTGGGCACGCTACTGGCGGCCCATGCAGCCGAATATTTTCTGTTGGTTGTTTCCTGGTGGCTTATCGGGCGTGCTGCGCTTTCAGGACATCTGGACCATGGCTGGTTGCTGGCATGGGCGCTGATTCTGCTAACCCTGGTTCCTTTTCGAGTATTGAGCACGTGGTTGCAGGGCGTGCTGGCGATCAACGGCGGAATTCTCTTCAAACAGCGACTTCTCTTTGGCGCACTTCGACTGAGACCCGAGGAAATCCGGCACAAGGGTGTAGGGCAGTTTCTGGGCGAGGTCATGGAGTCGGAAGCCGTCGAGTCACTGGCGCTAAGTGTCGGGTTTCAGGGCTTGACGGGAGCCATCGAATTGATTGCCGCGGAATTCGTTCTCTCGCGAGGCGTGGGGCGCGGGCTGGAGCTGATTTTATTACCGGCGTGGTTTGCGCTTACGCTGCTGCTCGGCGTCCGTTATTTTCGGCAACGGCAGCGGTGGACGGAATCGCGGCTCTCGATGACCAACGATCTGACCGAACGAATGGTCGGGCATCGCACACGCCTCGCTCAGGAAGCTCGCCAGAACTGGCACGATGGTGAAGATGAGGAACTGGAGCGCTACCTGGAGATGTCGAGAAAGATGGACGGCGCGGCCGCGCTGCTTATGGCTCTCGCTCCGCGCGGCTGGCTGCTGCTCGGGATGCTTGGTTTGACCGGAGCATTTGCCGCCAGCCAAGGTCTAAACATTAGACTCGCAATTTCTCTTGGCGGAATCCTGCTGGCGTATCGCGCGCTGAAAAGACTTTCCTTAGGCCTGATTGCTCTCGCCGACGCTATTATTTCGTGGCAACAGGTTGCTCCACTGTTTCAGGCAGCGGGCAGAACGCAATTGCAGGGGTCTCCCGCAGTCGCTCTTACGCCTGCCGCTGGCGAGGATGACGTCCGAAACGATGCCGTCAGAAATGCTGAGCGCGGAAACCAGGCGGTGATGGAGGCTCACGATCTTGTTTTTCGCTATCAGGAGCGGGGCGAGCCAGTGTTGAAAGGATGCAGCCTGAGGGTTTGTCCCGGCGACAGGCTTCTGTTGGAGGGGTCGTCGGGCGGAGGTAAATCCACATTGGCGTCGCTGCTTGTCGGCTTACGAGTGCCGCAATCAGGCCTGCTCTTGCTTCGTGGGCTGGACCGGCAAACGCTTGGTGACGAAGGCTGGCGTCAGCGCGTTGTCTCCGCGCCCCAATTCCATGAGAACCATGTGCTCACAGAAACCTTCGCCTTCAACCTTTTAATGGGCCGCCGCTGGCCGCCGCACGAAGAGGATATGCGGGAAGCGTCGGCGATTTGCCGCGAACTCGGTCTTGAGCCCCTGCTCAGCAAGATGCCGGCGGGAATGTTGCAAATGGTTGGGGAGACAGGCTGGCAGCTCTCGCACGGGGAACGCAGCCGGGTTTACATCGCCCGGGCGCTGCTCCAGCGCGCGGAGGTGGTGATTTTCGACGAGAGCTTTGCCGCGCTCGATCCGGAAAATGTTAAGCTGGCACTCGGCTGTGTGCTGCGCCGGGCGCGGACTTTGCTCGTGGTGGCACATCCGTGAGAGCTTTCTTCAAAAGTAGATTAGAATTGCAGCCCTCACAGGTTGGCCGTTAAGAGGCTATCTAAAGACGTTTATCCAAGAGGTTCAAACATGGTCGGCAAGACACTTCGCTCCTATCGCATTGAGTCGAAACTCGGTGCCGGTGGAATGGGTGTCGTTTATAAGGCCGTGGACTCGCGCCTCGACCGGATGGCCGCCATCAAGGTGCTGGTCGCCTCCGCAGTCAGCGCCGACCGGGAAAAACGATTCACTCAGGAAGCTAAGACTGCATCTTCGCTGAACCACGCGAACATCGTCACCATCTATGACATCGACACACAGGAGATAGATGGCAAGCCGGTTCACTACATCGCCATGGAGTACGTGGCCGGCGAAACGCTCGATCATTTGATCGGGCGCAAAGGGCTGCGCGTGCGTACCGCGCTGAAGTATGCGGCGCAGATTGCCGATGCGCTGGCCGCTGCACACGCCGCAGGCATCGTCCACCGCGATCTGAAGCCCTCGAATGTGATGGTGACGCCGCAAGAGGTGGTGAAGGTTCTTGATTTCGGCCTGGCCAAGTTGAACGAAGAGACCGAAGCCGATGCTTTTGCGGAAACGATCCATGGCGATGGCGCTCCTCTTACGGAAGAGGGGACGATTCTTGGCACGGTCGCCTATATGTCGCCGGAGCAGGCGGAAGGCAAGAAAGTTGATGCCCGTTCGGACATTTTTTCGTTCGGCTCGATGCTTTACGAAATGCTGACAGGGCAGCGTGCCTTCACGGGCGGGTCTAAACTGGCGTCTCTTTCGGCAGTCTTGCATCAGGAGCCGCAACCTGCTTCGCAGACGGTTGCAGACCTTCCGCCGGAATTGGAACGGATCATCGCGCGGTGCATGAAGAAGGACCCAGCGCGCCGATGGCAGAGCATGGCCGACGTGAAGGTCGCTTTGGAGGAGTTGCGGGAGGAGACGGAATCAAGCAGCGTCGACCAAACGAGACCCAGTTTAGCGACTGGGGGAAAGCGTACGGCGCTCCCGGCCAAACGCTGGCTGGTCCTAGCCGTTGTGGGTCTGCTTCTGGTGGGACTTGTCGTTGGTGCATACTCGGCGCGAAGGTACTTGCGCGCAGAGCCACTCACGTTCCAACGGGTAACCTTTCGGCGAGGCGACGTCACGGCAGCGAGGTTTGGTCCGGGCGATGAAATTATTTATAGCGCCAAGTGGGACGGAGGTCCATCGACGCTATTCTCCACCCAGCCGGGAAATCGTGAAGCCCGGCCGTTAGGCCTTCCGACGAGTCAGATTTTAGCAATCTCCCACACCGGCGAAATGGCGATTCTGCTGGGCGATGAAGATATAGGGACACTGGCGCGTGTGCCCTTCAGCGGAGGCGCGCCTCGTGAAATGCTGGAGAATGTCAGCGGGGCGGACTGGAGTCCCAGTGGAGACACATTGGCGGTGGTGCGATCGATCAGGGGAAAAAATCGGCTCGAATATCCCATAGGGACTGTGCTGTATGAAAACGATGCGCGCCCGCCACTTGCGCCACGAGTGTCCGCCGACGGCAAACTTGTGGCTTTTTTCGACTTCGATGTGGAGGTGGGAGATTACTCGTTATGCGTGGTTGGTTCTAATCGGCCGAAGCAGGTTCTTTCCCGGGGATGGCGGACGGTGAGTCACTCGCTGAGTTGGTCTCCGAGCGGAGATGAGATCTGGTTTGCCGCCGGCCAGCCGGGCAGCGATCCCGCGCTCTACGCGGTGACTCTTTCAGGCAAGCAGCGGCTTCTGGCTCAGACTCCTGGCGTGATTGTGATGCAGGATTTGGCCGCCGATGGCCGCGTGCTGCTGAGCACGGTCAACTCTCGACTTGGCATTCGTTATGTCGACTTCGAACATTCCACCGAGCGCGATCTCGCATGGCTGGACGCTTCCATGCTCTTTGAGATGTCCAATGACGGGAAGAGCCTGGTGTTTGTGGAGCTCTCTTACGGCGAAGGGCGCAATGCAGCAATCTATTTGCGTAAGACCGATGGGTCCCCCGCGGTAAGACTGGGGTATGGCAACCGGCCTTCGCTCTCGCCGGATGGAAAGTGGGTAGTGTGCATCCGTCGCGATGCCGCGCGCGCACGCTTGATGCTGCTGCCGACGGGGCCGGGGGAATCGCGCTTTCTGAACGTCGAGGGAGTGTACTTCGAGTCGCTCGGGTGGTTCCCGGATAGCAAGCGGGTTGTCTTTACCGGGAATGAGCAGGGACATCCGGTTCGGACGTGGATCTACGATCTGGACTCCGACAAAGCCACGCCACTTACGACGGAGGGGACGAGAGGCGGCCCAGTTTCTCCGGACGGCCGCTGGTTCGTGATTGCCGATGTGCATCAGTTATCGCTCGCGCCGGTTACGGGGGGAGCGCCGCGCAAGATAGCCCAGTTGCAGAATGGCGAGGAGGTGGTGAGGTGGAGCGGGGATGGACGCTATCTTTTTCTGCGGCAGCCGGAAGAGGATACAGAGAAGATCAGCCGGCTCGAGGTCGCCAATGGGCGCAAAGAACCCTGGCGGACGCTGAAGGTTCCCGAGCCGGGCGCCGAATTTCTAGGACTCCTCGCACTGTCGGAGGATGGGAAGGAATGCGCTTTCTCCTTTCAGCATGATCTGGCTAACCTCTATCTGGTAAAGGGACTGCAGTGAGTCATGAATCAATGAAAGCGGTGCGTTCTCGCGCAGCCAGAGATATGCTCGCCGCAGCGGGGCGAGGACGCCCGGCGCTCCATTGCGGGAGTCGGTTTATGCGCGACGCTGGCGCTTGGGCGTGAGATTCAGGGTCCGGATCAGACGGAACAGATGGTTGGGATGCACGCCGAGGATGCCAGCCGCGTCCGTATAGTTGCCATCGGCCTGCTCGATCGCCTGCTCGATGAGTTTCTTCTTGGCCTCGCGGATGCCGTCGTGCAGCGCCGTAATTGGCTCGCCGGAAGAAGATGCTGTTTCTTCCAGGATCGAATCGGGCAGGTCTTCGGGCAGGATCAATTCCGTCGAACCCAATACCACCGCTCGTTCGATGGCATTTTCGAGTTCGCGCACGTTGCCCGGCCAAGGATAGCGCAGCAGGCAGGCCCGCGCCTTCGGAGATATGCCGGCGACGCGGCGCTTTACTCTTTCGCTATAGCGAGCCGTGAAGAAGGCTGCCAGCATCGGGATATCTTCGGTACGTTCCCGCAAGGGAGGAATCTTGATGGAGACCACGTTGAGCCGGTAATAAAGGTCTTGCCGAAATTTTCCGTTGCGTGACGCTTCGTTGAGGTCCACATTGGTGGCGGTAATCAGCCGGATATCGAGTTTAATTGGGCGCGTGCCGCCTACGCGTTCGAACTCGCGCTCCTGCAAAACCCGCAATAGCTTGGCTTGCAGGGAATGGGCGAGCTCGCCGATCTCATCGAGAAACACTGTGCCACCCTCGGCGGTTTCCAGCTTTCCTTTTTTCTGGCCAACGGCGCCGGTGAATGCCCCTTTCTCGTGGCCAAAGAGTTCACTCTCCAGCAGAGTATCGACTATAGCCGCACAATTGATGGCCACAAATGGCCGGTCGGCACGGCCGCTGTTGCTATGAATGGCACGGGCAACCAGTTCTTTTCCCGTGCCGCTCTCGCCATGGATGAGGATGGTCGATTCGCGCGGCGCCACCCGCGAGACAAACTGATAGACCTCGCGCATGGGCTGGCTTTCGCCAACCATGCTGTGTTGTATGTTAAGTTCCTGCTGCAGGCGGCGATTCTCATCTCCGAGCCGTTCCAGGTGGCTCGCGTTTTCGATCGCGAGCGCGGCCACGTTTCCGAGCGCGGTCACCAATTGCAACAGAGCCGAATCGAAAGGAGCGGCGTGCGAAGTGGTATCCAGATAGAGCGCGCCCAGGATTTTGTCCTGCACCTCGAGTGGAACGGCTAGCACGGCATGCACCTGAGGTTCGATCAGGCTCTCCGCCACACGAAACGCCTCGTCGCCTGGAACATCGTTGCAGAGCACCGCCAGATTCTCTTTGATGACCTGGTTCAGAATTGTTTGGCTGACTTGAATCGGTTGATTCGGGCCCAGTCGCCGGTCCCAACCGACTACGGAGGTGAATCCTTCAGCTCCCTCTTCGGTCAACAGTATGGCGGCTCGGTCGGCGGAAGAGATTTCGAGGACCGCTTCCAGGGCTTTCTGCTGAAGCGCAGCTAAGCCACGGACCGAGTTCAGACTGGTGCTGAAGTTGAGAAGAACGTTCAAATCGCGAACCGTGCGCTCGGTGGCCCCCAGCGTGCGGAGCCGTGCGGGCTGCAGATAAATGGCATCCTGCTTGCGCAATATCACTGTGGCTCCGCCGGGCGTTGGGGCGGAATTAAACTCCACCGAGGAATTATCGTGAGAATTTTCCAGAGACAAACCCTGGAATACCAAAATTGATTTACCGATCCGTATCTGGTCGCCGTTCGTCAGCCGTCTCTCTTTGACGGGCACATCGTTCACGAAAGTACTATTTCTGCTGTCCAAATCCTCGAGCAGAAAGCCTTCGCCGTCCCTGCGAATCACGCAATGCCGCCGCGATGCCAGCGAGTCCAGCAGCGAAATCTGGTTGGAGGGATCACGACCGATCGATAATTCATCGTCGGTGAGGGGAAAAGTTCGGCCATGGAGTGGTCCAGCCACTGCTTCGAGCCGGGCAGGGCTCGAGGAAACCCCCTCTGAATCGTGATTTGTCACTCGATGAGTATACCAACCGTCGATTTCGTGCGCTTTCTAACATAGATGCGTGATCGCGAAGCGGAAGCGCTAGGTTTTCACGAATAGAGCGGCGCTCACCAAAGAACCGACCATCGTTTTCTCCCGTGGTTTCAATAAGAAAAACAGACGATGCCAGGAAGGAACTCAGTGGTTACTTTTGGCACACAGCTTGCATTACTTAAGTGCGTTACCGCAACTTGAAAGGCCAAACAAAGTCCGAAAGAAAGGAGCACTCCGATGAAAGTCAAGACGAACATGAAGGCTGGCAGCGCACTGTGGGGCAGCTAGAAGTCCGAAAAGATCGACCATTAAACAAAGGCTTTAGGAAGCGAAAATCTCAGGAAAGGAGCAACCCCTATGAAGGTTAAAACGAATGCAAGAGCGGGCAACGCGTTGTGGGGCGGCTAATGCTGAAAGTTTTTTTAAACAATCGAAAACTGACAGGCTCATTTAAGAACTCGCTAGCAACAAGAGAAGGACGCTCCAAAGGTTGGTGAACACTGGGCTTCGCAATACCCAGCATCGCCTTTTGGAGTGTCCTCTATTTTTTGCTGCTCTAACGTTCTAACGGGTGCCATTCGAGCGAACTTATCTTCGTGGCCAAAGTCACCCATAAGAGATCCCAAGGGTGTCTCGTTCCCCTAGCAGCCCGCCTTTCAGGGTGGTCTGGCTGCGCGCGGCGAGCGCAAGCAACCAGCGGTCTCGCGCTACCTAACATAAATGCGAGTTCAGCAAGCCGAATTGTTAGATCGTCTGGCGAGGGGGGACGATGAAGGCCAGAGGCTGAGTAGCCTGACGCTGTGTATCTCTTTTGTTTTCAATGCGGGAGCAGGTGTCGATATTGTTAGAAACCCGCTGTTACTTTTGGCACACCGCATGCATTACTAAAGTGCATGAAGGCAAGTGGAAAACAAAAAAATTCAGAAGAAAGGAGCAATCCGATGAAAGTCAAGACGAACATGAAGGCCGGCAGCGCACTGTGGGGCAGCTAATTCAAGGGTTCCCAAAAACCGTGAATTGAGTTTAGAAGCAACTGAGCACGGAAAAATCCCACGAAAGGAGCAATCCGATGAAAGTCAAGACGAACATGAAGGCTGGCAGCGCACTGTGGGGCAGCTAACTTAACAGTTTATAACGAGTTGATAGCTAGAGAAACAGGCAGCGAAGCGATCTAACAAATCCCCGGATAAGGAGCCAGTCCAATGAAAGTTAAGACGAACACGAAAGCGGGCAACGCATTGTGGGGGAGCTAAGTTCAACGGCTTACCTGAACCGAACAAAATCAGTATCGCGTATCGAGAAGTTTCAAGAATTAGAAGCATAAGGGTGCTTCAAAGGTTAAAACTGGGCTTCGAACACCCAGCGTCCCCCCTTCGGAGCATCTTTTTGCTTGATGGCCGACCCCGTCCTCACTGAGCATCCCTGTCGCGATGTCCAATTCAGCGCGATTCTGAAAACCACAACTGCCAAGTCCCACGGCGTTCGCCGAATCTCGTTCCTGGCTGCGGCGGTTTGAGATCCGGAATGGGCGATCTTTGTCCTGATTATCTTCGGCGTGATCCCGTTTAGCATTACAGAGGTATGAATCAGAGAAGAGTGGGACTGGCCCGAGCGCTTTCGAAAATGGGTTATTGCTCGCGATCTCAGGCGGCTGCTTTGATTCGCGGCGGACGTGTCAGTTTGAATGGGCGCATTGCTCGAGACGTAGAGAGTCCGGTGCGAATGCCTGGAGATCATATTGGGGTCGACGGTTCGCCGCTCGACAAGGCGCCGCCGCTTTACCTTGTCATGAATAAACCGCGCGGAGTGGTAACGACCGCATCGGACGAGCAAGGGCGCGAGACGATCTACGATCTGCTGGAGCCATGGTCGTCATGGGTTGGTCCGGTAGGAAGGTTGGATAAGGCGAGCGAAGGTTTGCTGTTGTTGACCAATGATTCGGAGTGGGCGGCTGCAATCACAGAGCCCTCCAGTCATGTGGACAAGAAATATCACGTGCAAATAGACTGCGTGGCGGACGGCGATTTGCTGGCGAGAATTGTTCGAAGTACCGCTGAGGGCGGCTTGTTTGCGGATACTTCGATCGCGAAAAAACGAAGGGCGGATGACTCGGAACGATGCCTAAGCGCGAAGGTGGCGCGCTTGCTTCGGCATGGAGATAAAAATAGTTGGTTGGAGATTACGTTAGATGAAGGTAAGAATCGGCAAATTCGACGATTGCTGGAAGGGTTGAATATTCGAGTTCTGCGACTCGTTCGAGTGTCGATTGGGCCGCTCGAACTGGGCGATCTGAAAAAGGGCTCAACGCGGCGGTTGACGCCAGCGGAAAAGACTGCGATCGATCGGACGCTAGGAAAGCGATACCCGACTGTGCTGTAGAGACGCGGCTTGCCGCGTCTCTGCTGCGGAGGGTGACCCGGCGAGCGGCTCGCACCTCAATTGCTCCTACGATGTCCTAGACTGATAGGCTTTTTTGCTCCAGATAGTCCTGGGCCTGGCGAAGCACTTTGCGCTCGTTTCCGTAGGCAAGTTGGCTGGGCGCATAGGCCAGCGGCACCCAGAGAGCTCGCGTGACCTCTATGCGCATGTCAGGAGCCAGGTTGTCGATTTCGCCGGACACGTATCGCATCAAATAAAAGGTCACAATCTTGAAGACTCGGGCGCCGTCTCCCCATCGGCGGACGTAGACGTACTTATTATCGGCGAGTTTAGTAACTGGTTCGGCTATGATTCCGGTTTCTTCAAATACTTCGCGCACGGCGGCGGCTTGTGGTTTTTCGCCGGGATCCACCAAACCTTTGGGCAGAGTTAATACGGTGCGGGTGCGCTTGCGCGGCGCTCTTGGCGGCGGGGCGGCTTCCTCCGGTGGTGCATTTTTCTGCGCTTCGTTTTTCTGTGGCTCGTTTTTTTGTGGTTCAATCAGGGCGACGTGCCACACTCCCGAGATCTGCCGAAGCACAACGCCGCCTGCTGAAATTTCCCGGGTCATAGCGCACAGTCTCGAAGACACGCCATCAGAAATCGCCGAGTTTCCCAGTCTCTTGTTGAATGCGTTGCCAGGCGCGTTCCACATGCTGCGCCTGAGTGTTGGTTTGGCCGACGCACAGTCGAAGCGTGACCTTGCCGTCGAGCTTGGTGTGAGTAAGGTAAAGGTCGCCGCTGCTATTCAACCGGTCCATCAGTACTTGATTGGCCTGATCTCCGGCGCGGAGCCGGAAGCAGACGAGGTTGAGCTGAACGGGCGCGGCGAGTTCAAAGCGATCATCTTTTCGGAGCCAGATGGCAAACTCCTGCGCAAGGCGCACATGCTCTCGAATGTGGTGTTGCAGGCCTTCGATTCCGTAATATCGGATTACGAACCAAAGTTTGAGAGAACGAAAGCGGCGCCCGAGCTGGATGTGCCAGTCGCGATAGTCGATAACGGCGCCGGATTCAGTGGCCTGGTTGCGTAGATATTCCGGCAAGATCGAAAGCGTCTGGATCAAGTGCTTGCGGTCGGCAACGTAAAAGCAATTGCAATCGAAGTTCGTGAACATCCATTTGTGAGGATTGAAGGTGTAGCTGTCTGCAAACTCCACGCCATCGTTGATGAAGCGAAATTCCGGGCAGAGCGCGGCCGTGCCGCTCATGGCGGAATCGACGTGCAGCCAGAGTTTGTGCTCGTGGCAGATGCGGGCAACTTCGCGGATGGGATCGATCGCGTTCGAAGATGTGGTCCCCACGGTGGCGCAGACGAAGCAGGGAATCAGAGCGGCGCTGAGGTCGGATTTGATCTGGCGCTCGAGCGCGTCGGGGCGCATGGCGAAGTTTTCGTCCACTTCGATATGGCACAGGTTTTCCGAACCCATGCCCGCGATCTTCATTGCCTTTTCAATGGAGGAGTGGGTTTGCGTGGAGCAGTAGGCAGACAGCCGTCCATTGCAGCCTTTGCGATTGCTGGTGAATTCGGTGGTACGCTCGCGAGCGGCTAGCAAGGCGCATAACGAGGCGCTCGACGCCGTGTCCTGAATCACGCCGCCGCCGGCGCTGCTTGTCGAAAGAAACTTCTCGGGCAGACCAAGCATCGAGACCAGCCAATCGAGCACGTGCGTTTCAAGCTCGGTGCATGCTGGACTGGTGGACCAGAGCATGCCTTGCACCCCCAGTCCGGAGGACAAGAGATCACCGAGGATGGCCGGGCCGGAGGCGTTCGCCGGGAAGTAGGCGTAAAAATTTGGCGACTGCCAGTGGGTGATGCCAGGAAGGATGATGCGTTCGATGTCATCAAGAATCTGCTCGAAGGCTTCACCATGTTCAGGCGCGGCTGGCGACAACTTCGAACGAATTTCTCCCGGATTCACGCGCGCGAGAACGGGAAAGCTTTCGACGCGGGAGTGGTAGTCGGCGATCCAATCGACCATGGCGTGGCCGTGGCGGCGGAACTCCTCCGGCGACATGTGGAAAGATTTAGGTTCAGACATGGGGATTTGCAATTTGTAATTTGCGATTTGTAATTGGTAATTTGAAATGGGCTGCTCTTAAATTGCCAATTACAAATTATCAATTACAAATGCCCGTAATACACTCTCGTCTTGTATTTGAATTCGACCCTATTATTCATAGCATGGGCGTGAAAGATCCGCTGCAGTTCCTGCATCATCGGCGCGTGGTTGGGATGGCCTTCGAGCGGCGCGTATGAAGACGACAGCAACCGTCCGGCGGCGCCTTCGTAACCAAACGGCTGGCGGAGGCTGAAGACACGTTCCTGGTATGGCGCGGGCGCAAAGAATTCATGGATGATTGCAGTCGTGCGTTCGTGGCGCACTTCTTTGTAGTCTGTGCCGTACGACAACAAAAGTTGCTCGTAGTCGCAGAGGAATGGCGTGCTAGCAGTGTCGCGCTCATTCCAGATCAACACGCACCATCCCTCGGGTTTCAGAATGCGGGCGAATTCGGCGCGCGTGCGAGGCAGGTCAAACCAGTGCGCCGCCTGGGCAGCGGTTACGAAGTCGACGGAAGCGGATCGCAGCGTCGTTTCGTCCGCTGTGCCGGCGACCGACACCAGTCGGGGATAGTCTTCGAGTTCGTGCATGCCCATATTGCGCATTTCTGTGTTGGGCTCGACGGCAAGGACGGAATTTCCGTTTTCCAGAAGAAGGCGGGTAAATACACCCGTGCCCGAGGCGATGTCGGCGACGATGTGACTGGACTGCAATCCGCATTCGGCGCGGAGAAGGTCGAGAACTTCGGGCGGATATCCGGGACGATAGCGGACGTAGTTTTCCACGCGATCGGAGAAACGTGTGGTTGAGGACTTGGCCATGGGTCTTCAGTGTAAGTGTAACGCGTCCCAACGGCGATGCTCTCCACACGGTACAATCTTCAGTTTGTGGCAAGAGCTGTTCTGGTTGATTGCATTTGCCGTTTTCTCAAGGAGCTTCATGAGATTTCTCTCGGGTGCATTCCTTTTTTTCTTGCTGATTGGTTCGAACCAACCGGTTAATCAGGCCGGCAAGGAGCAATATCAGGCCGACAACAGTCCGGTCACCGGTTTCCGCGACACTGCCACCGAGCGACAAGTGGAGGCGAAATTTCTGGCGGCGCCCGATCCTAAGCTAGCCGAAGAACATCTTCGAGTTTTGACGCAGGCTCCGCATATCGCCGGCTCTCCTGAAGATAAAGCGACTGCCGACTATGTGGCACAGAAGTTTCGCGATGCGGGACTGGACACAGAAATTGTCGAATATAAGGTGTGGTTTAACTATCCAGCAGAAATCCGTGTGAATATGACCTCGCCGCCTGGAGTTGAGATGCATGGGCCGCGCCGCGAGCACGTTGACGGAGACCCGTATCAGGACGATCCGCGGGTTGTGACTCCTTATAACGGTATGTCTCCGTCAGGCGATGCAGAGGCGGAAGTTGTCTATGCGAACTACGGCTCGCCCGATGATTTCGACAAGCTGAAGCAGATGAACGTCGATGTGCGCGGCAAGATCGTTATTGTCCGTTATGGTCAGAATTTTCGTGGCGTGAAAGCGTTTGTGGCGCAGGAACACGGCGCCGCCGGAGTCATCATTTATTCCGACCCGAAGGATGACGGCTATTATCGCGGCGACGCCTATCCGAAAGGGCCGTGGCGCCCGGCCAGCGGCGTGCAGCGTGGATCGGTCGGGTTCATGTTCCAGTTTCCGGGGGACCCTACCACGCCGGGTGTAGCGTCGATTCCGACGCTGCCGGACTCTAAGCGGGTGTCACCCGCGGAATCTGAACAGATGCCGAAGATTCCCGTGACTCCGCTGTCTTATGCCGATGCCTCGCCGATTTTGGAGCATCTCGGCGGACCGGCTTCGCCGCGTGAATGGCAGGGCGCGCTGCCGTTTACTTATCACGTGGGCCCCGGCCCTGCGAAAGTCAGGATGGACCTTAAGCAGGATTACCAGTTCCGCACCATTTGGGACGTCATTGGCAAAATTCACGGTGCGTCGTCGCCCGATGAATGGGTAGTGGCGGGCAATCATCGCGATGCGTGGGTCTATGGGGCTGTGGACCCCAACAGCGGCACCGCGGCGATGCTGGAGTCGGTGCACGGATTGGGCGAGCTTCTGAAGTCGGGCTGGAAGCCCAAGCGCACCATCGTGATCGGAAGCTGGGATGCGGAAGAAGAGGGGCTGATCGGTTCGACCGAATGGGGCGAGGACCACGCACAGGAACTGGAAAGTGCCGATGCCTATTTCAATATGGATGTTGGCGTGTCGGGCAAGAAATTCGGAGCGTCTGGAGTCCCCACGCTAAAGGAGTTTATTCGCGAGATTGCCAAGGCCGTGCCCTCGCCCCAAGGTGCGACCGTGTACGATGCATGGAAAAAAGCAACCGCACTCACGGCGGAAGGTAACCATCCACAGGAAACGGCGAGCTTTCGTTCGCTGCCGAACGCGGTGCAAAACGATGTGCCCGTCGGCGATCTGGGCAGTGGCTCGGACTACTCTGTTTTTCTCCAGCATCTGGGCGTGCCTTCAACCGACATCAGTTCGACCGGCGATTATGGTGTATATCATTCGACATTCGACGACTTCGCGTGGTTCAAGAAATTCGGCGATCCTGATTTCCGCTACGAGCAGGAAATGGCTCGCATCTACGGCTTGGAAATTGTACGTATGTCGAGCGCCAACGTCCTGCCCTACGATTACGAGAACTACGGGAAAGAGATTGTGGTGTACCTCGAAGGCGCCAGGTCGAAGAGTAAAGACCGGTTCGGAGACAAGAGTCCCGACTTTTCGGCGGCCCTTGAAGGCGCCCGCCGCCTGCAGGAAGCGGGCGCAAAAATGCTGCAAAAACAACGCAAAATGCCGGTACAGCCGGATCGAATCAATGTTAAACTTCGCGATGCAGAACGGGCACTGCTGATCCCAGAGGGGCTTCCGAACCGTCCTTGGTTTCACCATGCCATTTACGCTCCGGGACAGTACACCGGTTACGCAGCTGTGGTGATCCCTGGAGTGAACGAGGCGATTGATCGTAATGATCTTCGCCGGACCGAACAACAGATTGCAACTCTGGCAGCGGTGTTAAACCGTGCCACGCAAGTGTTGGAGCAATACCGCTAATTACGGCGCAAGAATCTAACCTCAATCGTGCGGCAAAGTGATGTGACGCGGTTAAGGCCGAGGTGCATCAGTTATGCCACTGGCAAGAATCATTACGTGGTCCGAGACATGCGGTCAACAGCTCGCGCTGGATCTCGTTGCTCGCGGGTACGCCGTCGAAGTCGTCGCTCCTGACTCGGTGCCGGACAACTTCGCCGATTTGGTGTTGCGAGTCGGAGAGGATTCCGGAAAACTGGTCGCGAGTGTGGAAGCGCACAACGGCGGGCGTACGGCTTCTCTTGATTTTGTGCATCACTTGCGAGTCCCGCTGGCAGATTCTAGGATGCCGGCAAACGTTGAGGTGGTTTGTCTTTCGGGGGGACCAGCCAGCTTAGAGGCGGGATCGAGCACAGAACAGGTGCCCTTGTCGGCGGACGTTCCGCCACTGGGGATCAAAGCAGCGTCTCCCCAGCAGCCGAGTTTAAGCGCCGCACGTCCGGACTCGGACGACCCAGTTCCAGCCATTTCGGAGCGCTCGCGATTGGTTGAAACAGCTTCGCTAGCCCGAACGTCCGTGGCGTCCGTAAAAGGCCCGACCATCTCGCCGAGGCAAGCTGTGCGACTCAACCGGCCTTCAGCGTGGCAATGGCGGGCGGCTCTGGCTACTGCCTGCATGGTGTCGCTGGCTCTGGCGCTCGCACTCGGGGGACGCCGCTTCGAAAAAACTCCCGTTGCGGTTCCGCAGGTAGATTCAGAAGAACTCGCGTTTCCATCGATCGATTCGTACTCGCCGGCCGCTGCTTTTGAGAATGATCCGCAGAAAGGTCGGACGAATGTACCGAAAGCTATTTTCGGTTTGCCGGCACTCCCTTCGGTCGCGCAACGGGGAGGGGTTGCCGATCACATGTCAAAGAATTCAGCGGCTACTACTGCCGGAGACTCAGTTGTCAGAGCGTCTATAGTCGATAGAACGGAACGTTCCCGCCGGCACGATGGTTTGATAGCGCGCGACACCGTTATTTATCTGGACGGGAGGGGCCGACCTGCGCGGAAAGCGCGCGTAGCGAAGGGTATCGCCGCGAACACCGTCACCTATCTCAGCAAGCCGATTCCGAAACCGGCAAAATAAATCCTCGTAGCTTCGCCGGCGCAACCTACCTGCCGAAGGACGTGGTTCCCGGCGCGTTACGCCGCGGCCGGGGTCAAACCCTGACCAAAAAGGCACGAAGGTCCACGAAGGGAAAAAACTTTAAAACCACTAGGACTGAGCTACTGCTCGGTTCAACTTGCAACGTTTTGCTTCCTATTAGTACTAATAGCGATGCGGGTTATACGTACACGCTGGCGCATTGGTTACTCATCACGCGCACTTACCTGGGAGGTCTGTTTATGCGGTATGGCTTCTTACTTTTGCTTTTGGCGGGCCTCGTGCTTCAGGCGAACGCGCAAGATGAGGTGGGTGGTCCCGCTAACGAGAAAGCCCGGAAGACGTATAAAGAGGGTCTGAACTATCTGCAGCACCACATGACCTCCGCCGCCTTGGATAGCTTTAAGAAGGCGGATAAGCAGGATGACCGACACTGCCTGGCCTGCCAGAAGAAGATGATCAAATATGGAACCGAGCTTGGAGATTGGAAGACTGCTGAAACGGCTGGCGAAGAGACTCTGGCCGAGGCCCAGGGATCTAAAGAGATCGCACTCTCGCATTATGAGCTCGGAATGATCCTGCGGGATGAAGGGATCGAAAAACATAAAGATGAAATTCTTAGTCGGGCGCACGAGGAAATCGTCAAGGCATTAGCGGTCGCGCCAAATTTTCCAGACGCGGTTTTTGTCGACGGACTGATCCTCGCTCACCTGAAGCAGGACGACGCGGCCAAGAAGCAGTTTGAGCAGTTTGTGAAGATGAGACCAGAGGATGATCCGAATCGGCAGCGCGCGCTGCGATACATCGGCGTTCCCGAGCTGGCGCGGGCGAGAATGGCACCTTCATTTGCGATAACCACGATGGATGGGCAGAGGGTTTCTCTCGACGACCTTAAAGGGAAGGCCGTACTGATCGACTTCTGGGCTACCTGGTGCGAACCTTGCCGTGAGGCTCTGCCCCATATGCGGGAGATCGCGAAAAAGTTTGCCGGCCAGCCGCTGGTCGTACTGAGCGTAAGCCTCGACGACAATGACCAGAGGTGGAAGGACTTTGTGGCCAAAAATGAGATGACCTGGCCGCAATGTTGTGACGGCGGATTCAACGGACCCATCGCCACCAAGTTTGCCGTGCGAGCGATTCCGCAAACGTTCACCATCGATGCGGATGGAGTGCTGCAGGATCAGCACATCGGGGACGCGTCGATTGAAGGCAAACTGAAAAAACTCGTAGGACGGGTGCGGGATTTACGGGCCGCGGAGACGCCGAGGCAATAACCACTTCCCGACCGGCACGGGATGGCGAGTCGACGTTCCACGCTCGGTGGTGTGTTAATCCAGCTGGCTCTAGAATAGACGGGTATGAGGAAGAGCTTTCTGGTCCTGCATGCAGTGGTCATCCTGTTCGGATTTGGCCTGGTGAATGTCAATGTGGCGGCTCAGGATGATTATGAAGGGCCGCTGGCGGATTTGCGCTTTGTTGTGGTGAAGGACTACAACGGCAAGCCGGTGCGGAATGCGGCCGTGGTGCTGCATCCGGTGAGCAAGGGCAAGCAGGCGCGTGGTGGAATGGAGTTGAAGACCGACAACGACGGGCGGACGAATATCGATGGAATTCCTTATGGTCCACTGCGGGTGCAGGTGTTGGCGCAGGGTTTCCAGACTTTTGGGGAAGATTACGAAATCAACAAGCCGGAACTGGAAATTACGGTGAAGCTGAAGCGCCCTGGGGGACAGTACTCGACCTACACCGGAAGTACGACGAATCCGGATGACAAGAAACCGCCGCAGCAGAAACCGCAATAGCCTGGCCGGTGAACTCTATCGGCTTTTGTTGTAACGACGTTGGTTTGCCATCTCGGCTGGTACGCTATTAGTCCCGCAAAAATCGCGTACTGGTCGCTACTAATCGCGCACTATTCGCCGACCATTCGCGCACTGAGGCGCGCCGTTTTTAGAGAGGATGGAATCTTTATGAAAAACAATTGTTTTCGAACGATCACGATGGCGGTAGCTTTGGGACTTGCATTGACTGGGTTGACGTGGGCTCAGGATGATGAAGGGCCTACGGCGAAGCTGCTCTTTCTGGTGGTGCGCGATACTGATGGGAAGCCGGTGAGGAACGCGGAGGTAGTGCTGCATCCGGTTAAGCGCAAGGGCAAACAGGATAAGGGAGAGATGGACTTCAAGACGGATGCGCAAGGGAAGACGAGCGCGGATGACATTCCGTATGGACAGTTGCGAGTGCAGGTGCTGGCGCCGCATTTCCAGACGTTTGGGGAAGACTACGAGATCAATAAGGCGGAGATGGAAATTACGGTGAAGCTGAAGCATCCGGGGGAACAGTACTCTGTTTACGACAATCACGGAGACGATAAGAAACCGCAGTAAGGCAGTAAGACTGAGAAAGAGATCTGGAGAAGAATCAATTAGTGGGGATGACAGCAAGAGCCGGTTGACCTACAATCTGAGGGCTGCCATGGCAATACAGGAACTCACGGTTGAGCGCTATGAGGGAGTCGCGGACGATCAGCGCATTCTGTTGCTGCGCGGCCCTATTACCATGGAGACCGCTCCGCAATTCGAGCGTGCCGTGCGCCACGAGTGCGCCGAGACGATGATTCTGGATTTGTCCGATGTGCCTTACATCGATTCGGTTGGGTTGGGGTCGTTAGTAGCGACGTACGTGTCGCACCAGAAAATGGGCCGGTGCCTGGTGCTGACGGGGGTCAAGCCGCGGGTGCGCAAGATTATGGAAATTACAAAGGTGACCGATTTCTTCGTAACCTTTAGCACGACGTGGGAAGCGGTGGAAGCGCTGGCTAACACTGGGACTGCATGAAAATTGGATAGACGACTCGCATACCGGTTGGAAATCATCTGAGAACAATCATCTGGGCACGACTGGCGCTCCCCAACCGGACCGACACACGTCTCTAAAACAAGCTTGTTTAGCGGGCTAAAGACTCTATTGCTTGCACGGCTTCGCCCGGCAGAACTAGACCGCGGCTGGCTAGGTCCTGTTTCATGTGGTCGACGTCGGAAGTGCCGGTAAGAGGCAGAATTCCGATTTTGCGAGCGAAGCTGAACACTACCTGGGCCGGCGTTGCCTTGGCGCTCGCCGCCAGACTGGCAATCAGAGGATGGTGCAGCACCTCCTGATTTGCGGTTAAAAGCGAAAATCCCTGATAGATGATTTTGTGCTCGCGGCAGAACTGGCGAACGGCGCGGTCCCAGCCGAGGTGTGCATAACATCGGTTTTGCACGAAGGCCGGAAGCTCGGTGTGGGCGGCCGAAATTTGCTGCAGGTGTTGCAGCGACACATTGCTTACGGCGATGAGACGGGTACGGCCGCCATCGCGCTCTTTTTGCATAGCCTCCCAGACTTCGGACTCGGAGGCGGTCCAGTCATAGTTTGACAGCGGCCCGTGCAGTACGTAACTGTCGACATGGTCGGTTCCGAGATGATCGAGCGAACTAGACATCGACTGCTCAACCTGACGAGCGAGCGTTGCTGAGGGATCGTAAGGAAGGTGGTGGTCCTGACCTTGCCGGTAGGTAAATTTCGTTTGCAGAAAGAGATCGTCGCGCGTGATGACACCCGCGCGATAAGCCGCTGCTAATCCCGCGCCAACTCCGGCCTCGAAGTAATGCCGTCGCTGGTTCGCTGTATCGATAGCGCGAAAACCCATGCGGAGCGCTAGTTCGGTGAGCGCCGGGGTACGATCTTCCTTCCAGGCGGTGCCGTAGATAAAGTCGGGGATGCCACTTGGTGACTGACTTGGCGTTCCATTATTCATGTAATTACAGGAATGTTGGTAAGTCCCGTGGTGCCGAATACGCGGCAGTAGCGTTCGATTTCTGACGGAGGACCGAGTGCCTTAGCATAGTTGTCGGAGAGCTTTACGGCGGGCTTGCCTTCTACCGTAGTTACCTTGCAGATCAAGCTGATAGGGTCAAAGTCGCCGCCGCTAGCGGGATCACAGCCGCGGAAATCGTTGGTCAGCAAGGTGCCCCAACCGGCGCTGAAACGAATGCGGCGGCTGGGAGTCCATTTTTGTGAATCCTGGAAATCGGCGGCGTAACGAAAGTCTGAGCGGCGCGCTCCGCGGGCGAACGTCCCGCCAAAATAAGCGTGCAAGCCGAGAATGTCATCGACGTCGAGTGCGTCGGAAGCGATGATGAGTTTGTCATGCGGATCCCGGCCACGGGCTTTAAGCCATTGGATGTATTCGTCGCCTCCAACGTAGGGATCTTTGCTGTCGATGCGCTGGCCCGTCCAATCTGCCACCCAGTCGGGAGCATTTTCCAGGAATTGCGTGGTTCCAAAAGTATCGGGAAGGAGGATCCGAAGAGCGCCCTCATAGGTGGCTTGCCACAACTCGAGGACGCGGTACTGAGAGGCTTTCAGCGCATCGTCGTCGGTCGTCAATGCAGCGAGGACCATGGGAATTTCGTGCGCGTTGGTTCCGATGGCTTCCAAATCATGCTTATGGGCAATGAAGGCATTGGAAGTTCCGGTGAAGGAGCTGCCGAGATTTGCCGCCATCGCATTCACAACGTACTCCTGCCAGAGAAAGCTATGACGGCGGCGAGTGCCGAAGTCGGCGACAGCCAGACCGGGAACCCCGCGCAGGCGCTCGATCTTGCCCCAGAGTTTGGTCTTCGCCCTCGCGTACAAAATGTCGAGACCGAACTCGCGCAGTTTTTTTAGTCCGGCTCGGGTTTTGAGTTCGCCAATTATGGAGAGCGCGTAGAGTTCCCACATGGTGGTCTCAGTCCAAAGGCCGTCGAACGCAAGATGGAATTGTCCGTCTTTGATCGACAGCTCATAATCCGACAACCGGAAGTCGCGCTCCAGCCATTCCAGAAAGGCGGGCTCAAAGATTCCGCGGCGGCCGTAGAAGGTGTTGCCTGCCAGCCACACGAGTTCCGATCGGCGAAAGCGAAGTTGGCGAGCATGTTCCATCTGGTGGATGAGCTCTTCGCGCGGAAACATCTCCGCGAGGGGCACAGAAGTGGAGCGATTGAATACAGAGAACGAAACACGCGTCGTTGGATAATGCTTCCAGATGAACTGGAGCATTAGGAGTTTGTAGAAATCGGTGTCAAGCAAAGATCGGGTGACCGGGTCGAGCTCCCAATTGTGGTTGTGCGCCCGCTCGGCGAAGTTGACGATCATCGTTGGCGATCTCGCATGGTGTCTTGTGTGCTTTCTCGGGTACGTTCTCTCGGGTACTATCCTCTTTGAGCATACGGAGAAAATCAACCGTAGTTACCGGCGGGGTGCGTTTTCTTGCAGGCTGGCTGACTTGGGGAAGGCAAACACGGTACTATCAAATTTTGTTCATGAGATTACCTCGGCCCTTGATCAACGACTCCCAGGCTTGTGCATCGTTATTTTTTGCCATCGGACGGGTCCATGGCTGGGCCGATTTCGCTGAGCGGGCGCTTGCCGTCGGAGTTCTGCCGGCAATGTTCCTGGCCAGAAGCGGCCGCGAGGAAATCTACAACGTTCTTTGGACGTTGGTGTTTGGTTTCGCCACGCTGAACATTCTGAGCCTAGGCGCACGGCACTTTGAACCGGGGAAATCTGGCCTGAGCTTTGGCGAGACTCTGGCGATTCTGGTGGTGCTGGTTTCGATCGCGCTGTTGGGTTGGGAGATGCTGTATGTGTTCCATATTCTGCCGATTCGGCTAAACCCGCAGTGACGCGGATTGCGGTATGATCGCGGTGTGGCGAAACGCGGATCCTATGTACGTGAATCGAATTTTGAAGTGACCTGCCCCTGCTGCGGTGCGGTCATGAAAATTGACGTGGCAACTCGCAGCATTATTGCGCATACCGCTCCGGTAAAGCCGAAAACCTTCAACGATATGGAAGAAGCGGCTCGTGCGATGAAGGAGCACGATAGCCGGCGCGACTCCATCTTCCAACAATCGATGGAAGCGCAAAAGCATGCTGCGGAACTGCTGGAGAAGAAATTCCAGGAGGCGGTAAAGAAGGCCAAAGAAACCCCGGACACGGGAAGGCCGCTTCGGGATTTCGACTTGGACTGATAAACAGGTTCTCAGTTCCCGGTTCTCAGTTCTCAGTCTGAGGCGCGGGAGGTTGCTGGGAACTGAGAATTGAGAACTCCTGACCGGAACTGAGAACTTCCATGGCACCTCTTCTTTTGGGGCATCGCGGTGCTCGGGCTTTCCGCAACATTCCTGAAAATACTTTGGCATCGTTCGAGCTTTGTTTGCGGCATGGCTGCGACGGGTTCGAATTTGACTTGCGGCGGTCCGCCGATGAGCAGGCGGTGATTTGCCACGACGCGACTTTCGAGGGACGGCAGATTGCTGCTACGGCTTCGAAAAGCCTGCGTTTGCCCGGGCTGGAGGATGTTTTGCGGGAATTTGCCGGCCGGGCTTTTCTTGATATCGAGTTGAAGGTGGCGGGACTGGAGACGCAGACGCTCGCGGTGTTGCGCAGTCATCCGGCGCAAAGGGGGTATGTGGTTTCGTCGTTTCTTCCCGATGTGCTCAAGACAATTTACGAATTCGACCAGGCGATTCCCCTGGGATTTCTTTGCGAGTCTGCGCATCAGCTTCTGGATTGGCGACAAATGCCGGCGCCGTGGGTGATTCCCGAATTCAGACTGGTTGACAGAGCATTGATCGAGCGGGTTCATGATGCAGAAAAGCGCATCATGGTTTGGACGGTCAATGACATTGCGCGCATGGGTGAGTTCGCCGCGTGGGGCGTGGACGCGATCATTTCCGATGAGACGGAATTGCTGGTTCGCTCGTTGCGGTCGTTTTAGCTGCGGAAAAGCGGACAATGGATCCGGAACTCCTGTGTCATCATTGCTCCCGGTATTCTCGTCATTTACATTGATCAGGATGGCCACTACTGGCGAACGATTCGAGCGAGCGGTTCAGATCATGGAGCGATTGCGGGCTCCGGGTGGGTGCCCGTGGGACCGCGAACAGACCTTCGATACCATCAAGCCGTACACGCTGGAAGAGGCTTACGAAGTCCTCGAAGCGATTGACAATCGCGATTGGCCGGAACTGACCGGTGAATTGGGCGACCTGCTGCTGCAGGTGCTGTTCTATTCGGAGATGGCGCGCGAGGCAGGCCATTTCTCGGTCGATGACGTGCTGGACCGGCTTTCCAATAAGTTGGTGGATCGGCATCCGCACGTGTTTGGCGACGTGAAGGCGGATACTTCCGCCGAGGTTCTGCGCAACTGGGAGGAGCTCAAGGCGCGAGAGAAAGAGAAAACGAAACGGCTGGCGGCAGTTGACGAGACGACCAGACAGACTGATGACGCCGACGCCCGCCCCTTGCAAAAAGCGCAAGGAGCGGGGCTCGCCTCGGAACACTCCGCGGACCATTCTGCCGACCATGCACAATCTGTGCTGGCGGGCGTGTCTTCGAAGATGCCCGCGCTGATGGAGGCTTATAAGCTCAGTTCGCGCGCGGCACGTGTTGGATTTGACTGGCAGGAAATTGAAGGATTGTTCGAAAAGCTTGCAGAGGAAACCGCCGAACTGCGCGAGGAACTGAAGGTCACGCCCGTCCGTGGGCAGCCGGGAACTGGGGTTGCAGGGTCGGGAAAGACGCAGGTTTCTCCGGAACTGCGCGAGCGTTTGGAAGATGAGGTGGGGGATCTCTTCTTTGTTCTGGTGAACATTGCTCGCTTTCTGTCGCTTGATCCCGAGTCGGCATTGCGGAGGACGAATCGCAAATTCAAGCGCCGCTTTCAATGGATGGAGGAGCGGCTCGCCGCCGGCGGGCGAGCGCCGCAGCAGGCGTCGATGGATGAACTGGAAGCATTATGGCAAGAGTCGAAGAGGCAGGAAAAACAGACATGACCGGCGCGGGACCTAGGCAATCGTCCGGAATCGTATCAACTGACAGAGGGTCGGCCAAAGAAGTGGCCCTCCGAAAGTGTGAAGCGCTGGCGGATATGCAGGCGTGTTTTGAGCTGCAGAAAGAAGTATGGAAGTTTTCGGATGCGGAGTTGGTTCCGGTGCGGTTGTTCGTGGTGGCGGCGAAAATAGGCGGTCAGGTGATGGGGGCGTTTGTTCCGAAGAGCAAGCAAAGTTACGACGACCGGAACGACGACCGGGACGCTGAAAGCAGCATCGAAAGCGAATTGATCGGCTTTGCGCTGGCGATTCCGGGGATGCGGAATGGGCATAGTTACTTGCACTCGCAGATGCTGGCGGTTCGCCAGCAATATCGCGATGGTGGATTGGGACGGCGGCTGAAGTTCTATCAGCGAGACGACGCTTTGGCGCGCGGTTTCGAATTGATGGAATGGACGTTCGATCCGCTGGAGATCAAGAACGCGTATCTGAATATCGAAAAGCTGGGAGCGATTGCGCGCCGCTACAATGTAAATCAGTATGGGACTACCTCTTCGCCGCTGCAGGGCGGATTGCCGAGCGACCGATTGGTGGCAGAGTGGTGGATGAAGTCGAAACGGGTTGATGCGGCGCTGGCGGGCGCTGCGCGTGCGGAGTTCGAGTGCCGTGCGCGAGTTGAAGTTCCAGCTGAGATCAGCGAATGGAAGGCCGACGCTGGCATGCGAGGGAGGGCGCTGACCGTGCAAGAACACTGTCGGCAGCAGCTCCAGCGGGCATTTGCCGACGGATTGAGCGTGCTTGGCTACGAACGCGATCAGCGCGGAAATGGAAGTTTTAAGCTGGGACAATGGGACGAAAGCTGGCGCTACTAGCGGCACCCAAATTCCCGTAGAGACCGGCTTGCCCTGTTCCACGCGCCCGCGAATTTTGTGGAAGGTTCGAGACGCGGCAAGCCACGTCTCTACAGGCCGGCATCGCTAAACGGTGCCCGACGCGAGTGCAACTCATTATGAGAATCGATTCCGTAAGTCTGCGTGAAATTCATATGCCGCTCGTGCATTTTTTTGAAACGAGCTTTGGCCGCGTCTACAGCCGCAAGATTTTGCTGGTGAGTGTCGAGGCGGATGGAGTGCGCGGCTGGGGAGAGTGCGTGGCCGGAGAGGATCCGTATTACAGCCCGGAATGGACGGAAACCGCGTGGCCTACGATCAAGAATTATCTGGCGCCTTTACTACTACAACGCGAATTGGACGCCGGTAGAGATTGTGCGGCGCGGTTTGCTCGGGTCCGCGGGCATCGTATGGCTAAAGCGGCCCTCGAAAATGCGGTATGGGATGCCGAGGCGAAACAGAAGCAAGTGCCACTCTGGAAACTCCTAGGAGGAACTCGGCGCGAGATTGCCTGTGGCGTTTCGATCGGCATTCAAGATTCGCCAGGGCAACTTCTAGAGAAGATAGAAACGGAACTGGCGGCGGGTTACCGGCGGATCAAGATCAAGGTGAAGCCGGGATGGGATTTGAATGTGCTGGAGAAGATTCGGGCGCGCTGGGCACACATTGTTCTCAGCGTGGACGCGAATTCGGCCTACACGCTGGACGAGGTTGAGCATCTACGCAAATTCGATGCGTTCAATTTGCTGATGATCGAGCAGCCGCTGTGGAACGATGAAATCTACCTGCACGCGCGGCTGCAGAAATCTATACGGACGGCGATTTGCCTGGACGAATCGATTTTGAATGCGCGCGACGCCGATTTTGCGCTGGAAATAGGCGCCTGCCGTATTCTCAACATCAAGGTCGGGCGGGTGGGCGGCTTCGGCGAGGCAAAAAAAATACATGATGTCGCCGCGCGGCACAACGTTCCGGTATGGTGCGGAGGGATGCTGGAATCTGGAATCGGACGAGCGCACAACATTGCCTTATCGACGCTCGAAAATTTTCGCTTGCCGGGAGATGTGTCTGCTTCGAAGCGTTATTGGAAAGAGGACATCATCGAGCCGGAAGTGGAAGTGCGGCCCGATGGAATGATCGCCGTCAGTGATCTGCCTGGGACAGGTTATCAAGTGCGCGAGGAGTTGGTGCGCAAGGTCACGGTGCGGGAGGAGACATTTCGCGCGGGGAAACCGTAACGCGTATCCAAAGTCGCTGTGGTCGCTGGCGACTGCCGAGTTGTGCTCGGCTGGACAGCCGAGGGCGGCTGTCCCTACATGAGAAACTTCACTTATATGCGAGTTTGCAGGCAGCGGGGCTTTCCGCTAACGAAGATTCTTCCTTTTTCAGCAGTTCCAGGGCCTGGGCGAATGTGAGGTTTGAAGGCACTGGCCTGAAGCCGCTGAAAACTTCCGTCGAGCTGATGTTGAGACTTTTCACCAGCAAAATTCTCCCTGTGAATTTCAAGGTCATGCTTGAAATTTCCCAGAAGATTGTCTCCAACCTCCTGCTGCTGAACCATAAAACGTCCGCCGCGATCGAGGTGTCCGAGGATTCCCCAGCCAAAGCTCACTTCCTTGACAAGCGTGCCGTCGATGCTGGCGATGCGGTAACGGGCGGAGTCCAGCAGAACGTAGCCTTGCATGCCAGTCAACACTTCTTCTACGTGCGAGGGCGGTTGGTAGTTGGGGTTCGGCCGGAAATTCAATTTGACCAGCGCATCACCGGCGCGCCCAACGCCTTCCCGGCCTTGCTCTTGCCCTGCGTATTCAAACAGGAACGCGTCGGGCATGGCGCGCATTATGCGCAGGGTGCGTTCGGCGTATTCGTGCTCCAGTTCACGCTTCTTTTTAAGTTCTTCGGGATTATCGATGAATCGTTTGACGCGCGCTTGCTCAGACTGTCGTTGCTCCGGAGTTAAAGGTTTGCCGTTGTAGGCGATTACCAACCCGGCAGTAGCTTCTTTCGTCTCTACGTAGAGTCTGGTGGTCGACCCCTGAGGGGTGGTCTTGATTCCGCGAAACAGATAGTGAGTGCTGTCTTCATTGGACGCCTTGACTTCGTTTTGCACGGCCTTGCGCATCAGGTCGGCGGGATCCTGGGAAGAAGAAACTGTTGCCGACTGCGACGCCAGGGTGGCAGCTGTGAGCACGAGAATGCAAATGCCGGCGTGTGCGAGTGTGCATGCCAGGTTGCGTGCGAAGACGCGAGTCCAATTGTGAGTTGAACATTGGCGTAGGATCTGGCGTGGGATGAGGTTGACAATTCCCATGGCTGAACCGGGCTGGGTAGCCCGTTACGATGATGGTAGCAAAACGGCAGCGACAGTCGATCAGGCTTTCGTGCCGGTTCGCTAAGTACATGATGGAGAATGGTTTCCGGCATCGTTTCGAGCCGCAAGAGGAGGAATGATTTACAATCGGTTCATTCGCGCTGATTCAAGCGCGACGGATTTGGAGGCTCAGCATGGATGTTTCGCAGGCCGGCGACGGCGCCCACATCGGCAAGTCTGTGGTTATTAAAGGAGAGCTGTCGGGCTCCGAAGACTTGTATGTGGATGGCAACGTTGAGGGGAAAATTGAGCTGCGCGACCACCGCCTGACCGTGGGGCCGAACGGAAATGTCAAGGCCAACGTCACCGCCAAGGCGGTTGTAATTCAGGGCAAGTTGGAGGGGAGCCTGAATGCCTCCGAGCGCGTGGAATTGTCAAAGTCGGCAGTGGTGACGGGGGATGTGATCACGCAACGCATCGCTATTGAAGAAGGCGCCTTCCTGAAAGGGAAGGTTGATATTAAAAAAGAGGCTGCAAAGGCGACGCCTGCGTCTGCTTGAGAATAACATCAGTCGTTATCGACATTTATCGAAGATGGCATCTGTTTCTGACAACGTAATGAAACTTTTTCGAAGTTCTTCTAAGCAGGCAACGCCCGAATCGCAGCGAAAGCTAACCCGGCGGTCGAGCGGGATGGGCGAGGTGGCGCGGATACTGAACTCGCAGGAGGGTCTGTGCGTGCTCGACATGGGCGCGACATCGCCTGGCAATATCCGATTTCTTACCGATAGGGGACACAAGAATTACAGCGAAGATCTGCTGCGCTCGTCGCTCGACCCGGCGCTTCGCGTCAAGGACGATGCGGGTAGTCTGGTCGTAGATAGCAAAAAATTTCTGGACGAGAACCTGGGATATCCTAATGCTCACTTCGATGTGGTGCTGTGCTGGAACCTGCCCGATTACATGGAAGAGAGTCTGGTGAAGCCCACCATCGACCGTTTGTGGTCGGTGATGAAGCCGGGCGGAGTATTGCTGGCGTTCTTTCACACGCGCGATGCCGGGCCGGACTCGACCTGCTATCGCTATCACGTGACTGAGAGCGACATGCTGGAAATGCAGGAAGTAAAGTTCGCGCCCCCTGGGCGCCCCGCGTCTGAAAAGCAGTCTCCGCGGCTGCAGAGGGTGTTCAACAACCGGCATATTGAAAATCTGTTCCGGGACTTTGCTTCGATCAAGTTCTTCCTGGCGCGCGATGCCATGCGTGAAGTGCTGGTGGTGCGTTGAAGATTCCTTGTTTTAGGCGCTGCTTCCTTTGCAGATCGGGCATGTCTTTTCGTGAGTCAGGCGCGCTTTGTGAGCTTGCTCATACGCTTCCATATCTTCTTTCTGATGCTTCCGCTTTGCTTTCTCCGAGGGCCTCGGTTTGACTTCGTTGCGGAAGAGATAAGACGTCCATGCCGCGTGGGCGCGGGTTTCGCGGTCTTTTAGCTTTTTGTAGGTGGGACATTCTGACTCGGCCATAAAGTAATTCGATGATAGACGAAAGCTCTTGGTAGTGTCGCACTTTGAAAAGGAAGCGAGGCAAGCGTGTGATTGGTGCGGCAAAGCAGGTCCTTCGCTTTGCTCAGGATGACAATACTTTGTGATGTCCGCCAAACTGAGACATTACCAAGCTCTTACGGGCATTCCTGTTTTCTGCGATCTCTTGCTAAGATGTAGAGTCAGGCATCGGTTCCGCGCGACGTTTTCCCGCCAACCCCGCCAGGTCCGGAAGGAAGCAACGGTAACGGGCTCTTTCGTGTGCAGTGGAGCACCGGTGCCTGGCTTTTTTATTTGACTTGTGGAATTGCCCAGGCTAGCGCCCAAAGGTGCGGCGCGAACCCGGGGCATCAAGCCCGTCATTGTGCTTTCGTTATGACCAAACGTCTTTATTACGACAGTTCTGAAATTCATGAATTCGATTCGGTTGTCGAAGACGTTGCACTGACTACATCCGCGGAATCGCGGCCGGCGATCATCTTGCGAGAGACGGCGTTTTATCCGACCAGCGGGGGACAGGTTCACGACACCGGTTGGCTCACTCTTACTGGACCTGAGGGAGGCGACGCACGCCTCCGAGTTTCGGAAGTTGCGGAAGCGGAAGACGGCAGGATCGTTCACTACCTGGAAGCGCCGGTGCGGTTGCCGGCGGCTGGCGCGGCCGTGCATGGCAGTATCGATGCCGAGAGGCGACGCGACCATATGCAGCAGCATACGGGGCAGCATGTTCTCTCGGCGGCTTTTTTGGAGCTTTATCAGATGCCGACGGTTTCATTCCACATGGGTGATGAATATTGCTCGATTCATCTGGCCGTTCCGTCGGTGAGTTCGGAGCAGATTGTTGGGGCTGAGAAGCGGGCCAATCAGATTGTGTTTGAGAATCGGGCGGTGCGGGTTCGGTATGTTTCGCGGACGGAGGCGGAGAAGCTTGGCCTACGCAAACTGCCGCCAGCGGAGCGGGATGAGTTGCGTCTGATTGAGGTTGCGGATTTCGATCTCTCGGCGTGTGGCGGAACTCATGTCGGCGCGAGCGGTCAGATCGGCTCGATCATTCTTCGGAAAAGCGAAAAAGTGCAGCAGGGAACGCGCGTGGAATTTGTCTGTGGCGATCGTGCCGTGCGCATGGCTCGGCGCGATTATAGCGCGCTCAGCGAGGCGGCTGCGTTGTTCTCTGCGCAACTTTGGGATGTGCCGGAGCAGATCCGCAAGAGTGTTGAAGAGAGCAAGCTGTTGCGCAAACAGAAGAATGATGCGCTTGATGAACTCGCCGGCCTGATGGCTTTGGCTGATCTGCAAGCGCATTCGGAGTCGAACGGGCGGAAGATCGTTGTGAGGGTATTTGCCGATCGCGATATTAATTTTGCCAAGTTGTTTGCGCAGAAAGTAACGCGAACGGGAACGGCGGCGATTGCGCTGGCGGCGAGTACGGTTGACCCGCCGGGATTGGTGTTTTGTCAGACGTCGACTCAGACTAGGGCTCTGGGTTTCACCGCTGATATGGGGGCGTTGCTGAAGCAGGTTCTGTCTTCCGTCGGAGGGCGGGGTGGTGGGGGGCGCGATTTTGCACAGGGCGGACTTCCGCCGGGCTCGAAGATTAATGTTGAGCAGCTTTTGCGGCAGGCGGCGGCTACAATCGAAAGCTGATCCCGACAGTGCTGGGCGCTAGAGTGTAACTCCCAAATAGGTCGTCCCTCCGGGACTTGATTTTTGTTTCGGACGCTTACCCAGCGCCAAGGCGCTGGGCTAAGGTGGGTCGTCCCTTCGGGACTGGAGTTATTGTGCCGTTCTTCCCAGCGCTGAAGCGCTGGGCTAAGTTCGGCCGTTCTTCCGGGACTGACGTTTTTTAACAAGGGACTGACGTTTTTTAATGCGGGACTGAAGTCTTTGAATGCTGGAATCCACGCTTATACTCGTTAATCTGCTGATCAAGCTGGGCGTGGCGGCGGCCTTGTCGAGCGCGCTGGTGCGCTCGATGGAGTTCAAGCGTCTACTCTTTCGCGAGCACCGGGCGACCCGCCACAAAATTTATCTGGCATTGTGGATGGCAATCCCCATCGCGCTCGGCGTCTGGATTCGATCCAGCGTGAAGAGCTTCTTCGCCGGAGATTTGTCGCTCGAAACCTCACTGCTGTTGGGCGTGATCGGCGGACGCTTGTCGGGCGGCGTAGGGGGAGCATTGATGGCGATCCCCGCGGTGTTCCATGGCGAATGGGCGGCCATGCCATTGAATGTGTTTGCCGGGATTGTCGCCGGCCAGCTGCGCCGCGCCGCGCCCGAGCAGGAAGACATTTGGTCGTTCTCACCCTTCATCGATCTCACTCTGTATCGCATTATTCGCCGCAATCTGCCGCGGCCGCGCGTGTTCGATTGGCAAGTGGCTTTTTTTGTCACGATTGTGAGCTTGCGTTTTCTGCAGACCGAAATCTGGCGGATCTTACCGACCTCGATCTTCAGCCTGGAGAGCCCGAACTTGTGGATGCCGGGCAGGCGCGAAACTCTGAATGCCTATCTGGTGGAAAGCGCGATCTACCTGAGCGTGGTTATGGTGGTGGGTATCGAGCTGAAAATCTTTAACAGCGTCCGCATACAGATCAAGCTGGAAGAGCAGGAGCGGTTGCTGCTGCAGGCGCGCATGGTGGCTTTGCAGAATCAGATTAATCCGCACTTTCTCTTCAATACGCTGAATTCCATTTCATCGCTGGTGCGCTTCGATCCGGATATGGCGCGGGAGATGATTTTGAAGCTCGCCACCATTCTTCGCCGGCTGCTGCAGAGCTCGGAGTCGTTCGTTGCGCTGCGCGAGGAGGTGGAGTTTATAGACAATTATCTTGACATCGAAGTTGTGCGCTTTGGACGTGACAAACTGAAGGTGGTTAAAGATCTCGATCCAGCGTCGCTCGAAGCAATGGTTCCGAGCATGCTCTTGCAGCCGCTGGTGGAAAACTGCATCAAACACGGGCTTGCTCCAAAGGTTGAAGGCGGCAGCATCACCTTGCGCAGCCGCGTGATCAAGTCGCGGCTGGTGGTGGAAGTAGAGGATGACGGCGTGGGTATGGGAGCTGCGCAACTGGTTGCGCAACCTGATGGTTTTGGTGGTGGCGGCATCGGCATGGCGAATGTCGCCGAACGGCTGAAAGTGCTCTACGGCGACACGGCGAAAATGATCATTGAAAACCGCGAGGGCGGCGGCACGCTGATCCGCTTGCGGCTGCCGATTTTGCCTAACCCCGAAGAGCTAATGACAACTTCGACGATTGCTCAAGCACCTTTTGGTAAAAGTCTTCGTAAAGCGGAATGATCCTGCTGGAACAGTATTTCGCCTGGGCAGCGGCGCGGGCACGTTTCCCCATAGCGCGGAGAACGGATTCGTCACCGAGCAAATCAATGGCGTAGTGCGCCATGGTGTCCACGTCGCCGACATCGGCCAAAAATCCGCTCACGCCATGCTCGATTACCTCCGGCACGCCCCCGGTACGCGTGGCAATGGGAACAACTTCACAGGCCATTGCTTCGAGCGCTGCGAGCCCGAAAGACTCAAGTTCGCTGGGCATTAACATCAAGTCGGAGAGGGCCAGTTTTTCGCGAACCTGATCCTGCTTGCCCAGAAACAACACGTGCTCGTGGATGCCTTTCTGCACCGCCAGCCATTCCGCCTGGGAGCGATCGGGGCCGTCGCCAATCAGCAATAGCTTGGAAGGAATTTTCTTGCGCACACGGTCGAAGATTTCGATTGCATCGAGGACGCGTTTCACCGGGCGGAAATTCGAAAGATGCACCAGCAGCCGTTCGTCGTTGGAGACGTACTCGCTCCGCTTTTCGAGCCATTCCGGCTTGCGCAGGTAGTCGTCGCAGTTCACGAAGTTGGGGATGACCTCGATGTGGTTCTTGATGTCGAACATATTCAGAGTGCGGTTGCGCAAATACTGTGAGACCGCGGTTACGCCGTCGCTCTGCTCGATGGAGAAACGCGTAATCGGGAGATAGGAGCGATCGAGGCCTACCAGCGTTATATCGGTGCCGTGGAGGGTGGTGACAAAAGGCAGATTGCGCCGCGGCGGAGTTGCGGCCAGCATCTGCTTGGCCAGCATCGCACTCACCGAGTGCGGTATCGCGTAGTGCACGTGCAGCAAGTCGAGTTCGTAGAGTTGCGAGACCTCGGCCATTCGCGTGGCCAGCGCCAGATCGTAGGGAGGGTATTCAAAGAGCGGATAACGCGTGACCTCGACCTCATGATAATGAATGTTGGGTTCGGGACCGGTGAGGCGGATGGGTTGCGAGTAGGAGATGAAATGAATTTCGTGTCCGCGGCGAGCCAGTTCGAGGCCGAGTTCGGTGGCAACGACTCCGCTGCCACCGTAGGTTGGATAACAGGTTATGCCGACTTTCATGCGACTCCGGATGCCGGTCCAACGATACCATCGTTGGACACCATCATTGGATTCGCGGGGAGGGCTGGCGGTGCAGGGCCGGACTTCCAAATAAAACAGGCTTTGGATAATTGACTAGCAGGCTGCGGAAAAAGTGTTTTCCGCGCCAGAGTGTCACCTCAGCGGCTAAAGCCAGCGCCGTTTCTTACCGTTAGGAAGAAAATCCCGCCAAATCAATGGTTTTAAAGCACTTATTAGTAAACTATTGTGGAATAAGGACTTAAGGAAATCGGTTGGATAATTCGGACAAAACAAAAAGGGGTGCGGAGTGAACCGCAATCCTTTAGTTTTTCTATACTCTGTCCTAACTCCATTATACCAAGTTCAGTGGGGCTGGTTGGACATCCGATCTGGGTTTATTTTCCCTGCCACTTCATAGGCTTGCGGGGAAGTCCGCCGAAAAGGGGGCTTGACACGGTGTAGAGGCGGTCGATTTCATGAGTCTTCATGGTTTACTGTTGGCTGAGCCGCACATTGACTCCGGCGCCAAAGCGAAGGTTGTCCTGGCGGTTATTGAGGCCGTTGGGGATTTTGGTCATGAAGTACTCGGTCTGCGCGGGACGAACGGAAACGTGCCGGGAGACTTTGACATCGATGCCGCCGCCAGCGGTCATGGCAAAATTATTTTCGGACGCCGACTGGCCAATTCCTTTGGTTGTCCAAACGCCTCCCAAGAGAGTTTGGACGGGCAAGCTACAATCCTCGAGTTTTTACCGTCTCCAGCTCGCCCTTACGCGCTACTTGTTAGTCCTTAATAGAATCCCTAGTCCTTACTAGTCCTTGCTTGGCTTTTTCGGTGTCAGGTCGCAGGCTTGTTTGACGCGATCGAAATTCAGGCCGCTGGGAGAAAATTCCGCGATCTGGCGGCCGCTGCGTGTTGGGAGCGCGATGTTGAAGACGTTGGCGCCGATCATTCCCCGAACCGTGCCTTTGTCCATGGAGAGGAAGTGGTCGCGCATCCAGTTCCATCCCTTGTGGTCGTGCGTATCGTCGGTGCGCACTTCCACTTCCAACTGAGGCTGCCCCCAGAAGCCGGGTCGATTCGGCGGAACCAGTCGCATTCCTGGATTGAACTCTGCCCACTTGTACTTGCCGTTGCTGCAAAAAATATTGACTCGGGGCTTGTAGTCGTTGTCTTCGCGAAAATAGTTATTGGACTGGAGCTGAAAGCGGACTTTTTTCTCGCCTGTCATCTTGTCGGTGGAGTCGAACTCGAGCCAGTTGCCACCGGCGCTGACGCCATCCTGTTCGCCCTGGTAAGGAGACATGGCGCCAGTCTGAGCCGAAGCCACGGCTGACGCGCTAAACCAAAAAGATAAAACAGCAAAAGATAAAAGAATGGCTCTCGTGGTTAATCCAAAACCGATAGCCTTGCCAAACCGGCGCGATGCTTTCACGATCTCCTCCTGACAGTCACACATCTACATATTATTGAACCCTAAAACGAAGAAAAAGTTGTATCCGAGATCCCGAGGAAGGCCCCAGGCAATTTGTGCCACCGATTATACTTACGAAACTATACAAACCAAAAGTGCGCTAACGAGCGCTGCCAACGCGCCGACGCACGATCTTCGGAAGTGTCCTACTTTGGCAGGTTGCCGCCGACGTAGCAGCGCCACCCACGCCGCCGGACGGCGGCGCTACAATTGCCGCACGAATTGGGACACCGCCCGATCTTGGAGGATGCGCTCTGATGAATGGAATCGAGAAAGACTGGCCCGCGTTACCGCTGGACGAATGGGAAGCAACCTATCGCACGGTTCATATGTGGACTCAGATCGTCGGAAAGATTCGTCTCGCTCTTACGCCGCTTGTGAATCACTGGTGGAATTGCGCTCTCTATGTGAATACACGCGGCCTGACGACTTTGCCGATACCCTATCGTGGGAGCGCCTTTGAAATCCAGTTTGATTTTGTTGAGCATCGCCTGGAGCTGCGAACTTCAGATGCAGACCGAGCCTTTCCACTGACACCAATGTCGGTGGCAGCCTTTTATCGGGAGTTATTTTCCATGTTGCGAGGGGCAGGGATCGAGGTCGAAATCAATCGCAAACCACAGGAGATTCCCAATCCGATTCCTTTCGATGAGGATGACACGCACGCCTCCTATGATCCGGAATATACGAATCGGTTGGGGCGCATCCTGCTTTCCGCAAATAACGTGCTGCAGGAATTTCGCGCTCGATTTATCGGCAAGACCAGTCCTGTCCATTTTTTCTGGGGAAGCTTCGACTTGTGCTGTACACGCTTTAACGGTCGCCGAGCTCCGGTGCGGAAGGGCATTATCACCGCGGAAGCATATTCGCATGAATGCAGCAGCGTTGGCTGGTGGCCGGGTGGCGGAGAAGTGAGCGGACCAGCGTTCTATGCCTACACGGCTCCGGAGCCGCCTGGCCTTGCCGCGCAACCGGTTCGGCCGGCGAGAGGTTCTTATCGGAGCAAGCTGCACGAATTCCTGCTGATGTATGACGAGGTTCGCGACGCCGGGTCTCCGCGTGGTGAAATTCTGGACTTTGCCCAGAGCACGTATGAGGCGGGGGCGAAGCTGGCAGGATGGGATCGCGCGGCTCTGGAACGATAACTTCGGAGCGATAACCCGGAGCGATGACCCCGGAGCGATAACTTCGGAGTGATAACCGCACGGACGCCGGCCGCCAGTTGGGCGACATACTTCTGCTACCATTTCTCGTTCATGAAAAGTGTTGGTGAAAATGTGGTGCGCATTGAGGCTGAAGCGTTGCGGGCGCTGGCCGACCGGCTGGCGGGCCCTATGGAGGCAGACTTCAACCGGGCGCTGGAACTTATGTTCGGTTGCCGGGGCAGGGTGGTGGTCACGGGGATGGGGAAGAGCGGGCTGATCGCGCGCAAGATAGCGGCCACGTTAAGTTCGACGGGCTCACCAGCGCTTTATCTGCATCCGGTTGAAGCACTGCATGGCGATCTGGGAATGATCGTGCGCGGCGACGTGGTGCTGGCGCTCTCGGCCAGCGGCGAGACGGAAGAGATTCTGCAGTTGCTGGCGACGATCAAGCGGCTGCAGGTGCGGCTCATTGCCATGACTTGCGATGACCTTGCAGAGGTTCACGCGGACAAGAGTGTCCGCGCTACAAAGACTTCTACGCTTGCGGCGGCGGCGGACGTGGCTTTGGACTGCTCGATCTCGCAGGAAGCGTGCTCGCTGGGACTCGCTCCTACCGCTTCGACGACGACCATGCTCGCGTTGGGAGACGCGCTGGCGGTGGCGCTTTCGGAAAAGCGCGGATTCAAGGAGGAAGATTTTGCCAACCTGCATCCGGGGGGAAAGCTGGGCAAACGGCTGGCGCGGGTGGAATCGTTGATGCACTCGGGAGACGCGATTCCGCGAGTCACGGCGGAGACGAAGATGCCGGACGTGATTTACGAAATGTCGCGCAAGAAGCTTGGAATGACCACGGTGGTTGCAGGCGATGGTTTACCCGGAGAGCAACTGCCCGGGGATCGGCTGCTGGGAGTGATCAGCGACGGGGATCTGCGGCGGTTGCTGGAGCAGAGCGGGAAGGATGCGCTTGACCTGATGGCGCAGGATTGCATGACGCGGAGCCCGAAGACTATTGGCGCGCAGGAATTCGCAGCTACTGCGCTGGCGCGCATGGAAGAGATGAAGATTACTTCGCTGGTGGTGGTGGATCGACTGGCGGACACGGTTGCGGGCAGCGATCTGCGGCTGCTCGGGATCGTGCACCTGCATGATCTTTGGGGAACGGAGATGGTTTGATCTGCCCGCTTCTAGATGCGACCTGCTCGATTCTAAATGTAGAGACGCGGATTGCCGTGTCTCCTGCGTCGCTGGAGCTACTGGCCAGACGGGGCAAGCCCAATCTCTACAGGTGAAATTAGTGGCAGTAGCGCTGCAGTTGCGGAGGAGGCGGGGTGGGGAACTCGTCGAATTCACCGTCCCATCCCGAGCATCCGCGTGCGGTCACGGCGCGGATTACGACCTGTTCCAAATCCTTGGCCTGGGCTTTCGCTGCCGAGATTTGATCCATGGAGAAAAAGCTGCCGCGGTCGAGTGCGTTGAGATCGGCGTTGGCAGGGGTATAGCCGGCGTCGGCCGCAATCGAGTACCAGATATAGGCAGTGAGGCGGTCTTGCGGAATGCCGCGGCCATCTCTTAGAGCTTTGGCATAGAAGTACTGGGCTTGGGGAAGTCCCTGGTCGGCGGCAATTTTGTATAAGGCCGGAGCCTTGGTGTAGTCCTGATCGGCCATGAGGCGGCCGAGATAGTAGGCACCATAGGCGTTCTTCTGATCGGCGGCCTGTTTAAGCCATTTCCGCGCCGCGTCCGGGTTATGCAAGGCCCCGCCGAGGAAATAAAGCCGCCCGGCAAGCCACCCGGCAAGCGGGTCGCCCTGCTGAGCTGCCTTGCGATAGAGGTCGAGCGCCTGCGCCGGATCGCGCGCGAGAAAATTTCCGGTTTCGTAATAGTAGCCTAACGCGATCTGGCCCGGGCCGTAACCGAGTTCGGCGGAGTGTCGAAAGTTCTCAACCCCTAAAGCGTCATTTCGCGAACTCCCAACCCCTGTGATAGCGTCGACTCCACGCTCGTAGAGAGCTTCTGGTGAAGTGCTTTGCGCTAAAGCGATTGCGCTGCAGACCACGAGAATCAACGTCAGAATTGTTCGCCGCATCGGCAATTTTCCTATACGAGGTATGGGACAAGTATAGGAATAGAACCTCGCGATGTAGAGTTACGAAAGTGTCAGGGGAACAGTTATCACGGGGAACGGTCGCCGCCGGTGGAGTTGCACTGCAGAGTCAAACCACCTTGGGAGAGATGAACGTGGAATCCCACTCCTGCGCAAAGGACGCGCAGGGATAGGGCACCCGGGCTGCGTCTTTGCCACAGCGAGACGGGACAAGCCCCGTCTGTACCGCAAGGAATTATTCCGTGTAGCGGTCGCGCATGAAATCGCCAATGGCGGAGTAAGCGGCGGTCAGCGTCTTTTCGTCGGGCAGGAAAACTATGCGGAAATGTTTTGTTCCGGCGCGCTGTCCGAAACCGGAGCCGTGCACGACGGTCACGTGCTTCTGGCGAATTAGTTCGGTGACAAAGACGTCATCGCCTTCCGGGATGTCGATGCGCGGGTAAGCGTAGAACGCCCCACGCGGGGCGACGCAGCTTAGACGGGCTGTTTCGGCGCACCACTTCATGGTCAGATCGCGGCGGCTGCGCAGTTTGCTCTTGACCTCGATGAGGTGATCCTGGGGACCTTCGAGCGCAGGTTTGATTGCGTATTGCTCGGGATGGTTGGCGCAGAGGCGGGCTCTTAGCAGCTTATTCACGCCTTCGAGATAGGGGCTGATGACGGAAGCTTCGCCGCTGGCTATGCCCCATCCGATGCGCCATCCGGGGGCGAGATAGTTCTTGGAGAGACCGCCGAAAGTGATGACCGGCACATCGGGTGCAACTGCCGCCATCGCCACGTGCGGATCGTCGTCGATAATCAGTTTGTCGTAAATTTCGTCGGAAAAGATGATCAGGTTGTGCTGGCGCGCGAGCTCAGCGATCTGTTCGAGCATTTTTCTTGTGCAGACGGAGCCGGTTGGATTATTGGGATTTATCAGGACGATGCCGCGCGTTCGCGGCGTGATTTTTTTCCTGATGTCGTCGAGATCGGGCTGCCAGCCGTCTTCTTCGTTCAGATAGTAAGTGTTGAGTCCGATTTCGATCTTAGCCAGAACGGCCGAGTAGAGTGGATAGTCGGGGCAGGGAGTCAGCAGATTGTCTCCGGGATTGAGGAGCGCGGTCAAGCAGATGTCGACGGTTTCGCTGACGCCTGAGGTGACGAAGACATCTTGAACATTTGTGATTCCCTTGCGAGACGCCTCGGCGCGGATGGCTTCGAGCGCTTCCTTGATGCCCGAAGATGGAGAATATCCGTTCTTGCCGTTGCGCATGGCTTGATAGACAGCCTCGATCATGTGCGCGGGCGTTTGGAAGTCGAAGTTCAGCGGGTCGCCGATGTTGAGCGGGAGAATTTTGTGTCCCTGATGGGCGACTTCGTCGGCGATGCATGCCAGGTCGCGAATGGCGTAGCGGACGTTTTGCAGGCGGGCGGCGGGGGCGATTTGGCGGAGTTGGGTGATGGGCATGCAGAAATTCTAACCGCGGATTAAGGAAAATGATAACCGCAGGCGAATCAGAGAATGTGGCGGGAATTTTGCCTTCTACGCCCCAGCTTCTGAGATCTTATCGGTAGCCCAAAGGCTTTCGATTTCAAAGAGCGTGCAACCAAGTCGCTCCGACGCCAGTGTGAGCCCAGCGATGACCTCCGAGTAGTGGGAGTAAGTGGTAACGCCACTGATCGGTTTACCGGAGTCGCACTTCTTCCTAATTTCTCGATTTTGTGGACGCGGATCATTCTTGGGAAACTCGCGTCGTATTGCGTCTAGGAGGTCATTATCGATAGGAGGGTGAATGACGGCAAGCAACGAACCGTCGCCACGACCAGCAATATAGACGTGTATTTTGAGGAACATGTTGACCATCTTCGCTGCCCAACCAATCTCCACACCCGCACGGCCCGCCAGTCCTTGAACTTCTCGCTGATGCCACGCTAGGAAAGCGGCGTTAGAGACCGGAGTGCCCATTGTGAGCAGATCGTCTAAATCAACTTGATCAAGGTGTGTGTACCATTTTCTGCCGCGCAAATGGCGAGGGCCCTGCCGAGCAGCTGAAGCAGCCGCCCAGCGCGCGAATTTTGAGATTATTGTATTTCTGATTTCCTGGACTGCCATATGCGACAGAGACTCCTCGAGTTTGCTTACTCCGGGCGGTCGATCTGCGCCTTCTGCAGCTTGTCGGAGTAATCGACGTAGACGGATTTCCACTCCGTGTAGAAGTCGATTGCGCCGATACCGCCTTCGCGATGACCGTTGCCCGTCGCTTTTGTGCCGCCGAAGGGCAGGTGGACTTCGGCGCCGATGGTCGGCGCGTTGATGTAGGTGATGCCGGCCTCCAGGTCGCGGACGGCCGCAAAAGCCTTGTTCACGTCTTTCGTGTAGAGCGAAGACGACAAGCCGTATTCGATGTTGTTAGCTATTTCGATGGCGTCTTCGAGATCGTCGCAGAGGATGATCGAAACCACCGGGCCGAAGATTTCTTCCTGGGCGACGCGCATCTTGGGATTGACTTCGGTGAAAACGGTGGGCTCGAGGAACCAGCCATGCTGGTATTCAGCTTTGTCGAGGCGATTGCCTCCGGTCGCGAGCTTCGCGCCCTCGGACTTGCCGATCTCGATATAACTCATATCCGTTTTGAGTTGACTCTCGTTGACCGCCGGACCCATTTCCACGGTCTCATCTAGGCCGTTACCGACTTTGATCTTCTTGGCGCGGGCTACGAATTGATCAACGAATTTGCGGTAGACGCCTTTCTGTACGATGATGCGGCTGGTCGCAGTGCAGCGCTGGCCGGTGGTGCCGAACGCGCCCCAGAGGCCACCTTCGATAGCTAGGTCGAGGTTGGCGTCGTCGAGCACGATCATCGGATTCTTGCCGCCGAGTTCGAGGGAACAATGCTTGAAGCTCTTGGCAGCTGTTGCGCCCACGATTCTGCCGACTGCGGAAGAACCTGTTAGAGAGATGGCACGGACTACTGGATGCTCGGTTAAGGGCGTGCCGACTTCGGCGCCGAAGCCAGTCACGATGTTGATGACGCCCTTCGGAATGCCGGCATCGGTCAGCGCCTGCACCAAGTTGAAGGTAGAAAGCGGAGTATCTTGCGCGGGCTTGATGACGCAGGTGTTGCCGCAGACGACGGCGGGCAGCAGCTTCCAGGAAGAAATTGCCATGGGGAAATTCCACGGCGTAATCATGCCGCAGACACCGATGGGCTGGCGGACGGCCATGGCGAATTTGTTGGGCAACTCGGAGGGAACGGTCGGACCGAACAAGCGGCGGCCTTCGCCGGCGTTGTAGTAGGCGGCGTCGATGGCTTCTTGGACATCGCCGCGAGTTTCTTTTAGGACCTTGCCCATTTCGCGGGTCATGTCGCGGGCATGATCTTCTTTGCGGTCGATCAGGATTTCGGCGGCGCGGAAGACCATCTCAGCGCGGCGCGGCGCGGGCACCAGACGCCATTTGGCAAAGGCGCGCTTGGCGGCGTCCACGGCTACGTCAACGTCGGCTTTGTTCGATCGTTGGAATACGGCTACGACCTCGCGGGTGTCGGCGGGGTTGCGGTCTTCGAAGGTTTGTCCGCTGGCGGATTCGACCCATTCGCCGTCGATGAAATTCTTGAAGTACTTTGTGGTGGTGGTGCCGCCGGCGATTACCGGCTTGGTCAGGGTATCGGTCGCCATAGAAACCTCCCGGGAATAGTGCAGAACTTACATGCTAACAACCGGGATGAAGAGGGGCAAGCGGCGGCGGTGTGCTGGTGATTGCAGTTTGCGGAGCTAACGACCACAAAGGGCACAAAGGTTCACGAAGGAAAACCCTTAAAACCAGGAGCCTTCGTGTTGCTTCGTGCCCCTTGGTGGTTCGTTTACTTCCGGCTAGCAGGCGGAATAATGCCGTTCATGCGAAGGTATTCCACCATCTGGCCGTAGTGATTGAAGGAGTGGGCCACGACGTCCTCGGCGAGTTGAAGACGGGTCTTCTGCAGCGGACTAGGAAAGACGGCCATGGGTTCCAGCAAGTTTTTCTCATTGATGGCAGCCATAGCGCGATGTAGCGCTACGAACGAGCCTTTGAGGTAATCTGTGATCTGGGCCTTCGATTGGACTGTGTCGGGGCCGGTCTCGGACTTTTGGTCGGGGGTGGGCGTCTGACCGAGGATGTACGCGGCCATGCGATAGTTGTTGGCGGCCAGGTGCTTGATCTGCTGGGCGAAGGTGCGGACGCCAGTAAACTCGCCCTGGGTGGGCGCGAAGGAGTATTTGTCCTCCGGCATGGCTTCGGCTGCGGAGACCACATCAGTTTCGGTAGTGGTGATCCAGAAGTCGAGCGCTTGACTGACTGTGAGCCTGGTTTGCGCCAGGGCGACGTGGCTGGTGACGGCAAGAAGCAGGCAGAAGAGAATGCGAAAAACAATTTTCATGATAGCTCCTTAAGAACCAAAATTGAGACGATAGAACGTACGCACGAGCGGCACCTATGTCTAACTTTTGGCTCGATGCGCAAGGCTTGGCTGGTTTTCAGGAGGCAGGCGGGCCGCGGTCGGTTTCAGGAGAACCGTTTGAGGAAACGATGATCACGGAGTCAGACGGCGCTGAGATGTTGCCGGCGGTGGGCTGGAGTGGAGCGGAAATCACGAATGCGCGGAAGGCCACAAACTGAAAGGGCGCAAAACTTCGCACGCCGCACCTGCCTGGCAGCGATTTCAGGACATCAAAGCATGCAGGGCTTCCGGCAGTTTCGCTGCCCGATTTTTTCCGTACACACTGTTGTCGAGCCCTCGAATGAGAACAGGAGACCGGTTGCTGGCTGCCGCATCCGGCCAGACAACCAGAGACTGACGTGGCGAGTGCCAGGACCAGGAGCACAGAGGTGACGAAAGTCCAGCGCATGATTATCTGTTGTAGACGTGACACTCGCCTAAAGGTCACTGACCTTGGTGTGATTCTTTGAGAAGAAGTGGTTAGTGTTTGAATTGAGATGTCCGGTTGCCGATGGCGCTGCTTCGCCTCAGTCACTTTCGTAACCCCCATCCCGCTGACCCAAGTTTAATACCCATACCCTCGCAGATATGATGATCAGAGAGTAAGGAATATCCAGTATTCTCGGAATTTCACAATAGGGTTGGCACGAAACCGTGTCGAATAAGAATAAGCCGGAGATCTACGTTGCCTGGAAGACGGTGACGTATCGCAGCGTGATCATGGCGTTGCTGGGCGGGGCTCTGATCTTTTTCGCGGTGTTGCGCGTGGCATTCCCGAAATTTACAGATTCGACGGTAAAGGCGGCGGGAAAGCTGTCCAATGATTTGCTGGAGAAAGTTGCAGGATTGGCGCCACCGCTCAAGGGACCGTCGACTGCGGTTTCGCAGCAGGCTCACTTCACCGCGCTCGACGGCACGATTCGTGTAAAGAAGGGCAACAGCAACAGCTGGATCAACGCGGATTACAATGTGCCACTGGAAAAAGGCGACGTGGTGCAGACGGGCGCCGAAGGAATGGCGAAGATTGTTTTCAACGATGGCACGAACTACACGGTGAAACAGGATTCTCTGATTGTCATCGAAGAGAACTCAGCTAACGATCAGCAACAAACCAACGTATCGGTGGCGGTGACAACGGGCACGGTCGATCTGACGACGGCGACCTATGTCGAAGGGTCGAAGTCACAGGTGGTGGTGGCGGGAGCGAAGGCTTCGCTGGCTCCAGATTCTTCGGCCATGGTGCATAACGATCCCAAGGGCGATCGGCACGAAATCCTGGTGAAAAAGGGCAGCGGCGAAATCGAGCGCAACGGAGAAAAGATTCACCTGGCGAACTGGGAGAAGGTAAGTTTCCAGAGCACATCAACGAACATGGAGCGGGCCACGGAAATTGGTCCGCCGACGCCGATTACGCCGGGAAACATGATGCCGGTTTTCATCAACGCCGGAGAGAAGGCAAAGGAAGTCGATTTCGCCTGGACGCCGATGGCGAATGCGGTCGGATACCGGTTGCGAATTTCGCACAATCCGTATTTTTCATCGTTACTGCTGGATCGCAAAGTGGAAACGCCCGAGGTGGTGGTGACCGGCCTGCCGGTAGGCGCATACTATTGGTCCATCCAATCCTACGACGCAGCGGGCAAGGAGTCGGTGGAAAGCGAAAAGAACCGCTTCACTATCATAGTTAAGACGAAAGAAAAAATAGATCTGGCGTTGGATGTCAATCCTTTGGTGCAGCTCGGTCACGTGATAGAAATAACGGGCAAGACCGAGTCGGGAGCGCGGGTCATGGTCAACGGCAGGGAAGTGCCGATCGTGACTGACGATGGCACCTTCCACTATTTCACCCCGCCGTTGCCGAACGGGGAAAATCTGATCACGGTGACGGCGCAAAATGCAAAAGGCGGGGTGAATACGCACCAGGAAAAAGTCGTGATTCAGTAAGAAATCGAGGTAAGGAAACATTCAGAATAACGGTGTTCAGATCGACGGGGTACCGATCGGGGGACCTGTTCTCCTGAACATGCGGGTAGAACATGCAAGTAGAATGGTAGATACCAGCGGAGGGCGACTCGCGCGAACACCGAAGAAGGCCGGGGTTCGAGGGGCGGGGCGAATTCCCGGAAGAGAGATTTATTGTTATGTCAAATAACGGTTTTCATAACGGCTCCACGCGCTCGCACAATCTGCGCTCCTTGTTCAGTATGTTTTCGAGCGATCTAGCCATTGATCTCGGCACGGCGAACACGCTGGTGTACGCGCGCGGCAAGGGGATCGTAGTCAACGAGCCTTCGATCGTGGCGATCAACAAGAATACGGGCGAGGTTGAAGCCGTGGGCAAGGAGGCCAAAGAGATGCTGGGGCGCACGCCCGGCAATATCGTGGCCATCAAGCCGATGAAGGATGGGGTGATCGCAGACTTCAAAGTCACCGAGAAGATGCTGAACTATTTCATACAGAAGGCGCATAACCGGAAGATGCTGGTGCATCCGCGGATCGTGATTGGCGTGCCTTCGGAAATCACGCAAGTGGAAAAGCGCGCGGTCATGGATTCCGCCTATCGCGCCAAGGCGAGTGAAGTGCATCTGGTGGAGCAGGCGATGGTGGCGGCTATCGGAGCGGGGTTGCCGATTACGGAGCCCAGCGGCAACATGGTTGTCGATATTGGCGGCGGCACTACCGACATTGCGGTGATTTCGCTGAGCGGCATTGTGTATTCGCGCTCCGTGCGCATGGCTGGCAATCAGATGGATGAAGCCATCATGAATTACCTCAAACGGAAATATAATTTGCTGGTGGGCGAGCGGACGGCTGAGCAAATCAAGATGGAGATCGGCTCCGCCTATCCGCTGGACAAGCCCTTGACGATGGAGATCAAAGGCCGCAATTTGATTGAAGGCGTGCCCAAAACCATAACGGTAGACGATAGCGAGATACGCGAATCGCTGAGTGAATGTGTTTCGACGATCATGAACGCGATCCGCGTGGCGCTGGAACGCACGCCGCCGGAACTCTCGGCCGATATCAGCGACCGGGGCATCGTGCTCACTGGCGGCGGCGCGCTCATCAAGAATCTTGATAAGCGCATCCGGGAAGAAACCGGTCTGCCGGTCTCGATCGCCGACGATCCGTTGTGCAGCGTGGTGCTCGGCACCGGTAAAATGCTCTCGGACTTCAAGCTGCTACGCAAGATTTCGATCGAATAGAAGTAGGAGTATCGGGCAGCGAGTAGCGAGCAAAAACGGGTCCTTCGCTTCGCTCAGGATGACAATCTCGTTAGTGAGACCTGACAACTAAGACCCAAAACCTGAGACCTGACAGCTGAGACCTGAGACTTGGTGTTATGGACGTCCTCGGACGCTACCGCAATCTGATCGTGCTGGTCGGAGTATTGTTCGCGCAGATCCTGGGCTTGGCTGTGCAGGTCAGGCGGACGACGGACAATGAACCGACTCGCTTGATCCGCATCTGGGCGGTGGGCGCGACGACTCCTCTCGAAAAGGCATTAGTGTGGGTCAAGACTTCCAGCGACAGCGTGTGGCACAACTATTTCTACCTGCGCGGAGTGCGGGCCGAAAACCGCAATCTCAAAGAGCAGATTGAGCGCATGAGATTGGAGCAGGTGCGCATGAGCCAGGACGCCGACCAAGCGCGGCGTCTGCAGTCATTGCTGGCATTTAAGGAACAGTTCATATCCCAGACTGTGGCGGCGCAGGTCATAGGGGGGAGTGGCAGCGAGCAATCGCGGCTAATCTATATCGACAAAGGGTATAACGACGGTATCAGGCCCGACATGGCCGTTATCACGGCCGACGGCGTCGTAGGCAAGGTGTTGCACGCGGACCCAGCGAATCGCCACGTTGCCCAGGTGCTGTTGATCGACGACCAGAGCAGTGGCGTGGGCGCGATCCTCGACAAGGCGCGGCTGCAAGGCATCCTGCGCGGCACTCCGTCAGGGGAAGTTGTGCTCGAAAAAGTGATGAGCGACGAAACTGTGCCCGCCGGCGAAGAGGTGCTTACCAGCGGAGGAGACGGGATTTTCCCCAAAGGCCTGCTGGTGGGCCGGGTAACCAAGGTGACCCCGGGCGGCGATCTTTTTCTCAACATACGGGTGCGCCCGGCGGCAGATCTCAGCCGATTGGAAGAAGTGCTGGTGGTAACGAAAATTGACGAAAGGCAGGCCGAGCCTGACCAGACGGGCGCAGCGCGCGCCGTGGATATCCTGGCCGAACGCTTGCCGGGCGTGCCCTCCAAACCGGAAGAGGCTGGTAAGAATGGTCCGGCTGCCACGGCCGCTGCGAGCGCCGGTGAAACAACGAGTGTTGGAACAAAGCCTGAGGGAACCAAGCCGGGTGGAACAAAGCCTGCAGCTTCGACGAGTGCACCATTGACTGCGACGCACGCGACTCCCGGTTCCGATGCGAAGAAGTCTAGCTCCTCGCCTCCACAGGCCCCGGCCAGCGGGATTGCGCCAGCCGCGCGCCCGAATGCCGTTTCATCTGCCTCAACGGCAACCGGCTTCCCGGTCAGTTCGGCGCCTACATCCGGGATCCGATTGGGAACTTCCTCGGCAAGCACGGCACCCGCGACTCGCGACGATGCTGGCAAGGTTTCTCCCAAGCCCGTAAAGGCGGCGGTCCAGCCCAAGCCGCAACCCGCCGTTGAGGATAGTCCGCACTAACGTGGCCATTACTTACACATCGGGAGAACAGGTCGAGGTCTATCGTTTCGGCTGGCCGGCGACGCTGGCGATTTCACTGGCAGCGGTGGTTCTGCAGGCATTCGTGCCGATTTGGCTGCCATTGTTTCGGATTTTCGATCTACCGCTGCTGGTAGTGATCGGCTTCGCGACGGCGCGGCGCAGTCCGCTGGCGGGCCTGATCACGGGTGGTTGCATCGGCATTCTGCAAGACGCGCTGACGCATCAGCCGATAGGCCTCTACGGAATTTCGAAGACCGTCGTGGGATTCGGGGCATCTTCGCTGGGCATCAAGCTCGACGTGGAAAATGCCGGCGCGCGTTTCCTGCTGACGATTTTCTTTTACGTGGTGCATGAGGTTGTCTACTTCATGATTGCCCGCGGCATGGTCGGATTGCATATGGCGTGGAGCTGGCCGCAAGAGCTCCTGTCAGGCGTTGCGAATGCTTCGCTCGGCGTTTTCGTTTTCATGCTGCTCGACCGCGTCAAACAACGAACGTAGGCCAAACCAGCGTACTTAACCCCAAAACAGGCTTCGTCAATACGTTCAACCTGTAGATGCGGGGCTTGCCCCGTCTGGAGCTTGCTGCGGCCAGCGTCGGGGTCGTGCTGAGACGCGGCAAGCTGCGTTTCTACTGCTAAGGCTTCACGATGGCATAGCCCAGTGCCGCTGCGGCCAGGGTGGCAAGTAAATTCACGGTTTGATTGCTGATCCATCCGCGACGTTGCAGGGTTGCGCCGAGAAGACTGTCAATGAACATGCCGGCGACGCCAGCGGCCACCGGAATCCAGAACTGGTTGGGTGGAATCAACTCACCCGCCGTTGCCACCGCCGCAATCGAGACGCCTGCCGCCAAGCCCGCGATGCTTCCGGCGATCGTGATGCCGCCGTCGGTGCCCGCGGGGACGCGCTCGCCGGTGGTGATGAATCGCGCGTCACGGCCGAAATATTGACCGATTTCGCTGGCCACGGTATCGGTTGCAGCTTCGGCGAGCGCTGCCACAGAGGCGACCAGCCACGCACGATTTCCGGTGGCAGCGAAAAACACCGAGCTGAGCGCAGCTACAGCCAGATTGGCGAGGACTTGCCACGCGCTTCGGCCTTCGCGGCGTTCAGCGAGGCCGCGAGCCAGCTTCCTGCGGTATCCCAGCCGGGTCGATACCCAAGTCATCGCAAACAATATGGTCAATGCGGCAAAAGCGGCTGGACCGGCCGCGGCAAAAAGCATAAAACAGGCGAGACCGCCAGCCAGAGCTCCAGATCGACTGACGCCGCGCAGGAGCCGCGCCAGCCTTGTGAAGCCGAGCGTCAGGGCTGCAACGATCGCCAGCCATTCGGGAGTTGAGGCCCAGGCGTATTGGAGCAAAGGGGTTAGCATTTGGGAGTTCTCAGTTCCCGGTTCTCAGTTCTCAGTAGAATCTCATGTCCCCTGTCGGTCGGCAGCCGGAATGGAAGTTGAGAAGCGGTGTCTAAGAGGCTTGGGATTGCCTGATCCCCGTTCGATAACACTATATTCGGTGTGTGGCGGAGGCTGGCCGCGTGATGTAGTGCTTGGCCTTTGGATTCGCCCGGTAATCTGGCGGAGGCAACCGCGGCTTGTTTAGGCTACACTTCTGTACGCTGGGAAGGATTTCGGCATCTGAAGTGGCAATACGAGACGAGGCAAGCCTCGTCTCTACCTTGGGGTGAAACCTATGGCGGCATCAGTCTGGTCTGGCTATCTTACGTTCGGATTGATCTCAATGCCGGTGCGTCTGTTCTCGGGCGCGCGCAGCAGCGGCATCTCGTTCAACCAGCTTCACCGCACCGACCATCATCGTGTAAAGCAGCAACTCATTTGCCCTTTGGACAACCAGGTCCTCGAGCGCAGCGATATCGTGAAGGGCTATGAGTATCGCAAAGACGAGTACGTCATCATCGATCCGGAAGAGATCAAGAAGATTGAGCCGAAGACGGCGAAGACGATGGAGATCCTCGAATTTGTGAAGTCGAGCGAGGTGGATCCTGTGTATTTCGAGTCGTCGTATTACATGATGCCCGAGGAAGCGGGCCGGCGTCCGTATGCGCTCTTGACTAAGGCGCTGGAGGAGAGTGAATACGTCGCCATCGCCAAACTTACTATGCACAATCGCGAATACACCGTTTTCCTGCGGCCGCATAAAGGCGGAATGATGCTGCACACTATGTATTACGCCGAGGAGGTGAGGGAGGTCGAGTCCTTCGGCGCTCCCGATGTGGAGATTAAAGAGGCGGAACTTAAAGTTGCCCACCAACTGATTGAAGCGCTGGCGGACGAATGGGACCCCGAAAAATATCACGATACCTTTCAGGAGAATCTGAAAAAGCTGATCGAGACCAAGCTGGAGGGCGGGGAAGTCCAGGCCGTCGAGCAACCTAAGAAGCTGGCTCCGGTTGTGGATCTGATGGCCGCGCTCAAAGAGAGCCTTGCGCAGACGAAAAAGCCGGCCGCTTCAGAAAAGGTTGCTCAGATGCCCCAGGGACAAACTAAGGGAAAACGCGGACGTGCATGAGAGCGTAGCGGACCGAGGTTTCAAGGTTCCAGATTGAACCGCTGAAACCTGCTTCCGCTAGCGAGGCAAGCGTGTGATTGCTGCGGCAAAAGCAGGTCCTTCGCTTCGCTCAGGATGACAATTCTTTGTGACGTCAACCGAATTGAGAACGTTAGCCTGCTTCCTGCTGATTTCCCCTAGCGCCCCGATTCCCGATACAATATCGGTTTCCGCGCAACGCTAATTTTTTTCATGGAGTTTGAATGAGGCGGTTTCTCTGTCTGGGGTTCGTGCTGTTTTTTTATGTGGTCATGAGCGGGTGTGGTGACACCTTCCGCCCGATTATTATCCCGAATCCTCCAACCTTTCCAAATCCCGCGGCTGCCCACACCGTGGTATCGATCAACGATAACGGATCCTTCGTCGCCGGCAGCGCCATGGCCATCAACGTCTCCGGTGACTCAGTATCAAGCATCGCTAATACTTAACGTCCATCCCACTTTCGCGGCGCAGCAAAGCGCCAGCGAAATCCTGGTTCTGAACCAGGCGGTAACTGAGGCTGAGACGGGAGTGACTATGGGGACCACGAATTGTCTTTTGTCTGTGCCTCCACCGCCAGCGACTCTCTACGTGTATGACGTTTGTCCTTCGATTACCGAGCTAAATTTTGCAAGCACAAGTATCGGCAGCACCAGCACCATTACTTTGCCAATTTATTCTTCGCCAAACTTCATCGCAGTTGCGCCCTCGGCCACGACGGCTTATGTGACGTTGCCGACTTTTCCAACGGACCCGACCAACCCGCAAACCACCATTGTCCCTTCGGTGGGGATCGTCAACATTGGCACCACGACTAAGGCTTTGGTTGGGACTGTTCCGGTCGTAAGCAATCCGTCCCCAGGGGCCAACCCTTATGCTCTGGCTGTCACGCCCGATAACACCAAACTTTATGTAGCCGACGACAGTCCCTGCCCAGCGACAAACGGAACTTGTTCCATTAGCGCTTTCAATACCAACAATACCGACTTATCGCTATCGACGCGCGGGGTTACCGGAACGTTGAGTTCGCCGCCCATCTGGTTGTCAGCGCGTTCCGACAGTCAGGCAGTGTATGTGCTGGAGGCAAGTGGAACGCTCGCCTACATCAGCATCGCGTCGACCTCGGGCCCCGACGTGTTAACCGAAGAACCCTCCATTAGCGTGGCGGGCGCGATCAAAATGGTGTACAACGAGAACCTGAATCAGCTCTACATTCCTGGAGGAAGCCAGATCGCAGTGGTGGACGTATCGCAATCGGTGCCTGCGCTATTAGCAACAGTTCCGATCACAGCGGTTTCGGCTACCAGTCGTAGCACGTCGGACCCATGCGCGGCGACGACCGTAGCAACTTTGAATACCATAGATGTGACCGCATTACCCGATAACAGCCAGGCCTATGCCGGAAGTTACTATGAGGCCGCGGTCGGCGGCGTCAATTACATCTGTCCGCAGGTTACGGTGATCAATGCCACGAGTAACTCAATCGGAGCGCCTACGATTGCAATTCCTGGATTTCCTGCGTACGAGCCCTTTTGCACGAACACGCGCTTCCGAGTGACCATGGCCTCGGGGGGGGACAGTACGCGCGCCTATCTGGCGAGTTGCGATGGCGGCATGGTCAACATTGTTGACACCTCCACTAACGGCTATATCGAGAATCAGCCGGGACCGGCTGGTGCGGGGACTGGCTCGGGCTCGCAGAATGTGCCGCAGAATCCGGTGTTTCTGCTGGCTGGGCCCTAGTTATCTGGCAATCGCCGCGCGTTCTGTGGTTGGGCGGCGCAGATAGCGCAATGCCACATTCATAAAGACTTTTCCGCTGGACGTATTGAAGCACATCACCAATGCTTCGGTGTCCTCACTGCTTTTGCTGCCTTGTTCCGAAGTGTGGAGCTGCGGGGGGCGAACGTGAAAGTGAAATCCCTGGTCATTGAGCGTGGTTACGGCGTTGCCAATAATCTGGTTGGCGAGTTCGCAGACCGCCTCGCGTACCAGTTCCTCGTCCGTTTCGGATACTTCCACGCCGGCCAGACGGCTGGCGAGCAGCAATGCCGCTCCCAGGTCGACATCGAAAATAATTCGTCCTTCGATCTCGCCCGTCATGCACACCTCGGCGGCGACGCCTTTTCGGCGGTAGGCCTCTTCTTCCATGGTGAGGTTTTCGATGAAAATGGAGGACTCCAGAGCCTGCGCCAGAACCGCATCGGTGGAGTTAATGAAGGGCTGAATCAAGTCCATTTTCATGGCTAGACTCCCGCTCCTGCGCTCTTAGCTACGGTGGCATCGTCGCGCATTACATACTTGATGACTTCATAAAGGACTTCCGGTTTCACCGGTTTTTGCACGAAATGACGGGCGCCGCGCTGCAGAGCAGCCACGATATTCTCCTGGTAGCCGACCGACGATACCATCACGATGCGTGCGCCGGGATGGTCACGCACAATCTTCTCGGCCGCTTCGATGCCTTCCATCTGCGGCATGGTGATATCCATCAGAACGATGTCGGGGTTGAGCCGTTCATATTCGCTGATGGCAGAAACTCCATCGCCGGCCTCGCCGATCACCTGGCCACCGAAGGTTTCGACCATTCGGGCCAGATTCTTGCGAGCAAACACGGAGTCATCCACAATCAGGTAACGCACTGGCTTTCCATCTTCGCTCCGTGTTACGGGCAGAAACTTTTCCATGACACTCCTCCACCACTATCACTTAATACGATCTGCGCAAGTTCGGGTAGATTACGTTAGTTACTTCCGGCATTGGTCGTCCATCTGACTTCGAGATTATTGTCGCGGCCGCGATCGGGCGGGGTCGAGGACGCACACTGGGCTTGCAAGAGGGCTGGCAGATCCTGAAGATGCGTAACGCGCATGGCGTAGCCGCGCTCAATGGCCGCCTTGGGCATGCCGAAAACCACACAAGTTTCCTGGCTCTGTGCCACGGTGTATCCGCCGGCAGCCCGTATCTCGCCTATGCCTAACGCACCGTCGTCACCCATCCCGGTCATCAGCACAGCCGTGGCCTGCGAACCAAACTCCGCCGCCACACTGTGGAACAACACATCGACCGAAGGACGATGTCCGTTCACCGGGGCATCCTCCGCCAGCACCGCCACATTTCCAAGCGGGAGTTTTTTCACTTTCAAGTGCCGATTCCCGGGAGCAATAAGAGCTCGGCCGGCGACCAGCAGGTCGCCCGATTGGGCTTCCTTCACCCGTATCCGGCAGCTGGCGTCCAACCGCTTGGCAAACAATTCCGTGAAGCCCTCGGGCATATGCTGCACCACCAGGATGCTGCCCGGAAAATCAGCCGGCAGCTTCGAAAATACGTACTCCAATGCATTGGGACCACCGGTCGAAACGCCGATGGCGATGATGTGCGTCGGCGCCAAGGGTTGCAGTTTGCTCGGCTGTTCCGGGTGGGGTTCGGCCGGCAGAAACTGCGGTTGCACTCCCGCGCTCTGCGCCGCGGCGTGGATTTTTCTGATCAACTCATCGGCGACTTCCGGCATGCGCGCGAAAACGTCTTGCGGTTTGGCCACGAAATCAAACGCGCCCAGCGCCAGCGCTTTAAGCGTAATGGCAGCTCCGGCCGTGCTGTGCGAGCTGACGACGATCACCGGCAGCCGCCACCGGCGCATGATCTCTTTCAACGTATCGATGCCGTTCAAACCCGGCATTTCCAGATCGAGCGTCACCACGCGCGGCGAAAGATCCTCTATTTTCTTCAGTGCAAAATTACCGTCAATTGCCGTGCCCACCACCTCGATCGAATGATCGCGCTCGAGAATCCTGGGTATCAGCTTGCGCATGAGGGCTGAGTCATCCACTACGAGCACCCGCACCGCTTTATTCGTCGGGTTATTCATAGGCATGAACAGCCTCTAATTGTGATTGCCTCTTGGATCACGACTGGCTCCCCGCCGCCATGCTTCGCGCCAGGCCTGTGCCACTGCTGGAGTGCGAGTGCGCAGCTTGCGAGAGCGCAGCTGCGGCGGTCGACAGCAGACCGGTCATCTGCGATGCAGTTATATTGGTCCGACTCTCGGTGAACCGATTCATGAGCGCGATCATGTTCAGGATGAGAACTACGCGCCCGTCGCCTAGAATCGAAGCGCCGCTGACCAAGTCGGTCGTGATGGACTGGTCGTCGAGCGCCTTGATAACCAGTTCGCCTTCACCTTCCAGCGCGTCGACGACCACCCCGAACTTTCGCTCCCCGCTGTCGATCACCAGCACGAAGATCTTGTGTCGCGCTGAGTCCGGTCCGCTTACGGGTTTCGAGCCCAGACGCAGCAGAGGCAGCACGTCGTTACGCAGTTGGAGCACGTCGTAGTGTTCCACCTGATGGATATTTTCTTCCGCCGTGCGCGCGATTTCAGCTACCGTGTTCAGCGGCAACGCGTAGAGCCGCTGCTCGACCCGGAACATCAATGCCCTGATAATGGCCAGCGTCAGCGGCAAGCGCATGCGGAAGGTCGTGCCTTTGCCAAGCGCGGTTTCGATCTGAATGGTTCCCTTCAGGCGCCCCAGCACGCTTTGCACTACGTCTAATCCCACGCCCCGTCCCGAAAGCTCGGTGATCTGTTCCGCCGTGGAGAATCCCGGCTGCAGGATCAGATCCAGAGTTTCGTTGGGGCTCAACAGAGCTGCCTGTTCAGCCTTGAGCAACCCCTGAGACACAGCACGCTGGCGAACTTTTTCCGCATCGATGCCGGCCCCGTCGTCGGAGACCTCGATGACCACCTGGTTTCCCTGGTGATAAGCGCCCAGGCGCAACATTCCCTGCGGCCGCTTGCCGCCGCGAACTCGCTCTGCCGGCGTCTCAATGCCATGCCCGATTGCATTTCGGACGAGATGGGTCAGGGGTTCGGCGATCGCATCCAGGATGCTCTTGTCGAGATCGGTTTGCCCACCCCGAACGACGAGTTCAACTTCTTTTCCGCAACTTATCCCCACGTCTCGCGCGATTCGGGGAAAGCGGCGGAAGAGTTGTTCCACGGGCACCATGCGAATCTTCATCACCGAATGCTGCAGATCATTCAAAACCCGCCCCTGAAACGCCATGGCATCGGAGAACTTTCCGCGCAGCACATCTTTAGGAAAGCGTTCTCCAAATTCCGAGAGCGCCTGCTGCAACATCGATTTCGCCAGGATCAGTTCGCCGACCAAATTGAGGACGCTGTCGATTTTCTCCGCGTCCACCCGCAAAAGGGTGTCAGGACCGGCCTGCGCCGGAGATGGCAGGTTGCTCGACGTTGAGGGCGCGTCCTCGACCCCAACCCCAGCATTGGACTTGGCCTTGGCACTGAGCTCGGGATGCTCGGGTAAAGTGACGGAGATTGGATCGACGCTGGTGGCGATGTTTGGGGCGGCCTCCGAATCCGCTTGGGAAATCGGCGTGGCTGCCGGTTCGTTATTGCCTGCGGAAGCAAATGCTGAAGGCTGCGGCAGCGGGCATAATGTTTCGCGGCGCACGGGTCTAACTTTCACCGTGAGCGCGATGGTGGGAATGCTGCACTCGGTCCTGATCTGCTCCACCGCTTTATCCGACGCGAGAGCCGCTTCAATCCGGTTCACGGCCTCGTTACCGCCTTCGGGCGGATAAGCAGCGAGCACTTCGCCGAGTCCACTTAGAGCTAAATTGATCATCTGACGTCCGGCGATAGGCATCCCGCACTGCGGATCAAGCTCTACCACGACGTGATGAACGCGCCTGCCCTCATTTAATGCCTGGGCGATCGCCAGTTGCTCGTACTCGGACCAGGCAGTCTTCATGGCAGAGGGTTTACGAGGCTTCTGGTGGGCCGATGCCCGCTTAGACGGCGGGTTCTTGGAGGGACTGTTTTTGGATGGATTGCCAGGGGATTGGTTCTGGCTGGCCGGTCTCTGGTCGGCCGGTCCCGGGTGCGCGAGTCGGGCTATATCCGCCTGCAAAGACTGTATGCTGGGAGGTTTGGTCCCTGTCCGATAAGCCTCGAGTAAGGCGGCAAACAGATCCGCCGCGCGCAATCCGATCTCGGGAACCGAAGCCGCGGTGGCGGCATTTGCGAGCGCCAACACGTCCTCGAACTGATGGCAGAGTTCGCTGAGTTCGCGGAAGCCGCAGGCAGCCGCGTCGCCCTTGAGCGTATGCACGGTACGCCGCAAACTGCGGGCTGTCGCCGGGTCGCCAGGCGATTTTTCAAGCTGCATGGCGTCGTCGTTCAGCGTTTGCACGAGTTCCGCGGCGCTTTCGAAGAACAACTGGCGGAGTTCGATCATCCGGTCGTCGGCCGTCTGATCGTCGGTTCTTCGATCATCATTCGTCCGATCATCATGGGTCCGATCATGAGCGGTCGGATCGTTGGTTCGGTCGTTGGTTCGGTTGTTCTTCCGATCACGGGGAGGAGCGGTCACATCTTCACCTCGACACGCCGATAGGCTGTGCCTTGGTTGCGGTGCACCATCTGGAATTTTTCGGTCAAGCCAAGCAGGCTTTCGGCATGGCCGACGAAGAGGTAACCCTGGGGATTCAAGCAACGGAAGAACTTTTCGACGAGGCGCTTTTGCTCCGCTTCGTCGAAATACATCATCACATTGCGGCAGAAAATAACGTCGTTGCGCTGCGGCAAATACTCTGTCTTCAGGTTGTGAAAGTCGAAGTGCACCAGTTCCTTGACGCTTTTCTTCACGGCGTAGCGCTCCCCCACCTTGTCGAAGTAGCGTAAGCGGTAGCCGTAGTCGACTGCGGCCATTTGGTGCTCAGCGTAGGAGCCTTCCTGTGCGGTCCGCAGGACCGAATAGTTGATATCGCTGGCTAGAATCTCCAGCCGCCACGGCGGAGGCACTAAGGGCTTCGGCACCGGAGATTCGCGCGGCGCCGGGTTGCGCAGGTAGTAGTACGACATCGCGTCGGCCACCTGCATGGCGATGGTGTATGCTTCCTGCCCGGTTGAACAACCCGCGCTCCAGATTCTCAGACCGAAGTCGCGGCGCTCTTGCTTGCGCCGCAGAAGATCGTCCATAACGTCGCGCTGGAATAACTCCAGCTGCGCTTTGTTCCGGAAGAAGCTGGTCTCGTTGACTGTCAGATTTTCGACGAGCATCGCCAATTCTTGTTTTCCCTGCCGGCTGATCAGCAGGCTGTAGTAGCTGTAGAAGGAATCCAAGTGGCACTCTTTCAGACGCCGATGCAATCGATCCTCGAGAAAGGGAGTGCGCCGATCGTCGAAGTGCATGCCGCACTCCTGATAGACGAGAGTCTGCAGGAGTTTCAATTCCGCGTCGGTGAGGGCGGGCGCTTCGCTTGTGCTCATGAGGTTGGTTGAGCCGGCTACTTCCCGGCTCGTGCAGTCTTTGTGCTCATAGTCGAACCTGTGGTTGCAGTCCTGTTCCCGGGCTTGATGCCAGCGCCGGGGATGCCATCGAGCGTCGCGCCGGCGGTAAGAGTTGCAGCGGCCGGCCCCGCTTTTTCCGACATCTTTTCTGTGGTGGAGGGTTCATTCTGCTGGTGGGCCGCCGCTAATACCTTCTCTATCTCCAAGAGCAGGATGAGCCTGCCCTGATACTTGCCCAGGCTGGTTACACAGTCCAGACCGCCTTCCCGCATCATGGCAGGCGCGGCTTCGATATCGCTCTCGGGGATTTTCAGCACCTCCGATGCCGAATCCACAATCATGCCGGCCAGCCGTCCGCGGTGTTCGACGATCAGAATTCGGCTGTGGCGCTCGATAGCGGCTGCGGGCTGCCCGAATCGCTTGCGCAGGTCCACTACGGAGATAATTCTTCCGCGCAGGTTGATTACCCCTTCAAGATAATCGGGCGCATCGGGCACGGTCGTGATCTCTGGCACGCGGACGATCTCACGCAGGGACGTGATGGGCACTCCGTAGGTCTCGCGGCCCACGCGAAAGCCGACAATGTGCGTTTCACGGCTCATGAATGCAGTTTCCTCAACGTGCGCTCGCCGCCCGGCGGGTAATCCCGTGTGCCGGAGTGCCGTCGTTCGCCAGGCTGTTGGTTCTGTTGTCCATCTTGTCGCTGGCGCCGTCGCTGGTTCGGAGCCCAAAACGGTCCATCGAATCGAGCAGGCCGCGCGACATCTTCGACATCTGATCCGAGGAGGCGGCCAGTTCCGTAGAACTTGAAGTGGAAGCCTGTACCAGTTCGCGCATGCGTTCCATGGCCTGGACCACGGCTTGCGCTCCGCACGCCTGTTCTTCCACGGCCGAGTTGATCTCGTGCGTGATTTCGTTCAGCCGCGTAGTGGCGCGCGCGATCTGCGAAGAACCATGGGATTGCTCGTTGGTGGCGGCGCCGATTTCCTGGGCGAACTTGTAGACCTCGGTTACGACGTTCGATATTTTGCGCAGCGCGCCGTTCAGTTCCTGTCCCAGGTTCAGTCCTTCGTTTACGATGGTCGTGCTCTTCTCCATGTTATCGACGGCTTTGCGGGCTTCCTTCTGGATGCTTCCGATGAGCTCGGAAATTTCCTTGGTGGACTGGGCTGATTTCTCCGCCAGTTTGCGGACCTCATCGGCGACGACGGCGAATCCCAGGCCGTGCTCACCTGCCCGAGCTGCCTCGATCGCGGCATTCAAGGCGAGAAGGTTGGTCTGTTCCGCGAGATCGTCGATAACTTCCACGATCTTCCCGATGTCGTCGGCCCGGGTGCCGAGGGCGTCGATGATCTCGCCCGAAGATTGGATCGTGGTGTTGATCCGGTTCAGGCCATCGGTCGCCTTCTCCATGGTGCCGATACCGCTGTGGACCTCTTCTCGCGAACGGTTGGAGATGTCGAGCAAAACCTTTGCGGTATCCGCTACCCGCTGAATCGAGGTCACCATCTGGTCGATGGAGGCCGAGGTTTCGCTGACGCTCGAGGCTTGGGTCTGCGTGCTCTTCACCATGTTTTGCACGTTGACACTCATTTCGTGCATGGTGCTCGTGACTTCATCAATAGCGGTCGATGTTTGCAGACTGTTCCTGGCGGACTCGTCGGAGGCGCTGGCCACCTGCGTGGAGGCGCTGGCCACCTGCGAGGCGGCGTCGCGCACGTTGCACACCAGCCCGCGCAGACCTTCCACCATGCGCGTGAAGGCATTCGCCAGCGTGTCGTTGGGAGATCGAGGCCGGACCTCCACGGATAGATTGCCGCCGGCGATGGCTTCGGAGACGGCCGCCATTTCTTTCAGGTACTTGACCATGGATTCGAAGGTCCTGGCCAGCTGTCCGATTTCATCTTTGCCATGAACGTCAATGGTGTGTTCCAGATCGCCGGACCGGCCGATTTGGTCGGCTACGTGAATCAACTCGGTCAGGGGCGCGGTGATACCGGAGGCAGTACGAAGGGCAATGATGATGCCCAGGCCGATTGCGAACAAGGAACTGACGACTGCGGCGAGAATCGTCCAGGCGGCCGCGCTTTCATCATTACTGCGCCGCTCATCCAGGAGTTTGTGGTTCTCGCGGTCAACGTCGTCCAGAATATCGGTGGAACGCGAGATCCAGGCGTTCGGATCTTTTTGCAGATAGAAAATCTGCAGTTCCGCCACCGTGGCATTGCCATTGTCGACGGCGAGACGCTTATCGAGCAGAGGAGTGGCAAATTCGTTGGCCCAGGATTGCTCCATCCCTTGCACTTTTTCGAGGCTGCCTCGCTGTTGCGAGGAATTCGCCAGTTCCTCGGCGTGGCGCAAGGCATCGGCCAGCTTACGTTCGCCGTCGTTCATCTTCTCCACATCGCGAGTGTCGCCGCTGAGCAGGTAGCTCTGGAGGTAGAGGCGGTTTTGCATCATCTCGAAGCGTACTGCCGAGGTTGCCTCGGCCATGTCGATCGAACGCTGGGCGGCGGCTTTGGTCTCATGCTCGCGATGCACTCCGTAAAGATTGATCGCGAGCAATACCAGAACCAACGCCAGAATAATGCCGAAACTTATGTACAACTTTTTCCCGATGTTCATAGTTCAGCCTTTTCAGTCCGCATTCCGGACCGAGCGCGGTCGCTTACTGATGCGGATCAAAGCGGAATTCCAAGATATCCGTTGACTCTTGCGGACCAGGCTCGTACCGCCACTTCCTGGCCGCGTCCAGAGCGGCGTCTCCCAATACAGGATGCCCGCCGATCAGTCTGGCGCTCTTGATCGAACCGTTGGGGGCGACAGTGACTTCAACCTTCACTACTCCGGCGAGATTGATATGCTTCGCCAGTTCGGGATACATTGGCGTTACTTTGCTCTTTACTTTCCGGTTGATTTTTTCCTGTCCCCACGCCATGGGGCAGCTTATTGCGGCCCATCCGCCGAACAGCAGCAGACCCACCGCGAACAGTCGATTTAGGGTTTTGAAGGACACGGATAATCTCCTACCGCCTAGCTCCATCTTGCTGCAAGGGTGATGTCCTCGGTATCAAAACTTCTTATTTGCCATTACTTTGGTGATTGGCGAAAGGGCGCAGCCTGTTTCTTCGAACCAGTGCCATTCCAAGAAATCGCGACTGCCCGGTCGCGAGTCTAATTTCCGCTGGACCGGGTCCAGAGAAGTGGTACGAGAACCGCCAGTTCTGATTGCAGAATGAGACGCAGGTATCATTTGTGCCATTTCACAAGTTGGCACTGGCTTGCATATTCCCTTGACTCAATTTGAGAATCGAGCGTAGGTTTTAATGTAATTCAATTGTTTTCAGTTGCTTAGCTCGATTATGAGGATGATCTGACAAGCCACCCAGGAAATTCGACCCCGGATGAAGCGTCTCAGTCTGAGGCGGCGTTTCAAAAGCTTCTTCTGGCGCTTTCCAGGGCGGCTTTTCAGAGCAGCGATGCCAGCCAGCTGATCCGCGCGTTTTGTGTCATCAGCCGTGCCTTTTTTCGGGCCAGTGGAGCTTATTACTGGACGCGTGCCGCCGATGGCGAGCTGGTCGGAGCGGAGGCGGACGCCGAGGACGCCGAAGCGTTTCGCGGCATACGCAGGCGCAGTGGCGATGTCTCGCTTGCCATGGATGCGGTGGAACAGCGCCGCGCCTTCTTTGTCAATTACCTCGATACCGCCCGTTATCCGTGGATAGTGTCTTGCCACGCGCACGCCGCGCTGGCCGCACCTTTGCTGGTCTCCGGGGAGGTCGTAGGCGCCATTACATTTCTCAAGAGTGCGCCGGATAGCGGTTTTGACGATGATGCGGTGGCTAAAGTCACGATTCTGGCGGCCCAACTTGGCACGGCGCTTGAAGCCCTGCGTTTGAACCAGCTTTCCCGCGAAGAGCATCGCCGCGCTAGCATTCTGGTGGAGGTCGCGACCGCGTTGCATGGCTTGCCCGACACTGCGGCGGTGATGGAGAGTATCGCCGACCGTCTGCGCATGCTGCTGCATTCGCCGGCGGTGCTGGTTTTCATGCAACATGAAAGAGTGTTTCAGTTACAAGCGGTTTCGACCGAGGTCCCAACGCTCGCACTCGCTATCCGTTCGCGTTTCCAGCAAAATCAACTGCGCTCTCCGCTGGAGATTGCGTCCCGAGCGGTAGCGGCTGGCGAGCGCATTACGGTGAGTATTGACGCCGCCTCGCACTTCGGAGCAGATTCGCCCCCGGGAGTTCTGATGGCGGCTCCCTTTCGCACCTCCCGGGCGCAGGGCGCGATTCTCGTGTATCCCCGTCTCGCGCAGGCCTACAGCGAGGAAGACAAAAACCTGATCTCAGCACTCGCCGGTTTCGGCGCGGTCGCTATCGCCAATGCGGAGTTATACGGCATGGCCCGTGCCCAGGCCCATGAACTGCATGAAATTCTTGAGATCTCATTCGAACTGGGCTCGGCCGGAAAGCTCGACGAGTTCATGCAGACTTCGGTCGTCCGTGCGGGGGCTTTCCTAGGCTTCGAGCGATGCTTCATCGGGCTTCTCGAAAACGGCGACTTCCACGTTCGCTGGGCCCTCGATAAGGGCGTAGCCCGTCCCGTAGACATCCCGCTGATCGATGGCGACACGACGCGCGCACTGAAGCAAAAAAATGTGTTCTTCACCGAAAATGCCAGTGAAGTTCCGGGCGCGAACCTGCATCTTGTCGGCGCTTTCGAAATCCACCAGTTTCTTGCCGTGCCACTTCTTGGTTCGAACGGCGATGTGCTGGGGATGTTCGGAGTGCTCGACCGCAAAGAGCCGGGGCCGATCAACGACGAAGACGTCCGCCGGGCGCGTGCTCTTGCCGCCCAAATTGCGATCGCTCTCGAACTTACCCGCAATCTGCACCAATCCGAGGAGCACCGTCGTCGCGCGGAGGCGCTGGTCGCGATCGCGCTCGAACTCAACGCGGTTTTACATCTGCCGGAGTTCATGCGCAACTTTGCTTTGCGAGCGGCGGCGTTGCTCGGAGGCCGATCCGTAGCCCTTCTCCTACAGTCGTCCGAGCCAGACATGATTCTGATTTCTGGCGCGAGTTCCGGAGCCTCCGAAGCGGGGGTGGAAGCAGGAGTTGAAGTAAGCGACAAACTGCTGCTCCGTCGTTTTCGACAGGCGCTTGACGCCGCTCTGCCGAAGTATCCGGCCGATGTCGCCTTCGCCCCGGCCGAGGATATTCTCGGGCCGACTCTCGCCGCCAATTTGGGATGGACGGATTGCACCCTGGTCCGGTTGGCCGGTTCATCGGGAGAACTGGTGGGCTTGCTCTGTCTTGCGGATCGAGGCGCCGCACCATCTCCAGAAGATCAGCTGTTGCTGCGTGCCATCGCGGGTCATGCCAGCATTGCTCTCGAAAATGCCTGCTTGTTTACACGCATGCAGCAGGCCAACCGCCATTGGATGGAAATCTTCGATGCCATCAGCGATTTCATAGTGGTGCACGATGAGCAGCACAATGTTCTGCGTGTCAACCGCTCTTTGGCGAACTTTGTGGGCATCGCCCCCGATGAGTTGATCGGGGTCAACATGCGGGCGCTCGAAGCACTTTCCGCCGGTGGGTCGCCGCACTCCTGTCCCTTCTGCCGCAGTGGCGACGGACTTGACGAATATGTGCACCCGGCGCTGGAGTCCACTTACCTGATTTCGACCTCGCGGATTCACGCCGCCAGCAGCACGCAGTTGCAGACCGTACACGTGCTCAAGGACATCACCGACCGGCGGGAAGCCGAGCGCCGCTATCGCGAACTCTTTGACAACATTCAGGAAGGAATTTTCTTTTCCACGCCCCAAGGACGATTCGTCGAAGTCAACGACGCGCTGGTTCGGATGCTCGGCTACAGCAGCCGGGAAGAAGTGATTCAGCTCGATATTCCGACGGAAGTTTATTTCTCTCCGCGGCGGCGCGAGGAACTTGCGGAATTATTCGAGCGGCAGGGTGGGCTGCACAATCAGGAAGAGATTCTGAGGCGTAAGGATGGATCGCCGGTTCATGTCTTCATCAACTGCTTCGGGGTGCGCGACGCGGCGGGCAACATTCTGCAGTACCGCGGCGTTATGCTTGACATTACAGGCTTGCGCCAGTCGCAGACTGAACTGCAGAAAGAACGTGACTTTTCCAGCAAGATACTCAGCCATACCCAGAGCCTGATTCTTGTCACCGACACCGAAGGAGTGATCAGTTATGCCAACCGGCGCTGGGGTGGACTGGGTTTTCAACAAAATCAGATACTGGGGCGACCATTGCCGGAGTTATGCGCTCCTCCGCGCGGGCGCGCTCTTCGCGAGGCGCTGGCCGAAGTCGCGCGGGGGCAGCAGGTCGATAATTTTGACCTGCCCCTGATCCGTGGCGATGGGGTCAGCGCCCAGTTCTCCGTCAATCTGAGCCCCATCAGCGGCGATGATGGCCGGGTGAGTAGCATAGTCGTGGTCATGACCGACGTCACGGACTCCGCCATGCTGCGCTCTAAGCTGATGCACGCCGAGAAAATGGCTGCGGTCGGAAATTTGGTCGCGGGTGTTGCCCATGAAGTCAACAATCCCCTGACCGCCATCCTGGGCTTTACCGATTTGTTGATGGAAAATCCCGAGCTGCCCGAAAGCGCGCGCCGCGATCTGCGAGTAATCCTTCAAGAGGCCCAGCGCACCAAACAGATCGTGCAGAACCTGCTCAGCTTCGCGCGCCAGATGCCGCCGCAGCGCAAGCCCATCCAGCTCAACTCCATTCTGCAACGCACAGTGCATTTGCGTTCCTATGACTTCATCAGTCACGGCATCCAGGTGATTGAACATCTGGACGAATCGCTGCCGCAGGTTGTGGGAGATTCGCACCAGCTGCAACAGGTGTTTCTCAATATCATGAACAACGCTTATGACGCGGTTCGCGACACGGGACGGTTGGCTCGCATTGAGATCAGCAGCGCTGTGGCGGGCGCATTCGTGGAGATTTCCTTTCGCGACAACGGAACCGGCATCTCCGATCCCGAACGTATTTTCGATCCTTTCTTTACCACAAAAGATGTGGGCAAGGGCACCGGGTTGGGCCTCAGTATTTGCTATGGCATTGTGCACGAACACGGTGGCGAAATTTTGTGTCACAACAACCACGATTCAGAAGGAGCGACCTTTACGGTTCGACTTCCGATCGCGAGTGAAACGGCATCCTTTGGAGCAGTCGCAGGAGTGCATCCCATATGAGCCAAACAGGAACGCAGTCAAGAAGCGAGACAGAAAATAATCCCGCGGTTGCGCCCGTGCTTTTGATTGAAGATGAGCCAGCCGTAATGGCCCTGGTTCGTGCCGTTCTCGAGGGCCGCGGGTATGCCGTTGTCCCCTGCGAATCTGGCGTCGAAGCTTTGCGATTGCTGGAGAAGGCAGAGTTTCGCGGTGTCATCTCGGACATGCGCACGCCCGGCGGTGTCGATGGCGCCCAGGTCTATGCCTGGACCGCCGCCCACAGGCCGGAACTCGCGCGCCGCCTGGTCTTTATCACCGGCGACATGGCCAATGAGGAAACTGCCGCCACTTTGCGCCGAACCGGCGCCCCGTGCGTGGAGAAGCCATTTCGGGTTCAGGATTTCATCGCCGTGGTCGAGCAGACCATGGGTAAGGCCTCCTCATGACTCAGAATTTAACCACGCAGAATCTGTCGAGGGACGCCTCGGCGAAGAACGAACTGCCGAAGAGCGATTTGACGAAAAACGACTTCCGCATACGGTTATTGGTCGTCGATGACGAGCAAACCGTTCGCCGTCTCTGCATCACGGTGGGCGAGGCGCTCGGCCTCTACTGTCTCGAAGCCGAAAGCGGCGAGGCTGCGCTGGCACTGCTCGAGGAACAGCCTATCCACATGGTGCTGACCGACATGGTCATGCCGCGCATGACCGGAATCGAATTCCTGGAGCAGGTCAAACGCGTGCACCCGCGCATCGAAGTGGCGGTTATGACCGGCCACGGATCGGTCGAAACCGCGGTGCAGGCTATGAAATTAGGCGCCTACGATTACATTGCGAAGCCGTTTCATCCGCTGGATGAATTGCGGCTCTTTTTGCGCCGCATGGCTGATAAGGTCCGCCTGGTGGAGGAGAATCTCTATCTCCGCGAGCGCTCGGAAACCGAGACCTCGCTCCATGGCATCATCGGCAATTCCACCGGCATTCAGAATGTTCTGCGCCTGATCTCGCGCTTGAAAGATACGCGCACACCGGTGCTGATTTCCGGTGAAAGCGGAACCGGCAAAGAGCTGGTAGCGCGAGCACTGCACTTTCGCGGCACCATGGCCAACCGGCCCTTTGTTGCCGTCGACTGCGGATCGCTCGTCCCAACGCTGATCGAAAGCGAGTTGTTCGGCTATGAAAAGGGCGCCTTCACGGGTGCGCTTCGCTCGAAGCAGGGCTTGCTGCAGTCTGCCGATACGGGCACAATTTTTCTCGATGAGGTGGGCGAACTTCCGCTCGAGATGCAGGCCAAGCTCTTGCGCTTTCTTCAGGAAAAAGAAGTTCGTCCCGTGGGCAGCAATCAAAAAGTAAAGGTGGACGTGCGCATCATGGCGGCCACAAACCGGGATCTGGATGCTGAATACAAGAAGGGAAACTTCCGCAAAGATCTCTACTTCCGCCTCAATGTTGTGACCATTTCTCTACCCGCACTGCGGGAACGGCGTTCTGATATTCCTATTCTCGCCGCATTCTTTCTGGAGCGGCTGGCTCCCGGGCGCAGCGTCCAGGTCTCCAGTGAAGCTATGAAGGCTCTACTCGCCTATGACTGGCCGGGCAATGTCCGCGAGTTGGAGAATTGCCTGGAGCGCGCCGTCGCACTCGGCGATCAAACGGTTATCGAAGTGAAGGACCTGCCCCCGGCAATTGTGCAATCGGAAATTCAAAGCGAAGGGCTCGATTCGCGCGGGTTTTCGGGCGATGCGAGCGACCTCCGCTCGACCGACTTGGAAGATATTGAGCGCGCCACCATCGAGCGGGTCTTTTCTCAAGTCAAGGGAGATAAAGCCGTGGCCGGGAAGATGCTCGGCATCAGCCGCGCCACTCTTTATCGCAAGCTGAAGCGCTACAACATCAGCAGCGGCGAGGGAACGCCGCCATCGACCACACTGCAGTAAGAAGGGGAGGGGTTCAGAAACACCTCGCGAGGACTCAGCTCATTCGAACTGAGACCCGGGTCTCATTCTGAGACGAGCCTCCCCGGCATGAGCACACAATTAACCGACTCCGCTCCTTGTCCGACCGTTAAACCATTGTTTTCTGGGCTTACTCGTAAGGGCATGCCCTCCAAGTGTTTGGCGTAGGTCGTGCACTATGAAATGGCGATAAAGCAGAACAGGTCTCCCAGCAGTTTTGCCGAAAGCGGGAAGAGAGGAGATCTGCCTCTGCGCAATTCCCCCGGGATTGAGGGTTTTAGTGGCCAATCAGGCAACCGCTCGCGCGCTTGAGTCAGACCTCGTAAGCCGCTTGGCTAAGTTTTTTCCCGAGGCCCTGCCGGTGAGGATTCCCATTAAACTTAGCCGCACTCACAGCAACAAAGAGGGTAATCCGTTCTCGATCGGCAAGGACAATGCCATCCACGGCCGGGCGGACACCGTTTTTTTTCAGGACACGGTGATTGAATTCGGAACGCCTCACGAAATGTTGTTTACTGTCGACCAGCCCCTGGAGTTTGCCGATCAAGTCTTGGTCGAAAGCGACGACGGCTTGCTGCGCGCCGAGGGTTGTGTGGTCGCCGTGCAGTACCACCCCAACCGGACGGCGGTAGCTGTCCGCTTTCTAGAAAAGGTACCCAATTGGATAGTGAAATCATGACTGGCTCCTCCGAAGCCCCGGTTCAACCTTTAGACCCGCCGTCCGTCGAAGACCAAGGGTCCATCCTCTGTGCCCTGCAACCCGTTTACGCTGCATTGGTCCGCGAATTTGTAGTCGATGTTTCCACCTGCCCTGTCGACGAAGAATTCTCGCCCACGGCCGAGTCCGTCGAGCAAGCCACCGCCTGGTTTCAGCAAGTTGACTCGCAAATACAGGTGCACCAGTTGCGCCAGTTTCTACAGACGACTCCGCTGGCTAGTGAGCCCGTGCTTCGCCAGCTTTTGTGGCATCACATGCAAAAGACCGCAAAATCTCCCAGTGACCGCGACAAGACGGATTTCCTGATGGTGCAGTATTTTTCGCTGTGCGCGCCTTCTGGCCTGGAAGATGCCGATGTAGATCTGGAATATGTTGCCCAGGTGCTGCAACCAGTGCTGGGATTGCAAATGATAAAGCTTCCCGCATGGTTAAACTCGCTGGAGGGCATCCTCCAGACTGCGGCGTCTTGCCGTCGTCTGAGCGACCTGCTGCATTGCGGGGCGCTCGAGCAAGGGCGCAAACTTAAAACGCAGAGCGCCGCACGCTACTTCGAGCCATCGGCCATGGTGGCTTTTGCGCGCTTCAGCTTCATGGTCCGGCGGATATTCTTTCGCCTGATGCAGGATGATCTGAACGCCATTCAGGATGGTTTGCGCGAACTCGATCGCAGAGGCGTCTCCACGATTGATTGCCGTCGCGCCCAATTCTCCGCATCGGAACCTATTTCGCGTCTGCGCATGATTTGCCAATCCTGGAAGGTGATGTTTCACGCCGAATACTCCTCGGGCCAACCTTTGCGGATGCTGGTCGACCTGCGGGCGGCGGTAGACGATGCGCGGGAAAACCGGTCTCTGAAGCAACCGCTCGCCAAGACGAAGAGCGCGGCGGCCGGCGAAAGCCAAGAGTAAGCTGAGGGGTCGTCTGGCGGAGTCCCTTGGGTCGTCCCTCCGGGACTCGAAGGGTTTCTCCGGTCTTTCCCAGCGCTGAACAGCTTGCGGAAAAACTCTTTTCCGCGCGGCAGCCTTACCTCAGCGGCTAAAGCCCACATTGGAAACAAGCTACTTATCGCAGCGGTGAACCGCTGCGCCACCCAAAATCAAGTGCAACAGCGCATTTTTCCGCATGCTGTGAAGCGCTGGGCTAACTAAGCTGGCTTGTCCCTCCGGGGCTGGCGTCGCCTGGGAACAGCCCCGATTCGCCCCCTCTTCCTAAGCCGATCTTCCTAAGTGAGTGGATTTGATCTTTTATGGCTTGGCGCCAGTTGTGTTCATTTCTGTTTGTTCGGCTTCGGTACGGGCTAGCGGTGCGACCTGCGGATTGGCCAGCGTTCCCGTCAGCGCCCAGGACTGCTCATCACCCCGCTTCAACACGAAGTCGAAAATTCCGCTTGCGGAAGCCGTTCCGCCCACTTGATAAAAGCCGTCGTGCGATTCGATTCGGCCCTCGGAAAGGTTCCAAACGCCTTTTCTAAGACTGAGGTCACCGCTGAAGCGATGTATCGGAAAAGGCGCTGGGGTGCCGGGAATCTCGATAAGCGGCAGGCTGCCATCGCGCATCAAGAAGTGCAGTTGCCCTTCTGAGCGAGCCGGCAGTTCTCGAAAGTTGTTTCCAGATCCATTGAGTTCAAAATCTCCGTCCGCCGTCCCCGTTATCCAGGCATCGTTCATTAACGCGCCTAGTTGCTCCAGCGAAATGTTCTGCAGTGCGCCGGAGCCGCGGAAGTCGAGGCTCGGCGCCGATGGAGGCAGGGCACTGGACATCTGTGCTTCATGAGGGGACGCCTCACGGGGCGACACATCCAGCATCCAGTTGCCCTTATGCGTGCCTTGAAGCAGTTGTGCGCGGAGGGCGTTGAGTGTGATCTTGCCTCGATCGACTTCGACGGCGGTGACAACCTGGGTGGCGAGCAGCTTCTTCAATTCGAATCGTCCGACGTGCAAGGTGCCGCGGGCCTGAATCGTAAGCAGGGGCGAAAAATCCAGTCCTGCGGCGGAATTGGCACTTGAATTGGAGGAACTGGACTCAGAAGTTAAAATGCGGTACCAGGGCCGTTTAGCGGGATGCCGCGTAAACCATTCGACAATATCTCCGGTCGAAAGCTGGTCGGCTGCGAGATCGAACTGGAACACGCAGTTGGGAACGACACCTGGCAAGGTGATGGCAGTGGGCTCCCGCATCGCTCCAGAAGCCGCGTCGGCAGGGATGCAGTGACGCAAGGCTGTAACTCCGCCGCTCCAATGAGTGGTTCCGGTGCGCGCGGAAATCTTCTGCAGTAATACGAGGTCAGGGGTAAGAGAAATGGTGGCCGAGGCAATCTCAATCGGCGCGTTCAGACCGTGCATCTCGGCGCGAACGTTTCGGAGTTGGGCAATTCCCAAGGTTGAAGGAGGGGCGAATCCCTGCCACGGGCCGGAGATGCTTACGTCTAACTTCGCGGAACCTTCTGCCGTGGGGCGCGCCACGGTTAAGCCGAGAATGCGGTTCAGACGAAACAAGTTTTTCAATTCTGTGTCGCCGCGTAGAGAAAAGAAATAACCAGCACCGGAAATCCATCCGGAAGCGTTTACGGATGCGGAGTTGTTGATGCCCACCGTCACTGGCCCGATCCGCAGATGAGGGGCGGTGGGCTCCAAGTCCCTTGGTTGTACCTGCTGTTTTGGCGTCGTGTGAACAGATCTAGTCCGCTGCGCGGCGACGGCCAATGTGCTTGGTGAAATCAGGGTCAGAGGAAGCGTTCCGAGTGCAATCTCATCCTTTCCCGCATTCGACGACAGGGTTACGTTGGTTGCCGCGCCGCTGCCCGTCCACTGGGGCATCAGACTAAGGCGCGCAGTGGAGAGCCCGGTGGACTCGCTCCCCCCGCGATTTGCTGGACGGGCGAGGACGCCCCTCACTCCACTATCTTGGTGAAGGCGCGCGCGGAATTCAGCGTTCAGCAAACCGCTCGCAGTGAGATCGCTGGGGATTTGCTTCTTCGCATGACGCAGCAGTCGAACCACCGAGGTCAGCGGCACCTTCTCGGCATCAAGCGCAAGATTGTAGGCTTCTGGCAGAGGGCCCAGATCAGCGCCGCCGCGCAGGCGGAGTAAGCCGCCGTTTACGGGTGACTCGCAGAGCAGGTCGTCAATAAAACTTTCGACCGCGTTGTACCGTCCCGAGCAGGCGGTTGCCAGGCGCAGGTTTTCGGTGTCAACTATGTCGTAGCGATGAAAATCTTCCACGGCGATCTGGCTTTCGATCCGCAGATGCTCGGGCGTGCCCGATAACTTTGCCGAAAAGTCAACCCCGCCGCGCCATCCCCGATCTTTTCCGGTGAGCAACTGCGTGATTTGTCCGAGCTGCCCATTCTGCCAACGCACGGCGATCTCGAGCGGGGTTTGCCGCAAGTTGGAGGCGCGCTGCCATGTGGCGTTGATCTGGAGAAGCCCGGTATCGGTAAGATTAAAATCCGTGCGCACGGGCTCAGCCTTGATGCGCGCGGCCCATGAATTCTCGGAGTCTTGCCAGAGCGCGACGTTGGCATCCATCAGCGCGTAGGACTTCTTCGTTTGTCCCATTTTGAAATTGACTCGGGCACTACTGGCTTCGAGATAGGGAAACACAGGGCGCCGCTCGGAGGCGGATTTCTGCGTGGGAGCGGCGGGAATTTGCGCGTTGCGCTCCAGCAGGCTGGACAGGTTCCAGCGGCCCGCGTCGTTGCGCACCAGGTTGACGCTGGGCTCGGTAGCGCTCAAATTGGCGATTTCCAGCCGTCCGCGAAACAGGGAACGAAAACGGATGGCAGCGGAAACCTCCTCGGCTCGAATCATGGGCTCGGCGCTAAAGTTGGGGTCATCGTAGATGATAAACCCCTCCAGATCAAAGCCCGGCCGGGGCAGCAGATGGAAATGCACATTGTCGATTGTGACCCTGCGGCCGAGAGCGCTTCCAATCGAAGCGGAGATCCGGTTTCGCAACCGGTATACGCCGGGCCGGAAGAGAAACAGAATCAGCACTATGGCCGCGACTGCAGCCACTCCGCGCCCGGATCGCAGAAACTTCAGAAAATTCACTTCACAATCCTGAGCGTACGGGACCAGCGCGTTCCGTCGAAGAAGTGAATGAGGATGTGCGTCATGAATCCCAATCGATCGCCCGCGCTGCGCCTGAGGTACTGATTGGGCGGAGTGATAAAGGACCAGTAAATGAAAAGGGGACGGCCAATCACGTTCTTCCGCGGAATGAAGCCCCAATAACGGCTGTCGTAACTGACATCGCGGTTATCGCCCATGGCAAAGTAACTGTCGGCGGGGACGACGATATCGCCGCCTTCCACATGCGAAGGCAATTCCTGCTGCCATTTTTCGTTGCCGACGCCAAACATCTCCGCGGGTGCCACGGCAGGGAAATTATCACGGTAAGGGTTGTAATCTCCCACCTTGTGCAGGGCGTAGGGTTCATCAAGTTTCTGGCGGTTGCGATAAACGATGCCATCGCGCAAATGGATGCGGTCGCCGGGAATGCCGATGATACGCTTTACGACGAAAAGTCCCTGTTCTTCTGGCGATAGAAATACAACAATGTCGTTGCGGCGGATGTCGCGATAGGGAAGCAGCGGACCCAGCCAGCGCGTCGGAGGCGCAAATTGCTCCCGGTTCACAAACACGTGATCGCCGATCAGCATAGTATCTTCCATCGAACCGGACGGAATCTCAAAGTTCTGTAGAACGAACGTCATAATGAAGAGGACGATGACCAGCAATTCGGCTAAGGAACCGAAGAATTCCACTGGCGTCTCGCGCGGCCTATCCTCCGCGGCGGGCTCTTCTTCTTTCACGGCGTTTTTTGCTGCGTCCGGCATTTGTCTAAAACTTTCTTGTCAGCGTATCAGCTTAAAAGTTCGCGACCAGCGCGTTTCGTCAAAGAAGTGAATGACGATGTGCGCCAGAAATGCCAGCCGGTCGCCAGGACTGCGCATTTGGTACTGGTCTTCCGGCGTAATAAACGACCAATAGATAAACATCGGCCGCCCGATCACATTCTTTCGCGGAACGAAACCCCAGTAGCGACTGTCGTAACTGTTGTCACGGTTGTCACCCATGGCAAAATAGCTATCCGGGGGCACGACGATATCGCCGCCTTCAATGTGCAAAGGCATTTCCGCAGCCCATTTTTGGTTGGTTACGTTGACCATTTCCGAAGGCTGCACGGCGGGAAAATTGTCGCGGTAAGGGTCATAGTTTCCCCGTTTGTGCAGCGCGTATGGCTCATCCAGTTTCTGGCCGTTGCGATAGACGACACCGTCGCGCAGGTGTATGCGATCGCCCGGAAGGCCTATGATCCGTTTCACCAGGAACAGACCTTGTTGCTCAGGCGACAAGAACACGGTCACGTCGCCGTGACGTATGTTGCGATACGGCATCAGTGGGCCCATCCAACGCGTCGGCGGGGCGAACACCTCGCGGTTCACGAAGACGTGGTCGCCGATGAGCAGCGTGTCCTCCATGGAACTGGAGGGAATTTCGAATGCCTGCAAGATAAACGTAATGATGAACAAGCCCGTGACCAGCACACCCGCGAGCGAAGCCAGAAATTCGACCGTCGTTTCGCGCGGTTTTTCGTCCACCGGCTTTTCATCAACCTTTTTGCTGCTGATGATCTTTTCTTTCTCTTTTGTCGGCACGTGCACAATCCATTTCCGTGAATTTTCTGGTAACGGGTATCGTCATTAGCATTAGCGCACCCGCCTGAGGGTGCGTTCCCAGCGCGTCATCTGAACCAGATGGGTTACAGCGTAGGCAAGGTGATAAAGTCTATCACCCACGCTCGGCGATCGCGGAAGGTCATCATTCAAATTGCGCGATGACCAGTAAATCACGAGCGGGCGGCCGATGATATTCTCGCGCGGCACAAAGCCCCAGTAGCGGCTGTCCTGACTGTCGTCTCGATTGTCACCCAATACAAAATAGTTCCCCTCGGGAATAATCAACTGGTGGTCCTCCACCAGTTTCGGCATCTCTTTCCACCATCTTGCGTCGACTCCATAATCGGGAGTGTCAGTGCGCGGGAAGTCGTCGCGATAGGAATTGCGGAGTGTGGTGATGTATTGCACGTAGGGCTCATCAACCACAGCGCCGTTAACGTAGACTCGCTTTCCGATAAGCCGAAGACGGTCTCCCGGCACGGCGGCCACTCGCTTCACAAAATCCTGCGCTGGATTAATCGGATAATGGAAGACGACGACATCGCCGCGACGGACGTTCCGGTAGGGTAAAAGAATGTTCCACCCCGCGCTGCCGCCGTAGCAGAATTTATCCACCAGCAGGTAGTCGCCGATTAGCAGCGTTTGTTCCATGGATTCGGAAGGAATGGTGAATGCCTGCACAAGAAAAGTAACCACAAACACGGCAATCACAACCGTTCCCGCGACCGATTGAATCGTTCCAGGCCAATCTCCAGCGGAAATCTTTTCACTCCACGACATACTTCTTTGTTTGTAGAGACGGGGCTTGTCCCGTCTCCCGGCCCTCAAATGTTGCGGGAGACCCAAAATGCGGCAAGCCACGTCTCTAAGGCGTATCACTTTGCCGTGTCACTACTACGATGCGCTGCTGCCTTCCTTTCCAGTTGGATGCTTTGCGCCCGGCAACGACGCCAAGTGCTCCAAGGCTTGCCGCGCGGCTTCCTGTTCTGCGCGTTTTTTTGTTGTGCCCTGGGCGCGCCCCACGAATTGTCCTACTCCGACCTCCGGCAATCTTACTTCCACCGTAAAAGTCTTTTTGTGTTCTGGTCCTTCTTCTTTGACCAGGATATAAATCGGCTGCGCTCCGCCTCGCGCCTGCAGTGCCTCCTGTAAGGCAGACTTGAAATCCATCACCGGAATGGCCCTGGTCTCGAGGTTCATGTGCGCCAGTTCTGGCTCGACGATCACGCGCATGATGAAATCTCGCGATGCCGCCCAGCCGCCATCGAGATAAAGCGCCGCCAGGATCGCTTCCAGGGCGTCCACCAGCAGGCTGGCCTTGTTGCGGCCGCCGCTTTTTTCTTCGCCGCGGCCCAGGCGCATGTAGTGGCCAATCTGCAATTGTTCGGCTACCCGCAACAGATGCCGCTGCCCAACCAGATGGGCGCGGAGTTTGGACAGGTGACCTTCCTGAAATTTAGGGAAGCGATGAAAGAGTGCCTCGCTGGTGACCAGCCCGAGCACGGCATCTCCAAGGAACTCGAGCATCTCATTATCGCCACCATGCTCACCCAGCGCTTCCACCTCGCGTGCTTGCGAGCTGTGGGTAAGCGCCTGGACGAGAAGTTCCTGGTGTTGGAAGTGGTGACCTAGACTTTCCTCGAGCGCACTGATTTCGCTCTCGCGTGACTTCATGGCGAACTGGGACACAGGGAGTCCTCAATTATTGATACACCACCTCAACCACCCGACGCCCCCAACGATCCGACGCCCCGACGCCCCAACGATCCAGGGCCGCAACGATGCAGTGCATCGATCCAATGGTGAAGATGCCTGCCTCAATTAGTTCTTGGGCGGGGTCTGCGGTTGAGCCGGGGCCGCCGCTCCGGTGAGCTGTTGCAGGCGCTCCCGCTCGCGACGGGCCGGAGTTCCAATTGGGGTGTTGTCCTGCGTCATCTGCACGGCGCGGTCGGCCAACTTGAGGGCCTCCGGATACTTCTGCTGTTTGTCGAGAGCCAACGCCAAGCGAAGAACATCTACAGGGGCCGGGTCGCTGGGGTAGGCATCGATGGCTTTCTGCAGATCCTCTTGCGCCGCTGCATAATTCTCTTTCTTGTAATCGATGGCGCCGATGATCGAATAGGCTTGCGAGCGCAGCCCTGACTTGTACGCGTCCAATTTGTCCTGAGGCGTTCCGGCGGGCACGCCGATGTCTGTGTCGATGGTCTTGAGCGCTTTCTGCGCCATTGCGGTCGCTTCGCCGAAACGCTGATCTCTGTCGATATCCGTGTCACGCGTTCTTTCTGCGATCACTTCGGATACGACGACCAAAGCTTCGGGGTCGTCTGGATCACAGGCAAGGACTTTGCGGCCCATGGCCTCGGTTTTCTCGGCATTGTCGGCTTTCTGATAGGCGCGCATCGCGTTTTTATACAGCAGCACACGAAGTTCACTGTCGGGGAACTTCGTGGCAAAATCGTCGGCCGCTTTCTCCAATGCCGCAGGATCTGTGTTTGCCGACGCCGCTTTCCAGGCATCGAACTCGGGCTGCGTCTTGGCTTGCGGTGGACGTTTGGCCGCTGGCGCCGCGGCGCCTGCCGCCGCTTGCGCTGGTTGTCCGCTCGTCTGGGCGGTCACATTCCCAACCCCCAGGCTCAGCATTCCTAGAGATATTCCTAGAATGACTGCTGCTCTCTTCATGTTGTCTCCTAATAACACCGAATTTCAAAACCTGCGATCCGTGGTGGAGACGGGCTCTTGCCCGGTCTCCGGAGACGCGGCAAGCCGCGTCTCTACAAGAACAATCTACTCCGGCTGCTTCGCCACCGGAGGCTCATAGGGTTTCTCCAAGCCCCTCTGCGCCGCCAGCTTGGCCTCGGGAAGAGCCGTGCCGGCCGCATCCAAGGCAGCACGATATTGATCCACGGCGGCAGGGCGATCTTCTTGCAAATCGAAAATTCGCCCCAGATAAATGTGCGACCATGCGATCAGCTTGACCTCATGAGCAGTCTGCAGCGCCCGTTCAAAGTATTTGCGTGCCCCATCGATATCGCGATTGGCGGTCGCCACTTCCGCCAGGATAAAGAGGGCGCGTCCCGAGTCTTCGATTTGTTGATCGAGCGCCTTCTGCGCCAGTTTCTGCGCGCCTTCCCGATCGCCTGCCGCCAGGCGCCGCTCAGCATCCAGCAAAAGGTGCTCGTCCTGACGGCCGGTCGAGCGTACAAGCTCGGGGTCGGCCGCGCTGGCAAACTTGATCTGCGACACCCGCTTCATTTCTTTTCCCACTTCGATCGAACCAACCAGATCGGTGTAACCGTCGCGCAGACCCACCGAGCTTTTATCGAACTTGCCCAGCGCGTCGTAAAAATACGGCGTCAGCACGTAACCTTGTTTGTCGGCTACGTCGATGTTATGAGCTTGCTCCGCCTCCGGAAGAGTGCTCATCCGCACCTCAATCGCGCGTATCAGGCATTCCGTTACCAGCAGCGAAACGCTGCTCTTGAAAGCTTCATCCATCGGAGCATTCTGAACGGGTCCAAGCAGCGGTTCGAGGCGGCCAAAGGCTCCGCCGTTCTTGAGCGCAAGCGGATCCAGAAGATAATGAAGATAAGTATGACGAATCTGCTGCAGCTTGATCGACGTGCCTGTGGTCGGCGAAATGACCACATAGTAATCCGGACCATAATTGCGCGCGTTGGTCTGCCCCGGTGCGCCCATCGCATCCAAGTAGATTGTAAACCGCCGTCCCAGGTAACCTGACGATGGCATTTTCAGATAGATCTCAGTGTCGAAAGTCATCTTGGCCAGCGGCACATGGTAGATGTCGGTCAGCTCCGTATAGCGCGCACGGTGCCGCTCCCAGATGGAATGCAATCCAATCTTCTGATAGAAATCCTTCATCAGCGGCACGATGTCGGCAACCGCATCGGCATCGGGCGGCAATTCCTCTTCCCTAACTTTCAAGCCAAAGGTCGGTGGTTCCTCGAGATAGAGTGCCAACGATACATAATGCGACAGATTCCGGGCGGGTTCCGGCGATTGGTGCTGCCGATAGAAAACGCACATTGGACCGATCACATCCTGAGGGCCGGCAAGTTTCTCCGCCGCCTTGGCAACTTCGGACCTGATCTGGGTGCGCAGCGGATCGGAAATATCGAGCTCCTGATCATAACCACAAGTATTAATCGCAGTGAGCACGGTGAACAGTGTCTCGCTGGTTTCCAGAGACACTGGAATGCTGTTTTCCGCCAACCCCGCGGTTGCGCCCAACCCAACCGCCACACCCGAAATTAAGATGAAAGCGAGAGCCAGTCGACCGCAACGTCTCAGGAAAGTCCTTCTGCTCTTAAACATACTTGTAAAACTTGTCACACACTCAGCAAAAAAGGCTATCAAAACAATACGGATGAACTAGAAGTAGTGTACGAACTGGTCAATTTGCGGTCAATCGGAGCGCGGGTTCGTGCTTCCATGCTTCGTGCTTCCATGCTTCGGTCTTAGAAAAGGAACTTTGCGGCGAGTTGAACCAGGCGCGGCGAGTCGGCGCTCACGACTTCGCCGAATGTGGAACTGCCGATATTGCCATTGACGGATTGCGCTCCGAAAAACTGGGCGTGATTAAAGACATTGAAGCCTTCGAGCCGAAACTGCAGCGATTTTGATTCCGTCATGCGGATCTCCTTGGCTAGGGCCATATCGTAGTTGTTCATTCCCGGCCCGCAAAAGAAGCGCCGTTTAGCAGTTCCGGGCGTTCCCAGGACATTGTCGCTGAATTGAGCGATATTAAAATAAGGATGGCCGTTGTGCGGATTGTGGTTCAGATCGAGCGCGCCGCCCGCGTAGTCCGGTTCGTCGACGCCATAGTTGTTGATGCCATTCGGTTCCGCCCCCAGCAGGGAATTATCACCGTAATTGACGAGAGTGACGGGAAGACCCGAGGTGAAATGCGTGATGCCGGAGATCTCCCATCCAGTGCTGAAGCGGTTTGAGGTGCGAAATAGCGTCTCGAACGGAATTTTGTAGCTATAGCTGATGACAAAGTTATGCTTCACATCAAACGCAGACAGGGCCCTACTGAGCGCAGGATTGATTGGATTAACCTCTTCCCCGAGATTCGAAGACTGGTCTTCGGACTTGCTGTAGGTATATCCGGCCAGCACGCTCAGGCGCTTGCTGTTATGGCGCAATGTAATCTGCAACGCGTTGTAATTGGAGTTGCCAATAGTCGCCTGGTTGGCATCGCTGCCGAAATTTGAGCCCAGCGGTCCGCGCGTACCTAAGAACGTCTTCCCCGCAAAAGGCGAATGGGAGGAAGTAACGTATTGACTGTCTTCGCCAAAAGGACCGCATGGGATTTGTCCTGCCGCCAGGTTGTTGGGATTGCTCAACGCCAGGCAGAGTGCCGGATTGCCGGGATTGGCTTCGTCGAGCACCAGCAGCCGATGTCCCTGTGTGCCTACGTAATTCGCACTGAGCACGCTAGTCGCTCCGAACCCGCGCTCCAGCGAAAGCATGTATTCTTCGGTATACGGAATCCGATTCGTGGTGGGATAGTTTGGAAGACCCGTAATGGGTTCAAACTGTGCCCAGTCGATGTTGGGGTCGGGGTGGCTCGCGCTGGAGTTTAACGGGGCGAGCGTCACCGGGAAATATTGGCCGACATTTTGGCCGTTTGTGGCCGAGATGAATGGCGTAGAGAACAGGGGCGGAGCCGAGCTCGTGTAAGTGGTGCCATAGGGGGCATTGGCACTCATAACTCCAAGTGTAAGTGCCTCGATCGCGGTGTAGAACAACCCATAACTCGCTCTTACGCTGGTTTTTCCAGGACCGCCAAGTATTCGTGCAAACATTCCGTCGCCTGAAGCGGCGGGCGAATAGGCGATTCCGACCCGCGGAGCAAAGTCGCGATCCCCTGGGTGCGCCAGTGTCCGCGGCACTCCGGGGTCTGTGGGATAGAGGATTCCGGCAGGAGCTGTAGGAAAAACGACCGACTGCTTGCCCGGCTCGAAGGTCGCGATTTGATTATACTTTTCGTACCAGGGCTCGATCCGATCCCAGCGCAAACCGTAATTCAGCGTGAGGGTGTGCGTCACTCGCCAGCTATCCTGCGCGTATGTGCCTACGTATTTGTTCCGGCCATAAAAAGGTTGAAGCTGGCTCTGGTTGTACTGCGTGGGAGCTCCTAAGAGGAAGTCAGCAAAGTCAGATCCGGTTTCGCTTCCAAAAAAAAGAAAGCTGCCATTGAACTGCGCGATGGCATTGACATTGATCTGATCGTAGTGGAACTCAGCGCCGGCCTTGATGGTGTGAGTTCTGATTACCTTGGAGAAGTTTTCGAGCCACTGGAATGTGTTGCCTACCTGGGAAAGATCATTGGTATTGGTTCCGATGGTGAAGCTGTTGAACCCAACACTCTCGACCCCCTCCGTTTTCGGGGACAAAGGCACGATCCCCGGAGTGCCTTGACCTACCTCGAAGCCCTGGGAAGCCAGACTGATGCCAACTCCGCCAACGGGTTTGCCGAGGTCATTCGAGTCGCGCAAGAAGCTAAAACGAAATTCGCTTACAGCAGTTGAACTGAACGACTTTGTGTCGCCGAGGCCAAGTAACTGCGCGCGTCCGGTGTTGAGCGCATTAAAACCCGGAACGTTCGCTCCGCCTTGCGCGACTGGGTAGGGATTGTTCTGCGACCAATCGTCGACAAAATAATAGGCCGACATCAACCCCCAGCCGGTATTGGCATCAAGACGGTAAGCGCCTTTATCGTCGCGCAAAGTCTTGTCGTAGGTCGAAGTGGAGAATTGATTGGCGCCACTATTGGGTGAGGGAACGTATTGCAGCAGGCGCTGTGCGGGAACGGACCAGGCATACGAAGGAATCACCGCGTTCGGAAAGACACACTCGGTGTAGCTTGTGCAGTTGTGGCCAAATGGTGTTCCCGCACCGGTTGCAGGATTGATGGTTGCCGGGTTGATCATGGACGCGGTGAAGTAGAAGGGCTCAGTGCTGGTCACGGTGTACCCCAGAGAATTGTAGAGAGTAGTGGCCAGGCAGGGCACGTTCGGGGCACAAGCACTATTCACAGTGGAGGCAATCGGATTCCCATTGCTGTCTGTGCCGGTACTGAACGAATTTGCGGAATCCAGGAAGTTGCCGGCGCGGTCCTCGAGTGAAGGGACCGGGATCTCTCCGGTGTCCACTCCCTGAGTCGATCGCGTTCCCTGATAATCCCCAAAGAAAAAAATCCTGTTCCTTCGAATCGGGCCGCCGAGAGTGGCTCCGAACTGGTTTTGCCGGAATACGCCACGCGCAGGAGAAAAGTAGTTGCGCGCGTCGAGGTCCGTATGGCGCAGAAATTCGAATGCGTCGCCGTGAAACGCATTCGTTCCCGACTTGGTTACGACGTTGATCTGGCCGCCGCTGAATTCGCCGTATTCGGCATCGAAGTTATTGGTGAGAATGCGAAATTCATCTATCGAATCGAGGTTGGGAACAATTGCCGCCCCCATATTGACGTCTTCTTCAACATCGCTTCCATTGACCAGAAAACTGTTGGCGAATTCCCGCTGGCCGTTGATCGAAACCGTGCCTGGATTTAAGTCTCCGGAGGGAGACAGTGCGCTCGCACCCACGTCCTGCACAGTATCGGGAGTAAGGGAAGTGGCTGGAGCAACTCCCGGTTGAAGGGAAAGCAGATCGGTAAAACTCCGTCCGTTGAGCGGCACCGCCGTCATCCGCTGGCTGGTGATGACCTCACCCACTTGCGTGCTCGTCGTTTCAACCTCTATCTGGCTTTCAGCAACTGTAACTGCATCAGACCTATCGCCTACCTTGAGAACAGCGTCGACCGTCCACGTGCTATTGGCGTCAACCGTGACGCCAGTGCGCCGATAGGGTTTGAAGCCGGCTTTTTGGATCGCGATGTTGTACTTTCCGATGGGAAGGTTGGCGAAAGAATAGAATCCCTGACCGTTGGTTGTGGCCTGATGCTGCACTCCGGTTTCGACGTTGATGGCGTTGACGCCGGCGTTCGGAATCACAGCGCCGCTTGCATCCTTGATTGTGCCCGATACGCTTCCGCCGACTCCAGCACACGAAATCACGCTAAGGCCAACCAGCACGAACAAAAGACACAACGGAACTTGTCCGAAGCGCCTTAAGAGGGCGAACCGGAATGCGCGAGCATCCGCCATGCTTCCCTGCTTTATCCTTGCGAAACTATCGCCTTGCATGCAACAGGCTCGACTGCCCAACGCAGGTTCGGTTCCGGCAGCCGAAACCCTCGAGCCAGGAAAGCGGTCGTGGGTCATGTTAAACATGTTCTTCTTGCAGTAACTCTGTATGACCAGTTAGTTGCGACTAAGTCGCATCTAGATTCGCCAAAAAAAACGATCTAACTTATCGCCTTCTGGCATTGTTTGCAGATTCCGCCTACTTCCAGCCGCACAACCCGAATCTGGAAGCCACTCTGCTGGATCATTTCCTTTTTCAGTTTTTCGAAAGACGAGCTCGCATATTCCATGATTGCGCCACACCGGAAACAGGCCATGTGGCAATGGTCGCGATTCGTCTTGGCTTCGTAATAGTGCTTTTCGCCCTCGATGTGCATCAGATCCAGTTCGTCAATCAACCCGCGATTCTTCAGCAATGCAATGGTGCGATAGACGGTCGCGCGATCGATATCCGGATCTTTTTTTCTCGCGATCTGCAGCAGAGTCGCCGCGTCCAAATGTCGAGGCGAGTCCTGAATGATGCCCACCAGCAGGCGTCTTTGAGCGGTGATCCGTACCCGCCGTGCAGCCAGTTCTTTCATCAGCGAGGGCCGTGTAATCGCCGAGGAGGTTTTCGATCTTCCTAAATGCGAGTCCCTGGCAACAACGGCGCCTGCGGGCATAACGCCTCCTGTCTTTCGTGGTTTGCCAGCATGGTTTGCCGGCACAGCTTTACAGCCATAATTTGCCAGTTGCGAAAGTTGCGACTGAGTAGCAACTAGCACTAGCTTTCGATTTGACTTCATCAACGTCTATTCTGTCAAGGCGCACAAGTCCGAAATTAAGGGAGGTTTAGTATGCAAAAGTCTCATCGTCCAGCTTGAGGTCGACACGAGTTCGTGTCGGCGCAGATTCGCTGTCCAAGATATTCTGTTAGCGAGTTGCCTCAAACCAAAGAATCAGGGCGGACCAATGAACTCAGGAGAATTTCGCGAAGTCGGCCATCGAGTGGTAGACCTGCTGGCCGAATACCTGGAACACATCGAAGAAAAACCGGTCTTCCCCAGTGTCGAACCAAGCCTGCTGGCGCAACTCTTTGCCGAGCCCCTGCCACAGGACCCCAGTCCTCCAGAGAATGTGCTGGCGGAGATAGAAGCCAAACTTTTGCCGTATTGCACGCATGTCGGCCACCCGGGCTATATGGGGCTCATCACTCCGTCGCCCAACCCCATCGGAATCATTGGCGATTTCATCTGCTCCGCTCTTAACCAAAATATTGGAGCCTACACGATTGGTCCCGCTGCCGTTGCTATGGAGCGACGCACCGTTCGCTGGTTCACGGATTTGGCGGGTTACGACGAGAAGGCCGGAGGCAACCTCACTAGCGGCGGTATGACGGCAAACTTCATAGGCCTGAAGCTGGCCCGCGACTCGGTTTCGGGCGATCGCATACAGCAAGAAGGAGTCAAGGATCGCTGGGCAGTGTACGCGTCGGAAGAACGCCACGTTTCGGTCGACAAGGCTGTCGACGCTGTTGGTCTAGCAGGCTGCGGAAAAACTCGATTTGCAGCGGACGCAGTACCACGAAACTCTCTTGTTTCCACAGCACAACCTGATAAGAAGAAGGCATGCGTGGAAAAGACGAGCAGCAATTGGATGTGTTCAGCTACGTAAGCCCGGAGCAGCGAGTACCCCAAGACCATCCCTTGCGTCCTCTTCGTGTCATGACCGATGAGGCATTAAGAGAACTGCAACCACGATTCCACAAGCTATACGCCAAAACCGGGCGACCGTCGATCGCGCCGGAGAAGTTGTTGCGTGCGCTCTTGCTGCAAGCGCTGTACTCGGTGCGCAGCGAACGGCTGTTGATGGAACAGCTCGACTATAACCTGCTGTTCCGCTGGTTCGTGGGCTTGAACATGGACGACGCCATTTGGGATGTAAGCGTGTTCACCAAGAACCGCGAGCGCCTGCTCGATGGTGACATTGCCGAGGCTTTCTTCCAAGCCGTGCTCCAGCAGGCGCGCGAGCGGAGTCTGCTCTCGGACGAGCACTTCACCGTGGATGGAACGCTACTGGAAGCGTGGGCGAGTGTGAAGAGTTATCAACGCAAGGATGCCAAGAACGCCGATCCGCCGGACGATCCTGGCAATGCGACGGTGGACTTCCACGGGGAGAGGCGGTCGAACCAGACGCACGCATCGAAGACGGACCCGGATGCGAAGATGGCACGCAAAGGCAAGGGCAAGGAAGCGAAGCTGAGTTACAACGGGAATCTGCTGGTGGAGAACCGCAACGGACTGATCGTGAACACTGAGGTGTTCGAGGCCAACGGAACGGCGGAGCGCGATGCCGCACTGGTGATGCTGGAGCGGATTCCGGGAACGAAGCAGGTGACCGTGGGCGGGGACAAGGCATATGACACGGCGGATTTTGTGGCGGAGTGCAGAAACTTGAAGGTCACGCCGCACGTGGCCCAGAACCTGGAGCGGCCCGGTGGGAGCGCCATTGATGCTCGTACGACGCAGCACGCCGGATATGCCATCAGTCAGAGGAAAAGGAAACGCGTTGAAGAGTGCTTCGGATGGCTAAAGACGATCGCACTGTTGCGGAAGGTTCGGCATCGTGGAGTCTTCAAGGTAGGATGGGTCTTCACCTTTGCCGCGGCTGCCTATAACTTAGTCCGCCTGCGAAACCTGACGATGCAAGCGACGTAAGCCAATGCCGAACTGTGTCGACTGGTCAGGAAAAGGACTACAGACTTCAGCAGATGCAACCAAAACTCTCCCCTTAGTCACAACAATCGCGAAATCTGGACAGCATTTAGGTCCCGCCGCCGTTTTTCCGCAGCCTGCTAGGCAGGACAGCGCTGCGCGCCTTGCCGACCGACGCCGAATTCCGAGTCAGACTGGATGCGCTGGAAGCGGCGATTGCGGATGATCGCAGTCACGGCAATCGTCCGCTGTGCATCGTGGGCATCTTTGGCACCACGAACACGGGCGCGGTCGATCCTATTCGCGCGCTGAGGACGATTGCCGATCGAGAGCGGATGTGGCTTCACGTTGATGCCGCTTATGGAGGAGGAATGTTGCTCTCCCATGCGTGGCCGATGCGTGATCAGGGTCTGGAGCTGGCCGACTCAATCACTATCGATCCGCATAAGTGGTTCTATGCACCGCTCGATGCGGGGGCGATCCTGGTTAAAGATGATCGTCGATTGACGGCGTCTTTTGGGCTGAAGCCCTCGTACTTAACCGACGAGTTGGATCGGGCAAATGAACGCCACCAATATTACGTCCACAGCTTCGAGCAGTCGCGGCGTTTTCGCGGGCTCAAGGTGTGGATGAGCTTCAAGCGTTACGGAGCGAGCCAGATTGGCGAGTGGATCGACAATAATGTCCGCCAGGCGAAGCATCTTTATTCTATGGTTCTCAAACATCCTGATTTCGAGGCGGCCAGTGATCCGCCCATGTCGGCGATTTGCATTCGATATCGAAACGCAGATCTCGGCGCAGAGTTGAATGAAACAGAATCCAAGGAGTTGCATGCCGAGGTCGCAAGGCGGGTCGAACAGAGCGGAAAATTCTGGATCTCGACTACGGAATTAAAAGGGAAGCCGTGGTTTCGAATCAATCCAGTGAACTTCCGCACGCGCGAGGAGCATATGGACCAATTGTTGGCTTTGCTCGCGCAGGAGTGCCGTTCGGTTAATTCGCACATCCGTGCTGCAAACAACAGGCCGGTGAGCGGTTCACTCAGCTAACCCTTTACGCTGATTTTGGAGAAAGACAGCACGGCTCTCCCCGTCGTCGGACGACCCATGGAAAGCGCGGGACGGAAAGTGGTGAAAATCAGCATATTCTTCAACTGCGGCAGCACAGCCTTAGCCTCGTCCGGCCGCGAGAGGATGTGATAATCCTCCACGCGCCCGTTGGCATCTACTTCAGCTTCAATCACGAGCGCATCGTCGCCCACATTGCCGAGCGAAGTGCCAAACGCGGACCGCTCCAGCTCCGGTCCCGTGTAGAGCATGAGGGGAACGTCTCCGCTGCTGGCTCGCAGTTCAGCGGGCAAGGCAAAGAAGCCGAGTAACAGTCCGAAAAATAAAATTGCGCTCACCAGTCCGGCTGTGGCCGGAACCATGAAAGCGTTCAAGGCATCCTGCAGGCGCACCAGCACGCCTTCATATCGCGGACGCCGCTTCAAGGCGGCCTCGCGTGAAATCGCGAGACGCAACTTCAACGCCAGGTCGGGCGGAGCCTTTTTCGGACCGAGACTGGCCAGCAACTGTTGTGAGCGCTGCATGGCAGCATACTCGCGCGCGCAGTTGGCGCACTGTTCGAGATGGAGACGGAGCGCATGCATCTCCGATCCGCTCACTCGCCCATCAAGGTAAGGTGAAAATAACTTCCTGGTTTCAGCGCAGTTCGTCTCGGCGTAACTCGTGCCGCCAGAGTTCATCCTAGCAAATTTCGTCCCACCAAATATTGTCCATTTAAATTTCGTCAAATCAGACTTTGTCCCAACAAAGTTTTTCATGGCGTCACCTCAGCCGGTCGACCACCACGGGAACCTTCCCGCAAATTCTCTCTGGAATCTTCTCGCGAAGCCCGGGTTCTGCTGCCTGGTCGCGCGTTGCCCGAAAGGCCATAAGCAGTCTGCTCGTCTTCTGAAATAAGGTCCGGAGCCAGCAGGCCCAACTCCGGGCCCACTTCTCTTACATATCCCGCCAGTCTCTTACGCAGCGCGTCACGTCCGCGTGTGATTCGCGACTTCACGGTCCCCAAGGAAATTGCCAGGACTTCCGCAATCTCTTCGTATGACATCTCTTCGAGGTCGCGAAGAATTAGAGCCGTCCGATACGGTTCCGGCACTTGTTGCAGAGACTGCCCCACGGCTGCGCGGATTTCGGTATGGGCAAACTGCTCGAAGGGCGATTCGCCCGGATCGACCAACCGGTCTTCTGCCGATTCCGATCCCGAAAACTCGCAGTCGCCAGCTGCGGCGGGCTCAAAGGATGTTTCCTGGGCCTTGTGCCGGAACCACCAGCGGCGCCGATTGGCTGCCTCGTGCAGCGCGATGCGATAAATCCAAGTTTTCAGACTAGACTCGCCGTGGAAGTGTTTCATTCCGCGGAAGACCTTCAGAAACACATCCTGCGTAGTGTCCGCTGCGTCGGAGGGATCATTGAGGATGCGGTAGATGAGGCCGTAGATAGGCTGGTGAAACTGGCCAATCAGCCAAGCGTAGGCCTGTTCTGAGCCCGCCTTCAATTCAGCAATGACGGCAGACTCTTCAGTTCGGGCCCCGAGTACGGTGGCAAGATCGCCCAATGTAGTAGCTCCCGCCATAGCGGCGTTGCCCTCAATTATAGAGTGACTGCGGCCCCATGCGGGAGCCTTAATTTTTGACCGCAAATACTTTCCGAGTTGCGATCCGAAGTCCCGATCCGAGGTTTCGATCGAAAGCTCTGAAAACGATTTTCCCGCTTACATATTTAGACTCCGGTTCGGGCCTCAGTGTTCCAGCGTTAAGTCTAGCCCTGGCAACAAAAATGCGGTTCTAACGCCGGAGAGTCCCCCGTGGCGTTGCCGCTCGCCATTTGCTCGAACGCTGCCAGCATCCGACGCACCTTAATGCCGAGACCGAACCCCTTGCATGTATACCGATGCTTGTTAACCCCGAGATCGTCACAAGCGGCTGAGGCTTAGGCGCGTATGCTCAGCGGAAAGGTACAATTTCGGGGGGTCCTAATGATGTGAAGGGGGCAACGACCTGGACACGGCGACAGATCAGATCGCCGCGTTGGTACAAGAATTTGTGCATTCTTCACGCGAAGGGTCATGGCGCGGCGGGCGGAATGAAGCCGCTTTGAGAGGGGCGGTAACCCAATTGTGTATTGGATTCGAACCTTTAAAAAGAGAGGTTATTTATGTCGGGCAAGAAAACGGCAATCATCACCGGAGCATCGGGGGGTATTGGATCGGGTTTGGTCGAAGGGTTTCTGAGAGAAGGTTATAACGTCGTCGCGACGTTCTCGTCACGCCAATCGAAAGCTGACCATCTCAGGCAGCCTGGTTCTGCTCGAAGGCGATATCGGCAACCCGCAAACTGCTGCCTTGGCTGTCGAGGCAGCAATCAACAACTTCGGAACCATCGACGTTTTGGTGAATAACGCTGGCATCTTTCTAACAAAGCCTTTCATTGACTTCACTACCGAGGACTTCGACGCGCTTGTGTCGACTAATCTGCTTGGATTCTTCTACATAACTCAGCGCACGGTGAAAGAGATGCTGAAACAAAAATCAGGATGCGTTGTGAGCATCACTGCGGCGCTTGCCGATCGGCCAATCGCCGGCGAAAATGGCTCGATTTCCATGATTACGAAGGGTGGGTTGAATTCAGCAACCCAGAATCTCGCAATCGAGTATGCAAAAGATGGCATTCGCTTTAATGCCGTGGCCCCCGGCGTTGTGGATACACCGATGCATCGGAATGATGCCAAAGACTCGACGTTGCAGCCGACTATGAAAAAGGCAACGGTAAAGGATGTTGTCGATGCCGTTCTTTACCTGGCACAGGCAGGGCATGTGAGCGGAGAGATACTCCACGTGGATGGTGCCGCTCCGGCTCGCCGTTGGTAGCCGCAAGACAATTCAATATCGGGCGGAGCATCCAGCCCCCAAGATCGCAGTTTCCGTATAATTCGACACCTGTGAGGCGCAACAATGACAACGACGAGCTTTCAAAAGGACATTCGCCCGCTCTTTACAGAGCGAGACATTAAAGGCATGAGCAAGGCGTTCAACCTTGCCAGTTACGATGACGTTCAAAAAGCACGCAGGCGCCATCTATGATCGCATTCGTGGAATCGGCGGCGCTGTAATGCCGCCCCCGCCACCAAAAGGAGAAGGTCCTTGGCAGCAGTCTCGGATTGAACTATTCGCCAAGTGGATGGCGGACGGGTTCCCAACTTAGTCGTGAGTTAGGCGCTTTGACGCGGTCCAGACTCTGGGGTGATCGAAGAAACAGCGCGACTTGACGAGTCGTACACTCCGATTCCGCTAAAGCATTTAGCTTGCTGTCAAATTGAGGGCTCAAGATGAACGACCAACAAAAGAAGGAGCAGTATTCTGGAGCGCGAGATCAAGAGATCCGTGCGGTCCTGGATCAGCATTGGGAGGCGTCCGATGCCAACGATTTTGAAACTGAGCACCTCATCTATCACGAGGACGCGGTGCTGGAATACCCGCAGTCAGGCGAGCGTACCCGCGGTCGACGCAACATACAGGGCCAACGCGCTAGTCAGCCGAACAAAAAGCGGTTTACTATCCGACGAATCATTGGCGGTGGTGATCTTTGGGTCACCGAATTCATCCTGACATACGACGGCAAGCCGTCCTACACCGTGAGCATCATGGAGTTCAGGGGCGATAAGGTTGCGCGGGAAACACAGTACTTTGCGGATCCATTCCCGGCTCCCGCATTTCGCGCTCAATGGGTCGAACAGATGGACAAGTAATCCCGAGCGCGAGAATTCGCTCGCCTTGAATGGAGGAACAAGAGATGGATTGGAAACGGTTGGTCCAGTTTGCGCTGTTGGGTAGCAGTGGTTGGGAACAATGTGCCATCCTGCTGGTACGCGTTTCGATCGGACTGTTCTTCGCTATCTCCGGCGGAAATAAATTGTTTGTCGCTGGCGGCACGAAACCTGTTTACGACACGCTCGTTCAGGCCAAAGTCCCGTTTCCCCGCCAGACGGCTTACTTCGTGGCAGGTGTCGAGTTCGTTGGTGGATCCTTGGTGACGGTGGGGTTTCTTTCGAGCCCAGCCTGCGTGGCTTTACTGATCGATATGATTGTCGCCACCGTGACCAGCGCGGTTTCGACATTGCCTCAAGGACTTTCGCCTCTTCGCTGGCTCGACGATCTCCTCTACCTTCCGGAAGTCCTGTACGTGCTCTTCTTTATCTGGCTGATCTGCTCGGGTCCGGGAAAGTTCAGTGTCGATTACTGGCTCGCGGGCCAGTTGCTGGGGTGATCGATCGACAAAATTTGGGCAATTTGTGGGGGTACCCCCCCTCCCCCTAAATGAGTTAAGTCGATGATAATAAGTCGCTTAAAGGCAAAGTATTCAAAAGATAAGACTTAGCTTGGAATTTCGCCGATTGGCGTGCACTTGCGAAGTGCTGGCTGGTTGCATTTTTTGTCAAAGAACTGCGAAAAGGTTTAACGCAGGAAATGCGTTTGTCTCTGGAGACGGCGCACTTCCCTATGGTGCATTGTCGTGGAATTGTCGCACCGATTGTGGCGCCTGTCTGTGATGGTGGTACGAGAAAAGTGTGATGAAAAATGGAGGCCAAGGTTCGAGCGGAAAGGGAACTGCCCCACTCAAGCCAAAAGACGGCTTGAAAGGGGCACCGGCCCTAGGTTCAGGCATAGAAGCGAGCACCATATGAGCTTAAGGTGACCACGCACATGACCGCCCCCATCACACCGAACACGCTTGGTGTCAACGTTTTTACCGCCCCGGGAAAGACCATGGTAGGCGAGCGGCCAAAGCCCTTCGGCGAAGCGCTCGCCTTTGACCCGATCACGTCGACTTTAATCTTCGGCGAGTACGACGCGGTGCTCGTAGACGCAATGGGGACAGTGGCTGAGGCCGAGGCTCTGGCGGCTTGGGTTGCTCTGCACAACCGCAACCTGGAGACCATTTATATAACGCACGCCCATTTCGACCACTTCTACGGTCTGAGCATTCTGCTCGACCGTTTCCCGGGCGCTCGGGCGATAGCAACGCCCAAGACGATGAACGCCATGCAGATGTCTTTCACTCCCACAGTGGAGCGGCTAGCCCGCCGGATGTTTCCCGGGCAAGTGCCCACTAAGTTGGTTCCACCTGAGCCCTATGAGCAAAACACGTTCACTCTCGAGGGCCACGAATTGCGCATCATGCGTTACCTGCAAGACTTCGAGCGGCTGCAGAAAACAGGGACGTCCGACCAGGAACTGTTCGACCAGATGACGGAGCTGTACCCGCATTGGGTAGCCAATCAGTCGTGGTTGATGTTCGGATTCCCGCAGCCATAAGCCACATCGGCCGCTGATGCGAAGGTTTCCTCGCGCGAACGGGTCACGCCTCATTTGAAGCAAACGACATGAGCGCTTCCACGGCTTCTCTCGCGTTGCCTAACCGATGATCCGGTAGAACACACACAAAATCCCCGGTCGGTGAACAAATGAACCGTCGCGCATGGCTGATTGTGGCCGTGTTCACTATCGCAACCATGTGCTGGTCTGCCGTCAGAGCGATAGGTCGGTTGTCATGTTGATGAATCATGAGAGCCACGTTGTATGCGAGCGGCATGTAGATCGTCTTCGACTTCGTTAGAAACTGGATTGTTGGATTCTCGATGTTTGTGGGATCCTCCAATGTGTCTCCCGCCGACACCGAAAAGAAAATACCAGCGGGATAATCGGAACACACAAACCAATCAGGACCGTTGGAATACAAGAGCGTGTAGTGCATTCCGTCGACTTGATCCAAAACGGCATAAGCTAGACGCAGAATACCAACCGAGACCTGTGTTTTGTCGGCATATGGGATGATGTGTCCGCCGTCTACCGCTTCAAGAAGTCGTTCGCGCTCGATTGGGTCAACCTCAATTCCCTGTCGCTTCGCTGCTGCCATCGCCCTACTGAAAAATTCGGGCCGATGAGCCAATGCCTCCATGAAATTGCGCGCAGCATCAACGATCAATTTTTCGTATTTGTCCTTTGCTTGAGGAACACGACCTGCTTGCACTGCAAAGAAGAAAAGGACAGTTTCCTTTTCGTCCTCAGTCAATAAAGCCCGGCCCGGAGTGGCAGACAATGTTTTGAAAAGCGCACAGGCTCGTCCTTCGATCTTCTGAAACTCAAACTCAAGATGATCCGGTCGGAAGCCTGGAACATTTATATCGTGGTAGTGTCGCTCGAAGCCGACATGGTCTGGGATGTCTCCACGCATGGGTGCGCCATCAGGAGAATGCACGAAAAATGGCGAGTTGCGTTCGCCTTCAAGCGTAAAGCGCGCAAGGTAGCTGGCAGGAACAAAATGCTGCCTGACGATCTGTGGCGAATCCTTCATCCAGGTCTGCCGAAGCCAATTGTGCCATTACCGCTTGTAACTTGTTCGCTTCCTAGCCGGGCTTTTTCTCTTCTTCTTGGAGCTTGTCTGCTTATAGTGGCCCCGAACAACGAGTGCCTTGCCGACACGCCTGCGGCCAACACGTTTGCGGCCATTCTTGAAATCATCGTTTGATCTCTCGCCGTCTACCATTAGGCCGCCGCAGACTACACATGCCTTGCTGCGGCGCAGGTAAGCAAACGTGTATTTGACAGGTTTCTTATAGGCCTCGCATCTAGGATTGGCGCAGTGGATCGTTATCACCATCTTTCTTTTCCTCTTCTCCCATTGTATGGCTTTCGCTTTTCGTGCGCCAGCACGTCGCAGCAACGGGCGGGCAGTACAATATTCCCATGATTGGACGGATAACGGCCTTATTGGACAACTCGTCGCAAACGATGCCAAAGTATCGCGCAATACCTTCGTCCAATTGTTTTTCCTTTTCTCGTCAGGCTTAATGGGCAGCAGGTATGAATACGAACGAACCAGAATCAGCGGATGACCACTGTTGATCGGAATTGGAGATGTCAATGTCAACGAACAGCGTACAAATCGAACAGAAGAGCTATGAGATGCCCCCGCGAGAGGGGATCAGCATCGCGCAATTTCTCACCGTCACCGACATCGAGCGATCGGCTCGCTACTACGAAAAGGTCTTCGGCGCTCGCATTCTGACCCTGGGTGACGGCAACGCGCCTGCGTACCTTCTGCTTGCCAATATCTGGATGATTCTGAACGTTGGGGGCGGGCCGACAGCGGATAAGCCGACGGTAACGCTCAGCGTTCCCGACCCGAATCACATCAACAGCTTTATGAATTTCCGGGTTGCGGATATTCAAGCTTGCTACAAATTATGGAAAAGTCGCGGAGCCGAATTCATCACGGAGCCGATACCGAAGTACGGCGAGATTCGCTGCTACATCCGCGATCCTGACGGCTACATCATCGAAGTCGGGCAGAGCACCGACCTCACTTACGGTTAAGGCTCGGCCGGGGGAAGCTGGGGGAACCTGGGGACAGACGGGAATAACCCTAGTTTCCATCCTGATGAAGTGCCCGACGATTCCGGACGGGGAGCGAACAACCAGTGAACGTCCCGCCCGTCCACAGATTATTCTGAGTTTCTTCTGGACGCTGGCTACGCAGAAGCTGTCCGCTGCACGAAAAATAACAAGGACGCTAACTACACGCTGGACCTCGGCAAGGCACGAATGCCCCGATTGCTTTCAGTAAATGTCGGCCTTCCGCGCGACGTGACATGGAACGGCAAAACGGTCCGAACGTCAGTCTGGAAATCTCCAGTTGATGGACGGCGAATGGTGCGCAAGCTCGATATCGATGGTGATGCGCAGGCCGATCTCGCCGGTCATGGCGGGGAGCACCGCGCCGTTTTTGTTTATCAGATGGACGCCTATCACTACTGGGAACGCTTTCTCGGACGTAATGACTTCATCTTTGGCCAGTTCGGAGAAAACTTCACTGTTGAGGGACTTTCTGATGACGAGGTCTACATTGGCGATCGATACCGCATCGGTGACGCGATATTTGAAGTGACACAGCCACGCGTAACGTGCTACCGCGTGGGCATCCGGATGAATGAACGTCGTATGGCGGCGCTTCTCGTGGCACATCGACGACCAGGATTTTACTTTCGCGTGTTGCAGGAGGGAGAAGTTGGCGCCGGCGATGACATCGTAAAAATTGCTGACGGCCCGGAGCGAATCAGTGTGGCCGAGGTCGACGCCCTCCTGTATTTGCCGGGACATTCCAGCGAGCAACTGCAACGCGCGCTGCGGATTCCTGCACTTAGCAAGGGTTGGCAGAGTTCGTTCCAAGCAATGCTCCGACAAGACTTGAGCTCAAAAACTACGGTGGGGAATCCGGGACTCGCCTATGAGGAACAAGCGCCAGCATGGCCCGGATTTCGACAGATGCGAGTCGCGAATATTCACAAGGAAAGCGATAACGTAACTTCCTTCATTTTGTCGCCAATCGATGGGCAACATCTTCCCGTCTTCCAGGCGGGTCAATTTGTGGTCTTGCGGTTGCTCATTGATCCGGACAAGGATCCGGACAAACCGCCGGTTCTTCGCAGCTATTCGTTGTCTGACCTGCCCGCAGCCGATCATTTCCGAATCAGCGTCAAGAGCGAATTGAATGGGATTGGAAGTTCATTTCTGTGCAGCCGTGTGCGAGAAGGCGATCTATTGGATGTTAGTGCGCCGCGCGGAAGCTTTACTCTCCGTCCCGGACAGAATCCTGTGGTTCTGCTAAGCGCTGGAGTGGGCGCAACGCCCGTGATGTCGATGCTGCACACGCTCGCCGCTGAAAGATCGCAACGAGAGATCTGGTGGATCTATGGAGCGCGCAATCGCGTCGACCATCCATTTGCAGAAGAATCGCGTTCACTGCTGAAACAGCTCTCTCGCGGGCGAGGCTACATCGTGTACAGCAGGCCCGATGCCATCGACCGAGTCGGGGCAGACTTCGATGCTCCCGGACACATTGAGACAGCATTGCTGGAGAGAATTGGCGTGTCACGGGATGGTGACTTCTACCTGTGTGGTCCAACTTCATTCTTGCAGAACATGCGCGATGGGTTGCGAAACTGGGGTGTGCTCGCCGGGAATGTGCACACGGAAATCTTCGGTTCTCTCGAAGCTATTACCCCTGGTATGGCGCAGGTTGATCACGCTCCTCACCTGCCACAAGGGCCGTCCGGATCAGGCCCCCCGGTCTCATTCGCGCGTAGCGGGATTACCGCCGCTTGGGATGGTAAGTTTGCCAGTTTGCTTGAACTGGCGGAAGCGTGCGACGTTCCGGTCAGATGGTCGTGCCGGACTGGAGTCTGTCATACCTGCCTGACTGGTCTGATTGGCGGATCGGTTACTTACAATCCCGAGCCGTTGGAGAGGCCCGCTCCCGGGAACGTGCTCGTATGCTGTTCCCAGCCAAGCGCGGGTGTCACTCTGGATCTTTAAAGATTTATAGCGGAAAGACTATAACGGCTACTGGTTTCTAGAGGCGTCCATCGGTCATCGATCTTTGGCACGACCTGCGCGCGGTGTCGAATGAAATCCGCCGAGACTGGGATCTGAGTGCTCCCGGACTCCGCCAGGCATATGCATGGATTTGGTGCAGTAGTGCGGCGCAACTGCGGGTAAACTGCGGGTAATACGGAAAATGAAAAGTGGAGTTAACTGCTTTGAAATGTGGTGGCCAGGGACGGAGTTGAACCGCCGACGCCAGCCTTTTCAGACTCGGATTTCCAGTGTTTCCAACAACTTCAATGGTTGCCGTGGGACTGCCAAACACTGGGAAGCACGCGATAGTACCGACGAGCATGGGTGATTGCCGTGGGTGATTCGACGATGGTCCTCTTGCCTCTGTACTCTCGCTGGCGAGCGGATAATTCTGGCCAAGATTCGTGCCTTGAAACGGTCATGAAGACAGGGATTCGGTACTTCGACTTCAAGCGTCATTGGACCAAGCGGGTCGTCCCGCACCTAGACGACTTGGAGTTTAATCGCGTGCTGATCGACGACTTCAACAGGTACACGTTTGGCCGCTGGGGGCAAGAGTTCAAGCCAGGGATGTTGCCAGTGGAACCTGTCGATGCATGGCGAATTATCAGCTCCGACAAGCATTCCACCGTGTGGGATGGAGATCGAACGCTGTTCGACATGCAATTTTCGGCGCTGGACATTGATCCCGACGAATGTTTCAGGCTGGCGCTTCACGAAGGAATTGTGCTGCCCATCGGGGAGTACATGATCCTAGGCGACTGCGCCCAATCGCAGAGGTCCGGAATGCGTCGATAGCGCGGCAATCGCTAGTTCAGGGAGAATCATCGACCGTTGGGTTATGAGTGCCACCATCAACAGAATCTAAAGACATTGCGCGGCGCAAAGAGTAACGCATTGTTCTTAAGCAGAGCAAATCGTAATCGTGTCTGCCCCTATGTTGCCCCTATCATTTGCCCAGTCTTGCACCGTGCCTTTGCGCTGGGTCTGAACACTTTCCACGCCCGCGGTTCCGGGCTGGTTCATCCTTATCTATAAGCCGATCAGCAGCGCAACCAACTCAAGTGATCGAGAGCAGGATTATCGGCAGCGACCTCGCATCGTCATGATTCCGGGGTTGAAATTGTGGATGAAATTAAGAGATTGCTGAGATGTGTGGTGCCGGGAGGGAGTTGAACCCCCACGAGAGTTGAACCTCAGCGGATTTTGAGTCCCAACCCATTCATCTCTAATTTATGTATCTATGGGAAGATTTGTGGCACAGGCAGTGACACGGGATGCCCAGGCTGGTCGATAAAACTACGGCCCCGGATTGGGCGAGAAAATCACCACGGTATAGTGCTCGATCCGGTCCAGGACGAATTCGGCGACGCAGCCGTGCAGAGAGAGGCCGGTGAACTGAGGCTGTGGCGTGTCCGGCGAAAGGACTTTCACTTCCCATTGGCTCAGGTCCTTGGCTTCCCGAAGATCGACCAGTCCGTTCAGCTGCAGCCCGACTTTCACGTTCTCTGCCGGTACCTCGTGATCGTAGTTGAGCAAGTGGAGGATCAAAGTCCGACCGTCGGGTTTCCGAGTCAACTGGCCCAGCACGTAACCGCGCGGCTCCAAGCTGAGGCGAGGCCCTCCAGCCGCGGCTTCGGCGCGCGCCGCGATTCCCGCCCCCGCCTTTCCCACCTTGATGATGACACCGCCGCCGGCGGTGAACGCATCCAGCCGGGTCTTTTGCTGGTTGCTGAGCTTGGGCAGGTTAGCAGGCATTACTAACACTTTGAACCGGTCCAGTGGGACTCCCTTGTCCAGATGCGCGAATACCTTGGTTTCGAAGAAGACGCTTTGCTTGAGGAATTCGTCGGCCAGCGGGTTGTGTGGCTCCGCGGAAATCAATGCGATGCGCGCCGCCGGCTCTACCTGGTGATACAGCTCCCCATGCTCGGCCAGGAAATGGTTGTATTGGGCGATGGCCGTCCACGCCTCCCGGGCCCGCGGCTTGCCCTTAATCAGCGCGGAGAGGAATCGACCCTCGATGTTGCGCGAGGTGGCCGCCCCGAACGCATAATCCTCGGCGATGGAAAGTTTCTGCTCGGACGGGCTGGGGATGCAGAGTTCGCGGTGGCCGCAGTGGTAAATGTCGTTCTCATACATCAGCGGCTGCCAAAGCTGCTTCTCGCCGCTCAGGAATTTGATCTTGCGCGCATTGGCCACCTGCCATTTACCGTTCCACACACCTGGAGTGTCCTTTCCGTCCTCCTCCCAGACCACCTCGTTAATATCATTCATCGCAAACCGGTCCGGGGCAATGTGCACATTCGCATAAACCATGACCTTGGGCCGGCCGGTCTCCCGCGCCTTCCGTTCCGCCATCCGCTGAGTGTCATCGAGCAACTGGGCTAGGCCGTCGTTGTAACCGATCATGTTGTCCCAGGCGATCGCGTCCACGCCCGCGTCCACCGCTAGCTCCGCCTTCTTCAAGAGATAGGCCCGCCAGCCCGGCTCGCGCGCGTCGGCCAGTCGGCGCTTCCATGAGATCTGCGGATCGGTCTTGGTCGGGCCGGCGTAGAACATGGGGATGCCGTACTTCCACAGGCCGTATTTCTTGGTTTCCGGATCGTCGCGGTAGGCGCTCTTCCAGAACATGTTGGAAGCCGACAGGTAAGCCGAGACATGGATGCCGTTCTCATGGCAGCGGGCGATTACCCTCTTCAGGTTCTCCCGGTTCTCTTCCTCGTCCTTCAGCGACCAGCCGCTGCTCCAGGTAACCCAGATCCAGTTGAACTCCGCCTGCTTGAGCAAGCCGAGCATTTGCTCGAAATCGCGGTCATAGATGTGAGCCAGCACGTCCTTTTCTTCGACGTTGAACCTCTCGCCCCACCAGGTTCGCGCGGACTTCCAACTCTCGATTCGTCCGCCGTCCAGCCGGATGAAACGAAAATTCCCCTGCTCTGCCCACGGCGGCACGTCCACTGGCTTGGAGCGATACAGTGTCGGTGCGGGCTGAAAAGGCTGGGCGGAGCAGAGCAGCAGGTACGCGGCGACGAAACCAATAAGTGCAGTGCTTTTCCTCATTCGGAAACGCTGCATGGTTCTCTTCCTACGAAACGACCAGGACCCCACGCTGGCCTTACCCATTGGACGCGGCTCTCCTTTTCTTTATGTCCGCGTCCTCTTTTACGCTTTCTCTGGCATTGGACATGGCCGTACATGCCAGACTTCTGCTGCGTATTCGGCGATGGTGCGGTCGCTGGAGAACTTCCCCGAGCCCGCCACGTTCAAGATGGCCTTGCGTGCCCACTCGTCGGAATCGGCGTATAACGCGGTCAGCTGCGCGTCTGCCGTGAGGTATGAGTTCAGGTCCGCCAAGTGCATGTAGTGATCGCCGTGCGTCAGCAACATTTCGCGCAAAGGTTCGAAGACGCCCGGCTCGTAGCGACTGAAATAGTCCGAGAAAATCAAGTCCAGGGCTTGACGGGTCTCCGGATCGTGTTCGTAGTGCCAGCGCGGGTTGTACCATCCGCGACTGCCAATCACCTGCTCAGCCGTTAAACCGAAGAGGAAGAAGTTCTCCTCGCCCGCCTCTGCTGCCATCTCAATCGTCGCGCCGTCGCGTGTACCGATCGTCAAGGCGCCGTTCATCATGAACTTCATGTTGCTAGTGCCACTGGCTTCATAGCCTGCCGTCGAGATCTGGTTGGAGACCTCACTGGCGGGAATGAGGTGCTCTGCAAGCGAGACGCAGTAGTCGGGCAGGAATACGACCTTCAGACGCCCGCGCACTGCGGGGTCGCCGTCAATGGTTGCAGCCAGATTGTTAATGAACTTGATGATCACCTTGGCGAGCCGGTAGGCAGGCGCAGCTTTGCCGGCGAAAAAGAACGTACGGGGGTACGGGTTGAGCCCCGGGTCCTGGCACAGCCGGTTGTAGAGCACAACGATCCGCAGTGCATTGAGGAATTGGCGTTTGTACTCGTGAATGCGTTTGACCTGGCAATCGAAAATCGATTCCGGATCAACGGTCTGCCCCGTCGACCAGTGGAGCCAATCGCAGAATTGTTGCTTGGCATTTCGCTTCGCCTTGCGGAAGTCATCACGGAAGCCATTGTCCTCGGTGAATGCTTTGAGCTTGCTTAATTCGCTTAAATCACGGATCCAGGCATCTTCAATGGCATCAGTGATAAGTCCAGAAAGTCCAGGATTGCATAATTGCAGCCAGCGCCGGGGTGTGACTCCATTCGTTTTGTTGTTGAAACGTTCCGGAAAGATTTCCGCCAGGTCTTTGAGCGTGGTCTCACGCAACAGCTTGGAGTGAATCTCTGCCACCCCGTTGGTGCTGTGAGAACCTACGACCGCCAGATTGGCCATACGAACTTTCCTGGTCCCGGGCTCACCATCTTCGATAAGACTCACGCGCTGAATCCGTTCTTGGTCGCCCGGAAAACTTCCGCGAACATTGCCTAGAAAACGGCGATTGATCTCGTAGATGATTTCGAGTTGCCGGGGCAGCATTTCTTCAAACCAAGCCACGGGCCATTTTTCAAGCGCCTCGGGCAACAAGGTGTGATTGGTGTACGCCAGCGTGTTCTGCGTGATGTGCCAGGCTTCATCCCATTCAAGGTGCACCTGATCAACCAGGATTCGCATGAGTTCCGGCACCGCCAGAGAGGGGTGGGTATCATTCATCTGAATCGCCGCTTTGTCTGCAAACGAGCTCCAATCCGAGTTGGAGCGTTGAAAGCGGCGAACCGCATCTGCCAGCGAGCAGGCAACAAGAAAGTACTCCTGCAACAGGCGTAGAGCTTGCCCCCTGAATCCTGAATCATCGGGATAGAGAACGCGGGTCAAGGTTTCGGCCCCCAGGGTCTGAGTAAATGCTTCTACGAAATCACCGTGCGAGAACTCTTCAAAGTTGAAGAAGTCCGGAGCGGCCGCGGCCCAAAGACGGAGCGTGTTGATCGTGGAACCGCCATACCCGATCACAGGACGGTCGAACGGGATGCCGATCAGAGTCGATGGACGTCCAGGCACGGGGCGCAGGCTGCCTCCGCTGAGTTCGAACGAGCAACCCAAGCTGACTTCCACCTTCTCATTGGGGCGAGCGATCTCCCACGGATCGGGAGAACGGAGCCAGTTATCCGGCGTCTCCTGTTGCCATCCGTTCTGGATCGATTGCCTGAAGATGCCGTATTCATAGCGCAATCCGTATCCCATCGCCGGTAGTTGCAGCGTCGCGGCCGATTCAATGAAGCAGGCCGCCAGGCGTCCCAGGCCGCCGTTGCCGAGTCCCGCATCGGGCTCCTGCTCCAAAATCTCGAGCAGATCGAGTTTCTTGTCCTCGATGAACTGGTTCGTGAGTGGAGAGAGCAGAAGATTCACAATGTTGTTTGCGAGTGAGCGGCCGATGAGAAACTCCATCGAAAGATAGTAGAGCCGCTTAAGATTTTGTTCTTCGTAGGTCTTCTCTGTTAAGAGCCATCGCTGAGATAGAATGTCACGCACCGACCGCGCAAGGGCCTCGAACCGATCGCGCGCCGTCGCCGCTGCCAGATCTACTCCGCTGTCGAACAGCAAATGCCGTTCATACAGTGCTTCGTCCCTTCCGGAGAAGTGCACGGGACCACATCCGTACTTTGCGATGAGTTTCTCCGTTTCCGGCACTGTTTGCCGCTTTGCGGCAGCATTAGTATTCATGATCGACTCCTCCAAAGATTTCCGAGCGTTGGCGACCTGGCCCACGTCCCATCAGAGTAACTTGTGTGATCCGCGCAACTCGAGGGTTACCCCTCAAGCGACGCCATCGAACCATCTTGCGGATCGCGTAAATGACGACTGCAGCCAATAGGGTACCCGTTAACAGCGTTCCCGCTTTGCCAACATAAGCAGCTGCACGGTCAAGATCATGGCTGAAGACATAGCCTAATCCGGCGTAGCCGGTTGACCAGAAGCTGGCGCTGACTGTCTCCAAAGCGAGGAAACGCAAACGACCGGTGCCGGAGGTTCCGGCCAGCGGTGGCACTACCGCGTCGAGGCCGGGAACAAATTTGTCCAGCACTAGAAGCGGAGCCCCATGTTGGGCAAACATCTCTCTCGATCTGCGATCGGCGACTTGAGGATCGGGCGCGAAAAAGTGAATGAAGTGCAAGACCCCGTCGCCCCATGCCCGACCCGCCTCGTACCATAGCCAGTCGGCCAGAACACAGGCAGTGACAGCCAGACCCAGCGCGGAGACGAGGTTCAACTTTCCGGAAGCTGCGAGCGCCCCGGCCGCAAGCAGAAAACCAGGCGCCGGCACGGGCAAACCTATCTGACGCGCGAAGATGGCAGCAAACAGTATGGGGTAACCATGCCTTACGACGAACTGGACGATAGCATTCATTGTTCTTAGTAAGGCCACTTCCAACCGCTGATCTCAGGGCTATCGACTCCGCACTCGTAAGCATGACGGCGGCATGCGATCTGGCAACCGCGGAATTCCTCTTTGGCGTGCGCGCCGATCCGCTGCAGTTTGGGGATGCGGTCAATCGCGTCGATCGCGAGACTGAACCGGTCCGTCTGGTTGTTGATTGCCAACTCCATCGGCGTGTTGATGTTGCCTTTCTCTTTGTAGCCGCGCACATGCAGATTGCGCTGGTTTGTGCGGCGATAGACGAGACGGTGAATGAGCCAGGGATAGCCATGGAAATTAAAGATGATCGGCTTGTCGGTCGTAAACAGAGAATCGAAATCTCCATCCGTCAAGCCATGCGGGTGTTCAGCGCTTGGTTGCAGCTTGAACAAGTCAACCACGTTAATGAATCGGATTTTTAAGTCAGAAAATCGTTCCCGGAGCAGTGCCGTCGCGGCCAAGGCTTCCTGGGTGGGAATATCGCCCGCGGCGGCAAAAACAACATCGGGTTCCTGGCCTTCATCATTACTGGCCCAATTCCAGATACCGATACCTTTGGTGCAGTGCGTAATAGCGGCATCGATGTCCAGGTATTGAAGATGCTTTTGCTTGTCAGAGACAATTACGTTGATGTAGTTTTCAGAGCGCAGGCAATGATCTGCTACAGACAACAGACAATTGGCATCGGGTGGGAGGTAGATGCGGGTTACTGCCGCACTCTTGTTGAGCACTACATCCAGGAACCCCGGATCCTGGTGCGTAAAGCCATTGTGATCCTGACGCCACACGGTTGAGGTAATAAGAAGGTTCAGCGATGCGATCTTGCGGCGCCAAGATAAATTGTTACAGATCGACAACCACTTGGCGTGCTGATTGAACATTGAATCGATCACGTGCACAAAAGCTTCATAAGACGAGAGAAAGCCGTTGCGACCGGTAAGCAAGTAGCCCTCGAGCATGCCTTCCATCGTGTGCTCGCTCAACATTTCGACAACGCGTCCGTCCGAAGCTAGTTCTGTTCCATCACGGTCCTCGGCGAAACTTTCAGCGATCCAGAATTTCTTCGAAGCCTGGTAAATTGCGTCCAGCTTGTTGGAAGTGTTCTCGTCGGGTGCGAAAACCCGAAAGCCGTTCATGTTCCATTTCATGATGTCCCGCAGAAACGCACCTAGCGGCGGCACATTCTCTACTTCGATGTTTCCTGGGCGGTCGATCTTGATGGCATAGTCGCGAAAGTCAGGTAACCGCAGTTTTTTTCTGAGCTCTGCACTCGCGTGCGGACTCGCACTCATGCGGCGCCGGCCTGACGGCATAGTTTCGGCCAGTTCCGGTAACATCCTGCCATGCTCGTCGAACAGTTCTTCGGGTTTGAGTGACTGCATCCAGTTCTCAAGAATGCGCAGGTGTTCTGGGTTAGTCTTGACGTCCGTCAACGGAACCTGGTGCGAGCGCCAGAAGCCTTCGAGCCGATGTCCGTCCACCTCCCGCGGTGCACCCCAACCCTTTGGTGAACGCAACACCACCATCGGCCAGCGTGGTCGCGTAGCAACGCCCGTCTTCCGGCATCCTTCCTGATGGGTCTTAATGTCGGCAATGCAACGCTCGAGCGTCGCAGCCATCGCCTGATGCATGCTGTCGTGATCGGATCCCTCCACAAAGTGGGGGTTCCAGCCATACCCGCGTAACAAGTTTTCCAGTTCTTCGTGAGTGATCCGTGCCAGCAGGGTCGGGTTGTTGATCTTGTATCCGTTGAGATGAAGTATGGGTAACACAGCTCCATCGCGGATGGGATTCAGAAATTTGCTGATATGCCATGAGGTCGCCAGCGGGCCAGTTTCGGCCTCGCCGTCTCCCACGACTGCCGCCACGATCAGGTTGGGATTGTCAAACGCGGCTCCGCAAGCGTGCGAGAGGACATATCCCAGTTCACCTCCTTCATGAATCGAACCCGGTGTTTCTGGAGTACAGTGGCTGCCAATACCACCGGGGAATGAGAACTGCTTGAAGAACTCTCGCAGGCCTTTTTCATCCCCGCTTTTCTCCGGATAGATTTCACTGTACGTGCCTTCCAAATATATAGGCGCTAATACTCCCGGCGCCCCATGCCCCGGGCCTGCGAGAAACATCATCTCGAGGTCGTCTCTCTTTATAAGACGACTCAGATGGGTGTAGATGAAGGCGAGCCCTGGGCTTGAGCCCCAATGACCGAGCAGTCGGCTCTTGATATGTTCTGGCTTTAGGGGTTCGCGTAAGAGAGGATTCGCCTGAAGGTAGATCATCCCTAGAGCAAGGTATTTGCACGCGCCCCAAAAAGCATCGATTCTATTCAGCTCATCGGCGCCTAGCGGCGCACCTGCAACGGTTGATCGTGCAATCCCTTCGGCGCTCAGTGGTTCGGCTAGTACTTCAGTTCCTGTTAGCGAGGTCATTTTTCATTCCTAACTTGTCTTTGTGCTCTTACGACATTTTGGGGTTCAGCAAGCGTTTGCCTTGGCCGTGGGTTAACACTTATCCACAAACCGATCGCATGCTGCTCTCAGTTCACAGCTTGAAAGCTCCAGCATTGCTCCTCGCCGCGACGTTGCAACTCGCGTTGAATTTGTTCGATTTCCGTCGCATCGGTTGCCGTAATCGCGAAGTCACCGGCGAGGATTATGTACAGCATGTCAATGAGTGTGTCGGTCGGGATGTTCATCAGTTGTCCGAGCATGGCCTAATCCCCTCAAGCAATTTGAAGGTCGCACTTCGTATTTGCACTTCGGCTGCCAGTAGCGGCCAGGTGTAAGTGGATGAAAATAACTCTCTACAAATTGGATCGGGAGGTGCGACGGTGACATCGATTGACCTGCCAAGGGCACTGACCGAATTTGGGCGGAGGGCCGAAGTGTGATCCAGCCGCGGCCTGTACTTGGAGTGGCCATAAATCAATCAATCTGCGATAGCTCATTACGGCTTTTCGGCAGGCGTTTGCAAAACCGGATGGCGGGAACTGTCTATTGAGAAGATTTATCTTCGTCTTCTTCACGAAGTGTCGAACCGTGAATCGTTGAAGGCGTCCGGGCTCAGCTTCCTCAACTCCCTCCCGGCGCGATTGACTGGCGCTGCCATAGGGATAAGTCGGAGGGCGTTCATAAATTGCCTGCCCCTTTATGGAGTCGGCTTCTTGAAATAGGTCGGCGAACGCCGCCGCGCAGACATTTATGACGCTGGTTCTAGTGCTTACCTTTGCTTGTGAATTTGTCCAAGAAAAACTCTTGGGCCACACTACTTACAACATGCAGGGACATGCCAATTCCAAAATTTCTGAATACATGCCCGGGACCGCGATTTGAATCTGGGAGGTAGGTCATGGAAAGGGAAGATGCAATTAAACTGCCGCCCCACGTAGAATAATTCGGCTGCGACACTCCATTGTCTCCCTTACAGACAAATGCAGCTAAGATGGCGTGGCGAGCCCTAGACCATGTTGTACCGGTGCCCTGGTAGAAATAGCGAGGGTCCTGATGCAGGAGCGATGGCAGAATGGCGTTGCCGAACAGGTCCTCGGTAGTGGCGTCGGCGAGGCCTGCCCCAAACCGCTCGCCATATCCTTGTGCACCTTGGCGATACTTAGGGGTGTCATTGGCCTGCTGGACGCCGGCCCACGCACCGACGCGAACGAAGAAAACTGGATGGATGAGATCTTTGTAGGCTAGGTTGAACTTCATCTTCGTGGTAAGAGGCTCGGGGTGAGGTTCGTAAACCACATAGGGATTGGGTATAAAGCGGAGAATGCGTTGCTGTTCTTCAGCCTTGAGCTGCTGACCAGCAACCTCTTTCGAGGAATAACTCACAGTAACGGCTCGCTGCACAGCCAAAATGCGAAGTTTGACGTCGGCTAGCGTTTTCTGCTGTCCCGGTTCGACTGTAATAGGCGAGGTCCACTCTGCAAATCCTTCAGCAGTGACGGTGATCTGACAGGGGATCCCCGATTTGGCCTCGTGGAATGCAAAGCCTCCATTGTCCTTTGTTACAACTGTGAGACGATCGCCGGCCGGCTCTTGAAGGACTACGGTGGCACCGGGAATCGGATCGTCGCTGGTATCGACCACCGTACCCAGGATGCTTCCTGTTGTTGCATTTGCCAATTCAGCAGACTGGGCAGATAAGGGTACCGCAACGATCACTCCGCCCAGCGCAATCAGTCCCAATACGTAGGTGAGTTTCAGCAGCACTTCCAAAGGCCTGTTAGGCGAGGTGTGTGAATTGTTCTGCATCGTCGACACTCCTAGCTCGCGGAAAGGGTGAAGTTGATTGTGATCCGGGAATCAACTTCCACCGGTTCTCCATCTACCAAGTACGGCTTGTAACGCCATTGCTTCACAGCATCGACAGCGGCTTGTGCGAGTATTGGTAAACCGCTCTCGACTCGCACATCCTTCACAATGCCTTCCTTGTCGATCACGGCCATCAGCACTACGATTCCTTCAATCCTCGCCCTACCAGCCTCCGCCGGATATTGCGGCGCAAAGTCGCGGATCAAGTTCGCTTCCGCTACCCGGGAAGCGATACGCATTCTCTTAACCGGCGTGGGCACTGGCGCTGTCGCAAAGACTGGAACGCTCGGCGCGCTCTTCAGCATCTCGCTAAACGCTCCGCCGGGAACTCCGCCGACCATTCCCCCCGCAACACCGCCGGTCACTCCGCCAGTTGTGGTGACTGGCGGGGGCGGCGTTTCTTGCGTCTTGTTCGCTGGAGCGGGAATGCTAGTGATAGTCGGGGTGTATGTGGACGCGAGCTTAGGCGCTTGGAGCTTTGTAGCATTGCTACCCGCGGCCGACGGCGGTTGTAAGTACAACATCGTCAGCGTTTCCCTCTTGGGGAGTGGATCCGTGAGAAACAGCGGAATGACAACTGCCGCCAGCAAGAGGAGAACCTGCAAGGCAAGGGCGCCAGCTCCCGCCCACGGATTTCGTCGTAACTTTGCGCCCGATTCAATTTCGCGAAATAAGGAACCCTCTACTGTTTCTTGCTGACTGGAAGGAACCGGAAGATGCTTTTCCTCTTCCGCCGGCAATGCGGCAACCCGCAAATCAATTCGCGTCGCCGGCCTCTGAACGGTCGGGTATGCGATGCGATGAAATAGGTCCGAAGGGTAGTCACACGTTGCCATAACGCACTTGATAAAAGCATTTCAAGGGCCAAGTGGAGCTTCTTGCAGGCGAAGGATCTAGGCCATCGAAATCGCATTCCGTTTGCCCACATGAGGGCAGCTGCCGTCAAAAGGTCATAACCAAGCGCAGGTTTGGGCACGGACTGTCTAAGCAACTTCGTTATGTCATGTCGAAGTCGAAACCAGCAAAGGTCGGCAGCCGCGGAGAGGGCCCCTTGCACCCTCGATCGATGCCTTTATTTCCGGTGCCCCGGATTCAGGAAGGAGATAGTCGGCGAATTCAGTGCGCATTCTGTTCGCCGGGAGCGCTGAAGGATCCAACATCTGGGCCTACGAACGTGAGATTGCGAGAAGGCCGGCGGGGCACTTTATGCTTAGGGGACTGCCGTAGTGATCAGAAGGAGCGCCGACCACAAAGGCGGCGCACGTCGATGTTCTCTTTAAAAGTCTTCTGCCACTGTAGCTGCGGCTAGAGCGGTTGCAAGCGGTTCACTTTGGGGCGAGGCTACTGTTGCACCTCCAGCGCGCGTTATCTGGTAATCGCGATATTCAATGCTTAGAACCGCTGTGCCAAGAACGCGCACCTTCGTTTCGCTCTCATTAGATTCTGGCAACCAGAAGTCACCGATTTTCTGGTAGCGACGTTTGAAGTCAGTTTTGACAGTCCACCAGGAAGGGTTGACAGCCGGCTCGCCCTCGACTCGAATTATCGCGAAGTCCTTTGCATTCACCCGAATGTGGCCTCGAAACAGAAATTTGTTTTTGCTTCGCGGCTGCGCATCGAGCACATAGAATTCGTCCGTATCGGTCCTCTCGTAATCAGAGACTTGGAATGTATAGTTCTCGGGTGTGATCGCCGAACGCTGCTGATTCTCATCCCGCATCGACTCCTGTTCCGCATCCAGGAGTTTCTTGAACACACGGTCCCGCACCGTGCCAGAGCCGCTCTCCGACACGATCCTAAACTCTTTTTTATTCGGCGCCTGGTAGTCAGTGCGTACGATCATGTCAGCCTTCTTATGTGACACACAGTGGCACTCCAGGTGATAGCTGCGAACACTGGAGTAGCTTTCGAGTGCTTTGGCACGCACTTCGTTCATCTGTACGACACGTGCCATCACCTCATCAGCGCTCAGAGGTGCAGATACATTTGTCGGTTGTGCAACTGCCGGGAAGCCGATGATCAAAAACGCAAATGCGCGCACAAACCGCCCATCAGATTTCCTTGCGTGGCAAAGTGGAGTCATTGTATGAGTCTCCTGGTAATATCTGAAAATTCAAACTTGCTCGTATTTGTCGATGTGGTTCCTTGAGCATCGTTCTCGAACCGAGGCGGTACGTTTCGCAACTGGGTTAGCGTAATCTCTTCCTGCTTGTTCTTTGGTCCGGGAACGGACGGATCGAAAAGATAGATCGTGCTCGCCAAAACCGGCCCGACTCGGACTTCGCTGTGCGGCATTCCAGAGTTTCCCAACGTATCGAAAAATCTCTGCGTCTCAAAGAAACGGCGTGAAGGCTCAAGCACGATGAGATCTCCGTCCCGCGGTGCATAATCCGTGTCGTAAAGCGGCACAATCCGAAGATCCGCGCGCCCGCAGGCCTGCAGGTAATAGGCCATGCTCATCGGTCTTGCGGTTGCTACCGTCGCCGCAGCGGGTGCGAACGGACATACCTTTTGCGCTACCTCGCGCGTGTCAAACTCGGACACCTCATCCATCGCAAAGTAGCGTGCGATGTTCTGTTTCCCGCCAATCGAGTTCAGGTAGAACGAATAGTAGGGCGCCCAAGACTGCAATTCCAGGAGCGGCCATCCAAGCAAAATGACGGCGGCAAGACTCACAAGAGCCTGGGATAGGACCTTTTTTTTCGCCGCCTTCAGCGTTTGTTGAACTGCATATCCGCCCGCCAGGTAGAGGAAGGGCAGGAGCGGAAGTGAATATCGGATCCACTTGGCTCCACTGACAGACAGGCCGACTAATTGAACCACCCCGAACGATAGAAAAAAACACGACGCGAGTGTGCGGCGATCTCGCAAAAGCAGTGCGCAGCCGACAATGACGGCCATGAGGATTGGAATCGGCGTCTTTAACAGCACCAGCCAGAGATAGTAGAACCACGGCACTCCAGCCAGCAGACGCGAGGGGAAGTTCATATATAGCCTGCCGTCGAAATCGTAGCCACTGTGCTTGACCCCGTCATGATGGAGCCAATGCACGATGGCAGTGAAGTTTGCCGGAGAGAGAATGACCGGGTTCACGACAATAAGAGTAAGGAATATCACGAGGAAGAACCGTCCGTAGCTGAATTGAGACGGCTTACGATTCAGCCCCATTTTTCCGGCAAGAAACCAGGCAAGTGCATTCAAGCCAAGAAGGTGAAGAATGTACTGCGAGGCAAGACTCAGGCCAAAGCTGATTGCGCTAAGGTCGTACCATCGCCGTGCAGTCCGGCCCCCATCTGCCTGATGGGCGCGACAGTAGAAATAACAAGCCAGTAGGGTGAAGAACGTGAGCGGCGTTTCCTCCTTGGTGAGCCGATTCAACGCGACTGGCAGTGGCGCAACTGCCCAGAAGAAACTCGCCGCAAAAGACCCGGCAATCCCCATCATTCGACGGCAGAACAAAAAAAGGAATGCCGTGGTGGCGGCACCAAACAGCACGTTGGGCAGACGAAGCCAGCCCTCAGGCCTCAGTGAAGGCCAGTGATGCGTCGTGGCCACCCGGCCCCATCGTTCACCCGTTGTCAGACCGGCCCAAGCCAGCATCTTGGGCAGCATCGGATGCTCGCTATTGACGCCGACAAAGTGTCCGTGTCGATACTCTTGAACGGCCGCCCATTTGGCCACCTCATCCTCGGACAGGCTGTTAAAGTCGACCCGGTAGAGGCGAACTGAAAACGCCAGGGCCGTCAGTAGGAGTACGATCGCGGCTTCCCGATACCGGCCAGCGCAACGAGATTGGGTCTCAGTCAGCACAGATGCTCCGGTTTGCGGGGCCAACGCGATTGCATGGTCTTGTTTTGATCGGTGGTCGCATGTTCATAAACCCACTTCCGGTGTGGGAACCCTCAGGTTGGCCTGCAGATCACGTACCTCAGACACGGCGTAAGGTTTCCGCGCGGATGGATTGAAGTACTGCCACACCTCCAACTCCCCGAGAAGTCCGAGCGCCACCAGCTGGAGCCCTACCAATATCAGGACGGCCGCAAAGACCAGCAGCAACCCGTGTTGCTGCACCACGTCGATTCCGGTAAGGATCTTCCAGATCAGCAGCCAGAGTGCAACCGCTGAACCTAGACCCATGTTGATGACCCCCAGCCGGCCGAAGAAGTGGAGCGGGCGCGACATGTAGCGCAGTAGAAACCGGATCGTCATGAGATCGAAAAATACACGGAACGTACGAGAAATGTTGTAGTGCGATTCGCCGTGCTTCCGATGATTGTTTTGAATGGGTATTTCACAGATCGAGGCTCCGTAGGCCGAAGCCAAAGCCGGGATGAAACGGTGCATTTCGCCATACAGCGGTAGTTGCCGCAGCAGGTCGCCCCGGTACGCCTTGAAAGTTGTCCCAAAGTCGTGGATGTTGACGCCGCTGAGCTTGGCCATGAGCCAATTGGCACAGCGGGAAGGAATCTTCCGGAGCCACAAATTGTCGATGCGGTGGCTGCGCCACCCACTCACGATGTCGTAGCCCTCCTCGATCTTTGCCAGAAAAACTGGAATCTCTGCTGGATCATGCTGAAGGTCGCCATCCATGGCGATCACATATTCGCCAGTGCTGTGCGCGAATCCAGCAGCGAGCGCTGCGGTCTGGCCGAAGTTTCGACGCAACCGAACGGCGATTACGTGAGGGTCGATTTCGGCGAGTTCCTTAAGCAACTTGTAAGTAAGATCTCTGCTGCCATCATCGACAAAGACGAACTGGTAACTACGACCGAGCTCCTCCATGACACCTCGCAGGCGGCCATACAGTTCGACGACATTAGGTTCCTCGTTATGAAAAGGAACGACGGTAGAAATCGTGGGGAGTGTCTTGATATCAGGCATGGCGTGCCGTCCTTCTGAAGGGACGATCGATCGCATTGAGCCACTCCCAGTCCTGCTCGTCCAGCAACGATTCGGATTTGCCGCCCAGTTCGTTGAGTAACGCGCATAGCCAGTTTGCAAAGTCCCAGTTTTGACCGCAGACACTCAACACACTTTGTCCATCGCGCTGGATCGCGGGAACGCCATTGATTGCTTTTGTGGCGTACATATTGACTCCTTCGTTCCTACTGACGCTCTCATGCCGTGGGAGCTCTGCGGGAATGCCGCTCGAAGCTCAGCCATCGATGCATTGCAGCCGTAATAACGCACTTAGCTCGCCAAAGACGTGGCACCGCAAATCACTGAATTGCGGGAGTAAGGAAGAGGAGGGGGCTCGAGATTAGTGCCCACATTGTGGCAGTGCCCTCGAACGGTCACGACAGCGGGCGGGCGGAGTCAGGGATTACTCCAAGAACCAACGGCTTAGCGAGACGACCGAAGTGGTTGGTGGCCTGCAGCACACACGGTTGAATTCAGTTCCGTACTAAAGGAGTCGGGCTTGTTCGTTGAGCTCATTTATCTACTGGAACGGGAGCTGCTCGACATTCGCAAGGGATCACGCGATCAAAACAGGCGCCGACTCACAAGGGAGAGTTTATGGCGATTCTCGTAGCTATCCTTAATTTCCTCTTTGGATGTCACCATGTTCATCTCAGCCGTGCGTTCACACTGCAGGGCGAGACCTACCGGGTGTGCTGTGACTGCGGTGCAAAGTTTGCATATTCACTCGAGACCATGTCGATTGAGCGCCGCCTGCCACTCACTCCTATATTGACCCGGTTTCGAATTGCCTGAGATGGAAAAAAATCAAGGACCAAGGAACATGCAAAGCCTGATAACAACTAATCTTCCCATTGAGTCAGCGAGCAGCAAGAGAAACGCCTCGACTGACATGTCGGAGAAAATGGGACATCGCGACGCCTTGTACTTATTTGCTTGCCATTTGGAGTGGCTCACCAAACGGAACGCGGCCTCGTTTCAGGAACTCCTTGGGGCGCTCGACGATCATGACGGCGACATTCGCCGCCTTGCAGAATGTCTCCTGCACCGAAGCTCGCCTAGGCCGGAGCGAACCGCGCCAGGTATGGGATCCCGTTGAAGCAGCGGCCGTTCCGAATCGAACAAAAGGTAGCCTTTACCCGGAGATTCCGTGCCCGCATGCGGACGATGACCGCATTGAGGCAATTCGGACGAATCAGTCTCCACCGCGAGGCAATTATCTCAATCAAATATCAGCAGCAGCATTGGCATGAAACGACGGCCACGTGAAGCCGGTGGCGGAGAATCACGACGCTTCGGACGCGGTGTAGAAATGCGGGTACCGGCGCAAAGCAGAAGTCCACAGTAAAAGCAGAAGTCCACTGTTTGGTTTTCTTGGTTTGGAAACACGATTGCACGTGGGCCCAGCTAGTTTATTGCGAGGAACTTATGATTATCGAACTCAACGACGACGAAACTCGGTTGCTGTACAAAGTCCTTCGCGAGCAAGCGCAGGAGCACTTTAGCTATGCGAGTACGTCCGAAGTAGCCGAGAGGTTCTACAAACTAGCGTCCAAATTCGAGCGCCCCGTGACAGAACTACAAACATAAAGATTGCATGAGTGCGAATTTGACGACCGACCAGGATGATGTTGGCATCAATGGGGCTGATAAGGTGGCCCGCGCTCCTAAAGATTTCTGGCACCGTCGGAGCGCAGCCCCCGGTCGATGCGGTTGTCCACAGCCTCGCCATCCTCTTGTCCAACGTAGTTTCATTCGACGATATCGCGCTGCTCTTGTTTGATCCTTGTGGCCAACGCCTGGCACGGCGTGCGTTGGAGGGCAGTCACGACGATGCGGCGTCGACGTTGGTACAGAAATCATGTACGCGGATACGGGGCTCGGACGCGCGCTTAAAGAGCAAGTCCCGGTCTTCGTTGCCAACGTCCCGCAACGCTGAGTTGGCGGCGTGCCTCCCGCGCACTTCCGGGTCTATGACCAGAGTGGACTATGAGCGCAGTGGACAGGAAACACGCTAGTGCGCGGCAGTGCTGATTGATCGCAACGGGCGGGGCTGAGACGCAAATACGTGGTGTCCTCCAGGGCTAAGGGAACGGGAATGCCGCAGTAAGCTGCAAGCGATGAAGTCCTCGGCCGCCCGCATCATGTGCTTCCACATTTCAAAGGCACGCCCCTCCTGATTGAGAAATGCGAGAGCCTGTTCTCGGCTCACAGGGCAGCCCCGTTCGTTTCCCAATCGCATCAGATGCGAAAGTGTGATTTCGGCGATTACTCGTTCTCTGTCTTTCTTCTCGCTCATTGCCTTTGCCCCCCACTGGTTTATCACGCTTCAAGGCTTCAAAAGATGTCTAACGCTACTCTCGGAAACTCGCTTCCGTAAATTGCTAGAAGCGAGTGCACCGCGGATACATGAAAGCATCTAATAGCTATAAGTCGCCTTTGCGATGCCCAAGCGGCGAATCTTGTTTTGCAGCGTCGTACGCTTCAACCCCAGACGTTCGGCGGCTCCCCCCTTGCCTGCGATACGTCCCGATGCGGCTCTCAATGCACCGATGATTACAGAGGACTCTGCTTGTCGAAACGTAGAGGTCGTTCCGACAGCCACACCGGTCTCGGATGAGGTGACAAGCTCGGTAAGCGGCACCTCTAACTCCTCACCACGTGTAAGGATGACAGCTCGTTCGATGAAGTTTGCCAATTCCCTGATATTCCCCTTCCACGGACAGTTCGTCAGCATCTCCATTGCGTGTTTGGGGATGGACTTTATCTGTCTCCGCATCCGGCCCGCTACCTTTGACACAAAGTAGTTCACGAGAAGTGGAATATCCTGGCGTCTTTCGCGCAGCGGCGGGATCTCGATCGGGAAGACGTTGAATCGATAGAAAAGGTCCTCCCGGAACCTCTCCTCCCGAATCATGGCGGGAAGATCGCGATGAGTGGCGGCAATCAGCCGCACGTTGACGCTGATCGTCCTGGAGCTTCCCAGCCGCTCGAACTCCTGTTCCTGGATGGCACGCAATAGTTTCGGCTGAAGTTCCAGGCTGATGTCGCCGATCTCATCCAGAAACAGCGAGCCTCCGTCGGCGAGCTCGAATCGGCCCTTTCTTTGCATCAGGGCACCGGTAAAGGCTCCCTTCTCATGGCCAAACAGTTCGCTCTCCAGCAAGCCCGAGGGAATAGCCGCGCAGTTCAGTCTGACAATGGTGCGCTGGCGCCGGGCGCTGAGATTATGAATGGCGCACGCAATTAACTCCTTGCCGGTACCAGTCTCCCCGTGAAGCAAGACAGTCGAGTCCGTGGGCGCCACGATCGCGACTTGTTCCAGGACTTTCTGCAGGGCTGCGCTCTTGCCGACAATGCCTTCGAAGCCGTACTCAGGGCTGATTTCCGGTTCGAGATGAAGCTGCTGGTCTCCGAGCCCGCTCACTTCGACAAAGCTTGTTCTTGCGAGATTTCCGACGTCGGTGAAATCAATAGTTGCGCACCCCATAGTCTGTCTCCTTCCTGAAAATGGATAGCAGCTAAGCTAATCTTTTCGTCTGTGGGCAAAACTCGATGACTTTTCCGAGTTGCGGCTGAACCGCCGTTCTCAACGGTTTGCGAAAGTTCTTCGGTATGTAAAACTCAATTACTTTTGCCATGACAATCTCCTGGAGCCTGTTGAATCTCAGTGTGTCGGGCTGTGCCAATCATTCGCTCGCTTTTGTTGGTCGCTATCAGGGCGGATGCAACATTCGTTGCCGCCACGATCAGTACTTCCTGCAGCGTGAAACCGCGATTTGTGATCTTCCACATAAGCGCCACCCGAATCTTCACACCTTTGTTCTAGACACGAGCCATTGTCCGCCCAAGTTCCGTTTGTTGGCAGCCCCACATCGGGGCAAATCGCAAACTCCTGGGGGACGATTGTCACCCTCTTCTGAGGCGAGAAATTTTGGTCGTTGGGGCAGGCTAATAAGGAGAGTTAGAACTACTTTTGCGAGGCGGAGCTTCGATGCGCCTCCACCCGAAAAGGCGAGCATCGATGGACCATAGACCAGGTCCTAGCATTGCGAGAGCGGCAGCCGCAGTTCCTAACAGCAGCCACACCCATTTGTCCCCGGCTGCTGTAAGCATCTTCCAGATTTCAATCAATGCTACAGAAGTTCCCACGATTGGAGTCCATAGACCTACGATTAGCAGGATTCCCGCTCCCATTAAGAGCACAGCAGGAATTGTCACATTCATCGGTGGCAGATCGCTCCAAAGCCTCGAGCCCGCGCGTACAATCAGCACGGAGCCGACAACCAAGCGCATGAGAAGCAATCCTGTGCCAGGCCAACCGCCAGCGAATGTGGAATACAGCCGTCGCAATCACGTACCTTTCCGTGCACGACTAGACTCTCCCGTTTCGGGGGCCGATCGATACCCCAAAAAGAGCTTTGATCGTCACTCTTTAGAGTTCTGTATTTTCTGCGGCGGGCAGGCAAGGCGGTGGAAACTACAGCTCGATGATTCCCCTTTTCAGGCCGATCATTGCGGCGTGCGTTCGATCGTGGGCGCCTAGTTTGGAAAGAATGTTTTTGACTCGACTCTTAACGGTTTCCTCCGTGATTGAGAGCTGGTCCGCAATTTGCTTGTTCGCATTCCCAGCCGCGATCAGTCTCAAGACGAGGATCTCTGCTGGCGTCAGGGCGTCATCCGTCGCATGCTCGGCGATCTGGTATGAGGCTTCCGGAGAAAGGGTTTTCTTTCCCGTATGTACGGCACGAATTGTTTCCAGTAATTCCTTATGCAACGTATTCTTGAGCAGGTAGGCCTGTGCACCGGCCTTAAGCGCACGCAGAATTTGGGTATCGCCCGCATAGGTCGTCAGCACAATCACTTTTGCATCAGGACATTCGTTGTGAATCGCAATGAGCGCATCGATGCCGTTCATCTGCGGCATCTGCAAGTCCATGAGCGTCACGTCGGGATGGTGTGTCCGGAATTGCTGAATGGCATCGCGTCCGTTGGATGCCTCGCCCACCAAGACCATATCGGTCTGAATGCCGACCAGACCGGCAATCCCCTGGCGCACAATTGGATGGTCGTCAACCGCAAGGATTCGAATTTGGGAGATGCCGGCGCTCATGAGTTCCTACTTCATGCCTTCGCCTTGCGCGAAAACCACGAACTTCTCTGTGCTGTCACGTAGGCGGTGCTGGCAGGAACGCGTAGTTCCACTTCGGTGCCTGCATCGACTTCGCTCCACACCACTAGCTTACCGCCGATAAGACTTGCACGTTCCCGCATCCCGGGCAAGCCGAAGTGTCCCTCATTGCCTTGGCTGGAGAGAATTGCTGGATCAACCCCTTTTCCGTCGTCCCGCACCCGGAGTCGGAATTGCTCATTGTCATAGCGGATTTCAACCTCAATCTGCCGTGCCTGAGAGTGGCGGAAGGCGTTCCGCAACGCTTCAGCAGCAACTTTGTAGATCTCGTCTCGGAGGATGGGATGCAGATTTCGCGCCTCGCCCTCAACCGCGACACGTAACGCAGGTCGGTGATTGGTTGAGTCGGTTCCGAGTTCTTGCCCCAGCGTGCTGATAGCCAGCGCGAGATCATTACTTTGTACCGTGGAGTCCCGCAATCCCTGCACCTCATCCCGGGCTTCGGTGATGAAGTCCGCGGTCTGGTCGATCGCATTGTCCAGCTTCTCTTTCGCCTCCATCGGGCGATCCGGCAGCAACTGGGAAACAGTCTGGAATCGGAGCAGCACCCCGTGTGCGCTTTGAAGGAGAGTGTCGTGCAGATCCCTTGCAATCCGAGTGCGCTCGGCCACACGCGCCTCGAGCGTCATGTCGAATTGATGATGCAATTGTCGGACACGCCACTGGTACGCCGCCCACAGCAGTGCCAAAAAGATACACGCGCAGAGAGCGCGAAACCAGTTCGTCTGGTAATACGCGGGAGCGACGGAGAAATCCAGCCTGGCGATGTTATCGTTCCAGACACCGTCGCTATTGGATGCGATCACGCGGAAAGAATACTTCCCGGGGGGCAAATCCGTGTAGAATGCCTGTCGGCGCGTGCCGGCCTCGTGCCAGTCATGGTCATAGTTGTCGAGCCGGTAGCGAAAATTTACTTTTTGCGGAATCGAAAAGGTGGGTGAGGTGTAATCAATTTGCAAGTCCCTCGGATTCGGCGGGACCTTGAGGTTGGGCGTTGCTTCGAACTCTTTTCGGTCAGCAACAAGCGATTCGATGTATGCCTGCGCCGGGACCCCCTTTTGCGAGAGCCTGGAGGGATCCACCATCTCTACCACAAATCCCGTCGCAAACCACACGCGCCCATCCGAAGAGTACGCGGCAGCATTGAAGGACGGCCCGCCTGTCGGTCGCGCTCCATCCAAAACGTCGTAAACACGCGTCTGAACGACCGCTGCGGGGTTGGCCCGCCACCGCTCGAGCTCAGAATCTGGGAACTGCACAATGCCACAGCTAGTGTGCAGCCACCAGCGATTCTCTTTGTCCTCGATGAACGAAATTACCGAGTTGCAGGGCAGACCGTTCTTCGTCGTCATCCGCTGCACTTTACCCTGTCGCCATTCGACGAGTCCGTTCTCGGAACCGGCAAGAATAGAGCCATCTGCCTCGGCCATAATTTGGCGATTAGACGGATCGCCTCCTGGGTTTAGCGGAAACTTCGCTTCAAAAACGCCGTTCCGCAACAGTCCGATATCTCCTTTTTTAGTAGCTATCCAAATTCCGCCGTGTGGGTCCGAAGCGAGGCTGTGTCCAGGGGGGATTTGCGACGCAGGGAACTCTTCACGCACCCGGAAATCGCGGATACGCACAAGTTTTCGCGGATTGCTTAGGCACTCCGCCCAAATGTCCCCATCATTGTCCTCAGTTATCCCAACTGCCATTCCGAGCGGCTGGTTATTGGGTTCCGGGAGGCGACGGAATCGCGCACTCTTGAACAGATAGAGTCCGTCGTCCACCCCCACCCACAGGTTCCCAGCACGGTCTTCGAACAAGGAAGAGACTTGATGACCCGGAAGACCGCTCCCTGTGCGAAGGGACGAGACTTTACCGTCCTTGATCTGATCAAGTGAGCCAGCGTTTGCAACCCAGATGGTGCCATCTCTGCTGGCCAGGACGCCTGCCGCTGCGTCGGCCGCCAAGCCTTCCCGTGCCGAGAAAGCGGTAACGCTCGGATCGCGGAAACTGTCGATTCCATTTGTAGTTACAGTCCATACAATGCCTTCTCTGTCTTCAAAAAGAGCAAGTATCCCATCGCCTGACAATCCATCGGTCTGCTGATAATGGTCCACAACGTTGCCATGGATTCGAAAGATTCCCTTGGAGGCGGTACCTACCCAGAGATTGCCGTCGTGATCGGAGATCATCTCGCTGACGACAACCTTACTCCCATCGAAGGTGGGGGTCACAAATGGTTTCACAGCGCCTTGTTTCAATTGTCCAAGGCCCAGTCCAGGTCCCTCTGCTTGTATTCCGACCCACAGAGATCCATCGGGACCATGGGCCAGGGTTGCAATCCCGTTCTGTCCCGCGTTGGATTTTAGGGCTTCGATCCGGTACATCTCCGAGACGCCATCATGCCAGTGGACAAGCGCTGTTTGCCCTCCCAGCCAAAACCCTCCTTTTCCATCGGCCAATAGAGAATCGGCCGGGGAGATCGGGACCCCGTCAGACTTTCCGAAACACTTGGCGGCTTGGTCGGTAATATGGCAAAGGGGCGCGTCTGTGACAGCGGTCTGCCCTCGTACGACCCACAAGGAGCCGTCAGGATCCTCGCTGATCTGTTGAAACTGCTGAAGTCCGTCCAAGTTGAACTGAGAAGTGACGACACCACCCTTCAGGTGAACGACCTGACGTGCGCCTAGTGTCCATAGCCCACCAGCGTGGTCTCCATAAACGCTCACAATAGCCTTGATCGTTTTACCGTTGGGCAACAAAGTCCACGGAACAAACCGAACACCGTCAAATCTGTACAAGCCCTGGGAATCAGATGACAACCAAAGATAGCCATCCAAGGTTTGCGCAATCGCTTCGATACCAGACGGCGCAGAGCCGTCCTGTATTCGCCAGGATGTATGCATGTACTGTGTGAGACGTTTGTTCGGATCGAGGGCGTGGCCTGTGCCTGCCAGCATCAACTCGCAGATGAGACAGAAGCCCACCCACGCCGCAATCCTGCGGTTTGTGCTTTTGAAGCAAAGCAGAAGTGGTCGGTGAGAAGCCATTTCTCCCCTAGTCGCGAACGGCGCTAGACAACCTGGCCCGCAAACGGCAGCAAAAAGCCCCGCAGGGGCACCAGAGAGGAAATCCCGCAGTGTGCAGGCGCCTCCCGTGTGCGACCTAATTTAACATTCTCAGGGGCGTGCATGTCTGTGATTCTGTCACCGAGTTTGCAGCGGAACGGTCTTCGTCTCGTATCGGACCAAGACAACGATAGATCGCGAAGCTACTTGATAGATCGATTGCTGCAGTGGCAAACCGCATTCTGACAAATCGTCTGGACTCGGGAGGTCGGTATCCACGATTCTCCCCCAATCTTGGGGCGCACCCACCTGAATCGGGAACTGCAGCGGCTCCCAATATGCATTGATCATCACGTAGATATCATTATCGTCCTCTGACGCGCCATGCAGACAAAACGCCAGGCTGCGTGACTCTGGCGATAGATCGACTGTGGGGCCACTGCCGTACCAGGAAATGTCCTCACGCCAGAACCTGCTGCGACACAAAGAAGGATGTGACTTCCGGAACGCAATCATGCCTTTGAAAAAGCGGAATATATCCTGATTCGCCATGAGCTGACTCCAATCCAGCCAGCTGATTTCGTTGTCCTGGTTGTAAGGATTATTGTTTCCGAACTGTGTATTCAGGAACTCGTCACCGGCCCTGAACATCGGGATGCCGTTCGAGAGCATGAGCAGGCAGAAGAAGTTTTTCGCCTGTTTCCGGCGCTGCGCCAAAACCTCCGCTGACGCACCCTCGTCCCCTTCGTGTCCGCAGTTCCAACTATAATTCGCGTCCATACCGTCTTGATTGTCATGTCCGTTTTTCCAGTTGCGTTTCTGATTGTAAGAAACTAAGTCGTAGAGCGTGAAGCCGTCATGGCAATCGATATAGTTCACGCTCTGGAAGGCATGATAGGCATGCTCGCGGCTGTCCGGAGACAAGTCGTCGCAGCCGTAGATACGACGCATAAGGTCCGGGACCATCCCCGCGTCGCCCCTCACAAAACGGCCGACATCGTCGCGATAACGCGCGTTCCATTGCAGCCAGGCCGTCCCCGGAAATCCACGTCCGAGCTGATAGCCGCCAACGTCCCAAGGGTCCGCGATCAGCGCCAACCGGCCCAACTCTGGGTCCGCGGCGATTTCACTGAATATTGGAGCATCTCCCCAATTCAATGACCCGTCTGCATTGCGGCTAAACACCGATGCCAGATCGAAGCGGAACCCATCGATGTGCATCTCGTTCTTCCAATAGCGCAAGCTGTCCATAACCATTTTGGGCACGTGAGGCTGGTTGAAATTCAACGTGTTGCCGGTGCCCGAGTAATTGGCGTATGGGCCCGCCGGGTCGGAGGACAGCATGTAATAGCGCGCGGCGTCGAAACCCTTGAAGCTGTAAGTAGGACCGACGTGATCGCCCTCACAGGTATGGTTGTATACAACATCGAGCACGACGAAGATCCCAGCTTTGTGGGCAGGAAACACGATCATGGTGTTTCCTACTGGATGGTCCCCGGATCAAAATCGCGCTCGAACTAGAGCGTGCCTTATTGCTGAGGCGATTCTGCCACGCTACGTCCCGGCACCGTGTACTGTGCCTGGGTGAGCGGAGGAAGGGAGGCTTCGACCTGTATATCCATCAGCAAATCGATGCGACGCTCAATCTGATAGAACTTCGTCACTGTAAGGGCCGGAAGCACCTTGTTGAACTTCTTGTAATACTTTTTCTTCAACTCAGCCAGACGAGATTCGCAGTCCAACATCTGGTCTGCCATCGCTTTGGCCTCGGCGTCGGTCAGCGCCGGGTACTTCTGGGCGTACTGCTTTATGACGGCAGCGCGACGATCATCCAGCCTGGATCGTTCGTACTCGTATTGCTGATAGATCGGCCAAAATGCCGCGCTATCTTTGTCCGTGAAATTCATTCCTGCTGTGATGAGAACAGTCCTGTCTGCCCGCATATTGGCCCTCACGACTGCGATTGTGGAATCGATGGTGAGCTCCCGATCTTGAGCACGGCCAAGAGGACCAAATGCGAACATCGCGAACGTAACTATGAGTAATGCAGAATTCTTCATCATTGACTGAACTCCTAAGCCGCTTCGTGTGATTCGCGGGCGCAGCGGCGCAGTGCGCTCGAGACATTTTTTGTGAACAGCTCCTCGAGAGGCCGGAAGCAATGCACCAGATTATGTAAGCACGCCATTTGCCGAACTCTCTCGGAATCAAATCATTTCTTATGTTGTGGTTCTGCAATAGACCTGGGTTCCCGCAGGAACATACCGTGACCAGTGATGGGCGCGTGGACCTCATCTGCTCACGCCTCGGTCGATTCGAAGATCGTTCGTTCCCGTGCATAAGAGTATTCGCGGAACCCTATTCGCCGTGGGGCGGCTCTAATGCCGGATCCAGCTTCGCCGCTATTGTCCTCGGCGCCTCCGCCTTCTTCATAACGATCATGCACATGGCTCCAACCCCTGCCCAAAAGACGGTGCGCGCACGTCGGCACAATGCCAGTGTCAATCCAGTGGTGCTGGTCACACCGAACAACTTTGCAATGAGCATACTGCCACCTTCGTAGGTCCCGAAGTTGCCTGGGTTGAACGCGCCCACGAGATTGATCACCTTCGTCAGGCTTTCCACGATAAACGCGCCGCCTACAGTGAACCCTGCTCCCATAAACCGCAGAATGATGTAGACCTCCAGCACTGCCAGCATGTGCCACATGCCATTAAGGATCAGGGTGGTCCAGAACGCGGCTGGCGCTTCACTGTGAAAGGTGAGAAGGTCATGTTCGGCCGAGTCAACGATCGGCTGTTTATCGCTGACCCAGTTGTGCAGCCGCGGCAATCTCCCAATCGCTCGAATTGCGTTCCCCATCAACGGCCAGCGACTTGCAATTGCCACAGCCGCCAAGATCACCACTGAGGACAGTACAGCAATTAGCAGACCGGCATATACGCGCCAGCTAACAGAAACAGGGCCAAGCATTAGAGTGGCTGAGATGCCCAAAACCGTTACCACTACGGCGCTGAAGCTATGCAGTCCGCCGTCAATGGCACCGGCTGCCAACGCATTAGATACCGGGACTGTGGGACCCAACAGCGATATGCGCGTCCCCTCGCCAACCACCTTTCCCGCGACACCAAATTGTCCGATAGCGTCAGAGATCAGTTGCGCGACGAAGCTGCGGGGCCACGAAAGTTCGACTAATGTCGCACGTAAACGCCTGTCTCCAGGCGCACGTCTTGATGAACTGAGAGAACCCTCCCAGAATGATAATCAGAGCGAGTCCCCAGCCGACGGTCTGGAGCTGTTTCCATACGACCCCCGGGCCGGTTCGAAAGACCAAGTAGCCCAGTAGACCAAGACCCAGCAGAGCGGCGAAAAATCGGAGACAGAGCTGAATGAGAGACTCGTAGTCTGGGCGTGGTGTCGCCCTTGCGCGCCTGCTTAAGGATGCTTCCCCACCACCTCCTCATCTTCAGTTTGTGCGTCTGCTGGATCCCCATCAGCGCACATTCAATAACTGAGTTACCGGCTCCCATGTTGCTCTCCCCATTTCCAGCCGATTTACGTAGCTGAACATTCGGGAACAGCAGATGGATTGCCAATCGGATATGCGCTTAATAGCGCTAATTTTGGTTATCTCCCAGGAGCCAAGCCGGATTCGGCATGCCCTGCCCAGGGCAGTGCCTCAATGTGGGCATTGATGGAAGGGCCCGGGCGACGAAAATTCTGCTATCCATGAAGAATGCCACGATTTCCGTTTTGGCCCCATGTGTGCAACCTGGCGAAAGTTCATGCGAACGCTACGGAACTAGACGAATTCAACAGTGGTACTTCCCAGACCGAAGGTGAAAAGATGAAAGTCGGCATAGCCGCCGATCATGGCGGATACGAAATGAAACAGAAGATCTACATCTTGCTTTGCGCAAGAGGCCACCAGGTTATCGACTTCGGCAATTTGTCGTACGCCAGGGACGACGACTATCCGGACTTTGCCATTCCGCTTGCCCGCGCCGTCGCGGCGGGAGTCGTCGAACGCGGCGTCCTGCTCTGTGGCAGTGGCATAGGGGCGTCCATTGCTGCCAATAAGATTGAAGGAGTGCGTGCAGCAGTCTGTCATGATGATTTTTCAGCTCGACGGGGGGTGGAACATGACGCTATGAACATCCTTTGTCTCGGTGGTTTGACGACAGGTGTTGCCGTTGCCTGGAACTGCGTAAAAAGTTTCCTTGCCACCAAGTTCAGTGGAGCGGAACGGCACCTTCGTCGCCTAGCCAAAGTCAGTGCGATTCGCACCGATCCGACGGTTGTCTACGGCATTCCGGTGGTTTCTCTCGCAAGCGAAGCCTCCGGTCCAACTCCAAAGGAACAGTAAACGAAAGGGACAGGAGCCAGCAATGACGTTACTTGAGTCCTTGAGACAATACACCACTGTGGTGGCCGACACTGGCGATATCGAGGCGATCGCGCAGCATCGTCCACAGGATGCGACGACAAATTCCTCCCTTCTCTTACAAGCCGCGCAGATGCCTGCTTATCGTCATCTGGTCGAAGAAGCAAGCGAAGTAGCTTCGGAGCTTGGTGGCACTCACCAGCGCATGGCTGATGAGTTTATCGATCGACTCTTCGTGCTCTTCGGGTCGGAGATTCTCAACGTGATACCGGGTCGGGTTTCCACCGAAGTTCCAGCCAGCCTGAGTTTCGATTCGGCCGGTACATATGCCAAGGCGCGAAAGCTCATTTCTCTCTACGAAGAGAAAGGCTTTTCGCGGGATCGAATTCTGATCAAGATTGCGAGTACGTGGGAAGGAATACGCGCAGCAGAGGTCCTTGAATCGGACGGCATCCACTGCAATTTGACGCTTCTGTTCAGCTTCGCCCAGGCCGCAGCTTGCGCCGAAGCAGGTGTCACGCTAATCTCTCCCTTCGTTGGCCGGATTTACGACTGGTATAGGAAAGAGAACGGCGGAGCAGAGATACCTGCCGACCAAGACCCGGGAGTTGCGTCCGTGACACGCATTTACAGCTACTACAAGAAGTTCGGTTACGAGACGCAAGTAATGGGAGCGAGCTTTCGAAATGTAAACCAGATCGTCCGTTTGGCAGGGTGCGATTTGCTCACCATCAGCCCGGAACTTCTGAATCAACTCGAAACCACGGAAGGTACTGTGAAGCGCGAACTCGATCAGCTGAAGGCCCGAGAGAGCAAAGAACAGCGATTGCGCCTGGAGGAAGAGACCTTTCGCCGGCTGCACAACGAGGACGCGATGGCCACGGACAAATTAGGGGAAGGTATTCGCGATTTCAACAGGGATGCCCAGCACCTCCAGAAGTTCGCTCTGGCTCGGGTAGCTGCAACCGGCCGCGTGAAAGGCGGGCCAATTAGTTTGAACTTCATGAGGTCCATGCGCACTCCGGAGATCCTCACCGAAGCGTCTACAGGACGCTGATGGCCATGAATGGAGCAGTACTCTGGGACATGGATGGAACCCTGGTCGACTCCGCCGAATACCATTGGCAGGCCTGGCGCGATAGCATGTCCCGCGAAGACTTCCCGGTCACCCACGGACAATTCCTGGCCACCTTCGGGCAGCGCAACGATTCTATTCTCCAGCAGTGGCTCGGCGAAAAGGCTACGCCCGAATTGATCGGACGCATCGGTGACGGCAAAGAAGCGCTCTATCGGCAACATGTGTGCGAGCACGGCATTGCGCCGCTCCCTGGAGCCCTCGAGTGGGTAAACCTGCTGCAGCGACAAGGCTGGAGACAAGCGATTGCATCGGCGGCTCCTCGCGCCAACATAGAAACGATCCTCGATGTCTTAGACGCTAGCAGGTGCTTTCAAGCCATCGTGTCCGCTGAGGATGTACACCGGGCAAGCCTGACCCTGAAGTGTTTCTCATCGCCGCCACCAAACTGGGTGTCGCGCCCAAGCATTGCATCGTTGTAGAAGATGCCGAGCACGGCATCGAAGCTGCCCGCGCCGCCGGGATGAAAAGCATCGGCGTGAGCCAGAATGGCAAGCTCTTGCCAGCAGATATGGCGGTGCGATCTCTCGACCTTCTGGATGCAAACGCCTTCAACACTTTGTTGCAGGATGGCGCTTAATCAGCAGTTATCTGCGCCTCTCCTTTTCATCTTTTATCAGTATCAGTGGCGCGCAGCCCCGACATCGAGTCGATGCGAATGCGAAAGAAGAGCGGTTCAATTGACTTGTCGCCCACTCGCAGTTGCCGCTCACCCAGCGCATTGAGCCACCAATGATGCCGTTTGGCAAGCAGCGAACTTGCATGCTTACGCTCGGCTGTATACTGCGGCTCGGGCAATTCCTCATACTCGCCGTTTACGATGACGCTGATCCACTGACTGTGGCTTTGAATCTCGTCAGTTTGGACGCACACTTTGGGATTCGCACGCATCCACCTCACCTTCTGCCCGAAGGTCGAGAAACGTAGAGGTAGCCGCTATCGTGGGCAAAATGAACCGGAACTACGTACGGCTGGTTCTCATACGAACAGCCAAGCCGGCCCAGAGAAGCACGCTCAAGAACCGCCTTGCATTCCTCCGCTGCCATTTCGTTGACTTCCATGATGTTTTCCTCTTGAGCTCAGGACTGACCGAGAGCGTTGCTGACGATCTCCTGAGCTTCGCTAATGATCACATTCAGATGTGACTGGTTCTTGAAGGTTTCAGCATAGATCTTATAGACGTTTTCGGTGCGGATTGCTTCTTTCCCAGCGCGCTGGACATGGTTCCATCCTTCAATTGTCGCCCAAACTAAGCGATGGTGAGGTCCTTTGAAAAATTAGCAGAACTGATAAGTTTTATTCTCTCGCAACTCTGTATCGGCTGCATTAATGTTACAGTCGCAGCGTCTACGACGGATGCGGCACGCCTAAGATAACTCGCACAGTGTCCCGGGCTATGAGGAGCTCCTCATCAGTCGGTATAGCATATGAGAGCAACGTGGAGTCTTCCGTCGATATCTTGCCTTCGCGACCGACCGCCTCGTGGTTCTTCGCCTGGTCGAGGCAAAGTCCTGCCCACCCCATCCCCGCACAAATTCTTGCACGAACGTCCGGCGAATTTTCTCCGATGCCACCTGTGAAAACAACCGCGTCAGCTCCGCCCATCGCCGCCAGGTATGCGCCGATGTATTTCTTCGCCCGATAACAGAAAACTTCGATGGCAAGATGCACCCGGCGGTCTTCATGCTCTTTCAGCTCCGCCTGCAACTCGCGCATGTCATTGGTGAGCCCTGAAATGCCGAGCAAACCGGATTGCGTGTTTAGCAGCCTGTCCACCTCGAAGGCCGATAGCCCCTCTTTCCTTGCGATGGCGCTGACCACGGCGGGATCGAGGTCCCCTGAGCGCGTGCCCATGACCAGACCTTCAAGCGGCGTTAGACCCATGGAGGTATCGACGGAACATCCGCCCTTTATTGCGGCTGCCGAGCAGCCGTTGCCCAAGTGGAGCGTGATGATGTTGGTTTGTTCGCGCGCCAGTCCTCGCATCGCGCGATAGCGGAAAGCGACGTAGCGATGAGAGGTACCATGGAATCCGTACCGACGGATGCGGTGCCGCCGATAAAGATGATACGGAATGGCATACAGATAGGCCTGCTCGGGAAGCGAATGATGAAAGGAAGTGTCGAACACCGCCACTTCGGGAATGTCTTTGCCGAATAATTCGCGGGCTGCCTGGATACCTTTGATGTTGTTTGGATTGTGAAGTGGGGCCAGATCGATGCAGTCCTCAAGTCCCTTCAAAACCGAGTCGTCAATCAGGGCTGAATCTTTGAACATCTCACCCCCGTGCACCACTCGGTGTCCTACCGCATTTACATCAGCCGTACTCTTGAGTTCAGAGACTCCTGATCGATCCGAAGCGATGTAGCAAATCAGGTATTCGAGTGCAGCCGCCACATCTCGCAAGGGCTCTGTGAGAGTCTGCGTTGGCTGGGTGCGGTACTTGATGCGAATGATTGCCTCTCCTCCTATGCCCTCGACATCGCCCCGGCAGATGCGGCCGTCTTTGTCTTGACCGATCCGCTCAAGATCTGTGGCAATGACTTGAAATTTCAGGGTGGAACTTCCCGAGTTTAGAACCAGTACGTTCATTGCGTCTGCTGAGCCTGAAAGGTGAATCCTATCCGACCTTGCCGTGTTTAACCAACGCCACTGCGAATGAGTGCTTAGTGATCCAGCAATGCAGATGGATTGCCACTCGAATCGTCCCTGTAACCGCCATTTCCCGCATGTTCTCAGTACTGCTCTCTACTATTGGTATGCCCTGCCTTGGGCAGTGCCTCAATCTGGGCAGAGGCTCGAAGCACAAAGACTGCAGACGTTGTGTCGCTACAGGGACATACCGTTAGGTGTCGATTGGCACCTTGCATGCAAACTGCAGAAAGTTCATGTGCGCACGCAAAGCCCGTCGGTGAAGGAGGGGTGCGCTGCACTTGATCCCAGCTCTCCCCCAACAGTGAGGGATCAAGTCACCCGCACCTCATCCGACGGTTCTCAGGACAACAAGAGCGGCGTTTAATTCGACATGTCACTCATCGCAGCGGCTTTGAAACCACGGTCGATATTAATCGCAACGGATTTCTCTGAGGCTTCCGAAAAGGCGCTGCGCTATTCTCTGGCACTCGCTCGGTTCTATGAGTCGAGGTTTTGCTTGGCGCACGTGGTTTCCTCCCCGGGTCTGGCCATGGCAGGTCCTGATGCAATTGCTGTCTGTGAAGCGGCAGCATCGCGCGATGCCGCGGACTTGAAGGACTCGCTGATTCAAACCGGGGCCCTTATTGGCATTCCACACAAATTCATCGTTCGGCAGGGTGAACTGTGGCCGGAACTGCGAGAGATCATCCGACAGGAGAGCGCAGATCTTCTCATCGTTGGCACACACGGACGACACGGCATAGCCAAGCTGTTTCTCGGCTCCATTGCAGAGCAGATCTTTCGTATGGCTAATTGTCCAGTCTTGACCTTTGGGCCATACACCGATGGCCGCCCCTGGTTTGGAACGTCCTCCACGCGCCGTACATTTCTGTTTGCGACAGACTTCGGACCCGCATCTCTCCACGGCTTGCCACAAGCCATTGCGGCTGCCAATCAGTTCGGAGCCAAGCTCGCCTTTCTGAGTATCATTGCAGCCGCGCCGTCACATGCCGCCAAAGAGCTGGGGAACTGGCAAGCGGCTGCGCGCAGGAAAACCGTGCAGCGATTGACAGAACTCGCCGATAATGCCGGGCTCGACCTACGACCTGAGTTGTACGTGGAAGCCGAATCAGGGCGGCCGGTAAGTGAGGAGATACTGGAAACTGCTGAAAGGCTGGGGGCCGACCTAATCATTATGGGATTGCATGATTCCGCTCACAGCGGAGTGTCATCGCACTTAAATTGGACCACGGCATATGACGTGGTCTGTCATGCCGGCACTCCCGTACTGACGGTGAATTATCCTTCGGGGAATCTAGACATTCGACCGAGACCCACGCCAATAACTGTTTCGCCTCTGTCGCAGGCCGATTTAATCCGGATTCGCGGGTTTGGGGTGCAGTGGTAGACGAGATTGTGACTCGCCTTCGACAAGATGGGTGATCACGGCGAATAGAAGCCCCACCGAGATTCCGGACATCAGCATGCCGACCATACTCTCTAAAGGGCCCAACAGTCGCCACTTGAGCGGGAGGACCACATCGCCGTATCCGACCGTGGTATAACTGCTCGCCGAGAAGTAGAACGCGGATTCCCAGGACGGGAAGCAAAGCCCGCGATAACTACTTGCCCAAAGCAGAATGACAATTCCGTGCAGAAGGATAATTACTACCGTAGTTTGCATGACCAGCGCGGCAGAGTGGAACATTCGAAGATCGTGAAGGCCCCTTGCGGCAACACTTCTTAACCAAGTAATAAGTGCGGCGACGCCAGCACACTGCAAGCATAGTGTAAGCAGTACGAGAATAACGGCGGCGCCCGCTTGTTGAAGCAAAATCATTGTTCGAGACCGCTCCTCTTAATCCACGGACTTCGCGCTACCCTGGTTTAACTCGTTTTCCAAGGACGCACGTGATAGGGGTTGTAAGAGCTACTGCCTAGTTTCTCTCCGGACCGATCATCTAACAGCGCACAATGTGGTCGCTATGAATGCCTCTCGTCGCGTTGCGGGTATCCACTACCAGGGATGCGTGCTGCGCGATCCAGGCGTAATCGTAATCGGAATGGTCTGTGACGATCAGCGCACAGTCGTATTTGGAAACGTCGTTCACGGACACGCATTTCATCTGAAGATCGTACTTGCGCCCTTTTCCGATAAAGGGAAAATAGGGATCGTTGTAGCTGACTTCAGCACCATCCTTCTTCAGCAGCTCAATAATGGTCAGGGCAGGAGACTCGCGCAGGTCATCGATGTCTTTCTTGTAAGCCACCCCGAGCACCAGCACTTTGGAGCCTTTCAGAGCCTTCCCTTGTTGATTGAGAGCTCCGCTGACGGAAGAGACCACGTGATAGGGCATGGCACTGTTGATCTCTCCAGCTAGTTCGATGAAACGCGTCTGGAAATCCCATGCCTTCGCCTTCCATGACAGATAATACGGATCGACGGGGATGCAGTGCCCCCCCAGGCCAGGGCCGGGATAAAAGGGTTGAAAGCCGAATGGCTTTGTGGAGGCGGCCTCGATGACTTCCCAAATATCCAATCCCATGCGCAATGACAAAAGCTTCAATTCATTGACCAGGGCGATGTTCACGCAGCGGTAAATGTTTTCCAGCAGCTTAGTCATCTCGGCGACGGCCGGTGAAGACACCGGGACGACTCGGTTGAAGATTGTCCCGTACAGCGTCGCGGCCAGTTCTGAAGCTTGGGGATTCAGGCCTCCTACGACTTTCGGGATGTCACGACGCGCGATGCTGTCATTGCCAGGGTCCTCCCGTTCGGGAGAAAAGGCGACAAAAAACTCGTCCTCTCCGTTAGCCGTTGCCTCGTGGGCGGCCTTCAAATCGGAGCCATTGTCTTCCTCCAAGATTGGAACAAGCACTTCCTCCGTCGTGCCAGGATAGCTCGTGCTCTCGAGGATCACCAATTGACCGGCACGCAAATGGGGCGCTATGGCGCGGGAGGTATTGGTAATGAACGTGAGATCAGGCTCTCGATATTCGTCCAGAGGCGTGGGCACACAGATGATGATGGCATCCATTTCGGTCAGGCGCGAAAAGTCTGAGGTCGCACAGAAACCTTGCGATCCCGCCGCCTGGATCTCAGTAGGTGGAATTCGACAGATGTAGGATCCACCGGAGCTGAGAGTTGCGACCTTATGCTGGTCGATGTCAAAACCCGTAACTCGAAAATCCGCTTCCGTGTAGAGCAAAGCAAGCGGCAGGCCCACATAACCGAGACCTATGACGCCTATCCGCGCTTGGCGAGTATCAATTCTCGTTTTCAGTTCTGCGACTAGACTGGCAGTATTGGTGCAAGTAATCATGATGATCTCCTGTATGAAAAATCAATTCCCATGGCTAATGGGAGTAATGAAGATCTGCGGTCGTTAGTTCAGTTGCTGGCGTCAGCTCTGCTGCTGGAGTCTCCCACTTAATCAGCTTCAGATCCAACACGAAGATCGAGTACAACACCGGCACAAGCAACAGCGTTACAAAGGTTGCAATCGTGAGACCACCAATTTGGGCATAGCAGAGAGGCTCCCAGAGCGGCCCGCCGTGCATGGCGAGTGGTATGAGTCCAAGAACAGTCGCGCCGACCGTGATCATCACTGGCCGCAGTCGCACGATGCCGGCATCGAGTAATGCTTCCCGCAAGGGCTCTCCTCGCTCGTGTGCTTCTTCGATGAAGTCGAAGAGCACGATGACATGACTGACGATTACGCCGACCAGACTCGCGACTCCCAGGAAACCCATAAATCCGAAGGGCTGGCCCATGATCACGAGGCCGGCGAGGGCTCCTGTCATTCCGTAGGGGATTGCGGCGAACACGAGAAAGGGCTTGACCGCATTTCGGAACTGCAGAACCAGCGCAATGTAAATCAGCACTACGGAAATCGCCATGACCACGCTGAGTTCCTTAAAACCTTTTTGCTGTTCGTCGTATTCACCTCCAATCTCGAGGAAATAGCCGGGAGGCAGGTTGTTCTGGAACTCCTTGATTTTCGGCAGCAGCGGCGTGAGCACTTGAGAAGGCAACACACCCGGAATCGGAAACGCGGATACTGTAACCGTCCGGAATTGATTGCGGCGCTTGATTTTCGATACGGCCATTTCCGTTGTGACGTTCGATACCTGCCTCAGAGGTACGTGCTGATTGCTGGACAAAGAGTAGACGTACGCATTTTGAACGTCAGATAATCCGGCACGGTCCTCCATTCGCAAACGAACAGCGATGGGGATTTGTTTGTCAGCTTCCCGGTAAGTTGAGACGGGTAATCCACTCTGCGCCGCTGCAGATGAGAGGGCTATATCGAGATTCGTGATGCCGGAAAGGTTGGCGCGATCCGGGTCAACCTTCAGCCGGACATTCATGGCAGGCTCTCCCCAGTCGTCCCGAACCCGAGTCGCGTTTGGCTGCGCCCGAAAGACGGCCTGGAGTTCGCCAGAGAGACGGTGCAGAACTTCCACCTCCGGACCTGAAATTCGAATGGAAACGGGAATGCCGACCGGCTTGCCCGTTCTCGAGTTGACGCACATCGACCCGGGCGCCCGGGACTTCGCGGCTCAGCGCCGTCTGCAGCCGCCCAACCAGTTCGTTGGTAAAGTGCTTGTCGTCAACCTCGACGAGGATCTGCGCATAATTCAGTTGTTGTCGTTCGGGGTCGACGGAGAACCAGAATCTTGGACCGCCGCCACCGGCAAAGCTGGTCAACGATTTCAGAACATCTTTTCGATGATGTTCGTTGCCAAACCGTTCGGACTCTTGCCGAATGACAGTTTCTGCTCGTTGTGCAACCGCGTCCGTTGCGCCTAGCGGTGCGTCGGGCGGAAGCCAGACATCAACATATGACAAGTAGGAGAGGTCCTTGGGGAAGAACTGCGGCTTCAGCATTCGGAAAAACACTCCGCCCAATACCAGAACGATGAGCGAACCGGCGAATGTGCCCCAACGATGTCGAAGCGCGAAATTACCTACGCGGTAATAGAGCGCCGGGAAGCCGTGCTGTCGTCGCTCGGACATGGGTGGTTCCAGATGCTTGGGCGGTTTGATCATGTAATACGCAATCAACGGCATAAAAGTGAAGGAAACAATGACGGAGGCGATCAGCGTGCACGTCATCACAACGGGCAGACTGTAGAGGAAAAAGCCCGTGTCGCCGGTCAGCATCAGGAACGGCAGGTAGGCGACGATGTTCGTGATGGTGGCGAATACGATCGCTTTCGCCAGTTTGGTCGGTCCAAGCCAGGATGCGAGCTCGCGCGGGGAGCCGGAGCCCAGCTCGCGCTTGATCGCATCCCCTGCCACAACCGGCATATCTACCAGCAGGCCGAGCGCGATGATCAAAGTCGCGATCGAAACCTGTTGAATATCAATATTGAGAACGTGAATGATGCCGAAGGTCATCGCCAGCGTCAGGGGAATGGAGGCCGCCATTAGCATGGCGGCACGCCAGTCCCAGAATCCAACCAGGGCGACGATCACGACAAGAATAATGGCCTCATAAAGACTGCCCATTAGCAGACTGACAAGTTCCTTTACTTGCCGCGGCTGGTCCGACGTACGAGCCACAATAAGGTCCGCCGGTAGTTGCGGGCGCACGGTGGCTAGAGCCTTGTCTACCGCCGCCCCGAATTTGAAAATCTGTTCTCCGGAGCGCATCTGCACCGCTAGGGTGATCGCACGGTTCCGATGCCAAGTCCCGTTCGGCTCACGTGACGTCAGATAGTTCAAGTAGCGTGTTGGTGTCTGATATGCGCGCGATATGTCCACCACATCACGCAAGTAAAGCGGCGCTCCTGTAGACGACGATGCCAGGAGCACGTTGCCAATATCCTTCGCGCTTTTGAACTCCGCAGTCGCGTCAACCAGGACATTTCGCGATTGGGTTTCGACAATTCCACCGGGAGCCGTCACATTCCTCGCGTTCAGGATGTCTTTGATCTTGGTCGGCTGCAATTTCAACGCTGCCAGCCGCTGGTCCGAGTACTCCAGATAAATCTCTTCCGGAAGAACGCCGGCGCGCTGGACTTTCGCTACCTCGGGCACACGTTGTAGAGTGCGTTGGATCAGATCGGTGAAGTCATCCAGTTGCCGATACGAGTAGCGGTTGTTCGCTGCTTCCGCGATGCGTTCTTTGGTGGCTTGAGGATCGCGAATGATAATCGGTCCCCACGCGTCGGGATGAAACTGATATTCCTGGAGCCTCTTCTCAATGAACTGCTGTCCATACGCGCGAATTTCGTCATCCGGCTTCGCCGTCGCAAAGTCGATTCCGGAACAACTTCCCACGGACAACGAACGAACATCATGCGCGACACCGTCTCGTTGGGCCTGTGCAGCGAGGATCACAAATGGCCGCTCAACTACCGCAGGTGGCACGGATGCCGGGTAACAATAGAGAACGGTGACGCGTTTGCCCGTATCTTCTCGGCGCTCCTTCTCAATCGCATCCCGCACACCGCGGGCGCGCAACGCGATTTCGAGATCCGGGACGGTGGGACTTGCGACCGTCAGCATCAGCGCTGCCGTGTCTCCGAAGTCGCTGATCCACGTAATAGGTCCCGCTCCGTCGGGAAGGTCTGTGACCTGATTCAGTCGTTGTCCAATATCCTGAAATTCCTGCTGAGTGTTCTTAATGTTGTCCAGCAGCCTGACTTGCACGACAGAAATGTTGTCCTGGGTGGTGGACTCCACACGATCGACCTTGCTGTTTCCGGTGATGGCTTGTTCGACCTTCCGTGTGACCAGTTGTTCGACCTTGTCTGCGGAAATACCCGGCCAGGGGGTAATGGCCAGTGCAATTCGCACAGGTATGTCGGGATCCTTCCGCTTGGGCATGTTCATGTAACCGAACACGCCCCAGGCAAGCGTGGCGAACAAGGCGACCCAGGCAATCTGCCGGTTGTTGACAAAAAATCGTGCCACGTTACGACTGCGATTGGAGTTCTCGGGTTTCATTGAAGGACCTCGACCGGCTGCCCATCCTTAAGCAGATTGGCGCCAGTAGTGATGATGCGATCGCCTGGGGTTAGCCCATTGAGTACGGTTATGTCGGTTCCCGTTACAGAGCCGATCTCCAAGCTGTGGAGGCGAGCTAGTTCTCCGGAACCCGAGCTTGAGACAACGAACACGCCATATTTGCCATCTTTCGCTTGCACGACTGCGGAAAGTGGCACCAGCAGCGCTGACGTTCGACTGGCGCCGTCGGCATTCGCGAATTGCAAAGAACCGATCATGCCCACCTTCAGCAAGTGATCGCGATTCGGTATCGCGACTTCCACCTCGAAATTACGCGTAACCGTGTCGGCCGCCGATGACATGCGGCTGATGCGCGCGTGAAACGTGCGCGCGGGGAACGCGTCGATCGCGACTTCTACTGGCTGGCCCACTTTTATCGAACGCACCACCGTGTCGGGCACTCCCACGACGATCTTTACGCTGTCGGTCTTGGCGAGCGCGAATGCGGGAACGCCAGGTCCGACGAACGCGCCGAGTTCGACGGCTTTCTTCACGATGTCGCCGTCAAAGGGCGCAATCAGAGAGGTGTCGCGCAGAGCGATTTCGGCTTCGCTCGTAAGAGCACGAGCGGATTTCAATTGCTCCTCGCTGGCATCGTATTGCGCGCGCGCCGAATCGAAGTCGGGCTTCGTAAGGCTCTGAGAGTCATACAGATGCGTAGCGCGATCAAAGTCGAGCTTGGCTTTCTGAAAAACAGCTTCCGCGGCCGCTGCTTGCGAGGACGCCTGGTGTACCTTGTCCTCGTATTCCGAAGATCGGATGCGGACGAGAACGGCTCCCCGGCTGACTCGATCCCCTTCCGCGATGTCGCGCATTCTGCCATCCTGGCCGCGCACCTGTTTAAGCGAAGTAACATACCCGGGAATTCTGAATGCCAGGGGAGCTTCCGAATCGGGCGTCACCACCGCCGAGAAACGCAAGCCGTCGCCGCTGAAGCCCGCTTGCTTCTCAATGGCTTGAGCCTGGACACCCTGCGGGGGCTGATCCAGCGGCTTATTCGAGCCACAGCCGGCCATGACCAGCGCTAATGCAAGTATTGCGATTGTGGTTCTCACGTTTATTCCTCTCCCATCGCGCGGCGCAAATCTGCAAGAGAACTCCAATAAGAAGAAAGCGCCTGCTGATACTGAAATGATGTTTCCGAACTTCGAGCCTGAGCTTGCAGAAGATCCCGTACGAGTGCTGCTTGTTCTTTGTATTTATTGCTTGTGACGCGGAATTCTTCGGCCGCGGCTTCGTGTCCGGTGCGGGTGGCCTTCAGCAACAATGCAGTTTCTTTCCACTTCCGGTATTTCAGCCCAACCTCAACTCCGATTTGCGATTCTGTCTCGTGTGCGCCGTTATGCGCTTGCGCAAGAGTGTTGGATTTTTCGCGTACTCGATTGTGGCGGCGTCCCCAATCGAACGGCTCCCAAGTCAACGCAAAGCCGGCCACGCCGACGTTCGTCGGAAGGACTTGCACATTCTGAATCCCCATGTAGCTAACTGCGACGCCGAAGTCCGGTATGTACTCGGCTTTCGCGAGCCGACGGTCGAAGTCGGCTTGTTTTTCCTTGAGGTGAGCCTGGCGGATCTCGGGGCGACTCTCTGACGCCCGCTGGCGCGCCTCCTCCAGACTCAGAGTTGTCGTGTCCTCCTCAGGGATGGAGTCAACCCGAAAGGGAGTTTCAAGATCCCGTGCCAAGAGTTGATTCAGGTGCTCGTGCTGTGTGGCAAGTCCGTTCTCTGCGACCGACAAGTCATACTGCGTCTTGGCCAAACGCGCATCGACCTCCAACGCATCTCCCTTAAGCACGGTCTTCTCTGCGATGTAACGCGCCGTAACTCGCTGTGCCTCCTCCAGCGTTCGAACTCCTTCCCGTGCTGCATCCACCGCAGCCTGTGTGGCAACAAGCTCGAAATATGCGCTGCGCACCTCGGCCGCAATCTTCTGTCTCTCTGTGCGAACGTCTTCCTTGGCAATGTCGCGGCCAAGTTCTGTGGCGCGAATTCCGAGTCCAATTTTGTACTGTTGCGACAGGGGCACATCCATGCCGCCGGTTAAGTAGGCGGTTAACTGTGCTGGCGTGTGAACTTTGGCTTCAGTTGAGGGAATGGGCCCAACCCCTGGATACGTCCCGAAAACACCTTTGGCAAATGTGAAATCAAACGGCTGCAGCAGTTCGCCACCGAGTGCGGCGAACTGGAAGTGCGGCAGGCGCCGGCTGCGAGCCGTGTTTACCTGGAAGTCATACTTTTGCGCTTCCAAGACTGAGTTCTTCACGAGCCGATTGTTCGTGAGTGCAATAGAGACTGCATCATCAAGCGTAAGAACCGGGACGTCCTGCGCACCTTGTTGAGCGAGTGCGATCGGTGACGCAAAGGCAAGAATCGTGAGAAGCAGTACGAGATGGTTCGATTTCATCATTTCTTCTACCTGGAACTTCCTTTTGCCTGGAACTTCGGAGGCCCGACGCCACTTTGAACTTGAGCGAATCGTGTTGTCGCTCGTGTGCACCAAGATTGCAGGTGCCGTGCCAACCTCGAGTTCTTTGCAAGTTCTTGAATTAGAAGTGCGGGCGTCCCAGAATGCTGAAGAATGCCCATATCCGGTCGATGGGCGCTGCCCTCATGCGGGCACTGGCCGTATTATCCCCTCATCTGTCCCGAAGATAGGTGGGCTACGGTCGGGCAAGGCACCGGGGTGTCGAGGGAATGTCGGGAACGAAATTGGCCACAAAGTCGGAGGCAGGGATCGCTAGGGTTCAGCAGGGGCGGCGAACGCCTCTCGGAAACGGTGCAGGAGTGCCGTGAGACTCGACAGCTCCTCTGAAGTAAAGGACGAGAAGACCGCACGAAACTTAACCAGATTCAGCTCGTGCTGCTTTTTGATGACGGCCTCGCCTTTCGCGGTCAGTCGCGCGATCAGCTTGCGGCGGTCGTCGCCGTCTACGTGCGATTTCACCAATCCATCGCGATCGAGAGCTGCCATGAGACCGGACACGGTTGCGCGCGTCACGCCCATAGCCGCCACGATGTGTTTGTGCGAGATGCCTTTCCCTTTGCTCGCCCACAGCGCCATCAGGATCTGGTAACGTGCGACCGATCCCACGGAACCGGACATCCACTCGCTGATCGCGTTGTCAACATGCTGCGCAGTCGCGCGCAGAGCGAACACCGTTCTCAGCCCCTGCAGCTCGGGTTCCGAGAGGTGCTGGCGAATCTTCTGCATGACCGCGGGGGGTGGTCCCGGAGGACGTTCGATCGGCTTTCGAACGCTCATAGCCTGTCTCCGACATCAGTTTGGCACCTAACTATCTGATACGTCAATACATTCCAGCTGGCCGCTCCGGACCCGTAAGCGGGCAGGTCCTGCCCTCACAAAATTGTTACGACCATTGTTAGGAGCCTAACATTTATTTGTTTGGTGGCTAACCATCATGGCCCCCTTAAAGGAGAGTTTCCATGAACACCCAAATCACCGTCCATCCCAAACTGCAGCATTACGGACTTACCACCGCAAATCTGGATGCCATGACTGACTGGTACCGCAAAGTGCTCGGCATGACCGTCAACCATCTTGCGGCGGTGCCGCCCGAGGCACAGGACTGCGTGCCGTTTTCGGCCTTTGCATTTCTCAGCAACGATCAGCTGGATCATCGCCTCGTGCTCTTTGAAGTGCCGGGCGCCTCAGTCGATCCCGACCGACGCCGCCACACCGGACTGCAGCATGTCGCTTTCGAATGTGCCACCTTGGAGGACCTGCTTGGCACGTATGTTCGGCTAAAGAATTTAGGCGTCTTGCCGCTGTGGGGCGCCGACCATGGCGTGGGAATCTCGCTTTATTATGAGGACCCTGAGCAGAACAGAGTCGAGATCAACGCCAGCAACTACAGCGATGCCTGGACCGCCACCGAGCACCTGAGAGTCTCGCGCGGAATGATGATGGCGCATCTGGATCCCGAAAAGCTGGTCGCCGCACGCCATGCGGGCGCGTCGCCGTGGGAATTGCACGAGCGCGCCGTCGCCGGAGAGTTTTCGCCGGCCAGGCCGCACGATCCGAGAGCGCGGCCATAAAACACCCTTCACGATGTACCTACAGCGTCAGAATGCGCACGAGCGGGTCGCGCATTCTGGACTTGGGTGCCATCAGTTGTGCTCGATCATCGGCGGCGAGGGCGATGCCCGTTTCCGTTTGAATCACTCGATGCGTGCGCGTTACGGTCACGCGTACCTACCACCGGAAGCTGAAGCCGTTCGCAAACGTCTCGGGAATACGAAGTTTCCGCAACGAACTGAGTTCCGAGCCTCTTGACAAACAAAAGCACCTCTTCCCCAATGGCGTCGATAAACATTACGTCCGTAAGATCGACAACTAATTCCAGTTTGCTATCGCAGCGCGTGACCAGCCTGCGGACTTCCTCAGCTCCCTCGCCAGTGAATCGGCCTTCCAGCCGGCAAATCAAAGCACCGTCTAATTCTTGCGTTTGGACACGTAGCATGATGGGCCCTCTTACATTCGTTAGCAGCCTCAAAGGGCTGGCTAATTGGGGTTGCAGGTTTTGTGCCGGAGTTCGTTGACGCAACTCATTGAGATTTCGGGATCTTTCGAGCAAAAGACGCCACCGGGAAACGGGCAGTGCCAGCATGCGGGCAGGTGACTCGCGGAAGGAAATCTAAGGCGGCCGGAATCAACCGGCTTGAAGAGGAGATCAGCTATCTAAAACGTGAACGCCGACACGACCGGAATATACGCGTTCCCGGGCATCCTGTTCGACATGAGGTGGAACGTGTCAAATGCAACGCAATAGGCTCGCTCGGCAGCACTCTGGCTGACCCCGAGCTGCGCGGCAACCTCCCCGCAGGATTCCTTGGCAATGCCGTGCATGACGAGCACGAAGCGACAAAGGACGTTGAGTCGAGTCCGCAGAGCGTCCCTTTCTTCGACAAGAGGCTGAAGGTCTCCCGCTGAAAGGGGCGGTCGCATCTCGTCAACGCGTTCGAATCGTTCGTATGTCGGAGCAAGCTTGGCGATGTCTGCCCGCAGCATTTGGAGCGCACAACGAAGGGTCGCCCGCGCGGCCCAGTGAGCGAGCCATTCATGGAACACAGGCTCCTGGCGCTCTGCGATATTGCAAGCGTCAATCACGCATGGGGGCGCGAGCTTGTCACCAACCAGGAAACCGGCGAGCCAGTGCAGTGCGTCATGATAGTCTGCGAAGACCTTGCGCACGTCTTCTACGGTCGCATACCGGTGACTAGGACGCTCCAGGATGTCCAGAATGTCCGGCCATTTCATCGCTGATCTCCTTTCGAAACACCAATCGATGTGCAACAACGGCGCCAAAGACAATTCAGGCAAAGTTGCTGATTCCATTTGGCTGGGCATCCGGGCAACCGTTCGCAAGTGCCCGCATCCGGGCACTGCGGCGATGCTTTTGCAGGCGCGCGCATGCTGTCAGGCAGAATAATCAGCGCGAGTGATACTTAGCCTGCGCATCTTGTTCTGCAGCGTAGTTCTCTTAAGTCCGAGGCGTTCGGCCGCTCCGCCTTTGCCGGCTATTCTTCCGGACGCGCCTTTCAAAGCATCGAGGATCGCCTGCCGCTCGGCTTGCTCGAAGGTCGAGGCTGCCGCAACCACAGTGCGGCCAGCGGATCGGTTCAGCTCTGCTCGTGGCACATTCAATTCGTCCCCTTGCGTGAGTATCACGCAGCGCTCAATGAAGTTCTCCAGCTCGCGGATGTTTCCTCGCCAATCGGCATTCACCAGAGCCTCCATCGCAGGTCGCGGAACAGACCTGATGCGCTTTTGCATACGGCGAGAGAGGCGCGACACAAAAAAGTGAACCAGAAGCTGAATGTCTTCGCGCCGTTCGCGCAGCGGCGGAATTTCAATGGGAAACACCCGCAGCCTGTAGAAAAGGTCTTCGCGAAACTGATTGTTGCGGATCATGCTTTCCAAATCCCGATGTGTGGCGGCAATCAGACGAACATCAACGTGAATGGTCTTGGTACTTCCGAGGCGTTCGAACTCCTGTTCCTGCAGGGCCCGCAGAAGCTTGGGCTGCAAATCCATAGTAATGTCGCCGATCTCGTCGAGAAACAGAGTGCCATGATCCGCCAGCTCAAATCGGCCTCGCTTCTGGATCAGCGCCCCGGTGAAAGCACCCTTTTCGTGGCCGAAGAGTTCGCTTTCCACCAAACCCGAGGGAATTGCCGCACAGTTCAGACGGACAAATGTGCGCGCCCGCCGCGGGCTGAGATTATGAAGCGCTCGGGCCACCAGCTCCTTGCCTGTACCGGTCTCGCCATGCAGTAACACGGTAGAACTGGTTGGCGCAACGATCGTGACCTGGTCCAGCACTTTACGTATAGCGGCACTCTTGCCGACTATATCTTCGAAGTTGAATTCAGATTCGATTTCCGATTCAAGGTAAAGCCTCTGCTCTTCCAGATCGTCTCGCGACGCGCGGAGCCGTCCGTAGGCCAGAGCATTCTCGAGTACCAGTGATGTCTGGGTGCCGATCTGCGACAGCAGGTCGCGGTCCGCCTCGTTAAACCCATCCGCCCTGCGACTGCACATGGTCAACAGGCCCAGTGGGCCGTCGGCACCCATCAGTGGCACCAGGACAGCCGAGAGAAGGGATTCAGCTCGGGACGCCTCGCGGAGGGCGGGAGGTATATCTGCTCCACACGGTGAATAATACTGCGGTGTCCGGAGGTGCGACCATTCGCTCCATAGCTTCGTAGGATCGACTACAACAACCTTATCGAGAAAGCCCTTTCCAGTCGGGAAATCGAGAAATCTACGTTCCAAGCTGCCCGACTGCTTGTTAAAGAGCCACAATGAAGTGAGATCGTTGCCCAAGTGCATGCGCATCGACCCTGCCACCGCCTGAAATAGGTCCTCCGCTTCCAGCTTACTGACAATATGATTGTTGATTTCCAGCAACAAGCCGAGCCGATCCCGCTGCTTCACGACCTCCCGGTGGTAACGCGCTGCCGTGTCTCTTGCCAGTGCGCACTCGAGCGCGACCGCAACGTGAGAGGCCAGGGCACTGAGCATCTCAACGTCTTCGGGGGCAAATTGCTGGCCCTGCAACTTTGGCGTTGACAGAATTCCGTAGCGTTTTTGCGCGGTCGATACTGGGAACAAGTAGGCGCTTCGTCCGGCAACTTCGGCTGCAAAAGGAGCCATGTCAAGATGTTCCAACATTGTCAGCGCCAGGTCCGGGACAAACACCGGCTTCTGTTCGTCCAGTACCTGCGTCACGGGGCCAACGAGCAACAATTTGGCTCCACGTTTAATTGCGGGAGCGTCCGGGTCTCGATCAAATTCGAAGCTATACAAACTTTCGGCGTCATCGCTCAGCACGTAGAGTTCTGCCCCGTGCAATCTGGAAGTGCTCGACAAAACACCCCGCAGGCTCTGCAGGACGGCCTTTACTGTGGGCTGATCGGCCAAAGTACTGGACGCTTCCAGCAAACTTCGATATCGATCGTCGGCGATGGTCATCAAGCGTGATTTCTCCGCAATTCTCGTTTTAGAAATCCGAGCAGGCCTGGTTCGCACAGAATGCAATCTATGGGCTCGGACGATCTCGCTAATCGAACTTCGGTCAAGGTGCGGCAGCAAATATGGAATCCGACGTACAGCGGCTTTCACCGACGCTGAAACGCGCGCCGCTTGCTGCGCCCCGATTTTTTGCGCCTTCAAGTATCTGCCACTCAAGCTCCCGCTGCAACGACATCCGGATCATTCCACAAAGAGATCCGAACCTCGTCGGTCTGGTTCCAGTTGGCAAAGGCAACGGTTCCTCCTCGGCGCAATTTCGCAGTCACAGTGACGGCCTATTGCTACGATCTACCCGAACCTGTTGTTGGCAAGAGCATGGCCAATACCCGCCAGTGACAATCGTAGGAAACTCAAATACTTGCGCAGAAGGATGGGCACTGATATGAACGATGCAGACACTATCAGGGCAGTCGCGCCCGAATACGGGCAGATGAGATCAGCTGAGCTTCAATCTTGACCCTATTGGGTCAAGGAGCGGCTTGGGGGGGTGCTTCTTACTGGACTGGAGTCGGGCTGTAACTCTTGCAAAAAGTCCTCGAGCAATGACTCTCTCTCAGCTATTTCGAGGGTTTAGTTTCTGCAGCGGGTCTCTGGCTTTGTATCGGTACCTGGAGCGAGCGGCCCAACATATCGTTGTAAGTGATTGTGTTTTTTCCGATGAGTACTAGCATCTCGCGCCCTCTTGCGTACTTCGGCGGCAGTTCGCCCAAAGGCGGCGTGTACAGTACCACGTAAATCGTGTCGCCCACTTCGACCGAAATGTCATAGCTGGTAGGATCAGGCGCCTTATCGCCGGCAGGCTGACGAGCCTTGACCTCAGTAATCATGCCTACTTGATACTTCGAACTGGACTGGCAAAAAGCTGGGAAACTCAGCAGACAGAGAATGATTACACCTATTAGCTTCCGCACGATTGACTCCTCCCATTTGCTCTTTCTTAGCCCAGCAATCCGGTTCTAGGAACGATCGGTCGCCATGGGCAGACCCTGATCTCACCTGCGTTGGATCGCAATTTCCATGCCAATTGGCTGAAGCGTGAGGTAGAGTCTTCCGCGAGGTTGACTCTTCATGTCTTTGCATCTCATCGGTCTCTCAGCCTGGACTGCAACTCAAGCGCCGAGTTTCGCCCACATCTGGGCGCATGCCCAACGAGGGGCAGGAACATCACATTGATATCAATGCGCATCCAGGAACTGCTTCGTTATCGGCTCTTATTCGCGATTCGGTATTGGCATTGAGCTTGCATTCTCCCGGCTGAGCGAGGCGGCAGCCAGTCAGTGGCCGGGACGGACTCCGCAGCCAGCCATTACGGGCAACTGAGAGCCGAAAACCAGCGGCACATCTCCGTCTTTTGCGGCCCCTGTTCTGCCGCTCGCGTCTTTTTAGGATCTCTGGATAGGAGAGTGACTATGAGCACCTTTGACACACTGCCGGGTGAATCGAATGCGCACGTCATCTCGTCAATCATTAACTTGGTCTGCCCGCAATGCGGTGGCAGAATGTCGGAATTCCAATGTGAAGGGAGATGCTGCAGAAACTGGCTTGCAGAATGGGAATGGGCGAACCAAGCCACCAGAAGCCACAAATCCCGGCGAGGCCACGCTGGCCGATCGGCGCGGTGAGCTGTACTTCGGTGGATTCGTCCCTTAATGCAGGTACTAATGGACATCACGCAGAGAATCTTCCCGGCGAGAACTCGACAGATGTAATTCTATTGGTTTCGCGAGCGCAGCCGAGGTAAACCCGGATGAGCCATCTGTGGTCGCCTCGTGCGATGATCTGTCCAACGGCGGCCCCCGGGGGGCATCGAAGCAGTCCGGTTTCAACCACTCCATCAGGCGAATCCATTGCGATCACAAAAATCGGCAGTTTACCGCCTGTGAAATTGCGCAGAGCATTTTCTACGTTCCGGTTTGAAAGCGAGAACTGCGGAATTGAGGCCATTCCCCGCGATTTTCAAGGCGACGCTAGCGGATTTCTCCGCACTGTAGACTGTGTGGCAAGAGGGGAGTGAAATTCAAACTTTCGTGAGAGTTTCTAGATTTCTAGAACCCTTAAATCAACGTATCGTTGGGTTTGTAACCCAACGATCTGCCGCAGCACATGTTGGGCGCACAAATCGTCTAAAAATACAAAGATCACTCGCGCGCTGACTGACCGACAGTCAGTCCGTCGGCTATGGTTGGGCTGGAGAATCAGGCGACGACAGGGAAGGGCGAATCAGCGACGAACTGGCTGATCGATGGTGGAGCTAGTCGGGACAGCACATTCCCCGTATTGATACAGCGTAAGTTATTGAACTGACGTTAGGCCACAATGGCTAAATTAGGACACAATAATCGGTCGGTTGTACACGGCTCTACGAAAACGCCGGAAACTTGCAAGAAGCAATACGCCAACCGACCATTTCACTTTTTTCAAATCGCAGGGCCGAGATCCCACTGCCCAGTAACCCACTTGCCCTGTGTCTTGCGGCGAAATAAACCAAACTTGTGTGCGCTGTCTCCAGAAACGGCTGCCAAGACTGGTTCCGGAAAATTCAGCTGCGACTCCTGGGTTTGTGTCCCCAAATCGGAACTACGTGCCGATCCTACTGTTCGTCCGATTGACCGTTCCGATCTTTGACGCATCCTTGCAACTTTCACAAACCTGTGAAAAATCTTGAAAATCAGGCCTAGGATCGTGTGTGGCTGACTGCTTTGTAGACTCCATCAAGTGTGACTTAACTATCTGTGGGATTTCATCCACGCGGGCATCATACATCCCTCCGCGCGCGCCGATGAAACCACAGTTCCACGCTGCGAGCGACTGGCCTAGCGCGAGAGATCTCAAGAGAGCCCTCCTAGTGAGTTTCGAGAGCCTTCGTAGACCTCCTTGGCACGCCGATTGTATGAGCCCGACGCTCAACCAATCGCCGGCACCAGCACTGTCAATGAGATTCAAGACCGGCTGAGCATCCAAGTGATGCCAATGGTCACCAAAATCGGCAAGAGTTGTGCGAAATCGGAGACCACCTCTGCCCATTGTCTGAATTTCCAGTAGTCTTCTCGAACCTGCGGTATCCAGTTCATCGATCCGATCGTGCGAGTACTTTACAATTGTCGCGCAATCAAGCAACGCTCGAAAGTTCTTGTCGTCGGAAGCACTTGGCGGCTCAAAAAAAACAACGATGTTCTCTTCAACGGCTTGGCGTGCTAGCGCAAGCGAACTCGGAGATACCCGATCAATAAACAACACGCTGCTATCTTTCAAATGCGGCAGAATGGATGGTAGCGATTCTAGAGTTAGAGGCTGAAAACCTGGTAATCTCCGTCCGCAACCCGGGCAATAGCATGAAAATGTGTGAAATGGGATTCCCTTCACATCTTTTCGCAGACGCTGGACAATCACAGGCGTTTTGGTCGTCGGGGGTACGCTAAGCAATGACAAATCGACGCCCCAGCGCTCTAGATCCGAGCGAACGATGCTTGATGCTCGATCCCGTCCAATTCGCGCAAGCGGAATGGCCGCCCATCCCAGATGGGCGAGGATTGCCAGAATGTTTCCGCACGTGCCACCTGCGAAGTATTGCGCAGGGTTGCCTTCAGCCAGCACCACATCTAGCGCCACGAGGCCCGTACCCAAGATTCGAGAAGCGCGGCAAGAAACGCAACAAACCGTATCTCACACCTCAGCAGTTCGAGTCGCTGGCTGAACTGATCCCAGAACCCTACGCTTCAATGGTTTATGTGGCGATTTACACGGGGCTGAGGGTCAGTGAACTGGCAGGCTTACGTTGGAACGATATAGGCGCAAGCTCAATCACGATCGACGAGCGGTTTTGCCGCGGCGATTGGGGGGCACCAAAGAGTGAAGCCTCCAACGCAACCATCGGCGTGAACAGCTGCGTCATTGATCGGATCCAGCGGCTTAAGGCACTGACTGTCGAGGTTAGGGCCGGAAATGCAATTCGCAAGTACAAGGTCGTGAAGTCCGACGGTCCGGATGACCTGGTTTTCCAAGGAGTTCAATCCGGCGGTCCGCTCCGCGACAACAACATACTCGTTCGGTTCATCAAGCCTGCAGCTCGGTCGATGGAGTTGCCCTGGGTGAATTGGAGAAGCCTGCGAACATCTCATGCGACCTGGCTGAAGATGGCCGGCGCCGACGTGAAGGACGCACAGGCACAAATGAGGCACTCACGTTCGAGCACCACGCTGGACATCTACCAGCAGTTCGTACCCGAAAGCCAGCAGCGGGCAGTCGACAGACTGAGCCATTTAGTGAATTGAATTGTGACCGAGTGTGACCGAGTGACCAACAGCGAGGCTTCTAAGTGATTGAAAATGTGGTGGCCAGGGACGGAGTTGAACCGCCGACGCCAGCCTTTTCAGGGCCAAAATTAACAGTGATTACAACGACTTCGTGGCACGGGTGGCGCTAGAAGTTGTTGATAGTGAGTGGTGGAAACAGCAACTGCGGGCAAAAAGTGCGGGCAGAGGAAAACCTGCTTTGTCATCGAATAGACAGGGCATCGCGCTAGCCATTCCTTTCCTTGACGCGGTCTCCGTCCCGCCGCGGTTTCCGCATCAGTGATGGCCCTACCATCAAAGGGGCGGAATCTCGCGCGTCTCAAATCGTCCCGGACCAGCAATCTCAATGAGCTTGTTGAGCAAGACGTCTTTATCTCCCGAATTCTTCATATACTCGACTACAGGCTGTATGTGCCCCCACTGTTCGTCGCGACTCAATCCACTCTCGCGCAAGACGATCAACCCTGGATGCACTTCCACATGGAGGAGTTCGATGAAGTCTCGCGCATTTGTCGTAACAACTGCAAAATCGTGATCAAGCGCATACTGCCATATCTCATGATCCGCTCGACCAGCTAAGCCGACGTGCGGTACGGATTGAGCATATATGCCAACCTCGGCCAATCTGGCGACCAACGCCGGCGAGATATGCTCATCTAGGAGCAGGCGCATGACTACGTGGCCCTACGCTTCCTGTGAATGGCCAGCTGCTTTCTGGGGCGTCCCGGCTTTTCACCAAAGCGAGAAAATAGGCGAGCATACGCTAGGTCTCGCTCACTGAGGCTGGGAAAATCTTCCACGATCTCTTGTTCGGGAGCACCCTTTCGAAAGAGCGACGCGACATGCTGTACTGGAATCCGAGTTCCACGAAAAACGGGTTCTCCCCCCAAAACTTCGGGTGAGGAAACGATACGCCGCCTGCCCCAGCGGAAGGCTGCCAAATTCTTGGCAACCGTTTGCCGGAATGACTTGCACTCAACCAGTAGCTGGATTTTCCCGGAGCGGTACACAATATCAGCGCCTTCTTTAGACCAGTGTGATGCTTTCGTGTCTCCACGCGCCAAGATTTGTGCTAGAGATTCTTTGTCCTGCCGGCTCAAGGGGAAAGGGAATTCAGCCAACAGCTTCACAAGAAGAACATCGCCAACGGAGAACTGATGCCGCACCGCCTTGCCGGTTTTCCGTTTGTGCGACGGCTTCACTGATTTCTTTTCCAGTGCCGTCCGAATCGTTTCGGGCGACACTTCCGCAATGGCTGCCGCCTCATTCACAGAAAACAGTTCAGTCATGACGATCTCCTCAACAAAATATACCACCACAGGTGGTATCATATCAATAGAGTGTTTTCCCGACGGCATTCTCGCGTTCAGACCGAAGCGGACTAAGAGCGGACTGAAAATCTAGCGATTCGAATTAAGCTCTCGTAATCAAGGAGAGACTCTAAATGACACACAGACATCAACAAGGTTGGCTAAAGAAAGAAAAACGCAGTCGGGGTGAAACTTGGGTGCTGTTCTTCCGTATCGTGCGGAAGTCCGACGGTAAGCGCGTCGAGAACAAGATTCCGATTGCTCTTGTAAGAGACTTCCCCGACAAGAGCTGTGCATGGGCGGAGGTCGAAAGACAGCACCTCCACATCAACCAGGTGGATTTCCGCGGATGTGTAACTTTTGCGGATCTGGCACATCACTACGCGGAACATGAGCTCGTAGAACCCACCGAATCTATCCATCCAAAAGCACACACGACAATCAGAGGTTACGAGCGAGTGCTTCGCAATCGACTGCTGCCACAATGGGGGAACCGGGTAGCGCTGGGCCTCGAACCGCTGGAGGTGGAAGAATGGTTGAAAGCCTTGAAGCGCAAAGAGGGTCTTGCAAATCCAACGCTCGACAAGATGCGCCGTGTTATGTCGCTGGTCTACAGGCACAGCCAACGTTACGGGCTGATTCCTCGAAATCAGGAGTCGAACCCGATGCGCTTCGTCCGTTGCAAGACCACCAGCGAGTACGAAGCGATGATTCTCACCCCGGAACAAGCATACGCAGTTTTGCTTAACCTACGAGAGCCGGAACGTACTCTAACGCTCTTAGCCGCTGGCACAGGTCTGCGTATCTCAGAGTGCCTGGGGCTGCAATGGCAGGACGTAAGTTTTACCGAAGCCGTCATCCATGTGCGCCGCACGTGGACTTGCGGCAAAGTGGGCTGGCCGAAAAGCAAAACCTCGAAAGGCCCAGTACCGCTGCATCCTTTGCTCGCCAAATTCATGTTTCGCTGGAAACATAAGACGCCATATTCTCAGCCGGGGGATTGGGTGTTTCCCTCGTTCAAGCTCAAGGGCCAGCAACCGCGTGTGGCTAACATGCTGGTGGAAGATTATCTGCGGCCAGCAGCAGTGAAGGTGGGCATTCTTTCATCGCACCGAGACGACGAAGGCAGACTGGTAGATGATGATCCGCGGCGATTTGGCTTCCATAATCTGCGTCACAGCCTGGCATCGTTTCTGGTCCGCATTAGAACTGATCCGAAAACGGTACAGACTTTGCTTCGCCACAGCGATGTTAAGTTGACCTTGCAGTGTTATACCCACAGTGTCAGCGAGGATCGCATGGCGGCGGCAGGGGCAATGCTGACTGCGATTTTCAGCCACACCGCAGACCGAAGCGGACTGAAAGCGGACTGAGCGAGAGGCACTTCGAGTTTAAGTCCTTCACCATCATCGTAGCCGGGAACCGAGCCAATCTCGCCGAAAAATAGCGGACTGAGAGCGGACTGGCAGGGCAAGACGCGATTCCGCTAAGACCTTTGAAATGTGGTGGCCAGGGACGGAGTTGAACCGCCGACGCCAGCCTTTTCAGCCGACGCCAGCCTTTTCAGAGTGTGGATAACCAGTGTTTTTAAGAACTTACAAGGACACGTGGGACTGCCAAGTACTTGTAAGTAGCTGCAAGACGCGTTGAGTGCGGACTGGAACTGCGGACCAGAAATCGGCATCCTGCAATCAAGACAAACTATTAGCAGGGGTGATTGACCGTCAAGTTTACTCCCAGGACAAGGAATAGCACCTCCTCCTTCCAATCCCATTCTGCTCAGTTTCGTTCGGGTTGCGTTCCAAAATATTTTCGATACATTTGCCCTCCCGCAGGTTCCTTACATACGTAGAGGGGAAAACCCGCGCGGATCCATGGAACCGCCTCGCTAAAAGAGGTTGGCGGTTGAGTGCGCTCATTGCTATATTCCCGTGAATTCCCAAACGTACCTAAAAGCACTTCTGGGCGCTTTAGGCACTAAGCGCTTTAGGCGCCTTAAGCACTTCTTAAGAAGTTTTTTCGAAGTCGACAAGAAAAAAGATTCTTGAGAGAAAGAAACAAATGCGTCATGTACGGTTTCTATTCGAATAATGTTCTCGTTCGCCCATGACGCGAAGACTAACGTCAGCCGAGTAGTGAATGGGCTCGAAATCTGTCGAACGAAGTCGGATGCCACAGCCGACCTTCTGACGACGCGGTGATTTCAGCCCGGTCTCGACTCTCGCTGTAGGAGGTTTTATGAGCGAGATGCACGAAGCGACACCAGTCAGCCAGCCTATCCCTCATTTCGAGCGTTTCCTCGATTCGCGCGAGGCCGCAGCCTTGCTGCAAATCCATCCGAAAACACTCCTACGTCTCGCACGTAAAGGCGAGATACGCGCCATGCGGATCGGAAAATTATGGCGCTTCCGCACATCTGATCTCGA
>CAWDZV010000004.1:0-1075635 GCA_963806985.1 uncultured Acidobacteriaceae bacterium
CGCCCAGATAAACGAAGGTCTTGAGATTCTTCTGCAAAACACCTTTTGGCAGTTCCAGGTTGCGGCGCAGCATTGGCTCGGTCTGCGGCTGTGTGTTGGGAGTAAAGACGTTCTCGGTCATGACGGTGATCCCTTGCGCGTGAATTCCATCTTCTTTTTGCCGAGTTCCACATATCCGCTGTCCATGATCTTCGGGATGATGTACGTCCCTTCCCGAAGGTCGTAGGTAACGAGGTTGGGCTTATCGTCCTTCATCTCATACACGCTGAACTTTTCAGGCGCATTGGTCTTGATGTAGGTGAACTTGTCGTCGTGATAGATCGACTGGATATAGAAGGGAGCCTCGTTCGCTTTGTAGGCATAGTCGAATTTGAGCCGTGTAGGATAGGCGCTTTTGTACTCATCCACGGCCTGCTCAACGTGCGATTGCAGGGCGGCAAGCTGCTGCCGCGACTGTTCGAGTTGGGCGGCGGGCACGAACTGCGGAGGGCCGCTGGCGGCCACAATCGCAGAACGATCGGCGGGCTCGACAATCACTTTCAGATCGGGGGTCGTCGATAAGGCAGAGATGTCCTGGAGGGTGAAACTGTAGATGTTCCCCTTGTCCGTAATGAGATTCAAGTTGGAGCTGATGCCTTGCTTCGCCGGATGCACAAAGCAGAAGTTGCCGACCACGTCCACGATCCAGAACTCCTTGTCACCCGTGGCGGCTTCCATGATCTTCTCGGTCGTCGGTAGTTCGATAAGGGTCGTATACTTCACCTTGGCACGGATGGGAACGATGTCCTGCGAGTGATACTGCACCGTGCGCGCAGAGTCTTGGGCGAAAGCAACGATGGAAGAAAAAACCAAAGCGCAATTGACGACGAATTTCAGATGCCGCATAGAGCTCTCCTTAGCGGTTGTTGTTCGAAGTTGATGCCAGCGCGCGCGGCCGGAATGGCCACTCTTCCGCGAGATGGCGAAGGCCATCCGCAAAACCGTGGCGGTCGAAATACTCCTGCTTCTTGAGGTTGTCGCGGGCATTGTTGGTTGCCATCCAGTGCGAGACGGAATCGACGTTCAAATGCACTTTCTTTGAGGTCTGGGCTTTGCGAATCAGCATTTGGCCTGGCGGAACAAGGCCGTCGATAAGGTCCAGTTCGGTGTCGTTCAGATGAAACGCCTCCCGGTAAACTTCCCGGTTCATATCCGGGTTGGCGAGAAAGATCTTCGTGGGGCAACTCTCGGCCACTATCGCCAGCATTCCCGATTCTTCAAGCTCTTTGATGGATTGCGTCGCCAGGATCATCGCCGCTTTGTGCTTGCGCCAGGTCTTCTGCGCCTGCACCACATAATTGCGAATGGTCTCGTTTTTGATGAAGAGCCACGCTTCGTCGAGCAGGAATATCTTGAAGGTGCCGAGATTCTTCGGGTCGGTAATTTCATTCGATGCCCGGTGCAAAACATAAAACAGCAGTGGTTCCAAGACTTCCGGCGCATCGTTCCAGCCGTGGAAATTGAACGTCTGAAAGCTTTTGAACGAAAGCGTGTCCTCGGCGTTGTCAAACAGAAATCCGTACTGTCCACCGCGGGTCCAGCGGTGGAGGCGTTCTTTCAACTCGCCAATGATGTTGCCAAAGTTCGAGACGGTGCGCTGGTTCGGTTCCAGTACGTAAATCCGTTCAATCGCATCCCAGAGGCGGCGTTCCTCCTTGAAGTCGAGCCGGTAACGCTGCTCGTTACCCTCAATGAGCACGCGGAAAAAGCTGAAGAGAAACTGCAGGTTCTCTTTGGTCTGAGGCAGCGAGAAGGGGTTGATCGTGAAGTCCCGCGCTTCCTGACCCACATTGAGATACGAGCCCTTGAATATCGTCGTAAGCGACTGGAAGCTGCCGCCGATATCAAAGATGAAGGTCAGGAGCTTGTACTTCTGCGCGTTTTGAAGCAGAAAATTGCACAGATAGGACTTGCCACTCCCGCTCATCCCGAGAATCAGCGTGTGGGCAACGTCGCCGGTATGCAGGTTGAGATAGTAGGGCGTGCTGTTGTCAGTTTCGAGCACGGCCAGATACTCAGTGCCGAGATGTGGGTTGGTCTTTTCGCCCGGCAGGATCGTAAACAGAAAAGACAGGTCGGCGTAATTCGTGTTCAGCAGATACAGTTGGCGGAGGTTGAGCGCGTAGTTGCCCGGTACGGTGGCGAAATAGGCGTTCAGCTGGTTGTAGGTTTCGGCAAACAGATTGCCGTCCGCGTTGGTGAAGACGCCAGTAAACTCGGCCACGAGCTGATCGAGTTCCATTCGTGACCGGCCATACAGCACAATCGTGAGCGAGAAATCTCCCAGCGATTGACCGTCGCCGAGAGCTCGCAGGCAATCGCCAAGATTTTCGATGTCAGCCTGCTTGGATTCGTCCACCAGCACATCGCGCGGGTTCGTCTTCGTGGCATCGTTGCCCATCTGCGAGACGAATCCCGTCTTTGACATATTGAAGTGGCGGCGGCGTTTGTTCACTTCCTTGCGGGCCTTATCTGCGGGGAGCAGCGTCCACTCCGTGACCACGTAGAAGTTGGCCGGGATCTTCAGCAGCGCATCGAGCACGAGGGGACGCGTCTCTGTGATGGCTTCTTTCAGGGTCAGCACGCGGACGATGTGATCGCCGACGCGGAGATGATCGCGTTCCGCTTCGATGTCGGAGTTGACCACCTGATAGTCGAGAAACTGCGTGGACTGTGGCCTCCCGGCAACACGCCAGTCGTCATAATTCAGCAAGCGGCGGAAAAACGTGAATTGCCCCTGCCGATTCAAGACCTCGATTTGCATGAAATCCGCAAGCTGCCGAGCGAATGCCTGCACGTGCTGGTCGAGCCGTTGAAGATCGCGCTCGATATGCGTCCGCAACAACTTCTTCATGCTGTCGTTGGTGAACTGCGATTTGAGTTCGGCAATCGCGCCCTCTGGATCGCGTAACAGGCGAGCTAGCGCCGTGCCGACGCCTGTCTTCGACCTGGCCCCTTCGAGCAGGATGCAGTAGAAGATTTCAACTTGATAAAGATGGTCGCGCTTTGCTTCAAAGAACTTTCGCCGCTGGTCGATCGCAGCTTCGACAATGGGATCATCATATGTTGCGAACGGTATGTCGGGGCGGTTGGATTTGAAGAGGTATTGGTAAACATGGAAGCCTGGGCCAAAGGCTTTCAGCGCCGCCTCCAACCGCTTCACTGCGTACTCCTGTTGCGAACGGTCGAGGCTTTCGTAATCCACACCGGGGACAGTGAGAACCATGCCTAGATCGCCGCCTTTGGTAAGGAAGGCCGTCTCGTTCCAGAAGCCATAGAGGTTGATGTGGTCGTTCAGCGCCGCACTCTCTTTCCACGGCTTGATGACTTTATCGAGACGCAGCATCACACTACCTCCACGCGGGGAACTTGCTGCTTCGCGGCGTCATAGTGCAGCTTGTACCGTTCGGACTTTGCGAGGATGCGGAGGAATGCCGGATCGCTGTTCGTTACCCAATGGCCGAAAGCAAAGCCGCCAATGAAGACGGCGATGCCTGCGAGTATGGAATTGAAGAGATTGAAGGCCCCTACCGCGCCGACGCATACGAAGTAGAACAGCGTCCGTTCGACGCCCAAATAGGTGAGCGGCTTGTGCAGGCTCTTGAAGACTCGATTTGTGCGATGCTTCTGCTGTGGTTTGTCTGGCATAACGCCCTCGTTTCTAAGCGCGGGTTGACGGTGGCTGGGATGGGCGCTATACGCCCCAGAGCCAACTCAGAACATTCACCGCAAGTACCGCAATGCCCGTTCCGGCAGCAACCCCGGCCAGCGCCTTCTTAGCGCCGGGTTCGCCGTGCGCGAATCCATAGCCGCCGATCACAATTGCAACCAGACTTGCAACCTTCGCGATCGTGCCAGTGAAAAGGGCTTGTATGGCGTTAAAGCCGGTGTCGAAGGGCGAACCCTGTGCCATCGCGGCCATAGGCACGAGAAAGAGTAGGGCAAGCACAACGGCGGTTGGGCAGACGCATTTCGACCGAAGAAGCGGCTGGATTTGACGGATGAGACAAATTTGGGACCAACGTGGCATATGCACCTCCGGCAGGGGCTTAAAAGCGGCTGCTATTAGCGCAAACGTAACCGCACTGAATCACGCTGTCCAATAACTTTTCGGATTGAGTTCATTCCTGGGGGTTATGAGTCCGAGAGGTAGAGTGATTCGACCTGGAACTTGTTGTCGAAGGTCGGCATGAGAAATGCCCTATTGACCTTGCAACAAAGGACGTAACCCGTGGTCGCTTGTACAACCTTCGATTACCCACATAGCTCCGGGCAAGTTGCGGCGATTGTTCTGAAAAGCACCGCAAGATGGCGAGTGCTACCGCTGCGTCAACCAATCTCAGGTGTTCTTGGCGAATGATTTCTCTTTCTGTAAGCCCCGCCTATTCAATAACTTCTCCATCCGTGAAGTGGCTTTGTCAACGAGAATGGCTGTGACGAATCGGGCTCGGGCTGTCTTTAATAACCTGCAGGAATGAACTCAATCCGAAAAGTTATTGGACACGGATGCAGGAATGAATCAAATTGGTTAACATCGCCGGTCTCGTACCGGTTTTTTTCTCTATACCTCACCAGCCCGTTCCGCTTGGAGGAACCGTCCGTCACCTGAAAGCTGACGGCTGAGGTGAAAACAATGCTTCACAAAGAACCAGCCACGGTGGTATTAAATGAACTAATCGGTAGGCGGCTCCTGAATGTCAGGGAGGCCGCCCAATACCTGGGGCTCGAAGTGGACACTGTCTACAAGAAGGCCAGGTTGCGGGAGGTTCCCTGCGTCAAGGTTGGTCGAGCGTTGCGGTTCGATGTAGAAGCGCTGGGGCGCTTCATCGAGCAGCACACAATCGAAACCATAGACTGAAAGGAGAAGCTAGAGTGTCCATTCACAGGAAGTGCGAAGGAGTGTTTGAAGTCCGTTGGAGGGAAGGAGGACGGAACAAAAGCGTCCGTGTTCGCGGCGCGCATGAACTCGCCAAGAAAATCGAACGAAAGAAGATGTCGGCGCGCGATGAAAACCGGCATCTCGATGTCAAGCGGGAGGTTAATTTTCGGATGACAGTGCTGATTGATCGGTACCGAACGCATTACGGCATGAAAAAGCGTTCGGCGAGCCGGGAGAAAAGCGTGCTTGAGGGCATCCGGGTGGAACTGGGCCGGTTGTTCGTGCGCGAGATCGACGGTAACGCGGTCGGTCGCTGGTACGAAAAACTGACGGCAATCCACGAACTGTCGCCGGGAACGGCCGTTCGGCATTTCAACGTCATGCACCACATGATGGAGAAAGCGTCCACAATCTGGTCCAAAGAAACCGGCATCGACCGAAACCCTGCGGATCAGGTCGAAGTGACGCGACCGGACGATCAGAGGGATCGCTACTTGTCGGAAGACGAGCTGCGAAACCTGAAGCTGGCGCTTGACGAAAAGATGTGTCAGAAGGGTACGAAAGCCATTAACAAGACGTTTTGTCGTCTAAGGCTGATCGTTCTTATCGCCGTCACGACGGGAATGCGGGTGGCGGAGGTCTTTGGCCTCAGATGGTCGGACGTGATGTATGGCGAGGGCCTCTTGGCAGTGCGGGCCAAGCTGAAGGGCGGCAAGATGCGTTATGTCCCGATGCTTCCCGAACTGGCCGGCGAGCTGCGGCGCTATCCCGCAGTGATTGGTGAGGATCGGATTTTTCCGCCGAAACAGGGTGCTGTAAGCGGACGGCAGCGGGTGGAAGGAAGTTTCGAGGACCTGCTTGAAAGGGCGGGCATTGAAGATTTTCGGTTCCACGATCTGCGTCACACTTTTGCATCCTGGTACATGATGAACGGCGGCGATCTTTACGAGCTTGCGAAAATCCTGGGCCACTCGAACATCAAGATGACCGAACGTTATGCGAAGTTGGCAAGGCAGCACATCGCTCGGACCGGAAGCACGGCGCGGGAGATGTGGAAACTGCTGGATCAACCAAGGGTGTTGGAAGCAACAACGACCTGCGACACGGCGAACATCCTGTCCGATGTTCGCGTATAGTTCGCGCGACTGAAATCTGAGCTTTCTGGCTGCTGCTAAGTGCGTCCGCATGTCTTCGCATTCCCTATTCATAAAACGACGGACGGCCAATCTGGCCGGGCACTGGCGCTCTCACTGGGCGGGATGCTGCGAAGCTCAACAGTCGTTGCGCTCGCAACGTGCGGAACCCTTGCATTATAGCAACGTATCCCCGTTCTCTCAAAATTGTTGCGGACAATTGTTGTACGCGGATTTCTGTTCTTTGCCACGCGCTTAGGCGGGTTTTTTTCATAGCTTTCCGATATCTCCTCAGGAACGAACGACGGGGTTCGGCATCCCATTCAAGATCGTCAGCTGGCAACGGTTTGTGCCAAACCAGTAGGGGATCTCACGATAGTCGTCGACGTCAAACACCGCCAGATCGGCGTCCTTGCCGGCCTCGACGCTGCCCTTGCGCTCGGCCACCCGCAGCGCCCACGCGGCGTTAATCGTGGCGGCTGCAATAGCTTCCGCCGGCGACATTCTCATGTGGGTGCAGGCCAGCGACATCGCCATCGGCATGCTCAACGTTGGGGATGAGCCCGGGTTGTAGTCGGTGGCGAGCGCCACTGCAGCACCGGATGCAATAAAACTTCGCGCATTCGGATACCGTTCCAAACCGAGAAAGTAATTCGCGCCCGGGACTAAAGTTACGATTGTGTTGGTCTGAGCGAGGGGCGCGAGGTCAGCGTCGTTGACATGATCCATGTGGTCCAACGATGCTGGAGCATAACCAAGAAGCGACCCCAATCGCGTTTCGCTAAGTTGCCCCACATGTGCGCGGACAGCCAGACCGTGTTGTTTCGCAGCTGCGAAGATCCGTTCAGTTTCTTCGGCACTAAAAGCGCCACGCTCGCAGAACACATCTACAAATTGGGCGAGCTTGCGTTTCGCCGCCACAGGCACCATTTCGTTGCAGACAAGGTCGACATATTCCTGGGACCGCCCGCGATACTCGGGAGGAACAACATGCGCGCCAAGCAAAGTGGGCACAACTGTTCCCGGCCACTCCCGTGCAGCCATGCGGATAGCTTCGAGCGACTTCAGTTCAGACTCAAGGTTGAGGCCATAGCCCGATTTGGCCTCGACGGTGGTGGTTCCGTGACGAGCCAAATCTTCGAGTGTGACCGAAATCTTTTGCCTCAGCGCGGTTTTCGCGGCCTTGCGCACGCCGTCGATGCTGGAACGAATTCCTCCGCCAGCTGCGGCGATTTGTTCGTAGTTGGCGCCGGAAATTCGGTTCTCAAAATCCACCAATCGCGGATGCGTGAATACCGGGTGAGTATGCGAATCGACGAAGCCTGGTACGACCACGCGTCCGCCGCAATCGATTTCAATAATCTTCTTGCGATGCTGTTTGAGCCAAGGATCGCGAAGCGCTTCTTTCGTGGTGCCGACCGAAACGATCTTCCCGCTAAGGCAGAAGACGGCTGCACCTTGAATAGTTCCAAGCTCGGAAAGGGAGGCGCCGCGTCGTGGGCCGTTCGACGCTGAGCGCAGGGTGAGAAGCTCTCCGATGTTGACTAGCAGCAGGGGGAGATCGATTCGCGCACTGGATTCGATGGGTAAGACCACAATCAGCAGTTTAGCAAGTTCCACCGACGGGCTGGTCACAAGGGAGCTCTCTGCCCGAAAAGATGTGCCGATCATGTTCGCCGCCATCCAAGAGCGAGCCACTCATCTGTTAATCTCGCTCAAAGACTGAGTTGGAGAGAAGCAATGAAACGTGCGATTCTTGTCGGTGCAGTAGCAATGGTGGCTTTGCTTTTGGTGACTTATGCGGGCGACTATGGTTCGGTGCGCTTTCAGATTCCCGGCGGCCGGCCGCAGTTCGGGCAGGTTACGAGGAACGTGCTTTACGTCATCCACGTAAAGGGTGGAAAGGTCCAGTACGAACCCGGTCCGCAGGAAATCGACACTTGCGTCCATTCGTTGTTTCCCCAACTTGGATGCACTCCCTGTTGGTATCTCAACGGGCACACCGACAAACTGATCGACATTTGACCGGGGCAAATGGCATCCGTAACCCGCCGGGCCCCGGACTTTCGTGATCCTTCCGGCGCTTGGTGGTCCATGATTTTCCTCTGCGAGTGCGCATTTACCTGGCGTCAAGCTCTGCCTGTACCGATGGCCGCATTTCTTGCTAGAATTGTCGTGTCCATCACACTTCGCGCCCACGAGGAGCAAGAGATTCTATGGCCTACGTAATTGCCGAGCCCTGTATTGGTACCAAAGACACCGCCTGTGTGGATTCCTGTCCGGTGGATTGCATTCATCCCAAAAAGGACTCCGACAAGTACGCGACGGAGGAGATGCTCTATATCGATCCCGTGGAATGCATCGACTGCGGCGCATGCGTTCCGGTGTGCCCGGTCTCGGCTATCTTTGCGCTCGACGACCTGCCTGAAAAGTGGAAGGAGTATACCGAGCGGAACGCGAAATACTTCGGGCGATAGGAAGCCGCTTTTAGCTCTTAGCACTTGGCCGTTGGCTTGAACCGGCGCGGCCAGGGTGGCTTCAAGCCGTGAGTTTCTAGTCTTAGTTTCGAGCTAAGAGCCAAGAGCTAACCGCCAAAGACGAGCTTCTTCCATTACAATCATTAATTAACCTGTTGGCCTTTCATGGCGCTGAAGGAGTCGGAAGCGATCGTTCTGCGCACGTATCCGTTGCGCGAGTCCGATTTGCTGGTCACGCTCTTTACGCGCACCGAAGGGAAGGTGAAAGGCGTGGCGCGCGCGGCCATGAAGTCGAGACGCCGCTTTGGAGGCGCGCTTGAGCCCCTCACCTATGTGCGGGCGTTCTACGACGACCGCGAGGGACAGGAGTTGGCGCGGCTTGATTCTTGCGATGTAATCGAGTCGCCCATGGCCAGCGAGGTTAGTTATCCGCGGGCGGTTGCGCTGGCGCATGTTGCCGAGTTGCTCGATGAACTCATGCCCGACCGCGAGGCGAGCGACGCGGTGTTTCGACTGAGTCTGGCGGTTTTACAGGAAATGCGCGGCCCAGCCTTCTGGATGCCGCTCACCTACTTTGAGCTGTGGATGACGCGGCTCATGGGATTCCTGCCGGAGTTTGCGGAGTGCATAGTCTGCGGGCGGGCGCTCAACGGCAGCCGGGCGTTCTATCACGCGCTCGCCGATGGTTTGGTTTGCGTCGACGATAAGCGGATCGCGTCGTCGGAACTCTCGCCGGAATCGAGAAAGATTGCCGCGCAGATGCTGCGCTCGCGGGTTTCGGAGTTTGCCGCGATTGATTGGCCGCAGGCGGTAGGACAGGACCTGCGCAAGTTTCTTCTCCAGATATTGGAGCGGCACATTGAGAAGAAGCTGGTGACGGCGGGAATGCTGGAGAAGATCGGCGGTTAGTGTTTGGCGATTAGCGTTTGGTTGGCTCACGAGCCTTGAGCTAAGGACCAACGAGCTGATAGCCGGATCATTACGTGCACTCATCCGATTCCAATTCGCTAACCTTTCAGGACCTCATTTTGAAGCTACAGGCTTTTTACGCTCAGCGCGGAGCGGTGATTCAGCAGCCCTACGACGTTGAAGTGGGCGCGGGAACCATGGCTCCGGAGACATTCCTGCGCGTGCTCGGCCCGGATCCTTACAAGGTCGCGTACGTGCAGCCGTCGCGGCGGCCGGCGGATGGACGTTACGGAGAGAATCCCAATCGTTTGTTCAAGCACCTGCAATTGCAGGTGATTCTGAAGCCGCCGCCGGAAAATGTGCAGGAGCTTTACCTGGAGTCGCTCGGCGCGATCGGCATTGATCTGCGCCAGCACGACATCAAGTTCGAAGAGGATAACTGGGAGTCTCCGACGCTCGGCGCATGGGGCATCGGATGGCAGGTCATGCTCGACGGCCTTGAGGTTACGCAGTTCACCTACTTCCAGCAATGTGGAGGCGTGGACCTTGATCCCATCTCCGCCGAACTCACTTATGGTCTGGAGCGGTTGTGCGCTTTTCTGCAAGATGTGGATTCCATCTATAACATAGTGTGGGCGCGTGATCCGGATACGGGTAGGGAAGTGAAATATGGCGAGGTGCGGCTTGCCGACGAGCAGCAGTTCTCGGTATACAACTTCGAAATGGCAGACGTGGAGACAACATGGAAGCATTTCGAACTCTGCGAAGCGGAGTGCAAGGCCCTGTTGGGCCAATACGCAGAGTTGATTAGGCTAGGTGACAATCCTAAACAGAAGGTGGAAGAGGTGCTCACGGTTCTAGATGGCCAGGTAGGGTATCCGATATCTGAACAGAAGGAGCGGTTTCCTTTGCTCAGCGCTTACGACCTTTGCCTGAAATGCTCGCATTACTTCAACATTCTCGATGCACGGGGCGCAATTTCGGTGACCGAGCGTGTCGGCGTGATCGCGCGCGTGCGAGCGCTCGCCGTCGGGATCGCCAAGGCTTGGATGGACCAGCAGTACTCGGGTGAAAAAAAAAGTGAGAAGAGCGGCGAGACTTCAAAGGTAGCGGATAAGGATAAGAAGGCCAAGCTGGCTCCGGTGCTCACATAGATGCCGCCATAGGGGTCCTTCGACTTCGCAGAACAATCCGCTTCGCGAATCGTTCTGCTACGCTCAGGATGACAAACGAATCAAGTATGCCTGACTTTCTGCTCGAAATCGGCTGTGAAGAGATCCCGGCGCGGATGATTGATGCCGCTTCTCGCGAACTGCGCGATCGTGTGAGCACTCTGCTGCAGCGCGAGCGTCTCGTGCCGTCAGGAGCGATATCGCTTCTCGACACGCCACGCCGTCTGGCGGTTCTGGCGTCCCGCCTTCCCGTTTCGCAACCGGACGTCACTGAGCAGGTGAACGGGCCCTCCGCGCAGGTGGCATATAAGGATGGTCAACCGACGTCGGCCGCGCATGCGTTTGCGAGGAAAGTCGGCGTGGATGTCGGCAAACTCGAAAAGATCAGCACTCCCAAGGGGGAATACCTGGCCGCCACGGTCACGCGAAAGGGCCGTAGCGCGTCGGAGATTCTCGCGGAGACTCTTCCTAAGGAAATCTCTGCGCTGTATTGGCCGAAGAATATGTACTGGCGGAAGCGCGGAGAGGTGTTCGTGCGTCCGGTGCGCTGGCTGGTGGCGATGCTCGATGAGCAAGTCGTCCCGCTGGAATTGTTTGGAATTTCCGCCGGCAAGACGTCGCGCGGACACCGGATTATCAGTGGCGGCCCGGTTGTCATCTCCAAGCCCAGCAGCTATGTCGAGGCTCTGCGCGGGGCCAAGGTACTAGGCGCGCCAGAGCGCGAGCAAGGGATTCGCAAGGCGCTCGACGCGGCTACGCGCGCCATTCCCGGAGCGCGCTGGCGCGAAGACAAGCCGCTGCTGGCGACGGTGGTCAATCTGACGGAATTTCCCTCCGCCATCCTCGGCAGCTTTGATGCTGAGTTTCTCGATCTTCCCGAGGAAGTGCTGGTCACCGTGATGCGCGACCATCAGAAGTATTTCGCCATCGAAGAAGCGAATGGCAAACTGCTGCCGCACTTTTTAGCCGTGCTCAACACCGACTCTGATTCCGACGGATTGATTCGACACGGCAATGAACGAGTGCTGCGCGCCCGTTTCAGCGACGCCCGCTTTTTCTGGCAGACGGATCAGAAGCAGACTCTCCGCCAGCGTGTCGACTTGCTGCGCCAGGTTACCTTCCAGAAAGATCTGGGCAGCTATTACGACAAGACGATTCGCGTGCAACGCATGGCGAGTTGGCTGGCCGAGATGGTGAAGCAAAGCGGCATGGCGATTCGGCCGGGTGTGGTTCACAAAGCCGCGCTGCTCGCGAAAACCGATTTGACGACGGAACTCGTAAAGGAGTTCACTGAACTGCAGGGAATTGTCGGCGGTCTTTATGCGCGGGTGCAGCAACTCGATGAGGACATGAGGCCCGACGTGCAGCTCGCGATTTCAAGGGCCATCTACGACCATTACAAGCCCGAGTCGATGGAAGACAGCGCTCCGGCGACGTTAGAAGGGGCTGTTCTTTCGATCGCCGACAAAGCTGATTCGATTGCTGGAATGTTCGCGCTCGGCCTGATCCCCAGCGGATCGAAGGATCCCTTCGCGTTGCGACGGCAAGCAAACGGAATTGTGAAGACGATTGCCGAGCACAAACTGCCGTTGCGTCTTTCCGAGATCATGGCAGATGCGCGCACTCGCTATAAGGGCTCGGAGGCGGAAAAGAGATTTTCGAACGCTGTTTACTCGGAGTCGGTGCGCAGCTTTTTCCGCGAACGTCTCGAGTTTTATTTGGAAAATGAACGCGGCTATGCCTATGACGTTGTCAATGCAGTGCTGGCTGTCGATTCTGACGATGTCGTAAACGCCGCGGCTCGTGCCGAGGCGGTGAGCAAAGTGCGCGGATCGTCGGACTTCGAATCGATCTCCAGCGCTTTCAAGCGCATGAAGAACATCCTGCGTCAGGCTTCCGAAAAAACCAAAGTGATTGCGATGAGGGTTGATCCCTCTGGTCTGCAGGAAGAATCTGAAAAGGAACTAGCTGCACTTATCCCGCAGACCGTGGCGACCGTCGAGAAGTTGCGCTCGGTCCGCGACTACGAACGAGCGTTGCTCGAGATCGCGAGGCTTCGTCCGGCGATCGATAAATTTTTCGACAAGGTCATGGTCATGGTGGATGACGACAATCTCCGGGCCAATCGTCTCGCCCTGTTGCAGACTGTGGTGAAGGAATTTTCCACGATCGCCGATTTCTCGGAGATCGTGACCGAAGGCAAGGAATCTACGAAATAGCGAAAGCGAGAAGAACACGATATGGCAACGACGACTCTCCCTGAGGCCGAAATCATTGAAGCGAAGACAGCGGAAACGAAATCCACGGATGCGAAAACCGCAAAGCCTGCAGCCAGCAAGTATGTGTATTTTTTCGGCGGAGGCAAGGCCGACGGCAACGGCAAGATGAAGGATGAACTCGGCGGCAAAGGCGCGGGGTTGGCCGAGATGACGAACGCCGGCCTGCCCGTGCCTCCCGGTTTCACGATTCAGACCGAAGCTTGCCGCGAATACATGCGAAACAACGCCGTGTCGAAAGACGTTGACCACGAAATGCAAGAAGCACTGGCCAAACTGGAGGCGCTTCAGGGCCAGAAGCTTGGCAAAGGCAATAATCCGCTGCTCGTGAGCGTGCGTTCGGGCGCCAAGTTTTCGATGCCGGGCATGATGGATACGATCCTCAACCTCGGCTTGAATGACGACAGTGTCGAAGCGCTGGCGAAGCGCACCAGCAATCTGCGTTTCGCATATGACTCCTATCGTCGGTTGATTCAGATGTTCGGCAATGTGGTGCTCGATATCGAGAAGTCTGTTTTCGACGAGATTTTCGACGCCAAGAAGAAGCAAAAGAAGACGAAGTTCGACACCGGCCTTGATGCCAAGGCGCTCCATGAAGTCATCGTCGAATATAAGAAAGCCGTCAAAAAGCACGCCAAACGCGATTTTCCGCAATACGCGAGCGAACAACTGGCCATGGCGCGCGACGCCGTTTTCCGCTCATGGCAAAACGACCGTGCCAAGCACTATCGCCGCATCAACAATATCGATGACATGCTGGGCACGGCGGTCAACGTTCAGGCCATGGTCTTCGGCAACCTCGGCGACACGAGCGGCACCGGCGTGGGATTCACCCGCAACCCGGCCAACGGAAACAAGGAATTCTATGGAGAATTCTTGCTGAACGCGCAAGGCGAAGACGTGGTTTCGGGCGTCCGCACGCCGGTTCCGATTCTTGAACTCGAAAAGGTCATGCCCGATGTTTATAACCAGCTTCGCGACATCACCACGCGGCTGGAAAAGCATTACAAAGACATGCAGGATTTTGAGTTCACCATTCAGGATCGGAAGCTCTATATGCTGCAAACCCGCAACGGCAAGCGCACTGGACTGGCCGCGGTTCGCGTTGCGTTGCAGATGGTGGAGGAAGGGCTTATCACGAAAGAAGAAGCCATTTTCCGCGTCGATCCGAATCAGCTGTACGATTTTCTTGTTCCGCGGCTCGACGAGAAGGGGAGCAAGGTCGAAGTGCTGGCGAAAGGGCTGCCAGCATCTCCAGGAGCGGCCGTCGGGCAGATCGTCTTTACCGCCGACGAAGCCGTAGAAAAAGCGGGGCACGAAAGAAACTTTCCCGTCATTCTGGTGCGCGGCGAAACCACGCCGGAAGACATTCACGGCATGGAAGTCGCCAAGGGGATTCTTACATCGAGGGGCGGTATGACGAGCCATGCTGCCGTGGTCACGCGCGGCATGGGCAAATGCTGCGTGGCGGGAGCTGGCGACATTGAGGTCGACGAAAAAGCGCGTGAGATGCGCGTCAAAGGCCAGATCTTCAAAGCCGGCGACTGGATCTCGCTCGACGGCACCACGGGCCGCGTCATCAAAGGCAAGCTCAACACGCTCGATCCGTCGCCTGATGATCCTGAGCTGCAGAAATTTATGGACTGGGCTGATCCTTATCGCACTATGAAAGTTCGCGCCAATGCCGACATTCCGCGCGATGCCACGCAGGCGCGGACCTTTGGCGCGGAGGGCATCGGCCTCTGCCGGACCGAGCACATGTTCTTCGGCGAGAAGAAGATTAAGCATATGCGCGACATGATCCTCGCCGACAACGAAAAAGATCGCCGCGCTGCGCTCAAGAAATTGCTTCCCATGCAACGCAAGGATTTCGAAGGCGTATTCAAGGCGATGGATGGATTCCCTGTAACCATCCGCACACTCGACCCGCCGCTGCACGAGTTTCTGCCACGCCGTGAAGATCTGATGGTCGATATAGCGACGCTTCAGTATGCGGATGCGAAGGGAAAAAAGTCACTGGTCTCAAAATATCGCGACTACGGAGCGAAAGCGGTTAGCGATTTAAAGAAGCTTATGCCGCTGCTCCTCAGCCGCGTCGAACAGCTGCATGAGTTCAACCCCATGCTGGGGCATCGCGGTTGCAGACTTGGGATCACCTATCCCGAAATCACCGAAATGCAGGCGCGCGCAATTTTCGAAGCCGCGGTCGCCGTCGCCAAGAACGGCGTCAAGGTCTTTCCGGAAGTGATGATCCCGCTTATCGCCACGGTCAATGAAATGGCGAACCAGGCGGCGATCGTGAACCGCGTCGCGAAAGATGTTTTCAAAGAAAAGGGACAGACTGTCGGGTATCTTGTGGGCACGATGATCGAACTGCCTCGCGCCGCGCTGATTGCCGATGAAGTGGCCAAGGAAGCGCAGTTTTTCTCCTTCGGCACCAACGATCTCACGCAGACAACATGGGGCTTCTCGCGCGATGACGTCAACAAAATTCTGCCCACGTATCTCGCGGATGGAATCATCAAGCAGGATCCGTTTGCCGTGCTTGATCGTGAGGGTGTAGGTCAGTTGGTCAAGATGGCGACGGAACGCGGACGCAAAACGCGTCCGGACCTGAAGGTAGGCATTTGCGGCGAACACGGCGGCGAGCCATCATCGGTCGAGTTCTGCTATAAGACCGGTCTGAACTATGTTTCCTGTTCACCGTTTCGCGTGCTGACGGCACGGCTAGCGGCGGCTCAAGCGGCAGCAGGCGAAAAGCTGAAGATCGATACTGGGCGGACGAAATAAGAAACAAACGAAACAAAATTCAGAGGCATCGCAGCCGATTCACCACTCAGCTTCGATGCCAGCCTTCATTTTGCTATGAAGGACAAGACTCTGTTTTGATGCGGTCTCGGCGAAATTTACTGCACTCTCTGCAAGCGGTTGATGAGCTTCTGTGCCAGGTTTTCTTCCGACTCCGACCACAGCAACCGCCCCCTCGCTTCTGCGTTCTTTTCCACCTGGGCGGTGAACTCGACCAGCTTTTGCACATTGGCGCGGACGTTGCGCTCCGCTTCAGCCGTGAACTCGGCCTCTTCGTGCAAGAAAGATGTGTCTAAACCGAAATCGATCTGAATGTGTCCACTCTCTTCCGCGGCACGCTCTTCGAACTCCAAACCCTGCGCGGTTAGACGAATCAGCGAAGGCTCCAGTATCCATTTCTCCGCCCCCTCCGGAGGAGTCCACAGATCCCAGTAAGCCTCGAAAACGTAGGCGTAATCGTCGTGCAGAAATTCAGCAACCTCCGCGACCGCTTCTTCCGTTGAAACGCCAGGACGGTAGCGGCGCTCGAGAATTGTCGGTTCGCTCCAGGAGACGGGCTGGATCGCCGAGTAGGTCACCCCCGCCCGCGCTGAAGAAAACGGAATTTGCCGGAGCACGCTCACCGTGCGCAGCAAAATCTCGGGTTCATCGAAGTTAGGGAACCACAAACTCAAATAGAGCGAATCGGCCATAGAGACATTTTAAATGGAAGCCACGTTCTGGTGGCGAGGATTGCAAGTGAATCCAGTTGCCGACCGCACAGGTCTATTCGTGTGCTTGGCTCTCGTTCAGAATGAGTGTCAAAATGCAGATGTTCGTTTTGCCCCCGCGCTGTCCCAAACTCAACGTGCCGTCGAGTGGCCAATCGCACCCAGACCGAGGAGTTTTACCAGGTCAGGGCAAATCCACCCGCAGGGGGCAGAAGTTATTTTCTGCACGGTCACATCGTTTTTACATCCAAACTCTTCCACAGATACCAGCAGGCGATCGAGCGATAGGGCGCCCAGGCTTTTGCTATTTTCTCCATCACTGCGGGCTTGGGCCATTTGCGCTTTTTGTAGTGCTTCTTGATGGCGGCCTGCACGCCGTAATCGCCGACCGGCAGAATATCGGGACGGCGCAGGGTGAACATCAGGAACATGTGGGCCGTCCAGACGCCTACGCCTTTGACCCGGGTTAAATGGGCGATCACATCTGCTTCGGACATTTCGGTCATGCGCTCAAATTCGAGGAGTCCGGCTTTGGTCTTTTCGGCCAGGTCGCGTAGATAAGCGGTCTTTTGGCGGGAAAGTCCAACTCCTCGCATTTCGGCGTCGGTTAGCTTGAGAATGCCATGGGGAGTCAGCGGATCTCCGGCCAGCGCGGTGAAGCGATCGAAGATGGTGGCGGCGGCCTTGCCGTTTAATTGCTGGTAGAGGATCGATTCCGCCAGCGCGTGAAAAGTGGGATCGCCAAACTGCATGCGGCACGGGCCTATGCGCTCGATGATCTCTGCCAGCACGGGGTCGGATTTCTTCAGGTGCCTGGTCGCTGTTGCATGGCTCGTTTTGTGTATGCGCGCCTTGTGCATGGTCGGGAAAAGTCTAGCACATGGGCGAACGAATGGCGAAGCTAAAAATGAGGTGATTGGGCCATTGGGGCTGATCGAATCCAGGGAAGCTCGGATTGAGTGTCGGCAAAGGACTTTCACCCACAGGGTACACAGAGGACTCCTTGACTTATGCAGAACTTTTCTAGATGACCCGATGGCCCCGATGATCCGATCACCCGATGTTTAGGACGGGAAATGGAAGTGCACGTCGTGACGGGAGGCTACGGGGGTGCCGTCCAGCGTGGCGGGCTGATAGTGCCAGCGGCGCAGCGTGGACTCGATTTTTTCGTCGATGCCGTGGCCAATGGCTTGGACGATTTCGGTGTCGACTACGTTGCCGGCGGAGTCGATTGTCACCTCGATGACGACATCGCCGACAAGATCACGGGGAAGCTCGGAGCGATCCACGGGAGGATCGGGATACACGGTTGGATAGGCGACGTGGACTTCGTGGCCGGTAACGGGGCCGTCGATCATTGTTCCCAGAGGAGATCCAGCGTGCGAAACGTGGTCGGCGGGGTCGGCGTCGGCCGCAGTAGGTTGAGGTTCCGGTATAGGCTTCGCTGGCTGAGGCTTCGGAAGCGGCCGTGGGCGCGGCTTACTGACAAGCGGCGGAAATTGCAGTCTGGCCACGTCGTGAGGCGCGTCATTATCATTATCATTATCATTATCATTATCGTTTGCATTCGGCGGAAGGTAAGTCAGGCGGTAGGTGTGATCGCTGTTTCCGCGGGCAAGCCACGTGGGGCGAACCTCAATCACCTTCGGAGTATGGAATACGATGACGGCCAGCACGATCAAATGCGCTGCGACCGACCCAACGACGGCCCGATGGCGGCGGAATCCTGAACTCGTTGGCTGAAGCCCGGTGAACACGTCACCTCCTAGTCTAATGGATTGACGCGGATTGGCGTGTGCGGAGAGAAAGCTTTTCTAATGCTGCCCAGCCAGAGGCTTCAGCGGCTATTTACCAGCTTGCTGTTCGGCCATGTCGCCGATCAGCGGCAGCTTGAACATCTGTCCTTGATAGGCCTTGAGTACGACAATCAGCCAGATCACAAATCCGGCCAGGCTGATCAGAGGCCAGATCAGGTAGGTTGCCCATCCGAAGAATGGGATGTGGGCGATGATGGACAGGCCGATCCAGAGAACGGTCCAGGCAACGCAGAAGAAGATGCATTGAAAGGCGTGGAAGCGGACGAAGCGCCTGCGGTTGAAGGGCTCAATCACCAGAAAAACGATCGCTGGAATGATGGTCAGATAAGCCAACGCGCCGGCTACGTTATCTGCGAGCCCGGCGGGAGCGGGCGTCAGGGCGTTGGAAGTCTGTGCGGTGCCGGCGGCGCACTTGGGACAGGTTGCGCCATCGGCGATTTGCGCTCCACAGGTTGGACAGAAAGGCACTGGGCCTCCTTTGAGATGAGAGGCACGTTATCAGAAGCTTCGCCTCGGCGCAATGGGGCGGGGCGAGTTCGAGAGGAGCTTGCCGCGCAGGTGATTGGACCGATTAAAATTTCTAATCACTTCTTCACTAGTTGTCGCTCTCGATGTTGCGGCTATCTGCTATATTGCCCGGATTCCCTGAAGCATCTCGGGCCGACCGGCAAGTTTGGACCTGGGGGTCTTTGGACTGTGGTCTTGGCGCCGCATCATCACTTTATGGGTCGTATAGTCGTCATTTTTCTGCGGCGGTTGTGGCTGCCCGCGCTCGTGTTCGGCGCCTTCTGCTTAGTTTGCGTCGGCGTGTATGTCGGTCTGGAGCGGGTGCGCGCCATTGACGCTTTCTTCTGGATCTTTCATCCGCACGCGATCGACTACCGCTCGGTCCGGGCTGGTACCAAGCTGTTTTCGATTTTTGTGTACGTGGGAGTATTTGCTTTTCAGGTGTGGATCGCGGAGCGGGTATTGGTCACGATATTTAACCGGCAGGGACTGGAGGCCTGGAAATCCATGGTCAACGACGCCAACATTGCGAAGCTTAAGGATCATTTCATTGTCTGCGGATATGGCCAGGTGGGCCGCACCGTGGTTGACCAACTCACGCGTTGGGAAATTCCCTTTGTGTTGATTGAGACCAACGAAGGGCTCTGCCGTGAACTGCTGAACAATGGAGTGCTGGTGATTCAGGGGGATGCCAAGCGTCAAGATGTGCTGATGGAGGCGGGCATAGAGCGAGCGCGCGGCATTTGCATCGTGATCGACAGCGACGCCGACAATCTTTACATCACGGTCACGGCGCGATCGCTGAGCGCAACCGCAAAAATCATTACGCGCGCGGGCCAGCAGCGCTACGCCCACGCGATTCGCACTTCGGGCGCGGACGAAGTGATTATTCCGGAATACGAGGGCGGGCTGATGACGGGACGAATGATTCAAAAATTCTATCCCGCAGCGGGGAGTTTGAAGTAAGTGGCCAGTCACGAAGTTAAGACATCAAAATAACTTACGTGACGCTGACCTCTGTATACGTGCCGTAGACCTGGCGCAGGGCTTCGCAGATTTCGCCTACAGTGGCGTAGGCGCGTATAGCGTCGATTATGTAGGGCATCGTGTTGGCATTGGAAATATTGCCGTTGCTGCCCGCGGCGGGAGCCTGGCCGGCGGCTTGCTTCAGGGCATCGAGGCGGCGCTGAACCTCTTCGTTCGAGCGTCGAGCGCGCAGGGCTTTGAGTTTTCTCTCCTGGGCGCGGGCTACCGATTCGTCGATGTAGAGAATAGTCGGCGACTCTTCCTCGATGACGAAATCGTTTACGCCTACCGTGATCTTCTCGTTGGCTTCAACTGCGCGCTGGTATTGATAACTGGCTTCGGCGATTTCTTTCTGCGGATATCCGCGCTCGATGGCTTTGACCATTCCGCCCATCTGGTCGAGCTTTGCGAAATAATCGAAGGCGCCGTTTTCCATGTCGAGGGTCCGCTTCTCGACGAAATAGCTTCCGCCCAGCGGGTCGACCGTTTGGGCAACGCCCGATTCGAAGGCAATGATCTGCTGCGTGCGTAGTGCGATGCGCGCGGCTTCGGCGGTGGGCAGGGCGAGGGCTTCATCGTAGGCGTCGGTGTGCAGGGACTGCGTGCCGCCTAGAACAGCCGCGAGCGCCTGCAGCGCGACGCGAGCGATGTTGTTCATCGGTTGCTGCGCCGGCAGCGAAACTCCGGCGGTTTGGGTGTGGAAGCGCATCAGGCGGGCGCGGTCGTTTTTGGCGCCGAAACGGTCTTTCATCAGGCGATACCAGATCTTGCGCGCGGCGCGGTATTTGGCGATTTCTTCGAAGAAATCGTTGTGCGCGTTGAAGAAGAAACTTAGGCGCGGTCCGAACTCGTCAACGTCGAGGCCGCGGCGGCACGCCCATTCTACGTATTCGACGCCGTCGTAGATGGTGAAAGCTAATTCTTGAAGCGCAGTCGAGCCGGCCTCGCGGATGTGGTAGCCGCTGATGGATATGGTGTTGAAGCGCGGCGTGAACTTCGATCCGAATTCGAAAGTGTCAATTACCAGGCGCATCGACGGCGCGGGCGGATAGATGTACTCTTTCTGCGCGATGTATTCCTTGAGGATGTCGTTCTGCAGAGTGCCGGAAATTTTCTTCCAGTCGGCGCCTTGCTTTTCGGCGACGACCAGATACATGGCCCAGAGCACGCTGGCAGGGGAATTGATGGTCATCGATGTTGTGATTTTTTCGAGGGGGATGCCGTCGAAGAGGATCTCCATGTCTTCGAGGGAGTCGATGGCGACTCCGCACTTGCCGACTTCGCCTTCGCTGGCGGGGTGGTCGGAGTCGTAGCCCATGAGCGTGGGCAGATCGAAGGCGACGGAGAGTCCGCCGCCGCCGTGTTCCAGAAGATATTTGTAGCGCTGGTTGGTCTCTTCGGGCGAGGCGAAGCCGGAGAACATGCGCATGGTCCAGAGCTTGCCGCGGTAGCCGGTGGCGTGAATGCCGCGCGTGTAAGGCGGTTGGCCGGGATAGCCGAGATATTGGTCGTAGTTCCAGTCAACGGGGAGATCGGCTTGTGTGTAGAGTCGGCGGATAGGGGCATTCGAGATTGTGCTGAAACGGGCGTGGCCATGCTCGTCGAGATTGGTGCCCGTGGGGGCGCCGATCGGCTTTTCCGGAGCTTTCTCAAGCGTTGGCGCTAATGTTTTTTCTGCCCATTTTTTCTCTGATGCGGCGGGATGGCGGCCTTCGAAGAGGTCGGAAATAGGACTCTCGACTACGGTCTTGGACAAGTTGGCTCTAGGTTTGTTCTCGGGCATTCGGTTCCCCACGGTCAGTTCGCAAGCTGTCTTTGATGATAGAGGAGCAGTTGCCCTCTTGCAAAATGGCACTAGAATGTGAGCCATGGATCCCGCACCCGTGAAACCTGCAATCACGTTGGAGGTTCTGAACCATATCGACGTTCGAGTCGGCACGATTCTTTCAGTGAGCGACGTGCCGAATTCCGACAACCTGATGCAGCTGTGTGTCGATTTTGGCGATCACCAGCGGACGATCGTCGCCGGTATTCGGAAAGAACGCGAGAACCCGCGCGAAATCGAAGGCAAGCAGGCATTATTTGTCCTTAACCTTGCGCCCCGCAAGATACGAGGAGTGCTATCGGAAGGAATGCTGTTTGACATTGGTTATGTGGATGGGGTGCGGCCCGTGCTGACGGTGCCCGAGAGTCCGGTCCCGAACGGAACCCGGGTCGGCTAGGGGCTGGTATTCTGGCTGGCGGTTACGGCGGAGGAGATTCTGAGAGCGTTCCGGCGATTGTTGCAGCGTACTCCGGTCTACGGCGCGTACAAGGCGATTGGACACTATCCCGACTACTGGTATTGGATATTGCGCGGGCGGCCGTCGCGATCACCGCATCTTTTGAAGCAGAAAGTTGTGCGCGAATACGGAGAGAAATTCGCGCTCGGGACCCTGGTCGAGACTGGCACTTATTACGGCGAGATGGTCGCTGCCATGAAAGGCCATTACGAGCGCATTTACTCGATCGAATTCGTTCCGGGGCTAGCCGAGCGGGCTCAGCGCAAATTTGCGCGCTACCCGCAGGTTCGGATTTTCTGCGGAGATAGCCGCCTGGTTATGCCAGAGGTGCTTGCATTGCTGACGGGGCCAGCGCTGTTCTGGCTCGATGCAGGCTACTACGGCTGGGTTGGGAAGCAGGGGGATCAGCAGCGGCTCTCGGCGGAACTCGAAATGATTCTGAGCCATCGCTACTCGCACATTATCCTGCTCGACGATGCGCGCGGATTGACGGGACGGGATGGAGTTCCTTCGGTGGGCGACGTGACTTCTTATGTGGGATCGAAGTTTCCGCAGCGGTCGGTGAGAGTGGAGTACGACATTATGCGTATTACGATGCGGAAGTAGTGAGATCGCGGAGACGCGGAAGCCGCGTCTCTACGGCGAGAAACCGTTAGAAAGGGCCGCCCGCAGACGGCCCTCTGAAGGTTGCTCAAGCTAGAATACGTCGCGGATTGTGCGGTTGACCAAACCAACCGAGTTGTTGACGGCCTCGCCGCAAGCGTAGGAGTAGGTCACAGACTGGTCGGGCAGACTGATCTCTTGCGAGGTCAAGATGGCCGCGCTGCCGGCGGCTGTGATCTGCACAAGATAAGATCCGGCCGGTACAGGGATCGGAGTTTGCGTGTCTGGATCCGCCGATCCGGTGAAGGTTTGCGGACTCTTGACGCCCACTTGCGTCAGAGTGGCCTGCAAGGTGGGAGCATCGGCGGAATTATTCAAAACAAAGCGCGCGTTCCCGGGTACGACCGGCAGCAGTTTGTCGGTGAACTGCAGTAGTGAAGGTTGGGTGCTGCTGATCGCGGCTACGGCAGAAACGTTCTCTCCCGGAGTCAGCGTAACTCGCGAATCGATCACCACCGCATTGGTGCAGGCAGCCAGCGTATTAGCCATGCTGATCTGCACGTCATAGGTTCCGGCGGCAAGAGTAAACGGTCCGCTGGTGTTGCCGAAGGTTAGTCCATGAACGAGGCAGGACTTGCCATTCACCAGGATGTCGATCGGCAAACCTGGATTTAGATTGTCGGCGATGTCGCGGCCCGGGATGCCGTGCACGATGTAAAGGTAAGCGTTGCTTTCGGCCAGAGCAGAGGCGCCCAGCGCGAGGAACAGAGCTGCGAGTTGCAAAGCGACACGTGTGCGAAGTTTCATAAGTTTCTCCTTGATTGTGTGAAAAGTCGGTGCTTTTTTGAGGTGAACTGCACGTCAGCGCAGAAGAACTGCATCAGAGCGGCTCACCGTTCGCTGCTGCTGCCCCAACCCGGAAGCGGGTCTCGTTTCGTTCTAATCAAACCCTCGCAGTCGATGGAAGTTGTTCGAGTTCAAAAAAAAGAAGCGTGCGGGGAAGTTACGAACGTGCGAGAAGCATCTGGTCGACACTTCTATTTCGTAGTTTTTTTGCGTGCTAGTTCCCAGGACTTTGCGTATTTCCAGGAGACGTAGACGGCGTGGTAGAGGTGCAGCAGCAGACCTTCGCGTCCGTCGAGGAAACCAAGGCGGAAGATGTAGTTGTAGAGGAAGGTTGCGACCGGGCGCAGCACGATGTTGAAGAGGCTGAAGCTGCGATGGCCTTTGGCGACGGCCATCTCGGCTCCCAGGGAGGAGTAACGGTTCATGTGGTCGATGTAGTCGGATAGGGTGGGGTAGGAGTGGTGGATTAGGGCGTTTGTAAGCTGTCCCGAGATGCCCTCGGTCAGCTTGGCGTCTTCGTGGACGAGGCGTTTTTCGAAGCGTGCAGCGCCCTTGCGAAACAGACGCAGCTTGGGATCAGGCCAGAAGCCGCCATGTCTGATCCAGCGGCCTAAGAAGAAATTCTTGCGGGGAATCCAGACGGCCGAAATCGCCACAAAGTAGGAACTGTCCAACATGCCTTCTCGGTTTCCGATTTGGCGGAATTCCCGCCACGTTTGCCGTGTAAACACGTAGCGAATGCGAGCGAGGTGCTTCAGGCGTGCTGCCCGCTCCGGTGCGACGGATTGCCAGAGCATGGCAATCTCGGCGCAAAGGCCTGTCTCAACTTCCTCATCCGCGTCCAAACTTAGAATCCAATCTCCCGTCGCCTTTTCGATGGCTGAGTTTTTTTGTGCGGCATACCCTTTCCATTTTTCTAGGAAGACTTTTGCGCCGTACGATTTCGCGATCTCGACGGTGCGATCGGTTGAGCCGGAGTCGACTACGATGATTTCTCCTTTACCGCCGGCGACTAGAGGCTGCACGCTGGCTAGTGTGCGTCCGATGTTGGCCTCTTCGTTGTAGGTGATGATGACTACGGAGAGGATCACGCGGAGCTCCTGCCGGTGGCCAAAAGCCTGCCGAACTCCGCTCGGCTTGTACAGCCGAGGGCGGCCGTCCCCAGACAAGCCTTTGCTGCACGAGCGTTGCCTATGGCTGAGAGCTTCACGGAGAGAGGATACGCGACCTCGGACTGCGTTGAAAGAAAAACGCATTAGGAGAGCCGGACGGGGACGCCCGGCTCTCCCCCGCGAGACTGCGGTTGCGCCTTTTGCTACTGCTGCTGTTGTTGCGCCGGGGCGCTGGCCGGCACTTGCTGCTCCGGCGGTCGCGGGGCTACGTGGGGAATATTCGGGGTTTGCGTTACCTGGCCGCGCTCCGCGTCGGAGATCAGGATTCCAGCGTGATCGAGCAGGAGTCCGATGGCACGATCCAGTTCGACTTCGGCTTTTTCGTAAAGGGCCTTGGCGGAAACTAGTGTAACTTCGGCCTGCGTCAGGGCTGCCTGATTCTGCAATACCAAGGTCGAAGTGGAGGCACCGAGCGCATATTTCTTTTGCTCGGCATCGAGAGATTGGCGCGCGAGAGCCACGGCGGCTTGGGCGGAGTCGACGCTGGCGCGATTCTGCTGCACACCGAACTGGGCGTTGCGCACCTCAATGCGCACTTGATTTTCGAGCTGCTGAATGCGTATTTGGGCTTGCCGGTATTCGAATTCCGAACGCACCTGCGTGGCCTGCGCGGCGCGATTGCGAATGGGGATCGTGAGGTTGACGCCCACCCCTTTGTCGGGAGCGGTGGAATTGACCAACTGGTTTAACGTCGAAGGGTAGTCGATTGAAGCCTGGACTGGCGGAATGGGTGTGCCGGGAGGGTAGCAGAAGGTTGGTTCGGAATTACAGATGTAGTTGGTATTCGGATTGCCACCTACTCCGGAACCGCCGTAGTAGGCAAAGAGATCGACGGTCGGCAAGAGAGCATTGCGGATCGCCTTATTGCTGATGTCGACATTGGTGAGGTTGATGCGCTGTTCCGCTAACTCTGGACGATGACTGAGCGCATCATTCACCAGATCCTGCGTGGGCACGACCGCTTCCTGCGACGCTAGATCCATGGTTGACGTGGGAATTACTTCGGCATCGGCCAGCAGGGGATCGACAAGGGTGCGGCTGAGCGCGTTCTTCATGAGCAACTGTTGCAGCTGAAGGTTGGTCAGCGCCAGAGTCAGAGTTTGCTGATCGGAAGCAACTGTGCTCTGCGCGCGGACGACCTCGATAGGGGCTAAGGTGCCAATTTGCACCTGTTTTTGGGTGTCGGAAAGAGTTCTCTGGGCGAAAGCGAGTTGCTCTTTTTGTACTCTGACGTTTTCGTAGGCGTAGACCAAATCCCAATACATATTCTCAATCTGGTCGACGGTGGTCGTGATTTGCAGCCGAAAAGCCACGTCGGAAATTTCACGATTGTTTTTTGCGATTTGGATGAAGCGATTGTTGGGGACGAATCCGAAGCCCTGCAGCAGATGTTGCGTAAGCTGCGCCCGAAAACTGGAATTCAAAACTGGCGTGAAGGCGTTGAATTCGTTGTTGGAGGAGATCCGGTTATTCTGGAAACCGACCGACAAATTTGTGCCCCACTGGAATCCCTGGGTGTAGGCAAAATTGCCGGTTGTGGTGTTCTGGCTGCTGCCGCAAAAGGGGCTGGTGCAGTTGATTTCCTGGCGGTCCACCTGCACGGTGCCGGTCAGGATGGGATCGAAGCTGGTAATCAGCGGGCCGCTGCCCAAGGTGGATATGACCAAGCCGCCGGAACCGGCGCCGGCGCCACCGGCGGCGACTGAAGTTCCGCCCTGCCCCGAGCCAACCTGGGTGCCGAGTCCGCCGACGCCACCGCCGGGCGTATTTTGCACGACGCCGTTGTTTACGCCGAGTGTGTTGGCTCCTGCGCGGGCGCGCCAAACGTCGGTATCGGCGATGTTGAGGTTGTAGCGGGCGATGGCGAGATCGAGATTGTTTTCGAGCGCCAGCGCGACGGCGTCATTCATGGAAATGTAAAGCTTGCCGTCGTGCATGAGATCGTCAATGCGAGGCGTGTTCGACAGATTCGGCGGCGCTACGCGACGTGGGGTGTAGGGTCCAATGGGATTGGGAAAATGCGAGGTTGGCTTGGAATATTCCTGCACATCGAAGGGCTGCGACGACGATGGCAATGCTCTTTGTGCCGGAATCTGAGCCGGCGTCTGCGCCGGTGCATGCGCCGACGGCGCACTGGGCGCGGACGAGGCATCCTGCGCCCAGACGGCAGGGACCATTGCGGCTGCAAGGGCGAGAGGGGCAGCTCGGTGCAACGCAGTCGACAGCCTAAAGCTTTTCATACGCATCATCTCCATGAATTGCGCCTAAAATGATCACACTTGATATTGATTAAACCTCATTGATTAAACTTCGTTGATCAAACCCGAACGATCAGGCTTAAGGAATCGAGAGAAGCGGACGCAGAGATCTTCGCTTTTTTGCCAACACTCATTTATACGTAGAACAACAGGCAAGAGTTCCTTGCAATCTTCTCCTTGCAGTAGTCTCCTTACAATGCCGGGGAGAGGCTGTCTCTCCATGGAGCGTTAGTAAACAGAGCGTTAGTAAAACCGATCGTTACCTGAATTGCTCGCAAGTGAAATAGTATATCTGACGCGCCGCCGGGAGCTTTGGTAGCGTCCAAACTGGCAAATTATTAACGATTGTCTTTTAATGACTGCCCCGGCGCAGCTTACGATTCGGAAAAAAGTGCGTAATTTTAGACTGATCCTTTCCTATGATGGCGCTGATTTCGCCGGCTGGCAGGTGCAGCCCGGGCGGTCGACCATCCAAGGCGCGCTGGCCTCGAGTATTAGACGATTGAGCGGTGAAAATATTTTGCCTCAGGGGTCGGGCCGCACGGATGCGGGTGTGCACGCGCTGGCACAGGTTGCGAGTTTTGCGACGGCGTCTGCAATTCCGACTGAAAACTGGTTGAGCGCGCTGAATGACATTTTGCCGGCTTCGATCCGGGTGTTGGAAGTGACTGAGGCCGCACCCGAGTTCCACGCGCGGAAGTCGGTGCGCGCGAAAACTTATCGCTATCGCATACACCGCGCGGGCATTTGCCCGCCGTTTCTGGCGCGGTATGTGTGGCATTATCCTTATCCGCTGGTGGAATCGGCGATGGTTGCGGGGGCCGGGGCGGTGGTCGGCGAGCACGATTTCACTTCGTTTGCGGCGGTCGATCCGGAGCGGGTGGAGCGTATGGCGGCCGTTGAAAATCTTAACCACGAAAAGCTTAATCACGAAAATCCTAACAACGAAAATCTTAACCATGGGGAACACGGGGGGACACATGGGCAAACGGAATGCCGGGTAAGCAATGTTCGCACGATCTTCGCTTCGAATTGGGTGCGCGAAGGCGACGAATTGATTTACACCGTGCGTGGCAGCGGATTTCTTCATCACATGGTTCGGAACCTGGTGGGCACATTTGTGCTCATGGGGAAGGGAACGGTGAAGCCCGAAGATCTGCGTGGCGTCCTCGATGTGCGCGCGCGGTCGGCGGCTGGCCCGACGGCGCCGGCCAGTGGGCTGTATCTGGTCAACGTGGAATATTGACGCCAAAGCGACCTGCGAAAGTGGGGCGTCTTCAATTCAGATTTGAGCGCAGACGAGGTTCTGCAGTCGGCCGCTAAATGCAGATATGACAATTCTAGGATGAGGATGATGAATAAGGACAGGCTCTGGCGCGCCGTAGCGTGGCCGCGTACACTTCTTCGCAGATGGCCACTGACGTCGAATTCGCGGTCTCTCGCATCGCCTCGGTGAACCCGGCGACAGGCGAGGTTCTGGGCGAGTTGGATAGTGCCGGACCGACCGAGGTTCGGGCCACGGTGTCGCGCGCGCGAGGTGCGCAGCCGGAGTGGAATGCGTGGGGCATCCGCAATCGGGTTCGGGTGCTGCGGCGGTTTCAGGAGATCCTCCTCGGGCAAAAGACGGATGTCGCGCGGCGCATCACGCAGGAAGCGGGCAAGCCTTTGGTGGAAGCGCTGCTCACGGAAGTTCTGGTTGTGCTTGACGCTGCGAGATTCCTGATCGACAACGCATTCACGATCTTGCGCGAAGAAAAGCTGCCGCACGGAAATCTCGTGATGAAGACGAAGTCGGGCCGTATTCTGCATGAGGCCTATGGCGTCATCGGAATTATCTCGCCTTGGAATTATCCTTTCTCGATTCCGGCGACGGAGAGCTTGGCAGCGCTGGTTGCTGGAAATGCCGTCGTGCTTAAGCCTTCAGAGTTGACGCCGCTCATTGCACTTCATCTCCAGACGCTGCTGCGGGAGGCGGGAGTGCCCAACGACGTTTTCCAGGTTCTTGCGGGCGAAGGCGCGACCGGTGCGGCGCTGGTCGGAAGCGAAATCGACAAACTGGTCTTCACGGGAAGCGTTTCGACTGGCCGGCGAATCGCGCAGATCGCGGCCGAACGCCTGCTTCCGGTAGTGCTGGAGCTAGGGGGTAAGGATCCCATGCTGGTGCTCGAAGACGCCGACGTTGATGCCGCATCGAGCGGAGCGGTTTGGGGCGCGTTTGTGAACGCGGGGCAGACTTGCCTATCGGTCGAGCGGTGCTACGTGCATCTGAGCTTGTATCCGATGTTCTTAGAGGCGTGCAGCGAAAAGGCGCGCAAGCTGCGCGTCGGGAATGGGATGGACCCGGCCACGGAAATCGGGCCGATGATCCACGAGCGGCAAGTACGAGTGGTGGAGTCTCAGGTGGAAGACGCGAAGCAGCGCGGCGCGCGCGTGCTGGCCGGAGGGACAAGGCTGCGCGAATTGGGACCAACATTCTTTGCGCCCACGGTGCTGGCGGAGGTCGATCACGACATGCGCGTTATGCGGGAAGAAACTTTTGGGCCGGTGCTGCCGATTGCGAGTTTCCGCGACGATGCTGAAGCCCTACGCCTGGCCAATGATTCAGACTACGGACTAGCGGCGAGCGTTTGGACGCGCGATCGCGGCCGCGGGGAACGGATGGCTCGTCGGATCGATGCCGGCACGGTGATGGTGAACGACGCTGTTTCATGTTTCAGCATCAGCGAAGCTCCGCATGGGGGTGTGAAGTCGAGCGGCTTGGGGCGCACGCATGGGCGCTGGGGGCTGGAGGAAATGGCGCGAGTTAAGTATGTCGACAGCGATCTCGTTCCAAGCATGAAAAAAATCTGGTGGTTTGGCTACGGTGGTGGATTCGCAGGCGAAACGGAAGGCTTCCTTGATCTGCTGTATGCCCGTGCGCTGCGAGAGAAATTGAAGGCCTGCGCGCGGTCGGCGGGAGCGCTGTGGCGGCGGAAACTGTAAATCTTTTCTCGATCGCTATCGACATGGCTTCCCGCTAAGAGATAGTCTGGTTTACTCAGCGTTGTGGACCTAGGTGTGGCGCTGACCCCTTGTCATGTCTTTTGTCGGAGCTTCTGTGGATCGGCTGCTTAAGTTGCTGGTTGGTTTTCTTGTCTTGTCTGCGGTTTATCTTTACGCGTTCCCGCAGGCGACCGTTTTCTATGCCGGAGTGGTATTGCTGCACGTTCTTGCCGGCGTCGCGGCTTGCATTCTGCTGCTTCTCTGGCTGCTCCGCTCGTGGCGCCAAGGCGAGCCGTTGTTTCGCGTGGGAATGTTTTTTCTTTTTTTGGGCGGCATACCGGGATTGGTCCTGATTTATACGGGAGCGCTGCGTTCCGATTGGACGCTTCTCTATGTCCACATTGGGGTGAGTTTTGTTGGCGCGGGGCTGATCGCTGCGTCGCGAATTTCTTGGTGGTCGCGACATTCTCTGGTTAGCGTTGCCACGGTGCTTGTCGTGCTGGCGTTGATTGCGCCAGTTGCTCGCTATCTCCGCGAAACGCGCTGGAAGCAGCATGGGCGCATTGAGAATCCGCTGCTGGCGCCTGCGAGTATGAACGGCGAAGGTGACGGGCCGAGCGGCCCGTTTTTCCCCAGTTCCGCGCAGATCTATGGCGGACAGAAAATTCCCAGCAAGTTTTTTATGGAATCGGATTCCTGCAAGCGCTGTCACGAGGATATTTACAACCAGTGGAATAGTTCGGCTCACCACTTTTCATCGTTCAATAATCAGTGGTATCGCAAGTCGATCGAATACATGCAGGATACGGTTGGCACCAAGCCCTCGAAATGGTGCGGCGGATGCCATGACCCGGCTGTGCTCTACTCGGGCAAAATGGATACGCCTATTAAGCAGATCGTGCACACTCCTGAAGCCCAGGCTGGACTTGGCTGCATGATGTGCCACTCTATCGCTGACGTGAAAAGCACGATGGGGCAGGGCGATTTTTACCTCGAGTATCCCAAGCTGCATGAGCTGGCGGCCAGCAAGAATCCGCTGGTTCGCACGCTGCACGATTTCATGATCAAGCTGAATCCGGAGCCGCATCGCCGCGTCTTTCTTAAGCCGTTCATGAAGCAGCAGACGGCGGAGTTCTGCTCTACGTGCCACAAGGTGCATCTTGACGTGCCGGTGAATCACTATCGCTGGCTGCGCGGCTTTAACGAGTACGACAACTGGCAGGCTAGCGGCGTTTCGGGAGAAGGCGCGCGGTCGTTCTATTATCCGGCGAAGCCGCAGCAGTGCGCCGATTGCCATATGCCGCTGGAGCGCTCGAATGACATGGGGAACATTGACGGCAAAGTGCACTCTCACCGTTTCCCCGCGGCCAACACCGCGCTGCCGACCGCCAACGAGGATGCCGCGCAGTTGAAGGCCACCCAGGATTTCCTTACCAGCGGCGCACTTACGGTGGATATTTTTGCCCTCTCGCCGGAGAGCGCGCCGTTGAAGGGGGCGCCGGTGAAAAGTGGAGCGGCGGGTGGAAATGAGCTAGCAACCACTTTCGCTGTAGGAGAAGAAGCGGAAGCGGCGGCGAGGATTCCGCATGAAGAAGGCGGTGAAGCCGCGCCTGTGGCGGCTCCTGTTACTGCTCCGCTGAATCGGGTGCAGCCTGCTGTCCGGCGTGGGGACACGGTTCGGGTGGATGTGGTGGTACGCACCAAGCGCATTGGACATTTCTTTCCTGGCGGCACTGTCGATGCCTACGATACGTGGCTCGAACTGAAAGGCGTCGACGATAAAGGCCAGACGGTTTTTTGGAGCGGAATGGTTGAAGATGGCGGCAAGGGTCCGGTAGAAAAGGGTGCGCACTTTTATCGTTCGCTGCAGGTGGATGCGCATGGCAACCCGATCAATAAGCGCAATGCGTGGGCCACGCGTGCTGTCGTGTATGTACGTCTGATTCCTCCCGGCGCCGCCGATACGGTGCACTTTCGCATGAAGATTCCAGAGAAGACGGGCAGCAAGATTACTTTGACTGCGCGCCTTTGCTATCGCAAGTTTGCCTGGTGGAACACGCAGTTTGCATTTGCCGGCGAGCCTGAAGGCGCTCAGTCACGGGCAGAAGCTGGGCCGGGCTCGGCTTCATCCTCAAATGCGGCGGCAACTGTTACCGCCGACTACGACGATAGAAAATATTTGTTCACCAAATCGCTGCGCGGAGTTTCCGCGAAAGAGGAGACAATTCCCGATCTCCCGATCGTCGCGGTTGCGCAAAATGAAGTTGCGCTCGACGTTCCTGCCTGCGAGCGCTCCTGCGCCGCAACCCAAGATCCAGTTGGCGAAAGAAGACTGGCAGCGTTGGAACGATTACGGCATTGGTCTGTTTTTGCAAGGCGATCTGAAGGCGGCGCAGGCTGCGTTCGAAAAAGTTACCGAAGCTGATCCGCAAAATCCTGACGGTTGGGTCAACATCGGACGCGCCGCGTTGCAGGAAGGCGATGTGAACCGCGCTCGCACGGTTCTGGAAAAAGCACTGTCGCTGAGCCCAGATCTGGCGCGTGCTCACTTTTTCTATGCCGGAGTTCTGCGGCAGGAAGGCAATTATGACGGCGCGGCGCAACATCTAACGAAAGTGCTGGCGCAATATCCGCGCGACAGGGTCGCCCTGAACAATTTAGGGCGCGTGTTTTTTCTTGAACGCAAATATTCAGAAGCCGTGAAGGTTCTGCAGCAGGTCTTGGCCGTGGATCCTGAGGATTTGCAGGCGCACTACAACCTCATGCTCTGCTACAACGGTCTGGGAGACGAGAAGATGTCAAAAGAGCATCAGGAGCGCTATCTGCGTTTTAAGGCTGACGAGGCTTCGCAGGTCATTACTGGCCCGTACCGGCAACTGAATCCCGAAGATAACAACGAGCGGCAGAGCATCCACGAGCATGTGTCCGTTCCGCTCCCAATCTTGAACAACGTACCACCCAAACGCCTCGCCGCAAGCGCCACCATGACTCACGGGAGACAAAGCTGGTGAATCCTCCCAACACAGGACCCACCTCGGTGGCACCCTTCGGCTGCGCTCAGGGCGGGCTCGGACACGGAGAGAAACGAGGTTTTTCTTTTCCGGCATTCCTCCGTGCCTCTATGTCTCCGCGTTGGTTGTTGTCTTTCTTGCTGCTCGCGGCCATTTTTGCATCCGGGCAAGAGCATATTACCTTCAGCGATATCACGGCGCAGGCTGGCATCCGCTTTACACACAACAATGGGGCTTTTGGAAAGAAATGGCTGCCGGAGACCATGGGGCCGGGCTGCGCGTTTATCGATTACGACAACGACGGCTGGCCCGACATTTTGCTCGTTAATGGACAGGACTGGCCTGGGCACAGTAAGGGCGGCGCGAGCACGTCGAAGCTGTATCACAACAATCATGACGGCACCTTCACCGACGTGACGCGGCGGTCCGGTCTCGGCGTTGCGCTCTTTGGAATGGGAGTTGCGGTTGGCGACTACGATAATGACGGCTTCGATGACATTTTTATTACGGCCGTCGGCCAGAGCCATCTCTTTCACAATAATGGCAACGGCACCTTTACCGACGTGACGAAATCCGCTGGACTGTGGGGGCCGAACGAGTTCTCGACCAGCGCGGCGTGGGTCGATTACGATCGCGACGGCAAACTTGATCTGGTGGTGGCTAACTACGTGCAGTGGTCGGAGCAGTCCGATCTTTATTGCACGCTCGACGGCTCGCATAAGTCTTACTGCACGCCAGAATCGTACAAGGGAACGTCTGCACGCCTCTGGCACAACTTGGGCAATGGCAAGTTTGAGGACGCCACGCAGAAAGCTGGGCTTTACGATCCAACGTCAAAGGGGCTTGGCGTTGCCATTCTCGACTACAACGATGATGGATGGCCGGACATACTGATCGCCAACGACACGCAACCGAACAAGCTTTACATGAATAAGAAGAATGGCACTTTCGAAGAGCGGGCCCTGCCCGCCGGCATTGCCTTTAGCGAAAACGGTGTTGCCCGCGCCGGCATGGGTGTCGATTCTACTGATTATGACCGCTCCGGCAGCGCCAGCCTGATCATTACCAATTTTTCCAACCAGATGCTTTCGCTGTATCACAACGAAGGCAACGGGCTGTTTGTGGATGAAGCTCCGCGGTCGGAAGTTGGGCGGGCGACACTGCTCACGCTGGGCTTCGGCTGCTTTTTCTTTGACTACGATAACGACGGCTGGCAGGACATTTTCGTCGCCGACGGTCACATTGAAGACCAGATCGAGACCGTGCAGAAGCGAGTGAGCTACGCCGAGCCGCCGCATTTATTCCGCAACCTTGGGAACGGCAAGTTTGAAGACGTCACCGATAAGGTTGGAAGCGCCTTCGCCGCTCCAAAAGTCGCGCGGGGCGCGGCTTACGCTGACATCAACAATGATGGTGCGCTGGACGTGCTCGTCATGACCAACGGTGGGCCGGCGCACCTTTATCTCAATCAGGGTGGTGGGAATCAGAGCCTGCGCGTAAAACTTGTGGGGACAAAATCCAACCGCGATGGCATCGGTGCTGTGGTGCGGGTGAGCGCAGGCGGAGACAAGCAGTGGCTCTCCATGAGGAGCGGGTCGAGTTATCTTTCGCAGAGCGAACTGGTGCTGACGTTTGGCATGGGATTGAAGACTAAAGCGGACAAGGTTGAAGTCGACTGGCCGAGCGGGCAGGTGGACAAACTTTCAAACGTTGATACCGGCGAGACGATTACGATTGAGGAAGCGAAAGGGCAGATCGGTGCACGGCGGTATGGGACGAAGTGATTCCGACTGCCCCGATTCCGGCACTCAGCCCCTAAAAGGGGCGTCTGATTTCGGAGGACTGCCAGCGGTCGCATCTAATCTTCCAGAACAACCAGAAAAGGCCGATAATGTTGCGCGGCATGAAATCCTTTACCAATGGGCTCAGATTCCCGGCAGCCGTTAGCGTCGTGCTCGCCCTTCTGAGCCTTTCTCATACTCCGGCTCTGGCTGAGACGCCAGCCCACCGTCTCATCCTTAAGGACGGCTCTTACCAGTCGGTCACGAAGTATGAGATTCATGGGGATCGCGTCCGCTATTTCAGCGCGGAACGCGGGGAATGGGAGGAAGTCCCTAAGGACTTCATCGACTGGGACGCAACCGATAAATTCGAGCGTGACCGTCAGGAGGGCAAACTTGCTCCCGAAGCGGTTGAACTGGACAAGGAACTGGAGGCCGAACGCACTGCGCAACAAGCGCTTTCACCGCAGGTCGCGCCGGGTCTGCGCTTGCCCGATGAACGCGGCATCTTCCTGCTCGACACCTTTGAGAACCAACCCCAGTTGGCGGAACTGCAACAGTCGGGCGTGGAGCCGGATAAAAATTCCAAGTTGAATATTTTGCATGTTGTGATCAATCCGCTTTCCGGGGCGAAGCAAACCATCGAGCTTCCCGGACCTCACGCCAAGATTCAGTCGCATACAACGATCCCTTCGCTCTATATCGATATCGACTCGAATACGGTCGCAAGCGGTTCTGATAAAGATGGCGGCTCGGCAACCACGCAAGGCGCCGCTGGCCAGTCTCCACCCTTGTCGCCTACCGAGCGCTTCAAGATTATTCGCGTCGAGGAGAAAAAAGGTAAACGTGTTGCTGGAGCGGTCAAGGCCGCGGTCGGCGGAAAGACGACGACCGACGAGCATCTTGTTGCTGCTACCGCAACGACGATGACCGGAGGCTGGATCAAATTGACGCCGACTGAACCTTTGGCGGCCGGTGAATACGCCGTTGCCGAGATGATGGGAAAAGAAGGTATGAATATCTATGTGTGGGATTTCGGGGTGAATCCGTCGGCGCCCGCCAACGCGTTTACGTGGAAGCCGGAGGCCGCGGAAGCGCAGCCAAAGACAGATCGGCCGGTGGATTTGCAGAAGAGAGAGAAGCAATAACGTCGCAGGGGGCGGCTGTCCCTAGGTGGGTTCCATGAGGCCGCGCGATGCTACTCCTATGTTGTCGCGGGTTGAATTTTTGACCACATACATCATCTCGTCGGCCTGGCGAATGATGTCTTGCGGGGTCTGCGCATCGTGGGGGAAAGTCGCCAGGCCCATGCTGGCGCGCACTTTCAGGTTTAAACTCTGTTCGATGCAGAACGTTCCCCCGCGCAAAGACTCCTGCAAACGTGTCGCGACCACCACGGCCTGGTCTTTGGTGGTTTGGGGGAGCAGCACGACAAACTCGTCTCCACCGTAGCGGAAGGCGAAATCGATCAGGCGCAACTGCGCTTTGATCAGATACCCTACTTCGGCGAGCAAGCGGCTGCCGACGAGGTGTCCATGGGTGTCGTTGACCGACTTGAAATGGTCGAGGTCGATGAAGATCATGCTGAACTGGTAGCCAAAGCGCGCCGAACGGTAGACCTCGGTTTCGAGAGTTTTGTGCAGGTGGCGCGCATTGAACAGGCCGGTGCAGTCGTCAGTGATCGTGAGTTCCTGAATTTTTTCGACCGAGCGGGCGTTTTCGATCGAGATCGCGGCGTAGTCGCACAATGCCTGCAGGAAGAACATCTCCTGCTCGCTCATTTCGACATTCGCGTTGACCAGTTGAATCACGCCCAGCACGCGGTGTTTCGAACGCAACGGCACGCAGATGATGGAGCGAGTGCGCAGGCGAGTCATCTCATCGAGGCGCGAGGAAAAACGCGGATCCGCCTGTACGTCGGGCACGATTAACGCCTGGCCATGCCGGGCCACCCAACCGGCGATTCCTTCGCCGACCTTCAGACGGGCGGTGGACAGGGTTTCTGCGGCCGCGCCCACGGCAATGGCGAAATATAGCTCATCTTTTTCTTCATCCACCATGAGCAGAGACCAGGTGTCGGGGCGGAAGTATTCCGCCATTTTTTCCATGATCGTCTGCAGGATCGAATCGAGGTTTAACGACGATGTCAGGGCCTTGGCGACATCGTGAAAAATGATCAGCTCTTGCGACAGGCGAATAGGGGATGTGCCCGCTGCCTCCGTCATGAACTCCTCGTCCAAAGAGATGGATAGGAAATTATAGGTTTGGACGGACCACGCGGGCAACGAACCTCAGTAACCAGTCTTAGTCACGTCAAATCAGGTCACGTCAATCGGGTCACGTCAGACCGGCGTTCCGCCGCGGGTCCAGCCTGGGGGCGCGGCGAGAACTCGGGCATAAACTTTGCGGGAGGCTCAATTTCCCAAACCGTTCACCACAAAGGGCACGAAGGTCCACGAGGGAAAACCAACCAACCACCAATTCTCTATGATCTAACTTCTTAACAGAGTAAAATTTCGTTCGCATCCAACGAAAGCGAGAGACCCGGTTGCCATCCTTTGGCGAAAAGCTGAAACAGGAGCGTGAGAAGCGCAAGATGACGCTGGAGCAGATTTCCGCGTCCACCAAGATCGGTACTCGCCTCCTGCAAGCACTTGAAGAGGATAAGTTCAACCAGTTGCCGGGAGGCATCTTCAACAAAGGGTTTGTTCGCGCCTACTCCCATTGCCTTGGACTGGACGAAGACCAGACCGTCGCCGAATATCTGGAAGCCTCGGGCGACGCTCCCCCGCCGCGGACGGAGATTCCGATTCGCGAGGATGAAGCGCGCGAGAATGAAGAACATCTGCGGCGCCTGGAGGCGAGCAGCGAGGGCTCGCTTCACCGCGTGCCATGGGGATGGTTCGCCGCGTTTCTGCTGGTGATTGCGATCGCACTCTCGCTATGGAATCGGCACCAGAGGGAGCACGCAAGGCAACCACTTCATGTGACTCCAACGAGCGCGGAGCAGTTGCCAGCATCGCAGGGATCGGGAGAATCTGGAAGTTCCAGCACAGCGGCAGACTTATCGAATTCAACCACCCCTCCAACCACGGCGAACCCAAACGCTGCCAGTCCTGTCACAGTTGGCCAGGGCGCCGCCTCCGGCGCGGCAGTGTCTGGGACTGCGGCTTCAGCCGCCGCTACTCCTGGCGAGTTTACTGTGGCTATTCAGGCCCGCGAGGAGTCGTGGGTCGAGATTACGGCGGACGGTAAGGCGGTCCCGTCGGAGCTGTTGCCGGCGGGTAGCGAGCGCACGGTTCGAGGACAGAAAGAAATCGTCGTCAAGGCGGGAAACGCCGGGGGCGTAGATTTTCGATTCAACGGAAAAAAGCTCGATACCGGGGGACAATATGGGGAGGTCAAGACCTTGGTTTTTGGTCCACGGGGAATGTTGGCGAGTGCCCCGGCAGTTCCTTCGACTCCGTAGGAGTTACTGCATTCGTCTCTTTCTTTTCTTCCATTTACCTCAGGCATCCGCCATTCGATCTCCCGTGGGAGCCACTCAATGCCAACACCTTTCGTCACCGGGCAATTCCATTGCTTTGCACAGGGAATCTCTGATACGGTTTTGGATGAAGATTGAGCCAAACCCCGGTCTTTTTACGAGCCCGCATGAGAGCTTTGGGCGAGAACTCCCTTGGCTCCGTAAGCAACCCTAATGGGAACAATGGGCTCGAAGTTACCTTGAGGAGAAACCCACTTTGCCATCAACCAATCGTTTTCTATTTACCTCGGAATCGGTAACCGAGGGACACCCGGATAAGATCGCCGACCAGATTTCAGATGCCATTCTTGACGCTTGCCTGCGTGAAGATCCCAACAGCCGCGTCGCCTGTGAAACCCTGACCTGCACCGGCCTGGTTGTAATCGCCGGGGAAATCACCACCAAGGCATACGTAGACTTTCAAAATCTGGTGCGCGGAGTAGTGCAGTCGATCGGCTATGACAACGCGGTGTATGGATTCGACTCCAATACGTGCGCGGTAATTTCGAGCATCAACAAGCAGTCGGGCGATATCGCCATGGGTGTCGATACGGGAGGAGCCGGCGATCAGGGAATGATGTTCGGCTACGCCTGCAACGAGACTCCCGAACTCATGCCCCTTCCGATTTCACTGGCTCACAAGCTCACGCAAAAACTTTCTGAAGTCCGTAAGAATGGCACCTGCCCTTACCTGCGGCCCGATGGCAAATCACAGGTAACGGTGGAATACGACGCGCAGCGCAAGGTGAAGCGTGTGGATGCCGTGGTCATTTCGACGCAGCATTCAGAAAGCGTGGGCAACGACGAATTGCGCGCGGACATTCTGAAACACGTGATTCAGACTGTCATTCCGGCTCATTTGCTGGACGAGGACACGAAATACCACATCAATCCCACCGGACGCTTTGTCATTGGCGGTCCCATGGGCGATTCCGGCCTGACCGGGCGCAAGATCATCGTTGATACGTATGGTGGAATGGGACGTCACGGCGGCGGCGCATTCAGCGGCAAGGATCCGACTAAAGTCGATCGGTCCGCGGCGTACATGGCGCGCTATATCGCGAAGAACATCGTGGCCGCCGGACTCGCCGATCGCTGCGAGGTGCAATTGGCTTATGCGATCGGTGTTGCCGATCCGGTCAGCGTCCTGGTGGATACTTTCGGAACCGAGAAGATTGATGGCAAGCTGATTCCAGATCTGGTGCGGGCGAATTTCAAGTTGAAGCCGCGCGAGATCATCGAGACGCTGAATTTGCGCCGTCCGATTTATCGGAAGACTGCTGCTTACGGTCATTTTGGCCGCAGCGATCCGGATTTCACTTGGGAAGCGACGGACAAAGCCTCGAAACTGGCATCTGACGCGGGGTTGAAGAAAGAAACAGCAGGAGCGAGGAAATAGTTCTTTTCACCTCGGAGACACGGAGAAGGCTTTTGGGGTTTTCCGTTTAAAGTTTTTCTCAGTGACTCCGTGTCTCCGTGGTGGATTATTCGTTCGCAGTGCACAACTGCATAGACTTTATTCAGCGTCATCATCTGGGGATCAGGAGAAAAATGGCTACTACATCGATCAGCAGCGACGTTAAGGGATTTGAACTGGCCGATCTGGGGAAGAAACGCATCGAGTGGGCGAACCAGTCGATGAAGGTTCTGCAGATCATCCGCAAGGAATTCATCAAGAACCAGCCGCTGAAGGGCATACGCGTTTCGGCCTGCCTGCATGTAACGGCTGAGACGGCAAATTTAATGATCGCGCTGCGCGACGGTGGGGCCGATGTCGCCCTGTGCGCCTCGAATCCGCTGTCGACTCAGGATGATGTGGCTGCCAGCCTGGTGCGCGACTATAGCATTCCTGTTTTTGCCATCAAGGGCGAGGATAATGATTCCTACTATTCGCACATTATGGCGGCAGTCGACCACAAGCCGCAGATCACCATGGACGACGGTGCCGATCTGGTTTCGGTACTGCACACCAAGCGCAAGTCGGAATTGGCGAACGTAATTGGCGGCACCGAAGAGACGACTACAGGCGTGATTCGCCTGCGGGCGATGGCGAAAGAAGGGGTGTTGCGCTATCCAATTGTTGCCGTCAACGATGCCGACACCAAGCATCTTTTCGACAATCGCTATGGCACCGGACAATCGACGATTGACGGCATTGTGCGCGCGACGAATTTTCTGCTTGCCGGATCGAAGTTCGTAGTCGCTGGATACGGCTGGTGCGGACGTGGACTGGCCTCGCGAGCTCGGGGGGCGGGCGCGGAAGTTATCATCACCGAAGTCGACCCGACGAAGGCGCTCGAAGCGGTGATGGACGGATTCCGCGTGATGAGCATGGAAGAGGCCGCCAAAATCGGCGACGTTTTCTGCACGGTCACCGGTAACAAAAACGTGCTGGCGAAGCAGCACTTCGAGCTTATGAAAGACGGCGCCATCATTTCGAATTCGGGGCACTTCAATGTGGAGATTGATATTCCGTCACTCGAAAAGCTGTCTTCGTCGAAGCGCACGACGCGCAACTTTGTCGACGAATACTCGCTGAAAGATGGCCGCCGTATCAACCTGCTTGGCGAAGGCCGTTTGATCAACCTGGCTGCGGCTGAGGGGCATCCGGCGTCGGTGATGGATATGAGTTTCGCCGATCAGGCGTTGTGTTGCGACTACATGGTGAAGAATCACGCGTCGCTCGAAAAGAAAGTCTACACAGTTCCAGTGGATCTCGACAAACGTGTAGCCAAGCTCAAACTGGAGTCGCTGGGCGTCAAGATCGACCGGCTGACTCCGGAGCAGGAAGAGTACTTGGCGAGCTGGAACGAAGGAACGTAGAAGCAGATCTTAGGTCTTAGGTCTCAGGTCTTGGGGGCGGCGCCGGTCGCCCTTTTTTCATTCTCGGCTTAGCATTGGGAAATCCCGATTCCGGGGATAGAATCGTCTTCATGTATCACTACAATCCCTCAACCGCCCTTGAAGAACTCACCGAAGATGCTACTCTGCCCAATCCCGTTCATGTGCGTGACATGATGCTGCGGCGCAAGCTGACGGCCGATCAGTCGCTGGAGCTGAACCGGATTTTTCTCGAATACCAGAAATTTTTCGGCGAGGCGCAGAAGCTGGGCAAGGAGATTTTGAATCGCCTCGCAGCTTAGCTCTGTGGTTCTGCGCTCTACTGCGGGTTTTTACCGCCTGGAAAGCCGAGGACGGCTGTCCCTACGCGATTCAGGCTTTGCCGTGGATTTTGGCCCACCACCAGCGCACTCCGACGAAGAGGAAGCGCCAGTCGTGGAAAAATTCAGGCGGCTTGCCTTCGAAGGCGTGGCCAATGAATTGGAAAATCCATCCGATCAGGAATAGAGCCAGCGCGTAGAGCCAGAGGCGATGGAGGAAGATGCCCGCGACGAAGAGCGGCAGCGAAAGCAGGATGGTCGGAATGCCGAGCGTGTGACACAGGCGGTTCACCGGATGGCGATGACTGGAGCCGTATTGCGCGATCCACTGCTCGTTGGTGCGTCCGCCCAGCACGCCGAGGATGATAACACGAAAGAAAAGGATCCGGTGTTCTCACCCGATGACCCGATCCGTTGCAATCTCCGCGCGTCGTCTAGAAAGAACTCAGCGCCGAGCGCTTCCACATATTGGTCGCAACGCAAACATAGAAATGCTTCGTGTCTGCACCGATTTGGCCGGTTGTGCATGGGGCGGACGAACTGGAGGGAGTGGCCGGGTTTACGTGAAAACTTCCAGCTGTATAAACGCCATTTTCGTTGATTTGGAGATTTCCGCCGGTTACGGTGTCGATGGTTAGTTGGCCATTGGCATCGTTGATCATTCTCACATTGTTCTGGGAAGTTCCGAAGCCGTTGAGATTGATATAAGGTGTGGCTGAGGAGTTAGTAAGATTCCCAACATCAACTGACCCGTTGATGGGATCGCCATCAACAAAAATGCTGACTAGGCTGGCGTTCGATCCGACGATATTACCGGCACCATCGACGGAAAATAGCAGGTTTCCATTCTTGGAATACTGAATCGCATTTTGCCATGACGCGCTCGGGCTACTGTTCTGGATCAAAATTCCCGTTCCCAGTGTGCCGTAGTCCGCGGTGTAGACAGCGCCAATGTAGTCTCCGTTCAGGTGGTCAAGGACGCCTTCCTGTACGTCAATGCCATGGGTGAGGACGTTTCTTGGCGGCATCCACAATCGACGAGGCAAATTCAGTGGCGGAGAGAAATCCATGGCCCTCATTTTGAACGTTGATTAAGATGCCAAGAGGAATCGGAGTGCGGGGCGTTCTGGCGGACGAAGACGTCCAAGCCATCCACTTCGCCGACCTCTCCACCCGTCCGCCAATTGTCTTTGGTCATATTGATGGTCTTCCAGTCTGTGCGGTCAGAGGACCATTCACGCCACTCCCAAGAGCATTGGCCGTGACAGTCGCCGCCGAGCAAGGCTTATCAATACAGTTCAAGGCGACCGGACCCACAACGAGAGGCGGATGTTTGGGCTAAGATGTTTGGGCGTGCGCAAGCAGACTTAACATTACGACAAATGCCAAATCCGGGTCAAAGTCGTGGTAGAGGAAAGAAAATACTTCATGAGGCCTCCTCAGAGAAGCTCATCATAGTTGCAGTTATGGCTGGAATTTCTTCTCAGGCGATGGGCACGGCTCTCATTGCAAAGGTCGACGGATGAGCGGTGCGGGTTTTTCCTAAGACCTAAGACCTAAGACCTAAGACCTAAGACCTAAGACCTAAGACCTGGCCTGAGACTAGACGCTAGACTTTGCGTTCGCCGTCCCAATCTTTAGTGTCGTCCTCGGGAATTCTTTGCGCGGCGTCTACCAGCACCCGGCGCAGGCGGTAGCGGCTATCCAGGTCCATACCCACGAACTCGAAACCGATCTCGTTGACACGGGCGCGGCGGAGCAGAACTTCGCCGCGAATTTTCTTTACCCCGACCGAAATATCCACGTGGGCCTCGGAGCCCACACGCAGATTGTCGCTGCGCGTGCCCATGCCGCCGCCGAGACTCATCTCGTGCATAACGATATTGGACTTTCCCCAGGAACTGGAAAGAACGGCGGAGAGCGAACGCGGCAAAACGATGCGTTCGTAGCGGCGCTGGCGAACCCAGGGACAGCCGGGGCCAGAATCGAGTGGAGCGAGGGCAAGTTCGCCGGCCTCTATGCCGCTTTCGGCCAAGGCCTGCGTCCCATAGCGGGGATCGATTTTAGCGAGCGATTGAATGGCGGCGATTCTAAGTTCGCGGTGCTGGGTATAGCCAAAGAGTTTCTTGGCTTCAGCGATGGCGCGCAAGACCGGAACCGCTTCGGGCTCGCGCAAACGGCCGAGCGATTCGATCGCCTTCAATTGCACAAACGGCGGACGATTGCGAGCCTCGCCGGCGGTGGCGAGAGCGATGAGACTGGAGGTAGCGGAGCGGTCCTGGCTCATGCCGATCTCGTCAATAGCCTCGGGCAGAATGAGAGGGTCCAGCAGTTCGAGCAGTTCGACCAGGGTGCGTCCGCGGTCGAGCGCGGCGCCATAGGCGATCTGGCGAACGATCACATCCTGATAAAAACGGTTGAACTCGCCCATGCGGCAGGGCAGCACCTCAAGCAACGAGCTCACGCTGAGACGGCTTAGGAGACCAACGGTGGAAGAGGCCTGGCGGGGCTGCCCGGAGTGCAGAGTGCTGCGCAAGTCCTCAAGGGCTGGGTTCCCAAGTTCGGCGACGATTTCGATGATGCGATCGCATTCCACGCGTCTGCGAGCGCGGAAAAAGCGGTCGGCAAGGTGCTCAACGGAATTTTTGGGGAGCTGCTGGAGAACATTGACCAGATCCTCGTTCACCTGATCGGCGCTGATGGCCTCTTCGATCATCTCCGGCAAGCGGTTTTCGATGCCCACACGGGAGCGCAGGTCCTGCACCAGGGCAGGCCGTTCGTGGGCCATTCTTTCGAGCGAGTCGCAGAGCTCGTAGATAGCTTTGTACTTCTTGCGGGTGCCGGCTTCCTGCCCGAACCGGGTGAAGGTGGCGCTGAGCAGGCTCTGGATCTCGGTGTCGGTTTCCTTGCGTAACTGCTCGGCGATCATGGCAAGCGTATTGGTCATCACGTCATCGGGCGCGGTCGCATAGAGGTCGGCGAGTTGAGCGAGGCCGATGGCGGTCTTACGGCGGGGATCTGCGTCCTGCGCATCCAGGCCAGTGCTGTAATTGGAGAGAATTTTAGCGGCGATTTCAGTATCGTCGCGCTCAAAGAGCAATTCGATAAACTGTCGAATATTGCGGGGGGGAACGCATGTGATTTCGGCGGAGAGCAGAACGCTTTTTTTGCCGGCCTCGGGAATCTCGGCCCAGAACATGCGATCGAGAATGTCGGCGTGAGATTCGACCAGGACGCCGGCCTTGGATAATTTATCCTCTTGAACCCGCAGAATCTGGCGGAGCGTATCCATCTGCCGGCTCATGTGCTCCATCATTTCGTGGACGGCGTTGACTTTGACATCGCCGCGCTGATAGCGGTCGAGGGCGAACTTGATGGCCATGCTCTCCGCCGCTTTCATTAGAAGCGGAGTATCGTTGCCCTCGGTGCTTTTGTTCTCCGAAGCCTGCGCAGCCAGACTTTCGAGCAACTGCGCGAGATTAACCTTGGCGTTCTCGGAGACGTTGCCGACTTCGACCTTGATATTGTCTGGGCTCGAGTTGGGATCCTGCAGTGCTTGTCCAAAATGAGTGAGGAGGCGAATGGTCTGGATGACCTCCTCTTCCTGCAAAGGCACGACACCGCCCGCCCACTGCGCGGCGGCTGCCTGTCCCGCGGCCTGCGGCCCGGCCGACGAGCCTACAGCCACGCCACCGGGAATGGGGACGCTAGGAACGCTGCCAAGCGGTGCACCGCCGACCCCGCCGTTGCTTGCTCCCTGGGCGGCGGCGATCAACTGCAGAAGTTTCTGAGGATCATTGAGCCACTCTTTGAATTCGGGGCCAAGGGCTTGAGCCGCGAGCTGCGCGGCGAGTGGAATTTCGCCGGTCGTGGGATCGGCGGCCACGAACTTGACCTCATTAATCCGAATGGAAGAATCCTTGTTATCGCCGATGGTTTCCTTGATCTGCCTGGCGAAGTCCTGTGCCTTGGAGCCGCCAAGAGCAAAAGCGCGCACCAAACGGGTAAAGTCGTCGAGCGTGACCTTACTTGAGAACATGATGCTGGAAAGCCCGGCGGCATTGAGCAACTGCGCGAAGCTGCGCTCCGCCTGTCCCGCCTCGAGAGGGACACCATCTAAAAGAAGTTTGTTGTCGGAGACGCCGAGCAGAAAGCCGGTGTCGCTGTTTTTGGGCAGCGCCTGTTGGAGCTCTTTCCACGTACTCTCGAATTGGCCTTCGGTGCGCTTGTGGACCACGCCATACAGCCGTGTGTACTTTACTAGAATGTTGAGGCTGTGCAGGAAAGACCGAGCGGACGCGCTGCGGCTGACATCGGTTGGGACCGCGTTGGCGATAACAGCCTCCTCACACTCAGAGTGTTCGAACTAAGATTAAGCGGGAGAGAGACCTAATGCACGATTACGGAGGTAATTGAACAAAGGTGAGGAAGGGAGCGGATTTCGGCGCGAAGGGACAGGTCCCTTGGGATGCGGCGCGCTACACTCAAGCAGGTAGCCGGTTGCGGGTGCCCAGTACACAGATGAAGATTGGCGTCCTTTTTTTTGGCGTGTTGAAAGACTTGCTCGGACGGTCGGGCGAGTGCGTCGATTTGCCGGAAGGGGCTCGGGTTCACGAGTTGCTCACCCACTATGCGCGCAGTGCGCCGCGGATCGAGGCGATGTTGCCATCGCTGGCGATTTCCGTGAATCGCGAGTATGCCGAAATGGATCGGGCGCTGCACGATGGGGATGAAGTCGCGCTGTTGCCGCCAGTCAGCGGAGGAGCGCCGGAACGGAACAGAGTTCAGGACGAAGCGCTCGATAAAGATCGAAACAAGGGTCGAGACGAAGCCCGGATCGAAGTTACGGACGGGGTTCCGAACGAAGTTCCGAACGACGTTCGGCTGGTGCGCGAAGCAGTTGATACAGACGCCGTAGTCAGGCGGTTGCAGCAGCCCTCCGATGGAGCAGTTGTGGTTTTCAAGGGCGTGGTTCGGGACAACACGCGTGGGCGGCGCTCGCTCTATTTGGAATATGAGGCCTATGAGGCGATGGCGCTGCAACAGATGGAATCGCTCGCGTTGGAGGCGCGTGCGCATTTTGCGGTGCGGGGCACGTCGATTGTCCACCGCTTAGGCAGGTTGGAGATTGGGGAGACGAGCGTGCTGATTGTGGTGGCGGCAGCACACCGCGGCGCGGCGTTTGACGCTTGCCGGTGGATTATTGACACACTGAAGAAGACGGTTCCGATCTGGAAGAAGGAATATTTTGAAGATGGAGCGGTGTGGGCCGACGGAGAGGCGTTTCCCGAAGAAATCCGGCAGCCGAAGGGCACCGCGGGGGAAACCGGCGCATCTTAATGATTGAATCCCGCATGAGACGGACGTCAAAAGTGCTGCGAGCTGCGAGCTGCGAGCTTCGAGCCAAGACCCAACCCGGACGGCGTTTGCACGCAGCACGCAGCACGCAGCTCGCAGCTCACTTGATCGTTTTCGCGCTACTGACCGCCGCGTCTTCTTCCTTACGGGCTGAGGAGCCTGATACCACGTTCAAGGTCGACGTGAAGCTGGTGAACGTTTTTGTCACCGTGACGGATGCGCGCGGTGCTCCAGTAGCGAACCTCCAGAAAGAAAATTTTGTCTTGAAGGAAGATGGCAAGGAGCAGAAGATCGCGATCTTCAGCAAAGAGTCGGCCCTCCCTCTGTCGATTGCGCTCTGTGTGGACACGAGCCTGAGCACGAGAAAAGATCAGTCGCTGGAGCTGACATCAGCGCGCAAGTTTGCGCACGCGATCGTGCGCCCGCAGGACGGGCTCGCTGTTTACAAGTTCAGCGAAGACGTGAGCCTGATGGTGCCGTTCACCTCCGATTTGAAGAAGATCGATTCGGGAATCGAGCGGGAGCGCAACGGCTCGGCGACGGCTCTCTATGACGCGATTTATCTGGGATCGCATGCGCTCGGCCGGCGGCAGGGAAGAAAGGTGATGGTCGTGATCACCGACGGCGGAGACACGATGAGCAAGGTGAGCTACACAGACGCGCTGCGCGCGGCGCAGGAGGCGGAAGCGATCATTTACAGCATCATCATTGTGCCGATCGAAGCCGACGCGGGGCGGGATACAGGCGGCGAGCACGCGCTGATCCAGATCTCGGCGGATACGGGCGGCAAATATTACTACGCCAAATCGCCCACGCAACTGGACGAGGCCTTCCAGAAGATCAGCGACGAACTGCGGACACAATATCTGCTGGCATATTATCCATCCGAGCATTCTCCCTCCGAACACTATTCGGGTTCGGAATTTCGTCAATTGCATGTGGACCTGACGAACACCCCGGCGGGCGGGACGTTTCAGGCGCACTACCGCGCGGGGTATTACACGCACAAGAATACGTTCTAGGGTTTCGTGCGAAATCCAAGCGCCGCAAGAAATAAGGCCACCGACCTTATGTCGGTGGCCTACTCTGTATAGCAGCTAAGGTTGATTAGAAGTTGACCTTCAAAGTGAACTCCAGCACGCGTGGGGAGCCGAGGCCGAAAACGCCTGAGCCTAACCCAACCCTCAGATTGGCAGGTTGTTCTCCAGGCGTTCCGTTAGCGGTTCCTACTACCGGTGTCTGACCTGCCAAGCTGAGCACTCCGCTAAGAGTATTCTTGGGCGGATCATAGTTAACGAAGTTCATCAGGTTGAAAAATCCAATGCCGGGCTGCAGTTCGAACCGCTCCATCACCTTGTATTTCCAACTGAAGTTGAAGTCCATGTCGCGCAGCCAGCGATCGCCAGCTTCATTCGCAGGAGCCGAGTTGACCATTGGCATCACTCCGCCGAGTTCGACCAACTGCGTCTGAGAGAAGAGTCCCGCATTGATGAGATCCTGGCCAGCCGGCGTTGGCTTGCCGGCATAGTTATTGTTGTAGTTGGAAATAACTTGATTGATATTTCCCGCGGTGACGCCGCGGCCAAATGACCCTAGATTCGTACCCGGCAGCAGGCTGCCGAAGGGTCCGTTCGATCCGTTCGTACCATTGCCGTCTCCGGTTCCGGTTCCTTGAACATCGGTAACAAAGATGCCTCCAGAGCTTCCGGTGGTCGCAAGCGTGAGATTCTGGGCCAGCGGGCTATAGAAATGACCGATCAGACTGATCTCGAAATGTTCGGGCAAGTCCATGGTGCCGCCGAAGGAGATCTGATGGGTGCGATCCAGTCCGTTCGGACCGATGTACTTAGCCGGATTGTCAGGGTCCCACGAACTGTTGATGAAGTCACTGTCCTGCGCCATGGCGACGTACTTGGAGAGCGCGTAAGAGACCTGCAGATTAACGTAGGGGATGCCTTTTAGAGGATTGTGCATGTCCTGCTTAAACGACATTTGCAGTCCGTTGTAGACCGACCGTCCGTAGGGGAATAGCATCTGATTGCCGCCGACATTGGGGTTAATACCGGGAAAGGCGCAGGTTGGGCACGGGCCGCCGCCGAAGGTGTAGCCAGAATCCAGACCATTTGAGGCATAGCTACTGATAGTTGCTCCCGCTGCGATGGCGCAAGGTATCCCCGCCGTGCCTGCTGGGCAGGCAAAGGACGCATTAGTAGTGTTGATGGCTGCCATTGCGTTGGGCAGATTGAAAAAGCGCGCATCACCCACATGGTTGGTATCGACCGCAAGCAGGGTGTGGGTGGATATGTTGCGCAAGTAATCCGCCGTGAACACCATTCCCTTGCGCAGTTCTCGCTGGAGACCGAAGTTCATCTGCACGGAGCGCGGAGTTTGGTAGTTGGGGGCAAATAGGTTTGTACCTGATCCGTTTGGCCCAGTGTCGCTCAATGCAGTCACAATGTATGAGGGATTTGGGCTGGAGCTAGTTCCGGCTGCCGAGGCCGCCTGGTATTGCGCTTGCGCGGCCGCGATCTGCGCCTGCACGGTGCCGATCGGCAGACCGCAGTAAGTTGGGGTTACTACGGTCGTGGTGTTCGGCAGGGTATAGGGTACTGGGGCTCCACCCTCGCACGCTGGCTGCGTAGCCAGGAAGCGCCCTTGCGCGAGGCGCGCGGGCCGATCGAAGAGCACGTTGTTCCATATCGAGTTTTCGTAAAACAACCCGATGCCGGCGCGGATTACGGTCTTGCCATTTTTGCGTGGGTCCCAGGCGAAGCCGAGCTGCGGAGCGAAATTCTTGCCCGGGTCTCTGACGGGGTCGCCAAGACCCGAATAGAACTGATTATCGAAATTTTGGCTAATCTGTGGAATCCCCGCGAGATCGCTATCAGTTCTTCCTGTGTCACGCACGTACCGGAGGCCATATGTCACTGTGAGATTCGGCCATAATTTCCAGGAATCCCCAATGTACCAGGAGATGCGATTGTCCGGCCCTAAACCTCCACCGGGAAACCCGAAGGATGACTTTTCAGTAGAAAATCCCTGACCGTTACCCAAAAGCACGAAGCTAGCCAGATAATTTAGCGCGTTGGCAGCGCCGCCCGGAAGGGTCCCGCAAGCCGGGTTGTAGGCACCACTCGACAATGTGCAATCGGTATTGCTGTCATTCACCGCCGGGCCGTCCGCCAGGAAGCCAGCGAAGCCGCCGCCCTGAAGGTGGTTGTAACCAAAACCGTATCGAAGGATGTGCTTGCCCCAGGCCTTGCTGCCGTCGTATTTGACTTGATGGTCCGATTGCGGCGTAGATTGTGGCGCGAGAAATCCCTGGCCTGAACAGAACGAAATGGGCGCGTTCCCGAGGCAAAGTGGATCGGAGCCGATGGCTAGCTCGATGGGGGAGGTTGGATTGAACGGGGTCGAGGCGGTGGTTCCACTTGAGATGTGGTTAAAGAATTTCAGGTACCCGAAGCGGATACTGTGGGTGAACCCGCCGGTCGTGAAGTCGAGACCCACGGCGTGGTCGCGAGTCTGGGTAATGTTATCCAAGGGCTGAAACGAACTGGGGACGAAAGCCGAAACATCATTGTTGTTGTTGTAGGTGAATCGGTAGAACAGCTTGTAGTTCTGAGTAATCTGCCAATCCAGCCGCCCGACCAACTCGTCTTCCTTAAACGGCGCGCCAAACCCGCCGGTATCAGTCTGGAATGGAGGACCCGCAAGGACAGGTTGTATAAAGTGCTGGAGCGTCCGCTCGGCGTCGGCGAAAAAGAATACTTTGTCCTTGAGGAATGCACCCCCCAAATTGCCGCCGTATTGATTTCTCTGGAAGTACGAGTCAAACCCGCCCGGGAGATCGGCGTCGAAATCGTTGTCGCGGAAAGCGTAATAGCCGGAGCCGTGATAGGCGTTGGTACCGGACTTCGTGCTGACGTTTACGGAACCAGACGACGTCAATTCCGTCGATAGATCCAACATCGATTCGCCGATCTGAAACTCCTGAATCGCGCCTGAGGGAATGTCCTGGGTGGTTGTGCCTACAGTCTCGTCGCTGACGTTGAGGCCGTCCACTTCAATGCGCGCGGTGCGGCCAAAACGGCCGCCGAAGGAGATCGAGGAGAAACCTTTTTTCGTGGGATCGAAGTTGCCGCCATCCTGAATCTGAACTCCCGGCTCCAATTGAGCCAGGTCGAGGAAGTTACGTCCGTTGATAGGCAAAGTTTCTATCTGTTCGGTGTTGATGACGCCCTGCACGGTCGCCTGTTCGGTGTTCACTTGCACCGTGTCTGCCTGCACTTCAACGATCTGGCTGGCCTGACCGAGCTGAAGCTTCACGTTGCCAGTCGCCGTTACGCCGACCTCGACGACTAGACTCGTTTCCGTTGTCTTAAAACTTGGCGCTTCCACATGTACCACGTAGTCGCCAGGAGTCAAGGCTCCCGAGGCGTACGTGCCAGAGGATGTGGTGGTGGTGTTGATGAGCCGGCCCGTGGATTTTTGTGTGATCGTGATCTTGGCTCCTCCTACAGCAGCGCCGCTCGGGTCAGTCACTGTGCCCTGAATACTTCCGGTGGAGATCGTGGTTTGGGCAAACAACGTTGCGTCAGGCGTAATAACAATCGCCATCGCCAGGAGGGCCAGCACTGCGAACATCGTGATTCGCACAGTCAAACGTTGGGGGCGGTTGAGGCTCAACATGATCCACCATCCTTTTGGAATTCTCTTCAACCTTTGTTCACGGCAGAAATCTTTTTGCCAAACTGAACTGTTTCACTAGGCGAAAAATGTGACAATTTAGCCGACGCGAGAATCCGAGGCCCATCTTCTACACGGAACCCCGAACACTGTCAAGAAGACGAATTAAAGACACGTCACCACTCTGTTTGACGGAGAATAAGCAATCTGCCAGCCGAAATGCGCGGTGGCGCACGAACCGGATGAGTTCCATGTATTGTCAATCAGTTACAGGGGATGTCCGCGGTGAACAGAGGCCCGAATGGAAACGTCGCGGCTCTCGCAAATACGTAAATCGGGATTTGTAGTTATGAAAATCAGGATGGTGTGGGGCGGGAGGAGAAAGCTCGAAGTGCGGTCAACCCATCAGCGACCATAAAAGAAAACGTGGACCAACCTGATCTTTCTGCATTTCTTTATTCAGTCTAGATCTAGCAGTCTTTGAGCGCTGGCTCTTTCGGACAGCAGCAAGATCGTGGCACGCCTAGATTTGAGTCGAAGTTCCCTTGTTCTCGGAAAAGTTCGAAGGAAGTTTGCCCACGGTTTGCAAGCAGACTGCGAAAAACTTGTACATCGTCACGGAGAAGAGCGCGCATCTAGTAGACTGTCTATTCGATTTCAGTACAAGACTCAAGACCCTTAGCCGTGGAATCGCTTCCAGGTTCTCGTTGAGGTTCTGCCCCCCAGGAGAGTGGCATTTTGTTTGATTGCTCTGGCTTGCTGGCACGTCGTTCCCTGCTTTCTCGCTCTTCAGTTCGTCGTTATTGGGTTGGTCTGGCTTTAGTCTGCTGTTCTGGCATCCGTCGTTTTTTCGTTTGTCATTCTTTCTTCCGTCGTTCTTTTGTTCGTCCTGATCTAATTCGTCGTTCTGGACCTGTAGCCCTGGTGCTTGTCGCTTTGATCGCGCTTTCGTCGGCAGTCTCCGCCTGGGCGCAGGAAGAGACTTCGGAAAATGTAATCACAGGGACGATTCAGGGCACGCTGCTCGATGAAGACGGCAACGCCGTGGTGGGGGCGAAGGTCTTATACACGTCTCCGGACACCGAAACCAGAGGATTTACGCGCTCGGTGAAGGGGGGGAAGTACGTTACCGAACCATTGCCGCCAGGTCCCTATGTGGTGACAGCCGAGGGCCGGGATTATCTGCCCGTTGAGACCAGGGTGACAGTGGTGGTGGGCACGGCAGTAAAGGCTGATTTCAAGCTGGAGTACATCAATCCGGGACCGGCGCGGCTGGAGAGTAAGTTCAGCGGCGACCTAGTGGACACGCTGCCCATCAACGGGCGCAATTATCTGAGTCCGGCGCAGCTTGAACCAGGGATGCAGGTGGTCGATGGCGCGGTTTACGATCCCGGGAAGAGTGGATTTCAATCGCTTTCCATCGACAGCCTGCTCGGAAGAACTACGCATTACGACATGGATGAAATCGAGGTGATGGATGAGACCAAGGGCGCGGCAACGCTGAACTTGTCGACAGAGTCGGTCAGTGAGGTGACCGTGTCGCGGGTTACGCCGGAGGTGTTTCAGTCGCTGAACGCGTCGGGCGCGGTGGAGATTAGGACGCGTTCCGCAGGAGAGGATTGGCACGGCAATCTCTTCGGGAATCTGCGGGATAAGTTTCTTGGCCTGGCGGGGTTTCCGTCTGGGTCGTCCGATTACAGCCGCCAGCAGTATGGATTCGGAGCGGGCGGCGCGGTGGTTAAAGACAAGGCGTTCCTGTTTCTCAGCGGAGAGCGCATCAAGCAGGATGGCTTGATGCCGGCGGATTTCGGCTTCCCCTGCGCGGGCGGATACGTTGCGGGATTGTGCGACACCAGCGCGGCGGGGCAGGTCGAACTGCAGAGCGCGTTTTTTCGCGAGAACATGTTGACGGCCCGCCTGGACTACAACTTTAACGAGAATATGAAGGGGTTCGTGCGGCTCACTTACGATAACTCCAACCAGATCGGGCCGTCGAACAGCCAATCGAATTATCGCAATCAGTTCAATGTTCCGGCCGCGGTTGTCGGACTGGATTGGAACCTTGGCAGCTTCTCTAACAGCGCGCGTTTCGGCTACGAGAAGATGGTGGACGCAGTGAATCCGGCGCTGGGCGATTCGACAGCCGCGCCTTTCAACATTCAGCTGGGATCGTATGCTCTGGGGCCGAGCGTGGCGGGGCCGCGGCAGACGATTCAGCGCGATCTTTTCGGCCGCTACGACAGCAGCGTGATTCACAACGGCAATCACACGGCACGTTTCGGAGGAGCGATTCATCGCATCGAGCAAGGAGATTTTTTTGCGCCGGGAAATTACGGACCGTCGGTGACGAGTTCGAATGGATTGGATGTGATCGATGCCATCAACAGCAACGCGAGCCTCATCCCGCTGATTTCCGGCGACCCGCGTGGCGCGGCGGATAATCCGTTGAACTATCCGGTGGGCACGATCACGATCTTTAATGGTCTGGGAAATTTCAGCGAGAAATCGGCGTTCAATCGCTCGACCGGTGGGCACTTCGACACGCGGGTCGAAGCTTATGCGAGCGACACGTTCAACTTGTATCCGAGCCTGAACCTGAGCGTTGGCGTGAATTATGTTCGTGACACGGGGCGGACGGACAGCGATCTGGCGCCGATTCCGTGCTCGGCGATCAACACCACGATCGTGGTGAGTCCGCCTTGTACCTCCGGCTTGATTCTGAATCAGTTCGACTTGATTCCTCCCAGCGGTTCGGGTTTGCAGCAGAATATTGGGCAGCGGATCAACCAGCCGAACGCGAATTTCGCTCCTCAGGCTGGTCTGGCGTGGGATCCGGGCCACAACGGGCGAACCGTGATCAGAGTGGGGGGCGGGCTGTTTTACGATAATTTTCTGCTGCAAAACATCTATCAGGATCGCATCAACCGCCTATCGAACGGACAATATAACCGCAGCTTGACGCTCTGCCCTACGGGATCGGTGCTCTTGCCGAATGCGGCGGTGGTGAGTTCGGTCGATGGACTGGATATTGCGAGTCAGATTTGCGGAGCCCCGATTGGCGCTACGGTGACCGGGACTCAGGGTCCGGTCGTCGTATCGCAGGCAATTCAAGACCTGCAGTCTCAGTTTCTAGCCGTCCAATCGGCGACGACCGGGCCCAACGTTTATTCACTGGCGAACAGCCTGGCGAATTTTGGCGGCCTGCTGGCGCCGAATTTCAGGTCGCCGCGAGTGGTGCACAGCTCTGCGGGAATTCAGCGTCAGATCGGGGAGCGCGGCAAGTTCTCGGCTGACTATGTGCGCGAAATAGGAACCCAGTTTCCGCTGGGGATTGATACAAATCATGTGGGCGGTGCGAACTATCTTACAGATGGCGATAACCCGCAGATCAATCTCAACACTTATGCGGCGGAGCTGGCAGCGATCACATCGACGGTGACGCCGTTTGGATGTCCCGCGGCAACGTTTGCAGGAGGGGGAGTCGGCAGTTCGCAGGCGGCAGTGAATTGCTTTTTGACCGTAGTGCCAACCGCTAACATCACGGACTTCGCGCGCCAGGGGCTGGATTCATCAAATGCATTCTGCGGACCGTTTCCATGTTCGGTGTTGGGCAAGCCGCAGGCGTCGTTCGGCGGTATCAATCCAGCGGTTGGATCGAACGTCATGTACTTCCCAAGCGGGCGATCCAAATACACCGCTGTCCAACTGGCATACACAGGCGCCAGTGGACTCAATCCGCTGCGGCGAGTGCAGCGGTTTGACGTGGCGCTGGTTTACACGCTCTCCAAATATCGGACTAACATCGCCGAGGCGGATGGCAGCGGAGGGGATTATTCACGACTGAACCCGGCGCAAAATTACAACCAGCCGCACGCTGGATATTGGGGCGCGTCGGGGCTGGACCGAACCCATCAGCTTACGTTCACTCCGACGGCGGAGTTGGCGTATGGAGTAAAGGTTTCAATGATTGCGCATCTAGCCTCGCCGCTTCCGCTGAGCGCGTTCATCCCACAGCAGGATGGTGGGGGCGTCGCAGGAGAAATCTTTCACAGCGATGTCACTGGCGATGGGACGCTGGGCGACCTTTTGCCGGCGACGATTATTGGCAGCACGGGGAAATATTCCAGCCACACTTTGACCAACAACATCAAGTTTTATGATCTTAATTATGCCGGCCAGTTGACGCCCGCGGGCAGTGCGCTCGTAAATGCCGACTTATTCAGTCCGCTTCAATTGCGCGCGCTGGGTGCTTACGCGCCCTTTATACAACCGTTAGCGCCGCATGCTGCGCAAGAAACCTGGCTGAAGACGATGGATCTGCACTTGAGCCGATCGTTTCAGGCGAGTGAGCGCGTGAAGCTGGAGCCGAATTTTTCCGTGTTCAACGTTTTCAACTGGGCCAACTTCGGCGGGCCCGGTGGACAGCTAAGCGGTGTGCTCAACGCTGCTCCAGGCAGTTCGCTGAATAATGCTAGTTCGGGAGGGTTCTGCGGCAACTCCACTGCTTTCTGCACTTCGCGACTCGACCGCGTGCTGCCGGGTTCGGGCACGTACGCGACTGGAGCTCCACGGCAGCTAGAGTTTGGAGTTCGGGTAATCTTCTGACCTGCTGATTTTGTGAGAAGCTTCGAGCGTTCTCACTTAAGGTCCAAGTGGCCTGGCGGCTTAGTGGCTGAGTGCGGGGGCGATTCGGGGGAGACGACTCCGAAACGCCCTTTCCTTTTTTGCGGCCCGCACTCGCCTTTCGACGTTGCGTCGCATTTACAACGTCGTAGAACTCATGCGCAACTCTGCCGACGACGATATTGCCTAACGCAGACTAAGCTTGCACGCTGATGGCATTGCCGGAGGCGCTCGGAGCCTGCCCAGTCGAGTTAGCACTCAGCAGGTTTAGTATGAGTTCGTAATTGCCCTGCGGATTTAGATTGATGGTTTGCTGCTGGCCTGAACTGCCGTTCTGTCCCTGATTGCTAATTGTGATCTGCTCCCCTCCCGAAGCGCCCGTGGTGAAGTCGAGAGTGAGTTCTTCCGGAGCGGCGGACGAAGAATCACTGCTCTGACCGAGGTTAAGTATGATCTCGGGTGCCGTTGTGGTCGAAGTCGGTCCGCTCGAAGACGAAGCGTTCGTATTCGCAGCGCCGCCCAAGTTGATGGTGATCTCTTCAGGAGCCGACGAAGAACCGCTGCTTTGTCCGAAGTTGATTACGATCTCGGGAATTGTCGATGTGGTCGAGGAATTGGTGCCAGATGGGCTTCCCAGGTTGATGATGATTTCGTCGACGCCGGAGCCGGTTGAGATCGGCGCCACGAATGGCTGGGCGATCGGCGTAGTGACTGGGGGGACCACAGGTGCGCGGCCAACCGCAGTCGAACCCTGGTAAGTCGATTCAAGATTTGCGAAGTCCAACTGGGCTCCGGCAAGATCGCCCGCTTGCAGTGCTTGACCGATGGCTTGGAAATCCTGGGCGCGAGTGGAATTCTGAAAGACTTGTCCGTTGGCGTTCGGGCCGCTCTGGCCGAGCGCGGTCAGGGTGGTGAAGTCCTGCGCTGCCGCGTTCGGGTTACTGGCTGCAAGGTCCTGGCCAAGTTGCGCGAGGTCGGCTTGTTTCTGCTGGCTATAGGCTTGTATCTGCTGATAGATGGAAGCTGTGCTGCCGGAAGACGCAGTGCCGGTTGCGCTGGCCGTGGCGGCGGTCTGAGCGCCCGTAAGGTTCACGACGGTAGCGGGCGCCGTCGACGCCGATGCCGCTGAACTACTTTGATTAGCGGTGAGCGCCGCGAACGCGCTTTGCGCACCCGCCAAGTCACCGGATTGCAAAGCTTGACCAATGGCCGCGAAAGCCTGGTCCCTGGTCGATTTGGCAAAGGGTTGGGAACCTGCGAAGGGTCCGCTTTGCCCGAGCTGAGACAGCGCGGTGTATGCCTGCTGCGCGTCGTTCAGATCTCCGCTTTGCAAGGCGCTGCCGAGCTGCTGCAGATCGGATTGACGATTCTGGTAGAAGCTTTGGAGTTCCTGAAAAATCGATGTACTGGAAACTGCTGCGGTTGACATAAGATTTCCCCCAGCGGCGAGTGCCCACGCCCAAGATTCGGGACTCGTTCGCCGTTCTAGAGTCTTCATCGGATGAACTGCAAACGACTTTAGAGGAAATGCAGAGTTACCTGAGTTCGACGACGAAGCAAGAGGGGCGAGACTTTTACACGAAAGGGCGCGGCGTGCCAGCTCCGATTTTCCTTTTTGTCGCCCGGCAATTATAATCACCGCTTGCCATAATCAGTGCGAACCTTGACGTGACACAAGCTCCGGCCAGGAGTTGCATGTTCCTGGTGTGGCTGGCGCGGTTAGAGAGTGGTGGCCGGTCCAGGTGCTTACAAGGTTAGTTATGCGATTTGAGCATTCCCTTGGAGGCGTAATTAAGGAACATGGAAAAGATAGTTCGTTTCGCTTTCGCAGTTCTCCTTCTTCTTGGCATCGCCTCCGCTCAGAACATTCCGGCAATAGACGTTTTCGGCGGTTTCTCTTATCTCAACTTCAATGTTCCCTCGAGCAACTACACGACCGCTCAGCGTCTCTCTATGCTGGGCTGGGACGCAGAGGCCTCGGTGGCTCTGCTTCATCACCTCGCTGTCGAAGTCGACTTCGCGGGTCACACGATTAGCGATTGCGGCGGCACCACTGGCTTGAACTGCGACGATTTCTCCTACATGTTCGGACCGCGCTATAACTTTGGGGATCGCACCAAGAAAGTTACAGCCTTCGTGCATGGCTTGGTGGGTGAAGACCGTGCAACTCTTGGAAATACGTCGGATACCGCGACTAATTCAACCACCGACTCATCCGTTGCGTTAGCAGCGGGAGGCGGTGTGGATTATTGGGTGGGCCGTCGTTTCGGAGTCCAGATAGGTCCGGCCGACATCTTCTATACCCATCACCTGAATGCCGAAGGGGTTAACGGGCAAGACAGCTACAGGGTTGCAGCCGGAATCGTCTTCCGCTTTGGCGGCGAACTCCCTGAGCCCGCGCCGAAGGGAGCGCCCTTGCCGCCGCCCTCGGTTCCGACTCAGCCGAGGTCACGGCACGGTCGTGCGGAGAGTCAGCCGACTCAGGTTGCCGGTGCGCCCGCTGGAGTGGTCAATGTTCCGGGTAAAGGGATGTCGATCATTGCGCTCGGCGCCGTGGTTGCGCCTCAGGAATTCGACGGAGCGAAAGTTGTGGACGTTGCGCCTGGCGGCGTCGCGGACATGTCCTCTTTGAAACCAGGCGACCTGATCAAGTCGGTGGACGGCAAAGCCGTAAGAACGCCGATGGAGTTAGCCGCTGAGCTGTCGGATAAGTCCGGCAAAGTTCATCTCGGCATTCAGCGTGGGGACTTTGCGACGGACTTGGTTCTCTTGCTAGGCACGCACTGATCGGCGACGGGCGCGGGTGCGAACTACCCATCGGGTGATCGGGTCATCTAAAAGTCAAAAACTCGCCTGATGGCCTCTGTGCCGCCAGTTGAGTGTGCAATGCTCATCGCTGCGTGGCCTTCGCAGGTAGCAATCTTGCAAGAACGTTTGCGATCGCCAGCGGCTGGTGCTCGCCGGCGCTTCCCGGCAATGTATAGGACCGTTCAAAGCCATTCGGCCCCTCGACCTTCATCTCCCAACCGTCGTTTTCGCGCGAACCGACGATCGACACCCGCCAATCGTCCGGCCTGTCACTCAAAGCGTGTTCGACGAGCACGCGAACGTCAGCTCCAACGCCGGGATCGCCTGTATTGTGCAATTCGAGTGACACAGCCATTTGCATCTATTCTACAAGCTGTATTTTCTCCCTGAAGACGTTCGTCACAGCGAACGGAGGTTGATCCGAACCGGGTCACCGGCTCCCCACAGCGCCGCGCACGGATTCGATCAGCTTTTGTGAATCGTAGCCGATTCCATCTTTGAATACGGTCTCAACGTTCTCGATGTCTTCGATGCGCTTTGACGGGTCTCCCTTGACTACGACTAAGTCCGCCTGCTTGCCGGTAGCGATCGTGCCGATGCGATCTTGTTCTCCGAGGAACTGAGCGCCATTAGCGGTTGCTATGTGAATGGCTTCGAGTGGGGTGAATCCCGCTTCGACGAGCAACTCAACTTCACGCTGATCGCCGAAGCCCGCAATTACTCCTCCCATGCCGGTGGGATCCAAGCCCGCCAGCAGCAGGCCGCCGGCCTGGGCGAAGGCGCGCTCGAATTCCATCTCTTTTTTGAAGGCGGCTGGCCACGGCGAGGAATCGGAGTGGTATCGCTGCAGGATCGCGTTCTCATCGCCGGCGCGCACCTTGTTGTTGAGCACGGCCGTGCGAGCGTCAGGCGACAGGGCATCGAGAATACGCTGCTGGATGCTGGGCCGGCCGGGCACAAACATTTCAAAAACCGGCAGCGTCGATGTAACCGCGACATGGCGTTGAATGAGGTCGAGAATAGTGTCGTGCAGCGGGCCGGTTTGCACGTCGAGTTTGGAGATGAACCCATAGTCGAGCTTCTCGGGACACTCGCCCGGCTTTTTCCAGGGATAGAATTCCGTGTCCACGAGCAAACCGTGCTCCAGATCGTCGATGCCAATGGCAGCAGCTTCGCGAAAGCCTATGGAGCAAAGATGGCCTGTAATTTTGGCGCCCCGTTTGTGGGCCGCGGCTACGGCAGCGGAAAGTTCAGCCGGAGTGATGAACATGTAGGCTTTGAAATTGTCGACGCCGCGGTCTAGCCAGAGATTTACTGTCTGCGTGGCGTCATCCGGGCCGGTGAGCTGATGCATCTGCACGGCAAAAGTGCCAATACCCTCAAGATACGGGCCAGTAGGGTGGATCTTCGGTCCGGGCGATTTGCCGTCGTCGATCTGCTTCTTCAGTTCGAGGTCTGTGTAGGGCTCGATCGAACCTGTCGTGCGTATGGTTGTGACTCCTCCTGCAAGGTATAAACGCGGAAAGCTGAATGCCATTTCGCCAAAGATGCCGTTGCCCATGGGATAAAACATATGGTCGTGCATGCCTACGAGACCGGGGATTATAGTGTACCCGTGCAAATCAAGCACCTGGGCATTACTCGGAACATTGGAACTGGCCGACGCGCCATCGGAGACCGATGCGATCTTTCCCTTGGAGATCACGACGGTCTGATCTTCGCGCGCGGCCGCGCCCGTACCGTCGATTACGCGCACGTGGGTTAGGGCAATCACGGGCGCGTCCACCTTTACAAAGCCGCGGACCTGGGGCGACAAAGCCTGGGGCGAGGGTGCTTGGGAGGAAGTCTGGGGCGAGGGTGCTTGAGCCACGATAACGAGCGAGCAAGCAAAGATCAGGAGAATGGTAACGATCAGTTTGCACATGATTGTCCTCCGTACGCAGGCGAGGATTCTACCGCAAAGGAAGGTCATCTGACGCCCGGCCTTCATGACGAAACTGCATCGCTTTAGAAGCCTCCCAACCTTCGCCGTAGAGACGCGGCTTGCCGCGTCTCCCGCTGCTTGCTTAACGCGCGCCGACGTTCCAAAAGGAAGTCGATGCCCCCAAAGTCTCCGTGTGGGCTCAGTTGCATTCGTTTCAAGGTCTTCCTTCGTGGACCTTCGTGGTTGCGGTTTAGCAAATTGAGCCACAACCAAAGTCTCCGCCGCCATTGAGACAGGCCGCTTCCGCGTTGTACACTGGCAGTGTCGCGCCCGTAGCTCAGTCTGGATAGAGCGGCAGCCTCCGGAGCTGTAGGTCGGGAGTTCGAATCTCTCCGGGCGCACCATTTTTCATAACCTTGCGCTCACCTACAGCTAGAGTGGCGAACGTTTTGCGCAGGATCTGAAATTTAGCTTCCTAAGTCCCAGATCGATTCGAAGTATCGAGCACGCGCGCCTCAAAGTTCTCGTGAGAATTGACCTCACGGCGCCGTCATCGAGTCGCCGTGCTGCCCGTTCGTCGCGGTGGATCTTCGACCATAAATGACGAGTGGAAGAATTAGTGGGTAAGACAGGGTATAGAAGTCGTTTGGGGTTTGTTTCGCGCTCTCGAGTAGCGTTCGCCGCTCATCCAGACTTGTGGTTCGCGATTATCAGCGCATGCTGGGTAGCGTTCCTTTACCGGCACGTGATCGGCGCTGGATTCGTCTATGATGACGTTGCCCAGATTCAAAACAATATCGCCTTGGCCTCCTGGCATTCGGCCGCGGTCTATGCTCGCTCCGCCGTCCCTTTTAATAGTGAATTTCGCGGCTTTGGCGGGTCTTTTTACCGGCCACTATTTTGGTTAAGCTTGGCCCTGGACCGCGAGCTCTGGGGCTTGAATGCCCTCGGCTTCCACATCACAAACCTTCTTCTGCATTGGGCGAATGGGTTACTCGCATTCCTGCTCTTAAGAAGGAGGCAGGTTTCAATTTTATTTTCCGCAATCGTTTCTATTACCTGGTTGGCTCTCCCAATCAATACCGAGGTTGTGGCGTGGATTTCCGGTCGCTCCATCTCCTTGGCGGTTCTGTTCCTCTTGATCAGCTTATTGAGCGCGGATTGGTACCTGCATTCGAAGAGAATTGTGGCATTGCTCTGTTATGCGATCGCATCCTTCTGCTCTCTTCTCTCCCATGAGGTCGGGATCCTGACGTTGCCGATGACCTGCCTGCTGATTTACGGCGCCAACGCTGGGCGTCGCAGCTGGGTATGGCTGCCCAGCGTCTCACTCGCTGTAGATAGTATCTATCTTTGGCTCAGACATATTGCAGGCGGACATCTTTCTTCAGGCATGCCGGTATTCATCGGATCGGGCGTTGTGTTCTGGAAATACGTTGCCTGGATGCTTCTTCCACTTCGGATGAGCGTTGAGCGTTCAACTGACGTGCCAACAAATAGTCTTTCTGCCACGACGACTGTCGCGTTCATTGCCGTCCTAGTTCTGTTGATTGCAATTCTGCGATTGCGAAACAAGATGCCCAAAGTGGCCGCTGGTTTGGCGTGGTTGTGTATTGCATTAGCTCCCTTCAGCGGAATCGTTCCCATCTATCAAGGCATGGCCGAGCGCTACACCTATTTGGCCGCTCTAGGTCTTGTCCTGGCGACGGTGGGGATCTTGGCTCGCTTCAAGCATTGGAGAAGATCGCTGGGGTTGTGCGCGGTCATTTTGTGGGTGTCGTGGGGAGTTTGGCGCCTCGATGCCCGCGTACTCGATTGGCGCGATGAGGCCTCGATATATGCGAAGTCGCTGGAAGCAACACCAAAAAGCTCAGTGCTTCTTTACAATCTCGGGGTTACTTTCGCCGAGGCGGGAGATAATTCAAAAGCCGCGGATTATTACCAGCGCGCCCTTCGCCTCAATCCGAGGTACACGTCCGCGATCATAAACCTTGGGAACGTTTTCCACCTTGAGGGCAACTACTCCGAATCGGTGGCCTTATACCAGAGGGCAATTTCGCTCGACCCCCAAGATCCTGATGCCTGGGTGGATCTTGGAAACCTGTATCTGCAACTGGGCTTAACCCAACAAGCGAAGAGCGACTACGAAGACGCAATTGCTCGGAAATCGAATGATGTCGAAGCAATCATCGGTCTTGGGGCGGCGCTTCAGCGCTGGGGTGACTTTTCTGCGGCTGAGCAAGCGTACGAACGGGCCATAGCCCTCGATCCTGGTCAAGCTTCCGCTTATTGCGATTTAGGCGCGCTGTTCTTGGAACAAGGGGACGCAGAAGCTGCTCGCGAACAACTTACTAAAGCAATCGAGCACAATTCCTCTTATGCTCCAGCCTACTTCGATTTGGGATTAGTGTATGAGCGGAGCGGGCGCCGCGAGCTCGCTGTCGAGATGTACAAGAAGGCACTCGACATCCAGCCTGATTACCAACGAGCGCGTTCCAGCCTCGACAGAATGGGAGCTCGCCCCGGAGCTTATGTTCCGTGAAACTCGTCCATAGAGGACGAGGGCTCGATACCCGCGCCATCGACTTCTTCTGCGCATCTTTGCGCGGTTGACAAAATAACTTTCGGGATACATCGTTGGGAGTCGTTTGTCCTTATCCGCAAGACCCAGTCTTAATATCTCCGCCAGAATGCAGCGCATGACGGCCGGTTTCCTGGGCAATCTGCTCTGTGCAACTGAAACCATCGGCCGGGCCGGCGCTGGATCGGCGCGGGAGTGGCGGCAATCACAACCGCAGTTTGGCTCGCTTCGAGGCGTGGGTGAGGAATTCTTCTCTGCGCTCTCCGTACTGAATTTCACCGCGCATCCGTTTTCGAATCGGTACAGATCTCCTGCAGACCAGTAGAAGGGGATTCGGCCATATTCTGGCGTGTACCGGCGGAACGGGCCGCGAGCGGTTGTATGTTTCGCCGCAGGCACTTGTTTTCTAACAACTATATCGTGTTACGATATGTATTGAGAGTTGCTGAATTGCGGCAAACAACACTCACGATCCAAGACTATGCGGCGCTTGCGGAATTGCGCCATCAGATTCGACGCTTTGTGCGCTTCAGCGAGGAAGCGTCCCGCAAAACCGGCCTAAAGCCACAGCAGCATCAGTTAATAGCTGCAGATAAAGCACTATAGCGCAGTCGAACTAATCGACCGGCTGGTGGCGGGTGGTTACGTTCAGCGACATCGAGGGGCGGCGGACAGGCGGGAGGTGTTGCTAACCTTTGCCCGCAAAGGCGAAAGCGTGCTTCAAAAGCTTTCACTTCAACATCTGGCCGAACTTCGCGTGCAAGGCCCCGCTCTTATAACCGCCTTAGAAGGCATTATGAAAGATAAAGAGCACTGTTTTGAAACCCACAAATCTCGAGGGAAAGCGCTAACTGCATGATGGAAAATAAGAGCAGCAGCGAAGAATCACGGCCCGCCACAATTGCGGCAACCGGAGTCCAGACGAGAGATGTGACGCTCGGCGAGCCGGCGCACTTTCGCATGGTTCTAGTGTCGTTCTTGGCAGCGGGTATAGGCCTGCTTGCGGGCCTGATCGCATATGTGCTCTATAACTTGATCGGATTGTTCACCAACATCTTCTTTTACCATCGTTTTTCGACGGCGTTCGTTAGCGCTCGTTATAACCAACTCGGTCTGTGGGTAATTCTGATCCCGGTGATTGGCGGAATCATCGTCGGCTTCATGGCGAAATATGGGACCTCCAAGATTAAGGGACACGGCATACCCGAGGCGATGGAGGCAGTGCTGATTAATCGCAGTCGCATCGAGCCGCGAGTCGCGATCTTAAAGCCTCTCTCCGCCGCGATAGCAATCGGCACAGGTGGTCCTTTCGGCGCGGAAGGTCCGATCATTCAGACCGGGGGCGCGGTTGGTTCGCTGGTGGGCCAGGTTTTGCATACAACTGCGTCAGAACGTAAAGTTCTCTTGGCGTGTGGCGCCGCCGCAGGAATGTCTGCGACTTTCAACACGCCAATTGCGGGAGTAATCCTTGCTATCGAGCTGCTTTTGTTCGAGTTCAAGGCCCGATCGTTTATTCCTTTGGTGATTGCCAGTACCCTTGCCACCGCCGTACACATGCAACTTTTGGGCGCGGGACCGATGTTCAAGGTGACAGCCATGGATTTTGGGATCCCCCGCGCCTTGCCTTTCTACTTGATCCTGGGGCTAGTCTGCGGCTTGGCGGCAGTTGGATTCAGCAAATTGTTGTATTGGACTGAAGATCAATTCGAAAAGTTGCCGGTGGATGAGCTTTGGTGGCCCGCGATAGGCGCCCTCGGTCTTGGAATTATCGGCTATTTCGTGCCCAGAGTGTTGGGTGTCGGATACGACACGATCGGCGACATTCTGAATGCGACCCTGGCTTGGAAGATACTAATTGTGGTCATGGTTGCCAAGGCAGTAGCACTGGTGATCTCACTAGGTTCGGGTACCTCCGGGGGCTTGTTGGCGCCGATGTTCATGTCGAGCGCAGCACTCGGTGGCGTCTTCGCCATTGGGATAGATCGAGTCTTTCCAGCTGCGAATTTGTCGGCTGGGGCGTTTGCATTGGTCGCGATGGGAGCGGTGTTCGGAGCGGCTTCAAGGGCTACGTTTTCATTTATTATTTTTGCCTTCGAAATCACTCGCGATTACAACTCGGTTCTGCCACTTATGTTGGTCAGCGTGATAGCTGACGGCGTTGCGATGCTGCTGATGCCCAAGGCTTCCATCATGACAGAGAAGCTGGCCCGTCGAGGACTGCACATTCATCAAGAATACGAAGCTGACGCTTTGCACCAAATCATGGTCTCCGAGACTATGGAAAAAGTTGTGCCCAAAGTGCCGGTGGACATGAAGGTGGGCGAATTAGCGGACCGAATCGCACGTCGCGACCCGGAAGTGTGTCAGCACCAAGGACTGCTGATCTTAGACTCGGAAGGCAAACTGGCTGGCATCATCACTCGGGGCGATGTGGTACGCGCACTGGACAAAGATCCGTCCGGGGGAATGGGTGTGATTGATGCCGGAACACGGGATGTCGTTGTTACTTATCCCAACGAATTGCTGCATGATGCTTCGGCCAAGATGCTGCGCAATAGGGTTGGACGCTTGCCCGTTGTGGATCGAGATGATCGCCGGCGAGTGGTCGGCTACCTGGGCAGGCCAGGAATCATGGCAGCACGCCTGAGAGGTTTAGAAGATGAACATGTTCGCGAACCAGGCTGGATCAGATGCTTCTAACGTACCTACCTGCAACCCAAATGGATGGTCAACCCTTCGCGTCGTTTAGTTGGAAGTTTGGCAGAGAGAGCGCCGCTTCACGCAGATGCTTTCAAGCAGAGCCTAGCCCGCCCACGTTATTGCCGCGAAGAGCACAAGGCATACCAACGCCTTCGTCGCACGGGTGGCAACGGCTAGAACTCATTGCAACATAATGACTCGAGAGTTGCTTCACGGATCTGCACGTCTCTTAGTTCGAGCTCCGTCAGTTTTTCTGCACATCCGGCAACGACATCCTTTCCCATTGCTCGCAGAGCCCGGCGATGATCGGGATCCTCAGTAGCGTAAGCCACATCGCCAAAGGCTCGCAGCAGCCTCAAACTCACAGCGATGTCTCCTTTTGCGTACAGCCGAATCTGTTCGAAGGCAGACTTGAACAGTCCGTGAAAGTCCATCCATGGAATGCTCACTCGCAAGGCTCCCGGCGGATCGAAGAGGAACTGATCAGGCGGTCTTCGAGAAACAAAACGAATTAGAATGCGGCTCAATTGGTCGACGCAGCAGATGGCGCTTGTCGGGTCATTGACGGCGGGCGAGATCGCTCGCAGTGCAATGTCGACAATCTGCAAGATTCCAAACTCAATATCCTGTTGAAGAGTTCTAGTAGGTCCGATGTCAAATGCGGCGAGAAATTCCTGGCCCGCTTGTTCCGTAAAACGTTCCGGTTTCGACGCCAGCAGGATTGGGATTCCGGCGGGAACAAAGTGCCCAACTCGCCGGGGGCAGTGCACTTGGACATGGTAGGTTTTTGTCAAATTGACCAGTCGCGTCCGGTCCACATAACGAATATACCCAGGGATTTCATTGATGAGAGCAGGCTTCCAGGAGCTCAAATCGACGGAGTAGACGCTCCGCATGCGGGGATACCGTTGCTGCTCAGGCATCAGATCATCGATAACAGCTTCCGTTTCAGAGGCGATTCGATCCACAATCTGGTTAACGCTGATCGCTTGTGAAATATGGTGAATGAAAAACAGCAACAGGCAGACGCACGCAAATGCCAGCATCATCGCGCCCATTACCGTTACCACAGGCGAAAAAGCATGCGGAACTGAACGCGCCGCCGGTAGAGCCGCCATGCAGTAGGAAAATGTTCCGAGGAACACGCCAAGCGTCCACTGTGTTACACGATCCCTCACAAACCCGGTGAGAATGCGGGGAGAAAACTGCATAGATGCTAGGGTCAGCGTCATCAGGAGAATCGCAAATACGATAGACACAACTGTCATGATTGAAGCTGCGATCGTACCGAGAATGACCTGGGCAACTTGCGGATCTGCATGAGACGGAAAGAGCGTCCTAGGAACCCACTCGCTGACGCCGGGAAACATCTCCTCCGCTTCCGAGAGGAAAGCGCCGGCAAAGCCCAAAACCAGAGTGATCGTCAATGGCCGGACCAGAAAACCGCCACGCAAGTTGTACGTGACGTGGCGGAACAAAAGTGGCAAACGCTTGATCATGAGACTTTCCAAGGCTGGTGGCAGAATAGGATAAGGCTTACAGCGAGGCAAGGAAAGTCGGAAGGAAGCCCCAGCTTTGCGTTTTCTCGGATGCCAAATGCCATCCGCTCCATTTGCACAGTCTTCTTTCGCATCAATCCGTCGCAGCCTTTTAAACAACGTCGCGTCAACTAGAGTTTTGGCGAGAACTTGCGGGGTCGTTCATCGAGAGACCGATTAGTCGGCGGAGAAGAATCGACTACCGACTCCGGCCAAGCCGAATCGCCAGTTGGTACCGTAAGACAGTTCCGTAGCTGATCATTTGCGAGGGAATGATGCAATGGTCCAAGCATTGGCGTTCGTAACGATGGGGCCAAAAGCTAAGTAGTTGCCGTCAGGCGAAGGCGAAAGCGAGAAGATATCCCAACTGGGTTTGAACAAGAGTTTTGGTCCGCCGGTAAAGTTCATGTGCACAATCGATGTTCCACGTGACGAGAAACCGGCCAGAAACAAGCTCTTGCCATCCGCTGCCCACGCCACCGCAACCAGTTCCGTCCAGGGCATCGCAGACAATTTCTGCGGAGCGCCACCGGCTAGCGGAATGATCTGCAGATTGCCTGCCTTATAGTCAAAGAATGCCAATGCGACGCGACTTCCATCCGGAGAAAGGTCCCATCGTGTCAAATCCGAATTGGCCGGAACTTTGACAAGTTCCTCCTTTCGCCCCTGCACAGGATCAAACGCTGTGAATACAATCTGCTTGTCGTCAGCTTCGGCGACTACACAAGTCGCGCTCGTGTGCAAAGAACAGCGGAAGCTGGGATAGCCTCCGACAGTATCCGTTGGTTCACTGCCGTATGTAATCCAGGGCTTTCCCTTAATATCCATGACTGCTTCCGAGGGGCCGCCCGCAAGCGAGGCGCGCATCAATTTTCCGGGTGGAACGGGCGCTCCCTCGGCCGCCTTGGGCCATTGCATGTAGAGAACCCACTTGCCGTCAGGACTGATTTGCGGCGCCCATTTTTCTTCACTGCTGGTAACAACGGGTTCGGCGTTGCGCTCACTGACACCCTGCCTGAAGATGTCAAAGGTCCCGTTGCGATCGGAATAGAAAAAAACAGTTTTTCCGTCTAATGACCATCCGCCGGGCCAGTCAATACGGTCATCGAGTGTCAGCCGCTGTGGAGTTTTCAATTCGTTTCCGTTGTCCGCCAGTTGGCCGAGATAAACATCACTCTGCCCTCTTCGGTTGCGGAAGACGAAACGGGTACCGTCGGCGGTCAATTCCGGATCGTCGAAGAAGAAGCCGGTCCAGTCGGTGAGGCGTCGCGGAGATCCCTTGGGCGCGCCCGTTTCCTCGTCGTATCGCAATTCCCAAAGGTTGGAGTCGGCATGGTTGGGGGGCGGTTCGCGGACAGCATAAATCAGCCGTCCTTTCTGTCCCCAGGCGAAAGCACTCAATCGGGGACTGGAGAGAAGAAGAGTGGGTGCGCTACCCTGGAGATCGCGACTCTCCAGTTCCACCGTGGCCTGGCCATTCGCGACCTGATATTTCCCATACACGATGCGTTTGCCGTTGGAAAACCATGTCGGATAGAACAGATGATAGCCTGGGTCGTGTTTAACCAGGAGCCGGGCGTGCCCGCCGTCAGCATCCATCAGCCACATGTCTTGCGTGATGGCATCGCGAAACACAATCTGCGATCCGTCGCCGGAAAGCGATGCGTCATGGGCATCGTCACGCAGTTTTTTCAACGTAGCGCCGATCACTGAGATCACCCAGATGCCCTGTTTTTCCTGCGCGACGGGGCCGCTCACCAGTAATTTGGTCCCATCCTGGGACCATTCGATGCGGGCTCAACGAAAACAGAATTCGTCGGGGATAGGAAGCGACTGAGTTTCGCCGGTCGCCATCAGCCGTAGGTGCAGCCCCTCAAGATCGGAGTAGAGAAGATATTTTCCGTCGGGAGAAATCGATGTGACTGCCACGGGATCTTCGGACGAATTGGCGGTCAGCTGCTGCGGTCTAAGCTCAGCCTGGGTGTAAGGCCGCTCGGTGGTAAACCATCCGGCGAAATAACCGGAAACCAGGACAGCCACGATAGCCACCCCGGCGAGGACTGCCGCGAGCATCGGCCAACTACGGCGGCTCGGCTTCGATTGCTGAGGCGTTAGCGGAACACTCCCGGAGACCACTGCGACTTTGGACGACTGCGTATCTCGCTTGAGGCGTTGTAAATCGGCGCGAAGATCGGAAGCAGTCTGGTAGCGCAGAGTGCGATCTTTCTCCAAACACTTATCAATCACGGCCTCGAGTTGAGGCGGCAACTCGGGGTTGATGCGAACCGAAGCAGTCGGCGGTTTGTTAAGGATGGCATCGAAGATGATCGCGGAGGTGTTTCCCGTGAAGGGCTGGCGTCCAGTGGCCATTTCGTAGAGAACGGCACCGAAGGAAAACAGGTCGGTACGCGCGTCCAACTCTTCGCCGCGCGCCTGTTCCGGCGACATGTACGCCACTGTGCCCACCGCGCTTCCTGGGCTGGTCAGATGAGCTTCATCAATGGCGACCGTAGCCAGCGATCCGCCGGCCGGTTCCACCTGCGGTGCCTTCCCCGAAGTGACTTTGGCCAAGCCAAAATCCAGTATTTTGGCCTGCCCGCGTTTGGTCAGGAAGAGGTTCGCCGGTTTCAAGTCGCGATGGACAATGCCCGCCGCGTGCGCCACTTCGAGCGCATCCGCAACCTGGGCTCCGAAGTCTACGAGTTGCTCGACCGGCATCGGCTTTCCCTCGATGCGGTACTTCAGGGTCGTCCCTTCGAGGCATTCCATCACGATGTAGAGCCGGTCCTGGTGCTCGCCAATGTCGTAGATAGTGCAGATATTGGGGTGATTCAGTGCCGACGCTGCACGCGCTTCCCGCTGAAAACGCTCCCGCGCCTGCAGATTTTGTGCGAGTTCCTCGGGCAGGAACTTCAGAGCCACACGCCGACCGAGGCGCTGGTCCTCTGCCTCGTACACGACGCCCATCCCACCGCCTCCGAGCTTTGCCACAATACGGTAATGGGAGATTGTCTGACCAAGCATGAGGGACCAATGTTAGGTGGTAGACCGAACCAAGTCAATTCCTAAGTCCAACGTCAATGAGCATCACGCCTCCGCGAGGCCATTCTCACTAGGACAGAAAGGGCGCTCCGGGCGTGGTTTCTTGGATGCACGCCACATCGTCGTCTCTTGGCGAGGCATCGGCGAATCGAAATTAGCCGTATTCACAACCCGCGATCAGACGCTTGAACCCCAGCACGGCATTCTGAATCTAAGCTGAGGCTCGATCTACGGCATAATCATGTCTGGGTTGTTACACCGCAGCGGCTTTTCTCAAGGAGTCTGTTATTTATGCTCGTGCCAGCTTCCGCTTCGAAGGTCCCTTACGCCGTCCCGCTTTTTAGCATGATTGTGTGCTTCTGCCTGCTGGCTGCAGAACGCGGCTTGGCCCAGCAGCCGCGGCAAGTTCAGGCACCTGCCAATGGTGAAGCAACGAAATCGGAAGTGGATAAAACAGAAAAGGCGAAAGCCGTGGGGACACAACCTGAGGAACCGCCGCCAGTCATCCAGCAACTCAATTCCGCGATCGAGCAGCTTGCCACCAGAATATCGCCCGCTGTGGTTCAAGTTCTCGTCACCAGCTTTGGCGCGGTTGAGGACAACAGCCGCGGTCAAACGGCGCTCCTGACCCGAGAACATGTGATCGGCTCGGGAGTGATCGTTGACTCCGACGGCTATATCATCACCAATGCCCACGTCGTCGAGGGAGCGCAACGCATTCACGTGGCTCTGGCCACGCCCTCGGTCAACGATCCCGACCAGATCGCGCCAGTGGGTAAACAGCGCATTGTTGAAGCACGGCTTATTGGCCTCCACAAAGAGACGGACCTTGCGCTACTCAAGATTGAGGAGACGGGTTTGCCCACACTGGTGCTCGGCACCCACCGGGCAGTCCACCAAGGACAATTAGTCTTTGCCATGGGCAGCCCGGAGGGGTTGGAGAACTCCGTGACCATGGGCGTGGTGAGTTCGGTCGGACGCCAGGCAGATCCGAGCCGTCCGATGGTTTACATTCAGACGGACGCCCCGATCAACCCGGGCAACAGCGGCGGCCCGCTGGTGGATTCCGAAGGCTACCTGATCGGGATCAACACTTTTATTCTCTCCTCGGGCGGCGGGAGCGAGGGTTTAGGATTTGCCATTCCCGCGCGGATCGTCAGTTTCGTCTATGAGAGTTTGCGCAAGTACGGCCACGTTCATCGCATCGAGGTTAAGGCAGGCGCGCAGACGATTACTGAGACTTTAGCCAAAGGGTTGGGGCTGGCGCAAAACTGGGGCGTCGTGATCGATGACGTTACGTCGGGTGGGCCTGCTGAAGCAGGCGGCCTGAAGATTGGGGATATTGTTATCAGCGCCGACGGCCGTCTGATCGCTACTCTGCCAGCTTTCACTGCCGCGCTCTATTTGCATCCTTTGGATCAAGCCCTCCGGCTGGAGGTTCTCCGCGGCAAGGAACGTAAGACACTTTATATCGCCGCAATGGAGATGAAAGATTCCATGGACGCGCTCTCCGAGATAGCGAGCTCGCGTGAGAACCTGGTTAACCGGTTGGGGGTATTGGCGCTCGATTTGAACGATGATTTGCGCGCCATGTTAGGCTCGTTGCGCAATCCAGCGGGCGTCGTCGTGGTAGCGCGGGTCGCAGATTTCCTGAGCTCCACAACTGGCCTGGAGACAGGCGATGTCATTCACAGCGTGAATCAGACGCCCATAGATTCTTTGCACTCGCTTCGGGCAGCGCTGCGGCAGATCAAGCCGCATGATCCGGTCGTGCTGCAGGTGGAACGCGGAGGCGGATTCCAGTGGCTGGCATTTGAAATGGAGTAGGAACTCGCCGACCTCTGGTTTAAATGCTTCGATCCGCACTGTCGGGTCCGGGCCGACGCTCGTTGCTTCCTTAGAAAGATTCCTCGCCCCCATTGGCAAGAGGTGGGATTTCAACCTGGGGGCGAGGGTCGGCGCAAATTACGGCAAGTAGTAGCGGAATGACGTGTAGACCATGTTGTCAAGTCCTTCGGGTGTGAGCGCTCCTGGCGTAGCTGCCCCGCCAGTGGGTGCGGCGGTGGCGCCGGACCAGGTTTGACGAGTCACATACGAGTACTGTGTGCCGAACTGGAACCGGCCCCGGGGTCCGTTGTAGAACCGGTACCAGAATCCGGCCGTGCCCTCGATAACTGCTCGCGTGTCGCCCGTGCAATGGGCAAGACTGCCCGGTGTGAACCCTGCCGTGGTCGTGCCGGGAGGAGTTTCAGTGTAGCAACCGTAATCGGGAAATTCCGGCGCTCCATAGCCGACGTACCCTCCTGCTCCGGAGTTCAAGAGCGGATCGAAGCCGTAAGTCCGGGCGTCGTATTCCGTTCCGACATAGGAGTAGAGGTCGAGCTTCTTGCCGTGCCATTCCAGCGTGGCCAAGCCCTGGAAGTTCCTGATCAGACGGACAGTGCCGTTGGGGTTAATGGAAAGATCGGGGAGCCCGGCTGCGCCGTAACGGCCAATGCCGCTGCCTCCGAAGCCCTTCAGACCGAAAACGATATGCTTGTCGGCAAGGGTCCAACGGGCCGTGGCGCCAATGCCACCCCCTTCTTTCGACGCGTTGTAGGCGTTAACGGCGCTGGGCGCGGTCAGCGTGCCGCAGGCCGCGCTCGCGAAGTTCTCCACGCAGGGGAAGACACGATCAGTGAACCGGTCGGCCAAGCCGAAAACTTCGTAGTGCCCAAAGCCGGGATCAAAGGCGATCTTGGCGACAAGATCGGGCGAAGGATTGGCTGTGTAAGTGGCCGTTGTGTTGAAGCTGTTGCTGGCGCCCGTTTCGCCGAGCACGAAATTGGCCGCGTTGTTGTGCGAGGTGAACGTGCCTTGCGCGTTTTCGATGGCAAATGCGACCGACACCTTATCGCCGAAGTCTTTCGTTAAGCGAAGACCGTACTGGCGCGCGAACGTGAAACCAACGTTATACTGTGGGTCGATCGTCATGGGGCGGACATCGTTGACTCTGCCCGTGTCGTCGGCAGGGGCGATCCCCTGTTTGTTCTCGGCCGCCAGGGTCCATGCCTGGCCGCCGAGGAATCTCCACCCATTGTCAAACTTAACTTGTCCCCACACTTGGCGGAGACGAAGAGTGTAGCTGTTGGTCTGGTTCGAGTTTGAAGTTATGCCCGCCGACAGAAAGTCGGCCGACATGTAGCTGGAAAGTTCCGCACTCTTGTAGCGGCCCGCAACATAGACGGTAGGTTTTGACTGACGGGCGGAACCGAAGAACTCCGACAACTGGTTTTGCGAGGCGCCGGGCAAGGTAAGCGAGTTGAAAGGCGTTGTAATATCGGCTCCCAGTTCTCGCGACCGACGCACAAACGCGGCTTCTGCATAGCCGCCGGGCGTAATGTTGATCCCCTTGACGTGGATCGTCGTCGGCCCTTCAAACTCTGAGATCTTCTTCTCCGTCTCTTGCAGCGTCATGGCCGCGTTGGTTGCGTTTGTCTGGAGCTGAGTGACGTCAGTCTTGAGAGCGACGACGGTTTGCTGTTGCTCGGTCGTTTGAGCCACGGCGGTATCCGCCTTGGTCTGCGCCTGAGTCGCCACGGTTTGGCTCTGATCGAGGCGTTGTTCCAGTTGCTCAATTTTTTGATCCCGGCTCTGGACCTGATCGCTCAACTGCTTGATTTGTTGCTGCTGAGCCTCGATCGCTAGCTTCATCTCATTGAGCTGCTCCTCGACCGTCGGCCTTTTGTGGGCCTTTTTTCGGGTAGTTGGAGTGGACGTATCCTGGGCTTGCGCCGCGATCACGCTCCCCGCGAGCACCATCGACAGCGCTACTACCATAAATCGTTTCATTGTTTTTCGTCTCCTAATGAAATAAGCGTTCTGGAATAGCCGGGAAGTTCGTGCAGTGACCATCTTCAGTTCATGGTTCAATCAAGGTGAATGATTTTGGTGAATTGCCAGCCTAGACTTCCGTTTGTTAATAATTGATGACAATTTGTTAAATATTCGGTGAATCACCAACGGCGAACTGGTGATTAGGAGAGAATCGCGGGATACATAAAAAATGAATTATCCACGACCGACGAATCAAAGCGCTGGTCGAGTTCTTAGGATTGAAACGGGCTGGGATGGAAGTCGGAGCGCGCTGTCGGGCGCAAGCAAGCACAAGGTTTTTTGAGTGAACACGATCCGGCAAGAGCTTCGATTCCGCCTTCGAGAGTCTCAAATTGAGAACCACTCCAATCGAGATGGTTGTCATAGCGTTCAACCCGGCAATCGGCAAATGACATTGCCATTCCGACAAGATCGCCAAGACGGGTTTCGACGTCGCCGCGATAGGAATCGTCCAGGCTGAGGCGGTCGATGTCGATGACCAAATGGCAATACGGTTCTCCAAGCTGCCGCGCTAGAAGCCACGTGAAATAGAAGATGAAGTAGAGTCGGCGGAGTAGGCTCTCATCCACGCGCTTGCCCCGGAAGGCCTCGCGGAGTTCAGACGAACTGAGCAAGGGCGGCAATTCAACCGTTGGATATTCGAGGGCGGAGAGAAGTGGGGCGAAGGCGGGCGCTTCAAGATTGTGTCCGAGAATCACGGTGCCCCGTTGTAGGAAATAGGGGTTGCCCTGCACGGCTTGGCGTAACATCGACAGAAATTGCCGACGCGGCTCACGGCGGACGAAGATATGCGCGCCCGGCATTCGGTCACGGAACCAGCCCACCCTCAGATCGGTGCGCACGAAGCCGTAAACCGGCCTTCGTCCAAACGCGATGGCGAACCTAGCCAAGTCGGCAAGATAGACTTCCAGTTCCGGCAAAGAATCATCGCTCGTGGCGCAATATCGCCCGAAGGTGAGCTCAGCGGGAAACCTTTGTATTCCTCCGGACGGGGCGATGAGCGGACGAAATTCCTCCAGATAAGGCAAGTCGAGCGCGGGGTGATTGGCAAAGGACCAGGGGCGGAAGCGATCAATCACTTCCGCCGTCGCAGTAAAAAGATGTTCATTGAGGGGCTCGAAGTAGCAGTAGGTATCGGAGCGCTGCCGGAATTTCGACCACACGTAGGTGCTTGCCGCCCGCCAACTCGAATGCAGGTAAATTGCGTCTTTGGCCTGAAGACAGGCTTGAGCGCACGCTTGAGCGTTAGTCTGGACCATCTCCGTTTTTTCGGCAGCCCACAAATATGGAGAAAGAGAGGGCGCATCCCCGATACCTCGAAGATCCACCGGAACGATCAATCGCTCCTACCAGCGATCGCGTTAGGCAATCGTGTTAAGCCGTCACAGACACGCCATTCGACCCGGACGACGTTTGTCCGCTGTTTTGGCTCGAATCCTGCAGATCCTGCTGCAAGGTGCTGAATGTGCCCTGGGCGGTCGAGAGATCGCCCGATTGCAACTCCGTGCCCAGTTGGTCGAGTAACTGACCGATCTCACTTCCGCTCCCGCCACCGCCGTGATGATGATGGTGAGCACCGGTTGCCTGGTTCTGCGTTGACTTACTCTGGAATGCCTGCTGAATCGTGGTGTAGTCCTGCTGCGCGGCCGAAAGGTTGCCGGATTGGAGATCCGTCGCAAGCTGACTGAACGCCTGAGCGGTGGGATTGTTGCTCTCGGAGGCCGAGGACGCATTCGCATTGCTCTGCGGCTGCAGTTGCTGCAACGTAGCAAAATCCGATTGCGCGGCAGACAGATTTCCGGATTGCAGATCCTTGCCGAGTTGCTGGAACGTTTGCTGAAACTGCTGAAAATTGTTCTGAACGCTCTGAGGATTGTAGAGACTGGCGCTGGAAATACCCGAAACTGACATTGTTATCTCCTCAATGGGGACTGTTCGTTACTGACTTAATCGGCGGCTTCGGTCTGAACCTTAGTTGCCGTTAAGATTCAATCAACAATGTGCAAGTCTCATGCCAGTGCGCAACCTGCTTACCAGGAACCCGCACCATTGTTCATGTTCAACTGCTGCATCGCGAGCCGCAGTGCCACAATGTAATGCAACTAACGGCGTGTGGATTGCGTGGCAATTGCGCGGATGCCTACCTAAGGAGCGTCGCCATGCACGTGCACGCCAGCCAGATCAATCCCAACGCCCAACTGGATGCTATCTATGCCGCGGCAAGGGCCGCAGCAAATCAGGAAGCTGCGCGCACCAGAAAGAAGCTGTCAGAGTTTGCCTCAAAACTGGTCGCCGCGCTTGATTCCGGCGATTGCGTCATGAGAGTGGGGCCGCGCGAAGAATCCGAAGCGCGGACGAAAGGTCAAAATCAGCAGCATCAAGAGAGCGGTGGGAAGCAAAAAGGTGGGGCCGACTCTGAGGCCGCGCGCAACTCCATTTCGGACTGGGCATAGAGTGCCTAAGGCTGGGCAAAGCCTGCCGAGGACAGCTTGGCAAAGATTCACGCTTCGCTTTCTAACCGTGGAAACTTCTGGAAGGCGGCGACCTTCGTTGCTGCTGTCTTTGTTGCACGTTTTTTGGGGTTACGTAGTTCGATCGCTTATCTGGGTTGTCATGTTGCGCAGGAAAAATTATGCGGGTGCGTCCACTTGCGGCGGACTCGCCCAAGTGCCCGTTATTGTCAATACGAACCAGTTGGCGGCGCAGCAGCGAACGCACCGCCGCAAGGACGGAGGTCTCATTCACATTTCGAGCGCGAAAAATGTCGATCAAATCCGGCACGCTGATACCTCCTTCGCCGTCGCCATCATCATCCATCTGACGCAGAATGTCTGCTTCGACCGCATCAATCTGATGTTCAATCTTTAGCCCCTGTCCGAGCAGAGTAGCCATGGTTTTGGCGCGGAGTTCACGGCGGAGATCGCTGCCGAACATCTGTGCGTCGAGAATTGCTATCGGTCCGGCGGGGCGCAACCGGCTATGTTCGAGGAAGGGCTGCCAATCGAGGCGCCGTGCACAGCGTTCGGCGAGAAAAGCCGCGTCGATTGCAGTGCTGGCGAAGCGCTGAGGCGGAGGTGACTCGTCCACGCGTTCCCAAGGCGGTCCGCAGGTCGCGTCGCTCCACTGGAAGGAAATCAGAAGAGAGACGACCCGCTCGTAGCGCTGCGCCCGAAGATTGCCTGCCCATTCTTCGGTTGAGTCTAGAAATGCCGCGTAGGTGTCGCCCTTGGCGTGTGCGACCGCGTACTTCATCGCGGCGTGTTCGCCCAAGCGGAGGATATGGATGTCCATGGGAGCGCCGTTGAGCCATTCGCGCAAGCGCTGGCCGAGCGGCTCACCCTGACGCTCGCCGAGTTCCGTGACCAGTTGGGCAATGCCGCCCGGCGCCAGGTGATGCGGCAAGCCGGCGACGATGCGTCTTTGGACATCTTCCCCGGTCCGGCCGCCGTCGCGAAATTTTACGGTATCGACGGGCGATGGAACAAACGGAGGATTCGCCGTGATCAGATCGAAACGTTCGCCGCGGACCGGGCCAAACAGATCGCCGACCACGACTTCCAGGTTGGTCGTGCCCGAAGCCTGGGCGTTGAAGCGCGTGCACCGCGCCGCGCGCGGATTAATATCGACGGCGAGCACGTGCCCGGAGTGAGCGGAAGCCAGCAACGCCTGAATGCCTGAGCCTGTGCAGAGGTCGAGAGCGGTTCGAAACGGCCGGCGGGTAGTGCAGCGCGCCAGCTTGCGGCTATCCGGCCCGATGGCCATGACGTGATCGCAGGGAACCTTGGCATAGCCCGGGTGCGGAAGTTCCGGCCAGGCGTGATCGGAAAAGATCAGACGATCGCCGACAGGGAAGAGCGAGGCATGGGCACGCGCTGTTCCCGTTCTCTTTTCATTTCGCTCTAGATTCTTATCATCGTCATTATTATTGCCGCCGTCCTCATCATTATCCTTATTATCCCTGTCCTCATTATTATTGACTTCGGCCATCAACCCGGTGCCGATCAGCACATCGCGTTCCGAGGCCGTGAACAAACGGTTGAGTTCGTCCGTCGTCACCGCTCCTTGCAAGAGAAACAGGTCGATGGCCAGAGCGAGCGGATCGCGATTGGCTAGATGCTCCGCGCAATAGATCGGCAGCAGACGCCACTGCAGGTCGGCGAGATCCTCCATATTAAGACGCTCTCGAACGCGAGTCTCGCTGTATCCGATGGCATCGAGCTTTCGCATGGACTCACGAAGCTTGGGTCCATCGGCTGGGTCGAGTCTGAAGGCAACACGCTCTCTCATGGGCTGAAAGTGGCTCTTTTACTTTCCCTTTCATCTGCTAGTGATTCAGCTCGCAAAGCCGGTGAGCCACAAAGGCCTCTACGGTTCAGGAGGGGAACCTTGAACCAATTGCAATTTCTCAGCTCTGCGTGCTCCGACGATTAGAGCGGATCAAGAACCGAAAAGCTGCTACCGATTCCGCGAGCAATTTGCCATCCATATCTGCGATCCCAGGCCCTGCACGGAGGTCAGTGGCTCCTAGCGCTCGGTGGGAGGCCTTGCCGTTGCTCCATAAAAGCGCGAGGCGTGGTCGCCGACGAATTCGTAGGGTCCGGCGTGAGTAAGTTTGCTCGCGGCATCAATCCAGATCTCGCCGCCAATCTTTCGCCAGCGCAGGCAAAACGAATAATCCTCACTCAGATATGCGCCGGTGTCGGCGTCTATGATGCAATCGAAGAGGGCAAAAAGATTTGAACTCTGCACTGCCTCATGCCGCGCGCCGGAGAGGGGCATGCTATGCACGCGGGTGAAATGAGTTTCCGGATAAGCGCCGATCATCTGTTCGAAGGCATGCCGCCGGATCATCTGAAAACCGCCACCCGCATAGATGCCCGTGACGAAATCGCCTTCCTGCTTACGCTCCGCCTCGGGGCAAAAGCTTCCGACGTAGGACAGAGCGGCCTGCCGCACGCTTTCACCGCGCTCGACGCAACGTTGCGGAATAAAATCCCAATCGATGGACTTAAGCGGATAGAGCGCCCCGGCAAAGTCTTTGTCGAAACGCAGCAAACGTTCGACCTGTTGCGGCTCGAAGCTGATATCGGCATCGACGAACAGCAGATGCGTGGCCGCAGGATTATCCAGGAAGCCTGCGACCAACGTGCTGCGCGCCCGCGAGATCAGGGCGTCATAGCCAAGCATCGACAGCGAAACCTCAAACCCGCCGGATTTCGCGTAACTCATGAGCCGGATCACCGACAGCATGTAACCCTGCGAAACCATGCCACCGAAGCAGGGGGTTGCGATGAGAATCAGAGGCTGGGCCATTTCGTTGTTTCCTTCTGGTTTGCCTTCACTTGACGAACCCATTCCTGCCGTAGAACTGCACCTTCCCATCCACGACAACCGCAACATAGCGCCCCGCGCTTAAGAACTGCATTACTTTCTTTCCTTCTCGTGCCAGTTGCGCCCAACGCGAAGTTGTCTTCGGATTTTGCTCCAAACCTCGCACTTGTTGGTCCTCCAACTGGAAATCGACTTCGCGCAATCCAGATCGACTCGTTTGCCGTACAGGGAAACTCATGCCGCTGACAATGACTGACTCGGACTCATTAACCAAAGTTTGCCGCCACACCGAAATCAGATTTTCTTCCAAGGTCGCAGCCATCGTCTTGACCATCAGATGAATTCGGCAACGCCTGAAAAGATTCGCCTTTTATTCGCTAACACGGCACGTCCCCGCTCAAATCCCGCATCAATCTTCTGCCGCCCAGCCTGAATCGCTGCTTCGATGGCGGACTCCTGCGTGGGGAATGTGCCAGGCAGGTAGAATTGCGTTTCGGTCACTCCACTCCCGTGGTGTTCTTCAACGGAGAACTCTGCGTAGAATCCGCCGTCCTCGATGACATAGCCCTTATATCTGCACCTGCTCTTCATAACCGAAACCCTACCGTCGATTTATAGCTCTGGCCCACGCCAAGCCATCTGTCCCGCGTCCGGCGTCGATCAACTTCACTCTCCAGTTGTTGGTCTGAATCGCAGCCACCTGATGGCTCCGGTCGCACGAAACATAAGCGACCTGACCGTCCGGTCGGATCACAACCTCTTGCGGAGTTGGGGGCACACTGATGGTCTTGACCACCTGCAACGTCGCGAGATTGATGACCGCCACGCCATTTGCCTCCGGCAACGCCACCAACAGCCATTTTCCATCCGGCGTGGATGCGGTACCGTATCCTGTGCTGGGAAGCGAAATCCAACGATCAACCTTATTCGTCGCGGTATCGATTACTGCTAACCGGGGCTTTTCGTCATCCGACGTAAACACCCAGCGGTTGTCCGGCGTGATCGATATGCGCTGTACGTGTCCCGCAACGGGGATCACTGTCACTGTTTTTCGCCCTGCGAGATCTAGCACCGATACCGTCCCTGGTCCCACGTTGGCGGTATAGCCATAGCGCCCATCTGAACTGATTGCCAGCATATGAGATTCCGCCTGCCCTGTCGGAACGCTTCCGACAATCTTTAGGGTTTGGGGATCGATGATAGTTAAAGATTTGTCTAGCTCCGTGGTCACATAGAGCAGACCGTCTTTCGGCCCAAAGACCGCGCAATGCGGACGAAGGCCGTGCCCAAAATCGATGGTATGGATTACCTTGCGCTCACTGAGGTCGATCACCGCTAGCGTGCTTCCGTCCGTTCCGGGCATACCAACCCCGGAGTTTCCGTAGATCGGCACGAATGCCAGCTTGCCATCGGGGGATGCGGCAACCTCATGCCCAGTCACGCCTCCCTCGGCGACGGTTGCAATCTGCCGTCCAGCAGTTGGGTCAATCAGGCCAAGAGTTTGCTCACCTTTATTGGCGACGAGCAGCAGGCCGATTGATGGAGATGAAGGAGCGGCAAAGGTAGCGATCAGCAGTCCGACGAAAAGAAGCGTCCACGAGAGAAAGTTAGTCACGGCGATTCCTCTTTGTTTGTCCTTCAACTTCTCGCGACATAGTATCGCACTCCGAGGTCAGGAGACGGTCCGCTACGGCGCTGGTCTGTCATCAAACTTTAGAGCCCCGTGACAATTTCGTGACAAGTCGGTGTTCCAGTGGTAGTAGGCTGGGCGGTTGGGTTGATATTCGGAAGAGTCAACGATTCGAGGCGTCGGATCAGGCTCGCCAATGTTGTGAAAAGAGAAACACCGCGCTTTGTTGTTGTCAATTCGTTAGATTTTGCTCGTTGGTTCCCTCCAAGCCTCAGGGCCCCGGCATAGGGCTTAAAGGCCTTGAGTGGAAAGGAGCACTCCAAGGATGAGAAAGTCACTTGCTGTTGGTCTATGGCTTGGATTACTTGGAACCGTCCCGCTAGCGAAGGCACAGGAGGAACCCTCAAAGGTCGATCTGTACGGCGGGTTCTATTACGCCCGCTTCAATGTAAATGCCAACGTCCCCGGGATTGCGCCCTCGGCCACATACATTGGAAAGGGTGGGGGTGGTCAGCTTGAGTACAACGCCACAAAATGGATTGGAGTGGTGGGAGATCTGGCCGGCTTTTATGCGACCAGCAGCGGGAACGGCGCGTTTGCCGGAGGAGTGTTCACCTACCTTCTGGGGCCCAGAGTGAACTTCAGGCACGGGAAATTTACGCCGTTCGTTCAAGCCCTCTTCGGAGGCGTTCACACCACCGATGGCATTGCGCAATCAACAGGGGGCCAAGATCATTTTGCCATGACGGCGGGCGGCGGCATTGATTTCAAGGTGTCCAGGCACGTCTCGGTACGCCCGATTCAGGCCGAGTACTTCATGACCAAAATTCCCGACGGTCTCAACAACCGCCAGGACAATTTGCGGCTTGGCGCTGGGATCGTCTTGCGCCTCGGCCGGAAATAGTCTGCGAGGTTGCCGTTGCAAGCGCCGACCGGCGGCGGAGCTTAATTGTCGGTGGCCGTTATGGTTGGCAAGCCCGAAAATCGGCTGGTTGGATCGTGTAACATCCCCCTCGCACTCATTGGCGGGGTTCTGACGATCGCCTGCTATGGGTCAAATAACCCTCAGAATCTGCACCAATGAGAGCAACGTATTCCGAGGCCATCGGTTTGATCTCATTCGGGCCGGCTTCGCGACGTTGGCAACCTTCCGTCCTCGCCGCATCGCCAGGCGGAAGTACTTACTCATCGCCTTTGAGTTCGCCCAGGTGAACGGCGCAGTGCTGCCCGCAACGCTCGTGCTGGCAGCGTGGCAGAACGCGTGATCATGAATGGACGGATGGAAAACTCGCTCGGTTTTCGAGATATATGCTATCGTTGAGCGGAGCGACATGGATGACGCAATAGAGCGAGTTGAAGCATTACGGGCACAGATTGGGCACAAACAGCCAGAAGTTGCACGAGCAAATGCAGCTCGCTGCCCGCAAGATTTGCCGCAAAGTGCAGTAGAAATGTAAGTCAACTCGACTATCTTGTGTGTGTCTCATTCTTAGCCGGGATGGCGGAACTGGCAGACGCAGCGGACTCAAAATCCGCCGGACTTCGGTCCTTGGGGGTTCGACTCCCCCTCCCGGCACCATAATCCACGCCCTTCGACAACAACTAGACCTGTGGACTGATCCGGCGGGGAATCGCCATGCGAATCCGTTCATGGCCGGATCCTGCCAAACTGGGTTGGGAGGTATGAAGAGAAGCTCTCGAAGAGAAGCTCTCGCGTCGGATTCATGAAAGTGAGCGCCCGGCACGCATCTGAGTTCGTTTGGGAGAATTCCCCGCAGGAGACATTGCATTAGAGAGTGATTGATGATTTCGCTCTTGAAGAACTACCATATCCCCATGCCAGTCGATATCGAAACTCCCGCATCCACCTATGCTATTCGCGCGCCGCGCGGCACCTCGCTCTCCTGCAAAGGTTGGCAGCAGGAAGCCGCCATGCGCATGTTGATGAACAATCTTGACGAGGACGTTGCCGAGCGGCCTCAGGATCTGGTCGTCTATGGCGGCACGGGCAAGGCGGCACGCAATTGGGATTGTTATCACGCCATCGTCCGCTCGCTGAAAAATCTTGAGAACGATGAGACGCTGCTGGTGCAGTCGGGCAAGCCGGTTGGCGTGTTCAAGACGCACGAGTATGCTCCGCGCGTGCTGATTGCGAACTCGAATCTGGTTGGGCATTTTTCCAACTGGGGGAAGTTCAACGAACTGGAGCGCGCCGGGCTGATGATGTATGGGCAGATGACGGCCGGATCGTGGATTTACATAGGTTCGCAGGGGATAGTGCAGGGGACTTACGAAACGTTCAACGCGGCTGGCGAAAAACATTTTGGCGGCGAAATGACCGGGAAACTGATCGTTTCCGGCGGCATGGGCGGGATGGGCGGCGCGCAGCCGCTCGCGGCCACCATGACGGGCGCGGCGTTTCTGGGGATTGATGTTGATCCGGAGCGCATCAAGAAACGGCTCAAGACGGGCTATTGCGATTTTCTTGTTAACACGCTCGATGAGGCTTTGCGCATTCTGAAAAATGCTGTCCGCAAAAAAGAAAACGTTTCGGTTGGATTAGTCGGCAATTGCGCGGACATCATTCCGGAGCTTGCTGAGCGCGGCGTGGTGCCGGACATTCTTACCGATCAGACTTCGGCGCACGATCCGTTGAACGGATATGTGCCGAATGGCATGAAGTTTGAAGCTGCGCTCGAACTGCGGCGGCGCGATCCGCAGGGCTATCAGGAGCGGTCGCTCGACGCAATGGCTCGGCATGTCGAAGGCATGCTGCGGCTGCAAAAGATGGGCTCGGTCACGTTTGACTACGGCAACAATATCCGTACCTTCGCGTTCCAGCGCGGCGTTAAGAATGCTTATGACTTTCCGGGATTTGTGCCGGCTTATATTCGTCCGCTATTTTGCGAAGGGCGCGGACCGTTCCGGTGGGCTGCACTTTCGGGCGAAGCTTCGGACATCGCGGTTACTGACGATCTGGTGCTCGAGCTTTTTCCGGAGAATCGCAGCTTACGGCGCTGGATTGACCTAGCTCGGAAGCGCATCAAGTTTCAGGGATTGCCGGCTCGGATTTGCTGGCTGGGATATGGCGAGCGAGCGCGGTTTGGGCTGGCGATTAACGACCTGGTGAAAAAAGGAACGATCAAGGCTCCGATTGTGATGGGGCGCGATCATCTGGATTGCGGGTCGGTGGCTTCTCCGTTTCGCGAAACCGAGAGCATGAAAGATGGCTCGGACGCGGTGGCCGACTGGCCGCTGCTGAATGCGCTGCTGAATACGGCGGCGGGAGCTTCGTGGGTTTCGATCCACAACGGCGGAGGCGTGGGCATTGGCTATTCGCTCCATGCCGGGCAGGTCACGGTTGCCGACGGCACGGAGATGATGGCCACGCGGATTGAGCGGGTACTAACTACCGATCCGGGGATGGGCGTGATTCGGCACGTGGACGCGGGGTACGACGTGGCTAAGGAGTTTGCGGGGAAGACGGGCGTAAGGGTGCCGATGGCGGAGTAACTGCTGAAGAACCGCGGCCTGACTCGTCGGTCGTCTCAGGTACTGTCCGGGAAGCAACTGGTTGTGGAGTGGGTGTCTAGGATAAAGATGGGTGCTCGACGTGTTGGCCTCCTGCATAACGGCACGCTCATTGTCATTGTCATCGTTCTTGCGCTCGGACTCCTTTTGCCGGGCGTATTAACAGCAGCGAATGGTGTTCACTGGACGGTCGTCAACCAGCCCACGCGCCTGGTCAATGGAACACCGGTGTTGTTCGAGGTCACTACGCCTACGCCGGTTCGCGCACTTTCGGGAAGCTGGCTGGGGCACGAGATCACGTTTAGCTTCGAGGCCACCAATCAATCGTCGTCCGACAAACCATCAAACCACAAATCGTCCACTCACAGATCATGGTTCGCGCTCGCCGGAGTCAGTCTGGAAACCAAGCCGGGAAGTTATCCGCTGGAACTGCACGCCGAAATTTCTTCTGGCCAATCCGCCGGTGCCGGCGCTTCCGCAGAAAAGACAACCTCTTTCGAACGGAAAATTCGCGTGGAGCGGCAACGCTATCCGCGCGTGGAGCTGAAGGTTCCCGCTCGCTACACCGCGCCCAGCCCCGAAGATCAGCGCGAGATTGAGAAGGGCAAAGAAATCAAAGCCGAGGTTTTTAAGACCGTTAGCGACGCTCGTGAATGGGAAGGGTCGTTTTCGGCTCCCGTGAATGCCGAGATCTCGGACTTGTTTGGAGTGGAGCGCGTTTTTAATGGCTCGGTTCAGAGCACGCATGAGGGGCTGGATTTCCGCGTACCCAGCGGAACCACAGTCGAGGCCGTGAATCGCGGACGCATCATCCTGGCGCAGCCTCTTTTTTTTGAAGGCAATTGTGTCGTAATTGACCATGGACAGGGACTGCTGACACTTTATTTGCATCTTTCAAAATTCGTGGTAAAGGAAGGCGACGATGTGACAAAAGGCCAGCCAATCGGGCTCAGCGGGGGCACGGGGCGCGCCACCGGGCCGCATTTGCATTTGGCAGTGCGCTGGCAGGGAGTGTACTTGAATCCGCAGGTGCTGCTTGGCATGAAATTGCCGTAAACCTAATAACCGGCCGCCAGCAGCACATCGTCCAAGTCCCACACGCCATCGCGATAGGTGACGCTTCTTCCTGAGATCGCGGGAATGCGCTCGCCGGGAACAATGATTCCTACCAGGTTGAGCGGATCGGCGGCTGCGATGATGACGCGCTCGCCCAGCTCGTTTTGTGGCAGCTTGCGGTGGGCGCGCAACGATTCGACGGCAACTGGGAGCGCGAACTGCTCTCCAACGAAACCATCGACGAAGCGTCCGCCGCGCACTTCGCCGCGATCTTCAAGACGGCGGTAGCCGATCTGCAATTCACGCCAGCGCGGCAGATTGGTTTCGCGCATCAGCAGATCGCGAAAGACGACTCCGTAGCGGCGCAATAGCATCCAGCAGCAGGATTCGACGCTGCGGTCGCGATCGGCGCCCTCTGTGTGCAAGAGCGACCAGCGTCCAGGCGCATGGCGCGGGCGGCGGACTTTGCCAATCCCTTTCCCTATGCCGCTGCCAGGCGAACTTTTCGGCGTCACCAGCGCGCGCAGGTTTTCGAATCCGTCGGCGGTTACGAGACCGGCAGCGACCAGCTCCCAGAGACCGGTTTCGATTTCCGCTTTGAGCCGGCCCGTCGCTCGCACCATGTCTGGGAAAAACAATGCGCCGCGGTGCTTCAGGAGTTCGAGCAACGACTGCGCCACTGGGCTTAAGAATGAGGTCGCCGAATCCTCCGCGCCGGGATGATGTGGACGGAGCCAGTCGGCATCTTCGCGCACAAAGAATGCGATGGGCGCCACGCGCGTTGGAATCACCCGGCGCCGTCCGTTGTCATCGCTCCCCGTGACTTCAAGCGTCGCTGGATGCGGCGACAGACGGCCCCACCCGACCACTCCTGCCAGGCATAGCTGATCGAGGTGGGCGGGATCGTAGTCGGAGATTCTCCGGGCAAGCACAAAACGCTCCCACGCGCTTGCGGGAATCTCAAAGCCCTGCAGTTGCCGGACCACTTCGAACGTTCCGTGCTCTCCACGCACCTGCGTGCCCGGAGCCAGATGCTGCCAGCGTAAGAGCCAGCTCATGAACTGCCAGGCTGTGACTGGAGCGATCTGTTTGCGCAAGGTCGCAACCGTAAGGCGATGAATGCGCGCCAAGAGACGCCGCTCGCACCACTCGGTTTCTGGCTCAGCTTCGAACTTGGCCTGGAGTGAATTGACTGGACGAAATCTGCCGCGCAAAATCGCCCCGCTAGACTCGATGCGAAGCAGAGCCTTCTCAATCTCAGGCGCGGGCAGTCCCAGCAGATCGCCGATTTCCGATGCGGTAGTCGGGCCGAGGTGTGCAATCCAGCCCTGCACGGCAGTCAGCAGGGCGTCGTCGAAGTTGGGGCTCGATTCGGGGCGGACCGCATCTGGCTGCTCAGAAGGATGCATCGCGTAAAACCACGCGGCACGTTCCGCGGCAACCCAGTATTGCCGACCACCAGCCTCCGCCACCACCGCACGATTCTCGTTCTGCAAGCGCTCGAAAAGGCTTCTCCAGTGGGCCGCCGCCTGGTGCTGCTGGAAACTGGGAGCCGAGAGTTGAGAGCCTGCCGGCATCATCACCAGCGTATGCAGCACGTCGTGCAGTTCGTCGGCATCGCGCACATCGGGCCACGCCTCCTGCTGCACCTGGGCTATGGCTGCAGGGTCGAGAGCGCCGACTTCTTCGAGCACCGACGGCGGCAACACACGCCGCATCTCGACCGCTCGCGCCCGGCGTTCTTCGAGCGGCGCATCATCGAGGTAGGCGTAGGGGTTCGCATTGAGAATCTCGTGCGAGAATTGCGACGGCACCGGGGTATCGACAGCGATGCAACGAATTCTCCCCTGCTCGATTCCGCGCAACACTTCGGCGAGGCCGTCGATGTCGAGCGCCTCGGTTAGTACGTCTTTCATTACCTCGCGCACCAGCGGATGATCGGGAATCTTGATGTCGCCTTCAATGTTTTCCTGGCAGGCGGCGACATCGGGAAAAACCGATGCCAGCAGATCGTCGGAGCGCATACGCTGAATCTGCGGCGGCACTTTCTTCCCGCCTTGAAAACGCAGCAAGGCAAGCGCTCGCGTCGCATCCCACCGCCAGCGCGTACCAAAGATTGGAGAGGCCAGCGCCGCCTGCTCCAGGATCGGCGGCATCGTCTCCGAATGCAGGAATTGAAAAACATCGGCCAAAGGGAAACTGTGCTGCTCGGCCAGAGCGATGTTTAATCCGTTGTCGGTGGCAGCGGCTTGCAGTTCGAAGTTGAAGCCGCGGCAGAAGCGCTTGCGCAGAGCCAGTCCCCAGGCTTTGTTGATGCGGCCGCCGAATGGGGCGTGGATGATCAACTGCATCCCGCCGCCCTCGTCGAAGAATCTTTCGGCGATGATGGTCGCCTGCGTCGGCACATCGCCCAGCACAACGCGGCCTTCGAGCGTGTATTGAATCAACTGCTCGGCGCCGGAGAGATCGAGGCCGCATTCCTTTCCCAACCAAACCACTGTCTCGGCGACCATAGGAAGATTGCGCCATCCTTCAATCGGAGTCACGCCGGGTAATCGGTCGCTGATCTCTTTGCGCAATTCGCCCAGTTGCTCGGAGAGTTCGGCGGTGCGAGCGGGAGCTTCTCCACGCCAGAAGGGCACGCTGGGCGGCTGGCCGTGCGCATCTTCGACCAACATGCGCGAGGATTTCCCTTCCACTCGCCTTATGCGCCATGAGGTGTTGCCGAGGAGCATGACGTCACCGGTCATGCTCTCGACTGCGAAATCTTCGTCGACGGTTCCGACGGTAGCGCCGTCGGGTTCTGCTACCACCGTGAACAACGAATTGTCGGGAATTGCGCCACCGCTGGTGATTGCCGCCAACCGCGCGCCGCGCCGTGCCCGCAGCTTGCGATTGATGCGGTCGTGATGCAGATACGCGCCACGGCGTCCGCGCTGCGACGCGATGCCTTCGGAAAGCATCACAACAACTTCGTCAAAGGTTTCGCGCTTGAGATTGCGATAGGGATAGGCACGTTTTACGAGCGCGAATAAGTCATCTTCATCCCATCCGTCGCTGGTAGCGCCGGCGTCCGCGTCGGCTGTCGCGGGGTTGAGAGAGAGCGCCGGGGACGCTCCCCCGGTTCGCGCTTCAACGACAGCCGCCGGGACGGCGGCGCTACGGGAAGCGGCGCAGCACGCGACGATTTGCTGGGCCAGCACATCGAGCGAGGCTTCGGGAAAAATTAGACGATCCAGTTCGCCGCGGCGAATTGCGCGTACCAGCACCGCGCACTCGGCGAGATCGTCGCGAGTGGTAACGAAGAACCTTCCTTTCGGAACCGCGCCGCGCCAGTGGCCTGACCGTCCTACTCGCTGCAGCGCCACGGCAATCGAACGCGGCGAACTGATGTGGCAGACCAGGTCAACCGTTCCCACATCAATGCCAAGTTCGAGCGAAGCGGTCGCCACCAGAACCTTGATCTGGCCTTCTTTCAGTTTGCGCTCCGCTTCCAGGCGCAGCTTGCGCGACAGGCTTCCGTGATGCGCGGCTACGTTCTCCTCGCCCAGACGCTCACCTAGTTGATGGGCGATGCGCTCGGCCAGCCGCCGCGTGTTGACGAATACCAGCGTCGAGCGGTAGGCATTCACAAGCTGCACGATGCGCTCGTAAATCTCACCCCACATCTCGTTCGACGCAACCGGACCGAGTTCGGTGGACGGAACCTCGACTCCGAGATCGAGCGTGCGCTTGTGGCCAACGTTGACGATCACGGGAGTGGGGCGCGTTCTTTGAGAATCGGAGTTGCCAGCGAGGAAATGGGCGACTTCTTCAATCGGCTTCTGCGTCGCAGAGAGGCCGATGCGCACGGGCGGGCGCGAGGTGAGAGCTTCCAGCCGCTCCAGCGAAAGTGCGAGATGGACGCCACGCTTGTCGTCGGCCACGGCATGAATCTCGTCCACGATCACCGTCTCAACATCGCGGAGGATAGCGCGGCTCTTTTCCGCCGTGAGCAGGATGTAGAGCGATTCGGGCGTGGTGACCAGAATATGCGGCGGGCGCTTCAACATCAGGCGCCGGTCTTTCATCAGGGTATCGCCTGTGCGCACGGCGGTGCGGATCTCGGGCATGAGCAGGCCGCGCTCGCCCGCCATCTGCAAAATTTCTCCCAGCGGGATTTCTAGATTTTTCTGGATGTCGTTGCCGAGGGCTTTGAGCGGGGAGACATAGAGAACTTCGGTGCGATCGTGCAGTTCGCCTGCGAGCGCTTTGCAGACAAGGCGATTGATACAGGCGAGGAAAGCGGCGAGGGTCTTGCCCGATCCGGTGGGAGCCGAGATTAGCGTGGTGTGCCCGGCGAGAATGTGGGGCCAGCCCTGCTCCTGCGGCTCGGTCGGGGTGGAGAAGCGCGCGGTGAACCACTCCTGCACCAGCGGATGAGCCCAGGCGAGGGATGGGGAGGGTGCGGAGAGCATGGGAGTGATTGTAAATAAAATCCGGTGGTTTCGTAAAACATTCGCCTCGACGGGCATTATGCTTAAGATTTTCCTTGATTTATTGTTTGTATACAATAGATAATAAATGGAGGTTTCGTATGAGAGTAGCCGACGCCGTTTGGGTAGCAACAGCCCTTTTGCATCAGGAAAATCCTGAGAAGGAGGACTTCGAAGTAAAGGAGATCGTGTCGCGTACCGTCACAGAGAACCTCGTAGGCGGATTCCGGTCCGGCTTGCAGCCTCATGTTTCGTGGCACTGCGTGGCCAACAAGAAACCTAACGGAGGCCGCTATCGAATGCTTTACGAAACTGAGCGGGGTCATAGGCGATTGCTACGCATTGGTGATAGCTCCCATCCTGATCGCAATGGCAACGTCAGGCCGGAGAAGTCGGAACTGCCCGCCGCCTATCGGCCCTTGGTCGTTTGGTACGATGAAATCTATTCAAACCAAACGCCGCCGGCGTCAGCACCGCTTGGTACGCACACCGAGCCAATCTTCCCTCCGAAAAGCGGCTCTGCAAGATTACGGGAGACGCCCATCAGTGAGACAGAGCCCGGGTCAGGGACAGCGTTCGTGAGTTCCGCGGGAGCGTTTGTGATCCCAGGCCATCTTAGGAAGGAGCTCGGCATCGGGGAAGGCACTCGCCTTTCGATCTATCGCGAGCGGGACTGTCTTGTGCTTCGGCCCGTCACGGACGAGCTGATCCGCAGCCTCCGTGGTCGCTATCAAGGCACACCCTCACTGGTGGAGGACCGGGAGCGCGAGCACCGGGTGGAGAAAGATCGACTGACCCGATGAGCAAGACCTACGTGCTCGATGCGAACGCCCTACTGGATCTTCTGATGAACGGACCCGGAGCCGAGCGCGTCGAGCGCCTACTCAAAGAAGCCCAGCCGGCGACTCCGCTGCTAGTCTCGGTGGTCAACTGGGGTGAGGTCTTTTATATTTCCTGGCAGCGGCACGGTGAGGAATCGGCTAGGCGGACGCTGGCTGATCTTTTACAGCTTCCCATCCGAGTGGTGCCCGTTGATGTTCTCCAGGTCCTCAAAGCAGGGGAACTGAAAGCGGTCCACAAGATCCCGTACGCCGATTGTTTTGCAGCCGCACTGGCTACCCTAAATCAGGCCACACTTGTCACTTCCGACCGCGACTTCGAAAAGCTTGGACGCCGTTTTCCGGTCTTATGGATCACGCGCTCCTGAATTGCAACCGAACACCCTGCTAGAATCTCGACGATGCCCAAGCCATCCGCCACGGCCCGCGCCCGCAAGATTAAACTCATTCTTTTCGACGTCGATGGCGTTCTCACCGATGGCAAAATCTGGATCTTTCCTGCTCCGGGCGGCTCACAGGACGGCGCTCATCCTATTCTCGAGACGGCGGCACACAAGGTCTCAGAACCGGTGGGAACTGGCGGCAGCGGATTCCACAACACAAGTTTGATCGAGGCCAAGGGTTTCCACGCCCACGACGGTACCGCGATTATGCTCGCCCGCATGGCGGGGATCAAAACTGGAATCATTACCAAGCGCATCTCCGAAACCGTGGCCCTGCGGACGCGCGATTTAAAGATGGAGCATGTCTATCAGGGCATTCAGGACAAAGCTGCGGTCTTTCGGCAGATTCTTGAAAAGGATGGCATTACAGCCGATGAGGCAGCGTTCGTTGGCGATGACGTCATTGATCTGCCGGCCATGCGCTCCTGTGGATTGGCAATCGCGGTGAAGAATGCGCGTCCGGAGGTCAAAGCCGAAGCGCATTGGACAACATCACACGCTGGCGGCGACGGCGCGGCTCGCGATGCGGTCGAATATATTCTGAAGGCCCAGGGGAAATGGAAGCGGGTGATCGAGGAATATATTTCGCTAAAGAGCTAAGAGCTGGCAGGTCGCTATTCGCGAAAACAAAGCGGGAAGCGAACGACGAAAAGCGAAGCGTTACCTGCTCCACCCAAGAATCTACTGTGCTCAAATCACCCGCCGATTGCTTGCTTGGGGCGTGCTCGGGTTTGCAACCGGCGGGCTTTGGTCTCCCTACTCACCCTGTTGCTTTCAGGAGGGTTGATGCTGAAAACCCGGCTGCGGTGGAGAAGTTTCGGTCTTATTTCCTGATTTTATCGAGGCTCTCTAGCCCGCTCGGCAACACCGATTTATCAGATGATATGACAAGGACGAGAGTTTGTTCTGCTTGGCTTGCGCCGCCGAAACAACATCAGCCCATCGCTCCGCGTCGATTACAAACAGGCTAATCGGAAATCACTGGCGTTTTCGCGGCCATCAGTTCGGTAAAGCGCGGGTCTTTGCGCAGGGTGCTGAACTCGTTGTCTTTGTATACGTCTTTGATGTCCCTGTAACCCTCTTCTTTAGCTTTCTTCAGATAGTGCAGGGAGAGGTCGGGCACGCCCGTTCGGGCATACAGCTTGGCGAGTACATAATCATAGTGAGCCTGGTCTTCGGGCGAGGCAAGTTTGGCTTGAACGCCGGCGTGCGAGCTGCGTCCGAAAATGTCGGGGTCAAGTTCCACAGCCTTGGCATAACTCTGAATTGCCTTGTCGAACTCCTTCTTATTGAAATAGGCGGTGCCCAGGTTGCTGTAGTAGGACGCGGCATCGCTCTTCAGCGCGATGGCCTTCTTATACTGCCGGATGGCCGCGCCGTAGCTGTGGCTCGTGTAATACGTGACACCGAGATTGTTGTAGGCGTCGGCATGGTTAGGATCGACCTTGATGGCGCGTTCGAAGCTCTTTCGGGCCTCTTTATAGCGCTGCATCAGGAGCTGGCAGATCCCAATCTTATTGAACACAGAGGCGTTTCCAGGATCGCCTTTCAGAGCAGCTCGGTAGTAGTCGATGGCGTCGAGGAAGTCCTTCTCCTGCTTCAGTTCGTCGCCACGTTGGTCGAGCTCCTCGGGCGTTGCATCCGGAGCCGGTGGCTCGGCGCGGTGCAGAGGCGGCGGTCCGATTTCCACCTGTTCGGCATTCTGAGCTTGCAATGGAATAACGAGAAGAGTAGCGAAGAGAAGCGAAAGCAGACTGACGCGGATACAGGAAAACATATCCCACCCCCGGCCGAACCTACAAAACTTCAGAGTTTTGCGGTGTTCGAGCGCCCTTTGTCAGGTCGCTTGCAAGTTTGAGACCGCAAACCCGGGTGCCCCGAAGCGGGGCGTTTCCCCACAAAACCGTATCCTAAAATTGCTATTAGACTAAATTGCTATCAGGCCAGGGATTACTATCCAGCCAACACAATTGTACTACTATTTTTATTGCGGCGGCGCGCCGCTATCCCCACTCTTAGACGGCGCAGAAGGGTTTTTGTCATTCTTTCCACCATCCCCTTTGAATACCCCAACGATTTTGCCGAAAAAGCCTTTCTTTTTCTTGCTCTCTTCTTCAGATTGGACACCGGTTGCCCCTTGGGGGTTCCCATTCACGCTCCCATTGCCGGTTGGAGGAGGCAGCGCCTTTTCTGAGTTTCCACCGAAGATCCGCGAAAAGAATCCCTGCACCCCGGAGGTCTGGTCGCAGGTGTCGCGCGGCTCGGTGCCAGCTACGAAGGCAATCGTGTAATCGTCAGGACACGCGGGTGTCGCCAAACGATTGGTGATTTTGTCGAGCTGCACATCAACCACGCCTTCGGGCTGGTTGAACGGCTTCACATCTGCATACTCTGGCAGCGCCACTGCCTTTTTCATGAACTCGGCCCAAATGGGAGCGGCAGTCTGCGCGCCGCTCAGTCGAAGGTCACTGTAGTCGTCGTATCCCACCCATACGATGCAAAGCAGATTGCTGGTATAGCCGGCGAACCAACCGTCGTGCGAAGTGCCGGTCTTACCTGCCGCCGGAGCTGTGAATCCGCGCAAGCGAACTGGGTAGGCGGTACCGAAATTCATGACACCTTCCAACATATTGGTCATGACGAAAGCAACGCGCGGATCGAGAACCTGATTCTTTTCGGACCCCAAGTTGAGTACAACGTCACCCTTGGAGTTGCGAACCGAACTCACGAATATGGGTGAGAGCCGTAGTCCCCCATTCGCGAAACTGGTGTAGGCCGCCGTCATGTCGACGGGCGTTGCATCGTAGGCGCCAAGCGCCATTGCGGGCGTAGCTTTGACCGACGCGATTCCGGCGGAGCGGGCCAGGTCCGCGACTTTGTCGTAGCCCACTTCCTCCGCTACTTTCACCGTCGCGTTGTTGAGCGAAAGCGCCAGCGCATAGCGAAGCGTCACATCGCCGTGATACTCCTCTTTGTAGTTGCGCGGCTCGTAGATCTGGTCGCCGTAGGAAAATGTCGAAGGCTGATCGGAAACTATCGATGCCGGTGTGATGACAGTGGCCGAGCCATCGAGAGCCGTGTTCATGGCGGCGGCATAGACAAACGGTTTGAAAATGGAACCGGTCGGGCGCTTGGCCAGCGCGTGGTTCAATTGGCTCGTGCCGTAGTTGCGCCCGCCGACAAGCGCCTTGATCTCGCCGGTGTGAGGGTCCATGGCGACTAGCGCTACCTGCGGATCAGGCCCAGGCGTCACCGTGGTTTCAAACTTATTCTTCCCGATCTTGGTCTTGTGGGTGCGCATCTTGGTGACCTGCTCGTCCACCAGTTTCATTCCCGTTTCCACCGCTTGCGCAGCCGCGCGCTGAAGGTCGGGATCGAGTGTCGTATAGATGCGGTATTCCTGGTCGTTCACCTCGCGCTCGTTCAATCGGCTGACAATCGTGTCGCGCACCATATCCACGAAATAGGGCGCGTCACTCGCTTCCACGTTGGGCGGAGCCAGTTTAAGCGGTACCTGCTTTGCTTTATCGGCCTGCTCGCGCGTTATCGCGCCCGTTTCAACCATGGATTCAATCACCGTATTGCGTCGTTCCAAGGCACGCTCGGGATGGCGATACGGCGAAAGAAAGCTGGGAGCCTGGATCAGGCCCGCAAGCAAAGCGGCTTCGGGCACGGTGATGTCTTTCAGATCCTTGTTGAAATACGACCTTGATCCCTCGGCCAGGCCCGAGATCGTGAACGATCCGCGTTGCCCGAGATCGACCCGGTTGGCGTAGAACTCGAAAATCTGCTGTTTGGAAAATTTCTGCTCCAGCTCCACTGCGATGAGCATTTCGATCAGCTTGCGTTTGAAGGTCTTCTGCGGAGTAAGAAAGAACGCCCGCGAGAGCTGCATGGTGATCGTCGAGCCGCCCTGTTGATGGCGCTGATGCGTAAAGTCGATCCAGGCGGCCTCGGCGAGGCGCATGAAGTTGACGCCGTTGTGTTGGAAAAAGCGCCGGTCTTCAATGGAAGTGACCGCTTCCACCATGACTTTCGGAATCTCGTCGTACTTCACGAGCTGCCGCTTGGAGCGCTCCCCGGCGTTGAAGAGCGAAGTCAGCATCTGGGGCTCGAGCTCGATAAGCCTCCAGTTCGCCCGCGGAACGGCTTTTGATGCTGGAAACCACTCCCTGCGCAACGGTGATGGTGGCCGCTTCCGGACTGTGATAGGACTCCGGGCCGGGCAGAACCTCAATCGAGCCGGAGTGCAAACGATAGCTGCCGAGCGGGGATTCTCCTTCTTTTTCCGCATAGCCGGCGTGGCGTAACTCGGCTGCAATGCCGGAAACCGTCTCTTTCGAGCCGATTTTCACCACAGGCGGAGCCGCGAAGATCTTGGCGGAATTGGCGAACACCGCTCCGCGGAAGCGCTGCTCTATGATCCGGTCGTACTTGACATACCAATAGGCAAAAAAGCCTACCACCAGGAGCGCTGCCGAAACGAAGCCCAGCAGGGCAAAGCGAACGATCCCATCCCGTGGAAGCAGGCCCTTGCCCCGGCTGCCGCCGCGACCTTTTCCGCTTTGACCGCTGCGCCGAACTGTGGGAATTCTCAGCTTAATGGGCATCGTTGGTGGTCATCGTGAATGGCCGGCGAAATTCGCGTGCATTCATTTCCAGGGGCAATTCTCAGTCCAATACAGGCTTTGGGCCTAAGATGCGTCGTAGGTTGATTCTAAATCAGAAGGCAGCGCCCACAACTACTTGGATGCGTGTCGAAGGAGACACGGCTGTGGGTGGCTGGCGGTTCTATTACTTCACAGGCACTATTACCTGCTTGCAGGCACGTACCTGATCTCCAGCTGTGCAAACAGAAAGCTGAGCGCATCTGCCGACTCCTCGATCCGTTCGTCTAGTGCAGTGCCTATGCCGTGGCCGGAATTCGAGGAGGTGCGGAGCAATATGGGGCGATCCGAGCCGCTCGCCGCCTGCAATCGCGCCGTCATTTTGCGCGAGTGCAGCGGATTAACGCGGTGATCGTTTTCTCCCGTCAGAAAAAGAACCGCCGGATATACCGTCCCGTCTTTGACATGGTGATAAGGCGAGTAGGCATAGAGTGCCTGGAACTGCTCGCGATTTTTCACCGTGCCGAACTCCGTGGTATTGAATTCGCCATTAGGGTCGAGTTCAACGCGCAACATGTCGTAGATTCCGACAAACGAGACGACCGCGCGAAACAGGTCCGGACGCTGCGTTAGCGCCGCACCCATCAGCAAACCGCCATTGCTTCCGCCGAGGATGGCAAGATGAGCCGGCGAAGTATATTTCTGGTCGATCAGGTATTGTGCGCAAGCGATGAAATCGTCGAAAACATTTTGTTTGTGGGTAAGGTTGCCCGCTTTGTGCCATTCCTGACCGTATTCGCCGCCGCCCCGGAGGTTGGCGACCACATAAACGCCACCCTGGTCGAGCCAGACCCGGGCCATCGAACCGGCGAAGTAGGGCGTCTCGTTGACACCGTAGCCGCCATAACCGTAGAGCAAAGTTGGATTGCTGCCATTAAGCTTCGTGCCCTTGCGGCGAATGATGTTGAGGGGCACGCGGGTGCCGTCCTTGGAAACTGCGAATTCTCGAACCACTTCGGCGTCGTCGAAGTTGTAGGGGGCAACCTGCGAGAGAGCTGTGCGCATGGATTTTCCGCGGGCCGCATCGAAGCGATACCACGCGGAGGGCTGAAGATAGTTGCCGACGAGGAACAACACATTGCCAGCGCCAATCGAGACTACATCGTCAACCGATGAAATCGGCGGCAGCGAAGGCTTCGCAAGGGGATGACCGTGCAGATCGAATACGCGCACAGACGAGGGACCGCCTATGATATCGACGACATAGAGCCGCCCGGGAGCAGGCACAAAGTTCTCAATCGAGGCGCGCGCACTCTCGTGAGTGCCGGCCCCGGAGCTTTGCGGAACAATGACTTTCGCCTCTGACAGATCGATCCTCGCTCGATCATTTTTTTGCGTAGACACGTGTGAAAGCGGCAGACGCAGAATCTTGCCTCGCGGAGCGTCCTTGTGCGAAAGCAGATAGAGACTGTCATCGGGCGCGACTTTGGCAGATACGATTTCGTCTTCGAAATGAGTGACCTGTGTCCAGTGTCCGGCCGCATCCATCAGGTAGTGCGCAAACTGGCCGCCGTCTCCGTTAGCGACGGTTGCCACCAGCCACTTGCCATCGTCGCTGGCGCGCAAATGAATTTCTGCGATGCGCGGGAAATCCTTACCCAGAACATATGTGTCGCTATGGGGGTCGGTGCCCAGCTTGTGAAAGTACACCTGCTGGTAGAAATCCGCGTCCTCGTCGGGCCGCTCCTTGCCCTGTGGATAGCGAGTGTAATAGAAGCCGGAGCCGTCGGCCTTCCAGTCAATACTGCCTCCAGCCGTCGCGAAGTTGACGCGCGGCACACGGTCGGGAAGTTCCTTTCCCGTCGCAACTTCGAAGACGTGAGCTGAACTGTCTTCCGATCCGTTTTCAGAGAGCGCGACAGCAACCAGCTTGCCATCGAGCGAAGGAACGTAAAAGTCCACGGCGATCGAGCCCTCGGCGCTGGCTGCGTTGGGATCGAAAACAATCTTCTCGCTGGCGGGATCTGCGTTCGAATCCAGAGCTACAAGCAAGGGTTGCTGCTTGGGCGGCTGGCTTTTTCGGGCGAACAAAATTCCGCCACGGAATTGCAGGGAGAAATAGGCGATAGATCCGGAGCCAGCGAGCTGCCGCAGACGTTTCTTGATGGCGGGGCGATCCGGCAGACTATCCAGATAACCGCGAGCGTATGCATTCTGGTTCGCGCTCCACTGCTTCACGGCGGGATCGTCCCAATTCTCCAGCCAGCGGTAGTTGTCTGTGATGGTGACTCCAAAATACTGGTCGGTCACGGGATGCTTGGGCGTAGCAGGCGGTGCGCCAACCGGTGGCGCTTGTGCCAGAGCGTTAGAAGATAGACCTAGACATAAAAAGATGACGGCGAGTTTCTTCATACAAACGCACTCCATTTCGAGCGCGGATCATGCGGGCATGGATCCGCAAATTTCCACGTCGGTGAATTTGCATGGTAACTCAAAGCTGACTACACGGTATAGCGAGAGGAATCAGTGGGCGGAAGGTCGAGGCAACTGCAGTGGGACAAACAGGATGCTGGGAAGCTCCTGTGCTAATTGCTAATGGCTAAAAACTGCTCTTAGAAAACACCCTTGTTCTGCGATCCAGGATGAAAATTCAGGATTGTCGAGTAGCCGACGAGATCGAGCGGAACGCTGTACTCCGCGTCGATGGAGAGCGTGCCAACGCCGTATCCACCCGTCCGCGTAACATGCACCTGCTTGGGAGTCAGAGCGATATCGTAATTGCGGGCAACTTTGATGATGGAGGCGCGAATGTCCTCTTCGGTGCGGGTGCTGTAGGTCGACTGGGTAGCTTCGGTCTTCATCGAATCCTCGAGTTCAAAGTTCGCGAAGAACGGAGGAATGAGCTTACAGCATATAAAGATTGCGAGTCCGATGATGGCAAAGCCGGAGACCAATTTCAAAGTCGCCATAAGAAACAAATCGCCCAGTCGCTGGTTGCGAATTTCATGCCGCGAATTTCATGAAATATCTTGCCGCGAATATCTCGTTGCGAATATCCTGCCGCAAGCTTCAGTCGCGACTTTCCGCGTCGCGCCAAAAGCGAGATCGTTCGTTTAATGGCCAGCCGAACCCGCTCTTTGGCGCAATTCGTGGAAATATTCGGTTATGCCTGAAATTTTAACGTCCTCCTTTGCGAGAGTCGAGCGCCGAACGACTTCTACCATATCTTCAGTAACCTTCTTTCCCACATTGATTCTAAAGGGGATGCCGACCAGATCTGCGTCCTTAAACTTAACTCCGGGCCGTTCGTCGCGATCATCGAGCAAAACGTCGTATCCGGAAGCCTCAAGTTGCTGGGTAATGCTTTCAGACGCGCTGCGAATCGCCTCGTCTTTCGAATTGGTTGAGACGACCACGACCTCGAATGGCGCGATCGACGGCGGCAGCCAGAAGCCATTCTCGTCGTTGCTCTGCTCAATGGCTGCGGTCAGAATGCGCTCGATGCCGATTCCGTAGCTCCCCATAATCGGCGCAACCTCTTTGCCGTTGCGGTCGAGCACGCGCGCGCCCATGGACTCGGAATACCTATAGCCGAGCTTGAAGATGTGTCCGATCTCGACCGCCGTATCGATGCGTAGCGGAGAGCCGGAGCCGCAGTTTGGGCAATCTTCGCCCGCCGCCACGCTGCGCAAGTCCGCGTATGCGGTCGGCTGGAAATTCTTTCCCGGCGACAGGTGCTTGAGGTGATATTCATCTTTGTTTGCGCCGCCAATCAAGTTGCTGCGGCCTTCGAGGGCTTTGTCGACCAGCAGGATCGGCTTGGCCGAATCATGGGCGTCCTTACTCGTTAAGTCCCGCGCCCAATCGATGCCGAGTGGACCAAGGTATCCAGCGGGCGACTGGAACAACGCGCGGATTTCCTCCTCCTGCATGGGACGCGTCTCTTTGCCGCCAACCGCCGTCGAGAGCTTGGCTTCGTTCATCTGGTGATCACCGCGCATGAGCAGCACGACCGGCCGCGAGTGAGTCTTCTTCGTTTTTGGATCGACCTCAGTGATCATCATCGCTAAAGTCTTGAGCGTATGCACGGGCGACACGCCGAGAAAGCGCGCCACGTCCTCAATCGTTTTCTGTCCCGGAGTATGCACCTCGAGCGGCTGACTTTCGAGCGGCGAACCATCGCCCTCCGCCTTCAAGTCCTCGACCGGAGCCAGCTTCGAAGTCGCCTTCTCCATGTTCGCCGCGTAATTGCATTTCTCGCAGCTTACGACCAGATCCTCGCCCGCCGGAGTGCGCACCATGAATTCCTGCGACTTCGATCCTCCCATGGCTCCGGAGTGCGCTTCGATCACCATGTATTTCAGGCCGCAGCGGTCGAAGATGCGGCAGTAGGCGTCGTGATGCTTCTGGTAAGAGACGTCGAGCCCCGCCGCATCGATATCGAACGAATAGGAATCTTTCATTATGAACTGGCGCACCCGCAGCAGGCCGGCCTTCGGACGCGGCTCGTCGCGGAACTTGGTCTGAATCTGATACCAGATCTGCGGCAGTTGCTTATAGCTGCGCAGCTCCTTGCGCGCGATGTCGGTCATGACCTCTTCATGCGTGAAGCCCAGACACAGATCGGCGCCCTTGCGGTCCTTGAGGCGAAACATGTTGTCGCCCATCACCGTCCAGCGGCCGCTGGCCTCCCAAATCTCGCGCGGATTCAGCGCCGGCAGATAGAACTCCTGGCCAATCTTGTCCATCTCTTCGCGGACAATGCGCATGATCTTCTGCGTCGAGCGATTGCCCATGAATAGGAACGAGTAGATCCCAGCGCCCAGTTGACGGATGTATCCGGCGCGAACGAGAAGCTTGTGGCTGGCGACTTCGGCATCAGCCGGAGCTTCGCGAAGCGTAGGAATAAAGAGTTCAGACCAGCGGTGCATGATTATGGTTTCCAATCGAAGGAGAATCTTTTCTAGAGAGACTCATCTTTTAGAAGAATCATCGATTGTAAATGACGAGAATGGTAGGCGATGCTTCGAGCTGCGCTTCAGGTCGCGCTATCTGGCAATTCGTTTGTAACAATTAGCAAGGGGGTACCCCCCTCCCTGATTTGCCTAAGGTATTGATAAATAATTACTTAACTTCAAAGTATTCATAAAGGTAATTATCCCTTGACAGTAGGTATGGCTTTGGGCTATAGTTTTACCTGACAGTAGGTAACCTTATGGCCCACAACAACCGCAAACCGAACATGCTGCCGTACACGCTGAAAGACTTCCAAAAGCAGTTCCCAGACGATGCGACCTGCTTGGAATGGCTCAAGAACTACCTGTTCCCAGATGGCATCTTTTGCGAAGCGTGCAACGCGATTACGAAGCACCATCGCGTAGTGAGCCGCCCGTCGTATTCCTGCGATCATTGCGGTCATCATGTTCATCCGACTGCCGACACGATCTTTCACAAGTCGCCCACTCCGCTCACCACTTGGTTCTATGCCGTCTACCTCATGGCACAGACCCGTTGCGGCATTTCGGCAAAACAGATTCAGCGCGAGACTGGCGTCACCTACAAGACCGCGTGGCGCATGTTCAAACAGATTCGCTCTATGCTGACGGACGAAAAGAGTGGGCCGATTGGCGGATTCAATCGCAAAGTCGAAATGGATGAGACGTACTACGGGAGCCGATCCGAAGGCAAGCGCGGACGTGGAACTGAAAAGACTCCCGTCGTTGGAATGGTACAGCGCAAGGGACAGGTTCGGGCATTCGTCGCCGCCGACGTGAAGGCCGACACGTTGCGCGGACTCATCAAAGAGCATGTGCTCCCGAAGTCCACTGTCTTTACCGACACCTTCCGCTCTTACAACGGGCTTGATGCTCGCGGATACACTCACGAAAGAATCAATCACAGCGAAGGCGTCTACGTTGTCGGCGAAGTCCACACGAACACAATCGAGGGATTCTGGTCGCTGATTAAGCGGGGTATCGGTGGCGTTTATCACAACGTCGGGCGTCACTATCTACAGACCTATCTCAATGAGTACAGCTTCCGATATAACCGCCGCTTTGATGTGCAACCCATGTTTCTGAGTTTCTTGCAGCAAGTCGAAAAGCGCGATGCGGTGGTGCGCCATCCCGAGAGCATTCCAGAGCCTTTCTGACTAGGATTCGGTCGTTACGAAAGAACAGGTTCAGCGTATAATTCACGGCGTCACTGAACGATGCCCAAGTTTTTGCTCCAATATTGAGCCTCCCTTTCGCCATATTTTGCCGCCATGAGCGAACATAATATTTCGTCCGAAGATGCTGATCTCTTGCTACACCGATTTATCACGGAGCTTGTCCCGGTCGACATTTGGTTCGCATCAGCCGATGGCTTCGTGACGGTCAACATGGAGGGTTTCATTAGCGCTTTCAAAGATGGTGAATTGCACATAATTACAGACCTCAAGAATGTCGGCAATTTTGTTATCCTACGCCACATTCCCGGTTCCATTTGCACCTATGCGGACGATACCGATCTACCCAATTCTAAGTTTTGTCTGGGATTGAAACTCCGTACTCGGAATGGTGACTCTCTCACCATTATGGAAAAACGGCAGAAGACGATATGAAGCCGAGAATCCATGAATCCTTCTGACATTCCGTGGTGGGGATGGCTCGTCACTGCTGTAGTTCTTTATTTTTTCCAGTTGGGCGCTAGTGTTCGCACAGATAAAGGTGAGACGTGGGCATGGATTGTGCGCTGCCTAATGATCGCTGGAATGGCGATTGCTTTCCTACTTGCCATCATCCGTTTTATTAAGTGGGCTTGGCAAGGCTGATGCTACGTCTTTTTGCGGCTGACCTTCTTTAGCGCGTCCTCGAAATCGTCTTTCGTAAAGGGCTTTGCAAGAGTAGTGTCAGCAGTGGGACTGTCCGAGTTTTTCGTTTTCTCGTAGCGTTCTTTTCGCATGGCGTCTAACTCCGGATGATAGAGGACTTCCAAAATTTTCTTTGCGGGAACGATTATTGATACTCCCATGTTAACTGCTTCCGCCTGTTCTGCGGCAGAAAACGAAACCGGTAAGTCCCAATGGCCGTGAGCCAACCCGAGAAGATGCCCGTCTCCCAGCCCGTGCAGGTATAAGGGACCCTTCGTGCTTCCCATTTCAGTTTTGACCGTATTCCGAACAAAGACAGGCGATCCACTCAATCCGCCAATAGACCTACCCTCAGCAAGATAAGCTTCCATCTCGCCAAAATCCTTAACTGGCACCCGATCTCGCGGCATCATTGCTATGTTGCCTGTGCGTACTATCGGAATTACGTGGGTCAGTCCGAAAAAGCGAGTAAACAGTCCGACGATTATAAGCTCGTCGCCTAGGCCAATGTTGTATTCGGCAATTCGCTTTTCAGTTGCGAAGATAGCCTCCGGGACAAAGGCAATGTCATAGAGGCCCATATTCGGTGATCCGAGAGGTAGAACGGCGACATCTACCGAATCTCTCTCGGTTGGATGATAAAACCATTTTTGGCCGCCGGTCCGAAGGAATCTTGGCGCACCGTCTTTCGCGTTCATCGCTATTACAGCTTCGGCAGGTTCAATCGCTTCTGCGACATGCTTGGCTGTTACGAGATGCACGAGGCTGGCACTCTCATCCATCTTTACGCCGACAATGAACGCGGTGCCGCCGAATTTAAGCGGCTCATCTGGGTCGTAGCGGGATACGAAGCCCACACATTTCAGGAGTTGGTCTGCTATTCGCATAGCGGTATCCGCCCGACTTACGGGGTACACTTCTAAGCCGGGCCATTCGATCTCTCCGTTGCTCCATTTAGGACTCTGCAAAGGTAAACTCCTACATACCTACTGTCAAGGGATAATTACCTTCATAAATAATGACTTACAGGATTTATTCCCTCAGTTTCCTTGAAAATTCGCAGATTTCCGGAGCGGGCGGATCGGCGTTTTTGCCTCAAAATGTCGTTTTTCAAAGAGCCACTGTGGTGGGCCAATTTCCAGTCGCCTCTTGAGAGGCGGGCACACGGACCACCATTGTTGCGCGTTGGGTGTCTGTGATGGGTGCACAGAGGATTTGTGGTGAAAAAGTGGTGGAGTCAGATTACTGGGGCCAATGAGTGTGATCGCGTTCAACAGTAATTACAAATTACTCCACCAACCGGGCGCAGCTCATGGTCATGACCGTGCGACCATTTGCATTGGCTGGGTTTATGGTGCTTGGCAGGCCACCGTGAAGTTGTTAGCATCTTCTGCGGCATGCCACATCAAACAGGTGCTCGTAGTTCCAAGCAGGAAAGCACAGCGCAGGCCCGCGCAAACGCGGTGTGCTTGCGTGACCGCACGGCTGGCGCCGTCCTCGTGTTGATCGTGCTAGCTGTACAAACCCGTTGGATGGGCCTCGCCATTATTTTTCTCAGTGTCGGTCTGGTTCTGGCTTATGGTGTTTGGGTTGCAGCTCGCTGGAACAATGATGTTGCGGCGGTTCTTCCCATCTACCTGCTCGCTATCGCCGTGCAGTGCCTGCATTTCACCGAGGAATATGTAACGGGTTTTCAACATCAGTTCCCAAGACTGTTCGGATACGACTGGACTGATGTGCGTTTTGTGACGTTCAATATGTTGTGGCTCGCCGCTTTCGTGCTGGCAGGACTGGGTGTCTACCGCGGAGTACAGTTGGCCTACCTCATTGTTCTCTTTCTCGCGCTCATCGGGGGTGTGGGGAACGGCGCTGCCCATCTGGTGCTGAGTGCGACGTATCGTAGATATTTCCCCGGCGTCATCACAGCCCCCTTTTGCCTGCTCGTGGGCATCGCGCTGCTTAGCCGACTCTTTGCTGGAACCCGAGAATAGCAAGAGAGGAACAACGAGCCAGCAACGACACCTTAGCAGGCTGCTGAAAAAGCCTTGGCGGATGAAGTCGATGCAGACTAAATCCGCACGCGTTCTCTGAACTTGCCGGTAACTCTCGAAATCAAGGAGTCAGCACTCATTAAGCCGATCGGGCCGTAGTTTGTGCTATCGAGATTGTGCGCCAACGATCTTGTTGAATACTGCCAACTTCCAGCACTGATTGACTTGCCCTACCTGCAGTCCTAAGATTTCAGCGCAATGAACGGCCAGACCATCTTGCACTACGGCATCATCCAGAAGTTCCGTGGCGGCGGGATGCCCGACCTGCCGAGCGTCCATGCCTGAAGTACAAGCAGATTCCGGTTCGAACCGCACCCTGGAGATGGCGCACGTCCTGTTCATGGACATCGTGGCGTATTCCCGTCTTCCGATGGATGAGCAGCACGAGGTGCTTCTTCATTTGCAGGAAGCGGTGCGCGAGACGCAGGATTTCGTGCGGGCCCAGTCGAGCGATCAACTTATTCGACTACCCACCGGCGACGGCATGGCATTGGTCTTTCTTGGCGACGTGGAAGCTCCCGTGCGCTGCGCTCTGGAACTGAGCCACATCCTGCGGCGGTGGCCCGAGATGAAGTTGCGGATGGGAGTTCATACTGGCCCGGTGTATCGGGTCGAGGACATCAATGCCGCACGCAATGTGGCCGGGGGCGGCATTAACATCGCGCAACGAGTGATGGATTGCGGAGATGGCGGTCACATCCTGATCTCGAAATCCGTGGCCGATGTGCTCGATCAAGTAAGCACATGGAAGGCTGCCCTGCACGATCTGGGAGAAGCCGAGGTCAAACATGGAGTCCGCGTCCACCTGTATAACCTGTACACGGATGAAGCCGGTAATCGGGAACTGCCGCAAAAGCTGCGAGCAGCTGAGACGGCGACAGCCACAGCACGTTCTCGTTCAAAGCGAAAGAGGCGGTCGCTGGGAGCTGTGGCGACGGCACTGATCGCGTCACTGGTGGTGGGTGGGTTCGTCTACTACCGGCACTGGCGACAAATGTCCAAACTAACCGATAAGGATAGGATCGTTATTTCGGACTTCGAAAATAAGACCGGGGATGCGATCTTCGACGACACGCTGAAGACGGCGCTCGGGGTTTCCCTGCGGCAATCGCCTTTCTTGAACGTGCTCTCCGATACCCAAGTCGCAAAGACTCTGCAACAGATGACCCGCCCCGCCAGTACGAAACTCACGCCGGATGTGGCGCGCGAGCTATGCCAGAGGGCACACAGCAAGGCCTATATTGCGGGATCGATTGGCAGTATGGGAAGTTCATACGTGCTGTCGTTGAAGGCGTTGAATTGCCAAAGCGGAGAAATGCTGGCCGAGGAGCAGGTGACTGCGCTGTCCAAGGAGAATGTGGTGGATGCGTTGGGCGAAGCCGCGTCCAAGTTGCGAGAGGAGCTGGGCGAATCGCTGTCTACCGTGCAGAAGTTTGATGTACCGCTCGCCCAGGCCACAACATCTTCCTTCGAGGCCCTGAAGGTCTATTCCTTGGCGGGGAAGATGCAATCGGAAAAGGGTGATGCAGCGTCCATCTCGTTCTTGAATCGCGCCATCGCGCTGGATCCCAATTTCGTTGCGGCTTATGGCGCCCTTGGAGTCGCATATTCCAATATAGGAGAGTAGCTCGCCAGTACCTTCAAAGAGCCTATGAACTGAGGGACCGCGCGAGCGAAGTGGAAAAGATTCAGATCACGGCGTTCTACTATGACCTCGTTACCGGGGAGTTGCCCAAAGAGCTCGAAGCACTTGAATTGTGGGTACAGGAATACCCGCGTAGCATCACCGCGCACATCAACTTGGGCGCCGCTTACTTCATGATTGGACAGTATGAGAGAGCCTTGGCAGAACACCTCGTAGTCGCCCAACTGAACCCCGGCGAGGGCCTCACTTATGCCAACCTCATAGCCGACTACGCAGCTCTGAACCGCTTGGAGGAAGCGACCGCAGCATATCAGCAAGCGCTGGCGCGAAAGCTTGCCAACTCAACGGTGCGAGGCAATGAGTACGGGGTGGCGTTCGTGGAAGGCGATGGGTCTGAGATGGCACGCCAGTTAGCCTGGGCGATCGGCCAACCAGGAGTGGAAGACTGGTTTCTGTCCTTACAATCCGAGAGTGAGGCCTTCTATGGCCGCTTGCAAAAGGCGCGGGAACTTTCTCGGCGCGCAGTCGAGTCGGCGCGGCGCAACGACGAGAAAGAGATGGCAGCTCTATGGCAGCTGGATGGAGCCCTGCGGGAAGCTGAATTTGGCAACTTCGCAGAGGCGCGGCAGCAAGCCGCGGCGGCGTTGGCCCTGGCGTCAGCTCGCGACGTGCAGGCTCTCGCTGGTCTGACATTGGCGCAAGCCGGCGATGCAGGCCAGGCGCGGAGAATAGCAGACGAACTCAAGAAGCAGTTTCCGCAGAATACGATGATCAATGACTATTGGCTGCCCACTATTCGTGCCAGCATTGAGATCCAGCGCAACAATCCTTCCAAAGCAATCGAGCTTCTTCGGGCTGCATCTCCTTACGATTTGGCGAACCCACCGCCCGGGGTTGGCGGATTGCTCCATCCAGTTTACGTGCGTGGCCAGGCGTATTTGCTGCTGCAGCAGGGCGACCAGGCAGCTGCAGAGTTCCAGAAATTCCTCGACCATCGCGGAATTGTAATGAACTGTCCACTGGGCGCCCTTGCCCATCTCGGAATGGCACGTGCGTTGGTGCTGCAAGGTGACACCGCCAAAGCGCGATCGGCCTACCGAGATTTCCTTACTCTCTGGAAAGACGCCGACCCCGACATTCCCATCTTGAAAGAAGCCAAGGCGGAGTATGCGAAGCTGCAATAGCAGCGTGGCGATCTTCCAACCATGCCCGACCTGCTGCACAAAAATTGTCAACTGAAGCTGTTCCGCCTCAGCTGGAAATGGAGAAAGCGTTCCTCCGTTAAGATAACGGAGCGAACGTATGAGGAAGGAACGGAAACATTTCACCCCAGAGGAGAAAGTAGCCATCCTGAGGCGGCATCTTGTGGACAAAGTGCCCGTCTCGGAGCTGTGTGAGGAACTAGGCCTGCGGCCAACAGTGTTCTACCGCTGGCAGAAGGAACTGTTCGAGAACGGAGCCGCCGCTTTTCAGGCTCAAGAGCGTCCCCACCGCCAAGTGGAGGAGAAGCAGAATCGGATCGAGTTCTTGGAGAAGAAGGTGCAGACCAAGGACGAGGTCCTGGCTGAGCTGATGGCTGAGCACATCGCGCTAAAAAAAAGTCTTGGGGAACTCTAACTGGTATCTGGGTGCCGCATGATGTGCGGGACCTAGTCGTGGATTTCGTCCGGCGCTGGTCGGAGAAGGCCGAGATCGGCGTTGGACGGTTCATCCCGTGGCTGGGCGTGACAGCCAGCAAGTTCTATGACTGGCGACAGCGATACGGGTGCGTCAACGAACACAACGGTTGGGTTCCCCGCGATTTCTGGTTGGAGCCGTGGGAGAAAGAAGCAATCATCGGGTTCCATTTGAAGAACCCGCTGGAAGGCTATCGGCGGCTGACGTTCATGATGCTCGACGCTGACGTTGTGGCCGTCAGTCCGGCGAGCGTGTGGCGGGTGTTGAAGCAAGCTGGATTATTATCCCGATGGAAGAGCAAACCATCGCGCAAGGGAACCGGTTTCGAGCAGCCGCTGCAGCCGCATCAGCACTGGCATATCGACGTTTCCTACATCAACCTGTGCGGCACGTTCTATTACTTGTGCAGCATTCTGGATGGGTTCAGCCGCTTCCTCGTGCATTGGGACCTGCGTGAGTCCATGCGAGAGGCTGATGTCGAGGTGATCTTGCAGCGAGCCAAGGAAAAGTACCCGGAGGCGAAGCCGCGAATCATCTCCGACAATGGCCCGCAGTTCATTGCCCGTGATTTCAAGGAGTTCATTCGCATCTCAGGCATGACGCACGTCCGAACCTCGCCTTACTATCCACAGTCGAACGGCAAGATCGAGCGCTGGCACAAGTCGCTAAAGAGCGAGTGCATTCGTCCGGGAACGCCGCTGTCGCTGGAAGATGCGCGGCGTCTGGTCGAGCGCTACGTGGAGCATTACAACAACGTCCGCCTGAACAGTGCCATCGGCTACCTCACACCGAAGGATGTGCTGGAGGGGCGTCAGCAGGAGATTCACGCGGAACGCGACCGCAAGCTGGAAGCCGCCAGACACCAACGCCAGAGCCACCGCCAGCAAGCCGCGTGAAAAGCAAGTGACGACGCCGCGATGTCGGACAGCCTAAGAAAGCTGTTTTGACCCACAGCAGAGAATGATCTGGGGAGGTTACAACAGCAAGAAGCTAGGGCAGTTCGGGCTGCCCACCCTCAAGGACTGGGAGAAGATTGATCTTCGGAGTATTCGGGTCGACATTGCTGATGCGAATTGTCAGAGTGTATGAGGAAGACGATTTGAGCGGAATGTGAACGCAGTGCCAATGCCAGAATGCTGCCTCTGATCCGCCCGACATCAGGACCCAGATGGATTCATTCTGACCATTTCTTACCTTACCGCTGGCTTGGCACACGACGCCGTTCCGGTCGCTGAGAACTGCATCGAGCGTGGTCCCTAGGCTCGTTAGCTCATCTCGGTCTTTGTCGCTCTTTCCTTCGGCGTAGAGCTGAAGAGACATTTCCTCGTTTGGCAATCCGCGAAGATGGTAGACATATTCTCCGGGCCGATAAAAGGGAATACGACGCATCTTGATGCTGTAGCCGAAAATAGGACCGCCCGAAAAGCTGGCATCTCCCCGAAACCGCAGAGCAGGGTACTCGTCGGCCAACCACAGCATGAGGACAATTGAGGCGACTACAGCTAGGGTCATCTTTTTCGCTGAGGATTCCACGACCTGATCGTAGATCGCATTTGTTTCTGAGTCCAAATTACTTGCGTTTTGGTTGAGCAGGTCGGAAGTACCTTCCAGACTCACGAGATTAGGCGATTTCAACTCAAGACCTTAGGGCGCAGGGTATTCTTGTAGTGTGGCAGGCTGCGCGAATCGGGTCTGGCTGGTCTGGGTTCTGCGAGAAAACGGCAGGTCGTTGCGGAGCTACAATGAAGTTGCCGGGCGAAACGGAAGCGGGCACTGCGGGGACGCAACCATGCTGAGGGATAACCGGAGGGCTCATCGAGCCGATGCTCAGCAGCGCGGGAGGTCCTTCTCCCGCGTTGTACGCTGACGGGAGAATGTCATCGGACGATAGACCCTCATGCCTTGAAAATCCCCGCCCGAAGGGCGGAATACTCACTAACGGAGAACGTCGCTTCTCCATTTCACGCTGAGCCAGCACAAAGCTATCAGGCGTTCTCGTAAGCGTGCGCTGTTTGTTCGCTCTTTTTCGGTGTCAACGAATGTAACGGCGATGTTGCGCCAAGAGAATAAAGAGCCCGGGAGCAGCGGCGCGCGCTGCGCCCGGGCAAATCAAGCTCCCGTCAGAATGTAAGGATCGACTTGATCCCATTGGTCCAGGCCTTGATTTCGCAGGGATCGCCAAAGCTCGCGGCATACTGGGTCAGCCCGGCGCCGTACCACGATGCTGGCAAGGCCGCGTACTGCGGATATCCGTGGGTGGCTACATTATTCGCAAAGGTAACCGAGCCGGCAGGAAGCTGGTTACACAAAGTTAGGCTGCTTGCGTCTCCCGCTTGTTCAAGGTAGGGAGCGAGGTCCTCTTCACTTCCTATTCCCTTGTCCTTTAAGAATTGCAAGATGGCAGTGCTTTGAGTGTCCAAAGTCTCTAGAGAGGAAAATAATTCATGGAGTATCTCGTGCACGATTTTCTCGTTCATATTTTCGGCTCCTTTTTTCGGCTCCTTCGGAACTCACCTTTTGGATGCGGAAAGGCGGGCCTGGTTAAGCAAGAATTACAGAGGGAATAACAACCCGCCGATTCCCGGCGGACGTGGGCGGATGACGCCGATCACCGATCCGGGGGACTGGGCAAGCCAAAATTTGTTATGCTCTCAACAGTTTCCGTGGGGCGCCGATCTCGAACGGCGCCACTCTTTGTCTTGAGCAGAAGCTATGGGCAACTGGCGATAAAGCTTCGCCCGCAGTGCTGCTGTTGCAGAACTTTCGACCTTATGAAGACGGAAAGCGGTTTGCACTTGACTAAGTTCAGGCAAGGTTTCAATAAAGTCGGCGTTTTTGGCAGAGGGATGTGGCGATACTGGCGTGCTGGCGAGCCTGCCCCAGAGAGCAACTTCATCGTCCAAAAGCTTTTTGCTTTTACCAACGGCAGGTCTAACGACCTTCTGTTTCGGATTCTTGAAGCCAAGCGGAAAGAGACGGACTTAAGATTAGGCTGGGATGGGGCGTCTTTGGTAAGTGAAGCCGGCAGTCTCGACCCGACTATTGAGGAGGTTGTTCGTACCCTCAGAGAAGATGGCGTGGCTGTTATTCCGCCGCGACTCAAGAAGGAAACAGTTCAGAACCTATATGAACTGGCTTTGTCATGTCCACTGGACGCAGCGAATTATGGCCCTGTCGCGACCGATCATGTCCCGGGCCAAACGACAATCTCAATTGCGGAGAGGGCTACGAGCAATGGAATCGATCCATCTCAGCCCCGATATTCGCTTTATAAACTCCCCCGATCAGTGTTATTGGAAAACCATAACGTTCAACGTCTCTTGTGCGATTCTTATCTTCTGGCAGCCGCAACCCGCTATCTTAGAGTCTTCCCGGTAATCACAAGACCTGAAATGTGGTGGGACACCGACTATCTCCCTCGGGGGCATCGGCCCCGGTCATTTCACGTGGATTCAGGGTGCCTGCGGTGGCTGAAAGTCGGTGTGAATCTGACAGACACAACATTTGAGACCCCGCATTTCGTCTATGTTAAGGGTTCACATAAGCCCAATAGGACGACGAGACCTCTGACCCGGCGATTGATGAGTCGAATGGATCTCAGCGACAGAGAAGTCAACGACGTTTGTGCCGAGAAAATTGTTCATGTCACGGGGCCGGCAGGAACGATAACCTTGGCCGATACGCGCGGTATCCACAAGGGGGAGCTTTCCATGAGAGGGAACAGATTGGTTTTGTATTTTGGCCTTGAGGGAAGTGCGTTCAATAATATCGACCGGCCTATGCCGCTGAATAGCGTCGGAAGTGAACTCGAGAAGGCGATGAGCGCAAGGCCTTTTAGCTATCAATTTTTTAGTGCTCCGCATTGAAGCGCTACCCTGCCTATAAGTGGATTCGCCGGAACTTGAGATCATCGGGCTGCTACCTGGCGGTACACCTGGGCAACTAACATTCCTCTCAAGTGGTTGATTTCAAGCAGGATGGCTGAAATCAGCCACTCCGTTTTCCGCAACTTTTCTGGGCCACTTGAGTTCAAATGAGTAGGCGCTTTCAGAAGAAAAAAGCTGAAAGACCTCAGGCTCCGGCGAATCCGGAACGAATCGCCGAGCGGGAATGAAAGGGGAGGTTCACCATGAAATACCTGAGATATGTTGCACTGCTTGCTTTACTGGCTATGCCGCTCGCTTATTCGCAGGCTGCGGTCGTCGTGGGGGCGGGAGTCGGGGTTGGCGTTGGAGTGGGCGTCGGCCCAGGCTATGTGGCTGGCCCGCCAGCTTGCGCTTACGGCTATTACCCCGACTATCCGTATGCTTGCGCGCCCTACGGCTACTATGGTCCTGACTGGTTTGCTGGCGGAGTCTTTATCGGCGCAGGCCCGTGGTACCACGGCTGGGGACACGGATATTACGGACGGCCCTATGCCCGCGGCTTTGTAGGACCTCGCGGCTTCGTGGGACACGGCTTTGAGGGACGTGGCCCAGCGGTTGGGCACGGCTTCGCGGGACACGGCACAGTCGCCTCGCGAGGAGGATTCCATGGTGGAGGCACCCACGGTGGCGGGTTCCGAGGCGGCCGCTAACATCGGATCGGGTCATCCGACCATCGGGTCATCGAAGATCAAAAACTTTGAAGATCAAAAACTTTGACTTTCAATCACCCGATGGCCCGATCACCCGATGGCCCGATCACCTGACGACCCGACTGTCGTTGTCCACCAGATGCCAGGTTCGGCGGGCTGCTGGCGGAGGTGGTACTTGATCGACAGGCGATCCAGTTCCCGCAGAACTTCCGCAATCGCTAGTTCCAAGGACGCCGTCACAGGTCGACTCAAGTTGCAGCCGACCTCAAACGTCTCACCCTTGATTCCCACGAGAAGCACGTCGCTCGCTGCGACTCCAAACATTTCGGCGCTCAGCAGCGCGTCGACCAGCGCCGGCGAATGGGGATCCATACGGACACCGGGATTGAGCCGCATGATATCCGGTTTGCGGTAGAGCGCGACGGCGCCCGGATCGGCCCCGGTATCGACGGAGTCGATGAGAATGACGGCCTCATTTGCGGCGAAGTGATCGATCAGATTCAGCGCTGGAGTTCCCAGATCGACAATTTCGACACCCTCTTCGAACTCGTAGCGGGCAGCCAGAAGCCGCGCGACATACGGCCCGACGCCGTCATCCCCAAGCAGGACGTTTCCGATTCCGCCTATGACTACTCTTTTCACAGCAGCCTTTTCACAGTACCTTCACTTTCGCGATCTGGTTTCCGGACGGATCGAAAGTGTGACACGCGCATGCCATGCACGGATCGAAGGAGTGCACGGTGCGCAAGACCTCCAATGGTTCCTCTGGGCGAGCCAGCGGCGTGTGCAGCAGCGACGCTTCGTAGGGACCGTGAGCGCCGGAGGCATCGCGCGGGCTGGCATTCCAGGTTGACGGTACGACGGCCTGGTAATTCTTGATCTTTCCGTCTTTGACCACGATCCAGTGCGACAGCGTGCCGCGTGGAGCCTCGTGGGTTCCTACGCCTTCCACTTCTCCGCTGGGAAATACCGGCGCGTTGTGAACTGTGTAATCGCCCTTGGCTACGTTATCGATCAGCAGTTGCAGGTGCTTCTGCGCCAGTTCGCCTAACATGGCGCAGCGAATTGCGCGCGCGCCGTGGCGTCCGAGCGTAGACTCCAACATCCCTGGAGTCACCTGAATGTGGCCGACGGCTCCGATGGTGTCGATTGCTTTTACTGCATACTTCTTAGTCAGTGGATGGCCCTGAGCAAAGCCGACCAGCACCTGTGACAGCGGACCGACCTGCATGGGCGCGCCGTTGAAGCGCGGCGCTTTAACCCAGGAATATTTCTTGTCGCCGTTCCAACCGGTGAAGTCGGGATCGGTCACTCCTTTGTAGGGATGGAGAGGCTTGTCGCCGTGATAGTAGGCGTGGGCTACATCTTCGCTGACGCCCTTACGGAAATCCTCGTCAGCTGCGGTCTTGAAAGTGTGCACGCCGCCGATGTTTCCGTTCATGATGTAGCCGCCGGGAAGATCGTACGAGGTCCCGGCGCTGTCGAGTGGCAGATCGGGGACGGCGAGGTAGTTGTTTACGCCCTTGCCGATCTTGAACCACTCGGGATACATCGCGGCTACGGCGCAAACGTCAATGAAATAGACCTCGTTGACGAAGCGAACGACCTGAGTCAGCAGTTCGCGGATCATCTCCAGCTTATCCATATCGAGGGCGCTGGTGCTGTCGAGGTCGATGGCATTGGACACGCCTCCGACGACGAGGTTCTGGATGTGGGGAGTTTTGCCGCCCAGGATTCCGACCACCTGCAGCGCTTTGCGCTGATATTCGAGCGCCTGCACGTAGTGCGTGAAGGCCAGCAGGTTGACTTCGGGAGAGAGCCGCATGGCGGGATGGCCCCAATAGCCATTCATGAAAATGCCAAGCTGTCCGCTGGCGGCGACCGCTTTCACGCGGTCCTGCGCGGCCTGGAACTCCTCGCGCGAATTGCGCGTCCACGGCGAAATGCTCTCCGCCAACTTGGTGGTCGCGCCGATGTCGGCCTTGGGAATCTGCAGGATGTCGACCCAGTCGAGCGCAGACAATTGATAGAAGTGAACGATGTGATCGTGCAACGCGTGCGCAATCAGAATGAGATTGCGGATGTACTGGGCGTTGAGCGGCACTTCGAGCTTCAGGGCGTCTTCGACGGAGCGCACGCTCGCCATGGCGTGGACGGTTGTGCACACGCCGCAGAAGCGCTGGGTGAAGAGCCAGGCGTCGCGTGGATCGCGGCCTTGAAGAATGTTCTCGATACCGCGCCACATGGTGCAAGAAGCCCATGCATTGCTGACCGCATTGTTGTCGACTTCGACATCGATGCGAAGGTGGCCTTCAATTCTTGTAATGGGGTCGATCGTAATTCGGTTTGCCATGATACCTGCTCTTTTATCGGATTATCTAGTCAGATTCCGTTGATTCTGTGTCGCCGAAGAATCCAAAATTAAAATACTTGGTCCAGTTGCTGTACGGTCCGCGCGCCTTGAAATAAATCGCCATGTTGTGCCACTCCTGGACCGGAGCCGGAAGAATGGCGAACAACTTGACCATGACGAGAAATGCCGCGACGCCCGTGGCCACGAAACCCATCGCGATCAGGAGTTCGATTACGGACGGGAAATACATCGCGTGGGGGCCGGGCATATAAGCCAAGGTGGTGGGGCTGAAGCGATAAAGCATGCCGCCGACCGAACTGAGCGTGTAGCCCAGGAACATGGTTCGCAATTTGCGATCCTTGAGGGATTGGAGGAGCAGCCAGCCGCCATAGCCAATCAAAAGCGTCTCGATCCAGAAAATACCGGCGTAGCGGGTGAAGTGGAAGGCGGTAAACAGTGATCCGCGGAACAGGAGATCGACATTGCGGATAGCGAGCCAGCCGAAAATGATCCAAGCGGTGATGCGGGCGGCTTCTTCAAGAACGTCCCGGTCGATGGGCCGCTTCCAGACCAGGCAACACAACATGGTGACTCCGGCGACGCAGCCGAACGACATGAAGGACGCCGCAAGCACATAAAGCAGGGGGAGGAACGGAGTCTGCCACAAGGGATGGACGCGTTGTCCGCCGAGCAGCATCAAGGCGCCCAACGACGACTGGTGCATGGCCGGCAGCAAGTACGCCAAGGCAACGATAAAGGGGAAAAATTTGTGCAGAGCGTGTTCGAGTTTCTCCACGACCGGCTGCAAGCGCACGTCGAAGTGCCAGAGCCGCTCCAATATTGGCGGAATATTTTCCAGCGCCAGGGGGATGGTGGCGTAAACCGACATACAGATGGCCACCTCCGCCATCGGGGAATGCACGTTCCATTTCCACGGGAATAGGACCCAATAGAAGTTCCAGGGGCGGCCGACATCGACGCCCAGCAGACACAGACCGCAGGCGTAAGCCAGCATGCTGGTCAGCAGGGCCATCCGCATCAGGGAGTGCATCCGCTTGCGGCCGAAGACCCACGCAGCGATTCCGACCGCGAATGCGCCCGAACCCCACGCCGTCAGCGCGACCACGTTAAACGTCTTCCAGATGCCCCAGCCGAACTTGTCGTTCATGCCGCTGGCCGGACCGAGACCGACCGCTTCGCGGTAGATGGTTAAGAAACCCGACAATACGGCCAGGCCGACCAGAAAAAAAAAGAACTTGTTGAACACGGAAACGCCGTAGACGGGAACGGCTCGCTCCCAGCGATTCTTATTAACGGCGGGCGGGATAATCCCACGCGGGTTCGTTAGCGTTGCACTGCTCATAATTGCGCCCTCATAATTGGGCCCTTAAGCCGGTTTCTTTTTCTTGTTCGTGCGCTTCCTGCTCGTGATTCTTCTGGTTCTTGTGAATCACCATCACCAGGCCGGCATACAACAACGCCGGCAGCGCGAAGTAGGAATAAATGCGTTTCTGCCAGCGCAGGGTGGAGGAGGGACCAGATTCCGGTCCTATGTCAGGCAAGCCCAGTTTATCGAAGGGAACGCGAGAGAGGTAAAGAGCCTGGGTTCCGCCGTTGTCGGTTTCCCCGTACACACGATCCTGATAGTAGCGGCCAGGATTGTTCTTGATGCGGCGCTTGGCTTCGAGCAGTAATGCGGTACGTGGACCAAAGATTACGGCCCCGGTAGGGCATACGCTGGTGCATCCCGGCTTTAGTCCTTTCGCCAGGCGGTGGCTGCACAATTCGCACTTGGTGATGACCGGGTTCAATCCCAGCCACTGAAAGCGGGGGACGGAATAAGGGCAGGCGATTGTGCAATAGCGGCAGCCGATGCACTTGCCTCCATCCCAATGCACCACGCCATCGTCCTCGTCCTTGTACAGAGCTTCGAAGGGGCAGCCGGCGACACAACCGGGATCGAAACATTGCATGCACTGCCGCTTGACGAAAGAGGAAGGAGATCCATCCTCGGGTTTGTAGAGCTTGATAATGTTGCGGGTAAAAACATTCAGGTCGGCTGGCGCCTGGTGCAGTCCGTCGCGGCTGATATCGGGCGGCGTGTTGTTCGCCTCGTTACAGGCTGCCTCGCAAGCTTTGCAACCGATGCATAGGCTGGCGTCGTAGAGCAAGCCCAGAGGGGCTTCAGGAACGGGGACTTCCTCTGCCTGAAGCGGTGGGGCGCCGGCCGTCATCGTCGTCAGGGCCACGGCCGCCGGCACTCCGGCCTTGGCGATGTTCGTAATCAGTTCTCGCCGAGTGATCGCCACATCAGTCCTCTTTCTTATTCGCTGGCTTGTCCGCTTGCGCGCGACTGGCTTCGATGCGTTCCGCTCCGGCTTCCTGGCTGCTCTCGAAACGCTGCGAGTAGACGTAGGTAGCGCCGCCGAGGGCCCCGGCCACTACCCCTACTAATGCCGCTGCTCCGATGGTGGCTCCTCCGATGGGACTGTAAATCGGCGGGTAGGTGTCGGGTGGAGTCGCGAGGTGAATGGGGACAGTTTCGAACGTACCCATCTTCCACACCACGTTCTTTTCGGTGCATCCGACGCAGGGGATCCCGGCTCCGATTGGCCAACAATCAGCTATCTCATTGAAATGCCGCGTGGAGCAGGCGGCATGTGTAACGGGCCCTTTGCAGCCCAGTTTGTAGAGGCACCAGCCTTTGCGGTGACCTTCATCGCCGAAAGCGGTGGCAAAGCGGCCAGCATCAAAGTGCGCGCGCCGCGGGCAGTTTTCGTGGATCACGCGGTCGTAGGCGAACTTCGGACGACGCTCGTCATCCAGTTCTGGCAGTTTGCCCATGGTGACGAATTCGAGAACAACGCCCAGCAGGTTGTAAGGGTTCGGAGGGCAGCCGGGAAGGTTAATGACCGGTATGCCAGTGACGATGGAATCCACACCGACCGCGCCGGTGGGATTCGGATCGGCAGAGGGCACTCCACCCCAGGAGGCGCAGGAACCGATGGCGATCACCGCTGCCGATTTGGCGGCAACTTCGCGCAGAACCTGGACCGCCGGTCTGCTGTTCAATTCCATGTAGACGCCGTCGTCCTTCATCGGAATCGCGCCTTCGACCACCAGCACAAATTTGCCTTCGTTGGCAGCGACGGCAGACTTCAGAGCCGCTTCGGCCTGGACGCCCGAGGCCGCCATCAAGGTCTCGTGATAGTCGAGCGAGATTACGTCGAGTATGAGGTGAGCGACATCGGGAGCCGAGGTCCGCAGCAAAGTTTCGGTGCATCCGGTGCAGTCCTGGAAATGCAGCCAGATCACCGATGGCCGCTTGGTTTTGCCGATGGCCGCTGCCACTTCGAAGACTGACTTCTTGCTGGTGAGCGCCAAACCCATGGGCGCGGTAGCCATCAGCATGCTGCACAGCTGGACAAAGTTTCTGCGGGAGACTCCGGTAGCCTCCAGGTGCTCTGCAATGGTTGGATGCTTGAACATGTGCGCATTCCTCGAATACGGCATTGCCCCAGTGCTTGTAGGGTGAAGTCGCAGGACGCTGGAGCAGACTGTCAGGTCGCTTGGAAGAGTTGAGAGGAAGCCTAAAGAGTGCGCGTTTGCCTAACTATTGTAATGAAATATTAAGACCAATTATTAACATACTAGCGCGCTCTATCGGGCTCCTTTTACCTCTCCTCAGCCTGCCGTTCCGACCCTTGCGTCTGGCCGACAGCATCTGGGTCTAACAGTACTGGTTATCGCTTGTCTGGGCTTAACGGGTCAGTGACCAGGGTCACGCGCATATGTGAGCATGTGGCGAGAAACGCAACAGTAGTGTTCGCAAATTGGCTGGTTGGTGCTACAGCCTGACACATCTCTTATACGAGGAGGTTACGAAGCAGGAGCCGGCAGAGAAGTCCAACCCGGTTCTCAGTGATTCAGCGCCGTCCTTGTGCATCTGCGCACGCCCACAACCCCGACAATCACAAAGAACGCCCCACCTACCGACAGGCACTGGCCGTTATCCCGTATAAGGATCGGGATCCGCAGATGCACTTCGGCTGGCGTGAAGGGAGAAAAGGCCGGTTGTCGTTCTATGAATAGGGTCACAACCAAACCATTCAATGATGCGCGTTCGCCGGCCAGCTACTTGCCGGTCGCCTAAAGGAGTGAAAAATGACTTCGCTCAGCTTTGCAGACGTAAGACTCAACTACGATCCAGCCGCGCCGCAGCAGCGCTTTCGTGACGCTGGTCTGGAAGCGGCGTTCCTAAGTCCGTCCGAGCTTCTTCCCAAAGCTCCTACTTGGCCTGAGGGCGGCGCTCCCCGGGCTATACCTTTGACGCCGGCGCCGTCGGAAACCGACGACCTGACTCGGTTCCAAGGCTACGACGCGGTGGTAGTCACGTGGACTTCAGCCGAGGCCAGTGCACTCGCCGCTTTGATGACTCCATCTCGCCCCATCAACACCTGGTATGAATACCGTCACGGAATCGATGCTTACATATCGCTTGTGACAGGGAAAATGGCCCCGTTCAACGATTCGTCAGCCGAGATGCAACGCTACTATCACAGCCTGGGACTCTATTTCCCCTGCCAGATCGGCAACGCCAAAGTATTGCTCATTAAAAGCGGACTGCACCTGGCCTACGATGGTCCCGCGACACCTGTTAAGAAGCTCATGGCGGAGATCGCAACCGCGGTAAAGCCAAAGGTCTTCATTACGACTGGTACGGGCGGAGGAATCGGGGCGGAGGTCTTGCTGGGCGATGTAGTCGTGGGCGGAAAAGTGCGCTTCGATTGCACGACTCAGTTCAAGAGCGAGCCCTGGCATGACGCATCTTTCACGGCATCGACCTTGCCGCCTGGTGGGATCACTGCGGCCACGCCCGCCCTGCTTCAGCTGAATGCGTCGCGCATTCCAAATGCGAGAAGCACGCCGAAGATCTGGTGCGCTCCGACAGATACGATCGTAACGACCGACTGCTTCGCGTTTGACGACTCCACCGACCATTACAAGCTGGAAGGTCTGGGCCAAGTTTGTGAGATGGGCGATGCCATGGTGGCGAGCGCACTCCAAGGTATTGAAGGGCTGTCGTGGTACGCAGTCCGCAACGCCTCTGACCCGCAGATTGCCAATCCGACGAACAACTTGAAGCAGGCGGAACAGGAGGCAGCACAAATTTACGCCAAGTACGGCGGTCTGACTACAGCTGGAAGTGTGATTACAACGTGGGCAATTCTTCGAGCAGCAACAGCGGCCGGCGTCCATCTGCAACATGGAAAACCAGGGTTCAAGCTCGGCCGCCTGCCGCGCGAACGAACTCCGCAACTCACATAAATCGAGTTAGTAGAGAAAATTCACAAGGAGAAACCACTGATGACCAACCCTAGGAAGTCTTTCAAACTGGGCCGCCTGGCTCGATCGCACGATAAACGTATTCCCATGCTGCATACGCTCCTGGAGGGCAAGGCGCTGGAGCCGGTGAAGCCCGAGGTGGACTATACGAAGGGAATGCCGCCAGAACTTGGGATGATGATGAACGACACCCTTGGCGATTGCACATGCGCCGCTTATTATCACGCCATCCAGGTTTGGAGCTTCAACGCCGACAACAATATCGTCACTTGCCCAGATCAGGATGTAGAAGACCTCTATGAACAGGCATGTGGATACAAGCCGTCACAGGGTGGCGAGGGGCCGGGTGGAAACGAACAACATGTGCTTACGTTCCTGCTTAAGAAAGGTGCGCCGTTCGGGCCCACGGGCCAGCAACGGCATGAGATCGATGCCTTCGTTGAGGTCGCGGTCCAGAATACCGACAATATCAAGCGCACGATCAACGACTGCGGCGTGGCTTACATCGGCTTCAACGTACCCCAGTACATTATGCCGCCGGGGCAGAATCCGCTTCCTGTCTGGGATGTGGACCCTACGGGCGACAATACGATTGTGGGCGGTCATGCGGTGGTTCTGGCGGGGTACAACGCACAGGGAGCACGACTCATCTCGTGGGGCAGCTACTACACCATGACATGGGCCTTCTTCAACAAGTTCGTGGACGAAGCTTATGCTATCGCTGATCCGGACTGGATCGCTAAGACGAACAAGACGCCCGGCGGCCTAACGCTCCAACAACTGGAACAGGCCATGAAGGCGCTGAAGGCACAGGCGGCGTAAGTCGGGGGATTGAAAATCGCCGTTCTTCACTGAGGACCCTCGCGGGGTCAAACGTTGGCAAAGGTTCGGCCACCGTAACCCCGCATTTATTTTGCCGAAGCCAAGCTGGTCCAACCAAGACTAGGCTCTAAGCTGAAGATCGCGTATTGCTGAAAAGAGATTGCTTCAGGCTTGAACCGGGCCGACTGGAGTTCCGGCTGACTCGGTTGATGTTTTCATCGGGATGCGGGCGCTGACAGTCGAGCCGCTTCCATTCGATCTTATTTCGAAATTTCCACCCAGCTGCATGATCCGTTCGCGCATGCCCTGAATTCCAACCCCTTCGGCGGCTGATCCACCGTCGTTCGAGATGGGTATGCCCTTCCCGCTATCCTGAATCTCCAGCCAGACCTCTTCCGGCGAGTGAAATAGTCGAATGTTCGCATTCCGGCTCCCCGAGTGTCGATGAATATTGGTAAGAGACTCCTGCACGATGCGGAAGATGGTCATCTCCATGTCTTGCGGCAAGCGGCCAAGGTCGGGCGCAATTTCCAGCTGAACATCGATGGTACTGCGCTTGGCAAATCCTTCCACGTACCAGCGAATCGCTGACGATAGCCCCGCTTCATCCAGCAAGGGTGGATGCAGTAAGTAAGAGACTGTGCGCAGTTCTTTAGATAACTGTTCGACCAGATCGATGCTCTGCCGGACAACCGAGGGAGAGCTCAACTTGTGAGCTTCTTCTTCCAGAGGCGTCAAGATCATCTGCAACGCGGCAAGCAGCTGTCCGGCGCTATCGTGCAGCTCGCGGGCAATATGCCGGCGTTCCTGATCCTGTGTGCGCAATAAACGCCACGAAAGTTCCCGGACTTGTTTGGAGTGTTTCAGCACATCCGCATTTCTATCCTCCAGTTCCTGGGTTCGAGCACGTACCTCGGCATCGAGCGTCTCCGATAGAGCCCGGAAGCGTTGCTCGCTTTCACGCAGTGTTTTTTCGCTCTGCTTCTGTTGGGTAATGTCATTGTTCGTCTCTAGAACACGCCTCTGATTCCGGTTGCTGTCCTCAACCAACGCCCAATGGGTGGCAACGATGATTTGGCTGCCATCCTTACATGTGTGAATAAGTTCGCCGGCCCAGCGCTTGTTATGGCGAAGTTCTTCCATAATGCGCTCCAGCGGCTCGGGAAATTGGGTATGGAACAACTCATGGGTCACGCGGCCCAATGCTTCTTCACGGCTATAGCCGTACAGTTCGGACGCGCTTTTGTTCCAATATGCAACACGATCAGCTTCGTCGCGAACCATGATTGCGTCGCTGCTCAAGTCGAGCAGTCGCGCTCGTTCCGCCAGCGTTTGCTCATTGCGCCTTCTTTCACTGATATCCCGCGCTACCTTCGACGCTCCGACGACACGGCCCGTACTATCTCTCACGGGCGATATTGTCAGCGAGACATCGAGGAATCCGCCATCTTTGCGCTGGCGAATAGTGTCGAAATGATCGATTCTTTGTCCTGCCCGCAGGCGCGCAATAAATTCCGTTTCCTCACTTCGGCGATCAGGCGGAATAATCATCGTAATGTGCTGGCCAATCGCTTCCTCAGCTGTGTAGCCAAATAGACGCTCGGCAGATTGGTTCCAACTGGTGATGATGCCGTCCAGATTCTTGCTGACGATGGCATCGTCTGACGAATCGACGATAGCCGCCAGCAAATTCGTCGCTTTTTCGGATTGCTTCTGCGCGGTAATATCCGTGTGCGTGCCGATCATGCGAATAGCCTTACCGGTCGCATCCCGCACAATTCGCCCGTGGGAGAGAATCAACTTCAGTTCGCCACGAATAGGATTTGTACGAAATTCAAATTGAAAATCATCTTTTTTTTTCAAAATTCCCGCATTTTCTCCAGCCAGCCTCTCAACGTCTTCGGGATGAAATAAACTTCTCCACTCCTCTGCGGTGATGTTTTCATCGCGCGGATGAAAATGGTAAATTGCCGCCAGCTGTTCATTCCACTTGCCCCGCCTTTGAATTACATCCCAATCGAACATTGCCGTTCTTGAGGATTCCAAAGCGAGAGCCAGCTGGGCCTGACTTTCGCGCAGCGCCTCTTCAGCTCGCCGGCGTGCTGTGATGTCTTCAATGACCGATATAAAATGCTTCAGCTCTCCGCTCTCGTCGCGAGCGCAGGAAACCGTCAAATGAATCCAAACCAGCGAACCGTCTTTTCGAATGTAGCGTTTCTCCATCGAAAAAGTCTTCAGGGCCCCGGTTCTTAACTTTTCGGTCTCCACCAGATCGGCGGGAAGGTCGTCAGGATGGGTAATGTCCTGGAACTTAATCTTCAACAGTTCTTCTTGGCTGTAACCGACGATCTTGCAGAGTTTGTCATTCACGCGCAGCCATCGGCCATTGGGACTTACATGTGCAATTCCTACTGCCGCCAGATCAAATGTAGAACGGTACAATTCCTCACTCTCGCGCAGGGCCTTCTCCAAGGCCGCGCTCCGTTGCAAAATCTCCGTAGCATTGATATGGCCAGATCGATCGGCAATTTCAGGGACTGACGGATCAAAGAAGCTCTGGCGCCGACTGACTCTTTCCAAAGCGATGAGCAAGTCTTTGCCCATCGAAGACTTCACCACATACCCACGGGCTCCAGCCTTGAAAGCCTCCCGAACCATGGCGGGCGAGTCGTGCTGACTCATAATGAGCACTTCCGGGCCCGGCACCTCCTTGCGGATGAGTCGCGTAGCTTCCAGCCCGTTCAGGGTGGGCATGCTGACATCCATAATGATGACATCGGGGTTCAATTGCCGCGCTTTTTCCAGGGCGTCGCGCCCGTCAACGGCTTCACCGCACACGTCGTAGTTCGATTGGGTGAGAAGGGATCGCACGCCACGGCGGACAACCTCATGGTCATCGACAACTAGCACGCGCATGTCAAACCCTCACACTAATAGCCGGGAAGGACCTAAATTTGCGATTCAAGATTGCTGTACCTGATGGCCCATGGGCACTCGCCCCGCTCTTGCACGGGGGAGAATGGGCCATCGTTGAGGATATGGTTAAATTCAGGAACACTGAATACAGTGAACACTGTAGGGGTTCGGGTCAACTGCAAGGGGTTGACCGACTACAGAACAGTCCCGTTAGTCGCTCTTTTGTTATAGTTACCCTCATATTCCGGATGTTGCAGTGACATGCAGCGATCAGGACGTGCGGTAATTCAGCAGGAGGACGAGATCATGCCGCGTGCGCTCGAGACGCGAAGTGCGTCCGTAGAAACGGAGCGGGAACAGCCTGAGATCGGGCTTCGTGAGCGCAAGAAGGCGCGCTTGCGGCAACAGATTATCGACACCTCGATCAAGCTCTTTCGTAAGCGTGGGTACGATAACACTCGCATCGACGATATCGTGCAAATGCTCGAGATCAGTCAGCCCACCTTTTTTCGCTATTTCCCCAGTAAAGACGCGGTTCTACGCGAGGTTGGGGAACGTGGCTACGCCTGTATCTGCGAGAGGCTGCGTTCGGAACTTTCAAGCCAGGAGGCAACGTGCGAGCGCCTGCGGCGCCTGTACGTGACGATGGCGCGGGAGGTGGAAGCCGACCGGCAACTGTGGCAAGCGGTGGTGTTGTCCGGGGCGATGGATCCGGTGCGCTCCGCGGAACTTCGTGGGCACGAAGAAGCCGCCGTCAGCTTGCTGCGTGAAATTCTGACGCAAGGGCAGAAGCGAGGTGAAGTGACGCGCGCCTTTCCCGTCGTGCACCTTGCCGAGTTCATGGAAGGGCTCTACAACACAGTCGTCCGGCAATGGGCGGTGGACCTGACCGGCCCCCACAAACTCCCCGACCGTGTGCGCAGCGCGGTGGACTTTTTCTTGCGTGGTATACGCCCGTAAGGCTTACCGGGTATCTTGCGATTGCTTCGTTCTGATAATTCGTGTCTCTTATGTCTAGGAAAACTCTGAATAAGTGCGAGCTAAGGGCATTCACCACAGGGTACACAGGGGTGCACGGAGGAACCCCGAGACTTAGTCAGATCTTCCCCAGATCTCATATCTAAAGAGGAGAAACGATGAAGGCCGCCGTTCTGCACGAGTTCAAGACCCCGTTGTCGTTGGAGGAAGTATCCCGCCCGCAGCCTGGCCCGGACGAAGTCCTGATCGCGGTCGAGGTTTGCGGGGTGTGCCATTCCGATCTGCACGTGGCCGACGGCGACTGGAAGCAATTGGCGGGCATCGTGAAGAAACCGCTGATCCTGGGACATGAGATCGTAGGCCGCGTGGTGGAGCGGGGCGCGGGAGTTGAGAATAGCGGGGAGGAGAATAGCGAAGAAAAGAATAGCGAAGACAACATTCAGGTGGGAGACCGGGTCGGCGTGCCCTGGGTGCACTGGACGTGCGGGCAATGTGAATTTTGCCGGGAAGGCAATGAGAATCTATGCGTGCGGCAGCGCATCACCGGCGTTACGGTGGATGGCGGCTATGCCGAATTTGTGAAAGCTCCCGCCAGCCACGTGGTCAAGATTCCTGACACGCTTCCCTCGGAGCAGGCGGCGCCGCTGCTGTGCGCGGGAATCACGGTTCATCGCGCTCTCAAGCAATCGAAAATTCGCGCGGGGCAACGGCTGGCGGTTTTCGGTGTCGGTGGACTGGGACACATCGCAATCCAGATTGGCCGCGCAGCCGGAGCGGAAGTGAACGCGATCGATATTTCAGAGGAAAAACTCGCGCTGGCAAAGTCGTTAGGCGCCGCCCGAACCTTAAACGCCGCGACCGACAAAGTGGTAAAGGAACTGCGCGGCGCTGGAGGAGTCCATGTTGCCCTCGTAACTTCGGCGGCCAAGTCTGCATACGACATGGCGTTCCCATGTGTGCGACCTACGGGAACGCTGCTGGCGGTAGGATTGCCGGCGCAGGATATCGCGTTTCCCGCGATCATGATGGCGGCTGGCGAGATCCAGATCAAGGCTTCCTCAGTGGGCACGCGGGAAGATCTGCGTGAAGTTCTGGCAATGGGTGCGGCGGGGGCAGTCCATTGCCAGGTGACGACGCGCCCGCTCACAGAAGTGCAAGCGGTGCTTGGGCAACTGAGCCGCGGCGAAGTCTCGGGACGAATCGTGCTTCGCCTGTAGATGCGTGCGTTGACGTTAGCGACTTTAATATGATATTAACTATCAGTTTTTCGTGATGCCGCAAAGGCCATTCTCAGGGTGAACGTCGAAGTGGACACCAAAGTAAACGTCCAACAGCTTTTCGATCTCAGCGGCCGCGTCGCCATTGTCTCTGGCGGATCCATGGGACTGGGGCGACAGATGGCCGAGGGACTGGCGGGGATGGGGGCAAACCTCGTCCTCTGCGCCCGCAAGAAGGAGCGCTGCGAGGAAGCCGCAGACGCATTGCGCAGTCTGGGCGTGCAGACGCTGGCTTTAGCCGCCGACGTCAAAGATAAATCGGCGATTCAGCAAGTCGTAAAAGAGACGCTCGCAAAATTTGGCAGAATCGACATTCTGATCAACAATGCCGGAACATCGTGGGGCGCTCCGGTGGAAGAAATGACGCTCGAACAGTGGGACAAAGTTCTCTCCACCAATCTGACCGGGACGTTTCTGTTTTGTCAGGCGGTGGGTAAAGCCATGGCCGCGCAACGGTCGGGCAAGATCATCAACATCGCATCGGTTGCGGGTTTGGGCGGAGGCTCCGCCGACCTGCAGGCGATCGGCTACCACGCGAGCAAAGGCGGAGTGATCGCCTTCACCAAGGATCTGGCGTGCAAGTGGGCAGCGCACAACATCCAAGTCAATGCAATTGCCCCGGGATGGTTTCCGACTCACATGTCGGAGTGGGTCATCGAGAATCGTAGAGATTCTCTGCTGGCGAAGATTCCGCTCGGCCGCTTTGGGGGCGATCACGATCTAAAAGGCGCGGCCGTGTTTCTGGCCTCGGACGCATCGGCATACGTGACCGGGCATGTGCTGGTCGTCGATGGAGGCCAGACAGCCTGGTAGGAAGCTTTTATGAATCTGCCTTTAACGCCAGTTCGCTTTCTTCGTTATGCAGAGCAGCAGTTCCCGCGCAAAACGGCAGTGGTGTGCCAGAACCTGCGCTTTACCTATGCCCAGTTTGGCGACCGTGTGTGGCGATTAGCCGGAGCGTTGCGCAGCGCCGGAGTCAAGCCCGGAGAACGCGTGGCATTCCTCAGCCTGAACTGCCATCGGCTGCTCGAAGCCTACTTCGGAGTTCTGGAGGCGCGCGCCGTCTTGCTCCCACTCAACATCCGCCTGGCCGCGCCTGAGCTCGCCTACATTCTGAATGATTCCGGAGCGACGGTGCTGTTCCTTGAACAAGAGTTCGTCGGTCTCGTGGATTCCTTCCGGCATCACCTGCGAACAGTCGGCTCGTTTCATCTGCTCGATTTCAATCAAAGCGACGGAACTCCGCCAGCCGAGTGGCTTTCCGATCAAACCTACGAACAGATGCTGGCTTCCGCCACCCCCTACCGCGAAGATCTCTTGGCCTTCGATGAAAATGCCGTGGCGGAAATGTTTTATACCAGCGGAACCAGCGCCAGCCCAAAGGGCGTGATGCTCACGCACAGAAATGTCTACCTGCACGCCATGAGCATCGGTTTATATCACCACACCCGTTTTGAAGATGTGATGCTGCACACGATTCCTCTGTTCCACGCCAACGGCTGGGGAGCGGCTCACACAATCACGCAAATGGGCGGAACCCATGTCATGCTTCCGCGCTTCATACCGGAAGAAGTGTTCCGGCTGGTGGGGCGGGAGCGGGTGCGCGCGCTGACCCTGGTCCCGATTATGGCCACCGTGTTGGTGAACTCGCCCGCGCGTTCCAATTATGACCTCAGCAGCGTCGAGTGGGCCACGATCGGCGGCGCGGCATCGTCCCCTACGCTGATTCGCGAGGTCGAGACGAAATTGGGATTCAAATGCTATTCGGGGTACGGACTGACGGAATGTGCGCCTTCGCTGGCTAACGCCGAGCTAAAACCCGATATGCAGTGCTCAGAGGAAGAGCGCTACGTGCTGCAGGCCATGACCGGCTATGCCTTTCCGGGATGCGAGCTTCGTGTAGTCGATGCCAACGATAATGACGTACCGCACGATGGCGTAACCATGGGAGAAATCATCGCCCGCAGTGACGGAGTGATGGCGGGTTATTGGCAACAACCCGACGCCACGGCCGAAGCTTTGCGGGGCGGATGGTTTCACACCGGAGACATGGCCGTGATCGCGGAGAACGGATACATCCTGATCGTCGATCGCAAAAAGGACATCATCGTGAGCGGCGGAGAAAACATCTCGTCGCTGGATGTTGAAAAAGTTCTGCTGGCGCACCCTGGCGTCTACGAAGCCGCGGTGATCCCCGTGACCGATCAAAAATGGGGTGAGGTGCCGAAGGCAATCGTGGTGACTAAACCGGGAACGCAGCTGGGCGAAGTGGAATTGATTGAGTTCTGCCGCGCGCGTCTGGCCCATTACAAGTGTCCGCAATCGATTGAGTTTTGCGAAAGCTTGCCCAAAACCGCGACTGGGAAAGTTTTGAAAAGAGATTTGCGCAAAAAATATCAGACAGGAGCCGTGCCGCTTCATTCGGATGCCCTATGAACAACCTCGTGAGACTTAGCAAAGATAAAGATGTTGCCGTCATCACCATCGACAATCCTCCGGTGAACGCCCTCAGCCCCGGCATACCGGACGCAATCTCCGCGGCCATCGATGAGATAAACGATGAGATGAACGGCGATCCCGCCGTCAAAGCGGCGGTCGTCATCGGCGCCGGGCGCACTTTTGTCGCCGGCGCGGACATCAAAGAGTTCATCAAGATGACATCGGGCGGCAAACGCTCCGCAACTCTGCTTCCGCTGCTCCTTCGCATCGAAAATAGCGGCAAGCCTGTGGTAATGGCGATTCACGGCCAGGCATTTGGAGGAGGGCTGGAACTGGCCATGGCTGGCCACTACCGGGTTGCATCGCCCACGGCACAGGTGGGCCAGCCCGAGGTAAAGCTGGGCATCATTCCCGGCGCAGGCGGAACACAGCGTCTGGCGCGATTAGTCGGCGTTGCGAAGGCAGTGGAGATGTGCGCCGAGGGCAAACCAATCTCCGCGCGCGAGGCCTTCGATCTTGGATTGCTCGACCGTTTGATTGAGGGTGACCTGCTCGCGGGAGCGGTATCTTTCGCTCGCGAAATCGCCGGCAAGCCCGCGCCCAAGACGCGCGAGCGAACGGACAAGCTGGGAACGCCTGCGGAGAATGCTGCGATCTTTGCCGCGGCACGCGCTGCGGCCGGCAAGAAACAACGTGGATTGAGAGCTCCTCTCGCAGCCATCGATAGCGTAGAAGCGGCAACGCGAATGCCGTTTGAAGAAGGCTGCCAGGCCGAGGCAAAACTTTTCACGGAGTGTCTTTTCTCCGATCAGTCAAAGGCACTCATCCATGTCTTCTTTGGCGAGCGCGAGGTGGCAAAAATTCCCGACGTTCCCAAAGAAACTCCGGTGATCCCCGTGAACCGCGTAGCGGTCGTTGGTTCTGGAACCATGGGCGGCGGAATCGCGATGGTGTTTGCCAACGCGGGCATTCCGGTGCTGCTCAAAGATGTGGATGAAGTAGCGCTCGAACAGGGCATGGGAAAAATCCGGAAGAATTACGCGAGTTCTGTCGAGCGCGGGCGTTTTACTCAGGCGTTCGTCGACGAACGTCTGAGGCTGATCAAACCGGCGTCCAACTACGATGCGTTCTCCGAAGTAGACATGGTGGTCGAGGCAGTCTTCGAAGGCATGGCACTGAAGAAAACCGTGTTCGCCGAGTTGGATCGCGCCTGCCGTCCGGGCGCGATCTTGGCGAGCAACACGTCAACGCTCAACATCGATGAAATCGCCGCGGCCACGTCGCGCCCGGAATCGGTAATCGGAACGCACTTCTTCAGCCCTGCCAATGTAATGCGTTTGCTCGAAATTGTGCGTGGAGAAAAAACGAGCGAAGAGGTGATTGCCACCTGTATGCAACTATCGAAAAAGTTGGGCAAGGTCGGGGTGCTCGTAGGGAACTGTCGCGGCTTCGTAGGCAATCGCATGTTCGGGCCGTATCGCCGCGAAGCGCAGTTCCTCGTAGAAGAAGGCGCAGACATTGAAGCGGTTGATCAGGCGCTCGTTGATTTTGGCAACGCCATGGGCCCGCTCGCAACCGGCGATCTGGCGGGTCTCGACGTGGGCTGGCGCATCCGCAAGGAGTATCGCCACCTGGAAAAACCCGGCATCCGTCAACCGTTCGCCGAAGACCGTCTTTGTGAAATGGGACGCTATGGCCAGAAAACGGGAAGGGGGTGGTATCGGTACGACGAGAACCGCCGTCCGAAAAACGATCCCGAAGTGACCGCGCTGGTGCGGAAGTGGAGCGCGGAAGCGGGAATTCCGCAGCGGCAGATCTCCGCCGAAGAAGTCGTCGATCGCTGCATCTACGCGCTGGTGAATGAAGGAGCGCGAATTCTCGAAGAGGGATACGCGCTGCGAGCCGTCGACATCGACATCATTTACATCAACGGTTACGGATTTCCAGCTCATCGCGGTGGTCCGATGTGGCATGCCGACGCGGTGGCATTGCAAAGGGTTTATCAGCGCGTTTGCGAATTCCACCAGCAGCACGGAGAACTCTGGGCGCCGGCTCCTCTGCTAAAACGGCTGGCGGAAACGGGCAAGACGTTTGCCGAGTTCGACAAAGAGCAGATTGCAGCCGCGTAGGGTCTGAACCTGCAGGGGACAGCGTGAGCGAAATCATCGTGGTGCGTCACGGGCAAGCGTCTTTTCTGGAGGGCAACTATGACAAGCTCTGCGCCAATGGCGAGGCGCAGTCGAGGTTGCTCGGAGAATATTGGTCGCAGCGGGGCATGGTATTCAGCGGTGTTTATTCTGGTCCGCGCGTTCGGCAGACGGAGACGGCCCGGACGGTTGCTGAGTCGTATCGCCGAGCCGGTGTCGATTTTCCCGAAACCAAGGTTATGAGCGAATTCGACGAATATCAAGCCGAAGCGGTCTTGCGCGAATGTCTTCCGCAACTGCTGCGGGGAAACTCCGGAATCCGGGAATTGCATCGCGCGTATAAGGCTTCCGCCGAGTCGGGTGAATCCAGCGACCTGCCAGGAAACGACCTGCCAGGAAACGATCGGCCCGGAAACGACCGCCGCAGGACCTTTCAGAAGCTGTTTGAGGCTGTAATTCGCAAGTGGGTGGCGGGAGAAGTTACGGCCGTCGGCATTGAATCGTGGTCCGACTTCTGTTTGCGAGTGCATCGAGGACTGGCGCAAGTAGTGCGCAATACTCCTCCAGCGGCCAGCACGGTGGTCTTCACATCGGCGGGAACGATTGGCGCGGCAATGCGCCTGGCTCTGCATCTGTCCGCAGAGGATACGCTGCAACTGACCTGGATGTCGCGCAACGCTGCCTTCAGCAGCTTCCTCGCTTCGGGCGAGCGCTTCACCCTGAGCACCTTCAACGCACATCCGCATCTCGATGGCGATGGATTGCTGACGTATCGCTAGCCGATACAGGAATTGCGATTATGTTGGAGATTTGCGATCGCGCGGGCGAGGTAAGAGTGGGCGAAGAGCTGAACGTCGTCCGCTTGCAGCCGTTTCTGCGTGACCACTTCGGACATGGTGGACCATTTTCCATCGAGCAATTTCCAAGCGGCCACTCCAATCTTACATATCTGGTTCGAATGGCTGACGGGCGACTAGGGAGCAAGGAAGTCATCCTGCGACGCCCTCCTTTTGGCAGCAAAGTTCGGTCGGCGCACGATATGGCGCGCGAGTATCGAGTGCTCTCGAAACTGCACGCCGCCTACCCCGCCGCGCCGAAGGCTCTCCTTTATTGCGACGATCTTTCAATTCTCAATGCGCCGTTCTATCTGATGGAACCGATTCGAGGAATCATCGTGCGCCGAGATCCGCCTCCAGGCATTCCTTTCTCGCCGCAGACCGCGCGGCGATTGAGTGAAGCGTTCGTCGATAACCTCGCGCGCCTCCACCAACTGGACTATGTCGCAATTGGGCTGGCTGATTTAGGCAAACCGCAAGGCTATCTCGAGCGCCAGGTCAAAGGCTGGATCGAGCGCTACCACAACTCAAAAACGCACGATCTGCCGGAAGTCGATCGCATCTCCCCGTGGCTCACTGAACGGATGCCGGTCAGCCACGACACTGCACTCATCCACAACGACTATAAGTATGACAATGTCGTGCTCGACCCCGAAGATGTCAGGAAGATCGTGGGCGTGCTCGATTGGGAGATGTGCACGGTGGGCGATCCGCTGACCGACCTGGGGACCGCGCTTGCGTACTGGACTGACCCGCTAGATCCTGAGGATTTCCAGGAAATTCGCAGCGCCCCAACCACGCTGCCGGGCACTCTGACGCGTGCGCAACTGATCGAACGCTACTCGGTCGCGACCGGACGAGATCCTCGCGACATGGTCTTCTACCTCGCATTTGCACGTTTCAAAGTTGCCGTCATTATTCAGCAGATCTACTACCGATACGCGCAGGGCTTGACGCAAGACGAGCGTTTTGCAGATCTCCCGAAGCGTATCCATGCTTTGCTGCGCGCGTCATGGCATTGCGCGGAAAGCGGGACGATATGAGCGGGCACTTACTGCAAAGCTCACTGGGGATAATAGCGAGCCAGACACTCGGCAACACAGCAGGGCTTGCCACCTGGCCTACTCTCAACACTGTGATCCTCAACCTGATGATCCTCAACCTCATGGTTCTCGACATGGACGAGGAACGTGGCGTCCACAAACTCGGGCGATTCCGTCACCGAAAGCAGGATAACGCGAGCGCGGATCTGCGAACCGGCGCGAACGGCCGAGGGAAAGCGAACCTTATTCAGTCCGTAGTTGACGCTCATCGCGATGCCCGAGCGGATATGGATCGTCTGCCTGAGAAAGTAACTCAGCAGCGAAAGAGTCAGAAAACCATGGGCAACGGTGCCGCCGAACGGCGATTCACGCCGAGCACGATCCGGATCCAGGTGAATCCACTGGCGGTCCTCGATAGCATCGGCAAATCTCTGAATACGATCCTGCGTGACGACGAACCACCCCGTCGCGGGGAATTCGCGTCCCTCATATTGTTTCAAAGATTTCAGATCCTCAATTTCGAAAGGCGGCATAGGAGTTATTTATGACCACACTAACAGACACCTCACGCAAGACGACAAGGGGTATGGCGTTTCTAATCGAAGACTCAACGTCCCAAGACATTTTTACTCCCGAAGACCTAACTGAAGACCATCTCGCGGTCGGCCGCATGGTCGATGAATTCTGGGCCAATGAAGTGGAGCCGAATCTGCCGGCGATCCGCGAAAAGAAGCCGGGCGTTGCTATGGGCGTGCTGCGAAAGTCGGTGGAGCTTGGTATGACCGCAATGACGATTCCCGAAGCCTATGGCGGCATGGCCATGGATCTCCCTTCGCTGATGGTCACGGCCGAGCGCATGGGGCGCGACGGTTCTTACGGAGGCTGGCACTCCGCCCACACGGGCATCGGGACGCTGCCGATCGTCTACTTTGGAAATGAACAACAGAAGCGAAAATATTTACCCAAGCTGGCCAAGGTCGAGATGTTGGCCGCCTATGCGCTCACCGAGCCGCTGGCAGGGTCGGACGCGCTGGCCGCGCGAACGCGCGCCGACCTCGCGCCTGAGGGAAAGCATTACATATTGAATGGCCAGAAAATGTGGATCACCAACGGTGGCGCGGCCGATCTGTTCACTGTGTTTGCCAAAGTCGGCGGAGAAAAGTTCACCGCCTTCCTGGTTGAGCGAAATTTTCCTGGCGTGAGCAGCGGCGCCGAAGAACATAAGATGGGTATCACCGGCAGTTCCACGACGGCCGTGTATCTCGACAACGTCGCCGTGCCAATAGAAAACGTTCTCGGCGAGATTGGCCGCGGCCATGTCATCGCTTTCAACATTCTCAACATCGGACGGCTGAAGCTCGGCCCCGCCTTGGTCGGAGCCGCCAAAAACGTGCTCGCCATCAGCTTGAAATATGCCAAGCAGCGCAAAGCATTCGGAACGACGATCTCAGAATTCGGCGCGATTCAGCATAAGCTGGCCGAAATGGCCATCCGCATTTTCGTGGCCGAGTCGATGGCATGGCGCGTGGTCGGGCTCATCGAAAATCAAATGCACGGCGCAACTCCGGAATCCGCAAGTACCTCTCAGGAGCTGAAGGCCATCGAGGAATTTGCCGCGGAGTGCTCGATGGTCAAGGTTTACGCGGCCGAGATGCTGGACTACGTGGTCGATGAGGGAGTCCAGATCCACGGCGGCTACGGCTACCATCAGGACTATGCGGTGGAGCGCGCTTATCGCGATGCGCGCATTAACCGTCTCTTTGAGGGCACGAGCGAAATCAACCGCTTGGTGATCACCGGCATGCCGCTGAAGCGCGCGGCCCGTGGACTTCTCCCTCTTTTCGAAGCCGTTCGCGTGGTGCTGCAGCAGTCCAATAGCGAATCTACGAAAGCGGCCCACGAATCTGCCGACACGGAGATGAGCCTGGTTCACAATGCGAAGAAGATCGCCTTGTTGACGCTGGGACTAGCACACCAGAAATATGCCGCGCAGCTCGAACAACAGCAGGAGATCATCATGAACCTCTCCGATATCATCATGGAAGTATTTGCCATGGAGTCGGCGCTGTTGCGCAGCCGCAAACTCGCGGCGGCCGGTAGCGGGGCCAATGCCGCGGATGCCTGTGCCGTGTACCTGCGCGATGCCATCGCCAGGATCGAACTCTCGTCAAGAACTGCGCTAAGCGCCTGTGCTCAAGGAGACGAACTGCGGCGGAATCTTTCCCGTGTGCGTGAATACGCGAGCCACGATCCGGTGAATTCGATAGCACTGAGGCGCCAGATCGCAACGCGGCTGCTGGCAAGCGAACGCTATGCGGCCTGAAAATTGAGGGGGTTTCCGATTACGAGCAGAGACGGGGCCTGGTAGTGGGCTACTTTCAGTTCCGCAAGAGCCGGCGAGATGCCGGCGCTACGGTCTGGGATCACCCGAAAACCCAGTCTCGATCAGGATTTTAGCGAAGGAGGCAGCGTGGCACTCACTAATCACAAATTTCTGCTGGCGGCGCGTCCGGTAGGAATGCCGAAGCCAAGCGACTGGACGTATACCGAAGAACCGGTCTCCGAGCCAAAGGAAGGCGAACTGCTGGTCCAAGTTTTGTATATTTCGCTCGATCCAGCGATGCGCATGTGGATCAACGACGTGCGTTCATATGTGCCGCCGGTTGGCATTGGAGAGCTGATGCGAGCGCTGGGGGTAGGGATCGTGACCGCATCACGCAATCCGCATTTCGCGGTCGGCGATCACGTCTCCGGAGTATTCGGAGTGCAAGAGTATGCGCTGACCGACGGCAAGGGAATCCGCAAGGTCGATGTGCGAGTTGCTCCGCTGCCAAAGTACCTCAGCGTGCTGGGCATGACCGGCATGACCGCATATTTCGGGCTTCTCGACACGGGCCAGCCGAAGCCAGGCGACATGGTTGTCGTCTCGGCCGCAGCTGGAGCCGTAGGCGCGATTGTAGGGCAGATCGCCAAAATCAAGGACTGCCGCGTAGTCGGCATCGCCGGTGGACCAGAAAAATGCCGCTACATCGTCGACGAATTGGGTTTCGACGCAGCCATCGACTACAAGTCGGAAAACGTGCGCAAGTCACTCCGCAATCATTGTCCGGACGGCATCGATGTTTATTTTGACAATGTGGGCGGCACGATTCTGGAGGCCGCGCTGGCCAACCTGGCGCGCGGCGCTCGAATCGTGATCTGCGGAGCGATCTCGCAATACTGCAGCACCGGCCCGACCGCAGGACCCGGCAACTATATGTCTCTGCTGACGAATCGCGCCAGCATGAAAGGGATGCTGGTGATGGACTACTTCGATCGCTACCCGCAAGCCGGAGCGGAAATGGCGGCATGGATGGCGGCGGGCAAGCTCAAGTCGCGCGAGGACATCGTGGAGGGACTCGCAACTTTTCCGGAAACATTCCTGAAACTTTTCAAGGGTGAGAACTTCGGCAAACTAATTCTGAAAGTACACTAGAACGTTGGTAGAGACGCGTCTTGCCGCGTCTCGCAGCGCGAATATGCCCGGCTGCAGGGGATCAATGCCATTCGTTGAGAATCAAGGCACAAAGATTTATTGGGACGAAGAGGGTCGCGGCTCACCCATTCTACTGATCATGGGCCTCGGCTACGCGTCGGCCATGTGGCATCGTATGCGGCCGCTGCTGTCGCGGAATTTCCGAACGGTTGCTTTCGACAATCGAGGAGTGGGGCTGAGCGACGTTCCACCCGGCCCTTATTCGATCGCGACCATGGCATCGGACGCGGCCGCGGTTCTGGATGCCGCCGGCATTGATCGCGCTCACGTGTTCGGCGTTTCGATGGGCGGAATGATTGCGCAAGAATTCGCACTGCAATATCCAGCGAAGACCCGCTCCTTGATTCTGGGCTGCACCGCGGCCGGCGGCCCCACGGCCGTGCGCGCCGAGAGCAAAGTGGCCGACGTATTGTTCGCGCGCGACATGACGCCTGAGCAGGCGCGCGAAGCGATTCTCCCCTACATTTACGACGCAGCAACTCCGCGAGAGAAAATCGACGAAGATACCGCCGTGCGCCAGCGTTGGCTCCCTACTCCCGCAGGCTACCTGGCACAGCTGCAGGCTGTTTTGGCGTTTGAGAGCTACAGCCGCATTGATCGCATCGCGGCGCCGACGCTGCTCATCCATGGAAAGTCCGATGCGCTGGTGCCTCCCGCCAACGGAGAGTTGATCGCGAGCCGGATTCCAGGCGCAAGACTCGTACTGCTCGACCAAGCAAGTCACTTGTTTCTGACCGACCAGACCGAAGCTGCTCACAAGGCAATACTCGACTTTCTTTCTCCTGATAACTCTTCTGAGCTTTCTTCCATCGAGGGTGGCGAAGATCCGGCTAAGGAAAAGCAAATCGCGAGGAGTCGACCGCTGGCAAACGCTCTCATAAGAACATTCCCGCCAAGCATATAGGATCATCAAAATAATTCATTTGATGAATTACGCAAAGGCGGATACGCTCACGCCCATCATGTGGAATTGCCGCCCCGAAGTGGCAGGAGCGTGGGGAATTTTTCGTTCCTCTTTTCAGCGCACCCAAAATAAGACAGAAAAACTCGATGATATTCCGGCCTGCACCTGTTCACAGATGGGCAGAATTTTAGAGGATCGGGACAGGCAGTTACGGTTCTTTTCCGTTACGAAGCAAAACTCTGTGAGGTAGGGAAAAATGGCGTTCGAACCCTGTAGTTCGAATCTTGACAGTTCGAATTTTCGTCGATCGAAGTTTAGCGCGGTTTCTGACTGCGGAGTCCACTCCGGCAAGCGGGCATCCGGGTTATCCACCCAAAAATTCATCGCATCTATTCTCGGGTGCTTGCTGTTTGCGACCCTTATGGTGCACGCACAGGGCGTGGGCACGTCGGGCCAAATCACCGGGACTGTAACCGACTCCTCAGGCGGTGTTGTGGTCAGAGCTACCGTCAACGTGGTCGATACCCAGACCGGTCTCAAGCGCACGGCAATGACGAACGGCAATGGCCAATTCCGTGTCGCCGGGTTATCGCCGGCCACTTACGATGTCAGTGCTGAAATGGCAGGTTTTGCTACCGAGATCAGGAAGGCCGTCATTCTTGCCGTTGGGCAAACAATGGTCTCCGATTTCAAGCTGAACCCGTCGAAAGTGGCAACGGTCATCGAGGTGACAGACCGGCCGCCCGTGGTCGAAACCGAACGAGGGAGCCAGGCGGACACAATCGTTCAGCAATACATCGTCGACCTGCCGATTGACCGGCGCGATTATCTTACGTTTACTTTGCTCGCGCCCGGAGTATCCGATTCCACGCGTTTGGCGGGAGACCAGGATTTCAGAGTCAAGCAAACGCCGCAAAGCGGCCTGTCTTTCTATGGCAGCAATGGCCGAGGCAACAGCATCACCGTCGATGGCGGCGAGACCTCAGGCGACAGCGGTGGTGTGCGCCTCACCGTGAGCCAGGACGACGTGCAAGAATTCCAGATCAATCGCAGCAACTACGCCGCGGACCTGGGAAACGCCACCGGCGCGTCCATCAACATTATCACCAAGTCCGGCACCAACAATCTGCATGGCGGCTTCTATGGTTTCTTCCGTAACGATGCCATGGATGCCCGCGATCCGTTCGCCTTCAGTTCGGCGCTGGCGCCGGACCCGACCTTCTCTAATTTCAACACTACCTCAGTCGGCGCTCCGATCAAGAATTCGCTCAGCCGCCAGCAGTATGGCGGCACCATCGGCCTCCCTATCCAAAAAGACCGAACTTTCCTTTTTGCTGCCTTCGAAGGTCTGCGGCAGAATTCGCAGAATTCAGTTCCCCTTCTGACTGACAGTTCGATCTTCGCTGGGCCGTCCGTGGCTGGAAATACTCTCCCAGCCAACATCCAGGTGACGGATCCAAGGGTTGCGCAACAGGCGATCCTAAGTGCGCTGGCGGCGCAGGGGCCCGCGCCGGTGCCATGCTTGCCGAGTCCAACGGTGCCGGGAACTTATGTGACGCTGCCGGCCATCGATTGCGCCTTTGCGCTGCAAAGCGCCCTCGCCGTCACTCCAGGCCAGGGTTTAACTCCGGTGCAGCCAGGGTTAAATGCCTTCCTCGTAAGCCAGTTTGAAAACGAAGGTGGAGTCTTTCCCTACGACACGCGGGAATATCTTGCCTCGGGCCGCTTGGATCGCCGCTTCGGTGTGAACGACGAGCTTTCCCTTACCTACCGCTACGGACACGATCTCGAGGAGTCGCCCGATGTGCAGTCTCTGACCGCATTTTCGGCCGGCAGTTCCACACACACCTACGATAATAATCTGCAGGCCGCCTGGTTTCACCAGTTCAGTGCAACCGCTCAGAATGAGGCGCGCGTGCAGTGGGATTACAACAGCTTTAACGTGATTCCCAACGAACCGGGAGAAGTGGGTCTCCAGATTCCCGGGTTTATCAATAACCTCGGAAGCAACATCTTCCTGCCCAACATCACCATTCTGCGCCGCTACGAATTCACCGACAATTTCACCCTCATTCGTGGCCACCACTCGTTGAAGTTCGGAGCCTACGAACTGCTCCGCGGCAATCACACCGAATCTCACACTTTTTTCCCCGGTCGCTTTGTCTTTGGGACGCTCCCCGCTGGGCTCGTGCTCAGCCCGTGCTTACTTCCCGCGGCTGAGAATCCCTGCGGCATAACTGCGCCGGGAGGAGCCGACCTCAGCCCGTTGCAAGCGGCATCGTTAGGAGCGCCCGAGATTTACCAGCAGGGCTTCGGAGATCCGACATACGGAAATTACGATCGCCCCCTGACGGAGTTCTACGGGCAGGACTCCTGGACAATAGCGCGAGGCTTCACCCTGAACTACGGGCTCCGCTACGAACTGGACACGCAATTTGCCCCTTTAACAACGTATAAAAAGGATTTTGCCCCGCGCGTCTCCTTCGCGTGGGATCCCTTCTCGGATCACAAAACCGTCTTCCGCGGCGGCTACGGAATCTTCTACGGGCCGGTGGATGCACAGATTCCCGACGTTGATTTGAGCCTCGGCGTTGTGGGCAAGGGCAGGGCCGCGGTCGAGAACAGCACCCCAGCCGGCCAGGTTCAAAACGTCTCCGCGATCTGCGGTATTAACCAGTTCGGCATCCCGATCATTCCCGGAATCGGCTCGAACCCTTGCAACCGTGAGATTTCCATCTATGCGGATCCACTTGGTGGAGTTTCGGCCCTGGGCATAGCCGGCTCGGCAGCCATTTTCCAGACACTCTTTGGTCAGGGGTTGATTCAGTGCACCACTCCGACCCCAGGAAATAACGCCTGCATCACGCCGGCTTCTGTTGCCCCATTAGGCATCGACGTTACCAATTCCGGCCCACTCTCTCCACTCCAGGTCCTCTTCGTGAACCAACCAGGCTATCGTCCCCCGATAGCGCAGCAGGCTTCGTTTGGAATCGAACGCCAGCTCGGACCCGGATTCTCAATTTCTCTGAGCGGCATCTATACTCACACGCAAAGACTGCCCGTTGCGATTGACACTAATCTGCTGCCCGCGCCGTTCAGCACGGTAACTCTGGCTAATGGCCAGACGGTTTCCTATCGCAATTGGAACACGACTGCCTCCGGCGCCGACCCGCTGGGAGGCACTGAGCCTGGCGGCCTGCCTTGTGACAACCCAGTCACCTTCGCCACCCAATGCTTTATTAATCCGCTGATTGTGCAGAACAACCAATATACCTCCGCGGCTTACGCTCTTTACGAAGGCGGTATCGTCGAAGTTAAAAAGCGTTTCAGTGAGCACTTCACCCTGTTTGGCAATTACACCTTCAGTAAAGGCTTTGACACCTCAACCGATTACAACTCCGACTACGGCCCGCAGGATCCTACGAATCTAAATCTGGATCGTAGTCTTTCCGAGTTTGACCAGCGCGATAAGCTGGTGGTCGCGGGAGTGTTCGACAGTCCCTGGAGACAGAACATCTTGTCGGGTCTCGAACTCGCCCCGATCTTCGAGGCCCACAGCGGACATCCTTTCAATCTGCTCGCCGGAGGAGAAGTCAACGGCGACAATCACACTACCAACGAGCGTCCCATTGGAGCCCCGCGCGACACCGGCCTCGGCCCCGACTACATAGACCTCGACATGCGATTGACGTGGGGACACAAACTAGGCGAGAGGTCGAACCTGCAATTCACGGCGGAAGGATTCAACATCGCGAACCGCACAAATTTTGCCAGTGTGAACAATGAAGTCAGCCCACTTTTCGGTTTCGAGCCGGGATTCACATCGTTCACTGTGCGCGGCATAAAACCGGGCACAGCCCTTGTAGGTGGTGGAGCGGCGACATCAAGCACGCCGTTGGCCTTCACTTCCGACTTCCCCAAACGTCAGATCCAGCTCGGCCTGCGTTTCTCATTCTGAGGCAGTCACTATATTCGGAAATGCCGGGGTGCCCCACGTCTCACATTCGAGACGTGGGATGCCGCGAGCATCTCCGCACTATACTGTCACCTGACACTGTTAACCGCCGAACTGCCATCAACCGACACGTCGCCCAAGGAGAAGCCATGTCGAGCCTGAAGGAATTCCAATGCGAGATTTGCGGGACCGTCAGTGAGAATCCGGTCCGTTGGTTTGTGATCGAGTGCGGAGATGAGAAGCTCGCAGTGATCAAGTGGGATCTGAATGCCGCCAGCAGTCCCTCGGCCCGGCATTTCTGCGGCGAGGCTCACGCTCAGGTTTATATCAGCCGCTGGTTCGAATCCCTTTGCGTGCCACCAAAGCAACGTTTGAAAATTATCTAGACTGCTTCGACACCCCAATAGTTAAGCAGCGGATTGAGTAAACTCGCGCCGCCGGGTTATGACGAGGCAGCGGTTTCAGGCTTGTATTTCCCCAGTTCCAGCTTGGCAATCAAGGCGCGATGCACTTCGTCGGGCCCGTCGGCGATGCGCAGGGTGCGGATCGTGGCAAACATGTCGGCTAGCGGAAAGTCAGAAGAGACGCCGCCTCCGCCGTGGATTTGAATTGCCTGGTCGATAATCTTCAGCGCAATACTCGGCACGGCGACCTTAATCTGCGAGATTTCACTGCGAGCGCCTTTGGTGCCAACCTCATCGAGCATCCAGGCGGCCTTGAGGGTAAGAAGACGAGCCTGCTCCAGCATGATGCGGGCATTGGCAATGACGTCAGCGTTGCCGCCCAGGTCCGCCAGGCGCTTGCCGAAGGCCACTCGCTGGAGTGACCGCCGACACAACAGTTCAAGCGCGCGTTCGGCTGCTCCCAGCGTGCGCATGCAGTGATGAATGCGTCCAGGCCCCAGCCGTCCCTGCGCGATTTCGAAACCACGGCCCGGTCCGGCGACGATGTGATCGAGTGGCACTCGAACATTGGTGAAGCTGACTTCGCCGTGACCGAAAGGCGGGTCATAAGATCCGAATACGGACACCATGCGTTCGATCTTCACGCCGGGAGAGTCGAGCGGCACCAAAACCATGGAGTGCCGCCGGTACTTCGACGCAAATTGATCGGTGACGCCCATAAAGATGAGCAGCCGGCAATGGGGATGGCCGACTCCCGAACTCCACCACTTCCGGCCGTTGAGAACGACGTGATCCCTCTCGATGAGCGCCGTAGCCTGCATGTTTGTGGCATCGGAAGAGGCCACGCCGGGCTCCGTCATGCAGAACGCAGAACGAATCTCGCCCGCCAGCAGGGGCTTGAGCCAACGATCTTTTTGCGCCGCCGAACCATACTTCACCAGCACTTCCATGTTTCCGGTGTCGGGCGCATTGCAGTTAAAAACTTCGGGAGCAATCGACGAGCGTCCCATGATCTCGGCCAACGGCGCATATTCCACGTTGCTGAGGCCAGCACCGAACTCTCGATCGGGAAGGAAAAGATTCCACAAGCCAGCGGAACGAGCCTCGGCCTTCAAAGTCTCCATAACCGGAGGCTGCTTCCAGCAGCGCCACTCGCAGACATTCTGCAATTGCACAAAATACTCCGGTTCCGAGGGCAGGACATGCTGTTGCATGAACGCCATCAGGCGCTGGACATAGCCCTGAGCTTTAGGTGAAGGAGAGAAGTCCATAGGCAAAACAGCAAAAGCTGGCCCGCAGGCATCCAGCCTAGCGACTTTGGCAAGATTCTCCTAATGAATCCTATGAATCCTGTAATATATGCGGCGTGCATTTAAGCCAGGTCGACCTGAACCTTTTCGTGGTGCTCGAAGCCATCTATCGCGAGGGCAACATCACTCGCGCCGGCCAGCAACTGAACCTGACCCAACCCGCCATCAGCCACGCGCTGAAAAGACTGCGCGATCTCTTACAGGATCCGCTTTTCGTCCGCCAGGGACCGCACATGGTACCCACGCCCTTCACGCGAAACATGATCGAGCAGGTGCGCCAGGCGCTGCAAATCCTGGAAGTCAATCTCAGCCAGAGCCGTAATTTTGTTCCCGAAAACACGCGCCGGAATTTCCACCTGTCGATGTGGGAATACGCCGAAGCGCTGGTTCTTCCGCCCTTGCTGCAACGCCTGACTTATGCAGCTCCAGGAATGTCAATCACCACCTCGCGGGTCAAGCGCAGAGACCTGGAGACCGAACTGGCCAGTGGCTCGGTCGATCTAGCCATCGATATCCCCATGACGGTGAGCGACCGCATTCGCCACAAATGGCTGCTGAACGAACCCTTCGTGGTCATGGCTAGGCGCGGTCATCCGGCAATCAAAGACACCCTCGACCTGGATACTTACCTCGCGCAGCGCCATATTCAAGTCTCTTCGCGTCGCCACGGCCCCAGCCTGATTGATGTCGAACTTGGCCGGCGAGGATTTCGCCGGCAAGTCTTTCTGCGCAGCCAGCACAACCTCACCGCCTGCATGGTGGTGAGTTTGACCGACATGCTGCTAACCATACCCGAGCGCCACGCGGCACTTTTAAACGCCGGCTCGCGGAATTCAAGTTCGTTCAATTCGAGATCGGTGAATTTGGGTTCGTTGAATTCGAATCACACGAATCGCGTGTATCCCTTTCCGCTCCAGGCGCCCCGTCTCGAGGCCCATTTGTATTGGCACGAGAGTGTAGAGAATGATCCGGCAAACCGCTGGCTCCGGGAAGAGATCGAAAAGGTCTTAAAAGCCGGATCCGCAAGCAGTGAAGAAACACGCAGGCCCCGTAGAACAGCAGTTGCTAATCGCTGACTCATAACCGCAGTTTCTTACTCCCACTCGATCGTCCCCGGAGGCTTGGAAGTAATGTCGTACACCACGCGATTCACCCCGCGCACTTCATTCACGATCCGATTGGAAATCGTCTTCAGCACCTCATACGGCAGCGGAACCCAGTCCGCCGTCATCCCGTCTTCCGAATGCACGGCGCGGACCGCGCAGGTGTAAGCATAAGTCCGCTGGTCGCCCATCACCCCGACCGACATCACTGGCAAGAGCACAGCAAACGACTGCCAGATTTTCTGATACAGTCCAGCCTTCTTGATCTCGCCCACCACAATGTCATCGCACTCGCGCAGCAGGTCGGCGCGTTCTTTAGTCACTTCACCCAAAATCCGCACTGCCAGCCCCGGGCCGGGAAACGGCTGGCGCTGCAGAATATCCTCGGGCATGCCGAGGTCGCGGCCGATCCGGCGGACTTCATCTTTAAACAGGTCTTTCAGCGGCTCGATCAATTTAAGCTTCATCTTTTCGGGCAGTCCGCCGACGTTGTGATGCGACTTGATGACCTGCGAGGGCCCGCGCACCGAGCGCGATTCGATCACATCGGGATAAAGCGTCCCCTGCACCAGCCACTCGACTTTGTTCTTGCCCTCTTTGTCATTCTGCAGGATGCGATGGGCCTCGTCGTCGAACACCTCGATGAACTCGTTGCCGATGATCTTTCTTTTAGTCTCTGGATCGATAACGCCAGCCAGCTTCTGCATAAATCGTTCCGTGGCATCGACCGCAACCAGGTGCAGTCCTAGATTGTCGCGCAGGTTCTGTTGCACTTTCTCGAACTCGTTCTTGCGCAACACTCCGTTATTGACGAAGACGCAAGTGAGCCGCGACCTTTCTCCGCTCCTGGCAGGTTCGCCCGGATCGTCGCGGAGGGCGCGATCGACAAGCACGGCCGCGACAGATGAATCCACTCCACCGGAAAGCGCGCAGATGGCGCGCCCGCTGCCCACTTGCTGCCGCACCTGCGCCACCGTCGCATCGATGAAATGCTGCGGCGTCCACGTGGGTTTCGCGCCGCAGATCTTAAGGGCGAAGTTGCGCAGAATATCGGAGCCAAGCGGCGTGTGGTGCACCTCGGGATGGAACTGTACCGCCCACATTTTTCGTTCAGCGTTTTCAATGGCAGCGACCGCGTTCGGAGTCTTCGCCGTCAGCCGGAAGCCAGGAGGCAGATCTTCCGCCGAGTCGCCATGCGACATCCAGACCGCGAGCAAATGCGGGAGTCCCTGAAAAAGTTGCGAATCGGATTCCTGAATCTCGACTTTAGCGTGTCCATACTCGCGTTTAGCCGCGGGCCGGACCTTGCCCCCGAGCGCATAGACCATGAACTGCAGCCCATAGCAGATGCCGAGCACTGGAATGCCAAGCTCGAAGACACTCTTGTCGGCCAGCGGAGCGTCTTTGTCATACACCGACGATGGGCCGCCGGAGAGAATGATTCCTACGGGCGAGTAGCTCCGGATTTCTTCCAGGCGGGCGTTGAAGGGCAGGACGACGGAAAAAAGTTTTTGTTCGCGGATGCGGCGCGCAATCAACTGCGAATACTGCGCCCCGAAGTCGAGGACAACGATGGATTGGGTTTCCACTGATGAGTTTCTCAGATTGGAATCATTTAGTCATTAAATCATTTAGCCATTGACTCATTTTGAACACCGTTGACGCGGCGGTTTTAATGACTCAATGTCTCAATGACTAAATGCTTCAATGGCGTTACTTAACTACAATATTCACCAGCTTGGCCGGCACGACGATAACCTTCACGATCTGCTTACCCGCAATCACCGCCTTCACTTTCGCATCGGCGAGCGCGGATTGCTCGACCTGATCGTTGGTCGCTCCCGCCGGCACCACCACCAGGCTGCGCAGTTTCCCATTCACCTGCACCGGAATCTCAATCTCATCTTCGGCCGCCAGCGCCGCATCATATTTCGGCCAGGGAGCTTTCAGCAGATTGCTCGTCTCTCCAGTCATCTCCCACAATTCGTGCGCCAGAAAAGGAGCCATAGGCGCCAGCAGCAGTGCGATGTTGCGCTGCACATCAAAGATCAGCGAGTAGGGAACTCGACCGGCAGCAATCACCGCCTCCGCGCCATAAATCTCGTTCACCAGTTCCATGATGGCCGCGATGCAGGTATTGAAATGCCAGCGGCCCTCGAAATCATGGCTTACACGCTTGATGGTCTGGTGCAGCTTGCGCTGCAACGCGCGCGCTTCGGGCTGCAACGACACGCCCTGTAGAGGCGCGGGTTGCCCCGTCTCTGCGGGATTTCGCAAGTAGAACCGGTACACGCGACCTAAGAACCGCTGGATGCCCTCGATGCCGCTGTCCTGCCAATCCAGGTCGCGGTCGGGCGGCGCGGCGAACAAGGTATAGAGGCGAGCGCTGTCAGCGCCATAGCGGGCGACCATTTCATCCGGCGAAACGACGTTGCCGCGGCTCTTGGACATCGCCGCTCCCTGGTAGGTGACCATTCCCTGCGTGAATAGCCGCGCCACGGGTTCGTCGTTTTTCACCAGTCCCATGTCGCGCATGAACTTCGTCCAGAAGCGCGAATAAATCAAGTGGAGAATGGCATGCTCGACTCCGCCAATGTATTGATCAATCGGAAACCAGTACGCGATCTTTTCCGAATCAAACGGCGCCTGGTCATTCTGCGCGTCGGCGTAGCGGTAGAAGTACCACGACGAATCGACGAACGTATCCATGGTATCGGTCTCGCGCCGCGCAGGGCCGCCACATTTCGGGCAAGTTGTATTCAAAAACTCGGGCGCATTCATTAACGGCGACCCGCCGGCGAGCGTGACGGGAACGGTGTCCGGCAAAATCACCGGCAGATCGTTTTCCGTGACGGGCACGACGCCATCTTTGTCGCAATAGACCATTGGAATCGGCGTACCCCAATAGCGCTGCCGCGAAATGCCCCAGTCTTTTATTCGGAAGGTGACCGTCGCCTTGCCGAATTGTTTCTCATCGGCGTGAGCCGACATCTTAGTTATCGCTTCAGTGCAGCTCAACCCGCTGAACTCGCCAGAGTTCACCAGAATTCCGTTCATGGTCGTAAAAGGCAGCGGCGGCGCCGTCATAGTTTCTTCGGGATCGGTACTGGCCGGCAAAATCACGAGGCGGATTGGCAGCTTATACTTCTCCGCAAATTCAAAATCGCGGTCGTCGTGCGCAGGCACGCTCATGATGGCGCCGGTGCCGTAGTCCATCAAAATATAGTTCGCGACCCACACCGGCACAGCTTCGCCGTTATAAGGATTTTTGGCGTAGCGTCTGGTGAATATTCCGTGCTTCTCGATTTCACCGATATCGCCGGCCTCTTTAGCGCGGCGCTGCTCGGCGACGAGTTCCTCCACCTGTGCGCGCAGTTCGGCATTGCGGGAGACGATGTCCTTTACGATGGGATGCTCCGGCGCCAGATTCAGCGAGGTAGCGCCATAGATCGTATCCACGCGCGTGGTAAACACGGTGATTTGCGATCCTGCCGGCCCCACCGTCCCACCCAATTCGAAATCGACGAGCGTACCTTCGCTGCGCCCGATCCAGTTCTGTTGCATGACGCGGACTTTCTCCGGCCAGCCTTGCAGCTTTTCCAGATCGCGCAGCAATTCGTCGGCGTACTTTGTGATCCGCAGGAACCACTGTTCCAATTCGCGCTGCTCGACCGGAGTATCTTCATGCCGCCAGCACATTCCGCCGACTACCTGTTCGTTAGCCAGCACGGTCGCGCACTGCGGACACCAATTCACCTTGCTCTTTTTGCGATATGCCAACCCCGCCGCGTAGAGCTTTAGAAAGAACCACTGATTCCACCTGTAATAATCCGGCAGGCAAGTCGTAACTTCGCGCGACCAGTCGTAGGCGAAGCCAAGGCGATTCATCTGGACCTTCATGGCCGCGATATTCGTCAGCGTCCATTGCTTCGGCGGAGTGTTGTTCTTGATCGCCGCATTCTCCGCCGGCAGTCCAAACGAATCCCATCCCATGGGGTGAAGCACGTTGTACCCGTTCATCCACATGTAGCGAGCCAGCGCATCGCCAATCGAATAATTGCGCACGTGGCCCATATGCAGCGCGCCCGAAGGGTAGGGAAGCATCTCCAAGACGTAGTACTTAGGCTTGGTAGGGTGAGCCTCGGCAGCATAGAGCGACGGATCGCTCAGCCAGCGCTCAGCCCATTTCTGCTCAATGCGCCGCGCATCGTAGCGTTCTTCATTACGTTCTTGGCGCGCGGCAGGGACGGATTTGTCTTCCTGTGGCATAGATGATTAAGGATAAAGGATAGTGCGGTAATAGGTAATTTATGATTTTACAGCGTCCAATCGAGTGCGGCACTCAGCGCCGCGATTTTCCTTGCCTTTTTCTCGTCCAACAAGGATAAATACGGGGTAACTATGCTCGGTCGTTGGCGCGCCTCTTCTCTTACTGTTGTGTTAGCGGTGTTACTATCCAGCCTCGCGCAAAGTACGCCGCCGCGCGCTCCTGCCACGGACGACTATACACAAGAGGCTGCTGTCATTGGGGCCTCGAGGACTGGGCCACCGCCGCTGTCCGCTGTTTGCCCAGTTCTGCAGCGGAAGCTAAACTTATTATCCCGAGGTTTCCAATGCTCGTAGTCATGCAGGCGCAGGCCACCGAAGAGCAGATCCGCGCCGTTTGCCAGAAAATTGAAGCGCTCGGATACCGCGCCCACTCCATGCCTGGAGCCCAACGAACCGCCATCGGCATTACCGGCAATAAAGGCGAAGTGGAATCCGGATCGCTGGAAGAGATGCCGGGCGTGCAGGAAGTCATCCGCGTCTCTAAGCCTTACAAACTTGTCAGCCGCGACACTAAGCCCGATAACACGGTTATCAAGTTTTCCAACTCCCGCGCGAACGGCGACACGGTAACTATCGGAGGCTCTGATCTCGCCGTCATTGCCGGGCCCTGCGGCATTGAAAGTCGCGAACAGGCCTTCATCATCGCCGAGCGTGTTGCCCGTGCCGGAGCCCAGTTCTTTCGCGGCGGAGCCTACAAGCCCCGTACTTCTCCTTATTCTTTTCAGGGATTGGGCGAAGAAGGGCTCAAGATCATGGCCGAAATCCGCGATCGTTTTGGCCTGCTTATCGTGACCGAAGCGGTCGATTACGAATCGCTCGATCTGGTCGATCACTATGCCGATGTCATCCAGATCGGCGCCCGCAACATGCAGAATTTTTCGCTGCTCAAGCGCGCCGGACGAGCCCACAAGCCTGTGCTGTTGAAACGCGGAATTTCCGCAACGCTCGAAGAATTTCTCATGGCCGCCGAATACATCATGAGCGAGGGCAACTACAACATCGTCCTCTGCGAGCGCGGAGTGCGCACCTTCGCCGATCATACCCGCAACACACTTGACCTCAGCATCGTCCCCGCCGTGCAGCGCCTGAGCCATCTGCCGATCATCGTCGATCCCAGCCACGGCACCGGTAAGCGCAACAAAGTGACGCCTCTATCGCGAGCCGCGGTTGCGGTCGGCGCCGACGGGCTGATGGTAGAAGTCCATCACGATCCCGACCGTGCGTTATCGGATGGCATGCAATCGCTGTATCCCGATCAGTTCGATGCGCTCATGCAGCAGGTCGGGCAAATCGCAGCGGTTTTGGGACGCAAGGTCCGCACATCCGGCCCTGTTTCCGTGGAAGCGACAAGTTCGGCCGATTGATCCAAGAGGATTGATCCAAGAGGATTGATCTAAGGAGGACGCGTCCAAACTATGAGTCGCACGACGGGTGCTCCCGATAACGAACTGGGATTTCGTGCCCGCATGATTTACTGGCTGACAAAGCGGCGACGGGGCCGAATTCATCTTGCAACCCGAGTTCGTGCCTACGATCCCAAACTGCTCGAATTAGCGTTTCGCATGGATCTTCATAGCACTGCGCAACGTACAGTGCCAGCGATTCTGAAACAATTGGCACAAATCAAAGTGGCGGTGATGGTGGGTTGTCCGCTTTGAATTGATATCCATTCTGCCGTGAGCAGAAAAATCGGCATTAGTGAGGATCAACTGCACGACTTGGCGCATTTTGAAACGAGTAGTCAATTTAATACCCAAGAGAAGTTAGTTCTTGAGCTTGCTACGGCACTGACCCACACTCCCGCGGACGTGACAGATGAGTTGTTTGTCAGGTTGCGAGACGAATTTTCGGAACGGCAACTTGTCGAGATGAGCTCTGCGGTGGCGTGGGAGAATTACCGCGCTAGGTTCAACCGCACGTTCGCCATCGATGCTGAGGGATTTTCTCAGGGCCAATTCTGCCCGTTGCCAGAACGTTAGTCGTAATTTAGCGCTAAGAGGATTAATCTCAGCCATCTCATCAGTCCCAGTGAGGCACCGTCGTTCTTGCGAAAAGTTCTTTTTACAGCCGTCCTTGTTCCGCTCGTTCTGGCCGCCGGCTGGTACTATTTCCACGAGCGCGATCTCCCCGGCTATGGCCCGCTCTACCGCGAGTATGCTTACATTTCCAACGGCAAGAGCAATACTGTTACGGTCATTGACCTGCGCAGCTTTCACCCGGTTCGCACGCTGCAGGTGGGAACTAATCCCACAGGGGTCGCGGCCAATCCTAAGCGCAATGAAGTTTATGTGGTTAACACAGATTCTTCGAACGTCAGTGTCATCGACGCGGAGGAAAATAAAGTTGTCGCCACCATAGGAGTCTACGGCCGTCCTTATTTCATAGATGTTTCTCCCGACGGCCACCGGGCATTTGTCGCCAATTCTGGCTCTGACAATGTTTCGGTGCTCGACCTCGACCGTCGCTATGTAGCGGCTACGCTTCCTGTGGGTGGAAGCCCAGGCCTCGCGCGCGTTTCGCCCGACGGTTCGTCTGTCGTGGTCACGAATCGAGCCGACAATAGCGTTTCCATTATCGACACGGCGCGCCTCGCCGTGCGCTCGGCCATCAACATCTGCATTCATCCCGAAGATGTTGCCATCTTGCCCGATTCCAGCAAGGCATTCGTTTCCTGCTCGGGATCGGGGCAGGTCGCGAGCATCGCTCTGAAGACAGCGGCGCAGAATGTTACCCAGAACCGAACTGACAGTGACAAGTTGCTCGCGCTTCTGGACGTCGGGAAATCTCCCGTGAGCCTGGCCCTCAAACCGGACGGTGGAGAACTGGTCGCTTTCAATTTCGACGCGGGCAGCATCTCGATCATCGAGACCACGGGCAACGAAGTTTCGGGCAGTTATCTGGTTGGCGACCAGCCTGTGCGCGGGGTGATCTCGCTCGATAACTCGCGCCTGTATATCTCTAACTTCGGATCGAATAACATCGCAGTTTATGACATCGATATCGGAAAAATAGTCGCGTATCTGCCTGTGGGAACGCATCCCGACGGACTCGCCCTTTCGCAGAGCCAGAACTATCTGCTCGTGCTGGATTCGGGCTCTGGAGATTTAGCCGTAATTCAGAAACGCACCCCCAGGAAGAAATTTGAGCCCTCGGAATATTCCTTGCTCACCATCATTCCAGTGGGGATGCAACCCAATCAGATCGTGGTCAAATCATTTAGGGCTACGAAGCTTTTGCAGGGAAGATAGGCTCAACGGTGACGAGAAGGGTGCCCCGTCCAAGCTGTGCTTGGGCGGGGATTTTTGCCAGCATTCTTTCCCTGCGATTCGGTTTTATTTCGGCATCACTTCGCGCGCCAACTTGCTGGCTACCACCTCGCGTATTTCCTGACGCTTCTTTCCCGCCTCAATCATGGCCTCGCGCGATCCGTAATGCTTGGCGAGGATAGTGGCGGCCTTGGCTTCGAGCTGGTCGATTGTCGCCCAGTTCGGAATCATATAGCCGACTGCGACATCCCAATCGTGCGGGCCATCGGTGGTTACGTTGGTCCAGACTTTGTAGTCGCTGATCAAGCCTTCCTTCTTCAACGCTTCATACGAAGGCTTTAGGTTCTCGCGAAAATCTTTCCAGAACGGTTCGAACTGACCCGGCTTGATTTCGTAGTAGGTGACGCGCCAGACCGGTCCGTAATCATAGTTCGGATTCTGCGCAACCGCGGGGAGCGCGGTTAGCAGAGTAACGACAAACAGAGTGGCCCATAAAGCTTTCCTCATCTTGCCTCCTGTGGTTTTTTGGGGCCGGACGAAATGGCACCGGTTAAAGACGACGAAGGGTAGCACTCAAAACGACTGGGTTCAAGCTTTTCAGGATAGCCAGTCGCGGTTTCTTTTGGTGCGCAAGAATCCCCTGAACTTCGCCAAACGACATCGAAGGTTACTGCCGGCTTAGTTTCGACGAACTTTATCTTTGTGCTCTAGCTCTTCTTGCCGGTCACGGCGTAGAACGCAGTCGCTTCCTGCTCCACGTTCTTGCTGCCGCATTTAGGGCATTTCGCGTCCACTTCGTGTTCTTTCAGGGTAAGGATTAATTCGAAAGTTTCATGACAATCGTTGCAGACATAGTCATATACGGGCATGGAGGCCTCCCGCTCGATTGCGAACACGAGCTACGGCTGGAATTGTAGCGCTAACGGCCGCAGCTTGTTTGTGACGAATCGCACAATTGAACAAGCGCTCGGTCTAATGGGCGATGCAGTAAGCTGCGCAAGAGTCTGTCGAGCTTCGTCCGCCTTAGACGGTTCAGAAATCGGTCCCCACACCTATCTTGTGAAAATGTTCCTGTATCGCTTGGGCTTGAGATTTTGTCACTACGGCCGAGAGCGCGGCTACATCCGCTTGCTTTACGGCTTGCAGGCTTCCGAAATGTTCCAGCAGGCGCCGCGTCGTGGATTCGCCTACTCCCGGAATCTCTCTCAACTCGGTGGCACGGTCTCTGATCTGGCGGCGTTTGCGATGGAAGGTGACGGCGAAGCGATGCGCTTCGTCGCGGATCATCTGCACCAGATGTAAGACGGGAGAATGGTGGTCGAGAACTATGGGCTCATCCTCCTGTCCATAGACATAGATGATTTCTTCACGCTTGGCTATAGCGGCGAGGGGTTGGTTGATGATTTCGTGCGCTTCCAGCGCCTGGGCTGCGGCGTGAAGCTGCCCCAGACCTCCGTCGATCAACACCAGGCTGGGCATGGGCTTTTTCTCTTCACACAGCCGTTTATAGCGGCGGGTAACAACTTCTCTCATGCTGGCGAAATCGTCAACTCCGGTTACGGACTTGATGATGAATTTCCGGTAGTCGGATTTTTTCATCTTGCCCTCTTCCCAGACAACCATCGAAGCCACGGTTTCCGCTCCCTGAATGTGGCTGATGTCGAAGCACTCTATGCGCTTGGGCAGTTCGGGCAGAGCCAGAGCTTCTTGCAATGCTTCCTGAATGACCTTGGCGTTGGGCTTCAAAATGCGAAAACGCTGATCGTACGATTGCTTGGCGTTGTTGCCGGCCAGATCGATCAATTCGCGCTTGTCTCCTCGTTGCGGGACGGTGATGTGCACTTGCGTGGCGCGGGCGCCCCCGCCCGCGAGCTGTTCGCCGAGAACATCCTCTAGTTCTTCACGATCCTCGAAGTCCACCGGGACGTAAATGTTTCTGGGTACGTAGGGCTGGCCTAAGTAGAGTTGCTTGAGCAGCGCGGAGAAGAATTCTCCGGGATGAAACTCGTCGGCTGCGGGGCTGGCGGCGACGCTCTTCTCTCTATCGGCTGGTTTGTCTTGTTGGTTTTGTTGCTCGGAAAATTCCGGCAGGTCTTCCCAGAAGAATTCTCGACGGTCCAAGACCTTTCCCGCCCGCATGTGAAAAAGATTCACAGCCAGCATCTGATTTTCGTAGTGATACCCGAAGACATCGGCATCGTCGCCTTCGACCGACGCTATGCGTTGCTTCTCCTGTAACTGCTCCACCGTGGAGATCAAATCGCGATAGCGGGCGGCGCGCTCGAACTCCTGAGCTTTAGCAGCTTCGGACATACGCTCGCGCAGCGATTTAACTAAGTCTGTTTGACGGCCTTCGAGGAAGAGCTTCACGTCGCGTACGGCTTCGGTGTAGATCTCCGGCGTGGTCAGGTCTTTCACACACGGTCCCAGGCAGCGCTTGATGTAGTACTGGAGGCAGGGCCGGGGATGGCTGCGAGTAAGATCGACCTGGCAAGAGGGAATCAGGAAATGGCGATGAATCAAGTCGACGATTCGATAAGCCAGATTGGCAGGGAAGTAAGGGCCGTAATAAACGCTGCCATCCTTGCGCAGGCGGCGGGTTACATAGACTCGCGGGTAGCGCTCGGCGAGAGTTAGTTTCACGTAGGGATAAGTCTTGTCGTCCCGCAGCAGAATGTTGAAGCGCGGTTTTTTCTGCTTGATGAGGTGATTCTCTAGGGCTAGAGCTTCTTTGTTATTCGCAACTACTATGTAGTCAACGTCTACGGCCTCGCGGACCAGCGTGCCGGTTTTGGCGTCCTCCCAGCGGCCTTCGTGAAAATACGAAGAGACGCGGGAGCGGAGGTTCTTAGCCTTGCCGACATAAATGACTTCCCCTTCGGCGTTCTTGTAAAGGTAGACGCCGGGGGAAGCGGGAATGGTGCGGATTTTGGCGGCAAGATCCATGAATTTTCTACAACGTCGGAACGATGCCAGCTTTCACAACGCGAAACCACATAGACTACAGGGTTGCGACGGGACAAAGCCTGGATCAATTCCTCGAGCTTTTTCCGATTGAGCCGATATTCTTATGATAGGACATCTTGTGGTGAAGGGTCAGGCGGCATGAAACAGCCCAAAAAAAACGGAGCCGAAGTTCATGAAGTATGCTGGGTCGATTAGCGGTCCACCCGACCTGTCGTCGCGCAAGGGATTTTCTCGCGGTCCGGGGGAAATCGTCTCGGTTAAGCCACTGCCAAGTATGAAGCGCAAAAGCAAATCGCGATCGGTTCGCAAAAAGAAAACAAGGTAGTGGGCCAGTTTCATCTTCCACGGCGGCGATCTAGTTTGGATCGTGGGGGCGCTCGCCTTTGTCGACGGTCATGAGAATACCGTTCAACGCGTCACATATTTCCACGCGACCACGGCCACGAAAACGACTATTCCAACCAAATAGGCCCAGCCTCGTCCTTTTTGAAACTTTCCCTGATCTATCATTGAAGCACCTCGCAAACTCGATCTATGATGCCCCAGACAGGATGCGAGAGGGACCCCGGGAAACTCAAACTGACCTACTGCCGAAATCAAGTAATTATTGACACTTCACTATGCAGCCGCGATGCCGTTGATCACGCGCTCCAACCCTTTACAAATTCCACCAAACTCCGCAGCGCTATTCCCGACGGCCCTTTGGCGATCCAAGGTTTGTTCTCTTCCATCCAGGCGGTGCCGGCTATGTCGAGGTGGATCCAGGGCGTATCTTCGGCGAATTCCTTCAAGAACATGGCGGCAAAAATCGCGCCTCCCCAGCGGCTTCCCGCGTTCACCATGTCGGCGATGTTCGATTTAATCAGTTCCTTGTATTCGTCATCTAACGGCAAGCGCCACATCTTTTCGCCGGCTTGTTGGTTGGCTTTCGCGAAGCGCTCATACAGGTCGTCGGTGCTGGCGAAAATCCCGGCGTTTACATAGCCGAGGGCCACTACTACAGCGCCGGTCAAGGTCGCGGCATCTACCAAGTGAGTGCAGCCCAGTTGTCGGGCGTAATAGAGGCCGTCGGCGAGAATAAGACGCCCTTCAGCGTCGGTATTGATGATTTCTATAGACTTGCCTGACATCGCAATCTGCACATCTCCGGGCTTCTGAGCCTTGCCCGAGGGCATATTCTCCGTGGCACAAATTACAGCGGTGACCTTCACCTTTGGCTTCAGCAAGGCTATCGCTCGCATCACGCCGATCATGGTGGCCGCTCCCGCCATGTCGTATTTCATCTTTTCCATGCCGTCCGCTGGCTTTATGGAGATGCCGCCGGTGTCGAACGTGACTCCTTTGCCTACCAGACCGAGATGAACCTTGTCGGCAGCGCCCACTGGATCGTAGCGCAGAACAATGAGCGCCGGAGGTTCGTCGGAGCCCTGGGCAACTCCCCAGAAGGCTCCCATCTTCAGCGCCTTGATCTTGTCGGCTCCATAGGCTTCGCAAATCAGGCCGACTTCCGACGCCATTTTCTTGGCGCGGTCAGCCAGTATGCTCGGCGTCATTAAATTGGAAGGCTCATTGACCAGATCGCGGGTAAAGTTTTGCGACTCGCCCACAATGTGACCGGTTTGCAGGGCTGCTTCGATTGCCTTCTGATCGCCCTTCTTGGCGGCGTCATTCGGAACAACGATGGTCACAGCGTCGATCTTCTGGTCTTTGTTGTCGCTCCTGTCGCCGTTCTTGCTCTTGTAGTAGCCAGGATCAAAGTCGCCTATGATGGCGCCCTCCACCACGGCGCGAACCGCGTCAACTGCCGGAACACCGTCATCGGGAATTACGAAGGCGAAGCTGCGGATACTCTTGATCTTCAAGGTACGCACGGCGGCGCCTGCGAGCTTGCGCAATTCCGCGGCGGAGAAGGTTTTTGCTTTGCCGCCTCCCAATAGAAGCAGGCGTTTGGCCTTTACTCCGGCGGGGTGGTGCAAGAGCGTGGTTTCGAACGCCTTGGCCGTGACTTCGCCGCTGTCGATTACTTCTTTGGCGGCTTCGCGCACGGCGGCATCGGTGCACTCGATGGATGGCGCTGGCTTATCTTTATCGGTGCCGTCTTTTTCGCTGCGGTCGAGGACAACTGCGACCAGGCAATCGGTTTCCAGTTGAGATGGCATGGAGGAGGAAAGGTTTGTATTCATGGGGACTGTCTAGTATCCACGGTGGGAGGGGGAGTGCGCAACTCAACCGCGAAAATCCCGCGACGAATACGGCCGTCGATTTCCACCCTTGACAGGAACGCGAGGGCGCCGCTGGCGGGACCCTATTGCCCGCTGGCGTTTGCTATCTCACTATTTCCCAGTGCCCTGTAGCTGGGCTTGCTGCGGGCTGTTGTTGGCATCATCGGTCACGGTCAGCACTCCGCTGCGCACCCCGGGAGCGCCGGGGGTAAACGTAACCGAGATCGAACATTTCGATTTAGCCGCCAGCGATGAAGTGCAAGTCGTACTGCTTACCTTGAAATCGCCCTGGTCGGTTCCTCCAAACGCGACGGTTCCTATGTTAAGAGCGGTCGCCTGATTGTTGTTGGTCAGGGTAAACTTCACCGGACTACCAGTTTTGCCGGTCTTTACCGTGCCAAAGTTCTTTGTTGCTGGTGCGAGGCTGGCTGCCGGCAGACCGAGGAGTTGCGAGATTTGGGGAGAGTTGTGCGCGTCGTCGTTGACTACCAGTTGCCCTGCGCGCTGGCCAGTCTCCTGGGCAGTGAAAGTCACCGCTATGTTGCAATGGGCAAGTGGCTTCAGTGTGGAACCGCAAGTCTTCGTAGCAATGCTGAAATCGCCGGGATCTGTGCCGCCTAATGCAATGGTACCGACATTCAATATGGTGGCATTTTGGTAGTTCGTCAAAGCGAAGGTCTCGGCCTTACCGGTGACGCCTACTGCCTCCGGAGCGAAGGAAAAGGACGAGGGTGAGAGTATGGCGGGCTTGCATTTCCCCGCGCTTCCAGCGTTGAAAATCGCTTGCAGTTCGCTTTCGTCGAGGGCGCGAGTGAAGATTTCCACCTCGTCGATAAGGCCATCGAAGTAGCCCAATCCTTCGGCCTCACCGATGGTCAGTGGAGCGGTCGGTCGAGGAATCGAGATGGTATACGTCTGCGAAGTACCTGAACTGGGTACGCCGTTGATCCAAATCGTATAAGTGCCCGCAGCCTTGGTCACCGCTAGCAGGTACCAAGTGCCCGGTGTTGGGGAAAACGGCGTTTGTGCCAGAAACTGCGGCCCGATGTTGGGCCCATTGATGTGAAAGGTCAGCACTCCCGCGCTCAGGGCGAAGACCCACTTGTTCTGATCCTCCGGGCCATTGTCGTCGCCAATGAAGACATTATCCAGCCTCCCGATGTCACCGCTGTTGCGCACCGCGGTGAAATTAGCCCAAACATCTATGGTGAGATCCTCGGTGCCGAACCCCCAGACGGCGCTGTTGGGAACCTGCACGTAGGCATTGCTGCCGTTAAAGCTGAAAGCCTGGCCAACCTCGCCCGTTCCGTAAATGGCATTGACCAGTTTGCCGGTGTGCCCACCCTGAACGTCGTGTGTGTGGCCATCGCCTGGCCACCATGCAATCATGTTGGCTGGCGGCGGCGTGCAGGTCTGAGCCGATGCGAGGTGAGTCAGGCCAAGGCTGGACAATAGCAGGAATAAAATGGCGGCGAAGAAATTAGGGCTATTTTGCGAGAGCACGCGCTTGTGCATGTTATCCTCCGGCGGTACGCCGTCGGCAATCCTACACTAAAAGCCTACTGTGTCAACCCGAAAAGCCTTGTCTGACGGGCCTTTCGGCATTGTCGCCTGTAGCTAGGTGCTTCTTCCCCGCGAAATGGCGTCGCGGGCTTCCTTATCCGCCGTGCGCCGCCGTTCGGTCTCACGCTTATCCCAGAGCTGTTTGCCCTTCGCCAGCGCCAGCTCGACTTTAATTTTGCCGTTCTTGAAATACATGCGCGTAGGAATCAGGGTTAGCCCCTTTTGATTCGTCTTGCCGATCAGCTTGCGAATTTCTTCTTTGTGAACCAGCAGCTTGCGCGTGCGGAGGGCGGCGTGGTTGGCGTAGTTTCCGTGCTCGTAGGGACCAATATGGCAGTTGAGCAGCCATAGTTCGCCGTCCTTGATCAGGCCGTAGGCGTCCTTGAGATTGCTGGTGCCAGCGCGGACGGATTTTACCTCGGTTCCAGTCAGAACTACTCCCGCCTCGAATTTTTCTAGCAAGAAATAGTTGTGGCTCGCGTTCCTATTGACGGCAGCATCTTTCTCCCCCGAGGCAGTAGGTTGGCGACGCGGATTTTTCTCCCGATTGGGCTGTGTCTGGTGGCTGGTCTGCTTGGCCATATTGCTGATAAAGAAGCTGAAAAGAAAGTAACACGAAGGCGTTCGACAGTCCTCGGTTCCCGGTCCTCACGTTCTCAGCCAGCGGCAGCCCTCCCCCCCAAAAGATGAGAGCTGAGGGCTGGGAGGCCGGGACTTTGGTAATGCCCGTTAGGTCAGGTACCAATGAGTGTAAACACCGACGTACCAATGACTTCGGATGCCAGTTACTACAATGTTATAATCCGATTTTCCGGTACTTTTCGCTGGTAACAGCCTTTCGGATGCCCGAGAGATTGGCTTTCTCGGGCATTTGTGGGGTTATGGCCGGTCCTGATGCGGGTCATCCGCCGGCGAGAGAGAATTTTATGAGGATGGTTTGATGAGACGCCTGATTCGCCCGGCTGTTTGTGGAGTGCTGCTTGTCTGTCTGGGGCTTTTGGTTTTCGCCAAGAAGGTCGATTCCGCCAAGGCGCTTTACGCAAAAGGCGAGGATGCCGAGGCGCGGCAGAACTACGAGCTCGCCTTTGACTACTTCAAGCAGGCCTACGACCAAAGACCGAAAGAACTGAAGTATCGCACCGCGTATGAACGGAATCGTTTCCTGGCGGCGGCGTCGGAGGTTCATCGCGCCCAGATCCTGCGCGATGCCGGCAAACTCGACGAGGCGATGGCGCTGTTCGAGAAGGCGTTGATGACCGACCCCTCGTCCTTCATCGCGCAGCAGGAATTGCGTCGCACGCAGCAGATGATCAACGATGCGACGCATCCCCAACCGCAGGCGGCGGCAACCACTCCCTTGCGTCGGCGGCTGGAAGCGGCGCAGGGGCCGGTGGAATTGGCGCCGCTCTCGAACGTCCCCATCACCCTCAAAGTCACGGAGAAAGCCAATGTGATTTACGAGACGGTCGGCAAACTTGCTGGAATGAATGTTCTTTTCGATCCCGATTACGTGCCCAAACAAGTGCATGTTGAACTCAACAACGTGACCCTCGAAGAAGCGTTGTCGATCATTTCCTTTGAGACCAAAACCTTTTGGCGTCCGGTGACGCCAAACACGATATTTGTGGCGCAAGACACTCCTGCAAAGCGAAAAGAGCTGGAACAGAACGTCATCAAAACTTTTTATCTATCGAATCTTTCCCAGCCCACCGAACTGCAGGACGTAGTCAACGCGATGCGCACCATTCTCGAGGTGAGCCGCATTCAGCAACTGCCGTCGCAGGGCGCGATCGTGGTGCGGGGCACGCCCGATCAGGTAGCGCTGGCGCAGAAGCTGGTTGACGACCTCGACAAAGCGAAGCCGGAGGTGCTGATCGAAGTGGCGGTCATGCAGGTGAGCCGAGACAAGGCGCACACGCTTGGCATCAATCCTCCGACCAGCGTTTCCGTGGCGCTGCAGCCGAACATCAACACTACGACTCCGACCACCACCACCGGCACCACGACAACTACTACCTCGACAACGTCCAATGGCATCAGCCTGAATTCGCTCGGCAACCTCAACGCCACCGACTTCCAGGTGACGATTCCGCAGCTGACGGCGTCGGCATTGATGAGCGATACCGATACTAAGGTTATCCAGAGTCCGCAGGTCCGCGCGCTTGATGGACAGAAGGCCACGTTGAAGATTGGGGATCGCGTGCCTGTGGCGACGGGATCGTTCCAGCCGGGAATTGGCGGAGTCGGCATCAACCCGCTGGTTAACACGCAATTTCAATACCTCGACGTGGGCGTGAATATAGACATCACACCGCGGGTGCATGCCGGACGGGAAATTTCGATGAAGTTGTCGATGGATGTTTCGGACGTGGACTCCTATGTGAGCATCGGCGGCATCAGCCAGCCGGTGATCGGCCAGCGCAAGATCGAAGACGAGATCAGGCTGAAAGATGGAGAAGTCAGCTTGCTCGGCGGCATGATGGAGGACTCGAGGACGAAGGCTTTAACTGGGATTCCCGGTTTGGCCTCGATTCCAATCCTGAAATATCTTTTTGCGCAGGATACGTCGGACCACTCTACGAACGAAATCGTCTTCGTGCTCATCCCCCACATTATTCGCGGACCTGAAATTTCGGCGGGCGCCTCCGATATGCTCGACGTGGGCACGGCTAACAGCATTCAGCTGAGGCAAGTGAGCAGGCCAGCCACGCCCGCTAATCCAGCCCCGCCAGCTGGCACGCCCGGCGCCCCTTCCCCAGGCGCGGCGTTAGGCAACGCTATTTATCCGGGGTCGAATCCGGGCGCGCCGAAGCCCGTTGCGCAAACTCAGCCGGGGGTCGTGGCTGGCACATTTCAATTTGATCCGCCTACCGTGACCCAGGCCAAGGGTTCAACCTTTGCCGTAAACGTCATACTTTCGGGTGGGCAGAACGTCTATTCGGTGCCGGTGCAAATAAGCTACGATCCCAATCAGTTGGAGGTGGTTAACGTTTCTAATGGTGGATTCCTGTCCCAGGATGGGCAAGCCGTGGCGCTGGTGCATCGCGACGATCCCTTGACCGGGACGCTGCAAGTGACCGCTACGCGTCCTCCCGGGGCGGGCGGGGTTTCGGGACAGGGCACGGTAATGACGCTGACATTCATGGCCAAGGGTGCGGGACAGTCTGCTCTGACCATCACACGTGGAGGAGCCCGGGATCCGGCAATGCAGCCGATTGCCATGAGCGGAGCACAGGCAGCCATTACGATTCAGTAGGTAGTAGGTGGGAGTGCCGGCAGCCCGCGCGGCGTCACGACGCATCTTATTGAAGTGGATGTCAGGTGAAGACGGTATGCGCCTCCTGCATCCAAACCGAAGTTCGCGCACGGATCAGCTCCGAATGAAAATTTTCGCCAATCCGCCATGGTTTAAATCGGCTGGGGACCGCAGCGAGCGCGGGTTTTCTCTGATTGAGTTAATTGTGGCTACCGCCATCATGCTTATTCTGGTGGGGGCAGTCTTTCCGATCGCCAGAAACACGGTTGCGCGCGAGCGGGAGCACGAATTGCGCCAGGATCTCTGGATGATGCGCGACGCCATCGATCGCTACAAAGACGCGGCTGATCGAGGCGCATTCCAGATCAAAGTCGACAGCGGAGGATATCCTCCGGATCTCGACACGCTGGTCAACGGCGTCGATGTGGGTGGCAAGAAACTGAAGTTCCTGCGCAGGATTCCGGTGGATCCGATGACCAAGTCGACCGAGTGGGGATTGCGCTCGATGCAGGACGATAAAGACTCAACTTCCTGGGGAGGGCAGAGCGTTTTCGATGTGTATACAAAGTCCGAGGGAACCGCTCTAGATGGCACCAAGTATAAGGACTGGTAAATGAAGTTCAGGTCCAGGGCGCGCAGTTTCAACTTCCGCAATCAGAATGTGCGCATTGCCGGCTCGCGGGCTGCAACGGCTGGGGATCATGGTTTCACGCTGATCGAGTTGGCCGTGGTCATCAGCATGATCCTGATCTTGCTGGCCATCGCGTTGCCGATGTACACCCGGAGCATCACCCACGCGCGCGAAGCCAAGCTTAAACAGAATCTGGCAACGCTCAACGAGGTCATTGAAAAGTATTCGCTCGACAAGGGTCACGCGCCCCAGACGCCCGACGATCTGGTGCAGGCGGGATATATCAAGTTCATTCCTGAAGATATCACCGGCAGCACCGAGACTTGGCATTGGGATCAGGAAGACGATCCGGATAAAGCCTGGGATCCGAACCAGTTTGGCATTAAGAGCGTTCACAGCGGGTCCGACGAGACGGCGAGCGACGGCAGCGGTACTTATTCGAGCTGGTGAAGCGAGAGATGACATTGGGAGATGGAAACTGGAGATAAGAAGCGGGAGATGAAAAGACGGCCTACAGGACGGGACGACGGCTTCACGCTGATCGAGATGATGGTGGTGATCACCCTTCTCTTGATCATGCTGGGCGTGATCATGCCCATTTACAGCCAGAGCATCAAGCGGGCGAAGGAGCAAAATCTTCGCAATAATCTGGATACGCTGAACGCTCTTATCTACGAATACACTCTGGACAAGCAAAAATACCCTAAATCTCTCGACGACCTGAAGAGCGCAGGCTACCTGGCGAAGATTCCGAACGATATCACGGGCAGCCAGGATTGGACCACGGAAGACGCGGATGGCACGATCATGTCGCTCGATCAAACCGACAAAGAAGGTATCATAGGCGTGCATAGTTCTTCGAGCGCTACCGCCAACGACGGGACCACGTATTCGAGCTGGTAGGGCGCCGTCAGTTCTCAGTTTTCAGTTCTCAACGAAAGACTGGAATCCTCGGAGTCAATCCGTCCATACCTTGTCTGCTGCTACGATTCTCGACGAAGAGATTTTCCTGACACCTGACACCTGCATTTGGAGGTTGGTCTGAATTCGCTCAACCGGCTTCAACCGTTGGCTTTGCTTGTGCTGCGCCTGGTTCTGGGCGCGATCATGATTGCGCACGGTTATCCCAAGTTGTTTGGAGGCTTTCATCGCCACATGGAGTTTGTGGCCTCGCTCGGCTTGCCCGGCTGGATGGCATATCTTTCAGCCGGGACGGAGTTCTTTGGCGGGATTGCGATTGTGCTGGGATTGCTTACCCGCGTTTTCTCGCTGGCGATCATAATCGAGATGTGCGTTGTCATCTGGAAAATTCACTTTAAGAATGGGCTGGTGGGCAAAAGCGGTTACGAATTTCCGCTGGCGCTGGCGGCAATAGCTTTCGCGCTGCTTTGTTTTGACGGCGGCCCATACGCGCTCACGTTTGGAGCGAGGTCGGGCGGCGCGAGAAGAACAAGCAAAGGCTGAGCCTGATTCAGAACTCCGCCAGCTCCTTCATCGCCCGAAACAAATCGCTCGCCTGAGGCAAGATAGCGTTCTCCAAAATCGGCTGATAAGCGACGAACGTGTCGGTCGCGGCCACGCGTTTCACAGGTGCATCCAGGTGATGAAAGAGTTGATCGGCGATCCGAGCCGCGATTTCGGCGCCGTATCCCCAGCTTAGCGAGTCCTCGTAGGCGATCAGCGCGCGGTTGGTTTTCTTGACCGAGGCGGCAATCGCATCCCAATCGAATGGATTCAGGCAGCGCAAGTCGATGAGTTCGAGGCTGACGCGATGCTCGCGCTCGAGTTTCTGCGCGGCCTGCAGCGCCCGCGGAACCACGGCGCCATAGGTGATGACAGTGAGGTCGGTTCCGGGCTGCACAACCTTCGCTTTGCCGAACGGAATCATGTAGTCGGGGCCGGGATAAGGCGCGCGTCCGTAGGTTTCGCGGTAAAGGCGCTTATGCTCGAGGAATAACACCGGGTCGTCGCATCGAATCGCGGTGCGCAACAGGCCGGCGGCATCGAGCGCATTCGAGGGGAAGACTACGCGCAATCCCGGAATATGAGTGAAGATGCTCTCACCGCACTGCGAATGGTAAATGGCTCCGCCCGTCAGATAACCGCCGATAGCGACGCGAATCACTAGAGGAGCCGAGAAGGCGTTGTTCGACCGCCAGCGGATGAGTGGCAGTTCGTCGCGCAGTTGCATCATCGCCGGCCAGATGTAATCGAAGAACTGGATCTCGACCACCGGTTTTAATCCGCGTGTGGCCATGCCAGTGGCGCGGCCGACGATGTTGGCTTCGGCGATCGGAGAATTGAAGACGCGATCGGAGCCGAACTGGCACTGCAGGCCAGCCGTTAATTTGAAAACTCCACCCTTGCCCTTGACCAGTTTCTGCTTCAAATATTCTTCCCGGCTGCAATCGGCAACGTCTTCGCCGAAAATGATGATGCGCTCGTCGCGGCGCATCTCATCGCGCAGCACGGTGTTGATGAGATCCGCCATGGTTTTATTCGACGACTTAGTCGGAGCGCCAGAGCCTTTGCCGTCGGCTGCGGTCTCGGCCGCGCCGATTGCGGGTTGACTCTCGAACTGCGATGACGTGGGGTCGATATTGGGCGAGTAGACGAAGTTGTAGATGGTCTCCGGCTGCGGCGGAGCCGCCTCCAGGGCGCGGTCGGTATCGGCCTGGATCTGTTCTTCGACCTCCTTCTCGATTTTGTTGATTCCTTTTTCGTCAAGAATACCTTCGCGCAGTAAAAACATTTGCAAACGGTGCACCGGGTCGCGCGCGGCATCGGCCTGACGCTCGGAGTCGGGACGATAAAGCCGTTCGTCGTCCGAGAGCGAATGCGAGTACGGGCGGATTACATGGGCATGGACAAACGCCGGACCCTGGCCGCTCCGGCAATGATCGGCCGCCCGCTGAAAAGCGGCATAGACGATGACCGGATCGGTGCCATCGACCTCTTCGAAATGAAAATTGGGAAAGCCGGAGACAATCCGCGAAATATTGCCGCCCGAGGTCTGCACTTCCACGGGCACGGAAATTGCGTATTGATTATCTTGCACGGAAAAGATAATGGGCAGGCGGCGATTGGAGGCAGTGTTCAGCGCCTCCCAGAATTCGCCTTCGCTGGTGGTGCCGTCGCCGAGCGAGACATAGGTGACTTCGTCGCCGTGGAAATCCACATCCTTGAACTGGCGATAATCGCCATCGGCCTTGGCCGCAGCCTTCGGATGCTGGGAAAGATAGCGTCCCGCTTCCGCGCAGCCGACGGCCTGCAGAATTTGAGTTCCGGTTGGAGACGACTGAGTGACGATATGGAGACGTGGGTAAGCCCAGTGCGACGGCATCTGTCGCCCGCCAGAACTTGGATCGTCGGCTGCGCCTACGCCCTGCAGCAACATTTCGTATGGTGTGGCGCCGAGCGTAAGGCAGAGCGCGCGATCGCGATAGTAAGGATAGAACCAATCGTAGCCCGGCTTGAGCGCGAACGCGGCAGCGACTCCGACAGCTTCGTGGCCCGCGCCGGAGATCTGGAAGAAGATTTTTTGCTGGCGCTTGAGCATGATCTCGCGGTCGTCGATGCGGCGCGAGGTGAACATGATGCGATAGGCATCAATCAACTGGGGAGCGGTTAGACCTTGATAGGTTTTCTTCGCGAGGTTGCCGTCGTTGATCTTGGGATCGACGATCTTGGGATCGACTTTGGTCGTGGCCATCCGCTTTTTTTCACCCCACAGAGTTTCAGTCCCGCAACATTGTAAATCAGGTCTTAGATGTCAGGTCCTGGGTGCCAGGAAAATCTTTCCCCTTCGAAAACCTTTCTGAGACCTAACACCTAAGACCTAAGACCTGATTTATCCTGAATTCTCATGATTCGCTTCCTTCGCCGCTTCGATCCGCACCAGATTCGTTTGCTGGTGTTTGATCTCGATGGTACGCTGATCGACTCCCGCCTCGATTTGATTCACTCCGTGAATGCTACGTTGCGACATATCGGACGCCCCGAGCTTGACGGAGACCTTGTGGCTAGCTATGTAGGAGATGGCGCACCAACACTGGTGCGGCGCGCGCTCGGCGACACGGATACCGATAACGACGCCTCGCTCCCGCGGGCTCTGGAATATTTTCTTGCCTACTATCGACAGCACAAGTTGGACCATACCACGGTCTATGCTGGGATTCCCGAAGTGCTGTCAGGGTTGGCGCAGGCTTCTAACGGAGTGCGCCGGCTGATGGCGGTGCTCTCCAACAAACCTGTCAATCCGTCGCGCGATATTTTGCGCGCTCTCGGTCTGGGAGATTTCTTCGTGCATATCTACGGCGGCAACAGCTTTCCCACGAAGAAGCCCGATCCTCTGGGCGCCTCGACCATATTGCAGGAAACAGGCGTGCCGGCGGCGCAGGCGCTGATGATTGGCGACTCGTCGGTGGACGTTTCGACGGGACGCAATGCAGGCATGTGGACCTGTGGCGTGACCTATGGATTTGCCCCGCACACGCTGGAGAATTGCCCTCCAGACGTGTTAGTGGAAACTCCGCTCGAGTTAGGGGAGTTGCTGCAATAGCTCCGCGTAGCGCTAGCGGATTGTCTAGAAAAGTAAAATTGCAGCCCTCTTTCGGTTTTTTGCATCTCTCTAAATAGTGAGGGCCTCGGGTGAAAGGAAACGCAGGGAGGTTCCAGGACATGAATACTCTTAGAGATACAGCAGGAATTGGAATACTTCGATTAGGTAAGCAGGGTTTAGCTTTCGTGTTGTCAATGGCGCTGTTGTTCGTGACCCTGCCGCCGGGTCTCTCGGCGCAAGACCAAGACGCGGATGCCGCGCCGCCGCCATCGCAGGGCGCGCAGGCGCCGGCCTATGCACAACAGAGTCCCGAACAGTTGCAGCGGCTGGTGGCGCCGATCGCGCTTTATCCCGATTCGCTGGTGGCGCAGATCCTGGCGGCGTCCACATTTCCCGACGAGGTTGTCGAGGCCGACCGATGGGTGCAGGCGCACCCCGATCTGAAGGGTGATGCTCTGGGCAAGGCTGTCGATCAGCAACCATGGGACCCGAGCGTCAAGGCGCTGACGGCGTTTCCCTCGGTTTTGGGGAATATGGACAAGAATCTTTCCTGGACGTCATCTCTTGGTGACGCCTACTACAACCAGCAGCAGGATGTGATGGATGCGATTCAGGTGATGCGCCACAAGGCGCAAGCTGCAGGCGCTCTTAAGAACGAGCAACACGAAGTCATAAAGGAGAACGGCCCGGATATCGAAATTCAGCCTGCCGACCCGGATGTGGTTTACGTTCCAGCCTACGATCCATGGCTGATTTACGGGTATCCCATCGTGGCTTGGCCAGGATGGTATCCGTATCCCGGAATCTGGTTTGGCGGACCGTATTTTTCATTTGGTCTCGGCTTTGGAATCGGCTGGTTCGGCGGTTTTGGCTGGGGATGGGGTCATTGGGGATTCGACTGGCATCACGGTTACCCACTTTATGGCGGCGGCAGATACTTCTCGCGCAGCCGAACGTTTTATAACCGGAACAGCTACTACCGAGGCGGAGGCGAGCGCGGCGTAGCGGGGAACGTAAATCGCGGAGTGGCCGGCGGCCGTGGCGGATTCGAACACGGCCCAGCTTTCAATCACGGAGTTCAAGCCCGGCCGTTTGAGGGAGACCGGGGAGCAGCTCGTGGATACGGTGGAGCCCGCGGCGAGAGCGGCGTACACTCGGGCGCATTCAGCGGCTACGATCACGGCGGAGAGGCTCGCAGCTATTCGTCACGCGGAAGCGCCAGCTTCGGCGGCGGTCACGGTGGCGGCGGCTTTCACGGTGGCGGCGGCGGTCATGGCGGTGGCGGTCGCCACTAATATGGCTCGCGTTTATAAACCAGGGCGTAAGAATTTGAGAAGGGAGTGGATGTTATGCGACCCACGAAGCTGAGTGTCTATAAATCTCATTGGGCGAATCTTGGCTGGGCAAGCCTTCATTGGGCAAATCTTCCTAAACTCGCCGCGGTCGCGGTTGTTTTGACAATGTGCTTACCGGGGAGTTCGTTGGCGCAGCAACCAGGCCAGAAAACATTCGCCTCGGCCGATGAGGCAGCGAACGCACTGGTTACCGCTGCCAAGAATAACGACGAAAAAGCGATGCTTGAGATTCTGGGACCAGAAGGAAAGCAGATCGTCTCGTCGGGAGATGACGCCCAGGACGCCGAGAGCCGCGCCAATTTCGTGGAGAGATACCAGCAAATGCACCGTCTGGTGAAAGAACCGGATGGAACCACGATCTTGTATATCGGCGCACGTAATTGGCCTACACCGATTCCGCTCGTGAATAAAGGGAAGACGTGGTATTTCGACACCGAGGCGGGCAAGAAAGAAATTTTATACCGGCGCATTGGGCGGAACGAGATGTCGACGATTCGCGTTTGCCAGGAGTTGGTAGCGGCGCAAAAAGAATACTCGGCGGCGCACGGCGAATACGCGCACAAAATCTTCAGCGATCCAGGCAAGCAGGACGGCCTTTATTGGAAAGCCGCAAACGGTGAACCCCAGAGCCCTATTGGCCCGCTGGTAGCGACAGCCGTTGCCGGGAGCTTTGCCCAGAGCCAGGAAGGCACTCCGGTTCCGTATCGCGGATACTACTTTCACATCCTGACGGGCCAGGGTAAAAATGGCGCGAAGAGCTACCTGGTGAATGGCAAAATGACGGGTGGCTTTGCCTTCGTAGCTTATCCTGCGGAATACAGATCTTCTGGCGTGATGACCTTTATCGTCAATGAGGATGGAGTCGTCTACGAGAAAGATCTGGGGCCAAAAACGGATGTCGTGGCTAACGATATGAAGGGATACGACGCCCGTTCCGGTTGGCGGAAATCTGCAGGCCAGCAAGAAGAGACTGCGGAGCAGTCTCAGCCGAAGTAGATTTTTGGCTGCCGGTGCATGCCGGCAAAAGCGTTGAGGAGCACAGTTGATAGGAATGGCCGTCATATTGGGCGGCCATTTTTATTTTGGTTGTCCAGCCGCTCGATTCCCAAGTATCGTTTGATCCTGACGGGAAGCTTTGATGACCGACCCTTCCGGTTCCTGGGGCTTGACCCCTGCCGAAATTCGCAAGCTGCGCGGGTTAAAATCTCCGCATGGCATTCAGCGGGCGCTCGACGACATGCCCTATCACCTGGCGGACAGCGCATGGTCTCCGCGGCGTGTGCTGCGCGAAAACACTTCCCATTGCTATGAAGGAGCGCTGTTTGCTGCGGCCGCCTTGCGGGTCATTGGATATCCTCCGCTGATCATTGATCTGGAGGCTGAACACGACACAGACCACGTGATCGCCGTTTACCGTTACCCCAATTCCCCCAATTCCATTTCCAATTCCAATGACGGGCACTGGGGAGCCTTGGCCAAGTCGAATTACACGGGCTGCCGCTATCGCGAGCCCGTATATCGTTCGCTCCGCGAACTGGCGATGAGTTATTTCGATACCTACTTTAATATGCGGGGAGAGCGGACCTTGCGGACTTTTTCGCGGCCCGTCCATATGCGGCGATTTGATTCTCTGCAGTGGATGACCACGGAGCAGCCGGTGTGGTTTGTGGCCGAGTATCTGCTTACGATTTCTCACTATCCGCTGATCACTCGCGCCCAGGCTGGGCGGCTGCATCGTCTGGATGGACGGTCGTTTCGGGCTGGATGCCTGGAGCGGGCGGAGAAGAAGACTTAGGTATGTACTCTCGTATCAGGGTATCGTTTTAGCGATACCGCACATTCCTCGCAACTAAAAGCCCCTCAAGGAGCGGGCAATAGCAACCATAACCCGGTAGCGGAGCCATATCTTGATGCGACAACAACAGCGATGTCTTGATTCAACAACAACGATGGCCGCTTAAACTGCCAGATGTTAATGTTAGGTTCACGACTATGTTCACCAAACTAGGCTCCCAATCCGATCTCCCCGGTCTCAATGAAGCCAAAGAATTCCCCTGCGGCGACAAAACCATCTGTGTCGCCAACGTCAACGGCGAAATCAGCGCCATGGATAACATCTGCTTGCATCGCGGAGGCCCGCTGGGGCAGGGCGTGATCTCCGGAGGGAAAGTTGTTTGCCCGTGGCACGGCTGGGAGTGGGACCCGAAGACCGGCGAGGCTGGGCCGCCGGGAGCTAAGATCGCGGTTTATCCGGTGAAAATTGAGAACGGTGATGTGCTCGTAGAGTTATGAGCGGCGTTTTAGCTACCCCAACAGTTTCACAAATTGCCCTGGCTGCCCTTCAAACCCCGGGAACACCGTCCTCAAATCCCTATTCCCGAGATACCGCGAGACCACTTCGCCAAGCACCAGCCTGAAGTCCGTCGTCAACGCCAGATCGCGGCCTTCGTATAACTGCGACTGGTCGAGCCCCGGCCAGCGGCCATAGACTTTGCCGCCCTTCACCGGGCCTCCGAGAACGAACATCACGTTAGCGTGGCCGTGATCCGTGCCGCGATTGCCATTTTCACGCGCCGTGCGGCCGAATTCGGACATGGTTACTACGACCGTGTCTTCTCCCAGGTCGCCTAGGTCATTCCAGAAGGCGGCGATCGATTGCGAGAAGTCGCCGAGCACGTTGGCGATCTGTCCCTTGGTGTTGCCTTCGTTGACGTGATGGTCCCAGCCCCCGATGTCGGCGAAGGCAACCTGCACTCCGAGGTTTGCTTTGATCAGTTGCGCCAGTTGCTTCATGCTGTCGCCGAAATGTCCCTTGGGATAATTGGCGTTAGCCGCCGGCGTGTAGTGGGCAGGGTCGGCGGCTTTTAGCGTCTTGACCGCATCGAAGGTTTCCGTGCCGGTGCCGTGCAACACGCTGTCTGCCGTGTGGTCGTACATGGCTTCGAAGGTGCTCGACATCGGCGCGGCGTTAGGATTTTTTCCTCCGACCGAAAAATCGCTGACATTGTTGACCGCTACCGCCGGCTCCTTGCCGGAGAGAATGCGGGGCAGCGAGGGGCCTAGCGCAATCGCTCGAAAGGCGGACTTGTCGTTTCCAGAACCGCGTGGCAGCTCGTGAAGCGCGCGGTTCAGCCAGCCGTCATCGGTCACCTTGACGCCGGGCGTGCCTGATTCCATGAAGTCCTGCGCATCGAAGTGCGAGCGCGTCGGGTCAGGCGATCCAGCGGCGTGGACAATGGCCAGATGCTTCTGCTTCCACAACGGTTCAAAAGAGGCCATCGCGGGATGCAATCCAAAGAAGCCGTCAAGGTCGAGCACCGATTTCTTCGGAATATTGATAGTCGGCCGCATGGCGTAATAATTGGCCTCGCCATGCGGAACAACGATGTTCAGGCCGTCGCCTGCTCCACGCTGAAAGATCACGACCAGGCGTTTAGTACGAAGTCCGGGATCGGCTGCGCCAAAAGCAGCGCGCGTCAGAAAACTAGGCAGGGCGGTTGTGCCAACCACAGCCAGTGCGCCGTTGCGTAGGAAAATGCGTCGAGTGAAGGACATGAAACACCAGCTCTCAGCTCTGAGCGAATAGGATACTACTGAGAGCTGACGGCGGAGAGCTGACAGCTGCTCTCCTTAAGATGAACCCCGACTGCTGGAAAAGTTGCTGATTGACGGTTTTGGCGCGTACGGCTTAACTCTTAAGCTGCGTGACGTAGGCGTTGCCGCTCTGTGCCTTGCGGGCAGAATTCTCGACGAACTTTAGAAACTCCCGCAGGTGCTCCTTTTCCGACAGTTCCGACTCGGAAAATTTTACTCGAACGCCAAACGACGCGCTGCGCGTCGCTATTCCGCTCAAAATGACGCCTTTCACCCAGATTTTGCCGCTTGCCACCCACAATCCAATCTCCAAAACCTTGCCTGCCGGTACGGCGCTCGCCGTCTCGACCAGGCATCCTCCACGGCTCACATTCGCCAGATTGCCCCACACTGGCGCTTCCTGGCCCTCAATGTGGATTTCCACCGCGACATAGCATTTGATACGCTGAAAGCGGCGGCGACCAGCTTCCGGAGTCACCACATCCGGTTCGAACGGAGGCCTTTGCTCCATAGGTTGGGGCATGGGAAGGTCGGCGTGCTGGACGGGCGATGTAGCCGCGGCTGACGCAGCCGAAACTGACGCAGCCGAAGCAGGCGGCGCTGAAGCTGACGGGGATAGGTCTGATAAGGCTGGAGTCGACGGAGCCTGGTCTGAGGGAGCCAGAGCTGATGGGACCCAAGCTGATGCCGCCAAACCCGCAACTGGTAAAACTGGCTCTGATGGGGCCTGGTTTGACGGAGCCTGGTTTGACGGAGCCAGATTTGACCGATCTGGAGTGAAGGAAACCGAGGGCACATTTTCCCGGACCGTTTCCTCTATCCTCTCCGGTTCTTTTTGCTGCACTTCCTTTTGTTCACGAGCTTTTATGGCGGCGTCTTTGATTTCGCGCATCGCCTGTAGCAACGCGGCTTCGCGTCGCTCCGGAGACACATCGCGGTAGGTCTGGAGCAGTTTCCCGAGATGACTGACGAGGTCGGGGTCGGTAAGCAGGCGGGTCCAGTCGGAGCCCTTGGAGAGCAGTTTAGTGTCTTCGCTCATACGCAGAATTGGCCCGGCCAGTGTTATGTCACCGGAGGGAAGTACTCGGTCCGCATCTTAAGATTGGACTTTAGGGCCGGGTTAAACAAGATGACCGAAGTCACCATGCTTCTGCGGCGTTGCTTCAGAGAAGCTGGGCCGGTCGTCGCTTTGCGGAGCGCTTCACTAAAGGAATCATCAATTTGCATCGAAGGTTGGCAAGAGAGCGTCCAAAGGACTTAAGATTTTGGTGGTATAAGGAGAAAGCCCCAGGCTTCATGGCATTCGCGAATTGTCTCATCCGACATTTGCAGGCAAACCGTTTCCAGTTCTTTTCGCTCCTCCTGTCGATTATTGTCTTAACTGTTGACCTTAGTGCCCAAGTTCCGGCCGCCACTCCCGGTGCGCCTGCGAGTTCCGGCGGTACGAGCTCGCAGGTTCAGAGCACACAGATCCAGGCCTCTCAAATTCCGACTTCGCAGGTTCAAACCTCGGCACAGAATCCGGTATTTGGCAGTGTTCCGGATGCAAAGCCCACCCCCGGAGTTTTGCCGTTGACTTTCAGCGACGCTATAGAGCGAGCCTTGCGCCACAATCTCGCCGGCATCTTGTCTGAATACAACACCATCGAAGCGCGGGGAGAGAAGTGGGAGCAGCTTAGCGACCTGCTGCCGAACGTCAGCGGCGATGTGCAGGAGGTCGCGGAGAAGGAAAGCCTCCAAGCGCTGGGTTTGAGGAGTGGCGGCCCTTTTGGGAAAGTACCGCCCGTGATTGGACCTTTTTCGTATTTTGATGTGCGTGCCTCTGCCACCCAGCGTGTCTTTGACTGGAAATCAATCCAGAAATACCGCGCTTCCGTGGTCGGCGAAAGCGTGGCGAAGTTCAATCTCAAGGACGCGCGCGATCTGGTGGTGCTGGCCACGGGCAATGCGTATCTTCAAGCCATTGCCGGAGCAGCTCGCGTGGAAACTGCGCAGGCGCAGGTCGAAACTGCGAAGGCGCTCTACCAGAAGGCTGTCGCACAACAACAGGCCGGCGTATCACCCGCCATCGACACTCTCCGGGCGCAGGTGGAATATCAGACCCGTCAGCAGCAACTGATAGCTGCGACAAGCGATTTTGCCAAGCAGAAAATTTCGCTGGCCCGTGTGATCGGATTCGCCCCTGGCCAGGAATTCGAACTGGCCGACAAGGCTCCTTACCGGGCTTTTCCCATCCCCGATCTTGAAACCAGCTTGCAGCGCGCATACTCTCTGCGCTCCGATTACAAAGCGGCGCATGACCGGCTGGTGGCCGCGCAACTGGAACGCAGCGCCGCTACGGCCGGGTATTTTCCAACCCTCGATGTGAACGCGAATTACGGAGAGATCGGCGTAACTCCCAGTGGCGTACTGCCTACCTATTTCGTCTCCGGTACGTTGAATATTCCGATCTTTCAAGGCGGCAAGGTGCATTCCGACGTGCTGAAGGCCGAGGCCAGCCTGCGGCAGGCGGAGGCGCAACTGGCCGACGTGCGCGGTCTGATCGATCAGGATATCCGCAACGCTCTGCTTGACCTCAAGTCGTCGAGCGATCAGGTCGAAGTAGCGCAAAGTTCGGTTAATCTGGCCGAGCAGGCGCTCACCCAGTCGCGGGACCGTTTCTCGGCCGGGGTTACAGATAATCTGGAAGTGGTGCAGGCGCAGGAAGCTGTGGCCTCTGCGCACGAGAATCTGATTTCCAGTCTGTATATGCACAATGTGGCCAAGGTTGCATTTGCGCGTGCTCTCGGAAGAGCCGAAGAGGGCGTCCGCGAATACTTGAAAGCAAATGACCTCAGTAAGTAACTGAGGGGCTCAAACAAGCTCAGAACGAGGAGTTCAAAGCCGAGGAAGTTTACCTGAGGAAGTCTAACTATGGAACCACCCAGCAGCGTCGCCGAGCCTAAACCGCAGGCGGAAACGCGTGCGCCACAAGTTCAGTCGCCACAGCCCCAATCTCCACAGTCGCAGTCTTTGCAAACTCAGCCGGCTCCTGACAGCGAAGCTCGCTATCAGCGCCGGACAGCGTTCCTTGGACATCCTCGCGCCAAGTTGGGCTTGATTTTGGCCGGGCTCGTAATTTTGGTCGCGGTTTTCTTTCTATGGCGTTATCTGGCGAGCTACGAATCCACCGACGACGCGCAAATCGACGGACACGTGAACGCGGTAAGCGCGCGCATCAGCGGCCACGTGATCAAGCTCAACGTCCAGGATAACCAGTACGTGGAAAAAGGAACGGTGCTGGTGGAAATCGATCCCGCCGATTACGAGGTCGCGGTCGCGCAGGCGCGCGGCGAGTATGAAGACGCCGAGGCGCAGGCTTCGGCGGCATCCATCAACATTCCGATTAACAACGTAAGCACGTCGAGCCAGGTAAGCGGAGCGCAGGCCGGCGTCTATGGAGCGCAAGCCGGAATCGCCATGGCTCGCCAGCAGTTCGAAGCGGCCAAATCGCAGGTAGCGGAAGCGGAGGCCAACAATACCAAAGCACAGAGCGATCTCGTGCGCTACAAGATGCTGATCGATAAACAGGAAATCTCGCAACAACAATATGATCAGGCCGTCGCCAGCGCTCAAGCCGCTGCCGCAACCCTGCAGGCGGCGCGAGCCAGCGCTGACAGTTACTCGGCACAGATCAAACAGGCCCAGAGCAAACTGGAGCAGGCCAACGCCGATCTTCGAACCGCCGGCAACCGCACAGAGACTATGCGCTTTATCCATGCTCGAGCCGAGTCTGCTCAAGGCATCGCCAATCAGAAAAAGGCTGCCCTGGATCAGGCGCTGCTGAACCTCGAGTACACGAAAGTGACGGCACCGGTCAGCGGAGCCGTAAGCAATCGCACGGTTGAGGTTGGCCAGAACGTGCAGCCCGGCCAGGTCATGATGATGATCATTCCGCTCGACGAAGCGAACCTCTGGGTGACGGCAAATTTCAAAGAGACGCAACTCAGAAATATCAGGCCCGGCCAGGCGGCCGAGATCGAGGTGGATGCAACCGGCACGACTTACAAAGGGCATGTCGATTCCATAGCCGGCGCCAGCGGAGACCGCTTCAGCCTGCTGCCCGCTGAAAACGCAACCGGTAACTACGTCAAAGTGGTGCAGCGCATTCCGGTAAAGATCGTGTTCGATCCAGGGGAGATCAAGCACCACGAACTGCGTCCGGGAATGTCGGTAGAGCCGAAGGTGTGGATCAAATGAGGCATTGAATCATTGAGTCATTGAACCATTGAGTCATTGAGAGATTAAACCGTCAGAGGCGCGGCCTATCGGAGAAACGACTTGCCTCAAATGATTGAATGTCTCAATGACTCAATGATTCAATGACCTGAGACACTCATGGGTGCTGCTGCCATCACGATGAATGAAGCCGCCGAATGGCGTCCGGCGATCAATCCGTGGATCATTGCCCTTACGGTGACGTTGGCTACGTTCATGGAGGTGCTCGATACCAGCATCGCCAACGTGGCCCTGCCCCATATCGCCGGAAGCCTCTCGGCCGGCACGGACGAGAGCACGTGGATCTTAACGTCGTATCTCGTCTCTAATGCCATCGTCCTGCCGCTGAGCGGATGGCTCTCGTCCATCCTGGGTCGCAAGCGCTTCTACATGAGCTGTGTCGCGCTCTTCACGATCAGTTCGTGTTTATGCGGATTCGCGCCCAATCTCGCCATGCTCATTTTTTTCCGCGTGCTTCAAGGCGTGGGCGGCGGAGGCTTGCAGCCAAGCGAGCAGGCCATCCTCGCCGACACATTCGCGCCCGCCAAGCGCGGCATGGCATTTGCCGTCTACGGCATCGCCGTGGTGATGGCACCGGCGATCGGCCCGACCCTCGGCGGTTGGATCACCGACAACTTCACCTGGCGCTGGATTTTCTTTATCAATATCCCAGTCGGCATTCTTTCGCTCTTGCTCACCTCACGCCTCATTCAGGATCCTCCCTATTTCAGGCGCCGCAAGCTCAGCGAAACTCACATCGATTACACCGGCCTCGGTTTCGTCGCGCTTGGCCTCGGGACCCTGCAAGTCGTCCTCGACAAAGGGCAGCGCGACGACTGGTTTGATTCGCGCTTCATCGTCTGGCTAACCGTGATCTCGGTCGTCTCGCTGATATTCGTCATCTTTTGGGAGTGGTATCAGAAAGATCCGGTCATAGACCTGCATCTGTTCCGCAACCCAACCTTTGCCGCCTCCAATTTCCTGATGTTTATGCTCGGATTCGCCCTGCTCGGCAGCACACTCTTGTTGCCGCTTTTCATGCAGACCATGCTCGGTTACACCGCCGAACGGTCCGGGATGGCGCTGATGCCGGGCGGTTTCACGATTATGGTGTGCATGCCGATCGTCGGATTTCTGCTTTCGCGCTACAGCCCGCGTTGGCTGATGCTTTTCGGTTTGTCGATGCTTTCGTTCTCGCTGTTTCATATGACCGGCTTCGATTTGGCAGTGGATTTCCGCACGGTGACGATGGCTCGCGTCTACCAGGCGATGGGACTCGCTTTTCTCTTTGTGCCCATCAATACAGCCGCCTATTCGGGTCTGCCACGAGACAAGAACAATGCCGCGTCGGGCCTGATGAACCTCGCCAGAAACATTGGCGGCAGCGTTGGGATTTCTTTTGTCACCACCGGCCTGACACGCCGCGCGCAGCTTCACCAGGCTCGACTGGTAGAGACCCTGAATGTGGCCAATCCGCAATTTCGATCCGCGCTTCGCGGCATGACGGGCGTTTTTTCCGGCGGCGGTTTTGGACCCGGCTCCGGGCCTGGAACCGCGCAGCAGCATGCTTATGCGATGATGCAGGCGAATGTCATCCGGCAGTCGACCATGCTGGCCTACATTGATGATTTCTGGGTGCTCGGAGTGGTGATCGCCTGTTTGATTCCGTGCGTGTTCCTGATCAAAAAGGCGAAGCCGGCCGGGATGGTGGTTCATTGAGCCGCGCCGCAAATTTCGTTTTCGATCGTTGTCGTTCATGTCGATTTGTTGTTGCTGTCGATTGGTTATTGCTGTTAATTCGTCTCGCTGTCGATTCGTATCGAGGCATCGCTTCACATCCTGCGGAAAAACTCGCTCTTGCACTTGATTTTGGGTGGCGCAGCGCTTCAGCGCTGCGGTGACTATATTGTTTTGAATCTGGCTTTAGCCGCTGAGGGCGTGACACTTGCTCAGAAACGACTTTAGCCTCTTCAGCGATACCGTAGGATCGATGAAACTCGCTCCTTTAGGGGGCTGCGCGGAAGGAGGTCCACAATGTTTCGCATCGTCACCATTGAACGCGAATTCGGCAGCGGCGGCGGAGGCATCGCCTGCGAACTATCTCGTCGCCTGGGCTGGAAGCTCTGGGATCAGCAACTGACGAGCGAGATCGCACTGCGCGCTCAAGTGCCGGAATCGGCCGTGGCCTCTTGCGATGAACGTGTCGATAGCAGCCTCTACCGTTTATCGAAAGCTTTCTGGCGGGGGAGTTATGAGCGGGGCATGCCACTCGCCAACTCCCGCGCCTTTGATACCGATAACATGATGGCTATGGTGGAAGAAATCATGGGTACGATTGCGGCTGAAGGCAATGCGGTGATTGTCGGCCGCGGCAGCCCGTTTTTCCTGCGCCAACGCGAGGATACTTTTCGAGTCTTCACCTATGCGCCCCACGACGAAAAAATTCGCCGCCTGCTGGCCCTGGGTAAGACTCGCGAAGACGCCGAAGACCTGGTGGAGAACGTCGACGAGGAGCGCATGGCCTACATCAAACACTACTTCAATGCCGACTGGCCGACACGCAGCCTCTATCACCTGATGATCAACACGGTTGTTGGAGATGAAAACGTAATAGCCACCATCCTGAATAGCATGCGGATGCTCGAAGCTCATGCCGCAGAGCCTCTCCTGCGCGGCGTGCGCGAAGTAAGTTCTGATTAACCCCAGGGCCCTCCGTGCACTCCGTGTACCCCGTGGTGAATGCCCTTTGCCGACACTTAATCCTAAGTCCCCGTGTGGTGGCCGGGATCAGCCCTGCTTGGATGTTGCAGAGCCCCTGTCTCCACACCCTCGCCGTTATAAGATAAGCGCATCGAAGATAGGCACCTCAAGGATGGAGTCAATCTCGCAAGTGGCAGTTCCTGATTCGTATCCCCCGCTGCAGGAAGAAGTGGCACGGCTCGCCGGCGCGCCGCCTGTGCGCGCCGCATTCGAACGCTTCCGCGCCCAGGAATCCCAATTTGCGCTGTGGCAACTGGAGGCTACGCGCGTTGCCGCACCCCCGTTTGGCGAGGCGGCACGGGGCGCGTGGCTGGCTGACCGCTTTCGCGAACTCGGCCTCATCGACGTGCAAATCGACGAAGTCGGCAATGTGTTTGGCGTGCGTCCCGGCCGGGAGAAGCGTTTTGTGGCTCTCAGCGCACATATTGATACCGTGTTTCCCGCGACCACCCCGCTTAACGTACGACAGCAGGGCAGCCGTCTCTATGGCCCCGGAGTCTCCGACAACGGCGCAGGAATTGCGGCGATGCTGGCCGTGGTCAGCGTGCTCGCAAAGTCGCGAATTTCGCATGCGCTCCCTTTTGTATTCATCGGCAATGTCGGTGAAGAAGGCGAAGGCGACCTGCGCGGCATGCGCCACGTTTTTGCTTCCTCACAGTGGCGAGATGCGATTGCCTACAGCGTGATCGTCGATGGTGCCGGAGCGGACACGGTGGTAGCCGAAGCGCTGGGCAGCCGCCGCTTTGAAGTCATCATGCGCGGCCCGGGCGGGCACTCCTGGACCGACTTCGGCACTCCCAATCCAATTATTGCGCTCTCCCGCGCCATCGAGATCCTCAGCCGGACTCCGGTTCCTGCCACGCCCAAAACAACATTTAACGTCGGTGTGATTCGCGGCGGCACTTCCGTCAATTCGATTCCTGAATCGGCCAGCATGCGCGTCGATTTGCGCTCCACCTCGATGGCTGAAATCGACCGGCTGGATCGAGCCTTGCGCGCCGCTCTCGATCAGGCGGTCGCGGCCGAAAATCGCGCTGCGGCGCAGCACGGTGCGCGAAAGCCGCAGGTAGTGCAAAGTGAAGTGGTGGAGATCGGCAATCGTCCGGCGGGCGAACTCGCGCCGGATTCGCGGCTGCTCAAGGTGATTCGCGCAGTAGACGCTCACCTCGGCAACACGGCACAGGTGCAGCGCGCATCGACGGATGCCAACATTCCTCTTTCGCTCGGCCGCGAAGCTATCGCCATCGGCGGTGGCGGCTCCGGCGGCGGCGCGCACACGTTGCAAGAATGGTTCGACTGCAATGGACGCGACTTCGGCCTAAGGCGCATTCTGCTTACAATGCTCACATTGTCGGGGGTAAACGAACTTAGGGTAGGCGAGTCCGGAGTAGGCAAGTCCGGAGTCAGAGAGTAAAGAATAAAGAGTAAAGAATGACGCTAAAGCACATAGGTCCTCTGCTGCTCTTGACCTTGGTCTCGGGAGCGGCGGCGCGCAGCGGCGTTGCCCCGCAAGACACTCATCAGAATGCTCGTCCCAGCAACCAGAAGCCGAAAGCCGATGTGATCTTCACCCACGGCAACATCTACACGGGAGCCGTCGACGCCACCGCTTCGTTCGGCGCAGGCAAGCGCGCCGAAGCGCTGGCCGTGCGCGGCGACCGCATCCTAGCCGTAGGCGCGCGCGAAGAGATCATGAAATTGAAGGGGCCGAACACCCAAGTCATCGATCTCCACGGTCACTTCGTCATGCCCGGATTCAATGACGCCCACATGCACATGGCCAGCGCCGGCCTCGAGAAGATGAATGTGGACCTGGTCGGCACGAAAACGCTCGATGAATTCCGCGATCGCCTCCGCGCCAAGTGTGAAGCCGCCGGCCCCGGCGAATGGGTCATCGGCGAAGGCTGGGACGAAACCCTGTGGCCCGTCAAGACCCTGCCTTCACGCTGGGATCTCGACGAAGTCGCCGGCAGCCATCCCGTTTACCTAGAACGCGTGGATGGACATATCGGAGTAGCGAACACACACGCCTTGCAACTCGCCAGTGTCACCGTGGCCACGCGCGATCCCGAGGGCGGAAAGATCGATCGCGACGAGAACGGCACTCCCACAGGCATCTTGCGGGAGAAAGCGCAAGAACTGGTGCAGACGGCAATTCCCAAACCAACGCCCGAGAAGCGGCGGCAGGCCATCGAACTGGCGCTCGCGGATCTGGCCAGCCACGGCGTCACCTCCGCCCAGGATTATTCGCAGTGGGATGACTTTCACGTATACGAGGAACTCGAACGCCAAGGCAAGCTGACCGCCAGAATCTCCGAGTGGCTGAGCTTCGACGAGCCGATCGACCGCCTCAACAAAGAGCGCAACTCGCATCCGGCCTCCGACAACATGCTTCGCACCGGAATGCTGAAAGGATTCATGGATGGATCGCTAGGTTCGAAGACGGCTGCCTTGCTCGAGCCCTATAGCGACGATCCGAAGAATAGCGGCCTGCCGCAATACGACCCGGCCAAGCTGAACGCCATGACCAAAGAACGCGTGCTGGCGGGATATCAGGTCGGCTTCCACGCCATCGGCGACGAAGCCGTGCAGATGGCGCTCGATGCCTTTGCCGAGGCGGAAAAAGCGGCCAAGGCAGCCGGCGTGAAGGCCGTCGATGGCGGAACCGACTACCGCCTTCGCATCGAACACGCGCAAGTCACCACGCCGCAGCAGGTAGCACGTTTCAAGGAGCTGAAGGTGATCGCCTCCATGCAGCCGAGCCACGTGCTCACGGACATGAACTGGGCCGAGTCGCGTCTGGGTCCAAAGCGCGCCGAACATTCCTATGCCTGGGCGGAGTTTCTTCACCGCGGAGTAACGCTGGCTTTTGGCACCGATTATCCGGTAGAACCGGTGACCCCGTTTCGCGGCCTCTATGCGGCGATTACCCGGCAAAGCGAAGACGGAAAGAAAACCTACTATCCCGCGCAGAAGCTGAACATCGACCAAGCGATCGCCGCCTACACGACGGGGGCGGCTTTTGCCGAGTTCGCCGAAAAGGAAAAAGGCAAGCTGGATCCGGGCATGCTCGCGGATTTCATTGTTCTTGACCGAGACATCACCTCCGTTCCGCCCGCAAAGATTTTGGAGACGAAAGTATTGCAAACCGTGGTCGGTGGAAAGACGGTGTACGAGTACGACACAAATTAAAGTGAACAAGCCTGAACAGCCAGGGATGCCCGCTTTTTTACAGTATTAAAATCATTTAGAATCAGCTAGTTGGCTGGGCGACATCACTCGTCGACGATTGATGCAGGCCGCTCCCCAACGATCCAAAATCGTCCCTTACAAAATATCTTCTGAGGGAATTCCCCCTGAAACGTCGCTTATAGAGATGAGCAGTCAGTAGAAGCAGTCCGTAAGCCCAATCCAGAACCGACGAGGAACCGCCATGCACTCCACACGTACCCATTTCGCACGGATAACCTCCATCGTTGCCACTCTTGTTGCGTTCGTCTCGCTCAGCTTCGCGGCCAACCCGCTCAAGAATCCCTGGGGCCTCGCCCTCGATTCCGAGGGCAACCTCTACGTCGCCAACAACGGAGCGAACAACATTCTGGTCTTCAACCCAGGGGGTACCTTGCAGAGCTCCGAAACCATCACCGTTGGCATCAGTTCCCCCACCGCCGTTGCCATCGATTCGTTCGGAAATCTCTGGGTCGCCAACCTCGTACCGGGCAACGGCAACATCTCTGAGTACACGGGTGGAGTGCAAAACACCAGCGCCACCATCACCCAGGACATTGTCGGTCCCGCTGCCATCACCTTCGATAACTTCAACAATCTCTACGTCGTTAACGACTACAGCTATCTCACGATCTATGAGCCAACGAACCCGTTCGCTGGGCCCTCGCAGTTGATTCAAAACGTCACGCCCAGCAACCCGATCTACAGCGTTTCGGCTGGAGCGGGCGCATTGTCCTGGGGCAGCGCCAACGGCACCTATTTCGAAGGGGCCACCTGCTTTCTGTCCCAGAGCTGCCCCGAGGAGTTCGGGTCGCCTGCTTCTGGCTTCGCCTTAGCGGCCAGTCCGAACGGCACCGTCTACATCGCCAGCCTAAATGAGACGGTGAGCTCGAACTTCCCGATTCCGGGAGGCGAGGGCGCGCAAAATCCCGACTTCCTTAAGCTTTCCTTCCCGCCATACGGGATTGCCGTCGATAGCACTCGGAATCGCATCTACCTCTCCGATTTCAACGACAACGAAATCTGGGTCTATACCACCAAGGGAGAATTCATCAAAATCATCAAGTAACCGCAGAACAATTTAGAGAGATTATCTAAGCTCTGGCTCTGATGGGCAGAGCCCCGCCACCACACTTCTGTATAGGAATTTCGCCTGAACGCGATTGGAGTTTTCTGCGTCTAATTCAATTAGGTGGCCTTCAATAGTCTGCGTGTGCGTGGACGAAGGTATAATAAAAAGTTAGACAGTTTCAGGAGGAGCGAAATGGATTCGCGCGAAAGCGCTTTTTGGGTTCGGCTCAAAGCCAACCGTTGGGCCTATACCTTTACGATTTTGGCGACGTTAGCGGTTGGAATTCTGATTGGCACCGTCATCTCCTATGGAGTGAAAGGTAAAGAAGGGCAGAAGTCGTCGGACGCCACACCCCTCACCATCCCCGCTCCGCAACAGCTCTCGAACACGTTCTCCCAGATTTCCAAGGAGCTCGAACCGAGCGTCGTAAACATCAATACCGAGTCGACCATCAAGAATCCTCACCATCGCCATTCCATGCATCCCGACCAGGACGACGATCAGGGCGGAGGCGATGAAGACAACCAGTTCCAGGATTTCTTTGACAAGTTCTTTGGCGGCCAACCCGGTCAGGGTGGCCCTGACCCTGGAACCATTCGCCAGCGCTCGCTCGGTTCCGGCGTGATTGTGGATGGCAAGGGCTACATCGTCACTAATCGGCACGTAGTCGAAAAAGCAGATCGCATTCGCGTCAAGCTGCAGGATGAAAACCCGGCTTCTCCAGGCCACGATGCCAAGCTGATCGGCACCGACCAGGAGACCGACCTGGCGGTGATCAAGATCGATCTCGATCACGCGCTTCCGGCGGCAAAGCTGGGCAACTCCGACGGCATGCAAGTGGGCGATTGGGTGCTGGCCATCGGCAGTCCCTTTGGCCTGCAGGAAACTGTGACCGCCGGCATCGTCTCGGCGAAGGGGCGCAATATCGTTCCCAACCGCCAGTTCCAGTCTTTTATTCAAACCGACGCCGCGATCAACCCCGGCAATTCGGGAGGGCCGCTGGTCAACATGGCAGGTGAAGTGATCGGCATCAATACTGCCATCCTTACCGAAACCAGTTCGTACGCGGGCGTGGGATTTGCCATGCCTTCGAATACTGTGGCAACGGTCTACAATCAATTGATCGGCCCTGAGCACCGCGTTGCGCGCGGCTCGATCGGCATTGAATTTTCGGCGCAGCCGAACCCAGCCATCGCTCGCATTTACGGCTCGGGCGTAACGGTATCGAATGTGATCTCGGGCAGCCCCGCAGACGAAGCGGGACTGAAGATTGGTGACACGATTACCTCCGTCGATGGCCGGGACGTAAAAACCGGCGACGATCTGGTGGCTGATATCGCTTCCCGCAAGCCCGGCTCGAAGGCGAAGCTCGCCTTTGTGCGCAATGGCAAAAAGGAAGACACGACGGTGACCATCGCCGATCGCTCCAAGCTGTTCGCCGCACGACTTGGCGAAGAAGACGAAGGCCAGAGCGAGGAAGCTCCCAAGGCCAGCAAGTTCGGAATCACAGTGCGGAGCATCAGTCCCGACATGGCCGATCGTCTCGGCCTTGCTGCCGGCAAGGGCGTCGTGGTGCAGGATGTGAAGCAGGGATCGTTCGCCGAAGATCTTGGTCTGAACCGCGGCGACGTGATCCTGGAAGTGAACAAGCAGCAGGTGAATAATGCCGACGACTTTACCAAGATAGAGTCGTCGCTGAAGAGCGGGCAGGATGTCGTGTTCCTGGTGCGTCCGCGAGGCGCAAGGGCGCAGGATGGAACGATTTTCCTGGCAGGTACACTTCCGTAACCGATATATTAATCCGGCGAGACTGGCATCCCATCTCCTTTTCGGAGACCATTAATGTGGGCCGGTCTCGCCGGTTTCTTATTGCGAACTGAAAAGTCTGCTCCATGCATTCCGCGGATCAAATTCGCTGTTGGCGCTGTTGGGGAAGAGTAGGCCTTTGCACTCTGCTCTGCCTCAGCCTGCACGCGCACGCCATCGCGCAAACAGAGCCGACGACTCCGCCGAAGAAAGCGCCACAATCTTCCGCAGCCCGCTCCAGTACACAAGCGGCGAAGGCAAAACATTCCACGACTGCGCGCGCGACCACTGGGCACACTTCAACAGCGTCGGCGCGGAAGACTAAGAACGCTCACGCCAAAAAGGGCTCCAAACAGCTTGCCAAGAAGCGCGGCCAGCAGGTGATTGACTCCGAGCGCGCCCGCGAAATCCAGACCGCCCTGATCCGCGAGCACTACATGGACGGCGAGCCGTCGGGGTCGTGGGACGGCGCCACACAGGCCGCGATGCAGCGCTATCAAGCCGATCAGGGGTGGCAGTCGAAGACGACTCCCGATGCGCGAGCTCTGATTAAACTTGGATTAGGCCCCAGCCACGATCACCTGCTGAATCCAGAAAGTGCCATGACGACTACCCCCGCCGCGCCAGCGGCAGGCGATCCTAAGGTGGCGGCTAAGCCAACGCCCGCACAAAAGGATCTTCCACAACAATAAGCGCCAGCTCAAATAGAAAGTAACGAAACCCTCGGTGGTTGCTGGCTTTCGCCGATCTTCCGCACTACATCTTTGGCACTACCCAGAAGCATTAGCGCCAACAGACGTACTGTTTTGACTAACTCCCGTAGGTAATTGTAACGGATTCAGAAAAGGTTACATTTACCCCAGCGTCCGTAGCTGATCCTCCCCCAGCGCAAGGCGCCACACTCAACCAGGAGGATCTACCGAATGAAGAAGCTAGGATTTGTGTTGTTCATGCTGGCCATGGCCCTGATGCTTACAGGAAATGCCTTGGCTCAAAACGTTGGTGACAACAGCGTGTATTTTGTCACCTATTACTCGAACGCCAACACCACCGGCGCGCCGGATGCGGTTGTTCGCGCGATCAACGATGGCGACCAGGCCACCACGGATGGTGAAGGCGTGGAAAACGGGCCACTGTGGGCCGCTTTCTACATCTTCGACGATAGCGAAGAACTGCAGTCGTGCTGCGCTTGCCTGGTAACCGCCGATGGCCTGCTTTCGGAGTCCGTGAACAAACAGCTCACGTTCAACGAAATTACTGGCAGGGCAGAAAAAACGCGTGGCGTGATCAAGGTCGTTTCATCCTCGACCCCTGACCCGACCAACCCGATCGCGGTGCCCGGGCTCCGCGTGTGGGCGACCCACATTCAGGCAACGACGAACCTTCCAACTCAGAAGGGCCCGTTCTTCGTTACCGAAACCCTGGCCGCCGATGCGAACCTCGGGAAAGTTGAACTCTCGAACCTGGCGACCACGTGCTCCTACGGGTTGACCCTGGGTAGCGGCTACGGATTGTGCCCCTGCACGCCGGAAGACCACGATTTCTAAACCAGTGGTCTTTCTATAAGCACGAGCTTCAGAAAACCGGACGCCAATCGATCGGCGTCCGGTCTTTCGTTTTAAGACGTTCACAACTGTGAAGGTCTACGCTCGGCGCCTTTGATATGAGATCACCCGATGACCCGATGATCCGATTTCTCTACTGACTACCCGTCCGCTCAATCGCGCTTACGTCGAACGGGTCGCTCAGGTCCGCATGTCCCGCCAGCGTGTCTCGCATTTTGCCCTCGACCAAAATCGTGACCCGCTCGATCCCGGGAACGTTCAAGGCTAGAGTGTCAACCAGCGAATTCACGCTGAGTTGTTCGCTTAGAATGCCGGAGCGGTGCTTGTCGGCGAAAGCTGCATTGAGATCGATTACGGCCGCTCCTGGGTCGACCAGATAGATGGCGCGGATATCCGCCGTCGGCGCCAGGGGATGTAGAGCGCGCGGCTGCTGGTAGATGCGCAACAACGCGCGCAATAACTCTTCCGCTCGCTGCTGCCGTCCTTCGGGAAGGGGAATCTGCGCCGCCTGGGCGCGGAGAATGCCAGCAGCGTCATCGGCCACATACAGGGTGACAGCCTCGGTTGGGCCAGTGGCTGGAGGCGCCACGGGCAACGCGTTGGCCGCAGCCGACTCGACTTGGGATGCCAGCCGGCGCATGTGACGAAGGTAGATTCCCATGGACACGACCACCAACAAGAGCGTAGCTACGGCGATCAGAAGGGAGCGGGGGATCATCGGTTCACCATCGCGGCATCGGGCGATTTGGCTAGATCGGGTGATCGGTTAATGACGACCGGGCCATCGGGTGATCGGGCATCAAAGGCTTTTGACTTGAGATGGCCCGAGTACAAGGATGACCCGATGACCCGATCGCCCGATGCTCCTTCCGTCTGTGCTCCCAGACGGTCGCGGATGGAAGCGACGGCGTCGGCAATTGCGGCCGCCGCTCGTTGTTGATAATTGGCCGAGGTCAGGTCGTCGATGCCATTCTCGCCGGGGGCAAGCTCCACTGCGACCGCTGGCGATAGCACATTGTTGAGCGGTCGTAGAGATGCGGAAAATGCATGCGATGGGAATTCTTTTTTCTGCAGCTGGGCTGCGATGGCGTCCGCTACTTCTCGACTTAGAGGTAAAGCTGGCGCCTGGGCAGCATTCCAGGGATGAAATATTCCGTTGCTCGGTCCCTCGACCGGAAGGAGCGCAGTGTAGACCCGCGCGCCGCTCCCCAGCGAATCCGCGTGGAGGCTGATGTAGATTACGGCGTGAGCAACGTTCGCGGCATTCGCGCGCTGATCCAGAGTTAAAGTCGTATCCGCATCGCGCAGCAGGTTAACCGCGAACCCGCGCAACTCTAATTCATGGCGCAACAAGCGGGCAAATCCCAGCGTGACGTCTTTTTCGGCTAGGCTGTCGGTCAAGGCCGCGCCGCGTTCTTCGCCCCCGTGGGCGGGATCGACCACAACCACTGGGCGATGAACAATCGCCGGCGCGTTGTTCACTGCAGGGGGAGGTTGTGCCTGATTCTGGGATCCGGCTGCACTTCCAGTTCCGATGCCTTTTCCGGCAACGCCAGCCGTCGCTGACGCGGGTTGAACTGCCGAAATAGTAATGGTCTTGCGGTCGCTGCTGAAGCCGGCCGTCAGCGGCTCGCTGGCCGTCACATCTAATTCGGCGTCGCCGTTATTCTCGGAGTAAGCGGCGTGGGTGATGATCTTGTTGTCAAAGGAAATAGATTGGCTTCCCGGGGAGACGACGGGATCGCGCTTGAAAACCATCCTTAACTGGCCCGGCTCGGTGGCGATCATCGGATTCACCGGGGCATTGAAACTGAGAACCAGCTGCGAGTTCGCTGAGTCCAGCCGAAAACTAGGCTGTATGGCTACTTCGCCTATGAATAAACGGCGTGCACTTTCGTGAAAATTGATCGGGGCTCCCAGAAACCGCGGCAGCAAACTGGGCAGAGTGCTCAATGGAACGAGTCCACGTGCATCTTCGAGGAGGAATGGCCCAGTGAAATCAACGTCACGGCCGCGGATACGGCCCCGCGTCTTGCCCGCGGCGAACTCGGCGTCGATGGCGTTAAACCGCAGCTTCCAGCGCTGGCCTTCGGACTGGCTGCTGACCCGCCCCAAGGGCTCCAGCAGTTCGAGCAGGCCGACATACTCACGGCCGGCGCGATTGAGAACCGGGAGACTGTAGACCGCGACCGGGGAGTAGACGGAGATACGCTTGTCACTATCCGTAGGAATGGCGGAGGGCGCCGCAGACAGAAGGACAAAGCTTGTCAGTACGGTAGCCAACGTCTTTTTTATCAAAATCTTATCGGTGGTGGAGAGCACTCAACTAGTTCCCAGTTCTCAGTTCCCGGTTCTAAGTAAAATCGGTTCTCAGTAACATCAGCCCGTACCGAAAACTGAGAACCGGGAACTGAGAACTGGGAACTGAGAACTGCGGCCCGCTACTCCAGAGCATAAATGGTTAAACCGCTCAACAGCTTGGGATAAAAATCAGTCGATTTTTGCGGCAGCACCTCGCCGGCAAAGGCTATGTCGCGGACTTGGCTCATGCGCACGGGATTCATCAGGAACGCGGCTTGAGCCTTCCCGTTTCGGACCTGCTCCAGCGCCTCGGCGGCCTCGCGGCAATAGGAGACGTTTTGTTGATCGCGAATCGCGGCCTCGGAGATCTTTAGGGCGCCTTCCAGCACGCATTTGTGCAGTTGCACTACATCCAGTGCTTGCTGCCCGAGCGATAGCTTTCCAAACACCACGCTGCCAGTCGCTTTGGGCGTGTGCAGCAGGAACGAACGCTTGGCAGTGACCGCCAGCAGAGCCGTCCCGGCGCGCCCGGCATTCTGCAGAATCGCGCTGGCACGCGCCGCGTCAATGCCGGCGTCTACGTCTTCCACGTTAAAAAATCTTCGGGCTACGCCCCCAAACTGAGTGGCCGAAAACGATGGCAAACCGAACACCAGGCGATGGGTTGCCAAAATGACGAGGCCCGGAGCGTCCATGTCAACGAAAGTCATCATCACCGAATCGTACGGCTCGGGAATACCCGATCCCGTCTCGGCTGCCGACCGGCATTCGTTGCGATAGGCGATGGCAGTCTCGTAACGATGATGGCCGTCGGCGATGATCAGCTTCCGTTGTCGCATTTGCACCGCCACCGCCGCAATAATCGAGGGATCGGAGATCTTCCAGAGGCGATGCGCCACGCCATACTCGTCCGTTACTTCGATGTCGGGCGCCGTCGGCGACGAGGCCGGCGAATCGAGCAGAGCATCCACCTTGCCGGCTCCGCCATACAACATAAAGATTTGCCCGAAGTGGGCTTGAGTCGCCCGCAGTAGGTCCAGTCGGTCGGCCTTGGGCTTGGCCAGAGTCTGCTCGTGCCGGAACACCACACCGGAGGAATAGTTCTCGATCCGCCCCAGAGCAATGAAGCCTCGGCGCTCGACTTGCTTGCCGGTAACGGCACCCGCAACACCGCCGGGAAGCTCAAACGTCTGGGTGTAGCGGTAGATGGAGGGCTCGCGATCCTGCCGCAAAACACCTGTCTGGCGCCAGTTCTGGAACGAACCTGCCGCGCGGGAATAGACGTTTTCCGTCTGGCTGTCCGTCGGCAGGCGTTGGCCAAGGATGATTCGTACTAGATTGTAAGGGCTGGCCTGGTGGTAGGCCTCCTGCATAGCGGGGGAAATCTTGTCGTAGGGCTGGGTGACCGTCTTCTGGATCGAGACTCGATCCGGATCGTAGCGCCACGCTCGAAATGGGGAAATAACTGCCATAAAGGGAGAAGGCAGAATTGTAGCAGGGAAGGTTGGGCCGGTTCCCGTATGAGGCGAAACCCGTAAATAGAAAAAACATGCACAGATTAGAAAGCCACCTTCTGCCCCAATTGGGAATCTAAAATTCGCGACGAAAAAGTGACAACACTCTTTCGAGATTGTGCTACTATCCCGCTCATAGAGTTATTTTGGCCCGCTTTTTAAGGGGCGCGGATTGCCTTTCTTCGACGCGGATTTAGTGGGGCCTATGTTGTCCGGCAAACAGTTCTCGGCTCGCGTCCGGTTCGTTTTAAGTTTGTTCGTTCTATTCCTGTTTTTTGCTGCCTGCTACGCTCTCCCGCTCCTGGCCCAGGTTTCGACCGACGACGTTCACATACAGCCTCGTATCCAGCCCCAGAAGCCGAAGGAGCCGTTAATCGATCCTGCGCTCCGGGCGCACACCAAACCCTACAAAGTGGACGTCAACATGGTGTTGGTGCCGGTTACGATCACCGATCCCTTGAATCGGCTCGTCACCGGACTCGACCGCGAAAACTTCAATCTCTTTGAAGGCAAAGAGCGGCAGGAGATTAAAACATTCTCCAGCGAGGATGCTCCCGTGTCCATCGGCGTAATTTTCGACATGAGCGGCAGCATGAGCAGCAAGATCGAGCGCGCCCGCGAGGCGGTAGTCCAATTCTTCAAGACCGCCAACCCGCAGGACGAATTTTTCATGATCACGTTCTCCGATAAGCCTGAGCAGATCGCCGATTTCACCAGTTCGGTGGACGATATCCAGAGCCGCCTGCTCTACACCATCCCCCAGGGCCGTACGGCTCTTCTGGACGCCATCTATCTCGGCGTCACCAAGATGCGCCAGGCCAAGTATCCGAAGAAGGCTTTACTGATCATCTCCGACGGCGGCGATAACCATAGCCGCTATACCGAGGGCGAGATACGTTCCATGGTCAAGGAAGCCGACGTGCTGATCTATGCCATTGGCATCTACGATCACTATTTTCCGACCGAAGAAGAGCGGCTGGGGCCGGCTCTGCTCAGCGATGTCACCGAACTGACCGGTGGCCGCGCCTTTACCATTGATAACCCGAACGACTTGGCGGATGTTTCTACAAAAATCGGCATTGAGTTACGCAACCAATATGTCATCGGATACCGTCCTAAAAATCCAGCCCACGATGGCAAATGGCGTAAGATAAAAGTGAAACTCTTGCCGCCCAAAGGATTGCCGCCGCTCAAGGTCTACGCCAAGACGGGTTATTATGCGCCCACGGAATAAAGTCAATAAAGTTTCTGTGCTGATTTTCTTCCTCCTCACAGCGCTTTTCTCTGTCTCTGCAAGTCCCCAATCGCTGCAATACTCCCAATCCGCTTCGGCAAATCCGCCGGCATCAACATCGCCCGCCCAGGGTGCAGCAACCGAAACTCAACCCGGCAATGCCGCTGCGCCCGCTTCAAACTCCGCCCCTGATTCGCCCAAGCCTGATTCGCCCAAGCCTGAGTCGCCTAAGAATGATTCTGCTCAGAATGCCGACGCCACCGACAACGGCGTCTTCGTTTTCCACAAGCAGGTCGAAGAGGTCCTACTCCATGCCACCGTTGTCGACGACAAGCAACATATCGTTACCAATCTAGCTAAAGGCGACTTCAACGTCTTCGAGGATGGCCGTCCGCAAACCATCACTTCATTCCGCCGCGACGATATTCCGGTCGCCATGGGCATCGTCGTCGATAATTCCGGCTCCATGCGCGAGAAGCGGCAAAAGGTAAACGCCGCCGCCCTCAATCTCGTCCGCGCTTCGAATCCCAACGATGAAGTTTTCATCGTCAACTTCAACGACGAGTATTACCTCGACCAGGATTTCACCTCCAACATCAACAAGCTGAAAGAAGGGCTGGAAAAGATCGAGGCTCGCGGAGGCACAGCCCTCTACGATGCCGTGGTAGCTTCGGCTGAACACTTGAAAAAAGACGCGAAGCTGGAGAAAAAAGTCATTCTCGTGGTGACAGACGGAGAAGACAACGAGAGCAGTGAGACGCTTGAGCAAGCCGTGCGCCGTCTGCAGGCTGAAGGAGGCCCCACCGTCTACGCCATTGGCATCCTCGACAAAGAAGAGCACCCGAAACACGCCAAACGCGCGCTGCAAATCATGTCGGAGAGGACCGGCGGCATAGCTTTCTTCCCTCAAACGCTGGACGAAGTCGATGCCATTAGCCGCACCGTGGCGCACGATATCCGCACCCAATACACGATTGGATACACACCCACAACGCCAAAAGATCAGGGCGGCTACCGTCAAGTGAAAGTCGAAGCGCACGCCCACGGCTACAACAAATTGAGCGTCCGCACAAAAAGCGGCTACTACGCCGGGCCCGAGCGGGCTTCTGGAGCGCCCTAGTGGCTTACTCAGGGTAACAAAGCGTAATTTAGAGATTGTCATCCCGAGCGAAGCGAGGGATCTGCAGTTCGCCGCAGGATGTAGCTCCGTTGCTTCGATTGCGATGACAAGAGTCTAGAAGGGCTGCGGAAAAAGTCGGGCTTGCGCTTGATTTTGGGTGGCGCAGCGGTTTACCGCTGCGATAACCGGCGTGTTTTCAGCGCCGGCTTTAGCCGCTGAGGTGACACTCCGGCCCGGAAAACGCTTTTTCCGAAGCCTGCTAGAGCACTCCCGCTGACAGGATCGATTGCAGATTACCAGGTTACCAATTTGCAAGATTACAGTCTCCCTGCATTGACGCTGCCCCTTCCCGTTCCTTACTCTGGAGTGTGCCCTCCACAACAACAATGATCAGTTCGCGTCTCCGAGTAAGCGACAACGTCTCCAAACTCGTGGGCGAAACGCCGATGCTGCAAATGAAAAAGCTGGCCCCTCCGGGATCGGCCGATATCTTCGCCAAGCTCGAATACCTGAATCCCGGCGGCAGCGTGAAAGATCGTGCCGCCATCGGTTTGATCGAGCGCGCCGAAAGCGAGGGCAAGCTCAAACGTGGCGGCACGGTGATCGAAGCCACTGCTGGAAATACCGGCATAGGCCTCGCCCTGATCGGCGTCAGCCGAGGCTACAGAGTACGTCTCTTCGTCCCCGAGAAATTTTCCGAGGAAAAAGTCATCATCATGCGCGCCCTCGGCGCCGAGGTAACACGCACTCCCGAGGCTGAGGGCATGCAAGGCGCAATCCAGCGTGCTAAAGACCTGCTGGCCACTGATCGCACCGCCTTCATGGCCGCACAGTTTGATAACCCCGCCAACACCGATTACCACTACGAAACTACCGCCCGCGAAATCTTTGAGCAGATGGAGGGCCGCGTCGACGCGATCACCGTGGGCTGCGGCACCGCCGGAACCTTCACCGGCATCGCCCGTTTTCTGAAAGAACGTCTGGCAAAAGTGCACACCGTGGCCGTCGAAACCCAAGGCTCGATCCTTGGCGGAGGCAAGCCCGGCCCCCACAAAGTGGAAGGCATAGGCAACAACTTTATCCCGGGAAATTTCGATCGTTCAGTGTGCGACGAAGTGATGATGGTGACCGACGATCAAGCCTTCGGAATGGTAAAAGAATTGGCCGCCCGCGAAGGCGTTCTAGGCGGATCAAGCTCCGGCGCGAACGTCTACGCCGCCGTACAGATCGCAAAAAGGCTAGGAGCAGGGAAGCGCGTAGTCACGCTGATTCCCGACTCCGCAGAGCGCTATCTGTCAAAGAAAATTTTCGAAGGCGGAATATAAAGACGCACCCGATTGGGCCCTGGCAGCCTGCAAAAAAGCCGGGTTTGCTCTTGTTCTTGGGTGGCGCAGCGGTTTACCTGCGACAACCGGCTTGTTCTCAGCGCCGGCTTTAGCCGCTGCGGTGACACTCCGCCGCGGAAAACACTTTTTCCGCAATCGCGCCTTAACCGCGGGTGAGTGCGTCAGCGTTTTCGCAGACATGTTCAAATAAGATACGGTCGGTCTTTAGACTGTCCTGAGGAGATTCTCTTGCCGCAGAATGATCTCGGCTTTGCCACCCGCGCCATCCACACCGGACAAGAACCGGATCCCCTCACTGGCGCGGTCAGCGCTCCTATCTATCCAACCTCCACCTACGCTCAAGAAGAAATCGGCAAAAACAAAGGCTACGAATACGCGCGCGTATCCAATCCGACCCGCGATCGCCTGGAGACGAACCTCGCCGCGCTCGAAGGCGGAACGGCTTCGCGCGTATTTGCCAGCGGCATGGCAGCAATCAATGCCATCGCCAGCATGCTCAAAGCCGGCGATCACATCGTCGCCGGCCACAATCTCTACGGAGGCACCCCGCGCCTGTTCGATCAGGTCCTCGTCAACTTTGGTCTAACTTTTACTTACGTTGATACCTCTGACCTAAGCAGCGTCGAACGCGCATTTCAGAAGAACACCCGGCTGCTTTTTCTTGAAACGCCGACCAATCCGCTAATGGAAATCAGCGATATCCGCGCCATCACCGAACTCAGCCACCGGCACGGCGTTGAGGTCGTCGTCGACAATACATTCATGTCGCCGTATTTCCAGCGTCCGATTGAGTTCGGAGCCGACATGGTCGTTCACTCCACAACCAAATTTCTCAACGGGCACAGCGACGGCCTCGGCGGAGTCGTTGTCTGCACTAAACCCGAGCAGGCGGAGAAGCTTGCTTTTCTTCAGAAATGTGCTGGCGCCATCCTGTCGCCTTTCGAATGTTGGCTGATTCTGCGCGGCGTCAAGACGCTGGCCGTGCGCATGGAACAGCACGACCGCAGCGGCCGCAAAGTCGCCGGCTATCTTTCAAAACACAAAAAAGTGCAGAAGGTTTTCTATCCCGGATTGCCCGATCATCCGCAGCACGGATTGGCCAAGCGCCAAATGTCCGGCTTCGGCTCGATGATCGCCTTCGAAACCGGATCGCTCGCGAACGCCAACAAGATGCTGCGCAAGGTGCGTGTTTGTTGCCTCGCCGAATCTCTAGGCGGAGTCGAGACTCTGATTTCGCATCCCGCGACCATGACGCATGCGGGCATCGGCGAAGAAGGCCGCCGAAAAATAGGCATCACCGATGGCATGGTCCGCATCTCGGTGGGCATCGAAGATGTGGACGACATCATCGCCGACCTGGACCAGGGGCTGGCAGCGATCTAGCCGCTTGTGGAGGAACGGGCGTCTCGCCCGTCCAAGATTTTTGCGGGTCGGGCGAGGACGCCCGGCGCTCCATCACTCAATCCTCAGCGCACCGATTCTCCAATCCACTCCAGATACGCCGCGCTGCCATCTTCGATACCAATTTCTATGCACTCCGGAAGTTCGTACGAGTGCAACTCAATCAAGGCGTCGCGAACGCGATCAAAAGCCTCTGCCGCTGTCTTGATGAGCAGCATAAACTCCGTTGCCGTTTCGACGTCGCCTTGCCAGCGATAAACCGATTCAACCTGTGGAACGATGTTGACGCACGCGGCCAATTGGCGATCAACCAGCGCACGCGCGATCGTCCTAGCCTCTTCGAGCGAGCCACACGTCGTAAGAACCATTGTTTTGTCGGTCATATAAAGTCGAGCAACCAAGGTTTCAATGGGGTTTCCAGTGGAAGCATACGAGCGCAGTCGATAGCAACGCAAATCAAATTCGGCGCCTCCGTATGGGCGGATGGCCAAGCGGAAATCGACGTTGAGAGCAACGGGCACAACCATTTGCCAATGTTGGTTCCTACTATTCTTTAAGGGAGAACTTCCGCTTGACGCCGGAAGTGAAAGCGACGTTTACTAAGAAGTTACATTGCAATCTGGTGGAATTCCATGGCATCAACTTTGCCACGGAAGTGAACTGGCGGGGTCAAAACTCGTCCGCGCCGACGGAATCGTGCGCCTCTGGCGGGCGACGCGGCCACGCGAAGGTCTCGCATAGTTAATACAGAAGTTAATGCAGAAGTTGAGTGCGGCAGTGAAAGCATGGGTTTCAAATTAGGAGCGCCAGGATCAAAAGAACCATCGCGATTACGCATCCTTCCACGCGGAGATGAAGGCCTGCGCGCGGTCATTGGTCAGGCCGTGGATCAAACCATAGGTCAGGCAATAGATCAGGCAATGGGTCACGGTCCAAAGGCTGAGGCTGCTGCGGCGCGTTGGATCGAGCGCACGCGCCCAGCATGGTCGTGGCTGGCTTCGGAGTGGCGTCGTCTGGGAACTCTCGCCGCCATTGCTCTTATCGTTGGATTACTGCTGCATGCCATGTTCGGAGCCAACGGCATGGTAGTCTACCGCCAGAAGCGAGCCGAGTTGCAGGCGTTGCGGAACGAAGTCGAGCGCCTGCAGAAGGAAAATGGTCAATACGTCAATCAGATCAAAGCGCTGAAGACCGATCCTGCCGCCATCGAAAAGGAAGCGCGCGAGCAACTCCACTACACACGGCCTGGAGAAGTTATTCTGGTCGGCCCCGATACCTCGCAGAAGCCATCCCCGCCCACCGGTCGCGCACAGAAGAACGTCAAGTAAGCTGCAAGCTTCGAGTTATCGCTCCACGCCCTTTCGCGGCCCGCGCGACCGCTCCTCCTGTGATACAGTGCAAGGACAAGGACAAAGATCGCATCCCAAGAAGGGACAAATCCCAAGGAGGATGACATGCGAAAAACCCTATTGTTGTTACTTGCCGGTGTCTTGATTGTATTGATGACGGCTTCGGTCTCCTTTGCCGCCAGCGATCAGACCGTGAATGGCTGGGTCAGCGACTCCAAGTGTGGCGTTAAAGGAGCGAACGCGAACGCGGCTGAATGCACAAAGAAGTGCATTGAAAAGGGCGCCAGTGCCGTGATTGTCACCGATAAAGACCAGAAGATCCTCATCGTGGACAATCCCGATTCCATCAAGGAACACTATGGCCATCACGTAGCCGTCACCGGACACATCGACGGCGACAAGATCCACATTGACGGCGTGAAGATGCTCTAGGAATCTGTCAAGCCCCGGTTTCGACGATTTTGCCGGTAAGTCGATGACCAGGCTACGAAAATCCTAATTAGGACAGTACCCCAAGTACCTCGCGAGTCTGCCCCACTGTCATCTACCGCACCACGCCCTCCAGCGGAGAACTCGCCGTTGCATAGAGCTTGCGCGGCATTCGTCCCGCCAGGTACGCCTGCCGCCCCGCGAGCACGGCGTTCTTCATAGCCTCAGCCATCAGCACAGGCTCCTGCGCCCCGGCGATGCCAGTGTTCATGAGCACCGCGTCGTAGCCCAGTTCCATGGCAATGGCAGCATCGGAAGCCGTTCCTACGCCCGCGTCCACAATCAGCGGCACTCCGGTGATGAGCTCTCTCAGAATTCGCAGGTTAGCGGAGTTCTGAATCCCCAGCCCGCTGCCGATCGGCGCGCCCAGTGGCATCACCGCTGAGGCCCCGGCATCAACGAGGCGCTTGGCAAAGACGATGTCATCGGACGTATAAGCCAGCACCGTGAATCCCTCTTTCGCCAGCACGCGCGTGGCTTCGAGCGTCGCTTGCACATCGGGATACAGCGTGGCCTGATCGCCAATCACTTCCAGCTTGACCCAGTCGGAGAGCCCGACCTCGCGCGCCAGCCGGGCCGTGCGGATCGTGTCATCGGCCGTATAACAGCCGGCAGTATTCGGAAGCAGGAAATATTTATTAACGTCAATGTAATCGAGCAGCGATTCCTTGCTGCGGTCAAGATTCACCCGGCGCACGGCGACCGTCACCATGTCCGCGCCGCTAGCTTCGAGCGCTCGAGCCGTCTCCTGAAATGATTTGTATTTCCCAGTCCCAACAATCAAACGGGAACGGAATTGCCTGCCAGCGATAATGAATGAGTCCGTCATGAGCTTATTGTACGGCGATGGCGCGCCATCGACCAGAATTGGGCCAGAAGTTGAACAACAAGCGCCGCCGGACACTACACCGGAAACTACGGATGCTCGCCATGCTCCGGCAACAGCCCCGCAGGCGCAGCCGGAATCGCAATGTCTAGTTTTGTGACCGCGCCCAGCGACGATAACGGCTTGTCGAATTCGCCGGCGTTGCCCACCACCAGCACAGCCATCTGATCCGGGTGGATATACTTCGCCGCCACTCGCGCAACATCTTCTTTTGTGACTTTTTCAATTTGCTTCTGAAAAGTTTCCAGAAAATCCGACGGATAGCCGTAAAACTCGTAGGACATCTGTTCCTGCAGAACTTTCTCCGGCGAATCGAAATGGAAGACAAATGAGTTCAGAATCGCGTCTTTGGCGCGCTTGATCTCCTCATCTTCGATAGGGCGCTTGGGCAGGTCGGCCATGTCTTCATCAAGGGCCTTAATCGATTCGACAGTGGTTTTGCTTTTGGTGCGCACCATCATTCGCAAAACGCCGGGATGATCCCATCCCGCGCCCACGCCGCCTCCAACGGCATAGGCAAGACCCCTGGTGGTGCGAATGTCGTTGAACAGGCGCGACGAAAATCCTCCACCGAAAGCTTCGTTGAAGACAGAAGCGGCAAAGTAATCGGGACTCTTGCGCGTAATACCGAGCGCCACCATTTGAATATCGCTTTGATTCACGTCCGTCTTGTCGACTTCGTAGTATCCCGGCTTCGCGGGGTCGGGTTTGATCTCAGGATCGCTTGCCGCCGGACCTTTGGGCCACGCCGCAAAAGCCTCGCGCAGGCGAGCTTCCATCTTTGCGGAATCGAAGTCACCGACCACGCCGAGGATAATGTTATTCGGATGCACGTACTTGCCGTGCCAATCGACCAGATCCTGCCGCGTGATCGCCGCCACGGTCGCATATTCGGGTACGCGCGCATAAGGATTGTTCGCGCCATAGGCTAGCTGCGCTGCTTCGCGTGCGGCGATCTGCGAGGGGTCGTCGTTGCGCCGCGAGATAGCGTCGTACATTCCCTTCTGTGCAATTGCGATTTTTTCGGCGCGGAACTCCGGGTTTCTCAACAAATCATCGAACACGCGAAACACATCGTCAAAATCGTCTTTCAAGCAAGACCAGCTCACGCTCGTCGAGTCTATGCTTCCGCCGGTCTCGACCTTCGCCGCGCGTTGTTCCAGATAGTCGTCGAGTTGATCGCCGGTCTGGGATTTCGTTCCACCGGTGCGCCACACCTCTCCATAAACATCGGTCAAGCCGCTCTTGTTTGCGGGAACCGAGCGCTCACCGCCGCGAATGCGAGCTACCCCGTCGATCGTCGGCAGCTCGTGGTCTTCCTGAAGAAAAATCACCATGCCATTTGTCAGCTCAATGCGCTTAGGCTGCGCCGGATGAAACGCCGGCAACTTGGGGATCGCGATCTGCTGCCAGGGTTGCGGAGACGCCTGTTGCGTCTGCGCCCAAAGCTGCGTGTTAAGCCCGACGAAGCCAAAAGCAGATACTATGAAAAAAACGGAGACTAAGAAAAAGATGGGCGCCCGAGAGAATCCAGCCCCGGAGGGGCGGCCAAGCTTAGCCCAGCGCTTCAGCGCGTGCGGAAAAACTCGCTGTTGCACTTGATTTTGGGTGGCGCAGCGGTTTACCGCTGCGATAAGGGGCTTGTTTCCACTGTCGGCTTCAGCCGCTGAGGTGAGGCTGCGGCGCGTCACTGTCCACCTCCCGGAGGCGCCGAGCCCGCACCCGCACCCGGAGGCCCGCCGCTAAACTCTATGATTCCCACCGTCCGGTTCTCCGCGTTAAACGTCTCATTCGCCACGCGCCGAATGTCAGCCTTGGTGACTTTTTCAATCCGATCGACCGAGCGAAACAACTCCCGCCAATCGTCATAACGCGCCTGATAAATGCCCAACTCCGACGCCAACCCTTCATTCGACCCCAGCGAGCGGATCAAATTTGCTTTCGCACGTGTCTTGATCATCTTCAATTCTTCATCCGAAATGTCTTCTTTCTTCAGCCGTTCAATCTCGATGTGAATCGCATTGGCCATTTCCTGCGGCGTGTGCCCGGGAATGGGGAACGCATAGAACGCGAACAACTGCGGATACTTGCTCCCAGGCAGCCCGGTAAATCCTTCCGAGTCGGAAGCAATCTGCTTGTCACGGACCAGCGCGCGGTAAAGCCGTGAGGTGCGCCCATTCGACATCAGATCGGCAATCGCGTCATAGACCTGATCGTCGGGGCTGCGGTAATCGGGACGGTGATAGCCTTCGAGATAGAGCGGCTGCGATTGCTCGTGCAACACCACCGTGCGTTCAGAATCCTGCGGAGGCTCGACCGTCGTGGCCGTGTCGGGCTTCGGACGCGCCGGAATTCGTGAGAAATATTTCTCGACAATCGGCATCGCCTCCGAGGCCTTTATGTCGCCCACTACAGCGACCACCATGTTGGAAGGCACATAATACTTATCAAAGAAATTCTGCGCGTCGGTCGCCGAAAAGGAATTCAGGTCCGAGATCCAACCAATCGTCGGCCGATGATAAGGATGCGCCGCGAAAGCCTCTTCGGTAAATTGTTCGAGCAACCGCCCTATGGGATTGCTGTCGACCCGCATGCGCCGCTCTTCGATCACAACGTTGCGTTCATCATAGAACTGTCGCATTACGGGATGAATAAAACGCGCCGACTCGAGATAGGCCCATAGTTCCAACCGGTTTACCGGAAATGAGTAGTGATACTCGGTCTCATCGTAATCGGTGGAGGCGTTCATGCCCTCGCCGCCTTCACTTTCGACAATCTTCCCAAACTCGTTGTTGTAAGGCTTGGAGAACTTGTCGGCCGCAGCCACCGCATCCTTCCACGCCTGCTCGAGTTGCTTTAACCTTGCTTCGTCATGATCGACCCGCTTGTCGCGCTCGGCAATAAAGGCTGCATAAGCAACCTCAACTTTATCGAGCGCCACTTTTTCGCCGGCATAGTCGCGGGTGCCAATCGTGTTCGTTCCTTTAAACGCCATGTGCTCGAACATGTGCGCCAGGCCCGTCTTGTTCATTGGATCTTGCACGGAGCCCGCGTCGACGTGCGTATAGAACGAAAAGACCGGAGCCTCCGGCCGTTCACAGATAATGACGGTGAGACCGTTCGCCAGTTTCTTGACGGTCGTGCGCTTCTCGAAAGACGCAACGTCCTGGCCTAGAGCTAGCGAGCACAGCACAAGACACACGACAACTGTTCGTATAGCTGCGATACGATTTAAGCGGAATTTCATCCTACCTCCACAACACAACCCCAAAAATTCGAAGCTACGTGGATGCAAGGAACATTGTCAAACTCAGAGTAGTCGCTCAGTTCTCCGAAACCATTGACCAACCAAGGACACGAAGTTTGCACGAAGGCTATATTTGGGCTTTCCTTCGTGAACCTTCGTGCCCTTGGTGGTTACAGAATTCGGTCGCCGTCCTCGACGCTGCCAGCATCTTTACCAAACTCGGCAGGCATTCTCCGCAACCATGGGCTGTCCTGCCTTGCATCCGAAGGCCTGCTGAAACGCCGCTGAGTTCTGCACTGCCCCATTCACACGCCAGCGTCCCGGAGAATGCGGATCGGTAAGCGCACGCTTGCGCGCTTCCTGATCGGTCACGTTCTGGCACCAGATCTGCCCGAACGCCAGAAAGTATCGCTGCGCCGGAGTGTATCCATCGATGGGTTTCACCGGTGTATTGCCGATGATGGACATCAGCGCCATATAGGCCAGCTTCAGTCCGCCGTTGTCGGCGGTGTTCTCGCCGAGCGTCAATCTGCCGTTCAGCTTGACCTCTCCCTTATCGTCTTTGACGGAGACGAAGTTGGAATACTCGTTGGCGGTGCAATCGACGCGCTGCTCAAATTCCTTGGCATCGTCCGCCGTCCACCAATTGCGCAAGTTCCCCTCCGGACCGTACTTGCGGCCCTGATCGTCGAAGCCGTGCGTGAGTTCATGTCCAATGACAACGCCGATGCCGCCATAATTCACCGCGTCATCCATGAGCTTGCCGTAAAACGGCGGCTGCAAAATGCCTGCGGGAAAGTTGATATCGTTCATGGAAGGCCGGTAATAGGCGTTGACCGTCGGCGGAGTCATTCCCCAATCCTTGCGGTCGGTAGGCTTGTCGATCTTGTCGTACTGCCGCTGCACTTCGAAGGCGGCCGCTCGCACAGTGTTGCCGGCATAATCGTCGGACTTAATCACAACCGCGCTGTAATCGCGCCAGTTGTCCGGATAGCCAATGTTATTGACGACGGCGTCCAGCTTTTCATAGGCTTTCTTCTTCGTGGCGTCCGACATCCATGACAACTGGCCAATGTCTTGACGCATAGCGGTTTCGATGCCCTGGACCATCTTCAGGGTGCGCTCTTTGCCTTCGGCGCCGAAAGTGCGATCGACATAAAGTTTGCCAAGTGCCATGCCCAGGTTCGTGTCGGTAGCCTTCACGCAGCGCTTCCAGCGCGGCTCCATCTCTTTCTGCCCCGACATGTACTGGCCATTGAATAGAAAATCCTCTTCGACAAAAGCTTTCGTCAGGAGCGGAGTATAGTCATTGATCGTTTTCCAGCGCAGGTAAATCTTCCAGTCATCGAGCGGCAGGGTGTTCAGCTGCTGATTAACCTGCTTGAAGAAATCGGGGTTGCCCACGTTAAGGGAAGTGAACTTCGGCGAGCCGTTGTCAGCGAAATACACAGCAAGATCGAAATTCGGAGCCGCGGCCTCGATTTCCGCAACTGACATCTGATGATCGCGAGTCTTGGGATCGCGCCGAGCAGTGCGGTCCATCGAGGCCTGCGCCAGGCCCGTCTCTATGGCTAATACGGTTTTGGCCTCAGCGGCTGCCGTTTCCGGCTTATCGCCGGCGAGTTCGAAGAGCTTTTGCACATGCTCCACATATCTCTGCCGAGTCTCCACCGACTTCGCATCATCCTTGATGTAGTAGTCGCGATCGGGCAGCGTGATTCCGCCCTGGTCGAGATAGGCAATTGTTTCGTTCGAATCATGCATGTCAGGCTGCGAGGAGAAAGCAAACAGCGCCGGAGTGGACTGACGGTGCAAGTCCGCAATCTGCTGAATGAGACCCGCTTTCGTCTTGATGTTATTGATCCGATCCAATTCCCGAGTTAGCGGAGCGATCCCTTTTTTCTCGATCGCGCTCTCGTCCATGCATGAGTTGTAGAAAGTTCCTACCATCGTCTCCGTCGCTGAGTGCTTTCCCGGAAGCTGCGCGTCGGTCAGAATGTCGCGCAAGATATAGAGATTGTGTTCGAAGAGCTCATTGAATCTTCCCCACCGCGACTGGTCCGGGGGGATCGGATTGTTCTTCATCCAGTTTCCACAGGAGTATTGGTAGAAATCCACGCAGGGGTCGATGGTCTTATCGATAGCGTTCAGGTCGAAGATCGGGATCTCCTGCGGCACGGGGGAAGACGGGCTGGCCTGGGCCGAGGTTTGAGTCGAACTTTGAGCGAAACAGAAGACGGCGGTCAAAAGCACAGAAAAAACGCGGAGAATACAAGTTCGCATACTGACCTCATGATTAGAATTATCGCGGGCGGCTTGCCCATCGCATCTGCCAGATCGGAAGCGTGAAAAGTTTAAGACGTTCCCGGTGCGGAAAAGGTAGCAAATCCCTGATCCAACACAGTAGTCCAAAGCGACCATCCCTTTCAAGCGCGGGAGCAACTATACTGAAAGCCGTTTGTGATCGGAGTTTACAGCGCTCATGCCCGCTCCCACCATCGTCGAAGTCGAGGGCCGCAAGCTCAAACTCACGAATCTGGACAAAATCCTTTACCCCGCGACCGGCTTCACTAAAGGTCAGGTGGTCGATTATTACGCCCGCATCGCGCCCGTCCTGGTGCCGCATCTGGCGGGACGGCCGCTCACCATGAAGCGCTATCCCGGAGGCGTGGGTGACGATCGGGAATTTTTCTTCGAAAAGAATGCGCCCAAACATCGGCCCGACTGGGTGAAGACCGCCCCGGTGTGGAGCGAGGGCAACAATCGCACCATGTATTACATTCTGGCTAACGATCTGCCCACGCTGGTTTGGATTGCGAACCTCGCGTCGATCGAACTTCATCCCTCGCTCTCGTTGGCGTCCGACATTGCAACCCCCACCGCGATTGTTTTCGATCTTGATCCCGGGCCGCCGGCGAACATTGTGCAGTGCTGTCAGGTCGGGCTCTGGGTGCGTGAGATTTTCGATCACTTCGGCCTGCGGAGTTTTCCGAAGACTTCCGGGTCGAAGGGGATGCAGATCTATATTCCGCTGCACACCAAAACCAGCTACGAGCAGACCAAGCCATTCGCCCACGCGGTAGCTCGTTGGCTGGAGCAGACGCATCCCGACCTGGTTGTCTCCGATATGAAAAAGGCTGTGCGCACCAATAAGGTCTTCGTCGATTGGAGTCAGAACGACCAGCATAAGACGACGATATCGGTGTATTCACTGCGAGCGCGCGAACATCCAACCGTATCCACGCCCGTAACCTGGGAAGAAGTTGAAGAAGCGCTGAAGAAAAAAGATGCGGGACGCCTGGTGTTTGAAGCGAATGACGTGCTCGCGCGCGTGGAGAAGATGGGCGACCTGTTTGAGCCCGTCCGGAACCTGAAGCAGAAGCTGCCGCAGTTGCACGGACTCGGCGCAACATCAGATAGCAGTTCGGAGAGCAGAGAGGAAGGCGCCAGCCTCGATGGTGAGGCTGAAGCCCGACCGCGCGCTGCAAAGAAGACGGCGAAGACGGCTGGCATAACGATTAAGACGAAAGCGAAGCCGGCGCTGAAGTCAACCTCGGCCAAGCGTCGCAAAGTATAATCCCGGCTCATATGGCGCATCTCTACGTTGGAACCTCCGGATGGGCTTATCCGACATGGAAGCCCGCTTTCTATCCAGAGAAACTCGCCCAGAAGAAATTTCTAAATTTCTACGCCACCAAATTGAATGCAGTCGAAGTCAACTACACCTTCCGCCAGTTGGTGAAAGAGACCACTGTCCAGAACTGGATCGCCGAAACGCCCGAGCATTTTCGTTTCACCATCAAAGCCCACCAGGTTCTGACGCACATCAAACGCCTGAAGAATGCAGACGAATTTCTGCAACGTTTTCTTTCCACTTTGGAAGGGATCGAGCGTGCCGGACGACTCGGACCACTGCTCTTTCAACTTCCGCCGAACTTCAAGGCGGATCAGACGGTGCTCGCCGAGTTTCTCCTTTGCCTGCCGCGAACCGTGCGCGCCGCCTTTGAGTTCCGCCACGAATCCTGGTTGACCGGAGCCACATTCGCCGACGCGACCTGCAAAACGCTCGCCGACCGCAATGTCGCTCTCTGCGTCGCTGAAACTGCGGAACGTGACACGCCCGACGTGGTCACCGCCAACTACGCCTATTATCGCTACCGCAAACCGACTTACAGTGCTGAAGAGCGCCAAAAGATGATCGCGCGCCTGCGAGAGCATCTTGCCGCTAACCGCGACGTCTACGCGTACTTCAAACACGAAGAAACGCCCGAAGGCGCGCTCTATGCCCTGGATGTGCTGCAAGCAACGGATCCGGGACCACGAGTACAATAAACACACAGATCTTCTCGAAGGCCATGTTTTTGAAAGCGGAGTTCTCGAAAGCGACCAGCCCAGCAACCTTGAAACGTACCGCCGTGCGATGTGCGTTCGTGGTCGGAGTCCTTGCCGCGACTGCGGCCCTAAGTCAAGCCGGTTTCGGTCGGGCCGGTGCTCAAAACAGTTCCAGTCAAAGCGGCCCGGCTCGAAGCAGGGCCGACGTTCCCTCATCCGCAGCCGCTATGGAGTTCCCCGTAGTCCTGCAGCAGAAAATAATTGCCGGCAAAACTCCCGTTGGCACCAAGGTCCGGGCGAAATTGACAGTAGCCACTCTGTTCGCTGGCGTGGTGATCCCGCAGGACGCCGTTCTTTCCGGAGAAGTAATCGAGTCCACGGCTAAATCGACCGCCGGTCCCTCACGCCTGGCCATTCGCATGGATTCCGTGCAATGGAAGAATGGTGCCACGCCGACCGTAATGCCGCTCACGCCAAAGCTGTATTTGACGGCCTGGTATTATCCCGCGGCTATGACGATGAATCAGAATCCCTCCGATGGTATCCCTGACGCAGCCAACAACCCGAAACCCTGGAGTGGTGGTGGTATCTATCCCGGACAGAGGAACCCCACCTCACCTCCGCTTTCAGGACCGGATGCGAGTAAGGACACGTTCCCGACGGCGACGTTGAACATTTCGAAACGCCGTGAATTGATGAAGCACATAGAGTCGTCCAGCAACAGTGATGGGGCCGTAATCTTGACCTCCACACACTCGAACATCAAGCTTGATAAATCAACGACCTACGTGCTCGCCGCGACCGATCTATTGCCGGCAAAATAGCATCGGTGCAAAAGTGATCAACGGGACTAGCGACGAGTCGTTCGTTGCGCAGACTTCCTATCTAGTCATAGGTTTAGCGCATTCTTTTATTTACCCAATCTCCTGGGTGTTAGGATCTGCCCAGAAGCTGTCCCTGCTTTTTCAATAACTTAGACCGACAAATTCTCCATTTCGCCGCTCAACCGCGATTTTCTCCCCTTCGTTGCCTTCTGCGTGCTTAAAGCTCACAGATTCAATAGTATCAGCATGACCAACTCCACGCATCGAAGCTCCCAGGTTTCCACGTGGACAAGTCGTTTTTGCAGGGTTCCGTTCGCGGGGCCATGGGGACAGTTTGAACTCCCAAAGTGGAGGAAAGCGAGAGCAGAATGCATAAGCCGATTAAGTATGTTGAGAAGGCCGTGACGGTCGCCGCCACGGGCGCATGGGCAGTATTTTCACGCCTCAACCGCATTGCTCCGAACGACGCGCCGATCCCGAAATGGTCCGAAAAGCCCCTGCTCAAGTCGTGGGAAAAATCGAAGCCGCCCCTCGGTTGGCCGCGTTCTACCGATTCGCTCTGCCCCAAGTGCGTCCCGGAGATTCGGCAGCAGATTCTCGACGGCCATCTCCCAGTCGACGTTCTGATGAACGAAAAAGTTGGCGAGATAAAGGCCCAGATCGTCGAACGCGATGGCAAAATCTGGATGGTCAAGGACTGCCCCAAGCACGGCCATTTCGAAGACCTGATGTCGATTGACACGGAATTCACCAAGCATCTTGAAGACGTCTTCCCTGGCCGCGACATTCGCGCCCACAAGGACGAGCATTTGCATCACCATGGCTCATCCACGGTGAAGTACGGCCGCGGCGCGGTGCTCACCGTCGATCTTACAAACCGCTGTAACATGATGTGCGATCCCTGTTTCATGGACGCCAACCAGGTTGGGTACGTCCACGAGCTTACCTGGGAAGAGATTAAGACCGTACTCGACAACGCAATCACGGTGAAGCCGAAGCGCCAGATGTCTGTGCAATTTTCCGGCGGCGAACCTACTTTGTCGCCTTACTTCCTGGATGCCGTTCGTTATGCCCGGAAGGTTGGCTATAACAGCGTGCAGGCAGCAACCAATGGCATCGAATTCGCCAAGAGCTTCGAATTCTGCCAGCAAGCGGTCGAGGCCGGCATGCGCTATGCCTACTTGCAGTTTGACGGAATCGGAAACGCGGCCAACGATCATCGCGCGGTCGGCAATCTGTTTGACGTAAAACTGAAGGCGATCGACAACCTGCATAAAGCCGGCTGCGAGATCGTTCCGGTCGTTACTATCGTCAACGGCATTAACAACGAGCAGGTCGGACGCATCATTCAGTTCGCGCTCGACAATCCCAAGAAGATTGGTTTTCTCAGTTTTCAACCCGTTTCTTTCACTGGACGCGACGAGGCGATCACAGATGATCGACGTACGGCACAGCGCTACACGCTCGCGCATCTGGCGCACGACGTAAAAAATCAAACCGGCTTCGGCGAACCGACCCGCGATTGGTTCCCCATCAGCTTCATGAGCACCTTCTCAGACTGGGCCGATGTTCTGCACGCGCAAGATTCTAATAACGACTGGGGCCAGCTTTCTTGCGGATGCCATCCTAACTGCGGAACAGGGATGGCGGTGATGATCGACAAAGAGACCAAGGAAGCAGTGCCAGTTACTGCGTTTCTTCATGGCGACCAACTGGCCAAGGATATCGCCAAGGTTAACGATGCCGCTCGTTCGAAATTCTGGACGGCGTTTGGCATGGCTCTTTGCTTGATGAAGAACTACGACCCGTTCCAGTCGCCGACCCACTTCAAGATGATTGATTTGCTGAAGAAGTTCGACAAGAACTTTAATGCTACCGGCAAGAATTATGGGAAGGTTGGTCCCGATCGCACCATTGACGACGTGATGAAGCGTCGCCAGGATCGATGGAATTTCCTGTTCATTGCTGGTATGTGGTTCCAGGATCTGTTCAATTACGACTTCCGGCGAACGGAGCAATGCATCATTCCTTACGCCACGCAGGAAGGCGAGATCAGCTTTTGCGCCTACAACACGGGCGTGGGCTGGCGCAACATTATCGAGAAGATGCACATGACTTCGACACTTACGAAGTGGTACGAAGAGCATGGGCGGCACGAGATTTTCGCAGGCGGCAAGAAGGTCAAGATGGAAGACCAGCAACATGCGCTCTATCTGCGGGAAGAAATCGTCACCCACGAAGTGCAGCACGATCTCGACAAGCTGGGGATTGCAAAAACGGCGCGCGAAGAAAAGAAGCGGGCGCGCGATAGCAAAGCCGAAAGCAACAATAATAAAGTCAAGAACGATGCGGCGTACGATGCGCGCATGGCTCAGCTCTACAGGGAAGTGGTGCTGAAAGAGAAGCCGGCGACCTCCAACGAAGGCGGATTCATTCCGCTGGGCGCGATCCTTGGATCGAAAGCGGGATCAAATGGAGGAACGAAGCCTGCAACAAACCCCATTGCTCCGGCGAATGGCAACGGTTCGTCTTCTTTGAATTTGAAGAAGGCGAGTGAAGAAGTCGCCGAGCCGGTTGCAGGAGACTAGCCGTCGCAGGCTTTCCAAGTGCGAATTGCAAAATGGCCGCTCCCACGAGCGGCCATTTTTTGTTCTAACCTTACTCAGTAGCCGGACAATCTACTTCTTGTAATAGGCGGCGTTCTTCTCTAAAAATTCCTTTTTATCTTCGGGGAGCTCATCGGCGACATAGATCGAGTCCGATGTGCAAGCCGGAACGCAGGCTCCGCAATCGATGCAGCCTTCAGGGTCGACGTAAAGCTGGGTTGCCGCCTCGAACTCGGGCTCGTCCTTCTTGGGGTGGATGCAGTCGGTGGGGCACACCTCAACGCAAAGCTCATCCTTGATGCAGTTGTCAGTGATTACATAGGCCATCTTCGTTCTCCTTGCGATATTTCGGATCGAGATTTCGCTTTTATCTTAGGGAGCCACGTCCGCCTTCGCGGTGATCTTTGTCACGCTGCGGTGTAACTCAGTCACACAGATTAGTGACAGCCGTCACACGCGGTGCCGGCTTGGTTGCTGTATAAAGTTAGCAATTGCAATCCTGGAAACAAAGAATTGCCCGGCCTAAACCCCACGACCCCACATAGCCGCCACCCAAGCGGCGGGCCGGGCAATATCAAAGCAGCCGATCCAAACGAAAGTCTGATGCCTGCCGCAACTCATCTGCGATTACCTTCGTTTTCCAGATTCGCTGAATCCTCAAGATTTTTGTTTTTATCCCGATGAGAATGGAAGGGTCAAGGGTTGTGGGCCCATCCTTCCAATGAAAAAACTCAGGGTGATTCTGGCGCTGGCCATGGCAATGTCGATGATGGCTGGGGTTGCGCGCTCTCAAGAGCTTAATAGCTTTGCGGCAACGCAACCTTCTATGGTGAGCGATCACGACATGGTGCGTGATAGCTTGGTCGCTTCGCGCTTCTGGACGCGGTCCACGATTGCATTAGTGGCGCTCGATGGAGCGGCGAAAGCGGCCGACAGTTTCGCCACACGCGAAAACATTGCCAACGGAGGCGTGGAATACAATCCGTTGGCCCGTCCGTTCGTACGTACGGCCGGCGTGCAGGTGGTGAGTATGGGAGCGCTCTTCGGAGCTGAGATCGCCACGGCATACCTCTTGCACAGAGCCCGTCATGCCATGATGGAACGCGGCGTTCTAGCCGGGGGCGCGGTTATGAATGGGCTGGGGGCGGCATCGAGTTTCAAACATCGGGTGGGTTGGTAAACGCCGCAGCTGTCAAGCGGTTCTTTTTATAAGTGCGAGCATCGGGAATCACGCTATTCGAGCACCCACCTTTCGCGAGATAGCGGTTACGAGTTTTTTCTCTCCATCAGATACGACTTCTTGTAGGCCACATAGTTGTCAGCGTAGCGGAGGATTGTCTCCTCGTCTTTCTTGTCCAGGAGACGGCGGAGTTTTCCGGGGGAGCCCATCCAAAGTGAATTAGGTTCGACGATGGTTTGTTCGGGGATCAGAGTGCCGGCGGCGATTATGGAACCGGATCTGATCACTGCGCCGTTGAGAATGATGCAGCCCATGCCAATGAGGCAGCGCGCTTCGACGGTGCAGCCGTGAAGAACGACACTATGGCCAACAGTTACATAATCGCCGACATAGACACCGTATTGTTCCTTCATTCCGTGGAGGACGCAGTTGTCTTGAATGTTGGAATAATGGCCGACGCGGATTTGGTGGACGTCGCCACGAAGCACGGCATTCATCCAGACGCTGGAGTGTTCGCCCACGATGACGTCGCCGATGAGTTGCGCGGAGTCATCGATGTAGGCGGTTTCGGGGAATTGTGGGGTGATGCCTTTGTAGGAGCGGATCATCGGTTTGTCTGATGCCGACCAATCTATTTCAGACTCAAAACTACCATGCTCGACGTTTTTCCTCGACATTCCTCTGCGCTCTCTGGCGTGAAGCATTTTCTCTGTGACCCCGGTTGTGGACGGCCGCGCAGAGGGGTTTTGTGCCACGGCTCCGCGCGAACAGGGATATAATGTGATGATTTTTTGGACTAACTTCTGGGTGCACCGGAGGCAGATTGAGCTTATCTCTGGATACGCGCGAGGTAGGACGTGTAACTATCGTGCGCTGCAACGGGCGAATTGTGGCGGGCAATGCCAGCGATTCCTTGCGCACACATGTGACCTGGCTGTTGCGCGACCGGCGTTCGATCGTTCTGGATCTGGGCGAGGTTGGATTCATCGACAGCAGCGGGTTGGGCACGATAGTTCGAGCTCTGACTACGACCCGCCAGGTGCGCGGAGACTTGAAGCTTTGCAACGTTCCACAATCGGTGCGGAAAGTTCTGGAGATGTCGCGTCTTACGACCATGTTCGACACACACGAATCGGAGGAGACGGCGGTCGCAGCGTTTTATCGTCCAGGAACGCGCGACGAGACGCCGGCGCCGATAGGTCGCAGCATTTTGTGTCTTGACTCCAATGCCGACGTGCTTGCGTACCTGCGCGAACTGCTGCGCTGCGCCGGATACAACGTCCAGACCAGCGGCCGCATCAGCGACGCTTTGATCCTGATGCGAGTTACGCGCTTCGACCTGGTGCTGGCTGGACCCAGCATGACGCCTTCGGCGAAGTCGCCGCAGAACTTCCGGGAAGCGTGCTCCAGGTTCCCGGTGATCGAACTGGGCAGCGAATTTTCAACTCGCGATGCCGGTGAGGCTGCAGCTCATTTGCTGGAGACGATTGCTGCTCGGCTGAGTTCTTAGGTGTCATGTGTCAGGTCTCAGGTATTAGATCTTAGCGATCATTTAAGTTCGAAGGTTTACTTTTCCTGAGACCTGACACCTAAGACCTGAGACCTCACCTTGGTGCAACATGACAGTGGCAGATTTCCGCAGGATAGCGTTGAGCCTCGAAGGCGCAGAGGAAAGCTCGCACATGGGATCGCCCGACTTCCGCGTGGGAGGAAGGATCTTTGCCACCCTGGCTTCGGAAAAACAGGGGTACGGCAACTTGATGCTTACGCCCGAACTCCAAGAGGAATTTGTGCAGGAGTTGCCGGAGGTTTTCGTGCCCGTTCATGGGGGGTGGGGGAAGACAGGAGCGACGCATATTCGATTGGCGAAGGCGAGCGAAGACGTGCTCAGCGGTGCGCTACGCGCGGCCTGGAAGCTTCGGGTTGAGAAGAATTCGGGGACGAAGAAGAAGCGCGCGCCACGGCGGAGCTAGCGGCTGATTCCAGCAGGCGGCCTAACGGTTATTTCTAGCCCTGGCCCACGCATCTTAGAAGGAGCATTTCACTTCGGAATGGCGTAGAAATAATAGTCTGCGGTGTAATTGCTTTTTGTTTCGGCATCGCGGTGCGAGTCATCGCACCCTGCGTTGGGCGGCTTACCGCCGTGAGTGTTGACACGTTGAATCGTGGTCACGGTCGTGAGCAGGCCATTGCCTGCGTGATCGACGGTCTCCACTAACAACCATGGGACGGAGTTAGGATCGTCGGGATCGGAGTGCGCCACAGCCTTGCCGGTGACTTCGCTGCCGTCCTTCAGTTTCCAGGTGGGGCCGGCGAAATGGCTGCCTATGACATTACCGTTTTGATCTTTGAGCTCCGCATCGGGTGCTTTGAGGGTCCAGATAAACTTGCCGTCCGCACCAGCCCGGCAACTATAGATCTGCGATCCGGAGGCATGGGCGACCAAGACAACTTTCTCACCAGGGCGCGCGCGAATTGTGTCAGGGACGTTGGGCGGAGACAGTCTCTCGGCGTAAGCGGCGGCGGAAAGTCCAAAGGAAGATGGTAGGAGGATGCAGGTTAGGATGGTCGCGTTGGCATGTGCGGATCTTCGCATGGATCCTTGCATGGCGCGATTGTAGCAGGATCACTCTACTGTCGAGCGGCAGGGATCTCCGGGGCGGGCGGCGTCGCGATGGGAGCCATGGTCTCGGCCTCGGATGGCATCTGCGGCAACGGACCTTCCAGAGCCACGGCCAACACTTGATCCATGTTGTCGACAAAATGCAATTTCATCGCAGTGCGCAGGTTCTCGGGGACTTCGGCCACATCTTTTTCGTTCTCCTGGGGCAGAATCACCTCGAATAATCCGGCGCGATGGGCGGCCAGCAGCTTTTCTTTTAATCCACCGATGGGAAGCACTTTGCCGCGCAGGGTAATTTCTCCGGTCATGGCGAGATCGCGACGGACTGGAATCTTGCTCAGAGCGCTAGCCAGAGCGGTGGCGATGGTGATGCCGGCGGACGGGCCATCTTTTGGAATTGCGCCCTCGGGCACGTGCACGTGAATGTCGAGGTTACGGTAGAAGTCGCGGGGCAGGCCGAGGCGCAACGCGCGCGAGCGGATGTAGGACATTGCCGCTTGCGCGGATTCCTGCATTACGTCGCCCAGCTTGCCGGTTAAGGTGAGCTTGCCTTTACCGTCGACTACAGTCGCTTCCGTGCTCAGGATGGAGCCTCCGACTTCGGTCCAGGCCAACCCTGTAACCAGGCCGACTTCGCTCTTTTCGTGGGCCAGAGTGTCGCGGAATTTGAGCACGCCGAGGTAGTCGCCGATTTTTTCGGGCTGGATCGGGGCGGAGAAGCCAGCGCCTTCTTTTACTACTTTGCGCGCTACTTTGCGGCAGACGTTGCCGATTTCGCGCTCCAGGTTGCGGACACCGGCTTCGCGGGTGTAGCCGCGAATCATCTGGCGGATGGCTTCGTCCGGGAACTGGACGTTTTTCTCGGTCAATCCGGCCTGCGCCATTTGCTTCTTGACGAGGAACTGTTTTGCGATCTCGACCTTTTCCGGTTCGGTGTAGCCGTGCAGGCGCAGAACTTCCATGCGATCCTGGAGGGCGGGCGGTACGGTGTGAATCACGTTCGCGGTGGCTACGAAGAATACCTGCGAGAGATCGTATTCGACGTCGAGATAATGATCGACGAACATGTAGTTTTGTTCAGGGTCGAGAACTTCGAGCAGGGCGGCCGAGGGATCGCCGCGGAAGTCCATCGACATTTTGTCGACCTCGTCGAGCATGAAGACTGGATTCTTGGTGCCAGCCTTTTTCATCATCTGGATGATCTGGCCGGGCAAGGCGCCGATATAGGTCCGGCGATGGCCGCGGATTTCGGCTTCATCGCGCACTCCGCCGAGAGACATGCGAACGAATTTGCGGCCGGTGGCTTTGGCGATCGACATTCCCAAAGAAGTTTTGCCTACGCCGGGAGGGCCGACGAAACAGAGAATCGAGCCTTTGGGATTTTTCACTAGCTGGCGGACGGCTAGAAATTCGAGGATGCGCTCTTTGATTTTTTCGAGACCGTAGTGATCTTCGTTCAGAGTCTTTTCAGCACGCGTGATGTTGCGGATCTCTTTAGAACGCTTCTTCCACGGAACGGCGAGCAGCCAATCGAGATAGTTGCGAGAGACGGTGGATTCGGCTGACATGGGCGGCATGGCTTCCAGTTTCTTGAGTTCCTGGATGGCCTTGTCGCGGACTTCTTTCGGCATGCCGGCCGATTCGACCTTCTTCTTCAGTTCGTCGAATTCGCTCTTTTCGCCGCGGCCGAGTTCCTTTTGGATGGCCTTGATTTTCTCGTTGAGGTAGTACTCTTTTTGCGCTTTTTCCATCTGGCGCTTCACGCGCGACTGGATGGTGCGATCCATGTTGAGCTTTTCGATTTCGACGTCGAGGACGTCGCCGATGCGATTCAGCCGTTCGGCGGGGTCGAAGATTTCGAGCAGTCCCTGCTTTTCTTCGATTGAAAGTTGCAGGTTGGCGGCGATGGTGTCGGTGAGCTTGGCGGGATCTTCCATGCGCACGGCGGCGATCATGGTCTCATAGTTCAGCGACTGGCAGAGCTTTACATATTGCTCGAACATGCCGGTGACGCGCTGCATCCCGGCCTCGATCTGCGCAGTGGTCTCGGTGGCATAGCGTGCTACGCGGACGGTAGCCTGGAGATAGCCGTCGGTTTCGATGACCTGCAGAATCTTGCCGCGTTCTATGCCCTCGACCAGAACCTTGATGTTGCCGTCGGGGAGTTTGAGAGACTGGACGATGTTGACGATGGTGCCGACCTGGAAGATGTCATTGGCTTTGGGTTCGTCGATCGAGGCGTCGTGTTGGGTGGCCAGAAAGATTTTCTTGTCGCTGGCCAGAGCCTCTTCGAGCGCGCGTACGCTCGATTCCCGGCCCACCACGAACGGAGTCATCATATACGGAAAGATGACCACGTCACGAATGGGCATCATGGGTAGCTTCTTGCTTTCAAACTTTTCTTTAGGGCTCGACAACTCGGTCTCCCGTCTCTGGTCGCTGTTTATGGTGGCAGTCTGGCGAAATTCCAGACCCTGAAGGGGCTTCTGATTCCGCAGACTTTCGATATGGCTAAAGCGATACCCTGATACGAAACGCTTTAGCTATCCGAAAACGTTCCAACCACGTAGCGCTCTAACTAGCCGCTTTTTCGATCATGGCCAGCGAGACGTTGCGCTTCTCCACCATCTCGCGGGTCACTTCAAACTCCTTAACCTTTTTCTGGCTGGGCAGGCTGTACATTAGCTCCAGCATGAGCTCTTCCAGGATCATGCGTAAGCCGCGGGCGCCAACTTTACGGGCCATCGCCTGTCGGGCAATCGCGCGGTTGGCATCATCGCTGAATTTCAACCGCACATTTTCGAACTCGAACAAGCGCTGGTATTGTTTCACAATCGCGTTCTTGGGGCGAGTCAGAATTTCAACCAGCGCGTTTTCATCCAGTTGCTGCAACACTCCCATGACTGGCAGGCGGCCGACAAATTCGGGGATTAGTCCGAATTTGATCAGATCCTCGGGTTGTGCTTCGGATACGAGTTCAAAGTTTCTCTTAGATGATGCAACCGTCTGCTCGGTTTCCTCTTCGGCTCCGGTGCGGAAGCCAAGTGCTTTCTTGCCAACGCGCCGGCCAATGATTTTCTCTAGACCAACGAAGGCGCCGCCGCATATGAAAAGGATGTTCGTGGTATCGACCGGTGTGAATTCTTGGTGCGGGTGCTTGCGTCCGCCTTGAGGAGGAACGTTGGCAATCGTGCCTTCGAGAATCTTCAGCAAAGCCTGCTGCACGCCTTCGCCCGACACGTCGCGGGTGATGGAGGGGTTCTCGTCCTTGCGCCCGATCTTATCGATTTCGTCGATATAGATGATGCCCGTCTGGGCTCGATTGACGTCGCCTTCAGCAGCCTGAAGAAGTTTGAGAATAATGTTCTCGACATCCTCGCCGACGTAACCGGCCTCAGTGAGAGTGGTCGCGTCGACGATGGCGAAGGGTACATCGAGCATGCGGGCCAGGGTTTGCGCCAAGAGCGTTTTGCCAGTGCCGGTCGGGCCGATCAGGAGGATGTTCGACTTGGTCAGTTCCACGCCATCGCCGGAACGCTGGCGGTTCATGTAGATTCGCTTGTAGTGGTTATAGACGGCAACGGCGAGCTTTTTCTTGGTCTGTTCCTGGCCGATGACGTATTCGTCGAGGAAGGTCTTCACTTCCAGCGGCTTCGGCAATTGGTTGGGGACGGCGGCGGCGGGAGTCGCGGTGCGGTCATCTTCAAGGATGGAGTTGCAGACCTGTACGCACTCATCGCAGATATACGCCCGGGGATAGTCGCTCGGCGAGGAGATAAGTTTGGCAACCGCGTCCTGCGACTTGTGGCAGAACGAACAGCGCAGCATCTCTTCCGAGCCGGATCTGGTTTTCACTCGGCCTTACTCCTTTTCTGGCCGCCTGGCCGCGACTGGTCTGTGCTTCCAGTGCTCCAGGCGGAGACGCGGCGAGCCGTGTCTCTACATTGCTTTTATTTGCGAACGCTGATCATACCTTCTATCTCGTCTTATAGATGATATCGTCGATGATTCCGTATTCCTTAGCCTGCTGTGAATTCATGATGAAATCGCGCTCCACGTCCTTCTCCACTTTATCCAGCTTCTGGCCGGTGTGCTTTGCCAGTAACTGATTAGTAATCTCCCTCATGCGCAGGATTTCACGGGCGTGGATGTCGATGTCCGTCGCCTGCCCGGAGAGTCCGCCCATGGATGGCTGGTGGATGAGGATGCGCGAGTTGGGCAAAGCCAACCGCTTCTTGGCTTGGCCGGCGGACAACAAAAGCGCTGCCATGGAAGCGGCCTGACCGATACAGATCGTGGTCATCGTCGTTCTTTACGTATTGCATGGTGTCGTAGATGGCCATGCCGGCCGTGATCGACCCGCCCGGCGAGTTGATGTAAAGCTGGATATCTTTTTCAGGATCTTCCTGCGCCAGAAAGAGCATTTGGGCAATGACGAGGTTGGCGATGTTGTCATCAATCGGCGTGCCGATAAAAATAATGTTGTCGCGGAGCAGGCGGGAATAAATGTCATACGCGCGTTCGCCGCGGCCCGTCGACTCGATGACCATCGGAACCAGCATCATTTGCTCCTTATTTGAATTAGAACCGGAATTGGATTGCACGTTTTGCCTTTCCACACTCCTGCCCTGAGGTTGGTGCCAGCGGCTCGGGGGAGGATCGAAATAGTCCGCGTCGTTCTTATCTTTTCCTTTATCATTACGCGGACTGGCGATACAAAAAATCGAGGGTCTTCTCGTTGCGGATTCTTGTTCGTATCCTATCGAGAGCCCCATCGCGTGTCAAACGAGCGCGTATTGCTTCAGACGTTCTGTTTTGATTGTTTTGCCAGCGCCTCAAGTTCCTGATTCAACTCGTCATCGCTGACCTGCACGTTTTCTTCGTCCGCCACTCTTTCGAGCAGAAGCGCGGCCTTTACATCGTGGATTGCCTGCTCCCGCTGTCCGCTGCGCAGGCGGTTCATATCCATTTTCTTCATTTGTTCGGCGGTCAGACCCTGAGCGGCCAGAGCGCGCAGTCCACGCTCCAGGCGGATGTCGATCTGTTGATCGATCAGCGAATCGGGAACCTCAAAGTCGTTGCGCTGAATCAGTTCGCGCACCAGCTTTTCCTTGGCATCGTGTTCGGCCTGGTGCCGGCGCTCGGCTTCCATCTGCTCGCGAATCGCTTTGCGCACGTCGTCGACGGTCTGGAATTCGCCCAACTGCTTGGCGAACTCGTCGTTCATTTCGGGCAGACTTTTCTGTTTGATGGCCTGCACCTTCACGACATAAGTGAACGTCTTGCCCGCGAGCCGCTTGTCCTCGGTATCCTGCGGATAGTTCACATTGAAGGTGCGCTCATCTCCGGCGCTTGTGCCGCGCAGGTTCTCAGTGAATTCGGGCATAGTGTTCTGGCCGGCGATCTCGACGAGAACTTCATCCATGTGAACGGGCTGGCCTTCGCCCGACTTTGAATCAGATTTCGATTCGCCCGCTTTGGGATGGCCATCGAGGGAGACTTGAGCAAAGTCGCCATCGGCCAGGGTGCGGCCCTCTATCGGATTGAAGGTGGCATGGCGCTCGCGCACATCGGCCAAGGCCTGTTCTACATCGGCCTCGGAGACCGCTATTTCGGGTTTCTCGGCGCGGAGCTCTTTATAGCCTTCGAGTTTGATCTCGGGCAACACCTCGAAGGCCGCTTTGAAACGCAACGGCTCGCCATCGTGCAGGTGCAGGTCGGTCACGCGGGGCTGGGATACGGGATGCAGGCTGAGCCTTTCAGCCTCCTGCCGGAAGAAGCGCGGAATTAGCGCGTCCACCATATCGGTCTTGATCTCTTCGGAAAAACGCTGGCGAATAATCGAGGCGGGAACGTGGCCGCGCCGGAAGCCGGGAATGCGAGCCACCTTCTGATATTTTTGAATCAGTGCATCGGTCTGCCGGTTGACGTCGGCGAGCGGAATCTCAACCTGAATTTCGCGCTTGGTGGCGCTCTCTTTGGTCGCACTAACCTTGGTGGCGCTTTCCTCGGTTGTGCTGTCGTTGCTCGACCGGTCGCTAATAGTACCGGCCTTAGTCTCTGCAGGGCTCACAGTTACCTTTCCAGTGCGGTGCGGCGGCGGAGTCGGAACGGGCTTGCTCTGCCGTGCCACAAATACCGCAATCTTGAGTGTAAAGACTCTCGAAGAGCAACGTCAAACGGCGGAGGGGGAGTTCCTACCCACCAAAGTAATCAGCGTGACCTCAGGAGGGCAGTTGAGACGCACAGGGGGAGATATGACGCCGATACCACGGTTGGTGTAAACCTGAAGGTCGCGGACGCGGTTGAGGCCGACCGGGTATTTCCTTCCGAGATGCGGCAAGATCGGAGCGCCAAGGAAAGGAATTCGAACCTGCCCGCCGTGGGAATGGCCTGATAGTTGAAGGTCGACTGGATACTTTGCGGCCTCATCGGCGAAATCGGGTTCGTGGACGGCGACGATTTTGGTCTCGGCTGAAGGTATCCCCTCAAGCGCTTTATCGAGGTCATTGGCATGGGCGATAACGTCGTCCAGGCCCACGATCCAGATGCGCTGACCACCTCGTTCCAACGGTAAAGACTGATTGCGCAGAACGTTGAGACCATGGCGGTCGAGCGCGTGGGCGACGATTTCGGGACCATTCCAATGATCGTGATTGCCGAGAATGGACACCACTGGAGCTCCGGTTAACTGTTGCAGGACTTCGGCGCACGGCTCGGCGTGATCAGCGCCTTCCGGTCCGTAACGCCCAAAAAGCGGGTGGGAGACAAAATCGCCGCAAAGAATGGTGAGATCAGGCTTTTGAGCGAGAGCGAGTCGAACGGCACGCTCTACCTGAGTCTTTCCGGCGTAGGGTCCGAAATGGAAATCGCCCAGGAGGGCGATGCGAAATCCATAGAATGCTTCCGGCAAACGTCGAAGGCCGATCCTGATCTCATCAGCGACGGGGGTATGGGGCTCGATTAGGAACCCATCCAGCGAAGTGGCCGCGCCTAATGCTGCCCCTCCCACTACCACCTGCCTAAGAAATCGTCGACGATTCAAAAGTTGTGCGTGCCTCAGTCCTATTTAAATTATAGCCGGAGACTAGTGGGGCGAGTTTGCGGTCACCACTGTGAGGGCCACTACAATATATGAAATGTCACTTCCAGCTTGGCTTGAAGTCTTGAATGCGGAAGTCGTCGCCTGCGTGCGCTGTCCGCGCCTCGTCGCGTATCGCGAACAAATTGCGCGCGAGAAGCGCCGCGCTTATCGTGACCATGAGTATTGGGGGAAGCCTGTTCCCGGCTTTGGCGATCCGAAGGCGCGCGTTCTCGTGCTCGGACTTGCTCCCGGGGCGCATGGGTCCAATCGAACCGGGCGGCCGTTTACGGGGGATGCTTCCGGCAAGTTCATGTACCCGGTGCTGTACGAGACGGGATTTGCCAGTCAGCCTACGGCGACGGCGCGCGACGATGGGCAGGTCCTGACCGGACTCTACATCACAGCAGCGGCACGCTGCGCGCCGCCGGACAACAAACCTCTGCCGCAGGAATTGGCGAATTGCGCTCCATTTCTAGACCGTGAACTCGAAGGGATGAAAAATCTGCGCGTAATCGTTGCCTTGGGAAGAATTGGATTCGAGGCCTATCTGAACTACCTGATACGGAACAAGGAGATCGTTAGCAAACGGAAGTATGAGTTTCGGCACGGCGCGGAATATGCGCTGCCGGATGGCCGTTGGCTTGTGGCGTCTTACCATCCCTCAAACCAGAACACGCAGACTGGCAAACTGACGAAAGAGATGTTCCTAAAGATTTTCAAGAGAGCGCGCGAGCTGGCCGATGAAGCACTGGGCGGATCCCGGCGGTAACGGAACCTCTGGGCCGGCATGGGGGAACGCGCTGCTCCGGGATGTGCCGCCCTTGATTACCTCTAGAGATGGGACTTGCTTGTTTTCGGAAGGAAAACCAAGTTGGGTCTCTACTGGGGATCGAAAGATGCGATCTCTTAGCTCTCGGCTCTTAGGTTTCAGGTTTCCCGCGCCCGGTCTCAGACCTACTTTCGGCACTGGTTTCCTGAGACCTGACACCTGCCTTTTCTAGAATCCTACGAATACTGGTTCCGGTTCCAGCAGAATTCCCCACGCGTCCCGCACGCCACGCTGGATTTCATCTTTTAGCGCGACAATGTCGCTGGCTTTCGCATTTCCGCGGTTGATGATGGCGAGCGCATGCTTGTGTGAGATGCCGGCGTTCCCTAGCGTATATCCCTTAGAGAAGCCGGAGTGTTCGACGAGCCATGCGGCCGACACTTTGTGGAGCGCATCGAGTGCGGGGTAGCTTGGAATTTGTAGCCCTTTCGATGTGGCGCGCGCGCCTAGATCTTTGAACTTCGCCTCGCTGAGCACGGGATTCTTGAAGAACGATCCGGCGCTGCGGCTGTCGCTATCGGGAGACTCGTTGTCTGGAGACTTGTTGTCCGGAAAATCGATGTCTGGAAACTCGTCATTGCCGGGCAAAATCAGCATTCCTTTGCTTTGCCGTATTGCGCGCACCGCGGCACGCACTTCGGCGAGCGAAGGCGGAGTTTCTTTTGCGCCGGAGACATTTTTGTTAAGACGCTCGGCAAAATGCTTTTGCAGATCGGCGTACTTGAGGCTTGGCCTTCCGCCTCGCTTCAGCCGGTAGTTCACGCGCAAAATAATGTAGCGTCCGCGTTCGGTGCTGTTGAAGATGCTGGAGCGATAACGGAATCCGCAGGCCGGGTTGGGCAAGACTACAATGCGGTTTTCTTTCAGATCCGGCGTTCTTAAGTCGACGGCACGCACGGATTCGATGGTATCCGCCACCTCCTGCCCGTAGGCTCCTACGTTTTGCACGGGTGTGGCGCCGACGCTGCCGGGGATTCCGCTCAGGCATTCGATTCCGGCACAATTCTGGTATACGGCGTGCGCGACAAACTCATCCCAGTTGACGCCCGCGCCTACGTTGAAAAGCACGGCGTTGCCGGCGGACTCTTGTAGCTTTGAGGTGGCGATACCGCCGATGGCAATTTTGAGGACCAGTCCTGGCCATCCGGAATCGGCGATGACGAGGTTGCTGCCTCCGCCGAGCACGAATAACGGGAGGCTGCGAGTCTTCGCGAAGTCCAGAGCCTCGCTGAGCTCATCTTCGCGTTTCACTTCCGCAAAGTAGCGGGCCGCGCCGCCCACTTGCAAGGTGGTTAGCGGGGCCAGCGGAATGTTTTCCTGAACCTTCACAATTTGTAATTGGTAATTTGCAATCTTGCAACCTTGCGGTTTCTGGTTTCTCTAATTACCCATTACAATTTACCTTACGGCCTGATATGGCAAAGTTGAAATAGAGGAGAGTGCATGTATCCCGAAATTATGCTGATCCCAATGCGTGAAGAACTCACGCGTCTGGGTGTTGAAGAGCTGCGGACCGCCGCCGATGTCGATCGGGTGCTGTCAGGCTACCCAGGCGCCACTATGGTCGTGGTGAATTCAATCTGCGGATGCGCTGCGGGACGCATGCGACCGGCGGTGCGTCTGGCGCTGCAGCATACGACCATCCCCGACAGTATGGTAAGCGTGTTCGCCGGACAGGACAAGGAAGCGACGGATCGCGCGCGATCTTATTTCACGGGATACCCGCCGTCATCGCCATCGATTGCGATCCTGCGGAACGGCAAACTCGTTTACATGATGGAGCGCCGGCAAATTGAAAGTCGCGACGCTTCTGCGATTGCTGCCGATCTTAAAGCCGCCTTCGATCAGCACTGCGCGATGACGGCGGTGCGGTAGATTTGCGGTGCGATGGATTTGGGAGCGATAGATTTTTAGATAGACCCTTGTTCGTTGGAGCCTGATGTTTGTTGCTACTTCCGTTGGCGCGGCCCGATAGTCCGCCTCTCGAGCGTCGCCCTTCCGTCACAAATGCAAGTAAGCGTCATCACAGCGCGCAACGGTGGCATGAGCCATGACGGACGGAATGACAACTGAACTACATCCGTTCGCAGCATTAGGCAACGATGCGGCAGACTCACTCGGCCCGCCCCAACAGGAGGCGCTGCAGCGGGGAGTGGCCAAAATCATTGCCTTGGGCGAGCAAGTGGGGGTGAGTGCCGAACAAATGGTTGAGTTGCTGAGGCAGGGACTGCCGGTCCGCGAACTGTTCGAGTATCTGGAAGCTCGCTCCGTAGACGTTGCTTAATGGCCGGGTTTCAAAGTTTCAAGTCTTGTCTTCCATCATTGACTTTAGCTTCCTGATTCTGAAACCGCTGCTCAACGTTTGCCCGAAGGCTCGCGATTGGGTAATCTCAAGCGATGCCATTTTGCCGGAAAGCAACTGTACGCGGAGGCGTAGATATCCCACCATTCAGCCTGGCGTCCAACCATTCGTTAAAATTGCATGTGTTGAAGCTGTTGGACAAAGCGTGGTGCGCTCGGCCGGCGCGACTACGCGCGTTGATCGTTCGGGCGGCAATCGCCTTGGTTTTGATGACGGCTGCCTCGGCACAGGACACGGCAAAGCCGCAGACGCAGGCCTCGCCTTCACCGGCCGCGCAACCTCCTCCCGGGCAAACTCCTGCCGATCAGGGTCCGAATGCGCCGGTTCCGCCGAAGCCCGTGGTTTTGTACAATCTCTTGCAGAAAAGGTCTGTCGTCTTTCCTGACATCGCTTACAGCACGGAACGCCTTTCGCCGGGGCAAAAATTCGAGCTTGCCGTGGACAATAGTGTTTCCGTGAACACAATAACGGCGGCTTTCCTCGGTTCGTTGGTGGGCCAGGCGCATGACGCTCCGACCGGCTTCGGGGAAGGCTGGAACGCGTATGGCAAGCGATTCGGGGCGGACATGGCGCGTTCGGCGTCGAGCGAAATGTTTGCGACATTCCTGCTGGGATCGGCTCTGCATCAGGACCCACGTTTTTACGCGGAGATAAATCCACGTTTCTTCCACGCGATGAAGTATTCGTTGCAGCGAGTCTTCATCATGCAGGACGACAATGGGCTCCAAGTGGTCGCCTGGTCGAGACTGCTGGGTCCGGCGATGGCCGAAGGGCTGGCGAATGTGTACTGGCCGGAGCGGAACCGAACGGTCGGAGATACGCTGTTTCGTTATGGTTTGGATTTGGCCACCCGAGCCACAGGAAATATGCTGCGCGAGTACTTTCCTGTGTTAGTAACCAAGATGAGCCATTCGCGGCCTGCTGGCGCGCACTGAGGTCGGGAAGGCCAGCTGTGTTGGTTCTGCAGTGCGCATCCAACTATGCGGCAGCAGCGAAAACATTAAACACAAAGGCCACTAGGGTTCACGAAGGAAGCTCAAAACCAAAGCCTGGGTGAAACTTCGTGCTCTTCGTGGTTCGCGTTCGGTGAAAACTGCTCTGTGACTGCACTGTGAAAGAGGAGATCGAGATTGAGGAATCGGATACTAATATTGTTTGTTTTTTGCGGGCTCGTGGCGTCGGCCTTGGCACAAGACGCGACGCAAGGCTCGTCACAATCTGGATTGGGACGTTATACGCTGAGTTTCGGCGGCGGACCGGGCATCGGCAGGGGTTATGTCTCCAACTTTGTCGGGAATTCGGTTCAGGCAACGGTTGGCTTCGGCTACAAGATTAACCGGCTGTTCAGCGTGGATGCGGAATACATGTACTACGATCTCGATTTGCGGCCGAGCGTGAAGCAGGGACAGAGCCTGCCGGATGCCACCGGACGTTTGCAGTCCGAGAGCCTCGATGGAATCGTCAATGTGCCACGGCATATTAAAAAATTCGGCGCTTACGGAATTTTTGGGGCAGGATTCGACGATCGCAGCGTTTCGGCGAACAAGCAGTTACTCGAGCCGGGAACGGTCTGCCAGCCGACTTATTCCCGGTGGTGGGGAATTAACTGCGTCCAGTACAATCCTTCCAGCCCACCAACCGTCAGTTACACTCAAACGCTGTCGTCGTATTCGAGGATTGCGGGCAGTTTCAACTACGGCGGAGGCCTCACCTATCAACTCCAATCGTGGCATCACGCCAAGGTCTACTTTGAATTCCGCTACCATAAAGCTTACCAAGCCGATGCTGAAACTGAGGTTTGGCCTATCACGGTGGGGTTCCGCTGGTGAGTTACCGGGCGAAAGCGAACCGTAAGTCTGCTCACCGGGCTTAGTGGGCCTCGAGTAAGTGCGTCCAACAAGATCGGCTTGAGCGGATTTCTATTCTCGCCGCACGGGTTTCTGGCTAGTCCTTTCCTTCCCTTTTTTTTGCCATACTTTCGGGTGTAAAATTTTGCCGCTGCGAAAGGGGGAGTCTATGTATAACCCTAGCTGCTGCAAGAGAACCGTAGCAATTTTCGCTCTCTGTGCCATGACCGCAATCGCTGCGTCCGCCGAGACCTTCAAAACCATAGCGAATTTTAATGGGACCAACGGTTCATTCCCCGGGCGTGGGTTCCTCATCCAAGGCGTCAACGGGAACTTATACGGAACAACCCTTGAGGGTGGGACCAAGGGCGACGGTACGGTCTTTGAAGTCACCCCAGAGGGCAAGATCACCGTGCTCTACAGCTTTTGCTCGAAAGCAAAATGCGCCGACGGCGAGACTCCAGAGGCGGGTCTGGTGCTGGCCATTAACGGGATCTTTTACGGGACAACCTACAGCGGTGGGGCGCATGGCAAAGGCACGGTCTATGAAATCACGCCTGCGGGCAAGCTGACCACGCTCTACAGCTTTTGCTCCAAGGCGAACTGCGCCGACGGTCAAAACCCAATCGCCTCGCTGATTCAGGCCACTGACGGGAACTTTTACGGAACGACCTTCGAAGGTGGCAACGCCAATAGCGGAGGCACTCTTTTCGGAATCACCCCTGCAGGCAAGCTGACTACCCTTTATGAGTTTTGCTCCAAGGGTGGCACTAACTGCACCGACGGCACGAATCCTACAGCGGCGGTCGTGCAAGGCACGAACGGCTACTTGTACGGGACCACTTCCGGCGGGGGCGGCGTCACCTCGGACTCGGACAGCAACCTGTGTGACGGCAGTTTCTACTGGGACGGCGGAGACTACCAACCCCTCTTAAATAAAATTCTGTTCGCGTGGTGCCTAGCTGAGGCCTTTGGTGCAGGTCCGGTGGGTCCCCTCGCGCCTGGCTACGGGCTGGGTGGGCTGGGTCCGTCAGGTCAAGGAGCCTCGGCCAGTTCCAACGGCAACGAGAACTTCTACGGGATGACGAACGGTGGCGGGGCGAACCTCGCCGGGGCAGCCTTTGAGGCGACGCCAGAGGGTAAGGTGACTAGGCTGTACAGTTTCTGCTCGGAAGGAAACTGTGTTGACGGCGCCACGCCAAACGCGGGGCTCATGCAGGGCACGGACGGTAATTTCTACGGGACCACTACGGGCGGGAACGGCAACAGCAAGTGCGCACTTCTCAATGGTTGTGGCATCGTCTTCAAGCTCACGCCAGAGGGCGTCCTGACCACACTGCACAGCTTTGAAGGACCCGACGGCGAATACCCAGACGCGGGACTCGTCCAAGCCACCAGCGGCACCTTCTACGGGACAGTGCCCAACGGCGGGGCAGACGGCTTCGGCACGATCTTCAGCCTGTCTACGGGGCTGGGCCCGTTCGTCGCAACCGTGCCCACGTCCTCCATTGAAGGCGCAACCATCAACATCCTCGGACAGGATTTCACTAGTGCGTCCAAGGTGAAGTTCGGTGACTTGGAAGCTACAGACGTTAAGCTAAACGGCGCAACCGACCTCATCGCCACAGTCCCCAAGGGCGCGCTCACTGGAGCACTCACGGTGACCACGGGATCGACCGCCCTGACCAGTAACCGACCATTTGGCGTGCTGCCGGATGTATCTAGCTTCAGTCCAACCAGTGGCGCGGTAGGAAAATCGGTAACCATCACCGGAACCGGTCTTATGCAGACTGTGGCGGTCTACTTCGATGGTGTACAAGCCACGGAGTTCAAGGTCATCTCCGACACCGAAGTGACTGCAACCGTACCCACCGGCGCGAAGACAGGCCCAGTAAGCATTGAGACACAAGGTGGGACTGGCTTCAGCTCCACGGATTTCACGGTCAACTGAGGAAGCGCGGAGAGCCAGTCAGCAGACGAGCTGGTCGCGAGTCAGTTTCAATCCGGTCAAGTTGCCCAGAATCGTTACCGCGATCTGCTCGGTGCGGAAAAACTCTTCGGCGGTTTGCTGCAGATCGGCGATGGTGACGGCTTCGATGCGCTCGATGAGTTCGTCCAGACCGTAGAAACGGTCGTAATACATCTCTTGGCGCGCCAGGTTCGACATGCGCGCGGTCGAGGATTCTAGCGACAACATCAGGCTGCCTTTGAGCTGGTCTTTCGACCGGCGCAGTTCTTCTTCGGGCACAGGCGTGCTCTTAAGGTTGCGAAATTCCTCTACGACGCACTCGATAACCTTGACGGCTGACTCGCGCGAGGTGCCAGCATAGACGCACATGGAGCCGGTATCGCGATAAGGATTGAGATCGCTGTAGATGGAGTAGGCAAGACCCTGCCGTTCGCGGATGTTCTGGAACAGGCGCGAGCTCATGCCTCCGCCAAGCAGCGTATTCAGGATGTAAGATGCATAGCGGCGCTCGTGAGCCATGGGGTGCGACGGGACGCCTATGCAGATCTGAACCTGCTCAAGCGACTTCTTGTTGCGCAGATTAATGCGCGAAAATGTTTTGGGCGCAGGCGAATGCAAGCCGTTTTTCGCCGGCTTAACCTGCTCGAAATGTTTGGCGACCAGTTCGACAAATTGCTTATGGTCGAGATTGCCGGCGGCGCTGACGATGAGGTTGCCGGGAGCGAAGTGATGTCCATAGAAGCGGGAGACGACGGGGCGCTCGAATTTCTTCACGGTCTCTCGCGTGCCGAGGATGGGCAGCCCGAGGGCATGGTCCTTCCAGAAGCTTTGGGTGAAGATCTCGTGCACCAGGTAATCGGGATTATCCTGATCCATTTTGATTTCTTCGAGGATTACGCCGCGCTCTTTCGCGATGTCGCCGGCGTCGAATGTGGGATGAAGGACGAGGTCGCTGAGAACGTCCATGGCGAGGGGCAGATGCTCGTCTAGGACTTTGATGTTGAAGCAGATGCACTCCTTGGCCGTGAAGGCATCCATGTTGCCGCCGATGGAATCGACCTGCCGGGCGATGTCTTCGGCAGAACGGGTTTCGGTGCCCTTGAAGACCATGTGTTCGATGAAGTGGGAGATGCCGTTCCATTCGGAGTCTTCGTCGCGCGAACCGGACTTGAGCCAGATGCCAATCGCGACCGAGCGAATGTGAGGCATCTGCTCGGTAATGACGGTGAGGCCATTCGGCAAGATTTGACGACGGATGCTGCGGGTTTCTTTTACCATTAATCTGTTAGTCCTTTACGATTTCCTTCTTCAGGTATGAGGTTGCGATAGGAAGTCAGTATCCAACTATGAATTCCGGAGCGGTCGCTGATACTATTGTCCCACAATCCAAGGGCGGCGATGGAGACTGACTTTGCAGTCTTTGTTTTGTGCAACTTACAGTTATTTTCTGGCATCCTAGCTAAGCATTAGACTTCACAGGCACGGGCATCTCCAGTCGCTAAACTACGCAATGGAACGCTCATCCAATTCGCTTCTAGGACTTGGCTTGCAGGAACTCACGGATCTTGCGCTTGGGTCGGGGCAGCCTGCTTACCGGGGCCAGCAGCTATTTGATGCGATTTATCGACAAAAGATTGAGGGGCTAGAGCAGATCTCGACCCTTCCGCTCGAATATCGCGCTCGGCTAGGGGAGGAAGGCTGGACGGTGGGGCTTCCGTCGATTGCACGCAAGTTTATGTCGAGCGATGGCACGGTGCGGTATCTGGTAGAACTGGCCGACGGCGAGACGGTCGAGACCGTCTGGATGCCAGAAGGCGATGGCGGAGAGAGCGGCGACGGAAGCGAAGCGGGGGATGAAATAGAGGGTGCTGCTTCGGCGGGATTCCGGCGGGCTACGATCTGCGTTTCAAGCCAAGTAGGCTGCGCGGTGAATTGCAAGTTCTGTTTTACCGCACTGCTTGGGGTCAAACGCAATCTCGAGGCCGGAGAAATCGTCGGGCAAATCGCGGCGGTGCTCCGGGATCAGGGAGTCGACCCTCCGCTGCAACGCGTCAACGTTGTTTTTATGGGGATGGGCGAGCCTTTCTTGAATTATGACAATTTCATGAAGTCAGTGCGGCTGCTGGTGGAGGGCGTGGGGATTCCGGAGTCGCGGATGACGGTGTCGACGGCGGGGATCGTGCCGCGGATTTATGACTTCGGGCGGGAGTCGGTGCGTCCGAAGCTGGCGATTTCACTGAATGGATCGAACGATGAACTGCGCAGTGCAGTGATGCCGCTTAATCGAAAGTGGAACCTCGCGGAACTGATGAAGGCGGCGCGGGAGTTTCCGCTGCGGACGCGGGAGAAGATGACGTTTGAATATGTCCTGATCGAGGGCGTGACCGACGCTCCGGAGAACGCGCGGGAGTTGGTGGAGTTGGTGCGGGGGATGCGGGTGAGGATCAACTTGATTGCGTTGAATCCGGGAACGGAATTGCCGTACCGGACCCCGGCCGAGGAACGGGTGCGCGTGTTTCGGGAAATATTGGTGGAGTCGGGAATTTTAGCCTTTGTGCGGCGGCCGCGTGGACGCGACATTTTTGCAGCTTGCGGGCAGTTGAAAAGAACCGTAGAAATCGCACCCGCTTTGCCCTAGAGACGCGGCTTGCTCCGTTTGCGTGCCTTCGGGCGGAGGACTAAACCGGCAGTTCTAAGAAGCTCACCGGGTTTGGCCAAGAATGCCTTAGAATTAATGCTCCACTTACAAACGATCCCTGACGACGAGAACGGCTCTTGCCCTGGATAATCCTTCGATATCGTGATCTATGGCGCTTCCGGGCGCCGCTCAGCGCGGGCGAAATACGGCGTACGGAGCGCTGGCTGGCCACGGCCCGCGTGGCCCTTACGATTGCCGCGGTTTTCGCTCTTCTCTTAGAACCGGTGAACGGGGTTCCTTATTCGCCCTGGCTTTACTGGCTATTAATTGGATACTTGGTGAACGGTGTGGTGGTGCTGCTGCTGGTGCGCTTCCGGCCACAGTCCACCAACAATTTTCGTTTGATCGTGCATGCGATCGACATCCTCTGGCCGGTGCTGATTTCGTTGTTTGCAACGGCTCAGCATGCGCCATTCTTTCTGTTCTTCGTGTTCGTAATGGCAGCGGCGGCCTATCGCTGGGGATTCTGGGAGACCGTAGCGACGGCAGTCACCGCGGTAGCGCTGTTGGAGGTAGAAGCCTTTGCGATGCGAGCCGGATTGGAGCCGGTGGCCGATCGATGGCTCCGCGTGGTCCATCTGCCGCGGTTGGGGGTGAGCGTGCGGGAACTGGACCCGCAACAGCTCTTCATGAGTTCGGTGTATCTGATCGTGCTCGGATTCCTGCTCGGCTACATGTCGGAAAACCAGAAAAAAGTGCGGGCTGAACGCGCAGTGATTACGCGGGTCCTAAGCTCGACTCGTGTGGAGGCGGGACTGACCGCAACCATGCAGCAGATTCTGGGCGAGGTCATGACCATCTACGGCGCGCGCAGGGTTTTGAGCGCTTCGCAAGAAGTGCACAGCTACAGGGTATTTCTAGCGGAGGTGAATCATGACGCGGCGGGCGATCCTGTACGCTGGCGCGAGGCCTTGCCGGAGACCGACAAGGCGTACCTGATGGACTCGGCTGCCGATGCGGTCTACGCGGCGCGCAAGGGCAATGGCTTTCAGACAGTGCTGCTGGATCGTGAAGGAACGCGGTTGCGCGAAGCGAACACGGAATTCCTGGAAGCGCTAGGACACGTGGAAAAGTTTGAGGTAATGGCGTCAGTGGCGTTAGCGTTTGGGACGGAGTGGTCCGGCCATGTTTTTGTTTTCGATCCCAAGATGATGGGGGATCCGGAAGAGGAATTGCGCTTTCTGCAGGAATTTGCGCAACAGGTAGCACCGGCGATTTACAACGTCTACCTGGTGCGGCGACTGCGCGAGCGGGCGGGAGCGCAGGAGCGGGCGAGATTCGCGCGCGAACTTCATGATGGGGCAATTCAATCGCTGATTGCGGTGGAGATGCAGTTGGATGTCTTGCGGCGTCAGTCGGGAACACAGGCTCCGGTGGTGAATGCGGAGTTGGGGCGGATCCAGAAACTGCTGCGTGAAGAAGTCCTGAAGCTGCGCGAGCTGATGCAGGCTATGAAGTCGTTCGAGGTAGATGCGGAACGGCTGCTTGGTTTTATTTCCGACACGGTGGAGCGCTTCCGGCGGGAGACTGGAATCGCAGCCGAATTTGTCAGCGAACTGGAGCGAGTGGAGTTGGCGCAGAAAGGGTGCCGGGAACTGGCGCGCATTGTGCAGGAGAGTCTAGTGAATGTCCGCAAGCACAGCGGCGCACACCATGTGCTGGTGCGGCTGGCGCAGCGGGCGGGCAATTTGCAGTTAACAGTGGAGGACGATGGGAAAGGTTTCCCTTTCACCGGCAGGCTTTCGCATGCGGAGTTGGAGACGACAGGCAAAGGGCCGGCGGTGATCCGGGAAAGAGTACGCTTGCTGGCGGGCGAACTCGCGATAGAATCTACACCGGGGCACGGCGCACGGTTGGAAGTCCGGATACCTCCGGCAAGGAAGACGAACCATGGACAGGTCAACCAGCGATAGGTCAATTACAGACAGGCCAAGGACGGACAGGCCAACCACTGATCAGACAGCTGCCGGGAGGCCAGCAACGGAAAAGTCAACCACTGACAAGCCAGCAATGGAAAAACGAGTTCTGCCCATACGCATTGTCATTGCCGACGATCATCCTATTTTCCGCGACGGGTTGAGGCGCTTGCTGGAGTCGGAAGGCGATATGAAAGTGGTGGGCGAGGCCTGCGACGGACTCGAGGCGGTGAAACTGGCCACCGAGATTAAGCCCGACATCCTCCTGCTCGACCTGGCCATGCCGCACCACACAGGTCTCGATGCGCTGCGCGACCTCAACACACGCGGGGCCGGAGCGGTCCGCATCATCCTGCTGACGGCGGCAGCCGAAAAAAAGCAAGTGGTGGAGGCTTTGCAGTTGGGCGCGCGCGGCGTGGTGTTGAAGGATTCCGCTACCCAGCTCTTGCTCAAAAGTATCAAGGCAGTAATGTCCGGAGAGTATTGGGTGGGACGGGACAGCGTCTCGAATCTGGTGCAGTACCTGCGTAACCTGATGCAGAGTACGAACGAGGAAACGAAACAGAAGAAATTCGGCCTGACTCCGCGGGAACTGGAGATTGTCTCTGCAGTTGTGGCCGGTTACGCCAATAAGGAAATCGCCGAGTATTTCAAAATCAGCGAAGACACGGTGAAGCACCACCTCAGCAATATTTTTGACAAGCTGGGAGTTTCTACCCGGCTGGAACTGGCGCTCTTCGCTGTTAATCAGGGTCTGCCGCTCAAGACGATCGTGTAGGCAAAGTGAGCCTTGTGGGGTTCAGGACCGGACGCTGACGCCGGACTATCCATCGCTGTTCTCAAGCCGCGAAAGCGGTGGCAGCGGAGCGACTCGTGCGCCAGATCATCCAAACCAAAATGCTCATCAGCACAACGGAGACTTGCAGGTGGGTCGAACGGGTGATGGATCCTAAGAGCGGCGCAAGATATCCCAGGTAAAGGACGATTTTCATCGATGAAGATGAACGGGAGGCTGGCGGCTGCGCGATGACCCAGTCGGAGAGCAAGAGAAATACGGGAGCGAGAATCGCTACGTCATACACCAGCAGATGCGGTGCCACCAGGACGCTGGCGACGAGCAGCGACGAATAACGCAGTGCCAAAGGAAGAACGGGGCGGCGAGTTCCCGAACTGTCCCACACTTTGGCCGTCCATCCCAGTATAAGCGAGGCGCTGACGATGTAGAGGGCGAACGGCAGCGCGCGCCCGGGAATGAGCATGGTCCAGAAAGTTCGCAGAGATAGAGTTTGATATGGCCGGGGCTCGACCGCTGGAACGTTATAAACCACGCTGCTCATCACGCGCAGCCATGCGCGCAGTGATTCTGCGCCGTAATAAAGGACGGCCACAGAGAGTTGGGCGATGGCCGACAATATGCCTCCGGCAATCACTCGCCAGGCACGGGTGTAGGCGAATACGAAGGCCAGGGCGATTCCGAGTTGCGGCTTAAAGATCAGGGAGCCCAGCGCCAGTCCTGCCAGAAACGGGTGTTCGTCCCGCAAAAATAAGTACGCAGCGGTGAAGCACGCGAGCGCGAGCGCCGACGCTTGTCCCCATGCGATCAACTGGAAGAAGCCGGGAAATGCGAGTGCCAGAAGTAGCACGGTCCAGCCCTCGTTCCGCAAGTGCAGGCAGGTTCGCCACAACGCGTAACAACAGAGCCCGTAGAGCACGGAACTCAGTACCAGCCAGGTGACCAGGGCGGCGCTGTAAGGCAGAGTTGCCAGGGGCGCAAAGAAGATGGAGACCTGGGGCGGGTAGAGCGGAATATATCGAATTCCAGCTGCGGCGGGAATGCGATGGGCTGTGAGTTCGGCTTGCGCGTCCTCATTGTAGAGGTCGACCGCACGATGCGCGAGTCCCACCCCTCCCAGCGTATACAGATGCGAGAAGTCTGCCCCTTTCAGATTTCCGTTACGGTCGCGCAAGCCGGGTGTTGCGACGTTCCAAGCGTAAACTGACCACAAGCAGAGAGCCAGAATTGTCCCGTGAATACGCAGGCGCCTGCCGTTGATCCAAAACATGGAGTCGGACGCGGAACTAGAAGCGGGACCAAGCTTGGAAGGGGTCGCCATAAGGTTAGCCTATCCTGAAAGCGGGGATCGGGTAATTGGATTGAACGATCCATCGATTGTTGAAGGGGCGGTGTGTCCGATCCGGGCCTTATGGCACTGACGGGCTATTTTTATGGCACTTTTGTGCCATTGCGAGTCACCCTTGTGCTATTGGGGGCGAAGTCGATTCACGATAGCTTAATACTCACACGACGGCGAAACACTGTCCCGAGGAATAACGAATTTCGGGCGTGTCGTCGAAATGGGGGCGTAAGTGATAAAAAAGATCCATCAACTTTGGGCTGAGGACAGCGGCCAAGATGTCGCCGAATACGCGGTGATGCTAGCCGTAATCCTAGTCATAGTGATTGGAACGGTCCGGCTGATCGGCAGCAACGCTAACAATGTCTTCTCGCAAGTCGCAAGCAGCGTGACGTCGGCGCAATAAACGTAATGCAGCGGGACCTCCTTAAGTTTTTATACTCCCGGATGTTCCCAGGGCATAAGTTCAATACCGCGTTTCACCTGTAACGTTCGGTATCGCAGACCGCGACGCGCGACCCACGCGTTCAAACGTTAAAACTTGCGACCTGAAAGCCTCTTTTCTCACTGTCCCGCCGGAGGAGTAGCGGCGGCTGACTTTTCCGGAGCCGTGCTACCGAGCCTGGTCAGGAAGGGAAAGAACGGAGTCACTTCAAAAGGCATCTTCTCGGCCGCGCTGGTGATAGCGACTGGCTTGGTCTTGATTAATTCCAGTTGGTTGTTCCACGGATCGACTTTGACCCGGCCACCGAGAGGAAGCGCCGCGACCTGGTCAGTTTTCTTCGGATCGAATTGCGGCGAGGCAGTCATCAACGACGACATTCGAGTGGCGTTGCCGTTGAGGAGGCTGTCGCCGAGGTGCGCTCGAATCAGGTTTTTCAGCTCCGGAGCGCGGGCCTGAACTGCTTTGAGGAACAGTCCGGCATTGCTCAACTTGTCTTTGTAGGGCGAGTTGTTCAGCAATTCGACGGCTTTCTTATCGGCTGCCTCTTCCTCGCTGCGATCGCGAGCGAAATCCATTCGCTGGAAAGTTCGCTCGTCGGGAAAGAACATGCGGTCGTTGAAGGCGAGCTTGGTGTCGAGGTGATGGCCGAGCACGATATGCGCCAGTTCGTGGGTCAAAATCATGGCCAGCGACGCTTCGTCGGGTAACACGTCAATCATGCCGCGGCTTACAACAATGGTATGGCCGATAGTGAAGGATTCGAGCGGGGTCGTCATCAGCACGCGACAGTGCACCTCGGGTTGAATGTCGATGTTATTGGTGACCATTACGTTGTTGACCACGGTCAATAGCACCTTGTCAATCTCGCCTTCGGGCGCAAGCAGGCCAATCTGCTGCAGGCGGTCGACCACATTCACTTCCGCCTGGCGTTCCCACTCGCGCTGCGCTTCAATGGGAGTGGCGTCCTGAGCCTTCTGACTCTGGTCCTGAACCGCCTGCGGGGCGTCTACCGTGATCTCGGTGAATTCCGAATTGCGGCGGAGATCCTTCAGGTTGTAGCCCCAAAGCCGGGTCTGTGCTTTGTAATGCAAAGTCTGACCCAAGCGACTCTTGACATCCGACTCCTCGGAATAAATCAGCGAAGGCAGCCAGACGCCGGGGCGAAGGTTTTGCCGCCAACTGTCAAAGTGCAGGTAATAGCTGTTGCGTCGCGACTGCGTATAGGTGCCGTTAAAGCGAACGACATTATAGTTCTGGTCTTCCACCCAGATACGGCCGAGGAAGCGGCCACTCGGACCGTCTTTTTTAGGCGCAATGTCGATGACCACGCAGCGCACTTCGCCGAGGAATTCTCGGCGCACGAAAGTGAAGTCGTAGTTCTTGCGCTGAAAATCCTGATCGAGGATCACCATCTGGGCAAAGCCCAAAGGCAGGAACTTCATGGAATAAACATCTTTGAGCTTGCTGAGCATGCGTTTGCCGAGACCGGCGGTGGTCGGTGAGATGAAGGCGCGGTCATCGGCGCCATCGGTCATCTCCAATCGGCCGAGGAAATAAACGTCGCTGACTGGGACGGGAGCGTCGAGATCTTTGTCCTCTTTCAGATTCTGGATATAGGTTTCCACCAGGGGATGAAGCTGCTTCATCTGTGCCATGAAGAAATGTTCGCGCTCCACCGTCCGATCAACCACCTGGTCGAAGCTATTGGCGGTAGCCATGGCCTGCTCGGCGGCGGCGTCCCGGCTCGAGAGCTGGGGTTGCGGCTGACTGGGCGCAGTTTGGGTGGGCGAAGTCTGTACGGGTGAAGATTGAGTAGCCGAGGTCTGAGCGAATGAAGCCGACACGCAGCAGACCAGGAAGAGCCTGAGAACAGCCAGTGGGGAACGCAACATTTTGATTAGATTCATTTCCGTTGTAGCCACAATCTTCGAGGCCCAACTTCTAAGATGCCAATTGAAACTCGATATGCAATACCGCCTCGAAATCAGCCGGTTGGCCATCCTTCTGAGCGGGTTTGAATTGAATTTTCTCCGCCGCGCGGACTGCAGATTCGTCCAGCCCATGACCGAGGCCATGCACTACCTTCACCACGCGAATCTGTCCGGTCGCAGCGAACACGACATCAAGCAGAACCTCGCCCTCAATTTTGAGCTGTCGACCTTCATCAGTGTAGACCGGGCGGGGCTTGAATGTAATCTCAACCGGTAAGGCTTTGACGGCGAGATCCGAGGACTTGGTTCTAGACTGCGATACGGGGACAACGTTAGCGTCTCCGAAGGCGCCCTGGCGAACCGCGACCCCCGAGACCGCGCCCGCAGTGATGCCGGTGGCAACACCGCTGCCAAAGCCGGTGCTTGCCACCACGCCACGGGCGCCATGCGAGCCGCCTGTGCCATTACCAAAACCGGGACCCGATGGCATATCGAACGAGCCGGCCTGTGCGATCGTGACTGCGCGGCCGTGGGGCTCCGCTGCGGGCACGCCGTTGGGATCGCCGAAACCGCCGGTTTGTACCTTCTGTGAGGCGGCCGCCGTGGTCGGCGTTGCCGAGCTTCCCGCAGAAAAGACGTTAGTCTTGACTGGCTGACGCGGGATTTCCGGCTTGACTTCGGGCAGGATTTCCTTCTTGGCAACGAGCGTGACTTTCGGCGCCTGCTCCTCTTGAACGGGAGCCTTTTTCTGGACCAATTCGGCCGGGACGCGCATCGCTTCAGGCCGTGGTGTTACCGGTTCGGTAATTTTCGGAGCCGGAAAATTCTTGACCGGCGCGGGCGCTTGCGGCACAGGAGGCGGAGTGCTGACGAGGCCCACGAAGTGGTAGTCATGCACCGGCAGCACCAGAACCTCCGGATGCAGGATGGCGATTACCAGGAACAGCGCGACTATCGCCGACTGCGTACCATAGCTGAGAACAAACCTTCCCCAACGCGTGCGCGGCTCGGGAAGAAGGCCAAGTGTCAACTGTGATGGGTCCATGTCTACGTCTACCTCGGTCACGATCTGCAAACAGTCTGTTTTGGCGTTACCCAAAGAAGAAGTGATCAACCCCACAAATCGGATTCTAAACCACGGGAGATGGTCGAGGACGACACTTCTAGCCTAAACGAAGTGCACGCCAAAGGCCACTTTCAATATAGAACCTATCCATCTAAGATGCAGGAAAGCGGCGATTTACAAAAGGCAAAATTTCGGTCAGGAGCACGAAATTCCCTTCTTGCAACATTTTTCCTCTTTAGGGAAGGAAAAATTTTAGGGAAGCGCGAAGATATTGCCCAAAATGCACGTTGCCGAGCTTCGCAAGCTCGGGCGAAGCCGAGCGGGAGACCGGCTGCTATTCCTCTTCTTCGTCTTCGATCTTGATGCGGAGCGATTTCAGAAATTTCAAATCCTGGTCGCTGATTTTGAGGTCGGCATTGGTGCTGAGCGTGGAGACGAGCAACGTCTTATCTGTCGCATGTTCGCCCTGTTTGCTGACGCCGATGGTAGCTTCTAAAACCAGGAAAATGTCGTAGCCGCCTTCCTTGATGCGGGCCACAACTTCGGCGATCGACTCGGAATCGGACAGAGACTCGTTGATCGCTTCTCCGAGTTCTTTCATGAGCTGCTTCAGTTGCTGATCCACGAATCCCCCCGAGACCGGACGCCGCTGATGGTCGTGCGTCACAAGTGGCGGTGACGCAGCCCAAGCGTATTGTACGCCGGGTCGCTGCTAAAATCGACTTTAGTGGTCGAGTGCGGGATGACCGGACTGTGCGACCCTGTAGGTAATCGACGGCCAGACCGTGAAAAAAATCAAGCTTATCTATCGTGCGGCCATCACCATGATGGAGCGCAGCCGGACGGGGCGAGCAGCGCTGGCGGCGATCCGCTCGACGGCTCAGTCTGTCGGGAGCGTTCTGCACCAGCTTTGGCTGGAGGTGACGGGCTTTACGTTTCTGGCGATGGCCGGGGTCGGAGCCATGGCAGGCCTGCGCGAGTATGGGAAGTATCAATCAGGACACGCCACAGGACCGGGGCGCTTGGTGCTTGCGGTATGCTTCACGGTTACGTTTGCGTGGTTCGGGCTGAGTTCGTTCTGGCGGATCAAGAGAAAAGCAAAGAGTTAGTGGCAACAGCCTCCGCCCATTGCCAAGACGCAAGAAGAAGGGCACGAACATGACGCAACTCAAAATGGCTGATCCCCCATCCAAACCGGCAACCTCGCTCCCCAATCAGGAAACGTCTTCTCACATCGCCGTTCAGCCACTCTACTCGCCAGCTGAACTGGCGGCGCGGGACTTTAATTACGACCGCGATGTCGGCTACCCTGGGCAATTTCCTTATACCCGCGGCGTGCAGGCCACGATGTACCGCGGCCGCCTCTGGACGATGCGGCAATATGCGGGCATGGGCGATGCCGAGGAATCGAACAAGCGCTACAAATATCTGCTCGCAAACGGAACGACAGGGTTGTCGGTAGCCTTTGATTTGCCGACGCAGATTGGCCTCGATTCGGATAATCCGCTGGCTGTGGGTGAAGTGGGCAAGGTCGGAGTAGCGATCGATTCGATTGAAGACATGCAGCGGCTCTTCGAGGGCATCGACCTGACGAAGATTTCGACATCGATGACCATCAATGCCACGGCGTCGATTCTGTTGGCGCTCTACGTGGCCGTGGCGCGGCGGCAGGGCATGGATATCCGCAAGCTTTCGGGTACGGTGCAGAACGATGTGCTGAAAGAATACATCGCGCGCGGAACCTATATTTATCCGCCGCAGCAGGCGATGCGCATCATCACAGATCTCTTTGCCTGGACGAATGAGAACGTGCCGGATTGGAATACGATTTCGATCTCCGGCTATCACATGCGCGAGGCGGGATCGACAGCGGTGCAGGAAGTGGCGTTCACGCTTGGCAATGGAATCGCCTACGTGGAGGCGGCGATTCGCGCCGGTCTCGACGTGGACAAATTTGCGCCACGGCTTTCGTTTTTCTTTAATGCACACAGCAACTTTCTGGAAGAGGTGGCGAAGTTCCGTGCCGCGCGGCGGATGTGGGCGAAGATCATGCGCGAGCGGTTCCAGGCGAAGAATCCAAAATCGTGGATGCTGCGGTTTCACACCCAGACGGCCGGTTCGACGCTGACGGCGCAGCAGCCGGAGAACAACATTGTGCGGACCGCCATACAAGCCATGGCTGCGGTGCTCGGCGGAACGCAGTCTCTGCATACGAATTCGTTTGACGAAGCGCTGGCATTACCGACCGAAGCCTCGGCCCGTATCGCGCTGCGAACGCAGCAGGTGATCGCGTTTGAGTCGGGCGCGCCGCAGACGGTTGATCCTCTGGCGGGATCGTACTACGTCGAAGCGCTGACCAGCGAAATCGAAACGCGGGCTGTCGACTATCTGGAAAAAATCGAAGCCATGGGCGGCATGCTCAATGCCATCGAACGCGGCTATGTGCAGCAGGAGATCCAGAACGCGGCTTACGAATATCAGCAGGCAGTCGATCGGCAGGAAGCTGTGGTGGTCGGGGTGAACCGCTTTCATATGGAGCAGGAGCATGCGGTGCCGATCCAGCGGATCGATCCTACCCTCGAGCCGAAACAAGTGGAGCGCCTACGGGCGCTGCGCGCCAAGCGGAATGCCGATACGTGGCAAGCCGCGATGCGAGCGGTCGAAGACACGGCGCGTTCGGGAGACAATCTAATGCCGCGGATATTGGCGGCGGTCGAGGCAAACGCCACGGTGGGCGAAATTTCGGATGCGATGCGGCACGTCTACGGGGAGTATAAAGAAGCGGTGGTGATTTGAGCTGTTTTTCCGCCTATATCCCGGTGCTGCCGTCGGAGACGCGGCAAGCCGCGTCTCTACGATAATTCAGAGGAAAAGCGTCCAGCGGTGGGCTCAGTTCGCCAGTTTGTATTCGCAGGCGGTGCGGCAGGCTTCGCAATACAGCAGGCCGTCGGTGCAGAGGCGCACGTCGAGTTGGGACTGGCATAACACGCAGAATTTTTCGCACCAGCAACTGGCCTCAACGCGTTCGCATTGCGCGCAAACAATTTGGCTCATCACTGGTTTCGAGGACATGACTCCAGTTTAGTCTGCCCGGCGCCGGGAAGGAATGTAACCGAAGTTACCCGCGCGAACGGATAATCGGAACTCAAAAGCTGAGCGCAATTTGCCGCTCTTCCCGTGAGGGTGTTAAGTTAATCAGTTCGAGATTCCGGCCCAACCGCCGTCTGAGTGATGTTTTAACGAGGTCTCTCTTGTCCGCCGCCGAAGCCACTCCGCCCGTTGTTCCGCAAAGCCTGCGCAAGACCGCGCTGAACGCCGTCCATCGTCAGATGGGCGCGAAGATGGTGGAGTTCAACGGCTGGGAAATGCCGGTCGAATACCCAGCCGCGATCGGCTGCGGCATCGTCAATGAGCACATGGCGGTGCGCACCGGCGTGGGCATTTTTGATGTCAGCCACATGGGAGATATTCGCCTCGCCGGGCCGCAGGCGCTGGCGGCGGTGCAGCATATCTCGATGAACGACGCGTCCCGGCTGGCGATTGGGCAGGCGCAATATTCTGCCTTGCTCTATCCGCAAGGGACATTTGTTGACGATGTGATCGTCCACCGGCTGGCCGAGGATGAATACTTACTGGTGATCAACGCCGGCACACGCGAGAAAGACTTCAGTTGGGTTCACGACAACGCCCGGCAATTTAATTGCGTGGTTGAGAATTTGTCCGACGATTTCACGCAGATTGCGATCCAGGGGCCAAAGGCCGTTGATGTGCTGCAAAAGTTGACTGCCGCGGATTTGAGCGCGGTGAAGTTTTACTGGGTGACGCGCGGCACTTTATCGGGCATGAAGAAGATCCTGATGGGCCGCACGGGCTACACCGCCGAAGATGGCTTCGAGATCTATATCCCGTCGGGCGAGAGTACTAGCGCGCGTGTCTGGTACGAGATTCTGGAGGCGGGAAAGGAATTTGGCGCCGTTCCCTGCGGTTTAGGTGCGCGCAACACGCTGCGGCTGGAAGGCTGTCTGTCTCTCTACGGACACGAAATTTCGGACACAATCAATGTATGGGAAGCGGGACTAGACCGCTTCTGCAAGATGGAAAAGCTCGACTTTATTGGCCGCGCTGCGCTCGAAAAGGCTAAATCCGCGGGCGCGAAGAGAACGCTGGTTGGTCTGGAGATGATCGAGCGCGGAATTGCGCGCGACGGCTACAAGATTCTGGACGACGGCGGACGCGAGATCGGCTACGTTACCAGCGGTTCGCCGGCGCCGTTTTTGAAGAAGAACATTGCGCTGGCTTATGTCCCGCCGGCGCAGGCCGCCGTTGGAACCACGGTAAGAGTCGAAATCCGCGGACAAGGCGTGAAGGCACAGGTTGTACCCACGCCGTTTTATAAGCGTCCGAAAAGAGCTTGAACCACACAAGGACACCAAGGTTCACTAAGGAAAGCCAAAAATCAGGAGCCAAAAGCCGAAAATGCCTTATCCAAACGACCGCAAATACACAAAAGAGCACGAGTGGATTACCGCCGACGGAACGATCGGCATCACAGACCACGCCCAGGATTCCCTGGGAGACATCGTGTTTGTCGAATTGCCCAAGGTGGGCGCTGAGATTGCCGCCGGCAAGTCCTTTGGCACGGTGGAATCGGTGAAGGCCGTCTCCGATTTGTTTGCCCCGGTTTCGGGGACCGTGACCGCGACAAATGAGTCCCTGGCCACGGCTCCAGAGCAAGTGAACAAAGATGCGCACGCCGCGTGGATGGTCAAGATTAAGGTGAAGAATCCGGCAGAGGTGAACGCGCTGCTGTCGGCGGCGGACTATGAGAAGTTTGTGAGTGAAGAGGCGGCAAGCTGAAAAACATTGAATCATTGAATCATTCAACGATTGAGTCATTGATTCAATTCCTCAGTGCCTCCAATGATTCAATACCTCAATGATTAAATGATTCAATGCCTATGAGATATCTGCCTAAATCTCCCACGGATCGCGCCGCCATGTTGCGGGCGATTGGGATCCGCTCCGTGGATGATCTCTTTGCGCCAATTCCAGCGGAATATCGGTTGGCGCGCGATCTTGCGATTCCCCGGCAGATGGCGGAGTCGGAGATTGTCGATTGGTTCAAGCAACGGGCGAAAGAGAACGGCGAGGGCTACACCAGCTTTCTTGGCGCCGGAGCTTACTTCCATTACCGTCCGGTGGTGATTGATGCGTTGGTGCAACGCGGCGAGTTCCTGACTTCTTACACACCCTATCAGGCGGAGTTTGCCCAGGGAACGCTGCAGGCCATCTTCGAGTTTCAGACGATGATCTCGGAACTCACCGGCATGGACCTGGCGAACGCCTCGATGTATGACGGCTCAACCGGGGCGGCCGAGGCGGTCATGATGGCATGCCGCATAACCGGGAGGAATGCGGCGGTAATCGCACGCAACTTGCATCCCGAGTATCGCGAAGTGATCAACACTTACGCCACACATCAGGCCATTCCGCAGCAGTTGGTGGGTTTCACTAGCTCGGGGCAAATCGATCTTAAGGAACTCGAGAAGTTAGTGGGTGATGAGACGGCTTGCGTCCTGATTCAGTCGCCGAATTTCTTTGGGACGATTGAAGACGTCGAAGCGGCTGCCGAGATCGCGCACAAGCGCGGAGCGTTGCTGATTGCGTCGATTGCCGAGGCGGTGTCGCTCGGCATTGTCGAACCGCCGCGAGCAGCGGATATTGTCGCGATGGAAGCGCAGTCTTTCGGAGTGCCGCTTGGATTCGGCGGACCTTACTGCGGCGTGTTGGCGACCAAAGAGAAATTTGTACGGCAGATGCCGGGGCGACTCGCGGGACAGACGGTCGATAAGAACGGTAAGCGCGGGTTTGTGCTGACGCTGGCAACGCGGGAGCAGCACATACGGCGTGAGAAGGCGACTTCGAATATCTGCACCAACCAGGCGCTGGTCGCGCTCATGGTGAATATCTTCATGACCGTGTATGGCAAGGTCGGCTTGCGGGAACTGGCTAAGCAGAATCTGGCAAAGGCGGCCTATGCTGCCGACCAGTTCAGTAAACATGCCAAGGTGCTGTTCGCGGGCGCGCCACGATTCAATGAGTTTGTGGTCGAGACGAGCGAAGATCCTTATGCCATTAACTCGCGGCTGCTGGGCCACAAGATCGTCGGTGGTCTGCCGTTGAAGAAGTTCTTTCCGGAACTGGGTAACGCGGCGCTTTGGTGCTGCACGGAATTGACCACTCGAAGCATGATCGACACCGCAGTCGGGCTTGTGGCGGAGAGCGAACGGTCGATCTTGCCTAAGGATGTCGAGCCCGAGGCGGCGCTCCGATGAAGGGATCCAAGAATACATGCACCTCGTGCTTTGGCGATGGAGAATGCGCGCAATGCGGAGGTTCTGGCATAGACCCTCGCCGGAGTGAAGGTCAGCCGAAGTGCAAGAACTGTTCGGGAACGGGAGTTTGCCCGGCTTGTGGCGGAACCGGCGCGTGGATGGAGCCGCCGCCAGAAATTGTCGATCGTTCTTTTTACACTCTCTTTTCACGCTCTTAGATTAGATAAATGAATATGAAGCACATTACTCGCAAAGCTACGCGCCATATTAGCCAGAACGAAGGCTTGATCTTCGAGAAGTCCTCACCGGGAAAGGCGGCGTGGAAATTGCCGCCGCTCGACGTTCCCGAAGTCGACACGGCGAAGCTGCTGGGCAAGCAGGAGCGCAAGGACCTTGGCGATATGCCGGAGGTGAGCGAGATTGAGATCATTCGCCATTTCACACGGCTTTCTACTTGGAATTACGCGATTGATCTTGGGATGTATCCGCTCGGCTCCTGCACCATGAAGTACAACCCGCGGGTTAACGAACTGGTGGCGCGCGTTGAAGGTCTTGCCAACGGACATCCGTATCAGGCGGAGAAGATTTCACAGGGCGCTCTGCAAATCATGAAGACGCTGAGCGACTGCCTGCTTGAAATCACCGGCATGGACGCGATCACGCTGCAACCGGCCGCCGGCGCGCAGGGCGAGCTGACCGGATTGCTGATGGTGCGCGCCTATCACCAATCGCAAGGAAACGCGCGCAAAAAAATTCTGACTCCGGATTCGGCCCATGGCACGAATCCGGCGTCTGCGGCTACGGTCGGCTACGCGGTCGAAAATCTGAAATCGAACGATCGCGGCATGGTCGACGTTGCATCTCTTGCGGCGCAGATGAATAAAGACGTCGCGGCGCTGATGGTGACGAATCCAAATACGCTCGGGGTGTTCGAACAAGAAATCCATAAGATCGCCGACCTCCTTCACGAAAAAGGCGGGCTGCTCTACATGGATGGCGCCAACATGAACGCCCTCGTCGGCAAGACACGGCCGGGAGATTTTGGCGCCGATGTTATGCACCTCAATCTACACAAAACTTTTTCTACGCCGCATGGCGGGGGCGGTCCGGGGTCGGGCCCCGTGGCGGTGAAGAAGATACTTGCGCCGTTTCTGCCGACTCCGGTCGTCATCACCAAGGCAGATGGCACGCTGGGCTTCGAATATAACCGTCCGCAATCGGTAGGGCGCGTGCGTGCCTTCTATGGAAATTTCGGAATGTTTATTCGCGCGCTGGCTTACATCTTCGCTAACGGCCCAGACGGACTGCGGCAGACCACGGAAGACGCGGTGCTCAACGCAAATTACATCCGCAAGGGACTGGAAGGCGTTTACGATCTGCCTTACTCGACGCCTTCGATGCATGAAGTCGTTTTCAGCGACAAGGTACAGTCGAAGAAGGGCGTGCGGACCATGGACTTGGCGAAACGTCTGATCGATTATGGGTTCCATCCCTACACCACGGCGTTTCCGCTGATTGTTCCGGGCGCGCTGATGATCGAGCCTACCGAAAGCGAGCCTTTAGAAGAACTGGATCTGTTCATCGAAGCCATGAAGTCGATTGCGGAAGAGGTGGAAGAAGATCCGCAGTTCGTGCTCGACGCTCCCCAAAACACGCGCATTTCACGATTGGATGAGACCGCGGCTGCACGGAAGCCGGTGCTGCGCTGGAAGCCTTGATTGTCGCGCGATCTGGTGATTGGGCCATCCCAAGCATTGTTAGAATCAGCTAAGTCCAAGCCTATGCCTGACGATCCTGCCAGCTCCGCAGCCGCCCGACAGTTAGCTGAGCACCATTATTATGCTGCGCTTGATCTGGTTCTTGAGGGCCATCACGAGCAGGCGGTCGAGGAGTACCGTCTGGCAGCGGTGGCTGATCCAAAGTTTACCGATGCGCTGCATGGACTGAGCCGGGCGCTGCAGGACCTTCACCGCTTCGACGAAGCTATCGATGTCTCGAAGCAAATCTCTGAGATCGATCCTGATGACATTCTGGCGCACACCAGCCTGTCGATTTTGTATCAGAAGAAGGGGATGGTCCCTGAGGCCGAGGCGGAAGGGAATAAGGCTCGGGTGCTGGGGTGGAAGCAGCAGCTGAAGAAGGGGAGTGGGTAGTCGGTGGTGGCCACCTATGAAAGTTCGCGACTGTCATCAGACGATTGGAAGAGGACGGTTGGCGGTTGGCTCGGACCAAAGGCAGCCATCGGCAATTTCATCATCCGGCGAAGCCGGGAACCGTTACGGTTGCTGGCCATCCGTCAGTGGACATTCCGCCCGGAACGTTGAACAATATCCTCAAGCAGGCGGGGCTCAAATGAAATATCTCATCGTCTACGAAAAATCAAACACAGGCTGGGGCGCTTACGCCCCCGATTTGCCTGGCCTTGGCGCTGCGGGCAAAACTCTGGATGAAGTGAAGGAGCTTATCCGCGAAGCGGTTGAGTTTCATTTGGAAGGCATGCGCGCGCACGGCGACCCCATTCCTGCGCCCAGCGCGACGACTGAATATATTACGGTCTGACACTTCGCCCCGCGTCTTAATGACACGGCTAAAGCGTGCTCTCCGTGTTCGTGCTCCACCAACGTTCATCGGTGTCCCGGAGACGGGGCAAGCCCCGTCTCTACGCGATATTTTTTTGCGAATTGTGAAGCCGTGTCTACCAAAGCCGTTCTTGTGAACTCCCCTATGAATTGCGTAGACTGGCGGTCATGACCGAGGACCGGGTTGCCACCTTCTCCAGCATTGAACATTCCACGCGCGAGGATTGGGCGCTTATCGGCGCTGACTTCATGAAATATGCGCAGCAGCTTCCGCAACGCATCGTCGCGCATTTGAAGCTCCTGGCCGGCGATTTTGGCGGCTTTCCGGTGGACCGGTTGCATCACTCGCTGCTCACAGCGACGCTTGCCATGCAGGATGGCCGCGACGACGAGTATGTGGCGTGCGCGCTGTTGCACGATATTGGAGACACGCTTGGGACGTTTAACCATCCCGACATCGCCGCCGCGATCCTCAAGCCGTTCGTTTCGGAAGAGAATCATTGGATGGTGGAAAAGCACGGCATTTTTCAGGGCTATTATTTCTTTCATCATATTGGCATGGACCGGAATATGAGGGAGCAGTTCCGCGGGCATCCGCATTTTGCGCGCACGGCGCATTTCTGCGAGAAGTACGATGGGCCGGCTTTTGACGCCAAGGCGGAGTGTTTTCCGCTGGCGGCGTTTGAGCCGGTGCTCAAGCGCGTGTTCGAGAAGCCGAAGAACACGATCTACCGCGTAGGCGACGCAAGGCCGTGATGTTAGCTGCCGAGCTGGGCTCGGCTTGGACGGGCGAGGGCGCCCGTCCCCACACGAACCCTATCTCCACACTAGCCCTATCTCCACACGAAACCCATCCCCCCACAGACGCTTCTACGAGTTAAAATTACTCTATGCGAGAAGTCGTTGTGGTTTCTTCGGTGCGCACTCCGGTGGGGCGGGCTTATAAGGGGACGTTGCGGGCTACGCGTCCTGATGAAATGGCTGCGGTGGCTATCAAGGGGGCGCTCGATCGCGTGCCTCAGCTTGATCCCAAACAGATTGAAGACGTCATCCTGGGCTGTGCTATGCCTGAGGGTGAGCAGGGGATGAACGTGGCTCGCATCGCTTCGTTGCGGGCGGGGCTGCCGGTTGAGGTTTCGGCGGTGACGATCAATCGATTCTGCTCTTCTGGATTGCAGGCTATTGCCATGGCGGCGGAGCGCATCATGGCTGGCGGCGCCGAGGTGATGGTCGCGGGCGGGACGGAATCGATGTCGATGATTCCGATGGGCGGGAATAAGATTTCGCCTAATCCTTGGCTGGTGGATCATTATCCGGATGCTTATCTTTCGATGGGGCTGACGGCGGAGCGGGTGGCGGCGCGCTTTGGGATTACGCGTGAGGCTTGCGATGCGTTTTCTTTGCGCAGCCATCAGAAGGCGCTGGCGGCAATTGCGGCGGGGAAGTTTGAGGAAGAGACGGTGGCGGTGCCGGTGAGCTTTACTACTCCGAACGGATCGAAGCCAAAGCGGCAGGAAATTTCGTTCAAGGTGGACGAGGGGCCGCGAGCCGATACTTCGCTGGAGGCTCTGGGGGCGCTGAAGCCAGCATTTCATGTTAAGGGTGTGACTACGGCGGGGAACTCTTCGCAGATGTCGGATGGCGCGGCAGCGGCTGTGGTGATGTCGGCGAAGCGGGCTAAGGCTCTGGGGATTGCTCCGCTGGCGCGGTATGTGGCATTCGCTACTGCGGGGTATAAGCCTGAAGAGATGGGACTCGGGCCGGTGTTTGCCATTCCTAAGGCGCTGAAGCTGGCTGGACTGAAGCTCTCGGATATTGACGTGATCGAACTGAACGAGGCGTTTGCGGCGCAGGCGCTGGCGGTGATCCAGGAAGCGGGGCTTGATTTGGAGCGCGTGAATCCTAATGGAGGAGCGATCGCGTTGGGCCATCCGCTGGGATGCACGGGAGCGAAGCTGACGGCCAGCGTTATTCGCGAGTTGAAGCGGCGCAAGGGACGCTATGGCATGGTGACCATGTGCGTTGGCGGGGGGATGGGCGCGGCGGGAATTTTCGAGAATTTGAACTGACTTTTTCGTTCCCTCCAGCGGCGGGGCGTCATGGACTGGCGATCATCGATACTGGCAATCATTGAGCGCACGCTTTCTCCCGCGCTCTTCTATAAATCGGCCCGCAGTTGCGACTCCTCCGGCGTACAATGGTTTCGTCTTGTAGAGTCTCCACTCAACGGTTTTCATTCAGCAATCTAAATTTCGAGGTCTAAACATGGCCACTACTGCAATCCCTAAAACTAAGATTTCCGGCGGCAGCTTTTTGCTGGAAGAGCGGCAGACTGCCGATGTCTTCACTCCTGAAGATTTTTCGGAACAGCAGCAGATGATCGGGCAGACGACCGAAGAGTTTGCGGTCAACGAGATTCTGCCGCAGGTCGAAAAAATTGAGCATAAGGATTTCTCGATTTCGCGCGCTCTGCTGAAAAAGGCGGGCGAGCTTGGCCTCAGCGGAGTCGAAATTCCTGAGGCCTACGGCGGGCTTGAAATGGATAAAGTCACGGCCGCTATTATCGCCGACCACATCGCCAAATATGCCGGTTTTGCGACCACTTGGGGCGCGCATAGCGGCATTGGGATGTTGCCGATCGTTTATTTCGGCACCGAAGAGCAGAAGAAGAAATATCTGCCGCGGCTGGCCACGGGTGAAACGGTTGGCGCTTATGCCTTGTCGGAAGCGACTTCGGGTTCGGATGCGCTGAATTGCCGGGCTCGCGCGGTGCTTTCGCCGGACGGCAGGCACTACGTGCTGAACGGCGAGAAGATGTGGATCACGAACGCGGGCTTCGCCGACCTGTTCACGGTGTTTGCGAAAATTGACGGGGAGAAGTTTTCTGCATTTCTCGTCGAAAGAAACTTTCCCGGATTTTCCATTGGCGGCGAAGAACACAAGATGGGCATTCGCGGCTCCTCGACGTGTCCCGTCATTCTTAATGATTGCAAGGTGCCGGTGGAAAATTTGCTGGGCGAGGTGGGCAAGGGGCATATCATCGCCTTCAACATTCTGAACATCGGGCGCTTCAAACTGGGCGCGATGTGCGTGGGCGGGGCGCGGGTTTCGCTTGAGAGCGCGGTTGCCTATGCCAAGCAGCGCAAGGCGTTTGGCAAGACGATTGGCGACTTCGGGCTGGTGCGCGAGAAGATTGCGAACATGGCTGCGCTGATTTATGTCGGCGAATCGCTCGTCTTTCGCACGGTCGGAATGATGGACGCGCTGCTTTCGGAGGTCGACTCGGCCAGTCCCGACGCGGCCAAGGAACGGCGCAAGGCGATCGAGGAATATGCGGTGGAGTGTTCGATCCTCAAAGTATGGGGGTCGGAGATGATCGATTATGTCGTCGACGAGGCGATGCAGATTTTTGCCGGGTATGGGTTCGTGGAAGAGTATCCGGCGGAGCGCGCTTATCGCGATGCCCGCATCAACCGCATCTTTGAAGGCACGAACGAAATCAACAGGCTAATCATCACGGGGTTTCTGCTGAAGCGCGCGATGAGTGGGCAGTTGCCGCTGATGCCGGCGATCAAGAAGCTGATGGACGAAGTGCTGAGCGGTCCGTCTGGCGGCGAAGACCTGGAAGGCCCGTTGGCAGAAGAACGCAAACTGGTGGCGCAGGCTAAGAAGCTGGGACTGTTTGTCGCTGGCGCGGCCACGCAGAAATATATGCAGGCGATTCAGGATCAGCAAGAGGTCATGGGCGCGATTGCCGATATGACGATCGAGATCTATGCCATGGAATCGGCTGTGTTGCGGACGCAGAAGATGGTGGAGCAGAAGGGCGAAGCTCCCGCTGCGCTGCCGTTGGCAATGACGCGAGTGTATCTGACGCAGGCGTTCGAGAAGGTTGAGGCGGCGGCGAAGAAGGTGATTGCCGACGTGGCCGAAGGCGACATGCTTCGGACGCAACTGGCGATCGTGCGGCGGCTGGCGAAGTATGAGCCGTTTAACACGATTGCATTGCGGCAGCTGATTGCGCTGAAGACGATTGAGGCGGGGAAATATTCGCTGGCATAGATGTATACAATTCGCAGCATGGTGAAATGGCAACTCGCAAGACCGCGCGCTCGTAATAGCTTTATGCACAGGGAGTTGGCGGGACATGCCAATCGGCACATTCACTGCCGCGTTGCATAAATAAAGAGGGCAACCTTTACGTTGCTGACTGCCCGGAAGTTGGCACGGTCGGCCAGGGCAAAACAGTCAAAGAAGCGGTGGCCAACCTCACCGAAGCGACTGGTCTATCTGGAAGAGTTTCCCCCCGACGGCTCTTATGAACGGCGGTCTGGAAAAAGGCAAATTCGTCTGCGAACAGATTGAATTTTGGCCCGAATCCGTTGCTCGTCTGCTGTTACTCAAACCAGCCGCTGCGGTAGGCGATCCACCAGGAGAAATACACGATGGGGATGGTTGCGCCCAGAGCCCACCACAAGGGCAAAACCACGTCGGCCAGCAGTCCGAGCACGGTCATTGAGCCCCAGAAGATTTTGCGCTCCATACTTTGGATTGTAAGCTTTTGCTGCAGCCATTGGTTCCGTGAAGCGGAGTTTGAGAGCACTTCGGTTTCGTATCGAAAGTTAGTTTGTCTGCTGGAGACGCGGCAATCCGCGTCTCTACCACAATTCAGATTTTGCGCTTTAGTTCTTCCATTACACTTTGGATCAGCTCTTTGGCGTCGGCGAGATTTTTCATGATGAGTTGGACGTCCATGACCGGCTTGCCGGGCCAGCGCTGGCTCTGGCAGTACACGCCGTGCTGGCCTACCAGGGCCATGGCGTCGGTGACCAGGTCAAGAGTGACGGCGAGGCGTCCGCGGGGGACGCCCAGGCGCCTTTCGAAATGTTCTAGTTCTTCCTGTTTTTCATGGAATACGGCCATGGAGAGATTGTAGCGGGGAAGTTAGTATAATTCTTGACGGCAGCAGTCAGAGATTGCAGAGGTCAGATGTCAGATTGCGGAAGTAAACGCCACGCCCTTTGGCCGAAATCGATGGGGTCAAAGCTTTCAAATCTGCAATCTGACATCTCACCTCTGCAGTTGCCTGAATGCTCCCAGGAGGAACGGTCATGAAGAAGTTAGCCTTAATCGCAACATCAATACTCGCGATTGGTACCCTCGCATCGGCGCAGATGGAAATGTCGAAGGACAAATCGAACCGGCCTAGCCCGCCGGCCCGCGCGGAGTGCACGTTCTCTGACGGTAAGACGGTCAAGATTGACTATTCCAGTCCGCGCGCTAAGGGGCGGAAGATTTTTGGCGAGCAGAGCGAACAGGCTCTGGTGCCATACGGTAAGGTCTGGCGCACTGGTGCGAATGAAGCTACGACGTTTGTTACCGACGCGAATGTGATAGTGGGCGGCAAGGCCGTGCCCGCGGGTAGTTACACGATCTTTACTGTTCCGAAAGCCGACGAATGGTGGCTCGTGATTAGCAAAAAGACGGGCGAGTGGGGCACGAATTATCCGGGCGAGAAGGAAGATCTGGTGCGAGTGCCGATGAAAACTTCTAAGAACGGGCCGCCGGTTGAGAATTTTCTGATCGCATTCGATCAGGGCGGGAACAAATGCAAGCTGCGCATCGAATGGGAGACTACGGTCGCCAGCGTGGAGATTACAAAGTAAATTTTCGTGTTCGGCCGAGAGCCGCAGCGCTGAGGCGCTGCGCCACTTACATCAAAATGCAACATTGAACTGTTCCGCGGGCCGAGACGGGGCAAGCCCCGTCTCTACAGCTGCTTTTCCAATGCGAGCAACTGCTCTTTGCGCTCGATACCCCAGCGATAACCGCCTGAGTTCTCCATCTTCGCGGACTACGCGATGGCAGGGGATGGCTACTGCTACAGGGTTCGTGGCGCAGGCTCGGGCTACGGCGCGGGTGGCTTTCGGCATGCCGATCTTCTTGGCTACGGCGCTGTAGGAGCGGGTTTCTCCGCGGGGAATTTGTTGCAGCGCCTCCCAGACCCGGCGCTGGAAGGCAGTGGCCCGGATGTCGAGCGGCAGCGAGGGGTTGGTTTCGCGTCCTTGCATGAGGCGCGTGAGGTTCACTCGCCATTCGGACATGGCGGCGTCGTCGCGGCGGCGGGTGGCGAAGGGGAACTCGCGCATCAGGCCCTGTTGGAGTTGCTCGTCGGAGTCGGCGAACTGAATGGCGCAGATGCCTTTGTCGGTGGCGGCGATCAGCATGCGTCCTAGCGGCGAGGTGGCGATGGTATAGCGGACCACGGCGGCCACGGCGCCGCGACGATATTTCTCGGGCGTCATGCCGAGTTGCGTGGCCGTGCGCTCGTAGAGTCGGCTGCTGGAGCCGTATCCGGCGGCATAGAGCGCGGTGGTCACGGAGTGGCCAGCTTGCAGATTATGTTTCACCTGGCGCAGGCGGCAGGCGTCGATGTAGGCCTTGGGCGACACGCCGAGCACTGACTTGAACGTCCGCTGCAGGTGGAAGGGGCTGAGGCGAAATTCTTTGGCCAGCAGGCTGAGGGTGAGGCGGTCTTCGATATGCTGCTCGATGTAGCGGCAGATAGCGCGTACCAGCGCGGATTGCGGATTTCCGTCGACCGCCTTGGGGCGGCAGCGCAGGCAGGCGCGATAGCCGGCCTGTTCGGCTTGCGAGAGCATGATCGAAAAAGCTTACGTTCTAGCGGCGCGGGCGTTTTGCGGGACACGACGGACGGCAGAAGACGCCGGTGCTTGAAACAGCGAAAACGAAGGCGCCGTCGAGAGAGCCGTCGCGATCGACGACGGCTTGCCAGCGGCGTGGCGTTGATTGCAGCAGTGACTTCTGCGGCAGCGACTTCGGCGGTTTGTGGCGTAGTTCGTTTCATCGCTTGTTCTTCTGAAAGTATCGCATTGGTGGCCATGCGGATAACATAGGGCAGTCTGCGGGCGCGGACTATCCGAATGTTGCGGTCAAACGAATTTTTGGCCATAAGCGGTCGAGCCGGCGATGAGTCGATTCGACAGCGAGAAAATCTGAACCACCAAGGACACCAAGGAACACTAAGGCTTTCTATTCCTGGAAGTTGCCACCGTCTTTGGTTGAGCTGTCAAGACCCTTGTCCGGCGCGGGGTTCCGGCGACTAGTCCGATCTCGTCTGCTGCTGCAACGCTGAGTTCGTTACCATAAAGTGCAGGGGCTTGCACGCAGCCTCTTGGGCCGCTGGCCGTTGTATCCAGCAACTCCTTTCACAACAGAGACTTACTTCCTCCTTTGCGTATGGTTTTCCAGGTGCACTGTCCCTGATGACGCCCGGAGTGTTTGGGGCGAGACGAGGGCACCTTGACGGTCATTTACAGCGCTGAATGCGCATCTCCCAAAACGACGTCGCGGCCGATGGCGTTAATGCCCTTGCTGGTGCTTCTGTTCATCGTTTCCTATGGCATCCTGACCGCGCTGGTTTTCGAGCAGGGACGGACGATTGAATCGCAACGCGGTTTAATCCGCGAGATGTTGAAAGACAGTACACAGCTGGCCGCGTTGAAAGGCAAGCTGGCTCGAGAGGATGGCAGGCGAGTGCAGGACAAAGCATCGGCAGCGGAGCACAAGAGCGCGGATGCGGGCAAGCCGGCTATAGGGACAAAAGGCCCGGACGCGAAAGGCTCGGATAAGGCAAAACAGCCTGGCAAATCGACGCACAGCATGAAGCAAATCCCTCAGAGGCCGGCTGGCGACTTAGAGGATGTGCGGCGCTCTACCAGTGTGATCTAGCGACTTTGTTAGAGGTTTTAAAAAGAAGTTAAGAAAGAAACGGTTCTGTGAAACGCGGCCCTCTGTGGTGGCCGTGATGCGAGCGAGACCCAAATATGAAGGCGCTGGCCCTAGCCTTACTCTTGTCTCTTCCTGTCCCTAAGTTGACGCCACCAGCTCAGCTTTCTATCACTCCCAGCGTCCAGACAGCAAAGAAAAAGGGAGGGCGGTGGTATTTCGCTGCGACCGGACACGCCGTGTATTGCTACGGACCGGTGATGACCGTGCCGCAAGCGGAAGGCGGCCTCGTGAAAGTCGCTACGTTTTGCCGCGGCGATCAAACCATGGTGCCGTTAAAGGATTAAAGCTGGCCCCAAGCCGCTGCCCTACTCTCCATCCATTGATTGCGTTATTCACAACCTTTTGAACCACCAAGGGCACTAAGTATCACGAAGGCTAGCGATTGAGCTTTTTCTTCGTGAACCTTTGTGCCCTTTGTGGTTGAACGGTTTCCGCCAATCGAGCCGCGACCCGGAATTACAATAGCCAGCATGTCTCTCGAAGAGTACAAACGAAAACGGCGATTTGAGCAAACGCCCGAACCTCCGCCGAAACTCGAAAAGCAGATGCGGCACCGGTTTGTGGTGCAGCGGCATGATGCGACGCGGCTGCACTACGATTTTCGCCTGGAGATGGAAGGGGTGCTCAAATCGTGGGCCGTTCCCAAAGGTCCTTCGCTCGATCCGGCAGATAAGCGGCTGGCCATGCAGGTGGAGGATCATCCGGTATCGTATTTCGATTTTGAAGGCACGATCCCGGAAGGGAATTACGGCGCGGGTACTGTGATGGTTTGGGACGTTGGCACCTGGGAACCGCTATCGCCGGTGCCAGTGAACGGCGAATACATTCCGGGCACTGAAAAAGAAGCGGCCGCGATGCTGGCGAAAGGCGACCTGAAATTCCGGCTGAAGGGGAAGCGGCTCAAAGGCGATTTCGCGCTCGTGCATATCAAAGCACGGCGACCGGGAAGCAAAGGGAACGAATGGCTGCTGATCAAGAAAAAAGACGATGAGGTGGTTCCGGGATTTGACATCGACAAGTATGAGACTTCGATTCTGACCGATCGCACCTTGGCGCAGATTGGCGGCGATGAAGGCTCCGCGGAATGGAAGAGCAGCCGGCCGGCATCGCGCGGCAGAGTTAAGTCGGCGTGGCTGGCCGACGCTATCGCGCGGGCTGACAAAAAGCGAAAGGCTTTAACCGCGGAGAGCGCTGAGGACGATACCCACTTCTCGAAAACCGCGAGAAGTGGGGCACCCACAAAATCCAAATCAAGAGGCAAGAAATCCTCTGCGAACTCTGCGTCCTCCAACTCTGCGCCTTCAAACTCCGAATCCTCTGCGATCGAGGCTCTTGCGGGCGCGGTGAAGAAAGCGATGCCTACAGTCATACACCCTATGCTGGCGACTCCGATTGCAAAGGCGTTTGATGGTCCGGAATGGGTTTTCGAGATCAAATGGGACGGCTACCGCGCGGTTGCGTTTATCGGAGACGGGCGGGTGCGGCTGGTCTCGCGCAGTCAGAACGATCTTACTGCCCAGTTCCCCGAACTTGGCAGCTTGCCGCAATTTGTTAAGGCTGACCGCGCCATTCTCGATGGGGAGATCGTCGCGCTTGATGAAGAGGGGCGGCCTTCATTCAGCCTGATGCAGCAGCGAACCGGATTTCAACCGGGGAAGCGTCGCTTGCAGCGGCGCGAAGGTGTGCCGATCGTCTACTACGCTTTTGATTTGCTTTACGTTGATGGCTTCGACTTGCGCAGTGTGGCGCTGGAGCAACGAAAACAACTGCTGCAGGACAGGATTGTTCCCGGCGGATTGGTTCATTTTTCAGATCACTATCCGGAAAAAGGTCTCGATCTTTTCGAGGCGGCGAAGCAGCGCGGGCTGGAGGGCATCGTCGCCAAGAAACGAGGCGGCGCTTATGAAGAAAAGCGTTCGCGCGATTGGCTGAAAATCAAAATCACGCAGCGGCAGGAATGCGTCATAGGAGGCTACACGGATCCTGAGGGCAGCCGGAATTATTTTGGCGCGCTGGTGCTGGGTTTGTACGACCGCCAGGGACGGCTCATTCACGTCGGGCAGGCGGGGACGGGCTTCGATCAGAAGGGGCTCAAGGAAATGTTCGCTCGCTTACAGCCGCTCACGACCAAAGAAAGCCCGTTTTACGGCGCGATCGGGGGGTTGCGGAAGGTCCATTTTGTGCGTCCAGAGTTGGTGGCGGAAATCAAATTTGCGGAGTGGACTCACGAGACCGCGGATGGCGGACTGAAGCTGCGCGCACCTGTTTTCATGAGTCTGAGGGCTGATAAGTCGGCGGCGGAGTGCAGGCTGGAGGAAGCGATCGCGAGCTAGGCGTGGGAGTTAAGAGGTAAAAAGGCTAAAGCATTAGACGGCGGACTTACTGGCGGGGAGCGTAGTACCCGCGGCGGGCGCGGACTTGCAGGTCTTTTTTCAGAGCTGTGATCTCGATCGAGTGATAGCGGCCGTCGGCATCCAAATCGGAAGGCTTGTAGGAAACATCGTACTGGCTGCGCAATTCGTCTTCGATGGCGGCGAACGAGCGGGTGATGTCTTTCATCTTGTAGGGAAAAAAGGCGCGGCCGCCGGTAGCGGAGGCTAGATCTTCGAGAACTTTGTCGCCGCGTAAAATCAATCCGCTGTCGTCGGTGGAGATGGCATAGATGAGAACTTCGGCGCGCTGCGCCATTTCGATGGCCTGGGCGCGCGTGTACTCGCTCTGATTATCCTCGCCGTCGCTCAGAACAACGATGGCTTTGCGAACGGGATGGTCGGACTGGGCGTGCAGAAACTTTTCCTTGCAGGCTTTGTAAATGGCGTCGTAGAGCGCCGTGCCACCGCCGTTGGTCAGGCGCTGCACCCCGGCGGCGAGTAAGGGAAGTTGGTCGGTGAAATCCTGGGTCAGGCGGCTCTGCTTGTTAAACCCGACTACGAACGCGCGGTCATAGCCGGGGCGAAGGATGTGCTGCAGAAAGCCGGTGGCTGCCTCTTTCTCGAATCCGAAGCGGCCCTCGACCGAGCCGCTCACATCCATGAGCAAACCCAACTCTATGGGCAGGTCGGTCTCGCGGCGGAAGTTGAGGATGGATTCTACTGGCCTATGATCGTCGAGAATGGAAAAGTCCTTCTCATTTAAATTCCGGACGAACTTGCCATGCCGATCAGTCGCGATGAAAAGCACATTCACTTCATCGACGCGCTTCTTGATGGTGAGGATAGGGTCGCCTGACTCGTCGTTGACGGCAGGCGCAGGCAGCGCCGCACTGCTGGAAGCGGCGATGACATAGGGGTTGCTTTGGGCGCGGCTCAACGTCGAGACACTGAGCAAAACTGCAGTGATCGCCAATATCAACACTCTAATAGGGCGATTGGATGCTATCTCGAATTTGTAATGCTTGGCCAATTTTCCGCCTTGGTTCTTGGATGCCAATCGTCAATCCGGCTTCTACCCTAGCAAACTGCAAACCCTTCACACATATCGATGCACGTCGGGGGCCGAAGAACTCCAAGCGTCCCCGTTCCATTGACTGTAGGGGTTATGCGGAACAAGTCAAAGTTACAAAAGGAGTACGCACGAGGTGAGCGGTTAACTGTAAGCCGGTCAATGGTTTGGAAATGTCGTAGCGCGACACCGGCGAGGTAGGGGTCCCAGCAATCGAAGTGGTTGCTGGACTGGGGGTTTCGAGCCTCTCGTCGGGAGATAAAAATCTCATGGTATTTTTTCACGGTTGAACGGGCTTCGTGCAAAAACTGCTGAGTGTCGGGCTGCTTTCTAGGACTCGGTACCGTTGAATGGACGGGCGGCATCGGTGCAGAGAGCGCGACAGTGGTAATCTGAAAATCGATAATCTGAAATCGAAAGTCCGATAATTGAAAGTCTGACGATCACGGGATGTATCCCGACCGGAGTTGCTATATGTACTTCGAACAGTTTTATCTAACCTGTCTGGCCCACGCCTCCTACATGATCGGATCGGAAGGCGAAGCGGCGGTGGTCGATCCACAGCGCGACGTCGACATCTATCTCCAGGCGGCTGAGGAACAGAAGCTGAAGATCCGGCACATCTTCGAAACTCATCTGCACGCCGACTTTGTTTCCGGACACAAAGAACTGGCGGCGCGCACGGGCGCGAAAATCTATATTGGGGCGAAAGCTGACGCCGGATTTCCGCATGTGGCATTGAATGACGGCTACGAAGTGAAGATGGGAGCGGTGCGGATTCGCGCGTTGGAAACGCCTGGCCACACGCCGGAAAGCGTCTGCCTGGTCATCATCGATGAGAGCGAAATCGATGATAGCGATCAAACTGGTCAGTCCCGTGCGGTTCTAACCGGTGACACATTATTTATTGGCGATGTGGGGCGCCCGGATCTTTCGAGCACCCACACTCCGCGGCAACTGGCGGGGTTGCTCTATGACAGTTTGCACGAGAAATTGCTCGCGTTGCCGGATGCGGTGAAGGTGTATCCGGCGCACGGCGCGGGATCGCTCTGCGGACGCGCCATGCGGGCAGAGCGCTCGTCGACGATTGGGACGGAGCGTCTTACCAACTATGCGCTGCAGATTCCGGGCCGGGAAGAATTCATCGCGCAGTTGACCACCAATCTGCCGGCTCGTCCTGAGTATTTTCTCGAGGACGCTGAGATCAATCGCTCGGGTGCGACTTCATTGACAGAATTGCCGCCGCTGGAAGCGCTATCTCCGGTCGAAGTCCAGGCGCTGTTGGAGCAGGATGGGACCGGCAAGATTAATGTGCTTGACGTTCGTCCGGGCGACGAGTTCGCTGCCGGACATGTGCCCGGGGCGATCGGCATTGCGCTCTCTGGCCAATTTGCATCCTGGGCGGGAGGCATTCTGGGGATTCATTCCAAGCCGGTTCTGATTGGCGATTCGGACGCGCAGATTGAAGAAGCGCGGCTGCGGCTGGCTCGGGTGGGTATTGAGGACTTGCGCGGTTATCTGGCGGGCGGGTTGACGGCGTGGCGGAAGGCTGGCCTGCCGGTGATCAGGACGCCGCAGATTTCCCCGACGGAGTTGAACCAGAAATTGCGCGAGGGGAATTGGAGTACGGCCGACATACTCGACGTGCGCCGCGAAGGCGAATGGCAGGCGGGGCATATCGGCGACGTGCAATGCCGCGCGCTAGACACTTTTTCGCAGCGACTGCCGGCAATCGATCAAGAGCGGCCGGTTGCGGTTCATTGCAAGAGCGGATACCGCAGCATGATTGCCTGTAGTTTGCTGGAGCGCGCGGGCCATCGCAACGTGATTAACGTGGCTGGCGGCTTCGATGCATGGCATGCGGCCGGGCTTCCGGAAGTGGCAGAACAACTCGCCAAGGTGTGAAGTCTTGCTCGTGTGGATAGGGTTTGCCCCTGTCAGACTCGGCAAGCCGTGTCTCTACGGAAAAATAGGTAGAGACCGTCTACTCCTTTGGCCTCTCTATTCCAACGTCGCGGCGTGCGCTCTTGCTAGAAGCACTTCGCGTCGGACCGGGACCTGGGGCAACGCTGACATCAGGCGTCGCGTGTATTCGTGGACGGGCGCGGTGAAAATCTGTTCCGTTGGTCCAGACTCGACTATCTGGCCTTCGTGCAGAATGGCGATGCGCTGGCAGATTCCGGCTACCGAGGGTAGATCGTGCGAGATGTAGAGGATCGACATTCCGATTTCGCGATTTAAGCGCGCGAAGAGCTCCAGAATTTCGGCTTGCGTGATTACGTCGAGAGCGCTGGTCGCTTCGTCGGCGATCAGGAGTGCAGGACGGTGCAGGATAGCCATCGCAATCAGCACGCGTTGTGCCTGGCCAACGCTTAGCTGAGATGCGCGCTTGCTTAGGAAGTCGCGGTTGGTATCGGAACTCGGCAAGCTAACGCTGTTTAAAGCCGCCCGGATAGCCACGTCACAGTTCTCAGATGAATTAGCGCTGTTGCTGTGGGCGCGCCAGGCTTCTCTCAGTTGGGTGCGGATTTCGAGCGCGGGGTTGAGCGAGGCCAGCGGACTCTGAAGCACGAGGCTCAGGGAGCGTCCGCGAAGACTGCGCAATTCGCGTTCGCGCAGGGAGAGCAGATCGACGCTCTGAAAAAAGATGTGGCCTTCGACGATGGCGCGCTGGCGTCCGAGTAATCCGAGAATGGCCAGCGCTAACGTGCTCTTGCCCGAACCGCTTTGGCCGACTAGTCCCACGACTTCGCCGCGCGCGATTTCGAGCGAGATCGCGCGGAGGACCGGAGCTTTGCCGGGATAGCGCACGGTGACCTGCGCGGACAGCAGGTTGGGCGTGGTATCAGGCATCGGCGTCATAGGAAACGTTCCATAATCCTCAGCGGAGGTTATCGGCTCGCCCTCGTGTTTGCATCCAGAGTTAGAAGTTCGGCGTTCCAGAATGTTTGCGGATGAAGGATGACTGGGCTCGCGCCTTCGACCGCTTTCGAGACCGCGGAGAGCGCGTTTTGATTGACCAGGTAAATGATGGGCGCCTGTTCGGCGACGATTTCCTGCACGCGATCGAAACTCGCCTTGCGTTTCTGCGGGTCCGCGGTGGATGCCTGCGCCTGCATCAGGCGGTCGATTTCCGCTTCCCAGGCGGTTGCCGGCGACTTTTGTTGCGGATTCCAGGCATGATTTTCAGCCGAGCTCATCCAGATGGTCATCTGGCTATTAGGGTCGAGATCGACATTGCGAAAGCCGAGCATCGCCGCCTCATAATTAAATTTCTGCGAGATGCGTTCGATGAGCGATGGGAAGTCGAGCGTGACGACGTTGACCTTAATGCCGATTTTTCCAAGATCCTCCTGCACCATGACCGCCATGCGTTCCCTGGCTTTATTACCTGCGTTGGTCACGATGGAAAACTCGACAGGGTTGCCGCCTTTATCGAATAGCGCCCCGTTTTGCTGACGAAAGCCGTCGGCCTGCAAAAGTTGCAGGGCTGCGTCGGGGCGATACGGGTCGGCTTTGAGCTTGCTGTTGAACCAGATTTTATTGGCGGGGGAAACCGGGCCTGCGGCGGGCTGAGCATGATTGTTGAAAACCACGCGGCTCAGATCGTTGCGATTGATGGCCTCTGAAATCGCGCGCCGGAAGTTGACGGAGCGGAACCATGCACGCTTGTACTCCGGGATGGGGGCGCTCGCTACCTGGTTAAACCACATGAATTCGGAGTCGAGCGACGCCCCCGCGTCGTGTACGAGCTGCGGTGAACTGGCAGCCAAGCGGTCGAAAGAATCGCTGTCGATGGTGTTGATCAGATCAAGTTCTCCGCGCCGGAAGCGCAGCATTTCGACGTCGCGGTTCGGTTGAATGTCGAGCCGTATGGAGTCGAGATAGGGCAAGCGGTGTCCCTGAGAATCTTTTTTCCAGTAGTTGGGATTGCGATGCAGGAGCACGCTCGACCCTGGTTTGTATTCCGCAACCATGAACGGGCCGAGCACCGCCGCTTCTTTCTTGGGAGAGTGCGCGGACATGATCGCCACCTGATCGAAGAGTTGTTCGACTCCGGCAACTGCCGTGGGGAAAATAACCGCAATCTGATCGGGTGCAATGATTCTGGTGCTGACGGTTCCGGCACCGGAGCGGAATGCGTCTCCGGTGGTGGAGTGCAGCGCGGGGTCCATCAGCCTTTGCATGGTGAAGGCGACGTCCTCGGCGGAAAACGGGGTGCCGTCGGAAAACGTAATACCGTGGCGAAGGTTGAAGTTGATCTGCTTGCCGTCCTTTGATACGTTCCACGACTCGGCCAGTTCGGGTTCGAGTTGCTGGGTGCGGCGATTGGAGCGGATGAGAACACCTCCGGTCAGGTAGCGGATGGACACAGAAGCATCGTCATCGACCAGCGCAGGGTCGAAAGTCTTGGGCTCGGAGTGGAGACAGAATCGCAACTCGCCGCCAGTTTGGGAGAAGGCCCGGCCCGAAGTTAGAGCAAGGGCAATCAGCGCCAGACCGGCAATAAAGCTCGGGCGGGGCCAGGAGATCGTATCAGTATGGCGATTCATGCGGTCACTTCCTCGTTTGATAAGAGCATTTGAAACGACGTTATCACGATGATCAGCAGCAGTAGCGGCACCAGCCGCCACGGTTCATCGCGGAACGAAATCATCCCTTCAAGTTCGCGCAGCAGGCTTCCCCATGAAGGCAGTGGTTCGGCTACGCCTAACCCGAGGATGCCCAGATTCGCCTCGCTCAAAATAAAGACGGGTATGGAAATCCAAAATTGCGCGTAGAGAACCGGCTTGAGGTTAGGTAGAACATGAATCAGAAAAAGGCGCGGACCGTCGAGGCCGGAGGCGCGCGCCTGCAGAATGAAGTCGGAGTTGCGCAAGATGTCGGCGCTGGTTGAAAGCACGCGCGCCGAAGCGGCCCACCCGAGCAGTCCGAGAATTAGAAACGTGATCAGGACCGAAACCAGCGGCGAGACATTTAACGGCATGACCGCACGAACCGTGATCAGCAGGAAGAGCCATGGGAGAGAAAGAAACAGGTCTGTGAACCCTCGGGCGAGGCGCAACCAGATTCCGCCCATATATCCAGCTAGCCCGCCGACCAGCGCCGCCAATGCCGTCGACACCAGGGCTGCAGCGGGAGCGAGCAACAGCGAGATGCGCGTGCCATAAAGGACGCGAGCGAAGCGATCTCGGCCGATTTCATCGGTCCCTAGAAAATGTTGGTGCGACGGAGGCGCATTGGGGACTTCGCGAAACTGTTTGGCATAGCCTGCCGGCGCGAGCCAATTCGCGGCGAGCGACACTGCGCACACCGCGAGCACCACGACACACGCTAACTTGCGAGCTGCGCTCATATTGGATTGATGCCAGCGTCTAAGCAGGATTGACGCCGCGTCTACAGCTCACGAGGCCTCAACATGTAATTCATTACATCGGCCCCCGAGTTAGCGAGCAAGGTTACCAGCGTAACCAGAACGGTAAGGTTTACGAGCAAAGGAAGGTCCCGCGAAAGCGCGGCTTGCCATGCCAGTTGGCCAATGCCGGGCAGTCCGCACAAGGACTCGACGGGAATGCTGGCGCCTAAAGCGATGCTGACGCTGACGCCAGCGAGCGCTATCATCTGCGGGCCGGCGACGGGAAACACATGGCAGGCGAGAATGCGAATTTCGCCAAGCCCGCGGCCGCGGGCGGCGGTGATGTGAGGCAAGGCATAGGCCTTGGCTAGCAGATTTCGAGAATAACGGTAAATCTTGGGAAAGACGATCAAGGCGATGGCAAGATATCCCGGAGCATTGAGGATGACGGAGAGCAACGCCAGCACCGCCGCGGGAATACAGAGGAAGGCGCCGCTTAGAGTGAGGCCCAGGAATTCATAAGCCGGGAGACGCCAGAGGCAGGCGGTCAAGGCGAGAGTCGAAGCTAACAGCCATGCCAGTAACAGGCCAATGCCAGCGACGCGAAGGGTTACTGGCCAACGTTCGCGCAGAAGGGTTTGCACGGGTTGTCCGAGGGCGTGAGACGTTCCGAGATCGCCGTGCACAGCGGCGCGAAGATAGCCGGCGTAAAAGTTGAGGATGTTGTGCTCGCCAGCCCGCGATTCCCGGAGGGCGCGCACACTTTCGGCGCTTAGGCCAGGATCAAGTTCACGCTCGTCGGAATCGAAACCGGGAGCGAGGCGCACCAGCGTGGCCGAAAGCAGTCCGCCGAGTAGGACGAGCGCGATGATTGCCGCCAGGTGCCGCGCGATTCTATAGAACAACATTTTTCTGTACAGACATTTACTTTTGAGCGCAAGTCAGGCGCGTTCGAGGCCGCAACCCTTGTCCTGCTCCGAGCGATGTGTTTCGAGCAGCGTTCATCTCAAAGAGCGGGAATCTGGTTTGCCCGTTCTAACGGATGGTAGTTCGATATTGAAGGATCAGGAACTTACCGACGTAACTGGCTTGCGCGGACAGTCAAATAAGCCTCGAGCTCAAAGATGCAAGTCCGGCGACACTTAGAAAGTCTGTTTAGGTGTCCGAAGAAAGCTTGAACCACAGAGAACACAGGGGCTATTCGGAGTTTTCTTTAGTGAGAATGGAGTTACTTCGGTGTGTAAGTTGATGGCGATCACGGCCTCGAAATGATGGAGGGTGTGGCAGCATCAATTACGGGACGTGTCGCAAGAGTCCCTGGACTCGACTCTGGCGCAACGTTCCTCGTTAGCAAAACGACAGCCAAACGACAGCCATCGACAGCCAACGACACACAGAATGCCATTATTGAAAGCTCCGTCAACGGGAAGAACGCCGAAAACCGCAACTGAAAGCCGAGCGTACACCGGCTGTAACTTTGCGGGCGAGGCAGATCTTCCAGCCGTTTTGCAAGAATCGCTTCCAGCGTCGAGTATCGTCCGCGGGTTACCAGACGTAGTCTTTACCGCTGACCTTCAGGGAATTATCTCGAGCTGCAATGAAGGTGTAGATCGCTACGGCTTTGTGCCCAAAGATGTGATCGGGCAAGATATCGCACAACTCTATGGCATTGAGCGGAAGACTTTCCATGACAGTCAGGCCACGGCTGCGGTTTTCGAAAAGGGACGATTCGAGGGTGAATTCCAGGGCCGCACGAAGTCCGGGCAGAATGTCGGCGTTCATCTTTGTTTGACGCTGCTTAGCGATTCCGATGGAGCCCCTGCAGGCGTTGTAGGATTCTCGATCGATATCACCGAAAATATCGGCAAAAAGAAGTTTCCGGAGATGGCGTCGCCAGGTCACACTCAGGTTGCAAAGAGTGCTGTCCCGCTCGCGCGGCGTCAGATCGACGGCACCCAATTTCTGATTGTGAGCCCGCTCATGCATAAGTTCATGGGCATGGTGGACCGTGTGGCCGGTCACACCGAGACCGTGCTCGTGACTGGAGAAACCGGCACGGGCAAGGAGTTGGTCGCACGCACGATCCACGAATCTTCATACCGTCACAAGAAAGCCTTGGTTGATATCAACTGCGCCGCTCTGCCGGAACATCTGGTTGAAAGTGAGCTGTTCGGTTACGAGAAGGGAGCCTTCAGCGGCGCCGACTGCTCAAAGCCCGGTTTATTCGAACTGGCCGACAAGAGCACGATTTTTCTCGACGAAATTGGCGAACTGCAACCGCAAATCCAGGTGAAACTGCTGCGCGTGCTGGATGGTGCTCCTTATTACCGTCTTGGTGGGAATCGAAAAATCACCACCGACGTGCGGGTGGTGGCTGCCACGAATCAGGATCTTGATCTGGCGGTGAAAGACGGACGCTTCCGCAAAGATCTTTTCCACCGTCTGAGCCAATTTCAATTACGTGTTCCACCCTTGCGGGAGCGGCATGAAGATATAGCCGCGCTGGCGCGCCATTTCCTTTCGCTGAAGGCGGCCGATAAAGTTTTTACCGCGGATGCGCTCGATGCCCTGCAGGCGCATCCCTGGCCGGGGAATATTCGCGAACTGAGGAATCTGGTGGCTAAACTCGCGATGTCCGCGGAGAACCAGCAGATCACGGGCGATGAAGTCATGGACGGACTGCATGGCGAAGGCCGGAGCGTGCCGTCAGCCGCAAGTCGCGCCAGTGGCGCCGTCCCGCTCGGCAATCTGGAAAACATGGAAGAGCAGATGATCATTCGGGCCCTGGAGCAGACCGGAGGTCATCGCGCGCAGGCTGCCGAACAGTTGGGGATCTCGCGCCGTACCCTCAGCCGCAAACTTCGGGAGTATGAGATTGACACCCGCACTGGCGAAGGTTCAACTAAACTGGGCATCATCAGCGAAGATCAGCAGAAGTTCTTTCGCGCGAAGATTAATCTGTCGGTGACCCTCAAAAATGCGCATGGCAAGGAACTGCAGGTGCATGCCGTCAACCTGAGCACGGGAGGCATGGGGCTGGACTCCGTGAGCGATGCAAACGGGTTTGCAGGACTGCTCGACGTCAGCTTTCTGTTGCCGGAGAGCGAAACCGTGGTCCAGGCGAAAGGTCGTCTGGTCTGGGCTGAGGCCGGAGGAAGAGCGGGCTTGCGATTTGTCGTAATTGAACCCGCGGTCTTCGTGCAACTGCAGCACTGGACAAATCAGAAGATGAAGGATGAAGGCTGGGAGATTCCTTCCTGAGGCGCGTGCCTGAAAACCGGAAGCAGGCAAGTGGGCGCTGCAGTAAGACACTTCGGTAATCTGTCGTAATAGGGCCTTTCGTGAAATTCTCTTGTTGCGTTCAAAGTCAATCGACCGCCAGCGAGACGAGAACTCTCGCCGTGCGGAACTCAAGTGAGGTTATTCATGTTGCAGTCTCCGGAACAGAAGTACTCTCCAAATGTCGCTCCCACGAACAATTACACTCCGGTCAAGCCGGCCGCCTCACCTGTAGACCAGGCTACGATCGGACGGTCGCTCGTCGTCAAGGGTGAGGTGTCGGGTTCGGAAGGGCTTTTCATCGACGGACGCGTGGAAGGCTCCATTAGTTTTCCCGACAACCGCGTCACTGTCGGCCGCAATGGAATTGTCGCGGCGAACATTACGGCAAATGAAGTCGTGATCATGGGCAAAGTGCAGGGCAATGTCGAGTGCGCCGATCGGCTGGATATCCGTAGCGAAGGCTTGCTTGCCGGCGACGTGGTTACGCATCGCATCAGCGTTGAAGAAGGCGCGATCCTCAAAGGCGGAGTCGAAGTGCGCAACCCGGAAAAGAAGGATCAGAAAACACAGACCCAAAGCCAGAACAAGCACGAATCGCAGAAAGCAGCGACTGCGACCGCGACCGCAGCCAACGCGTAATCGAACGCAGTCTGAATTCACGATTGAATTCCGGAACGACGATGGAGGCGGAGCGCAGATCGAGCTCGACTCGTGCCTCTCCATCGTTTTTTAATTTCGAGTGCTTTCCAGTTTTACGGCAATTTACTTCTTCGGTTTGAAGTCTAGAGCTGCGGAGTTCATGCAGTAGCGCAGTCCGGTCGGCCCAGGTCCATCAGGAAACACGTGACCCAGGTGCGCATCGCATTTGGCGCAACGCGCCTCGGTGCGTGCCATGCCGTAGCTCGTGTCGGTGTGCTCGGCGATGTTGTTGCGGTCGGCGGCGGCGAAGAAGCTTGGCCATCCCGTTCCTGAATCAAATTTGGTTTCCGAACCGAAGAGCAACGCACCACAGCACACACAGTGGTAGGTCCCATCGTCGTGCTTATTCCAGTACTTGCCGGTGAAAGCGCGCTCGGTGCCGCTGGCGCGAGCCACCTGGTACTGCTCCGGGGTGAGCTGCTGCTTCCACTCGGCATCGGTCTTCGTAATTTTCTCCGTGACTTTCTCGGTGAGCTTATCGGTCATAATGGGGTCTCCGAAAATAAGATGAAGAAAAGGCGGGAAAGTCGCAACTTCGCGTCATTCGGGACCGAATGAGTTATAGGTCAGTTTGAACTTACCTTGAAAGGGTGCGGCTTCACCACAGTGCTGAAAAACTCGAGTCTCGTATCAGGGTATCGCTTTAGCGATATCGTAAGTCCTGTGAAATCAGAGACCCCTTTAGGCGCATGCATCTTTCAAACTGATTTTCTCCGCCGAGAGTCTAGCGAACGTTCGCGCGATTTCTCTAACGCTAGTGTGTCAACGACTGATGGTTGCCGAGAAGAAGGCCGATGCCCGCGCGTTTCTGCAACTCCGAGAGCAGTGCCTTGGCAGCGTTCAAATAGGTGGCATTGGGATCGGAGGTGTCAGCCCAAACCGCTGCATATACGATTTTCGCAGCGTCTTTCGCGTCCATATGCAGGGCGGCTTCCATGCGGTCTGCGCTCTGGCGGGCCTCACTGTAACAGCTATGGCAAACCGCAGCCGGCTCATTAGCGCCACTGTGCTGATGCTTGAGAACGCAGCTAAACGCCGCAGGAGCACTGATCTGGGTGTGGGAAGCGAAAGCCTGTGATTTAAGTTCTTTCAGCAGGCGTTCGCGTTCTTCGTCGAGCGGCGCACCTGCGCTTGGAACCTCTGCGGCCGAAGCTGTGGGCCGCACGGCAGCCTGATTGGGCGACACCCGTTCCGTCGACTTGCAGATTGGGCACGCACGCATGTCAGCTGGATAGTAGGCGTGGCAGTGCGAACACGGCAGTCCGTAACCAACGTTTTTTTTCTCCGAAAGAATCTCCGCTGCCGACGCAGGCGGCATGTGCCGCTCGGACGTGGACAGTGCGACAGGGTTGACGGACTTTTCTCGAGCTTGCTGAGTGGCAGTGGTTTCCATATGAAATGAGGGCCCCGGCGGCGCCGCTTCCTTCTGGGATTTTAAGCGTGTTGGGGACGGCAAAGCGATGAACGTCAGTACCTACCCGATGGTAATGTCCCATTTGCGGAAAGCCCCGCACCCATCTCGAAGCCACATCTTCGAAATTACTTCGAGGCGCCGATCAGACGCACGACTTCTTGCATACGAGCCCGATAGAGGTTCTGACTGGGATCCATGCGGGAGGCAATTTCAAGCTCTGCGAGAGACTCTTCGTACTGATTCAGGGCCATCAGGCAGATGGCCAGGGAATAGTGATTCTCCGCGCTCGGTTCGATCCGAAGGGCCTCGCGAAATTCTTTTTCCGCTTCCTCCATGTGTTGGGTGTTCACGAGCGCTAAACCAAGATAGTGGTGACCGAGGCTGGATTCGGCATTGAGCGCAACCGCTTTGCGCAGGACGTCCAGGGCTTCCTGATCCTTACCCGAAAGAAGCAGCGCTTGCCCGAGAACGCGGTATTCCACGGCACCGTCAGGATTGGCAGCAATGGCAGCGCGCAACTCACGTATGGCCGAACCGTAGTCGCGTTTCGACATGTAGGCGCGGGCCAGGCAATTGTGACCGCCCTCCCAATCCGGACTTTGCTTGTAGAGGTCCTCAAACTCGGTAATGGCGCCAGCGAAGTCTTCCTTGTCGCAAAGTGTATTTCCCAGATTATTGCGGATGCTCGCGTCCTTGGGGTTTTGCCGTTTGGCGGCGCGATATTCAGTGATCGCCTCATCCAGTTTGCCCTGGTCGTGGAGCACAACCCCCAGATTGCTGTGCGCCTCCCAGTAATCGGGCCGCAGACTTAGGGCGTGGCGGTAGGCGATGGCGGCTCGCCGCAAATCTCCCGCATCGCGCTGCGTAATTCCTATATCGAAATAGACGTTGGCATTCACCGCTGAATCCGCGGGTTCGTGGGCGAGAGCCTCGTCGAAAGCGTGCAGCGCGGCTTCGTAATGAGCATCGGCGTAAAGCGCGAGGCCAAGCGAGCGGTAGGCCTCGGCGTTGGCGGGATCCATGCTGAGAGCGGTGCGCGCTTCGGCGAGGGCATCGTCGGCATCATCGGTTCGGTAAAAGAGGTAAGAGAGTTGATTGTGCGTTTCGGGGAACCCTGGCATCAGCCGCGACGATTCCGTAAGTTCGTCGAGCGCGTCGTCGAAGCGATCTTGCCGACTCAGGATGGTTCCGAGGACAAAGTGCAGCAACGCGCTATTGGGCGAATGATCGTCGGCCTGATTGTGAAGCAGCGTGCGGGTCGCTTCTTCGCCGGCGGCGAATTTCTTGTCATGAATCAAGGCGGCAATCTCCGCTGCCGGACTGGAACACTTGCCGGCTGCATTGGCGGATGCTTTGCGGTTGGCTTCGACCGGCATTCGGTTGGGACTTTCCGGCATCAGGCTCTGGATTAAATGTGAATCCGCTCCGGCTCTTTGCAGGACGGCAGCATAATGCCATGTTGATTGCGATGTTGAGTTGCAGGAGAGATTGCCTGCATTGACCGGACTTTTTGCCGGATTCGTAGCAATGAGGCGTTCAATCCGAGCACTTGAAATTCCCGCCGCCAGCCACAGGAAAACGGTATCGAAAATGGGCGTAGGCGGGGTTTGTTGCGCTAGCGAGAAATTTGCCGTCAGAAGAAGCGAAAGACAACTCAGGATACGGCGTTTCAACTTGCCCTCCGGCGGTGTTGGCGCGCGAGTATTGCCCTGTGGTCAAAGTAGTCGGGCGCGGATATCGCCGATAGGTCACCGAAGTAATTTCGAAGGCCATGGCCGAACGTGTGCGAGGCGCCAATCGCGGACGGCCAGCGATGGCGATCAGAGAGACTACGACTGTCAGTTGGAGTAGACTGTAAGGGTATTCGAGTAGCCGGTTGTTACTGGTCGGCCGTTCGTTTCGGAGGTTTTTATGTTTGAAGGTCTATTTCAACCCATGCATCTGCTAATAATTTTCTTTATTGCGCTGCTGGTGTTTGGTCCCAGAAAATTGCCTGAATTGGGCAAGGGATTGGGGGATGGCATTCGCGCGCTCAAAGAGGGTATGAAAGATAACAGCAACGATACCAAATCTAACGATACCAAAGCTGAAGTGAAGCCTGAAGTCAAACCTGAGAACAAGGCATAAGTCCGCAGCAACCAATTTTTCCACGTGCCGAATTGTGATTAGTTCGATATAATCCTTCGTTCAAATCGAAATAGATTTTTGTGAATGCGTAATTTTTTGTAATCCGATTTACGCCCCGGTGTAATTCATTCTGCAAATTTCGATGGAAATCTAATCTCATTTTGAATCACTCATCACTCAGGAGGTATTTCTGTGCATAGGAAACTTGTGGTTTGTCTTTTTCTGTTAATAACGATCCCGGCGTTAGCCGACCAAATCGTGCTTAAGAATGGAGACCGCATTACCGGTTCGATCACTAAGTCCGATGGCAAGCAACTTGTGATCAAGACCGATTATGCCGGCGACGTAACTGTAAAGTTTGATGCCATTCAAAGCCTGACCTCCACCGGGGACTTGAATGTCACTTTGGGCGGCAAGTCTGTAGTCGGTCCGGTGACCACCAGCGGCGAAGATGTGGTCGTCGCAACTAAAACCGCGGGTCCCGTTGAGGCGCCAAAAGCATCGGTCACCCTGGTGCGCAGCCCCGCCGAGCAGGCGGCCTATGAAAAGACCTTGCACCCAGGACTCCTTGATGGTTGGGCCGGTGGCGCAAACCTAGGCTTCGCTCTGACCGCCGGTAACAGCGAAACCAAGAACCTGAATATCGGTTTCAATGGCACGAGAACTGGTTTCCACGACAAGCTGATACTCTACGAAACCTCGATCTACGCTACCACCAGCAAGCTCGCCCTCGAACCCATATCTCCGTCGCAAACCACGGCGAACTCGAACAGCGGAGGACTCCGTTACGATCACGACTTCGCTCCGCGTGTGTTTGGATTCGGCAGTGCTGACTTCTTCAACAATTCACTGCAAAATCTTGATCTCCGCTACATTCTCGGAGGTGGCATTGGCTACCACGCGATCAAGACTCCCAACACGACGCTTGATCTGCTCGCCGGCATTAACTACACGCATGAAAGCTTCTCGGATCTGATGGAAACCATAACCAATCCAACACCGCCACCGCCTATGGCCACGGTACTTTATAACCACGCCGACAGCTCAGCCGCTTTGACCGTGGGCGATAATTTCACGCACAAGCTAGGAGCGAACAGCGTCTTCACGCAGACCTTCCTCCTCTACCCGAGCTTCGGTCAAACGAATATTGCGTTTCCCGATGCTACGCCCGACGATGTGCGCATCTTGCGCGGGGCGTTTAACCTCGGATTGGTCACCAAGCTCCACAAGTGGCTGGGCTGGCAATTGACACTGGGGGATGTATTCGACAACCATCCGCTGGCTTCAAATCCGCCAATCGAGAGGAATGACATCACGTTTGCAACCGGCCTGAACATATCGTTCGCGCACTAGAGTCGTAGTTGCACAGTGAGTATCGGTAGAGCCGAGCGTCCCCGCCCGTCACGAGCGGCGAGACGCTCGTGCTCTGCCGAAGTAGTTTGTTATCCTAGCGGCGTGCCGCGTGCCTTTCTTATCGATACCGACACAGCTTCCGATGACGCCGTCGCGCTGATCATGGCGCTGCGCGCGCCTGATGTCCGCGTCGCGGCAATAACGACTGTCGCCGGGAATGTTCCGCTTCCGCAAGCGACCCGCAACGCTCTCTACACCGTCGAACTCTGCGGCGCGAAGACGCCGGTTTACGCCGGTGCCGAGAAGCCGCTCCTCCGCGCCTATCAGAACGCCACCTGGTTTCATGGCCTCGATGGATTTGGAGATCACAACTATCCTGCTCCGCGTCAAACCGCGGCGAACGGGCACGCGGTCGACGCGATTATTGAAACTATCGGGGCAAATCCTGGAATCGTTCTAGTCACGCTGGGCCCACTCACCAATGTGGCGCTCGCGCTTGCGAGACAACCGGAGATCGTCGCGAAGGTGAGTCGCTGCGTGGTGATGGGCGGCGCTCCGTGCTGTGAAGGCAACGTGACGCCAGCCGCGGAATACAACATCTGGGTCGATCCTGAGGCCGCGCGCATGGTTATGAACAGCGGTTTGCCGATCGAACTCGTGGGCTGGCATCTTTGCCGGGGAGGTGCCGTGCTCGATGACGGTGACATCGCGAGTATTCTTGGCCTCAACAATCCTTTGGCAAAGTTTGCCATCGAGTGCAACAGCCACGCTCGTCATGCCCTCAAAGTGCAGACTGGAGAAGACGGTATTTGCCTGCCCGATCCGGTAGCCATGTCGATTGCGATTGATCCGACGGTTGGTGTGGATTGGAGTGAACATTACCTCGACGTTGAAACTCAGAGCGAATTGACGCGGGGCATGACCGTAGTCGACCGGCTGAATGTGGCCGAGGATGACCGGAATAAGGCGGTCTGGGCGGATGTCTTGAGAAAGAACTACAAAGCCAAAATTTGCTGGACGCTCGACAACCGGCGCTGGAAGGAATCATTGTTTTCGTCGCTGCGATAAATCACTAACCACCAAGGACACGAAGGTGCACGAAGGTTTTGGGCCTTGCAAGGGTCGGGAGCCCAAAGTTTCCTTCGTGCACCTTCGTGTCCTTGGTGGTTAATCAATTTGCAGATGGCTTAAGTCACGTGCGGTGTGCTGGCGGTCTGGTAAGATTGGCGTCTCGCGGAGGTATTCCATGTCCCGAAATGTGCGCTGTGGTCTGATTCAGGCGAGCAATGCGCTGGGCAGTAATCGCTCGCTGCCAGAGATCAAGAAAGCCATGATCGACAAGCACCTGAAGCTGATCGCGCAGGCGGCAAAAAAGAAAGTCAAGATACTCTGCCTGCAGGAACTTTTCTACGGTCCTTATTTCTGCGCCGAGCAGGACATTCGCTGGTACGACCTCACTGAGCGAGTACCAGATGGGCCCACGACGCAGTTAATGCAGAAAATCGCGGCCAAGCACAGCATGGTAATCGTGGTGCCGGTGTATGAGGAGCAGATGCCGGGTTTGTACTTTAACACTGCCGCGGTCATTGACGCCGATGGCAAGTATCTCGGCAAGTACCGCAAGCACCACATCCCGCATGTGCATCCCGGATTTTGGGAGAAATTTTATTTTACTCCGGGTGATATGGGGTATCCCGTCTTCGAGACGAAGTATGCGCGCGTCGGAGTTTATATTTGCTACGATCGCCATTTTCCCGAGGGCGCACGAGTCCTCGGACTGAATGGCGCGGAAATTGTCTTTAATCCCTCGGCGACGGTGGCGGGCCTCTCCGAGTATTTGTGGGAGCTCGAGCAGCCGGCGCACGCCGCCGCGAACGGCTACTTCGTGGGCGCGATCAATCGCGTGGGTCGAGAGAAGCCGTGGAACATTGGCGAGTTTTACGGCAAAAGTTATTTCTGCAATCCCCGGGGCAAGATCTTCGCCCAGGCCAGCCGCGATAAGGACGAGCTTCTAGTCGCCGATCTCGACCTCGACATGATCCAGGAAGTAAGACGGCTCTGGCAGTTCTATCGTGACCGGCGTCCGGAAACTTATGGGGCGCTGACGACGCAGACGGGACAAACCGCAGCTGGCGACTGAGCGTGTGCAATAAGTTTGGCAACCTAATCTTAAATTGTCATCCTGCGCGCAGCGAAGGACCTGTTGTTCTTACCCCGCGTACGAGACAGCAGGTCCTTCGCTGCGCTCAGGATGACTACTCGGTTTACCGATAACCAATAAGTACTTCTCACATGCTTACGCCCTCACGAATCGAATCCAGCCCGCTTTATAACCAAGACTTAGCGCCCGCGACTGTCGAGCGGCGTACCTGGGGCACTTACAACTTCGCCGCCCTGTGGGTGTCGATGTCGGTCAACATTCTGACCTACATGCTGGCGGCCAGCCTGATCCAGGGAGGCATGAACTGGAAGCAGGCAGTGGCCACGGTATTCCTCGGCAACACCATCGTTCTCATTCCGATGCTGTTGAACTCCCACCCTGGGGCGCGTTACGGAATTCCGTTTCCCGTGCTGGCGCGGGCATCGTTCGGAGTGCTGGGCGCGAACGTCGCCGCGGTTTTGCGCGCGCTCGTTGCCTGCGGATGGTTCGGCATCCAGACCTGGATCGGCGGCGAGGCCATCAACACGATGATCACTACGCTCGCCCCCGGCTGGGGGCGGGTCGCTCACGGCGCGGCGATTTGCTTTCTAGCATTCTGGCTCATCAATCTCGCGGTCATTCTCAAAGGCATCGAGTACATACGATTCCTGCAGGGAATCAGTGCGCCGGTTCTCTTGGCGGTGGGCCTCTTGTTGCTGGCGTGGGCCTACAAATCGGCGGGCGGATTTGGCCCGATGCTCTCGGCTCCGTCCCGCTTCGTAAGCTTCGCGGATTTTCTGAAATTTCTTATTCCCGCGCTGAATGGCACGGTCGGTTTCTGGGCGACTGTATCGCTGAACATTCCAGACTTCACACGCTTCGCGCGCAGCCAGCGGCAACAGGCGATTGGGCAGGCTTTGGGCCTGCCGACCACGATGACGCTCTATTCGCTCATTGGAATTCTGGTGACATCGGCAACGGTGGTGATTTACGGGACGGCGATCTGGGACCCGGTGCAATTGCTCAGCCGATTTCACTCGCCCGTGGCGGTAGTTATTTCGCTGCTGGCGATTCTGCTGGCCACGCTGAATGTGAATATTGGGGCTAATGTGGTTTCTCCAGCCAACGATTTTTCTAACCTGTGGCCGCGAAGAGTCAATTTCCGCACCGGCGGCGTCATTACCTGTTTTATGGGCATTGCGCTGATGCCTTGGAAGCTGCTCTCCGACTACGGAACATTTATTTTCGGATGGCTCGGTGGGTACGCTGCGTTTCTGGGACCGGTGGCGGGGATTATGATCTGCGATTATTTTCTGATTCGCCGGCGGGTGCTTGTCGTCGATGATCTTTATTTGCGCGGCGGGATCTACGAGTATTCGCGTGGCTTCAACTGGCTGGCGGTGATTGCGCTGGCTCTGGGAGCGGGCACGGCGCTGGTGGGATTGGTCGTTTTGCCGCTGCGAATTTTATACGATTATTCGTGGTTCGTGGGGTTCGCGGTTTCGTTTTGTGCCTACTATTCGCTCATGAAATTGCCGCGATAGAGGGCCTGCGCCGAGAAAATCTTGCGAGACCAAATTGGAACCGGATCGGAATCCGCTATTCTGGGTTGGTGGAGGAAACTATATTGTGGCAAGTATAGCCAAACCGACGACGATCGCTGTTGAAGATAAGTCAGGCGACTTTCGGAAGATCACAAAAATCATTCATCACAGCGGCGGCGGTTTCGCGGTGCTCGCTCCGTACCACAAAGCCCGGAGCGGCTGCCTGCTAAAAATTCCTGTCGACTACGACGTTAAGGGTGCATATTAGGCTCCGATTGCCGATTGTATTGAGTATTCGGCGGAGGACCGGGTTAAGTTGTCCTTCCACCCGGATGGCTTCGTTCAGTTCTCGGGGGAGAACGCAGCAAGAATACTGTCAGGAAGGGACACAGGGGGCGAACCGAAAGGCCTGGGAGTAATGTTTAATCCTTTATTTAACCCGATCAGATCCGGGCCCACATTTGGAGTGTCGGCTTGGGGACTCGAAGAATTTGACGAACTTGAGCCTAGTCGGGATCACGTTATCACCTTCTCGCAAGAGGAGATGTACTTTCGCGGCTGCGTTCCAGGCACCGGGACGGAGTGCATCTCGAAGCCTTCCTTTTGGAGTCAAGATACTGGTCAGGCGTACGAGGAAAGAAATCTGCATTGAAACTCTCATTGTGTGTGGGATGTTCGAAGCTACGGGTGCCGCCCTCGAACTCAGAGTTATTCCGCTAGAAAACTCCAACATCATTGGAATCTTTGCTAGTCATGTCCGGATGCATTTGGCCCCAGAATCCGGGTTTTCGTTGAGTGGGCCGTCAGAGAGTGTAAAGGGTTCTAAGAAAAACATGCTTGTGGCTGTATACCCGGCTTCAATGCGAGAAAAGATCAGGACACTTGTTAAGGCCCATATGGATTTGAACTATCGGGCGTAAAGTCGGGCTGGGAGGACTAGACTAAGTCTTCCCGCAAAGACTCTCCCTTGACAACATGAGATACACTAGTAAGTAACAATGACTAACTTGATCGTCTAACTCAAGCTTCGTCGTTGACGGGCCCGCAGCCCCGCAAAACAGTTCTTTTGCGTCAGGTTATTTGACATCAAACGGTGGATGGTAATCGCTGAAGCCCTGACCAAAGCGAAAGGTCCGCTCTCAAGTCATTGGTTCTCAAAGACTTTAGCTGTAAGTCATTTAAACTCAAAGATCTGGCGGGAATTTTCCCTTAACCCAATGATTCCAATAGCGGGGGAGGGGCGGGGTACCCCCCACCAGATATACAGTGAGTACCAAACCGGGAATAACAGCTAAGAGTTGGAAGCCCTGCCAAAAGCCGGCAGCACATCTTTCTTATACTTCTCCAACGTATCTTCTTCATCTCCGCACATCAGATAAATGTTGAACTGCGTAACTCCGGCGCGGGCGAGTGCGCGAATCTTTTCAATATGCGCCTCGGCCGGCCCGAGCAGGCAAAAGCGGTCGGTAACTTCATCGGAGACGAAGTTCGCGTTGCTGCTGTCGACTTCGCAGTGGTGAAGGTAATCGTACTTCCCGCGGTCGCGTATATAAGAGGTCAGGGCGGGCGGAAGTTCTTCGGGCTTGTAGCGCGAAACCAGATCGACTACATGGTTCGATACCAGAGCAGGGAACCAGCGCACGCGTTCGCGGCCAACCTTCACATCATCGGAGACCCAGACCGGCGCGGCCGACATGACTTCGATTTTCTTCGGATCTCGTCCTGCGGCCTCAGCGCCCTTTTTCACGAAACCGACGCACCACGCGATCAAGTCAGGATCGGCGAACTGCAGGATAACGCCGTCGGCGATACGACCGGCGAGGTCGAGAACCTTTGGACCATATCCCGCAACCCACACCGGCGGAACGCCGGCGGTGGCCCATGTGAGGCTCGCCGTCAAGCCCTCATATTCCGTTTCCTTGCCGCCGGTAAGATCGCGAAAGGCTTTTACAGCTTGCTCCAACTGCGCCGACGTGACCGGCTTTTTGCCCAACACGCGCCGCGAGCTGTCGCCGCGACCGATGCCGAGCTGCATGCGTCCGCCGGAGACTAAATTCAGCGTGGCAAACAGACTCGACGTAACCGTGATGTCGCGCGTTGCCGGATTCGTGACACAGGTGCCAAGGCGCATAGTTTTCGTATTGCTCGCCATCAACGTGAGCACGGGATAAGGCTCGATCCAGAGGACATGCGAATCGAAGATCCAGCCATACTCGAATCCGGACGCTTCCGCCTGGCGCACGAGGCTGATGATTCGCGGTATGGTCATGTCGGGCTTGATGGTGATGCCGAATCGCATGGTGTCTCCCTATCCACAACGTCTTGTCATCCCTCGCTCCGCTCGGGATGACAATTCTCTAAATCGAGGCAATGCACCCGTCGTAAATCGATCCGCGTAAGTTGGGGAGTTTAGCATAAAATCTGAACTTCGCAGCCAGAGGAGAAGACAGACATGGGTTTTGACACCATCATCGTCAATGGACGCGTGGCCACGGCAACCGATACTTATACGAGTGACGTTGCGATCAGCGACGGAAAGATCTCCGCCGTCGGCCAAACCCTCCCGCGCGAGAATGCGAACAAAATTATCGATGCCGCCGGTAAGTTTGTGTTTCCCGGAGGGATCAACGTCCATACTCACCTCGACATGCCTTTCGGCGGCACCACCAGCGCGGATGATTTCGAGACTGGTACGCGCGCCGCAGCCTTCGGCGGGACGACGACACTGATCGATTTCGCGATTCAATATAAAGGGCAGACGCTGCGAACGGCTTTCGATACGTGGATGCAGAAAGCGTCAGGCAAGGCGGTCTGCGATTACGCGTTTCATTGCATCATCACCGATCTGGCCGATGCGCAACTGGAAGAGATGAACGCACTGGTGCGGGAAGGCGTCACTAGCTTTAAGTTATTCATGGCATATCCTGGCGTGTTCATGCTCGACGATGCCAGCATTTTCAAGGCGCTGCGCGCGACGTCGAAAAACGGTGGACTGGTATGCATGCACGCCGAGAACGGCGGCGCGATTGATGTGATCGTGCAGCAGGCGCTGGCGGAAGGGAAAAAAGCGCCAAAGTATCATGCCCTGACCCGTCCCACGACGGCAGAAGCGGAAGCCGTCTCGCGTGCAATAGCTTTGGCTGAAATGGCGGGAGCGCCAGTCTACATCGTTCATTTAAGTTGCAATGAGGCTCTCGAAAAAGTTCGCGAGGCTCGCGATCGCGGGCTGCCGGTTTATGCCGAGACGTGCCCGCAGTACCTTTATCTCTCGCTCGACAACTTCGACGCGCCCGGCTTTGAAGGAGCGAAATATGTCTTCACTCCGCCCTTGCGCGAGAAGTGGCACCAGGAAAAATTGTGGAACGGATTGAAGACCGATCATCTGCAGGTGGTTTCGACCGATCATTGCCCGTTTTGTTTCAAGGAGCAAAAAGAATTGGGCCGCGACGATTTCACCAAGATTCCGAACGGCGGCCCCGGAATCGAGCATCGCATGAGCCTCATTTATTCCGGCGGCGTTGCCGGGGGACGATTCAGCGTGAACCGCTTTGTGGAGTTGGTTTCGACAACTCCCGCGAAACTGTTTGGCTTGTATCCGCGCAAGGGCACGATTGCCGTCGGAAGCGATGCGGATCTTGTGATCCTTGATCCAAACCGCAAGCACACCATCAGCGCGAAAACTCATCATATGCGGGTTGATTATTCGATGTTTGAGGGGATTGAAGTGACAGGTATGCCGGATGCCGTGCTATCACGCGGCCGCGTGGTTGTGGAGGGAGATAGATTCTTAGGACGAGCGGGTGCGGGCGAGTTCCTGAAGCGGGCGCTCTACTCGCAGCCTTAGCAGACGGGCGTGTTTGTCGAGACACCGCTTGCCGCGTCTCCTCCGCGCAGAAGAAACGGTGCACGCAAGACGGGGCAAGCTCCGTCTCACAGGGAGATTGGCATCTGCTGACCGCCAGTCAGTGCTTGTCTCCTTGTTCGACGAAGAATTTTCCGGTTTCTCCTGCTGAGAAATAACGTGACGTCACTGTCTTCTTTCGCGTGAAGAACTCGACCGCGTCCCAGCCATGGACGTGCAGATCGCCAAAGAACGAATCTTTCCAGCCGGAGAACGGGAAATAAGCGGGCGATGCCGCCACGCCGATGTTCACGCCCACCATGCCGACTTCGATGCGGCGGCTGTATTCGCGCACGGCCGCGCCGTTTTCCGTAAAGATCGAAGTGCCATTGCCGCGCGGATCGCTGTTCACCAGCGCAATCGCCTGGTCGAGGGTATCAACGTGCATCACGGAGAGCACTGGGCCAAATATTTCGTCGCGTGCCACGCTCATCTCGGGTGTCACATTGTTGAGAATTGTCGGTCCCACGAAGTTTCCGCCCGCCGGAACGCCGGTTGGACGCCGCCCGTCAACCAGCAACTCAGCACCCTCTTTCAATCCGGTTTCAATTGCTTCGTGAATGCGCTCGCAAGCGGAGCTCGAAATCACCGGCCCCAGACTCGCCTTCGAGTTCATGCCATCGCCGGCAATCAGCTTTTCGGCATCTTCTTTCAAACGGTTCATGATCGCGTTTTGCGCGGACCCAACCGTCACAAGCACCGATCCAGCCATGCAACGCTGACCTGAAGCCCCGAAGGCGCTTCCGATGACGTTCGAAACAGTTTTATCGACGACGGCATCCGGCATGACGACCATATAATTTTTAGCGCCGCCGAGAGCCTGCACGCGTTTTCCTCTTTCCGCCGCGCGGCGGTAAATGTACTTCGCGGTGTTGACGGAGCCGACGAATGAAATCGCGCGAATCCCCGGACTGTCGAGGATCGCATTGACCGCTTCGTGCGCGCCGTGCACGAGATTGACCACGCCCTTCGGCAGACCGATCTCCTCGAAAATGTGAAACATCAGTTCCGAGGTAAGCGGAACCTGTTCCGAGGGTTTCAAGACAAACGTGTTGCCGCACACGATAGCAAAGGGCAGGAACCACATCGGCACCATGGCGGGAAAGTTGAAAGGAGTAATAGCGGCGCAAACGCCGACCGGCTGACGGAAGGTTTCCGTGTTAATTCCTCGCGCCACGCCTTCGAGAATTCGTCCCTGCATGGTCATCGGAGCGGAACAAGCTACCTCGAGAACCTCAATTGACCGAGTGATCTCCGCCCGCGCATCGGAGAGCACTTTGCCGCCCTCGCGCGTGATGGAAGCCGCAAGCTCGTCAATCTGCTGACGGAATTTCTCGCGCAGCGCGTAGATAAATTCCGTACGCTCACCGACCGACCGAGCGCGCCAGTCCGGCAGGGCGGCGTTGGCAGCGGCGACTGCGGCTTCTACGTCGGCCATGCCGGATAATGGGACACGCGCCAAGACTTCGCCATTCGCCGGATTGGTCACGTCGAGCAGACCGGACGCCGATACAGTTGTCCAGCGTCCGCCAACGTAGTTGGCGAGGATTCGTGTTGCCGCCGCGTTTTCGGCTTGGTGGAGCGAGGTGGTGGAATGGTCTGTCGATGTCAGAGTATTCGATCCGGTCGTCATTGCGATCCTTCCTTTTCACTCCCAAATCGCCTATCAAGGCGGTTTAAGAGCCGGCTCGTCCTCCGATGCATCCGGTGCGACGGCGGCCCGACTGCTTGGTTTTACCACGTTTGGGTTCCCAGCGACACTGACACTTATAGGTGGAATTGGAGACTAAGTACACAGCGGCGCTCCGGACGAAAAGCGAGCAGATGGGTCTTCGATTCGGAGGATGATGATCGGAGAATCTGTTCCTACGGGTCGTAAAGGTATAGCGCGAACAGTTCACGGAACGGCGGCGGTGGGTGGCTGCTCTCGTTCAGAATGATTAGTGACACTCGAATAGAGCCGCTGGAGTTGGGTGAGAATGCGGCCCACCATCGAAGTCGAAACCGACTCCTGCTGGCGGCGCGGCAAAACCGCCAGCTTATCCTTGCCCCAGCGCGGAAACTGCAACCGCAACCCCAAAACCTTTCCTTCTAAGCAACAAGACCAAGTCGGCTGACGGCGTCGCCGCGGACCATGACTGCGCTCTTCCAGGGTCGTCCAATCGTACGGGTCATAGCGGCGTTGCCAGCGATAAAACGTCTGGCGGCTGATGCCAAAGTGCCGGCAGGTATGGGCCACGTTGCGGCACCCAGTCCGGCTTCCGAGTGAAGATCAGAAAATAATCCATGCCCCGGCCCGAGCCATTTGAGGGTTCTGCCAGACGATTTCCAGTTCATTGTTCCTCCCGGGTTGCTGACGGGGAACTCAATCAGTTCCACGGTTTCACCGAAGCAACCGCATACTTCCGACTTCATTAGAGCTTCTTGCGCCGCCTGAATCAACAGCGGGTTTCCACCCAACGGGCTGGAGCGGTCGAACTCGGCGCCGGCGTCTCGGAATCTGAGGCCGCCGACATCAGTGCGGACCGACACCGCCGCGCTTCCGAGAGCCCTGGCAAGCGCTGGGCCAGGGGAAATACCTTTCCCCGGCACCCGATCCCCGAAACAAAAGCTGGTCGTTCACCGTAAAAAATTGACACACCTCCTTGGTTGGATTCGCAGGTCTTCAACGAAAGCGAAACGGCGCACTCCTCGGAGTGGACGTCGGAGTGGACGGGTTAGTTCGCTCAAAAACTGATTGACACTGCCGACATGTCAAAAGATCCGATTTAGCGCTAACAACTTATAAGTTAGTGCAGACTCGTGAATCCTTTTCTCAGGACTGCCCCTCTTTACTGTTTAGGGAGGAAATTTGAGCTGCACGCTAACCGTCTCCGAACTGCGAATTCACCCGTCCACGGCGGCCTTGCTTGTAGACGTGCGTTCCGGCTCCGAGTTCGCTTCCGGCCACATTCCCGGTGCGGTCAACATTCCGATGGACCAGATCGAATCACGCCTGGGCGATCTCGGCCTGAATCTTCCGATCGTCCTCATCTGTCAGTCGGGCAAGCGAGCGCGCATCACCGCAAGCCTGCTTGAACCCTGCCAGCGGCAGATTACGGTTCTCGAGGGCGGTACGAAAGCGTGGATCGAAGCCGACCTCCCCGTCATTGCCAGCGTGAAGACGCGGTGGTCATTAGAGCGCCAAGTTCGCCTGGGCGCGGGTCTGCTCGTGCTGACCGGCGCAATCCTAGCGCTGACGGTCGACTCGCATTGGCTCTTTTTTTGCGGATGCGTCGGCTTGGGCCTCACCTTCGCCGGACTCACCGACATCTGCGCGATGGGGATCGTCCTGGAAAAGATGCCGTGGAACAAGCTGAGTCAACGCAAGATTGCTGGTCCGAATGCGGGACAATCCGAGACTTGTCCATGATCGTTGGTTATGTGGTGGAGACGGAGTGGTGCCACAATGGATCCGTGGACTTCGACGCATTAACCAGGCAGCACAAAGACGCCGTCTATCGACAGATGATCCGCGTGTGCGGCAACCGGGAAGATGCCGAGGACGTGTTGATTGAGGCCCTGCTCAAGGCATACCGCCATCTCGATCAATTGCGCGAATCGGACGCTTTTCGTGCCTGGCTCGCGCAGATCGCGAAACGTGTCTGTTGGCAATTGAAGGAGCGCGAATCGTTGCTCCCGCTCTTGCAGCTTTCGATGTTAGAGGACGAAGGTCGCGAGCTTCCCGGAACGGAGCCCCCTCCAGATGTACAACTGGCCCGGCAACAGATGAAGCAACTGCTAAACGACGCCATCGAATCGTTACCCGCGCTGTACCGTACGGTTTACGAGTTGTGCGATGTCGAAGATCTGCGGGGCGACAACGTCGCGCAGAGATTGGGCATCTCGCGAGCCGCGATGAAATCGCGGTTGCATCGGTCCCGAGGTCTGGTGAGGACTCACCTCGACGCCGCGCTCACTCGTCAAGTTTTGAAGTAAATGTCGTTCATTGGATCTTGCTAAATGGTTTGAAAGGCTGGGAGGCCGCTATGGAAGTTACCGTGGAACATCTTGGAGCGTTGCAGTTTGAAATCAAGGCACGTCAGCACGTAATCGTGAGCGACCAGCCTCCGGAGAACGGTGGACACGACGAAGGCATGACACCGCCGGAGCTCCTGCTAGCTTCGCTAGGCTCGTGTGTCGGTTTCTACGCGGCGCAATATCTGCGCAAACACAAGCTGGCAACGGAAGGCACCCGCGTTCGGGTAACAGCCGAAAAACTCAAAGATCCCGTGCGCATCGATAACTTTCACATTGAAATCGAAACGACCGCGGTGCTAACTGAGCAGCATCGGGACGGAGTCGAGAGCGCGGCGCATCATTGCCTGATTCACAACACGCTTTTACATCCGCCGGGCATCATGGTCGAAATCACGAATGCCGTGCCGCTCATAGGGGCCGGTCAAGAATGACGCAAAGGTAGGCATACCGATTGTGGCCCTTTTATTGTCAAACTTGTTGGCCTGCTTCCATCATTGTGATCAAAAAGGGAGAAAAATTTGGTGGCCCGAAACCAGGTGGCGAACATCAAACCAATTCTCAGTCCTACTGAAATGGATGATTACCAATTGGAGCGGGTAATGGATTTGTACGTGATGCCCAAAGGCGAGAATTTGGGCAAACCCGATATGGAAATCGCAAAGATTATCGCCCAAACTCAGCACCCATCCGCGATCCGCATTGATGTGCGCGGGCTGGTAACCACAATGCAATCGTCGTTCAAGAGTTTTGGCATCGGCCTCTTGCTTTCGGTGCTGCTGGTTTACATCATCATGGTCGCCCAATTCTCATCTTTTATTGATCCGCTCTTGATTATTCTGGCGGTGCCTACGGGACTAATCGGCGTTATCTTTGCACTGGCCTTCGCACTGGCCTTCACCGATACCACGCTGAACATCCAATCTCTAATGGGTATCGTAATGCTGACCGGCATGGTGGTTTCAAATAGCATTCTCATTGTCGATTTTGCTAATCGGGCCAGCACCGAACAACGCAACAACTTCTCTCGCTACCATGGTAGGACTGCTGCCCTTGGCGTTGAAACTGGGAGCCGGAAGCGAAGCGTATGCTCCCCTCGCTCGCGTAATTATCGGCGGACTCCTGACCTCGGTCATTTTGACAGTCTTTGTTGTGCCTGCCGCTCATCTATGGATTTATGAGCGTCGCAAAGGACTGCAACCGGCGTAGCGAGATAATGCGGTGAGAAACTCACGACAGAGGCTCTTCTGAGGCGGTGATTGTACCGTGCGCTGCCCTACCGATCGGTTCGTTCAAGCGGCTTTAGCGAGGTCTTCGAGACGTTCCGGAACGGCTATCAATCGACTAGGGATATTTAAGCTTTTGGATTCAACGCAGGCAGTGGGAATCAGGGGGACTAACTGGTTGAAAGGATATGGTAGGCACGAGGAGACTCGAACTCCTGACCTCTACCGTGTCAAGGTAGCGCTCTAACCAACTGAGCTACGCGCCTGCCGTTACACACTAACGTTCCACGATTTTAACACTTTTGCCTGTAGTTCCTGCTTCGCTCCCATGCTCACCCGCTGATAAAGTTCCAGCGTCACGCGGGCATTGGAATGCCGCATGATTTCTTGGGTGAGTTTGACGGGTGCGCCTACGTCGATTAGCAAAGTTGCCAGCGACCGCCTGAACGTATGCCAACCGATGCGCTTGGTAATCCCGCCCGCTTTGCTGCTGGCCAGATAACCTTGCGCATGAGCGAATCCTGCCAATAGGGTTGTTTTCCACCCATTTTCGGGGATGGAAAAACCCAATCGTCAGGTGCCTTGTATAGCGACTTGTCGCGCCAGTCTGCCAGCATATCGGTCACTTCCCTGCTCGCTGGCACTGCCGCATTCGAGGATACGGTTTTCAATCCGCCGACGTGATTGTCAACGATTCCCCGCACTGGGGTGAGCGTGTTATTGGTCAAGTCAATGTCCTGCCACTGCAAGGCGAGCGGTTCTGAAACGCGCAACCCAGTTGCCAGCGCAACGAACACACCCGTTTCGTGCTGGCTCTCCGAGTTCTGAGAGCAGCGCTGTGATTTCTGCGTTCGTCAACACCGTCGGTTACTTCGCGCGTTGCGTTGCTTGCCTCACATTATTATCGGATTGTGGTCTGTGATTCCCCACCTGCAAGCATGGCTGAAAGGCGAGCACAGGATAACAGAGCTATTTTTCCCTTGCAGCGTCAAACGGACGCCAGTCCGCGCCAACTGTCTACACGTATCGCAGATGTAGCGGGATGGGGTGCCGTTTTCCAGTCCCTACCCGTCGCAATGGCCCGCCTTTCCATGCACGTTCTGTTAGCTCAATGCCCGGTATCTGAGTCCGCCGCATTGGATGTGCTCTGGAAAGCAGCGTCCATGTTCTCCGCATTGCTGCGGGTACCTATCTGAGGCAAAACCCACCAACCTCGGCCCTACCTACGCGGTAGTATCCGCCGTGCCAGCGGCTTCGTTCTGATGGGCCAACCGGCAGTAATCCGCCCTGGACAAGGAACGAAGACTTGGCGCCTGTGAATTTGCTGATCAAGTGGCGAAGTCACGGTGGCCGCGCATTCAATCTGTCAACCATGTGTCTGCTCTTACACTAGAGCAGTGTAAATTTCGTTGGCCTCGTTGCTCAACGGGCGATTGCCCGCATTGCGCAGCCAGAGGCGGGAGCTGATAATCGGGGTGTGTCTAATAGGGCCGAACCGAGGAACGAATGGCAGCGGCGGATTGCGCGGGCGGAGGAACTTAGCGCGCAGTACGGTTTTGCAGTGGAAATTCTGCGCCTTTATGCGGCGATTGCGCGCTTTCAGGAACGGTTCTACAGGGAAATTGGAAGCTTGCGCGGAAGATATGATGCCGGCGCTGAGACGGACTTCGGGGCTTTTGCACGGCCGTTGCCACACGATGTAGCCCGCTCATTTGGTGGATTTTTGTCGGTGGTCGAACGGAATGGTCCGCTTGCGCTTCGGGAAGCTGCGCGCGAATTGCGGCAGGGCGGGGAAGATGGCCATCTCAAATTTCTAACGGAATTTTGGGACGGGAGTGGGGCGCTGGAAACTGGGGCCGGCGATTTTCTGGCTCGCGCATTTCTTCAGCCTTATGCGGCTGGCATTCGTTCGAATGCGCGGTGGAGCGGACCGACGCCGTATCTTTGTCCGTTCTGCAAACGGAAACCGGCTCTCGGCGTGCTGCGTCCGTTGGGGGATGGCGGGCAACGTTCTCTGATTTGTTCACTCTGTCTGGCGGAATGGGAGTTTCGGCGGGTCGTTTGTCCCGGATGCGGGGAAGAGGACCATGCGAAGCTCCCCGTCTATACAGCGGAGGAACTGAAACACGTCCGCGTGGAAGCGTGCGACAGTTGCCGCACTTATATCAAGACGGTCGATATGACAAAAAGCGGACTGGCCGAACCCATTGTGGATGAGATGGCGGCGATCCCGCTAGATGTATGGGCGCGCGAGCAAGGATACACGAAGCTGCAATCGAATCTGATGCAGCTGTGAGAAAAACAGGTCTCAGGTCTCAGGAAAAGCAAAATCCACCACGCTTCCTCTAAAACCTAAGACCTAAGACCTGTCTCCGTGTTTCATGATGCGGGCAAAGGTTTGCGCGGGCAAGGTGTTCAGTACATCTGCTTTGGTCAGCCACGCACGGCGCGCCTGGGTGACTCCGTAGCGCAGCTTTTCCATGTGCGAGGTGTGGTGGGAGTCGGTGTTGATGACGATTTTTACTCCGTGTTGTTTCGCCATGCGCAAATGCACGTCACAGAGGTCGAGCCGGTCAGGATAAGAATTCAACTCCATCGCCACTTTATGTTGGGCTGCGGCTTTAAGAACCGCGTCGAGATCGAATTGGTAAGCGTCGCGGCGCAGAAGCAGACGTCCGGTGGGATGGCCGATCAGGGAAGTATTGGGGTTAGCGATCGCCTTCAGCAGCCGGTCGGTCATGGCGGCGCGATCCTGGTTGAACTGCGAGTGGACGCTGGCAATGACGATGTCCATTTGTTCGAGCACCGAGTCGGAGAGATCAAGCGAGCCATCGGGCAAAATGTCGACTTCAATTCCGGCGAAAATGCGAATGCCCTTGATCTTCTTTTCGACAGCGCGAATCTTTTCGATGTGCGCGAGCGCGCGTTCGTCGGTGAGCCCGTTGGCGAAAGCAAGATTCTTCGAGTGATCGGTGATGGCCATGTATTCATAGCCACGTTCCCGCGCCGCTTCGGCCATCTCTTCAATGGTGTTGCGGCCGTCGGTTTCGACGGTGTGCATATGCACGTCGCCGCGAATGTCGGATAACTCAATCAGGTTCGGCAGCGTGTGTGCGGCGGCGGCTTCAATTTCTCCCAGATTTTCGCGCAGTTCGGGAGGAATGTAATCGAGCTTCAGCTTGGAGTAGATTTCTTCTTCCGTTTTGCCGGCGACCGGCTCGTTGTCTTCGACGGTGGCGAGGCTATATTCATTCAGCGTAAAGCCCATTTTCAGCGCGCGCTGGCGCAAGGCTACATTGTGCGCCTTGGAGCCGGTGAAATATTGCATGGCGGCTCCGAATGAATCGGGAGGCAGCAGGCGCACGTCCACCTGCATGCCGTTGCGGTGCCGAAAACTGACTTTGTTTTCGCCTTGGGCGATTACTTCCATTAAGCCTGGAAAGCGGAGCAGATGCTCGATGAGTTTCTGCCGCGACTCGTCCTCGATGCAGTCTTTGCCTGTCACCAGAATGTCGAGGTCGCCTACGGTTTCGCGTCCGCGGCGCAGCGATCCGGCAGGCACAACTTTTTCGATGCCGACATCGGCTGACGGAATGCTCCGCAAATGATCGACGAGTTTTTCGGCCAGCACTTCGGCGGTGTCGAGCAGGAATCGTCCGCCGATGCGGCGGTAATCTTCGATCGCCTTGAGGAGCTTCGTTTCATGCTTTTCGCCCATGCGCGGAAGGGTGCGGATTTTTCCTTCGCGCGCCAGTTTCTCGACACCTTCGAGGTCGCTGACCTGGTAGGCGCTCCAGATCAAGGCAATCGTCTTCGGACCGAGGCCCTGAATCTTGAGCAGTTCGAGCATCGACGGCCTGTATTTTCTCAGGAGGTCGGAGTGCGCTTCAATGCGGCCATCTTTGAACAGCATCTGCAGATTGGCCAGCATTCCCTTGCCGATACCATGGATCGCCAGAATTTTTTTCGGCTCCGAGATCAGATCGGCGATCTGCTGGGGCAGCGCTTCGATAGCCTCCGCCGCGTTGCGATAGGAACGCACGCGAAACGAATCCTGACCGTCGATCTCGAGCAGATCGGCAGTCTCGTAGAGAAGACTGGCAATGGCCTTATTGTCCATCCAGAGTTTTCAACCTGAGGTAATGTTAATGATTGTAACGCTCAAGAAGCGTGGCGGCAGGGTGCGGCAGATGTCGGATGACACAGCTTCCCCAGGCATTGAGCGTGAGGCATGTCCGCAAAGAGCGAACCTGAAAGAATCAATCTTCGGTCAGACTCCTCGATCAGGAGACCCTTGTCAGGAGATCTTTGTCAGGTAATCTTGGTTACATTGGCCGCTTGCGGCCCTTTCTGTCCCTGCACAATCTCAAACTCTACTTTGTCGCCCTCTTGCAGGCTCTTATAGCCTTCAGTAGTGATGGAGCTGTAGTGAATGAAGACATCAGGTCCATCGTCACGCCCGAGGAAGCCATAACCTTTCGCGTTATTGAACCACTTGACCGTGCCTTTCAATCGTTCCACGTGCGCCCTCACTTTCTTGCGGATTGCTGGCAAAAAGCGCAATTCCCGATTCCAGGTTCGATCCCTCCAGAGAACCCGCAAAAATGTGTAGGCATTGTGCTGCTGACCCGGAGAGGCTGTCAAGGCTTGGGGTCACATAGCTGCGGTTGACGCTGGGACGTTGTCGGGGATGATAGTAACGAGATGGGAGGATTATTCACTTGACACAAATGAACATTTGCGCTAAAGTCGGGTCATGTCAAAGCGAATTCATCCCAAGCCTATCAGCATCGCGGAAATCTTCATAAAGTTTTCGACTGATGAGCAGTGTCTAGATTATATCGAGAAGATGCGTTGGCCCGATGGAGTCGTGCGCTGCACCGTCTGCGGCAATGACAAGACCGTAAAGGTTGAGCGTAAAGCGGATTCCAAGAATCGCCGCAAATGGTTCTATCTATGCCAAGAGAAAACCTGCCACAATCAGTTCTCTCCTACCTCCGGCACGCTATTCGCTGACTCGCACGTTCCACTCATAACGTGGTTTCATGCAATCGGCCTCATGCTGAATGCGAAAAAGGGAATCTCTGCAAGGCAGCTACAGCGCGATCTCGGTATCGGCGGATACAAAACCGCGTGGTATCTCAATCACCGTATCCGTGAGGCTATGGGCAATGGCGATATACCAAAACTGGGCGGCATCGTGGAAATCGACGAAACCTATGTCGGCGGAAAGACTCACGGCAAAGGCGCGTCCTATGCTCGCAAGAGCAAGCAAGTAGTTATGGGCGCAATCCAGCGCGGCGGAGAACTTCGCTTCCAGCACGTCACAGGCGCAACAGTCGGCACGTTCCGTGAATTCATCGAAACAACTGTGAGCGATGACGTAGAGCGCGTGATGACCGATCAGCACAATGCTTATCCCGGCGCTCTCGGATCATTGGTGGATCGCCACGAAACGGTGAATCATATACGGCATGAATACGTGCGCGGCGACGTGACCACGAACACGATTGAATCGGCGTTCTCGCTATTCAAGCGCGGCCTGATAGGGCAGTATCACAAACTGTCGGCGAAGCACCTACAGCGGTATTTGACGGAGTTTGAATATCGGTTCAACCGCCGCAGCGATGGTGACGTTTTCATAGAGACTGTGCGCCGTTTGTGCGGATTCAAACCTCTGCGATTCGCGGAGCTTACTTCTGATCCTGAATCGGCTTCGGTTCCTTTTTAGGCCCTTTCTTCGCGTGTATATCTGAGGTTTTCTGCGGAGGCTTTTGCAACATCCGGCGGAGAACTTCGTCGAATTGGCCCTTGTCGGCTTTCATGGGCGCAGTGTAACACATTTTTCTGCTAGTAACTCTTCAGGTGCGCTCCACAACTTTTGCACACGTTGTGATGCATTTCCACAGCCTTGAGGCATTGACAAAGCTAGATTACTTAATAGGATGAAGACTGGCGTTAAAGTGAAAGGGCGGCCCTGGCAGGCCGCCCTTTCGAGAATCTTTCGCCGCTTATGGTAGTCGGTCGGGAAAGCTTCCTAGAATTGCAAGTCCATTCTTAGTCGTCTTTCCCTCACAAGTCAAGAGTTAATGCTGTGGAAATCGTCCATAAGCGAGCGCAGGGGTGTGCTGATAGTAAACATGAAGATAAACACTTAGTCTCCTGCATCATCCGGCGAACCGTGCAGTGAGGCGATAACAAAAAGGCCCGAATCGCGCCCCGGTCAAGAGTAGCGAGTCGAGCCATGGTGAGCCACCATATCGGAGGGTGAATCCAGTTTGGCGCTGGAGTCCGCTTTATAAGCGGTTCGTTCCTTCGGGAATGCGGTCCGATCCCGCCGCCCTCCGCAATCATAATGCAAGTCCATGCGTTTAAACGAGGAGAAAAAATGGCAACTCAACCACCTACACCCCCAGAACCGCCAGCGCCAGAAACGCCGCCGGTACCACCAAGTCCTCCCAATCCAAAGGCTAAGCGAATTGAGTTGATTGAGGCCATTCAGAAAGAACGTGGCACACACGTTATTTCTTATGTAACAAGCACTCGGCAAAATCTTGAGATACAAATGGCAATGGACTCAATCCGCAAACTCTATGGTCATGTTCTAGCGATCAAAAAACCGAAGAAAGACGCGAAAGTTGATCTTTTCCTGCATAGCAACGGTGGAGATGGGACTGTACCTTGGCGTTTAGTAACCTTGATTCGCGAACACGCCGATCATTTTTCTGTGCTCGTTCCATACAAGGCTTTCAGTGCAGCGACGTTAACAGCTCTCGGAGCTCACGAAATCGTCATGCATCCGATGGGAATGTTGGGTCCAACAGATCCAACTGTAACAAATTCCTTCAATCCACCAGATCCACAAAATCCTGGGCGATTCTTAGGCATCAGCGTAGAGGACGTAACCGCATATATTGCGTTGATAAAGGAGGATGCTGGGATTCAACACGAGGATGAATTAGTGCAGGCCTTCAAAATCTTGGCGGATAAGGTTCACCCTCTCGCCCTCGGAAATGTGAAGCGATCGCTGTCACAATCGAGGATGATGGCGCGCAAACTCCTATCACTTCACATGAACAAACCTGAGGACGAACACAATGTTGATGAGATAGTTGATAGTCTGACATCCAAACTTTTCTATCATGGGCACCCGATCAATCGGAAGGAAGCAAAAGAGCAAATCGGATTGAGTACCGTCATTGATCCGCCGACTAAAGTAGAGGAACTAATGTGGGAACTATATCTCCAATATGAAACTGAGATGAGGTTGGAAGAGCCGTTTATGGTGGCTCTTGAATTTCTAACTCAATTTCCCGGTATTCCAGCAGCGCCACAAATAACACCGCCAGCTACTGCGAAATTGGTTTACATGGAATCTGTTGCAAGAACAGATGTAAATAGCTTGGAATATGAAATTAGGGGAATCGCGAATCCTAATCCACTGGTCGGAGGAGTAAACGCACAGATGCTAACACGGAGGCAAGGATGGTCAACTGAATGATAATAGAGCTTTTATTGTAGTTGACCGATCGTTATATGCATGATAGCGTGTGAATAGCTGGGCGAAGTATGTCTGCACCGATCACTATGCTCTCTACGAACGCTGTGCCTGCGACGCTACCATCAATTGTACCGTATCGTTTCAATAGCACTTCCCAACCAAGCTGTACGTCTGTCGTTCATCCAGCGCTTAATTCGACAACAGAATTAGTTAGCAAGACCTCTTCGATCCAAGAACCTCAAGGTCAATAGAAATCGTCTCGCCCTGTCACGGCACTCCCAAACTGACATTTCTACCCGATTTGTGTCAAGTGAATCATCCTCCGAGATGGTTACGGAGAAAATTGGTTAGTGTGCGGTTCGCGCCGTCTGCGCCAGCCATAGAATCCCGCAAATTGTCTTGGCGTCGCGGATGGGGCCATGAAGCGCCATCCGTTTTGCGTCCGATAAGGTGAAAAATCTGATCGCGATTCTTTCATCCGCTTCGGGCTGCGCCTCGCCGGCCTCGAGGCCTCGGGCCAGGTAGATGGTCATCGTCTCATCCAGGAATCCTGGGCTTACATAGAAGTGCAGAATTTCCTTCCAGCGGCGAGCCCTATAGCCGGTTTCTTCAAGGAGCTCTCGCTTGGCGGCAGTGAGCGCGGTCTCGCCATCGTCGATGCGTCCGGCGGGAAGCTCCCACATCATGGACTGCGCGGCGTGGCGATACTGGCGCTCGAGAAGGAGGCGGAGCTCGGCTGCTTTCGCGGATCGAGCCCGGTCCTGGACGGCCAGCACGACGATAGATCCGGAATGGCGCACGACGTCGCGGCAAGCCCGTACGCCTCCCGGCTCTTCGACCTCATCGGTGGTAACGCTAAAAACAGGGCCCTGATAACTGACGCGCGAAGAGAGGACCTTTGCCTGGCCCGACTTTGTACCTGAGGATTTCGGCATAAGAACAATATAAATGTGTCAGGTCTTTGGTGTCAGATCTTAAGTCCCAGGTCTTAGGAATTCAAGAACTGTGTTTTCGTGGGACCTAAGGAAACTCTGAATAACTGTCGGCAAAGGGCATTCACCACAGGGTACACAGGGGCGCACGGAGGAGCACGCGACTTAATCAGAACTTCCCTAAGACCTAAGACCTGAGACCTGAGACCTGAGACCTGAGACCTGCTATGCTGCGCCCGTGAGGCGAATGCCCCAACCAACGACCGTGGCCATCGTCGGAGCCGGCAGGCTCGCAACCTTTCTGGCAACGGCTCTGAAAGACGCTGGCTTTACTATTACCGAGATCGTCGCGCGAGATTTGCCTCGGTCCCGGCGCCTCGCTCGGGCGCTGGCCGCGCAAGTGGAGGCGCGGGCAGTGACCGCACATTCCGCCGCGCTGAATGCCGACGTGTTGTGGTTTTGTGTTCCGGACGGTGAGATTCGAAACGCGTCATCATGTCTGGTGGAACATGCGCGCTCGCGCGTCCCCGCTCGTCGGGTTGATGTGGGTTTCGCTTTTCACTCCAGCGGAGCGCTGCTTAGCGGCGAGCTGGAAGTTTGGCGGAAGCTGGGCGCCGACATGGCCTCGGTGCATCCGCTGATGACGTTTGTTGCCGGCGCGCACCCTTCTTTAGCCGCTGTGCCTTTTGCCTTGGAGGGGGACCGCGCGGCGGTGCGAGTGGCACGGCGAATCGTCCGCGAGTTAGGAGGCGAGAGTTTTTCTTTGCCCGCGTCGCGCAAGGCTGCCTATCACGCGTGGGCCACGATGACTTCGCCGTTGCTGCTGACGTTTCTCGTGACGCTCGAAGAAGCGGCGGCTGCGGCTGGCCTCACGCCGGTGGAAGCTCGGCACAAGAGCCTGCCGATCGTCCGGCAGACTCTGGCAAACTACGAGTGCCTCGGAGCGGCGCGGTCTTTCAGCGGCCCACTCGCGCGTGGAGACGTGGAGACGGTGGCGAAACACCTGGCGGCGCTCAAGAAGCATCCCGGTGCGCGCAAAGTGTATGTGGCATTGGCTCAAGCCGCGCTGCGAAAGCTGCCGGTAAGGAATCGGGATGGGCTGAAGCGATTGCTGTCCGTTCGCTGACGGCGATCTTAATGCTTGCCACTTCGACTCGTAAACAGATGCCCTAACTTCTCCTGCTTAGTCTTCAAATACTCCTCGGTAAACTCGGTAGGCGCGACTTCGCAGGGGACGCGCTCGGTCACCTGGATGCCAGCGCGTTCAAGCGCCGCGACTTTGTCGGGATTATTGGAAAGCAGACGGACGCGACGAATATCGAGAGCCTTCAGGATTTCTACAGGCATCAGGAACTCGCGCTGATCGGGTTTGAAACCGAGACGCTCATTCGCTTCCACCGTGTCAAAACCGCTGTCCTGGAGTGCATAGGCCTGTAGTTTTGCCATCAAGCCAATGCCGCGGCCTTCCTGCTGTTCATAGATGAGGACGCCCGCACCCGCGTTGGCGATGAGCGAAAGTGACATTTCCAGTTGCTGGCGGCAATCGCAGCGCAGAGAACCAAACACATCGCCGGTCAGGCATTGTGAATGGATGCGCACCAACGGCGACCCGGAGTGCACCTCGCCCATGACGAGAGCGACCGCTTCTTCGGTCTTGGCCCCGTCGCCCGTGGAAGACGCGCGCGTGGTGAACCCATGAATCAGGAAGTGCCCCCAACGCGTAGGGAAGTCGGCGGACGCTACTTGTTTTACCCTGGAAGAACTCACAACCAATTATAGCCTTCGATTTATATACTCCTTATTACTAGATCGTTTTTTAGGCTTCGACGCGTCGACGCTAGATACGGTGAGGGCATGCGGCAGCAATTTCTGCAATGACGGGTAGTGGGCGACTTTGAATTGCAATGGAAGCGGGATTGAGTGATCACGTCTGCTCAGTAGAAGAATTGGTGGGACTGCTGGCGATTAAGCCAGTGACCACTATGGCGGCGGATTGAAAATTTAAAGTCGCCCACTACCCGATGACGCCGGGGATAGGCGAAAGCAAGCGATGGCTGCTAAAATCAAAAAAAGAAAAAATTCCCTCTAAGGGGCTATAGCTCAGCTGGGAGAGCGCATCGTTCGCAACGATGAGGTCGTCGGTTCGAGCCCGACTAGCTCCACCAATCTTCTCAACGGGTTGGCGACAGTTTCAGCCATTTCTGTGACCTTCAAAAACTAGACTTATTGGACCGTTTTGGACCGTGAATCTACCGCGGCCACTTTTGCGAACTCCGAGAGCTGTTCTAGCGCTCGGATTTGCGCCAGCGGCACGATCTGCGCATAGATGTCCATCGTGGTCGAGATGCGCGAGTGGCGCATCTGACCTTGGACGCTCTTTGCATCCGCACCGGCCTGGACCAGCCAGGTCGCATGCGACGTGCGCAGACACCGCCAGTTGACGAAGGACAATCCAAGCGCTCGGGCCGCCGGTTTGATGTGCCGTCGCAGAATGTTCTGATCATTCATCGGCTTGCCTTGCTGGACGCTCTGAAAAACCAGATCGTCCGGTTCCGATGATTTGACCAACTTATGTTTTCGGATCGCACACCCTGCCCGAACCTCCACGGTGAGACTTTTCAAGCGGAGAATGCGGGCGATCACTTCGGGCGCGACACCGATCGTTGCGGCGCTCGACACCGTTTTTGGAGCAGCCCAATCGCCGCGACAATAGCGCTCTTCGACGGAGATCGAGCCAGCATGAATGCAGCGCCACTTCAGCCCAATTAGCTCGGAAACGCGTAGCCCGGTCCACACGCTCACAAATAGCATGGACGCGTAGGGCTCGGGAACGAGTTCGAGCAGCGCATGGAACTGCTCGGGCGTTATGGTCGGTTTCGGCTGGCGTGGGCGCTTATCCACCGGCAAGCGCAATCCATCCAGCGGGTTCTTAATGAGGTAGTCTGCATCGACCGCAGAGCGGACGATGGAAGACAGCGTGTCCCTGATCTTCGAGATTGTCGGATACGGAACCGTGCCCGACATTCCGGAGAAATACTGCTGCACCGTGAGCCGTGTAATGTCGCGCAGAGACAGCCGCGAGAATTCCGGCTTCAGGTACTTCGAGATCACGCCGTTGTAGGAATCCTGAGTGCTGCTCGAAAGCAATGGTAGGTAGGTCTTCTCGTAAATGTCGGTCACAAAGTCACCGAAGTTCATCGCTGAGCCGGTCAGCACCAAACCCCGATTCACGGGATGGAGCTTCTCGGCGGCGATTTTTTGCACTTCCCGTACCGGCATCTCTACCGGGGCGAGTTTGATACGTTGACGTTTTCGGTTGCCGGTCGGGTTGGTATCCCAAACGCGCAGCCACCAGAATTGCCCCTCCTTAAATGGTTTCGGACTTTGAAATCTCCGTCGCGCCATGGTTTCTCCATGACTCGCTCGGATAGTTGCCTCGCCGGGCAGCATAGCACGGTCGGCTTGCGGCGCTGGCATCGGGTTGTGGATTTCGGGTGTCATCTGCGGTTCAAACTGTCACTTTCGCTGCAAATCAGAAATCGTCTTCCCACCTTCAACCCTTGCGCCGTGCGCCGCGCCTGGTCCACTTCCTTCTGGTGTCGCGTCCCTGCTGAATGCGCTTTTCCAGTTGCTCGATGGTTCGCGGCATGTAAACGAAAGGCCCTTTTTCAGTTGGTACGGGCACAGATGCGCGTTCTGCAGCTTCTTGTTGCTGGCGGTCGTAGGCCGCTCGATCAGCCGCCATTTTCTCGGCACGTGCCGCGGATTGCTGGCGCTCGAAGCGATCTCTTGCTTTTCGGAGTTCCTCAGCTGTGAATAAACTCATACTTTTTCCCCTTCCTCATCGTCAATTTCCAGTCCGAAAACTTCCTTTCCTTTGCGGTTCGTACCCAGAATTACCAATTGCCCGCTGCGCTTGAGGGCAGACAGGGCACGGGCAAATAGTTCATCAGTACCGTCACGGCCAACATTTGCGTAGCGGCGAAGATCACAGGTCGAGGCAGCGCCCTTGTGCAATCGACGGCGCAATGTCTGGGTCATGGCGCTTATTTCGTCCTTCGCGTCAGGTGGCCAGAATGCGATTCGCAGCGCGAGTTGATGCCGTGCCCATGCAATCGATCGTTCAACCATTTCGAGGGTGATTGTCGGAGAGCCCGAAAAAACCGCACGCATGAGCACATCCACCTTCGCGTGTTCCAACAATCGCGGACTGTGATCAGGATGTGGGCGCTCGGAACCATTGACCTCGTGCGCAAACTCAACCATTCGTTCCCGCGCAGCCGGGTCAATGCCGGGTGCTGTTGGAGTGTTGGGAATCAGAGCGACGATCTTTTCAGTTAATGCCCCTTCGCGGGCGAAGTCGCGCAGTGCCCACTCGGGGCACACGGGCCAAGCATTCGCATAACTGAAAATGAATCGAGATAGCAAGCCATCCCCCATCCCCCCGCGGGTAGAGAACCCCTCTAGGAATTTCTTGCGAGTGCAGTGTAGGAGCACGCTCAAGCTGGCTTCGTCGGTGCCGTGCTGCCCCTTATTCGTAATAGAGCCAGACCAATGCGACCGGCCCTCGAATAGACTTTTCAGGGCGGAGAGCAGCGTGCATCCTTGCTGCGAAGTTTGCTGAAACAAGCCGCTGCCCTCATCCCAAAAGACAATTGCGCGAGGGTTTTCTTCAAGCTTGACCGCGAGAAACTGCCCCGAGCCCACGCCGGAGCCGGTGATCCCTTTGATCCTCGCGGTTTCCAGAAAGAACCGAAACGCTGCGTCGGGTTCGCTGTGATTGCCTACGCGCTTCCAGGATTCGCCTTTGCCTGCCTGCGGTCGCTCTGAAATCACCGCCGTGTATCGCCGCACAGTCAAATCAGGATGCCGCGGATACCCCAAAACCTGATCGGAAAGCGCTCCGACGCAGAGAATGATTCCCTCGCGCACAAACTGCGGCGGAATCGGAGTACCGTCAGTCAGGGAGTGCATCAAATCACTGATGAAATCGCCCTCTAGCGCGGCTACTGGCCAATCTTCGAGCGCTTCATCTGCGACCGGGGAAGACTCGATTACGGGCAATGAAATGGCGCGGGTGCCTTTCGCGAATCCCATCCACTCACAAAATTTGTCGAAAACCGCATTACCTACGAGTTCACGAAACCGTGTTCCCCCGAGCGCCTTTCCGCCTGTGGCCAGACGTTCCGCCGTGGTTTCTACGGCAGTCTCGCGATCTTTGATTTCATCGTCACCGGCTACGCTGGCCACGGCGCACACAAAGTGGCAGACTCGCTGCGCATCCCAGCCCGATTGTCGGAGCAGGAAACCAGCGAGAGCTAATGAGAATTCGTGGCGGCTACCCTGCTTGGGATAATGGCGTGCGGCCAGCGTGGCCGCTGCCCATTCGGCCACGGCGTGGGATAACTCGGCCCCGGAGACCTTTGCGGGTTCGCCGGTTGCCTCATCCCAAGTAAGCTGCTCCCCCGTGGGGTGTATGGAAGGCGGAACAATTGTCTGGCCAACGGTGCGGAGTTCAACCAAGGTTTCACCGGCAAATTCAAACTTTCGGTGTTCGGGGACGGCATCAGTGGTAAACCAACGATGCGACCGCGGTGCGCCAGTGCGGCCATGAACGAAGTCTGTCGCAGGCAGAAATGCCGATGCTAGTGCGATGGCTTCCCGGCAATCGGCATCAGCATCAATTCGATTGTTTCCGTTCTTACCCAGCTTGAGACCGATGTTCCCATCGGGGAGAAAAAGCTCTGAAGCATTCTCCGGTGTCACCTGCAGATTCGGCCAATCGTCTCGACCCGGATTTTTGGAGCGCGGTAAGACCGGGATAGGCGCGAACCCCGCGGTAATGTAATCGCAGGCCGCTTGTGCGACAACGTTGGTGCTCACTCGCCTACCTCCCGCGCATTACTCACGCAAACTTGCCATCTGGTTTTAACTAGAGGGCACGGGTTTATTAAGCTCGGAGCACCTTGCCAATCCGAATTTTTGGTTCTATAGTGCGACATAGTTCTAGGCTCCTAAACCCCGATAGGCTGCTCCGCCCGGCAAGCTCGCGGCCTTCGGGGTTTTCTCTTTTTAAAATCCAACCTTAGCCAGGCGCTCCAACTTCTTCGATAAGAGCGCTATGTTCTCAGCCGCACGATTAAGTGTGGCCAGTTCGCCCTCTGGCCTTCCGAGGGACATTACTCGCAAGTAGGCAGCTTCCCCGTTGAGGGAATCTATCGCCATTTCCAGCAACTCGGGCAGCGGCATTTCTCGGGTCGTCATGTGCCCGATTCTGAGGAGAATGGAAGAACAGGTCAAACCGGAGCCGGTGACGGAAGTAAAATGAGGCAGTATTTATGCGGTCCGCACGCAGTGCACGGGCGTGCGGGGCGTGCGCTAACTCTCGGAGCTAAGGCCGCTCCAAGCCCGTGACAACTCGCTTCGGATAGCAGCCGCAAAGCGCGGAGTTTCGTAGGCGTCGCGATAGTTTTTAGGACCGCCGGGAATGCCCCGGCATAGTTCAGGAAGCGCGATTTGTGCCTGATCCATCCAATGGCAGTAGGTTTTCGGGTCAGGACGCCCGGACATCTTCGCAAGCAGGCCACGGATTTTCTTCATGCGCTTTTCTTCCGGCGTGACGGCGGCATTACGTTTTCTCTGCGGGGCGGCAGCGGCGACACGTCGGCGCCCAACGGAAGGGCCGAATGCGCGCACAGTGAGCAATTCCATTTCCTGCCGACCGCGGATTTCCGCATCCAGATCGATCTGGTGCTGGTCAGGCGGCTTCGGTTCCGGTGTCCAAGTGTGCGTAAAGGTTTTTGCGTCGGATTCGCCCATACTAAAAAATATTGCGCTTCCGCCGGAGCAACGTCAAACGGCGTGGCGCTTTTGACCTTGGCCGGTAGCGCATAGCGCGATGGGGCCGCAGTTCCAATCACGAAACCGGATCGTTGTCATCGCTGCGAATCGTAGTCAACGCTGAAACGATATAAGCCCCTAGTTATGCGGGGCTTCGGCGAATCGTTGTCAAAGTTTCACAAATCGCCCTTAGATACGCCACGCCACCCTCGAATCGTTTCTTCGAATCGTAGTCGATGGGATGAATCGTAGTCAAAGTCGTAAGTACACCCCCGTAAGTACGTCTTTTACATGACGTTGCAACCTTTTTTGTAAATATAAGAAACCAAAGGGAATTGATAAACACACACTCAATCGAACTCCCCTAAAAACAAGCTCGGCCCCGCGGGGGGCCTGAAACGATTCGCATTTTGACTACGATTGGAACCCTCGGCCCGGACGCCCAAAATCATCTGGCCGGTTGGCGCTGTGGATGATCGGCGCACGGGCCGTTTATCCCCGGTGTCCCGACCGACTTGCCTTCGGCCTTGGAATCACGACATAAGAAAAAGCTTGCAAGACTTTCAGAACTTTGATATTAGTTAGGCAAGCTAACTATTAGCTATGCTAACTAATATGAATGAAATCGCAACCAACCCGCCCATTAGAATCTTCGCTAGAGCGGCCCGCACGCCCTTAACCGCGCAGATCGAGCGCCAGCTGTCGCAGAAGACACAATTGTTCGGTGATCCGTTACTTTCACTCGCGGAAATCAAGTTAGCTCTTGGAACGAGTTACAGCACGGTTCGCAAGTTAATCACTAGCGGAAAAATCCGCAGTTGGCGACCGTCACCGCGCGGGCATCACCGGGTGCGCCTAAGCGAGTTGCAGAAATTTCTCGACTCCGGGGTGCAATCGTGAGTCGCGCCAAATGCAGCATTTGCAGTCACACGCAAAGCGCGGAAATCAGCGCCTCGCTGGAAGCTGGTCTGCATCAGAAAACAATTGCGGAGCAGTTCGGCGTCAGCAAATTCGCGCTAAGCAGACACCGGCGTAACTGCCTAGCTCCAATCGCAACGAATGTTGATGGCACCGGCAACGCACTCGACGTATGGCTGGCTCGGGCTAACGAAATTTTCATCCAAGCGTCGGTTGACGGCAATCTGACCGCGCAGATTTCGAGTCTGAGCGCAGCGGTCCGCACTCTGCAAGCTGAACAGCGGAACGTAGCAAAGCGCCAAGAGCAGGAAAAGGACGAGTGTCCGCACGGTATTACGGTCGAAGAACTGGACGAATCCGTGCGCAAGTACCTCGATGCGCTCCCGCCGGGGGCTTGCTTCCGATGTGGAGCGCCAACCTGTCACGGCACTTACACCGGGCCAATCATGCCGGGCACTTTTCCCGCGCTGACCGGACGCGGTAACCCGGAGCAGGAACCGAAACCAGAGCCCAAAGGAACTTATTCATGATTGATGAATTGAAATTACTAGGTGAACTAGCGCAGCAAGTCTCCATTGCACAGGCAAGTCTGCGCCAGAAAGAAGCGCTTTTGAAAAAGCTGCTGGATGAAATCCCGTTGGAGTCACGGGCGTTCAATGCGCTGCTTGTGCAGCATGGGCTGCTAAAGCAAAAACTAGCTCAACCGGTGCAGACAACGCAGCCGACTTACTATGACAATGCTGTACAAGTGGGGCAGATGGGAGATCGCAATGCGCGCTAGGACTGCGCTCGAAATCGAAATTTTCGGCTGTGATGAGCCAATCGTGCCAAGCACCGTGGGGCCGCATCCTGCACCCTGGGACGATCCGCTGTGGCCTTATCAGCCTGCCGACCACTCGGCAGACGTTGAATGCACGCGGCTACTCGATGAGCAGTTCATTAGCAACGTTACCGGCCTGACGCCTTCCGAGCTTCGAAAGCTCAGCAATCCTCGCGCAGCAGAACCCGAGATTAGCAATGTGTTCACAAAGACTGCAGCGGCCACAAAAAAACTGGACGATCGACTTTTCGCGATCGTGAATAGGGAATTTAGCCTCGCGCTGATTCCTATTCGTAGCGAGCAGATCATTGCGAAACGGAAAGCGGCCCTGGCAAGCCGTGCACCATTGCGAAAGCGTCATATTCAGCGCTTGATTGAGCCTTTGCGAGCGCTCTTTCGCGATACTGAGTCACATGAAGAAGATTTTGAGCGTCTCATCGTGTCCATGGAAGCTTTCGTGACTAACGCGATCATCAGCGAGGCATGATTTTGAGAAGTCCGGCGACAACTAAGCTTGTGCCATGGCCGCCGACTGGGGCAAGTCGAATCTGGCTTGTCCCCGATTTTAGAAAGGAAAAACATGAGTCAACCTAACATAGCTCCTGACGGCAACGGTAACATCACACCTAGTTATCAAGATAGCCCTGATCCTGACAAATGGAATTACGGCCCAGGTGAGCCACCAACAAATAACTACGGCCCTTTCTATACAACTTTTGCTGCGCCTATTGACTGGGATGTTGAAGTAGTTCCGAGTCCGCCGCCATCGGAAGTCGCAAGCGGACTGAGCGCCACGGCGACTTTCTTGCAGCGCTTTGGCTTTGGAAATTACAACCCACCGCCGGAATGAAGTTTTCCGAGTTGCCTCGGTCAGCAGGCTCCGAACCGCCGGCGGACGGGGCTTGGGGTTCTGCTGGCTAAGCGAGGCAGTAAGTTGTCAGCCCAAGCCGCTCCGCCTAATTCGTCGGTGGGATGCTGTTCGTTGCGCTCACCGCGAGGGCAGCAAGGTGTTTGCGCCGTCGCCAGAGGGTTTGCCTGCTTGCCGTCGCAGCAGGTGCCTGTGGACGGCCTAGGCGCTTCCCCTGTGCTTTGACGCGTGCAAGCCCCGCCTTAGTGCGGTCGGATATTCGGATGCGTTCCTGTTGGGCAACCGCTGCCAGGATTCCGATGATCGCGTCACCGAAGACGCCTAGGCTGTCGATATATTGCTCGGTGAACGATTTGAACCCGATGCCTTGATCCTTCAGCCGTTTTAGATAGTTCAGCGTTGCGAGCGTACCCTCGCGAGTGAGGCGGTCAAGCGACCAGAATAGCAACGCATCGAATCGGTGACGCTCGGCATCCTTCCACATGGATTTGAAGCCGGGTCGGTTGCCATTCTTAGCCGATTGCTCATCGGTGTATTCAGTAACAACAACCCAGCCCTGCTTACCAGCGAACTCGCGCAGCTGCAGCAATTGGTTCAACGGGTCTTGCCCCTTATCGTCGGTTGAGACCCTGGCGTAGATTCCTACTCGGAGTTGTTTCATAAACGTGTCCTTGTTTTGAGCCTGTAACCGGGTCTGCTTGCAACGCCGTTTTTGGCTGAAATGATTGTAACATAAACGACCCTTTTTGCAACATGATAACTACAATAATGCCAGTACGGTTTTGGCAATACGGAAATGCGTTGCACGCTCACGGCTGAACGGTACGTGCTGCAAGCCGCTTCGGCTCGGATTCCCCGGTCTTCCCCGATATCTGCGCACACGTTTACGCCTAACGCCTTGCTCATGGTGAGCGAGGCAGATGTGACTTACGACCGGGATTCGGGGCCTTTTAGCCTACGGGCTGATTTCAGCCTAGGACTGGAATGCCACTAGCGGGAAATTTGTTCTGACGAGCACATTGATTGCCAACACGATTGCCTGCAAGTTATTGATTTTATGCCTGTTAGAACAGGATTCTTATGCCGGCTGCGCCGAACTGCCGGCCTAAGCTAAGGATATAAAAATTGAATCCGAATTGAGTTAAATCTGGGAAAAAGAATCGATTCTTGCACAAGCTCATCCAACCAGGTTGGCTCGGTTGTCGCCGGTCCAACATCCTCAGCAAAGGCGGGTAATTCGCCCATGCGCTTCGCGCCCATGTCGGCTCCTCAGAATGCGCCGTAGAGGAGCGGCAACCCCCATGACCAACAGCAAGACCCGCAAGACCAGTACCAGCACCAACACTACGAAAACCAAGGCGCAGAAAATCGCGCAGCAAATCCGCGAGCGGCGCAAACAAATTCGCCGCCTACAGGAAAAAATCCGCCACCTGCAGGCCGCTGCTCACAAAGAATACATCGTTCAGATGGAAGTGAAGGCCGAACTTGACAACAAACTTTGCGGCGTATTCCTCGCAGATGACAATAGACGTAAGCCTGTTTTTTGTGGCCGACCCGCATGGCGGACGGGGTTCGCGAAATTTTTGCGTTACTCGCTGCCCGTCGATGCCTTGATGTGTCCCCATCATGCGGATCTGACGGAGTTTCAGATTAAGGCCGAGCTGCGAAGCTATCACGCAGTAAGTGGCAAGACTCGCGCTGAGATTCTCGCCGTGCGCGACAAACTCCTACGAATGGGGCAAGCGGCATGAAAAAGAAAAATCCCAAAAGAGTAGCAGCGGGTAAGGCCGCAGCCGCAGATCATCTCAAGATCGAGCAAGTGAAGGCCGTGCTCAGCGACCAGTGCTGCCAGTGGCCGCTGTGCCCGGATGAGAAGGGTCAATTTGTTTATTGTGACAAGCCTGCGCCGTTTAAGGCTGCCTGGGGCTTCTCTTGTTCCTACCACGCCGCCTTGAAGACTCAGAAGGCACAGAAAGCCGAGAGCGAGCGGGACGTTGAGAAGTTTTTGAACTGCAAGACTCGCGCTGAGATTGTTGCAGTGCGTGACGGGGGGACGGCATGACGGATCTAGAAATCAAGCAGCTCATCGAGAAATTCCGGGATGCTTTCCGCGATTTGGAGACAGAATGGTTGGCACAGCGAAACGTCATTGTCGGTAAATACAGAGGTTTCGCTGACGCCGAAGACCGCGCGCAGCGGGACACCGAGAACGCAAAGAAGAATCAAATCCTCAAAAAGAAGCTTCAGGATAAGTACGAGCGACTGGCCGCAGATTTTGAAGTTGCGATCAGGAACGCAGGTTTGGCGACAGCAATAGAGCGTCTGATCCAAGAAATTCGAAAGGCACCTATTGTGTGATCCCACTAGGCCCACGGCTGGTCGCAGCCCGACCCCAGGGATCAAGACTTTCTCGGAAGCGCAATCGCGCTGAGGAAACGACTTTGCATTCCACGCTGGGCTTGCTGTTCATGCTTTGCTGCGTGCTCTATATGGCGATTCGAGTTTATGGGCAGCCCCGGCGCTGAGTTTCCCCCAGGGTTAGGCTTCCCGTAGACCGTATATTTCATCCTGTTCTGGATTTGGAGCGGACTCTTTTGCGCGTTTGAAGTAATGGAGTCCTACCGGACCGATCGATATTAATTCCCAGCCGTCTTTCGCTAGATCATTGATACACTGCGTTAGTCCGCCCGCGTCCACAGCTTTGAATTCTCTTACCGAATACTCCCATTCCTGACTCATCGTTCACCTCCATTACGCTTTCGACTTTCCTTGCCCATGCTTTGCCTCGGCAACTATTCTACTCGCCCGGCATTCGACCCAGGAAGCCCGCTCGCACGCGTTTGCGCGTGGGATGCCTTTATCTTCGCTTCTATAGCCTATAGAATTGCCGGTCCTAGCTATTTCAAAGTTCGCCGGCGTTCTGGGCCTTCGATGTATTCGCGTTGTTTCATGGAGTACCTTTATGGCAAATCCAGATACCGACAGTGTAGGCGCAAAGAGCAATCCCGATGAAGTAGCAAAAAAGTCCCAGCCTAATTCTGATCTCATTCCTGAGATTCCAGCACCCGTAACACATAAGCCCGAACGCACCTATAGCAATCCCGATCCAACCCCACTTTGGAAAATTGTGCTTGAGGTCGGTGCCGTCGCTGCCGGAATAATAGTTGCTTGGATTTATTACGGCCAGCTTAATCAAATGATTGAATCGAACAGGCTCACGCGTCAATCCCTTGTTGCCAGTTCTAGGGCTTGGATCGCTCCAGCTAATGCCTACTTCACGAGCGACATCGCCAAGAATGTTGCTTTGGCTTGGGAAGTTCAATATAGGAATGTTGGAAGAAGCCCCGCGTTGGACACCCACGCAGTCTGGAATCTGCAGCAAATCCCAGGTTCTAAATTTGATGATAATAGCTTTAATGCCTTCATAGAGGCAGACGATTTTAGTACTAGTTGTAAGAACCTTGGGACGGTAATCGGGGCAGACGCTGCCTATCCTGATCAGCCTGACGGGTACAAACTCATGTTCACTAATCATCTCACTACCTGGGTCAACGATGGCATTATTCAAGGTGACACTGCCGTCGTTTTGCAAATGTGTTTCGCTTATAGGACGATGGATGAAGTTCATCACACGTCCTTCTGTTACTTCTACCGAGCCGGCGTGAGTCCGCCTAATAAACAAATGAATATCTGCACGGCCGGCAATCATGCAGATTAGCCCTGTCACGGCAAGCAACGTCGCCTGGTTGCGAGTGTCAACCCACGCAGTGAAGTTGGTGACGAATGCAGCGATGCCCTGCTTTCGCGATCCCAGCCCCACAGAGCGTGAGTTGGTCACCGGGAAAGCCTGAACCATCACCGAATTCCCATGACCGTTTTCTCTAACTGGATTTCGCGGTTTCGGAAGCGCTTGCGGTAAAAGCGTCTCCACATTTCGGGCAGCGAATTTCAGTGAAGCTGATCCGGGGTCGTTATTTTCCCGACTTGGTTCGATTGTCGGCTTTGCATAGCATTTGGCAGTTCTCTGCGTTCGTCTTCCCGCTCTCGTGCCACGGCTTGATGTGATCGCCTTCCATCTCGTTCAATTCGAAGTGTTTGTTGCATTTCGGGCAAACTCCCTTTTGCCTCTCGTATGCCTCCCTTTTCATGTTTTCGGAGAAGGTACGGATGTTCAGGTGTCTTTCATCGCCATCCAAGACATACGGGTAGATGCCCGACTTCCTCTCCACATCTTCATCCAGCATCAGCTTCGCGACCTGTTTCTCCAGCGCGTCCGTGTCAAACGTTTTGCCGTGGAATTGCTTGTACAGGTCGCCCCACGCGACTCCTTTCATCTCTTTCCGGTATTTCGGAAATGTGGCCTTCACCCAAGCGATGACGCCCTGAAAGTAATGCCACAGCGGCGTGGCGTTCTCGTCGTGCTGGTGCTCCGACATGTACTGTTCGATCGTTCCTTTTGCAACCCACTCGATCGCGGTTTCAAGATATTCCTGCCGGATCGGACTGCCCCTGAGATAGTTGCTCGCGAGTCCCTGCGCCGCGCAATTTGTCTTGCTGAAATAACGCTTGGCATCAGCCGTCCACGACCCGGCATAGACGGCGTTGCGCAATTCCTGATCGGTGAGTTCCTCGCCCGCGATGTTAATGGTCCTGAACCACTCCAGTCTTTCGCTGTCGGTCCCCGAGCAGAAATAGACCATCAGCTTGTAATCAAGAATCCTTTTCTGTAGGTCGTCTTGGAGATTGTGAAAGGCCAGATCGAGGTTATTGCCAAAGAGGCCTTTCATCGAGAAATCGCCGTTGACGTACTGGCAGATTGAGAGCGTTCGCTGCTGCCCATCAATCACTTCGAAATGTCCGTCGTCGCGCACCGCCCAATACATCACGTTCAACGGAAAACTCTTGCTGACGGTGTCAATCACTGCATCGCGCTGCTTGTCTTTGTAGATGAACTCCCGTTGATACGGCGGACGAATGTCGAGTTTTCCATCGTACGCGACGACGCCAGCCTCGTCGCTGTCCTCGAAGCCGTTGGTTAGTGTCTTGATTGTGATTTCTTGGAGGTCGATATTCATCTGTTCGTCCTCTTGCGGATGAGAATCCGGGCAAACAGTCGCTTGCCATTGAGGTAGGCCCGGTCAGTCTTGCCTGACCAGTCTGGCTTTAGAATTTCAGGCAACAGCCCTTGTTTGACCTCATAATCCGAACCGACGATTTCGAACTGCGCGGGATTGTAGTATTTGAGAAACGTCACAGGCACGCCCATCACACCCTCATAATCGACAGGGATGTCTGCGGTTTTTGAAACCTCTATCGCCTCGTAATTGTCGTATTCTGGAAATTCTTGCGAATTGTAGGTTTTGAAGAGGATTAGGTCTTCGTGTCGCTTTTTCAAATCAATGTTTGTAAACCAGCAGGTGGTATTCGTGGAGACAATCCTGTTTCCGTTCTCATCGACGCGGGCTTCGGTTCCATGCAACGGGTAGTGCTTCGGCACAATGAATCCCGAAAAATTCCGATTGCTGTTCACGCCGATCCACAGCTTATCGGCCTTTATCAACTTGAAAATATCGTTGTACGTGATTGCGCTCCAATTCCCAATGATCAAAAACTTTTTACCAGATCCCACAAGCTGCGCGACATACTCTCTGAACAGCGAAAACGGCGGATTGGTGACGACTACATCCGCTTGCTGGAGCAGCTTGATGCACTCCTCGCTGCGGAAGTCGCCGTCGCTTTTTAGATGCTGGATGCCGATTTCTTCGGGGTCGGGGACGTTTTCTTTCGGCTTTTTGGCCCCGGCGTATTCGAGGTAGATTGCCTTTTCAGACTTGTGTTCGCTGAACAGGTCTGCGTTTTGGTTTTTGTAGCAAGTTGTGACGAGCTTTTTCAGCCCAAGCTGCCCGAAATTCAGCGAGAAATACACAAAGAAATTGCTGACGCGGGGATCATCGCAATTGCAAAACACGACCTTGTTTTTGAAGTGTTTCTTGTAGTGCCTAAGCTCTCGTTCGATGTCGGACAGTATTGTGTAGAACTCATCGTTCTGGGCGCTCTTTGCTGCTTGTAAATATTTGACCGAGCCTTTTCTTGCCATCTTGAAAATTCCAGTTTGCCTCCGCACGGGCGGTGGGGTTAATCGAAGCCTGCGCGTGGGCGAAGGCGTCATGTTGCGTGCGCTTGTTGCCATGGGATTGACATGCAACTTTAACACCCTAAATTGTGAGTTGACAATAACATACGGTGCGCCGAGGCTAAAGCATCAGCAAGGCTCCCTTTGAGGCTTCTGTCCAGGAGTGGCCGAGTGGCTTTATTGCCGCCCGTCTGAAAAACCGCTATACCCGCGAGGGTATCGGGGGTTCGAATCCCTCCCCCTCCTCTAAGGGTCTCCGCATAATGGATTCTTCGGAATTCATGGGGAGACCTTTTGTGGGTTTCGGGGTAAGTTGTGAGGCAACTCCCGGCGAACCTGTTCCAATTGGACCGTTTTGGACCGTAATCGGCTGCCAAGTGCACGCCAAATTGAGGTTTTTGGGGAGAGCGCATCGTTCGCAACGATGAGGTCGTCGGTTCGAGCCCGACTAGCTCCACCAATCTTCTCAATTGCTTGGCGAGTTTTCCGCTGTTTGCTTTCATCGAAATATTGGCGCCTCCCGATGCGTCACATAGCACCTGCGACTCTATCTAGTGGCTCTGTTTTGCGGATTCAGGCTCTAGTGTCCGCACCAGCCACGGGATGATCACCTCTTTGAAAATGCGAGGATCGGGCCAGACTCCTACCTGCCGCCCGAGATGACCTCCCGATGGGTTGATCCAGGCGGTCTTCGGCACATCACCTTTGCTGAGGAGCAGGTAGATATCGGAGATGGGCACCTGGGTATCGCGCACTCCGGCGAGAATGATCATGGGCGCCATCGGCTTGCCGAGCAGTCCTTGTCTGACAAGCGACATTTTCGGCAACACCTCCTCCATTTCATCCAGCGTCTTCACGTTGTCGAAAATCGCCATGAGTGCGGGAACCTGATCGAAAAGATATTCGCGATTGCCGATCAGGGAATTCATCAGAAAATCCCTTTGGAAAAAGGCATCGATGGGCGGGGACTGGGCGCTTGCTCCCCGCAAGCGGTCACGCTCGACAATGGCCATCTTCGTCGCCCAATAAGCACCCCAGCTCACCCCGTGCATGGCGACCCGGTGCTTGTCGATCTGGGGCCGGGCGGCGATGTAGTCGAGCACGCGTGAGAGCATGCGATCGGCATTCTCACCGACTTTGATTGGATTTTGGCCGGTGCCTGGGCCATCCACCGCCAGATAACCGATGCCGAAAGGCAGGATCGCGCTGAAGCTCTCGGCCAAGTCTTCCTTGCGGCTGTCCAGGCCATTCACGGCGAGCACCAGGGGCACTGGGCCGCTTGCATTTTTCGGCAGGCGCAGGTAGCCGATGATCTCTTTGCCTTCAAACGGAATTCTTACGATTTCCATCGGCGGATCCCAGAAGCGGGCGTGCGCCTGGAAAGCTTCGATTGCTTTTTCATACGAGCGCTGCTTGCCGGGAGATGCGGGGATAGGCCAGCGCCCAAAGGAGTAAAGACGCCAGGCACGGATATAGTCGGCATTGGCTTTTGCCGGGTCGGTCTTTTCAAGCGATTTGGCTTCATTCATGTAGCGATCAGCTACTCCCATAAACGCTGCTGCCCACTCGTCTTTATCTCCCGTATGGATGGACTTGAAGGCTTCCCTGACATCGTTGGGATCGAGTCCGATGAGCGGGTATTGGCCGACTTCGGCGCGGTGGATAGCTTCAGTCTTGATCTCGTCGATCGTGCGACCGGTGCGCTCCTGTGAGAAGGCAGGAACGGTTAGCGCGATCAGAGCGAGCAATAAGGCCCAGCCTGCTGACTGAGTTAGTCGACGCAATTGGTTGTGATCTCTGAGCGGCCTGGCCACGGAAGGAGTCCTTTCTGGTTACAACAAACTGTTGCATCAAGAGTTATAGATGGGGACGGAGGGACGCCCGGCCCGAATCGCGAAATTCGGAAACGCGATGCTCAGAAAATAATCTTCAAGCCTAATTGAACCGAGCGCGGACCTCCCGAACCTACAGCCGGATTGGCGGCGGCAATGTCCGGAGTCACGCAGCCGCAGCCAAACGGCTGGACTGAAGGGTCGTTAAGCCCCAGCCCGTTCTGCCCGCCATAGGGATTAGCGAAGTTGGGATGGTTGAAGATATTGAAGAACTCGGCCCGAAACTGAGCGCGGAAACGCTCGCCGAAATGCCAGTTTTTCGCCAGCGAGAAATCAACGTCGCGGAAACCGGAATCGGGGAAGGCGTTGCGTCCCACGGTTCCGAAGGTCCCCAAAGCCGGAGGAATCATGATGGAATCGCCCTGCGCATAGCAACCATACAAGTTGAGGGCAGTGCTTGCCGGCCCCGCGGTATTGCCGTTGTCGAGAGCCAGCGCTTTCGCGTCGCAGGCGGCATTGTTGGTTGGATTGCCTTGAGTCTCGTTGCCAGGAAAAAAGGGAATCCCGTTCGGCCCAGACTTGAAGTCCTGAGGGTTGCCGTAGAAATTCCAGCGGATCGGGCTGTTGGCCGGAGGGCTGAAGGGCAGCGGACCTGTGCCGGCGGCATCGGTTCCGAGATCGATCGGTCCCCAGAATTGCGGACTCTGCAGGGTGATGATGGAGTTGACTTCCCAACCTTCCAGCGTCTGGGCGTAGCCCGTCTTGCCGGGGATGGCATAGGTGAGGGACAAAGTGAAGCGCTGACGAACATCGAAATCGCTGTTCGCATATTCGCCATTCAGACTGTAAGAATTTTGCGGAAGACCGTCTCCGTAACCGAAATCCCAGTTTGCGCCTAGGTCATCGAGAGAATGCGACCAGGTGTAACCGGCTACCATGCTCAAGCCATGGAAATTTCTGGAGTTCAAAGTCACTTGCAGTCCGTTGTAGTTGGAGCGGTAGACGTTGCCCATCTGGAAGATGTTGCTAAGGTATGGAAATTTGCCGTTCACCGTATAGGGGCGCTGCGCTTGCTCGTTTCCGTTGTCCGGGGCGCAGAAATTGGCATTGTAGCCGTTGCTGACGCAGGTCGAAATGTCCGCCGGCGTCCACCCGGAACCCACGGGCGGCTGATTGATGTCGCGGATGCCGATTAGATTCTCACCGTGGTTGCCAACATACGCCATCTCCAGCGTGAGCTTGGGAGTGAACGCGTGTTGCATGCTGAGGGTCCAGTTCCATACGTAGGGAGTGGTCAGGTTGCGATCCACACTCATGATGGGGCACGGATTCCCAAGAACGGGGGAGTCGCAGTTCAGCGTCGTGCTGCTGAGATTGCCGTAAATCGGAACCGCAGTATCCCATGGAAAACCGGGAAACACGGTCAGGTTGCCGGTCGTGATCGTGCCCGGGCCCGGAGCGCCATTGATGATTGCGCCCGTAGGCACGCTGGGAAGGCCGAAGCTATTGTTGAAGGCGATGAACGACTGCCAGGGTATGGTTTCATAAATCAAACCGCCACCGCCGCGGATCACAGTGGTTCCGTTGCCGAAGGCATCCCAGGCAAATCCGAAACGTGGAGCGAAGTTCTTGTGGTCGGGATTGTAGGGAGAACTGATCTGCTTGCCGACTTGCACCAGGCCGAGATTGGGATCGAAATTGCCAAGAAGATCGTGGGCTTCCTTTACGACCGAGCTGAATTCATAGCGCAGTCCATAGTTGAGGGTCAGGTTCCTGCCAATGCGCCAGTCGTCCTGAGCAAAAAGGCCATAGGCCCAATTGCTGAGGTGAACCGTGGGATTCCCTGTAAGAACGGAAACCTTGAACGGCGCGCCGGAAAAGAAGTCTTCCAACGCCGTGGTGTTAAGAAAATTAGCGGGATCAGCCTGGTCTGGAGTATTCGCGCCTAGGAATGTGATGCTGCCCCGGGCATTCCCATAGGCGGCATTGGTTACAGCGTCTCGATGCAACTCGCCGCCGAATTTAATGGAGTGCTTGCCGGCGGTATAGGAGACTTGGTCGATAAACTGCGTTATCGAATCCGGGCCTTGGAATTTTGGCCATTTGAAGGCGCCCAGACCGGTGAAATGACCACCAAAACCTATACGCGGCAACCCGCCCGTGAACGGACCAGAGACGCCGGTGTCGAGCCCATAACTGGCCGCGGTTTCGTCGAGGTCGCCGGGCAACGTCGGCTGGTAGAGCCGGTTATATCCAACGCGCGCTTCGTTCACCCAACGGGGGCTCGGAGTCCACGCCCAGTTTCCGCCAACTACCTGCGCCCGCGTGTGAATATCAGAGCGCCATTTTGATTGCAGCTCGGGGAAATCTTCAACCGTTCCCGTGCTCTGGCCGAAGAAGTACATCCCGCTCACGCGGTTCTTTTGGTTGACGTTGAAATCCACTTTGCCGATCGTGTTGTAAATGGTGACATCGTTGGTGAACCCATTAGCGATGTTGATGTTTGGAGCGTTGTTGGTGGGGAAGCCGGTTCCATTGCACGTAACCGTACTGCCTGAGAGCGCACAGCCGGCGACTTGCAAACTGGCGGGGCTAATCGTCACTCCCGCTGCCTGGAGATCGGCGATCGCGTTGGGGATGCTGTTCGCGCAATCACCCGATGCGAGAACAAGGCAGTTGGGCGTCGAAGGCGTGGGCATGGACACCATCGACGGGCTGGTGACGCCTCCAAAAGAGTTTCCGATGTCGTAGATCTGGCCTTCATAGGCGCCGAAGAAGAAAACTTTGTCTTTGACGATAGGACCGCCGACGCTGCCGCCGTATTGCTCCAAGGTTCTGGTCAGTTTGGGATTGGGTGTCATGTTGAAGTAATTGCGGGCATCCATCACTCCGTCGCGCCCGAATGCGAACGCGGTGCCATGAATCTGGTTGGTGCCCGACTTGAGCGCGACGTTAACCACGGCGCCAGGCGTCCAGCCAAATTCCGCCGGCGCCAGCTCTTCCACGTTAAATTCCTGAATCGAGTCGATGGGAAGAATGGTCGAGGAGTCGCCAACGATGCCGGCGCCGTTGATGATGGACTGACCTGAGTATGGCTCGGTATTGAACAAGCCCTCGACGTAATAGGCGTTATCTTCGGCGCGCAGTCCGTTCGTGCTGGTCGTGGAAAATCCGCCTCCCGGGTATCGCATGACGCCGGGGCGGAGTTGCAACAGGTTCTGATAGTTCCGGCCATTCAATGGAAGATCGTTAATCTCCGCATTACTCAAGGTTCCGCCCAGAGTGGCGGAGGTTGTGTTAACCAGCGGAACTTCGTCGGTGACAACCACGATCTCGGAAACCTGCCCCGGCGAAAGGGAGATGTCAACGCGCAAGTCCTGCGCTACTTCCAGGACGATATTCGGGCGTTCGACGCTCTTGAAACCCTTGGCCTCGGCGCGCATCTTGTAAACACCCGGAGGTAACTCGGGAGCGGCGTATTCTCCGGAGGCGTCGGTGGCTACGGTACGGCTGGTGCCGCGCTGAACATCCGTGATGACCAGTGACGCTCCCGCGACGGCAGCGCCCGACTGATCGCTGACCGTCCCCAGGATGCGTCCGGTGGTAGTTTGGGAAGACATCGGAACAGCGACGGCGAGAATCAGGCAGACTATGCCTAAAACCTGTATGCGATTCGACGGAGAATGCATTACGACCTCCAAATCCTCAAGAGGGTAGACGATCTTGGCCAGACATCTTTGTGACCAGTTCGAACTGGGAATAAAAGTTCAGGCGATTTGAAGGTATAGCTTGACGCGGGCTAGCCGTCAAGTAGTATTGTGGTCCAACCATAAACCAGTTATGCAACTGACGTTTAAAACTTAGATTACCTGCCATTAAGATTCGCAGCCGACAGCATGTGGCATAATGGTTGGACCTTTATACCGTAATGATGAGATGTGAAGATCGGATCTGATGGTAACTGAGGGGATCTAATGACAACTAATGACAGCGATGTGGTACATTCCGTAGCCGCCGCGAAACCAATGTACCGCGCCGTGAAAACCTCTCGCTTGTACGAGCAGATTGTGCAGCAGGTGGAAGACTCCATTCTAAAAGGCCAATTGAAGCCCGGAGACCAGTTGCCCGCGGAGCGCGATCTGGCGCAGCGGTTTGGCGTCAGCCGCACCGCCGTTCGCGAAGCGGTGAAAACTTTGCGTGAAAAGGGCTTGGTCGAAGCCTATTCCGGCCGCGGCACCTTTGTAACGAATGGGACGTTGCAGGCGATTAGACAGTCGCTCGATTTGATGATCCGCATCAACCAGCAGGATGGATCCGCAAACCTGGCGGAGTTGCGATTAGTTCTGGAGCCGGAGATTGCCGGCCTGGCTGCTCTCCGAATCGAGGAACAACTGATGAGCACCATGCGGGAGGCGGTCACTGTGATGGATTGCAACCTTGATGACCCCGACGCCTATGTGGAAGCGGACCTCGATTTTCATTTGGCGTTGGCCGAAGCCGCCGGCAACCCGCTGATTCTGTCGCTCCTGGATTCGATTGTCGGTCTGTTGCGTGAGCAGCGCAGCCGCATTTTTAATGTCGACGGTGGACCGGAGCGAGGTCAGTACCATCACAAGCGGATTCTGGCAGCCATCGAGCAGCGCGATCCGGAGGCGGCACGAGAGGCGATGCGCGCGCATCTCAAGCAAGTGCTTGAGGACTCGTCGTCGTTAAGCAAGAAGTAGGAGCAGAAATAGTTCGCGCCGCAAGATGGAAGCATGCGCGCCTGTATGTGAAGAAGGGAATTGTGGCATGGCGAAACTTGGATTCATCGGTCTCGGTGTAATGGGTGGCAACATGGTGGCCCGCCTGCTCGAGAAAAGGCACACCGTAACTGGCTATAACCGCACACGCTCTAAGGCGCGGTGGTTGATCGACAAAGGCATGAAATTTGCCGACTCGCCGAAAGCGGTGGCGGAAGCCTCGGATGTGACGTTCACGATGGTGACGAACGCGGCTGCGCTGGCGGCTGTGACAGACGGCCCGGAGGGATTGTTGGCCGGCATTGGCCCGGGCGAGTTCCACGTTGATATGAGCACGGTGAGCCCCGAGGTTAGCCGAGCCCTGGCTGCTAAAGTTCGCCAGAAGGGCGCCGACATGATCGACGCTCCGGTCTCGGGCAGCGTCATTACGTTGCAGCAAGGCAAGCTCTCAGTAATGGTCGGCGGCCGTAAGTCCACTTTTGAGCAATTGAAACCTTTGCTGCTCGATATTGGACCAAAGGTTACGCACGTCGGCGATAACGGCGTGGCGCTTTCGATGAAGATCGCGGTGAACCTGCAATTAGCGGTGCAGATGTTGGCGTTCTGCGAAGGCGTACTGCTGGCGGAGAAAAGCGGAATTCCGCGTGAGGTCGCGGTTGACGTGATGGTGCACAGCGCGATTGCATCGCCGATGATTCAGTACCGTGGACCGTTCGTGTTGCAGCAACCCGAAGAAGCGTGGTTCAACGTTAACATGATGCAGAAAGACATGCTTCTGGCGATGGAGTTGGGGCGCAAATTGAATGTTCCGCTTCCCACCACCGCCGTCAGCAACGAGTTTCTGACCGCCGCGCGCAGCATGGGCTGGGAGAAGCAGGATTTCGCCGTCGTCTTCAATGTTTTGGCACGCATGTCGGGAATTCAGAAATGACGACTGCCACGCAGCCGACGGAAGCTTCAGAACGAGTCGATCTGTGGTTGCGCATGTACCGGCAGATGGTCGCCATTCGGCAATTTGAAGCGCAGGTCAACGAGCTCTACACGCGGGCGCTGATGCCCGGCTTGGCACATCTTTACGTCGGTGAAGAAGCGGTCGCGGTGGGCGTCTGTGAGGCGCTCGAGCGCACCGACTACATCACGAGCACGCATCGCGGTCATGGACATTGTTTGGCGAAAGGCGCCTCCCCCGATCGAATGTTCGCCGAACTGCTGGGCAAGAAGGCCGGGTACTGCAAGGGCAAAGGTGGTTCCATGCACATTGCGGACCCGGCGACCGGCAACCTGGGAGCGAACGCAATCGTGTGCGGCAGCGCGGGCATCGCCACGGGAGCGGCATTTTCAGCGAAGCATCTCGGTAACGGTCGCGTCGCCGTCTGCTTTTTCGGGGAAGGCGCCCTCGGCCAAGGCGTGCTCTACGAAGAGATGAACCTTGCCCAACTGTTTAAGCTTCCGGTGATCTACGTCTGCGAGAACAATCTTTATACGGAATACACGCACTACACGGAAACCACGGCTGGCGATATCCTCGCGCGGGCAACCGCCTTCGGATTGGAGGCCGCCAGCGTAGATGGGCAAGACGTGCTCTCCGTCCACCGAGTCGCACAGCGCTTGGTGGAGCGCGCCCGCCGCGGCGATGGTCCGGCGTTCCTGCTCTGCAATACCTATCGCTACCACGGGCATCACGTCGGCGATATCAACCGCGAATATTACCGCTCGAAGCAGGAGGAACAGAAATGGAAGACGGAGCGCGATCCGATCGCGAATTTTGGCAAGTGGCTCGTCGAAGGCAACGTCGTCGATCTGGCGACGCTCGATCGGATGCAGGCCGAACTTGAGTGCGAGATGAAAAAGGCGGTCGAGTTCGCGATCGCGGCGCCCTACCCCTCGGCCGACGAAGTGGACGAGGACGTGTATGCCTGAGGACGTGTATGCCTGAGGAGCATCTTCACACTGAAGAAGATCGCGAGCTTACCTTCGCGCAGGCCATTCGCGAGGCATTGGCCGAAGAGATGCGCCGCGACAAGACTGTCTGCATCATGGGCGAAGATGTGGCCGAGGCGGGCACGCCATTCAAAGTCCTTTCTGGCCTGCTGGAGGAATTCGGCAAAGACCGCCTGCTGGATACGCCGATCTCCGAAGCCGGATTCACGGGTCTGGCCGTGGGTGCGGCGATGACCGGAATGCGCCCGGTGGTGGACATCATGTTCGGCGACTTCGTCACGCTGACCATGGACCAGATGGTTAACCAGGCCGCCAAAGTCCACTACATGTCAGGCGGAAAGTGGAAAGTGCCCATGGTGATGCGCACCACCATGGGAGCTACGCGGCGCTCGGCTGCGCAACATTCGCAGTCGCTGCACGCCTGGTTCTGCCATGTGCCGGGCCTGAAGGTGGTTTTGCCTTCGACGCCCTACGATGCCAAGGGGCTATTGAAGGCGGCGATTCGCGACGAGAATCCGATCATCTTCTTCGAAGACAAAATGATGTACAAACTGAAAGGCGCAGTGCCGACGGATGATTACACCGTCCCGTTGGGTGTCGCAGATGTGAAGCGTGCGGGCGAAGATATCACTCTCGTTGCGACCAGCAGCATGGTCCAGGTGGCTTTAGGCGCGGCAACGCTTCTGGAGGAAATCGGAATCAGCGCCGAAGTGGTCGACCCGCGGACGCTGTGGCCGCTCGACGAAAAAACGCTGATCGAATCGGCCAAGAAGACGTCGCGGGCAATCGTGCTCGATGAAGGCTACGAACGCTACGGCGTCACCGCTGAACTGGCCTCGGTGATAGCCACTGGCGCATTTTACGATCTGGACGCTCCGGTCAAGCGCATGGGTGCGATGCACGTTCCAATACCGTTCTCGCCGCCATTGGAAGATGCAACCGTGCCGACCGAACAGGCCGTGTTTGAGGCCGCGAAGTCAATGTGCAAGCCATCTTAGTTATGAAGCAACTTGAAAGCGTTATGAAGCAACTTGAAAGCGAACAGGACTTGTCTGAAATGCTGTCGGAGGGGAATGCCGCGCTATTCCTGTTCGTAGATTGGTCCGACTACGCTCGCCGCGGAAGAGAGGTTTTCAAAGGAGCTGCGGACAAATTCGCCGCAAGATCGTTCGACAGAACAGTCTCTTGGTGGACTTTCGATCTCAGCTCCATAAGTTCGCCTGTGAGCGAGACTCTGCATCGATGGCTCACATTGCAAAAGCAGAAAACCGAGATGTTCCCGAATATCGCCACGGGCAATGGCTCCGTCTTATGGATCAAGAATGGGGAGATCATTGGATTTGAAACAAATGCGCAGCGCTCGGGGCAGGATGCATTAGCGCACCGCACCGAGACGGTTTTTAGCTGAAGCGCAAAACTAAGAAAGAAGCAGGAGACAAGTTATGGCCTTACCCACTTATGGAACGATGGCGGTCGATTGGGAGAATCGGGTCGACTTCGATCGCCTGCGCCGCGAACGCCTGGCGCGCGCGAAAGATCTTCTTAAGAAGTCTGAAATGGGCTCGCTGCTCTGCTTTGACATGAATAATGTCCGCTACCTGACCGCAACCCATATCGGCACCTGGGCCCAGGACAAGGCAAATCGTTTCACGCTCCTTCCGCAGAACGACGAACCGATTCTGTGGGATTTCGGATCCGCGGCAAAGCACCATCAACTGCATTGTCCCTGGCTAGGAGAGCGATCGCGCGCAGGAATCTCCATGTTGCGGGGCGCCATGACGCCGGAGATGGGCCGCGCCGAAGATGTAGCCAAGAAAATCCGCATTGAATTAGAAACGCGCGGCTTGCACAAAGAGCCGGTGGGAATTGACATCATCGAATTGCCGGTCCTTTTCGCGCTTCAAAAAGAGGGAATCAAAGTGGTCGATGGGCAGGCGTTGATGTCGGAAGCGCGCCTTATCAAGACGCGCGACGAAATAACCTTGCTCAACACCTCCGCAATGATGGTCGATGCCGCGTATGACGAACTCTACCGCGCCATGAAGCCTGGCCTGAGAGAGAACCAGGCGGTGGGCCTGGTGAGCAAGGTGCTCTACGATCTTGGCTCTGAATACGTAGAAGCGGTGAACGCCATCTCAGGAGAGCGCTGCAATCCGCATCCCCATGTTTTCTCGGATCGCGTGCTGCGTCCCGGAGATCCTGTGTACTACGACATCCTCCATTCCTACATGGGGTACCGCACCTGCTATTACCGCTGTTTCACCGTTGGATATGCATCGCATGCCATGAACGACGCCTACAAGCGGTGCCGGGAATATCTCGACGCGGCGATTGAACTGGTGCGCCCCGGGCGCACCACGGCTGAGATTGCCGCGGTGTGGCCGAAAGCGCAGGAGTTTGGTTTTGCGAACGAGGAAGCCGCTTTCGCGCTGCAATATGGCCACGGTATCGGCCTTGCCATCTGGGAGAAACCGGTGATCAGCCGCCTGGTATCCCTTGAACATTCCTGCGAAATCAAGCCCGGCATGGTGTTCGCGCTCGAAACCTTCTGGCCTTCGACCGACGGCTGGAGCGCCGCTCGCATTGAGGAAGAAATTGTCGTCACCGAAACCGGCCACGAGGTCATCACCCGCTTTCCAGCCGAAGAGCTTCTGGTTGCCGGCAGACACTATTTCACAGTGGATGGACCGCTTCCGGCGGTCCGTGAGACCGAATCGAAACCGAGCACGCGCGTGCGCGAGATGATCGAGGCGAGTTCCAGGCAAGAGCGAATTGGCGTGGGCGACTGAGACGGGTGATTGGAGACGAGGCAGGCCTCGTCTCTACTAAGATTAACTATGGCGGTTAGCGTCGTTATGCCCGCTCTCGAAATGGCCCAGGAAACTGGCAAACTTATTTCGTGGCTGAAAAAAGAGGGCGAAGCGGTTGCCAAGGGCGAGCCCTTGCTGGAGATCGAAACCGATAAAGCGGTGATGGAGATCGAATCGCCCAGTGATGGCGTACTCGCCGGGGTCATGATCCAGGCCGGTGCCGAAGTGCCGGTGGGTCAGATCATTGCCTGGATCGTTCATCCCGGGGAAATGCCTCCAACTGATGAGGTCGGCGCGGCGTCGGGAAGAAAAATCATTGCCTCCGTCGCTCCGGCTACACCCCCGCCGGTCGCGGGGAGCGCAAGCCCGGCGCAATCTGCGGCCCAATCGTTGGCGCAATCGGTCAGGATTTCCCCGAAAGCGCGTCGTCTGGCCAGTGAACGCGCCGTTAACCTCGCGAATATCCGTGGGTCGGGCCCGGGTGGAGAAATCCTCGCTTCCGACATTCTCGCCGCCGCGGAATCGAAGGCCGCCGCGCCGACCGCCAAAGCTGACAGCGGTGGCGCTGTTTCTCGCCTGATGGCGGAACGCACCACCGAGAGCTGGACGACGGTCCCACACTTCTTCGTCAGCCAAGAGGTCGACGCTGGCGCTCTTAACGACGCGCGCCAGAAGTTCGGACTCAAGGTTGAATCGCGGGTTGAAGAATCGGAGATTGAAAAATCGCGCCGCCTGAAACTCACACATACCGATCTGCTTGTAGCACTGGTCGCTCGCGTCCTCCATACGCACTCCCGCCTGAACTCGAGCTGGATCGGCAACGGCATTCGTGCCAATGCGGAGATCAATATCGCGCTCGCAATGGCCGTAGATAATGGAGTGGTGACGCCGGTTATAAGAAATGCCGATAAAACCCCACTGGATGAGATCGCCGGACAGCGACGCGATCTTACAGAACGTGCGCGTGCCGGCAGATTGCGCCCTGCGGATATTGCAGGCGCAACTTTCACCATCAGCAATCTCGGCATGTTTGGCGTGGATGCATTCACGGCGATCATTGTTCCGCCGCAAGCGGCGATTCTTGCCGTCGGAAGGATCGCCGACCGGGTTGTTCCGGTCGGTGTCGGCGCTGATGCCCGTCCCGGCATTCGTCCCATGATGACCTTGACGCTTTCAAGCGATCATCGCGTAGTGGATGGCGCGCTGGCGGCGGAGTTTCTGCGGGACCTGGCTGCCGCCATCGGCAATCCGCAGCCCTATTTCAAGAGCCCCGAAGCTAACGATTAGTATGGATAACGCCTTCCAGGTTTCCAGTTTCACTTGCAGCTCGTTTATTCGCGGTGTCATTCTGAAAAACTGTTCTTTGAAGTGACTACAAAAAGTGCCGACTAGGGGAGAGACATGATAATCGGAATAGCTCTACGAATCTCGGCGATCCTGTTGGCAACCACCGCTGTGCTACCCGCGACCGCGTCCGCAGCGGACTTTGCGCCGGACTTTGCACCGGACTATAAGGTCGTCAAGACGTGGAAACTGGGCGGCGATGGTGGTTGGGATTACTTGACCGCGGACAGTGCCAACCATCGCCTCTTCATTGCGCGAGCCACGCGGGTTATGGTGGTCGATACCGAATCGGGTAAGCAGATCGGCGAGATTGCCGATACGCCCGGCGTTCATGGAGTAGCGCTCGATCCCGAGACGGGACGCGGCTTTACCAGCAACGGCCGTGAGAACACGGTGAGTATGTTCGACCTTAAATCGCTGGCGGTCGAGAAGAAGATCAAGGTAGGCAGCGGACCCGACGCGATCCTGTACGACCCGTTTTCTAAACGTGTCTTTACCTTCAACGGAAAAGGCGATGAGCGGTCGGCGACTGCCGTAGACGCATCCAAGGGTGAAGTGGTAGGCAAGATCGAATTAGGCGGCAAACCCGAATTTGCCGCAACCGACGAAAAGGGCACTGTTTTTGTCAATATTGAAGACACGTCGGAGCTGGTGGCATTAGATCCGCAGAAGCTGACCGTCAAATCCCGATGGAAATTGACCGGCTGCGAAGAGCCGACGGGGCTGTCGATCGACCTGAAAAATCGCCGACTGTTTGCCGGCTGCGGCGGAAACAAAAAGATGGTCGTGGTGGATGCAGATAACGGGAAAATACTAGCGGCTCCCTCCATTGGAGAAGGATGCGACGCCACCGCCTTCGACGCCGATCGCAGTCTCGCCTTCGCGTCGGCGGGAGACGGCACGATCACGGTGATCAAGGAAGACGTCGGCGACCAGTTCAGCGTGGCGCAGACGGTTACGACGCAAAGATCGGCTCGTACCATGGCGCTCGATTCGAAGACGCATCGGTTGTTCACCGTGGCCGCAAATGTCGGACCGCGACCGGAGAGAAAAGTGGAGCCAGATTCCTTCGTGGTGCTGGTGTTGGAGGCGGCGCACTAGGATGGGTTCCAGCGGCGATTCTGCCGCCACTCCACGCGCTAATCTGAGGGACTTTGAACAGCCACGCCTGATTAAATACCTTCCATGAGAAGGCCGGTCGGGGTCAAATGTTTTTTTTTGCGAAAGCGATGCGCGTCTTCCAGCGTCAGCAAGATGGTCAGAGCGATCAGCGTGCCCACTCCCTTGACCTGTTGCAGCAGCGCCACCTGCGGATAACTCTGTTGCGCGAGCTTTTCGATTCGTTCGTTGTACTCGCGAATCTGCTCACTCACAGATTCGATGCCGCTCAACAGCGGCTCTAATGCAGCTTGCAGTTCTAAACTCAGCCCTTCGGCTTTTTCCGGATTCATATTGCGCACATTGCAGCCACGCAACCGCTCTTCGTAGCTCTTGGCCAATCCCCGCGCCGTGTTCACCAACGCCGTCCGCGCTCGCACCAGCCCCGCTCGCGCCCGGATCACGGTCAAATCCGCCGAACTTTTCTGATGTTAGGGAGCGTCCACCCACTTTCTGTGAAGTACAGCATTTTGCGCTCGACTTCCGAGAGTGGGACGTTTTCTCGTTGCGCCTCAGCGACAATCTCGGAAATCAAGAACTCCTTGGCTTCTCGACCGCTGTGGAACGCCTTCATGTGGCGGATTTTACTCCCGTTCCAAGTGATGCTGCGTATAATTGACGTGACATCCCCACACTCATACGCCGCTTCCACGCGACCCAGGATCAAGAGAAGTTCTTGCGCAGCTCGCGCCGCAGAATTTTGCCTGAGGCGGTTCTTGGGAGCGCTTCCACAAAGTGAATCTCCCGCGGCTGTTTGTGATGGGCTAAGCGGTCGGCTACGAAGTCTCGGAGTTGTTTATCCAGCGCATCCGAGGCTGTGAAGCCTTCACGCAAGACGACAAACGCACAGGGAATTTCTCCGGCGGCTAAGTCAGGTTTGGCCACGACGCCGCAATCGCGGACCGCGGCATGTTCTAGCAGAACGGCTTCCACCTCGGCGGGGGCTACGGGGAATCCTTTGTACTTGATCATCTCCTTGCTGCGGTCGAGCACATAATAAAAGCCATCGAACGTCGCACCGAACTATGTCGCCGGAGTAATACCAGCCGTCGCGAATCGCGGCCGCGGTGGCTTGAGGCTCCTTCCAGTATCCGAGCATGATCTGGGGACCGCGCATCAGCAGTTCTCCTTGCTCGCCGGGCGCTACGTCATTTCCTTCGAGATCGACGATGCGGCATTCGGTCAGGGCCAGCGGGTGTCCGATGGATGCTGGCCGGTTCATCTCCGGCGGTTCGCAAAAGCCAATGTGGGTTACGGGAGAAGCTTCGGTCATGCCGTATCCCTGGTTGACGATGATGCCGGTGAGATTCGACAGGCGGCGAGCCAGTTCGGGAGCTAGCGGAGCGGCGCCGGACTTGATCCATTTGACCAGGTGGTTCCTGGGGAAAACGCCGGCCTCTGCAGCCTGACACATGGCGTTGATGGCCGGTGGAACCACGGGCATCATGGTGACGCCTTCGCAAATCAGCAGCTCGCACAGCTTAGTTATGTCGAAGCGCGGCATCAGAACCAGAGTCAGGCCTACGGTCACGGAAAGCGTCAGCGCCACCGTGAGTCCGTAGATGTGGTAAAGCGGCAAAAAGTTGAGCATGGTGTCGTTGGCTGTGAGCGGCTCGGCATTGCGACCGACAATCTGATAGACATTCGCGACCAGATTGTAGTGCGAGAGCATGACGCCCTTGGGCAGTCCAGTGGTGCCGCTGGAGTAGGGAAGGGCGGCGATGGTCTCTTGCGGGCTTTGGGCAGCTTCCGGAAATTTTGAGAATGCTCTGCCATACACCGGTCGCAGCAGAGTGCCAAAGTCGTCGCAGCCGGATTGATCGCTGTGCGTGCGCGTAACGAAGACGCGACGCAAAGCGGGGAGTCCGGCGAGATTCACGCCATCGAGAAGCGGACCGTCGCTGATCAGAAAGACAGCGCCGGAGTTTTCCAGCTGATAACGAATCTCGCGCTCGCGGTAGGAGGGATTGAGGAGCGTGGGTATGCCTCCAGCGAGAGTGGCCGCGTGATAGGTGATGGCAAATTCCCAGGAATTCGGCAGAAAGATGGCGACGATTTCTCCGGGAGCCAGACCGGCGGAGATCAGGCCGTGGGCGAGGGATTCGACCAGGCTGCCGTATTCGGCGAAGGCGAAACGGCGATTGCAGGAGGTGTCGACCAGCGCGGTCTTCTCCGCGTACCGTTGACAACTTTGGAGGACAATATCGTGAACAAAACGGCCGGTGGGATCGGCGTAGAGCCTGGTACGAAGCATCGAGGTGATTGTAGTGCGACAATGGCGAAGTTAAAAGTGGAGTTGGCGTGTGGTAGCGGGTCAGTTTGATTTCCACAGCATTGAGAAAACGAGAACGCCAGCGCAAGTCACTAAGAGCCAGAATACGAAGCGTGTGAAAAACGGGAGCCGGCTGTCCGGGAATACTTCTGCATAGCTCGCCGCAACCTCATCGCCGCCGCGTCTCCACCATGCTATTTTGTCATGCGAGGCTCTTTTTGTGAGGCGAACTCGCATAACAAACCCGGCGACAATACTCAAGACCGCCACGACCACCAAAATTGAGAAGAAAACACCAAACATACTAATTGGCCCCCTCACGCAGCTAATTTGCGGAGGAATTCCTGCTCGTCCATGCGGTACTTGAAGGCTTTGCGGCCGTCGATGAAGACCACGGGAACTTCGTCGTTATACAGGCGACGGACTTCGGCGTTGGAATCCACGTCCACTTCATGCCAGGTGAAGCCACCCCGTTTTGGAGCTTGACGAGGCTCTCCTTGACGATCTCGCAGAGATGGCATCCTTTCCGGGAATAGACGATAACTTCCCGAGGCTCCGTCATGCGGGGGAGTGTAGCAGTTTCGGTGCAGAGTGCCAAGGCAAAGCAAGAGACAAAGAGCGTCAGCCAAGACAGCGTAGAATTCGGCATGGCGAATCGGATGGAGACGAATGGGATGAAGGCAAACGAGCGGCCACTTTCTGACAGGACGATGCTGGTGACGGGGGCAGCAAAACGGCTGGGACGCGCAATCGCCTTGGCGGCGGCGGAACGTGGCGCCGACGTGGCAATTACTTATCGCGAATCGGCGCGCGAAGCGCGGACGGTGATTGAGGAATTGGCGGCCCTCGGTGTTAACGGGCTCGCGGTGCGGTGCGATGTTACCGACGAGAAGAGCGTTCGCGAAATGGTGAAAGAAGTCGCGAGAGAACTGGGCGGAATTAACGTGTTGGTAAACAATGCCGCGAATTACGAGACGGCCGAGTTTGAGAAGATCACGGTGGCCCAGTGGGACGCAATTTTTGCCTCGAATACCCGCGGCCCGTTTCTAGTGTCGCGCGAGGCGCTGCCCTATTTGAGAAAGCGCAAGGGCCGCATTATCAATATGGGGTCGCTCGGCGGGCTGCGACCATGGGCCTCACATGCGCATTATTGCTCGTCAAAAGCGGCGGTCCACATGCTAACGAAAGTGATGGCCAAGGCGCTGGCGCCGGAGATTGCGGTGAATGCTGTCGCTCCAGGGATGATTGAGCTGGGAGAAAAAGCAGCGGCCGCGTTCATGAAGAAGATGGCGAAACAAACTCCCATGCAGCGCAACGGCAGCGCGGCGGACATTGCGGCTGCGGTGATGTTCTTTGCCGCAGCCCCGCAGTTTATTACCGGGCAGGTGCTGGCGGTGGATGGCGGGCTGGGGCTGTAGCTTCCCTAGATTTTGGCATCCCTAGCTCCGCTCGGCATGTCAAATATGAAAAATGTGGCCATTATTGCGGCTCTCCCGGGTCTTCGATTGAAAGCGAATCGTCCGGTTTGGTTGTAGTTTTTTGGGGGGATTTGGCGTGGGTGGAACCGCTGGCTTTGTGGCCGGCGCGCTCTACGTCATATTCCGTGGGCACACGAGGGAATAAAAGGAACGCAGCATCGCCGAGTTGTTGGGAGCGGCGCAACACGATCTCGGCGCGTCCGCCGTAGTCCTGTATGGTTCCCTTGATTTCAATCTGCCGGCCTTCGAGCTGGCGAACATCGCCCATCTTCTTGAGATCGGCTGGAAACACCACCACGCTGAAGGGGCAGGTCTTGTCTTTGTCTTCGGGATTGGCTTGGCAGAAGTTCAGACGGGTTACCCCCTTGCCGCCATTTTCCACGTGTAACACCTTTCCTCTGACGCACTGGTTGGAGCCCATATGCCTGGCTGCTTCGGCGAATGGCATGCAGGCCGCGTCTGAATTGTTGCGCGCGTAGCAGACGCAGCTGGTGGCAAGAATGGTGGCGAGAAAGAAAGCCAGGATAAACACTCTCAGGAATGCAGCCAGAGTAAATAATTTCATAATGGCTCCGTGCGCAACAGAAGAAGTGCGCTATGAGCTCATTGTAGGTGTGAGGTGTGCGGCAGGCGCTGTGCGCGAAGAAAATATTGGTGGAACCTTCCCGTTACAGGAAGCTAGAAAGCGGGCTCGGGGGACGGCCCAATTCTCCCTCAGCGGCGCGAACGAGCTGACGCCCGCCCCTTTCAAAAAGCGCATGGAGCGGGACACCCCCGGTTTTGGCCCCTCCAGCCACGGTACTCGCGGTTCGCCTTGGTTCGATAAACCGCTCCGGCTATTTGGCGAAAGATTTTACGCCAGCTGCTTCGTCTTCTTTCACATCGAAGACGGTGTAGAGCTTGGTGATCTGCAGCAGGTCGTGCACTTTCTTGGTGAGGTTGAGCAGTTTGAGTTCGCCGCCCTGGTTCTTGGCCGTGGTGAAGGCGCTGACGAGTTCGCCGATGCCTGAGCTGTCTATATAGTTTACGTCGCCGAGGTTCAACAGAATCTTCTTCTGACCCTTGGAAAGTAAGTCGCGCACGGTATCGCGCAAAACTACGCTGCCTTCGCCGAGTGTGATCCGGCCGCTAAGGTCGACAATCGTGACGCCATCCACCTGACGAGTACTGGACTTCATGCTCACTGGGGAGCCTCCTTGGAGTCCGCGGCATTGCCGTGGACATGCTTGATCATTCTAAGTTCGGTGCCGCTCTGGGAGGGGTGGATTTCCACCTCATCCATGAACGAGCGTATCAGGAAAATGCCCCGTCCCGAGGTCTTCATCAGGTTGTCCGGAGCCAATGGATCCGGAATCCGGCTGACGTCGAGCCCTTTTCCCTGATCGCGGATGACGATGACAAGGTCGTCGGCAGTGCGTTCAAATGCCAGTGTAACCTTTTTGGTCGGGTCGTAGGCATTGCCATGCAAAACTGCGTTAACGGCGGCTTCGCGCACCGCCATGGAGATCTTCATGATCTCTTCGTCGCCAAAACCGGCCTCGGTGGCCATGCGCGTGGCCGTCTCCTCGGCGTTATTCACTGTCTCCAGCGTCGAATCGAGCGTATAGGAGACACGGTCTGCGGTCATAGTAGCCTAATACGAGCGAACGGTTCCTGAGTCGACCTTCGTCTCGCAACAACGTCTTGGTCTTGCCTGCAACGTCTTGCTTGCGACTTTGTCGCCGGGTTCATAACGCCGCCCGATTGCGAGGAGCGGGCGAATTGAGAGTTTGCCTGTAGGGCTCCAAAAAGTCAACGCGATACCGCTTAAGCTCCCTGGTCCAACTTTATTTTGAAGGCGTTGCAGGGCGTGCGTGGCTCACATTGGGAACTTATGCATCTTAACCGACGGAAAATATCAGCGGAGGGCCGATGAAGGGCGATCATGAAAGCGGGATGGCTAAGGGTATCCACGCATTGGCGAGCCACATTCCAATTCCATACGGGTGCTTGACCGTTCTTGCGCTCGTTTTAGGAGTCTTAGCGACGGTGGTGTGTACATCAGTTGCAATCGGAATTGCACTCTTAAAGTAGTGATTCTTAAGTGCTCCAATCCTCCAGTAGGCAACTCAAATCGGTCCTCATTGACAGCCCACGCTGCGCGCGGCTGCGAAGAATTGTCGTAGTTTGAATGCGTCTAGTTTGCCGTCAGTGCGCACGCCTGAACAAACATCCAGACCAAACGGACCTACCTCCTCAATTGCGTGAGTCACATTCTCCGGCGTGAGGCCGCCGGCCAGAAACAGCGGAACGTCGATGCGTTCACGGATCGCGCGACTCACCGACCAATTGTGAGTTCTGCCCGTGCCGCCTAACTCCTTGACAGCAAGCTTCCGATTGCCGGAGTCGAGCAGGATGGCATCCACCTGCGGCGCGACCTGCACTGCCTCTTCGATCGACTCAGGGCCGGTCACGTGAACGACCTGCACGACGGAAATTCCCGGCAAGGCGTGCTTGAGATCGCGATGTGTTCCGTCAGTCAGATGATCGCAGATCTGGAGGGCATTTGTGCGGCAGAAGTGCTGTTGCGCGATGATGTCCGCGACCTTCGTTCGCGAAGTCAGTAGGAACGTGCCTATGGCGGGCGGTATGGTCGCGGCAATCTCGGCGATAAGCTGATCGCTGATCACACCCGGCCCGCTCGGCATGTGTGAAACCAGGCCCAGGGCGGATGCTCCGCAATCGATGGCCAGCGCCGCCTCATCGACACTGGCGATGCAGCAGATTTTTACTCGCGGCAGGGACATTGGAACCATTGAGAAATTGAATCATTGAACCATTGAACCATTGAAAGGCCGCCCGGAGCTAAGGTTTTATCAATGACTCAATGTCCCAATGACTAAATGCCCCAATGATTCAATGAATTTATTCGCCGTATGGGACCCAGATATTCTTCACCTGGGTGGCGTGCTCTAGAAACCATCTTCCCTCGGCCAATTTTGGGTTGAACCAGTCGATGGCGCGGCCTTCGTTGGTCCAGACCTGCTTCAGATTGCCGACTGACATTGCCTTGGCCGACGCAGCGTTCGCTTCGTCTCCAAAGCACCAGATGGCATCGATGTCATCATGTTCGGCTATCGGTTTCAAAAGCTGCGATACATATCCGCTCACAATATTCAGCGCTCCGCCGGGAAGGTCGCTGGTGTCAAAAAGCTGATAGAGATCGCCGGTGATTAGCGGATAGGCTTCCGAGGGGACGGCGATCACAGTGTTTCCCATCGCGAGCGCGGGCATCACGAGGGAAAGAAAACCGAGAAGCGGGGCTTCGCGCGGACAGATGATTCCAACCGTTCCGATTGCCTCATTCATCGCAATGGCAATGTTTCGGAATGGAGGATTGTGCACCGCGCCGTCGAACTTGTCGGCCCAAGCCGCATAGCTAAAAATGCGCTGGATGCTGAGATCCACTTCCGCGCCAGCCTGTTTTTCGCCCACCACGCCGGCCAGGCGATGCGCAATTTCATCGCCGCGCTGCGACAGATTTTCCGCACAGTAATAGAGAACCTGAGCACGATTGTGCGCCGTTGCCTTGGCCCACGATGCGGCTTTGCGCGCCGCCTCGACGGCGTTGCGTATATCTTTGCGATTGCCGAGCGGAGCTTCACCGAGCAATCGTCCGTCAGCACAGCGCACTTCCATGCTGTAGCCGGAGTCGGGACGCGCCTGCTTGCCGCCGATGTAGAGTTTGACCGTACGATCGATTGCGGGGGGCGCAGATGAATGATCCGCGGTGTCGTCCCGGCGTGGTAAATCGACTAAGCCGTCCGGTTTTCCTGAGACCTGAGAGCTGAGAGCTGAGAGAGTTGGAGGCAGCGCCGGCGCGTTCTTGAACCACTCCGGCTCCATGTATTCGAGCAAGCCTTCTCGCCCGCCCTCGCGTCCATAACCGCTCTCGCGATAGCCCCCAAAGCCGCAGGAAGCGTCGAAAAGGTTCGTGCAATTCACCCAAACCACTCCCGCTTTAGTTTGCGAGGCGACGTGTAAGGCGACGTTGATGCTCTCGCTCCAGACGCAGGCGGCCAAGCCGTACACCGTATTGTTTGCCAGTTCAACCGCTTCCGCGGGCGTGCGAAACGTCATTGCCGCCAGCACTGGACCGAAAATTTCCTGCTGCGCCACGATCGACGTAGGATGCACATTGCTCAACAGCGTTGGCGGATAATAAAATCCACGCGCAGGCAGCGTATGCTGCGGCTGCCAACAGGTCGCGCCGTCGGCTATACCTTGATCGACCAGCTTGCGGATGCGATCGAGTTGCACCTTCGCGACAATCGCCCCAATGTCGATCGCTTTATCGAGCGGCGGGCCAATGCGCAGCGTGCTCATGCGATCCTGAATTTTCGAGATGAGGACTTCGGCGATGCTCTCCTGCATCAGCAGACGCGAGCCCGCGCAACATACCTGGCCCTGATTGAACCAGATGCCATCCACCAGGCCTTCCACGGTGCTGTCGAGGTCAGCATCTTCAAATACGATGAATGGAGACTTTCCACCGAGCTCCAGCGACAGGCGTTTGTGGCTCATGGCCGTGGCGGCGCGAATGGCGCGGCCGACTTCGGTCGAGCCGGTGAATGCGATCTTGTCGACATCTGGATGCTTGACCAGCGCCTCGCCGGTGGAGCCGTCTCCAGTGACGATGTTGACGACGCCGGCGGGCAAGCCAACCTCCTGGCAGATCCCGGCGAAAGCCAGCGCGGTCAGCGGCGTGAATTCGGCAGGCTTTAGGACGACCGTGTTTCCGGTCGCCAACGCCGGCGCAATCTTCCACGCCAGCATCAGCAGCGGAAAGTTCCACGGGATGATCTGACCGACGACTCCGCACGGAACATATTCTGGAAATTTGTTTTCTGGAAACTCGTGGTCGAGGAGTTGCGCCCAACCGGCATGATAATAAAAATGTCGCGCGACCAGAGGAATATCAATGTCCCGGCTCTCGCGGATGGGCTTGCCATTGTCCATCGTTTCGAGAACGGCCAGCAGCCGCGAGTGCTTCTGCACCAGGCGAGCGAGAGAGTACAGGTAACGAGCACGGGCGTGAGGAGTGAGAGCCTGCCATCCGGCAGATGCCGCCCGCCCGGCTTTGACTGCGGCGTCAACGTCAGCCGCCGAGCCTTGCGCAATCGACGCCAGCTTCTCGCCGTTTGAAGGATCGACGGTGTCGAAATATTCGCCTGCGGCAGGCGGGTGCCATCCGCCGCCGATGAAATGCTGAAAGCGGTAGCCATGACGCTCCAGCCACGTCGTCGCTTCTTTCGAATCCTCTGGAGCAGGGCCGTATTCCATGCTCACGAATTTTTCGGCAATGCTCATTGGTGTGGGCTCGACTCCTTCTGCGCAGTTCCCGTGGGCAGCTGACGCTCGAACTGTTGCAGGTCCCAGTAGTCACGCCAAGCCGCAATCTTTCCGCCGCTCAGCTCGAATACACCCATACATGGAACGCGGACTCGCGTTTCTCCAACTAGGAAGTTGTCCACCCGCTCTATCATCACAATGTCTTGATCCGCCACGATGTGGAGAATTTCCCACGGTAGCGCAACCATGCTCGCTGCTCCGCGGCGCAACGCCTCGCGGATCGCCTCACGACCTTTGATAGGTTTCCAAGGCATATTCCACCACGTTGCATCCTCGGTAAAGTAGCCTCCGAACTCTTCCACGTCAGCTCGGACACACGCCTCCATGAATCTACGGATTAGAGCGATGTCCTCCCCATTCCCCATTGGTCTGCCTATGCTATCGGATGCCGATACTCTGCCGAATAGCGCCCGGTGGCATGATGCTCCAACTGCCGTTCGATGTCGCCCAGCAACCCGCTGGCTCCGAAGCGAAACATTTCTGCCCGTAGCCACGAATCTCCCAGCTCTTCCTTGATCGTCGCCAGCCAATCAATCGACTGCTTCGCCCTACGAATGCCTCCGGCCGGCTTGAACCCCACCGCCATTCCGGTCTGCTGCGCGTATTCGCGGATGGCGCGAGTCATCACCAGGCCTACCGGCAACGTGGCATTCGTCGGTTCTTTGCCGGTCGAAGTCTTGATGAAATCTGCGCCCGCCATCATCGCTACCACGCTTGCTCGCCCCACGTTGCGCAGCGTAAGCAAGTCTCCGGCGCCTAGAATCACCTTCATGTGCGTATGTCCGCAGGCCTGCTTGAAGGCTGCGATCTCATCGTAGAGAGCCTGCCAGCGTCCGCCAAAAACGTGCGCTCTCGTGATGACGACGTCGATCTCATGCGCGCCCGCTTCCACCGACCGGCGAATCTCGTTGACCCGCTCCGCCAGCGGCGATAGACCCGCGGGGAATCCAGTAGAGACAGCAGCAACGTGCACTCCGCTGCCTTCGAGCGCGCGCAGAGCGGTTTCGACGAATGTGTGATACACGCAGATGGCCGCGACTTTGATCTGGAGCTGTTCGATTCCGAGCTTTTGTTCCAATTCCGGCTGAACGGGATGCCGGCCCTTTGCACAGAGACGGCGCACACGCTCCTCGGTGTCGTCGCCTGAAAGGGTGGTTAGATCCATGCAGGTGACCGCCCGCAGAAGCCATGCCGCCTGCCATTCTTTTTTTACCGTGCGGCGCGCGACCTGCGATTGAGCGCGGCGTTCGACGGCGCTGGTATTGACGCGTACCTCGCGCACCCAATCGAGGTTGAGAGGGATGCCGATATTCGGCAGCAGAGGGCGTCCGGAGAGATGCGCAATCACGCTGCCCGACGTTTTGTGACCTTGGTTAACGTTAGAATGCTCGGCACCCGGATGTGCGACACTCGGAAACTCGTTGCTTTCGACGGCCATGACAAACTCTCTGCGCTACGGCGCTGTGCCGTTCGATTGTACGGCAGGCGCGGAGAAAGGTGCATTCCGGGTTTCGCCTTGACACTTGCAACCTGCCCGGCTACGCTACGGCGCGGTTCTTGCTCCGCTATTGTTATTCGATTCCGATCAGGGAGAAAAGATGTTCACACCGCACAGTTTGGATGTCGCACTTTTCATGATGATCACGAGCGCGATTTGCTGGGGTTCCTGGGCCAACACCTACAAAGGAGTCAGGAATTATCGCTTTGAGTTGTTCTATTGGGATTACGCCGTCGGAATTTTTCTGGTGTCGCTGATTCTCGCTTTGACCATGGGCAGCACCGGCAATGACTCTTCGAGTTTCCTCAACAACGTTCGCTCGGCGGATACCAACAACATTGTCTCCACCATGGTTGGCGGCGCCATCTTCAATCTGGCGAATCTGCTGCTGGTGGCTGCAATCGATATGGCGGGGCTCGCCATTGCGTTTCCAGTTTCCATTGGAATCGCCCTCGTCGTTGGCGTGATTTTGAGCTACGCCTTGCAGCCCAAAGGGAGTGCTTTGCCGCTTGGCGGCGGTGTGCTTTGCGCCCTCATCGCCGTCGTGCTGGATGGAAAAGCCTACGGCAGTTTGGCGGTCGCCGGCCGCGCGGTTTCAAGAAAGAGCATCGTCGTCTGCGTGGTATCCGGCGTGCTGATGGGGCTGTGGGCTCCATTCGTGGCGCATGCCATGACCAACGGCAACACGCTCGGCCCTTATAGTATTGCCGTCTTCCTCACGCTCGGGGCGCTGCTCTCGTGCCTGATCTGGAATGTTTATTTCATGAAGCACCCGCTCGTCGGAGAGCCTGTAAGTTTCGCCGGATTTTTCAGCGGACCTGTTTCCGGCCACGCCCTTGGACTCCTCGGCGGATTCATCTGGGGCATCGGCATGGTGTTCAATCTTGTCGCGGCCAGCTTTACAGGCGTGGCCATCTCGTATTCCATTGGACAATCCGCGCCCATGGTCGCCGCCCTCTGGGGAGTTCTTGCCTGGAAGGAATTCGAAGGCGCACCTGGCAAAGCGAAGCTGTACCTTGGCTTGATGTTCGTTTTTTATTGCGCGGGGATTTTGCTGGTCGCTAAGTCCAATGGCTGATGTTACTGGGGATACCGATTGAGATTCACTGGCCCAGCGGCTTCGTGCAGCGCTCGGACAATGTAGCCTGCAACCAGGCTGTAAAATCCACGAAAACATAGGGGTTATGGAAAAGTGAATTCGCAAACGGATTGCCCCCTGTTCACAGAATCGTTACAAAACTCTTGACATTACTTTTCCAATCGATTCATATGACCCATTGCTAAAAACGGGATATCCTCCTTAAGTTTTTCACCGGCAGGTTTTCGCGGTGCGAGGGAGCCGAAACTCCATTGCCACTTACTCACGATTACATTGCTGAAGCGTGGCAGGCAAGGTGGGGACCAATGCTGAAAAGAAAAGCGCTGTTCGCAGCAGTTGTCTGTTCCGTGTTTTCTTTATGCCCACTTTTGTACAGCCAGGCGAACGGCAGCCTTTCCGGAACAGTTGCTGACAAGACCGGCTCGGTCATCACCGGAGCCGCGGTGACCGTCACCTCGCAGGAGACAGGTCTGACTCGCCAAACCAAGACGGACGACTCGGGGCATTACCTGGTCCCGCTGCTGCCGGTGGCGCATTTCACCATAAAGGTGGAGTCGCCGGGCTTCCAGACCTCGGTGCAAAAAGATATCCGCCTGCAAGTTGACGAGCAGCGCGAGATCGATTTCACGCTTATCCCTGCGTCCGTCACCTCGACGGTAGAGGTCAGCGCCGAGGAAGTCGCCGTCGAGACCACGAACCCGACCCTCGGTCAGGTCATCACGGCCGAGGAGGTTGCCGACCTCCCTTTGAATGGACGCAACTTCGTTCAACTCGCGACGCTCACTCCCGGAACAACTCAATCTACGAGCCCAGTCAGCTTCTTCACCACCGCTGCGAGCAGCGAAGCTGCCACGCGCGGCGTCTTCTCGCTCTCGGTTGGCGGATCCCGCGAACAAAGCACCGACTGGCTGCTCGATGGCAACGACAACAATCAACTCGACGAAGGCGGCATCGCGATCTTTTCCGAGATCGATGACATTGAGGAGTTCAAGGTGCTGTCCTACAACTACTCCGCCGAATATGGAGAGCGCGCGGGTCCCACCGTCTTAGTCACGACCAAATCAGGCTCGAATCAGTTTCATGGCACGCTTTTTGAGTTCTTCCGTAATACTGATCTCGACGCAAAGATCCCGTTCGTCAACACAGCAGCGGCATTTCATCTCAACCAGTTTGGCGGCTCGGTCGGAGGGCCGATTCAAAAGGACAAAACTTTCTTTTTCGCTGATTATCAAGCCAAGAGACAGCTCCAAGGCAAGTCTTATACCGGCTTCGTTCCGACCGTCGCCCAGGTCACGCCCGACGCGAACGGCAACTACGAGGAGGGCCCGACCGCCTTAGGTGCGACGACGCTCAACAACCCCTATGCAAATCAAAACGGCGTGACCGACGAGTCTCCAACCTTCCAATGTTCAGCCCCTGGCGTACCCGAACCTGTTCAGCCCGACGGGGGTCAGCTCAATGTTGGCACGCCCTGCGCGGTCATTCCGAAAGCCTTGATCAACCCGCAAGGTGCGGCCGTGGCTGCGCTTTATCCGGCTCCCTCTCCCGGGCTCCCGGCCACTTCCGGCTACAACTATGCCAACCAACCCATACGCCGAGTGGATGAAGGAACCGGCGACATCCGCGTCGATCACAATTTTTCCAACAAGGACTCCGCCTTTGCACGCTTCAGCTACGATCAGGCGACCAACTTCGTCCCGGGCGGTTCGCCGACCTATGCCGAACAAAACGCCTTTGGCAGCAACCAGCACATCGAGAACCATGGCCGCAATGCCATGATCTCTGAAACGCACGTGTTCTCCCCGACCACGATCAACCAGCTCAGCGTTGGATACAACCGGATTTTCAACCACATCAATTCTTTTGCCACCGGAACCTGCGCCGCCGCTGACATTCCGCTCCCCAGTCTTACCGGCATTAGTGCCAGCAGGACGGGCATTGGCATCCCCGGCGCGGATTTAGGCTCCGCCTGCGATTCCATCACCGGCTACCCCGCCAGTCTGAATCAGTCAGTCAAAGATTGCGAAAGCTGCGGCCTGACTAGTTTCGACATGAGCAGCTATTTTTCAATTGGCGACCGCGGGTACGCACCCTATCAGGGTGGAACGAACGTCTATTCAGTTTCCGATACTGTTCACTTGATCCGCGGCAAACACGACATCGCCGTGGGCATGACGTTCCGCGCCAATGAAATGAACGTGCGCAACAACGCCTTTCAGGATGGCTTCATCGTGAACATTGGCGCGGGAACCGGCGACAATATTGGCGATCTGCTCCTGGGGGCGATGGGCGTTTTTGCGGGCCACGACCAAACTTTCCTGGGGGCTACCACCGGCCGGCGCTACAAGCTCTATCGCCCCTTCGTTCAGGATAATTGGCGCGTAACTCCGAATCTAACCATGAACATCGGTCTTGGCTGGGCTCTGGTGACGCCTGAAACCGAGGTCCAGAATCGCCAGGCGCGGTACGATGTTACCAACCAGACTTGGTATGTGCCGGCGGGAAGCCCGGGAATTACCGGCTGCACGAACTGCGTCACTACCGACGGCAAGGTCGGCGTTCAGTTTGATAAGACCGCATTAGAACCTCGCATCGGTTTCGCTTGGAAGGCCTTTGGAAGCGATAGGACGGTCATTCGCGCCGCCTACGGAATCTCTCACGATTCTTCCTGGGATCAGGGCGGACAGGGGCTGTGGCAGAACCCGCCCTATTACGCCGAAGTGGACCCTGATGAGTTCCCGGGAGTATCTTTCCTTTCCGGTATCTGTCTGCCGTTGGGCAACCCTGCCTGCGGCCTCCAGAATGGTTTCCTCCCGCAGCCCAGTGGCGCGCTCCTTACTTCGCCGGTCAACCCCACCAGTTATACCGGGACCATTCAGGCCATGAACCGAAACTTCAAACAGGGCATCATCCAGCAATTCAACCTCAACGTCGAGCGTCAGCTTCCCGGAAACGTCGTGCTGACGGCAGGGTATGCCGGAACGCGCAGCGCGCACATTCTCACCAGTCAGCTGAATGAAAACCTCAATAGTCCTTCCGCTTGTGGCAGTGGGACCTATACGCTGGGCTGTGGCTTTGGGTTTTTCCCGTATGCAACAAACCAGCCTGGCGGAGGAGCCTTCCAAGCTGTTGATACCAACAACAGCATAGGCCAGGCTCGGTATGACTCCCTTCAGATCAAGGTTGAGACTAAGAGCGCGCGGCATGGGCTTTACGCGCTGCTCGGCTACACCTATTCCCGCAATTTTGACAACGGTATGCCCGATGGATTGGGCACGAACCCAGGCGCCTTGTACTATCCTCTGCCCGGAACCGCGAAGCTGGATTGGGGTCTGTCGGAGTTGAACCTCAATCAGAGCTTTACTGCCAGCGTCCTCTACGATCTGCCATTCGGCAAGGGCAAGCACTGGGGCGGCGACTGGAGCAGTCCGGTTGACGCTGCGCTCGGACATTGGAGCGTGAATTTGATCGAAAAGGCTACCACCGGATTCCCGCTCTACGTCGTCGATAGTAGCGACATCTCGGGAGTGGATTTTTCCTACAACGGAAATAACTTTGAGCGTCCGAATCAAGTCGGCGACCCGAATACGCCCGGTCCGGTAGCGGGAAATCCCACCTGCGAATATACTCCTCCGACAAAGGTGCACACGATCGCAAGTTGGTTCAACCCTTGCGCGTTCGAAATTGCGCCGGCTGGCGAACTCGGTACCGGCGTCCGCGCGCCGGTCTACGGTCCGCGTTACGTGAACACAGATTTCTCGTTGGTCAAGGACTTTCCATTGACCTTCCGTGAGGGAATGAATCTGCAATTCCGGGCGGAGTTCTTCAACCTGCTCAACCACCCGCAATACTTCCTGGAGGGTGCCGCAGGAACTGGAATGATGGACATCAATTCGCCTTCCAGTTTCGGAGTGATCAACAACACAGTGAACAATCCGCGGCTGGTGCAGTTCGCGCTCAAGCTCAGGTTCTAGGAGTGGTCGTGCTAATGTGTCAGTGCGACGAATCATTGCTTCGCAGCGAGATTACGAACTCCTGAATCTCGCGATGCTGGCGATCTGTATCTTCTTTTGCTTTCTTTGATAGTTGGGTGTGAAGTTCAAGTTGTCCTTGAGCCTTTGCCTTCTCCCCCGTTCGCAGGTACGCCTGCGCCAGCCGGTAGTGCGATTGCGCTAACGCCTCGATCGTTTCCGGACGGACGATCTCCGAATCGAGGATCTTCTCTTCCGACATGACCGCAATCGCCTTTTCATACGCCGGGATTGCCCGCGAAAAATCCCCGCGCTGCGAATAGAGAATCCCCAGCTGCAGATACCCAACTCCGAGCTTCGGATCGAGTTTCACGGCTTTCTGCAAAAGCGACTCCACGCGCGCGAACTGCACATCGCCGTTCGGATGCTGGTGCTCAGAATGGTCATCAAGCCCGGCGTCCACTGGAGTGAGCGATTGCGTTCCTGATCGGTTCTCAGACTCTTTCCAGAGACCTACGGCAGAAAGACCGACGGCATAATAGTAGTTGGCCAGCGGATTCGCCGGCTGAAGTTCGACGAAACGCCTTAATCTTTCCACCGTTCCTGCCAGTGGAGTGCTCGCCCAGCTTTGCATTCTCCCTAGAAACAGGTAGGGAGTCGGATTAGCGGGATCAAGATCGGACGCGCTCGCGAGGTAATGCGCTGCCTCGTCATAAGAACCGCGAGCGTAGTCGGCTACCCCCAGTGCGACCAGCATCCGCATAGACTTTGGAAACAGCCGATTGCCCTTGGCAAAGACCTCGGTGGCGGGCTCCAGCGCGCGATGCGTCAGGAGTTCGGTGCCCCAATCGAACAGATATGGTTCGCTCGGTTCGAGCTCCGCGGCGCGCTGGTATTCGCGGACCGCCTCCAGTGGATTGCCCAGCTTCTCCTCGATGTCGCCCAATTGGTGATGGAGTGCGGCATCGTTGGGATTACGCACCACCGCATCTCGCAAGGTAGTCTCGGTTGCGGCAGGCAGCTGCTCCGGCTCGATGCTCGATTCCTTGCCTGGCGTTTTGCTTGGAGTCGTACTTGCTGCATCACTTGTCGTACTACCTGTCGTATTACTTAACGACGCCGTTGCCCGCGCGAGCGCTTCGGTGGTGCGCAGGACTGTATCGGAGCTGTGTCCGCCAGAATTTGAGGCCTGGGTTACGCCCGCGACGGTGAACTGAGGTTCGTCATAAAACTCCGGCGGTTGAATACTGGGCTTGCCGGGTGCCGCTTTTCCTGGAGTCACGCGCTCCGGCTCGGAAGCTTCGTCGGACGATTCGGCGGACGTTCAGAACAAGATCAATCCCTTTTGTCTCTTTGGCCGCGATGCTCACCGGGCCAACGACCGCATCGTGATATCCGTTCAGTTGCGCGCGCAGAGAATAGGCGCCGGCTGGAAGCGCCGCGAAGCGATAGGCTCCATTGGAATCCGTGTGCGTGGCTTGGGTCGGCACGGCGGGAACCTCGTTCCCAGCTTCAAGCAGTATCGAGACGGTTACATTCGCCATCGGCTTGCCGCTCGAATCGCGCACCGAGCCTTGCATGGATCCTTGCACCGATCCTTGCACAGCACCCAGAGATGCGCGGCCACCCGGCGTCTGAGATTGGGCTCGGCCGAGAGCGAGAGCTACGGTCATGGCGCAAATGCATGCGGCGACGTGCATGCCACGCAGTCCGCAGAATCTGGTGATCACGCGGAATCACTCCTGAAAGATGGCGAGAACGCAGCAGCTCCAAAACGAAATGGGATCAGCCGTGATCATTGGTCATTGGTCGTTCTTTTTGTTCTCGGTCTTGTTCTTGCCCGTCATTCTATGCGCGACTACACTCATCGGCAATCACGTAATGCCATTGGGAACAATTGGCAAGCCTGTCCATAGGCTTTACAATGACAGCCTTCCAAGGAGACTCTGAGGTGCGTGAATGAAGCTGGGGCAGTTCCGGGGTTTTGTCGCGCTCGCCGCCGTACTTCTAACGACATGTTTGCTCTCACAAGGTCAGAATAAAGGCCAGAATACAAGTCAGAATAAAGACAAGCGTAAGGTCATCATCGATCAGGACGCATCCGGCCCCGCTGGCAGCGATCAGCAAGCGATACTGCTGCTCATACAGTCCCCGCAGACGGAGGTTCTGGGCGTCACCGTGGTGACAGGTGATGCCTGGCTGACCGAGGAAGTCGCGCACACTCTGCGTATGCTTGAGCTCATCGGACGAAGCGACATTCCGGTCTTTCCCGGAGCTGAATATCCGCTGGTGCGAACGAAAGAAGAGACGGAGCAGTGGGAGCGGCGCTATGGCTCGGTGGTTTGGCTGGGCGCGTGGACTCCGAAGTATTATCACGCAGCGCGCGAATTAGGTGAGATGCCGGAAGGGAAGCCCACGACTAAGGCCGCCGACGAAGACGCTGCTCACTTTATGGTGCGCATGGTTCGCAAGTATCCCCATGAAGTCACGATTTATGAAGGCGGCCCCATGACCAACCTGGCGCTGGCGATCTCGCTCGACCCGGAATTTCCGAGCCTGGCCAAGGAGTTGGTCTTCATGGGCGGAAGTCTCAATCCGCAGACTGAGGATCCCGAATTCGCTAACAATCCACGCCATGAATTCAACCTGTGGTTCGATCCGGAGGCGGCTCATATTGCGTTGCGAGCGCCGTGGAAGAAGATGGTCTCCACCACGGTCGATGTTTCGCTCAAGACCAGGATGACCAATGAGCTCATTGACAAAGTGAAGGCTGGCAACTCGCCGGCGGCGCAATATGTCGGCAAGTATGAGCGCTTACGCGGCTCTTATAACTATCTGTGGGATGAACTCGCGGCGGCGGCGTGGCTTGACCCGAGCCTGATTACGAAAAAAGAAAATCGCTACATGGACGTCGATCTGGATCGTGGCGCGGGCTACGGCAATACGCTCACCTGGTCAGATCAGAATAAGCCGCAGCGGGATGTGCAGTCGGTGGAAGTGCAGCTCGATCTGGATACGGAGAAGTTCTATAAAATGTTTGTGGAGTTGCTAACGGCGCCGACGCCGGGGGCGGAGATGGCAACCCGCTGACGCCGGTTTTTTCCTACGAGCGTTTCTTCTTGCCTTTCTTCTTGCCGTCTTCCGGCGCTGCTTCCGCCTCTTCGCTCCAGAAGCGATGGCCGGTGCGATGAATGAAGACATCTTCGAGCGTAGGCTTGCTTACGCTTAGCGATTGAATTTCGCCGGGAAAGGCTTCGACTACGTCGGGGACGAAGCGATGTCCGTTTTCAATTTCTAGGCGGACGTGATTGCCCATGACGGTCGCATCGACGTGAAACCTATCGTGAATGCGGTCGGCCAGCGACTGAGGGTCGCTCGCTTCGAGCCGGATGACGTCGCCTCCGATCTCGTGGGTCAACGCATCGGGTGTGCCTATCGCCACCAGGTTGCCTTCGTTCAGAATTGCCAGGCGATCGCAGCGCTCGGCTTCTTCCATCAGATGAGTGGTGACGATGACCGAGACGCGCTCCTGATCGCGGAGAATCTGCAAGTATTGCCAAAGGTCGCGCCGCGCGCCGGGATCGAGTCCGGTGGTCGGTTCGTCGAGGAGCAGCACTTCTGGATGATGAAGCAAGCCTTTGGCTAGCTCGATGCGGCGCTGCATGCCTCCGGAGAATGTTTCTACGCGATCGGAGCCACGATCGAGTAGTCCTACGCGGGTTAGGATTTCGTTGATTCGGGCTTTGAGCTCGGAGCCGCGCAGACCATAAAGGTGTCCCTGATGCCACAGGTTTTCGTAGGCGGTCAACTTTATGTCTACGCTTTGCGCCTGAAAGACTACGCCGATGTGGCGGCGTAGGGCTCCGGGCTGGCGAACGGCGTCGAGTCCGACGATGGTGGCGCTGCCGGACGAGGGAACCATGAGCGTGGAAAGAATCCGGAATAAAGTAGTTTTACCGCTGCCATTCGGCCCAAGCAGGCCAAAGAGCTCGGCCGGCCTGACGTTCGAAAGAAACACCGTTCAAGGCAGCACGGTCCTGATAGCGATGGATTAGATCGCGAACAGAAATTATGGGCCGACCGTCGGATTGGGCAGTGGCAGCGGGAGGCGCGAAGTCGATGGCCGTTGAGTTCGAGGTCACAGCTCATTCTACGACGCGATTATCATTCCTGCCAGACAAGACACTACGGGAAGAGTCGTCGTCTCCACTCAATCGCTGAACGCATAGGAAACGCCTTATGATAGCGCCGGCGGCTATGTGGAACTGAAAGTGGTGCACCACCAACCCTACGCGGCGACTGGATCCTGTCCCGGCACGCGCTCTTCGAAAGCTACTGGCACGTGGCGCCAGACTTGAATGGCCAGAACGACTGTGGTGGCCAGCAGCAGCGCTCCCACGGCGACATGGACGACGGTCGCAACCACCATGGGTAGTTCCGGCTGCGCGACATTTTTTCCCCACATGACCCGGGTGATGAACGCCAGAAAGCCGAGGCAGAGCTGCGCCACCATCAACCCAAGCATGCCAATGGCAGGGCGGCGGACGGCTTCCACGTGTGGGTAAACCGAGATCGCGCGGATGGCCGTCCAGGACAGGACGATGGCTACGATAGCGGCATTCACTACGTGCGGCCACCAACTCAGGCCGTGATGGCGGAACATGGCTCCGAGAATCAGTTGTACATACAACACAAAAATCGAGAGCACGGTCAGAGTGAAAAGAGCTGGCCGGCGCTGGTCGAGCTCGGTGCGCGGGTGTTCTTCGACCCAGCGGCGGCCGGTGAAAACTGCGATCGCGACGGCTATGCAAAAGAAGGTTTGCGCGACCGCGGCGTGCGCGCTCGAAATCGGGGCGGGCAGAAAGAATAAGACGGTCAGTCCGCCGAGAATACCTTGCGCGATGACGGTGGCGAGCGCCGCAAGCGCTAGAAGGCGCAACCAGCGGCGTTTTTCCACTCGCCAGGTCCAGACGGCGAGGATGATAGTGAGAAGACCTGTGAATTCCGCCACCATGCGATGGCTGTGTTCGTATTTCACGCCGCCCACCATGTTCGGCATTTTGTAGAAGGAGCCAAAGCTGGTCGGCCAGTCGGGGACGGACAAGCCCGCGTCATTGCTGGTCACCAAGGCGCCGGCAACGATGAGGATGAGGGTGACGCAAGCGGTAAAGATGGCGAAGCGATGTAGCCCGCGATGGTACGGGATTTCGATGCCTTTCAGGATAGCCCCCATGGAAACCCGCGTCGCCAATTGGGTTTCCCGAAACGCATTAGTTTAGCAGAGGACGAGTCCACTAGCGGCTGGGGATACGCTCATTTCCCCCGTTGGAACGGATTCACGATCCGAATTCCGTCAATTTCGCGACCTTCTTGGAAATCTTCGGACAGTAGAACACTACAGCCCGCCTGTTGCGCCGATCGGAGGATCAGCGCATCCCAAAAGGAAAACCCATGCAGCCGATGCAGATCGATGGCGGCGAGGATATCGCCGACCTCAGGGGCAGCAACGTCGAACTCGGCCAGCATCTCCACCTTGCGGCGCGCAATGCGAGCATCAACGTGCAGCTTTCGCGTGAGGTTCACGAAATACTCCTGCAGCACTTGCAGGGAAATAACGCCAGTCCCGGATCGCCTGTGTTCTGCCACGAGAGTGCGTGAGCGGCGCTGCTTCGCAGGTGTAGATTCGTCGTCCGCGTAAAGCAGGACGTTGGTATCGAAGAAACTACGAGCGTTCATGAGTCTCGTCGCGATTGAAACGCTGGCCGTGAGAGTTGCCGGTGCCCGACAAACGCTCGAATTCCTCGATCCAGCGCTCTGGATCGTCTCCGCCCGCCACCTTTTGCAGGTAGTCGCGAACCAATTGATTGAGGCTTTTCCCTAGCACCCTGGCCCGCTTCCGAGCGCGTTCGACCGTTTGTTCGTCGATCGACAGCGTCACATTCATCGACACAGTATATGTGCGCGCGTATCCCGTGTCAACCAGAATGCGAACGAACGTGCCTTACTATTCGGCTGCTACCGCAGCGCGCTGCGCCTCCATGGCCTGAATGATGGCGTCGGCGAATTCCGAAGTTCCCGCACTGCCGCCTACGTCCCGGGTCAGTTTGGTGCGATCACGGTAGACCTCGTCTATGGCGTTGCGGATCTTCAGGGCGGCATGGTGTTCGCCAAGATGGCGCAGCATCAGCAATGCCGAGCGCAAAACGGCGGTGGGATTGGCTAGATTCTTCCCGGCGATGTCGGGAGCCGAACCATGGACAGCCTCAAAAATGGCGCACTCGTGGCCGAAGTTCGCGCCTGGAACAAGGCCGAGCCCACCCACTAATCCCGCGCACAGATCGGAAAGAATGTCGCCGTAAAGATTCTCCATGAGCAAGATGTCGTACTGGTAGGGATTCATCACCAGCTGCATGCAGGTGTTGTCGACGATGTGCTCGCCGTAGGTGATCTCGGGATAGTCTTTTGAAACGGCGCGCGAACAGCGTAGAAATAATCCATCGGACATTTTCATGATGTTCGCTTTGTGGATGGAATGAATTTTCCTGCGCTGGTTCTTACGCGCATATTCGAAAGCAAAACGCGATACACGGGTGGAAGCCTTTTCGGTGATGATCTTCAGGCTCTCGACCACTCCGGGAACGACTTCGTGTTCGATGCCGGAGTAAAGCCCTTCCGTATTTTCGCGGACAACGATCAGATCCACGCCCGGATAGCGCGTCGGAATGTGCGGCAGGTTGCGGATGGGCCGGAAGTTCGCGAAAAGTTCGAAGCGCCTGCGCAGCTCCACGTTGATGCTGGAGAAGCCGCCGCCGATGGGCGTGGTCACCGGTCCCTTCAATCCGACGCGCGTGCGCTCGATGGATTCGCTGAGTTCTTTGGGAATGTATTCGCGATACTTCTCAAAAGCTTCAGCGCCGGCGGCGAAGCTTTCCCATTCGAATTTAACGCCGGTGGCTTCGAGCATGCGAACCGTGGCCTGGATGACTTCAGGGCCGATGCCATCGCCGGGAATCAGGGTTACTTTGTGAGAGATCATTGAGCCGTTAGACCAATTGAGTCATTTAGTCATTGAGACATTGAATTATCTAACACCATGCTTCGAAGTGCGCAAAGAGGCGCCGAAGATCTTTACTAGCTCGTTGGCTTCTTTCAGCAGATCTTGTGTTCTCTCATGACGAACCACTCGGTCTCGCCTAAGAGTTCCAGCTAGAAGACGGTTTCGTCTGCCTCTTCGACTACTATAGCCATTCTCGCAATGAATTCAGCCTGCGAACGAGCGCGACAGACGGCACGATAGTTTGCTCCCACTGAAGTGCCAGAACGCAGAAGCTGCTTTCCGAGCGTTTGCGCGCCGGGAGAACGTTGCAGAGAGCGAAAGAGGTTTACGATCCGAATCGCGAAGCTCTTCGTACGCCGCTTTAGCTCGGTCGCTTTGTCGAGCGAGTTCATGAAGCATTGAGTCATTTGGGCATTGAATCATTGAGTCATTGAACCAATGAGTCGTCAGGGTTTTCAATGATTCAATGCCTCAATGATTCAATGTTTCAATCAGCTTTTCAATGATTCAATGTCTTAATGATTCAATGTTTCAATCAGCTTTTCCCACTTTTGACCTTAGATTCGGGCGTTGTTTTTAGCAGATCCTTCAACTCCGCCATAAATTCCTGCACGTCCTTAAAGTCGAGATACACCGAGGCGAATCTTACATACGCTACTTTGTCGTAGCGGCGCAGGCGGTTCATGATCAGCTCGCCGATTTCGCTGGTCTTGCGCTCCCGCTCGGCCGATTCGATCACGAAGCCTTCGGCCTCATTGACGATCTGCTCCAGCCGGCTGATGGGCACCGGGCGTTTCTCGCAGGCGCGCATCAGGCCATTGAGCACTTTCTGGCGGTCGAAACGCTCGCGGCGTCCGTCTTTTTTTACCACCATGTAGGGAATTTCGTCGATGCGCTCGTAAGTCGTGAAGCGCTTCTCGCATTTCAGGCATTCGCGGCGGCGTCGTATGGAATCGGCTTCCTTGCTCTCGCGCGAATCCACAACCTTGTCATTTTCAAACCCGCAAAAGGGGCATTTCATGCGCTTGGCTGCACTCGGAAAATAAAATAAACATGATTGTAGCAGGCGATGCGGGAAGGGTCGGTGGGGTGGCGGCAGGAGGTCTTAAGTTTCTCTTGACAAACAATAACCAAACGGTTATGGTTTTGGCGGTGAAGCCGGCCAATGCCAATCACGTCTTCCACGCTCTCGCCGATCCCACGCGCAGGGCCATTTTCGAGGAGCTGACCCGGCACGGCGAACAGACCGTCCACGCCTTGACTCGCTACGCGGGCGTATCTCAGCCCGCTGTCTCCAAGCACCTCACTGTGCTGAAGCGGGCCAAGCTCGTGCGGCATCGCCGCGAGGGACGCGAAACTCACTATCGCGCACGGCCCGATGCCCTGACGCCAATGGTGGACTGGCTCAATCTCTACGGCGCCTTCTGGCGTGACCGCTTTGACCGGCTTGAAGCCCTTTTGGAAAGGATGGAATAACAATAATGAGCAATCCAGCAGAGTGTCGCCGTACCCTGGTGGTCGAAAGGGTATTCCCCCACCCGCCAGAGAAGCTGTGGCGAGCGCTCACCGAGAGCCCACTCCTCGCGCAATGGATGATGAACAACGACTTCGAGCCGGTGGTCGGGCGGAAGTTCCAATTTCGCGCCGAGCCCATGCCGAACTGGAATGGAGTTGTCGACTGCGAGGTGCTGATCGTCGACCCATTACAACGCCTGTCCTATAACTGGGGTGTTGGGGGAAGCGAATCCGGCCTGCAATGGGTGGTGCTCTGGACGTTGACTCCAGCCGAGGGCGGCACTCACGTTCGCATGGAGCAGTCCGGCTTCCGTCCCGATCAGCAGGCAGCTTATGGGGGCGCAAAATACGGCTGGCAGAAATTCTTCTCCGGCCTGGATCGAGTGCTCGGCGAACTGGACGGTCGCAGCGAAGTCGCTTAGGTGCGCCCGATCAGGGGTGCGCCACTTCTCGCGTTTGAGAAGTGGCCCTCCACGGCTCGGTGCCCCTGTTCGGCGCCCATGTTCGGTGCCCCAGGTTCGCGCCCGTTTTTTGGGCGCTAACCTGGGGAGTGGGAATTCAGGGACAGCCAAAACGCTCCCTGTAACTGGTTCGCATCGCACCCCTCTGGTTTGCACCGCACCCCTAAAGAGAAGCGACGAGCGAAATTAGGACAGTACACATTCGTCGCTCGCTTGACTCACGTAGCCGATGAGGATAGGCTTGCGCTGCGCTAAGCTAAGGCTCGGTTTCCTTGCCAAGAATTCCATCTCACCGCTAGTCTCAACAAGGAGAAGGTTCATGAAGCGAAGTTCCTCGATTTTCGCCGTAGCCGTAGTGTGTTTGGCCCTGGCCGGTTCGATGCTCGCCGACAGCACGGCCATTGTTGGTACATGGAAGTTAAACCTGGACAAGTCGAAGTATCCGGCGGGGCATGCTCCAAAGAGCCTGACGCGCACGGTGTCGGCGGATGGCGACACCGTGACCTACAAGTTCGATGGTGTAGGCGCCGACGGCGCCGCCATCAGCTTCGGATTCGCCTCCAAGTACGACGGCAAGGATGCCGAAGTGACCGGAACTGGAATACCCTATGGCGCAGACCACATTGCCATCAAGCAGCAGAACTCGCACATGACTACAGCCACGTTGAAAAAGGGAGACAAAATTGTGGGCAGCAGCACCGCAACGGTTTCTCACGATGGAAAGATGTTGACGCTGACTTCAAAAGGCACGGACGCGAACGGAAAGCCGGTGAAATCGGTCTCGGTTTACGGCAAGCAGTAGAGTGGCGGTTGCTTCATCCTAGCGCGTTGTTTGCGCTAGGGTGGGATTCCACTGCTCTCGCCCAGTTGGAATTTCCTAACCCCGGAGGGGTCTCCGACTCGACCCGGTCGGCTTGCGTGGGGACGTTCACCAGAAGAGGCTTCCACCTGCCGAGCGGGTTACGCTGGGCGCAGCTAAATTAGGTGCGAGAGTTTGGAGCTATACATGAAAGGTCACATCCCGGTGGAACCTGCCTCTGCATTCGTCGACCAGAAGATCAAGGAACTTTCTTCCGGGGGCGACTGGCGCGGGAAGATGCTCGCGAAAGTGCGCGAAATCATACACCAGGCAGACCCTGAGATCGTCGAAGAGCGGAAGTGGGTCAAGCCGACATCGCCAGGGACTCCCGTTTTCTCCCACAATGGCATCGTCTGTACGGGAGAAACGCACAAGAACGTCGTCAAGATGACATTTGCCAAGGGCGCTGCCTTAAAGGACCCCTCACGTCTATTCAACTCCAGCCTCGAGGGGAACGTCAGGCGCGCCATCGACATCCACGAAGGCGACAAGATCGATGAGGCGGCATTGAAGGATCTCATCCGTGCTGCAGTGGCGCTCAATCTCAAGGGCCAGGGTGAGAAGAAGAACAAAAGGAAGCCCATGCCGAAGCCGCGGCGATCGAGCAGCAAGCCAGCCGACTAGCTTCATCGCTGGTCCCGGCATATCTCCTCCCCAAATTATCACCGTCTTTTAGATTGGCCAGAAACAGATTGGCCAGAAGCGGCTTATGGGAAGCGATGGCCGCGATTCCGTACGACTTCTCCGCCCTGAGATGGGACCACCACCGACAACCTAGATTGCTTCCTCGACCGCCGCGCTTTCCTCTGCCTGCGCGGTTTCCGCGGAAAGCTTGCGCAGCGACAACCGTTCGTGATGGGAAAGCAACAATCCCACGGGAACGATAGCGACAAACGTCACCAGCCACAACATAATGCCGCAACTGACCGTGAGCTCCTTGGGGACGATATGAAAGACGTGGTCGAGCGCGCTGATAGTGGCTAGTTGCGAGCCGCCTCCGACGCCGGGCAACTGCACCAGCGACCCGATCATGCTCGACCCCATCAATAGAAGAACTTTGGTTGTGCTCAATATGTTCATGGGCGCGCCATAGGCATGCGTCACTTCTTTGTAAGCCAAGGCAATCATCCACCACATCAACACCGACACTGCCGCCAACTGAAGAAACGCCAGTGGACCGTGAATGGTATTCAGACCAACCGTAAACTCGCGTATCTTTAGCGCGATGCGATGACCCAGGTTTTCGGATAGATGTGAAAAACGCTCTTCGACCCAACGCGCAATCCGACTCCCCCTGTAGGCGATCAGCATGGTCGCAGCAAAGAGCCCTAGCACGACCGCAATCAGAGCGTAGCCGGTGAGATGAATCCATTGCCTGACTTCGGGTGGTGCGGCTTCGGTAAATGCACGCAGTTTTGAGGGCAAGAAAATGGCCGACACTAACAATACGGTAAAAGCGCCCACGTCAAAGATTCGTTCCACGGTCCACACCGCGACTTGCGACGCGAAGGGCAGGTTCTCGCGGCGGGCTATCAGATAAGGACGAATCAATTCACCCGGGCGGCCGAGTAATGCGAGTCCCGTAAAACCGATGACGGTGGGTGAGAGCAGACGCCAGATGGATGCTTGTTTGCGCACGGGCCGGAGAAAAATTTTCCATCGCACTGCCCGCAAGAAGTAGGCGAAATAGATGAGAGCCACGCCGTGAAAGATGTGGCGCCAATTCAGCCCATACTGAAACAGGCGGGCCCAGTCGAAGTTACGCCAGGTGCGAAACTGTAGATAAACAAGCACCGCCAGGACCAGGAAGACAACAACAGAAGCTGCATATCGTTTCTTATTCATTCGATTCCATTCATGCTGTCTAACCGATCGTGTCTAGTCTCTTTTGTGATACTGCGTCGAGGTGAACAGTAAGAACGCAGCCCTGACGAGCGAGTCCCGGAATGAAGGTAAATGAGACAGGTGGCATGGTCAACGCGCTGAGGTCGGAGCGATCGAAAGCCTGGTTTCTACTGCGTTTTAGAGGATCCGGATTCCGCGACCTCGGCCGTGGATGCCGATTTTGTAGGTGACGGCTTCGTGGGCGCCGATTTCGTGAGTCCTGATTTCGCAGGTCCCGACTTCGAGGGTCCAGAGTTCGAGGACCGATGCGCCGGGCTTGTGATTTGGTGCGGGGTCGTTGGATTTTTAGTTGCAGAGTTCTTGGTTGCGCCCTGCGCGGCAGCCTGCTTGCGCTTCTCGGCAATTTCCTGGGCGGTTTTCTTCTTGTTGTATTCGTGTACGATTTTCGCTACGTAGGCGCGCGTCTCGCGAAATGGCGGGACACCCTGATACTGCTCGACGCGCTCCGGCCCCGCGTTGTAAGCGGCCAGGGCCTTCACCAGGTCGAAGTTGTAGCGCTCCAGAAGTTCGCGCAAATAGCGGCTTCCGCCGGTGACATTGTCTTGCGGATCGAAGGCATTGCTCACGCCCAGTTGGTTGGCGGTATTGGGCATCAACTGCATCAATCCGCGCGCGCCCTTGGGGGAGACCGCGTGGGCGTTGAATCCGCTCTCGGCGTGAATAACGCTGTTCACCAGGTCGGGATCCAAATGATAGGCGGCGCTGGCGGAGGCGACAACGTCCGTCAAAGGCCGCGCGGGTTTCGCGGGTTCGGATTTCGCACCCGCAGTTTGCAAGGGTTGAGTAGTCGCGGGATCGGGTGCTGGTGGAAGCGCGGGTAGCGTGAGATCTTTCTCGAATCCGGTGATCTCCTCCGTGGGCACGTCGGTAAAGCTGGAGTCATCGGCAGAGAGGAAGAGGCGGGTCATTGAGCCCATCACCATGTGGTGATCATGGTGAATGCTATAGCCATTGCGGAGGGTCGCCAGCTCGGCGGCGGTTGCGGGATGAGCGAACAAGAAGACAACTAAAAAGAAGAAAACAGCGAGCTTCGCTGCGCCCACTGGCACCTGGCGCGGGACGGGCGAGAACCTGCCCTGAGCCTGCCGAAGGGACGCCCCCCGCCCCATTGTCTGCAGTTCCAGCGCTGATGGTTTCGCCTTAATCATCACAAGCTGCTCACGATTGCCGATCCGTCAGTTACCGGGTCGCCATTGTCGTCATTCTCGTTGCCGATCCCGGCAACGGTCGCCGCTTCAAGGGGCCTTCCGTATAGTACATGCTGAATGGCGGCCGAGACACCACTTTCCGCGTTGGAGCCGGTTCGCTGCCAACCGCGCGAATGCAGCTCTTCCGAGGCATTCCCCATGATAAACGGATGGCCGGCGAAAGCCAGCATTTCTATATCGTTATAGTTGTCACCAACGGCCATGACCTGCTCGGCGGTAATCTGCCGGTAATTGGCCCAGCGCTTGAGCGCGTGTCCCTTGGAGCAGCCGGCGTTGAGCACATCGACAATGGAAAGATCGCGGCCGGGATACTCTGTGCGTAAGACCGTGATGGGCAAGCCGCAGCTTCCGAGGACCTGTAAAGCCTGCTGCATATGCGCGATCCGGCCGCAGAACATGGCCTGTACGGGGTCGGTCGTCAGTGCGTTCTCGATTGGAACCACGAACCGGATGTACTGCATATTTTTCTCCAGCCAGCGCTGGATGCTGGCTTCCAGCTCGTCCAGACGCTCGATGACGATGGTTCCTGAAACATCGCCGTGAAGACCATCCCCCTGAAGATCGTCCCCCTGAAGATCGTCCCCCTGAAGATCGTTGCTGTCGAAGGTAAGTACAGTCTGGCCACGAAACTCCCGCATCACGCGGACCAGTTCGCGGCAGGTCGGGACGGGCAGCAGATCGCGATGGAAAGTCTCACCGGCAAGAGAGCGGGTGACGGCGCCGTTGGAGCTGATCAGCCAGAGATCGAATCCCAACTGCTCGGCGATAGGCAGGGCAAAGGCGTGGCGGCGTCCGGTGACCAGGATGACCTCGATCCCCTCGGCATGGGCGCGCCGCAGGCTGGCGAGATCGGTCGCAGAAATATGAAATTCGGGGTTGAGCAAGGTGCCGTCAATATCGATGGCAATGAGGCGAAGAGAACTGGCAGGCACAGTCAATTCTAGCATCCGCAGGCGGATGGAGCGCCGGGCGTCCTCGCCCGGCCCGCACACTTTTTGCCATGCAGAGCAGGCCAGTGATCCACACTTTCTGTCGAAGCCCCGCTTTCTCGCATGTGCGACAATCATTTTTTACAGAGGCTATCAATGATCGTAGCGCCGCCGTCCCGGCGGCTCTTCGCCGAGGGCGTCTCGCCCACCGAGCCGAGGGCGGACGACGCCTCAGGACGGCCGGCAAGGATGCCGGCGCTACTTCTGACGCAACTTTGCGCCAAGTTAGGCCGCTACCTGTGCGACAATCATTCCCCACGGAGGCTATCGATGAAGTTGACATTGATTTTCCTGCTCTTAACCTTGTTTCCACCAGCTCTCCTCGCCCAGCCCGCGCCCGAAACCGGCAAGCCATTCATCATCGAGTATTACTACAAAACCAAATGGGGACACGCGGATGAATTCCTGCAGCTCTTCAAAAAGAATCATTACCCGCTCCTGAAGAAAGAAGTGGAAATGGGCCGCACGCTCAAAGTCCGGATGGACCAGCCGCGCTACCACACAACCGAAGACGGGCGCTGGGACTATCGCGTGACCATCGTCTTTAAGAACTCATCCGCTGCAAATGAGCCCTTTGACGAGGACGCGCTGAAAAAACAGCTCTGGCCCGATCAGGCCACCTACGCGAAGGAAGAGCAGCGGCGCTTTGAAATCCTCGACGCGCACTGGGACTTGCCGATCAAGACGGTGGATCTGGACAGCAGGTAGGCGCCACAGATGCGCCATGATGCAGTAAAGATGTTAAAGAACAGTAAATCGGCGGACCAAATTCTTTATGGCGATCATCGAAATTTGCAATTCGACATGTGTCGTTTATGCCGCTAAGTTAGATCATGGAAAACGTAATCTTGGTCGCAGACTCGCCGGTTGATGTGCTGCATGAAATCGGAGGCCGCTTGGCGAGGGCGGGCGGATTTCATGAAGTGCTGTCGCAGGTCGTGGAGTTCGCCTCGGCCCTGGTCAAATGCGATTCCTGCCTGATCTATGTGCTTGAGGGCGAGGAATTGGTCTTGCGCGCTTCGAAAAACGCCCATCCTTACGCTGTGGGCCGGCTCAAACTGCGCGTGGGGCAGGGAATTACGGGTTGGGTCGCAGAACATCACGAACCGATGGCGATTTCTGAAAAGGCGTCTCTCGATCCGCGCTTCCAGTTTTTCCATGAGCTGCCGGCAGCTAGTTACGAAGCTAGTCACGACGCCAGTTACGAAGCGTTTCTCTCCGTACCCATGATGTCCCGTGGCCGAGTCGTGGGAGCCATCAACCTGCAGCATCGCCATTCCTACACTTATAAGCCTAGAGAGATTCGATTGATTTCGGCGATCGGAGTTCTGGTGGGCGCGCAAATTGAATTGGCGCGCATGGAGGACGAAAACTCCAGCCTCACGGACCAGTTACAAACACGAAAGGTGGTGGAACGCGCCAAAGGAATTTTGCAGCGCGAGCTGGGATTGAGCGAAGAGCAAGCGTATCTAGCTTTGCAGCAGCAGAGTCGGCAGAAGCGCCGCGCTATGAAAGAAATTGCCGAGGCGATCATTCTAAGCTCGGACGTAAAAGACAACACGCGCGGAAGCAGGGTGTCGTAACCACCTCCATCCCCAACTTCAAATCGCAACTTCCGCAGAGGCGCGGGCGGGTCGCCCTCTATAGAAGCTCTTGGTTTTTGTCTGCATCGCCCAAGCGGAGGTGCCCCATCCTTGCGCGTTCTTTGGCAAGGGTGGGAACCACGACAACATGGGATGCATATCGGCGCGGGCATCCCGCAGTTCGGTTTCGGAGTGGCTGTCCTGAGCGAAGCCAAAGGAATGCGCTGAGCCGGAAAGCGCAGCTGACGCGTCCGAACGGCGACAGTACGAATTAACAATGGCGCAGTTCTCCCGCCGAATCCTCGCGACAAAAAAGCCCGGGAGCAGATAGAGGCAAGATCTGCTCCCGGGAAACAGCTGCCTGCTGAGCTCAGGATGTGGGCCGGAGCCCAGACGCGCAGCTGGATGGCAACCTACTTCACTGCTTTGTCGAGCGGGGCGGCCGCTGGAACAGCAAAGTGCAGAGCCATGTCGTACTCGGGGAGCTCCATCGAGCTCACGAAACTCTGCCCCTCCCTGGACACGAGAACGAGCCGGCTGACGTCATCGACCTTGGGAGTTTCAACATCATTTGCTATCAGCGTCGCGTCCGTGCCGGTTCCGTTGCGGCCTCGTAACACGAGATACTCCGAGCCACCCAAGGATCTGACGGAGAAGGTGTAGTCCCCGGAAGAAAGCACATACTTCTGCCAACGTACTTCGTGAGTGAGGGTGAATTTACCGCGCGCATCTTCGGCGGTAGCCAATGTCGGCTGCACGCAGAAGATGGTCGCGATCAGAGCCGCGGCATATGCGAATTTGCGAATCGATCTCATACAGTCTCCTTTTCTTTGTCTAAAAGGCGCACGACCGACAGACACTCGAAGGGCGTCACCTTAGATTAAGTGGGAGAACAACGAGGTCAGCAGATTTGCAACCGGGCGAACTGGGCCGAATGCAAACTTCAGGCTCGAAGAAACCCGCCGCTCGGCGGGACTCGAACTGCTGACACTATGAAGAACTTCCGCGCACGTGTCCAACGAAAAAAATCGATCCCTTCGATTTGCAGAAGCGGAATTTGCGGGAAAAAATTTGCGGAAGGCGGTGCTGTGCTAATCGCTACGATCGTCCGAGATCGGCGGCCGACATCGCGCGGCCGAGTTCGCGCGAAAACTTCTCCGTGAACATCCGGGCAGACCGTTAGCCGGTAATCAATCTCCGCCATACAATTAGCTCTTAACCGTTGTAAGCCAGGAGGGCTGACTGAAATCCGCGCTGCTGATCATCGATGTGCAGGTTGGCCTGGTGAGGCTTATGCCGCCGGAGCTGCAGGATCGCGTTTTGTCGAACATAAAGGTTCTGTTAAGCAAAGCGCGCGCCTCAGGAATGCCCATCTTGTTCATTCAGCACGACGGTCCCAAGGGACATCCCATCGAAGCGGAGACGCTGGCGTGGGCGATACACCCTTCGACTCTTCCCATGAGTGGAGAGCGCGTCATCAGGAAAAAAGCGTCAGACTCTTTCTTCGAAACGCGACTCGCCGAGGAACTCAATGTCGGCGAAATCAGCCATCTGATCGTTGCCGGAGCCATGACCGAATACTGTGTCGATACAACCTGCCGCCGTGCGGTTACGCTTGGCTACGATGTGACGCTGGCAGCAGACGCGCATCTGACCCGCGATACCGAGGCTCTAACCGCCCCGCAGATCATTGCGCACCACAACCAACTCCTCGACGGCTTTGCCGCGGGAGGTCATTCTATCAAGGTCACACCGACGGCAGAGATTACTTTCTGAAGCTTACCGGCGTTGCTTGCGAACACCACCCAATGCTTTGTGGACGCCATTGAAGTGACTTTCCTGCGGCTTCAGGAGCACGGATTTGCAAAAAGCTCATGCGGTGCGAGACCATGATGAGTTTGCATAATCCCACGGTTCTTACAAGGAAGCAGCCAAAATATGGCGAAGGTGAAGCAGTCCCCTCAACAAGAGGCGAAGAAAGCAACGGCAACAATAGCAATAACAAAGCGCAAATCGGCGGTCGAAGTGAAGTCCTCCCAGAAAGGGCAGAGTGCCGGGCACACGATCGAGCGGGCAAAGGGCAAACTGGGCGTTATGATCCCGGGCATGGGCGCGGTCGCGACTACCTTTGTCGCGGGCGTGGAAGCGGTGCGCAAAGGAATCGCGCACCCCATCGGCTCGCTCACGCAGATGGGAACCATTCGTCTCGGGAAGCGCACCGATGGCCGGTCTCCCAAAATCAAGGAATTCGTTCCGCTCGCCAGCCTCAACGATCTCGTCTTTACCGGCTGGGACATTTTCGATGACAACATGTACGCGGCCGCGCGCAACGCCGGCGTGCTCGAACGCGACCTGCTCGACAAAGTGAAGGGACGGCTAAGCGCCATCACTCCGATGAAAGCTGTGTTCGATCACAACTACGTTAAGAAGATCGACGGGCCAAATGTAAAGAAGGGAAAGAACAAGCTGGATTTGGCCGAGCAGTTGCGGCAAGACATTCGCGACTTCAAGAAGTCGAGCGGCGCCGACCGCCTGATCACCATCTGGTGCGCATCGACTGAAACCTTCATTGAGCCGAGCGCGGCTCATCAAAGTGTGAAGGCCCTAGAAAAAGGAATGAAAGAAAACGATGAAAACATCGCGCCCTCGATGGTCTACGCCTATGCCTCGCTGATGGAGGGCGTTCCCTTCGCAAACGGCGCGCCGAACCTGACCGTCGATATCCCGGCGATGCACGAGCTCGCACACGACCGTGAGCTTCCCATCTGCGGCAAGGATTTCAAAACTGGCCAGACCCTAATGAAGACCGTTCTGGCCCCCGCTTTCAAGGCGCGTCTGCTGGGCCTGAGCGGATGGTATTCGACCAACATCCTCGGCAACCGCGATGGCGAAGTGCTCGACGACCCCGGGTCTTTCAAAACCAAGGAGGAATCAAAACTCGGAGCGCTGGAACACATTCTGCAGCCGGCGTTATATCCCGAACTCTACGGCAATATTTACCACAAAGTTCGCATCAACTATTACCCGCCGCGCGGCGACAACAAAGAAGGATGGGACAACATCGACATCTTCGGATGGCTCGGCTACCCGATGCAGATCAAAGTCGACTTCCTGTGCCGCGATTCGATTCTAGCTGCGCCCATCGTGCTCGATCTGGTCCTCTTCCTCGATCTGGCGCAGCGCACGCCTGAGTTGCGCCGCCTGGGCATTCAGGAATGGCTGAGCTTTTACTTCAAGTCTCCGATGACGGCGCCCGGGCTGTATCCAGAGCATGACCTATTCATTCAGCTGATGAAGTTGAAAAACACTTTGCGGCATTTGAAGGGCGAAGAGTTGATCACGCATCTGGGGCTGGAGTATTACGACTAGCTGTTCGTGTGGCGCGGGCGCCCTCGCCCGCGCGGTTTGAAGTAGCTGGAAATCGAGGCAGTTATTAGATGGCTGCGAAGAAACACGAAGCGGGACACGACACGCGCTACATCAAGCTGCAGAAAAACTACTGCTTCGTCTGCGGCAAGGACAACCCTGACAGCATGCGTCTGCGCTTCACCTACGACGAGGAACGCGACTGTTTCGTCTGCCGCTTCCGCCTCGGCAAGCGCTACACCGGCCCGCCCGGACACTGCCACGGCGGCATCATCGCAACCATTCTCGACGAAGCCATGGGCAAGGTGAACAAGCTGCGTCACGTGATCGCGGTGACCTCCGAGATGACCGTGAACTACCTCAAGCCCGTGCCCCTGCAACAGCCATTGCGCGTGGAATCGCGCGAACTCAAAGTGCAAGGCCGCAAGCACATCAACAAGGCCGAGATTCTGAATGAAAAAGGCGAGGTGCTGGCCCGCAGCCAGGGCTTGTTTATCGCCATCGATCCGCATCGCATGTTCGCCAAGTTTGTGGAGCGCTAAAAATCATGTGGTGACGGGGCTCCGTCCCGTTCCGCGCGACGTGATTCTGCAAGCGTGATTTTGTATGGAGTGATTTTGTACGTACTTATTTCGCAAGGTAGTGATTTTGGGTGGCGCAGCGCTTCAGCGCTGCGATTCGCGATCCAACTCTGCGCGGCTTTAGCCGCTGCCGTCCAACTCCTGTAAAATAAAGGCAGGCGCAATGCGCCCATCCTTCGCGATCGCGAAAGGCATCAACCCTTATGTCGCAAAACAATGGACACAACACCACTAGCCTCCGCCTAAAAACCGGCCTAGCCGAGATGCTAAAAGGCGGAGTAATCATGGACGTAACCGACGCCAAGCAAGCCGAGATAGCCGAGCGAGCCGGAGCCGTAGCCGTAATGGCCCTGGAGCGCGTCCCCGCCCAAATCCGCGCCGAAGGCGGTGTAGCCCGCATGGCCTCGCCCAAAAAGATTCGCGAGATCATGGCGGTGGTCGATATCCCCGTCATGGCCAAATGCCGCATAGGCCATTTCGCCGAAGCGCAAATCTTGCAAGAACTGGGCGTCGATTACATAGACGAGTCCGAAGTTCTAACCCCTGCCGACGAAGCGCATCACGTCGACAAGCACGCCTTCACCGTCCCCTTCGTCTGCGGAGCGCGCAACTTAGGCGAAGCTCTGCGCCGCATAGCCGAAGGCGCAGCCATGATCCGCACCAAGGGCGAAGCCGGCACCGGAGACGTAGTCCACGCCGTCCGCCACATTCGCCAGATCGTGCAGGAGATGAAGATTCTAACCGTCCTGGGCGAAGAAGAACTCTACGCCAAAGCCAAAGAGCACGGAGCGCCCTACGAACTGGTAAAGATGGTAGCGCGAGACGGCAAGCTCCCCGTCCCCAATTTCTCCGCCGGAGGAATCGCGACTCCCGCCGACGCCTCGCTAGTGATGCAACTAGGAGCCGAAGCTGTCTTCGTAGGCTCCGGCATCTTCATGAAGAACTCCACCGAATTCGCCGACCCCGTCGAAGCCGAGAAGCGCGCGAAAGCAATCGTGCAGGCGGCAACGCACTTCAAAGACCCTAAAGTGTTACTTGAAGTCAGCGAAGATCTGGCGGGAGCTATGAAAGGGCTGGCTGTGTCTACGCTGGATGAGGCGCATATGCTGCAGACTAGAGGTTGGTAGTCCGAAAAGGATCGCGTTGTGCTGGCGACTGCCCTTTCAATGTAGGGAATACTTTTTGGAGTCCTTCAGCGTATTGATGCTGTCCCTTAACGTAATTAGCTCGCATTAGCGCTAGCCTTCTGATCCCAGCATCTGCACCCGGGAACGGGTTTCCTGCCAGAACTTCGCGGCTGGCATCGCCGAGTTCTCGGCTGAGTTGCTCCCTATCGCGATCTGTCCCCGCAAAAGCTTCCGCGAGTTTTCTCTGTAATTCAATCATGCTGGGATCTGTCGTGTAGTCCCCGATGCGCTGGCGGAGGATATCCGGTCTACTTACCCCCTGTACAACCACGATGTCGTAGAGGACCGCGGGAACTAGAAACTGGATCAGCGACTGCGCCGAACTTTTAACCAAAACCTGTCGTGTCGGATGCGGCATGAGGGATCGATTCTCCCCGAGGTCGTCCCGAAACATGAGTGAGGCATTGTAGGCGCAGTGCGCAGCAATATGCGCCACCGTATTTTTACGGATAAATCTGGCCAGTACGTCGTCGACGGGTGTGAGATTTCCGATACTTGCTCGCACCGCCGCCAGCATCGACTCAACATATCCAGGGTCCAACAAGTTCTCTAGTTCTTCGCTACTTTCCAGATTGTTTTCTAGGCTCGTCTCTCTCTGCTCAATTCCTTTTTTTTGGGCTTCTGCTAGCGAGTACATCCATACCTCGCGGATCAAGTGCTGCTGCCACTCTGTCGAGTGCGCGCGATACGCACGGTTGATCGTCCTAATATGCGCGGCGACCTCTTGCTGGCTGTCGGTTAGGATGCCCCGCACAGTGATGACCGTGTCGGCACGGTCGCCGAACGGCTTGAGCCTCTCCTCGAAACCTTTCGTCAGGCCCTCCGTGATCGGCGTGGGCTGTTCGCCAGGAATGCCCGTCCTCTTTTGATACACTCCCACCTTTCCCGAGAAGACAAGTGCAAAAACGAAGGTCTCAAGGCTATGCACATACAAATCTCGACAGCAGCCAACAATGGCCTCAGTCGTGGGAGAGGGCTGAAATAGTTCCTCTCCCATCGTTAACGTCGCGCCTTCCAGAACCACGGTGTGTTCTTCGCGTTCCATTCTGCTAGCCTGCATGGACATTCAAATTTCAGACAACTGTTTCAAACGCTCCCGTACCAGCTTGGCGGCAGCGAAATAGGCTTTTGTGAACTTCTCATGCTGCTTTTCCCCATCGTCGTAACCACTTGGGGAAAGCGCCCTAGCTCCCGCCTCGTCAATGTGTCTCATCTCGATCATGCCAGTTCTCATGCATATTTCCAGTTGCTCGTAGACGTTGTCAGGCACGAATGGATAAGAGCTTTCCACGGTCGTGACGAATGCATCGAGTAGGGGCCTGAAATGACTCAACCGGGCGGAAACAAGCTTTAGCCTTCCCTCTTCGTCGGGCGGTATCCAATCGACGAACGGTCTAAGTCCGTTGAAGCTGAGGCGGAGCTTCCCTAATGCGGCGAAGATATCCTTGATTGCGTTAAACTCGGTGTCGAATTGGGCCTTGCTGACATAAGTGCGCTGCCCGAGTTCGGCTTCAATCCGCTTGCGCTTCTGTTCCAACGCATCACGGTATTTCTCGAACTCTTTATCAAGTTCGCCCCTGTACCGTGCCATCCAACGATCGGCAAGATGGCTGCCGAGTGCCTTGACCACGAGCCATGCGGTGGCACCGCCACCAACGAGCGAACTCAGAAATGTCGTCCATGAAAAATCGTGCACGGGGAAAAGTATAGTCCCGGCCTTCGTGCTATCATCCAATTTTATGGCCAAGCTTAGGTCAACTCCTCTGTATCCGGTCAATCTTTCTGTTGGCGGAATCCCCGCCAACCTCGTCAAGAATCGGACGCCTGACGGGAGATTTCAGATCGCAAAAGTGCTCCGCCCGGGTGGCCCGCAGGAGGGTGACTTTGAGGTTTTGTGGGAGGGTGATAGCGAAGCTGAAGCTGAAGCATTTGCCCGAACACAAGCCGAGAAAGACTCCCCAGGCATCCTCAGTAGGCAATGACGGCGTGTGGCCCGTCCAAGCTCAGCTTGGGCCGGGATTTTCTGCGGCGAGCGTATCATCACCGTCGGAAAAATTATTCCTGCAGCAGTGGCCTAAAAATCAAAAGCCCCGCTAGTCAGTCGGGGTTCGGCAAAATTGGCGGGTGGCCCACCCTAAAACCCATCCCCCCTCCCTAGGGTGCCCCGTTCAAGCTCCGCTTGAGCGGGATTTTCTGCGGCGAGCGTATCTTCACCGTCGGAAAAATTATTCCTGCGGCAGTGGCCTAGAAACCAAAAGCCCCGCTAGTCAGGCGGGGCTCGGCAAAATTGCCAGTTGGTACGCTGCCTTTCAAACAATTCAATTATAGCAAACCTAGGCAAGTCGAGAAGCCGTGCGGAGCACGACGGACTCGAACCGTAATGGCTGACCTAGCCACTCGACTGTTTGAAAGGCAGCGTCCAGTACCCACTAGCAACGTCCTCCAGACAACCTATCGCCCGTTAAGTATTTCCTTCCCCCAAGGCACGCGCAATCCCACAAAAGTAGATACTCCAAAATTGGGAATGAGCCGGTTCCTTTCGCAGGCCGGGCTTCCCTCCCTAAGTCCCATCCCACTCCATAGGTGCCCCGTTCAAGCTCCGCTTGAGCGGGGATTTTCCGCGGTGAGCGTATCTTCACCGTCGAAAAATTATTCCTGCGGCAGTGGCCCAGAAACCAAAAGCCCCGCTAGTCAGGCGGGGCTCGGCAAAATTGCCAGTAAGTACGCTGTTTACCAAACACCGTCAGTATAACATAAGAAGCCTTACGCCGAGTGGTCGTGCGGAGGGCGACGGACTTGAACCGTAACGGCTGACTAGGCCACTCGACTGTTTGATAAACAGCGTCCAGTACCCACTGGCAACGTCCTCCAGACGCAGTCTATCTTGCGAGAGTATTGGACGTGTCCGAAAGGAATGCAAGCCCACGAAAGTACCTACCGCGCCATTTCATAGAAACGATTCGCTTGAAATGCCTGCCATTCTGACTTCGAAAGGCGGCGTACCAACTGGCATTTGCCAAGCCCCGGATGACTACCGGGCTTTCGAATTTCTAGGGTCAGTGGGCGGACACTTAGATTCCTCCATCCTCACCACGGCTCCCATCTTTTCTTCCTTGCGAGCTATCCGCCGCGACTCAAGCGGTCGTATAAAATCAGCTCATACCGGTTGGTTAGCGAAACGACCAACGACCGACTGTCATGAAAATCGGTGTCCTAGCTCTCCAAGGCGATTTCGACGCCCATCGCCGCCGGCTCGAAGAACTCGGCGCAGAAGTCATCTTGGTGAAAAAGCCCGAGCAACTCGACGAGATCGAGGGCTTGGTGATCCCGGGCGGCGAGTCGGGCACGTTCCTCAAGTTGCTCGGCGAAGACGGATTCGCCAAGCTGAAAGACTTCGTGCGCGAGAAGCCAAGTTTCGGCACTTGCGCCGGCTGCATCCTGCTGGCAACAGAGGTGGAGAATCCGAAGCAGGCGGGCCTCGGCGCGCTCGACATCACCGTGCGCCGCAACGCTTACGGACGCCAGATCGACAGCTCCATCCGCGAAGGAAAATTTCTTAACGTGCCGATTGAAATGGTCTTTATCCGCGCGCCGAAGATTAAACGCGTGGGCGCGGGAGTGGAAGTGATCGCAACCGAAGGAAAAGATGCGGTGCTGGTGCGTCAAGGTAAGACGTTGGCAGCTACGTTTCATCCGGAGTTGAGTGACGACCGGCGCATTCACCAATATTTTCTGAAATTAGTGGCGGAATTGTTCACCACATAAGGACATGAAGAAGCACGAAGGAGAACCTTGAAACCAGAATCCCTCGTGTCACTTTGTGTCCTTAGTGGTTGAGGGTTTTGCGGCGTGCATCGCGACACTTGCCTGCTAGCTCGCAAACGTGCATTAGGGTCATGGATGTACAATAACCTGCCGTTTACCTATCAAAAAGGAGTTTCCGGTCTTCATGGTGAAACGATCTCAGCTGTTCTGTGCCTTGGCCTTGATTCTGCTGCTCGTCCCGTTTGCAAGTGGACAAGCTAACAAAAAGATTCAGGTTAAAGATCAGAGCGATCTGCCGCGGTACACGTATCCTATGTCAGGTCGCGCTTCCGACCTGTTGCAAGCCGATGCCGCGACCTTTAACGCCTTTTCAGCCAAGGTAAGAACTGATCTCGATGCAATCTTCCGCGACTACGAAATCGAGGATAAGGCTACATTGAGATCTTTATTGGGCGCCAAACTGGATCTTCAGCACCTTGCCGGCGACGACGAGGCTGCGCTTGAAACCGTAAAGACGCTGCGCGCGCTCGAGGAGAAGCCGTCTCCGCGGCTGACCACAGGGCTCTATACGCAGTGTGTGCTGGAAAGCGAGATCGCGACGAAGAGCACGAGTGGTCCCGCTTTTGAGAAGGAGTTCGCCAAGCGTTACGGTGAGGCGGTCGAGTCCCTGCCATGGGATGTGGTACAGGACTGGGCAAAATCGTCCCGGGGCGGAGCCCAGCTGTTTTCGAAAGCAATGATCGTCGGTTCTGTAAAGACGGAGATCGATCCGGATGTCGAAAAATCTGGCGTGGTGGATAACAGCGAGGCCTGGGAAATTATTCATGACCGAGTGGAATTGCAGTTCGGCGCGCCACTGAAAAATATACGTGCGGATGTGCTGAGCCGCTACATCGACGCGCACAACGTGACGAAACCAGATATTTGGCCTGCTAGAGAGGTAACGCTCAACGCGCAAGAGAAGTTGACTCCGGTGCTAGTCGGAATCTGGGACTCTGGCGTCGACGTATCGATATACGGAGATCAGGTGTTCACCGATCCCCATCCTACAGCTAGCGGCACGCACGGATTGGCGTATGCGGATGATGGAAGCCCGTCTTCGTCTTGGCTTTACCCTCTTACTCCTGCGCAACAACAGCAGTACCCTGACGTTCGCGCGCAACTCAAGGGCTTCGCCGACCTGAATAATGCCATCGACTCGCCCGAGGCAGGCGCACTGCGGCTGAAGTTCAGCACCTTGACCTCCGACCAAATCAACGAGTTATTCAATCTGTATAAGGTTCTCGATCCCTATATTCACGGAACCCACGTTGCCGGAATTGCGATACGAGGGAACCCCGCGGCTCGTCTTGTGGTAGCGCGGTTCGACGATCAGTTGCCCGATCTTACGTTCCAACCGACGACAGAATGGGCGCGCAAAATGGCGGCTGATTTCCAGCAGATGTCGGATTACTTTCGCACTCGCAACGTTCGCGTGGTGAACATGAGCTGGGGCGATAGTCCGTCGGAGTTCGAAGAGTGGCTTTCAAAGACGGGCGCTGGAGCGGACCCCGCGGAACGCAAGCGGCGCGCGCTTGAGCTCTTCAAGATCTGGCATGACGCAGTCGAGGCTGCGATCAAGAATGCTCCGAATACTCTTTTTGTTTGTGCCGCCGGTAACAGCGACAGCAACGCGGGATTCTTGAAGGACGTTCCGGCCTCGCTGCATTTGCCTAATCTCATCGCAGTAGGAGCCGTGAACCAGGCAGGCGACGAGACTTCGTTCACCAGCTACGGCGATACGGTGGTTGTGGACGCCGATGGCTACAATGTTGAGAGCTATGTGCCGGGTGGAACCAAACTCCAACTGTCAGGCACCTCGATGGCATCGCCGAATGTGACGAACCTGGCAGCGAAGCTGTTCGCGCTGCAACCGTCATTGACGCCGGCGCAAGTCATTGACCTGATCAAACGCGGCGCCACCACCAGCGAGGATGGGCGTCGACACCTGATTGACGAAAAGCGGTCGGTTGCACTGCTGCAAGAAGAGAAGTAGGGGTTCAACCAGCTAAACCGTCAACCACAGAGGCACACGAAGGAAAATTTTCAAATAGAATCCTTCGTGATAACTTCGTGTCCTTAGTGGTTCGTCGGTTCTGGCTTTATTGCGCGAGTTGGTCAATCTTTGCCGCCAGTATGAAGTCCGATTCAGTGAGCCCGTCCACGGCATGCGTCCATGTAGTGATCTCGACCTTGCCCCATCCCAAAAGGATGTCGGGATGATGGCCCTGCTCCTCGGCCAACGCGCCTACCCGATTCACGAACGCAAGCGCCGATTTAAAATCCCGAAACTTATAACTGCGAACGATGTGATGCTCGTTGACGACATTCCACTGTTCGGGTTCGCGGAGCTGATGATGAATATCGAAAAGATCTTTTCCTTTTAGCGGCGGAATCCCGCCGCGGCACGGCACGCAATTTCGGTCGGCAAGCATACTCGGCCTAGATCAAATGACGACTATCAAACGACTAGAAGGGAATATCTTCATCCGTAATCGGAGAACTGCCCACTGGCGCATGTTCAGGCTCCGGCGCGCTCTGGTCGAAATTGTTGCCGCCTGATGATACCGAGGCTGCGCGCGCGCTGCCTGCATACTCTCCACCGCCTTCGCCGCGTCCGCCAAGCAACACAAGGTCGTTCGCCACAACCTCGGTCATATACTTCTTCTGGCCAGACTGCTTGTCGTCCCACGAGCGCGTCTGCAGGCGCCCTTCGATGTAGACCTTGCCACCTTTTTTCAGGTACTCGCCGGCAATTTCAGCGAGGCGCTGCCAGAGCACAACGTTGTGCCATTCAGTGCGATCCTGCCACTGGCCGTCTTTGCCCTTAAACCGTTCATTCGTGGCTAGGGTAATCTTCGCAACCGGTGTGCCTTGCGGCGTGTACTTTACTTCGGGATCTTTGCCCAGGTTTCCAATCAGGATGACTTTATTTACGCTTTTCATCGGTACGGCTCCTCAGAGAACGCTGATGTTCAGGGCGCTGACGTTCTAGACGCTCTCGTTCTAGACGCTCACTATAGCAGAATTGGGCTGCCCATTGGCGGTGTCGCACGTACAACGAATATGTGATGAATCGGTCGTCTGCAAGGGAAGCCGATTTCTCTCAATAGGCCATCAGGTATACTCAACGGCCATGAAACCAGGGGCCAAGTTGCTCGTACCTTTTGCCACTCTGTTGTGTTCGGTCGTTGTGGTTTCGCAGGTTCCTCTGTGGGCGCAGGATCAGCAGCCTGCGCCCTCTCGCGCTATGTCTGTGCTCAATTCCATGCCACACGCGAAGAAGATCGATCAGGTTGCAATTTCTCCGGATGGAACGCGGGTTGCCTACATCGTCGAGGGCGAGCTGACGGTGACCGCAGTGAGCGGCGGCGGGGCACGAACGATCGCAGTTGATGGCAATCTTCCGCTGCGCGAAGTCACATGGTCGGCGAACAGCAAACAGCTTGCTTTCCTTGCTGACTTGTCTGGTGACATTCCCGTTGCGCAGGTCTGGACAGTGGTCATTGATGGCGGCGCTCCGGCGAAGCACGCGGAATTGAAAGGTTATGTGGAGAGGCCTCGTTTTTCACCCGACGGAGGGGTGCTCGCGATCCTGTTTATTGAGGGCCTTCCGCGAGTGGCTGGCCCATTGCAGCCGATGATCCCGCTCGCTGGAGTCATTGACGAGAATATCTACGAACAGCGCCTCACCACCATTGACCTAGGTTCGAACAAGCTGATGCAAGTCACGACTGCGGATGTGTACGTCTACGAATATGACTGGACTCCTGACGGAGCAGAGTGGGTAGCCACGGCAGCGCATGGATCGGGCGACGCAAATTGGTGGGTGGCGCGGCTCTATCGCATCAACTCGCGAACGGGCGAGATGCGCGAGATCTACGCGCCCAAGTGGCAGATGGAAGACCCGCATGTTTCACCGGACGGCAAGAACGTGGGCATCATCGAAGGCATCATGAGCGACGAAGGCCTGACCGGTGGAGACGTTATCGTTGTTCCGATCAACGGCACGATTGGCGGCGGTCCTGTGCGGAATCTCACTGCCAACCTCAAAGCCTCGCCCTCTGTGCTCGCGTGGACATCTCCGGATCACATCCTTTTCGCCGCGGACGTCGATGGCAACTCCGGCTTTGGCACTGTCGACTTGAGCGTCAGCGTCGATGGCGGCGAGCCGCAGATACTCTGGACGGGCGAAGAACTGGCCGCCGCGGTCACCGACGGCTGGGTGCCGGGCGGTTCCTTCTCTCGCGACGGAACGGTCATCGCCGTCGTTCGCCAGTCAGCCAGCGCTCCACCTGAAGTCTGCGCGGGACCGATCGGCAAATGGAAGCAGATTAGCCACGTTAACGATGGCATCCAGCCCGCGTGGGGCACGATGCACAATATTCACTGGCAGAACGAAAGCACGCGAGTGCAAGGCTGGCTTATGCTGCCCAAGGACTACGCGCCGGGCAAAACGTATCCTCTTGTAGTCAGCGTGCACGGCGGACCGTCATGGGCATGCACCTCTCACTGGGATGAGGGAATCGTTGGAGCCGCATCAGCGATGGGCTATTTCGTTCTCTGTCCTAATCCGCGGGGCAGCTACGGGCAAGGCGAGGCCTTTACGCAAGCTAACATCCAGGATTTCGGCGGTGGCGACTACAAAGACATCATGGCTGGCATCGATGCGATCTCCCGCGAATATCCGATCGACTCCAAACGCATTGGCATTCGCGGGCACAGCTATGGTGGATATATGACCATGTGGGCGGAGAGCCAGACGCAACGCTTTGCCGCGGCCGTCGCGGGCGCGGGACTGTCAGACTGGCTCAGTTACTACGGCCTGAACGATATCGACGAGTGGATGATTCCGTTTTTCGGGACGTCAGTCTATGACGATCCGGCAGTGTATGACAAGAGCGACCCTATGCGCTTCGTTAAGGCGGTCAAGACACCTACGCTGATCCTTGTCGGCGATCGCGATGGTGAAGTTCCTACGGAACAGTCGGTGGAGTGGTGGCATGCGCTCAAAACCTTGAAAGTACCGACCAAGTTGGTTGTCTATCCAAATGAAGGGCACTTGTTCGTGAAGCCCGCTGACACCCGCGACTACAACTTGCGGACTCTGGAGTGGTTCGACGAGTGGTTCACGAAAGCGGCACGCTAGGCTGATGGAGAGGACATGAGAACTAAACTCGCTTTTAATTCTGCTTTGCATCACGTCAGTGCCGAGCGCCGTGGCCCAGGGCCAGACCCAAACCCAAACGAAGTCCGTTTTTTTCAAGACTTCGGATGGCATCAGGATCCACTACCTTGAGGCTGGCAGCGGTCGGCCAATCGTCTTCATTCCCGGCTGGACGATGCCGGCCTGGATCTGGCAGAAGCAGATCGACGAGTTCTCGAAAAAATACCACGTCATTGCCGTCGATCCGCGGTCCCAGGGCGAGAGCGATAAGCCCACTTATGGTCATCTTCCCGAAACCCGGGCTCGCGACTACAAGGAGCTCGTGGATCAGCTCGACCTGAAGCAGTCGGTGCTCGTCGGCTGGTCGATGGGCTGCGGCGAGCTGGTGAAATATGCCGAACAATTCGGTGCCGACAACGTTGGCGGCTTCGTGCTGGTGGACGGCTTGCTCTCAGACAAGCCCAATCCTGAGATGTTCGGCTTTCTTTCAGGATGGATGAACCAGCTCCAGCGGGATCGTCAAAAACAAGCCGACGGTTTTGTGCGGCACATGTTCAACAAGCCGCAGCCGGAGCTGTATCTGAAAAGCCTAATGGATGCCTCTATGCAGGTTCCAGCCGATACGGCGGCGGTGCTCATCTACAACATGATTGCGGTTAAGAATTACTCAGCTGGGTTGGCGAGAATGAACCGGCCGGTGCTGTTTACTTATCAGCCCGATTCGCAGCCGACCGCGGACTTCTTGAAAACAAAGCTCGGCGACAAGGTTCGGCTGGAGCAATTCGATGGCGATGTCCACGCGCTGTTCGTTGATGAGCCGGAGAAATTCAATCGTGTGCTTGAGGAATTCCTGCAAAGCTTGCCCAAGTGATAATTGAGCAGAGACGTTAAGGGGATCGTTTTCAGGGCGGGTTTTCAAGGCGGGCGGGCGACGATGAGCCGTAAGGCATGCGTAATCGGGGCGGGTCCGAATGGACTGGCAGCGGCCATCGTTCTGGCCCAGGCCGGGCTGCAAGTGGACATGCTCGAAGCGCAGCCTACTCCAGGCGGAGCTGTGCGCACGCTCGAGCTGACTTTGCCCGGCTTTCGGCATGATTTCGGATCCGCTGTCTTTCCGCTCGGCGCGGCTTCGCCATTTTTCTCGTCGCTTCCCCTGGCCGACCACGGCCTGGAGTGGATTCACTCGCCGGCTCCTTTGGCGCATCCTCTCGATGATGGCACGGCGGTCATGCTGGAATGTGACCTCAGTGAAGCCGGAGATTCCCTCGGGGTCGATGGGCTGGCGTGGGACAAGCTGATGCGTCCTTTCGTCGAGAGCTGGACTGAATTTGCTCCGGAAGTATTGCGTCCCGTTCGCTTCATTCCCCGACATCCCTGGCTGATGGCGCGTTTTGGAATGGTCGCGCTCCGATCGGCGGGAGCTGTCGCCAGCCGGTTTCGCAGCGAACGAACTCGAGCGCTCTTCGCAGGCCTGGCCGCTCACTCTTTTCTTAGTCTAGACGAGCCGTTGAGCACGTCGTTTGCCATGATGATGGCCGTGTCAGCGCATGTGGTTGGCTGGCCGATTCCTCGTGGTGGCGCGCAGTCGATCACTGATGCGCTATGCGGGTATTTCTCAACGCTGGGAGGGAAGGTGACAACTTCGTCGCCGGTTCGGAACTTGCCAGCACTGGCGAGCGTTCTTCCGAAATATGATTTGTTTCTCTGTGATCTGAGTCCGCGGCAGCTTGTCGAGGTTGCGGGTCAACGATTATCCGACAGTTACAAGCGGCAATTAGGAAAATACCGCTACGGTTCCGGCGTTTTCAAAGTGGACTACGCCCTGAACGCTCCTATTCCCTGGAAAGCTCGCGATTGTTTGCGCGCGACTTCGGTGCATCTCGGCGGAAGCTTTGAAGAAATTGCGACATCGGAAAAGGCCGTTAGAAGTGGACATCACGCCGAGCATCCCTTCGTTCTACTGGCGCAGCCGAGTCTTTTCGATAGCACGCGGGCTCCGGGAGGCAAGCATACGGCGTGGGCCTATTGCCATGTGCCGAATGGGTCGACGTTCAACATGCTGGAGAGACTGGAAGATCAGATTGAGCGTTTCGCTCCCGGATTCCGCGACTGCATTTTAGCGCGGCGTGTTTTTTCTCCCGCGGACCTTGAGAGCATGGACGCTAACCTCGTCGGTGGCGACGTTGGAGGCGGAGCGCTGGACATTCGTCAATTTTTATTTCGACCGACATGGCGGCATTACGCCACCTCGGCGCGCGATATTTATATTTGCTCGGCATCTACTCCGCCGGGCGGAGCCGTGCATGGCATGTGCGGATATCATGCGGCCAAGATGGCGTTGGCGCGGCTGGAGGGCGGTTAGAACTCAGATTCGCGGATGTCCTGCGTAGGCCGCGATTGGTGATATAGGGTTGCGACGAAAAGCGCCGAATCCAGCCAGCAAAGAAGACGCTAATCCCCACCCTCTTCGCAAAAATAGTTGATTTCCCTGACCGTGTCTCTCTGGCGTAATTCCTTCAGGTACTGCTCTACTACCTGATTTCCGTGCCCGTCGATGTCAAGATACCGCACATACAGCTCCATGGCCCTGTTGCGCGCGTCCTCTCCTCCTCGCTTGTATGGTTCTGGCGAAAAATCTACCGAGAGATCTGGAGGCCTCGCAGATAAGGTCCACCAGGTCGCGTATGCATTGGCGACCTCCAACCGCACGTCGTTTGTCGTCTCGGAGTCTGGGTAAGCTTTGAGAAAGGGTTCGCCGCGACGGATGACTTCCCGAAATTGGTGGCCCGGTCCCTCACGGCAGTCGCCAATGCTCCAACCCAGTTTGGTCATCATCAAAAAGGCGTGACGGCCCCAGCGGGAATCCAGATGCTCCGTCGCAAGACTAGACAGGTCCATCGGATTGCGGACAACCCAGTCCTCTCCGACATAAAAAGAAGTTATGCCGAGGTCTCGAAGACGCAATACCGAAGCGGGTGGATTCGATGCTGACGGGGACTCCGGGAGTGCGCCCAACGGAAGGTAAGCTGGGACCAGCTCATGTAGACAAAAGCTCGTTGCCGGATATGAAGTGGATGTCGTGGGCGTCGTTTTCCACTCTTCCAGTGCACTGCCGATAACCTGGAGTATGTCGCCTATGTCGTGGCTCTGAATCGCCTTGACAATACCATTGCGCTGCGAAAATGGCGCTTCTCGGCACGCGGCGAGTGCGGCGGCCCAATCACGTTCTTGCCCCGGCCCGGAACTCGGTTCAGCGGCGCCCCATCCCAATTGCGAAGAAACCATCAGGATCGCTGCCAAAAAGATCTGCCTCATGATCTTGTCCCCTTGATAGCATCCTAGGCGAGTTCATCTGAACGATTCACATTGCTCTCGTTTCACCTACAGTTGTCCAAATCAAGGCAATTACCCACTACTAGGAAGATAAGTGTTTGGCGGCATTCACTCGCGTGGAGCCGCCGCAGGCCACTCGACGCCACGGATGGTGCCATCCGGTTCTCGCTCGATCGTCGGTGCGTAAAGTCCCAGAAACTGCCGCCGCCACCAGAGACCTTGTGTCCGTTTCTCGGACATGGTTGTGAACCAATACTGCCAAATCACGGCACGCACCTCGCGCGGAGGCTGCTGCGGAAACGGATTCTTCGCAAAAAGATTGAGAACATCTTTGTCATTGGAGAGCAGCCTAACTTCGGTGTTGGCCACGATCGGATAGTCGCGCCATGAACCCAGCGAAGCAAACCAAAGATTCCAGTCGAAGCGTGGCTGATAGGGCGCATAAATTCCGGGGCGCGCGTTCAACTCCTGAGGCTTATAGCGGAACGGATAGGCCACCCAGGTTTTTCCATCATCCGAACCCTGGAACTCAATCTCGTACCGGCCGCGAGTCATGATCGCAAAAAGCCCGTATCGATTGGCGATCCGAAAAGGATCGAGCGCTACCACTGGTTCGGTTGGTAGAGGTAGCGCGGAGAACATCCCGATCAACTGCGCTGTGGTCGCGTAGAAAATCCAGCTGAGTATCACGACGGTCGCAGAAAACTTCAGCATCCTCAGCTGTTGACGCAGGCCACCTCTCCAACCTTGCAACTTGATTGCATCGGCCCGTACCTGTTCCGGTGGCGCTTCCTGCACTTTGTTGGAGTCGCTCTCGTTGATTCCCACGACCGAGGCCATCTTCGCTCTCGTCTTCCATCGCTCCGGCAGAAACCGCAGCAGAAAGCGATCATCCAACAGAAGGAATCCCAGGATCAGAACAAGGTAGTTCAAGAACGTGTAGTTGGCGCTGAGAATGACTCCGACTTCCCAGGGAGCCACGATAAAGAAGCACAGGATGCGCCAGCGTCTCGGCAGAAACAACATCCAAACCAAAACCAGTTCGAGCGCCAGCGTCGCAAAAACCGTCGAAGCATGGAACCAGTGCGGTAGATGCTGCATGTACCAGCCGATCCAGGTGGGCAACGGGCCGTTCTGGTAGTACTCATCCATCGCGGTGAGGTTGCGCCACTCCGGATCTCCGCCAATGATCTTTGCCACACCGGATTCGAAATAGATGCGAAACCACTCCCATTGCAGCAGGAACAGACTGGCGCGCGACGGCGGTGAGGCCGAACCCATGCCGGGTCGAAATCCGGGCGGAGAAAAGAAGAGCGCAATGAATCCGGCTTCGAGCAGCATGCCGTCTGACTGGTAGCCGGAGAAATCCTGGGCGGTGCTGACGAATGAGAGGAAGCACACAAAGCAGATCAGCAGCGTGCCGCGCGGCCATAGATTTACCACCAATAACAGTGCCGCAGCCATGCCCACCCAGCACAAAGCGGATAACATATGCGGGCCGCTCGACAGCCAAAGCAATGTGGGAGCAAACCACAATCCTCGGCTGTAGCCAAACGATTGCGCCACGGATCTCAGGAACTCATTTGCGGGCAAAATTCCCTCCTGCCCAATGAGTCCACGGATCTGAAAGACAAGCGAGAAAAAAGCCGAAAAATAAATACAGCCCAGGGCCCGCAGGAAGAGCCAGCGCGGAATCAGGCGGTCAGGGGCGCCAGGCTCCGAGTCGAACGACCAGCGAAGAGCGGCCCGCCAGTTCATGAGCGTGAGCAATTATAGCGAGACATCAGCACGGGGACTGGTTCTCAGCTTCTCTAGAACGAGATTGTAGCGCTGTCGTCCCTGCGGCTCTTCTGCTGTGTCACGCTCGTCCGAGCCGAGGGCGAGGACGCCCTCGGGACAGCCGGCAAGGATGCTGGCGCTACCGCTGCCGCAACGCGTGCCAAATTGGACTACTATTTTCAATTTAGTGCCTGTGGCATCGGAGTATCCAAAAGCGATAAACTTGTGGAAACCTAATGACAGACGATCTGGAAAACCAACCGACGAAGAATGAACATCCTCACAGCACAAAGTGCGACATCACACGGCGCGACTTTACGGCCCTGGCGGTAGGCGCGGGCCTTGCCGCAACCACAAAGCTGCGCTCGGCTGAGGCAGCAGGCGTGGATTTGATTGAAACCAACGTCGAGATCAAAACTCCGGATGGAACCTGCGATGCCGCATTTATTCATGCAAAGTCCGGCTCCTATCCGGGAGTGCTGGTCTGGCCGGACGCGTTCGGCTTGCGGCCGTCGATGCGCGCCATTGGCAGACGCATTGCCGCTTACGGATATTCCGTGCTTGTGCCCAATCCCTTTTATCGCGTATCCAGGGCTCCATTCACAGATGCCTCGACCTTCAACTTTCAGAATCCTGACGATGTGGCGAAACTCAAGCCGCTGATGGCCTCGGTGAACGCCCCCGGCAATCCCGAGAAAGATGCTACTGCTTACGTCGCCTTCCTCGACGCGCAAAAAGAAGTGAACAAGGCCAAGAAGATCGGAACCCAGGGTTACTGCATGGGCGGAGCGCTGGTGGTGCGAACCGCCGCGCAATTGCCGGATCGCATCGGCGCGGGCGCCTCGTTCCATGGCGGAGGCCTGGTGACCGACAAACCGGATAGTCCGCACCTGCTGGCGCCGAAGATCAAGGCTCGTATGTATTTTGGAATCGCGTCGAACGATGACGCAAAACAGCCGGATGCCAAGGACGAACTCAAAGCAGCGTTTGCAGCCGCCCAGGTTGCAGCCGAAATCGAAGTGTATGCGGCCCTGCATGGCTGGTGCGTGCCGGATATGCCTGCCAGGGATGGCGTGCCCATCTACAACAAGCCGGAAGCCGAACGTGCGTGGGAGAAACTCGTCACGTTATATAGAGTGGCCATCGCCTAGGAACGGACAACCCTTCCCCGGTTCGCGAAAGCAATGATTCGCGAAAGCAATGGTTCGCGAAGGGAAGGGTTGTCCGTTGCCAGCGCCAAGCAATTCGCTACTGGATTTGTAAGGACTGCCGCAAGGTGAAGTTGTAGGCCGACTGTTCGGCTAGAAGAACTTCTCTTTCCTGTCCGTCGGCGCGCTTGAACAGTCCCTTGCCAGTCGAACTGGCGAACTCTGCAAGCGTACAGACCGAAGTGGGGCAGAAGGGTTTGCGTTCTTATATCTTTATCCCTATCTCTGCCGCCCGAACCTTTGCCGGCGGAACAGCGGCCTTCAGGCGGGCGAGAAGCTTTTCGAGGGCGCCTTCTACGCTGATTCCGTATTTGGCGCGCAGGCTCTCAGGTTTTCCGTGCTCAATGAATTGATCGGGCCACCCGAGGCGCACGACCGGGGTATCAAGCCCCAGATTGCTCAATTCCTCAAGCACGGCGCTTCCGAATCCGCCCTTCAGGACGTGGTCTTCGAGCGTCAGGATCGCATCGACGCTGCGCGCGTAAAATTCCAACATCTCCACGTCGATCGGCTTGGTGAAGCGCGCATTGATGACCGCAGCCGAGTAGCCTTCGCCTTCGAGCTTAGAGGCAATCTCCTTCGCCATGGGAATCAAAGCGCCGAGGGCAAAGATGGCCACGCGGTCATTGTTGCTGTCGCCGTGCTGCAGCAGTTCCGCCTTGCCGATCGGAATCGCTTTGGGAATATCCTTCACCGGCGTGCCGGGTCCGACGCCACGCGGATAGCGCACTGCTATCGGCCCGTTATAACGCATGGCGGTGAAAAGCATGTCGGCCAACTCGTCCTCATCCTTGGGCACCATGTGCACCAGGTTCGGAATCGAGCGCAGATAACTGATGTCGAAGAGGCCATGATGGGTGGGACCGTCGTCTCCGGAGAGGCCTCCGCGATCCATGCAGAATACAACCGGAAGATTCTGCAAGCAAACGTCGTGGACAATCGGATCGAAGGCGCGCTGTAAAAAAGTCGAGTAGATAGCGCAAAAGGGCTTAAAGCCCTTCACGGCCAGGCCAGCCGCAAACAGCACCGCGTGTTCTTCAGCGATACCGACATCAAAGTAGCGGCGGGGATAGTGCGGACGGAAGCGGTCGAGAGCCGTGCCGTTCGGCATGGCGGCCGTGATGGCAACGACCTTATCGTTCATGGAGGCCAGCTTCACGAGCGTGTCGGCAAAGACCTCCGAGTAAGTCCTGACCGTGACGGGTTTCGTCTCTCCGGTCGCTGGGTCATAGGGACCCAAGCCGTGGAATTGCTTTTGCTTCTGCAGGGCAGGCTCAAATCCCTTGCCCTTCTGGGTTAGCACATGCAGTAAGACGGGTCGCTCTTGAATTTTCAAAAACTCGAAGGTCTTGATCAACGTCGAGATGTCGTGCCCGTCTATCGGACCGTAATACTTCAGCCCCAATTCTTCAAAGATAATGCTCGGCCAGAGCATGCTCTTGGCTGCTTCTTCCGCTTTGCGCGCCATATGCAGCGCCTTTTTGCCGCCAATTTTTTCGACAAATTTGGCCGCTTGGTCGTGCAGATGATCGTATTTCGGATTGGTGACGATCTTATTCAGATAACTCGCGATTGCGCCCACGTTCTTGTCGATCGACCACTCGTTGTCATTCAGCACGACCAGCATTCGCCGGGTGTGATGGGCAATATTATTGAGCGCCTCATAGGTGATGCCGCAGGTGAAAGCCGCGTCCCCGGCCAGGGCCACGATGTTTTCCGTGCCGCCCATGCGATCGCGAGCAACCGCCATTCCGAGGGCTGCGGAGAGCGCTGTGCCGGCATGGCCCGCGCCGTAGCAATCGTGGGGGCTCTCAGTGCGCAGCATAAAGCCATTCAACCCCCCGGGGGAGCGTATGGTGTTGAACTGTTTCCTGCGCCCGGTGAGCAACTTATGGACGTAAGCTTGGTGGCTGACATCAAACAAAAAGTGATCTTCAGGTGTGTTGAAGACGTAATGCATGGCGATGGTCAACTCGACGACACCGAGATTCGGGCCAAGATGGCCTCCGGTTCGTGAGAGCACCGTGATCAGTTCTTGTCGAATCTCGGCCCCCAGTTTTTCCAACTGCGGGATCGAGAGCCGTTTTACATCTGCGGGCGAGTTGATGGTGTCGAGTATGCGATGCATGCAAGTGGCGCAGTCAACCTCAAGAACGCAGGAGAATCGACCGACTCTCGATTCTAGACGTTTACGTATATCTATAGTTTACGTATATCTATAGTAGATGCAGAATTGTGCCGGAAAGTCGGCATGATCGCTCTAGTGCCGAAGATGCTACCCCTGCGGGTTAAGTGGGTATTGCGGCTGAGAGTTGTACCGGCGGCACACTCCCTCATTAGGCGGTGTGAAATTCGATCATGCAGCCTCTCCCGAGGCACTCCGGCATTCGCCGCCCGGACCGCGTAATCGCGATGCAGATGATTGGGTAGAACGAGGTATAAGGCGTCGACTACTGAGAGCGCGCGATCATAGTCGTTGTAGGAGTAGACATGCTCGAGCTCATACTTCTTGCCAATCTTCTTGCGCTTGGCCGCGTCGTCGGAGATAATCGCGACCAATTCGGAATTCGGCGCGCTGGCGAACGCGGGTAGCACCGCGACCTGCGCGAGGTGCCCGATTCCCACGACCGCATAGCGAAGTTTCATCTTGCCGTTCTCAAGTATCATGCTGTTCTCCCCCATTTTCATTCGCTTGTGCTTAGAGGGAGAAGTGCGATGAGAGGTTCTGTAGAGCCTGGAACATCATGGTGATCTCTGGCTAGAACGGCTTGGCTGAGAAAAAACCCTCCCATTGGCTGCGACTTCGCTCAATAGTTCGACATCTAAGAAACGCGAGCGGAGCACCGGCACGCTTAGTGGGGCGATTGAGGGGTGCTTTCCCCAGCTTCTTGCTTCGTAGATCTTCAATTACTCAGGAGGTCCGAATGTTAGCCACGCAAAATGATACCGCTGCCGGTTCTGGGTTCCTGGAGCGGATCTCGGATGCGCGCCGGCAAAGCGACGAACTGTTCAGCTTGCTCCGCGTCGAGTCGCTCTACGAGCGGCCGATTCCAGAACGCCACCGGATTATTTTTTATGTGGGACATCTGGAGGCGTTCGATTGGAATTTGCTGCATGAAAGTGTATTCCACCTGAAAAGCCGTCATCCCGAGTTCGACCGCTTGTTTGCGTTCGGAATCGATCCCGTCGGGGGCGGATTGCCCAGCGATCAGCCGTCGGATTGGCCCTCCTTGGATGCTGTGCGCGACTACGTCACGGACCTCCGAGCAACCCTGGACGAGCAACTCGGTAAGCGAATCCTCGCGCCGGACAGCCAAACGTCAGACAGTTATGCGCGTGGCAAATTTTCTCTGGATACCTTGCTTAACGTAGCGATTGAGCATCGTCTCATGCATGTCGAAACGCTCTCCTACATGTTTCATCAGCTGCCCTTCGACACGAAGCTACGTCCTGAAAGAATGCGCGATGAGCAAGAACAAGAAGAAGATGAGAAGCAAGAAAATGAACAAACGCTCCTCTCAATTCCAGTCGTTCCACGGATGGTTGAGGTCCCTGCCGGAGCTACGACGCTCGGCCTTGCCCGCAGCAGCGGAATCTTCGGCTGGGACAATGAATATGAGGCCCAGACGGTTCATGTATCTGCATTTAACATCGACCAGTACAAGGTGACAAACTGGGAATATCTCAAGTTTATGGCGGCTGGCGGATACGACACACGCTCCTTCTGGACGATTGAAGACTGGAACTGGCGAACCGCTGGCGGGATTTCGCAACCGGTGTTCTGGAGAAAGGCGGATGACGGGAACTGGCTTTACCGCACAATGTTTGATGAAGTGCCGCTCCCGCTGGACTGGCCCGTTTATGTGAGTCATGCCGAGGCGAGCGCGTATGCGCGATGGGCAGGGAAGTTGCTGCCCACGGAAGCGGAGTGGCATCGCGCTGCGTATGGCACAGTGAATGGTAGAGAGCGAACCTACCCGTGGGGGAACGAACCCTCTTCGAGCTTCAGCGAAGCACGACTTGGCAATTCCGATTTTTATAGCTGGGAACCTGCTCCTGTCAACGCATTTCCCGATGCCCAAAGCGAGTTTGGCGTTGACGATATGTTAGGGAATGGGTGGGAATGGACTTCCAGCATATTCGCGCCGTTTCCCGGTTTTGAGCCATTCCCGTTTTACCCAGGTTATTCGGCAAATTTTTTTGACGGCAAGCACTTCGTCTTGAAGGGTGGCTCGGCACGCACCGCCGCATGCATGCTCCGGCCTACGTTTCGCAACTGGTTTCAAGCCCACTATCAATATGTATACGCGGGATTTCGTTGCGTGAGCCGCTGACTGCTGGCGAATAGCGCTCAACTGGAGGATCCGGAAATGCTTGTCCATGCTGTTACAACTGACCTGACTTATGAATTCGCAGCTGAGGTGCGGGCTGGACTCATGCGTGCTGGACAGAAGGAACTCCCATCCAAATATCTATACGACAATGTGGGTTCGGCTCTTTTTGAAGTGATCAGCCATTTGCCGGAATACGGGCTAACCCGCGCTGACGAACGCCTGCTGCGGCGTCATGCCAGTGAAATCGTCGATCGGCTGCAACCGCCGGTCGCCGTAGCCGAGTTGGGCAGCGGCAGCGGCAAGAAGACGAGGTGGCTGCTCGAGGCACTGGGCAGAAGGCAACGCACGTCTTACTATCCAGTCGAAATATCCCGCTCGGCCCTGGCCATGTGCGAGCGGGAGCTCCGCGACATCGATTCCATCAGCATCGTGGGCTTTGAGCACGAATATCTCGATGGGTTGCGGCAGGTGGCGACGGCTTACAGAAAGCCCGGTCAACAACTTTTCGTTTTGTTCCTGGGAAGCACGATCGGCAACTTCGAAGGCCTCGCCGGATTGAAGTTTCTGAGAGAAGTTCGACGAATCCTGGAGGCGGGCGACGCTCTTTTGCTGGGAACGGACCTGGAAAAGCCCAGTAGCCAATTGCTTGCGGCTTACGATGATGAGCTAGGAGTAACCGCAGCTTTTAATCTTAACCTGCTGGCTCGCATCAATCGCGAACTCGATGGCAACTTTGATCTCAACAAATTTTCGCACGTCGCCACCATCAATCATGAAGCCCGCAGGGTTGAAATGCATTTGCGCTCCGAGCAGAAGCAGACAGTCGATATAGCGGCGGCGGGGTTCGAAGTTGAATTTCAAAAAGGTGAGACCATCTGGACGGAAAGCAGCCACAAGTATTCGACGGAAGAAATTTTCCAGATGGCCCGTACTGCTGGTTTCCGGTGCCAGGCACAGTGGATCGATGAAGAGTGGCCGTTTGCGGAGAGCTTGCTCGTGGCGGAATGAATCCTTCCAAACTATCTGCTCGTTCGTCGGCACTTATAGCTTCAGGAGGAAACCGGGCTTGACCTCCGCCAGCTGCGCAAGTTAACCACACTGATTACGATGCAGAACATGTTGGCTGGAATGAATCCCAGTTGGCCGGTCTTAGTTCCGATGACGCACATGATGACGCTATTAACGGTTGCCACGATCCAACCCTCCCAACAACGCCGTCCGACCAGGATGGTGGAGGCGATGGTGAGCACACACGACAGATAATCGAGCCTTAACACGAATGAATACCTCTGGTTATTATTTTCCGTGATGGCAGGCGGTCTTTCTATGATCCTGCTACTGTGGGCACATAACCAAGGTCGCGCGACTAAAGCGTACATTACTTAGTGACGATGCCGGGCAATCTCGAAAAGCGCCTGCGAAAACACTGAACGCCCGCGAAAACGGGCGAGTCTATGGAGGAATCAATGCCGGAAGAGTGTACCCATCTTGATCAGATCAAAGTTAGAGAGACCAAACAGCATGTCTGTGAGGAATGTGTGAAGATGGGCGATAAGTGGGTCCACCTCCGCTTGTGCCTTATTTGCGGGCAGGTTGGCTGTTGCGACTCGTCCAAAAACAAGCATGCAACCAAGCATTTTCACAAAACTCAGCATCCGCTGATCCGTTCCATCGAGCCTGGAGAAAGATGGATCTGGTGTTACGTGGACGAGTTGATGCCAGGGGAACTTGCTGCTTGAAAGGTTGCGCAACCAGACCACCGGTTCGCGTATCCAATCAGGGTAGTCCGGTTCGTTCCGGGGTGTCAGATTATTTTTACACATCATCCAGAGTGAGATGGTTCCACCGAGAGAGGTCATCGTGGGAGATCGTCATAGAAAGATCGTCATAGAAAGATCATGGCAAAACCGATTCTGTTGAGCGTTGACGACGACACCGATGTCTTGCAGGCGATCGAACGGGATTTGCGCACCCAGTACGGCGCTAGTTATCGCGTCATCGGTAGCGATTCCCCGGCAGGGGCACTCGAAATCTTGCGGCAGTTAAAGGTGCGCAATGACGGAGTGGCTCTTCTGCTCGTAGATCAGCGCATGCCGCAAATGGACGGGATCGGATTTTTGCAGGAGGCGCGGCAAATTTTCCCCGATGCCAAGCGCGCTCTACTCACCGCTTACGCCGACACCAACGCTGCGATCAGCGCCATCAATCAAGCCAACATCGACTATTTTTTCACTAAGCCGTGGGACCCGCCCACGGAACACCTATATCCGCAGCTCGACGATTTGCTCGATGATTGGAAGGCTGCGTATCGTCCGGCCTTCGAGGGCATACGAGTTCTGGGCACGCGCTGGTCGCCGCGATCCTACGAACTCCGGGATTTCCTGGCGCGGAACCATATTCCCTATCAGTGGGTCGATGTTGAGCTTTCCGCCAACGACCCGGAAACGATGCGCCTGCTGGAGGCTCTAGGGCCCGAATCGAGCAATATTCCAGTTGTCCTATTCCCGGATGGAACCAAATTTTTGGAAAGCGTGCCCGCGGACTTGGCGCAAAAAGTCGGGCTACGGACGCGAGCACAAACCGACTTTTATGATTTGGCGATCATAGGTGGAGGCCCGGCCGGTTTGGCAGCAGCGGTATATGGTGCGTCCGAAGGTCTACACACGGTGATGGTCGAGCGGGAAGCGCCCGGCGGCCAGGCGGGAATGAGCTCGCGCATAGAAAACTACCTTGGCTTTCCCGCTGGCCTCAGCGGCGGTGATCTGGCCCGGCGCGCAGTGGTGCAGGCGCAGCGTTTCGGAGTGGAAATCCTGTCGCCGCAAGAGGCCACCGGCGTCCGCACTGAAGGTCCTTACCGGATTGTTAAGCTGGCTGACGGCAACGAAATCTCGTGCCATGCTCTGATGGTCTCGACCGGAGTGCAGTGGCGGCGGTTGGATGCTCCCGGGATCGATCGCTTACAGGGCGCGGGCGTCTACTATGGTGGGGGCGCCACGGAAGCGCTCTCTTGTAAGGGAGAAGTCGTCTATGTGGTGGGTGGCGCGAACTCCGCCGGTCAGGCGGCCATGAATTTTTCAAAGTACGCGGATCGCGTTGTGATACTTGTGCGTGGAGGTTCTCTAGCCAGCACCATGTCGCAATATCTTATTGACCAGATCAAAGACACGCCCAACATTCAATTGTGGACGCACGCTGGCGTGGCAGAGGTGCATGGCGATACCCATCTCGAAGAGATTTCAGTCCTGTGTTCGGATACCAACGAAGTGCAGCGAGTCCCGGCGAGCGCCATGTTCATTTTTATCGGCGCTTTGCCGCGCACCGACTGGTTGGCAGGCATGATCGAGCGTGACGATCGAGGGTTCATTCTGACCGGCCCCGACCTGATGCATGTTGGCCAGCGTCCCAAAGGATGGGAACTGGAGCGCGACCCCTTCCTGCTGGAAACCAATGTCCCCGGCATCTTTGCTGTCGGGGACGTGCGCCACGGCTCTGTCAAACGCGTGGCGTCCGGAGTCGGCGAGGGGTCGGTGGCGGTGCAGTTTATTCATCAATATTTGAGCAAGGTATAGATGGTCGACAAATCTGAATTACTCCGCGTCCCGGCATTCGCAGATTTGCCGGATGACCAGATCGAATGGTTCCTCAGCCAGTCGCGCGAGGTCCAGGTCAAAGCAGGCGAGATCTATGCGCGAGAGGGTGATCCGGCTGACACGATGGCGGTGGTTCTCGATGGCCAGCTTGAGGTTCGCGGAGAAATTAGCGGCGAACCCATCGTAATTCCCATAAAGGCGGGCAACGTCACCGGAGTTCTTCCGTTCTCCAGGATGAAGCAGTTTACCGTGACTGGGCGGGCGATCACCGACAGCCGTCTGTTGCGCTTTCCTGCCGCGCTGTTCCCGGATCTCGTGCAGAAAATGCCGGAGTTGACCAAACGACTAGTGGCATTGATGTCGGATCGGGTTCGCGAAACCACCCGGATCGAACAACAGCGCGACCGGTTGGCATCCTTAGGCAAGCTTTCCGCGGGACTGGCCCACGAACTCAACAATCCCGCGTCGGCTGCGAAGCGTGCCACCGGCCAACTACGTGAGATTCTGAAATGCATCAGGGATGCAAGCCATGACCTGGGCAAGCGCGACCTGACTCCGTCGCAAAAATCCGAAATTGAAAAGTTGGAGGCGTCGCTCACTCAAATAGAGGGCCCGCCGCCGGATGCGTTGACTGTGAGTGATTTGGAAGACCGCATAGATTCTCTCTTGCGCAGCCACGGCCAGAATGACCTATGGGAGTTGGCTTCAGGCTTGGCGCGAAGGAACGTGAAGCCGGAAGCTCTGGAGCCGTTGTTCGAGAACCTCGACCCTGCCACCGCCCGCGCGGCGCTCGTGAGAATCGCGTCCTCGATTGAGGTCGCCGATCTGCTGCACGCCATCGAAAGCAGCACGTCGCGCATCTCGGACTTAGTCCAGGCGATCAAGGAATATACCTTCATGGACCAGGCCGCCGTGCAGAATGTTGATCTCGTGAAGGGCCTGGAAACCACGCTGACCATCATGAACCACAAGCTGAAACACGGCGTGACCGTGAAGCGCGATTATTTCTCGCCTCCTCTTATGGTGAAGTCCTTCGGGAGCGAATTGAACCAGGTCTGGACGAATTTAATCGACAACGCAATCGGCGCCATGAACGGGAAAGGCGAACTGCGTGTCCGCACGTATCGCGATGACGGATGCGCTGTGGTGGAAATCGGCGACAACGGTCCGGGAATGTCGCCCGAGATCAAGGTCCACATCTTTGAGCCTTTTTTTACGACTAAAGCAGTCGGCGAAGGAACCGGGCTCGGCCTCGACACTGTCCAGCGTATTGTGAAAAAGCACCGCGGCAATATTCAGGTCACATCGCAAGCTGGCGATACGCGCTTTCAAGTCTGGCTCCCGCTGGCCGAGGGTTCATGAGAGAAGCGGTCATTGTAGCCAGTTCGCGCACGGCCCTGGCCAAGTCATTTCGCGGATCGTTCAATCTCACGCGTCCCGATGATCTGGCCGCTCATTGCATACAGGATGTGCTGCGCAAGACACCGCAGCTCGATCCGCGCGAGGTTGAAGACGTGATCCTAGGCTGCGGGCAGCCCCATGGGCCGCAGGGGCACAACATCGCGAGAGTCTCCGCCCTGCTGGCGGGTCTACCCACATCTGTCGGCGGCGTCACGCTCAACCGGTTTTGCTCTTCCGGCCTGCAGGCAATCGCGTTAGCCGCTTATCAGATCGTCACCGGAGGCGCGGATGCGGCGATCGGCGGTGGCGTCGAGAGTATCTCCATGACGGTTCGTAATAACGATCCGAATCCCCGGCTGTTGGAAAAGATGCCGGGGGTATACATGGTGATGGGGGAAACTGCCGAGGTGGTGGCCAAACGCTACAAGATCGGCCGCCAGGCGCAAGACGAATACGCGCTCCTCAGCCAGCAGCGCACGGCTCGCGCCCAGCGTGAAGGGTTTTTTGAAGGCGAGATTACTCCGATGCGGGTTCAGCGGGCCATCCTCGATAAGAAAACTAATGAAGTCATCGCGAAGGAAGAAGTATGCGCTGACAAAGACGAATGCAATCGTCCGGACACTACCCTCGAAGGCCTCCTCGCGCTGAAGCCGCACTTCGACCCGCATAGCGGCCAGGGCACCGTCACCGCCGGCAACTCCTCGCAGCTTTCCGATGGCGCATCAGCGACGCTCGTCATGTCGCGGCAGCGCGCGGACGAACTCAACATTCCGTACAAACTGGTCTTTCGAGGTTTTCAGATCGCCGGTTGCGATCCCGACGAGATGGGTATCGGACCGGTCTTTGCCGTGCCGAAGTTATTGCAGCGCACCGGCGTGAAGTTTGGCGATATCGACCTTTGGGAGCTCAACGAGGCTTTTGCGGTTCAAGTCATCTACTGCCGTGATCGTCTGGGAATCGATCCGGAGAAAATGAATGTAAACGGAGGATCGATTTCGATCGGCCATCCCTTCGGCATGACCGGATCGCGGATGGTAGGAACGTTGGCCAATGAAATGGCAAGGCGTAAAGCTCGTTACGGAGTCGTTACTATGTGCGTTGGCGGCGGCCAGGGTGCGGCCGGGCTCTTTGAGCGCGCGAACTGAGGGAGAACTTGGTAGTGGCGCAGCTTGAATCATAAAGGGCGCGGCTTGACGGCTTACGGAAAAACTCGACATCGTAATCGCTTTTGGGGTGGCGCAGTGGTTTACCGCTGCGATAACCTCTCTGTTTTCAATGCGGTTATAGCCGCTGAGGGACGACGGCAAATTGCCACAATCACCTTCGTCCGTGACCGGGGTCACAGCAAACATATCCTCTTCCAAGCCACCATAAGTTTTTCACAAAGTCCTTGACGTTCCGAAGACTAAGAAACAGAAGAGAGGTGAGAGACCTTGAGGCAACTTTCAAGGGCCTTAGATGAAGCCTTCTCACAGTTCTCCAAAGTAGGCGGCGCAATTTCAGGCCTCATCTTCGTCGTACTCGTCCTGTTGGGCATAGGAATAGCCCTCTCGAGCAGCTTCACACCATCCAAACCGCAAACCCAAGGCCCTGACCTCAGAGATGCTAAGCCTAGAGATGCTAAGCCCGCTTTCGTAACCGCATACAACGAATGCGTCGACTTGACCAAGCTTTACTTCAGACACCCATCTTCATTTGATGATAAGTGGTCTTACATGAATCCTGATTTGTATGACTCAAATGGGTTGGTGCGAATCAAATTCTCTGTGCGAAATGAATTTGGTATGGCGGTCGAGGGCGATGCCTATTGTAATACGATTGATGGAGCGCTTAAATCGACTTTAGTTCAAATGGAAGATGGAACTAGAGTCCACTAAACGCTGAAAGTACTTGGTTCTTGGTTGGAGTCTTGAGGAAATCTGCTTCTGGCAAGCTAAAGGAGAACGCTATGGATACCACGATCAAAGAAAGCGACCGGAAGGTTTTGTCACGTGACAGTTGTACCTGCCAATACTGCGGTTTGAGCGGTCTCAACAATTTCGACATTTGGATGAACCTCTTGATGGACCACATCGTCCCATGCGACGCTGGCGGCGATGAATCTGCCGAAAATACGGCCGTAGCCTGCTGGGAATGTAACTGCCTCAAGGGGCATTATCGGCCCAGCGGCCATACCCGAGAGGAACGAATCGCCGACGCGAAGAAATACGTTCAAGCAAAGCGCGACGAGTGGCGAAAAGAATTTGAGCGATGATGTAGGCTGTAACCCAGTGGTCCTGAGGGTCACAGTGTATCGGCACTGTCACCCGTGGCTAGGGTTAGGGTCCTGCCGCCGTAATACAAGGTTTCCCACTGGGGTTGTCTAACTCCAACCCAAGCCCAGCTACTTAGACCGCGACGCCAGCCAGCCATCAATGATCGGCCATGTGCGCTTGTGGGCCCCGCTACCAGCCATGATTCCGATATGGCCGCCGGGGACGCTGAACAGTTCTTTGTCTTTGCTGCCCACCTTCGACAGAATTGCTTTCGACTGGCAGGGCGGCGTAATGTGGTCACCCTCGGCGATCACCGTCAACAAATTAGCGCGCAACCGGCTTAGATCCACGCGCTCGCCGCGGATCATCATCTCTCCCCGCATCAACCGGTCATGGCGATAGAGGTCGACAATGAGTTGCCGGAACACGCCGCCGGCCAGCGGAATGTTATCGGTCACCCAGGTGTTCATAGCTTGCCAGGCTTCTATGACGTGAGGGTTGTCGATGTTGTCCCAGAGCTTGAGGTAATTGACGATGTAATTCTCGACCGGCTTCAGCGCCCTGGCGCCATAGTCGATCATTTCCCCGGGCATGTTGCCAAACGTTGCCAGAACCTTGTCCACATCGAAATAGCGCTCGTCGGTCCAGCGGGCGAAGGTGATGGCGTTCTTGTCAGAGAAGTCCAGCGGAGCCGTCAATAAAATCAGGTTTCGAAGTCCATCGTCGGGCCGCAAGGACGCGTAAATCGTCGTCAGGATGGCCCCAATGCACCAGCCGAGCATGCTGAACTCTTCCACGCCCGCAATCGTCTTAAGTTTTCGGATCGCTCGCGGCATGTAGTCGAGCGTGTAATCATCAAATTTCAAATTCTTGTCTTCGGGGCCGGGAGCTCCCCAATCGAGCAGATAAAGGTCATAGCCGCTCTTGACCATGAACTCAACAAAGCTGTGGCCAGGGCGAAGATCAAGAATGTACGGGCGGTTCATGAGCGCGAACACCATCAGAAGCGGAACCGGATGGCGCTGCTCTTTGGGCACAACAGGAATATAACGGTAGAGCTTAGCCTTGTTCAGCGTCCACACCAGTTCTTTCGGCGTTTGGGCGATGGCGGTTTTTGTGGTCACCGCCTTATTGAAGGTGGTCAGCTTTTCCACTAGCTCCGTAAATGGGTCGATCATAACCGCGGCGTCTGCCATTGTTACTGCGCTCCCCCGCCGTTCTGCTTACTGTGTTTTTTCGTGTTCTGCTTGTCCTGCAGGTTTCGTTCTGCCGTCTTCCGTGTTGTGGGCCGGCGCGACGCTATTGGCTTAGTGAGCAACTTTTCAATGCGGTCCAGCTTGGCGTCCATGTCGTCAAGCCGCATTTCGATATTGGTGGCTCGCTCTGCCAGTCCTATGAAATCAGCGCGCGATGGCATGCTCAATTGCTCGAGCACGCGCAACATCGCTTTCTCCACAGCTTCTCGAAACGGAGACGAGGCGGAGAGGTAAGTATCCAGCATCATCCCCGTGGTTTGTGCATACGCATCCGTATTTACTGTTTCCACCATCGCTTTCGCCCATGCATCGAGATAAGTATCGCGGACGTCTCGGAAAGCGTTCATTGGATCGTACTGTTTCTCCTGCGCCTTGCCTGGCGCCGCTTGTTCATCGCCCATTTTTCAAACTCCTCTATGCCCGGGACTTCTATGGCCAGGCCTCCGAGCGCAGACAGCCTCGGACCTGTGATAATAGTCGAACACGCCTCAGCCAGACTGTGACGGCTGTCTGCCAATCCGTAGTATAACAACTGATTCGCGCGACTGATTTACAGGCTGATTTACGCGACCTTGCCGCTCTTGAATGGCTTGGAGACGATGTCAAGCATCGTCTTCTGCGTTTGGATCAAGGCATCAATGCCATTCTGGAAGGCGTCAGCCGCAGGATTGTTGGCAATGTGGAACTGCTTCTTGGCCGTTTCGCAAACCGCCTTGTGCTGCTCCGCATAATAATCGAGAGCTTTCTTTTGGGCCGCAACCGCATGCTCGACGGACTGCTGGAACAGGGCAGTCACACCTTCTGCCACTTTAGTGGCTGAGCCGCCGCGTTCCTTGGCCAGGCCGGCCACGACGTGGCTCTGCTCCACGGCCAGGTCGATGGCGCCCTTCTGAGTTTCAACGAAGCGTTCGAAGGTCTGTCCAACGAGATCGAAGAGAAACAGTCCTGGGGTCTCCGGAATATAGTGAAAAGCTTTCTTACAGGCGTCGATTAGTTCGGCGTTCTGTTCGGCGGCGATGTCCAGCGACTTCTTCTGCAATTCGGCCAGGCGTTCGACGTTCTTCGTGTACAACGGGATGAAGGCCTCGACGACTTCATTCTTCTTGGCTGAACCGTTAGAGGTTTTGGTTGACTTCTTGGGGGTAGGCATCTTTTGCTCCTCATGTAATATTCTTGCGAATGATGCTGCAATGCAGCATAAGTCCATGATAGTCTTTCCTCTGTAGATGTCAAGCAAAAATTGAGAAGAAAACTAACCTCGAAATGGTGATAGCAGCGTCCAGTAGGCTTGCCGTGGATCGAATCGAGAATCGCACCTTTGACGAATTGCAAGTCGGCGATACGGCCAGCATCGTCCGCACGCTGACCTACAAAGACATTGAACTGTTCGCGATTATGTCGGGTGATGTAAACCCCGCGCACGTGGACGAGGAATTCGCCAAGAGCGACATGTTTCATCGCATCATCGCTCATGGCATGTGGGGAGGCGCGCTGATTTCCACGGTGCTTGGAACCCAGCTTCCCGGACCTGGAGCAATCTATCTTGGCCAGTCGCTTAGATTCCGCCGTCCCGTCTGTCTCGACGATACCATCACCGTTACTGTAAGGGTTGCCGAAAAAGTTGCCGAGAAGAACCGGATTACTCTCGATTGCCAGGCGATTAATCAGAAAGGCGAAGTCGTGATCAGCGGCACGGCCGAAGTCATCGCCCCCACGGAGAAGATTTGTCGCGATCGCGTAATTCTGCCCGAAGTCAAACTGCTGGAGCGGGGACGGCACTACCGCAAGCTCATTGAGGCGGCGCGCGGGCGAGCGCCAATTCGCACGGCTGTGGTTCATCCTGTGGACGCGCTGTCGTTATTCGGAGCAATCGAGGCAGCTAATGCGCAGCTGATTGTTCCCGTCCTGATAGGCCCCGCTTCGAGAATACTTGCTGCGTCGCAGCAGGCGCAGCTCGATATTTCATCCTACGAAATCGTAAATACAGAGCACAGTCATGCCGCCGCCGCCTCAGCAGTCACAATGGCGCGAGAACTGAAGGTAGATGCCCTGATGCAGGGTAGTCTTGATGCCGACGAACTGATGCATTTTGTCGACACCCAGCAGGGATTGCGTACGGCGCGGCGGATGAGCCACATCTCTGCCCTGGATGTTCCCAGCTTGCCCAGGCCTTTGTTCGTCACGGACGCCGTCCTGAACATTTTTCCAACGCTGGAAGAAAAACGCGATATAGTGCAGAACGCTATCGATCTGGTTCATGCGCTGAGTATCCCAGTGCCGAAGGTCGCTTTGCTTTCGGCGCAACACAACGTATCGGCGAAGCTGCCCTCCACACTGGATGCCGCGGTTCTGTGCAAGATGGCTGACCGCGGTCAGATCACAGGCGCTGAAATCGACGGGCCGCTGGAGTTCGATGTCGCCGTGTCGTCCGAAGCGGCCAAGAGCAGAGGAGTGGTTTCACCTGTGGCCGGTCAGTCGGACATTTTCCTCGTTCCCAACCTCGAAGCCGGCAGCATGCTGGTCGAGCAACTTGAGCGCTTGGCAGATGCGCAGGTGGCGGGTCTGGTCGTGGGTGCGCGGGTCCCGATTATCCTTGTCCAACGTTCCGACAATCCGCTGACGCGGCTCGGTTCGTGCGCCCTGGCGCTGCTGCTGGTTCATCACAAACAGGAGTTAGCCAAGGTCGCGTCGGCTGGCGCCGCTGAACTTGATCAATAACAATGCACCGAAGAGGTGCCTTCCCAGCACTCCAAACTTACGCTGGCACTATCCGATCATGATCCTGTCGAAAGGATTATCCCTCTGCGCTGTGGCCTTCAGCGTTCGTATATCGACGCGATGCTGATTTAATGTGGCTTTGCTGAGTATTTCATGGCTGAGCACCTGTTGCAGACGGACGACAAGAGTTTGCAACTGCTGGCGATCATTCGATTGCTCACTGATGTCCCGGCAAATCCGGCGGACTTCCTCATTGGTGCGACGATAGGCGTTCTTCATATTCTCACCCCAGATAGAATGTGACGGTAGCCTCGACCCTACAATAAGTTTATGAGTCCGGGGGCGTTTCGGGAAACGCAAAATAGAGATTGACGTTATCGAAAAATCTTTGAGGGTGCACGGCAAACGCAGGTGCGTTGTTTAGAGGACGGGAGAGGATGATTAGCGCGGGTTTGCCTAAAAGTGGAAACCGCCGCCACAGATGAGCACTTCACCGGTCACGTAATCTGATAGCGGCGAGCAGAAAAAAAGCACTGCCCCCGCGGCTTCCTCCCTGGTGCCGAGCCTGCCTAACGGGCACGCCTGTTTCACGGAGTCCAGCATGGCCGGCTGTACCCCAATCTTAATGCTGTGCCCCTTCATTTCTATGTTCGATTCGGCCCCGGTGAGGGGTTGAGCCAGCCGAGTCTCGATAAGTCCGAAACCGACAGCGTTGACGTTCACGTTATAGCGTCCCCACTCCTTGGCGAGAGTCTTTGTGAGTCCAATGACTCCCGACTTTCCCGAGGAGTAGCCTGTCTGTCCCGGATTTCCGTCGGTGCCGGCTATCGAGGTTATGTTGACGACTTTCCGCATCACTTTTTTGCCGGCCGCGATCTCTCTTTTCGCCGTTTCACGAATGAAGGTAGAAGCTGCCCGCAACACTCGAAACGGGACGGCGATGTGAATCTCGAGCATCGCCTGGAATTGTTCGTCGGTGGTTTTCTGAATCACGCTGTCCCAGCTATAGCCCGCATTGTTGACGATGATATCCACGGAACCAAAAGCTTCGAGAGTGGCATCGATGATTTTGCCCGGGAAGCCCGGGTCGGTAAGGTCTCCGACGATTTGCTCGGCGCGGTGCCCGCTGGAGCGAAGTGAGGATTTCGTTTCGCTTACCGCCGCTTCATCGAGGTCATTCACCATTACCGCCGCGCCCGCAGCCGCAAGCTTTTCTGCCACTGCCCGGCCTATGCCGCGGCCGGAACCGGTCACCAGCGCTGTCTTGCCCTCAAGAGTAAAAGCCATTTGCTCTAACTTCCCTCCAGCTCTCGACAACTCCGAGTTCGAAACGGCGCAGTTCACGGAATGTTCTCCTTGCGCATTGCAGCACGACTCCACCCTGCTCTAGTCGCTACTGCATCGCACGCCATTGCTGCGAGCAATGCTGCATTGCGGCATTACTTGCAGTGTAATTCATCAGGCATTTTTGTCAAGGACACCAAGGAGTGATCTGCGCCCAAGAAAGACAGTCCCATAAGTGAACGCTCTTCAATTCCGGTTGCAGATTGGGTCGGCGCAAGGGCCACCGGCATTGCGAACAATTCTAAAGCGCCAGGCCTACTTTTTTCAGTCCATCCCATGCGGCTGCCTTGTACGCCTCCGCCAGCGTGGGATAGTTGAAAACGGTATCGCGGAAGTATTCGATCGTACCTCCGAAACTTATGGCTGCTTGCCCGGTGTGAATGATCTCTGCTGCGCCCTCGCCAATAATGTGAACGCCGAGAATTTTGAGAGAGTCCGGATTGAACAAAAGCTTGAGGAATCCCTGCCGGTCGCCGAGAATCTGTCCCCTGGCTAGTTCTGTGTAGCGCGAGATCCCGACTTCGAAGGGAATCTTTCTCTCGGTCAGGCTCTGTTCGGTCTGGCCGACCATGGAAATCTCAGGAATGGCGTAAATCGCGTAGGGAAAAACCTGCGGCCGGCTGACAGCGGGAAAGCCGAACATGTTGCAGATGGCAAGCCTGCCCTGTTCCATCGAGATGCTGCCGTAATACAACTCTTCCACCGGAAAGCCGATAATGTCGCCGGCCGCGTAGATGTTTGGGACTGCCGTACGAAATTGTTCGTTCACTTCCAGTTTGCCGCTGTCCGTCGTGTTTAGCCCGACGGCTGCAAGATTCAACCGGTCGGTGTTTCCTCGCCGACCTACCGTGTAGAGAAGGGATTTACCGCAGATGCTTTGGCCATTCTCGAGTTTGGCGGAGACACAATTCTCGGAATCGACCGCGCACCGCACAACCTTCTCGCCCAGCCGAAAAGTCACGCCCAGTTGCCGAAGCTGAGAGCAGAAATTATTGATAATCTCGCGGTCGACAAAACTCAGCAGCGCCGAGCGCTGATCGACGAGAGTGACGTTCGTTCCCAGGGCCGCAAGCAGCGAAGCATACTCGATTCCGATCAACCCCGCGCCCACGATGATTAGATCGCGCGGCAGTTCGCGGATCGACAGGAACTGGTCTGAATTGAAGATTCGTCGCCCGTCCAACGGAATCTGATCGTTGCTCTCCGGGTGTGTACCTACCGCCACCAGAAAATTGTCGGCGGTAATCGACTTCGGTCCTTCCCCAGGCCCAGTTTGAAATTGAATAGTATGCGAATCAACGAACGCGGCTTCGCCTTGAAGTATATCCACGTGATTGCGCCGCAGTTGCGACTTGATGAGTTCGGTTTCATTGGCAATTACCGCTTCGACACGACCGGTCAGGTCCGCCATGCCGACGTGATTCTTGCCGCCATTTTTATCTTCGGCTGCGTGCCCGTTAAAAATACCCTGACGGAGTCGGTTGAGAACCGCTTCGCGCAACGTCTTGCTCGAAATGGTTCCACCTCCGGCATGAAACTTGCCCACCGGCCATTTGCGCTCGACAACTGCTACTTTCTTGCGCATTCTCGCGGCGCTAATAGCCCCGTTTCGGCCCGCGGGACCGCTGCCAATCACCACGAGATCGTAATCATGTCCGTTTGCTGTCATGTTTCCTTCTTGACGATGTCGCTGCTATCAAACGCCTCTTTCGGAAAAGGTACAGTGACTCAAATCACAGCCCTCCCTACATGTGATAGCCACCGTTGACGTTCAGTTCTTGCCCTGTGATATAGTCCGCATCCGCCGCCAGGAAGCCCGCCGCCTTTGCGACTTCCTCGACTGCGGCAAATCTTCCCAATGGAATCTTGGCTTTGATCTGAGCAGCGATTTCTTCAGGAATGGCCTCGACCATTTCCGTAGAAGTGAATCCCGGCGCAATCGCGTTAGCGGTGATGTTGAACTTGGCCATTTCCAGCGCCAGAGTCTTGGTGAAGGCGATGATGCCGCCTTTGCTGGCCGAATAATTCGCCTGGCCGAAAGCCCCCATTTGCCCGACAACGGAAGCGATGTTGATAATCCTCCCGAAGCGCTGGTTGATCATGGCCGGCAAGGCAGCGCTGGTGCAATAGAAAGTGCCATTGAGGTTCACGTTGATGACCTCGGCCCAGTCGTCCTCGGTCATCTTGCGCATTGATCGGTCGCGGGTAATGCCGGCGTTGTTGACCAGGATGTCCAACCGCTGCCACTTATCCAGCACTTCTTTGACGATGCGGCCGGCTTCTCCTTTTTTCGAGACGTCACCTTTAATGGTGATGCACTCTACGCCTAGGGCACGAATTTCCTCGGCCGCGCTCTCTGCGTGCGTGGAATCGGACCGGTAATCGAGCGCCACATTCGCACCACGCCGGGCGAGTTCGACGGCGATCGCGCGTCCAATGCCCCGGCCAGCGCCCGTCACCAACGCAACCTTTCCGTGCAGCGCGGCCGTTCCATTCATGCCATTTCCATTCATGCCATTTCCGTTGCTTCCAGTGTTTGCCATAGATTTAGTCCTCTCCTGAGAGTTGCAACTTACGATTGCTGGATCCACCTGCATCACCACATAGCCGCCGACTGCTCCCGCGCCAAAGCCGGGCGCGAAGACACGCATCGGCCGGCCGATTCTTCCTTCCCGCACGGCGTCGTGAATCGCCAGAAGAATACTGGCGGAAGACGTGTTCCCGACTCGTTCAATGTTGAAGTAGAGATGGTCGGCGGCAACGCCAGCGGATTGAGCCAAATCCAGCACCATATTCTTGTTGGCTTGGTGGGGGACGATGAGATCGAGCGCATCCATCATCGAGCCCTCTTTACCATCCATCCGGGGCAAGGCCCTGAGTTCGTCGATCATTTGCACGAGATAGCGTTTGGCCAGGTTTTTCACCTCCGGCCCATACACAGTGATGTTGTTGTCAAACTCTGGATTCGGCCAGATGATGGAGTTCACCTCCGACCAGGGACCGCCGGCATAAGTCTGGAACACCTCGATGTCCGACGCTGCCCCTTCAGGCGCCGGCGCCAGCACCATGGCTGCCGCTCCATCGCCGAAGATCATGCGCGAGGTTCGCACCGTCCCAATTTTGTCGGAAAACTTTTCCGCGCACACTACGATGATTGGACGCTTGATCTCCTGCAGCAGCCGGATCGCCTCCGCCAAGCCGTACGACATGCCCGCACACGCCGCTACAATGTCTGAGGAGTTATGGGTCTGTCGAAGTCCCAACTCTCCTGACAACCATGTTGCTACCGACGGAATGAGCCTTGTGCTCGTGCAACTGCAGAATAAGACTGCGCCGATCTCCTCGGGTTTCCGCCCGGACTTGGTCAACGCCTCCCGCACGGCCAGCAGAGACATTTCTTCCAGAGTCAACTCGCTATAGCAGCGCGACTCGATTCCCGTCTTCCCGGAAATATCTTCCTCGGTCATGCGCGACCAGCAGTAAGCGTGGTTGCTGATCAGGTCCTTATTAGTGCAAGTTACTTCGCCCTCGTAGACGGCAATGGCCTCTATGCGGGGCAGAACCGCGAAGTTGTCACGCACAATCACTGGAGGATAGGGTTTCTCTGGCTCGCTCAAGGCTAGCGTCAAGGGCAGGGAAGAACGCAGCCGATCTTTCGAACGAGGTTCCGAGTATCCGTTTTGTTTGACCCTTCGGATGAACTGAGTGACATCGCTGTTGCGAGGGTGGAACGCCACTACGTAATCGTCATCTTGCAACTGGCCCACTTCCACGCTGGCGCTCGTCGTTGGGTCCCACGGATACTGATTATGCAAAATCATGGACTGCCGCATGAGCGCTTCGAGCTCAGAGCTCGTATGGATGCAGTCGATGACCTCGTCAAAGTTGTAGTCGGGAAAGTCGCGGTCATAAGTGAGCAGTCGGTAGGTGAGATTTTTGGGATCGGCGAGGATTTCTTCCACCGTGGGCTTGATCGCCCTGAACTCTCCGCCAGCACCTTGCTTGTTTTTGAACACGTCAAGCAGAATGCGGAAGCTCTTGTCCTCGACTTCTTCATCGCACATTGCCGGCAGCCTGAGGTAGCCCCCTTCGATGGCTGCGGCCAGCCCAACCGCGTCCCGCGGTTTGTACACGGGCAAAAAGATATCGTTCCGGTGCCGGGGCATGTCCCCCCAGCGCGTCGGCCGTTTCTCGTACATGGTCAGGACAAAGCGCTGAGACCAGAAGAGATTCAACGCCAGGTCGCGGCAGATTTCGTAGCGGGTCTTATACTCTTCCGCCCGGACCCGTCCCACGATTTCCATTTCGGTCGGCGCCTTCTCGCCGAAGTCTCGTCGGATGATGGTATTGAATTGGTTCAGCGACTCAAAGACGGAGAAATCCAACTCCGGAAAGAAATTACATGGAAAGACCATCCGGCCATAACGATTCATCACAAATGGTTTTAGTAACATAAAACTCACTGTCCTTCTTATTGACTTCCTTCTTTCGTTTTACTTCCGGATGCCGCAACTATTCGAATTCAACCAATATCTGGTGGAGTTTGACCGCCTCCCCCGCCGCTACTTTGAGCGACTTAACTGTTCCCGCAATCGGGGCCGTAAGACTGGTTTCCATCTTCATGGCTTCCAGAACCACCAGCAGATCGTCCAACTTCACCGTCTGTCCAGGCTGCACGCAGGTTCGAACCACAATTCCTGCCACGGGACTGCGGCAGACTTTTGATTCATCGGCATCGTCTTCCGCATGCGCATGCGGCCTGGGCGCTGTGGGTACGAGCTTGGACTGCAACGGCCCCGTTTCGTGCGGATGGCCTGGTGCTCCATGCCTCGACACTCCATGGGGAACCTCAGCGCCTTCGACTTCGACCTCAACTTCATAAGCCTTCCCGCCGACCACAATCTGGATCTTCACCGGCGGTTCCTCCGAAACACCATAGGAATGCTGGCGCCGTGCCCTAAAAACGTCGGGCTGATCGGATCTTGCCCACTCATCGTTCGTGTCCTCGTTGCACGAGGTTGTGCGATGCCTGAATCACAGCGCGCCCATGCTGCGCCCACGAATTCTCCGCCGCATCTGGTGTCCGCAATATCTTGACCGAGCGAATACGAACCTTCCTGCCCAGCAGAGCCGTAATGGTTTCGGTGAGCGTCCGCAGGATTTCCGGCGTAATCTCTTCCGCTGACGCGCCCGTTTCTGGCGCTTGAGCGTCAGTTGATGATGACGCTGGATTCGCAACCACGGCCTGTTTCTTTTCCGCCATTGCAATCGTGGAAGCCGGAGCAGAGGTCCCGCCCCTTCGGTTCAGGTTCTTAACATTTTCATACAGCGCATCGATTTGCCCTTGAAGCTCCAGGCGAAGGTCGTCCAAGCGATCGTCCAGGCAAAGATCGGCGCGCATTTGCTCACACGTGCGCTTCACAGCGCCTCGCGAACCGATATACGCCGCCGCCCACCCGGCAATTACGAGCGCGGCAATGAAAATGTAAATATGCGCCATCGAAATCTTCCTACAGTGGAATCAAGCCATGCTTCTTGGGTGGGCGATATTCCCGCTTCGAATTGACCGCTGCCAGAGCCTGAGCGAGGTACTTCCTGGTTTCAGAGGGCTCGATTACGTCATCCACCAGTCGACGGCCAGCGGCTACATACGGATTGGCAAAAGTCGAGCGGTAACTTTCGATAAGTTCCTTCCGCCGATGCTCCTTATCTTCCGCCATATCGATTTCGCGGCGAAAGACGATCTCCGCAGCGCCCTCCGCGCCCATGACTGCGATTTCAGCCGTGGGCCATGCCACCGTCCGGTCGGCCCCCAGTTCCTTGCTGCACATCGCGATATAAGCGCCGCCGTAGGCTTTGCGTAACACGACCGTTATCTTTGGAACGGTAGCCGCCGAGTAGGCGAAAAGCATCTTCGCTCCGTGTCGAATGATGCCTCCATACTCTTGCTCCACACCCGGCAGGAAGCCCGGAGTATCCACGAAGGTCAGTAAGGGAGTATTGAAAGCGTTGCAGAAGCGTACGAACCGCGCCACCTTATCCGACGCGTCTATATCCAGCACGCCGGCCAGTACTTTAGGCTGGCTCGCGACAATCCCTACGGCACGCCCCTGGATACGACCGAATCCGATTACGACATTGGCCGCAAAGCCAGGCTGAATCTCGAAAAAGTCCTCGGAATCCAGCAAGCGGGTGATCACGGTACGGAACGTCGTAAGCGATCTTTGGATCCACCGGAACCATTTGATTCAACTCTAAATCGCTCTCGGGCACAAGGCTGTAAGGCAGCCGCGGAGCCTCTTCCAGGTTGTTGGACGGCAGGAAACTCAAAAGACGGCGGCACAGAGAAAGTGCGCCGGCATCATCTTCAGCAATCAAATGAACCACGCCCGAGCGGTTCATTTGCGCCGCAGGGCCGCCCAAGTCTTCCGACGAAACCACCTCTCCCGTCACCTGCTTGATGACCGATGGGCCGGTGATGAACATCCGCCCGCGCGTGGTTTGAATAATGAAATCCGTCAGCGCGGGACTGTAAGCCGCGCCTCCCGCGCAGGGGCCGCAGATAATAGAAATCTGCGGTACCGTGCCGGAAAGCAAAGTATTGTTGTAAAACACGGAGGCATACCCGGCCAGGCTATCGATCCCTTCCTGGACTCGCGCTCCTCCTGAATCATTAATAAAGATGAAGGGACTGCCGGTCTTGAGCGACGCCTGCATCATGGCTGTGATCTTGGCGCAGTGCACCTCGCCGGCCGCGCCCCCGGCCACTGTGAAGTCCTGGCTGGCAAGGTGAACCAATCTGCCATCGACGGTCGCGCAGCCTGTAATCACTCCATCCGCCGGCAGGTCCTTGTCCGCCATTCCGAAGTAGGTGGAGCGATGCTTCGCGAATGCTGCGATCTCCTGGAAGCTTTCCTGGTCGACGAGATTTACCACGCGCTCGCGCGCCGTGAGTTTGCCATCGGCGTGCTGTTTCTCGATACGCTGCTTGCCGCCTCCAAGCTCGATCTCCGTCCGCTTGTGGCGAAGTTCCGCGATCTTTTCCTCGATCGTCGCTTTAGGCTCCGTAACCAGTTGCAGTTCGGATGTGGAAACAGGGTTTGCAGCCATATAGGGTCCTCAAACTTGAATTTCCGTGGGAGTCTTCTTACGGCGGATGGCGGCGCTCGCCTCAGCCCCGTTCGACTACACCATTGTCTACGAGGTTTGCAGCACACTGTGTGACGTAGAGCACGCGTCTCTGTGATCTTTCACCGTCGCCGTTGAAGAGCTACTCAGCGCCCGCCCCAGGCCGTCTTCTTGCCCTTGACGAAAGTTCTTACGAGGATTCGGACAGCCAGCGAGAAATCGCGGCCCTGGATGTTATCTTTAATGCTGTATCGGCGCGCTCAATCTAGCCTTGATGGAAGTCTTAAAGAAACTCTTTGAGCAGCATTTCCACGTCCCGGTCGAGCGGGCGGAACAGTTGCAGGGCCAGCTCGGCGGCTCGGGCCGGAAGATTATTCGGCTTGCGAGTGACAACCTTAGCGCCATCGGCATTCTCTATGACGTGCGCGAAGAGAATGTCGCTTTCATCGAGTTTTCGCGCCATTTTCGCCGCCACGATCTGGCCGTGCCCGAAATTTACGCGGAAGACCTGAGCCAGGGCGCGTATCTCGAAGAAGATCTCGGTAACGTCACGCTCTTCGAATTTCTTTCCGGCCATCGCGACGGTGCGGCGATTGCTCCCGAGGCGGTTGCGGCGTATCGCAAAGTCGTAGCGATATTGCCGCGCTTTCAGGTCGAAGCGGGACGCGATTTGAACTATAAAGTCTGCTATCCGCGCGCCAGCTTCGATCGCCAGTCGATTGCGTGGGATCTGAATTATTTCAAGTATTACTTTCTCAGGCTCGCCGGCATTCCTTTCAACGAACAGGCCCTGGAACATGATTTCAGCCGCCTGACGAAATTCCTGCTGAGCGCCAGCCGCGACTATTTCCTGTATCGCGATTTCCAGTCACGCAACATCATGATGCGCAAACCTGAGGGCCCAAAGCCGAGCCCAGACTCGAACAGCCTGCGGCCGTTTTTCCTCGACTACCAGGGCGGCCGCAAAGGTGCGCTGCAGTATGACATCGCTTCTCTTTTGTATGACGCCAAGGCCGATCTGCCGCCGGATCTGCGTCAACAACTGCTCGATCATTATCTCGACAGACTGGCCGGTTCTCTGGATCTCGATCGCGCCGCGTTCATGCAGTTTTACTACGCCTACGTTTACGTTCGCATTATGCAGGCGATGGGCGCTTATGGGTTTCGCGGCTTCTACGAGCGCAAAGAGCATTTCCTGCAAAGCGTGCCCTTCGCCTTAAGAAACCTGCGCTGGCTGCTGCACAATGTCGAGTTGCCCATCGCGTTGCCCGCATTAATGGAGGCGTTCAAAAACATTGTGGCGTCCGAAAAGTTGCAAGGCCTTACCTTCGAAGCTGCAAAAACCGAGAAACTGACCGTGCGTATCTTCAGTTTTTCCTTTCACCGGGGCTTGCCGCTCGACGATACCGGAAATGGCGGAGGCTTCGTTTTCGATGGACGCAGCCTCCCGAATCCCGGGCGGGAAGAGCGCTTCAAAGCCCTCACCGGCAAGGATGCGCCGGTCGTCGACTATCTCGATCAGCAGGAGAGCGTGCACCAGTTTCTAGCCAGTGCCATGTCACTCGTGGATGCGAGCGTGAGCTCATATCAGCAGCGCGGCTTCAAACATTTGATGGTGTCATTTGGTTGCACAGGCGGCCAGCATCGCTCCGTCTATCTCGCCGAGCAATTGGCAAAACACCTGCGCGGCAAATCTAAAGACAGAATAGAAGTCGTGGTGCGTCACCGCGAGCAGGAGCAACTGAATAAGAGCAGCTGAATCGATGAAAGCGCCAGGTTCTATCAGAGCGATGCTTCCATGAAAGCAATGATTCTGGCCGCCGGCCTGGGCACGCGCCTGCGGCCGCTCACCGACGAACGTCCCAAGGCGCTCGTCGAAATCAATGGCCGTACACTGCTGGAAATCACGCTCTCGCGCCTGCGCAGCTTTGGCGTCAGCGAAGTGATCATCAATGTGCATCACTTCGCCGACATGGTGGTGGATTATCTGCAAGCGAACAAGAACTTCGGCATGCGCATTGAGGTCTCGCGCGAGGATGTTTTGCTCGACACCGGCGGAGGCCTGAAGAAAGCCGCTCACTTTTTTCTCAGCCATTCTCGCCGCCCCGAAGAACCCTTCATCGTGCACAATGTCGACGTGCTCAGCACGATTGATCTACTACGCATGGTGGAATTTCATGCGAAAAATCAAGCCCTGGCGACGCTCGCCGTGCAAGACCGCAAGACCTCTCGCTACCTGCTGTTCGACGAGCGCCTTCAACTGTGTGGCCGGCAGGTCGGCGGAAATCAGCCGGAACTTGTCGGGGGCTGCCAGGAAAAGCTTGCGCTGGCTTTTTGCGGGATCCACGTCATTTTCCCGCGCCTGCTTACGATGATGACCGAAGATGGAGGCTTCTCGAGCGTCACCACCTATCTGCGTCTGGCTGCTCAGGGCGAAAAAATTCTAGCCTTCCGCTCCGACGAATACTATTGGCGCGATCTGGGCAAGCCTGAGAATGTTGCGCAAGCCGCCGAGGATCTCACAAAAAAGGTGATTGCCCCGTAGACTCACCATCGAACGCCTCCTAACTGCTACTCTCAGTCAAGACATTCAAATTTTGGAGACGCAGCTCATTGGCGCCTATTGTTAACGCGCAGCAAATCACCAAAGCCTTCGGAGCCAATCCGCTCTTCCAGAATGTTACTTTCAGCATTTCTGACGGAGATCGCATCGGCCTGATTGGCCCCAATGGATCAGGTAAATCCACGCTACTGAGAATTCTCGCGGGCGAACTCGATCCCGACAGCGGCGAAATATCGTTCCGCAAGCGAACCCGTCTGGCTTGCGTCGAGCAAGACTCGCGGTTCAAGCCGGAGACTACTGTGCGCGAGGTCGTCGAAGCCGCGCTCGATCGCTGCGGCGTCTCCGGAACCGAGCGCGGGGCGCGCTTTGCCGAAACTCTGGGCCGCGCCGGTTTTGAAAATTTCAAAGCGCCAGCCGTTGAGTTATCCGGCGGCTGGCAGAAGCGTCTGGCGATTGTCGAAGCTCTCGTACAACATCCTGACATCCTTCTGCTTGACGAGCCCACCAACCATCTCGATCTCTTGGGCATCACGTGGCTCGAAGATCTGCTGGAGCAAGCCACCTTCGCCAGCGTCATCGTAAGCCACGACCGCTACTTTCTCGAGAACGTCACCACTGACATGGTCGAACTCAATCGCATCTATCCCGATGGCTCGCTGCGGGTCCACGGCAACTACAGCGACTTTCTGGAGAAGAAAGAAGAATTCCTGCGCGCGCAGTCGAAACGTCACGAGGCACTCGAGAATCTAGTTCACGGAGAAATCGAATGGCTCCGCCGCGGCGCGAAAGCTCGCACCCGAAAATCCAAAGCCCGCATCAGCAAAGCCGGCGAACTTATGGGAGAGCTGGCTGACCTGAATGCGCGCACCCGCAGCACCACAGCCCAAATCGATTTCTCCGCCACCGACCGCAAGACTAAGCGCCTGATCGAACTCGAAAACGTCACCTACAGCCTCGGACTTAACACCCCGGGAGCCAACACCGAACCCGACACAACGGGAACCGACACAACGAAAACCCGCGCCCTGTTCGGAGCCCTGAACTTCATCCTCACCGCCGGAATGCGCGTCGGCCTCGTCGGCCCGAATGGCACCGGCAAGACGACCCTGCTGCGCTTGCTGCAGGGCGACCTTGCTGCAACCGGAGGCGAGATTCGCCGCGCCGATTGGTTGCGCATCGTCTACTTCGACCAGACCCGCACTCTCGATCCCGACGTAACCCTGCGCCGCGCGCTCGCGCCCGACGGCGATTCCGTCGTCTATCGCGATCGCGTAATTCACGTGGCGGGATGGGCAGCGCGATTTCTCTTCACCGGCGAGCAACTCAGCCAGCCCGTCGGCCGCCTATCCGGAGGCGAGCGCGCCCGCGTCCTGATCGCGCAGCTTATGCTTCAGCCCGCCGATATACTTCTGCTCGATGAACCGACCAACGACCTCGACATTCCAACCCTCGAAATCCTGGAAGAAAGCTTGGTCGGTTTCCCCGGGTCAATGGTGCTGGTGACGCATGACCGTTACATGCTCGACCGCGTGTCGACCATCGTCCTCGGACTGAACGGGAAAGGCGACGCCGAAACCTTCGCGGACTATGCGCAATGGGAAGCGTGGCAGGCGCAGGGCCCAAAATCAGACTCGGCGCCAGACGCCGCATCAGAGGCGTCGCAGGCGAAGCCCAATTCCGCATCGGCAGCGACGATCGCCACGAAAAAGAAACTTTCCTACCTGGAAGCGCGGGAGTACTCAACCATCGAGCAGCGAGTGGAAGAAGCCGAGCAGCTAGTACAAGCCAAACGTGCGGAGCTAGAAGATCCAGCCCATGCGATGGATGCGACGCGTCTCATAAGCGCGCAAGCTGCGCTGGATGCAGCCCAACAGGTGCTAGACGCGCTTTACCAGCGCTGGGCTGAGTTGGAGAAAAAGAGCGGCTAAAGTTGGCAAGGCTAATGCTACAGCCTGACGACCATAGATTGGCAAAAGATTGCACAGTTTCGCCACCCACTCCAATTTTCCACAAACCGAGCACGCGCCAGGACAACTTTTCCAGAAGAGGCGGGTTTGCAAGTATTTGTTTGAATTCTTCCTCTCGCGAGGTTCCTATCGCGAGGTTCCTATGATCCGTGTGACGGGAAACGGGTTCGACGTGCGCCCACAACCTTTGCCAGCCATCCCGGGTGAGCGCGGTGGAACTAACTTTGAGGGACGTTTCGAGCCGACACCAATTAAAGAGCAGCTTCAGCGCGTGCGCGGTTGGCGCGAACGGCTGTCCCCACCTGACTTTCGTCGCGTCTATTCCGCCGGGCGGTTACTCTTTCAGGTTATCGGCTGCGCCGGTTACGCAGGCTATTTCGTTTCCATGCACACGTTTATGCGTGTGCTCTCCGGCAGCCTGATGGCAGGAACATGGTACGCGATTTACAGAATTACGCGATTTACAGAATTAAAGGAGCAGCGGAACAATTGAGGGACATGGCGGCACCGGGGGTTGATCAGAGACCTACGCTTTCGCAAAATCAATAAACCCGCGCTGCACATCCGTCCGCGTCAGCTTCGCGCGTAGCCTGTCGCCCACGTGCAACCTCTGTGCTCCCTGCGCCAATAACCCTTCGATATGCGGACGCAATACACGAACGAACGTCCCCTTCGGAGTGACTCCGGTGACGATGGCATCGAAGGTCTCGCCTACGCGATGGCTCATTGCCACGGCGGCCAACCGCTTCGACATTTCCCGCTCCACTTTTCGCGCCGCGTCGCCCTTTTCCGTGCAGTTTGCGGCGATGGCGGCGAGGTCATTATCGGAATAAGGACCGGGTTTTCCGTCGAGCAAGCTCTTGATTAGCCGCTGTGTAACCATGTCGGCGAAGCGCCGGTTGGGTGCGGTCGAGTGCGTGTAATCCTGCACGGCAAGTCCGAAATGCCCTTGCCCCGGATTGCCGGGACGCTCCAATACATATTCGCCCGGCCCAATCAGCTTGATTACCGCAAGCGAGAGGTCGGCGAAGTGATCGGGATCGGCGGCCTTGCGCTTCACAAGAAAATCATTGAGCGCCTTGGAGTCAGGTTGCGTCGGCAACTTTAGACTTTGATCTTGCGCCTGCGCCAGCCGCACGATGCCATCCCAATGCTCTGGGTTTTTAACGATGCGGCGCAAAGAAGAAACTTTCTCCAGTAGCCGCGCCACTACGCCATTGGCGGCAATCATGAAATCCTCGATCAACTCAGTGGCGCGGTTTTTCTCTACTGTCGCGACACCCGTCACCTGCTGGTTGAGCAGCAATGGGACTACTTCGGCGGTATCGAGGTTAAGTGCGCCGTTGGTGTAGCGCAATTTCCTGAGCGCCTGCGCGACCTGATCCTGAAATTTGAGCTGGGCTTGCAATTCCGCGGACGCGGCCACTTTAGGAGGAGCAGGTGCCGTGCCCTCCAGCCACGGTCCGACCGCGTTATAAGTCAGCTGCGCCTTGTTACAGACGATTGCTCGGTACACATTGCTGGAACTTATCAGGCCAGTAGCATCGACCACAAATTCAGTGATTACGGCAGGCCTGTCTAGGTCCGGTAGAAGTGAAGACGCGCCCGTCGAGAGTTCATTCGGCAACATCGGAAAAATGGTTACTCCGGTATAGACGCTCGTCGTCTCCCGTTCCGCGTGCTGATCTATAGGAGAATCTTTCGCAACAAAAGCGTCCACATCGGCGATGCCGATCATCACCTTGACGTCGCCATTGGGCAGTCGTTCGGCGATTTCGATCTGGTCAAGGTCCTTCGAGGTATCGTTGTCAATCGAAGACCAGAGCAGTCCCCGCAGGTCTCGCAGCTTATCGGAAGGAGTCAATTGCGGTGGATGAGTTCTGATTTCCGCCAGCTGTTGCTGCGTTGCCGGCGGAAAATTCGGTTCGAAACCGCGGGCCAGCATGACTTGTCGCGCCATTGCCTGCAGATCAACAGGGGAAGGCCGAGAATCGCTCATCGTCGCCACTTTCGGGAAATAGGAGTCTGAAAAGGCTAACACGGTTCCTGATTCTCCTTCGTGAAACTTAGTGAGCTTGGTGGTAGTCGCTTTTTTCGGTCTGGGACCTCAGTGTTCCCCGAGGTGAGCTTTTAACTCCTGAATCGAAAAAGGGACGTGATACTCTAATCAAAACAGCAGTTGCGTCTTCTTCCGATAGGATCGATTCCCGCAGTTCTCTAAAGATCATGATTTCAGTCAGCAATGTCTCGATGCGCTACGGCGCCAAAGTTCTGTTTGACGAAGTTTCCACCGCGTTCAGTCCGGGGAAGCGCTACGGCCTTACCGGTCCCAACGGGGCGGGCAAATCCACGTTTATGAAGCTTTTGACCGGCGAACTCGAGCCCCAGAAGGGGACGGTTGTTCGTCCGCGGAAGCTCGGCGTCTTGAGCCAGGATCAATTCGCCTTCGATAAGTATCGTGTCATCGACGCCGTCATCATGGGCAACCGGCGATTGTGGGCCGCTCTTGAAGAACGCGAAATCATCTACGCGAAGCACGAGATGACGGATGCCGATGGCATGAAACTCGGCGAACTCGAAGGGATCGTTGGCGAAGAAGACGGCTATACCGCGGAGAGCGATGCCGCGATTCTGCTGCAGGGCCTCGACATTCCCGATAAGATGCACGAGCGCCAAATGTCGGAGATTCCTGGCGGGCAGAAGATGCGCGTGCTCCTGGCCCAGGCTCTATTCGGGCATCCACAGGCGCTGTTGCTTGACGAGCCTACCAACCACCTTGATCTCGACTCGATCCACTGGCTCAAGAATTTCCTTAACGCATATGAAGGCGTACTGATCGTGATCTCGCACGACCGTCATTTTCTGAACGGGATTTGCACTCACATCGCTGACATCGATTACGAAACTATCATTACTTACACCGGAACCTACGATGACATGGTGATCGCGAAGACGCAGATTCGGTCGCAGATCGAATCGCAAAACGCGCAACGCGAAAAGAAAATTTCGCAGTTGAACGAGTTCATCGCCCGCTTCGCCGCTGGAACCCGCTCCAGCCAGGTCCAGTCGCGGCGCAAAGAGGTCGAACGGCTGCAGGTTACTGAGTTGGCAAAGTCCAACATCCAGCGTCCTTACTTGAAATTCGAGCAGAAGCGGCCCTCCGGCAAGCACATACTCGAAATCGAGGGCATCACAAAGTCTTACGGAGAAGCCAAAGTAATCTCGGGCTTCACCGCGAGCGTGCTTCGCGGGGAAAAAATCGCGCTCATGGGCCGCAACGGTTCCGGCAAAACGACGCTGGTGAATGCGCTGCTCGCGAACTCACACACGGTCTCGGAATCGGAACTGCGAAAGACGAGCGGTTACGATGGCCCTTTTGTCGACGCCGGAAAAGTTATCTGGGGACATGAAGCCGCCGTTGGATATTTTGCCCAGGATCACAAGGCGCTGATCGAGCCCGGAATCAAGGTGCTGGAATGGCTCCATCAGTGGGATCCCTCGGCTTCGACCGAAGAGATTCGCGGCATACTGGGTCAAATGCTCTTCCCGCGTGATGACGCCGAAAAGCGCACCGATGTACTCTCCGGCGGGGAAGCGGCGCGCTTGCTCTTCTGCAAGTTGATGCTGCAAAAACCGAATGTGCTGGTACTCGACGAACCGACCAACCATCTGGATCTCGAGTCCATCAACGCTCTCAATATTTCTTTGCAGCGCTACCAGGGAACAGTGTTGCTGGTCACGCATGATGAGGATCTGATTGATGAAGTCGCGACCAGAATTTGGCACTTTGAGGGCAGCCATGAAATCACCGATTTCAAAGGCACCTATGGCGAGTACGAGGCGGTTTTAGCTTGAGGCTGAGGCAGAACGACAATAGCTAAGACCTTCACTCTAGCGCGAGTCTCCGCCGCTTACGACGACAATTTATTTGCCGCCTCATTGTGAACGATAGAGATTGTCGTGCGTTTCTTAGCCTTCTTCTTTGTTCTTGCGCTCGGTCGCTTGCCGGCTTTTGAGCCCTCGTCGAGAATGTCAGCGACGGACGTGCTCTCCAGTATCTTAGCCGCGGCATCGCGCACCTCCAGGAATACGCTATAAAGGGCGCGATGGTCGGGATCGGTAGTGATCAGACCGCGCAACTGGTCGGCGTCGCCAAAGGGCGCGAGCGGCCCGTCCACCAGGCGAATGATTTCGGCGAGCTTGATCTCCTCGGGTGCTCGCCGCAGACGGTAGCCGCCTTTGGCGCCGCGAACGCTTTCCACGATGCGCGCGTTCTTCAACTCGAGCAGAATCAATTCGAGGAATTTTTCCGGCAGATCGCTGTCTATCGCGATGTCCCGAATCCTTATCGTTTCAGTTCCGTAGCGGCGCCCCAGGGTCATTATCGCCTGCAGTGCGTAAAGGCCTTTTTGCGAAATCTTCAATTTCTTATCCTTTCGAAGTGATACGTATCCTGAATGCGGCGTGCCTTCACGCTTCGACGTACTCTAGCGGGCACGCGCTCGCTTTGCAACTGATCTTGTTCGAAGTGCACATGCGTGCAGAACAAATAAACGTTTTTCGCGACAAGCGGAAGCGGGCGTTCTCTGGATGCGCACTCTACTAGCGTATATAGGGTCGAAAGGCCAAAGTCCGCTATTGCGTCAAAGCCAACTTCATCGCGGGATGTCCAACCTCGGCGTGCGATTCGCCTTCCAGACAAACTCGATGCCACAACTCAAGATTCAGCAAACGCCAGATGCGGTCTTGATTGTCGCGATGGTGCGAGAAGTGATCGTGAAATAGCTTTTCGACGGCTTCGCGCCGGAAGTATCCGCGGTTGATGCTGCGGGGTTCGAGCAGCATGTCGCGAATCGTCTGCAACCGCGGGCCACCCAGCCACCCGCTCCACGGAGTCGGAAATCCCAGCTTCTGCCGGTACATAATCGAGTGCGGCAGAAGATCCTTCACTGCCTTCTTGAGAATCCGTTTGCCCGCCAGCCCTTGAATCTGCACTTCGCGCGGAATCCGGGTTGCGAATTCAACCAGCACATGGTCAAGAAACGGCACACGGCTTTCGATGGACGCGGCCATGCTCATGTTGTCCTGTTTCATAAGCAACTCTACGAGATAAGTCTTGATGTCTGTATAGAGCAGCCGTTGTAGAATTTCACCCGACGAATGTTCCCAGTAAGAGAGCACGTTTGTATAAGCTGTGCTGGGCGCCGCCTCGCGCGCGAAGTCGTTGGTCAGTAATCCACTCTGTTCCGCTTCGCCGAAGGCGGAAAAGAAATTGTCGAAATAAAAAGAAGCCCAGGAATTTCCATCTTTGGCGAGAAACGTGTGTTCCAGTTTCCGGCGCAGAGTTGCTCCCAGCACGGAAGAGGTGGCAAGAGTATTGCGTAATCCACGGCGCGCAATGCTTGGGATCACGCTGCGATAGGCGCGATCCATGGCTACATTCTTCAAGGTGAAAGCGTAACGAGTGTAGCCTGCCAAAGTCTCATCCGCACCTTCTCCAGTCAGCACGACGGTTACCCGTTCGCGAGCCAGGCGAGCGACAAAATAGAGAGAGACGCTTGAAGGCCACACGATCGGTTCGTCTTCATGCCAGAGTAAGTGCGGGAGCGCTCCAAAAAAATCTTCCTCGCTGAGCAGCACTTCGTGGTGCCGCGAGTGAATATGCTCCGACACGGTACGAGCAAAGGGCAGCTCGCTGTAGCTCTGTTCGGCGTAGCCCACGGAAAATGTTTCGACCGGCTCACGCCGCAATTTTGTCATCAGCGCGGCCACCGCGCTCGAATCGACGCCGCCGCTCAGGAACACGCCCAACGGCACATCGCTCATGAGATGACTACTGACCGCGCCTTCCAGCAGCTCGCGATAACCCTTGACGTAGTAGCTTTCGTCGCGGGATTGGTGGGTAGACGACGCATCCAGGTCCCAGTACCGCCTGATCTCCGTTTTGCTATCCGCGTTGACCGTCATGGTGTGTCCCGGCATCAGCTTTAGGATTCCGTCGTAGAAGCTTTCTTCGCCCGACAAATATCCGAACGCCAGATACTCCGGCAGTGCTGTGCGATTGAATTTGGGACGGATGGCGCCGTGGGCAAACAGCGCTTTGATCTCCGATCCGAAGAGCAGGCGTTGAGGCGTCAACTCGTAGTACAAGGGCTTGATGCCCAGACGGTCGCGCGCGATGAAGAGCGTTTTGGTATTGTGATTCCAAATGGCGAAGGCGAACATGCCTCGCAGGTGCTGTACACAATCGGCGCCATATTCTTCGAAGAGGTGGACGACGGTTTCGGTATCGCTGTGGGTGTTGTAACGGTGCCCGCGCGCGATAAGTTGCTCGCGCAAGGCGAGATGGTTATAAATCTCGCCGTTGAATACAATCCACAATGAGCCGTCTTCGTTGGAGAGCGGCTGATGGCCGCCGGCCACATCGACGATGCTGAGCCGCCGCATCCCGATGCCGGCTGCGCCATCGGTGTAGAAACCATCGTCGTCGGGTCCGCGATGAGTGATTGTGCGGCACATTTCGCGTAGAGCTGAGGTGCTCGCCCGCGCGTCACGTCCGAATTCAAGAATTCCGGCAATCCCGCACATTCAGTGCTTCCCCGCGTAAGGCGATGACGTTGGGCTCGACGAACTTTCGTTAGAGGATGCTTGGTTAGACGGAATTGCCGATGAGAAACTTGGCAATTCCTCAAACGAAGCTGTAATCGAAAGCTCGACTGGCAACGAATTCATCATCCTATCCTGTCTGCGCCATTCCAAAAATTCAGATGGTGCCGCTGACTGCATAAGTGGTCGTCCTTGCCACGAGACCTGGGTTCCGCCGATTACAACCAGTTGCGCGAGCTCGTCGTTCTCGATGCGGCAATAGAGTACGTGCGCGTCCGAAGACCACGGACCGTAACTCCACGCCTCATTACTATTGCTATCGCTAAGCGCAAAAAAGAATGCATGGCTCTCTCTAGAATCGTCCCTCTCGCTACCATAATGATAATCGAGTTCGTATACCTGCACACAAGCTTGCGCGATGCTTGCCAGACGCGGTGGGCGAGGCGGTCGGGTCAGAGAATCGATGAAACCATCGTTAGGGGGCCGCTCCTCCTCCTGCCGGCTTACTCTGTCAGCAACCAGCGCCGTCGCCATTTCCGCCGGTAGCAGTGCGCGCCCATGACACCGCACCAGAGGCGCTGGCTGCAACGTACCGTAAGCCGGAGAAACCACAGTCTTCGTAACTTCCATCGCAGTCGGCCAAATGGTTTCTTCCGGCACGACAAGACTAAGCCGCGATTCTCCCGGCCGGGAGCCAGCTCTAAATATTTCAACCTGTCTAGCACCGACAGCTTCAACATTGTTTCGAACTAAACTGTTTCGAACTACATTGTTTTGAATTACGAGATCGGGCGCGAAGTGCCATAGTATTTCGAGCTCATGCTCCGCCCGGCCGAGCGCGATATCTCGCACCAGGCATACCCCGCCCGCGACCTTTAGAATGTGGCGCTGGTGTATTACGGGGTCCTTAAGCCGTGTATATCCATTGTGACTGCCCATAAAGTAAGTGAAGCTTTTCCCGGCAATCCACTTTTCCGTTTGTGTGGCCGGAATGTCAGTCCATGAAAACGGCCCAGCGGGAACCGCCTGATCCAGCCCATCCACGCGCAGGGTATTGTGGGCTCCAGTTCCGCGAAAAGCGTTGCGCTCGGCTGCATCATTCGAGATATAGACGCCGCTCCCGGCGTCCACCAGCCAGCGCCGTCCATCCATGGCGAGCCTTAAGCTGAGCGCGTCGGCGTGTCCGTGACCTGCGCGTCCCATCCCCTGCGGGCCGGCATCCACCACCAATATTTGCGCATACGGGTCCGAATCCGCCAGAACGTAGAGCCCGCCATCGGGAAATGCGAGCGAATGCGCGTACGGCGTCGTTTGCTTTTGCGATTTCCGCGACAGCGCATCCACGGCCTGATTCCCAAACAGCCAGATGGCCTCCTCTGTCAATTGGGCCGCGGAGAACTCACGCGAGTACATCACAGCTCCTAAGGCCAGAGGGTCCGTCATGTGTTCTGTCCGGTTGCGTCGCGGATTCCACAACCGTCCTCCATCATCGTCGCCAAAGCCCTCCGCCGGCCCTGCCTGCGCAAGAGCCTCGAGTACATCGAGCATTCGCCCCAGTACCCCGTCGTAGGCAGTGGGAATCTCCATTCCATTTCGGGCTCTCAGCAAACGCGCATATAAAAAGAAGTCGAGCGCATAGACGTGGTAGTGCAGCGCCTGCTCGAAGTAAACGCCATCCGGACGCACCTGCCGTTCCGCTTCTTGCACCACGATTTTCCAGGCGGATTCCCTCCAGCGCGCCGCCCGCGGGATTTGCGGATACAAAGTGCCGAGAAAGAGCAGCGCAAGGGCTTCTCCCAGCAAGTGCGTGTTGGGAGAAAAATACGCGGACAAATAGCGCTCAATATAAAGCCCGTGAAACGCGAGAGCCGGCAAAAGTTCAGCGTGCAAACGCGCGTACTCACGAGTTCCCGCCAGCAACTGATCCACCCAGATCCACGATAAACTGCGGAAGGCCACTTCCAGTGTGCTTCCCCAGTTGACCCCCAACGGATAGGGATTCGCGGCTATCCAACTGTGCCACTGCGCCACCAGTTCGCCAACGTACTTCTCGTCTCCAGTCAACAGTCGGGCTTTTGCGAGCGTCACCAGATGTTGGTGCCGATTCAATTCCCATATGATCTTATGGTCCCCTACCTTTGCAAACTCCAGAAAAGGAATTTTGAACCACGGATTGAGGGGAACCCGCTTCCCGTGCACGGGATCAAGATGCCAATCGATTTCCTTGAAATTGCCATTGCGGCAATCCATTGGGCTGGAAGTGAAGTCAAGGTTGTCATAGCCCAACAGTCGAAAACGATGGCCGCAGATCTCATCGGCTTCATGCTTAATTTCAGAAGCCGCGTCCGGGAGATGTTTGCGTAACAACCCGGCGCGCACCGAACTTTCGCGTGCCGCACCTTCCGGAGTTGAACACTCGATGCCGAGGAAGAAGAATTGTCCGGGTCGCGCTGGCGAATCTCCATTGAACCGCACGGCTTCGCGGCGCACTCCCATGCGATGGATGAAAAGGTCGCGCTGCTTGTGGATTTCCTGCAGCGCACGCACGCGAACTTCGTCCCATTCCATACGGGAAACGCGCGCCATCTTGCTTTTCCAGCCCGAAGCCATCAGATTCATTATCTTACATGCTGAGAATGGTCTCGGTATTCCATTACCGTTGTAACTTCAGTGAACTATGGAGCGAGAACAAGGGCAGGCTGACCAGTCGCAATCAGCAATCGCCAGATACATACGGGTCGAAATCCACATTACCCCTTGAAAGACCAGCATGATAAGACATTAAGCCTTTACAATACAATAATTTAGACAAAATAGTTGAAGTCAATCATTGGCTCTCTCGGGTGTGAAATCGGGCGCTCAATAGAACCACTGCTGTAACCAGTGGCCGGTTACGTTCTATCGAGTGCTTTTTGGCCCTTGGGGGGGTAGGATAGTACAGTCGCGACCTTCCACCGGCAGCGGGCGTGGAACGGGCAAGGGGACTTAAACCCAAGGGCATTTTGGGGCATCGAATAGGATGATGAGAATGAGATTTTTTTTAACGGCTGCTCTGATATTGACGGCCATCACTGGCAGTGGACTGGCGCAGCAGAATACTACTTTCAAGGTGAAGCCTTCGTCCTCCGAAAAGGTGAAACAGAGCGCGCCTTTGCCCGTCGGCAAGACTCCGGGCATGGGAAACACGGCTTCGGCTGCCAACGCCCGAGAGTTGCAAGCCTTGGAGCATCAGAGCGCCTTCAAATCCCACCCGCCGTCTCAAACATCGTCAAAGACGTCATCCCAACCCAAAGGAAAGAAGCCGGCGGCGGCGTTCGCTCCGAGCAAAGACAAACCGAATCCGCCGATCAACTTTGCTGCATCTCCCGCCTCCAAGGATTCGGGGTTAGTCCGTAAAGGTGCAGACCCCCTTCAGGGACGATTGAAGCAAGGCCACCAATAAACTCACGCCAAAAGCTATTCCTGCGAATTTTATCTTGCGAGTTTTATTGCGCCACGGTTGAACTATCCGGGGCGTGAACTGGCTGTTTGGCGGTTCTTGTTTTCGATTCTTTTAGGGAGTACTTCAGGAGGCAATAAAAGGCTCGCACGCCATCCTTCCATCCGATCTTCTTGCCTTCTTCATAGGTCCGGCCCCAGTAGCTGATTCCCACCTCATAAATACGCAGGTTTCGCCGTGCCACCTTCACTGTGATCTCGGGCTCGAAACCGAAGCGATTTTCCTCGATCGGGATCGACTGAATCACCTCGCGCCGAAAGACCTTGTAACAGGTTTCCATGTCCGAAAGATTGATGTTGGTGAGGCAATTGGAAAGCAGGGTAAGAACCCGGTTGCCGACAGAATGCCAGAAATACAGAACACGATGCGGCGCGCCGCCCAGAAATCGCGAGCCAAAGACAACGTCCGCCTTGCCCTGAACCAGGGGCTCGATTATCAGCGGATACTGTACCGGATCGTATTCCAAATCGGCGTCCTGAATAATGACGAAGTCACCCGTGGCTTCCTGAATGCCCCGCCGAAGCGCCGCTCCCTTTCCCATATTTTGAGGCTGCAAAATGACACGAATCTGTAGATGCTCGGACTGCAGTTGGGACAAGATCTCGCGCGAGCCGTCCCGCGATCCATCATCCACACAGATCAGTTCGATCTCCAAGGGAACCGCGAGAACATTCTCTACCACCTCACGCAGCGTATCGCGCTCGTTGTACACCGGCATGACGACGGAAAGTTTCATGGCGCGCCCGTCGCGGGCGAGACTCCTCCAAAGTCACGATTGTAACCTCTTTTTTCGTTGCTATTGTCGGTTGGCCTGATTCCTGGTTCCGGCGTGCCGGATGCTTCGTGGCGATAAATCTGCGCACACAGTTTCAGAATTGATTCTGCGCTTAGCTCATTCGTAAGTGAAAGTTAAGTCGTCAACGTAGACTATGTAGGGCGATTGTTGGTAGTTCCCGTCCATCTGATAGTTGATTGTTATGCCCCACCAGCCAGGGGCCGAGCCCGGGTTGTAATAGACATTCACGTTGTTAGACACTCCATTCAGAGTGATCGTCTTATACCACAGCTGGTTGCTTGCGGTGCGCTCGACCTGAATGGTCAGATGGTTCCATTGGTTGTTGACCGGATTGCAGGGGATATTAGTGGAAACCCAGCGGGCGTTGATATTGTCCCAAAGCTGCCATACGTTGCCGCCGGCAATGTAGCAGTTGTGGCCCCAGATGAAGCTCAACCCGTCAAAAAACTGGTTGACATCGAACTCAAGGGCCTCGGCGAGCTGCAGATTACTTCCATAGAAATACACGTCGTAGGTGAAATCGTGGAGATTAGGAGTGATGGTGTGATTCTGGTCGGGCATACCTTGCGACGAGGAGTCGCCGATCAGGTGATTGTAGAAAAGAACATCCCAGTTGGGACCCGTTCCGCCAATATTAAATTGAGTTGCGTTTCCATCCATGGAAGGCGAATTGATTCCTTGTTGAATGCCCCAGGTAATGTAGGGACCGCATGGATTGCAGTCATCATAATCCGGTGGGCCCTGCCCAGCGGGGATCCAGCCGCTGCTGGCTTGGACGTTGAAGAACGAGTTTCCTTGATTGTTTGCGACCGCTATCTGTAGGGATTGCTGTTTTGATAATCCCTTGGAGTCGGAGACCGAAACAGAAAATGCGAAGGTTCCGGCCGCCGCTGGCATGCCTGAAATGGTTCCCGTCGAAGCTCCCAGAAGCAGTCCTGTGGGCAGCTGACCAGAGGAGACTGAGAAAACGTAGGGTGCTGTGCCGCCAGTTGCGGTGATGGTCCCTGTGTAAGTTGAGCCTTCCGATGCCGAAGGAAGCGCGGCGGAAACGGTCAGGCTGGGTGCTGGAGCCGGTGGAGCGTTCGGCGGTGTAGAAGGTGGAGTAGTGCTGGCGCTGGTGGGCGTGGCCAGACCCCCGCACGCGTTGAATGAGAAGAGTAGCAGCAAAACGGCAATCAGAGCCGCGCTATGTAAGAAAATGGTTTGACCGGCGCGCTTTTCGCGCGTCTGCCTGGGTAAACGGAAGGGCATATCTACCTCTCGAGGGGGTTTCAAGAGGACGCCGGATCACAGAGTCCTTTAACTTGAACTCTATTCAGCGCGCGGTGAGCCCACCAGATAACCAACGGCCGTAGAAGGTGTTGAACTTACGGGACAACATGAACACCGTGCGCGTCGAGGTACGCAACAACGTGTGCGGCGACCTGCGTTTAATCTTCGACTGTAAGAAACAAGCTTCAGCGGATTACATTCCAACTGCGGAGGAGAAAACCAGTGGCGCGTCCGGAAAGCAGGTCCGCCATCGCAGGTTACCTTTGGGCGCCGCATGGCACGGCGGAGCTATTCACGAATTTGGAGAGGGAAGATACAGTTGCAATTGAGCAGACTTCGGGGGAGGGCTGTTCGACGGGCGTCCCAGACTCAATTGAGTCCGGGGCGCTTTCGTTTTTTGGATGCAGAAGCCACCCGGACTCTAACTTCACTCCGGCGGGTTATTCTGGCAGCGCCGTCACTATTGGGGCGGGCACGGTGGGTTGCCGGTACCCGGACTGGGAGCGCCGGAATCGCCAGCGATGTTTGGATTATTTTCGGAAGGTGGAGTCTGGGTCTCGGTCCCCGGGTCGACATAAGGCTTTGTGCTCGGAGAGGTGGCCGGGACGTTCGGTTTTTGGTTTGCCAAGCACGGACTCGTCCCCGTGGAAGTGGTGCGGTGAACTGCAGGGCATTTGTTCGCGATGACACGAAGACGCTTGACCTGAAGCTTGGGTAATTCATTCGACTTGCCCTGCGGCGGAAATTCGTTTGCGGTCACTTCTATCAACTTTCCTTGAACACGAGCAAAGCGATCAGTTTGTCTGGTCGTCTTTCCGGTCGTTTCCTTGCTCGTTTCTTCGGTCGTTTCTTCGGTCAACGCAAACATCGCTCCCGTACTGGCTTGCACGAACGTATATCGTTTTCCTCCGCTCACACAACCACGAATCGTAATCTCGGCGTTGCGATTGGGAGTTGCGTGAGGTGACGATGACGACGATGCGGAAGTCGTATTCTGCTGAGCCAATGCCGAGGCCGAAAAACACAGAAGCAGGAGCGCCGCAAATCTAACCGTCCTTCGTTCCACCATCGCTACCTTCTTCCAGATGATCCGCAGACTTAGTTGAAGTTGAGTATACCAAAGTTGCCCTCGACTTCTCCGAGCTATGGTGAGCTCGGTTCACGATAAGTGCGTCAATATCAAGACGATTGGAATCGCTCGGTTGCATCCTGCTAGAATCGAGCGCTATGCAACTTTTCCCGGTCGTAGTCTGTGTTCTTATCTCAAGTGCTCTTATGGGGCAGACCTCCAAAGCATCTTCATCCGAACAGGCCAACGCCAAATTTGCCAAACTCAGTGAAGAGTTTATTCATGAAACGCTGGCGCTTTCGCCCTCGAACGCCTCGCAAGCCGGGTACCACCAGCACGTCGATCCGAAGACAGGCAAAACCATCGCCCTCGATGCGCTGCTTGACGACGTGAGCTCCGCCGGAATGGCGGAACAGCGACGCGTCTATGCGGAATGGCGCGAACGTTTCCGCACCGAGACTCCGCTGGCTTCACTCGGCGTCGAGGACGCCGCAGACTGGCAGCTCATCGACGACCAGATCGCCCTCAACCTGCTCGAACTCGACCGCATACAAAATTACAAGCACAATCCCACCGTGTATGTGGAACTCCTGGGCGGCGCGCTCTTTCAACCGCTCACCGACGACTATGCTCCCGAGGATGTCCGACTCGGCCATATCCTTTTGCGCATGGCCGCTACCCCGCGCTTCCTCGAAGAGGCGCGCAGTGAGCTGGTCGATGCCGACCCCATTTTTATCAAGGTCGCAGTCGAGGAGAACGACGGCAATGTCGATTTGATTCAGAACACGATCGCCGCCGCCATCCCTGCGGGATCGAAATTGAAAACCCAGTTCGATCAGGTTGCGCCCAATGCAGTTGCAGCGCTCAAGAATTTTTCCCGTTGGCTGCAGGATGATCTGGCGAAGCGCAGGACCGGCCGCACGTGGCGTCTGGGCAAAGAGCTCTATGCAGAGAAATTCCGTTTGGTCATGGAAACCCCGATCACTCCTGACCAGGTCCTCGCTGATGCGCAGAACGAACTCAAGAAGACGCGAGCAGAGATGCTCCAGATTGCGCTGCCCTTGCACAAACAATACTTTCCCGATCATGACGACCATGCCAGCCTCAGCCCCCAGGAGCGCGAGAACAAAGTCATTGGAGAAGTGCTGCAGAAGATTGCCGACGATCATCCCAAGCGCGGCGACTTGATGCAGACCGTGAAAGACGATATCGTCGGCATCCGGCAATTTATCATCGATAAGAAAATCGTCTCGCTGAAATCGCGCGACAACCTTAAAGTGATCCCAACGCCAGTCTTCATGCGCGGCATCTACTCGGTGGCTGGTTTCCACGGTGCCCCGCCACTCGATCCGAATGCCGACGCGCAGTATTGGGTCACGCCCATTGATTCCAAGATTCCCGAAGACAAAGCGGAGTCGAAGTTGCGCGAGTACAACAACCTGGTGCTGAAGTGGCTCACCATTCACGAGGCGCTGCCCGGCCACTACGTTCAGGCCGAGCACGCCAACGAAATTCAGCCCGTAACCCGCCGCCTGGTTCGCAGCCTCTACGGTAACGGAGCATACGTCGAGGGGTGGGCCGAGTATGGTGCTCAGGTGATGATGCAGCAAGGCTTCGATAACAACGATCCACGCTATCGCATCAGCTACCTGAAAGTCTGGCTGCGCGCCGTCGGCAATACCATTCTCGACGTCCGTATGCAAACCATGAATATGACAGACGATCAGGCCATGTCATTCATGATGAACGATGCCTTCCAGACTCGCGCCGAGGCTGAGGGAAAATTGCAGCGCGCCAAGCTGAGTTCTACCCAACTCCCTACCTATTACGTCGGCACCAGCGAATGGTGGCGCTTGCGCCGCGCCTATGAGGCGGCCAAAGGCAAGGATTTTACGCTCATCGATTTTCACGATCGCGCCTTGGATCAAGGCGCATTGCCGGTCCCGTGGCTGGGCAACATTCTGTTACCGAAGTGACTTGCCGAGGCGGCGCCGCAGAGGTGACTCTGAAGAGGTTTGCTGCATCTTAATCGGAAGAATCATACTTCTGCCTCGCCTCGCAAAAAAGAGAGGCTGGCAGATTGTGTACAATATGCAAGTCGTCGATTAATGCAGCTTGAGATAAACATGCCGGAACGCTCCCGCACCCCAATAAGACTGTCGCATCTATGCCGGATTGCGGTTATTGTTCTAGCAGTTGGTGCGCTTGCGGCGAGTGTTGCAACTCGTTACACAACACCGGGTCCGCAAACGCAAAAAGTAGCCGCCGTAAAATCTCAGTCTTCAGATATCCAAAAGCAGCGCCTTCTTAGCAATGCACTCCAGTGGACCGCTCCGGCTTCCACTTTCAGTCTCTTTCAACCACCACGCCCTTCCATCGTTGTTGTTTCTGTTTTCATCCCATCCCCGACTCTGGGTTCCGAAAGCTGGCTCTACAACCGGCCTCCTCCTTCCTGCTGATTTTGCGTTTTGGAGCCACCATGGTTGTTAGATTCATTGCAGTCATGGAATTGGCTGAGTAGCTGCGTACGCACGCGAGTTTCAGCGCAGCCAGTGAAGTCAGCGCTTGTGCGTGGGGCGTAATCCGATTGCCGGATTCTCTGCGATTGGTTCGGCTCACGAAAGGAACCGCATGGTCATACAACCTTTGCTTAGTGAAGAAGATCTCGATGCGCTTCGTCATGTTGACACCTGTATGGTCGCCAATGCGATCGACACTTTTAATGTCAGGCTGCGGAATACCGGATTCACAGATGACAGCATTCACTGCATGTTCGCGGACGAAGTCTCTCCACCGATGGTGGGCTATGCGGCAACCGCTCGTCTTCGCAGCGGGGAGCCGCCCATCGGAGGCGGAAGCTTCCATGACCGTGCCAGTTTCTGGAACAACATCCTGCAAATTCCAGCGCCTCGCATCCTCGTTTTGGAGGATTTGGACACGCCGCCCGGACGCGGGGCATTCGTGGGCGATATGCACGCCGCCATACTTCAAGCATTGGGATGTATTGGCTATTTGACCAATGGCGCCGTGCGCGACTTACCTCACTTGCGCGCCATGGGTTTTCAACTGTTTGCCGGGAGTGTCGCGGTGTCTCACGCCTACGCCCACATCTTCGATTTTGAGGCCACAGTCAGGGTCGGCGGCATGGAAGTTCATCTCGGAGATTTGTTGCACGGCGACCGCCACGGAGTGCTAACGGTTCCCAGGGAATTTGCCACTAAGATTCCAGATGTTGCTGTCCAGTTGCAACGTCGGGAACAGACGGTAATCGACTTTTGCCGATCAAACGGATTCTCCGTCGCCAAACTGCGCGAGATTATGAAAACCATGGGTTAGGGACGACCACCACAGGATCGCTCATGGGACACTGCTGGCTAACAACGCCAGAGAAAGCTGGTAACAAATTTTGATGAAGCACGCCGATCGTTCCGGCGGAGTATCAACCCTACGAATCATGTCTTCAAAGCTAATTTTGTTGGCCACTATGGTAGTCCTGGCAGTCGAATTCGTCGCATGTTCGAGCCGCGGGAAAAGGGCTGAGGCCGGCGGCGCAATGGTTACGGTCGGCGTAACCAGAGTCGTGCGCGAGTCTCTCGGTCGCCAGCTCACGTTGTCCTCCGAACTGGTGCCCTTCCAGGAGATCGATGTCTACGCGAAAGAATCCGGTTACGTGAGCAAGCTGTCGGTCGACTACGGTACCCGCGTAAAAGCCGGCCAGGTGATGGCGGTTCTGGAGATACCTGAACTAGAAGCACAGTTGCAGGAAGATCAGGCGGAAATTAAGAACGCGATGAATCAAGTCACACGGGCTCAGCACGAGTTGGCCCGCGACCAGGCGCAATACAATGCGCTGCACCTCGAATATACGCGGCTCAATGGAGTTTTTCAGAGTCAGCCCGGGATTGTCGCCCAGCAGGAAGTCGATGACGCTCAGGGAAAAGATCTAGCCGCATCCTCCCAAGTCGATGCCGGCCAGGCGTCGCTCGAGGCAACCGAGAGCCAACTCGGCGCGGTCAAGGCGAGGCTGGCACATGATCAGAGCTTGTTCGATTATTCGAAAATCACGGCTCCATTTCCCGGCGTAGTCACGCAGCGCTATGCAAACCTTGGCACACTGGTGCAGGCGGGCACGGGTTCGAGCACGCAGGCGATGCCGATCGTTCGGCTCTCGGAAGATGATCTTTTTCGTCTCGTGATTCCGGTGCCGGAATCTTACGTTCGCTACATCCACGTCGGCGATCCCGTGGATGTTCGCGTGCCTTCGCTGAACCGGACTTTTCCCGGAAAGGTGGCGCGCTTTTCAGTCGACGTGCGCGAAGACACGCGTACCATGCACACCGAAGTTGACGTTCAAAATCCAGAGCGAGTTCTGCTGCCGGGCCTGTATGCGGACGCCGAGCTTTCGCTCGATCGTAAAGACGATGTTCCGACGGTGCCGGTGCAAGCTTTGAATCAGGAAGGCGAGAAAACCACGGTCTTCGTGGTGAATCGCAATGGAGAATTGGAAGACCGCAACGTGCAGGTTGGATTGCAGACAGCAAGCGATGCCGAAATTGTCTCTGGAGTGAATGAAGGAGAGCAAGTCGTAGTGAGCGACCGCAGCGGACTGAAGGCGGGAGAAAAAGTTCATCCGCAGACGGTTGCCGTGATGGACTACCACGACCACGCACAAAGCACGCAATAAGCGGGGCGCTGCTTATGTATCACACGTGTATGTATTACACCTCGGTCTTAACTCTGTTTTGAAGGAGCGCGGCTTTAGCCGCTGACGCGATCCCTGAGGGCGCTGGTAAATTTTATGCCAGGATTTTCAATTCGTAATCCCTACTTCATCATAGTGATCTGTCTCACTCTTCTAGTCATCGGTGTGACCAGTCTGTCGCGGATGCCGGTCGATTTGTTCCCACCGATCAACCTGCCCGAAGTCGTCGTCGCCACGTTCTACACGGGCATGCCGCCGGAGGACATTGAGACCGATATCACCGACCCGCTGGAACGATTCTTCACGCTGGCTGCCGGCGTAGATCACATGGAATCGCGATCCATGTTAGGTGTCAGCATCATTCGGGTGTACTTCCAGCCGGGAACCAGTGCCGATGCCGATGTAAGTGAGCTGTCAAATCTGGCTCTTGCCGACTTGAAGCGTTTGCCGCCGGGAACACTGCCTCCAGTGGTTCTCAAGTTCGATGCCTCCAGCTTGCCGGTGGCGCTGGTGACCGTAAAAGGAGAGGGACTCACAGAAACTCAGCTTCACGACTACGCTCAGTTCCAAATTCGTAACCAGATCGCCACCGTGCCTGGCGCTGAAATCCCTGGCGTGTTCGGGGGAATCTACCGCCAGATCATGGTCTACGTCGATCCCTACAAACTTTCTTCCCGGCAATTGAGCCCGATGGACGTAGTGGGCGCGGTGAACGATTCCAATCTCATCCTGCCTGCGGGCGATGTGAAGATGGGACCCTACGATTATTTCGTTTACTCCAACAGCCTGGTTGACAACATGGACCAACTGGGCAAAGTTCCGCTCAAGGTCAAAGGAGATACCTGGGTCACAGTCAATGATGTAGGCAAAGCTGAAGACGCGCACCAAATTCAATACAACATCGTGCGAATTGATGGCCAAAAATCGGCCTACATTCCCGTCATGAAGCAGGGCGGCGATACCAATACCATCGCGGTGGTCGATGGTGTCCGCCAGTTGATCAAGCATCTCTACGACATTCCGCAGCAGATGAAGACCAGTATTGTCTTTGACCAGTCGGTGTACGTGAAGGAGGCAATCGATACTGTACTCCACGAAGGTTTTCTGGGGTTGATTCTTACCAGCTTGATGATCCTCATCTTTCTGGGGAGTTTCCGCGCTACGTCAGCTGTGCTCCTCTCCATTCCCATATCCGCACTGGCAGCGTTTGTGGTGCTGGCGCTCATGGGCGGGACGGTCAACACGATGATTCTCGGTGGAATGGCGCTGGCCTTCTCGCGCGTGATCGATAATTCAGTGATTTCACTCGAGAACATTTATCGCCATCTGGAACTGGGAGCCGTTCCCATGGTCGCCGCCGAGGTAGGAGGATCGGAAGTCAATCTGGCTATCCTGGCCGCAACCCTGGTGGATGTGGTCGATTTCTTCCCCGTCGTTTTTCTTTATGGCGTGGCCAAGTTTCTTTTTTCGGCGCTGGCGCTGGCTTTTTGTCTGTCGTTGCTGGCTTCGTTTGTAGTGGCGATGACAGTGATTCCGTTGTTCTGCTCGCGTTTCCTGAAGGCAGTGAAGCACATTCCCAAGCATGAACAGGGGGCGGAGTATGAAGTCGAACCCACCGTGGCAGAGCATCACTCCTGGATGGAGCGGTTCAATGCCCGCTTCAACCGGATGTTTAATAAGATCCTCGACTTCTACGAACACTGGGTTCGACGGTGCCTGCAACGTCCTGGGCTGACGGTGATGGCGCTAAGCGGGGTATTCCTGGCAAGCTTGGCGATTTATCCGCTTCTCGGGTTGGCGTTTTTTCCTAAGACCGATGCCGGCCAGTTCACCATCAACCTCAAGGTACCCACTGGCACCCGCATCGAAATAGCGGACCAATACGTCGCGAAGGTGGAAGATCTGATCCGGCATGAGGTCGAACCCAAGGATTTCAAGCGCATTGTCTCCAACATTGGTGTCGTCCCGGACTTCTCCTCACTCTACACCACCAACTCCGGGCCCTATACCGCAACCGTTCAAGTGGCATTAAACGAACCGCACCGGCTCAGCAGCTTTCAGTACATGGATCGGGTGCAGAAGGCAATGGCCAGCCAGTTTCCGGATATTCGCACGTTTTTTTCCAGTGGTTCCATGGTCGACGCCATTCTGAATCAGGGCGCGCCGGCTCCCATTGACGTGCAGGTCAGCAGCCCCGATCTGGACCAGATCTATGGCATCTCGCAGAACTTGGCGAATCGCTTTCGCGAACTGCCTGGCGTCGGCCAAGTCTACATTCCGCAAGACATGAACTACCCGGCTCTGCGGCTCGACGTTGATCGCGTCCACGCGGGCGAGTTGGGTCTGACGCAAAAAGACGTGGTGGATAACGTCATCACCGCCCTCAATTCCAATTACATGATCGCTCCGAATTATTGGGTCGATCGCAAGAGCGGCAACGACTACTACCTCACGGTACAGTTCTTCGAGCATGGCAATGGCGCCATTAACAACATGCTCGACCTGGGTCAGATTCCCCTGCGAGATCCGGGTAGCGGAGCTGGAATGGCGTGCGGTCCCTCCGGGCCACCGCAGCCCGGGACGGGTCACTCTTCCTGGGCATGTCTCGGAGGCGGCAGGCCGACTACGGTCCTGAACAATGTTGTGAATGTGAAACAGGTTCTGACGCCAACGGAAGTGGACCACTATCAGATTCAGCGTGCTATCGACATCTTCATTACCCCCAAACGAGAAGACTTGGGGCGCGTCACGAGCGCGGTGCGCGACATTCTGGCCAAGGAAAAGATTCCCAGCAACGTCCGCGTGAATCTGCGCGGAATGGTGCAGGGCATGGAAGCCTCATTCAAGAGTTTTGCGCTCGGCTTTCTCATCTCGTTTCTCTTGCTCTTTCTGATTCTGACGGCGCAGTTCAAGTCGTTCATTGATCCGTTCCTGATCATGCTTGCCATACCCATGGGATTCGTCGGCGTGCTGATCATTCTGCCACTGACCCACAGCACCTTGAACGTGATGTCGCTCATGGGAGTGCTGATGCTGGTCGGGATTGCCGACTCGAACAGCATTCTGATCGTAGATTTTGCTCACAATCTGGAGCGCGAGGGATTGTCTCCGGCTGATGCGGTGATAACCGCGTGCCGCGTGCGCCTGCGGCCGATCCTCATGACTTCGCTGGCCACAATCATTGGCATGATCCCGATGGCGATGAAGCTGGGCACGGGGGCTGAACAGTATGCTCCGATGGCCAAGGCCATTATCGGCGGACTCACTTCGTCGGTTCTTCTGACTATTTTTATTGTGCCCGCGGCTTATTTGCTGGTGTACGGCAAGCGGAATCAGCAAACCGCAACAGCGCAGCCGACGGAGCCAGCGCAATGAAGCGGAAACGTCGCGCTTCCCAAAAGCGCTCAGTGAGGCACACGGCACCCTATGGAGGAGATCGAGAGGCAACCCGATGACAAGGGCCAAGACTTTCATACTTTGCACGCTGCTCTTATCTTTCTTGGCGATTCTGCCTCGAGTTTGGCTTAGCACAATCCCCTGACAAAACGGGATCGGGCGAGAACTTGCCCTCTGCCCCGCAGCCGCAATTCTCCGAGAGCCAGACTCGTATCGTAGGGTCTGCGACGGCTCGACTGGCGCTTGTCGCCAGCCTCCCGCCCCGGGCCGGATCCGAGACACCCTCTTCCGCTGAGCCGCAAACGCCGCAAGCGGGTCCAACGCCAAGCCGCGCAATGCCTTTGACCCGCATCCAGGCAGAACGGTTGGCGATCAAGAACAATCCCCGGGTCAGCGTTGGGCGCCTGCTGGCGCTGGCACAACATCAGGTCTATCGCGAGACCCGATCGGCAGAACTCCCCAATTTTAATGGCGCAATCACGGCCGTCGATGCCAATGAAGGCAGCCGCATCGGCGCAGGAGCGCTCAATGCGCCTCGCTTGCTTGAACATGCGGGCGCTGGGACAACCCTCAGTCAGCTCATCACCGACTTCGGGCGCACCATCAATTTGGTGTCCTCATCCAAGCTCCTGGAGAAAGCGCAGAACGCCAATGCGCTGGCCACCGCGGAAGATATAGTTCTGGCTACGGACCAGGCCTTTTACAACGTGCTGCAGGCTGAGGCTCTGCTCAAAGTCGCGCAACAAACTGTGGCCACGCGCGGGTCAGCAGAGCATCAGATCGACGAACTGACGAAGAACAGGCTGAAATCAAATCTGGATCTGGCCTTTGCCGAGGTGAATCTCTCGCAGGCCAAGCTGCTGCTCCTCGACGCACAGAACAACGTCGATTCGACCACCGCCGCGCTCACGGCAGTCCTTGGCTTCGACAAAGATGTCCATTACGACTTGAGCGATGAGGATACGCCACCGCCGCCACCGCCGCCGGATGCGGATGTGCTCATCAATACGGCCTTGCAACAACGTCCCGATCTGCAGGCGCTCACCTATGATCAACAGGCAGCGGAAAAATTCCGCCGTGCCCAGCGCGATCAGCTCTTCCCAACCATCAGCACTCTCGGCTTGGCGGGAGTGACTCCGGTACGTCCGGACTGCACCACCGCCGGCTGCTTTCCTAACTATTTCATTTCCAGCTGGTACGGCGCCATCGGCGTGAATATGAGCATTCCCATCTTCAACGGCTTTCTTTTTACCGCGGAGACATCGGAAGCAAACTACCGGGCAAAAGCTGCGGTAGAGAACACCCGCGACCTCCGTGACCGGGTGGTGCGTGATGTTCGCACCGCATGGCTGGCAACGAACACGGCGTTTCAGCGCGTCAGCGTGGAGGCCGAACTCGCCAAGGAAGCCGACCTGGGGCTAACTCTCGCCCAGGAGCGCTACAAGCTTGGCCTGGGCTCAATTGTCGAGCTCAGTCAGGCACAGTTGCAGCAAACCGATGCCGCGATTGGCTATGTCGGAGCCCAGTACCAATATCGACTGTCTCTCTCTACCCTGAACTTTGAGATCGGAGTGAAACCCTAGGTCCCGGTCGGAATTGGCTAGAGTACGAGTCGGACGTGCGCTAAGACGTAATTCATGAACACACGGAAGAAGAAACAATCATCCTTGACGATACGCCAGGGAGTATTACTAATCCTCGTAATTGCCACTTTTTTTACAGTTGTGTTTCTGTCAGTCTATTACGTTCAGGCAAAGTTAGGGTGGTCGCTGCCGTAGCAACAGCGTCCGAAGTGATCTCCTAGCCCTGACATATTGAATTCACGCAGTCAGCTGCACGGGCACAGGTCGCCCAGCCAAGACATCAGCGATCCGTTCCCCGGCGTGTCCATCCCAGAGGGGTGGAACAGAGCCTTTTTTTGCTTTCCCGCGGAGCACTCGTGATAACTCCGTTCGAAGCTTTTCCGGATCACGGCCCACCAACATATTCGTTCCCATGGACACCGTAATTGGGCGCTCCGTATTCTCGCGCAGCGTCAGACACGGGACGCCAAGATAAGTAGTCTCTTCCTGAATGCCGCCCGAATCCGTAATCACCACCGTCGCGCGCGATTGCAATCCCAGGAAATCGACATAGGGCAGAGGATCGAGCACGCAAAGTTGGCCGGCGTTCAATCCAAAGTCTGCAATCCGCTGGCGCGTTCGAGGATGGGCTGGAAACAACACCGCCAAATCCCGGTTAACCTCGAACAGCGATTCCAGGATCCCTTTCAGCGTCGCGCCATCATCGACGTTGGCCGGACGGTGCAACGTGACTAAGGCATACCGCTCCGGAAGACCATGCGGATTGGCCTTCCGCGCCAAAGGCAGCAAGCGCACCAGCGAGTCGATCATCACATTACCAACGCGCAAGATCTTCTCCGCCGCAATTCCTTCCCGCCGAAGATTCTCGTCCCCATCTTCGGAAGGCGTAAATAACAAATCCGCGAGCTGATCGGTCACCAGGCGATTAATCTCTTCCGGCATGGTTCGATCGAAGGAGCGCAGTCCAGCTTCGACATGTCCCACGTTGACGCCGAGCTTGGCGCAAACCAGTGCCGTCGCGACCGTCGAGTTCACATCGCCATACACAAGGACCAGATCCGGCTGGCGTTCGACCACGACCGGCTCTAGCCGGGTCATGATTTCTGCCGTCTGTTGCGCATGGCTGCCCGACCCGACCGCCAGGTTCACATCAGGAGCAGGTATACCCAGCTGATGAAAAAACACATCGGACATATTTACGTCGTAGTGCTGCCCCGTGTGAATGACGGTTTGCCGAACTCTTTCCCGCTCCTTCAATGCATTCAGGACGGGAGCAACTTTCATGAAGTTAGGGCGAGTGCCAACAATGTGAAGGACGTTCACAGATTCCTCAGTTCTTTCAGCCCCTATTAGATCAGCAATTGGGCAAGACTTGGGAGAGCTTCTGGCGAACAACAGGCTTTCTCAATACGAACGCAGCTCTTTCAGGGCGGGAAGGGAACAGGAACAAGGTTACTCCCATCCACTCACCACCGCCGCAGCGCCGTCGCCAAATGCGGCGTGCTTTAGACTTGCCTTCAGCCATAGGTAGAGAAATTCCAGGAGTTCTTGAGGAGGCTTGATCCAAGATTGCGCCGCCGTTTGTCGCCAGTTGGGACGAACCAAAACGCTGATGCCGCGGCCCTCCATGGCTCGAAAAGCGGATTCATCCGTAGTATCGTCACCGAGATAAGCCGCCGGCGTTTCCGGGCTGACCTCATCTAGAAGAGCGCGCACCACATCGCCCTTGTCGGCCTCCGTCGCAAGAATTTCTATTCCACCATCGAATTCCAGCAGAGCAAGCCCGTTATCTTTCGCAACGGGGCGCCAGCCCAGCGTCACGCGGGCACGGATATCCTTCATCTCCATTTCGTTCAATCCACGCCAATGAATGGCGATACCTCCTCTCTTGAATTCTGCGATGTCACGCAGTTGCTGGTGGTCGACCCAATGCTCGGCCTCCGACAAGCCGTTGCGCGTTCGTTTTGATAGGGGCAGCATTTGCATGATTCCGTCTGTTTTCAAACGTTGCAGGCCATGGCATCCCCAGACTTCGGGCGGAGGGTGAATATCGAGAAGCGGTTGAACCTCCCCAGCCTCGCGGCCGGAGATGACAACCAATCGCGTCTGGCCGCTGCGCACGATCTCTTGCAAGACCGCCGCAACTCCTGGATACGGATATGCCTGGTCGCGCTTAACCTGGAATGGTGCCAGCGTTCCGTCGTAATCGACGAATAATACTGCCTGGGATGCCTCTGCGACTGTTTGCAGAAATGGCATAAGATGGGATTGTACTTCCGGCCTCAACGAGTAACCTCTTTCTATTTTCTATCTCTAATTCGATGTCTACCGGGAAACGGTTACCGGGTCATCGTTGGCCGAATCAGCCGACCGAGGCGCTGGCCCGTAATTTCTCCTGGGTGTCCTCGGGCGCATCCAAGCGCACTTCACAAAGTTCGGTGATTAGGTTTCCCGCCCAACGGTAAATGTTGTGTTCCTTGATCACTTTGCGCATGCGCTGCACCCGCAACTGCTTTTCTTCAGGTTCCATCTCCAGGGCGGCGCGGATTGCCTCTGCGGTCTGATCAATATCGTAAGGGTTGACCAGCAGGGCGTCGCGCAACTCTCGTGCCGCTCCAGTGAACTGGCTGAGAATCAGCACGCCGCGTTCGTCGCGGCGTGCCGCAAGAAACTCCTTGGCCACCAGGTTCATGCCATCGTGCAACGAAGTCACCAGGCAGAGATCGGCGGCGCGATAATAAGGTTCGATTTCCTGGTGGCTGTGCTGGCGCGTGAGAAGCACAATCGGCTTCCACTTCCCACCCTGAAAGCGCCAGTTGATTCGTTCCGCCTCGGCTTCTACTTCGGCGAAAAGATCGTGATAGCGCTTGATGTGCGTCCGGCTTGGCGCTCCAATCTGCACAAACGTGAATTTTCCCTGATACGTGGGATATTTTTCGAGGAACCGCTCAATGGCCAGGAAGCGTTCCAGAATTCCCTTGGTGTAATCGACGCGGTCCACGCCAATCCCCATGAAAGTTGCCTCTACACCCAGACCCCGCATCAGAGTTGTGCGTTCGATGTAACCAGAGCCATCATTTTTGTTGTCGGCGGCATCATCCTCGCCGAAGGCCACACTAATGGGAAAAGGATGGACGATGGTTCGATGGTCCTGCCGGAGCACGGAGAAATGCTCCCAGTCCACGCGCGACTCAACCACGCGGTCCACGGTCTGAAGAAAGTTGTTGCAGTGCGATTGGACGTGAAATCCAATCAGGTCGGCGCCGAGCAAGCCATCCACTAACTGGCGCTGCCAGGGGCAAATGCCAAAGGCCTCCGGATTAGGCCACGGAATGTGCCAGAAAATGGCCACACGCGCGTCCGGACGCTTTTCCTTGATCAGCCGCGGCACTAACGCGAAGTGATAGTCCTGCACAAGCACCACGGGTTTCGCAACGTTCTCGATTTCTTCAAGCACGGCGGTTGTGAACTTGCGGTTGACATCCTGGTAGTGCTGCCAGTCGCCAGCCCGGAAGAGCGGGCGAGTGTGCGCAATGTGGCAAAGCGGCCAGAGGCCTTCGTTGGCAAAACCGTAGTAGTAGCCTTCCTCTTCCTCTTTCGTTAGCCACACCCGGCGCAAAGTGTAGCGTGGATCTTCTGGAGGAACGCGCAACCGGTCGCGGCCATCAGTGACTTCAGTATCCGCGCTGCCGCTGCCATGCGCGATCCACGTGCCATCACATGCGTAAAGAACGGGTTCGAGCGCCGTGACCAGGCCACTTGCCGGGATTAAGACTTCGATCTCTCTTCCGTTCCGCTGATGAATGTAAGGTTCACGGTTCGAGACCACCAACAGGTGACCCTCCTCCAGGCGCGAACGGACTTGCAATGCGAGACGATCCGCGGTCCACATCGACTCTCCGGCTTCCCGCAGCCGAGCCTCATTTTCAGCGGCATTGCGGGCCTGGTTGAGGCTCTCGGCCATGGTCGCCACTTCACGCGCCAGCGGCCGGAACATGGCGAGGTCCGGCACTTCATGGTGGAAGGGAATTTTTCCTGTGCGCAGCCCGCGCATCCACGATGCAGCCCGCGCGATCGGCCCGGTGATGCTCCACCGAATAATCAGCAAAGTAATGAGAACGATCAGGAAGACTTGAGCCAACACGCGGAAGAATGTCTGGCGCCATTTGAGCAGAATCTGGTCGCGGATGTAGCTGACATCATGCACCACGGCCAGACTTCCCAACACTTCATCGTCGCGGCGAATCGGCAACTCGAGGACGTGGACGGGCACGTCTCCTAACCGGACAAACGCGCTCTGTTCGCGCCCGAGCCCGACCACCTGGGTTAGCGGAAGCGGACTCGCGTTCAGTGTCTTCGCGAGTTCCGGAGTCATGGTTACGACTGCGCCTTGCCGGTCGTAGATGACCACCCCCAACAGATGCTCCCGGTTTCCAAAGCGCTGCGCAAGCTGCTGCAGTTCGGTGTTAGGTGGATTGCCGGAAACCTTGTTAGGGACTTTAGGAACTTTATGTGGAGCTCGCTTCGCAACATTGTCAGCGGGCACCTGCGATTCCACATTCCAAAGTTCCTCAACGTTGCCCGCCAGGCTCTCGCCGAGAATTTCATCGCGACGCTCTACATCGCTGCGCAAGGCCCGCTTTTCGGCTAAGACTTCATAATAGGAAAAGCCGGAGGACACCAGGGTAATGCCAACAATCAAGGAAACAATCAGGCGAACGCTCAGTAATCGCATGTAAAGTCCTTGCGCTCAGTTTTTGACATGGCAACGGATAGATGGGTTGTTCGTCAAGTACAAAAAGTAGTCGGAGTAGAAAAAGGGACGCGTCCCTTACCCCTAGGGTGCCTCTGCTCAAAAGCGCCCACATCTTCTTGGGAATCAGGCCGGTACGATCACGCTGGTCCTGTTCTCTACATACCCAGGCTCCACAGGGAAGATTCGCCTCTGTGTACCCTAAGAGGAATGCAAGTCCGCTGCCCAACACGCTTAACTGGTCGCAAGTTATTGATTATAGCTCCTGCGCTTAATGAAGTGAGGAATTTCGCACAGTCTAAGACAGTGCGAGATGACCGTTCGGGAAAAATTTGTTCCTCGGCGTCGGTGCTACGGAGTCTCAGTGTGATCTAAGTCCGCCAAACTGCCACAGTGCGAATGCTTCCGCTTTGCAGGTCAGCCTAACGCGCACCAAGGTTTGGCTTGGAAATCGCTCATCGCTTAGAAGGAAAGTCTGTAGAATACGCACTTGGAACGGCGCTTCGGCTATTGGCCGTCCCCAATTCCGGTCTCTCGGAGCAGAATCGAGTGGCTAACACTACCGCGATTCAGGTAAGCAATTCGCGAACCGAGCCACCAATTCCGGAAATCGACATCCTCTGGATTACGGCGGGACTAGGATGTGACGGCGATACGATCGCCATAACCGCTGCCAGTCAACCAAGCATCGAAGACATTGTGCTCGGAGCCATGCCCTGGATTCCTAAGGTGCATTTCTACAATCCATTTCTCGCCTATGAGAATGGGGAAGATTTTCTCCGACCGTTCCGCTCGGCCGCCGAAGGCAAAGGCCATCCATTCATTCTGGTCGTCGAAGGGTCGATTCCCAACGAGCACAACAAGCAGGAAGGGTATTGGGCTTCTTTCGGCACTGATGCGAAAACCGGTCAACCGATTACGACATGTGAGTGGATCGATCGTCTAGCGCCGCGAGCCTGGGCCGTGGTGGCAGCTGGAACCTGTGCGACCTATGGCGGTATTCATGCCATGGAAGGTAATCCCACAGGCTGTATGGGACTCGCCGACTATCTCGGCTGGGAGTGGAAATCGGCAGCAAAGATCCCGATTGTCTGCGTGCCCGGATGTCCCGTCCAGCCCGACAATTTCATGGAGACGTTGCTCTATCTTTTATATATGGCCGCCGGCCGCGCGCCGATGATTCCGCTCGACGAGGCTCTGCGTCCGAAATGGTTGTTCGGCGCAACCGTGCATGAAGGCTGCGATCGCGGCGGCTACTATGAGCAGGCGCAATTTGCAGAAGAGTACGGATCGCCTCTCTGCATAGTGAAGCTCGGATGTTGGGGACCGGTGGTGCAGTGCAACGTCGGCAAACGTGGATGGATGGGTGGAATTGGCGGTTGTCCCAATGTCGGTGGCATCTGCATCGGATGCACCATGCCCGGCTTTCCCGACAAGTTCATGCCCTTTATGAATCAGCCGCCGGGGTCTCTGTTGTCTTCGACTGCCGTTCAAACCTATGGTCGCGCGATTCACGCCTTACGCCGCTTCACCCAGTCATCAATGAACAAGGAGCCGAGTTGGCGCAAGCCGACGAGGTAGTGTAGGGCGGACACTCCCGTCCGCCGCTTTTGAAGTTGCTTTTGGGTTAGATGCGAGTCAAGTGCGGCGGACAAGAGCGTCCGCTCACCTGTTGAGAAGGATGAGAATGGTTGCGTTTTCGTGGCCGAAAGATTCGGACGGGATACTCGGCGATAAAGGTAACCTGCGTTCCGCTGTTGCTGAGCCCGATTTGAGTCCCTCGCAGGCCGAGGAAATCCTCCAGGATTTGGCCGGGGTCTTCCGCCAGCATAATCCGGCCATCGCGAGACGCGTCGTGTATCCCCCGGCAGCGCCGGATCAGGCGTGGTCTGACGAAGCACAGTTGCCCAACCTGGAAGCCAGGTATCGCGCCCTGGTGGAGCAGATCCCTGCAGTCGTATTCATGGCTTATCTTGATCGCGGCATCGGTGAAGCTTACGTCAGCCCGCAGATCGAATCCGCGCTCGGTTTTTCCCAGGAAGAGTGGTTGGAAGACCCCGTCCGTTGGTACAACCACATTCATCCCGACGACAAGCAACGCTGGAGTACGGAAGCAGCCGAGATGTTTCTGACCGGCAACCCTTTGCGTTCGTCGTATCGCGTTGTTGCCCGCGATGGCCGCGTCATCTGGTTTCATTGTGAAGTCAAAATGATCCGCAAGGAGAACGGAGAACCCTGGTTTATTCACGGCGTCGGTTTCGATATCACGGATCTGAAGCGGACCGAAGAAGCCTTACAGGAGGAGCGCAATGTCGCCTCCGCGATACTCGACACCGTGGGAGCGTTGGTCATGGTGCTCGATTACGACGGCCGCATCGTTCGTTTCAATCGCGCCTGCGAGCAGATGTCGGGCTATTCATTTACCGAAGCTAAAGGACAATTTGTTTGGGACCTTTTTTTGGTTCGCGAGGAAGGAGAACGTTTTAAAGTGTCTTTCGAAAAGGCGCGCGCCGACCAGCGACCGTATAACGAAGACCAGCGCCCCTATGAATACGAGAGCTGCTGGATGGACCGCAATGGCCGGCAGAAAATGATCGCCTGGTCGACCACCCTCCTTGCTGGCACCGGGGAGACGTCGTACATCATCGCCTCCGGCATTGACGTTACCGAGCGGCATCGTGCGGAAGTCAAGTTCCGCGGTCTGCTGGAGGCCGCCCCCGACGCAGTGGTCGTGGTCAATCGAGAAGGCAGAATTGTTATCGTCAATGCCCAGGTGGAGAAGCTGTTCGGCTATCGGCGCGAGGAGTTGCTGGGACAACCCCTCGAACTGCTCGTCCCGCCCCGTCTACGCCACCGTCACCCTGAACACCGCCAGCGCTTCTTCCATGATCCACGCGTCCGTCCCATGGGAGCAGCCGGCGAAGAGCTCTACGGTCTCCATAAGGACGGCCACGAATTCCCTGTGGAAATAAGCCTCAGCCCGCTCGAGACAGAGGAAGGCGTTTTTGTTTCCAGCGCGATCCGCGACATAACCGAGCGCAAACATATGGAGCAGGCCATTCTGGAGATCAGCGCCCGCGAGCAGCGTCGCATTGGGCAGGACCTGCACGATGGTTTAGGTCAACACCTCACCGGAATCGCTTTCATGACCAAGGTTCAGGAACAGAGGCTCGCCGAGAAAGGTCTTCCCGAAGCTGCCGATGCGGATAGGATTGTCCGCCTGGTCAACGAAGCCATTCACAAAACCAGAGAACTGGCGCATGGCCTTCTCCCTGTATTTTCCGAAGCGCACGGTCTGATGTCGGCGCTGCGGCGATGGGCTGTCGAGGTGGAAGACTTGTTTAAGATTTCCTGTTGTCTGCGGCTTGATCAGCCAGTTTTGATTAACGACCCGAATATGTCGACACATCTTTATCGTATTGCGCAAGAAGCCGTAAATAACGGGATTAAGCATGGGAAAGCAAAGAACATCGTGATTAGTCTGTTTGCCGGTAACGGATACGGCACTCTGACCATCGAAAACGATGGTTCCAGTCTGCCCGAGTCCTCCGCCGATGACTCGGGCATGGGAATGCAAATCATGAACTTTCGAGCGCGCATGATTGGGGGGTCGCTTAAGGTGGAAAGCGGGGAGGACCGCGGAGTTACGATCCAATGTAGTTTTCCACTGGTGACCGTGAGGGCGGGTTGAGGATTCACTGCCTATGATCAGTAACACTAAAGAGATGCACAGCAGTTGCACCGCGAAGAAAAAAAGGGTGTTCGTGGTTGACGATCATCCCATTGTCCGCCAGGGCCTATCTCTTCTCATCAATCAGGAAGCTGACCTGTTCGTCTGCGGTGAAGCCGAGGAGATGCACTCGGCCTTGCAGGCAATTGCCTCCTCAAATCCCGACATCCTGATTGTGGACATATCCCTCAATGGCCCGGATGGGCTCGAACTGCTCAAGAACGCCCGGATAACTTCGCCGCGGCTTCCGGTCCTGATTCTCTCGATGCATGATGAATCCATCTACGCGGAACGGGCGCTGCGGGCTGGCGCCAACGGTTACATCATGAAGCAAGAGGCCACAGACAAGGTACTGGTGGCGGTGCGCCGCATTCTGAGCGGAGAGATTTATGTCAGTGACCGTATCGCGAACCACATGTTGCGGCACTACGTTCGCGGCTCTCATCCCGCTGAACGCTCGTCGGTCTCGGAACTCACCGACCGCGAACTGGAGGTCTTCCGTCTGATTGGCGAAGGCCACGGAACGCGCCAGATCGCTGAGACTCTGCACCTCAGCGTGAAAACGGTTGAGTCTTACCAGGCTCATATTAAGGAGAAGCTCTCTCTCCGCAGTGCCCGAGAATTAGTACAGCACGCGGTGCAATGGACGGTGCGGGAGAAGACGGCGTAAATCGATTCGCGGGTTGAGAGTCTTTGCTTTTCAACGGCGAGCCAACCCTTCGGTATGCCCTGCATCCAAGGTGATGGCCGATATGGCTACAGAAGGAGCGCCATCATGAGTGCATTGAAAACCATTCGAAATATCCTGGGGACCGTAACCATGGTTATGGCCGGGTATGTTCTTCTTGAGTCCCTCGTCGATGCACGCCGGTACATCAAAATTAGCTCGATGTAATGGTTTTAGTCGCTAGCCGATCTCCCTGCGGGAGACTGTCGCTCGTCCCACATTCTCCATCTTTACCCCCCTGATCGCACCTCGCATCCCGGTCTCCATCTCTGTGTCTCCACAAGCCGTCTCCCGGCCATCGCCTTCCTTCTCGTCTCACGGGGAATCCCCTATGGGATTTACAGACTTTCTTGGGGAAGGAAAACAGGGTCGCTGCCCTTGTGCCGATATCGGAACGGGTCGATCCTACCTTTGGTTTAGCGTTGAACTATCACCCGGTGAACTATCGCATTCGGTTAAGTTGCCGGGGCGTAGCGCATTTTTGATAGGAAGGAGCAATCCAGCTATGGCAACTGAAGCGGTTCCATACGGACGATCTACGCAAAAAGCGCCAGCGGTGAAAGAGGTGCACATCCTTTGGATCACAGCCGGCCTCGGCTGTGATGGAGACTCGGTTTCGATCACGGCAGCTACGCAACCGAGCGTGGAAGACGTGTTGCTCGGGGCAATTCCCGGTCTGCCCAAGGTGCACTTGCACAATCCCGTGCTGGCTTACGAATGCGGTGATGATTTCATGAAGCATTTCTATCTCGCCGAGGAAGGCAAGTTGGAGCCGTTCGTTCTGGTGGTCGAGGGGTCGATCCCCAACGAAAACATTAAAAGAGACGGATATTGGGCGGCGATGGGAACGGATCCGGAAACTAAGCAGCCTATCAAGACGACGGAGTGGATTGACCGGTTGGCCCCGCACGCACTGGCGGTCGTTGCCATTGGAACCTGTGCGACCTACGGCGGCATTCACGCCATGGAAGGCAACCCAACCGGTTGCATGGGCATGGCTGATTATCTTGGATGGGATTGGCGATCGAAGGCAGGGCTGCCGATCGTGAATGTTCCCGGCTGTCCCGTTCAGCCGGACAACTTCATGGAAACCGTTCTCTACCTCTTGTATCAGGTGGCAGGTCTGGCTCCTATGATTCCCTTGGATGATCAACTGCGGCCCACGTGGCTGTTCGGCAAGACCGTCCACGATGGCTGCGACCGTGCCGGCTATTACGAGCAGGGTGATTTCGCGGAGGTTTATGGCTCGCCAAAGTGCATCGTGAAGCTTGGATGCTGGGGGCCTGTAGTCAACTGCAATGTCCCCAAGCGCGGGTGGATGGCAGGAATCGGCGGTTGTCCAAACGTGGGCGGCATCTGCATCGGCTGCACCATGCCCGGCTTCCCCGACAAGTTCATGCCTTTCATGGATGAGCCGCCGGGCGCGAGAGTCTCAAGCAGCAGCATTGCTCCCTATGGAAAAGCGATCAGAGCGCTGCGTTCGATCACTCAAAACACGGTGAACAAGGAGCCAAAGTGGCGGCATCCGCGCGCGGAGTTGACCACCGGTTATCACCCTAGAGCTTATTAACATACGAGATTAACAAGCACTGCCCGAGGGGGCTAAGGAGCCATGGATATGAGCACCATTACTGCGCCGACCACGGAAGTTCCCAGCAAAGGAAGGAATCTGGTCGAAATGAATTGGGACCCGATTACCCGCATCGTGGGTAGTCTGGGCATCTTCACCAAGATTGATTTTGATGCCAGGAAAGTGGCCGAGTGCCACAGCACATCTTCGATCTTTCGCGGATACAGCATTTTTATGAAGGGAAAAGATCCGCGCGACGCCCACTTTATCACCAGTCGCATCTGCGGCATCTGCGGTGATAATCACGCCACCTGCGCGACTTATGCGCAGAACATGGCATTCGGCGTGAGGCCGCCGCACATGGCGGAGTGGATCGTCAATCTTGGCGAAGCCGCCGAGTATATGTTCGATCACAACATTTTTCAGGACAACCTGGTCGGCGTCGATTTTTGCGAGCAGATGGTCAAGGAAACCAACCCGAAAGTTCTGGCAAAGGCTGAATCCACAGCCGCGCCGCACTCGAACGAGCACGGCTTCCGCACCATCGCAGACATCATGCGGGCGCTCAATCCCTTTACCGGCTCTTTTTATCTGGAAGCTCTGCAGATGAGCCGCATGACGCGCGAAATGTTCTGCCTGATGGAAGGGCGGCACGTGCATCCCTCCACTCTTTATCCCGGCGGAGTCGGCACGGTCCCGACGGTGCAGTTGTTCACCGACTACATCGTCAGACTGATGAAGTATGTCGAGTTCATGAAGAAAGTTCTGCCCCTGCACGATGATCTGTTCGATTTCTTCTATGACGCCTTGCCCGGATATGAAGAAGTTGGGCGGCGCCGCGTTCTTCTCGGTTGCTGGGGATCTTTTAACGATCCTGAGCATTGTGATTACACCTACAAAAACATGACGAACTGGGGCCGCAAAATGTTCGTCACGCCCGGCATAGTAGTTGACGGCAAACTGGTCACGACCGACCTGGTCGACATCAATCTGAACATTCGCATTTTGCTGGGCAGTTCGTACTACGACGATTGGAAGAACGCCGAAACCTTCGTGAAGACTGATCCGCTGGGCAATCCGGTGGACAAAAATCACCCCTGGAATCAAACGACAATCCCGCGCCCGCAGAAGCGTGATTTCGGCGGCAAATATACGTGGGTTATGTCGCCAAGGTGGTTTGACAAACGGACCGGCGACCATCTGGCGATTGATACCGGCGGTGGTCCAATTGCACGGCTGTGGTCGACCGCGCTAGCCGGTCTGGTCGACATCGGCTACATCAAGTCCACCGGCAAGAGCGTGAAGATCTACCTTCCCAAAACCGCCACCAAGCCTGAAGTCGAGTTCGAGTGGAGGGTTCCCAAGTGGAGCAACGCTATCGAACGAGACCGCGCTCGCACTTACTTCCAGGCTTACGCTGCGGCCTGCGCCCTGCACTTCGCCGAGAAGGCGTTGGCCGAACTCCATGCCGGCCATACCAAAACCTGGTCGGATTTCAAGGTGCCGGAAGAAGCTATCGGCTGCGGTTTCCACGAAGCGGTGCGTGGCGTGCTCTCGCATCATGTCGTGATCCGCCAGGGCAAGATCGCCAACTATCACCCCTATCCTCCCACGCCTTGGAATGCCAATCCGCGCGACATCTATGGCACGCCCGGCCCCTATGAAGATGCGGTGCAGAATACGCCGATCTTTGAGGAGAACGGCCCCGACAAATTCAAGGGCATAGACATCATGCGCGCGGTGCGCAGCTTCGATCCGTGCTTGCCGTGCGGCGTGCACATGTATCTGGGTGGTGGCAAAGTCCTGAAGACGCACCATTCTCCGATGTTCGGCGTGCATTCTTGAAATTGAGGAAGGACGCTTATTAGAGGAGTGAAGGTATACGTGATCGCCTTCACTCCTTCGTTTTCTGAGAGCTTGGTTTTCTAAACATTAAGATTGCCCGAAAACACTATGCCGCATGACGATGACAAAGATTTTCAGGTAAAAGTTCAGCGCATCGGAGAGTTAGTCGGCGAACTCGACAAGATCGCCGATCCTGAGTCTCGTGCCGGTGCAAAGGCATTGGTGCAATTGCTTTTGGACTTGCACGCGGTTGGCTTGGAGCGGGTCATGGAAATTGTTTCAAAAAGCGATCACTTCTCAAGTGCTGGGTCTGCCCATGAGGTTCCGCGGCAGCACCTGATCGACGATCTGGGCCGCGATCCACTGGTAAGCAGTCTCCTGGTTCTCTATGGCCTTCACCCGCTGGATCTGGAGAGTCGGGTCGCACAAGCGGTAGAGAAGGTTCAGCCGCGCGTGCGCAAGGGAGGAGGCGAACTTGAGTTGCTCGGCATTGAAAACGGCATCGTTAGCTTGCGCCTTCAGGTTAACGGACACGGCTGTGGTTCGACCAAGAGCACCCTTAAAGCAATGGTTGAAGATGCCTTGTACGAAGCTGCGCCAGACCTGAATAAGTTGCTGATTGAAGGTCTGGACGAAGAGACTGGGGCGTCGGGCTTCGTCCCGCTGGGCAAGTTGAGCAACGCGATAGCCCCCGCGCCGGTCGGGCGGCACATAGCTGTCTTCACCGAGTAAGACTTGGGGAAATCTGATAATGAGACAAGGACAAGAACGACGATGAGCGCCGCCGGCACCGGATACGAGAACGCATTTGGCGCGCTCCGCCAGTTCCTGAGGCGCAAGCGGAATCGGAGTATTGAGCGCTGCGAACTGTGCGCCGCGGAAGTGGGTGCTGAGCATCCGCACCTGATCGAACCGCCAAGCCGCAAGCTCGTCTGCACCTGTAACGCGTGCGCCATCCTGTTTAGTGGGATGGGATTGAAATACAAGCGCGTGCCCCGTCGCGTCCTTGCCTTAGCGGATTTTCATCTCAGCGACGGTCAGTGGCAAAGCCTTATGGTGCCGATCAGCATGGCCTTTTTCTATCGCAGCACGCCCGATAAAAGAGTCGTCGCTTTTTATCCCAGCCCGGCGGGCGCGACCGAATCGATGCTTCCGCTAGAAACCTGGAATGACATCGAAGACGCCAACCCGGTGTTGAAGGAGATGGAGCCCGATGTTGAAGCTCTACTCGTCAATCGCGTCGGACACGCGCGGGGCGTTGCTGCTCCCGAATATTTCGTCCTCCCGATCGACGAGTGTTACAAATTGGTCGGTTTGATTCGGACGCACTGGCGAGGTCTTTCGGGTGGAACCGAAGTCTGGCAAGAGATTGGCCACTTCTTTAACGGATTAAAACAGCGGGCGACGGAAATCCAGGATTATCAAGAGAAGGATTATCAACAGAAGCGGGCCGAAGAGAAAGCAGTGAGAAAAGAAGCAAATGCCTGAGTTGAGCTTCCAAATCGAAAAAGCAGAGCCGCAGCGCTTCACGGTGGCGCCGACTCTTCTGTTCAAGCTCCGTATCAACAATTCATTGCCCAATGAAACCATTCACTCGGTCGCGTTGCGCTGCCAGATTCAGCTCGAGGTGACGCGGCGTCAATATAGCTCCGAAGACCAGGAGCACCTGCGCGATCTTTTTGGCGAAACCGAACGCTGGGGCCAGACCCTCAAAACCATGTTGTGGACACATGCCAGCGTCGTAGCCCCTGCATTTTGCGACACCGCCGTGGTTGATCTTCCCGTGCCTTGCACCTTCGACTTCAACGTGGCCGCTACTAAGTATTTCCACGGCCTCTCCGATGGCGACGTGCCGCTCGCCTTCCTTTTCAGCGGAACCGTCTTCTATGCCGACGCCGATCAGGCGCTGCAAGTGGCTCCCATCCCCTGGGACCAGGAGGCCCGCTTCCGGTTGCCAGTGAAAGCGTGGCACGAAATGATGGACATTTACTATCCCAACAGCGCGTGGCTCTGTCTGCGCCGCGATGTTTTCGAGCGCCTGTATCAATATAAAGTCGCCCGCGGAATTCCTACCTGGGAGCAGATGCTGGAAAGCATTCTTCCCACGCTGGAAGAGGTGGAGGCAGGTAAGCGATGAATACCAAACCCATCGACGACATCGCGAATGCCGTGCTCTACGAGGGCTACATGCTTTACCCCTATCGACCCTCGTCGGTAAAAAATCGCCAGCGCTTCAATTTCGGCGTGCTGTATCCCAAGTCCTACAGCGAAAAAACAGGATCTGATCCCTGCAGCTTGCAGACGGAAATACTCGTCGAGGGTGTCGCGACGACTGCCCTCGAGATGAAAGTTCGTTTCCTCAAGTTGGTCGATCGCGCCGTGCAAGAAGCAATCGAGCCGACACCAGAGTTCTCTGAGCACGATCCTCAAATCGACTTTGACCGCAAGGCCCCTGCGGCTTGGCAAGAGGCGATCGAATGTGACGCGGCTGCTCCGGCCGCGCAACTGGGTGCGCTTGAGACCGCGCCGCTAAAGTGGACATTCGCTTTTCCTGCGAAAGAGGATTCGGAACTCGTACGCGATGCCAGCGGCCGGCTGGTGGAAGTGATTTTGCGCAAGCAGGAATCGCTGTACGGAACAGTTGAAGCCAAAGCCATACGCGTTGCCGATGGGATTTTCAAGGTTCAGGTGCAGGTGAAAAACCTGACGCCCTTCGAAGATCCTAACCACTGGGCAAGCCGAGAGTCCGTCCTGTTGCGGTCTCTTGTCTCAGCCCACGTTCGATTCGGCGTCGCCCATGGTTATTTCGTCTCCTTATTGGAGCCCCCCGAAAATCTGAGCGATCTCGCGGCAAGTTGCCAGAACGTTGGAGCGTTTCCAGTATTGGTTGGGGCCCCAGGCGAGCGGGATACGATGCTGGCGTCGCCCATCATTCTCTACGACTACCCGCAGATAGCACCGGAAAGCCCGGGCGATTTGTTCGATGGAACGGAGATCGACGAGATTCTAGCCTTGCGCATCATGACCATGACCGATGACGAGAAAAGCGAGATGCGCAATTCGGACGAACGCGCCCGCAAGATTCTCGAACGCACCGAAACTCTGCCCATGGAGCATCTGATGAAGCTCCACGGCACGCTGAGGGAATTTCGGCCAGAATTGCATCCGCAAGAACAGAGACCAAGACAAAGCGAGGAGATGCCGTGAACGAATGGGAGTGGCAGCTCCTCGAAGACAAGAAGCCGGTCGATGACCTAATCGACGCCCTCCGCATTGACGGAGTCGAAATCAAGCAGGGAAGCCGCGTGCGCCTGCGTCCGCGCCTCGGCGGCGACATCATGGACATCGCTCTTACCGGCAAGTCCGCGGTCATCGAAGCGATCGAGCAGGACTACGAAGGAAAAGTTCACGTCTGCGTCGTAGTAGACGACGATCCCGGACGCGATATCGGTCTGATGCGGCAGCCCGGTCATCGCTTCTTCTTCGATGCGGAAGAAGTTGAACCTCTTCCCCCCGCCGACAACGCGCCTGGCGACGATAGCAACGCTAGCCAGGTAGCTGCGCCCCGGATTCTGATCGCTGGAATCGGCAATATCTTTCTCGGCGATGACGCTTTCGGAGTAGAAGTCGCAAGGCGTTTGTCCGCTTGCGAGTGGCCCTCCAATGTTCGGATCACGGACTTCGGCATCAGGGGCTACGACCTCGCCTATGCTTTGCTCGATGGGTACGACACCACGATCCTGATCGACGCGTGTCCGCGTGGCGAACCCGCGGGCACTTTATATGTGGTCGAGCCTGATCTAACGAACTTGGGCGACGATGACGACCGTAACGCAGCCGTCGAAGCGCACAGCATGAATCCGTTGAATGTGCTGCGCCTTGCCAGTTCGATGGGGCCGCTAAAGAAAGTGCTGCTTGTTGGCTGCGAACCGGAAATCCTCGGCGCCGAGGAAGGTCAGATGGGACTAAGCTCGACTGTCCAGGCCGTCATCGACGAAGCGGTGAAGTTGGTCGAGTCGATCGTAAGCAGGATTGTGAATGCGAATGATGCAAGTCAGGCAACAAACGATTTCAAGTGAGAGGAGAGTGCCGTGGCCATGAATCTCGCGGAAGCTACACACCACAACGGAAATGGAATTGCCAGCGACAAGGACACGTTGTACATGCTCAGCGGAGCAGCCCTTATATTGTTTGGGGCGGGATTGATCCTTTCGAACCCAACCGTCCGCCGTTACCTCGGCCAGGCGGGCGTAGGCAATCTTTTGACGGCCGCCTTACCCGACCTTGATCGCTACCTGAAGCTGCGGAACATGTGATGGGATTGAGCGAGCGGGAACAGGATCAAGGACAAGAACCTAGCGTCGCAACGGAAATCGTCGTGCATTATGTCACGGACGCAAGAGCCAGCCAGTTCACGGTGCAGGTATTCGCAGGAGGATTGCTGTCGGCTTTCGGTCATAGCCCGACCATCGCCATCCGTGACTTTGCGGGTGAAGCCGAGGTGTATCCCGATGACTTGGAGCGGTCTTCGTTGAAACTTACGATCCAGGCCGCGTCGTTAACCGTAAGGGATGACATTTCCGACAAAGACCGTCGCGAAATGGAGCGAGCCATGCAGGAAGAGGTTCTTGAAACTTCTTCCTATCCTGAGATCGTTTATGAGTGCTCAAATGTCGAGACCAGCAAGACTGGCAACGGTCAGTACTCGGTCAAGCTGCTTGGGGATTTGACGATGCACGGCGTCACTCAGCCTGAGCCGGTGCACGCGCGGGTCGTGCTGAATGGAGATTCGCTGCGGGCCTTCGGAAACTTTACCGTCCGGCAAACCGATTACGGTTTGAAACTGGCCTCGGCTGCCGGGGGTGCACTGAAGGTGAAAGACGAAATAAAATTTTCGTTTAATATTGTCGCTGGAAAGCGCTAGAAAGGAAAGAGTAAACGCCATGTGCTTAGCCATACCGGGACAAGTTGTCGAACTTTTTCCCGACCAGCCAACCACCGCCGTGATCGATGTGGTTGGTGTGCGGCGCAAAGTCGATCTCGGACTTCTGCAGGACGACCCGCCTGTAAAGGGCGACTGGGTTCTCATCCACGTTGGCTTTGCCATGAGCAAGATCAGCGAAGAAGACGCCGCCGACCAGATGCGCACCCTCCGCATGTTGGGCGAGGCGGAAGCAGCCATGCAAGAGATCGAAGGTTATGGTCTGGAAAATGCCGAGAGCAAAATGGCATCTTAAGTTGTGAGTGGAGCGACGGGCGGCGTCCTCGCCCGTCCGCCAGGGAATTGGACTATGAAATTTGTCGACGAATTTCGCGAGCCTGAAGTGATCACCAAAACTTCGGAAGAAATCCGTCGTCTAGCCGACCCGAACCGCCACTATCGCATCATGGAAGTCTGTGGCGGCCACACTCACGCCATCTACCGCTTTGGCCTGAAAGATCTGCTTCCTTCGAACATTGAACTCATTCACGGCCCGGGCTGTCCGGTCTGCGTGCTGCCGATGGGGAGGATCGATGACGGTCTATCCATCGCGCAAGATCCCAACGTTATCTTCGCCGCCTTCGGCGACATGATGCGCGTCCCCGGCACGCAAGGAAGCCCGCTCGAACACAAGGCCCGCGGCATGGACGTCCGCATCGTCTATTCTCCCTCGGACGCCCTCAAGCTGGCGCGGGCGAATCCCGACAAACACGTCATGTTCTTTGCCATCGGATTCGAGACCACGGCGCCATCGACCGCGCTGACCGTGATGCGCGCGAAGACTCAGGGCATCCACAATTTTTCTGTGTTTTGCAATCATGTCACGATCATTCCGGCTATCCGCGCGATTCTGGATTCTCCGGACATGCGCATTGACGCCTTCATCGGCCCCGGCCACGTATCCACGGTGATCGGCTGCCGCCCCTACGAATGGATCGCGAAGAATGAAAATAAGCCCGTCGCAGTCTCCGGCTTCGAGCCTCTCGATATTCTGCAGTCGATCGTCATGGTTCTGCGCCAGTTGAAAGCAAAGGAAGCGAAGATCGAAAATCAATACAAGCGCGTGGTGCCGTGGGAGGGCAATCGCGCCGCGCTCCGCGCCATGGCCGACGTTTTCGAATTGCGGCCCTATTTCGAATGGAGAGGACTTGGCTTCATTTCGCAGTCCGCCTTGCGCATCCGCGACAGCTACGCGGAGTGGGATGCGGAGCAGCGTTTCGAAGTTCCTGGCCTGCGCGTGACCGATCCTAAAGCCGCTCAATGCGGAGAAGTGCTCAAGGGCGTGCTCAAACCGCATCAATGCAAGCTCTTTGGTAAAGAGTGCACTCCCGAACATCCGATTGGTGCACTCATGGTTTCATCCGAGGGATCATGCGCAGCGTACTTCAACTACGAACACCGCAAAACAGCAACGCTGACCAGCATAGCGTCGGTGGCGTAAACATCGCCGCGGCTGGCAACGCAGCGGTCGGTACTTCACCCGGGGATAGCTCGCCCAAAATTAACTCGCCCCAAGTTCGCTTTCGCGATCCCCAAATAGAAATGGCGCACGGAGCCGGAGGCAAGGCCAGCCGCAGATTAGTCGAAGGTCTTTTCGCCCCGCTTCTTTTCGCCTCGACGTCAGAGCCCCTGGGAGACGCTGCCCATCTCGATTTCAACGGCACACGCATCGCTATCACCACCGATAGTTTCGTAGTCAAGCCATTGAGCTTCCCCGGAGGCTCCATTGGCGAATTAGCCGTGAACGGAACTGTGAACGACCTGGCCGTTTCAGGAGCTAAGGCCGAAGTCTTGGTCGTCACCTATGTGCTCGAAGCCGGCCTGCCCACGCCCATTCTCGAAGGCGAAGTGCGCGCCATGGCCAACGCTGCCCGCACAGCTGGAGTCGGCATCGCCGGCGGCGATACAAAGGTTGTCGAGCATGGCAAAGCAGATTTCATGTATATAACGACAACGGGGATAGGCCGTCCTCTGCCCGGCCTAAGAGTTGATGCCAGGTCGGTTCGTCCGGGAGACAAGATTCTGCTTTCCGGCCCGATAGGCGATCACGGGATCACGATTTTGCTGGCCCGCGGCGAACTCGACCTAGAGGCTGATCTCCGTTCCGACACGCGTTCCGTGTTCCCTCTAGTCGAAGCCTTGACTCAGGCGGCGGCGCCGGGAGTCCGCTGGATGCGCGATCCAACCCGCGGCGGCGTAGCCACTTCCCTCAACGAACTTGCGCGCGATTGCGGTTGTGGAATTGTGCTGATCGAAGAGGCGATTCCCGTGCGTGATGCAGTCCGCGGTGCGTGCGAGTTGTTAGGGTTGGACCCGCTCCACATCGCGAATGAAGGCCAGTTCATAGCCGTAGTAGCGCCCGAATATGCCGACGCTGCCCTCAATGCCTTGAGCCTGGCGCCGGGCGGCGACAGCGCCCAGATGATCGGCGAGGTGCGAGAACAGCCGTCCGGCGCGGTTTTGATCACAACCCGTTACGGGGGCAGCCGAATCATAGATATGTTGGTTGGAGATCCCCTGCCCCGTATCTGCTGAGCGGGAGAAACTCTTGTGGGGACAGCCGCCCTCGGCTGTCCAGCGAGCGCAGCTCGCCGAATCGGCTCGCGGAAGGACGATTTCGACCGTGATCGCGGAAATATTGTCATGGCAGTAGTATGCGGGGCGACGGCGCACATGGTTTCTCGGGTGGAAGAGCGCCTGCTCCGGCGCAATCGAGTCATTGAAGAGTTTTTCTCCCGTGAAGCCTTCCGTCTTGCAGAAGCCTGCCGTTCCATGTCCGAGCGTTTTCTTGCCGGAGGCCGTCTGCTCGCCTTCGGGCGCGGCCCTTGCGCCACCGATGCGCAACATGTCTCCGTAGAGTTCGTTCATCCCGTGATCGTTGGCAAGCGCGCGCTTCCCGCGCTGGATATTTCCATGTTGTTCCGGCCTTGGCTGGAGGCGATTCTTCATGCCCAAGACATCGTGATGGGATTCGGACCTCCCGAAGGAGACGATGAAATTCGCGGCGCTCTGGAGTTTGCCGAGCGCAAAAAAGCGCTAACTTTTGCTCTTCCCGGCGTAGCAGGCTCTTATGCTGTTCAAGCCATGACCGACGATCCGTTCATCCACCAGGAGATGATTGAGATCCTCTATCACACGCTCTGGGAAAGCGTACACGTCTTCCTCGAGCATCGCGAACTCGGCCACGAGGTCGGAGCCGCGGGATTCCTGTATCCATTTCTTGGCCAGGAAAAGCAGGAAACCACCGATCTCATCTCGCAGGTCGCAGCTTCGATCAAAATGAAAGTGGAGGACGACTCAGTTCTGCGTACGCGAGTGGCCCGCGAACAAGCCGGAGCAATCACCAGTGCGGCACTCGCCATTCACGAACGATTGTTGCGCGGAGGCAAGCTCATCATTTTCGGCAACGGCGGCTCGGCGACCGACGCAAATGATTGGGCCATTGACTGCGTGCTGCCGCCGTCGGGCTATCGTGCAATTCCGGCCGTCTCGCTCGCGCTCGAGCCCGCCAACATTAGCGCGATTGCCAACGACGTGGGCACGGAAGTAATTTTCCTCCGCCAACTCATCGCCCAGGCCCGCCCGGAGGACATTGCCATTGGAATCTCCACCAGCGGCGGATCGCGCAACATCATCATGGCGCTCGAAGAAGCTCGCAAGCGCAGCCTGCTGACCGTCGCGCTACTCGGGTATGACGGTGGTGAAATACTACGTAAGAACCTGGCCGACTTTCCCCTCCTTGTTCACTGCGATTACATCCCGCGCATCCAGGAAGTGCAAGCCTCGATCTACCACATCATCCGCGAAACCTTGGAGGTGCTGGGCCGTGGCCAAGCTTGAACTCTATGGCACATTGCGCTGCCCGCACACGCAGGAAATGCGGGAATGGCTGGAGTGGAAACGTTCTGACTTCGTTGAGTACGATGTCGAGGCCGACTCTGAAGCTCGTCAACGCATGGGTATGTTGGCCCCAGGGCAACGCAGTGTCCCCTTGCTGGTCGAAGATGGCAAGGTAGTCCAAATCGGATGGCAGGGCCGCAGTTGCATGATTGACGCAGAGTATTAAAAATAGTCGGCTTGCGATTTTGTTTTGAAAGGGTGCGGCTTCAGCCGCACCGTAAGAGCTGAAAAACAATAGCGGCTTTAGCCGCGGCGGCGGAGATGATTTCATAAATCAATATGCACGAACTTTCCATCGCGATGAGCATCGTAGAAATGGCGCAAGAAGAAGCCGCCAAGCGAAGCGCCGTTCAGGTCACCGCTGTGCATCTCAAGCTCGGCGCTTTATCCGGCGTCGTGAAAGAGGCTCTGATCTCAGCCTATGAGATGGCGCGCGAAGATACTCCGTTGCAGACCGCGCGTCTCGTCATCGAAGAAATTCCGATCATGGTGTTTTGTCCCACCTGTCAGGCCCGGCGTCGTGTCAGCTCTGATCAATTATTTTGTTGCGTTGAATGCGGCACGCCAACCTCCGAGATCGTGCAGGGCAAAGAACTCGAAGTCGTTGCATTGGAGATATTTCAGGAGAACGAAGAATGGGCTCCCAACCCCGCTTAGTCGAAGTCCGAAAGAATGTTCTAAAGCAGAACGATGTGGCGGCGCGAGCCTTGCGCGAGCAATTCCGCGCTGCTGGAGTGTTTGTCGTGAGCCTGGTGTCGAGTCCCGGCTCGGGCAAGACCATGTTCCTGGAGAAGACACTTACTCTGCTTCGCAAAAATTTCCGCGTTGCAGCACTCGTCGGAGACCTCGCTACCGAGAACGATGCCGTCCGCCTGGCGCGCAGCCAGGCTCCGGTGAAACAGATCACGACCGGCACGGTCTGTCATCTCGAGGCCGCTATGGTCCAAAGAGCGCTCGAGGGCTGGAATGTCAACGATCTCGATTTCCTGTTCATCGAAAATGTCGGCAATCTGGTTTGTCCGTCTTCGTTTGATTTAGGCGAAAATCTTCGACTTGTGCTGATCTCGGTCACCGAGGGTGAGGACAAGCCGCTCAAATACCCCACTATTTTCAACAGCGCTGACGTGGCCGTGGTGACGAAAGTTGATCTGGCGGAGGCAGTTGAGTTTGACTGGCATACCATGAGCGGCAACATCCAGGCTGTTCGTCCGGGCATGGAGGCCCTAAGAGTCTCCGCCAAAACCGGCGAGGGGATGACGGAATACTTAGATTTTCTCATCTCACGACTGGACACGTTGCGCGCGAAAACTGCTGTTTAAGCGCCCGCGGCACACCTGCCTGCAAAGCGACAGCCGATAGGAAAACATCGAGAAAGCTGCCCAGGCTACCGGCTAATATCATTGCAACTCAGCGGTCTCACCCCTCCTCTAATATAGATGCACCTCCTTGCCATCCTCGTGGTCGTGTCGAAAAAGCATGCCATGGGATGGCTCATTCACCTCGGTGGCCCGGGACTCATTTTGCTCGGTCTCGCCGATAATTCACTCATTCCTCTGCCCGGAAGCACGGATGTGGTTACCATTCTGCTGGCCGCTCACCATGGCCAGCCCTGGTTCTACTACACAATTATGGCAACTGCTGGAGCTGTTCTCGGCGGCTATCTCACCTACCGCATGGCTCGCAAAGGCGGCAAGGAAACTCTCGAAAAAAGGTTCTCGCCGAGAAAAGTAAAGCGGGTCTATGCGATCTTTGAACGCTGGGGGTTCGCGGCAGTAGCGATCCCGGCAATTCTTCCGCCGCCATTTCCCATTGTCCCCATGCTTCTGGCTGCGGGCGCCATGCAATATCCCACGCGAAAATTTCTGACTGCTCTCGCCGTGGGACGCGGCATCCGGTTCACCATTCTGGGCTATCTCGGATACCACTACGGACGGCACATCGTGAGGTTTTTTTCGAAGTATTACTGGCCAGTGCTCATCGTCCTCGTCGCCTTCTCAGTGGCTGGCGGCCTGGTTGGGCTCTACCAATACAAACACCGACAGAAGGGCGCCCGCCCGAAAGTCCCCCGTCCGCGGCCGCAAATCCGCCGCAGGACAGCTTGACCGCCATCGGCTAGTCGGTCCGTTTCGCCGCTTTCGCAACAATCTTTGACTCTGATACTCTGCATATACTTATGCGCCTTTACAACATCCTGTTTCTTCTGCTTGCCATAGTCGGCCTCGCTTTCGCTCAGAACCTCAAGTCCGCTGCCGACCGCCTCGCCGCCCAGAACGCTCTTTTCGAAGAGCAATACGAAACCGATCTCCGCAACTTTCCTGAGCGTGCCACTGCCTTCGGCGATTACCGCTACAACGACAAGCTCGCCGAATACTCACTAGCGGCTATCGCTCAGCGCCGTCACATCAACGTCGCCTTCCTGCAACGGCTTGAAGCCATCCCGTCCACGGGCTTCTCCGATCAGGATCAGCTCTCCCACGATCTCCTGATCCGGGTACTCCAGCAGCGCATAGCCGACTACGACCTCAAAGAGTACGAGATGCCAATCAACCAGCAGAATGGCATCCACACCAGCCTCGCCGATCTGCCGCTTTCCGTGCCCCTCGACTCGGTCAAGCACTACGAGGATTACATCTCTCGTCTCCATCAGATTCCTCGCGTCCTCAGTCAGACCGCCGAGGTCCTCCGCGCCGGCATGAAAGATAAGCTCATGCCCGTTCGATTTTTGGCGGAGAAACTTCCCGTGCAGTGTCAAGGCATCATCGACTCCGACCCTTTTCTCCGGCCAACCAAGAAATATCCCGCAGAGATCTCCGTCGAAGACCAGAAGCGCCTGACCCTGCAGATAACCGATGCCATCAACACCGACGTTATCCCAGCGTACAAAACCTTCGCGAACTTCCTTCGCACCGACTACGCCCCTGAGGGCCGCACCACGCTTTCAGTTACCTCTTTGCCCGACGGCCAGCGGCGTTACGAAAACGATATCTACGCCCGAACCACCACTCGCATGACCCCGGACGAAATCCACCAACTCGGTCTCCGTGAAATCGACCGCATCGAGGCCGAAATGCTGGCCATCGCCAAGAAGGAAGGCTTCGCCGATCTGGCTTCGTTCCGCGCGTCCCTCAAGACCAATCCCAAATACATTCCCACTTCCGCCGAGCAGATCCTCGACGATTTCCGCCACTACATCGCCCAGATGGAGCCGAAACTGCCCGAGCTCTTCACCCTGATTCCGAAGTCGCCCGTGACCGTCGAAGCGATACCTGCCTTCCAGTCCGCCGCTGCGACTCACTACGTTCCCGGCACGCCGGATGGCAAGCGCCCCGGCCGAGTCGTAGTCGCGACCTCCGATTACGCGCATCGCACGCTGATCGACGACGAAGCCATCGCCTACCACGAAGGCATTCCGGGGCACCACATGCAGCAATCCGTGCAGCAACAGCTCACCGGTTTGCCGAAGTTTCGCCTTCATGGTTTAGGCTTCAATGCGTACATAGAAGGCTGGGCTCTCTATGCTGAACAATTAGGCAAAGAGGTAGGTTTCTATCAGGATCCCGTGTCGGACTATGGCCGCTTATCTTCCGAACTCTTCCGAGCCGTTCGGCTTGTAGTCGACACCGGCATTCACTCCAAAGGATGGACGCGCGATCAGGTAGTTGACTTCTTCCGCCAATCGGGAGCCGTTGACGAGCCCACCATCCAGTCCGAAACTGACCGCTACATTTCGTGGCCCGCGCAAGCTCTGAGCTACAAACTCGGCCAGCTTAAGTTCCGCGAACTCCGCGAACGTGCCCAGAAAGAGTTAGGCCCAACGTTTGACATTCGCACCTTTCACGACGAGATGATCAATGGCGGAACCCTCCCCCTCGACCTCCTGGAGGCCCGTACCGATAAATGGATTGCAGAGCAGAAATCGAGGTGACGGCCGGGAGATAGTTCTCCAAGTGTCGGTTACTCTCGCGCTTTACCCTGTGTTTGTCCTTGCGTTCACTCCCCAGTGTTCCTCTGTGGCCCCTGTGGTTAGCTCTTGGTCGCATCGACCGTGCCCCTTTTCGGATTAAGAAAGGCGGCGGTAGTGTCCCTCAGGCCCTGATCTTCCGTGACCTCGGAAGCTTGTCCCCCAGTTGCTAAGCTCCGAATGAGCTCCAGGAGGGTCCTTTGCCCGCGACCGCACAGAAATCCGCTCATCAATCCCCCGCCGCCCGCGAACAAACCATCAAAATTTTATACGGCGAGTCCGACGAAACTACTCTCTCCGCCCAAGCCGCCGAGATTGCCAAAGCCGGACACCAGGTAAACACCGCCCTCAACCGCCAGGGCGTGCTCGAAGCTCTTGGCCGCGAAGCCTTTGACCTGGTCATCCTCGGCGCCACGTTGTCCAAGGACGATCGCCATCACCTGCCCTATATGGTCAGGAAGTCCCACGCCGCAACCAAGATTCTGGTCATGCACGCTGGCACCCATCATCACGAAGTCGACGCCGCCATTGATCCCACGCTGAGCATGCCACGCATCCTGGAGAAAATCGCCGCGCTCGTTCAGCCCGGCGCGCTCGTCTAAACGGGCATCGGCTCGCACCAAAAAAAGGTCCGGCGGGATGGGAGAGAAGCACCCGCCAGACCGACTATCCCCTGTTGGATTTCATCTTCGAACTTACCAGGCCATTAGTTGTCACGGCCCTGTCAACTTTTAGTCATAGATTTGCGGTTGGAGACGCCCGCCTGATCGACGATTTTTGGCCAGAAACAACCCAAAATCTAAAATGGGCCGCCAGCCAAGAAGCGGTGACTCTTCCTTGACTATCGGCCCATTCGATCCGGACTGGGATCGGAGGTGATATCTATATCGTAGTCTCAGAGCTTTGATTGTCAAGCATCAACTTCCATTTCCAAGTCGGGCGTTCAATCAAAAAGATTTCTCCGCCAAACATGCGCCCCGTCATTGACACTGCCCCGCCAGAATGTTAGTTTTATGGGTTTTAGAAGCGGCATTCTTCCACTGAATTAGCCAACAAACGCAGCCAGCGTCATAGGGGTTCGACCGTCAGTTCGATCATCGGAAAATGGAACAGACTCTCCGTCAATTAGGCCAATTACTGCTCGGATCCGTGCCGACGGTCATCCTTTTGGCGCTGCTTTATACGCTTTACACTTTCATCGTCCAGCGCCCGCTCGCGGCGGTCCTAGCTGAGCGCCACAACCGCACTCAGGGAGCCCTGGAAAAGGCGCGCGCCGATGTTGCCGCTGCCGAGGCCCGCACCGCGGACTACGAACAGCGTCTTCGCGAAGCTCGCCAGAAGATTTTCAAGCTCCAGGAAGCTCGTCGGCAGCAGGCAAATCAGTTGCGCGCTCAAGCCATTCAGCAAGCCCGCGTCCGAGCCCAGGAACAAGTCCAGCAAGCCCGCGCCGCGCTCGAAGAGGATAAGCAGCAAGCCGTGTCGAAGTTGCAATCCGACGCCAGCCGGCTGGCCACAGAAATCGTACGCACCGTCCTGCGTCCCATAACGTCGCCCACCCCGGCAGGTGGCCAATGAGAATGGATTGCTTTGGAGCACCTCGGATTCGATCGGGCCAAGGAAGGCGTTTTGAAGGGGCACGGATTCGGTCAGGCCAAGAAGAGTGTTTTGAAGGGGTGCGGCTTCAGCCGCGCCGTTATCCCTGCGCCGGAAACGGGGCTTTAGCCCCTGAGGGCATTCTGCGTTTGCTGTTACTGCTCACTGTCCTGGCATTCCTGCCCGTGAGCGCCTCTCGATCATTTGCCGACGCACAAGAGCCATCCGCTGCCCCATCGTCCCAGCAGCGATCAGCTCAATCCAATAAACCAGCTGAGCCAGCCCACGAGACGATCGCCGGAGAACTAGTCAAAGAGACCCGCGAAGCCGCTGGAGAAGACGAAGAAGAGCACGCCGATCTAAAGCACGCAAAGCCGGTTCGTTGGCTCGCCCAAAAGATCGATTGGAGCGTGCATGGTACGCACCTGCTCTTGTCCGGCATCAACTTCGCCATCATCGCAGTCATACTAATCTGGGCGGCGCGCAAGTACCTGCCCGGAATGTTTCGCAACCGTACCGGCTCCATTCAGCAGGCTCTGCAGGAGGCTCGCGCCGCCAGCGAGGATGCCAATCGCCGCTTGGCCGACATCGAAACCCGCCTCCGTCAATTGGATGTGGAAATCGGACGCATGCAGTCCACGGCCGAAAGCGAAGCCGCAGCCGAGGAAGCTCGCATCCAAAAAGGCGCCGAAGACGATGTTCGCAAAGTGGTGCTGGCAGCCGAGCAGGAAATCGCCGCCGCCGCCAAACAAGCCCGCCGCGAACTCTCCAACTACACCGCCAACTTGGCCATCTCTCTGGCCGGCAAACAAATCAACGTCGACTTGAATACCGATCAGGTTCTGGTTCGCACCTTCGCCGCAAAGCTGGCAAGCAATAATAACGACGGCGGAAAGGATGGCCACTAGCCATGGCTTCCGTAGTCGGAACCTACGCCCGAGCCTTCGCCGATGTAGTAATGGAAAGCAGCATCCACCTCGATCCCGCGCGCGCCCTACAGGAACTGCATAGCTTCGATGACCTCCTAAACGAAAGCGATCAGCTGCGCCGGGTCCTGGAAAATCCGTCCATCCCTGGAGACCGCAAACGCGCCGTGCTCGATGTCATCACCGCAAGGTTGGGCACGACGAGACAAGTCAGGAATTTCCTGGCCGTGCTAACCGATCACCGCCGGCTGCCGTTATTCAGCGAAATTCTGAAACAACTCGAGCGGGAGTTGGACGATCGCCAGGGCTTCGCCGAAGCGCAAGTAAGCACAGCCCGCCAGCTAACCGACCAGGAAAAGCAGTTGCTGGAAGCCGAAATAACAAAACTAATCGGCAAAAAAGTAAAAGCGAAATACGAACAAGACGCGACGCTTTTGGGCGGAGCAGTGGTACAAGTAGGAAGCACCATCTACGACGGCTCCGTAAAAGGCCAGCTGGAACAAATAAGAGAGCAGTTAGTGGAACAGTAACCATCGACCATCCTGCCGTAGAGACGGGGCTAGCCCCGTCTCAGGAGCGTCGCAAAGGCCGAGGACGGAACTAAAAAGCTGAGAACTGATAGCTGAAAGCTATTTTATGGCCCAAATCAAAGCAGACGAAATCTCCCAACTAATCCGCGAGCAGATCGAAAATTACGAATCGAAAATCGCGGTCGACGAAGTCGGCACCGTCATCACCCTCGGCGACGGCATAGCCCGTGTCTACGGCCTCGATAAAGTCATGGCCGGAGAACTCCTCAGCTTCCCGCACGGCGTAGCCGGTATCGCCATGAACCTCGAAGAAGATCAGGTAGGCGTCGTCATCCTCGGCGAATACACCGAGATCGAGGAAGGCGACGAAGTCAAGCGCACCGGCCGCATCATGAGCGTGCCCGTGGGCGACGCCTTAGTCGGTCGAGTGGTCAACTCGCTCGGCGTTCCCATCGACGATAAAGGTCCCATAGCCACCAGCCAATTTATCCCCCTCGAGCGCATCGCTCCTGGCGTTATCGCCCGCCAGCCCGTCCGCGAGCCCATGGCCACCGGACTGAAAGCCATCGACTCGATGATTCCGATCGGCCGCGGCCAGCGCGAACTCATCATCGGAGACCGCCAAACCGGTAAGACCGCTGTAGCTCTAGACACCATCATCAACAGTAAGGGCAACAACCTGATCTGCATCTATAACGCGATCGGCCAGAAGCGCAGTTCCATCGCCCAGGTAGTAAAGATTCTCGAAGATGCTGGCGCCATGGAATACACCATAGTAGTAGCCGCCTCGGCCTCCGAACCCGCTCCCATGCAATACATCTCTCCCTACGCCGCCTGCGCCATGGGAGAGTTCTTCCGTGACAACGGACGCCACGCCCTATGCATATACGACGATCTTTCGAAACACGCCGCCTCGTATCGCGAAATTTCACTTCTGCTGCGTCGTCCGCCCGGCCGCGAAGCCTATCCCGGAGACGTTTTTTATCTCCACTCACGTTTGTTAGAGCGAGCCGCCAAGCTAAGCGACAAAAATGGAGGAGGATCGCTAACCGCGCTCCCGGTCATTGAAACTCAGGCCGGCGACGTTTCTGCCTACATTCCGACTAACGTCATTTCTATTACCGACGGCCAGATCTATCTCGAAACCGACTTATTCAACCAGGGAGTCCGCCCCGCAGTAAACGTGGGACTATCCGTAAGTCGAGTAGGTGGCAGCGCACAGATCAAGGCCATGCGCCAGGTCGCCGGAACGCTGAAGCTCGAACTGGCTCAATACCGGGAACTAGCCGCCTTCGCCCAGTTCGGCAGCGATCTCGACAAAGCCACTCAGCAACAACTAAGTCGAGGTCAAAGGTTGGTAGAACTGCTAAAGCAGGGCCAATTCAGCCCGCTCCCCTTCTCGAAACAAATCCTGATAATCTTCGCCGGTACCAGCGGAGCGCTGGATGACATGCCAGTAGACCAAGTGAGAGATTTCGAGAAAGATCTGTACAAGTATGTCGACACCACGAACCCAGGCCTGCTGAATACGATCATGGAAAAAAAGACTCTGGACGACAATCTAAAAGCGGAAATGTCCAGAGTAATCAAAGAAGCAAAACAGCAATTCGTAGATTCAAGGCAGGCAGCAGCAAAGTAACGGTCTGGGTGCAAGGTCTCAGAAATCTCGTGTATTGGGAGATGAACTGAGATCCAGAGCCTGAGACCTAAGACCTGACACCTGATTTATGGCAAGTGTTCTCGACATTCGGCGCCGCATCCGCAGCGTGGTCAACACGCGGCAGATCACCAAGGCTATGAAGACCGTCTCGGCCGCCAAACTGCGCCGCGCTCAGGAGGCGGCCCTGGCCGCGCGTCCCTACGCGCAGATGCTGACCAACGTTCTCAAATCGCTCGTCTCCCGAGCCGAGATCTACGATCCCGTTTCTGGAGAGCCGCTGCATCCGCTCTTGGCCGAACGCCCCGAAAAAGCTGTCCTGCTGATCGTAGTCACAGGAGACAAAGGCCTGGCTGGCGCTTTCAACACCAACATCCTGAAGATGGCATCAAGATTCATTGAATCAAAACCCGATCAGAATATCGACATCGAATGCATAGGCCGCAAAGGGCGCGACTTCATGCGCCGCCGCTATCCAATGGCCCCGGAGAGACCCGCTCCCGATCGAGAAACAACCGCTTCAGCCGATGGAGCGATGGAGATCTCGCCCGTCCACTCTGATACAGAGGCCGCGCCCAAACGCGCCGGTCGGGTGCAGATCACCGGCGAATATGTAGGAGTTCTGGGTAAAGTCGAATACAGTTTCGCGAATAAGCTAAGCGAGAGTGTGATCGCGCGCTACTCCCGCGACGAGATTGACGGCGTCTATCTTCTTTTCAACGAATTTAAGTCCGTCATAGCGCAACGTCTCGTAGCTGAACGCCTGCTCCCCGTCAAAGAGATAGGTGAGGTCGACGTTCTAATGGCGGAAGAAGCTTCGGAAGAAGAGCGCAAGAAGCGACTGGAAGCCGCAAAAGGAACCGGCGTCGGCGTGCGTCCATCCGATACCACCGCCATAGACGAATCCGCCGCCAAGTTTGGAACAGCGCAGGCAGACTATATTTACGAGCAGCCGCCCGGCGAACTCTTCCAGGGAATTCTGCCGAAATATGTAGGCATCCAGATTTTCCATGCTTTGCTGGAATCAGTAGCCGCCGAGCACGCCGCTCGCATGACCGCGATGGACGCAGCCACCAACAACGCGAGCGATATGATCGATTCGCTGACATTAATAATGAATCGAGCGCGCCAAGCCAAGATCACAAAAGAAATTATAGAAATAGTAAGCGGAGCAGCAGCACAGTAACTGTACTAATGGAATTCTCATCTGAAGGATTTGTCATCCCGAGCGAAGCGAGGGATCTGCAGTTTGTCGAAGTCGGCAAAGTCTTGTTTATCGCCGGCGGCGTGAGCTAACTGCTACAAGCTGAAAGCTAAGAGCTAAGAGCTGAATCTATGTCAGAAAACATCGGACACGTAATCCAAATTGCCGGCCCCGCCGTCGACGTGCAATTCGTCGAAGGCTCCATGCCTCCCATCTATCAAGCCCTTCGCGTGGTCAGCGATGGCTTCACTGTGCCAACTCCAATCAATGTCATCCTCGAAGTGCAGCAGCATCTGGGCGAAGGCCGGGTTCGCTGCGTAGCCATGGAGGCAACCGACGGCATGGTGCGAGGCATGAAGGCCATCGACCAGGGCGGACCCATCTCCGTGCCCGTAGGCCGAGGCACATTAGGTCGAGTGATGAACGTCATAGGCGAACCGGTGGATGATTTAGGTCCCATAGCTTGTAACAAGAGAATGCCCATTCACCGCCTCGCCCCCGCTTTCGACGAACAGTCAACCACCGCCGAAATGTTCGAGACCGGAGTGAAAGTAGTCGACCTGATCCAGCCCTTCTTGAAAGGTGGAAAGATCGGCCTCTTCGGCGGAGCCGGCGTAGGCAAGACAGTCGTAATCATGGAGCTGATCAACAACGTTGCCAAGCAGCACGGCGGCTTCTCCGTCTTCGCCGGCGTAGGCGAGCGCACCAGAGAAGGCAACGATCTGTGGCTGGAAATGACCGAGTCAGGAGTAATCAAACCCGGCAAGCCGGCCGAATCAAAAGCAGCATTGATCTACGGTCAGATGACGGAACCTCCCGGCGCCCGCCTGAGAGTGGCGCTAACTGCGTTGACTGTCGCCGAATTCTTCCGCGACGAAGAGGGCAGCGACACATTGCTCTTCATAGACAACATCTTCCGCTTCACTCAAGCCGGCTCAGAAGTATCGGCCCTGCTGGGCAGAATGCCGTCAGCGGTAGGATATCAGCCGAACTTAGCCACTGAAATGGGTGAGTTACAGGAGCGTATTACTTCGACGAAGAAGGGATCGGTTACATCGGTCCAGGCTATCTATGTTCCGGCGGATGACTTGACGGATCCAGCTCCGGCGACGACGTTTGCTCACCTGGACGCCACGACCGTTCTTTCGCGTGCGCTGACCGAAATTGGAATTTATCCAGCGGTTGATCCTCTGGCCTCCACGTCGCGGATTCTCGATGCCCGCATTGTAGGTCAGGATCATTACGATGTGGCGCAGATGGTGAAGAAAACCTTGCAGACCTATAAAGACCTGCAGGATATCATCGCGATTCTTGGCATCGATGAACTTAGCGAAGATCAGAAACTCACGGTCGCTCGCGCTCGCAAGATTCAAAAGTTCCTCTCACAGCCGTTCTTTGTGGCGGAACAGTTCACCGGCACCCCGGGACGCTACGTGAAGATCGCCGACACCGTGAAAGGCTTCCGCGGAGTTGTGGAAGGGAAGTATGACGACATCCCCGAGCAGGCTTTCTACATGAAGGGCACGATCGACGAAGTCCTGGAGACCGCAGAGAAGATGAAGGGCGCTGCAGCCTGACGCGTTACTGAGAACTGACAGCCGAGAACTGGGAACGAAGAACCGAGACTAAGAACTGTGCCTGATACCTTTCAACTCGAAATCGTCACTCCTGCCAAGCTTCTGGTAAAGGATGCAGCGGAGGAAGCGCAGATCCCTGCCGTAAACGGGTATCTAGGCATTCTTCCCGGCCACGCGCCGCTCATCAGTGAATTGGGTGTTGGCGAAATAAGTTATAAGTCAAACGGCGCTGTACACACTCTCGCCGTAGCCTGGGGATTTGTGGAAGTGCTGCCCGACAAAGTGACAATTCTGGCGGAAGCGGCCGAGCATCCACAGGGAATCGACGTTGCGCGTGCGCAAAAGGCCAAAGAGCGCGCCGAAGAGCGCCTGAAGAGCAACGATCCCCAAGTCGATTACCCACGCGCCGAAGACGCATTGCAGCGCGCCGAAACGCGTCTGATCGTAGCCAAGGAGAAAGACAAGTAGTTTCTGCCGTCGCGCGAAACCTCGCCTGAGCCGGCTCGGATGGGCGCGTGGTCGCCTCAGTTGTCCATTACTCGCCGCACTTATCCCCGGGTCAACTTACCAATTAGTTCGCGATGTTGGGGATAACTCATCGCTAACTCCTCGCGCTCGGCTAAGTCAAAATCTTCGAAGTCAAATCCCGGAGCCACGGTGCAGCCCACCACCCCGAACCCTTTCCCGTTTTTTACCTCGGACGCGAACCAGCATCCCGCCTTGACCACCGCCTGCAACACTTCACCTGACTCAGAATCGTTCCCGAGTTGAATTGTAAAATAGCGACCGTCAGCCTCGATCGCGTGCACCAGTAGCGCCCCTCCTGTGTAGAAGTGCCAAAGTTCATCGGATCGCAAGCGATGGAAGGCGGAGAAATTCTTTCCTTCGAGCAGGAAGTAAATTGCGGTTGAGGCTGGCCGCGGGCCTGTGAAGTTCGGCGGCAAGCCTTCCTTTGCTAGAACCAGGTCGGCTACGTACGTCTGGCGGTAATAGCCGCCTTCGGGATGCGGCTTCAGGTTCAGCTTTCGAATCCAATATGCTGCGTCTTTGCTCATAGTATCTGCTCATGGTATCGTGGAGCGCCTTGTGGCGCCGCCTCCGGTTTGCGAGTCTTACACAACGTGGCAGACAAAATGAGCGAAGAGAAAAGCCAGCAGCAAGCCTCCGATGCCACAAACCCAGACGAGAAAATGCCGGGTCAGCTTTGGGGAGTTGATTTCTTTCTTATCCATGAAAGAAGAATACTCCCAGGCTTTATTGCATTACATTCAGAACGCCAGAAATCGGGATAGAAACTGAAATAAGGAGAAGGTCACTGGAGAAGAATACTTCAAAAGAAGCGCGTAACCCCTTCTTCGAGCACGACAACTTTGTCTTTCACTCCGGCCGCTCGCGCCGCGCCCTCCAGCAATTGCAAAGGCTCTTCAATAGGCTCGTGTGAGAGGCGAAACGTTCCGTAGTGCATCGGGATCATCCAGCGCGCATTCAGATCCACAAAAGCCTTGGTAGCATCTGCAGGACTGGTATGGACATTGCGAAATTGCTCGGGATTATAAGCGCCGATCGGCAGCAGCGCCAGTTCCGGCGACAGGCGGCGTCCAATTTCGCGAAAGCCATTAAAGTAGGCCGTATCGCCAGCGTGGTAAACCGAGTGTTTGCCGCTGCGCAGCACATAGCCCCCGTAGCCCCGGTGCGAATCTTTTATGATGCGCGCTCCCCAATGCCGCGAGGGAACGTGCGTGATGTCGAGTGTGCCATGGCGATAAGTATTCCACCACTCCAGTTCCACAATTTTTTCGAAGCCGAGATCCGAGACCAGGTCGAAAAGGTGATGCGGCACCACAAGCGTGGGCGCGGTCCCAGTCTGGCGGCGCGTTTGCCTGGCTATAGTGCGGAGCGACTGGCGATGCAAGTGATCAAAGTGCGCGTGAGTTACGAGGACCACATCCGTCGGAGGCAGATCGCGCAAGTTCAAACCCGGCTGCCGCAGGCGTTTAAGCACGAAGAGCCAGCGCGCAAAGTTGGGATCAATGACGACGTTATGTCCGCCGATCTGCAGGAAGAAACTGGAATGTCCGATGAAAGTGACGCCGAGTTCACCATCCGCAACCAGTGTAGGCTTATGCGTCTGTCCGGTACGAGGTGTGACCGCGGAATGCCGGACCAGGCGCGTGAATTGGCCTGCACGCTTGCGCAATGCGCGATTTTTTAAGGATGACTTTAACATGGGTTCTACCGCAATCAATAAATCCGCCGTCGCGGACTATTCACATTATCGGCTTTTCACACTTATGTCTCTATTGAGTTTAGATGCTCAGGGGTCCAGTATCGGCGCGAAAGCCGTAAATGGCTGCAGGGACGTACATTAACCCAGCAACAAGATGAAACTTTTGAGAAAAACTGCGGTCAAATTTCGGTCCCCATCTGCAACCCATCTTCGAAACCGAACATCCTAACTTCGCTGCCGAGAGCGGCCGATTAGGAGGAGATCTGTGAAAAACCTGCTGAAAATTGGAGCAGTGCTGAGCGTGGTGATGGCGTTCGCGGCGATTGCCATGGGGCAGGATGTTCGCACGGACTATGATAAGCACGCGTCGTTTGAGAATTACCACACCTACTACTGGGAAAAGGTGCAGACTTCGAATCAACTGTGGGAGTCGCGAATCCGAGATGCCGTCGATCGTGATCTGCAAGCCAAAGGTTGGCAAAAAGTGGAATCGGACGGCAATATCGCCCTGACAGCCGTCGGTTCGGCCCGGAACCAGCAGGAATATCAGACCTTTTACGACGGATTAGGCGGATGGCGTTGGGGAGGCTTCGGTGAAACCACCACCACAACCGAGAACTATCGCGTTGGCACCCTGGTCCTGGATATGTACGATGCCCACAACAAACAACTGATCTGGCGTGGAGTCGCAAGCAACACGCTCTCGGACAAGCCCGATAAGAACGAAAAGACTCTGGATAAATCGGTGGACAAGATGCTGAAGGATTTTCCGCCCAAAGGAGGACGGTAAGCCCAACAGCAATACGATTGGGGATAGAAAACAATGCTGCCGTACCGCGACGAATAGCCGGACCCAACACAGTTTCATACCCGGCTATTCGTCGCCGTTTGTTTGAATCTGTTCTTGGAATATGGATAGAGGTGGCAGTGAGTGACCGGTTTCGCAAGGGCGATCGCTGCCCAAATCAACGTCCAGGTCGTTGTGCGGATCAATACAAGATCAATGCACTCTTACATGACTGACTACAACGATCCCTTCGCATTCGGCGTGTTCTTCTTGACCGCGGCTCCGCCGGTCATATCTAATCCAAAGCTTAGACGAATTATTCTTGGAGGAACCACGCTGATATGCGCGTAGCTTTTCTTGGTTTGGGAATCATGGGCCGGTCCATGGCCGCGAACCTGGTCAAAGCCGGACACGAGGTCGCGGTCTGGAATCGAACTCCAGGCAAGAACGTAGAAGGAGCGCGCCTGGCAGCTTCTCCAGCAGATGCGGCGACGGGAGCGGAAGTGGCATGGATGTGCGTCTCCGATACCAAGGCCGTCGAGCAGGTGTTGTTTGGCGAGAACGGTGCGGCAGCGGTTCTGGGCGCGAGCTCCAGCACTGGCGCCATTATTGCCGACTCGAGCACGATTTCGCCCTCCGCTACCGTGCGCTTCGCCGAACGCGTAAAGGCGCAGGGCCTCGATTACGTGGATGCTCCCATGACCGGCTCGAAGATTGCCGCCGAAGCTGGCAGCCTGATTTTTATGGTGGGCGGCAATGACGCTGCACTGGCTCGTCTGCAGCCGCTGTTTCAGGCCATGGGCAAGCATGTGTTTCACATGGGCGAAACCGGCAAGGGGCAGGCCACCAAGCTGGTCATGAATCTGCAAATCGCGCTCATCTTCGAAGGCTTCGCCGAGGCCCTTGCGCTGGCCGCAAAGCTTGGAGTCGACGTGGAAAAACTGCTGCCGCTGATCCAGGCTTCCATGGTGCGTTCCGGAGTCGTGGACTATAAAGCTCCGTTTATTTTGCGGCGCGACTTCTCGCCGAATTTCCCTCTGCGGCTCATGCTGAAGGATATCCGCCTGGCCCTCGATGCCGCCAAGGAATCCCGCGTTCGGCTTCCCGGCCTGGAAGCGGTAGAAGAGGTCTACGACGTAGCAGCCGAGGAAGGGTATCAGGATATGGACTACGCTGCGACGCTTACCTTACTGGAAAAATGGGCTGGGGTAGAAGTGAGGGCTGCGGCGTCTAAATAGACAAAAGTCTCCGTTGAATGTGGAGCGCGTGCATACGCCTGCTCGGGCAAGAAGATTCACGTTGCGGCCTTTTACGGGATGGTGGCCAGCATTGTCCCAGCATTGCCGAGATAAAAATGGGGCCAAACACCCCTCCGCTTCCACACCGGCTAAAGCTACTGCTGCGTCTTCACTGTCTTCAAATAGGCCACGATGGCCTCGGCATCGCTCCGGTCCATGCGAAACTGCGGCATCGGAAGACGGAGATGATTTCCGGTGGTCCAGATTCCGGTCGTCAGCAGCTTGATCATGTCGGCATCGTCTGCCGGTGGAGTGCCGCCAATCCTAGGCGCGCTGATCGGCCAGTCGGCACTGGGCCTGGCTGGCATATATGGGACAGGGGCTCCCTGTAGCCAGCGCGCGCGGTCTGGGTTCCCACTGCCGTCAGTCGGAGTGTGACACGTTCCGCACATGGCCACGCCCTCGACGAGATACTTTCCCCGCGGCACGGTAGCCGACGTGCCCACTTTTTCAGGCTGACGCTGGCCAGGGTCGCCCTGGGTCTTATTCTCCGTCTTGCTCTGCGCAAAAGCAGGATTGACGAAGGGCGGCACGAACCATAGCTCGAACGACAGCACAACCGCGAGGGCGGCGGAAATGGAATAGAAAGCCACTCGCGCGAACTTTGATCTCGCGAATTTTGATCTTGAGAGCATTGCGGATCACCTTTTGAGGGTTTGCCTATCGCGACGATATTGTACGCTACGAGCGAGCGCGCAAAGGCGGAAAGTCTGATTGGGTGCCGCTCGAAGCTCGCGCCATAACATCTATTCGCAGGGAGCGCGCCCGGCGGGCTGGAAGCGATCCATTTGCGCATCGTGCTGGCTGCTGACGCGCCCATCCGGCGTCCTTCCATACTGCTCCTCGCCGGGACAATAGTAGAGAGCGGTATGCGGATCGACCCACACATTAATGCCGGGGTCGCCTGTGGATTGAATCACGGGCGCGGGCGCCTCCGCAACTCCTATTGCAACCAGAGCCCGTTCCATCGGGCTGAGCGCGGCTCGTTGAGGTGAACTCACCGTCGGCCACATCAAGGCTAACGCGGCGAGAAAGATGGCTGCTCCAAGATAGAGATTGGCTCGGTGAAAGCGCAAGGTCAAACGAAGGTCTGCGAAGCAACGTCCCAACGATGGAGACGCCGATTCAAGATCCGGCGACAGATAAGCGCCGCTCTCGGCATCGACCATTCCGTCGTCGACCAATCCGTTGTCAGCGATCGCAGCATCGACAGTTTTCTCCTCACCCGTCGTTTCGTCGAACAATGTTTCGTCAACCAATGTTTCGTGGGCCAATGTATCGTCGGACATTGTCGCGCCAAACACCGTGCCGTCGAACACGGTGCCGTCCATTCTCGCCGTCTCCATTCCCGCATGCCTGGCCGCGCCGGTCGGATGAAAATCGTCGCTTGCCTGCAAGGACAATGTCTTAGTGGCCAGGTCCGAGTGTTCTGGCGCCCATACGTCTTTGGCCGATTCGGTTGGGCTGTTCGGTCCCCAGATCGATGCAATCGGCAATGCCGTATTTTCGCGGGCTCCTTTATTGTCGACCGGATTGCCGGTCGATGAATTGCCGGTCGATGAATCGCCGACTGACGTATTGCCTATAGACGGCCCGCGGAACCGCTGCCGGACAGTCGCCGCTTCGCTCTGCGAAGTCGTTTCCGTTTTGTTTGCCGTCCCCGTTGCCAGATCAGCAAGGAAACTGTCGGCAACCGAATCTTGAGTCGAACGTACCAACGGTGGCCGCTCGACTTCGGAGCGCAGACTCGTTTCCCGCGAGTCCTTGTGAATTTCTTGTGGATCTCTATGAACTTCTTTTAGAGTTTCGCGTTTTGGAGTTTCGCGCGCGGCGGCAGGCCGCTCCGGCCACAGGCTCTGCTCCTGGCTCATCAGCCACATCGAGGCCCATTTGCGCTGCATGCGTTCTCCCGGACGAAACTCGTCGAGGCCGCAATGCGGGCAACGCGATTCATCAGCTGGCTTCAAGGTGCCGCATCGATTGCAAAAGCTATCGGGCTCCGCTTGGGAGCGAAGCGGCGTTCCTACCTCCATCTGTCGAACTTGGTTCAGCCGCGCGTTGTGTTCTTGAATCGTAAACGCGGCGGACAACAAGTCCTGAAACGCTTGTTCGTCCAGAATCAGCTTAGGCCGGTTTGGCGGCATGTTAGTGGCTGGGGGAGATAACAATCAACTAACCCTATTGTAAGGCGAAATCAAGGCAGTGGGAAGAGAAAGAAAAATCGGCATTTTCGGGAGATGATTCCCGTTCCGGGGCATCGATCCGGGACAGATCATAAAGCCGCTCTTAATAATTCCATCAGAAAATGGCCAGTGGAAAGCTAACCACCTAGTTTATAAGGAGTTGGCCGACGGCGAAGATTTGGCGAATCGCTTGCTTAGTGGTGGATGGGGCGCGCCCCCAAGACTGAACTAAAAGGAGCCGACGAAAAGCCAATCATTCCTATGATCAACCTTAATGAAATCAAGATAACGCCCCGAGACCAACAGGTTCTGCGCCTGCTGGTGCAGGGATGCAGCAATAAAGAAATTGCGAGCCACTTGAACATCAGTCCGCGAACCGTAAAACAGCACCTTCGCACATTGTTCTTGCGCGCTGGTATCAAGGAAGGTCGAAAACGAGTGAAACTGGCCACGGCCATGTTTATCAAGGAGCAGGTGCAGCCATGCAACCGCGTGATCGGCTAACCGCCAAAGAGATTCAAATCGCGACCTTAGTCTGGCAAGGTCTCACTAACAAAGATATCGCCCGAGTGCTGATCACCAGTGAGCAGGTAGTGAAGAACTACCTCCGCACTGCATTTGATAAGCTCGGCGTCTGGACTCGGCTGGAACTCGCGCTCTATGTAGCCGGCCATGGTGGCGCCAACTGGCATGTGCCGCTGGGAAACGGATTATCGGTTCCGGAATGGACTCCCGCCGTACGCCACCCCCCCAGGTGGTTGGAAGCAAGAACATAACCGGAACCGATAATAACAACAACAACAACAATGACCCGTCCTCCGCGAGCGCAGGTTTGTCGTAGCATCTCTGAATTGCAGTTGGGCGATCCGCTTGGTCGATATGCATGGGTCAACTTGCGTGGCTGAATGCCCCGCCGATGCCTACGAGCGTACCGCTACGAGCGGACGCTTCGTCGAAGGGGGCAATCGTAACCGTCGACTTTTGCGGCGGCGAGTTCGACGGCAATTGGTTGGTCGCTGTAGTTAACTTTAACCTTAGACAACAGAAACCCTTTTCACATTGTTGGCCAGCTCGACAGTGGCTGACTATCCGAGGGGCATTGATCGATGCCGCCCTAACCGGCGTGTTTTCAGAAAAATAGGTTCCTGTTTCTTTCCAAGAGGCCGCATCCCATGGCAACGTAAATGGCGCCAACCCCGGTAATCAAATTGCTCAGTTAACGGAGGGACAGTTTTTCGTCCCTTCGGCACTAGTCGTTCATAGTAATCGTTCATATGGCCGTTCATAGAGTGCCACATTCGGTTGCAGTGGCATCGCTCCGTAGGCTCTCATTCAGACGGCATTGAGTGGAGAGTGGCAACTCATCAAGCTTGATGAGTTCGGCTTTTGGTTGGTTCACACTTTTGGTTCAAAGGTTTGCTCGGACCTAAGGGAGATATGGCTTATAAAGACGTGTTCTGGATGGCCTGCGATTCAACCGAGCAACTGCGCGCGGAGTACGGTCCCTTTCACACTCGCGAAGAAGCCGAAGCGGAAGCCCATAAACTTGGCTTCAGGTATCTGTTGCGTTACGAGCACATTTTGGGCTCCGACGACGAGATCGAAGAAGTGCGTTGCGTCTTCCTCGAATTGCAGGACACCGAATTGCAGGATACGGAACTGCGAAACCAGGAATCGCAAGATGCGCCGTCCGCTCCCAAACCAGATGTCGCGAAGGCGGGTATCACCTTTCACACTCGCTGTGCCAGTTGCGGCGAGGCTGCGGCTCACGAACAATCATGGCAAGCCGAGGTGTGGGCGGATATCCACGAATTCGAACACACCCGCCACAAAGTGAGGCTCTTCGAGCACGCCCGTGGAGAAGGCCTGAAAGAGATAGCCGACTGGCGTGGCCGCGCGGCGTAACCGTGAAACGGATCACCCGTAGGCGATAAGCTCTCCGTGATAACAGACGATCGTAGCGGAAGTTCAGTCCGTTAACTCAGACGACGGATGACTTTATGCAATCGTGCCCGCGCCGATGCGAGCGCGCCGCGCGCCGTAGCAAGCGGCCCCCAGCAGCCCGGTTTTTCCGTTGGTAATCACCCGTACAGGAATGTCCTCGAGCACCGGCTGCAACCGTCCTTTACTGAGAAATGCCTGCATGAACAGCGGCCCGGAAAGCTTCGGCAGAATCTTTGGCGCAATTCCTCCCGCCAGAAATACGCCGCCAGACGCGAGAATTTTTAGAGCCATGTTGCCCGCCTCCGCTCCGTAAATCGAAATCCACAAGTCGAGAGCCTGCTCGGCTAGAGCAGCCTTCGCAGAAACGGCAGCTCGGGAGATCGCGGCCGAGGGATCGCCGCTTGCGATTTCGTCTCGCAGCCATTGCGGCTCTTCACCGCGATGCGTGTCCTTAAGAAATAAGTAGACGTTTACTATTCCGGGCCCGGAAAGAATGCGCTCATAACTCACGTGTCCGAAGCGCGCCAGCAGATAGCGAAGAAGCTCGATTTCGAGTTCGTTGCGCGGAGCAAAGTCGCAATGTCCGCCCTCGCAGGCGAAAATCTGATGCTGTCGTCGCTCTGCGTCCCATAGAAGGCCCGCTTCGCCCAGTCCTGTTCCAGCCGCCACTACGGCTTGATTGCCGGCGGCTGCGCCCCGGCCGGGCGGAATTTTGGTTAGTGCGACCGTATCTGCCGGTCCCAGGCATTGGATTCCCCACGCCTGCGCCTCGAGATCATTGATCAGACTCACCGTATCGAGTTGTAACTCCTGGGCGAGGCGTGACGATTCGATTATCCACGGCAGATTCGAAGTTTCGACTCGTCCGTTGCGCACTGGCCCGGCAATCCCGAAGCTGGCGACGCTGGGGCGAACACCCGTTTCCGAAACGAACTTGAGCACGATCTCATCGAGGCCGCGGAATTCTCTACTGGCGAATACTTTTTCATGGACAGCGACAAAATGGGCGCCGTCGTTATTATTGTCCTGCCTGTAAAAGGCGAGGCGTGCGTTGGTTCCTCCGATGTCCCCTGCCAGAATCATTGTTTGAAATATCATTGTTCGAAATTTCTCCAGCGCCGGCCATCGCGCTCCATTAATTCGTCAGATTCTCTCGGGCCCCAAGTCCCCGCCGCATAGTTGGGAAAATCGCGCGGCGGCAGCGCCTTCCACACATCGAGCACAGGATCGACAACTCTCCATCCGGCCTCGACCATGTCGGCGCGCTGAAAGAGCGTGGCATCGCCGATCATGCAATCATGCAGCAGGCGTTCATAACCAGTGGAAGAGCTCGACCCAAAATAGTCGGCATAGGCGAAATCCATATTCACTTCGCCCAGGTCCATGGTGGTCCCGGGAGTTTTAGCGGCGAAGCGTAGCGAGATGCCTTCTTCCGGCTGGATGTGCAATACCAGTTGGTTGGGCATCATGGTTTCGACCTGTGTCTCCCGGAACAATACGAAAGGCGCTCGCCGGAACTGAATCACGACGTGCGTATTTCGTCCCGGCAAACGTTTGCCAGTGCGTAGATAGAAGGGAATTCCCGCCCAGCGCCAGTTGTCAATTAACAGGCGCATGGCGACAAAGGTTTCGGTCCGCGAATCCGGGGGCACTCCTTCTTCAGAGCGATAGGCGGGCACGCGCTCGTTGTCCATCACGCCAGCCCCGTATTGCCCGCGCACAGTCTTGCTGAGCACATCCTCGTTGCTGTAAGGCTGCACGGCGTGCAGAATCTTGGCCTGCTCATCGCGCACCGCATTTGCCTCGAACGAGATAGGCGGTTCCATAGCAGTCAGTGTGATGAGCTGCATGATGTGATTGGGCACCATGTCGCGCAGGGCGCCAGCGGTATCGTAGTAGCTGCCTCGCTTTTCCACGCCCACCGTTTCTGCGACCGAAATCTGCACATGGTCAATGTAGCGGCGATTCCAGATGGGCTCAAAAATTCCATTCGCGAAACGGAGAGCCAAAATGTTCTGCACCGTCTCTTTGCCCAGGTAATGATCGATGCGATAGATCTGTTGTTCCGAGGCAACCTTCAACAGTTGCCGGTTCAAAACCTTGGCCGAATCCAGATCGTGCCCGAAAGGTTTTTCGATGATTACGCGCCGCCAGTGGTCGTTTGCTTCAGTCATGAGGCACGCGTGCGCCAGCCGTTCAACCACATCCGCGAAGAAACTTGGCGCCGTCGCCATGTAAAAAAAATAGTTGCCGTGGGAGTTGTGTTCCTTATCGACCTGGGCCAGCTTTTCTTTCAGCCGATCATAAGTCCCCGGATCGTCGAAATCTCCATTGACGTAACTTATGCGGCGAACAAACCATTCCCACAACTTTTGGTCCACGGTGCCGGTGGCGAACTGTTTAAAATCCTCCGTTACCTTGTTGCGCACATCTTCATCGCTCATCGGGCTGCGGCCGATGCCGATTACGGCGAAATCGCGCGACAGCAATTGCTGGCTGGCAAGGTTGTAGAGAGCGGGAATCAGCTTGCGGCGCGTCAGGTCGCCGGTAAAGCCAAAGATCACCATGACGCATGGATCCGCCGTCCGTCCCACTCGCGGTTTAGTTGGCGCTGGCCGAGCGTCTAGTAGAGCCATGGACCCTCAATGGAACGACAATTGTAATGACGAATCGATGCCTGGCTTCCCGGTAGAGACGCGGCTTGCCGCGTCCCCCTACCCGCAACAACATTGTCCGAGCCGAATCCGACTAACTTCCGAGAGGGATGGTTAATTCCGTCTCGCCCCAAGCTGTTCGCGGGCTGCCTGCACGATAGCATCGGAAGTGAAGCCGAACTTCTTCTGCAAGTCTTTTATCGGCGCCGATGCTCCGAACGTGTGCATGCCTATAATCCGTCCTCCCGCTCCGGCATATCGGGCCCACCCCATGAAAGAGGCCTGTTCGACGGCGACGCGAGCCGTAACTTCGGGCGGCAACACCTGCTCGCGGTAGCTCCGATCCTGATGCTCGAACAATTCCCACGAAGGCATGCTGACAACCCGCGCCCGCACGCCTTCCGCTTTCAGGTTTTCGTAGGCATCAATGCACAGATAGACCTCGCTACCGGTAGCCATCAGAATTACCTGCGGCTTGCCACCTTCGGCATCAGCCATGATATACGCTCCGCGGGCCACGCCTCTAGCCGAGGCATACTTGGTGCGATCGAAAGTCGGCACCGCCTGGCGTGTCAGGACCAGCGCCACCGGTTCTTTTTTCAGGGTCATGATTATCTTCCACGCCTCGACGACTTCGTTGGCATCGGCGGGGCGCAAGGTGATCAGTCCGGGAACCGAGCGTAGCGTGACGAGCTGCTCGATGGGTTGATGAGTCGGTCCGTCTTCACCGAGGCCGATGGAATCATGGGTGAAGATCCAGATCGAGGGGACTTCCATAAGCGCCGAAAGGCGGATCGGCATCTTCATGTAATCGCTGAAAATCAGGAAGGTCGAACCATAGGCCCGGATTTTCGACAGCACCATGCCATTGACAATCGCGCCCATCGAATGTTCGCGAATGCCGAAGTGGAAGTTGCGCGCGTTGTAATTGTTCGCCTCGAAGTCGCCTACGCCATCAAAGGTGAGCCGCGTCTTGGTCGACGGATACAAATCTGCCGAACCGCCCATCAACCAGGTTTCATTCTTGGCAATCACATTCAGCACTTTACTGGAGGAATCGCGCGTTGCCAGTCCCTTGGCGTCGGCCGCAAACGTAGGCAAATCCTTGTCCCACCCCTCCGATGCCTGCGCATGCTGCATACGTTCGTATTGCGCCGCTACATCGGAATACTGCCCACCGTACTTCGCAAAAAGCGATTTCCACTGTCCGCTTAACTGCTTCCCGCGTTTCCCCATCACGTCGCTAAAATGTTCCCGCACTCCGTCGGGAACCAGGAACTTGGCATCTTCCGGCCATCCGTAGAAACGCTTAGCCAATTTGACTTCTTCTTCGCCGAGCGCCTCGCCATGTGCCTCCTTAGTGTCCTGTCGGTGGGGCGCGCCGTAACCGATGTGGCTGTTGACGATGATCAGCTTTGGCCGATCCTGCACGCTGAGCGCCCGAGAATAAGCATTGGCGAGCGCGGTCAGATCATTTGCGTCGAGCACGTGCTGAACATCCCAACCGTAGGCAGCAAACCGGGCGGCCACATTTTCGTCGTAGGCGAGATCGGTATTGCCCTCGATGGTGATGTGATTGTTGTCATAAATCCAGCATAGATTCGAGAGCTTGAGATGGCCGGCAACGGATGCGGCCTCCGACGAAATCCCTTCCATCATGTCGCCGTCGCCGCAAAATGCCCAGATGTTGTAATTGAAGACCTCGAACCCCGGACGATTGAAATGCGCTGCCAGCCAGCGCTCCGCGATAGCCATGCCCACGCTGTTGCCGACTCCCTGGCCCAGCGGTCCCGTGGTGGCTTCAACTCCCGTGGTCAAGCCGTATTCCGGATGCCCCGGCGTCCTGCTGCCCAGTTGGCGGAAATTCTTGATCTCATCCAGCGACACGGCAGGCGTCGAAAGAACTTTGCCCTCGGGCGTTACCTCACGCACGCCCGCCAGATGCAGCAGGGAATAGAGCAGCATGCATGCGTGTCCGTTCGATAGCACGAAGCGGTCCCGGTTCGGCCAGAGCGGATCTTCAGGATCGTAGCGCAGAAATTGCTGCCACAGGCAATATGCGACCGGAGCCAACGCCATCGGCGTCCCAGGATGACCCGAATTCGCCTTCTGCACCGCGTCCATCGAGAGCGTGCGAATCGTATTGATACACAATTGATCGAGTTGCGTACCGGTCGTAGCGACAGATTGCTCACTGACTGCCATAAAATCTCTCCTCGTAAATCGGCTTGCACTTCACCTTACCGAATTTAGATGAAATAAGTATGAAATAGATACGCGCTCCAGCCGCACAAAGTTTACATCGTGATCGAGAAGCAGCGACACAACCCAGTGACACCAACGACCCGATTCCGATTCCGATTTTACACCGAGAAGAATTTTGCGAAGGATACTCAGCATTCGATTAGTGGGCTAATTAGAACTAGTCCACTACCTGCTTCCCTTGTAGAGACGCGGCTTGCCGCGTCTCCCGGCGCAACGTGAGGGACGATCTTAAGTTAAAAAGAGCCTGTTCTGGCTGACCCGGTGTTGCAGAGTTGACGCCAACTGATCCACGTCCATCGCCGAGAGGTTGAGCGACTCTGGGTCAAAGACGGGAAGGTGGTTAGTTCCAATCGCGTCCCTCCGCACCTGGATCAACAAAGCCTGGAGGGCCTGAGGATCGTATTTTTGCGGCGTCAGCCGAATCAATTCCTGGAGCGCCACCCCCACCGACATGCGGCCGCGATAAGGACGTTCGCTGGTCATGGCGTCAAAGGTGTCAGCCAAAGCGACGATACGCACCGCCTGCGGAATTTCGTCTCCCTGCAAGCCGTCGGGATATCCCGTCGCATCAGCGCGTTCATGGTGCCAGCGGACGATCTCCGGAATCTGCGGCCAAGGAAACTGCACCTGGCTGACAATTTCATGTCCGATTACAGTGTGGTCTCGCATCTCGCGCGATTCGGCCCCGTCCAGTCCCGCCGCTTTTCCAAAGATACGCCGGTCAATGGCCACCATGCCGATGTCGTGCAAATAGGCCGCCGACCGTAACGAAGCTACACTGCTCGGATCCATCCCGAGGGCCTCACTGATCGCCTGTGCATAACGCCCCACCCGCAGCGAGTGTCCGTGGATATTGACGTGTTTCACGTCGATGGCGATGGCGAAAGCTTCGAGCGCGTTGTCATAGAATCCATGTAGCGAAGCCAGCAGCCGCAGGTTTTCGGAGACTCTCTGCGCCAGCGTCTGGCTGAGTGTGTGATTTTGCACGGCGAGCGCAACGTAGTGGCTCAATACCTGGAACGCATCAAGCTCATCTTCCTCGTACAGCGCATCGCCCGGCCGCCGTCCCAGAGCAATCAACCCCGTAAGCTTGCCACGAACTTTCAGCGGACAAATACACTTGAATAGCTCGGGTGCGACATTGCCGTTCGAACTCAAAAAAGAATCGTACGTGCTACTTGTGAGCGCCACGGGTCCAGCGGCGGCAGTTAGCGAATGTACGTGCCGGGGAAGAAGTGGAATCACTGAGGGTTCTGGCAGCAACGCAAAACCCTGGGCATCGATCGATGTCAGCGCAGATGGCCGTTCGTGGAACGAAAACAGAACGCCCTCACGCGCGCCAGCCGCTTCCATCACGGCCGTCAGCATCGTGTGAGCGGTTTGGCGGAAGTCGCGGTCCGCGGTTAATTCGGGCCCCAAATCCGTCAGCGCTTCGAAAGTTCTGATGAATCTTTTAAGATTGGTTCCCTGCAATGCCTCTTGCGGAGGGCGTGCCGAGAAACCAGAGCGTTTTCAGAGTAGCACTGCCCCCGCTACGCATTGTTGGTTAGTTTGGTGCAAAAGCCTCACTCATCGGATCCTCCGCCATGTCGTCATAACGTCGCCTCTGCTTCATTTGACTCTTCTTCATTGAGCAGGAAGGCAGCTAAGAAAAATCTGACATAAGCGCCTTCGTGATACTTCGTGTCCTTGGTGGTTCAGGCTTTTTGCGGATTGCATCCCGAAACTGCACCATTTTCCATGCTTCTTGACACACGAGCATCGTTAGCTCATACTGCGGCAAATTCTCCGTCGCGCAAACTTATATTTTCTCCGGCTTCCTACGGGAACTTTCCGACGGAACTTGCCGGCAGAATCTGCCGACAGAGACAGATTCATGGTGGTTCATTCTCCCAAGCCGTTCGGTTCCCAGAAAATCATTGCTTCTGATCGCGATTCTTTACTGGAGCCTTCCTCCTCTGGTCGATTCGTTCCACTCGATGCCGGCTCCGCCGTGTCGTCGCTGAACGATGCGATCAAAGCCGGTTATCACGGTCTCGACCCCACCCTCGAGGCCATCACCGATGTCGCCTGCGTTCTGACCAATGCCTCTGGCGCCGCGCTCGCGATGTGGAAGGATGGAGCCATGGTCTGTCGCGCCCGCAGTGGCGAGTCCTCTCCTCCTCTGGGTGCGCAGTTGGATGCCGAGACCGGAATCTCGGGAGAGTGTTTGCGCACCGGCAAGCTTCAACATTGCACCGATGCCGAGACCGATTCGCGCGTAGATGCCGAAGCCTGCCGCAGCCGGGGTTTGCGGTCAATTGCCGTCATTCCAATTCAGTCCAAGCGCGAAACCAATGGAATTCTCCTCACCTTTTCCACTCAACCCGCGGCCTTCACCGATTCGCATATAGATCTTCTTCGGCAACTGGCGTCGCTGGCGGAATTGGCTCGCGCCTCTAAACTGGAGAGCAGATCGTCTGCTGCGGCAGCGCCAGTTCCAGGCGAGTACGTATTCCCGCTATCTAGCTCAGCGTCGCATCCTTCCAAGCCGGATCGTCTATTGGATGTGGCTCTCGCTTCAGTCGAGCATCGATCGCGTCCCCTCGTTTTGGGCGCCATTGTCGTGGTGGCGGCCGCGTTGCTGATCCTGGCGATCTGGCTCGGCTGGCATGGTCCCCACGGTGCCGAAAGCCGCGCCCACCTCGCGCCACGTCATCTTGCCGGGAGCGCAAACGCCGCTTCTGATGTGCCGAGCATCGACCATCATCTGCCCGACACCGACGCAGTGTGGAGGCCGAATCCCGGTGGTGAATCCTTGCCCGCCTCTGGCACCAAGACTGCCGTCGACAATTCCGTGAAGTTGGCCTCTCAATTGGATAAAGCTGCCGCCGGCAGCATTACCGCGAGCATCATCATCTCCGACCGGGTCCCACGAATACGACATGAACCGCCCGCCGCATCGCGTCCCGAATCCCATTCCGATTTGCGGCCCGATCTGCGGTCGAATGAGACCTCTAATGGGACCGCTTCGGTCGAACCCCCACGCCTCCTGCCCGACTCTGCTACCCAGTCGAATGTCAACGCGGATATGAACGATGTGCTATCCCCGAAGGTCACGCTGCCCGAGCCTCCCCCTCCGTTGTCCCAGGGGGTTTCAGGTGGCCAACTCCTGTCCAGTTCCAGCGTTTTGCCGGACTATCCACCCGCCGCACGCCGGCTCCGCCTTGAAGGTGAAGTTGTTCTAGAGGCTACGGTCATGGAAGATGGAACCGTGGGCAATATTAAAGTTATCAAGGGGTCGCCCGTCCTGGCTCAAGCTGCCATCGATGCAGTGAAGCACTGGCGCTACCAGCCCTATCAGCTCAACGGACGACCAGTGAAGAATGGCACGAAGATAGTCGTGGACTTCACCCTACCTGGTGCGGCCACACACTGAGCATCAGGTTATTAAAAACCTTCCTTTTCTGCGTCCGATGGCCCGATCATCCGATGGCCCGATCACCCTACGCTACACTCCAACCGGAAAGGGCTTGCTGTGGCTCTCTGAACCCACCGACAGTCCGGCGAAGCGCCCTTGCAGCAGCGACATCAATCCCGTGACCCAGTATCCGACCACGAACAAAAGCAGGAAGGGAATTGTGAAGTAGTTCTCGTTGTCGATGGCGTAGATAACCGCCAGCAGGAAATAGGTTCCGATCAAAAGTTCAATCCACGGCACCCATCCCAACCGCTTGCGATACTTGGCCGCGAAGATTTTGTCCTTCTTCGATTCCACCCGGTACTTAGGAGTACGGGCGAAGGCCGTCTGCTTGCCCACCAGGGCTTCCAGCACGGCGCGCGTATTAGTCACGGTCAGCCCAATTCCTAGAGCCATCAATATGGGCAAGTAAAGCAGAGATCGCGGCCAATCTTTCGGAAACAATTCCTTCTGCGAAACCAGATAGAAGCTGGAAATAGAAAACGTGGAAGCCATGAACAAGGGAAGGTCTATATAGAGCATCTGGAACCATCCCTGATAGAAGCGAATAATCATGGCCGGCATCAGCAAAACCGAGAGCACAATCATTAGTGGATAGCTGAGGTTGGCGGTCAAGTGATACCACGCTTCGATTTTCTGGTGTCGCGACACGTCGCTCTTCAACACCTGCGGAAGTATTTTCTTCGAAACCTGTATCAACCCTTTGGCCCAGCGCGCCTGCTGTGTTTTGAAAGCAGTCATCTCCACCGGCAATTCCGCTGGACATTCAACGTCCTGCAGATAAACAAACTTCCACCCCTTGAGTTGGGCGCGATAAGAAAGGTCCGTGTCTTCGGTGAGCGTGTCATGCTCCCAGCCGCCCGCTTCGTCGATGGCGCAGCGCCGCCACATGCCAGCCGTGCCGTTGAAGTTAAAAAAAACGCCGCTGCGCGCGCGCCCCGAATGTTCCAGCACGAAATGGCCGTCGAGCAGAATCGCCTCCACTTCGGTCAGTAGCGAGTAGTGGCGGTTTATGTGCGTCCAGCGCGTCTGCACCATGCCGACCGTGGGGTCCGTGAAGTGGTGGATGCACTTCATGAGAAAGTCTTGCGGCGGAACAAAATCAGCGTCGAAGATGGCCACGAGTTCGCCCTTAGCCGTTTTCAATCCCTCCGCCAAAGCTCCAGCCTTGAAGCCTTCACGGTTGTCGCGATGCAGATATTTCACCGCATATCCCAACGCCGCATAACGATCCACCAGAATGTGCGCGACTTCTACCGTTTCGTCGGTCGAGTCGTCGAGCAACTGGATGTCGAGTTTTTCTCTCGGATAATCAAGCCGGCAGACCGCGTCGAGCAACCGGTCGACCACGTATTGCTCATTGAAGATTGGCAGTTGCACGGTTACGCGCGGCAGTTCATCGGAGTGAAAATAGCTTGGCGGTTCTGTGGTCTTGTTCTTTTTGTACTTGTAATAAAGATAGACCATCCAGTAGCGGTGCGCTCCATAAGCCGCCAGCGTAGTAAGCACGATGAAATAGGGAATCAGCAGCGCCAGATCGAAGGCATTAACCTGGTAAAGACCGACAAACGTCTTGTCCAGAAAATGCTGCCGAAGGTAGGCCCCCAAGCCCTTGGAGGTATATACGACTACCAGGGCCAATGGGGAAGTGAGCGTCAAAGACATGAAGTCAGCAGAACCATGGGGCAAAAGCAAAGACTGCAGCCTTAGAATTGTACCTGATTGTTCTTCATCATTCGAAAGCCGTGTGTGGACCGGTAGTGGTCAGTTTGAATCTGCTTTGAAAGGGCGCGGCTTTACAGTTTGCTGAAAAACTCTTGGCGCGGCCGTTTTTGGGAAGGGCACGAGTTCCACTCGTGCCGCTAAGCCGCAGAAAATAGGTCCGCGCTTTAGCGCCTGAGGTTCGCCTTCGGGCACCAAAACGAGTTTTTTCAGCAAACTGTTTAGGCGCTGAGGGGACGCGTCTTTCTGCCCGACGCACTACTTGGTGACGGGGCTCTGCCCCTTCGCACAGCCGAAGGCGGCGCCCGTCCACAAGTTCAATTCAGAAAATACTGCCTGTACAACGTATCCCGCTGCGCCGGACGAAACCCCGCGTCGCGTATGATGCGCCGCAATTCTTCTTCAGTTGTGCAATTCGTCACGCCCGCCGCCCGCACGACATTCTCCTCCAGCATCACCGAGCCTACGTCGTTCCCGCCAAAGCGCAATCCCATCTGGCAGACCTTCAATCCCTGTGTCACCCAACTCGACTGCACATTGAGAAAATTCGAAAGATAGAGCCGGGAAATCGCCAGCACCTTCAGATATTCCACCGCCGTAGCCTCATCCCAGTGCCGTCCGCCAAGCGCAGTATTGGCCGGCTGAAAACTCCACGGAATAAATGCCGTAAACCCGCCTGTTTCCTGCTGTAAATCATAGAGGCATTGAAAATGGTTGATCCGGTGCTCAATCGACTCGCCCACGCCAAACATCATAGTCGCGGTAGTGCGCATGCCAAGCTGATGCGCCGTGCGATGTACCAGCAGCCAATCCGCGGTAAGGCATTTAAGCCGCGCAATTTTGTAGCGCACCTCGTCGTCAAGAATCTCAGCTCCGCCCCCCGGAATCGAATCCAGCCCCGAATCGCGCAGCCGCGCAATCGTATCGCGCACGCTGAGATTGCTATATTCGGCAATCGCCAGAATCTCCGAAGCAGAGTAGCAATGCAGGTGAACCTTCGGGAAGCGCTCTTTGATGCCGCGGAGCATCTGCTCATGCCAATCAATCTTTAGGTCGGGATGCAAGCCTCCCTGCATGAGCACGCCCGTGCCCCCAAGTTCCACCGTCTCGCGAATCTTTTCATAAATGGTGTCAAGATCGAGAATGTACCCTTCGTTAACCCGCGCCGCCGGTCCCTTCAGAGGACGGTAAAACGCGCAGAACGTGCAATATTCCGTGCAGAAGTTCGTGTAATTAATGTTGCGATCGATGATGTAAGTCACCGTACCCTCGGGATGCATTTTCCGGCGAACCGCGTCCGCTTCCATGCCGATCCCAATCAAATCGTCGGATCGAAACATCTCCAAAGCCTGCTGCTTAGTCAGCGACATCCGTCACTCCAAAGTAAATGCTATTTTATCCGGTTGAAGTCCTGTAAGCGAGTTTCATCGCGAAGGGGAAGGGCCAAGTTCTACTGTCTTAAGAAGTTTGTCTTAAAAGGTTTTCCTTCGTGAACCTCTGTGCCCTCTGTGGTTAAAGCTGTCCTGAAGGAGCCACGACGCTCGAAGGCAAATGCGTTCACCGCGGTAATTACACAAACATCTGGAACAACATCAAATAAACGATGACCCCCGTCACCGATACATAAAGCCAAAGCGGAAACGTCCAGCGTGCAATAGCCCGATGACGTTCAAATTGCCCGCGCAACCCTCGGGTCAGCGTAATCAGCACCAAAGGCACGATAACGATCGCCAAGATGGTGTGCGAGATCAGGATGGTGAAATAGAGGATCCGTGTCCATCCTGTGCCACGAAAATAGACAATTCCCCCATGATGAGGCCAGTGATAATAGAGATACGACACCAGGAAAATGGAAGAGGTGACGAACGCCGCGATCATTACCGCTCGATGCGCCGCAACTTTCCCGCGCGAGATAAGCGTACGTCCTGTAACCAGCAGCACGGCGCTGCAACCATTGAGAGTCGCATTGATCTTGGGGAAAATTGAGTAGTCGGTCATAGAGTTAATGGATTGCATCGTTTGTACGGGGAGAAGCATAGGTTTGGCAACTGGAAAAGTCAGATAGAATGGACACGATGCCTGAAGTCGAAGCCCCCGAACTGCCGCCATCGGCGGCACCAAGAGAATCTGGCGCCCGTTCGCTGCCCGTGGTCGCCGTCTGGGTGCGCGATCTGCTGGTCTCGCTCGCCATCTCCGCCTTCATCATTATTTTTCTCTACCAGCCGGTCAAGGTCGAAGGCACCAGCATGATGCCCGGCCTCGAAGACCAGGAACGAATCTTCGTCAACAAGTTCGTTTATCGCTGGGAGCCCATTCAGCGCGGCGATATCATCGTCTTCCGCTATCCGCGCGACCCCTCGAAAAGCTACATCAAGCGTGTCATCGGCATCGCCGGCGACCACATCCGCATCGAAACCGGCCAGGTTTACGTGAACGGCGAGGAGCTCGATGAAGACTACGTTCCCACCGATTACGCGGACTCTCGCTCCTACGGCGAAATCGTGGTTCCCGCAAACAGCTTCTTCGTCCTCGGCGACCATCGCAGCATGTCCAACGACAGCCGCGATTTCGGAACGGTAAACGAACGCTACATCTACGGCAAAGCCGTCTTCGGATATTGGCCGATGGAGAAGCTGGGAAGACTGCGGTGATCAGCTCTCGGCTCACGTCGCGAGGTTGTCATCCTGAGCGGAGCCGTAGCTTCACGAAGTGAAGCTACCGCGGAGTCGAAGGACCCCTGCGTTTTCCACCGCTCGTAGCGGGCATGAGCCGTGTGACCGCATAATTCGCCGCCCAAAAACTCGCTTTCGATCCACAACCGCTCCTGCTACACTCTCTAAAATCAACTCCCAGGAGTTTCAATGCAAGCTACGCTTGCCCTCGAAGACGGCAGGGTCTTCCGAGGCAAAGGCTACGGCGCTAAAGGCGAATGCTCCGGCGAAGTCGTTTTTAATACTTCCATTACCGGCTACCAGGAAATTTTCACCGACCCCTCCTACGCCGGCCAAATCGTCGTCCTGACCAACCCCGAAATCGGAAACTACGGCACTAATCCCGAAGACAGCGAAGCCGTCCGCCCCTACATCGAGGGACTAATCGTGCGCGAGTTTTCGAAAGTCAGCTCCAACTGGCGCTCGCAGCAAGTGACCGACGAATTCATGGAACAGTTCCGGATCCCCGTCCTAGCGGAAATCGACACGCGAGCCTTGGTCCGTCATCTGCGAACCAACGGCGTGATGCGAGGCGTGATCTCCACTCTCGAAAACGACACCGACAAACTCGTAGCAAAATCCCGGGCGATCCCAAAAATGGATGGCCAGGATCTAGCCAAAGTCGTCTCGACCAACCGCACTTATGTGTGGGAGATGGGAGAGCGCTCCCACCTCCCCGACGAAATCGTAGGAGTAAAAGACGAACCAGCCCGCTTTCACGTGGTCGCATACGATTTCGGCATCAAGCAAAATATCCTCCGCAAGCTGCGTGGGGAAGGCTGCAAGGTGACCGTGGTACCCGCGCAAACCAGAGCCGAAGACGTGCTGGCACTCAAGCCCGATGGAGTCTTCCTGTCGAACGGACCGGGCGATCCCGAGCCCTGCACCTACGCGGTCGACAACATAAGGCGCCTCATGGGCCGCCAACCAATTTTCGGAATTTGCCTAGGCCATCAAATCGCTGGCATCGCGCTAGGGGGCAAAACGTTTAAGCTGAAATTCGGCCACCACGGCGGAAATCATCCCGTGAAGCAGTTGTCGAGCGGCAAAATCGAAATCACCGCCCACAACCACAACTTCGCCGTCGATCCCGATTCGCTCCCGCAAAGCGAAGTCGAATTGACCCACATGGATCTGAACGACAACACCCTCGAAGGCATGCGCCACCGTAATCTGCCGCTGTTCACAGTGCAATACCACCCCGAAGCGGCGCCCGGCCCGCACGATTCGCACTACCTTTTTAAAGATTTTGTGAAGATGATGGAGGAGTGTAAGCGGTGACGACTTTGTCGGTTGCGGACACCGAGTCCAAGGGACGAACCTTCGGCTGGGTTGTTCGACGGCTGCTGCTCTATATCGGTTTGGCGCTCGCCGCGCTCACCGTATTTGCGCTATTCTTCGCGCTGAGTATTAGGCTAGGTGTTACAGACAAAGTTGACGGTTGGTTTAAAGGCGGTTGGATCGGATTCTTGGTTTACACCGTCTTGCTCTTCTGGATCACAGCGCGGCAATCGAGACGACGTTGGCACCACTGGAGTTTCTGGTTTGCAATCACCTGCCTGCTGACGATTCACTGCCTCGCGTTCGTCGCCATCTTGCGGAAATATCCGGACTGGCGCGTGATTTGGTTCTGGCCTATCACCGTTGCTGAGGCCGGGATATTCGGCGGTACGTTGGCATGGCTGTTTCCAGAAAGGGCCACGAGAATGAAGGGATAAAGAGCTTTGAAAGGGCACGCCTTCCAGGCGTGCCGTAACTGGAACAATAACGACGCGGCTTTAGCCGCTGAGGGACTGCTGAAATATCAATGAAGCCGCAAAGAGAACACGCCACGAATAATTCTCAAACCTATATGGTCACCTCGTCCACGTGGGACCGTCGCGCTCTCTTTCATGCCGAGCCTTGGGCGAGACTCTTGATCGACACCCTTTATCACTACCGGCCATCCGCCTATCTCCTGCATGAATTCGTCATCATGCCCGACCATTTTTACGCTCTTATTACTCCGCAGACGAGTCTCGAAAAGGCGGTTCAATTCATCAAGGGCGGATTCTCGTATAGAGCAAGGAAAGAATTGGGCTCGAACATGGAGGTTTGGCAAAAGGGATTTCAGGACCATCGCATCCGCGACGCGAGTGATTGGGCGGTGCGTGTGTCCTATATTCACAATAATGCGGTCAGGGAGCATTTCTGCGAACGCCCCGATGAGTTTCCATATTCCTCCGCGCATGCTGGATTTGAACTGGACGCCGTTCCTCAGTGGCTAAAGCCCCAAGTCTTATGTGAGCCCGTTGCGGCACGCTTGAAAGGCGTGCCCTTTCAAAACAAAATCTCAAATCACGCTGAAAAAACGGCGTGGCTAAACCCGCGCCCCTTCAAAGCAAGGCCAAAACCGCATAATGCCCAAACGCACTGACATCTCGAAAATCCTGATCCTCGGCTCCGGCCCCATCGTGATCGGCCAGTCCGCCGAATTCGACTATTCCGGCACGCAAGCCTGCAAGGCACTCAAGTCCGAAGGGTTTGAAGTTGTGCTGGCGAACTCGAACCCGGCCACCATCATGACCGACCCCGAATCGGCCGACCGCACTTACATCGAGCCCTTGACCCGCGAATATCTCGAAGAGATCATCCGCGTCGAGCGCGAAATGTCTCCGAGCGCGGGCTTTGCCGTTCTACCCACCGTCGGAGGCCAGACCGCGCTCAATCTGGCCATCGAACTCTCCGACGGCGGCGTGCTGGAAAAATACAATGTGCATCTGATCGGTGCCCAGATCAGCGCCATCAAGAAAGCCGAAGACCGCCTCTTTTTCAAAGACGCCATGCAGCGCATCGGCCTCGACGTGCCCAAATCAGCGCTCGTCAACAATCTGAAAGATGGCATCGAGTTCGCCGGCAAAATAGGCTTCCCCGTCATCATTCGCCCGTCATTCACGCTCGGCGGCACCGGCGGCGGCATCGGCTACAACCGCGAAGAGCTGATGGAGGTCCTCGCCCGCGGCCTCGATCTCTCACCCGTCCACGAATGCCTGATCGAAGAATCCGTTCTCGGGTGGAAAGAGTACGAACTCGAGGTGATGCGCGACACCAAAGACAACGTCATCATCATCTGTTCGATCGAAAACTTCGACCCCATGGGCGTGCACACTGGCGACTCCATCACCGTGGCCCCCGCGCAGACTCTCACCGACCGCGAGTACCAGATGATGCGCGACGCCTCCATCGCCGTAATCCGCGAAATCGGCGTCGAGACCGGCGGATCGAATATCCAATTCGGCGTCAATCCAGCCACCGGACGCATGGTAGTTATTGAAATGAACCCGCGCGTTTCGCGATCCTCCGCGCTAGCCTCAAAAGCCACGGGATTCCCAATCGCAAAAATTGCCGCCAAGCTTGCCGTCGGTTACACCCTCGATGAGATTCCCAACGACATCACGCGCAAAACTCCAGCCTGCTTCGAGCCCACCCTCGACTACGTGGTCGTGAAAATTCCGAAGTGGCAGTTCGAAAAATTTCCCGGCGCCGACGAGAGCCTCGGGCCGCAAATGAAATCCGTTGGCGAAGTAATGGCCATAGGCCGCACCTTCAAAGAAGCGTTGCTTAAGGGAGTTCGCGCCCTCGATACCGGCAAAAAAGTAGGTTCGGAAAAAATCGAGCCCAAGATCCTCACCCAGCGCCTGGTAACGCCGCACCCAGAGCGGCTCACCTATGTACGCTACGCCCTGCGCCAGGGCCATACCATCAAGCAGATTGCAAAGATGACATCAATCGATCCCTGGTTCCTCTACCAGCTCAAAGAAATTAACGACATGCAACTTGAGCTGGAGAAGCATCCCATGGAATCGATCCCCGTCGAGGTTCTGCGCGAAGCCAAGCGCATGGGTTTCTCCGACGGCCGCCTCGCCGGAACCTGGCGTCTGGAGGGCAAAGGGGGCCAGGAAAAAGTTCGCCACTTCCGTAAGAAGCATGGTCTGAAGCCAGTCTATAAGCGAGTCGACACCTGCGCCGCGGAGTTCGAAAGCTACACGCCATATCTCTACTCAACCTACGAAGAAGAAGACGAGGCCGCGCCGACAAAAAAGAAGAAAGTCGTCATCCTAGGTTCCGGGCCCAATCGCATCGGGCAGGGAATTGAATTCGATTACTGCTGCTGTCACGCCGCCTACGCCCTGCGTGAAGATGGCTACGAAACCGTAATGATCAACTGCAATCCGGAGACGGTCTCCACCGACTACGACACCAGCGACCGCCTCTACTTCGAACCACTCACGCTCGAAGATGTCTTCGCCGTCTGCGAGCATGAAGCTTCAGCAGGCGCGCCCGTTGGAGTAATCGTGCAGTTCGGCGGCCAGACGCCGCTGAATCTCTCACTGCCGCTCACCGCTGCGGGAGTCAACATCATCGGCACCACGCCCGAATCGATTGATCTCGCGGAAGATCGTAAGCGCTTCGGCAAACTGCTCGAGGAACTCGACATTCCGCAAGCTCCCGGCGCCATGGTCGCGTCGGTCGAAGAAGCTGTTGAAGCCGCGAAGAAAATCGGCTTCCCGGTGCTGGTGCGTCCTTCCTACGTGCTCGGAGGCCGCGCCATGGTCATCGCCTACGACGAAGACACGATCCAGCAGTACATGAAGCAGGCCGTCGAGTATTCGCAGGACCGCCCCGTCCTCATCGACAAATTTCTCGAGGACGCGATTGAAGTCGACGTGGACGCGCTCTCCGACGGCGAAGACGTCGTGATCGGCGGCATCATGCAACATATTGAGGAAGCCGGCATCCACTCCGGAGATTCGTCCTGCGTTTTGCCCGCGGTCGATATTCCGGAGCCGCTCCTCAAGCGAATGCGCGAATACACTTTCAAACTGGCGCGCGCCCTCAAAGTGATCGGGCTGATGAACGTGCAATTCGCAATTCCTCGCCGCAATGGCCACCGAGGCAACGGTCATCACGAAGCCAAGGTCTACGTACTCGAAGTTAACCCCCGTGCCTCGCGGACCGTGCCTTTCGTATCGAAAGCCACCGGCGTGCCCATGGCCAAGATTGCCGCGCGCCTCATGACCGGCCGCAAGCTGCGCGAATTCCTGCCGGAAAATATCGAGCGTGGCACCGACCTCGATACCGGCCGCTGCTTCTACGTGAAATCGCCGGTCTTCCCCTGGTCAAAGTTTCCCGGCGTCGATACCGTGCTTGGCCCCGAAATGCGCTCCACCGGAGAAGTCATGGGCATCGCCGACAATTTCGGCGAAGCCTTCGCCAAGGCCCAAATTGCCGCCGGCCAGAAATTGCCAACCAAAGGTACTGTCTTCATCAGCGTCACCGACCACGACAAGCCCGCGGTGGTCGAGGTCGCGCATCGCTTCGTCGACATGGGATTCAAACTTGTGGCCACGCACGGCACCGCCGATATCCTCGAAGAAGCCGGCTTGGCGGTTGACCGCGTCTACAAAGTCAAAGAGGGCCGTCCCAACGCCGTCGATCTGATCAAAGCCGATCGCATCCAGTTGATCGTGAACACGCCGCATGGTCCCGATCCTTACTTCGACGAGAAGGCCATCCGCCGCGCCGCGGTCACCGGCCACATCACGACCATCACGACGCTCTCCGCTGCTCGAGCCGCCGCCGAAGGCATCGCCGCCCTGCAGCGCGGAGAAGTGCGCGTGCAAGCTCTGCAGACGCTGCACGCAGAGCGGACAGTCTCCGGCCGTTGACTCTCGCTAACTATCAACGGCCACACCGAGTTTGCGGATAGGATGGCAGGCAAAAGTGGTGACCAGCATTGTTGTGTTTCATGTCGTGATGGTTTTACTCGCCCTGGGAGTGATGAGCAAAACCGTGCCCGTGCAACTTGTCAGCGATACGCTTGACAATCTCCACAAAACCGTTGGCATTACAACTCCTCCTCCCGAGCAAACGCGAACGGTCGCCCTGGTCTGGATTGGATCCACGATCCTAATCGTCGACGGGAGTGTTTTTCTGCTGGTGTTCATTGCCCGACTACTATTGAACCAAAGCGCTTGACCCACAGAAGATGACATTCGTTTTCGTTCGGCGGTACCCTGTAAACAGATCACGATTGGAGATTGGAGTTGCCATGCTTTTGTCCGGAATCTTCCCGCCCATCACGACCCCGTTCTATCCCGACGGCGAGGTCTACCACAAAAAGATCGAAGCGAACGTCGAACGTTACTCGCGTACGCCCGTGGCCGGCATCGTCATTCAGGGATCGACCGGCGAAGCGATTCTGCTCTCTGACCAGGAACGCCGCGACGTGCTAAAGACGGCCATCGCTGCCGCCGCGCCCCACAAAGTCATGATCGCCGGCACCGGCATCGAATCCGCTCATGAAACACTTCGCCTGACCGAATACGCTGCCGAACTCGGCTACGACGCCGCCATGGTCCGCACTCCGCACTACTACAAGAAGCAATTGCTGCCGGCCAACCTGCTCGCTTTCTATCGCACTGTAGCCGATCAATCCCCGCTGCCAATCGTTATTTACAACTTTCCCCAAGCTACCGGATACGACATCCCCGCCGAAGTAGTGATCGAACTAGCCGGCCATCCCAACATTGTCGCCATCAAAGAATCAAGCGGCAATCTCGACAAAGTGAAAACCCTGGTCGAGGGAACGCGCAACATAAAGCGACAAGCCACGGTCACCGAAACCTTCGAAGCCATAACGCCGCGCATGCTGAAAGCGGCCCTCGCCGAAACCGAGAGGCAGAGCAAGCAATTAGTAAGCGTAGCCTCCCTGGCAGGCACCGCCGAATCAATGGAGCGACGGGCGTCCCCGCCCGTCCACGATGCTCTAGCCCCTCGATCTTCCTCATCCGCCGTAACCGTGGTAGGAAAGCTGAAGACCCGTCCGAAAGAAGTCGGCTTTCAAGTCATGGTCGGCGCTGCTCACCAACTAGAACCTTCGCTAGGGTTGGGAGCGGTCGGCGCCATTCTAGCCTTCGCCTGTCCCGCGCCCATGGCGTGCTACGAAATCTACGCCGCGCTCAAAGACGGAGACGGCGCACTCGCCCGCGAAAAACAAGAACGCGTCAAACAGGCTGCCCAGCGCGTGGTCGGCGAACTCGGCGTTCCCGGCGTAAAGTACGCCATGGACCTCAACGGCTACTACGGAGGCCCGGCGCGTCTGCCTTTCCTGCCGCTCAGCGGCGATCAGAAGGTAGAGATCGAGAAGCTGATGGCCGGAATCAAGAGCTAGAGCTAACGACTCCTTCGCTAAGCGGAGTCGCCCAGGCCTTTGACCTCGTCGGCGCACCACATGGGGTGCCCCATCCTTCGCGCACTTTGCGAAGGGTGGGATTCCACGAACGTGGCGAGTTCGTCTGAAGCGCATCACGTTCTCCGGTGATCTGGATCACGGTGGTATAATTGGAACGAACGTTCGAACGCATGGCCGCCTTATCCGCAACTCGCATGTCCCGCCGTCAGAGCAGAACCACCCGATCCGGCCGCGCTGCTGCCACCCGCTTCGACCGCCGCCTCGGACACATTCTCGACCATGCCACCGAAGTCTTCTGTTTAAAAGGCTACGAAGGCGCTTCCATGCGCGATCTTTCCCGAGCCACCGGCATGTCCCTGGCTGGCCTCTATTATTATTTCGAATCCAAAGAGCGGCTGCTCTTCTTGATTCAAAAGCACACCTTCACCACCATTCTCGAAAACCTCAAAGCGCAGCTTGACAAGGTCAGAGACCCCGAGCAGCGCATCCGCATCTTTATTCAGAATCACCTCGAATATTTCGTGAGCAATCAGCAAGGCCTGAAGGTGCTGTCGCACGAAGATGAGTCTCTCAAGAACGGTCTGAGCGCTGAAATCACCGGCATCAAGCGCGAGTATTACCGCATCTGTCTTCGGCTGATGGAGGATCTCCGTCGCAACCGCAGCCTCGATTTCAATGCGCGCATCGCCGTCATGAGCCTGTTCGGCATGATCAATTGGATTTACACCTGGTACAACCCGCGCGTCGACGGCAACGCCGAAGCGCTAGCGGAGCAGATGGGCAATATTGTTCTCAACGGAATTGTGCGCGGCGGTAAGCCGCGCAAAAAATCTCAGAATTGTCATCCAGATCCTGAGCGAAGTCGTCGCGAGGGACCTGCATCTGGCCGGCGCCGTTAAGCGGCCGGCCACAACTAAATTTCAAGGAGCACTCTATGGCGACAATAACAACGACGCAGCCGGCCACCGGCGAAATCACCAAGCAACTCATCAACTATCGCACCGACGCCGGCGTGGCCGTGATCGAGATGAACGATCCGCCGGCCAATACCTACACCTACGAAATGAACCGTCAGCTCGACGATGCCATCCTCAAAGCGCGCATGGATAACAATGTCTATGTGATCGTGCTCACGGGCGTGGGCGACAAGTTCTTTTCCGCCGGTGCGAACATCAAGATGCTGGCCTCGGTCGATCCCACCTTCAAGTATTACTTCTGCCTGCACGCGAACGAAACGCTCCTGCGCCTAGAGCACACGCCGAAACTAGTGATCGCCGCGATTAACGGCCATTGCGTCGGCGGAGGCCTGGAGATCGCGATGGCTGCCGACCTCCGCATCGCCCGTAAAGATGCTGGCAAGATCGGCCTGCCCGAGGTTAATCTCGGCGTACTACCCGGCACAGGAGGAACGCAGCGGCTATCTCGCCTCGTAGGAAAAAGCAAAGCCATCGAGCTGATGATCACCGGCAACACTTTCTCTTTTGAGGAAGCGCGGGAATACGGCATCGTAAACGACATTTTCGAGCGCGAAGGCTTCAGGGAGAACATCCTGGAATACGCGCGCCAGTTCACCCCGCCAAACAAGGCCGCCAAGGCCGTAGGACGCATCAAACGCGCCGTGCAGACGGGCTGGGAAATTCCGCTGGAGTCGGCTTTGGCCGTCGAACGAGAGAATCAGCAGATCCTCTTCCAGAGCGACGATGCAAAAGAAGGTTTGGCCGCGTACGTCGAGAAGCGTCCAGCAGTATTTACAGCCAAGTAGAGACGGGACTCGCCCCGTCTCCGACTGCCGAACAGCTCCGGTTTCAAACGTGGTAATGGTAGGGCACGGCTTCAGCCGTGCCGACCAGAGCCAATAAAAATGCGGGCGTTAGCCCCTGAGGTTTTATGCCAGGCAAAGTAGCAAAAATCGGAAGCTTCAGCGACTGGGTCGGACTCTTCAACGAATGGCGCAAAGAGGTTGGCGTCAACAAAGATGACGTTGAGGCTTTCCAGTTCGATACCCTCTACGGCGCAGTTGAAACCGAAGAGATCCAGTTCGGTTCCTACAAGGGCCGTAACAAATGGGAGAACCTGCGCCAAGTGCCCACCCAGCAGATGCGCGACGCGCTGATGAACATGATTGTCTACCAGGGCGACACCGAATTTGCAAGCGTAGAGCAGCAGCGCAATCTGTTCGAAACCGCGCCTACGGAATACGACCGTCGCGCCATCACCCGTGTCATGATTGAAGAGATGCGTCACGGCTGGCAGATGTGCGCCTTGCTGATCGACTTCTTCGGTTCCTCCGGCAAGGTAGAAGCCCAAAAAATGCTGGAGCGCCGCGCCTTCGAGAATGCTCGCTTGCTCGGCACCTTCAACGTGGACGTCGATAACTGGCTCGACTTCTTTACCTACACCGACTTCGTCGATCGTGATGGCAAGTTCCAGCTGCAGATGCTGAAATATTCATCCTTCGCCCCGCTCGGACGTTCCACGTCCTACATGCTCCGCGAAGAAGCCTTCCACATGGGCACCGGCAACGATGGCCTGCGTCGCGTAGTGGAAGCAGGAGTGATCCCGCGTTGGCTATTGCAAAAATATCTGAACAAATGGATCTCAAGTTCTTTCGACCTTTTCGGCACAGACCATTCTTCCTCGGCGCACTGGGCCTACGTATGGGGCATCAAGGGCCGCTACGACGAACTGCAGAACGATAAGGTAGCCGATCTCGACGACCTGAACGATTACAGTCGCCATCTTTATCGCGACGAAGTTGCCGGCCTCGTTGAGCGCCTGAACACTTATCTGAAGCCCGGCGAAACCAAGCTCTACACGCCCGATATTCACTTCAACCGCAACATAGGAAAATGGGCCGGGCAGAAGTTTCATTGCGAAACCGGCGAACCGTTGGACGACCGCAGCTACCAGCAGCACTGTGAAGAGAATTTGCCCAGCGCGAAAGACAAAGCGCTGCTGCTGGATATCATCCGCAACGAAAAGAAGTGGATCAAAGAAAAAGCTGGCGCCCGCGATCCCCTGTCGACAATAGGCGAACCGCGCAAGTCAGCCATTAACATTTAGCAGGTGTATGGCGGACACTCTTGTTAGCCGGCCATGCCATGAACCACGGAAGCGGGAAGTTGAAGTGGGAGGATCGAGGAGAAGAATGAATTATCCGGCAGTCCCCTGTGCACCTCTGTGTCCCCTGTGGTAAAAGGTTTTCTGCCCGAGATGGCCACCGCCTCCAGAATTCGCCAAGAAGTAAAGTTGGAGGCGCCAGTTGCCCGAATCGCCCTCGTCAACCCGCCCCTGAACGTCATCGACCTCCCGATGGCGCGCGAACTCCACCAAACACTCACGGAACTGGAATCGCGTCCCGACATCTCCGTCATTGTCTTCGAAGGCGATGCCAGGGCCTTCTCTGCGGGCGTCGATATCAAAGCCCACCTTCCCGAGCAGATTCACCAAATGCTCACCAGTTTTCACGCAGGTATTCGTGCGATTGTAGCCTCGCGCAAAGTCACGATAGCCGCCGTCCGCGGCGCATGCCTCGGCGGAGGCGCGGAACTCGCCGCCGTCTGCGATATCGTTTACACCGCGCGCGATGCAACCTGGGGATTTCCTGAAATTAAATTGGGATGCTACCCCCCCGTCGCGGCCGTCGCGTTGCCCACGTTGGTCGGCCATAAGCGCGCCACTGAGCTGATTCTCACCGGTCGTCATATCTCCGGTGACGAAGCAGTCGCTATTGGCCTGGCCACTCGTTCAGCCCGCGCCGAAGAACTGGAGGCACTGATTCAAGAAATACTTGCCGAACTCCAGCAACTGAGTCCCACCGCTCTCGCCCACGCTAAGAAGGCCCTCTACGCCTGGGATGCCATCCACTTTGACAAAGGGCTGGCGCGGGCCGAGAAGATTTATCTCGATGAACTGGTCTCGACCGCGGACGCGCGCGAGGGTATCATTGCTTTCCTCGACAAACGGCCACCGAAGTGGACCGGCAAATAATGGACCGGCAAATAAAAGACACGAATCTCGAGAGCGTTACGAAGCCAAAAGGGTCCTACAATTCCGGCCACCTGATGTGCCGCACGCCCTTGTGGGGCCTCGCGGGATTCGTCGGTTGCGCTTACTTTAGCTGGATCTCGTTCGCCCACGTAATCCATAACGAGTTTGAATGGCCTCACGACTATTGGACAGCCATCACCTATGTTGTGTGGATAGTGTTGCTGGGCGCCCTTGCACTCGACACGCATTGTTTGCGCGAGCGTATTTTTTTCAGTGTGCTGGTCATCAATTTCGTCGTGGGTTGTGGCTTGACGTTCTGGCGGAGCGTCTCCTCTAGCGATGTGCGAATAGCCCGCAGTGGTACCGGCGCACTCTGGGCGCTGGCAGCGCTGATCAGTCTGACCACGCTCGGAAACTCTCCCGCGGGCGAGTAAAAATTGAGGGGCGAAAGTGAAACTTTGCCAATCAATTCCCAATTTAGAAGGTATTGTCATCCCGAGCAAAGCGAGCGATCTGTAGTTCGCTGCACCCGCTTGCCAGACGTAAGAATGACATTTATCAAGGACGCGTTTTTCTCTCCCGCCATTCCGCGTCGAAACTGGCCCGGTCATAAAAAGACTTCTGGGTTCCTACTCCGATTGTCGAAAGCCCAGCATACAGGTTCGCACGCTTCACGGCTTCGAGCTCCGGCAGACCTTCGCCGAGGAAGGTCGCAAAGCTGCCAATAAATGCGTCGCCTGCTCCGGTCGAATCCACACTTTTCACTTTGAACGCAGGCACGTGCTCCATGCCTTCACTCCCCGCCAGCAGGCACCCATTCGCACCCAGAGTAATAAGCACGCGCCCAACGCCGCCGGCTAGCAGCTTGGCCGCACACTTCCTGGCGTCCTCGACCGTGCGGACCAGCATGCCGGAAATCGCCTCGGCCTCACTTTCATTCGGAACAAAGTAATCGAGATCCGCTATCGCTTTCATGTCGATGGGCTGGGCAGGAGCCGGGTTCAAAATGCATCGGATGCCGTTTCGGCGCGCAAATTGTATGGTGTAGTAAACCGTCTCCAGCGCGATCTCGAATTGCAGAACGATACAATCCGCACTCTTCAAAATATCCGCCGCGGCATCCACGTCCGCAGGCCTCAATTCGTCATTGGCTCCTTTGACAACGATGATCCGGTTCTGCCCGGATGGATCGACGAAGATCGGCGCCACTCCGCTCGAGACCCCGGCGACCTGTCGCACGTGGGTAGCATCGATACCCAATTCTTCAAAATTCTTGATCGTTGACGGGCCAAACAGATCATCGCCAACTCGAGCGACCATGAAGACCTCTGCTCCGCACAGCCGCGCGGCGACCGCCTGGTTAGCGCCTTTCCCTCCGAATCCCAGATCAAATTTCTGGCCAAAGATCGTCTCCCCTGGCTTCGGAAACCGATCTGCAAACGTGGTCAAATCAACATTGGCGCTGCCCACAACCGCGATCCGGGGACGCTTTCCCATAATTGTCCTCTTTGGAGCCGACACGTTTCTACTGTGCGCCCGGCTGCCACGAAGATGAAGAAGGCCGAGTCTAGTTAGCACGCTCACCCGATGTCAACCACCTTAAGTCAAACGCCATAGTGCCAACGACAAAGCCTACGGATTCCCCCGGAGTTACATTTGTGCAGGTCAGTTGCGATAATTAGCGTGTGCTGCCATAAGTAAAGTGAGCGCCGGTGCCCTCGTCGGAAGCACGGCGAGGGCTGCCCCATCCTTCGCGCACTTTGCGAAGGGTGGGATTCCACGAGCCCCGCGAGTTTCGGCGTTCGGCCGACGGCGGTTAGGCCACTTTAAGTAACGCGGGTTTGTCTCAGCGCGTTTTCGAAAGCGCGAGCAATGGAGTTCGGCGGTGCCGCAACAGGAACTGAAAGCCCAAACCATGACAGCCAATTGCTGCATAGCAGGCGGAGGGCCCGCCGGTATGGTGCTCGGCTTCCTGCTGGCTCGCGCCGGACTCAACGTCCTCGTGCTCGAGAAGCACGCGGATTTCCTGCGTGATTTCCGGGGCGACACTGTTCACCCATCCACGCTCGAACTGATGTACGAGCTCGGGCTTCTCGACGAGTTCTTGCGCCGTCCCCATCAGGAATTGCCAAAAATCGGAGCTGCGGTCGGGGATTTTGAAGTAACTGTAGCCGACTTCTCTCATCTTCCCACGCACTGCAAGTTCGTTGCACTAATGCCGCAGTGGGATTTTCTCAATTTCATCGCCGAAAAAGCGAAGGTGTATCCGCAGTTTCGTTTGCGCATGGAATCGGAGGTTAACGAGTTGCTGATCGAAAACGGACGCGTGGTGGGCTTGCGCGCGAACACGCCCGAAGGCGCGCTGGAAGTGCGCGCCAACCTGGTAATAGGTGCCGATGGGCGTCATTCCGCCGTTCGCCAGAAAGCGCAACTGGAACTGATCGGCCTGGGTGCTCCGATTGATGTGTTATGGATGCGTATTTCAAGGCAGCCGACGGATCCGAATCAGACTCTCGGCCGATTCCGTGGAGGAAAGATTCTGGTGACCTTGGACCGGGACGATTATTGGCAGTGCGCTTACGTGATAGCCAAAGGCGAATTTGATGCCATCAAGCAAAAGGGTTTGCCGGTGTTTCGTAGCGATCTTGAAAGTCTTGCGCCTTTCTTGCGGGGCCGCACCGATGAATTGAAGTCCTGGGACGATATCAAACTTCTATCCGTCGCCGTCGATCGATTGCGTCACTGGTCGCGTACCGGACTTCTCTGCATCGGCGACTCCGCTCATGCTATGTCGCCGGTAGGGGGCGTCGGCATCAATCTCGCCATCCAAGACGCAGTTGCCGCCGCGAACATCCTTGCGCAACCGTTGTTGCAGGGCAACTTAACTGATGAGCAGCTCCAGGCGGTTCAGAAGCGCCGGGAATTTCCGACGCGTATCACTCAAGCATTTCAGGTCTTCGCGCACCAGCGTTTTATCGGTCCCGCCCTCAGCAGACAAGCGCCCGTTCGAAAGCTTCCACTACCCCTGAAGCTTCTGCAACAATTTGCGGTCTTACGTCGAATTCCGGCTCGGATGGTGGGATTGGGGGCCCGGCCCGAGCATATTCACTCTCCCGATGCGACTCGCAATCAGGTCGAGCGATTTCCGGCAAGTCGAAAAAAATTGCGTCCTAGCAGCTTGCGGTAAAACTCGCTGTTGCACTTGATTTTGGGTGGCGCTGCGGTTCACCGCTGCGATAAGAGCTGGTTTCCAATGTCGGCTTAGCCGAGGTAAGGCTCCTGCGCGGCAAAGACTTTCTCCGCAACCGCCTAGTACTACTGTGTTATAAAAAGGGAGCTCCACAAAAAGGACAGCCCGGGAGTTGCCGCAGCAAAGCTCGGGCAATGGTTTGTCGAAGGGTGGCGATGGACCAGGGGTTATGCCGCTCCGCGCGCACCGGGCGAACCCCGAGGACGGAAGTGGCGTGGCCGTTCGGCGACGGGTAAGTCCACGTGGCCGGCGCGAGCGGAGGGGGAAAAACGGCTCCGTTCAGCCACCAGGAACCCATAGGCCGCGATGCAGAGGGTAGCGTGATGGTGAAAACCGCGCCAGCCTCGTCCTTCATAATGTCCCAGTCCGAGTTCTTGCTTCAGCTCTTGATAATCGCGCTCGACGATCCAACGATGTTTGGCCAATCGCACCAGATCTCGAAGCTTCGTGTTTTCGGGCAGAGTGGAGAGCCAGTACCTGGTCGGTTCGGCTTCCTCGCTGGGCCACTCGATGAGCAGCCATTCCTGAGCGCGAGGTTCACTACGCCAGTCATCGCGATGAGCCGGACGGATGCGAAGCGCGGCAAAGCGAGAGCGGAGCGTCTTACGAGTTCCTTCCCGCCAGCCTACGATCTTCCATGCTGAGAGAGGCAGGCTCATAGCCAACTCACGAACGGAGAGGGGAGCGTGCCGTGAGTCGCGGCGCAACAACTTGGTCGGTCGCCCGATTCCTTTCCACTTCCGCTTGGGCAGCGGTGCTTGGCCAGGTGCCCACGCGCTCACCGAGGATTGGATGCCAACGGCGTAAAGCAATCCTAACTCGGTGATGCCATCGCGAAACGCAGTGTCGTTGCCATAGGCGGCGTCCGCCAGCACGGGAGCCTGCGGCAGCTCTCGATCCACAGCCGCGCGGAGTTGTTGCAACGCGATTTCCGGCTTGGTTTGAAATTTGATTTCCGGCGGTATGCCCGTGGACGCTCTCCGTTTCTTGTCCTCGGTCCAGACTTCGGGGAGGTACAGTTGCCAAGCAATCGGCAGACTCGCTTCCGCCGTGCTCAGCGACAAACTCACGGCCACGCGACAGTTCTCTTGCTTACCCACCTGCCCACAGTACTGCCGGGTCACACCCACCGAATGCGTCCCCTTTTTCACCAATCCTGTGTCATCGACCACCCAGGCGACGATGGATCCCTGCTTCTGCATCGCAGGGAGGGTGTATTGCCGCACAGCTTCCAGAAGATCTTCGTCACTCCAGGGCGCGTGCGCCACGACATGGTGTAACGATTGATGGGTTTGGCGCACATTTTCGGGGCAAAGACGAGCCGCCATGGGCTCCACACTCTTGCGCTCGCCGGGCAACAGCAAACCCGTGCAGTAAGATTTCAAAGGAACCGCACGATCTAAATGCCCCGCGGCGTGCGCCAGGCGATCCAGATAAGCCGCGAAGCGTTTTTGCTGGGCGCCTGGCGCAACCGAGTTGGCGCTCATGGCCAGCACCGTAACATTAAAGATGTTCGCCGATGCAGATCTTTTGGTTGCAGGTATATAGTTTATAACACAGTAGTACTAGGGGATTGGTCTTTCAATCCGAGAACGAGACGACAAATAAAGCTGATTCGTGTGGCGTCTGCTCTGGCTCTTGAGTATTCTCTTGAGCATGGCCACCGTCTCGTTGAGCGAACTGCTGGGCTCGACTGTCTATGACGCTTCCGGCGCTGCCAGCGGCCGGGTGCGCGAGGTGGCCGTCGCCCCGCAGGAAGACCCTTCGCGCGTCGCTCTGCTCATTGTCAAAACGCCTGCCGGAAATCGCTTGCTGCCCTGGACCGCCGTTTCCGCGATCAACGGTGGTATTCGCGCCGCTACTTCTTCCACGGAATGGACCGCCGCCGATGGCTCCGAGGGCTTGTTGCTGCTCAGTCGCGATCTGCTCGATCAGCAAGTGATTGACGTGCACGGACGAAAAGTCGTGCGCGTCAACGACGTGGATTTTCATCAGGAGAGTGTGCAAAATCATTCGGTCTTGCGAGTCGGCGGCGTTGATGTCGGCCCGCGCGGTGCAGTTCGCCGTCTTCTCAAGGGTATGATTCCAGCGGCGGCATTGAAAGCCTTGCTCCTGCGTGTCCCTCCGCGCGATATTCCCTGGGATTTCGTCGATCTCATCGAGACGGACCCGCTGCGTCGCGTCCGGCTCAAGATTTCCAATGAGCGGCTCGGCAAACTCCATCCCGCCGATATCGCGGATATTGTGGAAGAATTAGCGCCCGACGAGCGCGAAGCCGTATTTGAGACGCTGGACGAAGGCGTCGCCGCCGACGCCCTGGAAGAGCTTGAGCCCAGGGTGCAGAAGTCCGTCCTCGAATCGCTCGATTCCGGCCGCGCCGCGGACATTGTCGAAGAGATGGAACCGGACGCCGCGGCCGACCTCCTCGGTGATTTATCCGATGACAAGACAGAAGAAATTCTTGTCCAGATGGAGCCCGAAGAGCGCCAGGAAGTCACCGAACTGCTCGAATTCCGGGAGAATACGGCGGCCGGCCGCATGACTACCGAATACATTGCGCTGCCGGTTAATGCCACTGCCCACGATGCCATCGAGGCGATGCGCAGCTTTGAAGGCCGCATGGAGAATATGAGCACCATTTACCTGACGGATTCCCACGGTACTCTGGCGGGCGCGGTGCCCCTGGTAAAGATCGTTCTGGCGCCCGCTTCAACGCCGCTGCTGGCCTTGGGCCAGGAGCCGCTCATTTCCTGCCATGAGGACACAAAAGAAAAGGAATTTGCCGAACTCTTCGACAAGTACAACCTGCTCACTTTGCCGGTGATCGACGACCAGAATCATCTCACCGGCGTAATCACGCCCGATGATGTGATCGCGATGCTCCGCGCAAAACTGTAGGAATTCTTGTGGTGACGGGGCGGAGCCTGCCTGAGCGGAGCCGAAGAGCCCCGTTCAATGCCGAGCGTGGCTCGGCAGCCGCCCTTGGACATTGCAACTCAGAATTCATCTCAGCCGCGTTCACGACCTTTCCCGACTTTCTTCTACGTTATTGCAGTTTCGCCTATCCACACGCCGCGTTCTGCGTTTATTCTGTTCGTTCTGTTTCGCCAATTTGACCGTGCCTGTGGACTATGCGCATGAAGTTTCTGAGAAGTTGGAAGTTCCGGCTCCTGCTGTTTTTTGCCATCGTAGGGCCGGGCTTCATCACCGCGAATGTCGACAACGATGCCAACGGCATTTTGACGTACTCGCAGGCCGGGGCACAGTTCGGCTACACGCTCTTGTGGACGATGATCCCGATCACCGTCGCCCTGATCGTTGTGCAAGAAATGAGCGCCCGCATGGGCGCGGTTACAGGCAAGGGCCTGAGTGATTTGATCCGCGAAGAATTCGGCCTGCGGATTACCTTCCTCATGATGCTCGGCATTCTGATTACAAACTTTGGAAATGTCGTGGGCGAGTTTATCGGCATTGTAGGCAGCATGGGACTGTTTGGAGTCTCGAAGTACATTTCCGTGCCGATCTGCGCCGTGATCGTTTGGCTCATCGCGGTCAAGGGCCAGTACAAGAGCGTTGAGAAAGTTTTCCTCGCGGCTTCGTTCTTCTACATCACTTACATATTTGCCGGAGCGCTTGCCAAGCCCGCATGGATCGAGGCCATAAAGGTCACGATCAAGCCTCCGCAAGTGGCGGCCTTCAGGCAAAGTGCATACCTCTACATGGTGATCGGCGTGGTCGGAACCACCATCGCCCCCTGGATGCAGTTCTATCTGCAGTCGTCGATCGTGGAAAAAGGAGTCACTCGTCGACAATACAAAACCTCGCGGCTCGACGTAATTGTGGGCTGCATTTTCACCGACGTGGTGGCATGGTTCATTATCATTGCCTGCGCTGCTACGCTCTACGTGCACGGCATTCATGACATTCGTGACGCCGCTGACGCTGCTCAAGCTCTGCGTCCATTAGCCGGCGACTGGGCGTACATTTTATTTGCGCTCGGACTTTTCAATGCGTCGCTGTTTGCGGCATCCATTCTGCCGCTCTCGACGGCCTACACCGTCTGTGAAGGATTGGGCCTCGAATCTGGCGTGGAGCGCAAATTTTCCGAGGCTCCCGCCTTTTACTGGCTCTATACCGCGCTCATTGCCGCCGGAGGAGCCGTGGTCCTCATACCCGGCCTTCCGCTGATCAAGATCGCCGTATTTTCCCAGGTGGTCAACGGCGCGGTCTTGCCCTTCGTGCTGATCTTCATGCTGCTGCTGATCAACAAAAAAGAATTGATGGGCGAATACGTAAATAAGCGCACCTTCAACATCATCGCCTGGGCAACCACTGTAATCATGATCGGACTAACCGTGGTCTATGTTTACGGCCAAATCCGCGGCGGGACCTGACACGCCAACCACCCAGGTACTTTATAAATTGTCATCCCGAGCGAAGCGAGGGATCTGCAGTTTGCTGCCAGATGCAGATCTCTTGCTTGGCTCGGAATGACAAAACCCTAGTAAGAGCCGACTGATCTCAAAGTATCTTTCCCGCCGCCAAATCGTTCACCAGCCCCAAATCAGCTTCGAGAAAATCCAGTCCCAACAGTTCCTTCCGCGTCACCCAGCGAATCTCGCGAAAAATTCGGTTCTCAATCTCTCCCTGATACTTGTGGATTTCAAAAAACCTGAGCTCCACCGATCCGCTCCCCGGGTATTCATGGACGATGCGCGCGACCTCGGCGCCGACCTCCGCCACGATTCCCAATTCTTCCTCGAGTTCGCGGCGCATGGCGTCGCGGGGCTGTTCGCCCTCCTCGATCTTGCCGCCTGGGAACTCCCATTTCAACGGCATCACCTGATGCCGCGTCCTCTGGCAGGCGAGGATGAGGTCATCCTTAAGGATCAGCGCGGCTGCGACTCGTTTCATGAGATTTAAGAAATGCGCAACGACGCGGCCAGGGGCCTATTTACTCTCCAGGCGCTTGCCGACGAGCTTGGCGCAATATTCGACCAATTCGCGGTCTTCGTTGTCGAATGCCGCGAGGAAGTGACTATCAATATCAAGTTCGCCGGCAACTTCGCCGCGAACAAAAATAGGAACAACAATCTCCGACTTGGTTTCGAGCGAGCAGGCGAGATATCGGGAATCTTTCTTTACGTCGTCCACCACGATCGTCTTTCCAGAAGACGCTGCTGCGCCGCAGATGCCCTGGTTAAGGCCAATACGGGTGTGCGGCGTCATGGCTCCCGTGTAGGGACCAAGCGCCAGCATGGGAGGATTCGCACCCGGTTCCAGCATATAGAAGCCCACCCAGTTGTACTTCAGCATGAGCTTGTTGAGTAGAACCGTGAGCCCTTCCATCAGTTGCTTCGCGGTGCGCGATTGGGAGTTCAAGCGGTCCGCTTCCTTGAGCGCGTCGCTGATTTTGGGAGAATCCGTAGTCGCCATGACGATCATCCTAACCTAGAACCTTTAAAACGGCATCGCCATCATGGTTACGCCTGTGTTTGCGCCTGTGGTACTTGAAGACCTGCGGTACTCGAAGAAGCGCGAAGGCCGTGTCGCGAGCTGAAAGTTGCTGGATGAATCGCCGCCGCCAGCGCGCGCAATCCCATCACGAGCGTCGGCGCAGGAGTATTCAAAAGTTCGTCGGAAATGCAATAAACCTGCGAATTCCGCACAGCGGCTGTATTCTCCCAGCCTCTCTCAGCAGCGATTTTCCCGAGCGGCACCCGATCCCCGGCCCCGCACCAGGCCGCGATTATGACTTCCGGATCGAGTCGAGCGACCTCTTCCGCCGAGCACTGCGCTCCCGGAGTGCCCAGGAAGTCGCCTCCAGCCGCCTGCACAAGTTCCGCTACCCAGGGCTGCGATGCGATGATCGGTTTCCCCCACTCTTCGCAGAAGACGCGTTTTCTGGGAAGGTTCGCCGTCTGGCGTCGCACCTCTTCGATCGCCGCCTGCATATCCGAAATCACCTTTGTTCCCCGCTCGCTCGCGCCGACGCATCCCGAGATCAGCGCAATGTCTGTGTAGATATCGTCGAGCGTATGCGGAGCCAATCCCAGAAAACGTATCCCCGCCTTGAGAATCTCGACCACTGCGGCCTGCTGGTAGGGAACGGAGGCGATGACGAGGTCAGGCCCAGCGGCAAGAATCTCTCTGGCCTTCGAGGTCCAGGAGTCGGCGATGATGAGCCGCCGACCGCGTTGTGCGTTGCTCCGAGCATTGCTCCGACCGTCGTCCCGTGCGTCGCTCGGATCTTCGTTCCGGGATTTGCCTTGAGCTTCGTTTCCAGCCTCGTCTCTCAACTCCGGTACTACATCGACGCAGTACTTCGTGCAAGCCACAACGCGGTCCAGTTCACCCACGCTGGCCAGAATGACGGTGGCGCTCGGCTGCAGGCAAGCAATGCGCCGTGGAGTTCGCGAGTCAGACATATTCTCATTGTAGAGTCTCATTGAAGGAGAAATGATTTGCAGGAGATAAAAGGTTTGCCTTCGTGCTCCTTAGTGCCCTTGGTGGTTGAGACGATCGAGTGCCACGGAAACCAGGCGCGAACGCATTACAATCGCCATGTGTATTCCCCCGAACTACTGGACCATTTTCAGAACCCGCGAAACGCGGGCGAAGTTGAAACTCCAGACCGCTCCGTGCGCTTGGAAAACCCGGTTTGCGGCGACATTCTCGAACTCAGCCTTAAGTTGGACGAGCTTCGATTGGACGATCTTCAATCGGACGCACTTAAATTGGACAACAGCGTCGAAAACACCAACTCCGGCGCCCGGCGCATCGCCGATATTCGTTTTCGCGCCAAGGGCTGCGTTCCAGCCATGGCTTGCGGATCGGCGATCACCGAGTTAGTGAAGGGCAAGAGCCTGGGCGAAGCCCGCAAGATCAGCAGGGAAGATCTGGTCCGCCAAGTCGGAGGCCTGCCTCCAGCCTCCGACCACGCCAGCCACCTGGCAATCGACACGCTAGCTGCGCTCTTGGGGAACCTGTGAGCCAGCGAATTCTTTTAACTGAAGCGTCACCAGGTTCGGTCCGGACCTGCAATGGCAGGGTCGACTGGGAGCCCCCTTTGCTTCTGGACCCTGATGTACCTGTCTCTCTGGGATTCACCCGGCAACAAGCGCTCATTCTCCGGCGTTTCCTTGTATGTGGCCCTCCAGGCCTCGTTTGCTTCTCTTGTTTTTCTTTCTTGAGGAGTTTCTTCGACCCGGGTCGAATCGTCTTCCTTCCTGCCGTCTCCAGTGAGGTCATCCTCAGTCAATTCGTCATACTCGCGTCCGGCGATGTTCGACCAAGCCGTGGCTCCGATTGGACGCTGCGCTACGCACTCGCGATCAATCACCATGCGCGTCGGCCGCGGCTCAAACGAGGTCATTCTTAGATTGGCTGATGCGGTTTGCATGGCATAGAGCAACAACGCCCCGGTTTTGTGATCGATCTCCTGTGTGACCAGCAACCGCATGACCTCGGCCAAACCCACCTGGATGGAATTCGCGTCTTCGAGAATGGGCAGGCCGGCGATCCAGTGCTCGCGCTTCTTGCGGATGACCGACATTTTGGCGGAATGCCATCGCAGGTGATAGTAACAATGCTGCTCGTCCCGAATTGCGGGCGATCCGCACTGCGTTCCGTTGACCTTGATGTGCTGACAACGACGAATGGTTACTGGATATAAGGACATTTTGCCGCTCCTGTTTCAAGTACGAATTGGTATGAAATTCCCGTTGTGATTCTGGATGTATTCAGCAACTTAGGGTACCCCCCCCACCCTACCTGTGATTAGAATCATGGGGTTGGGAGGAAATTTCCGCCAGATCTCAGGATTTAAAGGAGTTACAGCTAAAGTATTTGAGAATCATTGAGTTACGGTTGTCAAAGAACGCTGGCGGCAAACTTCGAGGCGGGCTTGAATCCCATTTTGGGAGACGCCCGTGTCCACTCACTGCTGAATCAGCGGTTAGTGTCGCATCGGGTAGGATGGGCGTATGTGATGGCGCTCACCGGGGGTTTGTGATGAATCGGGGTCGTCCCTTTGGTTATTCCGGCTGATACACCGTCCAGCCGTTGGCGAGCGCGATGTCTCTCAGATTCGGATTGGGGTTGATGGCGAATGCGTGCTTGGACAAGGCCAGCATCTCGCGATCCCAGATCGCGTTGCCGAAGGCGCAATCGGGTGCGTGGCCGGGAGACGAGAGCATGATCACAGATCGAATCGCCTCCACTTTTCCGGGACCACTCGGAACTCGGATGAGACGGTCGGTGACGATGCCGTCCTCGATGGCCACTTCAGCGGCGAGGATGCGATTTTGCGGGATGCCGAAGTAGCGCATGGCGGAGCGGATGATCCATTGGCTCGAAGACGAAACCGCCCAAACATCACAGAGAGAGCCGCATGAAGAGCCGCACGCAGAGCCGGATTCCGAGGCGCGCAGGCGCTCGATCAGTTCACGCATCTCGGGGAAGATGTTGGGGGCGATGGCCTGCGCGAAATAGGTGTCGCACGCCTGCTGGACGATGCCTTCTGGCAGGCCGCGATGCATGGTGACCATCTCTCCGCACATGACCTCTTCGGCGACCAGGCCCGCTCTGTAATCGGCGTAGCGCGAGCGCATGCGGCTGGCGATTTCTTTCGAGACCAAATCTTGATCCATTTCCCAGGAGAGGAAGCCTTCTCCGGCGTCTCCGGACCAGAGCGTGCCATCGCAGTCGAAAGTGGCGACGCGGGGTTTGAGAATGAGGACTCTTTCGACGAATTCGGTTTGGAGAGATGTGAGAGGTTCCATGAAAGATTGGTTCCCAGAGCAGAAGGACTGACCCCAGCGGCTAAAGCCGCAGGGCAAACACTGAGGTTACCGCAGCGCTGAAGCGCTGCGCCACCCAAAACCAAGGATTCTGCGCCACCCAAAATCAAGGAATTCTGCAGGGTTTAGGACGAGGGTAGAATGTTCGATGGCAACGGCAAAGACAACGATGCGTACTGCTCCGGCGTATCCACGTCGATGGCGACCAGCGGATCGTCGACCGTGACATATTGGATCTCGTTTGGGTGCGCGTGCTCAACGTCGCGCGCGTTCGAGGTTTCGGGAGCGTTGAGAAAGGCGGTCAGCATCTCGCGAGCGAGGAAAATCGGATGCCCGTGCTGGCCCTCGTATTCGGGGATGACCGCCCATTTGCGGTGCGAGACTGCGCGTTCGAAAGCGGCTTGCAGCGCCTGCAGCGTTTCCTTGCGGGGCGGAGGGCGGTCGACGAGCGTCACCAGGGCTGCGTCGCGTCCGCGATTGAGGACCTCTTGCAATCCGACGCGCAACGAACTGAACTGCCCGCGCTCGGGCTCGGGATTCACCACCAGCGCGGCGCCATTGGCGTAGATGATAGGCGCCAACGCGGCTTGGTTCTTGCCTGCAACCACGAGCACTTCATCGACGAGAGGAAAGAAGAGGCGTATGGCGGCGGAGAGGAATGTGTCGACGGGCGATGATGGTGGCCATGGCAAGAGCGCCTTGTCGCGCCCCATCCGCGAAGACTCGCCGGCCGCGAGAATGACTGCGCAAAGACTTGGAGTGCGCTCCATGAGTGGACGATAGCAAAGTGCTAGGCCTCTGCCAAGGACGCGGGTCACAACTGGCGTTTTTCCAGCTCTTCAGCGGTGAGAGACGGGGCAAGCCCCGTCTCTACAGGTAGGTTGGGTTAATTGAAGGTTGGCAACTTGACCAGGTCTTCGGAGGGAACGCGCTCCACGGGATTTCCGGCTTTGCGCCAGGCGCGCAGGCCACCGGCGATTACGTAGACTTTGAATCCGAGATCCTGTAATTGACGCGCCACACGGGCGCTGGTGGCTTCACGCTGTCAAGTGCAGTAGAGATAAATCTCGCGATCCTTGGGGAGGTTCTTGACTTCTTCGACCAGATTGTTGGGTTCGATGCGGATCGAGCCGGCAATGCGTTCGGCGTCGGCATCGTAGTATCCATGGCTGCGGACGTCGGCGATCAGCATGTTTTTAGCCGCTTCGGAGGTTAATCTTTTGGCCAGCTCTTCGGCGGGCACGCGCGGAATCACATCGAGCAGACGATACTTGCGATAGACCCAGATGCGATAGACGACATAGGCGCCAAGGCCGATGCCAAAGATGACTTCGGCGGCAAAGCCGGCGGAACGCAGCCCGCGAGTAATGGCGCGCAGCGCATCGCTGAAGAGATAGCCTCCGGCTGCGTAAGCTCCGATGTAAAAGATGACGCCCAGAGTATCGTATTCCAGGAAATTTGCGAGGCGCATTTTCATGCTCCCGGCGAGCGGGGGAGACATGGTGTTGATGCCGGGAATGAACTTGGCAAAAAGCAGGGTCTGCTTGCCGCGCCGGTAGAAATATTCCGCCGAGCGCAGAATGCAGGTCTCCGGATTTGCAGAGAGCCGGCACAGGAAGCCGAGCAAGGCCCATCCGCTGACTCGGCCCATGTAATAGAGAAGGACATCGCCGCAGAGCATGGACAGAATGCCGACGCCGAGGACGAAATAGAAATGCAAGTCTCCATAGGCAGCGACCGCGCCAGCGGTAAGGATGGCGAGCGCGGCTGGGACAGGAAGTCCGATGGCCTCGGCGAAGCACACGATTGCCAGAAAAAGGTAGCCGTGGTGCGAGATCGAGGAGAGCAAGTTGTTCAATGTGTAAGCGCCCCGGCTAAGTATAGCAATCTCGCGGCGGCGCTTCGCGGGGCGACCTTACTTGGATAGTGGTGCAAATTGGGAGATCGTCAATCACCAAGGGCACGGAGGTACACTAAGGGACATCTCAGGCTCGACGACTTCGTGATACTTCGCGTCCTTGGTGGTTCAAGGCTTCTTCAGCCGACTCCTTGGCGCGGGACTGCTGTTAGAGTGGTACGACGATGCGTGCACATGGCACGAAATTAGGAGAGCAATTGCCCGAAGGCCGCCGCTACATCAATCTTCCAAGTCGTTCCGCAAGTCTTCCATTCAGCGATGCTGTGCTGGTGGGCGATACGCTATACATTTCTGGACGGATCGGACTTGATCCGGCTACGGGCGCGGCTCCGGCGAACATCGATGCCGAACTTGATCTTTTGTTCGAAGGTTTCCAAGCGGTTTTGCGGGAGGCCGAAATGACCATGGACGACCTGGTATGGGTGCAGATCTATTCACCGGACGTTTCCTTGTGGCAACATTTCAATGCTGCGTATGTGAAGCTCTTCTCGCGCGAATTTCCTGCGCGGGCGTTTCTGGGATCGGGTCCGCTGCTGTTTAATGGCCGGTTTGAGATGATGGGGATTGCGGTGAAGGGGTAACGGCGGCTACATTTGATACCAATGTTTACAAAACTGTCATCCCGAGCGAAGCGAGGGATCTGCATTTTGTGGCGGGCTGCAGATCCCTCGCTTCGCTCGGGATGACAATTCTTTAAATGAATTAGGTTCCGCGGACTATTTTTCTCTTACTACCACGAACTCCGGCGCGTATAACAGGGCGCGCTTGAACTCCGAATCTGGAAAGATGCAAATGGCGGTGCGCGCGGAATCGGCGTAGCGGCCCGCCTCTTTAGTGGCGTATTCGAGAGAGCCGTAGCGGTTCAGGATGGCGAGAATGTCGGCGTGAGTTACGCCATTGAAGGCGCGATCATGCAGGATGGTTTCGATCTGTTGTCGCTCGGCGACGGTGCAGCGCTCGAGAGCATGAATGACGGCCATAGTGACCTTGCCTTCACGCAGGTCGCTGGCCACGGGCTTGCCCAGTACGCTTTCTGATGCGGTCAGGTCGAGCACATCGTCGACAATCTGGAAGGCAATGCCGAGGTCACGTCCGTATTGAGCCAGGCGCTCTTCTTGAGTGGCGCTGGCGCCGCCGAGAATGCCGCCGACTCTCATGCAGACGGAGAAAAGACATGCCGTCTTGCGATAGATGAGATCGAGGTGCTCCTGCAACGAGATCAGTTTGCCTAGTTTTTCCATCTGCAGCAGTTCGCCTTCGACGAGCTGCTGCGTCAATTCGACGAGCACGTCCAGGATACGGAAATTGCGCTCCTGCACCGCGATCTTGAACGCCTGCATGTAGAGCCAATCGCCTGCCAGCACGCACATGGAATTGCCCCACTGCGTGTTGGCTGCCGGGCGGCCGCGGCGGAGCTGGGCTTCGTCAATAATGTCATCATGCACGAGCGTCGCGGTGTGGATGATTTCGACAACCGACGCGAGCTTGACCGCGCCGTTGCCTTGGTAGCCGAGAAGCTTGGCTGAAAGCAGCAGCAGCGCTGGACGAATGCGCTTGCCGCCGCCGGCGCGGAGATATTCGCCGATCTCCGTGATCGCTGCGACGTTCGAAATCGTGTCGCGTCCGAATTGATCTTCGATCGCGGCGATGTCGTCGTGCAGCAGATCGAAGATTTCTTTTCCGTTAGTGGAGGTGATCGTACTCAAGTTACTCAGTTGCTCCGGTAATTCGTGAACTGCAGATCGATGCCGAAATCCTGCTGCTTGACCAGGGCAATAATTTCCTGCAGTGTGTCGCGATCCTTGCCGCTGATCCTTACTACATCGCCCTGAATCGATGCCTGGGCTTTCTTCTTAGAGTTCTTGACCAGCTTTACGATCTCGCGCGCTTTTTCGATTGGAATCCCTTGCTGCAGGGTGATTTTCTGTTTCACGGTGCTTCCGGCGGCGGGTTCGAGAGGGCCGTAGGTCAGGCCTTTGAGAGGCACGCCGCGTTTGACGAGCTTCTGCTGGAAGACATCATTTACCGCCTTCATCTTGAACTCGTCGGCGGAGTGAAGCATGATGGCGTCGCTGCCCTCCATGGCGATCTGAGACTTCGAGTCTTTGAGATCGAATCGCGTGCTGACTTCTTTCATTGCCTGCTGGATGGCGTTGGAAACTTCCGCCAAGTCGATTTTGCTGACAATATCGAAACTGTTATCAGGCATGGAATGTCACGCTGAGGTGCGGAGCAGTGCTCGCGCTCAAGATTCGGTATTGCACGGACGGCTCGCCCCAAATGTGTACCCCTGAGAGTATCAGAAGAGGCATTATCTGCGAAGGCTAAGAGTACGGGGCAGTACGTTTGATGAGTTTGTCATCCCGAGCGCAGCGAGGGATCTGCATCTCGCCGCAAACTGCAGATCCCTCGCTCTGCTCGGGATGACAAAATCATCAAAAGTTATAACGCGCGGTTGGGATTCTCTGGTACGAGCCCGAAGAAGCGGTAGAAGTTCTGCGTGGTTTGCGACCCGATTTCTGCCGCTGACAAGCCGCGCAGTTCTCCGATCTGGCGGGCTACTTCGGTGACAAAGGATGGTTCGTTGCGTTGGCCGCGATGAGGAATTGGAGCGAGATAAGGCGAATCGGTTTCGATCAACATGCGGTCGAGCGGAACCAGTTGCGCTGCATCGCGTATCGTCAGCGCTTTAGGAAACGTGATATTGCCCGCGAAAGAAATCATGAAACCCATGTCGAGTGCGCGGCGGGCATGTTCGACGCTACCGGTGAAGCAATGCAGAATCCCGTCCAGGCCGCTCGAAGTCCAATGGTCGGAGATCATCTTCAGGCAGTCGTCCCAAGCATTCGCGCTATTGTCGGAAGGGCGGCAGTGAATGATGATGGGCAACGTCGCTGCCTCGGCCAACTCCATCTGCCGGCGGAAGACTGCTTTCTGTATATCTCGCGGTGAATGGTCGTAAAAATAGTCGAGGCCGATTTCTCCCCACGCGATTACCTTCGGATGCCGCGCCCATTCAAGCATTTTGGAATCGGCGCCCTCATTGGCTAGGCTGGCTTCGTGAGGATGGATGCCGACGCTGGCCCAGATTCGTGGATACTCTGACTTGCCGTCATATTTTTCTGCCAGACGAATTCCGCAGTCGGCGGTGTCGGGCCCGTCGCCGTTGCCGATGGCGAGATAGGCTTCGATGCCATTTTGTTTTGCACGCGCCAACACTTCTTCGCGATCGCTGTCGTAGCGGTTGCCTTCGAGGTGGGCGTGAGAGTCTATGAACATGGTGGGTAGTCGCTTGGCTGGGACGGGCCAAACGCCCGTCACCACACAATCTTGCCCCTCAGGCAGTCTTGCTACTTCAGGCGCGTTCCTAGTGGTACATCTTCCAGAAAGCTTGCCAGGACTGGCTTGCCGCCCTCCGGAGAAGCGGCGACGATCATGCCGTTCGATTCCAGGCCGCGCAGTTTGCGGGGCGCCAGATTGGCGACGATCACGACCTTGCGTCCGACCAGAGTTTCGGGCGCGTAGGCTTCGGCGATACCGGCTACCAGTTGGCGCACTTCGGTTCCGAGATCGACTTCGAGGCGCAGCAGTTTGTCGGCGCCTTTTACCCGCTCGGCAGTCTTTACCTGGGCCACGCGCAATTCTACTTTCGCGAAGTCGTCGATGCTTATTTTGCCGTCGGGGATCGGGGCGGCAGGCTTGGCGGAATCGGCTTCTGGCTTCGCGGACGGGGCTTGCACCAGCTGCCTCGCTTCGCTCGGGACGGGCGAGACGCCCGTCGCTCCACTTTGTTCTTCCATCTTTTGCATTCTCTCTATTGCCGATTTGTCCGCTCTGGGAAAGACGGCTTGGACTTCGCCCAGCTTCGTGCCGAGCTGCAATTGTCCCCACTGCAATTGCGTGAGGTCAAATTTCCCGATGTCTCCGAGGCCCAGTTGCGCCCAGATCTTTGCCGTGGCGTCGGGGACCACTGGATGCGCCAGGGCCGTCACGATTCGCAAAGCTTCGGCGCTGGTGTAGAGCACAGTTGCGAGCCGCGCCCGGCTCTCTTCGTCCTTTTTTTCGTCCAGCGCCCAGGGTGCGTTTTCGACGATGTATCTGTCCACGGCGGCGACGAGCGCCCAGGCGGTTTCGAGCGCACGAGAGAACTGGTACTGCTCGAAGAACGTCCCGTAATCGGCGATCGCCTTTCTTGCCGCATCGGCAATCACATCATCTGCGGCAGTGTGCGCTGTGTGCGAGGGATAGGGTATCTCTCCCTTGAAATAGCGCGTGATCATGGTAAGGGTGCGGCTGGCGAGGTTGCCCAAGCCGTTCGCCAGATCGGAGTTATAACGCTGCACCAGCGCATCGAAACTGAACGATCCATCCTGCCCGAAGACAACTTCGCGCAGCAGGAAGTAGCGGAGAGCGTCGGTGCCGAGCGTATCCACGATGGTTTCGGCGCGCACGATATTGCCGCGCGACTTCGACATCTTGCTCTCTTCGAACAGCAGCCAGCCGTGCGCGGTAATGCCTTTGGGTAGCGGCAATCCGGCGGCCATCAGAAATGCAGGCCAGTAGACGCAATGGAAACGCACAATTTCTTTGCCGATCATGTGGACGTCGGCGGGCCAGTATTTGTCGAACTTGGTAGTGTCGCTTGAGCCGTAACCCAGGGCTGTGATGTAGTTCGCGAGCGCGTCGAACCAGACATAGACCACGTGCTTCGGATCGTCCGGCACGGGGATTCCCCAGGAGAATGTCGAGCGGCTGATGGAGAGATCGCGCAGGCCTCCGCGCACGAATGCAAGCACTTCATTGCGGCGCGTCTCGGGGCGTATGAAATCTGGCTGCTCGGTATAGAGGCGGATGAGCTGGTCCTGGAATGCCGAGAACTTGAAGTAGTAGTTTTCTTCGTGGACGGTTTCGGTGGGGCGTCCGCAATCGGGGCAGGGAGCGCCGGGCTCCGCATCGACGTAGAGCTCGTCGAAGACGCAATATTGGCCGGTGTAGGTTCCCTTATAGATGTAGCCGTTATCGCGAATTTTCCGCCATAGCGCCTGGACGCCCTGCTGATGGCGCGGCGAGGTGGTGCGGATGAAATCGTCCGGGGTTAGACCCATGCGCTTCCAGAGCGAACGGAATTGCCCGGAGACTTCATCGGCAAACTGCTGCGGTGTTTTGCCCGCGGCCTGAGCGGCGCGCTCGATCTTTTGGCCGTGTTCGTCGGTGCCGGTCAGGAACCAGGTGTCCTCCCCTAACATGCGGTGTCGGCGGGCGATGGTGTCGCAGGCGATGGTGGTATAGGCGTGGCCGATGTGCGGACGCGCGTTGACGTAGTAGATGGGAGTCGTGATGTAGAACTTCTTGCGCATTCCTGTCCTTGGAGCTCAAATTCTATCTAAGCGGCTATAAAGCCGACCTTTAGGAGAAGCGAGTTACGCAGCGATGCAACTCCTGACATCGTAACAAGAAAATGCGTACCTGAGGTTATCTGAAACTGAGCGGCGGTCGCTTCGGTTGGCCTTTTCGCGTCTCCTGACTTTCACCCAGTCGTGCTTGGCGTTTGCGGAGACCATGGATCGATTTGCGTGATCAGCGCGAAATGAAAATTATTTCACATTGACGCCATCCGCGTTTGGGATAGAATGGCTTGCGTTTTTGGGGTCAAGAAAGAATCCTGCTGAGCTCTCCGACTCCTCACGTCAAACTGTTTCTTCTGCCAGGGTGGGTGCCCTCGAACCCAAGTGTCTACAGGCCGCTCATCCCACGTGGTTTCACTTATGTGTATCCAGATCGCACGGGAGAAAAATCATGAAGCTTCACAGATTGCTGAGAGAAAGATTGTTGAAGGGATTGACCATCGCTGCAGTGATCTCGCTTCTCGCCGCCGGAGGTTCTTCCGCCTACGCCCGAGCAGCGGTTAACAATGTGTCCCCTGGCATTCAACTTTCCCGCGACCTCGGCCTTGCCGATCCTGCGCAGGAAATCAACATAACAGTCCACATGAAGCTTAATGATAAGGCCGCATTCGACAAAGCGGTCGACGCGCTCCAGGACCGCACTTCACCGACCTATCACAAATGGATGACCAACGCCGACCTCATGAAGTATGCGCCCACGGAGGCACAACGCCAGGCGGTCCGCAGTGCGCTCGAGAGCCACGGGCTTACGATTCTGTCCACTGACGCTATCGGCTTCACCATCCGGGCGCATGGCACCATCGCCAATGTCGAGAGCGCCTTCAACACCGAAATTCACGAGTTCGAGCACAACGGGAAAATGTTTCGCGCCAATGTCCGGAATGCACAGCTTGACGGCGAGGCGGGAGACTATGTCTCCACCGTGGCTGGCATCGAAAGCCATCAGGTGCGGCCGGTCTATGCGCGCGCGGTTAACCCGGTCACCCAAGAACCATATCCTGCAGTGCCACTCAGCAAGGTCGGCTCCAATCTCACGACGATGAGCACCACGACCTGCATCACAGCGCCGGAAACGTACGTTTTGCAGAATGGGACCACTCTTCCAGTCGCCGTCTACAGCGGCACCGTATATGAACTATCAGGCATTAACTGTGCCTACCTGCCAAGCCAGTTGCAGGCTGCCTATGGCCTCAATGATGTTTACGCGGCAGGAGTCAACGGCGCAGGCCAGACCATCGTTCTCATGGAAGGCTACGGCTATCCCACAATGGAGCAGGATGCCAACGCATATTTCAAATTGACGGGTCTGCCGCAGCTGACGTCGTCCAACTACAAAGTTGTTTACCCGGAAGGCAAGCCTCCCGATCCTAACGCGGGGGTACTCGTGGGCTGGAATATTGAGATTGCTCTCGACCTGCAATCTTCGCACGCCATTGCGCCTAAGGCGAACATCCTTGTCGTCGCCACCAATGGACAGGACAGTGAGGACTTTCAAAACTCCATTGCTTACGTGGCCCAGAATCATCTCGGCAACTCAATCTCAAATAGCTATGAAGAGGACACCGATATCATAGCCGGGCCCCTGGAACAAACGTCATGGGATGAGGCGATCGAAGTTGCAACTGCCCAAGGCATCTCGGTCAATTTCTCCACGGGCGATGGAGGCGACAGCGGTCTCGGCACTCCCTTAGGCGCGCCCGGCGTACCTTCGGTCGCGCCCCACGCCACTGCCGTCGGCGGTACCTCGATCCTGAATGACATCAGTCATCCCGGATCAACCATCACTACCTCTTGGGGAGATACGCTGACTTACCTCGGGCTTTTTGGACCGCTGGACCCGCCGGAGGTGATCGGCCTGATCGGCGGTGGTGGCGGCGGCCAGAGCATCTATTGGCCCAAGCCATCGTGGCAGTCGAAGCTCCCCGGCAAGGGCCGGCAGACGCCCAACGTCTCCGCGCTGGCTGATCCTTATACCGGCGTTAACATAGTGATCACGGTCAGTGGAACACAAGAGGTTCAATGTTGTTGGGGCGGCACCAGCTTGTCCAGCCCAATTTTCACGGCTTTTTGGGCCCTCGCCAATGAGAAGGCTGGCCATCCCCTGGGTCAGGCGGCAACCGTTATCGCCGCTCTGCCCTACGGTGGCATTCAAGACGTGCTGCCTACAACCGATAGCTCGACGAACAATGTTACCGGAGCGATTACGGACAGCAGTGGTACCACCACGTACACCGCATCCGATCTTTTTGCCGGAGCGCTCTATGGCAACAAAAACTTCACGAGCACAATCTGGCCTGAAGTCCCTGGAATTTTTCTGGGTTTCGGGTTTGGTATCGACAGTTCGCTGACAGTCACTCACGGTTGGGACAATGCCACTGGATTTGGCACACCTTACGGCCTCAACTTTATCAACGCCGTAACCGCCGCGGCGAAGTAAGTAGTCGTTGTAGCACCGTGTAGATTCACGAGCCGGAGAGGAAAATTCTCCGGCTCGTTTTTGTACTACGGTTTAAATTCAGATCGTATGGTGACGGGCCTCGGGCCCGTCCTAACGGGGCAAAGCCCCGTCTCCACGCATAAACGTTTCTTCCGTCACTTCCACTCGCCTCTGCGTCGTCATATTCTGGTAGCAGCATCGTACGGCACTGGAGAACAGGCTGATCAGCAAAGCTATTTCCGCATCCGCGCATACGAGCCCGCAAGCCTTAGCTGGGTCCCGTTTTCGCTGGCTGGGACTGTCGCAGATCTGGGTGCGCTTCCTGCTGGCCATCGTCGGACTAACGCTGGCTTTCGCCGCCGCGCTCTTTTCTACCGTATCGCGCGAGGCCGGCAGCGTCTGGGGAACGATCATCCTCGCCTCAGCGGCTTTGCTGCTTGCCACCTTCGTCGGGCTCACCACTGTCCCCTACCTGGCGAGGCGTGTCGTCGCCAGCCGTCTCCGCGAGGCCATGGATTACGACGTCACCCACGCCGGCCTGATCTATATCCTGATCAGCGTCGTCATCGGAATCGCGGCCATCAACACCGGCAACAACCTGCTTTATGTTGTCGTCGCCGCGCTGCTCTCTGCCATTCTGGTTTCCGGCGTCGCCTCGGCGGAGGTGCTTCGCAGCCTCACCCTCGATGTCCACTTGCCCGAACACGTTTTCGCCGGACGTCCTATGCTGGCGCGCCTGCTCCTGCGCAACACCAGTTCCTGGGTCTCTTCTTTTTCTGTGCGCGTGGTTCCGGCCAAGCGCAAGAATAAAGATAAAACGCACTGGCGCTGGGAGGCCTACACTTTCGGCTGGCCGCGCAATCGCGCGCCTCAGGATCAGTGGCTCCGCCTGCCCGATCGTCGTTTGCGCCGCGTGCACGAGGAGCAAGAAAAGCCGATCCTGCAAGAATCCGTCTACTTTCCTTTTCTAGCCCCGGGGCAGGAGCTTCGCGCCGATCTTGAGATCAATTTCCCCAACCGTGGGCGCTACACGGAGAAGAACTTCGGACTGGCAACGCGCTTTCCCTTCGCCTTCCTGATGAAAACCCGGCGCATTAACCTTGCCCGCGAAGTGATTGTCTATCCCGCAGTCGAGACCGCCGATCAATTCCTCGAAGTTCTTCCCATGGTAACGGGCGAATTCGAGACGTTTGTCAGCGGACGCGGCAACGATCTTTATCTCATCCGCGACTACATGCCCGACGACTCCGCCCGCCACGTTGATTGGAAGGCCACGGCCCGCACTGGCGCGCTCAAGGTTCGCGAGTTCAGCCGCGAAGATGAACGCAAGCTCCGCATCGTCTTCGATAACCCCGCGCCGGGAGTGCTGCAGTCCGTGGTCTATGAGAGAGCGGTGCGCCTGGCGGCCTCGCTCGCGTGGCACTTTCACCACGAAGATGTCGAAGTCTCCTTCGTAGCCCCCGGATTGGAGCCAACCGAAGACGTCTTCGCTTTCCTGCACTACCTGGCATTGGTCGAGCCCCAGGAAGCGACCTCGGTGTTCAGTCGTCTCAGGGCCAGCGCAGATTACAACCTGATCCTGACCGCTCTTGCCGCTGCTGACATTCCCGTTTCTTTAGCCGCCAGATCTTATGTCATTTCATTAAGCGTGTAAGGACGACCGCATAGGAAGAGCGCGCAAAACGAAGACGAATGCATAAGGACCACTGGCCGCGCCGGTGCGCGCCGCCGTCTCGCCGGCTATTGCAAAACTGAAAGCAGCTCGCTACTCACTACCCGATACCCCACCAACGGGTTCCTAAACGGTAATGGTAACTAGAGGGTAATGGTTACCATAGTTACCTAAGCTGGGTTGACCCCGAAGGGCAGCGGCCTCAGGATGAAGAGGGGGCGGAATCGCATTGGTTAAGGGTAGCGTTTTCCCTCTGGCTTGGTCTCCATGACCCTGAGCAACCCTACCGTCGTACTTTGTCTGTGGTGCTCGCAACCGATTCTGCAGTCGGCGGTGGCAATGATCTTGTGGCGCCGTAAGCTGCACAAGAAATTTCCAGTATTTTTCCTATTCCTGTTGGCGCAGATTGCGATTTTTGTCGTCACCTTTCCCCTTTGGCTCGCTGGCAATCTGGCGGGCAATAATCCCGCTGGCGGTAGTAATAATGATCGATTCGCCGGCTACTACACTCTATATTTCGGTCTTTTCTGGTTGGGCGAGGCGATCAACGCTGTCCTCGGTTTCAAGGTCATTCATGAAGTCTTCCTCGACGTATTCCGCCCCTATCACACGCTGAAAGATCTGGGCACGCTGCTGTTCCGGTGGGCTGGAATTGTGATGCTGCTGGTTTCGGTGGTGGTCGCTTTTGCGAACTCCTACGAGCAGAGTCCGCTGGTGCAGGCCATTACCACACTGCATCGATCGGTTCGCATTGCACAGGTTGGCCTCATCCTTTTCTTGATTCTGTTTGCGGGTTTTCTGGGAGTGTCACGCAAACAGATCAGTTTTGGCATCTCTCTCGGGTTTGGGCTCTTTGCCACCGTCGAATTAATGCTGATGGTTTTGAAGTCGGGCGGACTGGTCAAGGAGGCGATCTTCGATACCATCAACATGGTGGCTTACAACGTTGCTATTTTTGTTTGGCTCGGCTACTCGCTCTCGCGAAAAACGGCGGGCGAGGCAGCGGTCAACCACCTGCAGACGCAACGCTGGGAACAGGGCTTGGCGGATCTTCAACCCTCTGCAGCAACCGATTCTCTGATCCCTATGTTCGAAGGTATGGTAGAGCGAGCATTTTCGCGAAGCTCGGGTGAGGATTTAATGGAGGGTCAATCGCCGCCCAACCCTCCGGTTTCTGCTCCCGGCAAAGCCAACTCCGCAACTGTGGGTTCGAAGATTCAGCCATAGGCCTCTTTTCGAAAACGCAACGCCTTCTGAAACCTTGTCAAGAGAAATTTTTGTTCGTTTCGCGCTAACTTAATGGCAACAAACGGCGACCTAGGTAACTAAACCATTACCTTAAGGAAGCTGCGTAAACCTATTGGATTAGCCCGTTCGCCGGCGCCCGAAATTTCGGCACCTTCGTCACGCTCCTTCCCGGATCGGGAAGCTCACCTTAACCTCATATTAATCAGGATGTTGCAGCCTTGTGTATAATTCGCGGCACCAATGCCGGCAGTCTTCTGTGTGGGCTTTCGGCAGACCCTAGAAAGAGTAAATGGAGAGAAAGTAAAGGACCCTATGAAACGTTCCTTGCGAGCGTTATTTCTGTTGGTAGGTCTGGTGGGCACGTTTGCATACGCCGCTGCTCCGGGGATTTCTACTCCCGGCGGGCCTATGCCACTCTGCCCTCCCAGTCGTCCACGTTGTGTGTGGTAATCGAACGATGCGTAGAGCGACTTAACTCAGCAAGTTGATGTAAAGCCTGCGCGTCATCAAGCCATTTGGGCTGGCCTCCAGGGCCAGCCTCTTTTATTTTCCGTTTTCTTTGTTGTCCTCATTTCTTGTCATCCTTCTTGCCTGGCGTTGACGATTCGGCTCCCTTCGCGGCGGAGGGCTTGCCATTTTCCAATTCTGGAGAAGTCTCGCCCGCAGCCGCCGGTTTTTCGGGACCGGCATTGATGTATTGCACGATGATCGAAACTCGCCGGTTGGACGGGTCGAGCGGGTCCTGGGGATTGCGCAGGCGCTGATCCGCAAATCCTCGCACTTGCGAGACCTGATCGTCGCGTAATCCCGACTGTTGCATCAATCGCCGCGCCGCGTTCGCACGGTCGGAGGACAACTCCCAGTTGCTGTAACTGGCTTTTCCGGCATAGGGTGTGGAGTCTGTGTGTCCCTCCAGCGAAACATGATTGGGAAGTTTTCCCAGTTCCGCGGCCAGCAACGCCAGCATCTCTTGCCCGCTTTTGTTTAAAGCGGAACTCCCGCTGTCGAAGAACGTCCCTTTGTCCGATTCCAACAGCTCGATGCGCAAACCCTCAGCCGTGACCGTCATCTCGACATTTTTTTTCAGTTGGTCGAGATCGACCATCTTCTGGATGCTTTTTTGCAGCTCCTCTTTGAGCTTCGACATGTCCTGCTTGTTCAGTAGGAGATTCTCGCCCGTTCCAGTGAGACCGGTGCCGGTTAGCTTGGCGTTTCCACTCGGATCTCTGAAGTACCCGCCCACTGCCTCCTGAACTTTCACGCTGCTGCTCAAAAGCCATAACACGATGAAGAGCGCCATCATGGCGGTGACGAAGTCAGCGTAGGCGACCTTCCACGCCCCGCCATGATGACCCCCATGGCCGCCTTTCTTTTTTATTATGATGATGGGTGGTGTCGGCATAAACCCTTTTATCCGGCCGACGCACCCGTGGCCTCCGTACCCGTGGCCGCAGCGTCAGGTGCAACTGCAGCGGGCGTGTCTTTCGCGCCTCGACAAGCTTCTTCGACCACCGCAAACGTAGGGCGCACATGCCCGGGTACAGTTCGCCGCCCAATCTCAACCGCCATGATCGGAGCTACGCCTTTCAGAAAAGCAATCATTGTCACCCGCAACACCTGCAGAAATGCGTGCTCCTCATCCGCCATCTTGCCCATGCGCGAAGCCAGCGGTCCCACCAGGCCATAGCACAAGAGGATACCCAGAAATGTCCCCACCAGAGCCGCCGCGACTTTCTTTCCAATTTCTTCAGGAGGCCCGCCCAATGCGCCCATCGTGATCACCACTCCCAGCACTGCCGCTACGATGCCCAGCCCAGGCAGGGAGTCGGCCATCGTCGTCAGCCCGGAGACAGGTTCGGTCGCCTCGTGGTGATGAACTTCTATGTCCGCGTCCAGCATCTGGTCCAGATCGAAGACCTCCACGCCACCGCTCACCGCCATGCGCATCGTGTCGCAAAGAAAAGCCACCGCATGGTGATCTTTGGCGAAAGCTTCGTACTTCGAGAGCAGCGGACTCTTGTCCGGCTCCTCGATATCCGACTCCAGCGCTACCAGCCCTTCTTTGCGCGCTTTTTGCAGCAGTTCGTACATCATTTTCAAAGATTGCACATAGCGATCCGTGCTGTATTTTGATGACCCAAACACTCCGATTACGCCGCTGATCATCTGCTTCAGGGTATGAACCGGATTTGAAATCAGCACCGTGCCAAGCGCCGCGCCGCCAATGATGATCAACTCCGCCGGCTGCAGGAGCACTTTGATATTGCCGTGCTCCATCAGATAGCCGGCCACGATGCAGCCAAACACCACCACGATCCCAATGATCGAAAACATGGAACATCATCCTCGCCAGCGTCCGCCGGCAGGCGCGCTGGCGGACACCGCCTTCTTGGTCTTGTTCGAAGTCTGGCTCGAGTGCGCAGGCCTCATCTCGCGCAGCATCTCTTCGAGATTCTTGCCCGCGCTGGCCAGTGTGTAAGCTATCTCTGACCCCACCACGAAGCGGTCGCCCCACCATAAAACTTCAGATTGGCTCAGCAGAGTCCACAAGGTCTCTGCCGTGGTAGCCACCATCACCGGACTCGTTGATGGCAACACGGCCAAAAATTCGTTGTCTCCCCAGCATCCCAGGAAATTTTCCGTGGCCAGACTGTGGCGCATCGTGCGCGCCGCCGTCCGAAGAAAAGGCGCAACCGATTGCGGACCGTGCTTCAGGCGAAACTCCTCCAGCCCCAGCAACCGTATCCGCAGCAGCCCGAACCCGGCTCCCGATTCCTCCATGCCCGCCATGCATTCATTCAGCAAAGCCTGGGTCAGCCGCCGCGAAGGAATTCTCGTGATGCTGTCGATACATCCATACATCGACGGACCGTCCGCGTTTTCGCGGTATGCAAATTCCTCTTCGAACAGAACCGTCGCCCCCTCGATCGCGCCCCCAAACTCGGAGTTTGAGAGAGAGCGGAGCGGCAGGGTTCGTGCATTCACCGGCACACGATGCCCGCTTTTGTGCAGAAAGAAGGCGGTGCAGGCTTGCGGCCGCCGCTCGGTGAGGGTCACCGTCACCGGACGTTCGTCGCCCTCAAAGCTGTTCCCGTGCCGGTCGCACGCTTGCACTACATTCTCGAGGACGTAGCCGACGACTTCGTGGGCCAGATACCCAGTGATGTGCTCCGCGCCATGGTTCCAAAACCGGATCCGCCGTTCCCGGTCTACGATGTAAATCCCCACCGGCAAGTCCTCGAGCACATGCCGGAACACCTTCGGATTATCGAGCAGGTTGGAAAGCATGAATACAGACGCCAACCCCAGTTTCATCGGCGGCCGAGGCGGGGAACTTCAATATTGGCAAGGTAAGGCTCTGGATTCGACGAGCTCCGCCCCAAGCCTTAATTCGTTGACTCGGCGAACGCCGCGTCCGTAACATGAACTGACAGAAAGGACAGTAATTCCTGACCGAGCCTCCCAAAATGTCGAGCCCTCCAGAGTTCACCGCGGTGCCGCCGTCCCGTTCAACTTCGAACCGCACTCTGGAGATGGCGCACGTCCTGTTCATGGACATCGTGGCGTATTCCCGTCTTCCGATGGATGAGCAGCACCAGGTGCTTCTTCATTTGCAGGAAGCGGTCCGCGAGACGGAGGATTTCGTACGGGCGCAGGCCAGCGATCAACTCATTCGACTGCCCACCGGCGATGGCATGGCGTTGGTCTTTCTTGGCGACGTGGAAGCTCCCGTGCATTGCGCTCTGGAACTACACCGCATCCTGCGGCGATGGCCGGAGATTCGGTTGCGCATGGGAATTCATACTGGCCCGGTGTATCGAGTCGAGGACATCAACGCCGCACGCAATGTTGCCGGAGGCGGCATCAACATCGCGCAACGAGTGATGGACTGTGGGGATGGCGGTCACATCCTGATCTCGAAATCCGTGGCCGATGTGCTCGATCAAGTAAGCACATGGAAGGCTGCCCTGCACGATCTGGGAGAAGCCGAGGTCAAACATGGGGTCCGTGTCCACCTGTATAACCTGTACACCGATGAAGCCGGGAATCGGGAACTGCCGCAAAAGCTCCGAGCAGCTCAGACAGCGGCAGCCACAGCACGTTCCCAGTCGAAGAGGAAGAAGATTTCGCTGGCAGTGGCGACGGGAGCGATTGCTGCGCTGGTGGTGGCCGGGGTTATCTACTATCGACACTGGCGGCAAATGTCGAGGCTCACCGATAAAGACACCATTGTTCTGGCTGATTTTGCCAATACCACGGGCGACCCGATCTTCGACAACACGCTGAAGACAGGGCTGAGCGTTTCCTTGCGGCAATCGCCTTTCCTGAATGTGCTCTCCGACACCCAGGTCGCCAAGACGCTGCAACTGATGATGCGCCCGCCGAATACAAAACTCACACCCGAGATTACACGCGAACTTTGCGAGCGGGCGGGGAGCAAGGCCTACATTACCGGATCGATTGGCGTTATGGGCAGCGACTATGTGCTGGGCTTGGAGGCGATCAATTGCCAGAGCGGAGAGACGCTGGCCGAAGAGCAGGGGACGGCAGCGTCGAAGGAGCAAGTGCTCGCCTCGCTGGGCGCGGCGGCGTCTAAACTGCGCACTGAGTTGGGCGAGTCGCTGGCTACGGTGCAGAAGTTCGATGTTCCACTCCAACAGGCCACTACATCTTCGCTCGAAGCACTAGAGGCATTCAGCGTTGGCTTAAAGGCGGAGCGAGAAAAAGGTGCGTCGGCAGCCCTGCCTCTCCTCCGGCGTGCCGTCGAGCTTGATCCAAATTTCGCCATGGGCTACAAGGCACTGGGCAGCGAATACACCACCTTATCCGAGCTAGGCCGAGCCAGCGAGTACTTTACCAAGGCGTTCGCGCTGCGCGAACACGCCAGTGAACGGGAAAAACTGGCTATCACCGCCGCCTACTACGACAGCGTCACCGGTGAACTGGACAAAGCGGTACAGACGTATCAAGAAATGATTGAGACTTACCAGCCCGACGCCAGTTGGTGTAACAATTTGGGCACGGACTTCGCTGCACTAGGTCAGTACGAAAAAGCGAGAGAGATCACGCAGCAAGCCGTGCACCTTGCACCGGATCGTGTAAGTTCTTATTACAATCTCGCCAACAATGAACTTTCGGAGCAGCGCTTTGACCAGGCGCGAAAGGTTATCCGTGACGCGCAGCTCCGAAACCTGGATGATTACGTGCTCCATGATGACCTCTATGCTCTTGCCTTTCTCGGCTCGGACTCGGCAGCGATGGCGGAACAACAACAGTGGTTGGCGGGCAAGCCCGAATTCGAAAACTTTGGTCTGGCCCTTTCATCCGACACCGAAGCGTATGGCGGTCATCTGGGCAAGGCGCGACAGTTAACCAGGCGAGCGGTGGATTCCGCTGTCCGGACGGACAGTAAGGAAACTGGGGCAGTATGGGAAGCGAATGCCTCTCTCCAAGAAGCGGCTTATGGCAATGCTGCAGAAGCTCGAGACATAGCCGCCGAGGCTTTGAAGCTGGCTCCCGCAAGTCAGGGCGTCGAAGCCGAGGCCGCACTAACATTTGCAATAGCAGGAAACCAGGAACAAGCCGAAAGGTTGGCTCGGGACTTAGGGAAACGTTTTCCGCTGGACACCCAGATGCAATCGCTTTGGCTCCCGGCGATTCACGCGCAATTGGCGCTGGACAAGAAAAATCCGAATGCCGCCTTGAATGCGCTGCAGGCCGCGATACCCATCGAATTTGGGGACATTGCGTTCGTCAATAATATTTCCTGCCTCTACCACGTGTACATACGCGGAGAAGCAGACTTGGCAGCCGCACAAGGCAGCGCCGCCGTGGCCGAGTTTCAAAAGATCATCGACCACAGCGGCATGGTCTGGAACTGCTGGACTGGGGCGTTAGCACATCTGGGTGTGGCTCGAGCCAATGCATTGCAGGCGAGAACATTGCAAGGACAAGGGCAGGGAGCCGATGCCGATGCCGCCCGCGTCCGGGCGCTTGCTGCCTACAAAGCTCTCCTTACGCTCTGGAAAGACGCCGACCCCGACATACCCATCCTGAAACAAGCCAAAGCGGAGTACGCGAAACTGCAATAACCCAGTCGCTCAAAAACTATACGTCACTTACGCGGCCGGACGCCCTTTTGCCGCCAACGACCGCGCCAGCCCCTCGGAATCGAAAACAGGGGGCTGGCAAATGAATCCCGAGCACACAGTTGCGAACGATCGTCCCTCGCCAAGCGCTGGCAGGTTTGGAATCGTCTCCGCCAAAGCCGGCGGCAGGTTTTGCGCGACGGCCTTATCGGCGTCCAATCGCAAAACCGCCGTGTTCAGTGCCAGCGGACGCACCGCAGCTCTATACAATTCCTTCGCCGCTTCATCCTTCCCGACGACCACAACTTGCCGGTGCGGGTGGACGAAATGAACCACCGCCAGCCCATAAGTCGCCGCAAAAATCCCGTGCTGCCCCGCGACCCCTGCGTAAACCTCCAGCGTCCGCTCCGCTGTGTCGCGATACGATGGATCTTTTTTCGACGAATCATAATGGGATGAATCCTGCGCATATTCATGCAAGCGCAGCAATGCAATCGCCGCCGCCGAATTTCCAGCCGGGGTAGGCGAATCCTGAAACGGTTTTCGCTGTGTCGCCAGGATTCCAAGCGCGGCTGTTTCCGTCGACGCAGCGCGAGTATCAAAAAAACCGCCGCTCACGGAATCAAAAAAGCCCGCAACCATTGCATCCGCAATGGCCCGCGCAAAGCGGAAGTAGCTTAAATCCGCCGTGGCCTCATACGCGTCAAGACAGGCCATTGCCGCGAAAGCATAATCGTCCAGCACGCCGAAAATTTCTCGCCGCTCCGCTTTAGGATCGGAGTAAGCAATTACATGCTGTAGTGTGGAGCGGACCTGCCCTGAGCGAGAGTCGAAGGGGCCCGCTGCCGTTGATTTTGACTCAACTTTCCATCCCTCGGAGAGCAGTCGATCCAGCGAGCGCAAAGCAAAGTGGCGAGCCTCGGAGAGATCCAGAACCTTGGCAGCTTCCAGATAAGCTGAAATGCACATAGCGTTCCATCCCGCATAAATCGTCTTATCCACATACGGAGTTGGACGCAGCAACCGCGCCGCATACATCTTCTGGCGAGCCTCAGCCAAAAGCCTGCCCGCCTGTTCCACCGAAATATTCGCCCGCCGCGCAACCTCCTCAATCGGCATTGCAATGTGAAGAACATTCTTAGCCGGATTGTGATGCATATCCCCGGCTTCCTGAATGTCGTAATAAAGCGTCGCAACCGCTGCCTCGTCTTCAGTCAGCGCCGCGTTCGCTTCCGCTAAGGTCCAGGTGAAATAATCGCCGTCGTCGTCCATCGAGTAGTCGGCGTCCTGCGAAGCATAGAAGCCGCCATGGGCGCGGTCGCTGAGCCATTCATCCATCCAGCGGATAATGTCGCGGGCGACGCCGGCAAAGAACTCATCCCCGGTAGCCTGATAGGCGTGGACATAATTCTTCAGCAACTCCGAGTTGTCATAGCACATCTTCTCGAAGTGCGGGACGATCCAGCGCTCGTCCACCGAGTAACGATGGAAGCCGCCCGCCAACTGGTCATAGACGCCGCCGCGTGCCATCTTCTCCAGCGTATGGACGAAAATAGTCCGCAGGTCTTCATTGTTTGTGCGAACGTATTGATCCATGACCAGATCCAGCGCGGCCGGATGCGGAAATTTGGGCGCACTTCCGAATCCGCCATTGACCACGTCAAACATCGACCGGGCAGATTCCAGAATCGCGTCGATCACGCTAGCCGACACCGTGCCGCCGCCCCCCGGAAAAGATTCTGCCCGGGCAATCGCGCTCTCGACCATCCGAGCCTGCTCCACCACATCGCCACGCTTCTCGCGATAAGCCGCCGCAATTGAAAGCAGCACCCGCTTGAAACTGGGCCGCCCGTAACCGTCCGCAGGAGGGAAGTAAGTGCCGCCATAAAACGGTTTTCCATCGGGAGTAAGAAACGCCGTAAGCGGCCACCCGCCCTGCCCCGTAAGCGAAGCCACCGCGACTTGATACCGGCTGTCAATATCCGGACGCTCGTCCCGATCCACCTTCACCGCGATGTAATGCTCATTCACAATGGCGGCAACTTCGGCGTCGTCATAAGACTCGCGATCCATCACATGGCACCAGTGGCACCAAACCGCGCCAATATCAAGAAGCACAGGCTTGTCGGCCGCCCGAGCCGCAGCAAAAGCCTCGTCGCCGAACTCATGCCACTGGATGGGCTGATGCATAGCCGAACGCAGATAGGAAGAAGAGGCGCGGGCGAGGGAATTGTGGGAAGAGCCAGTCATCAAGATAGTTTAGCGTGCCAAGGAGGATGGCGTTCGACGTGGACAAAGTTATGCTGACGGAAAAAACTAGATGCCAACGTGCTGGTCTCGAAGCAGCAAAGCATTCAATTATCTGTGCCTTTCGCGGATGACAGTGTCCGATAGAGGTTCACCCTTGATTTCCACCGGTCCGAATTCCGAAGCGCTTAGCCTCTTCGCCATTGCACAATAAATCTCCACCGACTCCACCAGTTGCGCTTTCTCCACAAACTCGCCTTCCGTATGCGCCACATGAATCGACCCCGGCCCCAGAAGCAATGGCTCGCCCCAGTTCGGCAGCGACGGAATGTCGGTGGTGAAAGCCGCAACCATCGTCGGAAGCCCGTCGAGCGTCCGCAAACGCAAAAATGGAGTCTCGCGCGTAAAGCGAACCTCAGCCAGTTCGCCGACGGTCTCCGTAATCTCGCGGCGCAGCGCCTCAGCCGGGCCTACCAGGCGATAAAACAGATCGGCCTTCGCGTAATCCGAAATCACGTTTGGCGCCCGGCCGCCCTGAATTGACCCGACATTTTTCGTGCAAGGCCCCACCTCTGCATCTTCGGGAAGCTTCATCGCATGCAGTCGATGCAGCGCCTCCACCAGTTTGTCGATCGCCGACTCGCCCAATTCCGGATACGCCGAATGTGCCATCTTTCCGCGCGCCACCAGTTCCACGTGCAACGCGCCCTTGCTTGCGAGCGCAAGCTTGTTCTCGGTAGGCTCCCCATTGATCATGAAACGCGCGCCGATCGGTTGCTGGTTGGCAAGCTTTGCGCCGATCGAGTCCCGCTCCTCGCCCACCAGAAATAGCAGCCCGACGAAAACGCCGGCCCCGCGCAGCTTCTCCGCCGCCAGAATCTGCGCTGCGATAATTCCCTTCGCATCGCACGATCCCCGCCCGTAAACACAATGATCATCTTCGGATGAGGCGATAAACGGCGGCACCGTATCCATGTGCGTGGAGAAAACAATCTCCGGCCGGTCGTGTCCAGGCCAGGTAGCGAGCACGTTCGCACGGGTATCGGTGACGGGCATTTTTCGAGCGTCCAAGCCGCGCCGGCGCAATTCGTCACACAGAAAATCTCCCACCGAGCTTTCGTTGCCGGTAACGGATTCGATATCGATCAACCGGCGTGTAAGTGCAAATAAGTCCATGCAGCAAAAGCCTAACAGGCAATGGCGAGTTGTGGATAGCGATTCATAAAATGCTAGTGTGGTGGCGGGCTTTGCCCCGCCGGGACGGGGCAGAGCCCCGTCACCACACAATCTACAGGCACCTGTTGTACTCTGATTCCGTGCCGCACGAGGCCTCCGCCATCCGTTCACTCTTCATTGAAGGCCCCGCCGGACGCCTGGAAGCCCTGCTGAACGCCGGATCGCCCACCACCACGCATTCCGCCGTCGTCTGTCATCCGCATCCGCTCTTCGGCGGAACGCTGCACAACAAAGTAGTCTTCCACGCCATGAAAGCGCTCAACAGCTTCGGATTCCCCGTCCTTCGTTTCAACTTCCGCGGCACCGGCCTGAGCGAAGGCGAGCACGCCAGCGGCGTGGGAGAAGTCGAAGATGTGCGCGCCGCCCTCGACTGGCTGGAAAGTGAATTCACTCTTCCCGTAATCTTCGCCGGCTTTTCCTTCGGAGCCGCCGTCGGATTGCGCGCCGCCTATGATGACGACCGGGTCCGCGCGCTCATTGCCCTCGGTCTGCCCGCCGTCGCTGTTGCAGAACGTAAAGACGGCCGCGTCTACGATTTCAATTTCCTGAGCGCGTGCACGAAACCGAAGCTCTTCGTCAGCGGATCGCGCGACCAGTTCGGTCCGCCGGCCAAACTCGAAGCACTGGTCAACACATTTGCCGATCCTAAGAAGCTCGTTCGCATCGAAGCCGGAGATCACTTCTTCAAAGGACGGCTCAAGGAGATGCGAGTGGCGATCGAAGATTGGACTCGTGAGACATTGGCCGTCGGATAACAGTCAAGGCAAAGTAGACCAATCCCTGCAGATTCTAATGCCTCATTACACTGGCCAGCACTCCGTTCAATGAATCCTGCCACGCGTGGGCGATCATTCCGGGGCGAACACTTCCGCGCCAATTGGCCAGAATCCCGAACATCGCTCCGTACAGGCCGATCAGAATCGTCATCCGGAGGCCCTGGTACGCGTGCGCCGCGCCGAATGCTGCGGCAGAAAGAAGAATCCCTGCGGGGGCGCTCCTGGTAAGAGCCATGAACTGCCGTTGCAGGTAACCTCGAAAGACCGTCTCCTCGCAAATGCCGGCTGTAACCGAGAGTGCTATCCATGATGTCAATTCCGCGCCCCCATGCGGCAGCATGAAATCCAGATTGCGACCCAGCGCGGCGATGCGCAGGAGCCAGCCCAATATCCAAAGGAGCACCCACGCGACGACCCAGAACCCAGCGCCAATCCCAATATCGCGCAACACCTGGCGGGCGGATTGCCAATGATCCCCGAGAACGAGGAGGACAGACGCTCCACTACGCCGCACGCCCGCCAGTACCAGAACGAACAAGAGCCATTCAAAGAGAAGAGTGACCAGATAAAAGCGCACGCGGTTCGGATTAGCCGCCACGCTCAATCGATCCGCAGACATCTTATGCCAGAACGCCCAACCGGCCAACGCGGCGAGCACCAAAATCGTATGGATCGTGCCAGCCACTCGGGGATAACGGTTCGGTGCGGACTGAGCCAGAGCAGAAGTCTCCATGTTTTCACCGACAATATACCGTATAGAAGTACTACCCGCTCAGCCGGACGCGTTGTTGCTGGTGTCACCAGCGACTGCGCCCTAGCGCATCTACGAGTTGACTTCTAGCAACCAGCAACTGTCTCTATAATCCCGTCCATGTCCGACCTCACTTCCGAGCGCGAGCAGCAATTCGCCCGCATGCGCGAAACCTCCCGCGAGATCTTCACCTCGGCCCTGAAAAACGCCTCCATCGAAGCCGCCTTCGCCCGCAACCTTCACTGCGAACGCCGTGTCCTGCGCATCGGTGAAGACCTCCACCATCTCGATTCCTACAATCGCGTCTTCGTCGTCTCCATTGGCAAGGCTGCGCACACCATGGCCGCCGCTCTCGAGGCCCAAGTCGGCAGCAGCCTAGAGGGCATCGTCGCCGCGCCGGTCGCCCCCCCGAGTCTCCTTCAGGACAACCAAATCCGAGGCTTCCGCTATTTTCGCGGAGGCCATCCCACTCCCACCGCTGAATCCATCCGCGCCGCCGACGCCATTCTCAAATCGTTGACCGCTCTTGACTCCGGTGCCCTCGTCATCTTCATGCTCTCCGGCGGCGGCTCATCCATCGTAGAAAAGCCCGTCTCGTCCTTGAATGACAAAGAAATTTCTCTCGCAGATCTTATTGCCACCTATCGCGCACTCGTCCATTCCGGAGCGCCCATCGCCGAGATCAACGCCATCCGCAAACATCTCTCCGCCGTCAAAGGAGGACGCCTTGCCCAGGCCGCCTACCCCGCGCAGCAGGTCTCGATTCTTGTCTCCGACGTCCCCGACAACACACCCGACGCGCTCGCCTCCGGCCCGACCATGCCCGATTCCACAACCATTCATGATTGCGAGCGCATCGCCGCCAAATACAACCTCATCGAGCAACTTCCGGAATCTGTAGCCGATCTCTTGAGCCGGCACGCCCTCGACGAGACGCCCAAATCCGACGACCCCGCCTTCGTCCGCGCGCGCTGGTGGACCGTGCTCTCGAACCAGGTGGCCATCGAACAAGCCGCCATGGCCGCAACAAAAGCGGGGTTCGCCATTGAAGTCGATAACTCCTGTGACGATCAACCTTACGGCGAGGCCGCCTCTTATCTGCTCAATCGTCTGGAAGAATTGCGCCGCAAAGTATCCCGCGTCTGCTTGATTTCCGGTGGCGAAGTTACTGTCACCGTCCGCAACGGCGGCATCGGCGGACGTAACCAGCAGTTTGCTCTAGCCTGCGCCGAAAGAATATCGGGACACGACATCACCGTTCTGAGCGCCGGTACCGATGGCGTCGATGGGAACAGCCCCGCCGCAGGGGCGATAGTAGATGGCAGCACCGTGACTCGAATAAAAATGACACGAACAAAAGAAGACGCCGACGGGCAAGCGGTCTCCATCGCGCAGCACGCCCTCTCCACCTTCAATGCCTATCCTCTTTTCGAGGCTCTGGGCGATGCCATCATCACCGGCCCCACCGGAAACAATCTTCGCGATCTCCGCATCTTGCTCGCCTACTAGTTTGGCGAACTGGTGATTGAATCGACTGTCTCAAAATAAAACGCGCAGAACAGAGATGGATGCCTGTCTTGTTTGACGGTGTACGATAGCGCACATATCTCAGAGAAGATCATCTCGGGCCAGACGCCAGACCTCCAGACGCCAGACCTAATGATGAGCCAGCCGCCTCTAATTTGTAATGGGTTACAACCGGATAACTCCCAGCCGTTCATGACCTTCCGGTACAGTAAATTCTTGTAAATCTTTTTTCCCTGGCAGCATCGTCCCTTTAGACTGCATCCAATGATTTCAAAAGACAATTATCGGAGGTTCGATTGAAACACATAGCACGTATTGCTATCCTTGCAACTTTTACTTGCGCCGCTCTGGCTGCATTTTCGAATTCCGCCCAAGCCCAGAAAATTGACATTGCATTCGGCGTCAGCACGACCATAGCGCCGTCGGCCAGTCTTGTGGACGGCATTGAATTCCCGTCGCTTTCCGGTGGCGCCTATCCCGGCGTTAGCGGGGATGTGCTCTTCTGGCACAACCTCGGTTTTGGAGCCGAAGTCTTCTGGAGGGCAAGCAGCGCCAACTGCTCAGTCTCCATCTGCGGCTTCGATTCGGGCATTACCTATCGTCCCGTGCTCTACAACTTCAATGCCGTGTACTCTCCCAAGATCGCCCCCCACGCGTACCTTGAGCTTGTCGGAGGCCTCGGTGCGCTCGACACCCATTACTCTGAATGTACCTTGAGTGGTGCGTCGTGCGGTGGCAGCCAACTGATCTCATCGAGCAACCACTTCGACGTAGATCTCGGCGGCGGCATCAAGCTCTATGTCCATAAAGCCTTCTTCGTCCGCCCGGAGGCGCGCTTTTACTGGATCAACAACAATACTGACTACAGTTCGAATCATGCCGGTCGCGTCGGGGCCTCGATCGGCTACACCTTCCGATAACGCCTCCTTCCGCGATGCGGGACAGCCCCATGCGGCTGTCCCTCGCAACAAAGCTCACCGTTAGTCACGTTACTTCAGCGCCCACTCCGAATCCTTCCCACGACAGGCGGGAACTTTTTCTTGTTTGTAAATTGTTTGTCGCCGCCGACTTGCGAGTAGCCCGCATCCCCCATCCCGCATTATGATAGAAGCATGAATTTTGGCGTTTCAGGCGAGATGATCTTCCTCTTTCTTCTGGTGCTGATTCTTTTCGGCCCCAAGAAGATGCCGGAGATTGGCCGTCAGGTCGCGCGCCTGCTTAACGAGTTCCGGCGCGCCTCCAACGAATTCCGCTCGCAGATCGAATCCGAAGTCAATTCCCTGGATATGACCGGCAAAGATATGACTGGCAAAGATTTGGGCGCTAAACCCGGCACCATTCGGTCGCGGCAGCAGATGCTCCCGTCCCTCCAGGCTCCACTCGGTTCATTGGCCAACCGCATCTTCAATCCGCCGTCAGCGGAAAAGTTGGAAGCTGTTGGAGAGGCCAATGCCGAAGCCGTCGCCGTCAAAGCAGCCGCTGCGGAATCAGTTGCCATCGAGCCTGTCGTCGGTTCAGACGTTGCGTCAAACGTTGCGTCAGACGAGGCCTTAGACGGGGCAAGTCCCGTCTCTACGGCGGAATTTTCGGTTCCGAGAGCTGCTGCCCCGAAGGTAGCGCCCGATGCCTGAAGCGGCCGCCTCCTCATCCCTCAACGGATCCGTCAAGGATAACGACAAGGACAAAGAGCAGATGCCCAGCATGGGCTTCCTCGATCATCTCGAGGAACTGCGCAAGCGCATCGTTTATTCTGTCATCGCCGTAGCCATTGGCTTCTTTGCTTGCTGGGGATACGCCGGGCGCATCTACGGAGTCATGCAGCGCCCTATCATGGATGCGCTGGCGCGCAATAATCTTTCGGCCAAGCTGGTTTACGTCAACCCCACCGAGCCCTTCAACCTTTACTTGAAGGTTGGGATGATGGCCGGTTTGTTCGTCACCTCGCCCTTCGTGCTCTACCAGATCTGGTGCTTCATTTCGCCCGGACTTTACCGCCACGAAAAACGTTACGTATTGCCTTTCATGGTCTCGACCATAGGCTTGTTTCTCGCCGGCGGATACTTTGGCTACAAAGTCGTCCTGCCGCAAGCGCTCGTGTTCCTGATCGGTTACGGCAAAGACTTCCAGCCCATGATCACGCTGAGCGAGTACAGTTCTCTGTTCCTGACGCTCATCGTCGGCATGGGCATAATTTTTGAAATGCCGATCCTGGTATTTTTTCTGGCGCTGATGGGCATCGTCAGCGCCGGATGGATGTGGCGCAACATTCGTTATTCCGTTCTGGGCATCTTCGTCGTAGCCGCAATCGTCTCCCCTACGCCCGACATTCTTAACATGTGCATCTTCGCCGCGCCCATGATCGGCTTGTACGTCTTGAGCACCGCCATCGCATGGTTAGTGCATCCCGACCAGCGCAAAAAACGCGCGGAGAAAAAGAAATCGTAACCACGGGGAGCACAGAGGACCATGGGGTCGTGAAAAAAACCGCAACAAGAATAGAAGCCCGGAAAGCCTTCCCCAGTGTGCCCCTGTGTTCCCTGTGGTTAAAGCTCTGGGTGTCCTTGCTTGCGGCCATAGCTCTGGCAAGCACGGTAGCCTGCACCAAAGGCCCTTCCGCGAACGCTGCCACAACAAGTGCAGCCCGATATTCCGAATCGCCGGCCGCGACTCCAGCGCTGCCCACCCCTGCGCAAGCTGCATCTGCGCCACCGGACAACACCCCGCTCCCGCACATCGATGCCAAGCGCGCCTTCGAATACACTCGCGAAGTCACTGCCTTCGGTACGCGCTACATGGGCAACGAAAATCACAAAAAGCTTGAGCGCTACATCATCGACCATCTCAAACAAGACCATTTAAAACCGGACGAGATAGAAGATGACGCTTTCGTCGCCGACACCGTAGAAGGGGAGTTTCCCGTCCGCAACATCATCGCTAAATTTCCGGGCACAAAGGATGGCATCATCGTCATCCTGGGCCACTACGACACGGTTTATCCCTTGCGCGACTCCGGGTTCGTAGGCGCCAACGACGGTGGCTCTTCCACTGCCATCCTGCTCGAATTCGCCAACCAGCTACGCGTCGCGGCGGGAAAAAAGCGTGATGGTTATAGCGTCTGGCTGGTCTGGACCGATGGCGAGGAAGCGGTGCGGTCCTGGTCTGCCACCGACAGTCTCTACGGAACCCGTCATCTAGCCGAGAAATGGGAGAAAGACGGCACCCTAAAGCAGATTAAAGCACTAATGGTAATGGATATGATCGGCGATGCCGACCTCAACATCGATCGCGACACCAACAGCACGCCCTGGCTGCTCGATCTGATTTATGCCGCCGCTGAACGCGAAGGCTACCAGTCCCACTTCTACGCCCGCGAAGCAGGCATCGAAGACGATCACCTGCCCTTCGTAAAACGCGGCGTCCCCAGCGCCGACGTGATCGATCTCGATTATGGCTACAACAATGTCTTCCATCACACCGCGCAAGACACCATGGACAAACTAAGCCCGAAGAGCTTGCAAACTGTAGGCGACACCATCATGGAAACCATCCACATGCTGGACCAACGCTAGCGTGAATCGAGAGTGGCTAACTAAGAAAAATAGTATCGTCTACCAATCAAAATCAATCCAAGCTCTGGGGACTGAATCTGGAGAATCCTGCTTGTCGCAAAAAATATATACGGCAATCTTTCTTTTCGCGTCCGTCGTACTCGCAACCGCCCAAGCGCCCAGCGCTCCGGGCAAGCCGCTTCCGCCCGGACCCATGCAGGCAAAAGTGAAGGCCACATGCACTAGCTGCCACAACACGAGCCGCATCACTGAGAAACACCTGACCCGCCAGGGATGGTCCGTTGAACTCGACAAAATGGAGGGCCTGGGAGCCGTCATCCCGGACGCCGACCGCCCCGCGCTGCTGGCTTATCTAAGCAAGAACTTCGGGCCAGCGAAGGGCGCCGCGCCGAAAAAACCAGCACCTTCAGCCAACTAGCCGTTCCGTGTGGTGACGGGGCACTGCCCCGTCCAAGCCAAGCAAAGCCTGGCCAGACAGTGCAATGAAAGACTCAAAGTAATGGTTTAAGCAGGCGAACCTTCCGCTTTTGCATCTGCACCAGCATGTTTCTCCGGTCGCAGCAGCGGAAACAGAATCACATCCCGAATCGTGTGCGAATCGGTGAACAGCATGGCCAGCCGATCCACGCCCACGCCCACTCCGCCCGCTGGAGGCATGCCATAACTCAGCGCGTTGATGTAAGAAAGATCCATCTGGTGCGCTTCTTCGTCACCTCGTTCCCGCTCTTTTAATTGCGCCTCAAAACGCTGCCGCTGATCTTCCGGATCGTTCAGTTCGCTGAAGCCGTTGGCGATCTCCATCTTGCCCGCGAAAATTTCAAAGCGCTCGGTCCAGTCAGGTTCATCCGGCTTCTGCTTTGATAGCGGAGAGACGGCGGTAGGGAATTCATAAATAACAGTCGGCTGCATCAGGTGCTCTTCCGCGATAGCTTCAAAAATCGCAGCAATCGTTTTGCCGATCGGAGCCGCCGCATCGTACGACAAGCTAATCCCAGAGCCGCGCACCCGCTCCACCAACGCCTCCACCGACTCCCGCGCCGCAAAATCGCTCACGACCGGCTTGGCCCCGGCGCCCTCCGGCCAGAAATGCACAATCGCTTCCCGCATCGTCATCCGCCGCCAGTTCCCATGCGACCAGTCAATCTCGTGCTCGCCCCACTTCGTCTTCATCCCACCAGTTACGTCTTTCACTGCCTGCTCAATCGATCCCTGCGTCGTGTCGAGTATGCCGAGATAATCCGTATAAGCCTGATATGCCTCGAGCATGGTGAACTCCGGATTCCATCTCCACCCGAGCCCCTCATTGCGAAAATTGCGGTTGATCTCATACACGCGGTCGAATCCGCCCACCGTCAGCCGTTTCAAATAAAGTTCGGGAGCGATGCGCAGAAACAGATCCATATCCAAAGTATTGTGATGCGTCTTAAACGGACGCGCCACCGCCCCGCCCGCTATCGGATGCATCATCGGCGTCTCGACTTCCATGAATCCCTGCGCATCGAAATACCGCCGCAAAGATTGCACCAGCTTGCTGCGCTTGAGAAATACCTCACGCACCTCTGGATTCACGATCAGATCGACATACCGCTGCCGGTAGCGCGACTCTACGTCACTAAGCTCATACAATTGCTTTGTTCCGCCCTCGGATTCAAACTCCTTGCCAATGGGCAAAGGCAGCAGATCTTTAGAAAGAAACGTCAATTCCTCGGCATGAATGCTGAGCTCGCCCGTGCGCGTGCGAAACAGGTATCCGCGGACTCCGATGTGATCGCCCAGGTCGAGCAGCTTCCACAGTTCGAAGCCGGAATCGCCAATCGCATCTTTTTTAACGTAGATCTGCAGCCGCTGCCCATCCTGCTGCAAGTGCGCGAAGCCGGCCTTGCCCATCAGCCGTATGGCCATGATGCGTCCCGCAACCCGCACCGTCACCCGTGGAGATTCCAATTCCTCAGCCGTCTGCCCGTCGTATTGATCCCGGACCTGACGTACGGTATGGCTATAGTTAAACTTCCGCGGATACGCCGGATGCCCGAGAGCTTCAATCTTCTTCAGCTTCTCGCGCCTGATTTCATAAATATTTTCGTCGAGTGCCAATGAGTGTCCTTGCCCAGTGAAAAGTTAAAGACTGGAGCAAGCGATTATAAATAACCACGCCCCACGAGGGTGCCCCATCCTTGCGCGTTTTTTGCGCAAGGGTGGGAATTTTGACCTTCGCTGACGTTCACCGCCATGAGTTCCTTCTGGTTTTAACTGTCGTCAGAGAAGAAAAAGGGGGTGCCCCACCTTTCGCGTTTTTCGAAAGGTGGGACGCCGGACAGTCGGCGGCGCCTGCTCGAATTGCAGCTGTCAAACGCGGGCTTAGGCTCAGCCCAAGCCTAGTCCGCTGGCCACTCATAGCGAAAAAGCTTTCCCGCATCTTCTGGCGAGAGGGTCACACCGAGTTCCTGCGCCGCGTGTGAAAGCACGGGGTCGTTCCCCGATTCGATATCCGCGAGCTTGGAAAACATTATTTCGTCCGGATTAACCCCAATGTGTTCAAGGCTCTTTCCGTCGGTCATGACCAGGTTGGCGACAGTGACCGCGGCTCCGTAGTCGACGCCGGAACTAGCGTAGTGAAAATAGGTTGATTCCATCACTCTTCCCGACGTGTGGTCTCCAATCACAATGCCGCGCTTTTCCAGTTGCACGACCCGCGCGAAAATCTCCGCCGCCGAGGCACATTCGCTGTCCACCAGCACGATCATCCTCCCTGAGAAGGCGCTGTGGCCTTCGCCTTTGGCAATCTCCGGCGAAGTCTTCCTGCGTTGCACGGTGTCACCAAGCTTCACGTTATGATCAAAAAACATCCCTATAAAGGACTTCATCGTATCGTCCGAGCCGCCATGGTTGCCGCGTAGGTCGATGATTACAGCTTTATCTTTCCGAATCTTGCTCGGGATGTCATAGAACTTGTCAGCATCCGGCTGCGAGTAAAACCTCGGGGGAGGATAGAAGAACCACGGCAGTTTAAGAATGCCAACGTCGCCAAACTGCGCTAATTGCGGCCTCATACGGTGTATTACGGCTTCGCTGGTGCGCCAGACATCATATGTAACGCCCGAACCTAGCCGGTAAGCGGTGTCCGGCGACATGGTGAGTTTCGCCTTGATTTTCAAATCGCGTTTTTCGCTGGCTCGGTACCTCACCTGTAAGTGCATTTCCGGCTGCGGGTCCAAGGAGTAAGTCAGATATTCAATGTTGCTGAAATTCTGTCGATTGGGAACGATCCCGTTAATGCTCAGGATTTCGGTGCTTGGCTTGAGCCCTTGCGCCTCCGCATCGGAGCCCGGCCGTACTCGCATGACAAAACACCGGTTCCAGATCAGCTCATATTCGAATCCAAAATCCAGGCGATAGGGCCGAGCGGGCGGAACGAAGGCTGTATGGGAGTCATTCAGCGCACTGACGGCGACAGCAATTTGCATGAGCGCGTCATTCATGGAATGCGACTGCGCGATCCTGGTTCGAGCACTGGCCACCACTGCGTTCCAGTCAACTCCATTCATTTTCGGGTCGTAATAAAGTTCGCGAATGGCCTTCGATATTGCGTCAAGAATGCCCAATGCCCGCTCGCAGTCCGTTTTCGATATAGTCCCGGACGCAGGTGCTGCTGCAGGCGAGGTCTCCTGCGCGCCCAAGTTCGGCTCGTGCGAAAGGGATAGGATGATGACCGTGATAACGAAAATATTTCGCCAAAACATAGGTGCTGCCCAGTGTGGAGTTAACCACTTACAAACGTCTTAGACTATCCAAGTTAGACTTCTCTTATCAACAACTTTTTTGAGATTGTATTTGTTTGCGCAGTGACTTCCAATGCCACCGAATGCATAATATGTACTGAATTGGGGCGGAGAAAAGGTGCCGGTCTACCGCGGCCTTCGAAGCTGCCCCAGAAGGTTTTTTGGGCGCTTTTTGGAGGCTAAGTCCTTATCACAGGATACCCTGGACCCAGTACTAACTGGTTAACACGACCCCAAAATCGGGGAAAATAACCGCTGGCCCACCCTCGCACCGTCGATAATGCTGTCAGGCAATATCTCCGATGCGCCGCATACAGTTCATCGAAATTCACGACCAGCCCTGGTTTCCGTCGTCGCTTCGCGATGGAGTAACCGACGCGCTTCAGTTTGGATTCAATCTCTTGAACTCCTATGCGCCCGTCATTCCGTTGCTGGAGCGAGCGCTCGATGCCACGCGAAGCCGGTCGGATTCAGGCCCATCGGAAGACGGCGGATCGATTGTCGATCTCTGTTCCGGCGGCGCCGGACCATGGTTGGATCTTTCCCGAAGGTTGAAGTCTCGAAGATTGAAATCCGAAAGATTGAAAACTCAAGACACGGGAAGGGAAGCGCCGCAAGTCGACGTTACAATTTCGCTCACCGACAAATACCCAAATTTAAGGGCATTCCAAAAGGTCAAAGAGGCTTCCGAGGATCGCATCACCTTCTATCCGAACTCCGTCGATGCGATGAACGTTCCCGCGGACTTGAAGGGCCTGCGAACCATGTTCACGTCGTTCCATCATTTTCCGCCGGAGGAAGCTCGCGCCATACTGCAAAACGCGGTCGATGCCGGTGAAGGAATCGGCATATTCGAAGTGCCCAGGCGCGCTCCGTTGACGATCGCGCTTGTGTTTGCATTGGTCCTGCTGCAGTTTTTCGGCACGCCATGGATCCGGCCGTTCCGCTGGTCGCGATTGCTCTGGACGTTTTTGATTCCGATAATTCCAGTGGTCTTGTTGTTCGACGGAGTGGTCTCCTGCCTGCGAGCCTACAGCCCAGGAGAACTGAAAGAAATGGTCGCGAAACTGACCGCGAGCGCCGGTCAGTATCAATATCGGTGGGAAATCGGCGAGTGTGGAGGAGCCATCAGCCGATCGCCAATCACGTACATGATTGGTTATCCGATGGGTTGTCCAGAGCGCGCTTCCCAGGAATACCCTAAGGCTGGTTAGCAACCGTGAAAGTAGTCCACGCGCCCGCCTTCATATCCCGTTGCAGATCCTTTTGCCAGGCGAACTCAGGATGCGCGCGCACAAAATCGGCGGCCTTGAAATCCATGCCGCAGGCGTGACCCGCTGCTGCGGTGAGACTCATCTCTGCGGCCAGCTTCGCGTCAGTCGCCTTGTTCTGCACGGCTCCAGCCATTCCGAAAGGAGGCTGCCAGGGCTCGGAACCGCGCGGCGAAAGATCTATGTGGCCATCGAGTGTGCGTTCATCCGCGTCTTCTTTATTTTCGAAGGTGTCGAAATGGTCGGCAAGAAACCGCTGCGCCGCGGCCAGGTCGATTTTGCCTTTATTCTCAGCCATGAGCTGCTCCCAGCGCACGTGGCGCGCGTTGGCGCTAGCGCTCATATCGTGGGGATCGAAGTCAGTTTCCTCGCGGATAAGCTTCTCGTTGATCGGAAAATTCGAGCCCACAAAATACCCGTCTTTTTTGCGCTCCAGCGTGACGTTCTTCAATCCCAGTTCGAGGCGGCCTATTTCATTCGTTTGGATATCGGCGATCAGCCAGGTATTGGCATAGCCTCCGTTATTGCCTTCTTCCATGATGCGCGTGAAATCATCGATCGAAGTCGAGTATTGCGCCGCCTTGCGCGCGCGCACAAATTCCGGAATCCCGTTCGGGTCGTATCCCGAGAAGTGCCCAATCGTCGTCTCCGTAATGATGATGCCGGCCGAATTCATCACGAAATCGTCGGCGCTGTGAATGACGCCAGGCAGACCATCCATCAGCATGCGTTTGCCTTTGGTCGGAACAATATCGAAAATAACCGTCCAACGCTCGCCGTCCAGATAGTTCGTCCAATTATTATGGGCGATGACAACCTTGCCGTCTTTCGTATAGCTGCCGGTAGCGACAAACGCGCTGCAATGTTCGGGAGTGCCCAGCGAAGCGGTTGCCTCGATGCCGTGAATACGGTCGTATTCCTTGGTGTAGTATTCCCACTCCTCAGCGGCATTCAAAGCCACCACATCCCACAAATCGATTTTCGCGCCGTGGGCATTGACGCCGTCGGCGATCCCTTGCAACTCTTCCCGATACTCCTGCTCAATGTGCGGCCACATCATGTTTTGCGCGGCATCGCGGAAAAATTGCCAGTCTTTCTTACTGTCATGGGTCTGTTCGAGGATAGTGACTTTCAAAGTATCTTCAATCTCAGGCGTCAGCAAGTATCCATTTTGAAAGCCGATTTCGTGCGGCGTGCCCTGCAGATGAACGAATGTCCATCCATTTTTCGCAGGGAACCGGAAAGCGCCCTTGAGCTCCGTCTTGGGTGTGGCTGCACGAGCTGAAGACAAAGGTGAGAAACACAGAACCGTTCCGGTCAAAACAAGTGAACCAAAAATTACGAACCATCGTCCCATCTGTAGCCCCCAAAGACCTTGATTGAAGGCATTCTAGCAGAGTTCGACGTCAGCACTACGCATTTCAACCTACGCGCATCTAAGCCAGCGAATGGATAGCCCGCAATGACAAAGATGCGATTGGCGTTTCCCTGAGCGAAAATACAGAGAATGGCTATGCCCTATCGATGGAGCCCATCGGCGATTTGTTTGGCAGATTGGCTTCTTCTTATTCTTATTATTCTTACCCAAGTTGCTTTCACCCAGACTGCCACAAGGTCTGCGGAGGCACCGTCGCACAGCATCTTAGTGACGGTCACCGATGAAAACAGCGTCGCCGTCTCCTCCGCCGTCGTGATTCTGCAGGCATCGGCTCATGCGCTTGCGCTTCGCTGTGCCACCGATTTTGCCGGTCACTGCCAGTTCTCGAATCTCTCCGCCGCGACATTCCAGCTGCGGGTTGAGAAGGAAGGATTCTATTCGCTCAGCCTGCCTGCGATCCAGACCAGTTCTCCGAATGTCGATGTCACGCTCACGCATCAGCAGGAGTTTCGTCAGGTAGTCAATGTTGTCGAGTCGCCACCGGTGATCGATCCCGACCAAATCTCCGCTCAACAGTCCATCAGTGGAATCGATGTACTCAACATTCCTTTTCCGGCGACGCATGACTATCGCAACGTGCTCAATTTTATTCCCGGTGTCCTGCAGGATCAGAGTGGGCAACCGCATCTTGCCGGCTCAGAAACCTATCAGACCGTGACCATGCTCGATGGCTTCAACATTACCCAGCCGGCCAATGGGGCACTGCTCGCCCGCGTCAGCACCGATGCTTTTCGATCCATTAAAGTCGAACCGGCGCGCGAACCGGCTGAATTTGGCAAAGGCTCCGGCGGCCTGCTGATGCTGAATACCGGAATCGGCGACGATCACTTGCACTTTACCGCGACCGATTTTGCACCATCCTTTCAGGACAAAGGAGGAATAAGGTTTGACCAAATTTTGCCGCGCCTGACTTTTTCCGGCCCGCTGCACAAAGGGAAGGCCTGGTTCTACGATGCTCTCGACGGCGAGTATGACAATATTGTCTATACTGAATTGCCCTCCGACGCCGATAACGACCACCTTTTACGCATTGGCAACCTGGCCAAAGTGCAGGCTAATGTCACCAGCCGCAACATTGTTACCACCAGCTTTCTGGTGAATCACCTCCGTGACAGTTATTACGGCTTATCGCCGCAAAGTCCGGAACTGGCGAACCCGCTCGACCTCGAATCCGGCTACGTGGCGAGCGTGAAAGATCAGTACTATTTCCGGGGAGGCGAACTGCTCGACGCCGGTGCGGCGTTCACCGAGTACACCCTGCGTTACACGCCCTATGGAACTGCGCCCTATTACATTACGCCCGAGACGGCGGGTGGGAATTACTACCTCGCCGAAGCAACGCGTGCCCGCCGCTGGCAGGCTCTAGCGAATCTGTTCCTGCCCCCTCGGCATTGGTATGGACGTTATGATTTTAAAATCGGCGCGGACGTTGACCGTATTCTCTACGACGCTCAATTTGCGCGGCAGACTATTTCTTTCTTGCGCGAAGGGCAAAGTCCCCCCACTCCTCCTGGTAACTGCCTCACTAATGTGCCCCCTCTGACTTCGCCCTGTTCACGTTATTCGACTTTTGCGGGAGGATCGGCTTCAGCCACCTATAACTTCGAGTCGAGTGCCTATGCTGAAGATCGCTGGTTGATCAACGATCGTCTGCTCTTCGAACCTGGCATTCGCCTTGACTGGGATGAAATCATCCGCGCTCCTCTCGTCTCTCCTCGCCTAGCGGGGACTTACGTTCTCGATAACTCGGGCAATACGAAGCTATCCGCAGGCATCGGATTGATTTACGATCCTTCAATTCTGTTTCTGATCGCCCGGCCCTTAGCAGGTCAGCGCACAGACTATTTTTTCAACTCCATGGGTATGCCCACCGATGCCAATGGAAATCTAACAGCGGCTCCCATACCAGTCCCGACCACTTTTTCCGCCGATCGCAATTCCCTCGAAGCTCCAAGGTATGTCAATTGGAGCGTTGGCCTTGAAAGAAAGCTCCCTGCCGCAATCTATCTGAAAGCGGAATTCCTGGAAAAGCGTGGCTCCCATGGCTTTGTCTATAACGCGCCCACCAACGCTGGTGACAACTTCCTTCTGGAGAATACGCGCGACGATCGCTATGACGCCCTGGAACTAACCCTGCGCCATAACTTCCGCGGAAGCTACATGTTGATGGGTTCGTACACCCGATCACGCGCACACTCCAATCAGGTGCTCGATTTTAGCGTCGATAATCCGCTGCTTAGTTCGCAACTGCCAGGGCCGTATCCGTGGGACGCGCCCAATCGCTTTTTATCCTGGGGCTACGTACCGATGTTCAAACTGCCCATCCTTCATCAAACTGAAATCGCTTATTCGATGGAGGCGCGAACGGGATTCCCCTTCGACGTAGTTAACGATCAGCAACAACTGGTCGGCCCGCCCGGATCGCATCGTTTCCCAGAGTACTTTTCGTTAAACCTGCAACTCGAGAAGCGTTTCCATCTCTTCGGATATTTCTGGGAACTGCGCGGCGGCCTCGATAATATTACGAACCACGAAAATCCTCTGGTGGTCAACAACGACCTCAACTCGCCGCAATTCCTTACCTTCAGTGCCTACGAAGGCCGTGCCTTCACATCCCGCGTTCGCCTGCTGGGCAAAAAATGATGCTGCCGAAGACACACGAAGAAAATTCGCAAAAATAGGTAGTGGGCTACTTTGAATTCCCGGATAACCCCACGTATAGAAGGAACGCCATAAGCGCAGTCGCGGACACCATGACGAGAAATGCGAAAATCCCTACAGCCATACCAATCCAGTAGCTGATCGGTTCCTTGTCCCGGCGAGAGGTGTGGGTGTGGCCTTTGATTGTGATTGTAAGGACACCGCTGCGAAAGGATTTGTAATAACCGTTTCCAAGGAGGAAGGCGATCGTCGCGCAAAAAAAGAGTATGAAGAGTTCACGCGCCACTCAAATCACGATTCTAGCGTTCACGCCGCTCTTTCCGCCCTCCGCTGTTCATAGGCTTCCCAGAGGGCAACCAAATCCTCTACGCTCCACAGTTGCGTTTCGACGCCAGCGGCCATAGCTGGCGACATGCGAAGTGTACGATGGATTTTGATGAAGTTGTAGGCGAAATAGTTGAGCGCCGTAGCAGCCGCGTGATTCTCTAGCTTGCGGCTGAATCCATTCGATAGGCGAGTGTAACGGCGCATTGTCCCGCGTACAGTCCAATTCTGGCGCTCTACGAAAGATGTGCTCACGTGGTTCGGGTCCGGCCTTCCACTCACTTCTTTCATCTCGCAGCCGATGCACTTCGCTGGAGAATAGCGGGTGTCAGGGTCGCCAGAAGCGCGGTATATTTTGTGCAACTGCGCGAAATCGGCCTGTCCGCCGAAAGCATCTTCGATCACGTTCAGGTATGTGCGAAGTTGGTCGGTCGTGATTTGCACGCGACCCTTAACGCGCTTTGCAATGTCCTCTACGAAGTCTCTAGCCGTGGCAAGATCGCGCTGCCCAAGCCGCCACGACGCAACTAGCTTGCTATCCGCGTCAATGCAGACCCACAGCCCAAAAATAGCCTTCGTGTCACTTTGTGCCCTTCGTGGTTACAATTTTTGCCGACTGCGTCGTGAAGCACTCAGCTGACGAACTCAACTTGATTACTCCATGCACGGCATGCGAGGCTAGAGTGCATTACCGCAAAGATCGCGAACAAAGATCGCGAACAAAGATCACGAACGCGGAGTGCCCGGCACAGCGCAGCGAAAGGTGCGGAGTCAACCGCAGTCATGCGTATCGATTCGGCTGTAACCTTCATTCTTGTCTTGGCCGCCTTGGCCGCGCCCCCCGCCATCTCTCAGGATGCGGCGGGTCTCGGAGCGCCCGGTTCGCGGCCATTAATTACAAGCGTGTCGGTTGCTGAAGCGTCGGATCGTGTTTATGTGGAAGTTGCATTCACGGAGTTGATTCAACCTGAAGTAAGCAGGCTCGAACATCCGGACCGCCTGGTCTTCGATTTTCCCGGATGCGATCTGGCTAGTCCGGGTCAGCGCTTTGTGGTCAACAATGGATCAGTCGTTGCGGTGCGCACCGCCGCGGTGGGCGTTGAATCCCCGATCGCAAGAGTGGTTATAGAACTGCGCGCGGCGCAGACTCGTGAACGTGCTACTGCCGGAAACAAGCTAGTAGTCGGCCTTAGTTCAACCGGCAACACTCTAACTATCGAACTCGGCGCAAGTGAGAGCGCCCGCAGTCCTGCTCCGAATCCTGCCCGGACAAGCACAGCCAGCAAGGCGGCGGCGAACAGCCCGCCGCCCGCTTCGAAAGCTGACCATGAATCGAATGGTGCGGCACCTAAATCAGCAGAGGTTCTGCCAGCCATGCCAAGCGCTCCCCCAGTTGTGCACGGAACAGATCGCGCCGCGCCAGAGACTGCAAAGGTGGTCCCGCCCATACCGAGCGCGCCGGCGGTACCTCCGAAATCGGATCGAAATGCGCTGCAGTCTGCCGAGGTCGTTCCACCGGCGCCAAGTGCGCCTTTAGTGCTGCCAGGAGCGGCTCGGGACGCGCCTAAAACTGCGGAGGTGGCTCCGCCAACGCCAATCACTCCTTTAGTTGTGAAGCGTTCAGCGCCAAAGCCGGCCGAGGCGCCGCTGAGTCCCAGCACAGAGTCAATAGTTGTCGGAGGAGGACAGGCGACGCCGTCAGTCGTGGCAACGACGAGGCCTCCCGCGACAGCGACCGCTGCTCCGGCAACACCGAGCGCAGCAGCGTCAAAATTGGCGCTCCCTCCGTCGCCACTGATACCGCGTACAGAAACTGCGCTTCCACACGCTTACGGGCTCCTCGACAAAGCGAGAACCTTAACCGTTTTCGATCTGCAGCCGCTGGAATCCAAGGCGCAAGGGGGCGACCCCGAGGCTGAGACCACGCTGGCGCTGGCCTACCATGCTGGAACATTGCTCAAGTTGGATGATGCGGAAGCGCTGCGCCTGCTGCGGCGTGCTGCGAATGGAGGGTTTGTTGCGGCTGAAGAAGCCATGGGAATTTTTTGTCAGTCAGGTTTCGGAATGCCGCCGGACAAAGCTCAAGCCGTTTCCTGGTACACCAAGGCTGCGCAACACGGCTCAAGGGACGCGGCTACCAATCTTGCGTTGATGTATGCCAGAGGCGATGGTATCCCAAAGAATGCCGCGGCGGCGGAGACTTGGTTCCGCAGCGCCGCCGAGGCGGGCGATGCCACCGCGCAATTGAATCTCGCTGCCATGTACCACCGCGGTGAAGTAGTGCCGCAGGACGATGCCCAAGCCACTCTGTGGCTCACCAAAGCCGCCGAACAAGGGCTGCTTCCAGCCATGCTCGAACTGGCAAGTTGGGATTTGCGGCCCGAGCATGGCCGCAAGGTCGATGACGCCATCGCCTGGCTAAAGAAAGCGGCAGATCTGGGCGATACCACCGCGCAGGTGGAATTGGGTGACATTTTCGTAGACGCAAAACTGGGAAGGGTCGACTATAGCCAAGCCGTTAACTGGTACAGAAAGGCTGCCGATCAGGGTCAACGCGGCGGCCAATTTGGATTGGGGGCCCGATACCTGTTCGGACAAGGGGTTCCGCAGGATTTCGATGAAGCGCGGCGCTGGCTAACCCCAGCCGCTAACCGCGGCCATCCTTATGCGCAATTTCTTTTGGCGAACATGTTGGAGACGGGCAAAGGCGGCCCTGTAGATACGACGGGCGCCGCAAAATACTACGAAGCTGCCGCGAATTTTGGCGTCGCTCAGGCGCAATATCGTCTTGGACTTCTGCTGGCCTCTGACCGCAGCAACGGAATGAGTCTGGTCTCCGCTTATAAGTGGCTGGTATTAGCACAGGACGCGGTGAAGCAGAGTGCAACCACTGCGCAGGAACTTAGAAAATCGCTAACCCCTCCGCAAGTCGCCCAAGCCGAACACGACATAGACGAATGGCGCGCCGCCCATGCTGCGCGCCAATCCGATCGCTAGCCTGCAAGGCTCATCAATCGCGAAACAGTCGCAAAACTTTTCGCAGCGCCAGATGATCCTGCTATCACCGCGAAGGGTGACTAGAGTCACTGCGTGTCCCTTACGTCAACTAGTAACAATGAAGATGAAATAGTGTCGTGCGTCGCCAGGAAACTTTCTTAGTAACGGCGCACTCTAGAAGGAGCAACCGGAGCGCGCCGGCAGCTGAATTCGATAAGCGCAGTTCAATCGGGAGGAGGATCTCGATGAACAGGAATAGATTGATTGCTCTACTTCTCGTTACCTGCGGGCTTCTTTGTGGTTTGGCCCTATCTCAAACCGGTGTCAAGAAGAAAAGGCCGCTTCCCTATGAGTACGGCCGCGTCATCATTAACAATTATTCCGAGAAAACGGATCTTGCACCCGTCGTCTTTGAACATTGGATCCATCGGTCAATGTTTACCTGCCGAGTTTGCCACGTGGACATTGGTTTTGCCATGAAAGCCGGGGGCACCGACATCAAGGCGGCCGACAACGCGCACGGTTATTACTGCGGGACCTGCCATAACGGCAGGATGGTCGAGAACGGAAAAACCGTCTTCGCAGCCTGCTCCAGGAAGGTGAGCCTGGATGACGAGAAACGATGCGAGCGCTGCCACTCCTACGGGTTGAAAGTCGCATCCGATTTTGACTTCTTCCAATTCAGTCAACCTTTGCCCAAGGAACGCTTCGGCAACGGTTTGGATTGGGAAAAATCAGAGGAACTGGGGCTGATCAACCCGGTCGCTTCACTTCCTGGCGTCTCCGGACCCAGAAGTTCACTCGTCGTGCAGAAGGATTTTGCGCTGAATCCCAAGGTCGAGGGAATGCCCGACATCATCTTTTCCCATAAGAAACATACCGTTTGGAACGGATGCGAACTCTGCCACCCTGATATTTTCATGGGCGTGAAAAGAGGCACAGTCAAGTATTCGATGGTGGATATATCGGAAGGGAAGTCCTGTGGCGCGTGCCATACCACGGTGGCGTTTCCCTTGACCGATTGCCAGCGCTGCCATTCCAAACCAGTTCAACCCTGAGGAGAAACGTCGATGGCCTTCACAGCGATGGTCTTCAAGGCGAAGTTCCGCACGCACTTCGATACAACGTTCAAAAGAACGATTGTTGCAGCGCTCCTATTTCTGGGACTCGCCGGTCTGGCCGGTGTACGTGCTACCGCCGGACTCTCCGCATTTGCCGGACAGCCGGCAGCCGGGCAGCAATCGTCTCACGAATCGTCTCATGAATCCTGGCAAGGGGAGTTCGATAACATATGCGCGAAGACCGAGGATGCCATGACCTTCTCGCAAGAGGAACTCACCGATCTCATTCGGAGATGTGACAATCTCCAGCCGCAGATTGAAAAGCTCGACGAATCGCGGCGGAAAGTCTACCTCGAACGACTACGAAAATGCCGAGGTCTTTATGCCTACGTCCTCGATGCAAAAAGGAAAGAAAAGAAATGAAACTGCGCGCGAGTTTCTTCCGCTCGTGCTGGCTTGCGGAATCCTACTCCTAGCCTGTATCGCGTCAGCCCAGATCTACCTACCCCAGCAAACGCCTGAACCCTCCGAGTATGGAAAGGTGATTCTCGACAATTACGCCGGGGCTGAGCCCGGCGCGGTGGTGTTCGATCATTGGTTGCACCGGTCGAAGTTCACCTGCCGCCTCTGCCATGTGGATATCGGCTTTGCCATGGAAGCCAAAGCCACCGGTATCAACGCGAAGTCGAACGGCGAAGGTTTCCATTGCGGCGCTTGCCATGACGGACGAAGGATGTTTGAAGGAAAAGTCGTTTTCGCGGCGTGCTCTGCCCCCGATCATCAACAGTGCGACCGCTGCCACTCATTGGGCAAAAAGGGAGTAAGGAAATATGAGTACAGGGAGTTCACAGCAAGATTTCCCAAAGGCATTTATGGGGTGAACTGGGAAGCCGCGGAAAAAACTGGCGTGATTAAGCCAATCGATTATGTCGAAGGGCTATCGGTCAAGCAACCTCAGATGCGGAGCAGGAAGGATTTTTCCGTGGAAGCTGCCTACCCATGGGTCGAGCCGATTGTCTTCTCTCACGAGAAACATGCCATCTGGAACGGATGTGAGCTTTGTCATCCAGAAATATTTCCGACAGCCCAGAAAGGCACGATTCACTTCTCGATGTTTTCTAATATCGACGGAAGAGCCTGCGGCGCCTGCCACGGCAAGGTCGCCTTCCCGCTCAATCACTGCCAAGCGTGTCACTCTGGAGCGCCGCTCTGGGTCCCCTGAGAGGAAGGGAAGAGGATCTGATAGTCAACCCCTTTTCTGCGTCCACCGGAGGACTAGCCTAACCAACTTATTGACTATCATTTACTCAGGGCCCATACTGTACCGCTCGAAAATTGTGAATTCGTAATGGCGACGGCCGCGACCAACCAGAGCCTTGAAGGGGAGACTCCGTCTGCTGGGGTCGTTGTACCTCTCTGCCAGCCTGGGCCGACCATTGCGAGCGCTGCTGGCGGTCATCCCGCCGACCCCCGGCAAACGGCATCGCAGCCAAACGCCTTGCAGGCGTTACTGGCGTTTTGGGCGCTGCGCGAGCAGGTGCTCCGAAGGAAAACGCTGGAGCCTCGCCGGAACGGGGACGATGCGGCTGTTTCCAAGTCGCAGCTTGAACATGAAGAGCCATTCACTCTGGATGAGGCTCTTCAACTCGTCGCAGACAGAGCGGTAGCGATCACTAGCGCGGACGGCGTGGCGATTGCGCTGGCGGAAAACAACGAAATTGTCTTGCGTGCGGCAGCGGGTCCGGTCCGGCCCGACGCGGGCGCGCGCATCGACAGCGATTCGACCTTCTCAGGTGCCTGTTTTCGCACCGCCCAGACCGTAATCTGCCATGACACCGAAACCGATGCAAGCGTCAACCTGCAAGTGTGCCGGTCGTTGGGCGCACGTTCCATGATCGCGGTGCCGCTCTGCAAGGGGAGGCGCCGGATCGGCTTACTGCAGGCATTTTCAGCGCAGCCGTTCGGATTCGGCGACAACGATGCCCGCAACCTGAGTGGTCTGGCCGAATTGCTGCTCGGAGCGCTCACCTTAGCGGATGAGGAACGCTTCGCTAAGTCCGCGCAGGTCGCGGCAGCGAAGTTGGAAGCGGCTCCGAGCGAGCCAGAAGCGGAGCCTGTCGCTGGAGCCGGGACGCCAGTCGAAGACCAGCGTAGTGTTATCCGCCGGCGTTACGTGTTGGTGGTGCTGGTGTGCATTGTGATTGCCGCAGCATTAGCAGCCGGCGTCTGGTGGAAACTAAAGCCGTTGCACTGGGCTAACAAAATGGTGGCTAACAAAATGGCGCGGACCGAAAGGGTCGCGCCGAAACCGATGGACGCCGTACGAAAGGCCGCGCCGCTTGCTCCAGTCGTCGGCCTGGCAGCGAATCCTGCCAGTAATACTCTGGGCGCCACATCCAAAGGAGCCCATTCAATCAATCCTCCGAGACCGCGGGAATCGTCAAAATTTCCCATGGTTACCGGAATCGAGTACTCGGCGTCGGCGGACTCGACCACGGTGGTTCTCAATGTTGAAGATCGGGTGCACTATGACACGCACCGTTTGGCGAATCCTGATCGCATTTATTTCGATCTGCACGATACAGAGCTGGCTTCGAACCTGGCATGGAAGACATTCGAGGTGGACGATGCAATCCTTAAATGCATCCGCGTGGCGCAGCCTGTATCCGGCACGACGCGCGTTGTGCTGGAAACAAAGACCCGTGCGGATTTCTCGGTGAGACTGGAGCAGAATCCCTACCGCCTTGTGGTCGAAGTGCGTAAGTAGGTACGAAAGTAAGTGCGTAAGTAAGGCAGAGCCTTAAAGCGCGCAGTGAATCGGTTCCAGACCGTGACCGCGGCGGAGAATCGGTCAATACGCCAGGCGCGGTTTCCAAAGGGGCAGGCGCTTATTAGCCTCTCCGCCCCCGGCTGGCAGCTAGACGGACCCCCACTTCCGTAATCTTCTGTTAGTAACCACATCCATCGCATACTAACTCGGTATATGGATAACCTCCCCCAATCTCGCCTACCGCGTGCTCATCTCGAGGGCCTCAATCCGGCGGTCCTACGCTTTCCAAATGGCCAGACCACTGGCGCCAACCTCCAGGTAGTTTCTCTCACCGGCGGTCTGCTTTCGCTCCCTAAACCGGTCGACCAGGGATCGCAGGTCAAATTGATCTTCCTGACTGGGTCTGGCGCCGTCCTCGGAGGCGCAGAAATGCTGCGTCCGGTCAACAATGAGTTGCAGCCCTTCCGCTTCGTTTCACTCGCGGCCGATGATCACCGCCGTCTCGGGGCGCTCGTCGGTCAGCAGTCAGGGCAGGCATGTCAGAGCGAATCTGAGCTGGCTTGGATTGAGAAACTACGCGCTGCTTCGGCGCAGCAACACCAGTCGTCGCCTTGGCGGCTCAAGGTAGCGGAACTGGTTGGCATGCTCATGATTGGTCTGGCCACTGCGGCATACCTGCTGGACTTTGGCTTGCTCAAATAGATTGTGTTTGAGGTTGCTGCGTCGATGGACGGGCCCAACACTCGCCGATACCTCCGATATCGTACGCACACCCCTGTCTCCATTGCCGTCCCTGGCGCCACAAACCTGGTTGTGCCTGGATTGGTTTCCAAATTGAGCCGCGCGGGCATGGAACTCTACGCTGGCGTCATCATGCAGCCCGGCGAGCTGATGGAAGTCAGATTCCGAACCACGGGCAGGACAATCCGTATTGCTGGGATCGTTTGCAACCGTTCGGGTTTTTGTTACGGACTTGAGTTCTGCGCCATGCGGATCGAACTGGAGAGCGTCGCCAGCTCGTCGCCGAGGTGACACGGCTTTCCACGCTGTAAATCCCTTTTCAACCCTCCGCAAACAGCGTTTCCTCGATCAATTCGCAGAGAATGTGTCCGGTTAAAATGTGCGCTTCTTGAACGCGGGGTGTCTGATCGCTGGGAATGCAGATACAGTGATCAACGGCATTCGGCAACTTTCCGCCGGTTCTGCCTGTCAGACCCACTGTGACTAGCCCTTTTTCGCGAGCCGCGCTCAGGGCTCGAAGCACGTTGGGAGAATTCCCGCTGGTGCTGATGCCGAAGGCAAGATCATTGGGACTGCCAATCCCCTCCACCTGTCGCGCAAACACATCGTCAAACGAATAATCGTTTCCGATCGCGGTCAAAACGGAGGAATTCGTAGTCAACGCCCAACCCGACAGGCTTCTGCGTTCTTTCAAGAACCGGCCGCTCAGCTCCGCGGCGAGGTGCTGAGCGTCCGCGGCGCTGCCGCCATTGCCAAAGAACAGGATCTTATTACCCGAGCGGAGACACTTTGTCATGGCCTCCGCGACGTTGACCACGGCGGTCAAGTACGCCGACGACTCCCGCAAACTCTGCATCACAGACGCGCAGTCGTGAATTCTGGCAACGGCCAGGGACTGCGCATTCTTCGCATTCATAGAATATCTCCAAACCTGCAGGAAACTTCACGACCTGGCGTTGGGTTGTGCCGTCACACTGTTTCGCATTGGACTCTGCAATGGCTCCTGCATTGGTTCCGCGGGGCCATATTCGAAATTGATTCTCTCCTGCTCGACGACCAGCGGCCGCTTCTGCACAAGAGTGTGAATGGTGCCGATGTACTCTCCAATAATGCCCATAAACAGCATCTGAATCGACATAAAGAAAAATACGCCGATGACCAGGGGAGCGATGCCGACGGAGAAGTGATTCCAAAAAACCAATTTGTAGACCAGGTAAGCCAGCGATACCAGAACAGAAACCAGTGCGCCGGCAAATCCTGAAAAAGTTACCAGCCGCAGCGGCACCTTTGAAAGGTTGGTGATCGCGAGCATAGCCAGATCGTAGAGTGTATAGAAATTGTTCTTGGTGATACCGCGCTTGCGTACAGGCTGATGATAGGGAATATCAAAATGCCGGAACCCAGCCTCCGCGACCATGCCTCGGAAGTAGGGATACGGATCGTCAAACTGTTTGATCACGTCCACTACCCGGCGGTCAAACAGGCCAAAGCCGGTAAAGTTCTCGTAGGTTTCCACTCCGGAAAGCCGCTTCACCAACTTGTAATACTGTTTTCTGATCCAGAACATCAGACCGTTTTCATCGCTGGCCTTCTTGATGCAGATGACAACCGGGTAACCCTCCTCCCACTTGTGAATCATGTCTGTAATCATCTCGGGAGGATCCTGCAGGTCGGCCACAATGCCTATGACGGCGTCTCCGCTGGCTTGATAGAAAGCGTGCATAGGTGAGCGTACCTGGCCGAAGTTGCGCGTGTTCCTGATTACCTTTACATTCCTGTCTTGAGCGGCGATTGCCTTGAGTTCGTTCAATGTGTTGTCCGTGGACGCATTGTCGATAAAAATGTGTTCGTATTGGTAATGCCCGGCGGCTGCGATGGCTGCGCGCACCTGGACGTATACCTCGCGCACATTGCCCTCTTCGTTAAAACAAGGTGTAAGAACGGTCAATGTCTTAGTTTTAGGCATGAGTCGCAGCTTTCTCGTCGAACCGTAGCGCTTCCACGTCGAGCTCTCCGCGCTGCGCATACCAGGAATACAGGTCCCTGAGCGAAGCCTCTACGTCCCAAAATTGATACCCGCCCATTTCCACCAGCATGCGCGAGTTGTCCGCCGAGTACTCGAGCCCCAATCCTTCGCTCTGCACTGACACCGTAGGATTGGGCCCCGATATCTGGTTCGAGACCCGGGCAATAACGCGCGCCAACTCCGTCAGCGCAATCGGCCTGCCCGTGGCCACGTTGTAGGCCTTTTGGCGTGCATCATTTTTGATGAACCACATCGTAATCTTGGCCAGGTCTTTAACGTAGAGGTAGTCAAACACGATATCCTGCCGCAGCACAATCGGCAATCCCTTCAGCGCCCGGCAACAAGCGTTGGAAATGAAACGCACCGTATAGTCCTCATAGGCGCCGAAAACTCCGAACAAGCGCAGATTCACAATTCGGTCGGAACGCTCAATATACTTGGCGCAAATATACTTCGAAAATCCATAGGGATCGCGAGGCACGCGGGTATCGAAATAGTCTTCTCTTACCCGAGGCGGCAGTTGAACCCGGTCGTACTCGGCACCGGAGCCGAAGTGGATCAGTTTTCCGAATAGTTCGTGGTTGCGTACGAGATTGAAAAACATGCGGCAATTGCGGTCGAGCAGGTCAGGAGGTGCGCCGACCCGCCGATTCGATCGCGTGGTGGCGGCATGAACCACGACTTCAAAACGATGCGCGTCGAGGTATTCGCGTACGGCGTGCTCGTTTAGCAAATCCAATTCGGCCGATGAGGGCGCAGAAATCTCATACGTCGCAGCAAGTTGCTCCGCCAGATTTCGTCCGATGAATCCCGAACCACCGGTGATGAGTAGGCGCATTATGCGGGCGACCGAAAGGAGAATTTCTTATGTCCAACAAAGCTGTATACGACCATAAATGCCGTCAGAAGAGCGCCGGCAATGTAGGGCGCTTGCGAGACAAAACGCGTATTCCGCCGAATGATGACGACTAACACGGGTAGCGTGAGCACTCCGAAAAGAATTCCCCCGCTGTATACCCCGACGCACCGGATCCATTCCCGGAGGTAGTTGCCCTTGGTTTTGAATACGAACCATTTGTAGCCCAGAAACGCGACCGAAATGTTAAGCAGACTCGAGATCACGGATGCGACGATATAACTGTGCGGAATCATGGGATTGAGCATCGCCGTGAAAAATGCGTAAGAACCATAGCCAAATAAAGTATTCCAGGCGCCGACCAGCAGATAGCGCCCAAACTGGCCGGGCGGAATATGCCGCGTGATTGCCGTGCTCCATTTAGTTGCAGAATCCAAGCGACTCATTTCTCTACACAGGCAAGATCACCCACTGCGATATTATCAAGAGTCGCAACATCATTTTGTAGATTCAATCAGCTCGATAACACTTCGGTTTGGAGCATCGTTTTTGAAGCAAACGGAGCCTGGGCAGCAATGAAGCTTTCGGATTATGTTTTTCGCGTGGTAGCAGACATCGGTGTTAAGCACGTCTTTTTGGTGCCCGGTGGCGGGGCCATGCATCTCAACGACTCCCTCAGCCACTGTAATGGGGTTGATTTCGTTTGCAATCTGCACGAGCAGGCCAGCGCGATTGCCGCAGAAAATTATTCCAAGGCTACCAATCATCTCGGGGTTGCACTGGTGACCACCGGTCCGGGCAGCACCAATGCGATCACCGGCCTGGCCGGTGCGTGGCTGGATTCGACGCCTTGTCTGTTTCTCTCCGGCCAGGTAAAGCGGGCGGATCGAATGTTTACGCCCGATGGAACACCGCTGGGTGTTCGTCAAGTTGGGATGCAGGAGGTCGATATCGTCTCGATTGTCCGCCCCCTGACCAAGTACGCGGTAACCGTCGACGATCCCGGTTCGATCCGTTACCACATGGAGAAGGCGCTTCATCTTGCCCAATCCGGGCGTCCGGGGCCGGTTTGGATCGATATTCCGCTCGACGTACAAGCCAGTCCAATCGACCCGGAGACGTTGCGCGGCTTCGATCCTTCCGAGTGCGAGTACGCAGTTTTTTCCCAAATAGATTTGCAAGTGTTAGTCGGGGAAACCATCATCGCCTTAAATAAATCCGAGCGGCCCATGCTGCTAGCCGGCAACGGCATTCGGTTGGCGCGCGCGGAAAAGGAGTTTCTGGAGTTGGTCGAAGTCCTTGACATTCCAGTCGAGTCGACGTGGCTCGCCATCGATCTGATTGCCGATGATCATCCGTTATTCGTAGGCCGCCCTGGATCCCTTGCGCCGCGCGGGGCAAACTTTGCCGTCCAGAATTGCGATTTTCTGCTAGCGCTGGGGGCACGACTGGATCGTGTCATAACCGGCTATTCGCCGGAGCGATTTGCCCGCGCCGCACACAAAGTGATGGTGGATATTGATCCTTTCGAACTGGGCAAAATGGGCGATTCAATCCAGACAAAGGTGCAGGCTGATGCTGGCGAGTTCATTCGCGCGTTGCTTGGGCGAAAGTCGGAAATTGAGCGCAAGGATCGGTCATCGTGGAAACAACGTTGCGCCGATTGGAAGACACGCTATCCCGTCATACTGCCGGAACATCGCAAGCCCGAAGGCCCAGTCAGCATGTATCACCTGGCCGAAGCGCTTCAGGAAGTGCTGCCAGCGAACACTCCTATCGTCTCCGGAAGTTCGGGCAGCGCCATTGAACTATTCCTGCTGGCGCTGCGGGTCAAGGCCGGCCAGAGAGTGTTTCATACCACCGCATTGGGGGCGATGGGATTTGGCATCGCCGCTTCCATCGGCGTCTGCATGGCAAACGGCCGCCGCCCTGTCGTGTGCGTGGATGGCGATGGAGGTTTTCAATTTAATATCCAGGAACTGGAAACCGTCTCGCGGCTTAAGCTGCCGATCACGTTCTTTGTGTTGAACAATGGCGGTTATGCTTCGATTCGCATTTCGCAAACGAACTTTTTTGGCGCGCCGAGCATTGGTTGCAGTCCCGAGACCGGGCAGACTTTGCCGAATATCACCAAGGTCGCTCAGGCTTACGGGTTGCAGACCGATATTATCCGTGATCAATGCAATCTGCGCGCCGACCTGCGGCGGGTGCTCGGCCGCGGCGGACCGCTGGTTTGCGACACCATCATCCTTCCCGATGAGTTCCGCGGCCCGCGGCTCTCCTCCGTGCAGCGTCCGGATGGATCGTTCGTCTCCAAGCCGTTGGAAGATCTTTTCCCATTCCTGCCGCGCGAGGAATTTCTATCGAACATGCTGATCCCGGTGGAGGTTGAGTAACGAAGATGCGGATCGCAGTGATGCAAGGCCGGCTGCTGCCGCCATCTGACGGTGCATTCCAGTGTTTTCCCAGACAGCTATGGAGAGAAGAATTTCCGCTCGCAGCCGAAGCAGGACTTGACGCGATTGAGTGGATTTACGATTCTCCCGGCGAGAACGACAATCCACTCGGCACCGATCGCGGTCTAGCGGAGATGCGATTGCTGTCTAAGAAATATAACATCGCCGTTGTCTCCCTCTGTGCTGACTACTTCATGGAGCGTCCGCTGGCGAAAGCCGCCGCCGAATCGGAAGGCAGGATTAATAAGTTATTGTGGCTGCTCGATCGCTGCAACGTGGCCGGTATTCACCGCGTGGTCCTTCCTTTTGTGGATAATTCCAGAATTGACAGCGATGCCGAAGAAATCCAGGTAATCGAGGTGTTGCACCGCGTTCTTAAGCATGCCGAAAAAACGGATGTCGAATTGCACTTGGAGACATCACTCGACCCAAAACGCTTTGCCTCACTCTTATCCAAACTGGCTCACCCTTACTTGAAAGTTAACTACGATTCAGGAAACAGCGCTTCTCTAGGCTACGATATCCGCGAGGAAATCGCGGCCTATGGGGACCGAATCGGCAGCGTACATATCAAAGACCGCATTCGAGGTGGTGGGACTGTTCCGCTCGGCACGGGCGGTGCCGAAATTCCTGTTTTGCTTTCTCATCTCTTCCGCATCGGATACCGGGGAGATTTTGTAATGCAGATTGCCCGAGCCGAAACTGGAAATGAGCTGGCCTGGATTCGGCATAATCGGGAACTTGTCCTGAACCAGCTGAGGGAAGCGGATTTCGTCGTCGGGGCAAACGGATGAAGATATTGATCGTCGGCCTCGGGGGCATCGGACAACGCCATCTCCGAAATCTGCGCACGCTGCTCGGCGACGATGTCGAGGTACTCGCCTTTCGTGTCAGAAGGCTTTCTGCCGTAATTACCCCCGCCCTCCAAATTGACGCCGATCGCGATGTCGAACGGGAGTATCGCGTGCGCGTGTTCGATAGCTTGGAATCGGCGCTCGCGGAAAAGCCTGATATCGCGTTGATCTGCAACCCCAGCAGCTTGCATGTTCCAGCGGCATTGGCGTGCGTTCGGGTCGGCTGCGATCTTTTTGTAGAAAAGCCGCTATCGGATAGCCTGGCAGGTCTCCCCGAGTTGCAAGCACTGGTTCAGAAGCAGGCCCGCATCGTCATGGTCGGCTACCAGCTTCGCTTTCATCCCTGTTTTTTGCGCCTGCAGCAGATCCTGCGCTCGGGTGTGCTTGGCAGCCTGCTTGCAGTTCGTGTTGCCGTCGGCGAGTACTTGCCAGGTTGGCATCGCTACGAGGACTACCGGCAGATGTATGCCGCCCGCTCAGATTTGGGCGGAGGTGTGATCCTCTCGCAGATTCACGAGTTCGACTATCTCTACTCCCTGTTCGGAAAGGCGAAGCGTCTGTTCTCCATCGGCGGGCACTGGAGTAATCTTGAGATCGACGTTGAGGACGTGGCCAGCACATTGATGGACTGCGAATTTGCCGGAAGGCCGCTGCCCGTCCACTTGCAGCAGGATTATCTGCAGCGGCCGCCGCAGCGGCTGTGTGAGGTCATCGGGGACGCGGGCAAAGCCGTTCTCGATTTTCCGACGCTATCAGTCACCCTTTACGGCGCAGAGGGAAATGTAACGGACCGCTTCACTTGCGAGCAACTCGAACGCAATCAGCTGTTCGTCCATGAGATGCAGCATTTTCTCGATTGCGTGAAAACGCGGAACAAGCCGGTGGTTGACCTGGCAGAGGGCAAGTGGAGCCTCAAACTGGCGCTGGCTGCGAAGGAGTCGATTGCAACTGGCCGCGTAGTGGAGCTTTCATGAAGAGCGGAGCTTCCCTGAAGAATCGAAAAAGTATGACAGAGCCTGCGAATCCTTTTGATTTAACCGGGCGTGTTGCCGTAATTACCGGCGGTGCAGGACTGCTTGGCGAGCAGCATGGGCGGGCCATTGCTTCGGCGGGCGGCATCCCGGTTCTTGTCGACATTCACCATCGGAGCGCCAGCGAAAAAGCCGCGGCGTTGTCGCAAGCGTATCGTGTTCCGGCGATCGGATGCGCTGCGGACATAACCAGGCAACCAGAAATTGAAGCGCTGCGAGATGAGACACTGGCTCGCTTCGGGCGTCTCGATATCCTCATCAACAACGCGGCGAACAATCCCAAGATGGAGGCGAGCACAGAAGTTAACTTCTCGCGGCTGGAGAATTTCCCCTTAGAGCAGTGGGAGGCCGACATTGCCGTGGGCTTGACCGGCGCTTTCCTCTGCAGCAAAGTTTTTGGCAGTCACATGGCCGCGAACGCCGGAGGAGTCATCGTAAATGTGGCGTCCGATCTCGCGCTCATCGCTCCCGATCAGCGCATCTACCGGCAGCCCGGCGCGCCGGAACACATGCAGCCCGTCAAGCCGGTCACCTATTCGGTGGTGAAGTCCGCACTGGTGGGCCTCACGCGGTATCTGGCCAGCTACTGGGCCGACAAGAAGGTGCGCGTTAATGCTATTTCGCCGGGCGGCGTCTACAACGGCCAGCCCGATGATTTTGTTGCGCGCCTGACTAACCTGATCCCGCTTGGACGCATGGCGGCGGTTAACGAATACCAGGGCGCAATTATATTTCTGTCTTCCGACGCATCGTCCTATATGACCGGCACGAACTTAGTGATAGATGGTGGCAGGAGTTGCTGGTAAGAAAGCGCACATGAAAAAACTTTTGCGGCCCTGTCCAATCTGCGATGGCGATCGTGGAGATGTACTGCATCACCAGCGATTTGCGGTCACAGACGACTATCCGCTGCCGGATGAATACGACGTTGTCATCTGTGCTACTTGCGGAATGGCGTTTGCCGACACGCCTGCGTCACAGGCGGACTATGAAAAGTTCTACGCCACCTGCTCCATTTACGAGCAGCCAGCCGGAGCCCAGACCGGAGCGACTCCTCCGGAAGATATTCCGCGGCTTGAGCAAACCGGAGCGTTATTCGCCCAACACATTCCTTCCAGAGAGGATCGCATCCTTGACGTGGGGTGCGCTAACGGCGGTCTGCTTCAAGTGCTGGGTCGCCTGGGATTTAAGAATCTCGTCGGTGTCGATCCTTCTCCAGCGTGCGTGGAAAACACTCGCCGTGGCGGTTGCCACGCCTATCGCGGAGACCTGGCTCATCTTCCTGCGGAGATCGGCCGTTTTGACGCCGTCATACTAACCTCTGTGCTGGAGCACGTTCTTGACGTAAAGCGTGCCATCTCGGCGTTGGTAAGCGTTTGCACCGACAATGACAACGGCCGCATCTTTCTCGAAGTGCCGGATGCCGCCGGCTATGCCGATTACCTGCACGCCCCGTTTCAGGACATCAACACGGAGCACATCAACCACTTCTCCATAGCCTCGCTGCGAAACTTGATGACCCAGTTTGGATTCACTCCAGTGCTCGAAAAACGCGTGCTCGTGACTGGGCCGTCAGGCCTGGTGTTCCCCGGTCTCGAAGTGGGATACGAGCGGCGGTCCGACTCCGTTGCGCAGCCTTGGCAAGTCGACGGTGAGTTTCGCGGACAGATGGAGCGCTACATCCATGACTCCCGTGTCATGATGCAGGAAATCGATCGGCAGCTGCGGAGCGTGCTTGCATCTTCGACCGAAGTGATTATTTGGGGTACGGGACAACTGACGATGAAGCTGCTTTGTGATACGGCTTTGAAGGATGCGAAGGTGGCGGCCTTTGTCGATGGAAATCCGGTCAACGTCGGAAAAACATTGCGTGGCGTGCCCATCATTCGCCCCGATCAGCTGAAGAACCAGACGGCGCCGATTATCCTGGCGACCTTATTGCATACTCAGGGCATCCGCAACAAGATTGCCTCCGTTGGATTGGCAAACCCGGTAGTTACGCTGCATGCGAATTGAAAGACGCCAATACGAAATTCGTCGGCGATGGGGATAGCGGTTGCTGGTGCGCGTAATCATCGGGCTAAGTTTGAGGTGCTGGGGTGAAAAGGAATGGTTTCTGGAACGAAGGCGCTCACCGACAAAGATCTGACTGAGGCACTGGACGAGCTGTTCGCCGAAGGTGAAGCCAAAGCAACGGAGCGGGAGAGGTCATCCTATGACCTGATGGCCGGACCGTCGAAGGACCTGCTGGTATTGTTTGGAGCAGGACATGTCGGCCGTAGGACATTAGCCGGGTTGCGTAAGGCTGGCGTTGAGCCTGTTGCCTTTGTAGACAACAATGCTCGCCTCTGGAATACCCTGGTGGAAGGGGTGAAGGTGCTTTCTCCCGAGGATGCAGCACGGCTTCACGGCGATCGAGCAACCTTCGTGATCACGATTTGGCGGGGTGAAGCTACTGACCGAATGTCAGAACGCGAATCGCAGCTGCGAAGCTTGGGCTGCAGGTACGTGGTTACGTTCCAGCAACTGTTCTGGAAGCAGGCGGAGATATTTCTGCCCCATTACGCGGTCGACCTGCCGCATAAGGTCTGTGAGCAGGCGGATGACGTTCGCCGCGCAGGCCACCTGTGGTCCGACGACGAATCGCGAGGTGAATATCTGGCGCAACTGCGTTGGCGGGTGCTGGGTGAGTTCGGTGGGCTGTACGGTCCGGTTCAACACACTATCTATTTTCCGCAAGAACTCTGCCCCCTTACCGATCACGAGGTCTTCGTCGATTGCGGCGCCTACGACGGTGATAGCATTCGGAGCTTCTTGGATCAGCCCAAGAGGTCCTTCCAAAGGATTTACGGCTTTGAGCCTGACCCCGCCAACTTCGGGAAGCTCGAAAAGGAAGTAGCACTTCGTCCCGAGCGCGAATCCATAGTGCTGCAACGGGCTGCCGTAGGAGCCCGGTCCGGAACGGTTAAGTTCTCGGGTGATGGAAACGAAGCATCCGCTGTCGGAAAGGGTGAAATGGTGGTGAACTGCGTCGCCCTCGACACAGCTCTTTCCGGCGCTCAGCCGACGTATATAAAGATGGACATTGAGGGTGCTGAGCTGGACGCATTAAACGGAGCGCGCGGGATCATTAAGCAGTACGCTCCGGTGCTTGCCATCTGCACCTACCATCTTCAGGATCATCTCTGGAAGATTCCGCTTCTCATCGAGTCAATGAATCCGGGTTACAACTTCTTCTTGCACCCCCATTTGGTTGAGGGATGGGACCTGGTCTGTTATGCCATTCCGAAATCTCGGCTCTTAAGATCCAGTTAAACGCAGACACTCAGCAGGTCTGTTTTGCCGCCATTTTTGCCGATGCGAGCAGCATGTCCACCACCTCGCGCACAGCCCCGTTGCCGCCGCCGAGCTTGGCGACTACCTGGCAATGCTCCCGAACCGAAGGCCGCGCATCCGCGGGACAGGCGCTGAGGCCAACGATCCTGAGCGCGGCCAGGTCGTTCACATCGTCACCAATGAAGCAGATTTCTTGCAGTGGCAACCCGTGCCGCTCCGAGAACTTGCGCAGCGCGCCAGCCTTGTCTTTGCAATCCTTGTGAACGTCCGCGATGCCCAGTTTACTGGCAAGCCGGTCGACAAGAGGGCTGTTCTCGCCCGAGATCAGAGCAATGAGCAGGCCCGATTTTCGCGCCAGCGACAGGCCCATGATGTCGGCAAAATGAAAGCGTTTCCATTCTTCGCCGTTAGGCCCCCACCACACGCCGCCATCAGTGAGCACGCCATCAACATCCATGGCGATGGCCTTGATCTTTCTTGCGATCTCGGAAGCGGCCTCCGGCACCTTCTCAGGCACTTACGATGCTCCCACGCGCCGCAGCTTCTTGATGATCGGTTGTTCGCGCTCCAGCACTCGCTTGACGCCGTCCCCCATTGATTTTTCGATCAGGCGGATGTCGCGAATCAAGCGCGTGATGCCATTGGGTTCGAGAGATGCCGCGTGGTCTGAGCCCCACATGGAACGATCAAGAGTAATGTGCCGCTCGATGACGCAGGAGCCGAGCACCGACGCCGCGACGCTCGATGCCAACCCAGTCTCGTGGCCGGAGTAACCAACCGGGACCCCATACCGATCTCTCAATACTTCGATAACGTGCAAGTTCAACTCTTCGTAGTAGGCGGGATAGGTGCTGCAGGCGTGCAGGAGAATGAGCTCCTGTTTGCCCAGAATTTCCACTGCGTGATCGACCTCTTTGAGCGTACTCATCCCGGTCGAAAGCAAAACTGGCTTGCCAATCTTGCGCGTGTGGCGCAGCAAGTTGTCATCGGTGAGCGAGGCGGACGCGATTTTGAAGCACGGGACTTTAAACTGGGCGATGAAATCGACGGAGGCTTCATCCCAGCACGAGGCGAACCAGTCAATTTTGACCTCACGGCAATAGCGGTCAATCTCCTGGTACTCCTCAAGCTCGAATTCCAGCCCCCGCTTCAAATCGCCGTTGGTGTCTCCAAAAGGGCTCTCCCGAGGCTTCGCCAGTTCTTCGCGTGAGTAGACGACATCGATGGTCCGCTTCTGAAACTTAACCGCGTCGCAACCGGCGCCTGAGGCCACGTTGATCAGTTTCTTCGCGATATCGATATCGCCGTTGTGGTTGATTCCGATCTCCGCGATAACATAGCAAGGTTTCCCAGGTCCGACGGCCTTGGACCCCAGTCGAACCTCGGGAAGCTGACTGGACGAAGAGGAATGATTATTATTTGCGTGCGGCATCGGAAAGTACCCCCTTTAACGCGATTTCGAATTCTTTGACTGATTCAAGAACATAATCCAGCATTGCCGGCGTGAGTCCGGGATATACGCCAATCCAGAAGGCCTGATTCATTACCCGGTCACTGTTTCCAAGATCGCCTACAACACGATAGTTGAGGCCCGCGTATGCAGGCTGACGGACCAGGTTGCCGCCAAACAGCTGGCGGGTGCCGATTTTTCTACCATTCAGAAACTCGATGAGCGCATTCCGCGAGAAGGGAGCCGTTTGCCGTAGCAGCAGCGGGAATCCAAACCAGCTGGGATCGGAATTCGGAATTGCTTCGGGCAGGACAAAATGCTCCTCCACATCTTTAAGTCCCGCCTTCAAATACGCAAAGTTTCGCTTTCGCGCCTCTATGAATGCCGGCAGTTTTTTCAACTGCGCGACTCCGACGGCAGCTTGCATGTCAGTGGCTTTGAGATTATAGCCGACGTGCGAATAAATATATTTGTGGTCGTAGCCGTGCGGCAATTCGCCTAATTGCCAGTCGAAACGCTTGCCGCAGGTGTTTTCATTACCCGGCGCGCACCAGCAATCCCGGCCCCAATCGCGAAAGGATTCGACGAGCGTGCGCAGCAGCGGCTTGTCGGTCAGAACGCATCCGCCCTCGCCCATGGTGATGTGATGTGCGGGATAAAAGCTGACGGTCGCAAGATCGCCGAAGGTTCCGACTTTCTTCCCGCGATAGGTCGACCCGAGCGCGTCACAGCAGTCTTCGATCAGCCACAGGCCGTGTTTCTTGGCAAACGCGGTCACGGCATCAAGATCGAAGGGATTCCCCAACGTATGCGCAAAGATGACAGCACGCGTGCGGGTTGATAATGCTGCTTCTAGATAACTGACATCGACGTTGAACGTAGGAATGTGCACGTCGACGAAGACGGGAACAAGTCCGTTCTGCAGGATAGGATTGACGGTAGTGGGGAATCCAGCCGCGAGGGTGATGACCTCGTCTCCAGGCCGCAGTCGCCGGTCGCCCAATTTGGGCGAAGTCAGGGCCGTGACCGCGAGCAGGTTGGCCGACGAACCCGAATTCACCAACACGGTCTCACGCACGCCAACAAATTTCGCGAATTCACGTTCGAACTGTTCGGCAAAGCGACCCGTCGTCAGCCAGAAATCGAGCGAAGACTCAACGAGCAGTTCAAGTTCTTGTTCGTCGAAAACGCGGCCGGAGATTGGCACCGACGACGACCCCGGCACGAAGGCCGCAGCAGTGCTGACGAAGGCCTCACGGTAATACTTGCCTACCAGTCCGCGAATGCGATCGCGCAAGTCGTTCGCTCGCAACTCGCCTGCTCGCCTTTCGTCGGCTCGTGACACTACTTCAGCGCCTCCCGGTACCATCCGATCGTCTTCTCCAATCCTTCATCCAGCGTAAAAATCGGCCTCCAGTTCAATTCTGTGCGCGCCCGCTCGGCGCTCAGAAACTGATGCCGGATCTCATTCGAAGCCTGGTTCTGAATGTCGGGCTTCAACTTCGATCCCATCTTCCCGAGGATTGCATTCACCAATTCAAGCACGCTGATCTGCGCTTCGTTTGAAAAGTTATAGGCTGCGCCGCGCACTGTCGAATCCTGTATGAGACGCTCCGCCAGCAGCATGTAGGCCGCGGCGCCATCTTCCACATAGAAGTAATCACGCACAAATTTGCCGTCGGACCGAATAATGGGCCGCTCGCCGCGAATCACGGACCGGATCGTCCCTGGCACGACGCGATTCCAGTTCAAGTCTCCGCCGCCATAAAAGTTGCCGCAGCGCGTGATCGCCAGCGGCACGCCAAATGTATGCGCGTAGGATTGCGCAATCAAATCCGCGCACGACTTGCTCACGTCGTAAGGATGCTTCCCCTGCAGCGGCATATCTTCTTTATAGGGAAGCACCTTCTGATCGCCGTAAGCCTTATCCGAAGAAGCGAGAATAACCGACTTTATCATCGGCGACCGCCGGCAGGCTTCCAGAAGATTCCAGGTTCCTCGCACGTTGCTCTCGAACGTTGAAAGTGGATTGCGATTGGCGATTCCAACGATCGTCTGTGCGGCGAGGTGAAAGACAACCTCGATCTCGTACTCGCCCAGCACTCGTTCCAGCAGATATGGACTGCTCAGCCCGCCGCGAACGATGTTCACGCGCTCTGCCAACCCCTCGTGAACAAACTCGCTTGCCGGAACCCAGTCGCGGACCAGCGCCGTCACCGCCGCGCCCCGCTCCAACAGGTGTTTCGTCAGCCATCCGCCCACGAGTCCGGTCGCGCCGGTGATAAAAACAGCACGATCGCGCCAGAAGCCGTTCTTCATTTTTGCTAAACTTCCCACCGTTACTGCCACACCTTCCATGGCGCCTGATTCGCGCTCCATAAGTGATTCAAGTATTCGTATTCGCGATATGTATCCATAGCGTAGAAGAAGCCCTCATGCTGATAGGCCATCAACTGCCCTTCGCCCGCGAGCCGCTCCAGCGGTTCCTTTTCGAAGATGCAATCGTCGCCGTCGAGATAATCGAACACGCGGCGATCAAGCACGAAAAAACCGGCGCTGGCGCGGCCGGCAATTTTCGCTTTCTCCTTAAATTGCGTTACACGGCCGCTTGAGTCTGCATCGATGACTCCAAAGCGGGAACTCGGCGTGATGGTCGTGACTGTAGCCAGCTTGCCATGGCTCTTGTGGAACTCCACGAGCTCTCGGATGTTTACATCGCTCACGCCATCGCCATAGGTCAGCATGAAAAGCGCTTCGTCCTGAGCAATATACTTCTCAATCCGCTTCACCCGTCCACCCGTCATGGTGGTCTGCCCGGTGTCGACAAGCGTGACCTCGAAGTCCTGTTCGCGATGGACATTCTTGTATTCAATTTTGGAGTTGCGGCCGAGGCAGAGTGAAAAATCGTTGTTCATAGCCTCGTAGTTCAGGAAATATTCCTTGATCATGTTGCCGCGGTAACCCAGGCAGAACACGAAATCGTTGAAGCCATTGTGGGCGTACAACTTCATAATATGCCAAAGGATTGGGCGGCCACCGATTTCGACCATAGGTTTGGGCCGATACTCAGTCTCTTCGCGCAAACGGGTTCCAAGCCCTCCGCACAACATCACTACTTTCACAAGATTCTCCTGGCCGGCGCTAGGGCTGGCTTTCCCAGGCAAGGGTCGGGGAAGAAAGCACAAACTTTAATGTAACCAGACTGCATCGGAATTGCCAAACCCGCAACTCGCGTTAGCTTGCTTGTGCCGCTAATCTCAATCAGTTCTGACTATAACCGCAGGAGGCTGGCGTATGGAAAGGCCCTCAGAGTACGGAAGTAACAGATGCCCTCGCGACGTACTATCGAATTGATAGACTCTAGTTAACGAACTAACCAACAAAAAAATGGAACGCCCGATCTTCAAAGCTGTGATTGTGGGTGCCGGACCCGCGGGTCTCACGGCCGCCTACGAATTATCGAAGCAGCAAGCCCCCGTTGTCGTTCTCGAAAGCGATCCCGAATATGTGGGCGGAATCTCTCGCACGGTCAACTATAAGGGCTTCCGATTTGATATTGGAGGGCACCGTTTCTTTTCCAAATCGCGGGAAGTTGAAGAGTTTTGGACCGAGATCGATGGCGAAAACATGCTCGACCGTCCGCGATCATCGCGCATTTACTACAACGGCCAGTTCTACACCTACCCCTTGAAGCCATTCGAGGCGCTGTCGAAACTCGGATTGATTGAGTCAGTGCTCTGCATGTTGTCGTTCGCCACCGCCCAACTCCACCCCACACGCAATCCCAGGACTTTCGAGGATTGGGTCTCCAACCAATTTGGCAAGCGCTTGTTCCGCATTTTTTTCAAGACCTACACCGAGAAAGTCTGGGGCATGAGCTGCAGCGAAATCTCCGCCGATTGGGCGGCGCAGCGGATCAAAGGCCTGTCGCTCGGTTCGGCCATCAAGCACGCGCTTTTGAGCAAGAGGTCCACCGACAACGATCGCAAGCACGTGGTCAAGACGCTGATCGACACCTTCCGATATCCGCGGCTGGGGCCGGGAATGATGTGGGAAGCGTGCACAGAAAAAATCCGCAAACTGGGCGGTACGGTGATGCTGGGCCGCAAAGTTACAGGCTGCCGTTTCGACGTCGCCACTAATCTGTGGGTCATAACCACGCGCAGTGCCAATGGCGATGTGGAGCAGTATCGCGGCGAGCACTTGGTGTCGTCGATGCCCATCCGTGAATTGGTGGCACAGATCGAACCGAAGCTACCCGAATCTGCGCTCCAGGCTGCGCGCGCTTTGCGGTATCGCGATTTCCTGACCGTTGGGCTGATCGTGCATGACCGCGGCCGTTTCACCGACAACTGGATTTACATACACGATCCCAGTGTGCAGGTGGGCCGCGTGCAAAATTACAAGTCGTGGTCTCCCGAGATGGTTCCCGACGCCAGCTATTGTTCCTACGGCCTCGAATATTTTTGTTTCGAAGGCGATGGCCTGTGGACAACGACGGACAGTCAGCTGATCGAATTGGCAAAGAGCGAAATTCAAAAAGTAAATCTCGCTGCCAGTGGGGATGTGGTTGATGGCTGCGTCATCCGTCAACCCAAGGCCTACCCGGTTTATGACGACGCTTACCAGCAGCACGTGAGCACGATTCGGAAAGCCCTTGGCGAAAACTATCCCACAGTTCATCTGGTCGGCCGCAATGGCATGCACAAGTACAACAATCAGGACCACGCCATGATGACGGCCATGCTGACCGCCAAAAATATTCTGGCGGGTGGGTGCAAGTATAACGTCTGGGCGGTGAATCAGGACGCCGAATATCACGAGGCCGGCGCAGCCGGCGAACAAACAGCGGAAGTCGAGACCCGGGTCCCAGTCCGGAGTGGCGCTAACAAAATCTCGAAATCGACCCTCCAAGAAGAGGTTTCGATTCATGAATAGCGTCACCGAACTCGCCGAATTCGAAGAGGGTTTGAGCGGAGTCGCGACACCGGGAGGCGACTCGCTTCCTTCGCACTCTGCGCGGTGGCTGCCCATAGCTGGCGCGTTGATTACCGCCCTGGTCACATTCCTCTTTCTCATGCTTTTCTGGAATCGCTTCCTCGGGATGAGATCTGGCGATGGCGGTTTCACAGGCGGTGTGTTTTTTCTAAAGGGGATATTGCCGTATCGAGATTTCTACTGTCCGGTCCCGCCCCTCTTCATATTCCGCAGTGCGGCGGTGCTGGCTATCTTCGGAAAGTTGCCAATCGTGCTCCGGGGCTTCGGCGTTTTTGAGCGTGTCATTCTCTCGGTGCTTTTATATGGCTGGCTGGCTCGATTTTTTCGGGTTAAGGATGCAGCCTTGGCGGCTCTGGTTACTACGGTGGTCTCGACAGGCGACTACGCGGATCCCGTGAGTTCCTACAACCACTTCACGATTATGCTGGCCATCGCCAGTGGCCTGGCGGCGAGCTATGCCCTCGATGAAGGTCGAAAGAAGCAGGCTCTGGTGACGATCGGGTGTTTGACCGGAATTCTTTCGCAGCTTTGCCTCGACACCAAGCAAACCATTGGGGTAGGCGTGACGTTTGCAATTCCGGTCGTGGTTGGTCTCTGCCTGTTGAGGCTGGAGGGAGTACGTAAAGCAACTTTGTTTCTCGGGGGATTTGCCGCAGGTTGGCTGCTTGCGGCCGGCGTCACGCTTGGCTGGATGGCGCACTTTGGCATCCTTCACCCTTTTCTAAGGCAGGCCTTCGTTGAGGGTCCAGCCGCCAAAGCGTCGCACCCAGGAGACTTTTTGGTGCACACGTTGATCGTCCTGAAGGACTATAAGTGGGCGGCGTTAATCGCCCTGGCCGTCCTGGCGATTGGTTGGGGAGCGTTGCGCAGGTCCGAAAACGTAGAAAAGAAGGATACCAACGAAGGTTCAATGAAGGGCCTCCTGCTGGCGTTGCTTCTGGGGCTGGGCAGCATCGTCATCGCATCCGTAGTAATACTCCTCTGGCCCTTACCCGGGATCCCGCCACTTTGGCTGCAACTGCCGGCTAAGCCCGCTATCTATGCTTCGCTCATTGGAATGGGCCTGCTGATGCTTTACTACTCATGGTGCTTCCTGAGTGGAAACTTGTCGAGACGGCAATCGCAATTCGCGCTTTTTGCGTCGATTGCCTTCACCGTCGCGTTCATGACTTCACTTTCCTATCCTGCCTTTGAAGCCATGACCGTCCCGGGGCTGGGGCTGATCTTAGCCGTGCTGTTGAATGATTTCATTGGTTGGAAGCGACTTGCTGTTTACGCCGTTTGCGGAATGCTTCTGTTCTGCGAAACTCAATTCAAGGAAAGACTGCCATTCAGCTTTGCCGGTTGGTTCGAGCCTGCGGTTAAGGACGCGGCCAAGGCATCGTCGCTGCCCGAGTTGCGGGGATTCTTACTTCCGCCAAACACGGTGGATTTCGTCGATTCGACGATTCGCATCATCCGACAGTACTCCAGCCCACAGAACACGATCTTCATCTATCCAGAACTTGGATTCTTCTATGGGGCGACGGAACGAAGGTCGGCCACGTTCTCTTTATCGCACAACATAGACGTAGTATCGGATCCTTTCGCGAAGCAGGAAGCCGAGAGGCTGCTCCGAGCACGGCCGGCGGTGCTGATATATGGCCCCGAGCCCTGGCTGCTTGGGGAAGAAGCGCTTTGGCGCAACGGCAAGCCCAGCGGCCAACGCGATCTCATGGCCGCCGTGGAAACCCTGGCGCATGAGTACAAACTCGTGCAAACGTTTCGATTGTATCCGTTTGGGTACCCCGTCTATGTCTTCGTGCGACCCGCGCCGTGACGCAGCTAGGTGAAATCCAAATGATTGCCGGCGAGAAACAATATCTGCGCTTTCACCAATAGTGTGAGGTGTGCAGATCTCGCAGATTTCAGCGCGCACCGGGAGAACCCTCTTGCCGGATTAACAAGGCGAGCCGCGGAAACAGGAAGTGACCGCCGGCATCGTCAATCACATTTATCTGGCAGGTATAAAAACCGGGTTTGAGCGAGGTCAGCGGCACATCGAGGTGGAAGACGGCAGCCTTCCGCTCTCGCGCATTCAACTCCGTCAACTCCACCAGCGAACTTTCGTAGGCTTTGGCTTTACCCTGGAAAAATGCGACGTTCGACAAGAGACGGATGCTAGTCTTGTCATCTTTAGCTCTTCCAGACGACGTGTCTCTTGCCGCATCTGCCACGGCGGCCCGCGCCGGGTCGTACACCTCATAGTAAAGAAGCAGGTGCTGGCTCGCCGAAAAAACATGTGTGATATTCGGGATAATCTCGGACCCGTCGTGGACGAGCGGATTCAAATCCGTAATCTTCTTTGTTTTTGCTGTTTGAATCTGGTTCGCGAGCACCACGGAACTCATCTTCAGCGGCTGCGTTTTCAGCTCGGGCACCTCGATGTCAGTTTCGAACGATCCCATGCGGCCGGTCTGATTCTCGCGGACCACAAATTTCAGGTGATACTTGCCGCTGAGCAGGCTCATGCCCGTGTCATACTGCACATTTTTTTTCTGCACTTCGGTCGATGTGCTCACCGCGAGTTTCACGGTGTCACGAATCCGATTCAAGGGATGGTGAGCATTGTCGAGCACCATTCCAATCACATCCAGCGTCGCCTTGTCGCGGTCGCTGCTGCGGACGAACGGAATCTGCGAGCCCGGCACCACCAGCGAAATAGGGACGAAAAACTTGTTGCCCTCCAGCCGAAAGTAGGAGACACCCAAATAAAGCGGCAAATCAGTGGCCGGCAACTCCGATGCAAGCTCCTCTTCCAACTGCCGTTCCTTGTCGTCTTTAGTGGCATGCTGATAATCCGCGGGCGCGTAGTAGCCGCGGCGGTAGTCGATCTTCACGCCGGGAACGCTGCTCTTCACGACGATGCGCCGGTAACGCCCGTCCCGCGCCAGGTTTGTGCTGTGGTAGCCGAGCAGATAGTAAGTTGAAGTGTCTTGCTGCACTCCGGTGAAGATCTTGCTGAAGTCATTGGAGTCAAGAAAAGCGCGTCCGCCGGTATCGCTGGCGAGCGTCACCAGCGTTTCCTGCGTCGTGAAATTGGAGTTCAGCGCATTAAGCGTCGACTGTCCCGAATAAGCCGAAACGCCGCGCAGGCTGGCGCTTTGCGCTTCTCCGCCTGCGACCAGAGCCTGCAGGCCGCGCATGTCCATCGTATAAATCGCGAGGTTGGAACGCACGGCCGCGTTTACGGCCGCGCGCAGTTCCGACTGATTCTCGATACCGGTGCGGTCCATTCCGCTGGAAAAATAAATCAGCGATTTCTTCTGCTGCACGTAGGCCAGCTTTTCCGCCACCGAGCGCAAAGCCTCCAGCCGCCGGTCGGTATTGAAAATGTTGTATTCCGTATCGTCGGCGGTGAATGGCTGTCCTGTATCCGGCGTTCCCTCCGTTGTGCCCGTGGTGCCTTCTTCGAAGCCCTGGCCGCTCCCCGTGCTGAATTCATCCAGCTGTTTTTTGAGCAGCGCACGATCCGTGGTAAAGTCCTGATTCACCAGCAGCGAACTTCCGAGCGAAACAATCGCGACCAAATCTGCGGGCGCCATCTGTGCGTCGAGGTAGTGTTCAGCCGAAGTAACCGCGTGGTCGATTTCATCCGGCTCCATGGCAGAAAGATCGAAAAACAAGATGATCAGGCGTCGATCTTTGAATTGCAATTGAGCCGCAGTGTCTGTCGCGGGGACTGCGGGCTTCGACTGTCCAGTCACTACATCCGGCAAGGGCTTCGATTGGGCCACATCTGTCGCTGGCAGGTTGTCGACATTTTCGACATCGAAAGAAACGATCTTCTGCGGTTTGTTGTCCTCCAGAATCGTGAAATTTTCCGGTTTCAATCCCGGCACAAACCTTCCGTTCTTATCCTTCACTGTCACGTTCACCAGCACAAGATCCGATTCCGAGCGAAATGTGTAGTCCGATTGTTGCGATGGCAGAGGAGCAGACAGAAGCACAATCGTTAACAGCGCCGCTGCAGCTTGATCGGCGAGTCGGGACCTTGTGAAAGTCATAGCGATGTCTCTCCAAGCTCAGAACCGAAAGCGTGCCGTCATCGTGAACTGCCGCATGGCCCCGGCCGCCGCAACCCGGCCAAAGGTGGGCGAATTAAAGTTCGTATCGATCGAAGAATAGTTCACCAGGTTGAATATGTTAGTGGCCTGGGCTCGGAACTCCAGCATCCGCGCTTCTTTCAGCGGAAAGATTTTCGTGAATGCCATGTCAAACACTTTGCTGCCCGGCCCTATGATGCTGTTGCGCCGCGCATCACCGTAGGTGCCCGTGGGCGGCTTAGCAAACGCGGTTGTATTAAACCATTTGGTGATTGAAGGATTCCCCAGGCTCACCGATTGCCCGGGAACCAGATTCGGCCTCAGCGTGCCGTTGGTTCCGCCGTTCACGTCACTGATTTCATTCAGCAGCTGCGGCGTGAACGGCAGCCCCGAGGCGATCGTCCAATCGCCACTCCATTGCCAATCGCCGGCTACTGCGCGCCATGGGCTATTTCCCGTAAGCCAGCGCCTGTCGTGGCCAAAAGGTAATTCATACAGATAATCCGCGGTGAACTTATGGGTCTGGTTAAAGCTCGAAAGGCCGCGCTCCGCGGAAAGATCGAAGGGATTCTGCGCAACATTGGTCGCGCCTCCTCTAGTTGAAACGCCACTTCCCGAGGCGCCGGTACCGCCCGCGCCTAATCCAGCAGTACTCGCCACCGAGGTCGCCGCGGCGCCAATGGAGGATGCGTCATCCAGCGACTTGGAAAAAGTATAGATACCGCCAATCGCGAATCCTGCGGCTAGCCGCTTGCGCAGCCGCACCGATAGCGCATTGGCCTCCGAATCCGCCACCGAGTTTTCGTAAGTGAAGGCATCAACCGTCGGAATGCGAAGCCCGGCCGGGGTTCGATTCGGCGCTTCCAGAATGTCGAGATCCGTTCCTTTGGTTCCGGTGTAGTCGAGATTCAGCAGCAGGGTGGGGCGAATTTGTTGTTGAACGTCGAGATTTCGAATCTGCACATAGCCCAGCCGGTAATTCGGATTCACCGCATAACTGTTAGTGATCGTGCCGGGAGCAGGCTGCTGCGGAAATCCGCTTTGCAGCGTGAGTTCTCCGGGAACTGTTTGAACATTGGTTGCCGCTGTGGCAAACGGCGGCTGCAAGGCCAGTTGCTGCGCTATGCCCTGATATGCGCCCGTGTTGTAGTTGATGCCATATCCACCGCGTACAACCGTATTCGGAAGCGGCTTCCAGGCAAAACCGATTCGCGGCGCAAAGTTGTTGCGATCGGGCCGCACCAGACTGTCCGGCAGGCTGCCACTATATGTTCCCGGTTGCCCCGGCTGAATTGGTGTCACCGGCGTCATGCCTAACGGTAGCGCTGGGTTCAGCACTCCGGGAGCCAAGCCAAGGTTCACAAGATGATTGTTCAACTCCGTAAGCGGTGAAACATACTCATACCGCACTCCGAGATTGAGCGTCAGATTAGCGCGCATCTTCCACTCATCTTGCGCATATAAATCCCAGTAATTGCCGTGAAAGTAATTACCGCCTCCAAACTGTTCCGAAGTTTGCTGCGGCAATCCCAGCAGAAAGTCGGCAAAGTCATATCCCGTGCCGGGCACCGGCTGGCCGCCGCTTAGCTGCGATGTGTTCTCGCCTGTAAAGACGAACGAGCCGCGCGGGTTCCCATTCGTGTATATGTTCACTTGCACTCGCCGGAAATCCCCGCCCCAGCGCCAGGTGTGTTTGCCGTGATTCCAGATCATGTTGTCGGAGAACGTATAAGTCTGGCTTCGGTTCAGCGAGGGACTCGTATCCGATAGACTGGCGAAATTTGTGAAGGAGAGATTCGGCAGTCCCCAGTCGAACGGATTCGTCGAAACTCCGGTGATTCCAAGAGCACCGGTGATGTCGTTGCTAAAGGCGTAGAGGTTCTGCGTGTGCGTCCGGTTGCGGTTGAAGTCGGCGCGAACAATATTGGTCAGCTTCCCAATGCTGCGCGTATAAGAAATAGGAATATCAAAGCTGCGAACCGTGGTGCTGCCCCCGACGCTCGGGAAGGGATTGGTCAGTGTGGCGCTTGATTGATGGTAGTGAAAGCCAAGCTGCAGGCTGTTACGCGGAGCGTTGCGGCCTCCGCCACGGCGTCCGCCAGCAGGCGCCGCGTTAAAGCTGTGATTCAAACGTACGTTCAGATCGTCGCTATCGCTCGTAGCCGATGTCACATAATGGAAGTTTTGATAATCACCGGGCAAATTCGGCAACGGAATAAAGTTCAGCAGTCCCAGCGCCACCGGATTGATTTGCGGAAGCGTCGCGTTGGCATAGGCTGTGTTGGTTGCGGTATTGAAAATCTGTACAGGTGCGCCAGTCAAAGGGTCGATCGTCTGGGAAAAGTTTCCCTGCCGCTCTAGCAGCGTCGGCACCGTCGAAAACTGGTCGAAAGGATTGTCTCCGTGCTTGCCATTAAAGTTAACGAAATAAAAAGTCTTGCTCCCCCCGCGATAGATGTGTGGAATATTCAGCGGCCCGCCGACGGAACCGCCAAAACTATTTTGCAAATACGCTGGCTTTTCCGTAGGCGCGCCGGTCAGTGCAAACGGTGACGCATTCAGGGCCGAATCGCCGACGCCGTAATAGATCGATCCATGCGGATGATTGATATCGAATCCCCGCCGGCCAAAACCGCCGCCGAAGCCGCCTGCACCACCGCGGCCGCCGCCTGAACCGCCGAATCCACCTCCACCGCCAAACCCTCCGCCACCCCCGAATCCTCCGCCCTGCTGGCGGGACTCGTCGAAGCGTTGTTGCAATTGGTCCGAGCTCATGGCGTTAAATGGATTCGAAGTGTTGCCAGAAACCGCCACCGATTCCGTTGCCGTTCCCGGTGCAATCCCCGGCACCGGCATACCAGGGGGCGCAATGTCACCCATGGAACTTGAGCCACTGCTCGATCCACCGCCCGAATCCTGCCCCGCTTCACTCTGAAACACCGATAGACTCTGAAAGCTGTGCCCGCCCGCATTCGGACGACGCTGGTCGCTGGCACTGCTGGTATTAGTGACTCTCTCGCGCGCTCGTGACGACAACATTAACTCAAAATTTGCCTGCGCATCCTGATGAGCCGCATCCAGCACTACCTCGTGCGTGCCCGCGGCAAACGCCGTCATCTGCACCCGCACCATGTAATGCCCATCGGCCGGAACACGCAATGAGTAACTGCCGTCAACATCCGTCGAAGTGTTCATCTGTTCCTTCGTGACCGTATTCGCGGCTGAAACTCCAGCCCCCGGAATCGGCATACTCCCCGATTTCACGACGCCATGAATGGTTCGCCCCGCAGCAGGTTGCGCAACCGCTTGTCCTCGCAACAAGTCCGGGTGGAATGCGATGACATGAAACAAAAAGAGGAATTGAAAGAAGAACTCCGGGCGCAGGCTGCCCCTGACCACCAACAAGCGAAGACCGGAATCCCTCATATCGACGCGCACATTGCGGTACTTTCTTTGCTCGAATCATACCGCCGTAAAGCGCGCCGAACTGTAGAGTTTTGTTAGTTCACCCGCCCTTGTAGAGTACGAAAGGGCAGACGTTGAGCTCTCACTACCGAGTGTCAGGTTTTGTCGGCGCGCGCTTGAGTGCGGCGACAAGTTGCTGGAACTTTGGGTTGGGGCGCAGATTCTTCAGATCGTTGTCGCTCATCATGGCATCGGCGTCCTTGTATCCGTGATTGATCGCTTCCTGTAGATACTGAAGCGCGTCATCGCTGTGGTTGGCAGCCACTGCCGCACAAGCGAAGGAATACCACACAGAGAAGCTGCTTCCTAGTCCTACGAAATTGTCTTGCTTTGCGATCGAATCGCGGAATAGGCTGGTGGCCTCAGGGTACCGATCGGAGTAGGCCAGCGCTGTGCCAAGTTGCCGGAGGGCAAATAACGTGTTGGGATGTTGCGGCCCCATGGTTCGAAGCTCGACCTCGAAAGCTTGCCGAGCGAGTTTTTCGGCATCCGCGTAGTCGCCCTCCCGGTTTAGTATTTTGGCCAGCAGAGACTGAAATACCAGGGTCTCCGGGTCGTCCGGCCCCCCGGTTCGGGCCCGAGCCGCAAGCGCTTCCCGTTGCAATCTGTCCGCTTCGTCGACCTGGCCTTCCCGCAGAAGTGTTTCAGCCAAATTGTATTTAGCTTGCAATGTGTCGGGGTGGTTGGTTCCAAGGGTTCGCGACCGAATCTCTAGGACTTCCCGGTAGAGCTTCTCGGAGTCGGCAAAGTGGCCCTCCCTGGTTAGAATGTTCGCCAGGCTCTCCATGGCGCGAGTGGTGGTGTGATGCTCTGGCCCTAGCACACGCTGGTAGCTGGCCAAGACTTCGCGAAACAGCGGCTCGGCCTCCGCCGGACGACTCTCCAACTGGATGGCCAGTGCCAGATTGTACATCGCTCGCAGGGTGTCAGGGTGATCAGGCCCACGGACCCGACGCTCGACATCGAGCGACTGACGATACTGCTGTTCAGCCTCGGCATAGCGGGCCTCCCGCCACAGCGCGTTGCCCAAACCATTCATTGCGTGCAGCGTCAGGGGATTCTCCGGCCCCAATCTGCGAACTGCGACCTCGATCACTTCGCGCTCTAATTTTTCCTCCTCGTCGTAGTGACCCTGGTCCTCTAGGATGGCGGCCAGACCATCCATGGTATCGAGCGTAAGCGGGTCCTCGGGTCCAAGCGTGCGCCGTTCAACCGCCAGCGCCTGGCGTTCCATTTTCTCCGCTTCGTCGTCGTGTCTTTCGCGCTGCAGAATCCAGCCGAACTGGGTCATTGACTCCAGAGTCTTTGGGTCATCCTGCCCGTGGAGTTCCATCCGAGCATCCAAGGCGCTTTTTGCCAGTTCATGAGCGCGCGGATACAGCCCGAGGTTCAAGTATGTCTGCGCCATGACTTCCATCATCTGCGCTTGAACCTCAGGATCTTTCGCCAGACCTGTCCCCATATCTTTCGAAGCCTTGTCGAGAATCTCGCGGGCGGTGACGCTGTTGCCGCGCGCTTCGCTTGGATCCGAAACCTTGAACATCCCAGTCATGAAATCGGTGATGCGGGTGGCACGATCCCGTTCGCGGTTCGCGCGGTCGCGCTCACGCGTAATCCGGCGCAACTCCGAAGCTTGTAACACGAAAAAAGTGGCTAACAACAGCACCAATCCGGCCGCCGCGCCCATCGCTACGCGGTGCCGCCGACTATACTTTCGCAACCGGTAGCCGACACTGGCCGGACGCGCCACCACAGGCTCATGGTTCAGATACCGCCGAATGTCGGCAGCCAGCTCGGAAGGCGCGCCATAACGGCGGGTCCGATCCTTCTCCAGCGCCTTCATCGTAATCCAGTCGAGATCGCCCCGCAGCAGCCTTGCGAGTTGGTTGGGCACCGTACCACGCACTTGGGCGCTCGCCCTCGATGTGTCTCGATCCGAGCTTACCCTGGTGCTCGGGTTCGGAGGATCTTCCTCGCGCAGCTTTCGCAGCAACTCGTAGATCGGTTGGCTCCTCCATTGCTTCGTATCGAACGGCTGTGTTCCGGTCAGAAGCACATAGAGAACGGCTCCCAACGAGTACACGTCGGTGCGCGTGTCAATGTCGAAAGCGCTGGGATCGGCCTGCTCTGGACTCATGAATCCGGGCGTTCCTACAAAATGTCCCAACTGCGTAAGCAAACTCTCGCCCTCAACTTCCGGCGTGATAGCCTTCGCCAGCCCGAAGTCGATGATTCGCGCCGTTGGTTTCCCATCCACTTCCACCACCAGAATGTTTGCCGGTTTCAAGTCGCGATGAATGATCGCCTTCTGGTGCGCGTGTTGCACGCCTTCGCAAGCCTGTATGAAAAGTTCAAGCCGATCCACAATCTTAAGCTTCTTGCCATCGCAATATTCCGTAATCGGCAGCCCAGGCACGTATTCCATCACGAAGTAGGGCTGCCCCTGCTGCGTCGCGCCCGCGTCGAACACCTTGGCGATCGCGGGATGATCCATGATGGCTAGCGATTGGCGCTCCGCCTGAAAGCGTTGCATGACCGTCTCGTCGTACATTCCCGCCTTGATCAGCTTGAGCGCGACTTGCCGCCGGACTGGCGAGATCTGTTCGGCCAGCCAGACTTGTCCCATTCCTCCTTCACCGAGCTTGCGAATTAGCTGAAAACGCTGCTCGAAGACTTGCCCCGCTTCCAGAGCGGGTATAACGCTGATGCGATCTCGGTCCGCGTCCAGCGTCTTAGATTGCAAAAAGCTTGAGCGGACGGCTTCGTCGGCCGAAAGAAGTGACTCTATCTCCGCGCGCAACGCCAGGTCGGAAGGGCAAGCCTCGTCGAGGAACGACGCCCGCTGCCCAGGCTCGAGTTGCAGCGCCTGGTGCAACAGTTCCTTGACGGTCTCCCAGCGTTGGACGGTCATAATTGGAGGCTCATGATTCGACGGTGATGATTCGCTGTCCAGAGCTATGCCGTTTTTTGCATTTGCCGATGCAGCCAGACACGGGCGGTCGCCCAGTCGCGGTCGACGGTGGCGCGAGAGATGCCCAGCACATCGGAGATTTCCGGAGCGGACAAGCCCCCAAAGAACTTCATTTCTACGATTTTTCCCTGTCGCTCGTCGATCTTCGACAGCTCATTCAAGGCATCGTCCAAGGCCAGCAGTTCGGCGTCTCCTCCAACCCGAAGCGCGTCCAGGTATTCGAAGGCAATCCGGCATCCCGCGTGACGTTTGGCGGCTCCACGCTCGCGCGCGTAGTCCACCAGAATTTGCCGCATCAGGCGCGAAGCTACCGCAACGAAATGTCCGCGATTCTGCAGATTCACGGGGTTATTTCCGAGCAATCGAATGTAGGCTTCATGCACCAGCGCCGTGCTCTGGAGAGTGTGATCCTGTCGCTCTGATTGCAGATGGTAGTGTGCCAGCCGCCGCAGTTCCTTATAGACAAGAGGCAGGAGAGTACCGAGGGCTTCTTCATCGCCCTGCTTCCATTGCTGTAGCAGCGCCATGAACCGACCGGACTGATCGGATTGATCGGCTTGTTCTGGGGGCATGGGTCCCTCGGCTGCTCCTCGCGGAGACCATCAGCTTATTCGCCCCACTCGACAGTGGTCAATCGCCACTTTGCCCTTCGATTTCTATGAGATGGGGGCTTATGTTGCCATTCCCAATATTTTTCTTGCAGCCGTGAGGCATTCTGCTCGCGCTTTCCGCTTTCTGGTGTGAGCGCGGGATTCGGCGGCTTGGGAAGCTGCCGGACGACAGTGCGAAGTGGGACGAATTCGACAAACAGGTTTTAGGCCTGATGTTGCCCTTTCAGAAGGTTGGCGGCGCGCGGGATCCAACTTGGCCGCAGCTAAGCCAAGCGGCCCTGCGAGATTCTGTACAAGCTTTCCCCAAGAAAGAACTGAGGAGAACCAAAATGGAAACCACAACAACGGTAAAGGAGAATCAAATGAAAGCAACTTCGAAAATCACCAAGAGCGCCTTATTCGCAACGATCCTGGCCTCCCTCATCGCGGTGGGATCGGGATCGGCTTTTGCAGCACAGACGTACCGCAACGACACAGCACAGGTTTTCACGAACACGTGTGCCAATGGCGATGGTTGCGGGAGTTGGGGTGAATCGGTCAGCATCAGCGAACCCGCCACCCTGGCGCCAGTGGTTGTGACTTGGAGCGTCAGATACTTCGTAGACACAGCCGACACATATTATGTTGGACTCAATGTGAACGGCATGGGGTGCCTAACCGGAGTCTACGGGCCTGAAAATCTGCCCGACATCGCCACAAACCCAGCCGGCCACTTCTTGACCGCCACATTTCAGTGGATTGTGCAACCCGACGACGGCGTGCTGACAAAAAGTGGGACGAACACGTTTGAGTTGTGCGGCGGCGGCGGCGATACCGTCAAAGGCGACTCCATCAACATCAGCCAGAACACTCTCACTGTCGTTAAGAACTAAGAACTGACACACCTCTGCGCCGTCCGTGGGCAACTCGAATGTCTCGGTTGAATGCGGGCGGCGGTTCAGAGCGGTAGGTTGGGTTCGGAGAGCCCCTCACGCTGAGGATTCGCGGTTGTCTCGGCTGCGTGTGGCTATTCCGATCAGTTCTACTCGGCATGATTCTTCGTCTCCGCCTTCCCGCCTCCGTGGTCGAAACGCACCGTCAGATTGGGCTAGAGAGATAACGGGGAAATTTCCGAATCCTCTCAGTATTTCTTATAATCCAAACCGTCAAAGTCGGATAATCGTTGCATTCTGCCACGAAGCACAGCGCCCGCAGGTGATAAGAGGTAACCGAGTATGACGGAAAAGGCAGAACCAGAAAATGACCACGCGTCGAAAGCTCTCTCCAGGCGCAACTTCATTAAAGGGGTCATCACCAGCGGCGTCGCAGTCTCCTCGGCAGGCTATCTGTTTCGCACGTCCTCTTTGCTGCACGGCCAGTCGTTGCCGGACCAGCAATCGACTGCCGGCGCAGGCGAGCGGCTGATTACCCTCAATGTCAATGGCCAGCAGCGGCGCGTCGACGTTATGAAGCAGGAGACTCTGGCATCGACTCTACGTTATAAACTGGGCCTCACTGGCACCAAACTCGGCTGCGATCGCGCCGAATGCGGATCTTGCACCGTACTCCTCGACGACATCCCCCATTACTCTTGTTCGGTATTGACTCACAACGTGCGCGGCCGCAAAATTCTGACGATTGAGGGTTTGGCCAGCGCCGATGGAACGTTGCATCCGGTGCAACAGGGAGTGGTCGACGAACAAGGCTTCCAGTGTGCATTCTGCATGTCTGGTTTCATCATGACTGCAGTCGGATATCTAAAGACGAATCCCAACCCTACCCGTCAGCAGTTGGCTCACGGCCTTTCGGGATGCCTGTGCCGCTGCCAGGACTACGACAAAATTCTGACGGCGTTGATGCGTGGCGCCGAGGATCTGCGGGGGTCCAAGCTTGGATAACCAGAGAACTGTCGAGACAGCCAGCGCGAACACTAGCTCTACATCCACACCCAAGACCACTGAGCGCCAGTACGGCGCCGGTCACAAACTCATCGGCAAGAACTATACGACACCAGATCTTTATGCGAAGGTGACCGGCCAGGCGAAATATGCCGAGGACTTTCGCGCCGATGGTATGCTCTTCTGCAAACTGCTGCTCAGCCCAATGCCGCACGCGCGCGTAAGGCACATCGATGCGGATGCCGCGCTCCGTATGCCCGGCGTCAAAGGGATTCTCACAGCTGAACATATCCCGGCCCCAGCCGACACTCTTACCGACAATGGCACCGTGATCAAGGCCAGCAAGTGGGGAGAGCGCGGTCTCACCATGGAGCCTGTTTATCAGGGCGAGCCAATTCTAGCTGTGGCTGCGGTCGATGAACTCACCGCCGCCGAAGCCATCGAAAAAATTGAGCTCGATCTCGAACCGCTCCCCTTCGTTGTCGATCCACTCGACACCCTGCGGCCGGGCGGTCCCGATCCGCGAACCGACGGCAATGTGTGGATCCGGCCGGCAACGCCGCAAGGTCCCGGCACACCCGAAGTCAAGGAGCTCAAGTGGACCACGGCCGATTTCGCCGAGGAAAAGCATGGCCGTCTTCCGATGGGCAAGGCGCCCGACGAATGGTCGTTTGGCGATCTCGATTCCGGCTTCAAGAATGCGGCGCTCGTTCTTGACGAAACGTTTGTCACGCCTGACACGAGCCATCAGACGCTCGAGACCCGCAGCGCGCTCGCTTATTGGCAGAACGGCAAAGTCTACATTCACACCGGCACGCAAAGCACCGCGCAAACCCTGCCCGCGATCGCGCGCTGGTTGAACATCGATCCCAGTAAAATTGTCTTCATCAGCGAATACACCGGAGGCGGTTTCGGCAGCAAGATCACCGGCGGCGTGTCGATGATCATCCCCGCCTTGCTGTCGAAAAAGACGAATGCTCCTGTAATGATGCGCATCAGCCGCGAGGAAGAAACTTTCATCGGGCGCGCGCGGCCTGGCTTTCAGGGACGAATGAAAGTCGGCTTCTCGAAAGAGGGACGCATCACCGCTCTCGACATGTTTGTTGTCTGCGATAACGGACCTTACGACGCAGTCGGTGATGCTCCATCCTCTGGTCGCATCGTCTCTCTCTTATACCAGCCTCAAGCCATGCGCTGGCGCGGTGTAACTGTGCTTACAAATACGCCGCCTCGCAGTGCGCAGAGTTCTCCCGGCGGTCTGCAGGGCATTGTCATCATCGAACCGATCATCGCGAAAGCTGCCCGCAAGCTCGGGGTCGACCAGGTGGCGATCCGCCGCATCAACTGCCCGGAAGGCAAGGCGCAGTTCGGACCGCTTCAGCAGGGAAAGATGCAGTACGCGACCAGCGCATTCCTCAAAGAAGCGCTCGACCAAGGCGCGGAGCAATTCAAATGGAGCGAGCGTGTGGCACGCACTCCGGAAGAAAAAAGAAAAGGGACGAAAGTTCGCGGCGTCGGCGTATCGCTGAGCTGTTACGTGGGCGGCACCATCGGATTCGACGGCCTGCTCATCATCAAGCCCGATGGCCGAATCACCTTTCAGTCCGGCATCGGAAACTTGGGAACGGAGTCGGTAATCGATGTTCACCGCGCCGGCGCGGAAGTTCTCGGCGTCCCTTGGGAAAAGTGCGAAGTAGTGTGGGGCAACACGACCAAGAACCTGCCCTTCACCTGCGTCTCCGGCGGCAGCCAGACAACTCACGCGATGACACGAGCCGCGTACGCGACCGCGATGGACGCCAGGAAGAAACTCCAGGAAATCGCAGCCAAGAAGCTCGGAGGCAAGCCCGAGCAATACGAAGTAGCGAATGAACGTGTCTTCCGCAAGGGCGGTGGCGCAAGTATGACTTTGGCGCAAGCTGCGAAATACGCGATTGAGTTAGGTGGCATTTACGATGGTCACGAGGCACCCGCCGATGTTCACAAATTAACGAAGGCGTCAGTAGCAGCCTTTGCCGGCCAAGGCCTGGTCGCAGCAGCGAAAGACAATTACCCGCGCGACGGCTCGACGTTTTCCTACGTTGCCAGTTTCGCCGAAGTTGAAGTCGACGTAGAGACGGGCAAGTACTACATTGTGGATTTCCTCGCCTCCGGCGATGTCGGGACGGTGATTCATCCGCGCGCACTCGGCGGCCAAATGCTCGGCCGCTCGACGCTCGGCATAGGCCACGCGCTCGGTCAGAAGTGGGTTTTCGACCCGCACTACGGGCAGATGGTTTCGAAGCGATTCCACCACAACAAGCCTCCTACGATTCTGGATGTGCCGGTCGACATGCAATGGACAGCGCTCGACATTCCAGACCCCGAGACTCCGGTGGGCGCTCGCGGCGTAGGCGAGCCACCGGTTGCCGGCGGTTGCGCATCGATTTTGAACGCGCTCTCGGATGCTCTGGGAGACGAAGTTTTCCAGCGCGCACCGGTGAACGCCGACACGATTCTCGCGTCACTAGAAGCTGGCCGGCCAATGCAACACCCGCTGATGGCGCATATCTGATCGAGACTTGAAGGAGAGTTATGGCAGTCATCCGCGACGTAATGCCCGCTTTCGAACTCTACCAGCCGACTTCGGTAGCCGACGCGCAGAAACTTCTCGAACAGCACGGGCCGGACGCCTGGGTGCTGGCCGGAGGTATGGACAGTTTTGACTGGCTCAAGGATCGCATCAGAAAACCTAAAGCTGTGGTCGATCTGAGCGGCATCGAGGAACTACGCGGAGTCCGGACCTTGGGTAATAGTGGCAACGCCGGCATCGAGATCGGCGCCATGACCACGCTCACCGAAGTAGTGAATCATCCCATCATTAGGCAGAAGTACGATCTCCTGGCGCAGGCAGCCGAGGTCGTCGCCTCGCCGCAAATCCGCAACCAGGGAACCCTCGGCGGCAATGTTTCGCAGGACACGCGCTGCTGGTATTACCGCGCCGGATGGCCGTGCTACCGCGCCGGCGGCAACATTTGCTACGCCGACACGCCGGAAGGCCGCAATCGCGAACACGCAATCCTGCACGCCGAACGCTGTGTCGCTGTGAATCCTTCCGACACCGCTCCTGCCCTGATCGCACTCGACGCCAAGTTTGTGCTGCGCACGCGCAAGGGCGAGCGCGTGGTGGATGCGGAGGATTACTTCATCGGTCCCGACATCGACATTACACGGCTGCACATCTTGCAGCCTGGCGACCTGCTGATCGCCATTCGCATTCCCTCCACGTGGGCCGGCGCGCAATTTTATTTTGAAAAAATACGAGACCGCAATGTCTGGGACTTCCCCATCATGAACGTTGCCTCAGCAATAGTGACGTCGGGCGACAATATCGAGCGCATCCGAATCGCCGTGAACGGCGCCGCTGCGCGTCCTTTAAGGTTAAAGGCGTCCGAAGATGCGGTTCGCGGCAAGCCGCGCACCGCGGCAACCGGCGAGATGGCCGGGAAGTTGGCCGTACAGGGAGCAGTCCCGTTGCAATTCAATGCCTACAAGATCCCATTGATGCGGAATCTGGTGAAACGCGCCATCGTGGGCATGCCACCAGGAGTCGAGGAGGCAACATGGGCTTCTTAGAATGGGCCACGAGTCCGTGGGGGCAGAGTGTCCCGATCCATATTGCGTGGTTCCTGATCTGGGTTGCGGTGATCGCCGGTCTGCTCTTCCTTATTGTCCATGCCACTTGGTTGAGATATTTCGCTAAGCAAAGAGAATTCGCAAGCAATCCTCCCGCGGAAGCCGTTGCAAGAATCCCCAAGCACGTCCCCCGGCATTCTCTCGTGGCGCGCCTCTTTCACTGGATCATGGCAGCCTCCATGTTGACGCTGCTGTTTACCGCTTTCCTCCCCAAGGTGGGCGTTCAGTTTAACTGGGTGACCTACCATTGGATTGCTGGCGCTGTGCTAACGGTCTCCATCATTTTTCACATCATTCATGCTTCCTTCTGGCTGGATTTCTGGGCGATTTGGCCAGATAAAACCGATGTCGATGACGCCTACAAAAGAGTGCGCCGATTTTTCGGTATGCCTGCCCCCCCGCCGCGAAAATTCGCTAAGTATCCTTTAGAGAACAAACTCTTCCACGGCGTAATCATCTTGTGCGGCCTGTCGGTCATATGTACCGGCGTATTCATGATGTTCCGAGTGCGTACGATCTTTTTCCCGCGTAATCCCTACCTGTTCAGCGACATGACCTGGGGCCTGATGTATGTTCTGCACGGCTTGGCGGGCGTGGGACTGATTGCGCTGGTAATGATGCACATCTACTTCGGACTCCGGCCAGAAAAGCTGCCTATCACAAAATCGATGATCTTAGGCTGGATGGACCGCGACTTCTATCTGGAAGAGCATGATCCCCAGCGATGGGCCGTCGACACATCGTCGCTGCCGTCGCCATCAACAGATTTACCAGGCCGAGGCCTTATAGATGCTGACTGAGATCTTGAATCGCTGTGAGGCTGTGGAAGAGTGTTACGAGTTTATGCTGGCCTACGCCGCTCAAGGCCTTCCGAGTGATCAGGGCAGCAAAGCAGGTGCAGAAGTTCGCGAATTCCTGCAGCGCGCCGTAGACGCCTTGACTGGACTCGCAGAAACTTGCGCAAGGGCCGTGAAAGAAGAAAGCCTAACGCCAGCCGACCAATACTTGGCATTCTTCGACGTGCTCGATCGCGACGCCCGCGATTCTCTTGCCGCCATCGAATTGGTTCTGGCGCAACCCGCCATCAGCTCTCAGTTGATTGACAATCTAAATGCCTCCATTCATCTTCGTGCCCTGCTCACCGACTTGTTTCTGCTGAACGAAATTGTGAGTCGGCAAAACAGACCGTTAGTGGTAAGCGCAAGCGAACGCGGAGCGAATTAGAACTGACCAGAGCTGCCCGCCAGTCACTGGCATTGGCGCCCCTTCTGTTCATCGGTCTGAAACAGACCAATGCGATGGCTCTCAGAATCGACCACATAAAGGCAATGGCCCGCCTCAATCCACATGCCCGCCGGACTGCCAAAGTTCGCTGACGCGACTGTTGTTAGATCAAATGTGTAGAGCGGTTGGCCGTCGCGCCCGTAGACCTGAATCTGGTTAAGACCTGGATCGCTGACGTAAATCTTTCCCTGATCGTCTACTGCCAATCCGGAGCGATTATCGGCGTAGACGAGGCTGATTGCCCGCCGGAAATGACCATCCGCATCGAAGATCTGAATGCGCGTGTTGCCGCCATCGAGCACGAACAGTTCACCACCGCTGACTACCACCTGGCTCGGAAGTCTGAACTCGCCCGGCCGGTCACCACCACCGCGCGGTCCAATCTTGCTGATAAGGCGCCCATGCTCATCCATGACGATCAGCATGTGCCGACGCTTGTCGCAGACGTAAATACGCCCTGTGGGTTTATCGATCGCGATCCCCGTCGGACTATCGAAGTACGATTCTCCTCCTCTCAGTTTTCCCAGGTAGCCGCGAAACTTTCCTGCCGAGTCGTAGATGAGCACAATCTTGCTGCTCTGGTCGATGACATAGAGATTGTCATGACCGTCAATGGCAAGCGCGACCGGACTGCCCAGACGGTCGCTGCCGCCCTCTAGAAGACTATATTTTGCGCGAGTAAAGTCGAAGACATGCACGGCTTTAGCGCCGGGATCGGCGACGAAAATATGGTGGTTGGAGTCGGTTGCAACAGCAGAGGGTGATCGCAACGCATCCGCGGGAGTTCCAGCATCTTTGGACCCCGCAATGATATCGAGCGTCAGATCGAGAATCGGATGTTGTCGTTTGACATCGTCGGCCGACGAAAATGCCCGCACAAAAACCAGGCGTGGTCGAGATTGAACATCGATCTGCGCTGGTTGGGACGAGGTTGTGGTTGTGGTGTCCCCGGCAGTTGAGGGTTTCGGCACCATGCAACACACGAGCAGGACACACGCACTTGGCCCGATGAATTTGCCCGTAAACACAAATCAATCCTGGTCTTGATTCCACCCCAACTCCTTAGAGAGCGCACCGTCCGGCATCACCGCCGAAGGTGATTCTCGTCACAACCTGCGCTGGATTCCGCTCCCGCAACAATCACTGGGTCTCCCCAGGCGTATGTTGAAACCCCGAATTCTCCAGCGAAATCGAAATGTCCCGATTGAAAAAGAAGAGCGGCCCATACTGCATCTGGAACTCCGTCCCCAAGATCGAAGGAAACCACACTCCGTCCTCAAGGCGCTTGTAGACAACATTGAATCCAAGTCCAGGCAGATTGAACCACATCGTCCGCACGACAAAGGGGAGGCGCCGTGACATCTTGGTGAACACACGAACCGGCTGAAATTCCACAGCATCGATAAATGCTTCACCCGCCCACGTCGGTTCTTCCTCATCCTTGGGCATGAAGGCAATGTGGTAGACGCTCCGTCCCTCCTCGACCTCCTGCCCAAGAAGCTTGAACTCATAGTCCTTCTGCTCCTCGAACATCAGCGGGAAGAGGTCGCGCGCCAAACCGTCCTTGGATTTGTCGTTCAACAGGTCGTTCCGCAAGTTGCGAATCAAATCCGCATCGGTTCTGCCGGATTCGGGCACGGGTTGGTGGTTGCGCAAGTTGTGAACCAAATCTGCATTCCCGCTGTCAGGCTCGGGCGCCCCCTCGCCTTGAAAGTCCACGTACTTGCCTTTGTTCCAATAGCGCCCGGTTAGAGATTTGAGCTTCTTCTGAGTCCCGTCCGGCAGCGGCACCACGTCATAGTCGGCGCTCTCCTCACGCATCATTCTCGTCTTGGGCTTATGCGTCGCGATATGGATGTGCTGCTTGTAAACGTATTCCTTCCGCAACGCTTCGCTGCGATCCTGGTTCGCTGCGACGCGCGCCATGATGTCGTCGGCCTTCAGCGGCCTACTCTGGAGCGGCGTCTGGACCTCGGGTTGGACGTCGGGCGCCCCGCTCTGGCCGGCCGCCAGGCCGGCAGCCAGCAGAAACGCTAGAAGACGAAGCATACGGCGAACTGCGGCCACGGCGATCAACTCCACCCGTAGTGTACACAGCAACTTTCATTACTTAAAAGGAGCGCTCAGGCGTAAAATGTGTCGCAATGAGCGGTCGCCATGGGCGATAGCTATGAGCGACAACTATGAGCGACAACCAGGAAGTGACGCTGTTGTTGTCGGCGCTGACGCGCGGGGATGATGGCGCTGCGACGAAACTTATCCCGGTGGTGTACGACGAATTGCGGCGGCTGGCGGGCAGCTACATGCGTCGCGAACGAGTCGACCACACCCTGCAGGCTACCGCGCTGGTGCATGAGGCGTATTTGAGGCTGGTCGAGCAGCGCTCGGTCGACTGGCAAAGCCGGGCGCATTTTTTTGGGGTCGCTGCTCAGTTGATGCGTCGTATCCTGATCGATCACGCGCGCGGACACACCCGGCAAAAGCGCGGCGGGGAACAAAGGAAAGTATCTCTCGACGAGGCATTCGTCTTTTCCGAACGGCAGGCGGACGAACTGCTGGCCGTCGATGATTCGCTCAATCGCCTGGCCGAAATTGATCCCCGGCAGGCTCGTGTGGTTGAATTGCGTTTCTTCGGCGGCTTGAGCGTCGAAGAAGCCGCCGAAGTGCTTGGAGTCTCCCCCAAGACCGTCAAGCGTGACTGGAGCGTTGCGAAGGCCTGGCTCTACGCCGACTTGAAAGAACGCCATGGAATTGACGCCGCAGCAATGGGAGAACGTCAAAGCGCTATTTGAGAGTGCGCTCGACAAAAATCCTGCCGAGCGCGCCTCGTTTCTCGCTCAGGCTGCAGAAGACCCCGCTGTGCGCACCGAAGTCGAGCGCCTGCTGTCGCATCACCTCAACTCGGGCGGTTTCCTCTCCCATGCCGCAATTCCAGGTCAAAATCGAAGTCGAAGCCAAAGCCAAGACTCGAAAAGATCTTCGCCTAGCCCGTCCTTAGAGGAGCAGTCGTTTCGTGCCGGCGAGTTGGTAGCCGAGCGGTTCCAAATCACCCGCTTCCTTGCCCGCGGCGGTATGGGCGAGGTTTACGAGGCGGAAGACATGGAGTTGCACGAGCGCGTGGCTCTCAAGTCCATTCGAGGTGAACTGCTCCATGACGGCAAGGCGCTCGATCGCTTCAAGCGTGAGGTTCATCTCGCCCGCAAGGTGACTCATCCGAATGTCTGCCGGATCTTCGACCTGTTCCGGCAAACTACCAGTTCTGCGGGCGGGCTGAGCCGCAATTCGGTCGTGTTCGTCGCCATGGAATTGCTGGAAGGCGAAACCCTGGCTGATTTTCTCCGCCGCCAGCGCCGCCTGAGCGTAAACGACGCGCTTCCCATAGCCCTGCAGATGGCGTCTGGCCTCGGAGCAGCCCACTCCGCGGGTGTTCTGCACCGCGATTTCAAGCCTGCCAACGTGGTGCTGGTCAAAAGTGCTAAAGGCATGCGGGCGGTCATCACCGACTTTGGGCTGGCCCTGCGTTCCAACCAGGCAATCAGTGATGCAGCTTCGGTAACGGGCACCGGCGAAATGCTGGGCACGCCGGCCTACATGTCGCCCGAGCAGGTTGAAGGCAAAGATCTCACGCCGGCCTCCGATGTCTATTCGCTCGGTTTGGTCCTCTATCAGATGGTCACGGGCACGCGGCCTTTCGAAGATGCCACCACCCCACTCGCGATGGCGGTCCGCCGCATTAAGGAAACTCCAGCCCCACCGCGCACCCTGGTTCCAACCCTTGACCCGCGATGGGATTCGTTGATCGTCAAATGTCTCGAGCGTGAGCCCGCAGCTCGTTTTCAAAGCGGGGATGAAGTCGCCGAGGCCCTGCGACCTGAACCGAAACATCATGGAGCGTGGCACTCGCCCCGCATAGTATTGGAAACGATCGCACTCATAATTCTGATCGTCCTGGGCGCTGTCCTCCTTATTCCCAGGATCCGACACCGTGCTCCAGCCGCGAGCGTAGCGGCAAAAATAGAGTCAATGGCGATACGGCCATCGGTCGCAGTCTTGCCCTTTCAAAACATGTCGGGACGAACCGATGCTGAGTGGCTTACGACAGCCCTGCCCGAAATGTTGACCGCAGAGTTGGCGGCGGGAGGCAAGCTGCGCACCTTTCCGGGAGAGAACATTGCCCGCGCGAGCGCGGATCTCAAATTGACAGGCATGCAAACTTTGGCTCGCGACACCCTCGGACAGCTGCGCAAATATCTGGGAAGTGACTTCGTTGTGCTGGGCTCCTATCTTGACCACGGCAGCGCAGCGGAAGCACAGGTTCGAGTCGACCTTTGGTTGCAGGACACCAAAACCGGCGAGATTGCTGCGACTATCTCGGAAAAAGGAAGCGAGAGCGAGCTGGACGATCTTGCAACTCGCGCTGGGGCAGAACTCCGGCAAAAGCTCGGGGTAGGTGAAATCACGCCCGCCGAAGCCTCGGTGGTAAAAGCTTCGTTACCATCCGGTCCAGACGCTGTCCGCCTCTATTCGGAAGGCCTGGCGAAACTTCGCGTCGCCGACGCGCTGGCCGCCCGCGACCTTCTCGAGCGCGCGGTCGTCGCCGATCCCAACTACGCCCTCGGGCACTCCGCACTGGCCGACGCATGGGCCGCACTGGGCTATGACCAGAAAGCACGGCAAGAATCAAAGCGGGCCCTTGATCTTTCGTCTGGACTCTCGCACGAAAAGCGCTTGTGGATCGAAGGCAAGGACTGGGAAATGAATGGGCAATGGAATAAGGCCGTAGAAATCTACCGCACCCTCGTCGATTTCTTTCCCGATAATCTAGACTACGGATTGCACTTGGCGGCCGCCCAGGAACAGGCTCGAACCTTGGATGAGGCTCTGGCCACGCTGGCAGCGCTGCAGAAGCTGCCCGCCCCCGATCGCGACGATCCGCGCATCGCTTTGCAGCAGGCTGACGTCTTTGATATCAAGGGAGCCTACAAGGAACAGGAGGCAGCAGCCGAAACAGCCGCCATCCGCGCTCGTGAACTGGGCGCAACGCTGCTCCTGGCGCGCGCTCTCAATCAGCAAGCGCGGTCCCTTGAAAAACAGGGCAGACTGGATGACGCTTTCCACAGTGCTCAAGAAGCCCAGCGCATTTCCGAGGCAGCGGGCGAGCGCGCCGAAGTGGCGAAAGCGCTGACCATCACTGGCATCGTGCGCTTTGATCAGGGCAACTTCTCGGAAGCGGCAGACGCTTACAACCGCGCGCTCACCATCCAGCGCGAGAGCGGAGACATGCGTGCCGCCGCCACCACGCTCAACAATCTGGCTAATGCATTGGGTGAGCAGGGCGATCTATCCGGTTCCATCAAAATGTTGAACGAAGCATTGGCCACCTTCCGCGAAGTTGGCGATAGGCACAGCGTGGCCGCTGTCCTGGGCAGTATGGCCGCGCGCGTCATTCAGCAGGGCGACCTCAAACATGGAAAACAGATGCTGGAGGAGGGGCTGGCGGCGTCACAGGAGATCGGAGACCAGGAGCGAACCAGCACGGCTCTTTACAACCTTGGAGAAGTGCTTCGCTGGCAGGGCGATCTGAAGGGCGCCCGTAAGAGATACGAGCAGGCCGAAGCCCTGTCGAAACAGATCGGCGACCAGAGCGGAGTCGCATACGCGCTCTACAGCCTGGGAGATGTAGCGACGGCGGAGGGACTTTTCGTCGCCGCTCTAGACTATTACAACCAATCGATGGCGCTGCGAACCCAGATGGGCGAGAAAGGAAACGCAGCCGAATCGCAGATGGCGCTCGCACTCCTCATGTTTGAAGAAGGAGACGCCATCGGAGCCGAGAGTTCACTACGAGAGGCAAGGGAGGAATTTCGGAAAGAGGGAATCGGAGACGACAAGATCCTCGCCAACACTCTGCTGGCGCGCATTTTGCTTGCCCAGGGAAGGTTGGCGGACGCGCAGACGGAGTTTTCTGAGGTTCACGATTTGCTGGCTAAGAGCCAGGATCTCTCGGTGCACCTGAGAGCCTCGCTCGCGGAGGCGCAGCTCGCCGCCGCCGATGGCCATCCGCAGGAAGCGATTCGCATTCTCCAGACTACAATCGCAAGCGCCAGAAAGCTTGGTTATCTCGGATATCAGCTCGAGTCCGAACTGGCGCTGGCCGAAGTGGAAATCACATCGGGCAGGGGTGCTGCGGGCTTGAGCCTGCTGGAGGCAGTCCGAAGAGAGGCGCAGCAGAAAGGCTTCCAGTTAATCGCCTACAAAGCAACGCGAGTCTCGGGGAAATCAGCGGCGAACTAACAAGACTGCGCAAACAAAGACGGCGCAAACAAAAGCGGACAAAACAAACTAGCCACTATTCGGGGATAGTAGCTAGTTCTGAATTTAATTTCCTCTGACGCCGACTTCTTTTAGAGACGACGAGAACAGGTGTGCTGTAACCTGCACCGCACACACCCGCTACTGGATCTGCAAACGCTGCTGCAGCGTGAAGCTGTACGCGGACTGCTGAGCAAGCAGAACCTCCCGTTCGTTACCCGAAGCCCGCTTCACCAGACCCTTCATAAATTTTCCCACCTTGTTTTTGCCCTTGATCTTGGGGCCAAAACTCCGGACCGAAGTCGCCAGACGCAGCTTCCCGCTGTCGACTTTGACCGAGGTGAGCTTCAGCTGCAAATTGGCCTCGCCCGCCAGGGCTCCAGCCGGTTTGGCGGCGACGACCTTGCCGGTAACACTCGCGCCCGCGGCGATTACAGTTTGACCGTCGACGACGACATCCCGGTCTAACGTAGCCGAGAAGCTTTGCCCGGCTTCGCTGATCCTCGAGCCAAGATCTTCGCCGAGGCGAACGGTCAGCGTGGTTCCCGAGGGAACAACGATTGGTTGTGGCGGCGCTTGTGCCGCATCTGCAGCGGGTGCATCCGCGTCAGTTTGCGTTTGCGAAGCGTCATCCGGCGCTGCGTCTTGTCCGGTGTCCGCAGGCACCGCATTTGCGTCAGCGGCAACGGCAGGCTGATTATCGGCCTGTGCTTCGCTCTGTGTTCCGGCGGCTTGCGCATCGGTCTGTGGATTCGTCGATCCATTCGAAGCGTCTGCCGGTTGGCTCGTGGGCTGTGTTGCCACAGAATTTTGTGAAGTTGTTTGACCGTTGTTGGCCATGCGGCGGTGAGATACTCCATCGAACACCAAAGCCGCCGCCAGAATTCCTGCCGAAAGTACGAATACGATGATTGCTTTTCTGCTCATAACGTCCTCCATTAGGCTCTCTAGGTATTCTTTCTTAAACTTTCCCCAGATTTTTGCCGCGCCAACCCGTTCGACCCTTTACTCAGCTGCTCTGACAAGCCGCCGAGTTGGCGCGGTACTTTGCTTTATGTGCTTAGGAACTGATTACCGTCCCCGGCCCCTGCCACCGGACGAGCGGCCGCCGCCGCCGGAGCGGCCAGCAGAAGCTGAGCGACCAGCGGATGCGCCGCCACGGTTTGCCATTGAACCACCACGGTTGGCGGAAGATGCTCCACGGCTTGCCATTGAGCTACCACGGTTGGCGGAAGATGCTCCACGGTTTGCCATTGAACCACCACGGTTGGCGGAAGATGCGCCACGGCTCGCCATTGAGCTACCACGGTTGGCGGATGCTCCACGGCTTGCCATTGAGCTACCACGGTTGGCGGATGCTCCGCGGCTTGCCATTGAGCTACCACGGTTGGCGGATGGTCCGCGGCTTGCCATTGAGCTACCACGGTTGGCGGAAGATGCTCCACGGCTTGCCATTGAGCTACCACGGTTGGCGGATGCTCCGCGGCTTGCCATTGAGCTACCACGGTTGGCCGAAGACGCTCCACGGCTAGCTGACGCAGGGTGATTAGCCGCTGCCGAACGGCCAGCGGATGGTTTGCTGCCGCCGTATGCCGAATGTCCAGCGCCCATCGATCCTCGCCCCATCCCTCCGCGGCTGGCATTCATTCGGCCAGCGGCCGAACGCGCGGCTCCCGGATGAGCATGTGCATGATAGCCTCCTGGGACGCCGCGGCCACCATGTTCGAATGCGCCTCGGTCATGTCCGCCAAAGTATCCGTGATTGCTGACGGTCACGCTGTTCGAGATGTAAGTGTTGCCTCCGAACAGCACGGTCCCGCCATCCCATGCCGGTGCCCACGCGCCGAAGCCCCAGCCGAACCCGGCATAGACGCCGACCGCGATTCCGGGATCGAAAGCCAGCCCCACTCCCCACACGATACCGGGCGGAGGCGGCAGCACGACAAAGCCCGGGTAAGCGACAAACAGCGTGCCCCAGACGGTCCAGGGATTGTAATAAGGAACGAAAACCACGGCGGGATTCACCGGCACAATCTCGATCAAGCCGGCTTCGACCACCACGCGCTGTTGCGTAGTTGTCACCAACACGTTCGACTGCTGCGCCTGCAAACGCATAGCCTGAACGGCGTTCATCACGTCTCCGGGCTGGTTGTAATAGGCGTTGCCGAGCTGCAACGTCCAGGCGGTATTTTTTGCCAGATTGTCGAGGGTGGAGGGGAACTCAATGAGACCTTTCACAGCCGGATCCCAATTCATGGCATTCGCCCCGGCGGCGCGCTGATCCGGAGGCAGATTCATATTCTGATTGAGCCAGGTATCAGCCGCGGCAACTTGATCCGGATATGTGGAGGCGGTCAGAATTTGAGCCACCAGCGAATCCGGATCGAGAGCGATGGGGGCGACGAGCTGATCCAGCTGTACTGCGTCCAGATCGACGTACGCCGCCTGCGCCTGGGCATACAGATTCGATTGCGCTGCCACGATCAGCAGCAAAGAAAGCATGAGCGTCATCATCAGTGTAAATTTGCTCTTGGAGTGCTGAAGCCTTGTGCTTTTCATTTTGTCCTCTCCTGGGTTACGAATTTATGTTGCGAAGTTGAGGTGCGGATTCCAGCGTTCATCAGGTAACGCGACAAGGCGGGGAAAACGGGGTCACAGGCTGGATTGTGCCTGGTGGAATCGCACCCGAAAGTGCATTTGCAAGGATTTGTAAAAGGAATGTCTGGCTGCGAGGGCAGTTCGCAAAGGCGGGAGCCCGGGAGCAACCGTTCTGTTGCGTCCCGGGCTGATGAGGTGAGAGTTTAGAAGGTCACTTTAGAAATCCAGCGTCCCGCTGGCCGCGACCACAGCAAAGTGGCAGCTCGGGCCGTCGTAGCCACCGCCGGCTCCCTTCCAATTCGGGTAGCTGTACTCGTAGTAGTAGGGAAATCCATGCGCGACCACGGAATCGCCAAAAACCTCGCGGCCGCTTGCCGGAAATTCCGCGCACGCATATACGTTGTACACTTGCAGGACGCCAGCGTAAGCCCAGGTCCAATGCTGCCCTGAAACCCAGTAGGAGCCCTCGGAAGAAGCACCGGTCGAGTTATCCACGATCAGTACGTCCCAATAGGTCGTGCTGCCAGACTTATCGGTCATCTCGGTGTAGCCGGAGAGCGAGTCCCCCGGATAAACATAATCCGGCGAGCTGTAGTATGCCACACTGGTGCCTATCAGCCAGGTTGCAATTGAGTAGTAATCGCCACCAAAAGCGCCGTTGTAGCCATACTGGAGCGCGGCTTCCAGAAACCACTTATGGCTCGCCGGATCGATGCCATTGGACAGGTAAATCACTTGGCCGCCATTGGCCTCCGACGGATACGAGGGCACCTTCCAATTGCCGGCCATGTAATCGATGTTATCGGTCGAACTAACCGGCGCATTCCATTGGTCGTCTTCGACCCAGCCGCTGCCGCTCGTTGCCTCGGTCTTGGCTGCGCTCTGAGTGGCTGCGCTCTGACGCGTCACAATGCCTTGTTCGGGGCAGGAATCGTAGTGAGCGATGAGTTCGCCGTTTAACGTCACATCACCGGTAAGGTTGCCATCCGTCCCGATCGCTACCTTTGCGCCTTTGGGGATCTCATGGACACAGTCTGGTCGAATCAACTCGCCGGGGAGCTGCGCCCAGTTCGGGTGCTCCGCGACAACTTCGCTCACGTTCCGCGCCTGTGCGCTAGCGTAGCTGGAGAGTCCGGAGACAGCGATGCTTCCCACTAACGCCGCAGTCAGGGTAAGCCTGAAGGCGATCTGGCTCAGTTTGGAAACGGATAAAGACTGCATCGAATCATTGCTGACCAGCAAATTGTTGTTCGGGGATTTCATTTTATTTTCCTTTCGTCTCGTATTGAGTGGATTTAAGCGTTCACCCAGTAACGCGACAAGGCGAGGAAAAGGGGGTCATCGCCCGGATCATTGCTTCGGGTAGCACTGCGGGCCCTCGGCTACATTGACGGGAGACCGATGGAGAATAAGGAAGTTAGAGCGGGAGAGGCGCGGGAGAACCAATGGCCGGGGTGGGCTAGTTTAGAAGTGTAGTGTCCCGCTGGCGGCGACAATCGCAAAGTTGCAGGACGGCCCTGCGTAAGAATAAACGGCTCTATTCCATCCTTGCGGAGGCGGGGATATGTACGCCGGAAATCTGTGATTTACCACTGAGCCCTTGAACACCTCTCTGCCATTTGAAGGGAACTGCCCGCACGAAGTCACGTCGTATGCTTCCAGGACGCCAGCGTACGCCCACGTCCAGTGTTGTTCTGAAATGTGGGCTGATAGGTAGGAGTTAGCGCCAGTTGTTGTATCCTTGGCTTCTACCTCCCAATGCTTCGCGCTGCCTGAAATAGCAGTCATCTCGGAGTAACCCTTGATCGAGTTTCCAGGATAAACAGTCTTGAGCGGGCTGTGGAAGGCTTGGTTGGAGCTCACAAGCCAAGTGGCGACTGCCCAGTAATCGCCGCCCGCAGGGCTCATACCATACTGGAGCACTGGCTGCAGCATCCAGCCCCCGCTCGATGACTCTATGCCGTTGAACAGATAAATCAGAGCGCCAGTCTCCAAAGGATACGATGGTACGGTCCAGGCGCCAGCCAGGTAATCGATGTCATCGTTTGATCCTAGCGGCACATTCCATAGGTCGGCTTCAATCCGCCCAATGCCAGAGCCCGGTGCGTGGGCAAGGCCCTCGGTGCGAACGTGGGGCCGGGTGATGATAGCCTCTTCGCGGCAGGCATCGTAGTGCGCAATAACCACGCCCTCCAAGGTCACATCGACAGTAGTTTGATCATCATGAACCTCGACCGTTGCGCCGTTGGGGATTTCGTGCACGCAATCGGGACGGATTAACTCGCCGGGAATCTGTACCCAGCCAGAGTGCTCCGTGGAGCTCTGGTTATGACTAGTCTGTGCCTGCGCGATGGAATCCATGGATAGCACAAAAAGGGATGGCACAAAAACAGCGAGACCACACAACAACGCGACAGTCAAGGTTAGTCTGCGTCCGGTGCGGCTCAGTTTGGAGGCTTGCGACGGGAGCATCGAATGATCGCCGCTTCGAGCTTGGTTCGTAGTTTTCATTGTGATTCTCCCTTCATTTAAGTAAAGCGATAAGCGCAGGCGCGCGGGGTCAACGCTCGATCATCCTTCTTCGCGAACCAGAAAATTCGCTTCGAGCTTCAACCGAGCTGGCTTTTTGAGATACGATTAGTGTGCCTACCCGAGGAGGTCTCCATGGCACAAAACAGTGGCGTCGATATCGTACGTCAGGGCTCAACGTTATCCATCGTGTGGGGCGTTTTGCTCATCGTCTTCGGCATGGTGGCGATTGGTTCGCCCTTTCTCGCCGCCGTGGCGGTCAACGTGGCCATTGCCTGGCTCATCGTCCTGGCAGGCATAGTTCATATCATGCTCGCCTTTCGCGCCCATGGAGCCGGCAGCATGATCTGGAAGCTGCTCGTCGGACTCGCCTATGTGTGCTTCGGTGCATACCTCATCCTGCATCCCGTGCTCGGCGTGGCATCGCTGACTTTAGTGGTGGCATCGCTCTTTCTGATTGAGGGCATCCTGGACATCATTCTATTTTTCAAGATGCGTTCATTGGGAGGATCAAGCTGGGTGCTGGTTGACGGCATCATCACCTTGTTGTTGGGGCTGATGATCTACATGCAATGGCCGTCGAGTTCCGCCTGGGCAATCGGCATTCTCGTGGGCGTGAGCATGATCATCAGCGGCATTTCACGCGTGATGCTGTCATTGGCGGTGCGCAAGACCACGACTGAGGTAGCGAAGTTAGCGGCTTAGTGTCTAAGTAGTCGTGGTCTGAGTAGCCATGGTCGGAGTTAGAACTGCCGTGGCGAGGCGCCGAATTGCTGGACGCCGGGGGCAGGAACCGTGCACACGTTTCCCTATGAATGGAGTGGTATCGCATGGGAGGCATGATCCCGTTGGGCGATGCCTCGCGGCGTCCCGCGCGCATCCCCATTGTCACGATCCTGATCATCCTCCTGAACGGCTTCGTTTTTATTCAGGAGCTCTTTGGAGGCGATGCCTTCGTGACCGCGTGGTCGGTGATCCCCGCCCAAATCTCTTCCGGTCATCACTTGATCACGATTCTGACCGCCATGTTCATGCATGCCAGTTGGTCGCACATTATCGGCAACATGATCTTCCTATGGGCCTTCGCCCCTGAGATCGAAGACGCAATGGGGCGCGGGCGTTTTCTAATTTTCTATATTGGCGGAGGGCTGGTGGCCATGCTTGCCCAAATCGCCGCCGACCCCCAATCCACCATCCCAAACCTGGGCGCCAGCGGCGCAATTGCCGCGGTGATGGGCGCGTTTCTGGTCACCTATCCTCGCGATCGCATCCGCGCGGTCCTGTTTCTCTTTGTGTTTTTTCGGATCACCTTCATCCCCGCCGCATTCCTGATCGGCTTTTGGTTTCTCACGCAACTCTTTAGTGCCGGCGCCGTAGCTCATGTGCAGACGGGAGGGGTAGCATACTTGGCGCACATCGGAGGCTTCATCTTCGGGGCCGTTACGGCACGTCTGTTTGAAGATCAGCGCCGACTTGCATTACAACGAAGTGTCAACGATCTCGACGGCTGATCCTATCACGCAAAGATTTGGAACCATCACGAGGAGGAAAGATTCTCCGCAAGAAGGTGCGCGACCCGGAAGCTAGTCTTTCCCCGCGCGGTTATGAGTCTCAGCATTGGCCTTCGGTTGGTGACCAGGCGCGGATAAGGCTAGGAGCTGAAGTCCCCAGGAGGTACGTAAGGGTATATAGTGTGGGGCTGTGAGAGCTAGAAGGGGCTTCTGGCTTTTCACTTTTACCTCTTATTACTCTTTCCTGTAACGTTAGGGGCCACGGAATGGGCAGACGGCGCGAGCCGCGCAAAGAGATTCAGCTGCCGGTGCGTATTTTTGGGACCAACAGCAGTGGCCAAGTCTTCTCCGAGAACGCGACAACGGTCAACGTTAGCCACCAGGGGGCCGAACTGAGCGGCGTCCAAGCCAAGATCAAACTCGAGGAGACGATCGGTTTGACGTATGGAAAGAACCGAGTCCACTTTCGCGTCAAATGGATAGGCAAACCGGGCACGCCAAAAGCGGGGCATATGGGGTTACTCAAAATGGCCCCGGAAAAGCCTCTCTGGGATTTTGCTCTACCCTCTCCTGCACCCGACAATTACCAGCAACGGGTCGCGGAGCAGAGGAAAGATCCGCGTTTCAAGTGCCACAATCCTGTAGAGCTTCATACTCAGGGCGGAGCGTCCTTTTGGGCAACGCTCGCGGATCTAAGCGTCGGCGGATGCTACGTTGAAATGTCTATCCCATTGCCTCCGGGAACGAAGCTGAGAGTAGGTATCTGGATCGGGGAAACCAAATGCTGGGCCGATTGCGAGGTTACCTACAGCACAGCGGGAATTGGTACTGGAGTGAAGTTCAAAAGGATTTCCGAACCAGATCTCGATCGGATCCGACAATTCCTGGCAACCCTCGTGCCGTTCACAAAGAAGCCGACTTCTACCGGCCCCTAGGAAACCAATCGGGTCATTAGGGCTCGAGGCATATCGATCTATTTTCTCTCTTTGCATTCAGAAGCAGCGTAGTGGGCCATTGCGGATCATCGCCGATAAGAGAAACCAGCCGCCGTAAACTCCGCGTCTCTATAATGAAAACTTCCACTGCTGCTCGTCTTGTCCACGCATGTCTTCTTCTTGTCAGCTTGGGTTGTGGAAACAAGAGAATTGTCTGGAACAGGATGCGTTTTTCTTGTGATTATTTGATCGTTCTATGCGCATCCTTCTGATTGGCGGGAATGGCTTCATCGGGCGGTTCGCCGTGGCCGCGCTAAAGCAGCAAGGGCACGCGCTGGGGGTGTTTCACCGTGGCACGACGGCCGTGCCCGCTGGCGCGTTGACGAGATTCGGGGCGACCGTAACCAACTCAACGCCATTTTCATTACGCGGGAAACGCCATCTTACCTGCCGGCGAAACGCCTTGTGTCTCCTTGAGCCCCTCGCTACACCTTGTTGTGCAGTTATTTCTACTCGAATCACTTGGTGACACAATTCGACCTGCCTGTTCCACCAGTTGCCGATAACTCTTTAGCCACGCTCCCGCTGGGCGAACGCATCCGACATTGCTTTACTTGAGATGCTCCACCAGAAACAAGTCAGATAGGTTGCGGGTGTAGCCAAACACATAGTGCTGCTCATCATCGGCAATAAGGGGACAGGAAGCGCCCGTCACACCAGCCACATCCGCGGGACTGAACGATTTCCATGGTGTGCTGACGCCGGTCTGGAGATCGAGGCGAGACACCGTGCACGCGGTATCGCCGCGGCGCCCGACGAATAATACCTGTCCTTCTTTCGCCCAAAGCAGGGGCACGTCGCCGGGTTGGGAACCACGCACGAATTGTGGTTCGCCACCATCCACCGAGACCAAGGCGATTCCATCGCCGGTAATAGCGGCAATCCGTTTCCCGTCGGGTGCCAGCGATTGGGAGCGCCCCAGGCTGAATCCTTCGGGGGTTATAGCGCGAGGCTGGCCGCCCTCGAGACTCATAACGTAGATGCGCGAGGCATGCCCGGGTTCATGACCATCGAAGAGGAGACCCTTAGAATCAGCGAAGAAGATACCGCTATTGGGCACGACTTTGCCGGAGGCTAGTATTCGTGGTTGCCCGACACCGGTGGGGAGAAGGATGAAATCCGGAGTCGATATGTTCTGTCGCAAGACTAAAGCCCACTTACCATCTGGCGAAAGCGCGCGCGCCGTTCCCTGTCCCAAGCGCACCGCCGACGCTCCACTGGTATCCCGAGTGAATACAGCATAGTCGCCACCACCAGCCTCGCCTGCCTCGATGAACAAAAACAATTTTCCATCCTTAGCGAGATCACCCGGAACGGTCCAGTCTTGCCAGCTCAGGTCTCGCTCCTTGCTTTCTCCCGGCGCCAGGCCGATCGCACCGGCACGCATGGCATCACGCGAAATCAAGGCGCGGCCACCGGCGCCGACGTTATGCAAAGTTAGTGTGCCGGGGGCGCTGAGCAGTTCACGCACCTTGCCAGATAAGCTGACGCCGAGCAGGGATCGGCTGAACCCCGAGGCGGTCGCCGTGAACCAGATCTCCTCCCCAGAGGGCGACCAGGCCAGGCCGAAAGCACTGGCCCAACGCTCCGTCAGATCGGATTTCCTGCCGCCAAGGTCGATGACACTGATGGTGCCACCGTCATCGCCGAGCAGTGGATGATCGATGAAGGCCAAGCGATCGCCCTTGGGAGAGAAGCGCACATGGCTGATCCAGCCCGCGGTTTCATACAGGACCTTGCCGATGGGGTATTCCAGTCGCCCCTTTCCGGCCACGACATGGATAACAGCCAACCCGCTTCCATCCGGTGTCCAGTCGGCTTCCTCAACATTGTCTAGTAAGTCGCGAGGAGCATCGGCGCCAATGGAAAGCTGGGCCAGGGTTCCGATGTGCGTGAAGATGTTGTCACTTGTTCGAAAGTTGCGCAACACCGCCATTTGCCCGGCGGAGGAAATCGCCAGAACTTGAGTGTGCGAGAGTCCCAGGTCCCGGGATTCGGTGGAATTTGGCGAACTGATAAAGACTGCCTGCGGAGCGCCTTCCCAGGATGCGCTGTAGATCGCCGAGCGCGGGTCCGGAGCAAATCGGGCCGACACGAGGGCACCGCGGCGGAATGTTAGCTCGCGAAAGGTGGGCACGGTCGGAGTAGAGGATCGCTTCCCAATCAGAAAGCCAGCGAACGTTGTTGCCAGAAGCGCGACTAGGACGGCACCGCCAATAAGGGGAAGGCGATTCCCTGTCTTGGGGGTAAGAACGGTAGATCTCGAGCTCTCGTTCGCGGACTCAACTTGGACGGGGGAGTCCCCTGTCTCGACTGACATCCGCGACGAGGACTGCCGATCGCGTTGCAGACGCTTGAGGTCGCCTCGCATATCTGCCGCGCTCTGATAACGAAGATCGCGATCTTTTTCCAACGCCTTGTTGACGATGCGCTCCAGTTCCGAAGGAAGCTCGGGGTTCAAGCGAACGGGTGCGGCTGGAACCTTGTTGAGAATCGCGTTGAAGATTGCCGCGGATGTCACCCCCTCAAAAGGCAGGTGGCCTGTACTCATTTCGTAGAGCACAACGCCGAAGGAAAACAGATCGGTGCGCGCATCCAAGTTTTCGCCCAGCGCTTGTTCGGGGCTCATGTACGCTACCGTTCCCAGCGCAGACCCAGGCGAAGTGAGGTGATCGAGGCTGACCCTGACGGAGGGCCCAGCCGTAGGTCCAGCCGTGCCCGCCTCCACTTCCATGAGCTTGCTGCGCTCCGAGATAACCTTCGCCAGTCCGAAATCGAGGATCTTGGCGTGTCCGCGTTCGGTCACGAATAAGTTGGCGGGCTTGATATCACGGTGAATGATACCTTTCGCGTGCGCTGCCTCCAGTGCTTCGGCAATCTCAATACCCAGAGTTAGCAACAGGCCCACTTCAAGAGGACGGTGGGTAATGCGATGCTTCAGCGTTGACCCATCGAGAAACTCCATGGCGATGAAAGCTTGGCCGTTTTCCTCCCCGATGTCGTGAATCGTGCAGATATTGGGGTGGTTAAGCGCGGAAGCAGCCTGAGCCTCACGTTGGAAACGACTGAGCGCCTGAGGATCGCGGGCGACTTCGTCCGGCAGGAATTTGAGGGCCACGAAACGGTGTAGTCGAGTGTCTTCGGCCTTATAAACCACGCCCATGCCACCGCCACCAAGCTTCTCGATGATCCGGTAGTGGGAAATAGCTCGGCCGATCATTGGCGTTCGGCCATCTTAGGCGGTAGACAATGGGTAAGTCAATCGATGCAACTCTGATAGATGAGGCGAAATGCAGCGCCACAGGCGAGAATAATACCGACGTGCAAAATGTCCGCGTGCGAATCTGGTCGAATCCGTTTCGGTGTATCTGCCGTTCCCGTTGGCAGATTATTGGGGGGATGTTGACGTTCTCCAATTTCACTTACTGACCGTCGAATTCGGTTTCTCGCCCTCTTGCATTTCCAGCATTTGCTGGCGCACTCCGTCGGCCAATTTCACCTGTCCGGTTGCCTCGTAAAGCCGAGCCAGCCTGTCCCATCGTCTCTGAACCCCCGGCGTCTTCTGTATTGCCTCCTGTTGGAAAGCGATTGCTTCATTCCACTGCCCGAGAAGCCGATACGCCTCCGAGCGTCCTTCCGCGAGCTCAGCATAAACCTCAGGCGAAAGCGATTCGGCGCCATCGCGGTACGGGCTGCTTTTCTCAGCCTTGTCAAAAGATGCCAGCGCGTCCGCCGGATGGCTCATAGCAACCTGAAGCTTTCCCATGGTCATGTAGATATTAAAAGGCTGAAGGGCCAGCCCTGCCGCATGATGCAAAGCTTGCAAAGCCGCTTCGTTGCGGCCCTCCTTCCCGTAAACGGACGCCAGCGAAGACCAGACTCCCCCATTTTCGTTGATAGCGAGTGATGCGCGCAGTTCCTGCTCGGCTTCCGCGTATTGCTCCCGCCGATCCAACAGCAGTCCCTTCAGCAGATGAACATTCGGATCGTTCCGGTAAACCGCATCCGCGCGCCCAAGAGACTCCTCCGAGTCGACATCCCGATGCAGAACAAAAAATAGCTCTCCCGAATTCACATAAAACTCGCGAAGTGCCGAGCGTGAAACATCCGCCGGAGGATTGAGCGCCTGCGTAGAGCAATCAATCTGCAAGCGCTTGATCCACGAAGAATTTTCCGGCGTGTTGCGTAGAAACACCAGGGAAACATCATCCATATAAATAGGACGCCAGTCAGCGCTTTGGCAAAACTTGTAAACGTCCAAATTTCGCAAGCCGCGTAGTCCGCCCGTTGCCACCAGCAGAACATTCAGATTCCAGCGCTCAGCCTCATTCCGCCACGCCTGGGAATCGGGCTCTTGGCTGTAGAGGTTGAACTGCTCCATCCCCAGATCGGGATTGTTCCCGCGTCCATCGATAAAGTCGGGATACTTCGGGCCCAGGCTCCACGCCGCATACCCACCAAGTTCGTAGTCTTCGAAAACATTTCTTGGAAGCCGTCGGTCGCGGATAAAAGCGACCGCGCGGGCAGGGAACCACGACGCTGCTCCAGCCCCAAACCTCAAATCCGGATTAAACACGACGTAGGTGTGGTTAGAAACAAAGTCAGCAATCTGTATCAGCGCAACCGCGCAAAAGACAGCCGTCAACAAGATGGCAGCCGACGTAGGAATTAGAAGCGAAGTCGGAGAGGTGTTTTTTCCAGAATCACGGCCCGTGTGGTGGCTGGGCTTCGCCCCGCCAGGAGTGGCCAGACTTCTGGCACTCGCCAAAATCGTGCGGTTGGCGAAAAGTGCGTCGAGAAGCCCCCCGCCCAAAGTCACGACGCAAATTGCAAACAGCGCCGAATAGCGCACGTGATTCAAAGCGGCATAAAGCGCGAAAAGGACAATCAACCCGGCGCCGAACTGTCGTTTCCAGAAAAAAAACAGGCCGGCGACAATCACCGCCAGCAGAACCAGCCATGTAAAGCCAAACTCAGCGTGCCGCACATCGATGAGCTGATACAACAAATGGGCGGACAGGGGGACACCCATGAACTCACCGATAGCAATATTGCTATTAATCTTTCCTTGGGATGGCCCGAACACGCCCGCTAGATTGAGCGAAGCCGCATAGATTCTTACTCCCCACGGATTCACCAAAGTGGCCACGCCGCACGCCGCGAGCCAGGGCCACGCCCCTCGCACCCGCAGAAGCGCCGCCTGACGCCGCTCCGCAAACAGCAAATCGGTGAGCTCGATTAGCAGATAAGCGCCGATAGCCGCCAGCCCCGCGATGAACCCCGGATGCAGATTCACCCACAAGAGCATGATCACCGGCAATAGCCAAATCCGGCACCGCATTCCGCGGTGGTAAGCCCAAAGTTCTCCCAGAAAGAGGGCGAAGAAAACCGTGCTGAACAGGTCGGCCCGCGGGCCGGTTCGGGTAGCGATGGACCCAACCGCAAGTAGCGCCAAGACCGCGCTGCACATGTCCCCTCGTCGAATGAGGTAAGCCACGACAGCCAGACAAGCCAACGCGCAAAACCAACTCAACCCCGCATACCCAAACAAACCGTAAATCAGGTAAAACAACACTCCCGCGAACGGCGGATACATCCACGGCTCGCCCGCCGAAGTAAACGACAACACGTCAGTCCGCGGCACTTGACGGTGCTCAACCACCCAGCGACCCGTCGCAAGATGCCAGCCCATATCGCTGTCGCCCACCGTATGCAGGCCGGCGCATAAGGCCGTCATCAGCACCAGAACAATCAGTACCAATCGAGCAACGCGATAGCATTGGTCAGCAGAAATTCGCATGGAAAATTGCGGCCTTCGTAACCCTTATATCAACTGTAAAACCCTCGCCCATTTGCGGACTTGCCTGACGAAGCTCCTGCAAAGCGAAGCATCTTCAATGCACTCCCCAACTGAACACGACCGCGCCGTCCGAGGTTGTGACCGCCATCACAATCCCAAGTGACGTGGATTGCTGCCCCTCGGCTGTTCCGCCTTTAAGGTAAGAATGCAAGTTTAAAGATAAGAATCAAGACTAAGACAAGGGCCGATACAATCCCGTAAGCGGGCAGAAGGTTCAAGATATTCTGACATCGCTCAAGAGCCGAGCTTTAAGCCCAATATCGACCAGGGGGCATCAGGAATGGAAAACGAAACCCAGGCGCAGCCAACCACGGCATCAGCTTGGCAAGTAAAGCAGGTCTATGCAATGGCGGCAATCAGCCTGATAGTTGGGCTGGCGATTGGATACCTGTTTCGCGGATCGCAATCCCCCGCCCCGCCGCGACCCGTAACCGCTGCCGTTTCCCAGCCGTCCCCCGCCGCAGCTGGAATGGGCGGCCAAATGCCCAGCCTTGAACAGATGAAACAGATGGCCGACGCCAAGGCGGCGCCGCTGCTCGAGAAACTGAAGACCGATCCGAGCAATACCGATCTTCTCACCAAGGTCGGAGACTTGTACCAAGGTACCCACCAGTTCAAAGAAGCGGCAGTCTATTACGACAAGGCATTGCAAATTGATGCGAAGAATGTCCCCATTCGCACCCAGATGGCTTCCTGCCTCTATTATCAAGGGGACATAGACGGCGCAATCAGCCAACTGCAGCAGGCGCTGCGCTACGATCCCAAGGACGCCAACTCCCTGTTCAACCTCGGCATCATGAAGTTGCAGGGAAAAAAGGACGCCAAGGGAGCGCTCGCGGCATGGCAGTTGCTGTTGAGCTCAAATCCGCAATTGAGCCCAGACCGCAAAGCAAGGGTGAAGAAATTGATAGCCGACGTCCGTATGCAGAGCAAGAGCTAGGCCGGGCGCGACGCGATAGGATACGAGGCCGACTGGAGTTGGCTTCGCCAAGTATCGATAAATCTGAAGGAGCAGTGAGCAAAGACAATGACAACGACGACGACAACCACCCATACAGATCGACCAACCCCTACTCCCCTTGCCGCCCAGCAATGGACAAGCGTGCAAGCCTACGTCCTCGCAGTCATCTGTCTGTTGGTGGGAATCGCCGGCGGCTGGTTCATTCGCGGATCCCAGAGTCCGGCCCTCCCCGCCGAAACCGCGAGCGCGTCAACACCAGCTTCCGCTCCGGCAATGGGTAATCAAGCCACGCAACCGCCGAGTCCCGCCGAGATGCAGAAAATGGCCGAAACCCAAGCCGCGCCCTTGATCGAGAAGCTCAAAGCGGACCCATCGAACGCCGCACTGCTGGCCAACATCGCAAATATCTATTACGACACCCAGCAATATCCGACAGCTATCGACTACTACCAGCGCGCCCTCAAAATCGATCCGGCCAATGCGGGAGTCCGCACCGATATGGCGACCGCGTATTGGTATACCGGCGAAGCCGACACCGCCATCAAGGAATTTCAGAAATCGCTGACCTACGAACCCAATAAGCCCAACACCCTCTTCAACCTTGGCATCGTCGAGTGGCAGGGCAAAATGGATATCGACAAAGCGACGGCCGCATGGCAAAAGTTGCTGGATACAAATCCCAACTACGAAGCGAAAGATAAAGTTCTGGAACTGATGGCACAGGCGAAAAAGCATGCGGGAGTGAAGCCAGGCACGCCGGCGAAGCCATTGCAGTAGCTTCTGCAGTTTCGGTACCTCTCAACGAGAGGGGGCGTCCCGTGAAGCGGTGAATATTGGTTATAAAATCGTTCACCGGCAACTCTGCTATGAAAAACGGCCTGGGAAAGTCTAGAGATGGCACACACCATATAACCCCTTCCGGTCACAACTCCGGTGACACGTCGCCGAATCCATCCGACAGCCGATGGTATCTTTGTCTAGCGCTTGTTGCCTTGATCTACGCGTTCTTGGCAGGCTGTCGCACGTTGACGGATACAGACCTGGGATGGCAGCTCGCGACCGGACGGTGGGTGGTCCAGCATCATCGAATCCCCTCCGTTGATGTTTTTTCGTATACGGCAGCCGGGCAACCTTGGATTTATCCTGTGGGTTCGGGGGTTTTATTCTACGCCATCTACTCTATTGGCAATTATGCTTTGCTATCGTGGCTCGGAGCCGCAGCATGTGTAGGAACAGTTGCTTTGCTCCTCCGACGAGGTTCATGGGCAACGGCAGCGCTGGCGATTTTGGTGGTTCCCCGAATCGCTCTTCGCACTATTCCCCGTGCGGAGATCTTCTCCGTGGTGCTATTCGCAGCTTTTCTCACCCTTTTGTGGGAATACTATGAGACCGGACGTTCCCGCCTTTGGCTTCTGCCGTTGATGATGGTGGCATGGGTCAATCTCCATCTGGGACTCGCCGCTGGGTTGGGCCTGCTCATCGGATACGTTCTTTTGGAATGCATAGAGATGGTACGGCGGGAGCATCGTCAACGCGCCATCGGCAATCTTCGACGAGCCTGGCCATGGTTTCTCGCCACGATCGCGGCGACGCTGATAAATCCCTGGGGATGGGGAGTGCTTGCAGCCACGCGTCACCTCATGAACCCTATGACGAATCGCTCTCTGCTAATAGATGAATGGGGCCCGGTCAGATTGGACTGGATTGGCGTTGTATCAGGACTCTCGCTTCACAACTATGATTCTACTGTTGTCCTCATGCTAGCCACCATGGTTGCGGTACCGCTGGCTCTTGTCCGACGACAGTTCGCAGCGGCGGTTTGGTTGTGCGGTGCCGCCTTCCTCGGCCTCCGTCACGGTCGTCTTCTGATTTTCTTCGCCATCGTTGTGGTTGTTGTTGCTGGGTCAGTATTCAACTCTGCACTTGCCAGCCTACAAGCGAGGATTTCGAACGCCAGGATTTATTCCATTCTCACTGGGGGAGTTTGCTGCCTAATCATACTTGCGGTGTGCATCTGGTCGACCGATTTGGTCACAAATCGATCCTACATGAGAAGGACCGGAACATACGGCATGGCCTCTTTCGGAACGGGACTGAGTTGGTGGTTCCCGGAGGGCGCTGCTGCATTCATCGAGCGCGAAAAAATACCTAAGCAACTTTTCAATACCTACATGGAAGGTGGCTATCTCGTTTGGCGGCTTGGCCAGAACTACCAGGATTACGTTGATGGACGCGGAGGCCCGTTCAACCCGGAATTGATTCTGCGCAGTTTCGAATTGACTCAGACACCGCCAGACTCGCCAGAGTGGCACCGAGAAGCTGAGCACTATGGTATCAACGCTATCATTGTTCCACTGGCTCGTTACTGGGCTGTAGAACATTTCCCGCTTCTTCGGCAGTTCTGCGTTAGCAATGACTGGCGACCGGTGTACCTGGATGAGACGTTCCGCAGTATTTGTTCGGCACACCTCGGCGACCGAGAATCTGATCGCCCGGTTGCAGATTAACTGCGATACTGCCCCAATTCCTGCCGTTGTCCCGACTCAAAATGACGCCAAATCCTTTAACCAATGGGCGAATGCAGCTGCGGTTCTAAATGCGCTAGGGCGAACGCCGGAAGCACTCACCGCAACATCGAAGGCTTTGGCAATTTTCCCCGATAGCGGCTCTCTTCGGTTTACGCGAGGGGATCTCTTAGAAAAACTGGGGGACTTGCACGACGCTGAACAAGAGTATTTGGCATCCGCCAGTCTTGCGCCCGACCCGGCGAACTGGACGCGCCTGGCAAAACTATATGAGCAAGAACACAAGATACCGCAAGCCATTGCAGCATGGACGAGGGAAATTGAGTTGTCGACCGACCACGCTTCTGTGCCTCTACTTTCACTTGGATTTGAATACCTTAATGCGAATCAGCCGCCTAAGGCCTTAGATGCTTTCGATCGCGCACAGGCCAATTTCCAAAAAGAAAAGGGAAGCAGCATTGAACTTCATAAGCAGTTCTATGCCACCCTGGCTCATGGTCGAGCAATGGCAATGAGAGCTCTCGGGGATATCAAGGCGGCCGTCGAATTGGAGCAAGAAGCCGTACAGCTCGCCCCGGAAAGGCAAGACGACTGGCTTGAATTAGGAGCGCTGTATGACCTACAAGGCCGGCCCAGCGATGCTGACCGAGCCCGTAAGCGAGCTGCACAGGTCAGTGTTCAGTAATCCAGTGGGTGCGGGAGGATGACCAGAACTAAGTCTGTAATCGGAGGGTAACCTCACTATAGAATGCGATAGATCAGGAAACCATTGAAATCCATCGTTGCCAATAGAATCTTGATTCTCCAGCCAGGCCGCCCAATGATCGCTTCACTCGTCATTCATTGACCACACCCCTAGCTGATCTCCTCTTGTGGGCCATATGCTCGGCAGCCTATATGTGATGGTTATCACAACCCTCTGTGACGATCGAAACTGCCCACACGTCCTGCCATCCGTATCTTAGGGAACAGATCGTTTCGCGGGAAGAATACCCAGATTCGAACATTCCCAGTTTTAAGGATGGATAGTTCATATGAAACGCAGGATCCCTCGAATTTCTAATCTGCTCGCCCTTGCCGGTTCGTTAGTTCTTCTGTTCGTTTTAACGATCGGTTTCGCCCAAGCCAGCGAGATTTCCCATTTCTCAGGTTCATACAAAGTTGTCCATAAGACAGACCTCGGTCCTCAAACTCGCATCCGGCTGCAACTTCGCTTGGCCAATCACGGACAGCGCGACCTGCTCATTCAGCGCCTCACGCTCTGGGGTTCCTCTCATCCCGCTAAAAGCGCGACCGAGGAGTGTTCGCTTGTCGTCCACACCGGCGCATCCACGAGCACCACGCAGGAATTCACCATCCCCCGCTCCGAGTACAGCCGATGGAGTCATAGAAAACACGTCAGGCTGCTCGTCGCGGTCGAAAGTGCCGGAGGCCGCAAAGCTATAGAAGAAGTTCGGCTGGACCGCATGTCCGGCGGAAAGGCGAACTGACCATGCCCTCCCTCAAGTTTTTCGCGTCGCTCAGCATCGTCGTCGCATTCGCCCTCTGCGCGCCTGAGACATCGCTAGGCCAGTATTCGATCAGCTCAATCGCTGGCGGCGGCCCCAACAATCTCCCCGCGCTTCAGGCCAGCCTCGGATACCCCGAGAGCATCGCCTTCGATTCCGCCGGCAATGCCTACATCGCCGAATCGTATGCGAGTCAGATCCTCGAAGTCTCCACAGCCGGCACGGTCACCGTTGTGGCCGGAAACGGCACCCTCGGATACTCTGGCGATGGCGGGCCCGCCACCAGCGCCGCTATTAATGAGCCCGAAGGCGTATTCGTTGATGGCTCAGGAAACGTTTTCATCGCCGATACAGAAAATTCCGTCATTCGTGAAGTGGTGGCAAGCACCGGCAACATCCAAACCGTCGTTGGCATCAACTACGACGCAAGCGGCGCCAGTGCGTGCCAATCCAGTGGCGACGGCGGTCCGGCGCTCAGCGCGTACTTGTGCCTGCCTTACTCCGTATTTTTAGATAGCGCCGGCGATATCTTCATCGCCGACCAAGGCAACTCCACCATTCGCGAAGTAGTGGCCAGCACCGGCAACATTCAAACCGTGGCCGGCACGCCCGGTACCCCAGGCTACATAGACGGCGTGCAAGCCACTACTGCAGAGCTCGACCTTCCCGAAAGTGTTTTTGTCGATGGATCGGGCAACATCATCATCGCGGATACGTTCAACTCGGTAATTCGCGTCGTGAATCCGTCAACTCAACCCGTAACCATCGCCGGCACTGCAATTCCAGCTGGCTATATCAAGACAGTCGCCGGTACGCAATACGATTCCATGGAAGGCTCCCAGTGCCAATTGACTGGCGATGGCGGGCCCGCGCTCGCTGCATTTCTGTGCCTGCCCACCGGAGTCTTCGTCGATTCCTCGGGAAACATTTTCGTGGCGGATTACGCGAACTTCGCCATTCGCGAAGTTGTTTCCGGTGGCACAATTTCAACCGTCGCGGGCACACTCGGAACCGATTGCCAGACCTATGCCACCACCGGCTGCGGCAACGGAGCCGCCGCGACCAGCGCCCAACTCAGCTACCCAGGCGGCGTCACGCTTAACTCCGGCAACATCTTCATCGCCGATACCGAGGACTTCGTGGTCCGTGAAGTAACCGGCGGAAATATCCAGGCCTTTGCCGGAAACGCCACGGAAGCATATTCCGGCGACGGCGGCTCGGCCACGAAGGCCGAGCTAAACGACCCAGGCGCTGTTTTTGTTGATGCTGCCGGTAACGTATTCATTGCCGATACAAGTAATTCCGTGATTCGTGAAGTTCTCGCCAGCTCCGGCGATATTCAAACTGTGGCTGGCAACGGCGTGGCTGGCTATTCCGGTGACACGGGGCTCGCTACCAAAGCGGAACTTAACTTTCCTCAGGGCGTTTACGTCGATGCCCAAGGTGACATCTTCATTGCCGACTCCGCCAACAACGTGATCCGCGAAGTTGTGGCTTCAACTGGAGACATCCAAACCGTCGTCGGCAATGGCACGCAAGGCTTTGTAGACAACGTCGCACCCCTCAGCGCTGAACTCGACGACCCTTATGCCGTCGCCGTCGACATCTCCGGAAACATCTTCATTGCCGACAATGCCAACGACGTAATCCGCGTCGTCAATAACGGCACTGCAGCGCTCACCTTTGGTCCAATCTCAGTCCCAGCCGGCATGATCCTGACCGTCGCCGGAACCCCCCAACTCGATTGCGGCGAGGACCAGACATCCTCATCATGTGGCGACGGCAATGTTGCCAACACCGCGAATACCGTCTATCTATCTTCACCCGCCGGTGTGGCAGTCGACACCAACGACGATATCTTCATCGCAGACAGCTCTGACAATGCCATACGCAAGGTCTCAGTATCGACTGGAATAATTCAAACTGTCGCTGGCACGATCGGCCCAGTCGGCGGTTTCTCCGGCGACGGCGGCGCGGCCACGAGTGCTGTTCTGGATAACCCATCCGGTGTGTTCCTCGACACCTCGGGCGACATCTTCCTCGCGGATTCCGAAAATGCCGCGATTCGCGAAGTCGTAGCCTCCACTGGCTTCATTCAAACCATAGCCGGAATCCCCGCCACCACAGCCGGTTTCCCCACGCCTGGTTTCTCCGGCGACGGCGGACCCGCAACCAGCGCCGAACTGAATTTCCCGTCGGGCGTGTTCGTCACTTCCGCCGGTAAGGTGTTTATCGCCGACACAGATAACTCGCGCATCCGCGAACTAGCTCCCGCTCCCCTAACTGTGACCGTCGCACCGAGCACCGCAACCGTGGTGGTCGCTACGCTATTGCAATACGCCGCGACCGTGACCGGAAATTCCAATACAGCTGTGAACTGGTTCGTCAACGGAGTCGCCGGCGGCAACTCAACCGTGGGGACAATCTCGACCACCGGCTTGTATCAAGCTCCGGCTGCAGTTCCTTCTCCAGCCACGGTTACAATATCCGCGCTTTCCCAGGTTGATAACACCACTACAGGAACGGCCTCGGCAACGATCGCCAGTCCGAGTGGGACTGTGACCGTCACCGTAAGTACCAGCCCAACTATCACGCAGGTTTATACCGGCACTGCGCAACCATTCATCGCAACCGTGACCGGATCCTCGAACACCGCGGTGACGTGGTATGTCGAGGGCTCGCAGGGAGGCGACGCGACCTTCGGGACCATCGACACTTCGGGCAACTACACCGGTCCCGCCAGTGTGCCCTCGCCGGCAACAATCACCATCGAAGCAGTTTCGCAGGCGGACGCAACTGCCATTGGCACCGAGCAGGTGACAATTGTCGCGGCGCCCACGGCAACGCAACCTGCGGCCCAAGCCATTTCCCCGGGCGGAACGGCAACGTATTCGGTCACAGTGACGGGCGGAAGTCCCCGCCAGCCCATCACGCTGTCCTGCTTACAAAGTTCCTTGCCGGCGGGTGCAACGTGCACCTTTACACCAGCAACCATTACTCCGAGCAGCAGCCCCGTACCATTTACACTCGCCGTAAGCGTGCCCGCGAGTTCAGCGTCTCTAAAGAAACCAGGCGGATTTTGGCATGCCTCACCAATGTATGCCGCTTTCATTCCACTAGCTGGTTTCTTGCTCCTCGGCGCCAAGCCACGCAACCGGCAAAGTCGCTGGGCCTGGCTCGTCCTGTTGTGCATTCTTCTAGCCGCGCTGGTTGCCTGTGGCGGCGGAGGTGGCAGTGGCACATCTACTAGTTCAGTAAGCTACACCATCAAGATTCAAGGAACGACAACAGCACAGCCGAACCCAGTGACGATCACGACGGCAAACTTGACTGTGCAGTAAGCTAACCGCGCAAAGAGTAGAGGTTTTCTAACCAACCGTTTTGGGTAGGGCACGGCTTCACAGCTTGAGGAAAAACGCGCTGTTGCACTTGATTTTGGGTGGCGCAGCGGTTTACCGCTGCGATAAGTGCTTTGTTTTCGATGTCGGCTTTAGCCGCTGAGGTGACACTCCGGCGCGGGAAACACTTTTTCCGCAAGCTCTTCAGCCGTGCCTCCTGGAACCAAGGACAATGAGGGCTTTAGCCCCTGAGGGGAAGGCGGTCTACTCCTTCGGTTTATTACGACTTAGTGTCACACGCACGCGAACTGAAAGCGATGCAGCGATTCTCAGGTTGCGGCATCAGCTGAGTACTGACACCAAAATCACTGAGCCGACATGGCACGCTGTTTCCCCGCTGCAATCTGCGACCTGAATTCCTCTCCCAGTGAATACGCTTCTCCGCGAAACGGGCTTTCCCGCTCTGCATTCTGAAACGACTTAAGCGCGAGGTCTGCATGTCCAAGCCTAATTTCGACATTTCCAAGCATCAGATACAACCAATGAGATCGATTAGATTGATCTGCCGCGCTTCTCAGAACCTCTGCCTCCTCCGCATAGCGGCCGTCTTGTTCATACATTCGCGCCAGCGCCGCCGGCGCATCGTCAATGGAGCCGAGCTTTATCGAAGTGAGCAGCTCTCGTTCAGAGTCTTTCGCAAACCCCAAATTCCCGAGCGCAATACCTTTCGCATAATGCAAGAATGCATTATCCGCAAAAATTTGTTCTGCCTTTTCCAGACGTTGCATCGCTTCGTCATTTCGATCCAGGATGACAAAGATAGCTCCCACATTTAATAGATATCTAAATTGCGCTGCACGTGACGCGGTGCCCGGCGGATCTGCAAACTGCACAGTTCTGCAATCGATTTGAAGGCGATGAACCAGATCGGTCGTTTCCGGCGAGACGCGCAGAAAAACCGCTCCAAATGCGTCCAAGAAAACCGGCCGCCATCGCTCTGCATTGCAATAACTGCCCAAGCTTCGCAATGCGTTTCCAGCCTCGTAATCCATGGACAAGAGCATGGTGTTAATTCCCCGCGTCCCGGCTTCGCTGCCCCATGCCGCTGAGTCCAGCGATTCCTCCAGCAGGCTCGAGTTGCGCAGCAGCAACGAACCTCCGAAGGGAACGGAACGGCCGTCTATATAGTCCGGGTACGAAGGCGCTAACTTCCAAACTACGAACCCTCCCGAATTAAAGTCATTGAACAGATTGCGGGGAAGTTGTTCTTTTAATACGAATGCCGCCGCCTGCTGAGGCTGCCACGGTGATTCCCCAGCTCCAAAAAGTGAGAATGTGAAGGGAGTGCTGAGATACAAGCGATCCGTGATCAGGTCAAAACCCCGGACACCCACAAAACAAGCGATTACCACAACGGATACGATGACGGCAAACACTCTGTTTCCAGCCGATATTTCCAACTTTGTCGCAATTCTATTTTTATAAAGTGAATTTAAAGTTTGCGATAAAACCGTTCCCCCAATCACAACCGTGATTGTTGCGAAACACGCCTCCATCCGTATGGCACGGATCACAAGATAGATCGCACTCGCCAGAACGAATGCTGGCACGACCTGTCGCTTTGCTAATGCACACAGTACTGCTATACAGGCAGCGAATATCAACCAAAGAACGGCGCTCTCCGGATCGCGCCATGCGAGTGCTTTTTCGAGCGCGCTGGGAGTGAGCCGCAATCCTTGCCATTCCGAGATCCACATGCTATGAGTTTGAGCGATACCGCCCTGCCGTTGAATCGCTGCGTAAACGCGCCATCCCCATGGGTTGACCACGGTTGCGGCTAGCGTGGCTACGAGCCACGGCGCTGCTTTCTTCAATCGAAGCAAAGCGCCGAGTCTGCGCGAAGGCGCAATCGCATCCTCGAGTTCCATCAAGATGTAGGCAACACACATTGCCAGACCCGCAATGAATCCCAAATGCAAGTTCACCCATAAGCACATGAGAACCGGAAGCAACCATAACGGTCCTTCCCCTGATTGGTGGTAGTGCCATAGGAGGTTTACGTATGCTGCGAACATGACTGCCGTAAACATCTCGGCTCTGGGTGGCGTGCAGGCAGCAATAAGTGGAACTGAGGCTATAGCTAGGACAACACCTAACGTGGAAGAACGCCGCAGCAGAAGTGCGACCGTGCTCACGCACGCTGCCGCTCCCAGCCAGGACAAGAGGCCATACCCGCCAATTACATAGAAGAGATACAGCAGAATTTGCGATAGGACCGGATAAATCCACTCTGTGCCCGAGGCGGTATACGAGAAAACGTCTGCAAATGGTATATGCCCGTGTTGCACGATCCAACGTCCGGTGGCTAACTGCCATCCCAGATCGAAATCACCCAGAGTGCGGAGCCCTGCGACGAACGCATATAAAAGCGCCAGAATGAAAAGAGCTAGTCTCGCGCGACGACCGTCGAGCATTGGACGGAATTGTGTCATGTCTTCATGCCCGTCCAGTTTGACCGGCAAAAGTTCTCGTTTCCTTCACGCTCGAAAACCATAACATCCTAAGTTCAACCAATGGAGCCACCAAAGCGGTAGAAAACGCGCCAGTGTTACTCGCAACGGCTATCTTCTACCAGCCTGCGCAACGACTCCGATTGTGATTTCGCTTTGAAAGGGTGCGGCTTCAGCCGCGCCGCAAGCCGCAAAATCAAAGGCGGCTTTAGCCGCTGGGGCCACGCTCAAGTATACGAAGGATTTTCTCGTCAGACTCTCAGGGTCTGCAAGCCTCATTGCCTGGGGCTGAGCCCGCCACGCACCATTGCAGGTCCGACCGTGCCGTTTGGATTGTGGGCAACCTCATGGCAGACTAACGCGCAAGTTCCAGTTGTGCCATTGTAAGAAATAGGCATCCCGCCGTTCGGAGCAACTACATTCAAGTCGAAGTCGACGAGCCGGTCACCGGTGACGGTTCCAGTTCTGCCTGAGATTCCATGCGCAGTGTGACAAGTGGAGCAAGTAAAACCAGCCTTGATGTGGACGGAGTGCTGAGACCAGCTTGTGTTTTGGATAATATTTCCCGCGAGATCATGGCATTTGCCGCACATCGCGTAAGGCCCATTCACCGTGAGATCAGGGTTCGGGAATAGGTTAGTAATTCGCTGACCGGGACCTGGCGCCTGGCTAAATTCATAGCGGCGCTCCAAAAGGTGTGTCCATTTGGATCCGTGCGGTCCATTCGGACCCGCACCGCCGAATTCGCGGTTGTCGTCACTGTTGTGGCAATCCGTGCAAAAAATCTGTGTGCCCATCTGTCGCGACTGAGTGATCCCATCCAATTTCGACATATAAGGCAGAAGACTGGGCTGAGGGTACGTCGAGGAACTAGTGTGCGTTACTGGGTGGCTTGAGGATGCGGTAGCCGCAAACTCCGAGATGACATTGCCGGGATCCGCTGGGTTAGATACGTACCGCACCGGAAGATACCCGAATTTCGATCGAGTAGGCTCACCTGCAAACGTCCCGTGGCAACGAAGACAGTTCTCATATTGATTCTGAGCCGGCACAACAGGCGTGATTCCATCGCTCGCAGAGATTCCATTTACTCCCGTCTGAGACGGACGAACGAGCGGCGGAGGCGTGAACGTAGTAACTTGTTGCGCCCCATGCGCGTTGTGGCAGTCGGCGCAGGTGGCATGGCGATTGTTGTTCAGAAGAATCGCCTCGGCTGTATCGTGTGTGCTATTCCCCGACGGATACGGATGATACGAGACCTTTGAAAATTCTGCATAAACGTTCGCCACACTCGGAGTGATATTGCTGTTGCCGTTGTGGCAGGTTATGCAGTTCTGCGTATAAGAGTCCATGTTAGCTGGCGATGGAGTTGCGCCGCGCAACAGTCGCGCTGGACCATTGGCATTGTGCTCCACATGACAACTCGTGCATGCATTTTGAGCCACGGTGGAGTAGGGTCCGACATCCGCGGCTGGCAGAATCGCATTTGAAATGGTGGCGTGTATACTATTCGGCCACGCCACCAGCGGGTTTGGCTCACTATTGACCGTGCGCGGAGAAGTTCCGTGGCACGAAAGACACATCGTGCCTCCGGCACTGTTTCTCACCAGGAAGTTCAGCGAAACCGGGTCGGCATTTTGAATATGCGGATTGTGGCAGCTTTCGCATTCAACGTTCCCGTTGATTAGCGTTACCTTTTGCAGCGGATCCTGTGTCTGCCCCTTCGATATCAAACTTGCCACCAGGTCGGCCTGATCCTTCAGCTTATTAAAGCTGAATGGGTGCGAGTTCAGCAGACTCGTTCCAAGAATATCGCTCGTACTCATAGTGCCCTGCATCTGGGTCTTACCATAGGGTACTGTCTGACCCGGTGCAATCGTTCCATCATGGCAACTTAGGCACAGGCTGCTGGGCGCGCCAATCGGCGGCTGTAACATCGTCTGGGTTGGGTCGGTAGTACTGCGGTACATGGTGTAAGTCTGCGAAGAATAAGTCTGCGCCCAAAGCGGTCCCTTGCCGATCCCTGAGTGTGGCGCATGGCAATACTGGCAAGGAGGCAGAGTCCCCCCCGAAACCGGCCCGTTCCCACCCGGTCCCATGTTATGCGATCCCAGCACATCCCCGGAAAACAGCGACTGCGCTTGCAGCACGCTTGCTCCCAGCAGTAGAGCCGCACATGCCATCCAAAACTTCATTCCTACTGCCCCCCGCCCGTCTCCCGCTTCCCGTAATACTGAAACACCTGCACCCGGCTGTTATACGAGTCCACGATATACACGCCATCGTTGCGATCGATAAACATCCCCGAAGGCAAATTGAACTCTCCCGCCCGTTCTCCCCTTACCCCGAAGTAATAAAGCAGCTCTCCCATCTGATCGAACACTTGCACCCGGCTCCATGCGGCATCAACCACATACAAGTGCCCCTCGCTATCGAACCCGATCCCTTTCGGCCGGAAGAAGCTCCCCAGATCATCGCCGTCTCCAACATTCCCCACCGCGTACTTGAAGTTCCCGCTGCGATCAAACACCTGCACGCGGAAATTCATTGCGTCCACCACCGCCAAATCCTGCCCATGCAGCACAATCTCCGTTGGAAAATTAAACTCCCCGTTCCCCGACCCAGTCTTCCCAATCGTCTGCATGACGCTTCCATTCATATCCAAAACGTAAATCTTGTTCCGCAGCGTGTCCGTGACATAAATCCGCTGCGCCGCCGAATCCACCGCAATCCCCGTAGGCCGCTTGAAATAGCCTTCTCCGCCCTTCAGATTCCCGATGATCCGCTTAAACTTTCCTCCCGCCTCGAAAACAAATATCCTCCCTGTCTCCGAGTCCGTCACATAAAAGTTGTCTTGCGCATCCACCGCCACGCACTGCGGAGCCTTCATCGAGTTCTCATCCTTATCATTGCGCGCGATGAACTTATACTTATGATTGACAAAATCAAAGATATGGATCCCCATCGCCCCCGGGTCCGTCACAATCGCCCGCCCCCGCGAATCGACCGCCACCGAATATGGCCTGATCGTCTGCCGCCTGTCCGGAGCTCCCGCCACCACATCCAGCACCTTCTTAAAGAATCCCCGCTTCGGAGACACATCCCGGTCCGCCCCAAACGTGCGCACGAACGCCAGCTTCCGCCCGCCCTCCAGCAGCAGCTCCGGCCCCTGCAGCGCCTCATTATTCTCAATTTTGGCCTTGCCCGCGTAGGCTGGCGCGCCCAGCCCCGCCGCCATCACGATGCACACACAGAGCCGCCGCCAGTTACCCGCAGTGCATCGCCCTAGAACGCCTTGAACCATCGTTGCAGTCCAACGTAGAAATTCGTGTAACTCGCCTCCGGCAACCCCGACGAGCTCACTATCTGATTCAAGTTAGTATAGCCCGCCGTAAAGATCAGCTTGCGAAACTGATATTCCGTAAACACCACAATCACCTTCGACCCGCTGTTCGTGGTGAGCGACTGAGCCATGCTGTCGTTGATCGTCTTGGTGTAACTGCTGCTGATCGAGAACCTGCGCATCGGGTTTGCCGTAAAGTTGAAGGAATAAGATGACCCGCTGTCCAGCAGGTACTGGTTGCCCGTCAGCACTGGCGCAATCGTACCCGGCGCCGCCACCAGTCCACTCGCCGTCAGCAGCGCTGTTCCCGATGTATGACCATAAGTCGCTCCGACGTTATAATTCTTGTAGATAAGGTTCGTTCCGTAGGATTCTGAATGCGCGCTCTCCCCCGTCTGCTCTCCTAACCCTGTGTGGAAACCGTTGAAGTTCGCCATCCACCGCAGCCTCCGGCCAAGGCGCCGCTGCGCAGTCGCCAGATACGAATAATTGGAAGTCACCTGCGTGGCCAGCACCGTCTGCACATCTTGCGCATAACCAAAGCTTCCGCTTAGTTCGAGATTGCTCCATTGCTTATTGAAATTCACTCCCGCCACCAGGCCCGCTCCCTGGTTCCCCGCGTCCGTCGCCTGGTCGTTCATGCCCGCGTAAACCACCACCGTCCCCCATAGCGGCTTCAGAAACCGGTAGTTCACGACCGCGCTGAAATGCGTTGCTGAGACGCTTTCGCCATACACCTCTTGCTCGATGTGTCCAATACTGAACCCGGCCGACAAGCTCTTGGTGATCGCCACATTGTCGAAGTTGCTCATCGAAATCGAATAGCTGCTCTGGCCCAGGTTGACCTGCGGATTGACTGCGCCAAGGCTGGCGAGTTGCTGTTCAATCTCTCCCGACAGGTTGCTGTCGTAATTGAGTTGGAACGATGAGGTAAACCTGTCCGTAGGCGCGAATGCGGCGTTGGCGGTAATCATCTGGTTCGAGCCGGTGACGCTGGAACCGTTACTCTCCCCGCTGAAATCGGACCATGAGTAGTTCGCTCCAAACGAGCCTCGCAGCGGCAGTTTGTGGGTCGCGTTGAGGTTAAATGACTTTGAATTCGTGTCCCCGATGCTCGCCTGGTCGTCGCCGGTTAGGACTGCCGGCAAATCCGTATGCGTCCAGGTATCGTTGAACCGCGCTCCCATGTACCAGCCATCGAGCTTGTAGTTGCTGAACATATTGAGATTTTTCGTGCCCACTTGATCGTTTTGATCGGTGCCAAAAATCGACGATGACGAGGCCGTCTGCGAGTACTGCACGTTGAAAGGAACGGCGCCCGGAATGAGTTCTGCCCACGCGATACCAAAGCTGTGCGACCTGCCCGAGGTGGTAGTAAGTCCCGGCGTCGTGCCGTATCCATAGTTCCCGCTGCCGTTGAACCCCTCCGTGAATGAGACGGACCCTGGAAAATGGCTGCCGCTGAAGAGGTTCAATCCCGCATTCACGCTGCTCGCGTCCGTAATCGAGCCCTGCCCCGAATTCGCCTGCGAGCGATTGTAGACAGGATCGACGAAGAAGTTCAGGAACTTCGGGCTGTAGTAATACCCTTGCGCGACCGCATCGCCGTTCAGGCCAAAGCCATGACTCGAACCCTCGACGTTGCCGTAATCCCCGCTATAGCCGAACCCCAGGTCTCCGGTCAGGCTCACGCTGGTGTTGCTGCCAATCTCGATCTGCGCCCATCCCTGGTTTGTGAGGATGCTCGTAAGGATGATCGAAAGCATCGCCGTCGTCAGGATGGTCGGAAGCATCCTCTCGAGAATCACCCAGAATGCCAGCCCCGATCCCAGCAAACGCGCATTGTATTTATGAAAGCTCAAAACTCCCTCGCGCGGTTACTCTCTAGTTCGCCCCATCCCCGTCCCACTTTTCCGAATCCCCGTAGCGCCGGCGTCCCGCCGGCTACTCTCTAGTTCGCCCTAGTTTTTGAGTTCGCACTTGCTTTTGGGTGGCGCAGCGGTTTACCGCTGCGATCACCCCTTGTTTTCAGCGCCGGCTTTAGCCGCTGAGGCCCGCTTACAGCTCCTGAATCTGCGCATTCTCATGCAGCTTCTTATCCAGCCCCACTCTCAACTGTTCATATTTCCGCTTCTGAAGATCGTCGATCAGCTTCGCCTTGACCTCCGCGAACGTCGCCTTCCCCGGAGCCGTGTGCGCATTCACTCGGATAATCGTCCAGGCCGTGCCCAGCGGAATCAGCCCGCTCACCTCGCCCACCTTCATCTTCTGCGCCACTTTCACCACCTCCGGTGGCAGCTTCTCGCTCTTCACCACCTTCCGGTTGCCCATATCCACCCGATAGTCGTCTTCTGAAACCTTCTCCGCCAGCAGCCCGAACTGCTCGAAATTCTTCGTCGCCTTCGCCTGTGCCAGAATGCTCTCGGCCTTCTTGCGCGCATCCTCGATCACGGAAGCACTCGCCTGCTCCGGAGGGATAATCGAAATCGTCTGTAGCGCAAACGTCTCGCCGTGCTCAAATGCCTTCGGATTCTTCTCGTAATAACTGCGTGCCTCGGCCAGGGTGACCACCGACTTGTTTTCCACTTCCAGCTTCAGCATGGCCTCGATCAGCAGCGAGCGCTTGATCATCTGCCGCAGCCTCGCCTCCGACCCGCCCTGTTCCGTCTTCAGGTACGCGTTGAATTCTTCCTGGCTGGTGAACTGCCCTTTGAAGTTGTGCTCTTCACGATTCAAGCGCGCCGCCGCAATCGTCATCTTCCGCCGCACCGCCTCCTGATACACCAGCTCTTCGAAGACGATCATCTGCATCGCGCCTTGCCTGATCTCCGCTTCTTCTTTCTTCGGAAACCCGCCATGCAGCTTCGCGTAAGGGAAGAGCGCAAACATTTCCCGCAACAGGTCGCGATCCGTCAACTCCGCCCCATTCACCTTCACCACCGTCTTGCCCGTCACCAGCAGGCTCGACGCGTCAGCGCCAGAATTCACCGCCTTGGCCGCCGCCGGAAATGAGTTGCTGGGCACTGAAGTCGCCGCTGAAGCCGCCGCCGCTGAAGTTGGAGCATGGGAGGCCACCATCTGCGCCCCGGCATCAATTGCCATGAACGCCAACAAAACCGCCAGCCCCGCGATCTGAAATCGGTATTTCATTGAAACTCCTCGTAAAACCTGAACAATCACACAGTCATGTGCACGGCATCTGCCCTTCGTTAAGCCAGGATGAAATTTATCGATACTTGGTAACTAATTAGCCTGCAACGGTTTGCAGGCAGTTGGAAGGCTGTTAAGAATGTTCGAGCAGCCGTGGACCGGAGGAATGGGCCAACTCCCGCAATCCATCAGGTGAAATAACCCAAGGTAACTGTAAACATGGGGGATTCGGCCCCCGGGCCGTATCCAAGTTGTCATCTTGAGCGGAACATGGTCATCGGCGAAGCCGAAGACCATGTGGAGTCGAAAGACCCCTATTCCCTCCATAACCGCCGCTACCCTGATTCGCCGCTGCACCAAAACGAAAAAGGGGAGGGAAACATCCCCCTCCCCCGATCCATCGATGAAGATGAAGAAGTTAGAACACCGTCGGCAGCGTTCCGCCGCTGGCTTCGTTCGACTCGCCAAAATGGCACTGGCGGCAGAACTGTGTTGTGGAAGCAGCCGATCCGTTAGGAATGTTGACCGTGTTCGGGTTGTACGGACCGTTAATGAAGAAGTACGTCTGGTATGTTCCGGTCGTGTTGCCGGCGATGTTGTTCCCAGCGCCCACCACGGCATACACGTTCATCGCGTGCTGGTTGTGGCAAGTCGTGCAAACTACGTAGGGAACGTTAGTAGCGGTGACCGGGGTTCCGTAGGAGTGCGCACCCTTCAGCAGGGCTGGCGCGCCGTAGGAAGTTACAAACTGTGCATACTGTCCGGCGGCCGTGACTCCCGTGATTGAGCCTGCGGCGATCGTATAATTCAAGCCGTTGGTCGCGTTGTTGTAATAGGTGCCCAGAACCGCGCTGATCGTCGCGCTTTCGCCAATTGGGTGGTCGTTGTTGTAGTTTCCAGCTGTGGACCCAAGGCTGCCGACAGCGGTCGAGCCATCTGCGCCCAGCAAGGTCGGGATCTTCGCCGCGCCGTAAGAACCCGGCAGGGCTCCGATCTGCTCTTCAAAGGCCCAGTTCTGCATCATGGCGCCCTTTGCAACTGAGCCGTCATGGCAGGCCAGGCACATCACTACGCCACGCATATCGGCGTATTGCTGCGCCGTCATGACTGTGGGGTTGCCGTTAGCTGCGGTGGCGAGAATATATTTGTTGGCGCTTCCGGTGTTGGAAATGTCGCTGAAATCAAACGTCTGGCCCCACAGTGGTCCCATATCCTGGGCAAACAGGGCATTGATGCCGCTGTACGGGTCGGTGGTAGTGCCGGTTATTGCGTTGCCGCCCGCGCCACGATTGCCGCTGTGCGGAGCATGGCAGCCCGCGCAACCGCGGCCGTAGTTTTGGTGAGCGCCCAACACGTCGATCGTGGGTGCGACGGCGCCGGGAGCTCCTTTCGTTGTCGGAAGTGCCGCCTGGTTTGGCTGGGCGAGCATCATCACCGAAGCCATAACCACTAGTAAAGCAATTAATAATACCTTCTTCATTGTATTGCCTCCATTATTTAGAACTCTTAGGACTGGACCTGGTCTGTCCCGTTCCTCGGCAGTAGGAATTGCACGATCGTAACCGCGCACTGAACCCTCTAAACTATTGAAAGCCAATCCCAACTATCTGATTTAATTGAGCCAATCAGAAGTGTTGCAAATTTAAGCACCGCCAGCAGCCCGCTCAGTTGAGCCTTCTCCCACAGTGAAGGTGTGAAATTCCCCAAACGGTTCGTGTAGAGCGGGCGCCCTCGCCCGCTGCCCTTGACCTGGCCCGGGCTCACTGAGAGGCAAATAAACTGAGAGGCAAGTAAAAAGATACGAATGTGAAGTCGATCAAGAAAACCTATTGACAGGACGGTGTATAATAAGGACTACTAAGTAAGCAGCAGTTCAAAGTAAGTAACGCTACTAACCCCAATGTTCTCTAGACTTTGACTATAACTCCTTTAAAGTCAAAGATCTGGAACAAAAATAGCGCTAACCCGATGATTCCAATGGAAGCTGGGGGGAGGGGGTACCCCGCAAAATTGCCGAAATAACAATTTGCCCGTCGCAGAGTGAGACACAAGAATGCCGAATATGTAGTCGCGCTATTTCGTCGGACTCTTGCCGCTGTCCCCTTGCTTCTCCTGCGTAGGAAATGGTGCCGGAATCGCTTTTTCCGGTTTAGTGGTTGGGCTCTTGCCCGCCGCCTTCAGCGCCTCGCGCCGCGCCAGCTCTTTCTCCGCCTCATCTTGCGTCACATAGCGAAACTCCTGCACGCGCCCCGGATACGTCTCGGAAGTAAAGACGCGATCGGTCTTGTTGTCGAAAAAGACATACTGCAAACCCGAAAACGTTCCCGGAAGAACCCCTTGCTTGTTACCCATCCACATTAGCAAATCGCCCTCCTGGGTAAACAGCTGGACGCGGTTCTGCATCGAGTCCGTCACCCAGATGTGTCCATCGCAGTCGACCGCAACTCCTTTAGGCATAGCGAAATAGCCAGGACCATCGCCATGTTTCCCGAACGCGCGTATGAACTTGCCATCGGCATCGAACACCTCGATCCGATAGTTGAGCATGTCAGCGACGTAGACATTTCCGTCTTGATCGACCGCTACGCTAGTAGGTTTGGCGAAGTCTCCCGAGGCATTCGACTCGTGCTTTGTATCCGCAGTTCCGATCCTGCGTATAGGCGTGAGATTGTCGGCATCAAATACCAGCACCTGATCCAGTCCAATGTCCGCGACATAGAGAAACCGATTCTCGTTATCGATCGCCATTCCAGCCGGAGTTACCAGCCCAGTAGTAATTGCCGCTTCGCCCTTATGGTTCTTATCGAACACCAGAATCCGATGAGCCTGAGAGTCCGAGACGAAAAGCCTGTCCGAATCGTCGATCGCTAATCCATTGATCAGCACAAACGAGGCATCTTTGCCGTTCTTGATCATCGTCGTGTCTTTAGTCTCTGGGTCGATGATGAAGATAACGCCCACCTTGCCATCGGCAACGTAAAGCCTGCCCTTGGAATCGACCGCGAGCCCATGCGGTTCACCCATGAAGAAGTGGTTCTTAAGCGGATTGTCGCTCTTGTCTGGGCTCGTCCCTGCCAGCCGGTCCATCCAGCTGCTCTTTGGCTTCGTCGCTTGAGCGCTGAAGTCAGGAAGCTTTTCGCCCGCGAAATAGTCCATGTACTTCACCCGCGCGATGTTCGGCGGCTGCGGCCACACCACCTTAGACTTGTCAATCAAGTCATAAATCGACTTAGGCGGCGCTGCCGACTGGTCCTTCTTCTTGTCCTTGTCGGAACCAAAAGCGAAAGAGGAACACAGCAACCCCAGAACCATCAATATTGCCAATGCCACCCAGCCATCTCGCGGCTGAGTCGATTTGTGGACTTGCTCGCTCATTTTTGCGTCTCTCTTCGAATCAACGTTTTCTCTCATAACTGATTCCATTCTCTGCTATTTTTTCAGGTTCTTGTGGCAGCTCGCACAGAACAGCGAGTTATTAGCCTGGTCGTTCACCAGCAAGCCGGGCTGCGCCGAGGCATGCGGCTGATGGCAGGTCAGGCAGTTCAAAGGCGTTTTGACCTTGGTGATGTCCAGAGGATCCATCACGTCCGAGACTGGATGCCTCTCCACCGGATGTCCCAGGTTGTACTGTAGCGCTAGCACCGGAACCTTGGAGAAGTAGTTTTCCGGCAGCAGAACGTTGCCGTCGAAGATGGAAACCAGATGTTCGCTCTCCAGCTTTTTCGGCTTTGCGTCGGGACCATGGCATTCGAGACAAAGCTTGTTCGGACTGGCCACGCGCAAAAGGTGTTCGTTGTCACCACCGTGCGCCATATGGCAAATTCCGCAGCCTTGCACGAACGCAGGTTGGTGATGCACGGACTTCTTTTCCAAGTCAGCGATTTCGCTATGGCATCCCAGGCAAATGTTCACCGGATCCGTCTTCGGCAAGTTCGGGAAAGCGCTGGCGTGTGGATTGTGGCAGTCGGTGCAATCTCCGGCTGCGCCCGGATGCTGAACCTTAGCCTTCTCGATCAGCTCCGCTTTGTCGGAGTGGCAGGTAACGCAAAGGTCTTTGACGTTCTTTTGCGTCAGCACCACTTTGCCGTCCTTCGCAGGAGCATGGCAGGTGTCGCAACTCTTGTCCGCAAACGGCGGATGCGTAAACTTGGCCATCAGCTTCGGCGCCGCGGACTGATGCGGGTCATGGCATTGCAGGCAGTTCGCCGTAGCAAACGGCTGGTTCTGATGCGCCTTCTGCAAGTCCGCATCTTTCGGATCGTGACAATCTAGGCACAGCGCAGGCGCCGACTTCGTCAGGTGAAAGCGGTTTTCCAACGTCGGCTCCGCTCCGGTTTTGTGCGTGACATGGCAGGTATCGCAGCCCCCGTCGAGCGCGGCATGACGGCTGCCTTTTTCCGGAACATTCACGCCCTCGTTATGGCACGTGAGGCAGAGATTATCTTTCTTGTCGCCTGACTCCGCTTTCAGCAACTGGTTCTTGTTATCCGACGTATGCGGATCGTGACATTTTAGGCAATCGCGCACTGCGGGAGGATGAACCGAGCCCTTGATTTGAGAAGCATCTTTATCGGCGTGGCAAGTGAGACAGAGCCCGTACGGAGTTGTAGTGATCAGCTTTACCCGCGTGACATCCTTGTTCACTCGAATTTCATGGCAGCTCAGGCAACCCATAGCGATGGCCGAATGAACAGCTTTGCCCTTCGACTTGTCTTCATGGCATTCGAGGCACTTGGAAGCATCGGTCTTTGGATCGAGTGGAACCGGATGAACGGCTGCTGTCGCACGGGAGATAAGAAGAGCCACCACAGCCAACAAAATTAGGACAAATAAACGAAAACTACGATCGCCATTACCAGCGGCCTGCTTGCGGAACCAAATGAGTTGGGGGAGTGGGATCACGTGGCCTCCGACGGGTCCTTGTGCACGACGCATACCGTACCACAGTGAAGACTGTTTAAAGTTGCAACAGAAGTGCAAATCACTGAATAAAAATAAGTTGGGGAACATGCTTCGATCTTCGTTGGAAGCTTTTGGTCATGAATTGAGAACCGCGAATGGGCCTTCTGCCTCATCCCTTTGGTCAAATGCCCCATGCCCTAAATAGTTCCGAAAGCTTCAAACTCCCCGCACGCTTCGGAGGTCGTATGCGTGCCAACCACAACTGATTAAAGCTTGGCCTGGTGATGCGGGGAATAGGCATGGTCACAGGGTTATGTGATGTTCGTCACATAATGTGGCAGCACTTTTTGGGGCCGAGCATTCGGCTCATCACAAGGGTGGGTGAGCGGCGTCACCGGGCTACTGTGATGTGTGAAATTCCCGCCGAGCTCGGTTTGAGTGCGCGTTTTAGCCCAAATTGAACCTCGGTACTGATCGCCCATAATCGCTAAGTGCCACTACGTGTGTCTGTTACACCGTTTAGCTCGTCTGGCGCGGCACTTGCATTTCAAGACTGCGAATAGGGAGAAGATATGCCCTCAGGTTTACGCTCACTTGGCCACAAAATGTGGCGCACCATCGCCTCCATTCAAACCGGCGTGGTGTTGTTGATCTTAGTCGTCATACTCGCTGCCGTCGGAACCGTCGTGCTGCAACGTCCGGCCACCGAAGCCGACGAGATGCAAAACGCCTATTCCCCGCATCTGCTCCGCGTACTCGATGCCCTCGGACTCACCGACGTCTTTCACGCCTGGTGGTTCCTCGGATTGCTGGTCCTGGTCAGTGTCACCATCATCGCCGCTTCCATCGATCGTTTCCCCAACTCGTGGCGCTATTTCTCACGTCCTTACAAATATCCGGACGAAAGCTTTCGCCACGTCTTACGTCCGCAGAAATCGCTCCCCATCGCCGACGAAGAATCGGGTTTAGTAGCTGCGGAGCGCGCTCTGCATGACATGGGATACAAGCCCGAGCGTGTAGTCAGAGCAGACCACTTCGGAATTTTTGCCGAACGGCATCGCATCTCCGAACTCGCCGTCTATATCGTTCATGCCAGCCTTCTTTTAATTTTCTTTGGCACCATCGTGGACGGTATCTGGGGATGGCGTGGCTATCTCAGTCTCGATGAGGGCCAGACCTCGAACACTATTGAAATCCGCGACGGCACCACGCGTACCCTCCCCTTCGCTATTCGTTGCGACTCGGCCGGTCAGGAAGACTACAAGGACGGCACTCCGAAGAAGTGGTGGTCTAATCTGGCCGTAGTCAAAGACGGACAAGATGTGCAGAAGAAGGAGATTGTCGTCAACGATCCGCTTCTCTACAGCGGAGTCCGCTTCTACCAGTCGAGCTACGGACCGAATGGCAAGATCGACAGGTTCTCGCTGATCGCGGCTCCGAGCGACGGCTCCGGCCAGAAGCAGGAAATTGGACTGACCCTGAATCAAGCCGTTTCTCTCGACCCCGATACCACGGTGCGTTTCGCCGAATTCATTCCCGACTACGCAGTTCGTGACGGGCAGGTGTACAAGAAATCAAACTACCTGGATAATCCGGCAGCGCGCTTGGTCGTAACTTCGAAAAAAGCCGGCAAAGACTTCGACGTATGGCTTCCGCCGATGGACGAGGTCGCCGACAACTCGAAGGCGCCTTACATCTTTCAGGCCACCGATCTAAAGATGGGCCACTTCACTGGCCTGCAGGTTTCGCACGAACCCGGCCAATGGGGAGTGTGGGGAGGCGTCGTGCTCATGGGCATCGGACTCACCTTCGTGTTCTACGTGGTACATATGCGGTTCTGGGTGGTGCCGGTCAGCGATGCGAAGACTGGGAAATCCTCATTGTGGATCGGTGGAACTGCGAATCGTAATCGCGACGCATTCGAACAGCGTTTCAACGAGCTCGCCGCGTCGGTCGAAAAGGAATTGAATCTCGTTTCCAGAGTCTCGACCTCTTCCAATTCCAATTCCAACGATCAAGTCGTAACCGTCGCTGGGGACTGAGCGCTTCACTGCAACGATTCATTGAACGGGTTCATTGGAGGACGTAAATGGCAACAAGAACAAAAGTAGAACAGCAGCAGCCGGCAGCTGGCATGACCCTGATCGTGCTCGTCGGATTGGCCATCGCCTTCCTGCTGTTTATGGCATTTTTGAACGTCGTGAAGAGTGGCAACATTCTGAATGAGACGAACTTCCTCTTCGCCGCGCTGATTTTCTACGCCGGCGCGGGCGCACTCTATCTGGGTTTTGGAGTGACTGGCATTCCGTCGTACGTGAAGTTTGCATCGTTAGCAACTATCCTCGGACTAATCGCAAACACAGCGGCCATCGCCCATCGCTGGTACGAATCCGGTCACGCGCCATTTTCCAGTGTCTACGAAATGCTGCTCAGCTTCGTGTGGACGCTCGCCGTGCTCACCCTGGTCGCCGAAAAAAAATACGGCGTAAAGGTGATCGGTACCGTCACCATGCCGGTTGCGATTGTGGGCGTGGTGCTGATGCAGTTGCTGCGGACCGACGTCCATCCCCTGGTGCCCGCGCTGCAATCGACCTGGCTGCATGTGCACGTCACGTTGGCCATGTTGGCCTATGCCGCCTGCGCGCTCAGCTTTGCTCTCGCCATGATGTTTCTCATTCAAGACAAACTGAAGACTGAGACCGTCCTGGCCGTGACCAGCAGCAGCACCATCGCGATCTATGCCAGCATCGTTCTAACCCGCTTCGAAAAATGGGGCGGATTGAACCTGGTGGCCTGGAACCCGGAAAACAAGTCGGAAATTTTCATCTCCAAAGGTGTGCGTTTATTTGTGGTTGTTCCCGACCTTGGCTGGCTGATGATGTTGTCCCTTTTGGTTGTTGCCTCGCCCCTGGTTTTCTACGGGCTGGCACGCTTAAAGAATATTGCAAGTAAAAAAGACAGCTTCTTGACTCTGGCCAACCGCGCGGTCTTCCTCAGCATCCTGTTGCAAGTAATGACGCTGGTTATGTTCCTGATACGCGCACGAGATGGCCGCTATCCTTCGCTCGATGCTGACGGCTTATTCCCCACCACCCTCGCAGCCAGCCCGTTTATTCTCTCCGGCCTCGTGGGTGGAATATTTATATCCCTCCTGTATCTGTTACTGCTGTGGCGGCGACCCGATTTAGAGCGTTCGTTGCCCAGTGCGGACATCCTTGACCGCATCACCTACAAAACCATTTGTCTAGCCTTCCCCCTGCTCACTCTGATGATCGCATCCGGAGCGTACTGGGCCAACCAAACCTGGGGTTCGTACTGGAGTTGGGATCCAAAAGAGACATGGGCAGCAATAACCTGGTTGGTGTATGCCGGATACCTGCACATGCGTATCACTCGGGGATGGCGTGGCCGCCGCGCGGCGTACTTCGCGATCCTCGGTTTTGCCGTCGTCATGTTCACCTTCTTTGGCGTAACGTACCTGCTGCCGGGATTACACGCTTATGCCTAGCCGCATTGATTCCGCGGCGATGGACACCGGGCCGCCGTTACACACAATGCCTGGGAATGAAGCGGTTCGCGCTTCTTCGAGTGGGGCAAAGAGAAGGAAAAGCGAGCCGATGGATAACGAGCAAATACTTTCCACGCTTTCGCCGCCGGCAGAGGGGTTCCGATTGAGTTCCGTACGCTTCAATTGGCAACTGAAGGCAATCCTGCCGCTGGCCTTCGTCCTGCTCGCCGGCCTGTTGCTCTTCACCCTGGCGACCGTATCTCTGCGCGACCCGGAACGCCATGCCGTCCTCTTCGTCGCGGGCGCCGGAGCAATCGCGATCTGCGCAGTGTCAATCATCGGCCTTGCGCACTTTGTGCAGCGGCCCATGGTCGAATTGCAGGAAAAGATCGCGCAGGTCAGTGAAGGCAATCTCGGCGTCGCAGTCAGCTTCGACAAGCGCAACGACGAAATCGGAGACCTCGGCCGCAACTTCAACTTTATGTTGCAGCAGTTGCGCGAGAGCAGGGAAGAGATCGAAAACTTGCATCGCACGCAGATGTCTCGCGCCGAGCATCTGGCGACCCTCGGCGAATTGGCGGCCGGCTTGGCCCACGAGATTCGCAATCCGCTAGCCGGCATCGCCGGTGTCATGGAAATCATCGGCCGCGATCTGCCCTCGACCAGCCCGGCGCGAGCGGTAGTCAAAGATGTTCGCCTCGAGGTCGCGCAAATCAACCGCATCCTGACCGATCTGCTCGAAACGGCGCGTCCGCACCCGCCGCAGATTTGCCGCAGCAACCTCAACACGACCGCGGAACACGCCGTGATGTTGGCGCGCCAGCAAGTCTTCTCCAAGCCGATCACGATCGAATTCCAACACGCGGCCGATCTGGCCGAAGTCGAACACGATAGCGATCAGATTCACCAGGTGCTTCTGAACTTGCTGCTCAATGCCGTTCAGGCGACGGATGGACCAGGCACCGTGCGTGTCGACCTCGGTTCGCGAGGCGAGTTCGCGACCATCGACGTCAGCGACACCGGCCGCGGTATCTCTCCTCGAAATCTGCCCAATATCTTCCGCCCGTTTTTCACCACCAAGGGAAACGGCACTGGCCTCGGGCTTTCTCTGGCCCGCCGAATCGTGGAAGAGCATCATGGCGGCATCGAGGTCAGCAGCGTCGAAGGGAAGGGAAGCAAGTTTACGGTACTGCTGCCCTTTCAGATGCCCGACCCCAGGCCTGCCGTTTCCTAGCATCAACGGTCCACAATCGAAATGCCGGTAGATTGCGTCTCGAGCGGCTGATCGAATGTAGTTGCGGTCGCATTCGTTTCACGTACCGCACGCCGGTTCGCCATTCTCCAGAGATACATGGCCGCATACGCACGCCATGGTCTCCAGGCTTCGGAGTGGCGATCGAGTTCACGAGAACTCTCGAGAGCCATGGCGCGCAAAAGACCAAGGTCGCCCGAAGGAAACGCGTCCGGCTCCCCGAGCGCTCGCATGGCCACGTACTGTGCAGTCCATTTCCCAATGCCGGGAATCTCGCATAACCGACTCAAGAAAGCGTCGGAGTCCACGACGCCATCAAAACTAATTCGTCCATCGCACACGGCGCGGGCGAGAGCCCGAATGGTCCCGGCGCGCGCCACAGTCAGTCCGGCGCTGGCGAGATTCGCGTCGGCAAGAACATCAGGTGTCGGGAACAGATGAGTGACGCCATCGGCTGCGGAGAAGGGCTTGCCAAAACTGCTTACCATTCGACCCGCTAGGGAGGTCGCGCCTTTGACGGTGATCTGCTGACCGAGAATCGCCCGCGTGGCGAGTTCAAAACCATTCCAACAGCCCGGCACTCGAAGCCCGGCACCGGACTCCACCTGCGCCGCTAGCACCGGATCGGTTCGAAGACTTTGCACGATGGCTGCCCAATCCGCGTTCAGATCGAACATTGTCCGGATTCGTTCGGTGATAAAAAAAAGGGAGCGTGGATCGCCAAACTGAAGGCGCACCACCAGCATGTCAGAACCCCCGTCATAGGAGACATCAAAGTAGCCGTGGATTCCGCTCAAAGAGATCGAGCGACAATAAGCGCCATTTACCACGGCTTCCACGCCGGGCGTGGCTCTGGGCGCCAGAAATGCCAGCATACCCTTCCAATCGTAAGGCGGCCGGAAGCGAAGCCGGAAAACATAATGATTCTCCGGCTGTACCGTCTTCTGCCGAGCCAGCCGCCGGATTTGAGTAGGAGTTCGATGGAATACCTTGCGGACGCCCGCGTTGAATCTTCGGACGCACCCGAAGCCGGAAGCGACCGCAACGTCCCCCATGGGCAAACTCGTCTCGTCGATAAGCTTCTTCGCGAAGTGCAGGCGGCGCGTGTTGGCAACCGCGCTTGGAGTCGCTCCCAGATGTTGGAGAAACAGGCGACGAAGGTGGCGCGAGCCAACTCCAAGCCGTTCGGCGAGCGCCTCCACTCCGCCGTCCTCCAGTCCGCTCTCGCTGATCAGGCGCAGAGCCCGCGAGACTGTATTGGGAGTTCCCAACCAGGCGGGCGTTCCGGGCGAGCATTCCGGCCGGCAACGCAAACATGGGCGGAAACCTGCCTCCGCCGCGGCGGCAGCGGTTGGAAAGTAGCGAACATTCCTCTCCTTTGCATGAGGCGCAGGACAAATCGACCGGCAATAAACTCCGCTGGTAAAGACACCAATAAAGAACTTTCCGTCGAAGCGCGCGTCACGCGTCAGCCGAGCCTGCGAACACACCTGCCAATCCAGTTCCATTTTCGTCCCAAACGATCATAGCGCGGGTTCCCACGAAAACCTGGACGTTTTCGGACCGCGCTGCGGGAGCCCTGTTTGCCGCGTCAGCAGGTACTCGTCCACGGAGTGGAGAGCCGCGTCCGCAAACGTCCAACTTTCGACAGCCACGTCCGCAAGCGTCCAATTCTTCCGCATCCATTCCGATAACGTCGGCACTGCACCGCCGGTTTGTGTTCTTCAGTGGAAGCGAGCCTTGACCAACAGAAAAAACGCTGACCGGAAGATCAGTTCTTCGACATCAGAAAAATCGGCATCAGAACCAGACCCCAAACGGAGGCAAATATGCAGTCCAGGATCTTGATGTGCATCACCGCAATGACCCTCTTCAGCGCTCTCTTGTTCCCAGCACGGCTTGCGGAAGCAAAACAGAAAAGCCAACAGCAGCCCACGTACTATGTATTCAATCTCGGCGCACCGCTCGGCGGATACGCAGAGCCGGTCGGTATCAACAACCTGGGATGGATTTCCGGCGGAGCCAATCTGACGGGCAACACCGAGGTCAACGCTGAACTCTGGGTCGGAGCTCCGCTTGACCTCGGCACGCTCGGAGGGCCCAACAGCAACATAGCCTGGCCGAACCACAGCACTCGCGGTGAGATTGTGGGCATCGCCGAAACCGCTGAGATGAATCCTTTGGGGGAAGCTTGGAGTTGCTCCGCTTTTTTCTTTGGCCCTGACGGCTACATCTGCAATGGCTTCGCCTGGCGTGACGGTGTGATGACACCGCTTCCTCCTTTCCAGGGTGGATACAACAGTTATGCCGCCGGAGTAAACAACCGCGGTCAGGTGGTAGGCTGGGCGGAAAATGGCGTTCACGATCCAACGTGTAATAACCAGCCGCCCGTAAAACAGTTTCTGCAGTTCGAAGCAGCCATCTGGGGGCCGGGGTTGACGCAAATGACTCAACTGCCTCCCTACCCTGGCGATCCAGATTCGGCCGCAACCGCAATCAATGATCTTGGACAGGTGATCGGAATTTCTGGTCTCTGCTCGAATGCGGTGGGAGGCATGAGCGCCATCCATGCGCTGCTTTGGGAGAACGGGCGTCCCATTAATTTAGGCAATATCGGCGGCCAGGAGTGGAACACCCCCATTTCCCTTAACAATAACGGCCAGGTGGTTGGTTTTGGCAACAATGCTCTGAGCAATGCCCAGGCTTTCTTGTGGACACAAGAAAGCCGGCGAATGCAAGCTCTACCATTTATCGGGGATGACAATGGTAGCGCAGCTTACGATATCAACAAAGAGGGCCAGATCGTTGGCATCTCGAATGGTGGGACCGAGCCATTCGGTGAGAGAGCATTTCTCTACGAAAACGGGAAGATGCTTGACCTTAATGACCTGGTGCAGAACTCCTCGTTGTATCTGCTCCTGGCCCAAGGCATCAATGACAGCGGTGAGATTGTGGGGACCGCAGTTGACGCGAGCGGCCAGCAGGTTGGTTTCCTCGCGGTTCCGGCGTATGGGGAGCGGGCTGACTCTTCGAAAGCGACGGGCGATAACAACTCTAGCCCCGTCGTTCTTCCGTCCGGTTTTCGGCCCCACCTTAGCGGGTTCAGCCGAATGTTGTTTGAGGGGACGTTCTAAATGAACGCCAAGGCCCAAGCGGCCACGCAACGAAATTCGCAATGAAATTAACGGCACGACAGAATGAGGGCCGGGACGAAGTCCCGCCCCTCATCATTTTCTTTCTGATTGCAGTTCGTTGACGGTCAACAAAGTTGACCAGCAAATCTATCTTCGTTGATAACAGCGTTCATAACAGCGATGACACGCCGTTTTCGCCATTGCGTCGAATGTCCGAAATGCCTTACACGCTATCTCGTTGGTTTCAGTCCATACCGAAATGGGTCGTATCTGATTCCTCTCGCCGCTGGCTTCTCGGAAGAATGGACGTTGTATTGTTCCTGCGGCAGGCCGCCCATCTCCAGTCGATGGAACTGGAACGAACTGAAGATCTACGTTGTCTCCCATCAAGCTCACGAGCGCGGTTATGGCGCGCCCAAGGAGATCGTGCTGGCAACCAGAAGTTTGCGCCATCCCGGCTAAGATTCGCCTACCATGTTATTCAGTTCCAATCCAGCGGAGAAAACATTGAAATGAGTCCGAACGCCCAATCCTTGAAGCTTCTTCTTGTTGCACTGCTCGCCCTTCTGGCAGGAAGCAACGGTTCGGCCACTCACCTCTTTGCGGCAGATTCTTCCTCCGCCGTCCACTGTGCCGCGCTCGCCTACCGGCAGTTTGACTTTTGGGTAGGAGATTGGGATGTCTTCGATGTGGACAGCCCGGCTAAGGTCGCGCATGCTCAAGTCGATCTCATCCTCGATGGTTGTGTCTTGCGCGAGGATTACCAAAGCAAAGATGGACACAAAGGTCAGAGTTTTTCAATTTACGATGCTTCCAGAGATGTCTGGCACCAGACCTGGGTAACTGACCGCGGCGTGCTCCTTGTCATTGAAGGAAAATTTGAAGGCGGGAAGATGATTCTAAGCGGCCAAAATCCAGCGAAAGGAGCTCTCGTTCGCGGTGAGTGGAAGCCTGAGAATGGCAACGTCCGTGAAAGCGCGGTGACCTCAACCGATGGCGGCCAAACCTGGAAGCCATGGTTCGACCTTGTGTTTCGTCCCCACTAGCCGCTTAGGGAGTGCGTCTATCAAACTGACCCACTACCCTCATTCCTAGCTTTTGGTTGCTAATTTGTATTAACTATGATTAACTATCCTTCATCATCGCTGGTTAATGGACTGAGGCTGGCAATGATGGCCCCTGTAGGGCCAACGAAGGGGAATTCATGGCCTGGGCGGCACGCATTGTGTTTCTTATGTTGGCCGTCACCTGTCTTCTCACGGCGGAAGCGCGGGCACAAGGCGAAACTACCAGCGCCATCGTTGGAGAAGTAAAAGACGCCACGAACGCGGTTTTGCACGGCGCCACCGTGACCATCGCAAATCATGAAACCGGACTGGAGCGCACTGCCCGGACCGACGACACTGGACGGTTTAACTTTCCACAGTTAAAGCCCGGTTCTTATTCCGTCCAAGTGGACGCCCCAGGGTTCGATCCGCAACAAAATGACAACGTCTTTGCGGGCCTGGGCCAGAAGCAGACCGTGGATTTCACGCTAAAAGTGGCGCGCTCCAATGAGGCGGTTGAGGTCAGCAGCGAAGCTCCACTCATTAACCCGGAAAACGCAAACGCATCCACCACGCTCGATGCGCCAGCGCTGGAGAATTTGCCCAATCCGGGCGGGGACCTCACCTACCCTCTCCAATTTGCGCCGGGAGCCCTGATCAATACGGCAGGAAGCAGCAACGATTTTGTCGGGGGCAGCAATGGGTATGGCAACGTGGAATTCAACGGATTGCCCGCGCTCTCCAACGGCTACATCGTTGACGGTCTGGAAACCAACGACCCGCTCACGAACCTCAACAGCGGCCTCTCCACCAACCTTGTGCTGGGATTAAATTCGATTTCGGAAGTAACCGTCAACACTCTTTCCTATTCGGTGGACCAGGGACGCTATGGGGCATCGCAGGTCAACTATGTCACTAAGTCGGGCACAAATCAGTTTCACGGCAATCTCTATGAACTATGGAACGGCTCGCTGCTGAACGCGGCCGACTACTTCACCAACGCGACGCCGGGGAATCACAAGCCCAGATCGACCGTCAATCATTTCGGAGGCAGTTTGGGCGGGCCGATCGCGCATAACAAGCTGTTTTTTTTCTTCGATAGTGAATGGGTTCGGATTGCGCTCCCCATCGTTACACCCACGATTGTTCCCACCACAGCATTCCAACAATACGTCTTACAGCAGCTTTCTCCTCCTTTAGTTCCGTTTTATCAGGAGATGTTCTCTCTTTATGGCAACACCAGCGGTACACCCATTCCCGTGCTTGGCTGTCCGCTCGCGGAGGGGCAGGGTTGCGCCAACCGGCAGAGTGTTTCGCACTCCAGCGACGACCACGAACAGGTGCAGACCGTCCGCCTCGACTACAACGTTAATCAGAAAGACACAACCTGGTTTCGTTTCCAGGCCGACACGGGCGTGCAAGCTGCCTACACCGATCCTATCAACTCGCTGTTCGATGCCGTATCTCCCCAGCCTCTCTACTCCCTTGCCGCCGGATACACGCACCTGTTCTCTCAGAACCTCGTCAACTATTTCAATCCCGCATTCTCCTGGTATGAAAGCCTGTTTGGCCCCAGCAACTTTCAGCAAACGCTGTCCGCGTTTCCGATCGTATTGCAGGGCAGCGGCGCCAATGCCTTCACGCCCATCGGAGGGCTTGACAATACCTGGGTGCAAGGCAGGCGTGCGTCGAGGTTTTTCATCAACGATAACCTTGCCTGGAGCCACAGCGCTCACGAGCTGCGGTTCGGAACCAATACCCGCATCTTCCGCCTCAACGACTATGACTTCGGAGAAGGCACGGTTGCCACCGTGACCTACGCGAATCTGCAGCAATTTATCGATGGAGTGGCGACCACCGCGTCGAAGGCGTTCCCTTCCAAGGCAAATGAACCCTTCAACTTTCTCAATCTCGATGTCTATGCGCAAGACACATGGAAAGTAACACACACACTGACGTGGACCTTCGGCCTGCGCGACACCTTCAACTCCAATCCGCTGAACCCGCACGATCAAGTCGCGCGTCTACGCGGATCTTTCAGTTCCATCTCCCATGACGTCAACCAGCCGCTCGATGCTACCATCCAGACTCATCTCGGCAATCTCTTTTCATCTACACCAATAGCTATCCTGCAACCGCGAACCGCGGTTGCGTGGCAATTCGAGCCGAAATCCGTGCTCCGAACTGGCTTTGGCATTTTCAGCGACATTTTGCCGGGCAGTGTTGCCGATCTGGTCGGCCCCAATCCACCTTACGATAAGACTTTTCAGGGAGGTCTCCTTGGCACTGTCGGTGGGACGGCAATTGCCCCAGGAGTGCCCAACAGTGCGGTAGATGCAACCGTTGCCGCGAATCAAACTTTTACTTCTGGATTTCCTCAGGGCGAGCTTTCGTGCGCATCTCCACGGGCAAATCCGGCTAGCTGTCTTCCACCGGTAGCGATTACAGCTGTTCCAGACGGCAAGCTACACGCTCCCTACTTCATGGAGTGGAGCTTGGGAATCGAACATCAATTCGGAACGACGGTCAGTCTGCAATCGCAATACGTAGGCACGCGGGCCGTGAACCAGCCGTATTCGACGCAGGTTAATGGTTACCAAACCGTGTGTCCCGGCTGTTTTGCGCCCTTCCCCTACGGGAAACCCACCGATCCACGCTTCGCCGCTGTGACGCAGTTCTCGACCGGAGCGAACAGCCACTACAATGGCCTTCAACTGACTGCAATGAAGCGGCTCAGCCACGGCCTGCAAGGGCAACTTAACTACACCTGGAGCCGTTGCATGGATACGGTCTCGAACGGTGGATTTCTGCCATTCTCCGCGGGAGGGATTCTTACACCTCTACCGGGAGACCTGCGTCGCGATTATGGTCCGTGCGACTATGACATCCGTAATAACCTCAACGCGCAGTATGTATACCAGTTGCCGGTCAAGGTGCGCAGTCATTCTCTTGGATACGCGCTCAACGGCTGGCAAATTTCTGGAACCATGTTCTGGCATAGCGGGGTTCCATTCTCCGTGTTGAGCACGCCCTATTCAGCAAACGGAAACGGCATCGTCCAGGGGAGTGGGCCGCAGTTCGCCAGCGTCATTCCCGGCGTGCCGCTCTATGACCATCATCAGATTCCAGGTGTCACGCAGCCCGGAACGCTGCAGTGGCTCAATCCGGATGCTTTCGTCTCAGCCGTCGACCCCACAACAGGACAGTGCAACGGGGGCGACAGCCCGCAAAATTGCCAGTTCGGAAATCTCGGCCGCAATGCCCTGCGTGGTCCCAATTTCGTCTGGAGCGACTTCTACCTGACAAAATTGTTCCCCTTGACCGAGCATGTGAAACTTCGATTTGAAGGGCAGTTCTTCAATGTCTTCAACCATCCAAATTTCGCCCTGCCCAGCGTGGTGCAGGCGGGCATACCAGGGAACCCCGCAACGCAAGCGGGCTTCGGAGCATTCACCTCCACCACTTCTCCACCCACCGGCTTGCTGGGCGTGGGTTTGGGTGGCGATAGCAGTCCACGCATGATCGCATTTCAGGCACGGCTCGAGTTTTGAACCTCGAGTTCGGAACACTGAGTTTTGAACGCCGATGGTGTCACTCGACGGTAGGCGAATTATCCGAGGGACCGCGCAATCACCAGAGTGATGTCATCTTGCTGCTCGCTGCCGCTACTGAATTGCTGGACCGCATTCACGACCGCCTGAAGAAGATCTTCCAGCGGAAGGTGAGAATGGTTCGCCAACGTATCTACCAAACGAGACTCGCCAAACTCTTCGCCATCACCGTTCTCCGCTTCCGTGACTCCATCGGTATAAAGGACCAGCGTGTCACCCGCCGCAAGCTCAACTTGAGCAATCTCGCATTGCCAGTCTTCAAACAACCCCATCACGGTGCAGGTCGGCGACAGTCGCTCGACCTTCGCTGCCGAAGCCTGCTGCTGCGGGCTTTCACAGGAACTTTGACAAGCGCGCAGCAGAAGTGGCGGAAGATGTCCACAATTGGCGTAGCGAAGCTTACCTGCGGAGTCGTCATAATCCGCAAAGAATAATGTGGCGTAACTGGCATCGCCGGTGCTCTCATAGAAAAGGCGGTTAACTGAAGCGAGCAGCCGTGGGAGGTCATCAACCGCCATCGCGTACTGACTGCGCAAGTTGGCTTGCAGATTTGCCATCAGTAGCGCCCCGGAAAAGCCTTTTCCTGCGATATCCGCAAGCACCAAGCCAATTCGCTCGGGAGCCAGTTCCAGAAAGTCGTAATAGTCTCCACCCACCTGGCGTGCCTGGATGCAGCATCCTGCGTATTCCAATCTGCTGAGCGAGGGCAACTTCTGCGGGAATAGCCGCGATTGCACCCGCCTTGCCATCTCTAGTTCGTGAAGGGAGCGGCGTTCGGCCTCCATCCGCTCCGCCATGCGCTCGGTCAAGGAGATGCCTTCCAGCGCGACGCCCGCCTGGCTCGCAACCGACGCTAACAGCCGCCGGTCTTCGCGTGAATATGGCTCTTCTGACAGCCGCGCTCCCAAGACCAGCAGACCCGTGAGCTTACTCTCCCGGCCCGGCATGGGCACAAGACATTCCGGCTGTAACGGGGCAAACGCCCCGAGAGATGCTGCCAGCTCCGGATCCACACTCGAATCCGGCGGCGGAACTTCCCACGGCTGCGCGCGGTCTGCCAACTCAACCAGAAGCGGCAGATCGCCGGGAATCGCCTGCGGCGCTTGGAGACCATTACTCGGTAAAGCACTCAACTTGCCGTTGCCCGCGGCTTGGTACATCACCATCATTTGTGGATGCAGCGCCTGCTTGATCTCTTCCTGCAGCAGCGTTGCCAGTTCATTCCGGGTGGTCGCCGTGCGCGTTTTTTCCGCCAGATTTTCGAGAATCAAGCGTGCGTCATATGCACTTCGAAAAAATGCCCGGTCAATCCGCTTGTTGAACCGCTCCCCGATCGCGACTCCCATCCACATCGCAACCGCGCCCAGACCAAAGGCCGGAAGCACAGCGGCCTGCGGGTGCACCGAAATCTCGCCCGAGAACGTGCGTCCCAGGACTAGAACGAGAACGACTGTCGCGATCAGGCCCAGAATATAAACTCCCCACTGCACCATCAGAAACCGCGCGCTCCGCTTGAGGAGTACGGGAATCTCGAGCACGCGATGTTTAACGACGGCATAGGCGAACGACAAGGGAAAAAGCCACAGCACGAAGGTCACGGTTGCGCCCAGCCACAGGCCTATATTGAACCCGAGGAAGTCACCGGCGGCGAGCGCCAGCGTGGCTGGCACCACGCCGACCAGCGTTCCAAAAAGAATCACGCGAATCTTTCGCCGCGCCTCAGGCGCGCGTACGGTGGCCGCGTTCCAGATCAAGGAAACGAAGCCAAGCGCAACCAATCCGTAGTTGAAGAACAAGATGGAGAAGTGCATGTATCTGATCTTGATCCATCCGAAGCCTGGGACCAGACTGGGATCGATTCCGCCGGATGCCGGAACAAGCAAAGCTAGTCCGTGCGGCAGCGACAAAAACAGTCCCAGCACCAGAGCAAACCACTTGAACCATGGAAGACGCCGCTCCAGCGGGGATCGCGTTGGGAACACCGCGAAAAAGAAATAAAACAAGGGGGCAGCCATGTTGTCAAAGATTGCTCGGTATACGATTGCGAACCATCTTACCGACGAAGGCACACCCAAGAACGAATTGTCGAAGTTCGGTATGGCGATGAAGCCGCCAAACATCAAAGCGAGCAGCCAGGCGTTAGGATCCTCCAGGCGAAGGAACAAAACCACTAAGCCTACGGTGAAAAAAGTAAAAGGATAGAGTCGAAGGACGCCATGACCGACGTGTGCCGCCACTCCCACGTCCGCGATGGCCGATCCCGTAGCGCGAAACGTAGCGCGTACGTCTATCGGGACCGAAACACCAGGGCGCCGGATGGCCAACTCAACGCTGTCTCCCGGCTTATGCTGAATCCAGGTACGAACTAGCGAATCTGCCACCAGCGGCGCTCCGTTGATTCGGATGATTCGATCTCCCGCTTTTAGGCCAGCCCATTCGGCGGGGCTGCCGGGCACCACGCTGCGCACCAACTGGGAATGATCCAGGGGAAGGTACTCATTGTCGAAGCCCAATTCGACCGGCACCGGTTGCTCCGAGTAAAGTGTCCAAAGAGCGCTGTAAAGAATGGTGCAGGCAGCAAACAGTAGGGCCAGCGTGGCCAGGAGTGGTTTCCGAAATGATCGCGACTCTTGCATGTTCTGTGCGGTCAATTCCCGAGAGAGTTTTCCGAGTGAATCCTATGCTGGCATCGCGATACGGTCAATAAAACCAGTTGGATGCATGTTTTGAAGGGGAGGACTCAGGTAAGCCTCCCGAGTACGTGGCTCGGCTGGCGACTAGTCAAAGCCAGCCATTCAAACCGTGGCCGCTGAGCGCGATTGCTAGACGCGACTCGGTTGAGCCGCTGCCAATTCGCCGCCATCGGGGATGATGAAGGCGTCCACGCGCAGACCGTCAGGCAGTTGCGTGCCGGATCCAGTTCGACCAGAGTCTCAAGGAATCTTCGTATCCACTTTTTCCGTCGGCTCGTCGGTGCGGACGTTCTTGGGGCCGAGTTGCTGGCCCACGCGCACTGCGCGTCCCCAGAACTTCTGCCTTCGGAAGGCGTCGGCGGTAACGTAGGCTTCTTGGCCGATCTGCACTTTGTCGACGTCGGTCTCATCCACGTCCACCCTCATAAAGTCTTCTCCACAGGGGAATTCCAAGAAAAGACTCGACATATACTATAGTGATATAGTTATATATATCAGTATACTACACAAAGCGTATCGATCCAATCTCAGCGGATCTCACGCGATTCAAACCCAGGAGGATAAACCTATGAAAAAGCTCAGCTGTCTGCTGTCCATCTTTGCACTGTCGCTCGCCACGGTGGCTTTCGCCCAATCCGATCAAAAGTCCGATGCGCAAAAGTCCTTCGACAAAATGAAAACTCTAGCTGGTTCCTGGGAGGGCCACGTGACGACCGTCCCGCAGCGAGCCGAGATAGAAGGCAAGCTTACACACGCCACGCTTCGCGTGACCTCCATGGGTCACACGCTCATGCATGAAATGACGGGAACCGGAAGACCCGACGATCCGATCACGATGTTCGTTGTGGACGGAGATCGCCTGCTGCTCACTCACTATTGTGACGCGGATAATCGACCTCGCATGGTAGGCAGGATGTCGCCCGATGGAAAGACCGTCGATTTCGAATTTCTCGAACGTCACAGGCAATCTGAAATACGGACACATGCAGCATGCAGTATTCACTATCATCGACGAGAACCATCACACCGAGGACTGGACTTTCCTGGAGCCAGGCGACAATCCGGTCCACGCCCACATCGATCTGCTGCGGACAAAATAACGGGAGGCGTATCTTTCTTAGGGCAATCTGGTAGGGCTATATGGTAAGGCAATCTGGAAACCCTGATGGACCGTGAGTGGAACGACAGTCAGCCGATTTACCGCCAGCTTCGCGACCGTGTCGTCGCCATGATCCTCGACGGTGTGCTCAAGGAAGGCGACCCGCTGCCGTCGGTGCGCAATGTCGCGGCCGAATACCGGGTCAATCACCTCACGGTTCTGAAGGGTTATCAGCAGCTGGTGGACGAGCAATTGGTCGAAAGTAAGCGAGGTCGCGGCATGTTCATCAATGCGGGCGCCCGCAACCTGCTCCTGCGGGCCGAACGCCAGAAGTTTCTCGCGGAAGAATGGCCCAGGATCCATGCGACTATACAGCGGCTCGGACTCAAGGCGGACGAACTTCTGGCGCAAGACCTGCCGGCGAAAGACCTGCTGGATGCGACCTCAGGTGAAGATCACCGCTCGTCGCCCGAGGCCGCGGAGTCGAAAACCGAAGTGGAGGAGAGCTGAAGCCATGGCATGCATAGAAGCGCGCGGTCTCCGCAAGTCTTTCGGCTCGACCATGGCGCTCGACGGCGTCAATTTGCGTGTCGAAGAGGGCCGCATTCTGGGACTGATCGGTCCCAATGGCGCAGGCAAGACCACCGCGCTCAACGCGATTCTCGGCCTCACTCCGTATCAGGGAGAACTACGCGTGCTCGGACGCGACCCCTGGACCGAGCGCGATCAGCTCCTGCGCGATGTCTGCTTCATTTCAGATGTCGCCGTGCTGCCACGGTGGATCCGCGTCTCGCAGGCGCTCGACTACGTCGCCGGCGTGCATCCCCGTTTCGATCGCGCGAAGGCCGAAGCCTTTCTTGCGAAGACAAACATCCGTAGCGCCAATCAGGTGAGGGAATTGTCGAAGGGCATGGTGACCCAACTGCACCTCGCTCTGGTCATGGCGATTGACGCCAGATTGCTCGTGCTCGATGAGCCGACGTTGGGACTCGATATTCTGTATCGCAAGCAGTTCTACGATTCTCTGTTGAACGACTACTACGACCGCAGCCGCACCATCGTGGTGGCGACACATCAGGTCGAAGAGACCCAAAACATCCTCACCGATCTCATGTTCATCAACCGCGGCCGAATCGTACTCAATTGCAGCATGGAAGAAATCGAAGTTCGCTATGTGGAAGTGATGGTGCGTCCCGAGCAGGTCGCTGCAGCGCGGGCGCTCAAGCCGATTCACGAGCGCCAGGTGCTCGGCGGCAGCATCGTTCTGTTCGATCTCATGATGCTCGATGGTGTCATGCTCAATGGTGTCAATCGTCCGCAACTCGCCGCGCTGGGCGACGTGCGCACACCGAGCATCGCCGACCTGTTTGTTGCCGTAATGGAAGATAAACCAGGCAATCACGTCGGCGCGGCACAAGGAACCTATAGATGAGCACGCAATCGAACGCCATACCCGAGTCTCCCCTCGAATCGCACGCAATCGCACCCGCAGCCATCTCGGCGACTCGGCGCATGTACTGGTCGGTGCGCCGCGAATTGTGGGAGAGCCGTTCGATTTATATCGCGCCGCTGGCCGTCGCCGCCGTCATTCTGTTCGGCTTCCTGATGAAACTGGCTGGCCTACCGCACAAAATGCGTGCCGTACCGGCGCTCGACCCGGTGCATCAGTACACTGCGATCAAGATGCCTTACCACATTGCGGCCGGCATGATCATGGTGACCACTCTTATTGTCGCGGTGTTCTACTGTCTCGACGCGCTGCACGGCGAGCGCCGCGATCGCAGCATCCTGTTCTGGAAGTCGCTCCCGGTTTCCGATCTCACCACCGTGCTCTCGAAGGCGATCATTCCCATCGTCCTTTTGCAGCTGCTCACTTTCGCGATCACCGTTGCCACGCAGTTGATCATGCTGCTCCTGAGTTCCCTCGTACTGCTGGGGACCGACCTGAACGTCGCGACCCTGTGGACACAGGTCTCGTTGTTCCAGATGTCGCGGATGCTGCTCTACCACCTCTTGATCATGCATGGACTCTGGTATGCGCCCGTCTACAGCTGGCTGCTGCTGGTCTCAGGCTGGGCGCGGCGCGCGGCATTTCTATGGGCCGTCTTACCGTGGCTCGCGATCTGCGTCCTCGAGAAGATTGCCTTCAACACGTGGCATTTCGCGCATTCGCTGGGATACTACTTTAACGGCGGCCCGCCGGGGGTCGCCTCCGAGGTGGATATGTTCCCGGCCACCATGATCCAACTGAGCAGCCCGGGGCTGTGGGTCAGCCTGGCAATCGCCGCTGCATTCCTCGCCGCAGCCGTCCGGCTGCGCCGCTATCAGGGGCCGATCTGAGGCGCGTCACTGCTGACGCGTTTGCGCCTCTTGCGATCAAAAGTGATCCATTCTTGCGGCGTTCAGGCTGTGACTTTTGCGTCCAGCGTTTTCGTCACATCCAGAATCATCTGAATGACGGCCCTATCGCCGATCGCGGTATTAATCATGGTGTGATAAATAGCACGGTCCGGCCATTCAACGTGGAAATACTTCTGAATGAAATCGGAGCGCTCCCGATCGACGCTATCCACCAGCTGTTCGGCCTCTTCTTCGCTCTTGCCGCGGGCCCGCAGCCGACGCACTTTATCTGCTCTCGGAGCGTAGAGAAATACCCGCAACGTGTCTTCGCGGTTCCTGAGAAAATGCTGTGACCCCCGTCCGACGATGACCGAATTTCCGGTTTTTGCCGCATCCTGAACGACACGTTGGGTAATTCTCAAAATGCTTTCGCTATCGATCAGTTTGAGTTTGGGCGCGTTAATGCTTCCCTCATAACTCCCACGCAGAAAAGATTTGAAGAGCCGGTAGTAGAGAGGATCCGTTCGTTCTTCTCGAACCTCGACGACGGCCTTAGGACAATCCGCGAGACGTGCGATCTCTTCGGTCAGCAACTGATCCCAAAGTTTCCAGCCAAGCTGCTTGGCCAGCGATTGAGCTATTTCGCCGCCGCCGCTTCCATACTCGCGTTCAATAGTGATGATTTTTATCATGTGGGTCGACATAAAATTGCGCTTCAAACGTGGACGGCAAGCACCGGACACGGTCCCAACTGCAGCACCCGATAAGTTGTCGAACCAAATACCGCCAGATCCAGGGCGCCGCGGCCACGCACCGCCATAGCTATCATGTCGATCTGCGCTTCCTCGGCAAGTTCGATGATTTGCTGGTATGGCTTTCCGATTCGAACCGCCGTCTTGATCTTGAGCGTCTTCCGCGCCTCCGTTGGAATCAGTTTATCGAGTTGCTTGCTCGCTGTCGCTATGGCCTCTTGGGTTTTGGCCGGACTGGAAACCCCCTCTAACACGTGCAGCAGCGTGAGTTCGGCGTCGTACTCTTCCGTTGCAGAGATCGCCCACTTCAAAGCCCGCTCCGAATTTTCCGAGAAATCCGTACAAAAAAGAATTCGGTTTAAGCGGTGGACGTGTTCCCGCTCTTCACCCGTTGCCACAGAATCGCGCTGCGGCTTGCACACCGCCAGCACCGGACAGCAAGCCCTGCGCATCACCCGGTTGGTCACCGAACCCAGCACCAGCCGGTCGTATCCGCGCCGGCCATGCGTCCCTATCACAATTAAGTCCGCTTTGCGCTCTTGCGCAAACGACAGAATGCAGTCTGGGGCCGTTCCCTCATGCGCCACCACCTCAGGCTGAATTACATTGTCGGTGTGCTTCTTCACAAATTCCTGCAATTGCTGCCTGCCACCCTCGCGCATTGTCCGGCAGAACTCCATATAATCTCCCGCGGAGGCAGCATAGTCGGCGAATGGATATCGCGAGAGCTCCACGACATGCTGTGCCACCAACCTGGCTCGATAGTGCGCGGCCAGCGATAGCGCGTGGTGATACGCCATGATCGAGAATTCCGAGAAGTCAACAGGGCAGAGGATGAGTTTAATTTCCAGCATGACCGTCTCTGACTCTTGTTATCTCCTTTATTTTACCGGGTTGATTATCGCTCCGCTCTTAACCTACCGCCATGCCACCCCCGCCGCCGGGATCATTCTTCTTCAACATGAAGGAGAGGCAGAACATGATCGCCGCCCCCACGGCAAGAACCATAAACGTATCGACGTATGCCAGGGTCGCTGCTTGCCTTAGTAAGGATTGAAAAATCACGGCGTAAGCATGAGCTTGCGCGTCCGGCTTGGCCACGCCGGACGCAGCCAGTCGCTGAGCCAGGCCCTTCGCCGAATTCGCAAAATTGAAATTGTCGACCCTGACATCTTGCACCAGTCTGGCTTGATGGAATTGCGAGCGCCGCGCAATTATTGTCGTGACCAACGAAGTCCCGACACTGCTGCCGATATTGCGCATAAAGTTGATAATTCCGGCGACTGCGTTGTTCTTCTCAGGTGCAATGCCAACGTACGCCGCCAGCGTAATAGGTACGAACAGAAATCCTATGCCAATCACTTGCTCGACGCGCAGCCAGGTGGCTGAGCTGAAGCTGATCTGCAAATCGATCCGCTGGGTGGAATAGTACATGGCGATGGACAGAGACAGCCAACCGAAAGCGATCAGGTGACGCGCTTGGAACTTCGTCGTCAATTGGCCCATGATCGGCATCTCAATCAGTACAAGCAGACCGCCTGCCGAAAGCGCAATTCCCGCCAACTCGGACGTGTAGCCCAAGAGCGTCTGCAGGAACTGCGGCATCAGCACCAGGCTGCTGAACAGCATGACGCCAAAGGTAAACATCATCAGGCTAGAACTCGCGAAATTAAAGTTTTTGAACATGCGGACGTCAATGATCGGCGACTTTTGATACCACTCCCAGATCGCCAGCGAGATCAGACATACGGTCGCAGTGACGATCAAAGTCGTAATGAAGCGCGATCCGAACCAATCATCTTCCTGGCCCTTGTCAAGCAGGACCTGTAGCGCCCCGATCCCGATTGCCAGAAGAGCGATGCCTACGTAATCCAGCTTGACTCCAGCTGCCTTGAGCTTGCTCAAATAGGGCGGATCCTCGACAAAATGTTGTACGAGAAAAAAAGTAGCCAGGCCGACCGGAACATTGATGAAAAAAATCCACCGCCAGGAATAGTTGAAGGTGATCCATCCGCCCAGAGTTGGCCCGATGGTAGGCGCCATGATGGCCGTAATGCCATACAGCGCAAACGCCAGCCCTCGCTTTTCCGGCGGAAATGTGTCCGCCAGAATGGCCTGAGCCATCGGCTGCAGCCCGCCTCCGCCCGCACCTTGCAGCACTCGGAACAAAAGAAGAACCCCAAGGCTCGGTGCGGTCCCGCAGAGCAAAGAACTCACCGTAAAGACGCCCAAACAGGTCATGAAGAAACGCTTGCGTCCGAAGGTGCCGGCGAGCCATCCGCCCATGGGCAGGATGATGGCGTTAGAAGCCAGATAAGACGTCAATACCCAAGTGCTTTGATCGTTACTCGCCGCCAGATTTCCCGCAATGTAGGGCAACGCTACGTTGGCGATGCTGGTGTCGAGCACCTCCATGAACGCCGCCATGGTAACCACGACTGCGACCAGCCAAGGGTTGTACTTGGGGTGCCAAAGGTCCTGGTCGAGTGTGAGCGTAGCGGTAGCCATCTTTCGACAATCTTCAATGCGTAGAATCGTCGGCCCTGGAGGGCGGGCAAACCTACTGCGACAATCCAGCCCAGAAGGCGCGAATCAACGTGTTGCAACAATCAGTCCCGGAGGGACGGCCCTCACTGTAAGTACACATCCGGCACGACATTCATACCCGGTCGAAGCCGGCGATCCCTGTTCTCCCCCTTTTCGAGAACGATCTTGACCGGAATCCTCTGCACAATTTTCACGTAGTTTCCCGTGGCATTCTCCGGAGGGAGCAAGCTGAATATCGGCCCCGTCGCTCCCGCGATGCTGTCCACATGGCCTTTTAAAGTCCGGCCGCTCGAATCGATATGGATCTCCGCTCTCTGTCCAACTTGCATATGTCTAAGTTGCGTCTCTTTAAAGTTCGCCGTGACCCACACTTCGTCGAGCGGTACTACGGTGAGCAGTTGCTGCCCGTCTTGGACGTTCATCCCCACCACCACCGTCTTATTCACTTCGCCGGTCACCGGAGCAACGATCTTCGTATATCCGAGATTCAGCTGGGCCTGCTCGAGTGCAGCGCGCTTCTGTTCAACATCCGCAATCGCAGCCCGCACTCGAGCCTTGGTCGAGGACACTTGCTGCGGACCGGTCTCAGCGTATTTGTGATTCGCCACAGCCTGGGATAGGCGGCTGCGGGCCTGCTCGACGAATTGCTGCGCCGCTGACTCACTGGCGCGGGCTGCCGATACCGTCGCGGTGCTGGACTTGGCCGTGGCCAGAGCTTGATCGTAGATTTGCTGCGACACCTCCCGCTTGTCGACCAGTAGCTTGTAGCGATGAAGATCATCTTGCGCCTTCACATCAGTTGCCTCGGCCGACTCCAGCTGAGCATGAGCCGCGGTGAGCTGCTTTTCGGCGGCGGCCACTCCTGCACCAGCATCTTCGATGCCGGACGCAGTAAATCTCAGCTGGCTGGAACTGTTCACTGAAGTTATCGGAACCGTGATATTCAATGATTGGGCAGTTGCTTCGGCACTTGCGAGATTAGCTTGCGCCTGCGCCACCGCGACCTCATAGTCTTTCGGGTCAATCTCTACCAGCACCGTGCCTTTCTCTACCCATTGGTTGTCATCTACGTTAACCTTCACCACGTAGCCGGAGACACGAGCGCTGACAGGATAGAGGTGAACATCCGCCTGGGCGTCATCGGTCGATTCGTAGCTGCTCAAGTAGCGCCACAAGAACACGCCGGCGACAATCACCACTAACGCGGCGACCAGAATCACGATGTTTCGGCGGCGTTTGGGATTCCGGCGCCCCGGCGGCGTATAATCCCTGCCCGCCAAGGGCGATGAATTCACCGGGGAAGCAACCGCCGCTGATGCATCGGCCGGTGATTCTTTATTTGTCTCTGGGGTCGAACGGGGTTGGTTTTCTTCCGCCATGTCTATTTTCCTTTGAAATATTCTTTAACGCCCTCTTCCGCGGTGCCGAGGGCGCGAACCAGGGAAATTTTTGCGTAATTATAGTTGTAGAGGCTCGAGATGTACTGTTCATGCGCGCTCGCGACCGCTTCCTGCGATTGCACCACTTCCACCGTATCGGTGACGCCCGCGCTGAAACGATCGCGCGACTGCGTCAAGGTTTGTTCGGCCAAGTCAATATTGCTCTGCGCTACCTTCACCAGATCCGCCGACGATTGCAGGTTCAACAGCGCCGTGCGCACATCGGAGTCGATCTGCGCCCGCAGATTTTCAAGGCGCTCGCGGCTCTGCTCCAGTCTCGCGTCGGCCTGCAAAACATCGCCTCGAACGCTACCGCCCTCAAAGATCGGAATCGTCAGCGTTCCGCGCACGTCGGCGACCGGCGTCGCGTCGGAGGGATGCGCGCCTCCCAGCCCATAATTCGCATTCAAGGAAAGCGACGGAAAATAGCCGGCAAACGCCGCCTTTCGCGAGAATTCCGCAGCCCGCACCTCGGCCATCGCCGCCTGGTAATCGGAACGTGTTGCGTACGCGCGCTTCAGAGACTCATCCACGCTGATGCCTTCGAGCGGCTCGTATAGCGATTTATCCGTGAACTCGAATTCCTGCCCCGGCGCCAGGCCGATCACGCGCGCCACAGTCAGCTTCTGGATGGCGAAGTTGTTCTTCGCCTGAATCAACTGTTGTTGCCGGGTTTGCAGCTCGACTTTGGCGCGCAGGCCGTCGATATCCGGCGAAGTGCCGGCATTTATCTGGTCCGTTGCCTGATCGTAAACTGCCTGGGCCGACTTGACCTGCGCTTCCGCCGTTTCAATGCGGGCCTCATCAGCGACAGCTTGCAGATACGTGTAGCCCACAGCGAGCACAACGAGATCGCGGGCGTCCTTGAAGGTATAGGTGGCGAATTTCAAATTCTGGCTCGCCGCTCGGGCAGCGTTGATCGACTTCCAGTCGAACAGGGTTTGAGTCGCATTGGCGCGCGCGTCGAAGTAAGAAAAAGGGCCTATGGATGACGATATATGGAAGAGGGAAGCAACACCGGCAAAGCCAAGTTCATCAAGATTGATCTTCGTTTCCGCCATGTACGGCGTCGCTGTAACGTGCGGCAGAAGAGCGCTTAACTGTTCCCAGCGTTGACCTCGTGCCGAGCGAATGTCCGCATTCGAAAGCAGCACGCCGAGATTTTGCTTCAGCCCGCGGTCAATCGCATCCCGCAACGAAAGAGGCAAAACTCCCGGAATGAGCTTTGCAGGCACGCTGCTGGCAAACGAGCTCACTCCGCCGGTGCCGGGGATGGCTTGCCCTGGAGTGCTCGGACCAGGGGTTGTCTCAGTTTGCGCAAAGGATGCGGTTGTTCCACATATCAACACTCCGGCAATCAAGACTCCGGCCAACAGGAAAACACTGCGGCAGTTGTAACTGACTCTCATGCGAGCTTCCTAGCCTCAAATTCGTAGTGCGAAAGTGGCAATATCCTAATCCGATCCGATGCTTCCTAGCAACGAAACTTTCCCCCTCCACCGCTTCCACCCAGCATTCGTAGCAACCGGCATAGCATTCATCGGCACTTGCAAGAGTCGGTGTTGCACTTGGTTGGCGCAGCGGTTCACCGCTGCGATAACTCGCCCTTTTCGGAGCCGGCTTTAGCCGCTAGGGTGCGACCGCAACGCCAAACCTACATGCGGCTTCCTACAGCGGAGAAAGTTCGTCTTCGTTCTCCTCCTTCTTGCCGCGAAACACCCGCTTCTCCAGGAAACGCTGCGCCAAGTCTCTGCCCCCTATGCCGAACGCGATTGCCAGGCCGAGCATCAGGGCTCCAAATGCAATTCCAAAGGCCACCAGCATGGTCTGTTCCGCCAGCCCCAGTTCCTCGAAAGTGATAGACAGTACGAAAACAATAATGATGCTGCGGACAGCCAGGCTCAAAATTCGAGGTGAAGGCACATTCGCATTGACCGCAGCCAATAAGGCCGCGCGCGAAAAGAAACTGGCTGCCAGCAGTCCTATAAACATGATGAACATCGCCACAAAAAGACGCGGCAGAAACAGAAAAAATCTTGCGACCTGCTCTTGCAGACCAAAAATCCCGAGCACGTTCACACCCAGCAGAATCACACCCAGCCAGGTCACCCAAAAGACAAAACGGCTCAACATTTCTGTCGCCGAAGGCAGAGCGGCCTTGCTGAGCAATTGCGAGGCGCCTGCATTTTCTGAAAGCTTATCGAACTTGACCAGCCGCAGAACGCTCCGCAGAACCACCTTCGCAACATATGCGATAATCCAGCCCAAAACCGCGAAGACCAGCATCACGAGAACACGAGGAAGGAAGTGCGCGAAACCTCTGGCAATCTCCTGCAACGCCTGGCTTAGTTCGCTGATAATCATTTCTCGCATGCTCGCCTCACTCTCTGGATTTCCAGATCTCTAGCAGATACGGTTTTTGCTGCTCGAACTCAACGCATAAACGCTCAATGTTGTTTTCGACCTCGCTCGCAGAAGCGTTTCTGTTCTCTTTTAGAAAAGTCACCACTCTGCCGCGGAAAAGCGGCGCCAGAGCCTGAATGATATGATCCCGGCTGATCACCGATTTCTGATATGACGCGGCAAACTCATACACCGTCCTGACCCACAATTCCGCAGGGTAATGAAACTCTTCTTCCCCCAGTTGGGCGATTTGTTGGAGCTCTGCCAAAGTGGAAGCGGCGAGGATGGACTGAAACACGGACTCCAGTTCTGAAATTCCACTCAGAAACATTTCTCGTAGTCGTTTCCGATTGACTCGCAGAGGTTCGAGAAGCACTTCCTGCCCGGCCTCGGCGGTAGGCACCGGTTGGGAATCAGTTACGACGCTCCATACCGGAAAGTCCGGTTCCAGTGCGGAGAACAGAGTACCCACGGTTTGTCGCAGCGCCGGCACAAGGTCAACAGCGCGCCGCTCGATGCGGTCCTTTTCCCCGAGGAAAGACTGGGAGATACGGCATTTCCCCTTGATCGCAGCCAGGGTGAAGCGAAGTTCGACACCGGCCCCTTCGACTCCATCATTCCAAGCATTCTGTCCCAAGAATTGACTTCCAAAACGGCCAGAGAATCCGAACTCCGGCGAATATGCTTCACGGATTCTTAGTCCATAAAGCGCCCGAATCATGGGATACAGTAAGTTCGTTATGAGCAGCCCTTCGAATTTATGCCTGCGATAGGTGGGGGTCACCAGATCGACCTCGTCGTTGTAAACCGGGCGGAGAAGCTTCGTGAGCCATTCCGGTTCAATGTTGGCGGACTCCGGTGACATCACTACACAAGCCTTGGCGCGGAGCAGATCGGCGGCAGCCAGAATCGTCCGAAACGCCACTCCGTTCGCTGAAGACGAATTGCTCACATACTTCGTGCTTATCGAGTGCAAAGTCCGGAGGGCGTTGAGATTGGAGGCAGGGCGCACATCATCGATCGACACGCCCGTGACCAGCTCGGGAGTGCCATCTCGCGAGCCTCCATCGGCATTGATGATGACGGCTCGCTCCCGTGGAAAGCCGCGCAATATACCGCTCTGAATTGTTTGGAGAATCGGCCCGATGGTTTTGGCGTTGTTGTGAGTTGGCAAGCCCACAAGGATGTCCACTTCGCCGACGTTGATCAGCTGACGAAGAAAATCATCCGTAAGAAAGCTATCCTCGGCCAACTTTATCTCCGTTCGAAATATCGCAGCGCGCGTGTGTGCAGCTTCGCGTTATGTGACGTTTTCAACTTTCCCTCAGATTCGCCGCAGCCGGAACCAGTAAAACTGGTAGGGCCCCAGGGTCAGCAGATAGGGCACGTCGCCCACCCGCGGAAATATGTTCTTGCCAAACATCTCGATCAGAATATTTCCCTTGTGGGGCCGCAGATCCAGTTCGACAGCCTGCGCCGTGCACGAAAGATTGTTAACCACCAGCACCGCCTCGTTCCCCAGTCGTCGCACATAGGCCAATATTCGGTGGTTGGCTGGGTACAGAAACTCGATCGATCCCCTTCCGAACACCGCGGTCGATCTGCGAACCGCCATAATGCTCTGCATCCAGTTGAGCAGAGAATGTCCGCTCGCTTTTTGCCGCAACACATTCACCGCCTGATAACCATAGACCGGATCCTGAATAATCGGCGCATACAGTCGCTCTGGGGCCGTAGTTGAAAAACCGCCATTCCATCCCCCGTTCCACTGCATTGGAGTCCGTACTCCATTGCGGTCGCCCAAATTGATGTTATCGCCCATCCCGATTTCATCACCGTAATAGATGATAGGAGTGCCCGGCAACGACATCAGCATTCCGTTCATCAGCTCAATGCGCCTCCGGTCGTTGTCCAACAAAGGCGCGAGCCGCCTCCGGATTCCAAGATTCAACCGCATCGTCTTGTTCTCGGCGTACATGTCATACATATAATCGCGTTCCATGTCGGTCACCATCTCCAGCGTCAATTCATCATGGTTGCGCAGGAATAGAGACCACTGGCATGAGGACGGAATCTCCGGAGTTTGCTGCAGGATTTCCGTGATCGGCTTGCGATCCTCCAATTTCAGTCCCATGAACATCCGCGGCATCAACGGAAAATGAAACGCCATGTGAAATTCATCTCCCTCCCCGAAATAGGGACGAAGATCCGCCGGCCACTGATTGGCTTCCGCCAGTAGCATCCGGCCTTGAAAATTTTCATCCAGCTTTCGCCGCAACTCCTTCAGGATGGCGTGCGTCTCGGGCAGGTTCTCGCAATTAGTGCCCTCGCGTTCCACCAGGTACGGCACCGCGTCGAGCCGGAAGGCATCAACTCCCATCTCCAGCCAGAACTTCATGACCTTCCACATCTCTTCCCGCACAACAGGATTGTCATAGTTGAGATCGGGCTGGTGGCTGAAGAAACGATGCCAATAAAAGGATTTTGAGACCGGATCCCACGCCCAGTTGGACTTCTCCGTATCCAGAAAAATTATGCGCGTTCCCTTGTAGCGCGTATCCGCATCGCTCCACACGTACCAATCGCGGCGTAGATTGTCCCGCGAACTTCGCGACTCGTGAAACCACGGGTGCTGGTCGGAGGTGTGATTCGCCACGAACTCGATAATCACCCGGATGCCTCGCTCGTGTGCCGACTCCATAAACTTCTGAAAGTCTTCCAGCGTCCCGTAGCTGGAATGAACGGAGTTGTAATCCGCTATGTCGTAGCCGTCATCGCGCAGCGGCGAGGGAAAGAACGGCATTAGCCATATCGCGTTGATTCCCAGCTCCTGAAGGTAGTCGAGCTTTTGTTCCAGTCCCTGAAAATCGCCGATCCCATCCCCATTGCTGTCATGGAAAGTACGGACGTGCACCTGATAGATGATCGCGTCCTTGTACCAGAGCACATCAGCATTTAGCGGCAAAAAAATCTCCTGAGCCGACCTTACTGCCGACCCAAAAATGAATCAAAAGCAAGTTTATATGAAGTGGAAACCGCGGAATCCACAGTCAGCATCAAACTCCCCTTATCGTGAAACACAGTCCGGGCGGGGTGTACGCTGCCGGGGGGCTAGGTCACGGCGTCCACGCGCTAAAGACTCCGTTCCCCTTTCGTAGTAAATTAAACATCGTGCCCGCTGAGAAAATCATGATCGTGGACGACGAGCGCCTGGTGCGCTGGTCGCTCCGCCAGAAATGCGAGGAGTGGGGCTACACCGTGATCGAGGCCGAGTCCGGCCAGCCCGGGCTCAAACTTGCGCAGCGTGAATCGCCCGATCTCGTTCTGCTCGACGTGCGCATGCCCGACCTCACCGGCATCGAAGTGCTCGATCAACTCAAGAAAAATGGCGATGCCCGCGCCGTTATTATGATCACCGCCGATCCCCAGCTCGACGACGTAAAAGCCGCGCTCAAGCTCGGAGCCTACGACTTCGTAGGCAAGCCCATCGATTTCGACGAGCTTCACATCACCATCAAGAACGCGCTCGAAGCCACCAACCTTCGCGCCGAAGTGCAAACCCTGCGCAGCGAGGTGCGCCGCGAAGCCGGCTACCAGAGCGTGGTCAGCGTTTCCGCCAAGATGACCGAGCTCATGAACTTCGTCCGCAAGGTTGCTTCGAGCGAAGCCACCACGATTCTGATTCAAGGCGAAAGCGGCACTGGCAAAGACCTCATCGCCAAGGCCATCCACTACGAAAGCTCGCGCCAGTCGAAGCCCTTCGTGGCTATCAACTGCTCCGCCATCCCCGAGACGCTCATGGAGGCCGAACTCTTCGGCCACGAAAAAGGCGCCTTCACCGACGCCAAAACAATGAAGAAGGGTCTCTTTGAAACCGCCGATGGCGGCACGCTCTTCCTTGACGAAATCGGTGAACTCTCGCCGCTGCTGCAAGCGAAGCTTCTGCGCGTGCTCGAAGACCAGGTCATCCGCCGCGTAGGCGGCATCCGCGACATGCAGGTAGATGTCCGGGTAATCGCCGCCTCCAACCGCGATCTCGAAAAAGCCGTGCGCGACAGCCAGTTTCGACAGGATCTCTACTACCGCCTGGCGATCATTGCCATCTTCATTCCGCCGCTGCGCGAACGCAAAGAAGACATTCTTCCTCTAGTCGACTTTTTCATCGAACGCTACAACCGCCGCTTCAAAAAGTCCGTCCGCGGCATCACAGACGATACTCGCCGACTGATTTTCAGCCACAACTGGCCGGGCAACGTGCGCGAACTCAAGAACACGATCGAGCGTGGCATGATCCTCGAAGACGAGCCCCTTCTGCGCCCCGAGTATCTGCCGTTTTCAGTAGGAGAATCCGGAGGCCGAACCCTCTTCGAGCGCACCTCGCCCTCCGACGGCGGACAGCTCTTATCCAACGGCCGCATGCTCCCGCGCCTCTACATCCCCGAAGGCGGCACTTCTCTCGAAGAGGTCGAGCACGCGATGGTCGAGCTCGCCATGCGCCAGGCTCACAACAACCAGACCCACGCCGCTAAACTCTTAGACATCAGCCGCGACGCCCTGCGTTACAAGCTAAAGAAATTCGGACTGATTCGAGGAGATGACGAAAGCTCGCAGACCGGCGTAGCAGAAGAGCAGTAATCGCCAGCTGCTCCGATCACCACAATTCTGCAACGCTTGCCTGCTTATTTTTTCTTGAGTGCTCGGTACCGAGCTTTACTTGCCGGTCATGTAGCTCAAATCGGGCCGGAATTGAATGATCTCGCTGGTTTCTTTCTCCACGGAATGGTCAATTCGATCGACGATGGAATCGGCTTCGGCTTGTCCGAAAGCTTCTTTGATCATGTCCCGGAAGGGCTTGGTGTCGGGCTTGTCCTCAAAGTCTGCCCAATTCTTATGAGGAACGGAGAGCACATATTCTCCAGTCTGTCCGCCATTTTCCAGCCTGTACCAATAGAAGTTGACGGGCCATTTTGTTTTCTCTGCGGCGTCGTGGATACGGTCGATAGCTGAACGGAAGTCCGAGCCCTTGCCGTAACGCACCTGGAAAATGAAAACTTCGGAAAACTTCAAAGGTGTCATATCCGGTGGTGGATTACTGACCTTGGGCAGGAATTCATAGTAGCGGTCGACAACGGACTCCACGTAATTACCTACAACCTTCTGGAACTCGACAGTGTCCTCCTGATCGGAAATGGTTGGCTTGTCCATATCGGCCCAGTGCATGCCGAAGCGGCCTACGAGATAAGTTCCCGTATTGTCGCCAGTGAGGGTCTCCCATACGAGCAATGACGCTGTGTCGTTCTTCTCCTTGTGCCACGCCGCTTTCTGCTTTCGTCCGGCTTCGTACTGCGGCACCATTCCATTCTTCGGTTTCTGAAACTCAATACCGGCCAGCGTTCCCGGTTTGTCCTGCGCGGCCAGCGAACCGACCACGAACAACAACACCCCAACAGCTGACAACAGTTGGTTTCGTCTCATTGTTTCCCCTTTTTTAGTTAGATTGTTTTGAAACGTACAGATCCACACCAGCAACACTCGCATCGCTCGCAGGCTACAACAATTTCACTCGATTGCTGGACTAACGGGAAGGTGACCGCATAATACACGATTTTCCGATGGCTTGGGAAAAAAAGTTGTAGCCGCCTGTGGAATCTTCCGGCATTGGGGTTAATTAGGCTCCTGTACAATTGCCCCGAAATGAAACGCCTGCTGAGAACATCGGCGATCATGTGGCTGCTGCTGGCAGCGGCGACTGCGGCGTTGACGGCGGCTGAGCCGGTTGCTTCGTTGCAGCCGACGAACTACGTCAATGACTTTGCTGGAGTGCTGGATGCGGCTACTCAGGCGCGGCTGAACGAACTTTGCCGCCAAGTGGAGCAGAAAACCCAGGCACAGATTGCTGTCGTGACGGTGAAGTCGCTGGACGGCGAAGATGCGTTTAGCTATGCAGTGGATCTGTATCAGAAGTGGGGGATCGGGGCTAAGGGGAAAGATCGCGGGGTGCTGATCCTGGTGGCCACGCAGGATCGCAAGTTCGGAGCAAGTGTCGGCTATGGTCTGGAACCAATTCTTCCCGATGGTAAGATAGGCGGCTTTCGTCGTGAAGCGGCGCCGTATTTGACTCGCGGAGATTATGCGACGGGTTTGTCGCTGATGACCTCCGAAATAGCCGATGTCATTGCCAAAGATGCGGGAGTGACGTTAGACAGCTCTCCACCGACCGCACGCCGTCAGCGATCCGCGCCCCGTGGCGGGCTGCCGCCGATAGTTATCATCCTTATCATCATTTTTATTGTGATTCCCATTTTACGGGCAATATTTCGGGGCGGTGGTGGTAGTGGCGGTGGGTCTGGATTTTGGTCCGGGCTACTCTGGGGCATGCTGTTCAGTAACATGGGCGGTGGCCGCAGTGGATTTGGTGGGGGTGGATTTGGCGGTGGTGGCAGCGGTTTTGGCGGATTTGGCGGCGGAAGCACAGGGGGCGGCGGGTCGTTCGGCGGGTATTAGAAAGCGAGAGTAGCGATGGGTCCGGAAAAACTTATTAACGAATTTATCGAACGAATGCGAGCGGTGGCTGGCACGAATCTCGTGACAATGATTCTCTACGGCTCAGCGGCGGCGGGAGATTATGTTGCCGAACATTCGGACGTGAATCTGCTCTGCGTGCTCAGTGAGACATCGTTTGCTGCAATTGAGGCGCTAGCTCCAGCGACCGAATGGTGGTTGAAGCAGAAGCATCGCCCGCCGCTGCTGCTGAGCGCGGAAGAGATACGGCGATCGGCGGACATTTTCTCCATCGAATTCCTCGATATGCGCCGGCATTACCGTGTCCTGTGGGGAGATGACGTTCTGAAAACGCTGGAAATTCCCATGCGATGGCATCGTGTGCAGGTAGAGTATGAGTTGCGCGAGAAAACAATCCTCTTGCGTCAGCATCTGCTCGCGTCGTCCGGCAAGGCGGAGGCGAAGTGGGACCTGCTGCTGCGCTCGCTCTCAGCGTTCGGAACTCTGTTCCGTCACGCGCTGATTGCGCTCGGCGATTCGGGAGCGGGCGCCAAGCGGGAAACGGCGGCTGCTCTGGCGAGTAAGTTGGGCATCGACGCAACTGTGTTTGGCGAGTTAATTGATATTCGAGAGCGAAAGAAAGACCGGAAGTCAGCGAACGTGGATGAGATATTTGCGCGGTATCTGAAGCTGGTGCAACAGGTGACGGCAGCCGTCGATAAGATGCTGGATCCAGCGGCGTGATGCGTCCGCCAGTGGAGCGACGGGCGTCTCGCCCGTCATGCAGACAGTTGGGTGGCCGGGCGAGGTCGGCCAGCGCTCCATCGGCAAGAAAAATTTATTCAGGAGAGTGCTATGAGCAAAGTCTTGATCGTGTTAGTGGTGCTGGTAGTAATCGTGCTGGCGCTGTTCGGGCAATATATCGGAGTGAAAAATACTCTTGTAGCCAAGGATCAGGCGGTGAAGGCCGCATGGTCGCAGGTGGACATCGTGCTGCAGCGGCGTGCCGATCTGATTCCGAACCTGGTCGAGACGGTGAAGGGTTACGCGCAACAGGAAGTGACCGTGTTTGGCGATATCGCAAAGGCGCGTTCAGCCTTGCTTTCGGCGCAGACTCCGTCCGACAAGATTGCCGCCAACGGTCAGTTGGACGGCGCGCTGGGGCGGCTGCTGCTGGTCGTGGAAAATTATCCGCAGCTCAAATCGAACGAGAATTTCCTGCGCCTGCAGGACGAGCTGGCAGGCACGGAGAACCGGATCGCGGTCGAACGCAAGCGCTACAACGACACGCTGCAGGATTACAACACTTACGTGCTGCAGTTCCCCGGCAGCCTTTATGCAGGCTACGCCGGATTCAAGCAGAACCCGGCTTACTTCCAGGCTACGGAAGCGTCGCGCGAGGTGCCGAAAGTCGATTTCGGCGCGAAACCGGCGGCTCCGGGAGCGACGCCCGCTCCGGCTCCAGCGCACTGAGCTGGCAGTCGGGCGTGCGGTCAGACTGGACGCTTCGGTATTGGTGTTCAGATTTCAGTGGCGCGACCCTAGGAAAGAACGGATCTAAATGAAGGTTCTGGTTACGGGAGGAGCAGGCTACATCGGCAGCGTTGTTGCCGATGAGCTCTTACAGGCAGGCCACGCCGTTGTCGTCTTCGATAATCTCAGCCGGGGCCACCGCCAGGCAGTGCCGAAAGATGCCGAACTCGTACTCGGCGACCTCGCGGATCGCTTCGCCCTTGATGGAATCTTCCAGTCTCGCGCGATTGACGCCGTCATGCATTTCGCGGCGTTGATCGAGGCGGGCGAATCGATGAAGGCTCCCGAACAATTCTTCCGCAACAATACGGCGAATGCGCTGACTCTCGTCGAAGCAATGCTCGGTGCTGGAGTCAAGCACTTGGTCTTCTCCTCGACCGCGGCGCTCTACGGAAATCCCGAGCGCACTCCAATTGAAGAGGGTGATGTACTTCAGCCGACCAACGCCTACGGCGAATCGAAATTGTTGATGGAGCGAATGCTGGCCTGGTTTCATCAGATCCACGGCCTGCGCTATGCCAGCCTGCGTTATTTCAACGCTGCCGGCGCCAGCCGTCCCGATAAAGGCGAGGCGCATCGTCCGGAGACGCATCTGATTCCGCGCATTCTTCAGGTCGCGCTCGGCCGCGCCGAACATGTAAATGTCTTCGGCACCGACTATCGCACGGCGGATGGCACCTGCATCCGCGATTACATTCATGTCGGCGATCTGGCGCGTGCGCACCTGCTCGCGCTGAATGCCCTACAAGAACATGCTCTTGAGAAGCACGCGCACGAAAAGCATGACTCTGAAACGACGCCCGCCAATTACGCTCCGCTCGTTTACAACCTCGGTAACGGCCAGGGATTCAGCGTGCGTGAGGTGGTCGAAGTGGCGCGGAAGGTTACGGGACATCCGATTCCAGTGATCGAATCGCCGCCGCGGGCTGGAGATCCGGCAGTGTTGATTGCCAGCTCGGAGAAAATTCGTCGCGAACTGGGCTGGCAGCCGAGGTTTGAGGACTTGCATTCCATCATTGAAAGCGCCTGGCAGTGGCATCGCGCCCATCCCGACGGATACCAGCGATGATCCGGCCAGCGATTTGGATTCTGCGAAATTTCGATTCTGTGGATTGAAAATATTAATCAAAAATAGTACCGAAGGTTGTTGACCGGAGCAGTCAGCTAACTGATAATGCTACCCATGGCAAGGCAGCATCAACACGCATTGTGCATCTGCGCCTGTTGTCGCGCATTCATAGGCACTGGTGCGTGGAGGCTGCCGATCTAAAGGATTCGTTTTAATACCGGCATTTTATGACCCACCGCCAGACCATCTGGTGGTGGGTTTTTTATTTGCTGGAACAAAGCAGTCTGGGGCGAAACAGACTATGACAAACACCGCGAAAGAAACCAAGGCACAAAGAGTCGAGCGCCTCAAGCGCTCCAAGAATCCCTGGGAAGGGCTGGAAGAAATCCGCCGCTTCGCGCGCGAAGGCTTCGCGTCCATTCCGCCGGAATGGATTGGAACGTACTTTCGCTGGTGGGGCGTCTACACCCAGGGCGATGGCGCGGGCGTCACCGGGGGCCAAGCCGGCGAAGGTCGCGCCCTCCAGTGCTTCATGGTGCGAATACGGATCCCCAATGGTCTGCTGAGTTCGGAACAGCTCCGAACAATTGCCGACCTTACCCGCCGCTACGCCCACGGCACCGCCGATATTACGGTGCGACAAAACATTCAGCTCCATTGGGTGACGATTGAGGCGCTTCCGGATCTTCTGGAGGCGCTGGCGCGGGTGGGACTGAACACCATGAGCGCCTGCGGCAACGTCACACGCAACGTCACGGGTTGCCCCGTTGCGGGAGTCGATGCGGACGAAATTTGCGACGCCTCGCCTTTGGCGCTCGAAGCTTCGCGCATGCTGGCGGGGAATGGCGATTTCTACAATCTGCCGCGCAAGTTCAAAATCTCGATTGCTGGATGCCGGGTGTGGTGCCCGTATCCCGAGATTAACGATATTGGGTTAACCGCGACGACCCGTGCGCTGCGCGGAGCGCCCGAGGTGGGTTTCTCGCTGCGGGTTGGGGGTGGCCTCTCAACCGAGCCCTACCTCGGCGCGCACTTGAACGCATTCGTCCAATGGCATCAGGTGCTGCCCGCTATCAAAGGGATTGCCGAATTGTTTCGCGACTCGGAAGTGTTGCGTGAGCATCGCGAACGCGCGCGGCTGAAGTTTCTCTTCCTGCGCCAGGGGTGGACGGCGGAAACCTTTCTCGACGAACTGCAACGGCGCATTGGTTTTGAATTCGACCCTGCTGTGGAAGAATCGGCGCCTGCCGACGTTTATCGCGACCACGTAGGCGTTCATCCGCAGAAGCAACCAGGCTACTGCTATGTGGGAGCGGCAGTGCTCCGCGGGCGGATTACAGCGGAGCAGATGCACGCAGCCGCTGATCTCGCCGATCGCTTCGCGGCGGGAAAACTGCGCACTACCAACATGCAGAACCTGCTCATCGTGAATGTTCCCCAGGCTAACGCCGATAGTTTGGCCAAGGAACTGGACGCGATTGGATTGCGCGTAGGCGGATCATCTTTTTATCGCGGCACTATCGCCTGCAGCGGAACGGAATTCTGCAAGCTCGCGATCACCGAGACGAAGAGCTTTGCTCGTTGGCTGGTCGAAGAACTGGAAGATCGTCTGCCGGGCTTCGATCAGCACCTGAAGCTGCACGTCACCGGATGCCCCAACAGTTGCGGACAGCACTGGATTGCCGACATTGGCATCGATGGCAAAAAGAAGAAAGTCGACGGCAGTCTGGTCGACGCTTACTACTTTTGCCTGGGCGGCGCGCTCGGCTTGCATCAGGCGACGGCACGTCCGGTGGGTTATCGCTGCCTGGCGACCGAGGTTCCGGAGGCGATCGAGAGATTGCTTAGGCAATATCTTAACGCGCGCGAGGGAAGCGAGAACCTGCGCCAGTTTTTTGCGCGGCACACCGACACAAAATTGCGCGAATTTCTGGCTGGCGAGCCGGTTGACGCCGTCCTGCGCGATGTGCCGCCGGCGATTGCGCATGGCTCGTTAGCGCAATCAGCGGGAGGCGAAGGTGACTAGTCTCTTTCCAATGTTTATGAAACTCGCTGGAAGGCATTGCCTGGTCGTGGGCGCGGGCCACGTCGGCGAGCCCAAGATCGCCGGGCTCATCGATACCGGCGCGCGCATCCACGTGGTAGCGATTGAAGCAAGTAGTCAAGTGCACGAATGGGCCGAGGCAGGGAAGATCGAGCTGGAGCTCCGCCGGTTTGCACCGAGCGATCTCGACGGCAAATTTCTTGCCGTAGTGGCCACGGCGAACCCGAGCCTGAACGAATTTATTTATAACGAAGGGCAGCGGTGCGGTGTTCTTTGCAACGTGGTGGATGTTCCCGAGTATTGCGATTTCTTTTACCCAGCCGTGGTGCGGCGCGGCGACCTGCAGATCGCTGTTTCCACGGCCGGGCAGAGTCCATCGCTGGCGCAAAAACTTCGGCAGCAGCTGGAACGCCAGTTCGGTGAGGGATACACCGATTGGGTACAGCAACTGGGCGAGACCCGGCGGCTCATTCTGTCGAGCGACCTTGACCGGGAGACCAAATCAGACTTGCTGCACTCCCTGGCGAGCAGGGAAGCGTTCGAAGCAGCGTTAGCCAGACATTCGGTACCGCGACAAGAGGACGACAGCAACAAGATAGGCGCAAATCTCCCGTAGAGACGCGGCTTGCCGCGTCTGGCGGCAAGCCGGAGGAGTGCACGTAAATCAGAGCGATCGAGGAAGCATGAAGGGGAAAGTTTATCTGGTAGGCGCGGGTCCAGGCGACCCAGAGTTGCTGACATTGAAGGCGTTCCGCCTTCTGCGCGCCGCCGAAGCTGTCCTCCACGATGACCTGGTCGCGCCCGACATCCTCAATCTGATTCCGCCATCCGCCCAGATTTATAACGTCGGCAAGCGCTGTGGGACGAAGAAGATCCGGCAAGGTGAGATCAATGGCCTGATGGTCGCGTTGGCCTCGTCGGGGCAGCGGGTGGTCCGGTTGAAGGGCGGCGATCCGCTCATTTTTGGACGCGCCGGCGAGGAGATCGAGGCACTGCGCGCAAATAACATTCCCTTCGAGATTGTCCCCGGGGTGACCTCGGCACTCGGTGCGGCAGCGGCGGCCGCAATTCCGCTGACTCATCGTAGTGCGTCATCGGCGGTGGTGTTCATAACTGCCCATCGTGCGACGGAAGATCGGACTTCGCAATCCCAAGCCTCCGAAAAAGGGGATTCGGAGAAAAACGCCACGAATTGGAGCAAGTTAGTCACGAGCGGCGCGACTCTGGTGATTTACATGCCGGGACAAAACTACTCGGATGTCGCGTGGCGGCTCACATCCGCCGGGCTTGCCGGCGAGACCCCCTGTGCCATCGTCTCGCGCGCCACCAGCAAGCGCCAGCGAACTCATCTCACGACCGTGCTCGATCTGCATCGCGCGCCGCCACTCGCCGCGCCAACGCTGTTGGTAGTCGGCGAGGTCGTGGGTTTGGCGAATCCAACCGCGTTGGCGGAGCAGTTTGTAGTGCCAAAGGTGTTGCCGGTTGCGGACCATGTAGTTTCGGCAACAGTTTTTCGAGAACGTCCCGCTAGCAGAAGTCGCGTCAAGCAGATAAAGGAGCCGACAGCGTGCAAAACCACGACGTGCAAGGCAAAGACCAGGCCGCAGTAGTGCAATCGAAGGCAGAGACCTGGAGTCCCCAGCAGATTTTAAGCTGGGCATTCGAGACGTTTGGCAATCAAGTCGCTATTTCTTCGGCCTTTGGGGCCGAGGGCATGGCGCTTATCGATATGGCTTCGCACGTACGAAAAGATTTTCATGTGTTTACCGTGGATACTGAATTTCTGTTTCCTGAAACATACGATCTGATCGACAGGCTTGAGCAAAGATACGACATCAAAATTGAAAGGGTGTTCTCGCTGCTCACGCCCGAAGAACAGGAGCGGGCTTACGGTGCCGCGCTCTGGGCGGACGATCCCGATCAATGCTGCAACCTGCGTAAAGTCGAGCCCCTCCGCCGCAAGCTGAGCGAACTGCGAGCTTGGATCACAAGCATTCGCCGCGACCAGACCGCATTTCGTAAAAACGCCCGCAAAATCGAGTGGGATGCGAAATTCGGCCTGGTCAAGGTGAATCCGATCGCCGACTGGAGTTCGAAGCAAGTTTGGCGCTATCTGATCGAACACAGTGTGCCTTACAACTCGCTTCACGATCGGAACTATCCGAGCATTGGTTGCACGCATTGCACGCGAGCCATACAACCGGGCGAGGGTCCCCGGGCGGGGCGCTGGGCGGGCACGGCCAAGACTGAATGCGGCTTGCACGTGATCGAGATTGAACCGCTGGCAGCGTCGGCTGAAGCAGAGGTGTAGGAATCGAAATCAGCAGCGAGCGCTGCGTTTATCTTGTCAAGAATCCTTACAAGCATTACGCTTGAGCAACACAATGAGACTCACCGCAATTCACCCCGGCGAACATCTGGCCGAAGAACTAAAGGAACTGGGTATGAGCGCTGCGGAGTTGGCCCGGCAGCTCGATGTTCCAACCAACCGTGTGACTGAGATCCTAAACGGGCTGCACGCCATTACTGGCGATACCGCTCTGCGTTTCGCCCATTTGTTCGATACGACGGCTGAATTCTGGCTCAACCTCCAAAGTCTTTTCGAGCTACGCGTCGCCCAGAAGAAGGCCGGGAAGTCCATCAGGGCATTGCCCACTTTGAAGCGTCTCGAACAAGCACGGGCATGAAGGAAAAAGCCGGTTACAACCGCTTCCTCTTGCTCGTCGCGGGTTTGGGCGGGTTGCTGTATGGCGTCGACGTCGGCATCATAGCGGGCGCTTTGCCTTATCTTGAAGCTACCTCCGGCCTGAACGCCGGCCAGCTTTCTATTGTGGTTGCGGCCGTGCTCCTCGGCAGCGTGATCTCAACTCTCTTTGCCGGGGCGCTCGCTGACTGGATTGGACGCAAGCCTCTCATGGCGCTCAGCGGACTGCTGTTTGTCTGCAGTATTCCAGTAATCGCTCTGTCGCATGGCTACGACTGGTTGGTCATCGGGCGCTTGTTACAGGGCATTAGCGCTGGCCTGATCGGAGTGGTTGTGCCGCTCTATCTGGCGGAATGTTTAGCGGCGACGAACCGCGGCAAGGGAACGGGCATTTTTCAATGGCTGTTGACGCTTGGGATCGTAACTGCGGCAGTGGTGGGGATGTATTTCAGTTTTCGCGTGGAAGAAGTTTCGCGGCTGGGTGACGCGGCAAAGCTCTTCGCCTTCAAAGATACGGCTTGGCGCAGCATTTTCTGGGTTTCGTTGCCGCCCGGAATTTTGTTCGTAATCGGCAGCGTGATGGTGTCGGAGTCTCCGCGTTGGCTGTTTCGTCGCAAAAAAAGAGATGCCGCGTATGCCGCGCTTCTGCGCTCTCGTGCTAAGGACCAAGCGGACATAGAACTGGCGGAGATGGTACAAGCGGCCGCCGCCGAGCAGGCGAAAACTTCCACCGGCGCCCAAATCAAAGAATCGCTTCTGCGCCGCAAGTATGTGATTCCGTTCTTGCTGGCGTGCATCATTCTGGCATGCAACCAGGCCACTGGCGTGAACTCGATCATCGGTTATAACACCAACATTCTTTTGCAGAGCGGCCTTTCCGATGTGCAGGCGCACTGGGGCTACGTCCTTTTCACGATCGTAAATTTTCTGATGACCATCGGCGGCGTACTGCTGGTCGATCGCAAGGGACGCAAGTTCCTGCTGTCGTTGGGCAGCGCCGGCATCATCGTATCGCTCGTCTGCACTGGTGTGCTATTCCGCCGGACGGAAAAGCTGCGCGTCGATGCGCGAGATGGAATTCAAGCCATAGTTAACAATCAAGCTAACAATCTAGCTAACAATGAAGTCAATTCGGAAGCTGATGCCGGGCAGAAGCTGATCCTGCGTTATGACCAAAAGACGGCAAATGCGCTTCTGGTCCAAAGCGGCGACGCTGGCCGCGAGATCGCCGGCCGTCCCACATCCTTAGTTGTCATTTATTCCTATGGAGATTTTCGCGCAGCCACCAAGGCTGCGCGTTCCGATGATCAGGCTGGCCAGCCAATCGAGATCACACGCGCCAGCTGCGTTCCGGCCAATAAAGTGGTGGCATTCTTTTCGAATCCATTCAGCGATCTCGCGGCGGCGCGGACAGCCCCGCTAACAATTGACGAGGCACTGATTACTCCCGTGCCGAGCGTGCACAATGGTTGGCTGGTGGCTGTCAGCCTCTTCTTTTTTATGGCATTTTTTGCCATCGGCCCGGGCGTGTGCGTGTGGCTGGCGCTTTCGGAGTTGATGCCGACCCGGATTCGCTCCAACGGTATGAGCATCGCCTTGCTGATCAACCAGGCCGTTTCGACAGCCATTGCGGCCGCGTTCCTGCCGACCGTTGGCAAGTATGGTTATGCGGCCATGTTTTTTGGCTTCGCCGGCTGCACCGTGATCTACTTCATCACCGCCGCGGTATTTCTGCCGGAAACGAAGGGCAAGACGCTCGAGGAAATCGAAGCGCATTTTGAGGGCGTGGGGGGAGCCCAAATCGACCATGGTTAGAACGAGTACAAGCATAGCGCGTAGAAAAGACTCATTTCGTGTATCCCAGTGTCCACTGTGGTTAAGATTTTAGTGGACTCCTCAGATCTTCCAGTCTCTTTCGAATCCCTCGCGATTTTATCTAATTCCTGGCCAACATCATGATTACAAGCAGGTGTGACCGGCATCACAGAACCTGGCCCCTCAAAAAGCTCACTATTGCGAGTTGACATATTGGTGTTGCAATATTCAACAAAAAACTAAAGGGAGCGTAAAACGATGAAGCAAATGGGCTTTACCGTCCTTAGTCTTGCCACAGTATTAGTGGTAATTCTCAGCATTTCTGTCTCGGCGCACGCGCAAGGCGATTCTGCGTCACTTTACAAATCAAAATGTGCCATGTGCCACGGCGCGGATGGCGCGAAAGCGGTCGGGCACGATCTTTCTTCTGCCGAAGTGCAGAAGAAATCCGATGCCGACCTTATTGCGGTGATCACGGACGGCAAGCCTCCCAAGATGCCCAAATACGGCGATAAGTTGAAGCCAGAAGAGGTTAAAGGGCTTGTGGATTACATCCGCACGCTGAAGAAGTAGTCCTGGCTGATTTAGCCATTGGGCAAAAAGATCGAGAGCATGTCGGTTATTCGTGCCAAGTGGTGGAGTGTGTCCACGCAACTATAAAGAGAGAGTAACGGTTTCACATGAATCTGCGAAAACGTTTTCGAGACTGGTCGCAACCGATCTATTTTCTGGGGCAGAATCCCGTTACGCTCACCGGCGCCGTGTTCACGACGAGCACGGCGCTCACTATCATCGCGTTCTGGTTTTATGAAGTTTTCTTGCCGGGGCCTCCGCATCCTTATATTGGCCTTCTGATCTACTTAATTCTCCCCGGAATTTTTGTCCTCGGCCTGCTGTTAGTTCCATTGGGCATTTGGATCAGACGCCGAAATCTACGAGCCAGCGGCGAATTACCGCAGGTTTTCCCGGCTGTCGATCTGCGCCTCCCCGTGGTGCGGCGAACTTTGGAGTACGTCGCCGTGGCAACAGTCCTCAATCTTCTCATTATCGGGACGGCTTCCTATCGCGGCGTGGAATACATGGACTCGACCAATTTCTGCGGGAAGACTTGTCATACCGTCATGGACCCGGAGTACACGGCTTACCAGAATTCTCCGCACTCGCGTGTAGCTTGTGTCGATTGCCACATAGGTCCCGGAGCAGGGTGGTTTGTGCGCTCCAAGCTTTCCGGCCTGCGGCAGGTTTTCGCTGTAACCTTCCACACTTATTCGCGTCCCATTCCTTCGCCGGTAAAGTACCTGCGGCCGGCGCGTGAGACCTGCGAGCAGTGTCACTGGCCGCAGCGCTTCACCGGCGACAAGTTTCTGGTGAATACGAGCTACAAGGATGACGAAAAAAATACCCCGCAGACCAACGTCTTGCTGGTGAAAGTCGGCGGACTCAACTGGCAGGGCTCGGTTGGCATCCACGGACACCACCTCGCCGATAACGCGCTCATCCGCTACATCTCGACCGACCCCGAACGGCAGACAATTCCTTCCGTCTATTACACCGACGAAAATGGAAAGACCACTGAATTTATTTCCACCGATACGAAGCCTACGAAAGAACAGTTGGACAAAGGCGAGCATCGGGTCATGGATTGCGTCGATTGCCATAACCGGCCGACGCATGCCTTCGACTTGCCGGAAAATGCGGTGGACAAGCAGATGTCGACCGGTCACATCAGCCCGGAGCTTCCTTACATACGAAAAAAGGCGGTCGAAGTTCTGAAAGTAAATTACTCCGCGCGCGACGTGGCGCAGCGAAGCATCAAGGAAGAACTCAACACATTCTATCGGACGAATTACCCGCAGATCTACCAAACGCGCCGCACGCTCGTGGAGCAAGCTGGCCAGGAGGTGGCGAACATTTACCTGCGCAACGTCTTCCCCGACATGCGTTTGACCTGGGGCGCGCACCCTAACAATCTTGGACACAACGATTCGCCCGGCTGTTTCCGCTGCCACGACGGCAGCCACACCAGCGCCGATGGCCAGACGATAACTAATGATTGCAGCGCATGCCATAACCTGCTGGCGGTTGGAGAGGAAAATCCGAAAGTGCTCGCGAATCTCGGCATGAAGTAAGCATTGGACGTTGTATTTGAATTCGGGAGGCGCAGCGGTTTACAGCTGCGATTGTTGGCCGCCGTCTAGATCGGCTTTTGCCGCTGCGGTGAGCTTATGAAGTTAGCTAAAAGGTTTGCTATGGCTGAAATAAAAATCGCGCGCAGGAAGTGGCGTTTAGGAGCAGTGCTTGCAGTGCTCCTCGCTACGGTCTTCTCCTTTCGGATTTCGGAGCGCCCCGTACGCGCCGCCGCGACCAAAGACGATCCGCCCGGAGCGGAATGTCTCTCCTGTCACGGCGATAAAACCATGACCACGACGCGAGCCGGCAAAACTGTTTCCCTCTACGTCGACGGTAAGAAATTTGCGACCTCAGTACACGCCGGGTTCGGATGCACCGGCTGTCACGCCGACCTGGAAGGAAAAGATTTTCCGCACGATAAGCCGGCACAGGTCAAGTGCGGCACCTGCCATTCGGACGAACAGGCTCTCTATACCAAGTCGCTTCACGGCAAAGCAGTTGCGCGCGGCGATCCGCTCGCTCCGCACTGTGTGAATTGCCACGGCAACCATGCCATCTACGCAATCAAGGACGCGCGCTCAGCGGTGGCGCCGCTAAAGGTGCCATTCGTTTGCGGCCAGTGCCATTCTGAAGGAACTCCGGTTTCGCGTACTCGCCAGATCGCCCAGGACAACATTCTGGAGAATTACTCCGAGAGCATTCACGGGGAGGCCCTGCTGAAGAAGGGATTGGCCGTGGCCCCGACCTGCGCCACCTGTCATACCGCGCACTCAATATTGCCGCACACCGACCCCGCGTCGTCGATCAATCGCAAGAATATTGCCGCCACCTGCACCAAATGTCACTCACAAATCGAGAGCGTACACCGGAAAATTATTCGTGGAGAGCTCTGGGAAAAGCAGGCCAATGTCCTGCCTGCCTGCCCCGATTGCCATCAGCCGCATAAGATCCGGAACGTCTTCTATGAGATGGGGATGGCCAATGCTGACTGCATGCGCTGCCACGCCGACCAAAAGCTACGTCGCGCGCGCGACGGCAAATCCATGTTCGTCAACATGGACGAGGTATCGCACTCGGTCCATAGTAAAAAGGGAATTGCCTGCAGCCAATGTCATTCCGAAGTCAACGCCTCCCGGGTTCGGCCTTGCGAAACCATCACCAAAGGTGTGGACTGCACCTCTTGCCACGATGAAATTGGCAAGCTCTACGCTACCAGCATTCACGGACAGCTAAACGGCAAGAATGATCCGAACGCGCCGACTTGCAAGGAATGCCACGGCACCCACGGGATCCTCAACAAACAGGATCCCCAGTCGGCGACCTTCACGGTCAATGTTCCCAATCTCTGCGCGCGGTGTCATCGGGAGGGTCAGAAAGCCGCCGTGCGCTACACCGGAACGCAGCACGAAATCATCACCAACTACACGGAAAGCATTCACGGGACATTATTAAAGAATGGCCTGACGGTGACGGCGACCTGCACCAGTTGCCACACCGCTCACCATATTCTTCCTAAAACTGACCTGGCATCGAGTGTGAACGCCGCCAATGTGCCGACCACCTGCGGGCAGTGTCACCATGGCATCGAAGAGCAGTTCGAGAACAGCATCCATGCCAAGCGAGTAAGCGGATCGAGCAAGCCACTTCCGGTTTGCAACGATTGCCATACTGCTCATTCCATACACCGCACCGACGAGAATAGTTTCCGGTTGAATGTGATGGGCACATGCGGACGCTGCCACGAAAAGATCGCCGAAACCTACTTTGAAACCTATCACGGCAAAGTCTCGCGGCTTGGATACACCAAAGCAGCCAAGTGCTACGACTGTCATGGAGCTCATGACGTGCTTAGCGTGTCTGATCCGCGCTCGCACCTGAGCCGCGCAAATGTAGCGGCCACCTGCGCCAAGTGCCATGCGGGCGCGACCCGGCGTTTCGCCGGCTACCTGACTCACGCCACGCACCACGACCCCAAGAAATATCCGTTCGTGTTCTATACCTTCTGGGGCATGACGAGCCTGCTCGTGGGGACGTTCGTCGTCGGCGGTGTTCATACCCTGCTCTGGCTGCCCAGAGCCTTCCAGATGCGCCGGGAGTTGCGCGACGCTGAGATAAAAGCCGCGGAGGAGATTGGAAAACCTACGGGGGGAATCACTAAGGAGGACACCGATGCCTAGCGAAGTCCTGGAGAAGCCGGCACCGAGAAATACGCCCCACGGGGAAGTCCCAGAACGCCAGTTCGTACGCTTCACGCGCCTCCAGAGGATCCTTCACATCTGCATGATCTGCAGCTTCATTACATTGGCGACGACTGGCTTAACTCTGAAGTTCTCGTACACCAAGTGGGCCGCCCTTCTTTCTCATCTTCTCGGTGGATTCGAAAGTGCCGGGAACATTCATCGCGCCGCTGCTGTCGTAATGTTTGGAGTTTTCATCACCCACCTGGTGGACCTCTGCCGTCTGAAGAAAAGAGAGCACATTTCCTGGCGCTCGCTCGTGTTCGGTCCGGGCAGCATGGTTCCGAATCGCAGGGACTGGGATGAGTTTGTGGCCACTCTGAAGTGGTTCATCGGCCTCGGTCCGCGCCCGGCCTATGGCCGCTGGACCTACTGGGAAAAATTCGATTATTTCGCAGTGTTTTGGGGCATCGCTGTGATCGGGTCCACCGGCCTCACACTGTGGTTTCCTGTGTTCTTCACGCGCTTCATACCGGGATCGTTCCTCAACGTCGCCACCATCATTCACAGCGACGAGGCGCTTCTCGCCACCGGCTTCATCTTTACAGTTCATTTCTTTAATACCCACTTGCGGCCGGAAAAGTTTCCCATGGACATCACCGTCTTCACCGGACGCATGCCGCTGGAAGAATTGAAACGAGACAAGCCCAGAGAATATGAAGCGCTGGTCGCGAACGGGACGCTCGAGGATCACATGGAAGTGGCTTATCAACCCATTGTGATCCGCACGATTCGAGCCTTCGCCTGGGTCGCGCTGGCATTGGGATTCAGCATCGTGCTGTGGATTATTTATGCGGTGTTATTCGCGTACCGATAGAATTTTTGCTGTTGGATTTATAAGGTTGGGCTAATAAGGATTCATAAATGAGCGCGATACGCGTTACTCTATTTTGCTTAATTTTGTCTGTGGCCTCAACCGCGGCCGTCGCCGCGGCAGCCCCAGACAAAAATAAAGATAGCAAAGACCAAGACTGTCTCGCCTGCCATGGCCAGCCAGGAATGAAGTCCGATGCGGGGAAAAGCATTTCGATCGATCCGGGCAAGCATGCCGCCAGCGCCCACGGAATTCTCAGCTGCAAAGACTGCCACACCGACATCAAAGACTTCCCGCATCCCTCCAAGGTTGTAAAAGTCCAGTGCGCCACGTGTCACGAGGACGAGGCCAAGACTTTTCCCGCCAGCGCCCACTCCGCCCTCGGCGAAGCGGCGTGCGCCTCGTGTCACGGCAGCGTGCACGAACTGAGCACCGCGGAAAAACTGATGCCCGCGAAATGCGCCGAGTGTCACGCCGACGAAGTCACCGCGCTCGACGCCAGCATTCACGGTCAAGCCGCAAAAAGCGGCGATCCCGACGCGCCGAAATGCATCTCCTGTCACGGACCGATTCATGCGGTAAAGAGCTCCGACGCACCAGACTCAACCGTTGCCCGCAAGAACATGGCCGGCACTTGCGCCAAGTGCCATAGCGATGCTGGGTTTTTGTCGCGCCACAAAATTCCGGTGGCTCATCCGGTCGATTCCTATAAACAGAGCGTTCACGCCCGCGCCGTTGCGCTCGGCAAGGAAGCGGCAACCTGTTCCAGTTGCCACGGCAGTCACGATATTTATCCCGCCAACGATGCACGTTCCAGAGTCAATCACTGGAAAGTGCCGGGGACATGCGCGCAATGCCACAAGGAAATCGCCCGCGAATTCAACGAGAGCGTTCACGGCGAAGCGGTGAAGGAAGGCGTGCGCGATGCGCCCGTCTGCATAGACTGTCACGGCGAGCACCTGATCATGGACCCGAAGAGTGCGGGCTCCGCTTTAAATGCCGAGAATGTTTCGTCGCAAACCTGCGGCCGTTGCCATGGCGATCTGCGGCTGGCACTTCGCTATGACCTGCCCACCGATCGCTTACCCTCCTATGCCGACAGCTATCATGGTCTAGCCCTCAAAGAGGGCAAAGTCACCGCGGCGAATTGCGCTTCCTGCCACGGAGTGCATTCCATTCTGCGTTCGAGCGACCCGCGTTCAACTGTCAATCCCGCAAACCTCGCGAGAACCTGCGGACAGTGTCACCAGGGTGTGTCTCAAGCCCGGTTCCGCATCGGCCCCGTGCATGTGCAAACTTCAACGGGAACTGCGCATCCAGTCGTCAAGTGGATCCGTTGGACGTATTGGGGCTTGATCCCCATGACCCTGGGCTTCATGATCCTGCATAACCTGATCGACTTTCTAGCGAAGCTCATTCGCAAGCGCCCGCATCACGTCAGCGGAGCGAAAGTCACGCGCATGAATCGCAACTTCCGCATCGCCCACTGGGGAGTGATCCTAAGTTTCCCAACTCTCGTGATCACCGGTTTTGCTCTGAAGTTTCCAGACGCATGGTGGGCGCGTCCATTATTGCTCTGGGAGGGCCATATCGGATTCCGCGGGGGTCTGCATCGCACCGCGGCCATCATCCTCGTCGCATCCACTCTCTATCACCTGATTCACCTCGCGCTCAACGAGCGCGACCGCGTATTCCTGTGGGCAATGATTCCGCAAATTAAAGACGCGACCGATATCGTGCAGGTCTTCGCCTACAATCTCGGACTCACGAAGGTTGAACCGAAGTTCGCAAAATTCAACTACGCCGAGAAGCTGGAATACCTGGCCTTCATGTGGGGAACGTTCGTGATGGCGCTCTCCGGCTTCTTATTGTGGTTTAACAATTTCACGCTGCGCTATTTCCCCAAGTGGGTATCGGACGCGGCCACCGCGGTCCACTATTACGAGGCGATTCTCGCGACCTTTGCCATCCTCATCTGGCACTCCTATATGGTGGTCTTCGACCCGCTCGTCTATCCAATGGATACAGCTTGGCTCGACGGCAAAGTTCCCGCCGATCATTATCGCCATGCCCGGCCGGCGTATTACCGCGCCCTGGAACGCGCGCACCTGATCGAGTTGCCGAGCGACCCCGCTGATTACCACGAAGAGCATGGAGCCGGCGACAAGCCAGCGGATAACCCGCCCAGCGAAAAGATTGAGGTCGTGGAGGGGTTGGTACCGAAGACTCACAGTTAGGGAAACTCTGAATAAGTCGGCGATCGAACAGCCTTGAAAGCGCGTAGCTTCACAGTTTGCGGAAAAGCTCACCATTGCACTTGATTTTGGGTGGCGCACGGTTTACCGCTGCGATAAGTGACTTGTTTCCAATGTCGGCTTCACACGGTGCTGAAAAAGCTGGTTTCCGTATCAGGGCATCGCTTTAGCGATGCCATAAATCCTACGAAATCAGACGCCCCTTTAGGGGCTGGGTGTTCTAACGTTACTTTTTCAGCAATCTGTTTAGCCGCTGAGGTCGCCTGCAATAGGGTCCGGTATTGCCGACGAACGGTTAATCAGACCGTACTTAGCTTGGATCGGCTCCCCGCGCCAAACTCCCTGTGGAAAAAGGAAAGCGCCCCGTGACCACTCAGGTCATGGGACGCTTTCGTCGAGCAGCCCTCCCCCGAAGCCTGCTCAATTCCAACCTAGTCTTTGTGCGCCCCCTGGTGAATAGCACCTGCGTGCCACGTGGAGGCACGAATAGGCTAATCGAAGCAGAGACGATTCGCCGTAGCGCCGGCATCCTGCCGGCTGTCGCGAAGGCGTCCCGCCGTCGACAGGACGCCGGACAGCCCGCCGCGGCAGCGCCGCAGAACCCACAGCGAGGAACTCCCTGCGTTAATTTTCGGTTAATTTCCCGGCATCTAATTGACCGGACGAAGACGCGGCATTACTCTGCGTGGTCAAGAGCAAAGATGCCATGAGCGAAGATGCCCCATGAGCAAAGATGCCATGAACAAAGACGATCTTGACCAGGCGCGCCTTGCCTACAAAAAGGCTGTCGATGAATGGGTTGACACCATTCGCGCCGAGGAGGCTCTAGCCACTCCCGACCATTCGATGATTGCCATGGAGCAGTGGGATGACGCCCACATGAGGGAGCACGACGCCCACGCGAAAGTCACCGAAGCCCGCGATGCCTACAAAGATGCGCTACGCGAGGTGAACTATGGCATCTAGCCACATTGTCACGGCGGCAAAGAATTCCTCAAATTCGTCATCCTGAATGTATGCACAAAGTGTTACATGTGCAACCTCCCAGTTACTGATAATGCTGTGTGGAAATTGTGGCTGAATAGGCACAGTAGTGTACATATTGCACTGTAATTATTGCAGAGCGCAAGTTTGGGGGCATTTCCGTCGGTGCTTCCACCTCCTCAAAACTGGCGTCTCGGCAAATCGGTTGTGATGAACAAAGTCAGTGGCCCACCCCAAGCGAAGCTTGGACGGGGCATCCTTCGGGGTTGGGATGGATGAGACGGCCCGGGCCACCCGGCCCAATCTTCGCCAGATAATGCCTCAACAGTAAATAAGACGGACCGCCGACTAGCCTAGTCTCGCTTGCTTAACAGAGCGATACACCCAGTGAAGGGGATTGGCGAGCATTGTCGTTCTATAGGAAGTAGGCCCAGGACGCCAGGACCTTTTTGACGAACGTCAAGCTGGAGGCGGTCGGGTTCGCACAGTTCAAAATCGCCCCGGCCCAGTTCCATGAATTCCTCCGCGTGCACCACTGGGCTGACGAGGGAGGTAATTTTGATGGGCACTTGGCTCAAGGGCAAATACTATCTAGGCCTGTTGCTGGCTGGGGTGGTCGCGGCTGTGCTCGTCTCGGCAGAGCAACGCCAGGACTGGCGTACCGCACAGACCAGCCTCCTGACAATTCTGCTACTGTTGGCGCTAATGGTTTGGGATTGGTGGAAAGCAAACCATAAGGCCCAGCCATTGACGGGCGAACCTGATGTCTATTTTCGTGCGACAAACAAGGTGTTAGTGTGGGTCGCCGTTGGATTCGCTGCGCTCGTATTGAACGCCAATCGGGGGGAACACTGGAGGTATGGGACTGTAGCTAAGGCAATGGGTTATGGGTTAATGGTCGCGGGTGCCTTTTTCATTGTCGGAGTGCTTTTAGGTTTCCTGTTCGGGCTTCGCCCGACCGGCGCCTCTACCAATAAGACGTCGAACTCGCCGGCGCCACCCCATACCAATCTCGAGGAAATTGCCGATTGGTTGACGAAGCTAATTCTTGGAGCCGGTCTGGTCGAACTGACGCACATGGGCCCCCCCATTAGGCACTTTGTCGATTTCATGGCTCGCGGAGTAAGTCCCGTTTATCTTTTACCAGCCGGACGCAACTCCCCAAGCGAACAATACGTCGACCCCGGCGGCCCCTCTATCGCATTGGCCATCATGAGTTTTTTCTCCGCCAGCGGCCTGCTCTACGGTTATCTTTGGACGCGCTATCATCAGGCACTTAAGGATGCCGAACCGTCGGGTGCGCCGCGCTCCGCTGAAGAGGTCATCCGTGATCGTGCTGCCTAAAGTCTCCGCTGTGCCGATCGTTTGCGTTGTCTCCGGCTACCAGACGCGACAGCGATTTTCGCGCACCATCGGTTGGCCTGCTTTGCAGCTGAAGGCTTTCTGAAATTCGTCCATATTCACGACCAGTCCGTTGACGCGATACTTGCCCGGTGAATGTGGATCGGTGATGGCCGACATGCGCAAGTCTTCAGCGCGAGTGTTCTCGCAGGCCCACTGTGCGTAGCCGACGAAGAAGCGCTGTTCCGGAGTAAATCCGTCGCGCGGCTCGAGCGTCATGTTCTTTATTTGGTCTTGCCAAGCCATCCAGGCAAGAATCAGTCCACCAAGGTCCGCGAGGTCTTCGCCTTCGGTCAGCTTGGAGTTGATCTTGACGTCGTCGATCACGGTGTACTGCGCGTATTGATCGACGACACATTGCGCGCGCGCCGTGAAGTTCTTGGCATCGTCTTCGGTCCACCAGTCCTTAAGGTTGCCATGTGCGTCGAACTGCCGCCCTTCGTCGTCGAAGCCGTGAGTGAGTTCGTGGCCGATGGTTCCTCCGGTGTCGCCGTAGTTGGGCGCGTCGTCCATCTTCGGGTCATACAGCGGAGGTTGCAGAACTCCGGCCGGGAAATTGATGTCGTTCATTTGTGGGTTGTAGTAGGCGTCGACGGTTGGCGGAGTGATGTCCCACTCGCCGCGATCCAGTGGTTTGCCGATCTTGTTCAATTGCCGTTTCGATTCGAACACGGTTGCGCGCTGCACATTACCGGCAAAGTCCATTGGCTTGATGTCGACGGAACTGTAGTCGCGCCACTTGTCGGGATATCCGATCTTGTTCACGATGGTATGCAGCTTCGCCAGCGCCTGCTGCTTGGTTGCCGGACTCATCCAGGTTAGAGTTTTTATGTCCTCCTCCATGGCGTGTTCGATCTGTTCGGTCATATGCAGTGTTTTCTCTTTCAGCTCAGGGCTGAAAGCTCGGGCCACGAATTCCTGGCCCAGCGCCTCGCCCAGTTGCTCGTCGACCAGCGAGACGCAACGCTTCCATCGCGGACGAAGCTGCGGAACACCGCGCAGCGTCTTGCTGAAAAAGTTAAAATTCTCGTTTACGAAGTCGTCAGAGAGATAAGGTGCAACTGCATGTGCGCTCTGCCAGCGCAAGTAAGTTTTAATGTCGCGGATGTCTAGCGCCTTGAGCTCTTTGTTGAATTCCGTGTAAAACGCCGGTTGCGTGACATTGAAAGTATTTTGCGCGGGCAGGCCGATCTGCTGAATGTAAATAGACCAATCAAAATCCGGGGTCAAAGCCTGTAGGCCCTTGAAGTCAACTTTATGGAAAAGCTTATAAGGATCGCGTCGTTCAACCTGGGTCAGGGAAGCCTTGGCCAGCGCGGTTTCGATCTGCAAAACCCTGGCCGCTTCGGCTGCGGCGATTTCCGGTTTGTCGCCCAGCAATTCGAACATCTTCTGTACATGCGCGACATACTGATGGCGGACGTCAACGGACTTCTGATCAGTGTTCGTGTAGTAGTCGCGGTCAGGCAGGCCAAGGCCGCCGGCGTCGGCGAAGGCGATCATATTCTGCGAATTCTCGAAATCCTGATTGGAGCCGAAACTAAAAAAAAGACCCGAGCTTTGCAGCTTGAGCTGCAAGCTGGCGAGCAGAGCAGGCAGATCCTTGATCGATCGCAGGGCCGCAATCTGGTCAAGATACGGTTGTAGCGGCTTGATGCCCAAACGGTTGACGGCTGCTTCATCCGTGCAGGCGTTGAAGTAATCGCCGATCTTCTGTTGGTTCGTGTTGCGGCCCGTTGTCTGCTTGGAGAGTTGATCGAGAATGCCCCAAAGGAATTGTTGATTATCTTGTTGAAGCTTGCCGTAGACGCTCCAGCGCGCTTGGTCCCCAGGGATGGGATTGTTCTTCATCCATCCCCCGCACGAGTACTGATAGAAGTCGACGCATGGGTCGGCGCTCTTATCCATGGAGGTGACGTTGAGACCGGGTGTGTAGGGAAAAGAAGTGAGTGGCTTTTCGGTTTGTGCTAAGGCGCCCACTGCGATGGCGGTAATAGAGGTGAGAACAAAAACAAAGGCACGAAGCAAAAACAATCTTCTCATGAGATCTCCGGGGCGAAAGGGAAGTTTAGCCGGAGGAAAGCGGAAAGTGCAAAGCGCCGAACGACAAAACGCCCTAACTCACGAATGTTGTGAGCCCAAAGGCCGACTTTACAGCTTCTCAGTTTCTGGTGCCGGCAATCGCCACTTGAGGCGATGGCAAGTGGAACAGCCGCTGTAACGCCATTTTAAGCTGTTCTTCCTCGTCCTTCACTGGAAGCTCCTTGAGCTCGCGGGCGAACGAGCCTGCGAGTCTCTGCGTCATTCTAGACATGACCGCATTCAGTATTTCGTCCTGGTCCTTGGAGAACGGTCCATTCTCCTGTCGAAAGGCATCCAGTTCTTGCCGGCAAAAATCGTCGAGCCAGGTGCGCACCACCAGCACAGTGGGCACGGTGTGCTTCGCTGTAAGAGTGTGAAGGAAACCTCGCGTTTCGTCCTGCAACAACTTTTGCGCTTCGGCGGCCGCGGCGTCGCGCGCGTCGGCCGTGGGGTCGGGGACATTCTCCAAGTCGTCGAGGTCGCAGAGATAGACCCCTTTGACATTGCGCACCGCGGCATCCACATCGCGGGGCAGGGCAAGATCCAGGATCACGAGCGGTCGGTTTGGGCGGCCGCTGACGATCCTCTCAACATCTTGACGGCTGAGAATTGTGTGCGGGCACGATGTCGAACTGATGATAATATCGGCGTCCGCCATGTGTCGCCAGCGATCCTCATAGGGAATCGCGTTCCCTCCGAGCTTCGCCGCCAGTTCCGCTGCGTTCTCGAAGGTGCGATTGGTAACGCCCAAGCGGATGGGGCTGCCGCCTTGATTGATTAATCCATGGGCCGAAAGTTCACTCACCGCGCCGGCGCCTATGAGGACTATATTTTTGTTTTCGAGCGAACCGAAAATCTGGCGCGCAAACTCCACTGCGGTAAAAGGAATCGAGACTGACACTTCGCCAATTGCCGTCTCGCGACGCACGCGTTCAGAGACTGCGAACGCTTTTTGTAGCACAGCATCAAGGAAGCGGCCACTCGCGCCCACTTTCTGCGCCTGTTCCCATGCCTGTTTCACTCTCGGGACAATCTGGGGGGCGCCGACCAACCAGGACTCGATACAAGATGCAACCCGGAAAATATGCAGAAGGGCTGCCTCATCGAGCAGCCGGTAGAAGTACTTCCACTCGGACAACTGGAGTGCAAATTTGGCACCGAGGAGGCGCATTACCGAATTAGCGGCCAGAGTGACATCCTCGGCCCACAGGTAGAACTCCGTTCGGTTGCAGGTCGAAAGAATGATGACTTCATCGACGCCCTCTGCCCTTGACAACTGAAACAGAGCTTCGTAGCGCCGGTTTTCGTCGATCCAAAAACGCTCACGCACGGCCACCGGGGCTGTGCTGTAGTTCAAGCCCACGACCATGAGAGTTGGTTCCACGCCTGCTCCTAAATAGAACTACTCCATGTCGGGTAGAGCACATTACGGGCCAAAAGAACGGGCACCCCGACTAACCGCTTTTGTCTCAGTGAATTAACTCAGTTTCGTGAATTGGAAACGTAAGCCTGGAAGAAGGTTAGTTGAGGAATATGACACTGGCTTGGCGTCTTTTCGCCAAAAGTGATGAGGATCACAGAAACAAGTTTTCATTCTGGCACTATCTGGCACTACTGGGTTCACGGCGTCGAAGTTTTTATTGCGCACGCTCGCGACTGGGCCTGGAAGCCTCAGTTCTAGTGAGCCACTTCTGCTGAAGCAATCTCTTTCTCGTTTTTCAACGCTTTCGGCTGGTGTACGCAGAAAGGTTCTTCATCGAGATAGTTGCCGGTAGCTGCATAGGCGCGAGCGCGGCAACCCATGCAAACGTTTTTGAACTCACAGCAACCGCATTTTCCTTGCAAATTCTTGGTATCGCGCAGCTCATTGAACACCAGCGAATTCTCCCAGATATCGGCGAAGGCTTGCTTCCTCAAATCCCCCGCCAGCGCCGGCAGATATCCACAGGGATAAACCTCGCCCTGATGAGAAATGAAACACACCGCAGTCCCAGCCAGGCATCCCTTGGTCATAGCATTCATGTCGGAAGGATGACTTCCTGGATGGCCCACAGGACGACCGATCCCATGCGGTTTAAGTTCGATGCCCGTGGAGCCCGGCATCGCCATCTCAGTGGCGCCGATGGCAGGCGCAGGTTGCGCCGCTTCAGCAACTGAAGTAGCAGCGTGAGCCGCGGCTGCAGCGGCCTCGGAACGGTGTTCGGCGGCTCGCCGTTGGCGCACCACCCGGAAGTAGTGAGGCGCGCAGGTTGCCTTCAATTCGATGCCGCCTTCGAGCGAGCGATCGTAGAACCAGTTCAGCATGCGCTCATACTCTTCTGGAGGAACCATCTGTTCGGCGGCGATATCCACTCCGCAACCCACTGGCACTAACAGAAACGTGTGCAGCGCGTCGGCTCCGATCGACCGCGCCAGCTCGAGGACGGCTGGAAGCTGATGAGCATTGTGGCGGGCGATGGTCGTATTGATCTGAACCGACATGCCCAGATTTTTCAGATTTCGAAAGCCGGCTATGGCGGCATCGAATGCGCCAGGTATGCCGCGGAACGTGTCGTGGGTAAGCGCATCGGAACCGTCGAGGCTGATGGCCACGCGCTGCACGCCGCTATCGACGATCATGCGCGCGACGTGTTTGGTTACGAGGGTGCCGTTCGTCGCCAAAGCAACCCGCAGACCCTTATCGGTTCCATAACGCGCCAACTGGAAAATATCCGAACGGAACAGTGGTTCGCCGCCGCTCAACACCAGGATAGGATTCGACACGGCAACGATCTGATCGATAATATCGCGGGCTGCTTCCGTGGAAAGGTCGGACGGAGCGCTCAGCTCCGTTGCCGTCGCGCGGCAATGAATGCAGCGAAGATTGCAGCCCTTAGTCAACTCCCAGAAAATCAGCCGGGGCTTATTCTTGCTCAGCGAAGTTGCAGTTGGAATTGAATTGGAATGCTGCCCGTTTCCATTTGACGAAGCCATATGAATTCACCCCCACTTGGGATCTAGCGCCCACCCACGAGGCAACGATAAAAGAGAACGCAGTTACCGAGCGGTGACACTCATCACCCGGAATTGTGATCTTGGTCACCACATGCAAAATTCTTTGGAATGTGTGAAATGAGGGCAGAAAGAGGTCCTACAGGCAAAGCTTGTTGACCCGAATTCCGCCACCCCGGGTCGAGGTTATGCGGATGCGAACTGCACCGCGAAAATCTGAGCAAGAAAGTCTAGTTGTGGTTAGCCAGTTCGCGCAGCGCAGCCGTGTTGCGTATCACCAGCGTCGAGCCCTTCGACTGCAAGATCTGACGCTTCTTCAAATCCGCAAAAAGCCGCGTTACTGTCTCTCGCGAAGTACCAATCATCTGGGCGATTTCTTCGTGCGTAAGTCTAAGTTTTAACCGGGGCTCTGCTTTCGCGGCGTCTGCGTTCTTGGCGCTCCATTCCAGAAGCAACTTGGCCAGTTTTTCGGCGGCGGAGTGGGATAATCCGAGTGATCCCGCCTCTTTACAGGCATTGTGATACTTCTCGCTAAGCTGTTCCGCTACTTTGAAGCAGGCTTCCACGTCATCCTTGAGGAAATGCAGAAAGTCCTCGCGCTTCACAAAATTGACCTGGCACGGGTCGAGCGTCTCCGCCGTCACCTCGTAAGGCTTGCCCGAGATGGTTGCGCTAAGCCCCAGCACCTCGCCGGGTTCGGCTAGTTTTACAATAACGGTCCTGCCGCTGGGGGAATTGATAGAGAGCTTCACACTGCCTTTGCACAGTACGAAGATGCCGCGCGGCATTTGCCCCTCCACAAACAGCACGGCGCCTTGAGGATACGCGGCAGCGTACTTGATGTTTTCAAAAGCCTGGAGCGCACTATTCGGCAGATCGCAGAAGATGCGATCCGTGCGTAATTTGCAAGTAATGCAGCTTTCGACTATCTCCATTCCATATGGCGAGAGCATGGACCAGCCTCCTGTGGATCTCGGTCGGGCCCGCTGAATGCAGTCGCATCTTCAATCCACGAACCAGCTGAGCCGGACTTCTTTCGCCAGTGTCCGCCGCAGGGGAACATATAGCTGTGCCGCGGAATACAGGCTAATGTGATCTCCCTCACACGCCGATGGTCACGCTCATGGTAATTTCGGGCTGTGATTCCGAGTCGAAACCAGTCCAAATCAGGGGTTTCTGGGCGATGCTCACCACAAACGGTGAGCAGCATCACTGCGCGACCAGACCAGGAGAGTCATAGTTCCCGTGTCCGTAGTTTCATGGCACAGGTCTATGCAGTTGGGCTCAATCCTCTCGAAGGCCCAAAGTATGGCCACGCAAATCTTCCCGCCAGTGTTCTGCTACCAGAAATCAAGAAGGAGCATTTATGCCGGTTACGAAACAGCAAGCGCTTGATTACCACTTCGGAACCCACCCCGGAAAAATCGAAATCACTCCCACCAAGCCATGCCGTACACAGCGCGATCTAAGCCTGGCCTACACGCCCGGAGTCGCCGAGCCCTGTCTTGAGATCCAAAAGAATCCGCAAGATGCTTTCAAATACACGGCGCGCGGCAATCTGGTGGCGGTGGTCACCAATGGCACCGCCGTCCTCGGTCTCGGCGACATCGGAGCGCTGGCCGGCAAACCGGTGATGGAAGGCAAGGCCGTACTGTTCAAACGTTTTGCCAACGTAGATGTCTTTGATATTGAAATCAATAGTCACGATCCGGATGAGGTCATCAAAGTCTGCCAGTTGCTTGAGCCAACGTTTGGCGCAATCAATCTCGAAGACATCAAAGCGCCCGAGTGTTTCTACATCGAAGAGACGTTAAAAAAGACGATGAAGATCCCGGTCTTTCATGATGATCAACATGGCACGGCGATCATCTCCGGTGCGGCGTTGCTGAATGGCCTGGAGGTCGTCGGCAAGGACATCGGCAAGATTCGTGTCGTTGTGAATGGCGCGGGAGCAGCCGGTTTTGCTTGCGCCGAACATTATGTGCGTCTCGGCGTCAAGCGCGAGAATGTGATTCTCTGCGACACCAAAGGCGTGATTTACCAGGGCCGCATCGAAGGCATGAATCCCTACAAACAGCGGTTTGCGATCGAGACCAAGCTTCGTACCCTAGCCGAGGTCATGGAAAACGCCGATGTGTTTCTCGGCCTGAGCGTGAAGGGTGCGATTACGCCCGCGATGGTGCGCTCGATGGCGGCTCGGCCCATCGTTTTCGCGATGGCCAATCCGGACCCCGAAATCACCTATGAAGAAGCGAAGGCGTGCCGTGATGACGTCATCATGGCTACGGGCCGCTCGGACTATCCTAATCAGGTGAACAACGTCCTCGGCTTCCCATTTATCTTTCGCGGTGCGTTGGACGTACGCGCCACCACCATCAATGAAGAAATGAAGCTCGCAGCCACGCGAGCGCTGGCGAACCTGGCCAAGGAAGATGTTCCCGACTCGGTGTGTCGGGCGTATGGAGTTGCCCGGCTGAAGTTTGGTCCCGACTACCTAATCCCCAAACCGTTTGATCCACGCGTGCTCGTTTGGGAGTCGTCCGCCGTAGCGCAGGCGGCGATGGAAACCGGAGTCGCGCAAGAACCGATCGACATTGACGCCTATCGCGAACAACTCGAGCGTCATCAGGGCAAAGCGCATGAGATCTCGCGCATGATGATTCATAAGGCGCAAGGAAAGCCCGCGGCAAAACTGAAGACTGTAGTCTTTCCCGAAGGCGACAACGATAAAATCCTGCGCGCCTGCCACACCATTTTGGAAGAGAAGATAGCCATGCCGATCCTGATCGGCAAAACTGCAACTATACACGCAAAAATTGCTGAGCTTGGAATCGATCTCGGGCAAGCTAAGATCGTGGATCCGGCGGATTCCCCTCTCCGCGAAAGCTATATTCAGGAGCTGTACCGCCTGCGCCAGCGTCGGGGAGTCACACTTACCGAGGCGCGCACCCTGATTGAGGAGCGTAACATTTTCGCGTCGATGATGCTCCACATGGGAGATGCCGATGCCCTGGTCGCCGGCGTCACGCAGCACTTTCCCGAGACGATTCGTCCCGCATTACAGATCGTCCGCATGCGCGAAGGCCTGCACCGAGTCGCCGGATGCTATCCCATGGTCACTCGCAAAGGCGAGCTCTACTTCTTCGCTGACACCAGCGTCACGGTCGATCCCACCGCGGAAGATCTGGTCGAGATCGCCTTGTGTACTGCCGAAGAGGCTCGCCGCTTTAACGTAGTGCCCCGGGTCGCGATGCTTTCCTTCTCCAGTTTTGGCAGCGCCAAACACCCATTCGCGGATAAGGTTCGCAAGGCAGTCGATCTGTTGCACAAAGCCGATCCCACCCTGATCGTGGATGGAGAGATCATGGCCGATGCCGCCGTCTCTCCCGAGATGTTGGAGCAAATGTATCCGTTCAGCTCGTTGAAAGGCAGCGGCGCGAATGTACTGATCTTCCCCAATCTCGAATCCGCGAACATCGGCTACAAATTGTTAAAAACTATTGGAGGCGCCACAACGCTAGGCCCGATCCTCATGGGGATGGCTCGGCCAGTACACTTGCTCGCTCGCGGCGCCGAAGTAGAGGAGATTGTGAACGTAGCTGCCATCGCCGTAGTGGACGCGCGCGATGGCGAGCCAGCTGCGGCGAAGCAGGAGATGGCGAAAGCGCTGGTGTAGCCGGACTGGTGTAGCGGAACTGGTGTAGCGCGCACTTTGGGGGGTGCCCCACTTCTCGCGCTTTTCGAGAAGTGGCCTCCACACCGTCGACACCGCTTTCACTTCATCACAACTGGGTCGTGCGCGACATCGCCGCGCCGGGATAATAACCGTAGTTAGTCTCTTCTGATGCGGAGCAAACCGCGGCGCTATTACGGCGCCGGAGATTTACATTTCATCACCTGCAGTTGTTACCGCCGGAAGATACTGCTCGGCACCGCACCGCGTCGGAACCTGTTTCTCCGCGTGCTGGAGCAAGTGCGCCGGCGCTACCAATTTGTCGTTATCGGATACGTCATTATGGGAGCACGTACATCTTCTGATCAGCGAACCGCAGGAGAAAAACCCGTCGACGGTGATGCAGGCGCTCAAACTCGGCTTCGCACGACGAGTTTTGGCGGAGGCGAAACGAAAACGCCATTTGGAGCAGGACCGTCTGTTCGATTACGCTCCGCAACATATTTGGCAGAAACGCTTTTACGATTTCAACGTGTGGACGGAGCGAAAACGCATCGAGAAGCTGCGTTATATGCATCGCAATCCGGTGAAGCGCGGACTGGTTTCTTCGCCGGAACTCTGGAAGTGGAGCAGCTTTCGTGCTTACGCTCTTGGGAATCTGGCATGGTGAAAGTTAACGATTCGGAAGTGCTGAGAATGAAAGTTCGACGGTCCCCTGCTTAGAAGCAAAACCACTAGAGTGTCGGCTGTGCGGCGGCCCACTTCTCGAAAAGCGCGAGAAGTGGGGCACCCCCCATCCCTTATTCAGGCGACAATCAAGACGTTATAATCGGCTTCGAGAAGTGGGCCACCCGGCAATCCGCTTGAGGTGAACTCATACACGCAAGTGACCGCGTCTGTGACCGCGGTCAGAGGATGCCAAAGTTGCAAGCGCTTGCTCCACGCACTGCTCAATCGGCCGGTCGGTGTCAATCGTAGTCTTGGGATAAGCGATCGGTTCGAATCGGGCTTTCACTTCCAGGTAGAGCGCGAACGTTCGGTTATGCGCGGGGTGGGCGGGATCGCGTTCAACGTCGAGACGCCGCCGTGCCGATTCATCGGAACAGGTGCACTCGATGATCGTGCAGGGCTGAGCGACATCGCGGGCAAAGTTGAGAACGCGATCAATCTGATAGCGTCTGGAGAAAGGGCGGCCGTCGAGAAAGATTTTGCGGGCGGGAGTTTTTCGCAGCAGGAAGCGAGCCGCTTCGAGCATAATCTTCATCACAAGATCATCTTGCTCGGCAGAATATTCGATATCTTCGGGCGAGAACAGGGCAGCTCGGATCTCATCTTTGCTTAGGAGCGCGCCTTGAGTGCGGCGGACCAGTTCTCGGGCGAGCGTAGTTTTGCCAGTACCCGGGAGACCAGCCATCAAAACGATCATTCTGCGCCGATTGTAGTGGAACGGGAGTTCAGATTGCAGTCGGCGGGGGAAGAACAGCAACTGAATAGTCAGTCGGGTTCGTCCAGCTCCGTGGCAGTGGTGCTGACGGCGCAGGGGCAGGTTCTTCCGTAGGCGAGAGCGCAAAGAGAGTCTGGGTGTGCCGCCACTCGCTGTACTTGTCAGAGACCATTACATGAAAGCACCAATGCCGTCGCTCCTCTTCCGGTTCCACCAGACCGAGGGCGTTGAGATAAAACAAATAGCGCTCCACGAATCGTAACTGCTGTTTGGTCATGCCCCGCCGCTGGAGGTCAACCGTTATGCCGGCGAGATGAGAAGATGCCGTGTCCCCCTCTGCCGGAGCCGCGTTGCGATTGTGGCGACGCAGTTTTTGTTGCACCTTGACCGTGCGCACCGCTGAATTCAATTGCATTTGTTCATGAAACTGCCGGTAATAGCTTTCGGAAATATCCTGCACAAAATCGCGCGTCCAGGGACGGCTATAGCGGCGTGAGGGATCGAGACTGCGCTCAATCTTCAAAGACTCGCTCTCGTTGATGGGCACCAGCTCACCGGTGGCTTTGAGCGCTTCCAGTTCTTCGTCATCCTGAATGCGAGGCAGATCGAGGCGGTTGATCTCTTCATTTTGCCGGAGCAGGGAATCGTGTGAAGGGCGGAATAGCGGGTTCCAAAGCGCGCCGCGTAAGCCGCGGAAACGAAATGCGTGCAGAATGCGGTGGCGGTGATGAGGTACGGCATGTTGCAGGCCGAAGACTGTCGACGGCACCGCGACCATGATAACGACAATGACTGCCACCAGGGCCGCAAGCCTAAAACTCGATCTTACGTGCGTGACCGGCGGGTTCGAGTCCATCCGCGTCCGGGTCATGAATCGCCGCGCAATTTAGATGACATATTTGCCGCCATTGAAAGCTCCCGGGAGCCTGCCGGAAAAATACTCAATTTAGCCTCGGGATTGCCAATTGTAAACCACCTGCCCATACCTCCGTGAGCAAATTTCAGATAAACCCTATTACTTAAGGGACTTAGCCATGATTACCGAGCTCCAACCTGATGAAATCTCTGCAAATAATGAAAAAATCGTCGTTTAGGAATGAGCAAACTCTGACCTGCCGATACACTTTCGGGGGAAAAGGCAGGCGCCGCCACAGACCAACCCCAACGCAAGAACCTCGAGCTAGACAACCAATCTTCTCCAGATGGAATCTTTCACAGCTCCGGAAACGGCGGCTAAGTAAATTACAACCGGACGTGGCGACAGATGTTGAACCATTCGACGCCATGGATAATGCGTAACGGTGGATTCTACAAATAACACTATTCCTAGAAAGGTATGAATCGCGAAACTTGCCAATGCGGTAACCAGGCAAACGCTTGCGAATCCATTCCCAACATCTAAACCATGCCTAAAAAGGAAACGTATTCATTTGCTGTAGGTGTCTTTGCTTCCTCAATTATTCTTCTCGAAATTCTCTTAACAAGAATTTTTTCTGTCACACTTTTTGCTCATTTTGCGTTTGTTGCGGTTTCCGTAGGCATGCTGGGGATCGCCGCCGCCGGACTAGCCATTTACGTTAAACCCTTGCCCAATGAGAACAATAAAGACGCTCTCGATAGGGAACTTGCCACTTCAGCACTTCTCTTCACGTTAACGACGGTCGCTGCCATCATATTTTGCACAAAGACCGGAACTTCGCTTTCGTTTGAAGGACGATCCATATTTTTTATTTCGATGAATTACTTGGTTACTTTCTTTCCGTTTTATTTTGGGGGAAAGGTCCTGGCACTCATTTTCACCTGCGAAAGAAACCGCTTTGCCAAACTTTACGCCATCGACCTCATCTCAGCCGCAGTCAGCTGCATAATTTACAGCTATTTGATCCGTCTTCTGGGAGGGCCCTCGGCGATTCTCTTTGTTGCCCTCATCGCGGGAGTGGCCGGCCTTATCTGCTTTCCCTCAATTCGGCCCATACGTATCGCCGCCGGTCTGACAATCGCGCTCACCGCCGTCCTTTTAATTCTAGATCTCTCACTCGGGATTCTCTCGCCAACTACGGCCAAGGGCCACAGGAATGGTGCGATTCTATTCGAAGGGTGGAATACGTTTTCCAGGGTCGCGGTTTACGATCAGAAGGTTGGACCCTGGGCTCTAAGCCCTCTTTATAAGGGCCCCATCAATTTGGGATACCTGATGGATATTGATGCCTCAGCGTCCACTATGGTGACCCCCAAAGGAGACAATCAATATCTAAATCATGAACTGACAGCCGCAGCATACTCCATTGCGCACACTCAGCACTGCTTGATTATTGGATCGGGCGGGGGCCGGGATATTGCTACCGCTTTGCAATTCGGAATGAACCATGTTGACGCTGTAGAAATAAATCCACTCATCGTAAATAAAGTCATGAGGAATCAATTCGCAGACTTTGATGGACACATTTACGATGATGATCGAGTTCACCCTTACGTTGAAGACGGCAGAACTTTCATCCGGCAAACGCACGAGTCTTATGACCTTATTCAGCTCTCTCTGGTCGACACTTGGGCGGCGACCGCCGCTGGCGCTTTTGCTTTGTCAGAAAACAATCTCTATACCGTGGAAGCGCTTCAAGACTATATAGAGCATCTCGATCAAAACGGAATCTTAACGCTTATTCGTTGGTCGGGCGACGATGCAGACCGCTTAATTGGGATTCTCTATCAGGCTTCAAAAAACCTGGACATTGAAAAGTTCTCCAAACACCTCGTAGTTTTGGAAGGTCCTTCAAGCGCTCAAAACGATATTCGGGTCGACAATGTGATTTTTCGGAAGTCGGAATTTGACGACGCGGGTTTAGCCGCTTTGGAAACCTGGGCTAAAGAAAACGGTTTTGATCTCGCCTACGATCCTCGAATCAAGACGAAAACGGAAATCGAGAAATTCGTTCTTGCTTCCCATCCTCTGGAGGAACTTGAACGGGACAGTGATAATGAAGTGCGCCCTACCACTGACGATTGGCCTTTTTTCTTTTTTCGCCCTGCCAAACACTACTTAGAAGTAATCAAAGCCGACCCCAGATTACTTTTTACTCGCGGCGAATACTTGGTTGTCGAGATCTTTATCTTGTCGCTTCTTTTGGGGACTATCGCCATTTTTCTTCCCCTTTTTGTGCACTCCAGGGTGAAAGGCGCCTCGTTAGGAAGGCGAGGAACTTCCTCTATGGCTTATTTCGCGTGCATCGGAATTGGGTTTATGTTCGTGGAGATGAGTTTGATGCAAAGATCGGTGCTTTACCTGGGACATCCTTCCCATGCCCTCGCAACGATTTTGTCCGGTTTGCTCCTGGGGACAGGGTGCGGCTCCTGGGCAGTCGCATCGACGAAATTGATTGCTCATAAAAAGGCTGCGACCCTGGCTCTGATTACTGGAATAGTCGTTGCGGGCTTCAATCCCCTGCAAGTTTGGCTCTATAACAAAACCCAAGGCATGCCCGTCCCCGCTAAAATTGTCTTTGCCGAACTGCTTCTGATTCCTTTGGGATTTTTTCTGGGGACTCTTATGCCTACCGGCATCAATGCAATCACTCGCACTGCACCTCAATGGGTTCCGTGGGCCTGGGGCGTCAACGGCTTCGCGTCGGTTGTCGGATCCACTGCTGCTGTTATCTGTGCAATGTCGATAGGTTTTTACTGCAACCTCGTTCTGGGCGCCGTTGCCTACATCCTCGCCTCGATTACCGCGCGCTTTCTTCCCCACTCGGTAGATTTCCAAAAAGGCATCCTTCGGGAGCAGGTTAACTCCAGACGCAGTTACAATCCGCAATTACATCGTCCCAGGCCCAGAAGACCTGGCGTAAGCATAACGCCGCCATAATTCTCGCGACGGAGTCATGAAGGGCGTCTTGCCGTAGCCAGTTGAGCCTCGCCAGTCCCCACGCCTCGGCACGAGTTCTTAGAGAAAATCCAAGAGTGGGCTGAAAAAGGGGCGGCATGTCCCGCGGACGCAAGCCCCACAACATTCCGAACGTCTGGATCTCTAGTCATTTCCATCACTTCCCCCAAGAGGAATTCTTGGCCCGGAATAATTTTGGGGATTGGTTGTCATTCGACCGGAAAATAGAAAGTCACGGATTAGACCGCTAAGTCGGCCTTGGGTAAGTGGAATAAACTGGGAGCATGAAAATCGACAAACTTCTCAAGCGCTACCGCGTCGAGCACGGCGAACATTTCCACCTCAAGGATTACGATCCAGCAGATACACACGGGTTGAAGTCCGAACTCAAGCCGCTGGCGAAGGAACTTCTGGCGGACGGTGTTGAGAAACTGAGCGAACTGCAAGACGTTCTCGCGGCGCAGGACCGTTGGGGCCTGCTGTTGATTTTTCAGGCTATGGATGCCGCCGGCAAAGATGGAACTGTTAAGCACGTCATGTCGGGAGTGAATCCGCAGGGAGTGGAGGTGTGGTCGTTCAAGGCGCCCTCCGCCGAAGAACTGCAACATGGCTACCTCTGGCGAACGACGAAATGTATGCCGAAGAGAGGTCAAATCGGCATTTTCAATCGGTCATATTATGAAGAAGTGCTGGTGGTACGTGTCCATCCCCAGATTCTCGAAAACGAGAAACTGCCGAAGCCGCTGGTGACTAAACATATCTGGCAGGAGCGCTTTGAAGATATTAACAACTACGAACGTTACGCCGCGCGGAACGGCATTGCGGTGCTCAAGTTCTTCTTGCATCTTTCCAAAGAAGAACAGAAACGCCGCTTTTTGGAACGGCTCGATAATCCCGAAAAGAATTGGAAGTTTTCTTCCGAGGACGTCAAAGAGCGCGAATTCTGGGACGCTTATCAAGAAGCCTACGAGGATATGATCCGTCATACCGCTAGCAAACACGCGCCTTGGTACGTAGTGCCGGCCGACAACAAATGGTTCACGCGGTTGGTAGTCTCGCACGCTGTAGTCGATGTCATGAAGGGCATGAACTTGAAGTATCCTACCGTGAGCGGTGCCGAGAAGGCTGCTCTTGTGAAAGCCCGCAAACAACTTGAGAATGAGTAGTCGCCCTCGCAAGTGGAGCGCCGGGCGTCCCCGCCCGGCCAAAGATGCGGTCGGCCTCTGGCAAGGAGCCGTGAGACGCTCACGCCACCATCACTTCAGCACGACGGGCAACACCTGGTCATACGGTTGAATCGAGACGGTCAGCGCTTTGCGTCGTCCGAACGCCTCCTTCGATATCTTAAATCCCACAATGATGGTTCCTTTCTGTTCGCCTCCCGCCAAGAGCTTGGTTTCGGGGGCAAGCGGCGGCTCAGCACTTTCTTTCAACGCCGGGAACGCCTGGTAATAGCGGTCAAGGTCGACCGGGGACGCGGCTTCATCCTCGAAAACTTTGTCATCGTCCGTCGTGAGCTGCGCTTTGAGGGTATGAATCCATAGCGGCCGCTTCCCCGTATTCCGCAGTGTCATCGTGATCGCAGCCAGAATCATGCCCTGGCCGGGAACGTCGGCAGCGGTCACAAAGTTTATGGAGCCCGCTCCCTGCGGTTTTGGCCGTTCTGTAAAGGCGAAAATTCCGACAATGATACCAACCGCGGCGATGCAGATCAGAACAATGCCCGCGGGCGGAAGCGTGCGCTTCGCGGTTCCGAATTCTTCGCCAATGTGAAAATTAGTGATCGGCTGAGGCGGAAGTGGCGCGGGCGGCGCAGCCTGAGCGGGAACTGGATCAGAGTTGGGAGCGGGCGACGGACTCGACTTAGGGTCGGATGCTGGATCGGAAGTTGGGTTGGATGTTGGATCGGCGAACGGGTCGGACATGGATTGATTGTAGATGACCAGCGAGCGCGCTGATGGTCACCTGTGACCGCCGCCGTCCGGGAGTACGTGGCGGGACAATGGTTCACGACGGTGCAGCGCAGTGACTTTGGTTACCTTGCCTCCAGTGACGGATGCTGCGACGATGCGGAAGATTTCCCAATGGAGGTACTTGGCGGTGAATCGTACAACTCTCTTTGCCGCGTTGGCTTGCGCGCTTCTGGTGTTCAGCATGCTGGGCTGCGGAACTACCGACACATTGCAGTCCATACAGCTTTCAACTTCGAACACGTCCGAGTCCGCACCCGGTACTCAAGATTTGACTGGCGAGGGCGCGACGCTCCAGTTGTATACGTGGGGCAACTACAGCAATGGGAAGAATCAGCTTCTTAGCGGGAACATTCAGTACCAGATTGGGATTACCCCGGGCAGCGTCGACCAATTTGGAAATCCACTCCCCACTCCGCCGCAGACCGTTGCGTTGAGCGCGGTGGGTTTGGTTACTGCTGTGTCGCCTTTTATCTGCACCTGGCAAAACAGCGCGGCGCCTCCCGCGACCACCCCAGCCTGGGGACTGAGCGGTTCGTATTCGGTCACGTCCACCACACAAGGGTTGACCACTCCGCCAGTATATGTCGCCGTCGCTTCGCAAGGCGGCATCGACTACATGGGTACAAATCCCACCGGCGAATGCGGTCCGCCGCCGACCACCCCGTAACCGATTATTCGATATCCTTGCTTCCGCGAGGACGGCAGCCGCGCTGCCGTCCTCGTCTCCATTTAAGCCCATTCTACGTCGCCGATTCCAACAAACTTTCATGCCCGGTTTGAGCGTACTGACCGTAACCCTATATAATCTCTCAGCTTGGCCCTTGAGTACCTTGGTTGCCTATGGCTGTCATTTTCGTCGTTGAAATCGTGGCCGGATGAACGTTCGTACCGGAATTGAAGTGTCGAGTCAGTCTGACATCGGCTGCGTGCGCGACAATAACGAAGATTCGTTTGGCTATTGGGAGCCTGAGGACGACCAGCTGTTCCTCCGCAAGGGGCGGCTGGCGGTGGTAGCCGACGGAATGGGCGGCTACGAAGGCGGCCAGGAAGCCAGCCGGCTGGCGGTCGAAACGATACTAGCGGCTTATCGCGACTTTGGAGGCGACGACCCGCAGCAAGCGCTGGTCGAGGCCCTGCAGGCTGCCCACGAGCAAATTCGTCGCTATAGCTTCGCGCATCCGGGGTTGCGAGGCATGGGAACAACCTGCACCGCCGCGGCTATCGTCAGTGGGGCACACGGTGCCCGCGGCCTCGCTGATAATTATTGCGAGCTCTACTACGTTCATGTCGGCGACACAAGGCTCTACCTGATCCGCGACGGCCACATTACGCGAGTAACCCGCGACCACTCCTATGTCGAACGGCTGCTTGAGGCCGGAATGATCACCCCGGAGGAAGCCGAACATCATCCGCAGCGCAATATTCTGACTGCGGCGTTGGGCACGAACCCCGACCTCATCATGGATTCGCCTGCGCGGCCCGAACCTCTGCGGCCGGAGGATGTGTTGCTGATCTGCAGCGACGGATTGTGGGGGCAGGTGCGCGACTCAGAGTTGCTCAGCACTGTCCAAAACAAAAGCGCAGAAAAAGCCGGACGCGAGCTGATCGAGCTGGCTCGAGAACGCGGCGGACCGGATAACATCACGGTCGAAATTTTGCGCCTGCGCTGAAGGTCTCAGGTGTCAGGTTTCAGATCGCAGGAAGACCCCGCCGCATCGCTTGGCTGCGGGCAGCCTTCCGATGATCAAGATTTTCCTGAGACCTGACACCTGAGACCTGATTCTCTTGCTTGTCTTCTGGATTCTTTTCAACCTCTTCGTTCTAGCGATGCTCGCTCTCGACCTCGGCGTGCTGAACCGCTGTCCTCACCGCACCAGCCTTCGTGAAGCGCTAACGTGGTCGGGAGCATGGATCACCCTGGCAGCAGCCTTCGCGGTGCTCGAATTCTTCTGGCACGGTCGGGCACAGGCCCTGCAGTTCGTAACCGGCTATGTCATCGAACTCTCGCTGAGCATCGACAATCTATTCCTGTTTCTGCTCATCTTTCGCTATTTTAAAGTCGCCGACGAGCATCAGCACAAGGTGCTGTTGTGGGGAATCCTCGGTGCTCTCCTTATGCGCGGAGTCTTTATCATTGCTGGAGTTGGCCTCATCCGCCACTTCAGTTGGATCACCTACGCATTCGGCGCCTTGCTCGTCTATTCCGGACTCAGGCTGCTGCGTCAAGGCAAGAAGGAAATCGATCCCGAGAAAAACTTCGTGCTGCGCCTCTTTCGCCGGGCTTTACCAGTCACGCCGGAATATGTGGACGGGAAGTTTCTTGTGCGCAGAGACGGAGACGGCGACCACATTTACGCCACTCCGTTACTCGTGGTGCTGCTGGTCATCGAGACCAGCGATATTCTCTTCGCAGTGGATTCAATTCCCGCTGTGCTCGCTATCACCTTGAATGCCTTCCTGGTGTATACCTCGAATGTTTTTGCGATTCTCGGACTGCGTTCCATGTACTTCGCATTGGCGGGAATGATGGACCGCTTTCACTTCCTGCACTACGGGCTGTCCCTGGTGCTGATTCTCGTGGGAATCAAAATGCTGGGAGCGCACTACATCGAAATTCCTACCGAATGGACGCTCGGGAGCGTGCTTCTTATCTTAGGAGTTTCGATCGTCGGCTCACTTCTGTGCCCGCAAAAGAAGTGAGTGACACAGAGAGCAGGTGGCATGCCATACGCTATGATGAATACTAAATACTAATGATTAGCGTTCCCGTCGCCACGCCGTCGCGTTCTTACGAAGTAGTCATCGGAAGCGGCTTGCTCGCCCGCGCTGGAGAATGCCTCGCCAGGTTTCTTGAAAACAAACGGATTTTTATAGTCACCGTTCCGCCAGTGCGTCGGCGCTGGGCAAAGGTTCTTGTAAAATCGCTATCCGCCTCGGGAATCGAAACCGATGTCCTCGAAATGCCCGATGGCGAGCGCTCGAAGCGCCTCGCCACGCTCGAAAAGCTGGCGGAAAAGCTGGTCAAGCAGGGCGCCGATCGCGGGGTAACGCTGATCGCGCTCGGTGGCGGTGTCGTCGGCGACATAACCGGCTTCCTGGCCTCGATCTACATGCGAGGAGTCGATGTCATCCAGGTGCCCACGACGGTGTTGGCGCAAGTGGACGCTGCCATTGGTGGCAAGACCGGAGTTAATCTGATCTCGGGAAAAAATTTGCTGGGTACCTTCCACCAGCCACGTGTAGTGCTGATTGACCCCTCTGTTCTGGAAACGCTGCCTTCCCGGGAATATCAGGCCGGTCTTTACGAATCGCTGAAGTGCGGCATCATCGGAGATCCAGGACTGTTTAAGCTCTTTGAAGACCGGCGCCGCGAGATTCTGGACCGCGATCCGGTGGTGATTGAAAACGTGATTGCCGACTCGGTACGTCTCAAGGCGTCGGTGGTGAGCGCTGACGAGCGCGAGGGAGGTTTGCGTCAGATCCTTAACCTTGGCCACACCATCGGGCACGCCCTCGAGGCTGAGACGCGCTACACGAAATTGCTCCACGGAGAGGCAGTGGCTTGGGGCATGATCGCGGCGACGCACATCGCACTCTCTACCGGCAAACTGGATAGCATCACGGCGGGGCGCATTTCAAGTTCGATTCTTGGTTTTGGCAGGTTGCCTCGCATGCAGTTGCAGACCGAGAGCATCTTGAAGAGATTACGTTCCGACAAGAAGACGAGGAATGGGGTCGTTCATTTCATCTTGCCGCGAGAAATCGGCAAAGTGGAGATCACGACCGATGTTCCAGAAGCGGTTGTCCGCAAAGCGATCGACGAAGTTAGGAAACTGGCGCGGAACTAGCTCGGCTAACGTTCAAATATTTAATGCAACCGTGGATTAAACGATGAATCAGCCCGTTAATCAGCCGATTATCGGCGCGGCTCCTGCAGGAGCGCGAGATCGTGAGTCGGCGGCAACTGCCGTCCGCGAGATGTTTACATCCATCGCTCCGCGTTACGACCTGCTCAATCACGTTCTGTCGTTTAGCATCGATCGTTTGTGGTGGTGGCGAACGGCGCGAAAATTTGACGCTATCTTGCAGCGTCCGGACGCGCGCGTGCTGGATATTTGTTGCGGAACTGGGGACATGACATTCGCGTTACGCCGGCGCGCTCGCTCTGCGGCAACCCAGATTCTAGGCGCTGATTTTTCTCATGCCATGCTGCAGCGCGCTGCAGCGAAGTCGGCAGAGAAGGCGCCGGACAAAGACAAAGGAAACGCGCAGCGGCCACTGAAGTGGATCGAAGCCGATGCGCTTCAGTTGCCGCTTCCCGAAGGACATTTCCACTTGGTCACGTCGGCATTTGGCTTTCGAAACCTGGCCGACTACGATGCAGGCTTGCGCGAGATTGCGCGTGTGCTCGCTCCCGGCGGGGAATGCGCCATCCTCGATTTCGGAGAGCCGCGCGGCTTCATCGGCCAGTGCTACCGCCTCTACTTCAAGAAGATTCTTCCCGCGATGGGAACCATGATTTCAGGAGTGCGAGGCCCGTATGCGTACCTGCCGGCGTCGGTCGAGCGCTTTCCCTCCCCGGATGAAATGCAGGGGCGCATGCATCAGGCCGGGTTTCGCGAGGTTTCGTGGACTCCATATACGTTTGGCGTGGCGGGACTCTATCGCGGAGTGAAGAGCGTTTAACCGCCCAGACGCAAACCGTCGTGAGGAGGGCACAGGCGCAGCAAGAGGCTTGAAGCTTCCTTTGATTTTGGGTGGCGCAGCGGTTCACCGCTGCGATGTGGCAAGTCTTCAGAGTCGGCTTTAGCCGCTGAGGTGAGGCTGCGGCGCGGAACATAACTCCACGCAGTTAGTTGAGCCTGTGCTGCCCAGAGCAACGCAAACGCGAAGGAATTACAGCCATGCTTGAAACCGTTTTGAAGCGTTTTGAAGAGCCCGACGAGGTGCGAACCTTCGAAAAAGGAAAATTCGAACTCATTCGTATCGGCGGAATGACCATCGGTCGCGCCACCTATGAGCCGGGATGGAAGTGGTCGGTCCACGTCGGCCCCGGCGTGGGCGCCTCGCGTTGCAACGTTGAGCATGTTGGACTCGTACTCTCAGGCTGCGCCACAGCCGCGATGGAAGACGGCGCGGGTACCATTTATGAACTCCGCGCCGGCATGCTTTTTTATATCCCGCCCGGACCTCCCGGACACGACAGCTGGGTGGTCGGCGACGAGCCTTACGTGTCGCTGCATTTTCTCGGGGCTGACAGCTACGCCTATAAATAAGTGTGTGCGCCGGCTCGGAGAATAAGGTAATCCGTGACGAAACCGCAGATACTTGTGACGATACTTGTGGCGACGTGGGACGATGGGCTGTTCGCAGTCACCGGCGATGCGCGCACGCAAGAAATTGCGACCGAGCCCGTCAGAGGGCTCGCATCGGATGGACGCGGTGGTGCGCTCGCCATTGTCGGCCGACATTCATTGCGCAGGCGCGCACCAGGCGGCGAATGGGCGACCGTCGCAACGAGCGAGTTCGAGCTTTCGTGCTGTATGGCTGTTGGAGACGCCATCTACGCAGGAACGGACGATGCCCGCATGCTGCGGCTGAGCGATGGGAGCAGTGTGCTCGATCCTGGCGTTCTCCATCCGAGCGTTCTCGATCCAATCAAGGGTTTCGACAACGTCGCGGGGCGGGATACATGGTTTGCCGGTTCGGCAATTGTTAATGGGCAGCGTGTCGGGCCACCACTAGGCATTCGCTCGGTGGCGGCCAACTCGAACGGGACCATCCTGTTCGCCAACGTTCACGTGGGAGGCATTCCGTGTTCAATGGATGGCGGAAGAACCTGGCAGCCCACCATAGATATCGAAAGCGATGTTCACGAGGTGCGCGCGCACCCGGCAGATCCGGACCTCGTCGCCGCCGCGTCCGGTATGGGTCTTTGCATCAGCCGCAACGCAGGAGCAACGTGGACCATAGAATGCGACGGCCTCCACGCACCCCACTGCTCCGCGGTAGCATTCTCGGGCGATGCCATTTTCGTCTCCGCGGGAACCGATCCCTTTACAGCCCAGGGAAAACTTTATCGTCGGCCGATCCGACCGGATGGGCACATAATGGCTGTCGAAGATGGCATGCCGGCGTGGACAGATGGTATCGTTCACAGCGGTTGTATGGCCACAAACGGCTCAACGATTGTGGCGATTGACAGAGCTGGAACCCTCTACCTGTCAACTGACTTCGGCTGTGCTTGGTCACGGGGCAACACCGAACTACCAGCCCCGAGCTCCGTCCTAATCTGTTAACCAAAACAGAAGAGGTGGGTGGCCCGGCCCATCGCAAAGTTCGGAACTCACGAGGGTGCCCTGTGCAAGCTTTGCTTGGGCGGGCGTTTCGTCCCAGAACCGGCCGGATCAGTGCGCCGATTCCGACCTCTGTGCCAGGAAGTCGTCCCGGCACTGTTTGGCGGCGGAGAGCAACTCGGCAAACTCAGGCGTGCCTCGCAGGTTTGCGAGCATGGGATCATTTTGCAGGCCGGTGTAGGCGCAGTAGTGTCCTGCGACAGAACTCTTGAGCAGCCGAAGCGCGATATCTTTCTGTCCGCAGAAGGCAAATTCATTTGCAATCCAGAACCTGTTCTCGGCGTCAGGGTTCGCCAAAGCTTCCGGCGCAAACTCCTTGGCGATCTTGTCCACATCCGCGGACGGCGCGTGGACGAGACAGGCTCTGATCACCCTGTTGCGGGATCGATCGTTTAGTTTCTCCGACTGTTCCCGGGCCTTCGCCAAGTCGCCAGTGTAAATAAACTGTCGCACCAGATTGCCCGTCACCCACTCCGATCCAGCATCGAGTTGGAGAAAATCCATTGCCCGCCCGTAGTTTCCCAGTTGTTGGAAGGTTAGCGCGCACGATCGATACCGATAGTTTCCTGGGTCGAGCAGCAGCGCAGTGTCGCACTCATGCCCGGACTCCTCCTGCATTCCTCCGTAGCGAAGGACGTACGCCAAGGCTTGATGGGCCGCGCCGCTTTCCGGATGACGCTCCACCAGCGCCTTAGCTTCCCGGTAAGCTTTTACCAACTCACCTCTTTCAACATGGTTGTTCGCCAATTGCCCTGCGGCTGCGACCAGGTTCGGATCGAGCGCCACCGCTCGTTCCAGGGCGGCGTTTGAACGCTGAAACATAGCCTCGCCGCCGTTCGAGTATTGTGAATCGTAATAGTAACGAATTCCCAGGGCGTACCAGGCCGGCGCGTAGCTAGGGTCCATTCCTACCGCGCGCTCCAACATGGCGATAGCATCTTTGTTCGGAAGCGGATCATGCGGCAGCGCGATGCTGCGAAGATAGAGATCGTATGCTTCTTCGTTCTTGGGATGCGTACCCGCTTCGCCTCCGTCCGCCCCTGCGCCCAGAGCGGGCACCAATCCCTGGCGAACCTTCGCCGCGATCTGGCTCTGCATGTCAATCATGTCGGGACAGGCAACGGTCATGGTGTCGCGCCAAAGCGTGCGGTTAGCAGCCACATCCACAGCTTCGAGAGTAATCTGCAACTGGTCGCCTTCTTTCAGGTAGTGTCCCGTGACCACGTCGGTCACATGCATAGCCTTGCCGGCCTCCTGCAAATCGAGGGTGGGAGAGTCGTATTTGCTTGTGGTCGCAAACGGGCGAATCGAGAGCGAGCGCGCATAACTGAGCGTGGTTGCGATTTCGTCGGCCAGCGCAAGCCGTAGAAAATCGACGTCCTTGTCGGAGCCAAGATTCTGCAAAGGAAGTACGGCCACGGTTTTTTGACTGGTGGTGACGGCAACTGGCGTAGCTCGCTGCTTGACGAACCAGAAAATGGCCCCCAGCAGCGCTATCACTAAAACCGATGCTGCCAGCACCCCCGCGATTTTCGCATAAGACCGGCGTCGAACCGATGGAGCCGAGGCGGCCGCACCGGTAGAAGCGCTCGATAACGAAGTCGGCGACGTTGGCGTCAGCACAGCCGAAGATGGCGCTAGCCCATGTGAGGAGCCGGATGGCCGCGACGACAGTTGTGTCACCGTCGCAGAATCGCTCTCTTGCGTCACGCCCACCGTTCCCGAACTGCTGGCCGCAGGTCTCCCCGTTTCCGTATCCCGCTTCAGACGCAACAACTCGGACCGCATGTCAGATGCATGTTGATAGCGAAGCTCGCGATCTTTCTCCATCGCGCGATTGACGATGTCTTCCAGCTTCGCCGGCAGATCCGGATTCAACCGCACCGGAGCCAGCGCAGCCCGGTTCATGATCCCGTCAAAGATGATGCCGGTGCTTTCGCCCCGAAACGGGAGCGTGCCGGTCGCCATCTCATACAACACTGCTCCGAAGGAAAAAAGATCGCTGCGCCCATCCAGTTCTTTGGCTCGCACCTGCTCAGGCGACATGTAAGCGACGGTGCCGACCGTGGAGCCTGGGCTGGTGAGATGCGCGTCATCAATCGTGCCCGATATCGTGTTGCCCGCCGCTGCCAGGGTCGACGAGCCGCTCGCAGGCGCGATCTTCGCCAACCCAAAATCCAGAATCTTGGCGTGTCCGCGCTTGGTAATAAAAATGTTCGCCGGCTTGATATCGCGATGCACGATGCCTGCCGCGTGCGCCGCGTCGAGCGCGTCGGCAATATCAATAGCAATCGGCAGGAACACTTCCAGATCCAGCGGACGCCCGGCTATGCGATGTTTCAGCGTCTCCCCATCCAGAAATTCCATGGCCAGGAAAAGACGGCCGTCCTCCTGAGCAATCTCGTGGATGGTGCAAATATTCGGATGGTTGAGCGCCGAAGCCGCGCGCGCTTCGCGGTGGAAGCGCTCCAAAGCCTGCGGATCTTGCGCGACATCGTCGGGCAGAAATTTAAGCGCGACAAATCGCCCGAGCGAGATATCCTCGGCCTTGTAGACCACGCCCATACCGCCGCCGCCCAGCTTCTCGACGATGCGGTAGTGCGAGATGGTGCGCCCAATCATATTTGTCTGATCATACTTGGCCGATCATATTCGACCGATCAGTGCTGGCAAATCTTACGTGGGTAAAACCCGCAAAGTCAATGAAAGCCCGCGAATCGGGTGGTCCGGCCCTTCGCGATCTTCCGAACTCACGAGGATGCCCCGTCCAAGCCCGCTTGGGCGGGCACGCACATCTCGCTGCATTTTCTGGGCGCTGACCGCTGCGGGATCCAATAGGGCACCCATCGCTATGGAGCGAACGACCTGTTCAATTTATGAAGCCAGGTCTTTTATTTTGAGGGAGTTTTTTTCGAACGAATCCGCAAATGCCTCGGCATTCGTTTTCTCGATCACGAGTGGGTAGTCGTTTCCCAGAAACTTTTTCAGCCGGTCGGTATTCATGATGTATTGACCGGTCATATACGGGACGGCGTCGGGCGGAATCGCCGAGATATTCCAGTCCCATAAAAACTGAAGAATCCGCCGCATAGCCCATGGTCCGGGGACGCGCAGCAATTTGGCTTGCGCCAGCTCGATACATTGCGAGAAGGTCAGAGGATCGCCGCGCCCGGCAACATTCAATATCGTCAGCCGCTGCGCTTCCGGTTCACGCTCCAATATCCAGGCGATCAGCCGAGCCATGTCGTCAACGTGAACGAACTGGATTTTGTTGTCCAGATACTTCTGACCGTAGGGCAGCATGCAAGGCAGGCGTTTCGCTGCTTGGCGCATGCGCGCGGCGCGGGCACTCTTGCCATTGGGTGTCCCACGGAACGCTCCCATCAAATAATTTTCGACGGTGGCTCCAGCGAGAATGTGGGGACGCAGAATAAAGACGCCGCACCCGCGCAACCCCGGCGCGCGCTGCTGCACCACCAGGTCGCTTTCTTTCTTGTGGATCGCGTAGGGCAACGTGTGACCGCCAAGCGGCGCATCTTCCGCGACCGGACCGGGCAAGTCGGAACCGTAGGCCGAAACGCTGCTCAGAAAAATGAACTGTCGAATAGGCTTTTCGGTGTTGCGGTTGGCTTCGCTGATTGCTTCCATCACGCGCGCCGTGCCGGCCACATTGATCCGCCACATCCGGTCGGCATCGAGGACACCGGAGCGCTGAGGGTCAATCACAAATGCCAGGTGCACAACCGACGCCGGCTGCACCTCGCGCATCAGCAGCAGCAACTCGCGAGTGGATTCTTCCGCTCCCAGGTCAAGCGCCGCAAAGTGGTCGACGGGAGAATGAGCCGGAGGCGTAACGTCAACGCCTACCACTCTGTAATCCGAAAGCTGCGGCACCAGTCGCTGGCCAAGATTGCCCGACACGCCAGTGACGATGATGGTTGACTTTGCCGTGTCCATTGCGTCTGGATCTTTTTTCTCGATCTTTCTAAGTCTGGATCTGCTTAGTTAGAGTCTCCTTAGTCTGGATCTGCGGCATGATCGGGGGATTGCCTTCCCCGCGGAGGCAGCGGCATCCCAGGTCCGGGCCGGGTGGGGCCGAAGTAGGCGTCGTTTAGGTCAACCTCTTTCTGAAAACTCTGCATACGGTCGCGATAACGCTGGCTGGAAATCAGTTTGCGTATGTCGGGCGTCACCTTTTCCAGCGATAAAGTCTCTTTGCTGACCATGATGTAGATGTAATGGCCGCTATTGGGATCGGAGATTACTTCCGATACTTCGCCTGGCTTCAAATCCATTACCGCCTGATGGGTGGGAGGCAGGCTGCTGCGGCGTTGGTTCTCCAGCTTCGTGTTGACGACATTTCCGTTAAGCCCAGCTGCTACATATGCCTCTTTTTGCAGTTTGTCGGCATCTTCGCCTTTCGCCGCCCGGGCGCGTAGAGTATCGGCGAGTTTTGTCATCTCTCCTTCGGCAGCTTTCTTTTGCTCTTCTGTTGGCGCGGGCGGAGGAGTGGTTTTTTCACCGGGTTTCGTAATTGCCACCGGTGTTGTGAGCTGCTGGGTGCGAGGCACGATTATCCGATGGAAAGTAGCCTGCTCGTAAGAAGGCAGGTTCTTGTCGTAATACTCTTTAATATCCTCGTCACTTACCTTAGCGGAGTCGGCCTGCAGCGCACTGCTGAGTTCCTGAGACAAAATCTGCAGACGCGCGAAGTACATCTTTTCTTCGAAGGATGGCTGTTTGTCGAGACCGCGTTTCTCCGCTTCGGCGGCCATCTTTAATCCCATCGAATAGCGGGTCGCGAGTTGGCGGCGAAGCGGCGACGACATCGACGGCTGCAGCGCGTCGGCGAGTTTTTCAAACTGGACGCGGGTAATCGTGGTTTGGCAGGCGGGGCCATTTAGCTTGCTGTCCGTGCAAAAACCCCGGAGCGTAATGACGGTATCATCTGGCCCAACCTTCACTTCCGGCGCCTTGTCGGGCACAGTGGGAGCGCCCGGTCCCGCCATGGCTCCGGCGCCGGGAGGCGCGGCCGGTGGCGCAGTTTGACCGTAAGCTAAGCCCACGAGCAGGACACACAACAGGACACACACAAGGTACGGGTAACGCATGAATCGGATCCTCCAGAAATAAATTTCGACGAATGCAATCGTAGCATGTCCCGCCTCCAGCCGGGCAGGTCGAGTCCAGGAGTTGGCGGACGGCTAATGCGAAGCGATAATGAAGTCTATGCCGGAAATTCGAGCCACCTTTAGTTCCGGATCGATGCGCCGTGAAAAACGAGCCGTTGCCGGTAACTCAGTGTTGGCGGCTCTGGTTATTACGAGTCTCAAAATTGTCGTAGGAATTGCAACTGGCTCGTTGGGGATTTTGTCGGAGGCCGCACACTCTGGATTGGATCTTATCGCCGCCGTGGTCACATTTCTTTCAGTGCGGGTCTCGGACAAGCCGGCCGATGCCGATCACCAGTATGGCCATGGCAAATTCGAGAATTTTTCGGCCTTTATCGAAACTGGCCTTCTGCTGCTGACCTGCATTTGGATCATCTATGAATCCATCAAGCGGCTGTTCTTTCACAGCGTGGAAATTGAACCGAGCGTGTTTTCATTTGTAGTGATGTTTCTGTCGATCGCAGTTGACTATTGGCGCTCACGGGCTCTGGGACGCATTGCGGAAAAGTACGACAGTCAGGCGCTGGAAGCCGACGCGCTGCATTTTTCCACCGATATCTGGTCGAGCGGAGTCGTAATTATGGGGCTGGCTTTGGTCTGGATTGGACGCAGTTATCAGGTGGCTTGGCTACGGCACGCGGATCCAATTGCGGCTCTCTTTGTGGCGGGCGTGGTGATTTCCGTGAGCTGGCGGTTGGCGCGCAGAACCGTCGACGCGCTGCTCGACGCGGCGCCCGCCGGCGTGCGCAGCCAAATCTTCGACCGCATAAGGAGCGTCGATGGCGTGCTGGAAGTCGAGCGTATCCGCTTTCGCAAAGCAGGCAACCGTTTTTTCGCGGACGTTTCCGTGGGGCTGGAACGCAATTTCACCTTCCAGCGTTCTGAGCAGGTGTCAGATGCGGTGACATCGCGAGTGCGCGAAATTTTGCCTGGCGCCGACGTGATGGTGCATTCGGTGCCGCGCGCGGGGCGCACGGAAAACATTTTTGACCGCATCCGCGCTGTGGCCACTCGCCACAACTTCAATGTACATGACATTAGCGTGCAGGATCTGAATGGCCAGTTGCACGTAGAGCAGCATCTGGAACTTGACGAGCGGCTGAGCATGAAGCAGGCGCACGACGAAGTTACTCGCCTGGAAACGGAGATGCGTGCCGAGGTGCCGGAGATTGCGACCATCCTTACGCACATTGAAAGTGAACCGGCAACTATTGAAACAGGGGAGGAAATCGTTCGCGAACCGGAGTTGGAGCAGCGGCTCAAGAACATTGTGAAAGAGTTTCCTGATGTGATGGACGTGCATGAATTTCAGTTCAAGAAAGTAAGGGCGCGGCTCTATGTTTCCTGCCATTGCACGTTGCCCGACGATATGCCGCTGTCGCGAGTGCATGATGTGCAGACGTCGCTTGAGATCCGCTTCAAACACGACGCGCCGGAGCTGTTCCGTGTGCTGATCCATCCCGAGCCTGTGACGGATAATCGTCGCTAGCTCAGTGGAGTGCCAGGCGTCCTCGCCCGGCGGATTCGATACCTAGAGAGGGACCATGATAGAAGCATCCGTTAACTGGACCGACAAAGAACGATACGTAGGTGCGGCGACCTCACGGCACTCGATCGTGATGGATACCGCAAGCGAGAAGACGGCTAACAGTCCGATGGAGCTGGTGCTTCTCGGCTTGTGCGGTTGCACAGCTTCGGATGTAGTTGGAATTCTCCGCAAGAAGCGTGAGAAATTTACTGGACTCGAAGTGCGGGCAGCCTCCGAGAGAGCGGATGGGTATCCCGCCGTCTACACTTCGATTCATCTGACTTATCTTGTTCATGGAAACGTGTCAGAAAAGGCTATGGAAGATGCGGTGCGCCTCTCGAAAGAAAAGTATTGCTCCGTTTCTGCGATGCTTGCGAAGGCGGCAAAGATCACCTACACAATCGAGCACGTTTCGTGAGAGCCGAGCCTCGTCAGGCTGTTAATTCTCATCCGCTGCGCGGCTACTTCTATATTGCAAGTGCGGCTTTCCTTTGGGGAATTTCCGCGACCCTAGGCCGCGCGGCGTTCACCGGGCATCCGCTGCTGGGCATGTCGCTCGGATCTTCGCTCAGTGCTTCCCTTAAGAAGATCGACCCGCTGATTCTGTCGCAGAGCCGCGCCACGTTATCGCTGGCTGTGCTGTTGCCAGTCTTGCTGGTGCGAAGAGGCGCGTCTGCCCTGAGCGTTCCGGGCCGCGATCTGGTGCAGTTTTTCCTGCTGGGAATTTTTGGAGTCGCAGTCTCAAATTATTTTTACTATCTCGCCATTCAGCGGACCAACGTTGCGACCGCTATCATCCTGCAATACACCGCGCCGGTTTGGGTGCTGCTCTATATGGCGATCCGCGGAGTGCAACGGCCCTCATTGCGGAGAAGTGGAGCTGTAGGACTAGCCGTAATCGGTTGCGCGTTTGCCGTCGGTTTTGTCGGTTCCGGCGGCTTCCGCATGGACGCGATAGGAGTCACTGCCGCGCTGCTGGCGGCATTTTCGTTCGCTTTTTATAACGTCGGCGGACATAAAGTTTTGGCCCGCTACGATCGCTGGAAGGTCCTGCTCTGGGTGTTGGTGGCGACTTCAACATTCTGGATCTTCGTGAATCCGCCGTGGAAGATTCTGGCCGCTCACTTTGGGCGCCAACAATGGGAATTTATGCTTGTGTTTTCGCTGCTCTCTGTTCTTGGGCCGTTCTCCTGTTATTTTGCCGGTCTGCAGCATCTGGAGCCAACCCGTGCCATAGTTGCCAGTTGTCTGGAGCCGGTCTTTAGCATCTTGATTGCGGCGCTAATGCTCGGAGAGTTAGTGGGGCCTCTACAGACTGTTGGAATTATTTTGGTGTTGGTGGCGATTGTGCTGATCCAATTGCCAGAACGAGCTGCTCGAAGCCAGGAGTTAATGGTCGAGCCGATGGAGTAAGTGGAATGACGTGCGTCGTCACCCGTCCAACGGAATGGCGGTTGGGCCGGAGCCCCCGGGTGCTCCACTAAATACGCAACCGTTTAGCTCACTCGAGACTCTTCCCCTTAGTCTCGGGCAGTTGCGTCGCCATGATACTTGCCAGAAGGAACGCTGCTCCGCAGAGATAAAAAGCTGCACCTAATCCCCTAGTCTGGCCGACCCATCCGATTACCCACGGAGCGACACAACTAAGCGCGCGGGCTCCGTTGTAAGTAAATCCCAAGGCTCGCGCCCGTAACCGTGTAGGGAAGATCTCACTGCCAATAAGTCCCGAGCCGGAGAAAAAGCCCGTCCCGAAGAAGGCGACCAGTGCGCCTAGTACGAGCAGCGCTGCCTGCGAACGCGCCGATGCGTAGAGCGGCACCAGAAGAGCAGCGACAAAGAGATAAAGCATGAAAGACTTGCGGCGGCCTAATTGGTCGGCAACCCATCCGAAGCTGATATATCCCGGAAACATGCCGAACAGATTGAGGACGATGAGCAGGGTCGCGGTCCGCATGACGCCAAAGCCGCGCCCGCCTTGCGCTATAGGAAGCGAAAGGTAGGGCGGAATCCATGTGAACAGTCCCCACCAGGCAAAGAGGCCGAAGAAGTTGAGTAAGAGAAGAAACATCGTGCTCTTACCATAAGGCGGCCGAAAGATTGCAAAGAAGGAATCATTCCCCCTTGTCCCCAGTGCCCCCCGTGGTTCAAGCCTTTGCTCTTGCCGTGCGAACCGATGTTCCGTCCACATATCCGACTCCGGCACGCCCTTCCGTATCCAAAGCGTAACCAGGGCGGGAAAGATCCCGACGAAGAACACCATCCGCCAGTTGGCGTAACGAAGAACGACGGCCGCCACCAGCGCGGCCAGCGCATAGCCGATGGCCCATGAGCTCTGCACCAACGCAATCGCCTTGGCGCGTAATTCATCGGGCCAGGTTTCCGCTACTAGGGCTGCGCCAGTGTTCCACTCTCCTCCCATGCCGAGGCCGAGGATGAATCGAAACACGGCCAGCATGAGTATGGTGGTCGAGAGGCCCGATGCGAACGAGCAGATTGAGTAAGTCAGAATGCTGAGCATCAGCGCGCGCTTGCGTCCGATGCGGTCGGCGAGGAAGCCGAAAAGCAAGCCGCCGATGCCGGAGGCCAGAAGAGTGAGAGTGTAAAGAAAGCCGGCTGTCTTCTTCGACATGCCAAGGTCGCGCATCACGTAGGTCAGGACCAGCGCGTACAGCATGGCGTCGAAAGCGTCGAGCATCCAGCCGAGAGCGGCGGCTAGCAGCGTGCTGCGCTGGGCGGGGGTTGCCTGCTTCAGGAGTTGGATGGGGCTGATTGCCATGCGGGAGGGATTGTAGCAGCGGTCGGGTATTGGTAGTGAAATCGACGATGTCGACAGCTACGGCGTTGGCTCGTGGTGAACGAGACGAAGTGTGCGCTGTACGTCCTGAACGGTCCGCGATATGGCAGCTTTCATGTGCAGTATGAGCACCAGCAAATACAACAGCAAACAAGCTCCCAAATATGTCAACACTGCGATCCACGGCGAAAGATTGTGAAAAATGAAAATTGCGCAGACAACCAAGCCGTAGAACATCACGAACGATAAGAAGGGGCACAACATCGCACCGAGCCGTCCGAGATTGTAATAAGCGAGAAGAACGGGAACTAGCGACAGGAACACTGAACTAAAAATGATGAGGGGATCGAGCTGGTGCGCCAAAAAAGGTCGCGCAAAATTGCAGTTTCGTCATGAGAGACGGACGCAACCGCAACGGGAAGAGTGATTATAGTCGCAGACACTGAGGACACAACGAAAACCTGCGTCCGGCTAAGAATGTGAAGTTTCCGCCACACAGCAGAATTGTACCCAAAATACGACCTTTCTAGTTGATTGTACGAAAAGAACTGGTGAAAAATCGCCAACTCGCCGACAACCGTTCCAGAGGCCATTAGTACGGGATTTTATCTCTAGGAATGAGCGATAGGTCGCCCCAGACGCCTCAGGTATTTCTGCGCCTTACGCACATCCCGCTCGATCTGCTCTTTCAGCGCTTCGACCGACGGGAATTTGATCTCATCGCGCAGACGATCGAGGAAATGAATTTCGACTTCCGTCTCCGCCGAGAGTTCGATCGGATGGAAATTCAGCAGGTGCGTTTCAATGGCAAAAGAATCGGCTCCGAATGTGGGCCGATTTCCAACATTCGTAACTGAGTCGAAGCAGTCGTCGTTATGACCTCGGTTACTACCGCTGCCGATTCGCGTGCGCGTGATGTACACGCCATCCTTGGGCACGAGTTCCTCGTAGTGCGCCAGGTTGATGGTTGGCACGGTATACTTTGCGCCATAGCCACGTCCGCGGCCGGCGGTCGAGAGAATGCTGAACGGACGCGCCAGCAAATGCCGCGCCCTACTAACACGTCCTTCGGAAAGCAATTTGCGGATGTGGCTGCTTGAAACCGGCTCTCCGCGCAGTCGCATCTCGGGATAATCGTGCACCTCAAATCCCATATCTTTCTCCCTGCCCAGATCGCGCAGCGTCTGGATGTTTCCCGCCGCTTTGTGTCCGAAGTGAAAGTTGTAGCCTTCGTGGACTTCACGGGCGTGCAGGCGTTTCTTCAGAACCTCATGGGCAAACTGGCGCGGCGTCATCAACGACAGATCGCGCGAGAAGGGAAGCAGCAGAACCGCGTCGACGCCAGCGGCTTCGAGCAGACGCAGTTTTTCCGGGAGGGGAGTCAGCAGTTTCAGATTTTGATCGGGACGCAGAATGCGGACAGGGTGGGGTTCAAAGGTGACCACTACCGACCGCGCTTGCGCGGCTTTCGCGCGGCGCACGATTTCGTCGAGGACGGCGCGGTGAGCGCGGTGCACACCGTCGAAATTACCGACGCTGACGATCGCGGGACCGAAGTCGCGGGGAACGTCGTTGAGTTTATGAAATGTCAGCATCGAAAATCGTTTTTATCGCTCAGACATCCAGCTCGCCGAGAAAACTGCAGATCCCTCGCTTCGCTCGGGATGACAATCCATACGTTGTTTTAGCCGCAAAGGTTCTTTAACAGGGCGTCAAAGCTCAAATTCCAATTTCATCCCATCAAACGCCAGTTGCACGCCCGGCGGTAAGGCGGCGTTGGTTGCCTCATGCGGTAAATCGTGACAGATGTGCGTGAAAAATGTGCGTTTCGGTTTTACCCCTTCCACAATTTTGAGTGATTGCTCAACGGTCGAATGCGTAGGATGCGGCATGTAGCGCAGCGCGTCCAGAAACAAGATGTCGAGGCCGCGCAGCTTCTCCAGTGTCTCGCCCGGAACCTCACTGTGGTCGGTCAGATACGCGGCCGAGCCGAAGCGGAACCCAATGATCGGGACGTCGCCGTGAATAACCGTCAACGGCTCGAACTTCGCGCCGAATAACTCGATGGGACCCTCGATTGGGTGCAATTCAACCTGCGGCAGACCGCCAAATTTGTAAGTAGGCTCAAAAATGTAGCGGAACATCTTACGCAGGAAATCGCAGCCTTGCGGAGTAGCATACAGCGGCAACTTGTTAGGCTTGTGGTGATATGTCAGCGGACGCAAGTCATCGATTCCAAGAATGTGGTCGGCATGCGTATGCGTGTAGAGCACGGCATCGAGCTGAGTAATATGTTCGCGCAAGGCCTGTTCGCGAAAGTCCGGCGTGCTGTCGATCATGACATGGGCGCGATTGTAGCTGATCATTACAGAGGGGCGAGTGCGCCGGTCGCGCGGATCTTTGGAACAGCAGACGGCGCAGTTGCAGCCGATAGTGGGTACGCCCATCGATGTGCCGCTGCCCAGGACGGTTAAAGTCGCCTGCATCAACCCTTCGTCTTCGCGCCCGCCAATGGGCCGGGCGCCTGCGGAACACGTGCCAGTGCATTAGTTACTTCTACATACGCCATGCGCAGCTCATAGAGGCAGTTCTGAAGAAATCCCTGTTCCTTCGGCGTAAGATTGCCTTTGGTTTTGTCGGCAATCATGCTCAGCGTGTCGATGGTCTGCCGCGCGCCGATGACGTCAACTCCGGGCTGGCCACCCTCTTCGTGCATCAACCCGAGCTGCATCATGGCCGTCATATAGAGCGACGCCATGAAGCGCTCAAAACTCATTTCGAGTTCTTTCGCGGAATGGCCGCTCAATTCAACCCGGGTATCAAGATCGCGCGACGACTGTTTATAAGCATCGTGCTGCGCTTGCTGCTCCGAGGCCGAGGGCGGTGAGGGGATATCCGTTTCGTGCGCCGGTGCGGAGGTATTTGGAGCAACCTGTGGCTTCTCCGATGCTGCGGCAGTCGCAGCCGCCGGCGGTGCAACCGCGGTCGGAGCGGCCGCGGCGGGAGGCGCCGTTTGTTCTTCGCCGGATTCTGCTCGAAGCTCACCGTCAGAGGTAAACAGGCGCCGGTCGCTTACTTTAAATTCGCTTTCTTCTTTTCGTTTCTGAGCCATGGAATGTACCTTGTTTTCGTTCTCTTTTTGTTTTCTTTTTTACTTCTCTTCTTTTTTTCTTTTCGAGTCGGGGTTCAAATGATCGGAGGCGATGCCACTTTCAGCACAGCAGTTCCGGCACGCAAATCTTTGCCGCGAGCCTCGTGTCGCAAATAACCAAGTGCCACCGGACGGTCACCTCCGGCCAAAGGCAAAATTGCGCTGCTCGTGACCTCACCGGCTTCCTTGTCGCCGGCCAAAATCGTCACCCCTGTTTCAGGGAGCGTACCTTCGACCGCGAAGGCGGTAAACAGTCGATGCACAGCGCCACGAGAGCGGATTCGCTCCACGATCTCCTGCCCGAGATAGCAGCCTTTGGTGAAATTCAAAGCCCGAGTCTGGCCCGTTTCCTGCGGCAGATCACGCTCACGTATGTCAACGCCGAAACGCGGGATCCCGAAGCTGATTCGCCTTAACACGAGCGCTTCGGCGCCTACCGGCATGGCGCCCGCTGCAATCAAGGCGTCCCATGTTGGCTTCACTTTGTCTGGAGTCAACCAGATTTTGTAAGACGGTCCCGCCACATCTTCGCCTCTGACGAGAGTGCATTGCAGACAGTCACACGCGCAATCACACTGCGGCGAGCACAACTCCAACGGCATGAGTTCAGGGGCATGAATGCCCGCTGCCTCCAGCGCTACCCGCGCCTGCGGTCCCGCCACGCCGATGGTCGTCACCGTAGCGCTTACGTCCGCCAGTTCCACATCGTCGGCGATGATGTACTTGTCGAAATGAGCCAGGACGCGCTCTCGCTGTCGATTCTCCGTATCGACCATCAGCGAATCGCCAATGTTATAAGCGTAAAGGTCGCCCTGGATCCGCCCCTGTGCATTCAGCAGAAAAGCGTACACTCCGTGATTCGGAGCAAGGTCGCGCACGTTGTTTGTGACCATGCCATTCAACCAGCGAACGCGATCGCCCCCAGTTACCGCGATCCTGGCGCGATCACCCAAGTCATAGACGCCACATCCCGAGAGCAACGCCTGGAATTCCGCGCGCGAATCGCCGAGGTTCGTGGCTACGGGCAAAGAGTCCGCAGAATTCTTGTGCAAAACAGTGCTCATAGTCTCCTATATTGATTATAGCGAACGAAAACCGGCGCAAAATGTGTGGCGATGATTGCCTGCCGATTCTGTTATCTTGATCTCCGGTGAGCCCAAAGACAAAAACGGTGAGTGCAAAGACGGTGGGCGCAAAGACAAAAAGAATTGCCGTTCTTCCCGGTGACGGCATCGGGAAAGAGGTTATCCCACAAGCTATAAGGGTCATGCAGGCCGCGGGCGCTGTCGTCGAGTTAACCCAGTTCGACTGGGGAGCCGATCGCTATCTCGCCGACAAAGTTACCGTGCCGCCGGACGGCTTCGCCATCTTAGCGCGCGATTTCGACACTATCCTTGTCGGCGCATTTGGCGATCCGCGCGTGCCCTCCAACATTCATGCCAGAGAAATTCTGCTGGGCATGCGCTGCCAGATGGACCTCTACGCCAATGTGCGCCCGGTGCGCTTGCTGGATGCGTCGCTTTGTCCGCTCAAAGGCATCGAGCCAAACGACGTCGATTTCGTCGTGATTCGCGAAAATACTGAGGGCGTCTATGGCGATCTTGGAGGTGTATTCAAACAGGGAACGCCCGATGAAGTTGCCATCCAGGAAGATGTCAATACGCGCAAGGGTGTCGAGCGCGTTATCCGCTACGCGTTTGAGTACTGCGCCAGCAATAAGAAGCTTGATGGCTCGCCTCGGCGTCGAGTGCTGATGTGCGACAAATCGAACGCCATGACTCACGCCGGCGGCTTGTGGCAGCGGGTTTTCAAGGCAGTGGCATCGGAGTATCCGCAAATCGAGACGCAACACATGTATGTCGACGCGCTTTGCATGCAGATGGTGCGCGATCCACGCGGTTTTGATGTCATCGTCACCAACAACATGTTCGGCGATATCATCACCGACCTGGCGGCGGGATTGCAGGGCGGGCTGGGGATGGCGGCGAGCGGTAATTTGCATCCCGGGAAGACTTCCATGTTCGAGCCGGTGCACGGTTCAGCCCCGCCGATTGCTGGGAAAAATATTGCCAATCCCTTCGGCGCGATTCTGACGGCGGCGATGATGCTGGCACACCTGGGAATGAACGGCGAGGCGCAAAAGATGGGGGCGGCGGTTCTTGAAGCCGTGCGCCAGAAAAAAACAACCCTAGACATCGGCGGAACCCTGGGAACGACTGAAGCGGGCGAATGGGTAGCAAATAAAGTTTCGCGCACCTGATCATTGGAGTTAAGTCGTTACTAGTCAATACCTTCAGCTAAAATCCGGGAGGGGGTAGAAAACGCAGGACAAAAAACGCAGGACAGTTAGAACCAACATCTACCGCATTGACTCTTCAATCTCCGAGATCCAGTCCGGACGCTTCAGCACTTCGCGAGGCTTCGGCCCGTCGGCAGCGCCAACAATGCCGTCGCGCTCCATCAAGTCGATAAGGTGAGCGGCTCGTCCGTAGCCAATGCGCAGCCGGCGCTGCAGCAGGGAAGTGGAAGCTTTGCCGAACTCGATCACGAGGCGCACGGCATCGTTGAACATCGGATCGTTATCATTCTCGTCGGCGGAACCATCTCCCGAATCGTCGCCGTCGGCCGCTGCTTCTCGATCTTCTTTCGGAGTTTCAAGGAATTTCTCCTGATACTGCGCCTGCCCCTGCGCCTTCCAGAATTCGACGACCGCTTCAATTTCTTTTTCGGTGACATACGGAGCATGCAGGCGATGCACGCGCGCCGAGCCCGAAGGCAGGTAAAGCATGTCGCCGCGTCCAAGCAGCGATTCAGCGCCGTTGGCGTCAAGAATGGTGCGCGAGTCAACCTTAGTTGCCACACGGAACGAAACGCGAGCCGGGAAGTTTGCCTTGATAAGTCCAGTGATCACATCGACCGAAGGCCGCTGCGTAGCCAGCACTAAGTGGATACCTACGGCACGAGCCATCTGTGCCAGGCGAGTTATCGACTCTTCGACGTTATTGCCGTCGAGCATCATTAGATCGGCTAACTCGTCAATGATGATGACAATCTTCGGAATCGGCCCATCGTCAGGATTAGTTTGATCGCCGAACAGGCTAGGCGTGTCGTCAAACAGGCGGTTGTAACTGTCTATGTTGCGGACGCCCTTCGCGGCCAGCAGTTTGAGACGCCGCTCCATTTCGCGGACAGCGTTGCGCAGCGCGTTGGCCGCGAGTTTCGGCTCAGTAATGATCGGAGTATAAAGATGCGGCACGCCTTCGTAATTGCCCAGTTCAAGCCGCTTTGGATCGACGAGCACCAGCCGCACTTCCTCCGGCGTCGACTTATAGAGAATCGACATGATCATGGCGTTGATAGCCACGCTCTTCCCCGTTCCAGTTGATCCGGCAATCAGCAGATGAGGCATGCCCGCCAAGTCGGCGGCGGCGATTCGTCCGTTGATGTCTTTGCCCATGGCAAGCGTTAGCTTGGACTTCGAGCCGAGAAATTCCTGCGACTCTATGTTCTCGCGCAGCCAGATGATTTCGCGCTCGCGATTCGGAACTTGGATGCCGACCGTGCTCTTCCCGGGCATGCGTTCGACGAGAATGCTTTCGGCGCGTAGCGCGAGGCAGAGATCGTCGGTCAGTCCGATGATGCGGCTGTATTTGATGCCGGCTTCGGGCTTAAATTCGAAGGTGGTAACAACCGGTCCAGGGTTAATCTGCGTGATTTGCCCGTGGACTTCGAACTCCTCGTACTTTGCGGTCAAAACCTGAGCGACGATTTTGAGTTCTTCTTCATGGACGGCTTGCTGCTCATCAGGACGGTGCAGCAGGCTCGAGGGCGGAAGCTTGTAGCTGCCGGCAATCTTAGGGAAGGTTGTTTTCCGCGCGGAAGCAGTGTCCGCGCGGTCCGTGACTTCGACTTCGGCAGCGGAATGCGGAATCTGCGGCAGCGCGGTGCCACTGGAGTCGACTTCGCCTTCAGCCATCATGCGTTCAATGCCAGTTCGCGGCGCGGGAGATCCGGACTGTACGCCCGGAATTTGCGCGTCGGTTTCCGAGTTGGTTTGCCAATTACGACGCGAGACTTCCTCAGGCGAAGATTCCACTTGGGGATTGCCACTTCGCACCAGCGTCGGCCGCGACACCAGCTGCGCCGTTATGTTGGGCTTCTCCGCGCGGCGCTTTTCGAGTTCTTTTTGTTGAAGCTGGCGCTCGCGCTCGTCTTGCCAGTCTTTGAACCTTTCTTTCAGCGCAATCACGAAGGCGAAACGCGTCGGCGCCCAGAGCTCAATGGCAGAGAACGAGAAGGCTGTGGTGAGATAGAGCGCCACGGCAAGAACAGTAGTGCAGACAATGTATGCGCCAGCAACGTTAAGGTAACGGATTAAGATATCGCCGACGACGCGGCCGACCAGTCCCTCGAACGGAATGGCGCCCATCCAGCGCAGGTGCGCAGGCAGAATGGCGAGCATCGCGGGCACAAACATCAGGAGCCAGATTGCGCCAAGCGTCTTTGCGATCGGAGTCTGTACGGCTCGCGAGCGAAACCAGCGCACACCGAGCATGGCCATGAATATGGGAAGCAGAAACGATCCGACTCCCCAGAATTGCAGGACAATGTCGGACAGATAGGCTCCGAGAATGCCGATCCAGTTGCGCGCAGCGTGCGATCCGGTGAGTATGGAGGCGCTGTTCAGAGAAGGATCGAGAGGCGAATAGGATGCTAAGGCGAGAAAAAGAAGGAGCGCGGAGGCGCACAACAAGAGTCCGACGAGCTCGTTCAAGCGCCGGTTCTTGCTGGGCGTAAAAAGCTTCTTGAAAAATGTCATGTGGCAGCGACCGCGTTGCTGGGGCAGGCTTCACCCGATAACGTCTTACGTGGCCAGAGCTTGACCATTATTACAAGAAGCGGCGCTTCCAGCAATGCGAGGAAAAGGGATGAGGTGGCGAGTTGGGTACGGGAGACGAGCGCGGATTCTCATCGATGTGATCGACGCAGTATGAGAAACGAGAATGTGGTTGAAGTTGATCGAGGACGCGCAGTTCGCTTTACTTCCCTATCAAACCCGCGGTCCAGGCCAGTACTGCGGCTCCGAGCACAATGCGATACAACGCGAATGGCGCGAAGCCACGCTTGCGAACCCAATTCATGAACCAGGCGACCGCTCCATAGGCCACGATAAAAGAGACCACGAAGCCAATGGCTAGGATGACCCATTGATGATGCGTTATTTCGTGGACGCCTATGGGATTTTCATCTTTGCCGGTGAGCGACTTGAGGAGCGTGTAGAGTGTCGCCACCGTCATGGTTGGCATGGAGAGGAAGAACGAGAACTCTAGCGCTGCGGCGCGTGACATGCCCACGAGTTGTCCGGCGGCGATCGTGGACATGGAGCGCGAGGTGCCCGGAAAAACGGCCGAGAGAATCTGGCAGGCGCCGATCCAGATCGCTTGCCCGCCATGGATGTTGTCCATCCTCCAGGTGTGAATCGGCGAGCCAGGCGCGTCCGGACCAGCTTTTTCCCAGGGAGCCTTCATGGCATCGATGATCCACATGACGACGCCGCCGATGAGCAGGGCTGCGCCCATCACGAAAAGACTCTCCAGATTCTTGCCGATCACCTTCGTCAGCAAAAAAGATGGGATCGCGGTGACAACGAACGCGATCATTACCAGACTCAACGGATGAGTCAGGTAATCGCAGTCTTTCTGCTCGCCATCAGGAAAAGTCGAGATCAGTTTGGCGATGTGGCTCCTAAAATAAATTGGCAACACTAAAATCGCGCCCAGTTGAATGACGATCGAGTACATCTTCCAATAGCCGCTCGAGAGCGGCACGTTCAGCAGAACTTCGGAAAGCCGGAGATGGGCTGTGGAACTGACAGGCAGAAATTCGGTGAGTCCTTCGACAATACCAAGCAACACGGATATTAGATAATCGCTCAAGTGTTCTCTCCGATATGAACATAGCTACGCGGCTTGCCGCGTAGCACCACCAACGGCCCGTTCCCTCTCACTACGGGGAATCTATTGCCCCATCTTGACAGGTTCTGCGTATCTGCGGAAGAAACTATCTGGCTTCCACTCGGGCCGCTGATTGTCGTTGACTATGTTGATCAGCAAGGCTCTGACCATCTCTTCGTATTTTGCGGCGGAGGCGAGGTCGACCGGCTGGTTGATGTCGTCCGAGGGCGCGTGATAACGCTGCCTCAACCAGTCTTTGAAAAGCTTTTGTTCGGGCGTGCCCGGTTCGGGAGCGATATCCACCATCACCGCAGGTATGCCATGGCGTATGAAGCTGTACTGATCGCTGCGCACGAAAACATTGCGCAAGGGTTCGGGATCGGCCTGAACCTTCAAGCCAAGTGTTTGCGCGACCTCGCGCGTGCGATCGCCCAGATCGGACTCGTCGAGCCCATACACGGTAAGCAGCCTCAGAGGCACGATGGGCAAAAACATGTCGACGTTGACGTCAGCGACTATGGATTCTCGCGGGACAGTGGGATGAGCACCGAAATACTTTGAACCGAGCAGGCCCTTTTCTTCGCCAGTTACTAAGACCAAGAGGATCGAGCGGCGCAATCGTTCCGGATTCCGCTTGAAACTGGCAGCCATGTCGAGAGTGAGGGCGCTGCCGGAACCGTTGTCCATGGCTCCGTTATAAATGCGGTCGCCATTGATGGGTTCTCCGATGCCGATGTGGTCGAGGTGGGCGGAGAGCACCACATATTCGTCTTTAAGAGCAGGGTCGCTGCCCGGGATTTTCCCAACCAGGTTGTTGGACGATACGTAGGTGAGGTCGACTTTTGTCTTCGCCGCGAGCGAAACGATGAGCGGAAAATGGGGCAGCGGCTTGCGATCTTTACCAAGAGCGGCGATCTCTTCGAAAGTGTGGCCCGAACCGGTAAAGAATCTTTCCGCGCTCGTGGGATTGACTGTAACGTAAAGCTTCGCCCCCTCGGTCTCGTTGAACTCGGGATAGTTGAGATCCATGGAGGGATGGGCGCGGTTGAGCGCCATGCGCGACCAGGGAATGTCCATGGAAGCCGGGTTGATCAGCGAAACGACACCGACAGCGCCGGCGGCGCGCAGCACCTTCCAGCGTTCGGCTAGAGTCTGGTAGTGCGCCGCAAGCGCGCCGGGAATCTCTGAAGGCGATCCGGCAAGAATTACTACTATCTTGCCCCGAAGGTCGAGGCCTGCGAAATCGTCATAATTTTTCTCCGGAACCTTGAGCCCATAGCCCACGAAAACCAGGGGCGCTTCCACCTCGGGCGCAGGCATGACACGAGTGCTGATGATCGCATCTTCACCTAGCGTGAGTGGTTCGCGTTTTCCGTCGCGGATGAGCGCAAGACTGCAATCCTTTTCAATAATCTGCCGCGAGACAAACTTAACCGGCTGGTAGAAGCCGTTTACGCCGGCAGGTTCCGCGCCCGCTTTCCTGAGTTGCTCGACGGCATACTTCTGCGCCTCGCGTTCGCCGCGGCTGCCGGTGTCGCGCCCTTCGAGTTTGTCATCGGCAAAAAATCTGACGTACTTCCACCAGGTCTCGCCGTCGAAATTAGAGGTGGGCTGTGCCGCGGCGGGAATCGCCATGGCGTTCAGGCGGGATTGACGAGCGAAGGTCTGGTCAATCTGCAGATCGGAGCCCAAGGGATCTTGCTCAACGCTCACCAGGCCGTTGGGGCGTCCCACGTAGACCGTCGTGCCGACGCCATCCAGTTGCAAGTGAGCGTCGACAGTCTGATTGCTGGCATTGCCCACCTGGAAATTCTTGCTAAAGTGCTTGAACCTTGGGAGGTCTAGCGACAGGTAATAGTTCCCCGGAGCCAGTGGGACTTGGAGCGTGCCGTCATCACCAGTCTCCAGTTTGCTCGCCGACGTTGGGTCTGAAGAAAGGTTGATCTGCGCGTGAGGGATCACAGCTCCGGCGGGGTCCGTCACTACGATCGTGACGGACGCGACGCCCGCTGTTTGCTGGGCCGAGAGGAAAGCTGAGATTTGGATGAGCAGGAGAGCGAGCAGGAATATTGATGGCTTGATCTTCATAACGTTCTCAAAGGAAGAAGGTTTCTAGAATAGCAGGAAAGCGGCGGCGGACGATCGCTGGCGGGCTGCCGAGCTTCGCTGGTCTCGGTCCCTTCGACTTCGCTCCGGGCAGGCTCTCGAGGGTGGCAGTCCCCGCGCAGCAACAAAAACTCAGAACGCGTAGCGCAGGGATTCCGTCACCGTGTTGGCGTGGAAATATCGTGGGGCGGTAGGTCCTACAAATGAACCCTTGCCGTACTCGTAATAATTCCAGCCCATATTCCACGCCAGCTTATGGCCGAGAATCGACGCCAAGGTTGGCTACCGGTTGCTGATACTTGTACTCGGATGAAGCGAGAGGCTGCCGGATGTTGAACTGCGGTACGGCGCCGTCAACGCTGGTGATGCTATAGCCGACATTGGCCGTCCCTCGCTTTTCGGTTTAATCCGGATGGTGGTCATTCCGAAATGATTGTGATTGGTGTGGTAGGAGTTGTTCTGCAGGGGACTGGAGGAGAGCACCTCCATGCCCGTTGAGTTCAAAGTATTTCCACAATTATTGACGAGGGAGTTGGCAGAGGTCACGAAGGGGAGCGTAACCCCGGTTGGAGGCGTGTCGTTGAAGCAGATCAGGGCATTCTGGTTCACGCTGTTGGAGTTGTACGCCAAATCCAGCCCGATGCGTTCGCGCGGCGCGAGCGAGGCGATGAGTAAGGCTAAAGGATGTTTTTAGCCCAGATCACCATTTTCCTTCGCGATCGCCTTCAGAAGCGGAACTTGCAGATCGTAGGTGTTAACGTAATTTTCCCTGAGCGCGTCAAATGTGAGCTGTATCTTCCGTGCTGACTCTCCTATACCCACTGCGTGCTGACGATAGTTCTCACTACGAATTGCGTTCGCAACCTCAAGCAATGCAAGCGATGTCTGCTCCACAATCCCATTGTGGCTCTCGAAATCGTCCAGCACGCACGGATGGGAGCAGTGCATTTCCGCGCTTTTGCTGTCGTTAAACTGCAATGCCCGTCAAGCATCTTCGGCCCTATCCCGACTGCTGGCCTCGACTGTCTAATGCCCCCGCGAAATATCTGCGGTATGAAGTTACGGTGTTCTCACCCGTGCTCCGTGATTGGTCCAGCGTAATCACCCCCGACCGAACCTCGGGGCAACCGGTCGTACATTCCCTTGGCATGCGATGACACGTTTTCAGGGCGGTGAGCGCGGATGCACCGGCCAGCAGTTCGAGAATGCCACGCCTGGAAATTGTTATCACTTGCCTGCCGGGGGCGCCTTCTTGTGCTCCACGAAGGTGTGTGCTTGATGACAGCTCACACACGTCTTGCCTTTCATGAATGGATCAGACTTCAGTTGTGCCACCTGATCGGTGTGACAGGTGTCGCATGTGCTTAACGCCGGCGTGCCCGCGAAGTCCCGTGATGTTGTCTCGCCATGGCACATGGTGCATTCGACACCGTTGGCGCCATGCGGGCTGGCTTTCCATTGGTCATACAACACCTTGTGGCAGCTGGAACAGGTATCCCCGGCTGGAATCCCCCGATGGTACACATGCTTGGCTTGATCCTGCTGAGCAGTGGCAGGTTGGACGGCAATAGCCAAAACGAGAAAAACGAACAGGGTGAGACCGAACATGCGCGCACAGAAACTGTTCACGGACGGACCTCCTGAGTACGGTCTCCAAGTATCGAACCGGCGATGGCTGCAGTCAGCGATACACATTTAGAACTCGTAATGCACTCCAAGGGTTACGTTGTTTGCATGGAAGTTCCGAGGAGCGGTAAACCCGTAGGCCGGACCGCTCATCGCATTATTTGGCAGCGTGCTGCAGGGCACGACCGGGGCCGGCATAGTCAGCGTCGGGAGCGTGGTGGAGGGATTGCAATACTGTGCTCCCGAAGGACCACCTTCGCCGTAGCCGAAGTAGTTATACTCGCCCTTCCAGACCAGATTCTTTCGCGTCGCATAGGAGAGATTCACAAAAGGCGTCTGGTAGGTAGAGACCAGCGATCCGTTCACATCGCGCGGATCGTTGAAAAAGCGGCTGCCGTTGACCGAGCTTATTCGGTAGCCGATGTTGGCGTGGAACTTGTCGATCGGCGAAAGAGCCAAGGCCACTGACGCGTACTGCGTTGGAGCGTTCATGAAGTCCTTAGCCGGACCAAAAGTATAAGGAGTCCCCGCCACGCGGGGAGCCGGAGACGGGCAGGCCGGCCGACGTTGCAGGTGATGCCGACCGGCTTGTTGATCGGATTGTCGTAGTTCTGGAGCACTGCGACCCTGAGTCCGTCCGCTTCCTGCAGGTTGAAATACTGGGGTGCCCCGCTGAAATAGGAATCGCCCTTGTAGTGAGTGATCTGCTCTTCATAGGTCAACCGGGTCCGCGATACGGGCTTCCACTCGACCGATCCCGTCCAGTCATCGGTGCTGTTGCGCTGATACTCCTGCAGCAGCAGGTCGTAGGCGCCGGCAACCTGATAACCGCTGGGCGACAGGCTCGGACCCTGGAAGACGTTCTGCGAGTAGCCGACGCGGAAGGTCACCTTCGACAGCGGAAGCAGTGTAAGTTTGGTGTCGGTCATGCGGCGCACCGTGTTGAACATAAACGGCGACTGCGTCACCTGCGGCCACGCGTAGGAGCCCGTCGGCGCCGCGGCGGGACCGATGGGAATCGACTGGCCGGGCGGAAGGTTCGGATTGCCCAGCAGGTTGTAGTCGAAGTATTGGCGGTCACGGCGGAACAGGCCGGAGAAGTCGTAGAGCTTGCCCTTGGAAAAGTCCAGCTTGGCAACGTTGTACGGATCGCCGCCGAGCCCGGCGGTAAAGGCTTTCAAGCGATCGACGAGGGTGTGCTTCGTGTCCGGCTGCGCGCGCAGTTCATAGGTCTCGCCCAGTATGCGCGGACCGGACTGCTGGTTGACCAGAGTGTCGTACATGGCACCGCTGCCGTCGATATTGGCCACATGTCCGCCCAGATCGATAGACTCATGAAGCGTGTAGCCGTCCGGAGCGGTCTGGTGAGACACAAATATTGGAAGCTGCGCGACGGCAGTGCCCGCCGTCAAGCCCAAAATGGCTGCGGCCATGCCCCCGACAATGCATCGGGCCGCCGCAAGAGAAAGCTTTTCACTCAACAGCCGGGAAATCCATCCTGGGTTCATCATATTGAAAGCCTCACTTGAAAAACATTGCTCGTCGAGACCTTGAATCCCCACGCGCAATCGAAACGCGGCCGCGCCTCCGCAATTCTCCAGGCGCGTTCGAATCCATGACTCCTACCTGAGGAACGCCGCATTCATGTTCGAGCCATGGATATAGGTATGGCAGTTCGTACAAGTTATGGTTTCCGACGACCCCGCGCCCATTCCGTGAACCGTGTTGGCAGCTACGCCGCTGTGGCACTGGTTGCAGAGCGGGTTGATGGCCGGCATGTTCAGCAGTCGGGCGTTCTGGGAACCATGCGGAGTGTGGCATCCCAAACACCCCTCGGCCTTGACCGCGACGTGTTCATAGACGAACGGCCCGCGCGTCTCGGTGTGGCACTTGGTGCAGATCCAGTTCTGGTCGGCCGTGGACTTCACGTTGTTGGCTAGGAACGTGCCGTGCACGTCGTGGCAATCGCTGCACACGATCAAGCCTTCGTTCACCTTGTGGTGGAACGGCATATTGAACGCCGGCTTAGTGTCGGCGTGGCACTGGAAGCAGAGCGCAGGCTGCGGAGCCTTCAGCAGCGTTTCTTCCTTGCTCTGGTGAACGCTGTGGCAGCTGACACAGCCGACGTTCGCCTTGGCGTGGGGCGAGCGGTCAAAGTTCGGGTGCGCTCCCGCGTGACAGGTCAGGCACTTGGCGTCAACCTCTTTGGCCGAGTGCTTCGCGGGATTGAATATCTTGCTCGCGTCGCCGCCGCCCGCCACGTGCTCCGCTCCAGGACCATGGCAACCCTCGCAACCCTGGTGCGAGGGCTCCTTATTGAGTGTGGTCTTCCAATGCGGGGTCTTCTCCCAGGAGTTGTAGATCTCCTCATGACAGGTTTTGCAAGTATCCGATCCCACGTATTGGGCGGCCTCGGAGTCGGAAGAGGGTGCGCTCGCCGTCCGCGGGCTGGCGGATTGGCCGTTAGCCGCAGCGCTGCTCCGAGCGGCGATCTGCTGGCCACTCTGGCACGGAGCTAGCGCGACGCTGGCGAAAAGACATAGAACCGGGAACAGAAGTTCTCGAGCGGTCCTGGAAATTGCTGGAACTAGCATTCGCACGCCCCTCCTTAAGACCGGCGGTTGGTCATGAATGTCTAACCAAGAAGATGTTTTGTAATTCACGCTTGGAAGCCACCCCGCTTCCTCTCATCAGCAGTCCATCTCACCAAATCGCCGCACCCTCGGCAAGATCGCGATGAGTCGCGCCCATTCGTCGGGTTACGAAGGTGGCCCCTCTATCTTCGTGAGGTCCGTGTAGGCTTCATGTATCGCGAATCTGCCATTCTCGTAAGCCCTAACCATCATCTATTCGGCGGAATGTTAGTTAAGCATTACTGCTTCTTTCCTAATTGCATCCGGTCGAAAGGTCGTAGTCATCCTATCAGCCTGGCGACGGGCACCTGCCCGAGAACCTGCAATCCTAGGCTGGCTGACCATGCCGCCGCTGTTCAAAATTGCACACTTTCACAAGAATTAAAGACGTAAATGAGAACGCTGCGCAAGCCGCGAATTTGATTCGCGCCGGGCCAAGCCATGTGGATTGACTCGACCCTGCGCAAACCGTTCTGCGTCTAACCGGCACAGCGTATCGAAGATTTCTAACGGCTGTCTGTGATGGCGGTACTAAGAAAAAGTGACGAATGCGAAGGTCAAAGCTGCAGGATTGGGCGGAGTTTCGGCGAACTGTCGTAAGGCGGAACGTTACTGCTACTGACCGGTGGTGCGCCTGGGCAATCGTGGGTTGGGGGCGGAGACCTCCGGCAGTTCTTCCCGAAGTTGGCAACCGCTTTTGTTAGCTCTCATCATCGCAGCCGCCAGATTTAGAATCCGTACGGCGGCTTGCTCCGCGTTAACCCCGCGAGCATGAATATTCGAAACGAGGTTGCGATCGGCATCTGTGTCCGATGCCTTCGGCTGGTATGCCATGTAAGCGGAGAGACTTTCGGCGGTTGCCAAGCCGGGCCGTTCGCCAATCAATAGGATGACAACTCTGGGCGCCAGCAGTTCTCCAATCTCGTTGAGAACACCGACACGGCAGTAGCGAATGACAAACGTCTCCCCGATGCTCCATTGTCGAGTTCGGGCTCCTTCATAGAGCAGCGGCAAGAGTGGGGGAACTTGCCTGGCCACGGAGGTTACGGAGAGCCCGTCGCCGATCACGATGTGCAAATCGCGTCCGGTCGGACAACGTTTGTCAATTTCGGCGCGGGACGCGTCATTCAGGTGACGTCCTAAGTCAGGGCGCAAAAGATACTCATCTTTACTTTCCGCCCGCGAGCAGACCTCAAACAAGTTCCACTTGCGCACGAATTCGACACCCAGATCCGAAGATAGATTTAACTCGGCGCGCACGGCGTCGCGCGCAGCGGCATGAGCCAAGCGCAACTCCAGCTGGGTATCGGTGCGGTAGGCTGATCCACTCCTGCCCGCCAGCAGGCGGGCTGGAGTCTGCGCGCGCACCAACTTCACGATCTCTGGCAGGTCATACTCGGACAAGCCGTGCTCGGGCAAGCCTTGCCCGGACAAACCGTGCCCCGCCAAATCGGGCCTGACGAGTTTGTCATCATTCGGAGACATCTCGTTCTATAAAGCAGAATCGAGCGAGGATTCCAAGCCTTGCATCAGTTGCCGCCTTGCGGAGGAATCCAGTCGGGCCGGTTCGGAGCCGTGATAGATGCCCATATTCTGCAGCCACGCCAGGAATTCTGGCGTGGGGCGCAACTGGAAGAGGCGTCGCGCGGCTAAAGCGTCGTGATAGCTGGTGGATTGGTAATTGAGCATCACATCGTCGGAACAGGGAACGCCCATGAAGTAATTGCATCCCGCGGCGCATAGAAGCAGCAACAAGTTATCGGCGGAATTCTGGTCGGCGGCCGCGTGATTGGTGTAGCAGACGTCGCAACCCATCGGCAAGCCGAGCAACTTGCCCATAAAATGGTCTTCGAGTCCGGCGCGAATGATCTGCCTCTCATCGTATAAATATTCAGGCCCGATAAAGCCGACCACGCTGTTGACGAGGAAAGGATGAAATACGCGCGCGACTCCGTAGGCGCGTGCTTCGAGCGTGACTTGATCGACTCCGTGATGCGCTTCGGCGGAAAGAGCGCTGCCTTGGCCGGTTTCGAAGTACATGACGTGATCGCCAGCCCACGGGATATCGCGATGGCGATGATGCTCCAGAATTTGTTCGCGGCCCTCGCGCAACGTGTTCAAGTTGATTCCGAAGCTTCGATTAGCTGCTTCCGTTCCAGCTACAGACTGGAAAAGAAGATCTACCGCCGCTCCACGATCGAGCGCAGCCAGTTGGGTCGAGATGTGTGCCAGGCAACAGGTCTGCGTGGGAATTTCGTATGCTTCCACCAATCCCTGCAACGCGTTGAGAATCGCAGCCACGGTCTCAACTGAGTCGGTGGCCGGATTTACGCCGATCACAGCGTCTCCGCAACCGTAAAGCAGCCCTTCGAAAGCAGCCAGCAGGATTCCGCTGATGTTGTCGGCGGGGTGGTTCGGTTGAATGCGGATCCCCAGGACTCCGCGTTCTCCGAGTGTATTGCGGCAGCGGGTGACGTTGCGTATCTTGGCCGAGGCGAGCACCAGATCCTTGTTGCTCATCAGCTTCGTTACCGCCGCCGCGATCTCAGGAATGATGGCCCGTTGCAGAGGCTCGATTTGAGGGGTAGTAGTCCCATCGTCCAGCAGGAATTCTCGAAACTCGCCGACTGTCATGCTTCGAATGGCGCCGAAAGCTTGGCTGTCGAAGCTGTCGAGGATAAGGCGGCTGACATCGTCTTCCGAGGGGTCGATCAGGGGACGGTTAACAATTTCATCGAGTGTTAAGTCGGCAAGTTTGCGCTTGGCTGCTACGCGCTCTCGTTCCGATCGGGCGGCGATGCCGGCCAACTGATCTCCGGACTTCTCCTCATTGGCCTTGGCAAAAAGTTCGCGGAGATCGGAGAAGTCGAATCGCTCGATCATGGCTGCCCGTGACGGGAGACACCATGGTATCCAAAAAATCGCTATCCAAAAACACTTAACACCTTGCCGCAAAAGTCGGGTTTGTGCTCGTTGTTTGTGATCTTCAGAGATAAATGGCGGGCTTTCTTCGGCGCTATTTCGGTGACGATTACGAGCGCACTCTGGGCGGGTGGAGAGAGGGACAGGCGCTTTTCCATGCCCGCCATGCCGATCAGAATAAGGCCCTAGGGCTTTGGGGGCAGGGGCTGCCAGAGCTCAATCTTATTCCCCTCCAGATCATAGATCCAGGCAAAGCGACCGTAGGATTCGTCCATTCGTTTTGGGTCGATCTTGACTCCCTCTTGTTTTAAGCGGTCGAGCAAAGCATCCATATCGTCCACGATGTAGTTGATCATGAACGGTGCGGGGCTGGGATCGAAATACTTAGTGGAGGCGGGAAAAATCGTCCAAACCGTAACTTGTTCCTTTTGCGGGTCGTCGTGTTCGCGCCACGGAAGCATCACGCCTTGGCCTTTGTCAGCGAGTCCTAGATGCTTCGCATACCATTCGCGCATCTGGTCGCGATCAGCTGATTTGAAGAAGACACCGCCGATTCCAAGGATGCGCCCGCGCTGCTCCGTTTTGACGGGCGGCTTCGACTTTTCAGGTCGCGGAGATTTCACGTTCTGTCCTCCTACTATTGAGCTGGCCGAGATGAGCAACAGCGAGCCGAGCGCAATTGTGCTCCAGGGTATTGCTTGCATCGGCGGATTATATACAAGTTTCGATTCGAATGGAGAAATCGGTTCGCTCACGCGATTTCTTTGGACGATTTGTCGAATTCCGGTCGACCGTTCGACTATATGGAAAACCGGGGACACCCGTAAACTAAACAAAATCAGATAGGACTCGAAAGGAACTCAGTCATGAGAAAAATCAATGTGCTTGAATTTGTCTCCCTTGATGGCGTCATACAAGCCCCAGGCGAGCCAGAGGAAGATACCAGTGGACCACCGGGTTGGATAAGGGCACATTCCGACCCTGTTTCTTCAACGGCCGTAAAAAAGCAGATGAACCTGCCGTTTGACTTATTGCTAGGGCGCAGAACCTTTGAACTTTGGGCACAATACTGGCCGCAACATAATGACATGTGGCCAGCCGTCAACACAGCGACCAAGTACGTTGCCTCGAATACCATGACTTCTCACGAATGGCAGCCGTCCGTGTTTCTAAACGGGGATATTGCGGAAAAAATCACCAAAATTAAGCAACAGGAAGGGCCGAATTTGCACGTTTATGGAAGCGCAAGTCTGGTTCAGACGCTCTTCAAGCATGATTTGGTCGATGCGTTCTGGCTGAAGATATTTCCGGTAACGTTAGGCGGTGAAAAACGATTGTTTGCCGATGGCACGATCCCGGCGGCATTCAGGGTGACGGAAAGCACAGTCACCTCGAAAGGCGTCATTATGGTGAATTACGAGCGTGCCGGCGCAGTCCCAACCGAAAGTCTATAAACATTCGGCCGGGTGGCCCGGGCCTTCGATCCTTGCGGGCATTCCCAACACAGTGGTTGCCCCGTTCCTTCGCGTTCACTGGGAACGGTGCACGCAAGGATCGTTAAGCCACCCGCCAAAACTTGGCCCATTACTCGGGCGGAAGACCCTCAACGATAAATAGGCGGCTTTTCGCTGCGCTTTGCCGCAGCGGCCGGATCGCCGAGTAGGCTGGCGAATCGTACCACTCACGCGCTTTCTCCACGCTGTCGAAGGCGATCATCACGATCCCGCCCTTGGGCGGCTCCCCCTCGAGAGCCTGGATATTGTGGCCGAGAATGACATAGTGATGATTGAACGGCTCCAGCGTCTCTGGCACCCTTGCCCCATATTTCTGCATGGTGGCGAGGTCGTTTACCTCGACCTCCGCGATCACATAGCCCGGCGGCGTTTTGGCTGGCTGCGCGTGAATCGCCGCACCGCCGGCCACCCCGATCAAGACGCCCGCCAGAACCCCTACCAGAACTTTCCAGTTCGCTTTCATAGGTTCGTCCTCCTCTGAAGAGTAAAGTAGGTGGGGCATGGGGTCGCGTCAAGAACTCACGATTTCGTGACACACTGGCCAATTGGATACTGGGAGAATGCCCTATGCGAGGAAAAACCGGCGATAGACGGAACGTTTCCAAGCTTTTCGACGAATGGAGATCGGTGAACGTCCGGTCTGCCCCCAGTTTTTTCCGATTATGGCGTGGCGAGGGGTTTGTAAATAAGAGCGATGACTATGCCGACGATCGTCCACTGGGCGAAGTAAGCCACAGCCTGTCCCGGAACGAGTTTCAGCCCGATGTTCAGGTTCACGTAGTTGTGCAGCACAAATGCGCAAACCACGAAAATGCCCCTGAGAACTCCCAAGCGCGCACCTTCTTCAGTGCCCGATCCGCCGGAATGCTCGGTTAGTCAGGTGTACAGCGGCCTAGCGCCAGCTGCGCTGCTGGCCTTCGGACGTGGAAACCACCAGCGGCTCGTGGTGAGCCTGGCTCGCGTGGCCATTGATCGCGGTTGCGGCCTGGGTACGGAGGTTGCCAGCTTTCTGGTCGAAATCGAGTGTGCTGACGCTGTGAGTACAGCGAGTGCAGTTGAACTTCATGCCGCCTTTAATGCGCTCAATTCGATAGGCTTTCACTGCTTGAATTGTAGTCGTTAGACAGCAGAAACGGTGCACTCCGTGGTGGGGCGGCGAAAGTAACTTCGGGAACCCCTCGGCTGAGCTGGCCCTGCGCGAACCTGCCCCACGCGAATTTGGACGGGCGAGACGCCCGTCACCACAAGTTACCTCTGCAAACGGTTGTATTTCTTCAGCACTTCGCGCAGACGGTCATGCGGCAGGGCAATGACGGTGTGGTCGTCGATACCCGTCATGGTCTCTGCGGCAACCATGGCGTTGACAATGGCCTCTTCGGTGGCTCGAACCGTAGCCAGGAACAGTGGATCAAGGCTGTCGTTGGGAAGCATTTTCAGATCACGGACTCCCTTGATGGACGCCGCCCCGGGATTCGCGGTGGAGAAGGCGACGAAGATGTCCCCCGAACCGTCGCCCGAATAACTGCCGTCGCGACCGAGCCCCAAGGAGGCTTTGCGAGCCAGTCGCCGCAGTTGCGTGGGTATGAGCGGAGCGTCCGTGGCAATGACAATAATGATCGAGCCGACGTTGTCTTTCCAGATGGTGTGCTCGGGAATTTCGCGTCCCACGGGAACGCCCGCGATGCGCAACTGGTTGCGCTGTCCGTAATTGCATTGCACGAGCACGCCGACCGTGTACCCACCGGCTTTCGCATCGAGTACGCGTGAGGCAGTTCCGATGCCTCCTTTAAATTCGTTGCAGATCATGCCGGTTCCGCCGCCGACGTTACCTTCTTCAACCGGTCCGCCGTGCGCGGAATCGAGCGCGTGGAAAACATGCTCGGGCTTTACGTGAAATCCATTGATGTCGTTGAGGTAGCCATCCCAGGTTTCGGCAACCACGGGCAACGACCACCAGTAGCCTTCCATATCGGGCTCGCCGCGCTTCACTTTCCAGGCGATAACGGCATCGCGCACCACACCTACACTGTGCGTGTTCGTGATCATGATAGGTCCGTCTAGAAAGCCGGAATCTTCGAGCCAAGTCGTCCCAGTCATCTCGCCGTTGCCGTTGAGTGTGAACCAGCCGCCGAAGACGGAATCGTTCGCATTCTTCCCGCGCGGAAAAACGGCGGTGACGCCGGTGCGGACGGGGCCTTCGCCGACTTTGAGTTTGCCGTCTCCGGAAATGAGCGTGGTGTGCCCCACTTCAACTCCGCCGACATCGGTGATGGCATTGTTGGCGCCGGGCGTGCCATCGAAAGGGACACCGAGGTCGCGGGCGCGGGGTTTTGCTTGGGCAAACGATAGCGTGCCGGCGCAGACGAGCGCGCACAGAATGGCGGACCTAGAAGCGCCTCTACTGTTAGCCCGAAGATGAACCACCGCGGTCGTAAACGAAAGAGCTCGAAATCGCATCATAGATTGGTCGCGCAGCTGTCGCCGGAAGTATTCGCCGGAAGTATAAAGCATGAAAGCGTTTGATTTAGAATCCTGCTAGGAAAGCGGTTGTGATCGGAACGCGAACGCCAGAAAAAGTTCAGTAAATCGTTGGCGTCAGGAAATGTTCTCAGGAGATCAACATGGACAACTGGAAGCTAGCGGTGATTGCGGGAGCGACGGGAACGGCAGCGCTATTCTTGCTGAAAGGCAGGCGACCCGCTGCGGTTCTGGCGGGAAGTGTGGGGCTGGCGGTACTCGCGTCAGAGTATCCGCATGAATTTGAACGAATCCGCGAAGAGCTGCCATCGTATGTGCGTCAAGGAACCCGATATCTGGATCTGGCGATTAAGGTCGGCAGGAAGATCGAGCAACTGGCCGAAGGTCGCGCAGCGCTGGCGTTTGAGGAGTTGGGAGAATATTGAGCGTTCGCGTTTGAGCGTTCGCAAAAGAGACGAAACGCGGCGAGCCGCGTCTCTACCGAGCAATTGTCTACTCTATTCCCAATTGTTTGCGAGCTTCCGGACTTAGCCGCTCGGGAGTCCACGCCGGCTCCCAGATTACGTTGACGTTGGCGTTGCGGACGCCGGGAAGCTGCTCCACCCGTGATTTAACCTGCGCGCTGATGTTGACATGCTCGGGGCAGCCCTGGGCAGTAAGGGTCATATCGATGGTTACATCCTGCTGGCCTTCCGGGACGCTGTCGAAGCGAATGTCATAAATCAGGCCGAGATCCACGATGTTAACCGGGATTTCAGGGTCGTAGCACTGCTTGAGTGCGTTCAAAACATCATCCTGGACGATAGGCATGAATTTCCTTTGCGGCTCGATGAAGCGTGCTTACAGTCTAACTGAATGCCGCCTGATTCATTCGATGTGCGAAGAAGGGATTTCGTTCTAAGAATATGGCCTTAGATCCGGAGACTCAGAAGAAACTGCAGATCGTCATGACGCTTGCCATCGTAATTGCCGGTGGGCGCGCCGCCTACATCGTATATCAGCGTCATGAAGCAATGAAGGAAGAGGCGAAACCGAAGCAGGAAACCGCCCTGAACGCGGACTATTATGTCACTCCGAAGAAGTTGCATGCTTACGATCTGAAGTCGGCGCAGCAGTTGACCGAACAGCCCGTATGGGTGAAGGTGGGCTATCAGTTGACGTATTACCCCTACGATCCCAAGCGGCACAAGACTGATTTCGCGCATGAATCGGGACTGCTCTTGCCTTTGCAGAAGCTCGCGATAGAGAGTGTGGTGACGGACGAGTCTCCGCGGGCGCCAGGTGTCAAGCAGGTGATGGCAGTCTTCTCGCTCGACGGCAAATCCTACGCGGCACCAATTGGAGTCGAGAAGGGCAGCGGCTTCAAGATTTACGCCGACGAGGCTTTTTTCCTTGAAGATCCACACGATCTTTACAAGCACTGGCCGGCGGAAGTGTGGCAGAAGATTGATGCTCATGAGGTGCAGGCGGGGATGAGCGAATTGCAGGCCAGCTTCGCCATTGGCCTGGGCATTCCCGAAGGCTCGGGAGACTACGGTTCGAGAACTTTGCATTACGCGAACGGCGGCAAGCCCATCGTGATTACCTTCGAAAACGACAAGGCAGTGGAGATCAAGCCGGGGGCGTGAGCGTCGTGGTGTGCCGATCAAGAGAGTGATCGGTATTTATCAACCGCAATGCGATTGGTGGCGTACGTCAGTCACGTTGTGAGACTTCCCAAATCAGGAGGAGTTTTTATTTGATGCTGTTGTAGTCTTTATCGCTAACAGGTTCTAACCAGATTGTTTTTCCCTTTTGAGTCGGTGTAACCGCTATATAGGCAAGGCCACTTTTCGGTGATGCTCCGTGCCAATGCTCTACGCCCGAAGAGCATTTTATTACGTCTCCCTTGTGAACGATTTGTGCCGGCTTTCCCCTTTCCTGATAATAACCGGTGCCTTCCGTAATAAGTAGAACTTGACCCCCTGGATGAACATGCCAATCCAGCTTCGCACCGGCACCATAGGTCGCTACAGCAATACTAGGATCGAATGTGCTGTCTCCTACATTTAGCTCTTTAAGCCAAATATCTCCGGTGTGATTTTTAACTGTGGATAGTTCACCTTTTGGAAAAATCGCGTCTCCTGTTTGGGCGTGTGACTGCAAGACGATAATTACCGCAAAAGCGACAATCTGAAGTTTTGCATATGGTCTTTTCATTTCACCCTCCATGTTCCGCTTTGAAAGGAAGCACTCAGCGTCCAGTCATCTTCAGTGCAGCCTCAGGAAGACGGGCCCCTTCGAGCTTCAGCCGAGCAGCAGTTTCGTCGATCTGCTTAAGGTCATTCTCGGTCAATTTGAGTTTCGCCGCACCGAGGTTCTCCTCGACCCGGTGAAGCTTGGTGGTTCCGGGTATCGGCGCGATCCACGGCTTCTGTGCGAGCAGCCATGCGAGTGCAACCTGTGCTGGTGTCACACCCTTGCGTTCAGCGACCGCCTTGATCAGGTCAACTAGAACCATGTTCGCCTTGCGCGCCTCCGGTGAAAAGCGAGGCACAAGGTTCCGGAAGTCGGTGGGGTCGAACTTCGTAGTTTCATCAATCGTGCCGGTGAGGAAACCAGCGCCAAGCGGGCTGAATGGCACGAACCCGATACCAAGCTCCTCCAGGGTCGGCAGAAGCTCCATCTCAGGACCACGCCAGAAGAGCGAGTACTCGCTCTGCACTGCGGTGACCGGCTGGGCCGCGTGCGCCCGGCGAATGGTTTGAACTCCTGCCTCTGATAAGCCGAAATGTTTGACCTTGCCCTCGGCAATTAGTTCTTTAACCGCTCCTGCTACGTCTTCAATCGCCACGTCTGGATCGACGCGGTGCTGATAGAAAAGGTCAATGCGGTCAGTTCGCAACCGCCTCAGGCTGGCGTCAGCCACAGCCTTAACATGTTCAGGGCGACTATTGGTTCCCGGGCCGCGCTTGCCACTCCGAAGATCGATGTCGAAACCAAACTTTGTGGCAATGACCACCTTGTCGCGGATGGGCTGGAGTGCTTCCCCCACCAGCTCTTCGTTCGCGAACGGCCCATATGCTTCGGCCGTGTCGAAATGGTTTATGCCCCGGTCATACGCGGCCCGAATCAGCCGAATCATGTCGCCCCTGTCGGCCGCAGGTCCATAGCCCGAGCTCATGCTCATGCACCCGAGGCCAAGAGCAGAAACCTCCAATCCACTCTTTCCTAGTTTTCGCATCTCCATAGCGTTTCTTAGCCTGCCCCCAATCAGAGTACACGAATGATCTCTTCCGGCGTGAGCTCCCCTTCCCGCTGCTGTTTTTGCCTAATTCTCCGAATTGCCCGTTGACGTACCGTTGTGACCGGTCGATGGCACTACCTTGCGTCATTTGTTCGCCCGTGGCCATTACGCTCAAAGGCGATGCTACGACCTGACAATAGCTACCGCATCCAACAGCGCGTTCTGCGAGGTCAAGCCTTGGCTATCACAGACGTGATCGGCGGGATGCTGCCAGCGTTCCCATTATGGGAATTCGTCCTACCCCTTCTGAAGCAACCATCAACCAAATTCATTGACTCTCAATCTCTCGCGAGCGATGCTGAAATCTGAATTGGGGGCAGTTCCGAGCTGTGTCCGTCCACCAAGACGCACCTCGAAGCTGCTCCAAACCATTTTTCAGTGCTTTTTAGAGTTAAGTCTATGATTTATAAATATTTTAGCCGCAAGTCCTTTAAACTCAAAGACCTGGAGGGAGTTTCTGCCTAAGTCGATGATTCCAAAAGACCGTTAATAAAAAAATTTGGAACCATGAAAGTCCCGCTCCGCTTCAGGATGACGCTTGGGGCTTATGACGCAAATTTGCTGAAGATGACAGCAAGTGAGTGTGAACGAAATCTACTACTTCAGGGGTTACGTAGTTTGGCGGATGGATCGTAAAAATCGGACGATTGATCACTGACTTCAGCGTGACTTGCTTCCAAGCTGAGCTTTGTGATTTCTCTGCGGAATGCAGCAGCACGGCGTCGGCGCGGTCGAGATAGGTTTGCGCCGATTCTTTGAAATCGGCGGTCGCCGAGTCGAGCACCGTCAAATAAAGATCGGGCCTCATGAAACGCAGGATGCTGTTGGATTCGATAATCACATTCTGCGTCGAGGCGAGAAGCTTGCGTATACGCGGCATGGCTTCGGCCAGATGGCCTTGCTGGGTGCGCACCCACCAGGAGTGATCGGCCCCCGCGACGAGGAAGCGTGAAGTGTCGGACTCGCCGGAGCGGTCCTTTTCTTCTGAGACAGCCCATGAATGATCGGCGGTGGCACAGTCGCAGGCCTCGCCATTGGCGGAGCAGACGCCGTGCCCGTACTGCGTGATCTTGAGGGCGGTCCAGTGGAAGCTGGGCAGGGCGGCGATTAGACCGGCGACTACGCTCGTCTTGCCTACACTGCGGGTGTGTCCGCCGATGACGAGAATGGGCATAGAAGACAGTCAAAATCCTACAGATTTTGTCATCCCGAGCGAAGCGAGGGATCGGCAGTTCGCCGCAAGATGCAGATCCCTCGCCTTTCTCGAGATGACAATTCTTTCGCCGTTCAACGATCCTTCTTGGCCGATCGCGATAGAAACGCCAGCTGTTTAAGATACTCCCGAATGGGCCGCGCGGGCGTTCCCCAGAAGACGACTCCCTTGCCGCGAATTACCTTCTTGGTGGGGATGCCGCTTTGCGCTCCTAATATAGCTCCTTCTTCGATGCGGACGTGATCGGCGATTCCGACCTGTCCTCCCATGATGACGTTGTCTTCAATGGTGACGCTGCCGGAAAGGCCGGTCTGCGCGGCGATAACGACGTTCTCTCCGATTTGACAGTTGTGGCCGATGTGGACGAGGTTGTCGATCTTTGCGCCCCGCCGGATTCTGGTTTCGTCCAGGGCTCCGCGGTCAATGGTCGAGTTGGCGCCGATTTCCACATCGTCTTCGATCACCAACCGCCCGATTTGCGGGGATTGCTCGTAACGCCCCGTTTGCGAGTCGCGAACATAGCCGAAGCCATCGCTGCCAAGAATCGCTCCAGCTTGCACGACGACGCGGTCACCGAGAGTCGTGCCAGGGTAGATGGTGACGTTGGCGTCGATACGGCAATGGCTTCCGATCGTCACCGGAGTACCCACGTCGTCGCCTATAACCGAAGCAGCGCCGATGGTAGTTTCGTCGCCGATGCTGACGTGTTCGCCGAGGATCGCACCCGCGCCGATGGCCACATTGTTGCCGATCTTAGCGGAAGGAGAAAAAATGACGGACGGATGAATGCCGCGCTTCGGTGGTCGGCCGCGTAGCATCTTCGCGGCACGGGCAAAAGTAAGACGTGGGTTAGCGGAAATAAGAATTGGCTTCTCAGTGGTCACCCCTGCGGCCAATTCTTTATCCGCGAACTCGGCTGCAATCACCGCAGCGGCGGACGAGCGGAGTGCGGCGTCGAGATACTGGGCGTCCTCCACGAAGACCAGGCTCTTGTTGGTGGCGGATTGCAGGCTGGATACGGTGGTCACCGTAATCGAGCCGTCTCCCTGGAGACGGCATCCGAGCTCCTCGGCTAGATCGCGCAAGGTATGTTTCATGGTTGTCTATTGTCGCTTTCCCGGGCAGGCGTGTACAACGCCGAATTGCCTTACTGCGGCCGATATCCGCCGAGCTTCGCTCGGCTTGGACGGGCGAGGCGCCGGTCCCTACACAAACTAGTAGAGCGGTGGCTGGCCCGGTGGACGCGTTTTCCAGCGGCGGTGCACCCAGAGCCACTGGTCGGGATAACGGCGGACGAAGTCTTCGATGACGCTTGTGAACTTTGCGGTGTTAGCTACGATGTTCGCTTCGCTGTCGGCGCTGCGAATCAACTCTACCGCCGGATCGAAGCGCAAAATGTATTTGCGCAGTTTCGCGTCCCACACGGTAAAGCCTGGGACGACGGCGGCGTCGGTGCGCAGGGCAATGCGGGCTAGTCCGCTGGCGGTGCAGGCGGGAATGCCGAAGAAATCCACGAACACGCCCTGCGGCGGGGTCATGTTGGTGTCCATGAGGATGCCTACGGTCTCGCCTTTGCGCATGGCGGAGAGCAGGCCGCGCACGAAATCATCCTTGTCGACGGTGCGGTTGCCGTGCATCGTGCGATAGCTCTGGATGAGGGCGTCGATATAGGGATTGTCCAGCGAGCGCATTACGATTGACAGCGGATGCCCCTGCAGGGAGTGGGCGAAAGCCGAGAGTTCCCAGGCGCCGAGATGCCCGGTGAGGAAGAGAACGCCTTTGCCGCGCGCGTAAGCGCGCTCGAAGTTTTCAAAGCCGTCGTAAACGACGACGCTAGAAATATTTTCGCGTTTATAACGAGGGAAGAGGCAGACTTCAGCAAGCTGCCGTCCCAGCGAAATGAACTCGCCGCGAAGCAGACGGTGCCGCTCGCGCTCGGACATTTCAGGAAATGCAAGAGTCAGATTGCGCAGGCCCACGCGGCGCAAACGCCCATAGGCCGCATAGACGGTTAACCCGAAACTGATCCCGATGGCGCGCGCCAGAGGACGGGGGAGTAATCCCAGGAATTTTATCCAGGGCCATAACAGGGCGTACTCAAGGCGTTCTCGCAACGGAGCAGTTCTCAATTCCAGCTCTCAGTTCTCAGCCTTTTCCATTCAGCACTGAGAACTGAGAACCGGGAACTGAGAACTCTACTACTTCGCAGCGTCCTGCGCCCACTTGGCGAGGCTGCTTAAGAATGGGTAAGCATCTTTAGGAGCTTCGACCTCTCCCTTCAGAGCCGTTTTAAAGGGCACCATGTGGCCGTAAAACTCGCGTGTGCTGCTTTTGTCCTGCTTGATGACCGCGCCTGAAAGCTCGAGCCCGGCGAAGAGGCCGCGGGAGCGAGAGTAGGTCAGAACCTCTGCCCTCATTTTCCAGTCAGTGTCGGCCGAGGCATGGCGTCCGATGGGACCAGCGGCAGCGCTGGCATCGGCTCCGAGCTTGAATTGGCTGGAGAGCAGATTATCCATGCCGTGCTTGTTCATGATCAGCATGATGACGTCGGTTGCCTGGCCGCCGATCTGCAGGCCGAAACTGCCGCCGCCGATGGTGAAGAAAGCGGGCGCGCTCCAACCTTTAGGAGTGCGGCAACTGGCAACGCCTTTGCCATAGCGGCCGCCGAAGACGAAGCCTGCATTAAGGAGCGACGGAACAACAGCGACACAGTCGGCCGAAGCGAGTACTTCTTCTGGGATGCGCTGATCGGGAGCGGCCTGGATTTCATCGAGCACGGTGCCAGCGGCTTCGACCCGTCCGGAAGCCTTGGTATTGGGTTCGGTGGCCGCAGGCTGATCATCAGCAAGCAGATTGGCCGACAGAATCGGGGTCACAAAACAGAACAGCAGGAACAGAACGAGGAAATTTCGCATCATGCCTCACTTGGCGATCAAAGTCTTTAATCTATTGTGGTTTGCTAGTTCTGATTCTATTGGATGCGAGGGGCGAAACGGGGGATATCCAGGGGTGACAAGGGTGACAAGGGTGAGTCAGGCTATGGAAGAAAAAAATGCGGGGCTGAACTCGGCGACCCTAATCTCCGTTTCCAGCCCCGTCTCCCAGGTTCTGTGGTAGGTGAGGCGAGTATGCGGCAGGTGGGGGAAGCGGACAAGATTACGAGGGTCATTGTACTTTGGTAACCGAAACCGATCGTCGATTATAGAGACAGCTGAGGTTCTAACTTGAGGTATTTGGGCTGAGGCGATGCCTTCCCAGAACCCCGTTTCTGGATAATTTCAGGTTTGCCGACCATCCACGAACTTGGCTTCCTTCAGATCACAAGAGCGGCGACCAACAATTTGGATTCGCGAGGGCATGGTCAGCCGAGCTTTTGTCGGACCCTCCTGAGGATCTCGTCAGAAAGTCGCGGATCCTGCACGGCGCGAGCCAATACTACGCCACCCATCATCGCCGCTACCCAAAAGATGGCTTCTTTTCGGTCTTCACTCTTAGCGGAGAGAAGGTTCGCGAGTCCCTGCTCGAACGCGGCTTTGAGCTCAGGGGTCCAGCGAGCCACCTCCTGGGCCAGCGCGGCCATGGTGCAGCCGTCGCCTGGATTATCTCGGTGCTACGGACTCAGATACGCATCGGCAAACGATCCTTTGCTCTTCTTACTCTTGCTGCGCTGCACGCGCCCTACCGAAACCTTTTGGCCGTAGGCAACGGCGGCCGCCTGCACTTCTTCCTTCGAACCGAAATGGGCATAGAACGCCCCGTGCGTCATGCCGGCGGCCTTCATCACTTCGCCCACGCTTACGTTCTCAAATCCGCGTTCACGGAACAGGCGAGAAGCCTCCTTCACAATCCGTTCATGTTTTGCAGCGGTCTCTTCGACGGGATAGCGCATAATGTTCTCTGCATCTTCCATCTATGATGGTCATCGCATAACAAGTACGACGGTCATCATGATTGATGCCAGTCCATACAAAAAGGAGGCAATATGAGGCTCACAGGCAAGAAGGCTCTTATTACCGGCGGTAACAGTGGCATCGGTCTTGCCACAGCCCGGCTTTTCATTGCGGAGGGCGCGCAGGTCGCCATTACTGGTCGCGACCAGAAAACGCTGGATGAGGCGGTTGCAGAACTCGGACCAAACGCGCGTGGCTACCGCGCTGATGTCACGATTGCGGAAGACCGCAAGCGACTCTTTGCAGCCCTGGCCAAAGATTTCGGGAAACTCGACATTGTCTTCGCCAATGCCGGCATCTCTGGGCGGACGCCCACCGGTTCGACTGACGAGGCCATTTTTGAGAGCGTGATCCACACCAACCTAAATGGCGCTTTCTTTACGGTGAATTCAGCGGCGCCTCTGCTGAACGACAACGGCAGCATCATCTTTAATGGGTCGGTACATAACTATCTTGGCCAAACCGGCGTCGCCGCATACGCAGCCACGAAGGGCGGCATCGTCTCGATGGCGCGTTCCATCGCCGCCGACCTGGCACCGCGCAACATTCGCGTGAATGTCGTCGCACCGGGCGCGACGAAGACTCCCATCTGGAAGCGCGGGCCCCGCGCCTCTATATCTGCAGACGAGTCCGCCAAGGTGGCGGAGTTCTTCTCGTCTGCCATTCCGATGGGCCGTTGGGGCGAGCCGGAAGACGTTGCCAAAGCCGTGCTCTTCCTTGCGTCGGACGATTCCTCATACGTCAACGCAGTCGAGCTGATGGTGGATGGCGGAGTCACGGGTGCCCCGTTTGGAGCTCCCATTCTTCGCGCCTGACTGCGCAGAGTTAAGGCATGGACCGACGGGCGGCGCGCCGCGAACTGGCCGGACTGGTATAAAGCCTACATAGCGGCGGAGCAAGCAGGTCGGCCACGGGAGGTGGCTGGTTCTCGTTGCCGAGCCGGAGCGGTACTAAAAGACTACTTCGCCGTAACCAGCGAATGCGTGATGGCGTGCACTGACAGCGCGATACGGTTCTGCACCCCCACTTTGCGCATCAGTTTCGCTACGTGAGCTTTTACGGTGCGCTCTTCTATGCCCAGGGCGGAGCCGATTTCTTTGTTCGAGCGGCCGGCTACCAGCATCTCAAGTACTTCTTTCTCGCGGTCGGTAAAGGTTATTCGGCCGGCAGGGAAGATGCGACCGGGCGACGCACTCACGCGTTCGATGAAGGTCGAGAGCACGCGGCGCGGAGCCCACACCGAGCCTTGATGCACGATGCGGAGAGCTTGTATGAACTCGGCGGGCGAGGCCGCTTCGTCCACGTAGCCTTTGGCGCCGGCGGCAATTGCTTTCAATACGCTTTCATCGTCCATGCCCGCGCCGGTGACGATGATACGAAGATCGGGCCGAATCGCCTTCATGCTGGCCATGATGTCGTAGAGGTTCTGGCCGCCGCGATTGCCGAGCAGCACGAGATCGATGCCTTGCAGTTGGCTCAGGTCGGCCAGTGAAGCGGAGACTAGCTCCAAATCCTGTTCGGTATCGAAGAGGGCCCGGAATCCCACAAAACGCAATGGGTCGCTCTCCACCACGGCGACACGTATAAGGGGCTTTCTGGCGACAGCAGCTTTCATTAGGCTTCCCTGTTAGGATTGCATCCTGTCCAAGATTGCCTGAATCAGCGGGGAATTGAAACGGTTGCCGAGCCAGACAAATTACGGGAGTAACCCCCAGATTCAGGATCCTAGGAGGGCTGTGGTGAAAGGAAGGCGGAAGCGTCATTATTTTTCGGGAATTTTAACCGTGGTCATTTTAGCGGCAGGGTTTGCGTTCGCGCAGGATCAGGCTGCAACAGCGCAGTCCTCCACGCCCTATAAGCCGCAGTTTCCGGGCGATCCGGCGCGTTCGGAATCGGAGGCGCAGGCGCTCGGCTATATGCGGGTAGTTTTACGGGCGGAACGCGAATACAAAAAGCGGCATGGCAGGTTTACGGATTCGTTGGCTTCTCTGGCCGGCACCGGATCTTTCACCAAGCGCATGGCGCACTCCACCGACCGCGGTGATTACACGGCCGCCTTCCGTCCGCATCATGATCCTCATAACCATAATGCTCATGCTGACGATCATGACGGTTTTGTGCTTACGATGACGCCAAAACATATGGACAGCGAGCATCGTTCTTTCTATGCGGAGGACGACGCAGTCATTCACGCCGATGATTCGAAGCCCGCAGACGAGGATTCGCCGAAAGTTAAGTGACCAAGGTTAAGTGGACCGAAGTTAAGTAAACAAACCGCGAAGCAATCCGTTGGCTCGCCGCTGCTTCCAACTTCTGTTTGCTATTCTGATGCGTGCTTAAAATCCATCGCAGCGCGTGGGGGCTGACGCTCGTTTCCGCGGCCCTACAGGTCGTCATCTTCCCGCTTCCTAATCTTTATTGGTTCTCGTGGATCGCGGTAGCGCCGCTGCTCGTTGCTATTTTACGTTGCCGCGTTCCCGAAACCCTTCGCCTGCAGATGCAAGGCACTGGCAACGAGCAGGCGCGCCTGCTGCCCGCCACTCCCTTGCAGGGGTTCCTGCTTGGTTACGCGTGCGGAATCCTGTGGTTCGCTGGGACCTGCTATTGGATCTTCGATACGATGCACCGCTACGGCGACATGCCTTTGCCGGCGGCGGCCCTCGCGGAGATCTTGTTTTGCGTGTATGTCGGTCTTTATCACGGGATGTTCGGGCTCCTGCTGGCCTTGGTCACCAGACCAACGCCCACTGGACCCGCATCCTCTAGAGCAAAACCCGTCAGAACCAAAGCCGCCGGATCCGGACCAAAGACCGCCGCGCCGGCTCTGTCGATCAGGCGCGCACTTGTGGCGGCTCCGTTCCTATGGGTCGCTGTAGAACTCGCCCGCACTCGGATTACCGCGTTTCCCTGGGAACTTCTTGGATACGCTCAGACCGCAAATTTTGCGCTCACGCGGATTGCGACTTTGGTCGGCGTGTACGGCCTGTCGTTTGAAATCCTGCTCGTGAACAGTGTCTTCGCTGCGGCATTTCTGGCTCCGAGAGCCCAGCGCAAGCGACTGCTTGTGGCGGCGTGCGTGGCAGCGGCGATCCTGCAAGCCGGGCAATTACTGGGGCCTCCTGCGGTCGCAACCGATCACACCGCGCTTCTGGTCCAGCCGAATCTTCCGATCCTGCCAGGGTCTGCGTGGACGAAGGAGTATTTTCAGGACACACTGCGGGATTTAACCGCCGTGAGCTTGCATCCCTTGGATGGAAAATCAGATCAGCACTATGATCTGATCATTTGGCCGGAGTCACCTTCGCCGTTCTACACGAATGACCCTTTGTTTCGAAACGCCGTGAGCGCGCTGGCGACGCAGTCGAAAACCTGGGCCGTGGCGGGCTCGATCGGAATCACGCCCGCGAACCAAAGCGGCGGATCGAACACACAAATCTTTAACTCCGCTGCACTGGTCAGCCCGCAAGGGGAGTGGGTCGCGCGCTACGACAAAGTGCATCTCGTCCCCTTTGGAGAATACTTGCCATTTCCGAAGTTGTTCGCGTTTGCCGGAGGGCTCACCAAAGAGGTGGGAGAGTTTCAGCGAGGTGAGTCGCATGCGCCGCTCGACGCCGGCGGCCAGCGACTCGGAATGTTCATCTGCTATGAATCGATCTTTCCCGATGAAGTGCGGCAGGGACCGCTGCAAGGCGCGCAGGTTCTGGTGAATATCTCGAATGATGGGTGGTATGGCGACAGCGGCGCCTGGAAGCAGCATCTCGAGCAGACCGAAATGCGGGCCATTGAAAATGACCGCTGGCTGCTGTCTGCGACAAATACAGGAATGACGGCATCGATCGATCCTTACGGACGGATCGTGGCAGCGACTTCGCGCAAGTTGCGCACGGCGTTGGCAGCGCCCTATGCCCTAGGCTCCGGTACCACGTTTTACACGCGGCATGGCGATTGGTTCGCATATCTGTGTGCGATAATTTCACTGGGCGCGGTCGCAGCGCGCTTTGTGTTTGGTCGTTAGTCGACGACCATTTGTCGTGAGGAAGAACTCGCGAGCGACTAACGACTAACCGAATCGGACATGCCCGGTGATACGCAATGCTAGATGAACTGGAACAACAATACACTTCTCTAAAGACCAAGGTTCACGACCTGCGGGAGTATCTTTGACGCCGGCAAGTTGCGGCAGCAGTTCGCCGAAATAGAAAAGCAGGCGTCGGATCCCAACCTGTGGTCGAGTCCTGAAAAATCTCAGCAAGTGATGCGGGAACGCAAGCGCCTTGAGAGCATGTTGTCGCTGGAAGACGACCTGGTGCGGCGAACCGACGATATCGCTACCTATTTCGATCTGGCTGGCGAAGGTGAAAACGTCGCCGACGACCTGCAGCGCGATTTGGAATCTCTCCGCGAACTGGTGGATCGCGTCGAAACTGAGACGTTGCTTTCGGGCGAAAACGACGGCTTGAATGCCATTATGACCATCCATCCCGGAGCGGGAGGCACCGAGTCGCAGGACTGGGCCGAGATGCTTATGCGCATGTATCTGCGCTGGGCAGAGCGGCAGGGGTTCAAGACCGAGATCTACGACTACCAGCCGGGAGAAGAAGCCGGACTGAAGTCGGTTACATTTTCAGTGATTGGCCAGTATGCGTTTGGGTATTTAACCAGCGAGATCGGGGTGCACAGATTAGTGCGAATTTCGCCCTTCGATCAGGCGAAGCGTCGGCATACGTCGTTTGCCAGCGTGTATGTTTCTCCCGAGATTGACGACAGCATCGAGGTCAACATTAAGCCGGATGACATTCGGATTGACACGTACCGTTCAAGCGGCAAGGGTGGACAGCACGTCAATACGACCGATTCGGCGGTGCGGATCACGCATATCCCGACTGGACTGGTGGCTGCCTGCCAGAATGAGCGCTCGCAACACAAGAACAAAGACAAGGCGATGAGCATGCTTCGCTCTAAACTCTACGAATATGAGCTGGAGAAAAAGCGCGAAGTCACGAAAAAAATTGAAGACTCGAAACTGGATATCGATTTCGGTTCGCAGATTCGTTCCTACGTGCTCCAGCCTTACCGAATGATCAAGGATCACCGCACGAAACTGGAAATTGGCGACGTGGATCGCGTGTTGGATGGCGATCTTCGGCCGCTGATGCAGGCTTATTTGCGGATGCGGCGAGGCGAGAAAAAGGCGTAGAAACGAGCCGAACCACACTTCATTATGAAGGTAAGAAACAAAAGATCGCTCAGCCGCCCACATCTAGGCTCCCGCCTGCAGCGCGCCTTCCGCTACGCCGCCGAGAAACATGCTGGGCAGACGCGGAAGCAATCGGCGGTACCTTATCTTTCGCATCTGATGGCGGTGGCGTCGCTAGTGCTGGAAGCGGGCGGCGACGAAGACATGGCGATTGCCGCCCTGCTGCACGATGTGGTCGAAGATTGCGGCGGTCTGCCTCGGCTGCGCGAAGTGCGTAAGATGTTTGGCGAGCGGGTGGCGAACGTCGTGGAGGGTTGCACCGATTCATTCGGAGAGCCCAAGCCGGACTGGATCGATCGAAAAAAAGCCTATCTTCGTGAGGTGAAGCATGCCGACGCCGAGACGCGATTGGTTTCGGCGTCTGACAAACTGCACAACGTCCGGACGATTTTGACGGATTACCGGCAGGACGGCGAGGCCATCTGGACGCGGTTTAATGGGAACAAGGAAGGCACGCTCTGGTACTATCGCGCTTTGAATAATGAATATCGGCGCCGCCATCCGAATCGCAGCACCCGCGAACTGGAGATTGCAGTCACCGAATTGGAGTCAGCGGTGGCCAAGAACAAGCATTCAGTGAAGGGTTCATCAAAAGCTCACCAAAAAAGATCTCGAACAAGAAGTCCGCAAGTTCCGGGAGATGAACAATGCCCCGAATGATTGATCTGATCCGCAATTCGGAGCTTCCGTCGAACCTGATGCAATCGGCCGCGCGCGGGTCCCTCGCTGTCCCGCCGCTCGAAATGATTGAGATCCTGGTGCATCTTGCGGTTCATAACAAAGTTTTCGGCGAGCAGGCGGGTCTCACGCTGGCGGGTTGGGATGAAAAAGCTAGTCTCGCCGCCGCTGCCGATCCACAGACGAGCGCGGAGGTGCTGGGATATCTCTTTGCTCAAGAGAATCTGAGGACCGTACTGCTGCCGACTCTGGCGGAGAACCCGTCCGTAGATGAGGAACCGCTCGCCCGTCTCGCGGCGTCGGGGTCGCGGTGGGTGGCAGAGACATTGCTGAGCAGCAAGCGCGTGATGGGCTCTCCCACGCTTTTGCAGGCGTTGCAGTCGAACCCCTGCTTGCGCTCAGCGGAGCTTGCCGAGATTGGTAAGAAGCTGGCTGCTTTCGAAGTGACTTCAAAATCCGAACCGCAGCCGCCCGCAGCGGAAGTGGATGAGGCGATTCTCGAGGGTGCAGTCAGTAAGTATCTGGAGGTGAATGCGGCCGAACTGGAAATCGAAAAAGATCAGCCATTTCGGCCCATAGGAATGGAGCGTGATCATGACGTCGCGGCGGAACCCGAGGTCGTCACCCAGGCTGGTTCGGCCAGCGCAAACGCGGACGGAAGTAAAACCGTAGCGGCAAAATCAGCCGCGGCCGCGGCGCCGGCTGCGCATGCCAAGAAGCCTCAGCCTCTCGTTCCTGAGAAAAGGCGTGACAGCGCCTTGTGGAGAATATCCAAACTCGACATCAAAAGCCGGATCGCACTGGCGATGCGCGGCAGCAAGGAGGAACGGTCGATCCTGATTCGTGATTCCACGAAACTGGTGGCGCTCGCGGTGTTGGACTCGCCCAAAGTTTCCGAAACCGAGGTTGAAGCTTTTGCCCTGCAAAAAAATGTGCTGGATTCGGTGCTGCGGGCAATTCCGATGAAACGCAGGTTCGCGAAGAATTACACCATTTTGCGGAATGTGGTTCAGAATCCGCGCACCCCGCTCGATGCCTCGCTGCCACTGGTGAAGGGTCTGCTCATTCATGACTTAAAAAATCTCGCGGACAACAAAGATGTTTCGGAGACGATTCGCAAGACGGCGATGCGCTTGTTCAGGCAGAGACTGGAAAAAAAGGGCTGACGGGGAGGTTCGCTTTTGCAGCAATCCGATCCTATCCATGAATTGTTGTCGCGGGTGAAGACGATCGCAGTGATTGGCTTGTCGGAGAGCCCCATGCGAGCGAGTCATGGGGTGTCCGCGTACATGCAGGCGGCAGGATACAAGATCATCCCCGTGAATCCGCAGATTACGGAAGCGCTTGGAGAGAAGTCATATTCGTCCCTCCTCGAAGTACCCGTTGAAATCGCTCGGAAGATCGATCTCGTGGATGTGTTTCGCCGGCCCGAGTACGTAGATGAGATTGTGGAGCAGGCGATCCAGTTGAAGATTCCAGCGATCTGGCTGCAGGAGGGAGTGATCAACGAACGCGCAGCCGAAAAGGCGCGCAATGCTGGAGTCTTTGTGGTGATGGATCGTTGTGTTCTGAAAGAGCACCACGCGAGATTCAGCTAGTCCAGGGGTTGCTAGTCCAGGGGTTGCTAGTCCAGGGTTGCACGCTCCGCCGCTATGATCACCGTGGCGTCGTCACGAAGCCCGCATCCATTCGAGAATTTTCTGACGTCTGCAAGCAGACTCTCTGGCGTAACCGCGGGCGATTGCATCTGGACGAGCAGCCGCTCCGGGCCATATTCTTCGCCGGAGTCGAGATCCGCCTCGGTGATTCCGTCCGAATAAAACGCGATGCGCGACCCTTTGCCAAGCGTCACTTCCGCCTCCGAGAATTTGCTGGTGGAAATTCCCAAAGGCAAGCCATGCTCGTGATCAATCCAGCGATGGCCGGAGGGCTCCACCAGCAATGGTGCCAGGTGGCCGGCATTCGCAATTCGCAGAACGCGGCTGGAGGGGTCGAGTTCGGCATAGACCATGGTGACGAAGCGTCCGCTCGGAAAATCTTCGATCATCATGTTGTTGAGACGTGTCAGAACTTCGGCTGGCCCGGAACCGGTTTGCGCCAGCGAACGCAGCATACCTCGCGTAGCGGACATCAGCAGCGCCGCTGCCGTTCCCTTGCCAGACACGTCAGCCAGCACCAGACCCCAGCGGCTTTCGCGCAGGGGAATGAAGTCGTACCAATCGCCGCCGACGGAGCCGGCCGGAATCGAAAGCCCGGACACACGGAATCCTGGGATCAGAGGCGAACTGCGCGGCAACAGTGCCTGCTGAATCGAGCGTGCTTCTTCGGCTTCCCGGCTCAGGCGCTCGCGTTGTTCGCGCTCATCGCCGAAGCGCCGCGCATTGTGGACCGCAACCGCGACATGAGCGCACAATGCTTGCAGCAGCCTGAGTTGATCGGGGCAGAAGGCGTTGAGTTGGCAATGCGAAGCGGTGAACACTCCGACCAGCTCGCCCTCGCGCTGCAGTGGGATAGCAACTTCAGATCGTGTATCGGGTTCGCACGCCAGGTAATAGGGATCGCGGGTAACGTCGGGAGCGTAGTGCATCTTCCCGGTAGCCGCGACGTGCCCGACCATGCCGACGCCAATCTTAAGGCGATGGCCCTTGCCATAAACACTGCAGCCGCGAACGCCCGCCAACACGAATTCCTGCTCTTCCGGGTCGCGAAGATAGAGGTTAATTTCGACGCAGCCGAGCGAAGCGGCGACCTCATCAACGATCCGCGGAACGAGTTCTTGGAGGTCGAGAGTGGAGGTGATGCGCTGCGCAAATTTTTGCAGCCGCACCAGTTCCGCGACCCTCAGAGCGGCCGTTTCATGCAGATGGTGGCTGGACGAGCCGAAATCCATGAGCGAGCTGGCGGCCACGACAAAACCTCCTCGCGATCGAGTGGAGATGTTGTATATGAGATCGCGAAAATCATGTCTCAGATTCTCTTTTTGTGCGATTTGAGGTTCGCGCTGAGGCTGGATTTGGCACCCGATTTGGCTCGCGATTTGAGGGCGGCTTTTTGAGTTGTTTAATTTCTTCGAGCCGTTCGCGAATCCGCTTTTCCACTCCTTCGTTAGTGGGGCGATAGTAGACGCGGTCGCGCAGGCTGTCTGGCAGGCATTGCATGTCGGCAACCTTCGCTTCGGTGTCGTGGGCGTATTGGTAGTCCGTGCCATAACCCAGACCTTTCATCAGGCTGGTGGGCGCGTTGCGCAGATGCAGAGGAACAGGCTCGGCGGCAGCCTGCTCTACATCCTGGAGAACCGCACTATAGGCGGTGTAGAGCGCGTTGGATTTGGGGGCGACCGAGAGATACACGACAGCTTGCGCCAGAGCGAGATTGCCTTCGGGCATACCCAGGAAATCCACCGCGTCACGAGCGGCCATGCATAACGCGAGCGCGTGGGGTTCGGCAAGCCCAATGTCTTCGACCGCCATACGGATGACGCGGCGGGCTATGTAAAGCGGATCCTCTCCCGCTTCAAGCATGCGAGCCAGCCAGTAGAGGGCGGCGTCGGGATCGCTGTTGCGAACCGACTTGTGCAGCGCCGAAATAATGTTGTAATGCTCTTCGCCGCCTTTGTCATAGAGCAGAACGCGCTTCTGGAGAGCTTCCTGAATGGTTGCCGCGGTGATTGCGTTCGTCGCGCCTTCGGGCGGAGACGCGGCTAGCCGCTTCTCTACAGTAAGTGCGGCGGCCACTTCGAGAACGTTATAGGCGCTACGCGCGTCGCCGCTTGAGTACGCCGCTATTTTGGCTAGATTTTCGTCCGAGGCTTCGAGACGCATTGCGCCGAGTCCGCGCTCGGTATCGCCGAGCGCGCGGCGCAGAAGAATGACAATTTCATCTTCGGTCAGCGGTTTCAATACATACACGCGGCAGCGCGAGAGGAGCGCAGAGTTGATTTCGAAGGATGGATTTTCAGTGGTGGCGCCAATCAGGCGAATGCTGCCTTTCTCGACGTGCGGGAGAAAAGCATCCTGCTGCGCTTTGTTGAAGCGGTGAATTTCGTCGACAAAGACGATGGTGCGCGTGCCATATTGGCGGGCGCGGTCGGCATCGCTCATGACCTGCTTGATTTCTTTGATGCCGGCGAGAACGGCGGAAAACTCTATGAAGTCCGCTTTTGTAATGCGGGCAATGATTTTGGCGAGAGTAGTCTTGCCGGTGCCGGGAGGTCCCCAGAAGATCATCGAAGTAGGATCATCGCGCTCGATTTGCACACGTAGAGGCTTACCCGGGCCGACGAGATGCTCCTGTCCGACGAACTCATCGAGCGTTCGCGGGCGCATGCGATCGGCTAGCGGACGCGCGCCTTGCGTGGCGGGATCGTCGCTCGGGATCGGGGCGAAAAGGTTCACAGGATCATTTGTAATTAGCAATTGTCGATTTGTAATTTAAAAGCGTCGATACCGATTGATTTCAGGTTTCCAAATTGCAATTACAAATCACAAATTACCAATTCCTCATTCCCGATTTCTTGCCGCTTCATATAGCACAATGCTGGCCGCGACTCCCGCGTTGAGCGATTCGACTTGTGCGGATTGCGGGATCACTACCGTCTCGTCCATCTCGCGCATAAGTTCACGGGACAAGCCCGCGCCTTCGTTGCCGATGAAGATTGCGAGCGGTAAAGTCCATGATACTCGCGGCAGCGGAATTCCAGGGTGCGAAGACCCCTGGTGCGACGTTCCCTGGTGCGAAGATGTCGCCAACAGCCGGACGCCGCGTGCGCGCAGGATCGCAAGCAGTTCCGCGCAAGAAATTTGCAAGATGGGCAACCGGAAGATCGATCCGGCCGAAGCGCGAAGCACTTTCCAGTTGTAGAGGCTGACCGTCCCCTCTGTAAGAAAAACTCCCACAGATCCAAAAGCCTCGGCGGAACGAAGAATCGTGCCCAGGTTTCCAGGGTCCTGCAGGCCAGCGGCTACGACCAGAGGACCCTTGCTCGCCTGATCGAGTAATTGAGTGCAAGAAAAAACTGGCGGTTTGACCAGAGCCGCTACACCCTGCGGCGCCTCGCTCGGCACGATCGAGTTGAAGAGCCCATTCGGCAGCACGACCGCCTCGGTGCGGTTGTTGATCTGGGGCAGAAGCTTTTCAGCCAGAGGGCGTGCCGATTCGCTGAAGAATACCATCTCCGGATGCTGACCGCTCCGCAGCGCTTCTTCGAGTAGTTTGACGCCTTCAATGGCAAATTCGCGATGCGGGGTCAGTTCGGCGCGGCGGAATGCGCTCCGCAGTTCCTTCAGCCGCTGGTTATGGCGGCCGGCGATTGGACGCAAACGGTTACCCTGGCTGCCGGTTCGCGTGATCTTCGCCTCTTGCTTCACAAGTTTGGTTCCGGGAACAGGTTGTATGGTACATTTCATTGTTTATACTGACAAAGTTTACACAGACAGACGTTACGCAGGCAGTCTTTAGGCGGGCCAGCTTTACGCCGTTTATGCCGACCATCAGGAAGGAACCAGAGTGCGCGCGGAGATCCTAAAAATTCATGCCGAAACACCAGAAGCTTCGCTGATCAAGTATGCTGCCGAGCAAATTCATGCCGGTCAGGTGCTGGGCATGCCCACCGACACTTTCTATGGATTGGCCGCCGATCCTTTCAACCTGCGCGCGGTGGAGCGCGTCTACGAGATCAAATCGCGTTTACGTCACAAGCCGCTTTCGCTGCTCATTGAAAACGTAGATCAGGCGGAAGAATTTGCGCGTCCCCTTCCTGACGATTTTCATCTTCTCGCGCGGCGTTTCTGGCCGGGACCGCTCACCATGATTGTGCCGGCAGCCTCCCACCTGCCGCTAAAAGTTACAGCCAACACAGGAAACGTGGCGCTGCGCGTCCCGGCGTCGGAAATCCCCTTGGCGGTGGTGCGGGCCGCGAAAATTCCGATCACAGCGACCTCCGCCAACCTGAGTGGCGCCACCGAATGCACTACCGCGGAGCAGGTGCAGGATCAGTTGCAGGGCCGCATCGCGCTCATCGTGGATGGTGGCAAATCTCCGCGAACGATTTCCTCGACCATTGTGCACTTTAAACAGGACGGTACTTGGCAGATTCTGCGCGAAGGGGCAATTCCCGCCAAGGATATTGTCGAAGCATTATCCTGAGCAGCATGTCCTGATCAGGTTTCAAAGTTTCAAGGTTTCGAGGGTGCATTCCTGAACTTGGTGCTCTGATTCGCCCGCTCACGATTTCCCTTGAAACTCTGAAACCTTGAAACCTGGGTCAATATTAATGCGTCCTTGGCTGCTTTTGGCGCTGGCGGCCCTGGGAGCGCTGTTGCTATTCTTCGGCATTACCGGATCGCGCATCGTGCGTGCCGCCGCCGAAATCCCCGCCAGGAAAGCGGATGCGATCGTTATTTTCGGAGCAGCCGAATACGCCGGACATCCTTCGCCGGTTTACAAAGCGCGTCTCGACCACGGTTTCGAATTATTTCAGAATGGGATGGCGCCGGTGGTGATTACGACCGGTGGGGCGGCGCAAGACCCGGACTTCAGCGAGGGTGGCGTTGGCCGAGACTATCTTTTGCGGCGTGGCGTTCCCGAGCAGGATTTGATTGCGGAGACGCAAGGCTCCGATACGGCGCAGTCGGCGGCGCGGGTGGCGAACATCATGCGGGCGAACGGCATGCACAGCTGCATCGCGGTGAGCGATGCCTTCCATGTCTTCCGTATTCGAGCGTTGCTTGAACATGACGGCGTGCACGTAGAGTTAGCGCCCAGGCCCGAGTCGCGTCCGCGTAATATGTGGGAACGGTTTGTGGCGGTGATGCGTGAAGCGGCCAGCTATCTGGTGTGGAAGGCGGGAGTGCTGTAGAAAAAAAGACCGCGAGCTGCGAGCGTCGAGCAATCAAGTTCATCCCGAAAAAGAGCGCCTGCTCGTAGCTCGCGGCCCGAAGCTCGCAGCGTTCCTACCACCCCATCTTTTCGCGCAAAGTAGTGACGTGCGCCACGTGGTGCCGTCCGTGCCACGAATAGAGGGCAAGATTTTTTTCGAGCGACATCGGTCCCAGCTCTGGATGGCGAAAAGTGCGTTTCCAGTCCCCGTCCGTCAATTCCCGGAGCATCAGCATCCAGCGCTGGTGCAGCGAATCGAGCAATGCCAGCGAAGGCTCAATCGGCGCGTTCTTGGCCTCAGGCAACTCGGCCCAGAGGTTTTCCATGTAGGGCTTGATGGTGGGATCGTCTTCGGTGAGGGCAAGCTTGAAGCGAACATAAGAGTTCATGTGGCTGTCGGGGACATGATGGGCAAGCTGACGCAGCGTCCAGCCGCCATCGCGGTACGGCGTGTCCAGTTGTTGGTCAGATAATCCGCGAAGGGAATCGCGCAGCCGGGCGGGGGTCTGCTCAATGTCGGCCAGGCACGCCTGTTTTTGTTCCGTTGTGAGCGGACCGCTGTAGGAAAACTTTCCGATGGGATAACGCGGGTCAGGCATGATTTCCTCCGGGTAGGTAGATGATCGTCCTAAGACACAGGGTGCAGAAAAAACCGGTGCGGGAAACAGCGTTTGTTGCGGTGGAAAGAGCGAACATCAGAGAGTTAATAGCCAAAAGCTAAGGGAAGCACTGCGATCGGCACTCCGCTTATCTGACCATCGCCAAGACGCGAACCGGAGCCGCGCCCGCCTTTTTATTCTTCGCCGGAGCAACAATGACAAGCGAACCCGTCGCCGGGAGAGAAGCAAAATGCGCCGCACTTTGCACCACATAGTTTCCGTGGAGCGCGAGCTGCTGTGCCAGGACGCGGTCCGAGCTTAACGTCACCGGCGTTTCAACAGCAAAGCCAATCGTATTGCGAGCCTCGATGAGGAACAGGGCGGCGTCCCGAGTGATAGGCAGCTGTGATGAAGATGAGGTCGACGCGGAGAAGTTGGTGGAGGGTTCCACTTGCGGCAGAGCAGCGCTCGCGCCGGCGCGACGGATGGCGACCACGGCTCCCTGCGGGATCATGCCATGCAGCGATTCCCACGCGGCAATGTCATCGAGAGAAATCTGCGAGAGACTCTGACGATTTTTGCCGTCCGGCGAGGCCATGGCTTGCGAGTCCTTCAAATCCTTCAGATCGATGACTATCATCGGAGCGACCAGCCGCTCAGCGGGAATCTGACCGGCCGCCCAGGTGCCGGGAATAAGAGCGGCCGGAGCAATGATGCGGGTCTTCGATTCCGAAACCACGGATTCGGAAACCAAAGATCCTGAACCCACGGATTCGGGAGCCACTGATTCGGAAACCACGGGTGTGGGCACCTCGGATTCGGAGGCTGCCGATTCCGTCACAACGCTGTGCGGTGTTGCGCTTTGCCCCTCGGTCAGGTCGACCACGTGCGAATAGCGGTACGGGGAATTGGAACCGGGCCGGCGATCGGCGAAAAGTAGAATCGCTAGCACAAGCGCATACGCGATGATGAAACTTTGAATCCGCATTCAATTCCTTTGGAAGCAGGTAAGACGTGCCTTACTCATATTGTTGCCCCTGCGGCATAACAACTTCAATTCCCGTTCGGACATGGCCCCTAGATCGGACCGATGAAGATGGTGGTGAAATGATGGAAATGATTGAAGTAAGCCCTCGAATGAAGTGTATTCGATTAAGAAACTTTCGTTTTCGTTTCAGCTTTTGGGGCAGGGTGCGCCACAGGTTAGAATAAAGGTAACGTTTCCGCTCCAACCGAGGACCAATGTTCGGCCGTGAAGAAAAAGTTTCTGCGCTCCGCCTGACTGCGGTGCAGTACATTGTGCTGTTCATCTTTCTGCTTCTGGCCTACGGCCTGTGGAGGCTGCAGGTGATGCAAAGCGGCAAATATGAGCTGCTGGCGGAGCAGAACCGGGTTCGCAATGTGCCGATTCTGGCGCCGCGAGGCAAAATCCTCGACCGCGAAGGCCGCATTATCGTCGATAATTACCCTTCGTTTTCCGCGCTCCTGTTGCGTGATTCTTCGCGCGATCTGGCGGCCGACGCTGATGCCATCGCCAAAGGCTTGCACCTGAATCCCGACGAGGTGCGGCAGCGCATCAAGCATTTCTCTTCCATGCCACAGTATCAGCCGATTTTTCTGAAAGAAGACATTACGCCCGACGAGCTGGCCTTCATCGAATCGCACAAGAACGAGCTTCCCGAACTTGAAACGATCATGGCGCACCGGCGTCTTTATCCGCGCAATGGATTCATGGCTCACCTGATCGGCTACGTCGGCGAAGTTAGCGAGGACATGCTCAACCAGCCGCAGTTCGAACTCTATAATCCGGGCGATGTAGTGGGCGTCAGCGGAGTGGAGAAGCAGTACAACAGCATCCTGATGGGCAAGAACGGATTCCGGCGCGCGCTCGTCAATAGCCACGGGCGTGAAGTCGGGCGTCTGGACGAAACGCCCGCCGAGCCCGGGAAGCAGCTCAAGCTGACCCTTGATCTCGATTTGCAAATCGCGGCGGAAGAGGCAATCGAAGGAAAGAATGGCGCGATCGTTGCGATGGATCCGCACACGGGCGAAATCCTGGCGATGGTGAGCCGTCCCACCTTCGATCCCAACGATTTCAGGACGAAGATTTCACGGGAGGAGTGGGACAGACTGGTTAACGATCCCGATAAGCCGCTTTTGAACAAAGCCATTCAAGCCCAGTTGGCGCCTGGATCGACGTTCAAGATCATCATGGCGACGGCGGGATGGCAGGAAGGGATTGCCCAGACGCTGCACGTTAACTGCACCGGTGGCGCCACATTCTATGGTCGGCGTTTCGGATGCTGGGTGAAAAGTGGCCATGGCGGAGTCGATCTGCCCAAGGCGATTTATCAATCCTGCGACGTTTTCTTTTACACGCTGGCGGAGAAACTAGGCATCGAGCGCATTGCAAAATACGCGACTGCCTTTGGACTCGGCCAGAAAACCGGCATTGACCTGCCCAACGAAGTAGCTGGCGTCATGCCCTCGGAAGAATGGAAGATTAGAAATTTCAAGCAGAAGTGGTTCGCTGGAGAAACGATCTCGGTGGGCATAGGGCAGGGCGCGGTGGCGCTCACGCCCGTGCAATTGATGCGCGCAGTAGGCGCCATCTCGATGGGTGGCCGCATGGTTGTGCCGCATGTGATCAACCCGACGAACCTGCCACCCGGGTTCGTTGAAGCCACACACTATACCGAAGTGAAAGAAGTTCCAATTGACCCCACCGGGTGGAATACGATAACCGACGCGATGAGCAGGGTGCTGTTGCCAGAGGGTACTGCGCCATCGGCCCACATCCCAGGAATCGACATTGCGGGCAAGACAGGATCAGCTCAGATCGTTTCACTGGCCCTGCGCGCGAAGCACCAGAACGACTCCGAATTCGCGCAGAACGGTTGGTTTGTAGGGTTCACGCCGCGGCGCAACCCGGACGTCATCGTGTGTGTGTTGTTCGAAGGCGGCGAACACGGCAAACTCGCCGCGCGCCTGGCGACCCAGGTGATCAAAGCTTATGTCGATAAACAGCGGCGCCAGCCCACAAAGATGGCGTCAACTTCCGGCAAGGTGGAAGTGAGCGGCTTGTGGACAGACCCCTATGCCGCGGATGCGCCGAATGAAAAGGCGAGTGAAAAGACAATTGAAGAGGCGAGCGGAGACCATCTCCAGGCGGGACGCTTCTTCATCGATATAGCACACAAAAGAGGGCCACTGGCAGTGGCAGCGCCCGGCATGCACTAACGGTTGCTTCAATTTTCTTTCATTTTTCTTTAAGTATTGTCAGACGACAGTTTTTTCGGGTCGTCTGCTTCTCAGAGTTCGCACAACAGTTCGCACAACAGTTCGCCCAAATAACGGCCTGTAGCTGCGGATCTTTCTTCCGCCGTGGTAGTTTGGATGTGAATGAAGACCGCAGCGCAAATCGCTCTCGATGCTGCGACCATTGGCCCAGCAACCTACGCTGATGCGCGCACGGTTGCGATCCGCGGCCGCTCCCTGAGCACCAAGAACGGGCGCGTGGGGCATGCCTCGGAGTCCGAGTCGCTCGGCATCGGAGTCCGCGTGATCGCCGAGGGGGCGTGGGGGTTTGCCGCGTCCGCCGATTTGAGCCGCGCCTCGCTGGAAGCTGCCGCCGCGCGAGCCGTTGATATTGCCAAAGCTTCAGCGCGGGTGAAGCGGGAAGATGTGCGACTTGCTCCCGAACCCGCCGCGGTCGCGGAATGGACCACTCCTTACAAAGTCGATCCCTTTGCCACCTCGGTCGAGCAGAATCTGGAATTGCTGTTGAAGGCTGACGCGGAGATGCGCGCCGTGGCCGGTGTAACGCTCGCCGAAACCGGCATGAACTTCCAGCGCGAGGAATCATGGTTCCTTTCTTCCGAGGGCGCAGACATTCATCAAACAAAATACTCGACGGGCGCGGGATACACGGCGCATGCCTTTGCCGGTTCCGAGATCCAGAAGCGGTCTTATCCAAATTCTTTTGGCGGACAATGGCAGAACCGCGGCTACGAACAGATTCAAGAGATGAAATTGCTGGAAAATGCCCGCCGCGTGGCCGAAGAAGCCGTAGGGCTGCATCATGCCGACCAGTGTCCGGAGGGCGTGGCCACAATTATTCTGGATGGGTCGCAACTAGGTCTGCAGATTCACGAATCCATTGGGCATCCAATCGAGCTCGATCGGGTTCTGGGAATGGAAGCAAATTTTGCGGGCACCTCGTTTCTTACGCTCGAAAAGCTCGGCCATCTGCGCTACGGCAGCGACCTGGTCAACGTCGTCGCCGACGCCCGGCAGGAGCATGGACCGGGTCTCGGCACCTTCGCTTACGACGATGAAGGCGTAGCCGCGCAGTCGACGCCCATTATTACTCATGGTCGCTTCACCGGATATTTGAGTTCACGCGAAACCGCTCACACCATTGGCGCGACGCGATCTGGTGGAACGCTGCGCGCCGAAGGGTGGAATCGGCTGCCCATGATTCGCATGACCAACGTCAGCATTTTGCCGGGAGAAAAGCCGCTGAGTCTCGAGCAGCTTATCGCCGCCACCGACGATGGTATTTACATGGAAACCAACAAGTCCTGGTCGATCGACGACAAGCGCTACAACTTTCAGTTCGGATGCGAGATCGCGTGGGAGATCAAGCACGGGAAGCGCGTGCGGATGCTGAAAAATCCTTCGTATTCCGGTATCACGACCGAGTTCTGGAATGCGATGGACGCGATCTGCTCGAGCGAAGAGTGGGTGCTGTGGGGAACTCCAAATTGCGGCAAGGGCCAACCGCAACAGGTCGTCGGTACGGGGCATGGAGCCAGTCCGGCGCGCTTCCGGAATATCCGCGTGGGCTCGGCATATCAGGGAAGCTGACAATTAGTTTATCTGTAGAGACGGGGCTTGCCTCGTCTCAGTCGGCGGCGAGCGAAACGCGGTAGGCCTCGTCTCTACGAGCAAGATGGAATGTTAACCAGAGAATGTTAACCAAAGAAAAGGCTGCCGACATTTTTGACCGGATTCGCCGCTTCTCGTCCGCTGACGAGGTCGAAGCCATCTTCACCGGCTCCCGCTTTGCCTTGACGCGCTTCGCCAATAACACCATTCATCAGAATGTGGAGGAAGAAAACTCCATCGTTTCGATCCGAACGTCGACTTTTGCCGGACGCACGGCCCGCGCCACCGCCAATCAGTTTGACGATGCCAGCCTGCGGCGTGCCGTAGCCGCTTCGGAGAATCTGGCGCGTGTACAGGCGGCTGATCCCGATTTGCTGCCAATGCCGGATGCTAGGGAAGCCGCCGGAAGGACGGGCGAGAGCCCCGTCGCTCCATTGTCCAATTCCTTGTCTAATCCATTGTCCAGGTTCTTTGAGGAGACCGCTGCCATTACTCCCGCCTATCGCGCGGAGGTCGTCAACCGCATCGTGTCGATAGCTGTCGAACACAAACTAACGACCGCGGGTATCTGCTCAAACTCGGAGTCCCAGGAAGGAATCTTCAATTCTCAGGGATTAGCGAACTGGCATAAACAAACGTCTGCAGAAGTTTCCATCACCATGCTGGGCGACGATTCTTCCGGCTGGCAGAAACTGAATTCGCCTGACGTTAGCAACCTCTATCCCGTGCGCCTAGCTGAAACGGCCGCCAAAAAGGCGGTTGATTCGGTTCATCCGCAGGAAATCCCTCCCGGTAAGTACACCGTTATTCTCGAACCGGCGGCAGTCCTCGACATTGTTGGCTTTATGTTTTGGGATTTCAGCGGCGTGGCCATTCTCGATCAGCGCTCGTTCTTGAACGACCGGATCGGCACGCAACTCTTCGGCGAAAACATCAACATCTGTGACGACGTAATGCATCCCCTGCAGTCCGGCTCTCCCTTCGACGGCGAGGGTATGCGGCGCAAGCCCGTTGCTTTAATCGAGAAGGGCATAGTGAAGCGCGTCGTCTACGCTCGCGCAACCGTGAATAAGATGAAGAATTCAGAGTATGCCCATAAGGTCGGCGCCATCGAAGCGACAGGCCACGGCTTTCCCCTCCCCAACGAAGTTGGCGAGATGCCGATGAACATTGTTTTCGGTATGCCACAAAATCCGCGAAGCGTGGAAGAGATGATCGCCTCCACCGAACGTGGCGTGCTGGTCACTCGCCTCTGGTATATCCGCGAAGTTGATCCTTACGAGAAAATTGTCACGGGTATGACGCGCGATGGCACATTTCTGGTGGAGAACGGTAAGATCCGGTGCGGGTTGCGCAACTTCCGTTTTAACCAGAGCCTGATTTCGATGCTGTCAAACGTAGAAGCGATGAGTGTTCCAACCCGATCGAGCGGGGAAGAATCGTTTGATATGGTGGTCCCGGCGATGAAGGTCAATGGGTTTAATTTTACCGAAGTGACGAGATTCTGAATAGGCCGAAGCACACCCGCCGTGCGTTTCAGCCAGCGGCGAGCTGTCGACAGAACAAACAAATGTGTTCCAGCAGTGACGCGCCTGGTTGCGTTCCGTCTAACTCTTCACAGGCAGCGTGGTAACCAACCACTACGCCCCTAAGTCCCTGTACCACTGGCACTTCGCCGCAATTGTTCCATGACCTACGTAACTTTCCTTTGCAAATGCTGGGGTGTAATCTCGCCCTGAAAGTCGCACATGCTTAGTTGGAGCACGTGCACTGCACGAACCGGAAGGAAGGTCGTCGCGAACGTGTCTGAAATCGTTAAGAGAGCGGTTGCTGATGTCAATAAGAATCGAATCGGGTATACAGACGTGCAAGGCGCGCCACGCTTTCCCATCAAACTGCCTGTGGCATTGAAGTCTCCAAACTGCCAATCATCCCACGACTCCAGTACTGCGGTCGTGGAAAAATCGATCGAAACCGAAAACATATCCGCCAACGGAGTCCTGTTCCGCATGGATGCCGATGTGCCGGTGGGGTCGGCCGTCGATTTTACGATTTCACTTCCCGCTGATGTAGTCGGCGCAACCGCCGATGTACAAGTGGATTGTCGCGGGCGTGTGGTGCGCAGCTTTGCCGATGGTGGCCGGCGTGGAGTTGGCGTAGTCATTGACGAATACCGTTTCGACCGCAAGTAGTCGGTGCGCGGGCCAGCCCGCGGGTTAGGCCGCAACCAGTAGTTCGCTATGGCTGGTTCGCGAATTGAGAGGACGGATGGGCAGCACTTCGGTCAGCATCGAGTCCGGCGAAGCTTATCAGCCCGAAGACGGCAAGAACACGATTCGAGTCATTCTGGCGGATACTCAAGCCATCTTCCGCGCTGGATTGCGGAAGATCTTCGCCCTCGAGGATGATATACGGGTCGTCGCTCAGGCCGAGAGCCTGGACCAGACCATCACCGCCATTCAGAAATTCTCGGCCGACATTGTGATCTTCGAGGCCGCCCTCGCGCCCAATCCCGCTGATACGGTTTCTGACCTTCTTCGACAAAGCGCGAGCTGCCGTTTGGTTATCGTGCTGCAAGAGCCGGACCAGGAAATGACGCTCGACCTATTCCGCCGCGGCGCGCACAGCATCGTATCGCGCGAAGTTGAGCCAGAAATGCTGGTGGAATGCTTGCGGGCGGTCGCCCAGGGTGAGCCATGGCTGGAAAGCCGCTCCGTCGCGTGGGTGATGCAGGCTTATCGCACCCAGGGCGCGCGTCCCGCAGGATCGCGTCCGAAAGTGTCGCTCACGCCCAAGGAGTCGCTGATCGTTTCATGCGTTACGCAGGGGATGAAGAACAAGGAAATTGCTCTACGCGTCGGCACCACCGAGCAGGTAGTCAAGAATTATCTTCGCAAAGTCTATGACAAACTGGGAGTCGCCGATCGTCTCGAACTCGCGCTCTATTGTCTGAATCACCGTGTGCTCGAAGGCAATCCTTCGTCAAAGCCCGTCGTAACCGCTGCTTCCCAGCCAATTTTGCAGCCAACGAATGGCCACGCGGTGGCGGAGCCCGTAACGCCAAACGCCGCTGCCGCCGCTTCGGGATCCCGCTCCTGATTCCTTCCGCTTCAACCCGTTACTGAATTAACAACCGCATCTTCCTCACCTTCGGCGGCGGATACAAAATCGCTGCGACTTCATTCCATCCCACCAACCACATTCCGATTCTGTCGATCCGGATCCCCTTTTAGAGAAGAGTTTTCTGGCGCTTATCTTCTTTAAAATCTATGGTCCCGCGTTAGCGGCTAGCGCGGGACCATTTTCCGCCTTACGGCAAGTAATACCGGAACGAGGTGAACACCATCCCGTCCACGCCATTCGGTTCCCGGCCGTCTCCTGACCAGGTATCGCGCGTGACGTAAGAGAACTGTGTACCGTACTGAAATCTGCCTCTCGGCCCGCTGTAAAAGCGATACCAGAAGCCCACGGTTCCCTCAATCAAAGCACGCGTGTCGGCCGTGCACTTACTGAGGCTGCCTGGGCTGAAACCGCCCGATCCGGGCGCGATCTCAGTGTAGCAGCCACTATTGTTGAATCCCGGCGCACCATAGCCAACGTCGCCGACCGGCATTGTTGCCCCGGGAAGCACCGTGGAATCATAAGCCCACGTTCGGGCGGCATACTCGGTTCCGCCGTAGCCGTAGACATCAAGTTTCTTGCCGTGCCACTCGAGAGTGGCCAGTCCGTGCAGATTCTTGACCAAATGAAGTGTTCCGTCCGGGTTGATCGATACATCCGGAAGCCCCCCCGGAGCGTAGCGCCCGACCCCGCTGCCTCCGAAGCCTTTGAGGCCAACAGTGACTTGCCGGGCGACGGTCCATCGTGCGCTCGCGCCGAATCCCCCGCCCTCCTTGGAAGCGTTGTAGGCGAGAAGCGCGCTGGGTAGAGGAGTCGGGCTGGCCGTCGGGTTGCAAGCCGCGGTCGTGTATCCCTCCACACAAGGAAATACGCGATCGGTAAAGCGGTCGACCAACCCGAAAATCTCGTAATGCCCAAAGCCGGGATCGAAAGCGATCTTGGCGATGATATCGGGCGCGGGATTGAAGGAGTAGGTTGCGGTGGTGTTATAGCTGTTGCTGGCGCCAGCTTCGCCGAGGAGGAAATTGTAGAGGCCGCCAACACTTGCATTCCCGTGCGTGGTCACTGTGGCCTGCGGGTTCTCGATTGCGATCGCGACCGCAACTTTGTCGCCGAAAGTCTTCGTCAGACGAACACCATACTGTCGCGCAAAATCGAAGCCAACGTTGTAAGAAGGATCGATCGTCTTCGGCCGGACATCGGCGGTTTTCCCCATGTCGTCGTCAATAGCAATCCCTTTTCCGTCCTCCGTCACCAGGCTCCACGACTGGCCGCCTAGAAAGCTCCAGCCATTATTAAACTTGGCCTGGGCCCATGCCTGCCGGAGACGGAGAGTGTAACTGTTGGTTTCCGTGGAAGTGGAAGTGACTCCGGCCGAGAGGAAGTCGGCCGAGACGTAGCTCGAAAGATCCATGTTTCCAAGACGGCCGTCAACAAACGTCGTGATCTTGGACTGGCGGCCGGAGCCGAAAAACTCCGAAACCTGGCTCTGCGAAGCTCCTGGCATGGTCAGAGAGTTAAAGGGCGTAGGCAAATCTGCACCCAGCGCGCGCGAGCGCCGCACAAACGCCGCTTCCGCATATCCCCCCGGCGTAATGTTGATGCCGCGAAAACGGATCGTAATCGGGCTCTCCATCTGTTTGTTGTAAACCTGCGTTGCATCGCTGGGAGTCATCATCGAATCGCTAGCGGGCGGCTGCGCGGGTGTTTGCGATGAATCCTGCTGTGTCAGCACTGCATTCGTCAGCACCGCACTACTCGAGACCGCATCATTTGAAACCACGGCCGTCACGGTCTTGAGATCGGCGACATCGCTCTTCAGCGCATTCACTGTCTGCTGCTGTTGGCTGGTTGGAGTTTGAGCGGCCGCAGCCTTTTTGGAGGCCTCGGCCGCGGTGGCCGCCTGCTGCGAGTTCTGCTGCGTCTGCTGCCAACTCTGCCGCGCCTGATGAAGTTCTTGCATGAGTTGCTGGATCTGTTGTTGCTGGGCGGCAATAGCGTCTTTCAGTGCTTGCACGTCTGCGGCCCTCGCGACCGGCTGGGCTGCCACGGGCTTGTGTGCCCTCTTTGGAGCTGGATCCGGAGTCGGCGTAGTCGAATCCGACGTTTGTGCCCCGGCGCAGGCCGAAAGTGCCGCCAGTGCCAGGACCGTGAGAAGTAATTGTTTTGGTGACTTCATGAAAAGCATCCTCTCCTTTTGAGATTTCAGTCGAGCAACAAATTTTCGGGGGATTATGGAGGACGTTTCACAATCAAGACTGCCTGGTGGCGGCGTTATTTGTTCCGCTGATTTGTGAAATGTCATCGGTCGATTATACGATAAAGTCTATTTTAATAATAGACTTTATGGAACTAGATAGCATTTGTCTTGCCAATGGCTGCGGCGAAACGCAAGCTACTAACCCGCATGTTGTGAATGGTTTAACAAAATCTCGAAGGCCACGGCTGGCCGAGAATGTGCAGCGAGATGCAGTCGAAAGGCGCGACTAATTCCCAAATCTTCGGATATTTGACTGCCTCGAATGCGCAAGGGGAGAAAGATCGGAGTCCGTTGCCAGCCGGTTTCAGGGTCCGGTTTCAGTTTTTTGCTTCGTGGACCTTCGTGGCCTTTGGGGTTGACGGTTTGGTAGATTGAGCCACGACCCGCTTGGCATCCAACCTGGCCTACCCAACTTGGTATACTATTTCAGGCCGGATACCGCAGCAAGCTACCTCGCCGTACTGGACGTTTCCCTGGACGATATGAGTCGACAAACACCTAGCAACCGCGCCACCCTTCTGAATCGCGAAGCGTCGTGGCTCAAATTTAATTGGCGTGTACTCGAAGAAGCCAGCGATCTCCGCAATCCGCTGCTCGAGCGCGTGAAATTTCTCGCTATCTCCGCCAGCAATCTGGACGAGTTCTTCGAGGTCCGGGTCGGTGGCCTGTTGCAGCAACTGGAAGACGGCCACAACTCTGTGACTCCAGACGGTCTCACCATGGTAGAGGAACGGGAGCTGATCAAAGACGCAACCCATGAATTTGTCGAAGAGCAATACTCGTCCTGGAACGAGCGCCTGAGGCCTGAGCTGGCGGAACAGGGAATTCGGGTCCTCGGCATGGATGAACTTGATGAAGCGGCGCGGGCGTTTGTGGACGATTATTGCGAACGGGAACTGGACCCCCTGCTCACCCCCGTCACGGTCGATCCGGCACATCCATTTCCGCGTGTCATCAACAAGGCGACTTGCGTAGCACTTTTGCTTCGGCGTCGCCGCCGCTCATCGCTTACCTACACCGGAGTCGTGACGGTTCCGCGAGCCCTTCCGCGGCTGGTGCGCTTGCCGTCGCAGGGGACCATCGATTTCATCTTCCTGGCTGACCTGGTCGTTCATCACGCTGTAAGGATGTATAAGGGCTACGACATTGTTTCCTCCGCCGCCTTCCGCGTTACGCGCAACAGCAATCTCTATTTGCAGGAAGAGGAATCGCGCAACCTGTTGGAATCCGTGCGCGCGGAATTGCATAACCGCCGCCGGGGAGATGCCGTGCGAATGGAGATTGAGTCCAACGCCGATCCGGAGATTATCGAACGGCTGGGAACCGTGTTTGAACTCGATCCCTGGCAGATTTTCCCAGTTCACGGGCCGGTGAACCTCTCGCGCCTATTTAATATCTACGACGAGGCTGCTCGGCCGGATTTGAAATTTCGCACCTTTGTGCCGCGCGAATTGCGTCTGACCGCGAAGTCCCACGATCTGTTCGAAGAATTGCGGCGCCACGATGTTTTGCTTTATCATCCTTACGATTCGTACGACGCCGTTCTGTCTTTCATCCAATCAGCTGCTGAAGACGACCGTGTGCTCTCCATCAAGCAGACGCTTTACCGAACGAGCGAGCATTCAACCATTGTTCCGGCGCTGATGGCCGCGGCGGCGCACAAGGAAGTCACCGCTGTCGTGGAACTGAAAGCGCGCTTCGATGAGGCATCGAACATCCGCTGGGCCCGCGATCTGGAAGATGCAGGGGTGCAGGTCTTCCACGGGCTGGTGGGACTGAAGACGCACTGCAAACTTTCTCTGCTGGTGCGGCGCGACCCCGACGGTGTCACGCGCCAGTACGCACACCTGGGCACCGGAAACTACAACGCGACGACAGCTCGCATCTATACCGATCTGAGCTTATTAACGTCCGATCCGGAGATCACCCACGCCGTGCACGACGTTTTCAGTTTTCTTACCGCCTATGCGGAGCATGCTAACTACGGCCCGCTGCTGGTGGCGCCTCTAGATCTGGCCGAAAAGTGCATGAGCCTGATTGAGCGGGAGGCCGAGCATGCGCGAATGGGGCGGTCGGCGCGCATAATTGCCAAGTTCAACTCGCTACTTGACCCCGATATCGTCCAGTCTCTGTATCGTGCCTCGCAGGCTGGAGTGGACATCGAATTGATCGTGCGCGGCATTTGCTCACTGCGGCCGGGGATTCGCGGCCTCAGCGACCGCATCCGCGTGCGGAGTATCGTCGGCAGGTTTCTAGAACACAGCCGCATCTACTATTTCGAGAATGGCGGCGAGCCTGAAGTCTATCTCGGCAGCGCCGATTGGATGCCGCGAAATTTGCACGAGCGCGTGGAGGTACTGTTCCCGCTGAAGAATCCACTTTTGCGCGACCGCGTGGTGCACGAGATTTTGGCGGCCTACCTCGCCGACAACGTGAAAGCAAGATTTTTGCAAAACGACGGCCGCTACCTGCGTGCCTGGCAATCGCCGCATGGCCGCAGCAAACGGGCTCCTAAGGGCGCAGCTGCCTTCAATTCACAGAATTTTCTTATCGAGGTGGCGGAGGGCGCCAAGAGTCCCGAAGATATTCCGGCTCCCATCCCCCGCCGATTTGCTAGGCATCGTGCTTCGGTCGGACGGTTCTAATCGGAAAGGAATAATTCTCCGCGATGTTTCTCTATTTTTTGCGTCACGCCAGCGCCGGTCAGAGTCTACTCTCCGCGAAGAAGGACGAAAAGCGCGGACTCGATAAAGACGGGATCGAGCAGTGCGGATATATCGGCCGCGCTCTCGCTGCGCTGGGCGTGCAGGTCGAAATCATCGTGTCGAGCCCGCTGAAACGCGCCTCGCAAACAGCTGCTTTGGTAGGCAATGAGATGGGGCACGAAGGCAAGTTGGCAATGGAAAACGCGCTGCGTCCACAGACCAATTTCGTCGATTTTCAGAAGATGCTGGAAAAATACGCGCGCCAGGATTCAATGTTGCTAGTCGGTCACAATCCAAACATGCGCGAATTTCTGGGACGCGTCATCAGCGATAGCGGATGCGAAGCCGTTGTCGATCTTAAGAAAGGGGCGGTTGCAAAGGTCGAAATGCGGCGGAATTCCGGGTCGCTGAGCTGGATTATTACGCCTCGAATCCTGCGGGCGCTTCATGCCGCTGCCACCGAAAGCTCGCGCCCGAAGACCTCACGAAAATAGGACCGATCTTTTTCAATCGACCATACTTCCAGATCCACGCTCGCCCTTCCTCGCGGAGTCAGTTTCATGGCAACCCGGCCGTTGCGCGCCGACACTCCCACCTTCCCGACCGACTGGCTCCTGCCCATATTCAGAGCTCGCGCGATGCGCAGCAGTACCGATGCTTTCTGAACATTTTCCTGCTCCTCGGGACTCAGCCCACTCATGGGCCCGTCTCCCGGCGTGGGCCGTGACTTTCCCAGGTAGCGCGCTATCGAACCAATAATCCTCCGTTGCTGCGAGGTGTATCCCAGGATTTCAGAATTGGCGATGATGTAGTAAGTGTGGCGGTGGTGTCCGTTGCGGTTCACGTAGTCGCCGACCTCATAGAGCATCGCGGCGGCCGAAAGCCACTCGCGATATTCTGGCGGAAGCTGGTGAACCGACTTTAAAGCGGAAAACAGCAGCAGCGCGGCGTCGCGAACATGGAACGCATGATTAAGATCGACCCGGTAATGCTCAACGGCGCGCTTGATCGACTCCCACCGTTCTGACTCAATCGCCCGCCCCGATCTGGTGCTGCGATCGTAGTCCGCGGCCATCTGGGCCAGAATGCCGTCGCGCAGCCCGAGCGCCGAGTAGCGAAAACCGGGAAGGTGACAGCGCTCCAGCAATTCGGCAAATACGACCGCGCCGGCACAAATAATTTCAGCGCGGCGCGGCCCGATCCCCGGAACTTTCTTTCGCTGTTCCAGAGACTGCCGCGAAATCTGTTTGGCGATACGGCGGATCATCTCGCGGGGTGCATAAGTCACAGGCCGGCTTCTTCCTGCCAGGTGGCCGGCGACGCCGGCCAGCGCCGCGGCCGTGCCTGAGGTGGCAATCACAGCGCCTACCCGAGCGGATTTGATTCGGCCCTGAACGCGTGTCAGCTCCCGCGCCACAAATTCAGAGAGCCGCTTCAATTCGCTTTTTCGAGGCGGATCATGCCGCAGAAATTCTCCGGTCAAACGCACGGCACCAAGCGGCAAGCTCACCGTATCGCGGAGATGTCCTTCTCGCGAAAGCGTAACCTCACAACTGCCGCCGCCGAGATCCACCAGAAGAACACTCCGAGCGCCCAGCCGTCCGGCGGAGACAATGCCGAGGTGGATCAGGCGGGCTTCTTCCAATCCGGAAACAATTTCGATCGTCCAGCCCGTCGTCGAGCGTACCCATTCCAAAAATATTTGCGAATTGCGTGCATCGCGTAAGGCCGCCGTAGCCACCACTCTCACGGAATCCGTGCCGCTCTCTTGCATGGCACGATGGAAACGCCGCAACACGCGCACGGTTTGCGTCATCGCCTCCGGCGAAAGCAATCCGCCGCTAAAGACGCCTTCCCCCAGCCGCGTGACCTCGCGGTCTTCGTGGATTTCTTTCAACCGCCCAGCCTGCAGGCGCGAAATTTTCAGACGGACAGAGTTCGAGCCGATGTCGATAGCGGCAAAGGTTGGCATCGAGTGACGATCGAAGGTGAACCATCAGTATTCTCACACACGGGTTGATTCGCGCAAGTATTGGGCTACCTTCAGTTTCACAATGGCCGACGAGACGCCGGCCCTACGGTCTAACAAAAAAAACCACTCCGGTCTTTATGAATCATGGGGTTAGGGAGAAGTTCTCGGAGTGGTCTTTGATTCTAAAGGACTTATGTCTAAAGTATCCCGGAATAAGGACTTAACGAAAAATAGCTCTGGCGCGCTTCCGATTTGGGAACAGGTGAAGGCTCTCGGGTGCTATCTGGGTTTTTAAAGAGCGGCAGCTCGTGGGGTGACGGGGCTTCGCCCGGGCTTGCGGGGCAGAGCCCCGCCACCACACCATATCCAATATCAAGGTCCGTCTCTGGAGACGGGCAAAGTTCTGCCTTGGCCGATCTAATTTCATTTTTGCGGATGGCGCGCGGGAGGTCTGTGATGGCGATCACTCGCTGGATGTGATGAATCCGTGAGATGCGCTTGCGATGAAGGTCCCGTGTCGGCGAGGCGGAGAGTCCCGCCCTTCGCTTCGCGGTAAAACGGGCCATCATGCGGATAGGCGATGGAGAATGCGATGGTAGAATCTCCGCATCGTGGCTGAGCCCATCACCACTCTTGGACTTGCGAAATCAGCGTCGGACATCGTAAAGCAGGCGCTCGACTATGCTCGCGAATCCAAGAACAGCGACCTAGCTGAGAAGCTAATCGACGCCTACCGTGACATCGTTGAACTCGATGAGTCGAACCATCAGCTCCGACGCGAGAACGAGCAGCTGAAAGACGAAATTTCAGAGCTAAAGAAAACACCTGACATTCAAGCCAAGCTCAGATACGACAAGAGTGGAGCCTATTTCTTAAAACAAGACGACGCTGGAGAGGACGGACCATATTGCACCGTGTGTTGGGACGTTGACCGAAGGCTAGTTCGCAAGAATGAAAACCTTACCTTTACTTTTGTTTGCGACTATTGTGCGAGCGGGGGACGTAAGTGGAGTAAATCATGACTGAACAGCAGATCATCGCACCGCTGTGATTCCTTCTCGATCTTCCAGTACAATCCTGCCATGTACGTCAAGGTTGGGCAAAGTCAGGGATCGACAGCTGGCAGCGTCGTGAAATTGCGCTGCCCGATATGCCGACAGCGAGGAACGTTTGAAACGCTGTCCGGGGCGGATGCTCAAATCTTTGGAGACGGAGTAAGTATAGCCGGATATCGAAGGTGCCCAGACCCAGTGTGCCAAGCGCTGATCTTCTTCGTTTCCCACAATTCCAACCTAGTTACATTCCCGGCTGAACGCATCGATTTTGATGCGACCAACATTCCGGCAAACGTCTTAGCAGCCTTGGAAGAAGCAGTAACCGATCACGCGAATCAGTGCTTTGTCTCCGCCGCGATCATGGTGCGTAAGACTTTGGAGGAGCTGTGCCGCGACTAAGGAGCGACTGGAGGAAATCTGAAGGAGCGTCTTAAGGCTCTCGGTACAAAGGTTGTGCTTCCTGCTGACTTGCTGAATGGGTTGGACGACCTACGACTGCTCGGCAACGACGCAGCGCATATCGAAAGCCAAGAATACAACCAAGTCGGCAAGGAAGAGGTGGAGGTTGGGAGTCGAGTTAGCCAAGGAGGTTCTGAAGGCGGTCCATCAGTATTCAGCACTCTTGAAGCGTCTTCGTTCGCTAAAGAAAGCACCTTAGGGCCTTCGCCGACCGCCGGAGATGCGAGAAAGGGTGGGCCAGACCCTTGAACACCTTTTCAGCCACTACCCTCCTCCGTTTTTTAACCGATTTGTAACAAGCCTTTGATAGGCTCAGAGCGGAATGTCAAATCAAGCCCTGCCCCGGCCGCGTTTTAACGCTCCCGATCCGGAGCGGGGCCCCAAGGCTGCTCTGAAACTTGAGGCTCGAACGACGCCGCTGTTGCACGGGAAGGTCAGCGAGATCCCGGACGTTGCGTTTGGCTGGGCCATGCGCCTTTGCGGCTTAGCTGTCGTCGCCTTGCTGGCCCTGATCGTCTACCAACTCGTCGTAGGATCACAACTCTCCTGGCACGCATTTGGATGGAAATTCTTTGGCCAGTCGGACTGGAATCCGGTCGAGGACCAATACGGCGCGCTGCCATTCATCTATGGCACGCTCGTTTCTTCACTGCTCGCGCTCGTGATCGCCATTCCGTTGTCGATTGGGGTGGCGGTTTTTATCACCGAGATGTGCCCGATCAGTCTGCGCGGATTTCTTTCCTTTTTGACCGAACTGTTGGCTGCTATTCCCAGCGTGGTTTACGGACTTTGGGCAATCTTCGTTCTGGTGCCGCTCATCCGCGAATACGCCGAGCCGTTTCTCGGCAGCACCCTGGGCTGGACTGGCCTTTTCACCGGACCGCCGTACGGCATTGGCATGTTGGCGGCGGGCGTGATTCTGGCGATCATGATCATTCCTATCATCTCATCCATTACCCGCGAAGTACTCACCGTCGTGCCTCAGCACCAGCGTGAAGCGGTGCTCGCGCTCGGCGCCACCCGCTGGGAAATGATCCGCATGGGTGTGCTGCGCAATGCCCGAGCCGGAATCGTCGGTGCCATCATTCTTGGTCTGGGCCGCGCGCTTGGCGAAACCATGGCTGTGACCATGGTGATCGGCAATCGCCCGGAAATAGCCAAGTCTCTGTTTGCTCCCGGATACACCATGGCCAGCGTCCTCGCCAATGAATTCACGGAAGCGACCGGCGATCTGTATCTTTCCGCCCTCATCGAGATAGGCTTGGCATTGTTCTTTGTCACTATTGTCGTCAACGCGCTGGCGCGGCTCATGGTGTGGAGCGTTACTCGAGGCCAACCTGCGAGAAGCATTGCCTGAAAACATGCCTGATAAAACCTCCAAACTGACAACCACGCCTGCGACGGCCAGCATGCCGCCCATCAGCTTGCGGCGGCGCGTCATGGACCGCTTAATGACGGGCGTTTCTGTGTTCACAGTTCTGTTGGTGCTCCTGCCGCTTTTCGCAATTTTTGCTTATCTTGTTTATAAGGGAATCGGGTCGATCAATATTGCCTTCCTGACGCAGACTCCGAAGCCAGTCGGGGAACCAGGGGGCGGTATGGCCAACGCCATTGCCGGTTCAATCGTCATACTCGGCATCGCCAGCCTGCTCGGCGTGCCGCTCGGAATTGGCGCGGGAATCTTTCTCTCCGAATACGGAAGGAACCGCTATGGCGATATCGTGCGCTTTGTCTCCGACGTGTTAAACGGCGTGCCCTCTATCGTAATCGGCATTGTCGCCTATGGCTTGGTGGTGATGCGCCAGAAACATTTTTCCGCGCTGGCCGGGGGTGTCGCGCTTGCGATCATGATGATTCCAACCATCGCGCGGACCACCGAACAGATGCTGTTGCTGGTGCCGCAAGCCATCCGAGAAGCTGCTTACGGACTGGGTGTTTCACGCTGGCGTACCACGCTCTCGATCACATTGCGCACGGCCACCTCGGGAGTCATAACCGGTGTTATGCTGGCCTTCGCGCGCGTTGCCGGAGAGACCGCACCGTTGCTCTTTACCGCTTTTGGAAACCAGTTCTGGAACTGGAAACCCGATCAGCCGACCGCCGCCTTATCGCTGCAAATTTTCACCTACGCAATTTCGCCTTTCGATGAATGGCATAGGCAAGCGTGGGCGGGTGCGCTAGTCTTAATTATTCTCATAGTGGGCGCAGTCGCAGCTGTGCGCATAGCCGTAAGACACGGAACTTTAGCAGGAGCTTAAATAGTTATGGGCGTTGGAATCACAGTCGAGCACCTGAATGCGTTTTATAGCAAAACGCAGGCCCTGTTCGACATCAACATCATCGTGCAAGCCAATCATGCGACAGCGCTCATCGGCCCCTCGGGCTGCGGAAAGTCTACTTTCATTCGTTGTTTGAACCGCATGCACGAAACCGTCCCCGAGGCGCGGGTCGAAGGCAATGTGCACATCGGCGACCTGAGTGTTTATAACGGTACTTCGGCCACGCAGCTCCGCCGCCGCGTGGGCATGGTGTTTCAGAAGCCGAATCCCTTTCCGACCATGTCGATCTACGAAAATGTGGCCGCCGGGCTGAAGCTGAACGGCTTTCGCAACCGCAAGCAACTGGATGAGGTCGTCCATAAGTCTCTGCACAGTTCCGCGCTGTGGGAGGAAGTAAAAGATCATCTCCACAAGAAGTCTGGTGCCAGCCTTTCCGGCGGTCAACAGCAGCGACTGTGCATTGCCCGCGCCCTTGCGGTGCAACCGGAAGTCTTGCTCATGGATGAGCCCTGTTCAGCGCTCGACCCGATCTCTACTGGTAAGATCGAGGAGTTGATTTTTCAATTAAAAGAGCAATACACCATTGTGATTGTGACGCATAATATGCAACAGGCGGCGCGGGTGGCGGAGTTCACCGGGTTTTTTCTTTTAGGTAAGATGATCGAATTCGATAAAACCGAAAAGATATTCACCAATCCGTCCGACAAGCGGACGGAAGATTACGTCACAGGCCGATTCGGATAGGAACGAGGTCAGAGGTCAGAGGTAAGATGTCAGATTGCAGAGGTTAAAAGCCTATATCGCAAATGGCAGTGGCGGTCTTGGGATTTTTACCTCTGCAATCTGACATCTTAGCTCTGACCTTCCCCAGAGATTCACGAGGCAAGTAGGATAATGATGATGCGCACTCGTTTTCAACAACAGATGGAGGACCTCCGCGAGAAGCTACTCCGCATGGGCGGTCTCGCGGAACTTGCGGTCGATCGCGCGACTCAAGCCTATACCGAACGCGATCTCACGCGCTGCCAGCTCGTCCTCGAAAACGAGAGCCTCATCAACGCCGCGGAGCGCGAGATCGATGAGATGGCCTTCGACATCCTCGCCACTCAGCAACCGGCGGCAACGGATCTCCGTTTCATCCTCGCGGTGACCAAGATCAATGCTGACCTTGAGCGCGTGGGCGATCAGGCGGTCAACATCGCCGAGCGGGTCATGGATTTGATTGAGTTGCCATCCGTCGAATTGCCCGTGGATATAGCGCGCATGGCCACCGCCGTTAGCGCCATGGTGCGGCGCGCTCTCGAGTCCTTTGTCGAAGGTAAAGCCGAATTGGCCCAGGCCGTTTTGGAAATGGACCATGTCGTCGATCGGATGCGCGATGAGGCTTTCATCGTGCTCGTGCGAAAGATGAACGAAGAGCCGCAAGTCACTCAACAGGCACTGGATGCTCTGCTGGTAGCTCGAAATCTGGAACGGGTTGCAGACCATGCCACCAACATTTCCGAGGATGTCATTTTCTGGGTTCTTGGAGCCGATGTCCGCCATCATGCCCAGGCAGCGTCCGCCAGTCCACGTCCGGAACCACGCGAACAATAGCGTAGCGCCGGCGTCTCGCCGGCCCTGGTGTCGCGGTAGCCCAGAGAGCGAGAACGCCCGGCCTTCACGAGCAATTCGCGATACACTGTTGCAGCCCATGAGCCACAGGATCCGCGTTTTTGCCACCTGCGATATCGGAGACGCTCTCAATATTCTTGACCACAAGGGATACGACTTGGAGGTCTATCCCAAGCCCGAAGCTCCGCCGAAACAACTGATCGTCGAAAAGGTGAAGTCCGGCGTAGATGGCCTGGTCACTACGCTGCGCGATCCGATCGATGCCGAGGTTTTCGCCGCCGGAGTTGGCACACTCAAAGTGGTAGCGCAATACGCTGTCGGATTCGACAACATCAATCGCGCCGATGCCAACCAGTACAAAGTCCCATTCACCAACACCGCCGACGTCCTGACCGAAGCGACCGCCGAGTTTGCCTTCTTCCTGATGGGCGCGCTCGCCCGCAAACTCTGGGCCGCCGAACGTTTGACCCGCGAAAATCGCTGGGGCTACTGGCATCCTTACCTTCCGTTTCTGGGCGACGAGGTTACCGGCAAGACTGTTGCCGTCATCGGCACCGGGCGCATCGGCCTCGCCTTCATCAAGAAGTGCGCTGGATTCGACATGAACATCCTCTGCTTCGATCCAGCCTATGAAAACCACGATTACATCAAGGCGATTCAAGAGGTGAAAGACCTGCGCTTCCAGCGTGGCATCAGCCGCGAGCGGGCCATAATTCGTTACACCACGTTGCACGAAGCCTTGAGCGCCGCCGATTTCATCAGCCTTCACGTCCCGCTGCTGCGCGAGGGCGAAAGCGCCACGCCGACTTACCACCTGATCAACGAGTCGACGCTGCGCATGATGAAGGCGACCGCTATGATCGTCAACACGTCGCGCGGCCCGGTTGTAGACGAAGCCGCCCTGGCCAAAGCTTTGCGTGAAAACTGGATCGCCGGCGCCGCTCTCGATGTTTACGAAAAAGAACCTCTGCCCGCCGATTCGCCGCTGCGCGATCCCGCCATCGCCGATCGCTGCCGGCTTTTACCACACTTCGCCAGCGCGGCGAGAATCACGCGCCTGTCTCCCGATCCGAACAAAGGCATGGCCGGCCGCTGCGTGCAGGGATTGCTTGACGTTCTGGAAGGGAACTACGGCGGGGATGTCACCAAGATGCCGTATGTGGTGAATAAAGAAGCGTTCAAGAAGTAAGGTCAATGGCAGCAATGACACAATCGCCTTCAACGCGGTTGCTCACAGCCCGCGCGAGAATCGCAGCGGCACTTGTTCTGACCGCGCTCGTTCTCGCACTCGATATTCTGCATTGGGGCCATCCAAGATCCGGATGGCTGTTTACCGCTGGATTTGTGCTGCACGGTTGGATGCTGATCGGCGCGAACGTGTTCTTTTACGTTTACCTGTGCTGGCTCGGATTCTGGCTTCGCGGCACGGCAGGGTTGGAGCGCGTGCTGATGCTGGGGTGGTTCGCGGGTTTTCTGCTATCGCCGCTTAACATGCTGGGAACACGGTGGGCTGTAGCAATCAAGCACATCGGCGCGGCGGGATTGGCCGTGGCGCTCCTCGCGGCGCTGTCACTTCTGTTGGGCCAGTCGAATGAAGCTGAGTCCACTGGCGAGACTGACGCTAGGTAAACGCGAACTCCACACAGATCTACTTTAACAAAATGACTGGTTAGCTCAGAGGTGAACGTTGTTCTCGCCGCCCTTTCGGGACGCAGACCTATCAGCGACGCTGGCGAAGGACCCGGCCGCACCGCCCTCGTCATTCATTGTTTGGTTGGAACAGCGCTACTAGATCGCGGCCTCCATAGACTACGCGCTCGATCCTGACGGCTTCCCCGATTACCCGAAACAAGATCACATATCGCCCAACCGTTGCCATTCGCGCATTCCCGCCGATTTCGGGTCGCAACTCGTAGAGCAAAGGATTCTGTCCAATCGCATGGATTTGCGCTCCGATCTCCCGGAGAAAGCTCACCGCCCGAGTGGGACTGTCTTGCGCGATGTAGTCGGCGATGGCATCGAGATCGCCTTCAGCAAGGCTGGAGAATTCGACCCGCATTACTTGGCTGCATCCGCCAATGCCCGGTACTTCCGCTCCAGACGCTCCAAAACTTCCTTGACCGGAACACCGGGAGTCTTGTCCTCCATCGCCTGCTGCCATACTTTGCGCAGCTCGTCGATACCCTGCCGCCGTAGGCTGCGCTTCTGCGTCCAGTCCCGCAGGGCATCACGCACCACCTCGCTGCTGGAGGCGTATTCTCCCGCCTCCACGGCTTGGCGCACGTCAGCCACCATTTCCGGCGGCAACGCGATGCTGATCTTCTCGACATTAGGCATGGACCAGGCTCCCGTAACGGTAGGAATAATTCATACCCTAAGATACTCTAGTCGGAAAGCAAGCTGCAGCGAGGGTAGTGGTGCAGTTTGAACTGCACCACTACCGCAGCGAGATGCATTGGTGGTACATTCATTGGGCAATTTCAGGAATCGTTACCTTCGGCTTCAACAAGCTGAACATGCTGGGAGTTCCTCCCGGGATGACGCGGCTATAACGCTCCCCTCACAACTTGCCCCCCCCAACTCCACCTGCTACTCTCGCCCTTCATTCACCCATGTTCTCCGACCGCACAAACTGGCGCCTCGCTCCCAACGCTCTAGCGAGAGCAATTGAACAAGCGCGCGCCTCGGGCAAGAAAATTCTAGATCTCACGGTCTCAAATCCAACCGAAGCCGGCATTCGCCCCGATCCCGAAATCGTGCTCGCGGCGCTGGCAAATCCCGAAGCAATGCATTACGACCCGCAACCCCGCGGGCTGCTTGCTGCGCGCCAGGCCGTGTGCCGTTACTATGGCGAGTCGCACGAGGTTTTCGATTTCGATCCCGAGCGCCTGCTTCTGACCACCAGCACCAGCGAAGCCTACTCGTACGTCTTCCGCCTGCTCTGCAATCCGGGAGACGAGATTCTTGTGCCTAAGCCGAGCTATCCGCTGTTCGAGTTCCTCGCCGATCTGGCCGACGTTAAACTTGTCCCCTATCCGCTGCTCTACGATCACGGATGGCAAATCGACTTCGACTCGCTCTACAAAGCGGCTAACCAGCGCTCGCGAGCGGTGATTCTCGTCCATCCCAACAACCCCACCGGCTCCTACGTATCGGCCGCGGAAACTTCGGCGCTCAACGCCTTCTGCCGCGACCATGCTGTGGCTGATAATGCGCTGGCGCTAGTTGTGGATGAAGTTTTTCTAGACTATGCGCATGACGGCACACCGCGCAGCAGCTTTCTCAAGAACGTCGACGCCCTCACCTTCACTCTCAGCGGAGTCTCGAAGATTTCCGCTCTCCCGCAAATGAAGCTGGCCTGGCTGGCGATCAGTGGACCCAAAGAAATGGTCGCCCAAGCCGGAGCGCGCCTCGAGATCATTGCCGACACCTATCTCTCGCTGAACGCTCCCGTGCAGCTTGCCGCGCAGGTGTTGCTCGATCAGCGCCACCAGGTTCAGCCGATAATCCTCGACCGTGTGCGCGCGAATCTCGCGGAGCTCGATCGCCAACTTGCCAGCTATTCCTCGTGCACGAGATTGCTGGTCGAGGGCGGATGGTACGCTGTTCTCCGCGTCCCGGCGCGTGGAACTGACGAAGATCTCGCCATCCGCTTATTGCGCGAGGCGAGCGTAAGCGTTCACCCCGGCCACTTCTATGATTTTCCGGGAGAGGGTTATCTAGTACTGAGCCTGATCACGGAGCCAGCCGAGTTCCGTGAAGGCATAGTGCGAATGCTACAGGTGGTGGGAGTCTAAATGTGGGCAGCGAGCAATTGTCGGATTGCGCCTGATCCGAGCCGAAATCCGAAGCCAAGGAACATGAACGCTATCGCGCTCACGTGAAGGGCTCCGAGAACCAAGTTGGATAGACTAGGCACTATGGGTCGAACCGTCGTCGTGCTCCATTCCACCCTTGCTCCGAATGCGGTTGCTGACGCCTTGCGGCGTTCGATTGACCAACAGCGTTGGACGCCATTTTCCCTGTCCGGCTACAAAGGCAACCTCCCGCTTCTGGGCGAGGTTGGCGAGAACACGTTCAAAGTGCAAAGACGCAAGTATTGCCGGAACGACTTCGCCGGACAGTTCTATGCACGCTTTGAGCCGGAGCCCGGAGGAACCAGAATGGAGGGCTACTTCGATTCGCCCCTATGGTCGAGATGGTTCATGCGGTTCTGGCTTGGCGGAGTAGTCCTAATGGGAACACCGATTTTTATTAAGACAGCCATTGACATTGCAGCGGGGAGCCACTACATGAGCGGGGATAGATGGGTCGGCCTTATCGTTCCGCCGGCTATGGTGTTTTTTGGTATTGCCTTGCCGAAGTTTGGTCGTTTGCTTGGCAAGAAAGACGAACGGTTCATCTTGGAACACGTAAAGAATACGCTCGCTGCTCGTATCGAGGAACCGCCACCTGCATAGTCGGCGATAGATCAGAGGCACGGGAAGGGCCCGCTGCTAATCCGGCCATCCACCCTGAATCAGATCTCTTTTCATGTTATCCTTCTCGCCGTTTCCCAAGCACGGAGAATGCATGTCCATCACCCGTCGTGGATTTCTAGGTTCCGCCATCGCTGTGTCGATGGCCACGGGCCTGAACACGAAAGATTCGAACGCGCAAGATGATAAGGAAGGCCAGAACAAAGACAAGAAAGACGATGCTCCTCACCCAGCCGGATCGTCCGGCGCCGGCAAGCGCCCGATCATCATATGCGCCCATAACGGCGTCAATTATCTGGACGATGCGTTCGCTTTCCTCAAGAACGGCGGCGACACGCTCGACGCCGCCCTTCGCGTGGTCAAAGGTCCAGAGGATGATCCGAACGACGATAGCGTCGGCCTGGGCGGCCTGCCGAACGAAGAAGGCGTAGTCGAGCTCGATGCCTGCTGCATGCACGGGCCCACCCGACGCGCCGGCTCGGTCGGCGGCGTCCGTAACATAAAAAATGTTGCGCTCGTCTCGAAAGCCGTGTTCGAGCACACCGGCCACGTCATGCTGGTTGGCGAGGGCGCGGAGCGATTTGCGGTTGCTATGGGTTTCCCCCGTGAAAATCTGCTGACCGAACGCTCCCGCAAAATCTGGCTGCTGTGGAAGGAGTATCACTCCTCCGACGACTGGTGGGGACCGGGCTTGGCCGACCCGCAATGGAAGCCGCCTTCGTTACCGCCAACCTCACCAACGCCCCCACCGCAATCCGAACTTTGGAAAGAACGCCAAGAACGCGACGACCGCCTAATAGCTCGCCTGGAAGAGCGTGCCGCCGAGCTCGGCATCGAACCGGAATTCCGCATGGCCGCCGTCCGCCGCGTTCTGTTTCCGCCTACCGGAACCATCCACTGCTCCGCGCTCAACGACAAGGGAGAAATGTCCGGTGTGACCACGACCAGCGGCCTCTCCTTCAAACTCCCCGGCCGCGTCGGCGATTCGCCGATCATCGGTGCCGGCTGCTACACCGATCAGGACATAGGTTCCGCGGGCGCAACCGGCAGTGGAGAAGAAAACATCAAAGTTGCCGGCGCACACACTATTGTCGAGAACATGCGCCGCGGCATGTCGCCGCTCGATGCCGGCATGGATGCCCTGCACCGCATCGTCCGCAATTACAACGGCGACATGAACAAGCTAAAGTTCGTCGATATGACCTACTACATCCTGCGCAAGGACGGCGCCTACGCCGGCGTGTCTTTGTGGGAGGGCTATACCGAACATGAGAAGCACACGATCGGGGTCCATGATGGTACCCGGCGTTCCGAAGTTACCGTTGCGCTATTCAAAGGGGCCTCGCACGATTTCCCTCCGTTCCCGGTGGCCGTTCCAGAGGAATTGAAGAAGCATTCTATGTATGTAAAATAAGGGCCGCGAGCCACATTCCAGGCGAAATCGATGCTCCCCTGCGAATGCCTTCCCCCGTGCACCTCTGCGCTCCCCGTGGTGAGAAATTGATCTGCTCCCTGTGGCCGAGAATTTCCCCTTCCCACCGGGTGTACAATTGTTTTGTAAGGGACCGCAGCTTCAGCGATTCTTCTCCAGCGTTCGAGGCTCGAAAATGAACGTTCACGTCAGTTACAAGGTCCACAAAACTCCCGACATCGAAAAAGAAATCAGCCACCAGATCGAAAAGATCCAGAAGCGTCTCCATGTCTTCCGCCCGGACTTGCTCCACCTGAAAGCGGTCGTAGAGGAGAATTCAGCGCGCGAGGGGATGGTCGTCTCCCTGAACCTGCGCTTGCCGTCGGGGCAACTGACTGCTCAGGCGAAAGCTCCCAGCTCAACCGCGGCGATCAAGACAGCGTTCGACGAACTTATACAGCAGATTGGCAGGCATAAGGAACTCCTCCGCTCCAGCCACAAATGGCGTCGCTGGCGCAGGACCGCGCAGGAATCGCCCGAACCAGGGGTTCCATTCGAGCAGACACTGGCTGCGGTGCCGCCGCCCACCATTTCCGCCGACGACATCGGCTCCTACGTGGATGCCAATCTAGCGCGTCTCGAGCGTTTCGTGGACCGCGAGCTCTATTTCCGCCGCGCCGATGAGGAGATTCCCCTCTCCGAATCCAACGACGGTCTTTCCACCGCCGAGGTCGTTAACGAAGTCATTGCCCGCGCACTTGGCGACCACGATCGTCCGGAAAAAATGACGCTCGAACCCTGGCTCTACCATCTCGCCCTGCAAGCCATGAACGAGATGACGTCACGCCTCGAGGAATTGGAGTCATCCATTCATCTCGAAGACAGCCGTCGGCGTCAGAACGTAGAGGCTTCCGATGAACCCGGCCTGCAGTTCCATCAGCCCGACGAGGGATGGACGCGCGAGAGCTCCATCGCCGATCGCCGCGTGTCCACTCCCGAACAGGCTGCCTATTCTGATGAGATGATTGCCCTGGTGCAAGCCGCGCTCCGCGGTGTCGATCGCACCGACCGCGAAGCTTTTCTTCTCTACGGAATCGAGGGCTTCTCGCTACCTGAAATTGCCGCCATCACCGGACGGCATCCGGAGGCCGTGCGCGAGTCCGTGCAGCGGGCGCGCGACTGTGTGCGCAGCGCGCCTTCTATCGCCAGCGAGTTCTCCCGCGAACTCGCTGCGAAACATCAAAATTAAAATCTAACGTTGACATCCTGCTCCGCACCAGCATCTCTATTTCATAATTTCTAAGGAGCTTCGAGATGATGACCCGAGACGAAATCCGTGAATTGGCCGCTTTTCAAGCAGACGAATCGAAAGGGACATGCGCCCTGAGTTTCTACTTTCAGCCTGATCCTCCGCAGGATCGTTCTCATCGCCGCGAGGCCATCGTCGCCAAGGATGTCATCAAGCAAGCGTTGAAAAGCGCCGCCGCTCAAGGCAAAAATGGATCCCTTCACGCCGACCTCGACCGTGTACTCGATCTGGCCACGAATTTGCGCGGCGATGCCAGGGGAAGGGCAGTGTTCGCCTGCTCCGCTCAAAATTTCTGGCGCGAGTACGAATTGCCGCCGCAGCTCGGAAGCACGCACATTTATCTCGAGCCCCGCTTTCAATTAAAGCCGCTCGCCGCCTTGTTCGGCGCTCAACCCGCGCTCTCGGTCGCGGTGGTCGACCGCCAGCGCGCCCGCATCTTCGATCTTCGCCTGGACGAGCTGCGCGAACGGGCAGCCATCGTCCACATGCTCTCGCGCAGCGCGTCGAGCTACGGCTACAAAGGCTTCGAAGCCGGGCACGCGGAACGCCGTGTAGCCGAGGAAGCGCTCCAACACTTCAAAGCAGTTGCCGAACGCCTGCGGATCGACTTCGAAAAAGGCCTGTGGGATCGGCTCATCGTCGGCTGTCATGACTCTAACTGGCCCGAGTTTGAGCCTCACCTTCATCCTTACGTCAGGCAGCGTTTGATTGGCCGATTCTCAGCCGACGTTGCCAGCGTCTCCAATGAAGAAATTCGTATTCATGCGGATGCCATCCTCAAGCGATGGATCAAAGACCGCGCCTCTAAGAAAGTGAACGAAGCGTTAGATCAAGCTAAATCCAACGGCCGTGGAGTCGCCGGTCTGCGCCGCGTCCTGCAAGCACTGGAAACCGGGGAGGTGCAGAGCATCTTCCTGGGCGAAAACTATTCTGCCAGAGCGGTCGAGTGCACTCACTGCGGCCACCTCGACGCCCACCTCGTCCCGTCGTGCGTGGCCTGCGGACACCCAACGCGCGAACTGGCCGATGTCTGCGATGCCATCATTCCGATCGCCATCCGCCGCGACATCGAACTGTTTTATCTCAAGGAAAATGACGGGCTGGATCGCGCCGGCAACATCGCAGCGCTGCTACGCTTTCGCTCCGATCAAACGACGGGCCAGATCGCGGCAGCATCGTAATGGCCCGTATCGGCCATGGTTAACATCTACGCATGAGAATCGGCGAACTTGCAAAGCGTGGCGGCGTGAGCGTGCAGGCGATACGCTTCTACGAACGGCGACGCCTCATGCGTACGCCCCGCCGGACGCCCGCGGGATATCGCATTTACGCCGAGAACGACCTTGAGGCCGTCACCGTGATCAAGAAGATGCAGCGATTCGGTTTCAAGCTGGCGGAAATCCGGCGCGTGTTGCAGTTATGGGTTTTGCCGAGCGACACGGGAGCGCCATCTCCTTATCACGAAGGCTCACAGGAGTGCCTTCGCGGGGCATTGAAACTTGGGGAGAAGAAGCTGCGAGCCATGAACGAAGAAATCAGCTCCGCCATTCAAATTCGGGATGAACTGATGGAGGCGTTGCGTCAAATCCGTGCTGGACTCAACGTTCCGCTGCCTCAGAAAATCAGGTCAGATCGGCCTAAGTCCTCTAGATCCGCCGCAATCGCAGCCTCCTGAATTTTTCCTTGACTCTATACCTAGGTATAGGCCGGACACTGACCTTGCCGGCAATAAGAGGCAGATCCACGGCACTTGTGCCAGGAGATTTATATGCAGAAAAAATGTGCTTTTGTCCTCTCTCTACTGATCGTTGCCATGACTCTTCCCTGTCAAGCTCAACCAGCGGGCGAGCAGGAGAAAAACAAGACCGTGGCGCGGACGTTCTTTGAGGAGGTGCTCGACCAGGGAAAGCTCGAACGGTATTCCGACTTCCATACCGCCGACTTTGTGGCCCATAGCACTAACAATGAGCGTGATTTCACTCTGGCGGAAGATCTGGCGGCGGCGCGGGACGAACGCACTGCGATGCCCGACATGCAGTTCGCGGTCAACCATATGGTGGCCGAGGGAGACTTGGTCGTGGTGCATTGGACGATGTGGGGCACGAACACTCAGCCGGGAATGGGGCTTCCTGCGACCGGCAAAGCGATCAAGCTTTCAGGAATGACCCTGTTTCGCTTCGGGGCGGGAAAAATGTCGGAGGAATGGAACGCCTATAACATGCTCTCGGTGCTCAAGCAGGCGGGCCTGTTCCCTCCCAAAGGACTTGCGGGCCAGGAGCCCAAATTTCCAACCCACGATCCAACCAACCCATAAACTTATCGAGCTACGGCTATTGGTGATCTCATCTCTCGCTGGGCATTAGAAGGTCGCGAGCCGTATGACCTCTGCGAGATCTGCGAAGAAGGTTGCTTTTCAGCCCCGGCTAATGATTGCAAAATTTAGATAATCAAGGCAAGCAGAGTTGCCGCAGTGCTCTCGCGGTACACTTCTGCAAGGCACTTCGATCATCCGATGACCCGATCACCAGATGGCCCGATCACTGACCCGATCTCTCGCACCATTTTTCACGTCGACATGGACGCCTTCTTCGTCTCGGTCGAAGAATTGTTTGATCCGTCGCTGAAGGGCAAGCCGGTGGTAGTGGGCGGGCAGCGCGACGAACGCGGAGTGGTCTCGGCCGCATCGTATGCGGCGCGCAAGTTTGGCGTGCACTCGGCCATGCCGCTGCGCACGGCGGCGAAGCTTTGTCCGCAGGCGATTTTTGTCAATGGACATCCGGAGCGCTATCGCGAATATTCCGCCAAGGTGCACGAAGTGCTTGGACATTTTTCTCCACTGGTTGAGATGGCTTCGGTCGATGAGGCTTATCTCGACATGACAGGAACCGAACGCCTGCACGGGCGGCCACTGCGTTCGGCGCATCAGCTCCATGCAGCCATGAAGTCGGCGACGGAATTGAACTGCTCGATCGGGATCGGAACGTCGCGATTGGTCGCGAAGGTTTCCTCCGCGAAAGCCAAGCCGAACGGAGTGCTCTGGGTGCTGCCCGGACAAGAAGCGAAGTTTCTGGCGCCGCTGGCCGTTGGCGATATTCCGGGCGTCGGCAAGGTGTTGGAGCAGAAGCTGCACGCACTCGGCCTTCAGAAAGTCGGCGACCTGGCGCGGCTTGACGACGGCGAACTTGAAGATCGCTTCGGAAAATGGGGACTGGCGCTGGCAGGGAAGTCGCGCGGCGAAGATGCGGGCGGATGGTTCGACAACGCGGTGGGAGAAAACGTGGATGCGAAATCCATCAGCCACGAGCACACGTTCGACGAAGATACGGGCGATTCAGAGCGCCTGCAGTCCACGCTGATGCGGCTGAGCGAGATGGTGGGGCGGCGGCTGCGCGAGGGCGGATATTTTGCGCGCACGCTGCAATTGAAATTGCGCTATAAAGATTTCACAACGATTACGCGGGCGCATTCGCTGGACGAGCCGACGCAGATGGATCATCAGATTTTCGAGCAGGCACGGCGGCTTTTTTTCGCCAATTGGAAGGCGGGTGCGCCCGTGCGGTTGTTGGGAGTGCAGGCGTCGAATTTCGAATCTGGTTCCGGGCAACTCGATTTGCTGGAGCCATCGCAGCACGAGCGCTGGCAGAAGGCGCTGGCGGCTGCGGATCATCTGCGCGACAAGTTTGGGGAATCGGCAATCGGCCTGGCGCGAGGAATGAAAGGCGGATTCCGCGAGCGTGTGCACGAAAATCCGGCAGCGTTGCCAGGCAAAGCGAAGAAAAGGCCTGAAATTTGAAGACGCGTGTGATTGCAGAGTTCAGAGCTCAGATTGCAGAAGTGAAATCGAATCTGCAAACCCTTAAAGAGGCTGTGGCAGGAGCCAAAACCTGGTTCATTGAATAACCGACTTGCTGAAACCTCTGCAATCTGAGCTCTGACCTCTGCAATCCGCCCTACGAGATATATTCGCGAATATATTCGTCGCGCGAGGTGGCTAGCTGGTGGGCATCGCCATCGAAGATGATTTTCTTGTCGCGCAAAATGAGGAAGCTCATCGGTACGTCGCAATGTTGGCCCTTGGGCAAAGTGACCACCTGGTTGGTGGCCTTATCGAATTGGTGAGTGGCCATGGTGAAGGCATCCTGCAGGCGATGGGTCACCAGGAGCGCGCTGGTCTTATAAACATCGCGTTGTTTCATGATCAGCTCGATGATCGTATTCGAGGTGACCGGATCGAGTCCTCCGGTGGGCGAATCGTAGAGAATCACCTCGGGCTCGGTGATGATGGCACGAGCGATGGCCACGCGCCGCCGCATGCCACCTGAAAGTTCGGAGGGAAACATGTCGTAGGTGCGCTCCAACTCGACGAAGCGCAACACCTCGCGCACCCGCCGCTCAATTTCTTCGGCCGGGATTCTTTCTTCCATCAGCCGGAAACCGACGTTTTCGTAGACTTTGAGCGAGTCGAAGAGCGCGCTCTCCTGGAACACGATGCCCACGCGCCGACGCAGCTCGAACAGTTCCTGTTCCGTCATGTGCGTGATTTCTTCACCCAGCACGAAGATCCGTCCGCTATCGGGCCGCAGCAGTCCAATGGCGAGTTTGAGCATGGTGCTCTTGCCCGAGCCGGCGACTCCAAACACGGCTTTCGTTTCGCCGTGCGGCAGTTGAAAACAAATGTTCTGGAGCACCACTTTTTCATCGAAGGCGATGGAGACGTTCTCAAATTCAATGGCGTAGCCTGAGGGGACAACGGCGGTCGCAGTCTGATTTTCGCTGGGAAGAGTGGGAGCTGGCATCGCTTACCTGTAACCGAAAATCGCGAAAATCAATTTGGTAACAAAGAAATCCACGATGAGAATCAGTACCGAAGAGGCGACCACGGCTTGCGTGGTCGAGCGGCCGACGCCTTGTGTACCACCGCGCGTAGACATCCCGTAATAGCAGCCTACGGTGGCAATAAGAAAACCGAAAAGTACGGGCTTGATGAGGCCTGTGAAGACGTCGCGGAAGACAAGAATCTGCCAGATCGAGGTCCAATACTGGTTGGTATCCACTCCAAACAATAAGTGCGCGACCGCATAGCCACCGATGAGCCCGAGCAGATCGGCAATGATGGTCAGGAAAAATAACATGAATACAGTGGCGCCGACTCGAGGCGTGATCAGCTTCTTGGTCGGGTCTGTGCCGAGGGCGCGCATGGCGTCAATCTGTTCGGTGACGATCATCGATCCCAGTTCGCTGGCCATGCCTGAGGCATTGCGTCCGGCTACCATCAGCCCGGTGATCAGCGGTCCCAGTTCGGTGACCATGCCGAGGGAAACGAGTTGGCCGATGAGCGTGACGCTGCCGAAGCGCTGCAAGGTGCTGGCCGCATTCAGCGCCAACAGTGCGCCGACGGAAAGTCCGGTAAGAACTACGATGGGCAGGGAGCCGACGCCGATGAGATCCGCCTGCTGCAGCATGTCGGCCATGTACACAGGACGGCGGAAGAAATTCGCCAGCGATTGCCCCGCGAGCAGAATGTATTCCTGAACCGCCAGAACAAAGTCTTTGGCGACTTCAATAGGCGAAATCAGTTCGAGTTCGAGCGCCATGAGTGAACAAGGTGATGCTGCTCAGGGAACTATAGCAGAGGCGACAGGCGGAACATCAGCCCAATTGAATCTTCGGAGGATTGAATCATTGAGCCATTGAAGCATTGCATCATTAGAAAATCGAACGGCTCCGCGAACCGATGGCCAATGATTCAATGACTCAATCACCCGATGACTCATTTTTTCTTCATTCCCTGTTCTTCTTCTTGATCTCAATGTTCAGGCGCTTGATCTTCTGATTCAGCGTCGAGAGCGGGACGTGGAAGCGTTCGGCGGCTTCGGTCTGGTTCCAGCCGCTTTTTTCCAGCATGTCGACGATAATTCGCCGTTCGCAATCCTCCATGATGCCGAAGAGCGATGCCCCGGTGGTCGCGTCCAAAGCCGGTATCGAATTGCCTCGGCCCACGATGTGATCGGGCAGAAGATCGACTCCGATTTCGCCGTCGGAGGAGAGCACGACCGCGCGTTCGATGGTGTTCTCCAGTTCGCGCACGTTGCCTGGCCAGTTGTAGCTCACCAGCGGCCGCAGAGCTTCAGTTGAAATGCGGCGGTTGGGCCGCTCGTTTTCCTCGGAATATTTTTGCAGGAAATGCTGCACCAGCAGCGGAATATCTTCGCGGCGCTGGCGCAGCGGAGGCAGATCAAGGCTGATGACGTTGAGGCGATAAAAGAGGTCGTCGCGGAACTTGCCTTCGCGCACCATCTGCCGCAGATCGACGTTGGTAGCGGCGATGATGCGGACGTCCACCTGAATTTCCTGGACTCCGCCAAGATGCATGAACTTGCGATCCTGCAACACGCGCAGAATCTTGCTCTGCGTGTCTATGCTCATGGTGCCGATTTCATCGAGGAAAAGCGTGCCCCGGTCGGCGACTTCGAAGAGTCCCTTCTTCGATGTTACGGCACTGGTAAACGCGCCTTTGACGTGCCCGAAGAGCATCGATTCGAGCAGGTCGGGAGGCGTAGATCCGGCGTTGACGGGTACGAAGGGCCGCTCCCGCCGCGCAGAATTCAGGTGGATAGCCTTCGCGATCAGCTCCTTGCCCGTCCCGCTTTCGCCTTGTAGCAGGACCGTCGAGCGGCTCGGCGCGACCTGCGCAACCAGATCGAAAATCTTGAGCATGGGCTCGCTTTTGCCAACGATATTTTCGAAGTTGTAGCGCTGCTTGAGCGCACGCTTCAGCTGGATATTTTCTTCTTCCGCCTTCTGGCGGGCGACGGCGGCGCGCACGTCGGCCAGCAGCTTTTCGTTGTCCCACGGTTTCTGGATGAAGTTGGTGGCGCCCGATTGCATGGCGCGCACGGCATTCTCCACCGTGCCGTAGGCCGTGATCATGATGACCGCCTGCTGCGGATGCAGCATACGAATCTCTGAGAGCACGTCCATTCCGTTCTTGTCGGGGAGCGCCAGGTCGAGTATCACCACGTCAAAGTTGCGCTGTCCGATCTGCGCTATGCCATCGCTTCCGCTTCCCGCAACCTCGACGGTGTAGCCCTCGAGTTGCAGAAGAGTTTCGAGCGACTCCCGAATCTCCGCTTCGTCGTCGATGATTAGAATTCTGCCGGCGCTTTCCGGTTGCGTTCGTTGCGGAGCGCTGCGGCGCGGGATCGGTGTGACTTCGGAAACTGATAAGTCAGACATTTGTAGTTCAGACGACGTTGATAGTTCAGACGTTGATAGTTCAGACGTTGATAGTTCAGACATGGACCGCCTTCTTGGTTGAGATTAAAGGAAAATCCAGGGTGAAAGTCGTGCCTTCGCCCGGGCGGCTCTCCACGCGGATATTCCCCGCGTGTTCCTGGATGATGCCGTAGGTAACTGAGAGTCCAAGACCGGTGCCGCGGTTTTGGCCTTCCGCGGGAGAAGTCTTGGTAGTGAAAAATGGATCGTAGATGCGGTGAATGTGTTCCTGGGCAATGCCCGATCCGGTGTCGGAGACGCGGACGCTGACGAATTCGCCATTGAGCGTCGCTAGATTCAAGACTCCGCCCCCGGCCATCGCATCCTTGGCATTCAGAAACAAATTCAGGAACACCTGCTGCAAGCGCCCGGCGTTGCCCAGAATCAGCGGCAGCTTGTCGTTCAACTCCGCCTGCACTTGTATGTGCGCTACCCTGAACTGATGTTCGAGTAAAGCCAGCGTGTCCGAGATCACTTTGTTCAGACTGATTTCCGTCAATTCCGTGCCCGTGGTGCGCGAGAAGTTCAGCAGGTTGTTGACGATCTCAGAGGCACGGAAGGTCTGCTTGGTGATCTTATCGAGCACCCCGGCTTTTTGCGGGTCGGATTGCAATTGCTTCGCCAGCATCTGCGTGTAAGACGAGATCACGGCCAGCGGAGTATTCACTTCGTGCGCCACGCCGGCGGCCAGCAGCCCGATCGATGAAAGTTTGTCGGCTTGGGTAAGCTGGACTTCTAGCTCGATCCTCTCCGTGATGTCATCGATAATCACCAGGCGCCCGACCACGTTGAACTTGCGGGTTACGAGCGGCGCCATGGCGACGTTAACGATGCGCGCTTCGCCCGTCGGAGTCGCCAGCCGGAACTTGTAAAGATTGTGAATCCCAGGATTCTGCCGGACGCGATAGAACTCCTCGACGAAAGCCGCGGGAAACACTTCGCTCAAGGAGCGCCCTACCACCTGCCAGCGCGGCTGGGCATACATCACTTCCATCTGCGAGTTCCAACTCTCGATGCGATCCTGAAGATCGATAGCCATCACGCCGACGTTGATCGATTCCACGATGTTCTCGTTGAAATCCTTGAGGCGCTCATACTCGCTTACTTTTTGCTCGAGCGACGCATAGAGCCGCCCGTTCTGGATGGCGATGCCGATGTACCCCGCCAGGGCCTGCAGCAACTCAACATCTTCGCTGGACAGAAAATCACCTTGTATCGTTTTGCCTAGACCGAGGAAAGCGATAGTCTTTTGCCGCGCGTAGCAGGGAATGTAGTAGTTGAGATCCAGGCGGGCAATGGCTTCTTGCGCGGCCGCGTTTTCACGCGGCAACTGGTGCGTATTCTCGAAGAAAATGTGTCCGGCAGCATCTTCGATTCGCGCCTTCGCCAGAAATGACAGGTCAAGACCGGTGACGTGCGCGATGCCGAACGATTTCGACAGTTCAAATCTAGAAGAATCATTGTTCCCGAGGAAGATCGCGATGCGATCGACCAGCAGCGTGCGCGCCAGCCGGTCGACCAGCGAGGACAGCATTTTGTCGAGATCGGTTTCTGAACTCAGCTCTCGTCCGAACTCAATCAATGTGCGACGGTAGTCGTAGCCTGCGTGAGCGAAGAACCGATCAAGCTTTTCCTGAATCCATTTCCGTACCGGATCAAACAGCAGCGCGGTGACAATGACCGCCACTACCAACCCGATCGGTCCAGAACTGGGCACGCGCATGTGCACCAGTTCGGCAATGGCGGCGACGACCCCGAAATACGCTCCCACGATGGCCGCGGCGGCCAGCGTATAGGCCATGCCGCGCTTGAAGATCAGATCCACGTCCATCAAGCGGTAGCGGAAGATGGCATAGCCAAAAGTCAGCGGCAGCAATCCAAGCGATAACACCGACACCTTCATGGTGAGTGAAGGCATCACTCCGAATAGGTAAGGCAGCACGTAACAGAGCGTGAAGGGCGTGATGGCGAGAATCGTGCCGCGCGTAATCCACTTGAGCTGCTGGCGCAGAATCGGCGTGCTTGCCTGGCGATAGTTGTTCCACAGAACCGCCGCAGCCGAGAAAAAGAAGACCGTCAGATAAGCCCAATGCACCCGATTCAGGTTGAAGAGGAGCTTCGCGCTGGCCCTTAAATATTCGAATGCAAGTAACTGGATTATAAGGAGCACCGCTCCCGGCAGGTATAGCAGCGGAATCGCCGCACGATGTTTCGCGACAAATTCCCGCCGCTCTGGGAAAGTCAAAACGAAATGCAGAAAGAGAGCCGGCTGCAGCAGCCAGGCAACCTCGTTGGCCCACAACACAATCCAGTCAAAAGCATTGAATTTGCCGGTGTAGTGCAGCGAGTAGAAGACGAACGAGACCAGGCAGAAGATGTAAAAGTGCGTGGAGCCGACGGCCGTCCAGCGCCGTAGCAGCACATAAAGGCCAATGCCCAGATAAATGAGCGCGATCAGCCGCAGCCAATCGTTCATCGAGCGCTCGGCCGGAGCCAGCACTACTTCCACATCCAGTGGAACTGATCCGCGAACCAGGGAGTAAGTGGCCTTTGACCAGACGCCAGAATAGTAGAGTTGCTGCGTCAACTGCGCCAAAGTGGCCACTGGCCGATCATTGATGCTGAGCACCTCGTCCCCGCGCCGGATTCCAGCTCGCTCCGCTGGACCGTTCGTCTCCAGTCGATCAGCGACCAGATGGCCGTCGCGCTCCATCCACCACGCGCCATCGTCAGGGATTGCGGATTGGTGCTCGATCTTGTAATTGAAACCAGCGAAAAGAATGGCCGCAACTGTCAGGAGAGCCAGCAGGATGGCGGTAAACCGGGCCTCAAATTCGCGGTTCATAATTCCCACGTAGGGACTGGAAACGGTGGCACGGCGTAGCCAGCAATTCGACGCCGATCAGGCGTGAGCAACTTCGCTGCCACCCCTCCAGTTTTGCACAGCCGATTAAGTCGCTTCGCTAGAGCGAGTTCCGCAATTATAGAGCCAATATTGAAACATGGCTATGAATTATGGAATACAGCTCCGTTTTGTGGAATTCCATACTTGTTAGTCCGGCAGCTCACTGAATAATTTGTTAGTTGCGTTTTGGGAAGAGGGTTTGGGAGCAGGGTAAGCTCGAGGGAGATTTGCGGATTTTATGGTGTGCCTGTTTCTGTCTTGAAGTTGAGGTGACGTGCCCAAACCCTTCCTTAGATGTTTGAGGGGTCCGAGGACCTTCCCCGTTCGCCGGACCCCTCACTTACTGGGCTCACCAGGCTCGCTTCGGAGAGGTGAGCAAATCCTGCAAGTGAGTGTGATGTTGCGCCCGATTCGGGAAAACGTCCATGGAGACAGTCTGAAGCCGTCTGAATTGATCTGAAGAAATTTACCGTTCAACGCTTGACACCGGCAGGGCAACAGAACAGAATTTCTGACGATCGTGCTTTGAGATCGTACTTGCGTGCGAGACGCGGCTTTTGCGCAACAACTGCGTGTGCCGGGAGTTGGCCGTGCCAGACAAGAAGATCCGCTTCGATGAATTTGAGCTCGATTACGCCCGTTTTCAGCTCTACGGCGCTGGCAAGCCGATTCGGCTCGAAGGTCTTCCGCTGCAATTACTTATGTTTCTCGTCGAAAAAAGGGGACAACTCGTAACCCGCGAAGATATCTCCGCCGCGCTCTGGAGTAAGGATGTGTTCGTCGACGTTGAGCAGGGAATCAACACCGCCATCCGGAAGATCCGCCGAGCCTTGGCCGACGAAGCCGCCGAGCCCCGCTACCTGCAAACCGTAGTCGGCAGGGGATACCGCTTTGTAGCTCCAAACGCCAAAGAGATTTCCGATGCTCAAGCCGCAACCGAAGGCTTCGCTGTGTCGCCGGAAGAGTTGGGGCGCGCCATCATGACGGCGGCCGGGCTGGATCCAGAAAACCCGAGAGGCGATCCGAAGCCGCGTCCGGGCGAATAAGCGTGCCCTCAACTGACGCCGGCGGTATTCCACAACCATCCGTTCTACAATGAGGCCATGTCTCGCCTCGATCAGATCGCTGATCTGGAAAAACGCTTTCTTCTGCACACCTATAACCGCTATCCCGTAGCCTTTGAGCGCGGCAAAGGCGTCTTTCTCTACGATTTCGAGGGCAAGAAATACCTCGACTTCGTGGCTGGCCTCGGTGTGAACGCGTTAGGCCATGCTCATCCTCGCATCGTGAAGGCCATCCGCGAGCAAGCGGCCCGCGCCATTCACCTTTCGAATCTCTATTACAACGAATATCAAGGGCAGCTCGCCGAGCGCCTGTGCCAGCTTTCGGGTCTGGATCGCGCCTTCTTTTCGAACAGCGGCACCGAAGCGATGGAAGGCGCAATTAAACTCGCGCGTCTCGCCGGACACCGGGCCGGAGGCGATGCCAAATCTCAACTTGTAGCCCTTGAGGGTTCGTATCACGGCCGCACCTTTGGAGCCATGTCCCTGACCGGACAGGAAAAATACCGCAAAGGTTTCGAGCCGATGCTCGAAAACGTAACCTTCGTCGCCCAGAACAATGTCGCAGCCCTCCACGCGGCCGTCAATGCCAACACCTGCGCCATTGTGTTGGAACCCATTTTTGGCGAAGGCGGAATCCTCGAGTGTTCCGAGGAATTCCTGCTTGCCTGCCGCACCCTGGCCGACCATCATCATGCCGCTCTCATTTTTGACGAGATTCAGTGCGGACTGGGCCGCACCGGAAAAACCTTTGCCTACCAGAGTTTCGGCGTGGTGCCCGACGTTGTCACCATTGCCAAGCCGATTGCTGCTGGATTGCCGCTCGGCGCGTTTTTGTCTAAGGAGCGTGTTGCCTCCGCGATTTCGCCGGGTCAGCACGGCACTACGTTTGGCGGAGGGCCTCTCGCCTGTCGCGTCGCCCTGGAATATCTGGCGATCGTTGAAGAAGATCACCTCCTCGAAAACGTCGTCAAGGTTGGCGGCTACCTGCATCAGCAGCTCCAGGAGTTGGTCGACAAGTGCGCTGCTACCCGCGAAGCGCGTGGCCGCGGTTTCATTCAGGGCCTGGTGCTCGATATTCCTGCGCGCCCATTGGTCGAGCAAGGATTGGCGGAGGGCGTACTTTTCAACGTGACCCAGGATACCATCCTACGTTTTCTGCCGCCGTTTCTGCTGCAGGAGAACCACGTGGATAAAGGCATCAGGGTGCTGAAGAAGCTGCTGGGCAAAAAGCAGAAGAAAACTGAGAGCGCGCTGTCGGAAGTTGCGACCGCATCGTAGCTACTACCGTAGAGACGGGTCTCGCCCCGTCTCCGCAGTGTGACAAGTGTGGACACGGATTTCACCCTGATGCAGCGTGACACATGCCGAGATGCGGCAAGGCGCGTCTCTAAGCGACATCAGGGCACCAAAAAGTGGGGAAGCCTGGTTCGGCTCCCCCAAGAAGCGATAGAGGCGATATCACTTAGTAAGACTCCATCTGCGAGGGTTTCGTTGCCCATCGGAACGCAAAATCCCGAAGAGAAATTTATCCCCACCGGCGAGCGCAACCGCAAACCGGATACCTCGTCTACTGACGTTGCCGTCGCAGAGCGCTGGCTCGATTTCCCCGACGGACGGATGCGCTATCTCCAGGCCGGTTCCGGGCCGCCGCTAATCCTGCTTCACGGACTTATGGGATATTCCTTTTCCTGGCGATTCACCATCCCCGCGCTCACCCCCCACGCCACCGTGTATGCCGTCGACAATCTGGGCGCCGGATTCTCGCCCGCCAGAGATGGCATGGACTGTTCGCTGCACGCAACTGCTGAGCGCGTTCTACAGTTCGCGGACGCTCTCGGCATCAGGGACTTCGACCTGCTAGGCACCTCCTACGGTGGTGGAGTAGCCGTGATGGTGGCGGCCATCTGTGCCGAGCGGCAGAAAGAGCTACGGCCGACAGATTTGCGACCTGCAGAGCTTCGACCTACAAGGCTGCGACCTGCAAAGTCACGATCCACAAGATTCAACGACACGCGCCTGCAGCGCCTGGTGCTGGTGGCGCCGATCAATCCATGGTCGCCTCACGGCAAGCGGCTGGCGCCTTTTCTCGCCGGCCCAGCAGGCTCGTTGCTGTTCCGCAACACGATCGAACGCTGGCGATCTCTCGATTACCTGTGGCTCCGCCGCCTGTTCGCCGATGGAGCAAAGATTCCGCCCGATTCGCTCCAGGGCTACCGCATGCCGGTAATTAAGAACCACGCGTTCCGTCATGCTGCGCAGATACTAAAGAACTGGACGGCCGATCTCGCTGAACTCGAAGCCGCTCTGCCTAAGATTCGCGACTACCCCACGCTACTCATGTGGGGAACAAGAGATCGCGCCGTTGATTTTCGATCCGCCGAGCGGTTGAGCAGAAATTTTCGCAATGTCGAGCGAGTGGCGTTGGAGGGCGTCGGCCATCTTCCGTACGAGGAGGCGCCCGAGGATTTCAACCGGGCGCTCATCGAGTTTCTTATCAATTCTCAGGTCTCGGTTCAGAACAGTGGCTTGGACTAAGAACTGAGAACCGGGTTGGACGAAGAACTGGGAACTGAGAACTGTTTCTTCATGCACCACGCGACCATTCAATTTGTCCGCGCCTTCGTCGCCGATTATGGCTACTGGGCGGTTGCTGTGGCGTTGCTGTCCGAAAGCGCCGGCATCCCGGTTCCGGGCGAGATCACGCTGCTGCTGGCCGGTTTTGTGGCCTATCACGAGCATCATCTCCATCTCGGCTGGATCATCGTGATTGCCATCGCCGCCGCCACGCTTGGCGGCGATCTGGGCTATGCCTTCGGCGCCTATGGCGGACGTCCGCTGCTTGATCGCTATCGAAACCTCTTTCGCATCCCGCCAGGCATGATAAAACGTGGCGAGGATATGTTTGCCCGCCACGGCGCAGCGGCTATTTTCTTTGCCCGCTTCATCTTTGGCATGCGGGTTTTTGCCGGACCGCTGGCTGGAGTGCTGCGCATGCGCTGGCAAGCCTTTGCGGTCTTCAATTTTCTTGGCGCCACGGCCTGGGTCATTGCCATTGCCGGCGCCGGGTATCTTTTCGGTCAACATTGGCACACTCTGGTCCTCACCCTGCAACGGGTCAACATCGCGGCGTTGATTCTCGCCGGAGCCGCCGCCCTGTATTTACGGTCGAGATATCGCCGCCATCTTACGCCGGATAGTGACTGATGGTGGTGGCGCGAATTGTTGGTTTCATCCGCATCCGCGCTCTGAACAGTTGTTGCCGGATTGGGCTGCCAAAACCAGCGCCTAAAGGTGCTCTGATAACGCAGCATTTGCGATATGCCTAAAGGCATACCCTGATACAAATCATGCCCTGATACAAATCCTTTCCCGATACAAATCGCGCCCTGATATAACCCCACCGAGATACAGGCCCGGGCCGTGCATCATGGATACAATCTTGCATGATGGACTGTTAAGCCGCGTTGTGAGCATTGGATGTGATGTCGGTTGTTTCGATTCCAATGTGCTGCAGGTGGTGCAGCATGTGCGCCACATAGTCATCGAAAACGAACTGCAGCGTCAGGGGTTCGGAACCGGCCACGGTCAAGGTTTTTGACCATGCGGACTCGGGCACAGCCTCGGCCGCGGCGAGCAACTGGCGGTTGAGGGCCTGCCACATTTCCATCATTTCCTTCCAGTCGCGGCGCTGGTAAGCGTGTACTGTTACCCAGCCATTCTGATCGTAGCCGGGCATGGCTGGGCTGTTTTCCAATTGCGCACGGACGATCCGCTGATGGTTGTTGGCGGCGGAATCGAGCAGGTGCCCGAGTTCTTCTTTGGGAGACCAGGTTGAGGGCGTCGGCTTGCGTTCAACCTTTTCTTTGGAAAGCTTCTCGAGACGGCCGGGAACGCGCTCTATGAGCTGGCGCAACGAATTGAGCATTGGCATAAATCCTCCTGGGGCATTTAGCTAGGCCTACCTCGGGTCGTTAATTGGATCGTTAATTTGTTTAGATCGTTAATTTCTTTTGCTGCTGGCATACGCTTGCACTGCTTCCTGGATCACTTGTTTCAGCGGGACGTGATGGGCTTCGGCCAGGGCGCGGCAATCTTCGTATTCGGGAGCGTAGTTCGAGATGCTGCCATTCATGCTGGCAATTTTGATACGGACGCGTCCCCATGTCGTCTCGACACTTTCCCAGCGGCGGGAGAGGGTCTGGCGTTGTTCTTCGCGGCGGCGTACGCCGAGGGTCGTGGTTTCGGCAAAGATCACCTGGGTTAGGCGGCCCGCATCTTCGATTTTGGCGAGCACCGTGAGCAGAGTGCCGGGGCGGCTTTTTTTCATTTGCACCGGAACGCTGAATACGTCGAGCGCGCCTTCGGCCAGCAGGCGCTCCATGGCGTAGGCCAGCACCTGCGGGCTCAGGTCGTCGAGGTTCACTTCGAGCACGGTGATGGTGTCATTGTGGTTGGATGTGCAGGGCGCGGCCTTGGCATCGGGCACTGTTGCTTTAGCGGTTTCCAGAGCCGCGGATTCTCCGATTGTAAGACGAAGGACGTTCGGATGGTCCGGGAAGTCGCGGGTTCCGGCGCCGTATCCGGCCGTTTCGATCTTCATAGCGGGAAAGGATGCGAAGCGGTTGCATAGTGTCTTCACGATGGCCGCGCCGGTTGGCGTCACCAGTTCGACCTGTGGTCCCGAGGAATAGATGGGCGCATCGTGGAGTAGCTTCAATGTTGCGGGGGCTGGCACCGGAAGCGTTCCGTGGGCGCAGGTGACGGTTCCTCCGCCCACGTTTAGCGGCGAACATATCCATTCGTCGATCGCTAGACATTCTGTCCCCACGGCGGCGCAGACGATGTCGACAATGGCATCGACGGCTCCGACCTCGTGGAAGTGGACCTGGTCGATGGAAGTGTTGTGAATCTCGGCCTCGGCCTCGCCCAGCGCTTCGAAGATGCGACTTGCGGTTGCCTTCGCGGTGGCGCTGATCGCTGCCTTTTCGATGATTCCGCGAATTTCGGTCAGCGTGCGAGCATGATCATGATCGTGACCATGGGCATCTCGATGGCCGTGGTGCGCGAGCGAATGTGAGTGAGCTTGTCCGTCTCCGTGTTCCTGCTGCTTCCAGAAAGCTTCGCGCGGCAGATCTTTTTCGCCACGGGCGTAGACATCGACTTTGGTGGCTGACATCCCGCTCCGTACTACCCGCGAAATTTCCAACCTCGCGCCGATATCGAGCGCGGCGACCGTGTTTTCGAGAAGCTTTGGAGAGACTCCGGCATCGAGCAGCGCGCCTAGAAACATGTCGCCGCTGATGCCGGAAAAACAGTCTAGGTAGGCTATGCGCATAGAACAGTTGAATTTTGATCATAGGGAAGCGTGCATCTTGCGTCAAACGGGCTTCGGCTGCGCACTCTGCTAGAATCACTGTTCTTCAATCACTTTAGAGGGACCCTTGTATCTCCACTTACAGCGCCGTCTCGGCGAGCATATGGCTGAGTTCCTACTTCGGACGTATAGCCTCGACCGCGACATATTCTTTGTTAATTTTACGGTTGAGCAGCCGCCCAGGATCGAACTTGGTGACTATGCGATCCCCATAGCCTTCGGCCTAGCCAAGAAGCTGCGAAAGTCACCGCTCAAGATTGCACAGGAAATAGTCGATGGAATCGGCCGCGTGGAAAGTTTCGAAAAATTGGAAGTTGCGGGGGCTGGGTATATCAATGCGCGCGTGGATCGCGCCGAGTTCGCCGCAGCGCTCGTCACCGATATTCTGCCGAAACCCAAAGTACCGCAGCCCAAACTTCCTTCTCGGTCTCTGGGCAAGGTGCTGGTTGAGCATTCGAGCATCAATCCTAATAAGGCGGCGCATATAGGGCATCTGCGCAATGCCATCCTGGGCGATACGTTCGTGCGGCTGCTGCGCTTTGCGGGCAGGGAAGTGGACGTTCAGAACTATATCGACAACACGGGCGCACAGGTCGCCAACGTCGTGGTGGGCTTTCTGCATATAGAGAAGAAGTCGCGGGCTCAGATCGAAGCGCTCGCCGCCGGGCCGCGCTTTGACTTTGTCTGCTGGGATCTCTATGCCCGCGTTTCGCATTGGTATGAGGAGGACAAGGCGAACTTGCAGGCGCGTAATGCGGTGCTGCGCCTAATCGAAGAAGGAAACAACGAGACGGCGGCGATTGCCGACTTAATCTCGGTTGCCGTCCTCAGGCGCCACCTCGAAACCATGGAGCGGCTCGACGTTGAGTATGACTTTCTGCCCCGCGAGAGCGAGATACTTCATCTTCATTTTTGGGATGCCGCGTTTACCAAGCTTAAGGAAGCGGGCGTTCTTACTTTCGAAACGTCCGGGAAGAACAAAGGGTGCTGGGTGATGCGGCGGGCAGGGACGTCCGCGGCTGAAACCTTAACGGGGGGCACAGAGGACACTGGGGACGGCGAAGCAGAAAAGATCACAGAGGAAGACCAGAAGGTTATTGTCCGCTCCAATGGCACGGTCGGATATGTCGGCAAAGATATCGCTTATCACATGTGGAAGTTCGGGCTGCTGGGGCGCGATTTCGGGTACCGGAAATTCTTTCGCTATCCGAATGCGCATAACTGCTGGATTTCAACTACTGACGGCGAGATAGAGCATCCGCACTTTGGCGATGTGGCGGAAATCTATAACGTCATCGATGCGCGGCAGTCGGAGGCGCAGAATACGGTGATCGAGGCGTTGCGCGGACTTGGCCACGGCGAAGCTGCTGAGCGCTATACCCACTTTTCCTATGAGATGGTTGCGCTTACGCCGCGCTGCGCCGTCGAACTTGGCTATACGCTGAGCGAAGAGGATAAGGCGAGGCTGTGGATTGAGGTCTCGGGGCGCAAGGGCTTTGGCGTGAAGGCCGATGACTTGCTTGATGCCCTTATCGCCTCAGCCGGCAAAGAGGTCGATGCGCGGCATCCCGAGCTAAGTGAAGCGGAGCGCGGCGACATTGCCCGGCAGATCGCTATTGGGGCTCTGCGGTATTTCATGCTGAAGTTCACCAAAACGTCGGTCATCGCATTCGATTTCAAGGAGGCGTTGAGTTTCGAGGGCGACACGGGGCCTTACGCGCAGTATGCGGTCGTGCGAGCTTCCAATATTTTCCGGAAGGGCGGATTGGACCCCGAAAGTTTCTGTAGAGATGCGGCTGGCCGCGTCTCGCTCGCCACGGGCAATGGCGTTGCTGACAGAGACGAGGCAAGCCTCGTCTCTACAGAGGATTTCGCTACGTACCTCAACGGCGAATCGGGCGATGAGATCTGGGAACTGTGGCTGGCGGCGGCGAAAACCTCTTACATCGTGGCGCAGTGCATTGCGACTACAGAGCCTGCTTATCTGGCCAAGCACGCCTTTCAGCTGGCGCAGCTTTTCAATGCTTTCTATCACCGCCATCCCATCCTCAGCGAAACGGATGAGGGGCGAAGAAGCTTCTTGCTGGCTACGACAGCGGTGGTTCGCCGAGAACTGATTCGCGTTCTGGCGACGATGGGGATCACGGTTCCACCCGTAATGTGACACGGCGGCAAATGTGACAATGCTGTGGGCATGTGACAACGCCACGCCTTTGATACCCGGGCATTGGCTTCCTTGATTTCCGCGACCGGCACCTAGATTGTTGCTAGCGTTGGGGATTGCCAAGATCTATAATCCACGGTTGTAAGCAAGACAGTATAAATTTTTTACGCTTCGTATCGTGATTGCGTGGCGGCGGATCGTATCCACTGTCCGGTGTCATTTTGCAAGCTGCTGATACGAAGCCGTTTAGCCGTTTGGTTTTGGAATGTGAAATGGCATCCGCCGTGCTTTAAGAAGATTGGGTTTAGTTCAATACTTTTGCTGGAAGAAAGCATCAAAGCTGGGCAAAGCAATTTTTGGGCAAGGAGCCCTAACGCTTATGAATCGAATGAAGTTGACCCTGATGCTGGCCGCGATACTGGCGGCATCGATCGGATGTACGAGCAAGAGCTACGTTCGCCAACAGACGACGCCGCTGATCAACAAGACAAATGAACTCGACGACATGACCGCGAAGAATTCGCGCGATCTGAGGGATGTCGACCAGCGCGCGCAAGCGGGTATCCAGAACGTGCAGGCGCAAGCCGCGGCGGCAGATCAGAAAGCTCTGGCTGCAGGCAGCGAGGCCGACAAGGCGCAGTTGGCTGCTAACGGCGCATCGCAGCGCGTGGATACTTTAACCAATGCAGTCATCAACCTCGACAACTATCATCCTGTGGTCGAGACGGCAGTGCATTTTGGATTTAACCGGGACAATCTGACCAAGGAAGCCAAGGAAGCCATCGACCAGCTCGCCGCCAGCGTCGCGACTACCAAGGGATACATCATTACGGTCGAGGGCGGGACGGACTCAATCGGCAGCGCGGATTATAACTATGGTCTCAGCGAACGCCGCGCCAATGCCGTGATTCAGTATCTGGCCGCAGAGAAGGACGTTCCCGCTTACAAGATTTATCTGATCGGGTTGGGCAAGGACAAGCCGGTCGATTCGAATAAAACGCCTGACGGCCGCGCCAAGAATCGCCGTGTGGATATTCGGCTGATGAGCAACACTGGGACAGACACGACTCCGGCACAGAAAGATAACTCTACGAGCCCGACGGCGAACGCAACTCCGCCGTCGATGTAGGCAGCGTCGATGTAGGCAAATATCCAGGTCAAAGTTTTCCCTCCTCCCCGGAGGACTTTGCCAAACCAGGCCGTCCCGTTGTGGGCGGCCTGTTTTTTTTCGGCCGGTACATGTGTCGGTTTTCCCCGACAAATTCAAAATGACCAACTACCCGGTGGTTGGTACTGGCGCCAAAAACGGCACCAGTACCTGGTGGTTGGCCAGTTTGCCACGTGCGACGGCAGCGTGTTACCATCGAACACGTTACGAAAACGAGAAGAGACAGGAGTGCAACAGGTTAGTGTTAGCCAGAGAGCAAAAGCAAACCGTCGTTGACACGTATCGCACGCACGCTACCGATACCGGCAGCCCCGAAGTTCAAATCGCGCTGCTCAGCGAGCGCATAGGTCAACTGACGGAACACTTCAAAACGCACCAGAAAGATCACGGCTCGCGCCGCGGACTTCTCATGATGGTGAGCCGGCGTCGTAGTCTGCTCGACTATCTGAAGAAGTACGACTCGGAACGTTATAAAACCGTTATTTCCAAGCTCGGCATCCGCAAATAAGAGCGCGACTGGCTCCGTGTGGGGCCGGTTCCAGACCTGGGTTTCCAGACCTCCGGGAGCCTTCACAATGTGCGTTCCCAACCGCGGCCCTGGCCTACGCCCGTCCAAGCGGACTTCATACCTTGGCGCATGTCCTTCTGCCTACTTCCGCCCTACAAAAAAGGATGAACTATGAAGCCTGAAGCCACCAAAGTTTCCGTTGAACTCGCAGGCGGAAAACAACTCTCCATTGAAACCGGAAAACTTGCAAAGCAGGCGCACGGCGCGGCCGTCGTGCGCTTTGGCGAAAACGTTGTGCTCGCCACCGCTACCGCCAATCCCGAACCCCGCGAGGGCATCGATTTCTTCCCCCTCACCGTCGACTATCGCGAATACACTTACGCCGGCGGACGCATTCCGGGCGGATTCATCAAGCGCGAAGGGCGCATGAGCGAGCGCGAAGTGCTGACCAGCCGCCAGATTGACCGGCCGGTGCGTCCTATGTTCGCCGAGGGATTCAAGTGTGAGACCCAGGTCATCGCGTTTGTGCTCTCCGCCGACACCGATAACGATCCTGATGTCAGCGGCATCAACGCCGCTTCGGCGGCTCTGACTCTCTCAGATATTCCGTTCCTCGGCCCGCTCGGCGCGGTCCGCGTCGGATTGATCGACGGCCGCTTTATCGCTAATCCCACTTACGCAGAGATGCGGGATGGCCTGCTCAACATCATGGTCGTCGGCACCTCCGATGCGATTGTGATGATCGAGTCGGGCGCGAAGGAAGTGAAAGAAGAGACGGTGGTGGATGCGATCGAGTTTGCGCACACCGAAATCAAGAAGATTTGCGCCGCCATCAATGAATTGCGCAGCAAGGTCGGCAAGCCGAAACGTCAGGTGACGCCTCCGGAATTCGACGAGGCTTATTTCAAGAGCCTGGAAGCCAAGATCGGCGAGCGTCTGGCCGATGCACTTGACACCGCGAAACATCCGAAGTCGGAGAGCTACGAATTGGTTCGGGTGCTCGAAAAGGAACTGCTGGCCGCTCTGCCGGAAGACGATGATGCGGCCAAGGCGAAGGTCAAGAAGTATTACGAGATTCTGCGGGAACGCATTTTCCGCAACCAGGTGATTGATCGTAAGCGGCGTCCCGATGGGCGCGCCTTTGACCAGATTCGCGAGATTTGGATCGAAGCGGGCGTTTTGCCGCGTGCGCACGGCAGCGCGGTCTTTACCCGCGGCGAAACGCAGGCGTTAGTCACTACTACGCTGGGCACGAGCGACGACATGCAACGACTCGAAGGCTTTGAAGGCGAGGCTAAGAAGCGCTTCATGCTGCATTACAACTTCCCGCCGTTTTCTGTCGGAGAAGTCGGCTTTATGCGTGGCGCTGGACGCCGCGAGATTGGCCATGGCGCACTCGCCGAGCGCGCCGTTTCATCCGTGCTCCCGACGGAGGATAACTGGCCTTACGCGATGCGCGTCGTCTCCGACATTCTGGAGTCGAATGGATCGTCATCGATGGCCACGATTTGCGGAGCATCACTTTCGTTGATGGATGCGGGTGTGCCGTTGAAGGCTCCGGTGGCCGGAGTTGCGATGGGACTGGTGAAGGAGGGCGATAACTACGCGATCCTGACCGACATCGCGGGCGCGGAAGATCATTATGGCGACATGGACTTCAAAGTTGCCGGCACTAAAGACGGCATCACTGCGCTGCAGATGGATATTAAAGTTGCAGGCATCACCTCGCAGATCATGCGCGAGGCGCTGGCGCAGGCTCAGCGTGGACGGTTGTTCATCCTTGGGAAGATGGATGAGGTAATCACCGAAGGCCGCGGTAAGGTCTCGTCTTATGCACCGCGCATTTACACGCTGCAGATTCCGGTGGACAAGATCCGTGACGTGATTGGGCCCGGCGGCAAGATGATTCGCAGCATCATCGAGCAGACAGGCGTCAAGATCGATGTCGAGGATTCGGGCAAGGTCAATGTGGCTTCGAACGATGAAGTCTCGGCGAATAAGGCTTTGCAGATTATCCGCGATCTGACGGCTTCGGCTGAGGTGGGGAAAACGTACTTAGGAAAGGTGAGCCGCCTCGCGGATTTCGGAGCATTCGTCGAAATTCTTCCCGGCCTGGATGGGCTGTTGCACATCAGCGAAGTCGCAGAACACCGAATTAAAGATGTGCGCGATGAGCTGAAAGAAGGCGACCAGGTGCTGGTGAAGGTTCTGGCCGTTGAAGGCAACCGCATCAAACTGTCGCGGAAAGCGATTCTGAAAGAGCAACGGGCAAAAATGGGTGGGGCTCCTCCACCGCCGGAGATGGACGAAGACGGAGGGCAGGCTGCGGCTGCTCCGATGATTTCGCAAGGCACATCGGCCGGTACGTCGCAGGGCGCGCCCACGGCTGTAATCGAAGGCGGCGCGGAGTTCGACGCGGACGACGAGCCGAACTTCAACCGCGTGGATGGAGTGGTTGCTTCGGTGGAAGCAGGAGCGGGCCGTCCAGAAGGCGGGCGCGAAGGCCGACCGGGCGGGGGAGGCGATCGTGACCGTAATCGCCGCCGGCGTGGTCGAGGTGGACGTCCCGGTGGCGGCCATTCGGGTGGCGGTGGTGGACGCGGACGACGCTAGGAACTTCGTGTAGGGCGGACACTCCCGTCGCTGCTTTTGACTCTGATTTGTAGAATGGAGCAATAAGGGGCCGCAGCGATGCGGCCCCATTTTATTTTTGGAATCGTCCTGCGTGCGAAGATTTGCTGATGGATCAGAATGATAAGCGCTTGAAGATGGTTTCAGGGATTTGCCGAACGCCGGTCATGACGTAGCGCCATATTTTCGGGGTATACAGAACGTCGGGCCCGGGGCGTTCGAGCGCGTGCACGATGTCGCGCACAACCCGTTCTGGATCGGCAAAGCGGGCTTGATTAGGCAGGTGATCGGTCATCGGAGTCTGCACCGGTCCGGGCTTGATGGTGATGACACGCACGCCGGCGGGATGGAGACGGCTGCGAAGTCCCTGAAGAAATAAGGAAAGAGCGCCTTTGGCGGAGCCGTAGACATAGTTCGATCGGCGCCCTCGATCTCCGGCGACAGAGGTGATGACGGCTATGCAGCCGGTGCGGCGGCGCTCCAAATCGGCGGCAAAGAGAGTAAGAATGGCGGTGGCGCTGACAAAGTTCGATTGCAATTCTTCCAGGAGAACGTCAACCGAAATTTCCGAATCTTTCTGTTCGCGCATGGAGCCGTAAGCCAAAAGCACGGTATCAAAATCGGGGAGCTTGCGCCGGACAAACTCGAAAACGCCGGCATGCTGCTGAACCGAGGCCAGGTCAGCCGAATAAGTCGAGACCGCGGTGGCTCCCCTAAGCGATAAGTCGGCTTGTAAGTCAGCGAGGCGTTCGGGCGACCGAGCTACGAGCAGTAACTCGCATCCTTGGCGGGCAAGCCGACGTTGAACTCCGAGTGCAATACCGGAAGTGGCGCCTACGACAATAATCTTTTTCACGTTGGTGTGTGTTCTTGTCGCGGTTGTTGTCGCCGTCATTGTTATTGCGCCTCCGTCACACGTCGCCAAAACGAAGAAGACAGCTTGGGGTCGATGTAGGGGACAAAGCTGCGCCAGCGAGGATACGAGGCTTCAAACAGGGCGGGGCTCATACGAGCATCCTTGGCGGGGTAGAGCGCTCCGCCACTTTGCAAGACAACTTCATCGAGTGACTGCATGAGCTGGAGGGTGCGCTCGCCGCGCATGGCGAAATCGAGAGCAATGGTAAGTCCGGGACGCGGGAACGAGAGCATGCCGGCCGATTGCGCCGAGCCGAATTGCTTCACGACGCCTAAGAAGGAACCCATGCCGGAGAGAGCTATGCGATCAAGTAACTCCTCAAAGGCGTCGAGATTGGTTTCGGGGATTACGCACTGATATTGGAGAAAGCCTTGTCGGCCGTAGATCAGGTTCCATTGGCGGATGGCATCCAGCGGATAGAAAAACGAATCGTAAGGAACGATCGCCGGACCTGGTTTGCGCGCATGAAGTCTGTAGTATGCGGCGTTGAAGGCCTTTACCGAATAACGGTTGAGCGCCCAGCCTGGCAGCGCAAAAGGCAACTTCATTTTGCGCTTCGGATGGAATTCCTTGCCAGCGTCGGCAGCATGGTTGCCGCGAAAAAAGATTCCGCGAAGATCCTTTCCGGCAAAGCAATCAAGCCATGCCACGGTGTACTCAAAGCGGTCGTTGCTTTCGCGGCTGAGGTCGAGAAAAGCGTTGAGCGAGTGAAAGGGGATGGATTCCATATCGATCCACGGCCCGGCCACGCGCTTGAGTTGGATATCGGCCCAGGCGATAACGCCGGTCAGACCCAATCCTCCTATCGTGGCGTGCAGCATGTCGGCGTTGTATTCGGCGGTGCAGGTTACGAGTCCGTCGTTTGAGCGATGCAGGGCGATTTGACCGATGTGCGAGCCGAAGGTTCCAGCACAGTGGTGATTCTTGCCATGGACATCATTCGCGATGGCGCCCCCCACGGTGACAAAGCGTGTGCCGGGCGTGACTGGAAGGAACCATCCCTTAGGGAGAAATACATCGACGATGTCAGAAAGGCTGACGCCGCTTTCGCAACGGAGTATGCCCGTGGATTCATCGAAGGCCAAAAAGCGATTGAGGCGCCGGCAATCAATAAGTCCGCGTCCAGCGTTGAGACAGGAGTCGCCGTAACTGCGTGCGAGGCCATAGGGAAGCAGCGAGCCAGGCGCGGCGGCTTGAAGGATTTGCGGCAGTTGATCGTTCCACGCCGGTTTGTGGACGTGTAAGTGGGCGGTCTTCGGATAACAGCCCCACGAAAACACTCGAGTAGTCGGAAAGATAGAAGCGGGTTGCTTGCGCAAGCTCGTGGCGGATTGACTGGACATATAACACCTGACGAAAACAATCTAACTAGAGTTCAAGGGCCCAAAGGCTTATAAAAGCGCCCTACCATTTCATATGAACGATGCTGGCCGCGATGACGGCAGCCGAGGCCAGCGCCACTCCGTAACTCACGGGGTCGCGTATGGCCAGAGTAACTGGGTCTTCTCGTAACTCTCCGCGATGCGCTTGCAGCCAAACCCGGCTGAGCCAGTAAAGAACTATGGGACAAAGAAAAGTGAGAACTTCAGGCGAAGAGTAGAGCAAACGTACATCTTGGCTGTGGACATAGAGGCTAAAAATGACGACGGCGGAAAAGCTGCTGGCGACGCCGAGAGCAAGCAAGAGCTCGCGGTCACCTGTATGGTAACCACGCCCTGAGTTAGCAGTCTTAATTAAGCTGCCGGCATGTAACAACTCGGAGTAACGCTTTGCCATAGCGAGGCTAAGAAAGAAAAACATGGAGAACGCCAAAAACCACTGCGACAGTGGCGTACTGGAAATCAGGGCCCCGGCAAGGATGCGGAAACTATAGAAACTGGAAAGGACGAAAACATCGAGCAGCGCCAGTTTCTTGAGATAGAACGAATAGAACATGGTTAGCCCGGAATATCCGACCAGCGCCAGGCCGAATGCGGAATCTAGCAGGAAGCCCAGTCCAAGCGCTGCGGAAAGTAATAGCAATGCGCCGATTAGTCCTTGCGGAATAGAGAGATCGCCGGAGGCAAAGGGCCGCTCTCTTTTCCACGGATGCTCGCGATCGGAATGCAGATCGAGCAGGTCATTAAGAATGTAAAGTCCAGAGGCGCACAATCCGTAGAGGATGAAGCCAAGGAGAGTGCGCAGAATTGGCTTGGGTGTGAGGTTGTGCGCGAGCGCGAGAGGAAGAAAGAGCAAGAGATTCTTGGCCCAGTGGTGACCGCGGAGAGCATGGAGCCAGGTCCGTAACGATGTGTGCGAAGCGGGTGCGGCGGAGTTTGCCTCGAGAATCGTGGCTTTGAGGGTGGTTACAGTTGACGCTTGTTGGGCGCGAGCTTTCGAGCCCACGACATAAGCGGCGAGGGCGCTGCGCCAAACCTCCATATCGGCGCCGGAATCGCCCATATATTCGAAGCCGGTCTCGGCAAAGCGCTGCGATAGGAAAACAGCCTTAGTCGCGCCCTTGAGATTCACCTGCCCGTCGCTCGCGTGCACTTCGTCGAAGAAGCCGAGATAGTTGGCAACGGTCACGGCAAGCTCGCGATCGGCTGCGGTGACCAAGGCAATGCGGCGCCCGGCAGCTTTTTCCTGAAGCAGCAGATCGAGAACCGGCTGGCGATAAGGAAGGCTGGCTGGGTCGAGATGGATGCGAGCAGCAAGCTGGCGCTTGAGCGCGGCTCTGCCGGAGAGCAGCCAGAAGGGAACGAGCAACAACGTCAGGGGCCGGGTTTTGAGGAAGGTAAGGATGCACTCCCAGAACAGATCCCCTCGAATCAGAGTGCCGTCGAGATCGACACACAAGACCGGGAACGACGCTTTGGCGGGTGCGGCGGTAGCGGGTCCCATACGAGGATCGTCGCACGAGGGAGGAGGGTTCACTATCTGGAGAATTAGGACACTTAGGTACCGGAGTAACATGCGCGACGAAGATGTGAAGGTTACGATGGGCACATCTGGAGCAAGGCGATAGCTTTCAAGACCTAGGAAGCTCGATCAAGATCAAAAACGAAGCACTGCGTGTAAGTCTGGGAATTTACCGATGAACGATTCACCGATCAACAGGAAAACGATCGGCGGCGAACAGGCGGCTGGAGAACAGGACGCCTGGAAATTGCTGGCGAAATATTTTCGCCAACCGAGGATGCTGCTTACGACCTTGGTGCTGGTTACCGGCGTGCTATACAGCGGCACGTTGTTTTTTCAGTTTGTCTGGGACGATGGTCCGCAGATTGTCGACAATCCGCTGATCCGTTCCTGGCACAGTCTATCGAGAGTTTTTGTCAGCGATCTGTGGTATCACACCACACGCCAGCAGGTTTATTACCGGCCCTTGTTTGTGGCGTGGTCGATTGTGAATTATGCGCTGGTCGGCTTGCGTCCGTGGGGCTGGCACCTGGGCGCAATTCTGCTTCATCTGGGCGCGACGCTGGCTGTTTACTGGTTGTCGCGGCGGCTCGGCCTGGAATACTGGACGGCCGCTTTGGCCACGCTCATCTTTGCCTTGCATCCGATTCACATAGAGTGTGTGGCGTGGATTTCGGCGGCTTCCGACAGCATGGTGACGATGTTTGCCGCGCTTGCGTTCGTGGCGTTTCTGAATGCACGCGACCCTGATGGCACTCGCAAGGCTGCGTGGCGACTTGCATCTTTTACCCTGTTGGCCTGTGCTCTTCTGACCAAGGAAATGGCCATCAGCTTCACGGCGCTGGTCGGAATTTATGCCTGGTTATTTCCCCGTCGAACGGGAACTGGTACGTGGGCGAAGCTGCGAGACGCGTTGGCCAGCATGGTTCCTTATGCAGTTGTAACGGCTGGTTATTTCGTTCTTCGCAAAGTCGCGCTTTCGCATGCGTCGTTGCAGTTTGACGTTAAGCACGGCTATGGCGATATGGCGCTCACAGTGCCTTATGTTGTGGCTTTCTATCTCAGGCAACTCGTTCTTCCGCTCGGGCTGACCGGACTTTATTTTACTCCGTATGTTACGACGCAAATCTTTAGTCAGTTTGTGCTGCCGGTTATGCTGCTGGCCGCTGTGGCGGGATTGATTAACTTTTGGGCGCGCAAGACGACTGACTGGATGGTTGCTTTCGCCGGTTGCTGGTTGCTGGTCGGGCTGGCGCCGGCGCTTTATCTCCGCAATTTTGGGAACGGCGATTTTGTACGCGACCGTTACATTTATCTGCCTTCTATCGGGTTTGCCATTCTGGTTGCGAAGGCTCTGCGCCTACTGCCGCCTCTCAAGACGTGGAGCGCAACGGCGGTTCAGGGAGTGGCGGTGTCAGTTCTTTGTTGCGGATATGTTGCCGCTTCGCTGCCGCAACAGGCTTATTGGGATTCGAACCTGCTGATTACTCTTCGCGGGCACGAACTCTATCCGGGCAATGCTTACGCATCGGTGGGGTTGGGCCGCGAATATAGCGCGCGCGGCGCTTATGATCGGGCTATTGCGCTGATTGAAGATGCGGTGAAAATCGATCCGCAGAATACCTATACGGCGTTCGCGCTGGCCGAGGTTTACATTGCCGCGGGTCGCAAGGAGGAAGGCCGGCGCGCGTTGGAATATGCGCTGCGCATTACTCCGGAATATGCCAAGTCTGAGACTGGCATGGCATCTATTGCCGCGCTGTGGAATAAGTTGGGAGATTACGACCAGGCCAGTGGGCTTTGCAAGCAAGCGTTGGCTACGGATCCGAATTTATACTCCGCGCTTTATAACTGCGGAAACATTGAGCTGATGGCTGGCCATTATAGTGAGGCGGAGCCGCTGCTGCGGCGGGCGATTACAGTGTCACCGCAGTTAGCGGCGCCACGGCACTTTCTTGGGCGCGCACTTCTGCTGGAGGGACGCAACGCGGATGCGCAGCCGCTGTTGCGGCAGGCTGTGATGATGGATCCGAGTGTTTATGACTATCACTATTGGCTGGGGCTGTCGCTGGAGAAAAGTGGAGACAGGAGTTCGGCCCGCGAAGAATACCGCCGCGCGCTGCAGCTCAATGAAGACAGCGCCGAGGCCAAGCTGCACATGGCTGCCCTGGAGTCGAAGTGACAAGGATTCCGGTGGGTCAAGGGTTGCCGCCGGTCGAGGTCAGGGTGCGGCAGGAGGAGCTGGCGGAGTCGGGCTCGACGACGGCCTTGTGCGAGAGCGGTTCTGCAGCTGGCTCAGCGCGGTGGTGGATTGCCGGCGGCATCTTCTTACTTGTGCTGTCTGCCTATGTGTTATCTAACCCCGGAAGGATCGATATTGTTGATGGGCAGGTCCGGTTCGATGTGGCGTACAACTGGATCACGGTGGGGCGTCCACTGGTGCGAGATCCGTGGGTGGGGCCCGATATGGGGGTGCCCGGCCGAAATGGCGTCGTGTATTCCTTCTATGGAGCCCCGGCATCGGTGCTGTCTATGCCGCTAGTGTGGCTTGGCGTCCACTTCAATGCGCATGACATTCAATTAAGTCAATTTCTTTTTTCTCTCACGTCGTCGATTGTCGGGGCTTTGATCGCGCCGGTGTTGTTCCTTTTTTATCTTGAGCTAGGGGTGGAGATTCGGAAAGCATTCCTCTGGACCATGGTAGCGAGCTTTGCGACTTTGATCTGGCCGGCGTCGAGCACCACTTTTGACAACGCACAGCACGCTTTCTTTGGACTCAGCGCCGCGTATTTGGGATTCCTGAGTGCGAGGCTGGATTCGAAGAAGCTTGCGCTGGCCGGTGGGATGATGGGCGGGATCCTTATTCTCTACCAGGAATATTTTCTTCTCATGATTCCTGCCTTGGCCCTATCGACTCTCGATTGGGGTGCAATGCGAGAGAAACCGTTGAGCGACGGCCTAGAGAAGGCGCAGACACGAACTGATTCCGCTCTCGCGCGATTGGTCTCTGGCACTGCTCGAGAAATTCGTGTTCCGGTTGCGTTGGTTCGCGCGGCGCTCCGCGGTCCCGGTAAAGAGCGTTCGTCGTGCCTGCGATGGCTATGGTTTCTTCTGGGTGTCGCTGTAGGTCTGATGGCCTGTTTTGCGTACAACGACCTGCGCTTCGGATCATTTTTCGATAGCGGTAAGATGCGCAACTTTTCGCATAGGCATCCGGTGTGGGGGAATCCGATTGCGGGCTTGTTGACGCTGCTTATCAGTCCGGGAAAAAGTGTCTTTCTTTACAGTCCACCTCTAGTGTTAGGTCTACTCGGAATACGTTCCTTGTGGCGGCGGAGACCGGAAGTGGCTCTCGTTATTCTGAATGCGAGCGTGGCCTTGGTCTTGTTCATGTCCTGTTATGCGGGGGTCGCTGGGGACTGGTGCTGGGGACCGCGTTTCCTGACAAGCCTGCTTCCGCTGTGGGCGCTGGCTTTTCCCTTTATTCCTATGGGAAAAGTTCGTCGAGGGTTTGTGGTGGCGATCGTTGGCGCGGGCTTGCTGGTGCAGGTGATGGCGCTCAGCGTAGAGACGCAACGGTTCTTTTTTGAAAAAGGTTTGACCGATTATTTCTGGGCGGAAGACCCATGGTCTTATTTCAAGCACAGCGCGCTTTTTGCCCGCGCAAGCGAGATGTTATCTCTGATCGACGGCCCGCCTGCGACGGCTCAGTTTTTCAACTCATCGCCCAGCGCAGATTGGTACACCTATACGACCCTGGGGCCGCCGGCGCAAGTGCCACGCAATTTGTCTCCACTCTGGATGCGCAACTTTCAGATCTACTATCTTCCCCGGCCGTGGCCTTTATGGATTTCGTGGATCAAACCGGCGCTGCGGCCGGTCGATGTGCAAGCTTGGGTGCTGGGCGTCCTGAGCATAGCCGCGGCGGGATGTTTGTTGCTTTATAGAGGGCTCAGTAAAGCGAGTGCGAATGAGCGAAGTCCTAAGGTCGGACTGACGGCGTTGGAGGCCGGCGCATCAAGTGATCGCGGAAGGTAAGGTCGATAGCACCGGAGTTGTGCTCGACGGTGTCGGGCCGGAGAGGATTGAGCCACGCTTACCAGAGTCGAGCGAAGTGCCAGAGTCGAGCGAAACGGCCGCCAACTCAAGCAAGATCGAATATCTGATTGCGGCTGTGGCGATTGTTATTCTATGCATTCTTTATCAGAGGATGCCCGGCAGTTTGGGCCATCCGCTGGATGACAGTTACATCTCGTTGCATTCTGCGCAGGTTCTGCATTGGAACGCCGATCCGAATTTTCCAAACACTCCTCCGCTCGTAGGCATTACGAACGCCCCTTATGTGCTGCTGTTGTGGGCGCTTCTGTTTGCGTTGCCTCCATTGATTGCTCTCGAAGCCGCTAGCTGGCTTGGAATACTTTGTTACGCGCTCGGGCTGGTGGCCCTGGGGCGCACATTTCGGCTGCCTCTGTGGGGCACGCTGGCGCTCACGGCGTTGGGCCTTACGATCGCGAAAGTTCCTTACCAGTTGTTGAACGGAGTTGAAACCGGAATGGCGATGGGCATCACGGTATGGATTCTGGCCTTGGCCGTGGCCAACACGGTCTGGAGCCGGAGAGGCGCTGCCTTGTTGTGCGGAGTCGCTCCGTTTCTTCGGCCCGAGCTTGTCGCTCTATCAGGATTTGTTCTGGCCGCGATTTTTGTTCAAGACTGCAAACGACGCGGGAAGGTTGCACAGGTGGTACGAGACTCCGCGCTGCTCTGGGTTCTTACCGTGCTGGCGGCATTGCCGTGGCTGCTCTGGTATGGAGTGAGCACGGGATCGCTGATTCCGCAGACGATTGCAGCCAAACGTTTCTTCTTTGCGGACGGATGCGCCCCACCTGCCTATCGGTGGGATGTGTTGCAGACGAGCGTACGTCTATTCGTCGCCGTGTTGGGAGTGTTTGTCGCTTCGCTGATTTTTCTAACACGCACCACGATGGGGCGATGCGTCGCGGTTTTTGTGCCGCTCTTTTTTTTTGTGTACTACGAACAGCTTCCATCAGCATTGCTGCATAATCAGGGCAGGTACACCTATATACTGGTGCCGATTCTGCTGTTGGGCTTGGCATCTGGCTTGGGCGACCGATGGCTGTGGGCTCGGAGAGCGGCTTATGCGTTGTTGCTCTTCTCGTGCCTGCAAACCGCGGAGCACTTTTCGTTTCATTGGAACCAGTTCCTGGAACATAGGGATCACGCTACTCAGTCGCTAAGTTCGGTTGCGGGCTGGAGCAATGCTCACTTGCCCGCAAGTGCAACGCTCCTGATCCACGATGCAGGATACATTTCCTATGCCACTAAATTTCGACTCGTTGATTTTGTCGGATTGAAAACTCTGCCGTCGATTGAGTTGAATCGGCGCTATACCTATGGACGCTGCGGCGCAGGGCCGGCTGTGGCCATCAGCGAAATCGCCCGCCGGGCTCGGCCCGACTATCTGATCGTGACCGGTGATTGGGATGGCGCGTTTCGGGTGACGCCGGGACTCCGTTCGCTGGGATGGAGTGTCGACGAGATCAACCACTCTGGCGATTATCGCGTGTTCCGCCTGACGCCGCCTGTGGAGCGGCGTTCGGGATCGTAGTGTAGCAGACGGAATGAGTAAACCTTCCGCATTTGCAGTCGCACCCCAGCGGCTAAAGCCGAATCTGAAAATTAGCCACTTATCGCAGCGGTGAACCGCTGCGCCACCCAAAATCAAGGCGACACAAAAACGTTTTCTGCAGGCGGTTAAAGTGTGGCTTATTAGCCCGGTTAGTCGGCGGGCGTCCCTGCGGCGCGCCGTTTGGGAAAGATGTCGCCTACGCGGCGGATTTCGGCGCCGACGCCTTTGAGTTTCTCTTCGATATTCTCATAGCCGCGGTCAAGGTGGTAGACGCGGTCGATGATGGTCTCGCCGTCGGCAACTAGAGCTGCGAGCACAAGCGACGCAGAGGCGCGCAGGTCAGAAGCCAGAACCGCAGCGGCGCTGAGCGGAGTTTCGCCGCGAACGATGGCGCGGCGGCCTTCGATTTTGATGTTGGCCCCCATGCGCACCAACTCCTGCGCGTGCATGAAGCGGTTCTCGAAAATATTTTCCGTGACGATTGACGTCCCCGCGGCCTGGGTGGCCAGCGCCATGTATTGCGCCTGCATGTCAGTGGGGAAGCCGGGATACTCCTCTGTGTTCAGCTCGGCGGCCGCAAGTGGATGGTCACCCATTACGCGAACGGAATCGGCCTTGACCGCAGTCTTTACGCCGGTTTCGGCGAGCTTCTGGAGGATCGCGGTGAGGTGCGCGGGATGGCATCCGGAGACGTTGACGTCGCCGCCGGTGAGGGCGCCGGCGATGATGAAGGTTCCGGCTTCGATGCGGTCGGGGATGATTCGGTGCCGGGCGCCGTGGAGTCTGTTGACGCCTTGGACGCGAATCGTAGAGGTGCCCGCGCCTTTAATGTTTGCGCCCATGGCGTTGAGCAGTGCGGCGAGATCAGCAACTTCGGGCTCGCGGGCGCAGTTCTGCATAACGGTTTCGCCTTCGGCGAGCGTGGCGGCCATGAGCAGATCTTCAGTACCGGTGACCGTAATTTTGTCGAAGACAATTTCGGCGCCCTGGAGGCGGTCGCCTTTGATTGGATTGGTGGTGGCTTCGACGTAGCCGTGCTCCTGCGTGATTTTCGCGCCCAGTCGCTCCAGACCCTTGATGTGTAGATCGATAGGACGTGCGCCGATGGCGCATCCGCCGGGCAGTGAAACGCGAGCGCGGCCGCAGCGAACCAGGAGCGGTCCCAGGACGAGCGTGGAGGCGCGCATGGTCTTAACCAACTCATAGGACGCTTCGGGAGCATTGAGCGTGCGTGCGCAGATCGTGGTGCGGTGGTGGGCGCGTCCGTAGCCGAGTTCGACCTCGGCGCCCATGGCGGCGAGCAGCTTGCGCGTGGTTTCGATGTCGCGCACCTGAGGAATGTTCTCTAGAATCACCGGCTCATCGGTCAGGAGGGCCGCCGCCATGCAGGGGAGCGCGGCATTCTTCGCTCCACTGATGCGGACGGTGCCGAGAAGGGGATTGCCACCGCGGATTACTAGCTTATCCATTCTGTAAATCTTTCGTTCCTCTAATTCGTTACATCTCGACTATCTGCTACTCCACAAATCCTTGGCGCACGGCGTGAATGAAATCCGTGGAAGCGGGCGTCACACCCGAAGAGCGCATCTGCAGAGCGATCTGCCCACGATGATACGCCGAGTGAAAAAGCACGTGCGTCAGAATGTCCGCCAGACGGCTGGACCAGGGTTCGCCCTTGGTGTTGCGGTATTCGACTTTGTTGTCGATCGAAGCGCCGGGGGCCTTTGCCTCAAGCTGGGTAAGATAATCTCGCCACGCTGACGCCATCTCATCGGCCAGCCTGATGCAATCGTCAATGGTCGAGCTAGGCCATACCGGCAAGGTCTGGGAACGTTTCTGAATCCGTTCGAGCCAGAGCTTCTCTGCGGAGAGAATATGGGCCATCCGTCCGACGCTATCCGCGGATCCAGCGGCCCGTATCGCGGTGAGACATTCGCGATTCGCCCAGGAATCGTAAGCAAACATTCGCTGAAAATCTGGGGCTTGCATAAGGCTACCTTCAGACGCCTGCCAAAGCTTGAGGCTCGTGGCAAATGGAGCGCCGATCTCATTCTAGCTGCGATTGCAGGGCAGCGGCGGTTGGAAATGGCGAGCGGAGTTCCGATTGTAACGGCCACAAAAGGCTTTAACCACGGGAGGCACAGAGGCGCACAGAGGGAGGCGCAGATTAAGTTCATGTGATCTTTGCCAGCGTGATCGCTCTGCGCGCTTGGCCCTTGGATTCTCGCAGGGCAGCTTCGGCTTTGGCTCGGGTCACTTTTGCCTTCGCCATTACGAGCGCCACGGGGACGCGGGCGCCGGCGGCGGCGAGGAGCTTCCGCGCTGCTTGATGATCGAGGGCGGCGGTTTTTTCGAGGATGCTTACTCCGCGTTCGAGTAGCTTTGCGTTTTTCGGGCGGAGGTTGACCATCAGGTTGCCGTAGACGTAGCCGAGGCGAGCCATCGCTCCGGTAGAGAGCATGTTGAGGATCATCTTCTGCGCGGAGCCGGCCTTCATGCGAGTTGAGCCTGCGACAACTTCGGCGCCTACTTCGGCGACGATGGCTACGTGCGCGGCCTTGCCCAGCGGAGAGCGCGGGTTACAAACGACGGCGATGGTTCTTGCTCCGCGGGCGCGCGCGTAATTGACGGCAGCGATGGTGAAGGGGGTACGCCCACTGGCCGCGACGCCTACGACCGCATCTTTCTTTGTAGGCTTCTTTTTTGCCATGGCTTGGCGGCCTAGTTCACGCGAATCTTCGTCGGCTTCCACGGCTGCGGCGAGCGCTTTTTTTCCGCCCGCAATGATGAATTGGACCCGGCGCGGATCAAGGTTGAACGTGGGAGGGCATTCGGCGGCGTCGAGGGCAGCAATGCGTCCGCTGGTGCCGGTGCCTACGTAGATGAGGCGGCCGCCCTCGGCCAGCGCGGCGGCGATCAGATCGATGGCTTGCGCGATTTGCGGGAGCGCACGCTTGACGGCTGCCGCGACCTTGGCATCTTCATGGTTGATGATCTGCGCGATTTCAAGCGAGGATTTGCGGTCGAGATCGACGGAGGCGGAGTTCGATTTCTCGGTGCCAAGGCGGCGGAGGTTTGCTGTTCGCGCCGTTGTTCGTGCCCTCATTCGCTCAGTGGGCCGCGCTGTGCGCTTCAAGTGGTCTTCTTCCCCAAAGCTTCAATTACTGCATCGTGAAGTGCCGGCCGCACCTGTTTGATCGCCTGGTTCTGGCAGTCGGGCCAGGTGCGATTGGTCAACAGAGTTACGGAAAGTTGCCGCTCCAGATCGACCCACAGAGAGGTGCCCGTAAAGCCGAGATGTCCGAAGGATCGGGATGAAAAGTATTTTCCGGATTGCGACGGGGCCGACGGCGTATCCCAACCTAGCGCGCGGGAAGTACCTGCGGGCGCGGGTTCGCGCTGCGTGAAGATTGCGACGGTTTCGGGGCGGAGAATGGGGTGTCCGACGCTGAGCATAGCGTGGGCGAAGATGGCTAGATCTTCGGCAGTGGAGAACAGGCCAGCGTGTCCGGCAACGCCGCCGAGAACGCTCGCGTTTTCATCTTGCACTTCGCCCTGGATGATGCGATGGCGGAAGGTGCGGTCGTCGGCGGTCGGAGGGATTGATTTCTTCAAGGTTGCTGCGGGATTGAACGTTGTGTGCGTCATGCCGAGCGGGCCGAAGATCTCACGTTGACAGAACGTGTCGAGCGATTCGTCGGCGAGGCGTTCGAGGACGATGCCTAGAATAATGAAGCCTATGTCGCTGTATTCGGAGCGCGCTGCGGGAGTGGCCTTGAGCGGCGTGCGGAAGGCGGCTTGCAAAAGTTCTGCGCGAGTTTGGGCGCGGAGGAAGAGTTTCTCGTAGGCGGGCAGGCCGGAACTGTGCGCGAGCAGCATGCGCACGGTGACTTCGTGGCGGGCATCAATACTTTGCAATTCATCATCTTCATTACTCGAGCCGTCAGCGAATTCGGGGATAATGGCGGCGACGGGCGCTTCGAGGTCGAGCAGGCCACGCTCGTAGAGGATCATGGCCATGGTGGTCGTGGCGACGACTTTGGTGAGCGAAGCGAGATCGAAGATAGAAGCGGTGGTGACCTCGGGAGAAGGCGGGTCGTAGGTGTAGCGGCCAAAGGCTTTGTGGGCGACGAGTTCTCCGCGGAAAGTGACGGCGATGGAGCAGGCGGGGAAGGCGCGCGCGGCGATGGCGTCTTCCAGCAGGCCAAAGGGGAGGCGAAAGCGATCCCCTTGTGCGGCGAGATTGCGCACGAGGAAGGAAAAACCGGCGGCCGGATTTTCGATTGAGGTCAAAAGTTTTCTTGAAAGCCTGATCGGGTTATAGCAAAACTGAACAGCTGAGGCAAAGCGATCCGGTTGCCGATTGGTTACGTGGGGTACAGCGCGGCCACGTGCGGACCTATTTTCTGCGCGACTTTGCATCCCTCGATCAGTTCATCTGAGATGAACCATAGCTTAGGCTGCTGCGGATTGTAGTGGACCTGAAGCTTGTGTCCTGGCATGTGGAGCAGCAGGAATTCGCAAGAAACGGTTTTAAATCTTAAGAGCGAAAAGCGGCCCGAATAGCGTTCCCCGGCGACTTCGTAGGAGAAGCCAAACGTAGGAAGTAGCGCATACCGGCCCTCCTTGGGAGGTTCGAGCGTGGCCGATTCGATGGTCGCTTCAGTTTGGGGCCACTGGCGTGCTTTATCGACTTCGCGCTTCCCCCGCCGCTACTCCAGGGCAAAGATGGCAGCGACGACCGAGGCGAAACCGACCACCCCGATGAGTATCACGATTCCAACGTGGTCCACGAGCGTAGGATCACCGCGGCCGTGTCTGCAAGCAACGGGCAACTGTTGGCAATGCGAGTTACCAGCAGGGCCCGCGAACGGTCAGTATGCTTGAGGGCTGTGTTGGAACGTCGTGTAGAGTCACAGCAAGCGTGAAATTCACATCGGCAATTCTGGTGCTTGTTCTTCTGTGTTGCGCAACAGCCGTCAGTCAGAGTTCGCTGGACTCCCGCCTGGCCGTTCTTGATCCCATCACCAATGATGCCATCGCGCATGGGCAGATTCCGGGCGCGGTAGTTATCGTGGGCCATAATGGCCAAGTGGTGTATCGCCAGGCTTACGGCAACCGCGCTTTTGTGCCCCGGCGCGAGTCGATGACGATCGATACAGTGTTCGATTGCGCTTCACTGACCAAGGTGGTCGCGACCACCATGGCGGTCATGCAGCTTTGGGAGCAGGGAAAGCTTCGCATGAACGATCCGGTGGCGGAGTATTTGCCTGAGTTTGGGCAAAACGGGAAGCAGGATATTACGATCCGGCAGCTGCTGGTGCACTTCTCGGGGCTTGCTCCGGACATGGACTTGACGAAGCCGTGGGAAGGGAAAGAGACGGCATATCGCATTGCATTTGAGGAAGCTCCAGAGCATACGTCGGGAGCGGGTTTTCTGTACAGTGACATTAACTTCGTTGTATTGGGAGCGCTGGTGGAGCGGCTTTCGGGCGAGCCGCTCGACCAATATGCGGCTAAGCATGTGTTTGCTCCGCTGGGGATGAAGGAGACGCGGTTTCTTCCGCCTGCGTCGTGGGAGGCGCGCATTGCTCCTACTGAGGAGGATGAGGAGCATCACCTACTGCGCGGTGTGGTGCATGATCCTACGGCTCGGCGGATGGGCGGCGTGGCGGGGAATGCGGGAGTATTTTCTACCGCTGATGATCTGGCGCTTTTTGCGCAGGCTTTGCTGGACGGTGGGCGGGGCGTGCTGACTCCGGCGACGGTTGCAAAGATGACTGCGCCGCAGCAGCCGGCGAACTCCACGGTGTTGCGAGGATTTGGGTGGGACATTGATTCTCCTCTTTCCAGTAATCGCGGAGAGCTACTACCGGTGGGCGGTTACGGGCACACGGGCTTCACGGGGACTTCGCTGTGGATCGATCCGGCGACGAAGACTTATATCGTGCTGCTGACTAACGCGGTGCATATGAATGTGGTTCACACGAATATGACAGCGCCGAAAGAGAAGGGAAGCGCGGTGGCGCTGCGGACCAAGGTTGCGACTGCTGTGGCTGCGGCACTGGCGCTTGATCCGGCGGAAGCGGAGAAGATGCGCGTCGCTTCGATTACCGGCTACAACGAAATGCAGAGCGCGGCGCGCAAGCTGGCGGTGCGGAACGGAACCGTGAAGACTGGTATTGACGTGCTCGAAGAGACGAAGTTTGCGGGGCTGCATCCGGCTCGGGGTGGGGCTCCGCGCAGTATCGGTCTGCTGACGAATCAGACTGGAGTGGACTCCGAAGGACGGCGGACGATTGATGTGCTGGCCAGCGTGCCGGGGATTTCGCTGGACGCAATTTTTAGTCCGGAGCATGGGGTGACGGGGACGCTGGATACGACTGATGTCAAGAATATGAAGGATGCTGCCACCGGGGTCGAGGTCTACAGCGTATATGGGGCGACGGACGCGGTGCGGCGCCCGCCGATGGAGATCCTGAAGCGGCTGGATGCGGTGGTGATTGACGTGGCGGATGTGGGCGCGCGGTTCTACACCTATGAGGCCACGGTTGGATATTTTCTGGAAGCGTGCGCGAAGGCGGGGGTTGAGGTTGTGATTCTGGATCGGCCGAATCCGATCACGGGGTCGTTTGTGCAAGGGCCGATTTCTGATGAGGGGATGGAGAAGTTTACGAATTATTTTCCAGAGCCGGTGCGGCATGGGATGACACTAGCTGAGCTGGCGAAAATGGTGAACGCGGAGCGGCATATTGGAGCCCGACTCGACGTGGTTGAGATGCAAGGTTGGCAGCGGGGAGATTGGTTCGATTCGACTGGGCTTGCATGGGTGAACACTTCGCCCAATTTGCGGAGCTTGACAGAGGCGACGCTCTATCCGGGGGTCGCGATGATTGAAGGGACGAACGTTTCGGTCGGAAGAGGAACGGATACGCCGTTCGGGGTGGTGGGCGCTCCCTGGATCAAGGGCAGGGAATTGGCGGCTTACTTGAACGGGCGCGACATTCAAAGTGTGCGATTCGTGCCGGTGGTGTTTACCCCATCATCGAGTAATTTTGCGGGCGAACGCTGTGAAGGCGTGAACATCATCGTTCTCGATCGAAATATGCTCGACTCTCCGGAGTTGGGCATTGAGCTGGCATCGGCGCTGCACAAGCTGTATCCGAACGATTTCAAATTGGAGCGGATGGCGGATTTGCTGGTGAATAAGGCGGTGTTCGACGGGATCGCAGCCGGAGAGGATCCGCGGCGGATTGACGAGAATTGGCAGGAACGGCTGGACGCGTTTCTGCGGTTGCGGGAAAAATATTTGTTGTACAAGTAGACTCGTCGCTTGCCGCCTCCAAACCATGGTCCGTTGCAGACCCCTCAGCTACAATTACGGGTGTATGCAGGTTGACCATGCCCGACACTATTCCATTTGTTCCAAGTCCTTTTTATCGTTGCGCTGGGCCTAATTGCGGAGTGCTCAAAGGCGGAGCTGACCGCTGGTGGGTGATGTGGAGCTCGATTGACGATTACGGGCTACCGGTGATGCATCTGGCGCCATGGGATGAGTCACTGGCGCTGCGGGAAGGCGCGATGCATGTTTGTGGCGAGGGTTGCGCGCAGAAACTGCAGTCGCAGTTTATGGGCAATGTGCTGGAGAGCCGGGGGCGGAGAAGCAGCGGGTAGTTCTTTTTAGTTCTCAGTTCCCAGTTTTCAGTATTAACCGCTTTCTGAAATGAAGAATTGGGACGTGGTCTCAGCTCAGCGGTTTCGGCAAAGTTACTTTCAGATAGCTTGTTTCAGCCGAGGTTTCGCTAGCTAACTTGATGCTTGTTTGTCGGCATCTGAGTTTGCAAGTGTTTAGCTAATAGTTTTTCTAAAGGTGAACATATGAAGATACGTGTTGGTTGCATCTGCGTACTGCTGTTGGTTGGGATCGCGGCGGCGCAGTCGACGCAGGGCTCTGGGGTGGACGCGCCTGCTGCTGCCGCTCCTTCTTCTCCAACATTTCCTCCTTCGCCTTCGGTCGCGGCCGTGGCCGCGAAGCCTATGTTGACCATTCCTGTGGGAACGGAGATTCCGCTGACGCTGAAGCAGGCAATTTCGACGAAGACGGCCAAGGACGGCGACCCGGTCTATGCGGAGGTCGCGTTTCCATATGTTGTTGACGAACGGATCGTGATTCCGGCGGGGACATATATACAGGGAAAGGTTGAGCGCGTGCAGCGGGGTGGGCATATAAAGGGACGCGCCGAGGTGCTCATTCATTTCACTTCGATGATTTATCCCAACGGCTATACGGTGCTGCTGGGCGGCTCGGTGGAAAATACTCCGGGGGCGGAGAAGACGTCGATGAAGGATTCTGAGGGAACGATCCAGCAGGATAGCGACGCCGGGAAAAAAGCTAAGGAGGCTGCTGGCGGGGCGACCACGGGAGCGGTGATCGGCGCGGTAGCGAACGGAGCAAAAGGCGCTGGAATCGGAGCGGGAATCGGAGGAGCGGCGGGCGTGGCGGTCGGAATGCTTACGCGCGGGGCTGACGTGAGGCTTGAGCCCGGAACCTCGATTGAGATGGAGATTCAACGGGAAGTTGTGGTGGACGCTAGTCGGATTTCTTCGCGACGCGAGGTCGTGCACAATGACTAGGTGCAAGTTCTCGTGTGTGCTCCTTTCGCGGGGCAGCCTTTTCGCGTCCGGTGGACGAAGACAAATTGTTTTTTGTGTCCTTTAGAATCATAGTGTTAGGAGGAATGGCCGCTAAATCTTTGAGTTCTTAATTGTATCAATTTCAGCTTGGGTACCTGGACATGGATTCCGATTTTATTTTCCTCGCGCATTCTTTGGCTTACGGGGAAAATTGTCGAAATGGGGGCTTAACAGAATTTTGTGGAGTTCTTCGCGGCTTTGCCTCACTGCTTCGCGGACGAGGGCGTCCGCGCCACACGGGCTGTTTCTCACACGAGCTATTTCAACGCGAAAACGGCATTGACGTGTGCGGTGACGGTTACGTTCTGGGGCGAGAATTCCGCGGTCGGGGCGGGGGCTTGCACCATCGATGCCATGGCCCGCATCGGCCTCGGTCCGGGTATTCTAACGTTCTCCTGAGTGTCCACCGAAGCATAGGCCAGCTCTCCGAGGGTGCGCCCACTGGCATTGGCTAGAGCCTGCGCGGAAGCTCTTGCTCGCTGGTAGGCGTCGGCTACAGCTTTGCTTTTAGCCTCTTCGGTCGAATCGAGCGTGTAACTGAGCGACTGGCTTTCACCAACGCTCGCGTCGGCGAGCTGTTCGGTGACGGGGCCGATCTTTGAGAAGTCCTTGAGCTTCAGCGTGACGCTGGTGGTCACCTGGTAGCCGATGATTTTGTGTTTCTGGTTTTTCCAATCGTACTGGGGATTGACCGAGAAGAAGCCGATCTCGGCGGACTTGGGATCGATGCCGTTGGCGCGCAAAACCTGGCGTGTGGACTCGGCCTGTTTGGCCGCTTGATCGTACGCTTCTTTTGCGGTGTCCGCCTGGGCCGAAATGTTGAATTGGATGAGCGCAGTATCCGGCGCGGTTTCAAATTTGCCGTCGGCGCCGACGGAGATGGTGTTGGGCACCGGGCTGATGGTGGTGGGCTGCGCCATTGAAACGTAACTTAGAACAATAAGGCTGCAGATAGCAAGAGCGGTGGCCTTCATTGGATCTCTCCTTCGATCCCGTTTGCGGATCTCGTCTGCATCTTGGGACTGAGTATCAAAACCAAGCTTATAGCTTCCCTTATACGCTTCAACTGATAGAACGGGGCTTGGCTTCCGAGTTGCAGCGAAAGAATGCTGCGAGAGAAACTGCGCTGCTGGAAACGAAGGGCTTTAACCAGAGAGGGCACTGAGGTTCACGAAGGAAAACCTGGAGACCAAGCGCCTCGTGATACTTCTGTCCGCGGTTACACTTTTGGGATCGACGAGTTCGCGGCGTTGATGTCTTTTCGCAGGTCTTCCCAGATATTGTCGGGCATTTCCAGAAAAACTTTGACGATTTGGGGATCGAACTGGCGGCCGGCCCAGGCTTCGATTTCTTTGCGGACAGCCTCGATGCTTTGAGCTTTGCGGTAAGGGCGGTCGGACCGCATGGCATCGAGCGTATCGGCGATGGCGAAGATTCTTGCGCCCAGCGGAATTTCCTCGCCCTTCAGTCCGCGCGGATATCCTAATCCGTCATAACGCTCCTGGTGGGAGTAAACGATTTCGGCGGCCTCGGCTAGAAACGGGATGCGGGAGAGAATCTTGTATCCCCGGTAGCAGTGCTCCTTCATAATGGCCATTTCAGCGTCGGTGAGCTTGCCGGGCTTGGTGAGAATATCGTCGGGAATCGCCATCTTGCCAATGTCGTGCAAGAAAGCGCCGCGCGCGATGATTCTGATTTCTTCTTTGGGCAATCCCATTTTTCGGGCGATGGCGATGGTGTAGGCAGTGACACGCTTGGAGTGATGCTCGGTTTCGGCATCTTTGAGATCGAGCGCGTCGCCCAAAGCTTCGAGGGTGATGTCGTAAGACTCCTCGAGCTTGGAAAGAGCGGTCTTCCATTGCTGCGTGCGAGCGGCAACGAGCGCCTCGAGGTTGGTGCGGTAAGCATCGTTTTCGCGTTTGAGGCGGCGATTCTCGAGGGCGCGGCGGACGGTATTCAGCAACTGCTCGCGCTCGAAGGGCTTGGGTAGGTAGTCGTAGGCTCCATTGTGAATGGCCTGCAGGGCTACGGAGATGTCGTGGACAGTGGTGACCATGACGATGGGCATGTCGGGGTAGCGTTCTTTGGCGCGTTCCAGAAGGGCAATGCCATCCATTTCGGCCATCATCAGGTCAGAGAGGACGAGATCGAACTCGTCGCCTGATTCGAGAATGGAAAGAGCTTCAATCCCATTGGCGGCCTGGCGAGTCTGAAAATGGGCTGCGCCGAGCATGGAACAAACAATTTCGCGGATGGTTTCTTCATCGTCTACCACAAGAATGCGATCGTTCGCCATGATATTGGAATTATTTATCGCTCATTCTAGGGCCTGACATTACATTCCGAAAGTAACCAGTGGGGCACGGAAATGCGGTAACGGAAGCGGGCTCGCGTGATATCTCTGAAGCTGGTGTTTCTCCGCCTGTTTTCAAAGTGTTGAACTAAAGTCTTGAGCTATGGGCCCTGCATGGCATTTGGCTAGCACGCTGACCCTACCCGGTTTGACGATGAGGGAGACCTCCGCCTTGATCGTGGTGGTGGTCAGTCTGCTTTTCTTCCGCGTTTTTCGGGAACGATGTCTGCTGGTGTGGGGAGCGGGCTGGTTTGTATATGGAGCGGTTCTTTTTCTTGGGGGCAGGTTAACGGACCCGAACGAGTGGCACGCCGCGTCGAGGTTGACGGAGGCCTTCACCGGCGCCGGTTTCGTGCTGGCGATGGGATTGTTTGCGGTGGCGGCGCTGATGTTGGTCGGAGCGCGCCGAAGGCTGATGGCTGCGTTAGCGCTTTCATGGGTGATGACGGTCTGCGCGGCCATGCAGCCCATGTATTTCCCGGAGTTGAAAAACTTCGGGCTGGGATTGGAAATAGCGTGCCGGCTGCTGGTCGTCGGAGCAGCTCTCGAGTTGATTCGGAGCCGCTGGGGACGGATTGGAGTGGGGCCTCTCCTTTTCGTTTGCATTGCCGGCCTGATGACGTTGAATCTGAAGCGCCTTCCATTTTCCAATCACATTCCAAGTGAAGGTTATCTGCTGGCGGAAGCGCTGTTTGGTGCGAGCATGCTGGTGGCGGTGCTCGATGACTGGCGGCTGCGCATGCGGCGGCTCACGGTGCTGAATGGGCTGGCGGTCACGATTGCGCGGGGCCAGAATCATGCTCCCATGATGCAGACCGCGATGGAGAAGCTGAAGGACGTGGTCGGGGCGAAGACGGCATGGTTCCAGTTGATGGATGGAAACCATCTGGTGCCCACGCAGCATGCTGGCCTGTCAGCGGAGTTTCTGCGAGCTATTGGGAATACCAGGTTGAACCAGGCGAGGTTAGACCGGTCAAGAACGGACGATGCGCCATCGGACCATGCGGCATCGGACCATGCGAGAACGGACGATTCCGGGACGGATGAAGGCGAGGCCGAAGCTCGCATTCTGGAAGAAAACCGGGCCGTGGTGATGAAACTCTCCGAGATATCGGAGCCGCAGAGGCAACAACTGAGGAATATCGGCATCCATCACGTGGTGCGGTTGCCGGTGCAGGGCAAGAAATCGGTGATCGGGATGCTGTCGCTGGCTTGTTCAGAACGGCGATGGCACACGCGCGAAGAACTGGAATTTCTGGAAACGGCGGCACAGAAGCTGGGCATTGCGGTCGAAAATCTGCGCTTGCTCGAGCAGGTGCTGCGCTCGCAACGGCAGTGGGTGAACACCTTCGATTCCATACTGGATCCGATCCTGGCGCACGATGCAGACTTCCGCATCCTGAAGGCAAATCAGGCGATGCTGCAGCGCTTGGAGCGGCCACTGGCGGAGGTTTTGGGACATCGGTGCGAAGAGGTTATGCCGCACCTCCAGCCCTGGAAGGGATGTCCGTATTGCGATAGCGGACACGGTCTGGCCGAAGCCGTGGACCCGTGTTTTGGCGGCCAGGCGATGGTTTCAACTTCGTCGTATTCGGAGCCGCGAGACCAGAAGGGCACGATCCATATAGTCCACGACACGACCGCGCGGCAAGTGGCGGAAGACAAATACCGCATGCTGTTTGAACAGGCGCAGGAAGGCGTGTTTGTAGCGACGCTGGATGGCGATCTGCTCGATTGCAACGACGCCTTTGTGACCATGCTTGGATATAGCAGCCGGGACGAGTTGATGGCGCTCGACATGCAGAGCGTGTTGCAGGCGGTGCCGGAGGAGCGTACGGCTTTTTGCCAGGAAATCGAGGCGCACAACTACGTCCGCAACTTTGAAATCACGGTCCGGCGTAAAGACGGGACGCTCATGGCCGTGGCGCAGAGTTGCTTTGCCACGCGCGATGCGCAGGGGCTCATCGAACGTTATCAGGGGTTCGTTCTCGACATCACCGAGAAGAAACGCTCGGAAGATGAAATGCGGCGGCGCAACCGGGAGTTGAATGCACTCAACGCGATGGCCATTATCGCGACCCAGTCGTTCGATTTGGACGAAATTTTGAACCTGACGCTGCGCCAGGTGATTTCGTTATTCGGGGCGGAGACTGGCTCGGTCTATCTGGCGGTGGAACCAGAGGGGACCTATCGGCAGCGCGCGGGTTGGGGCCAGCGCAGCGAGGCGCGAGTGCGGATGGCTGAGGTCGCGTTTCCGGAAGGGTTGGGCGATCTGGTGATGCGCTCGCGGGCGGAAGTGGTGACTCAGGATTTTGTGCCGCACCTGCCGCCCGCGGTCGTGGAATTTGCTTGCGCCGATCGCTTGCCCTATTGGATCTGGGTTGTGCTCTGGAGTAAAGACAAGCCCATTGGCATCATGGGCATCGCGGGGAAGGAAGACCGGCACTATTCGAGCAACGATGAGAATCTGATGGTCGCCATCAGTCGTCAACTGGCGACGACGATAGAAAAAGTGCAGCTCTATGAAGAGACCTGCCGCGCGTACGAAGACTTGCGGCGAACGCAGGAGCAACTGCTGCAAAGCGAAAAGATGTCGGCTGTCGGACAGTTGATCTCTGGCGTGGCGCATGAGTTGAATAATCCTCTGACCGCCATCCTCGGGTATGCGCAGTTGCTGGAGAGCGCGGACCTGGACAACCGTTCAGCCGATTATGTCCGCAAGCTCTTCAAACAGGCGCAGCGGACACACCGGGTGGTGCAGAATCTGCTTTCTTTTGCGCGCCAGCGCAAGCCGCAGAAACAGGAAGTCGACTTGCGCAAGGTGCTGGAAGAGTCACTCGCGCTCCGCGACTACGACTTGCGCGTCAACAACGTTGCGCTGGAACGAGAAATTCCGGATGGATTGCCGTTTGTCGTGGTCGATCCGCATCAGTTGGAGCAGGTCTTCCTCAATGTTATTAACAACGCGTTGGATGCGATCGTAGAAGGCGGTGGCAGTGGTGTGTTGAAGGTGCGCGCGTTCACGAAAGATTCGTTCGTGTGCGTGGAATTCGATGACAGTGGGCCCGGAATCAAAGACCCGGGACGGGTTTTCGATCCCTTTTACACCACGAAATCCGTGGGCAAGGGAACTGGCCTGGGCCTGAGCATCTGCTATGGAATCGTCAAGGAACATGGCGGCGAAATTGTGGCACGCAACCGGGAAGAGGGCGGAGCGACGGTTGAGGTCCGCTTGCTGGCGAGCGAGAGAGCCGCGATGCCTGAGACGGCCGTGCCCAAGGTGCGGGAAAGTGTGCTGACGGGGCGAGTGTTGCTGGTAGAAGATGAAGAAGCCGTGCTGGAATTTGAGCGCGATGTGTTGGTCGGCGCGGGCGCCGAAGTTATTACTGCCATGAGCGTAGAGGACATGCAGCAGCGCGTCAAAGATGGCTCCTTTGCAATCATCGTGATGAACGGCCGCATGCCTGGCGGCTGGAGTACACAGGAAGTATATGAGTGGATCGCGAAAAACTGTCCTGGTCTCGAGAAGGGGCTGCTGCTCACGTTTTCCACCGAGACTGACCAGCAGATGCGAAACTTCATCCACGACCATGGCGTGCCGTCACTGGCCAAGCCGTTCGAAGTGGCGGACTTCATCTCGCGGGTGCGCGAACTGAGCCACAGAGAATTGAAATCCGCTAGTGTGCCGGTGGAGATGAAAGGGAACGACGATGAAAAAGCCAGCATGGCCGGAGCGGGAGGATAGAACCGAGGCAATTGGTAATTGTGTAATTTGTTGTTTGGTAATCTGAACCCTGATTGATTGTGATTTTCGATTACCAATTACCCGATTACAAAATCACCAAATCCCTCCTACTTTTTCATGATTGGATTGTAGCCATCGCCGATGAGCCGGGCACGCATGGCCTCGGCGTCTTTCACATCACTGTAGGGTCCAACCTGAACGTGATAGAACTTGTCGCCGGCAGTATTGTTGGCGGTAAAGGCTGGATACTGCTTCTTCTTCAAAGCGTCGACGAGCGCTTCGGCATCTTCCTGGCGGGTGACGGCGGCAACCTGCACGTAGTAACCGATGCCTCCGGGTGTTTCGGATGCGGCATCTGACGCGGTTTTTGGAACTGGAACTGGGGCTGCGCTTGCGGAAGCGTCTGCGGCGGACGTGGTTGCGTTCGAAGTAGTGGAAGGTAGCGGCGTCTTTGAATTCCTAGGCGGGAGTGCGGCGTCGGCATTCTTCTCGCCTACGGATTTATAAAAACTAAAATCGGCAGACTGCGGCTGGGAAGCGTCCGTCTTTGCGGGCGACGGGCGAACCGTAGTGGCTGAAATTCCGATGGAAGAGCCGATTGGATTCACGACTCCCGCGATCGCGGTTCTTCTGCCCAGCGAAAAACCGGTGGCGAAGAAAAAAGCGCAAACCAATACAAGGATGAAGAAGATGGCCAGCATGTGGCCGGTGCCGAGCGTGATCTCCGTATCTTGTTGCGATTTCGACATGGAAAAACTAACCCCAAGCGGGGCAGAGCCCGCTACCACACGTACCCTCTAGCTCTTTGCCGGCGAGGTGGGCGTTTTGGCGCCTGCCAGCAGGTTCTGCATACCTGAGTAGAAATCAATCGGGACGGGAAAGACGACAGTCGTGTTTTTCTCGACACCGATTTCCGTGAGCGTCTGCAAATAGCGCAACTGTATGCTGGCTGGTTCCGACGATAAAAGGTGAGCGGCATCGACCAGGCGTTGTGCGGCGGAGAATTCGCCCTCGGCGTGGATAATCTTCGAGCGCTTCTCGCGCTCCGCCTCGGCCTGCTTGGCCATGGCGCGCAACATAGACTCGGGCATATCCACCTGCTTGACTTCGACGTTTGCGACTTTCACTCCCCAGGGCGCGGTGTGCGTGTCGAGGATGCTCTGCAGACGCAGATTAATTTTATCGCGGTGTGCGAGCAACTCGTCGAGTTCCTGTTCGCCGAGCACCGAACGCAGGGTGGTCTGCGCGAACTGCGAGGTCTGGTAAGCGTAATTCGAGACTTCGACCACGGCCTTGTTGGGATCGATTACGCGCAGAAAAATGACCGCGTTGACTTTCAAGGTGACGTTATCGCGGGTGATGATGTCCTGCGGCGGAACTTCCAGGGCCTCCTGGCGCAGTGAAATGCGGACCATGCGATCGATCGGGGCGAAGACGAGAATTACGCCCGGGCCCTTGGCCGCGATGAGGCGTCCGAGGCGGAAGATGACGCCGCGCTCATATTCGGCCAAGATCTTGATGGAGCTGAGCAGGTAGATGATGACGATGACGATGGCAACGGTGATCACCGGAAAGCCGAAATCCATAAATGCCTCCACGCAATTATTTATTTCAAGGTATGAGCGGATTGTAGCGCATTGGAAGCGGTTGCGGACTGCCAGGAACGGCTAGCCGAGTGTCCAGGATGATGCAGGTGCGTAAGGTGTTGTGCGGGCTCGGCCGATCCTGATGGCATAGCACCAGGCCTCAAATAGGAAGGCTCCTGTGGGCACGTTTCCCAACAGGAGCCGATTATGGTCTGCCTCTCGATCGGAAGGTTAACTTATGCTGTCCCTCGCCGGATCCTTTAAGACCAGCCTGGCACTTGAGCCAATCTATACTCTAGGATTTGCTCATACCTGACTTGGAGGTTCCACCCACCCCGATCATGACGCAGTCGCTGTTGATTGTGCGATGTTCGAGCGGTTAGGCGCACTCGCTCTTTTCATCCTTGTCGATTGGTCCGTTGACCAGTTGGTCTACCTTTTCATCGTCCTCGCTTGGCCCGTTGACCACTCGGTCCCATTCTTCGTTTTTTTGGCGAGGGCCATTGACTACTCGGTTTGGCGTGCTGGATTTTGCATCTGTCATGACCTATTCCTTTCTTCGGCTCTGGCTGCGCGCCAAGAGACCGATTGGGCAACTCAGCTTACACTTACTTCCTCTTGACAAAGAGAACTTCAGTCCGTCCTCTATCATAGATGCCATGCTAACCTTTTGGTTTCATCCTGTTGGTTTGATCCTGCCAACGACCGCCTCCTGCAGAAAGAGTCGGCGCGCAATAACTTTGAGTGGCGCAGCAGTTTACCGCTGCGAGCTGGCCGCCCAATTCCGACGGTTTTAGCCTTTGAAGGACCGCCGCGTGCCCGATCTTTCATTTTTTGAAAGGTCGGATTCCACGGCGCACTACAGCTTGGGACTCTTCGCTAATCTAATTTCTACTCTTTTCACCACAAACGCGCTGTGCGCACCATCACGAACTTCTGACCGCCCATTGCAAATCCTTGGCGCTGTGGATTTGGCGGAGGTAAATATCCCTTGACAGTATGTAAGTATTTTGCTACAGTTTGGGTAGTCACGGTAGGGAAAACATGAACCGCAAACCCAAAATGCAGAACTTCCCATTAAAAGCTTTCCAAGCACAGTTCCCCGATGACGCAGCCTGTCTCGAATGGCTCAAGAACCACCTGTATCCCGATGGCATTTACTGCAAGAACTGCGAAGCGAAAACAAAGCACTACCGCGTGGTGAGTCGTCCGTCCTACTGCTGTGAACACTGCGGAAACCATGTTCATCCGACCGCTGGGACGATCTTCCACAAGTCCCCGACTCCGCTCACTACTTGGTTCTATGCGATCTATCTCATGTCGGCCACTCGTTGCGGCATTTCGGCAAAGCAGATCGAACGCGAGACGGGAGTGACATACAAGACCGCGTGGCGCATGTTCAAGCAGATTCGTTCCATGCTGGACGAGACGGAAGACGCTCCAAAGTTGGGCGGAAGTCAGAAACCCGTAGAAGTTGACGAAATGTACTTTGGCGGTCGCCAGAGAATGCAGGGCCGCGCTTGCACAGCGGACAAGAAAGCGAAAACTCCAGTGGTCGGATTGGTTCAGCGCAAGGGCAGCGTTCGCGCATTCGTCACTGCCGATGTTAAGAAAGACACGGTGCAAGGATTGATTAAAGAGCATGTCCTGCCATCGAATCTTGTTTTCACCGACGACTACACGGTTTATGACGGCCTTGGGAGAACCAAATACAACTACTACCATCGGCGCATTCGGCACAGCGAGAAGATTTATGTTGCTGGCGATGTTCACACCCAAACCATCGAAGGCTTCTGGAGCTTTGTAAAGAACGGGATTAAGGGCGTCTATCACTCAGTTGGCCGTCACTACTTGCAAACCTATTTGAACGAGTACAGCTTCCGCTACAATCGGCGCTTTGATGAGCAACCGATGTTCTGGAGCTTCTTGCAGCAAGTCGAAAAACGCGACGCAGTTGTTCGCCAGACTGAAAGCATTCCAGAACCGTTCTGAATCAGCCTTACCCGCTTCGAGAGAACACGCAATTCGTGGCGGCGCTACGCCGTCCGTGCGACGGCGCTATTCCTTTTTGCGACTAGCCTTCTCTAAGTCGCTAAAAAACTGCTCAGTTGACGGCACAGGAATTTCCGTTCCTTGTGCCGTCTTCTGCGTCTGTGTTCTTGCAGTCGGCACGCTATCTGGCACAGCGTAAGATCGTTTCTTCTTTTCGTAGTCTGCAATCTCTTCCGTTTCTTCGGCCATAAATTGCGTAGCGACCTCCAGGATTTTTTCAGCAGGGATAACAATTGCTATCCCCATATTAAGCTTTTCTCTCTCTTGATCCTCATCTATGGTGTCCGGGTGAATCTCCGTCTCGCCGTAAGGAATGCGAAAATGCCCGTGCATCACACCAAGTAAACGGAATGATGAAGGGCTTTGCCTAATTGGCGTTTTTGCGTCTGGCTTTAATACCTCGGCTGCCGTCATTGATTTTATTTCGCGTCGTGACGCGAACAAATCAATAAATACGGGCGAACCGCTAAGACCTCCTATTGAACGCGCTTCGACTAGGTAGGCATCAGTATCACCAAATGAAGTGGCCACTTTTTCGCCACGTAAACACGCAATGTTTCCAGCTCTAACAATGGGAATATTTCTGCGCTTTCCGCTATGCGGCCAAAACAGTCCGGGAAAGTACACTTCATCGGCCAATTCAATGCCGTATTTGAAAATGTCGTTTGAGCCTACAAATGCATGGTCGGGCCAGCAAATATGATCGAATTGCACGCCGCTGCTGCCGAATTTCATCACCGCTATATCGACAGCACTGTCGGGATGCGTTTTCCAGCTTCCTAGATATGTTGGATACCATTTCTGTCCGCCCTCTTTTGTGTTCACGCGGATGAGAACGGAGTCATCATTTGACTTCTTTCTTATGCCATCAATAACATGGGCAGCCGTTACAAGATACGAAAACCAGAGCGTCTCGCTCAATGGTTCCCCGGCCCCGCGTCTGCATACCCAAAAGGCCGATCCTTCCACCTTCTCTTTTCCTTGGAAATCCGTGTAACCTACAAAGCATACGCAGTGTAGTAACTCTATCGGGAAATATGGCAATGACTCTCCCTCTGGCAGCAACGCATATCGCGCTCGTCCTGCTACCCGTTCATCGAGCCATGCTATTTGCAAAGGTACATACCGTCAAGGGATATTTACCTTGGCGGAAATAGTCCACCTAACCCGATGATTCCAAAAATCGGCCGGGTGGTGTCCTAGCAGGCTGCGGAAAAAGTCGGGTTTGCGCTTGATTTTGGGTGGCGCAGCGGTTTACCGCTGCGATAACCGGCTTGTTTTCAGCGCCGGCTTTAGCCGCTGAGGTTACACTCCGGCGGGAAAACACTTTTTCCGCAGCCTGCTAGTTAGTTAGGACACTACGGGGATGGGTTCTGGTCGAGGCGGGTTAATACCCACAAAACTAACAGACGCCTCAGTCCTTAAGCCATCACTGTTCTAGCGGCTATTACTGGATCGACCCGGAGCGTGAGGCCATCGACTCGCCGCACGACAATGCGTTCTCCGGCGGGAACGGGGACGGTGGAGACGGCGTCCCAGAGCTCGCCGTGGACGAAGACTTTTCCGGAGGGCGCCAGCTGGGTTTCGGCGATTCCTATTTCGCCGATCAGGCCTTGTTCGCCGGTGACTATTTTGTTGCGCCGGGCGCGCACGGCTATGCTCATCAGAAAGGCTGTGATGACTCCGAAGGGGATGCTGACGGCGAGCGCGGTCAGCAGATGAACACGCATTTCTGGGATGGGAGCGTCTACCAGTAGCAAGCCGCCCAAGGTCAGAAGCACAATTCCTCCGGCGGTCAGCACGCCGTGGCTGGGGAACTTCGCTTCGGCTACGAACAAAGCGAACGCAACCAGAATCATGGCGAGCGCGGCGAAGCGGATCGGCAAGAGGTGCATGGCGAAGGCGGCCAGCACGATGAAGATCACCCCAATGGTGCCGGGAAGGACGGCGCCTGGGTGGTTGAATTCCACATACAGACATAAGGCGCCGATGAGCAGGATGATCAGTGTGATGTTGGGATCCATGATGTAGGAAAGGATCTGCTCTTTCAGAGTCATCTGGTAATTGCGTATCGGCTGGCCTGTCAGGTCGAGGGTGACGGGGGTTCCATCGAAACGCTTGAAGGTCTTGCCGCTCATCTGGCGAAACAGGTCCTGCACGCTGGGGGCGACGTAATCGATCAGCTTTTTGTCGAGCGCCTCCTGCTCAGTGAAGGACTTCGATTCGCGCACGGCACTCTCGGCCAGTTCGACATTGCGGCCACGTTTGGCTGCGACGGAGCGCATGAGAGCGGCGGCGTCATTCTCAATCTTTTTCATCATGGTCTCGTCGGGCTTGCCGAAGAGAGTCACGGGGTGGGCCGCGCCGGCGTTGGTTCCGGGGGCCATGGCAGCTACGTCGGCGGCTTCCAGGATGAAGATTCCGGCAGAGCCCGCGCGGCTGCCGGCTGGAGCGACGTAGACGATGACGGGGACGGGCGAGGCTACGATTTTATCGATGATTTCGCGGGTCGATTCGACCAGTCCGCCGGGAGTGTTCATCTCGATGAGGACGGCCTGGTCGTGTTGAGTCGCGGCCATGTTGAGGGCGCGGCCGATGTATTCGGCGGTTACGGGCTGGATGGCGTCATCAATAGTGATGCGCAGGACTTCGGCGGAGGAGAAGGTGGCGAAAAAGATAAAAATAAAGGCCAGCGCGAGCCAGCGGGCGACAAATGCTGGGGCCTCAGCGGCTGAAGCCGCGCTCACGGTAACAGAATTACCGCAGCGCTGAAGCGCTGCGCCACCCAAATTCAAATGCCCGAAATTCAAGTGCGTCGTAGAGTTTTTCCGCAAAGGACTCATTGCTGTGGCTGCGCTTTCTCCGCGAGCTTGGCTGCCAGGGTGCGCTTCAGATCCTGGCCGGCGGCGTTGCCGGGCTCCAGTTGCAGGGCGCGATCGATGTTCTGGGCGGCTGCGTTCATTTTGTTTTCTTTCAAATCGAGGCGCGCGAGAATCAAGTAGGCGTCGGCAGACTCGCGAATGCGGAGAGCGGCTTCGGCCTGGGCGCGGGCGTCAGCGGCATCTCCGCGCGCGTCGTAATCCTCGGCCAGGGCGGTTAGAGGAGCGGCGCTGGTGGGATCGACTGCGGCGGCGTGACGGAACTCTGATTCGGCTTCGGTGGTGAATCCGTGGGCCAGCAGCTCTTTGCCTAACTCAATGTGAAAGCGCGCGTGGGCGTGAGGATCGGAACGGACATCGGAGTGGACAAAGCGTTCTTCAGCCCAACTGCCGATCTGCACGGTCATCTGGCGGAAGGCGTCTTCTTCGTAGTTGCGTTTAATGCGCGCCAAGGGAGACTTCGAAGTCGTGCTGCTGGCAGCGACGATGCTGCTGCCGACCGAGGGCGGCAACGAGTCGAGAACTGTTTTCGCTTCCGCGTCGCTCGGACGATGATCGAGCGTTGTGTGCAATTCGCGGGCGGCGGCGGCGCGATCACCGGACTGCGCTAGAGCTAATGCCAGGTTGAAGTGATAGTCGGGATCGCTCGGATCGTTCTGAATGGCTCGCTCGAAATCGTCGGCGGAGATTTTTGTTTTGCCGCGGCTGGCAGCGACCACTCCGAGGTTGTTATAGACCTCGGCGAGCGGAAGTTGAGCGGCTACGAACTCGAAAGCGCCTTCGGATTTCGCCAGGTCTCCTTGATCGTAGGCAGCGAGACCGAGATAGAAGTTTGCTTCGCGCGCTACGGAGGCAGAGCGCCGGACCTGGCTTAGAGCGGCAATTGCCGGTCCGTAGGCGTGTTGGGCATCGTAGGTCTTGCCCAGTTCCAGCCAGGCCTGGTCATATTCCGGGCTCAGGCGAGTCGCTTCGCGAAAGCGGCGCAGGCGTTCTTGCGCGGTCGTGGCGAGCAATCCGCGAATGAAATTTTCCTGAGCGTCGAGGGGAGCGGGAGCTACGCTGGCAATGTAGGTGTCTTTAGGCTCGGAGAAGTCGGTGCGGACGAGGCGAAGCAGATCCCAGGCGAGAGCGGATTGCAGGGCGCCGAGATCGGCCAGGGGGGCGGATTCGGTGACGGCGGGCAGGAGTTTCTGCGCCTGCATGTCGAGCAGTTGCGCGGTTGCGGTCAGGCGCGCGCCATCGCCGTCGCCACTATAGCGATAAGAGCCGAGGACGGCGCAATCAACGTCCATTTCTTCAGTGAGACGGTAGATGGTGGCGCGCGATGCGTGAACTCCGGCTGGCATACCCTGGCGATCATAGGCGCGGAGCCGCTCGTTGCGGCTGGCAACGTAGAGCACGGGGGAATTGAGCTGGTCGTGGAAGGCTTCGGGAAACGATTCACTGATCCATTCCAGACCGGGGCTAGGGGAAGCGTTCTCGAAGGGAATCACGACTATGGTTCGTCCGAGGACGGTCGGGGCGGCGACGGGCTGGGCTGACTCGGGAGTATAGGTGTCCTGAGCGCGAAGCGCCGGCGCGAGGAGCAGCGAAAGCAATAAGGCGAAAAAACCGGCGCGTTTCACGATACATCGATTATATCGGCTGGAGCGGCAGCGGCGTGATAGTGACTGCTGATGGGCTTTCGCACCGTCAGACGGGCCAGAGGCCCGTCACCACACAACCAAGTACGCGTACCTGCCACAGATTCAACTTGCGCTGGGGAGCCGGGTGTCGTCAGACGAATGGACGGGCGAGACGCCCGTCGCTCCACTTTGCTTTTGCCGCTCGGGCTGGGACTCTTTCCAACCACGCAGTTCGTCGCTGCCGGTGATGAGACGGGCGCCGCGCTCGTAGGTGAGATACGACCATGCCCACTGAATCATGACGAGCAGGCGATTGCGGAATCCGATCAGGAAGAGAATGTGGATTAGCAGCCAGGCCAGCCAGGCAAAATAGCCGGACATCTCGAATTTGCCGAATTGGGCGACGGCGGCGGCGCGGCCGATGGTGGCGAGGCTGCCTTTGTCGTGATAATGAAAATTGCGCCGCGGCTGATTTGCGAGATCGCGCGCTATGGTTTCCACTACCCAGTTGCCTTGCTGAATGGCGACCTGCGCTACCCCTGGGAGCAGCTTTCCGTTTTCGTCGTTGAGCGCGGCGAGGTCGCCGATGACAAATACCTCGGGATGGCCGGGGATGCTGAGGTCGGGGTGGACGAGCACGCGTCCGGCGCGGTCTGTGGGCGCGCCCAACTTTCGGCCCAGCGGCGAGGCGGCCACTCCGGCTGCCCATAAGATTACCGGAGAGGGAATCTTCTGGTCGCCGAGCCAAACCGCGCCAGGCTCAACACCCGTGACCATATGCGAGGTGCGAACCTCGACTCCAAGGCGATGTAGTTGAGCTTCGGCTTGGCGCGAGAGCTCTTCAGAATAGGCAGGCAGAACGCGCGGGCCACCTTCGATCAGCAGTATGCGGGACTGACGCGGGTCTATATTGTGGAACTCGTGATTCATGGCGTGGTGCGCGATTTCGGCGAGGGTTCCGGCGAGTTCGACTCCGGTGGGGCCAGCTCCGATGACCACGAACTGCAGAAGAGGCGCGGTTGGGCCGCCGACGGCCTGCGGCTGATTATTGGGGAGCTCGTCTTTCCGCCGCGTGTTTTCCTGCCGTTCATTTTCTTGGCGTTCGGCCAGCTCGAAGGCGAGGAGAACGCGGCGGCGAATCTCCAGCGCGTCTTCGATCGACTTGAGGCCGGGAGCTAAAGGCGCCCACTCTGGGTGGCCAAAATAGGCGTGGGTTGCTCCGGAGGCGATGATAAGAAAGTCGTAGTCTAGCGCCTGCTGCCTGGTAATGATCTGCTTTTGGTCTAGATTGAAATCAACTACTTCTTCAAGCAATACTTCAACATTGGATTGGCCGCGCAGAATGGCTCGGATGGGAGTCGCTATTTCGCCCGGAGAGAGGCCCGCAGTTGCGACCTGATAGAGCAGTGGTTGAAAGGTGTGATGATTTTTACGATCAACCAGCGTCACTTGAACGGGGAGGTTGGCGATTCGTTGGGCTGCGGTCAGACCTCCGAAACCGGCTCCCACGATAACTACGCGCGGTCGTGATGTGGCATGGATGGGCATCAATATAGAGATTCGCAAAAGCGCAATTCAGACGAAACTTTTTCTGCCCTGGACTGCGGCTCAGCGCAGCGTTGAAACTCTGCGATGAAACTCTGCAATGCGGAACTTAAAACCTTATACACTGCTACTTCACACATTGCTTCTTCATCGTGCTTTCTCACAGCGTGCCAGATCAAGGATCGACAATTCCGGCGCAGGCTACTTCTTCGCAGGCTGCTACTGGGGCTCAGCGCTTTTTTTTGCCTTCGGTGCGCGACATCATTTTCATTTTTCTTTTCTGGTCGTTGCTGGCCGGGCCTTTGTCGCATCTGCCGCTGGCGGATGCGGACATCGGATGGCATATTCGAACCGGCGAACTGATTCTGACTACACACTCACTGCCACGCACCGATCCGTTTTCTTCCACCATGCAGGGCAAGCCGTGGTTTGCCTGGGAGTGGCTCTACGACCTTACGCTCGGGATTCTCGACCGGGCCTGCGGACTCAACGGAGTGGTGTGGCTTTGCGCATTGCTGGTAGCCGCGACTTTCACTTTGCTGCTGTCGCAACTTCTCAAGCGCGGAACAGGCTTGCTGCTTGCGATTGTGCTGATGCTGTTGGCGGAGGCGGCTGCGACCATTCACCTGTATGCGCGCCCGCACATTGTGAGTTGGCTTTTTTCACTGCTCTGGTTTATGGCGCTGGAGCGTTGGGAGGGATCGGAGCGCGAGCCGGGCACTGAACCGGGAAAACTGCCGCGCTGGTTGCCATGGTTCTTTCCAATTTCGATGCTGCTTTGGGTGAACCTGCACGGCGGATGGCTTTTCGGACTAGCGCTGCTCGGAATCTATACCTCCTCCGGATTCGTAGACAGTCTTCGTGAGCGAGATGCTTTTGCAAAAATTCGCACGGGACGGCGGGCTCGCGCCATGGCTTTAGCCTGGGTCACGTCAGTGATGGCTACGTTTGCGAATCCGTTTGGCTGGCGGTTGCACGTGCACATTTATTGCTACCTAAGCGATCGCTATCTGATGAACCACATAGACGAATTTCGCTCACCTGACTTTCATGGGTGGGCGCAACGCTCGTTCGCGATCATCATGGCGCTGGTAGTGGTCGCGTTTGCGGGCGATCGCCGGGCGGACGAAGGGAGTTCGGGCCAACGTCACCAGTTGCGGCTTAGCGGACTGCTGGTGGCGCTGCTGGCGGTGTATGCGGGATTTTATTCGTCGCGCAATCTTCCGGTTTCGTCGATGTTGCTGGTGCTGATTGCGGGGCCTATTTTGTGGGACAACTCTGCCGCACTGGCGTATAAACCGGGTGCGTGGCGGTGGGTGCGCGGAGTGACCGCTCGGATTCTAGATTTCTCCGAGCGCATGGGCGGGCTGGAAAGGCAGCTTCGCGGACACTTGTGGCCAGTGGTTGCGGTGCTCTTTGCCTTCGCGATCTGCCTGCACGGTGGACGGGTGGGCCCATGGCAGATCGTTCACGCACAGTTTAATCCGAAGCGTGTGCCGGCGCAGGCTGTAACTTTCCTGCAAAGCGAGGCCCACGGAACCCCGAGCAAGTCGGAGCCAGTCTTCTCAACCGATGCCTGGGGAGGCTATCTCATTTATCGCTTTTACCCGGGCCGCAAGGTGGTGATGGACGATCGCCACGATCTATATGGCCCGGAGAGGGTTCGCCAATACCTGACTTTGACTCAGGGAGCCCCGGAATGGCAGACGGTGTTGCAGGATTGGCAGATTCGCACCGCGCTCTTACCTGCTGATTCCACGCTGGCTAATCTGCTCCGCGAGCTGCCGCAGAATTGGCGGGTGGTATATGAAGACAAGATTGCGGTGGTGTTTGAGAGGCGCTAGTGTGGTGTCCCGGAAAGAAGCGACAAATTGCTTGTGGGACACCACGCTGGGCAACTGAGTCGTACGGAAAACCATCTATCCAACGCGATCCATTTATGTAGATAACTCATCGGGAGTTCACCCCGGGGGGGGCGCCGGTGGCGAGTATGGAAGGACGTTTCGCCAAAGAATTGCAGGAGGAGCTCACCCGGCTCATGCTGGAACAAATTGAGAGCTTGAAAAAAGAGACTTTCGTGGGACTCAGTTCTGAAGAACTGCGAGAGCAAGAGGAGCGACTCAAACGCATCCGCGAGGTGTCGGCCGATTTTCTCGCAGCGTTGAAAAGAAATGTCCCGTAGGTCTGTAGCACTTCTATAATAGTTTCTTCGCCTAAGTCTGGTGCCAAGACGCATCCATTAGAGAGGAGACGCCATGACGGAGAAGCCCAGTGTGACTCTGCCCGGAACGGTTGAGAAGATCATCAAGTCGCCGCACACCAGTGAACCAGAAAAGGCCCAAATCTCGATTGAAGGAGCTGATGATCTTTATAAGGAAATCCGCATCGAAAATTCGCTGAAGGAGCAAAACGGTAATGAAGTGCGTCTCAAGAAGGGTGCTGAAGTTCAGGTTACCGTGGAGGCGGATAAGAACGCGACTATTCCCAAGGGGGATGGAAAGTGTGAATCTCGGCGGGAGACAAACAGTCAATAGCTGTTGACAGATCGCTCGGGCGTAGCCTTTTAGGCATAGCTATTTTAGGTCGCAGCGTTTAAGGCCGATACCACATCGGCTGGCATCGTTCCCTGTCTGTCCTCTCTATTCTCTGCGACCGTAACGCTCCGCCATCATCTCATGTAGTTGAGTTGGCGCGGGCCGGGACGTGCTACTTTTGAACGCGCAGAGAACTCCTGAATATTGCTTCCGAGAAGCCGAAGAATAAAAGACTGAATAATCTATGCGGATTGCAGGGATATGCCGATGTAGGAAGAAATGTCCGGGGAGTTGCCGATGAAGTCGCAGTGTTTGCCCTTCACGCAGATTCCGCATACCACCCGCCTTTTTCTTGATTATCTTTCCTATACACCTTCGGTTCGCGGCATGTATCCGCGGTCGCCTGTTTTCTCTGAGTGGGTGAAAGACGAAGCCCAGCGCGTTCGCTACGATGCCGCACGGCGCGGCAAGGTCAGTGAAATTCTGGAGCGGCAGAATCGCGCCTGGGGCGCTTCAGCCAAGGCGCTGAATAATATCGAGCGACTGAGAAGAGGCGCGGTCGCAGCGGTGACGGGGCAGCAGGTGGGCCTGTTTGGCGGGCCGCTGTTTTCGATCTTCAAGGCGCTTACGGCGGTCAAGCTGGCGGAAACGGCGACGGCGGCTGGAGTAGAGTGCGTCCCGATCTTCTGGCTAGCGACGGAGGATCACGATCTGGCCGAGGTTAACCAGGTGGCGCTGCTTTCCGAGCAGTCACTGTTGCAACCTTTTTCATTGGAAGGCGGCGCGCTGGAAAGCGCGGTTGTGACCGATGCGCCGGTGGGCACGGTGAAGTTCGGATCGGAGATCGATTCCGTGGTCGGGGGCGCGGCTGCACTGTTGGGAGATTCAGAGGTCACGGGCTGGCTGCGGCAGGCGTATCGGCCGGGTGAGACGTTTGGGAGCGGATTTGCGTTGCTGTTTGCGCGGCTGTTTGCGGAGTGGGGAGTGGTTCTGCTCGATCCGGCGGATAAAGAGTTTCATGAGCTCGCGAAACCTTTGTTCCGCGCGGCGATTGAACGAGCTTCAGAACTCGATGAGGATTTGCTGGCGCGAGGCAAGGCGATCGAAGCGGCGGGATATCACCAGCAGGTGAAGGTAACATCAGCGACCACGCTGCTTTTTGAAGTGAAGGACGGCGCGCGTACGGTGGTGCGCCGCAAGAACAGCGCTGGCGGCGATGAGTTTGCTGTGGGCGAGGAACGCGCTTCGCGTGAGGAATTGCTGGAACGGATTGACAAGGCCCCGGAGCGGTTCAATCCGAATGTGCTGCTGCGCCCGGTGGTGCAGGATTATCTGCTGCCTACGTTGGTTTACACCGGAGGAGCGGCTGAAGTCGCCTACTTTGCGCAGGTGGGCGTGGTCTACGAGAAGCTGCTGGGACGAGTGACGCCGATTCTGCCGCGTTTTTCTGCGACGTTGCTGGAGCCAAAGCCCGACCGCATCTTGACGCGCTTTCAACTGGGATTGCCCGACGTGTTTCTGGGGCCGGAGAAATTGCGGGAAGCCCTCGCGGCTCGTTCGCTGCCGCCGGATTTGCAAGAGCGTTTTGAAGAAGCTTACGCGAGCGTGGAACGGTCGATGGCTGCTCTCCGCGAATCGATTGGCAAATTGGATTCCACTCTCATCGATGCGACGGAAAATACGCGGGCCAGTGTTGCCAATAACATTGATCGACTGCGCGCGAAGGTGGCGCGGGCGGAACAGCAGCGCGATGAGGTCATCACTCGGAAGGCCGATGCCTTGAGCAACGCGCTCTATCCGCATAAGGTGTTGCAGGAGCGCGAGGTCGCGGCAGTGAGCTTTGTGGCGCGGTATGGGCCGGGGCTGCTGGCGAATCTGTATGAGGCGATTCGTCCCGATTGCCATGATCATCAAATGATTGCGGTGCAGTAGGCGCGAAGCTGGAACCCTCGGCATCTTTAGTGGAGGCCGCCGGAGACGCGGCAAGCCGCGTCTCTGAAATTAGATCACCTTTAGCAACTCTTCTAACGATTCCACTCTGGGCAGTCCCTTATCGCGGTAGGCGCCGGGGACATCCATCAATATCGCCTGCATGCCAGCTGCGGTTGCGCCCAGGTAATCCACGGAATAAACGTCGCCGACGTAAAGGCTCTCAGCGGGAGCCGCGTTCATGCTTTTCAGGGCTTGGCGGAATATTTCGGGGTGCGGCTTCTCGTGGCCGACCACGCCGGAGTCGGTGATGGTTTGGAAGCAATTCGCGATGCCGCATCTCGATAGCACGTCTCGGATCTTGCCATCCGCATTGGAGATGACCGCAATGCGGTAGCGCCCGGCGATCTTTTGCAGGCGCTCGGCCGTGCCGGGACGAATCTGGTCCCAGTTGGCGGAGTTGCGGATCGAAGAGACCAGTTGATCGCGGATGGCGTCGTTTTTGAGTCCGATTCTGAGTCCGATCTCGGAAAGCAACTCGGTGTAGAACATCTGCCAGAAGCTGTGGTCCGTGTCGCCGTTTTGCATCATTCCATCGAATTTATTCTTGGTGCGGCATTCCAGATCGCGGAGGTGCTCGGCTGCGGGCACGATGCCGCGTTCGGTGAGAGGCGCGTGGATGCGCTCACGATTTGGGAAAAGCAGCGTGTTGCCTACGTCGAAGAAGACGACTTTGGGACTTGAGTTCATGATTTGTCGGATCACTGTCGGTCAGATAAGGGTTTGTCAGATCGAAGTTTATGCTCACATTATCATGCCTTCTGGCAGCGACTGCGGCTCAGTTTGCAAAAACCTTTGCCACCAAGGTGCACGAAGGTACACGAAGTGGTTCGATGACGCCGATTCCGCGGAGCAGAATTTGCCCAATGCATTAAACTGACAGATTGCCGATGGATTAGGTGAGATAAGAGACTCATGGCGCAACTGCGAGTTGTAGTCCTGTGGCATCAGCATCAACCGTTTTATAAAGACCTGGTGACGGGGCAGTATCGCCTGCCCTGGACGCGGCTCCATGCGTTGAAAGATTACTACGGGATGGTGAAGCTGCTGGACGAGTTTCCGCAGGTGCATCAGACCTTCAACCTGGTGCCTTCGCTGGTCACGCAGATTCAGGATTACGTTTCGGGCGAGGCGCAGGATCCGTTTCTGCAGGTGGCTGCGAAGCCGGCGAAGGAACTGACGGAAGCGGAGCGGCGGTTCGCGCTGCAATATTTGTTTCAGGCGCATCCGGTGAATGTTATTGGGCGCTATCCGCGGTATCGGGAGCTATGGGAGAAATTTCGCAGCACCGGGGATTCTCCCGAGCGCGCGGAGAAATATTTTCAGGCACACGACTTCACGGATTTGCAGGTGCTTTCGCAGATTGGATGGTTCGATGAGTATTTTCTGGCGGAAAAAGACATTGTGGAGCTGATTCGCAAGGAGCGGGATTATACGCTCGACGATCAGCGGCTGGTTATTGCGCGGGAGCGCGAACTGCTGGGGCGAGTGTTGCCGGTGCATGCGGAGGCCGCGAAGAAAGGGTTGATCGAGATTTCGACATCGCCTTTTTATCATCCCATTCTGCCGCTGGTGTGCGATACGGACATGGGTGCGGTTTCGTCGCCGGGGCTGCCCTTGCCACAGAATCGTTATCGCTACCCGGACGATGCCCGCGAGCAATTGCAGCGCGGAATGGCTCTGCACAAAAAAGTGTTTGGAGTAAAGACTAAAGGAGTATGGCCGTCGGAGGGCAGCGTTTCTGAGGAGGTGATCGCGATTGCGCACGAACTCGGCGTGAAATGGATGGCGACCGACGAGGGCGTGCTGGGAAGAAGTCTGGGCATCAATTTTTCACGCGACGATTATGGCCATCTGAATGCGGACCTGGCGCAGCGGCTGTATACGATTTATCGCTACGAGAACGACGATGCGCGAATGAATCTGCTCTTCCGCGACCACACGCTTTCCGACCTGATCGGCTTTGTGTATTCGGGAATGCCGCCGCAAGACGCCGCCAACAATCTCATCCACAAGATCAAGGAGTCGGCGCAACCGATGATTGCGAACGGGCAAGACGCAATGGTTCCCATCATTTTGGATGGGGAAAATGCGTGGGAATATTATCCGCAGTCGGGAAGGGAATTCTTGCGGAGATTTTACGACGCTCTGCAGAAAGAGCCGGGGATGGAAGCGGTGACGGTGAGCGAGGCAATTACGCGCCACAAGAACGTCAGTCATCTGAAGTCTTTGGTGCCGGGATCGTGGATCAATGCGAATTTCAACGTTTGGATTGGGGCTCCGGAAGACAACAAGGCGTGGGATTATCTGTATCACGCGCGCAGTTTCTATGCGCAAGCGGCCCCGACTGCAACCGAGAAACAGCGCAAACTGGCGTTTGAAGAAATTTTGATTGCCGAGGGCAGCGACTGGAATTGGTGGTACGGGCCCGAGCATCACTCGGCCAACGATCGCGACTTCGACGAACTCTATCGCAAGCACCTGTCGAACATTTACCAGGCTTTGGGTGGGATACCTCCGGATTATCTGGCGCAGCCGATCTCGGGAGGAGTGGTGCGGCCGTCGTTCATTCCGCAGACCGCCTATATCCATCCCAGAGTTACGGGTGACATGGTGCGGTATTTTGAGTGGATGGGAGCGGCGTGTTACACGGCTGACCGGCGCTCCGGCTCGATGCACGGCAAGCAGTTTCTGATGGATGAAGTGCTGGCCGGGATCGATGAAAAGTGTGTATATGGCCGTCTGGATTTCGCGGGCAAAGTGCCGGAGGGCTCGCTCGAAGTGGTGGTAAATCTGGAATCGTGGGCTAACCAAGCGGCCAAGCCCCAGAGCGAACTGCGGTTGGGCGCGACCGTGAATGAAGGACGCATAACTTCGTGGAAAGTGACTCAAGGCGAGGAGAAGACAGTAGCGGATTCGACGGATGCGGCCGGTTCGGCCAATTCCAATACAGAAGGTGCGCGAGTGGCGCTGCTGCGAATTTTTGAATTTTGCCTGCCGCTCGCGTGGCTGAGTACGGCTCCGTTGGGAATGGATAAAGTGCAAGGGCTGCAAGAATCCGATGCGCTGACCACGCGGATACGCCTGCGTTTTAGCGTGTGGCAGAACCATTTGCCGGTCGACGCTCTGCCGGTGGAAGGATGGATCGAGCTGGAGTTGCTGGCGGAGGGGGATTTGATGGCCGTGGGCGGGTGAGGCCCTTGGCTGGTTAAGGGTTGCGGGGCTTTGCCCAGCTTGGGACGGGGCAGAGCCCCGTCACCCACGGTCTGTTAGTGCACGGTTTAATACTTGCTATTGGCCGCTGGCCGCTACGGTCATTGTCATCGGCCGGCTCAACTCCATTACCAGTTCTGTGCCTGCTGGCAGCATCGCGGAGCGGTGCTTTCCTAGCCAGTGCGTAACAGTCACGGTGGCGCCGATTGCTCCTCCAATTAAGAAGCCTTTGCCGCCGTCGGCTAATCCACCTATGAGCATGCCACCGCCCGTGCCAAGTCCGATTTCGGTTAGGTCCTTACCGTCGATGCCATCGCCTTTGAATTGACCTTCCTGGTTGACGTCGGTGCCGTGGCGGGCGTTAGTATCTACCAGCGAGGCATTCAGCATAAATTTGTCGCCATTAGGAAGCACCAGGGTTTCGGGGAAGATGGCGATGGTGGGCTTGCCGGCAATGCGGCGCGGTTCGTTCGTTTTGGTGACGCGGCCCTCGACCGTGGTGCCGATCGGAATGACAGTTTTCCCGTCCATGACGACGGGCTCGGTGACTCTGGCCGAGAAAGGATCTCCTGCTTTCGAGCTGAAAGTTGCCAGCGTGGTTTCGAGTTTCATCTTGACGGCGGTTCCGGTGGGCAGAGCGGTTTGCGCCCAGGCAAAACTGCCGATCACGAGGAGCGATGCCAACAAAAGAGTTTTCTTCATGGGTCTTACCTCCAAATTCATTTGCCGATCTTTATTTGCCGATCTGTTGCATAGTTCTAATCACTTCATCGAGCGGCGCGCGGTCGCGTTGGTTATCGCCGCGATAGATGTAGCGCACCCAGCGGTCGTTACCACCGGCTCGATCAATGACAAACGTGGCCGGGTGCGCAATGTTGATGGCGTCGGCGCCGAATGCATGATGAAGTCCATAGGCTTTGGTCACGGCGCGGTCCTCATCGAGCAAAAACACGCTTTTGATCGGATGCTTCGCCAGGAATTTTCCCGGCTTCCACACTCCGCCGCGTTTTTCGGCGGCAATGAAAGCCAACTGCGCTCCCGCCGCTTTGATCTCCGGCATGCGCGACTCGAACTGAGCCATGCGTTTTACGCAGTTCGGTCACCAGGTGCCGCGCACAAATTCGAGAATCAGCTTGCCCTCGGCAAGCAGGCCGTCGAGCGTGAACGTGCCCTCGCGGTTGGCTGCCTGCAGCGCAAAATCGGGGGCGATGGAGCCAATTTCCAGAGTTTCTGTGCGGTTCTTCACGCCGATTTGAATCTGAGGTTGACTTTAAGCGAGGTGGAAATCAGGAACAATAACGGATGGGGTACCGGGGTGATGGCTCCAACTAATAGTGTGATAATCGGTAGTGGGCAAGTTTCAATTTTCACAGGGTCGCTTTAGCAAATCCAAACTTGCCCACTACCTGATAATCCCATCGGGCGAGCGGAACCTTTCCCGTTCGATATAATTTCGTTTCACGAGGGGGAGACGGGGCAAGCCGCGTCTCTACAGCGATAGTTTTTCGATCAAATCTATAAAGGACGCACTTATGCCAGTTACAAGTATTGCCGACGTTCGGGGACGCCAGGTGCTTGACTCGCGTGGCAATCCCACGGTTGAAGCTGAAGTTTTTCTTGATGGCGGCGCCAGCGCGCGGGCCATTGTGCCGAGTGGCGCGTCCACAGGCGAGCATGAGGCGGTGGAATTGCGCGACGGCGACAAGACCGTGTACCTCGGCAAGGGCGTTCTGCAGGCAGTCGCGAATGTTAATGGCGAGATTGCGGAATCGCTCGGCGGGGTGGACGCGGCCGACCAGCGCACGCTCGACGCACGGCTTATAGAGCTTGATGGCTCGCCCAACAAGGGACGCCTGGGGGCGAACGCGATCCTGGCGGTTTCAATGGCGGCCGCGCGGGCTTCGGCGAACGCTTGCGGATTGCCGCTTTATCGTTACATCGGCGGTGCGGCCGCGAACACGTTGCCGGTGCCGATGATGAATATTCTTAACGGTGGCGCGCACGCCGACAACAACGTCGACTTTCAGGAGTTCATGGTGATGCCAGTGGGAGCGCCATCATTTTCGGAAGCGCTGCGCTGGGGCGTGGAAGTTTTTCACACGCTTAAAGGAGTGCTGAAAAAGCGCGGCTACAACACGTCGGTCGGCGACGAAGGTGGTTTTGCTCCGTCGGTGAAGTCGAACGTGGAGGCGATTGAACTGGTGCTGGAGGCGATTTCGCAGGCAGGCTACAAACCGGGCGAGGAGATTGCGATTGCGCTTGATCCTGCGGCCAGCGAGTTTTATCAGGATGGAAAATATGTCTTCAAGAAGTCGGATAAGTCGGCGAAGAGTTCGGAGGAGATGATTCGCTACTATGCGAAATGGGTGAATGATTATCCCATTGTGTCACTCGAAGATGGGCTTTCCGAAAATGATTGGGAGGGATGGGCGCTGCTGACGAAAGAACTCGGCAGCAAGATTCAGTTGGTGGGCGATGACATTTTTGTCACTAACATTCAGATTTTCGGTGAGGGCATCGGGAAGGGAATCGCGAATTCGATCTTGATCAAGCTGAATCAGATTGGCACGGTCAGCGAGACTCTTGACGCCATTGACCTGGCGCGGCGCAACGGATATAGGTCGGTGATCTCGCATCGTTCCGGAGAAACGGAAGACACGTTTATTGCGGACTTCGCGGTGGCGACTGGCGTGGGGCAGATCAAGACCGGCTCGGCTTCGCGTACGGACAGAATTTCGAAGTACAACCAGTTGCTGCGGATTGAAGAGGAGTTGGGCGGGGCAGCGCGGTTTTTGGGGGTGAAGGCGCTGAACTATAGAGGATGAGAAAGCTCATGGGCCATCCAATCTGTATTCGAGACATGTAGAATTTTCGCTACAATCGCTAGATAAAGGTGTCTGTCGACGAAGTGACGAAGCGGTTTTCCGATATGCTCGACCGCATCGCCATCGGCGAAGAAGTCGTCATTACGGACAAGGGGGAGCCTATCGCTAAACTCGTGCCGATTTCCGGCGATGCCGAAGAAACGCGGGAAGTTTAGGTTTGGCTCCGCCAAGGGCCGAATCGCGGTTACCGATCATTTTCGACGATCCGTTGCCGAAGGAAATCGAAGACCTCTTCTGGTGATCGAGCCCCGCTAGAATCCCATCCTGTCGTCTGCCGAGGGGCCGTAGGTCGCTGGCACCGGTGTTTCGTTCAGGCGGAGATAAACTCCCAGTTGGGCGCGATGATGCACGAGGTGATTGAGAAACATTTGCCGGTAGGCTAGAAAACGAGTCCCGCTGAAGATGGGCTTGTCTGCGAAACTTAGCTTCCACGGTTGAGTCCAGGCATCGTCCTTCGTGTTCTTAAGCGCGGCGCGAGCTTGGGCCGAACCTTCATCGAAGGTCTTGACCAGTTGCGCCGCGGAGTCAAAGGGCACGGGCGGCATCTTGGTCTTCCCAAAATCGAGTTCGGGAGTCGTAAGAATAATGGTTCCAAAGCCGGCCAACTGCGCCACGTGGGACGCGAGCTTGTTCAGCGGCATGGATTTGGGGTGGGGCGCGAAATCTTTGTTGTTTTCTGGAACTCGTTCCAGCATGGTGCGCGTCTTTTTGATTTCTTCGTCGAATTCGGTCAAAAGAAGTTCATTGATGGGCATGTCTTATCCTCTGGCTTATCCTCTGAGATGTTTTCTGCAATAGTATGAGATGTGTGGCCGGTAGCGGCGATTCAGTGTATCTGCTGAATGCCAAGAGTACAACGGAACCGGCTGGCTGCAGCCAGGAGCTAATAGCGAATTTATGCCTCGTCCTAAACCTCTCGTTCTGATCATTCTCGACGGCTGGGGATATCGCGCCGAAACCAAGGCTAACGCTATCGCGCTGGCGCGCAAGCCCAACTATGACCGGCTGCTGCGCGAGTATCCGAACACGCTGATTCATACCAGCGGGCCGTTTGTCGGGCTGCCGGAAGGGCAGATGGGGAACAGCGAGGTTGGCCACCTAAATATTGGAGCGGGGCGCATCGTCCATATGGATATTACGCGCATCGATTTGATGATTCAGAACGGTGATTTTTTTTCGCATCCGGTGCTGGTCGAGGCTATGAAAAATGCCCGGCTGAGCGGACGCAAGCTGCATCTGTTTGGGCTGGTGTCAGACGGCGGCGTGCATTCACGGCAGGAGCACCTCTACGCACTGCTGAAAATGGCCAAGCAGCAGGGAGTGGAGCGCGTCTTCGTGCACGCCTTCATGGACGGGCGGGATACCTTGCCCACCAACGGCGCTGGCTATCTGGAGCAACTGCAGCAGAAGATGCGGGAATATAACTCCGGCAAGATCGCGACGGTGAATGGGCGTTATTACGCCATGGATCGCGACCGCCGCTGGGAGCGCATCGCCAAAGCCTATAGCGCGATGGTCGAGGGCAGGGCCGAGGGCGGCACTTATGACGACGCCGTCAAGGGCATCAAAGAGTCTTATAACAAAGGCGTGACCGACGAGTTCGTGGTGCCGTTTGTTTGCACGGATAAGGATAAGAATAACAATAAAGACGGGCGCGGCGCCGGGCCGGCTAAGAACTTCGTGGCGACGATTGGCGACGACGATTCCTGCATCTGCTTTAACTTTCGAGCCGATCGTGTACGCGAGATTACGCGCGCGCTGTGCCGCAACAGCGGGCTCAACGAAAAGGGGGGACGCGATTTGCCGGGCGCCGACGACCTCGATGCGACTATCGCTCGCGACCGCGTGCCTCGGAATCTGAAGTATGTCTGCATGACGCGCTATGACAAAAACTTCAGTTTGCCGGTGGTGATTCCTCCGGAGACGATGACGAACATTCTTGCCAACGTGATGGGCGGGCTAAACATGCGCAATCTTCGTGTTGCGGAGACGGAGAAATATGCGCATGTTACTTATTTTTTTAATGGCGGAGTGGAGCAGCCTTTTCCTGGAGAAGACCGGGTGATGATTCCGTCGCCGAAGGTCGCTACCTACGATCTGAAGCCGGAGATGAGCGCTGCCGGAATTGCCGAGGCTGTTGTGAGAGCCACGAACGACGGCACATTTGACGTGATCATCGTCAACTTTGCCAATGCCGACATGGTCGGACACTCGGGCAAGATTGAACCTACGATCACGGCGGTCGAGACGGTTGATGGCTGCCTCGGCGAGATCGAAAAAGTCGTGCGCGCCAAGGGCGGAGCCATGCTGATTACGGCCGACCACGGCAATGCTGAGTTGATGATCGACCCAGTGTCGGGTGGGCCGCATACGGCGCATACTACGAATCCGGTGCCGTTTATTGTAATGGCGGAGGACGCGAAGCAGTATTCGCTCAAGCCTAATGGGTCGTTGCGGGATATTTCTCCGACGATGTTGGGGATGCTGCGGATCGACGAGCCGAAGGAAATGACCGGCGTAGATTTGCGGACCCCGCTGAAAGGCTGAACCGCCGAGACGCAGAGGCCGCCGAGAAAATTAGATCACCCGATGACCCGATGCGCAAACTCCTCATTTTCGTTCATCATCCCTTCGATCAGTGGAACGCGCCGGCTTGGTTCCCAGAGCGTTTGCAGCGGGAATTTCCGCAAATCAAAGTTGTCAACTTGCCGGATTACAAGCACGTGGATGAAGAGATCGTCGATGCTGAAATTGTCATGGCCTGGTCGATTCGCCCGCAACAGATCGTGGCGGCTAAGCGGCTGCGGTGCATTCACTCACCGGCGGCGGCGGTGAATCAACTGATGTTTCCAGAACTCATCGAGAGCGAGATTATTCTCACGAACGCGCGCGAAGTGCATGGGCCGGTGGTGGCGGAGCACGTTATGGCGCTCATCTTTGCGCTGGCCAAGAAGATTCCGGACTCGGTGCGCTTGCAGGACAAGCACGTTTGGGGACAGCAGATTCTGTGGGATGAACGGCCGCGAATCCGTGAAGTGGCGGGCGCGACCCTCGGGCTGGTCGGGTTGGGTAGTATCGGCAGGGCCGCTGTGAAGAGCGCGAGAGCGCTGGGCATGCGGGTGATTGCTGTGCGCGAGCATCCGGAGAAGGGCGGCGAGGGTGCCGACGCCGTTTTTGGGCCAGCGCAAGTCGACGAAGTATTTCGGCAATCAGATTACGTTGTGCTGGCGGCGCCGGTCACGGATAGTACGAACGCGATCGCCAATGCAGAGCGGTTGGCGCTGATGAAGCAGGATGCCTGCCTGATCAATGTCGGTCGCGGAGCCCTGGTGGATGCGGCCGTGCTGGCCTTGGCTCTGCGCGAACGCAAAATTGGTGGCGCCGCGCTCGACGTATTTCCCACGGAACCGCTGGCTGCCGATTCTCCACTGTGGGACGTGCCCAATCTGCTGATTACTCCGCATACCGCGGCGCTCACCGATCAATTATGGGAGCGGCATTATGCTTTATTCTCGGAGAACCTACGGCGCTATTTGGCGGGCGAGGCGCTGCTGGCCGTGGTGGATAAACGCAAGGGGTATTAGTGCGAATGCCGTGGTTACCAGAATCCCAAAGCGGGCGACCCGGTGGAATCCCACCCTAACGTCGAAAAGCGCGACGTTAGACTGGATAAGCGGATGGGGTATCAGAGCGAATCCGGAGTTGCCGGAACCCCAAGAGGGACGATTCGGTGGAATCCCACCCTAACGTCGAAAACCACGACGTAGGATGGGACACCCCTTGTGACACAGATCACAAACCGCTGTGACAGACTCCGTTTCTTCGCCGGTGGCCCTCGCGGCAAACTATAATCACCCAGGCGGGGTGGGGAGTACAGAGCCGGCCTATGGTAGCAAAAATAAAAGATAACTAATGATGACACTGATTTGGTTGCGCGTGGCGCTGGTTTGTTATGCGGCGGGACTGCTTTATGCGCTGGTCGCGCTTACGCGGACTTCGGAAGTTCTGAGCAAAGTCGCGCTCCATGCTTCTTACCTGGGGATGGTGTTTCATTTCGTTTCGCTTACCGAAGCGGTTGTGCAAACCGGCCAATTGGCTTCCGCATCGGTTCATAACGCGGAATCCTTGCTGGCCTTTCTGATCATGGTTGTCTTCATGCTTGCGTATCTGGTGTATAAGACGACCACGCCGGGGATCGTTATTTTTCCCCTGGTTTTTCTGTTGACTTTTGTGGCGGCCACGGGGCAACAGCCGCTCGTATTCACTTCGCTCGCGGCGAAGCATGGTTGGCTGGCGGTGCATATCCTGATGATCTTTACGGGATATGCTGCGCTCTTCCTCAGCTTTGGCGCGAGCATTCTTTACCTTATGCAGGAGCGCGCTTTGAAGGCGAAGAACTCCAGTGGCGTGTTTTCGCGGCTGCCGTCGCTGCAGGTGATTGACGATATCGGATACAAGTCGCTGATGCTCGGATTTCCGTTTATGACTTTGGGATTGATCGCGGGGTCGGTGGTGGCCGAATCTACCTATGGGCGCATCGATTTCTTCGATCCGAAGATTTTGCTTTCCGTACTGATGTGGGCAGTTTATCTGCTGATGGTGTTTACGCGGTTGAATGCGGGGTGGCGTGGACGGCGGGCGGCACTGCTTGCAAGTGTGGCTTTTGTCGCGGCCATCGTGGCGTGGATTTCAAATTACTTCAGCTCGATGCACAGGTTTATAGCCTCATGAGATTCCAGCTCATCGGCGTGAATCACAAGACGGCCCCGGTCGAGGTGCGCGAGCGGCTGGCGATTCCTGAATCGCGGCTGCCGGAGGCTTGCAAGAGATTGTCGGAGCATCCGGCGGTGGCGGAGGGGATGATCGTTTCGACCTGCAACCGGGTGGAATTTATCGCCAACATGAAGAACGGCACCGGCGATCTGCGCGAGTTTCTGCGGGAATATTTCGATACCGATCTCAGCGCGGTTGAATCTCATCTTTATGAATTTAAAGAAGACGACGCTGTCCGGCACATTTTTCGGGTTGCGGCCAGCCTCGATTCGATGGTCGTTGGCGAGCCGCAGATTTTGGGGCAGGTCAAAGAAGCTTACGCTACGGCGCGCGCGGTTGGCGCTGTGCGCGCGCAACTGGATCAGCTGCTTACCCGTGCATTTGCTGTGGCGAAGCGGGTGCGGACTGAAACTGCCGTTGGTTCTTCCTCGGTCTCGATTGCTTCGGTGGCAGTTGAGCTGGCCAAGAAAATCTTCGGCAGCTTGAACGGCAAGAGCGTGTATCTCGTTGGAGCGGGGAAGATGAGCGAGTTGGCGGCTCGGCATCTGCTGGCGCATGGGGCCGGGTCTTTATTCGTGGCCAACCGCACTTATGATCGGGCGATTCGGCTCGCACACAAGTTTAATGGACAGGCGATTGAATTCAATCGCCTTTATGAGACTTGCGATCGCGCGGATATCGTGATTACTTCGACTGGTTCTCCCAATTTCATCTTCCGGCCGGAACACGGTGAAAAGCTCATGGCGCTGCGCAAGAACAAGCCCATGTTCTTTATCGATATCGCCGTGCCGCGCGACGTCGATCCCGACGTGAATAAGATCGACGGCGTTTTTGTTTATGACATTGACGATCTGCAGCAGGCGGTCAGTTCACACGTTGCCGATCGCAAGAAGGAAGCGGAACGGGCCGAGGCGATTGTCAGCGACGAGGTCGGGAAATTTCATGTTCGGCTGCAGACGCTGGACGTGGTTCCGACTATCGTCAGCTTGCAAGACCACCTCGAAACGATTCGACAGGCCGAGATTGATCGAGTGCGTGGCCGCCTTGGCACAATGACTACCGACCAGGAAATGGCGGTTGAAGCGCTCACCCGCGGTATCGTCAATAAGATCATGCATACTCCCATCAGCACGTTGAAGACGGCGGCGCGCGATCCTGAATCGACAACTGTGATCGACCTGGTGCGGCGGCTGTTTAATCTGCATAGCGAGGACGAGACCAAGGAAGTTGTTGGCGCGAAATCGGGGCGTGGCCCGGATGCGAGTAGTTCAGGTTCAGGTGTTTCAGGAAAACCGGGAGTGCGCAACTGATGGCCCGGCTTCGCATAGGCTCTCGCGGCTCGCAGCTCGCGCTGTGGCAGGCTCATCACATCTCCGATCTGCTGCGCGCGCAGGGGCACACGGTCGAGCTGGAGATCATCAAGACTACGGGCGATAAGATCACCGACGTGGCGCTGGCGAAAGTCGGCACCAAGGGCATGTTCACCAAAGAAATTGAAGAAGCGCTGGTGGAAACCCGCGTTGACCTGGCGGTGCACAGCTTGAAAGATCTGCCGACGGAGCTGGCCTCGGATTTCGAAATTGCGGCCATCACTGCGCGAGAGAATCCTCGCGACGTTTTTTGCTCGGTGAAGTTCGCCAACATTCAAGCCTTGCAGCAGCGGGCGAATGTCGGCACGAGCAGCCTGCGCCGGCAGGCGCAGTTGAAGGCGATTCGTCCTGATCTGCAGATTCACCCGCTGCGTGGCAATGTGGATACGCGCCTGCGCAAGCTCGAATCTGGAGACTATGACGCCATTATTCTGGCTGCCGCAGGATTGAATCGTTTGGGCAAGACGCAGTTGGTACGGCAGGTCATTCCGGCGGACGTGATGACGCCGGCTGCCGGACAAGGCGCGTTGGGAATCGAAATTCGCAGTGGCGACACGACAACGAGATCTCTTCTAGCATTTCTGGATGATAGCGCCGCCCGCGCCGCCACTACTTGTGAGCGCGCGCTGCTCAATAAACTCGGCGGCGGCTGCCAGGTGCCCATAGGAGCTTTCGCAGAAGTGACAGCAGGCCGCATACATCTCAATGCACTCGTTGCTCATCCCGACGGAACAAAGGTTCTTCGCGAAACGCGCGTGGGAGATAATCCAGTACGTCTGGGTGAGGAAGTGGGAGAAACACTGCTGCGCAGAGGCGGCGATGTTATTCTCGAAGAGGTTTACGGCGAGGGTTTCGCTCTGCCGCAACAGCCGTGAGGCAGGTGTCAGGTCTTAGGTCTCGGGTCCTAGGAAAACCCTTGAGACCTAAGACCTTATACCTAAGACCTGAGACCTGATTCATGAAACCCAACGAAAACCATCCGCTGGCTGGAACCCGCATTCTTGTCGGGCGCGCTCGCCATCAGGCGGGGAGTCTTTGTGCCAGCCTGCGCAGCTTGGGCGCAAGCGTAATCGAAATCCCGTTCATCGAAATCCGCAGGCCGGAATCCTACGTGCCTCTCGACACGGCTCTGAAGAATATCAAGTCGTACGATTGGCTGATCCTGACCAGCGCCAACGGGGTTGAAGCGATGTGGGAGCGGGTACGCAAGCTTCGCATCACGCGCCGGACGCTTAAACGTTTGAAGATCGCGGCCATAGGACCGGCGACCAAGAAGGCGATTGTGAAGCATGGCTTGAAGGTGAAGATGGTTCCGGAGGAGTACGTGGCCGAGTCTGTCGTAAAGGGTTTGCGCGAGGAGGTGAACGGCAAGCGCGTCGTGCTGATACGAGCGAAAGTGGCGCGCGACGTGATTCCCGATGAGCTACGCGCCGCTGGAGCCGAGGTAGACGTGGTCGAGGCGTACGAGACGGTAGTGCCGGAGAGATCGCGGGCACGGTTGCGTGCGCTGATGAAAAATGCGGCTCGCCGTCCGCATGTCGTAACCTTCACGAGTTCTTCTACCGCGAAGAATTTCGCCGAATTGCTGGGCGACGCCACGGCTGGCTCTCGCGGCGGAGCCTGGCTTAAAGAAGGCTTGCCCAAGGATCTGCAGGGCGTCCAGTTGGCTTCGATTGGCCCAGTGACTTCAGCGACGCTGCGCGAATTGCAGCTGCCGGTGGCAATCGAAGCTCGCGAATTCACCATGGGTGGACTGATTCGTGCGATCGTTCTCGCGCGCTACGCAGAAACTCCCGCATTATCGTTGTAGAGACTGTTTCTGCTGGGACGAGGAATCGGTGGCGCATGCGGAGACGCGGCTAGCCGCGTCTCTACGGGAAAGCGGTTCGGCGCTTGAAGGTTGGGTTTCTACTTTCCGTTCGGCGCCGCGACTTTCATCTGGGGGTCGATAACGTCCAGGTAAGCCTGCATGCGTTTCTTGGTGGATGCGGGCATCCCGGTGAACTCGATTCCATTGCCGACGCCCGGATCGCAGGTCCGAACCATGGCCGTCACCTTGACGTGCTCGGAATCGAGCCAGAAATCCACCCGCAGCGAGGTTCCCAGGGGCAAAGGCTGCATGCTTTCGATGTAGCATCCATTGGCACTCACATCGCTAGCGTTGATGCGGAGAGGTGCGTTGCTGCGGTCGTCGCGAACTTCCAGGGGCAGCGCAATCTTATGCCGGTGATAGCGGCGGCGATTGGAGGAGGAAAACGTCACTGGGCCGTTCTCCTGCGGCAGATAAGCCTGCCACGGGCATTCCGCGGCGACCAGCTTAACGCCTACTTGATTTTTGTCGATCGCGCCCGCGTTCATCACCCAGGTGACGGAGCAGCGCGTTTTTTTATCTTCGCACTGCACGCCGATAACGTCTCCGACTTTCAGTTGGATTTCGACTCCAGCGAGGAGCGCGCCATCGGAGCTAATGTTCTGAGCGCGGGCAGTTTGTGAAAATGGACGGCCCTCGGCGCTCATCCCCCATATTCGCACCGGCAAATCCACACGCACACGAGGTTCGGTTTGTTCGTCGCCCATGCCTAATCCTGGTACTCGGGGTAATACGTTGATTTCATAATACCGCCGGCCAAGTCCCCTGCTAAGTTACAAAGGTTTTTGCGCCAGTAACCAACGAGCCAAGACCTTCGGTAATTGGCAGGCTGAAAGCGGTTTCCTCCGAGCTTACGAGGCGCAGAACTCACGATATCCGATGACCTGAATCTTTTGATCGTCCAGAAACTGGCGCAGGTCGGCCGCAATAAAGAGACGGCGCTCCTCATCGCGAGAATCGAGTAAACGTGTGCCTGCGCGGCGCAAGTCGTCGTCATTGTAGCCCGGATGACAGACGAACTCCCATGTGCCCTCGGGCAGACTCGCGAGCGTGGCGCGAAGCAGGGAACTGTAGCCAGCATTGCCGTCAGAGGCTCGTCCAGAAGTTTCTCTCGTCCCGGTCTCAATAACTCCTACGACGCCATCGGGCGTAAGCAGACCCGCACGTTTGGTGCGCTGACGGAATTGCCGCGTAAAAGTGTGCAGAATGCGGATCTGGCTATAACGCTTCCAGAGTTCGCGCTTGTCTTTGAACAAGCGTGAGGATATCGCTTTCAGCGGAACGATGGGATTGCGGATGGCGCGCACGCCGCAGATCCGCGCCGCCCGCAGCAGAGCCACCAGAATCTCAGGGAAGATGTGAGCGTGTTTATGCGTATCGAGGTGACTTACCTGGATGCCGGCGGATTGAATTTTCTTGATCTGCGCGACGATCTCGCCGACCAGTTGATCGCGATCGAAGCCTCCCAGCATGGCGCGCGCGGCAAAGGCTGAAAGGCTGGAATAGAACCGGTCGGGCTCGGCCGAGCGAATGGCACGCAATGTATCCACAGCATCCGGCGGAGACACGGGCAACCCGTCGACCAGCACGACGTGACATCCTATGGAAAGATGCGGCGCCGAGCGCGCAGCAGCCACCGCGTCGTCGAAGGCGGGGCCATTGGCCATGAGTGTGGTTGACGACACGAGTCCACCATTGTGGGCTTCCACGATGCCGCGGTTGACTCCCGCAGTCAGACCAAAATCGTCGGCGTTGATGATCAGCTTGCGCACAACAGAAAGTGTAGCAGCCGCAGAGTGGAGTTCCCCAGTGCGCAATTCTTGCGCAGTTCTGCGGTGCTCATGCTCTGAGGGTGGCGGAATCGGCGACTACCCATGTTCTCGCATCGATGTTCTGGCATCTATGTTCTCGCAGGTTTGACCGGCAAGGAAGGCTCCAGTATCCTCAGCATTAGTTTGCTGCAATTGTTGAAACGGCGAAAAGCGGTCGTCCGCCATTGCATCCGCGGCGTGGGCGGTTAGCTCAGCTGGTTAGAGCGCCTGCCTTACAAGCAGGAGGTCGCAGGTTCGAGTCCTGCACTGCCCACCATTTAAGTTTTCAAACTGATGCACTGAAGAGTCGGTCGATCTCATGCTGCGGCCATACATTTCAGTAACGCGGACACAAGGACATTGTGAAGGCGCTGTCCAACTACATCGACGGTCAGTTCGTGGCCGGAAAGCAGAAGTTTGCAGATATAAATCCTGCCGACGGAACTGTTATTGCAGAGGTGTCGGAGGCGAATGACGACCTGGTCGACGCTGCGGTCAACGCGGCGCATCGCGCGCTTCGTGGAGAGTGGGGCAAACTCGGCGTACGCGGGCGGGCTGCCATCCTGGTCAAAATCGCCGACACCATCGATGCCCGCTTTGAATCTTTCGTTCAGGCTGAAGTAGCCGACACGGGCAAGCCAATTGCTCTGGCTTCAAGACTGGATGTTCCGCGTGCAGCGGCAAACTTCCGGGCTTTCACAGACCTGATCAAATCAGCGGGATTGGAAGCTTTCGAAACGGAAACGCCCGACGGCAGGCAAGCGTTGAATTACACGGTCCGGAAGCCGATCGGAGTCGTGGGCATTATCACTCCGTGGAATCTTCCGTTATTGCTGCTTACTTGGAAAGTGGCGCCTGCTTTGGCTTGCGGGAACACGGTCGTCGTCAAGCCTTCGGAAGAAACTCCAGCGACGGCCACACTGCTTGCCGAAGTCATGCGCGACGTTGGCCTGCCAAATGGCGTGTTCAATGTCCTTCACGGCTTTGGGCCGGGGTCTGCGGGAGAGTTCCTGGTGCGCCATCCGCTGGTCAACGCGATTACCTTTACCGGTGAATCGCGGACTGGCGCGGAGATCATGCGCGCCAGCGCTCCCGAAGTAAAGCCGATCTCTTTCGAATTGGGCGGAAAAAATGCCGCCGTCGTCTTCGACGATTGCGACTTCGAACTTACGATCAACGGCATCAGTGACGCCGTCTTCATGAACACTGGCCAAGTTTGCCTCTGCGCAGAACGAGTTTATGTGCAGCGATCGATCTTCGAGCCGTTAATTGAGGCACTGAAGAAGAAAGCTGAGCAACAAAAACTCGGCTGGCCGTTGGAGGAAAGCACAACGCTGGGCCCGCTGATCTCCGCAGCCCACCGTAACAAGGTAATGTCTTATTATCAGTTGGCACGCCAGGAAGGCGCGACAGCTGTGATAGGCGGCGGCATCCCGCAGTTCGCAGATGGACGCGATAGCGGCTTCTATATCGAGCCGACAATCTTGACCGGTCTTGCGGAATCGGCGCGTTGTGTGAAAGAGGAGATATTCGGACCAGTGTGTCACCTGGCGCCTTTCGACGAGGAAGAGGAAGTCATCGCGATGGCGAACGATACGCGATACGGTCTGGCCTCTTCAATCTGGACGGCTGATTTAAATCGCGCCCACCGTGTCGCCAGGCAGATGAACACAGGTATTACCTGGGTCAACTGTTGGTTCCTGCGCGACCTGCGGACACCCTTCGGAGGCGTGGGGCTTTCTGGCATCGGACGCGAGGGCGGCATGCACTCGTTGAATTTTTATTCGGAGTTGAACAATATCTGTATTCGGACGTGAATGCCGGACGGATCGGCACAAGATCAACATGGAAAGTAAAGTTCTCGAAGGAAAAGCAACACCGAGAGGGAAATATCCTCACATTAAGCGTGCAGGGGATTTCCTCTTCCTTTCCGGCACGAGTTCCCGCCGCGCCGATAATTCGATTGCTGGCGCGGAAGTCGACCACCTTGGTACGACCCGGCTCGATATACGTGCTCAAACTCGCGCCGTCATAGAAAACATCCGCGACATTCTCCGCAGCGCCGACGCCACACTAAAGGATATCGTTGAGATCAATACTTATCTCGTGAACATGAACGACTTCGCAGGGTACAACGAAGTGTACGGCGAATTTTTCGACTACGACGGTCCGGCACGAACGACTGTGGCGGTTCATCAGTTGCCCCATCGGCATCTGCTGATTGAAATCAAGGCCGTGGCTTACAAACCCAGGAAATAGGAGGTCCGAATGCCATCCATAAAATCATTGAAGGCCTTTAATCTGCGGAACTGGATCGAGGAGAACAAGGGCAAACTCCAGCCGCCGGTTGGCAACGCGCAGGTATGGGAAGATGGCGAGTTCATGGTCACCGTTGTCGGCGGGCCCAACCAGCGGCGCGATTACCACGACGATCCAACTGAAGAATTCTTCTACCAGCTGAAGGGCGACATCCATCTTCGGATTATGGAAACGCCCGGCAAGCCCCCTCTCGAAATTCCGATCCGCGAGGGCGAGGTCTTCTTGCTGCCCAAGCACATGCGGCATTCTCCGCAGCGTCCGGCGAATACCGTCGGCATGGTTGTTGAAATGCCGCGTCCCGACCAGGACTTGTTCGACGCGTTTGAATGGTACTGCCCGTCTTGCCATCAACTCGTACATCGCGCGGAAGTAAAGGTGAAGAGTCTGGTCAAAGATCTGCCCCCGATCTTTGAAAAGTTCAACAGCAGCGAAGAACTGCGCAAGTGCAAGCACTGCGGCACCTTGCATCCCGGTAAGCAGTAAACATGCAGACGATCGACATTCACAATCATTTTTTCCCCGAATCGTGGCCGGACTTGGCCGCGCGCTTCGGCACGCCCGACTGGCCTTGGATTCGTCACACCGGCAACGGCAAGGCCATCATCATGGTCGGAGACCGCGAATTCCGCCACATTTATTCTGCGTGTTGGGATCCCGAAACCCGGCTTCAGGAGATGGATCGCGACAGCGTAGACGTGCAAGTCATCTCAGCCACGCCCGTGCTCTTTGCCTACGCACGTCCCGCCGCCCATGCCCTCGATTGCGCGCGCTTATTCAACGATGCGGCACTCGAACTCTGCAGCCGCGGCAAGGGCCGTCTGAAATCTTTATGTCAGGTTCCACTGCAGGACATCGACGCTGCCTGTGCTGAACTCACCCGCGCCATGAAGGACGGTCACCTGGGTGTGCAGATCGGCAACCACGTAGGCGACAAGAATCTCGATGATGAAGGTATCATCACGTTTCTTACTCATTGTGCCAACGAAGGCGCCGCCGTGCTAGTGCATCCCTGGGACATGATGGCCCGCGAGCGCATGCCGAACTATATGATGCCCTGGACCGTCGGCATGCCGGCAGAAACGCAGCTTTCTCTGGTCGCGCTGATTCTTAGTGGCGCGTTCGACCGGCTTCCTTCGAATCTGAGAATTTGCTTCGCACACGGCGGAGGAAGTTTTGTCTTCCTTCTCGGCCGCATGGAAAACGCCTGGCATCACCATCCGGTTGCCCGCGGCAAGTCCGAGTTTGCGCCGATTCACTATCTCAATCGGTTCCTCGTGGACTCTGCAGTCTTTGGTCAATCTGCTTTGGATTTCCTTGTCCAAGCCATGGGGGATGACCGCGTTCTACTCGGCTCGGATTACCCCTTCCCGCTCGGAGAGGAGCGCGTCGGTAAATTGATTCGCAACAGCAACTTACGGGATGAATCAAAAGCGAAACTTCTAGGCGGGAACGCGGCGAGATTCCTTGGTTTTGGCCTTCAAGTCGACCAACCAGCTCAGAAGCCATCGGTTTCCGCCCAGAGGGACAATGGTGCGAATCTTGCTCCGCACGAGCGCCTCACCTACAGTTCGTATTTGAAAATTCCTGAGCTGTTGAGTCTTCAGCACGGGCAATCGTCGCCTCCGCGGCACGATGAGCTTCTCTTCATCATCGTCCATCAAACCTACGAACTGTGGTTCCAGGAGCTTTTGCACGATCTCGAGGCCGTCGTGCGCTGTCTGCAAAAAGCTGCCGACAAACCCGGTGGGCGCCCGGAAGTTTACGAGGCGGCTCGCCTGCTTCGCCGATGCACAGAAATCATGCGCGTGCTCGTCTCTCAGTTCACGATTCTTGAAACCATGCTGCCCAATCACTTCCTCGCGTTCCGCGATAAGCTCGAGCCCGCCAGCGGCTTTCAATCGCGGCAGTTCCGCGAGATCGAATTCCTTTGCGGCCTGAAGGACGACAAGATGCTGCATCATCACGAATCGGTGGCTGACGAGCACAACCAACTTCAGCTCCGCCTGAACCAGCCCTCTCTCCGCGATGTGTTTTTCGCTGCGCTCCGCTCGCTGGGCAAGTTGCCTCCGCAAAATGCGTCCACTCCCGAAGCGGAGCAGTTTATGCAGCGTGCAACCGCAATCCGTGACCTATATCAGGACGAAACCAGCTTCCGCGACTGGATCAACGTCTGCGAACGCCTGACGGAATTCGATGAACTCGTCGTCTCTTGGCGTCTGCGTCACATTCAGATGATCGAGCGCACCATCGGCATGAAGATGGGCACTGGAGGAACCGCCGGCGCGTCCTATCTGCGCCTCACGCTCGATAAGAAATTTTTCCCGGAACTTTGGGAAGCGCGCACCATGCTGCGCCAAACCGAATAGGCAGATGCCGACCAAACCCACCATAACTCTAATCGGTTCCGGCCTCGCCGGCCCTCTTCTCGCGATCTCGCTCGTCGAGCGCGGTTTCGCGGTTCGAATCTTCGAACGCCGTCCCGACATGCGGCGCGTCGCCATCAGCGCCGGCCGTTCCATCAACCTTGCTCTCTCGACCCGTGGCATTCACGCCTTGCAGCAAGCCGGCGTCTGGCAAGCGATTCAGAAAATCATCATCCCGATGAAAGGCCGCATGATGCACTCTGTCGCCGGCGATCTGACATTTCAGCCCTACGGCAAAGACGAGAGCGAAGTGATCAACTCCGTTTCCCGTGCGGCGCTCAGCATCGCGCTCATGGACGCGGCCGAACAGCACGATGTAACCATTCACTTCAATCAGCGATGCACCGGCTTCGATCTGAAAACCGGGGCGGTTCAGCTGCGAAACGAAGAAACCGGCCGGACCTCCTGCGTTGACTCTGAACTCGTTATCGGCACTGACGGCTCCGCCTCTGCCATTCGCAGCGAACTCCTGAAAACGAATGCTTTCAACTTTTCCCAGCAATACCTCGAGTACGGATACAAAGAGCTTTCCATTCCTCCAGGCCCTGGTGGCCGCCATGTGCTTGAAACCCACGCGTTGCACATCTGGCCGCGTGGTTCCTACATGCTGATCGCGTTGCCGAACATCGATGGAACCTTCGGTTGTATCTTGTTTCTTCCATTCACCGGCGAGAATAGCTTCGACCGTCTCCACGGCCCGGATGCGGTCTTGGAACTTTGTAAAACAAGTTTTCCGGATGCTGTTCCCCTCATGCCGCAGCTCGCAGAGAACTTCTTTGCCAATCCGACCGGCTCCATGGTGACTATCAAATGCTCGCCCTGGCATCACGCCGGCAAAGTGCTTGTGCTCGGCGATGCCGCCCACGCCATCGTTCCGTTTTTCGGCCAGGGATTGAACTGCTCGTTCGAAGATTGCACGGTCTTTCTGGAATTGCTCGACCACCTTGGCCCGCAATGGCCGCAGATATTCACCGAATTCGAACGAGCTCGCAAAGCCAACACCGACGCCATCGCCGATATGGCTGTCGAAAACTTTGTCGAAATGCGCGACCGCGTTGCCGACCCGCGTTTCCTTCTCAGGAAATCCGCAGAACTGGCTCTGGAGGCCAGGTTTCCCGATCGCTTTCTTCCACGCTACGCTATGGTCACCTTTCACCGCATCCCCTATTCCGTCGCCGCGGCCAGGGGACAAATTCAGGATCGCATCTTGTCTGAACTCTGCGATCCGATCCATCGCATCGAAGACCTCGATTGGAATAAGGCGAAATCTCTCATCGAGCGCGATCTGCCCCCGCTGAAGGACCTGAATTGACCAAGCCATTCAGCACCACCGCCGCCTTCCCAGCCGAAACGGACGCGCGCGATCCTCTGGCGAAGTATCGAGACCAGTTCCATTTCCCCACGGCGTCCGACGGAAGCGAATCTATTTACCTGTGCGGCCATTCTCTGGGTTTGCAGCCAAAGATGGCTCGTCAATACGTCGACGAAGTTTTGCGCGACTGGGAACGTCTCGGCGTCGAAGGCCATTTCCACGCGAAGTCGCCATGGCTCCCGTATCACCGTTTCTTGACCGGGCAGACCGCTCGCTTGGTCGGCGCCAAGCCGGAGGAAGTTGTGGTGATGAATTCGCTCACCGTCAACCTCCATCTCCTGATGGTTTCCTTTTACCGCCCATCGGCCAGGCGCCACAAAATAGTCATGGAAGCGGGCGCCTTTCCGTCCGATCAGTACGCTGTTAAGTCACAAATCCTGTTCCACGGGTTGGATCCAGCAACGTCTCTTATCGAACTCGCTCCGTGCACGAATGAATTCGCCGTTCGCGACTCAGACATTCAAACCTTGATCGAAAAACAAGGTGATTCGATCGCCCTGATCCTCCTCGGTGGCGTCAACTACGCTTCCGGTCAACTTTTCGACATGGCATCCATCACGAAAGCCGGCCATGCCCGAGGATGCGTGGTCGCCTTCGATCTGGCCCACGCCGCCGGAAACGTCCCACTCAAACTTCACGACTGGGACGTCGACTTCGCCGTCTGGTGCAGCTACAAATATCTCAACGGTGGTCCCGGATGCGTCGCCGGTTGTTTTGTTCACGAACGCCACGCCAACGCGCGCGATCTGCCGCGTTTCGCCGGCTGGTGGGGGCACGACGAAAAGACCAGATTCCAAATGGGGTCTGACTTCCATCCCATCGTCGGCGCCGAAGGCTGGCAGTTGAGCAATCCATCGATTCTTTCCATGGCAGCGTTGCGCGCTTCGATGGACATCTTCGATGAAGCCGGCATGACTCGTTTGCGGGCCAAGAGCCTTGATTTGACCGGTTACTTGGAATTTTTGCTCGAGCGGCATTCCGCCTCGAGATTCGAAATCATCACGCCTCGTGAACCTGAGCGCCGCGGCGCGCAGCTTTCCCTCCGCATCCCAGGCCATGGTCGTTCCGTTTGCCAACGCTTGCTGGAAACTGGAGTCATCTGTGACTGGCGAGAGCCGGACCTTCTGCGCGTGGCGCCCGCGCCGCTCTACTGCTCATTCCAGGATGTCTACCACTTTGTGCAAAGCCTGTCAGCCCTTCTTGCCTGACTCTGGGGTTGAATCCATCATCTCCACAACCATCTGAAGTACCGTAGGGAATGCCTCCGATTCCGGGTCGATCAAATCAAAGTGGCCGGCGGATTCTATTTCGATCAAACGCACGGCCGGCCGATCATTTTGGCGGGCGTCCATAAATTCTCGGCTTAGGGAGATCGGCACAATATCGTCATCAGTGCCGTGAATAAGCACTCGCCTGACCGACGACGAGTGCAGCGATGGGCAGGCCTCCGCATAAAGCCCTGGTATCGCGCCGGGTGTTCCGCCTAGAAACTCCGCTACAGCACTGTTGCTAAGGTTCATCTGATACGCCATCGCCAAAGAAGCCACCGGCGCCAGCGCGACTACTCCACCCATCGCGTTTCGGTCAACTGCGAGTCTCAGCGCCAAATGTCCTCCCGCAGAATGGCCCAAGACGACGAATTTCTCCGGCTTTGGCAAAAAGCACTTTGCGGCATCGAAGGCCGCCAGAACGTCTTCGTACGAGCCACGCCAACCACCGCCAACATTTCCGACTCTTCTGTATTCCAAGCTCGCGACCACGATCCCATGCTGCGCCAGCTTGGCACACAAATGACTCGCGTGCGACAGGTTGTATCCCGATCGCCAGAAACCGCCATGGATCATCAGCGCTGCGCCGCGTATGGGCTGATCGTGCGGACCCCAAAGGTCGAAAAACTGCGAAGCGTCCTGCCCGTAGGGAACCCGCTCATCGGCCACAACCGCGGGCAGGGAAGTGATGTCCCGGTTCATCGTTCATTCACCATGATCCTGGCGCAATCAAGATCATTTGAATAACGTCTAATTTGAGGTAAACATCAACCGGTATTCCGTTAATGAACGACCTCGCACTTAGTTGCTCCCTTTCGTTCGTGTGACTCTGGTTGTCGCGACGTTTGTTGTCGCTAAGTGTGTGACGATTGGGCTAGATGCAGGAGTAACCTGCGCGTTTGCGGGTGCATTCGGATTGGAGTTGTTGTGAATCGTCTGCACAATCTGGTTGACGGGCTGTTCGAGGATCTGGAAAAAGGGCTTGGGGTAAAGGCCGATCCATAACGCCATGATGATGAGGGGCGCAAACGTGAGAATTTCGCGCGGCGTGAGATCGTGCAGGTTTTCATTCTTGGGATTGGTCACCGTCCCAAAAAAGACGCGCTGGTAGAGCCAGAGCAGGTAGGCCGCGGCAAGAACAACGCCGGGCGCCGCCCAAGCGGCCCATCTCCAGTTTGCGGTGAACGCTCCCTGTAGGATGGTGAACTCACCAACGAAGCCGTTGAGCAAGGGCAGGCCCATGGACGAGAGAAACATGATCATGGTTATCGTGGCGTAGAGAGGCATGACGTTGGAGATGCCGCCATAGTCGGCGATTTCTCTTGTGTGGCGGCGTTCATACAAGATGCCGACAATTAAGAAGAGGGCGCCGGTCGAGATGCCGTGATTGATTTGCTGCAGAACCGAGCCGGTTAGTCCCGACGAATTCAGGGCGAAGATTCCGAGCGTGCAGAAGCCTAAGTGACTAACTGAGGAGTAAGCCACTAGTTTCTTCATGTCTTTCTGCATCAGCGAGACGAGCGCACCGTAGATGATGCCAACCAGGGAGAGCCCGATGACCCAGCCTTGTACTTTGGGATGCGAGACGACTGCGGGAAAGAATGGCAGCGAGAAACGGACAAATCCGTAGGTTCCCATCTTCAGCAAAACGCCCGCCAGGATCACGGAGCCGGCCGTGGGCGCTTCGACGTGCGCATCAGGCAGCCAGGTGTGGAAGGGGAACATCGGAACTTTGATGGCGAATCCGATGAAGAATGCGATAAAGAGCCAGATGGCGGTCTGGAAGGGTATCAGGGGCGCGGTCTTATAGAGTTCGGGAATGCTGAAGGTGAAGATGCCGGTGAGTGAGTGGTGATGGAAATAAAGGAACAAGATGCCGAGCAACATCAGCACTGAACCCATTAGCGTGTATAAAAAGAATTTGATAGCGGCGTAAAGCTTGCGCGGACCGCCCCAGATGCCGATCAGGAGATACATCGGGACCAGCATCGCTTCCCAGAAGACGAAGAAGAGGAAAAAATCGAGCGCCATAAAGACGCCCAGCATTCCGGTTTGTAAGACTAGAAACCAGACGTAATATTCTTTTACGCGGTTCTCGATGGCAGTCCACGAGGAGAGAATCGAGATCCATCCGAGCAGCGTGGTGAGCATGATCAGCAGGAAGGAGATGCCGTCAATGCCCAAGTTGTAACCCGCGCCGATTGAAGGGATCCAGTTGTTAGGCGTGCCTTCGAGGAATTTGAATTGAGCCGGGGTGTTGAGCTGCGCCCAGAACATGGGCACCAGCGGCAGCGAGATCAGGAAACCGGCGAGAGCGAAGAGGTTGGCAATCCAGCGGATCGCGTCTTTGTTCTCCTTAGGGACAAAGAGGAGAAAGAGCGCGCCGATGAGCGGCGTGAACAGAATGATCGATAGTATGTGACTCTGCATAAGAGCAGTTCTCAGTTCCCAGTGGCTACGAGCTTTGAGCTTCGAGCAACCATTTACGGCGCTCCAACTGGCGTGATTGCTCGTAGCTCGTGGCTCATAGCTCGCAGTTTACTTCCACACGTAATACACGCCAAATCCAAGCAATCCCGCGACCATGACAAGCGCGTACCACTGCACGAGGCCCCATTCGAAGAGGCGCGCGGGATATGAGATCATTCGAGCCAGGATTGCTGGGCCGTTGACTCCGATGCGGTCGATGATCCACTTATCCCACCAGGTTGAAAGTGTGGCCACAGCGCGAGTAAGCCAGCCGGCGTCGTTGACTGCTCCATCAATGATTTTGGCGTCGAACCATGAGGACGCTTCACCGGCACCCATGACGCCCAGGCGGATGTTGCCAAGCTTGCGCCGTCCGGTGAAAACGTAGTCGTAGCCCTCGTCGACAAACCATTTGTTATAAAGCAAGGTGTAGAGCGGTGGAGATTTCTCGGCGATGGGCTCGACATAATCTTTGCCCGCGTTTATGTAGGATCGCCGAGCCATGCCCCAGCCTGCGGCCGCCGCGCCGAGGGATAGAAACATCAGCACATACTCCGTCTTATCGGTGTGCTCGGATTCCCGCTCACCCGCGGCTAACTGAGCCGACTTACCTTCTTCGACTAAGACCACTGCTTCGCGCGCGAAGACCGGCGCCAGAAATTTCTCGAAATGCGCTGAGCCGCCCAAACTTTCGGGCCAACTCAACCATCCCGCACCAATCGAACAGATGGCAAGAATCACCAGCGGCACAGTCATCGACTTAGGAGACTCGTGCACATGATGTTCCACTTCATGGCTCATCCGCGACGGACTATAGAAAGTGAGATACATGAGCCGGAACATATAGAACGCAGTCATGAGCGCGGTTCCATAGCCGATAAACCACAGGATGCGGTAGGCGTCACTTTCTTTGGTCCAGGTCTGCCAAAGGATTTCGTCTTTTGAAAAGAAGCCGGCAAATGGGAATATTCCAGCGATCGCCAGGGTGGCGATCAACATCGTCGCATGCGTAGTCGGGATGCGCCGGCGCAGATCGCCCATGCTGCGCATGTCTTGCTCGCCGCTCAAGGCATGAATCACGGAGCCCGAACCGAGGAAGAGCAGCGCCTTGAAGAAGGCGTGCGTAAAGACATGGAAAACACCCGCCGCGAATGCGCCGACTCCGAGTGCGAGGAACATGTATCCCAATTGCGAGACGGTCGAGTAAGCCAGGACGCGCTTGATATCGTTCTGCACGAGGGCGATGGACGCCGCGAAAAGCGCGGTGAGCGCGCCGATGATGGCTACAACTAACATTGCCTTTGGCGCAAGCACGAAAACGGCATTCGAACGCGCCACCATGTAAACGCCCGCCGTCACCATGGTCGCAGCGTGGATCAGCGCTGATACTGGCGTGGGGCCTTCCATAGCATCGGGCAACCAGACATAAAGAGGAAGCTGCGCGGACTTGCCGCAGGCGCCGACGAACAGTAGTAGCGCGGCAGCGGTGAGCACGGGATCGCCGATAACGAAATGTCCGCTATGCGCCAGAGCGTTAATCTTGGTGAATTGAAACGAGCCCAAATACCACGACAGTGTGAGCGCGCCGAGAATGAAGCCGGCGTCGCCTATGCGGTTTACGATGAACGCCTTATTAGCAGCTGTCGAGGCGGAGTGACGGTGAAAGTAAAAACCGATCAGCAGATAAGAGCACAAACCCACTCCCTCCCATCCGACGAATAACATCATGTAGTTATTAGCCAGGATGAGCGTAAGCATGGCAAACATGAACAGGTTCATGTATCCAAAGAAGCGGTAGTAGCCGCCTTCGTGTGCCATGTATCCGGTGGAGTAGATGTGGATGAGCATGCCCACGCCGGTGACGAAGAGCAGCCAGATAGAAGAGAGCGGATCGAGCAAAAATCCGGCGTCGGCGTTGAATGGGGCGTTGGCGCCGTCCTTCTTCACGTAAGTCAAAAGTCCATCGCCACTGCCTAGCCAGGTATAAACGATCTTTTCGAAGGGATGGCCGGTACCATGAGCGAAGTGTGTGTACTCAACGACCGTAAAGCAGGCAAAGAGAAACGCAATAGCGACTGCGCCCACGCAGACCGCGCTGACCGTGGCCTTCTGCAGGCGCCGTCCAAAGAAGAACATGAGCGCGGCCCCGAAGGCGGGGAAGAGCGGGATCAGGTAGATGTGGTTAAGAAATAGCATGTCGTCGGTCGTTCGTAGTGGTCGTTTGCCCCTTAGCCCTTAACTTTTGGCTTGGAGCTCCAAGCTAAAAGTCAAGAGCTAACAGCTAAAGGCTGCATTTCTACCATTTCAACAAATCAATCTCATCTACATTGACCGTCTCTTTGTTGCGAAAGAAGGCGATCAGAATTCCCAGGCCCACGGCGGCTTCGGCGGCGGCGTCGACTATTATGAAGACGGAAAACACTTGTCCGTGCAAATTTCCCCACATGCGGGAAAAGGCCACCAGGTTCAGGTTGACCGCGTTCAGAATCAGTTCAATCGACATCAGCACAATCACCACGTTGCGGCGCGTGAGCACACCGATTACGCCGAGCACGAATAGTGCCGCCGCTACCACGAGATAGTGAAATGTAGTTATCGGAACCATTTAGTCACTCGTCAGTCGTTGGTCGTCAGTCCTTGGTCGTTCGCGACTCTCGCCTTTTTCTGGTATATCGAACGGCTAGCGACCAGCGACTAACGACTAAATTCTCTTCTTTGTCATAATTACCGCGCCTAAGATTGCCACCAGCAACAACAACGAGGCGATTTCGAAGGTGAAAGTGTATTGGCCCATTCGGCCGGCTTCTCCGTAAAGGGCATTGGCAATTTCCTGCGTGTTCGACGCCTCGGGCAGCTTTATCATGCGATCCGGAAACAGCGCCCTGCCTTTTACGAAGGCGGATACGAACAAGGCCATGAGCGCGCACGCTGCCGCCAACCCTACCGGCCACATCCGATTGAAGCGCCGGTCTTTGCTGGCACGCTCTATGTTCACCAGCATAATCACGAACAGAAACAGTACCATGATGCCGCCGGCGTAAACGATGATTTGTACGCCGGCTACGAAGGGGGCATACAACATCAGGTAGAGGTGCGCTACGGCGATCAGGGTTACGATCAGCGCGAGCGCGCAGTGCACGGGATTGCGCCGGGTGATGACGAGAAGGCCGCCGGCGATGGCGAGTCCTGACAGGAGATAAAAGAAAAACGGGGTCGCGACCGGGGCCATATCGCCGTTGGCTGGTGTGATCAAAGACGCGAGAAAGGATGCGACATAAGAAGGCTGGTGCAGCGCCGAGTAGAGAACTGAGGTTACGGCGGGGTTCATGAAGCGAGCACCCCCACAATGGCGGTCAGCACGAGCACGCCCAATGTGATTGGCAAGAGCACTTTCCATCCAATGCGCATCAACTGGTCGAAACGGTAACGCGGCCAGGTCGCGCGCGCCCAGATGAAGATATACATGAAGAGAGCGACCTTAAAAATAAACCAATACACGTAGTCGATGCCTTCGCGGAACCTCGCCGCTATGCTGGTGTCACCGGAACGGCCGGCTACCGCAATCAGCATCAGAAGGAGACCGATGAAGCCGAGGAGAGCGCCAAAAGCAGCGAGCCCAATGCGCTGAATCTTGAAGGAGAAATGCGCCGGCATGCGCGCCACGCCAAGAAAGGTGATGGCCGCGAGGCCAAGGAAAGTCAGGCCGGGAAAGAGCGAGAAGATGAAGTCCCATGCCGGCGCGTGCAGCAAGTTCGGAAACGGACGCAGCCATCCGCCGAGCCACAACGTCACGGCGATCGACGAGACGGCGATCATGGCCGCGTACTCGGATAACATGAAGAGCGACCAGCGCAGCCCGCTGTACTCGGTGTGATATCCGGCGGTGAGTTCTGATTCCGCTTCGGCCATGTCAAAGGGAGCGCGGTTGGTCTCGGCGACCATGGCTATCACGAAACTCACGAATGCTATCAGTCCCAGCGGGAAAAATTTGAAGAGGAACCAGATGCCTTGTTCCTGCTGCGAACGAACGATTCCGATCATGCTCAGCGTGCCGGTGCCGTCTTTGTTGAAGCTGGTCATGAGAATCGCCGAGACGACCGACATTCCCATGGCGATTTCATAGGACACCATCTGCGCGCTTGATCGCAAGGCGCCGATCAGCGGATAGTGCGAGTTCGAGGCCCATCCCGCGACTACGATGCCAAGTACGCCTAGCGAGGAGACTCCGAGCATAAAGAGGATGCCGATGTTCATGTCGCTTACGGCTTGGGAGGGGCCAAAGGGAATCACGGTATAGACCGTGAAAGCGGCGAGGAGGCCGATCACCGGGGCGATCCAGAAAACAAACTGGTCAGCTTCCTGCGGGATAATGTCTTCTTTCAGCATCAACTTAATTGCGTCGGCGATGGGTTGGAGCAACCCGTGCGGGCCCACGCGCATGGGGCCGAGACGAACCTGGAAGTGGGCCAGCGCCTTGCGCTCCAGCCAGTTCATGGCCACGACGGCGAGAGAAACGCCTCCGAAAATGATGAGCACGTAAATGAACGCCCACAGCTGGTTGTTGGCGGAGCCGGGGGTGAGGTTGCTGCCGAGGTACGACATGAACTGATTGAGCATCAGCGGTCCACCTCGCCGAGTACGATATCGAGCGTGCCGATGACTGCAATCACGTCGGCGACCAGCAATCCACGGACCATGACGTCGAGCGCCTGCAAGTTAACGAACGATGGGGGACGCACGCGCAGGCGGTAGGGCTGCGTGGAGCCATCGCTGACGATGAAGTATCCGAGTTCGCCTTTCGGCGCTTCGATGGAGTGGTAGATTTCGCCCACCGGCGGCTTGATCACTTTGGGCACTTTGCCCATGATGGGGCCTTCGGGGATGCCGTTGACCGCCTGCTCGATGATGCGCAAGGACTGGCGCATCTCCGCCATGCGAACGAGGTAACGGTCGTAGGTGTCGCCGTTTTGGCCGGTCGGAATTTCAAAATCGAATTCGGAATAGGCCGCGTAGGGCTGGGCTTTGCGTATGTCCCACTTCACGCCGCTCGCGCGCAGCACAGGACCGGTGACGCCGAGCGCAATGCAATCGTCGCCGGAAATCACGCCCACATTTTTTGTGCGCTCCAGCCAGATGCGGTTCGTGGTAAGCAGTTCTTCATACTCGTCGATTTTCGGGGCGACGAAGGTAAGGAAATTCTTTACCTCTTTTTCGAAGCCGGCATAGGTTTCGTACTGGCAGCCGCCGATGCGAAAGGCGTGCGTGGTGAGGCGCGCGCCGCAGTACTTTTCGAAGATCTTCAATATCTCTTCGCGATCGCGGAAGGTGTAGAAGAGCGGCGTCATGGCGCCGATATCGAGCGCGTGCGTGCCCAGCCAGAGCTGGTGACTGGCGAGGCGGTTCAATTCGGTCAGAATCACGCGAATGTATTTGGCGCGCGCGGGAGCTTCGACGTTCAACAGCTTTTCGACCGCTTCGCAGTAGCCGAGGCCATTCGATACGGCGGCGACGTAATCCATGCGATCGACGTAGGGATTGAACATCGTGTAGGTGCGGTTCTCGCCGATTTTTTCCACGCCGCGGTGCAGGTATCCGATGACGCATTCGGTGCCGAGAACTTTTTCTCCGTCGAGCTTCAGGATGACGCGGAGGACGCCGTGAGTCGCCGGATGCTGCGGTCCCATGTTGATGATGAGTTCGTTCGAATCGAGATAGGGCTTCTCGGGAACTTCGTGATGGAGATGGGATCGGTCGTGATGGGATGATTCGCGAGGAGACGATTGGTGACTAGGAAGCGCGCGAGTAGAGAACGTCGTTCCTGTCTTTTACGGTCTCGTCGCTCATGGTTGACTCTCGATCATTATCTGCTCAATCACCTTTTGCCCAATCATTTTCTGCTCAGTCACTGCCCGCTCTCGATTCCGAGGTTGATCTGCACCCATTCTTTGTCTTGCTGCAGGATGCCATAATCCTTGCGCAGCGGATGGCCTTTCCAGCCGTCGGGTAGAAGTATCCGCTTCAGGTCGGGATGTCCGTCGAATTTGATTCCGAACATGTCGTAGACTTCGCGCTCCAGCCAGTTCGCCGTGGCCCAGATGTCGACGCTGGAGGGGATCGACGCGCCGTCGGCAATCTGAGTCTTCACGCGCATCCGCTCATTGCGCGGGAAAGAATAGAGGATCCACACGACGTCGAATTGTTTCTCTCGTTTCGGATAATGAACAGCGGTGATATCGACGCAATAATCGAACTGCTCCTGGTCGCGCACCAGGCGCAGGATGTCGGGAATCAGCGAGCGGTCGACGTTAAGGTAATTTTGTCCGAGATAGGTCAGCGCTTCGATGCCTGACCCGTATTGGTTGCGGTATTTTTCAACCAGCGGTGAAGTCCACGGCAAGGGGACGGGGCCAGCGGGTTTGGCGGGTGCTGCGGGCTTAGCTGGTGCAGGCGGCGGAGCAGCCGCCACGGGCTTTTCCGCCGTCGGCTTCTTCTCGCCCTCGGGCGGCGGTGGAGCGGGCGATTTGACTTCCTCGGCCATGCCAGGGTCTGTGGCTTACAAAAACTGCAGCAAGCAAGACAAGTATCTGGAAACCTTACACTTTTAACAGGTGGTCGCGGTTACCGTCAACGACCATCGTCAGAGCTTCCGAACGCACTCATCTCAGCTCCAAGCCAACCGGCTGCTACCGTCGCGCCTGAAAGGTTTCGACCAGGTCGCGGATGCGCAACGCGTCAGCTTTGCGATGGCCGTGACTAGTGATCGGATCGGTGCCTCCGGTCGACTCAATCAAAATGTCAGACCAAAACATTCCGGTCGAGATTTTGACCGAAGCAACCTGGGAGATCGAAACGCTTTCTTCTGTGCTGCCTAGGAGACGGCCTTTCACGCGGCTTACGTGCAGCGGGCTGACCACGATGCGAGTCGGAAACCACAGGTTTCCTCGGGTCCAGCGGCTGGCGGTAAAGGTTTCGACGGTGGCCGAAGGTTGAGCGGGCGAGCGTCGATCTACTGAATTTGGATCCGTCGAATCTGGATCCGCTGAATTCTCACCCGCGGCCGTTATACCCATTCGAGCGCGCCTTTCTTCCACACCCATACGTAGCCGACGATCAGAATTCCGAGGAAGACCAGCATCTCGATCAGGCCGAAGACGCCGAGGGCCTTGAACTTCACCGCCCAGGGAAACAGGAAAACCGTCTCCACGTCGAAGATCACGAATAGGATGGCGATGATGTAGAAGCGGACGGTGTAGCGACCGCGAGCGCTGTCGTAGGGGTCGATGCCACACTCGTAAGGCGCTAACTTTACGCGGTTGGGGCTTTGCGTGCGAATGATTCTGGCTACCAGGAGCGTGACCGGGATCAGGATGCCAACCACGGCAAGAAAGAGGAAGATGGGAACGTAATTTTGCGGCATGAGCCCCTCGAAGCAGTCGCGTGAAAGCGAAATCGAATAGTAACGCCTTAGAGGTCTGGCTTCAAGGGCAGGTGTCAGGCGTCAGGTCTTAGGTCTCCGGTGTTAGGTCTCAGGTCCACGGAAAATCTTACAGGGCCTGACTGGTAGAACGGTCAGGAAGAACGAAGGTGTGGCGGGCGAGATCGGAGTCGAGGGTGTCTTGACGGTAGAGGGCGTTTAGTACGCCGCCTTTCCAGAGGAAAAGATCGGGGTTGTGCGCGGCGAATTCTTCCCAGGTTTGAGCGCGGCGTTCTTGGCCGCGGCTGGCGCGGGCGATGCGCTCGTGGACCAAAAGCAGGTAGGCCCAGGTGATGGTCTCGTGATAGCGATCGACTTTTCCCTGTGCGGCGGCGAAGCGCCTCAGGGCGTCGGGGAAGCGCTGCAGAGCCTCGAGAACGGAGTACCGGCTGAGATACTCAAAGACCAGGCGGACGTGGTCGGCGTGGTGGAAGGTGTCGGCGCGGGTGGTCCCGTTTTCGAATTGCTGGATCAGTTCGTCACCGGTCATTGCCGCCTCATTTTTTCTTCTCCGAGGCAGTCTTGTTTCGTGAGCGGTGCTTGATCTCGCTAAGGCGGTGGCTGGCGCTCGAATCGAGATCGAAGGCGTAGAACTTTTTCAGGTCTTGTATGCGCTTGAGCGATTCGGCGCTGAAGGGAGTCTTGCCGTCGAAGGCGTGGAGCACGATACCTTCGAGCAGGTCGCCTAGAGACATGTCGTGATAATCGGCGAACCCCTTCAGCACTTTGAGCATCCGTTTTTCCATGCGGACGCCAGTTTGAACGCGTTCGATAAGGAGCTTCGATTCATCTAATTTCGATTCCTTCATGGTACCAATATACCATAGTACATGGATAGCATACAACAACAACAACAACAACGCTTTCGGCAAGCGTCGGTTTCACGCAGGTGACCGCTCACTACCCCGATGTTCGGGCGATTGCTGTGAGAAAATGATTCTGGGTTGGTTCGCCAAGCGACGCCCGGCTGAATCCATTGCGAGGTCCGACCGCATGTGCCGGAATATCAAAACGCTCTTCAATTTCGATCCGCCCGTCACCGACGCGGAGGTTCAAGCCGCTGCGCTTCAGTTCGTGAGAAAGATCACGGGCTTTAACAAACCGTCAAAGGCCAATGAGGCTGCATTCCTGACTGCAATCGATGAAATCGGGGCTGTTTCGGCCCGGCTTCTGCGCTCCCTCGATACGACCGCGCCGCCCAAGAATCGGGAAGAAGAAGCTGCCAAGGCTAAAGCTCGCGCCGCCGAAAGGTTCGGCGATTAAGCTGACCTATGGCTTTAACCCGGGTGAGGAAGAGTACACTCCCGCAGTGCCGGGACCATGCGTCCCGAGCTCTTAGGAGCGTAACGTAACTACAGTAACTTTGACCTATATCCCTACATACTCCGTACGATATAATATTGATACGTCGATGATTTCTGGCCGCATCGGATGTGAACTCCCTGTCTTGGCAGTTCTCTGCGTTCTTACGATTTTTCTCTTTCCAGGGATACAGGGTCCGTACTCCGTGGTTCACGGACCGGTTACAGCACTTCTGGCGGCGCGAGCAGCCGCCCATTTGCGAATAGCTATCGTGCAGGGCGCTAGATGCTTCCGCAGTTGTCTGATTTTGCCTGTTATCGCGCTGTCGAGCTTGTCGCTTCTGGAAGTGGCGTGTCAAGCGTCAGCCTTGCCCGGCTGTAGAACCATCCTGCGCTGCTGATTCTCTTCACATCGTCGTTCTGAGACTCATTATCTCTGTCACGGTTGCCGATGCTTTGTTTGTTTCCGCGTTTTTGGGGCGATCAGCGGAGATTATCTGCTGCCTTTGCTCCACATCAACGACATTGATTCCAAAGTGAGGAGATCTAATAACTATGACGCCACGAAAGTTAAGAATGAATACAGTTGTTTTACTTGCAGTGCTGGCAGGAGCTTTGTTCTTTGCGGGATGCGCGAAGAAGGCAGCCCAAGTGACGCCACCGCCTCCACCGGCGCCGGCACCAGCCCCTACAGCCACTCTTGCCGCCAACCCCAGCGTGCTTCAGCAGGGGCAAACGTCCACGCTTACTTGGCAAACCAGCAATGCCAATGAAATTACCATCGCCGGACTAGGAACAGTACCAGCGTCCGGGTCGCGGTCAGTTACGCCGAGTGAATCTATCACCTATACCTTGGTCGCCAAAGGCCCCGGAGGATCGAACGATGCGTCCGCCCGGATTACTGTCAATGCCGCGAGCGCGAGTGCGGTGCCTTCAGCGTCGGATGAGGATCTCTTCAGCAGGAATGTAAGAGATGTGTTCTTCGATTACGACAAGTACGTCATCAAGCCCGCCGACAAACCAACCGTCCAAAATGACGAGAGCTTTTTGGCACAGCATCCGAATATAAAGGTTCTCGTGGAAGGGCATTGTGACGATCGCGGATCTGAGGAATACAACATTGCCCTCGGAACCAGCCGCGCGGAATCAGCCAAGCAGGCGTTGGTGCAAGAAGGGATTCCGGCCGACCGCATCAAAACGGTCAGCTACGGCAAGGAGAAACCCTTCTGTACAGAGGACAATGAAGAGTGCTGGCAAGAGAACCGCGTCGATCATTTCGTAATCGCACACTGAACGTTCAGCATTCAAAGAGGCGACCAGATGTTGGCCGCCTCTTCTCGCTTCACTCCGCCGCATCGGTTGCAATATCAGTTTCCAATTCCCAGTATGATGAAAAGGAGTTTTGTTACGCCGCCATCGCAAGGAGGAACCATCGCTACTGGCGAGCAGAAAAAACTAGATCTACGGCTTTATTTCGCTCGCGAGCCGGTGATCCTGGCGCTGCTTTTTTTGTCAGCGGTGGCTGTTTTCCTGGGCGTGACCGGGCTATCTCGTATTTATTATTCGCAGCGCGCATCACTCGCGAACCGGTGGTTTAGCCGAGGTGTCGCGGACCTTAAAGCGCAACACTTTCAAAATGCGGTAGCGGACTTTCGAACCGCACTGCTTTATTCGCGTGGCGACTACACTTACCAACTGAACCTGGCCGAAGCGCTGCTTGGCCTTAAGCGGACTGATGAAGCCTATGCTTACTTGCGCAACCTATGGGAGCAGGAGCCCGAGAATGGGCTGGTGAACCTCGAACTCGCGCGCATCGCGGCGCACAAGCGCGAAATTGAACAGGCGCTTCGTTACTATCACAACGCCATCTACGCCACCTGGCCGGGCGATCAGGAGGTTCAACGCCGCGAGACCCGCGTGGAACTGGTGCAGTACCTATTAAGTATCAACGCCAAGACGCAGGCACAATCTGAGCTGATTGCGCTGGCTGCGAATCTGGCTGACGATCCGGTTCAGCAGGCGCGTGTCGCAGACCTGTTTCTTCGGGCACAAGACTACGAGCACGCGCTCGCCGAATATCGTCTCAGTCTGAAGTCGGACCGCAACAACCCCTCGGCATTGGCGGGAGCGGGAATGGCCGCGTTCCAACTCGGCCGCTACGATCTTGCCGATTCTTACCTGCAGGCTGCCGTGACCGCAAATCCAGATGATGCGCAGAGCGAAGGCCGGCTCAAGACCACAGAACTTGTACTGCGCATGAATCCTTTCCAGCGGCAACTCTCGGTGGCCAACCGCGACCGGATTGTCATCGAAGCGATTGCGGCGGCGGGGGGGCGGTTGAAGTCCTGTTCCAGCTCCGGCACTTCGACAGGGTCTGCCTCTGCGGGAAGCGTGCCCGGAACTCTCGCCGAGCGTTGGGAGAAGCTGAACCCGCAGATAACAGAACGAGGCCTGCGGCGAAATCCAGACTTGGTGGAAACGGCGATGCAACTGGTGTTTGATATCGAGCGCCAAACCAGTGTGGCGTGTGGAACTCCGGAGGGAACGGATATGGCACTATTGCTGATCGCAAAATTGCACGAAGGGACCTAGCGTGGAGAGTTTGCCCAATTTGGCTACTGAAATCCTGCCAGAGACCCACACAGAACCCGCGCCGTCGTTGCCTGAACCGGCTCGCGGGGCATTGCTGCGAGCAATGTTTCGCGAAGAGCGGTTTTTTCTCATCCTGTCGGTCTTCATAGGCGTTTTCTCTGGGCTGGCGGTAGTTTGCTTCCGTTTTGCCATCGACTGGTGCCGTATCTATCTTCTGGGATCTGGCTACGGGCTGTCGCCGGCGAGGCTCCTGCTGGCGCCGAGTCTGGCGGGCTTGGTCATAGCGGTGCTGGTCATTCACGTGTTCCCGCTGGCGCGGGGGAGCGGGGTCAATCAAACCAAAGCGGCGCTCTACATCTACAACGGTTATATTCCACTGAAGACTGCGGTGGGCAAGTTCATCACGGCGGCGCTTGCCATTGGATCGGGACATTCTCTGGGCCCAGAGGATCCCTCGCTACAGATCGGCGCCAGCCTGGCGTCAGCGCTCGGGCGGCGTTTGCATTTGTCGCGAGATCGTATGCGGCTGATCGCGCCCGTGGGTGCTGCGGCGGGATTGGCGGCGGCATTCAATGCGCCAATTTCAGCCGTGCTGTTTGTGATCGAAGAGGTAATTGGGCGCTGGACGGCGGGCATTCTCGGCTCGGTCGTGCTTTCCGCCGTATCGAGCGTGGTCGTGATGCGGTGGTTTCTGGGCTCGGAATCGCTTTTCCGTATCCCTCCGGTGGAGCTGAAGCGGCCGTCAGAGCTGCTTGCGTATGCCGTTCTTGGCGTGGTCGGGGGATTGGCTTCGGTGGCATTTTCAGGAGGTATTGCCTATCTGCGTCCCCGCTTCAAGGCAATGCCGCAGTGGACGCAGTATTTTCAGCCCGCACTGGCCGGCCTGCTGATTGGCCTTATAGCGGTCCTTGGCGCGCCGCAGGTGATGGGCGCGGGCTATGAATACATTGACGAGGCCATGCACGGCCAGTTCACATGGCAAATGCTCGCGATTCTGGCGGGACTGAAGATCGTTGCGACCTTGCTGTCGTTTGCCAGCGGAACTCCGGGAGGCATGTTCGCGCCAACGCTGTTTATCGGAGCGATGCTCGGCGCTGCAGTCGGAGGAGCGGAGCACGTTTTCCTTCCGCACCTGAGCTGGTCGCCAGGGACCTACGCTCTGGTGGGTATGGGAGTTCTGTTTGCCGGATTCCTGCGAGCTCCGATGACGTCGGTTTTCATGGTGCTCGAAGTCAGCGGCAATTACTCCATTATTGTCCCCGTGATTGTGGCCAATACCTTCGCCTACGTGATCTCGCGAAGGTTGCAGCCCATTCCGATCTTTGATGTGCTCACGCGCCAGGATGGCCTGGACTTGCCTTCCATGGAAGAACAGAGGGAAGAAGGTATTTTGCGCGTGGAAGATGCCATGCAACCTGCAACGAATCCAGTGGTGGATGCGGACGAATCGCTGGATCATGCGTTTCAGCTTGCGGACGCGAAGACCTCCGACGTTCTGCTGGTGCGATTGAATCCGACGGGATGGAGCAGCCTCACCCGGCAAGAACTGGAGATCATGATTAAGGAGGGCAAAGGCGATCTGACCCTGGGATCGGTTCTGGTCGGGCGCCAGATTCCTTTATTGCATCCTGACCATCCGCTGGACACGGCTTTGCGATACCTCGACCGCTGGTCGCTGGTGCCGGTGGTGAGTCGCGCCGATTTCCGCAAGCTGGAGGGAGTGATTTCCGAGCGTGATGTGCTCAAGCGCTATCGGGATTTTGGCGAAGGATAATTCAGCTTTCTGAGGGGGCAGAATCGCTTTGGCGTCGATATTCATCTATTCGGCATGGACCTCGATAGAGTTTTCTTAGAACCCTTGTCTTCACAGCATTTGTTGGGCGTTAATTTGCCGGAAGGCGGCTTGGCTGAAGAACCTGTGCAAGCCGCGGCAGCCAAATTCGCTGACGACGAGCTGCTGGATTCCTATTCTCGTGCGGTCATTGCGGCGGTCGGAAGTGTTAGTCCGTCGGTGGTGAATGTTGAGGTGCAACAAGCAGTTCGGCAAATTCATGGGCGCAATCCTTCACGTGGACGGGCCGGTGAGCATGCGGGCGAGCCGCGCGAACGTCGTGGAGGCGGCTCCGGTTTCGTCTTTACGCCGGACGGATTGATTCTCACCAATAGCCATGTTGTCCACGATGCGACGCGGATCGACGTGACCCTCGCGGATGGACGGCGCGCTCCGGCGCACATCATCGGGGACGATCCGGCGACCGATCTCGCTGTGATTCGCATCGACGCTTCCGGATTGCAGGCCGTTCCTCTGGGCGACTCGCAGCAACTCCGCCCGGGGCAGATGGCGATCGCGATTGGCAATCCTTACGGATTCCAATCGACGGTCACGGCGGGCGTGATCAGCGCGCTGGGGCGGTCGTTGCGCTCGTATTCCGGCCGGCTGATCGAGGATGTCATTCAAACCGACGCTGCCTTGAATCCAGGAAATTCTGGCGGCCCGCTCGTCGACTCGCGCGGTCAAGTCATAGGAGTGAACACGGCGACGATTCTTCCCGCGCAGGGAATCTGTTTTGCTATCGGGATCAACACCGCGAAGTTTGTTGCCAGCCGCTTGCTGCGCGATGGACGGATTCGCCGCAGTTATATTGGAGTCTCGGCGCAAACGGTTCCGATTCATCGCCGGGTGGTGAGGTTCTACGGCTTAGCGCGGGAGACGGGGGTGGTCGTGGTTGGCATTGAAGAGCGCAGCCCAGCGCGGACCGCAGGTTTGCGCGAGGGCGATGTGATCGTTGCGCTCGCTGTTGCAAACGAGGAAAAGCCGGTGGCTGGCGTCGATGACCTGCATCGCTTATTGACGGATGCTCAGGTAGGGGCGAGGTGCGAGTTGATCGTGATTCGCCACACGGAGCGGCTAATGCTGCCGATTTTTCCCGAAGAGGCCAAGAATTAGGAGGCAAACGAAGGAAGGTTCTCGCAGCCACCAGTAACCTAGGGGGAGTTGGCCTTGGGAACGCGCAAGCGATAGGCGTTGGGAAGTGCACTATACTGTTTGCGTATGGCTAAGTCGGCCAAACCTACGCCCGCGATGGATAAGCCGGTTGATTCCTTCTCCGAACTCGTTGCCGAAGCGGAGGTGTGCATGTCGGACGAGGAGTTCCGCCAGGCGGAGAAAAAGTTTGACGAAATTATTAGCCGAGTCCGCGCTTCTCGCGGCGGGCGTCGCGAAACCGCATAATCCAGTCTTTATAGTTCTGCCTTTCCAATCTCTGGTTTGTAGCTCTTCACGGCAGCCACGAAGTCCTCCTGAGTTCCGTAGTCCACGGCGTCCGCCAGTTTTTCGGCGAGTTCCTTCTTCCGCGTATCGCTTCCGCGTCCGTGCGATCCTCTTTGGGCGGCTTCCATCTTCGTGTCATGTCTGGATTCGCCCGTTTCTGCTATTTCGAAGTTCGGCGCTTTCTTGGCGGCGTTTATCGGAGCACCCATCGCATTGCACACACAGGATTTCGTGTGTTAGCTTCGATTCGGAGAGTTCCACTTGCGACATACGGTTCCGGCTGGAATGGACCGCAATAAGAAAGAAACTGAAGTTTACTTGCGGCTCGATCTGGCGCGGCTTCCTCAGCATATCGCCATCATCATGGACGGAAACGGGCGCTGGGCCCGGCGGCGGCACATGCCACGGGTTGCCGGACATCGCGCCGGTGTGGCCGCTGTGCGTTCCACGGTTGAAACGGCGGCGCGCATTGGAATTCCGGCGCTCACGCTCTATGCCTTCTCGGAAGAAAACTGGAAGAAGCGTCCGAAGTCGGAAGTCGATTTTCTGATGCGCCTTTTGTGCCGCTATCTCAAGGCGGAGATCAAGACGCTCAACGAAAACAATATTCGCCTGCAATACATTGGACGCAAGCATGAGTTGCCAGAGTCGGTGCAGCGCGAGATGGAAGAGGCAAGTTGCGCGACCGCGAAAAATACAGGGATGCGGTTGACGCTGGCGTTGAATTACAGCGCGCGCAGCGAGATCGTGGACGCCTTCCGGTCGCTGGCCGGAGCCGCGGCGCGCAACGGCGGGCTGGATCACATGCAGGTCGATGAGCGAGCGATAAGTGATCACCTTTACACGAGGGGTCTGCCCGACCCGGACTTAGTCATCCGTACCAGCGGCGAGATGCGGCTGAGTAACTTCCTGCTGTGGCAACTGGCTTACGCGGAGATTTATGTGACGCAGACGCTCTGGCCGGATTTTCGGGGTGTGCAACTGCTCGAAGGCATCGAGGAATATCAGAAGCGCGAGCGGCGTTACGGCGGCTTGGCACAGGACGGGCACGGGCCGCTGCATACGGCGGCCAGAACGCACGCCGAGGCGAAGCGTTGATGGGCCGCAAGAAGAGACTTTGGCATTCCGGAAAAACTTTGTCATCCTGAGCGAAGCGAAGGACCTGCTTCTTGCCGGCAACAGCAGGTCCTTCGCTTCGCTCAGGATGACAAACGATAAGGGGTGTCGCTGGAGTGCCGCTCGCCGCTGGTTCTTAGGTGAAGTTTAGCGCCCAATGATCAAGCGCATCGCGACCGCGGTCGTTCTAATCCCTCTGGTCTTACTGCTGGTGCTAAAGGCGCCAGTCTACATCTTGACTATGGCGGCCGGAGCGGTCGCTTTGTTGGCCATCGACGAATTCCTGAAACTGGCAACACACTATGCGGTCCAGTCCATGGCGCTCGGGACCTACACCTTTGTCGCTCTCTTTTTTGTGTTTGTACTTTTTGCGTCTACGAATCGCACGCCGTTGGTCGAAACCACAGCTGTGATGTATGGATTGGCTGTGGCGTCGGCGCTGGCCCCGTTTGTGTTTCTGACTTTAGCAATGGGCGTGCGGCGCCCCGACTTTAGATTGACAAACGCCTATCCGGCAGCCGCGGCTTCATCTTTTGCTTTTGCTTATATCGCGATCCCGATGACGCTGCTGGTCTCGATCCGGCAGCAGCCGGCGGGAGCGATCTGGACCATCTACACACTGCTCGCAGTATGGACGGGAGATATATTTGCCTACTTCGTCGGCAAGTCGCTGGGGCGGCACCGCATGTCCCCGGAGATCAGCCCGAAGAAGACGTGGGAAGGCGCGGTGGCATCGATCATGGCCAGCGTGATCGTTGGGACGCTGTGGATGCAGCACGCGCCGGCAATCAGTTCCGCGCTGCTGCGCATGGGATTGATCGACCGCCGCGACGGCATGTTCGGCCTGGAGCAGCCGCAACTGTGGCCCATCATTCTGCTGTCGGCGGTGGTAAACATTGCGGCGCAGCTGGGCGATCTGGTCGAGTCTTTAGTCAAGCGCGGCGCCGGAGTTAAAGATTCAGGAACGATTTTGCCCGGCCATGGCGGCATGCTGGACCGCATCGACGCCATGCTGTTCGCAGTGCCGGTGGTGTGGGCGTATGGGGCGTGGAGGCTGATGCAGTAAAGAAACCCCCGTTTTCTGGCGTTCGCTTCACGTGGAACTGCTCGTCGGGTTGCTTCGTACATCTATTATGCGTTTTTGTCCGGCTCTGATTCTTTATGCAGTCATGGTTCCGTTGGCGGTAGGCCTTTTCGGCCAGGAGTCGGCTTCATCGCCCTCTGCCGCGCCGGGCGCCCCGGCCATTACTGAGAGCTCCCTTGCTCCAAAGCCTATCGACCTGAAGCCCGATGCCAGCGGAGTTGTGCCTGCTGCGCAGGTTCGCGAACTTCTGCAACTTGCCGAAGAAAAAGACCTGGGAAACGATAAGCGGCAGCGCGACTATACCTACATTGAGCGCGTGGAGCGGCATGTGCTCGATGGGCAGGGCCGGGTGAAGAAAACAGAAACGCGGACATCAGAAATTTTGCAGATTTATGGCGAAGATGTGGAGCGGTTGACTGCCAAGGATGACAAGCCCTTGCCGCCGGATGAGGCGAAAAAAGAAGACGACAAGATTCAGAAGATCATCGACAAGCGCAAGAACGAATCCGAGGGCGATCGCCGTAAGCGGTTAGAGAAGGAAGAAAAAGAGCGCGAAGAAGATCGCAAGTTTGTGCTGGAGATATCCGATGCCTACAATTTCCGACTGGTGGGCTCGGAAATTCTCAACGGGCGCGACACGTGGGTGTTGGAGGGCGAACCTCGTCCGGGCTTCGAGCCGAAAGAGCGCATGGCAAAGTTTCTGAGTAAATTCCAGGGCCGCGTATGGATCGACAAAGCCGAAGCGGAATGGGTGAAAGTCGACGTTACGGCCATCGACACCGTATCGGTGGGCTGGGTGCTGGCGAGGGTCCATAAAGGCACGCGTCTGATCGTTGAGATGACCAGAGTCAATGATGAAGTTTGGCTGCCCAAACGACTGCAGCTGCACTTCGACGCGCGCGTGGCGCTGTTCAAGAGCTTTGACGATGATGTCGAGCAGACTTACAGCGATTACAAAAAATTCCGGACGGATACGAAGATTACGGTGTTGGGGGGAGAGAATCGCTAGTATCGATCTCCAGTTTCGAGCGGATCTTCTAAGGCGTCCGATGGAGAGTGAGATCCAGACTCCCTCCCGCTCGCTTCAGAGTGCCGGAAATCGCAGAATGGTCTTGATTCATGGTGCCGTCATACGCGGTCAGACTGGGCGTGCATTCGAAGTGCAGAATCGACTTCCTGTAGGTGATAGCCGTCATCTGGATGCCGGTGGTGTCCTGTTCAGGATAGTCGATGGTGCCCGTGAGACTTCCATCCTGTGCGGCGGAGATGTGCACTACGATAGGCTTTTTCGGTTGCGCTCCGGGATTCAGAGTTCCTTGCCAATCTCCGACGACCGGCGGTCCATCCTGCGCCACGATGAGAGTTGGCGGAATAGCGAATGCGAGCAGAAGGGCTAAAACTGCGCAAACCGCGAAGAATGAAACGCTCACCGTTTTCATGATCGAACTCCCTTCCGCGAACTACTGCGCTTGCGGTTTTTCGGGTGGCGCTATCTGAATCTGAACGGCGTGAATGTTGTCGGACTTGGTTGTGTCCACGGAGATGACGTCTAGATTTCCGTTGGCGTCGCGCGCCTCGACCGTTCGCGTGGCTTGCGCTCCAGAAGCGGCGGGGTGCACCGTATTAATCGTGACGGTTGTGACCTCGAGACCGGATCCGGGATTGCCTGGGTTCGATTGTTCCACTTGCTGTTTCGTGAATTGCTGGCCATTCGCGCCGGTGCTCTGGGTGGTGATTGCGCGCTCAACGAGGTGCAGGCTGCCGTCGGGAGCCGCTCCCGGAACATTCACGGAATAGGTTTCGACGGTGTCGCGCGCTTCTCCGGGAGCACTCTCGGACTCATGGCTCACGGAGCGGGAAGCCTCGCCGAGATTGCCTTCAGAATCGGCGCGTGAGACGCGTTCGTCAGTGGTGGTAGTGCGGTTCTCACGGTCTTGTTCGATAGTTGTTCTGCGTATCTCGCCAACCTGCCAGTTTCCGGCGCCATCGGGGAGCGATGTAGTTTTTTGAGATTCAACCGTGCCATTCGCCTCTTTTTCGCGATGCTCTTGCACTTTAACGGCTGGAGTGAGCCCGCCGTTTACGTCTGGCAGCAACACAGTGGTCTTGGTTTCTTCCGCGTTGGGACCGGTTTTCCTAGTCTCCTCAACCTGGCGGCGAATTACCTGAAGGTCTCCGTTGGCCTCAGTACCCGAGGTCGTGAGCACTACCTTCGAATCTCCTTCGGCCGAGGTGTGTTTCTCCTCTTCGGTGACTTCTACCAGGGTTTTGTCGCCGTCGGCATTTCGGTTGAATGTGCGTGTGACGGTTCGCACGGTGGTGGTGTCCACTCGGACCGTTTCTTTTTGGATGTCCTGGTAGGGCTCGAAACTTCCATCAGAGCCGCGGCGCTCGACCGATTGGTCATCCAGGGTGCGGTTGCCGCTCTGGCTGTGACTTTCGATGGTGCGGATGGGATCTTCGTTGGCGTCGCGCGACTCGGTTGCGGCGGTCCAGTTTGGCGGCGGAGATTGACTCGAATCGGCTGCCTGGGAATTCGATGTTTGCGCGCAAAGCGCGAGGTTCAAACAAAAAAATGCCCCAATCGGGAGCAGAATAAGCCGACTAATGAGCTGACTAGGGCGACCGATGCTGCATAGGCGGCGGGCGCTTTCCGATCGTCTCTGTTCAGAGCAGGCGAAAATACTCAGGTTTGGGTGGTTCATGCATTCCTACCGTGACGTACCGGGTTCATCTAAGCATACTCGTTGGCAGGCTGGTTAGGCATCCGTGAGGCAGGGTATTTCCAGTTGGTAGGTCAAAGTAGTGGTCAGGCAGGGTCCATTACTCCATGCGATATTCGATCTTGATTCCCCGGCGCTCGATTTCTTCGAGGAAGGCGTCGGCCGGGACGTCCCGCTCCTGCAAGACTGCTCCGCGCTTGCTTACTGTGCCCATGCACATCATCTGCAGGACGATGGAAGCGGGGAAGGCGGTGGTGCGCATCATGGCGCTCATGTCGCTCTTGGGATCGTAGTGGTCGACCATGGTGAAGGTGGCTATACGGCCTTTGAGTTTTGCCCCGAGTAATCCGCGAACTCCCGGAGACTTGATGGATTCGTGGGCCTCGATGCGCATGATACAGACGTTCGGGACCCTTGCCCGCGAATTTTCCCTCGAACACTTTTGCCAGGAGCGCGCGCGGTGCGACTTCTACGTTGCCAACACGCATTTTCTCATTGGAGAAAAGGCCGAGATCCTTCAATTCGCAGAGCAGGTCGTAGTGGCCGGGATAGCGCAGAGTTTTCTCGAAGCACTCGCCCACTCTTCCCTCGAAGGTCTCGGGTAAGGTTGAAGTGCCGCCGGAAGTTTGAAAGGCCACTAGAGGCGCGAAGCCTTCCATGTGAAATGGTTCGGGCTCGGTGAGCGGCTCGATTGTAGTGAGCTTTCCTTTGCGCAGAATGCGGGCTGGTTCCACGTATTCGTTGATGAGTCCTTCGACGGAAAACACCAGCTGATAGTGAAATGGGGGCATGGGTTTTTCGGGCAAGCCGCCGACGTAGAGCTTTAGCGCGTCGGCACGGCCATCAAGGCGACGAACAAGTTCTCCGCCGAGGATGGAGGCCATGCCGGGAGAGAGGCCGCAATCGGGGGCGAGTGCGACACCCTTCCTTTCCGCTTGAGGAGCAAGCGCGAGTTCCTGGCGGACGACGGTGTTGTTGCCGCCGAGATCGGCAAAATGGCATCCGGCGGCTGTGGCGGTTTTTGCCAGTCCGAGGTTGAGGCGGTAAGGGACAGCGGAGAGCGTGCCATCGTGGCCCTTCATCAGGCGTACCGTCTCTTTTTCTTTCGAGGCATCAAGCGCGACCGCTTTGACCTTCTTGTTGCCGGCGATGCGGTTGACCCGCGCCGCAACATCCTTTGCGCGCTGGTGATCGTTGTCGGCGAGTGTGACGGAGTCGACTTGATCCTGGCGGGCCATATCATAGGCCGCAGCCGAACCCATCATGCCGGAGCCGATTACCAGCAGTTTCATGAGAGCTCCTAACTTCTTCCTAACTTGGGCTTGCCCTGCCCTTGCCCATCAGAAAGCAAACCGCTAGCCAAATCACGTTACAGGAAAGATTCGGAATGAGAAGTGACGGAACTCACGACCCCGCGGTTGATCGGTGGGAGCCCCCCACTGCTGGGCTGCCTGTGCTCGCCGAACTTGGAGGTCCCCAACCTGGGATGTCCAAAAAAGCAAGTGGAAAAGGAGACGGAATCACGTCATTTTCAACTTTTGCGCAGCGAGTTAGTTGGCGCATTTTCAATAATATGCGCGCCCGTTCAAGTACTTCCGTACCGTCTCTAGTACCTTAGTTACACAAACAAGGGTGACCCGGCCAATTGTCGAGGGCAATATACTATTACTGGTAGGTAAGTTAAAAACAAATACAATATATAGATAACCACTACAACTCTGCTTTTTGCGCAATCCAGAAAAACCCCAAAAAACCCAATAAAACCGTGAGATTCACGTGTAGAGGCCCTCGCTTCCCTTTGAGATATGCTCAGCACACCAAAATACACACGAACACGTAGGGAAACGGAAATGGCCGACTCACGGGAAGTGATGAACATTCGTCAGGCTTCGCAGTATTTGGGAGTGAGTCCGGACACGCTTTACAAGTACGTGAACGAACAGAAGATTCCGGCCTTCAAGTTGGGCAACCGCTGGCGCTTCAAGAAATCGAAGATCGATCAGTGGATGGAAGAGAAGTCGGCGGAAACGGAGCCGCGCGACAAGAAAAAAGTCAAGGCGGCGATGAAGGCGGCTGGGACTTCGTAAAGCGGACTGGAAACAGACGAACTACGAAGTCAAATTCCAGAAACGATTCTGGAAACGGAAGTTGGGAAGCGAATCTGGGAAACGCATTCTGGAAACAAGGGCGGGCACATGTTTGGAATGGGAACCAAGTCGATAGTGGGATTAGATGTGGGCTCCTCAAGCATTAAGGCGGTGGAGCTCAGGAAGACACGCACTGGAATCGAAGTGGCACATCTGGGCCTGGAACCGATCGCGCCCGACATCGTTGTGGATTCGATGATCGTAGACTCGGGAACGGTTTCGGCGGCTATTTCCAAGCTGTTCGCGGATACGCAGATCAAGTCGAAGGCGGTGGCCACGGCGGTGAGCGGGCATTCCGTGATCGTGAAGAAAATTTCGCTGCCCTCGATGAGCGATCAGGAACTGGCCGAGACCATCCAGAAAGAAGCGGCCCAGCATATTCCTTTCGATCTGGCGGATGTGAACCTCGATTATCAGATTCTTTCCGACGACGCGGGCAACCCGAACATGGATGTGCTGCTGGTGGCCGTCAAGAAAGACAAGATTCTCAACTACACCAACGTACTCTCGATGGCGGGCAAGACTCCGTCTATTGTGGATATCGATGCGCTGGCGCTGCAGAACTGCTACGAGTTCAATTATGAGCCGGCGCCGACGCAGGTGGTGGCGCTGCTGAACCTGGGCGCCAGCGTAATGAACATCAACATCGTAAAGGGCACGACGCCGCTGTTCCCGCGCGACGTTTCCGTGGGCGGACATCAGTACACGGATTCGCTGCAGAAGGAGCTGGATCTAAGCTTCGACGACGCGGAGTCGCTCAAGCTGGGGCAAAAGGCGGGTTCGGTGCACGACGATGCGAAGACGCCGATATTACAACAGGTGACGGAAATTATCGTGCTGGAAATTCAAAAGACGTTCGACTTCTTCCGCGCCAGTGCGGCAGGAGAGCACATCGAGAAGATTTATCTGGCGGGCGGTTCGGCCAAAGTTCCGGGCCTGGTTGAGGCTTTGCGCCAGGAGTTTTCGATGCCGGTCGAGTTGTTCAACCCGTTCCAGAAAGTGGTGGCTCCGGCGGACGGCGCCGGGGCGCAGTTGGTTGAACAGAACGCGGGCCAGTTGGCAGTGGCCGTGGGTTTGGCCCTGAGGAGTTTCGAAAAGCTATGATCCGAATCAATCTGTTGGGTTCCCCGAAACCGAAAGGTAAGAAAAACGCCGCGGTCAGCATGCCGAGCTTTGAGTTCGGCAATCTGGGCGGGCCATTGGTGCAAATCGCCGCAGTGCTGCTGATTGCGGGCGCCCTTAATGGTGGCTACTGGTACAAACTCAACCGCGAGAAGACGGCGATCGAAGCGCAAATGCGGCTCGCGGAACAGAAGAACCGCGAGCTCGCCGACATCAAGGTGAAGTATCTGGAGCGGCAGAGGCAAGCCGACGCTTACAAGCGGCGGGTGGATGTGATTGACCAGTTACGCAACAATCAAACCGGGCCGGTCAACCTGCTCTCCATGATCGGCGACACCGTCAACAGCACCGAGGCGGTCTGGCTCAACAGCCTGCAGGACCAGGGGGCGAATGTTGCCATCGATGGGACAGCCCTGAGCAGCGACGCGGTGGCCAATCTGATTTCCAATCTGCAGAAGACAGGTTTTTTCCGCAACATTGAGATCAAGGAAAGTTATCAGGACGAAGGCGTAAGGGACATGCAGGCGTTTCAGTTCACGCTGACCTGCGAAAAGGCGAAGTCGTAAAGGCGGAACGACCTATGAATTTTAGCGAATTAAACGGGGTGAAGTTGCTGGGGTTGCTGATATTGGTGGCGGTCTTAGCCACCGGCGGCCTTTACTACACGGTCTATAAAGCGCAGAGCGATCAAAACGATGCGGCACGGGTGAAGCTGCAGGCCAAGCTGCGGGAAAACGCGGAACTCGAAGCCTATAGGCCGAAACTGGCCAGCATCGATCGGCAGCTGGCGAGTTTGAAACAGCAATTGGAAATCGAGCGGCGCATCGTGCCCGATGAAAAAGAAGTGGACAATTTCATGCGCATGTTGAGCGGAGAGGCGCGCAAGGCGGGAGTGGAAATCCGCCGCTATACGGCTCGTCCCTACAACACCAGAGAGTTCTACACCGAGGTGCCTTTCGAAATTGAATTCGACGGGCCTTACTACTCGATGCTCGGTTTCTTCGACCGGTTGGGGAAGGTCGAGCGGATTGTCAATGTTTCGAACTTGCTGGTGGCATCGACGCGCAAGCCGGGCGATGCCAAAGCCAGGCACGTGTATCAGTACGCGCCGGGCGAGAGCGTTGTGGCCACCTGCGTGACTACGACGTATTTCAGCCACGATCTGGATCCGGGAGCGGACAAGTCCGCGCCACCGCTGAAGAAATAGGAAGGACGGGATGAAGATGAAGCCAGCAATGCCGGTCATAATAACGACGACGACGACAATTCTGGTTTGCGCACTGGCGGGAGGTTTGGCCCTGGCCCAGAATCCCAGCATTATCCAGAACACGCGCAGCACGATGAACGGGGTGAATAGCCGGGCAACCGCCGCCTCGAACGAAGCTTTGGGCGCGCCACCGGCAAGTGGAACGGCCGTGGTTCCGGGTCAATCGGTAAGCGCGCAGGCGGCACCTTCGCCCCGAACGCGCGTAGCGAAACGCGGCCCTGGCGCTGTGCGGCGTGTCGTACCAGGGAGGGTCGTCGAGCCGAAGGTCGGAGTCGTCGATCCCGTCGCCGATCCCAAAAAACATGAAAAGGCGATTGCCGCAGCAGTTGCCGCGGAAGGCAGCGAGAACGAAACGATCGAGGAGCCGGTCGTTCCGGACGCCAAGTCGAACGCGAACGGGAGACGGGATCCTTTCATCAGTCCGGTCGTGAGTCATGCCACCGGTTCGGGTTGCAGCACGGGCAAGAAGTGTCTGGAGATCGGCACCATCAATTTGCGTGGCGTGGTGCGGTCGGACAGCGGATTCATTGCCGTTGTGAGCAACGGAATGAACAAGTCTTATTTTTTGCGGGAAAACGATCCGGTGTTCAACGGCTACGTTACGAGGATCACGGGCGACTCCATCGTTTTCCAGGAAACACTGCAGGATCGCTTGGGTAAGAGTTTTAGGCGAGAAGTGGTTAAAAAGATTACCATCCCGGCCGTGTAGGCCTGGAAATAAAGACTTTGAAGAAGCACATGGAGGCGAAAGCGCCTCTTATGGGGAGATAGGGAAATGCGAAAGCAACTGCTGGGTCTCTTGGTTCCGCTGCTGGCGTTCGTGGCGATAACGAGCGCGGCTGCGGGTGACATGACGGGCAAGGAAGTGGCGGCGAGCGCTCGGTTGCAGCGGCTCGAGGTCGAACACAGCCAGGGCGGATTGCGGGTTGAGTTCAGGGCCAAGGGCACATTGACGCCGAAAGTGTCGACGATCGAATCTCCGGCCCGCATTGTTGTCGACTTTCCCAATACGGTGATGGCCACGGCGCAGAGCCTCATCAGCGTGGATAGCGATGGCGTGAAAAGTGTCCGCATAGGGATGGATAGCCAGGTTCCGCGCACCACGCATGTGGTCATCGATCTTGCCGGCGGAGACTTGGCCAGCAACCGCCAACATGAACTGGTGGCGGAAACGGATGGCAGTTTCACTCTGAAGATTCATGATGCTGCGCTGGCCCATCGCCAGCCGGCGTCGGCACGGCAACGGGCACTGGCTGCGGCCCCTGCACCCGCAGCACCCGTGACTCCGGCTCCGGCCCCCACCGTCCCCGCCGCAGCGTCCACGGCTCCAGCAGCGTCGGATACGCGCGAGTCAGAGAATCCGGAAAAAGCAGCGGACCTCGCCTTCATCGAACCCAAATTTTCGGTCAAGGATGACAAGACCATCCAGCCCGCGGCCAAAGCCGAGGACGCGGCAGGACGTTTTGCCGACAAAACGGCGGCAGAACTGGTGGCCGCCAACACGAACGCCGCCCAGGCTCAGGCTGGCAGTGTCCAGCCGATTCAGCCAGCGGTAAATCTGGCAGCCGAGCAGAAAGCGCAGCTGGCCCAGAAGCCGGTAGCGAACAACGGATCGAAATACACCGGCGAACCGATCTCGGTCAACCTTAAAGATGTGGATCTGAAAGATTTCTTCCGCCTGATCCACGAGATCAGCGGTTTGAACGTGGTGCTCGATCCTCAAGTGCACGGCAGCCTGACCATCGTGCTTGACGACGTGCCGTGGGATCAGGCGCTGGACATTGTGCTCAAGAACAATGATTTGTCCCGGCAATTGGACGGCAATGTACTCCGCATCGCCACCGTCGAAACCCTGCGGCGGGAAGCCGAAGGCCGTCGCGCACAAATCGACGCCGAGTCGCTGGCCGTAGAGAAAGTCAGCATCACACGATTCCTGAGCTACGCGCACGCCAAGGACGTATTGCTTCCCGTCAAGAAATTTCTCAGTCAGAGGGGCGATGTGGTTGCGGACGAACGCACCAACTCCCTGATTGTCTCCGACATTCCTGCGGTTCTGCCGCAGATTGACCGCATCATCCAGCAGATGGACCGCAAGACCCAAGAAGTCGAAATCGAAGCCCGCGTAGTGGCCGCTACCCGCAGCTTCGCTCGCGACATCGGCGTGCAGCTGGGCTTTGGCTGGGGCAATGGGACGACGGGAGTCGGCGGTGTGCCCACCTCATCCGGTCCTGGAACTTCGCCTATCACCGTCACTGGGTTGCAGCCCTTGTACCCGACAGAACCGGGAGGGTCAACGGCCGGTTCCAATATTCCGCTGTTTTCAAACCTGGGTGCGGTCGGACCGACCAGCGGCTTGTCCTTTGTCAATGCCACCAGCAACATGCAGATCGACGTTCTCCTGACCATGGCTGAGTCGCGAGGCTTGCTGAAAGTTCTTTCGCGTCCGCGCGTGGTTACTCAGAACAACATTCAGGCGGTGATCAAACAAGGTACAAAAATTCCCATCATGACGTTGGCCACTCTGGGCGCTCCGGCTACGGCTACCTACGTCGACGCCTTCCTGCGACTGACGGTGACGCCGCAGATAACGTCGGAAGGAACTATCTTCCTCAACGTGGACGTAGAGAACACTTTGCCTGACTTTGGCCACGAAGACTCGGCTGGCAACCCGGCCCTGGATACCCAGCAGGCGACCACGCAAGTGCTCGTGACCGACGGCGGCACGGTGGTGATCGGCGGGGTCATCCAGACCCAGAATTCGCTGGCGATTTCGCAGGTGCCCTTGCTGGGCGATATCCCGTACCTGGGCAACCTGTTCAAGCATCGCACGGTCATTACCTCAGATTCGGAACTGATTTTCTTCATTACTCCGCGCATCATTCAGACATAAAGTCGCAGGACGCGCGAAGTTCAACGACCCACTGCCGCGGGCTTCTCGGAGAAACTGCCGAGAGGCCGGCGGCTTTGCTTTTGCAGCGTCAGGTCTCAGGTCTCAGGTTCTGATCTTAGGTAGTCAAAATCGACGCAACGGCAACAGTATCGTTATTAATTAGCGTCGCTGAAGTCCTTCCTGACACCCGCCACCTGCCTCTTGCTACACTCCTCTGATGGATTACGCTGGCCGTCTCACTCGTCTGAGGTCGAGACTCGAAGAGAATGACTTCGACGCTCTCCTCATCACGCATCTTCCCAATGTCCGCTATTTGTGCGGGTTTACGGGCAGTGCGGCTGCGTTGATCGTCGCTGCTGACGATGACCGCTGCATCCTGTTCACCGACGGCCGCTACTGCACCCAGGCAAAAGAGGAGGTGAGTGCCAGCGACGCGAGAATTGTTATTGCCCGCAAGTCGCCTTTGGTGGCGGCTACGGAATGGCTGGCGACACGGCGAAGAGCGTCGGCTCCGCTGGTGGTTGGCATTGAACCGGAATTGATGACCGCCGGTGCGCGCGACCGGCTGGTGTCGGAGCTGAAAGGAAAGGCGCGCTTGCGCTCCGCGCCGCCGCTGCTCGAAACAGCCCGCATGGCGAAGGATGCTGACGAGATCCAGCGTATTCGGCGGGCGGTTGAACTTGGCGCCAGCCTCTTCCGGATTGCGCGCCGCAAGATTCGGCCCGGTGTGAGCGAGGTCGAAGTTGCGGCCGCCATGGAATATGAAGCTCGTTGTTGCGGGGCTGAAGGCATGGCGTTCCCGACCATATTAGCCTCGGGACATCGTTCCGCAATCGTGCACGGCCGGGCTTCGCAAGCGCGCATTCCGCGGCGTGGGTTCGTGGTCTGTGATTTTGGTGTTATACTCGCCGGTTATTGTTCGGATCGTACACGAACTGTGCACGTCGGACAGCCTTCTACAGAGGCTCGAAGACTCTATCAAGCGGTGCTCGGAGCGCAACAGGCGGCGATTGCGGCAGTGGCTCCGGGCGTTAGCGCGGCCGAAGTCGATGGCGCTGCGCGACGCGTGCTTCGCAAGGCTGGATTGGCGACGTACTTCAACCATTCGACCGGACATGGTTTAGGATTGGAGATTCACGAAGCACCGAGGGTGGCGGCCGGGCAAGCGCAGAAGCTGGAGCCGGGAATGGTTATTACTATCGAACCCGGCGCTTATGTGCCCGGGAAGTGGGGTGTTCGAATCGAAGATGTCGTGGTTGTGACCTCTTCGGGCTGCGAAGTGCTGACGCCCACAGATAAAGAACTGGTCGTTATTTAGAATCTTAATCATAGCGTTGTTATTTTCCATAGAGACGCGGCTCGCCGCGTCTTCTGCGCCAAGTGAGATGGGGCACGCCCCGTCTCTACATGGAATTTTAAACGGAACCCGCCTTATCCATGAATCAAAAAGAGCTGAAAGAACTGATTGAGTTCTTAATCGAAAAAGATATCGCCGAATTTGAGCTGGAGCGCGGCGATGTCAAAGTGAAGATCAAGCGCGGCGTAGGACATTTGCCCGCGCCCGACTCGCGTTATATTGCGGTTCCGTCCGCGCCCGTCATGGTTCCAGCAGTCGCTGCGGTTCCAACGGCTGCGCCGCCCACACCTTCCAGGGTTGATCTCACGGCGAGCGCTGCTGCTCCCGAACAGGTGGAGAGTCTCCACATCGTTAGGTCGCCGATTGTGGGAACGTTTTACGAATCGCCCACTCCGGGGTCGCCTCCATTCGTCAAAGTTGGAGACATGCTGGAGGTGGGCCAGGTTTTGTGCATTGTGGAAGCGATGAAGCTGATGAACGAAATCGAATGCGATATGGCGGGAGAGTTGGTCACAAAGCTGGTCGCCAATGGCCAGCCGATCGAGTATGGCCAGGAGCTGTTTGCCGTCAGGCCGGCGAAGTAGCTCTGACTTCTCGGCTCGCGGCTCTCAGGGGAAATCCAGTAGCCGAAGTTAGGTGATTTTCCTGCGAGCTGAGAGCTAACGGCTTTCATATTATGTTCAAGAAAATCCTGGTAGCGAATCGCGGCGAGATTGCCCTGCGCGTCATTTGCGCGTGCAAGGAGCTCGGCATCCGCTCGGTCGCGATCTATAGCGAGGCGGACCGGAATTCGCTCCACGTGCGCTTTGCCGACGAGGCGATTTGCATTGGGCCGCCGCAACTGGCGCAGAGTTATCTCAACATTCCGGCGGTGATCAGCGCGGCCGAAATTGCGAACGTGGATGCCATCCATCCCGGCTACGGCCTGCTCTCAGAAAACGCCAATTTCGCGGAAGTCTGCGAGGCTTGTCACATCAAGTTCATCGGGCCGACTCCCGATGTCATAAGGTTGATGGGGGAAAAAGAAAAAGCTCGCGCCGCCATGAAACAGCATGGAGTGCCGATTGTTCCCGGCTCCGACGGCGTGGTCGCTTCGGTGGATGAAGCGCAGGAATGGGCGCGGCAGATCGGCTTCCCTGTCATCGTCAAGGCCACGGCCGGTGGCGGTGGGCGCGGGATGCGCATTGTGCGCAATGAAGACGAATTGCCGCTGCTCTATCGTCAGGCGCAGTCGGAGGCCGCGGGCGCGTTCGGCAATGGCGACCTCTACCTGGAACGTTATGTCGAGCATCCGCGCCATATAGAGTTTCAGGTGCTGGCGGACGAGCACGGCAACGTGGTCAGCCTGGGCGAGCGCGAGTGCTCGATTCAGCGGAGGCATCAAAAGCTGCTGGAAGAATCGCCGTCGGTAATGATGACGCCCGAACTGCGCAAGGAAACCGGCAACGTCATCGGCAAGACGCTCAGCGCCGTCGGCTACCACAACGCGGGCACCATCGAATTTCTCATGGACCAGGATCGTCGTCTCTACTTCATCGAGATGAACACGCGCATCCAGGTGGAACATCCGGTCACGGAAATGGTCACTGATGTGGACTTGGTGAAGAGCCAGATCATGATCGCCGCGGGCGAGAAGCTGAGCGACGTTCTGCAAGGGCCGATCGTGCATCGCGGACACGCCATCGAGTGCCGCATCAATGCCGAGCATCCGGAGAAGTTCACGCCGTCGGCGGGGAAGATTACAACCTTCAATCCGCCGGGAGGGACGGGCGTGCGCATCGACACCGCCGCCTATGCCGAAGGCACGATTCCTCCTTATTATGATTCGCTCATTGCCAAGCTGGTGGTGCGCGGGAAAGACCGCAGCGAAGCCATCTCGCGCATGAGCCGCGCGTTGGGCATGTTTATCGTGGAGGGAATCTATACGACGATTCCGCTGCACCGGCGGATTTTGGCGGACCCAGAATTTCGGGCTGGGAATTTTGATACGGGATTTATCGAGAGATTTCTGGCGAAGGGGAAGTAGGACGGCGATATAATCCGATTTTATGACAGCTCCTACCGCGGAACTCGCCATTCAAATATTGCGATTCGTGGATGTCGAGCCCCAGTCCGGTATAGTGGCCTGCGAATTAGTTGATGCAGAGAACCGACGTCATACCTTCGGCGACAAGGTGCCGATTTTCAGCATTATGAATCTCGACGACCGCAGTAGTTATCAGCAACCTGGCCTTGTCCGCTGCGAAGTCACGGCTCGTTGGGAGGATGCTGATGGGCGCGACTTGGTCCGCGTTAGAACGGTCAGAGACGGTGTTGAATCTACAGATGGATTGTCGGAGTTTGTTGTCCTAGCAACGCAGATTTTGTCGCTTCCTCGCTAAACGTCCACGTATACACTACCTATCCAGAATGCTCTTGTCTCGTCTATACGCCATTCTAGATGCCGGCTCTTTCCAGGATGCCAGCGCCATGCTCGCCGTCGCCGAAGAACTAGCCGCCGCCGGGAGCACGCTGCTGCAGTATCGCAACAAGTCCGGCAACGCTCGCCAAATGCTGGAAGAGGCACGTGAACTCAAAGCCCGCCTCGGAGCAAGCGTCCAGCTCATCATGAACGACCGCGCCGACCTCTGCTTGGCCGCTGGCTTCGATGGCTTGCATGTTGGGCAGGATGATCTCTTTCCCGAATCAGCGAGAAGCATCATCGGCGGAAGTCGCTGGCTAGGAGTATCCACACACAATCCCGAGCAACTAGCCGAGGCCGATAAAACCTCCGCCGACTACCTGGCTATCGGTCCCGTCTTTGCGACTAGCAGCAAAGCCAATCCCGATCCTGTCGTAGGACCCGAAGGCGTTCGCCGGGCAAGGGAATTGACACGCAAGCCGCTGGTTGCCATCGGCGGCATCACCCGCGCCAACGCCCGTTCCGTAATCGATGCCGGAGCCGACGCCGTGGCGGTGATATCCGACTTGATACGGGATCCGCGCAAATCAGCAGAAGAATTTTTGCGGGCCCTAGGGTAAAGTGTAACTCACTAAATTTTGTCATCCCGAGCGAAGCGAGGGATCTGCATCTTGCGGCAAACTGCAGATCCCTCGCTTCGCTCGGGATGACAATTCGTAAAGGGAATTTTTTGTAACGCGACCGACTTTTGTAACGCGATCCAATTGGAGGTTCGTGAGCACGAACGTTCGCCCCTCAGCTCCCGATGCTAAAGTCGCTTCGAAGATCAGCGATTGGGAGCGGCACACTCATCAGGACAAAGAGCTGGTTAAAGGCCTCGGCCTGACCAGCGCGACCATGCTGGTGATGGGCTCCATGATCGGATCGGGCATCTTTATTGTGTCCGCCGAAATTTCTCGCGAAGTCAGTTCGCCCGCGCTGCTCATTGGCGCGTGGCTCATCACCGGCTTCCTCACCGTCGTAGGCGCGCTCACTTATGGCGAGCTCGCGGCCATGATGCCGCGGGCGGGTGGGCAGTACGTCTATCTGCGCGAATCTCTGGGGCCACTGTGGGGATTTCTGTACGGTTGGACTCTTTTTCTCGTGATCCAGACCGGCACGATCGCAGCCGTGGGCGTTGCCTTCGGCAAATTCCTGGGAATTTTCTGGCCGGCAATTTCCTCTACTCATTGGATCATCCATCTCTGGAGAGTCCCGAAGTTTGCCATCGGGCCGATGATCCTTGGCGGCATGGATGTTGGCCTGAACACGCAGAATCTGGTCGCCATCCTCGTCGTGGTCGTGCTCTCCATCATCAATATTTTCGGCGTAAAGACCGGCGCTTTCATTCAGAATATTTTCACGACGGCGAAGGTTGCAGCGCTGCTCGGCCTGGTCATCTTCGGAATCTTTCTGGGCCGGAACGCGCAGGCTCTGGCCGCGAACTTCGGCGCAAATTTCTGGCGCAATGCGGGCCTCGGAACTCTGCATGACGTCGGTGCTGGCGGAGCAACGGTTCTGGTCTCGACCCTGACCGTGCTGGCAATTGCGCAGGTGGGTTCGCTGTTTTCCGCCGATGCCTGGAACAACGTTACTTTCACGGCGGGCGAGGTAAAAAATCCCAGCCGGAATTTGCCGCTGTCGTTGGCGCTCGGTACCGGTGTGGTGATTACGCTTTATATCGCGTGCAATTTTATTTATCTAAGCGCGCTGCCTCTGATCGGCAGTCCGAGCGGGGCGACACTGGCGCAGCGCGGCATTCAATATGCTACCGAGGATCGAGTCGCGACCGCGGTGATGACGCAGATGTTCGGCTCGGCCGGTGGTGCGCTGATGGCCGTCGCCATCATGATCTCTGGCTTCGGCTGCTGCAATGGTTTGATTCTTGCCGGTGCGCGCGTTTACTACGCCATGGCCAAGGATGGGCTTTTTTTTCGCAGCGTTGCCCGGCTGCATCCCGGTTACAAAACGCCAGCGATTTCGCTGATGGTGCAGATGGTTTGGACGTGCGTCCTCTGCATCTCTGGTACTTACGGCCAGCTCCTGGACTACATTATTTTTGCGGTGCTGGTTTTCTATGTGCTCACGATCGTCGGGCTATTCGTTTTGCGCCGCACCCATCCCGAGGCCGAACGTCCCTACAAAGCCGTCGGATACCCGATCCTGCCTGCGATCTACATTGTGATGGCTTTGTTTATCGATGTGGTGCTGTTACGCTACAAACCGCAATACACCTGGCCGGGATTGTTTATCGTGCTCTTGGGGATTCCCGTGTACTACATCTGGCGGCCTCGTGCGGAGACGATTTCAGTTTAATTGGACGGTTTTACCGAATAGGAGAGACGCACCTCATGACTGACCTCTTTGCGAAAAAGCCGCTCAACCTTCTATTAGAGGAGGCGCGAGAGACTGGCTCGCATAGCTTGAAACGCACGCTGGGTGTATTTCAGTTGACGGCTCTCGGCGTGGGCGCGGTAATCGGAGCTGGCATCTTCGTGCTCTCCGGCCTCGGCGCTCATTATGCCGGGCCGGGACTGATGCTGTCGTTTGTGCTCTCCGGGTTGGGCTGCGCGTTCGCGGCTCTCTGCTACGCGGAGTTTGCGGCGATGATCCCACTAGCGGGCAGTGCGTATACCTATGCTTACGCCACGCTGGGCGAGATTATTGCCTGGATTATCGGTTGGGACCTGACGCTCGAATATGCCATGGGCGCGAGCACGGTGTCGTCCGGTTGGTCGAACCACTTCATTGAGTTGCTGAATATTTTCCATATCAAGATGCCGCTGTGGCTGGCCTATGACCACTGGACCGGACTCGGCCAGGCCGAGAAGATAGTCGCCCGCCAGATGGCGCTCGCCTCCGATTCCACGCTCGTGCCGGGCACGCAGGCTTTTCTCAATAAGGTGACGGACATCATGGCGGCGCAATCGGCCGAACTGGTGCAGAAGGGTCACGATCTGCTGAATGCGCCGCATATGTTCGGATATGAAATCGGGGTCAACGTGCCGGCCTTCGTGATCGCGCTGGTGATCACGGCCATTCTCGTGATTGGCATCAAGGAGAGCGCTCGCTTCAACGCCACCATCGTCACCATCAAGGTTGCGGTTGTCATTTTCGTCATTGGACTGGGCTTCCATTACGTCAGCGCTAGCAACTGGGGAACGGATTGGGCGAGTTTTGCTCCCTTTGGATTCTCTGGAATTGGAGCGGGGGCGGCTTACATTTTCTTCGCCTATATCGGCTTCGATGCGGTTTCCACGACAGCGCAGGAAGCGAAGAATCCGCAGCGCGATCTTCCAATCGGCATCATTGCTTCGCTGCTCGTCTGCACTGTGTTGTATATCCTTGTGGCGGCGGTTCTCACCGGAATGGTGCCGTGGAGAGAAGTCAACATTGAAGCGCCCATTGCGCGGGCTTTCTTGGATAGAGGACTGGTCGGCGCATCCAATATCGTTACGCTGGGAGCGCTAGCCGGTCTTACCAGCGTGATGCTCGTGATGCTTCTGGGCCAGACTCGCGTGCTGTATTCCATGGCCAACGACGGGCTCTTGCCTAAGAAATTCTTTGCTGATATTCATCCAAAGTTCCGGACGCCATGGAAAAATACCATTCTTGTCGGCCTGCTGGCGGCGGTTGTTGGCGCGCTGACTCCGATCGATGACATTGGAAAAATGGTCAATATCGGTACGCTGCTAGCCTTCGTGATTGTCTGCATAGCGGTCATGGCGCTGCGCCGCACCAATCCCGGCCAGCCTCGGCCCTTCCGGACGCCGTGGGTACCGTTTGTGCCGCTCATGGGCATCCTTCTCAACGGCTACATGATGTACAAGCTCGGCTGGATCAACTGGGCGCGATTGATTATCTGGCTGGTGATCGGCTTGGTCGTATACTTCAGCTATAGCCGGAAACACAGCCGCGTGCAGGCCGTGTTGGAAGAGCGCAAGTAGTTTGGGTAGAGATGCGGTTTGGTTTCGGCGACTATTGGTTCAAAATGTTCAAAAGGAGAAAATGTCATGCGAATGTTGTTGAGAGTGTCCATTCCGGTAGATCGTGGTAATGAAGCGGCGCGGGCCGGAACCCTCGGGAAAACTATCCAAAGCATTCTCGCCGATCTCAAACCCGAAGCGGCGTATTTTTCCGAAGTGAATGGGCAGCGCACAGGCTTCATCGTCTTCGATATGAAGAACTCCTCAGAATTGCCGGCTATAGCCGAACCGTGGTTTTTGGCGTTCAACGCAAGACTCACCGTTCGCCCCGCGATGAATGTGGACGATCTTGCCGCTGGCAGCGCTGGCATCGAGCGCGCAGTGAAGAATTACGGGAAGTCGTAACGGTTCCGTTCCTACAACGCAAGGAGATGACGGGCGGGGACGCCCGTCGCTCCATTACCCACTATTCTTCCTGCACCTTTCTGGCGATTGCCGTCACCAGCCTACGTGGCGAAAATCTTACCGACTGCGCCAGCAGCCAATTCTTGAATCCTGAAATCACCACAGGCTTTCCCGCTATCATCCCGCGATAGCCGTCTTCGGCAACGGTGCGCGCATCCATCGAGCCGAACTTGAGCAGGCGCTGGCCGGTGGCATGCGCGCGCTTGTGAAACTCTGTGGCGGTTGCTCCGGGGCACAGGCAGGTGACGGTGACGCCCGTCCCGCTCAGTTCGTTGGCGAGCGCTTCTGAGAAATGCAGCACATACGCTTTGGTCGCGAAATATACGGCCATCAGCGGCCCTGGCTGAAAAGCGGCGGTGGACGCCACGTTCAGGATGCGCCCGTTCCTTCTCTCAATCATCCCCGGAAGATACAAACGCGTCATGTGAGTGAGAGTCGTGACGTTAAGTTGAATCTGGCGCAGACATTCTTCCAGATCGTTCTCGGCGAACATGCCATATTGGCCGAATCCAGCGTTGTTGACGAGCACATCAACCTGGATGCCGGCGCGCGTGGTTTGATCGAGCACATAGGCGGGGGCTCCGGGGTCGGAGAGGTCGGTGGCGAGAATAAGCGAGCGGGCGCTGTGATTCTTTTCGAGTCCCGGCGCGAGTTGCCGGAGTCTATCTGCGCTGCGGGCTACCAGAACCAGGTCGTAGCCTTCACGGGCGAAGATGCGGGCGAATTCCAATCCTATGCCGAAGGAGGCGCCGGTAAGTAGAGCGGATTTGGAGATGGGAGTCGGCATTCAGCAGTCTTGCCTGTGGAGCGCCGGGCGTCTCCGCCCGGCCACGAATTGATGGAGGGCGATGTCCACCGCCTCGTAACAAACAAAGGCGGATCCGAAGACCCGCCTGGTTGTTCGGGACGTTCGGCGAACGCATTTATCTACACATGCGCCAGCGCTGGCTCCAGCCCGTAGATCGAATGCCATGAGGTCGCGGCCTTCAGGCGGTCGTTAACGTTGTTGATGTTCTTGACACCCTCATCTTCCAGCCATTTGCGGAAGGCTTGCGCGCCCTGTTTTGCATAGACAGGGATGCCCTCTTTCCAGGTGGCGCGTCCGCAGAGCACGCCGTTAAACTTCACTCCTGACTCGGCGGCCAGTTCGAGCGACTCTGTAAATTCGCTGTTGCTCACGCCCGCCGAGAGGTAGATGAAGGGCTTGGTAGCCACCGCAGCGGCATCCCGGAAGAACTTCATTGCCTCTTGTTTCGAGTAGGCTTTTTCTCCGTGGAAGGATTTTGTCCCTTCGACAAACTTCATATTGACGGGAACTTCAACCTTCATTACGTCGACGCCGTAACGATCTTTGGTGAACTCGCGCATGGCTTCGATGACGGCCTTCGGTTTCTTCTTTGAAAAGTCGAAACCCTTCTCGTCCACACCTTCTTCATAAGTGACGAACTCGAGGAAGAATGGAATATCGTTGGCGCGGCACTCGTCGCCCAAACGCTCGACCCAGGCATGCTTCTGGTCGTTAATGTTCTGCGGATCGAAGGGCGTGTAGTAGAGCAGAATCTTAATGCAATCCGCGCCCGCTTCTTTCAGGCGGCGCACTGACCAGTGATCGAGCAGATCACCCAGGCGGCCGGGGCCGGTCTTGTCGTAGCCGGTCTTTTCATAAGCCAGCAGCAAGCCGGCATTCTTCGCGCGGCGCTTCGAAGCGGGCAGCCCCCACTCGGGATCGAGCAGGATGGCGCTGGCGTGTGGCGTCAACACTTCGCTGACCAGTATCTTGAATTCCTCCATCATCGAGTCGGAAACTGCCGAGCCTTTTTCCTTGGCGAGAGATTTCTGCAGTGAGCCGCGCTGGTCCATGGCGGCGGCGGCGATTACGCCATGTTGATTCGATACCGCGTTCATACCGGCGAGTTTGCCGGGGGTTAGTTTCATAAGCCCTCCTCTAACGATCAGTGCGTTGCGACAGCTAATTTTAAACCCAGGGGACGGACCATGAATACCACCAGTTGGCACTGGCCTATTTGCCAGAAACTCTAACCACAAAGCTGGCGGCTCGCACCGGAATTCCATTTCATGCTCGATCGAATCCTGCGGTTGTCGTGGCCGAAGTTACTGGCGCAGAGCGAGCGTTCCGAGCAAGGACTGCTGCCTGGCGATCAGCGACTGGATTCCTTGCCGCGCCATCGAGATCATCTTTGCGAGTTGCGTGTCGTCAAACACCTGATGCTCGGCGGTAGCTTGCAGTTCGACAATTTTGTTGCCGGCCGTCATCACGAAGTTCATGTCGACATCGGCGCGCGAATCTTCCTCATAGTTGAGATCGAGCAGAACTTCGCCATCGACGATGCCCACACTGATAGCGGCCACAAAATCTTTGATCGGCGCCGCGCTCAAGGTTCCGGCGTCGATCAGGCGTTGCAAAGCCAGTCCCAAGGCTACGAAGGCGCCGGTGATCGAGGCGGTTCGCGTGCCGCCATCGGCCTGGATAACGTCGCAATCGATCCAAATGGTGCGTTCGCCCAGGCGCTTCAGGTCGGCAACCGCCCGCAGCGAGCGCCCGATGAGGCGCTGAATTTCCTGCGTGCGTCCACTTTGCTTTCCCTTGGCCGACTCTCGCGCGGTGCGGGTGAGCGTGGAACGCGGCAGCATTCCATACTCGCCCGATATCCATCCTTTGCCCGAGTTGCGCAGGAACGAGGGAACTGTTTCCTCGACCGATGCAGTGCAGATGACGCGGGTGTTGCCCATCTCGATCAGTGCCGAGCCTTCGGCGGTGGAGATAAAATCGGGGGTGATGTTGACAGGGCGAATCTGGTCTGGCGTGCGGTTATCGCTGCGAAAAATCATGAGACAGAAATTCTAACAGCCGCCGGGAAAATCAAGAGCCTTTCCGATTTGCTGCAAGAGATTACCGGTTCTATGCAAAAAGTTGAAAACCCTTGCTGGGCGCGCGTTCTGGAGGATCAGCGTACTATCCAAAAGTATTAGTTCCATAGGGCTCACTGTTTTGGCTAGGCCCGGTGGGTACTTGTAAAGAATTGTGGATAGGTTAGATTTTCTCCAGCGCGCGGCAGCTGATCCTCCCTCCAGCACTGAGCGCCACACTCAACCAGGAGGATCCACCCAAATGAAGAAGTTAGGCTTTGTGTTGTTCATGCTGGCCATGGCCCTGATGCTTACAGGAAATGCCTTGGCTCAAAACGTTGGTGACAACAGCGTGTATTTTGTCACCTATTACTCTAACGCCAACACCGCGGGCGCGGCGGATGAAGTCGTGCGCGTTATCAACGATGGCGACCAGGCCACCACCGATCTTGAAGGCGTGGAAAACGGGCCACTGTGGGCTGCTTTCTACATCTTCGACGACAGCGAAGAGCTGCAGTCGTGCTGCGCTTGCCTGGTGACCGCCGATGGCCTGCTTTCGGAGTCCGTGAACAAACAGCTCACGAACAACGAATTCACCGGCCGTGCGGAAATCACCCGTGGCGTGATCAAGGTCGTTTCGTCTTCGACCAACGACCCGACCAACCCGATCGCGGCTCCTGGCCTGCATGGCTGGTCCACGCACATCCAGGCAACCACGAACATCCCCGAGAAGGGGCCGTTCTTCGTTACCGAAACCAAGCTGGCCGATGCGAACCTCGGGAAAGTTGAACTCTCGAACCTGGCGATCTCCTGCTCTTATGGGTTGACGCTGGGCAGCGGCTACGGACAGTGCGGCTGCACGCCGGAAGACCACGACTTCTAAACTAGTGGTCTTTCTATAAGAACGAACTTCCAGAACGAGCCTTGAGAAACCGGACGCCAATTCATCGGCGTCCGGTCTTTTTTTCCACATTTCCTCTAATCGAGATTTCCTTAATCCGGCACAGGCCGCGGACAGTACGGAATCGGTATCCCTTTGATGATCGCTCCCGGATTCCCCTCGACGAGCGCTTCCGCATATTCTGGTCCCACGAATCTTTCCGCCACATTGCGAGCATCGGAGAGGTTCGGCACGCGGCGCCTCGTGTCGTGCGCGTCGGAAGCAAGAATGTGCACGGCCGAGCGTTCAAGCAGCCAGCGGGCGACCAGTTCGGGCCGTTCTCCCCAGAGGCCCGTGAGAGCAGAGGCTGTGACTTGAATCAGGCAGCCCTGTTCCGCCCATTCCAGGATGCGCTGCGGGGTTTGCTGAAGAATCGGGTTCCGTTCGGGATGGGTAAGAATCGGGATCAGCCCGCGGTCTCCAAGGCGAAAGAGGCATTGCTCGAGGCGGGTTGGGACGCTGAAGTTGCTGAGTTCAATCAGCAGATAGTTGGTTTCGCCAATAGTGTAGGTGTGCGGCTGCTCCAGAACTCGTTCCAGGTTTTCAAAGGAAAGATGAAAATCGCAGCCCAAAGTTAATTGCAAGGGCGCGGCAAAACCGGACTCGTGGGTTAACTTTTCGCGTACTTCCTCTCGAAATTTTTCTCGTAACTTTTCTCGTAACTGGTCGAGAAGTCCGGAAAGGTATGCGCGATCGTAGACGTAACGATCGTTGGCGTGCGGGGTAGCGACCGAATGGGTGATACCGTCAGCCGCCGCCATGCGGCACATTTCAACGGCTGCGTCCCAGGACTTCGGGCCGTCGTCGACCTCGGGCAAGAGATGGCAGTGGATGTCGATCACGATAGGTGATTCGAAACGAGCTCTCCAACGATTAGAACACATCCCGTTGGAATCAATCGGGTGATCGGGCGATCGTGTCGTCAGGCCATCGAAAAGCTTACGGTCCATGCGTTTTTGCTCGCGCTTTGTCTTTCGATCACCCGACGACCTGATGATCTGATCACCCGATGCAGTTGCATTCCTCCTGCCTTCTCGTGCACGATAGTAAACACAAACTTTTTTGTTCTCACCTTGAGGATTGAGGAGCAACTCCGCAAATGGGCTTTTTGACGGCGGCGAGTGCCGCCCGGGCAGGTCGAAGTGGGCTTGATCATGAACTTGGTCGTGATGAACTCCGTCGTGAACTCGGCCAGGAACCCAGCCATGTTATTCGCCACGAACTTCGCCGCGAAATTCCCCACGAATTTCTTCAAAGATGTGCAGCCGGGGCCATTCTTATCCTGAGTTTCGTTCTAGCCCTGCTATCCATTTCCTGCGGCACCAATTCCAGCACACCCGTGCTGGCTAACCATATTGCTTATATAACGCTGCCTGATTATGGCTCCGTTCTAATGCTGCAGATCAATGGCACAACCGGGGAAATCACCGCGGAAACGCAGACACCTCAAGTGCAGGGCACGTCGCCTACAGGTATGGCGCTGCTCCCATCAAAGAAGTTTCTCTACACGGCCAATTCCCGCGCCAATACCATATCGATTTACAGCGTTGCCGCCGACGGAACTTTGTCGCTTGACGGGCCTCCAATTCAGGGAAACCAAGCCGAAGGTCCGAATGTAGCGCTGATCGACCCTTCGGGCCGGTACTTGCTCGTGTCCAATAATTTTTCCAATAACATCTCCGTTTTTCAGATCGCTGCCGCGACCGGCCTTTTGACTGAGGTTTCGGGATCGCCCTTTCCGGCGAATGCGAATCCGACAGCGATGGTGTTCACACCTTCGGGGAACTTCCTCTATGTAACTAATCCGAGCATAAAGACGGTTACCGCGTTCTCGTTCACGAACGGAGTACTTACGCAGTTGGCTACGTCTCCGGTGATTTCAGGATCTGGACCGTCTGACTTGGTGGTTGATTTGAGTGGCCGGTTTCTCTATGTTGCGAACGTATCGGCAATCAATCCTCAGCCCTATCAGGCTACTGTAGGCAACATTTCCGGCTTCAATATCGACGCCACCACAGGCGAGCTCACCCCGATATCAGGCTCTCCCTTCATTTCCACGAATGGTGTCGGTCCCAGCGCCCTGGTTGTCGATCCGCAGGGACAACTGGTTTACGCGGTGACGCCGGGCACGAGCTTTTCCATCTGGTGTTTTGTCATCAACGAAGATAACGGACAACTGGCGGCAGAACCAGACTCGCCCTTCAGCGTGCCTGCCGGCGGCTTGTTCGCTCTCTTTGATCCCAGCGGGAACTATCTCTATATCGGAAGCAACACTGCTATTAATGGTTACACGTACAGTACGTCGAGCGGCAACGTCACGGAGATCACGGGGAAGGCTTTTACGACAGGAGTGTCTCCAGGCAAAATGGTGTTCTCGCAATAGGATCGGGTCATCAGGTGATCCGAAGTCAAAATGCCTTCCATTGGGGATTTTCCGATTTCCATTACCCGGTAGTCCGAATGGACCGATAGAATTATCCTTCGTGCAATGTGTAACTTACAGGCTGGCACTTCGGTGTCCCAAATTAGCACCCGAGTGCCATTTTCAGATTTACGGGCCAGCTTTACCTTCGTGTTTGAGCAGTTCTGGGGGAGGGCTGCCCGGGCGTTTTGGGTTCGAAAGAATCCAGACGCCCGTTTAAGTCTCTGGCGGCTGCGGCCACCATCGGGCATTGTTTACTGGGAAACGTTCAGCTGGGGGTTGTTTACCTGGGCGTGAATGTTTACCTGAAAATGTTTGTCGACATCCTACTTTCTTCTACACAGTTGTTACTTTTTAACCTATTGTTAACTTGCGCAGGGACAAGGACTAAGGATCGAAGAGGGGCGCTATTCGCTTGGCAGGGACACTCAGTTGAGGGCATACTAGGTCAGCAGGGTTCGATCCGGGACCAGCCATGCTTCCGATTTCCCGGGGATGTTTAGCCGTTTATGTATCATGACGAAATTCAGATCGATAGTCATCTGGAGCGCTCATCGCCGCTTCCTCTGCCAAGTCCCGCAGAAGAAGAACTTGCGCAGCGGAAGCGCATGCTCATCGCACTGGGCATACTGCTGGTGGCTCTAGCCGCGGTGGTTTTAAAAGATTGGGATTTCTGGTTTCCGCCGAGCGCTGAAGTACAGGAAGAGACGTTTCACCGGAGGCACACGACCATAGCCTCGACTCCGGCAAGCGCGCCCGCCACTCCAACCCACGAGCACAAGGCGGTCAAGTCTGCGGCCCCTGCGGTCGCGACCTCAGAGATTCCGTTTGCCACCACCACCGAGCGCGCTGCGCTGCCGGCGTTGGAGGTTGAAGTCGTGGCCGGAAACCGCCACATCACCATTCCCGCGAAAAGCAATTCTATCCATGTGGATGTGGACTCTGGCCAGACAACCGAATCGGGCGCTTCAGCGCCGGCGCCGAATCCGGTTGTAAACGCCGGAGATCGCGTCGAACTCTCGCCGCAAACTGCGCAGAATGTGACCCTTTCAGTGCCGCCGAATTATCCCATGTTGGCGAGGCAGATGAAGGTGCAGGGCGCGGTCAGCTTACAGGTGCTCATCTCGCGGGAAGGCACGATACAGGAGCTGCAGATTCTCAGTGGTCCCCCGATTTTGGCGACTGCCGCGCGCGAAGCCGTGAAGCAGTGGCACTTCAAGCCCTATCTTCTCAACGGACAGCCGGTGGAGACTCAAGCCCGCGTCACCGTGAACTTCACCATTTCCACAAACTGATCCGATCGGTTCAGGCAGTCGTCGAAATCTTAAAGTCGAGCTTGTCAAGAATGCCGCTCGCCGCTTCGAGGATCTCGCGATCCACGGTCCGATTAGTGGCGACGGCTTCCGCTAGCGGGATAGAGATAATCTTGTTTCCCCGCAGCGCCGCCATCTGCCCAAACTCACCACGATGCACCATGTCGATAGCGCCCAGTCCGTAGCGCGTAGCTAGCACGCGGTCGAAAGCGGTGGGCGATCCGCCGCGCTGAATGTGGCCAAGCACCACCGAGCGCGACTCAAAACCAGTGCGTTTTTCGATTTCGGTGGCGAGGGTCGAGCCGATGCCTCCCAACCGGGGATGCCCAAATTCGTCAAGGCCGGCCGCCGAAACCGCATGATGGCCATCGGCAAATCGAGCGCCTTCAGCCGCGACCACGATGCTGAAGTAGCGGCCGCGAGCGTGGCGCTGTCGAATCAGTTCCGCCACCTGGTCGATATCAAAAGGAATTTCGGGGATGAGTATGACGTCGGCGCCGCCTGCTATCCCGCTATAGGCGGCAATCCAACCTGCGGCACGGCCCATCACCTCCACCACGATCACGCGGTTGTGCGCCTCCGCCGTTGTATGCACGCGATCGATGGCCTCGGTAGCGATATTCACCGCAGTGTCGAAGCCGAACGTGAAGTCGGTTCCCGCCAGATCGTTGTCAATGGTCTTGGGAACTCCAACCACCCGCACGCCGTTAGCAAAGAGCTTCTGCGCGACCGAGAGCGTGTCGTCGCCGCCGATGGCGATCAGAGCGTCGCATCCGTGCTTCTTCAGGTTCGCGGCGCAGTTCTGCAGACCCTCGGGATACTTCGCCGGATTGGTGCGCGAGGTGCGCAGGATCGTGCCGCCGCGGGGAAGAATACCGCCCACCGATGAGAGATCGAGTTCCATGGTTTTATCTTCCAGCAACCCGCGCCAGCCCTCCACGAATCCCACGAAACCGTCTTCATAATGAAAAGTGCCCTTGCGCACCACGGCTCGAATGACCGCGTTCAGTCCTGGACAGTCGCCTCCTCCGGTCAGCACTCCGATTTTCATTGCCTTCTCCTCCTACGAATCTTCGGCTGCGAATAGGAATTCGCCCTGCCAGCGGATGAATATTGCGGGTTTGGATCGGCCCCGATGTGATTAGGGTATCACGGTGTTTTGCGAACCAAGGCATCGAAACATTGAGTCATTGAAGCATTGAGTGATTGAAGACCTTAGTCCCATGGGGGTTTAATGATTCAATGACTCAATGATTCAATGGTTTAATGTCTCAATGATTAAAGCCATCCGCGTTTTTCTTTGGATAGCCGTCAGTCTTCTGGGGGCGTTGGCGCTCGCCACCATCGCGCTGCATCGCGGTGAGCAGATCAATGCCTTGTGGCTCGTGGTCGCCGCCGTTTGTACGTACGCAGTTGGCTATCGCTTCTATAGCAGCTTCATTTCCGCGAAAGTGCTGGCGCTCGATCCCCTACGCGCTACTCCGGCGGAACGTCTCGAGAACGGACGCGACTTTGTTCCCACCAACAAATGGGTCGTCTTCGGGCATCACTTTGCCGCCATCGCCGGACCCGGGCCGTTGGTCGGCCCCGTGCTCGCCGCACAGTTCGGCTACTTGCCGGGCACTCTCTGGATCATCTCAGGCGCGGTCGTCGGCGGCTGCGTGCAGGATTTCGTCATTCTGCTTTTTTCCGTGCGCCGCGATGGCAAGTCGCTCACCGAGATGGCGAAATCCGAGATCGGCCGCGCCGGTGGCGTTGTCGCCTACCTAGCCGTGCTCAGCATCATCGTGATACTGCTCGGGGCCACAGCGCTCATCGTGGTCAATGCGCTCAAGTCCAGCCCCTGGGGAACTTTCACCATCGCCATGACGATACCCATTGCGGTATTGATGGGTGTTTATCTGCGCCGTATCCGTCCTGGCAAGGTTCTGGAAACATCCCTGCTCGGATTTGTTCTCGTGCTTGCAGCCATCTTCGGCGGGCAGTGGGTCTCGCAAACACCATCGTGGGCCGCAATCTTCACGCTCACCGCTCCCACGCTGGCGGTGCTCATCATCATCTATGGATTCGCCGCGTCTTCGCTGCCGGTGTGGCTGCTGCTAGCGCCCCGCGACTACCTGAGCACCTTCGTCAAACTCGGCACCATTTCTCTGCTGGCCATTGGCATCGTAGCGCTGCGTCCGTCGCTGAACATGCCGCCGCTCACGCGCTTTGTGGACGGCACCGGCCCCGTATTTGCAGGAACCGTCTTCTCCTTCGCATTCATTACCATCGCCTGCGGAGCGATCAGCGGATTTCACTCCCTGATCTCCAGCGGCACGACTCCCAAGCTGATACGCCACGAACCGGAGACTCGCTTCGTGGGCTATGGCGGCATGATGGCCGAGTCGATGGTGGCGATCATGGCGATGATCGCAGCCTCCGTTCTGCAGCCCGGAGTCTATTTCGCCGTCAACAGCCCCGCAGGCATCGTCGGACAGGCGCCCGGAACGGCGGCAGCTGCAATCAGCTCATGGGGATTTCCCGTTACCGCCGCGCAGATGGCAACTCTGGCTCATGCCGTCGGCGAGCAGACTCTTTTCAATCGCACAGGAGGAGCGCCCGCCTTCGCCATAGGCATGGCGCAGATTTTTTCCAACACCCTCGGCGGGCAAGCCGTCATGGCGCTCTGGTATCACTTCGCCATCATGTTCGAAGCGCTTTTCATCCTCACCATCATCGACGCTGGCACCCGCGTCGGCCGCTTTATGTTACAGGACGCCCTCGGCCATATCTGGAAGCCGCTAGGCCGTACCAGTTGGTATCCGTCGATCCTTTTTACGAGCGCCGTAATCGTAGCCGCCTGGGGAAATTTTCTCTGGCAGGGTGTGAAAGATCCGCTCGGAGGCATTAATTCACTGTGGCCGCTCTTCGGCATTTGCAATCAACTGCTAGCGACGGTTGCGCTGTGCGTTGCGACCACCATCATAGTGAAGATGAAACGCGTGCGTTATGTCTTCGTCACTCTGATCCCGTTGTGCTGGCTGGTGGCGGTGACTTTCACCGCTTCGTGGCACAAAGTCCTCGATCCCAATCCGCGCATAGGTTTCCTGTCTCACGCCCGGCAGTTAGCGGCTGCCAAAGCCAATCCCCGCTTGATCTTCAACGATCGCCTGGACGCGGCTGTCACTGGAGTGCTGGTAGTGATGGTGGCCATGATCCTGATCGAATCAAGCCTGGAGTGCATGCGAGTAGTCTCCGGCGGTAAATCCGCAGCCACCAACGAAGCGCCTTTCGTGATGACAAAGTTAGCTCTGGAGGAACAAGCATGAAGCCAGTGCTGTGTAGCGCGGACACTCTTGTCCGCGAAACGCCGGAACGAAGAATAGCCGAAGCGAAGCCCAATGCGATTCTGGCTGCACTCGTCCGCTCGTTCGCGGTGTTCGTTGCAGCGCTGCGCGAGATCTTCGACGAGTCCGCCTACCAGCGCTTTCTGGATCGCAGTCGCCTGCAATCCTCGCCCAGTTCCTACGCGCTGTTTCGCCAAGAAACCGAGCAAGCCAGATCGCGGAGGCCAAGATGCTGTTAATCGACAAATCTGAGAGTCGAGAACTGAGAACTGCTCTCCTGCTACACTCGCTTCATGCGCGTCCTCGGCATCGACTGCGGCACCGAATATACGGGATACGGCGTCGTCGACCTGCTCTCGGGTGACCCAAGCAACGCCCGCAATAATGACCGCCTCGTCTGTATCGTTTGGGGTGCGATCAAAGTTTCGCCGCGCGACCCCATGTCCGCGCGCCTGTCGCTGATCTCCATCGGACTGCAGCAACTTATCTCCCGGCACCAGCCGGACCGCGTTGCCATCGAAGATGTTTTCTATGCCGCTAACGTGAAGTCCGCCTTGAAGCTCGGCCAGGTGCGCGGAGTCGCCATGCTCGCCGCCGCTTCGGCCGGCCTCGAAGTGGCTGAATATTCGCCGCTCTCCATTAAGTCCGCGGTCGTGGGATACGGCCGCGCCGAAAAACATCAGGTGCAGCAGATGGTGACGCGTCTATTAAATCTTGATCAGATCCCCGAGCCCGCCGACGCCGCCGATGCTCTAGCCATCGCCATCTGCCACCTTCACACTGCCGCGACCCAGCAACGTCAGAATAGCGCCGGCCAGAATAGTGACCGCCCACATAGCCAACGCCTAAACATCCGCCTGTAGAAACGGGGCTTGCCCGTCTCCGCCGCGATCTGATCCGCTGTAAGATCGCGGCAAGCTGCGTCTCTACGGAGGCTTCCGCAACGCACGCAGGTCAAGTTACCCACGTCCACGCCCGAATTCCGATTCCCTCTAAGACACTCGTTAGTTCATCGGGGGATGACTCCCAGCGCTTCTCCAGCTACTCTGAGGTACACAAAAAACTAACGCGTCTTCCCCATCAAAGATGAGGAGCGCAGAATGCAACGCGAAAAATGAACAACATAGAGGATTCAATGCCCCTCCCCCGAAAAGCTTCCGCTTTCATCACGCTCATCGCCATTTTTGCCATCGCTCTTTTCTTGCCCGCAATCATGCACGCAGGCGAACCGACCGCGTCCTGCACTTTCGACACTTTCGCCGCGCCGTCGGGATATTCCTTCAGCGCGATTAACGGTGTAACCGACGATGGCACCGTAATGGGCCAGCTGCTCGATAACAATACTCAGCAAATGATGGGCTTTACCTACTCCGCCAAAGGAGTCTTCACCAAGTACGCGGCCCCAAAATCCCTCACGACCTGGTTCTACGGAGGAAACGCCAGCGGCCTGAATGCTGGCACCTATCAGGCCAGCGCGTTCCCTGCAGGCATGCATGGATTCCTGTTGCAAGGCAGCCAGTTCACCGCCGTCAACTATCCCAAGGCCGCCAATACCTGGCTCTTCGACGTCAATCAACTGGGAGCGGCCGTGGGCAGCTTCAGCGCCAGCCAAACCCTTACCAAGGGATTCAAGCTCGTGAACGGCAAATACACCACCATCGCCTATCCCAATGCGCAAATAACCTACGCTCAGGCGATCAACGACAATGGCGTGGTCGCCGGAACTTATATCGTTGGCGCCGTCAGCACAGGTTTTACTTGGGACGACGGTAAGTTCACTCTCATTTCATACCCGAACGCCAAGTACGGTACTGCGCTGGTCGGCGTGAATAACTCGGGTGTTGTCGCCGGCAATCACTTTTCAGGCGATTTTGGTTACGGTTTTATCTACGAGAACGGAGCCTTCAAAAACATCCTCTACTCCGGCGCGAAGTATACGACGGCTGGTGGAATCAACAACAACGGCGTGGTCTCCGGCCAAATCTTTTTCACCCAGACGGACAGCCTCGGCTACACTGCGATTTGCAAATAGTCCAAGAGATCGGGTGATCGGGCCGTCTAAAGTCACGCGCCTCTGAATTTCGGGTGGTGGCTCTGTTTCGAGATGCAACAACCAACCCCATGAAACCACCAAGGGCGCGAAGGACCACGAAGGTTCTGGTTTCAAGGGTTCCTTCGTGCACCTTTGCGGCCTTTGCGGTTAGCGGTTTTGCAGGCCGAGTCACTGCCTGGCTTTTAATTACTCGATGACGCACTGCCCCTTGACACTTCTCGCTGCTATCCCCAATCATTAAGCAGTCCATGTCCCGCTCAATTCCGATTCTTTGTCGGTTGGTATTTTCTTCGATCCTGTTTCTTTCGCTAATCTTTTCTCCACTCCTTGCCGCCTCGCAAACGGCCGCTCCGGCCGCCATAACCTTCACGCTCGATTTCCCCGACTCGCAGCCGGGGCACTATTCCATCCGGGTGCAATCCGATGGCGCAGGCCATTACCAGTCCAACAGTCGTTTGTCGGCCGATGCCGGCGAGACGGATGCCGATGGCACCGATGCCCGCGACGCCGATTCCCGTAACGCCGATAACCGCAACATCGACAATTTCAACCTCGATTTCATCGTAGCCGCAAACACGCGGCAGAAGATCTTCGACCTGGCGGCCAAAGCCGGCTACTTTCAGAAAGACTTGGACTCCCATCACAAGGGCATCGCTTTCACCGGAAAGAAGACGCTCGCCTACAAAGACGCGAATCGCAGCGGCGAATCCTCGTACAACTACTCTTCCAACGCCGCCGTGCAGGAACTGACCAGCCTGATGCAGGCTCTTGGGTCAACTCTCGAGTTCGGACGCCGCTTGCAGTACGATCTTCGCTATCAGAAACTTGCGCTCGACGAAGAACTCAAGCGCATGGAAGAAATGTCGCACAGCCATCAGCTTGTGGAAGTCGCGGCGATTCAACCCGTGCTCGACCGGATCATCTCCGATTCCTCCGTGATCAACGTAACCCGCGCTCGTGCCAAGCGTTTGCTGCAGGCGGACGGAGTTCGTTGACAGACAAAGAATGATCGCCGGCAAGAATGATCGACGCAAAATCGGCTGCCAGAAATCGACGCTCCGCGAAATCGTCTGCCCCAAAATGCCTCTTGACTTAAGCGCCGCCCGCTCGCAATGTAGGAGGACACATCATTGTCGGAAGCGGGGAGAAGCATATGTCGATACAGGGATTCGGCGAAAGACTAGGAAAGTCATTGGCAATCTGGGCCGTGCTCGCGGCGGCGTTCTTGGTGGTCTCCGCATCGGCGGAATCGAAAGTGCGCTTCGTCCGTTTGAGCGAGGTCGAAGGCACGGTGCAGCTCGACCGCGCCGCCGGCGACGGTTTCGATAAAGCATTTGTCAATCTGCCCGTGATCGAGGGCTCCAGGCTGCGGACGGGCAAAAATGGCCGCGCGGAAGTCGAATTTGAAGATGGCAGCGCCCTGCGTCTGGCGCCCCAAAGCGAAGTTGACTTCACGCATCTCGCGCTCGGCGATGACGGCCAGAAGCTCAGCGCCGCGCAGTTAGTCTCGGGCACTGTCTACGCGGACATTCATCTGCACCTGAAAACGAATGGCAAAACGAAAACTGGAGATCAATTCCAGCTCAATTTTGCTCATGAGTCTGTAACGATCGCAGACGCGGCGCACTTTCGCCTGGAGTTTGGCGACTCCACCAAGGCGACTCTGGCCGTGTTTAAAGGCAAAGTGAGCGCGACTTCGCCCTCCGGGCGATTTGACGTTGCCGAGAAGCACAGCGCAACCATAAAACTTGGCAAAGACGACGCCACAAATGACAATGACGACAAAAATATTGCGAGCACCGAGTCTGCAAAGGCAAAAGACACTGTCATGATCGCCAAGAATTATGATGATGACCCCTCTGACGGCTGGGACCGTCAGCAGGCCGAGTATCACGATCGCTACGCTTCAGCTTCAAACAACAATTCCAGCATTTCATCGCCATACGCCTACGGCATGAGCGACCTGAATTATTACGGCAACTTCATGACCGTGCCCGGCTACGGCAACGTCTGGCAGCCCTACTTCATCGGCGCCAATTGGAGCCCGTTCCAGGATGGCGGCTGGGCCTTCTACCCCGGCGCAGGCTACATGTGGGTGTCTGGCTATCCCTGGGGATGGATGCCCTACAACTACGGCAACTGGGCCTTCGCTCCCGGCTACGGATACGTTTGGCAGCCGGGGAACTGGAATACGTGGAATGCGCTTCCGCTGGTGGCGAATGCCCCGGCCAGATTGATAGTGCCGGCGGCGCCTGCGACCGGTCATCAGACAGTCATGGTAGGGCTAGGCCTCGCGGCAAATCCTGCCGCAGGGGCACCGAGCCGCGTGACCATCAATCCCGATTCTGCCGGTTTCGGAGTGCCACGCGGATCGATCAATCACCTCGATCGCCTGGCGAAAACCATGCAGCGGACATCGCGTCCAGTGGTTGCGTCCACGGTTGCTCCGGAACGGCCGTTCCCGGCCGCTGCACCGGCACCGGGCTTTGGAACGCGAGGATTCGAGTCGCCGGGAATGGCTGCTCCCGCGGCGACTACGCATAGAACAGGTGCTCCAGCGCGCCCGTAGGCAATCCGGCTTGCGGCAAAACAGAATTCGTACTGGACAGGCAACACACAGCGTGCGGCAGGCCCGGGTTTCGTATCAGGCCTTCGTGTCAGGGCATCGCTTCAGCGATACCGCAAGTCGTTCGAAATCCGTTGCCCGTTTAGGCACTAGCGTTCGCGGCTGCAGCCGGTGAAGCCCTTACAATTCTTGCGCATTCAACTCACAATGATCCCCGCGTATCCCACCACCGATTCATAATCCCCCGAGACCTCGCCCGAAGTTGCGTACTTGACCAGCGTCGCCGTGCTCGCTCCCAGAAGCTTTGCCGCCGTCAGCATGACAATCGTCGGCCCGAATCCGCACATCGAGATGTCTTCATTCATTACCACTTCCCAAAGTCCGCGCGCATCCATGGCCAGCACGCGCTCGATGGCCTTGCGGTCTTTAGCGTGGGTAACAGCATCCGATTCATAATGGTTCATATCGCTGGAGGCGATGATCAGCACTTTTCCATCCCGATCGTCTTCCTGACCTTCTTCATGACGAACCGCGATCACCTCCGCCAGCGCTTCACCCAATCCCCGGAGCACATCAAAATCGCTGGTGCCAACCACGATCGGAACGATCTTCAATTTTGGCTGCTGCGCCTGCAGGAAAGGCAGCTGAACTTCAATGGCGTGTTCGCTGCTGTGCGCGGCGCTGTCCTCCTGAAGGGCAGGGAAGCGGCTGAGCAAACGACCGCCCAGATTTGAGTCTGCTGCGACCTCGCCTAGCGGAGTCTGCCACGCTGTATTCGCCATGACGGCAAGAGGTTTACCTTTGCCAGTGTGGTTGGGGCAGAGAATCACGCAGTGCTCGGGAATCTCCACCTGCGAATACACAGCGCCCGCCACACCGCCGGAGTAGATATATCCCGCATGAGGAGCGACGCATCCGACGGCAGAAATGCGGTTCGTTTTTATTTCGGCCGGAGTCTTGCGCAAAGAAGTGTAAGCCCGAACGTCACGCAGCAATTCATCAGCGCGGCCAGGATAAAACCTGCCGGCAACGGCGGGAGTTCGCAAAGCGGAAGTCATGAAAAGCTCGTTTAGCTGAAAGCCCGTGTGGCGCGGGCACCCTCGCCCGCGAAAGCCGCGAGCGAAAGCGCCGCGTGCTAGAATTATGCGCTACCGTCCTGCAGCGCGCGAAACAATGCGGCGGTCCGTTCCAGCGGCAGCGCCTCCGCCCGAATCGCAGGTTTCACCCCGCTCTTCGCCAAAGCCGCCCGCAGCGCATCCTCATCGTACCGCGTCTTCAGATTATTCCAGAGAGTCTTACGTTTCTGCCCAAAACAAAGCTTGAGGAAGGCAATGAACTCAGCCTCGTGAACCCGCAACGACTCCAGCCGCGGCTTGATGGTAATGCGAACCACGCTCGAATGCACTTTGGGAGCGGGAGCAAACGCTCCCGGCGGCAGCGTAAAAAGCTGCTCGACCCGCCCATAGAGCTGCGCGGTAGCCGAAAGCAAGCCATAGTCACGACCTCCAGCCGAGGCCGCCAGCCGATCGGCGACTTCTTTCTGCACCATAATGACAATGGTCGAAAAATAACGGTGATACTCCAACAGCCGCAGCAGAATGTCGGAAGTGATGTAATACGGCAGATTGCCGACGACCCGAGCCGGCTCGGGCGCAAAAGTTGAGTCCAGTACGCAGGCTCCCCGGCTTAGCGCCGAAAACGGTATCCAGTTCGATGGTGAGAATGTCGCCTTCGATGATTTCAACATTAGGCTGCATGTTGAATTTCATCCGTAGCTGGGCTGAAAGCACGCGGTCGAATTCTACGGCGATCAGCCGTCGCGCCTTCCGTGCCAGCAAGTCCGTGATGGCGCCGCGCCCGGGACCGATCTCCAGGACCGTAGCCTCGGAAACATCGCCTAACGCTTCCACGATGCGCAGAGCCGCTTGGTCGCTGGACAGAAAATGCTGCCCCAGTTTCGGCTTGCGCGGATTCATTTCTACGGTGGCGCCCCTCGGCACGTTGACCCTCTTTCTTCCGGGCTTTAGACTGAAGTGGATTTGTAATTCGTAATTGAAAACCGTCGGATCGATTCTTTTTAATTACAAATTACAAATTACAAATCGCAAATTACAAATGGCAGCCCAGCGTCTCTACCGCCATCATCATAACGTGAGCGGGGCATATCCGGTTCCGCTCAGGAGGCTCCTTCGCCATGCATATCGCTTTTGCGGCATCCGAGTGCGTTCCGTTTTCGAAAACCGGCGGATTGGCCGATGTGGTCGGCGCTTGCCGCGCGCGCTGGCCGCTTTGGGGCATCAGGTGAGCGTCTATCTTCCGCGCTATCGCCAAACCAAACTCGACGATCCGCAAACTGTCGTGCGCAGCATCACCATCCCCTTCGATGACAAATATCGTTTTTGCTCGGTGGTAACGGCAGGATCAAGCGCCGGGTGTTCGATTTTACTTCGTGGATTATCCGCAATACTTCGACCGCGACGCGCTTTACGGAACACCGGCCGGCGATTATCCCGATAACGCCGAGCGCTTCGCCATGTTTTCACGCGCCGTGCTGGAAGCCTCGAAGGTTCTTGGCGTTCCCCAGGTTTTTCATTGCCACGACTGGCAGTCCGCGCTCGTGCCCGTGATGCTCGGCACCATCTACGCAGAGGATCCTGCGTTTCGCGACGTGGCCACCGTTTTCACCATTCACAACATGGGGTACCAGGGATTGTTTCCGGCGGATACCTTGCCGCTGCTGATGTTGCCCTGGGACCTGCTCACCATGTCGAAAATGGAATTCTTTGGCCAGGTGAATTTTCTGAAGGGCGCGCTCGTTTATTCGAATTTCGTCACCACCGTCAGCAAGAAATATAGTCAGGAGATCCAGACTACGGAATATGGATTTGGGTTAGAGGGTGTGCTCCGCGGCCGCGCCGCGACCGTCACCGGCATTCTGAATGGCGTGGATTATGAGGAGTGGAGTCCGCAGAGCGACAAATTCATTACCGCGAAATATTCGTCACAGAACCTGAGTGGCAAGGCGAAATGCAAACAGGATTTATTGCACTCGTTCGGAATCGCAAATATCGATGCCAAAATACCAGTAATCGGCGTGGTTTCGCGATTTGCCGCGCAGAAGGGCTTCGATCTGATCTCCCAGATCATGGACCGACTGGCTCGCGAAGAAATGATCATGGTCATATTGGGCTCGGGCGACAAACCTTACGAAGAAATGTTTCTGCGGCTCAATAAGCAGTTCCCCAACAAAATTGCCGCCAAGGTGGCATTCGACAATTCCATTGCGCACAAAATTGAGGCGGGAGGGGACATGTTCCTGATGCCTTCGCGCTACGAGCCCTGCGGTCTGAATCAAATCTACAGCCTGAAGTATGGAACCGTGCCGATCGTGCGCGCGACCGGCGGCCTCGATGACACCATAGAGCCCTGGGACGCGCGCACCGGCAAGGGCACAGGCTTCAAGTTCTCCGACTACACCGGCGAGGCGTTGCTCGCATCTATCAAACAAGCGCTGGTCGCTTATCAGGATCCTTCGTCGTGGCAAACCTTGATGCGAAACGGCATGAGCCGCGATTTTTCCTGGGGAGCATCGGCCCGCGAGTACGGCAAAATCTACGAGCGTGCCCGCCATGTGCGCGCGAGCGCGGACACCGTTGTCGCGGTGGATTTGAAGAAGGAGCCCGTGCCAGGCTAGCATCGCGTCGCCGAATCCACCAACGTTGTCATTCTGAGCGAAGCGAAGAACCTGTTTGTGCTCGCTCGCCCGCAACCTCACGCGTAAGAAATCTTCCCCAGAATCGCTGCTCGTCTGGCTCCCGTAGCCGCGGGCACACTCGATGGGCGCTTGCGCCACGTCTCATGCGCGAGCAAGGCAAACGCCACTGCTTCTTTCGCTTCCGCCGGGAGTCCGAAATCATCCGAGAAGCGTAGCTCGATCCCGAGGGGTGCGATCTCATCCCGCAACATAGCCATCAGTGTCGGATTCTTCGCGCCGCCGCCGGAGACAATCATCTGGTGCTTTTCCGGCGTGCGCCGGGGAGAAAATCGCGGCATCACGAATCGTTGCATTGCCTCGGCGATGGAACGTGCGGTCAACGCCGTTGCCGTCGCCACCACGTCGGGCTTGCGGGCGCCGCGGCAGATCTGAAGAAAGCGGCCCACGTATTCACGTCCAAATTCTTCGCGGCCAGCTGTCCGAGGAGGCTTCTGCCGAAAGAACCGCGCACGCAGCAACTTGGTAATCACGCCATTCAGCGCTCGCCCGGACGCCGCAACCTTGCCGTCACGATCGTAGCGTTTGCCGAAAAGTTCCTCCATCACCGCATCGATCGCCATGTTGCCGGGTCCCGTGTCAAAGGCAATTACTTGGCGCGCGGAAGCGCCCGCGGGAATTGCCGTCAGATTCGCGATGCCGCCAATATTCTGCGCAATACGGTTGCATCCAGAATCCCGATAAAGAAGATAATCGAGGAACGGTACGAGCGGCGCGCCTTTGCCTCCCGCCGCTATATCCGCGGGACGAAAGTCAGAAATCACCGGCACACCCAGCCGCGCCGCGATCACCGCGCCTTCGCCGGTCTGCCACGTTGCTGCCAATCGCCGCCCCAGAAAGGGCTCAGCCACTCCCTGGTGATAGAGCGTCTGTCCATGACAACCAACCAGATCGACTTTCGCGCGATGCTTGCGCGCAGTCTTGGCGACGGCCTCGGCATAAAGTTCGCCCAGAAGAAAATTCAATCGGGCCAGATCCGCAACGCGAGCCAGTTCGGCGTTCATCATTGCAAGGATTGCGCGCCGCACAGGAGGAGGAAACGGATATTCCTCGTGAGCCAGTAATTTGAAGTCCGATTGCAAATGTTTGTGTGGGGACGGGCGACTCGCCCGTCCAGCCTCGCCAGAGGCGAACTGCAACAGCGCCACATTGATTCCGTCCGCCGAAGTGCCGCTCATCACGCCGGCAACAATCATGCGTGTCCAGCCTTCTTACGGCCAGCGCGAGCCAGCGTACCAAGGCGAATTTCTTCGCCGAATTCCCAGAGCTGTCGCGTCAGCTTTTCAACTCGTGCGGAAGTCGGAGCGACCGCGTGGCCCCGGACTTGCAATTGTTTAGTCCACTTCTTCTTGAACGCCAGCACGCGTCTCCCGGATTCCTCCACTCGCCGGCGAAACGTGCGATCCCGTTCCGCTTCATGAATCAGAGCTTCATAGGTGCGCACGATCATCTCTTCTTTGTGACAGATGAGCGCCAGATCCCCGCCCGCGCGGAGGTGCTGCACGACCGTCTGCTCAATGGGAGAAAAATCGAGAACGGCGCCCATCTCCATATCGTCGGAGACAATGAGGCCGTTGTAGCCGATTTTCTTCCGCAAGATATCGGTGATCAACCTTTTCGATAATGACGCCGGAATTCGCTCTTTCGTCACTGCCGGATAAGCAGCGTGCGCAACCATAATCATAGGCAATTCGCGCCGCAGCGAGCGATACGGAGCCATGTCCTGGTCCCACAATTTACGCAGCGGTTTCGCAACGCTGGGTAGCTCACGATGCGTATCGAGCGTAGCCTCGCCCAGTCCGGGGAAGTGTTTGCCGCAGCCGAGCACTCCGGCCTCGCCCAACCCGCGCAGAAATTCGCGGGCGTAGGTAACCACTTGCTTAGGATCGTCCGAAACCGCCCGCGAGCTCATCACCGCCCGCGAAGTCTCATAGGCCAGGTCGAGCACCGGGGCAAAATCCAAATTGAAGCCTAGCGTGTGGCAGTTCTCGCCGATCACGCGCCCATGTTTCCGATAAAGCGCCCGGCTGCCCGTTGCAAAAACTTCCGCCGCAGAAGGCGCCGAACCAAGCACGTCGCGGAAACGGTCCACCGTGCCGCCTTCAAGGTCCACGCAAGTAAATAAAGGCGTGGCCACGCGCCTCTGGCACTCCCGCAGAAGCGCGAGCGTCGGTTCGGCGGCAGCGATATTGCGGGCAAACAGAATCACGCCCGCCGGTTGAATCTTCGAGAGCAGGGAAGCGAGGCACGCAGACATCTCGGTGCCGTCGAAGCCGATGATGAGGAGTTGGCCGATTTGTTGACCGAAAGCAGGTGTTGGTTTTCGCATGTTTGTCGTGATCGCTAGTTCGGTGGCCTTTTTCCAAGAACGATGCGAACCGTCGCCCCATCTGGCAAGCTTTTTGTCTGCATGGCCAGATCAGCCTTGAAACGCATCCCCTCGACCGCATCACCCGCCCAGAGGTTTTCCATCGAGTAAGCACCACCGAGGAAGAATGGAGATTTAGGCATCAGTCTCTTCCCAGGCGGTAATGGGCCATTTTCAGCCTGCCATTGGCTGGCGAATGTCCAGCCTGTCTCGTAATCGTAATTTCGTAATATTATGTCTGCCCAATCTTCGAGCGAGTCTGCCATGGGCTTTGTGCCGCCAGTTTCCGCGTTGAACCTGAGCACACCGCTGGCGGAAAGACAAAACTGATCCTGGAGGATATCCTCGGCAAAAAATAACAGCCCCGAGGCTAGATCGCCGTACTCGCTTCGCCAGAGGGAATCGGAATTCCACTCGGCAAGACTCGATCCACTCACAGACTCCGAGGTAAGGGGGAAAACGTGTAAGGCGGACTCGAAAGCGTAGAAACCGTTCTTGCGTTCCAACATGCGGAGTAGTTCCGGCCCGTGCGGGTAGCCTTGCAATAGCTCGGGGTCAACTGGCGATGTGGGCGCCAATTGTTCGGAGCCGATCGATAAAAGCTTTTCAACGCATGTCATTGTTACTCGATCTGCCGCTTCAGCTCCGCCAACAAGTTTAGCGCCTCCAGCGGCGTCAGCCGGTTCAAATCTACTTCGCGCAGTTTTTCCAGCACGGGCTGCGACAGCGGAGTGAAGATAGTCAACTGCCTCGGGCGCTCCACCTCAGTAGAAGCGCCCGGCGTCAGATGCCCCGAAAGCCGGTGCTCGGACGATTCATGCTCCGCCAGCACCTCGCGCGCACGCACTACCACTTCGTTGGGCAATCCCGCCAGCTTTGCTACTTCGATGCCGTAGCTGCGGTCGGCCGCGCCCGGTTCGACTCGCCTTAGAAAAACGACGCTTCCGCCCGTCTCTTTGACCGATACATGATAGTTTTTCACGCCACTCAATTGCTCGGCCAGTTCGGTTAACTCGAAATAGTGTGTAGCAAACAAAGTCTTGGCATGCACTCGCGCGTGCAGATATTCAACGGCTGCCCACGCAATCGCCAATCCATCATAGGTAGAAGTGCCGCGCCCGACTTCGTCTAACAGGATCAAGGATCGCGCCGTCGCGGTGTGCAGAATCGCCGCCGTCTCCGTCATCTCGACCATGAAGGTCGAGCGGCCGCGCGCCACGTTGTCGCTCGCGCCAATGCGGGTGAAGACGCGGTCGACGATGCCCAGCCGCACCGCGCGCGCGGGAACAAACGAGCCCATCTGCGCCATGACCACGATCAGCGCCGCCTGCCGCAGATAGGTGCTCTTGCCTCCCATGTTCGGGCCGGTCAACACGATTATGTTTTGCCTCGGCATGTCTTGCCTCGCGACGTTTTGCGTTGCGCTCTGCGATTTGCTCGGCGTAGACGAAGCCGACGACGAAGCTGATACGGAAGACGAATCCAGAAACAGATCGTTCGGAACGAAGCGCTCGCTGCCCGCCGCCAGTTCCTGCAGCTCGATCACCGGATGCCGCCCTTCGACAATCTCTAAATCGCCGCCATCTTCGGAATTTTCAGCTTCATCAAACCGCGGACGGCAATAATTTCGCAGCGCCGCAATGTGAGCCAGGCACCCCAGCACATCCACTTCGGCCAGTGCCAGTGCCGTTTGCCGTATGCGCTTGGCCTCGGCCGCGATGGCAGAACGCAACTCGGCAAACAGCCGCCGCTCGATATCGACAATCTTCTCCTGGGCATCGAGAATCTTCGACTCATACTCCTTGAGCTCGGGAGTCGTAAATCGCTCGGCATTCACCAGCGTCTGCTTGCGCTCGTAGTCGGCGGGCGAAAGATGCAGGTTCGCTTTCGAAATCTCAATGTAATAACCAAAAATAGAATTGAACTTTACTTTGAGCGATCCAATCCCCGTCCGCTCGCGTTCGCGCTGCTCCACCTGCGCTAGATACTGCTTCGAATTCCGGCTCAGGTCGCGGAGTTCGTCGAGATCCTTGTCGACGCCCGAGGCAATCACTCCGCCATCGCTCAGCGTAAGCGGCGGCTCCGGAACCAGCGTGCGATCGATCCGCTCCCGCAGATCGGCCAATTCGTCGACGACGCCATGCAGCGAGTGCAGCCGCGCCGCCGAAAGCCCAGCCGTCGAAAGCCCAGCCAAGACCGTTCGCACCTTGGGAATTCGCCCCAGCGATGCCCCCAGAGCCAACAGGTCGCGCGGATTAGCCGTTTCCAGCGTGACCCGGCTCAGCAGACGTTCGAGGTCAAGAATGCGATCGAGCGCGCGCCGCAACTCCTCGCGCCGAACCGTATCTTTAACCTGCACCTCGACGGCATCGAGCCTGCGTTCAATCTCTGAGCGGTCGAGCGACGGGCGCAACATCCACATACGCAGCAACCGCTTGCCCATCGGAGTTACCGTCGCATCCATGCAGCGGAACAGTGTGACCCCGGAATCGGCTGCGGCAGACATTCCCGGAAAGAGCGGTTCAATCAGCTCCAGGTTACGAACCGTTACCGCATCGAGCACCAGGCAATTCTGCCGCTCATAGAAACCTATGCGATCGACATGATCGAGCGTGCCGCGCTGGGTCGAACGGATGTAATAAAGAATCGCACCCGCCGCCGATGCCGCCGCCTGTTTTCCGGCCAGTCCGAATCCCTCGAGCGACAGCACGCCGAAGTGGTTCTCCAGAAGCGGAATGGCGTGGTCGGCAGCAAAGATCCAGTCGTCCAGGGGAGTCTCAGCCCAACCGCCGCCAGAAACCCGGGCAACAGGAGCATTGCCAGTGCCGGTGTGGGGACGGGCAACTCGCCCGTCCAGCGGGGCAAAGCTCCGCACCCGTTCCCCAGAAACTCGGTCCAGCAAGGGAGCCGAAGACCCATACAGCATTTCCTTTGGCCGCAATTGTTCAAGTTCTTCTTGAACACGCTGCCCCGCCGACTCGCCGGCAAACTCCGTCGCGCGAAATTCGCCCGTCGAAAGATCGAGCGCCGCAAAACCCACCCGCTCTCCAACCGTGGCCACCGCCGCCAGGAAGTTATTCTCTTCTGCATTCAGCGACGAATCAGCCGCCGTGCCCGGCGTGACGACCCGGGTCACCTCGCGCCGCACTAAAGTCTTTGCCAGCCGCGGATCTTCGACTTGTTCGCAAACCGCGACCTTAAAGCCGCGCCGGATCAGCTTAGCGATGTAGCCCTCGGCCGCATGGTAGGGAACGCCGCACATCGGAATATTCACACCCTTCTCTTTATTACGCGAGGTCAGCGTGATCTGAAGTTCCCGAGCCGCCAGCACGGCGTCATCAAAGAAAAGTTCGTAGAAATCCCCCAGCCGGAAGAACAGCAGCGCGTTGGGATGCTGTTTCTTGATAGCGGCATACTGCCGCATCAGCGGCGTAGAAGGCTCAGACATAGGAGAATTTGCGATTGGTAATTTGTAATTTGTAATCTCGTATTTTGCAATTCTAGGCTCGCATCGTCGGCGGGTTGCAGCGCGAAAGGTCCTACCATTACAAATGACAATTGCAAATTACAAATTCTTTTGTTCTTCTTACTTCATGGAACTTCGCAAAGATCCCATCACCCGTTCGTGGGTGATTACGGGTGATGATGTCATAGAGCCCACGCCGCGCTCACAGGCTTGCCGCTTTTGCGGGCCGACCGCCCAGCCAGACCAGGTCATCGCCAACCTCCCCGGCTTGGATGGAAGCGCATGGTCGGCGCGTTCCGTTGTCCATCCCCAGGCTCTCTATCATATCGAAGGCGAACCCGCGCGCCGCGGCGATGGTCTCTATGACCGCATGGGCTCGGTCGGAGCGCATGAAGTTCTGCTCGAAAATCCGCGCCACGACGGGCATCTGTGGAAGGCGAGCGACGCCGAAGTGGAACAGTTTCTGCGGCTGGCTGCGCTCCGCCTGCAGGATTTGAAACGCGACGCCCGCTTCAAATACATCAGCATTTTCAAGAATCACGGCGAGGGAGCCGGTCAGGAGTTCTCGCACCCCACCTCGCAGCTGACCGCAACCACGTTCGTGCCCCGCCGCGTTCTCTACGAACTCCGCGCCGGGCGCGATTATTTCGAGACCAAAGAACGCTGCGTCTTCTGCGACATCCTCGCGCAAGAGGAGCGTCAAAACCTGCGGATCGTCGAGATTCGCGGAGACTACCTGGCCTTTTGTCCCTATGCTCCGCGCGTTCCCTACGAAACCTGGATTATGCCGCGCAGCCACGAAAGTTCGTTTGAGCGCAGCAGTTCATCGCGCGTGGGCAGCCTGATTGATCTTGCCACGCTTCTGCGGCGCATCCTGCAACGCATACGCAGCGTCACCGAAGGCTTTCATCTAGTGCTCCACACCTCGCCCAACAGCCAGCATCCTTCGGCCACGCTCGGATATTGGAAAACGCTCGATGAAGATTATCACTGGCACATAGAGATTCTGCCGATTCTCGAGGCCAAGGCGCGGTCCTACACTTTCAAGGAGATTTATTATTCTCCGGTGACATCGGAAACGGCGGTGAAGCGGCTGCGGGAGGCGAAAATATAGGAGGAGTCGTTGGTCGCTAGTCGTTGCGGGAGCGGTCTTACTCGCAGCGATCAGGTCTCGGTTCTGGCTTTTTTACCGGCAGGTAACAGCCTTGCATCGAGCTTTCGGCCAACAACTAACGACCGACTTATGACCGTCCGTCGCCTAAAAACCTACACCGGCTCGCAAGGCTACGTTTACCAGTATTACTTCGTCGGCAAACGTCCTTTTCCTGCTCCCGACTCGGATAGGTCCAAGGCAACCGAGTACATCTTCAACGTCACCTCCGACCGCAAATTGACTTACTCGGTCAGTATTTTCCTGCCCGACTCCGTCGCCGCCGGATGGGCCCAATCTCACGGACGTCAGCTATCCGATTCCGAGCAATACGCCGCCGTAAAGATGCGCCTGTTTCGCGCCTTCGACGAACTTGAGCACATGCAGGCTGACGGCCGACAATTGCAGATCGATTTGCAAGCCCTGGAAGAATTGCTGGCGTCGTTAGGCGTGGAATGAGGTTTCCCCCGTGTTGCTCCGTGCCCCCTGTGGTTCAAGCTCTGGTTTGCACCACAGCTCTCAATTGCCTCAGGAAAAATGTGTGACCAGATTCCAGAAGTTTGCCGTCGCACAGCAGAACTACCAGTCCGTTATCTGGCACGCGTGAGCTCTAACGCGTATCGATCCCAAACCCTATGATCGCCGTTACTTCAACCGGATCACTCCCGCGAAACGCGGGTCGAAATTTCCAATTGCGCAGCGCGGCCAGTATTCTCGAGGTGGTTTCGGCCGCGCCCGGCTCGAGTACCTTAGGATTCTTGAGCTCCCCCGAACGGTCGAGAGTGCAGGCAATGATCACGCGTGTGGGCCGAAGCCCCTCGGGCAGGTCCTTGCGCAGAGGCTCCGGGTCGCTCAATATGTCGCGCGAAGGATGCGTAGCGGAAGCGGGATCGGAATATTGCATCACCGCCGTACCCAAAGAAGTCTCAATGTAAATAGAATAGTTGTCGCCCTTCAACAAGCCGTAATAGGGCAGCACACCTCCCGAGCGCAACGTCGCTATCACCGTCACTCCCGATCTTCTGTGGTCGTCCACCGAGGAATGTCCCGGCCCATACGACGGAGCATCGCCGCCAGGAGCGCCGAAACTCGGCAGGGTAACTGTGGTTGTCCCTCCCTCCACCGACACGCCGGCGACTGCGGGCGCACCGTTGGCGCCATTTCCCGAGCCTCCCTGACCCGGATATTGCGAAATGCCGCCACGCGCGTTTGGATCGGAGCCTCGTCCTGTGCCTTCCCGCCCCGCACCTGAGCCTTCTCCCTGCAATCCGCTGCCGGGGCCAATGCCAGTGCCGATACCGCCGCCGCCTCCGTTGCCGCCGAGGCCGGTTTTCGACCTGCCGCTGGGAGACATGGCAAGCGCGCCCCCGCCGGTCGAATTCGGCAGCCCAGGTTGCGATCCCGGTTGGCTGGAGAGGATTACGCCGTTGCCGGCTGCGTTTCCTCCCGCATTGCTTGGTGGAGCCACGGACGACCCCAAATCCAGCGGTCCGCCTGCGCCCGTGCCTTTATTGCCTCTCCCGCTGCCCGAGAGCGCCTTGCCGCCGCCCAGGCCTGGTGGAGGCGGTACCACGTCGGCCGAGCCGAGGAGCGTGGCTGAGCTTGAACCCGAACGCTGTCCAGAATTACGGCCAGAGCCCGAAGAGCCGCCGCCAATGCTTGCTGGAGGCGGCACAACCTGCTGTGAAAGAGCTCCAGCGCCAGATCTGGCCAGCGACCCTCCTCCAGAGGCCGAGGGTGGCGGAGGCACAGGCTTGGTTCGCAAGTCGCCGCTGGCTGAACCTCCCCAGCTATCGAGGTCGCGGCTTACCTCAGAAGGCGGCGGCGCAATCACCGCAGGCGCGGGCAGCGTGAGCCTGGCTGTGGATGACATGTCACGCGCGGGCGCTGAAACTGGCGGCGCGACCACGTCGACGGTTTGAGTCAACGGCACGCGTGAACTCGCCAGGTCGCGCTGCGTGTCGCGTGGAGCGGGTGCTATGACGGTTGGCGCGAGTGGCTCTGCGGTTCGCATCTGGTCTCGCGAGACATTTGGGGTGGGCGGAACGATAGCTGAATTGAGCGTTGGCGAAGTGCGCGAACTGGCCCGAGAAACGTCAGGCGCGGGCTGAATAACGTCGGCTGGAAGCGTGAACGCAGCATGGCTGGAGATTGAATTCAATTCTGGCGAAGGCGCCACCGCGCTCATAGCAGGCAGCGTAGGCGCGACATTGGCGGAACGCAGGCCTTCGGCCGGCGGCGGTCCGGGGTTGGGCTTAAACGCAAGCAGATTGGCGACTGCGGAATCGGAATGCGGCAGATTTAGTTTGGGCGCGTCCACCACTCTCTCGCTCGGCGTGTCGCCGCGCGCCACGTGGATGGTTTGCGTGCGGTGGCGAGCCTGCTGGCCTCCGGCACTCCCCGACTTGCCGGCCTGCGCCCCGCCCCGATCCTGCGTTTGTGGCAGTTCGTCGCCGGAATAGTAGATGACATCCCATTGCGGATGGTTCGGAGGAAGCGGGATCTCAAGACCGCGAAAGCGATCGGGCAAGATGAGGACCGTGATCAGCAGAAAGCATTCGAGCAGCCAGGCAATGAGGATACCGCGAATCGGGAACATCCCAACCGGCGCTTCTCCGGCCAATCGTTTGGGAGAGCGCGTAAGAGCTGGGCCGAAAGCAGACTTGAACTCATCCCATCGCGACGACCATTCCACCAGCAACTGCGGCGGTTCGGGCCACTCGGTGATCGGTTCCGGAATGGTGTCGACTTCGGGCATCATTAAGCTTTGCTTCGTTACCTATTCAGAACACTAAAAAGACCAGTGACTGACAAGGGGAGATTTGGTGGAGAAGTGTCTTCCGTAACGTTAAAGCATCTAAAAATTTAGAACAAGCCCCCGTAAGTGCCTTAAAATGCCTTCCCCGCTCAGTTTGGTATGGATCGCTTTGATTCCTCGGTTTATCTCGCTGACAATATAGGCTTTCTCATGGGTATCAGGCAGTTTCGGTGTGCAGCGGATGCTCGAGAATAATGTCGACTTGGTCACCGACAGCGGTCAGGGAATCGCGTACGGCGCCTGTGGGAACCTCAAGCACCGAAGCGGCATTAACCCGAACCGCGGCCACGCGCCACGGTTTTAACCCCTCCTCGATGTGAATAACGATCCGCTCCCGATCCAGGTAAACGGCGTCGATTGGAAAACGCATGGCGAAGGTATGGATGCCATGCGAAGGGTTGATCCACAATCCCTGTCCGCGGGAGAAGCGCGACGAGTCGGTGGCCATGAGTCCGCGAAAGCGCGACCAGTGCGTCCGCGCAATCGCAAGATCGGTCGCGAGATACGTGCTGCGGGTGCGGTTGAAGGCGGATTGCCCAGTCATTGGATCATTTAATCATTGAGACATTGAATCATTGAGGTATTGAATCATCGAGGTATTGAATCATTTAAATGACTCAATGATTCAATGGTTCAATGACTTAAATAACTTCACTTCTTGAATATGTGCAGCAACTGAATGACGGCTGGTCCTACGGTGACGAAAATCAGGGAGGGCATCACAAATAATACGAGAGGAATGATCATCTTCACGGTAGTCTTGGCGGCCTGTTCTTCGGCGCGCTGGCGGCGCTCCGTGCGCAACGAATCGGAATGCACGCGTAGAGCCTGCGCCACACTGGTTCCGAAGCGGTCGGTCTGAATCAAAGTTCCAACCAGCGAGCGAATATCGTCGACGCCGGTGCGCTCGGAGAGATTGCGGAGCGCTTCCACCCGCGGTTTTCCGGCGCGGGTCTCCAGATCGAAGAGATGGAATTCGGCGCTCAGTTCGGGATGGGCTGTGCGCAGATCTTCGCCTACACGCATCATGGCCTGATCGAGCGACAAGCCCGCTTCCACGCAGATCACGGTCAGGTCCAATCCATCGGGAAGCCCGATCCGAATCCGGCGCTGCCGTTCCTGCAGTTTCTTTTTCAGCAGGAAGCGCGGGATGTAAAAGCCGAACGCGGTTATACCCAGCAGGAGCAAAGGCGAGTTGAAGCCGGTGAACAGAAAAACCGACAGGAAACCGAGCGCGGCGAACAGCACGCGCAAGCCGCGGTAAATGGTTGCGTGCTGTGGGCTCCGATATCCAGCCTGAATCAGGATGGCACGGGTTTTGGATACGTCGCTCGGCGAGAGCGGCAAGGCGCGGCTCAAAGGATCGAGCGCCTGCTGCATGCGTTCGCGGATGGCAGGTTTGGTTCGCGTCGCCGGACGCTGCCAGCCGATTTCGCGCAATCGGGAACCGAGCACCGAAGAAGGCGTAACTACGGCCGCGCCAAAGGCGAATACGATCACCGCTATGGTGAAGAAGACGACGCCCGCGAGTATCAGTGGCAATGGCATAAGCCCTGGTTCTCAGTTCCCGGTTCTCAGAGATCAGTAAACGCCAACGCTATGGTTCTCCGGTTTTCACTGAGAACCGGGAACTGACAACTCATCATCACACCTGGATCGCAATAATTCTGCGAATAACAAAATAACCCATCGTCTGCAGCGTAATGCCTCCTACGATCAAAGCGTGCCCTATCGGGTCGGTGAACAGCGGACGAATGAATCCTGGATTGATAATCTGCATGATGACCACGACGCAAGGCGGCATCGCCATCAGCAGCATCATTGTGAGGCGCCCCTGCGCGGTATGCACGCGCACCTGGCGCAGGATTTTAAAGCGCTCCCGAATAACATAAGAGAGGTTGTCAAGAATTTCCGCCAGGTTCCCGCCGGTTTCGCGCTGCAACATCACTGCTGTGATGAAGAATTTAACGTCCACCAGAGGAACGCGGTCAGCCAGATTGAGCAGCGCGTCACGCACCGGCAGGCCGAATTTCTGCTCCTCGTAGAGCTGGCGGAACTCTCCGGCAACCGGTTCGGCGACTTCATTGGCAATCATTTCGAGGGCGGTGGTAAAGGCATGTCCGGCGCGCACGGCGCGCGCCAGCGTATCGATAGCCTCGGGAAACTTTTCCTCAAATTTCTGGAAGCGCTTCTTGCGCATGTGCGTGGCGTAGGCATAGGGAAGGAAGAACCCGAGCACCAGGCCGACCCAGCCGAAGAGCAGGCTCCCGCCGGCGATGAACGCAATCAGGGCAAGCAGGAGCGCCGAAGCGACGCAAAGCATGAGAAAGTTTCCGGCGCGGACATCCAGACTGCCCTGGGCCAGCACTTTCTGCAAAAGCGAGACGCGTTCCGAGCGCCGCAGGAACGTGTCGAAGGCCGGTATCCGGCTGAGCAATTCGTCGCGCAGCAGAGCTGCATCCGGCACGGTTTGGTCGGGCGTCTTCTGAATCGCGGAGAGACGGTCGCGGAGAACACGAGCCTGCGACTTGCGCTCATCGAACAAAGACACGGCGGCGAAGATGGCCACCGTGACCACCACAAACACAAGCAGGGCAATAACCAGCGGCGCCATCGGCTAGACCTCCATCCGAGACTCGAAGAGCACGGGACTCAAGCGGCAGCCCGCCACGGCAAGACGCTCCGCGAATTGCGGAGGATGGCCCATGGCATGGAACACGCCACGCACCTTGCCGCTCTCGTCGATACCGCTGCGGTCAAAAACAAAAACGTCCCGCAGGGCAATCATGTCTCCTTCCATTCCCGTAACCTCGGAGATCGTGACCACCTTGCGCGTACCGTCGGAGAGACGCGCAACCTGGATCACCGCATGAACGGCGTTGGCGATTTGGTGGCGAATGGCGCGCTCGGGGATATTCAAGTTGGCCATCGAAACCATGTTCTCGATACGAGCCAGCGCGTCGCGCGGCGAGTTGGCGTGAACCGTGGTCAGCGAACCCTCGTGGCCCGTGTTCATGGCTTGCAGCATGTCAAAAGCCTCTTCGCCGCGCACCTCGCCCACCACAATGCGATCGGGGCGCATACGCAGGCTGTTGATGACAAGCTGCCTCATGCGGACCGAACCTTTGCCTTCGATATTGGGAGGACGGGTTTCGAGGCGGACGACATGTTCCTGCTTAAGTTGCAATTCGGCTGCGTCTTCGATGGTTACGATGCGCTCGGAATTTGGAATATAGCCGGAAAGGACATTCAGGACAGTGGTTTTGCCGGCGCCCGTTCCTCCGGAAATAATCAGGTTCAGGCGCCCCTTGACCATGGCGGAAAGCATCTCCAGCATGGGATCGGTCAGGGTCTTATTCTCGAGCGATATTGCGCGCGGTGACCGGGTCGCGCCCAAAACGGCGGATCGAAAGACAGGCTCCGTCCAGTGCCAGCGGAGGAATAATGGCGTTGACGCGCGAGCCATCCTGCAGGCGGGCATCGACCATCGGCGAAGACTCGTCCACCCGGCGGCCGATGCGCGAAACGATGCGATCGATAATCTGCATCAGGTGCTGATTGTCTTTGAACGAAAGGCCAGTGATTTCGAGCTTGCCCGAACGTTCGACGTAAACACGATCGAAGCGGTTGACCAGAATGTCGGAGATGGTTGGATCTTTGAGCAGAGGCTCGAGTGGCCCCAGCCCAAAAATCTCGTCAAGGATTTCGCGCGACAACTGCTCGCGTTCGGCGAAGCTGAGAGGAACCGCTTCGCTGTTCACCGAACTGCGAATTAGTATGAGAACCTCGTCGCGCGCCGAATCACCCGTGGTGCGGCCGAGTTTCTCCAGGTCCAGGCGATCGAGGATCTTGCGATGCAAGTCCGCCTTGACCTGCTGATAGTCGCCGCGCTCGAAGGCTTGTAGATTGGGCATAATGCTATTGAGTCATTGAATCATTTAGTCATTGACTCATTGAGTCATTGAATTAATCTCTCAATGATTCAATGCGTCAATGAGTCAATGTTTACACTGTCTTAAACAACGACCAGGCCGTGCGCTTCACTTCCAAATCGTCCTTCGTCAAATAGTCCGCCAGGCCCGCGATGGAGCGGGAAATTTCCGTATTACCCTGCTGCATCACGGGCACGCCGCGATCAATCGCGGTTGAAACTGCGAAGTACTGATTCGGAATCCGCCACAGCACCGGTGCTCCAATGGCGGCTTCCGCCTCCGCTTCATTGAAGCCGGCTACTTTGCGATAGCGATTCAAGATCAACGAAAAACGGTCCCGCGAACTGCTCTCGCCCAGATACTGCGCCACTCTTCCCGCGCTCCAAAGGGTCGCAACATCGGCATGGGCGATGAGCATTATTTTCTCCGACATGTTGCTGACCAGGCGCGTGGCGCTGTCAAGCCGCGACGACGCGTCCACGACTATGTAGTGGAACATACCAACCATGGTGTCAAACAAACGCGCAAAATCGGAAGCCGAAGGCTCAATCGCCGTAGGCGTCGCGGCTCCGGCCAATACGTGCAAACCGTTACCGTGCCGCGCCATGAAACTGTCCAGCAGGGAAGCGTCGAGCCGGTGGAGATTGGTGACGGCGTCTGAGACGGTGAAACTCGGCTTGAGATTGAGATGCAAAGCGCAGTGGCCGAGCGGCGCCAGGTCGACCAGCGCCGTACTGTGATGAATCGACTGCAAGGCCAGCGCCAGATTGACGGCGACCGTGGTGGCGCCGCTGCCACCCTTGGCATTCACGATGGTGAACACTTTGCCCCGGGAATTCTCGCTTCCGGGCTTGCGGCGAGTCGAGGTCAAGCGGACGAAGGCTTCCAGCAGATCGGTGGTGGTGGTTGGCCGCTCCACGTACTCGCGCACGCCCGCTCGCATGGCGCTGACAATCAACTGCGGCTGAGTCATAGGACCGATGGCGAAGATCGCGGCATTCGGAATTTCCTGGTGAAGCAGTTCGATCGCCCGCACCGCGGCCGAGATTCCATCGGCGGCGATATCCAGCAAAATTACGTCTGGCGAAAAGCCCCTGGTCTTGCGAATAATCGGGCCGTTGCCGGCAACTGGCAAGTCGGAGTTGGTGCACACCGTGCGGGCCACACTGGTACCATCCACCAGAACCTGCAGCACAGCGCGCTGGTCATTGTCCGTGGCAAAGATGGCTACCGACAATTCCGGCATGACCCGACTCCTACCTTACCGACAGTGAATCATTGAATCAATTTGGTTTCGATTTATCAAACTTGCCCTTATCCAAATTCGGCAGGGGCATGTACGGAGTCTTGGGCGCCTCGACGCTGGGCGCAACCCGATGCACCGTGCACAAAACCATCAATTCCGAATTGCTTTTCTGGTCGCTCTTGCTCTTGAAGAAATTTCCTATGATGGGGATATCGCCCAGCCAGGGAATCTTGTTCCCTGTATTGGTGACACGGTTATCCAGTAGGCCGGCGATCACGAAGCTTTGCCCATCTTGCAACTCGAATTCAGTCTCTGCCTTGCGCGTGCTGATGGCGGGGATGGTGGTTCCGGACACCGTGACCGCGTCCGCAAAGTCGAGCGTGCTCACCTCCGGAGCCACGTGCAGGTGAATGTTGCCATTGGGCTGAATCACCGGCGTGAACTTCAGGCGCACACCGAATTCACGAAACTGAATCGTGACGGTCGCAATTCCACTGGCGTTTTGCTGCGCGACGGGAAAGGGAAATTCTCCGCCGGCGAGAAAACTAGCTTCTTTGCCGTTGACCGCGATCAGGTTGGGCTCGGACAAGATCTGCAAAAGATTACGCGTCTGCAACGCCTCGATCACCGTGCCCAAGTGGACCGAAGGGTTAAAAAAGAAAAGGTTGAGAGCGTTGCTCACTGTCGCGGTGACAGGAAAAGGGGTGAGCGAACCAGTATCGGTGATCGTTCCGAGGCCGGAGACGCCGCCGAACTGGCCGGTAGTGACACTGCCGGGAGTGTTTCCAGCGCCAGTCGAGAAGAGGTTAATGCCCAGTTGGGTCATGGCTGTGCGATCCACTTCGGCAAATTTCACCTCGAGCAGCACCTCCTGGGCCCCGACGGGACCGAAGGTCAGCACGTTCACGACGTTTTTCGAATATGCCGAAGCCAGCGCGCCCGCATGTTTGGCGACGTCTTCGGTGGTGACGTGACCGGAAAGAACAATCGCATTGCGCGACGGCGTCACGTTGATTTCCTCATTCGGAAAAAGCTTATGCATCTCCTCTGAAGCCGCGGTGATGTCGACATCGACCCGAAGATCGAAGCTGCGCGAGCGCTCCAGTTCGTCCCAGATCAGCAGCGAGACCTCGCCCGGAGCGAGTCCATTGACCAGAACCTGGGTGGGCGTAACCACGAGCGCATCGGCCACCGAGGGGTCCGTAACCGAGACGCGCTTCAGTCTTTCGGTGGTGTTAATCAGCAGGGACTTGCCCACCATCACGCGCAGAGGCGCCGCGCCGGTGCTTTCGCTGGAAGCCGTGTTCGTCGTGGTGGAGGATGACGCAGGCGGCGCATTTACCTGATTTTGAGGAGCCTGATTCTGAGAAACTTGGTTCTGAGGACCTTGGTTCTGAGCAGCGGGAGAAGGAGCCGAAGCCGCCGCGGAAGTTTCTTTCGAGGATTCGCTGGAAGACGCGGTGCGCCCGAACATCGTCGCAGCCAGAACCAAAGCGGCTGCGGCCGGTAGGAATGCCTTCATGAACACGGACCTCCGCTTGCGTGCACGAGCAGATCCATAAGAAGAATGAGGGACCGCGAGGCGTTGCGGTATCGCAAGGTTATTTATCTTCAAACTTGGTTTCATCCCGTTTGTTGCCGCGGATCATTTCCACCGCGTAAGGCGAAGGCGGAGGCGCCGTAACCTTAGCGGCTGTGACTTTGTGAGCCTTGGGTTTCACCTCGGCGGTCTCGGTTTTTTCGCCCGTGTACAACGAACTGGCTCGCGTCGCGGCAATATTGTCTCTCTTTGTGTCGAGCGGGTTGCGCAATGCGAGCTGGATTCTACCCTCCTGCGAAGCGAGCGCCAACTTTTGCGCGTCGTCGGGCGAGACCAGCAGCGTGATTACGGGCGCGCTCGGCTCCCCAGCCAGACGTTCCAGCAAGCTCGACCCGACAGCTATGACGGCCACGTTCTGCAGCACAGTAATGGTTTGACCCGTGCTCGTATCCAGCACATCGACGCGGGTTCCCGGTTGCACAAAGCCGGCGACCGAGACCACGTCGTTGACGCGCACCGAAACTGCGCGCATTCCGGGCGGAATCATGGAGGGCAAGCCGGCTCCCGCGTCGATCGCGGCCAGCTTGTTCTGCAGAATGAAATCTCCCTTGCTGATGGGCAGAACAGCGCCACGGCCCAAAACTTTGGTCGCGGTTGAAAATGCCCCCGAAGGCCGCGACGATGCCGGCACATTGATTGTCGTGACATCGCTCGCTTTCAGCTTGGCCCCTACATCGATATCATTCGCCGCCACCAGCACCGGCACTCCGGCCGCAGTGCTACTCAAGCTTGTGGCACTGCGCAGCCGGTTGTAGACGTTGTAGCTGACGAGCAGACCGATAGCGAGAGCCAAGCCTCCAATCATCAACAAACGGCTTCGATTCATTCAATTCCTTCCAGCGCAAGTCGGTGCTCATTCGCTGCTGCCAGCGAAGAAAGATGCGCACCCGTGGCATACTCCCCCACTTTGCGGGAGATTATTGGGAGATTCCGCTGGCTACAGTCGAAAATACGTTGTTCGCGTTGCTGCCAATCAGACGGACCGTGCCAATAACAATCACCAGAATTACCGCCAGCATCACGGCGTATTCTGCAATGTCCTGTCCTTCCTCATTGCCCCACAAGAACTTACCCCATGTCGTCATTCCAGGCTCCTTATTTGCGCTAGATAAGCTCAGCCCCCTCTTAGAAGGAGAATGAGCTTTAGATTGTACCTATAGTCCATAGTTTCGCAGATTCGGCAGGGCTCTGGGAAACAATATTTTCACTTTGTTACCATAGTAACCCCAGTAACCATAGGTCTCTGCTTGTCAAGAAGATAGCTTCCGGGGCTGAGGCTGGCAGGCTGGATTTTGGGACGCCTTTTTAACAGGATTATCGCCTTTGAGTCGTGAAATTGCGCCTGCCAGTGAGGGTCGAGAAGCAGGGCCTGCACTACCGCGCACGACGGTGGCACAAGCAGCGCCTCTATCTTCCAGCGGTCGAGAACATCCCGCCAACCGCCTTTGAGGTCCAGCACGGTGTTCATTGCCTGGCCCAAAAGTTCGTCGCCATAAAGATCGGCGCGGCCATCCACGAACACGCGATATTCAGGGTAGAGTTTCCAGATGGCATAACCTCCCCAGTCGTAATAAACAAAAAGTTCGCGCGGATAGTCTCCGCCTTGCAGGAAGGCAACCGCTGCTTGAGGAAAGTGCTCTGCCTCTTTGGCCTTCTGCTTCCGGGCGAGGCTGACCCACTGGGTCAACGCGAATGCAGCCATCAGAACGATCACTGCCACATTGAAAACCGGCCGGAAACACAAGATGTTGTTGCGTGCCCCTCGTCGCGTGCTTTTCGAGACGTCGGTCGCGTAAGATTCCGCGAGCGGAAGAGCGGCGGCAAGCACCGGTATCGCCAGCAAAACGAAGATTGGTATATGCCGAACGGCGTCCAAGGCGGCGAGTCCAGTGAGCACCAAAGGCGCTAGCACACGCATCTTTACCTTTGGCCGCGAGCGGGAACTCGCCAGCGCGATCAGAAGCAGCAGCCAGAGCAGAAACAATGGGCGATAAAGCGCTTGATGAAAATCCGGCGAGTGCCATTCGACAATAAACGACCGCATCCAAGCCGAGCGCAGGGTATCGAATGGGTAGTAATAAAGTTGCGCACCGCTCGGGTTGAAAGGCACAAGCAGCAAACAAGCAACCAGGAGCAGCAGCGCCCGCAACAGAATGGGCCGAGCCTCCAGCCATGGAGTATTGCCGAGAGCAGTCTCCAAAAGCACTCCGATGCCGTATGCGATCAAGAGCGCGGGTCCGAGCGCGAATCCGCCGTGCAGATTCACCCATAACAGAAACAGCGGCGGTATCCAAAACAGAAGTCGAGGCCGAACTTCACCTCTATCAAGCAGCCATAAAAGCACGCTCGCCAGCGTGAACGTGAACATCTGCGGGCGCACGCCCCACGAAGGAGCGGCAACCCAAGCCCCAAAGGCAGTCGCTGCCGCCGCCCAGTGCCTCGTTCCGGGGCAGCGGAGATAAAGCAGCATGAATCCGGCGGTCGTAACCATCGCGGAGAACACGATCAGCGCCGCCGCGCCACCGTGTTTCCACAGTTCGTAGAACACGACCTCCGACAGCCATTCATGGGCCACCCACGCATGGCCCGCGCGCGTAAAAGAAAACGGATCGAAGTGCGGCACCTGTCCGGTGTCCACGATCCACTGTCCTGTGCGCAGATGCCACCAGAGATCGGGATCGACCGCATTGCGCGCTGTCATCGCCAGCAAGCCGAAGAACAGGATGAGCCCAAAAAAGCGGGCACGGCTGAATTTAGGAATTTTCATTGCGGTTGTTCGTGGCGATTATAGAGGCGGCCGCAGAATCAGCGTGGCGAAATGTTTCTGCGCGCGATCGCCGCCAGCGCCAGCCAGCGCAACGCCAGCCACGGACCGGTAATCCGGATAGAATGGGCATTCCATTCAGACCCAAGAACATGACACTAGCCGAACTTAACCGAGGCAAGGAACGGCTGGTGGGCATTTTTCTGCTCGTGCTGGCGTTGCTTAACGGCGTTGGCACGTTGCAACTCGTCCGGTTTTTACGAAATGGATATCAGGATTTCACCGCGTTTTACCATGGGGCCGAGATGGTCCGCGCGGGCCAGGCGGCACAACTGCACGATTTGCACCCTCCGTTTGAGCAGTTGCTATTTGTGCCCTTGACGTACCTGAATTATTTTTCGGCGTATGTGGTTTGGTCTGTCTTGAATATCGTCATGCTGGTGCTGAGTTTAGTAATGGTCAGAAAAGCGTTCCCGGAAACGGAGCGACTCAGTCCGCTGTTCTTGGTTTTGAGCGTGTCCGCTTTCGCGCCGGTTGTCAGGACATTGATTCAAGGACAAGATTCGGTTTTGCTTCTGCTGCTGGTGACTCTAAGCCTGTTTTTAATAACGAGGAGCCGCGTTGTTTTGGCGGGTGCGGTGCTCGGATGCGGGTTGTTTAAGTTCCATCTGGTGCTTCCGCTGGCGCTGGTCCTGGCGGTGCGACGGCCACGATTGTGGTGGGGTCTTTCTCCGGTGGCGGCGGCGCTGGTGGCCATCTGGACGATGATGACGGGATGGCGTGGGATCGTTGACTACGGGCGCTTCGTTCTTCATGTAGAGAATGTTCATGTGGAGAATCATGATGCAGCCGGTACATTGGCCGCGGGAATGCCGAACGTGCGCGGGTTGATCGCAGAACTTGCGGGGAACGGCGGTGGAAGATTCGCCAACGTGGCGGCGGTTGTGTGTGCGGCGGCCGTGCTCGGGATCGTGTTGTGGAAAGTCTCGCGACGAGCAACCGGGATTCACTTTGCGTTCGTAGCGGCAAGCGTGACGTGCATTCTGATTAGCTATCACGCAATGATCCATGATCTGACACTGCTGCTGCCGGTGGTGCTTATGCTATTCTCGGCACCCGGGGCGGCGACGCGATCGGAGATGCGCGTGGATGCGGCGCTGTTCATCGTAACGTACGCGATCCTCTTCTCGGGCTCGTGGTTCTGGCCATGGCTGATTCCCTGGTGGTGGATTCCGATTGTAGTTTGGATTTGCAGGAAGTATGAACGCGGAGATGCGGAAGTGCCGGTGGCTTGAGTGCGGTCTGGCGGGTCGATCGTGGATATGGCCACTGCTGGCGGTCCTTTGCGCGGCCTGCATCTGGAGCTACGCTTACCGCGTGCTGATCCCGCATCAGGTCCGCTACGACGCCGCTCATGGCCAGCCCCGCGGAAATCTCTCCGACCTTTATCCGCGCTGGTTAGGCGCCAAAGAACTGCTCCTGCACGGCCGAGATCCTTATACCCTCGAATTCACGCGCGAGATTCAAACCGGCTACTATGGCCGCCCGCTTGATTCGGATGAAAAAGATTCGGATGGAAAAGGACACCGCAATCGAAGTTACGATCAGGGCTTCTACTATCCCGTCTATGTCGCTTTCTTCCTCGCGCCCACTATCCATCTTCCATTCGCGATCGTGCAAAAAGGATTCTTCTGGGTCCTGATCAGCCTCACCGTCGCCACGATTCCACTATGGCCTCGCGTCCTGCACTGGCCCCTGCCCCCGTACGCGCTTGCGGCCTTGGTCGTATTCACCGTCGGCAGCCTGACCTTCGCAGAGGGATTGCTGCTCCAGCAGATAACGCTGTTCGTGGTTCCCCTGATGGCGGTAGCACTCGCGCTCCTCGTGTCCGATTACCCAATTCCCGCCGGCATTTTGCTGGCTTTCTCCACCATCAAGCCGCAACTCGTTTGCTGGTTGTTGCTCTGGCTGGCCCTCTGGACCTTGGCCGACTGGCGTCGCCGCTACCGCTGGGCTTTGTCATTTCTCCTGACCATGGCAATCCTCTGCGCCGCATCGGAGTGGTACCTTCCGCACTGGATTTCCCGCTTCTATCAGGCGCTGCGCGAATACCGCAGCTACACAGGAGAAATGTCGGTGACTGACGAGTTGATAGGCGCTCCTTGGAGCCGTGCGCTGGAAATTGCCGCAGTCGCGCTCTTGATCGGCATTTGCTGGCGGGAGCGGCGCCACGCGGCCAACACCGCCGCTTTTGCATTCATTCTCGGTCTCGTCCTGGCCGTTACGGTACTCGTCACGCCCACCTACGGCATTTATAATCAGCTCCTCTTGATCCCTGCGTTGCTGATCCTGCTAAAGGATCGCCATACGCTCTGGCAGAAGAATATATTCAACCGCTTCATGGCCGTCATCACCTTCGGCCTCATATGCTGGCCGTGGATATCGGGTATCGCGCTGGCCGCGCTTTCCTTTGTTTTGCCGCGCGAAACAGTTGAGAGCGCCTGGTCAGTCCCGCTGTGGACCACACTCCAGACTCCCCTGGCCATAACTGCGCTCATGCTCGTGTATTACCATCAGGCGTATTATCAGAGGACTGTGACTGCTCCGGTAAGCCTGCAATCGTCGTAGAATGCTTTGGAGCATTGGCACGACGGCGGCATAATCGCCGCGGGAGAATTCAGGGTACATGTCGGCTTCGTCGCATTCGGGCATATCCAGCATCTTTCCCATCGCGATTTTTGTTCAGGGCAGCGATCAGCAGACGCTGTCACTGAATCACACTCCCTACACCGTGGGACGCAAAGTTGACCGCGATCTGGTCATCCCCGATCCCCGCGTATCTCGCGAACACGCTTCCATCGTGGCTGAGAACGGCGAGTTTTTTGTCGTCGACAACGGCAGCAAGCACGGCACCTTCGTCAACGGCGAAAAAGTCGATCGCCGCAAACTGCAGCGCAACGACCGACTGGAATTTGGCGCCCGCGACATCGCTTATCTGATCTTCCACCCGCTCCACGCCACCTCGAACACGGCGCGCGAATTCCTCAGCCAGATCTCGGGCATCCAGATCGCGCCCGAAGCCAGCGACCTGGAAAAGCTGACTTTGTTTATGGAAGCCGCGCGCAAGCTGAACACCATCGGCGTGCTCGATGAGATCCTGGTCACGCTCCTCGATGCCACGCTCAAGCTGACTCGCGCCGAACGCGGCTACATCTTTATGCGCGATAACGAAGGCACGCTGACCCTCGCCGCCGGACGTAACTCCAAAGGCGAGCCCCTGCTCGACGACAAGACAATTTCGCGCTCGGTGCTCGATGGCGCCTTGACCGCCAACTCCGAATACCTGGTCACCGACACCAGCCAGATGCTCGATGTAAAAGAACGGCAAAGCATCGTAGCTTTTGACCTGCGTACCGTAATCTGCATGCCCTTGCGCAAGCCACTCGTGCAAACCACCCGCGCCGATCAGCCCGGCGGTGGAGAAGTAATGGGCGCCCTCTACGTCGATTCGCGCTTTGCCTCACGCGATATCACCAGCGTCAGCCACGATATTCTGCGCGCCATCGCGACAGAAGCCGCCCAGCTGATCGAAAATGCGCGCCTCGTCCAGGCCGAAGAAGCCGGACGCCGCTACCAGCAGGAACTGAGCATCGCCGCCTCCATTCAGCAGCGCCTGCTGGCCGTCACTCTGCCCGAAGTTCCTTTCGCAAAGGTGAATGGCCGCAACATGTCCTGCAAAGAAATTGGAGGCGATTTCTTCGAAGCCGTCAATACTCCCGACGGCCTTGCCGTGGTTCTGGCCAACGTCAGCGGCAAGGGAGTCTCCGCCGCACTGCTCGCTTCGATCCTGCAGGGCATGGTCTACTCGCAACTAATTTCAGGCATGCCGCTCACCGAGATCGTCGCCGCCGTCAATCGCTTTTTCACCTACAAGCACATCGGAGAGAAGTACGCGACCATGATCATCACCCGCCTGCGCAACGACGGCGATCTCGAATACGTCAACTGCGGACACGTTCCGCCCGTGTGGATCTGTGGTGACGAAGTTCTCCGTCCAGGGCACGGCAACCTGCCCGTGGGCCTGATCGCGGAAGCACAGTATTCAAGCGACCGCTGCCAGATGCGCCCCGGAGATCGAATGATCCTGGTGACCGACGGCGTAACCGAAGCCGAAAACGCCCGCGGCGACATGTTCGACAGCGAGCGCCTGGAACACGTAGCCGGGAAGAGCAAGTCCATGGAAGATGTCTTCGCCGCCGTAGCCGATTTCTGCGGAGGCACTCCGCTCAACGACGATTGCACCGTAGTAGAAGTGTCCTACACCGGCAGCTAGCCGAGCCTGTGTAGAGCGGACACTCCTGTCCGCTGCCTTTGACCTTGGTTTTGATCTCGATCTCTCCGGACGAGCCCGCGCCCGAGGGTGCCCCATCCTTGCGCGTTTTGTGCGCAAGAGACAGCGCTGAGCGAAGCCGAGGGGGTGGGATTCCACAGCATCAAATCCCGTGGGATTTATGGGTTGCCCTTGATTTTGGGTGGCGCAGCGGTTCACCGCTGCGATGTAAGCGCTCAATTCCGACGGCTTCAGCCCCCGAGGGAACGGCTCTTACCCCAAGAAAGATGCTGGGTGCCCCATCCTTGCGCGTTCTGTGCGCAAAAATAGGATTCCACGGCAATCGCGATCTTTGGTTTTTCGCGCCAGCTCATCTGGCCCGTGTGGCGCGGGCGCCCTCGCCCGCGAAACCCAACGCCGCGATCCGCGCTCAGAACAGCGTCTTAATTGTTCTCTTGACACCAGCAATGAGGTCATTGACCTGCTCCGGCGTGGCTCGGCCTTCTTATCGTGGTCACAGATATTTCGGATGTCTCCCAAATGTTGCACAAAGCGCCACTGTGGGACATCAATCACAGTCGCGTTCTTTAGTGCGTCGTTGAGATCCGAGATCGTTGGCCCCTTTTTCGCAACCTTCACGGCATGATTCTCACACACATGCGCGAGGTGCCGCTCCAAGACCACACCGGCTACGGCGCCGGCAGCTCTCGTGAACCTTTTTCTTCCAAGTTCTTCAGCTGCGTCCAGCTCAGAGTCGAAGAGGTCCGCTTGCTCTAACTGGCGAATGTCAAAAAGAGAACTCTCGAAGCGAGCGCTTACTGATTTCAGTATGGCAAGCTGCTGGCGGAATCGTGGGATCGCGGAGTCCGGTCCGACTACCTTCTGACCCATGAAATCTCCACGCGTGACGCTGACGCCCCGAAGATAGTCCTCAATCACGTAGTTCGAGTGGTTGAGATCCTTACGCGTTGCCGGTTTCTCATAGTGACGGACGAAGTCCGAGAGTCGGTCGGGGAGAAACTGCTTCACCAGTACTTTTGCCTCGGAGTACCACGGCTGATAAGCGTCGTGGAACGGCGGCAAAGTCTTGACGTAATCCTTTACCCCTCGCTTCAGGTTGCGAATCTTCTCAGGGAAGCATTCTGCCTGAATCACATTGTGGAGATTCTACCCCTGGCGACCAGCGAATCAACGTCCTTTTTTATAACGCTCTAGATTCGAAACCATTCCTCCTCCGGTGTGTCTGATCCACCCAAAGTTTAGCCCCGGATTCTATCCCGTTCGTCGCGTTTCAGAGTCGCGGAAACAGGCTGTCAAGGCTTAGCCCCCGCATGAATCTCCACCGTAGACCAGGTCTTATCCGCCGCATGGCAAAGCGTCTCCAGCGCGCAATCGGCACACTTCGGACCACGCGCCACGCACAGCTTGCGCCCGTGCCAAATCACCTCGTGCGAAAAGTCCGTCCAGCGTTCCCGAGGAATAATCCGCATCAAATCGTCTTCGATCTTTCGAGCGTCGTCCTGCTTGGTCAATTCGAGTCGCCGCGAAATCCGCGTCACATGCGTATCCACCACCACCCCTTCATTTTTCTTGAACCATGTTCCCAGCACAACATTCGCCGTCTTGCGAGCCACTCCAGGAAGCGTCAGCAACTCCTCCATAGTCTGCGGAACCTTCCCGCCAAAGTTCGCGACAATCTTGCGCGCCGCGCCCACCACCGACTTCGACTTGTTGCGGAAGAAGCCGGTCGAGCGGATATCCGGCTCCAACTGCTCCGGCTCGAGCGCCGCAAAATCCTGGACCGTCGGATATTTCTCAAACAGCACCGGCGTCACCATGTTTACCCGCACGTCCGTGCATTGCGCGGAAAGAATTGTAGCCACCAGCAGCTCCCAAGCGCTGCGGTGGGTGAGAGCGCAAGTCACTCCGGGATAAAGCAGGTCAAGCCCCGCGATGATCTGGCGGATACGCTCCGGCGCCAAAGGATCGTATTTGGAAGCCGATTTGGTTTTTTGAACCGTAGCCTTTCGCGCTGCTGGAGACTTCACTAATGCCGGACCAACGCCAAGACGCGCGGCGGCACTCTTCGTGCGGGCATTTTTCACGGGTGCGTTTTTCTGTCCGGCCTTCGACAACGCACCGAGCGCGCGGCGCGCGCCTTCCTGTCGTCCGTCCTGAAGCCCGCTGCGACTCGGTTGACGCGGCATGTTTCCGCGAGCCATTTGGCTTCCTCCTGAACCGTGGTTCATGGTAACAAAGCCGTCGTCTCCAGGCAGCCGCTGCCTGACAAAAGTAACTTCCCGGCAATTGACGCTGGGCCAATGGCTCGGTACTCTGAGAACAAGGACAAACCAGTGGCCGTGAAGAACATCAAACTCGGACAAGTCTGGCGGCACGATGAAACCGGACAGGATCACCTGGTCACCAAGGTCTACAGCGAGGTATTCTCGCAATACGCGGTCCTGCGGCCAGCCCAGGTCACAGCGCCGAGCGCTCCAGTCGTGAAGGTGAAAGTAGCCAAGTCAGCCGACGGAGTCACTTTGCCAGGCTTCAGCTTCACCCAGGAAGGCGCGTTCTGAGACGTGTTTGCGGGGCCATCCTCTATTGTCATCCTGAGCGACCGGGGCCCCCGGCCGGCCGCATTTGCCGGATGGGGTGGGGAAGCGAAGGACTTGCTGTTCTTCAGTTTGCACGCTTGATCGCCATGACCTTGGAATGACGGAAAAAATCCTCACCGTACTCTTCGTCTTCATTAATTCGCTCGTGGCCGCGACTGGTTATCTCGGTATCACGCTGCTCATGGCGATTGAATCGGCGTGTATTCCGCTGCCTTCGGAACTGATCATGCCGTTCGCCGGCTACCTCGTCTATACCGGCGTGATGAAATTGGCTTGGGCAGCAACCGCCGGTGCGATCGGATGCAATCTGGGCTCGCTCATTGCCTATGAGGTCGGATGCTACGGCGGACGTCCGCTGGTTGAGCGTTACGGACGCTGGATTCTCATCAGCCGCCGTGAGCTCGACTGGGCTGACCGCTTTTTTCAACGTTGGGGAGAGATGGCCGTGTTCATAGCACGCCTGCTACCCGTGATCCGCACGTTCATAGCGCTGCCCGCAGGAATCGCCCGCATGCCGCGCAGCAAATTTCACATCTATACGTTTCTAGGATCGTGGCCCTGGTGTTTCGCGCTCGCCTACTTCGGCATGAAGCTAGGAGAAAACTGGCGTTCGCTAGGCAAGTACTTCCACCAGTTTGACGCGATCATAGGAGTCGCGCTGATCGGTGGAATAGCATGGTTCCTCTGGTCGCACTGGCAGAACCGGTTGCGAGCCGCAGATTAAGAGGTGTTCGCTTTCCCCTGTGTGCTTCGGTGCTCCCCGTGGTAAAGACCCTTTTTAACCACGGGCACCGAGTTGCACAGGGAAATCTCACTTAGCTAGCGGCCGCGCCAACTGTGACGCCACCAACTTCCACTTGCCATCGATTTTTCGCAGTACGTCCAGATAAACGTAGCGCACCGAGAATCGCTTTCCATTGGCTTCGACCTCGTCAGATTCCGAGCCATGCACAACCGCAGTGTCTCCGAATACGCGAATCTTGCGCGAGGTAGAAACGATCGCGGGATAACGAATCGCCCCAATCCGGAAATTATCCAGCACCTGCTGCTTCGTGAAGGCCTGGCCTGCTTCGTTGTACTGCACATAGTCATCGGCGAAGATCTCGGCCAGCACGGCCAGATCCGCGCTTATCAGCGCCCGGTCCCCAGCCTCGTGCAGTGCCAGGATCTGCTGCTCATCGTTCTGTTGTTCGTCGTTGTGCATTTGCCTCGGCATTACGCAAACTCCGTAGAGACGGGGCTTGCCCCGTCAGGCCTGTATCCCTGCTGCCGCGTGACATCGGCAGTCACTTTCTCCATGTTCCACAAGTGTGTAATCTCACGCTAGGACTAAGATCGGCATGGGACTTCTAATCTACCTTCTATTTCGTTGGGGCCTCATCGGCCTCATTCTTGAAGCAGTTGCGATAGTCCACTTCATCCGCCGCCGCCCGGATACCTATTGGATTTTTATCATCCTGTTTCTCGGCCCGCTAGGCGCGATTATTTATCTTCTTGTGGAAGCGCTCCCGGACGTAGGATTGCTCGGCCAATCCTTCAAAGTATTCCCACGCCGCAAGCGCATCCATGAACTGGAAGCCGAGATCCGCGATAATCCGTCGGCCGGAAACTACGAAGAACTCGGCGGCCTTTACATGGACGATGGCGACCTCGTGGACGCGCGCGCCGCGTTCGACAAAGCGATCGCCGCCCGAGCCGATACCCTCGATCCCTTCTACCGCCGCGGAGTCTGCGCCATCTTATTAGGAGACGCCGCCGCGGCGCTGCCCGACTTGGAACGCGTCGTCGCCAAAGAGTCCGATTACGATTTCCAACGCGCCGCCGGATTGCTGGCCCACGCCTACGCGCAGACCGGGCAAAAAGAAAAGGCCGAGGCGCTCTTCAGGCAGATAACAATCACGTCGACTCTGTCAGAAACTTATTTAAATTTCGCGGAGCTCCTGGCCTCCGAAGGCCGCAACGCCGAAGCCCGCGAATGGGCGCAAAAGGTGCTCGATAAGAAACCGAACATGCCCGGCTATCTGCGGCGGCGGGAGCGGTCATGGTTTCGGCGGGCGAATGAGATGCTGAAGAGAGTGCCTGTTTAGCAGTTGTTTGGTGCATCAAGAAGAGGTATTTTAAGGGGCATGGGAACTCTCAGTTCTGACGAACTTGCGCGCCTAAGTCCCGAAGAACGTCCTGCCCTGATTGGCCAGCTTTGGGATAGTCTGGCCGATGCTGAGATTCCGCTGCCGCAAACACAACAAGCCGAACTGGCCCGACGTTTGGCCAGTCTCGATCAAGATCGAGCCCAGGCCGTCACGTGGGAACAGTTGCGCTCTGAGTTAGAGCGACGCCGCCCGTAGCGATGCAAGTAATCTTTACGCCTGCCGCGCGAGCTGAACTCGTGGAGGCTCAGGATTGGTACGAGGCCCGGCATCGCGGTCTAGGGACTCAGTTTCTCGAACAAGCTGGAGCTACTGTTCTCCGTATGGATGAGAATCCCTATTAGTTCCCGACGGTTTTTCGAGATGTGCATCGCGCACGTCTGCGCAAATTTCCTTACGCTCTCTTCTTCCGCATCGAAGCTGGCGCACTAATGGTGATCGCGTGTTTCCACGGAAGTCGCGACCCGAAGCGATGGGAACGACGCGTTTGAAATCTGAGTTGGGTTCCGTCACATTACTTCATGAGTAAGAAAAGAAATGCAAACAGGAAAACCATAGCCACCCGAAGAGTCCTGACCTGCCATGGGCGAACGTGTGAAGCATCAACAATAAATTGCCTGCTCGCCTTCAGGGCCGCTACCTGCAGCAAGGCGAAGATGCCGACGCAGATGGTGGCAGGGGTCGTGTCTGGCAGTCCCACGAGAAATATCGCCGTGATGGCTACTGTAACGATCGCGAGAGCTTGGTGCGTCGCACGAATCAAGAGCCATTGTGATTGAGTAAGCTCCTTCCGGAACGTCGCTATCAATGCGACAAAGAAAGGAGCGATCGCTAGAAGCAACACGCAATCGGTTAAGCCGACCTGCGTTCGAGAGCGTGGGCCAGCAAGATCGGTAGCATTGATCGCCCAGGCCAGATAGAGGAATCCGCAGGCGTTGGCAAGTTCGCCGAAACGAATGAAATAAACATCCATACGGCGAGAACTCATGCGTTCATTATCGCCGCACCAGCGCCGAATACGTTTTTTGGACTGAAAGCTCATGCCGTACGCTAACTATTAAATGCTGAATGCCAAATGCTATCCTTCCATCAATGCGTATCTCCTACCTCGAATGCACGCGCTGCGGCGGGCATCTCTCCGCCGACCGCCCGCAGAATGTCTGCCCCAAAGACGGCGGAGTGCTTTATGTTCGCTACGATCTTGCCAGCCTGAGAGGGAAGTTGCGCCGCGAAGATTTGTCAGGACGCGTCGCCAGCATGTGGCGTTACGCGGAAGTTCTGCCTGAGCTTTCGGGGGACGAAAAGCCTGTGACGCTGGGCGAAGGATTCACGCCCCTGCTTCCCAGCCGCGAGTATGCTGGCGTTTTCATCAAGGATGAAGGCCTGAATCCAACCGGATCCTTCAAGGCGCGCGGCATGTCAAATGCAGTAACCATGGCAAAACATTATGGTCTGAACAAGCTGGCCGCACCTTCCGCCGGAAACGCCGGTGGCGCGCTGGCGGCCTACGCGGCTGCGGCGGGCATTGAAGCTCACATCTTTATGCCGAAAGATGTGCCTCTGGCGAATCGCATGGAGTGCGATTACTACGGCGCGCATGTCACGCTGGTCGATGGACTGATCAGCGATTGTGGCCGCATGGTTGCCGAACGCATAAAGGAAGACGGATGGCCCAAGAACAGCGACGGATGGTTCGACGTCTCGACCCTCAAAGAGCCGTTCCGCGTCGAGGGCAAGAAGACGATGGGATTCGAAGTTGCCGAGCAATTGAACTGGAAGCTGCCTCAAGCCATCGTCTATCCGACCGGCGGAGGCGTGGGCATGATCGGCATGTGGAAGGCCTTCGATGAAATGGAGGAACTGGGCTGGATCGGTCCCGAGCGTCCGAAGATGATCACGGTGCAAGCGGCTGGGTGCGCGCCGATCGTCAAGGCTTGGGAGGCAGGGAAGAGCGCTTCCGGAACGAAGAGCGGTTCCGGAACGTGGACGAGTGAAGCGTGGGTCAATGCCGCGACCTTTGCCGCGGGCTTGCGCGTGCCTAAAGCCTATGGCGATTACCTGATTCTCGACATCATCGAGAAGAGTCATGGCACAGCGGTCGCGGCGACTGATGAAGAGATTCCCGCGGCTATGCGGCATTGGGCGAGCGTGGAAGGCATATTCGCTGCGCCTGAAGGAGCCGCGTCACTCGTCGCATACCAGAAGCTGCGCGCCAGCGGCTTCCTGAGCGCCGAAGATAAAGTAGTGCTCTTCAACACCGGATCGGCCTACAAATATCTCGACGTGATTGCAGCGCAGGAGACGAAAGTGCCGCGCGCACATCCCGTTGCTCGGAGCATCGGCGGAATCATTGGGCCATACTAGAGATTTCCTCCGTGCTTCCCTGTGTCCTCTGTCGTGAAGGTTTAGACTCTATCCCGCATGGACCCAACTTCTCAGCATGATCGCCGGCACGATCCGTTCGATCCGCAGCGCGAAGAAATGGTCCGCACTCAGCTTGCAGGGCGCGGCATTCGCGACCTTCGCGTGCTCGATGCCATGCGTTACGTGCCGCGGCACGAGTTTATCCCGGAGCTGTTGCGCCAGGATGCTTACGAAGATCGTCCGCTGCCGATTGGCGAGGGGCAGACCATCTCGCAGCCTTATATTGTGGCCGCGATGCTCGAACATCTGGCGCTGAAAATCACAGATCGCGTGCTCGAAATCGGAACCGGTTCGGGGTATGTGACGGCATTGCTTTCGATGCTTACGTCGGACGTGTATTCGGTGGAGCGCCATGCGCAACTCGCGGCCGCCGCGGAACATACCCTACAAAAATTGGGTTGTCGCAATGTGCACATCAGAATCGGAGATGGCAGCGAGGGTTGGGCCGAGCATGCTCCGTTCGATGCCATCCTGGTTTCCGCTGCGACTCCCGAGGTGCCGCCTGCTCTGTTCGCTCAGTTGCGCGATGGCGGACGCATGATTGCGCCCATCGGTCCGGCCTCCAGTCAGGAACTGCAGCTGATTGGCAAGGTCGGCGCACAGCCCGAGGTGACGATTCTCGAAGGCTGCCGCTTCGTCCCGCTCGTGTCGGGAGCGTTGGATAACGATAATAAATAGTGGCCACAAGGGCTGCTTTACAATGATCCCGTGGCTTTCTTCCGAAATTTGAAGATCACGCTGGAGATGATCAAGTGGGAGCACTCGGTTTTCGCCCTCCCGTTTGCGCTCTGCGGAGCCATGCTCGCCGCCGGAGGTTTGCCTGCCTGGCGGCAACTGGCATGGATCGTGGTGGCCATGATCTCGGCGCGCTCCGCTGCCATGGCTTTCAATCGACTGGCTGATGCATCGATTGATGCGGCCAATCCGCGAACAGCAACTCGCGCGCTGCCGGTCGGGCAGTTGACTCCGGCGTTTGTCACGACGTTCGTTTTGGCTTCGTGCGGAGTTTTTGTTCTTGCCGCTTCCGAGTTGAATCGCTTGACGCTGATGCTTTCGCCGGTGGCGCTGGCGGTGATCCTTCTTTATTCCTACACCAAGCGCTTCACGCGCTGGTCGCATCTGTTTTTGGGATTCGCGCTGGGCATTGCTCCTGCGGCCGCGTGGATTGCGGTGCGCGGTTCGCTTGATCCGCGGATTCTGCTGCTCACCGCGGCGGTGACGTTTTGGGTCGGCGGGTTCGACGTGATCTACGCTTGCCAGGATCACGCTTACGATTGCAGCCAGGACCTGCATTCGCTTCCTCGTTATCTCGGCATCAGGAATGCGCTCGTGATCGCGCGGTTGTTTCACATCGCGATGCTTGGGCTGCTGGTGGCTACGATCGTCACTTTCGGCTTGGGTAAGCTGGCGATTGCAGGGCTGGTTGCCGTGTCCGCGCTTTTGCTCTACGAACACTCGCTGGTGCGGCACGATGATCTCAGCAAATTGAATGCGGCGTTCTTTACGATGAATGGCGTAATTTCGGTGGTGTTCTTTTTCTTTGTTGCTGGAGATCTGTTGCTGCGGCGCGGGTGAGCTTTTCGTTAGCGGGATGCCCACCCCCCTCCCTAATTTTATCTAAAGTATTCGATTTGAAGGCTTTACTCTCAAAGTATCAACAACAAAGGAGTTAGCGTGCGCCGAACCGCCGAGCGACCTGCCCTCCATTAGAATCAATGGGTTGCGGGTGGAGCATCATTCGAAGTCTTATTTCAAAGAACCTTTAGATTCACTTACAGCTGCCGTCACGCTGGACGTGAGCCAATTCTCATTGTAACGCGTGGTGTCAAGGCGAATGCGGGGTTGGGTAGTGTCTGAAATGTTGGTGGAAAACTCTAGGCTCTTGCCGATCTCTCGCAGCCGCCGTATCGTGAAGGCATGGCAGCATTGGAGCGGCTGAACCCTGGCCTTTCTCCCGCTGCCATCGAGGAAGCGCAGCGCAACTCTTGCGGGCGGACGTGCCATCGCTCGTTGCGCGCAACCATCGCACGCACTTGCTCCTCGTGGATGGCATCACGGTGGAGTACACGCGCGCGGATGGCTCCATTGCTGGCGCTCAGGTAAAGGTCATCGACTTATGTGCTCAAGGCAGATCATGCCACAGGAGCATTACGACATTCAGCAGCCGTGAGCGGCCGGTTAGGCGCCGAGTTTGCCTTAAGCATGTTGCAGAACAGTCGTCCTTGCTCGATGGCATCGTCGAGCGCCACATGCGTATGAGACACGGGATCGAACCACTCCGGGGGCATGGACTGCTTGCCGCACGCTCGATATGGTTTGCGCAGCAACGCCATCGCGTAGGTCTTGATATCAATTGCCGAATAGCCGAATGGGTTCTCGCCCGCGAACTCGGTGAGATACCAATAGACGAAAGAAAAATCAAAAGCGGCCGGGTAGCCGACAAACACAGGCCGTCCGCCAAACGCCTTGAGCCAGGCAACGTAGCGCTTCAGGGCAACAGCAGGCGCTTCGAGATTTTGCCGGCAGGCCGACCATGCCTCCGGCTGTGTGGCCCACCATGCGGCGGTCTTCGGATCCGGGGCCGATGCGGGCAGCGTTTCCAAGTTGGCGGAGAACGTCCCCAGCAGCTCTTTGTCGGCCAGATAGGCTGCCGATCCAATGCTCAGGAGGGAATGTTTTCCCGCGACCGGTCCGTCGGTTTCTATATCCGTGCTGACGTAGATCTCACGCAATGGTGATTCGCTCATGGTTTGCGGTGACAGATTCGGGCCGACAATTCGCGTAGCTGTTTATACGCTTCAAGTTAGATCCCTGTCCCGCGCCAGAGACAGGGAATTAACTATCTGCCGCAGTTTGCGGATATGTTTGTCTACGTGATTCGATGCCGCACTCCGCTGATTGTTCCCAAACGTTCTTGCCGCAATATCGACATGGACTCGTAAGCATGGCTGAGGCAATTATCTCACCACGCCCGAAGGCGACCAACGCACATTTCAAACACTACCCGGGGATACAAAAAACTTACACCTGCGGCCCTACCAAGTACAGGGCAACCCAAGTTAGCGTCCAAAGAACGGACGCGAACCTCGGGGGGCACCTGTCCCGCGATGAATTTTCTTACCAGATGGGATATCCTCAGTTTTCCAAAATACAGCAAAGAGCTCAAGAACCCTTCCCAAACTGGAGTATTCCGATGAAGTGGCGTTTGGTTTTTCTTTTTGCGGCGATTGTAATGATGGGTGGCTGCGGCGCGCCAATGAACCATACGAGCGTCGGGCTGAGTTCGACGTTCTACGACTTCGGCCAGGCGCTGGTGGGCACAAGCGTTACACAAACCGCGGCGACGGTGGAGAATACGGGGAACGTGACACTGACGCTGAATCCGACGCTGAACGGCGATGCAAGCTTCAGCCTCGTGAGCAGCGGCGGATGCGGAGGGCAGCTGGCACCGGGAGCGAGTTGCAACGTGGAAGTGCAGTATGCGCCGACGGTTGCCTCAACCCCGGCGCAACAAAGTGCAACGGTCAATCTGGGTATACAGTCTGCGCCGGCGGGCACGGGGGAGACGATCACGTTGACGGGCACGTCGGGTGCTATCTCCGGGGCGGTGTCGAATACGGTGAATTCGATGGTGGCGCTGTACACGCTGACGCTGCCTTTTCCGGGGACATGGAGCGTAGCGTTTGGCCCGAATACCAACTATGGACGGGTGACGAGCACGGTGACGGTGGCGACGGGCGGAACGGCAACATCCATCATGGTGGCGGGCATGTTGCCGAATAGCACGTATCACATGAAGGCGACGGCGACGTTGACGGATGGAAACATGGGAAGCGACGTGGATCACACGTTTGCGACGGGAGCACTGCCGCCGGGGCTTCCGACGACAGTGCCGGTGACCCTGGGCACGGGAACGCCGCAGCCGGGGATTGAGCTCTTCAACTCGCTTGTCGGATATCCGAGCACGGTGTTCGCCACCGATCTACAAGGCAATACGATCTGGGCGTATCCGTTTGCCGACCGCACGGCGAACACGCTTCTCTATCCGCCGAAGCTGCTGCCCAACGGGGATATTCTGGTGTTGATCTCGCCTATATCGTATCCTTTCGGCCCGGGAGTAACGAAATACATCCGTGAAATCGATCTGGCTGGCGACACCGTTCACGAGCTCAGCATGGCGAGTTTGAATTCGGCATTGACGGCGGGGGGCTTTACTCTGCCGACCCTGGTGAACTTTTCCCACGATTTTGTGCTCTTGCCTAACGGGCACCTACTGGTCATTGCGAATGCTTCGGTGCCCTACACGAACCTGACGGGATACCCGGGAGTTACGAACGTGGTTGGGGATTTAGTGGTGGATCTGGATGCAAATTGGAATCCGGCGTGGGCGTGGAGTAGCTTCGATCACCTCGATGTAAATCGACATCCATGGACGGCGCAGTTTCCAGACTGGACGCATGCGAATTCACTGTCATATTCGACAGACGATGGCAATTTTATTATCTCGTTGCGGCATCAGAACTGGGTTTTGAAGGTGGATTACCAAAATGGCGCGGGGGCGGGAGATATTTTGTGGACGCTTGGGGAAGAAGGCGACTTCGCTTTAGTGGGAGGGGTTGATCCGACGGACTGGTTTTACGCTCAGCATGATGTGACATATGCGACCCCGAATACGACCGGGATGTACTCCTTGACGGTGATGGATAATGGCGATGACCGCATCTTTGCCGCTGGCGTCCAGTGCGGGACCGCTGGTGCACCACCTTGCCTATACACGACGATCCAGGAACTGCAGATCGACGATAGTGCTAAGACGGCAACGTTCCAATTTCACCAGATACTTCCGACGTTGCTCTACTCGGACTTTGGAGGGAATGTGGAGGTGTTGGCGAATGGAAACTTCGAATACATGCTTGCGGGAACAGCGGGAGGCTCTCAAATTTTTGAGGTTACACCGGGGGGCACTCCGGAAAGCACTCCGCAAACAGTGTGGCAAATGGCGACGCCGTCAGATTCAGGGTATCGCGGGTTCAGGCAGCCGAGCTTGTATCCGGGGGTTCAGTGGGAGCAGTGAGATCGTGCCCTTCTTACTCGAATGCAATCTTCCCTATCTGCTGGATCGATCTGCTGGATCGTCATAGCTTTGTTGTATATCCCGCACCATACCTTCGGTAACAGGCCGTAGGCGGTTTGATTTAACGGCCCAAGAGTTAGTTCGGGTGAGCGCTGGGCTTGCGCTAGGATTTATCTTTCGACTCAGGATCGGGGTGCGCTGATTTGCCCGCCTCATTGACAGCCTGGACGACGACAGCCCGGATGACGCACCGGGCGTCGCTCTGACGATCGAGGCAGCCGTAGAGGAGGCCTGGGCGGCCGAAATCAAACGGCGCGTGGACGACCTTCGTTCAGGGAAGGCACGCCTGATCCCCGAGGAAGAAGTGCGGCGCCGTGCCGCGGCGCGCTTGCGCTTTGTTCTAGAGGTTTATAGAGTCAGGCCGCCGCGCTAGCCCGAATCTGCTTGAGCTTTACTTGAGCTTCCGCTCCCAGGAGGTCGGCATACAGTAGCAGGCGGGCTACACTTAAAGTGGAAAGCTTGCCGCGCATTAGCTCGCTTACGCGCAGTTGCTGTATCTTCAGGATTCGTTCCAGATCGCGGGCGCTGTAGCGGCGGCGTTTGATCAATCCCAAAATTCTTTGATGCAGAGACGCCTTCAGCTTCAGCTCCAGCGCCCCCTGCCGATCCAATCCGAGTTCATCCAAGGCACTCCTGCTTACTCTGTATTCAAGTTCAACGGAGCGCTTGTTTGGCAATTCGTTTCTCCTCTCGTGTAGCTTCCAGCACGCGTCTTAAGCGCGGTTCTTGTTACTTGTATACACGAAACGTGTATGTCCGGCACGATGTTCGTAACGGCCGTGGCAAACGAAAGATCGCGACGGGCGCGCCGCATGCTCCGATATTCCCATTCCGACACGGTTATTCTTGATTTGCTTAAGACGATCGCGTTTTTGGGTGGCGCATGAGGTTGGGATGGCTGCGCCACACCGAGGCAACACGGGATTCGGCACCTACTTTATCACCGGTGCGACCTTTCAGAAACACAGTTTGTTTCAATCGGATCGGATGGCTGAGTTATTTGTGCAGGTTCTTCTGAGTTACAGATCGCAACACAAGTATCTTCTCCATGAGTTTGTGCTCATGCCTGACCATTTCCATCTCCTGCTCACACCAGCTCTGACTCTGGAGCGAGCCCTGCAACTGATCAAGGGCGGATTCTCATTCCGCGCCAAGAGAGAGTTAGGTTTTAGTGGTGAGATCTGGGAGAAGAGTTACCATGACCGTCGGGTGCGGGATTGGCAGGAGTATTGTGCCTTCCGGCTGTACATTCATCTGAATCCAGTGAAGAAGGGGCTGGCTCGAGTTGCTGAGCAGTATCTTTATATCTCGGCCAGAACTGGGACGGCGCTGAATGCCGCACCGCAGCGGCTAAAGCCATCCGATTCGGCGGCCTGAATCGCAGCGCTGAAAGCGCTGCGCCACCCAAAGCACCTAGGGACGCCCCAAATGCCGAACGAAAGATTGTTGTCCCTTCAGCGCTGCCGCCCCTCCTTAGAGCTCAGGTTTGGGGTGGTTCAGGTTTGGGGCGATTCAGGTTTGGGGTGGCGCAGTGCTTCAGCACTGCGGTTAGTCAACGGCCTTGGAAATGGGCTTTAGCCCCTGAGGTAAGGGAATTGTAGTTTAGGAGTAACTCAGAGATGGAGCTAGATGCCGCACCGCACCTCAACGGCTGGTGCCAGCGGATTCGGCGGCCTGAATCGCAGCGCTGAAAGCGCTGCGCCACCCAAAAGCACCTAGCGACGCTCCAAATGCTGAATGAAAGGACCTCTGTCCGCAGCGCCGCCGCCCCTCCTTTTGAGTTCAGGTTTGGGGTGATTCAGGTCTGGGGTGGCGCAGGTTTGGGGTGGCGCAGTGCTTCAGCACTGCGGTCAAAGGCCAGCTATTTGTTGGGGCTTTAGCCCCTGAGGTTAGGGAATTGGAGTTCGGGACGAACTCGGGGATGGAGCGAGATGCCGCACCGCAGCGGCTAAAGCCGTCGGATTCGGCGGCCTGAATCGCAGCGCTGAAAGCGCTGGGCCACCCAAAAGCAGAATCTCGAATGTGTCGGAACGGCCCCACACAACGAAAACCGCGTTGTGTAGGCCACCCGTCCGGGCACCTGGCCGACCGCCTAGTCTTTCCAGTAGTATTCATACCCAATCGGAGCAATCGGCTTTATTGGCCGGATTGGCTTGATCGGCTGAATTGGTTTGATCGGTTTAATAGTTGGGACTCTCGGAATCTTTTTTATGCCCGTCGGCTTCTTTCTCAGGTTCCATGCCATGCAAGTCTCCTTCCGAAGTCAATGTGCGGGTTAGGCCGGGCCACCCGCCGCCCAAGCCTTCCGGCGGGATTGCGTCAGATTGCGCCTTAGGAAGCAACGCTGATCTTAATCAGGCCGAATCCGATCAACTCCTTGAACAGTTCGTTCACTTTGGCTGAGAGCTGGTTGGGCTCGAACGTAATGTACCCGATGTCACGGAAGTTCGACGGGAATTGTACATCGAGCATCTCGGAAGATAATTATTCGCGATCCGTATAGCACGCTCGCCGCACCCAGTTCGAATACGACATTTTCGCTGGGCCGATATACTTGCTTTCCGTCTTTGTCGTTGAATTCCTCGTCCGCCGTGAAAATTAGAATTGCGGCCCCGCACTCGTGCATTGTTTCGGCGACCTTCTGCGAGATTGGCCGTCCTCTGTTCGCCTCGTCCTCGGCCACCTTGAAAGGCAGATGGTACATTTGGAGGATCTTCTCGAGTTGGTCGAGGGGTCCTTTGTCCTTCCCATGGCCCACAAAGATCGCGTTCCTTAGCGCTTGGGGCGAACCGATGGACACCGGGGAGGGCTGCTTTGGCGGCGCTCCGGTCGGCCCAGAGGACGTCGGTTCGGTGTCCGCAGTGGGCCCATTTGAAGGGGCGGCCTCCGTCACTGCTTCAGCGGAGAGCCACTTGCCGTTACCTATCTCCTTCACGAGACCGAGGCGGGCGATGTTAGCGCTGAACACTTCGATGAATTTTTCAACTGCTTCTTTCGGAACGGAGAACTCCCGCACAAGAGTGTTCGCGAGGAATTGAGGGTCGGGGAGTTTTTTCCCCTTGTAATAGTCGTAAACCTGCCGGAAAGCCTCTGGACGGAAAGCGGCCTCGAATAGTGCGGCCCGCTGCTCCTGCGGATCTTTCGGAGCGACTATGGACTTGCCTAGAGCCTCCAAGGAGACCTTCGGCTGGTTGAAACTGCCAGCTGTCAGCCCGTACTTGATCGAGGAGGATAGTAAGTCGCGGAAGGCGCTGCTTCCAGGGCTCATGCCGATGGCTGCGGCAACATCCATCGGAGGCAGTGGATTTCCGCCGTTCTTATCCTCCAATGCTCGCGGGACCGATAGCACTGTTTCGATCTCGTGCTTTGGCACATCGGAACGTCGGTCGCCGACCATCTCTCTCCCCGTTCGCTTTTCCCGCCATGGCGTTCTCCCTCTTTCCTCATGTAATGAGGTGATATTGCATGTGAGCTCTGGCTCCTGCCTTATCCTTAGGCGAACGTATGACGAATGTCAAGTGTGGATACTAAAAAACCTGTGCAAATCTCAGCCTCAATCCAGCGTTTTGCCCCGGCACTTCGAGGGGTAATGCCGAAACATTTCGCCTGATTTCTTCATTCGCCAAGAAGGTAGGTTTTGGACGTCACCGTTCAATGCCGAAATAATGCTGTTGGATGTGTTATAGACACCCAGATCAGCTGGCGGTGAAATCAAGCGTTATCAAGGTCGGCTCGCGGACTTCGCAGTCGACAAACAAGAAAAGCCCCGCTCTTGCGAGCGGGGCTTTGGGTTTGCGCCGAAGGCGCGTCTGCCTGGACGGCTAGTCCTAGTACATGTCGCCCATGCCGCCGCCGTGGCCGCCGCCGGGCATTGGAGCTTCCTTCTTTTCTGGAATCTCCGCTACCAGGGCTTCGGTGGTCAGCATCAGGGACGCGATGGAGCCGGCGTTGGTTAGTGCGGTGCGCACTACCTTGGTCGGATCGAGCACGCCTGCCTTGACCAGATCTTCGTACTCTCCGGTCAGGGCGTTGTAGCCGAAGTTGTTATCTTTGGAGTCGTGGATCTTGCCGATGACGATTGCACCTTCTTCGCCGGCGTTCTCGGCGATCTGGCGCAAGGGCTCGGTGATGGCGCGCTTCACGATGTTGACACCGATCTGCTCGTCACCTTCCAGCTTCAGCTTGTCGAGCGCGCCGATGCAACGCGCCAGAGCTACGCCGCCGCCGGGGACAATGCCTTCCTCGACTGCTGCTCGGGTGGCGTGCATCGCGTCTTCGACCCGGGCTTTCGTCTCTTTCATTTCGGTTTCGGTCGCGGCTCCCACTTTGATCACCGCCACGCCGCCGACCAGCTTCGCCAACCGCTCCTGCAGCTTCTCGCGGTCGTAGTCGCTGGTGGTCTTGTCGATCTGCCCGCGAATTTCTTTCACGCGGCCCTGCACGTCACCGGGCTTGCCTTTGCCTTCGACGATGGTGGTGTTGTCCTTGTCGATGGTGACTTTCTTGGCCTGGCCGAGATCGGCGATCTGAACGTTCTCCAGCTTGATGCCGAGATCTTCGGTGATGGCTTTGCCGCCGGTCAGGGTTGCGATGTCCTGCAGCATAGCCTTGCGGCGATCGCCGAAGCCGGGAGCCTTGACGGCCGAGACTTGCAGCGTGCCCCGCAGTTTGTTGACGACGAGAGTGGCGAGCGCTTCGCCTTCCACGTCTTCAGCGATGATCGTGAGCGGCTTGCCGCTCTTGGCGATCTCCTCGAGCAACGGGAGCAGGTCTTTCATCGAGCTGATTTTCTTTTCGTGGATCAGGATGTAGGCGTTCTCCTGAACGGATTCCATCCGCTCGGGGTCAGTGACGAAGTAAGGAGAGAGATAGCCGCGATCGAACTGCATGCCTTCGACCACGTCGAGCTGAGTCTCGAGCGTCTTCGACTCTTCCACGGTGATGACGCCATCTTTGCCGACCTTCTTCATGGCTTCGGCAATGATCTTCCCGATGGTCTCGTCGTTGTTGGCCGAGATGGTGCCGACCTGGGCAATCATGTCGCCGGAGACGGGCTTGGAGAACTTATCCAGTTCGCCCTTCTCGCGATTGCCTTCTTTATCGACCCGGCCGGTGATGAGCAGGATCGACTTTTCGATGCCGCGCTTGATCGCCATGGGGTTGGCGCCAGCGGCGACCGTCTTCACGCCTTCGCGGTAGATTGCCTGGGCTAGAACGGTTGCGGTGGTGGTGCCGTCGCCGGCGATGTCGGAAGTCTTAGAAGCCACTTCGCGGACCATCTGAGCGCCCATGTTTTCAAGGTTATCTTTCAGTTCAATCTCTTTGGCTACGGTTACGCCGTCTTTGGTGATGGTGGGCGCACCGAATTTCTTTTCAATAACCACGTTGCGGCCCTTGGGGCCGAGGGTGACCTTTACAGCGTCCGCCAACAGGTTGACGCCGCGGAGAATGGCCTGTCTGGACTCTTCTCCGTGAACAATTTGCTTTGCCATAACTTTTTGCTCCTCAGAATTTTAAAGATGTATGCAGGCTCTGCCTGCGGATTTTTCTGTCTCAGGACGGGGCAGAGCCCCGTCACCACACGAACAACTACTTGCGCGATCCGGCCATTTCCTTCTTGGCTGCGCCGGTCAGGATGCCGAGTACTTCTTCTTCACGCATGATGATGAAGTCTTCACCATCGATCTTGATTTCGGTGCCGGAATACTTGCCAAACAGAATGCGGTCGCCTTCTTTCACATCGAGCGGGCGAACCTTGCCTTCTTCGCTGATCTTGCCTTTGCCGGCGGAGATGACTTCTCCCTCCATCGGCTTGTCTTTGGCGGAGTCGGGGATGATGATCCCGCCGCGGGTGGTGTCGGCTTCTTCTACCCGCCGGACCAGGATGCGGTCATGGAGCGGGGTGAATTTAGTTGCCATGTTGCGTACTCCTTTCAAGAGTGGTTTTTTGAATAGGTTGAATTCGAAGTTTCGAAGTTGCCCAATTTTAGGGCTGTTAGCACTTGGATGCCACGAGTGCTAATTATAGGAATGTGAGTGGGTGGTTGTCAAGCAGTCCCGTCATAGATTAATAATAACAATGTAATCAACAATATAGCATGAAATCATTACGTGCATCTCAGACGATGGCGAGATGCCCCAGCCTCTCAGTCAGGTCGTCGAGCCCGCAGTCCAAGTTTCTTTATGGCCTTTTGAACTACCTGGCACGCTTCTCTTTTCTTTGGGCCTGACTAGCTGCCAATGCATTCTGCAAATTGAAGCCAGCACCGCTCGGGCGTCCCGAAATACCTGGGGCCGAGCCGCCACCTCCGGGAGTGAGTCCACGCTTCTCCCGAACAACGTCGTGACGATGGGACGAGAATCGCACAGCTCACCGGCGACGTGCGTAAGCGGAGATAATCATCGGCTCCAGAAATTTCTCCCGAAAAAATTTCTCACATATGCACGAAATGGAACAGGTTCTGGTTCGAGAAGGTTTGGGCTACCAGCTACGCTGCCGTGTGCTCTCAGCGTTACGTTGTGCGGGGCCAAAAGCGGGTCCCGCTGCCGTATAATTAAAATACTGTGCTCAAATATTCAATCGTAGTCCCTCTCCACAACGAGCAGGAGAACGTCACCGATCTCTACGCGCGGCTGAAGTCCGTGATGGAAGCGAGCGGCGAGAGCTTCGAGATGGTGCTGGTCGACGATGGCTCCATCGATGGCACGTTCAATCTGCTGCGCGAAATTGCCGCGGTCGATAGCCGCGTCACCGTAGTCAAGCTGCGCCGCAACTTTGGCCAGACCGCGGGCCTTGCCGCCGGATTCGATCACGCCCGCGGCGAATTCATCATCGCCATGGATGGCGACCTGCAGCACGATCCCGCGGATATCCCACTCTTTCTCGAAAAGATTGCCGAGGGTTACGACATCGTAAGCGGCTGGCGCAAGAATCGCGTCGATAATTTCTGGCTGCGCCGCATCCCTTCGCGCTGCGCCAACTGGCTGATGGCCAAGTTGAGCGGCGTCAACATCCACGACTTCGGCACCACTTTCAAAGCCTACCGCCGCGAAATCCTCGGCCAAGTTCCGCTTTACGGAGAGCTGCATCGCTTCATCCCCGCGCTCGCTTCATGGTATGGCGCGTCGATCGTCGAGGTGCCGATCAAGAACGTAAACCGCGAACGAGGCGCTTCGCATTATGGAATCTCGCGCACCTTCCGGGTCTTCTTCGACCTTATTACGATCCGCTTCCTGCTGCGGTATCTCTCCCGCCCGTTACATTTCTTTGGCACGTTGGGGATGTTCAGCATCCTTGGGGGGTGCGGAATCTCCAGTTGGTTGATCTTCGATAAGATCCTTTACCACACCGATGTCATGACCCAGCACGGCCCGTTGATGATGTTTTCAGCCGTCCTCTTGTTGGCCGGTTTGAACATGCTCGCCGTAGGGTTACTGGGAGAAATGCAGGCGCGCCACTACCATGAACCGGCGCAGCGCCCCCCGTACTATATCGATCGTGTCCTGCGAGCGCAGAGCGAAGAGAGCACCATCTCGGAATAAGTACCAAGGTCAATACGAGGTGAGATAGGCGATCTCTGACTTCTGACTTTCCACCTAGCCTTCTCCTGTCGGATCTCACACCGCCGACTAAAGTCGCATCACAGGTTTCCGTGACTGCCGCAATTGACCGCTCCGCGTCACTGGCATGACAATCAGTCTATAGGCCAAGCCAGCCTCGGAGGCGCTATAATGCCAACCGCCATTATGCAGACCACGACCCAGTACGAATTGCGTTTAGCCAGCCGGATGTCGCGCCTCGGCACCGAAACCGCCTTTGAAGTTCTGAGTCGAGCTCGAGCGCTGGAAAAACAAGGCAAGGAAATAATTCACCTCGAAATTGGCGAGCCTGATTTTGACACCCCCTCCAACGTCATAGAAGCCGCAGTCGGCGCGCTCCACAAGGGATGGACGCACTACGGCCCCGCCGCCGGTCTTCCCGAGCTGCGCCAGACCATAGCCGACTACGTCAGCCGCACGCGTGGGGTTCCGGTGTCCGCCGAGGAAGTGGTTGTTGTTCCAGGTGGCAAGCCAATTATTTTCTTTACGATCCTGGCGTTAATTGAGGCCGGAGATGAAGTCATTTATCCCAATCCCGGCTTCCCCATCTACGAGTCGATGATCAACTATTCGCTCGGCAAGGCGATCCCGATTCCGCTGCGCGAAGAGCGCGATTTTTCCGTCGACGTCAAGGAACTGGCGTCGTTGATCACCGACCGCACCAGGCTCATCATTCTGAATTCGCCGCACAACCCGACCGGCGGCGTGCTCACTAAGAAAGATATTCTCGAAATAGCCGACGCCATTGGCGACCGCAACATCATGATTCTTTCAGACGAAATCTATAGCCGCCTAATTTTCGAAGGCGAAGACTTCTCCATCATGAGCGTGCCCGGTTTCAAAGAGCGCACCATTCTGCTCGACGGCTTCTCCAAAACCTACGCGATGACCGGATGGCGCATGGGCTACGGCGTGATGCGTCCCGACCTGGCCACGCAGATTGCGCGGCTCAACACGAACTCGATTTCCTGCACCGCCAGCTTCACGCAGGTTGCCGGAATCGAAGCCCTGCGCGGAGATCAGTCGTCGGTCGACAAGATGAATGCCGAATTCAAACGCCGCCGCGACGCCTTCGTCGCCGGACTGAACAAGATCAAAGGCTTCTCCTGTCTCCTGCCCAAAGGCGCGTTCTATGCCTTCCCCAATATTAAGAAGACGGGATGGCCTTCCAAGAAGCTGGCTGACGCGCTGCTCGAACAAGCTGGCGTAGCCTGCCTTTCCGGCACAGCCTTCGGCGAATATGGAGAAGGCTATCTCCGCTTCAGCGTCGCCAACTCGCTGGAGAATCTGAACAGGGCGCTGGCAAGAATTGAAGACTGGGCCGGCAAAAACTTTCGGTAATTCCGCAAAAATCTCAAATGAACGAAGCTCAAGAACACTCAGGAAAAGCTGCCTTCGAAATCAACAAAGGCCCGCGGCAGGTGATGACTCTCAGCGAGCAAGAGGTAGAGAAGTATCTCGATCTGAGAGAGCTCATCGATGCACTCGAAGACGGCTTCCGCGCGCTCGAGTTGGGAGAGATCCAGTCTCCTCCGCGATCACAACTTTCAGTTCCGGGGAAGGGTTTCTGTCTGACCATGCCGGCGTGGCGGTCGGGCATGCAACTGACCATAAAGATTGTCAATGTCTTCGACGGCAATCTGCAAATCAATCTGCCAAATCACCTGGCTTTGATCAATCTGTTCGATCCCAACACCGGCGCGACCTCCTGCATCATGGATGGCACTTACATCACGGCTGTCCGAACCGCCGCCGCCGCGGCTCTTTCCGTACGTCTGTTAAGTCGTCCCGAATCTCGGATCGCTACCGTGATCGGCGCGGGCGTCCAAGGATGCCAACATCTGCGCTTGCTTCCTTTGGTCCGAAATTTTGAGCGTATCAACCTTTGCTCGTTACGTTTCGATGAGGCTCAGAAGCTGGCCGCGCAGAGCAAAATCGCATGCGCAACTGCCGATCTGGAGAAGGCTGTGCGCGAGTCAGACGTTGTATGCCTGGCCACGCACGCCCCCGAGCCCGTGATCGATTCTGCATGGGTAAAGCCGGGGGCCCATGTGACCTCGGTTGGATTTCATCCTCCGAATGGAGAACTGCCGAAGGATTTAGCAAGAGCCCATCGCCTCTTTGTCGAGACGCTCGATGCCTTTCAGCCGCCTCCAGTCGGGTGCAGCGAACTCGCCGACTCGAATGCATCAATGGGTACAACCCTGGGAACGCTAGCCCTAGGTCACAAGCCTGGTCGCCGCACCGCCGATGAGATTACCGTGTACAAGGCGATGGGCTTGGCTCTGGAAGACATGGTCGCCGCCAATCTAGCTTTCCAGCGGGCCAAGCAGGCGGGCGGCGGAAATGTTATGGCTTGGTGATATCCAGCCCGGCCGGGCTTTAACTCAGTTTTTCATCTTCCTTTGACAACTTGCGGGCTCGATTTGGTGTAAACTTCTGCCGCCATGACAGATACTGCTACGACTAACGCCCCGATGACAAACATTGAGCGGCATCCCGCGGGATCCTTCTGCTGGATTGAACTCCACACCTCCGACCAGAACGCCGCTAAGAGTTTCTACAGCACGCTCTTTGGCTGGGAAGCCCACGACAGTCCGATGGGCCCGAACGATTTCTACACCGAATTTAAACTCCAGGGTCGCGAGGCCGCCGCCGGATGCACGCTGCGCCCCGAGCATCGCGCTCAGGGAGTTCCTCCGCACTGGGCGATTTACATCGCCGTCGAGAATGCCGATGCGACAGCCGCCAAAGCAGGGCAACTTGGCGGCAAGATTCTAGCCCCAGCTTTCGACGTTATGGATTTCGGCCGCATGGCAATCATCCAGGATCCCACCGGTGCGCAGTTCTGCGTTTGGCAGGCGAATAAGAACACCGGTATCAGAATTGCGAACGTCCATGGCACGCTTTGCTGGGCCGATCTGAGCACGCCGGACGTGAAACGCGCGTCTGACTTTTACTCCGGACTTCTGGGATGGCAGATAGCCGCCGACCCCAAAGATCCGTCCGGCTACCTCCACATCAAGATTGGCGAGCATTTCATCGGAGGCGTTCCGCCCTCAAAGTATCGCCAACCCGGAACGCCACCGCACTGGCTGGCCTACTTTCTGGTGGATGACGTGGATGCTTCTGCAGCGAAGGCCAAGCAGATGGGCGCCAATTTTTATGTTCCGCCTATGACTGTCGAGGGAGTGGGCCGCATGGCGATTATCGCCGACCCGCAAGGGGCTGTGTTCGCGATCTTCAAGTCAGCGCGCTAGAGTTCGCTCAGGAAGCTCGGAGCTTGAAACGAGGTTCATCCCGGGCAAAACCCTCTGACCCGACCGAGAATGACTACTGGGGGTAGGGGTCCTTCGACTCCGCAGAACGATCGCTTCGCGAATCGTTCTGCTTCGCTCAGGATGACAATCCTTTTTTGATTTGTCATAAGTCTTGATTTTGTCGTGAGCGTCACGCGCACCTGTGACCCCGCTCACTGAACCCTGCGACTGCTCCAACTACGCTCATCCTGTAAGCCCATGCGCCGTTTCCCGCCCTGCCCAGATTGTCGTCCCACGCGCGGCGTAAGCGAAGGAGCAACCCTATGTCTATTCAGGATTCAGTCACCGGCGGAGTTCTGCGTTCCTACAGCATTGACGAACTAAAAGAGCAGGCCAACTTGATGCGGGGCTACGATCTGGCTGCCTTGTGCGCGGCCGCCTCCGGACACGCCGGCGGAACGCTCTCCATCATGGACATCACCGCCGCCCTGTACCTTCGCGTCGCCAACCACGATCCCAAAAATTCCAACTGGCACGACCGCGACCGTATCGTCTGGTCGACCGGCCACAAGGCACCCAGCCTTTACTTGGGCCTAGCCTTCGCGGGTTTTTGCCCGAAAGAAGATGTCGCATTGCTGCGCAAACTCTACTCGCCCTTTCAAGGGCATCCGCACTGGCTCAAGCTGCCGGGCGTAGAAGTCTCGACCGGATCGCTGGGCCAGGGGCTGAGCATAGCTGTCGGCATAGCGCTGGCCGCCAGGCTGGATAAGAAAAATCACCACGTTTTCTGCATCATGGGAGACGGCGAACAACAAGAAGGACAGATCTGGGAAGCTGCGATGGAAGCAGGCCACTTCAAGCTGGACAATCTAGTCGGCATTGTCGATCGCAACCGTCTTCAGATCGACGGCTGGGTAAAAGACGTGATGAACGTCGAACCGCTGGAAGATAAATATCGCAGCTTCGGATGGGAGGTCGTCACCATCGACGGCCACGACATGAAGCAGGTCGTCGAGGCACTGGAGAGTGCCAAAACCAAAACCGGCTCCAGCAAGCCCACCGTCATTATCGCCAACACCGTGAAGGGCAAAGGCGTCAGCTTCATGGAAAATGTTGCCGGATGGCACGGCAAAGCGCCCAACCGCGAAGAGCTAGACAAAGCCTTGAAAGAACTGGGACTGGATCAAGGCCAGATCCCCGTCGAGCAACTCTTCGCCCACGCCAACGAATATCAAGCCGAGGTCGAGCGCAAACTCGACGCCAAGATGCCCAAGTTTCACCGCAACTACTGGTGGAACGCCGCCGAAACCATGAAGGTCCAAATGAAGCCGACGCGGCTCGGCTTCGGCCAGTCATTAGCCGCCAATGGTGACGACCCGCGCGTGGTTTGCTTTGGACTGGACATTTCCGGCTCTATTACCATCAGCGAGTTTTACGCCAATAAGCCCGAGCGCAAAAAGCGCTGGATCAGCATGGGCATCGCCGAGCAATCCGCCACGTCTGCCGCCGCCGGACTGGCCAAAGAAGGAAAGCTTCCCGTCTTCGGCACGTACGCGACCTTTGCCGCCGCCCGCAATCTGGATCAGATCCGCACATCGGTCTGCTATGGCAACTTCAACGTCCTGATCGGCGGAGCCCACGGCGGCGTCAGCGTAGGCCCTGACGGCGCCACGCACCAAGCGCTGGAAGACCTGTTTGCCATGTGCGGACTCCCCAACATGAGCGTGGTCGTTCCCTGCGACATCAGTGAAACCCGCAAGGCCACCGATTACCTGCTGCTCCAACACGTAGGCCCCAAGTACATCCGCTTCGCGCGCGAAGCGACGCCGATAGTCACCGACGAGAAGACACCCTTCGTCTTCGGCAAGGCCAACGTAATTCGCTTGCGTAGCGAGGCCGCGAACTTCATCGAAGCGTTCGAGACCAAGCTAGAATCCGAATACCGCGACGAGTCTGAAGATCTCACCATCGTGGCTTGCGGTCCCATGGTTCCCGAAGCGATGCGAGCCGCGTGGATATTGAAGCAAGACTTCGGCTATGAAACCCGAATTCTCAACATGCATACGCTAAAGCCGCTCGACACCGGTGCCATCGTGCGAGGCGCGCGAGACACGAGCGTAGTTCTCACCGCCGAGGAGCACCAGATCGGAGCGCTGGCATGGCCCGTAGCGAACGCCATCACGCAGTCGCCCGATCTCTACGACATCCCCGTGATCACAGGAGCAATCGGCGTGAAAGACCGCTTCGGAGATTCCGGCGCGCCCTGGGAACTGATCAAGGAGTTCGAAGTCTCCGCCGAACACATCGCCGCGAAGGCTGTGGAGTTGATCGGAGTGAAGAAATCGCACTCCGCTGAGCCGGTTGCTGAAGTGCACCTAGTCGGCCCGAAGTAAGACGCGCAAGAACGAACATATCGGCGGTTTGCCTGACCCCCACGGCGGATGATAAAACGCTGCCGAGGCTTCCGCTGGTGAAAAAGGTCACAGCAATCTCTCTCGTCGCTTTCTCCTTGGCTATTGCGGTGTTCGTGGTTGCTCGAACCGCCGACCGTTCCCGCCGCATCAATCTTCCGACGAGCAAGAGCCTGACGCTGCCCGTGCCAGGCTATCTCGCCCGCACCAACAGCTTTCCCGCAACCATAGCCCTCAGCCCTGACGGGCGCTACGCTGCGCTACTCAATCAGGGATATGGCACGCAGGAGAGCGGCGCGCGGCAGTCAATCGCCATTCTCGATCTGAGTAACAATCAGCTGCATGACTTTCCCGACGACCGGCTGAGCGACGACTATTCCACGCGCCAAAGCTATTTCATTGGACTAGCTTTTTCGAGCGACGGCAAGCACCTCTATGCCTCGATGGGATCGATCACCGATCCCACCGGCGAAAGGCCAAAAAGCGCAGGCAACGGCATCGCGGTCTACAAATTTTCTAATGGACAAGTGACTCCCGAGCGCTTCATCAAGATCGCGCCTCAATCCATAGCCCAAGGAAAAGAGGTCGCGTTCGGCGTGCGCAAAACTCCTGCGGGAACCGCGCTCCCTTATCCAGCGGGATTCGCCGTTCTTCCGGGTCCCAAGGGCGACCGGTTGATTATCGCCGATAATCTTTCCGACAACGCGGCGCTGCTCGACGTGGGCTCCGGAAAGATTGAGAAGTCGTTCGATCTAAGTCGAAGCCGGTATATTCCCGCCGAGTATCCATACACGGTGATCGCCAACAAGGCTGGAACCAAAGCCTGGGTCAGCCTGTGGAATACACCATCGGTCGCGGAGTTGGATCTTGAAACCGGCAAGGTGGCGCGTTGGATTGACGTTTTTCGGAAGCATGACGACCCGACCGCTCCCAGTTCGCACCCGACGGCGATGCTCCTAAGCCCAAATGGGCAGACGCTCTATGTAGCTCTTGCGAACGCCGACAGGGTAGTGGGCGTCGATTTGAATTCCGGCTTTCCTATACAAAACTATCTCACCAGTGGAGACGGCCGCGGGACTGTCATCCAGGCCATCGCTCTTTCGCCCGACGGCAAGCGTCTCTATGCGGCCAGCGCTTCGTTCGATGCGATTTTGGTATTCGAAGTCAAGGAATCACCCAAACTTACCGGTCACGAAATCATTGGACAGATGGAGCACGCCACTCCTCCCGACTTCGTTCCCACCGAGTGGTATCCGAGCGCCCTCGCCATCGCCGGCAACGACCTGCTCATCGCCACCGCCAAAGGAGAAAGCAGCGGCCCCAATAACATGCTGGGCACCCTGAAAGGCGAGCGCAAAAGAAAAGAGCATCCCTACATCCCAACGCTGATCGGAGGCTCCATCCAGCGCATAAGCCTCTCCGACATAGAGAAGAATCTGGCCGCATACACGCGCCAGGTAGAAGACGATAATCTCATCCGCTCCAACGGCGGCAAGCTCGAGTTCGCCGGCGGAACGAATCCCATCCGCCACGTGATCTACATCCTGAAAGAAAATCGCACCTACGATCAGATCTTAGGAGACCTTCCCGCAGGCGACGGCGACCCTTCGCTAACCATGTATGGCAAAGACATCACGCCGAACGAGCACAAGCTCGCCCTGCAATTCGGAGTGCTCGACAATTTCTACGACAGCGGAGAAGTTTCCGGCGACGGCCACATCTGGTCCACCGCCGCAACAACGTCCGACTACAACGAGAAGACCTGGCCCATCGGTTATCGCAGCAAAGAACGCACCTACGACTCGGGCGGCAGCGTGGCCGACGAATTTCCGCTGGAGCAGGGAATTCCCGACGTAGATGATCCGGGCACCGGCTTCATCTGGGATAACCTCGCCCGGCGCGCCATCAGCTATCGCGTCTACGGAGAATTCATAGCCGCCGTATGGTGCAAAAACGAAAAAGTCGATTCTCCGATGCAAGGCACACCGTCTCCGAGTTCGGCGACGTGTCCTAAAGCGGAAATCAAAAAAGGCGAAGCTCTGCCGCAGAATGTCGGCAATCCGCCCGGCGGCCCCAGTCCGTGGCCCTGGGCGATTCCGCAGATGAAGCGCATGCGTCCGACGAAAGCTGCGCTGCGCGATCACTACGATCCTCTTTTTCCGGATTTCGAAACCGCTTACCCAGATCAACTCCGCGCCGACGAATTTCTGCGCGAATTCAACCAGTTCGTACAAGCGAAGGAAAGCGGCGGAGGAGCGGCAAAAGAACTTCCGCAATTTACGTTGCTCTACCTGCCCGACGACCACACAGGAGGCACCACTCCCGGCAAGCCCACGCCGCGGGCGTCTGTGGCCGATAATGATCTGGCGGTGGGCCGCGTTGTCGATGCCGTCTCTCACAGTCGCTATTGGGATGACACCGCAATTTTTGTCATAGAAGACGACGCGCAGGACGGCGCCGATCACGTCGACGCGCACCGTTCCATCGCCTTCGTCATCAGCAAATATTCGCCGCACATGCCGCAGCCGTTTGTCGACCATAACTTCTACACTACCGTCAGCATGATCCACACCATGGAAGCTCTGCTCGGCCTGCCGCCGATGAACGTGTTCGACAGCCACGCTCCGCTCATGGCGCCGCTCTTCGCAGGGCCGGGAACGCAGCCGCCCTATCAGGCCGACGACAAGAATCTGCGCAACGGTCTCATCTACAAAGTGAACGAAAAAAATGCCGCGGGAGCAAAAGAATCATCGCAGATGGATTTCTCCAAGCCAGACGCCAACGATGCCAGAAAGCTGAATGCCATCCTGTGGCAGGATGCAAAGGGCGATGTTCCAGTGCCAGTTGCCAGCCATTCACATTCTGAACCATAGGCCTGATTTAGAATGCGGTCGTGGACTCTCCCATCCAGTGCACGAACCTGCGCAAGACGTACGATGGAAAGGTCGAGGCCGTCCGGGGCCTGAGTCTGCAAATCGAGGCCGGCCAGTGCTTCGGCCTCCTGGGCCCCAATGGAGCCGGGAAGACCACCACCATAGAAATTCTGGAGGGCTTGCTGGCGCCCACTTCGGGTGAGGTCCGCATCTTCGGACACACCTGGAACGACAACCCTCGCCAACTGCGCGAATGGATCGGCATCTCGCTTCAGGAAACGCGCCTGTCAGAAAAGTTGACCCCGCGCGAAACTCTCGAGCTTTTTGCCAGTTTCTACAGTGAGCCGCGCTCCGCCAACGCGGTTCTCGAAGACCTGGAACTCACGGAGAAATCCGACGCCTGGGTCGGCAAACTTTCCGGCGGCCAGAAGCAACGCCTCGCGGTAGCCACTGCGCTGGTAGGCAATCCGCGCATCCTTTTTCTAGACGAGCCTACCACCGGACTCGATCCCCAAAGCCGCCGCCAGCTCTGGGACATCATTCGCGCGTTCCAGAAAAAAGGCGGCACAGTCCTGCTGACCACCCACTACATGGACGAAGCCGAACGCCTCTGCGATCGCTTGGCCATAGTCGATCACGGCGAGATCATCGCCGAAGGCACTCCCTCAGACTTGATTGATCGCCTCGGCGGCCATCACGTGGTTGAATTTCAGGTGAGCGACAATCATATTAATAACGACAACCTCGATCGATGGCGATCATTGCCGAGCGTCGAGTCCGTCCGTCGCGAAGATTCGACTGTCTGTCTAAGTGTCCGTGAACCGCATCTCACCATTCCCGCTCTGCTCGATGCCGTCGCCGGTGAAGGCAATCAGCTCGCACATCTGAGCACGCGCCAAGCCAGCCTCGAAGACGTATTCGTGCAGCTCACCGGACGCCACCTGAGGGAAGACTGATGGCGACAACAGAAGCCACAACCGCGAAGCTCTCCGCCGATAACGATCGCTTGCAGCCGCCCGCACGCGCTTCGCTCCACAACGGCCGCTGGTCCGCATACCGTCACCTGCTTTGGGTGCGCATCCTCGAACTCAAGCGCGAGCCTGAAGTCGTCTTCTGGGTTTTCGTTTTTCCGCTGCTGCTGGCGGCGGGCCTGGGCATAGCTTTTCGCAACAAGCCCGCGGACATCCCGTCGGTGGTTGTAATCGACAACGCAGGCGCGCAGAAAACGCTGGCTATGTTGCAGAGCGCGCCCGGCCAGATCTCATCCGAAGCGAGCACGCCGATCAAAAGCACGTCCGACAAAAACGCCAAGAAATCCGCCATCCGAGCCACCATTCTCGAGCGCGACGCCGCGCTCAGGGCCTTCCACTTCGGAAAATATGATCTGGCCATCGAGTCCAATCCCGACGGAAGCTACACTTATTATTGCGACCCCGCGCGCCCGGAAAGTGTGCTCTCGCGCGCCGAAATTGACGCGCAGCTCCAATCCGCCGCCGGACGCAAAGATGTACTTAGCACCTCTGCCCAATCCTCCAGCGAACCCGGCTCGCGCTACATAGACTTCCTGATTCCCGGCCTGCTCGGCATGAACCTGATGAACTCCGGTATGTGGGGAGTAGGCTTCGCGCTGGTAGAAATGCGCCAGCGCAAGCTGCTGAAGCGCTTCGTAGCCACGCCCATGCGCCGCAGCGATTTTCTTCTAGCGCTGCTCAGCAGCCGCCTGGTGCTGATGGTGATCGAAGTAGGCTTGCTGCTGGGCTTCGGCGTGCTCGTCTTTCACATGCCAGTACAGGGATCGATCTTGTCAGTAGTGCTGCTCGGATCGAGCGGAGCCGTAGCCTTCGGCGGCGTAGGCCTTCTAACCGCGTGCCGCGCGCAAAAAATCGAAAGCGTCTCCGGCCTGATCAACCTGGTCATGATGCCGATGTGGATCTTTTCCGGCGTCTTCTTTTCCTACCAGAGATTTCCCGCGATAGCCCAGCCCTTCATTAAAGCCCTCCCGCTAACCGCTCTCAACGACGCGCTGAGGGCCACGATTCTCGAAGGCGCAACGCTCGGCTCGCAGTCGGAGAGGCTCCTGGTGCTCGCAGTTTGGGGCGGAGTGTCGTTCCTATTGGCGCTGCGCTGGTTTCGATGGACGTAAGGCTAGATCTCAGCTATCGCTCTCAGAAAAAAAACGACGCAGTTGTCATCCTGCGCGCAGTGGGAACTTTGCGAAGTGAAATTCCGGCGGAGTCGAAGCACCCCTACAGTTCCTCGTTCGCCAAAGGCGTCCCGGGAGGAATTCGACCGTGAGGGCCGTTTCGACTCAATGTTTGCCTGGCGAACGACGCGTTTTAGTTGCCGCTTTTCCCGCCCACAAACGATACCCGCCGAGAAATGCATTTGCATTCTTTCCCAGCCGCGTTTTCGGGGGCAGCTTTTTGATCTCCTTCGCTTTGCCGCCTCCGAGGACAACATAGTCCGCGTTGAGAGCTGTCTTGAGTTCTTCGACGACGCGAAGAACGTACTCGCGCCACTTCTTCTTCCCCATCCGTTTGAGGCCGCGCAGGCCGAGGTAATGTTCGTAGGTCTTTCCGTGTTTATAGGGCAGATGCGCGAGTTCCATGGGCTCAACCACGCCATCCACAATCATCGCTGAACCGAGGCCGGTGCCGAGCCCGAGGAACAGCATGCGGCCGCCGTGATACGAACCGAGCGCCTGCATGGCAGCATCATTAAGGATCTTGACGGGGCAACCCAAGGCCTTGCGGTAATCAAACGCCACCCACCCTTTGCCTAAATTGTAGGGTTCGCGAATTGGCGTGCCATGCACGACCGGGCCGGGGTAGCCAATCGCGGCCACGTCAAAAGGCCAATCGTTATCTTTGGCTTCCGCCTTTACCCACGCGCACATCTTGCGTGCAGTCATCTTGGGTCCCGATGCGATCTTTCGCGGCGTCCTATGGCCGGTGGCCAGGATCTTCACGTGAGTTCCACCTACATCGATTGCGAGAACCTTTGAGGCCATCGTTTTTTCCTTCTTCGCCGGACTTACTTCGGCAGACTCAGCGCGTGGGATTGCGCCATCCTCCAACCTCCGCGGTGATGCGATCGGCCTCCGCAGGTCCCCAGGTTCCGGGCTTGTAATAGTGGAGGGGAACCGCGTTGTCCAGAATCGGATCGACGACCGACCACGCGGCCTCGACGCCATCTTCGCGAACGAAGAGCAGCTTGTCGCCGCGGATGGCATCCGTCAGCAGCCGCTCATATGGTTGTTCTTCTTTTTTGCTTTTTTCGACCGCCGAGAGCTCCACCAGCGTTGAAACCATTTGCGGCCCGGGCCGCTTCACTTGCACTCCCAGATTTGCGGAAAATTCCGGCCCCAATCGAAATCGCAAAAAGTTGCTTTCAGAACACTCTTCCCGCATCGGAGACTTTTTCAAGCGAACGATTACTTCGGTTGCGTCAACGGGCAGACACTTCCCGGCTCTGATAAAAAAAGGCACACCCTTCCAGCGCCAGGAATCTATATGCAGGCGCAGCGCGGCATAGGTCTCGACCTGCGAATCAGGCGCCACACCTTTTTCGTTGCGATATCCCTCGAACTGCCCTCGAACCGTATCGCCAACCGCAATCGGAGCAATGGCCTGGAAAACTTTGAACTGTTCGTCGTGCAGCCCGCGGGACGTCAATCCATTAGGAGGCTCCATAGCCAGCAGCGCCACCACCTGCAGCAGATGGTTCTGGATAACATCCCGAATGGCGCCGCTCTCGTCATACACGTGTCCGCGTCCGGCCACGCCGAACGATTCTGCCATCGTGATCTGCACGTGATCCACATAGTTACGATTCCAGATGGGCTCAAGAAACGTATTCGCAAAGCGAAAGAAATAAATATCCTCGACCGGTTCCTTTCCCAGAAAATGATCGATTCGGAATATGGCTGACTCGGGAAACACGGCGTGCAGCGTTTTATTCAATTTCTGGGCCGACGCGAGGTTTCGGCCAAATGGCTTTTCGACAACGACGCGTGTTTTTTCCGAATAGTGCGACTGGCCGAGCGCCCGCACCACCGCTCCAAAAAGGTCGGGAGGAATCGCCAGATAATTCAGCGGGCTTTGCCTGTGCGCCTGACCGAGAGCGCTATGCAACATCTCAAATGTCTTCGGATCCTGATAATCGCCGTCGATGTATTGCAGCAGTTTCACCATCCGGCCGTAAGCATTTTCGTCGATCCCGCCATTTTTGGTTAGGCTGTCGCGAATACGCGCCTTCATCTGTTCGATCGTCCACCCAGACTTTGCTACGCCAATGATCGGCAGGTTGAACTGATCGCGGAGAATCATCTGCTGCAAGGCGGGAAAGATTTGTTTGTAAGCCAGGTCCCCAGTCGCTCCGAAGAACACGAAGGCGTCGGAAGAGGCTGCGGATTCGGCTTGAGTCGGCGATGCGGATTTCTGTGCGCCCATAATTCTTCACCACACTCATCGCTTAGCAGGCTGCGGAAAAAGTGTTTTCCGCGCCGGAGTGTAACCTCAGCGGCTAAAGCCGGCGCTGAAAACAAGCCGGTTATCGCAGCGGTAAACCGCTGCGCCACCCAAAATCAAGCGCAAACCCGACTTTTTCCGCAGCCTGTTAGATGTTCGAGCTTGGATGTTGGAGACATACCGTGCGCTCACAAGCGTGAAAACGTGGGCTAAGCTTAGCTCTTTCATCTCATTCATCTCACGGTCTGCGTCGGTGCGGGGCAACCCACGACGCTGCTTTTCTTAAACGTATTGCCATAACGTCTTGCGGAGGAATTACTTACAGCGAATAGATAAATCGCTACATCGCACTGAGATCTGAGAGCTGAGAGCTGAGAGCTGAGGAGTAGGACCTGCAAATAGAGACAGGCGCTCCGCAACGTTTGCCGCGGAGGAGCGGGATGACAATCATCGAGTCCTTGAGAAAATAAGGCGTAACGTTTCAGCACAAGGAAGCGTCCAAGTAGCTATCGGAGTCCATGCGTCCCGACTTGCTATCGGGAGTATAATGAGGGTACTCGACGGGTTCCTGCGGGGTGTCCAATGCCGTACCGTAAATCGCTGATCTCCCTAAGTTTGCTTGTTCTGCTGGGTTTGCCTGCGCTGAGTTTGTCTGCGATGGCGCAGAATCAAACTTCCCAGACCGCAGGCACCTCTCCTCAACAACCCCAATCAACACAGCCTGCGTCCACTCAACCTCCGCCAACCCAGCCACAATCGCAGCCGCAAAGCGCGCAGACGTCCACAGGGAATCCCGCGGGCAATCCCGCTGGGACGCCTGCTGGTCAAACGATCCCGGGTCAAACTTCAGCTCCGCCGCAAAATCCCGCGCCAACTTCGACTCCGGCTCCAGACTCTATTTCCAGCGCCAACGGAGACGCGACTTCGAACGCGCAGACTCCCATTCAGGAACCTGATCCCAGCAAGGTCAAGCATGACGGCGGCGAAGACGATGTAGACGCCATCGGCAATCGCAACATCGGCGGGCGCGGTCTAGGTAACTGGTATTCGCTGGAAACTGAAATCAGGATGGGCAAGCAATACGCGATGCAGGTCGAGAGCACCGTGAAGCTCGTCCAGGACCCGGTGGTGACTGAATACGTCAACCGCATCGGCCAGAATCTGGTGCGCAACTCCGACGCGAAGGTTCCATTCACCATCAAGGTCATCGATTCCGATGAAGTGAACGCGTTCGCGCTTCCGGGTGGATTTTTCTACGTGAACTCGGGCCTGATTCTGGCGGCGGACGAAGAGGCCGAACTGGCCGGCGTAATGGCGCATGAGATCTCGCACGTCGCGGCGCGCCATGGCACGCGCCAGATGACGCGCGCGCAATGGGCGAACATCGGCACCATTCCACTCATCTTTATTGGAGGAGGCATCGGCTACGGCATCTACGAAGCCGCCGGTCTCGGATTGCCTCTGACGTTCATGAAGTTCCAGCGCAATTTTGAAGCGGAAGCGGATTATCTTGGCCTGCAGTACATGTATAAGACGGGATACGACCCGCAGGCGTTCATCAGCTTCTTCGAAAAGATTCAAGCCAAGGAAAAGAAGAAGCCGGGCACGATCGCCAAGGCCTTCGCGTCGCATCCGCAGACGCCGGACCGCATTGCCGCGTCGCAAAAGGAGATCGCGACCATTCTTCCGGCGCGCCCGCAGTACATCGTTTCCACGTCGGAGTTTGACGATGTGAAGGCGCGGCTCGCCACCATCGAAAACCGGCACAAGGTGGTGGACGAAAAGGATGGAAGCAAGCCCAGCCTGCGCCGCACAACGGCCAGCGATAAGAGCGGCGGCACGGGAACGGACTCGAGCGACGACGATCGCCCGACGCTGAAGCGACGCGACGACAGCCCGGACCAGACTCAGCCTACGAATCCGACGCAACAGTAGTAGCAGTTTGCGTCGCTGGTGGAGAGCCGGACCTCCCCGTCCGGACCTTGACTGCCGTTACGAGCCCGCGGCGACGGATTTCACCGTGATCGTGGTGCCTTCGACATCGCCGGTTACTTTTGCTTTCGCTCCGGCCAGATCGTTCAACCTATTCAGCGCGGCTTGATCCGAAGTTTCAAGCGTGTAGACTTTGTCGCCGACCACCAGCGCATAGTTCGAGCCATGTTTTATGCAGCCGCGCGTGCACTCCGCGGCGTTGCCGGGCATTTCATGCTTCGCTCCGCACATGGCGTCGCTCACTTCGCCGGTGAAAGTCTGGCTCTTGCCGGTGGCCAGCGCCGGAAGCGCTGACAATCCCACCAACATCTGCATCCCAAGAACTGCAGCCGCGATCCGATTCACTTTCATTTCAATTTCCTCTCGGGCGAAAAGTTTTGCACTCGGGCGAAGTATTGAGCACCCGAATCATTAGCCTCAGGGTCACATGAATACGTTCTCTTAGCAAGTCGCATCCCCACGGGTCACCTTCATGTGCGCCGCCAAAATCGTAAACCAGCGAGGACACGGAGTTACACGAACGATTCTAGTTTTCCTTCGTGCACCTTTGTGGTTATCACAACAGTGCCGACTGGGCATGCGCTACTGCTGCTTGAAATGAATCTCCACGTCTACCGTTTTGTCTTTTGCATCGGGAGTCTCGTGGACGGTAGTGGCCCACTGCACGCCGCGTGGAAGTAGTCGTCCAGTGTCGTTCAGATACTTCTTGAGATAGTCGGCGTTGTAGGGCTGCCCCGGCCGCAGAGTCCACGCTTCCACCATGCGGGCTTTGGCCTGACTGTCGAGGCCTAAGATGTCAAACTCCCCCATTCGGTAGAGGTCGCCTTCAACAACGTTCACGTGGTAATGCACCGTGCTCTTCTCGTCATCGAACTGAGCCTCGGGCTTGATCTGAGCGGCCATGTATCCGCGGCTGCGATAAAGCTTGTCTATGCCCGCGATATCAGCGAGCAGACGCACGGCATCGGCGGGTTGCCCAACCGCCAGGTGGAGCAGCGGGGCAAGTTCAGTGGTCGAGATGGCTGAGTTGCCCTTCCATTCAACGCCCGACGTTGCATACACTTTGCCCGGCGTCACGGGTAGGATCGCATCCACCTGAATCTCGGGCGGACCTTGTTCATCTGGCGCCGGCGCGGTCTGAGGGACAGGTGGAATAACATGCGCATCCGAAGGCCCAAACGCAGCCTTCAAGTATCCGAGCTTAAGGTACACCGGAAGCAGGTCATAATTGGTGAGTGCTGCAAGATTCGAGCGCGCGTAGTTTCCTCCAATGGCGCGCCGCGCCGCAGTTGTGAGCAGCGTTGATTGCTCCGGCGTCGCGCCCGGGAACTCGAAGCCGTGAATCAATATGCTGACTTCCTCGACCCGGCATGCGACTCCGGTCAACGGCCCTCCATTCTGGTCGTGTGCCTCGCCTAAACAGTCGACTTGTCCTGGCAAATGTTTTTCGGTGAGAATGGCTTGAAGAGCCTCGGAGAGGTGATCGGAGAGATTGCCGGTAAGAGGAAGCAAGCCTTTGAACAGCGGAACGCGGCTTTGCAAAGCCGCAAGCAATTCGCTATCGGTAAACCAGACAAAATTTTCGAAGTGAGCAGGCACCAGCTTGCTCGCATCGATATCATCGAGTTGTAACTCGAGTTTCACTCCAGTGCTGCCCTTGGAGGAAAAAGAATAAACAACATTGGTGAACATGCCGGAGTTGCCCAATCGCTGCACCGCTTCTTTGAAATCGCCGTCGGCGGCGTTCTGGCCGAACTCCAGTCCACTTGCGGCAAGAATCTCTTTGTCTGTGTAGCGCGTCGTTCCCGTGACTTTCAGCCCGGTTAGCGTAGTGATGGTCACTGGAGCAGATTTGACATTGACGGGCTGCTTCTGTGCCGCCGCGAATGGAAGGAGCAATATTAAAAACAAACCAACCGCGAGACCTGAGAGTCTATTTACATGGCCATCGGTCATTTGGCCATCGGTCATTTCGCGCGCTTCGCAGCCCCAGTCGTGGAAAAATTATTGTGCTTCACTGCGATCTCCATGAAGGCCTTGGCGGCGCGGCTCAGCGATTTATCTTTGCGGAACACGAGAGCAAGATCGCGGCGAATCTGCGCGTCGGCGAACGAGATCGCAACCAGTGCTTTGGCGCGCATATCTTCTTCGATGTTCGACCGCGCAATAAATCCGACTCCGACGTCGGCCGCCACAAAACGCTTCAGCAGTTCGCTGGAATCGAGTTCCATGGCCAGCCGTGGCTTCACATGATGATCATAAAACAGCGCATCGAGCGCGTCGCGGGTGTGGCCAACCTTCGGCACCACAAGCGGATAAGCTGCGATCTCAGCCACAGTGACGCTCTTCTTTGCAGCCAGCGGATGGCGCGGCGCTGTGATGACAACCAGTTCATCGCGATGAATCATCTGCGCTTCGAGCCGATTGTCAGTTACCGGCAACGAAACTACGCCAAAATCTACGACATTCTCGATGATCGAGTCGAGAATTCGCGCATAGTCGGAGCGCCTGATGCTCACCGCGACATTCGGATAGTCGCGTTTGAACTGCGCAAACACCTCGGGCAAAATGTGCAGGCAAGTGCCTTCATTAGCTCCAACAACAATTTCGCCGCGCGGCACGCGCTCGGTTTCCGCGATCTCGTTGAGGATCGTCTTGCGCCGCTCGAGCGTCTCCTCGGCATACTTGAAAAACAATTTGCCGGACGCAGTCAGCGAGACGCGGCCACCGGAGCGGTCAAGCAGACGAGCGCCCACTTCTTCTTCCAGCGCTCGAATCTGGGATGATACGGCGGGCTGGGTGCGGAAACGCTTTTCCGCCGCGCGCGAGAAGCTGGAGAGGCGCGCTACTTCGAGGAAAATTTCGAGCTGATCGAAGTCCATCGTTCTGACCCCAGACACTATAGCGAGACGGGGGCAATCATGAAAGGGAAATCAGGGACGCGGCGAAGCCTTCACTATTGTCATCCTGAGCGAAGCGAAGGATCTGTTTTTTCTGGTTCGCGAGAAAGCAGATCCCTCGCCTCGCGCAGGATGACAAGCATCAGAAGGCCTCGTGGCCATCTTCAAGCAATCTTAGACGTTAATCACCGCGACGAGTTCCTTCACCGCAGCTGCGCTCTTATCGAGGGCCGCCTTCTCTTCTGGTGTCAGTTTGATCTCAATAATCTGCTCGATCCCCTTGGCGCCGAGTTTCACCGGGACGCCGACATAGAGTCCATGAATGCCATATTCTCCGTTGAGGTAGGCGGCACAGGGAAGAATCTTTTTCTTGTCCTTGAGAATGGCCTCAACCATCTCGGTCGCCGCAGCCGATGGCGCGTAATAAGCCGACCCCGTCTTCAGATATTTGACGATCTCCGCGCCGCCATCGCGTGTGCGCTGAACGATGTGTTCGACCGTGGCTTTGTCCATGAGTTCGGTGATCGGAATGCCCGCCACAGTGGAGTAACGTGGCAGCGGCACCATGGTGTCGCCGTGTCCGCCGAGCACGAACGCGGTCACGTTCTCGACGCTGACTTTGAGTTCCTGCGCGATGAATGTGCGGAAGCGCGCGGAGTCGAGCACGCCGGCCATGCCGATGACACGCTCCCGCGGAAAGCCGCTGATCTTGTAAGCGGTCTGCGCCATGGCGTCAAGCGGGTTCGAGACAATAATAAGGATGCAATTCGGCGAGTGCTGCACCACCTTGCCGACCACGTCGCTCATGATCTTGTAGTTCGTGTTGAGAAGGTCGTCGCGGCTCATGCCGGGCTTGCGTGGAATTCCGGCAGTGATGACGACGATATCGGAATTCGCGGTCTCCGCGTAATCGTTGCAGCCGACGACGTAAGAATCGCGCTTCTCGATGGGCATGGCCTCAAGCAGGTCAAGCCCTTTGCCCTGCGGGACGCCTTCGATGATGTCAATGAGGACGACATCGGCCAGCTCTTTCGCTGCGATCCAGTGAGCCGCGGTGGCGCCAACGTTTCCAGAACCAACTATGGTTACTTTCTTGCGCATTTTGATCCTCTCCCAGCAAAAGGCGTTAACCACGAAGGACACTAAGGTTCACGAAGGGGGAGACCAAGGCTCCCTAATCGGCAGCTACTGCCACGCGCATATTTTCAATCATGCAATCGGCGAATTCGCTGGTCTTGACTTTGGTCGCGCCATCCATCAAGCGTTCGAAATCGTAAGTCACTTTCTTCTGCTCGATGGTGCGCTCCAGGCTCTGCTCGATCAGATCGGCGGCTTCGCCCCATCCGAGATGGCGGAACATCATCACGCCCGACAGGATAACCGAGCCCGGATTGATCACGTCCTTGTCCGCGTACTTGGGAGCGGTGCCGTGCGTGGCTTCAAAGATCGCGTAGCCGTCGCCAACATTCGCGCCGGGAGCAATGCCAAGGCCGCCAACCTGTGCGGCGCATGCATCGGAAATATAGTCGCCGTTGAGATTGGGGGTCGCGAGCACGCTGTACTCATCCGCGCGCGTCACCACCTGCTGAAAAATCGAGTCGGCGATGCGGTCGTTGATCATCAGCTTTTTCTTCCACCCGCCTTTGCCATGGGTGGCATAAATAGAATCGAGACAATCTTTGACTTCTTTATAGAGCGCCTGGCGGAAATCGTTAGTGGCGAACTCCAGGCCGGGCTCGATGAGATTCGCATTCTCCTCGACGCTGAGATTGGGATTCCTGTCCTTGTTGTCTATGATCCAGCTCTCGCGTTCGGTGACTACTTTGTCGCGGAACTCTTCGGTAGCGAGTTCGTATCCCCACTTGCGGAACGCGCCTTCGGTGAACTTCTGAATGTTTCCCTTGTGGACCAGCGTCACTGCCTTGTTCTTGTTCTCGAGAGCATGCTGAATCGCCATACGTACCAGGCGTTTTGTGCCAGTGATGGAAATAGGTTTGATGCCGACGCCGGAATCAAGGCGGATTTGTTTCTTGCCGCCCTTCAACATGTCTTTGTTGAGGAACTCGATCAGCCGGGCGCAATCGGCGGTGCCTTCCTCCCATTCGATGCCCATGTAAACGTCTTCTGTGTTTTCGCGGAAGATGACAATGTTCATGCGCTCGGGGTGCTTAACGGGCGACGGCACGCCGGAATAATATTTCACAGGCCGGATGCAGCCGTAGAGATCGAGAATCTGACGCAGCGCGACATTGAGCGACCGGATGCCTCCACCAACAGGCGTAGTCAGCGGGCCTTTGATGGCCACGCGAAATTCGCGAATGGCGCTGACAGTGTCATCTGGAAGCCAATTCTGAAAGCGGGCTTTGGCCTTCTCGCCGGCAAAAACCTCGTACCACGCGACCGAGCGCTCTCCGTGATAGGCCCTTTCGACCGCAGCATCGAAAACGCGAACCGACGCTTTCCATATATCGCGCCCGGTGCCATCTCCTTCAATGAACGGGATGATTGGGTGATTGGGGACTCTGTACTTGCCGTTGCTGTATTCAATCTTCTGTCCCTTGGGCGGGAGAGGGACTCCGTTATACGACGCCATGCAGTTGCCTCCAGAGGCTGGAAAAGTACCCATCATTATAGATTGCGAGAAGTGAAACTAGGCCGCTGATCACAGGAGAATGTGACGGCGCTCACAGTGGGGTTGACATTAACAGAGCATAATGGCACCGATGTTTCGTGGCCTTGATTTTCTCCGGTCGCGAGCCCCAGAGCCAGACCACGAACCGGGACCAGCAAGCCCCGTGGAGTTGCACCCTAACTTCCTCAGAAAAATTCAGATCTGAAACCGTTCAGAGTAAAAAATCTTGGTCAAGGAGAAACAATCATGCGAGTACCCACCAAATTCGCATTGCCCCTGGCAGCCGTGCTTTTCATGGTTCTGATTTCCCAGACCGCGCTAGCGCAGGCTACCCTCGCGAACTGTCCCAAGGAGCCTGTTACAAACACGCCCATCGGTTCCGGCGATGTCTACGCAGGATCCAACTGCGTTCTATACACTCCCGGAGACGTTGACAGCTTTGTGTTCAGTGCAAATAATGGGGATACCTACCAGCTTGCCTTGGCGTATCAAGGCGGGGGCCAGAACGTCTGCCTGACGCTCTACGCCCCCAATTCAGTGGATATCATCCCCCAGACCTGCACTAACGGCAACGGCATTGCGTTGGCGAAGACGCTGGCTACCACGGGCAACTACAGCATTCTGATTACTGAGCCAACGGGAGGGGGACAGTCCGTCGATGCCTATGCGCTGTCGCTGGAACGCATCAACCCATTCCCCCCGGACGCGCAACCCATCGCGCTCAAGGACGTGGTCAACGGTGTGATCGCCGCGCCGACCGAGCAGAATGCCTTCACTTTCCCAGGCTCGACCACCGGTACCTACGAAGTGTCCCTCACTTACACCGGCGGCGGAACCAACGCGTGCGTTTATTTGTATTCTCCCGGCACCACCACCCCCAATTCCTTATCGGGGTGCACCAACGGGGCCTCCTTCCAGTTCCAGTTCACACCGCCCAAAGACCAAACCTATATGCTTCTCATCAACGCGGCCGGAAACGATGGGACCGACAGTTACAACGTGGAAGTTTCGTGCCTGCTCGGCACCTGCAGCTCCACCAAGGAAGCGACTGCGACTACCCTTACTTCTTCGCCGAATCCTTCCGCTGACGGGCAAGCTGTGACCTTCACCGCTGTAGTCAGTTCGAGTGACGGTACTCCGCCGAACGGGGAAACCGTCTCGTTTAAGAGTGGCACTACGGTGCTGGGAACAGGAAACTTGAGCGGGGGTACGGCGACTTTTTCCGACTCCACGCTCAAGGCGGGTGCTACAACGTCGATCACCGCGGTGTACCCCGGCGACACGAACTTCCTCACCAGCACGTCGAATGTGGTGAAGCAAGTAGTGGAGGGCCCGTGTACCCTGACTGACAGCCTCAGCTACAGCGCAAAGTCCAAAACCCTGACCCTGAAGTTCACCGTTGGGAACAATGTGGCCACCACTTGGAACGTCTGGCTGACCGATCAGAACACGCTGGAGGAGCTGTTCTCCACTTCGCAGCCGATCACGAGTCCGCCAGTGTCGATCACGAAGACTACAACTCTGTCTGCGGAGGGCAAGGTCGGAGTCCTCTCCACGCTCACCACGCCCACAGCGGGGATTTTCTGCTCCAATTTTGTGACAGTGAGTACCGGAACACCTTAATCGATTTGGACAGGACAATCGGCCCCCACGTCTCGAAAACCGAGACGTGGGGCGCAAAAGATCACGGGGCGCTAGCGTTCGATCTTCACCGACTTCACCACGACATCTTTGTTAGGACGATCCTGGCGATTCTTGGCGACCTTCGAGATCTTCTCCACCACATCGTAGCCTTCGACGACCTCCCCGAAGATTGTGTGTTTGCCGGTCAGCCAGTCGGTGTTGGCGACAGTAATGAAAAACTGCGAACCGTTGGTGTTGGGGCCGGCGTTGGCCATGGCTAGCTTGCCCGCCTTGTCAAAACGGTGTGGCGATCCTTTAGTTTCGTCTTCGAACTGGTAGCCGGGACCGCCGAAACCCGTGCCCATCGGGTCTCCGCCCTGAATCATGAAGTTGGGAATCACCCTGTGGAAGATGGTCCCGTGATAGAGGGGGTCTTTAGTCTTCTTGCGCGTCGTGGGATGCGTCCACTCGCGCTTGCCTTCACTGAGCTCGACAAAATTGGCGACCGTCTTCGGGGCGTCCTTCTCAAAGAGGCGGCAAACAATGTCGCCTTCGCTGGTTTCAAACACGGCATAAGTTCCCGGCGTGCGTGTCATAGTCTCCTCAAATGTCTCCTCAAATCTCAAGAGTGTATTACTTCTGCTGTAGAGACGGCTCGCCGCGTCCCAAAAGCGGCAACGACGCAAGCGCTCCTCTACGTGCCTTTCTGCGCGCTAGCCGATGCCTTCGGCGCCATCTTCGCGCTCGATGCCGTGCCGCGTTTGATATCAATGTGCGTGATCTTCACCGGACGAAGAGGACGTTCGCCGTCGGTGGCCATGCGAGCGATCTTCTTGACCAATTCGACGGCTGCCTCATCGCATTGACCAAAAATGGTATAGCCGCCGTTCAGGCTGGGGTACGGAACTTCAGTGATAAAAAACTGCGAGCCGTTGGTGTCCGGCCCAGCGTTGGCATAAGCGAGACGCCCAGGGCGATCAAATTTGACGTCAGGCGAGGTCTCGTTCTTGAACTTGTAACCGGGATCGCCGGTGCCGTCGCCTTTGGGATCCCCGCCCTGAATCATGAATTCGGGAATCACGCGATGAAAGATGGTGCCGTCATAGAGCGGAACGCCGTGTTTCTTGGCATGGGCGATGGGACTGGTCCAATCTTTGGTGCCATTGGCCAGGCCTATGAAGTTCTCGACCCCGATCGGCGCGACCTTTGGAAATAGCGTGCAATGCATGTCGCCGGCAGTAGTGTGTATGACCGCCGTGATATCTCCTCCGCCAGCGGGAGCGGACCTGCGAACAGGCGGCGCGGAGCCTGCCTGTGCCGAGGCAAGTAGAGACGTGGAAATTATCAGGACAAACGTATGGAGTAGCGTGCGCATGGATGCTCCTGTGATTATTTTGTAATTGCCCATTGTACGACAGTCGATAGCAGCTTGCCGGTGAGAGCGAATCTACGATCGACAAACAAAGGGCACAAGCTCGTGCTTGTGCCCGTGACCGCCGGTGCGCAACTGTGCGGCAGAGAGCGCTACTTACTCTGCAGAGTTTCGATGTACTGGGTAAGGTTCGCTACGCGTTGTTGAACTTCGCCCTCGTGCCCACTGCTCATATTCCAAAACAATTGTCCCCATACCGGCATTTCTTTGGAGCCGTGCGCTGGAGTCGAGGAGTCTCCACGGATGGACGCATCGACTTTCATCGCCGGAAATTTGCCGCCGTTGTTCTTACTCAGCGCCGCAAGATCGGTCGGTGGCACCTTCAGCGCACTGGCCGCGGGACCTCCACCTTTGCCGTCCGCCCCATGGCAAACTGCGCAATACGCTGTGTACATCTCCTTGCCCGAACTTGGCGACGTCGATTTCACCGGAACATGCTTGATGACCTTCTCTGATTGATTCTGCGCTTGGTCCTGAGCCGCGACCAGAAAAGCGCCTACGATGAGCGCGGCAAAAATCATAATTAGTTTCTTTACCAACATTGTCTGCCTCCTTTAAAACCAAGGTCTTTGCGACTGCCATCCTACTCGCGAATCTCAAAAATCGTCTAAAAACCAATTGACAACCGGATTGGTAACCGATCTGAAAAAGGGGCCGTCACTGTTGGCCGTTCGCTATCGGCCCGGGATCTTCCATTCCTTGCCGTTTCGCACCAGCGCGATCGTCGACTTCGTCGGCCCGGCATTATAGAAGTCCACTTCATATTTGTTGATCAAAGTTTGGCGTTCCCAGAGATTGAAACTCTTCACCAGCGAGCCTCCCGCGTCAAACACATCGCCAAGCTGATTGGGAACCCATTTCCAGTTGTAGTCCACGGTCGCGCTATTCGGCCCGATCATATTGATACCGGCGATGCTCACAAATTGCCGCTGCGCGATGGGAACTTCGCAGGAGAACGTGCCATCGATTTTTTTTCTTTCTTGAATCCTGGAAGCCCGGTTAGCAGGCGCTCTCCTTCAGGCGTGATCGAGACCGCGACATTTCCGTGCACAGGCTTTGCCAATTTAACAATGCCGGCCTTTTCCAACAGCCGATAGTTGGGGTCTTCTGGCTTCACATCCGCGCTCGGCTTCAAAAAGCCGGTGCGGAATTGAATGACGGCTGGCCCCGGCCCTATTCCCGATCCCGATCCGTTAACCGCCGCGGCGACGATCACGCTCGCTTCCTGCGCGGTGACGGGCGTTTGGCCCTTGGCTTGGAGGATCACGTAGCCCACTAAACCCGCAATCGCCGCTACCAGACAGAGCATCAGCAGCAGCGGTAAGACTGACGACCGTTTTTCCATCTCAACTTCGGCTTCAAACATCGCAGCACCCCTTTTTGAACAGCCGGAATCTTTAACCGCTCTCATTCTCAGCCCGCGCCTTTACCCATTGCTGTGATCCTGAGCACAATCGAATGTGCCATTCACCTCAAAGAGGTAACGTCCGAGGTAACGTCTTTGGCCAAGTCCAATTCCCGTCTCGCAATGTGCGTCTCCTCACGTAGAGAAGTGATTTCTGTCACAAGCCGATGTACCCCTCATGTTGCATAATCGCCTTCGTACTTGTGGTGAGTTCGATCACCTTGAGCGTGGAGATCTCATGGCAAAAGGACGTGTTTCAATCGTCGTTGAGCGTTGCAAGGCCTGCGGCTTCTGTGTGGAGTTTTGTCCTTCCCACGTGCTGGCGCTCTCATCCGCTTTTAATTCCAAGGGCTACCATCCTCCGCACGTCGTGCATCCGGAAAAATGCAGCGGCTGCGATTTGTGCGGAATGTATTGCCCCGACTTCGCGATCTGTGCCACCAAGGTCGATGCGCCGGGTTCGCCGAAGAAAACCGTCGATACGCCCAAGCGAGGTGCCAAATGAAAACTGCTGTACAAAAAGCTGACCCGCGCGGCGTTCTAACCGGCACACATTTCATCGACGGCGACCACGCCTGCTGCGAAGGCGCTCTGGCCGCCGGCAGCCGCTTCGCCGCCGGATACCCCATCACTCCTTCCACCGAAGTAGTCGAGCGCTTCGCCTCCCGCGTGCCGACCGTAGGCGGAACCTTCATCCAGATGGAAGACGAACTAGCCGCCTCCATCACCCTGCAAGGCGCCGTTTGGGCTGGAGCCAAGGCCTTCACCGTGACCTCAGGCCCCGGTTTTTCGCTGATGATGGAACACATCGGCTACGCGGCCATGACCGAAACGCCGTGCGTCTTCGTTGACGTGCAACGCGGCGGTCCATCTACCGGCTTGCCCACACTCCCGGCGCAAGCCGACATGATGCAGGCAAAATGGGGCTCGCATGGCGACTACGAAATCATCGCCCTCTGCCCCAATTCTCCGCAGGAGTGTTTCGACCTAACCATCAAGGCCTTCAATCTCGCCGAAGAATATCGCGTGCCTGTGATGTTCATGATGGACGAAGTTGTCGGCCACATGAGCGAGAAGGTCGTCATTCCTCCCGCCGACGAGATCGAAATTGTTCCGCGCAAGCACACGCACAAGTCGGTCGAAGACTATCTCCCTTACGGCACCAACGGCGATCTGGTCCCCGAGATGGCTCACGCCGGCGATGGTTACAACTTCCACGTCACCGGCCTTACTCACGACGAGCGCGGTTATCCCAACATGACGCTGCTGACGCAAGACAAGCTGGTGCGCCGCCTGCGAGATAAGATTCTCAACAACGTCGACCGCATCACCCTGACCGAAGAAGAACACCTCGAAGATGCCGACGTGGTCGTCGTCTCTTACGGAATCACCTCAAGAGTCGCACAGCGGGCCATCGGCGTAGCCCGTGAACGCGGCCTGCGCGTCGGCAAGTTGCGCCTGATCACGGCCTGGCCCTTCCCCGAGCAAAAAATCCGCGACCTGGCAGCAAGAGTGAAAGCATTCGTAGTCCCTGAACTCAATCTCGGCCAGATGGTGCGCGAAGTCGAACGCACCGCCGCCGGACACGCCAAGACCTTCGCCGTCTCGCACGCCGGTGGAGGAGTTCACAACCCCGAAGAGATCCTTAAAGTAATCGTGGAGGCAAGTCGATGAGCGACAGTTGCAACGGCGATCATGATAACGATTTGATGCATAGCGATCTGGTTAATTTGGATCTGGAGCCAGTCGTCAACCCCGTCGAGCAGTTCCTGCGCAGCGAGCGCGTCCCCCACATCTGGTGCCCTGGATGCGGCATTGGCACTACAGTCAACTCCTTCGCTCGCGCACTCATCGATTCAAAAATCGACTTAGGCTCGCTGGCTCTGGTCTCAGGCATAGGCTGCACCGGACGCGTGGCCGGCTACGTCAAACTCGATTCCTTCCACACCACCCACGGACGCGCTATCCCCTTCGCAACCGGCTTAAAGCTGGCGAATCCAAAGCTGAACGTAGTGGTCTACTCCGGCGACGGCGACCTCTCGGCCATCGGCGGCAATCATCTAATCCACGCCGCCCGCCGCAACATCGATCTAAAAGTCATTTGCGTGAACAACCTGATCTACGCCATGACCGGAGGCCAAACCGCCCCCACCACGCCCGATCACTCGACCACGTCCACCAATCCCTACGGCGTCTTCGAAGCGTCCTTCAACCTCCCGCACCTGGTCGAAGCCGCGGGTGCAGTTTACGTAGCCCGCTGGACCACCTTCCACGTAAGACAACTCTCGCGCGCCATCAGCGAGGCGTTTAACAAAAAAGGATTCTCCTTTATAGAGGTCATCTCGCCCTGCCCCACGCTCTATCAGCGCCGCAACAAGATGGGCGACGCGCTCGACGCCATGAAGTATTACAAAGAAAAGAGCAGAGTCCGCAATGGCGCGCCCACCAGCGAAGTCGGCATGACCATGACCGGCGAAATCATCGTCGGCAAATTTGTAGACCGCGAGCGTCCCGACTATCAAACCATGATGAAAGCACAATTCCACGAATCGCTCGGCGAAAAATTCGTCGAGCAAGCGGAGATGGTATGCAGCTAACAGAAATTCGTATAGCCGGTTTCGGCGGCCAGGGAGTCATCCTCTCCGCCATCGTCTTAGGCAAAGCCGCCTCGATCTATCAAGGCGGTTACGCCACCATGACCCAAAACTTCGGTCCTGAAGCCCGAGGCGGCGCCTGCAGCGCGCAACTCATCATCTCCGATTCGCCGGTCTTGTATCCCTACGTCACGCAGCCCGACATCATGGTCATCCTGTCGCAGGAAGCCTATGTTCGCTTCGGCAACGAAGTAAAAGATGGAGGCATCCTGATCGTCGAGCAGGATCTGGTGCGCGTCTCCGATATCAAGAAAGAGATCCAGGTTTACGGCATCCCCGCGACCCGCATCGCCGAAGAACTGGGCAAGCGCATGGTGCTGAACTCCGTGATGGTAGGCTTCTTCACCGCCGTCACCCACCTGCTCGAGCCCGACGCCGTAGGCAAAGCAGTAGCCGATTCCGTCCCGCCCAACTTCCGCGAGCTGAATTTGAAGGCCTTCGAAAAAGGCCTGGACTACGGAATCACCGCCCTAACCGCTACCACCAATCCCCACGACGCAAAGCTGCACATGCAGTACGCGCCGGAGTAGGTCTGCACCGCAGCGTTTTCCAAGTTAGAAAGTTGTCATCCTGAGCGTAGCCGGGACTTCACGAAGTGAAGTTCCGGCGGAGTCGAAGGACCCCTACACCCTCCTCGCCAACCCGCCCCGACAATCTTCCTCCTAGACTACCGCGGGTGAGATAGCGTTACTTGCCCGTCTCTAACGAACAATGGCTCGCAGCCGTCTTCCATGTACCAGAATCATCGATCCAGGTGTCGCTGCAGATGACCGTGCGCGCCCGATGCGTGCCGTTCATCTCCGCGTCATAGGCGAACTTATAATGTGAAACCGCGACGTTTGCACCGAAAGTCGCCACATGTACGTCGCTGATCTCGCCGCTCTTCCACTTGGTCGACTTATCCTGCAGATCCTTGATGAACTCGTCCTTCGTCTGCCAAGCCCCCCAGCTCTCTCCCGCTATGAATCCGTCGGCCAAATGCTCCCGCGTCCATGCCACATCGTTCTTCATTTGCGCTTTTGCGGAGTCCTCTTGCAGTTGTTTGATCTTCTGGGCAACGTCGCTGTCAGCCCGGGCTTGAGGGTTAATGGTTAGAGTGAGACAACCGAGCAGGGTTATCACAGCGAAAGCCGTTGCTTTTGTCACTGTACTTTTTGTCAATGTTGTTCTTGTCAATGTACGCTCCTCCGTAGAGCCGCCCGAATTCTACACCCCGGTCGCTGATCGTGCATGCGCGGAGCCTCCAGGTGGTAATGCCTCGGTTTGGCTGAGATCACAAAGTATTGTCACCTCGCCGACACCACAAAGTATTGAGGCTTGGCGGACATCACAAAAGCATTGTCATCCTGAGCGAAGCGAAGGACCTGCTTTTGCCGCAGCAATCACACGCTGGCCTCGCTTCCCCTTTGTAAACTGCGACACTCTTCTCCAGGATGGCGGTGCAGTTTGAATCGGTTTTGAAGAAGCGCGGTTATTCGCCGGCCCAAGCTTGTGACGTATGAACAATCCCCACTCTGTCATTCCGACCGGAGGAGATCATCGCGAAGGCGAGGATCTCCGGAGTGGAGAGCCTGCCCTGAGCGAAGTCGAAGGGGACCTTGTGCTCCTAACCGAGCATTTGCCGGGAGTGCGCCACTTCTCGCATTTGAGAAGTGGCCCGCCCAACCGTCAATCCCAAGGGCTGCTCACGCCCGAAGCCTGACCGCCTTTCGGTCACTTCCATCTCACAGGGCGAGCTTGATCTTGAGCCTGTATCCGCAGTTGGGGCAATCGATGGTCCCCTCCGTCGTGCCACCCGGCGTCGGCCCAATCGGTGGCAACACGGGGCCGGGCCCCACGATCAGAAATGTCCGGTCCACGTCTGTTCTGTCTGGGAAGATCTGAAACGGCCCGTTGATGTTGAATTGGTAGGGTTCTTTCGAGAGCGAACTGATGAGCCGGTAGGCGCGTCGTAACTCGCGACCCTCGAGCCGGTCCGCTGAGGATTTGAGCTCATCAATTTTAGCCGCCAGCATCTCCTTGGTCACAATCTGAGCCACGGGGTCATCGAATTCAAAGTCCATCAGAACGTCCTCCTTTCGCATGTATTTTTGCAGGTTCGTCCATTTCGCTATTGCGGATCCCACCTCCGGAGCTTGCTGCGTAGCTCCCTGAGCCCCATCCAGGAAACCCTTCATCACGCCAGGTATTCCTATTCGCCTGAGGATGGCGCGGTCTGCCGCTCTTTCTAGGCAAACGGCAGAGACAGTCTCGCACCAGTCGCCGAACTTCTGAACCCGGTTCATGTTAGCCACGTTCGGCTGGCCATGGAGCTGCTGGGGCACAGTAAGCAACCCAATTACTTGAGCTAGCTCATCGTACTGTGCGAAGAATTGCCGGGCAATCTCGAGCGCCACCTCCGTGCGCTTGCTGCGCCACTCGAATATGCCAACGATGACTGCACTGATGATCCCGCCGACCAAGGCTCCGATAAGCCCGTCCCATAACCCCGGAGGGAGCATGTGATCCTCTGTCACCCTTGGAGGGGGCTTTTGTAGATCTTGGGCTCGCGGAAGGCCCTCGACAACAGTCCTCCGAAATTCCACTGTCCCGTTGGGTGCGCAAAACATTTCCCAGGTCTCTCCCGTGGCGTCGTCCAGGAGAAAGGTGTGGTAGTGGACCATGCCCCCACCGCCCACTACCTTGGCGCTCTTTGCGATGATGAAATGGTCTGGGTTTGCCGGAAGGGTGTTTGTGCCCGTGCGCTTGTCAGCTTCGGATGATGCGGTCGCAGAACCGTATAGCAGGATGCTCAGCGCCATTGCTAGCGCTAGTGTCCTGACGCAGGACGCGACGTGCCGAGGGTCGACAGTTGCCATCAGGGGCCTCCGTTGCACGAACGCCAAAAGGGGCCACGGCTGATTCCGTGACCCCTCGCAGTGCTGCCTTTTTACTCCAACCTTGGGGTAAATGCAAGAGGCTCCAGGCGCTAGTTTTTGAATGTGTGCTGTTGGGAAACTCTAGGAAGGGGACGTGGCCCACTTGAGCCCGCCTTTGGCTTGAGTGGGGTAGCCGAGAGTCGGACAGAGAATCTGTGCGGAAGCGGATTTTCAACCTAGAACTTGTGGGGGGCACGCTCCGACAGCTTCCTGACCGCCTTGGCAATCTCCGGAAGCTTGGCGTAGACGGCGCAGCACTTCAACCATAATTTGTGATCGATGGCGGGAGCTCCGCTGACCATGGCTCCGGGGGCAACGTCGTGGGGGATGCCGCTTTGGGCTATGGCTATGGCTCCGTCCCCAATTTTTACGTGGCCGCTTACGCCTACCTGGCCGGCCAGGATCACGTTGTTGCCGACGTCGGTTGTGCCGGCCAGACCTACTTGTGCGCAGAGCAGCGTGTCGTCGCCTATGGTGCAGCTGTGGCCTACGTGGACCAGGTTGTCGAGCTTTGCGCCTCGTCCGATGCGGGTCTCGCCTATACTGGCTCGGTCGATGCAGGTGTTGGCCTGGAGTTCGGCGTCGCTCTCTATTACCACGTTGCCGGACTGAACGATTTTGTGCCAGCTGCCGGCTTTGTCTTTATTCTGCACACCGTTGTTCGGCACATCATTCTCCAGATCGCTCGCTTCAATCTTGGCGAAGCCGAAGCCGTCGCAGCCTACTACTACTCCGTTTTGGAGGAGGACGTTGTCGCCCAGCTGGCAGAATTCTCTTACTACGGCGTGAGCGTGGGCGAAGAAGTTGTGGCCTATGGTTACTCCGCGATAAATGACTACGTGGGCCAGGAGGACGGCGTTGTCTCCTATGACTACATCTTCGTCGATCACAGCGTAGGGGCCGATGTGCGCGTTCTTTCCTAGTTTGGCTTTGGGATGAACTACCGCGGTGGGATGGATTCCGGGGGCGTATGTTGGCGGCTGATAGAAAAGTTCTATCGCCTTCGCCCAAGCCAGATAAGGGTTCTTACTGCGCAGCATGCCGGTGGGAATGGCGGGAAAACTTTCGGCGATGATTACCGCAGACGCTTTCGTTGTTTTTGCGGCGGCGTTGTATTTGGGATTGGAGACGAAGGTTAGCTGGCCGGGGCCAGCGTGTTCAATGCCCGCCACTCCGGTAATTTCTTCGTCTGGCGAGGCATTTTCAGGGCGGGCGTTTAGGGCTTTGGCTATGTCGGATAGTTTCATGGCGGTCTCGGGAATTGTAGCAAGGCAGGTCTCCGGGGGCAGGTCTCAGGTGTTAGGTGTCAGGTCTCAGGAAGGACACGGGCACGACCACTCGGCTAGAGCCCAAGTACGATCTTCCTGAGATCTGCGACCTAAGACCTGCGACCTGGTTTATTGCTCGAACAGAGTGACTTGCCTGGTATCGGCTGCGCCGCCTCGGCGGCGGCGGTTGGCTGATCCTATTACCGCTAAGACCGTCACTGACGTCAGCGCTTCTCTTGGCACAAAGACTCGTTGCGTGTTCGAGCGCAGGTCGGGAGGATTCATCAGGAATCCTTCGGCGGGATTCTGGGTTAGATCGTTCGGAAGGATACCTTCGATGACTTCGCTGTCTTTGAATTTCAGGCGCACCCAGAGGCCTTCGGTGCGGGGACGGGTGGTGAAGGTCTTACGCAGCATCAGGTCGGTGTCGGAAAATTCGCGGACAAAATAAACGGCCTTGATATCGCACAGGTCGACGCCGACTACATTGCCTGATGTATTGAGCAATTCGAGCTTGCCCTCGACCACGAAGTTCGACGGCGCGACGAAGCCGCTGACCGAGTCGCGATCGTGTTTCCGCACGATTACTTTCTTGTGGGTCGAGGGCATGGGCTCGGGCGCTTTTTATTTCTGTCTGTGAAACCTAATTATTTCTGTCCGTGAAACCTTGATCCCGCGAAGTTCGTTACAGGGTTAGAGTTTTCGCGGGCGAGGGCGCCCGCGCCACACACTTCCAGAGTCACAGCTTCAGATTGGATTCTCGCACTTTCCTAATGAATTCCGACAGATTGTGGCTTCGCAGTAGCCAAACGGTAAACCTTATGCTATTTTCTTGTGTTCACTTAATTGGATTATTGCGCTATAAGTCTAATGTCTAGAGTCAGTTAGATTCTGCGAGCGGGCTGCGGCTTTGCGGTTCGTGGCAAACGCCTGTGGAAATGCTGTGGAAAACGCCCCTGTCGAGCCCATCCTTGATCTTAGGGCCACCGCACGGCGACTAGGAAGGCATGGCCGATTACATTTATACGCTGGAAACCCGGCTTTCGCCGGATCAACAAAAAGCGGTAACCCTCGTCCAAGATGCCGCCAAAGCGGCGGGGATGAATCTCTATCTTACCGGCGGAGCCATCCGCGACATTATTACAGGGTTTCCTATCCGTGACCTGGATTTCACGGTGCAGGGGAATGCGCTCAAGCTACAAAAGGATCTGGAACGAGCGGGAGCGGTGGTGGGCAACGCCGAGGATGAGACCCGGACTCTGCTGCTGACTCTGCCGGGAGGCGTACGGTCCGAAATCGCGATGGCGCGCTCGGAGCGTTACGACAAGCCGGGCAAGGCGCCCATAATGGCTCCGGCAACCATTATCGAAGATCTTCGGCGACGCGATTTCACGGTCAATGCGATGGCCCTGTCGTTGAATGAAGGGTCGCGCGGACTGTTGATGGATCCTTTCAACGGTGTGGCTGATATTGAGGCCAAAGTCATCCGCGTGCTGCATAACTACGCATTTCTTGAAGAGCCTTCGCGGTTGATCCGCGCCACGCGCTTCACTACGCGCTTCCACTGGCCGCTGGAGGAGCGGACGCAGGCGCGCTACGAATCGGGAAAAGAAAATAATTACATCGAATACATACGCAGCTCGAGCGTGGGATATGAAATCGAGCAGGTGGCGTATGAGGATGATCCGCTGGGCGTATTGAAGGCGTATGAGAAAGAGGGATGGCTGAAGGTTTTGAATGCGCATTGGAGCACGGCGAAGGCGGACACGGCCGGCCTGGGTGCGCTAATCAAGACGCGGCAGCAGATGAACGAGTTGGGATATACGCCGGAGGTTGCGCCGGCGGTGATGTATTTTCTGACCGAGCGGCTGGGCGACAAGGATATTTCGGATTTGCGGCGGGCGATTCCGCGCAAGGATCTGGTCGAGGCGTGGAAGGATCTGGAAGACAATGCGCACAGCCTTGCTAAGAGATTGACCGGTAAAGAAGCGGCGACGCCGGCGCGGACGTGGCAATTGTTGTCGTCGGCGCGTCCGGAGATGATTCTGTTTCTGGCGATCACGGCGCGGCAGCAGGCGGTGGCGCAGAAGATCAAGAATTTTTTTACGAAGTGGCGGCAGGTGAAGCAGAAGATTCCGTTACCCGAGATGACAGAGCTGCGCATCACGCCGGAGATGCCGGAGTATCCGAAGATTGCGAACGATGTGTTCTTGTTGTTGCTGGACGGCAAACTGCGCTCGCGGACGGAAACCTTGAAGTATCTCAAGCCTCTGGCGCCCCCACCACCGCCGCCTCCACCGCCACCGCCGACGAAGCGAGGCAGAGGGGCGAAGGTTGCCGCTGCTGCCGCGGCGGAGGCTGCTGCCAAGGCGGTGGGGAAAGGCAAGGGGAAGGGAAAAGCTGGGGTGGTTGCGGCGGCCGTACCTGTGCCTGTACCAGAGAAGCCGGGCGCGGCTGCCAAGGCGGGAGTTGCGGCCAAACCGGCTCGTCAGGCAAAGGCTGCGATTCCTGCCAAAACTAACACTGTTGCCAAGGTCAGCAAGGCTGCAGCGGCTGCAGCCAAAAAGCCGGCCAAATCAGCGCAGCCCGCGAAGCTGGCGCCAAAAGGAAAGAAGGCCGCTGGCAAGAAGAAGAAATAAGCGCATTCACTCGCGGATACCGGCCGACTCCATCGGTATGGGCTAGAGGTGAGTCACTCCTCAAGCAGAATTGCGCTATAATGTGGACATGCGGCGCTGGCTGTGCGTAGCGACGTTTAGCTTGACTCTGATCGCTCTGCCCGTGTGGGCGCAACGGCACGGAGGCGGTGGCGCTCATTTCGCCTCGCATGGGTTTTCTGGCGGACACTCTTCCATAGGTCACTCCTCAATCGGACGTGCGTCCATAGGACATTCAGCTTCCGCGTTTCGCGGCGGGAGTTTCGGACGCGGCTCCGGCGTTCGTATACGGATTGGAAATTCTTACTACCGAGGGTTCTACGGGCGACGGGGCTATCCTTACTTGGGATACTATCCCTACGGATATTATGACTGGTACGCAGATCCTCTTTACGACACTGACGATCAGGATTCGTATTCCAGCGAGTATAATCCTGCGCCGGTGCCCTATCGCGATGACAGCGGAACGCAACAAAGCCTCGATCAGCTGAACAATAAGATCGACCGGCTGCAGCAGGATGTGGAGTCACGCAATCGGGCGAAGCCGGATCCAGAGCCAGCGACGGCGCTGGTTTTCCACGACCAGCACGTCGAAGAAGTGCACAATTACGCGATCTCCGGCGGAATGGTTTGGGTGCTGAACGATCAAGCCGCGAAAAAGATTCCGCTCGCCGAACTCGATATTCCAGCCACTGTAAAAATGAATGATGATCGCGGCGTGGATTTTCAGGTGCCGGGACCGTCGCTTCAGATCATGATCATGAATTAGACGGATCGAACTGCACCGCTTTCAAGCGTTGCGCGATTTCTTCCAGCCAGTAGAATGAATTCCGATCAGCTAAGGGTAACGGCTGAGGCACCGCTATGGGGTGGGAGTAGCTCGGGAATTGTGCACTGGTTGGAAATCGGCCGCTCAATAATAATGATGAACAGATGAGGAAAACTCTCACTATCTTCGCTTTACTTTTTGTGACTTCGTTTTCCGCTTCAGCGCAAGCGCCGGTCTCTGAAACTGCTCTGCTTGACCATATGACCGGCAATTGGACCCTGGAGGGAACGATTGCCGGACGCGAAACGACGCACGACATCGAATCCGACTGGGTGCTGCGCCGGGAATACATTCGGATCCACGAGAACGTCGCGCGAGAAAAATTCCAAAGGCCAAGCCGCATATGAAGCGATTGTTTTTATTGCGTGGTACGAAGCGGCGGGTGAATTCAGCTGTTTGTGGATCGACTCAACTGGCGGCGGAGGCCTCTCGGCTAAGGGCATTGCCCATGGGGAACGGAGCGGTGACGAGATCGCGTTCTTGTTCAAGGACAACGACAGCACCCATACAAGTTTCGCGTATAGCAAGAGCACAGACACGTGGCAGTGGCGCATCGATAACGAAAGTGGCGGCAAGCTGTCACCTTTTGCGCGGGTGAAACTCACCCGGAAATAGGATCGAAGTTTAATGACTGAAAGCCAATTCGTTCATTTGCATCTTCATAGCGATTATTCTCTGCTCGATGGGGCCTGCAACGTCGAGAAACTTGTCGAGCGCGTTCAGGAACTCGGCATGCCCGCCGTGGCCATGACCGACCACGGGAATATTTTTGGCGCCGTGCATTTTGTAAATGCCGCGCACAAGGCGGGCGTGAAACCGATTGTCGGGTGCGAACTCTACATCTGCAAGAAAGATGATCACGTCATCACGCGGACTCCGCCCGACGGCGATACTTATAACCATCTTCTGGTGCTCGCCGAGAATGAAGAGGGCTACCGCAATCTGGTGAAGATCACGTCGGAGGCTTCGCTCCACGGCTTCTATTACAAGCCGCGCGTCAGCAAGAACTTCTTGGCGGAGCATTCGAAGGGGCTGATCGGGCTCTCCGGATGTTTGAAGGGGGAGGTGGCAGAGCGGTTGATGGAAGGGAACTACGACGCGGCACGGTCGGCTGCCGGCTTCTATCGCGATCTTTTCGGCAAAGAGAATTTCTTTCTTGAGATTCAAGATCAAGGCCTGGAGATGGAGCATCGCATCCGTTCTGGACTGTTTCAGATGGAGAAGGATCTCGGCTTGCCGCTGGTTGCGACCAACGACAGCCACTACCTTTGCGAAGACGACGCGCACGCCCAGGATGTGATGTTGTGCATTCAGACGGGGAAGTCGATTCAAGAGACGAACCGGATGAAGTTCGAGGGCACGCAGTTCTATGTCAAGAACGGCGAAGAGATGTTGCGCGTATTTAAGGATGCACCCCAGGTGCTTGCGCGCACGCTCGATATTGCGGAGCGCTGCAACCTTCGCTTGGAGAAAGTTCCGAGCCCGTTTCCGCACTTCGATGTTCCGGAGGGATTCACTCTCGACAGCTATTTTGAGCACATCACACGGGAGGGATTTGCCCGGCGCATGGAAAACTTGCGGGACGCGGCGGCTGACGGGCGGCTTAAGCATTCGCTGGTTGAATACGAACAAAGATTGGCGCGCGAGATTGCCATTATTCAGCAGATGAAATTCTCGGGATATTTTTTGATCGTGTGGGATTTCATCCGTTACGCGCGGGAAAGGGGCATTCCAGTTGGGCCGGGGCGAGGTTCGGCGGCGGGTGCGGTGGTGGCGTATTCGCTGGGCATTACGGATATAGATCCACTGCAGCATGAACTGCTGTTTGAGCGCTTTCTGAATCCGGAACGCATTTCGATGCCGGATATCGATATCGATTTCTGCATGAACCGGCGTGGCGAGGTGATCGAATACGTCACGCACAAGTACGGGCGCGAAAATGTCGCGCAGATTATCACTTTCGGCACCATGGCGGCGAAGGCAGCGATCAAGGACGTTGGTCGCGCCATGGACATGCCGTATAGCGACGTCGACCGCATCGCGAAGATGGTGCCAACCACGCTGAATATCAAGCTCGACGCTGCGCTTGCGGAATCGGCGGCGCTGCAGGAGGCGTATCAGAAAGATCCGCAGGTGCGGCAGTTGCTGGATACGGCACGCAAGTTGGAAGGTTTGGTGCGGAATTCCGGTGTACATGCGGCGGGCGTGGTGATTTCGCCGCGTCCGCTGATTGAGCTGGTGCCGCTGCACAAGACCAAGAACGACGAAATCGTCACCGCCTTTGACATGGTGGCCATTGAGAAGATGGGCCTGTTGAAGATGGATTTTCTTGGGTTGACGACGCTGACTATTCTCGATGACACGCTGAAACTGATGGCGCAGAAGGGGACGCATCTAACGCTGGATGACATTCCGCTGGAGGACGAGGAAACATATCAGAAGGTGTTCAACCGCGGATTGACATCTGGTGTTTTTCAGTTTGAATCGCATGGCATGCGCGATGTGCTGCGGCGTTACCAGCCCAACTCGATCGAGCACCTGACGGCACTCAATGCGCTCTATCGTCCCGGGCCGATGGCGATGATTGACGATTTCATTGAGCGCAAGCATGGGCGCCGCAAAATCGAATATGAATTGCCGGATCTCAAGGGGATCCTGGAGGAAACGCTCGGCGTCTTCGTATATCAGGAACAGGTAATGCAAGCTGCCAACAAACTTGCGGGTTACTCCCTGGGAGAAGCCGATCTTCTGCGGCGCGCGATGGGAAAGAAAAAGCCCGAAGAAATGGCGGCGCAGCGGGAACGTTTTGTGCAGGGAGCTACACAGCGGGGTTATCCGCCGAAGAAGATCGAGAAAATTTTCGATCTGATGGCGCAGTTCGCTGGTTACGGATTCAATAAGTCGCACTCGGCGGCGTATGCACTGCTGGCTTATCACACGGCTTATTTGAAGACGCACTATCCCATCGAGTTCATGGCGGCGCTACTGACCTCGATCACCGGCGACACCGATAGCGTGGTGAAGTATATCAACGAATGCCGCGAGATGGGCATTGCCGTCGAGCCTCCCGATATCAATGTTAGCGATGCGAATTTTACGCCGCATGGGCAGGCTATACGCTTTGGGCTGGCGGCGGTGAAGAACGTTGGCGGCAATGCGATTGAGTCGATTGTCGCCGCGCGAAAGAAGCTGAGACGAAACTTCAAGTCGTTCTTTGAATTCTGCGAGGAAGTTGATTTGCGGCTGTTGAATAAGCGCGTACTGGAGTCACTGATCAAGAGCGGCGCGATGGATTGCTTCGGCCGTAGGGCGCAGTTGATGCAGGCGCTAGATACTGCTATTGAGCAAGCGCAGAAAGCGCAGCGGGATGCGGAATCGGGGCAGCACGGGCTGTTTGGCGTGTTTGCCGAGGAGACGGCCGAAGAGGCCAATGGCGCTCTCCCCAACACGCCCGACTGGGATGAACATACGCGGCTGGCGGCGGAGAAGGAAATCCTCGGGTTTTTCATAACCGGGCATCCCATGGAAAAGTACAAGGAGAAGCTCGCCGACCTGCATGCGCTCTCGACTGAAGACATCGCGGCCATGAAGAAATCTACAGGCAAGGACGAGAATATTATGGCGGCGGGGTTGATTTCGGGGCTGCGCGTGGCGAAATCGAGAAGAGGCGAGCTGTGGGCACAGGCCGCGCTGGAAGATATGTCTGGGAAGGTCGAATTGCTTATTTTTCCCGAGGCGTATAGGAAGCTCGCGGAGAAAGTAAAGCTCGAGGTTCCGGTGCTGATTCGCGGCGGTGTGCGCATTGAGGAAGGGGCAAATCCGAAGCTTACCGCCAACGATATTGTTCCCCTGGATGAAGCGCGGGTGCCGTTGCCGAAGGCGTTGCGCATACGAATTCCTCTGGAGAGCGCGACCGACGGCACGGTTGACGCGCTGCATGCGCTGTTCAACGAGCGCAAAGGCGAGGCCAGAGTGTTATTCGACGTGGAACGGGACGGCGATTTCATGGTGGTGATGGAAGTCGAAGGCTATAATGTGATGCCGGACCGCAATTTTCTGGGGCGAGTGGAAGAGTTATGCGGGCGGGGCAGTGTGCGCGTTATTAGTTGATGGTTTGACCTTGTTGAGCGACCGGAGTTTCGCTGGTTCAGAAGTATCGCCGCCGGGCGGGGAGGCCCGGCTCTCCACGGGCATTTCGAATCGATGCGGCCGATGAAACGAACCAAAGTAAAGCGGGCGGAGAAATCGTTTCGCAGCCCGGACGACGATCCGGCGAATAGCGGGCGAAACAACTCGACCAGTGACGGAGAAAATTCCGCTACCGCCGGCGTGGAGTTTTTGCTCGCGATTCTGGAAGCGCATCATACCCGAAAGAATGGCAGTGTCATCAAAATGGATTCCGGACTGAAGGCGCAGCAGGAGCTGGCAAAGATCGAGGAGCAGATCACGCGACTGCAGGAGCGCGACGGACAGAGTGCGGAAACCGTCCGCCAGATGCAGCAACTGCACGACCGGGTGAAAGATCTCCGGCGTGAGATTTCTTCGCAGCTGAACGCATGGGAACGCACCGAACTGGCGCGGCATCCGCAGCGGCCTTACACGCTGGATTATATCGAGCGTATTTTTACCGATTGGAGCGAGATTCACGGCGATCGCGGCTTCCGCGACGATCCGGCCATTGTTTGCGGCATGGCTCGCTTTCACGGCGACGAAGTCATTATTGTGGGGCAACAGAAGGCGCGCGACGCGAAACAGCGCGTGTATCGCAACTTTGGAATGCCGCATCCGGAGGGATATCGAAAGGCTCTGCGGGTGATGAAGATTGCGGAGAAATTCAAGCGTCCGATTTTCACCTTTGTGGATACCGACGGCGCCTATCCTGGGCTGCACGCCGAGGAGCGCGGCCAGGGAGAAGCGATTGCCCGCAACCTGCTGGAGATGGCGCGGCTGGAAGTGCCAATCGTGACCACCGTGATTGGCGTTGGTGGCAGCGGTGGGGCGTTGGCCATTGCGGTGGCCGATCGAGTGTTGATGATGGAAAATTCGGTCTATTCCGTGATTTCGCCGGAGGGCTGCGCCTCGATCATGTGGCGCGATGCCAGCAAGAAAGATCTGGCGGCGGAGGCGATGAAGATCACTGCCAAGGATTTGAACGAACTCGGATGCATTGATGGCATCATTCCGGAGCCGGCGGGAGGCGCGCATAAAGATCACACCCGGGCAGCAGAGTTGCTGGATGCGGCGCTGCTGCAACACTTGACCGCGATCAAGACCGTGCCGGTCAGCGAATTACTTGAGACCCGCTATAAGAAGTTCCGCAACATGGCGCAGTTCTTTCAAGTGGAAGTGTAAGCACGATTGGTCGTTTTCTGTAGATCCCTCGCTACGCTCGGGATGACAACTCCGTAGAGTTTTATTGAAGCTCTTACAAAATCGGTAGGTGCAAGCACGGCTGTACCAGGAATTCCAGCGAGTTGATTTGTTGCAATGCTTGTTCCACCAGCGATGCTTGGCATTCCTCAAGAGTAATCAGAAACGGCAGATGCGATTTGGGACAGCCCGGTTTCTGCAATACCGAATCGATGTTGATGCCGCACTGGGAGAGGATTGTGGCTAGGCTGGCTATAATGCCGGGCTGGTCTTTCACCAGGAAACGCAAATAATGCTTGGCGGTGAAATCGGCGGTGACAGTGGGTGTTTTTTCGACTGGCCGCCCGGCGTCGCTCATCGTCGACTGCTTGGAGCGAGCGATGGCAAGAATGTCTGATACGACCGCGACTGCGGTTGGATGACCGCCGGCGCCGTGGCCTCCAAAGACCGTTTCGCCGCCGTAAGTACCGGTCGCTACAACCAGGTTCTGGCTGCCCTCCACGCGGGCCAACGGCGATGCGAGCTCGACCAGCGCGGGTTGGACTGCGGCGAAGAGTTCGCCGTCTTTCGACTCTTGCAACACTTCGGCCCAGGAAATCTGGCGGATGGTGCAGCCCAACTGATTGGCGTATTCAAAATCAACCGAGTCGATGGCCGAAATCGAACGTGCCCCGATGCTCTCGGGAGCGACTTGGCAATGCAGTCCGACACGGGCCAGGATAGCGAGTTTGGCCCGCGCGTCCAGACCATCGATGTCGTCGGCGGGATCAGCCTCCGCGAATCCTAGTTTCTGCGCTTCGCGCAAAGCGGTGGCAAAAGGGATGCTGTTGGCCTCGATCTGACTGAGAATGTAGTTGCAGGTGCCATTGAGGATGCCGCGAATCTTGAACAGTTCATCGCCGGCCAATCCCTCTTGCAATCCTGAAATTACGGGCACGCCGCCAGCCACTGACGCGCCAAAAAGAATCTGCTGATGTGCGGCTCGCGCCAGAGCGATCAACTCGGGGCCAAAACGCGCGATCAACTGTTTGTTGGCCGTGACTACGGATTTGCCCGAGGATAGGGCGCGCCGAATCCAGTCTCCAGTAGGCTGCAGGCCACCGATTAGTTCGACCACTATGTCTGCGTCGGAAGAAAGAATATCGTCAATATTCTGGGTCCACTTCACCGACGACGGAAGCCAGTCCACTTTTTTCCGCTCCACGTTGCGATTGAACACGTGGGTCAGACGCAGGTGGGTATTTGAGCGCTCACACAGAATCCTTGCCACGGAACTGCCAACCGTTCCGAAGCCGAGAATTGCCAGGTTGCAATTGGGCGCGCAGTCTGCTCCTCCACTCGTGTTTTGCACAACAACCAGGGTGTTCGCGCCAGTGAAATCCTGCTTCGAGGAACCTGCCATCGTTCTATTATGACCCAAGCCACTATGCCCCGAGCGTGAAGGGTGATGTGGGGGGCGTACTTTAGTGATCCGCCGAGCTTGATCCGCCAATCTTGATCTAATCTACGCGAGCGGCCGGACGGATTAAAGGATGGTTGGCCCTTGCTCTTTGGCCGGAGTGCTCTTTTCGCAAGCATCCTCTTGGCTCGTCATCTTCATCGCGGATTTGAAGCCGCGGATGCCGTCTCCTATTCCTTTGCCGAGCTCGGGAAGCTTTTTGGGTCCGAAGATGAGCAGAGCGATCCCGAAAATTATCAGCAGATGCATGGGTTGAAACAGTCCTTCAAACATAATTTCTCCCTGGGAATCGTTTTGCGCGTCCTGCAAACTGATTAGGGAAAAGCGGACGCTGTGATACACGTTAAGCACAGCGGCCGCTGCCGCGAGCCACGGGAAGAAGCCCTCCCCAAGAGCCGTTCGCGCGCTTACGACACGTTTAGAAGCCGCGTTGAGCTGTGTCGGCTTGCTGGGCCAGAGTGTCGAGCGCCTTAAAGAATTCCGGGGATTGGCCGGTAAAAAGCCCGGACGCATTAAGGAACGCGACCACATCCTTGGCGATTTCCTCTGGCCTGGTTGGGCGAATCACGGCGCAATTGGGCAGACTTGAGCTTATGAATTCGCAGGGAACGGGAAAGATCAGGTTGGTTTGCAGCGAGGGGTTCACCGTCTTGTCGAAGTTCGGGAAGGTTAGCCCGGAGATCGGATCGGTGAATGGTGCGACTGGCGGCTGCACGCCGTTGCCTGAAAAATCCACCCACTCGAGGAAGTGGGCGACTTCGTCTCCGCCAATGCTGACTAGAATTCGCAGAACCTCCAAATTGGTAGCCTTCTGAGCCATGGCGGAGTAGAGCGTGCTGCCGCCCTGCTCGATGGTTCCGAAGTGAAAGGCCGCGGTGTTGGCAATCGCTTGGACGTGGCTCTTCCCCTTGAAATCGGTATTGGTGCGAGGAATGCCGGTCACGTTCACCAGGTCGATGGCTTGGGGGAAGGTGGCGCCCAAGTCGGGATTCTGCGTGCTGCGATAACGCGTATACCAGCTGGTGTCGACAGTGAGGTTCATCAGGTTGGTGAGCCGGCCGATTTGCTGTGCTCCGGTTGCCTGGCTGCTGGGCAAGGTGCGGAAGGCGTCCAGATCGACGGGCTCGGCACCGATCGAGATTAGATAAGCATTCAGAAAATCTGCGTGGCTTTGTTCGTCTCCAGCGTTGGCGGAAACATACTGCGGGCCATCGGGATCGAGGTTCATGAAGGCGGCCTGATAGCTGTTCATCGGCTTGAATGGAGCTGTCTCGACGGGGAGCTGGCCTGGGGTGAGACCACCGAGCTCGGCGTATTGCTGCCACAAGTCGGCCTCAATGATCTCAGCCGCAGCCACAAATCGCAGTATGGCCACATCACCCGAGGTAATGATGCCGGTGGTTTGAACGGCGGTCTTAGTAGCAGCTGCCGCCAGCAAGGGACCGCCAGTGAGTGCTGCTCCAGCCATGCCGATTCCTTTTAGAAAAGAGCGGCGCTTGAGGCCGTTCCTGCTTCCAGACTCGGATGAAGACTGAGAAGAAAATGCGGTTGGGTCGGAAGAAACGGTGGGGGCGAGGTTATCTTGTTTCATGTTGCTGAACTCCTCTTTTGTTTTGTCAGAATTGATTTCCCGGTGATTCCGCAAGCTAGATTTGTTCACCGCAAGATGAAGGTAGGCTGTTCTGAAATGTGACGTGTCATGCTGCGGTCAAGACTTTGTCAAATTGTTTGCCGTGGAGAAATGCGGATTTGCGCGTGAAGAAAGACCAATGAAATACCGCTCCTTTCGTTTTCGTCCCTGGCCGCTTTCGGCTGCTCGCCTGCCGTATAATTAAAGATTCGGACGATCCATAAACGAAAGACAGAAACGAAAGACGATCTTCAACCTTCCGGGCGAAGGGGTTTGCCCGGTCAAATACTTTGGTCAGACCAGAAAGGTAGAGTAATGGCCACTATTGATGTCGTGCCTCAGGAATCGGGGGGCCAACTGGGGCAAAGGCGTGTTGTCAATGACATGAGCATTCAGGTTGCGACGGTGAATGGTTCGGGGTCGCAAAGTTCCAACACAGTTTTGTTGCGCAGTATTTTCCAGATGGGCGTGCCGATTTCAGGCAAGAATCTTTTTCCTTCGAACATTGCGGGTTTACCGACTTGGTACACGATCCGCGCCAATAAAGATGGCTACATTGCGCGCAAAAAAGAGATCGATCTGCTCATTGCGATGAACGCGGAGACGGCGCAGGACGACGTGAAGACGCTGGCAGCGGGCGCGGCGGTGCTTTATGACGAGCCGCTGGCGCTCGATAAGGTGCGCGGCGATCTGATTTATTATGCGGTGCCCTACGACAAACTGGCTGCGACCGTGGGCGCTGACGCCAAGCTGCGCAAGCTAATCAAGAACATGATCTATGTCGGGGTCGCGGCGCAGTTGCTGGAAATTGATTATGCCGAGGTAGAGAAGGCGATTCGCAAGCAGTTTGCGACCAAGGTAAAGGCTGCAAATTTAAATTTGGCTGCGGCCAAGGCTGGCCATGATTACGCTGCAGCGAATCTGAAAAAACGTGATCCCTTCTACATCGCGCGCATGGATAAGACCAAGGGCAAGATCATCGTCGACGGCAATTCCGCCGCAGCCATGGGGTGCATGTTTGCCGGGTGCACGGTGGTGACGTGGTATCCGATCACTCCGTCGTCGTCGCTGGTCGAGACGATGATCGATTACATGAAGGAATACCGCATAGGGCCGGATGGCAAGGCGACTTTTGCTATTGTGCAAGCGGAGGACGAACTGGCGGCGGTGGGCATGGTGATCGGCGCGGCCTGGGCGGGTGCGCGGTCGATGACCGCGACCGCTGGTCCTGGCATCTCGCTGATGTCGGAGTTCACGGGACTCGCGTATTACACGGAGGTTCCGGCGGTGATCTGGGACATTCAGCGGGTTGGGCCATCGACGGGCTTGCCGACCCGGACTTCGCAGGGCGACTTGCTTTCGACGGCATTTCTCAGTCATGGAGACACCAAGCACATCATGCTGTTTCCGAATTCGGTTAGCGAGTGCTTCACCATGGCGCAGGATGCTTTTGATTTGGCGGAGCGCTTTCAGACTCCGGTGTTTGTCATGTCGGACCTCGATCTGGGGATGAATAACTGGATGTCGGATCCATTCCCTTATCCGGAAAAGCCGATTGATCGCGGAAAAGTGCTGACTAAAGAAGATCTGGACAAGGTGGGAGGTTTTGCACGCTACAAGGATGTGGATGGCGATGGCATCGGCTATCGCACGCTGCCGGGCACGGATCATCCGGCGGCGGCGTGGTTTGCGCGCGGCAGCGGCCATAACGAAAGAGGGCAGTATAGCGAGCGTCCCGACGATTTTGAACGCAACATGGAGCGGATCAATAAGAAGTTCGAAACCGCGCGATCGTTTGTGCCGCGTCCGGAGTCGGCGGGGAGCGGCAAGGCTAAGGTTGGCATTCTGGCCTATGGCACGACGCATTGGGCGATCATTGAAGCGCGCGATCAATTGTCGGAAGAGCACAAGTTGGAGACCGACTATCTTCGCGTGCTGTCGTATCCATTCACGCGCGAGGTGCACGATTTTATTGAGAAGCACGAGCGTATTTATGTTGTGGAACAGAATCGCGACGGGCAGATGGCGAGTTTGCTGAAGCTGGACATCAAGGCGCAATTGACGCCGCGCCTGCGGTCGATTTGCCACATACACGGATTGCCGATTGACGCGCGCTCGGTAACTGACGAGCTCATGATGATGGAGGGTAAGTAATATGGGGACCACGACTACTAACGCACCGGCACCAGCTCCCGCGCCTAAGACTAATCGTATTGGACTGCAGGTGGTTGACTATCGCGGCGGCAAGACTACGCTCTGCGCTGGGTGCGGGCATAACGCGATTTCCGAGCGCATCATTGACGCCATGTACGAAATGGGAGTGCAGCCGGAGCGCGTGGCCAAGTTCAGCGGGATTGGATGCTCGTCCAAGAGTCCGGCATATTTCATGAACCGGTCGCACAGCTTCAACTCCGTGCATGGACGCATGCCCTCGGTGGCTACGGGCGCAATGCTCGCGAACAAACATTTGATCGCGCTTGGTGTGACGGGCGACGGGGATACGGTTTCGATCGGGGCCGGGCAGTTTGTCCACCTGATGCGGCGCAATCTGCCGATCATTTACATCATTGAGGACAACGGTTGCTATGGCCTGACGAAAGGGCAGTTCTCGGCGACCGCCGATATCGGGTCAACCCTGAAGAGCGGCATCGCGAACGATCTGCCACCGGTTGATACCTGCGCCATGGCCATTCAGTTGGGAGCCACGTTTGTGGGTCGTTCTTTTTCTGGTGACAAGCGGCAGCTTCACACCATGCTTAAGGCTGCGATCGCGCACAATGGCACCGTGATGCTGGACGTGGTCTCGCCATGCGTTACTTTCAACGATCATGAGGGCTCGACGAAGTCCTATAAATACATGCAGGCGCACGAAGAGCCGTTGCATGAAGTCAGCTTTGTTCCTGTGTTTGAAGAGATCAACGTCGATTACGATCCGGGAACTACATTTGAAGTTACCATGCACGACGGATCGCACCTGCGGCTGCGGAAACTCGAAGAGGAGTACGACCCGACCGATAAGATTCAGGCGGTTCGGCGCTTGATGGAGTCGCATGCCAAAGGCGATGTTCTTACTGGCGTGTTCTACGTCAATGCTAGCGCGCCGAGCTTTGTTGACATGCTGAACGTTACCGACCAGCCGCTGGCGACGCTGCCGGAATCGTTGACGCGGCCGAGCAGGGACGCGCTGGCGAAGTGCATGGCAGAGCTGCAATAGAGTTTAGCTGCAGTAGGGTTTCACGTTGGATCCGCGGGAATGAGTTGGCCCTGTTTGGGACCGGCCCAATTGCTTAGAGTGGATCGATAAGTATCAATCGGCGCGTTGTGAGATGTTCGGCCCGCCAGGATGGAAGATTATGGTTTGTCCGACTTCCAGTCGACCGATGCGAGTGACCGCGCCGTAGATTCCTGCATTGTTCTGATTCGCACGAACGACCGCTTTCAGCACTTCTGGCGCCGGCCTTGCTGTGTCGGGATCAAGGTTCACCATCGAGCAGCGAACATCGCGTATGGTGACGGCGATGGCGGGGGCGTCATTCCCCTCGCCGAATGAGAGCACACCGCCCAACCACTCATCCTCCTGGAATGGAACCGGTCGTAGTAAACGAACCACAACATTCGGGCGAAATCGTCGCACGTCCGGGCTCAGCCCTGCGAGTCGTCCGATCTCGCGCACCGTATCGGAGGCGATCACGGATAGGCTCGCCTCATCGAAGATGCCATGCTTCAACTGCATAATCTCGACGGGAGCCCCGTACCGGCGTCCGACCTCTTTGGCCAAGCCGTCCCCGAAGACGGGCATCTCTACGCCGTCTGGTGTGCGAACATGCGTGGGAAGGTGAAGGTCTCCCTGGGCACCGTCTTCACGGGGTAGCGGAGCAAACAGGACGAGGTCGGGAAGCTTGCCTGCTGATAGCCACGGGAACCCGCTGCGGTCATCGATACGACGGAATGCCAGGCGTCTGTCACCATCGAGGCCGTGCCAGCCCAGGTTCGCGACTTCGAGTCGTTCCCCACCCATGGACTTCACGGGATACCGGAAGATCGCCTCCACATGTCCGATTTCTATAGGCACATCAGCTAAGTATATAAGTACCCTTAGTTACCTGCGAGTTAATAGCCGGTTGTGGCGCGAAGACGCCGAACTGCGCTCGGCTTGGACGGACTCATGCGTCCGTCCTTGCGCGAACAGTGACGTGGCTGAGCCTCGTCACTACACTCACTACATCGTCAGCACTACTCTGAATCTGGCGCGGCCGCTGATCATCTGGTCGTAAGCTTCGGCGGCCTTTTCCAGCGGGTACTTTTCAATCATGGGACGGACTCCCGAAAGCACGCTGAATCGCATGGTGTCTTCGGAATCGGTGGCGATACCGGAGGCCCAGCCCTGAATAAACGTGCGGCCCGTGATCAACTGAACGGGAGAGACCGCCATCGCGTCGCCGCTCGCGCCGACCACGACCAATTTGCCGTTGCGCGAGAGGCCGTTTAACAGCGCAGACATGGCTTTCGCGTCGGGAGCGGTAGCGAGAATGATGCGGGCACCTCCGAACTTTTGCAGTTCAGCCGACGGATCGACCGTGGCAGTATCGACGTAGTGAGTGGCGCCCAGTTTGCGCGCCAACTCTTCTTTGTCCTTGCCCCGGCCGATGGCGAATGTGCGGAAGCCCATCTGTCGCGCGTATTGGACCCCTAGATGGCCGAGTCCGCCGATGCCTTGGATGGCAACCAGATCGCCGGCGCGTGCTCCCGAATTGCGAAGCGCATTGAAGACCGTGATGCCGGCACAGAGCAACGGCGCCGCGTCCGGTGCGGGGAGATCATCCGGGATAGCGGCGACCGCCTCGCTGGGCGCAACCATGTATTCCTGGTAGCCGCCATCGTAACTGAAGCCGGTGATCTGCTCGTTCTGGCAGTTGATGAAATCGCCACGGCGGCAGGCCTCGCAGGTGAAATCGTGGCCGCCGTGCCATCCGACACCTATGCGCTGACCGGGCTTCCAGTTGGTAACGTCGGCGCCAACGGCGTCAATGCGGCCGGCGATTTCGTGTCCAGGAATTCTGGGATACTGGATGCCGGGCCAAAGGCCCTCTTTTACGAGCACGTCGCTATGGCAGACGCCGCAGGCTTCCACTTTAATTCTGACCTGGTTGCGGCCGGGATCGGGAATGTTTTTTTCGACCAGTTCGAAGTCTGCTCCGGGTTTGGCAACTTGAACAGCTCTCATTTTCGGCATGGTTCTTCCTCATGAATTCTGCGTGGTGGAAATGTTGTAATCGTATGGAACTCGACAGTGAAATAAGATGACCGGAGTTATGAGAAGGACTCAGTTTCAGTCAAAGCGTCTCGGCCGGCACCGCGAAACAGCTACGTCGACGCAAATTGATGACAGCGAGACGGGCGAAGACGCCCGTCGCTCCATTGTTTAGTTTGCGGGATGCTAGCCGGTCTTCTTTTTCTGCAATTCACCTTGAAACGAATGTTCGGGGCTGTGGCCGGGCTCAGGGAAATCGCTGTCGGCGCCGTCTTGCATGGGGTCGGGGTTACGGTGGCCAAGCTGGCCTTGCATGGAGTTGTTACCGCTTTGGTTACGTTCGTCCGGCTCCTGGGAACCCTTCCCACGGTCGGAATCATTGAGAAGATGATCGCTGGTGCTCTTTGTCATGTTGGGCCTTTCCGGGTATTTCTTTTATAAGTGCACAGCGTAGGTTACGCTGAAAGCTGCCCTTGGGCAATACCCACTGGTAGCTATCCGGGCGCTGCAACTTGTTGTAATAGCTATCATTGGTAAATTTAATAGTGTATTAACCCGATTGTGAACCTAAAATGGGGTATGGTTAGCAATTTTCGTAAACATTATCTCTTTGCCAGCGACTTCGATCAGACGTTGACCTTTAACGATACGGGTTACGTTTTGAGCGAACTGCTTGGCATCTCTGTCAAGGAATTCGAGCGCAAGGCTAAAGGCATGGCGAAGCTGAACCTGGTTCAGCAGGGCGCCGAACTTTCTTATCTACTCTTGCATGATCCGGAGTTCCGTTCGCGCGTGCGGCGCGACGACTTGATCAAAGCGGGCAAGCTGATTCGTCTCAAGGAAAACATCAAGCAGGTTTATGAGATCCTCGACCGGAAGATCGATGGTTTCCACTTTGATTTTTACGTGATCTCGGCGTCGCCGGTAGAAGTGATCCAATCGGCGTTGGAGGGGATTGTGCCGGAGGATCATATCTTTGGCACCGAGTTCAAGTACAAAGCCTCGGGCGAGATTGAAAGCCTGGTGCGCGCCACGGCGGGCTATGGCAAAGTGACTCGGTTGGATCAACTCGAGGAAGAACTCGATATTCCCGCCGACCATATTGTTTATGTGGGGGATGGCAGCTCCGACATTCACGTAATGTTGCACGTGAACCGGCGCGACGGCTTCACCATTGCCGTTTCAGAATCGAAGCTGGTCGCACAGATCGCAAAGCGGACGGTGCTGAGCGATAATGCATTGCCTACGCTGGTGCCGATTCTGGAAGAGATTGCTGGATGGCAACGGAACCAAATTCGCCAATTGTTCGATTCCTATGGCTTCCTGATTCAGGGCTGGGAGAGCGTGCAGACCGATTTTGTCACGCTGCGGCCGAGCAACAGTGTGCTGGCGGAGAAGGCGACCACGGCGGCGGACGTGGTTTGATTTGGCGCACTGCTGTTTTGGTGCAACTAAATTCGCGGAAAAGGGTTCTTAGTTGCTGAGAGCACTAATGGGTTCTGTCAGTTGGGGTATCCGCCCTTGAGTCTTAGATACATATGACATTCTGGCGTTTTGTTTTCCTGGCATGCATTGCCGTCGCCTTGGCAGCTCTTACCGATGCGCAAGCCCCGCAGCAATCTGGGGCGGCACCGCAGCCGCGCGAGTTTGTTCCCCGCGGGGTTGAGGCCTTGCGGCAAGGCGCGTCCTCGAAAACCGAGTTTACCCTTGACCACTCCATGCTGGTGATGGCGTCGAAGCTCGATCCTGATAGCGAGGACTTGCGCCGTGTGATTGCTGGCGTCAATGGGGTTTCAGTTCATAGCTTCCGGTATTCGGCGGGTTCGAATTATGACTCAGCAGCTCTGCTGTCGCTCAAGGAGGAGTACCGTGCCGCAGGTTGGAAACAGGTGATGCACGACGAGAACGTCGGAGGCCATGGAGTTACAAACCTCTGGCTGCGGCTGGAAAATAACGCGATCAGTAATGTTGCAGCTCTTATAGAGAAGCCGAGAGAGGTCGACCTTATCGCAGTTTCTGGTTCGATTAGTCCGCTTGACCTCTCGCATCTGGGGGGACATTTTGGTATCCCGAAGATTGAGGGCGGGGTTAGAGTGCCTAATGCTGCACCGCATCCGTGACAAATATTTCAGTGGAATGACAGTCTCGGACGTTTGCTTTTGAAGTGGCCGGGCGGGGGACGCCCGGCTCTCCCCCCGGTAAGTCTAGTGAGTTTTCGGCACTGTTGGGGCTAGCTTTCTTAATTTTTCTCGCGCCTGGGTGGCTTCATTCGTGCGTGGATAACGTTGGATGACGTGCCTCAGTTCTTCAATACCTTCATCCTGTTTTCCGAGTTCGATCAGAGCCAATCCCTTTCTGAGTTGCGCGGAGGCAGCTTTGTTTCCGCTGGGAAAATTTTGCAAAACCAAATCGTAGTTGGTGACCGCCGACTGGTAATCGCCCGCCTTGAACTGCAGTTCGGCTAGATAAAAATAAGCGTTTCCGGCCAGGTCTGTATTGGGATAGAACTTGATGTAGTCGCTGAATTCCTGGCTGGCCAGATCGTTTTTGCCGCCGTTGTAATCGCGCAGAGCGTTGTTGTAGAGCACGTCTGGCGGAGGGGCCTGGGCTAGGGCCTGCTGTTGCTGCTGGGCTTGCGCCTGCTGCGAAGCCATAGACTGCTGCGCGGCCGACATGTCCTCGAGTTGCTTGCTCAGCTTGGCGAGGCGGACTTTCAGTTCGTCCATGGTGTCGTTGAGAGCCTGGATTTGTCCGGACATCTGGTCGACCTGACCGGACCGATCCTGCTGCTGTTTGTTGATCGAGGATTGCAGTTCGTTGATCGCGGCACTCACTTTATTGGAGGCGTCGGTGTTCTGGTCGAGCAGGTTCTTCATGACACCCATGCGCTCGTCAAAAGACTGCTTCATCGCGGTCATCTGTTGCTGCAGTTGAGTGACCTGGGTCTGCAGTTCGATGAGGTCCTTGTTGACGGCGTGGGCGGGAACTATAGTGACGATCAGGAATAGTGTGAGAGCTAGCGCGACGCGGGATTTCATAGTCGTGTTCCTCAGCGGCTAAAGCCGACAAGTGAATAAGGCGATAATCGCAGCGGTAAACCGCTGCGCCACCCAAAATCGATCCTGCTACAAATTCGCTGGATCAATCCTGTTACAAATTCGGGGACGGGTGAGAGGCCCGTCCCCACAGTGCTCTGCTTACTTCTCGTAAACGAAGTGGCCGCGGCGATTTTGCTGCCAGCAACTTTCGTTGGACTCTGAGCAAAACGGTTTTTCTTTGCCGTAGCTGATGGTTTTGATGCGATCGCCAGCAACTCCAGCCTGTATGAGCGCGTTCTTCACAGCGTCTGCGCGATTCGCGCCCAAAGCCAAGTTATATTCGGTGGAGCCGCGCTCGTCGCAGTGTCCCTCGACCGTGATTCGGATGTTGGGATGCTGCTGCAGGAAGCGGGCATCGCCCTGAATAACGCCTTGATCGGCCAGTCTTATATCGTACTTGTCATAGTCGAAGTAGACGTCCTTCACGTTTTGCGCGAAGAGTTCTTCTTCGGTGGCGTTAGACGTTTCCTGTGGCGGCGCGGGCGCGGCGTTGACGGTGACGCGAGCGGTGGCATCTTGAGTTCCGCCCGGACCTTTCGCCATGAGACGATACGTCGTCGATTCGGCGGGAGTAACCTGACGCGAGCCGCTTGTATCCACAGGGCCGATGCCGTCGATGCTGACGTCGGTCGCATTGGTGGTCTGCCAGGTGAGGGTCGTGGACTGGCCCGGATTAAGCGTGTTCGGATTCGCCGAGAGCGAAGCCGTGGGAGCGTTGGGCGCGGGCGGTGGCGGTGGTGGCGGGGGCGCGACCTTTTTATGGCATGCGCCCAAGAACATAACTGCACCCAGGGCAAATATCAGGGTAGCGCATCTGGTTATCGTGATTGTGTTGATCGTCATTCCGTGTCTCGTTGCGTGCTTCACAAGGTCCTCCAGTTTTCGTGCGCCCGCAGCATAGGGTGCAGCTTGACTGCAGGGCGCACTGTCAGCTAGCCGCAAGACCGTTTCTTAATAATCGTTCGTCGAATTTCAATCTCTATCCGCAGCGCCTGAAGGCGCTCTCATCGCTCAACTCCTGTGCGAGGCCTGAAGGCGTGCCCTGATACAAAGCTTACTTCTCATTTCAGAATGTCAGCCGTGGTGCGAACCTTACTTGCTACTGGAACCATCTTTCGGTTTCCAAACTAATTGCAAGCTATTTCCAGCTCCAATTGGGCTGGGTGTTGCTGCCCTTAAAGGTCAACTGCTTTACATTGGTGCCATCCGCCAGCATGGTCCAAATCTGATCGCTGCCCGAGCGGTGGGATTGAAAGACGATGTGGCGACCGTCGGGAGACCAGCAAGGAAAATCGTTTCGTCCCGAGTCGTGCGTCAGTTGCACCCACTGCTTGCTCGCAGCATCCATTAGGTAAATGTCATTGGAACCTGGTTCTCCCGCGCCGTACTTGCGCTCCCAAGAGAACGTTAGAAATTGCCCGTTGGGCGACCAGTTGGGGGAAACGGCATAGCCTTGATCGGTAATGCGCTGTAGGTTCGTGCCGTCGGCGTCGATGGTGTAAATCTGCGGCAGGCCGGTGCGTCCGCTGACGAATGCGATCTGGCTACCGGTCTTGCGATTCCAAGTTGGCGAAACGTCCGGGCCTTTGTCGTTGGTCAAGCGGTGCGAATTTCCTCCGGACTGATCCACGACAAAAATGTTGGGATAGCCGTTGCGGGATGACGAGAACGCGAGCTTGCCATCGGGCGACCAGGATGGCGATAGATTCATACCGCCGAAACGCGGAAAGCTGACCATGCGGTTCAGATCGAACGAATACATCATAATTTCCCAACCGCCCTTGTTGATCGAACTGAACGCCAGACGCGAGCCGTCGGGGGAGATGCGTGGAGACAGCGAGATGCTTCCCAGGTGCGTAATCTGCTGCTGGTTGGCGCCATCGTAATCCATCATCCAAATTTCTTTGTGACCCGAGCGCTCGCTGACGAAATAGATTTTGGTTTCGGCGATGCCTTGTACGCCACCGCCCAGGCGGAAGATGATTTCGTCGGCGAACCTATGCGCGATCACCCGTACCGCGTCGGGCGTCGCATTGTCGGTGTATTGTTTGCCGAGCACCTGCGGCGACTTTTCGTTCTTTACGTCGTAGAGCCATCCCTGCACCGTGACTTTGCCGGCCGCAGCGCCGAGGTTGCCGAACGCGAGCATGGAGGTGTTGGGAGGCGGGGAATTCCAGGCGGTGAAGTTGACTTCGGAGGGCTGACCTGGTTCCTGCAGCGGATAAAAGCTCTTGGAGACGAGATCGAAAATCCCAGCGCTGTCGAGATCGTTCCAGAGCGTGTCGTTAAATGTCTTCAGCAGGTTGACGTTGTTGGCGTCGGAGGTCGAAGGCTTGAAGTCGGCCGCGGCCAGGCGCACGCGCTCGACGCCGAGGCCGGTGCCAGTGCGGATCCAATCTTGCGCGGAGCCGGTGGTCGCCAACAAGATGAGCGAGGCGAGCGCGATTAAGGCGTGAAGGCGAGATGGTCGAGCCGAGTTACTCAATTTGTACTCCTGTGTAAGTCGACGGTCGTTAGTCGTTCGGCAACCAGCGAACCCCGCTTGCTAGCCAACGACTAATGACCAGCGACTAACGACCGACTTATCGCTTGTAATCAAACCAAAATTCTACAGATACTTTGCTTCCAGAATAATTTGGCGGTAACGGGCCGAAGGTATCAATGCGCTGGAGCGCGCGAACCGCCGATTGGTCCAGCGACGGCACGCCACTCGATTGTTCGATTTGGACATTCGACGGATGGCCGTCGCGTGCGATATCGAATGTCAGATAGACGCGTTTCGCCTCCTGAATTCGCGGATCGACTTCATATTTCAGCCAGTTTTCCGTGACCTTTCGCTGCACTGCCTCGACGTACCATGCAAACTGGCTGCCAAAATCGCCGCCGCTACCGGTGAAACCAAATCCGCCCTTCGCGGCGCCGGCGTTCATGGTGTAGGGGCCGCTGACCGGACCACCTTCACCATACGGAATTCGATTCGATTCGGCCTGTTCCGGTTCAGGCTTGCGTTGCGTCGCAGTTTTCACCGGAGCAGACTTTATTTTTGTCTTCGTGTTTTTGTCGGGAATCGGAATCGCTTCCGGCTCTTTCTCCGGCACAGCGGGCTGCGATTGCGACAGACCCTTGGATTCCGTTGCCAGGACGTTCGTCGTCTCGGTTGGATTGGCGGGTAAGGGAACTGAGCTCACGAGCGTCGCTCCCATGGCATCGCCTCCGCCTCCGCTGCCCCAGCTGGAACCCCGTATGCCGTTCACGAACACCGCGTAGAGTACGACGAACCCCGCGAAGGCGAGATGCAGCCCGAGCGACCAGACGAGAGGCCGGCCCAACTGCCCGTGTTCGGAATAGATGTCGGTGTACATCGTTTATTTCATCGTCGATATCAGTGATGCCCATGGGCGTCGATGGGCTGGGTAACAATGCTTACGTTGCTGATGCCCGATTGTTTGATGGCGTCCATTACAGTGGCGAAGGCGCCAAAGGGAACATCTTCGTCTGAGCGTAAATAAATCGCCTGGTGCTGCGGATCGCGAATCTTCTGCTTCAGGCGTGCTGCGATCTGGTTGATGTTGATGGGATCGTTGCCGAGGAAAACTCTTTGCGACTTGTCGATGCTAATGACAAGCCGCTCTTCGGTGATCTCTTTGACCGTGCGCGTGTGGGGAACGTTGACTTCGATTCCTGATTGCAACACCGGCGCGGTGACCATAAAAATGATGAGGAGCACGAGAACCACATCGACGAGCGGAGTGATGTTGATGTCGGCGAGAGCGCTCTGCGTGCGTCCGTTGGCGGAGGTAAAAGCCATTAGCGCCGCGCCTCGGTGAGTTGTGGCGCCTCCACGGTTTGCCGCTCCACCAGGTTCAGCATCTCCAGGGTGAAGTCGTCGTTGCGCGAGGCCATTTCGCGAATCGAGCCAATAATCAGGTTATAGGCGATCACGGCAGGGATGGCGGCGGCAAGGCCGGCGGCTGTCGTGACCAGAGCTTCGGAAATTCCGGGAGCGACCGCGCGCAAAGTTGCGGCTCCAGCCGTGCCCAGGCCGTGGAATGCATCGATGATTCCCCAGACGGTTCCGAAGAGTCCTATAAAGGGCGTGACAGCGCCTGTAATTGCCAGCCACGCAACATTGCGTTCGAGACGTGTAATTTCCTCGGAAGACGCGATCTGCATGGCACGCTGAATGGAGACGAGGTTGTGAATGCCGCCGGTTGTCCCCATCTGGCGCTTGAACTCCGCGACTGCGCCTTCGAATACGCCTATCAGCGGGCTGGGACGAAACTGTTCTGCCACCGGAGCAATGTCTTGCAGGCGCTGCGCCTTGTGGAAGGCGCGGATGAAGCGTCCGCTTTGCGAGCGGGCGCGGCTAATCAGCCTCCACTTGGAAAGAATCACCGCCCAGGAGAGCACGCTGAAGGCGATGAGCAGGAGAAGCGCGGTTTTGGCGACCGGACCGGTCTGAAGGACGAGATCAACGATTTCGCCGCCGACAAAGAACAGCAGGACGGAAGAAAAATGCATCGGTTTCGGAAAGTCCCCGTTAATAATTATAGACCAGTGCGGCGGTGCGGCTGCCCAGGGTATCGCATCGGTCAATGAATTATTGAGGCATTGAAGGATTGAGTCATTGATTGAAAATCTTGATGAATCAATGACTAATCTCTACTGTGGAATCACAGCCTCAGTGACATTTGAATAGCCGGATTGCTGACCCTGGGCGTTCACAGCGGTAGTGACGTAATAGTAGGTGTTGCCCGCGACGACTGTAGAGTCTGTGTAATTGGTCGAAGAGTCGGTCGTGGTGTTGATCTCATGGAAGGGGCCGGTCTTGGCGGTTCCGCGCAACACGTTGTATCCGACTGCCCCGCTCACCCCATCCCAGGAAAGATAGACGCTGGGGGCATCCTGTACGATGCCCGTACCTTTAACCAGTTGGAGTGTTGGCGAGTTCGCGGCATTGCTGATGAATCCCACCTTGGCGGGGTCGGCGCCGGAACTACTCGGGGTGAATCGGATGGTCACCGGGGTGCTCTTTCCGGCTGGAATGGTCACTGGAAGATCGAGCCCGACGACGGAAAACTCGGAGCTTGTCGACCGGTCCGAGGAAATGGTTACGGCGTCATTCGAGGCGGTAAGCGTAGCCTTTAGACTGGCGCTCGATCCCACCGTGACCTTACCAAAACTTAGGGACGCAGGGCTGACCGATAACTTCGCGCTTGCTTTGGCGACGCCTGTGCCCTGCAGTTGTTGATCCGCGGGGGAGTTCTCCGCATTGCTGGCGAATTCTGCTAGGCCGGCTGCCGCGCCGGAGCCATTCGGAGTGAATTCAATCGTAACGGTGATGCTCTTTCCTGCCGCTATCGTGACTGGAAGATCGAGCCCGACGATCGCAAACTCTGAGTTCGTCATTTGTTGCGACGATAGCGTCACTGCACCGTTCGAAGCGGTGAGCGTAGCTTGAAGGGTGGCACTCGATCCCACCGTAACGCTCCCGAAGTTGAGCGTTGCAGGGGAGACCGTGAGTTTCGTGGGGGCGGTGCCGGTCCCTGTCCCCGTCCCCGAGACAGCGATGGTGAGAATCGGATTCTCAGTGTTGCTTGTGAGCGTGAAGGTGCCGTCGGTGTATCCTGTGGCAGTCGGCGTGAAAATAACGGGCAACTCGACGCTTACCCAGGAGTCAAGAGTCATTGGCAAGGAGAAATTGCCGGATGAGAATGCGCTGCCCTGCTCCGATATGGAAAGGATAGTCAACGCTGCAGTGCCGGTATTCGTGAGCTGGATGGAATAGGAAGTGGACGTGCCCGTGTTCACGTCACCGAAACCGTAAGTGCAGGGGACACATTCAAGCCGTTGCGCCGATGCGGACACCGACAGCAGACAAACGATCAACTCTACGACGATGACTGGTAGGAAGGATCGCATGGACATATCTTCACGATCCATCTGGTCGCCAGGCAAAATCGGAAGGGTATTCGGAGTAATCGTTAGTGCACAGCAGAGCTCGATGTATCGCGCTGGACACGGCTCTATGCTGTGATGCGCAATAATTTGCACATCATTTGTAAAATCGGTTTGCAAATCGGTTTGTAAGTCGCAGATCTCAGGAATTTTGTGCTGGCCGAACTTCGACTTGAAAATTACGCGGTGATTGACAATGTCGTGATTGAATTCGCGGCAGGACTGAATCTTCTAACCGGAGAGACCGGGGCGGGGAAGTCGATCTTGATTGATGCCCTCGGGCTATTGCTCGGCGACAAGGCTTCTCCGGAAGTGATTCGGACGGGAGCGGAACGAGCCGTGATCGCGGCGGTGTTTGAGAGCGAGGGAGCGGCGGCGCGGGCGATCGAACACATCCTGGAGACAAACGGGCTGGATGCGGAGAATAGTGCGCTGATTTTGCGGCGTGAAATCGCTCCCGGCGGCAGGGGGCGCGTCTTCGTCAATAATCAGCCTGCGACTGTAGCTGTGCTTAAGCAGATTGCGCCTCACCTGGCGGTAATCCACGCGCAAAATGAATCCATCGTAAACTTCGACGCGGCGGCGCGGCAGGATTTGCTCGACGCTTACGCGGGTGTCGAGTTGAAGGATGTATCTGCCGCGTTCGCGCAGTGGAAGCAGATTCGCGAGCGCATTGCCGAACTCGAACGGGACGAGCAGGATCGGATGCGGCTTCTGGATTTGTGGAACTTTCAGTGCCGTGAAATCGGAGAGGCGCGTCTGGTGGCAGGCGAAGACGAAAAACTCGACGCCGAAAGGCGCGTCCTGGCGAATGCCGAGAAGATTTACGGAGCGGCGATCGGCGCTTTCGATTTGCTCTATGAGGGCGATGCTTCGACTTCATCGAGCCTGCGTGCCGCACAGAAGCATCTCGAAGAGCTGGGCCGCTATGAGGCAAAGTTTCAGGAAGCGCTCGCGGCGCTTGAGTCGGCGCGCATCAGCGTCGAGGATGTGGGCGCGACGTTGCGCGATTATGCGGGAGGAATCCAGGCTTCGCCCGAGCGTCTGGCCGAGATCGAAGAGCGTCTGGCGCTGTTGGATCGGCTGAAGCGCAAATATGGGCCGACACTGGAGCAGACCTTAGCGTTCGGCGAGGAGGTAAGGCGCAAGCTTTTGGAGATGGAAAATAAAGATCAAGCATTGCTGGAACTTCGGGCGATGCTCGCTGTTGCAGGAGGGGAGTATCGCAAGGCGGCCCGCGCCGTGTCGCGCAAACGGTCGGAGGCAGGACGGAAATTAGAGAAGTTGGTCGAAGCGGAGATCAACGATCTGGCGATGCGCGCCAGTTTCCGTATTGCTGTGGATGAAAACGACGGCGAAGAGCATTGGACAGCCTCGGGGATCAATCAGGTCGTCTATCGCATCTCGACTAATGCGGGTGAGACGTTGCGTCCACTGGAGCAGATTGCCTCGGGTGGCGAACTTTCGCGCGTCATGCTGGCTTTGAAGGCTAGCGTTGAGGCGGGGACGAATGCGGTGGGCAATTCGACTACCAAGAAGAAATCGGCAGCGGCGCAACGCACATTAGTCTTTGATGAGATCGATACCGGCATCGGAGGGCGCGCTGCCGAGGCCGTGGGCAAGAAGCTAAAGGCGCTCTCGAAAAGCAGTCAGGTGCTTTGCGTCACACACTTGCCGCAGATTGCGACCTTTGCCGATCATCATTACGTGATCGAGAAGCGCGAAGCTAGTGGACGCGCTGAGACTACGGTTCGGCAGATTAGTGGCGAAGAACGCACTGAAGAGGTCGCGCGCATGCTGTCGGGGGCCAAGCTTACTGAGACTTCGCGGAAGCACGCTGAGCAGATGATTCGGGCGAACGGGTAGGCTTCGCGGGCTGCGCCAGAATCACACTATCGAAGGAAGCACGACGTATTCCCGGCAACTTACGGCAGAGCTCGCGTAGCACTTCCCCTTCCTGCTCGAATCCGATCTGACGGACGATGCCAAGACGGGGCAAGCCCCGTCTCTACGCGACATGTTTCAGATTATGGTGTCCGCACGAAGCCTTCCAACTCACCGCTTTCAACCTTAAAGGGCCCGGTGACATCGCCCGCTGTATTAACGCCATAGACTCTGGTCCCCTGACCGGATTTCGTGCCTGCGTCCGTAGCCTCGAAGGTGGTTATCGTGCCATTGGCGGCGCGCACGAAGCCGTGATTCACCTTCCTCGAGTCAATGTAGAACCCCACGATTACTCCAGACGTGTTGATGGCTGTGGCAAAAGTGCCCTCACCTTTGGCTGTGCCCGCTCCTGGAGCACCGAAGGTGGTTATTTTGCCAGTGGAAGAACGTACAAAGCCGGTAGACACGCCGCCCGAGTTTATGGAGTATCCTGCTATCGTTCCTGACTTATTGATGCCGAAAACGTACGTTCCCTGATCAGCGGCTGTGCCAGCGCCTGTAACATTGAAGCTGGTTATTGTGCCACTGGAAGCGCGCACGAAGCCCTCAGATGCGCCGGTTTTGGTGCTGGAATCGCCGGCAACCGATCCTCCATCGTTGATGGCGTAGACGTGGGTCGCGGCTGCGCCGGAAACAGCGAAAGGTGTGATGGTGCCGCTGGCGGAGCGCACAAAACCTTCGATCACGCCACTCGCGTCCTCATAGTACCCGCCAATTTCGCCCGAGGTGTTGATGGCGGTGCCCACGGTTGCCTTTGCGCCGGAAGGTTCAAAGTTCGTTATAGTGCCATCGGAGGCGCGCACGAAGCCCTCTTCTACCTTGCCCACCACGCAAACCCCAGTGATGTCGCCGGCCGTGTTGATGCCGAAGGCCTCGGTATCGGTTGCGCCGGTAGCCTCGAAGCCGGTGATGGTGCCTCCACTGGAGCGCACGAAGCCATGATAGATAGCGCTTGAGTCCTCGTAATATCCGGTGATGTCTTTAGCTGTGTTGATGCCGTAGGGGAGGGTTCCTTCACCCGATTTCGTGCCTGAGCCTAAGGCCTCGAAAGTGGTGATAGTTTGAGCCGTTGAAGCAGTCGATAAGGCTGCGCAGAGCAGACCGATGAAAAGGATTGCTGTCAGAGCTTGCAGCCGTTGGACAGACACTTTCTGTTGCATAGCATGCCTCCTACTGGGTCCTGGAATCGTAGAATTGTGTTATGGGGTTACCCGGGAAATTCTGCCACAATTGAACTTTGACTAGAAAGGACGCGCAATGGCCCAGTTGGGCAGGGGCCAATGCGTTTTCGTGCTATCGAAAACATGGGGGGGATGATTAAGCTGACCCTTGAATTCCTGATTTGGGCAAAGACAAATGCGATGCTTGACTTAGCTAAGAAAGGTTAGCTAACATTCAGCCATGGAAACCATCACCATCCACAAGGCGAAAACCGAGCTTTCGCGGCTGATTGAGAGGGCTTGCCGGGGGGAAGAGATTGTGATCGCTCGCGGGAAGAAGCCGGTGGTGCGTTTGGTTGCGATCGAAGACAAACAGGGCCGTCGCAAACCTGGAGCCTGGAAAGGGAAACTCTCCTACACGGAAGATGCGTTTGCGCCGCTCACGGACCGTGAATTGAACGATCTTGGTTTCAAGTAGGCGGTTCGAGTAGCGAGTCCAGACCGTCAATGGAAGTTCTCGTCGATACACACGCAGTGATCTGGTGGTTTGAGGGCGCGACGGGCCTTTCGAAGCGTGCAGCTACTATAATCGCAAGCTCAGGAAACCTGGTTCTGATCTCAGCCGCCGTCGGTTGGGAATTGGCGATCAAGGTCAACCTTGGCAAGTTCAACACGCCGTCGCTGGTTCAAGGACTGCACGGGCTGATAGAACGCGAGGGCTTCGCCGAACTACCTATCAGCCTAGAACACGCAATAAGAGCCGGTCTGCTGCCTTTGCATCATCGAGATCCGTTCGATCGGTTGCTGGTAGCGCAGGCGCAAGCTATGGGCGCGCCTATCCTGAGCGCTGATCGAGCGCTCGATGCTTATGACGTGCGCCGAATCTGGTAAACTCGCCCCGCGAGTGCCCGCCATTCACCCGTCCGTTTTCCCTGTCCGCTGCTAATCGTCACATCCTCAAAGACTTACATTGACCGGGGGTGCATCTTTCGATACCCTTTAAGCATCTTCTATTAAGAGAAAGTGTAGCTTAGTTGGGTGGGGGTCGAATTGCCTGAGATCAGCAGCTTGCCGAGGAAGAACTCGCACACTAAGACGTTACTGCTGTTGAAGCCGCGCGGATTCTGCGCGGGGGTGGTGCGGGCTATTGATATTGTCCGGATCGCGCTCGAGGCCTTTGGACGGCCGATTTATGTGCGCAAGGAGATTGTCCACAACCGGTTTGTGGTTGAAGAACTGCAACAGAAGGGCGCGATCTTTGTCGATGGCGTGGACGAGGTGCCGGAGGGCGAACGCGTCATTTATAGCGCGCACGGCGTTTCTCCCGAGGTGCGCGAAGCCAGCAAGGCGCGGAATCTGCGGGTGATTGACGCTACTTGTCCGCTGGTGACCAAGGTGCATGTGGAGGCGGTGAAGTTCGCCAAGGAAGGGTATTCGCTAATCCTGATCGGGCACCGCGATCATGATGAGGTGATTGGGACGCTGGGCGAGGCGCCTGCGGTGACGCAGGTGGTTGGGTCGCCGGCGGAAGTGGCTTCCTTGACATTGCCTGACCCAAGCCGCGTGGCCTACCTGACGCAGACTACGCTCAGCCTGGATGAGACTCGCGACATCATTGGCGCGCTGCGCAAGCGCTTCCCGAATATTAAGGGGCCGGCAGCGCAGGACATCTGCTATGCCACGGAAAACAGGCAAGTTGCGGTGAAACACGTGGCCTCCGATGCGGATTTGCTGCTGGTGGTTGGCTCCGACAACAGTTCGAATTCGAAGCGGCTGGTGGAAGTGGCTCGCAGTTTGGGCACCCCGGCGCATCTAATTGATGACTGCAACAATATTCAGCCGTTGTGGTTACATGAAGTTAAGACGGTGGCCCTGACTGCGGGAGCATCGGCTCCTGAGCATCTGGTGCAGGAAGTGGTGGAGTACTTGGCGGGACAGGGCTTTGGCGACGTACAGGAATTGGAAATTATGCCTGAAAACGTGCGCTTTGGATTGCCTCCGGAAATCGTGGAGACGATCGCGGCGGCACCGGCGGGCGCGGCGGCGGAAGTATAGTTTGGAGCGTTAGTTCGGAGCAACGATGGAAGAATTCTTCCCCTATAGTTCGACACACGCGTCAGCAACTTCGTCGCATCCTGCGCGTAGTTCTGCACTTGGTTCTGCGAGCGGTTCCACGAGTGGTTCCGCGCCTACCTCGGGGAAAGGTTCGACTTCGGCTCCGCAGATGCGGTTTGGAAGGATTGACGACCTGGCGAGCCGGGTTGCGGTAGCTGTTGACGCCGCGCGCAAGTATCTTTTTTCGCAGCAGCGCGAAGATGGGTACTGGTGCGGCGAGTTGGAAGCGGATACCACGCTTGAATCCGATTACATTTTGCTTCATATGTTGCTCGGCACGGGCAATCAGGAGCGCTTTGACAAGGCGGCTCGGTATATTCTCAATCATCAGAATGAGGATGGAGGGTGGAGCATTTACGCAGCGGGTCCTTCGAACGTCAGCGCTTCGGTGAAGGCTTACTTTGGGCTGAAGCTGGCTGGGTTTAGGGCGGAGCATCCAGCGCTGAAGCGCGCGCGTAAGAAGATCCTGGAAATGGGCGGGGTGACCGAGGTCAATACCTTTACCAAGATCTATCTCTGTTTCTTTGGGCAGTACGATTATGATGCCGTGCCCGCTGTTCCGCCGGAGATTGTGCTGTTTCCGAATTGGTTCTGGTTCAATATTTACGAAATTTCTTCGTGGTCGCGAGCCATTCTGGTGCCGCTTTCGATCTGTTACGCCAAGAAGCCCTTCAAGAAAATTCCCGATGAGATGGGAGTGGAAGACCTTTTCGTTGGCGGACGCGATAAATCGCGCATGCATCTGCGCTGGTCTAAGAAACGGGTGTCGTGGCGCAATTTCTTTTTGTTGTTCGATCGCTTGACCCACTGGTTTGAACGTGTGCACATACGCCCGTTGCGTTCGCTGGCTTTGAAGAAGGCGGAGAAGTGGATGCTGGAGCGCTTTGAGATGAGCGATGGCCTGGGTGCGATTTATCCGTCGATGATGAACTCGATCATCGCGCTGCGCTGCCTGGGGTATTCGGTGGACGATCCGCAGTTTATACGGGCGTTCGACGAGTTTGAGAAGTTGGGGATCGAGGAGGGCGATACATTCCGCATGCAGCCCTGCATGTCTCCGGTGTGGGATACGGCGTATGCGTTGTTTGCGCTGGGCGAGGCGGGAGTGCCGGCTAGCGATCCGCGGCTGGTGAGGTCTGCCAATTGGATGCTGCAGAAGCAGGTGCGCAAGCCGGGAGATTGGAAGATCAAGAATCCGAAGGGCGAGCCGGGCGGCTGGTATTTTGAGTTTAACAATGAGTTCTACCCTGACGTGGATGACAGTGCCATGGTCTGCCTGGGGCTGAGCCGGGTTGAGCACCCGAATGGGCGCTATCAGAGTGAGTCGGTGCAACGGGCGATTGATTGGATCTTGTCGATGCAGTGCAAAAACGGAGGCTGGGCTTCTTTCGACAAAGACAATGACCGCATGGTGTTTCAGTATGTGCCCTTTGCCGATCACAATGCCATGCTGGATCCGGCAACGGTTGACATTACCGGCCGCATTCTGGAGTGTCTTGCTACTTATGGGTATGACCAGAATCATCCGGCGGTGAAGCGGGCGATCAGGTTTATTCGTAAAGAGCAGGAGCCGGACGGCAGCTGGTTTGGACGCTGGGGCGTGAACTACATTTACGGCACGATGCAGGTGTTGCGCGCATTGGAAGCGATGGGTGTCGACCGCAACGATCCGATGGTCCAGCAGGCGGCGGAGTGGTTGCGCTCTGTGCAGAATGCCGACGGGGGCTGGGGCGAGACGGTGGGGTCGTATGACGATGCGAACCTGCGCGGGCAGGGCGAGAGCACGGCTTCGCAGACGGCGTGGGCGATCATGGGGCTGCTCGCGGTGGGTGACACACGCAGCGAATGCGTGGCCCGGGGCATGGCTTATCTTCTGCGCACGCAAAATAAAGATGGTTCATGGGACGAGGCTTTCTTTACAGGGACGGGCTTTCCGCGTGTGTTCTATCTGAAGTATCACCTCTATAGCGAGTATTTCCCGCTGATCGCGCTCACGACCTATTCGAAGGTGATGGCGGACAAGGCTGCAAGCTAGTTCTCAGTTCTCAGAAAAGTCAGTGGGCACATAGTTCTGATCTGGCTTAACTGGGTTCTTACCGAGAACTGAGAACCGAAAACTGAGAACTGGGTTTGAAAGCTTTCGTTACCGGCGCCACGGGATTTCTGGGGAGTCATGTTGCGCGCGTGCTGGCGGAACAGGGCGCCGACTTACGGTTGTTGGTGCGGCCTTCCAGCGATCTTCGCAACATTAGTGACCTGAACGCCGATCGAGTTGCCGGTGATTTACGCGACGCAGGCTCGATTGAGAAGGCTATAACTGGTTGCGATGTGGTATTTCACGTCGCTGCCGATTACCGGCTGTGGGTGCGCGATCCCGACGAGATGTATCGCTCGAATGTCGAGGGCACGCGTTCTTTGCTCGAAGCCGCGCGGAAACAGGGCGTGCGGAGCGTGGTGTACACGTCGAGCGTGGCGACCATGGGCTTTGCGTCAACCTCTGCTTCTCGGAACGGGCATGTGGCTGACGAGGCGAGTCCGGTATCGCTCGCGGACATGATCGGGCATTACAAGCGATCGAAGTTCATGGCCGAACAGGTGGCGGTCGACGCGGCCAGATCTGGGCTCGACGTGGTGATTGTGAATCCTACGACGCCGATTGGCGAGCGGGATATTAAGCCGACTCCGACTGGTCGAATCGTGGTGGATTTCTTGAAACGAAGATTCCCGGCCTACGTGGAGACGGGATTGAACCTAGTGGATGCAACGGAGTGCGCTCGTGGTCATCTGCAAGCGCTGGAGAAGGGAAGAACGGGCGAGCGCTACATTCTGGGGGGAGAGAATCTTACGTTGAAGCAGATTCTTGACCGGCTGGGCGCGATCACGGGTTTGCCGTCGCCGACGGTGAAGCTGCCGTATGCTTTTGCGCTCGCGGCCGGAATCGCGGACGAAATGGTGACGGGGCGGCTTTTGGGGCGCGAGCCGCGCGCTACGATTGATGCGGTGCGCATGGGACGCAAGCTGATGTTTGTGAGTTCGGCGAAAGCGGAGCGGGAGTTGGGCTGGCGGATGGTTCCAGTGGATGGAGCGCTGCGGCGGTCGGTGGAGTGGTTTCGGGGGAACGGCTATGCGTAGGGGTGCGCGGCGCCGTCTGACCGCAGCGGCTAAAGCCGGAATCAAAACGATGCAGTTATCGCAGCGGTGAACCGCTGCGCCACCCAAAATCATATGCAACACCGGTGTTCTTAGCAGCCAGGTCGTCATAATCAGCTAGGTCGTCATCATGAAGATCGCGATTGTTGCGGCAATGGAGCGTGAGGTTAGGCCGCTGATCCGTGGCTGGAAGGTCAGGACGATCGAACACGGCGGACGACGATATCATCTCTTTGAAAATGGAAAAGCGGAAAATGGACAGGCGGAAAACGGCGAGACGGCTTTGGTTTGCGGTGGGATTGGAGCCGAGGCCGCACGCCGGGCGACCGAGGCAATCATTCGGGAGGTGAATCCGGAGCGGGTGATTTCAGTCGGGTTTGCGGGAGCATTGGATGAATCGCTAGACGTGGGGGATGTGCTGCAGCCGCGCACGGTGATCAATGCGGCCGATGGGGCTCGTACCGATGTCGGCTCGGGTGAGGGAATTCTGGTGAGCTCCTCGACCGTGGTCGGCAAGGAGCAGAAAATTCGCTTGGCCAAGGCTTACGGCGCCGGTGCAGTGGATATGGAAGCCGCTGCCGTGGCTCAAGGCGCTGAAGCTCGAGGGATCGGGTTTGGTGCTGTGAAAGCCATTTCTGACACGTCCGGTTTCAGTATGCCGGAGATCGACAGCTTCGTCGCGCACGATGGGAGCTTTCATTCCGTCGGATTCGCGTGTCATGTGGCGTTGCGCCCGTGGTTGTGGAGGACGACCATTGCGCTGGCGCGGAATAGCGCGCGAGCGAGCCGGGCGCTCTGCAGCGCGCTTGAGAATTATTTGGGACGCGACCATGTGGACAAGGAATCGTCGCTTTGGTCTCGTGCGTGACCTGTGCTGATGGCCATGGGTTGCTGGGATTAGGCGCATAATTTAGTCATGGCAATTGCTCGAACATTTGCGATGGAAAATGAAGTGCGCGAGATCCCTTCGACTATGAAAGCCATCGTTTATCGCGGCGTGGACGATGTGCGACTGGAAGAAGTTCCGGTGCCGGAGGTTGGGCCGGGAGAGATTCTGGTTCGAGTGCACACTTGTGGCATTTGCGGGACCGACCTTAAGAAAATCTCTACTGGGTCGCACTCGGCGCCTCGTATTTTCGGTCACGAGACTGCGGGTGTCGTGGCGCAAGTGGGAGGACGGGTTCGCGAGTTCAGCGTTGGCGACCGCGTGGTGGTGTTTCATCATATCCCGTGCCGGGAATGCTATTACTGCCAGCACAAAACTTTCGCGCAATGCGCTACTTACAAAAAAGTGGGATGCACGGCTGGGTTTGAGCCCTCGGGCGGAGGGTTTGCGGAATATGTACGGGTGATGGACTGGATCGTTGAGAAGGGGACGGTGCGTATTCCGGATGGCGTCACTTATGAGCAGGCATGTTTTGTCGAGCCGGTGAACACCTGCATCAAAGGTATTGAGACGCTTCGCCTAAAGGCTGGGGAGACTGTTCTGGTGATCGGGCAGGGGCCGATTGGGCTGATCCTGGCGACACTGGCGAAGCGGGCGGGGGCTCGGGTGATTACTTCCGATTTGTATACGGCGAGGCTTACAATGGCTAGTAGCTTCGGCTTAATACATACGATTGACGCTTCCAAGGGTGACGCCGGGCAGACGGTGCGCGGAATGACCGAAGGACGCGGGGCTGATGCTGTGATTTTGGCAGTCGGCGGGAGTGGGCTGATTCGGTCCGCGATGGATGCTGCGCGTCCTGGAGGCCGTGTATTGCTATTTGCGCAGACGTTGCGCGGCGAGGCCACGATTGATCCCGCTGCGGTGTGCGCGGATGAGAAAGCTTTGCTTGGTTCCTACAGTGCGTCGGTCGATCTGCAGGAGGAATCGGTGCGGTTTGTCATGAATGGTGAAATGGATCTGGATCGGCTTATCAGCCACCGTTTCCCGCTGGAGAGCGGTGTGGAAGCGCTGAGGCTGGCTGCCCATCCGCAACCGGACTCGATGAAAATTGTCATACAGCCGGGCGGGCTAGCGTGATGAAGTGCCGGGAGTTGCGTCTCGCTATCCACGAGTTTGGTGGCCGGGCGAGGACGCCCGGTACTCCACTGGCAAGGTGTTGGGGCGTGTGGGAAGGACATCTATTGTGAATGGCAAGATGACGGCGGCCGTCCTGTACGGCAAGGAAGATATCAAGATTGAAAAGGTGCCGATCCCTCGGGTGGGCGAGGGCGAGGTTCTGGTCAAGGTGCATGTTGCGCTGACGTGCGGAACCGACCTGAAGGTTTACCAGCGCGGTTATCACGCTCGCATGATTGTTCCCCCAGCGCTGTTTGGGCATGAACTGGCCGGAACGGTCGAAGAGGTCGGAGCGGGCGTCCGCGGCTTCAGGAAGGGCATGCGCGTGGTTGCGCTGAACTCGGCTCCCTGCGGCATGTGCTTTTATTGTTCGAAGCACCAGTTGAACCTGTGCGAGGATTTGCTCTTTAACAACGGCGCTTATGCGGAATACATACGGATTCCGCGGCGCATTGTAGAAACCAATATGCTCGTAGTGCCTTTGAATGTGACCTTTGAGGATGCGGCGATGACCGAGCCTCTGGCCTGCGTTCTTCGGGGGCTGCACGAGACGGGGGTGCAGATTGGCGACACTGTCGCCGTCATAGGCGGCGGGCCGATTGGCTTGATGTTTGTGCAGGTGGCGAAGGCCATAGGGTGCAATGTGATTGCGGTAGTCAAGCGCGATTCGCAGGTTACGCTGGCGCGCAAGAAGGGCGCGCACGAGGTAGTGCAGATTACGAAAGTGAAAGATCCCGTGGAAGCCGTGAGAGAGTTAAGCCAGGAGCGGCGCGGCGCCGATGTGGTGATCGAGGGGGTGGGGCGCCCTGAAGCCTGGGAGTGGGCCGTACAGATGGTGCGCAAGGGCGGCACGGTGAATTTTTTTGGTGGTTGCGCTGCGGGAACCAAGGTGCAACTGGACACGAATCGCTTGCACTACTCGGAAATCACCTTGAAGGCGACGTTCCATCACACCCCGGAGACCGTACGGCGGGCCTTCGGCCTGATTGCGGAAAAGAAGGTTTGCGGCAACGACTACATTACCGGCGAAGCGCCGCTTTCGCGTTTGCAGGACGTGCTGCGGCATATGCTGAACCGCAATGGGGATATCAAGACCGCAATTATTCCAGGTCACTAAAATCGAGTCCGGTTTCGTGTTTGGGTTGTCATCCTGAGCGAAGTGCGCCGGCAAGCGGCAAGTCCTTCGCTTCCCTCAGGATGACAACAATCATTTAGCCAACAACTGTTGATGACAACGATTATTTACCCGACAACTGTTGATGACAATTGCGATTAGTGATCTCTCGACTGCGCCGCTCTCCTCTGCCTGGAGTGCGCTGCCGCCGGAATATGCCATTCCTGAGCAGGCGCCTTCCGAGGCCGAAGCGCGCGAATATTGCCGCCGCCTGGCGCGCTCGCATTACGAAAATTTTTCGGTCGCATCGTGGTTTCTGCCGCAGCGGCTGCGGCAGCACTTCTTCAATGTTTACGCCTATTGCCGCATCTCGGACGATCTGGCTGACGAAGTGGGAGACGGCGCTCGGTCTCTGCAATTGCTCGATCAGTGGGAGGCGGAACTGGGTGCATGTTATGCTGGCCGCGCACGGCATCCTGTGTTTGTTGCGCTGGCGGAGACGGTGCACAAGTTTGAAATTCCGAAACATGAGTTCGCGGATCTGCTCACCGCGTTTCGGCAGGACCAACGCGTTCCGCGGTACGAATCGTTTGACGATCTGCTTGCCTACTGTAAGTATTCGGCGAATCCGGTTGGGCACCTGGTGCTCTATCTTTGCGGATATCGGGATGATGAGCGCCACTTGCTCTCTGACTACACGTGCACCGCTTTGCAACTAGCGAATTTCTGGCAAGACGTGAGCGCCGATTTTGCCAAGGGAAGAATTTATCTTCCGCTTGAAGACCTGCGCCGCTTCAGGGTGAGCGAAGAAGCCATACGCGATGGTTACAATACGGCCAATTTTTGCGAAATGATGAAGTTTGAAGTCGGACGCGCGCGGGAGTGGTTTCGGCAGGGCCTGCCTCTGGTCGCAAAGGTCGACCGCGTACTCGCCATCGACATCGAACTCTTTAGCCGCGGCGGGCAGGAGATTCTAAATACCATCGAGGGCCAGGAATATGCGGTTCTTGGCCGGCGGCCCGCAATTTCGAAATCCCGCAAGCTGGCCCTGGTCGGTCGCGCCGCGCTGGGAAAGCTGGTGCGGAAGAAAAACCTGGGGACGCAAGAATAAAGATGAGCACTGCCGTCGGAAATGCGCCCGTCCAGTTTGCCCCGACCGCATCGCAGTTGCGGGTGGCGTATTCCGTCTGCCGGAGTATAGCGCGCTCGGCGGCCAAGAATTTCTATTACGGATTCGCGGTGCTTCCCCACCGAAAAAGAAACGCGTTGAGCGCGGTTTATGCCTTCATGCGGCGCTGCGACGACATCGTCGACGACAACACTTCCAGTCTTCGAGACCGCCACAACCGATTGATGGAATGGCTGGAACAGATGCACCGCGCCTTGGCGGCGCAGCCAACCGACGATCCGGTATTGCTGGCGCTGACCGATGCGCAGCGAACCTATGCGATTCCGGTGGGGCTTCTCGACCAGCTGGCCTACGGCACGGCGGCGGACCTGGAGTCTAGCCGCGCGGCGGCATCTGGCGATCGTTCGTTCGAGCATCAGTTCGATCATCCGCTCGGTCATCCACTCGACCATCCGCTGGAGCAGCCGCTGGTCGCGCGCTACCAGACGTTTTTGGAGTTGCGTCAGTATTGTTACAGTGTGGCTTCGGTTGTGGGATTAGTGTGCATACAGATTTTTGGGTATAGGGACCCGGCTGCGGAGCCACTCGCGGAGCGCTGCGGTCTGGCCTTTCAGCTGACGAACATTATTCGCAACGTCAAAGAAGATATCGCGATGGGCCGGGTTTATTTTCCGGATAATGATCTGGCTCAGTTTGGTCTTTCGGCGGCAGATTTGGCTGGACCAAAAGTTGATCTTGCACGCGTTCGTCCGCTGCTGGCGCTGGAGGCCGAACGGGCCCTCGACTCCTATAAGGCGGGCGAGGAGTTGATCCCGCTGGTTAGTGAAGACAGTCAACCCGCGTTGTGGGTGTTGATCACGATCTATCGTCGGCTCCTGGGAAAAATAATTGCGAAGCAATACGATGTCTTCGGCGAGCGGGTGCGGCTGACCGTTCCGGAAAAGCTCTCGATTCTCGGAAGAGGATTCGCGAAGCGCCTGCTGTGATGCCCGTCCCCGCACATTCTGATAACGCCGATTCTGATTCGACGGTTCACGATTCGAACCAACGTAACTCGAACCAGCATGAGTCGAGCCAGCCTGCTACAGTGGCGATCGCTGGAGGAGGGCTGGCCGGCCTCGCTGCTGGATGCGCTCTGGCTGACGCCGGTTTTCGCGTGTCGCTTTTCGAGCGGCGTCCATACCTGGGCGGGCGGGCTTCATCTTATCAGCACCCCGGCACGGGCGAGGTGGTCGATAACTGCCAGCACGTCTTGTTTGGCTGCTGCACGAATCTCATCGACTTCTACCGGCGGATTGGGGTGGAGAAAAATATACGCTGGTATGAGACGATGACGTTTGTCGAACCGGGCGGCCGCACTTCGATTCTGGAGCGGTCGTTTCTACCGGCTCCGCTGCATACGGCTCCTTCGTTTCTGTCATTCCCTTTCTTGGATGCATCCGACAAACTGTCGATTGCGCGCGCGACGGCGGCGCTGATTCCGGCGCCGACGCGCGACACGGGAGAATCGTTTCTGGACTGGCTGAACCGGCATGAACAAACCGCAAATGCCATCGAACGCTTTTGGAAACCGGTTCTGGTCAGCGCACTCAGCGAGGACCTTGAACTGGTGTCGGTCGCATACGCCGGCCAGGTGGTTCGGGAGTCGATGAAATCGAAGCGGGCGAGAGAGATGGGAATCCCCACAATTCCGCTGACTGAGCTATACACTTCGGCTGCCGATTATATTTCCGTGCGCGGCGGAACGATTCAGTTTCGAAGCAGCGTGGAATCATTTCGCCCGCAAACGTCAGATGTTTGTGTTACCGCGAACGGCGTTGAGCAACGGTTCGATTATCTGGTGTTGGCGGTGCCATTCGATGGGTTGGCACGTATTCTGCCGCATACACCTGCTGCCGCGCCACTGGCCGCAATGCTTGGGCAGTTCCAGACTTCTCCGATTACGGGGATTCACCTGTGGTTCGATCGCGAGATCAGCGATCTGGATCATGCCGTGCTGCTCGACCGGACGATTCAATGGATGTTTCATAAGTCCCGCTTGATTCAGGCTCGCGAGAACGCCAATGGGAGCTATGTGGAACTGGTGGTAAGCAGTTCGAAGAGCCTGTTGGAAAAATCGAAGACCCAAATCGTTGATCTCGCAGTGAAGGAATTGCGGGAGTTCTTTCCGGCCGCGCGCGCGGCGAGCCTGCTGAAATCGACGGTGATTAAAGAAGTCAACGCTACGTATTCACCGCGGCCGGGAATCGACGCCCATCGGCCCAAGTCGGAAACGGCATGGCCGCGAATTTTCCTGGCCGGCGATTGGACCGCGACGGGTTGGCCAGCCACGATGGAGGGCGCGGTCCGGAGCGGCTATCTGGCAGCGGAGGCACTGGCGAAGATCGCTGAAGGCAAGAGGGCCAGCTTTCTTGTTTCTGATCTGGCTCCCGGTGGCTTAATGAAACTGTTCCGATGAGATTTAGGGAAACTCTGAGTAAGTATCGGCAGAGGGCATTCACCACAGGGTACACAGAGTGCACGGAGGCTGCCGGGACTTAATCAGAACTTTCTTAGCGCGCCTTCCATTACTTCAGTTTCCGATACTTGGTTACGTTATTGCCAATCTCAAGAGTTTTGATTCGACACACGATGTTAGTAGATATGCCTGGGCATACCGAGGCGAACGATCATGCAAGCAGCGAACACGCAGGACTTAACCCGCCAAACGAAGATCGGGCAGACAGAGATCGCGCCGACGAGGATCGTGAAAGCCATGATTGCGCGGAGAATGATTACGCAAACCTTGATTACGCAATCAAGGAACGCCGCCGCAGCCCACGATTCAGTTGCGGCGGTAGCGCCGAGATCATTTGCCTGCCGTCGACTGGCATCGTCCTGCCTGGGACGATTCGCGATTTAAGCCTTCACGGATGTTGGGTTGACACTTCTCTTCCGATTGAGTGTGGCGCACGGGCCGAAGTGGTCTTGCGCGTCAACGCGGCCTCATTCCGGGCCCTGGGCGAGGTTAGGGCGATTCGAGGACAATCCGGCTCGGGTGTGGAGTTTGTCCGCTTGAGCGCCAACGGAAAAGACATGCTCGCCGATGTGGTTACCGATCTGGCGAGGTTGCAGGCTCTTATGAGCAAGCTCAAATCGGATCGCCGCAAGATGGATGCGGAATTGTTTAGAAGAGAAATGGAGGAGGGGAATCTTCGAGGGGCTACGCTGAGGGATAGGTTTCTTTTTCTGCGAACAATTTTGCCGGCGGAGGATGCGGAAGGTGAAAAAACGGAGACGGCTGGCACGGGCAACATCGGGGAAAAACGGCTGGTGGTTCCGATCGATTTATTCGGGTAGATCAATTCCGAAACTTGTGTAGAGAATGGAAGCTGCCCGTTTGCGGTTGCGCTGCTTGAGACGCGGCTAGCCGCGTCTACAGCGAGGAAGTCAGACCGTGAATCCAGGGCAGTGGAGATCAGAACGCCATCAACACCACGCCACATGCCACCAGCATGGCCGCAATCCAACGCTTTCGACCTACCTGCTCGTGGAGAAAAACTCGTGCTGCAACGGCATTGGCAACGAAGGTTAGCGAGGCGGATGCGGGTACGACGAGGCTGAGGTTTCCCCAGGAAAGGCCGAAGAGCAAGCTATAAAACGCGACCGCCATCGCCATCAAACCGAGAGCAAAGGTGGGTGTGGTCAAGATGCGCGCGACAACGCCCAATAAGCCGCGATGTTTATACAGTTCGCCCACGTCTCCGACACGTTTCATGGCGTGCGAGAGCAGAACGTCTCCGGTGGTTGAGGCCAGAATGATGAGCGCAATGGCGGCCCAGGCGTAGAGATTTGTCATGGCCCTCCTTCCTTCATAACCGCAACGTCTTTCATCGCTCCACTTCCTGCGTAAGCCTGTCTGACGCAACCGCACGAGAATTTCGGAGTTGGCGACTGGATGCGACCGGCGGGCCAGCGGCGACGAAGCCCACGCCGGCGGCGATCAGAGCGATGCCAAGCCATCGCGTCACGGAGATTTCTTCGTGAAGGCGGAAGTGACCGACCAGAGCGACGAGAACATAGGATAGCGAAGTGGCGGGCAGCACATAGGTCAGATCGGCCCACGAAAGCGCCGACATGTAGCAGGCAAAAAAGGTAAGCAGTAAGAGGATTCCCGCAGTCACCCAGGGATTGAGAATAGCCAACAGCAGGCCGGACAGGTGGTGCAGAGAAACTCCGCCGAGATCTTTCATGCCGCGGGCCAGCAGGGAATCACCCGCTGTGCTGAATATGGTGATTCCCGCCAGAACGAGGTATTTTTGAAAGGTCAATTGGAAACCATTGAAGCATTGAGTGATTGAAGCATTGAGTCATTTGAAAAGCAAAAGCCTTTGACCTTCAATGATTCAATGGCTCAACGATTCAATGCCTCAATAGCTAGGCTTTGGCTGGCGCCGGGGCAGGCGCTTCTTCTTCTTTGCGGTTTTGGTCTTTGACCCATTTGTGGCGCTGGGCGCGCAGTTTCAGGAACGTCCGCGCCTCCTTGTACAAGCGCTTGCGCTCGGAGCTGTCGAACACCGCTTTTCTCAAAATGCGGTAGGCAGCTTTGGGACGAAAATAATACGCATCGTAAAAATCATGAACAGCCGCAAGAATTTCCGCCGCGGGCAGACCTGGATATTCGATCTGCACCATCTGGTGCCCGAGGTCGTCAACCATTTTCGTGTCGCTGGTCATGAAGCCATTTTTTAGCGCGGCCTCGTGCAGTTCAGTTCCCGGGTAAGCATGCGCCACCGAAACTTGGATCGTTTCCACGTCCAGTTCCTTGGCGAAGTTGATTGTGTTCTTGATGGTCTCGCGAGTTTCGCCGGGCAAGCCGAGAATGAAATCGCCGTGAACGACGAGTCCAAGCTTGTGGCAATCCTTGGTAAACTGGCGGGCGCGTTCGACGGTCGCGCCTTTCTTAATGTTCTTCAGAATCTGCGCGTCGCCTGATTCGTAGCCGACGATCAGAAGCCGGCATCCGGCTTCTTTCATGGCTTTCAAAGTTTCGAAGTCGGTAGTGACTCGCGAGGTGCACGACCAGGTGAGGCCCAGCGGTTTCAGCTTGGCACACAATTCTATGGTGCGCGCTTTTTGTAGGTTGAAGGTATCGTCGTCGAAGAAAAACTCCTTTACGTAGGGCCAGTAATCTTTCGCCTTAGCCATTTCGCGCGCCACGTCGTCGGTGGAACGCTTGCGCCAGGGGTGTCCGCTCAGCGTCTGCGGCCAGAGGCAGAAGGTGCACTGGGCGGGGCATCCGCGGGTGGTGTAGAGCGAAACGAAGGGATGAAGCAGAAAAGGTACGTTGTAGCGGCGAACGTCTAGATCGCGTCGATAGACATCGGTGACGTGCGGCAGGGAATCGAGATCCGGAATCGTGGGCCGGTCGGGATTGTGCAGGACGCCGCCATTCTTGCGATAGGAAATGCCAAGAATGTCTTCGATCGGCTTGCCCTGCGCGTATTCGACGATGGAGTAATCGAATTCCTTGCGGCAGACCACGTCGATGACTTTGGCTTCCATCAGAGACTTATCCGGCAGCACGCTAACGTGCGGTCCTACGAAGGCGATTTTGATATGCGGGTGGCTGTCTTTGATGGCCTCGGCAATGCGAACGTCGCCGGCGAATCCCGGAGTGCTGGTGAAGAGCACGAGCAGTTCGTAGTCCTTGCAGGTGCGGATGGTCTCTTCGGCGGTGATGTGATGAGGGGGAGCGTCAAGCAGGCGCGCGCCTTCGAGCATTCCGGTCGGATAAGCCAGCCAGACCGGGTACCAATAAGATTCGATCTCACGGGTTGCAGGCCAGCGCGAGCCAGCGCCTCCATCAAAATTCTCGAAGGAAGGCGGATTCAAAAACAGTGTTTTCAATGGCATAGTGTGAGTCTCTATCTTAACATTCTTAGATGCGTAAAAGCCGCGGCTGACGCTACCATTCTGGTACGCCAGCACCTGGGGCGAAAGCCTGGAAACCCTTCTCTTAGTGTGCCTTAGCGGGGCGGAAAATGGCAAAAGAACCACGCCCGAACGTCTCTTTGACACATTGAGACGCGAGAATAGGGATTGGGTTGGGGTGGTCTTTGGCGGGGCTTTGCCCGCGGAAGCGTCAACTTAAGCTGTTGTGGGCTGGAACTAGGCCTAGCCAACTGCTCAGACGATCCAGAATCGACGACGGCGCAGTCTTAGAACTCTAATACGGCAATCAACTTCAAGAGTCGAAGAAGTGTTGTGCGTTCTTCCGGAGTCAGTTCTTTTCGGAGTTTATCGTCAGCGGCTATTCTGGCATTGATCAGGCGTTTCCTGTAGCGGTGGCCTTTTGGCGTCAACGTAACGTGAATTGCCCTGCCCGATTTTGCTTTCCTCTCCGACACAAGGCCTTCCTTAACCATTGACTTGATGGCTCGGTGCACGACAGTTCGGTCGAAACCGAGGAGTGTGGCGATTTGATTCTGATTGAGCGCGGCGCCCCCCCGGAGTGTGAATAGGATGAAGCCACGAGTCGCAGAGCACCGAGTTTTTCGTTCCAGTCTCTTCCCCACGGAAAAATAGGCAGCAGCAATATGGGCAAGTACTGAGTCCACTAGGATGTCGTGGGGAATATCATTCTTTGGAGCGATGATCGGAACGCTGATCTTTGGAACGACGATCATAGGACGGTTACCGTGGCATCGAGAGGTCGGCGCCACTGGGGCGGTTCCGCATAAGCAGGCGATTTCTTCCCGATCGCAATCACCATCACAATTTCATGATACCGGGTTGACAGCCCGAGAAATCTGGAGAGTCTGCGGCCATCGAATCCTTCCATGGGGCACGTGTTGAGTCCCAGCGCTTCGGCGGCAATCATCAGGTTCTGACAGGCCAACGATGTACTCTTTGTCGCCCACTTTAACAAGTCGTGTCGATACAGTGGTGGCGTCCCGATCGTCTTCCACAAATTCAGCAGTCGAAGAATCGCCCACTTGACCGCGGCAAAAATGCCGAACGGTCCTGGCATGAACAGGATCCGGCCCATCTTCGCCGTCCGCTCGTAGTCTCGAACTTTGGCGTGGCTGAAGCCGCTCCGGCGCATCCACTCCAACTGGGCTTGCGAGGTGGCCGCCAGCGACCCGATGTCAGCCACTGCAACCACCAGCGCCGAGGCCGTTGCCGCAGGCATCTGTCCGAGGCAGAGTTTCACCGCCGTTGCTTTTCGCGGCGACGATTCTACCCAAAAGAACCGGTACGGTTGCATATTGAAACTGGAGGGAGCATGGCGGGCTGCATTGAGGATTTGTTCACGCAGTACTTGGGGGATTTCGACCGGCTCAAAGGCCTTAACCGCTCGCCTATGAAAAAGCGCTTCTAGGATCTCACTCATGGGTGTGTACCCTCTGATGTTGCCATTACAACATATAAATGTTGCACACGCAACATCCAAATACCGTGCCGGCGCTATGATTCGCGTCTACACTGCGGTACCCAGACAGCGACTCGGGCCAGAAGTCGGCACGGGAAGCTGGAAGCCTATGTATTTTCTGCCGGATAGCGGGTGACAGACTGCAAACAACTTTTGTCCTAAGTCGGCGCACATTGAGCTTCGCGCCGTTTCCGTGCAACTTTATTTCGGAGAGGCGGCGGTCAACGCCCAATTCTCCAAGTCTCCGGTGGCTCGCAGCAGGTTCAGGCGGGCACGCTGATACGCAAAATCGGCATCCTGAAAAAGCAGGAAGCGCTCGGCCGCTTGCACGCGGGCATCGGCCAACTCATGCAAGGTTCCAGTTTTCGCGTCGACTCGAGTCTGGGCCGCTTCCAGGCCAGATTGGGCGAGTTGATATTCCAACTCAGCCACGTCTCGCGCGGCCTGGAGCTGTTCGGCGGCGCGTTGCAACTTGAGAGTGTCCTCCGCTACCTGATTGCGAGTCGCTTCGGCTTGATTCTTCGCTTTGAGGGCCTCGGCGTCGGCACCGGCAGCGCGGGCGCGCTGGGTGGCGTTGAATAGCGGAATCTTGAGGGCAATGCCGATGGTAGCGTTGTCCGGCTGAAACGTTCCCGCCGGCAGGTACTTGGCGTAGTGATTGAAGGTGGAGAAGCGCGCGTACTGAGCGGAGAAGTCGATGGACGGATAGAGCGCGCGATGCTCGGCTAGCGCACGCATTGATTCCGCGAGAGAATGCTCCTCGGCTATCTTGATGGCGGGACTGGAGGCAATCGCTTTCGGGGACGGATCTTCTTCCGCGGCGACGGGGGGCAGCGCCGGAATGGTTTCGGGCGCAAGTTCGATGGAGGAAACGGGCAGCCCGGTTAAAGTTGCCAGGTGACGCCGAAGAACATCGGCGGAGCCGCGCGCTTCAGCCCGGTGAAGACGAACCCGCGCGGTGGTTAGCTTCGCTTTGTTCAGATCTACGGCGCTGTCGACACCTGCTTGCAAGCGCTCGGTTACTGCCTGTTCCATTTGCTGGGCCTGCGCCTCATATAGCCGCAGGCGCAGAAGGCGCGTCTCCCACTTCGCCAGTTCCGCATAGGTCAAGACAACGTCCTGAATGACGGCGTTGCGCTGGTCTTTGTTCTGATACTCAGAAGCAATCCAGTCGGTTTTCGCGGCGTTCACTAACTGCCGCTGCGACATGTTGATGACCGTAGCCTGGGCGACGGCGTTCGCCAGCGCCGGCGCGCTGCCTTCAATATTAAGAGGATAACCATAGGTGTACCCGAGACCGGAACCGGCGTATAGCTGCGGAAAATAATTGTCGCGAAGCTCGCGGTAGGAAGCAAAGGCCCGTTGCACGTCGGCGTCGGCAATCGCCGAAGTTGTGCCGTGGGCGAGCGCGAGTTGCACAGCACGTTCGAGAGGCAGAGGTTCGGCTTGCAGGGGGAGTGCGAACGTAATCATTACTGCGGCTGTAACTATGAGCAGAATGATGGAACGCGAACACCGGGGCAATCGGGGTCTCATCGTGTCACCTTCATCTCGCTGGAGGAGTTTGTCATCCTGAGCGACGCGAAGGACCTGCTTTTGGCTGCGGACAGCAGGTCCTTGGCTTCGCTCAGGATGACAATTCATGATAGGGGTGGGTCGCGTGTCGCGCCACTCTGATGCGGATTTAATAGTGCGCAACCCGGTTGAGCGCCTGCTGTGCCATGCCGAAGTTTCGGACCAAAGACAACGAGGCGCGGTACTCTTGCGCCGCCCCAATCTTGTCGCCTTGCTTTTCGAGCAGCATGCCCAGCAGATAGTGGGCCCGGAACGCCGGAGCTGCTTCGACCGGACCGGCCGCGAGATAGCGATGCAGGAGGTCGGTGGCGAAAGGATAGTTGCGGCGAGATCGATAGAGCATCTCGGACGCCTCCACCAGAACGTCGGGTTTGGGCAAAGGCGCCTGGCTAAGCTTGAGGATGGCCTGCTCCATCTCGTCGAAGCGCTTGTGATGACGGAGAAAAAGAGCGAGATTGAGCCAGGCTTCCGCGTCCCCCTGGCTGAGGTCTATGTACTGGTGATATTCCCGTTCGGCGGTGGCGGGATCCTTTTTCTGGTCGGCAATGCGAGCGTAGATCCAATGTTCGCGGGCCGGGTTCACGGCGGCAATAAATTGAGCCTGGGCGCGGGCTTTCCGCTCTCCGCCACCGACGATGCTGGGCGCCGACAGATAAAACTCCGCCAGATCAAGCCGGGCGTCAACGTCGTGTGGATCGAGATCTACCGCGCGCTCGAATTCCTCTCGCACCTTTAGGGCTAAGCCAGCTGCAATCATAAAATTTGAGCGATCCGCCTTTTCGCCATAAACGCGTCCCAGCCAAAGATGAAAACGGCTGTTGTTCGGATCCAGGGACGCCGCCTTTTCACAGGAGGATTCGGCGTGATCCCAATCCTGGAGCGCATAGTAAGCACGGCAGAGCAGGTTGGAGGAATTGGCGTCCACTGCAGGGGAAGATGGTCGGTTATTCAACGCGGCGATGGCATCGTCGATCCGGCCAGCCGCCAGCATTTCGTTAGCAGAGTCAGCCAGGGCTGCGGTCGCGCCAACGAGCATAAGCAAAATGAGCAACATCGGCAAAACAATGAATATTCTGGAAGCCCGGGATGCCATTTAATGCTTCACCTGAGTGCCATCGCCGATGGGTTTCCCGTTCCACGAACTGATTGCGACTATGTCGTTGGCGGAAAGACCGCTGGTTATTTGAACCTGGGTAAGGCTGGAAAGAGAGGTCTCCACGTTGCGGCGCTTGAGCTCATGGCCGATAACCTGCAAGACATAAGGTTTCGAATCATCCATTCGCACAGCTTCTCGCGGCACCACCAACACATTATCGTGCCTGGCGACGACGATCGTGATGCCAACATTAGTATTCGGCAGGAGCTTCAAATCCTGGTTATCTACGACGCTGGTGGTTTCGCCGACGTTGCGCGTACCGTGCAGCTTCACGGTCGAGGGAACCGCCGTCACCGTGGTTGGCCAGACACGTCCAGGAATGGCGTCCCAGCTAACTTCGAGCAAGTCTCCGGGAGCGAGGCGGCCGAACGTCGGGTTCATCGACAAAAGCGCGAACCAGCACCTTTCTTAGATCGGCCATTTCCAGCAAAAGATCACCTCCAGCGACGAATCCGCCTTGCTTTACGGGCAAGGAATAGACGGTGCCATCAAATGGAGCGTGGACGTTGGTTTGGGCCAAAACGTCTTGCTCGGCGTTGTAGGTGGCCTGTGCGCCTGTTTGTTGCGCTTCAAGGTGGTCGAGATCCGCTTGCGAGTATCGTTTCGTCTGCTTTTGCCGCAGAAATGTGAGTTCGGCGTCAGCGTTAGAGAGAGCGGCTTGTGCGGCTCGTACCTCTCCCCCAGTGGCCGCCCCCTGCTGCTGAAGTTTTTTTAACGCGTCCAGATTGTGCTGGGCCGAATCCCAGTCGTTGGAAGCTTTCACGAGTTGGTTATCGAGGCTAAGAACCTCTTCCTGAGTTCCCCCTCGCTCCGCGGAACTGAGTTCGGCCTGCGCCGCCATCACTTGTGACTCCGCCTGGGCTGCGTGGGCCCTTACGTTGGCGTCGTCGAGAACGACCAGCAACTGGCCCTTCTTGACCGAGTCGCCTTCCTTGACTAAAACCCGCTCCACTCTTGCGGGAATGGGGGCGTGGGCTTCGAAGTTGTTGACGGGCTCAACCTTGCCGTTCGTCGAAATCACGCTGCGGATTGTACCCTGCTCGACCACGGCGGTTCGCACTGGTACGGAGTCGTCGCGATGAGTGATGAAAGCAGCCAGCACAATGACAGCCGCCAAAATCGCAAGCGCTGTTACCCACCAACGCCGAGGCTGGCGGCCCGAACTGTTTCCATTCAATGGCATGCAGAGAAAAGCACAAGCTTCAATGTATATCATCCGGCCACTGCGGGTGGCAGGCAAATGCACGTTGACACTTGCATGTTTAGATGCGTTCTACTGGCCATCTGCTTCGACTGGCGGCGAATTATGACGAGCGCGGCTGTCCCAACCTCTGCCCCTAATTTTCGATGTCGGCTCTGGGTACAATAGGTAAGGATGCGAAAATCTTCCCGTTCCGCTTCATCGTGTATTGCATCACCTCGTTACACCGCTGAGCACGCCAGCGCCGGGCTCGACCACGATTTCCCGGAAATTGAAACCTGGGCGAATCAGTTTCCCGGCTATGAGATTGTCGTCGACGATCCGGAATTTACTTCGGTCTGTCCTAAGACTGGCTTGCCTGATTTCGGAAACATCGTGATCCGTTATGAGCCCAATCGCCTGTGTCTGGAACTGAAGTCGCTAAAGGAATATCTGCAAGCGTATCGGGATCTCGGCATTTTTCAAGAGAACATCGTCAATCGCGTGCTGCAAGATGTTGTGCGCTGGGCCAAGCCTGTGTGGGCGGAGGTGAAGGGCGAGTTTCGTCCGCGCGGAGGAATTTCGACGGTGGTGATCGCGCGGTGGCCGCGTAAGAGAGGTCAGAGGTAAGAAGTAAGATTGCAGAATGGACGATGCGGGGCCTTCGTTTCTGCTTCTGCGATCTGAGTTCTGACCTGTGAAATCCTCCGCGTGCTATATTCGCTCGACCTCGTGGCCCAGCAAAAGCTTCATGCCCGAACCGCGCTGCTTGTGCTCACTGCGCTCAATCTGCTGAATTATGCGGATCGAAATGTGCTGTTTGCGGTGCAGCCGCTGGTGCAGGACGAATTTCATCTCAGCAAGACCCAGATCGGTTATCTCACCAGCGCGTTTCTGGGCTTTTACATGATCGCCGCGCCGTTTGTGGGGCCGCTGGCGGATCGCTACTCGCGCAAGCTGATCATCGCGTTTGGCGCGATTTTCTGGAGCGCGCTTACGCTGCTCACTGCGGTCACCCATACTTATACAGAATTGCTGATCCGGCACACGCTGGTCGGAATTGGCGAAGCGACATTCGTGACGATCGCACCGACTTTTGTCGCCGACCTCTTCGCGGAAGAAATGCGGGGCCGCATCCTCGGCGTTTTTTATCTGGCCATCCCGGTGGGATCGGCCGCGGGCTATTTATTGGGGGGCAATCTGGCCCCGCAGCATGGATGGCGCTTTCCCTTCTATATTGCGGCCGCGCCGGGATTTCTGCTGGCGCTAGCCGTGCTCTTTCTTAAAGAACCTAAGCGCGGGCAATTCGATTCACTCGGCGAGACCCCGGAGCGCGGGACGGTTTTGGGTTTAGCGCGCAATCCGGCATTCTTGACGTCGACTCTGGGGATGGCAGCGATGACGTTTTCGCTAGGCGGCATTCAGGTTTGGATGCCGCAATTTCTCTACAGCGAGCGTCACTATTCCCTGGCCAAGGCGAATTTTATTTTTGGCATCATCATTGTGGTGGATGGAATTCTGGCCGCGCTCGCCGGTGGATGGCTGGGCGATTATCTGCTGCCACGAATGAAAAGTTCCTATTATCTGGTTTCGGCCGTGAGCATGGCGCTTGGCGTCCCTGTTATGATCGTTGCGCTCTTTGCCAGGGGCCGCGCGATGGTGCCAGCGATTGCATTGGCCGCCTTCTTTTTGCTGCTGAATACGTCTCCACTAAATGCGGCGGTGATCAACTCGGTCGGTGCTCATATTCGCGCCACGGCTCTCGCCGTGAACATTTTTATCATTCACATTCTGGGCGATGTGCCTTCGCCTACCATGATGGGATGGGTTGCCGATAAACGCTCTTTGCAGACCGCCTTCGTTTTGCCGGTAATTGCCATGGTGATCTCTTCTGCCATACTGTTCTACGGCATGCAATTTGCACCACCCATCCGTATCGTCAAGGAATCGGCGGCATCGTAAATCTTATCGGAGCGTCTTCCTCAGCAGAATGCATTGGCAAATTTTGAATTGGGTTGCGGGCGTCATTCTCGCATTAGCGTGGTTTTCACGCATAGCGGAAGCAGCAATTGGTATGCCGAAGGTCGCCGATCTTGCGGAGCCCGAATGGGACCGCAGGCCGGCGAACCCGAATGGCGAGCCCAGGGTCAGCATTATTGTTCCGGCGCGAAATGAGGAAGAAGATATTCGCGACACTCTCGTTCGGTTGCTCACCCTCGATTACTCTAACTGCGAAATCATTGCCGTCAACGACCGCTCGACCGACCGCACCGGCGAAATCATGGAGGAAGTCGCTGGTTCAGAGAACCGATGCGGTGCGGACACTCCTGTCCAGGTGCCAGTAGCACCGGCGCTGCAAACAGGCGCGGACAGGAGTGTCCGCGCTACGCGGCTGAAGGTTATACATATTTCGCAGCTGCCTTCGGGTTGGTTAGGTAAAACCCACGCTATGTGGACTGCTGGCCAACAAGCCACAGGAGACTGGCTGCTCTTTACCGACGCGGATGTGCTCTTCAAACCCGATTCTCTGCGCCGTGCCATTGCTTATGCCGAGGCCGAGCGAGCGGATCACGTCGTGCTTTTTCCGCGCATGATCATGAAGCGGCCGGGCGAGCGAATGATGATGGCATTCTTTCAGGCACTTTTTGTTTTTGGACACCGGCCGTGGCGAGTTGCAGACCCCAAAGCGCGGGACCACATGGGGGTGGGCGCTTTTAATCTGGTTCGGCGCCCGGTTTATGACGCGATTGGAACCTATCGTGCCTTGCGCATGGAAGTCATCGACGACATGAAATTGGGCAAGGTAATTAAGAATGCGGGCTTCGTCCAACGCAATGTTTTTGGCGAAGATCTGATTTCGCTGTACTGGGCGAAGGGTATTTTTGGCATGGTCAACAATCTGACGAAAAACTTTTTTGCCCTGCTCTCGTTCCAGTGGCCGCGAACGGTGGCCTCCATCATCGGTGTGGGTTTTCTGAATCTTGGCCCATTTCTCGGAGTATGGCTGGCGTATGGATGGGCGCGGATTCCATATGCCATCGCGCTTGTTTCGCTATTTCTGGTTTATTACGGAATGTCGCGCATGTCGCCTATTCCGCCATATTATTTTTTCCTGCATCCGATCAGCACCGGCCTGTTTATGTATACGCTCCTGCGCTCCATGGTCCAGACTCTGGCGAACGGCGGCGTGGTGTGGCGAGGGACGAAGTATCCGCTGGATGAGTTGCGCAAGGGCATGGTTTAAGGCGAATGTTGCTACCACGGATTCACGAATCGCTCGTTTTCGCGTATCGTTCTGTTTCGACGTTGATAAAGAATATGACGAGCACGCACAGAACAAGATTCATTCGCCGCGCGAGAGCCTTTCTTGCACCACTGTTTCTGACTCTCACGCTGACGATTCTTTTGCCAACTTCTCGGGCGGTTGCGCAAGATCGTCCCGAGGAGGGCGGCCACGAGATTGAGGTGTGGACGGGCGGCGGCCATTCGGTTCCGGGCGGCACCAGTGACACTAATGTTTGGAATGCGGGAGTTCGCTACGGATGGATATTGACCGGGCCGCACTTACCAGGTTTTCTCAGCGGACGCTTTGAGCTGGCCGTCGATGCGGTGCCGGCGTTTGTTGTGTTCCAGAGAGCCAACACAGCATACGGATTTGGATTGAATCCGGTTGGCTTCAAGTGGATTTTTGCTACGCGCGGACACGTTGCACCCTACCTCGAGTTAAATGGCGGGACGCTATTTACCACGCATGAAGTGCCGGCGGGAATTTCGACAGTGAACTTTACTACCGGCGCGGCGTTTGGGGTGTATTTTCTGCGCGACCATGCCTGGTCGCTGGACGTGCGGTACATGCACATTTCGGACGCGGGTTTGACGAGGCTGAATCCGGGGCTGAATACGGTGCAGGTGCGGCTGGGATTTGGGAAGTTCTTTGGGAAGAAATAGAGTGTGGTAGAGGGGATGTGCCCCATAAGCGCTAAACTTAAGGAGATAGTCTCCGGTTTCCCCGCCACCCACCCAGAATCCGAAACCGGTCAGTCCGGGTTCTGAGTGCTAGCCTGATTACAACAATCTTCGATGTTCAGCGATATAATCGACAGCCATCCTGACGTTAGTCAGGAGGAGATGCGCCATGAAACCCTGGAGAGCAGCTTTGCTGATTCTGTTTGCTCTTGCGGTTGCAGCCGCGGGATACGGACTGATTCTCGTGCGCCGAGGCTTCAGCGCGCTTGCGACACCATCAGCGATTGAGGAATTCGCGGCCACAACGGCACGCAAATTGGCCGTGCCCTCCTCGTATCGCCAACTTCGCAATCCCATCGTGCCTTCAACCGAGAACATTCGGGGAGGCATGGAGCATTTCTCCTATCATTGCTCCCCGTGCCATTCGAATGACGGATCGGGCCAAACGGTATACGGCAAGGGCCTCTATCCGAAACCGCCCGACTTGCGCGCAGCCGGGACGCAGAACAAGAGCGATGGCGAGCTCTACTACACAATTGAAGATGGAGTTCGTTTGAGCGGCATGCCGGCCTTCAGCGGAACGCACACTGTGCCGCAAACCTGGCGCCTGGTTTTGTTCATCCGGCACTTGCCTCAGATTACGCCCGAGGAACTCAACGAGATGAAGGGGTGGGATTCGAAGATGGAGGCGGATCCAACGCATTTCTGAAGGGCGGCGGACCGCCCAGAATCCTGTGGGGGAAACACTCCACCGCTAAAAGAAGAAACACCATTTCCGCGGTTCCTGGTTACTCGGCGCCGGACCTATCAATCGGAGGAAATCTATGAAACGGGAAATCATTCGCGTCGAGCCGCTCGCGACCTACCTGGAAAAATACAAGTGCCCCAACTTCAATGGTGACGAAGCACGGCGACACAATCTACGTCGGAGGTTCTCCGCCGTTCGACCCCAAAACAGGAGAAATCTTCAAGGGACCGATTGAGCGTCAGACGGAGATCGTATTGGATCAACTCAAGCTCTGTGTCGAAACGGCAGGCTCTTCCCTGGAAAACATTCTGAAGCTGAATGTCTACGTCACCTCAGTAGACATGTTCACTGCGGTGAATACCGTGTACAGGCGTTATTTCCCGGAAAATCCGCCCGCGCGCATCTTTATTAATGTTCCTGCTTGGAACGGCGGGTTTGATATTGAAGTGGATTGTATCGCCGCCGTTTAATAAGACTGTTCTTTAGTTCGGTATCTATCTCCGCTCGTTGGCGAGCGGCCACGAAGGCGCCCTGTGCGACGGCACGGCGCGCCTTTTCGTATTGCGCTTAATCTGCCCTTAGGCGATTACTTCCGGTTTGCCGACAATTCGGGCCCCTTAAGTTAGTGCTTATGGGGCTACGCCCCGCTGGAACGGAGCGGAGCCCCCTCACCACACGATCAGGGTCAAACATCAGCGCCTCACTGCTATCTCCGCCGCGGTCTGCCTCGGTTCTGCGCGGCGTCCGCAACAGGGGCCGGGTGGAATGGGCGCGCCATGGGGGCAAGTCAGCGGGTGGTTGAGGAAGGTACAGATCTTATCGGTGGCTTCGGGCGAGAGTATGTGCTCGAACTTGCAGGCTTGCTGCTCGATTTCGGTTTCGCTGTCCATGGCGAGCGAATCGGTGAAAAGGCGCTCGGCCAGGCGATGGCGGCGGATGATATCGGCGGCGCGCTGGTATCCGCGTGGGGTGAGTTCGACGATAGAGGAGCCGTCACCGGTCGAAAATCCCGCTGGCTTCAGCGCGTCGTGGCAGGGATTGATAAAGGGCTTGTGATCGTGGGTTTCGGGAGGGTGGGGGTAGGTTGCGACCAATCCCATCGACGCCATTTTTTCCACGGCGATGGATACGGGTAGGGCGCCGTGGACTTCCATGCGGCCTATCTCGGCGAGCTGGCCGTGCTCTTCCAGGGCAAATAATTCTTCCAGCACTTCGTCGAACTGCTCGTCGTCGGCCATCGAGAAAACTTCCTGGGCGGCGATTTTGCCATGGTGCAATTCGATGCGGCGATCGGCGAGGCGTGCTACCACTGGATCGTGCGTCACCATGATGATGGTGCGTCCCTGCTGGTGCAGTTCGCGGAGCAGACGCAGAACAATCTCTTCGTTGACGGCGTCGAGGTTGCCAGTGGGCTCATCGGCGAGCACGATCTTCGGATCGTTAATCAGGGCGCGGGCGATACACACACGCTGTTGCTCGCCTCCAGAGAGCTGCGAGGGGAGATGCCCGGCGCGGTCTTTGAGGCCTACGCGATCGAGAGCTTCCAGGGCTTCTTTTTCATCGGTCATGCTGTGAAAATATTGCGCCAGCATGACGTTCTCGACGGCGGTGAGATACGGGATCATGTGGAATTGCTGAAAGACGAAGCCGATGGTTTCAGCTCGAACATGGTTGAGGTCGGACGCGCTGAGGCTGGCGACGTTTTGATCGTCAAGCCAGATTTCGCCGGACGTGGGACGATCGAGGCATCCGATGAGGTTGACCATGGTGCTCTTGCCGGAGCCGGAGGGGCCCATCATCGCGACCCACTCGCCGGGGACGATGGAGAGAGAGATGTTGTCGAGCGCTTTAATCAGGCCGCCGTTATTTTCTTCCGCTTTAGCGGGATAACTTTTGGTGACATTGTTCAGTCGAATCATCGATCAATCCTATTCTAAGCATTGCACGTTTAGTCATTGAATCATTGAGGCATTGAATCATTGAGACATTGAAATCCTGAATCAATCCTCAATGATTTCAATGACTCAATGACGCCATGATTCAATGACCGAATCGCACTCTCTACTCTCCCCTCAAGATAATAGCGGGTTGCACGCGGCGCAGCAGCTCAATCGGCAGAATGGCCGAGATGAGAGCTACGGCAACACTGCCGGCTAATATGTACGGAAACACGCTGAAGCGTGGAACCACGGGGGCATGAAAGTTGACACGTCCGATCCATGCGGCGACGCCGATGCCTATGAAAAAGCCGAGAATGGCGCCTACTACGCCGAGGGCAGCGGCTTCCGCTGCGAAAAATCCGTTGATCAAACCTTCAGATGCGCCCAGGGCTTTCATGATGGCGAAGTCGCGGCGGCGGTCGAAGACCCATCCGATCAGCGTAGAGAGCACGCAGAGGGCGGACGTGAGAACGACCAGAGTGGCGGATGCGTAAAGGGTGGCGCGCGTTTTGTTCAACACGTTGGCTTCGCCTTCCATGATCTGGCGGACGGGGCGAATTTCGGTGGCGGGCAGAAGTTCGGCGAGTTGACGGATCGATGCTTCCACTTCGGGGGCGGTTCCGTTGGCGGCGACTTCGATGGTGGAGGGCGCAACGCCGGTCCAGTTCTGGAATGCGGATTGATCGAGGTAGATGCGGCTGTCTTCTCCGGCGCCAGTTTGAAGTGAGCCGGCTGGCTGAAGAGTGATCGAACGACCCTGGAACTTTAGGTCGAACGCTTGGTGGCGATCAGGGCTGACAACCGAGGCGGCACGCACGCCGACCAAGGCCGTCTTGGGAGGGATCCAGTCTTTTTCCGGGATCAACCGGGCATCAAAATAAGGCGTGATTTTCCACCAGCGATTTAATTGCTGTGCTCGCGATAAATCGGTGCCGACGACGACTACCGATTGTCCGTCTTTCGTGCGGGCTACGGCGTAAGAAAAGGGGACAGCCAGCGTTTTTGGGCCGAGGACGGATTCGACTTTGGCGAGCGCGTCGGCGGGTAGGGATTGTCCGTCCTTCGCGACGATAACTACATTGGCGCCATAATTTCGGAACTCGGTGCGGAGCTTCGCCTGCACATCGACGTAGAGATTCATCATCGCAGTGGCAACGGCGGCGGCGACGACCATGGCGAGCAGCGCCGAGGCGGCGCGTCTGCGCCGAAGAACCGCGGCGCGCAGCAACATGCGCACAAACATGGATGTGTGGGGCGCCTGAGCACGGCGGTCGGCGACCTGCTTGGGAGTGTGGAGCGTTTCCACGCTGCTCATCCTTCACCTCGCAGGGCGAATACGGGGTCGAATTTTACGGCGCGGCGGATGGCGGCGGCGCTTCCGGCAAAGGTTACGAAGACAGCTAGAGCCAGGATGATAGGGAAGAGCACGGGCTCGATCGAAATTTGCGAGTTGAAAATCGAGCGGCCGATCTGGCGAGCCAGCAGCGCTCCGGCGGAGAATCCAGCAGTGCCGCCCACGATTGCTAGTAGCAGCGCCTCGGCAAAGAAAAATGCAGAGACGGAAAGATCGCCTGCGCCTAGAGCTTTCATCAGGCCGACTTCTACTCTTCGTTCATAAATCGCCGTGGCCATGGCGGCGGAAACGGCTAACGCGGACGCAAAAAGAGCGGCAAGCGTGACCAGCAGCATCAGTCCCTTGATGCGCGAGAGCACGGTGCCTTCGTTCTGTGCGACCTGGCGGATCTGCTCCGCGTGAGAGTGCGGAATGGCTTCCTGTAGCTGATAGGCAATCGATTCCACGTAGGGCGAGCAGTACCAGCGGTCGTAAACTTCGGGAGTCATTGACTTCGGATCGCGCGCGGAGAGCGCGTCCGGAGGCTTGGTCATGGCGCTGACGTAGACACGGCGCACGGCACCGGGCTTGCCCAGAATCTGCTGCGCTAGCGCTAACGGAGCGACGATTTGGTCGTCTTCGACGCCGCCGGTGGAGAGGATGCCAGAGACGGCCAGTTGACGGCCGTCGACATCGAGTGTGCCTCCCGGTTTCTTGTCCAGCTTTGCGGCCAGGCGCTCACCGATCAGGATGTTTTCGGAGTCGTCACTCGGCCAGCCGTGAGTCTGCCGACGATCCTTCCACTTTCCACCAGGGGTTGGTGATTTTCACGCCGGTGGTGAAGTCGTCTTTGCCGAAGTGTAGCGCCTTGTTGAAGTAAGTGCCTGTCAAGGTGACATCTTTAGTAGTGCTGCCTTCGCCGACTTTCACCGTCACCGGCAGCATAGGCGAAAAGCCAACAATGTTGTGGTGCCAGAAGGTGCCGCGAATCTTTGGGAGATCCGCTTCGTTGAGAAATGCGCCATCGCTCGGCGGCTTGAGGTTCACGCCGCCGACTTCAACGTCGAGGGTGTCTTCCTGCGGAGTGACGATGAGGTTTGCGCCATAGCTGCGCAGCTCGCGGTTGATTTTGTCGCCGATATCGGTGGCGACGGCAATCATGGCCGTGGCTACGGCAACCCCTAAAGTGATCGCAATGCCTGCCAGGAGCTTGCGGCGCGCTTGGCGGCGAAATGATTCGTAGACGATGCGTGGAAACATTATTTTTGCTCGAAATAGCGTCTGCCAGCGGCGATGTCAGCCTCGGAGACGATGACCGCATCGTCGGTGACCTGCGCTTTCAGCGGAACAGGATTGCAACCCCCGGGCATGCCCACCGACTGGGGATTGATGGGCGCGGCGCAGTTTTTGCAGATCACTCCATTAGAGCTCTTGTAGAAGCCTACGCCACCGCAGATTTCGCAGGCGTCGAAGAGGGTTGCGATTTTTCCGTCAGGCTTTTGATAAAGCCAGAAGCGGATTTCAACGCCGCCTTCCTTGGCTTCGAAACGATGCAGCTCGCCATCGTAAATCTGTTTCAGCGGGATGGAGACCCTGCCATCGACGAAAGTGACCTCGGCCGCCGGCGAGAGCGCGCTGGCGCTCTTTTCATAGATGAAACTGGCAGTAACCATCACGATAAAGGCGAACGAGAAGATATAGACGGAGGCCATCCAGAGACGCTCGCGGCGCGCTGTCCACAACGCCTTGCGGCGGGCGGCGCCGGCGGCCGGCAACGCGACTGTTTGACGGCCCTTCATCTCAAACAGCACCATCAGCGCAGCCAGCGCGAGGATAGTTACGAAAAAGAAAAAATCGTTACGCACGATGGGCCCGATAATAGCCATCTCCTGGCGAGAAGAGGGAAGGACGCCGTTTTCAGAAAGCTCGTGCAGCCCCGAGACGACGAGCTGCCCAGCTACCAGGAAAAGAATCGCGGTGGTGACCTTGAAGAATTTCTGCAGATTGATTTTGACGCTGCCCTTGACGAACATCACGCCGAACAGGATGGCAACGCCAACACCCATGACTGTGCCGATGAAGCTTGTGAGTTCGCTGGAATTAAGGGTTACGGCGGAGAGAATCAGAACGGTCTCGGCACCCTCGCGCAATACCATGAGAAAGACGAAGAGGAAAAGACCGATCCAGGCGTCGCCGCGGGCGAACAGGCCAACCTTGCTTTCAATTTCGCCTTTGAGCTTGCGGCCGGTCTTCATCATGAAGACGATCATGGTGACGACAAAGACGGCGGCGACCAGCATCACCCAGCCTTCAAAGATGTCCTCGTTCAGCTTAAATCGGGAGAGAACGACGGCGCCGCCGATCGATCCTACAAACGCCGCAGCCAACGCGGCGTAGACCGACTTACGCAGGTCGTTGCGGCCGATCTTGGCCAGGTAGGCCAAAGTGATGCCCACGATGAGAGCCGCTTCGACGCCTTCGCGGAGAGTAATGATGAACGCCTGAAGCATAATTGAGTACCGTTTCTAATTGAAAATGAAATTCAATTTCAATATCAATAGGATACGGTTTCGAGTGGGCGTGGTCAACGCGATGAATCACGAATCGCTGTGATTTGCATCACGCGGGGAAATGCGGCATTGAATGGTGTTTCACAGGAACACCAAGTACAGGAGCACCAAGTATTTGTCACAAATTTCGTGTGATGCGCGAGCTTGCCTTCAAACCCTTAGAGCCACGAAAGTGGGAGCAGGGCCCGTGGTGTAATGGGAGCACGTTGGCCTGTCCAGCTAGAAGGTGCGGGTTCGAATCCCGTCGGGTCCACAGTCTCCCAGTTTGGTAAGAGGCTGATCCGGGGACTCAGGACAGGGAGTCCCCTTGGTAATGTTGACAGTAAGATGTGCATTGGCGATAATCGTAATGGCTGGACAGGCTAATAAGTTCCCAAGACCCGGACCCGCGCGGTTCGGGTTTTCTTTTTTCCGCAACTTCGAAACCCACGGGCGGTGGGGAGTGGATCCTGCCGACTGACCCAGTGTCAACCCTACGCCCGCGTCATTTTAGGTACCTGAGCGAAATCGCCCGATTTCGTAAACCATCCGGTTGCAAACCGAAACCGGTGAACTCGCGAAGTCACTCTATATGCCCCAAGGGCCGCAGAGAGCGTCGAGCGCGGTCACAGCCGCAACATTCAAGCGACGAGAAATGGACAGACGTTTGGAGAGAAGGCGAGTTGCTGAATGCGCCACGCAGCACTAGAATTTCCCGCGTACGCGTAAAGGAGGCAGCCATGAAAGCGAAAGCAATTGTATTGACTCTGGCGCTGTGCTTTGTCGGAGTAGTACTGGGCCACGGCGCCGACGCGTTTATGGGCACTTGGAAGCTGAACGAGACCAAGTCGAAGTTCGCCCCAGGGTCACGTAAGAATAACACGGTTGTCCACGAGGCTACGGGTGACAACGTGAAAGTCATCGCGGATGGCAACGATAGCGACGGTAAACCCACTCACAACGAATGGACGGGAAAATTCGACGGCAAGGACTACCCGGTCATGGGCGATCCCACTGCAGACACGCGGTCGTACAAAATGGTCAACGACCGTACGTTGACGCTGACCGACAAGAAGAACGGCAAAACTACCATCACTGGTCGCATTGTCGTCTCCGCTGGCGGCAAGAGCCGAACGGTGACCGTGAGCGGAACTGATGCGACGGGCAAAAAGTTCCATCGCACTGCGGTATACGACAAGCAGTGAACTATTCTCAGCCTTGGCCGGGCGACACACAAGCCTTACCGCCGGGAGTTTCCGAGCGGAGGGGTTGTTTCTAGTGGCACCTCAATTCCGCCGGATTGTTGGCGCAAAATCTCAATTTCACTCAGCGAGTAGTGGATTTTTCTTCCGCCTTCATATGATCCTCAAGAACTTCTGAGCATGGGCCAGCTCGGGAAAGAGTTTTTCTTCTTCTAAGAACTCCCTTGAGTGGACGCATCTCCGGCTGCCTCTGAGTTTAACGGGGTGCTTCAGATGGAGCATTTCGTGGAAGAGGATGTATTCCACTGCGTAGCGCGGCACGCGCGGGTGGTCGAAGACGCGGCTGATGACGATGGCGTTGTGGGCGGGATCGTAGTGGCCGAGGCTGCTCCGGGCGTGGTTCTGGCTCCAGGTGAGTTGCGGGCGGCCCATGAGTCCGTGAAAGAAGCGGCGGTTGAGGTCGTCGAAGATTTCCTCCAGATGGTAGTGATGGCCGCGGGCGGAGCGGATGTGCTTGCGTCCGCGAATCTGACGCACGAGGCGGGCTTTGGCAGCGACCTCGTGGCTGCCAACATAGCGGCGATAACGCGCGCTATGAGTGCGATCGACTGGCTTGCGATAGAGCTTGGCTAGAAGGATGTGGATGATAGAGTAGAGCACGTTTTCGGGAGCGCCCTCGAGTAAATCTGAGAGTCGGATGTAGAGCTCGCCCTGGCGCAGGCGGATGGTGTTGTTAAGCGAAACGAACGGGTAGAAGCGAACTTGGAAAGGCGGTGCGGGCTTGCGCGGACGCAGTTCGCGATAGACCTCGTGGAAAATCTCGGTGAGTTTTGGGGTCACGTTCAGGGAAGAGTAGCACGAGGGCTGTCAACGATCAGCCGCGAGCAAACCAAAACATAGTTGAGGCGAAGAGCAAAAACCAGCCCCGGAGAGCACAGAGGTTTACGGGGTAGAGCTTATGATTCTGCCTGTGTACTTCTGCGTTCCCTGTGGTAAAGAACCCTGGTGAGGGAGCAACCTTCCTACTTTTTCTTTTTGCGCTTCATATACTCCTCAACTTCGGCGAGGGTTTTGCGATGGTCTTCGGCGCTTGAGTCGACGGTGTCGAGCGCGTCGGTCAGAAGAAATTCATACTGGCTGGCCTCGGCAGCATTGGTGTTCGCTGAAATCTTGAGGGCTCGCAGCTTGGATTGAAATTCCGTATCGGCTTCGATGATAGCTTTCAGCGGCTTGCGAATATCGTTCTTGCGGCCGACGTACATGTCGATGTTGTCGTTGAGCTCGTCGTAAATGGCGAGAAAATCGTCGAGCATGTCGTGAGTCTGGCGGCCGCGTTCGGTTGTCTTAGGATTGCTGCGCATTTGCTCAAGTGTGGTCATGCGATCCCTCGAAAACTTCACGTAGAGCTTTAAGCGTGTATCGGGATCGAGCATGGCATCGCGAAGCTGGTCGATCTCTAACGGGTTCAGTGGGTCGCGGCGCTGCTGAGTCCAAAGTCGAGAAACGGCGGGTACGCAGAACGGGAGCGCCAGCAGCACGGCCAAGCCGAGGATGGTGCGCCAGTGCTGGGTGCAGCGCTCCATGATTATTTTTTACCTTTCTTATCGTCTTTGGCAAACATTTCATCGAGCAAGGTGGTGCGGATGGCTTCGAGGCGATCGATGGCCTCTTTAACTGGGGGCTGGTCGTCGAAATTGAGATTACGTTTGATGTCCCGTAATTTCTCAGCCATCTTCCGCGCGTCGATTTCGACCTCTTTGAGGTGCTTCTTGGTTTGGGCCGCGGCGTCGCGCGCTTTCTCGCAGTAGGTGACAATGTCCCCAACGGCGGCGCGGGCCTCGTCAATCTTGCCTTCGTTGTAGAGCCTGTCCGCATCGTGGAGCTGATACTGGGCAATTTTAATGCCCAATTTCGGGCGGTCTTCGGCACGCGCCTTCTCGAAACGCGCCTTTAATTCGTCCACGGGCTCGTCTTTGGCCATGGAAGTTGCGCAGCTAACGAGGCTAAAGATCATGAGCAATATCGAAATAGTCGGCTGGCGCATGACGGTCAACTTTTCTTTACTTCAGCGTTTCTTGGGTTCGATCGCGATCAGGCGGTGGGTAGCCTGCCACTCCTGGTCGGGATTCTTTCCCTTATCGGTGTCCAAGAAATGATGATAATCGACGGCGGCGTTTTTATAGTCGCGCAAGTGGTCATAAGCGGAGGCACGAAGAAAAAAACAGGCGGCAGGCATCTCCGCGTTGAGCAGGGCGCGGCCATTAAGGGCCCTGACCGTCAGTTCGTAGTTCTTGTTTTCACTGGCCGCAAAGGCCAGATCGACGTAGACGTCGGGCGAATCGCGTTTCAGCCGGAGAGCCAAGAGAAATTCCTGCTGAGCATCCGGAAACTTCTTCTGACGAAGCAGCGCCTGTCCTAGGGAGCGATGCAACTCAGGATCGTTCGGTTGAGCGGTAGCCAGCGTGCGATAGGCGGCCTCGGCTAGATCATACTTTCCTGTACTGGCGTAGAGGTCAGCCAGTTCGCGCTGAGCGTCGGCATCTGAAGGAGAGAGTTTCAACGCTGTTTTAATTTCCGCGATGGCATCGTCTTTTTTACCTTCTTTGTCTTTATCTTGCTCAGCCAACACGCGCCCGAGTTGGAGATGGATGCTGGCGTCATCAGGGTGCTCAGCGGCGAGCCGGCGCAGCAACGGCTCGGCGTCGCTGAGACGGCCAGACTTCATGTAGATGTTGGTGAGGCCTATGGCCGCTTCCGTGCTCTGCGTGCTCGTGGAGTGCGGATCAAGCGTCATGGCTTGTTTGTATTCGGCTTCGGCATCCGAAAATTCTTTTAGGCGTTCGTGGAGCAGGCCGGCAGAGAGATGAGGCTCGGGATCTTTCGGCGTTAGCTCGGAAGCTTTGCGGTAGGCCTGGAATGCGTTTTCCGGCTTTTTATTTTCGAGCAGATGGGCGAGCGCGAGCCAGGCGCGGGCTTGCCCTTCTTCAATATGTTCAGTTGGTTTCAGAGTTGTGGCCGCGCGCAGGAATTGTTCGGCCTCGGGATTATTGGAGCGCGCCAGCATCAGGCCCAGGTTGAGATTCGATTCGAAAACGTCAGGCTTGGCGGCAACCGATTTGCGATACGCGGCAATGGATTCGTCGGAGTGGTTTAGTTGATTGAGTACGAAGCCCAGGTCGAACCATGCCTGATAGAGCCATGCCTGGTCATGGTTGGGATCGTTGTTCGGATTATTGTCGAGCGCTTTTTTCAGGAGCGTTTCCGCTCCTGCGAAATCGTTTTTCTGGATGGCAGCTTCCGCCTGTGCGATTTCGGGCGGTTGGTCACTAATGGCTTCTTTGTAATGGCGGACGGTGGTGTGGGTTTGCGCAACAGCACGCGAAGGAACGCATGCGGCGAAAATGACCAGCAGAATTGCGTTAGCCAAAGTGCGGTTCATGCGAGGGGCGCCTTTGAGGATGCCAGGCGGGAACGCCCGGCGTTCCATTCGCATTCTATTGGCTACCATGCCGTGTGCCATTTCCGTTCAGAACCTGCTTCAGATACTGCCCAGTGTAGGAGTTTTCCAGTTGTGCGATGGCTTCGGGCGGGCCTGCTCCCACCAGGTTCCCGCCGCGCTCGCCGCCTTCGGGACCGAGGTCGATCACCCAGTCGGCCGTTTTGATGACTTCGAGATTATGTTCGATGACGATGATCGAACCTCCGGCATCGATTAGACGGCGCAAAGCTGAAAGCAGCTTGCTGACGTCGTCAAAATGCAGCCCGGTGGTTGGCTCATCGAAAATGTAAAGCACGCGGCGCTTGTGTTTAGGGCGGTCGCCGCCTTCGCCGAGGCGGCTCACGGGACGGGTTCCGGGCTGAAGGTGCGCGGCCAGCTTCATACGCTGGGCTTCGCCTCCGGAGAGCGTCGTGGCCGACTGGCCTAACCGCAGGTAGCCGAGGCCGACTTCGTCGAGCACGCGCAATTTTTCCGTGAGCCGCGGAACCTCGGCAAAAAACTTCAGCGCCTCGCGAATGGTGAGGTTCAGCACCTCGTGGATGTTCTTGCCTTTGTAATGGATCTCCAGCACCTGCGGCTTATAGCGGGTGCCTTTGCATTCGTCGCAGATCAACTCCACGTCGGCGAGAAACTGCATCTCGACGGTGACGGTGCCATCACCCTGACAATTTTCGCAGCGTCCGCCGGGGACGTTGAACGAGAAATGTCCGGCAGGGAAGCCTCGCTTCTTCGCTTCCGGCAGCGAGGCAAAAAGTTCACGGATGATGTCGAAGGCTTTGATATAGGTGACCGGATTCGAGCGCGGAGTGCGGCCTATGGGCGATTGATCGACGAGCACGACTTCGTCGAGGTAATCGTCGCCTTCGATGTCATCCCACAATTTGGCCACGGCGCTGCTGCTGATCTGCCGCTTAGAGATGGCCAGGGCTTGATAGAGAACGTCATGCAGCAGCGATGATTTTCCCGAGCCTGAGACTCCCGTAATCGCGACCAACATGTTTAGCGGAATCTCCAGATCGATGCGCTTTAGATTGTGAGCGCGCGCGCCGGTGATAACTAAGTTGTGCGATCCTGCCTGGCGGCGTTTCACTGGAATTTGAATGTGCAATTCATCGGAAAGATAACGGCCGGTGAGCGAGTGCGGCATCTTTAAGATTTCGTTATAAGTGCCCGCACCGACCACTCTTCCGCCGTTTTCTCCGGCGCCGGGACCGAGGTCTAGAATGCGGTCGGCGGCGCGCATGATGTCGGGATCGTGCTCGACAACGAGGATCGTGTTTCCGAGATCGCGCAGGTCATGGAGGATCTTGATGAGCCGGTGCGTATCGCGGCTGTGCAGGCCTATGGAAGGCTCATCGAGCACATATAACGTCCCGACCAGGCGCGAACCGAGAGAGGTAGCGAGCTGAATACGCTGCGCCTCGCCTCCCGACAAAGTGGAGGCGAGACGGTCGAGAGTCAGATACTCAAGTCCGACTTCGTTAAGAAAGCGCAAGCGCTCCTGCAGTTCGACCAGAAGCTTCTCGGCAATCGCGGCTTGTTGCGGCGTGAGCTTCAGTTCGCTGAAAAAGCGGGCAGCCTCTTCGACCGTCATGCTGCAGACTTCGCAGATGTTTTTGCCGTCGATTTTTACCTGCCGCGCTTCGGTGCGCAGACGAGTGCCGCCGCACGCGGAGCATAGAGAGTATCCGCGATAGCGGCTGAGAAATACGCGGACGTGCAGTTTGTACTTCTTGCGTTCGAGATGTTGAAAGAAGCCGCGAACTCCGCCAAAACCGCCGCCGCCATCGGTAATCAATTTCTGCTGTTCGGGGTCGAGATCGTACCAGGGCACGTCTAGTGGGATTTCGGTCTCGCGTGCGAAGCGCTTCAGTTCGGTGAACAACGGTCGATACTTTGGTTTCGTCCACGGCTCGATCGCGCCTTCGTTCAAGGTTTTGCTTTTATCCGGAATAACAAGGTCGAGATCGAAATCGATGGTGTTGCCGAAGCCCTGACAGCGCGGGCAAGCGCCATAGGGATTATTGAACGAAAACAGGCGCGGCTCGGGTTCTTCGTAGCGGCTGCCGTCGACCTTGCATTCGAAGCGCTGCGAAAATCTGAGGTGCTGCGAAGTTTCGCTTTCCCTGACGCCATTACCATTCTCGTTCCCATTCTCGTTCCGGGGCACAGTTTGGAAAATCACTTCGCCCGCTTCGCGATAGCCGATTTCGACGGCATCGACGAGGCGAGAGCGCTGATCGGCCGCGACGACGAGACGATCCACCAATCCAAACACGGGTTCAGAAAACTGCAGGTCGAGCAACGATTCCGGAGTCGAGAACTCGAAAATCTGGCCATTCTGCAACAGGCGGTTGAAGCCGCGTTTGCGCAGATCGAAAAGCCGCGCCTCAATGGCGCCGGAAGGCAGGTTAGCCTCGGCCTCTTTTACGGACTTCTTGGAGCGAGACTTTTTTGCGGTCTTCTTATCGCTCGTCTCTTTATCTTTATCCGTGACCTCAGTTGCGCCGTGCGCGTGAATGGGAAAGAACACATTCAATCGCGTCCCCTCACCCAGCGCAAGCAGGCGCTCGACAGCCTCATCCACTGTGTCTTTCTTAACCTCGCGACCACATAGCAGGCAGTAGGTGCGTCCGACGCGGGCGAACAGCAACCGTAAGTAATCGAAGATCTCGGTGGCGGTGGCGACGGTGGAACGAGGATTGCGCGTGGAATTTTTCTGTTTGATGGCCACCGCGGGCGCGATGCCATCGATCAGGTCGACATCCGGCTTTTCGATCCGCTCCAGAAATTGCCGTGCATAGGCGGAGAGCGACTCCACGTAGCGCCGCTGGCCCTCAGCGTAGATGGTATCGAAGGCGAGCGACGATTTGCCCGAACCCGAAACTCCCGTAACAACGGTCAGAGTGTTGTGCTCGATCTCGAAGTCAATGTTCTTGAGGTTATGAACCCGGGCCCCGCGAACCACTATGCTATCTGTCGACATCTTCCCCTGGCACTATAGCTTGGCACTACAGACGGATCAAAATTGGGTACCAAATCCTCTATTATAAAGGGTCGGTGCGAAGAAGATTCAATTGGGCGCACAATGCAACCAGTCCGGCTTTGCCGGATGCGAGGTTGCGGGCGTCGAGGTTTCGAGCGTCAGTGTTGCGAGGCTTCCAGCAACTCCTTCAGATACTGCTGCCACACTGCCGCCCACGTGTGAGTGCCGTGACCATGGGTTTGGTCAGAAATCGGAATCAATACGAAACGACCCTTTTTCACGCGCTTGATTTCCCGCTCCGCAATTCCCAGTTCTGGGGGATTGATAAAGTCATCAGCTGAATTAACGAACACCACCGGCGCGGTAATTCGCTCAAGTTGTGAAGAGGGGTCATAGTTCCGCGACGCGTCCACCGCATATAGCAGGTCGTTGGCGTCATGGTCGGCGGTAAAATGCTTCGCAAAATCCGAAACCGCTGTGTCGGTCGCGTCGCGGGTGGGAAGACTCTTCTGCATCTGTAGAGCCGACCCGGCTGCGATATAAAACATATCCGCCGCGGTTACCAGCGCGGCATGAGGCTCATCAGCATAGTCTCCGTTCCTCCACTCGGAATCATCGCGAATAGCGTCGATCACCATCTTGCGCCAGATTCGATTGCGTCCCGCGATCTGCACCGGTTGACAAGCCAACGGCATGAGGGCATCCATAAAATCAGGGTAAGTCTCACCCCAGACCCAGGAATGCATGCAACCCATGGAAGTACCGAGGATCAGCCGCAGATGGTCCACGGCAAGTCCTTTTTCCAACAGCTCGTGCTGCGACCGAACCATATCGTCGTAGTCATACTGCGGAAAATGAGCACCCATACCGTCGCTGGGCTTGCTCGATTTTCCGTGACCGATGTTGTCTGGCAGAATGACGTAATAACGCTTAACGTCAAGGAGTTGACCGGGGCCAAACAGCACGTTCGCGAACTGCGGCGCTAGGAATTGCCGCCCACTACCGCTGGTGCCGTGCAAAAGCAGGACGGCATTCGTGACGTTGCCGTTGGCGTCCCTGGTGGGCGTTCCGAAGGTGGCGTAGTGCATTCGCAACTCAGGCAGCGTTTCGCCAGATTTGAAATGAAAATCGTGCGAAACATAGTCGCCTTCAGTGGGTGCGGGCAATTGTCGTGGTTGCTGCGCCCAAATCGCTGCAAGGCTGAAAATTAGGACGGCAGGAAGCGGAAACCTGGCTGCGGTAATGTGAATATGCATGGGAGCACCCTCGTTTCCCAGGGGCAGGGTATCACAGGATTGGTTAGCGGAAGAATGGCGGACACTCTGTCGTATTGCAAACAGGACTACACCGTAGCCACGAAACTATCGTGATGAAGCCAGCGAGTTAAGAGATCACGTCGGCCTACGACGAGAACATCTTCGTCAGATGAGTGATGCGCAGCAGTTCGAGGACGCGAGGCGTCATATTGGCGAATTCGAGAATGCATAGGCCTTGATTGGTTGCGGATGCCTTAAGGCCAACCAGCGATCCGAGACCCGAGCTATCCAGATGTTTTATATCGGCCAGATCGATAACGATGCGGCCGCCGAGAGGGATGAGAGGCTTCACCAGCGCTTTTATCGTATTTGTGTTGTCGCTGACCAGATCGCCATGACATCTGACCGTCGTTACCTGGTTGCCGCGTTCATCTTTTCCGCTCGACTTTTCGACATCACAGCGAAACGAACCATCTCTTACCATAGGTATGCAATCTCCCGTAGACCTCGAGAACCGTGGAGTCCGCCATTCGGCCCCAAGCATATCATTCTAATTTGAAGTTACAAGCAAAGAAGCTCCATTTTTTCTTTAATCGAAATGCGTTGTGTTAATCGAGGCAGGCGCGTTGCTTCTCTGGTGGGCGGTGAGTTGATTGCGTGCATGGCTCGAATCGCAGGAGTTAAACTCGCGGGTTAAACTCTAGGCCCATGGTCCTTTCTGCTTCTAGTAATGAAGGCGACGAACGCCAACGCTGGAATCGTAAATATCGTGAAGCGCCAACAACGTGGAGATCGAATCCAGATCCCTTCCTCGTGCTCGCGTTTTCTGAGTACATGCAGCCGCTGTATTCTGATGGTGGGCGGGCGCTCGATCTTGCCGGAGGAGCCGGACGGCATGCCATCTGGCTGGCGGAACGAGGGTGGGAAGTCACGCTCATGGATGTCTCCGAGGCCGGGGTCGAACAGGCGCGGCAGAATGCCGGACCGCTCGCATCCCACATTGATTTTATAGTGGGTGATGTCAATGGGTTTAAGGCTTCGCAAACTCATGCCAAACATTCTCATGTCACACATTCAAATGTCACGCATGGATTCGAAGCGGTCATGGTGTTCTTCTATCTGGAGCGGAAGATTTTCCGGGAACTGCTGCAGGCGATACGCCCCGGCGGACTGCTCATCTACAAAACGTACACTTCAGTGGAGGCAAAGCTCAATGGTCCAAAAAATCCAGCACACTTGCTCGAACCCGGTGAACTCTTGCGCCTTGTGGCTGGGTTGCGTGTTTTGCACTACCGGGAAGAGCTGGCAGAAAAGGCCACGGCGGAGCTGGTGGCGCGAAAAGTTGCCACCGGCAGTGCTTCGCATCTAGACTTGTGATCATCGGGTGATCGTCTGGGATAATTACGATAATCGCGGAGGACGATCAGTGCAGGATTTGTGACGCGCAGGCGAAAGTGGCGGAATTGGCAGACGCACCAGACTTAGGATCTGGCGGGTAAAACCGTGGGGGTTCGAGTCCCCCCTTTCGCACCAATTTTTTCTTGACTTCCGACCGTCGTGCCCCTGATCAGGACTGCGCCGCGCTTTTGGTTAGCGGTATACGGAATTCGGCATGAGCAGCCAGCAACCTGTCAACGGCGGTACACTCCATGGGTTTGGAGAAGAAGTAGCCCTGCACGTATCGGCATTTCATGCTGCGGAGCAGGTTAACTTGCGCGCTCGTCTCCGCCCCCTCAGCCACTACCTCCATTCCCAGGTTGTGAGCCAGGCTGATGATAGTTCGCACGATGTTCAGGTTCTTTTCATTCGCTTCCATGTTTCCGACGAAATAGCGGTCAATTTTAAGCGTGTCCACCGAAAAACGTTGCAGATGATTCAGCGATGAGTAGCCGGTGCCAAAGTCGTCGATGCTGAGCCGCACGCCGAGTTCCTGTAACTCTCGAAGCAGGGGGGCGGTTCGATCGGGACACTCCATAGCAACGCTTTCGGTTAGTTCGAGACGCAGATGGCACCCGGAAATACCGGTTTCAGTAAGGATTTGTTTCACCATGTCCACCAAGGTCGGCTGCGAGAATTGCCGTGCCGAGATATTGACACTCACGCTTAAGGCGTCGTCCACTCCAAAGCGGTCTTGCCACCGCCGCACCTGAAGGCAGGCTTCGCGCAGGACCCAGGCGCCGATGGGGACGATGAGGGCGGTTTCCTCCGCCAAGGGGATGAAATCCTCCGGCGCGACCACGCCACGGGTAGGCGAGCGCCAGCGTAACAGCGCTTCAAAGCCCTCGATTTTCCCATCGATCAAAGACACGATTGGCTGGTAACAGAGGAAATACTCTTTCCGTTCGAGCGCCAGTCGCATCTCGAACTCCTTGTGGAGACGCTCGACGGCGAGCAGATGCATGCTTTCGTCAAAGAGGACGCTTCCGCCCCGGCCCACGGCTTTCGCCCGGTACATTGCGGTGTCAGCATCGCGTAACATTTCGTCGGAGGTCTCGTAATGGCTGGCACTGGCGGCGACTCCGATGCTGCCCGAAATAATGACATCCTTGTTGCACAGAGAAAAAGGTTCCGCAAGTTTTTCGGTGATGCGATTAGCCACACGCAGGGCATCGCTGACATCCCGTATATTGTCGAGAAGAATTGCAAATTCGTCTCCGCCCAGGCGGGCGACAATATCCTCGCGGATGGCGGGGCCGCCGCCTTCCAAAGTGTTGCGCAAACAACTTTCGAGGCGTTTCGCTACTTCGACGAGCAACTCGTCTCCAGCGAGATGTCCCAGGCTGTCATTGATGACCTTGAACCGGTCCAGATCCAGATAGAGCAGAGCGCAAAGATAGCGTGGATTTCGTATAGCCTGTTGGATCGCCAACTTGAGCCGGTTCTGGAAGTGCCGCCGGTTGGGTAACTTGGTCAAGGGATCCTGTAAGGCGGCGATCTCGGCCAATTCCTTCGCTTCCTCCATCTCTTTCACGGCGGAGTGCAACTCAGAAGTGCGCTTCTCGACCAGGTGGTCGAGTTCCTCCAGCCGCATTCGTGCATGCCTGGTGGACATCCACTTGGAGGTCAGGGCATGCGCCAACTGCGTGACCTCGATAGGATCGAAAGGTTTTTTCAGAATCACGAGATTATCGGAAACGCCGAGCTTTTTTTCGATGTCTGTCCAGCTGTAATCTGAATATGCAGTGCACATTACAATCTGCAACTGGGGGTCCGCTTTCCAGAGATGCGAAATGGTTTCAATTCCGTCCCAGCCGGGGGGCATTCGAATGTCAATGAAAGCCAGGGCATAGGGCCGGCCTGCGGCCAGCGCCCCCTGGACGCGTGCGAGTCCTGTTTGTCCCTGAAAGGCCGAGTCGATTTCGAACTGAATATCGCAGGCGACCGTTTTTCCGAACAAAATGTTTTCGTCGTCCGCAAGCTGCGAATCAATTCGTTGCGGCAGCAGAATCTTCTTTAAGTCATTGTGAATGGCTTCGTTGTCATCCACAATAAGCAGCCGAAAATCTGCCGCTTTTTCAGAGCTCATGGGATCCTCCGCTCTTGATTGTCTGGGTGTTATTTATGCTTGTGTTATTAATCGGCAGTTCGAGGGTCAAAGTGGCGCCGCGGCTTGGCCCATCACTCTCAGCGTTCAATGAGCCCCCCAACTGACGAGCGGTCAGAGCGCCGAAGTGCAAACCGAAACCATGCCCGTCCTTCTTTGTGGTGAAGCCGTGGGAGAAGATGCGCGCGATATTTTCCGGTGCGATGCCCGCGCCGTTGTCCGATACCTGAAGACGCAGCCGGTCTTCGTCGATCGAGCGCAAGCGCACCGTGACTTCGCGAGGCAGGGTGGAGCTGGCTTTGACCGCGTCTTTAGCATTGCGCAGCAGATTGAGCAGAATTTGCAGTATTTTGTTGCGATCCGTGGTCATCGTGGGAACCTTCTCAATATCTTTGTGCAACACGACACCGTGCCGATCCATCTCCGTCCGGGTGATGCGGAGTGCGTCTTCGATCAAGGTATGAAAGGCGATTTTCTCCAACACGCCAGATGTGCGCGCGTAGGTTTGCTGCATAGACACGATATCTTTGACGTGGGCAACATGCTGCACCAGCCCCTCCAGTTCCGTGCACAACTCGTCGCGTTCCTGCACCAGGTGTTGGGAAACTTTCTCGAGGTAGGGGAGAATTCTCCGGCCACTCGGGTCGTGGAGGAGGAAGTCGCGTCCCAGAGCCTGAGTAGCTTGCTCGGCATCTTAGATTGACTTGTATTGATGAGCCCCACTTCTCGGCGTTCACGACCGCGGCTACCGGGGGACCACTCCGCGCGAACTTCACCGGCGGCTGGAGAAGATCTGCACCGAGTTCAACACCGCCGCCGCCGAGATCCGCGCACCGCGGCTCCGCCGAGCGCTACGACGCCGTTTACGCCGCGACGCGGCTGTACGCCAAGATTCTGCGGGCCCATCCCTTCGTCGACGGCAATCTCAGAGGCACGATCGTCGCGCTCAACGCCGGCCTGGTCACACTCAGGCTCACATAGTCCATTCAAGGACCTCGAGCTCCACGACGAGCTGCTCGGCATCGCGTTCGTCGGCCGCAACGACCCGTACCGTCCGCTCGCCGAACACATCGCCGAGCTCTTGGCCGACACCCAATCCCTTGACCAACGTCCTATCCTAGAACCATGGCCAAAAACACCAACAACGGCGACTCTGAACAACAACAGCGATCCCAAACTCACCCACGCCGTGATCGACGGCAAGCGCGTCCCACTCGACCGCACAGCAGCCCTCTACATCGCCCAACAGACACATCTCCTCGCCCTAGGCGATCCCAAACGGGCGGCAGAGATGGTGGCCGAAGCCGAGCTCGCCGGGAACAACGGCACCAGCGCCACAGCGCCGGCACCGTCGCCTGACCCAGTCAGCACCCCACCCTCTGACGCGGGGCAGGACGCCCCGCGCCCACCAGCCTTTGGGGTTCCCAGTGAGCTGCGTGGACGCGACCCAAACACACCCCCTATATCTCCGGCGGCGCCTACAACCTCGCCAACGACCTCTACACCTCAATCACAGGCGGCTGCAACAACCTCGCCGGCACGATCGAAGCGTCGACGGCCACCTGCGAAACCAGTGGGCTCGAGTCGATCCTCGGCGGTGAGCACGAGTCGCTGTCTACGACATACGACAGCCAGGCGGGCTCGACCAGTCTTCACCCCCTGAGGGGCTAGCCGTAGCCGGGTGGCGGTCCGTGTCTCGCGGCATGGGCTGCCACCCGCTTCACCGTTATCCATTGCTTTTACACGGAGGTTGGCCGATGCGGAGCTTGAAAATCATCTGGGTCCTTGGCCTGGCGGCCGCGCTGACGATCGGCCTGCTGGCGACGATCACGGCCGGCGCGCTCGCCGCGGGTGGGACCAGCCTGTGTATCCCGGAAGCCGCCAACCAACCGACCGTCACTCCCACAGGTGGTACTTGCGCCTCGGGCTACAAACTGACCGAACTCGGCGCCAAGGCAAAGAAGGCAAGGAAGGGAAAACCGGTAAAGAAGATGTAAAGATGACACACGGAAAGAAGGAAGCTCTCGGGCCTCTCCGAAGCGGAAATCAAAACGCTCGACGAAGTCCTTCCCTACATGAAGTTCGTCAAAGAAGGTGTTGGTAAAAAGCTGACCGTCCAGTTCAGATGGCGTGAACCTGCAGGTAATCAATGGCTCGGGGTCGGAGAGCGACATCACCGGGACGGGCGATGGGGACGGGGAACCTGATCATCGGCTATGACGAAACCCCCGGTATGCAGATGGGGTCGCACACCTTCCTGCTTGGCGGGCCCAGCAATTCCTATACGAGCTTTGGCGGGATCATCTGGGAGGCTTTAGTAACAAGATCTCAAACTCCTATGCCTGCGATCCTCGGTGGAGGATGTCCGGATCGTCGTGGAACTTCGGCGGCGGTCCTCACGGGTTGATGGTCAAACGGTAACGGGTTCGGTTCTGCTCCTGACGGTCGATGTTCTTGTTGGCGTCGAGCATGGTGTGATGCTCGATCGCGATGATGAGCTTGGCGAGGTCCGGTAGCCGATAATCCGCCGGAATTGCTGCTCGGCTACGAGCATGCCGGCGGCGGTCCAGCGCTGCGCATGTCGCCGGTCTTGCCAGCGCTTTACGTTGCGCTGGGTGTGCCGGACGATCTCGATCATGCTCTCGCACGGGTTCGTCGAGCACAGCGTCTTTGCGAGCTGCCCGCCGATCTCGAGCCGCATCAACGTCAACGTCGCGGGCATACCCTCCCGCAGCGAGGCGGCCGCGTCGGGCCAGGTGCGATCGAGCTCTGAGGCCAGGAGCTGCAGCCGCTGCTCAGCGAGTCGTGGAAATCCTTCAGCGCCCACCGCGCCGCGGATCCTGGCGAGGATCTGCGGACGGTCGCGTTCGGGGAGCAGATCGCACACATTTCTCTCCTTGTGCCTGTGACAACGGTGCACCAGCGCGTGCTCGCCGAATACGTCCTTGATCGCGCGATGCAGCGCCTTCCCGCCGTCGATGACGGAACAGGATCGCCTGCTCCGGATCCAAGCCCCGGTCAACCAGATCGGCGAGCAGCGTCCGCGCGAGCGTGGCGTTCTCGGTCGATCCCTCCCACAATCCGAGCGGGATCTTCACGCCCTCAGTCGAGATTCCGAGCGCGACGACATGCGTGCGGTCAGCGATCTGAAGCCCGTCGAGCATCATCACCGCGAGGCGCACGTCATCCAGCCGGCGGCCCATCAGCTCCCCGAGCGCAGTTCGTGTCCGCTCGACGAACCGCTCCGAGACCGAGCTCTTGCCCGTGGAGGTGCTTGCCTGCTCGACCTTCTCACCGACCGGCTCACCAACCCGGGCGTACTTACGCGTCGAGACGCCAGCGAGCATCCGATCCATCACCACCCTGGTGAGCGGATCACGATCAGCGAAATACCCATACGCCTGCACCGGCAACTCGTGCTCATCATCGGCCGTACGGATCCTGGGCGGCTGACCTGCACCCGCCGCCCACCGAGCGTCATCGACCCGTCCTCGTGGCCATGGCGCTTCGCAGTCCGATCGGCCTTCCACTTCCCCTTCGGTCCGACGACCTCGGTCACCTCGGCCTCCATCAACTCATGCACAACACCGAGCCCGACACCAACACTCAGCGCGAAGCAACCCCTCCCTCCGCCGCCTCCGACCAGATCACCCAGCGCCTCCTGCATTCCCGGTGGGAGCGGACTCTCGAGCGCTCCCGCGGGCGTGACGACCTGCGGTCCAGATACCTTCTT
>CAWDZV010000005.1:0-1391089 GCA_963806985.1 uncultured Acidobacteriaceae bacterium
CCTGCCTAATTGTTTGATCGAGGATTTTTCTTACGCTCATACATTGCCGATCCAAAGTTCATGGGACTCGGCTGCCGGCCGGCATTTGCTTTTGGCGGCCAGAAGGCACCATCGACAAATCGTTGGTTCCGAAGTAAATACCGATAGCAACGAGCATAGCGAGTAGTCCGAACCAGAATCGCCAATCATGATGTGCACGCCGCCAGTAAGGAGTCTGGCCATGGCTATGATGACTCTCGCCGTTCGGATGCAAATGTTCGGTATTGTGCATGGTCATGCTCGTCTTCAAATCAAGAAAGTTGGGTGGTGTGCCATCACTGCAGGCCGAAGATCACGAGCCGCCCGTTTCACGGAGGCGACTCTCCCGACCTAAACGCCGCTCAACGAAAGGGCGGCCTTATGTTCCGCGTCCTGCAGCCAATAGGGCGGCCGGCCGTAGTGAGTGTGGAGGCGGTCTTCGTACTCACGAGTGAGCGGCGCAGACTCAGCGAACGCCGGCGCGCTTTTGATGGTATCCCGCCAGAGACCGACGTGCACTTTGGATTCTGTCCAACTCACCTTCCGAATCCAAGCGGGAGAAACCAGTACTTTCTTGCCCGGCCACCAATTCCTCGTTAGCACCTCAATGTAGCGGATGGCCCAGGTTTCGTCGTCTACCAAGAAGCCCGCCACATGGCCGATCTCGCCGTCCTCAGCCTCAATGTGATAGCCCGTGACAGCTCCAGTGCTGCGGAGATGCGATCCATCGACTCTCTCCGGAGCTTTTCCGCCAGCACATCCTTGGGAGTCGCGATTCGATTCGACAAGCTCGACGGATAGGCCCCGGGACCCCATAGGAAGGGTCCGCTCCAGTAATTGGGATAATTGTAATAACCAAGATATTCGCTCCCATACTGCCGCGAAACGGGCCGCTGCGTGTCTCTGTTAGGACTATTCTCGACTTGCTTTTTCGTCAGCGCTACATCCAACCGTTTGCCCTGCCAATCCACGTTCGTCACAGAGAAAGGTGAGATCAGAACTTCCCGGTCGCTGAGCCAGCCTCCAGGTAGCGAATCACCCATGTCTCGTCGTCGAAATACAATTGATCTACAGTTCCAATCTCGCCGTCTGTAGCCCGGATCACAAGACCTTTCACTTGGTTCACATTCGCTAGCATCGGTAATCCTCCCTTGTTTGTCGTTATCGTCGACTACTGGACCTCAAGTCTGATGCCGCTTTCGCCTGAGCAAGAGTGACCAGGTCACGGTGTTTCCTGAGTCGGAGATTCCGCGTCTTGAAACGGTGATGTTTTCTGGACCAACTCTTGCGTGAGCTTGTGAACATTCATGGAATGTTCATGCGCCTGTTTACTGAGTTCGTGAGCAGTGAGGTGATCTTCTTTGCCATGGGCGACTGCCGCCGCCGCGTGCGCGTGGGCCGCAAGGTCGTGGAGTTCTGCAGCTCGCTCGTGTGCTCTCTGTGACATGGTGGTTCTCCTGGTCGGTGGGCGTCTGCTTATCAAGCCGTCGCCCTAATCGCCGTCCCTGTACTCTTCCGGAACGTCGCTCTCCGGCACTTGGCGGGTCATGACCTCTGAGACGTCGGGATCTTTGGCGTTCTCCACGCCGTCGACAATCGAGGCTTCAAAGGCGTTCCCCTCTTCTACGAGTTCTTCAACGCTCTCAGCGTCCGCTTCGGCCGGACGCGACATGCCCTGAATGTCGCCAGACTGCCCGGCCGAGTTCGTCTCACGTTCATCTTCGTCGCGCTGCTTGTAACGCCGACTATCTGCAACCATCGTTCTTGCCTCGTTGAGTGAACCACAGCATTCGTGCGGCTCTGGGTGCTACGCGGCCACAGCTTCCGCGGTATGCAGCGCGTAGTTTGCAGGATTCGTGCTTGCGATGATGTCCTTCGCCTTGGCCACTTCTGCAGCCGTCCCATGGGCGATCAGCAGAAACTGATCTGTCGTGAGCGCCGTTTGGTACTTCACAATGCTGTCTTTGGGGATGCCTATGCTGAACAGACCGGCTCCCAAAGCGCCCAAAGCTCCTACTTCGACGGCACCTTCCAGACCTGCCACGATCCACGCCACCAGAGGTCCAGCCACTAAAATCGGGCCGAGACCCGGAATCATGAACAGAGCAGATCCGAACAAGAGCCCCCAAAAGCCTCCCCAGAATGCGCCGACCTTGCCCCAATATTTCATGCGGTCGCCGGTGTTGTAGTAGCCGACTACCTGTTCATCTGTGTGGTAACCCTTCCCAACGATCGATAACTTCTTCATGTCAACTCCGCCACGCTGCAGCGCCTTTACTGCTTGGTCCGCGTCTGTGTGCGTGTGATAAATCGCAACCACTGAATTTTCCGTAGGCATTCCGATTCTCCTTGGCAATTTGCCGGCATTCTCCTACCCATGAACATCCGACACTGTCCCACTATGACAGTGCCGGACCAGCGAAACTGATCAATATTGCTCGGTGTGAGTTGAGGACAGGGCATTGAACGAATCCATTCTCGCTATTACGCAGCCGCGCTTGAACAACGCGACATCTTAAACAGCGATGAAGACCTACGAGAAGTTCCGACAAACATTGCCCCCAGGTGGCATCGAAACTTAAGCTGCACCAGGCATGGACGGACGTGTGGAAGGCTCCTCTCAGAGATTCTTATGACAATCGCCGCACAGGGAGCATGACTTGCATAGCTCCATGGCCGGATCGGGCGGTGTTTTCGGAAGCAGGTTCGCGTAGTTAGAAGCGTGCGGCTTGTGGCAGGAAAGGCAGGAAATTGGCGGCGCGCCCGGCCCCACCGCGGTATTTGGCCCGGATACTGGGTGCCCCTCCACAGGGTGATTAGCGGTAAGCGTCGAGTTCAGCCCCAGGTACAGCAAGCCTTTCATCTGGTCTAGCGTTAAGGTGATGCCCCAAGGCACTGTCGCAGTGCCTTTCTTCCGATTCACCTTGAGCCGCGCAGCGGCGTGACACCCAACGCAAATGTCCTGGGCTGAAACCCACGTGTGGTTCAGATAATCGCTGGCGTGAGGCGAGTGACAGACGACGCAATCGCCGGACTTATACGGACCATGAAGAATCTTCTCGGATGCGAGGGCATGGCACGTAATGCAAAGTTGAGTGACCGGAGAAACCAGCACGATTTGAGTGGTGCCATTCTGGTTATCTACCTGGTGACAAGTGGTGCAGCCCATTGCCATGGCGGAGTGAACATACTTGCCTTTGCCGATGTCGCTGTGACATTCGGAGCACTTCGAGGCGTCAACGTTCGATGGAAGCGAAACCGGATGCTAACCTCCCTTTGCCCAAACGTCGCGTCGCGCGACAGCTTGCAAATCCCCAACCGCGAGAGCCAGGAACATTAGAACAAAGCAGCAGCCAGCCACGCGACGCACGGTGGTTTGGTATCGTTTATTCCGCTCTGAGAACGGCTTGCCGCTGCTCAAGAGTTGCAGGCCCATAATGCGATAGACCCCTTGAGGTCGATTTGCACTTTTCTTCCTCACTAACTAATTACAAGCCCACGAACTCCGGGCGATAATCCTTCCAAATCCCCGTCGCCGGCGAGATCACACGGACAGGCACATCTTCAGCGTGTTTCGCGGTCCTCGCCCATTGCCAGGCGTGCTGCATTTCGGAGGATTCGAAGTAACGCGTCTCTGACTGCAGAACGGCCGCTCCGGCGGTAAAGAGGTCCACAACCTCTTCCCAACGGTGAGCTCCGACGACTGCCATGCGAGCGATATGGCTCGTGTGATTCTGAAGAAATCGCAGATCGTCCCAGCGTGCCTTCCATTCGGCTCCGTGCATTTCCGTCAGGTCCGCCAGGATACCGATCGGATGCTTTTTGTGTTGCGCGATGAAGAATTCGATCTGCGGCTCGAATGCCTTGAGGTCCTCGTCCGACAACTTTCCGACCACCTTAAAACCGAATGCGGCTCCGCCGGTTTCCTTCATTCGTTCAATCACTGTTGCACCTCCTTCTTTTGTCAGAAACCATAGTTGTTCTTCCGCAGAGCATTCTTGTACGCGTCACGCGCTTTTTTAGCTGCTGATTCCGCGTCCTGAAGGTTAAAGCCGGCGTCATCCCACCGCTCCATCTTCTTCATGGAGTGGTCTGGAGTTGCGAGTGCTTCTTCAGCCTGGATCGCTTCTACCCAACGATCCGATGCCTGCTTGTAAGTAGTGTGAAGCTGATCAAAGTCTTGATTATCCATATTCGGGCGCAGCTCCTTCTGCTGCAAGTGCACGCTTTCTTCTCGAACCGACGCTCTCCAAACCATGCTGCCCCAGCTATTCAACGCACAAGCCTGTTTTCACCCGCGCCTTATCCTTGGGGCACCTGACAACGCTGCAGTCACTACTTGGCAATTCGACTCGCAGCTGAGGAAAACAAATACTCCATTCTCACTCGCATACCACACTCTCTGACATTTCCTGCATCGTCCCCTCGCTGCGCGTACTTGGCAAATTCGGCATTTGTGGTGATGCCTTTGTCTTTTAGCAGTTGGACAATCCCACCAATCTGGCTGTCAAGTGCTTCGAGATATGGGAGCAATTCCTCAAACACTTGTTCAGCAGGGAGCATCTTCGCAAGAACATCGGGGTCCACTTTCATATCATTCTCCAGACAAGCGACTACTTCCGCCTGGCAAAGCGAGCAGCACCGTTTAGATTCCGGCGCTGCCCGCCATACCGATTCACAAACCGGCTTTCGCCTCCTTCACGTAGGCGCCGACTTCGTGTAGTAGGCGCTCAGCCGAAGGAGGAACCGAGACTTTGCCGCTCAAGATTTCGTGGCGGTCAACATCGGCCCCATACATGGCTTGATCTCCACTCTTGTCCGCCTGCACGACTGCACCGCCCAGGCTGACCCCAATGAAGACGCCTTTAGAGCGAGAATAGGACAAGATCTCAGCATTCATTTTGAGATCCGTCGCCGCGGCGGCATTGCGTCCAACTGGCCCTGCCGCGACAGAGGCGTCTGCGCCAAGCTTGAATTTGTCGCTTAGGAGACTCTTCAAGGCGTGGTCATTCATAAAGAGCATCACGAGGTCCGTCGAGGAACCTCCAATCTGGTAACCCACACTCCCTCCGTCGACAGCCAAAAACATCGGAGCGCTCCAGCCATGTTCCGTCCGGCAGGTCACTAGGCCTCTGCCATAGCTGCCACCAAAGACAAAAGCAAACTTCGTGTCCCCTGGAATGATGGCAATGCACTTTGCCGATTCCAGCAGTTCGTTAGGGATACCTTTATCCGGGGTGCTCATGATGTCTTTAAAGACTTGAGTGGCTTTGTCGATGCGGGTTACATCGTCCTCGCGGTCGGAGGACGCTAGAGCGGGTAGGCTGATACATAGAACCAAAACTGAGACCACCAAAACGTGTTTCAACATAAATCCTCTCCTTCAATGCGCAAGTTATCCGTCGGTGGGCGGCACAGTTGGCCGCCGAGTGTTTGTACTGCAAGTCACTCACTACCAATCACAATTGAGAAGTCACTTTGGGTCACCGTTAGAGTAAGACTCCGGCCCTGGGCTTTCTGGTCAAAAGTGACCACCGCGACGCAAGGATTCTCCTAGCCAGGGTGCAGAGGGATTTCGTGGACGGGAGCGAGCGAAATCTGTAGATTTCGACACAGCGTCAGACTCGGTGGGCGCGGCGTGAAGCAGCGTGTTTTCAGTGGGGATAGGGGCGGGCGGAGCCGAGGCTTTTGGTACAGCCACGCTTGTTCAAAAGGTATACCCGCGTGACCAGCACTTTCGCGAATTTCTCAGGCATTAGATTCACTCACTTACGGCTGTCGCGGAGGAACCCTTTTTGACCACCAGGTTTTCGAGCCGATTTCCACTCGGGTTCGCCTCGGCGGGAGATCGGGAGGCGGCCAGGGATAACTTCAGGGTTGCCGTGGTCCGGCTGAACCAGCAACCCTCGCATCGCTCCATCGGTAAACACTGGCCGACTTGCGGGTACTAATCCGTCCGTCGCTCAGTACATTGGTGATTGCGCACTTCGAGCGTTATTCTTCTTCAGGGTCTTCGGTCCCATCAAATACGTCAGCCAAATCCAACGTATGGAAGACGGGCTGAGCTGCGTCAGCGATTCTCTTGAAGAGCTCGAAGTCCAAAGTTCCCGGCTCGCACTTAGCCAGCAGTTCGGCTACTGCTTTCTGCCAGGGCTCCGAAAGTCCGGAACGCACCGTGATGGACGCTCCCGGTTGCACTGCCTGTGCCCCACCTGAAGCAAAACAGTTGCCGGTTAAGCGCAAGTCTCGGCATGAAAGTGGGGCCTCCGAAAGATCAGGCCGGATTTAATAATGGCTTCGGAACCTCGCACGCATTTACGCCGTCGTCTCCCAACACTTTTATCGTTGAGATGACGGTCCCCGACTCCCTTCCGACCACAGTGTCATAGAGCCCATAATGTGTGAGCCCTTCGTGGCTCTCGATGCCCGTGTACCGTAGTCGCGGCTTGTCAGCGTTTTCTGACCACATTGTAAGAACCGTCAGTTTGGACGGCCTTAGTGCAATCCAATCAGTGGATGCGATCGAATTCGAACTCACGGAACTTCAGCATATCCAAGCTAATCTTGCGGTGAATGGCGTGTTCGTAAGGGGGGCAATAACCCGCGGTCCGATCTACATTGATGAGGACCTTGTATTTGGTCCAGCGCTAATTCGGGCGTATGAACTTGAACAGACTATTGCAGTTCACCCCAGAGTCGTTATTGATCCGGCCCTTCTCGAACGTCTGGCCCACGACGCCAATCTCGACGAGCGGCTTTCGGTCCTATATTCCCGTTTCCTTTTTCAGGGAGACGACACTGTGCACAGCGTCGATTATCTCCAGATTGGGGACCATTTGAGCGAACGACTGGACCTCTTGAAAGCTCACGCCAGCCTCGTCCGTAAAGCGCTCTCCGAAGCGACTCTGCCCGCTGTGACTTCGAAATATCGTTGGCTTGCCAGCTACCACGACAGAATCGTTTCGCAAGTCTCAGATGCTGATTTGGCTGAAAGTGGAATTTCGAGATCTGACCTCCTGATTGGTCAATAGAACTCAATCCATCCCTTGCACTAGCATTCCTCGCGTGGTAAGATTTCCTTACCAAATGGTAGGAGGTTCTATCCGGTGGCAACCCATACTCAGATGAGTGAAGACGAGCTCGTAAAGCAGCTAATCCAGGCGATCCGCGCTTGCATGGAAGCGGGCGGGAAGGAAATTCCCGACCTGAGCGCCGACACTAATCCCCTCGAAGATTTAGAGGAATTTGACAGTTTATGCGCAATCGAGGTCCTGGTCGATCTGGAAGAGAAGCTTCACAAGGAGCTTGAGCAAGACCTTTTCGTAAAAGGGGCCAAAGCAAAGCCCAGGACAATACGAGAGGTTGCCCAAGCCATTCTGGCAGAAGGAAAAACAAAGAAGAAAGGAGGTAGTGAACAGAATGCCTAAAACGACGGATTTGCCCGGTATCGGCGACAGACTGCGGCAAGCTCGTGAAGCTGCTGGCTTATCGCAGGGGCAGGTCGCACGGTTGATGAATATGCATAGACCAACAGTGACAGAAATTGAAAACGAAGCACGAAAAGTGTCTGCCGGAGAGCTAAAGCAATTCGGAACTCTATATCACGTCTCGGTTGAGTGGCTCATGGGCGATATTCTCAACGCCAATGACAAGATCAAATTGGCCGCCCGAAAATTGCACGGGCTCAAGGAAAGTGACCTACGGACCGTTATGCGAATCATCGACTCATTCCGACGCGAAGGGAGTGATCGGTAGACGATGAGATCGCAAGCTCCTCTCGGGCACGCACTCAAGACTGCACTCGAATACCGTGTGCGCAATGGAATCCCATTGGATTCTTCTTGCGATGTCTACGAATTAATCGTCCGACAGGCTATTGAATTGCGATTTATGGAAGTCAAATCTCTGGAGGGGTTATATCTCGTCGACGGAACTGCGGCACAAATAAACGTGTGCGCATACAGGCCAGCCGGTCTGCAACGGTTCACAGCTGCGCACGAACTAGGTCACCATGTCTTTGGACACGGCTCCAGTCTTGATCCGGATCTGGACTATAAAGAACGATTTTCATCCTTCGGGCCAGAAGAACGGCTCGCCGACATGTTCGCACGTTTCCTGCTGATGCCTTTGCGCGCCGTTCATGCAGGATTCTCTCAACTTGGCGCAACAACCTCGAAGCCGAGTCCAGCTGAAGTGTTCAAAGTAGCTTCCTGGCTTGGAGTCGGATACACCTCTCTTTTGCACCAAATGCGCTGGTCATTGAGGATCCTGGCGCAAGACGAATTCGATCTGCTGATCAAGGAAAAACCTCAAAACATCAAACAGGGCTTAACACCGTCAATTTCGAAATATGGTCGCACCGAACTGTGGCCTGTACATTCATCGTGGGCCGGTACGCACATTCACGCCGAGATCGGCAACGTCATTACGGGACTTGACCAAAATACCTCGGAAATTGTGACAGCCTTGGACCCCGCCACCTTCCAAGCGACGGCGGTCGGCCAGTCCAAGCTACCTATCCTCGGAGGCGGCGAGGTCAAGATCAGTGTCTGCCGAAAAGAATTCGTCGGTTTTTACGACTACAGATATTTGCCGGAGCCAAAAGATGCCTGATATCAGATCAACTTCCATCACCGACGCCTGGCTCAACGCTGTTCAGCTGACATCTTCTGAACCAAGCCGGGAAGTCCTTAACCTTAACGTGACCGTGAGCGACCTGGAAGACGGAGGACTTACTGAAGACTCCGCAATTCGCGCCGCGCTCGACACCACTTTGGTCGCGGAGGGCATGGCGGTTGTTCAAACCGTCGCTGGCACCATTTTTCCCACTTCCCTGTGGAACCCCCTCCAACCCAAGGAGGCACTGTTCAAGCGGTACATGAAAATCTTTCCCAAAGTCCGGAAATGTCCAAAAAATCGGCGGGGAACTTACTTTCAACGCTTGATTCATTACCCGAATGCAGACCACACCGGCTTCAACCAGCTGAAGCACGTCGTAGAAACTTATCTAAGCGGAAACCACCGCCGCAGCGCTTTACAAGCCAGTGTGATAGTTCCGGAGCTCGATTTGAATAATGCACGCCAGCAGGGCTTTCCATGTATGCAACAAGTTGCATTCGTCCCTGATGCGGAATCAGAGACCCTCCACATCGTAGGGTTTTATCCACTCCAATATTTGTTTGAACGAGCATATGGTAATTACCTCGGGTTAATTCAGCTCGGTAGATTTATGGCACATGAAATGCATCTCAACTTGACTGCGATGACATGCGTCACCACAATCGCGGTCCTCGAAGTCTCTCCCAACAAGGTCACGCCGCTTTTGGATCTTCGCCAACAGGTACAGATGGAGGAACACGTCTCATGACTCTAGACCAATATCAAGTCGAAGCTGCCAAAACGGATAAACAGACCACGACACAAAACAAAGACGGGCTAATTGTCCCTTTGTTAGGCCTAGCTGGCGAGGCCGGGTCGCTACTGACGCTATACAAGAAATGGCTTCGAGACGGCGATGCGTACCAGATCGTTAACAGCCGCATCGGCGAAGAACTCGGGGACATACTGTGGTACGTTGCCACAATTGCCCGCAAAAGCGGCTTGAGTCTTTCTGAAGTCGCGAATACCAATTTGGAAAAAGTTCGAGCTAGATGGCTCGACGAATGCCCAGACCCTCTGTTCCTTGATCAACATTTCCCGGTTGCAGAACGCATCCCTCGAACGTTTGTGGCGCAGATCCGTGATTTTCAGGAAGGCGCTAAGCGCAAGACGGAACTGCTTATCGACGGGAAAAAGGCCGGTGATTACCTAACTGACAACGCTTATGCGGACGACGGATATCGTTTTCATGACATATTCCATCTCTCGTATGCGGTTATCCTTGGTTGGTCGCCAGTTCTCAGAGCGAACCTAGGCCGGAAGCGAAAAAGCGACCCGACAACTGACGAAGTTGAAGACGGAGGAAGGGCCATCGCCATCGAAGAAGGAATTTGCGCGTTAGTTTTCGGCTATGCGCAGAACCATCGTTACCTTGACGGCGTCTCGGCCGTCGACTTCAGCATCCTACGTACTTGTCAGGAAATGGCGCAACACTTGGAAGTATCTCAACGCTCGCTGAACGATTGGGAACAGGCCATCTTGTGTGGCTATCAAGTCTGGCGAAGAATTCGGGATAATGGCGGCGGATCAATAAGCTGCGACCTTAGCTCCAGACAGCTCAAGTACCTCGGCGTTGCGGCGTAAGGATGTTACGTCCTGGTATGCAACGGGAATTTTGTAATTCAGACTCCACTTCGGCGGGTAGAATAAGCTGAGTCGCTGAGGCTTAGCTACAAATTGCTGTTTGATCCGCGTTCTGCCCGACCTCCCTGGAATGTCGGGATGCGCTCGCCTCGAATACTTGTCAACTTCACAAAATAGATTTTGGCAATCAATCAATTGCAAGCGTCTTCCCCATAATGAGTCAAATCGAATTCCGAGCCTTCCAAATTGTTCTTCTTGCGAATCAGCCATGAACTTTATGATTTCCGGTGTAGAACGCAGGTCCGCATCTGGAAAACACTTTCGGATGCCATCTTTAGCTCCCGGTCCCGCAACAACAAATTCCATCTCATCGAAGTTCGTTAGGGTGCTGTAGTTAAGGTCAATGATAAACTGCATCGCCAGAAAATCTCCGATCATCGGGTACGACCGCAACAATTCGAACGCGCTCTTCATGTTTCCAATCGTGGCAATTTTTTCGGGAACATGATCGTCCATCATCTGCCGCAGTAGCCTGAGATGTGACCGATGCTTTCTTGTTTCACCGTGCGCTCCCCCAGAAGGCATGATGTACGCCGCTGAATAGATTCGTACGTTTTTCTGCAAAGCATCGGTTAACAGCCTGTCACACGCGTCAAAATCGAAGCTACGATAACAGACCTCACCGAATGCCTGGCAAAGCAGTTCCCAGGTCTCGATTTTGTTGAATATCTTAAACAACACGATTCTGAAGAAGAGCTCATTATGGGTCTGGTCGCCCGAATATGCGATTTCCCTTATAAGGTACTGACTGACTCGGTCCGAGGCCCGGTACGCATTCGTAAACTTGAACGACGACAAAATGGAATCTGCGGTCAACGGAAATTCATTTCGCAACCTTTTGAAGAAGATGTTTTGTCGTTCGGCAGCAAATTTCCAATACGTGTCAAAGACCTCTGACACAATGAGGTCGGCAGAACCGATCCGAACACGCACTTGGTGATCGATTCCTCGTTTGTTCCCCAACGAAAGTGACAATTGGTCCATGACGCACTCCGTTCTTGAGAGTATTACAAGTCCGGTCGGTTTGATCGTGTTCCCGTTGGTTCCTATGATCGTCTTGCGAGAGACCAAACAGTAGGCGAAATGTCCTTCGCCAACTGGCCATTTCCCACGAGTGCTCTTTTGCAGAACGAAGGCATACCGTTAGCGTGCGATGCACCGGGTAAAAACTGTTGTCGTCGGTGCATTTGCGAGCCTCCGACTGATGGGCCGGCAGGTCTAAGGCTTACGTGGGACGTGTGCAAATCTTTCTCGGCTTTCTATTTCCTGGCGTGAGCGTTCGAGTTCCTCGGCGATGAGCTTTTCGTCAGGAAGCACGGTCTGATACTCCGCGGCGAGCACCTTGTTGGGGAGATTGTCGAGGGCGTAATGGGCCTCTGCTGCTCCCTTTTCGGCGCACAGAATGAGTCCAACTGGAGGGTTCTCGCCGGGTTTCATCCAGTGCTCACGGGCGTAGTTTAGATAGAGGTGCATTTGTCCAGCGTCCGCATAGCTGAATCGACCAACCTTGAGATCCACGAGGACAATGGTCCGCAACCGCCGGTGAAAAAAGACGAGGTCGATACGAAACCACGTGTCGTCGATACGAAGCCTGCGTTGGCGGCCAAGGAAGGCAAAATCATCACCTAATTCCAGCAGAAACTCAGCGAGACGTTGGATGAGTGCGTCCTCGAACTCTGATTCAGAGTATTCGTCTTTGAGGTCCAGAAATTCGAGAACGAACGGGTCCTTGATGGCCTCTTCGGGTGTCATCAAGTCGCCGGGTTCGGGGGTTTCTGCTTTCTCCAGCATGGCAGCCTTATTCTGTGAGAGCGCGACGCGTTCGTAGAACTGGCTGCCGATCTGGCGGTCCAATTGGCGGACGGACCAGCCGAGCCGCAGAGCCTCGGTCTCATAAAAAGTTCGGGCTTCCGGGCTCTTGACGGAGAGCAGTCGCACGTAGGCAGACCAGGGCAGCGCGAAGTGAGATGCGACGGCTGCAAGAGCTAAGGGACCGCCGTCTATGTGATTGGAATCAATGGAGTTCTTAGATTCTCCAGACAGTGTCTGGAGAATCTGTCCTCGCGGCCACGCAAGGTAAAACGCACGCATTTGCCAAAGATTTGCTCGCCCAAAACCGCGACCAAATTGGCGCGTCAAATCCCCGGATAATTGTTCAATTAGCTGTTCGCCGTACTCAGCACGGTGCTCCCCTCTTTGTTCAAACATTACAATACGTCGGCCGATTTCCCAGTACGTGGCAGTCATGATCGAGTTGATATTCCGGGCGGCAGCAGAGCGAGCAGTTTTGAGCAGTTCGACGATTCCGGCGTGGATGCTGTTGTAATTCTCGGGTATCGTTGTCAGCTTCGTCATTGCGAGTTCTCCATCTTAAATGGTTGGCTGTGTCAGATCTCGATTCCAATTCCCTGGAGGGCGGATGCGCTTTGATTCATTTCCAAAGCAGAGGTTTTCGAGACATCGGCGCCGAGTTGAGGCCCAAGTTTTGCCATGTCGTCGGTGAAGAGCGTGGCGTTATGGCTGGCGCGTGAGATCGAGACGTAGCTGAAGCGGGAGTTGAGCAGGTCGGGGTGGACGCTTGTATCGGCGTGAACAAGCACGCGTTCGGCGGTGAGGCCCTGTGAGCTGTGACTGGTGACGGCGTACCCGTGGTCGAAATGCCGATGCTCACTGGCGCTGAACTCGATCTGCCGGTTGTTGTCGAGGCGGGCGGAGAGGCGACCATCGGGATGGATCGCCTCGATTACGGCCAGATCGCGATTGGCAATGCCGAGCGATTTGTCAGGCGCGGTGAACTGGATGCGGTCGCCTACCGAGAACTCGCGATCGATTTCGCGGTAGACGCTAACGCCGGTGAGACGGCGGGGATCGTAGGTGGCAAGTTCTTCATTCGATTTTGCGACGGTGAGCTCGTTTCGTCCTGTATCGATCGCGATGACTGATGCGTAGGCGGCGGCCTGGATTCCGATGGCTTTGCTGCCCCGCGTATAGCGAACGACATCGCGGATTTCGTAGTGGCTTGCCCACGAGCGCTCGGCCCCCGTCATGTCTTGGCGCTGAACCAGGACACGGAAGGCATGATCTTCGGGTGCGAGAGCTCCAGTGGCCTTTAGCTCCTGGCGCACAGCGACGTTTAGCTCGCGGCGGGAGGCGTTGTCTGGTGACACGATGACCGTATTCTGCGGCGACTCGACATAGTTCTTGGCGATGGCGCGTATGCGCTGTTCTCGGTTGGGGATTTCGCGCACTTGGCCTTGCTGGGCGAGCGCGTCGAGCGCAGCGGAGACGTCGCCCTTGGCCAACAATTCGACAGTGGATTTGAGAGCTGGGTCCTTTTGACGCACAATTTCGTCGAGCTTGGCCGTGCGCATCCCGGCTTCCTGCAATTGTTCGAAGGGGCGGCCCGCTTCGACTCCCTGATGCTGGCGGATGTCGCCGATGAGAAGCACGTGATCGTTGGGACTAAGCCGCACAAGGAACTCGCGGATCTGGTTCGTGCTGGCGAGGCTCTTCCAGGCAGACTTTGCCGAAGAGAGTTCCCAGTTTGGCCTTGCGGCGTGCTTCCGTCTTCGCCTGGAGTTTGTCGGGGTGGACGCCGTGGATCGCGTAGCAGGCCGCAACGAAGGGCTTCTCGAGCCCGCGCGCCGCATTTCCCACGGTGATCCAGGCCATCCTGAGATCGCACTGCCTCGACAAGTCCGTCTCGGTCGCTTCAGCCCGCTCTAGATATTCGAGCACTCCGGCCGTCGAGGCCTCCGTGTCCTGGCTGTTCCGGTAGTACTTTGCCCAGCGCGCTCGCGAGAGGGTGCGCCCCAATTCTCGCCGGCCGAGGAGATCGAGATCGGTCCATCTAGAACGGCCGGAGAAGATCCCCGGCGCGCGCGCGCTTCGGCGATCAGCAACAGGCCGCGCGGCGTGACCTCCAGCGCCCAGCAGATCCGGAACAGGGTAGCGATCGTCGGCAACTGGCAGCCGATCTCCAGGTCGCTCACATTTTGCCGACTGGTATTCATTCGAGACGCGACCTGTGATTGTGTCAGGCCGAGCGATGCTCTCAGCAGCCAAATTGCGAATCCGATCTCGCTTGCCCAACCTGTGCTGGTTTCCATAGTGTCGTCTCCCGTCCGTCGGATCGCGCTCCGGCAGAGCTTCTCGTGAGTAGTCGTAGTCGGGAATCGCGCGAAGAAATTCCCGGCGCACAAATGCGGCGCGTTCCGCACGCTTGTACAAATATTTGTGGTGAGTCAAGCCCACTGCGTACCCGCAGGCGACATCGAAAACAGGCCCACTAGCCCAGCCGTCGCGGAGCAATTCGAGCAGTTTTAGCGTGATGGAGAAATCTTCGTGTTCGTCGCGGTTGTAGGCGCGCTTGGCCTCCCGAGAAACGTGTCGGGAAGCCGCATCGAGAATTGCGACACCGCGGTTTTGCAGCTGAGCTTGCACGTCAGTTCATCTTCCGTCTTTCGTAGGTGAAGCCGTCCGAGCACTCACACGTGTCGCGGTCGAGCATGCTGATCATGGTTTCGCGCAGCGCTCCGAAAGCGATCCGTGTGAGCTTCAGCTCGGCAGCCAGGTTGTTTACCACAGTCCGGAGCTCCTCGGCGATCTCCGTCACCTCTTCGCGGTTGTCAGACATCGATCTCCTCCGTGCAAGGCCTGCACATGCCAGTTGAGGGAAGGACTGGCGACGCGCCGCAAACACTGCAGCGGCGCGTCCAATCCGGTTCCGTGTCGATCCGCGCGATGAGGCGTGCGTCGCCGCGGATGCACTCTGTGCGGGACTTCGGCTTGTACATGGCCTCAGTCCCCCGCTAGTCGATCGGCCGCGGCGGCATCGATTGGGATCGGTTGTGGGCCTTTAGGGCGTGAAGCCGCGAGAGAATCACCGAGCATGGCTTCGAGGAGCGTAACGCCCTTGTGCTCAGGATCCTCCACGTCCTCGATGGCCATCGCAATGCAGTTGACCAGGTCGCGGTCCAGGATCGGCTTCTCAGGGTCCGGCCGTGCTTCCTTGAGGCGCTGTTCCAACGCGAGCAGGATCTCCACCTGGCGCTCGATCACCGTGAGAGACTGGCGTTCAAATTCGGTCTTCGAGCGCGTCCCGGTGATCGCTGTGCCGATGATGCCGCGCTGGCGGATCGCGTCCTTCGTCTGCCCGCCAGAGATCGCGGCCATCGTCGCTTCCCAGGTTTCCAGGGCGATATTGCGCTTGATGATGTGCTCATAGTTGCTCTGCTCGGAGTGCTGAGCGAAGAGCACAGAGGAGCCGACAGTGTTGGCTGTGACGTTGTGCGAGCCGCCGATGTTAATGGCCTGGAAGTAGGGCGCGAAAACTTTGGCGACGGTCGCATAGTAGCCGGGTTTGTAAGCAGGCAGATCCTTCCAGGTGAAGGCCTGCCCGTTGAGCGCCCACACGCGGCACTTTTTCACCGTGGCGACATGGAGCATTTGTGACTTGAAGGTTTTGCGGGCGCGTCCGCGGACTTTTTCGAAGCGCACAAAATCGGGATCGTCCATCTGCGCGGTCTCGATCTCCAGGTCTGGCTCGTGAGAGAAATCCGATTCCGCTTTGATCTTGGTGCCGCCCTTTGAGAGCTCCTTCTGCATGACGCCCTTGTCGTCTGGCATTTCGACTTCGTCCCACACAAAGCCCATGCGGCCGGTGACTAGGAAGTGAATCGGCGAGTCCTGGAAGTCCTGCGCGAACGGCGCCCACTCTTCCTTGATCCGCCCGATGCGCTGTAGCCGCGGGCCCGTCGCGTTCTTGCCGTTCATGCCTTCGTTGAAAAGCTCCTGCCAGTAGTGTGTGATGGAGTCGACGCCGATCGCGCAACAGCCCTGTTCCAGAGCGTCGCGCGAGGCAGAGCGCAAATCGAGAAACGAGCGCGTGCGATTCAGCAGGAGCGGAACGCCTTCGGCTTTAAAGATGTCGACCACAAAGTCGACGCCTTTCTCTGAAGCTAGCCAGGCGACCGGAGCACTGTTGTGGAATGTCTTCGAGAGGTACATCAGGAGCATGGCCATTAGGGTTGTCTTGCCCGTTCCCTTCGGCCCGAACATGCTGCCTTTGACGAATCCGACTTCTTTGGTTGCTAGTGTGAACGGCATGGCGAGTCTCCTTTTTTGAGTTGTTGAAGATTGGAATCGGCGCGCTCATAGTTCTCGAGAGCGCGAGTGAGGATCGCGAGCGCATCTTCGGTTTTTCCCTGGCGGCAAAAGCAGATCGCGGCCGTCATTGCCCCAAGTGCGCGGTAGGCGGCGATGTCGCGCTCATCGGAGCGCTTTTCATAGTCGGTAACGAACATCGTGAGTTGCTGGCTAGCCACGGCGGGCCTCCTTTGTGAATTTGCGGGCGATCCAGCCGGCGAGAGCGAGGGCGCCGCAGAATGATCCGGCGAAGACGAGCAGAACGAGGACCTCAGCCACGGGCGGCCTCCTCTGGTTTGTCGAGGGGAAGATAGGGTTTGAAGCTTTTAGTTACGTGGATGAAGGAGGGCAGCGCTGCTTGGAGTCGCGCGGCTAACTGGTCGCAGTCTGCCTCGTGAACTCCCTTGATAAGTATCTGATTCCCTTCTGCCCTCCAGGCGATGTGCGCTTGCGGATCTCTATCGATTACCTGCTCGAAAAAGGGAGGAAGAACGGTGTCAGCAATGAACTTGGCAAGCTGACTGAGCGGGTCCTGTGGAAAATGCGGGTGGGATATAACTGGTAAATTCGAATGAGCCATTGGTCGCCTCCTCCTGTGAGGCTGATTGGTGGTCAGAGCTGATCGGGTGTTCCACCACCTGGTCAGCTCGCTTTAATGGTCCAGACAAATCCTACCACCTTGCTTAGCAAGGTACAAGCGAAAAATGGAAAATAATTTGCCATCTTGCTAAGCAAGGGGTAACATGCGCTTTGTGATGGATCCAGAAATTGCAGCTGCGATTAAGAAGGAACGGGTGAGAATCGCCCGTCTCGGAGGCCTGGGGCGGGCTAAGGCCCTAACGGCTAAACAGCGCAAGGAATTTGCGACGAAGGCCTCCCAGGCCGCGGCCGCCGCTCGCTCGAAGAAAGCCAAAAAGAAGTGAGGCGCGCAACAGTTTGGTGCTCCTCACCAGGCGATGTGATGAAAACTGTATTTGCTATGACGCTGCTTTCCGCCCTCCCCTTCAGTTTTGCGCAAACGCCTCAGTTGGCGTTGCCGACAGAACCGGGAATGTATGTTGAGGTGCCTGAAGGACTAACAAAGATCATTGGCCAGATCGCGGAGTTCAAACGCAGCGGCAGCAGGTTTGTGCATGGAGCGACGGCGGGAATCAAAACCAAGAAGGAGAATATTCAACTACTCGGAGCGCATGCGCAGACTGTCGTCTCTCCACAGCCTGTTTTCTACTTTCTCCCCGCAAAGCAGGAATCGGAGGCTGGCGTGAATGCCGGCGACCTAATTCTTATGCGTTTGGAGGAGAAATCTTCACGTCGACAGTTCGAGATTGCCGCGCAAGGTCTTTGGCGAAGCAGCGCGGGGATCACATTGACTCATCAGATCCAGTTGTTCCGCTCAGAGGTTAAGCCCGAGATCTTCAAGATCATGCCGGCCGTAGAGCTGAAGTCGGGCGAGTATGCGCTATATCTCTCTCGCGGCGAGGGCATGGCAGCATACGTCTACGACTTCAGCGTGCAAGGTGCGGCATCAATTGCCAGGAAAGATAATCCCAGCACTGCAGCGCTTGTCGATCGCAATGCGAAACATCAGGATGATTCTGCAGCAACTTCCCTTCCGGTTCGACAGAGCTTCAAAAATGCTACGATCGGCGCATTTTTCGAGGGCAATCCGGACGTTCGTCACAACGGGATCTCGGTCACTGCGGTGACCCCTGGCGGTCCCGCTGTGCAGGCAGGAATGAGTGTTGGAGACGTCATCTTTGCAGTCAACGATCGCTTCCTGTACACGATCCGCGACCTGACGGAAGAGATCAGTCACCACCAACCCGGAACGACGATCAGGATTCGCTATGGCCGCTACACAGCGGTCAACGAAGCAACCGTTGTAGTGGGAGGGATGCAGTGAACGGCGAATCACAGACCGGTCCAAAGCGGGACGGCCGCGGTGGCGCCCGCCCTGGCTCTGGCCGGCCACCCCATACGATCGAGGGGCTTCTCAAGAAAATGTCGCCGGTTGAGGCCTCGAAGTTTCGCGAAAGCGCGCGACGATACGCACTTCGACAGATGATCGAGTGGGCGCGCGAGGAACTCCGCCAGCGGAGGTAGGGAATGCAACTGCAATGCATCGGCTGGGTGCTCGACAAGAAGAATAGATTTGTTCCGTGCGCGAAGAAATTTACCCCAAAGCATCATCTCCAGGTCTACCATTCCCCCGCTTGCTATCGGCGAACCTCACATTGGAAGTTTACTTACCACGTTCTCGGCGAGGTCTACGTCAGAGGAACGTCACATCAAGCCGCACGAACCTCAGCAGTGTCAGGGCTGGACGATTCGAAAAGAAGATGGTGTGATCGTTCAGTGTGGGGAACGGTTCACGCCGCGCAACGCCCACCAGAAGTTTCACTCCCCAGCGTGTGTATTCCGCACCCGACGTTGGAGAGATCTGGGTTATCACCCAGGGCAATCGCTGCTGAGGGAGTGTTCGTACCGGAAATGCAGAAAAGGCCCAGGGGGCGCCAGGAATACTTTCATCCGGGCCTACCGGAGGGGCAGCGGCTTCTTCTGTGATGGCCGTTGCAACGCAGCTGAGAGGAGATGTCGCAAGGATGACGAACTGGCGAGGCTCAAAGCTGCCGAGCAGAAATCGGAAAAGAAGAGACGCGGCGACAGCGAAGGCAAGATTACTCTCCTGGTTCGGCTTCTAGATGAAGGTGCGCCCTCGCTGAACGCGGTTCGACTCCAAATTTTTCCCGAGACGCCGGCGACTGCTTATATAAATCTGCGCCAAATGTTCAGAAGAAACCGCACTTTCATTCAGAAGCTCTGCAAACCGGAAACCGTCGTAAGACTGCCCCAGCTCTTCAAAGAGAGCACCGTGACATAACTTATGTCACGGTCGTGACAGCTATTCGTCGCTACACAGTCCTTTCCACGCCATGCGAAAACAGCTCGCATGGCTTTCACATTACTAAAGTCAATCGCTCTTCACCAACGCCGCGGTGCGGCGACGGATCCGCTCACGGCAGATCCCATTGCGGCGCCTCAACCTGAGCCGCCTGATCCAGTTCCACCAAAGAAAATACCGGAGCGAGAGTTCCCGCCCGAGGAGGAACCGCTGCGCAGGGCAGCATAAAAAAGCAAACGGCGCGGGTGCCTCCGCGCCGCTGATTGATTTTATCGAAAGGACACCCGTTCAGAAATGGCCCCGACAGCCGCAGCATACCCCAATTTGACCCAGCAAACCAGCCCACAAAACCTTCGCCAGACGCTCGCCGATTTGATGGTTGAAGTGAACCGGATCTCGCCCGAGCTCGCCGATTACCACCTTGCCCAGATGACCGATCGCGAGGTCCGTGAGCAGTTCGAGTTGCGGGCCGGCGAGATTCACGTCAGCGCAGCAGGAGCCCGATCATGAGCTTTCCCAACGGGGCGCCATCGCCCGATTCCGCGTGGCAGCGTCTTAATCTTTACGATCCCCCAGCAGCGCCATCCTCCCTAATTGACCTACGTACACAGAGCGAAGTGCTTGCCAGGTTGATCATGGAACCGAAGCTGTTGCAGGAATCCTTCGGCGATTTGACGGTGTCTGACTTTGGCGGAACGGTGCATCAGTCGCTTTTCCGCACTGTCCTTAAACTCGCGCAGGAAGGGGAGTCATTCGATGGGGCTGCAGTAGCGGACGCGTGGGAGGCCGAAAAACAAGTTGGGGACCCGCTTGCTTACGTGTCGGATCTTCTCACCACGGAAGGCATGGACCTCACAAAGGATATTCGCCGCCTCGTCGACAAACTGCACGATCTCTCCCATCTTCGGAACCTGCGTTTTGTCGGTGAAACGTTGCAGCGCCACGCTGAGAGCCCAAAAACCAATCCTCACGAGCTCATAGAAAAACTGGCAGCCGGCATCGAGCAGCTTCGATCTGGATACGGTCTCGATGGCCAGCTGCGTCCTTACGCCCCTCGCAATCTCGCACGTCGGCCGGATCTAATTAGGCTCGCATCCGTCGAGGCTCAACCGGTGCCATGGCTATGGCGACCGTACCTCATTTACGGGATGCTCAACATGCTCTCTGGCGATCCGGGGTGTGGAAAAACCTTTCTAGGCCTGGCCTTCGCGGCGGCTCTCACCATCGGCAGGATTCCTTACACCGGCGAGCCCTGCCCGCCGATGGATGTTGTTTATCTTTCGATCGAGAACTCATTGGAGTTTGTGGTGCGCCCGCGTTTCGATGCGCTCGAAGGCGACGCGAATCGCTTCCACGCGCTGCGGGGGTCCGTCACTGGCGATAGCGCGAAAGAGCGCCGCGAGTCTGTGCGATTGAGCGACATCTCACTCTTGGAGATGGCCATCAAGGAGACGAAGGCGCGGCTGCTGGTGGTCGATCCCATTCAATCGTATTTAGGCGGCGAGGTTGACATGCATCGCAGCAACCAGACACGCCCCGTTCTCGATGGCTTGGCGACACTCGCGGAGCGATACGAAGTCTGCATCCTGATCCTTCGGCACTTTGCGAAGGCGACGACTGGCAGCGCGATTCACCGCGGAATCGGCAGCATCGATTTCACGGGGGCGGTGCGAAGCGAACTGCACGCCGGCAAGCGCGATCAGCAAAGCGCCATGGTGCACGCAAAAGCGAACATGGGCGAGATCGGGAAATCCATCGGTTACGAAATATATGGTGACGGCCTGTTCCGGTGGACGGGCGAGACTTCGATCACGGCGAACGACCTCGCGGCGAACGGCATGGCGGAAGAGGATCGCGACGCAGTGAGGGAAGCTGTCGAGTCACTCACCGAAATGCTGCACGGCGGCCCGAGGCTCGCGTCGGAGATCATGTCCGAGATGCGCGAGATCGGCGTGTCGCAGGCGACGCTACGCAGGGCCAAGATGAAACTCGGCGTGCAATCGCGCAAAAGAACGGGAGCGCGGCACGGGCATTTCGAGTGGGTTCTCGAAGGGTACGAAGAGGGAGAGATCGCCGGGGCTTGACGGAACAAAAAACGCGCTGAAAACGGTTGGCCACGGCTTTGGAACGCACGGAGGCAAAGGAACTTTATGCTTTTTTCTTCTTCCTACTGCTAGTCAAGATGCTCAAGGTGCTCAAGATGCTCAGGGGTGTAGAGCTTGAGCGAGTTGAGCACCTTGATGGGAGAGAGCCATGATTCACTGCAAAAAACCCGAATGCAAATTCGAGGCCTGGCGCGGGCGCCTCTGCTACAAGCACTCGCGCGAGAGCCAGGGATTCGTCTTTGATCCCCAGTTGCGAGTGTTCGTGAAGGCGCAGGACCTGGCTGTGCGCAGTGAGATGAAGATCGCAGCCAGGCATCGGATTGTCGACGCGAGTCCAAGATCGGATCTGATGCTCACTTAGGCCAAAATGAGTCTTGGCAACCCAAACTCGCCGCCGTTCGTCGGATTCGCTCCTGCAGTGATGGAGCGGCATTACTCCGTCGACGAGTTGAGCTCGCTTTGGAATTTGAGCGCCGACACGGTTCGCCGGCTTTTCGAGCGCGAGCCGGGTGTCCTGGTCATCGAGCGCGCGCGATCGCGCAACGCAAGGCGTTATCGGACGCTCCGGATTCCAGAGTCAGTTGCCGAGCGCGTTCATCGACGGTTGAGCAATCCAGTTGCTGCGCGTACCATGTGAGTCCGCTATGCTCAGCCCTTATCGCCGCCACAAAACGAACTGCCCCCACCGAGCCGAAGGCCGCGCTTACCGACGCTGCAGCTGTCCGATTTGGGTGGACGGTTTTTTTGATGGCGCCGAGATCCGTCAGTCGTTAAAAGTTCACACTTGGGAGGATGCCGATCGTGAACTGGAAAAACTGAAACGGCGACTCACCGATGGCAGCATGCCGGCAGACGGGCCGGTCACCATTGCGCGCGCCTGGGACGACTTCATCAGCGATGCTGAGGCACGGAACCTCCGTTCTGAGTCACTCAGAAAATACAAATATCTTCGGACGGACATGCAGCGCTTCGCGGAGACGGCGGGTCTGCGGTTCGTTAAAGAGTTCGACCTTGAGCAGCTTCGAAAGTGGCGATCGACCTGGCCCAACAAAAATTTGAGCGCCGTCAAGAAACTGGAATTCGTGCGCTGCTTTCTTCGCTTCTCTCACGATGCCGGATGGATCCCAGACAACCCAGCGCGAAAATTGAAATCGCCGAAGGTGACCGCGCACCCGACGCTGCCCTTCAGCCGCGCGGAGATGGTTCAAATTTTGGCCGCTACAGATGACTACGGGAAGCCTGGCTCACTAAATCGTCGGCGCATGAAAGCCCTGGTGCTCTTGCTGCGCTACTCGGGGCTGCGGATCGGCGACGCGGTGACCCTCTCTTCTGAGCGCATCGATGGCGACAAACTTTTTCTCTACACCTCGAAGGCCGGCACGCCCGTCTATTGTCCGCTTCCGCCCTTCGTCGTCACTGCACTCGAGGCTGCGATCGAGCTGCACCAGCGTTTCTACTTCTGGACAGGCAGCAGCAAAGTGAACACCATCACCGGCGACTGGCAGGGGAAATTAAAAACTCTCTTCGACCAGGCTAAGGTGCCGACAGGCCACGCGCATCGGTTTCGAGACACCTTCGCAACCGAGCTGCTGCTCGCCGGCGTCCCACTCGAGCGCGTCTCGATTCTCTTGGGGCACTCGTCGATCCGCATCACTGAGCGCCACTACTCGCCCTGGGTTCGCTCGCGCCAGGAGCAGTTGGAGCGCGACGTGCGATCGACGTGGATCGCTGCGGAACCTGTTTCCGAGGGGACATCCGAGGTACACAACAGGAGCGATCGCCCTAACTGATTGCATCAACGCTGGTTGGACTGGCGGAGAGGGAGGGATTCGAACCCTCGGTACAGGTGTTAGCCCGTACAACGGTTTAGCAAACCGCCGCCTTCAGCCTCTCGGCCACCTCTCCGTCGTGCGATGGTTCAGTTTACCATGGCCAGATTTAGTTGCATCCGTTTCGCAAATAACCTAATCGAGCATACTGAAGCGACGGCAATTGTTCAAAGGGTCTTGCCACTTGTTCTTCCGATGACCTGCGGTATTTGGGTTGGGGCTCTATGGCTAGAGCCCCGCTGCCTTCGTACGCTTGCCTGCGGCGATACCAAATCGGGCTGTGGATGCCAGTTCCACTCGATTTCTTCCTGTATGTTTGGCTCGATAGAGAGCCTGGTCGGCTGCCAAGATCACTTGCTCGGGCTGGCGGTAGCGAGTGCTTGGTTCCGCTATTCCGATGCTGACGGTCACGGATAAATGATCGGGCGATTGGCCGGGGGGCTGCGGGAATAGAGTCACCTGCTCAATCGGTGCCTCAGCAGGTAATGACGCCACTGATTTCATGGGCCCCTCGGCGCGGCCCGGGCTGCTCCCCCGCACGGAATCTCGTTCCGCATTTCTCCGCAATTTGGAAGGGCTCGTGCCGATTTTCTTTTTGATCGACTTTCTGCGATCCGACTCCCGGGACCGTCGATTGCTGCCACTCTCAACACTTCGTTTGGTTCTGGTCTCGGATCTCCGATCAGAACTACGCATATGAAACGCCGATTTCTCGATGGTCTGTCGCAGTGCCTCAAGATGCTCAAACGCTTCTTGAGCGGAAATATTGCGGAAAACTATGGCGAACTCTTCTCCTCCGCAGCGGAAGGCTTGGCCGTCGCCGCCGACTTGCGATAGTCGCCTCGCAACCATGCACAGCACCTGGTCGCCTACGTCGTGGCCGTAGGTGTCGTTGAACTTCTTGAAATGGTCGATATCTACGATGGCGATGGCATATTGCTGGTCCAGCGAGAGCAGGGATTCGTTGAAGGCGCGGCGTCCACGAATTCCGGTAAGTTCGTCGTGGTAGGCGAGCACGTATGAGGTCTCAATCAGTGATGCGGCTAGGATCAGAGCGGCGGTGGCTACGTAAATTTCAGAGATTTTGCCCAGAGGGGCGAATTGCAGCCACAGGAAAACAGCCGCGGACGCCCAGACAAATCCAGGTTCGATGGGCTTGCGGGTCTGAAAGAAACGCCTTACGAATACGGTGATAGCGATTAAGAAGCTCAATAAAATCCACAATGGAAGAGCGTGCGCACCGTCATGATGCGAGCTCACCGAGCTGTTTTCTGGCCGACAGAGCACGGCGAAGATCACTGATTCAAGAAACAACAGTCCAAAGCGGGGGGCTATTCCGGCAATGACCAGGCCACGGTCGCGCATCAAGGCTAATAGAGTGAAGTTTAACGGAATCAGCAGGGCGGCTAGCGCCAAGGCCATGCGTCCTGGTCCGGTATGTACCTCGCCAGTATGAAGGGAGCCGGTGCTTCCGTAGAAATCGACGGCACGATGGGCCAGCAACAAGACCACCAGGGAGAACAACACGCGGCCGGAATTGAAACGCCACGCAAGAAGCAATCCTGCGGCGAACGCGGCACCATAGTAGAAGCCGAGCGAGGGTGCTATCTGCTGGAACAGGGAACTGTTGACCAGAGTCGCCATTAGCGTCAACAACAAGCCGCCTGGGACCAGCCACGCCTTCCACGTTCTTGCGTTCACGTCTTTCAGAATACGGCAGCCGGACTCGAGAAACGGTTATGTTCTCGGCACGGTCCTTCGGCGCGGCATGTCGGGCATGCGGTGATAATCTTTAGGGTCAATTCCTTGCAGAAGTTTTTTAATTCATGACTCGATCGCCTTCGACATCTGATTCGAAACTCCACTCCAAACTTCATGTCGAACCTCATTCCGAACTTCGCATCGCAATCGATACCGGAGGCACGTTCACTGATTGCGTTTGGGTCGAGAATGGCAACCTCAAAATGCTGAAGGTGTTCTCGACGCCCGATGATCCATCACGAGCGATTGCCGAAGCTGTGCGAAAGATTCGTGAAGCTAGAACGCAGATTCACCAACCTGCAAAGAAGATGGGTGAAGCTAAGCGGGAACCGGGCTCCGGAGCTCCTCTCACTTTGTTGCATGGCACGACGGTTGGAACCAACGCTCTGTTGCAAAGAACTGGGTCTCGGGTTGCCTTGGTTACGACCTTGGGATTTGAAGATGTCATTGAGATTGGGCGGCAGGCTCGCCCGCGGCTCTACGACTTTTTTTGTGATCGAGTGGCGCCGCTCGTTAGTAGGGAACTACGATTCGGCGTCAAGGAGCGGACAGACGCCGACGGTCGGATTTTGGAGAGACCCGTGGAAGCGGAGTTGACGCGATTGCGGGATTCATTGCGACGCTCCGGTGCGGAAGCCGTCGCTATTTGTTTGTTGTTCTCGTTTGCCAATCCGCAGAATGAAAACGTCGTCGCTGGGGCCGTGAGGAATCTCGGCAAGCCGCTGTCGATTTCCCATCGCATTCTGCCGGAGTTCCGGGAATATGAGCGCACGAGCACTGTGGTGGTGAACGCTTACCTGCAGCCGCTTATGGAGAACTACATGGAAAAATTGGCGGCACGCACCTGTCGACAAGAAAGCGAACACAGCGAACTATTGGGCTCGGGCGCTACGCGGCCGCGAAACTCAAGACAGAACTCGCCGCGGATCTTTGTTATGCAATCGAGTGGCGGAATTACAGCGCTGGAATCGGCTGCGCTCGAACCGGTGCGCACAGTGCTGTCGGGCCCTGCCGGAGGACTAGTGGGCGCGGCGGCGATGGCTGCCCGCAGTGGGTTCCCCAAGATTATCTCTTTCGACATGGGAGGTACTTCTACCGACGTGGCGGCAGCGCAGGGCGCAATTCGCACCGGTGGTCAAGCGGAAGTGGCCGGACTTCCGGTAGGCGTTCCGATGCTGGAGATTCACACGGTGGGCGCCGGGGGCGGATCGCTGGTTCGCTTCGATGCGGGCGGATCGCTGCGCGTGGGGCCAGAATCGGCAGGCGCCGATCCGGGGCCGATCTGCTACGGTCGCGGAACCGAGCCCACCGTGACTGATGCCAATTTGCTGATGGGGCGACTCCGTCCCGAGCGTTTCCTGGGCGGCGAGTTCAGCCTCGACGTTGAAAGAGCGCGGCGAATTACATCGGAATGGCTCAAGAAACAGGGTGTGCGCCTAGGCGTGCAACGATTTTCCGCCGGCGTTGTTCGGGTGGTGAATGCCAATATGGAGCGGGCTTTGCGCGTTGTTTCCATTGAACGGGGGTACGATCCGCGCGAGTTTGCGTTGGTGGCGTTTGGCGGGGCGGGAGGTCTGCACGCCTGTGAACTGGCGGAGGCTTTGGCGATCCCGACGGTGATGATACCCGCACGGCCGGGAGCACTTTCGGCTTATGGCATCCTGATCAGTGACGTGGTCAAAGATTATTCGCATACGCTGTTGTGGCGGCTTGCTGGACGTGGATCGCAAGCAGTGACCGGGACAAGGCTAGACAACGAATTTCGTAAGCTGGAGGCATCGGCGCAGGCAGAATTCCGCGTGGAACGGTGGCGCGACGTGCTTCACTATGAAAGAAGCATCGATCTAAGATATCGCGGCCAGGCATACGAACTCAATCTTCCGGCTACGACCAATGTCATCGCCCACTTCGAAAAAGAACATCAGCGTCGTTACGGGTATTGCCATGCTGGGCGAGACATCGAATTGGTAACGCTTCGTCTCCGCGCTCGTTTGCGTACCCCGCAGCCCACCCGATCCCAACAGAAAAATACTCGTCGGCGTGCTGGTGCGGAGGCGCCATCACGTGCGCTGCCCCTCGACGGCGCACAGGTATTCTTTCGCGATAAAGCCGTGGCCACGCCGGTGTTCGAACGCGAGGATCTTGTCCCAGGCTGCTCAATGAAGGGACCGGCTGTGATCGCCGAATATAGCGCGACTACTGTGATTCCGCCAGGGAAGAAGTTTTCGGTGGATGAGTCGGAAAACCTGGTGATTACGATCTAAGGCGGATCGACCCGACTCGCGCGCCGTCACTCCTCTTCGGGTTCCTTCTTCTCTTCGATCGCCATGTCCTTTAGCTCGCTGGACTCGAACACATCTCCACATTCCTGACATTCGACGTACTCGGACTCTTCATCGCGGGAGACGATCCGTACTCGAGGGTGCTTGCACTGCTCGGGATTGAGTTTATTTTGTGGGGATGGTGACGGCTGGCTCGGCGTCATAAACTTATGAACAATCGAATTTTTGCGGTGGATTGGGCGTTTTCACGAAATTCCCGCTATTTTGCGGCGGTTGACTTAGGATGTCAAGTACCAATCGATCCTCTTTTGCACCATTAAGTATGCCATCGGCTTGCATGTGCTAGCCCCCACTTTCCGCTCATTGCCCGGCCCCGAAAATTGTGATATTTTCGCGGCTCATCATGGGTTTGCTTTCAAGATTCGGGTTTGGTTCTCCGGCAGCAGAAGCGCCCCAGATCGTCCACGGGGAAAGCCCGGCGCTCGATGGCGCTGACTTGGCGGTCGCTTTTTTTTCGTCGCGGGCGGGCGGCGATTTTCACGATTTCCTGCGCGTGGGTCCGCAGCGCTTGCTTTTCGGACTGCTTGACGTGGCGGGCAAGCGTGATACCAGCTCCGCTGTCCTGGAGGCCGCACAGAACTGTTTCCGCTCATCGGGTGAGCAGATATTCGCCGCGGCCGAATTGAACGAATCCGAGGCGATGATCGAACTGGCACGGCGCCTGAATCTTGAGATTATGCGCGCCGCCGGAGGCGTCCACAGTTGCGCCGCCTTCACCGGTTGCTACAACGAAGAACTGGGTACGGTTTGCTATGTAAATGCCGGTCACACTCCGGGCTTGCTGCGCGATGACGCAAGCGTTGTGGAATTGCCTGCGACCGGTTTGCCGCTAGGCCTGTTTTCGCTGGCTCCCACCGACGCGCGAATCGTCGGCCTGGGGCCGAATGGATCGCTAGCGGTAGTCTCGCGCGGAGTGGTTGAGGCTGAATCGAAGAACTCAGAGTTCGGTTTGGAAGGAGTCAAGAGTGCCATGCAGGCTGGCCCTTCCACCGCGAGAGATCTTTCTCATCGCATCCTGCAGCATGTGCAGGACTTTATGCACACGACTCCGAGGCATAATGACGTGACTGCGCTGACGCTCACTCGGGGAAATTAGCCGGATCACTCTCATCGGAAACCCGCTCGGTATGGGTCAGGTTGAAAAACTCATTCGCTCAGCGGCTAGAAACGCGCCCTATCAAACAAAATTCGAAGTACCATCCGCTCGTTCCATTGGCCTCCCGTCTGATAGCAGCGTAAAATAGAAAAACAATTCCCTAGGGTTTCACCCAGGTTCTAGAGAGCTCCGATGAAGACAACAAAATTTGCCCTGACTTTGGTAGTAGGTTATGCGCTGTTCCTTCCATCTCTTTTGCCAGCCGATACCGTGGTCGAGGAGATCATCGCCCGGGTAAACAATGAAATCATCACGCGCTCGGAGTACATCCGCAGCCGTGATCAGCTTAAGCAGGAAGTTCAGCAGCAGGACCCGTCCAACGCCGATCGCGAGTTTGCCGAAAAGCAAAAAGACGTTCTCCGCGATTTGATTGATCAGCAACTTCTGCTGCAAAAAGGTAAAGACCTCGGGATTACGGGCGACACCGAACTGGTGAAGCGTCTCGACGAGATGCGCAAGGAAATGAAGCTTGAAACCATGGAAGATCTCGAAAAAGCGGCCGAAGCGCAGGGTGCATCCTATGAGGAGTTCAAGCAGAACCTTCGCAACCAGATCGTGACGCAGAGGGTGATTGGGCAGGAAGTAGGTTCGCATCTGGCCTTGAATAAGGAAGATGAGAAAAAGTTCTATGACCAGCATCGGGCGGAGATGGAGCGGCCCGAGCAGGTTCGGCTGAGCGAAATCTTGATTGCACCGAAGACGTCGCCGGCTAAACCGGCCGCAGGCGGCGACGCGGCAAAAGGTGATCCGCCGTCGTCTTCGGCATCCCAGGCTGAGACGGATGCGGCCCTGGCTGCTGCGCAGGCCAAAGCGAATGAGGTGCTTGATCAAATTCACAAAGGCGCGAAGTTCGACGACCTGGCGAAGAAATACTCCGATGGGCCGTCGGCCAAGGACGGCGGCGACCTTAGTTATTTCAAGCGCGGCACGCTTGCGAAAGAACTGGAAGATAAGGTCTTCGCCATGAAGGCGGGCGATGTTACGGATGTCATCCGCACGAAGCAGGGCTATGTGATTCTGCTGGTGAGTGAGCATCAGGCGGCGGGCATTCCCACGCTCAAGGAAGTCGAGCCGCGCATCCAGGATGCGTTATACATGCAGAAATTGCAGCCGGCGTTGCGGACTTATCTAACCACCTTGCGGGAGGATGCCTTCATCGACATCAAGACTGGTTACATAGACACGGGCGCGAGCGCGAAGCAAACTAAGCCAATCGAGACTACGGCGAAAGAAGACAAGGCGAAGAAATTAAAAAAGAAGAAGACGCTCGGCGTATTTTAGCCAAGCCCGCTCCTAGCAAGAGCAGTGCCCGCGGCGGTATGCAGAGCTTCTCGGAGGCGCATGAAAGAGTTTTTTATCTCGGGGTGCTGCCAGCAAGAAAATAAAGTCATAACTTCAAGTTTTGTGGTGGCGTCGAAGCAGGTCAAGGCCAAGAAAAATGGCGAGCCTTACCTGGCGCTGGTTCTTGCCGATCGCACCGGCCAGATGGAAGCCAAAATGTGGGACAACGTCGAAGAGTTCATCGCCGTCTTCGAGCAGGATGACTTCCTTAAAATCAAGGGGCTCATTAACAAGTACAAGAATCGATTTCAGCTTACGATTCACAAGCTGCGGCGCATGGAAGAAGCTGAGATCGACTACACCGATTACCTGCCCAAAACCACCAAGGATATTGGCGAGCTCTGGCGAACCCTGACGGAATTTGTCGCCAGCTTCGAGAATCCGCATCTGAAGTCGCTGGTCGAACTTTTCATGGCTGACGCCGAGATTGCTGAGCGCTACCGCAATGCGCCGGCGGCCAAGACCCTTCATCATGCCTACATCGGCGGACTGCTTGATCATGTCGTGTCGCTGTTCCGCTCCTGCGACCTCATCTCCCGAAACTATCCGCAGGTGAATCGCGACCTGTTGTTGACGGGAGCGTTTCTGCATGACATAGGGAAGGTTCAGGAGTTGACCTACAACCGTGCATTTTCCTATACCACGCGCGGCCAACTGCTCGGGCATATGATCATCGAACTCGAAATGCTGCAGGCGAAGCTCGCGAATCTGCCCGACTTTCCTATAGAACTGAAAACCCTGCTCGAGCACCTCATCATCAGCCACCACGGGCGGTACGATTTTGGATCCCCGAAGCTGCCGATGTTTCCCGAGGCGCTGATGCTGCACTATCTGGACGATTTGGATTCCAAAATGGAGGCGATGCGCGCCCATTTTGAGCGCGAGGCTGAACAGGACGGACCATGGACAAGCTATAACGCGTCGCTCGGACGCCCGCTGCTCGATTCCAGGAAATTTCTACAGGGCGAGAAAGTCTGAACAGAGAAAAACGCAACCAGCACTGAAGATGGAAGCAGTCAACCGATTACGCCTGCAACGCAGGAGAACCCTAGTTCCGCGGCGCCGGTGCTTGACTTGTTCAGCGAGCAGAAAGCCTAAGACCGAAGATCACATATCACGCACCCGACCTGTATTTCACTCTTGCTCACAATGCGCAAGGTGCTCTGCCAGCTTTTCACCGTCAGACAAAAACATCGGCCGTCCGGTTGAATCCGGGCGGCCGATATTCGCGGTCGTCTCGAGGTGGCTCGTTCTCGGGGGCCGTCTTTTTACGACAGGAAGAATTCCTTCGCTAAGGGCAGCCAATCCTGATCGGGAATCTGGGCTGCGACATCGTTGATAGCTTGTCCACCATCCTGCGCCAGGGCTCCGGCGAATGCCATCGCCATCGGATTGCGCCGTTGCAGGCGGCTAGCCGACTCTTCCGTCCACCAGCGGGCGAGGGGGCCGCCGAGCAGATTCTTGAAGCTGGTCTTGGCATCGGGCGCGTTGACTGTCACCAGCCAGCCGTCGCCGTAAGGATCGCTCAGCGCGAGCTTCGGATTGTGCTCGACTGCCTGGTTAATGTCAGAGACCGTGCCTTCGATCGGCGAAACCATATCGACGGCGCAACCGTCCCGATGGATGGTGCACACCTTCTGGCCCTGGCGAATCCACTGGCCGCGCTGCGGCAGGGTGATGCTCTCGACGGTGCCGGTCAACTTGGAAGCGAAGTCATCCATGCCGACCCTGACCAGGTTGGTGCTCTCGCTCAGTGCCCAGGTGTGTCCGGGGTGATAGCGGAGATTTTCCGGTACGGCGAAACCGGCGACTAGGGCCGGCTGAAGACGTGGTACAGCGGCATCCAACCTGCCAGCGCTAGCGTGCAAGGTTGGTTCGGCGATGGTGCGTCGGGTGCGGAAATAGTCGATAAGTAAGAAGGTTGCGAACGTGAAGAGAACCAGTAGGACTGTCATAAGTCACCTCGTCGGAGGGCCGTCTAGCAGCCACTCAGCACTTTTACTAAAGGCAATCGCTGTGCCAAAGCGTGATAGATGGTTAGCGAACTCACGGTTGACAGCGATCTCCTGCGGAACAAAGCAGTTAGACGGGAGGCATTCCTAGGACGCGAATCGGCGCAGTGAAGTTGACAACGGGGTATCGATAAAATTCACAACAGGCTAAAGTTCATGTTTGCAGCATGAACGGCGGATGCTATGAATCGCGCCTTCAAATCAGCGGTTTGCAGATGCGCAGCGCCGAGATGAATCTTGCAACAGTGGAAGCTGAAGAATGCAACAGGGTAATGGTTGGGACGATATCCATCTCTATAATGTGACGATGAATTTCAACAATTTCACCACCATTAGTTTTGACTGCTACGGCACGCTGATCGATTGGGAGGCTGGAATTCTTCCTGTGCTGCGCGCCCTGCTTGAAAGCCACGGTCAGAGTCTGCCTGACGCTTCTATTCTTGAGCTCTATGGGGAATTTGAGGCGGAAGCGGAGAGCGGTCCTTACCAGAGTTATAAGGATGTGCTGCAATCGGTGGTGCGGGGGATAGCAGGTCACTTACATTTCGATGCCACCCCGGCTGAAATCCGGTCGCTGCACCTGTCAATGCCGGGATGGCCGCCTTTTCCGGACACAGTATCCGCGCTCCGCGAACTGGGGAAGAGCTACAAGCTGGCGGTGATTTCGAATATTGACGACAATCTCTTCGCCGAGACCCGCAAGCAGCTGGACGTGGACTTTGATGCTGTGATCACAGCAGAGCTGGCGAGAAGTTATAAGCCTTCTCTCAACAATTTTCGGATAGCTTTGCGCACGCTTGCCATTGCGCCGGATCGTCTGCTGCACGCCGGGCAAAGCATCTATCACGATATCGTGCCAGCGCGATCACTGTGCATCTCTACGGTGTGGGTGAACCGAAGATCCGCTCGTCCTGGTATTGGTGCGGTTCGAGATTCTCCGGGCGCGGCAGCAGACAAGCGGCCGGATTTGGAGGTCCCAGATCTAGCCTCTCTCGCGGCGGAAGCACTGAAACCGGCTGTAGGCTGACGGTTTGCTACATCGCGAGCGGCAGGGAAACTATCTTTCTTTGTATTGCAACCGTGACCAGTTGGGCTTTATTGTGGATATCGAGTTTGCGCATCAGGTTGAATTTATGCGCTTCCACGGTTTTCACGCTGAGCCCTAAAACGGCCGCAACTTTCTTCACAGTATGCCCCTCGGCGAGCAACTTCATCACTTCACGTTCACGCAGAGTAAGGGTGCTTCGTCGCAGCGGGATGCGCACAGGCTGAGATCGTAAGAACGCGTCGTCTTTCAGTTTCAGCTGAATCTGAGGACTTATTGATTGTTCCCCACGATACACTTCGCGCAGAGCAGTTAACAAAAGCGGCGCCGGAGTGTCTTTCAGCAGATATCCGCTGGCACCCGAGCGCAGAGCTTGTTCCACGTAGTCCTGATCTTCGTGCATCGTTAGATAAACGACTCGGGTTACGCCGCTTTCTTCGATGAGGCGTCCGGCCTCAAATGACGACATACCCGGCATGCTGATGTCCAGAAGTATCAGGTCAGGGCGAAATTGCAGGGACATTCGAAGCGCTTCCGAGGCATCGCCGGCTTCGCCTACCACGGCAAAGTCGGGAGCGTCTTCCAGCAGCCGGCGCACGCCGTAGCGCAGCATTTCGTGATCGTCGGCGATCACGCAACGAATGGGCTCGGCACCTACTGGATGAAATGAGTCTGTCTTGTTGGTCAACATTAAAAATCCTTGCGTCCTATGACGAAGACGCGCAAATGAAGTCTGTATCTTTGGTTGATTTTCGACGTATTAGTATGGACCCACGCACGCCGAGTTTAACTTGTTCATTGTACCTGTGCGAGGGTTCCTTGTGGGCACAATAAACCCTCGAAACGATGTTTTTAGCCCTCAGATTTCCCGATTACGAAATCGCGGAGCCGGAACTTTATCGCGTTCATTTACAATGCCTGTTCGACATGCTGCGTTATTTTACCTCCGGAGAATCGCACGGTGAGGCCCTGGTCGCGTTTCTTTCCGGTCTGCCGGCAGGTCTGGCGGTCGATCAGCAATTTGTGGATCGCGAACTCTGGCGTCGCCAGCAGGGCTTTGGGCGCGGCGGAAGGATGAAGATCGAAACCGACCGGGCGCATTTTCTCTCGGGCGTCCACCACGGCAAGACCATAGGCTCGCCGATCGCGGTGATGCTCGAGAACCGCGACTGGCAGAATTGGAAAGAGTCGCTGCCGGTGGAGACGGGCGATGCCTCAAAACATAAGCGCGTGGCGTCGCCGCGACCCGGCCATGCCGACCTTGCTGGAGCATTGAAGTACGATTTCACCGACGCGCGCTATGTTCTGGAGCGCGCCTCGGCCCGAGAATCGGCGGCGCGGGTTGCGATTGGAGCACTCGCCAAGTTGTTGCTTCGTGAGTTAGGAGTAGAAGTCCTGAGTCATGTGATCGCAGTCGGAGCGGTTTCGATTGCCGACCGTGAAATCCCGTGGGAGCAAATTGAGACGGTGTCGCGCAAGAAAGAAGTGCTGCTCGCGTGCGCCGACACCGATGTCGAGGAGCGCATGAAAGAAGAAGTAGATAAAGTCTTGCGCACCGGCGACTCTGTCGGTGGAGTATTCGAGGTGGTCGCGCACAATGTTCCGCCTGGCCTAGGTAGTTACGCGCAATGGGACGAGCGTCTTGATGGGTTGCTGGCCGGGGCGGTCATGTCGCTACAGGCAGTGAAGGCGGTTGAGATAGGAACTGGAATTCAGGCAGCGTATGCGCCAGGATCAGCCGTTCATGACGAAATCGGCTATCAGAGCGATTCCGGGTTTGCAGGCTTCACCCGCACGCGCAACAATGCAGGAGGCTTGGAGGGCGGCGTTTCCAACGGGCAGGAGATTCGGGTTCGCGGTTATCTGAAGCCGATCTCAACGCTGCGGCGTCCCTTGCAGTCTGTGGATTTTGCGACGCGCGAACCCGTGAAAGCAGCATATGAGCGTTCCGACGTGTGCGTGGTGCCCGCAGCGGGTGTAGCCGCAGAGGCCATGGTCGCGCTGACGTTGGCACGTTGCGCGCTTGAGAAATTTGGCGGCGACTCCATGAAGGAAACGAAACGAAATTTTCAAGGCTATTTGGAACAGCTGAAGAAATACTGATCACAAAGTTTTATTCAAAATGATTTATCCGATTGTGAAATTTGGAGATTCTGTTCTAGAAACGCCCGCGGCTGAGGTGACCAGCTTCGACGACGGAGTCAAACAACTCGTGGAAGACATGTTCGAATCGATGTACGCGGCGCGGGGTGTCGGTTTGGCGGCTCCGCAGATCGGTATTTCGCAGCGAATCGCTGTCATTGATGTGACCTTCAAAGAGGACCCCGCCGCGAAGTTGGTTCTCATCAATCCTGTAATTGTGAACAAAGAGGGCAGGCAGCGGAGCAGCGAAGGTTGCCTGAGTATCCCGGACTTCCGCGAGGAGGTTACTCGCGCGAAAACTGTTACCGTCCGTGCCCAGGATCTGAGCGGCAAGTTTTTCGAGCACACGGGTGAGGACCTGTTGGCGCGAGCGTTTTTGCACGAAACCGACCACTTGAATGGCAAACTCTACATCTCCCACATCAGCGCGCTGAAGCGTGACCTTATTAAGCGCAAGATCAAGAAACTGGTGAAGGCTGGTGAGTGGTAGGATTCGGCTATTATGCAAACCTATAATTCTGTCATTGAAAGGCCGTTTGATCTTGGGTGGCGCAGCGCTTTCAGCGCTGCGGTGACCTGGTGGTTTTGAATGCGGCTTTAGCCGCTGAGGTATCCGGCGGTGATGCCAGCTCCTCTTAATCTCGTTTTCTGCGGCACGCCGCGCTTCGCCGTCCCGACTCTCGAGAAGCTCGTCGAGGCCGGTCACTCCTTGCCGCTCGTGGTGACGCAACCTGATCGTCCTCGTGGGCGCGGAATGGAAGTTGCCGTTTCTCCGGTGAAAGATGCAGCCATCCGACTTGGGATCGCCATCGCGCAACCCGCAGCCATCAAAAACAATGCGGAATTCCGCGATCAGCTTGGAGCGATTTGCCCGGTTGCAATTGTCGTCGTCGGCTATGGCCGCATCATTCCGCAATGGATGATTGACCTACCCCGCTTCGGAAACCTGAACCTGCATGCGTCGCTGCTGCCGAAATTTCGCGGTGCCGCGCCGATCCAGTGGGCTATTGCGAGCGGTGAATCTGTCACTGGAGTTACGACCATGCGCATCGACGCGGGGCTAGATACCGGCGACATACTTATGCAGCGCGAAATTCCCATTGCCCTCGAGGACACCGCCGAAACGCTGGGCCCGAGGCTCGCGGACCTGGGAGCAGATTTGATGGTCCAGACGCTGCGCGGACTCGAAAACGGTGAGGTTCAACCAACGCCGCAGGATCATTCACGAGCGACGCTTGCGCCTATTCTTAAGAAAGAAGACGGGCGCATGGACTTCACTCGCAGCGCCAACGATTTGTTTAACCGCCTGCGTGGCTTTCAGCCGTGGCCTGGCGCGTTCACGACTTTCAAGGGTAAAACGCTGCAGGTGCACCGCGCACAGCCCGCGCAACAGGCGCTGAAGTTGAAGCCCGGAGAAATCGTTGCGGCAGGATCGCGTTTGTTCGTCGGTTGCGGAAAGAATAATCAAGATGAAGACACCATGCTGGAGCTCGTCGAGATTCAACTTGAAGGCAAGCGTCGCATGACCGCCCAGGAGTTCATCAACGGCTACCGGCCTCAATCCTGCGACCATCTGGGACAATAGGCTGATGGCCGTTTCTTCCGACCGCCCTTCTGCTGCCAGGACCGCGGCTTTTGAAATTCTCCTGCGAGTCGAGCGCGAAAATTCCTACGCATCCGAACTTCTCCATTCTGCTCCGCTGGCTGCCATTTCTTCCCGCGATCACGGGCTCGCCACAGAGTTGGTGCTGGGGGTGCTGCGCTGGCAGTCGCTTCTCGACCAGCGATTGGCGGGCGCGTCGTCGAAGAAGATCGAGCGACTGGACCAGGCAGTTCTGATCGCGCTGCGTCTGGGGATTTATCAATTGCAGTTTCTTTCCAGAGTTCCTGCGCGCGCAGCGATCTTTGAAAGCGTGGAACTGGTGAAAGCGGCGCGCAAATGGTCAGCGGCGTCCTTCGTGAATGCAGTGCTGCGCAAAATTGCCAAGTCCGACGCAGAAGGCCCAGTGGCTCATATCAAGACCTCAAGCGACCCGATCATGCTGGCCCAGTATGCGGCTCACCCCTGGTGGCTGGTCGAGCGCTGGATCAAGCAATATGGGCTGGAGACAGCGCGGCAGATCTGCTTCCACGATCAGACGATACCTGACACGGCGATTCACATTCATGACGACCCTATTTATAGCCATCAATTGGACGACGCAAGCCCTGACACAGAACTTGCCGCAGCGGGAATAAAGCTTGCTTGCGGTTCTCTCCTGACGGCGGCACGACGGGTGGTCGCGGGCGACATCCGAGCGACACGGGCGTATCAAGAAGGCCGAATCGCCATTCAGGATGAGGCGTCGCAGCTGGTTGCACTGCTGGTTGGCCGCGGGGAAAAATTGCTGGATTGCTGCGCCGCTCCCGGAGGCAAGACTGCATTGCTTGCCCGGCGTAACCCGCGCGCCAACATAATTGCGACAGAGTTGCATCCGCACCGCGCGCGCTTGCTGCGAAACCTCCATCGGTTGACGAACGTCCATATCGTCGCTGCCGACGCGCGTCATTTGCCCTTTTCTGCGTCATGCACGTTTGACCGGATTCTTGCCGACGTGCCTTGCTCCGGCACCGGCACACTAGCCCGCAACCCGGAGATTAAGTGGCGTCTGAAAACAGAAGATCTGCGCGATCTTCGATTGCGGCAAGTCGCAATCCTGAAATCGGCGATGGGGCAACTCGCGATTCGCGGGCGGCTCATCTATTCCACATGTTCGCTGGAGCGCGAGGAAAACGAAGCCGTGGTGGAGGCCGCTCTCGATAGCACGACAAAGTTCAAGATTATCGATTTGAAAGGCGAGTTGCTGCAACTGCGGAAGTCTGGCGAATTGTGTTGGGAAAATATTACGTCACTTCTTGCGGGTCCGTATTTGAGAACGATTCCGGGGATGCATCCCTGTGACGGATTTTTCGCGGCCATGATCGAACGAGAATGATCGAACGGCAATGATGAACGGTCGTGAGCTACAGAACTTCGAGATTCACCGCGCTGCCAGCAGCAAGTTTTTGCCCGGGCTGTGGAGTTTGACCAACGATCATGCTAGCCGCACCCGGTTCCGAGGCTGGGGATATCTCAGTCGGCGAGTCTTGCGCTCCGCTAGCCGCCGGCAATTGCGCTGGAACGGCAACCACTTCACCTAATTTGATACCGGCGTCCTGCAGCGCGAGCGTCGCGCTGCCGAGAGGTTGTCCGATGAGATTTGGCATGACATAAGTTGAAGGCTCGGGGCCGTCACTTACTAACAGATTGATCTTCGGCGCCGATACGCGGCTGGCATTGGCTGGGGGGCTTTGCGATACAACCTTGTTCTCCATGACGTTCGGGCAAATTGACATGCGCAATTGAACCTAGGCTCAACCCGCGGCGCTGTATGTTTAACTCAGCGATCCGCTCGCTGCCGCCGGTAACGTCGGGAATCGTTACTCGCTGCGCCCCCAAACTTTGCGCCACCCGGATCGACCAACCTCGCCGGACCTTCGTTCCCGGCGGCGGCATCTGGCTCATGATTTTACCTTCGGAAATGTCCGGACTAAAGAATTGGCGCTCGACCACAACTTGCAAGCCCAATGCTGCCCCGGCGCGCTCGGCTTCAACTGGACTCATGCCCACCAGTTTCGGGATCGTCACCTCGCGTCCGTGAATTGCGAATCGCATGGCCGTGAGCGCTGAAATGAGCGCCACCGTCACCAGCACGAGTGCCAAAAACAACATGCGAAAAAACTGCCGCATGGCGTCGATTATAGCCGCTCAGCTTCGCGTAGCGACGCGGCTTGCCACGTGTCTGCGGGCAGCGAGACGGGGAGCGCGGGCCTTACAGGGATTTCGCAGCACAGGAGTGCGAACTTGATGGCGATAGTTCATTTGCGCGCATTCGCACGGGCGCGGCGTAAGCCGGCAGCAAGGCCTTGTCGCACCACTTGCTGGTATCCGGCAGAATCCAGTCCTGCCATTGTCGCTGCTGCAGTACCGCCGGGAGTGGCCGACTCCTCGAGCAGCGACTCCAACGAAAGCTTTTCTTCGCGCCAAGCGATGATCCCATCCGCCAGGGCGTGTGCACTGGTCAGGTACGCGGTCTTATGATTCAAGCCCGCCGCCTGCGCGGCTCGTGCCAGGGTCGCGACCGCATGGTAACCGTGACTGGGCGAAAAGGTCACGGTAAATAGATCAAACTTGCTTTCCGGAATTTCGATGACCTGACCGAAGGTGGCGAAGAGGTCGCCAACAAGTTTGCGATGAGCGGCTGCTAAACTCCGGGAATACGTGACCGCCGTGAGGCCGCGTCCGCTACGGCACAGCGGGCTTGGCATAGCACGCGCCCATTGCAGGGGCAGCTCAAGCGACTTGGTCAGCAGGCGAAGGGGCATGCCTGCGGCCAAACTGACAGCGAGCAAGCGTCGCGGCGGCTGGGGCCGCTTGAGTTTCCCGATCGCGCGAAGAAGTTCGCCCACCGAAGCCGGGCGAACTGCGATTATCACCACATCCGCCTGCTCGACCGCTTGCGCCAAATCAGGCTCGACGGCAACGGCATAAGTCTTTTTCAGGCTGCGCAGTTTGCTTGGATGCCGATCATGGACGACCAAAGTATGTCCAGTCTTGCCCAGACGCAGACCTGCGAGGATCGCGGATGTGATCCGTCCTCCGCCGAGGAAAACAATTGTGCTCATGCCGTCTCCGCGCAGACCTCTTCTGCTGACGCCAAGAGTGTCCCTACGTCATGCATGGTGTGGGAGGTCGAAATAATCCAGTGCAGTCCGTTCGAAGGCGTCATGTAGATGCCGCGGTTAAGCAGTTCGTGGATAAAGCGGGAATACTTGGCCGTATCGACATATCTGCAATAGTCGCGGTAATCGTGGATCGCGTCGCGGTTGGTAAAGTAAATCTGAAACATCGGACCAAATCCTTGTACGATGGCGTCAATCTTCCGCCGACAAAACAGTTCGCGTATCCCGGCGATAGCGGTGTTGCCTACATCATAGATTTGTTGGTAGATCGCGCCATCATTCGCGGCCAGCAGATCCAGATTTGCGGCGATCACAAGCATGGTGAGACGGTGGCCGTTAAAGGTGCCGTAGTGCAGCACCATATTGTTGCCCCAGCGCAGGTGGTCGAGAATCGCGCGCGGCCCGGCGACGGCACCGATAGGAAACCCCGCTCCTAAAGCTTTGCCAAAGGTGCTGAGGTCGGGCTTCACGCCGAAATATTGCTGGCATCCACCGGGAGCGTATCGAAATCCAGTCACGACTTCATCCAAAATAAATAGGGCGCCAAACTGATGCGCTAGATCGCAGACCTTCTGCAGATATCCGTCGTGCGGCAATATGCAACCCAAGTTAGCCATGATCGGCTCAGAGATTACCGCAGCCAGTTCGCGCCCATGCTGGCGCAGAATGCCTTCCAGCGCCTCCAAGTCGTTCCACGGAGCGAGCACTACATCGTCGAGCACCGACGCCGGAATGCCCTCCGAATCAGGAAATCGGGCGGGATTCTCTTTCGGTCCCAGTTGCTCCGCCGGATGGCTATGCCCATTCAAACAGTAAGGGTCGTACCATCCGTGATAGTGCCCTTCGAATTTTAGAAATTTTGTTCGTCCCGTGTGCGCACGCGCCATGCGCAAAGCCAGCATCGTGGCTTCACTTCCGCTGTTGGTGAAGCGCACCGCTTCCGCAGTGGGCACCATGCGACAGAAGCGCTCAGACGCTTCCATCTCCGCCGGAGTTGCGGCTGCGAAATGCGAACCTTCGGCCATTGTCTGCGAGACTACGTCGACAATTTTCGGATGCGCATGACCTTGAATGAGCGCACCGAACGACATCATGAAATCGACGTACTCGTTTCCGTCAAGATCCCACACGTGCGACCCGCGGCCACGTTCCAGTACGACCGGCCCCGGCGAGTACACGGCCGCGCCACGCGACGGAGAGTTTACGCCTTCGATAAGTGATCGTTGCGCGCGCTCGAACCAGGCGCGCGACCGTTCGCGCCGATTCGTTTTCACTGCCATTTTTAGCATCGTTAAGCCTTCCTCGATGAAAACTCAAGAGGATCTCGCCAAACCATCCCGCCAGTCCTATCCCGCCAATCCTCCTCCATCGACGACTAGCGCCGTGCCCGTTACAAACGAGGAAGCATCGCTCGCCAGGTATAGCGCTGCCTGCGCGATTTCCGCCGGAGTGCCTATGCGACCGAGAGGCCGCTTTGCCGAGTCGGCAAGAAATCGGCTGTTCTCGACTGCCAGTTGCTGCGCTTCTTCGCGCAACATGCCAGTATCCGTGTCACCTGGACAGATGCAATTCACCCGGATGTTCTGCGGCCCGTGGTCGATAGCCATCGCCTTCGTCAGCAGCACGACCGCACCTTTCGAAGCACAATAAACCGCGGCCCTGGCGCCGCCAACAAGTCCCCAGCCTGAAGATGTATTGATGATCGTTCCACCCCCGGATTTTTGCATATGCGGAATCACCTCGCGCGACAACAGGTAAATAGACTTCACGTTCACGGACATCACATGGTCCCAATCTTCTTCACTTAGATCAAGCACTGTCGCCCGGCGAATGATGCCGGCATTGTTAAACAGAATGTCGATGCGGCCGAACTCGCGAAGCGCACGCTCGACCAATTGCCGGCAATCTCCGGATCGTGTTACGTCCGTTGGCTCGAAGAAAGCACGACCGCCGGTTCCGATAATCTCGTCAGCAAGATGCCGGCCGTCGTCCGAGTTCATATCAGCGATGGCGATGGCAGCTCCTTCGCGCGCGAAGAGCAGTGCGGTTGCGCGTCCTATGCCCGACGCGGCGCCTGTAATCAGTGCAATCTTTCCCCCAAGCTGCATAGCTTAACGGCTGGCCAGCCCTCCCGCCGTTTCTCCGCCGTCGCACGCATAGATCTGCCCGGTCATGTATTGCGCGTCGTCTGAGGCGAGAAACGCGAAGAGCGCTGCAATATCTTCCGGCTGAGCATGCCGCCGTAGCGGAATCTTCAGATTGACCTGACCAAGCATCTCGTCGGTGTACTCGGCGCGCTGCATCGGCGTTAATACGTATCCAGGAGCCACAGCGCAGACCCGTACTGTTGGTGCAAGTTCCAGCGCCATCGACTTGGTCAGTTCAATCACGCCGGCCTTAGCGGCGTTGTAATCCGCGTAAAACGGATATCCCATGATTCCGTTGGTCGAGGCCGTTTGCAGAATCACACCGCTGCCGCGTTCCATCATGTGCCGTGCCGCCGTCTGCGCAACGTAGAACATTCCCGTGAGATTCACGGCCATCACTTTGTCCCACTCGTCGGGCGTGATGTCGAGAAAGTTATGACGGATGCTGATGCCCGCGTTATTCACGAGAACATCAACGCTGCCCATGAGACGAATTGCTTCGTCAAAAGCGGCCTGTACTTCATTCAAGTTCGAAACGTCGCCGGCAATCGCCGCCGCTAGACGGGGCAGAGCGCTTTGGATCTTCTGCCGCGCAGTGGCGTCGCGGTCGAGGACGCACACCACCGATCCCTCTTCAAGAAATCGCGCTGCAGTGGCTGCTCCGATGCCGCTGGCGCCGCCGGTGATCAGGACTCGTTTCCCCTTCAGTCCGCGCATTTATACCTCCAGCAACGAAATCAGCAATAGCAGAGTTTTAGGATTCGAGGATATTGAATTTCAGGTGGAATCTGCTTCTTAGCGTGCTCTGTATTCCCGGCAGCTAACAAAACGAGCGCCCGCCAGGACCAGTTCAGCCGACTTGCCACACCGTGTCCAGCACCGTTCCATCCACCCACTTCACCACCGCGCAAGGACGGTCGCCGAGTTTTGGCCGTGCCGGCTTGCCGCAAATGTTCTCGACTTCAGCCTTGATATCCTGAATCGGGCGAACCGGCAACTTCGATCCTTTGACAGCATCGAGCAAGTCCGTGCGCCGGGGATTAATCGCGATTCCGCGCTCGGTCACCACCACATCAATCATCTCGCCGGGGCCAGTCATCGTCGTAACTTCGTCCACGATCACGGGAATGCGATCGCGAAACGAAGGCAGCGCCAGAATGGTGCACCCTGCAAAGAGGCAGTTCTGCCATCCGCCGATGCCGTGCAGCAAACGCCCATCAGAATGCGTTACGACGTTGGCGTTGAAGTTCACGTCCACTTCGGTCGCACCCAATATTACGGCGTCGACGAACGAAGCAAAGTTTCCCTTGCCGTGGTAGTTGTATGAGGTGAAGGGTGAGGTGGCCACGTGCCGCGGATCGTTGGCCATCGATTTCACACCATCGAGATCGAACGTCTGTCCATCGAGGATGTAATCTGTCAGCCCTTCTTGCAGCAACTCAACCAGAAATTTTGTCGATCCACCCCGTACGAAGCGCGCTTTGACTCCATCCTCTTTCATCATCTGCTTCAGATACCCGACGAACGCCAGCGCGATTCCGCCCGCTCCCGCCTGGAACGAAAATCCGTTCTTCATGATTCCCGCGGCCCGCAGAAACTGCGCGACCAGTTGCGCAATCCGCAACCGGTCGGGCGAACGCGTAATCTGCGTCGTGCCGGAAACAATTCTTGCGGGATCACCTATCGAATCCACTTCCACCACAAAGTCCACGTTGTTGCCCTGAATCTGCCAGGGCACACAGGGGAAGGGGACAAGGTTGTCGGTGACCACGATTACGCGTTCAGCGTAGGTCGAATCCGCCAGCGCAAAGCCCAGCGAACCACAGGCCGACTTGCCATGCGATCCATCGGCGTTGCCAAAAAAATCGGCGGATGGCGCCGCGATTACCGCAATGTCGATATGAACTTCTCCATCTTGAATTGCCTGATAGCGGCCGCCGTGCGAACGGAGCACGCCCAGGCCGCGCATTTTTCCCTGGGTGCAGTAGTCGCCCAGGGGACCGTTCATCGAGCCTTCAATGTGGTGAATTGCACCTTTTTCCATCAGTTCTATCGCGCTTTTCTGGGAAGGAAACGATGCGCTCGGGAACCACATCAGATCTTTGACACCGATGCGCGACGCGGCTTCGAGCGCCATCAGCGCCACTGTGTCGCCGTCGCGCAGATGGTGGTGATTGGAAATCACCATTTCATCGCGGACACCGCATTTGCGCAACGCCGTTTCCAGATCAGGTACCCGCTTATCGCCATTATCCGGATAATCTTTATTGGAACAAATTACTGGAGCAGCTTTGCAGCCATGCGGTTGATACCTTCCCGCGCCGAGAAACGGAATCTGCGGCTTGCCATTGACTATCGTCGGCACTGCCCGGCCTGCGGCGTTCTGCGCAAGTTCCACGTGTTCAATGACACTCACGAATCACTCCCATCGCCTTAGCCCGCTCCACCAACTTCAAAGCCCGCTGCACCACTGGGGGGTCGATCATTTTCGAACCCAGGCTCACCACCGCCAACCCCCTGCTCTGTGCTTCCTCAAAAGCGGCAACCACCCTGCGTGCTTTGTCGATCTCAACTGCGCTCGGTTGGAACGCCTCATGGACCACGCGAATCTGCGCGGGATGAATGCAGCCCATGCCTTCAAAGCCCGCTGCCCGCGAGGCTTCTCCCCATCGCCTCAAGCCGTTCATGTCGGCCACGTCGCCAAAGACCGAGTCAATCGCCTGCACTCCTGCGGCGTGCGCCGCATTTACCACGCGCGATCGCGCATAAAACGACTCGTGCCCCTCCGGGGTTTTTACCACGCCCAGATCGGCGGTGTAATCTTCGAGTCCAATCGTAAGCGCCGCCACGTTTTCGCTCGCCGTGGCGATGGCGAACGCGTTCTCAATTCCCAGCGCTGATTCTATGATCGGCATGATCCAGATCGGGCGGAGAATACCCTGGCGCGCCTTGATTTCGACGATCATGCGATCCACTTGTCGCACTGGCTCTGGCTCCTCGACCTTTGGAATCAGAATCAGATCCGGACTTTCACCTACCAATTCGGCCAGATCCTCTAGCCCGAGCGGCAACTGGTTAATTCGCACCATGCGCTCACACGATCCGAAATCGACTGCCCGCAAAGTATTTCGTACAAGGATGCGAGCAGCATCCTTCTCGCCGCGATGCACGGAATCTTCCAGATCGAGAATCACCGCATCGGGCACGTGCAAGGCGGCGTTGATGTAATATTTCGGCTCAGAGCCGGGCAGATAAAGACGCGAGCGGCGCAGACGATCCTTTTGCGACCCCGGCGGCAGCGGATGCTGTGCCGGCAACGAGCGCTTACCCAGCGTGATCCCAGCACGCCTCGCCGCCGCTTCGATGCGAGCCGCTATAACAAACGGCAAAGCGCCTTCATCATGAATCGCAACCCGCGCATGTTTCACTCCGAGTTCGCCCAGTACCTCGCGCGCCTGGTCGAGGATCGCCGCGCCATAGTAAGGCGCAACCCCCGATTCCAGTGAGATCTCGATCCCGCCGCCATCGCGCGCTTCTAAAGCGACGTGCAGGTCGGAGCGAACGTCTTTACCCCAATGGCCTGCCTCGGCAGATCGCGGGAGCGTAGTCTCGACAGCGCTGCTCATGATTTCCTCAAAGCGAGATCCTCAATTCTTGGATTCCGTCAGGGTGATTATTTAAGTTTCTCCAAGATCGCGTCTGTCATTCTTACCGTGGAGGCCGCGCCTTGACCAATCGCCTTCGGCCCACCGGTAAAGCGCATCATATCGTAGGTGCGGACTTTCCCTTCCCGCACCACCTCTGCAATTGCCGTGCGGATGCGATCCGACTTCTCGTCTTCTCCAACATGGTCCAGCATCATGGCCGTTGAAAGAATCATCGCAATCGGATTTACAATCGGCGGATTGAGTTCAGCATACTTTGGGGCCGACCCGTGCGTTGGTTCGAACACGGCAACGTCATCCCCAATGTTGCCCGAGGCCGCGAATCCCAGGCCGCCGACCAGTCCCGCGAATGCGTCGGAAAGAATGTCGCCAAACAGGTTCGAGGCCACTACAACGTTGTACTCCTCCGGATTTTTGTTCAGCCACATCAGTTGCGCGTCAATGTTTGTCGACCAAAGCGCGATGCCTGGATAATTCTTCGCAACCTCTTTTGCTACTTCTTCCATCATGCCCGAAGTTTCACGCACCACATTGGGCTTCTCACAGATGGTTACACCCTTGAATCCGCGCTTCTTTGCGTAGTCGAAAGCGGCCGTCACGATGCGCTGGGCAGCCTTGCGCGTGATGATGCGGCAGCTCACGGCAATCTCTGGGCCGGGCACATTGGCAAACGCTTTAAAACGGGGATGGCTGTCCAATGCCGCGCGGACCATCTGGGGAGGATCTGTCCATTCTACGCCGGCGTACATGCCTTCGGTACCCTGACGGAATACGGTGGTGTCGATGCGCGGTTCATCGTATCCGCCCTCAATTTTCTTTCGAATGTAATTCAGCGGATTGCCGGTGAATCCGACGCAGGGTCTCATACATATGTCAAGATTGAACTTTTGCCGCATGGTCACGATCGGCGAGTAATAAACGTAACCTTTACCCTGGAGTTCTGGTCTAAGCTCCGACTGTGCCGCTTTGTTGGGCTTCGAAGTAATCGCGCCAAACAAACCTAACTTATGCTTGGTCAGTAACTCGATGGTCCGATCCGGCAGCGCATTGCCCTGAGCGCACCAGCAGTCCCATCCGATATCGGCGTGAATGTACTCACCGTCAAAGCCCACCGCGTTCAGAACGCGCAATGATTCCGGCAGAACCTGATTTCCGATGCCGTCTCCCGGCATGGTGATAACTGTGTATTTGGCCATGATTGCTCCATAAGAAATTAACGCCGCCGAGACGCCGAGGGTCCCGAGAATGCTTTTGCCCGAGTCTCCCCGCATCGAGCGGGAGAGCAAATCTATTTCACGCCCAACCGCTGTGCCATCAGATTCTCCACTCCCCCGGCAATCACCAGCGATTGCGGAACACTTCCCAGCGCGGGGAAAGAAAATCTCTCTCCATGCCACAAGATCGTGCTGGAAGCAAAGTCGATTTCAATGTCATCCCCCGGAATAATTGTTTTTTCCTTCGCCGCGATTTGTTTTGAAAACTGCTCGCCTACGCGGGCCACCAGTTCCGGCACTTCGATACACAAAAAGCCATTGTTGAACGCATTCCGAAGATATGTTTGCGAAAAGCTGGCCGCGATTACCAGCGCAATACCTTTCGCCTTCAGGCAGGTGACTGCCTGTTCGCGGCTGGAGCCGGTGCCAAAGTTGAATTGACTGACAATAACGTCGCCCGCATTTGTGCGTGAGGAAAACTGTGGATCGTAATTCTCCATCACCACTTTCGCCATCATTTCCGGAGTCATGTCGTCGCGATAGGTGTAGTCCTTGCCGTAGATCGCATCGGTGTTGACGTTGTCAAGCGGCATGAATACAAGCCTGCCCTTCACGCGCTGCGGGAAGCCTGCCAAAATTTCAACCTCCTCCGCATCGCCCGAGGCCGAGGCGAATTCGGTGAAAGCGCGTTGGGCCAAGCGATTCGCAAACTGATGTGGCCCGCAAATATAACCGGCGATTGCGGACGCCGCCACGACCCCGGGACTTCCCAGGTAACACTTTGCATCACGGGATCCCATACGGCCTTTAAAATTTCGATTCGTGGCCGAGATGCCGACCTCGCCCGGTTCAAGCAGTCCCACACCCAGCCCAATGCATGGCCCGCAACCCGACGGCAGAGGTTGCGCGCCGGCTTCGGTCAGTGTTTGCCAGATGCCTTGTTTCTCCGCTTCTTCTTGTACCCATTTACTCGCCGCGCTTAAATAAAACTTCACGCCTGCGGCAACCTTCTGGCCTTTGAGGACGTTTGCCGCAGCCGCGAGATCTTCCAGTCGCGAATTGACGCACGAAATCAGATAAGCTTTTTGAATCGAGACTTGTTTCTTCTCTATCTCCGCCAGCGACTGCATCGCCTGCACCGTGTCTGGCCCGGAAACGTGGGGTGTCACCTCGGCGAGGTCGAGCGTGATTCGCGCCGCATAGGCCGCATCGCTGTCTGGCACGGGGGGATTCTTCTCCCAGTGCGCAATGTCTTCTTTGGAAAACCTCGCGTTGCTAATGCCGTTCGCGATCAGCCGCTGGCGAACTCTCCGCAAATATTCGATCGTGACCGCGTCTACCGGAAACCAGCCCACCAGCGGACCCCACTCAGTGGTCATATTCGAAATTGAAAACCGCGCATCCATCGAGAGCGACGCCACTCCGGGGCCGGTGAATTCGACGGCCGCATTCAGGCACTCGTCGTGGTTATAGAGGCCGCACAAAGTGATAATGACGTCTTTGCCGGCAACGCCTTGGGGCAATTTGCCTTCCAGCACAACCTGAATCGACCGGGGAATCTGCCACCAGAACTCGCCCGTCGCCCAAACGGCGGCGGCATCCGTGCGGACGATCGGCGTTCCGATTGCGCCCATTGCTCCATACATATTGGAATGCGAATCCGACGCCACCACGAATGACCCCGGAACCACATACCCGCGCTCCACCATGATCTGGTGTCCGATGCCCGATCCAGCGGGATAAAAATCCACGCCCTGCTCTTTGGCAAATGTTTCAATCGCGCGATACTTCTTCAGGTTCGTTTCATCCTGATTCTGAATGTCATGATCGAGCGCGAACGTAAGCTGCTGCGGATCTTTAACCTTCGTCGCGCCAATGCCCCTGAACTTGCTCATCACCGCCGACGTGTTATCGTGCGTCATGCAGCGATGCGGACGAATCGACAGGAAATCGCCCGTCCGCAGCGGTCGCGCCGGTCCTTCAGTCATGTGTTGCTGCGCAATCTTCTCCACAATGGTCTGACCTACAAAAGAATGACCCATAAAAGAACTCCAAACTTCCCAAGAACTCAGCCCTTCTGCTGCAACTCAAAACCCAGATACATCATCTGCCCGATGTGGTGGTGCAGATGCGTCACGCAGGTCAGAATAATCCCAAAGCGGTCACGGGCATCCGCACCCACAGCCCCATATTCTCGTGACCAGTCATCTTCAGTTTGGTTGCCAATCGTCGCGAGCACCAGCTCGATCGCCTGATCAAATCTATTCAGCACATCTGCCTTGGAGAGTCGGTTCGTCTCCGAAAATTCCAGCGGACGATCTCGCACATAGCCCGTTCCGGCAATCTGCGCTCCGATGTAGTAATTCAAGTTGCCGGTGAGATGCAGTACAAGGTGGCCAAAACTGTTGCCGAAGGCGAAAGGCTTGGACCAGAACTGCTCGTCGCTCAGCGGCGCCGCCAAGTCCCGGACAACTCCCGCCAGTTTCTGGTAACGCGCCTTTAGATCTGATGCGATCGTCGATTTAAAATCGGTCATAAGCTATCCCCTGAGTAGCTTCAGCTAGCGGCGTTTCTTCATGGCCTTCTTGGCCGCCGGTTTCGCCCCTTTCGGTTTCTTCTTCACGTCCGCCGTCATGAGCGCCATCAGTTTTGTCACGGACGTGCATTTCTCCAGATTCCAAATCGTGCCAATCAGCTTGTCCTGCGCCCGTTCCGATAGTACGCCCTCCGCCAGCGCCCGGAACTTTTCTTCAATTTCGGCATCACTCAGAGGATTTCTCGGATCACCTTTCGGATAATCAAGCTGCTTCGATAATGTCCGCCCGTCGACCGTAGTGATATTCACAATCACCCGCTGCAGCGCCGGAAAAACTTTTTCGATCTCAGGGTCGGCCACGACTTCTACCTTCTTCAACTGAGCGCGAATCGTCGGGTCCATGATCTTCTTCATCTCGAATTGCGCTGGCGTCACTTGCCGGTCGACAAGCGCCGCCGCAATCACGTAGGGCAGAGAATGATCGGCTGTTTCCTTGGTGTGAGGATCGTATTTGCTCGCGTCAGAAAGAATGTCAGCTGCCCGGGCCAGCGAGCGGATCTGAATCTTGTCGACCTGATCAGGAAGCAGATTGTGGCTCTTGACCACGTCGAGCACCGCCGAAATTGGAGCGTGGGTCAGTGCTTCGGTAGGGAAGAATTTCATCCCGCACTGCGTAATGCGCCACGAATCGCCTAGCCCGTCAGTCAGCAAATTTTGTTTCCATTCTGGACCGTAGCAGTACACTAATCCTTCTTTGCCGTCGATTACATGCTCGGGACCGGTGTAGCCCTTCTCGGCGAGCAATGCCGCTAAAACGCCGCTCTGGGTCGCCATCGGATCGACAGTGTTCTTCATCATTGTCAGTTTCCCCGCGGTCACCGCGCCCATGGTGCAGTGCCGAGAAGCAGAGATCCCTATGGCATGCTGAATCTGTTCCCAACTCAAATGTAGCGCTCGTCCCGCTACGATCGGCGAGACAAACGCCGTCAGCGTCGCGTGATGCCATCCGCGCTCGCGAATGCCGGGAAACGCAGCCTCGCATAATCGCATTTCGAACTCGTGCCCCAGCACAAATCCAACGATCAGCTCCTTGCCATCGCTCTTGGCGCGTTCACAGCACGCCATCGCGGCGGGGAAAATATCGGAAGGATGCGACGGGTCCTGCTTCCAGTAAATGTCGTTGTAATCCATGCAGCGGATCATCAAGGCATTCGCCAGGGAGGCCGAAACTGCATCCATCTTCTGGCCGGTGCCGATCACAGTCGCCGGCCCGCGTCCGGCAATCTCTTTCAACACTTCGAGCGCAATCATCACGTCATGCTGCCGATATCCTCCCAGCGCGCAGCCCACTGAGTCGAGCAGGAAGCGTTTGGCCTGGTATATGGCATCCTGCGAGAGGTGTTTGTATTCCAGTCCCGCCGCCCAGCGGGACATGGTCGCGGTGGTCGTTTCTTTGCTGCTGGTTTGTGGCGTCAACAAGGACATCTCCTCTATGAATTGCGGCGCCTCAGCGAGCAGTTTTCAGTTTTCAGCTCTGCCACCTGACACCTAAAATCCAAGACTTGACCTCACATTCTTTGGATTCTTGAACGGAAGAAACGCCATGAAATCGGCATGATGCACAATGAACGCTTCGGTCGTGCGCTTCACTAAATCGCCCTCGGCGGCATGCGCAGCTATGACGTGGCAGACTGGATCGGGCACTCCGCATTCCATGGCCAGTGCAACGCCAGTAAAAGGATGCCGCAAGGCTTCTCCGTGCTCGCTCTGCCGGCTCTTTCCGTCGGGGCCGATTTCATACTCCAGCAACTTGCCTACATCCGCCAGAATCGCGCCAGCAATCACCACGTCTACATCGATTGGCAGCGCTCGTCCCATGAAATCCTTCATCGCTTTCGCGCTGTCGCGAGCGATATGCACGACGCAACGTTTGTGCTCCATGAAGGAGATCGGACAGTTCGGAATGAGCAGCGTAAAGGGAATGGCGTTCAGATCGTCGGGCTTAAGCGGACTGCGCTCAAGTGCCTTGATCCAGACTTCAGTTACCCGCTCGCGAAGCGTGGTATCGTTGATCCACTGAATCTCCGGCCATAATTTTTCGACGGCCTCCCGCATGGGCAGGGCCTCCATTCCAAGACTCAATAGACTATCGGAGTCAGAGCGGATGAGTCGAGGGGAGCGGCAGCACGGACGCGTAATCGGTGATTCAAATCCTGCGGATCCCGCATCTTTATGCACGATTCACTTATTCGAAACTGCCGACGCAGTTCCAGAAGAGTCTTCATCGATGGATAGCAGTTCTATCCCGCATCTAGAGCTGTTGCAGCTCAACAGCCCGCGGCGAACGATTTTGACCGAGGACACATCCGGAAATCTCACGGCGAACGTTTTGTCCCGAAGTTGCTCAGACGCCGCGCGAAGACTTTCGTCCCCATCTACAAACTCCGCGCGTTCCGGACGCGGCGAGCTGTCAAACACCAGGTTGAATCGTGCTGAAACTGTTTTAGTCGTAATCGGCCCGAGCTTCAACGTGCGCCCCTGTACCAGTTCCGCTTGAGCTTGAACGATTTCTTTCTCCGTGGCAGCGCCGTCCCCGGATAGCTTCGCCAGGCGCGCGCGCGAATCCTGCGCGTCCATTTTATTGTTGTTAGCCTTAGCGCTTTCATCCGCTGCAATAGCCATGGCATACATGTGACGGGCTTTCTCCGGTTGTCCCTGTTCTTCGAGCACTTGGCCCAGCCGGTTCGCGACTACTGCTGATTGACTCAAGAGCCACGCCGACTGCAGAAACTGCATAGCCGCAAGATTTTCGCCTTGTAGAGATTTTGCCCATCCCATGCGGGCCCATGCCAGCGCTACTAGCCGCATCGATGAAAAGGCGGATGGCCCCAGTCGGTCGAACTCACCCGAGTCGAATTGTCCCCCTATGTCGTAGAGAACCTGCTGCGCGTCATTCTCGGTTTGGGCTGGATCTATATCGCTCCTTAGGGCCGCCGCAAAAATATCCTGACCTGAACCCCCACCCTCGCTGCCCGTCAATCCTTTCATCAACTCTTGTGCTTTCGCTTTCTCGCCCAACCTTCCATAGATTTGTGCCAACGCCAGTTTCGTTTCCGGATCATCCGGAGGCAGCGCGGCCGCCGCTTCCAACTCCGTGCGTGCGTCCGCATCGCGGCCCAATTGTGCCAGCAACAGGCCGAGATTCTTGAGGGTAGCTTTCTCGTATGGAGTTATCTTGAGTTGCTTGCGATACGCAGCGATCGCATCGTCGCCCTTTCCGGTCTGTTGCAGTTCCATAGCCAGGTCGCCGTTGACATGCGGGTGATTGGGTTCCAGTACGATCTGCTGGCGAAAGGCAGCAATCGCTTCTGCGTGATAGTTGGCGCCGGCATAGGCCAATCCCAGGTCATACCAGCCGTCTTTTATGCTGGAATTCATGCCCGCGTCTGCGTCCACCGCGCGTTTGAGAAGGTCTATCGCCGTATGGTAATCCTTGCTCTGCAAAGCTTTTACTCCCGCTTTATGCAACTCTTCGGGAGTGCCTTCCACCTTCGAAGCAGTCTTTGACTGCGACCCGTTCTCCGACGGCGTCAGAATCGTACACGACAACAGCTGGTCTTCGTCACTGTGGGCTGCATTGCGAAACGACTCGTAATCCGCGCGCCGAGCCGCCGGAAGTTCGTTTACCTTCACGACAAGGTTGCGCTCGCCTTCCAGTGTTCCTTTGCTGAGCGAGTAAGTGGACGAATACTCGCCATAATCGCGCGACATTTTAACGGCGGTCGGCGTGCGCACCGTGTAATTCGATGGAAACCGCAACCGGACGCGGTAATCTATTTCACCTGCAGGGCCAATATTCAAAGGTTCCGTGCTGCTTTCCGCAGCGCGCAGCACGGGCATTCCCAGCGGCGGAATAGGGCGAAAATTCACACTGGCGGAGGGCACGACAAAATACTGATCCTGATGCATGTGATACTTCAGATGAAACGGCTTGCTCGTGTCTTCGATAGGATCGAGTTGGATACCGTCAACATCACCCGGCAAGCCCCAACCAGCAGAAAGAATTTTGACAAAATCCTTCCATTGCGCCTGCGAATATCGGCGAAAGCTGGCCCGCATCGGCCAGTCGCGATCTCCCTGGGCGGTGAATTCAAGAGTTGCGTCGAGCGCTCCGAAGTCGCTGAAGTTGCCATCGAGATTGAAACGCATGAAAGTCTTGATCGGTGAATCCGCCGGCGTCCGCACCAAACCTCCCTCGCTATCGGCCGAAGCCAACACGGCTTGCTTATTCCTCAACTGATAGAGAATCAAACCGAAGGGTGTGACCTCGGGAGTGGTATCGAGCCAAGTCAACTCCTTTCCTCTGCCTAGTCGCGCCGCCGTCATCACGTGATCGAACTGCGCTGGTGAAGGAACATCAGGATCCAATTTGTGGCCGCTGCCAATGAGCACCGGATAACTCTGAATTCCTTCCGCCCGCAGCATTGCAGAAAGCAAGGTGTGCTTGTCTTTGCAGTCGCCATAACCATTCTGCAATACGTCCGATGGCGAATGCGGTTGGTAGCGCCCTACTCCAAGCGAAATGCTGACGTAACGCACGTTCCGCGCCACGAAATCATATAGTCGGCGCGCCTTTTCGGTTGGGGTGTCGGCACCCTTGCTGAGTTCGTCAGCCTTTTTCCTTACGCTATCGTCGACCGTCATGCGATCGCCTTGCAGCTCGGCATACCATTGCGCAACTTGTTTCCAGTCGATGAACGTTGTCAATTGCACGTCTGGCGCGTCGTCCTCCTCATCTTTGTTTGTTTCGTGTTCGGGTTGGATGTCTTTCACCACCCAAGTGTAAATGCGACGGTCTGCACTCTCTTGAATATCCGGTTTGTGCGTCGGCGTCTTGAGCTTCACCTCCCGCGACTTGGGTACATCGATCACCAGCCTATCCTCATTCACCACGAGACCCTTCGGAAATGTGTATTGGTACCAGAAGTCCCTGCCCGCAAGCGGCTTGAAAACCCGCGTCACGGTGCGATATTCGAGGGTATCGCCCGGCTGCAGAGCGGCCACGGAAATATGCCGCTGCCGGTAGTCGCTGTACATGGGAGCTTCTTTCAACACGTCGGGCGCAAAATCCTGTGCCGTCGATTCCGGAGTTACCACTACCTGTCCATCCGGCTTGCGGACACGGACATAGTCGATGTCCAATTTCTCGGTCGCTGACGAGTATCCGAAGGCCAGTTGGCCGAATTCCTCGACGCCCGCCTGGCTTTGAATCTTCACCACCGCTTCGGTTTCGCTTACCTCAGTTCCGTCGTTCTCGAAACGGACCCGATTCAGGATTCGATCGAAGATGGCGGCTTCTTCTGAGTGAGCGGCAATCGTTTCCTCTTGGGGTGAACCTGAAGCCTGTGCCGAAGCGCCCACTCTAACTACGCAAACAAGCAAGGAGAGGAAAAGAACGGGCGAGACACGAAGAGACATATTGCAGTTCTTTTACTCCGTGCCCAGCGTAAAATCAAACGAAGTGAAATCACTTTCGCGCGTATGGCCTTCCGGCTGTTGGTTTGAGGAAGTGGATACTTGCGACTGTGGCATCTGAGGTGGAAATAGTGAGGAAAAGGGGAGTCGGTAACAAAAACAAAGTCGGCTCGCTCATCGCTAGTTTGATCTGTCTTTGCGCGGTAGCGGCCGCACAGGTTTCTCTCCTCACGATTGTGGACGAGCCTCCGCCGCCGATGCAAGTCGGAATGGAATACCACTTTTTTCTTCGCGCCAACGGCGGCGTTGCGCCTTACGTCTGGAGCGTAACCGATGGAGACCTTCCTGACGGAATCACGCTCTCGCCTGAAGGCCTTCTTAGCGGACGTCCTGCCAACCCCGGAACTTTCATCGTAACCCTGAAAGTTGAGGATTCCGGTCGTCCCACGCACACGATCATCCGGGAATTCCGGGCTGAGGTTTCCGCGTCCCTCCGGCTGGAATGGGATCAAATTCCCAAGGTCCACGACAAGCGCATCGATGGCTCGGTTCAGGTCTCGAATGGCACCTCTGACACTTTCGACCTTACTGTGGTCATCGTGGCTGTGGCGGAAAACGGACGGGCGACCGCGATCGGGTACGAGCACTTTCCGCTCAAGCCCAGCGCGACCAATATTCCAATCGAATTTGGAAACACTATGGCTCCGGGAAACTATGTAATCCACGCTGACGCGATTGCCGAAATTCCAAGCAAGAATGTAATTCTTCGCCAGCGACTACAGACGCCGCAACCTCTGCAGGTGATCCAAAGCCCGTAACCGCGCGATGCGTCCGACTTCTTGACCGCGGGTTACGTATGTCACTGAACAAGTGAGGCAGTTGCAGTTCCTGTGCTATCCTGATTACATTGAGTTAGATTCAGTGGATTAAAATAGGTATTTTTTAAGGCCACAGCTACGTTGTATGGAGCTTTTTCTCAACCTGTGCTGGCTTTCGTTGCTGGTGCCTGCCTATTTGTTGTGGCGGCAACGAACTTTTTTCCCTAGTACGAGTAACCACGGGTCCTCTGTTCCTCCACTTGTCTTCCTCTGTGTTCTCGGTTGCGTCTTAGTTCTGCTCTTTCCCGTGATCTCCGCCAGCGATGATTTGCACGCCATGCGCGCCGAGATGGAAGAATCCTCTCCCTGCAAACGGAGTGTTTGTCAGGTTTGGGGAGAGAAGGCGTCTGTCTCGCATAGCCGGTGCCAGAATCTGTGCGCGGTTGTAGCGATTGCAGCTTCGCTCGGACTCACCAGCGAAACTCGGCGAGAACCTCTAACAATTTCTCTTCTGTTGCCTGCGGCTCCGTTAATCCTCCGCGTCGGGCGCGCTCCTCCTGACCCACTTCTCGGCTAGTTCGCAAAGTTGCTGATCCGTCGCATGTAAGATTAACGACCAGCGCTTTAAGTTTGCGAAATTCTTACGAGAAAACCGACCTACTGTTGGCGGTCCGCGTTCATTCATCATGGGCTGACTGACCGTGAGACAGCAGCCTATATTCCGAATCAAGCCCTCGGATAAAACCGAGGCCCCGATGGAGTTACTGGATGCGAAGAGAAATCCAGCGAGATTTGTGGCTCTTCCTAGCTCTAATGCTGGGAGCTATTGGGGATTTATCCGCGCAGCCACCGGCCCAAACGCCGGCGCCGCAGCCCGCCCAAAGCTGGACCTGGGAGAGCGTGAAGGACCGCTTCGAGCAGAACAATCCAACCTTGCTGGCGGATCAGCTGAACGTAGAAGAAACGAAGGCCGAGGAGATTACAGCGTATCTGCGTCCGAACCCGAGTTTGAGCCTGCTGTCGGATCAGATTACGCCCTTTAACGTTGGACCTTCGCATGGTCCGCTCGCCTATTTGTTGCCCTCCGCTTCGGTCGATTACCTGCACGAGCGCGAGCACAAGCGGGAATTGCGGCTGGAGAGCGCCAAGGAGGCAACAGGAATCGCCGTTGCCACTCACGCGGATACGGAAAGAACATTGCTTTTCAACTTGCGCAGCGCATTTGTATCAACGTTGCAAGGCAAAGCCGTGCTCCAGTTGACAAAAGATAACTTGGCTTACTACGACAAAGTCCTGCAAGTCAGCAGAGATCGTTTTGGCGCTGGTGATATTGCACAAATTGACCTCGATCGGCTGGAACTGCAGCGCGTGCAGTATGAATCCGATCTGCAAACCGCTCTCGTCAATCTGGATACCGCCAAGATTCAGCTGCGCACGCTGCTCAACGACCGGACTCCGATTGAGCAATTCGATGTAACCGGCCCATTCGATTTCACTGATCAACTGTTGACCCAGGAGGAGTTCCGCAAAATTGCCCTCGAAACGCGCCCCGACTTGCGGGCAGCGGTCGAAGCCGTGGACAAAGCGGAGACTGACCACAAGCTGGCGATTGCGAACGGTTCAACGGACCCGACTTTTAGCGTCGATGTTGGACGCAATCCGCCGATTGATCTTTATTTCGGCGTGGGGGTCAGTATTCCTTTACGGATCTTTGACCGGAACCAGGGCGAGAAGTTACGCACCAAGCTGGACATTGACCGGCAACAGAGGTTGTTTGATGTCTCCAAGGCGCAAGTATTTAGCGATGTCGATTCCGCTTACGCCCAGGTCTATAGCAACGTAGTCCTGCTCCAACCCTATAAAGCCAAATATCTGCAAATGGCAGTTCGCGTCCGCGACACGATTACTTTTTCCTACCAGCACGGAGGGGCATCTTTATTGGACTTTCTAAATGCGGAGAATGACTACCGCACTGTTCAGCTCAGCTACGTCAATCTGGTGGGTGCGTACTTGACGGCGGCAGCGCAATTGAATATGGCCGTCGGCCGGGAGGTTATCCAATGAAGAATAGATTCGGAGGCCTGATACTGGCGGGTGCTTGTAGCTTCGCTCTTTGCTCGCTTCTGGTTGGCTGCAATGATGGCAAAGCCGACCCTAAGGCTGAAGCGCCGCCCAAAGCTGTCGTTGAGCCCGATCTGGATGCCAACAGCTTTAAAGTGGATCATCCCGATCAGTTTCCGCTAGTCACGGTAGTTGAGCACAAAGCTCCATCGTCACTGGATGTGACCGGCGTGGTACAGCCCGATATCGCGCGCGCTGTCCCCGTAATCTCGTTGGCCGCAGGGCGAGTGATTGAACTCAAAGCCAGACTCGGCGATACCGTGAAGAAGGGTCAGGTGTTGCTGAGAGTTCAGAGCACGGACGTCTCTGGCGCCTATCAGGTGTATCGCAAGGCGGTGAATGACGAACTCCTAGCCCGTATTCAGCTCGAAAGAGCTCAGCTCCTTTACAGCAAAGGTGCGATCGCCAAGAGCGCCCTCGAGCAAGCCGAGGATGTGGCCAAGAACGCGCAGGCCGATCTGGATGCCGCAACTGACGCGTTGCAAACTCTGGGAATCGACAAGGACCACCCTTCCGCGATCGTCGACATCGTCGCGCCCATATCGGGCGTAATCACCGACCAGCAAGTCACCAATTCATCCGGCGTGCAAGGTCTGGGTTCCCCTAACCCGTTTACTATTTCCGATCTTTCCTATGTCTGGATCATCTGTGACGTCTACGAAAATGATCTCGATGCGGTGCGCGCCGGCGAGTATGCGGATATCCGCCTGAACGCCTACCCCAACCAAGTCTTCAAAGGGCGTATCGATAATATCCTTCCCGTTCTCGATCCGAATATCCGCACCGCAAAGGTTCGGATTGAGGTTGCGAATTCGGGCATGATGCGCGTGGGCATGTTCGTAACCGCGACCTTCTACGGGAAACAACCCGAGACGCACGCTGCCCTTCCGGCCGCCGCCATTCTGCATTTGCATGATCGCGAGTGGGTTTATGCATCCGTAGGCCAGGGGCATTTCAAACGCCTGGAGGTGGTTACGGGAAACACTCTTCCGGGCAACATGCAAGAAGTTGTCTCCGGGATCAAGCCCGGAGATCAGGTAGTAACCAATGCGCTCGCACTGCAAAACACGTTGGAGCAATAGTCGGAGCAAAGAATGGCGGCAATAAAGGGGAGCAAAAACACATAAATGATTCGCCGCGTCGTTGATTTTGCTCTCGACAACCGCCTGCTGGTATTGGCCTTCGCGCTGATACTCTTTGCCGGCGGCATTGTCGCCTTTCGCGATCTTCCTATCGAAGCCTATCCTGACGTGGCTGACAACTATGTCGAGATCATTACGCAATGGCCTGGGATCTCAGCGGAGCAAATCGAACAGCAGGTCACGATCCCGCTTGAGATCGTCATGAACGGCATTCCGCACGTCGTGCATCTGCGCTCGTTTTCGCTCTTCGGACTCTCCGACCTGAAGCTGATCTTCGACGACAATTCGAATAACGACTGGAACCGCGAACGCGTTCTGGAGCGGCTGAGTCAGGTTACCCTGCCGCCGAATGTTAATCCGCAGATGGGTACGGATTGGAGCCCCGTCGGCCAAATTTATTTCTTTACCCTGCACAGTACCAATCCGGCCTATGACCCGATGGAACTGAAGTCCCTAGAGGACTGGGTGGTCGAAAAGAATTTCAAGGCTGTGCCGGATATTGTCGACGTTTCGAGTTTCGGCGGCCCCACCCGCGAATATCAGGTTCGGGTCGATCCCAACAAACTCGTCGCCTACGGCCTGAGCCTGGCGCAGGTCGAGCAGCAACTCACTAATAACAACGCCAACGCAGGTGGAAGTTTCATCCAAGAAGGTTTGCAGCAGATCAACGTCCGCTCCGTCGGACTGGTTGATCGCGCCCAGGACATTGAGCGCACGGTCATCGTGACCAAAAATGGCACGCCGGTACGGATCAAGGATATAGCCGTAGTTTCGCAAGGTCCCAAAATCCGCCTCGGCCAAACTGCGAAGGCGATTCACCACGAGGACGGCAAGATTATTGATAACGATGATGTCGTATCGGGCATCGTGCTGTTGCGGAAAGGCGCACCCGCCGATACCGCCCTGCAAGGCATCCACGAGAAGGTGAAGGAACTGAACGATCATATTTTGCCCAAGGGGGTAACGATCGTTCCCTTCATCGATCGCAGCGATTTGGTCCACTTCACCAGCCACACGGTGCTACATAACCTTACTGAGGGAATGATCCTGGTATCGATCATCCTGTTCTTATTCTTAGGCAACGTTCGCGGCGCCCTAATCGTAGCGGCGACGATTCCGTTTTCGTTGCTGTTCGCATCAATTTGCCTGGACCTGAGGCACATCCCCGCTAATCTTCTGTCTCTCGGCGCTCTGGATTTTGGGATGGTGGTCGACGGAGCCGTGGTGATGGTCGAAAACATCGTGCGCCACTTGGGCCGCAACGGCGGCGGAGTCAAAACAGCGCGCGAACAGATCAGCGAAGCTTCGCACGAAGTTCAACGGCCGGTCTTCTATGCTATCGCCATTATCATTACCGCTTACTTGCCCATTTTCACGCTACAACGCGTAGAGGGCAGGCTCTTTCATCCCATGGCCTGGACCGTGGCTTTCGCGCTGCTCGGAGCTTTGCTCTTCTCGATCCTGATTGCGCCGGTGCTCGCCAGTTTCGCCTTCCAGAAGGGAGCGAAGGAATGGCATAACCCCATCCTCGCCTTCGTGATTGAGCGATACCGCGTGGCTGTGCGCTGGGCCATTCGCCATCGCGCCGTTACCGTCGGAGTCTGTGGCTTCTTAGTCGGCATCGGCGCCTACCTGACGTTTAGCGGAGTTATCGGCTCCGAATTCTTGCCTCACCTCGATGAAGGCGCGCTCTGGGTACGCGGCACTCTCGCGCCCAGCACCGGACCCGACGAGGGTATCAGGGTCGCGAACCAGGCGCGTATTGTGCTGTGCTCATTTCCTGAGGTACCGCAATGCACGAGCCAGGTGGGGCGTCCCGATGACGGGACGGATACCACCGGCTTCTTCAACACCGAATACTTCGTAGACCTGAAACCGAAAGAACAGTGGCGGCCCGTCTTCCACGAAAATAAAGACCTACTGATCGCCGCCATGCAGCGCGAACTCGACAAAATCCCCGGAGTCGTCTGGGGTTTTTCCCAGCCTATTGAAGACAACATGGAGGAGGCCGTCAGCGGTGTAAAGGGTGCGCTGGCGACGAAGGTTTACGGAGACGACTTGAAACTCCTGGAACAGAAGAGTGACGAGATTGTCAATATCATGCGCGGCATTAATGGCGTCGAAGATCTTGGAGTCTTTCGTGTTCTGGGCCAGCCTAACCTCAACGTGACTGTGGACCGCGCCGCTGCCGCTCGCTACCAGATTAATGTCGCCGACGTGCAAGATGCGGTTCAGACTGCGGTCGGAGGGAACGCCCTCACCCAGGTGCTCAAGGGCGAGGCGCGTTACGATCTTACACTGCGTTACCTTCCACGATATCGCGACACCAAAGAAGCGATTGAGAATATCCGGTTGTTATCGCCAACTGGTGAGCGTGTCTCGTTGGCACAACTCTGCAAAATCAGCGAGACCGATGGCGCATCGGAAGTCTACCGCGAAGGCAACCGCCGTTATGTTGCCATCAAATACAGTGTCCGCGGCCGCGACCTGGGAAGCACCGTCGAAGAGGCGATCGACAAAGTAGACAAACAGGTCAAATTACCGCCGGGATACACCATCGATTGGGAAGGCGAATACAAAAGCCAGAAAAGAGCGAACGCGCGCCTGCTGATCGTACTTCCCATCACCATCTTCATTATTTTTATCATCCTCTACACCATGTTCAAGTCTTTCAAATGGGCGCTACTGATTCTCGCGAACATTGCCATCGCTCCTATCGGAGGTCTGCTGGCTCTGCTGATCAGCGGCACTAATTTCAGCGTCTCATCGGGCGTGGGCTTCCTCGCGCTCTTCGGCGTGTCGGTGCAAACGGGAGTCATCATGCTCGAATACATCAATCAGCTGCGCTCCCGGCGCTATACGATCGAAGACGCCGCCGTAGAGGGCGCAGTCCTAAGATTGCGGCCCATCATGATGACGATGCTGGTGGCCACTCTGGGATTGTTGCCGGCCGCTCTGTCGCATGCCATTGGCTCCGATTCTCAGCGTCCTTTTGCGATCGTGATCGTCGGTGGCCTGATTGCAGCTCTTATTATGAGCGTTTTTCTGCTTCCAACCTTATATGTGTGGATCGCCGGCGAACGCGACGTGTTGCCCGCAGGCGAAGAAGGTTTCGAAGTGGGCGAGCACGTTGATTAACTGCCCTCGACCGCCCATTGGCGCAAGCAATAAATCTTGCAGAGTCTCTAAGGTCGGGCGTCCGATTGTGTATCCTGAACGGTCAGATCTTCGCTTGCAGGAGTCCCATGGTGCCTGAAGAATCCGATCCGCGGATAGAGGAGATACTGACTCGCCACGAGCTCGACCTCAGCCGCCTGAAGGACGCCCTGGGCCTGCTTGCTGTCAGTCCGTGTTCATGCTGCAAAAAGTTTTTTCGCCGTACCGATACCGGATCCCTCTTTGATGCCGGCGAACTGATTTGCTACGGCTGCATTCACTGTTGGTGGACCGAGCGCTGCGGGCAGCTCAGTGTGAAAGACCGAGTAGATCTCGAAGGCAAGCTGGTCTACTGGTTGCGCGCTACCCACCATGCCGAATTGTTCAAAGATCCGACGAAGCTCCCTGAGAGCTCACAGCAGGAACTGAATCTTATCGCCAGTTGCCTGGAGTGTCGCGGAAGCGGAACATCGATGGGGCAGGAACTATGCCGCTATTGTGCCGGCCGGGGCACGGTGTGGGTAATTGTTTCGCGGAACCAGGGTTGAACATGCTCAGAGCGCCGTTTCTTGCTTTTTGGGATGCATTCCGCTAAATTTCATCTAGATTTCATCTTTCCTTTCGAACACTGATCTGACGAGGAGGCAGGCCAAAACCTGCCTCAGGAGTGATGGCATGAAGTGGAGTTATGTTGGGCTCACCATGGGCGCTTTGGTGTTGCTAGGGGCGCTGTTGAGCCTGCCGAGTTGCGGACACGATCAGAAGCTAACGACTATTACGATTCAGCCCCAGAGTTTCACTTTTCTGACACCGGCAGGATCCGAACAATACACCGCGACCGCCACTTATATCCATCCTCCCTCGACGCAAAACGTTACCAGTCAAGCGATTTGGAAGGTTGACGATAATGTAGTCACAATCAACGCTGGCTTGGCGACCGCCGGTCCCACTCTCGGTTGTGGTGGCGGAACAATATCCGCAACTCTGCCTGAGGGCACCGGCGGCTCCTCGAACGTAGTGACAGGCTATGCGACCGTGACTGTAGACAATCCCGCGGTGGCGAACTGCCCCGGTTACGGGACGATCGCAACATTGAACGTGGGCGTCATCGGAACCGGAACCGTGACGAGCCTGCCGAGCGGGATCAGTTGCCCGGGAACATGCACCGCACAGTTTCCAGTAGGCGCCTCGGTCCTACTCACGGCGAACGGCACGGCCTTTATGGACTGGACCAACTGCCCCAGCGGGACCCCGACTAGCCCAGAGTGTGCCGTGACGATAGTAGCCGGCGGCGTGGCGGTGATTGCAAACTTCCAATAGGGGCCGAACAGCTTAGCCGCTACTCGTCCAACAGCAGCTTGCCCAGGGTGGGCTTATGCCTCTCGGGCTTCGTCTTCTTCGCCGGGACCGAACGCGACGGTTTGGGGCTGCCCACGCGTTCGCGGGCCATTTCGCGAACGACTTTGGCGGCGGAGAAGACTTTTTTCTTGCGCTTGCGCGGCATCGTGTCGATGCTCGAATCTTCGCACATCCACTCTGCAAAAGTGCAATAATCTTAAATTGATTGACGATATTGATTGGCAATGGCTTGGCGCGACGTTCCGGCTTTGCAAAAAATACGAAAGGCGGTAGCTAGGAGCCGCGCTGCCCGGAGCCGAGGGCCTATTTTATGGATGAGCGGGAATTTTTTGACGAAAAGACTGATAAGAAGCCGGCAAATTTAAGTTGTCCGCATTGCCAGCAGTCGGCGGAATATGAGATCCAGTGGCTGGTGCGTACCAAGAAGAAAAGTCTGCCGCTGCGTGCGGACGATCGCGATCGCGCGAAATTCGCCAAGGCGCAGTCCTACATGCTGCGGCGGGACGATATGATGATGTGCAAGAACGTGCGCTGCCGAAAGCGTTTCGAGATTGCGGGCGTGCAAAGCGTAGCCTTTCTGCAGGATGGCTTGCCTGCCGACGGTCGTTAATCGTCGGATTTTCGGGGCGTCGGTCAACAAAAAACCCACTCTTGGTATCGGCCACTTTTCGGGTCCAGCTTACGTGAAATCTCCAGCACACTGATAGAAAGAGCTTCCGATGAGAGTATGTTGTGCTCCGAAGGGTGTGTCAAGTTGCAAAACGGAAGGCGGAGGGAGAGCTGCAAGCCATTGCAACTTTTGCGCAGTTTCAGCGGATTTTATGGCCAGTATTTTATCGGTTAGGTGGTAGGCCCGGCAGGAATCGAACCTGCAACCCTCGGATTAGAAATCCGATGCTCTATCCGCTTGAGCTACGGGCCCATATTTATTTTCAAACACTTGCAACCGATTACCAAAGATATCTTTAGAACATTAGAACATCTCGCTATGATCGTGGGTAGAGGGATACGACTATGGCGCAAATGGGGACGCTCTACCTGCTCGACGGCACATGGTATCTGAAGTATAGAACAACGGAAAGTGGGAATCGAGTTCACAGGACTGAGCGACTCTGTTCAGAGAGCGGTGAGCAGCACCATCAGCACTGCTCTGAGCCGGGAGAGCACCGCGCCCGGAGGCACGCGACCAAGAAGACCAGATTTGGAAATGCCGTCATCATTCCGCCGAAGAATCTCAATGCTGTCCGACTGAAGGTCATGGAGTCGGTCAACGCTCAGGAGCCTAACGGCAGACAGAGCAGCAGACAGCAAGACATGCCCGTCGTTGACTTCTGGGAGAAAATCTACCTGCCCTACGCCGAAAGCGAGTGGAAGGGCAGAGGAATGAAGCCAAGCACCATTCGTGGGATGAAGCACATTTGGAAGCACAATCTCGCTGGCCATTTCGAGGGCGAGAGTCTTCAGCGTTACCAGTCCGACCGTGCAAGGACTTTACTCAATACACTCAAGACGAAGTTAAACCGGACATCGCTGACGCACATCAAGGCTTGTGCAAGCGGGATGTTTAGCGAAGCCGTGGAGCGTGGGCTGAGGAAAGACAATCCATGGTTCATCAAGCTGCCTACTGCCTGCATCGAGCCGGAAGACACACAATATTACACGCTCGAAGAATCTGAGAACCTCATCTCTGCTCTCATTGACCACACTGACGCTCAACTCTTTATGAGCCTGTGCTGCTTCCTTGGTCTGCGACCGTCAGAGGCGATTGCCGTCAGGTGGGAAGACTTCGGTGCTGATACGGCTCATATCCGCCGTGGATGCGTCAATGGACATGTCGGCACGCCCAAGAAGAAAAATGCAGAACGTGACCTCACGCTCATTGATGCCGTTCGCATTCCGCTCGAACTCTGGCGTCAACAATGTGGCAACCCGACCGAGGGTTGGGTGTTCAAGAAGATTCGCAAGGTTGGCGAAGACGTTCCGGCTGATTTGCATAATCTCGTCAATCGAGTCATGAAGCCACACATAAAGGGAAACGAAAAATGTACGCTTTGTGGCGTCGTCCCTGAGAAGGCGAATGTCGAATGGAAGGGCGTCTATAGTGGCCGCCGTGGATTTGCGACGGCTGTCATCGAACTGACTAACGGGAATTTTGCCTCTGCTCAAGAGCTACTCGGTCATTCCTCCATGGAGACAACCGTCCGGCATTGCAAGAAAATTACTTTGACGAGCAAGGCAACGGGCATGAGTGCTCTTCAAGCAGCCTTGACCCCGAAGGCGCTGAAGGCGGGTGACGCCAATGAGTGAAATGGGGAGTGGGTGTTGAAAAACTATCGCGATAGAAAGCGTTTTTCATGGGGTGTATGCTGCTGTATTTTTCTTCCCCTCAATTCGTTTAAGCGGCAGCTTCCAGAACGGGTCTTGTCGGTTGGCTGAGGTATCGCACCAGTCGCTTGATGTTCTGCGCCGCCGCTGCCAGGAAGAACTGCTCGCGCACGAACTTCAATCGGCGCAGACGCAAGCGCCGCAGCCCGATCTGATTCTTCAGTTCCGCGAACAAAGCCTCAACTTTCTTCCTTTGCCGCTGTGCCTTGGCAAACTCAGGGGTGTTCGCTAACTCCCGTGCGCGCTGCCGCGCCGGTTCGTGCTGATGGATGACCAGGCACCGGAAAGCCGCACTCGTGCATTGCGGTCGGAGCGCACACGGGCCACACCGTTTGCGTGTCCCGATGTAGGTCCAGGAGTGATTACGATGACTCTGGCCGCCGTAGTTCAGCGGCTGCGACTCATGTATATAACCCCCTTTGTAATTACTCTAAGGGAACCAAGCCCAACCACAGCTCCGCGAAACACTTCAGCGTCTCGCTGGCACGACAGCTTAACCCACAACCCATGTTGGGCTATCGACTGAGCCGGCCGCGGAAGCGATCAGAAGGTGAAACGAGCACCCACTGTCGGAGCACAGTTGTTGTCGGAGCTATAGGGGACGCCGGGGCCATGAGGAATGGCGATGGCCAGACCGCCGGTCACCCAGGAATACGCAATTCCGGCAAAACCGTCGAAACGCTTGGTGAAGTGATGATCCACATAGAACGACCCCTCGTCGAGGGTGCCCGCGCACGAACTGCGGAAACCGGCTGAGGGCGAGCAAGTCGGCGGAACACGAAAGTCGTTCTGCCGCTGTTGATACCAGGCGAAAGTGAAGTCGGTTTTGCTGTGGTAGGTGTACTTCGCGCCCGTCCACCAGATGTTCACCAGCTTTTCAGAATCAAGGTTGTTGTCTTCGACCCCGCTCATAAAATAGCCGCCCTGGTCGGAGGCGCCAACGCCCAACGGGTTCGCCGGGTTATTCTGCCAGATGTATTCGTAGCCGGCAAAAAACTTGACCGGATCCCACGCATACTTGGCAGCGATCATGACTGCGTTGTTGTCGGTCACGATGCCATATACGGTGTCGCCCGGGTCGACCAGATTCGGCCCCAGGCCGGGCCCTCCGTTGATGGGGTTTGTGTTGATGCTGTCGGTGGTCGATTGATATTGCCCTGCCGAACTCAGACTCTGCGGCCCGAGCAAGGGATTCAATACGCTGATCGCCTGGTTGTAATGTTGGAAGACAACGTCGGCTGAGAACTTGGCGTAAGTTCCGCCAAGGGCGAATCCATAGGCGTTGTTATGCGCCTCTTCCGGCGTACAGGTGGTGGCAGTCCAACTTGAGGAGGCCGAATAGCAGCCGGCAGAACCATCGGCGAATTTATACATGGCGCCGAAATGGACCGGGCCATAGGCGATGCGGTACTTCACGGCGTCGTCCCAACGCGAGTTCTCGGTGTCACCGCCGCCGGCCATGGTGCCGTTATACCCGATGTAGGAAAAGGCATAGGCGCCGGTGGCCGGATCGTATTGGAGCATCGCATCGGTGCCGAGAGAGCGCTGGCGGCCGAAGGTCAGCGTGCCGAAATGCGCGGACGATATGCCGCCATAGTATTCGTCATTGAAGGGTTGGCCCGCGCGTGCGCCGTCGATGGCGATCGAATAGCTGGCCCTGGGAAGGCCATTGTTGATGATGTCGGTCTTTGACGCATTGGCGAGCAGGCCGGACTGCGGATTGATGCCAGTTGAAGCGTTGAACACGACCGACCAGCCATGCGCAAACTCTTCCTTGCCCCTGATGCCCATACCCGTCTGCGACAGGTTGTTCGGTGCGACGACGAATCGATGTTGATAGCCGTTTCGGTTCACCAGAGATTCGCCTTCATAGTTATAGCCGTTTTCCGGTAAGCCGTGGCTGACCCAGCCGGCGCCGATGTCATACGCACCGTACACCGTGATGCCGTGCCAGGTCAGCGTGCAATCAGTCGTGGCGAACTCGTGGCCGCTCGTGCAGGCGTCGGGGGTGCTCCGTTGCATCTTGATGTCGACCGTCGAGTCCTGGCCAACCGCCAAGCTGATTCCGGTTAGCGTTACATCGGTGAACCCTGGTTTTGCCGCTCGAATGTCGAAGCGCCCCGGAGGCAGGCCGGACGTATGAAAGTGCCCCCCGCCGTCGGTTGCGATTGTGCGCGTTGCACCTGTGTCGACGTTCTTGATTGTCACCGTTGCATCGCGAAGGGCTGCGCCGGTTTGGTCCGTCACCACGCCGGAAAGGATGTCCTGAGCAAAGATCAAGGATGATGAAAGCAAAAAACCAACCGCTGCGATAAACAGGTAACCCTTGCGCATTTCGACCTCGAAAAATCAGTCGTTTGGGACGGAACCCGCAAGTGTACATGAGATACGATTCTATTGTCCATACTTGTACGATATAGTACTGTTTGCAATGGGCCCATGGGCTAACCTATGCGGGAGTTGACCGGGAATTTCGTTGTTTTTAGGCTTGCGTCCCGATGCAGAAGAACGGCAAATCCGAAGGGAATAGTGAGGGACAGCTGAAGCTTCGAGATGAAGCTTTGCAACTGGGGATTTGGGAGCTTTTTGTTCAAAGTGATGTACGGAGACCAGTCCGACGACAAAGAGAAGCAGCATCACGTAGTAGAGAAGCCATCCCTGCCGGGGTTGGCCAACCATCGTGCCGAAGGTATTCGTGAATGCCGCAGGCAGAAGCACGACAGCCAACATTTCGAGAAAATTCGTAAAGGGCGTGGGGTTCTCATAGGGATGAGCCCCATTTGCGTTAAAGAAGCCGCCGCCATTCGTGCCGAGATTCTTGATGATCTCCAGTGCAGCTACAGGACCCTGTGGTATGACCTGCTGCGTGCCTTCGACGGTCCTAGCCACGGCGTAGTGGTGGAAGTTCATAGGGACGCCCTGCCAGACGAGCAGCGAGGCGCCGATCAATGCTCCTGGCAATAGAACCCAGAGCAGGGCGCGGGTCAGATCAACCCAAAAGTTGCCGAGCGTGTTGGAGAGCTGCCTGGCAAGGCCGCGGATGAAGGCGATACCCACGGCTAAACCGGCCGCGCCAGCCAAAAAGTTCTGCGCGCAGGGCCCCACCATTTGGCTGAAATAGCTCATTGTGTTCTCGCCAGCGTAGGCCTGTCAAGTGGTGGTCGTGGAAAAGCTGATGGCTGTATTCATTGCTAAGTCAGGCGATAACGGCGCGGTGTGATAGTGAGGGAAGAACCAGGGAAGAAAGTGCTCCATTCGGAGGATGGCGTACAACAAAAACGTGCCGGCAAGGCCAAAGAGGACGAAACAGGTCGCATACTCCTTGCCGCTCATCTCCAGATCAGGATCGACCGCAGTAATACGGTAGATCAGCCTCTCAACAGGAAGGCACAAACGATCAAGCATCGTCCGCTTCCTGGAAAAAAACCCGTTCCATGTATCCGCACAAGGGTTCCACCAGGGCGGTGACGATAGCGATAAACAATACGTATTGGATTACGCTATAGAGATCCATCAGCTCTTCTCGGAAGCGTGCAGCTGAGGCGGCGTCAAGAAAGACAACTTAATAAGCGCTATGTTCGGTTTCGTTCACCTGAGAGCATTCTAGTGCCGCGCTCCTGCGTTTGAAAGGCAAGAACTGTCATCTGGAAATCGATCACTGAAAGCTGAACGAATAGCCACGGATTCCATTTGGGATATGTGCAGAGTATATTCCGCCCGGCCGGATTGCAGGCGCTCATTATTACCATTACTCTGTTCCCGCTGAGGGGATTCCAATGGAAGCCCGACAACTTTACGTTTTGACAGCCGTTCAGATTCTTGCAGTAGGCGTTCTCTTTTGGTTGCTTGTAGCATGGAAAACCCCGTGGAACGCTCAGCGCTACATCGGCACGCTACTGGCGGTGATAGGGGTTAGCCTTATTGGGATCGCCCGCTGTCAACTCGGCAAATCTTTTTCGATAAGGCCGGAGGCCCACGAACTTGTGACTCGTGGCTTGTACTCGAAGATTCGCAATCCCATTTACGTATTTGGTATCGTAATGCTCACTGGCGTAATTCTGGTCATACAGAAGCCTGTGCTGTGGATTGTTCCGGTATTCGTGGTTATCTTTCAGGTCATACGCGCCCGCCGTGAAGCCCGGGTGTTGGAAGCTGCTTTTGGCGATACCTACCGCGAGTACCGCTGCAGGACATGGTTTTGAGCGGTGGACGCGGGCCTGCGATCTCAGGAGGAGTCTGATCCCGTGCCGAAACCGCTGGAGCAGTTTGCGTTTCATAACGCCACCGATGCGCAGTGTGCTGCGGTTCTTGAATGTCTCGGGGTAGCCTTCGCTCCCTATCGCGAGAGTTATACGGCTGAGGCGTTCGCAGATACAGTTTTAACCCCGGACGCTTTTCGTCATCGCCTGTCGGAGATGTCAGTCGTCGTGGCGACGAGCGCCTGTGGCGAAGTGGTTGGCACCATCGCCTACCAGGTTCTGGATGGCGCGGAAGGGCACCTTCGTGGCATGGCAGTGCGTTCCCAATGGCACGGAACGGGCTTGAGCACAGCTCTGCTTGAAACAGCCGAAAATGAACTGCGCAAGGCAGGATGCAAGACGGTCACTCTCGACACAACCGAGCCGTTGAAAAGGGCTATTCGTTTTTACGAAAAGAAGGGGTATCGACCTACGGGCAAAGTCGTACCTTTTTTTGGGATGCGGCTGTTTGAATACAGCAAATCCATCGGACACCTGCCTAAGCTTGATTTGCCATGGGACTAGCGGCTGGCGACTTCATTTCTGGGAATTTGTGGCAGACCGTCTCTCTGGAGGAGAGTCTTTATCCAGGTTAACAAGTTTTGTCGCAGCCATTTTTCTAAGTCTCTCGCTATGCTCCTGAAGGGCCGACTTCAGATCAGAAAGGGCTGGACCGAAACCGTCGCTATCTCGGGCTGCGACAACCTTGCCACAGAGTTCGCGGATTCGATCTTCCAATCGTCTGAGCACTCGGCACACCCCAAGTTTTTTCTTTGCAAGGTGTACCGTTCGACACCGTGCATACCGTACATCAGAGTCTGCTCTCCGAGAAACAAATTGGGCTGTGGTTGGATGCCGATCTAGAGCACGATGAACCATTTCGGTGGGGGTTTTTTAACCGGACTGTAACAAACGCCGGCTAAATGTCGCAAACTTGGAGGACGGGCCGTTTGGCTTGGTTCACCTGCTGGCCAGCCTAAGTTTCCGAAGCTTCGCTGGGAAGCCGAGAATGGGTCGAATTGATTCAGGGAGCATCGCAGAGCTACGATGCCGGAAACCCTGTTGTTTCTTACTCCAAATAGAAAAAAAGAACGTAGATGCCGCTGCCGAAAATCGAAAGAACAACACAAAGCCCTAGTACGACCCATGCGGGCGGGTAATTCGCTGGCCTAGGATAGCTCGATGACACGGTCTACTCCTTTTGATGCGGACTCCCGGCGTAGCCGCCTGCACTAGGGTGGCAAAGCCAGCAGGTACCTAAGTATTTTCGCCAAGCATTCTCAGATTATCTACGGTTTGTTGCGGGGCTATTAAAAGAAAGTGAAAAGATTTCCACCCGATAACTCCTCTTCTTAGCAATCCAGAAAATGTCGAAGTTCCCTGTGCAGTCTTCGTGCAGTCTTTGCTCATCGTTCGTCGGGTTCACAGGCCAGTGGATGACCGAGCGGCACAACATTTGTTCCGGGGATAGACGTACGAGTCGAGGCCGAGCGGGCTCGATTTGGACGGGCGAGGGCGCTCGTCCAAACACGAACTCTTCCTAAAATTACTTGGTAATCACGCCGCAGGCGATGCGGTCTCCGGCGTTGCCTGATGGGTCGGTCTTCTGGTCATCGGCTTTGGCGTGGATGATGAGAGCCGTGCCTCCGTTGCTGTAGAGCGAATGGCTGTCGGTGCCGAGATTGACGTCTTTATCATCCATCTTTAAATGGAGTGTGCCGTCGGCTTTGATCGTGATGTTGGGATTGTCACCGGCGTGGTGGCCTTCGGGATTTTCCAGGCCATGTTTCTTTCCATCCGGATTAAAGTGCGGACCGGCGGACTTGAAGTCCGGGGCGTCGCATTTTGCGTTCTGATGAAAGTGGATGGCATGAACGCCCGGAGGCAGATTCTCGAGATTGAGTTCCATCTTGATCCCTGGCGCGGACTCCCAAATAGTCGCGGTACCAACAGATTTGCCTTGCGCATCGTTGAGTTGGACTTTGATCTTTTTGGGCTTGGCCTGGCTGACCGATGTCAGCGCGATCACGAGCATTGCGAGGGAGAACAAGCGAGTGATTTTCATGAGGGGGATTATAGCCGAATCCTGCGGCGACTGCCCCAGCGTGGGGCGGTAGTGCTTCGGGTGCGGGTGCGGCCTACCGGGGTGCGGAACATGAACGTCGCGTGAATTATCGGTGCCACAATATGTTCGCCACCGTACAGGTCTGGCGCAGAACGCTTCCCAATGGGACAATAGACGAATGCGAAAATTTCTTATCACAGGTCTACTATTGGCCACGGCGTCGATGCTGGCCGGAGATGGCTATGCCCAGCAGACTCCGCCAGCAAGCGCACCGTCGGCAACGACTCCAGCGGCTCCTGCAGCCACAACTCCTAAGGCTCCGGCAAAGAAGACAGGGACAAGTACGGCGAAGAGCGCGGAACCAGCTCCGCTTACAACAAAAACAGAGAAGTTCAGCTACGCGCTGGGGATGAACATCGGCTCCGGCCTTGGAGCGAATCTGAAAAAGCAGTCGGTAGAAGTGAATTCGGCGCTGGTGGCGCAGGGATTGAAAGACGCCATGTCCGGCAGCAAGACGCGCCTGACCGAGGACGAAGCAAAAGCAGTGCTGACCGAAGTGCAGAACGACGTTAAAAAAGAGCAACAAGAGAAGATGAAAGAAGCTGGAGAGAAGAACAAGACCGAAGGTGAAGCGTTCCTTGCCGCCAACAAAAGCAAGGAAGGCGTGGTCACGCTGCCCGACGGCCTGCAGTACAAGATCTTGACTGCCGGTACGGGGCCGAAGCCTGCTGCGAGCGACTCAGTAGTATGCAACTACAAGGGAACGCTGATCAACGGCACGGAATTTGACAGCTCCTACAAGCGCGGGCAACCCGCCACCTTTGGCGTCAGCCAGGTTATCAAAGGGTGGACGGAAGCACTACAGTTGATGCCTGTGGGATCGAAGTGGCAGCTTTTCATTCCTGCAAACCTTGCTTATGGCGAGCGAGGGGCGGGCGGCGAGATCGGCCCCGATTCGACTTTGATCTTTGACGTCGAATTGCTATCGATCGTGGACAAGAACGCCGAGAAGAATAAGGAAGAAAAGAAAGACGACAAGAAGGACGACAAAAAGCAATAAGCATTTTTCCTAGGAGCGTGGTGGAGTGCCGGGCGTCCCCGCCCGGCTGGACGGGCTAGACGCCCGTCCCTCCACAGCGTCACAATTTCCGGGCTACGCCCCCAAATACATTACGTGGACATACACTCCGAGCCTGAACGTCACAGGCAAATTACCATCCAACGTGTTGCGGTGGATTCACGGGACTTCGGCAGCCTTCATGTAGCTCGGCGGCAAGACGGGGCAAGCCCCGTCTCTACAGTAGTGCTGCCTGTTGGTAAAGTAGTGTTAATTATTCGTAGCGCAAGGCTTCGATCGGGTCGAGTCGCGAGGCTCGAATCGCCGGGACCATGCCGCTAATCAGTCCCACGGCAGTAAGGATGAGCACGGAAACTATCAGTGTGACGGGGTTAATCGCGAGGCGTATATCACCGGCTTCGGCGTGTTTGGCCATGGCGCTGTAGAGCGTCAGTCGGCCCACGGTGAAGGCTACGACGTAGGCGAGGACGATGCCGAAGAGTCCGCCGGCGAAGGTGATCGTAAGCGCTTCGGCCAGAAACTGGAGGAAGATGTGGCGGCGCCGCGCGCCAAGCGCTTTTTCGACGCCGATTTCCCGCGTGCGCTGGGTGACGGAGACGAGCATGATGTTCATCAACCCGACGCCGCCGATGCCTAGCGTAAGGGTTCCGATGAAGCCGAGCAGGATCTTGAGTCCGATGGTGATGATTTCGAACTGGTGCACTTGCTCCATGAGATTAAAGACAAACAGCGCGCGGCGGTCAGCGGGATCGAATTTGTGCTGTGCGGCCATGATGGCGCGCACCGATTTCTCGATGCGCTCATAGTCGTTGGTCTCGTAGTTGAACCAGATGGAGTCAAGGAAGTGGGTGTCCTTGAAATTACCCATGGTGGTGAATGGAACATAGACGACGCGATTGATGTTGTCGTCTCCGGCCTGCATCTTGGGAGCGAGAACGCCAACGACTTCAAAGCTGATGCCATCGATGCGAATGTGTTCGCCAACCGCCTCGCGCCCGGAGAAGAGTCTTTCTTTGGCCTCCGAACCGATGACGGCAACGCGCGCGCTCTGCCTCTCGTCTTCGGAGTTGTAGAAGCGGCCATCATCGAGGCTCAAGGCGCGGATGTGATAAGTATTGGGATATTCCCCGTTGACGTCGATAGTGTAGGAGCGAGTGTCATATTGCACCGTGGCTTGCTTCTCGCCACTGGGCGTGATGTTCGTGATCTGCGGGATGTTGGCTGTAAGGCGATCGATGTCATCGAGTGTGATGCGGATTTGCGCTCCCGCCTTTTCACCGCCGGACTGCATGGATGACCGGCCGGGGACCACGATGAAGAGCTTGGTTCCAAAGTTGGCAAAGATGTTGGTGCAGGCTCGGCCGAAGCCATCGCCGTAAGCGAGGAGCATGACCACGGTGGCGATTCCCCAGGCCATGCCGAGCATGGTGAGGGCGGTGCGGCGCCGGTTGTGGCGCATGGCGTTATAGGATTCCTGGAGAAGGTCGCGCAGCATTGGATTATCCCAGACCTTCGTTCCGATTCAGCCGAAATACTTTCGGGCGAACCCCTTCCAGGCCAACCGCCGCGCCTTGCTGCGCAAACTCGTCGAAGCTTGAAGCATTAATTTGATAAACAAAACTGTCTCGACCGCTGGCGTCACGCCTTGATCCCACACGAACTCCCCCTATTTTCTCGACGGCTCTTTGCGACCGCAAATTCTGCGGACCCACAAGTAAGACGACGCTGTTCACGAATTGGAAGGCGTGCCGCAGCATGAGCTGTTTCATTTCGCGGTTGTAGATACCTCCCCAGGGCGACCTGGTCAAAAACGTCCAGCCGATTTCGATCTCGCTTTTTTCTTTGTCATATCCGTGGTAGCGCGACGATCCTATGATTCGGCCACTCCCTGATATCGATCGCGATCAATGTTCCTCCTGATTCCATGGCCTCACGAAAAAACGACTTGAAAACTTTTTCCTGATAACGGTCTTTGACGGGATGCTGCTCCCAAATGAGTGGATCGGAGGCCATAGCGTAGAGGTCGTGAAAATCCTTCGGTCGAAGTGGCCTCAGTCCGAGCAGCTCGCCTTGCAAAACGGGTTGTAGATCGAAGGACATTATTCTTGCCTCAGGGCTTCGACTGGTTCGAGGCGGGCCGCTTTGCGCGCGGGATAGAGTCCCGCGGCCACGCCTGCCAGAGCTAGGCTGGCGATCGCTAGAAACGCAGTTTTGGGCACGAGTCGCGGAGGGTCGAAACCGCCCGGGCCGTTGTAATGGGCGAACAGGGTCATTAAGCCGCCGGCCAAGCCCATGCCGATAAATCCGCTGACCAGCGTCAGCAGAATTCCTTCTGCGAAAAATTGCAGCATGATGCTGCGGTTGGTGGCGCCGAGAGCTTTGCGCAGGCCGATTTCGCGGGTGCGCTCGGAGACGGCAACGAGCATGATATTGATCACGCCGATGGCGCCCAGAGCGAGCGTGACCAATCCCACAGTGCCCAGAAATTCGTTCATGGCGTCGAAGATGGTCCCCATCATTTGCGCTTGCTGGACAGTATCCCAGCCTTCGAAGGCGTCTTCATCGTGGTAATCGAAATGGTGATTGCGGGCGATAACGCGGCGTGCCTCGTCCTGGGCAATGAGGTGTTCGTCGGCCACGCGCGGCTGATAGTTGAGGAACGATATCGCGTCGTAGGACTCTTCGCCGGGGAGCGGGAAATCGCTGCGCATCACATGGAAGGGAATATAGCAACGCGTGTTCGTCGAATTATCGTCGCCGCGACCGACGCGATTTAGGGTGCCGATGACTTCGAAACGATGGCCGTTGAGCAGAATGAACGAGCCGACGGCGGGTCGTCCCGGAAAAAGGTTGCGCGACATCTCATCGCCGAGGACGACGACGTCGCGTTTTTGAGTTTCGTCGAACTGGTTGAGCCAGCGTCCCAGTTTCAGCGGGAGGTAGCGGATTCCGTTGTATTGCGGTTCGGCGCCGGTGAGCTGTCCGCTGGCAGTGGCGAACTCGCTGACGGCATGCACATCGTTGGTGACGAGGACGGGAGTAATAGCCTTAATGTGCGGAGACTCCTGGCGTATGTCGAGGTAATCCTGATAAGTGAGCCGGTATTGCCGGGCGGAATTCATGCTGCCTGCAACCTCCGGAGCGCGTCCGGGGAAGAGCATCATGATGTTCTCGCCGTATTCAGACAGGTTGCGCTTGTTCCCAGTGCGGAAGCCCTCGCCCAACCCGACCAGCAGCAGCAGGGAACCGACACCCCAGGCGATGCCAAACATGGTGAGGAACGAACGCAGTTTGTGCGCCCAGAGGGTTCCAAAAATCTGTGCGAAAACATCGAACACCATTTGCATAGTAACAACTCGCCGGGAAATGACCTGAGGGGAAATGATCAGAGCTACCGCGGTCTCGTAACAAGCTCGCTGTGAACAGTCCTCAGTAGCGTTAGACGCCCGTCACCCTTAATAGGATAGCAAGCTGACCGATTGGGCGGCAGCCGCCAAACTAGCTTTCAGCCGAGCAAGGAGTGCTTCCGAACCATAACGGTCCCGATGATCTCCATAATTTCCCGTTGCGGAGCTTATTCTGAGCGCCCCGGCCGCACTCTGATATAACGCTGCGGCGCCCAAATTTTACAATTCCTTTGGATTGTTGTTCTTGAACGATGGGTTTCGGACGGGACAAACAAACAGGCCCTTGGCCATAAGGGTGCTAGTGTCCCTGAGTTGCTCTACACCGTGGAATGAAAATCATGAAAACAGCTTGGATTTGCATCCTCCTTCTGGTGGCGCCGCTGCTCGCGCAAGAATTCGCCGCCCGTGGACCGGCGCCTGCGGTGACCAGCCCGTTGTTCGAATCGAGCGTCGGCTACACCTACTTCGCGTTGGATACGCCATCACACCAGCGCGTGTTCCTCAGCGGCTTTGATGCGAATGCGTTTGTCGACATCCGAGCGCGCTGGGGCCTGATGGCGGATACGAGCTACGCGCGCATAGGGGACGTCCTCGGCACGGGACACAGCGGCAACGTCATCAGCTCTCTTGTCGGTCCCGTTTTTTATCCCGCAGCCTATCGAAATACACGAATCTTCGCTCACACCTTAGCCGGCGTCAGTCTGGTGGATAGCGCGGTTCCGGTGAGTGGAACGTATTACCTCGGCGGAACCGTGATGCGATTCTCCTATGCCGCCGGTGGAGGCGTGGAACGTCCCCTGGCTGGGCGATTCGCTCTCCGATTCGGAGGCGACTACCTGCGCACTACATTTGCCGACTCCACCGCGGCCATGCGGTTCGAAAACAATTTTCGCATCGTAACCAGCATCGTCTACCGCTTGGGTAATCGTGGGCGGTAGTCGGCAGCGATCGAAGATTGTCGTGCTGGAGAATCGCCTGGTGTTTTGGCAGAAACCAATTGACAATGGCGTCTCTGCTGCCCTACTATCAGCTTGAAATGACTCCGCTAGTCTTCCACCGTCACCATCATCATGCGGCGATTGCGTCGGCGGGGGAACACGGATAACTAGGCAATTATAGGAAATCCAAGCCCGCTGGCGCAGCATCTGCCAGCGGGCTTTCTGCTTTTAGTGGCGCTTTCAAGACTCTGATTAGAGATCGGAGAACTGTATGGAGATAGACTTCGACAAGATGCAAGGCTTGGTGCCTGCCGTAATTCAGGATGCGGACAGCGGCGACGTGTTGATGGTGGGCTTCATGAATAAGCAAGCGCTCGATATGACGCTGGGCACTGGTTTCGTTACCTTCTACAGCCGCACTCGGCAGAAGCTGTGGACCAAGGGAGAAAGCTCGGGCAATCGTCTGCAGGTCATTGCCGCCTCGACCGACTGCGATCGGGATACGGTGTTGCTACGCGTCCGCGTGCTAGGAGAGGGCAAGGTCTGCCACAATGGGACGCGCTCCTGTTTCACGCAAGCGCTTTCGCTCGAAACAGCGGCGCTGGGCCCCGCTCTTTTTGAGCGCGAGAAGAATTCGTCAGCGCAGCCTCAGCAAAATCAGCCAGAGGAGGCGAAGCGATGAAATTGCGCCTGGGCATTCCGAAGGGAAGTTTGCAGGAAGCGACTCTCAGCCTCTTCACGCGCGCCGGCCTGCGCGTCTATACGAATGCTCGCTCTTATTTTGCCGCCACGGATGATCCCGAGATTGAATGCCTCCTCATTCGTGCTCAGGAAATGGCACGGTACGTCGAACACGGCGCGCTCGATGCTGGTCTGACGGGATTGGACTGGATCCTCGAAAGTGGCCTTGATGTCGTCAAGGTTGCGGACCTGGTCTATGCCAAGCAAAGCATGGGCAAGGTGAAGTGGGTGCTGGCCGTGCCCGAGGATTCGAGCTTCCAGAAACTCGAAGATCTCGACGGTCGAATCATTGCCACCGAACTGGTCAGTTTCACGCGTAATTATTTTGCCAGCCGCAAGGTTGACGTGCGGGTTGAGTTTTCCTGGGGAGCAACCGAAATCAAGCCGCCGTTGCTGGCCGATGCCATCGTCGAGGTAACGGAGACAGGCAGTTCACTACGCGCTAATCACCTGAGAATTCTCGAAACCGTGCTTGAATCCAACACGCAACTGGTGGCGAACAAAGCGGCGTGGTCCGATCCGCCCCGGCGGCAAAAAATTGAAAACCTGTCCGTCATGCTAAGTGGGGCGATCGCCGCGTTGGGGCGTGTTGGCCTGATGCTCAACGTGCGCAAGGCAGACTTGCCCACGGTTCTCGGTCTTCTGCCGGCGCTGCAAAATCCGACGGTTGCACCCTTGGCCGATGGCGAGTGGGTGGCAGTGAACACGGTCATAGGAGAGCAAGCCGCGTGGTCGCTCATTCCGAAACTGAAGCAAGCCAATGCCCAGGGCATCGTCGAATATCCGCTCAACAAGGTGGTCATGTGATGCGGATCAAGTCGACGCACAATAAAAATACGAATAATGACCAGCGCAAGAAAAGCGGTGTTAAGCACCGGCAGAATGACACGGATGCGATCCGCATTCTCGAAGGCGCCAAGCAGGCGCAACTGTTGACGGCGCTAGCCGCGCGCGGTGCGACCTATCTGGCCGACATCGAACCTTCCGTTCGCCGCATTGTGATTGACGTTCGCCGCAACGGCGACCGCGCCCTGCGCCGGTACGCAACGCGTTGGGACGGATTGACCAAGGACGAGCCGTTGCAAGTTTCCGAGGATGATCTGCACCAGGCTTGGGAGAAAATTGATCTCGAACTCCAGCACGCGATCGAGCATGCAGCAGGTAACATTCGCCGCTATGCGGAGTGGCAGGCAGCGGGCGTCCTCGGGGAATGGCGCCGTGCAATCGAGCCCGGGGTCGAGGTCGGTCAGTTGGTGCGTCCGCTTGAATCGGTGGGATGTTACGTCCCCGGGGGCCGCTATCCGCTGCCTTCGACCGTGCTCATGACCGTGATTCCCGCGCAGGTTGCCGGAGTCAAACAGATTCGCATGGCGTCTCCGCGTCCGTCGCAGGCGACATTGGCGGCGGCTGCATTTCTGGGTGTGCACGATTTTTATCGCATCGGCGGAGCGCAGGCTATCGCCGCCTTGGCTTATGGAACGGGAGCGATTCCGCGCGTGGATAAGATCGTCGGTCCCGGCAACCGCTACGTGACTGCAGCCAAAAAAATGGTGGCGTTCGATTGTGCCATCGAATTCCTGGCTGGGCCGACGGAGGCCGTGATCATCAGCGAGAACGGCAATCCCGCGTGCATCGCATCAGATTTGGTGGCCCAGGCGGAACATGATCCCGACGCCCTGTGCATCTTCATCACAACTTCGCGCGCATTAGCAACAAGTGTTCAGTGCGAGATAGCGCAGCGCGCGCGCGCGAACCCGATTGCTGCGCAATCCCTCTCGCTTCGCGGCGCCATTCTTCTCACATCTACGCCGCAGCAGGCGGTCGAAATTTCGAATAGCATCGCACCCGAACATCTCACGATTCCGCCAGAGCTGCTTGCGGAAGTGCAGAACGCGGGCTCGGTCTTTCTCGACGAGTTCACGCCACAGGCTGCGGGAGACTATGTTTCCGGACCAAGCCACGTGTTGCCAACGGGTGCGATGGCGCGAGTTCGTGGCGGCCTCAGCGTTCTCGACTTCGTTCGTATTATTAGCTGCCAGCAGATATCGCGCGCAGGAATTCAACTCATAGCCCCGCCAGGCATTGCGCTGGCGAGCGCCGAGGGCCTGAAGGCACACGCGGAGGCGTTCCGAGTGAGATATTCGCATGCTTGAGGCTCGCGCGGCGGTGAGAAACTTGCATGCGTACAAGCCGCCTCTGGCGGGCCGGATAGGGCTGCGTCTCGATTTCAACGAAAGCACAGTTGGATGCTCGCCGCGCGTGCTGGCGCGGTTGCGCGCGCTCGATGCCGAATCGCTGGCACGCTATCCCGAACGCGAGCCCGTGGAAAAAGAAGTAGCGAGTTTTCTGGGACTCGATCCCGCGCAAGTCCTGCTTACCAACGGTGTCGATGAAGCGATTCATCTGATGTGTTCCACCTATCTCGATGCCGGGGACGAGGCGCTCGTCGTCGTGCCAACTTTTGCGATGTATGCGATCTTTGCGCAGGCCGAAGGTGCTCGCCTGGTCGAGGTGCACGCCGGCGACAACTTTACTTTTCCGGCGAAGGACCTGCTCGCCCGACTTAATCCGCGCACTCGGCTGATTGCGGTGGCCAACCCGAATAACCCTACTGGAGCCGCGGTCGCAGGCGATGTTCTGATTGAGATTGCACACGCGGCACCGCAAGCGGCTTTACTTGTCGATGAGGCCTATTTTGAATTTCATGGAGAAACCCTGATCGGCGGTGCGTTTGCCGACCTCGTGAGGCAGAACGAGAATATCTTCATAGCGCGGACTTTTTCCAAAGCCTACGGCCTCGCCGGTTTGCGCATTGGCATTCTTGCGGGAGAAGCACGCCAGATGGCGATGGTCCGCCGTGTCGCATCTCCGTATAGCGTCAATGCAGCCGCGCTGGCGATTCTGCCCGAGGCGCTTCAAGATCAGAATTACGTCGCTCGCTACGTTGCGCAGGTGCGAAGCAATCGCGAAAAACTGCAACTCGAGCTTGGCCGTCTCGGGTTGCATTACTGGCCGAGCCAGGCCAATTTTGTGCTCGTCCGTATCGGCCCGGCACATGCGGAATTTGTGCGGGCTCTGCGGGACGGGGGAATTCTGGTACGCGACCGGCACACCGATCCCGGCTGCGAAGACTGTGTGCGCCTGACCGTTGGGACGGATGAACACACCCAACTTTTCATCGATGCACTGCGTGAAGTGGTCGAGAGCCTTGGCCTGCGAAACAGTCTGCCGAACCGGGTGCGGGCGTGAGAAAAGCCAGACTGCACCGCAAAACCGGAGAGACGGAGATTCAAATCGCCCTCACCATCGAGGGCCGCGGAAACTACGAAGTCTCCACCGGCATCCGTTTTCTCGATCACATGCTGGAGTTGTTTTCGCGTCACGGCGCATTCGACTTGAAGCTTACCGCCGTCGGCGACCTGGACGTGGACCAACACCACACCGTGGAAGACGTTGGAATCGGTCTGGGTGAGGCCTTTGATCGCGCTTTGGGCGACCGGCGCGGCATTCTGCGAGCTGGCTATTTTCTCATGACAATGGATGAAACTCTGGGATTGGCGGCCGTGGACTTTGGCGGCCGCGCCGTCGCCGTGGTTGATACGAAGGTCCGCGCCACGCGGGTCGGCGATTTGCAGTCGGAACTGGTGTCCGATTTCTTCGAGGGCTTCGCCCGCGGCGCCCGTGCCAATGTTCATGTACGCGTGATGTACGGGCGCTCCAGTCATCACAAGATCGAAGCGCTCTTCAAAGCTTTTGGTCGCGCTCTCCGTGTAGCTTGCGCGCGCGACCGCCGCCTCGCGCGCATGTTGCCAAGCACCAAGGGACTTCTATGATTCCGTCGAAGATAGCCATCATAGATTACGGCGCTGGCAACCTGAATTCGGTCAAGAAGGCGTTCGATTATCTGGGTGCCAATGTTGCCGTAACCAGACAGCCTGAAACCGTCGCGTCGGCAGACAAGATCGTTCTGCCCGGGGTTGGGCACTTCAGCGCGCTGGCCGCTCTCGACAAAGCGGGTTTACGAGATGTTGTGCTGGAAGGTGTGCGTGGCGGCAAGCCGTTCTTCGGAATTTGCCTGGGAATGCAATGGCTGTTCGAGGGCAGCGATGAGGCTACCGAGTATGCCGGAGCGGGATTGTTTGCCGGGCGATGCCGGAAGTTTCCCTCGATCGTGAAATCGCCGCACGTGGGATGGAACTCGCTGGCCGTGCGAAAGGGTTCGCGATTATTGCGCAACGTCGCCCCCGAATCTTTCGTCTACTTCACACACTCATTCCAAGCTCCGGTGGTTGCCGCTACCACTGCCATAACCGAGTATGGAACGGAATTTTCTGCCGTCGTCGAACAAGGGAATATTTTCGGAGTGCAGTTCCATCCGGAGAAATCATGGAACGTGGGACTTCTCATAATCAAGAATTTCTGTAAGCTGAAATGTGAGGAGCTGGGTTTCTCCGAGGCCGACAAGTGCTGACCAAGCGCATCATAGCCTGTCTCGACATGGACAATGGCCGGGTCGTGAAAGGCGTGCAGTTCGTGAATCTGCGCGACGCGGGGGACCCGGCAGAATGCGCGACCGCCCACGCCCGCGATGGCGCTGACGAGATAGTGCTGCTCGATATCACGGCTACCAGCGGCAACCGCAACACTATGCTGGATGTTGTTGCAAGAACCGCACGCCATTTGTTTGTCCCGTTCACGGTTGGCGGAGGAATCCGCGAGCTCTCCGACGCCGCGGCCGTCTTCGACGCCGGTGCGGATAAAATCGCCATCAATTCAGCGGCGGTGAAAGACCCAACGTTGATCGGGAAGACCGCCGCGCGTTTCGGTTCGCAGGCAGTGGTTGTGGCCATTGATGCCAGGAGGGTCAAGAACGGCTTTGAAGTATTCGTTTCCGGAGGGCGCACGCCCACCGGCCGCGACGCGCTGCAATGGGCGCGCCAGGCGGCCGATTGCGGCGCGGGAGAAATCCTGCTTACTTCCATGGATCGCGACGGCACGCAAGCCGGTTTTGACTGCGAGTTGACGAAGACAATAGCCGACGCGGTCTCCATACCAGTAATCGCCTCGGGTGGCGCTGGTTCGCCGGAACATTTCATTGACGTGTTTCGCAACGGCCGTGCGGACGCAGCTCTGGCCGCTTCCCTCTTCCATTTCGGTCTCGAAAATATTGGTCAATTGAAGCGCGAACTGCAGGCTGCCAAGTTGCCCATGAGGTGGCCATGCTGATTCCATCCATCGATCTCATGGCTGGCAAGATCGTGCAGTTGGTGCAAGGCGAAAAGAAGAAACTGGAGTTCGATAACTTCGATTACTGGATCGAGCGTTTTTCAAAGCACCCTATTGTGCAAGTCATCGACCTTGATGCAGCGCGCGGCGAGGGCCACAATAGAGCGCTGATCAAACGGATAATGAGCAACCTGCCTTGCCAGGTTGGGGGCGGCATTCGCGACATCGAGACTGCGCAGGAACTTCTGAAGATGGGTGCCCGCAAGGTGATTATCGGATCCGCATTATTGACCGATGGGCGAATCAATCGCGAGCACGCTCGCGCTCTCGCTGAGAAGATCCCGACGGCGGCACTGATGTTCGCGCTCGATTCCAAGGGTGGACAGGTTGCCATCGACGGCTGGCGCACGCAGACCTCCGTTACCGCTTTCGACATGATTCGTGAGTTGGAGCCATTTTGTGAAACTTTCCTCTATACGCACATCGACAGCGAGGGATTGATGGGTGGAATTCCGATGGAGACCGTTCACGCCATCCGGCGCGCGACTACGCGCCACTTGGTGGTTGCTGGAGGCATTACCGAACAGCTGGAAGTCGATAGCCTCCACGCGCTGGGGATCGATGCCGTAGTAGGCATGGCGCTGTATTCCGGCAAAATTCGGGGCTGAACAAATACTAGCGCCACAACCGCGTCTGTCGCCCGTTATTCCCAGTCGTCAGCGCCGATAGGATCGCCCTCAGGGGGAGGGGCCGGCTTTGTCAGATGGATCTCGGCTGGGTTTTTTTGGAAACGGTCAATTTGGTTCGCGGCAAAGAAGAGTTGAGCTTTAACCGATTCATCTTTTGCCGACGCTACCCGCGTCGCGATCCATTTTCTTAGTTCGTCCAGCTTCAGCGAGGCGGCGCCACGAACCTGCGCAGACGCGCGCTCGTCGCCTGCCAGCATCATGAGATGATCCAATATCACCGCATTGACCGTGCGCTGAACTGCTCCCTTATAGCCCGCAGCTGTCGACGATTGAGCCTTCCACGTGGCGGCGATCAGGTCGGTCAGCAGTTCTTCAAAACTAGGATTCGGCGCGTCGAGCGCGTGGTACTCGATCATGCGTTGGGCACGTTCGCGCTGCAAGAGCACGTTCGCGACGATCTCCGCCGCGGCTTCCGCGGGCGCAAGTGCATCGAACGCCGGGGACGTCCGTCGAGAGAAATTCTCGCGCCCAGTGGGGTATTCCGGCGGCCGTGGCGGAATTATCTTGAGCAGAGGCTCGGGCAAGGCGAGCACCTCGGGTGAGAGGGTTTCGAGAACTGCGCGAATCGACTTTCGCTGCTCGGCTGCGGGAACAATTGTTGGCGGCTTTTCGTGATCTCTAATCCCGCGAAGATTGAAGGAGTAATCAAGTCCACCGATCGACTTGGCGACAGCAGTTACTTGATAGCGGTGGTAGAGATAGATCGGAACGAGCACATCTTCAAGGGTTGCCATTGGAGTGTGTTCAGGAATTGCATTCTCCGAAAGATTCTTCAAAGCTGCGGCCCGCACGGCCATCACGCGACTCAAGCCGTCGAGAGAATTGCTGCCCGTGTCCCAAAGGTGCGCGATTGGGCTGGCGGAGCACAGCGGCCGCGCATCCTGATCGGTAAGGTAGCGAAGCCCTCGCGCGAAGGCGTCATCGAGAATCTTGTCGAGCGCCGGGGTCTCTGTTTTTCCGTGCGAAAGATTATCCAGAGAGATATTGTCCTCAGAAAAATCGCTGTAGCCGTACGTAATTGACACTTTGTCCCACTCGCCGATACCTACGGCGTAGGCATCGGAGATATCAGGCCGACCATCCGCTCCGAGCGTTACGGTGGGCGGCGGGTAGTCCATGACTGAGCTGCGATTGACGATGCTGGCGGCGTAATTGTGCATTAGGCCCAAGGTGTGGCCGGTTTCATGCGCGGCCAGTTGCCGAATACGCGCGAGCGCCATTTTGTTGGCTCGTTGGAGCGCGTCGGGATCTGTGCCGAAGGGATCGAGAAGACCTTGCGCGATCAAGAACACCTGCCGGATTCTCAACGCGTCGAAATTGACATGTCCATTGATGATTTCTCCGGTACGCGGGTCAACGAGCGGGGTACCGTAAGCCCAGCCGCGGGTCGCGCGCGGAACCCACTCGATAACGTTGTAGCGAACGTCCATAGGGTCCACGCCCTCGGGCAGCAGTTTCACCCGGAATGCATCTTTGTATCCCGCGGCTGTGAAAGCTGTGTTCCACCATGTTGCTCCTTCGAGAACGGCGGAACGAATCGGTTCCGGAATAGCGCGGTCCACGTAGTAAATGATTGGCTTCACCGGCTCGCTGGTTGCGGCTGAGGGATCTTTCTTGGCGAGACGGAAATGCGCAATGTAACGCTTGACGATGGGCTCGTCCACCGGCGTCGCGAAATCCATGTAGCTGATGCCAAAAAAGCTGCAACGCGCATCGTAGGCTCGTTTGCGGAATCCCACCCGAGGCGCCTGAATGAAAGAGAAGTGTTCATGCACGGTGATGGCGCGCGGATCGGGAGTTACTTCTTCGACCCAATGGCCGGGATTCTCCCCGACAAAAGTCAGCGTCGATTCTACGTCCGTGTTTTCCGGAAAATTCTTGGTGCGCGGAAGATAGATAGCTGAGCGCGATGGGTCGACGTGATAGCTGCCTTGCTTGACTGCGGAGAGTTTGGACGCCACCTCGTGCGCATCACTCAGGAAGAATGGGGTAGCGTCAACCAGAACAGAATCGCCGGCTTCATCCTCGGCAGCGGCTTCAAAGCCCCACAGAACGGACTGCGCAAAGGCTTGCTTCACTGCCGATTGTTGTTCGAGGTCGTCCGTGATAGCGCGATACTTTTCATTTTCGGCGACGAGCAAAATTCGCGGCCCGACGCGTTCGAAATGGACGGCGGTTGTTTTGCCGGGCTGACCGCGATCAAGCCCAATATCATTAGACCCGACGCCATCGGGAAGAGACTCGTAATAGAGGAATGTCGTATTCCATTTATCGATTTGCAGCCAAAGTTTCCCCTCGTGCGCGTCCCAGTAATAAGTGAAAAAACCGGGTAGCTTTTGCATTCCGGCCGTCTTCTGGCCGATCGTTTTCTGTTTCTGGTCAACCGTTTTCTGATCGATCGTCGGCGGCATTTTGGGCTGCGCTTCTTGTGCAGAATTCTGAGCAGTGGCAATAGCCAGAAATATAAAGAACGACAAGGAGGCTGTCACGGTGCGTTTCATGCAGTTTCCTCTGGAAGCGAACTTCATTTTGGTAGTCGTTATCGTAAACGTAACGAGCTGTTTCGAGATTACTCCGGCGGTGAACCGGCACTCCTTAGGGAGTTCGGCAGTAACACGCTCGGTAGGCGATCACTCTTCATTCGCCAAGATTTTTGCTTCTGAATTGGATGATTCGCCGGCGATCGCGTTTTGAGGGTCTGGCTGCAGGTAGTTGTTCAAACTGCTTCATCGCCTTCCGTTCCGCCGACACCTTCAGGCGCAGTTCCCGGCTCGATTCGGTCTCGCGGTAGAGCGTTTGCGCAACGGACGCCGGTCCGCGCACCTCGCTCAGTAGCAGGACTTCCACCTGAAAGTCCCCGCCCTCATTGGCTATAAGCAACATGTCTCCCATTCGGACTTCGCGCGCAGCTTTGGCGGGCTGCCCGTTGGATCGAATTCTGCCGAGTTCGCAGGCTCGAGCGGCTGAGGATCGCGTTTTGAAAAATCTCGCGGCCCAGAGCCACTTGTCCATTCGCACCGAGTTCATGATTTATTTTGCTACGCCATTCGATTCCAGAGCGTCGAGCCAAGAGATCTGAAGAGGCGGCGCTGCGGCCGGCTTCAAGTAGGCGGCTGCAATGCTGACCACCTGGCCGGAGGGCATGACGAAATACATCTCCTCAATATCTACATGGAGAGAGGAATTGCGCGGCTAGAACGTAACCCTCACGATGTTAGCAACCTTCTTGGAGAAATCGTAAGTTGCCCGCAGGTTTTCTCCCAGGAAACGCACCTTGCCATCGACCTCGCGATCGACGATTGGCTGTCCGGCGTGATCCGTGATGTGGACATTCAGGGTCATCTTCGTGGAGCCGGTAACAGTGGTTACTTCGCGCTTTCTCTGGCTGCCTTTGGTAAAGGCTCTCGCTGTGGTGTGCAGCGTGACCAGGTCGGGCGCGCTTGCCGCATCCTTGTCACCGCTGCGATAAACGTGCTGAAACTTTCCTGTCTTCGTTATCTGCGTGATCAGGTTTTCGTAAATCGCCATGCGGAATTCCGGCGGCATCGGTATGTCGCCTGGATCCGTGGGCTCAATCTGGATGGAAGAAGCAGAGAACTTCTGTGCGCTCTTCGAATCTCCCGTCTGTCCCGTGAGCGAGCCGACCAGCAGAAAGAGAGCGCAGGCGAATGCGACCACGTAAATAGCTGAGACAGACGTTCGAGTGCAATGTTTCAACGGTTTCTCCTTCTATTTGTTTGACGCTGCCGGTTCTGTGAGGGGAACGCTGGCTTTCGCGCCCATCGAGACGAGCCGCTTTTTGAACGGAGCCGCCTGCCCCTGAGGAAGCACAAACACAGTGCCATGAAAGCCGTCATTGTCATCCTTGAATTCCACCGTGAGGACATCGACCTGATGTGAAAATAAACTCAGGACTCGTCCGCCCCCGTAAGGGATGGCCATCGCCGCGAAATGGGCCGCGCCGGTTATGTCCTGCCTGCTGTCCTCGTTGGTTGAGATGTCTTGAATGGATGAGGCCTTCACTTCCAGTTTCGCCTTGGGGCTTGCGAACTGCAGCGAGTCGCCCATCACCGAAAGCGTCCCTTCCGAATTGTTCTTGATCGTGTCGCCGCCGATCACCAGTTTGACGTTTGCCTGGACTACGCTCGGAACGGACTGTGCCGCGTCCGAAACTTGAGCGCGCGCCGTCGCCACAAAGAACATCAAGCACAAACTGACAGCGACGAGGAGCATGAGAAAGAGCTCGCGTGTCCATAGACGCGGCCCGGCCGCTTGTAAAGAATCCGCTGCGTCTGGAACATCAAAGTTGACCGTTGGGTTTTGAATGCTCATCACAGTTTGTTCCTCGGGCGGGCGTGGCCAAGTAAACCGGACATCCTGCGAATCCAAAATCAGTTTCGACGCCGCACGGAGTTTAAGCGATCAAAGCAGAGTTAGCAATCTGCAATTTTGGGATCTGGCCACGCGCAGGAGTAGAGCGCTGGCTGACAAACGCTCTCCTTGACCAACTAGGAGAGTTTTGCTATTCTCTCTCCTAGACGAACGAGGAGGGATCGTGGACAAGCCGCTCGATTTGCTGCAAGGCACTTTAGACATGTTGATCCTCAAAGCTGTTTCGCTTGGTCCACTGCATGGCTACGGGGTTCTGCTGCGCATTCAGCAGATTTCCGGCGAACGGCTTGAGATCCAGCAAGGTTCGTTATATCCAGCTCTCTACCGGCTGGAACATCAGGGCTGGATCGCCGGCGAGTGGGGAGAGTCGGATAACAAGCGCAAAGCAAAGTTCTACACGCTGACCGCAGCCGGGCGGCGTCAACTCCATTCGGAAACCGAAAAGTGGAACCGCATGGCATCGTTGATCGCTAGTATTCTGCGCACCACCCCGGAGGAAATATGAACCTTCTGGCTCGATCTCGCTCGTGGTTGAAGTCGATCGTCAAGGGGCAGCAGTTTGAAAATGAAATGGAAACGGAAGTGCGTTTTCATATTGAGAGTTACGCTGCGGATCTGGTTGGCAAGGGCTTTTCCCGGGAAGAAGCGATGCGGCAGGCAAGGATTGAGTTCGGCGGAATCGAGTCTCACAAAGATGCCATGCGGGCATCGGTGGGCGTGCGCTGGTGGGGTGAGCTAGGTTCGGACATTCGTTTCGGTTTGAGATTGCTGCTTAAGAATCCCGGCTTTACGACGGTTGCGATCTTGACCCTGGCTTTGGGAATCGGCGCAAATACCGTGATCTTCAGTGTTATCAACTCTGTCTTGTTGCATTCTCTGCCGTTTCGCGAGCCTGACAGGCTGGTCAAGGTGAGTTTTGATGATCCTGGTGTGGGCCTCGTCGATACACCTTTTTCCGTTCCCGAATGGGAGGACCTGAAATCGAGAGCCGGTGTGTTTGAAGATGTAGCCGCTGAATCGGAGGCGAGCGTGAACCTGACCGGCGCCAAGCAACCGGAACGCCTGGAGTTGCTTGTAGTCAGCCCCAATTATTTTTCCCTGCTCGGCGCTACTCCGCAAAAAGGCCGCTTGTTTGGTCCTCAAGATTTCGCTTTAGGCTTTGCCGAGGCGGTCGTCATCAGCGATGGTCTATGGCGCCGCTCCTACGGAGCGGATCCTAATGTTATCGGAAGGAGTGTGCGGCTCGATAACGATCTATACACAATTGTCGGTATTCTTCCTCCCAGCTTTCGCAATCCGGGCAAAACCATCGCGACGGATGTGGAAGTATGGGCGACCGCTGGTTTCGCCGCCGATCCCGCCCCCAAACCTGCACGCAACGTACGCGTCGTGCCGGCGGCCATCGCAAGGCTTAAACCCGGGATAACTCTGCAACACGCGCAAGCCAGGCTTACGGTCATGTCGGCCCAGATAAGAAAGGATTTTGCTTCCGATTATCCATCCAAATCCCAGCGGACGGTTCGAATCCTTCCTTTGCAGGAATCTCTTGTCGGCCCCGTTCGTCCAGTGCTGCTGTTGCTTATGGGAGCCGTCATCCTGGTCATTCTCATCGCCTCCGTGAATATCGCAAATCTTCTTCTCGCCCGCGCTTCCGGGCGGCAGCGCGAGATGTCCATGCGGCTTGCCCTGGGCGCGAGTCGCTCTCGGATGATCCGCCAATTGCTCACCGAGTCTGTGGTGCTGTCGCTGATTGCCGGTGCGGTCGGCATTCTGACCGCCGAAATCGTTCTGCATTCCGTGCTTCGGTTTGTGCCGTTCCAAATTCCGCGACAAAGCGAAATCAGCATTGACTGGGTGGTTCTGGGATTCGCAACTCTGGTTTCTTTCCTGACCGGTTTGGTGTTTGGCCTTGTCCCAGCGCTCCAGTCCTCTAAAGCAGAACGTCATTAGCTCTCTTCGGGAGGGCGCGCGAGGCTCTGGCTACAGCGTCAAGACCCATCGCATGCGCGCTACGCTCATCATTTCGGAGATGGCTCTTACCGTGGTGCTTATGATTGGAGCAGGTTTGCTGATGCGGACCTTCTGGCGTCTGCTGCACGAGGACCCGGGATTCAACCCCGCAAATGTTGTGGTTTCCAGCATCTGGCTTCCTGTGCCCAACGAACCAAGAGTGGATCCCTACCTTGGCATTGCCCATCAGGCGCCCGTTTTACGCGAGCTGTTGCGAAGGGCGCGTACCATTCCCGGCGTCGAATTGGCAGGAATCACCTCGGTCTTACCGGGCACTCCCGCGGCTAACAGCACCGACCTGAACATCGAAGATATACCTGCTGACTCTACGCAGAAGCTTTCGGCAGAAATAATTCGCGTGAGCCCGGATTATTTCAAAATCATCCAAACTCCTTTGGCGCGGGGCCGTTTCTTCAATGAAAGCGACCAAGCGGACGCGCTCCCGGTTGCCGTTATTGACGAGGCCACCGCGCGACGGTTTTGGCCTGATCGCGACGCCGTCGGCAAACGTCTCGGGTTGGGTGAGTATTGGAAGGTTCCCTGGCTTACCGTAGTCGGCGTCATCAAAGATATCAAACAAGACGGCCTTGATAGCAATGGTGTTCCTCATATCTATACGTCGGTTTACCAGGACCGCGGCAGAGATCTGAGTCTCGTGCTGCGTACATCCGTTGCTCCGTCCCTCCTCGAGCCGCAAATTCGAAGTGAAGTCCAGGCCATCGATCCTGGCCTTCCCGTATTTAATATTCGAGCGATGAATGATGTAATGGAAAGCTCTTTGGCTCAACGCCGTTTCTCGGCTGAACTGGTGGCAGTCTTTGCCGTCATGGCAGTCCTGTTGGCTTCGGTTGGAATTTATGGATTGCTCGCATATTTGGTAAGACAACGCTCGCAGGAGATCGGAGTGCGCATCGCCCTAGGGGCTCAGCCAGCTAATATTCTTAAGCTGGTGTTGGGCCAGGGAGGAATGCTCGCTGCCACCGGTATCTGCGTCGGCTTGATCTTGGCGGCAGTGACTGCGCCGATGATCTCGACTCTGTTCTACGGAATTCACGCTATCGATCCAATCATATTTCTTGCGGTTCCGCTGATTTTGTTGGCGGTTTCCTTGGCGGCCAGCTACATCCCAGCTCGGCGAGCGGCGAAGTTGGACCCAATGATTGCGCTTCGCGAGGCATGAACGCGCCGGGGTTACTGCCCGCTGACAAAGGCGCAACTCAGCCTACGCATTGAATGCTTGAAAAACATCCATCCAATTCCCTGTCAAAGAATTTGCCGGGCACTTAGGTAATCTTCTGCTGCTGATACTTCCCACCTCATAATAGTGCAGGGCCAATCGATCGCAATCAGGTGTCTGTTTTGTGCGTGATGGATCGAACCCGAAAATGGCGGCAATTGTTGTTGACGGCAACGAAATGAAACTGGTCAATCGACGGTCCTTTTGGACTCGCCACTACCTTACCTCGCTGATTAGTAGGAAGAGCGGCGTCATTTCAAAATCCGCTTCCACGGCGAGCACGGCGAGTCGTGTTTCCCGCCAAGGGGAGGCCGGACGATGAGTACGGGTGCGGCTCCGGCATTCTCGCAAGGATTTGTATCTACTCGGAGTGTCCCTCGCTACAAGCTAACCGTACCTTTAGCACTCAGCGTATTGCGCTCCGGCATCCCGAATCAGATCCCCGGACGCACTTTCGAAATAGGCGAAGGTGGAATGGGAGTTGTCCCATCGGCACAACTCGTCGTCGGCGAGTCCGTCCGGGTCGAGTTTCTTGTTCCGCACATGAGTTCGCCGGTGCGGGCGACGGCGGTGGTGCGCTATCAGCGTGAAGGAGGGTGCTTTGGCCTTCAATTTCTCCGTTTGCCGGTCGAACATCAATCGACGGTCCGTTACTGGACGCGGCGCGAAGGTGAACTTTCATTGGCTGCGGAGGCTCAAGCAGGCGGCAATTTGGAACAGGAGTTATCCGACCCCGAGCCCCCTTCGTACTTCGAAAACTCCGCGAATTCTGAAAAGCCAAGCCGCAAATTCGGTATCCGGCGCCTCGTTGGGTTCGTTGTTTTCATAGCGGTGCTCGCGGCTGCGCTCGGATGGTGGCATTGGCAGCAAGGATGGGCGGAATTGGAAGCGCAACTTCCCACCAAGAGAGTTGTGGTCGCGCAACCCCAATTGAAAGTGCCTGCCGATGTGATGGCGCGAAGGGTTATTCACCACGCCCTGCCCGAATATCCAGATGCTGCGCGCCAGGCGGGAGTGCAAGGGACGATAGTGCTCGATACTGTTGTGAGTGTGGAAGGCGCGGTGACACAGGTGAAGTTTGTCAGCGGGCCAGAGGCACTATCGCAAGCAGCCATGGACGCCGTGCGCTGGTGGCGTTACGAACCCTATCTTGTGAATGGTCAACCAGCAACGGTTGAGACCACGGTGGCCGTAAATTTCCGGATCGCGAACTAAAGGTTTGATGGGACCGATGCGGTCTACGTGATCGAACACATCGATTCCCTAACTTTCCCTGTGTGTTCCCGCAGTGTTCCGATGTTCCCGGGGTTGCGCCTCTTCCGGCTCAGAGTTAAGCGGCGCGAACGTCCGCCGGTCGAACGCTAGCGGCGCGAACCTCGGAGACGAAGCTCGGAGCAGTCGCAAAACAGTTAGCGAGCGCCTGTAGCGATAAGAGCGCGGTGTCTAGCGCTCGCCTCTCTTTTATATTGGCTCCCGACATCAACAATACTTGTCTTTCAGCAACAATCGCAGCCTGGGCCCGGGCAATCTTTCGGATGATTCTGGACTTATCGTTCTCGAACAACGCCGCAGTATAGAGTTCCTTCCAACCCGGCGCGGAAGAGAACGTGGGTAGAGTACTCTTTTTCACAAATGCTCCAGGCGCAAACCCTTAGGACGAGCCCAGACAATACCAAGCGGTCGCGCCTTTAGCAATAAGGTAGATACTGTAGCCCGGCTTCACAGCAATCACCCGCCTTACTCTACCGCCTTGTCCATACATCCTAATGAACCGCTGCCGCAACCAAAGGAAGTCTTTCTTTCCCCGCTCGCACCGGATTCCTTCGGCGATCAAAGAACGAGATTTGAGGAACAAAAATGAAACGCAGTGTTAACCAGTTGTGAAAGAGAACATACTCAGAACGCTCGTGGGAGGCGCGATAGTCTCGGCTTTTTCTTTGTTGGGTGATTTGTTGAAGCCGAAAAGTTTTGCCGGACTGTTTGGCGCCGCTCCTTCAGTGGCGCTTGCCGCTATCGTTCTCACCGTAATGACCGAGGACAAAGCGCACGTGAGCATCGAAACACGTTCGATGATCCTCGGTGCCGTGGCCTTCTTTCTTTACGCATTCATGGTGAGCCAGTTGCTCATCCGACGCAAGCTGCCGGCCCTGCCGGTCACCAGTGTGGCAATTCTGCTGTGGTTCGCGTGCGCTTTCGGGCTGTGGTACGTCGTACTCGCTTTGCACGCATAAGAACATGAAAATAAAAGTCGACACGTCCGGGCTGCGAGAATCGCGGTGGTATCAATACCTGATCCGATTTATTTTTGGTGCAGCGGTTACGGCGTTGGCGGGGGTGATCGCTGAACGCTTTGGCCCCCGAATCGGAGGTCTCTTCTTGGCGTTCCCCGCCATCCTCCCAGCCACAGCTACTCTGGTTGAGAAGCACGAAACAGAAAAGAAGGCGCGCGAAGGCAAGAACGGAGCAAGAGGCGGACGCGCTGCTGCGGGCGTTGATGCCGCCGGGGCCGCCATGGGGAGCATCGGACTTGTCGTTTTCGCCCTGATCGTTTGGAAAAAACTACCGCATGGCGCGACAGGCCCCGTGCTGCTTGCCGCGACAGTTGCCTGGTGCGCGGTCTCGATATCGATCTGGAAGCTGCGGGAAACCCTCTGGAGAAAGATTCTCGCCAGGTTTCACGCGGTGTCATCCCGTCGCTCGCCGAAATCGTCGCACCGTGATCCGTTACGGCAAGATATCCATTCCCGATATTCGCATCACAGCTCTTCGCATCAAATTTCCTCGCAGCTACGCTCTGCGCATCCCAGTTCACCAGTAAAAAGGAGGTTCGATGAGTAAGAATGGCCAGTCCAAGAACGGACTTTCAGACCCTTCGCGGATTCGATCTTTGGATCCGGACGATGATTCGATCATTCAGGTTGTGATTGAGACACCAAAAGGCAGCCGCAATAAGTACGACTTGACTCGGAACAAAAGATTTTCGAACTGAAGAAGGTTTTACCCGCAGGCATGGCGTTTCCCTACGATTTTGGTTTTATCCCTCGCACCAAAGCGGAGGACGGCGATCCTACGGATGTCCTGGTTCTCATGGACGAACCGGCGTTCCCCGGCTGCGTCCTGAAATGTCGGCTGGTTGGAATCATCGAAGGCGAACAGACCGACAAAGACGCATAGAGGACGGTATGCACGCCTTCAGTCGGCGTTGAGCTTCTCACCATCCCTTGTCGCCATGCTAAGACGGCGACGCGATTCGCGCAGGCAAGCCATCCAACCTCTCACCAGCGTTCTCACTCTAAGGAGCAGGAGAAGTTTATGCCCGAGACGAAAAGTTCTGGTTCGCGCAAAAAGTCAGGTCGCAAGTATGGTAAGGCTGCAGGAAAAAGCGTGGAAAGCGCCATGCGTCGAAAGAAAAAAGGCACGCTTCGCTCGGGCAAAGGTGGCAAAGGCGGAGCCGTGAAGAGCCGGAAGCAAGCGATTGCCATCGGACTCTCAGAAGCGCGTAAGAAAGGCGCAAAAGTGCCAAAGAAAAAGTCGTCATCGCGACCCGGACTCTCACAACGAACCACATTTTAGGTTGGGGTAGATGAGGAGTGGCGGCAACAAAAAGGCCAAAGAGAACAACGAGGGGGAAATTTCCATTTTAGCGGCAGACGCAACTTCTCTCCCTGCCTTGCGAACTGCCGCCAGCAACTGCAAGGCCTGTGACCTTTGGAAGCACGCCACTCAAACCGTCTTTGGTGAAGGTCCGCGTAAAGCGAGCATCATGTTCGTGGGCGAGCAACCCGGAGATCGCGAAGACTTGGCGGGTCATCCCTTTGTCGGCCCAGCGGGAAAGTTATTAGACGAGGCCATGCTTCGTGCAGGCATCGATCGCAACCAGGCTTATGTCACGAACGTGGTCAAGCACTTCAAATGGTCTCCCGCAGAACGTGGCAAGCGAAGGATTCACAAAAAGCCGCGTTCTTCGGAGATCAACGCCTGCCGCCCCTGGCTGGACGCTGAGCTTGATTTGATAAGGCCCCAGGTTCTGGTCTGCCTCGGGGCGACGGCCGCCCAGTCTCTTTTAGGGAGAGATTTCAGCGTGAACCGCCAACGAGGGCAGTTGGTCACGTCGCCGCTCGCTCCCCATGTGGTCGCGACGGTGCACCCGTCTTCGATCCTGCGAGCCATTGATGAGGATTCGAGGCGTGAGCAAATGCGAGCATTTGTGCGGGATCTGCAAACAATCGCAGCCCTGCTCAAGCCCAATGTTTGAGCGCTGGCACACGATCAAGAATTGTCAGTTCACATCAAAAGTCTCCGCACTCTGTTGAGAAGGACAGTCTGTACTTAGTTTCCGGCTGGTTGTATTGTTTAAAAAATGCATCTCAGGGGAGTGAAATTTGCCAACTTTAAAGACGCGGTGCGGCACGCTTCAAGTGACGTAATCAAGAACCAGAATTTTCAGGCCGCCGCGGCGCTCTCTTACTATTCTATCCTCTGCATATTTCCAGCCCTCATCCTGCTCTCCGCAGTCATGGCCTACGTGCCTCTTCCCAATTATTTCCCGGACGCCCTGGCCGCGATGGCCCGAGTGGTGCCGCAAGGCACTATGCCGATCGTTTATTCAGTTCTTGTGGGGGTGCTCGGGGCGAATCTGCGCGCATGGCTGTCACTCGGAACCCTAGGCACACTCTGGGTGGTGTCTTCCGCCTTCGATGAGATGATCGACTCTCTGGACACCGCCTACGATGTGACCGATCATCGCCCCATGTGGAAGACGCGCCTTCTGGCGGTCGGCTTGGCGCTCATCACCGGCTTTCTGCTCATGTTAGTAATCGCTGCGTTGGTAATGGGTCCAAAGATCGGCGAGTGGCTCGCGGTTAAAAACGGAATGTCCGGAGTTTTTCTCTTGCTTTGGCCGCTCATCCACTGGACCATCGCTGCAGGATTCGCGGTGTTGGCGATGCAAACGATTTATTTGCTAGCTCCCAACGTGAATCATAGGTTCCGATCTACTTTGCCAGGTGCTATCTTTTCAGTTGTTTGCTGCATGGCGTTGTCTTACTTGCTCGGCATCTACTTCCGCTATTTCGAGAACTACAACCGAATTTACGGAACCCTTGGCGGAGTGATGGCACTCATGACTTGGCTTTATTGGGCATATTTTATTTTTCTAGCCGGAGGCGAACTGAATGCCGAACTGCTTAAGGCAAGCCGTAACGCCGTGCGGCGCGGCGAACAGCCACGCGCGGTGATGACGATGCCGCGCAGGAAGAATAACAATAATGTGGCGAAGTAGAAGCTTGATGACTCGAACTGCGATTCATCAAAACCTCGTGTGATACTTGCCGTCCACGGAGATCCCTCCCACTTCGTCTCGCGTAAGGCTGACCGACCAGCGCTTATTCAATTGGTAATCGCCCTCCACTATTTCCGTCCCGGGTTGTGAGAGATCGGTTGAAAAAGTAAACAGGAAATTTTTGCTTACGCGCTGCTGAATAGCCACGCGGGCCGATGGGTTCGAATTATTTCCGCCCAGCAGCGGGTCAATCTGCAAGCTGGAAATGCCAGCCAGATGTTGAATGCCGCTCGTGACCTGACTCGTAACCTGGGAGGCGAGAATTGAATCCGTACTTTGACTGGCGCCAGTCTGGTCCTGCGTGGTATGGCCCTGGGCAATAAGATTGATGATGTCGGCTGTTGCCAGCGGCGGGTCGGACGTGTAAGAACGTCAGCAACTTGTCGAACGTCCCCCTCACCGTGAGTGTCAAATTGTACTGCTCTATGGTTGTGGTGGCGGCGATGTTCATCACGGGTTCGGTCTCGTTGGGATTGTCGAAGGCGATAATTCCTCGTTCCAGTTGGTACCGAACATTGCGGTAGAAAAGCTCCCCCGAGGTCAGATTGGTTCGACCAACGATCACGGGGTTCGCCGCCGTGCCCGTCACCTGCAAGTTCACTTGCCCTTCCAGGCTAACTTGCGAACTGTTCGCGCTCAGGTCTCCCTTGGATTGCACAGCGACTGCAAGTTTAATGTTATCGGCCAGCCCAGGTTCGGCCGGAACCGTGCTGCCAAATTGGTCACTGAGCTTTGATACGTCAAAATCAGGAGTAAACGAAAGGCTGTCGATCAGCACGCGACCGTTCAGGGTCGACGCCTGTTTAGTCCCGCTGAAAACCAGGTTGCCATCGAGCATGGTTCTCAGGCCGTCAGGATAAAGCAGTCGAACCGATTTGCTCTGCATGGTGAGGTTGAACTGGACATTGGGACGGTAAGAAATTGAGCCTCCCAAAGACACCTTGCCTGCTCCAACTTCACCCGCAAGGCTAGAGACTTGTATAGCGCTATTGCTGATGTCCAGGTTGCCGCTCAGATTCTCTACGCCTAGTGGAGCGGAAGGCGTCGACAAGGCGACGTCTTGAAGGTGAACCTGCCCCTGGACCGTCGGGTTCTTTGTACTCCCCGAGGCATGAACGTCAAGCGAAAGAGTTCCCGAGCTCTGCACATCAGGTTCGATGATGCGGACGATACGGAAGTCCACAGATCCCTGAGCGTCGACGGTGGGGGTCGATCTTCCGTCGACTGGAATGTTGCCCTGCAAACGGCGAGATGTTCCGGTGCCGCGAATTTCCGCCGGCTGCAGCGTTATTACTGAATTAGAATAGTCCGCTCGAATCGAACCCGCAGTGCCAATTTCCAACGATTGATAACTGGCTTTCAGCGTGGGGATCGTGAGGTGTGCCTCGATTCGCGATTTGTCTTTCAATGGACCTTGTAAACTGGCATGTAGCTCCGTTTTGCCCTGAAAACCTTGCGGCAGGTTTGATACATACATTGCCAGCAACGGATCGAGGCGCACTCTGTCTGTATCCACTGTCGCCTCCGCGTAGTAATCGCCGGTGAGGTTGATGGTTCCACGAGAACGAATCGCCGCTTGAGCCACATTCGAATCGACCGTCAATTCCGCGCGCTGATCGGCTACGCGCAGTTCTCCCTTGATTTGCGAAATTGATCGATCGCGCAGCTGCAGTTGAGGCACCGCGATCGTTGCCATTAATTGCGGGTTGTCTAACGTACCGTCTCCGCTGGCCGCTACTTTCAAGGTGCCAGCCACTCCAAGATTCTTCTCCTGCACGATCTGCAGCTTCTGCAAAATAACTGACGACGCGTCGAGTCGCACGCTGATGCTGCCGTGCGACCAAATGTGAGAACGTTGAATTGTGATCTTCGGCAACAAGGCCTTGGCAGCTATCTGATTATTGCCACGGAAAGCTATGCGCTCCACCTTGTGTTTCTTTCCGCGATCGATCTTATATACGAGCGATAGTTGATCTGCGTACTGCTGAAAATCCCTGGTTACCTTGACGTTGGAGAATCCCTTCTTCTGAAAATAGTCAACTAGTAAGCTGTCCCGGTGATTTCGTTAATACGAATTCGCCTCTGAGGGTCGGTATAAGTCCAGCGAAAGGGTTTTGCGGATTTGGCATAAGCCCCGATGTACTTGCGTAGCTTTCTTGCCAGATCGGCCACCGAAGTGAAGATGCCGCGGCGGATCACGTCGCGCTGGATCTTGGCGAACCACAACTCCACTTGGTTTAACCAGGACGAGTAGGTGGGGGTGAAGTGAAAACGAACTTTGGGGTGTTGCGCCAGGAACTCCTCTACCGCTGGGGTCTTGTGAGCCGAAAGATTATCCAGCACGATGTGGATTTCCTTTGCCCACCGGGTCTGGCGTAAGCAACTGATTCAGAAAGGCGATGAACTCGGCGCTGGTGTGCCGCTTCGCCGTCTTGCCCTTCACTTTGCCGGTTTTCACGTCCAGCGCCGCATATAACGAAAGCGTTCCGTGGCGGTAGTACTCGAAGCCATGCCGTTCGGCCCGGCCCGGCGACAACGGTAGCACGGGGTCGAGTCGATCCAGAGCTTGAATGGCTGTCTTTTCGTCTACGCAGAACACCGCTGCATGCTGTGGCGGATGCAGGTACAGACCGATGATGTCCGCCGCTTTGGCTTCGAAATCCGGATCGTTGCTGGCCATATACCGTTCCAGCCGGTGTGGTTTCAGTTGCGCTTGGGCCAGAATCCGCTGCACCGTGGACTTGCTGAGCCCCAACTCGCTCGCCAGCTTCCGGCAGGACCAGTGCGTGCTGTCGCCGCGGTTTTTGCTGCACTCGCCGGATTACCCGCGCCTGCACCTCTGGCGTTGCCGCACGCGGCTTGCTGCCTTGATGGCGGCCTTCCAAGCCCGCCATCCCGTCCCGTTCGAAGCGCATTTTCCAGCGGGCAATGGTCGGGCCACTGGTTTTCAGGCTCTTCGCAATTTCGCGATAAGTTGCCCATCACCCAGAGCCAGGATGAGTCGTGCGCGAAACACATCCCCGGCAGGTAGGGTTCGTGACTGCGCCCAGCGCCGTAATTCCTGCCTCTGTTCGGGCGTCAGTTTCAGCAAGTTTCGATTATCCGTCATACCAAATAGACGGTCGAAACCCGATTACGTTATCACTGGGACGCTATACTAGATTGTTCTGTCCCTCCTGGATCAGGTCGGAATCTATGGTTCCTTCGGAGTAAACGGGAATCAGCACTACGGGACCTGGTTCAACTTTGAAAGACACATCCACCCGGTTAGTCTCCGCATGATATTGCGGAGGCATTTCATTCACCTTGCTGGCCAGTCGATGCTGCTGCGCGAGCGATCTTTTTATCAGCTTGGTTGCCGCCTTTATTCGCTCCGGAGTGTAAGGCTTGCCCGGCTTAAGCAATCCGCCCGTGAATCTCGCCCGGAACGAACGGGTTTTGCTGACTAAGAATAGTTGTTCAGGGTCGGCCGGTCCGAGAACGGTAACTCTCGCGATGCGAGCCTGCTTTCCCATGATCACCACGAAATTGACGTTGACCAATTGATGGGAATCGTCGATCTGGGGCGTCACATCCACTTTTGCAAGGAAATATCCGTTGTGTTGGTACCGCAAGAGAGCTGTTTTCGCAAGTGGGATACGCGCTTGGTCGTATGGATCTTCGTCCTGCAAATCCACGGTTTGCAGCAAGCGCGTATAGGAAAGAGACTTCGCGACACCCTGGAACTCGATAACGCCGAGGTAATACGCTGGCTCAAGAATGAAATTCAGCCGTAATCCGGAAACGTCGGGAATAACGCAGGCGGGGACTTTTTCGAATCACCCCTTTTCTTGCAGCGCGGAAATCCTCGCTTCAATGCTTGCCTCGGAATATGGCGCTCCGGCTTGTTGCGCAACGTAAGCGCGCAAAGGTTCTACATCGCGATGCGGATTGGCGATCAGGGCGACGGCTGTGACCGTTTGCCCGTTATAGAGTGGTTGTGGGCCCGTCGATGAAACCTGGGCGAAAGCGCGAAGCGCGCTGAATACTAAGAAAAACGCTACTGACCGCATAGGACGCCGGTTGACCGAGTTTCCACAATTGCCGCCGGCGCGTCTTCAGTTGCCGAGCGAAATCACCTGGCTTGAGCAATGACCTCCGCCAGCGTTGGTATGGGATGCGTTTGAAAAGAAATGAGTTGGCAGAGTCGCCTAGAGAAAACTCATCCCGGCAAAAAAAAAGTTTTTTCGGAAAATTTCTGTGAAAACTGAAGCGACCAACTCAGTGCACCTTTTATCGAATCGCCTCACAACGCCATTCTTCTGCGGCAGACTGCTAGGCATGCGCCCAGCGACAGGGCGCCTTAATCCGGTCGGCAACCACATGCTTCACAATATCGAGCGTCGAGCTGTTGCCATTTTTCAAAACGGTCAGCAGGCAAACCTTAGCGGGCGGGCATCAGCAGGGAGGCACCCGCAGGCAGAAAGTGGGTTACCGAGGCCGAATTCCTACGAATGTTCTCGCAGGAAACGATCCCGATACTGCGAATCTCGAAATGCCTCAGTGCCCCCGGCCCGCGTAGTCGAAAGCGCTCCAGCGACATTGCCGGCAGCCAGGCAACTCTGCAGATTGCCACCGCCCAAATATTTGTCCAGAAACCCTGCATCGAAGCTGTCTCCCGCACCTACCGCATCCACCGCATCCACCTTGGTGGCCGCAACCGCACAAAGCTCGCCGCCACGCTGTGCCCGCGCCCCGTCCGCTCCCAGTTTCACCGCCAACAGAGGCACTATGGAGGTCAGTTTCGCGATAGCCTCCTCTACACTCTCTGTGCCGGCAATCTTTTTAGCCTCCCGCGCGTTCGGCAGAAAAATGTCCACGTAGCGCAAGGTGGCGAGGATATCGTTCTTCCATTCATCTGCTGGGTCATCATTCGGGTCAAGGGAAGTGGTGAGTCCACGTTCTTTCAGTCTCCGAAAAAGATCTGCAGCGTGCGGCCGCAACCCCCGTTGCAGGTAAAACGAAGACAAATGAAAGTGCCGCGATCCGGCAATATAGTCAAAATTGATATCCTCTGCCTTCAGATCAAAAATCGTCCCCGGATACGTCAGAATCGTGCGCCACTTCTCGCGCTGTAAAATAACGCTTAGCCCCGTTTGCATGCCTGAGCGGCGGACCACTTCCCCGACTTGCACTCCACCCGCCGTAAGCCGCTCCAGGGCGATCGTTCCCAGCGGATCGTCGCCGATACAAGAAACAAACCCTACACGTTTACCCAGTGCGGCCAGATTATGCGCCACAATGGCCGAAGAACTCCCGAGCGTCAACATCATGTTGTCGGAGAGCAATTCCCGTTCAGGAGGCAATTTTTCAGGCAGTCCGTAGAGGATCAGGTCAAGATTAAGTTCCCCTGCAATAGTAACGTCGAATCGAGGCAATGATCTCTCCTGGGATCCAGGGCGCTCGCCAGCATGAACTTATGTGATCTCGATACCGGCTCCGCGCAGCAGATTTAGTCCTTAACTTTTCTCAACCGTAACTGAATAGCAATATTAGTAACAAAGCGAAAGACTTGTAACGGTTTTACAGCCGCTAAGTTTTTCCAAATTGGCAACCGGTTAGGGGCTGGACGGCTGCGAACTCACTTCCAGCAGCAGGTGATCTTGGAACGCCGCTCCTAATCTCGCCACGCCGTTAATCCCCGCCTCGACCGTGCCCAGATCTTTTCCCTCGCTATAGTCCTTTACGCTATACCTTCCGGCTTTCAATCCCCGCAACTCGACCACGCCCTTCCACTTAGCAGAAGAAAAAAACGCATAATACATTTTGCCGTGTTTCGCGATCGCGTATCCCTCGGGCACGTCATAGCCCGTCACGTAGAGGTCTCTGAATTCGCCCTTCGAAAGCATCTTATCGTTATACAGACCGATCCATTTCTTCCAATGCTCTTCCTTTGCCTCGGTCAGATTAACATCCTTAAATTTTGGCCCCGGATCGGGCCAAACAAACTTCGTTCCCACCACGCCTCCGGTTCCAATCGTAGAAGCGAAATCGTCGCCGTGTTCTCTATAGTCGTTGCCCACCTTTGTCATGGCAGAAAGTTCAACGTGGTCGCCGTATACGGCCGCTTCCGGCCCCAGCAGCGCCTTGTACATCTTGATCCGTCGGCGCACCTGCACCGCTCCCACTGGGTCAGCCGTCACCGGCTGGTCGATAAACGGCAGCCAAGCCAGCGAAGGCGGCGTTCCGCAAGGGCATGCCTGCGTTACACTCTGCGGCTTCAGCGCGCGCGTCGTCTCGAAAATTTCCTTGTACACATCCGCCATTGCGTTCACCGAATCTTGCGGCGACTTGTGATGATGCGCCGGGTTGTAGCACTCCGGAACGCTATAGATATTGTCCAACTTGCTGCCATCAAACCCCCAGTCGCGAATGAATCTTTCCGTTAGCTGTTTGTGATACGCGCGCACCTCAGGCACCGCCGGACACAGCACCGCCAGCCCGCGAGTCATGTGCGCATGCTTGCCATTCTTATCCAGAATCAGCCACTCCGGATGCTCCTGCGCGATCTTCGCCACTGAATATTTATGCGACTCGTACTTTCCCTCGCCATCCTCTACCCCCAGCGGCAGCCACCACAACTGCGCCAGCATCCCTTCTTTGTGGAACTCATCGGTCATTTCCTTTATCGAATCTCCAGGAAAAGTGTCCGTGCGCGGATTCCAATCGCCATAAACATCGAACCAGCGGTCGTCAAGCGTCACCCACTTGATGCCCATCTCTTTCAGCTTTGGAATCGTTCCCAGCATCTGCGCCGGCGTCACGTCGGCCTCATATCCCCACCCGCACCAACTCACGTTATAAGCTTCGCTCGATGGCTTCGGCAGTTCCCACCCTTCTTTCTGCAGCACGCTCGACCAGATCCGCAGCGGCTCATAAAAGTCGCCGGCAAAAACCGAAACGAAGCTCCGCGGAGTTGAGTAGGTCTCGCCCGGCTTCAGCGTAATATTCGGGGCATAGTCCACCTCCGTATCCACCCGCCCATCGGATGCGACTCTTGCCGGAATCGCCGCCGGAATCGGAATCGTCTCCACATGCCCAACCGCTTCGCCCACCTGGCGTGTCCAGAAAGCGACCACCGGAATCCCGCCACCATAGCCGCCTTTGACCATTTCCCCCATGACGTTCGGCTGCGAAAAAGCGGGCGAAAGTTTCACCACGTCATCTTTTCCCCAATCGTAGCTGGAGCCATGGAACGACCACATCTCCCAGCGCTGTGCCTTCGCGTCAATCAGCCGCGCACTCAAACGCCGGCGCTGATTCACGCTTTTTTCGATAGCTACATTGCTCGCGCCACTGTTCTTGTATTCCACCGTACTCAGCAGAATATTCGGGAACTGGTCGTAGACTTCGATCGCCAGCACGCATTGCAAATCCATTCCAGATGATGGCCCCAGCGGACGCGCCGGGATCTCCACCCGTTTTCCCACGCCCAGCTTTCCGATCGCCTCGCGCACCTGCGCCTGCTGAAGATCCAGCGTAAAATGCACATCCTTGTCCCCCGAGCGCACAAAATCGCTATCGGCTGGGGCGCCGACGTTAGGCTCGTCGAGCGACAACTTCCGCCCGTCTTGGAGCAAAGAGGCCAGCACATAACCGTCCGGCCTCACCTGGAACTCAGCTGCACTTGTCGTCAGCACGACCGGCCGACCCGCGTTCACCTCCACGCTGATCGTCGAAGGCCGCGTCGGTTGTGCCTTCGCAGTTTTGCTCTTCAGAGGTGAATGCAGAGCCGGTTTCGGCAACTTCGAACAAGCAGTCCAAAAGAAAATGAACCCAAGTATCGCGCCACTGAGGGTTGTGCCGATGAACGCACCCCTCAAGGCCACCCCGTGTCGACCTGTGATCATGAAACTGCTCCTCATTTTTCCCAAACGCAACATCTCTTTAAACAAATGCTACTAAACGTAAGTATAAGTAATCGTTCGTAATACTATCACCGAAGATCCTCGAACCTCGCACACCCGATTTTTCGCTTGGCCATCAGCCTTCGAGACGAACACTCGGATCGAACGTTGACTGATTCGTCTCCCCATCACGCAGTCCGGCTGCTGGCCACGCCCGCTACGGCTCAAAAAGATGCTGGAGCCATTGTAGTGCTCGATCCGCGACAGAGCGGCACGGTAGTCGCGGCGCAAAAGTGTATGGTCACCGATGTCGATCGCGGCGCTCGCCGCCGCAAAGTGTACACGCGCCTGAATTGACAAATTCCCCTGCACCACCCTACCTTTCCTGAACAGTCCTGGAGGCGCTAAGGTGAAACACAAAGGGAACTTCAAGAATTTCCGGGGATCTGCAAGTTCGGGAAATGCGGCTTGCTTGTGCTGCATCGTGCTATGGCTATTTTCGTCAACCCCCCTCCGCGCGCTGGCAACAACATCCGCCCTGGGAATCTTTCAGAATCACGCTGACATCGGCACTGTGCTCCACGCCGGCTCGACTCAATATGACGCCGAGCGCCACACCTACATTCTTACCGGCAGCGGCGAAAACACGTCGTTGACCTCCGATGCCTTTCAATTCGCATGGAACCAAGTCTCTGGCGACATAGCATTGACCGCGGACATAGCCTTCCGAGACAACAGCAATCCGCATCGTAAGGCCGTGCTTATGATCCGCCAGAGTCTTGATCCGGATTCTCCCTACGCCGACGTGGCCTTGGAGGGGGAGGGTCTCACCTCGCTGCAGTACCGCGATGCCAAAGGCTCCAGCACGCACGACATTCAATCCAACGTCTCTGCTCCCCATCGGCTCCGCATCGAAAAGCGCGGAGACCTCATTTACGTTTTCGTTGCCACACAATCCACTGAGCGGCTGCGTCCTTCCGGCGCGTCCATCAAGCTCCCCTTGCACGGAACGTTCTACGTCGGCATCGGTGTCTGTTCTTATAATAATGATAAGGACACCTTGGCGAAAGCCGTTTTCTCGAACCTCAACCTCTCAACCCCTGTCGCTAGCCCAGCGCCGCCCGTCCTCTACAGCACGCTCGAAACCGTGGCCATCGCCTCCACCAATCGCCGCGTCATCTACACGGCGCCCAGCCATTTTGAAGCGCCCAACTGGACCCGTGACGGCGCGTACTTTATCTTCAACCGCGACGGCCACATTCTGCGCCTGTCCGTAGCTGGCGGCGAACCCCAGACCATCGACACCGGCACAGCTACGCACTGCAACAACGACCATGGCATCTCTCCGAACTCGCACTGGCTCGCCATCAGTGATCAGTCGCAACCTGACCACCAGTCGAGCGTTTACATCGTCCCCATCGAAGGTGGAACGCCTCGCCGCGTTACCAAAAACTCGCCGTCCTACTGGCACGGCTGGTCGCCCGATGGCAACACCCTCGCCTTCGTCGGCCAGCGCAATGGCGATTTCGACATCTACACCGTCCCCGTCACCGGAGGCGACGAAACCCGCCTCACCACCGCCAACGGCCTCGACGATGGCCCCGAGTATTCGCCCGACGGCAAGTACATTTACTTCAACTCGGAGCGCACCGGCCACATGCAAATCTGGCGGATGCACGCCGACGGCAGCCGGCAGGAACAAATCACCTTCGACGACTACAACAATTGGTTCCCGCACATCTCTCCCGACGGCAAATGGATGGTCTTCCTGTCCTACGGCAGCGACGTGGTCGGCCATCCTCCAAACAAAGATGTACAGCTCCGAATAGTGACCATCAATAGCGGCAACTTCGACAGTAAGAACGTCGAGGGCAAGATCACAGTCCTCGCAAAACTTTTCGGTGGACAGGGCACGATGAACGTTCCCTCGTGGTCTCCCGACAGCAGCAAAGTAGCCTTCGTGAGCTACCAATTGTTGCCACCTGAGGAAGCAGTGAATCAATGATTCAATGATTCAATGTTTCAATGTTTCAATGATTCAATCGTCTTTCATCCGAGGAGATAGAATCCCTTATGCGTGTAGGAGTCTTTACCCCCCTGCTGTCGCAGCTTCCGCTGCCGGCCGTTCTAAAGAAACTCGACGCACTCCACATCGACGCCGTCGAACTAGGCACAGGAAATTATCCAGGGGATGCCCATTGCAAACTTGCCATGCTCGAAGATATGTCCGCTCTGGCCGAGTTGCAGCGGGTTCTGGCCGATCACGGAGCCACTATCAGCGCCTTAAGCTGTCACGGCAACGCCCTGCATCCCGATAAAGCACGAGCGCGGCAGGATGCGGAAGTGAGCCGCAAGACCATCCTTCTGGCCGAAAAGCTAGGCATCCAAGTGGTAGTCGACTTCTCCGGGTGCCCCGGCGATTCGCCCAACGCCGTCGCTCCCAACTGGGTAACTTGCCCCTGGCCGCCCGACTATCTCAAGGTCCTCGACTGGCAATGGAGCGAAGTAGTCGCCCCCTATTGGATCGAGCACGCAAAATTCGCCGCCGACCACGGCGTGAAGATCGCCATCGAAATGCATCCCGGATTCGTGGTCTATAGTCCGGAAACGATGCTCAAACTCCGCAAGATCGCCGGCCCCAGCGTGGGTTGCAACTTCGATCCTAGCCATCTTTTCTGGCAGAGTATCGATCCCATCGCCGCCGTTCGCGTGTTAGCAGGCGCCATCTTCCACGTCCATGCCAAAGACACGCAGCTTTACCCCGCCAATCTCCCACGCACCGGCGTGCTCGACACCAAACCCTACACCGAAGAGCGCGACCGCGCATGGATCTTCCGCACCTGCGGCTACGGTCACGGTGCCGAGTGGTGGAGCGAGTTTGTTTCCACTCTGCGCATGTTCGGCTACGATTCCGTACTCTCCATCGAACATGAAGACAGCCTGCTCTCGGCGGAAGAAGGTCTAACCAAAGCCGCAGAGTTCTTAAATAGAATCGTAATCCGCGAGCAGCCCTCCGCTGCCTGGTGGGTCTAGCGTGGGCGGCCAGCGAGTTCGCATCTGCAAGTCTTCCCCCTTGTTCCTCTGTGCACCCTGTGGTTCACTTTTTGTCGGTTACCGTAAGGATCGGAAAAGCCGATGAACCCAATAAAAACCGCAATCATCGGCACCGGCTTCATGGGCCGAGTCCATCTCGAAGCCATCCGCCGCCTGGAATCAGTCGAGGTGACTGTAATCGCGGGCAGAACCGCCGAGGCTGCGCAGCGCCTTGCTGCAGGCTTCAACATCCCTAGGATCACGACGGACTATTGCGACATCCTGCGCGATCCACAGATCGAGGCCGTCCACATCTGCGCGCCGAATGCTCAGCACTTCCAGATGTCCAAAGAAGCGCTCCAATCCGGCAAGCACGTGCTCTGCGAAAAGCCGCTGGCGACCACTTTAGAAGAAGGCGAAGAACTGGTGGCCTTAGCCGCCGACCACAAACTACGCAACTGCGTCTGTCATAATCTGCGCTACTACCCCATGGTCCAGCACATGCGCCGCCTGTGCGAAGCCGGAAATCTAGGCGAAATCCTAGTAGTCCACGGCACCTACTTTCAGGATTGGCTGCTCTACGACACAGACTGGAACTGGCGCGTCGACGCCAAAGCCGGAGGCCGTTCACGCTGCATGGCCGATATCGGCTCACACTGGTTCGACATGGCCGAGCACGTCACCGGATTGCGCGTGACCTCTCTCTGCGCCGATCTCCAGACCTTTCATCCGCAGCGCAAGAAGCCGAAGCACTCCATTGAAACCTTCGCGAATAAACTCCTCGGTCCTGAAGACTATATCGAAACCACTGTAGACACCGAAGATTTCGGCGCAGCCGTCTTTCGCATGAGTGGACAAACCAGCGCGCACACGCGCGGTGCTATTACCGCCAGCCAAGTTTGCGCCGGACGCAAGAATCGCCTCAGCATCGAAATCTACGGTACAAAATCTTCCGTAGCGTGGAACCAGGAACGTCCCGATGAACTTTGGCAAGGCCATCGCGACGCCGCCAATCAGATCTTCATTAAAGATCCGTCACTGCTAAAGCCAGAAGCGCGCAGCTACGCCGATCTTCCCGGCGGCCACAGCGAAGGCTACGACGACACCTTCAAGCAAGTCTTCCGCCGCTTCTACGCCTCAATCAGAACGGGCTCAGCCGCCGCGCCCGCTGACTGTCCCGAGTACCCGCAATTCATCGACGGCCTGCGCCAACTGAAAATCTTAAACGCCGTGCTCCAGAGCTATCAGACGCGAGGCTGGATCGACGTTCCCGCATATGATGAGTCAGTTCCGAGATAGCATGGATAATAATCAGAACCGAGAGAACCCGAGGCCTGTTCGCACCAAGGTCTTCCTTCGTGCCCTTGGTGGTAAAGGTCTCGCAGACTGAGCCACTGCCTCAACCATGCAATTGAAAGGACCGAGTGTTAATCTTCGCCGCTAGTCTAGCCTTCTTCGTCTACGGACTAATCGCCGCCATGCTCGGCACCATCCTGCCCGAGCTGTCCGACCGCTTCCATCTCACGCCCAGTCAGAACGGAACCATCGCCTTCGCGCAAGCGCTGGGACTCATCCTGGCCTCGCTCTCCGTTGGCCCACTGCTAGATGACGAGGGCAAAAAAGTCGGCATCATTCTCGGCCTCGTCGTGATCTCCGCTGTGCTCTTTGTGCTTCCGCGCGCCCCGGGCTTTCGTAGTATTGTGGTTCTCTTGTTCCTGCTCGGGGCAGGCGGCAGTACCCTGGTCACCGCCGCGAATTCTCTGGTCAGCGATGTAAGTTCGACCCATCGTGCTACAGCGCTCAACCTGACCAACCTTTTCTTCGGACTAGGCGCTCTCGCCACGCCCTTCATCGCTGCCAATATCTTCGGGAGAAAATGGGTCCGACTCTGTTACTCCATAGCGTCACTCACCGTGGTCACCCTGGCGATTCAAGCCCTCACCAAAATGCCCGGCCCCACCGGCGCCGGCCGCTTTGTGCTCGCCGACGCCGCCCCCGTCCTCGGCCGCCCGCTGCTCTTTTTATGCGGACTCTTTCTCTTTCTCTACGTCACCTGCGAAGTAGGAATGTGGAACTGGCTGCCGCGCCATCTCATCGCGCAAGGCATGCCCGAATCGCGCGCCCTCAACATTCTTTCCCTGGGATTCGCTCTCGGCCTGCTCATCGGCCGCGCAGCCATTTTGCCGATTCTCAGCCACGTTCCCGCCACCACCGTAACCCTGTTGGGTTCAATTGCAATGGCAGTGACCACGTTTCTAATGCTTCGAACCAATCACCCCACGCTCGCCGCCGTCCTGGTCTTCCTCGCCGGCCTCTCCATGGCGCCTGTCTATCCCACCACGCTGGCCATCGTAGGCGACGCGTTCCCGCGCATGTCCGGCACCGCCATCGGATTCGCCATCACCTGCGGATGGGCCGGCCTGGCAGTCAGCTCGCGCATCATCGGCACGATAGCCGGAGGCGACCCGCGCCGCTTAAAGAAGGCACTGCTCGTGATCCCCGCCTCGGCAGTCCTGATGGTAGGTCTGGACCTGGCGATTAGAAACGCCCTTCACTAACTGCACACACTCCGCTGCCGAAGCCTAGCGCTTAGCCGGCAGATATTTCTTTTCGATCGAGGCTACCACCACGTAGTTAGGATCCACCATCTCGTTCAGATGAATTCGAGCGACTTTAGACAGCAGCTCATAAGCATCCAGTTCCGACAGCCCATAATCTTTATGGATCCAATGCACCAGCTCGGTGAAAGCAATGCGCACCGCGTCATCCAGCGGACGATAAGCGCCCACTGTCATAATCGCATCATCGTTCTCAAACTCCGGCCAGCCGATGGTGCGCCCTTTGATGACGCTCAACTGCACCCGCGCTTTTAGCGGAACCTCTATGGCTGTGCCTGCGACTTCTCCGTCGCCCATCGCGGCGTGCCCATCGCCAATATAAAAAAGCCCGCCCTGCACATTCACCGGAAAGTAAACCGTGTTGCCGACGCTGGCCTCGGGCGAGTCCATGTTGCCGCCGAACTCCGCCGGCACTACCGAACTGCGCGCCTCGCCGTTGGCCGGAGCAACTCCTATGCAACCAAAAAAGGGGTGCATTGGAATGTTCACCGAGAAATCCGAATCGAGCGCCTTGAACAAAGCGGTGTTCGAAGCATGATCGATGTGATAAAACCAGACCCGCTCCGGCAGCGGAGGATGCAGCATGGGCGTGTAGTTGGTCTCGTTGATCGCTCCAAATCCGGGAGCGAACGCGCCCACGCCCGTATCTCCATCGACCTGCAAATCGAGAATCTTGACGGCCAGCGTATCGCCGGGCTCCGCGCCCTCGACATAAAACGGCCCCGCCAGCGGATTGTCGCCCTTCGACATGCTCAGCGTGTCTCCGGGCTTTCGCAGCGCGTTCCCGAAGCAGTCGAGTGTATTGGTGTCGAGAATGTCGCCCGACTTCAACCGCGCCACCGGTTCAGCCGTGGCGAAAAGATACTTGATGTTGGTGATGGTGGTCGCGTAGTGGACTACGTTGCCGGTTTGAGCATTCTGCCCATGCAGCGCGGCGGACGCAGCCAGCACGACTCCCAGCAGCGGCAAAACGGCGCTTTCAAACTTCATTTCATTTGCCTCAACTGTATGGATTTCTGGTTGTGTGCTGTCGAAGTCGTCGATTGATTGGGGAGGAAAGCGCCACATGGCCTGCCGCAAGGCTGCAAATATTTGCTATGAGGGCGTTGTTCACATTGACGGGGGTTGTAACCCCCCCCCCCCCCCCCCCCCCCCCCCACGATTTCGCGTAAAGTATTGTTTTTAAATGGTTTAATCGCAAAATATTCAAAACGTTGGAGTTAGGCTGGGAACGGGGGAACGCGTTCCGTTTAGCATTTGGACTCAGCGAGTTACGAATTCCGCGCAAATAGTCTTGATTTCAAATAACACGACGTTGGGCAAGTTCGCCCACGTTGAACACTGTTCAATCTCTTAATTATAGTCCGCGATGTCAACGGTGACGGGGTGTAGCCCCGTCACCACACGAAAATCACTACGCGAAGGGTTTCAGAACGAATACTTCAACGAGAATTGAATCAGCCGCGGCGTACCGTTGGTTTGGGTTATCTCGCCAACTGCACTGCTGCCGTTTGTATTAGTGGCTTCAACGTTCGCATTCCCTGTAAATTGTGGGTTTTGGAATGACGGATGGTTGAACAGATTGAAGAACTCAGCACGGAAATTCAGGTTCTGCCGTTCACCAATCTTAAACATCTTGCCAAGCGTGAAGTCGACGTTCACCTGCTGCGGGCCGATGATGCAATTCCGCGGAGAGTTGCCAAAACCGGTGGTGCCATCCGGGGCATTCACGGCGGGGTAACTTCCGCCTACACTCACAGGTAGATAGGCGTTGGGGTTGACCCAATTGCCAATCTTGGCTTGGAGATTACCCGAATTCAGGGCGTTGCCGCAGTTGAAGCCGGGAGCGAAATCGGCCGTCGCCTCCGGATAGCTGGCCAGATTGTAGTTCGTTGCTGCCGCCCCATCGGCAATCGTGATGGGGGACCCCGATTGCGCCACAATCACGCTGTTGACCTCCCAACCTCCCGCCACATATCCCAATGCGTCGTGGCGGGTCGTGTAGAAGGGAAGAGCGTAGTTGAAGCTGGTGACGAAACGATGGCGATGATCGAAATCCGAAAGGCCACGCGAAGAGAGCGGGTTGTTCTGATCGTTAACGCGCGTCAGGAAGGCCACGCTGGCGGTGGACACATCGTCGATCGACTTGGAATAGGTGTACGCGCTTTGAAAGTACAATCCTTTCGAGAAGTGGTGCGAAACCGTGGCTTGCAAACCACTGTAGTGGGAATCCGAGTTGGGATAGAACGCCTCCAAGATCGAAGGATTGATTCCCATGAAGGACGTTCGAGCTGTCGAATTGGCTGCCGTATTTTGAGTTATCGCAACCTGGGATCCAGTCGCCACTCCTGGCTGCAGGCAAGGGTTGGCGGCGTTGCCGCAGGTTAAAACTATCGGGTTGCTTGGGCTAGCTAGATTCGGCTGGTCAGGATCAAACGTCGAACGCAGATGCGTACCTTTCGTGCCGACGTATCCAAGTTCCAGGACCCAATTTCCACCCAGTTGGCGTTGCACCGAAAAATTCCACTGTTGCGTGGTCGGCACAATCCAATGCAGAGGAACCGCAAGGCCGAAGAAGTTGGTGGCGCTGGTCGGAACGGTACAGGAGAAACATGGCGGCCCGGTTGTACTGCCTCCCGTAAAACCTTGAAAAACGTATGGGGTCGGCACGAAGCTGGCGCTCACCGTACCCAGAGGCGGAAGCAGGCCACTGAGGAGGCCGCCCAGGTTGTCCCAGGAGTTAGGAATAGTCGGGTTGGCGATGTTTCCGGTCAACGGATAAAACGGAGCCGTAAACGACAGGTTATCCACGGCGCCAATATCTTCACGAACGCTGTAGATTCCGTAGCCGGCGCGAATTACCGTATCATGTTTTCCTCCCACATCCCAGGCAAAGCCGATGCGCGGCTCGGGTACGCGGGAGTATTCATTGTTCAGGGCCGCACTATTCAGCGTGCCACTGAATCCCGGAAAGCCGTACTTGCTGACACATTTCGGATACACGAAGGGATCGCCGATGGTATTGGCATTATCGAGGACCGCGTTGCCCAAATGGCAGAGCTTGTCATAGGCCGCTCCCACCCATTCCGTGCGTATTCCCAGGTTCAACGTCAAACTTTGCGTGACCCGCCAGTCGTCTTGCACGAACCCGGCATAGGCAGGAATGTGGTAATCATGATTGGCTGCACCGCTGCCAGCTTCGCCGAGATTTGTCTCGCCCAGCAGGAAGTTCTGCCAGTAATTGAGGGTGCCGTCGCCGCCCGGTGAGAAGAACACGAGACCATTGTCGAGCACGGGGAGATCGCGGCGAATCGACGTGCGGTCGACTTCGATGCCGAAACGGAACGAGTGGTGACCGCGTGTCCAACTGACCGTATCGAGATAGACGAGGGAATCGGATAATGCCGACTGCAACTGGTTGGGGAACGGTCCAATCTGCAATCCGGTTACGAACTGGAACCGATACATGTCGGGCGCACCGTATCCATTGTCGATGCCCAAGGCCGCCGGTGAGGCACTGGCGATAGGCACATTCTGCAGCGCGTCGCTGATCACGTTCACGCCGAAACGAAATTCGTTGATCAGCGCATTGCTGAAAGAGTGGGTCTCGGCAATGCTTCCGAACCTTCCTCGCAACGGAACGTCGAGCGGGAAATTCAAGTTGCTGGCATAGGCGGGGTAGCCCGTCTGAACCTGCAAATTATCCGCGCCGAACGGTTCATCGGTTTCGGAATCAGACCAGAAGAACCGCTCAGAGATGCGATCTTTACCCCCGTTGAAATCCTTATCCCAGTTGGCCGTGAACTGATCATCTCTATAATGGCCTGGGACGCTGAGGGAAAGCGCGCCCGTATTGGGCTGACCATTAGCGCCAATCCCGGCCGTGCCGGCTAGGCTCGGAATCAACCAGCCCCCGCCTAGACCTGTGCCGAACTGCGTGCCCTGGGCTTGTAGCAAATGCGTGGCGACGTTATCAAGTCCGTCGCAGTTGGAGGGGCCGGGGGTGATGTAGGATGGCAAGCCGGCTGGGAAGAAGGTGCTGACCAGAGTTGCGCAGTCGCGCGCTAGCGGCAATACCGGGAGAGACGCGCCACTGATATAAGTTCCCAGCGAATCGCCGCTGCGTTGCCGCGTGCCTTGGTAGTTCACATAAAAGTATCCCAGCTTCGCTCTTGCACCGATTGGTCCACCGAAATCGCCGCCGAAAATGTTCTGCTTCAGATCAAAGGGGCCGATGAAGAAGTCGTCCGCATCGAGCTTGGAGTTGCGGAAATATTCCCAAGCATCCCCGTGAAAGCCCGAAGTGCCGCTCTTCAGAATTGCGTTGATGTTGCCGCCGCCATTGCGCCCCTGGCTAGCGTCATAGAGGCTGGTACCAACTTTGAACTCCTGGATCGAGTCGGGGTTAGGCACCGGCGTGTAAGTCAGTTCACCAAACGAATAATCGGATGCCGAAACGCCTTCGATCAGATAGTTGTTGTTGTCTTCTCGTCCACCGTTAACGTCTATACGCACATCGCCGCGGCCGAGCGCGGCGGCATTGTTCAAGTTGGCAGAAGCGCCCGCCGACAAGTCAAGCAACTGCTGGAAATTCCGGGTCGCCAGTGGCAGGGTGCTAAGGGTTGCCGAACCGATCGATTCTCCGGTTGTGGCATCTGTTGTATCCACCTGCTCCGCCTGCGCCTGCACCTCCACAACTTCCTTCACTATGCTCGTCTTAACGACCGCGGTCATGCGCGTCGTCTCGGTAATGCGTACGACCAGTCCGGGAAATTTCGTCTCCGGGAAACCCGAGGCATTCACTTGCACCGTATAAGTACCCACGGGCAAAAGCAGGGCGTTGAACAATCCCGATGCATCCGTCTTAGTTTGCCGCACGACCTCGCCCGTGGCTTCGCTGATAACGCTGACTTGGGCGTTGGCGATTACTGCTCCAGAGGCGTCCTGAACCACGCCACTGATTGCGCCCGTAGCTCCGCCTTGCGCGAACGCAAGCGAAGCGAAGCACAGCAATCCCAGCAACAGCACGGCGAGACTTCGAGTCGACATAAAAGGCCCTCCTACAGGACGCTTATAACTGCATAAACAGAGTTGGTTTTGAAAAACAGATAATTAAATACTTAGGTATACCGACTGTCAAGAAAGAAGGAAGGCGTTTGAAGCGTGTTGGGATAAGGTTATTGCGGAAAACGCTACTCAAGCATGCTACGTAAGAACCGATGGAGGATGAGTGAGAAGGAATGAGAAACAAGCTTCCGGCGGCTCGCCGATGCCGCTTGATCGAGGAGTCTGGGAACGTCGCAAAGGTTTAAGCCAGCGCTTAAAACACGCGTTTATCAGCCTACTATCAGCGTTTCAGTTAGACGCCGATGGGCAAAACGTGAGATCGATCTGAGATCCATGAGAAGGGGGAACGCAATTCTGCCCAGGGAGGACTTGAACGCCGCGGTGGCTAACATCGTAAGATCCTCGCTGGAAAGATGAATAGAGGAACATTGGAAATAGTGATTCTTATCATCGAAAGAATCATTGCCGAGGCGCAACAAAAGCTTTCTCCCGGTACTACTCAGTTTTCGCTGTGGGTGCGTCTTGACTCTCCGAGCAGTTCTAACGGTACCGGTTGGCACTAAAAGCTGAGAGCCCGCTCCTACTGAACAGAATTTCCATAAGTGGGCACGCCCTGCTGCACCATAAAGAGCAAGGTTTGCCCTCGTGACGACCAGTCGCTCTGCGGATATTGCGAAATCAACTGCTGCGCCAGCGAGATAGCCTGGCTCTTGGACTGCTCCGACTTCTTGCCTTGGTCTTCCGTTTTATAAATCTCAATCAGAGCTGCCCGCCGCGAAGCAGCGTTATAAAGCGCCTCTGGAGCCGCCGGAGATTGCGGATACTCTTTCACATATTTCTCGTAGATCTCCGCTTCCTTATCCGGACACTTAGACGCTCCCTGCCACTCTCCACAGAGCTTGTTGTCAATCAAATGAAAAGCCGCCAGCTGCGCCCACCTGGTGTCAGGAAACTTTTTCATCACCATTTTCATGTATCGTTCCTCGATGCCCTCGCGATAATAAGCTTCCTTCTCGCGGGCCGAAGGGCGAGACATCATATCCGACTTTTCGATCTGCCACTGAATATCGGCGGCGCGATAAAGCCCTTCGCCGGCCAAGGGAGCGTTGGGAAAAAGATCGTACACGCGGTGATAGAGCCGCTCAGCGTCCTGAGCCGCTCCGCGAACGTCCGTGGCGCCGGCTAGCCTCATCTTCGGAATCGACCGCCGCCCCGAACACTATCCGGTCGCCATTGGGAGTCGATGGCCATACCACGCCGCTATCCTGCACCCAGCCGCTGACCGTCTTTCCCTCGTCCTCATCCTCCAAAACAAAAGCCGGATCACGAGCCGTGGGCGCGCCCATCAATGCCTCGACGTGCAGCCAGTTCGGGCTCTTGTCAAGGAGAATCACCTCCCGCCCGCGTTCGACCTGGCCAAGCTTGTTGGAGTTGGTGTCAGGAGACAGATAGATGATCGCCTCGCGAATCAGCGTTCCACGGTCGGCGGCAAGCAGAGGACAATTTCCCAGCAGCGTCAGGACGATCAAATTCAAAGCGATGAAATGCAGAACTTTGACAGCGATACGAATAATCGATTTCACGGCAGTACGTCTCCGGTTCCAGAGTACTCTGATTATGCCAGTTTCCCAGTTAGCCTATCCAACCTCACAACAGAATCGGCCCGAACGCTGAAAGAATTCAAAGTTCCCGCAGTGTTCCCCGGTTCCTCCGCGTCCCCTGTGGTGAGATCCTTGTTTGTCGGTCGCCCGTTGCCTGCTGTTGACAAGAACGCACCCGTGCTGTAAATCGTTGTGTTCTTAGACGCGCAACTTACCGCGGCTGAACGCAATACTGTCCGTAAGCGGTTTAAAAATGCCGATCACCAAGGCTCAACCATGACGTCGAAAGTTAGCGCGCAACAGATCACTGTCCGCGACCTCGCCATCCGCGACCTGAAGACCATCGACGACCTCAGCCAGTTAAAAGCCGTAGAGAAGGAAGTCTGGGGCATGGCCGATGAAGACACCTTGCCCCTGACGCTGGCTATAGCTCTGAAGACAGCTGGCAATATTTTTGTAGGCGCTTTCCTAAAACATGAACCAGAGCAAAGGGCACCACAAAGACCAGAGCAAAGAAAAGACAAGCACGAAAACAAAGAGCAGTTAGTAGGATTCGCCTTCGGATTCCTGGCGCGCGAGCGCGGCGAGATAACCATCCACTCGCATATGCTGGCCGTGCTCGATCCCTATCGTCATCTCGATTTGGGCTTCCGGCTCAAGCAAGCGCAACGCGAGCGGGTCCTAGCCATGGGCATCCGTGAAATGACATGGACCTTCGATCCCCTACAGAGTCGAAATGCTCACTTCAACTTTTCCAAACTCGGAGTCGTCTCCGACACTTATAAGGTTGATTTCTACGGACCGGAAACTTCCAGCATCCTGCATCGCAACGGCACCGACCGTCTGTGGGTGCGTTGGATACTGAATGCGCGGCGCGTCCGGGAACGCCTTTCGGGTCGACCAGCGAGCGGGTCGCCAAATCCAAGCAAAGACTCGAGGGTGGAAACGCTCGATGCATTAAAGCTCCTGGCACCGCTCGTTCGTTTCGATCCCAGCGGCAAGCCGGCCCGAGCCAATCTGGCGGAAGCTCTTTTAAGGCAGCGCTTAAGCATCGAAATCCCAGGCGACATTCTCGAGGTCGAGCGCACCGACATGGGTTTAGCCAGAGAATGGCGTGAAGCCACCCGCTGGGCTTTCCGCGAAGCCCTAAAGAATGGATTCTTTGTAGCTGAGTTCTCCCGTTCGATTCGTGGCCAGCAAGGGCCGGGAGCCTACCTCTTGCAGCGTGGAACTATAGCCGACCTAGTCCGAGCCTAAGAGGCAAAGGAGCCGTGAAATCCGCACCTCTTAACGCGAATCAAGCGCCTGGCGCTGTTCACGCATCTGCTGCAGAAAGGTCTCAACCGGCACTTGAAAGTTCTGCCGGAACAGGTCGACCAGAGGGTCTTCGGTTCCAGAGGGTTCAGTTGCGGCCGCTGCCGGTTCCAGCGCGTCCGGAAAAACATAGATCTCAGGATGTTTGTCCTCGTTAGCTTGGAGGGTCGCAATCATCCGTTCGGCCTGATCGGCCCGCTCGGCCGTGCCCCGCAGAAACTCCACGCCCATGCCAAATTCCGGGTGCGCGACCAATACAATCCCTGCCGCACGGACTTCCATGTCTCTGGATTTGATCGAAAGCACCACCTGCGTTCCTCTTGGAAATGGCGAGTTGGTAGTCAAATAGCATCCCCCGACGCTGAGGTCAGAAAGACCGCAATTCACCGGTGGATCCTCCTCGCCAGGTTCCGGCAGCTGTTTGTCCAACCATTTGCGAAGCGTCTTCCGCTGATCGTCCGACGCGTCTTTGAAGCGGACCCCAGCCACCTCGCCACTGCCCTCCCAGGCCAGCTCTCCCTGGATTTCTAGCGTTTGGTTCATGCCCGGCAAATCCAGCGAAAAGCGTAGCGCACTCTCCTTGGCGCGGCGGCCAATAAACTGAATCGCCATTCCCCCTTCGCAGAGGTCTAACGTCTTGGCTTTGTAGCGGCTACTACCGTAGCATTCAACCGGAACTTGCACAGCCAACCGCATCTGCATCCGCCGTTCCCGCTTCATCAACGCCCGCACCGCACGAAAACTGGCCTTGGCCCGCTCCACCGCGAAGGGTTTGTGGAGCACGAAATGGGCTCCCAATGCGAAGCCGCCTTTAAGCCCCACCGCCGCTTCCACCATCACAATCGATAGAGCCCGCTTGTTGACGGGAGCGGTTTTCGCCGCCGACAACAACTGCCCCGCTTCTTCGGCGTTCGATCCATCGACGATGATGGCCTCGAAGCGCTGCCGGGTGATGCGGCGAAGCGCGTTCTCCCCTGTAAGGCAATGTTCTACATCGATTTCCAAGTCGCTGAGTACCCGGCGCAGGACCCGTACCGTCCTATCGTCAGAACTCACCAGCAGAGACTTCAGGTTCATGGCTCGAATCACATTCAGATCGACTCGACGTCAGAATGACTGGCGAGTGATCAAATTGGAGGAGCGAAGTCGAAACACTCTTCTTGTTTTCACTCTAAGGATCAGGGACGCGGGGGTCAACGCCATGGACGCAACTCCGGTTACCATTGTCATCATGGCCATGGTGCCGGCGTGGGTTTTGATTCGAATCCCGTCTCAAATGCCAGCCGAAGGGGGTTCATAGGACTGCAACTAGTTCTGCGCAAAGGGGATGCCTCATACGTGCCCAAAGGGTTAACTTTTCTATTGACTTATATAGAAAAACCTATTATTATCAATAGCTTCCATGGGGGCCGAGGGGCTCGGATTCTTTGCTTTGCGCTTTAATGTTTTACTTTACTTCAAGAATCCCTTTCGTCTCCCCTGGAATCAAACTACTTAAGGTGTGGCAAGTCCGTAACCCCACGGAGGGTATAATTTTCATGGCCAAACGACGCGGAAACCCCAATTGGGGCAAGCCTGAGCCTATCGGCCCAGTCACTCCGACGATAACCGAATTCGAGCAGGTTGTGCACGAATATAAACTTTCCCCTGACCAGTATTTGCGCTCTACCCGGTTGCGCGAATGGGCACGCCGGAACAAGAATTCCAAGTATATTCCCGAGCCCTTGCTCGAAGCTTGGGGTTTTGAAATCGAATCTACTCTGTAGTTGCAGAAACAGCCTTACAGGAAGGGTCGCCGAGCGCGGCCCTTTCTTGTTTTAGGGATTGCCTCACGCGAGAAATGCTGAAGAGCCTCATGGATGAGCCTGACAGAGGGAACCCAGCTCTCGCGTAAACTTAGGTTCCAGCGTGAACTCTATGACTCCGAACTCACCCTTCACTGATGTTCCCACGGCCATCGAAGAAATCCGGGCCGGCCGCATGATCGTCGTCGTCGACGACGAAGACCGCGAAAACGAAGGCGATCTAACCCTCGCCGCCGAAAAAGTTACTCCCGCAGCCATCAACTTCATGGCCAGGTACGGACGCGGCCTGGTATGCCTCGCCATGACTGAAGAACGCCTCGAGCACTTGCGCATCGGGCCTATGACCAGCGAAAACACCTCGCAATACGGAACCGCTTTCTGCGAAGCTATCGACGCCCGCGAAGGCGTGACGACCGGCATCTCCGCTCACGATCGCGCCCACACCATCAAAGTGGCGATCGATCCGAAGACCCGTCCCTCCGATCTGGCCCGGCCCGGCCACATGTTCCCGCTGCGCGCCCGAAAAGGTGGAGTCTTGGTGCGGGCCGGCCAGACCGAAGCCTCCGTCGACCTGGCTCGCCTGGCCGGCATGGTTCCCGCTGGAATCATCTGCGAAATCATGAAAGACGACGGCACCATGGCCCGCGTGCCCGACCTTATCAGCTTCTGCCGCACCCACGAAATGAAAATGCTGACCGTAGCCGAGTTGATCCGCTACCGCATGCAGCACGAGCGCTACGTTCACCGCGTGGGCGAGGCGATGGTAGAAACGCAATACGGAGAATTTCGCCTGATCGCCTACGAAAGCGAAGTAGATGGCGGCGATTCTCACATGGCCCTAATCCGCGGGGATATCTGCCGCGGGGATATGAATGGCGTCGACAAGAATGCATCCGAGCCTGTGCTCGTCCGCATGCACGCACATTGCCTGTTGGGCGATGTCTTCGGAGCCACGGCCTGCGACTGCCACCAAACACTCGACGCATCGTTAAAGATCATCGCCGAGGCAGACCGAGGCGCACTGATTTACCTGCATCAGACGTCCAAAGGATTCACTGCAGAAAAGATCGGAGAGCAATCTTTTCTGACCTTTCACAGAGAACGCCGTCTCCCGTCGCTCCCGGAAAGCGAGCGCAAAATTCACCGCGAAATCGGACTGGGAGCCCAGATCCTTTCAGACTTGAATCTAAAGAGAATTAGACTCCTAACCAATCATCCTAGAAGAGTGGCTGCGCTCGAAGGTTTCGATATTGAGATCGTCGAGCAGGTTCCGGTGAAGCTAGCAGCTCCAAGAAAGTAGACTCTAGTAGCAGATAGATTGTAGTACTGTGTTCTAGAACGGCTTCCGCGGAGTAATTTCTTCGTCCTTAATAAAGAATTGCGCCGAGCACGTAGCTGAGCCGCAGATGGTCGGCAATAGTCCGGCCATCTGCTTGCGCGTAATCAATCCCAACGTTCCGCACGAAGGGCACGAGAGCACCGCCCAATAAGGATCTTCTCTCTCGCCTACTTCGCCCGCATTTTCCAGCACGAACACGGTGCCGGGTTCCATCTGCTCGGGAATCCATTCGTTGATAATGCTCAATTCACCGATCATCATGCCTCCCCCGCCTTCGGTTGCATCTTTTCCGTGCCCACTGGTTTCACTGCCTCCACTTATGCCCGCCGCCGCCGTAGCAGCAGATCTCGCACCCGTTCCGACCCCGCAGACTTCTTGCGCGCCTGAATTTCCGCCCGCACCCTCTGCACCTCGTCGCTCAGGCATATATCGAACATCGGCTGCCGCGCGTTTTTTAATAGGTCCACGACCTGTCGTGCCGAGGTTCGCAGATAAAGATGAGTGCCGTCGGTCAGCAGGTGATACTCCGACTCCGATGACGCGCCGACCGTAGCCGCTAGCGTGGTGCCAAATTCCTGCTGTAGAAATCGAATCACCTTGCGCATGCGCTGCAGCGAAAATCGCCGGCGCCGCAGCTGGCAGATCACCGCCACCGTAACCAGCTCGTCCCAGCTATAAATGCGACGGTGCCCCTGGCGAGACGGCGCCACTATGCCGCGTTCATCCCACCACTGCAACTGCCGCGCACTGATTCCAGTCAGCGCCATCACGTCGCTGGATGTAAACTCCCGTTGCATCATGGGCACATTCTGTTGCAAACAAAAAATTGGATAAATGTTTGAAACATTCTAGGTTGAGGACGCAGAAATCGAGCAAGCTTTCGTACACATCGTATTGACTACGCGGGTACATTATTTACACAACGTTCACGTAGGTACCGCCGCTACCGGCTGTCCAGCCGAGCGATCGGAGTGGAGGAGTTCACGCGCGCATCAATCAATCGCAAAAACGTCGGGAGGCTAGACAAGGCAGTGCAGAATCCAGCCAAAGTTCTCCTTCGTGTACCTTAGTGTCCTTGGTGGTTAAAGATTTTGCAGCCATCAAACAAAAGCCGTCTCAGTTTGTGCCTTTCGCACTTCAGGCATTACCATTACTTGCAGCAAATTTTTCCAAGAGGAACATTGAATTGACCATCCAAAAGATGCGTATCCGCATAGTCATGCTCGTGTGTTTTGTCCTGTTATCAGCAGTCCTGGCTTTCTCGCAGCAAGAAGCGGGCTATCGCAAGATGGATACGTCGAAAAAGAACGCGCCCAAAACGGCAGAGACCGCTGCCAAAGCGGACAGCGACGCTAAGAAAGACAAAGAAGAAAAGAACGAAGGTGATCCGCTCTTCCGAGGAATGAAATATCGACTGATTGGTCCCTTCCGCGGAGGCCGTTCGCTCACCGCAGTTGGAATCCCTGGCGATCCCACCACCTACTACTTTGGTGCCACCGGCGGCGGTGTCTGGAAGTCCACCGACGGCGCCAACACCTGGTCCCCGATCTTCGACAAAGACGGAGCCCCCTCGATCGGCAGCATCGCCGTAGCCGCGTCCGATCCCAACATTGTTTATGTCGGGACTGGTGAAGCCTGCATCCGCGGCAACATCTCGCAAGGCGACGGCGTGTGGAAGTCGGTCGACGCCGGGAAATCCTGGAAAACTGTCGGCCTCAAAGACACGCGCGCCATCGGCAAAGTAATCGTGAATCCGCACAACCCCGATATAGTTTTTGTCGCGGCATTAGGCCATCCCTACGGACCGAACACCGAGCGCGGCGTCTTCCGCTCGACCGATGGCGGCAAGACTTGGGACAAGGTCCTCTACAAAGATGAAAACACCGGGGCCATCGATATTGCCTTTGATCCCCACAATCCGCACATCCTGTTTGCCTCGCTGTGGGAGGCCCGGCGCACTCCGTGGGCGCTCTCCAGCGGTGGCCCCGGCAGTGGGTTCTATCGCTCCACTGACGGCGGCGCAACGTGGAAAAAAATTGAAGAGCACGGCCTGCCCAAAGGCCCTTACGGACGCATAGGCCTCGCCGTGGCCGCGAACTCCGATCGCGTCTACGCCATCATCGAAGCGAAAGTTGGCGGAGGATTTTATCGTTCCGACGACGGCGGCGACTCCTGGGATCTGGTGAATAGCAACCACTCGCTGCTGCAGCGTCCCTGGTATTACATGCACGTCTTCGCCGATCCAAAAGATTTCAACACTGTCTACATAGCAGATGTCGAATTTTTTAAGTCCACCGACGGCGGTCGGAATTTCAATAAAGTAAAAGTTCCGCATGGCGACAATCACGGCATGTGGATCGATCCCAAGGACACAAATCGAATGATGGTCGCGAACGACGGTGGCGTTACCCTCAGCCTCGATGGCGGAAAGTCGTGGACCCGCGAAGATAACCAGCCGACGGCGCAGTTCTACCACGTCATCACCGACACGCGAACGCCCTACTACGTCTACGGCTCGCAGCAGGATAGTGGGAGCGTAGCGATTGCCAGCCGCAGCGATAGCGGCACCATCGGCCGCGAGAACTGGTACGAAGTTGGAGGCGGCGAAGCCGGCTATATAGCGCCCAATCCCACCGACCCCAACATCGTCTACGCCGGCGATTATCAGGGAAATATCACGCGCTTCGACCACCGCACCAACCAGGTCAAAAGCATCAACGTGAGCCCGGAACTCGGCGATGCGCGCGGCGCGGCCGCATTGGAACATCGTTTTCAATGGACCGCTCCCATCGTTACATCTCCCCAAGACCCCAACACGATTTACTACGGAGGCGAGCGTATCTTCAAAACCTCTGACGGTGGCACGCACTGGGAAGCCATCAGCCCCGACCTGACGCGCAATGACAAATCGAAGCAGCAGCCCTCCGGCGGCCCAGTCACCATTGACGATACCGGCACCGAATATTACGACACCGTTTTTTCCATCGCTCCCTCGCCTTTGACCAAAGGCCTGATCTGGGCCGGAACCGACGATGGCCTGATTCAGTACACTCACGATGAAGGCAAGACGTGGTCAAACGTCACGCCCAAGGATTTGCCGGAGTGGAGCCGCATCAGCCTTATTGAAGCATCGCCGCACGATGCTGCGACCGCCTACGTAGCCGTCGATCGCCATCAGAATGACGATCTGGCTCCCTACATCTACAAGACCACAGACTATGGTAAGAGTTGGACCCGCATCACCACCGGCATTCCCGATGGATCGTTCGTGCGCGCGGTAAGAGAAGATCCAAAAAGAAAAGGATTGCTCTACGCGGGCACCGAGCGCGGAGTTTTTGTCTCCTTCGACGACGGCGCCCACTGGCGCTCGCTGCAGATCAACTTGCCCATCGTTCCCGTTCATGACCTCGTCATCAAGAACGACGATCTGGTTTTGGCGACGCATGGCCGTTCCTTCTGGATCCTCGACGATGTCTCTCCGCTGCGCCAGATAGCCGATTCGGACCCAGATTCGGTTGCGCAGGAAGACATGCATCTCTACAAGCCCGCAACCGCGTTTCGCGTGCATGCCGGAGAGGCTCCCGAACATTCCCATTTCGCCGGAACAAATCCTCCCACTGGCGCGGTGATTTATTACTACTTCAAGAAGGCGCCTAAGCAGGATGAAGCACCACAAGCAAATCCAGAAGCAAATAAAGATGAAGCCAGCAAAGCTGAAGCAACAAAAAACGAAGTGAAGATCGAGATCCTCGACGCCTCCGGCACCGTGGTCCGCCACTATTCGAGCCTGAAGAACGAGCCGCTCGATGAGCCACTCGACCCCGACGACAAAAAGCGCGAGAAGCAAATCAAGCCCGAAGATGGTCTCAATCGCTTCGTGTGGAATCTGCACTACGACGATGCCAACCGCGTTCCCGGATATTTTCTCTGGGAATACAGTGAGGGTGCGAAGGGGCCGCTAGCATTGCCCGGCAACTATCAGGTGCGTCTGACCGCGAACGGCAAAGTTCAGACGGCTTCGTTCGATGTCAAGATCGATCCGCGAGTCACCACCTCGCAACCCGATTTGGAGAAGCAGTTCAAACTGGAGATGGATGTACGCGACCAGCTCAATCGCGTCTACGACGCGGTAAACCAGATCCAGGATGTGCGCGAACAACTCGAAGGCCTGAAGAAGCGGCTGCCCCCGGGCGATTCCACGAAAGCGGTTTTCGATGGCGCCACTGCGCTCGATGCCAAGCTTATTGCAGTCCGCGATCCGTTGATTAATTTCAAAATCAGCGCCAGCGAAGATTCCCTAGCGTACACTCCGGGCATCGACGCCAGGCTGGCGTTTATTTCCCTAGTTGTCGCCGGGTTCGCCGATTCCGCGCCGACTGAGGCTGAGTATCAGGAATTCGACAAGCTGAAGAAACAGACCGACGAATTGCTGGCGCACTGGGACCAGGTTCGCGACGCCGATATAGCCAGCTTTCAGAAGCTGGCTGCCAAACAAAACATCCACTCCATCTATGTGCCCGACGTGCGCAGCGAGCGCGTGCAAGGTGGAGGCCAAGAATAAAGTGAACTGATGGAGTGACGGGCGTCTCGCCCGTCCGCTATGAGGTGGCCGGGCGGGGACGCCCGGCGCTCCATTCAGATAAACATCTCGTCCTGGGGCACGCCGGCACCGTTCTTGGGATGCCGTCTCTTCTGCCCCATAAAGACCTCGACGCCGGTACTGATCGCATTCACCAGGCCATTCACATGGCGCAGAGGAGACATCACCGTCTTTTGCACCGATTCACTGGTCTCCTCGACCTTATCCAGGGTTCGAGTTATCAATTCATCGGCGCGAATAACCTGGAGCCGTGTGCGGTCAACAAAATCGGTCAGAGAGGCATCGATCCGCTGCAGCTGATTGCGCACCAGGGTGCTGGATTCGGAAACGTTGGTGGTCAGCGTCTCGATCTTCGGCCGCAGTTCCACCAGCAGACTCTGCATTGTTTCCATGGTAGGCAGGGCCTTGCTGCTGATTTCCCCGGCGAGCGCCTCCATCTTTTCCGAACTCTTGCGCACCGTGAGGTAAAGCGCTATCAGAATTAACGCCTGCAGCACGACCGCGCCGCCAGTGACCGCAACAAAAGCAATCAGGTAGTTGTCATTCATAGCTGCTCCCATCGTCACTAGTAGGCATTGGTTCGCCGATTGCTTTGCCGCGCGCTAGATATTCTTGGCCGGTTCGGCTCCCGCAGTCGTTTCGTTATAGGCCTGCCGTCCCGCCTCGTAAGCCGAGCGGAACCGCTCCTTCTGCTGATTGATCACGTCGCTGCCGCGATCGACCCACTCGTTCGCGTGTTCCTTGGCGCGCCGCGCCTGTTCCCGCGCTTTGTCGGTGCCTTCCTGCGCCTTGGAGCGAATCACATCGCGCATCTCATCGCCAGAACGCGGAGCATACAACACGCCGACTACAGCTCCCACTCCGAGACCCGCCAGAAACCACAAGAAACTGCCGCCGCCTTCGCCATCCGCCATAAATCCTCCTCAAAATCGCTTTATCTCTTTCTACATCGGATGGTAGCACCCTGATATGTGAAAGACAATTGACCGGCGCCGTGCCAGCCGCCTATTGGACTCAAGTTCTCTCAGCCGGGTTGCTTGCAGGTTTGGGTTGAGCTGGCTGAGACGGGGCAAGCCCCGTCTCTACAGGGGAAGTAACCAGTCCAGCGAAAGAAACTCTTGTGCAGTTCGTGGCAAAGGCGGACAATGAGCGAACTGCTAAAGGGGCGAACTGCTAAAAGCCAACCCATAAGGCGACCAATCAGCCTGAAAGTTTTCAGGAGGAACGATTTGTCCGATCGCAAATATCGCCAGCACGGATATCAGGATTCCGGCGGCAGAGCAAAAAAAGAATTCGAGAAGCCGGCGGCGACCAAGAGGGAAAATACCTTTGGGCCGCGCCCGCTCAACATGCCCGGAACCCGCACTGTTTCACGCTGCGCCGAATGCGGCGCGCTGTTGCAGAACCTGGCCGACCCCATCGGCGAATGTCCGAAGTGCGGATTCGCCCTGCACGCCTGCAAGCAGTGCGAACACTTCGATCCCTCGACTCGCTTCGAATGCACGCAGCCGATTCCGGCTCGAATCTCTCCCAAAGACAAACGCAACGATTGCCCGCTCTATTCCACAAGAGTGATGGTCGAAAAGGAAACCTCCAGCAAACCGAGTCAGCGTCCGAACGACGCGCGCGCAGCGTTCGACAATCTGTTCAAAGACTGACGGTTGAGGCACTGACGGTCGAAGGACTGATGCACAGCGGGTTGACTTTGTCTGAGCGTCCGCCCGAGTGAACAGACCAGCCCGATACCGACTCGGAGCCAGAGAGCAGCGCCTCTCGAAAGTTCCAATTCGCTCGCGCGGGAGCGGCGCCGGGTTCTGGCTTATGGACGAAATCTGGCCGTGAGTTTAGCGGGGATTCGTTTAACGGGAATTCGACGGGTCGGATTGCCGGGTTGGGCTTTGATGGTTGCTTCGACCACCGGTGCTTCTTTGCGTCGTCGTTTACTACCTTGTGCTTCGCCACTTTAACTACATTGTCTTTCGCCACATTGTCTTTGATCAGCTCGTCGTAGTCGCACCCTGCAACCACGGACCACGCGGTAGCGCCAATCGGACGATGGGCGACGCAATCCGGATCGATAACCACATGGGTTGGGTGCTGCGGTTCGAAGCAGGTGCGTTTTACGTTGCTCGCCGCCAGCCGGAGGGCGCGCAGCAGCAGGGATGCTGTCCGATGCTCGATCTGACTGGTTACGAGAAGGCGTATGACTTCGACCAGTCCGACCTGGATGGAGTTGGCATCTTCGAGCGTGGGCAGCGTGATGGGGCCGCGCTCAGCTGGCGCGGGGACGTTCAGGTTGACCTGCATGTTCTTCTGGTGGCACTGCAGGTGGTAGTAACAATATTTCTCATCGCGCAGCGCGGGTGATCCGCACTGCGTGCCGTTGACTTTAATGTGCTGACAGCGACGAATGGTTAATGGATATGAGGGCATTTTGTGGCTCCTATTACTGAAATGACGGATATGAATTTTGACCTTGGTGACTGGTATGAAATTTTTTTTTGGACCGCAGTCTTTTGGATTCATGGAGTTAGGTACTTTTGACGGTCCAGGTCTTTGAGTTTTAAGGAGTTATCGGTAAAGTATTTTCTCGACAAGGACTTAGCGCTTAGTTTTTTGACAAGCCGCCATGCGCAATGGTTCTTCTCGGCGGATTCTTATTTTATTGTCAAAGATCATCTTGCTGGCCGGAGACGGGGCAAGCCCGTCACTACAGGCATTTCATGCAACGCCGGGCGCGGATCGGCAGCGGAGAGCGTCCGCTACTTTGAGCGGATCGCTCGACCTGCTGCTCTGCACGGCACTGCACTAATTCAGGTGCATAGTCTCGCATTGGGCGCAGGGGCGTATGTGATGGCGCTCACCGCGCGAATGTGATGAAAAAATGCTGGGCGCGATGGACTCTGTGAGGAGGACGGTGGGGGCCCAAATTGCCAGACCATTAACCCAAAGCTCACTAAGGTCCACGAAGGAAAGCCCGAGGGCTGAGAACTGAGGGCTAAGAGCTAGGGTTTTTGGGTCGGGCGCAGCAGGATCTCGCTGGCGAAAGATTGTGGCGCCTGGGTCACGATCATCGCGACGGCGTGCGCTACGTCCGAGGCTTGCAGCATTTTCTCGGCATTCTTGCCGACGTGCTCGCTGAAATCGGTGTGCACCGAACCCGGACAAATGAGGGAGACGCGAATGTTGTGGGCGCGCAATTCCTCGGCCACGGAAAAGGTCAATCCATTCAAGCCCCACTTCGATGCGGAGTAGGCAGCGCCGTTCGGCAGCGCGTTTTTACCGGCGAGAGAGGAGATGTTGATGATGTGGCCGCTCGGAACTTTGTATTCGATCATCGATCTGATCATCAGGGGAGCCAAGCTTTTTATGCAGTAATAGGCGCCACGCAGGTTGGTGTTGAAGATGCGGTCCCAATCCGCGGGCGGCAGTTGATGGAGCGGACCTCCGGGGCCGGCGATGCCAGCGTTGTTGACCAGAATATCGAGCCGGTGGAAGGCGCTGTCGACCCACTGAGCGAGCGCTTCGACGGAAGCGAGATCGGTGACATCGCATTTGACGATGGTTGTGTTCGCGGAATTTTGTTCCGGCGGATTTCGTTCCCCAGCATTCCTTCCGACGGCGTTCGCCCCGCCAGTGTTCTGTATAGCAGCGGCGGTCTGCTCGAGTGCCGCGCGCGAACGTCCGCAGAGAAAGGTGTGGGCGCCGAGTTCGGCGAGCGTGATCGCGATGGCTCGCCCAATGCCGCGTCCGGCGCCGGTAATGACGGCGACTTGGCCGTCGAGCGGTGAAGTCTCATGGTTGGTCGTGTACGACGCAATGTTTGTCACAAAGTCTGGCTCCGGGGTCGTGGACTCAACATTAACTCGGTTAGGAATTCGGTTAGGCCGGTTATTCTATTTTCCACCATTTTGCATCATAAAGAATAGGTCGGAGGAAATTTGCTGCAGCTGACGGTTGCGCGGGATCTCCGTGGCGCTGTGGGTCGAGCATGAACGATGGAGCGAGCAAGGCGCTTGCCTTCGCGGAACTACATCCTTATAATCCGCTCACCGGAATAATGTTAGCCGCGCTCTTTTGATTGACGCGATTGAAGCGATCGGCGCAATCGACGGCCCGGAAATTTCGGACCATAGTTGGTCGGTCGGAGCATAGAAAGGTTTTAAGCTGCAAAGTGCAAGCCTGCATCATGCAGTGATGCACGGTGCAAGCCCGACGCCAGCGTTCGTGGAATCGGGCTCGATGTCGATTCCAGCTTCCCCCGAAGAGTTAAGGAGCCACAGGAAATGAAGAAGATCGTTCTCGCGATGTTGCTGGTAGCCGCAGTTACCGCCTTCGCTCAAACCGCCGCGCTGGCACAACCTGCCGCCGCCCCAACCGCCGCACCCGCCCAAAAGACTGCCGCACCTGCGCCGAAAAAAGAGATGAAGGATCCGGCGGAGTACAACGCGTACATGGGCGCCGAGCAACAGACGGACGACGCGGCCAAGATCAGCGGCTTTGAAGCGTTTGTGAAGCAGTTTCCGAACAGCTCCTATAAAGAAGATGCCCTCGAACTCCTGATGATCGCCTACCAGAAGACGAACAATCAGCCGAAGATGCTGGACACGGCGCAGAGAATTCTGCAGGTCGATCCATGCAACCTGCGGGCGTTGGCCTTGATCGCTTATACCAAACAGGCATCGGCGACGGGCCCGAACGCACAACAGACTCTCGCTGATGCTGGCCAAACTGGCGAAAAAGGGTTGCAGTGTCTGCAGACAGCGACCCAGTCGCAGGGCACGTCGGCAGCCGATTGGGAGAAGCTGAAACAGACGACCGCGGGAATCTTCAACAATGCTGCCGGCATGGCCGCGTACACGGCCAAGGATTATGCAAAGGCCGAAAAGTATCTTAGGGCAGGCGTGGAAGCCGAACCCAACAACCTGACCCAGGTGTACTACCTGGGCTTGGCGTACTTGGCGGCCGGACCGGCTGAAAATGATGTGGATGGACTTTTCTTCATCGCGCGCGCCGCTAATCTGCAGACCGGAGCAGGCAAAGATCAAATTGCCAAGTTTGGCAAGAGCAGATACGTAAAGTATCACGGCAGCGAAGACGGATGGAACGATCTGATGACGAAGACCGCCACGACCACGCTGCCGCCCGCCGATTTCGCGATCGCGAAGTACGTGCCGCCAACTCCTGCCGAGCAGGCTGCGACCTTGGTCAAGACCAAGAAAGTCGAGGACATGAGTTTTGCGGAATGGCAGATGGTTCTCTCCGAGGGCACCCCTGAAGACGCCGAAAAGGTATGGAGCACGCTCAAAGGGAAGCCGTTGCAGATGGTGGCTCACATCATCAGCCTCGATGCCGAAGCCAAGCCGACCAAACTGACGCTGGCCGGGAGTTCGGACGATATCGATGCCAAGCGTGCCGACATCGATCTGACCATGGCGGGAGTGATTCCGAAAAAGGATATGCCGAAAGAGGATACGGATTTCCAGTTCGCAGGAACGCCGGTCTCTTATGTGGCGAAGCCGTTCGTGATGACGATGGACAGCGGAGCGTTGCTGGTGAAAGCGGCGCCCAAGCCAACTCCGCACCACAAGACGACGCAGTAAGGAAGACGAAGTCAGAATAAGAATAAGCGCAATAAGAATTAAGACGTCATCACAGGCCGTAAGGGCGGTTTCGGAGCACGTCTCTACGGGAACGAGGATAGATACGAGGAAAGGTCAGGGCGGTCCCAATCGGGACCGCCGTTTTACTTGCGCCACCGAACCTTATGGTTTTCCTGAGACCTGAGACCTGAACTAGCGCACCTGTTTTCGATCGAGAGGGACGGGACGCGCGCTGTGTGGCGGACGCCGCGCGCCTGCGCGCAAGGGACGAACATCAATCTTAAGCTCCTGCATGGTTCGGCTCAGCGTGTTGCGGTGCATGCCTAATTGGCGCGCGGCCTTGCACTGATTTCCGCGGTTTTCTTCAAGAACGGTGATGATGAAGCGCTTTTTGAACTCTCGAACCGCTTCGGAATAAAGAATATTGCTTTTGTACATCTGAAGAATGAGTGCTTCCAGTTGATCTTTCACGTGCCGCCTCTTTTCGCGTTTTCACAACGTATAACTCTTTGAAATTCACTTACAAATTCGGGCGAGTTACTTCGACGGACCGGATGACATCGGGACCGCGGAACCCGCGGCCGCATGCATCTGCCGCATGTAATCCAAGCCCTGGTAGAAGCGTTGCCGCAACTCCGCGGGCGCGACCCAGATCGCTGCTCTTCCACCCACCAGAAAATACGGAGCCAGCTGAGATCTCTCGATCCAGTTCGCCGCAGGGGCAAAAGCAGCCACGGCGGTGAGAACTATAGCCACAATCAGGGCGCCGCGACACAGTCCGAGGACTGCTCCCAGCAGCCGGTCGATAGCGCTCAGACCAGCTTTCTTCATCGCCCAGCGCGCGATCCGACCGGCAAAGCCGGCAACGATCAGGACCGCGAAAAAAATAATCAGGAAACCGGCAATCTCGCCCAACCACGGCGATTTCAAATAAGGCGCGAACCAGTCAGCCAGGCGATGATACTGCCAGGCGGCCAGCAAATATCCGACGACCAAACCAGCCAGGCCAAACGCCTCTTGAAAGAAGCCGGACATGGCTGCCCCAGCCACGGAAAACAACAGAAAGCCGAGGATGATCCAATCCGCAATGCTCATTATTTAGGCGCACATGATTTAAGCGCACATGGTGCGATCCTCGTGCTTCCAATGCAACCGTTCGTGCTCGAACATAGTGTTCGAACATAGCTCCTGAGCGGCGCCAGACGGGGCGAGCCCCGTCTCTGCCCAAGACTGCTTAGCGCCGCAATCCGAATGCAATGGCCGATGCAATAACAGCGGAGATGCGAGTTAGATCTCCAACTCGCGTCCCGTCAATTGACGGTATGCCCCGAGGTACTTTTCGCTGGTCCGCAGCGCAACGTTTTGGGGAAGGGCAGGCGCGGGCGGTTGCTTATTCCAGCGAATTTCTTCGAGGTAATCCCGTACGTACTGCTTGTCGTAAGAATCCTGCGCCTTGCCCGGTTGATAGGTCTCGACCGGCCAGAAGCGTGAGGAATCGGGTGTGAGCACTTCATCCGCCAGGGTGATGCCCTGGGCGGTTTGTCCAAATTCAAACTTGGTGTCGGCGATGATGATGCCACGTTGGCGCGCATAATCCGCGGCGTTCTTGTAAATGTGCAAGGTGAGGTCGCGAAGCTGGCGGCTCAAGCCGGGGTCGACCAGCTTGCACATTTCTTCGAATGAAATGTTGATGTCGTGGCCGGTGTTGGCCTTAGTCGCGGGGGTGAAGATCGGCTCCGGCAGTTGGTCAGATTCTTTTAATCCCGCCGGAAGCTTGATGCCGCAGACCGAGCCCGTGGCCTTGTATTCTTTCCATCCCGAACCCGAAAGATAGCCGCGGGCGACGCACTCCACGGGGAACATCTCGGCGCGCATCACCATCATCGAGCGGCCGCGAAGCTCGGCGGCATGGCTGCGAATCGCCGCAGGGTAACGTTCTACATCGGCGGTGACGAAATGGTTGGGGACAATATCTTTGAGGAAGTCGAACCAAAACAGCGAAATCTGGGTCAGTACCCGGCCCTTGTGGGGAATGCCGGTGGCCAGAACGTAATCGAAGGCTGAAATGCGGTCGGTAGCGACGAAGAGAAGATGGTCGCTATCGAGATTGTAGACGTCGCGGACTTTGCCGCTGGCATGAAGCTCCAATTCGGGGTAATCGGTTTGCAGCAGGACGGGATCTAAAATTTGGGGGCTCATAGATAATTAACTGCGAAAATTAACTGCCTGGAAAATTAAGTGTCGGGAAAAATTCACTGCCAGAAAACCTTGCGTATTCTAGCTGTCGCGAAAAATTTGTCAACGCTTTCCGTCACACGCCGAAGATTGTGCCGCCTGGGCATGGATGGAAAACTGTTGACAGATCAAGTCTAAGCTAGAAGCCTTGTCCAGAGCCGGTTTTCGAGAGACTAGGATGTGGAAAAACTGAGGAAGGCTCTGGAAAAAGAGGCAGCGGATTTTTGCGGTTGCAAGCAGGAAAGAGCATGCTTCGTCAAGGGAGAAGCGAAGTAAATTTAGATTCGCCCTCAAAACTGGCTGTGCCATTTACGGGAGGCGTGGAAGACACGGATCAACTGTACAACATCGCCGCGCACACGATAGGGAACTATGTACGGAGTTCCCGAGACAACTAATTCGCGAGTGCCGGATATTCGACCGGGACGACCGAGAGCCGGGAAATGTTCCAGCCCTTCGACCGCTCTTACGATTGCGGCCACAGTCCTGGCAGCGGCATCGGGATTGTCTTGGGAGATGTACTCGGACACGGCAATCAGGTTCGCGCGTGCCGCTCGTAGCCAGTTAACGCGCACGTCGCGTCAAGCGCCTGATCGTCTGCTGCATTTCCTCGTCGCTGGCAAAGTCGCCGGCGTCGGCCTCGGCAAGGCCCTTCTTGATTTCATTGATCTGCCATTCATTCACCGAGACAAATTCCTGGATCGCCTGGGCGGCGACGAAAGAGCGGCTCCGGTTCATCGATTTCGACAAACGGTCGAGTTGTTTCTTGAGTTTGGCATCGAGGCGGAGAGTGAGAACTGCTGATTCGGACATGATGTACACATTATACATCCGATGTGTACATTGCACCATGGATCGAAAAATCCCGAAAGCGAGCGGTCGAGACGGAACGGGAATCCGTTACTGCACCTCTGCCTTAGCTATCCCAGCGGAAATGGGTGTTCACAGGATACGGCAAACCCGCCCTGCGGTCGTGTCTCGACACGAAAGTCAGCGCAAAGGCCGCTCTTTCCAAGTTCCAATCGGCGACTTGACGCTAATCCCTCCCCAATCGCTAATCACACGGAAAAAGCGAGTCGGCTGTTCTTCCGTGTTCCAATACCAAGCACCCTCTATGGCCGAAGTAAAGGCAAAGGTGTGGGGGTTGTCCTCGCGATTTATTGTCTTGATGTAAAGACGGCTCATATTCAACACTCCTTAGGTTTTACGCTGCCCCGAATCTAACTGAAACCAGCTTCGAAACGCCCGGCTCCTGCATGGTCACGCCATACAGCACGGGGGCGATGCTCATGGTCCGTTTGCTGTGGGTGATCAGGATGAACTGGGTCTGCACGCTCAGCTCGCGCACCATTTCGGTGAAGCGCGAGATGTTAGCCTCGTCAAGTGGAGCGTCGACTTCGTCGAGAATGCAGAATGGGCTGGGCGTGTACTGGAAGATGCCGACCAGGAGCGCAAGCGCGGTGAGCGCTTTTTCGCCGCCCGAAAGCAGCAGCACGTTCTGCAGTTTTTTGCCGGGAGGAGACGCGACCACGTCAATGCCGCTCTCCGCGCTGTTTTCGATGTCGGTGAGCCGCATGAAGCCGTGGCCGCCACCAAACAGCTTGCGGAACGTGGCCTGGAAGTTTTCGTTGATCTTGTTGAAGGCATCTTCGAATTTCTGCCTAGAGACGACATCGATCTCGCGAATCGTGGCGGCTGTGTCGGCGATGGCATCGAGCAGGTCTTTTCTTTGCGTAGAGAGGAATTCGTGGCGTTCCGCCGTTTCTTTGTATTCTTCAAGCGCCATCATGTTGACCGGCCCCATGGCGTCGAGGCGCGCCCGCATTTCGCGGTGGGCCTTATCTTCGGCGGCAAGTTCATCCGCAGCGATTAGCGAAATCGTGGTGTCGGCCATCAGAACGGCGCGTTCCAACCCGAGCTCGTTGAGGCAAGTGTCGGCGAGATGCTGCAGGTCGGATTGCAGCTTGGCTGACGTTGCCGACAGTTCGCCGCGGCGGTCGCGCGCTACATCAAGCTGCTGGCGCGTGTTTCGAAGTAGTTCATCAATTTCGGCTAGACGTGCCCGTAGTTGTTCCGACTCAAGCTGGAGCAGGCCTTCGCGAGCTTCTCCGGCATTGCGCTCGGCTTCGAACTCGACGAATTGCGCGGAGAGTTGAACGCTCTCATTTTGGCGCTGCGCAATTTCAGCGCCGGCCGATTCCATTTGCACCTGCAAAGCACCGGCCCGCTCACGCATTTCGGCGACCAGCGTCTCGATGCGCTCAAGCAATGCGCTGGCCGAACGGTGGCGCTCGGCGAGAGTGGCCACGCGGGCGGCGCGCTCGGAAGCGGTTTCGGCGGCAACGTCACGTTGGCTGCGCAGCGCTGCCAAACGGTCTTGCCCGGCAGCGAGCTGGGTTTCGAACTGCGCGCGTGCTTGCTCGATTGTGGCCAGCTCCGCTTGCCGGGCGGCGATTTGCGCCTCCTGCTCCTGCCGTTCTTCTGCAAGCCGCTGTAGTTCGCGTTCGCTGATCGCGATCCGTTCGCGCACGCGCGTCATCTCGCTTTCGAGTTGCTGTAACAGATGTCCGGAGGTCATTGCCTGCTTCTCAGCCTCGCGCTTATCTTCTTCGAGACGGTCGAGCAGCGAAGTGTGCTCCTTGATTTCGCGGCCAAGAGTAAGCGCGAGCATTTCTCTTTCGCGCAGAGCTCGCTCCAGCTCTTCGAGCAGGTGCAACACATCGCGCAGTTCGCGCTTCATCGAAAGCGGCCCCTCGCTGCGTTGCCTGCCTCCGGTGACGGTTACGTTGTGAAAACATTCTCCAGTCTGCGAGAGAAAGAACGCGTCGGGACTGGAGAGCGCGAGTTCGCGGGCCGCGGCCGGGTCGGGCACGATGTAGCCATTGCCGAGTTTGGGCAGAATTACTTCGAGCGACTTGCCGAATCCATTCAGCACGCGAATCGAGTTCTTCAGCGGGATGACGGTGTCGTTGAGCGGCGAGTAGTGATGGCTGTCATCGGCGGAAAACGAGAACTTCGCCTGCGAGTCCTCGGGATGCACAAGAAATGTAGCCCGTCCGTTGACGTCGGAGCGAAGGAGGCGCAGGCCTTCGTCGGCGGCGTCCCATGACTTGACTACGACAAAGTTCAGCTCGTCACGCAGGAAATCTTCGACTACGCGCTCATAGCGGGGTTCGACTTCGAGGAAATCGGCGAGCACACCGGCAGGAGTATTTCCGCCCTGCATGGCCCCGGATTGAAACAGGCGGCGCACCGACTCGGTCGAGTAGCCGTGCTCGGCGATGACGGCTTCGAGCGAGCCCTTCTTGCCGAGTGCGGTGGCATATTCGGAGCGGATGGAATCGAGATGCTTCTTGGTGTCCGTCTCGGCCGCGCGTTTGGTGTCGAGCGTCTCGCGCAGGCTGGCGATCTCTGCGGCCAGGGCGCTGGCGCGTTGCGAAACGCTTTCGAATTCCAGAGCAAGCTGGCCGCGCTGTCCGCCGAAGGCTTCCGATTGCGACGAGGCGGTCGCGATCTCGGCGCGCAGGCGCTGCTCTTCGCGGCCAATGCCGGCGAGCCGTTCCTCGGACTGCGTCAGTTGATTGCGAAGGTTGGAGGCTGCGCCGACGGCTTCAAGAATGGCGGCGCGATGCGATTCCTGCTCCTGCTCGAGGGTCGCGAGATTGGTGGCGGCGCAGGCCGTTTCCTGCTGGCTGAGCGTTAGTTCTTGTTGCGCGCCCGCTAGATCGGCGGCGGCCGAGTCGAGTACCTGGCGGTGGCCATCGCGTTCTGCTTCGAGCGCGGTAAGGCGAGTTTGAGCATGCGCCAACTCCGCTTCGGCGGAGGCCGTGCGTGCGGTCAGTTCCGCGCAGCGCTCTTCGTTGGTGCGAATGCGCGCCTTGCCGCGATCGCCTTCGATGGCGATCTGGTTGAGCCGCTCGCGATTTTCACGAGTTTCGGTTTCGATGGCGTAGCCGCGCTGGGTTCGCTCGGCGTGGTCTTTTTCCGATTTGTGGACGCTTTCGGTCTGCTGCCGAATCTCCTCGCCCAGTTGATTAAGCTGAGCGTCAAGGGTGACGCTCTCATGCTCCATTTGGTTGAACTTGCCGGCGAGCACCACGCGAAGCTTGGCGCGCATTTCATCGCGTAGTTTGGCGTAGCGCTCGGCTTTGCTGGCCTGGCGTTTGAGTGAGTTCATCTGCCGCGTGACTTCTTCGAAAATGTCGTTCACGCGGTTCAGGTTGGTCTTGGCGTCTTCGAGGCGGGCTTCGGCGAGACGCTTCTTCGTTTTGAATTTCGTGATGCCAGCCGCTTCTTCGATGATGTTGCGGCGGTCGGTTGGACGGCTGCTCAGGATCTGGCCGATGCGTCCTTGCTCGATCAGCGCGTAGGATTCGGGGCCGAGGCCGGTTCCCATGAAGAGTTCCTGAATGTCGCGGAGGCGGCATAGTTTTCCATTCAGGAGATATTCGCTGTCGCCGCTGCGGAACAGGCGGCGTGTTACGGAGATTTCTCCAGCGTGGTGTTGCTGCTGGTTGAACTTGCGCCGGCGGATTTTAAGCACGACCTGCGGGCCGGCTACGGCGTCGTCGCTTGCGGGCGCTTCGCTGCCTCGACCTTCGGCGCTTGGAGCTTCAGCGCTTGGAGCTTCGGACGAAGCTTGGGTCGCTGCCACGCCTTCCACTTCCTCGGTTTTTCCAGGCTGCGCTTCCTCGACCGCGCGCTCAGTTTCCGCGGCGGCGTGGGCGCGGATCTCCGCTTCGTCCCAGTTTTCGTCACCCTGGAATTCCTGTGCCGGCAATTCGTCCTGAATTTCTATTTCGGTGGGCGCGTTCGTGTCTGGACCACCGTAGATCTCCGGGTCGATCAAAGTCAGGCACACCTCCGCCATGCCGGTGGGATTGCGGTCGCGGGTGCCGGAGAAGATCACATCCTCCATGCGCGAGCCGCGCAACGACTTGGCCGACTGCTCACCGAGCACCCAGGAGATGGCATCGGCGATGTTCGACTTGCCGCAGCCGTTGGGGCCGATGATGGCGGCAATGCCTTCGCCGTGGAACTTCAGCTCGGTGCGATCGCAGAACGATTTGAACCCCAGGATTTGCAGCTTCTTAAGTTTGAGCAAAGTGACTCCTTCGTGAGCGGACTTTCAACTTGCTGTCCGCGGACTCGGTTTGCGCGGGCTGGAGTGCGCTGCAAAGTGCGTGGACCTGGGGTCAACCTCGGACTACTAACCTCCACTGTTAACCTCTCAGGTTCCCCGCTATATCTAGATTGGATGGCGCTGTTCGGAACCGCGAACCTCATCGTCGTCATCCATGCTTTTGACCCACTCTAACGGCGAATACGGGGACGGGTCAAGTAATAAAACACCAGATATTGTGGTGCACATCCGCGGACCGCCTTTAGTTGCACACATAGTGCAGCTATTGCGCACAAGCTCGGTGGAGGGGAAGAAGGGCGGGAGAACGGCGAGAGCATAGGTACTCTACGCCTGTCACCGGTGGACATTCAAGGGCCGGCTGGGCCGATAAGTGAAGTGCGATCAAGCTAGCTGCTCATTATGAAGACGCTCTGGGCAGCTGCCGAGCTTTGCTCGGCTTGGACGGTCCCCACACGATCAAAACAATTATTTCTTGCGGTCGACCAGGTAGTGAGCCAGGGACTTTAGCGTCTGCGCGGCTTCGCCGTAGCCGTTTAGTTGTGCACAGGCTTTGTCGACCAGGGCGTCGGCTTTGCGCAGCGATTCCTCGATTCCGAAGAGCGCGGGATAGGTTGTCTTTTCTGCGGTGGCGTCCTTGCCGGCGGTTTTGCCTAATTGCTCGGAGGTTTGGGTCAGGTCGAGCACATCGTCCACGATCTGAAAGGCTAGGCCGATCGACTGGCCGTAGGTTCGCAGGAGTCCCAGATCGGAGGGCGTGGCTCCGGCGTATATCCCTCCGCTGACCACGCTGGCGGTGATGAGGGCGGCGGTTTTTGAGCGGTGGATGTACTCGAGGGTGGCGAGGTCGGGTTTCTTGTGCTCGGCTTCGAGGTCGACGACCTGGCCTCCGATCATGCCGTCGATGGTTCCGGTGGCGTGGGCGATTTCGTGGATGATGGCGACCCGTGCCTCGGCTGAACAGATGAGCTGGGCCAGCACTTCATAGGCTTGCGTCTGCAGCGCGTCTCCGGCGAGGATGGCGATGGCTTCGCCGAAAACTTTGTGGCAGGTGGGACGGCCGCGGCGCAGATCGTCGTTATCGAGCGCGGGCAGATCGTCATGAATCAGGGAATAGGTGTGCAGCATTTCAAGCGCCGCGCCTACTTGCTCGATGCCGGGGGGGAGTGATTCGATGGTGTGGGTGTCTGCTCTGCCGGGACGGGGCCCTTCGACTCCGCTCAGGGCAGGCTCCGCCCCGTCACCACACGAGTTTGCGATCATGCGGCCAGCCTCCATGCAGAGGATGGGGCGCAGGCGCTTGCCTCCCGCAAAGACGCTGTGGCGCATAGCTTGATGAATGGAGGTCGGATGCTGGCTGGCGGGGGGCAGAAGTTGTTCGAGCGCGACGTCGGTTGTTTCGCGTCCCTGCTCCAGAACTTGTTTCAGCATGGCATCGCAGTATAACAAGATCAGGTCTTAGGTCTTAGGTTTTAGGTCTTAGGAAAAGCCGGCCGTGCAGAAGTTCTGGGATCGGGAAACGAGAAGAGGAGGGTTTGAAGTGGCGAGATTTAAGGTAAGAAGGTTCTAGGTAACAAGGTCAGGTCTCAGGAAACTCTTTGTAGATTTGGTTTATCCTGAGACCTGAGACCTAAGACCTGATTCTAGGCTGCTGCTTGCCGCGCGCGCTTGTTCAACAGCGAATGCAAGACCTGGTCTTTGCGAGGCTCACAAATGTCGGATGCGCCCAGGCTCATGGCCTCGGCCCATAATTTATCGTCCGCCAGCCGGTGGGTGCCGACGATGCAGAGACTGGGAAATTCATGGTGCAAACGTTGAACTTCGTCCGGCCCAGAGGTCTCCAGGTCGAGCACCAGCGCTTCGGCGCGCTGCCGGGCAACGGCCGGGGCGATGTCGTCGTGACTCTGTGCCAGATAAACCGAATCGAAGTGTTGCGAAAGACCGACCGCCAGAATTTCTGCAGTTCTGGGGTCATTCTGATAGAGAACTACGCTTTGCGCTTCCATGGGTCCCCCTGTAGCCGCAAGTTTTGCGGCGGCCTTGGCTGCGGCAGCAGTGCGGCTGACACAGGCGTTGGCGTTGAGAAATCCGATCCGAGCACGTTTAGCGTTTGCTTTACTTCCGCAACGCTTTCTCGGCCGGGGGCTCGAACGGTTCGGCTTGGAGCTTTCCGTTTTGCCTTAACAGAATCTCCACTTTTCCTTCCGCCTCCTCGAGTTGCTTCCTGCAGGTGGCGGAAAGTTGCATGCCTTCTTCAAACAGTGTTAGAGACTTTTCCAGGGGCACCTCCCCTTTTTCCAGGTCCTGAACGATCTTCTCTAAGCGCTCGAGGCATTCTTCAAACTTGACCAATCCAATTGCTCCCACATCTATTGTAATGCAGCTTGGGCGAAGAAATGTCCAGTTAATTTTTGCAATTTGAACAGGCTTTTTGAACGGGGGCGTTTCAAAATTAAACGAAGGTGTTTAAAAGTTAAACCGGCGTGTAAAAAACTCTAAACCGAGGTCGCACGTTTCGATCCCAGAGCCTCCAGAACGTCGACCGCGGAGGTATATCGGCCCTGGGGAGCGCTGATCTGTGCTCCCTGGACCCGTTCGCGGACCGCGCTCAGCATTTCGCGGGCAATGGCCACGCCTTCCTCGCGAGCCGCCTGCGGGCTGGCGGCTTTGGTCATGCGATTCAGAATTTCATCGGGCACGGAGACCCGCAGCTCGTTCTTCATGAACTCGGCGTTGCGGGCGCTGACCAGCGGCCAGATTCCGGCGACCACGGGAATGCGGCAGTGCTCGATGCGCTTCAGGAAATTATCGAGCAGCGTGAGGTCGAAGACCGGTTGGGTGACAACGTATTCCGCTCCTGCTTGCACTTTGTATTCGAAGCGCTTGATCTCTTCGTCTAAGTTGGGGAGACCGGGGTTTGCGCCTACTCCAATGACGAAGCTGGTTCCGGCGCCGATAGGGTTTCCGCCCAGGTCTAGGCCGCGGTTCAGGTTGTGGACGATGTTGACCAGTCCGATTGCATCCACGTCAAAGACGGCCGTGGCATCAGGATAGTTGCCCATCTTCGGCGGGTCGCCGGTTATGCAGATCAGGTTGCGGATGCCGGTCGCCGCCGCGCCCAGCAAGTCGGATTGAATGCCGAGCACGTTTCGATCGCGACAGGTGTAATGCAGGATGGCTTCGATATCGACTGTCTGCTGCATGAGGAGCGACAGCGCCTGGTTGCTCATGCGCGCCGAGGCTCGCGGGCTGTCGGGGATGTTGACCGCGTCCACGCCAACCGACTTGACGAAGCGCGCGCCCTCGATCTCTTTGCGAATGTCGATGCCCTTGGGCGGTACGATTTCAACCATGGTGACAAATTCGCCGGCGGCGATTTTGGCGCCCAGCTTGGAGCGCTCCGCTATTGGGATGGTCGCCGGGGCCTTCGGGGCGGCGGAAGGAATTGCCTCCGTGACTGCGGTTTTGCCGCGCGCCGCGCCGACACGTAGGGCCGACTTCATGGCGCGGATATGATCGGGCGTGGTGCCACAGCAGCCGCCGATCAGTTGCACTCCCGCGGCCACGAATTTACGCGTGTAGCTGGCCATATATTCCGGCGAACAGAGATAGATGTTGCGCCCTTCGACGGAGCGCGGCATGCCGGCGTTCGGTTGCGCGGCCAGGGGCAGGGAAGTCACGGCTCGAACGCGCTCGATGGCGTCGAGCATGGCGACCGGTCCTACGCTGCAGTTGATGCCGAGTACGTCAACGTCCCATTCGGTCAGCCGGGCGGCGAAGGCCTCGGAGTCGGAGCCATCGAGACAATCGCCATCTTCGTCAATCGTGACCTGGGCGATGATGGGAATCTTCGGGTTTACGTCGCGACAAGCGAGCACGGCCTGATGCAGCTCTTCAAGGTATCCAAAGGTCTCGAGCATAAGCAGATCGACGCCGCCTTCGACCAGGGCTTCGATCTGTTCGCGAAATGCGGTGCGGGCCTCTTCGAACGAAGTCTTGCCCAGCGGCTCGATGCGGACGCCGAGCGGGCCGATCGATCCGGCGACCCAGACGTCGAAACTCTTGGCGGCTTCGCGAGCGACCTGCGCGCCCGCGATGTTGATGTCGCGCACCCGGTCGGCCAGGCTGTGCCGCGCCAGGCGAAAGCTGTTGGCGCCGAAAGTATTGGTTTCAATAATCTCCGCGCCCGCCTGCAGATAATCGTGGTGGACGGCTCGGATCAGCTCCGGCTGCGACAGGTTGAGCTCGTCGTAGCAGCGATTAATGAAGATGCCCTTGGCATAGAGAAGCGTGCCCATAGCTCCGTCGCAGAGCACGGGCGACTGCTTCAGGCGTTCGATAAAGTTTTGCGCCATTGCTTTGAGAATACTAGAAGGGGAGAAATAATTGAATCATTGAGCGATTGAGGCATTGAATCATTGAAAAGTCAAAGGCAACGGTTTCAAGGGTTCAGAGTTTCAAGGAAGTGCCTGCGCCCGTGAATTTTGCATCTTCGAAACCCTAAACTCTGAAACTTGCCCTCAAACTCCTTTGCTATAATCCTTGTTCTGCATCCAAGTGATTATCCGGCTTGAGGTTGGAGTTCCAGCTTTTGAGAAAACCAGTTTTGAGAAAGCCTTGTTTAAAGAAAGCAGGTTTGAGAAAAGCGGGTTTGGGAAACGCCCTGCTTCTCCTATTCGTCCTGCTGCTTGCCAGCCTGTGGCTCAGCTGCGGCGGTAAGAGCTCTGCGCCCGCGCCGAAAACCAGTGGCATTGCTTACCGCGCCTTCGTTACGAATTACGTTTCGGCCGGTTCCGCGTCGGCTGGAGTGGATATCGTCAACGCCGCGGCGGACGTGCGCGCCAATGTCGCGCCCATCGCCGCCGGCAACAACCCGGGAACGATGGTAGTCACGCCCAACCTGGCCGATACCTTGATCTTCAGCGGCAGCGGCTTGGCATCGTCCGACAATCAGTTCACCATCATCAACAACAGCACTGAGACCGCCGCGGGGCACGTGATTTTACCCGGCATGACCCAGAGCTTCGTGGTTTCTCCGGATAGTTCAACTGCGTATATTGCCGTGCCCACCGCTCCGGTGATAGGGCAATCGCCCGGAGTAGTGGAGGTCATTTCGATAAGCGGCACGAGCGTTGTGGGCCAGGTCAACATTCCCGCGGTTCAATATCTGTCAATCTCCAATGGCGGCAACCAGATTCTAGCTTTCAGCGAAGGCCCTGATTCCGTGGCCGACACAGTGTCGGTGATCACGCCGTCGAATATAGGGATTCCGGGCGCGACGGTAGTCACCACCTTCGGTGGCGTTGGCATCGATCATCCGATTGCAGCATTTTTCAGCAGCGACGACACGATCGCATACCTATTAAACTGCGGACCCGAATGCGGCGGAGTGCAGGCTAGCGTTCAGCCTGTCGATCTCACAACCACCCCGCCGACTCCGGGTACAGCGGTTCCGGTTCCGGGCGGCGCTACCGTTGGCTTAGTCGTAAACTCCTCGACGATGTATGTGGCGGGCACGCCATATGCCGGCGGAGTTCCCTCGCAGCCCTGCACCGGCCAGACCACAGCGGCGACCACGTGCGGAGCGCTCACCATCATTAGCCTCACCCCTCCGCTGTCCGTCACCAATACCGCACCCATCGTCATCACCGACGGATATCACGACCTCATGGCCCTCGGGCCCAATGGACAGCTCTTCATCGGCGCTCACACCTGCACCGAGATCCTTCCGCCTTACTTGCCGCCGCCCGCCGGGACCGAGGTCCGCGGCTGTCTCTCCATCTACAACACGCTGACGACTCCAGTAGGCAGCGCTCCACCCGGCGGTGTGGTGATTCCTCCCGCAAATGGAGACGTGACCGGCATTCAGCCTATCGCCAAGCGCAATGAGGAAGTGGGGCAAAACCCATTACCGCAGCAGGTGGTGTATGTTGTCCAAGGCCAGGGTGTGGCCGACGAGGGCGGAGCCCTATACATCTACGACTGCACTATCGATGCCCTGGAGTACAACCCGAACGACCAGTATAATCCCGGCCAGATCTTCGGGCTGGTCGGCGATTTCTATGATGTCGTGACGGTGGATTTCTAGGGGTGCGTTCGCGGGTGTCGTTCGCCACTCGCCGTTTGCTACTCGTACTTCGTTCTGGCGTTTGTTTTTAGTTTTGACAAACGAGCTCCGGGCCGGCGGACAAGCGCCGCCGTTTTTTGTTTGCTTCGTGACTCTTAGTGTCCGAGTATCCCCGAGTAGGTACGCTGTAAGACCCCTATTTGACAGGGTATTCCTGAGTAAGTAGAGTTACCCGTACATCCTGTCAGGCCGGTTTTGTCCCCCCCAGTTTCCGGCTAAAGAAGCGTAGTCCGCTTTGGAGGCGCTTATGCGCTGCCTCGAATCGGTCCTCCAGAGCACGTCTCTCCCGCACGTCTCACCCAAGAGCTTTAGCCGAGGGGCCTTTGTGTGCCATGAGATCCGAACTTGCACAGATCTTCCTAGGCATCCAGGATTCAGCCACCCAGAACTAAACCGAAAGCTTACCCACCGCCGCTACCAAGGAGAGACCCTATGAATTCCGCAGAAACCAGCCCTAGGACGAAAGCCCATTCCAACCTTTCTGAACGTCACAGCAAAACCCCGCTCGACGATACTGGCAGCGGCGGCGGTCCGCGTCGCCTTGACGCTGGCTATGCTTGCCACGCTGCTGCCGATCGCCGCTCGACCAGCACAAGCCCAGACCTATAGCGTGCTGTATTCGTTTACCGGCACGCCGGATGGCGCAAATCCCTATGCCGGTCTGGCATTGGACAAACAGCGCAACCTGTATGGCACCACCTGGGCTGGTGGCGCGCACAACGACGGAACGGTCTTCGAGATTCCTACGAGCGGTGGCGAAACCGTGCTGTACAGCTTCAAAGGTGTTAGCGCAGGAGACGGGGCAAATCCGCACGCCGGAGTAACGCTGGATACGAAGGGCAACGTTTATGGCACTACATGGAGTGGTCCGCAGGTGTTCAAGCTCGACATGGCTGGCAACGAAACCGTCATTAGTATGCCCATTGGCGCAGATCCCTCGGGCGTGTTGCTGGATTCCCAGGGAAACTTATATGGCACAACCCAGACAGGCGGTGCCAACGGCAACCAAGATGGAACTGTATTCAAGCTGGATCAGAGCGGAGATGAGACCATCCTTCACACTTTCCGCACGGGCCGTACGGACGGGACCATTCCCCGCGGTGGCGTAGTGTTCGATTCGGAAGGCAACCTCTATGGGGTCACGACTACGGGCGGGAGTGTCCAGCCCAATGGGACGGACGGCGATGGGACGGTATTCAAGTTGGTTGCCGCCGATGCCGATGGCGAGGACCAGCTCGCCAGCTTCACCGGAACTCCAACTGGAGCGAAACCGTACGCTGGCGTAGTGCTGGACAGCCACGGCAACATTTATGGCACCACCTACGACGGCGGAACCTACGGATTCGGAACAGTATTCAAATTGGATACTTCCGGCAATCTAACGGCGCTCTACAGCTTCGGCTTGATTAGTAATGACGGGAAGTATCCTGAGGCAAGCGTAGTGCTCGACTCAGAGGGAAACCTGTACGGCACTACAACAAAAGGGGGAACCTACGGCGACGGAACCGTCTTTGAAATCAATACTGTCGGCAATGAAACCGTACTGCATAGCTTTGGCGCAACTAAGGATGGAAAAACTCCTTACGGCGCTTTAGTGTTTGATACGCACGGCAATCTGTACGGTACTACCTACGGTGGCGGCGTGAAAGGCCATGGGACGGTGTTCAAGCTGACGCATTGATGAAGATCAAAAGAATATGGGACCCCCCAGGTCTCGCTTTTGAGACCTGGGGTTTCGCCATCGGCACTATAGGAACTTTTCGCTACCTCGGCTCCAGCGTCATCTCATGCGTCCGCTGCCGCTCGACCGCTGCCTGCGAAAAGGGAAATACGAACGTCGAGCCTCCGTACCACGCCGTCCACTGGTCCATGTAATACGGGCTGAGAAAGATTCCGCTCTCTCCCGTTACCAGGGTCAGCGTGCTCTCGTCGAAGTTCGCAAAGTTCCAGGTTGCCCGCTCCGAAGGGCCGAAGCGGCGGCCCACCTGCTTCACTGTGGCTGTGCTCCCGCTCAGCGGATGCGACCCCGGACCCGTGTAGCGCCCGATCAACGGAAGCTGGCTGAGCACAAGATGATCGATTTCCACGGGATAATTCTTTCCCCACTTCCATTGATTGAGGTCGGATGGGGCAAAGCCGGAAGGAGCAGGCGATTCGCCGGACAGAGGACTCGCTGTGCCTTGGGTCTGCTTCCGCTTTACAGCGTTCTCGACCGCCGCCGTGAGTAGAGTTCCATAGTCCGAGTAGCCCGGAGGCAGCCAGCGTGCCGGCTGCCTGGTGAGCACATTCTCCAGCCACACGGATGCCATCATCCAGCGATAGCTCTTCCAACTCAGCGCGCCTGATTCGGCGGCTAATTGCGCGTCTGATTTCGGACTCGATTTCGAATTACTTGACTTTGAATCAAGTTGATCTGGGCCCTCAGACGCCGCACCCAGCTTCGGCTCCAGCAACATGCGCACGAGTTCCTGACGCGCTTTCGTTTCAATGGTCGGAGCGGCGGAATCGGCCGACATGCGGCCATCCCAGTCGCGCAGAATGTCGGCTGCCCGCTTGGCGCGCTCCGAGGCGCTGGAGGCGTGATCGATCGCGTACACAAACTTGTCGGCACAGAGGCGGTCGTAAGTAGACGAGACATCCATCTGCAGCGCGAGCATATCGGCAGGCGCAAACTTCTTGCCCGATTCGAGCACGCGATAGATGCGATCGGTGCGCCAGGGAGCGCCCCACTCGGTGCTGATCGAATACTTGTAGCCGTCGGGAGTGATGCGGCCATTAGCCGTCGCCAGAATGCCCGTCGGCGGATCGTAAATGCGCGGCATCTCGTCGAAGGGAATCCAGGCCTTCCACTCGTGCGCGTCATCGCTGCCGCTGACCGGCAAGCTGCCATCGCCCGCGGCGCGGACCGGCACCCGCCCCGTGGCCTGATAACCGATGTGGCCATCAACGTCGGCATACATCACGTTCTGCCCGGGCGCGATGAAGTTCGAGAAAGCTTTGCGAAATTCCTCCCAGTTCTGCGCGGAATCCACGTCGAAAAATACCAATCCTTCGCCGTCCTGCAGCGTCCAGCGCAGGGCGATCTTGCGCGTCTCGCCGGGAATCAGATCCGTGATGATGGGTCCATGGCGAGTGGTCACCACGTCGAAAGTCACGTCGGGCTTGCCTTTGACGTGAATCGTTTCCTGCCGGCGCTGCGCCTCAACCCATCCTGCCGGAGTCTTATACTGGCCTTGCGCATTGAACTCTTCGATGAAGTCGTCTTCCACCGTGGGCCCGACGTTGGTGAACCCCCAGCCGATGCGCTGATTGTGGCCGACGATGACGAAGGGAACGCCGGGGAGCGTGACTCCCGCGACATCGAAGGTGAAGCTGCCGGGCTTCGTTTCTGCTTCGCCGGGCTTGGTTCCCGCTTGCGCGATCCCTGCCTTTAATATTGCTGCCTTCAGATGCGCCTCATACCATAAGTTCGGCATCTGGTGGTTGAGGTGCATATCGTTCGAGAGCAGAGGTTTCCCCGACACCGTATGCCGGCCCGATACGACCCAGTTATTCGATCCCGGCCGAAACAAGTCGGCCTCTTCGGCGTAGGGCAAAGCTGTGATGGGCACAGCTTCGAAGGCGGTGGCGGCTCTAGAGGGGACAAGCCCCGTCTCTACAGGATTTTTCTGGGCCCATGAAGGATGCCCCTGGGGCAGGGTTCCGGAATCCGGCGCCGACGTAATCCGGCCCGGGCCACCCTCTGGCTCAATCTCCTCGTCGTCGTCCTCGTCATCGTTGTCCTTTTCGTCGCCGCTGTGCGCCCCCGGATCGTCCTCCATCCGCCGCACCTCAGTCGGCGGACGATCGCGCCACGAAGAATTCACATACAAGTCCGCCGTCAGCTCAGGTCCAAGCTTTGGCAGAATTTTTTCGCGCTCGAGGGCACGCGCATAGCTGTAGTGATTCAAATCCTGAACCATGCGCGCGCCGATGAGCAGGGAATCGGTCACGGTCCAAGGCCGCGGCGCGTACTTCATCAGCCGGAATTCGAGCGAAAGCCGGTCGCGATGCGAATCGATAAAAGCATTCACACCGCGCGCGTAAGCGTTAAAAAAGGCGCGGTCGCGCGACGAGATAAGCTTCTCGGACGCTTCGGCCGCCTGCCGCAGTCCTAGAATCCGCGCTTGGCGATCGAGTTTCACCGTGGCTTCGCCGATCACCTCCGAAAGTTCTCCGGCGGCGGCGCGGCGCATGATATCCATCTGCCACAGCCGGTCCTGCGCGGTTACATATCCCTGGGCGAAAAATAAGTCTTCGAGCGTAGACGCTTCAATTGTCGGGACGCCGTGTCCATCGCGCACCACGCGTACCTTGGAGGAGATCCCCGGCACCGCGACGCTGCCATCGAGTTGAGGCAGGGCAGAGTGGGCGATCCAGTAGGCCCACCAAATCGCCGCGATAAGCGCCACCAGTAGCAGGCAAACAGCGTAGTAGAGAATGCGAAGCGCAGGATTGCGACGGCGGACTTTAGAAAGGGAAGTCTCGAGCGGGGAAGTGGTGGAAGACATTACTGGAAGATTGTAGGGGGGCGTGGTTCTTGTGACAACCGCGCCACCGATAGCAGGCGACTGGTTGTAGCCGTCGACGGGCGTGGGAGCTGAACCAGCCTAATGCTCGACGTTGCGATTAGCAATCTTTGCCAATCTTGCTAGAATGAAGCTGCGGTTTACATCCATGGAGAGGGCGCTGCTATGCCTACCCGCAATGTCAATTTGACCGACGGTCTTGACCGCTTCGTGGCCAGAAAGATCAAGAGCGGGCACTACGAAAATGCCAGCGAGGTTGTGCGCGCCGGGCTGCGGAGCCTGGAGCGCGAAGAACGGCAGTACGAAGCCAAGCTTGCAGCTCTTCGGGCGGCGATTGACGAAGGCGATGCCAGCGGTATCACCAGGGGCAACGTCTTCCGGCGCGTCCGTAAGGCCATCAAGCTTCCCGTTTCGCACTAGACGTGGCTGGGTTTCGATTTTCGCGTCGCGCTGAGGCCGACCTGCTGAGTATCGCCGATTACACCCTGCGCACATGGGGCAGTGCCCAGGCCGACCGTTATCTCGGCGATCTTGAAGCCTGTTGCCAGATGCTGGCTGACAATGCAGCGCTAGGTCGGCTCTGTGATGAGGTCCGCCCTGGCTTGCGCCGTCTGGGGCATGGCAGGCACGTGGTGTTCTACCGTCAGGAGCCGGGGGGTGTTTTGGTTTGCCGCATCCTGCATCAACGCATGTTGCCCGACAGGCACGCCATCGACGATCAAGACCGAGATCAAGACAATGAACCGTAAAGAATTATGTAGGCTGAGTGGGCCGTCTCTCGCGTTGGGCCTTGGCGTTGCAGTATCATCTTGAGTGTCCGCGCCGGCCAACATGCTGCAGAAACGAATCGACGATCAGCCGACCATCTCGCGGGAGAATATCCGCGAGGCCGAGGAAATTTTTCTTCGCCATCTCAAACGCGTCGGCCTCAAGCAGACGGAACAGCGCAGCGCCATCCTGCGGACCTTTCTCGAAACCCGTGAGCATCTTTCCATCGATGAATTGCACAGGCTGGTCAAGCGCACTGACCCGCGCGTCGGATTCACCACGGTCTACCGGACATTGAAACTGCTCGCCGGTTGTGGCCTGGCCAGCGAAGTTGCCTTTCATGATGGCATTGCGCGTTATGAGCATCAGTACAACCGGCGCAGCCATCATCACATGGTGTGCACGGAATGCGGAGCGTCGGTCGAATTTTTCTCGGAGAAAGTTGGAGAAATCGAGCAGGAGATCGGACGCAAGCACCATTACGTTACCACGCGCCACACTTTCCAGATCTATGGCGTTTGCGAAGAATGCCGCAACCCCGTCGCTACCAAGACCAAGACGATGAACGGACGCCGCATTGTCTAATTCAGAGCAAAGTTCAGAGGATAGTGCCGACAGCAGTCTCGCGACTCCCGTGGCAGCTTCGGTGAAGTGTCCGCATTGCGGAACTAGAATGCCGGCGGACGCGACCTTCTGTCCCGGGTGCGGATGGTCGATGACGCCGCTCGCGCTCGCCGAACGCGCGACTGCTGCGGCCGCCTATCTTACCTTCATCGCCGGCGCGGTGATTTTGTTTGTGCCAGCATTTCGCAACAACCGCTTTGTCCGCTTTCATGCTTGGCAAAGCATTCTGTTGTGGGGAGTCTTTTTCCTTCTGACTTTCGTCGCGCTTTTGCTTTCGAATCTCGCTGCCGCAATGTTGTTTCTGCTATTTGGAATTCTGGCGTCGCTGGCTATGTTCTTTTTGTGGATTGTTTTGTCGATTAAAGCATGGGAAGGCGAGCACTTTGAATTGCCGCTGTTCGGGCAACTGGCGGCAAGGATGAAATAGGTCTCAGGTGTCAGGTCTTAGGTCTCAGGAAAAACAAAATCAAACGCATCTCAGCATGACGGTTTTCCTAAGACCTGAAACCTAAGACCTGAGACCTTGTTTTGCGAGTTCACATCATTCAAAATAATAGATTCACTTTCTATTGCACTATGCGTCGCACTCTTACTTCAGGAGATCTCATTGAGCCAGCTTCAGCGCGTTAAGATCAGCGCTCTCGGCACCTACGTTCCTTCCCGACTTCTTACCAACGCCGATCTCGAAAAGCTTGTCGACACCAATGACGAATGGATTATGAGCCGCGTCGGCATCCGCGAGCGTCATATCGTGGATAAGGGGGTTGCGACCAGCGATCTGGCGGTTGAAGCGGCCAAGAAAGCGCTTGCCGAGCGCGGCATTTCCGCGAGCGATCTGGACGCGATCATTGTCGCAACCGTTACGCCCGACATGCTGTTCCCCGCCACCGCTTGCCTTGTGCAGCATAAGCTGGGAGCACACAAAGTTTGGGGCTTCGATCTTACCGCCGGCTGTTCGCAGTTCGTTTACGCCTTGCAGGTGGGCGCGCAGTTCGTGCAAACCGGAGCGCACAAGAAAGTGATGGTCATTGGAGCGGACGTGATGTCGTCGATCATCGACTACACCGATCGTGCGACTTGTGTCATTTTCGGAGACGGCGCTGGCGCTGTGATTGTGGAAGCAACAGACGGAGCGAGCGACGGCGAATCTCTGGGCCTGATCGACTTTCTGCATGAAGTGGATGGCGCCGGCGGCGTTTCGCTCTATATGCCAGGAGGCGGCAGTCTGAACCCGTCGTCGCACGAAACCGTCGACAAGAAGATGCATTACGTTCATCAGGATGGGCAGGCCGTCTTCAAATATGCGGTAAGAAAAATGGCGGAAGTTTGCGATGAGATTCTCAAGCGCAATGGACTGACCGGAAGTGACATCGATCTGTTCATTCCGCATCAGGCGAACCTGCGCATCATCAATGCTACGGCCGATCGCGTGAAGTTGCGTCCCGGAAGCGTAGTGATCAACATCGACCGCTACGGAAATACGACGGGAGCGACAATTCCGTTGGCGATGGAGACGGCGCGCCAGGAAGGCAAACTCAAGAAAGGAAGTCTGGTGCTGCTGGCCGCCGTGGGCGCGGGATTTACGACTGGGGCAACGCTGCTGCGGTGGGCGTACTAGATGCGAGCGGAGACGGGGCAAGCCCCGTCTCTACCGGCCTATTTTGTTGCCGTTGATCCGACTAAGGACTCGAAGATCCTGCATCCATCGGTGCCGCCTAATTCTGGTTCGGCGGCGCGCTCGGGATGGGGCATCATGCCTAGCACGTTGCGTCCCGGACTGCAGATTCCGGCGATGTTTTCGAGCGACCCGTTGGGATTTGCTTCGCGTGTAATTTCGCCTTGGGAGTTGGAGTAACGGAATACTATGCGATTGTCGCGCTCCAGTTCCGCGAGCGTTGGCTCGTCGCAAAAATAGTTGCCTTCCATGTGGCCGATGGGGATGGTGAGAACTTCACCTTTGCGGCATGTGTTCGTGAATGGGGTCTCATTATTTTCGACTCTGATGTGGACCGGCTTGCAGACATATTTCAGGCCGATATTGCGCATCAGCGCTCCGGGAAGCAATCCTGATTCGCACAGAATCTGGAAGCCGTTGCAGATGCCGAGCACCAATCCACCGTTGTCGGCAAATTTGCGAACCGAATCCATCACGGGCGAGAACTTGGCAATCGCTCCGGTGCGCAGGTAATCGCCGAAGGCGAAGCCTCCGGGAACTATGACAACGTCGCAGTTCTGCAGGTCGTGCGATTCATGCCAAAGGAATGTTGCCTTCTGCTGTGCTACGTGCTGGGCGGTCCAGAAGGCATCGTGATCGCAGTTAGAACCGGGAAAAATTATCACGCCGAATTTCATCATGACCTCAAAGCCAATATACCGCAATGGTGGTTCCAATGGCCTACCGTGACAAGCGCTTTAGTCCGATCAAGGAATATCGTAGTGGCTCAATTTGCCAAACCCGTTAAACCCACAAAGGCCACGAAGGTCCACGAAGGAAATAGCTGAGCTACTCGCGGGTACGAATGCCCGGTATTTTTTGGGCATCCTACTTTTTGTGATCGCAGCTGAAGCCGGCGAGACATCTGCCTGCGCTACCCCTACGTATTTGTCCGCGCCGCCGTAATAGAAGAGATAATGATCGCCTTGCGGAGCGGCTCCTTCGACGAATACTACGTTTGGAACCTGACCTGCTTTTTCCCAATCCTTCTCGGGGGCAAAGATGGGCTCGGCGCTGCGGGCCAGCAGATGGGTTGGATCTTTGCGGTCGAAGACGGCGTAGCCGGTACGGTAGACGGCATTGTCGTCGGCTCCGTTGTAGACCAAGACGATGGTGGTCGGCGTCAGAATGGGCGTGGGGCCGGGTTCGACCACAGCGGAGTCGAAATTTCCGGGACGAGCGGGGAGGATGGGATGGTCGAGCGCTTCGGTCCAGTGGACGAGGTCGGGAGAGTAGGCGAGTCCGACCTGGCCGAGTTTGGCGCTACTGATGCCGTGGAAATACATCCAGTATTTGCCGTCGATTTTCTCGGGTACGATGGCTCCTGATTTGGTCCAGGCCTTATACCATTTGCCCTGGTAGGCGGGCAGGATCACGCCCATACGCTTCCAGTGAATCAGGTCTTTGGATTTGGCGAGGCAAAGTTGAGCGTCTTTTTTGTTGTAGCCGGTGTAGGTCAGGTAAAAGGTGCGGCCGAACTTTACCAGGCGCGGATCTTCAACTCCGCCGTCTTTTTCGTAGTCCGTCTCGGGTGAGAGCACGGGCTCGGGGCGCCGGCGGAAGTGGATGCCATCGGTGCTTTCGGCATAGCCCAGGGTGGAAGTGCCTGAGCGATCTTGAGCTCTGTAGAGCATGACGAATTTGTCGTGAAACCTGACAACGGATGGGTTGAATGTTCCGGCGGATTCCCAGCCTTCGCCCTGAGGAGAAAGGATTGGGGTGTCTGACAAACGCTGCCAGTGGCTGATGGCTGGAGGTGCGGGCTGCGCAGCGAGCGAAGAGACTAGAGCGCACGCGGTTAACGCGGCTGGAAGAGTTCGTGACAGCAGGAGCATGCGGACATTGTAGTGGAGTGATCCGCGCACCGTGCTCGCAATCTCGAAAAAGCCTGGCAACCGGCCAAACTCTGATTCGGTCCGACATCCACAGAGGGCACGGAGGACGGCCTGGCACTTAATCAGAGTCGCCCTGACGACTAATACTTGACGATGGCTGCGAACGCCTTCGGGTCGAGCGAGGCTCCGCCAACGAGGGCGCCGTCGATTTCTTCTTCCGACATCAGCGCATTCGCATTCTCGGGTTTGACGGAGCCGCCGTAGAGAATGCGAAGTTTGTCGGCAAATTCCTGACCGAAAGATTCGGCGGCTTCGGCGCGGATGCTGGCATGGGCGCTCGCGGCGATTTGCGGAGTGGCGGTTTTTCCGGTGCCGATGGCCCAAGTGGGCTCGTAGGCGACCACCAGGCTGGCGGCTTTTTTGGCCGAGACTTTATTGAAGGCGCGCAGGCATTGGCGGCGCAGCACATCATCGGTGAGCCCGGCTTCGCGCTCTTCGAGAACTTCTCCGACGCAGACGATAGGGATGAGTCCGGCCTCGAGGGCGGATTTCAGCTTGAGGTTGACAGTGTCGTCGGTTTCGCCAAAATGCTGGCGGCGTTCGGAGTGTCCAATGATGACGTGGGTTACGCCGACGGCTGTGAGCATGGCAGCGTTGATTTCTCCGGTGAAGGCGCCTTCCTTTTCCCAATAGAGGTCTTGTGCGCCGATGGCGACGTTGGAGCCTTTGGCGGCAGTGATGGCGGCATCGATGCAGAGGTAGGTGGGGCAGACGAGGATTTCGTCCCGATCGTGGCCGTGAACCAGCGGAAGGAAGTCGCCGAAGAAGTCACGGGTCTGGTCGGGAGTTTTGTACATCTTCCAATTAGCGGCGATGAGTTTCTTTCTCATGAAGGACCTTTCTCGAAGATAACGGAAATGCCTGATGACTCGCGAGAGATTTTTTCGGCGGCCCGCACGTAAGCTTGGCAGGTGTCGTCGTCGAAGAGCACGAACCGTGCATGCTCTACAGGGGCACAGGATGGCAACATCTCGACGACGGTACGAACTGCGATTTCAGCGGCTTCGTGAACGGGATAGCCAAAGGCTCCAGTAGATATGGAAGGGAAGGCCAGCGATTGGACGCCGTGATCGTCTGCAATGCGTATGGACTCGCGATAGCAACTAGCCAGCGTTTCGGCCTCGTGCTGTTGTCCTCCGCGGTACACGGGGCCTACGGTATGGATTACGTATTTGGCGGGCAAGCGTCCGCCGGTGGTAAGGACGGCTTTGCCGGCGGGCAGACTGCTGATATTGGCCACGATGCGCTTGCATTCGGCTAGGATCGACGGGCCACCGGCGCGGTGAATCGCGCCATCGACCCCTCCTCCTCCGAGTAGGAAGGAGTTGGCGGCGTTCACGATGGCGTCGGTCGTTTCCTCGGTGATGTCGGCGGGGCCGTGGAATTCAAGCGTCTTGCCGTTCGCGAAAGTCAGTCGAGCTGCGAAGTCGGTCATAGCGAAAACAGGTCTCAGGTGTTAGGTCTTAGGTCTCAGGTCTCAGGGAAACCTTAGCGGGCTAGTGAATTGCTTTTCCTAAGACCTGAGAACTAAGACCTAGGACGTGACACCTACTTTTTGTCCGTTAGCGCTTCTACCCCGGGCAACTTCTTGCCTTCGAGGAATTCCAGCGACGCGCCACCGCCGGTGGAAATGTGGGTGATTTTGTCGGCTACTCCGGCGGCTTTTACTGCGGCTACGGAATCGCCTCCGCCTACGATGGTAACCGCGCCAGCATTTTCTGCGACGGCCTGGGCGATCTTGAAGGTGCCCTTGGCGAAGGGCGGCAGTTCGAAAACGCCCATGGGTCCGTTCCAGACGATGGTGCGGGCGCGGTCTACCTCATCGGAAAACGCCTCAATCGTTTGCGGACCGATATCGAGCGCCATCATATTGGCGGGGATGGGTTCGCTGGGGCCAACGATTTTGGTCAAAGCGCCAGCTTCAACGCGATCGGCAATCACGTGGTCGGCGGGTAACAAGAACTTGACCTTATGAGTCTTCGCTTGTTGCAGAAGCTCGCGTGCAAGTTCAACTTTGTCTTCTTCCACCAGACTTTTGCCGACCGATTCGCCTTGCGCCTTGAGGAAGGTGTAGGCCATGCCGCCACCGACGATGAGCGTATCGACTTTGCCGAGCAGGTTCTGGATGACTCCGATTTTGTCGCTGACTTTGGCGCCGCCAAGAATGGCGACGAAGGGATGTTCGGGGTTCTGCAGGACGCGGCCGAGATATTGCAGCTCCTTTTCCATGAGCAAACCGGCGGCGGATTTCTGGACAAACTTCGTGATGCCGACAGTGGATGCGTGGGCACGATGGGCGGTGCCGAAGGCGTCGTTGACGTAGAACTCGGCTAGTTTGGCTAGTTGCCGGGAAAAATTCTCGTCATTCTTTTCTTCCTCGGCGTGGAAGCGCAGGTTTTCGAGCAGCAGGGCCTGGCCTTTCTCGAGTTTGAGCGCCACTTCTTCGGCTTCGGGTCCAACGCACTCAGGACAGAAGCCGACATTCTCGCCGCGCGACAATTCTTTGTCTAACAACATGCGCAAACGTTCGGCAACCGGCTTGAGACTCATCTTCGGATTCGGCTTGCCTTTGGGCCGCCCGAGGTGAGAGGCGAGAATGAGGCGCGCGCCATGACGCAGAGCGTACTCAATGCTGGGCAGGGTCTCGCGGATGCGCGTGTCATCCATCACCCGGCCGTCGTCGAGCGGTACGTTGAAATCCACGCGCATGAAGATGCGGCGATCGTTGAGAGGGAGATCGCGAATGGAAAGCTTGGACATTAAAAGGTCTCCGTCGTTGGGCGTTGAACCGCCAACGACCAATAACTAACAACGAGTTTGTCTACGAGGATGCGGAAAAGCGTTTTCAGCGCCGCAGCGTGACCTCAGCGGCTAAAGCCACTCTTGAAAACAAGCTAGTTATCGCAGCGGTAAACCGCTTCGCCACCCAAAAGCAAAACAGCGGTACCGCTGCGCCACCCAAAAAGCAAGTCCACAGCGTACTTTTCAGCAAACTGCTACAGCCCTTTCGCCACCATCAGGTTAATCAGATCGCGCACACGGCAGGAATATCCCCACTCATTGTCATACCAGGAGATCACCTTGACGCAATTGCCGCCGACCACCAGGGTCATGGGTGCGTCGACGATAGAGGAGCGGGAATCGCCTTTGAAATCGGAGGAGACCAATTCGCCTTCCTCGAAGCCGAGGTAGCCTTTCAGGGGGCCCGACTCGGAGGCTTTTTTCAGGGCGGCGTTGACCTCTTCTTTGGTCGTCTTTTTTTCTACCCAGACCACCAGGTCGACTACAGAGACGTTAGGCGTGGGTACGCGCATGGCGAAGCCGTCGAGTTTGCCAGCGAGGTCAGGGATGACCAATTTCACGGCCTTGGCGGCGCCGGTCGTGGTCGGAATCATGTTGAGCGCGGCGGCGCGCGCTCTGCGTAGATCCTTGTGCGGGAAGTCCAGGATGACCTGGTCGTTCGTATAAGAATGGATGGTGGTCATGGTGCCGGCGACAATCTTGAAGGTGTCGTTGAGGACCTTGGCGACCGGTGCCAGGCAATTCGTGGTGCAGGATGCATTCGAAATGACGTGGTGCTTCGAGGGATCATACTTCTCTTCGTTGACCCCGAGGACGACAGTAAGGTCTTCGTTCTTGGCGGGCGCGGAGATGATGACTTTCTTTACCGACCCGCGCAGATGTTTCCTGGCGTCGTTCGCGTCGGTGAAGCGGCCGGTCGACTCGATCACGACCTGAGCTCCGACGGAATCCCAAGGCAGGGCGGCGGGATCTTTTTCTTTGAAAACTTTAATGACTTTGCCATCGATCGAAATGCTGTCGGCGCCGGCGACGATCTTATTCGGCAGGTTGCCGAGGATGGAGTCATACTTGAGCAGGTGAGCCAGTGTTTTGGGATCGGTGAGATCGTTGACGGCGACGAAATCGAGGTTCTTATCGGCGAGCGCGGTGCGAAGAACGTTGCGCCCTATGCGTCCAAATCCATTAATACCAACTTTTACGGCCATAGTGCCTCCGAGGAAAATGTTCTGCTCCTAAAAATGCGCAGATATTCTTTGAATGACATTCGATGGTAACAGGATGCAGGAGCGAGCGTAAATGTCATGCAACCCTTTTGGGTGTTTCCTGTCGCCCTGAATTGGATTACTAAGGGTCGCAGCAAGGCAGAAGACAGGTCTCAGGTGTCAGGTCTCAGGAAACCACACCTGACACCTAAAACCTTAAGACCTGAGACTTAAGGAAGCTCTGATTAAGTATCGGCAAAGAGAATTCACCACAGGGTACACAGGGGTGCACGGAGGCGTCCCGGACTTAATCAGAACCTCCCTACCTAAGACCTGATCCGATCCTCTCAAGCCGGCGTGATTTCGAGATAAGTGTCGGTGTTGCGCCATAGGAAGGGGAGACGGGCGAGCCAGTATTTTGCTTTGATCAATTGCCGGACGCGGCCAGACTCTTCCTCAGGCAGGATGCGAACGGTCGCGGCGAATTCGGGGCCAGTGATTTTTCCGCGGATGGTGCAGGGCGCGATCTTGACTTGCGGGTTGTTCCGGATACGCTTCACCTTGCCCAATTTACTATTAGTCATGAAGTAGAGTTTGTTATTGTCTTCGGCAAACCAGATGGGTGTATATACGGCGACACCAGTCTTGCGGAAGGTCGCGAGGTTGATATAGCGCTGGCTGTGGATTTCTGCCGGAACAGATACCATGAAGATATTCTAAACTGCGGTAAGAGATTGTTCTGGCGAGAAGAGGATGGGAGAGCACGGATATGACTGCAATTCCCCAGCTTCTATCGATCAGTTGTGGAAGGGGTCCCAAAGTATGAGTGGGCTATTAAGGTCGCAACATGAATCGGAGATTACGGGCGAGACCTGGAAACGATGGGAGGGGCGCACGGTCGCTGGGAGATTCCCGTTACGAAGTTGGCTGGGCGGAACTGACAACCATGCGGTATTTCTCACCTCAATGCCCGGGGCGGCGGGATCGAAAGAAGCGGTTATAAGGTTGAGATCCGCTGACGGGGTGGAGGGCGAAAAGCAGCTTCTTCAATGGAAAGCGGCGTCTGTGCTTAGTCATCCCAATCTGATTGGTATCTACGAAGCGGGACGGTCGGAACTGGATGGCGTGGAATTGATTTATGCAGTCGAGGAATATGCGGAGGAAAATCTTGCCCAGATTCTTCCCGACCGCGTGCTGACGCCTGGGGAAGCGCGGGAGATGCTTGCTCCGATGCTGCGCGCCTTGCAATTTCTGCACGACAAGGGGATGGTGCACGGTCGCATTCAACCAGCAAATATTCTGGCCAGCGGCGATCAGGTAAAGCTGGCAAGCGATAGCGTGAGCTTGCCGGGCGAGATCGAACGTGACGAGAGAGTGGCGAGCGTTTACCATCCGCCGGAATCGGAAGTGGGAGCTGTCTTGGCGCCGGCCGATGTATGGCAGTTGGGAGTGACGCTGGTCGAGACGTTGACGCAGCGCTTGCCGCGTTTTGATTTGAACCAAAATAGACTGACCGTCCTGCCGGACGGAATTCCGCAACCGTTCCGCGAGATCGTTGAAAACTGCCTGCGCGCGGATCCCACCAAACGATGGACTGTGGCTCAGATCGCTGATCGCCTACAGGGCAGACAACCGGAAGCGGCGCTGGGACCGGTAGCCGTGCCGGCTATAACTGGAGTGGCGCTGCCGGCTGTACCCAGCGCTGTGCCAAGCAGGGGATCTGCGAAGTGGCTGTACGCAATGCCGTTCATTATGGCCATTGCAATCGTGATCTTTCTGATCGCGCGGCCGAAAACGCCGCGGGCTGGTATGGGATCCACGGGAGAGGTTCAATCGAAGCAAGCTCAGCCGGTGGTTGCACCCGAGTCTGCTCAGCCTGCTCAGACCTCGACACAGGCGGAGCCGAAGCCTAATTCGACTTCCTCGGGAGGCGCTTCGGGAGGTAGCTCGGGAGTTACAAAGACTGAAGGGGCCGCGACAACGAGTGGCGCCGAAGCGGAGCTTGGAACTCCTGACGACAATGGTGTTGTGCATCGGGTGCTTCCGCAGGTTTCGACGGGCGCGCTGCGCACGGTACGAGGCACGATTAAGGTTCGGGTGAGGGTGACGGTTGATTCCGCGGGTAACGTGACCAAGGCGCGAATCGAGTCTCGCGGGCCCAGCGCGTATTTTTCGCGGATGGCGTTGGAGGCGGCCCGAGACTGGAAGTTTGCTCCTGCGCAGGCTGGAGAGAGCGGCGTTCGGGAATGGAATCTGCAGTTCGACTTCAACCGCAAAAAAACGGACGCTTCGGCTGCACGCGGCAGACGCTAGCGAGCTTCGATTCCACAGAAGGGCTTCACGAGGCAAAACCAAAGTCTTAACCACGGAGGACACAGGAATGCACGGGGAAACAACCCTGCGCTCGCCTTACCTTGGGAATGATTTATGGTTGGCGCGCGTTCATCCGGCGGGCCGCTTCTTCGCAGGCCTGTTGCGGGTCGCGCCCGGTGACTTGCTTGTACCAGGCGGGATGGAAGGTCCAGGCCCACGCTTCGCTCACTGCGCCGCGAATCATGGCCTGGAAGGTCCCAGGTTCGCCGAAGGTGCTCTGATAGATGTGGATGAAGATGCCGCCAAGCATGATCAGGGCGGAGATGTCGTGTACGACGTAGCTGATTGCGACGGCCATCCTGCCGAAAGTCTTAGCGCCCGCCCAGAGGATGATTCCGGTGATAACGAAGGCGATGGAGCCGCCAATGATCTCCCAGAACTGCACTTTCTGACCGGCGTTGAAGAAGCCTGTGTCGGGCGGATCCATCTTCATTTCGCCGGCGGTGATCTTCTTGATGTCTCGCATCCAGCGCGTGTCGGCTGGTGTCCAAATCATGGGTTCCAGCCAATTCAGCGCCTGGAGTGCGAAGAAGAAGACGAAGCCTACGCCGAAGTAGGGATGCATGATGCGGCTTAGTTGTCCGCCACCGAAGATGGGAGTGAACCAGCGGAAGAGCCACGGGAGATAGATTCCGAAACCGGTGAAAAGGGCGAGAAAGAAGAAGAGTGCTACCGACCAGTGGAGGACGCGCGTGTAGACGGGATGGCGCAGTAGCTCTCCGCGATAGACTGTGGTTTTGCCGGTATGGTCGACGACCTCGCGGGCCTTATCGTCGAAACGTTTGATTGCGCTAGAGGATGCCACGGCCAACTCCTTCAGCGTAACAGCAACTTTTCCGCGCACATTTTTCCCGGACAAGAGTGTCCGCGCCACACTGGCTAGACATTGGTGCCATCCTTTTCCGGCGGTTCCGGTTGGGCCATGCGCGGGCCGTGAGTTATGTGATGGACTAGAACGCCTAAAAGGCCGAACAGGGCGAAGGTCCCCAGCACAGGCTTGAACAGCCATTTCCACCACGTATAACTCCACGGGATCTGCGGATTCTTGGGCAGATTGCCGTAGCGCTCGGGGTCGCTGGCGTCGTGCAAGACATAGATGACATGAGTTCCACCTACGGATTGCGGATCGTAGACGCCGGCGTTCTGCCAGCCGAAGTTGTCGCGCAGTTGCTTGGCGCGCTTTTCGGCGATGAACTTCATGTCGTCCTTGCTGCCGAACTTCAGACAGCCGGTCGGACATGCCTTGATGCAGGCGGGTTCGAGGCCTTCACCTACGCGGTCGGAGCAGAGGGTGCACTTGTAGACGCGCTTGGTCGCGGGATTGAAGCGCGGAATATTGAAGGGACAACCTGATACACAGAATTCGCAGCCGATGCAGTTTTCCTGGTTAAAGTCGACGATGCCGTTGGCATATTTAACGATGGCGCCGTCGGCGGGGCAGGCATGAAGGCATCCGGGATCGGCGCAATGCATGCACTGATCCTTGCGCATGAGCCACTGGATGGTGCCATCCGGATTCTGGTGTTCATTGAATTTTATGAGGTTCCAGAAATTCCAGCGGGTCTCGGGCATGGTCTGATAAGTGTTGTCGAAGGTCGTCAAACTGAAGGGCATGTCATTCCACTCGACGCACGCCACTTCGCAGGCCTTGCAGCCGATGCAGGTGGTGGTGTCGACGAGTTTGCAGACTTCGAGGTCGCGCTGCATCCCCTGGCCGGGCGAGGGAGTGGTGTGGCCCGAGATCATCACGGCCTGAAGTGTCTTGCGGTCTGCCATCATGCTCCCCGGCCCATAAAGGGGCGTTGCCGCTGGGCTGTTTACGGTACCGCTAAAGCGATACCCTGATACGAAACAACTACGGTATCGCTAAAGCGATAGCCGGAAACGAAACCTTGTTGAGGCGGACGCGATGCCCGCCGGAGAGCCGCCGGGACGGCGGCGCTACGCTACACTTTTTCTATCTTCACTAAAAAGCCCTTGAACTCTGGCGTGTAGGCGTTTGGATCGATCACGGTTGGCGTCAGCTGATTCGCCAACGTCTTCGCCGTTTTGCCTTCATCTTCTGCAATGCCGCGGAATCCCCAATGAATGGGGATGCCGATCTGGAACGTCTCTTTGCCGTCGATCTTCATGGGTTTAATGCGGCGCGTGACCATGGCTTTTGCAATGTAGTCCGCGCGCGCGCTTGTGACTTTTATTTTCTCGCCACCGCGAATGCCCATGCGGTCGGCTAGTTCGGCTGGTACTTCGATGAATGGCTCGGGCACGAGCTCGACATTCATCGGGTTGTTTTTGGTCCAGTAGTGATAGTGTTCGGTCAAGCGATACGTGGTGCAGATTACGTTGAAATCTCCGCCGGTTTTGGCGTACTTGTCCATGTCGGTTTTATAGGATTTCGCGACCGGATTATTGGACTGCTGCGGGTGCAGCGGATTGATGAGCGGGCTCTCAAAGGGCTCGTAGTGCTCGGGGAATGGGCCATCGGCCATTCCGGCTAGCGGGACGAAGAGGCGCCCGATGCCTTCGGGGTTCATGATGAACGGGCCCATGTGGTCTTTTGGCGGGGAGTCGGGTTTAAAGTCGGGGACGTCAACGCCGGCCCAGAGTTGCTTGGATTCATCCCACCAAACCTGGCGGCGCGAAGGATCCCAAGGCTTGCCTTCAATGTCGCAGGAGGCACGGTTGTAGAGAATGCGGCGGTTGGCCGGCCACGACCATCCCCAATTCTGATAGACGCCGAGACCGGATGGGTCTTCGGTGCCGCGGCGCTGCATCATGGCGCCAGCTTCGGTCCATGATCCGCAGTAGAGCCAGTTGCCGGAGGTGGTGGTACCGTCGTCTTTCAGCCATGCAAATCCTGGAAGTTGCTGCCCCGCCTTGATGGTTACGTTAGTCTTCGGGTCGGTGATGTCGGCGAGGGCCTTGCCGTTGATCTCTTTTGCGACTTCGAAGAGCGGCGGATTGTAGGGATTGGTGTAGGCGAACGTCGCGTTTAGGACAGGATCGGGGAACTTGCCGCCCTCTTTTTTGTAGAGCTCGCGAACTTTTAAGAAGATGGTGGCGAGGATCTCCTGATCGAGGCGCGCCTGGCCGGGTGGGGGAACGGCTATGTTTTTCCATTGCAGCCAGCGGGCGGAGTTTACGAAGGTGCCGTCTTTTTCGGCGAAGCCAGCACCTGGGAGGCGGTAGACAGTGGTGTTGATTTTCTTCTGGTCGTCGGCGGTGATGCCGGGGGCGCGCCAGAATTCGCTGGTCTCGTCGGGATAGATTTCGCAGACCACCAGCCAGTCAGCTTTCTTCAGGGCATCGATGTTTTTATTGGAATCGGGGCCGATCATGACTCCATTCATGCCGAAGGCGAAAAGGCCCTTGACCTTGCCTTCATACATGTCGTTCCAGATGTTCACCCAGGAATAGTTGCGATCGATCTTGGGAAGATAGTTGAAGGCAAAATCATTTTCCTTGGTCGCTGCGGCACCGTACATCGCTTTCAGGAATGAGACGGCGAATTTATTTGTGTTCGACCAATAGTTGAAGGATTCCCAGGGATCGGGCTTGGAAACAGTCGGTGTCGTGCGCTTCAAGTAGGTGGCGAGGTCGACATCGGCGGGGTTCGGCATCTTTAAATAGCCGGGCAGGATGTCGAAGATACCGGCCATATCGGTAGCGCCCTGAATGTTGGAGTGTCCGCGAAGGGCGTTGACTCCGCCGCCGGCGCGGCCGACGTTGCCCATGAGGAGCTGGATCACGCAGGCGGTGCGGATGATCTGTGTGCCGAAGCTGTGCTGCGTCCAGCCGACGGCGTAGATGATGGTGGCGACTTTTTTCGTGTCTCCGTTTTTGCGGATGGAGGTGAAGAGGTCGGCGGCTTTCAGGAATTGATCCTGCGGAATTCCGGTGATGCGCTCGACCATTTCGGGGGTATAGCGCTCGTATTGCTTTTTTAACAATTGAAAAACACAACGCGGGTGCTGCAGCGAGAGATCGAAGGCGATCTTGCCGGGAAGAGCCGGCGCTGGGCCGGCTGTAGCTCCCACAGGGCCACCACCTTGGTGTCCTTGGCCGATGCCGGTGTCGCTGGTCTTCTGCTGTTGTCCTGAGCCCTGCTCGGAGGAGTGCGGAGCGGATTGGCCCGCGGCGGAATTGCCTGAGCCTGACGCAGCATTTGATGAGGACGAGTGCGGCTGGGCGGGCGAAGTCGGATCGGTGACGGCGGCGACCACGGGTTTGCCGGTTAGCTCTCCTCCTTCTTGATAGTTCCAGGTGGATTTATCGTAGGCCCGTTTGTCGATGTCGAATCCGGAGAAGAGGCCATCTTCGGGTAATTGGAAGCCGTCTTTGATGATGAAGGCGGCATTGGTGTAGTTGACCAGATACTCTTTCGCGATGCGGTTATTTGCGATCGCGTAATTGACCAGGCCGCCGAGGAAGGCGATGTCGGATCCGGCACGGATTTGTACGTACATGTCGGCGTTGGCGGCGGTGCGGGTGAGGCGGGGATCGACAACGATGGTTTTTGCGTTGCGGTGAATTTTGGCTTCGACCGCCCACTTGAAGCCGCAGGGGTGGTTCTCGGCGGGATTGCCGCCCATGATCAACATCATGTCGCTGTTCTTGATGTCGATCCATCCGTTGGTCATTGCGCCGCGTCCGAAGGTGGGCCCCAAACTGGAGACCGTTGGGCCGTGTCAAACGCGGGCCTGGTTTTCCAGGTAGCAGACCCCCAGGCTGCGCATACTTTTTACGACCAGATAATTAAATTCGTTGGTGTCGGTGCAGCCACCGGTGAAGGCTATGCCTTCGCAGCGGTTGACGGTTTTGCCGTTGGCGTCTTTTTCGACAAATGTGTCGTCGCGGGTCTTTTTTACTTTTTGAGCAATCTCAGAGTAAGCCTGGTCCCAGGTAATATCTTCCCAGTCGGTGGCTCCGGGACGCCGCACTTGCGGCTTCAGGATGCGTCGCTCGTTGAGAATGTCCTGCTCAAGAGACGATCCCTTGGGACAGAGCGTGCCGCGGTTGATGGGGTGGTCGGGATCGCCCTCGACGTGGAGGACCTGTGGGATCGCGTTCTTGGCTTTGTCGCCAATGGTGTAGATGATGACGCCACAGCTGACGGCGCAATAAGGGCAGGTGCTTCGGGTTTCGCTGGCTCGAGAAATTTTGAGAGATTGTGTTTGGGCGTAAACGGGAGTCAGATCAAAACCGAGGGCGGAGAAACCGGCTCCGCCAAGCACGGTGCCTTTGATAAAAGTCCTGCGAGAAAGCTCCATCTTGGTGCCCCCGTGATGCGTCTTCCAGAAAGTTACGGAGGTGAATGGTTGTAGACGCCAACCCCAACGATGGCGTCCAGTGCGTTCTGCGCCAACGCGGAAAACTATACCCCCGGTCTGGCGGAGCCGTCAACTGGGTGTACTCGTCCAGTAGATGTGTGACACTTTTTCATTCCTTTGGTTGGGATGAGATCTGCCGCAAAAACTGCTGCGGGGTTAGGTAGCCGAGCGCCTGATGAGGGCGGACGGTGTTGTAGATCTTTTTCCACTGGCGCAGCTCGCGATTGAGTTTCTTCATTTCGAGCGAGCAGGCGGTGACCTGGTAGAACTGCTCTCTATGGGTGCGGTTGGCGCGTTCGACGGCGCCGTTGAGTTTGGGGGAGCACGGCGGCAGTCGGCAACCTTCACCTTACCGAATTAGGGAAGGTTGGCCCGTTACTCGGGAAGGACTTACCCAGTCTACTGGGCCGGGATTTTTGTGCGGCGACAGAACTGTTCGATGACGCCTTGCGTGCTACAACTGCGGGAGGGCAAGCCAGGAAAAACTGCTGCCTTGAAGCGCTTCAAAATCACCTACTCGGGCGCGTAGGCTATAATTGCGCGCGAACATGGCTCTCACCTCTGGCACGAAACTCGGTCCCTACGAAATCCAATCTCCGCTGGGCGCAGGCGGCATGGGCGAAGTTTACCGTGCCCGCGACACTCGCCTCGATCGCACGGTTGCCGTCAAGATCCTGCCAGCCCATCTTTCTTCCAATATCGAGGCCAGGCAACGCTTCGAGCGCGAAGCCCGGGCTATTTCCTCTCTGAACCATCCCAACATCTGCACCTTCCATGACATCGGCCATCAGGACGGAACGGATTTCCTGGTCATGGAATACCTCGAAGGCGAGACCCTGGCCGATCGCCTGCTAAAAGGGCCTCTATCACCTGAACAGGTGCTCAAGTACGGAATCGAGATTTGCGAGGGTCTGGAGAAGGCGCATAAGAGCGGAGTGATCCATCGCGACCTGAAGCCGGGCAACATCATGCTGACCAAGTCCGGCGCCAAGCTGATGGACTTCGGATTGGCTAAAGCCACGCTCGCCCAAGCCCCTCCCGCGTCGAGTCTGACCATGACCATATCCAGACCATCGGCAGGCCAGCCATTAACCGCGCAGGGCATGGTGATAGGCACATTCCAATATATGGCACCGGAGCAACTCGAAGGCAAGGAAGCCGACGCACGCTCCGACATTTTCGCGCTGGGAGCGGTGCTCTACGAAATGGCCTCGGGCCGGCGCGCCTTCATGGGCAAGAGCCAAGCGAGCATTGTGGCCGCAATTTTAGCCTCCGACCCGCAGCCGATTTCGGCGGTACAGCCCATGTCGCCGCCAGCCCTCGACCGCGTGGTCCGGACCTGCATGGCGAAGGATCCCGACGACCGCTGGCAAACGGCACATGACGTCAAGCTGCAATTAGAGTGGATTTCCGAAGCCGGCTCGCAGGCGGGTGTTCCCGCGCCCGTGGCGGCAAGGAGAAAAATCTCGCAGAAACTGGCGTGGACGGTGGCCGCCGCGGCCGCCGCGACCGCCATCGCGCTGGGGATTGGATTTGTGTTGCGCGCGCCCACTCCTGTCCACCCATTGCGCGTAAGCATTCTGCCGCCGGACCAGCATTCCTTCGATCCGATGAGCATCGCCCTTTCGCCTGATGGCACCAAGCTGGCGTTTGTGGCAGCGACCGCTGGAGCCGCCCCGCAACTCTGGGTGCGCCCCCTGGATTCGACCGCCGCCCAGCCGTTGGCTGGAACCGACGATGCCGCTTTCCCCTTCTGGTCGCCGGACAGCCGCAGCCTGGGATTCTTTGCGCAGGGAAAACTGAGAATCATTGACGCCAGCGGAGGCGCGGTGCAAACCCTGGCCGACGCTCCTCAGCCTCGCGGCGGCGCTTGGGGAGCAGATGGCACCATCCTGTATACTCCCGACGCCAACTCAGTCATGATGCGCATTCCGGCGGCCGGCGGAACAGCGTCGCCAGCCATCGGCGATGAAAAAACCAGCAGCGTTGGTTCCCCGCGCTGGCCGGCGTTTATGCCCGATGGAAAGCATTTCATCTTTTTTCAATTCGCTCCCGACAACCAGGGAGATGGAATTATTTATCTAGGCACGCTCGACTCGAAACAGGACACAGCGTTGGTGCGTTCGGATTACCGTGCGCAATATGCCAATGGACATCTGGTGTTCGTCCACGGTGGGAATCTGATGAGTCAGAGCTTCGATGAGAAAAAACTGAGGTTGGCGGGGAATCCTGTGCCCATCGCGGAGCAGGTCCGCGGTGAACCCCGAGGAGCAGCCGCGTTCTCGCTCTCGAATGAGGCCAAACTGGTTTTCGCCGGAGGGCAGGCGACTACTCTCGACCTGGCATGGTACGACCGCACCGGGAAGAAAGGCGACATCATTGACAGCGGAACCTTCCAGGACGCTCACATCTCGCCCGACGGAAAGAAAGTCTCGGCAGCGCGCGCCGACGCCGGAGGGCACCTGGAGATTTACATCTACGACCTGGTCCGCAACACCAAATCACAATTTAGTTTCTCGCAGTCTAGAGATGACGATCCCGTCTGGTCTCCGGACGGGAACACTATAGTTTTCGACTCCGCGCGCAACGGAAAGATTGACCTCTATACTCGGCCGGCCAACGGCGCCCGCCAGGAGGAACTGCTCTATCACGACGATCAGGACAAGTACGCCGGCAGTTGGTCCTCGGACGGAAAATACATTGCCTATGAAACCATCGCCAATACGCACATCAGTATATGGGTGATGCCCATGTTCGGCGACCGTAAACCCTTCTCCTTCGTGCAGGAGAAACACAACTCTCGTTTCCCAGTGTTTTCGCCAGATACAAAATGGATGGCCTTTACATCGTTCGAAGCTGGGCGCCCCCAGGTCTATGTTGTGGCCTTCCCTAAACCCGCCGGCAAGTTCCTGGTAGGGGAGGGTCAGGAACCGGTATGGAGCCGCAAAGGCAAAGAGATTCTTTACCTGGATGACCACTCGCGCGTGGCCTCAGTGGAAGTCACTGCACACGGCGACAGCGTGGATCTCGGTAAGCCGCAGATACTGTTTTCCGCCCAAGCCGGAGGATTCAATCAGTTCGAGGCCAGCGCCGATGGCAACCGCCTGCTGATGATGCAGCCACCGGTGCAGGATTCGCCCAGCCTGACCCTGGTGGTGAACTGGCCGCAGGAACTCAAGAAATAGAATCTGCTCTTTCGCACTGAACTTGTGGGTCGAGACGCCCATTCATAGCTCCCGAGTGGTCGCTAGCCTTACCTTATCGGGTTAGGTAAGAGTGGCCCGTGATCCAAATTTCCCGCAAACCGACTTGAACTAAGCCGCTTTGCGGCGGACACTTTCGCGCGTTGTTAAGCCGACGGTGGAGGTGGTCTGAGCTGGTTTGTGTCGCAGAGGAGGAACTCTCTGTGACCCTCCTACGCCAGATCATGCTTGAGGAGTTACGGCGCCGCAACTACGCCGAGTCCACAATCCACGCCTACATTCACACGGGCGAGCGTTTTAGTCGGCACTTCCATCGCTCACCCGATCAGCTAGGCATGCCCACCTCCACGGTTCATCGTAGCCTCTTTTGCGAGCGGTGGTGAGACGACACGCGGAGGAAAGTCATCGGGACAGAATGTGACAATGTCGGCTCGACGCTGCGGAGATACGCTTGCTGATTAAAGCCAGGAAAAGCATTTAGCGCGGAAATGCCGAAACAGACGATTGGCTCATAGCATCGAGGTTTAGACCCAAATTCTAAACGGTCATTCCCCATTCAAAGTTCGCTTTATCAGTCTTGATCGAATGAAAATCTAGAACCAGAAAACAACTGGACAGACCCTGCACTTGGCGGAAGAGCACGCGGAAAATGACGAACAAATCTAAATGGTTTACAACAAGATAGAAATGGCGGAGAGGGTGGGATTTGAACCCACGATACCCGTTAAGGTATGTCCGCTTTCGAGGCGGATCGTTTCAACCACTCACGCACCTCTCCGGTTGATCAATCAGGCCCCCGGCCCGGTGACTTAACCACAAAGGCCACGAAGGTTCACTAAGGAAATCTTGAATCCGTAATCTTCGTGATACTTCGTGCCCTTGGTGGTTCTCGACTAACGACGCTTCCTGAAGAATTCCTGCACCATCTCGGCCGCACGGCCTGCCAGTACGCCGCCCCTGATCTCCATCTGGTGATTCAGGCTGGGGTGATTCACCACCTGCAGAATCGAATGGACGGCTCCCGCCTTTGGGTCGTCGGCCCCATACACCAGGCGGCGGAGGCGGGCATGTACGGCAGCTCCCGCGCACATGGCGCATGGCTCAATTGTAACAAACAGTTCGCAGCTGCCCAGCCGGTGATTACCTAGGTTTCGTCCGGCTTCGCGCAGCGCCACGATTTCGGCATGGGCGGAGGGATCGGAATCGGTGAGATTACGATTCCAGCCTCGTCCAAGGATGCGCCCTTCGCAGACAACCACGGCTCCGACGGGCACTTCATTGGAGTCGAGGGCTCGCTGGGCGCAGCGCAGGGCCTCTTGCATCCAGAGTTCGTCGGAGGAGATGGTGTCAGTTGTCAGTTGTCTGTTCTCAGTTGCCAGTCCATTCTAGCGGGCTCATTCTGAAACTCGAGGTTTTACGTGTGGTGCAAGACGGGGCAAGCGCCGTCTCTACGCTTAAGGCTTAAGATCGTCAACCCCGAACCCATTTTCCGGCGGTTTTCCCATAGTGTTATGCTATCTGGGTCATGGCTATCGCCGACATCTTGCGAAAAGTGTTTCTGGTGGACCTGATTCAGGGATTGGGCGTAACTTTCCGCTACCAGGACCCCAAGGAAATTTATACCGAACAGTATCCGCTGGAACGGCCGCAGGTCGCCGAGCGCTACCGCGGCGCACCACGCCTGAATGTGAATCCGGACACAGAAGAGTCTCTGTGCATTTCGTGCGATCTGTGCGCGCTGGCTTGTCCGGAGAACCTGATTGTTGTTACCAGCGAGCGCAACGAAAAGACGCGCCGCAAAGAGCTCATCAACTTTACCTATGACCTGAGCCGGTGCATGTTCTGCGGCTTGTGCGAAGATGCTTGCCCGACCGATGCACTCGAACTTACGCAGGATTTCGAGCTCGCGAATTACACTCGTGAAGGAATGATCTGGGATCGCCAGACGCTTGAAAAAGGGCCGCAGCCTACCGTGTATAAGAAGTAGCGTTTATAAGAGCGGCCAGCTGCGGTTTCCCGGCAGCCCACGGATCACACAGAACGCGGCTTTATCATCTTTTTTCTTTTGATTGGTCTTTCTTTGCATCAATCTGAAGCTGTGTTGACCGGGAAAGTGCGCCCCAGATAGAGCACGCGAGGTTAAGCTCGGCATCCGCATGCACACAACCATTGTTGCCCCGTTTCTTAGGATCTCCCCCACGGTGGTTTCGATGTGCAGCGCTGGCATCTTACTTTTCCTGGTTGCGCTGTGGGTTGCGAAGACCGATGTCGCGCGGGCCGGCGGCCTGGACAAGATTGTAGCCTTGAGCAATTTGTGCTTCGCCATCCCTTTGGCGGTCTTCGGCGCTCTGCACGTTTCGGATGTGGAATTCGTCTTGCCCCTGGTGCCGAAGTATATGCCGTGGCGACTGTTTTGGGCATATTTCGTTGGCTTTGCACTCCTGGCCGCGTCTTCGAGTATTGCCACAAAAATTCAGGTGCGCTGGTCGGGCCTGCTGTTCGGGATCATGATGTTTATTTTTGTGGCGATGTTGATCATCCCAGGAGTTCTCGCCCACCCCAAAGACAGATTTGCGTGGACGCTTGTCTTCCGCGAAAGCTCATTCGCTGGCGGGGGCTGGATTTTTGCCGGAAACGCGATGCGCGATCTAAGCCGCGAGCACAGCGGAAGGAAGCTCATTACCGTCGGCCGCGTGTTGATCGGGATTGCCGCTATATTTTATGGCGTTGAACATTTTCTGCACCCAATGAACGTTCCCGGAGTGCCGCTCGAAAAAGTGATGCCAGCGTGGATTCCGGGGCGCTTGCTCATTGGCTATGTGACGGGCATAATTCTTCTGGTTGCTGGGATAGGCATTCTTCTGGGCAAGAAGACACGGATGGCGGCCACCTATCTCGGCACCTGGACTGTGCTGTTGGTCTTGTTTATCTATGGGCCGATCCTGATCGTTTCGCTGACGGACCCGAGCACCGGGGTCAAGGTTGAAGGGATCAACTACTTTGCTGACACGCTGCTGTTTGCCGGAGCGATTCTCTCGCTCGCCAGCGCGACGCTATCCACGGATTGAGGGTAGCTGTTGAAATACCCCCATAGGCTCACGGCTTACAAAGCAGGTGAAAGATCGGCATATCACTAAAACCCTTTTCCCGCACTTGAAGACGAAGTGGTGCGCCTCCGCTGATCTCCTAATGTACGTCCTCCCGGTCATGGCCGATCGAAGATCCCGATTCTGGTCTCTCGCTAGCTCTCGCTTGTCTTTAGGGTTTAAAGCACGGGTGGCCGAAGCCGATAGCTGTGTCCATGAGGGAAAACATTGGGACGTGGGTTGCTTCTGGCAGTGGGTTTAGAGATGCCGCAGTTGACGTGTGCCGGTGCTTCGTCGACTACTACGGCGCGCGCCACTGCGGCTGAGGTTTCGTAATGACGGCGCGTCGTTCTTCAAGTTCAGTTTGCCTGCCGGTCGTTAAGGTGGCTCTCAAGAGGAGGTCACGATGAGAAGGGGGGAGCCTGGGCGATGAAGCCATTGCCGCAGGTCCTTCTCGTGGACGACAACCCAGCCGACGTCGGCCTGGCACGGGAGGCGTTGGTCGGGGGCAGGCATCACAGCTGCATCAGCAATGTAGTGGACGGCGAGGAGGCCATCGCTTTTCTGCGCCGCAGCGGGCGCTTCGCGAATGCGGTGCGTCCAGACCTGGTAATCCTCGATCTGAATTTACCCAAGAAAGACGGGCGAGCGGTGTTGAGCGAAGTCAAAGCCGAGAACGATCTTCGTGCCATTCCGATGGTCGTGTTCAGCACGTCGCAGGCGATGGCGGATATAGCGCGAAGCTACGAACTGGGTGCCAACTGTTATGTCTGCAAACCCGGAAACCTGCAAGGTTATTTGCAAGCGGTGCGGGCGATTGAAGAATTCTGGTTCGGCTCCGCCAGGCTGCCGCGAGACGAAAAATGAAGACTCGAGAAGAACAGCCCTGAGGAGTGAATTCCGAGAGGAAGGAAGAATGACGGAAAGATTGACGGAAAGAAAGACAACGGGCCCGGCAACGGCGCATGTTTTGTTGATTGAAGACAATCCTGGCGATGCCGATCTCGTGCGCCTGCGCCTGGTCGAAGGGGAGTCCGACGTCTACGTGAATTGTGTTCCCCGGCTTTCCGACGCGCTGGCATGTCTGGAGGCGGAAACGCCCACGCTGGTGCTGCTCGACTTGAACCTTCCGGACTGCCACGGCGCGGAGACTTTTCGCCGGGTCATGCAGAAGGCGCCGAATGTTCCGGTCGTGATTCTTTCGGGGCAGGATGATCAGGTGCTGGCGATGAAAGCGGTGCATCAGGGGGTGCAGGATTACCTGGTGAAAGGCGACATCACCAGCAAGCAATTGGAACGCGCCCTACGCTATGCGGTGGAACGGCAGGCGCTGCTGCGCGCGCTTGAGGTTACGCGTAAACAGCAGATCGAGTTCAAGGATCAATTTCTGTCTCATGTTTCGCACGAATTGCGCACCCCCCTGACCTGCATACACCAGTACGTCACGCTGATTCTGGATGGACTGGCGGGCCCGCTAGCGCCCGAGCAGAAGGACTACTTGAGTACGGTGCTCAAGAGCGTGAATCAATTGCACGCCATGATTCGCGACCTGCTCGAAGCCACGCGGGCCGATAGCGGCAAGCTCCGTATCGATGCGCGCTGCATCGACATTGGCGAACTGATTCGGCAGGCAGCGACGATGATGCAGCCCACTGCCGCTGAAAAACAAGTGGCTCTGGAATGCGGGCTAGGCCAGGGCATCCCGCTTGTCTATGCGGATCCCGACCGAGTTCTCGAGGTTCTTATTAACCTCATCGATAACGGAATTAAGTTTACCCCCCCCAATGGAACGGTGGTCGTGAAAGCCTCAAGAGTAGAGACTGACCCGACCGCCGTCTATTTGTCGGTAAAAGACAGCGGCCGTGGCATTCCGTCGGACTCGCTCCCCAAGATTTTTGAGCGGCTCTTTCAGGACCCTGAAGCGGTGGATGGCAACCGCTCCGGTCTTGGGCTGGGGCTCTACATTTCCAAAGAGATCGTCACTCTGCACGGTGGAAGAATGTGGGCAGCGAGCGAAGCGGGAAACGGCAGCACGTTCTCATTCACTTTGCCGTTTTATTCGCTGGCCAAGCTGCTGTCTCCGGTGATCACTTATAAAGGACGGTTGCGCGAGGCCATGGTGCTGCTGCGCGTGGATCTGACGCCGCTTTCCAAGTCACTTCGGGGAAGCTGGAAAGAAACCTGCCAGCAGTGTCTGGAGCGCCTGCGCCGGTGCGTGTACCTGGACAAGGATCTGGTGCTTCCGCCCATGGCAACGAGCGGGCCGATGGAAACTTTCTTTGTGGTGGCCAGCACCGACATGGAGAGGGTTGGCACCATGATGGATCGCATCCGCGAACAGATGGGCGCCATGCCTAAACTGAAGGCTAGCGGGACGCTGCGGGTGACGGCCGAACCCATTCCCGGGCCCTTCACCGGCGATTCGAGAACTTTGGAACAACAGGTGTGGGAGATCGCCGATCGGGTCGGCGAGATGATTCAGGAAGGCATGGGAAACGGAAACTTCAACGACAAAGGAGAAACAAAGCCATGACCACGGACAGCTGGAATGACGGTGTGCCCAGGAATCGAGCAAAAATTATGATCGTGGATGACGATCCCGATCTCAGACAGGGTCTGAGTCTGCGCTTGCGGGCGAACCACTTCGATACCTTCAACGTGTGCGACGGTTATTCGGCCATCGCCATGGCGCAGAAAGAGAAGCCCCACCTGATCATCCTGGATCTCGGACTGCCGGCAGGCGATGGATTTGCGGTGCTGAAAAGCCTGCAGCAGTATCCGGCACTTTCGACGATCCCGGTGATCGTGCTGACGGCGCGCGATCCCGAGGGCAATGAAAAACGCACACTCGAATCGGGCGCCGTCGCCTTCTTCCAGAAGCCGGCCGACAACGACGAGTTGCTGGGAGTGATTCGAGCCAGCCTGCAGGCGGGGTGGGGTTGGGGCGGACCTTTGCCATCGTAACGGGCCATCGTAGCGGTCGCGATGGGTGGTCATGAAATCTTATGGTAATTCGGGTAGTGGGCCAGTTTCAGTTCCGCAATGCCGGCGGGACGCCGGCGCTACTACCATTATCTTAATTTTAGTCGCGGTCGGGGGCGATCGTGTTGGGCGCCGATGCAAGAGGAAGGAGAGTGGCTATGTATCTGGACGCCCGGGGAAAGTTGATCCGATCCGGGGGTTATCACTTCAAACGGCGGGAGGGGCGTTATGTTTCAAGCGTCCCAGTGAGCGTGCAGCGTTTTTTGCGCTTCGGGCCCTTCATCACCCGGGGTGTAACGCTCGATGTCAGCCATCGAGGAATGTCGGCTCTCGTGTGTGGGGCGCCACGGGCGGGAGAGACGGTGATCATTGCATTGACTCCGCAAGACACGATGGTCGAACTGTTGGCGACCGTGCGTCACAGTAACGATGCCAAGACAGGATTCGAATTCTACCCACAGTCTGGGGTTGCCGAACAGGGAATTCAGGAGTGGATCGACGAACTGAAACAGCACGAAGAATCGCTGTTTCCGCGGCTGTATGCGGTTGCGGCTAAGTATGGGAGCGACTAAAGGTCAATTTGTAACTTTGTAATTGTGTAATTTGGTAATGTGAAAAGCGGCGTGGCCTTAGATTACAAAATTCCCCGATTGCCAATTTACAAAATCCCATCACTCCGGCAGGAGCGGGAGTCCCTGAATGTTCCAAGAAATATGATGGACGGCGCTGTTGGTGGCGAGAATGGCTGATTTGCCGGGAGCGAACGCGAGTCCGACCAGACCCTGACCTGAGACTTCGAGGTTGGCCTTGCCTTGAGGGGTGATCTTCACGATGCCCCGCTTTCCGCCGAGGGATGCGGCGACGTAGATATTGCCCTCGATGTCGAGGGCGAGGCCTTGTGGACGTCCCAGGCCGCGGTAGAACACGGATACGGTTCCGTGCGGATCGACTTTGTAGACGCAATCAAAGCTGGAAGTGCTGGGGCCGGTGACGAACATATCGCCGTGCAGTCCGAAGGCGATGTGATAGGCGGAAACGCTGGGCTCAAGGGTCGCGAATACAAAAATCTGGCGATCGCGGGCGATCTTGAAAATGGTCCCGCTGCGGTCGCCTACGTAGAGATTTTCGTCGCGGTCGAAGGCAATTCCGGTTGCGATCCCCATGCCTTCGGCATAGGTAGACATGGTTCCGTTGGGCGCCACTTTGTAGACCGCTTCGTCATGACGCGAAGAGACGTACATCTGGCCTTCGCGGTCGAATGCGATCGAGGTGGCGTTCATCATGTCGCTGAGAAAGGGCTTCACGCTGTAGTTTGTATCGATCTTGAAGATCGACACGGGAACCTTCTGGCCGCGCGGTCCCGAAAAGGTTACATAGATATTGCCCTCGCGATCGATCGCGGGATTGGTGACCGGATGAAGGTTGTCGACAACCGGGACCGCAACCTTAATGGAATGGGCGTTGCTGATTTGGCCATTGGCAGCGACTACGACCGGCCCCGAGGCGGCTGATTCTGGAACGCGAGCGATCACGAAGTCGTCGGAACTGATGAGCACAGAGCCTTCGACTTCTCCGAAGCGGACGCTGGGACGACTCAATTCGTGAGGGCGCAAACTTTTTCCGATGATGCGAACCTCGCCTCCAGGCAGCGCGAAATTCGGCGCGACCGCTTCGATGTGCGGCTTGCCGTTAACGTTTTTCTTGCCCAGCAGGCGGTCGGAAATACTCATGAGATTGTTGGCGTGGGAATCCGGTTACTTCAACCAGAATTACTTCGCATCAATTACTTCACATCGGAACATTTTAAATCAGTTACTTCATTAGAAGGCCAAAGTGCAACAAGAGATGCATGATGGCGAGCGCATAAAATCCCGCTCCGATGTCATCGAGCACAATCCCGCTTCCCTCGGGCAACCGCTCCAGTCGCCGAATGGGAAACGGCTTCCAAATATCGAAGGCACGGAAGAGTATAAAGCCGGCGAGAAAAGTTTTCCAAGCGAGTGGTACGGCGATGAGTGTAACCAGTTGACCCGCTACTTCATCGATGACCACGAATTGTGGGTCTTTTGAGGCGGAGGCGCGCGCTACCGCGGTGGCGGCGGGAATTCCGATGAGAGTCACGGTCGCGGCTGCGATGATCGTGGCCCAGGTGCGGCTGGCGGCAGGGATTTGCCAACTTGCCCAGGCCCACAGGATTACGGTGACCAGCGACCCCCAGGTGCCGGGGCCGGGCTTGAGGCGTCCCGCACCGAAGAAGGTTGCGAGCAGCGTGGCCCACAGGGGTGCATTGGACCCGGAGTCGGAGCTGGATTTGGCGGCGGCGACGAAATTGGTCGACGAGTTTGTCATTCTCCTTCCTCATCCGGACTATCTTGACGTATGGCTTCTTCGGCGTCGGTGACGGGAGATGAGATCACATAGCCGCCGCTGGCCCACTTGCCGAGATCGATCAGGCGGCAGCGCTCGCTGCAGAATGGAAAGTCTGGGTCGGTGGCTTTTGCCGGCTTTTTGCAGATCGGGCAACGGAGTTTGACGGCGCTTTTACGGGGCATAGGTCGGATTGCAGAGGTAGAGGTCAGATTGTAGAGGTGAGAAGGCTTCTGGCCGGCGTGATTTTGACCTCTGCAATCCGACCTCTAACTTCTGACCTTAAACGATTTCCGCCACTAGATCGTAATCGTGGGCTGCGGTGATGCGGCAGCGATAGAATTCTCCCTCTTTCGGTTCGTTTCCTTCGGGATAACCGTTGACGAAAACTTTGCCGTCGATTTCCGGCGCATGCATCGCGGTGCGGCCTTCGAGCAGAAGATCGGACTCCGACGAAGTGCCTTCCAGTAACAGATCGAATTCTTGACCGATGAGCGATTTCTTTTTTGATTTGCTGATCTTCTTCTGAATCGACATCAGCGATTTGCGCCGGCTTTCGATTTCGCGCGCGGAAAGCTTTTGGCCGTGATCGAACGCGCCCGCGCCCTCCTGGTCGGAATAGCCAAAGGCGCCCATCCAGTCGAAGGACGCTTCTTTCACGAAGCCGCAGAGCTCTTCGAATTCTTTTTCGGTTTCGCCGGGGAAGCCGACTATAAACGAAGTCCGCAAAGTAACGCCGGGAATTACGCGGCGCATTTTCTCGATGGAACGCAAGAATAACTCGGCGCCACCTCCGCGTTTCATGCGCTTCAGAACGGTGGCCGAGGCGTGCTGCAGGGGCACATCAACGTAGGAGCAAATATTGTCGTGAGCTGCGATCGTCTCCAGCAACTGGCCTGTGATTTTGTTGGGATAGGCGTAGAGGAAGCGAATCCACTGCAGGCCTTCTATGGCCGCGAGGTTTTCGAGCAACAGGGCCAGGCCATCTTTTAGTCCCAGGTCTTCGCCGTAACAGGTAGTGTCTTGTCCGATGAGCGTGATTTCTCGCACGCCAGATTGCGCCAGGCGCTCGGCTTCGGCGATGACCGATTCGAAACGGCGCGAGCGGAATTGGCCGCGCAGTTGCGGAATAATGCAGAAGCTGCAGGGATGATCGCAGCCCTCGGCAATTTTTATATAGGCGGAAGATTTAGGCGTGGTCAGGACGCGCGGCGTGTGGTGGTCATAAAGATAGTTGGGCAGATCGGCGACGGCGCCGTCCCAGGAATCGCGCGCAAAGCGCCCTTGTCCGCGGCGATGATCACCCTCGGGGCGCGAGGGCGCAGGCTTTGACACGAAAGTGCTCGAAGTGGAAGTGTTCGAAGTTAGAATGTTGAACAGGCCCGGCGTGCGGGGCGCGTCAGCCACTCCGGCTGCGGCCAGAATGTTTTCCAATTCTCCAGTGCCGACCACGGCGTCCACTTCAGGAATGTTTTTGCGGATCTCGTCGTGAAAACGTTCGACCAGGCAGCCGGCGACGACGAGTCTCTTCGCATTGCCACCGGTTTTGTGCCGGGCCATTTCGAGGATCGTGTCAATCGATTCCTGTTGCGCGCTGGCGATAAACGAGCACGTGTTCACGACGATGACGTTGGCATTCTCGGCGTCGGGAGTGAGCACAGCACCGGCGCGGGCGAGCATGCCCATCATTACCTCGCTATCAACGAGATTTTTGGGACAGCCGAGGCTCACGAAACCAACCTTAGCCGGAGTTGTGCGTTCCAAGGTCGCGGATGTAGTCTCTTTTGCGGGCATCTTTATACGCACATCTCGGTACATCTCAGGCGCATTCTAGGCAATCGAAAACGATCAGCAGGGAACCCGGCAGCAGCTCAATCTGCCAAAACCGTTAACCACTAAGGCACCCTTCAATCAGGCTCGGGTCAGGCCCCGGCTCGCGAAGGAAAACCTTGAATCGAGTGAAATATAGGCCGTTGCTATTCTATGTAATTCTAGCAGGCTGCAGAAAAATTCGTTCCCCAGCGGCATCAGAGGAAGCATCTTAATGTTCGGCTTATTCCTGACTCTCCGTGCTAATCTTATGAAGCAAAAATACATTCCTCAAGACTCGGAGGAGAGATGACGGCTAAAGGCGTTGCCGTTTTAGTCGTGGTGGTTTTGGTTTTTGTTTGCTGCGCGATGGCGCAAGATGCCAGCAACTGGGTGAATCAGGTTTCGGCTACGGGGGGCCGATTTTTCGTCAGCACGCAGTCGATCGAGAACGCTCCTTCGTCTGACTTCGATCCTCGCATTCATTTCGGAAACCCGGGAAGCTTTGCGCTCAATTACGGGCGGCTGCTCCTGAATCGCGGGATCTTCGGGCTCTATGCCGAATTGCCCGTAGCGATTTATCCGCGGATGGACCTGAATACTTACGCGAACCAGATCCCTAAGAATATTGGAGCTGTGTTCATAACTCCATCAGTGCGGGTGAATATCTTTGCTAACGATTCGGTCACGCCGTGGGTTAGCGTTGGTGGAGGGTACGGGCGCTTTTGGGAATCTTCGAACCTAAATTATTACGGACCTAATCCTGGGGCGACTGGCACCAACACGGGCGTCGTCCAGTTCGGAGGTGGACTGGATGTGTGGTTTTGGCATCGCTGGGCCGCGCGCCTCGAAGTGCGCGATTTCTACTCCGGATTACCCGACTATGACGTTGACACGAGCGTCAGCCGCCAGCACAACTACTACGTGGGAGCCGGCGTCATCCACCGTTTCTAGGCTCTTGTTCGTGATGGCCGCTCGCCCCATTTGAGCGGAGAGCAACCCCGCTCCCGGACATGACGTCATCAAAAAGGCGCGGCAGGTTTTGGGCGTCTCCCACCGACTGGCCAAAACGCGCCGACTCGTATGCTTGCGTAAACCTGGCTACCTTCTTCTGCAGCGCCGGCTCCTGAATGGCGGCGACGAAGTCGAGCGGTGTTTGCGACGGCAACTTGCGCCATCCGCGGCGCGCCATGCGAGCGACCATCCGGTCATACCAAAGTGCGGCCGATTCGCGTGGGGCCCGCTCAGGATGCTTCCGCAGGGCACGGGCGCGCACAGAGCCAATCATCGGCCCAACGTTCAGCAGAACGATCACGAGAGCCACCAGCGCGACCACTCTACCCAGCCATTGCACCGGAGAATTGGCAAAGTGTGCGTACTGACGCGTCGCCGAACGCAGCAGGGCGCGATGCTGAATCTCAATCCAGCGGAAAGTCTCGTCCAGGAAGTGCCTGCTATTGTTGACGGCGGTCTTGCTCAAAGCGCGCTGGTGGCCGACGTCGTAGTTGATAATCCATTCCCGCCAGAAGGACGCGAGGGCATCAAAATAGAGTTGCATGCGCGACCAACTGGTTCTCGCCGGCGGAATTCCGGCCGGAGTGGGATCAAAGCTAACCCAACCTGAGCCGGGAAAGTATGCCTCAACCCAGGAATGAGCATCGCTGGCTCGGATTACATACTGGCCGGTGAGGTCGTTGAATTCGCCTCCACGAAAGCCGGTCACGATGCGAGAGGGAATGCGCAAGGTGCGCAGCATTACCGCCATGGAGCTGGCGAAATATTCGCAGTGACCCTTTTTCCTGACGAAAAGAAAATAGGCCAATGGGTCTTCTGGCCGATTGGCGGGCAGTTCCAAGGTGTAGGCGAAGCGGGTGGAAAGATACCGCTCCACCGCGATTGCCTTGTCGTAATTGTTGGGAGCGGCCGCTGCAATCTCCTCCGCCAACTTTGGAATGCGAGGGTCGAGGAGCGGCAACTGGAGATACGGTTCGATTTTCCTTTCACGCGGCACAAAATTCGGGGCTTGTCGAAGAAAATCGGCGTCCGGTTCAGCCAATTGCGACTCCGCTTCATAGCGATTGATGGGGTGGTCGGCATCGAGATTGTAGACCGCGCCACCAGAGTCCATGCTGACCTGGCGGAAGTTTGCCAGGAGACGTTCCGGCCGGTCGGCCAGGAAAAAGACGTTGGTCCCAAGGGGCTCCATTAGAACGCGGTAGTGGATGGTTCGTTCGGCGGCCACCGCCGTGTTAGGCGGGGCCGCTAAAGGCGCCAGCCAGTAGCTTCCATCGGGGGACGGTCGCAACTGGACCTGGTCATAGGTATTCGTCCAGGCTCGGCCGTCAAATGTGGTCAGCGCAACGCCGCGCCATTTCAGGTCGTAAACGCCCTGAAGATCGTTCTGGATTTCGACGTGCATGACGACGGAGTTGGATTGCTGAATCTGGCCGATGCGGCCGAGTTGTACACGATCGCTGAAACCAGTGGAGACATCGCTCGAGGGAGTGTAGGCGGTCAGAAAACGCGGCGAAATGCGTGGAAGCAGGAAGAAGATCAGGAAACTCCCGGCCAGAATCATCAGCATGAGCACGGGAGCGATGGCGAGGAGCGCGTAGGCCATGCGCTGGGATGAAGAGAGGACGTGTGAAGAGGCGCTGCGTGAAGAGGCCGCGCCGGAACTGGAAATGCGTGGATCTTTTGCGTGCACGGTCTCGGCTGCGACCGAGTGGCGCATTTCCATCAGCACAAAAGTGACGACCGCAACCAGCAGGAAGAAAGCGAAGGAAAACAGGAACACGCTGCCCACCGTAAGCACGGCGGCGGCCAGGACCATAAGAAATGAGAGTACGGCAAGCATGTAATGGTCGCGCGTCCGCTGCAGCGAGAAGAGGCGCACGACCATGGCAAAGAGGACCAGGTGAAGGCTGGCCGCCAGAAAAGCGCGCGAAAGAAAGAAATAGTCGGCAAGGTAGATGAAGACGTAAATGAGGGTGAGGAGAGTCGTCCAGCGTTCAGGAATCACAAACTCGCGCTGGGTCGTAAGTTGGTATCCGCGAAGCGCCAGCGCCAGCCCTACGAGAATTACAGCGGTTAGGTCCAGGCCGCCGGTGCCAGCGAGAGTGCAGAAGCCGGTGAGCACGAGTAGATAAAGCGACAGATTGAAGTAGCGCTCGATGGCATGCGACATGGACGTGCTGCCTGGATTGATGGTGGCTTCGGTCACGATCGGATTCTACGATTCTATTCGTCCATTCTTTTGTTCTTCTATTCTTTGTGAAAACGCCGCGAAAGGGAAGTGTCTGCGGTAACAGAATAGAAGTTGGCTCGCGTGCTTGTGGAGGCGGCGGCAGCATCTCGCCCTTCCAATGGTCTGGGCGGGGATGCCCGACGCTCCATTTATTTATTGTTTACAATACGTGGCCATGGACTACCTCCTGAAAACTGAACCGACTGTGTATTCCTTCTCGGATTTGCAGCGCGAGAAGACGACGATCTGGGATGGGGTGACCAATCCGGCGGCGGTGAAGCACCTGCGCGAGATGAAGCCGGGAGAGCGGCTCGTGATCTATCACACTGGCGAGGAGAAGAGCGCGGTGGGAACGGCGTCGGTGGTTTCGGTGGACGCTAGCGATCCCAAGGTTCCGCTGGTGAAGATCAAGGTGGGAAAGGCGATTGCCGCGCCGAAGACGCTGGCCGACATCAAGACGCGAGCCGCTTTTGGGGAGTCTCCGCTGGTGCGGCAGGGACGCTTAAGCGTGGTGCCGCTTACGGCGGCGCAGTATGCGTGGCTGGCAGGTGAGTAAGGACGAAGTTCGTGTGGGGACGGGCGCCCTCGCCCGCCCAAGCCGAGCAAAGCTCGGCAGGGTTCCGTTAGCGCCGCACGACTGACGCGGCTCACTTAGGTCCTTATCACTCTCTCGCTGCAATCTGCTTCGGAGCAGGCATAGGTTACCTGATTGCGCTGGCGATCGAGGCTGATGATGAACATGGGGCGTCCGTGGCGGTCGCAGACCGGTTGGTTGGGAGTAAGGACAGGCGCGTCTTCTCGCTTGGGCGTGGTGTAGCCGATGCGCTCGCCGAAGCAGCGATGGCAGAATTTGTCGGTGCAACGGAAAAACTCTATGGAACGGTCGGCGCTGTAGGGAGCCAGTACGAACTCCATGGTGCGGTAGTGCTGGTCGCAAAGGGGCAGAATGTCCTTTCGCATCAGCTAAGCCATTTGTTCATTGAGAGATTGAGACATTGAACCATTGAGTCTAAACCATTCGGCCATTGAGACATTGGAATCCCTGGGGATTGTTTTTAATGACTCAATGATTCAATGATTCAATGGTTCAATGGTTCAATGGTTCAATGACTCAATGTTTCATCCGATGTAGCGCAGGGCATCTGCAATGCCCAGGTTTGAGGCGCGGCAGGAGGGAATCAGGCCGCTGACTACTCCTACGAGAGCTGCAACCGACATGACGACCAGCGCAGTCGCGGGCGTCATGTGCATCGAGACGGGTAAACCGATACCGGGTTGCGCCATAAAGAGAATGGCGCCGGTTGCCAGAGCTATGCCGAGCAAGCCTCCGATTAGAGCGATGGCAATCGATTCGCTTAAGAGCAATTGCAGGATGCTTCCGCGGGTGAAGCCGAGCGTACGGAGTACGGCGACTTCGCGGGTGCGTTCGCGGATCGACATGGCCATGGTGTTAGCGCAGACGAGCAAAGTGGTGAAGACAACGGCTCCGCAGATGCTGAGAATGAATGCCTTGACGTTGCCGAGAGTGGCGATGAAGTCGAGCTTGAATGCCTGTTCACTCTCGCTCTTGGTGGGGACGGGTGTGGCGTGGAACATCTCGTCGATAGCATGGGCCGCCTGCGGCATGTGTTCGGGGGTATCGACGCGAATGAAGTAAAAGCCGGCGGTGTCTTTAAACCAGTCAACGGATTCTTCCAGATATTTGGTGTGGAAGTAGAGCGCGCTGTTGGGCGGATCGATGGTATAGATGCCGCGCAGGGTCAGATCAAGATTGGTGGGAAAGATGCTGCCTTGCAGGATGATATGGTCGCCAATTTTCCAGTGATGTTTCTCGGCGAGGACGGTGTCGACGACACAGCCGCCGCGGTCGCGCTTCCAGGCGGCGAGTTGGTCGGCGGGCATGATCTTGTCGGCGGCTACGTCGAAGTATTCGTCGGGGTCAGTGGCAAACTGAGCGAAAAAGTTTTCCGGCTTGTCGTCTTTATAAGTGCCGCCAAACCATGTCATGGGGACAACGTGCACAACGCCCCGAATGGTTCGGATTTTGTCGCGGTAATAAATCGGCAGGAAGTTCGCCAGCGAGACCTTGTGACGGGTCATGATGCGAAGGGCGGAATCGGGAGCTCCCTTATCGATGTAGAAGCTGCGCCAGACGCAGAGCATGATGCAGAGCAGCAGAAGGGAAAAAGCGATGCTGGCGACCGTCAGCAAACTGCGCCGCTTGTTGCGGAAGGCGGATTTGGCGACGAAGGTCGAGAGGGTCATACCGAGACAGTAAGATTTTACACTGCACCGACGCGCACGAGCCGTTGCGTGCGGGATGGCGCGCTTCCCACAGAAGGTCCCGGGGCCTCGCTGACCTTCCATTGGCTGATAGGACTGTTGAAAAATCCACAGGCGCTTTCGGTTCCAACAGCTTAGCCCGCCGGACTACTTGACCAATTTCGCCTACCACTTAATTAAAATTCATCGTAAACTTCAACAACTGGCCGGGGCGTGATCACCATGAACAAGATTTTCCGACTACTATTGGCGTCTCGTAAAATCCGGCTGGGTCCACTTGAACAGAGGCTTCTGTCCGCCATGTGGCAGCGCCCGAACGGTGTGACGATACGCGAACTCCGAGACCGCGCCGGCCACGGGCGAGCCTATATAACTATTGTGACAACGCTGAATCGCCTGCGGAAGAAGGGATTGGTAGACCGGATCGCCATCGAAGGAACCAAGGTGGTGACCTTCCGATACGTGCCTCGGTTCACCATGGCGGAAGTAGAGCGAGATGTCGCCAGCAATGCTATCCGTCAGGTTCTTGGTCTGGGCGTGGCCGGGCCACTTCTGCTTTCACGAATGGTAGAGGAAATCAGCGAACACGACGCCGAACTGCTTGAGGAGCTAGGGCGCCTTGTGGATGAAAAGCGCCGTAATAGTCCAAAGTAGCTGCGCGGCACGCATAGGCTGAAGTGCACATCTCACACTAGAAATCAAAGGTGGTGTGGATTTGGAACCGAGTGCTCAAAACGGTTTCACTGTCGGCGAGCAGCAGTGAGGGTGTATGATTGTCACCGTTTTTGAAACTAGATGCCCTAGGCCGAACTCAGCTCTCATCATTGCCCGAATGGCTAATGCGCCAGCCTAGGGCCACTAAAGAGTTCGAACTGCTGGCCGAACTCAGACGCTGGAAACTGAAGGAGCGGGAAAAAAGCTGGGAGCAACGCTGATGTTTGTCCTGCTTAGAATCGCGGTTTCGCTCGCTTGGTTCCTGCTGCTTTACTGTCTGCTGTCAATGCTGGTGGAGGCGGCGTGGCGCTCCCTGAGACCCGTGCATGTGGCACAGCAGAGCGTGGCCACGATACTCTTCGGCTTGCGGATTCTCCCGCTCATAGCCTCCCTGATCATTACATTCGGTTTGGTCGTGCCCTCGTTTCGGCTCATGGAACCGCTGCCGATCCATGAGGGCATGGGCCCGATACCGCTCGGGCTCGGTGTTTGCGCTCTCCTATTGATTGCTTGTGGCTTCTTCCGCGCAATCGCAGCCCAGACCAGGACTACACGAGCAGTGACTTGCTGGCTGGAAGGCGCGCGCCCTCTGCAAGTGGATGCCGACTCCACCGTCATCTTTCAGTCTCGGCCCGAGAGTCCCCCACTGATTGTGGTGGGAGTCCGCCATCCCAGAGTGTTAGTTTCAGAATCTGCGGTTGCCCTGTTAACTCCTGACGAGCTCCGCATGGCGGTGAAACATGAACATGAGCACATGAAATCCCGCGATAACTTGAAGAGACTCATCCTGGTTTTCTGTCCCTTTCCCGGCATGGCCAAGTTGGAGAGCGCCTGGTCGCAAGCGGCGGAACTTGCCGCCGATGATGCGGCCGTCTCGAACCAGCGTGATGCCCTTGACCTGGCCGCGGCATTGGTCAAGCTTTCCCGCCTGGTTCCCCTCATAGCTCCACCGGTCTGTGCCACAAGCTTCGCGGCCGGTTCGATTACCCAGCGCGTCGCGTCTCTTCTTGACTGGGATGAAGCGAGCAAGTCGCGGCGCGTGCACATTCGCACGTGGTTTGTAATTCCATTTGCGGTAGCCGTTTCGTTGTTGGTGAGCGTTGCTCACGGCCCGGTGCTGACGCTCACTCATGAACTCACCGAGTGGCTCGTCCGGTAGCCGCCTGCATCTAATTGGAGGGGCGGAGTCCGCAGACACGGCAAACGGCACCGTGTCTACAGGCCGCACCCCATGAACCTCTAACCGTGACAGACGTCCCTCAGTATGCGGCGAGGCCTTCCGCACCGGCGTTGACCGGCAAGCCAGCATAATATCCGAGCGAAGTGATCGATCCGTCCGCGTGGATCACAAAGGCCCCCACTGTGCCGTCGCCGCCGTCGTCCGAATAGAGGAAGCTGGTGTCGCCCTGGCGTGCGACCGCCAAATTGTTCGCTCCATTGGCGACAGCTGCGGCTGCCGTGAGCAACTTCAGCCTCCCACTGCTTGCAACCGAGTAGATCGAGATGTTACCGCTCCCATTGTTGGCAATGTAAGCGTATTTTTCCGTAATGGGTTCGAGCACTACCCAGCAAGACAATGACTGGCCATTGGGTATGCTCGCGCTGATCGGGTGCAGCTCACCGTTCTTGGTGATCGTGAACGAGGAGACGGTGCCTGCGTTGTCGGCGGGAATAGTTGGGGTTCCACCCAAAGGCTCTGTGACAATCATGTGCCCTGCCTTGTCGAAGACAAAGCCAAAATAGGTGGGTTGATTCGGCCCCGTGGCCTGCCACAATGTGGGGTAACCGAGTGTTCCATTTTCGCCGACCCCGAAAACATAGATCGTGTTAGTTGCTTTGACCGTCACGACCAACTGATCGCCGTCAGGCGTGAACCCAACTTTGGCCGGAGACCGAACAAACGCCGGCGGGTTCAAGCCGCAGTCAAAAAGGCCTGCCGGGAATCCACCGGGGTCACAGTCCAGGAAAAAGCCAGTGCCGTAAAGGTGGCCCGGATCTATTGCCCGCGGAGAGTTTGCAAGAGGCTTCATCTGGCCGGATCCGTTCACTATGAATCCGCTAATGTTGGGGGTCGTACCGCTGCAGGCGGGATCCAAGCCCGGGCCGCCCGCGTTGAGCACGTAAAGTAGACCTCCGCGGATAGTCAGACTATTGGGATACAGACCGCCCGACGCGACCTTGTCAGCGAACGTCAGGCTGCCATCGTTTGCAACGAGGAACGATGTGATCGTGCCTACTTGGCAGTCATAAGCTGGGTTCATGCCGTCATTAGTCGCGAGAGTTTCCGTGTTGACAGCGAAGAGTAGCCGATGACTCGCGTTTAATATCAGACTCCCCTGCGAACCAAGCGAGTCCGCTCCAGCTAATTGGAGGCCGCTCCCGCCCCCGCCCGTCGCAATCGTTTGCGTGAGTGTCAACGTGCCGTCCTTGGCGCGATGATAAACAAGAACCTGGTTTTGTGTCAGGGCGTTGGTCAAAGCGTACACTGCTCCGTCTGCCCGCGCCGTTACCGGGACTAGCGAACAAAACAGAGCGCACATCAAAATCAAAAATAGTTGGGTCACTTTGCGAGTCATTGGTCTCCTCGTCCTCGGGGTGCGGATCCTGGAGTGTGATTTACCTGGAATCTCCATGAATCTCCGATTGTCATTCTCCGCCCGGGAAAATCGAGCTGACGTTACATCCGGACTGAGCTGCTGTCAAGATGCAATGTTTTGCATATCGTACAACGATATAAATAACAATCGCTTTACGATATAACTGTTCGAAGATTCCACCACCAACCTGCGCCCAGGTTGTAGTTTCCCGATGCCCCGGCAAAAGCGGACGGCTTCATCTGTTGCCAGCCGTTGCCGCTGCCCGGCTAATACCGGCGCCTCAACTCCAAGCAGAAATGATCGCCAATGGTCTTGCCGGTCCCGATACTGCTCCGCGGTCTAGGTCTTGAAACGATATACTTTATTGCATGGAAAGAGCGCTCACACTGGCGGACTACGAATCACTGGCGGAGTTGCGTTATCAGATCCGACGTTTTCTTGGCTTCAGTAAACAAGCTTCCCGCATGGCTGGTCTTGAGCCTCAGCAGCATCAGCTCATGCTTTCCTTGAAAGGGTTGCCTAGAAATATGCGCCCACGGATCGGAGAGTTGGCCGAACGCCTGCAGATCCGGCATCACAGTGCAGTTGAGCTCGTGAACCGGCTCTCGGTTGGCGGCTATGTCCGGAGGCACCGCGGGAGTGAAGACAGCCGCGAAGTATTGCTTTCCTTGACGGCAAAAGGTGAACAGGTGCTGAAGAAACTTTCCTTACAACATCGGGCAGAACTTCGCACCCGCGGCCCCGCTCTCCTCGCGGCGCTGAGGCGTGTGCTTCACACGAGTAAAAGCGACAGACGAATCCCCACCAAGGAAGCTTCGCGATCCAGACGAAAAACCTAAGGCGAGTCACGGCCGCAACGTACAAACACCAGTGAAGCTTATCATCGCGCCTTTGTTTTATATCGTGGAGCGACATTGCTATATATCGTGACATGACATTGTAAGAATTAGGCGTTGACATGCTGGCCTAAGCAGGCATATGCTCCAACGCGGCCCTGTTCCTCGCAAATAATGTGACTTTTCGCAAGTCGAATCGCGGCCAGACGTTTTGCTCGGCCTTTTTAAAGGACGAGTCCTGCGGCAAAGGCGGGCCAAACGATATGCGTCTCCTGTGGCGCACTTCGCGGGAACGGGCGCGGATCACGCGCGCGAAAGTGAGAATTCTGAACAGACACGCCGCTGCCGAGAATGCCTTTATCGCTGCGTAGGGGACTCCGAACTGGAAGCCCTTCTGCACCGTCGGCCACCCGGATAGGCGAAATGAAAATCCGAAGAACGAGAGCGAACCGCAAGATCATCTCCGCAGAGGAAGGGGGATGAGCAATGAAGTGATGTTGCCGTCCCGACCGAGTCGTTTTTGCGGGTGAGGCCGGTCTCGTAACTTCAGGAGCACAGGTCATGAAGGACATGGATCGACGCAAGTTTCTTGGCCGCGCCGGGCAGCTCAGTTTGGGATCGCTGCTGCTGGCCGGATTTGTACCTGCCGAAGCATTGTTTGCCCAGCCCAGGGGCGCGGCAGTGCCAACCGCGCCCGGGCTGGACCCGCGCCTCACATGGTCCAAGGCGCCATGCCGATTTTGTGGCACCGGATGCGGCGTTATGGTCGGCGTGAGCGATGGCAAAGTGATGGCGGTGGCGGGCGACGAGTTGAGTTCGGTGAACCGCGGCCTGCTGTGCATCAAGGGCTACAGCCTTCCCGCGATTCTCTACGGCGACGATCGCCTCCTGTATCCGCAGATCCGCAGCAACGGCAAACTGAAACGCGCTACCTGGAATGAAGCCCTCGACCTCATCGCCGTGCGCTTCCAAGAGACGTTGAAGCACCGTGGCCCGGGTGCGGTTGCGATCTATGGATCGGGACAGTGGACCGTCTCGGATGGTTACATTGCCAGCAAGTGGTTCCGCGCCGGTATGGGATCCAACAATGTTGAGGGCAACGCGCGTATATGCATGTCGAGCGCGGTGACGGGATTCCTCAGCAGCTTCGGCATGGACGAACCCATGGGCTGCTTTCAAGATCTGGAAGCTACCAACGTCCTTGTGCTCTGGGGCAACAACATGGCGGAGATGCATCCCGTCTTGTTCTCGCGCGTGTTGGAATCGCGCCGCCAGCGGCCGGAAGTAAAGATCATCGAGATCGGCACGCGGCGTACGCCCACTACCGACTTCGCCGACGAATTCATCGGCCTCAAGCCAAACGGCGATCTGGCTCTGGCCAACGCCATTGCCCAAGTAATTGTTGCCAACGGCAGCATGGATGAGAAGTTCGTTCAGGCACACACCGCGTACAGCCGCGGACTGGAAAAAATTGGCTACGGGCTGGAAGACAAGTTTGAATTCACGGACAGGCCCACCCCGATTAATTTCGAAGAGTACAAGGCATTCCTCGCCGACTACACACCCGAGAAGGCTGCCGGGCCCAGCGGCGTTCCAGCAGAGACCATTCGCAAGCTCGCGGAACACTACGCTAATCCCAAGACAAAAGTTCTCTCCACCTGGTGCATGGGCATGAACCAGCATGTGCGCGGCACGTGGATCAACAATCTGGTCACCAACCTACACCTGCTCACCGGCAAGATCGGCAAGCCCGGTAGTAATCCCTTCTCTCTCACTGGCCAGCCCAGCGCCTGCGGCACCGTGCGTGAGGTAGGCACACTTGCGGATCGGCTGCCGGCGGGCCTGGTGGTAACGAATGCCGAACATCGCAAGATCGCGGCCGACATATGGAACGTGCCGGTCGAATCGATTCCCGCCAAGCCGGGCTATAACACCGTCGAGATGTTCCGGGCACTCGATCGCGGGGATATCCGCACCATGTGGATTCAATGCACCAATCCCATGGTCACGATGCCGAACCTCAACCGCTATCGAAAAGGTGCCGAAAAGGAGGGACGGTTCATCGTGGTATCCGATGTTTATCCCACGCCGACCACCGAGATCGCCCACGTACTTCTGCCTTCGGCTATGTGGGTGGAGCGTACCGGCATGTTTGGAAACTCGGAGCGGCGCACTCAACAGTGGTTCAAAGCGGTCGAACCGCCAGGAGAGGCCAAGCCTGATGTGTGGCAGCTCATGGAAGTCGCACGCCGCATGGGCTATCAAAGACTTGTTAGCTACGGCGGCGATTACGAGCGTGAGATCTTCGAAGAGTACCGCCGCTTCACCTTAGGTGAGGGGCATGACCTCGGTGCGTACGAAGCCTACACTCAGCACCGCGGATTGCAATGGCCAGTTGTGGAGGGCAAAGAAACGGCCTATCGCTACGTGGAAGGTTTCGACCCCTATGTGCCCGCGGGCGCGGGATACAGTTTCTACGGCAACAAGGAAAGGAACGGTGGCAAGGCCGTGATTTGGGCACGTCCTTATGAACCGCCGCCCGAGATACCCGACGAACAGTATCCGTTCTGGCTCGACACTGGGCGCGTACTCGAACACTGGCATACGGGAAGCCTTACTCGTCGCGTAAAGCAGCTGCATCAGGCCGTGCCTGCCGCGTATGTGGAGATCCATCCGGATGACGCTCGCCGCTTGGGCATCACCGAGGGACAAACAGTGCGCCTCATCACCCGCCGCGGGCAATTGGACTTGCCGGTACAAATCGACGGCCGTGGGAAGCCGCTGGCAGGCTCTGTCTTTGTCCCCTTCTTCGATGAGGGGAAACTGATCAACCGCCTTACGCTGGACGTGTACGACCCCATCTCGAAGCAGCCGGACTATAAAAAGTGCGCCGTGCGCATCGAGAAGATCGCCGTTTAGGAGGAACCAATGCGGCGCATTGATCCTGACTCACTGCTGCCGATGCTGATATTCACACTTGTGTTCCTGATGCTGCCGCCAACCTCTTTTGCACAGCAGCCCCAAGGGCAGCGGCAACCGCGTCCGCGCCGGTTGTACTTCGGCGCGCCTCCGACCATTCCCCACGACGCCGGACCCGACTTGAACGATTGCCTCGTGTGTCACGGGGTCAAGGATTCCGGCGCTCCACTCACGCCCCATCCGACGCGTTTACGCTGCCGGCAGTGCCATGTGACCGCCGACGAAAAGGCCGGACAGTTTCGCGGCAGCAGCTTTTCCGGGCTGACGATCCCAGGTCCCACCCCGAGTTTGACTCCTGGCGGCCCTCCCGAAATGGCACATCCCGTGCTCTTACATGAAGACTGTCTCGCCTGCCACGCGTCGGGCGCACGGACAGATGTAATCAGCACTCCGCACGAGCGCTGCCAGCAGTGCCACATGCCCGTAGGGGCGGCGAGCCAGAAATCCCCAACAAAGTAAGAGCCCGGTATCTGTCAGTCGTGGGAATATATCACAGCAAACTATGGAGACTGCAATGAAGTTGCGCGTGGCAGCCTGGGTGTGTTTAGCGGTCATTCTTTTCGGAGGATCAGCCCTCGGGCAGCAGACGCCGCCCGCCCCTGATGCGCCGTCGGAGCCACTGGCGGAGAAGAAGGAACCACCTCCTCCGCCCAAGCACAAACTTGGTCCGCTCGAAATTTCGGTCAACTGGCGCACTCGAGCGGAAGGTTGGTACTGGTTCGAGGGTAAGACCGGCGAAAATGACTATGGGCTTTGGGATTCGCTGCTGCGAGTGGGGATTGGGCAAACCGGAGACCGCTTTGATTGGTTCATCGAAGGCGAACAACCATCCATTCTTGGTTTGCCCAACGGCGCCGTCGTGGCTGCTCCACAGGGCCAACTCGGCCTGGGTGGCAATTACTACGCTGCGAACGATCACACCAACGTTGCCAACGGATTCGTGAAGCAGGCATTTGTGGATTTCAAACACCGCGGACCCGTCAGTCTGAAGCTGGGCCGCTTCGAATATTTCGATGGTCTTGAGGTCAAGCCCCAGGATCCGCTGCTGGCGACAGTCATTCAAACGCGCATTTCGAGCCGCCTGATTTCGAATTTCGCCTTTACCGCCGTTCAGCGCAGCTTCGATGGCGCCCAACTGTCTTTCGATTTCGGGCAGGATTCCGGCCAGAACAACTTTACCTTCTTCGGCGCGCGGCCGACCCAAGGTGTCTTTCAAGTCCGGGGGATCGGCGAACTGGATGTGGAGACTTACTATGGCGCCTACACGCGATCGGTGAAGACCGCGGAGAGCGCGGGAGAATTGCGCGTCTTCGGCCTGGGCTATATCGATCACCGCACGACAGTACTGAAAACCGACAATCGTCCTGCATCCGTTCGCGCGGGCGATCTGAACAAGATTGAGATTGCGACCTGGGGCGCGGACTACGTCCACGTCTTCAACATCCACAGTGCCGGCAACTTTGATTTTCTAGGCTGGGGAGTCGTGCAGACCGGTTCCTGGGGTAACCTCAAGCAACATGCCGGTGCGGCCGTCGGCGAGGCGGGATGGCAACCGCCCGTCAAAATGCTCAAGCCCTGGCTGAGCGTCGGCTATTCTTATGGAAGCGGCGACGACAATCCCAATGACACGCGTCACGGCACTTTCTTTCAAGTGCTCCCGACACCGCGTCAGTACGCGCGCTTCCCCTTCTACAACATGATGAACAACGAGGACTGGTATGGCACGCTGAACGTGCGGCCAACCCCGAAGCTCTTACTGCGGAGCGAAGCGCACGCGCTGCGGCTGGCCAGCGCCTCCGATCTGTGGTACTCCGGCGGAGGCGCCTTTCAGCCCAAGACGTTCGGTTATACGGGCCGCCCCAGCAATGGTTTCCGCGGCCTCGGAAACGTCTGGGATCTCAGCGCCGACTACCAACTTACAAAATCCTTCGCCACGACTTTTTATTATGGCCATGCCTGGGGCAAGAGTGTGATTGCGGAGATCTATCCGCAGGATGCGAATGGGCAGCTCATCTTCCTGGAGACGAATTATCACTTCTGAAACGGCGCGGCCAGATGCAGCGGAACGCTGGCTTTGGCATGGAGTCCGGGGAAAAGATTAACGTCTGTTGGTGGCCAGCGCCCGCTCGATCGCTGCAGTAACTGGCATGGAGTCGGGCTCGACTTCGGAATCGAATCGAGCTGCTACCTTGCCATCCGATCCGACTAAGAATTTGGTGAAGTTCCACCCGATCTCCCAGCCGGTCTTTGGGTGAATAGTCTTGTCAGTGAGGAAGCGATACAACGGCGTTATATCGGACCCGTCCACGGACACTTTGGCCATCATCGGGAAGGTTACGTTATACGTGCTGGTAGAGAAGCTCTTGATCTCCTGATTCGAACCCGGCTCCTGATCTCCAAAATTATTCGCTGGAATTCCGATCACAACGAATCCCCGCTCCTTGTATTTTTCATAGATCGACTGCAGAGCGGAATATTGTGGGGTGTAAGCGCAATGGCTGGCAACGTTCACGAGCAGCGCCACCTTGCCTTTGAAATTCGAAAGGGGAGTCGGCTCACCATCGATGGAATTTAGAGTGAACTCATAGACTGTATTGTCCGTGGCCATCAGCGTTGTCCGCATAAGCATGATGAACACCTGGAATATTCTCTTGGGTCAATCCAGCGATAATAAGTTTATGCCAGCCCGGCATTTATCGCACGCGGGTCAAGAGGTTTCCCTCAGATTACGACGGTCAAATTATGACCGTCAAACTTCGCGAGCAAGAAAGTGTGGGAACCCTTTCCCCAGATGTCGGCCGCGGAGCAAAGACGGCGACAAGGATCGGTTATAACATCGGTTACAACAATGGCATCTATAACGTTGTGACAAAAAGACTTGCTAATAACGGTGACTTAGAATATAAGAACTCAAACGTGGAGTTGCGCAGCGAACCCCAAATGAATTTGCCCTTTGAAGTTGCCCCTACTCTCGACTCCGCCTCCCCAATTGCCGTCTTCCTCCGCCGATCGCCCGCTCGGAGGAAATCATGAACTTTCAAGGGGATGCTTTTATCAGTTACGCGCACATGGATAACGTGGAACTGATTGAGGGAGGCAAGGGATGGGTCACGAATTTGCATCGGGCCCTGGAAATCAGGGTTGGACAGTTGCTCGGCAAACCACCTGAGATCTGGCGCGATCCCAAACTCACAGGCAACGACGCTTTTGGGGACGCGCTGATGGAGCGACTCCGCCGTGTAGCCGCGCTGATATCGGTGGTCTCGCCTCGCTACGTCCGGTCAGACTGGGCTCGAAAGGAACTCGCCGAGTTCTGGAAAGCGGCGGAGGAGCAGGGTGGCATCCATTTTCGCAATAAGGCCCGGATCTTCAAGGTGCTAAAAACGCCCGTTCCCTTGGAATTGCATCCTCCGGAATTGCAGTCTTTCCTGGGCTATCAGTTCTTTAACATTGACCCCGACACGGGAAGAGTGCGGGAATTAGACGAGGTGTTCGGGCCAGAAGCGCAAAGGGATTTCTGGATGCGGCTGGATGATCTAGCGCATGATATCTGCTGCCTGGTCGAGATGTTGGAAGCGTCAGGAGCCGCGGTCATTCCGAAGGCGGACAAAAATCAAAAAGCCATCTTTTTGGCGCAAACCACCTTTGATCTCAGGGAGCAGCGCGAAACCGTCAAGAGAGATCTGCAGCAGCACGGCTACAATGTGCTTCCGGCCGACGCATTGCCGCAGGTCGAATCGGAAGTGATGGAGGCTGTGCGCGCGGATCTGGCTCAATGCCAAATGTCGATTCACTTCTTCGGCAAAACCTACAGCCTCGTGCCGGAAGGCGGTATGCGGTCTTTGCTCGAGATTCAAAACGAACTCGCGATAGAAAGAGGTAGTAAGGGCGATTTTTCGCGCCTGTTGTGGATTCCCCCCGGCCTGCAGGTGCAAGATGAACGCCAAAAGACGGTGATTGAGCAACTTCGCTTGGATCCCCGAACCCAAGGCGGGGCTGACCTGCTCGAGACCTTTCTCGAAGATTTGAGAACCGTAATCCAAGGTCGGCTGAAAGAAGCTCGGCTCAAGCAAGAGCGCCTCGAAGAAGCGTCAAGGCTGGAGCCCGTGCCCCATCCGCCAGGCGGATTGGCGATCGCAGGCGACGGCTCCCACACCCAACTCTACCTCATCTACGATCAGCGCGATGCGGCTGTCACTGCGCCCTGGGAGGATTTTCTGTTCGAACAGGATTTCGAAATTATCCGGCCGGTGTTCGAGGGCGACGAGGCGGAGATTCGCGAGCACCACGAGGAAAGCCTCCGGAGTTGTGACGGAGCATTGATCTTTTATGGCTCGGGTAACGAATGCTGGTTGCGTCGAAAACTGCGGGAACTGCAGAAGAGTCCCGGTTATGGCCGCACCAAACCACTACCTGCCACGGCGATTTCCCTGATCCCTCCGAGAACCCCGGACAAGGAGCGTTTCCGCACCCATGAGGCTCTCGTGATCCCTCAGTGGGACGGATTTTCCCCTGAGCCCTTGCAGCCATTGATCTCTAGCGTGAAAAGCTGAGGATAAGAAGAAGAGTTGATGCCACCTGGATCGCTGTTTAATCCTTTCCCGGGCCTTCGTCCTTTCGAGCCCGACGAAGATCATCTCTTTTTCGGCCGCGAGAAAGAGATCGACGAACTGCTGCGCCGGCTTCGCGCCAATCGTTTTCTATCGGTTGTAGGCACTTCCGGCAGCGGGAAATCATCGTTGGTCCGCTCCGGCTTGATTCCTTCTCTCCAGAGCGGCTTCATGGTGAAGGCCGGGTCGACCTGGCGGGTGGCGACGTTCCGGCCTGGGGAAGACCCCATCGGACACCTGGCCGCGGTACTTAACCGATCCGATGTGTTGGGGAACATGCTGGGAAGCGAGCTCGAATTGGCCAGCACCAACCGCGTGCTTCTGGAAGCAACCCTGCGGCGCAGTACTCGAGGCTTGGTGGACGCGGTGCGGCAGGCGCGAATTCCACGCGAAGACAATCTGCTCGTGATCGTCGATCAATTCGAGGAATTGTTCCGTTTCCGGCGAAGCCGCCAAATTGAGAACTCCAGGAACGAGGCCGTGGCATTCGTGAAGCTGCTTCTCGAAGCTACGCAGCAGCAGGAAGCCCCGATCTACGTCGTGTTGACCATGCGTTCGGATTTCATCGGCGACTGCATGGAGTATCCGGGCCTGCCGGAGGCCGTCAACGCAGGGCAGTATCTGGTCCCACGCATGACTCGCGACGAGCTCCGTTCGGCCATCACCGGACCGGTCGCGGTCGCAGGAGGAGAAATCGCCCCGCGATTAGTTCTGCGTCTGCTCAATGAAGTGGGAGACGCCCACGACCAGCTTCCCGTGCTGCAGCATGCCTTAATGCGAACCTGGGACCATTGGCAACGGCATCGAAACCAGGCTCCCATCCAGGCTGAGCCTATCGACATTACCGACTATGAAGCGGTTGGAACGATGCAGCAAGTTTTATCGCTCCACGCGGAGGAGGCGTTCCTCGAAACCGGCTCCGAGGCCAACCGCAGGATTGCGGAACGGATCTTCAAGGCTTTGACAGACACTTTTTCCGATCCGCGTGGTATCCGCCGGCCTAGCTCCGTAAGGCAGCTTGCTGCTATTTGCGAATCGCCAGAGCCGGAAGTGATACGGATAGTTGAGATTTTTCGAACGTCCGGGCCGCAGCTTTCTAATGCCCCCAGCAACAACTTCGCTCGGGTCCCAATCGATTGTCGATTTGTCCCATGAGAGCCTGATGCGTTGCTGGACCCGTTTGATCACATGGGCGGCAGAAGAGCGGGCATCCGCTCAGATCTATGCGCGGCTTTCGCAAGCTTCCGCCTGGTTTGCGGAAGGTACGGCGGGCCTCTGGCACAACCCCGAACTTGAACTCGGTCTCCGGTGGAAACTGCAAAACCATCCCACCGAGGCTTGGGCAGAACGTTACGACCCGTCTTTCGCACGGGCCATGGATTTCCTGGATCGCAGCGAGCAAGAGCAGAATCGCATTGAAGCCGAGCGGGAAAATGCGAGGAAGAACAAGCTTAGGCTGGCCTGGTCAGTGGCGGGTGCTCTAGGAGTGCTGCTGCTCGTTGCACTGTATTTCTACCATGTTGCCCAGTTGGAGAGTCGTCGCGCGGAGGCGAATCTAGGATTGGCACGAAAAGCCGTGGACGAAAGCTTGTCTTCCGCTGGCAATCAGCAGGGTCGTGAGTCGCCCGATGCGCCCCAACTTGAGCAGTTTCGAGAAGAGTTGCTGAAAAAAGCCGAGGAATTTTATTCAAGTTTCTTAGCCAAGCAGAGTGGGAACGATCCTAAGTTTCGGGCTGATAGTGCGCTGGTTCACTCCAGGTTGGGAGACATCGATCGCTTGCTTGAGAAGCGTGAAGATGCAGTCGCGCAATACAGACTGGCCATCGCCGGTTTCGAGGAACTCTCCCGGAGGAATCCCGGCAACGCTGAATATCGTCAGGATCTCGCTTACGCTCATCATTGGCTGGGAGAGACTCTCCGAGTCTGGCTGGAAGAAACGCCGAACCCTCCCTATAAGCCGTCCGATGCAGAGACGGAATACGCCGCCGCTTTGCGCCTGCAACAAGACTTGTACCGAGCCAGCCCGCAAAATGCCGACTACGGACAAGCCCTGGCTCGTACTTACTACAACCGCGGCATTCTTCGCTATGACGGCGGGGACGTCAGAGCGGCAGAGACGGACTTTCGTGACGCGGTTCAACTGCTCGAACCTCTGGCCAAAAAAGATTTCGAATCACAAACAGAGAGTGAAAATCCGCCGGCGCACGACCTGGCGCGCGTTTACAACGACCTCGGCTACTTGCTGAGCGATCCGGGGTACTACGAACGAGCTATCAGAATCCAGGAAGATCTGACGAAGAAAAGCCCAAAAAACTGGGAGTATCCAGTGGAGTTAGCCACGTTTTACAATAACCTGTCCTTTTTGCTGTGGAGCCAGGGCGCGAAGAAGTCGGCGGCACAGGAGAACCACCAGGCCCTTGACGGTCTCGAAGAACTGCTCACCCCGGCGCCCCAGCTGGAGAGGCAGCTGGCCATGGCTCTCATGCTTCATCTTGCGACCGGTCCATCGGAGCATCCTGAGTTTCACGTGCTGTATAAGCATCTTGGCGATGAGTACGTTAAGCTTGCTTACGACTATCTCAACTCTGGCTCGGTGGAGGCTGCGGCTCTAACTATTGAGGTCCTGGGAAGTATCTTGCCGAAGGTGGCAGAGCCGGACCGGACGAGGCTTGGAAATTCTTATCGGGATTTGAAAAAGGAATTGCTGGGGAAGAAGAATTAGCATCGGTGAGTGAATGTTCATAAGGAGCAAAATGAAACTAATAACGCTTGTTCTCGTGATACTTTCTCCGGTCGCCCTGGCTGCACAAGGGAAGGATCCCATCCCGCTAAAGAATCAATCCACAACAGTGGCCGCCGCGCAACCCAATGTGTCCATGGAAATAGGAGTGGACGAAGATGCCTCGGAGCCAATGGAGTCGATCGCCAATCAACCTTCCTATGCAGGCGCAAATAGCCCGCAGCAGACGAATGCCAATCCAAGCCCGCCCACGCCACCTCCCGCCGAGAACAGGCAAAAGATTCCTGGCAGCATGGTCGGCTATATCGACAACCCGATCGTCCAGAATCAGATTCGCATTCGCTTCGACGCTGCCTTCGAAGATCAGTTTCCAGATCGCTCAGAGTTTTTCTATGCCAAGTGCGGTTGCTATCGCCACCTGAATCAGTCCGTGCTCCCTTCGCCTCTGCAAATGGCCTACGATCCCAATGCTCCCGGACCGGGCCTTGGCGTGCCCAATTCCATCAACTTCCAGCAACTCTACATGAATCTGGAATACTCGCCGCAACGCCGCTTCTCGGGGTTCGTGGAAGTCCCTATACGCTGGCTCCAAGCGCAGGGCTTTCAAAGCGCACCCCCAGCTTCGTTGGGTTTTTTCCCCTTCTCGGACCAATCCGGCCTCAGCGACGTAACCGCAGGCTTCAAGGTTGCCGCTGTGGCAACCGAGAGTACTTATCTCACTTTGCAGTTCAAGAGCTACTTTCCCACGGGCGACGCCTCGAAGGGTTTGGGGACGAATCACTGGAGCGTGGAGCCCTCGCTGCTCTTGTACCAACAGCTTTCCAGCCGTTTCACACTCGAAGGGCAGATCGGTGACTGGCATCCGATCGGAGGGTCGGCGGGAGTTCCCGTCTCCAACTCTGAAGGATTCGCCGGGGATGTCTTTTTCTACGGAATCGGCCCCAGCTACAAGCTGTATCAGGGAAATCATATTGGGCTGACGCCGGTCGTCGAACTATTCGGCTGGCACGTTCTCGGCGGATTTGAAACTCAACCTGGAGGAACTGTCGACCTTGCCGCAAACGAGGTCAGTGGCCTGAACATTGTGAATCTAAAGGTCGGAGTGCGCACCAACATCGGTTTCCACAACTCCGTCTATGTTGGTTTCGGCCAGGCGCTCACCCATGACGATTGGTACAAGCACATAGTGCGACTCGAATATCGCTATTCATTTTGACGGTCTGCGAGACCGATGGCAGAAAATCTCTTCTTCGGGATAGCGAGGTAATCGGCTACTTTCAGTTCCGCAACAGCCGGCGAGACGCGGGCGCTACCGTAGAGGCGCTTCCTATGCGTTCGGGATTAAGGGAGATGATTTTTAGATTCGAAGTAGCCACTACCGACTCAGGGCTTTCATTGACTTGCCTGCGCTCGCGCCATAGCATGATTGGCACATGATCGGCCCGACTTTCTTGCGCTACCCTATCGTCCATGCCTGAACCGCGAGCAGATTCCGGTTCGACTTGTCCGCTGGAGATGGCGCACATCCTCTTCATGGACATCGTGGAGTATTCCCGCCTGCCGATGGATCAGCAGCACGAGGCGCTACGTCATTTACAGCAAGCAGTCCGAGAAACCAGGGAATTCGCTCGGGCTCAAGCCAACGATCGACTCATTGGACTGCCTACCGGCGATGGCATGGCACTGGTCTTTCTGGGCTACGTGGAGGCCCCGGTGCGCTGCGCTGTGGAGTTGCACAGTATCCTGCGGCGCTGGCCAGAAATCCAGTTGCGCATGGGAATTCATACCGGGCCGCTGTATCGGGTGCAGGACATCAATGCCGCACTCAACGTCGCTGGAGGCGGCATCAACATTGCGCAACGAGTGATGGACTGCGGAGATGCCGGGCATATCCTGATTTCCAAAACCGTTGCCGATGTGCTCAGTCAGGTGAGCAGGTGGAAGACTGCTTTGCATGATCTGGGGGAGGTTGAGGTCAAGCATGGTTTCCGGGTCCATCTCTACAACCTGTACACGGAAGAAGCAGGGAATCGGGAACTGCCACAGAAGCTCCACACCGCCCAGACAGCGGCAGAGGAGGCGCGCTCCCAGTCGAAGAGGAAGAAGATTTCGCTGGCAGTGGCGGCGGGAGTGATTGCCGCGCTGGTGGTGGTCGCGTTTGCCTCTTACCAGCACTGGCGTCAAATGTCCAAGCTCACGGATAAAGACACGATTGTTCTTGCCGATTTCGACAATAAGACTGGGAATGCGATTTTCGATGACACGTTGAAGACTGCGCTGAGCGTTTCCCTGCGGCAATCGCCTTTCCTGAATGTGCTCTCCGACCGGGATGTCGCTAAGACCTTGCAACTGATGACCCGGCCGGCCAATACGAGACTGACGCCCGAGATCACACGGGAACTTTGCCAGCGGGCGGGGAGCAAGGCCTATATTATCGGTTCAATCGGCGCTATGGGCAGCGAGTATGTGCTGGGGTTGGAGGCGGTGAATTGCCAGAGCGGAGAGACGCTGGCCGAGGAGCAAGTGACGGCGGAATCGAAAGAGAAGGTGCTGGACGCCTTGGGCAAAGCGACGGCCAGTCTGCGCGGCGAACTCGGGGAATCGCTGGCTACGGTGCAGAGGTTTGATATTCCACTTTCACAGGCCACCACATCTTCGCTCGACGCGCTGAAAGCGTACAGCCTTGGTGTCGAGGCCGAGGCCGAGAAAGGCCCCGCCGCAGTCCTGCCTTATGATCAGCGCGCCATTGAACTCGATCCAAATTTTGCCTTGGGCTACGAGGGAGTGGGCGTGGAGTACAACAATCTGGGAGAACTAGAGCGGGCCAGCGAGTATTTCACTAAGGCGTTCCAGTTGCGGGAACATGCCAGTGAGTGGGAAAAGTTCAGGATCACCGCCAGTTACTACAGAGTGGTCACCGGGGAACTGGATAAAGCGGGTCAGACGTATGAGGAGGAGATTGAGAGCTACCCGCGGCAGGCTGGAGCGTACGGCAATTTGGGCATAGTGTTCGCCTCCCAGGGGCAGTATGAGAAGGCTGCGGAGATCACTCGCGAAGAGTTACGCCTGGGGCCGGCGAGGGTCCCTTCCTACGCTAATCTCGCCAACGATCTTATCGCCTTGCAACGGTTTGACGAAACGCGGCGGGTCATTAACGAGGCAAAGGCGCGAAGACGCGATGATTTTGCAATGCACATTGCTCTCTACGCTCTGGCCTTCCTGGGGAGGGACTCTGCGGCGATGGCGGAAGAGCAGCAGTGGTTTGCGGCCCAACCCGAATACGAAAACTGGGGGTCTGCGCTCGCCTCCGACAGCGAGGCGTATTCCGGTCATCTTGCCAAAGCGCGAGAACTGACCCAGCGCGCCCTGGACTCCGCCATTCGAGCTGACAACAAGGAAAATGGCGCAATCTGGCTTGCCATCGCCGCGCAGCGGGAGGCGGCTTACGGATATCCGGCAGAAGCACGGAAGTCAGCGGCAGACGCCTTGAAGCTTGCGCCCGCGAGCCAGGGCGTCGCGAACGAAGCCGCGCTGGCCCTCGCGCTGGCCGGCGATACGGCACGAGCCGAGTCCCTGACCAATGACTTGGAGAAACGCTTCCCGCTGGACACCCAGATGCAGTCACTCTGGCTGCCGGCGATTCAGGCCGAGGTGGCGCTGGAAAGAAAGAACCCGACTGCCGCGCTTAATACCCTGCAAGCTTCTTATTCCATCGAATTGGGGCAAATTCCGTTTGTCGCGAACCTCTCCTGCCTCTATCCGGTGTATGTGCGCGCTGATGCATACCTGGCAGCGGGACGGGACAAAGAAGCCGCCGCCGAGTTTCACAAGATTCTCGATCATAGCGGGATTGTCTGGAACTGCTGGACAGGAGCGCTGGCACACCTGGGGGTGGCTCGGGCCAACGCCTCGCAATCGAAAACGTTGCGAGGAGCGGAGTCCGATGCAGCCCGCGTCCGTGCACTCGCTGGCTATAAGGATTTCCTCGCCCTTTGGAAAGACGCCGATCCCGACATTCCGATCCTGAAAGAAGCTAAAGCCGAGTACGCGAAGCTAGAGTAAAGCCGACGAGCTTTGCCAAGTGCATCGAAGCCAAGTGCATCGAACCTTTGCTTCAGGACATGGCGGGGGTGTGAGAACACGCCGTCCTAGAAGATGACGGTAAGTGAAAACTGCAACAGTCTCTGCGTCGCGTCATAGGCGAGCGAACTAATCTTGCCGCCGGAAGGACCATCCACGACGGTGTTGGGCTGTCCCAGATTGACCCTGTTGAAGGCGTTGAAGGCATCGGCGCGGAACCGCAGGGAAGTGCCTTCCGTTATATGGATCGCCTTCGCGAGGGCGATATCGCTTTGGAAGAAGCCTGGGCCGGTGAGGGAATCGCGGCCGGCATTCCCTATTTGACCTGCACCCGGGCGTTGCCAGGGGCCAGCCGTTTGGCTTGGCATCGGCTGGCCTGGCATCGGCTGACCGCTAGAATTGACGCCACAATATCCAGCGGAATTGCAGTTGTATCCCGGAAGGTGCACTCCTCCAGTGGTGGCGAAGTATTGCTTCCGCCCACCGAGAATCTGGACAGTTCCAACGCGATTAGGGCGGCAGGCAAGACCGTTAAGATCGTCAGTGTCGTTGTCGCAATTGGCCTGAAAATACGTCGGACTGAATGGAATCCCGCTCCTCCAAGTCGTAATCGCACTGATTGTCCAGCCACCGACAAAACGGTCGGCGGCAGGTCCAATTTCGCCGAGCCATGCCTTGTTTCGACCGATGGGCAACTCCCAGATATTGGTCATCACAAATTGATGTTTTATATTGAAACTGTCGGGGCCGTACCCCGCTTGCGGATCGGAGGCAAAGTAATTCGGTTCGTAATCCAGGCCTTTGGACCAGGTGTAGTGAGCCAGCATCGAGTATCCCCGGCTAAACCTCTTGCGCATTTTTGCTTGCAGGGAGTTGTAATTGTCAGAGGAATTATTGCCAAAGTAATTGACCAGGAAAATAGTGGGATTGAAGTTGCACGGACCCGGACCGGTCTTCGTAGGACAGCTTGAACCCGGAATTGGAACGTACTCGTAAAAGCTCCTAATTTGCGGTATGGTCAGGCAATATTCCGTATTTCCGCTGCCGAAGATGGCGCCGGTTTTGCAATCGCTAGTATTGTTGTTGACCACTGGCTGGATGAGATTCTGCAGAGATGGCTGATTCAGATTGTAAGATGTTCCTCCCGAGGTGTTATCCGTGAAGACGTTGGTGCCTTTGTTGCCCACGTACGCCAACTCGAAATAGAGTTCCGATGTGACTTCGTGCTGCACGGTTAGATTCCAGGCATCGACTGTGGGGACGCGGACGCGGGATGGCACAGCGTAGAGCACAGCTCCGCTGGCAGGTATTGTTGGAGTCACATTCGGGTTCTGAACGTTCGCTTGCGCCAGATCGAGCAATGAAACGTTGGGGCCTGCCGGGAACTGGAATACCGGCGGACCTTGCGCCAGATTAAACACGCCTTGTACGTTTTGATCAACGGTTACCGGTGGATTGTCGGTGGCGGCGATACCGAAGAGGTCTCCAGCATAGCCGGCATCGAAGCTTCGCCCGTATCCCGCCCGTACGACTGTCGTCGGATTGACCAGATAAGCGAAGCCAAGCCGCGGCGCGAAATTGGTCAGACTGCGCTCAACCCCACCCGCCGGCGGTCCCGTGAAGAAGTTTGCTGCGGGGTTGCGGTTCGCGAAATTCGGGATCAGGAACCCGCCGGCGCTGGTCGCTGTTTGCGGGAAGTAGATTTCCCACCGCAAACCGTAATTCAGAGTCAGGCGGGAATTGATCCGCCAGGTGTCCTGTCCATAGAAATTGAACCGTTTCTGGTCTTCGCTGGCATTAACGACTGAAGGACTGCTGATAGTTCGGTCAAAGCCGGCAGTTACATCCCCGATCAGAAAGGTTGCGAGGCCCAAACCGGTTGTGTTCGGACTGAAATCGAAGTATCCGGTCGGCGGACGATCGCTATCGAGGCGGAAGTTCTGCAGGAAGCGAAGATCTGCTCCCCATTTAACAATATGTTTGCCTGTGCTTCTGGTCCAGTTGTTGACGAACTGAAACTGCTGTTCGCGTTCGCGCAAGGGGCAGGCGCACGAATTGGCAGCGAGCGAATATCCGAGACGGATATAATCGCCCGTGCCGCCGGAGGTAAGCCCATTAATCCCTCCAGGGATTTCAAAGTCAGGCGTGCCGGTGGCGAAGGGATCGCCGGTATTCGCGGCAAAAATTCCCGGCACCCCGATAGCAGGGGTTTGTCCATAATCTTCGGCGTCAACGTTCAGACGGTAACGAAAATAGCCGAAACGGACATCGGTGAGCAGCTTGGGACTGAGCGTATAAGTGAACCCCGATGCAATGCCTTGGTTCCGAGTGTGCGCGGCTCCGGCAAATTGTGACGGGTTGGTGCCGAGCCCACCGGCCACCTGGCCAAATGCGGCGGCTCCGCTGTCGTAGAATTCTCCGAAGCTGTAACGTCCGAAGACCCGCATACGAGAGCTTGCGTTGTAGTCCATGCGAACCTCGAACTCGTCGGCATGGAACACTTCTTGTCCAGAGGCCAGATAGTTGTCGCACACCGCCTCTACAGAACAGTTGGGATCCGTCGTGGTTGAGGTGTAATTGGGCATAGGCAAGAGCGCGAGCAGCGCGGCCGCCTGGCTGGTGATATTGGAGACGGAGGAACTGGGGGTATTGGGAATCTCATTGCACGGCCCGGCTGGATTGCCATCCTGTGCTGGGCACATGAATGGCTCCGGATTGCCCATGGAATTCTTATGGTAAGGATCCACCAGCGTGCCCGAGATGGACGGGCCGTAAGCCGACAAATCGCACAGCGCCGGAGCCCCGGGGACATTTCCGAAGCAGGTTTGGCGGACGCTTTGCGGTGGCACACTGAGCAATAAGTTCCCACCCTGCGACGATCGGGTGCCCTGGTAATCGCTGAAGAGAAACAGCTTGTTCTTTACGATCGGACCGCCGAGCGAGCCTCCGAATATGTTGTATTTGCTGGGAGGAACGCCCGCGGGATCAAATGGGTCTTCTGACTGCCCGAAGCCAGTTCGCCGAAACCCGAATCCATCCCCATGCCAGGAGTTGCTTCCGCTCTTGGTCTGGACCGTGACTACACCAGCTGTCGCCTCTCCGAATTCGGCGTTGTAGCCTTGGGTCGTGACTTTCATTTCTTCCACCGAGTCCAGCGTAGGATTGATGACCACGATGCCCTCCAGCGGATCGACATCTTCCGTGCCGTCCAATTGGAAAGCAGTCCCGCTGAAATGCTGCCCGTTGATGTTAACCGACTCTCCATTCTGTGGATTCTGATTGGCCGGTATGAAGAGCCTGCCAATCGATGCGCCCGGCACCAGCAACTGTAATTCGGTTACATTGCGGTTTAAGAGCGGAAGATCCGCGACGTTCAACGAGTCAAATTGGGTCGATACATCGGTGCGGTCGAGCTTCAGCACGCTGGCACTGGCAGAGGTTGGCGCCGCAATCACATTCGGATCGCCCGCCTGCAGAGTTGCATCGACCGTTGTGGTTGCGTCTACGCTGACCGAAATGGTGCTTTCAACCCGCTTGAAACCATCGGCCTGGACTTCGATCTGGTAAAGATCGGGCGTCAGATTGCTGATGGTGAAATATCCGCCCGCGTCGGTTTTGGTCCGCCCGCGCGCGCCGGTTTGAACTGAAGTGACGGTGACCTCTGCCATGGACACGGGCGTGCCCGCAGCCGCCGTCAAATGCCCCCAAACCACACCATACACGGACTGCGCCGCCAGCGGCCGCGCCATGAAACAAAACGGAAGCAATAGCCAGGCCAGGGCGAGTCGCGCAGTTCTCATGTTTTTCCTCATCACAGTTTCTGCTGAGGGGCTACCTGTTTGAAGTGGAACGCGTGGGGAGGAATTGTCCTGCAGCGGACAACCCACGAGAAGCCTTTTCTAGACCAAGGCTGGTGGATTGTCAAATGGAATCTTGCGCAGGAGCCCATCAAGAATCCGAATCCGGTCTGAAATTACCTACTTGGGTAGAGGCCACGAATGTGGCATAATTCTCTACCGCGTAGGCCTGCGGATGGGGAGCATGGGCTCGGCTCAGTTCCATGATTCGCAGTTGAAGGACTCAGTTAAACCCATAGATCAGTGATTGCGTTGCGCCTTCGAGCGCCCCCTGACGCAAGCCGCGTAGACTTTTGTGACATCGGCATGGCAGCTATAGTTCCGCCTCAGGCGCAGCAACTCGAACTCGCACACGTCCTCTTCCTGGATGTCGCGGACTCTTCTTCGCTGTCGGCATCCCAACATCGCGCTGCGTTACAGAACCTGCAGGATTTTATTCACCGTACCAGCGAGTTCGGCAAAGCACGGGCCAAAAATCAAATTACGGTCACAGCAAGCGGAGACGGCATGGCCCTGGTCTTCTCTGGCGATCCGGAAGCGCCGTTACGCTGCGCCGTAGAAATCAGCCGCTGCGCTCGCAACACAAACAAATTCCGCTTGCGCATGGGGCTCCACTCCTGTCCTGAAAGCAGGATGGACAGCCTGAATTTCAATCGCATGTTGAGTGACGGCGGGATCAATCTCGCTCAGAAGATCATGGATTGTGGCGATCATGGTCACATTCTCATATCCGATAGTGTCGCCGCGATGCTCCGGCAGTTCATCCGATGGAATGATGCGCTGCATGACCTGGGCGAGGTCGAAGTCAATCAAGGAGTCCGGCTGCACCTTTTTAATTTCTGGAATTCCGAGGCTGGGAACCCGGAGGTTCCCAATAAGCTATTCCGCATGAATTCCGTCGAGAACTTGGATCGAGCGAAAGGCGATAAGAAGGACCGCTCAGCGGGAGGAATCCTGAGCGAGACTGTCTCCCACTATCGCATCTTGCGCAGGCTTGGAAGCGGAGGAATGGGGGTCGTCTACGAAGCGGAAGACACCCGTCTGGGACGTCATGTAGCGGTTAAGATTCTGCCCGAGAGGTTCTCGCAGAGCGCGGCTGCCATCGAACGCTTCCAGCGCGAAGCTTGCACGGCGTCGGCGCTGAATCATCCGAATATCTGTACTGTTCATGACGTGGGCGAACACGCCGGCCGCCGCTTCATAGTCATGGAGCTGCTCGAAGGCAAAACCTTGCGCCAGGCGCTTTTATCCGGTCCGTTGACCCCGGAGCAAACCATCGCCTTTGGGATCCAGATCGCGGATGGTTTGGGAGCAGCCCACAAGCGCGGCATCGTTCACCGCGATATCAAACCCGCCAACTTATTTGTGATCGATGGTGAGCGGATCAAGATTCTCGATTTCGGCCTTGCGAAGCCCACGGGCCGCGACCGCCGGGAACGGGCTCCCCTGGAAAATGCTCTGGATGACGATGAACTGACACAGAGCATCACCGGGCCCGGAGAATTCCTGGGCACGGTCTCCTACACGTCTCCGGAACAGGCGCGCGGCGAGCTACTCGATCATCGCACCGATCTGTTCTCGTTTGGAGTGGTGCTCTACGAGATGGCGACGGGACTGCTCCCTTTTCGAGGAGAAACGTCGGCGGTTGTGTTCGACTCTATCCTGAATCGTCCGCCGACTCCCGCCGCCCGCGTCAACCAGGAGGTATCGCCAGAGTTGGATCGCGTCATCTCTCGCGCTCTCGAAAAACAGCGCCAACTACGTTATCAATCCGCAGCAGACATGGGAGCTGAGTTGCGCCGCATGGCTATGCGTACCAGCGGCAGCATGGCGATGCCGGTTCTTGCCGAGCCTGAGGTTTCCGCAAAACTGTCGCCGCCAGTGCCCGCCCAGCCCGCAATGCAAACGGATCAGTTCCAGGTGGTTCTGCTCTACCGGCGTAATGTTCTGCCTGATGAACAGATTATGCGTGTTCTCGAAGATAAGTTCGCGGCCAAAGGTTATAGGGTTTTTGTGGACCGAAATCTGACGGTCGGAGTGGACTGGGCGCTCGAGATCGAAAAAAAAATCGGAACCGCTGACGCCGTAGTAGCCCTACTTTCCCAAGCTTCCATGGAGAGCGAGATGCTCTCTTACGAAGTGCAGTTGGCGCATTCGTTCGCCGAGCGTCAAAACGGAAAGCCACATCTTTTGCCGGTGCGAATTCAATTTAATGGAGAGTTTCCCGATTCCTTGCACGCAGCACTCGACGGATGCAATTCCGCTTCCTGGCAGAGCGCCGCTGACAATGACCAGATTGTCGCCGATTTGGCGAAAGCTCTTCACACGCCGCCCGAGGCGCTTCGCCGCAAGCCGAACCTCGAACCGGTGGGAGGAGCGCTGCCGCTCGATTCGAAGTTCTACATCGTCCGACCCACCGACCAGGAGTTCTACTCCGCAGTGGGCCGCAATGACAGCGTCATTCTGCTCAAGGGTGCGCGACAGATGGGCAAGACCTCGCTCATGGCGCGCGGGCTGCAACAGGCCCGCAAAGCTGGCGCACGAGTGGTGCTCACCGATTTCCAGAAGCTCAATTCGGCGCACCTGCAGTCAGTCGACAGTTTGTTCCTGTGTTTGGCGCAAGCCATCACGGAACAGCTTGATCTGGATGTGATCCCTGAGGATAGTTGGAATGCGCGCCGTGGCCCGAGCATGAATTTCGAGCGCTTTCTGCGCCGCGAAATCCTCAGTCGCGTCAATGGCCATCTGGTCTGGGGAATGGACGAAGTCGACCGCCTCTTCGCCTGCGAGTTTGGCAGCGAAGTCTTTGGATTGTTTCGCTCCTGGCACAACGAGCGATCGCTTGATCCCTCCGGACCCTGGCAAAATCTTTCTCTAGCCATCGCCTATGCGAGCGAGGCGCACCTCTTCATCTCGGACATGAATCAAAGCCCTTTCAATGTCGGTACGCGTCTCGTGCTGACCGATTTCACACTCGACCAGGTTCGTGAACTCAATCGGCGCTATGGCTTTCCGCTTACCAACGAGAGCGAATTGGAGCGTTTTTTCGCCCTGCTTGGCGGGCAGCCGTTCCTGACGCAACGCGGATTGCATCAGATGGCCGAGCGAAGTCTCCCATTGCTTGAGTTCGCGGCTGGCGCTGCCAGCGACGATGGCCCTTATGGCGACCACCTGCGGAGAATTTTCGTTTCTTTGAATCAGGATGCCGCTCTCTGTGAAGTCGTGCGCGACGTTATTGGCGGCAGGCATTGCTCGAGCACCGACTCCTTCTACCGTTTGCGCAGTTCGGGTATCGTGGCCGGCGAGTGCGCCCGGGACATGAAGTTGCGTTGTCAACTGTACGACCAGTACCTTAGTCGCCATCTAATTTGAATTCAAATGCCTGAGACGCTACCGGCTAGTTTCTTCGTGGTCGGCGGAACCCTCCGCCGCGACGCGCCTTCGTACATCGAGCGCGTCGCCGATCAAACCTTATACCATGCGCTCCAGGCCGGAGAAATCTGCTACCTTCTCACCGCCCGCCAGATGGGCAAGTCTTCTCTCATGGTAAGAACCGCGGCCCGACTGCGCGATAACGGGGCACGGGTCGCCGTGCTTGACCTGACCAGTCTGGGCCAGAATCTGACTGCCGAGCAGTGGTACAACGGTCTCATCGAGCGCGCCGGCCAGCAATTTCGACTGGAGGACGAGGTTGAAGATTGCTGGCATCGCTTCCCGCAACTTGGCCCCATGCGGCGTTTCATGCGGGTGCTCTACGATGTTGTCCTGCCGATGCGCGAAGAAAGAGTCGTAATATTCGTCGACGAGATCGATGCCGTTCGTAGTCTCCCGTTCTCCACCGACGAGTTCTTTGCCGGCATTCGCGAATGCTTCAATCGGCGCTCTTCCGATCCGCAGATGGAGCGGCTGACGTTTTGCCTGCTCGGGGTTGCGAGTCCATCCGATCTGATTCGCGATACCCGGACTACGCCCTTCAACATCGGACGGCGAGTCGAGCTTTCCGATTTCACCGAGCGGGAAGCGATGCCGCTGCTGCAAGGTCTCGGAGCCGATAACGGTGCCGGATCGGCGTTGTTACGACGCGTCATATATTGGACCGGCGGCCATCCTTATCTCACCCAGCGACTCTGTCTGGCTGTAGCTCAGGAGGGACCGGTCCGTAATCCATCTACTGTAGACCGACTCTGCCAGGAGCTTTTTCTCTCCAATCGCGCTCGTGATCGCGACGACAACCTGCTCTTCGTCCGCGAACGCATGTTACGCAGCGAAGTGGACAAAGCCGGCTTGCTCACAATCTACGGGCGGATTCTCGATGGCAAAGCCGTTAAAGACGACGAAACCAATCCGCTGATTTCCGTGCTGCGGCTCTCCGGAATTACCCGCGTTGATAACGGTGTTCTGAAACTGCGCAGCCGCATATATAAGGAGGTCTTCAACCACGACTGGGTGATTTCGAATATGCCCGGCGGTGAACTGCGCCGGCAAAGGGCAGCATATAAGCGAGGACTGAAAAGGGCGTTGGCCATCACCCTGCCCCTTTTAGTGATTGCGATTCTGATTGGCTACAGAAGCCTTTATCTTGCGCAAAACACCTTGGCGGAACATCACTTCGTGAGCCCGAAACCACCTGCTTTTTGGGCTGCGGCACGAATCCAGCCTGCTGGCGAGCAGAATCAACTCGAAGGAATTCTACTGCGCACGGGGCAGCCCGATGTAACCGTGCTGGTAGACAACTTCCAGTTTGGCCGAACCTCCAGCACCGGAGAGCTTCAGATTCCGCTTCCACCTGCTTCGTATGAAATACGTTTGGAAAAACCCGGCTTCCAGGCACTAAAAGTGCCGGTGAAAGTAATCAAGGACCAAGAATCGCAGATCAGCGTGAAACTGGAGCGCGAAGTCGCCCCGTCATTTGCCATCACCAACGCAGTACCCGGCGCAACCGTACGCGTCGATGGCAGAGAAGTGGGGTTGGTTCAACCGGACGGGACCTTTAAGCACGAAGGCAGCCCCGGGGCGCACACTGTTGAACTGGAAAAAACTGGATACACCAGCGTCAGCGGCAAAATGGAGTTAGTCGTAGGGAGCACAACATCGGTCGGGATTGGGCCCAACATGCAGCCGACCGCCGCATCAGCAGAAGCGTCAGCATACGCCGCTATCGCTGACTCCGCCGACCCGTCTGCCTTGCAGCAATTCTTGCAAAAATACCCTTCCGGCAAGAACGCAGCGCAAGTGCGAAACAAACTTGAAGAACTCGATTGGAAGAATGTCAATCGGACAGACCTCACCTCGCTCGATGCATTTCTTCGCGCCCACCCGCAGGGCCAGCACGCCGGCGAAGCGCGAGGATTGGTCGACGCGGGGCAGGCAGAAATAGCAGCATATTTGGCGGCGGAGAATGCGGGTACCATCGAAGCTTTGCAAGCTTTCGTGACCCAACACCCTAATGGACCTCATGCGGACCAGGCTCGCATGAAGCTATCGCAGCTACAGAATAAGGATGCGGTTCTCGGCGTGCTTCGCCGTTATGAAGAAGCCTACAATCGTAAGGATCTAGGAGACATCGTCGAGCTCTACCCATCCTGCCCCGAGGGTGTCAGGAAGATTTATTCTCAGAACTTCCATTCGCCAGAACCCCAGAAACTGAAGCTCGAACTGGAGGATCCAGAGATTCAAGGCATTGTGGCGAGCGTCAAGGGCAAGGAGGTCCGCTCGGGAGCGCTGAACTCCTCTAACCCGTTTACGGCGAAACTTATGAAGCAGGGCGACAAATGGATCATTCAATCCGGCATTTATTGAACCAGCAGCGTGAATGCAACGGAAGTCATGCCTGCGCGGCCGCTCACAGCAGGTGCCGCGCCAAATATGTAGCGTAGAGCTTGCACCTTGGCGCCATCTCGCGCGCCGACTCTCCGGACACCAGCCCGGAACTGCGCAAACGGTAGAAAACCTCTACAGGGGCGTTGTGCTTGCCGGACAACATGTCGCGCGCGAAGTTGGAAAGGGTCACATCTTCAGCCAGCGAAACCAGCAGACGCCGCAAATGATCTCCGAAGGGGCCTTCATCGCGGGCGGCCTGCACCTCAAAGTCGCGGAAACGCAAATTGGATGAGGCCAGTTCATGCAGCCCGCGGCGCGTCAAGTAGGGGTGGCCCCCCAATAAATCGTAAAACTGTTTCAGCTCCGACGCGTCTCGCAAGGGAGAGCCATAACGTTTGTTGAGTTCCTCCAATTGCAGCGGAGTGAAATCGGCCATCACCAAGCGCGTCCCCACATTAAAAGGACTCTGGTTCATGTCGGTGATAAACATGTGGGCCTCGGTCGCATAAGCAATCGCCAGGGTGAGATGCTGCCAGGGGCCGCTCGGGTCGAGCGAACGTTCGTTGTGCCAGGAACGAAACAACCCGAACACCTCACTGCCGAAACTGCAAGTGAAGAGCCGATCAACTTCATCCATGCCCCAGACCAGCGGTTGCGAAAGCTTGCCCAGGATCTCGCGCTTCAGAAATCGCTCGAAGTTCATGCTCGGCCCGCGATGTGGGTTCCAGACATCCGCCGGCACCACGTCGAGGTCGAGCTGGTCGGTTATCCACTCGGCGAGCGCGAGAAACAGGTTATCGACGGTTTCGAGATGCGAGGCATTAAGTTTCTGAAAGTCGGTAAGGATGACCTTGGATCCTTTGCGCGCTTCCAGCAGGCCGCGCGCCATCAGCGAACTCTTGCCCATCTGGCGCGCGCCCTTGATCAGAATGATGCTGTCTTTCCGCTCTAGTGCCCTATGGAATTCCTCATCTGTCGGCCGCATGACATAGAACACTGAATCCACCGGCACCGCCCCAGTCACTGCTTCCAGCCGGCGAGGAGTTGCTTTGGGAAGATTTTGGAGGGATTCCGAAATCTCAGCCATCAGTGATTGGCTGTCCTCCGGGCCATTCCATTGTGCGTACTGAATGCCATCCAGGATCGCCGCCAGTTGGCTGGGCAGGGGAGCGCTAAAGTTGATGCGAATGGGAAGAATTAGCGGTTTTCCGGTTTTTTGCGCCGCCGTGTTCGCGATTTGCAACTCGTGGGCCAGCATTTCGCTGTGCACCGACGCGGCGGATAGCAGCACGACAACCGCATAAGCGCTACTCACCCGGCGTTCAATCTCTCGCGCCCATTCCATGCCAACCTGCAGATGGCGGTCGACAAAAATCTGGTAGCCGAGTGTCTTCAGCTGTTCTTCAAGCAGCCTAAGCACCTTCTCGTCGGGCTCCGCATTTCGCTTATACAAAAGTACAACTTCGCCCAGCTTTGGCGCGTTGCTCTCCGCTGCGCGAACTGGCGCATGGGGAGCCGTTGCCGGAGCCATCCCCACTACCGGCGCCGTTGCGACGTTGCCCATCGAACTGGATGTTTGCATCCCCTTCGGAGGGCTTGGATTGCCGAAACCCTGGCCGTAAAGATTAGCTATGCGGATCCGTTTTCCATGTTTTACCTCGACTTCGCCTAGATCATGCAGGCTGGAATTCCAATTACCAACCTCACGCAGCACGTCGGCCACAGCGGCGGAAACCAGAATGTGTCCGGCATCGCCGCAGTTCATCACGCGCTGAGCGATATTGATTCCGCCGCCGGCCACGTTGCTGTTGAAATTGATATCTGCGAGACGATAGACAGGCCCGGTGTGCACTCCCATGCGCATGCCGATTCCCGGCAGAGCAGCAGGTAGAGTCCGGCTCAATTCCATGGCGCACCGTACGGGCGCCTCTAAATCCCCAAAGAAAACCAGGGCCATCCCATCGCCGGTGGGCAGCGATAGGAGCTGATTCTTTTTCTGGGCACGAACGAATTCAGTTGCACTCAATACAGTTTTCTGAAGATCCCGTACCACTTGCCGCTCCTGGCCGATTGGCAGCAAGGAAAATGCCACAACGTCAAGAAACAAGACATGCGCCATCTCCAGCACTTTTGATGAACTATCGGGAGCCATATAAGTTTTATTTACATCTGTGATGTGCTGGCCGATAGCAGGAGTCTCCGCCAGTGTTGATCGTCATTCTATGTCAAATTGTTCCACGTCTCAATCTGTCACCGTCAGATTATTGCATGGAGCGCGGGCTCGACAGCCAGAGTAACGCCATAGTGGAGAATGACGTTATCAGTGACTTGCATGGGCCGCTTTGGCTTCGCTGCGTGCCGCTCGAATGTCCTTGACGTCTCCCATGACAATGATGGCTGTGCCCGGCTGGATTATCAACTTATCTGAAGGATTGACCCACAACTTTTGAGTTCCCCCATGTCCCACGTTCTTCGCCGCCAGCACCAGCAGGTTATGCTTGGCTGGAATACTGATTTCGCTCAGAGAAGTGCCCGCCCATGGGGATGCAGCATGGATTTCGATCTCTTCCACACGCAACGTTTGCGATTGATCTTTCAACATGAGATCTAAAAAACCAACGACATGGGGACGGATCAATTCGCTCGCCATTCTGAGTCCACCTATATGGCTCGGGGAAACCGTGGCTTTCGCCCCCGCCCGTGTCATGCGTTCGGCGAACTTCAAGTCCGACGCTCGGGCAACAATACGCAGATGGGGGTAGGCTTGATGCGCGATCACAGTGACCACCAGATTATCCTTGTCTTCGTGAAGCGCGGTGACCAAGCCCTTTGCGTGTGCGATTCCGGCCCTGGTTAAAGTCTCCTCCTCAGTCGCATCGCCTATGACGTACAGCAGATTGCGAAAGAGTTCCGGGTGAGTCTCTCCCACCTTCTTGATCAAATCCTCGCGGGGTTCCACGACCACAAAATCCGTCCCGGTGCGATGCATTTCGTCGGCCACGTGCCGGCCGGTGTCTCCCAGGCCGCAGACGATATAGTGATCCCTGAGTTCGCTGATGCGCTTTTGCATTCTGCGTCTCCAAAACGGATTTGTCGATTCGATTTCTACCAGAAAAGCCGCCACCACTGAAAACACGTAGACGGTTACGGCCACTCCGAACAGGACCACGCCCATGTTGAAGACCCGCAGCGCCGGGTTATGAGCTGTCTCCACGATTTCGCCATAACCAACTCCCGCAAGCGTGATTACCGCCATGTAGAGTGCTTGCAGAAAACCAACGGAGGGTCCGCCGAGAAGGCGATAGCCGGTTACACTGACAGTGATCAGGGTTAAGAACAGGATTCCCGCGGAAATCAGAACGTCTCCGAAGCATCAGCGACGCCACTCATCGATTAGGTTAGCCACAATCCCGCTCCAGCCCGTCTGATGACTCGCTCCGAGGCCCTGCCCCGTGTCTCCATGGTAATACTCGTTGAAGAGCAAGTAATCCCGCCAGTGCGGATCTTCCTGGAACTTCCGATAGGGGCCGAAGCAGGGACGGTCGCCGTTTTCATCTTTGCGGAATATGCCGATCATGCGATCGGCGATCTCTGCGCCCATGGCAAGCGGCGTGATCGGCTCCCCATTGCTTCCGGGCGTTTTTACCGCGAAGCTCGGGCCTAAAGCGCGGCTGAATTTTAACAGCGAACGAATTAGCAGATAAGTCGTTGGAAACCACAGTGGCCCGCGCCAATTTGAATTCCCGCCCTTGATCCTTACGCTTGATTCCGCCGGTTCGTATCCCACGCAATTTCCGGCATATGAGAACGGGTTTTGTTCGTGATATTTGGAGAGGCTACGAATCCCGTGCGAGGAGAGGAATTCATTGGGGTCCCAGATGTGCTGTAATATCCGGCCGAACTGGCCGGAATCCGCGATCGAAAGCACATACCGCTCCCCCTCAATGGAATAGCAGGCATTACCCACCAAGTCGGGACGATTCTTGATGAACCACTCCACATTGCCCAAAAATTCGGGATGCGGATCGAGATCTTCGCGATCGACCACCTCAACCGCGTAGAGTGGAATCAGGCCGACCATGGAACGCAGGCGGAATTTCTTGAAGTCTCCGCTCGGCAGACGAAGCACGTCATAAAAGAAGCCGTCCTGCTCATCCCAAAGCTGGTAATCACGGCCGCCCATTTTTTTCATGGCCGCGCCGACGTAGATGAAATGCTCGAAAAATTTTGTGGCAAGCAACTCGTAAGCCTTGTCGTCGGTGGCCAGTTCGAGGGCTGCCCGCATCAGGTAAAGGCAAAAGAACCCCATCCATCCGGTCGCGTCCGACTGTTCGAGGATGGCGCCTCCGGGAAGTTTTTCACTGCGGTCGACTACGGTGATGTTATCGAGTCCCAGGAAGCCGCCTTCGAAGACGTTATTGCCGGTGCTATCGACGCGATTGACCCACCAGGCAAAGTTCATCAGCAGCTTGTGCAGGCATTTTTCCAGGAAAGCCTTATCGCCTTTCCCGGTACGTACTTTTTCGTGCTGATAAACTCGCCACACCGCCCAGGCATGAACCGGCGGATTTAAATCCGAAAACTCCCATTCATAGGCCGGAATTTGTCCGTTCGGATGTTGAAACTGTTCGAACAGCATCGCCAGAAGATTTTCCTTGGCAAACTCCGGATCCACCAGCGCGAGCGTCGTGCATTGAAACGCCAGGTCCCACGAGGCAAACCAGGGGAACTCCCATTTATCGGGCATGGTAAGCACTCGCATCGAGTTCAAGTGGCGCCAATGGATATTTCGCTGTTTCTTGTGTCCTTCCGGCGGCGAAACACTGTCACCCTCCAGCCAGCGCTCGAACGTCGAATAAGTAAATCTGCTTGGTCCACAACATCCCCGCAAAGGCGCGCCGCTGAATCATCTTCTCTTCTTCGGTCGCGCTAGGAGGATGAATAACTTTGTAGAACTCGTCCGCGTCTTGCTTTCTCTCGGCGACGACTTTGTCCACGTCGCGAATCGGGTCGGCCAGTTCCTTGTCGGTCAAGCGCAGCCGCCAAACCATCGAGCCGCCCGCCGCTACTTGGCTGCGGTAGTGCACACAGGCCTTAGTCCCCAGTTGCCGCGGATTCACGCAGGCTTCGCCATTCACAATGTGGCGATGGAATGCATCTTTAACGTAGGGAGTCCGGTTCATCACCGAAGGGCCATAGAGACGCGAAGAGTTGGTCTCGTTGTCGGTAAAGAGCAACTCGCCGCCCGCGGCCGCATACAAATACCGCCGTCCTAGAGCGTATTTCAACTGAATGTTTTGCAATGGGTTGGCGGTGGAATCGTCGGCCACGAGCATCAAATGTTCTTTCCCAGCGGGCCGTTGTTCCGCCCGAATTGTTGGCGTGCCGCTGGGCGGTTCCGTCCAACTCCAGGTGTTGCGAAACCACAAATGTGGCAGTACGTGCAGCTCGGCGGCATCCGGGCCGCGGTTGAACGCTTCGATGCGAATGCAGAGATCTTCGGGCGAAGCTTTCGCATACTCGATGAAGATATCGAAATATCGATCGTCATCGAAGATGCCGGTCTCCAGCAACTCAAACTCAGGCCCAGCGCCGCGATTGCGGTTTTCCTGGACCAACCGTTCATACGGATATTCCCTTTGCGGATACTTGTATAGCATCCGCATGTAGCTGTGGGTGGGGAGATTATCGAGGTGGAACCAGTACTCTTTTACGTCCTCGCCGTGATTTCCTTCACCGCAGGTCAACCCAAACATGCGTTCTTTCAAAATGGGATCGCGGCCGTTCCAAAACGCCAGAGCGAATACCAGCAACTGGTAGCGATCGCAAATCCCCGCAATACCGTCTTCACCCCAGCGGTAGGCCTTGCTGCGCGCATGATCATGGGGAAGAAAATCCCACGCGTTGCCATCCGCGCTGTAGTCTTCGCGCACAGTGCCCCAGGAGCGGTCGCCGACGTAAGGTCCCCACTTGCGCCACGGCGGTACTCGCTCGACATGCAGTTCGGCTAACCGGGCGTGCTCTTTCGTAGGAAAGGTTTTCATGGGCTCAGCTGAATCCACCGGCGCCTTCTTGCGATTCACCAAATTGTCCTCCTGCGCTCCAGCCTCTTGGCTACGACGAACTCTGAAAGTTGGGACGCAAACCGCGAGGGGGGAATTGTATCTGAAGTTCCGCGAATTAGTTCAGCAAGTTTCCTGGCGTCCGCGATAGCCGGCGGTCCGCAGCAGAACCTCGTCCAAGTTGCGATCAGAGTCCCAAAGGACCGCTTATAAAATTCGGCTTCGAGGTCTGGGCCGTCGCCCCCCTAAGCCCAAAGAATTTCGAAATGCGGACAAGAAAATCCTTCTGCGCATTCGCCATCATCTTGGCCCGCGCATCGGAGTCCAAGTTCTCCCGCACCGCATCCAGTTCCACCTTGCGGCGCGCCAGCACAAGAGAAATGTGCTCCGCGATCTCGGGACGGCTGTGCAGAAGTTCGTTCACGCCTTCCAAATCCAGGCGATAACAATCCGTATTCTCGAGAGCGATCACGGTGGCCGTCCGCCGCTCTCCCGTCAGCAGCGCAATCTCTCCGAAGAAATCGCCAAAGTGCAAAGTGGCTACCGTACGTCTCAAGCCATCTTCAGTAATGACCACCTCGCCGGAGCCCCGTGTGATCACGTATAACGAATGCGCGATAGCGCCCTGCCGTGTCATCGCCTCTCCCTGGACGAATGGCGCAAACCGCAGCCGTTCCGCGAGCATGCGCAGTTCGTCCTGATCGAGCGTATGGAACAGTTCCACGCCCTGAAGCGCCTTCACTCTGACGTTGATCTCCTTTTCCTGGTGGAGGCCCTCGTGCTCTGCGGTTTCCTCGGTCACAAAGACTGCCTGAGCGGGGATGGAGGGCTCAATTCCAGCCCGCTTCAGGGCAAAGAAAATGCGATGGCGCACGCGGGAGTTGGTGGGATCGTCCTGTGCCAGATCGGTTAGCCAATAGCGCACCGCGTACTGGATGTAACTTTCCTTAAACTCAAAAGCGATGCAATGCGGCTTTGGTTGGCTGGCGACGCACTCGATTTCGATGGACTGCAGAGCATCGTTAACGGCCGAAATAACCTCAGGGGGCGCGACGCGGAAATCGACGTTAAAGTAAACCCACTGCCTGTGCTGCACCGGCTCACCAGTCCGTCTTCCCAGCAACGTAACCTCGCCTTTCATCAGGACGCTGTTGGGGATAACAACGCTATCCCAGTTGCGGGTCTCGACCGTGGTGTGCCGCCAACGCAGCTCCTTTACCTTGCCCTCGGTTTTATCGACGCGGATCCAGTCTCCCACCCGTATGGTGCCTTCCAGTTGCAGTGCCAGTCCGCCCATAATGTTGCCCAGCGTGTCCTGAAGTGCAAACGCGATCACTGCCGTAATAACGGCGGAGGTCGTGACGATGCTGGAAAGCGTCAGGCCCGCGCGTGAAAGCAGCCACAAGACCACTCCGATATAGCCAAGGGCTACGCACAGATCGCGCAGAATGCGGGGTGTCTTTGGCCGGAAGAAATCCACACCCACGCCAAATAAAAGCGCTGCGAGCAGGTTGACGACAGCCACGCCCCCAACCAGCAAAGCCGCTCCGTGAAGAAACCTGCCGGCCGAAAGCAGAGCGAACCAATAGCATGCGTTCGAAGCCAGCAGCAGGACAAGAGAGAGACCGAACAAGCCCCCCGCAGTTCGCACCTCGCCGCGTTCTTTCGGCCGCACGATCATGACGATCGCTGCCAGGCCTATAAAGACTGCGACTATGGGCCAAACTTCATTCGGCTTGGAGGGCAGCATGATCTGTTGCCAGAACTTCAGGTCTTGTGGGTTCACGCTAATCCCGGAAAAAAGTCCACGCCGGAGTTCACTTTTTTACTTTCGAAAACGGTTCGAAAAAATGGAAGACCCTGCACATCGGTGAGGGATGAAAAAAGACTTAAGAACGGCGCGAACCCATGTAATCTCGGCCGCCAAAACAACCTCCAGCCCGACCCTATCCCGTCGCTCCAATGTTTACGGGAAGGGCTGTGCTCGGGTCCAGCATGGCGGCCGCGGATTTGTCTACCAGCCACCAAAGCTTTCCAAGCGGAGGCCGGATTAACTGCGAGGGCAGTTGCGCCGGTTCATAGGGGCCCTCGAAAACCGCTTTCAGGGCTGGCGCCTTGTCCTGCCCGCCCACCATGAACAGCACGCAGGCTCCATTATTGAGTACCGGCGCCGTCATCGTAATCCGGTGGGTGAAGAACTTCCCCACCCAATTGGAGGTGACGAGGCGATTGTGTTCATCGAGGGCCTTGGTGCCGGGGAAGAGCGAGGCTGTGTGTCCATCTGGCCCCATGCCTAGCATGATCAGATCGAATCGAGGAAATTGTCCAGTCGACAGATGAAAGAAATCGCGCAGCGAGTTTTCATATTCGGCGGCAGCTTTGTCCGTCTCTTTGTATTCGCCCTTCATGCGAAACACCCGGTTAGGATCGATGGACATCCTGGAAAGCATGCCCTCATAGGCGGACCGGTAATTGCTGTCAGGGTGGTCTGGTGGAACGCTGCGTTCGTCGCCGAAAAAGAAGTCGATCTTTTGCCAGGGAACTCGCGAATTCAGATCGCGATCCGTCGTGAGCAGTGCGTAAAGCGCCTTTGGAGTCGAACCTCCCGACAACGCCACCGTGAAATTGCCCTTTTTCTCGACAGCCTTATTGGCCGTGGCGATGAACACGTCGGCGACAGCTCGCGAAAGCGCTGCCGAGTCAGGAACGATTTCCAATTTGAATTCCACGATTGCCTTCCCGCTAGTCGCCCACAGCCGCCAGCGACTTGCGCTGCTTCTCCGACTGCCAGAGCCGGAATCCGCCCTCCCGCGCATGGCTGTTATCTCCGGCGAACGCGCCCGGCGGCAGAGTGGTAAGCCGCTTGACGTTCCCTCCGCCCAGCATGACATAGTCAGCCTGCAACGCATTCTTCAACTGCGCGACAACTTCATGAACGGACTTGATCCATTTCTTCTTTCCCAAGCGCTCCAGCGCAGCAACTCCCACATGCTCTTCGAACGTGCGCCCCTTCTTGTAGGGCAGGTGGGCCAGTTCCATGGGCTCGACGACGCCATCCACGATGAATGCGGAGCCCAGGCCGGTGCCCAAGCCGAGAAACAGCATACGGCCGCCGCGGTAGCTGCCGAGCGCCTGCATGGCAGCATCGTTGATGATCCTGACCGGGATGCCGAAAGCTTTCGCGAAATCGAAATCCACCCAACCGCTGCCGAGGTTGGCCGGATTGTGCACCGGCTTGCCATGGACGACGGGTCCAGGATAGCCAATGGAGATGCAGGAATATTCCCATCCTGCGGTCGCTTCCTGCACAGCCTTCACGCATTTCTTGGGAGTGAAGGTAGGACCGGATGGAACCTTCACCGCCTCCAGATGCCCGGTGGCATAGATTTTGAGGTTGGTGCCGCCGATATCAAGCACAAGGATTTTCATCGGGAAATTCCTTCTTGCCCCACCGCTCATTGACGTGCGCCTGAACTATTTCCCTGAACTATTTGTCGAAGTTTCTCCACTGCCGGCCATCGCGTTCCAATAATTCATCGGATTCCCTCGGGCCCCACGTTCCGGCGGCATAGTTCGGAAAATTACGCGGCGGCAGCGCCTTCCACACATCGAGGGCGGGATTGACGATGCTCCAGCCCGCTTCGACCATGTCGGCGCGCTGGAACAGCGTGGCGTCTCCGATCATGCAGTCATGCATCAGGCGTTCGTAGCCAGTCGCGGAACTGGCGCCGAAATAGTCCTCATAGTTGAAGTCCATATTGACTTCGCCCAGTTGCATGGTCGTCCCCGGAGTCTTGGCGGCGAAGCGCAGCGAGATGCCTTCTTCCGGCTGGATATGCAGCACCATCTGGTTCGGCATCATGTGTTCGACCTTAGTTTCGCGGAAGAGCCGGAAAGGCGCGCGCCGGAACTGGATTACGACGTGCGTGCTGCGGCTGGGCATGCGCTTGGCAGTGCGGAGATAGAAGGGAACTCCGGCCCAGCGCCAATTGTCGATCATCAGCCGCATGGCCACGTAGGTTTCCGTGCGCGATTCGGGCGGCACGCCTTCTTCAGAGCGGTAGGCGGGGACACGCTCGCTGCCCAGGATGCCTTCTCCATATTGGCCGCGGACAGTCTTGGTGAGCACATCCTCGTCGGTAAAGGGCTGGATCGCATGCAGAATTTTGGCTTGCTCGTCGCGCACCGCATTCGCCTCAAACGATATCGGAGGTTCCATCGCGGTCAGCGAGATAAGCTGCATGATGTGGTTGGGCACCATATCGCGCGTGGCGCCCGCCGTGTCGTAGTAGCCGCCGCGCTTCTCGACGCCAACGGTTTCAGCGACGGAAATCTGCACGTGGTCAATGTAGCGGCGATTCCAGATGGGCTCGAAAATGCCGTTCGCGAAACGAAGCGCCAAAATGTTCTGCACCGTCTCTTTGCCCAGATAATGGTCGATGCGGTAGATCTGCTTTTCCGCGGCGACTTTTAGCAGTTGCTCATTCAACGCTTTGGCGGATTCCAGATCGCGGCCAAAGGGTTTTTCGATAATCACCCGCCGCCAACGGCCGTTTCCTTCGGTCATGAGGCCAACTTTCGCTAGGCGCTCGACGATGCTGCCAAAGAAGCTGGGCGACGTGGCCAGGTAGAAGAAGCAATTGCCGTGGCAGTTGTGTTCCTTGTCAATCTTCTCGATGAGCGCCTTCAGATTGTCGTAGGTGGCGGGATCCTCGAACTCCCCTGTTGTGTAATTTACGCGCCGGGCGAACCACTCCCACAAATCGGGATCGACGGGATTGGTGGCGAACTTCTTGATATCCTCGGTGAGCGCTTTCCGCGCTTCTTCATTGCTCATGGGTGTTCTCCCCATACCGATCACAGCGAACTCGCGCGATAGCAATTGCTGCGCCGCAAGGTTGTAGAGAGAAGGAATCAACTTGCGGCGCGTGAGGTCGCCGGCATAGCCGAAAATCACCATGACACAGGGATCGCCTACGCGTCCGACTGGCACGTTCGTTACTGCTGCTGGTAGAACTTCCGCATGAGCCATTTTTTCCTCGCGATAGTGAACTATAGACGTTCGAACTATAAGCGTCGAACTTAAAGTAAACGTCGAACTTAAAGCCAAGTGGAGCGAGGGGCACCTCGCCCGTCCCGCAGCCTAGCCGGGCGGGGACGCCCGGCGCTCCACCGACCGACTCGCAGTTCGCAGCCGTAGCCGCCTTACGCTATTTTGGCCGTCGCTTTCGGTTCCGATTCCTTCTCCAGGTGCCCGCCAAATTGGAATCGCATGGCCGACAGCAGCTTGTTGGCAAAGGTACCGTTTCCACGCGAACTGAAGCGCTCGTACAGCGAGGTAGTCAGCACGGGGCATGGAGTGCCCTCGTCGATCGCCGCCAGAATCGTCCAGCGGCCCTCGCCGGAATCGGAAACTCGTCCGGAGAACTTGCCGAGCTCAGGCTCGTCGATCAAGGCGCTTGCGGTCAGATCGAGTAGCCACGAGGCGACCACGCTGCCGCGGCGCCACACTTCGGCGATGTCGGGAAGGTTGAAGTCGTACTGATAGTGCTCGGGATTGCGCAAGGGGGTGGTTTCCGCATCTACAGTTTGCGTCTGCTTGCCGGCGTTGGCGTGCTTCAGGATGTCCAGCCCTTCAGCATATGCGGCCATCAAGCCGTATTCGATTCCGTTGTGCACCATCTTGACGAAGTGACCGCCGCCGACCGGCCCGCAATGCAGGTAACCGTCTTCGGAGGTGCCGGCGGATGCGCCCGTCATCTTTTCGCGCCCGGCGGTGCGGGGCACATCGCCGCGCCCGGGGGCAAGAGTCTTGAAAATCGGGTCCAGCCGCTGCACGGCAGCTTTTGGACCTCCGATCATCATGCAATACCCACGTTCCAGTCCCCAAACGCCGCCGCTGGTGCCAACGTCCACGTAGTTGACGCCGGCAGGCTCGAGTTCCTTGGCGCGGCGGATGTCGTCAATGTAGTAGGAGTTTCCGCCGTCAATGACGATGTCATCCTTCTGCAACCGGTGCGCCAGTTCTTTGAGCGTGCCGTCCACCACGGCGGCGGGCAGCATCAGCCACACAGCGCGGGGCGTTTTCAGTTTGCCAATGAAGTCTTCAAGTGAACTGGCGCCGGTGGCACCCTCGCTGGCCAGCTGTTTGACATTGCCGGCATTGTGGTCAAATACAACGCACTCATGTCCGTTCCGCACCAGGCGGCGAACCATGTTAGCACCCATGCGCCCCAAACCTATCATTCCCAGTTGCATTGCGGCTCCTTTGAATTTCGCTTGGCCTGGACGGGGTGGATACCCGCCACGCGACCTCAGATTTGTTGCGAGAAGATATTACCCGGAATTCTTCGACTTCAAGAACGGCAACCAGTCTACACCCATTTTTAAAGTTCGCAAGCACTGCGAGGATAAATTTTCGTAAGAAAGACCTTTAAACTGCCTGCCATCCGCCCCGGCCTCTCCAGCCAAGGACGGTCTACGGGATGCGGGGTCGGATGGCAACCGAGGTAAACCTCCTATGAAAATGAGTTTGAACGGTTTTCTAAAGCGAAAGATAGGTGTAGACTGGGTGCCGTCCTTGAAGTGGGCAGTCTGGGTCCCTAGGCCGAAGATCTAAAGCTAAAGCTCTAAAGATAGATTCCATCTGACTCTGGAGATCGTGTGAACCGCTCCGATACCAACTCCAACATTGTGTTCTTCTTCGACGTGGACAACACCCTCCTCAACAACGATCACGTATCGCGAGATTTGAAACATCATCTCGTCAGCAAAGTTGGCGAAGCGAGTGCCCTGCGCTATTGGGAAATTTTTGAGCAATTGCGGAAGGAACTCGGATACGCCGACTATCTAGGTGCGCTCCAGCGTTATCGCATTGAACATCCGCGCGAACCTAAAGTGCTCGCGGTGTCGCACTTCATAATCAATTATCCTTTTGCCAACCGCCTCTATCCTGGATCGGTGGACGCGGTGGTCCATGCTCAAGGCTTGGGGCGCGCCGTGATTCTCAGCGACGGCGACGTCGTTTTTCAGCCGCGCAAAATCGAGCGCTCGGGGCTGCATGAAATCTTCGAAGGCCACGTCCTGATCTATGTCCACAAGGAATTGGAACTGGACGATGTGGAGAAGAAGTATCCGGCGTCACATTACGTGATGGTGGATGACAAAGTTCGAATTTTGGCGGCCATCAAGAAGCATTGGGGAGACCGTGTAACCACGGTGTTTCCGCGTCAAGGACACTACGCGCTCGATGCGGCGGAGGTGGCAAAGTATCCCAAGCCGGATATCACCCTCGAGCGCATTGGAGAATTGCCGGAAGCATTAACCGAAACAAATTTTAGCAGCCGCAAGGAAGTGAGCGCCTAGCGGGCGTCTTCTCATCACGCAGACGCGCGGTCGCGGACCAGCTTTTCCATTTCTCCATTCAGAGTTGGGTGGCTGGTCTCCAGCAAATCTGAACAGCTGAAAGGCTCTACAAATTCACAGGAAAGGACAACCGACATGGCTGCACGAGTCGAACCAATAACCAGCCCCCCAGCGGTCAAACGTGACGCATGGAAAGAACTCGGGTCTCACTATAAAAAAATTCGTGAATCTCATCTGCGAGAGCTGTTTGCAGAAGATCCCCAGCGTGGCGCGCGTTTCACCGCCGAGGCTCTGGGCCTGTATTTCGATTATTCCAAGAATCGCATCACCGACGAAACCCTCAAACTGCTGATCCGATTGGCCGAAGAATCTGGCCTGCGCGACCGGATCGAAGCCATGTTTCGCGGCGACAAGATCAATCTCACCGAAAAGCGTGCGGTGTTACACGTGGCTCTGCGTGCGCCGCGAGATGCATCCATCGTAGTCGATGGCGAAAACGTGGTGCCTAAGGTCCATGCCGTGCTCGACCGCATGGCTGCTTTCGCCAACCGGCTGCGCAGCGGCGAGTGGAAGGGGCACACTGGCAAGCGTATTCGCAACGTCATCAACATCGGGATCGGCGGTTCCGACCTGGGACCGGTCATGGCCTACGAGGCTTTGAAGCATTACTCCGATCGCGCCATGACGTTTCGTTTTGTATCGAACATCGATGGCACCGATTTCGCCGAGGCAGTCCAGGATCTCGATCCGACGGAAACGCTCTTTATCGTCTCCTCGAAAACCTTTACCACGCTCGAGACCATGACCAACGCCCAGACCGCGAAAGCCTGGTCTTTAGCCGGATTAGGCGGCGATGAAAAGTCTGTGGCGAAACATTTTGTCGCGGTTTCGACCAATACGGCGGAGGTGGAGAAGTTTGGCATCGATACCGCCAATATGTTCGAGTTCTGGGACTGGGTCGGCGGCCGCTATTCGATGTGCTCCGCTATCGGCCTCTCGACCATGGTCGCCATTGGCCCGGAGAACTTCCGGGCAATGTTGCACGGCTTCCATGAGATGGACGAACACTTCCGCACGGCGCCCTTTGAGAAAAATCTGCCTGTGCTGATGGGGCTTCTTGCCGTCTGGTACAACGATTTTTTTGGCGCGCAAACCGTTGCGGTCCTACCTTACGAGCAATATCTGAAACGCTTTCCAGCCTATCTCCAGCAGTTAACGATGGAGAGCAACGGCAAGCATGTCACGATTAAAGGCAAGCCGGTTAAACACGACACCGGGCCCATCTATTGGGGCGAACCGGGAACCAACGGTCAACACTCCTTCTACCAACTGATTCATCAGGGGACGAGGCTCATACCGTGCGACTTCATCGCTTTTTCGAAGCCGCTCAACAAACTTGGCCGCCACCACGACATGCTGATCGCCAACGTCTGCGCGCAGACCGAGGCGCTGGCCTTTGGAAAAACTGCCGAGCAGGTCGCGGCGGAAGGCACGCCCGCGTGGCTTGTTCCTCACCGCGTATTCGAGGGCAATCGACCGTCGAACACGATTATCGCCGAAAAACTGACACCCGAAACTCTGGGCAAACTGGTGGCGCTCTACGAACATTCCACCTTCACGCAGGGCGCAGTCTGGAACATCGATTCCTTCGATCAGTGGGGCGTCGAGCTGGGCAAGGTTTTGGCGCAGCGCATCATTCCTGAACTGGAGAGCCCAACAACACCTACGCTTGCGCACGATAGTTCGACGAACAACCTGATCACTTTTTACCGCAAATCCAAGGAGAACGCATGAACACTCTCGGTTTTGATAAGCCGCTTTACATTCTGCCCTTCGATCACCGGGGCTCGTTCCAGAAAAAGATGTTCGGCTGGGATGGCGCTTTGAGCCCGCAACAGACAGCCGAGATCGCCGCTGCCAAGCGGGTAATCTATGACGCCTTCGTGTCGGCCGTTCATCACGGCGTGCCCAAGGAGAAAGCCGGAATCTTGGTCGACGAGCAGTTCGGCGCGGAGATTCTCCGCGATGCCTCGGCGGCGGGTTACTCGACCTCCTGCCCGGCGGAGAAGAGCGGACAGGATGAGTTCGACTTCGAATACGGCGACGATTTTGGCAAGCACATCGAAGCTTTTCATCCCACCTTCTGCAAGGTCCTGGTTCGCTATAACCCGGAGGGCGATCCGGTTCTCAACCAGCGGCAAGCGGCTCGTCTGCGGCGACTGTCGGAATATCTGCACAACCAGAGCCGCAGCCGGTTCATGTTCGAATTGCTGGTCCCGGCGGAGAAAGCGCAGCTCGATCGGCTTAAGGGAGATAAGAAGGCCTATGACCGGGAACTTCGCCCCCGTCTCATGGCACAGACTATCGAAGAGTTTCAGAACGCAAAGGTTGAGCCTGACGTGTGGAAGATCGAGGGGCTGGACCGCAGGGAAGACTGTGAAAAGATTGTGGCCGCTGCTCGGCGTGGAGGCCGCAACGCAGTAGGTTGCATCATTCTAGGGCGCGGCGAAGACGATAACAAAGTGCGCGAATGGCTCACCACCGCAGCCGGGGTTCCGGGCTTCATCGGTTTCGCGGTGGGCAGGACGAGCTTCTGGGATCCTCTCGTCGATTTTCGTTCGAAAAAGTTCACGCGAGAGGCTGCAGTAAAAGAAATTGCGCGCCGCTATCAGGAGTTTGTGGAGATCTTCCAGACGCGCGAAAAAGTCGTTCACGCGTAAGATAAACGGCACCAAACTAAGAGGGGACCAACCTTGCTGCTGGTCCCCTTTTCCCAACTGACTTCCCCAACAGAAGAGCCGCGCCTCACCCAACCTTTTCGGCAACCTGCGATAGCGCGTAATCCTCAAGATGCATAGCATCCGCGTTGAATTTGCGGATACCTTCGGCCAGCTTGTCGGTGGCCATCGCGTCTTCGTTGTGCATCCAGCGGAAAGTTTTCTCGTCCAGATGGATCTTTTCTCCCTTGCTGGACTTCGCTTTCACCGGATCGAGCTTACGCTCCACAGTGCCCTCGGTTGTCTCCAACTGGTCAAGCAACTCAGGACTGATGGTCAGTAGATCCGATCCAGCTAGCCGGATAATCTGATTTGTATTTCGGAAACTCGCCCCCATCACCTGGGTCTTGTAACCGAACTTCTTGTAGTAATTGTAGATGGCGGTGACGGACTCAACGCCGGGATCCTGATCAGGGGGAATCTCCCCGCCGCCTTTCTCTTTCTTATACCAATCGTAAATGCGGCCGACGAAAGGCGAAATCAAGGTAACTCCGGCTTCGGCGCACGCGACCGCCTGAGCGAAGCTGAAAAGAAGCGTCAGATTGCAGTGAATTCCTTCCTTCTCAAGCAACTCAGCCGCTCGAATGCCCTCCCACGTGCTCGCGACCTTGATCAGGATGCGCTCGCGCCCACAGCCCTTTTTCTCGTAGAGAGAAATCAGCTTGCGCCCCTTGGCGATCGTTGCGTTGGTATCGAAGCTCAGGCGGGCGGCAACCTCTGTGGAGACGCGGCCGGGAACAACTTTGAGAATCTCGCATCCGAACAGGACGAAGAGTTGATCGATGAATTCTTCCGCCATTTGTTCGTGGCTGCCGCCGCGCTCGGTGGCCACGTCGGATGCCTCATCCACCAGATGGCGGTAATGCGGATTTTTAGCCGCTGCATAAAGAAGCGAAGGATTGGTGGTAGCGTCCTGTGGGCGGTGACGGGCAATGGCTTCAATATCACCCGTGTCTGCCACAACCGTCGTATATTGCTGTAGAGATTCAAGTAACTTCATCGTTTTCCTCCTGATTTCATTTGGGCCCGTGGACCTAGAGCTTTACGGGCGATCCGTTCCATTATTTCTAATCCTTTATTTGCAATCCTTCCAATCCCGCCCCATGCCAGCTCATTTTCTGCTTTCAACTGGTTGGTGCCGCGCGATCTGGCTCTTTGCCGCGGCGACCACATTTTCAACGTTAAAGCCGAACTTCTTTAGTAGATGCTTAAGCGGGGCTGATGCTCCAAAGCTCTCTATACAGATATTATGCCCCTCGGAGCCTGTGTATTTCGCCCAGCCAAAGTCGGACGCCACTTCCACCGATACTCGCGCTTTTACCGTTGGCGGCAGAACCGATTCGCGGTAGCTCTTGTCCTGATCGTCAAACAGTTCCCACGAAGGCATGCTGACAACTCGCGCCTTCACTCCCTCTTTTGCCAATTGGTCGTAGGCGTCCAAACAGAGAGAAACTTCGCTGCCGGTGCCGATCAGAATGACGTCGGGGTTGCCGCGTGGCGCATCCGCGAGAACGTAGGCGCCGCGAGCCAGACCTGAAGCGGGAGCGTATTTCTTCCGGTCGACGGTTGGCAGGTTCTGCCGGCTCAGTGCCAACACCGCTGGCTCATGATGCAGTTGCAGGATCACCTTCCACGCCTCTCGCACTTCATTGGCGTCCGACGGTCGAATCAGAATAACGCCCGGCATGGAGCGCATATGCGCCAGATGTTCTATAGGTTGATGTGTGGGGCCGTCTTCGCCGACTCCAATCGAGTCGTGAGTGAAGATATAAATCACCGGGAGCTCCATGATGGCACTCAAGCGCAGCGCTCCCCGCATGTAATCGACGAAGATGAAGAATCCCGAGCCGAAGGGGCGCACTTTCACCAGGCTCATTCCGTTCAGGAAGGCGCCCATGGCGTGTTCCCGAACGCCAAAGTGAAAATTGCGTCCGGAATAATTTCCAGCTTCGAAGTCGCCTGCGCCCTCAAACGTCAAACGCGTCTTGGTGGAGGGCGCGAGATCCGCGGATCCTCCGATCAGCCAAGGAATATTCTTGGCGGCTGCGTTCAGCACCTTCGCCGAAGACTCGCGTGACGCTATGCCCTTGGCGTCGGCGGGGAATTCTGGAAGGTCGCGGTCCCAACCCTCTGGCAGCTGGCGGTGCTGCATGCGATACAGTTCGTCGGCGAGCTCGGGATACTTCTTGCGATATTCGCCGATCTGCACAAACCACGCGTCGCGGAGTTGCTTTCCGCGTTTTCCTATCCCCTCGCGGAAGTGCTCGTAAACGCCATCGGGCACGTAGAATTTCTTGTCCTCCGGCAAGCCATAGCTGCGCTTGGCCAAACGGATCTCGTCCTCGCCGAGAGGTTCACCATGGGCTGCGCTTGTATCCTGTTTGTGAGGCGCGCCGTATCCAATGTGGCTATCCACAATGATCAGCGTCGGCCGATCCTTGGTGCTCTGGAAGGTGCGGATCGCGCGGGCCAGCATATTGAGATCGTTGGCATCCCCAACACGTGTCACGTTCCAGCCGTAACCCATAAAACGCGTGGCAACGTCTTCGGTGAACGCCAGGGCAGTGTTGCCCTCGATCGTGATGCGATTGTTGTCGTAGATCCAGCAGAGATTCGAAAGCTTCAGATGGCCGGCGAGCGAAGCCGCCTCGCTGGAGATGCCTTCCATCATGCAGCCATCACCGCCGAGCGCATAAACATTGAAGTCGATCAGATTCTCGAAGCCCGGTTTGTTGTACCTTGCGGAGAGCCACTGCCGCGCGGCGGCCATGCCTACGCTGGTAGCAACGCCTTGGCCCAGCGGCCCCGTGGTGGTCTCGACGCCCGATGTCCAGCGATATTCCGGATGCCCCGGACAACGGCTCTCATACTGGCGGAACGCCTTGAGCGCGTCCAGCGGCACGGATACCTCGCCTAGAGTCTCATACTCTTTGCTGACCGCCTTGACCTCGGTCAAGTGCAGCATCGAATAGAGCAGCATGGAGGCATGCCCCATCGACAATACAAAGCGATCGCGATTCGGCCACACCGGATCCTGCGGATCGAAGCGCAGGAACTGCTGCCACAGCGTATACGCTACCGGCGCCATCGCCATCGGAGTTCCGGGATGCCCCGAGTCGGCTGCCTGCACGCCATCCATCGACAGTGCGCGGATGGTGTTGACGCTGATCTGATCCATTCGTTGTTGTTCTTGTTCTTTCACGGCGGGAGTGGGAGTCACGGTTGCTACGCTCATTCGAGGTCCTTTCTCGATGGCCTTCAACGGCGGTCTATTTGCTTGCAAAGCAGGTATTGGCTCGGTTGCTCATACCCGGCCATACCAATCTCAGTCGAACTATTCTGTCGGTTGCGCCCACCTTCAGCCCCTAAAGTCTGGCTCGTCGATGCCATGCTTCTGACGCAATGGCTTGTCACTGACAGTTAACAATCGACCCGGGCGGAAGGTAGATACTTGTTCACTTTCAAGAACGGCACCCAGTCTACACCCATCTTGCCCGTTAGCAAACATTGCAAAACGATTAATTTTTTGGGGGCGCGTCCTTCATCGGGAACCGGGGAACACCCTCCGGTTATCGATCTGGCTGAGACGGGCAAGCCCCGTCTCCACACAATTTGGTGCAACAGCCGGCAAGAAAATAAGCGCCATTTTCATCACATGCGAGTACACTCTCAAGCTGATCCAGTGGCTTGAGGAACCCATAACGATGCCCAATCCTAAGCAAGAACGTTTGTCCAAACTGTCCTACCGTAGGCACCCGCATTTGTACGAAATCAACACCTGGGTGTGGTTGGAGGAACTTTCTGCCAGGTATGGCCGGTCCTTAAGTCTGCAGGATGTAGCGGGCGAAGAATGGGACCGCCTCGCCGACCTTGGATTCGATTTTGTCTACCTGATGGGCGTGTGGCGGCGCAGTTTGATCGGCCGGCGAATCTTTCGCACCGACCCCCGCGATTTCCACAATTTCGATGCCGCGTTACCGGGCTGGAAAATATCTGACGTGGTCGGTTCACCTTTCTCCATCCAGGATTACAGTCCGGATCCGCATATCGCCACTGCCGAAGGCTTGAGTGAAGTGCATCGCCAGCTGCGGCGGCGAGGCATGGGGCTAATCCTCGACTTTGTGCCTAACCATACGGGTTTCGACCATCCCTGGATAGCGCAGCATCCCGACCGCTATATCCAGGGCACCGAGGAAGATTTTCGGCGCGATCCGACCGCTTTTTATCTGGCTGAGAGGGATGCGGCCACGCGTAGCGGGCATGAAAATCCATTCGTCTTCATAGCGCGCGGTCGCGACCCCTATTTTGCTCCCTGGTCTGATGTTGCGCAGCTCAATTACTTCAATCCAGAATGCCGGAAAGGCATGATCGGAATCCTGAAAGACATCTCCCGGTATTGTGACGGCGTGCGCTGCGACATGGCGATGCTGGTCACAAATGAAATTTTCAACCGGACCTGGGGAAATTTCCTCAAGGCATGGCCGGTGCCGCAAACCGAGTTTTGGCAGGAGGCGATTGCCGCTGTGCCAGACTTCGTGTGGCTGGCGGAAGTTTATTGGGATATGGAATGGCGAATGCAGGAACTTGGCTTCCACTTCACTTATGACAAGCGCCTTTACGATCGCCTGCGGGAAGGTTCGCCTCGGCACGTGCGCGACCACCTCGCGGCCGACCTGCAATATCAAAGCAAAATGGCGCGCTTTCTCGAGAATCATGACGAGCCGCGCTGCGGCGGGGTTTTCCTGCGCGAGAGAATCGCTTCTGTGGTTACGCTGCTTTCGACGCTGCCGGGAATGCGCTTTTATCATCACGGCCAACTGAACTGCGCGAAGACGTTCGTGCCCATGCCCCTCGCCCGCGCGCAAACTGAAACCGATGACCGGCAGATTCGCGAATTGTATGAGCGGGTTCTGCGATGCGCCGATGCGGAGGTCTTTCACGCCGGTGACTGCCAGTTTCTCGAAGTGCAGCCTGCCGGAGACGATACATTCCACGACCTCATCGCCTACAGTTGGCATCACCAGGCTGATCATAGAGTCGTAGTGGTGAATCTAGGCAGTCGAACGGCGCAGGGCAAGATCCGAAACACGGCCGTAGGCGCATCGAGCAAATATTTGTTCCGCGACTTGATGGATGGCAGCGAGTACTTATGGGAACGCGCGGAAATAGTCAGCAATGGACTCTACGTAAGGCTGGAGCCGTACCAGGCGCATCTTTTCGAGATTCACGAACGCTAGCGCTCTGCGATTTGGCCAACTCTCAGAAGCCATCTCATAATGAATCGTGGAAGCAAAACCGCGTAGCCCTCGGGGGCTTAAGCCCTCGTCATTATTGGCGTCGGGCGGCACGGCTGAAGCCGTGCCCTACCCGAAACCGATTGGCAAACCCCTGCTCAGTAGGCGGCGAGACCCTGCGCTCCGGCATTGGCAGGCAAGCCGCTGACTGCTCCGAGCGAAGTCAGTGATCCATCCCCGTTGATCTGGAACTCCCCAACCGTGCCGTCGCCGGCGTTGAGGGCATAGAGGTAGCTGATGTGGGCCGAGCCTACGAGCTGGCGTGCGACCGCCATATCGTTCGGTCGATTGACGGTGGGTGTGGTCGCTGCAGCCGCTGCAAGCAAAGTGAGAGTCCCATTACTCGCAACCGAGTAGCTGGAAATGGTACTGCTTCCATTGTTTGTGGTGTAAGCGTACTGGCTAGTAGGATCGATCGCGATCCAGCAGGTCGTATTCTGACCATTGGCGATACTCCCGCTGATCGCTGTCAGGTCACCATTGCTGGCGATCGTGAACGAGGAGACGGTGCCTGCGCCACCGGCCGGAATCGTTGAAGTGCCACCAAAAGGCTCTGCCACAATCATGTGCCCAGCCTCGTCAAAGGCAAAGCCAAAATAGGTGGGTTGGTTTGGCCCTGCCGCCTGGGTCAATGTCGGCGTACCGAGCGTGCCATTTTTGTTCACCGGGAAGACGTAGATCGTGTTGATCGATTTGACCGTCACAACCAACTGAGTACCGGAAGGCGTGTACCTAACTTCGCCCGGGGACCGGGGAAACGCTGGCGGATTGAGGCCACAGTCAAAAGTTGGGACCGCGAAACCTCCGATATCACAGTTCAGGAAAGAGCCGGTGCCGTCCAGGGGGCCCGGATTCATTGGCCGCAGAGAGTCAGGAAGAGGCTTTAAGTTGCCATGGACGTCCACTCTGAAGCCGCTGATATTGGGGTTCGTTCCGCTACAGGCAGGATCCTGGCCGGGGCCGCCCGCGTTGAGCACGTAAAGAACGTCTTTGCTGAGAGTCAGACTGTCGGGATACAAGCCGCCCGAGGCAATTCTGTCGGCGAATGTCAAGCTGCCATCATGGGCGACGAGGAACGAGGTAATCGTGCCCTCCTGACAGTCATAGCCATCGGACGTGAGCGTTTCCGTATTGACAGCGAAGAGCCGCGCGTGACCCGAGTCCAATATCAGGCTCCCCTGCGAACCGAGCGAGTCCGTTGCGTCCAATTGAGTGCCGCTCCCGCCCCCCCCGGTCGCAATGGTTTGCATGAGAGTCAGCGTTCCATTCTTGGCCCGATTGTAAACAAGGATCTGGTTTTGCCCCAGGGCGTTGGTCATGGCGTAGACCGCTCCAAATGTATTCGCCGCCGCCGGAAGCAGCGAACCAAGCAAAACGAAGATTAAAAGTTGGGTCAATTTGCGAGTCAATGGATTCCTCCTGATCGGATGTGTTTCGGGATTGGACTATCGAGAATGCTTGCTACGAGTGGCATTACAACCCAAAACTGTAGGCAGACGTTACATCTGGACCAAACAGCTTGTCAAGATGCAAAGTTTTGCTATGCTGCAAGATCTTGCTGTTTTGGCCGGTTAAAATCCGGCTCGTGCACCCTGGGAGGATGCCTTGGGTTGTGGTTTCAGGATGACTGGAAACGTTACGCCGAACTCTTCATCTCGGAACGCCGCGTCGCGAGGTCTCTGAAAACCTGGTCGAACGCGGGCACGCTGGTCTTGAGCAAATCAAAATCGCATTTCGAAACCAGGAGCACATCCATGCGCGTGCGCGCCCGGATGGTGGCGTTGCGGCTGGCATCCGACAACACCGCCATCTCGCCGAAATAGTCGCCGGGACCCAGCGTGGCGACGGTCGACGCCGCGTTATCGCGCTGCTGCAGCACTTCGCACTCGCCCGCCTCGATGATGTAAACCTTGTCGCCAACGTCGCCCTCGTAGAAAACAATTTCGCCCGCCTCGAAGTGCTGTTTGAGGACGCCGTTCTCCGGAATCTTTCTTACCTCTACCAGGTCCGCAGGAAACACCGCCGAGAGCACCCAGTCCAGAAAAATGCGAACCTTGCGGTTCAGGGTGGGCATTTTCATCAGGTAGATCGTTCGCCACATGCACCAGGCTAGCAATCCCGACAGGCGTATTCCCATAATCTCTACCACTGCGGAGTAATGGCCGAGGGAGCCCATCTTGCCCAGTCCTTCAAACGCGAACACGCTCTTCGTTCCCCCGTGCATGGTGGCGGCGATATTATTCGCCGCCGTCGTGGCTTCGCGGATGGCGTGCTGCGCGGTCGGTGGCACGGCATTGCCCAACTTGGTCGTGATTGAAGCGCAATCGCCCAAGGCCCACACCTCGCCTTCATAGCCGAGTAATTCCAGGTTGCCATTGACCAGCAATCGGCCCTTGTCGTACTTGCAGTCCAACTGTTGCAGCACCGGAGGTATCTGCGAGGGGACGGTGGAGATCACGGTCTTGGTCGGAACTTCGATCTTCGAGGCAAAGATTGCTTTTTCGGAAGTGGCCGCGGCCAGACGGTCATTCAACCGGATTTCAACCCCACGCTTAGTTAGAAGCTTGTGAGCAAACTCGGCGAGTCCCGGGGCCATTTCCGGCAGGATCCGATCTCCAGCATGAACCAATAGACTGCGGTGCTTTTCCGAGCGCAGCCGCGGGAACCGGTGTTTGATCTCGTGAACGAAGTCGTTGAGTTCGGCGATGGCTTCCACGCCGGAGAAACCTCCGCCGGCCACAACGAAGGTCAGCAACTTCGCGCGAATTTCCGCATCGGCTTCGACCTCGGCTTCTTCCAGCACGTTGATGACGTGGTTGCGCAAAGCCATTGCGTCCGACAGATTGCGGAACGGCCGAGCGTGCTCCAACATGCCGGGCATGCCGCTGAACTTGGTCGTGCTGCCCAGAGCAATCACCAGGTAGTCGTACGGAATTTCCATCCTCCGCGGTCGGAAGCCGGGACTCACCGTCACCATCTTCTTCTTCAGGTCAATGGCCTCGACCTCGCGCATGACCAATTCCGTGCGCGAGCACAATTGCCGGATCGGCGCCACTACGTCGGTGAGGCCGATGGAACCGGAGATAACCTCCGGGATCATCGGCTGGTACACCCAATAGTTCTCGCGATTCACCAGGCTGAGCAACGCCTCGCTAGGTTTGAGAAGTTTCTCGAGCGTGCGCGCTGTATACACCCCAGCGAAGCCGCCGCCCAAAATCAAAATGCGTTTTTCCCCACTGCTCATACTTCCACACATTCCCCTGCACAAGAGATTGTGGCAACGTAGTTATCGAGTTACCTCACGTGGACTGCATAAATCAGGCCAGGCGAAATTCATTTCCGGTGACTTGTTTACCCCGGACCGATAGTATCAAAGGCCCCGGTCACCACCCGTAGATAGGAACCGGCCGTGACGGGGCCATCCGCAACTGTTACCAGCGACCGCTACTTTTTCTTGAGCGTGCGAACATATGCAATTACATTGGCAACCTCCGCATCACTCAATCCGGCTACCGGCTTCATCTTACCTTTTCCCTGAGTGATGACCATCTTCAAGTCGGCATCGGACTTACCCTGGACCTCGTCCGACTCCAGCGGCGTTATAGTCGTTTTCAGGACCTTGGCCATGCCCTCGTTGCCGTGCCCGTCTTCTGCATGGCACGCTTTGCATTTTTTGAGATAGATATCCTTTCCCGCACCCGCATCGGCCGCCGAAGCAAACGTCACCAATAACGCTCCAGCTATCACTGCTATACCTACCAGTCCTTTGATCTGCATATTCTGTGCTTCTCCTTTATCTATTGTTTGTGTGCTGTTTGGGTGAACTTACTTCTCCGCTCCTGCCATAGCTCTCGCCTTCATAGTTTCCATGATGTCTTCCTGCGTGTGGGGCAGCAGGCGGAGCATCGTCAGAAAGTTTTCTTTGCCTAGAATTGCTACCCGGACTGGTGTTGCGGCACGAACCGTGGCGTTCCGAGGGGCGTCGCTGATCAAGGCCATCTCTCCGAAATACTGGCCTTTGGACAGTTTGGCGATCACTTGCTCAGACCCTTTGTCCTTTCGCACCACTTCCACTTCTCCTTCTTGAACGAAGTAGGCGCAATTGCCCGGCTCTCCTTGCTGAAATATTACCTGTCCCGGTTTTATGTCCTCGATCGCAAACAGGCTGTGACGCCTCAGGAACCGGTATGCGGCGACGCCCAACACCGCCACCGCCGCCAGCATCGCCAGAATCGGTGCGATCGTCGAGAAGAGAAAGAGCGTTGCGCCGGTGGTGCGCCGCAAGAATACCAGCGCCAGGATGAAGACACTTAGAGCCAGCAACTGAGCGGCGATAAGCAGCGCTCGCGTCGAGGCCGAATTCATTCTCCAGGGTTTAGCGGCAGCGTTCGTGTTCATGGCTTGACATTCTGCGCGATGACATGCGCCGGATTGGAATCTGCGTGGCACTGCATACACGTTGCCTCGCCCGAAAACAGTGAATCCTTGAAGTCGGCATGCGCGGCGAGCCACTTGGCCGAACCCGCATGACATTTCAGGCAATCGGTATTGGGATAAGGATGGCGGAGCTTGATCGGCAAATGGTATGTCCGCGTGAAATACTTGTAAACGTCGTTCATCCCTTCCTTTTTCGCTTCGACGGTGCCGAAAATACCGTAGGACGTATGGCAGCTATAGCATTGATCGTCCGGAATGTAGCGATTTTTATAATGCAGCGAAGCCAGACTATTGCTCGCCGGATTCTTCATATCGTCAACGAAGGCTTGCATCGTCAAATGACACGAATTGCAGAATTCCACGCGCTCCGCCCGCTCGAACACCAGGACCGTACCCACACCGGTCATAAATAACGGAAAGATCACGGCGCCCGTCAGGAGCAAGCCCCACGATACCGGCCCCACCGCCTTGCCATGATGCTTCAGCAGGCTGAAAATTACAACCCCGATTCCGAGGATTGCCAGAGTAGCTAGCAAGCGTGCTCCGGCGTGCTCGACCGGGTCCTGTTGGAAGCGTAGGGCCTCCTGGGCGCGCGCGACAGCGGGGAAGAGGAGAAAGCCGGCCCACAGAGAGGCGCGAATTCCTGCTACTAGGGACCAACGCTTGCTGGTGTTGTGGATGACGAAATTATCGGCGTGGCTACGCATTGCCGCTCCCGGATTCATTTAAGTGTCGGCGCATGGCATTCTCCGCATGTGTTGGCAAAGGTGTGGCAAGTAAAACAACTTCGTTCGTTAAGCATCGCCAGTTGTGCGTGACCCCCGGCTTTAAATTGTGCGAGCGGTAAATGGCTGCGCGGCGTCTCGTTATGGCAGCGGCTGCAAAAATCGGTCACGTGGCAGGTGGCGCAGGTGGTCCGGTCGAGCGCGGCGTACTTTCCGTGCACGTCGTCCCTCCATCGTGCCGTGTGCGATACCGGCATCATTGCCTCATGGCAGCTCAGGCACTGTTGCTGTCCGACCGCCGAAGGTGAGACGTTCAAGTGGCACACAAAACAAGGTGCACCCGGCTTAGAGGCGTCTTCCGAGTGATGCAGCCGGAAAGTCTCCGTGTGCGACGCCGGCTTGACTATCTCGGAATGAATTTCTCGCATGCGTCCCGATGGACGGTCGACGTGGCACCCCTGGCAGTCATCCATGCGGAAGCTGGAGGCGACGATCTTGGAAGCGTTATGGCAGCTCACGCAGTCGGCCATTTTCGGCAGCGTCATGGTGGCAAGGTTGGTGCTGCTCGCAATCTCGTGGTGGCAGGTCGTGCAGTCCAGATGGTAGCCCTGTCTGTCCTTGAAATGGTCGGCGTGCGAAAACTTTATGCTGTCGTACTTGCCGGAAACAAGGTACGAGGCCAGTTCGCGATGAGCCGTCGCGGCACTGGGATTTTCAATTTCTTCCGGCTTGTGGCACCCGCGGCAGTCCGCTGTGGTGGACTTATCGCTCAGCAGGGGTTTCATTCCCGCCTTGGAATGGCAGCTGGCGCAAACCGCGTGGCTCCCGAAAGATGCATACGCGCCGCTGTCCGGGAAATGATGGCAGAAAGTGCAATCCGCCCGGAATCCGGTGTGCGTGTCGATGCGCCCGTGCGGATCGACATGCTTGGCGTGCGAGAAGTCAAATACAATCGGCTGTTTGTCCTTGTAGCGTGGAAATGGCAGAAGATCTTCGCTGCTGGTTGGCGGAAACGCCGAATGGCACTGCTCGCAAATCTCCTGTTTTAAGTCCTTGCTAAAGTTGTCCGCATGACACGGAGTGCATTGATCATGCCCGGGGCGTTCAAAGGTCACGGATCCCGGCTTCGCCGCCACATGACACGCATCACAATCCAGCCCCACCGTCTTCAAATGGAACGCGTGAAGGTGAAAAGGAGCTTGCGATGCAGACTGCGGTTCGGACGACGAATCGGATTTCGCAGCCGGTGCCGTCTGCGCCTTCGCAGCAGATGGATGGACGTTCACCGCCAGCATTCCCCACAGGCACAAGCCCGCAAGGCACAACGTAGCTACAGGTATGTGTCTCTTGCCCATTCAGTGGCTCCAGGCCAAGCCGAAGCGAAACGTCTGGCTGTTTTGAATGCTCGGCCGGAACACGGCGTAGTCCGTATCCAGCCCGTAGTTCATAAATAGTCGCGTGCTCTTGTCTACCTTAAAGTACGCATCTCCGAGAACGCCCTTATCGCGGCCGTCAGTGATAACTGTAAACTGGTCGCGGAAGTTCAATTCCCTGTAGAACCCTCCGGCCTGGAAGTGGAGACGGCCATTCATGTAGCTGCGCCCGATCTCCAGGCTGAAGTCCTGCACCCTGGTCTCCCCGGTCGTGCTCAGGTCGTCGAACTGCGTCGGAATTACGGTGCTCGTGCGGTGATCCGAAAAGTGAACGTGATATCCGGCAAATACTTCAATCTTCTTGTCCCGGGGGAGGAATTGCGCGTTCGCGCGAACGTCCTGAAAGGAAGTGTCAAACGGCCCGGATTGTGAGGGGTCTAGCAACTGCCGCACCCACACGATGCCGCCCAGGCGAAGCCTTGAATCGACCGCACGCGAAAAGTCAACCACAAATTGAGTATACGGTTCGAGCGCTTCCAGGTTCAGACGCTGGAGCGTATTGTAAGGGTCGTTGTCGCGCTCGTTGTACGTATAGTCGTAAAAGTAGTCCTTGTCCGTAAGCTTGCTGGCAAAGCCGACCCGCAGTGACGTTTTGCCATCGCTCGGACTCCACAACACATCCGCGGTGACATCCGTTGGAGACCCCCCCACGGCGCGGAAGCTGGCGGCCAACAGCCACTCGCTCCCGATGGTCTGGCGATAGCGGAATATGTTTGTGCCTTTTATGTAATAAAGGGTGTCGTATTCGAAGCTCACATTGTCGTTCAGCCGAAACAGGAAGTTCCCGCCGCCGATGCCACGCTGTTGCGGATCGGAATAAAAAGTAAAGCGCCGTCCCCCAAACAGCGTCCATGAAAACCGGGGGCGATTCACGCTGAAGGAAGCGCCATCCATCTGCGCCAGTTCCGCTCCATAGACGTACTGCCGCCCGAGTTGCAAGCTCGTTCCCGCAAACACGCCATCCGTCGGGCGCCCGTTGATATCAACAAAGCCGGACAATAGCCGCAACCGCCGATTCGAACCTGTCGTATTCAGAATATCGAGCTGTGGCGACGCGTCCGTCACATGCGTCAAATCCTGCCCGTAGGCGAAAGAAAAATTGGAATTGACGCGATCGGAAAGCCATCCATTCGTGCCCCAGTTCATGAAATTGTGGATCTCATTCGTGCTCGACTGAAAAGCTGGCTGGTATGGAATTCCCGCCGGATTGAACACGGTGCTGGGCGGAGCATTGATCACGTTTGTCAGTGTCGGGAGTCCGGTGAAATAGGTCTGTGTCCGCAAATAATCCGTGCGGGTATTTACGAAAAAATGTTCCTGAAAATCGTCGGCAGGACCGGCTTCGTATGGAGTTTGCGGGGCCGTCAATATCGGGTCCGGCGAAGTCTGCAAACTCGAGTCTTGCAGGACGCCATCCCAGGCTGCGCCGATGGTATCGCCAAAGGCGTTCGCTCCCGTCAACAAAAATAGCGCGACAAAGCCGCTCACACACTTGCGCAACACCACTCGAAAATAATTCGGCATGGTATTCCACTCAAGACTGCAGACTGCTCAGAGGCGGGACAGCTATTTGGCTCGTGCCATTGCTTGGATTTGGCTGTTCGCTAATGCGATCCGCCACGGATAGACGTCACTGTGCCATTTCGTAGCCGCTACATACAATTGCAACTCGTTCATGGCGCTCGTTCCCGCCGCTTGGCAGGCTTGCGCCCCCTGCGCCGCCTGGCAAACTTGCGCCAGCTCCCAATGCACCTTTGAGTTGTTCGCCGTGTCGGCCGTGAGTGCGGTGCTTTGCGCTGTCACCGGCGAAAGTGCTAGTTCTTGCTGATAGTAGAACACGGCGTTCGCATACGCCTGCTGCTGGGCCGTCGGATCGGTGGTCTGTTGCGCCTCGATCACGTAAGTCTCCGCGATCAACGTATTGACCCCCAGCTTTTGCGGATCAATCTGCAGCACTTCTTGGAACAGTTCGATGGCCTGGCTGGGATTGGTGTTTCGCAACAGATAGCCGAGGCGTAGCCGGACGGTGAACATGCAGGGAGCAGGAGTGATTTGAGCGGGGGCAGTGAGCGTGCTACCAGAACCGGTGAATCCGAGAGTGGTCAAATTCGACATTGAGACGACCGTGCACGTCGCAGGGGTCTGCAGGCTGTTCATTGCCAGCGACGTTTGATAGTCGGCGATCGCATCGGGAATGTCGTTCAGGTCATCCTGGTAGTGCATGCCGCGCTGCAGATAGTCCCAGGTGGTCTGTGGCTGCGTGATTCCCAGCAGGTTCCAGTCGATCTTGCCTTCAAAATAAAATGGGTCGGGGTGCGGATAGTTCGGATTGGTGGTCTGGAACTCACCTACCGTGTAACCGGGATAACCGACATTCTGCGCAACGACGGGTGCTGTCATCACGGCGAGAAGCGTGACTAGCAAAATAGGAAATCGGTGTCGATTTTTCATTGCGTTAAGCTCACTGTGAAATCATCGGAAGAGATACTCTGAATATTAAAGAGATAGGTATCGATCCGCTGTTCATCCATCAGGTTAAGGTCCGCCCCGGCGGGCCCGTAGCACGGCTGTTGTGGTGTAGGTGTGCATCGTGGTGTCGCAGCAAACATTTCTCCTGTCACGTTCGCTATATATCGCATGAACAACGGGGGGAAATGCTCGAAATTGACTTGCGCGTGCACGTGCAGCGGGCTCTGAAGGGTTACGCCCAGGGCCTGTAGCTGTTGCTGCGTCGGGAGTTGAATCTCGTAGTCATATGTCCGCGGGAGCAATGGCTGCAACGAACGGAAATTATCCACGGCATTAGCCAGCGCGGCCTGGAACGTTTCTTCGAAGTGTACTCCCTGTGCCGTAACGGGCGTCCCCGTCGCGTCGGTGCGCCCGATGGCTTGCGTGGGAAGGAAGATGTGAGTCAATTCGTTGCGGAAAAGAACCAGTCCTTCCGGAGCGCCTTCGAACACACGTGCGTCCGGGCCATCATCCGGGCCTGCTTCAAACACCAGATTGTTGCCGCCATTTACCCCAGTTCCGGCCGTGTACGGAGAGGAAGTTCCGCCTGGGTCGACGACCACATGGACATGTTCGAGGTCTTCGTCGTTCAAATTACCATCGGGCGCGTTCTCGCCCGTGATCGGATGCGGTTTGTCCACCACATACCCGGACTGATAAAGCAGGAATCCGTTATTGTCGGTCACTGATAATTGCGCGTACGCGGTGCGCTCCTGCGAGAATCCTGCCGGAAAACGGTGTCCGGTTAGCGCGACTGCCTCCATTCGCACCGTGAACGTCTGACCGATCTGCGCCGTCGGGTCAGTCTGGCTAAGGCTGATGCGCGTGGCCGCGTTCGCCAGGTCCTGACGGCGCGTCGCCAGACCGTTCGGCACTCCATGAGTATCGAGTCCGGTCGCATATGGGTCAGGGTAGTTGGGGCCCAGCCGCGCGCTCAATTCAGCCGGTGACATCAGTGGCACGTCGATTCCCGTGAAGTAGTGCTCCACCACTTGCCGTTGCTGCAGCGGAGCATTGTCAGCCGTCGAAACTCCCGGGACCGCCGCGTAATCGGTGGCAAACTTTCCCGGCGTCGGGCTCGTCACCGTCATATCTCCTACTTGGTAGGTTGAAGTTCCCGCATAGGGAAACAACGACATGTGGCAGTCCTGGCAACGCACCACTTGACCGAATGGATTGCTGGTGCCGTTGTAAGGACCGATCTGCCATTCTGTGCTCAAATTTTCCAGCCGGAAGTAGCTCACGGACGAACCGCCCGGGTTGATGTTGTGCTCTCCGGCTGTCAGGTTGCGGTTGGGAACTCGCACATCATGGCAGGTGTTGCAGAAAGCTCCCGCGGTCAGAAACGCGATCTGGCCCGTGTCGTGGTTGGCCACGTGAAAGTTGTTCAAAACAGCCACCGGGTCCAAGAACGGGCCCGTTTTCAGTTCCGTTTGACTTTCCAGCAAGCTATTGTTCCCGAAGCCATCCATTTGCAAGCTCCGGTGCAGGTCGGGTCCGGCTTCGTCGTGGCAAACGTCGCACGTGATTCCCGCAGCCCCCAGCGACGGCATAGCGCCTGTCGGCGGATCTCCTCCCCGCATGGGGGGTATCAGTTGATTGCCGTTCGAGTCCACAAGGGCATAGTCTCGCAGAGGCCGGAACGCCATCGGCTGAAAACACGGCGTCCCCGGGGGCGGCGCAGGATTGCATGTTCCCAGGCCAGCTTCTGGCGTCGTATCGGCACCAGCCGGCGCGAGTTCCGGAACTTCCCGGGTGGCTGGGTTATTGCCCAGAAGCTCGAACGTCCGCGTTGTGGCAGGTAAAGCAAAATCCCGCCTGCACCTGCCGCGTCTCCGTCAGGACCGGGGAGGTAAACATATTAGTGTTCAGCGGCGTACCGTCCGGCAGGATGACGGTGCTGTCCGAATACACGGGGCGCAGTAAACCACCGTTTATCAGATTGGAGGCCGACTCCAATCCGTTGAACAGGGGACTCACGTTGCGATATCCCGACTTCACCGCGGCATGAAGCTCGTCATATTGCCGCTGATGACAAGGCAGACAAGCCTCCGGCCGCTGAAAAGGTTGTGCATTGAAAGCAACTTGCGGTGCACCCGGAACGCTCTGCACCTGCGAGCCACAGCCTACTGCAAGCAGGCATAACAGCAAGGTAAACAAGGTCGTGCTGAGGATGTGGAGACGCACGGTTCTAATCTAGCCTTTAGAAGAGAATTGGGAGTCCGTCTGGTCGCAACATCTTGCACAACACTTTCGCGAATGTCAAGATTTTTTTGGCACTGTGTGAGGAGCCGGTCTGAGAAGGTTGAACGCCGATCGCCGATGGCGTTAGGCTACTGCTGATCAGCGCACTCAAAGCCGCAGTCACAACACATTAGCAATTCTCCAAATCCAAAAGAACAGTGAACCGACAACTGAAGGAAAAAGCTGGATCCGCGAAGACGGTAGCTCCGAGCGCTCGACGGCAGCAGCAGCCAGGATGGCTTTGCCCCAATCTCGACCGCCTAACCGCGAGAGCGAATGTGGGGATCGAGCACCGTGGATCTGGCTCCAGTCAATGCATTCGCCCGATGCGGCAATAGATGCGGCAATAGTGGTCGATCTGGCACTACACGAATTGGCTAGTCAAGAAAATCGCCACTACCGCAGGTTAATCACTTTGACACCGATTAGGATTGGGCTATAATTGCTCCCGCTTTCGGAATCAGAGAGGGAAATTCCGACTGCGAACTGGCAACTCTTGAAGCAAGAAGGGCTCACCCGGTGGTATCTCTTAGATGGCTGTCGAAATCGCTCGCGATTTTTCTGTCTCTGCTGTTGGCCGCAATGCCGCTGTATGCGACTCCTCCCGCCGACCACCAAGTCGCCGGAGAGGTGAAGGCGCTCATTCCCGATGCGTCGCGAAATGCACAGCCGGTAAGGGTCAAAGACACCATCGAATGGAATGACCTGCTGAAAACTGACGCTCAAGGACGCTTGCGCGCTGGACTCGCTTCCGGCTCCATTCTCAGTCTCGGCTCCAATAGCGAAATTCAAGTGGTGCAGCACGATGCCGTCTCGCAGCAAACTGTGCTGGTAATGGACTATGGCAAGTTGCGCAACCAGGTTGCAAAAATCACCAAGCCGGGCGGCAAATACGAAGTCAGAACGCCAAATGCGGTGATCGGAGTGACTGGAACGGACTTCTATGTCGGCTATGCCGACAATCAAACTACCGTGATCTGTTACTCCGGCACAGTTACGGTTACGTCCACGGCGGGTGCCAAAGCAGTCAAGAATGGTTCGGAAAATTCCACCAATACTAGCACTGTCGTTGCGGGCCAGATGGTCGTTGTCGGAGTGGTCGAGGCCCTGACGACTGCGACTCCGGCGGCGGTGGCCGAGGCGAGCATTGAAGACACCAGGGTTCCCGATCAGATCGCCGGCAAAGTGCCTAGGCACACGCTGCGAAATTCTCTGCTCCTGCTGGCAACGGCTGGCCTCGGAATCGGATTGGGCCTCGCGGAGTATTCGGGCGGTGGAAACGGCACTCCCGCTTCGACCCCTCCGCCAGCACCTTCGCCGACCGTAATTGATATCAGCAATCGGGGCGGCTCGGTCACCTTCACTGATACCGGATTAGTCTCCAAAGGGTCCGTGCTTTCATCTTTTAACACGACCACCGCGCCTCCCCATGGCTCCTTGGGCGGATTCAACTTCGCCACGGGAGCTTTCTCGACTTCAAGCATCTGGAACGGAGGAACTTTTGCGAACACTGGCTCCGCCTTTAACATTACCGGTTTCGGCAAGTGGGCGGAAACTTTAACCGGGCAGACAAAGATCTCCGAACCGCTCTTCACCGGCAGCTTCACCGGTCCTGCCAACCTGGCCTTGGTCAGCCACGATCACGCCAGTTATGTTTTCACGCTCTCCGGTCCGGTCTCCGGCATGTATTACACCGGCCAAACTGTCACGGGAACCACGACGCAGACTATTTATGCGTACACCGATCAAGAGCCCATCGATCACAAGGGTAGTCTTCACATGGGTACCACCATGTTGACGATTCCCGCACAGGAGGCCGCATCGGCATCGAGAGCGGCGGCGTCGAAAGCCGCGGGCAGAAGCAGGCACCGAGCAGCCATTGGTTTCCGATTCGTTTGGTAAAAGTCTGTTTGGCAAGGTGAAGCAGTTCTTCCTCCCTGGCTAAATCCAGATTTCAAGCGCAAGGTTATGGAACTCGGGACGCATAAAACCGATAACTAAAATCTCCGTGATACTGTGTAGCTTTGGAGGTTGATCCGTTTTCAGTGCTCAAGGGTCTTAAACAACCAACCGTCTTCAGAATCGCCGCCCATTGGCTTTTGCAACAAAGCCACACCGTAATTGCGGTCGCTGTGACCATCATCGGTCTGGTGCTCTTCGCTTACTCCGGAATCGGGGGCAACCAGCGTGCAGGGTTCCTTTTTCTTCAGGACATAGAGCAGCGCACGCTCGATACTCGTTTTGTCCTACGCGGCAAGCGCGCGCCGGATCCTCGCATCGTCATCGTCGGAATGGATGAGAAGACGCTGCAGAGGATCGGTTCCTTCCCCCTTCCGCGCGGCAACTACGCCCTTCTAGTGCGCCAGTTGAAAAAAAGGGGCGCCCGCGTGATCGCCTTCGACGAAAACTTTCCGACTGCAGCCAGCAGCGAAGCGCTTGACGTTCCTAACACGCCTGCGCAGCGAAATCGGAAGCTCTGCCCCGGAGAAGCTGAAAAACGCCGTTCTGCAACTGGAACAACAATCCGATCTCGACGCGCAGTTTGCGGCCGCGCTTAAAGACGCGGGAAACGTCGTTCTCGGCCACCTTTTTGGCGATGCAGGGTCCGATCCCAAACTGGCGGAGGCCTATTACAACATCGCCTGGGCGAAGTCCTTCCCGCAGGTCATAGCGGTCAAGTCCGGCAACCATGATTTCGATATGGGCCAGGCATGGAAAAATGCTGGAGGGCCGGTGTACGCGGGCGTGGAAGCAAACATTCCGAAAATCGCCGAAGCGGCCGCGTCCTATGGTTTTTTCAACATCGATCCTGATGCCGACGGCACGATTCGGCGGGCGCTCCTTGTAATTCGTTACCAGGACCTGGATTTCTTCCCCTCCCTCGACTTAGAAGTCCTGCGGCAATATGAGAACATCCCAGACCAGCAGATCGCCGCTTACATTGGTGTGCTCGGCCTCGAGCGCATTCAGTTTGGCGATCACGATCTGCATCCCTGGAAAGACGGCAGTGTTCTGATCAATTATGTTGGCCCCTATCATTCTTATCCCCACTACTCCATGGTGGACGTCCTCCAGGGAAATGTGCCTGCGGATGCTTTTCGCGACAAGATCGTGTTCTTTGGCGCGACCGCACTAGCCATCGGCGACATCCGGAACACGCCGTTTAAAAACGGCACGAGTTACATGGGGGTCGAGGTCCATGCCAACATCCTCGACAACCTCCTGCATAGCGCCGAACCGGGCCGTACCTTTCTGATCCGCGGTTTCAACGAAGAGATCGTCGACATCGCGTGCATCGTTCTTTTCGGCCTCGGACTGGGACTGTGGTTCGGGCGCGCGCGTCCTCTCACCGCAACGCTCATGATGCTCGCCGTTCTGGCGGCGTTCTTTGGCTTCGTCTACTTCGGTTTCGCGAACTGGGGCCGCTGGTACAGCTTAGTGGTTCCGGCCGCGACGCTGGTCGCGTCCTACGCGTCCATCACCAGTTTTCGCGTGATCATCGAAGAGCGCGACAAACGCAAAATCCGCCGCACATTTTCTCAATACCTCTCACCAGGGGTAATTGCGCTGATCGAGGAGGATCCGAACGAATACATTCATCCCGGAGGAGAAGTCAAAGACCTGACCGTAATGTTCAGCGACATCCGCGATTTCACTACCCTCTCCGAGGGACTCACGCCGGACGAACTGGTCAATTTGCTGAATCAATACCTGTCGGCAATGACAGATATTCTGTTTCGCAATCTGGGCACGCTGGACAAATACATTGGCGACGCCATCATGGCGTTCTGGGGATCGCCTTTTCCCCAGCCCGATCATGCCGCTCGCGCCTGCACTTGCGCCCTGGAGATGATCGCAAGCCTCGACGAACTGAACCGCAAGTGGGTGGAGCAAGGCGGCCGCCCGATCGCAATCGGCGTCGGCCTTAACACCGGTCCCGTAAACGTAGGCAACATGGGCTCCGACAAGCGACTGGCCTGGACGGTGATGGGAGACAACGTCAATCTGGCTTCCCGATTGGAGGGCATGACCAAGCAATACCGCTGCCGTGTGATCATCAGCGAAAACACTTATGAGCAGGTGGCCGATCAATTTGTGGCGCGCGAAGTCGACCGCATTCGGGTGAAGGGGAAAAAACTGCCGGTAGTGATTTATGAGTTGCTGGCTCCGATTTCCCAACGCGATGCCTACGCGGCGTTGCTGGCAAAATACAATGCGGCGCTCGATGTATACCGCAGTCATAACTGGTTGGAGGCCACCGGAACGTTCGGCGAGTTGCTGGCTGAGTATCCGGACGACGGCCCCACCCAAATCCTTCTGCAGCGCTGTATTGAATTCCTGGAGGAAGCGCCAGAATCCGATTGGGATGGCGTCTACGTGATGAAGTCGAAATAGGTTGGCGGGAAACTATCGCTCCGATTTTGTTTGATAGGGGCTCGGCTTCAGCGCACGCCGTTTCGAGCAACTTAAATCGGAGCTTCGCCCCTGAGGGACCGCATCCCTCGCCGCAGCGCGTATATGAAACGGCTCTAGCCAATCTACCTCCATTGCTATATATAGCTAGAATCGCGCAACAGGTTAGAACAGGGAGGTCCAACGATGGCTTATGACGTTTTCATCAGTTATGCCTCGGAAGACAAAATTGTCGCCGATGCGGTTTGCGCGACCCTCGAATCGCACGCCGTCCGCTGCTGGATTGCTCCCCGCGACGTGCTCCCCGGCATGGCGTACGGCGAGGCGATCATCGATGCCATTCGCGGCTGCCGCATCATGGTCCTGGTATTCTCTTCAAAGTCAAACGCCTCTCCTCACATCCCTAAAGAGATCGAAAGAGCCGTCAGCGCGGGCGTGGCCGTGATTCCGTTTCGCATCGAAAACGTCAGGCCCGGCAAGTCTCTAGACTACTTCATCGGCAGCGTTCACTGGCTCGATGCCATCACTCAACCGCTCGAACAGCATCTCCAGCGGCTTGTGCAGAACGTGCAAACCCTGCTTTCGCGGGACGTCGTCGTGATTGAACCACGAAAGTCATCCGCCACTACGCCGCCCGTGTCGTCGGTCGCGCCGATTCCTTCCACGGCCGCGCCGGGTCCCGCGCACCCTCCGTGGCTTTACGCCGCCTTGGCGATCTTGGCAGTTCTTGTGATCGTGTTTGCCGTTCTGTTATTCGCACGGAAGCCATCCAAGACCGCGCAGGTCGTTCCCGCACCGGCGGTGTCTGCACCGGTCAGCTCGACACCCCCTGTTGCCGGCACGCCGCCGGCGGCGCCTGCATCTCCGCCAAGCGAAATATCAAGTGCAACCAGCGACGCTGCGGTTGCGTCGAAAACGGCCGCCCAGCCAGATGTCCCGCGGCCGGGTCCGGCAGCAGAATCTAAAACTGATGTCCCCGAAACCGCTCCCGCGCCTGCGAAGCCTAAAACTCCATCGACACCGTCAAGTTCAGCCGAGGATCTCTTTGACCAAGGTTCCGCCTCATATAAAGGTCGTCAGTTTTCACAGGCGGCGAATCTTTTCCAGAAAGCTTGCGATCGCGGTGAACGCAAAGCGTGCAACAGTCTGGGTTTAATGTACGACAACGGTGAAGGAGTCCCGAAGGATCTGAATCGCGCCCAGGGTCTTTTCAAACGCGCCTGTGACGCAGGCGGACACGGCGGGTGTCTGAATCTGGGTTTGCTCTACTTCAGGGGTGAAGAAGTGCCGAAGGATCTGGATCGCGCCGCCGCTCTTTTCAAGCGTGCCTGTGATGCGGGCGGGGCGGCCGGCTGCAACAATCTTGGCCTGATGTACCACAACGGCGAAGGAATGCCGAAAGATCTGAAGCGGTCTGTCGATCTCTACAAGCGCGCCTGTGGCGACGGCGGTCCAGCCGGATGTACGAATCTCGGCTCCATGTATTGGCGAGGTGAAGAGGTGCCTAGGGATCTGACTCAGGCTGCGAGCCTTTTCAAGCGCGGATGTGACGGAGGCAACGCCGCGAGTTGTAACTACCTGGGCCTGCTCTATGAGCGCGGTCAAGGTGTCGCGAAGGATTCCAGTCGTGCCGGTGATCTCTTCAAGAAAGCGTGTGACGCGGGCAACGAACAGGGATGCGGGAATCTCTCCCGCTTGCAAAGGTAGATTTCGCCGCACTGACGGTATCGCTGAGGCGATATCCTGATACGAAGCTCGAGTTATTTCGGCACTCCGTTTAGCCGCGGGGAAACGCATGTCGCGGATGGGCATAAACTCTTGACGTACAAACCAGGACCGATCGACACTTCGCGCTTGGTACTTACTCCGGGAATCGCTCGTTTAAGCGAGATACTCGCCAGGAACACTCACGAAAATTGGTCCCGGCTGCGCCTGGCCGACGGATGGCGCTACGGCCCACACCGGAACGATCAAAAAAAAGAACACCCTAACCTTGTCCCCTATGACGAACTACAGGAAGCGGAAAGACAATATGATCGCCAAACCGCGATGGAGGCCATCAAAGCCCTGCTGGCGATGGGCTACACCATACAACCTCCAACCGGAGCGCAAATTTTGTCGGAGGAAATTCCGTCTACTGCTCTACCGGGGGCGCTCACTAGTTCTTTGCAACTGCTAAAAGATAGCTCGCAACCAGACCTCGCCACGCTGCAAGGCCTCTGGCGTGGGCATGATCCCGAGGTGTGGTCAGTCGATCCAGAACCTTACCGGCTGCTAGGCGAACGAATACTGAAGCTGGGCGAACCGCTCCTGGCCTATGATGTGGTCGCGGCAGGCATGAAGTCTTTTCCCCGCGACCTGCGTCTGCGTCAGCTTCTAGCCTTGGCCCTGGCGCGAAGCGGTGCGCCCGGGCCCGCAAACAACGTGCTCGAGCAGTTGTATCGAGACGGCTACCGCGATGAAGAAACTCTCGGCCTGCTCGCCCGCACCCACAAAGACCTTGCCCGTGAAGAACAGGATGCCTCCAAGGCAACCGAGCACATGCGCTGGGCGTATGGATTCTATTCCCAGGGATTTGTGACCAGCGGGGGCTACTACAGCGGCATCAATGCCGCCACTCTTGCTCTCATGCTGGGAGAGCCAGAGTCCGCCGCCGACTTAGCCCGTTTAGTCAGTGGCCAGTGCCGCCAGAGACTCGGGGAACTTGCGGAAGCGAGCGGGGAGCGTTATTGGCTGGTCTCTACCTTGGGACAAGCCGCGCTTCTGTCAGGAGACTGGCTGGAGGCCGAGGACTGGTACAGACAAGCCGTCGAACTGGGCCGCGGAGATTGGGGGAACCTGCAATCTACGCGTCACAGTGCTCGTTTGGTAATGCAACGCGTGGCCCCGCAGACAGCTAAAGAACGCATCGAGCAGGTGTTCCAATTTCCGAGTGTCGTGGTCTTCGCCGGCCACATGGTCGATAGGGACGACCGGCGCGTGGAACGATTCCCGTCCCGGCTAGAACCGATGGTGAAGGCCGCTATCGAGCAACGTCTAGCCAAACTGAACGCTGGCTTTGGCTATGCCTCGGGAGCCTGCGGCTCTGACATCCTCTTCCACGAAGCCATGATGGAGAGGAAGGGTGAAAACTATGTGATCCTGCCCTACGAGAAAGCGCGTTTCATAAGGAACAGCGTGGAGGTTGTTCCGGACGGCGATTGGGCAGCGCGGCTCGACAAAATAATCGCCCAGGCGATTGACACTCAGGAACTCTCCAAGCAATCCCAGACGGCTAGCGATGTCTCTTACGAATTTGCCAACATGATGCTCCATGGATTGGCAAGTGTGCGCGCCCAACAACTTGAAACCAGGCTGGTGCCCATGGCGGTATGGGACGGCAGGACGGAAGCGGGTGCCGGCGGCACTGGAGGCACAGTGGAGCGCTGGCGGCGCCTCGGTCTCCATGTGGAAGTCATCGATTTGCAGGAGATTCTCCGTTGCGACTGTCCCGGCTTCGGCAGGGTCGATGCGTCTCCTGCAACCGAGTCGAACCAGGCCAGCGCAGCCTCCTCCCAATTTGCTCCGGAAATCCGCGCCTTGCTTTTTGCCGATGCCGAGGGATTCAGTAAACTCACCGATGAAGAAGTCCCTCTATTCGCGCAACATTTTCTCGGGCTGGCAGGCGAATTGGCAACCTCATCGGCGCATCGCCCCTTGACCAAGAACACCTGGGGAGACGGTCTTTACTTTGTTTTCGCGAACGTCCGGGAAGCCGGCCAATTTGCTCTCGATTTACGCGACTTAGTTCGCAACACCGACTGGGCAAAGCACGGTCTGCCGCCTTTGAGCCTCCGCATCGGTCTGCACGCGGGCCCCGTCTATTCCTGCTGCGATCCCGTAACCGGGCACACCACCTATATCGGAGCCAATGTCAGCCGTGCGGCGCGCATCGAGCCGATTACGCCGACCGGCCAGGTCTATGCCAGCCAGACTTTCGCCGCGCTCGCCGCCGCTGAAGGAGTAAAGGAGTTTCGCTGCGATTATGTCGGTCAAACTTCAATGGCAAAAAAGTATGGAACCTTCCCGACCTATGTCGTGCTGCGCCGCCAGACCGCGGTAGCGGAGCGTCTCTGAGAGGACCCGGTTTCGTATCGTCGGTTTCGTATCAGGGCATCGCTTTTGCGATGCCGTGACGTTCTCAGAATCGACGTGCCCCTTCAGGGGCTGTCTACCGAGAGCCGACAGTTCAACTCACTTCAGATCTTTCCCCGTGGTGGTAATCACGAACTTGCCGTGTTTGACCCCGCGCAGGCTGAGAATCTGGTCGGCGATCTTCCTCAACTCCGCGCTGCGTCCCTTCATGATGACCACTTCGAGGCAATTGTGGTGATCCAGGTGAACATGGGTCGCCGCCAGCACCTGCGTGTGCGCCTGGTGCTGGATCTCTGTCAGGCGCTCGCTGAGGTTCGGGCGGTGGTGGTCATAAACCATGGTTAGCGTTGCCGCGATCACTTTATTCTCGTCACCCTCTTCGGAGACCAGGTGCTCGCGAATCAGATCGCGGATCGCCTCGGAGCGGTTCTGATAGCTCCGCCGGGCGATGGATTTGTCGAATTTTTCCAGCAGATCGTGCTCCAGCGAAAGCCCGGTTCTTACCAGTTCAGCCACGATGGCTCCTTATGGATTACAGGGTAAATCAAGGCGAGCCGAAATGAATGGAACGCGATTCCGAACTCCGCGTGGCTCAATGTCGTGCGCATAGGAGAAACACCTACCAGAGGACCGGGGAAAGCCTAAATTCTAAAAATCCTCGCGCAGCCCTCCCTTTTTCGCTTTACAAATGTTCCCGCGTGTAGCACGATTTTGTAATTCGTGTTATTGCATCGCGAATCCGCGCGATAGGGATCACGAACGATTCGGCCCCCGCGGTGAATAGGGACGAGTGAAGGGTGCGGTGGTGCGGAGGCGCACACGAAAGCGTGACTGAAATCACAGCGAGTCAAGCCATAACGCAGGCATTATGAAAATGAAATTCAATTTCATTTAGGTGCCGCTTTGAACTTCTTAACTTCATCTACGACTCATCCCCGTTTAAAAAACGCACGAGACACTGTACACAGCCTTAAGATTGCTGTGTTTATACTCCTCATCGCCTGCGGAACTCTAATTCTTCTTGCCTCGCCCGTTCCGTTGTGGGCGGCGGCCAATGGCAGCCTCTCCGGAACGCTAAGAGATACAAGCGGCGCCGTGGTTAATGATGCAACGATTACCTTGGTCAACGTCGCCTTAAAAACGGAATATAGGACGGCCCCGAACGGAGAGGGATTCTATTCATTTCCGACTCTGCCCGTCGGTCACTACGATCTCAACATTGAAGCCACAGGTTTCCGGACCGAGAGGGAGACGAACCTGTCAGTTGATACCGACGCGGCCCTCAAGTTCGATTCGGTGCTTGCAGTCAGCCGGGTCGATGAGACCGTTGAGGTGGCAGCCGATGCAGCCAACGTCGAGACGCAAGTCGACACAGTTGCGACTCACCTCGGCGAAGTCGTAACCGACGCGCAGATCACCGCGCTGCCCCTGAACGGCCGCAGCTACACCGATCTGCTCCCGATCCAGCCCGGAGTCACTCCAGTATCGACGCTCCTGCCGAATTCCGTGATCATGGCCGGAGTGACAGGCGGCCTCTCACCCTCCGGCGATTTGAATCCCGGAAATCTGTCGATTGACGGACAGAGAGAATCGTCCAACGGCTTCCTGGTCGACGGTATCGATGTGCAGGAGCACATGAATGGCGGGACGTCCATCATCGCGAATCTCGATTCGATCGATGAATTCCGCGTTCTAACGAATAACTTCGATCCCGAATATGGCAATTATAACGGTGGCATGGTCACCGTCATCACCAAGTCGGGCAGCGATTCCTTCCACGGTAATGCCTTCGAATTTTTGCGCAATACAGCTCTGGACGCCCGCGGATACTTCGATCCAAGCCGGCCCGTCTTCCGCCAGAATCAGTTTGGCGGCACCTTCGGCGGTCCGGTTGAACATCAGAAAGTTTATTTCTTCGGAGATTATCAAGGCACACGAACGAACGAAGGCGTGGAAACCGGAGAGATCTCGGTCCCGTCGCTTCAGGATCGTGCAGGAAATCTGTCAGACATCGCTAGTTCGTTGACAGGAACAGTCAGCGGAAACAACATCGCCACCCTGCTCTCGTCGAAGCTTCATTACACAGTTACCGCGGGGGAGCCTTACTCGCAAGTGTTCCCGAATGCCGTGATTCCCACGAATGCATGGTCGACGCCGGCCCTCGCTCTTCTGTCATTCATCCCCTCACCGAATCTGGGTACCGATCAATTTTCCACGTCAGCCTTTCCGCAGACGGTGCGCGATGATAAAGCTTCCGGGCGAATCGACGCCAATGGCGGCCGATGGGGCCAGCTTTCCGCGTACTATTTCTTCGACGATTACAACCTCGACAACCCGTATCCCGGCCAGCAAGGCGGAGCCAGCATCCCTGGATTCGACGCTCTCACCTTCGGCCGAGCCCAACTCGTCAGCCTGGGAGACGCAAAAGTATTCGGCGCCGGCACCGTCAACGAATTTCATATGGGCTTTCTTCGTAATGCCAACGTGATTGGACAACCAAAGGGCACGCTTGGACTAGGCCAGGCGGCACAAGGCTTCTCGACCAGTACGGCAGACGGAGGGTTCCTAGTGCAGGCGCCGCAATTTCAGGGTGTCGAGAATATCGTTTTTCCTTCCTTCGTAATGGGCGTTCCCATCACCAATGAAACGCAAATCAACAACACGCTCTATCTGAGCAATACGGTTTCAAAGGTATTCGGAACCCATACTCTAAAAATTGGCGGCCAATTTCACGTCGATCAGGTGAACGAGCATCCGAACGCTACTTTCAATGGAACTTTCAACATCGATGGCACCGAAACCGGCTCCGCCTTTGCCGATTTCCTGATCGGCGTGCCCAGCAATTTCACGCAATCCTCAGGTCAGCCCTTCTACCTGCGAAATCGCTATGCGGGACTCTTCGCGCAAGACAGCTGGCGGGCGCGCAGCGACCTGACCATCAACTTCGGCCTGCGCTGGGATTACATCATGCCTTTCTGGGAGAAATACAACCAGATTCAGACCATCATCCCTGGCAGGCAATCCGTCCTTTACCCGGGGCTGCCGGAAGACCTGGTTGTCCCCGGAGATCCCGGAATCCCAAGTACGATTTCGCCGTCGAAAGCCGATAACTTCGCCCCGCGAATCGGTCTTGCATATGCGCCGAGATTTGACGGTGGACTACTTAAAGAAATTTTCGGAGATAGCGGCAAGAGCAGCATTCGAGCGAGCTATGGGATCTTCTATACCGCCTTTCCAGGGTTGTCGGCGGGCGTCATGTATGGCGTTCCCCCGTTTGGATACAACTATCTCAGCCCCGAGCCGCCGCTGCTTGCCACACCTTTCGTCAACGCCGCCGACGCCGGGCAGAATACGAATCCGTTCCCGCTGGCGTTTCCTCCGCACAATGTCTCCGCCAAGAATCCCGACACTCAAAGTTTTGCAGGCGTGATTCCTGTCTCCGCCGACGTTTCCTTTTACTATCGCAATACGGTTCCCTACACCGAGAATTACATGTTTTCGTTCGAACGCCAGCTCACAGCGAAAACGTTGATGACCATGAGTTATGTAGGAAATCAAGGGCACCACATTCTCGCCATAGTTTCGACCAATCCCGCCAGTCAGGCTCTCTGCCTGGGTCTTAGTCAGTCCAGCGAGGTCGCGCCCGGCAGCCCCACCTGCGGTCCTTTTAGTGAAGATGCCATCATTACCAGCAGCGCCGGCCAGAAATATCAAGGGACACGAGTTGAACTGGGTTCCAACTATGGAGAGAATACCGCCCAAAAAACCATTGAGAATTCGAATTACAATGCCCTGGAGACGAATCTCCGCTACGTCGGCAAGAGATCGGATTTTCTTGTCGGTTACACCTACAGCAAATCCATCGATCAAGGTTCGAATCTGGGCGAGCAGCTCAATCCCCTGAACCTCGCGGCGCGCGCGATTTCGGCCTGGGATATGCGGCACAACTTTGTGGCAAGTTACAAAGTGGCCCTGCCCTTTGATCTGCTTTTTAAGCGCTACAATCAGTGGACGGATGGATGGAGCATTGCCGGCACTACCCGTTTCAGCACCGGTTTTCCCGTAACCCTCTACGATGACTCCGATCGATCGCTCTTGGGCACGCTTGGCAATGGCGTCAACAACTACCTGCTCGACACGCCGCAGTATCACGGCGCTCCGCTCGATATCAACACCAATCCCAGAAACGGACGCCCGGAGTTCAACAACACGTCCGCAGCGTTCACCACCGAAACGCTGGGGCAATTGGGAAATGTACCCCGGCGATTCTTCTACGGTCCCGGCATCGATAACTTTGACATGACGCTGACCAAGATTGTGCGTGTAACCGAATCGAAATCGTTTGAGTTCCGGGTGGAGGGATTCAACGTATTCAACCACGCCCAGTTCTATGGTGCTGGGTCAGTGGACGGCGAGGTCAATAACGATCCCCATTTTGGCGAAGTGGTCAGCGCCGCTGCTCCGCGCCTGTTGCAGCTCGCCGCGAAATTCACTTTCTAGGAAACACTTTTCGCAAATTGAGCGCCGGGCAATCCGGCTATAGAATTTGCCAAGGCATACAGCGTAATATGTCCCAGTCCAAGGAGGACTCATGGCTGAGCAAGCAGCTGGTCACAAGCACCCCGATTCCGAACAGCGAATCAAGACTCTCGAAGACCAAGTCAAGAAGCTCCAGCAGGAAGTGCGGGATCTCCAGCAGAAGCTCCAGACCCACGATCATCCGCATAGCCATTAACACGCACGTCGTTTTGCCGCAGAAATCGTCTGCCTCGGCTTCGGACGCCAGGATTTTGCACAGCAAGACGCCCTCGAAAGTAGCTATGCTGAGGCCCCACGGAAGTGGGGTGGTGTCCGTCCGTCACCAGCAGTATCTTCCAATTAGGAACCCCACGTGCTCGAAAGTGCATCTCGCTATGAAATTAATTGCACATCTCTGTTAAGATGTGCTGTCTTGGCTGCTAAGCTCATTGACTTCAGCCAGTTCCAAGCCACGATTTGGAAGCGGGAGTGCACTACCAACTGGCTTACACTTTACAGCCGGGTGCCAGACTGAACTGCAACTGAAGTGCCCAGCAGAAGTGCCGAACGGTCTCTCAGGGGTGCAGTTGTGAACGACGGTGTTTCCAGCGACGGGACGACCAGAAAAGGTACACGCAGACGCCGGACTTGGTATCGCCGCCGTCTCCGCGTGCAGCGGACCTTGGTCGCGGTGTTTTTTGGGACAGTACTAGCCGCCGCCTGTTGGCAAAATGCGGCCCACTTTTTGCCTTTGCCGACCTTGCACAGCTCGCAGATGCTACCCGACTCTTTCGCCCGCCGGGTGAACGTCCACAGGAATCTCGCCTTGATGGCGGCGTCGGCAAGGCCTGCGAAAGTTCTCGCGCCAATTCCCGACGTCTATCCCTATTCAGTAATCCCCGGCGGAGTGAAGAATCTTAACGACCTCCGCAACGCGGCCGAGCACGACTTTGTGGTGAAGAGCCACTATGCCAATTTCGATTACAATCGCGCTCGGCTTGTCCGCGTCACCGAAGCTCGCGAAGTTTATCTTTCTTATCGCATTCGCAACACAGTCTTCTGGACGCGCCGCAAGGCCCGCCTGCACCTAGGTGAACTGCTGCTGACCGATGGCAAAATCACCGCCCGTGCCCATTGCGGCAACCAGATTTCGGATACGGTCAAGCCCGAGGTTTCCAACGAGGAGCCCGCCGCAGATATTTTGGACCGGCCGGTGACGGCGATCGAGTCCCCGTACTTGCCGATTCGTCCCGTGCTCTCTCCATCCGACCTGCCCTCTGGGCAGCCAACCCCGCCCCTGCTTTTCGCCGGAGGTTTCATCTTCCCCACCGCGCCCTACGGCGTCCCCATCTCCGCCGGGTGCCCGGCAGGCGAAGTCCTGAGCGACGGTCACTGCCATGTCAAACACCGCCCGCCAGTCGTTCCCGAACCCTCAACGATGTTATTGATGGTTTCTGGCCTGGCGCTGATCGCGTGGCGTTTTCGAGGAATGACTCGCCCCGCCGCCACCTAACCCACTCCACCTCTAGCATTCAGACCCATAATTCAAGACCAGTCTACTGCAGGGGTGCCCCACTCTAACGTCGTGCTTTTCGACGTTAGGGTGGGATTCCACGAGTGCATGACGTTTGGGATTTCTGGAAGCCAAGGCATCGCCGGATGATCCAGATTCCAAGTCTGGAATGGCGGTCTGAAATGGATGACGACGACTAGGAGTTTAATTCGGCGTACTCTGAACTTGCACTAGAAGTAGACGTGCGAGAACCAGCAGCCGCAACTGAATGTGCGCGAACGATCCACAGTCCCACCAGCACCGCACTGACCAGCATCACCACCCGTATGTACAGCCCGGCGTGAAAAGCCTGATCCCCCGCAGCCGTTCGCAGAAGCCCTGACGTCGCGCTGATTGTACAAAATCCGAAATAGAACCTCTCCATCCATCCCCGCGAAATCACCAGGAGCCACAAGAGAATGGAGGACACCACGGCAAAGATTCCGCACAGAACCCAGGTGCCGCGGGATACCGAGGCCGCGACCCAAACCCCGGCGGCGGGCGTTGCGGCAACCATCTGCCGCACTGCAATCAGCAGAAATACTACGGAGTGCACGAGTGCGACGACGGCCCGCTTGCGGTCGGTGAGAATGGAATATCCGCTCATCCTATCCCCACTCTACCGAAGCTTCGGGCAAGAGACTGTGATCCATATCACGTAGTCGAGGCCAACCAAGGCCCTCGCCGGACAGCAAAACAGACGAATGACAGTCGAAGTGCGATACCGCACATTATCAACGCTACAATCGCACATCTTTTAGACGCAAAAGAGCGTATGCTGAATTTGTCTCTTCTAGCAACCTTCCGCCGTACAGGCAGTGACGGTTCCTTGCGAAAAACAGACGCGTTAGCGCTGCGCAAGGAGCCAGCCACTTATGAACAACGAAACTCGTCCATCTATAAGGTCTTCATCGCCGCCAGCCTCTGACGGGGACGGCAACCACATTCACAATCAAATATTGTTGGATCTGCCACCCGCAGAATCCGAACTGGTGCTGCCGGAATTGGAGTTTGTCCGTTTGGGCGTGCATCATATGCTGCACGACACGGGCGATACCTTGAAGTCCGCATGGTTCTGCAACAGCGGAATGATTTCTATTTTGAGCGTCTTCCCGGATGGTAAAAGCGTGGAAGTCGGACTGGTGGGCAAGGAAGGTTTTGTTGGACTGCCGCTGGTGGCCGGTTTTCGCACTGCCTCGACGCGAGCCATTGCTCAGATCGAGGCTTCGGCCTTTCGCATCGACAGCGGAAAGCTGGCCGCACTTCTTCCTCAATGCATCAGGTTGGAGCGCCGTCTGCAGCAATTTTCGCAGATTATGGCCATGCAGGTCACGCAGCTTGCGGCCTGTAATCGTCTTCACGAGGTAGTAGAACGATTGGCGAGATGGTTGTTGATGTGCGCCGATAGGATCGGATCGAACTCCGTGCCGTTGACGCAGGAATTTCTGGGGCAAATGCTGGGAACTCGCCGCTCCAGCGTGACCGTAGCCGCCGGCGCGCTGCAGAAAGCTGGACTCATCACCTACAGTCGCGGGGACGTGCATATTATCGACCGGCCAAGAATGGAAGAAGCAGCCTGCGAATGTTACGGGCTCATGATCCACCAGGTTGCGGAATGGCATGCGGAAGAGGCGTAGTCGCTGTAGTTGCCTGGCGCACGTCGGGCTGTGCCTCAGCGTACCGACAATTTCTTAGCCCCGAAATATCCTGAGCGCGAGTAGGAAGCCATCGTCGATCGCCGCCTCTCTACGGGGAAACTATGTCGCAAGCCGAGTTCGCCGCTGCGGACCTTGTTGCTCTCGAATTTGATAAGCATGACCTGCAGTGTCCCCACTGCAAGAAACAAACTGTCTACCGTTGGCCGGGAAAAATGATCCTCTTCGCCACGGTGAAGTGCGCGCATTGCGCCCGCCGCTTTCTCGTCGCCATGGACAAGCCCCATCTCGATCTATCCTGCGACTCAGCCTAGTTCGGGTGGTCGACCGCCGTGTGCCTCGCCCGGCGGACCCCGCTGCCAGCAGCGTGTCCACAGGTGCCATCCGCGCCCCGCGAAAATCTTGCCGATTGGCCCTAGCACCATGAACCTTTCGTTACACTGCGACGCCCTTCTTTCCTTTTGACAGTACATTGGTGGTCGAAGAAAATCAGACATTGTCCGTGCGTGCCGGGAAAACTTGACTACAAACTGGAGAGGAAATTATGACCAAAGCGATTGCAATTGCCGTTCTTGCCGCGTGCCTGTCGTTTGTTGCCGGAATCGCGGTTGCCGACCGGGTTCGTGACTGGCACGATCTGGATACGGCCCACAACCACGTGAATGAAGCCATCAAAGAGATGGATCGTGCCCGCGCTGCCAACCACTACGATATGCAAGGCCATGGCGCCAAGGCCGAGGAGCATCTGCATGCCGCGGAGCGCGAACTGCACGAAGCCATCGAAACGATTCGGGCAGAACACTAACCCAGCAGAACGCTGGCGCTGAAGAAACAAGCCCCAGTTAGAAGAAAGCCAAAGGAGAACTAACAGAAACCAGCCATCCGCCCTCAGTCGCACTTTGACTGACGGCGGTTGGCTTTTTCATTTTGGATGGCAGCGCAAACATTACTGTCCGCGCCCCACACGCTCTTATTACACTTCGAACGAGATAGGCGACTCAGAGGTGAGCGCAGCCGTGCCGCTCAACGCAAATTGCTGCAGCTCTTGTTGCGCCGTGGCGTAACTCTGTTGAGCGCTGGCAAGAGGGCTCGAAGCAGTCGAAGGGTTCTGGCTGACCTGGCTGAGCTCTTGAAGCAGGGCGTTCTGGCCGCTGAAAACTCCGCCGCCAGCCTGATTCTGCGGGTTGAAGCGGCCTCTCGAAATCGTTCCATGGGCGCTATGAAGAGTTTGCTGAATGGTCGAATAATCCTTTTGCGCCGCCGAAAGATTGCCCGCCTGCAGATCGGAAGCCAGCTGGTTGAAAGCTTGATTCACGGAGTTCGCCGTAGCCGAAGTGGTGCTCGTGGCGTTGCCGGTCGTGGTAGCGGGCTGCGAAAAGGCTTCCTGCAGACTCGCAAAATCCGACTGCGCGCTCGAAAGATTACCGGACTGCAGAGCCTGGCCCAGCTGTTGAAAATTCTGCTGGATGGGGTTGGTGACGCCGATCTGATATTGATTGGTGCTGCTTAAGATCCCGGAGATAGACATTGATACACCTCGATGCAAGATGTTGACAGCCCGTTTGGAGCACGCTCCTTTCCATTCGCAGATAGCCGTTTGTTAGAAAACGGTTAGAGTATTTTCTAGCATTTCCGCGAAAAACATCGGCGGAGGTATCGCTGGGAACGGCGAGCGGACAAATCTTAACCAGGCTGGAGTAGGCAGAAGTTGCCGGGCGAACAAAGTTGCCTAATGGTTAAGGAAATGTCCGCCCGCACACGCGGGAAGCTAAGCTACTTGTGGTTGTCCGCGGTTTGAGCTTCGCCACGGGGAGTCATGGAAACCACCACATACTCGCGTTCTTTCTCGTCGGAGCCCTCGACGCTGAGTTTCACATAGTCCTTCTCGATGTGGAACTGAGCCTTTCCGCCGATCGGCAAAAGAACTGCGTGGTTGTCATCCTTGGGTCGTATGCGGTAGTTGATGCGCTCGGTCTGCAAAGTATATTCCTGGCACAGCAGGGTGAAAATTGCGATTCGTTTCATAGGGCCCGTTCCAGAATTTCTGTGATTAGAATCGATTCGGGCGCACCGGGGAATCTTACCAAGGTATCGAGACGGTTAGGACTCTATCAAACCCCATTCTTGAAACTCAATTTAGAAACAGTAAACTTGTTGCCATGGCAAGAAAGTTCAAAGATCTGTCGGAGCGCGAGATTCTGGCGCTGGCGATTTCATTGGAAGAAGAGGACGGGAGAGTATATTCCGATTTTGCCGACGGGCTGCGCGAGACCTATCCCGCGACTGCGAAGTTGTTCGATGACATGGCCGTCGAGGAGTCCGGGCACCGCGCTTCACTCATCGAAACTTATCGGCAGCGCTTCGGGGATCACATTCCGCTGATCCGCCGGCAGGATGTGAAGGGCTTTGTACAACGGCGGCCTCTGTGGTTGGCGCGTCCCTTGAGAATTGCCGACGCGCGCAAGCAAGCGGAAATCATGGAACTGGAGACACGTCGTTTTTATCAGAAGGCGATGCGGCAGGTGACGGATGCGGGCGTCCGCAAGCTTCTGGGTGATCTGGAGGAGGTCGAACGCCGTCACCAGGTCGCGGCCGAGGCAATGTCCGAGAATATCACTCCGACAGTCAAAAAGACGGAAGAAGAAGCCCAGCGGCGCCTGTTTGTGTTGCAGATAGTGCAGCCCGGTCTGGCGGGCCTAATGGACGGATCGGTTTCGACGCTCGCCCCGGTGTTCGCGGCCGCATTCGCGACCAAGAAAAGTGAAGATGCATTTCTGGTGGGCCTGGCCGCATCGATTGGCGCAGGAATTTCGATGGCATTCGCCGAGGCGCTGTCGGACGACGGATCCATGACCGGGCGAGGCCGTCCGATGCTGCGTGGCGCCGTTACAGGATTAATGACAGCTGCGGGCGGGATCGGACACACGCTTCCGTTTTTGATTAAAGATTTTCACATGGCATTTATAGCCGCGGTTATTGTGGTGGCCATGGAGCTGGCCGCCATTGCGTGGATTCGTAATCGCTATATGGATACCCCATTGCTATCGGCGGCTTTTCAAGTGGTGGTAGGCGGAGTGCTGGTCTTTGCCGTAGGAATTTGGATTGGCAGTTCATGATTGGTCTGTTTGGCGTCGGATAGTACACTTAAGGAAAGCAAGTTAGGGGAATAACATGCTGACCGAACGGAATGAAGTGATCGCGAAAGATCCGGACATTCTCGGTGGCACACCCGTCTTTCGAGGAACGCGCGTACCATTCCAGGCGTTGTTGGACTATCTCGAAGGCGGACAAACGCTGGATGCGTTTCTCGAGGACTTCCCCACCGTGATGCGTGAGGCGGCCGTTCGCTCCTTGGAGCACGCCAAATCACTTCTTGTCAGCCAAGTTCGATGAAACTGCTGCTGGACGAGTGTCTATGTTTGAGGTTCGCCCGACGCAAAAACTCTGCGTCCCCACGCCCTTCCGCGTGATCTATTTCACATGCAAGCAACGCCTCATCCCCCCGCATGGCGGACCCTGCTGGCGTTCGCCATCATTTACTTCGTGTGGGGCTCGACCTTCCTGGCTATTCGCGTAGGCGTCCGCGAGGTCCCGCCGCTGGTTCTAGCCAGCATGAGGTTTTTCGTAGCTGGAGCCGCGCTCTTCTTATGGCTAAAGCTTAAAGGTACGCCTTCCCCATCGCCGCGCGAGTGGCGCGCGGCCACTGCTCTAGCGATCTGTATCTTCGTAGTCGATTACGGCCTCTTGTTTTGGGCCGAACAACGCGTGCCTTCGGGAATCGCCGCCGTCATGTTGGCGACTATCCCCGTCTTCATGACGCTCTCCGAAATCGTTTTTCTGCGCACTCAGCGCCTTACATTTCGCCTGGCGCTGGCACTTCTTGTCGGAGTCGGCGGCGTGGCGGTTCTGGTGAGCCGCTCGGTAAATATCGGCGAAGCCCCCATCGATCGCGCCGGAGCGCTCGCGCTCGTCATTGCCGCGATCAGTTGGTCGATCGCTTCGGCGCTTACGCGCATGCTGCCCCTGCCCGCATCCAAAGCCATGAGCTCGGGAGCGCAGATGCTGGCGGGAGGAATACTGCTCGCCGTGGTCGCGGCGATGTTTGGCGAGTTTCGTGGATTTCACATCTCCTTGGTCTCTCGCACCGCCTGGTTCGCTCTCGCCTACTTGATCGTCGCCGGCTCCATCGTAGGATTTACTGCCTACGTCTGGCTGATCCATCATCAATCGCCAACTAAGGTTGGCACCTATGCCTACGTCAACCCGGTCGTAGCCGTGATTCTCGGACACTTCCTCGGCGGCGAGACCGTCGGCCCCAGGACCTTGCTGGGAACAATGCTGGTGCTGGTCAGCGTGATTGTGATTACGACCACTCGCGCCAAGAAAGCAATTGCCCTACCTGTGCCGAGTTCGCTGCAAGAAGAATTGGCAGAACCGTAGTCGGACGCCTAGTTATCAACGCCCTGCTTATCGACATTCTCGCCGCTACTCCAGAGTCAAGGCTCTTGACTGACGACTCTTTCTACTTAGCTACATGATCATGGTCGTAGTACTCATAGGCGGACATAGGTTTCGCCCCGCCTTTTTTCCAGATGCGGCTTTCGGCGGGGAGTTTTCCCAAAACTCTGGCCATTTCTCTTACGTGCATGGCGACGGATCCGCAGCAGGAGCCGATGTAATTGATACCGATCTCCCTGGCTTCCCAAGCGTAGTCTCCCATTTGCTTGCGAGTGAGCTGGAGCGGATCCAAAGCATAAGGAAATTCAGGAAGACTGGTAAAGTCGGGCTTATCGTTTGGCGTGTTATAAGCGACCGGCTGGCAAGCCAGATAGCCGTCGACCGCTTTGCGCATCTGTTCCATAGGGCCTAGGATGTGTTGCGGCGGTCGAAGGCAGTTCATGCCGACAATGTCAGCGCCCGCATCAAGGAGTGTTTTAGCGGCCGTAGCGGCGTCTGCGCCTTCGGCAGTTTCATCCTTGTTTTCAAAGCAAATAGTCACCATGACGGGAAGTCCTGTCTTCCTGGCGCGCTCCACGCAGAGCAGCGCTTCGCCAAGCCATGAAAATGTTTCGCCGATGATGAAGTCGACGCCTTCTTCGCACTGAACTTTAAGCTGTTCGTCAAAGGTTTGACGCACACGATCGGCGGCTGAAGGACTGGCGGGTTCATACATCCAGGTCAGGCTTAGATTGCCGGCGACCAGGCATTGATCTCCTGCCACTTTTTTGGCCACGCGGACGGCCGAACGGTTTATATCCGCGACGCGGTCCTCAAGCCCGACCGTGGCTAGCTTATCGCGGCTGGCATAAAAAGTGAGCGCCTGCAGCACCTCGGCTCCCGCTTCGCGGAATTCGACGTGAAGCTCGCGCAGAGCTTCGGGATATACGATGGCGACCTCTGGGGTAAAAGGTCCGGGACGGACCCACCCGCGCTTTTCAAGTTCGAGTAAGTAGCCGCCATCGCCAAGGACAGGCCCGTTTTTGAGCCTTTCAAGAATACCTTGCTTGGGCATAACTGCTCCTGTTCTTACGACGCAATCACTTAGTCGGTTTCAGAATGCTTTCGATTTGCTGAAGATGGTTGTTGTCGTGTCCGGCGATCATGCGGACGATGTGCTCGATAGATTCCTGCCCGCGCTCGGCATGCTGTCCGTATTGCTTCCACTGTTCAGGAGTTAGTGACTTGAGCAGTGCGAGATTAGCGTCGCGCACCACGCGGTGTAGCTCGACGGATTCGCGCGGATCGCGTTTGTCGTAATGTCCGGAAGCGACCCAGGCATCCTGATCGAAGGGCTGGATGGGTGTTCCGGGAGCTCCAAGGATGGAGCGCATGCGCCATCCCACTACGATTTCAACGTCTGCAAGGTGCGCAACGATCTCAGCCACCGACCATTTGTCGGGCGCGGGCCGCTTGCGCAGTTTCGCGGTCGGAACTCCTTTGATAAGTCGAGCTAACTTCTTGTTAGTGGCTAATTGAACTTTGATTGGATCTTGTCCATCGGCATTCGAAAGAATGCGTTGTGTGTATTGCTGGGGAGTTTCAGCTACGGTCATGCTACAGCCTCCTTGAATTTGCCTTTTTTCAGGTCGCGCAAAACTTGATGCGCGCAGTTATGGCCCGGTGCTCCAGTTACCCCACCGCCGGGGTGGGCTCCGGCGCCGCATAGATACAGCCCCGCAATCGGAGTCCGATACTGCGACCATCCGGCGACGGGACGATTGAAAAATAGCTGTTCGAGATTCAAGTCGCCATGAAATATATTACCTTCGGTTAGGCTATAGACGCGTTCAAGATCGAGCGGAGTCAGAACTTGGCAAGCTTCGATGGCGCTTGGCACGTTGGGCGCATACTCGGCGACCTTCTTCACCACCCGATCGCCAAGCAGGTCGCGATTATCGTCCCAACTCCCGTGACCATTTCCCTGGTGCAGTTTGTAAGGAACGTACTGCACGAAGCAAGTCATGATGTGCTTGCCCCCGGGCGCGAGCGATGGATCTGCATTAGACGCGATCACGCAATCGACCCAGAGCTCTTCCGGAATCGCTCCAAACTTGGCGATGTCGTAACAGCGTTCAGCGAATTCGAGCGATGGCACGAGTGTGAAAAGGGATCGTTGTTGCGGATCATGCCTAGCTGGAGTGCCGATAAAATGCGGCTCTTCCGCAAGCACCATGTTGACCTTGGCGCAAGGCCCATTCATTCTGATGCCGTGGATGGCGCGAACGAAATCGCCAGGAAGATGACGCTCCGGGACCATGCCCAGGAAAGTACGTTTGGGATCGGCATTCGAGAGCACGACCCGCGCTCGAACCTCCGTGCCATCTTCGAGCACGACAGCGCGCACTCTGCCGTCACGTATATCGATCTGTTGTACGGGGCTGCTGGTGCGGATTTCGGCCCCGAATGCCTGAGCCGCGAGAGCCATGGCGCTGGTGATGGAGCCCATGCCACCCATAACGTGCCCGTAGAAGCCTTGCTGGTCCTGCTCTCCACCGCTTAGTAAGTGAAAGAGCAGGCCCAGAGCGCTGCCCGGCTGATATGGACCTCCATGTTTGCCATAGACATTGTTGGCTAAGAACAGCGTTTTCACTTTCTCGGATTCGTAGTTGCGATCCAGAAAGTCGCCGAGGCTCCCGGTGAGAAATGAAACGAGCTGCGAAATTTCAGTGGTGGAAATCCGGCGAAAGCGTTTTCCGGCGCGAAAAAGTTCAGACCATCCCTCGAAAGATTGCGTGCCCGGCTCGGGCGGAGGCTCGAGAAAAAATGGTTGCAGATAGCGAGCCAGTCGTTTGAGCTGATTGTCGACGCGGACAAAAGTTTCGGCGTCCTTCACAGAAATCTTGCGCAGCTCTTCCACGACTCGATCGCGCTGCGCCCACCAGGAAACGAGTTGTCCGTCGGGGAAAGGAACCTGTAGTGCCGGATCACAGGGCATCATGCGGAGGCCGTGATCGCCAAGTCGCAGGTCGCGAATCACCTCTGGACGCAGCATGCTGGCAATGTATGAAGTGGTGGACGCGCGGCAGCCGGGGGCGATTTCCTCGGTGACACAACATCCGCCGACAATATCGCGGCGTTCAAGAACCAGGGTTGAATATCCGGAGCGCGCCAGGTACGCGGCCGCGGTGAGCCCGTTGTGGCCTGCGCCAATGACCACAGCGTCGAACGTCGATTTTTGCGCGCTGGACATCTGGCCCGGCATACGTCCGATCCCCGCCTGACCTACGGTCAAAAAGAAGAAAACGCCCCGGCTGAAGAAACTACCGAAGGCCCATGGAAAAAGCCATTGAAAAATGCTTTGGCCGTGCTGTATCGTTTGTTGACCGCAGGTCAAGAACCCAGGGAGGTTGGGCACATGGAAGGAATTGCAAGCAGTCTGGCCAAACCGACGCAGATGAGGCGTGACGGCAAGCCCCGTCCGCGCTCGGAAGCGAAACGCGCGCGGATCGTTGAGGTTGCGATTCGGCACTTTGCCGAGCGTGGTTATAGCGCGGCGCGCGTCGAAGATATTGCGGCGCAATTAGGCATCGCCAAAGGCTCGGTGTTTCAGCACTTCAAAAGCAAAGACGGATTGTTTTTCGAGGCTTACAAAAAGGCAGTGCTCTCATTTCCAAAATACATGCAGGCTCCGCCTGCGGTTCAGGAGTTGGGATTGTTTGACGTGCTGCGGTACTGGCTGGGGCGCACGGAAAACATGGTCCGCGATAACTGGTCGTCTTATCGAATTTATCTGGTGGGCAATTACGGAACCGATCTTGCCCTGCGCCGGGAGATCAATCGATTTCTTGTGGCAGAGGATCCCTACGGCTGGCGCGAATTTGTCGGCTTCGGAGTCAAGCGTGGAGAATTGAGAACAGACCTGGATGTCGACATGATCGGATCGATTCTGGAGTGGACGATGGATCGATTTCAGGATGCGCTGCTTACAGAGGAGTTAGACCCCGGGTTGTTCCGCAAGACCGGGTCGATTCCCGAGAAGAAAGAAGCACGCATCGAGCAGTTTGTTGAATTGTTACGGCGGGCCATCGGATCTGAGAAAGTACAACTGACGGGGAAGAGAGCATGAACGGCATGAATGGCGGTAGCGGAACGAGCGTGGAGCACATTGTCGGAAGTTATGATGCAGCCGCGCCGCTGACGGAAGCGTCGACGATTCCCGCGCCGTGGTATGTGGACGCGCGGATTGCGGACCTCGAACAGCAAACAGTTTTTTCGCGGACATGGCAGGCGATGGGCCGAGTCGATCAGGTAGCAAAGCCCGGACAGTTTGTAACCGCGTCGGTTGCGGGAGAGCCGCTGGTCGCGGTGCGCGGAAATGACGGCATCCTCCGTGCCTTTTATAACGTGTGCCGCCATCACGCGGCGGCCGTGGTAATGGAGCCGTGCGGCCAGGCCTCGATTTTGCATTGTCCTTATCACGGGTGGAATTATGGACTGGATGGTGCACTCAAAGGGATGCCGGAATTCGATGGGGTGAAGAACTTCGAACGTAAAGACAACGGTCTCGTTCCGGTAAAGGTTGAGACCTGGGAGCGGTTCATATTCGTAAACCTGGATCCGCAGGCGGATCCGCTGTCGGATTTTCTCGGCAGCCTCGTCAACCGTGTAGCTCCGCTAGGATTGAGTAAGCTGCATTATTTTGCAAGTCAGAGTTATGACATTCATTGTAACTGGAAGGTATTTGTCGATAACTATCTCGACGGCGGATATCATGTGCCCCATCTGCACAAAGGTCTTAATTCTGTCTTGGATTACAAGCAGTACACAATCGAGAATGAAGGCCGGTTTTGCCTGCAATCGAGCCCAATGGTGAGTTCGGATGAGTATGCAGCCATGGGCACCACTCGCCGCGGCACTCGGGCCTGGTATTTCTGGCTCTATCCCAATTTCATGTTCAACTGCTATGAAGGCTATCTGGATACGAATCTGGTGATTCCGATCGACGTGAACCATTGCCGGGTAATTTTCGATTTCTACTTCAGCGACATCAGTGAGGCGGCGCGGTCTTATAACGAGCAGAGCGTAGCCGTGGGCAACCGTGTTCAGGATGAGGATTTGGGCATTTGCGAAGCGGTGCAGCGCGGACTGAGGTCGCGCGCCTATGGTGCGGGCCGCTTGTCAGTGCGCCGCGAAGCAGGCGAACAGTTGTTTCACAAGCTGCTGGCGGCTGATTTGAAGAGTGGCTTAGAGCAGCCGGTTGCGTGCGAGCGCCGGGCCTAACAGCGGAGACTTGGTCCTCTCCAGGCTCAAAGTATGGATGGAACATTCCACTTATTGATGGTCCCTCGGGATCGTCTCTTCCCACGTCTTCTGCTTGAAGAGTTGACCATCCTTCAGTAACTCGCGCGTGTATTTGTAATAAAAGTTCTTGGCGTCGCTGCTTAGCGTGAGATGGCCCTGCCACCGCAGGGTCTGCTGTTTTAAAGCCATGAGGATTTCAGCCTCCGCTTGAACGGAACTGGTTTCGGGATGGTTATCGTCGGCTAGATAAGTTATTCCTTCGTAATCGGTCTCTTTTCCCCAAGGATAAGTTTCTTCCGATTTTCCGCTCCACGTCACTTTTGTTTTGGCGTTGACTTCGTCGCGCTCGGTCTTCCAATCGCCGGGCCATGGGTAGCCTTCATCCTTAATATCGCTGCGTTCTTCCGAAGGCTCTGGTAGTGCAAATCGCGGCGCAGCGTACATGGACAGCGGAACAAGCGGCAGGGTCAGGCGCGACCCCGCCTCTCCGCCGAGTTGAAGCGTGGTTGTCATGGCATAAGGAGTTGGCCAGATCATGGGCCAGAGCGCGTTAGAAACTGATAGCCGAATACGATGGCCCCTGGGAAATGTCCAGGTAGCCAGGTGCATTTCTATATCCAGCGAGTAAGTCTGATTAGGCACTAACTCGGCGGCCTCAGAAGCGCTATCTCGCTGCGCGCCATTGATCCCCGCTCCCGTAACTTGAGTGACTGTGCCATCGGGCGCAACGTCCGAAAGCCGGGCGAACCAATCCGCTAGCGGAGCCGACGAACTTACACTCAACAGGGCATGCGGACGACCGAGAATCGTGAGTTCCTGAGTCAGCGGAACGGAATCGTAGGTGAGGCTGAAAGCGTCGACCGGGCGCTGATCGGTGAGTAGTTCCCCCCACCAGAATCCAGCCTCCACGCCCACACTCGGAACATAGCGTAGTTGATCCACGGCGGGCTTGGCGCGACCGGTCGAGAGCGCGTGGCCTTCAAAAAGGTAGAGCGTTGTGTTCGCCACGTTTCGCGGCGGCCAGCCGATCTCCCCGCGCCATTTTCCTGGCACGTTCTTCAGATGGGGATCGGGGGCATGCCACTCCTGCATATAAATAGAGAGCGGCGGCTCCTCCGTGATTCCGGTGTTGCGGCCTTTGAGCCACTGATCCCACCAGCGCAGCGCTTGGTCTCTCCACTCGATTTGCGGCCCCGGTTCGGCGTCATTGGGAAAGGTGTGATTCCACGGTCCAATGATAGCTTTCACGGGCGCTTTGACTTGCGCAAGCATGCGCGGAATGGAATCGCGGTAGCCGTCAAGCAGGCCGCCGATCAAAAAGCATGGAATTTTAATTTCGCTAAGCGGATGCTCGGGTGCATGCCAGAATTCCCCGTCGCGCTGGTGTTTGAAATAAAGCAACGACCAGGGCGTGGATTCGAAGCGCGGGCCAAGAACTTTTTCGTCGAGCGTGTAATCGGGAGCTCCCGTCATCGCCGGGGCGAGATCCATGTTCAGCTCAAACTCGTCAAAGTGCATCATGCCGTCGATGTAATGGATGTCGTCATGAAAAAGTTCTTCGGTGGCATCGACCGCGAGGATGGCCTTCAGGGCCGGCGGATTCCGCATCGCCATCTGTATCGAATTGAACCCTCCCCATGAAATTCCGAACATTCCGACTTTGCCGGTCGACCAGGGTTGGGCGGCCAACCACGCGATGACTTGCTCGCCATCGAGTTGCTCCTGCTCCGAATATTCGCGATCGGTCGGCGTTCCCTCGCTGGCGCCAAAGCCGCGGATATCGACGCGAACGCTGACATATCCATGCGCCGCAAACCAATGGTGAACGGGATAGTCGCGGGCCGCCGTAGCGTCGTCTTTGCGATAGGGAAGATACTCAAGCAGGGCAGGGAATTTTTCGTCCGGGGTCACGCTGTCGGGCATGTAGAGTGTTGCCGAGAGACGGACGCCGTCGGACATCGGAATCCACTGCTGCACCATGTGGACGGTGCGCGGAACGGGCGCGACCGAAACTGGGAGTGCACGAACGCTCGTGGAAATTGCCGCCACTGCTAAAACCATGGCAAAAGTGGAGTGGTTGCGACAGGAGGCAGATCCCGAGAATGGCAGATAAGAGCGTAAGAACATAGGCGCGGCAAATCATAACAGGAGTAAGCATATGAAGGTTGTGCGGGTTCACGCTCTTGACAGGGTATATCGACCTTCTTATCGTTGCTAACTGATCATGAACATTGTTAAGGCTACAAAGAACTACGAAAACTGGCTGCGCCAGCACATCCGAATCGTCGAGCCCGATTTGCAGTTCAAGCATGAACAGATGGCGGCTGCGCTTTTTCCATTCTTTCGCGCAACTTTCTATCGCTGGGTACAGGTGTGGCCCGAGGTTTGCGCCGAGCTCGATCGCGTGCCCTATATTCTATCGGTGGGCGACCTGCACGTCGAAAATTTTGGCACCTGGCGCGACAGCGATGGCCGGTTAGTGTGGGGAGTGAACGATTTCGACGAAGCCTTTTTGTATCCCTACACGATGGATCTGGTGCGGCTGGCGGCAAGCGCTCTTCTGGCCGCCCGCGCCGACCACCTGACGATGAAGCCGAAAGATGCGGCGGCGTCTATCCTCGAAGGTTACGAAAGTGTGATGGCTGAGGGCGGCCGTCCCTTTGTGCTGGGCGAGAGCCATTCATGGTTGCGGGCGATCGCTGAGAGCAAGCTGCGCGATCCCGTTATCTTCTGGAAAAAGATGGATGCGAATCCCACCGCGAAGGGAGAAATCCCGGAGAGCGCGCGCGAGGCGATTGAGCATATGCTGCCGGAGCCGGGCCTGAGTTACCGGTTGGCGCGGCGCAGGGCTGGCCTCGGAAGCCTCGGGCGAACGCGATTGGTCGGAATCGCCGAGTGGAAGGGCGCACGCGTAGCGCGGGAGGCGAAGGCATTGCTGCCCTCCGCGCTGCAATGCTTGCACCCCACCAGCGTGCCGTCAGAGATTCTCTATGGGGCGATTCTGCGGCGGGCGGTGCGCTGTCCGGACCCGTTCGTGCAAATGCGTGGGCACTGGATCGTCCGCCGGCTGTCACCCTATTGCTCGCGCATTGAACTGGACGCGCTGCCGACCAACCGGGAAGAGTGCCGGCTCCTCGATGCCATGGGCCGGGAAACGGCAAATATCCACGTCGGCACGGAAGAGAAGCGGCGAGCGATTTTGAAGGATCTGCGAGGACGAAAGGGGAACTGGCTGCTGGCAGCCGCGCAGGCGATGGCCGACGCGATGGAAAAAGATTGGCGAGTGTGGAAGGAGCGCTGGCAGAGCTAGACTCCGCCAGCGCCTTTTATTGAAGGGACAGCCCTTGCGAGGACCCGTGTGGAAGGTTATAAAGTTGGCACTCGAGAGCATGAGGTCTGTTTTCCGCCCCGATCGTAATCAGCGCGTCGAGAATGTATTCCAGTGCCGCGGGTGAGCCCGACCAGACCCTGGAAAAGGACTCGCGAAGCACCGTTAGCTCTCCGATTACACGGCCCATGGCCTCCGGACCGAGATTAACATCGGTCAAAGATGGGTCGCTACTGATGGGCATGGGGACATAAAGAGTCGGAGGCAGACGAAGGCTGGCCTGCGTTAACCAGTGAGCGATGAGGGCTTTAAGATGTTCCCGGCAGCACACGCTTTTCATGTCTTTCTGCGCGGCTAACGCGGAGTGCCACGAGAGAATCTTGAGGCGGTCGAGCCATCGGTTTTCGACCACCAGAAACCACCCTTTGTGGCGAAATGTGTCGATCCCGCAAACGGAGCAGGCTTTGCGTTTTAAAGTTGGACAACTGATCATTGCGTGATCCATGGGCAACCCCCGTCGTACTCGTTTAGAGATTCTCGCTTGAAGGTGTCGCTTACCTTTCTCTTAAAGGTTGTCGCTTAAAGGTGTCCCTAAGCGTTTTCCCTTAAAACAGTCGTCAAGCGCTGGCCACAGCACGGCTCAGCGCTCGTGGACTTGGGTGCCCGAGGGGGACGGTCAGCATCCCAAGCGTGGGGTCGAAACGGAGCGTAAAATAACCGGCGCACGCGCCGCACAGCCAAAAATGTTCGCGCCGGCGGAGCTTGCGTCGACTGCCATCGAAATTGGCATTGGTGTCTGAATTGCAGGTTTCTGCGAGGAACAATTTGCCTTCCCGCAGCGATCGGAAGGGGACAGGACATACGGGGTTAGCGCATTTATGGAGCATAGTACGCTTCCAGTCTTCTTTTCTATTTGGAGTTTGGCCGAGAGCGCAGCGATTATTGCACGCGTGAGGCCGAACGGCCTTCAGGTCTGTTAGAAAATGCTAATCCGTCGTTGCAGCAAGTTACAGGCCGAAGAAGGCGTTTAACATTCCTCCGCATCCCGCAGGCTGACGGAGAGTAGTCACTGCCGACGGGTGGCCGTCATTGGGGAACCGTCATTGGTGAACCATCACTGGTGAACCATCACATGCGGAAGTCCCATAATGGGCGCTCCACATCGCCGACGGGGTTCGATTCCCGATGCATCGATCCCCGATGTATCGGTGCCTGACCTATCGTTCCTCAGTGAACCATAAACGCCGAGGCAGCGATCAGAATTCCCAACGCCGCCAGGAGCAGGCCAAGGTACCAGAAACTGCGGCGGCCCGAGAGCAGCGTGATCGAGGTGATCACCAGCGCAACCTCCAGGAATACTTCTCCTAGATCGAAGCGGTCGGCTTTGCGGGTCGCGTGGTCGGTTTCGCTCTCGGTTTCGCGAGCCTTGCTGTCGAGCTCTTTGAGCTCGTCTTTGTAACGGTCCCCTTCGGCCCTGTATTTCTCCTGTAGTTTGGCCACGGCTTCCGGATCCTTGGTCGCCACGACCGTAGTCAGATCGGCGAACTGTTCGTCGGTGTGGCGCCGTATATTCTTCGCCTGGTAATAGCCCCACTGATCGGTCACCTTGTTTTGCAGAATGATTTCTTCAGTATGGGTGCGATGGCCGAGCAGTGACACTGTCGCCACCAGCACCGCCAGCACTGCCATGCTGATCGTAATCGGCGCAAGATCGGGATGCTCCCGGGCGTGTTCGGCGTGCTCGTGCAACTCTTGGAGTTCGTCGGTCATGTTGTCTGGCTCCAGGTATTGGCTCATGGATTGGGCTCATGGACTGGTCATTGCCGTCAGATGAGAATAAACCAAGTTGTCTATTCTCCCATCACTTTAATGATGACTCTTTTGTCGCGCTGGCCGTCGAACTCGGCGTAGAAAATCTGCTGCCACGGGCCGAAATCGAGCTTGCCCCTGGTGACTGGGACGACGACCTCATGATGAATGAGCAGCGACTTAAGGTGAGCGTCGCCGTTGTCTTCTCCCGTCTGGTGATGCTGGTAGTTCTCCTGGAAGGGAGCCAGCGTTTCCAGCCACTGGTCGATGTCTTGGATCAGCCCGCTCTCGTTGTCGTTGACGTAGACCCCTGCAGTAATGTGCATGGCAGAGACAAGGATCATCCCGTCCTTAATTCCTGACTTCTTAAGCGCAGCCTCGACCTGCGGAGTCAGATGAACATAAGCCCGTTTCGTTTTCGTGTGCATCGTCAGGTACTCGGTATGAAATTTCATGTCTCCACATCTACCACGCGAGGATTTAGGCAGCGAGGAAAAGTTAGCGCGCCTTCAACACGCCGCGTTCGAACTGCCCTGCCAAATCACTTTCTCGCGGCGTCGAGCATGGCAGGCGAGAAATCGATAGCGACGGCAAGCAACGTCGATTCGCCTTCGGGGCAATGCTTGATGGAGTCGGCTCGTTCGAGGTAGTCCAGCGCGTGATCGGACCTGCTCCAGAGATTAACGGCCATGCGACAGTATAAACTCGACTCTAATGGATAAAGTCAGGGCAGTCGCTCAAAAGCAAAGGAAATGGTTTTGCGAATTTACTCTGCGCATTTTGCTGGCGGGAATTCTGTGCGTCCAAATTCTGTATGGCCAAGCAAGGAGTACCAGCGCGGCATCGCAGGACCAGACAGCGCAAGATCAGACACCGCAACCGCAGGAATCGCAAGGCCAGAGTTCTGCGGGCGAGGGCGCTCGCGCCTCGCAATCCCCACAACCAGAAACCGTTATCTCGTCCAAAGAGGCGAAGGAGCTCTTTCGTTCGGTCGACGAAATCCTGCAGTTTGCCAGCCAGGACACCGGCCTGCCCATCCTGCACAGAGTGAAGCGCAGGCTTACCAAGCGCGATGAAGTGGAAGCCTACGTCGTGAAAAGTATGAAAGACGACAAGGATGCCAAGCGCCTGGAGCGATCGTCGGAGGTGCTGAAAAAGTTCGGTCTGCTTCCGCGGAACTTCGATCTGGGTAATTTTCTAGTAGTGATGCTGCGAGAGCAGGTCGCGGGATATTACGATGTCAAAACGAAGACAGTGAACCTGCTCAACTGGATTGACGCAGAACAGCAGAAGCCTGTGCTGGCCCATGAGCTGACGCACGCTCTCCAGGACCAGTCTTTCGATATCGACAAATGGATGAAGGGTTCAAATCCAAACGCTGATAAGAAAGAAGATCCAAGCCCAGCCGATATTGAAAATGACGAGGAAAGCGCTGCCCGTCAGGCCGTCGTTGAAGGTCAGGCGATGGTGGTGATGCTCGATTATTCGTTGGCGCCGGCCGGAAAGACTGTACTCAACTCGCCACAGATAGTCGATGCCCTCAAACAAGGCATGCTGGTCGGGACGGCCGACACTCCGGCATTTCGTGAAGCTCCCATTTTTTTGAAAGAGGAACTGACCTTCCCCTATCGCTACGGACTCGACTTCACCGCCGCACTTCTCCAAGCCGGCGGCAAGGGGTTGGCCTATGCGGGCGCGTTCAAGGATGCGCCGAAAACGACGCGCGAAATCATGGAGCCCGAGACCTACCTCGACCACGAGAAGCTCGATCCGGTAAAGCTGATCGATATGGATAAAGACCTCAAGAGCTACGATGCTTTCGATATTGGCGCGATGGGCGAGTTTGATGTGGACGTGCTGGTCGAGCAGTATGCGGGAGCAAAAGAAGCCACCGCCATCTATCCAGAGTGGCGAGGCGGATACTATTTTGCCGGAAAGCCAAAGTCGAACAAATCCGCGCCTATCGCGCTGCTCTACATCTCCCGCTGGTCGAGCCCTGCCAAGGCATCGGAGTTCGCAGCGGTGTATGCGAAATCGCTGGCGCAGCGCTATCAGAAGCGGCAAGCGCTCGGCGTCGACGGCAAAGTTGCAGCCGATGCGCCACCGGTCGATTCCTGGCGGTCGCTGCGCGGACGCCATGCCTGGCTGACGGAAGAGGGAGTCGTGATGATTGAAGTCCGCGGCGACGCGGTATTGATCAGCGAGAGTCTAGATGAACCGACCATCAAACAGGTGGAGGCGGACTTCTGGCCGGAACCGCAGGCCGTGCCCGGCAAGCCATGAGTTTCCTTCTTGTATAATCTGAGATTCTAAAGTCATTCTGAGCAACTTCGGCCCGAACCTCGGCTCAGCCCCCATCAGGAGCGCAGGTGCAGCAAGCGAAGATAGGAATTATCGGCGGCAGCGGTCTGTACCACATGCCGGGCTTCAAAGACGCGCAAGAGGTTTGGCTGCAGACCCCTTTTGGAGAGCCGTCCGATGCCTACATTCTAGGAACCCTGGAAAATCGCAAAGTGGCGTTTCTGGCGCGCCATGGTCGCGGCCATAGAATTCTTCCGAGCGAACTGAATTTCCGGGCCAACATTCACGGCTTTAAACAGCTCGGAGCGGAGCGCATCATTTCGGTTTCAGCGGTGGGGTCGCTGAAAGAAGAGCACAAGCCGCTTGACTTTGTGATTCCAAACCAGTTTTTCGATCGCACCCGGCATCGCATTGATACCTTCTTTGGCGATGGCATCGTGGCGCACGTTGGATTTGGCGATCCGGTGTGCGGCGACCTGGCAAAGGTCGTCCGCAATGCATGCCATGCCTCAGGCGTGCCTGCCAAACTCGGCGGGACCTACGTTTGCATGGAGGGTCCGCAGTTTTCGACCAAGGCCGAGTCGAACGTGTATCGCAGCTGGGGAGCGGACGTGATCGGCATGACCAACCTGCAGGAGGCCAAGCTCGCTCGCGAAGCCGAGATTTGCTACGTCACAATTGCCATGGTCACTGACTATGACTGCTGGCATCCGCATCACGATTCGGTGACGGTGGAACAGATTATTTCTGTGCTCACCAAGAACGCCGATAACGCCGCGAAGGTCGTGAAGGCAACCGTAGCAGCAATGCCGATGTCGCGATCCTGCAAGTGTGGATCGGCGTTGGCCCACGCCATTCTCACCGATCCGGCGAAGATTCCTGCGGCAACAAAAGAAAAACTGCAATTGATATTAGGAAACTATTTGAAGTAGTTGTCAGTCGTTAGTCGCCGGTCGTTGGCGAGCAAGGCACAAGCCGCGAACTTTTTCGCTGACGCGAACGATCGGCGACTAACGACCATCGACTGACTTAGGGAGACTCATGAGCATTCTGGTAGTTGGTTCAGTTGCGTTTGACACGATCGCAACCCCTTCCGGCCGAGTTAATGACATTCTCGGAGGGGCCGCGACTTACTTCTCGCTGGCCGCAAGTTACTTTACCCAGGTCCGCGTGGTGGCGGTAGTCGGTGAAGACTTCAAGTCTGAACACGAAGCTGTCCTGAAGAACCGCGGCGTCGATACGCGCGGCATCGAGCGGACCGAGGGCAAGACCTTTCGCTGGGGTGGACAGTATCTCGATAATCTGAACGAGGCCAAAACCGACTTCACCGAATTAAACGTGTTCGAGAAATTTCAGCCGCGCATTCCCAAGGAGTATGCCGATACGCAGTTCCTGTTCCTAGCCAACATTCACCCCTCGCTGCAAACGGCTGTGAGGCTCGAGATGAATGGAGTCCGCCTGACGGGCGGTGACACCATGAATTTCTGGATCAAGGGCACGCCCAAGGAATTGGCTGAAACGTTGAAGCTGGTCGATGTTCTGCTGATCAACGATACCGAAACCAAGATGCTGGCCAATGAGACAAATCTGTTGCGTGCGGCCCAAAAAGTTATTGCCATGGGCCCCAGCGCCCTGGTGGTGAAGCACGGTGAATACGGTGCGACCATATTTTTCCGCGAGGGAGCTTTCGGTATTGGATCCCATCCTTTTCGCGCGCCCGCGCTGCCCATTGACGAAGTCAAAGATCCCACCGGGGCCGGCGATTCTTTTGCTGGAGGATTCATGGGGTACATAGCGTCACAGGGCGAGATCAACCGCGAGGTGCTGAAGCGCGCCTTGTTCTACGGTGGGGTGATGGGATCGTTCGCGGTGGAACGCTTTGGCACGGAGCGTTTGCAGAATCTGACCCGTGAAGAGATTGATGCGCGCTTCCAGATTTTCCGCGAACTCACACATCTGGAGTAAGAGCATTTTAGCTGTAAGTCCCTCGTGACGAGAACGGAATGCTGAAAACGCTAATTCGTATCAGGGTATCGCTTTAGCGATATCGTAAGCTTTCGAACTCAGACGCCGCTTCGAGGGGCCAGGCGTGCAATGACGTCTTTCTCAGCATTCTGCGAAGGCCTGTTCAGAGGCTCAGAGTTCAGAATTGACTCACCAACCGGCTGTTAAGCCATGGCAGATCGCAAAGTAAGTAAGAAGCTCAGCCTAAAGCCCGCCGCTGCTCCCGACCTCGCTGTCGCCCGCGTGGCGGGTATTGCTGCGCTTGTGTCTCTATTTTCGTTTTTCTACTACTTTCAACACAGCGACATTCTTCTCTATGGCGATGCGGTTGCCCATATAAATATTGCGCGCCGCGTCATCGATTCCCAGACTCCCGGCCTGCTGCAATTGGGCACCGTATGGTTGCCCCTGCCTCATCTGCTGATGATTCCTTTCATCTTTTCGCGGGGGATGTGGCAAAACGGCGGCGGCGGGTCGATACCTTCGATGATTGCGTATGTCTTCTCAGTCGTAGGAGTATTTCGTCTCGTACGCGGAATCCTAGAGGCAGCCAACAAGCAAGGGCCGAAATCGGCGGCCGGCGTGGGTGCAGCGGCTGCGGCATTCGCTTATGGAGCTAACCCGAACCTGATCTACATGCAGGCGACCGCGATGACCGAGTCGCTTTATCTTGCTCTGTTCATCTGGTCTTTGGTGTACTTCGCGGAATTTGTTCGAAGCGTCCAAACTAGCCATTTACCAAGAAGTGTAGAGGCAGGTCCGCAACCTGCGCCCCCGTCACGTAGTCCGCTGATCCGCTGCGCCTGGTGTCTCGCTGGCGCGGAACTCACCCGTTACGACGGATGGTTTTTGTCCGGCGTCGTGGGAGCTGCGATTGTCGCCATTACCCTATGGCGATGGCGTGATTCCGACTACCGCGCCATGCGCCCTCGGTTCGTGAAGTTCGTGTTAATCATTGCCGTGGTTCCAATTCTGTGGCTGGCATACAACCGCGTGGTGTATGGCAATGCGTTGGAATTCGCCAATGGACCCTACTCGGCGAAGGCGATCGAGCAACGCGTCGGCGCGCCGAATCCCGCGTTCCACAACGCCCGAGTCGCTGCGATTTATTTTTTGAAAGCGGCACAGCTAAACATGGCGGATGGAAACTGGGGCCGATTCTGGCTGGCAGCGGCCGTCCTGGCATTAGTCATAGGAGCATGGAAACTGCGGGCGCAAGCGACCTCGTTATTTCTGCTCTGGATTCCATTGCCGTTCTATGCGCTATCGATTGCATACGGTTCTGTGCCCGTTCATGTGTACACCTGGTGGCCCTTTGCTACCTTCAACCAGCGCTATGGGCTTCAGTTGCTGCCCATGTTCGCGGTTTCAACAGGAGTGCTGGCCGCTTCGATCTCTTCCTTGGCTCCCCGCTCTTTGACCTCGCGCGAAGGCGTCCCCGGGCGGCACGCGGGGAAGTTAGTAGCGCTGATCCTTGCGCTTGTGATTGGCAGCTACGCGACGGTTTGGAAGCAGCCTCAATGCCTGCAGGAAGCTCGCAGAAATTGGCAGATCAGAAATCCCCTGGAGTCATCGGTGGAGCGAGTGGTCTCCGGCCTGCCGCGGCACTCGCGGTTTCTGATGAACCTCGGCGAGCATGTTGGCATTATGGAGCAGCTAGGCATCCCCTTGCGGCAGGTGGTGAATAACGAAAATCATCGTCCATGGAAGCGTCCTACCGATCCCGAAGGCCTCTGGGAGCGTGCGCTCGCCCATCCCGCACGCTACGTTGATTTTGTGATCGCTTTCGATGGCGATTCGGTGGACCAAGCCCTGAACCGAACCAACCTTGTAGAGTTAACCGAAATTCACGCCAGCGGACAGCCCCACGCCCACATCTACGCTACACGAAGAGACCCGAATCAGCGGCGTTAACTCGAAGCTGAAAGCAATACAGAAAGCGCGGGACAGCGATGATAGAATCCGCTCCGTGGCCCCCTTGACCGCGCGCATCGCGGGCTGGGAGGTCGGAGCCCCGGATCATCGCATGAACCCGATCCATCAAACCATCCAACTGTTGCGCAATGAACTCGGAGTAGTGCTGAGTTCGACGTTGGCGCGGTTGCTGCTCGCGGCGCTCCTCGGCGGCATCATCGGACTTGAACGCCAACTGCGCCACCGGCCGGCGGGCCTGCGCACGAATATGTTTATCTGCTTCGGCGCGGCGATGTTCACCGTCCTCTCACGCCAGCTTGCGGGCGTGGAGTCAGACAGCGCTCGGATTGCGGCGCAGATTATCCCTGGCATCGGCTTCATCGGCGCCGGCTCCATTCTGCACGCGAAGGCGTCGGTTCAAGGATTGACCACAGCGTCCACACTGTTTGTGGTCGCCGGCATAGGGATGGCGGCGGGCGGCGGACTGTATCTGACGGCGTGCTTCGCCACGGTCATTATTCTGATTTCGCTGGTGGTGCTGGGACGAATGGAGGTCACATTTTCGCTGAAGATGTTTACCACCACCTACGAGGTAACGGGTCGCAATGTGGATGGGATGATCCGCGAAGTGAACCGTATTCTCGATTCCGAGCAACTTACTATGCACAGCGTTCACATTGCGAATGCCGAACCGGATTTCCGCATCGTGATTTCGGTAGATGGTGAACTGGACGAGCAGAGCGTATTTTCCACCCGACTGCGCGAATCGAACGCCTTTGCCACCGTCTCGACTATTTCATCCGTTGAACATGAATGAGTGCCAGGCAAATACGAAAAGATCATTGCCCAAGAATGAGCGCCCCGCAAACGCAGCCGAGGATTCCATTTACCAAGGCATCCGCTTGTGGCAACGACTTTCTTCTGGTGCAAGCCGAGCAGGTTCGCGGTGATCTCGCAGCGCTCACCCGCCGGCTATGCGATCGCCATCTTGGAGTCGGTGCCGATGGCGTGGAATGGCTGTCTCCGGATACGCAAGCCGGCGTAGACGTGCACGCGCGGTTGATCAATGCCGATGGTTCGGAGGCGGAGATTTCAGGAAATGGGACGCGCTGTGTAGCCGCGGAAATTTGTTCGCGCACGGTCAAGACCGAAGTCATAATTCGCACCGGCGCGGGGTTGAAAACCTGCCAGGTGATGTCGCGCCAAGGTTTCACGTTTGAGTTCGAAACAGATATGGGCGAGCCTGAGGTCGGCGGCCAGTTGTCGATAGAGACCATGGGCGTGCAAGCGGTGGGCACAAAAGTTTCCATGGGGAATCCGCACTTTGTAATTTTCGTAGACAACTTTCAGGAGGGATGGCAACGGCAGGCCGCGCTGATCGGTGCGCAACCGCAATTTCCGCAGGGGACGAATGTCGAGTATGTGGTGGTGCGCAACGCTAGCGAAATCGATATCCGGCTGTTTGAACGGGGAGTCGGCGAGACGCAATCTTCGGGCACCGGATCGTGCGCGGCGGCTGTAGCTTCGATTGCGAGCGCTCGCGTTGCATCGCCGGTGAAGGTAGTTGCGCCTGGAGGTTCGCAAATCGTCCGTTGGCAGACCCGAGTTTATCTGCGAGGTCCAGCGACACTTCTCTGCCGCGGAGAATTCTTCATCTAGCAGCCGCTGGCCACAGGCGCACTTCGCGTTAGAGCGCGCCTGCGGGCGTGACGTAGGTTCATAAGTAGCAATGCGTCTTCCGGCGCTGGATTCACATTCTGAGCCTCGACACGGCTGCTAAGATCAAGACCAGATGGTCTCTACTTCTCAAAATCCGCGAGTCAAGCCGCGCGCGCTTCGTCCCGGCGATAAGGTGGGAATCGTCGCGCCCGCGTCGAACCTGAAGCGCGAAATGCTGGAGGCGGGTTGTGATGGCCTGCGTCGCCTCGGCTACGAACCGTTTTATTTTGACTCGATCCTCGAACGCGATCTCTATTTTGCCGGGTCGGCCGAGCGCCGCGCGCGGGAGCTGGAAGACATGTTCGTGCGCGACGATATCCGTGCCATTCTGTGCGCGCGGGGAGGATATGGATCGAACTACCTTCCATTAATCTTTGGCCGGAATAAGGACCCGAACAAAATCGTTGCGCACCCCAAGATTCTAGTGGGCTACAGCGATATTACGACGCTGCTCTGCTGCATTGCGGACGCGGCGAATTTCGTGACCTTTCACGGCCCTATGGTCGCAAAAGATTTCGCCATCCCCGACGGCATCGACATGCTTTCGTGGCAGAATGCGTTAGGCGGAGCCGGCGAGTGGCGCATCGCGGAAGGTTCGGGAGCTAAGCCGCTGCTGCCAGGACAAGGCGAAGGAATCCTCTATGGCGGCTGTCTTTCCATGCTCGTTGCATCAATCGGCACACAGCACGAGATTCGAACTGCGGGCACGATTCTTTTTATTGAAGACATAGCGACCAAACCCTATCAGGTCGACCGTATGCTGATGCAGCTAAAACATGCCGGTAAGCTGAAGGATGTGCGCGGCATGATCTTCGGTGAGATGCTGGATTGCCGTCAGAGTTCTGAGCAGGATTACACGCTGGAAGAAGTGATTCTGCGCATTGTCGAAGACTTGCGGATTCCGGTAGCGTTCGGCCTTCGCTCCGGCCACGTCTCGAGAGCGAACATCACGCTGCCGATCGGAGTGCGGGCAAGACTGACTGTCGATGATGCGGTGGAGTTGCATATTCTGGAAGCGGCGACAGTCAAATGAGCAATCCGATAACGAGAAATCTTCGATGACTAAAGCAAAACACGTTCACCTGATTGGCATCTGCGGGACGGCGATGGCATCGCTCGCCGGCATGCTGCAGGAGCGCGGCTTTCGCGTCACGGGCTCGGATGCGGCGTCCTATCCGCCAATGTCGACTTTTCTCGAATCTTTGGGAATACCGGTCGCGCAACCGTTTGCCGAGGCGAACCTCAATCCTTGTCCTGATCTTGTGGTCGTCGGCAATGCGCTCTCGCGTGGAAATGTGGAACTCGAACGCGTGCTCGACGAACGCATTCCTTTCTGTTCGATGCCACAGATTCTTCACGATGAGTTTCTAGTAGGGAAACAAGTTTTGGTCGTCGCCGGAACCCATGGCAAAACTACTACGACCTCGATGCTCGCCTGGATCTTCGAGACCGCCGGCCTTCAGCCATCGTTCCTGATTGGCGGCATTGCCGAGAACTTCGGCCGCAGCTTTGGCCTGGGCGAAGGCAGGCACTTTGTTTTGGAGGGCGACGAGTATGACACCGCATTCTTCGATAAAGGGCCGAAGTTCCTTCACTACTTCCCCGATGCTGTGATTCTTACCTCGGTTGAATTCGATCACGCCGATATCTATAAAGATCTGGACGCAGTGGAGACGGCTTTCAAACGCCTGGTGAACCTGGTTCCGCGACGTGGGCGCATTATCGCGTTCGATTCGGCTCGAAACCTTGATTCGGCTCGAAACGATAGCATCGAGCGCTGTCTGCAGAAAGCGTTCTGCCCCGTCGAACGTTATGGTGTTTCGGAGCGTGCGAATTGGAGAATCGCAAATCTGAAGTTGAGCGAAGATCGAACGTCCTGGTCGGTCATTCGCGATGGCAAACCCTGGTCTGATTTCGAATTCGTCCTTGGCGGGGAATACAACGTGTGGAACGCGATGGCAGCCGCGGCGCTGGCGGCCAGTTACGGAATTTCGAAAGATGTAATCTCCAAGGCTCTGGCAACGTTTCGCAGCGTCAAGCGGCGGCTCGAAGTGAAAGCACAGGTCAACGGAATAACCATCATCGATGATTTCGCGCATCATCCGACGGCGATCGAGCAGACGATTCACGCGTTGCGGGCGCGCTATCCGCACTCGCGGCTCTGGGTCGTGCTGGAACCGCGCTCCAACACCATGCGGCGCAACACGCTTCAGGATGCTCTTGCCCACAGCCTCGCACTCGCCGACGAAATTGTCATTGCGGCCATCTTCAAGTCGGAGGCCATCCCGGAAGCGGAGCGGCTGGATTTGAGTCGCGTGATCGGCGAGATTCACAAGCGCGGAAAACCGGCTCGCATTCTTGCCGATGCCGATGCCATCGTAAGCGCGATCTCGCCGGAACTCGGCGGGCGCGATGTGGTTGCCATTCTTTCCAATGGCGGATTCGGCGGCATCTATGAGAAGCTGCCTCAACGATTGCGCGAGCTCGGCGCGAAAGCACTCGGGGCGAGCCAGTTCGGAACGAATTAGCTGGGGTTGAACTGCTCGGGATGAATCAATATCAATAAGGTGAATCCGCAGTGTTTCGTACCATCCTCATGTTGGTGTACTGGGCTGCGTCGTTACCTTTCGCGGCGCTTCTGGGCATTCCCTGGACTTATTTGACCAATGACATCACCTTCCTATACCGCACCTGCATGGGCGCAGCCTTCAACGGCGTGCGCATTGCGGGAGTGAAGGTCGAAACCATCGGCTTGGAGAAGCTGGATCCGGCGCGCACTTATATTTTCATGTCGAATCACATCTCGAATCTCGATCCGCCCATTACCTTACCGCTCATTCCGCGGCGCACTTCAGTGATGGTGAAGAAGGAGCTGTTCAAAGTTCCGATTCTCGGGCACATCATGCTGATCGGATCGCTTGTTCCGGTCGACCGCGCCAATCGCGATTCTGGCATAACAGCGCTGCGCGACGCAGTCAAAGTTATCGAGCAGGGACTGAACATGACCATCTACGTAGAAGGCAAGCGCTCGTTCGATGGCAAACTGCTGCCTTTCAAAAAAGGCCCGTTCTATCTCGCCGAAGAATGCAAAGTGCCGATCGTGCCCATCACGATTTCAGGCACCGAGGCGGTCATGCCGAAGGCGCGGTTCGCGATTCGTCCGGGGACGGTGAGGGTCGAATTTCACGATCCCATTGAGCCCTCCGATTTCGGAGAGCGCGATTGTCTGATGGCCAAAGTGCGAGCGGCGATCAATAGCGGGCTTCCAGCGGAGCTACGAGAGTAGAGGCCTTCGTCTGGTTCCAACTCGGCATGTTACCCAGCAAACACAGTCACGATTTCACAAGTATCGTTTAGCTGTATCGTTTAAAAGATGCGCAAAGACGCGATCTGTGGCGCAGGCGTGCCCGCCGCCGCCCGGCAATCAGAGCACAGCGTGCCTTCCTTAAGATCGATCCACTCGACGGCGTGCGAAGGCGCCATGGCACAGCTATAGTCATCGCAGTGCGTCAAACTCAGAGTGTGCCCGATTTCGTGGACAGCTTCCTTGATCACGCGCCGGCGATGGAGCTCCGGGTCGGCCGGCAGGCCGTAGAACTCCTGGCGCAAGCGATGGGTTGAAATAACGGCGCAGGGTCCACCCATTTGCGCCTCGCCAAAAACAAAGGTCAGAATCGGAATGTAGAGATCGACGGCTACGACGCCCAGCACGCGCCAGGAATCGGCGGTAAGAAAACTTTGCATGCGATGCAGAATTTCGGAGGAGTGATACTGCCGTCGCTCTCCATGGAAAGCGAACGCCGGATCGAGCCGAACCGGAAGCACTTTGCAGGAGACGCGAAAGGTTTCTGCCATGGCGGGACGAATCTCCTGTAGCAGCCCGTCATCCACATTCCCGATCGGCAAGAGGTGGAGCAGTTTCATGCGTCAGTTCTTAGTTCGCGGTTCTCAGTTCTCAGCGCTGAGTCGAAAACCTGAGAACCGGGAACCGAGAACTAGCTTTACCGCGTTTCTACCGGAGTCCGCGTCCAGCCGTATTTTTTCAGCTTGTGATAGAGAGTGACCCGATCGATGTCGAGAATTTCCGCCGCATGACTTTGATTGCCGCCACATTCCTCGACCACGCGCAGAATGTGTGCCCGCTCCATCTCCTCCAGCTTCTTGCCCGTTCCATTGGCGGCGATCGGAGTCTTGAAGATGAAGTCGCGCTCCTGCAGTTCCGGTTCCTGACCCACAACCATGGCTCGCTCGACGGCATTTTCCAGTTCGCGAACGTTCCCTAGCCAGGGCTGTTGTTGCAGCAGGTTCATGGCCGAAGGTGAAACGCGGCTGATCCGTTTGTTCATGGCCAGCGAGAACTTGTGCACAAAATGATCGACCAGTAACGGAATGTCGTCGCGGCGTTCGCGCAGCGGCGGCAGTTCGATACGGAAGACGTTCAGCCGGTAGAAGAGGTCGGGACGGAACTTGCCCTCTTCAATCAGCTTTTCCAGATCTTTGTTGGTGGCCGCAACGCAGCGGAAGTCCACCTTGATCGGCTGGTTTCCGCCGACTCTAGTAATTTCGCGTTCCTGCAACACTCGCAGCAGGTCGGTCTGCGTTTTGAGAGTGATGTCGCCAATCTCGTCCAGAAAAACCGTTCCGCCTTCGGCAATTTCGAATTTGCCCTTCTTACGAAACTGCGCGCCGGTAAATGCTCCCTTTTCATGTCCGAAGAGTTCGCTTTCAAGAAGCGTCTCGGTGAGGGCGCCGCAGTGAATAGCAACCAGCGGGTGAAATCTTCGCGGGCTTGCATGATGGAGCGCGCGCGCCACCAGCTCTTTTCCAGTGCCGCTTTCGCTCGTAATCAGCACCGTAGCGTCTGTGGGTCCGACCGTCTCAATTGCTTCGAACACCCTGCGCATGGCCGCGCTCTGCCCGACCATATCGTCCGGCCGCGCGATCTCTGCAACCGTCTCGCGCAACAGCACATTCTCCTGAGCCGTACGTTTATGCGCCAGCGCGTTCTTGACGAGGTGTGCGATCTCGTCCGGATCGAGCGGCTTGGTCACGTAGTCATATGCGCCGTTCTTCAAGGCCGCCACCGCGGTCTCGACCGAGGCATAGCCCGTCATCATGATGACGACGATCTCAGAATCGATTTCGTGCATGCGGCGCTGCAGTTCGATTCCGTCGGTGCCGTGCATCTTGATATCGACGAGCGCGGCATCCCAGCGATGTTCCGCGAGACGGCTAAGCGCGTCGTTGGCATTCTCAGCAGTACCAACCTCGTAGCCTTCCTCGCGAAACCACTTATCGAGCGAGTCGCGCACGCTGAGTTCGTCGTCGACCACCAGCAGTCTTCCTTGTTTGCTCGCTTGTGTGCTCACGTCAATCACCTCGCCTTCATCGCGGCATCTCCGGCTCCAACCTCCGCTAGCGCCGCATCTGGAGCATGACTGGGCAGAGTTAAAGTAAAAGTTGTGCCGCGCCCCAATTCAGATTCGACTTCGATGCGGCCCTTGTGCCGCTCCATGATCCCGCGAGCGATGGCCAAGCCCAGCCCGGTTCCGTGCCCACTTTCTTTCGTCGTCATAAAAGGTTCGAAGATGTGCGGCAGTACATCGGGAGCGATGCCGGTTCCGTTGTCGCGTACCTTGATCTCAATTTCTGTTGCGTGGTTCGTGACCGGATCGCCAGCGTTCGTCAGGCGATCTTCTGTCGTCCGATCTTGTGTCAGGCGATCTTCTGTCAGACGATCTTCGAGCCAGAGCGTACCTCCCTGGGGCATGGCATCAATGGCATTCATGATCAAAGCAATGAAGACTTGTTCTAGCTGGGCCGGATCGCACGGCGCCAGCGGAAGGTCCGTCGCAAGATTCACGTGCAGTTCAACTCCGGCCAGATCCAGTTGATGCCGCACCAGCAACAGACAACGATCAATCACAGCATTGAGGTCGGTCGACTGCACATTCATGGGCGCGGTTCGCGAGAGAGAAAGCAGGTTGTGGATAAGATCGCCGCAGCGCCGGCTCTCCGTGGCAATCAGCTCCAGACATTGCATGGCCTCTTCGCGTTTGTCATGCTCGGTTTGCCCCGTGCCCACCCACTTCCGCAGCAACTTGGCGTAGGTAAGAATCCCCGACAGCGGATTGTTAACCTCATGCGCCACCACCGCTGCCATTTTGCCGATGGAGGCCATCCTCTCGACATGCAGCACATGCTCATGGGCGCGCTTGAGTTCCGTCGTCTTTTCCTCAACACGATCTTCGAGCGTCTTTGTCCAGTTCACGATTTCTTCATTGGCCGCCCGCAGCTGCAGACTCATCCCATTGAAGGAGCGAGCGAGATCGCCCACCTCGTCGTCGGATTGCACTTCAAGCTGATATCCAAGCTCGCCACGGGAAAGATGTTCGGTGCCACGCTTGAGAGCAGTAATGGGTATAGCGACCACACGCCACACAAACAACCAGCTTAATAAGGCAACGATCACCATCGCGCCGGCTGTGTAATAGAACATGCGTGCGCTGCTCACAGCGAGTTGCGTGTCAGCTTTCGCGAGTGAAAGATCGGTGTCAAGCACGCCCAAGACCTGCTGGTCCGCGGAATGCGCGTGGCAATCGGCGTTTGAGCAACTCGCTTGATTTTCGATGGGAGTGATAATTCCCAGCACATGCTGCCCGCCGCCGTTGCGATAAATACGAAAGCGATCGGGACGATTCAGGCGTGCCAGCGGCTGCGATTGGGAGTGGCAGCCGTAACAGGCCTCTCCCTTCTTGTCGAGCACGTGGTTGACTTCTGCGGCATCGGTCGAGTAGCCAATCCGCCCCTGCTGATCAAAGATGCGTACCTTGACCATGCCGGGCTCATCGGCGATGGTTTGGATCGACTGGTAGAGTCCCTCGCGATCATTGTGCAGCATGTAATAAGCTGTGCTGCGGCTGATGACATCGCTGACCCGCTCGGCGCTCGTCAGGGTGGCTGCTTCCAGATCTTGACGATGTAGTCTGATATTCAGGTATCCGAGAAGTGCGAAGATTACGAGCATGACCGCAAGCAGTGACCCGATCAATTTTGCGCTGATACTATGAGCCAGGCGCTTTGATCCCAGATCAATACCTAGCTCACTACAAAGATCGCTGCGAGTTCGGTCAGTCTCCCGCATTGTGCAACACCGGTGTGGCAAACGCATGCTCGGCTTCGACTTCGTTTCGGGGAAGGCGCGCCGGCACGGCTTTTTCGTGTTCTTCACCGAAAATCGGCAGGTATTTCACCGCCACACCGAAGAGGGCGAATCCCATCGCAATAATCATCAATGTGATGGAGAACTCGGTCCACTTCGGCACGTAGTGATGTCCGACGTAAGTCTCAAATCCAATCAGAGCGATGTTGAGACGGTTGGTGATGAATCCCAGCACGGTGAAGATCGAAGCCAGATACAACCACTGTGGCGACAGCCTAGCCTTCTTGAAGCTGAGGATCGCGATTGGAATCACGAAGGTCAGCGTCAGCTCGAGCCAGAGAAAGTAAGCTTCATAGCTCGGTTTAAAGATCGCACTCAGCAAGCCGCGATGGAAATAGTCCTCGAAGCGGAGTAGCAAGTTCACCCAGAGAGCCACCAGCAACGCGCCACCGAGCGTGACCAGCACGGGGAGTTCAAGGTGCCGTCCAAATGCCTTGGCGCTCTGCGTGGACTCGAAGATCGTCATCGCCAAGCCCACCGCAACCGCCGAGCCGAAAAAGAAGAACGGCAGCGCCGGCGTGTACCAGAAAGGATGCAACTTACTCGGCATAATGAGATACAGGGAACCGAGCGAACTCTGGTGCAAAGTCGAGAGCAAGATACCCAAAACGATCAGCGCAGGATAAATTTTCTTAATCCACTTGATGGGAGCGTTCCAATGGAGCGCTTCGAATACGTTGGGAAGAAACTCGAAGAAAAGCACCGTGGTGTAAGTCATCACGCACATGCCCACCTCGAACATGACCGAATGGAAATTCATGTAGATGAGCTGATGCCAGATGTACCAGGGACGGCCGAGGTCGAATAACAGTCCAACAATGAATAGGACATAGCCGAGGAATGCGGTCAACACCGCGGGTCGAATGACTGAGTGTAGGCGCTCGACGTTGAAGAGGTAGACCGCGCCGCACATAATGAAGCCGCCGGCGGCCAGCATAACTCCGCAAAGGCAGTCGAACCCGATCCAGAGCCCCCAGGGAAACTGGTCAGTCATGTTTGAAACCGCGCCCAGGCCGCGGAAATAACGAATAAACGAGGAGTACAGGCCCAGAACCATAATTACAATGAAAACAGCGCGCCAAAAAGTTAGTTTGAATTTCATTTTCCACTCCCGTTCAGCTTCTTTTCTTCCGCTTCCGCTTCGGCTACTTCGTCGCGGCGATGCGAAACCCAATAAATGCCGCCCAATACCAACGTCCACACGGGAACAAAATCTGGAATTCTTTCCATTACCCGGCCCGTGTATTCCGGCATTGGGGTGTCGCCGATCTTCGCGGAAGCAGGATAGCCATATTGCTCCGGGTTCTCGTCAGAAATGATAAGGACAGAAGTTCCGCCGAGCTCGTTCAAGCCATAAATGCGGTCAATGTATTTGGGGTCGTTGCGGATGCGGTCCCTGGCTTCTCTAATGAGGTCATCGCGGTCTCCGAACTTAGTGGCCCCGGTCGGGCACATCTCGGCGCAGGCGGTTTGCTTGCCGTCCGCGACGCGATCGGGACACATAATGCACTTTCGCACCCGCGGATTCAGCGACTGCCATTCATACTTGGGCTGGTTGAACGCGCAGGCCACCATGCAGTAGCGGCAGCCGATACACTTCCAGAACGTCGTAAACGACTGGACCGGCTGCGGTTTTATGGAAAGCGCCTACCGGACAAGCCGAAGCGCACGCGGGTTTTTCGCAGTGCATGCAGAGGCGGCGCATGAATTTGTCGTCCATGGTCTTGACGACCGTATATTTATGTGCCGACTGCACGGACTCGGCAGCCACCGCGTCGTCATAGGGCAGATTGTTTTGCTGCGCACAGGCGGCTTCGCATTGTTTGCAGCCTATGCACATCGTTGCGTCGTACAGAATGGCCTTACTCATGGAAGTTGCTCCTCTTTGTTCCTGGTAACTGCCCCCAATCGGGACTTCCATTCCGGCCGAATATAAGTAGTAAGAGTGCGTTGTACCGGAACAGACTTAGGAACGGCATAAAGTCTTACTGGTGTGACTCCAAAGAAAAAACCGGGTCCGGAGAATAGCGCACCCGGATCCCGGTTGGGCTGCCTCTTGTGGAAAAGCGAGCAGCAGAGACGCTTTTCGGCATGCCAGAGAACTGCCGAGCGCCCGGACAATTTTCCGGCCAATGCTTTTCCGACTGAAGTTCCCCGCCAACTGCCGACTTGAGCTTGACGGCTCACACTTAGCTCCTCCGCTCTGGTCGCGATCGTTTTTCATCGGATCGCGACAGTTGCCGTTCCGCACAAAAAACAGCCAATACCTACAGACAGCAATTACAGACAGCAATTACAGACAACAATCACTTCTACTCACTACTTCTGCAGCGAGCGAATGTAGGTAACAATGGCCTTCGCGTCGTCTGCGGACAGAGCCTTTACCGGCGCCGGGTGCTTCGCGGTTGACGTTATCGCGCTAGCGAGATCGGCATCCGACTTTTTCTTTAACTCGTCCGAAATGAGGCTCGGAGCTTTCATCGCGGGCTTGCCGGCCGCATCCGCGCTGTGGCAGGCTGCGCATTTCGCTTTGTAGAGTGCGGCTCCATCGTCAGCCCAGGACAGATTGGGGATCAGGATGAACATGGCAACCGCGATTATCATTACCAGCATTACCAGTTTTGTGGTCTTCATGATTTCGTTTCTTCTCCTTGTGAAGTTTTGCATCTCATAACGTTGGCGATTCTTATCGCGGTCCTGCCTATGTTGCGAAAGTAACCACCAGTAATACCCCTAAACCAAAACGTAACAAAACTCAGCAGCTAGAATCGCTACTAGTTGAAAGTTTCAACGTCGTTGCGAACTACCGCAGTGACCCATATCACCCTCAATAGTGACTGTCTGGAGACAAGAAGGCCCTTGTGCTTAAAGTCCCCGAACGGACAGTCACATCCATGGGTGACCTTGGTTACAGCTTCTGCCGCAGCCAGACGAGATAATCTGGCCAGCAGCGAGGTGTAATTATGCCAATCCTCTTGATGGCTTTACTGGCATTGTTAATATTTGGCCTGATTGGTATCCTGCTGACCGTCGCGGTGCTGTCGGAACATGCGAAACCCACGCGTTCAGCAAAAAGTAATGTCGCCGTTCCCGTAACGGGCGGCCCCATCGCTTCTCTCCATCCAAAAGTGTGATCTTATTGCGAGGCCGCATTGTGGCCGCCCAACCCTTGACTTTCGTCTGCAAAGGAGAAGACTCGTGACTACGCTTGTGTTAGATAAGGGCAAGAAGCTGGACAAAAAAGCTGACTTAGCTGGGCCGGGTATCGGCGATTACAAAGAAGTGGAAAAAGTGTTACCGCAGAATTACCGGTCATTATTGAGCCCGAAAGAAACGCAACAGGCTATATTCCAGGTGAAACGATATATCGCAGACAACCTCTGTAAGGAGCTCAACCTCATGATGGTTGAGGTGCCTCTTATCGTGGATGTCGAAAGCGGCGTCAACGACATGCTGGATCGCGACGGCTCACGTACTCCGATTCAATTCCACATTTCAAACGATCGCAACCTCCACCCCATAGACGCACAAGTGGTGCAAGCCGCGACCAAGTGGAAACGGATTGCGCTCAAACAGTTCGATTGTCAAGTGGGAGAAGGCATCTGTACCGATATGCGCGCCGTTCGCAAGGATTATTTTCTCGATCATGACCATTCGGCGTATGTCGATCAATGGGACTGGGAACGTGTTATCACCCCGGAGCAGCGGAATCTGGAATTCCTTAAGCTGGTTGTCAGCAGAATCTGGAAGGTGATCGTGGGAGCGGAACGGTTTGCGCAGTACCTTTTCCCGCAATTGAAAGATCCGAGCTATCCTAATCTGCCATCGGAGCTGACTTTCCTGCATGCCGAGGACATTCTCGACATGTATCCCGATCTGCCCCGCAAACAGCGCGAGACAGCTGTGCTGCAAGAGTATCCCGCCATCTTCATCGTGGGCATCGGCTGGCCGTTGAAGGATGGCTATCCGCACGAGATGCGCGCCGCCGACTACGACGACTGGATCACGGACACGAGCGACCAGACCGGCAAAGATACGCACGGCCTGAATGGCGACATCCTTGTTTGGAACCCGGTTACCAAGCGCCGTCATGAGCTGACATCCATGGGCATCAGGGTCACTGCCGAAACCTTGAAGCAGCAGCTCACCATGGCCAGGCAACTCGACTTCATGCAACTGCCATATCACCAGTCAATCCTCAACAACAAGATTCCGCTCTCCATCGGCGGGGGAATCGGGCAGTCGCGGACATTGATGCTATTGCTCCGCAAAGCTCACCTTGGCGAAGTCAGCGTCACCGTATGGCCGAAGATCTTAAAAGAGATGTGCGCGGAAAAGAATATTGTTGTGCTGGAGTAAGAAGTTACGAGTAAGAAGCTACGCAGAAGAACTTACAGGGTAGTCATTCTGACTACCCTTTATTTATTGTCGGTTCCATCGTTCGATCGCGCAGCTCAGCGGGTCGCGGAAATGCTGGGCGGGAAGCTCATGGAAACCGCGTCTTCGGAGATAAAGGAAATGACAATATAGGTTTCCGTCGCCACCGGCTCGCCATCCTTGAGATAGGGACGGTAACGCCATCTGCGAACGGCGCGGAGCGCGGCCGCTGCGAGCGCGCGATTGCCTGAAATGAGCTTCACAGTGCGCACGCTGCCAGCGGAATCTAACTCGGCCTTCAAAGAAACCACGCCTCGAGCGTGGACATCTGAGTAATCTGGGTAGACGAAATGCAGCGGCGGCCTTGACGCCAGGATGCTATCTCCAGCAGAAAGTGGGAGTTTCGTAGTTGAAGCTGGAACGTGACCTGAAATCGCCCGCTTCGAAGCCGATAGTGGGCCTGCAACGGAAACTGGGGCCGGCTTTGGAACGACAGCAGTGATTGCTGCCTGCCGTAAGGCTTCTTTCGGAGCGGCGATGCGCGATGAGGCGACGGCGGTTGGTGCGACGGCGCTAGCGCTCGGCGCAATGCGATTTTCGGCATAGGTCGCGGGCTCTGCGGCATCTGGCGAAGCCGGCTCCGCGACTCCTTTGTTCTGCCGGAGTTGAGGCCGAATGAAGGCCTGGGAGATGGGTAGACCTTGAATTCCGTGCCATGCGGCCACGGATCCCACACAGAGACAGAGCGCGGCGAGGCTTGTGGCCAGCCTGGACGTTGCACGTCTCTTAATTTTTTGCTTGGCCGGCGTCAGGCTCACCGGCGTAATTTCGGCGGACGCAAGCTCGGTTCTCTTCGCCGAAACCGTCGCGAGCTCGGGTGCAACAGGCCTCAAAGCAGGCGCCGATAACGGCGAGGCTGCGATTGTCGCTGGCTCCGGAGCCACTCTCTCTTGCTCCACTTTTTTGGGAGCAACCGGTTTATGGATTAGCGAAGCGCCGATGGGCGGTGTCGGCGGCACGAAATTCTCAACCAATCCAATCACACGACTTGGGTCCTGGTCATCGAATACAACTGGCGCGCTGTTGCGAAAGAGGGAATTGACCAGTTCGCGCTCACGCTGGTTGAGAAGTGGGATGGAGAGTTGGCGAAAGTTGCGAAACGTCCAGAGCAGAGTAACGCGCTGCCGGGGGGAAAGTTCGATGCGCGTGAATCCCTGCGGCGTTTCAAAAAGCAAAAAGCCAGATTGAATTTTGTCAAGAAACACGGATGCTGCCCCCGCGACGCATGGTGCAGCTTGGATACCACAGCGCGAGACTGTAACGTGCAGATAAGAGACTTGTTATTTGCTACGATGGAAGACTTGGGGCGAACTTGTGCAAACCGTTTCCTGTGCAAGCCTAGCAGAATTCACATGATGGCACTTAAGCCCTACTGAGCTCGAGCGGCTGCTGTGACCGGTGCGCCGATGCGGGCAGGTGGCTCTTCAAGGCCATAGACAACCGGCGGATTCCCTCTCGTATCTCATCGGGAGCCGCGTTGGAAAAATTCAATCGCATATGCCGCGAGCCTTCCTGGCCGTCTTTGTTGCACCCATCATGGTTGCGACCAACATTGTTTTGACTAACATTGGCATAGAAGGAATCGCCAGGCACAAATGCCACATTCTGTTCCAGCGCCGACTTGAAGATGCCTTGCATGTCCAATCCTTCCGGCAGCGTCACCCAAAGAAATAATCCACCCTTCGGATGGGTCCAACTTACAGTGGACGGAAAGAATTCCTTCAGAGCCTGCAGCATCACGTCACGCCGTTCGCTATAGATCTTACGAATCAGCTTCACGTGTTTGTCGAGGAATCCGTCGCGCGCCACTTCGTAGGCTACGAATTGAGTGAAGGTCGAAGTGTGCAGATCCGTGCCCTGTTTCAGTTGCGTCAACTTACTGATAACTTCAGGTGGAGCGACGATCCATCCCAGTCGAAGGCCGGGAGCCAGTGTCTTCGAAAAGGTGCTCAGGTAAATAACATTGCCGATGGAATAGCCATTGTCGCGGCGCAAGTTTTCGCGATCCAGCACTACCAACGATGGCAGATGTTCACCCTCATAGCGTAACTGTCCGTAGGGATCATCCTCGATAATCGGAATGCCATAGCGGTCGGCCAGCAGCACCAGCTCGTGGCGGCGCTCCTCTGACAGCGTGGTCCCGGCCGGATTCTGGAAGTTCGGCAGAACGTACATGAATTTGGGCCCGGAACGCAGCGGCTGTTCCAGCAATTCTGTTCGAAGGCCATTGTCGTCAATGGGGACGGACTCATACTCCGCGCCATAAACGTTGAAAGCCTGCAGCGCTCCGAGATAAGTCGGCGCTTCCACCAGCACGCGGTCGCCGCGATTAATAAACAGTTTGCCAATCAGGTCGAGCGCCTGTTGCGAGCCGGAAGTGACCAGCACGTTCTCCGGCTTCACCTTGATTCCATAGCGCGCCATGTTGTCGGCGAGCAGCTCGCGCAGGGGTCTGTAGCCTTCGGTTTCCCCATACTGCAAAGCCGAAGCCGCGTGCTCGGTAAGTACTTTATTGCACTCTTCTTTAAAGCGCTCGACAGGGAAAACGTCGGGAGCGGGCAGACCCCCGCCGAAGGAGATCATTCCCGGTTTCTGCGTGAACTTCAATAGCTCGCGGATTTGAGAACTGGTGATGCCCTTGGTGCGTAGCGCGTAACGAGCGGTCCATGCGGTCGACATTGGCAGTCCTCTTAATCAGTTGGATGAGAGTTATCCGTTATGTGACACTCGAAATGAAAAAAATCATATTCCCTAAGCGAAGCCATCTGGTTGGCTGACCGCTCCAATGTGAGCCTGTTCGTCTATAAAGTGACGGCCAGCGGCGAGCGCCTTACGATCAATTTCCAGCAGGTCGAGTTTCTTTACTTTATCTTCCAGCACACTCAAGGCGGTTCCCGGAGCCAGGCACTCAGCCTCTTCCAGCAGGGCACCCATCATCACTATATTGCCCGCCTTGGCTGAACCTAGTTTGTCAGCCATCTCCGCTGCCGGAATCGCGACTACCTGCACCTCAGGCGCATAAAAGTCCGCCGGAAGATTCTCGCCGTTGTAGAGAATGACCCCACCGCTCACGACCTCGGAGGCAAATTTTCGCAGGGAGAATTCATTCATGGCCACGAGCACATCGGGGTGCGATATTAAAGGTGTTCCGATTCGTTCTCTCGACAGGCAGACATGGCAGTGCGCGCTGCCGGAGCGCATCTCCGGCCCGTACGACGGCAGCCAGCTCACTTCCAGCCCCTCGCGCATGCCCATTTCAATTAGAAGTTGACCAAGCAGTAACACGCCTTGGCCGCCGAGGCCCGCGATCTTGATCTTTGTGTCCTTGTGATGGGCGCGCCTTACCTTCGAAGCATCACGTGCTCCGGTTTTTGCGCTGAGCCCGATGTGCTCGATTCCGAGCACCTCAGCCACCGGCCGCTGCGGCGGCACATTTTCCCCATACTTGCCGGCCAACATTTCAGGACCGTGATCGCGAAACACATTCAATGGAAATGCCGGAATCATCTTTTCCGCAATCCAACGCCGCGCTTCCACTGGCTCTTTGCCCCAGATCGTAGGGCAAGGAGACAGGATTTCGACAAACGAAAAGCCCGACCCATCACGCTGGATCTCGAGCGCCTTGCGGATTGCACGCCGTGCTTTCATGATGTTCTTGTTGTCCGAAAGCGCCACGCGTTCGATATAAGCCGGAGCTTCGAGCGTAGCCAGAAGTTCCGCCATGTGAAGCGGGAAGCCCTCGTTCGACGGCCGCCGGCCCCACGGAGAAGTCGTGCTCTTCTGTCCGACCAGGGTGGTGGGCGCCATCTGTCCGCCTGTCATGCCGTAGATGCCGTTGTTCACGAAGAAGACGGTGATCTTCTCACCGCGGTTGGCGGCATGTACGATCTCAGCCGTACCAATCGCCGCCAGGTCTCCATCACCCTGGTACGAGATGACGATTCGACCGGGGCACGATCGTTTGATCGCCGTGGCTGCGGCGGGCGCGCGACCGTGCGCAACCTGCACATTGCCGACATCAAAATAGTAGTAAGCAAACACCGAGCAGCCCACCGGACTGACAAAGATCGTCTTGTCCTGCAAACCAAGCTCCTGCAGCGCCTCGGCAATCAGCTTGTGCACCACTCCGTGTCCGCAGCCCGGACAATAATGAGTCTGCTTTTTCAGCTCGGCCTTGCGCTCAAACAGGTCATAGAACAACGGCGAGCGTGAATGTATTTCTTCATATTCGCCAGGAATGATTGCAGGATTGACTTCAATCTTAACTTCAGGTTTGAGTTCGACCTTGATATCAGCTTTAACGTCACCTGTAACGTCGGCTACAGCCTGCGGCGTCGTCTCCTGCTCCATGATGCCGATCACGCTTTCGTTCGCCATTTTCGTAGTCCTCTACCAACCCCAACTCCATCGATAATGGAACCGTCGTCAGACCGCCGCGCCCATGCGAGACAACACTTGCTCCAGCAACTCCCGGACGGAAGGCACGTTGCCACCTACGCGGCCATAGAATTCCACTGGCACCTTGCCATCGAGCACCAGGCGCACGTCCTCTACCATTTGTCCGTTGCTCAACTCGACGACCAGAACTTTTTGCACTTTCGCCGCCGCTTCCAGCAGCGCCTTCGAAGGATAGGGCCACAAAGTGATAGGCCGGAACAAGCCTGCTTTCACGCCTTCCATGCGGAGCGCTTTGACCGTGGAGAGCAGCACCCGCGACACTATGCCGTAACCGACCAGAAGAATCTCGGCATCGTCGGTGTAGCAGATTTCCGAGCGCGGCTCGGCTTGCTGCGCTCGAATGTATTTCGCTTCCATTCGGCGCTGGTGTGCTTCCAGTTTGTCGGGTTCGAGATAAATCGAACTTATCAAGTTGGCACGCGTCTCCGGCGTTCCCTTAACGGCCCAAGGCTTCTCAGGCAGCGCTATCTCACGGTCGTTCTCCGGATACTGCAACTCCAGAGGCTCCATCATCTGTCCGACGAAGCCATCCGTCAAAATGACTGCCGGATTGCGATATTTGTCGGCAAGTTCGAATGCCAGCCTGGTGAAATCCGCCATCTCCTGCACCGATGCGGGAGCCAGCACGATATTGCGGTAGTTACCGTGGCCGCCGCCTTTCACCATGGCGAAATAGTCGCTTTGCTCGGGAGCGATGTTGCCGAGACCTGGCCCGCCGCGCATCACATCCACGATGACGCACGGCAACTCCGCGCCGGCCAAATAGGAAATTCCTTCCTGCATCAGGCTGAGGCCGGGCCCGGAGGATCCACTCATAGCGCGTACGCCAGCGGCTGCGGCTCCGTACACCATGTTGATAGCGGCCGTCTCGCTTTCCGCCTGTATAAAAGTTCCGCCGACCTGCGGGAAATAGAGCGCCGCAGCCTCGGCAATCTCGCTCGCGGGAGTGATCGGATACCCGTAGTACCCGCGACATCCCGCTAGGATAGCGCCCTTGATCACCGCCACGTTTCCCTTACAGAGCTGCCGCATGTTCGACCTCCTGCGTGGGTGCCTTTGCGGATGTCTTTGCTTTCGCCTTTACCCGGTAAACGGTGATCGCGCCCGGCTCAGGGCAACAATAAAAACAGATGCCACACCCCGTGCAATCCTGCCCCGTGTAGTGCGCCGGATGGGCTCCGTAAGCATTCAATTCCGGCCCGAGTTCCAGGCATTTCGGCGGACACGACTCCACGCATAGCCCGCATCCCTTGCATTCTTCGACATCGATCGTGACCTTGCCGCGCGCCGGACCCGATGATCGATCTGAAGATCGACCTGCCGGATTACCCACTTGGTTACCTGCCATGCTTCACCTCGACATCGCTGCTCGAGTTCGCCGCGGTCTTCAAGGCGCGGTGGCCCAGGCGGAGAGCGGCGCCGCAATCATCAACATTTCTCGCAAGCCGCCTACCCCGCCACTCTCGATTAGAATCCTTCCGGTAGCGCCAGGCCGTGACTTTGCACACCCGCTAATGTGAGGCGCATCACATGGAATAACTTAGCGAGTGCTGGCTGTATTAATTCCAGCTGGTCCATCGAGTGCCTGTCTCGCTTCAAATTGTTGCTCAGCGGGCGAAATGGTATAAAGTCGTGATCGAGGGGAGATTAAGCCATGAGTCGTCTGAACATGAATCGTCAAAACGTGGATCTTCCAAAAGCCGATCGTCAGTTTCAATTGGTTTTTGTTCTGCTGTTTGTGACGCTTTCTGCTATGCGCGCGCAAGACACGGCCGCGCCGCCGCCCGTCCTGGCCAAGCCAGGCGAGTCGCCCTCCGTTGCAGCGCGGCCTGCCACCGATCGCCGAGTCACCCTCGATGTTCAAGTCACGGATAAATCCGGCGCGCCGATCCGCGGTTTGCAGCAGCAGGACTTTACTCTTCTGGACGATAAGCAGCCGCAAAAGATCGTCTCTTTTCAGGCCGTAGACGCGGGCGCGGCGGCCAAGTCCGATCCGCCGATCGAAATCATTCTTGTGGCCGACTCCATCAACACGACTTTTCACAACGTTGCTTACGAACGCGACGAGGTCAAGAAGTTTCTGCTGCAGAATGGCGGCAAGCTCGCATGGCCAGTGCGGTTCGTCATGTTTACCCAAGCCGGAACGAAGATCCAGAGTGGCTCCTCGCGCGATGGAAATGCCTTGGCAGCGCTCTACGATCAATACCAGCTCGGCCTGCGGTCGGTTGATCAATCTCGTAGCGCAGGCTTCTACGGCGCGACCGAGCGTATCGACCTGTCGCTCAAAGCCCTTATGTCCGTCGTGGAATTCGAGAAGACGCGGCCAGGCAGAAAACTGATGATTTGGTTCAGTCGCGGATGGCCGATGCTCTCGGACACGCGCAGTCCCCTCACCTCCAAAGGAGAGCAGCAGACCTTCAACTCGGTCGTGTCAGCGTCCACCCAGCTGCGGCAGGCTCGCATCACTCTATATAGCGTTGACCCGGTCGGCCTCGCGAACGCTGGCCAACTGCGGAGCACGTACTACGAGGACTTCTTGAGAGGCGTCAAGTCGCCGTCGAATGTTTTGCCCGGCAACCTGGGCTTGCCCGTGCTGGCGGTGCAAAGCGGCGGACGCGTCTTCAATACCTCCAATGACCTCGAGACCGCAATTGCAGATTGTGTGGCGGATGCAAGTGTCTACTACATTCTTTCCTTCGATAGCCTTCCAGCCGACCAGCCTGACGAGTATCACGCGCTTCAGGTTACCGTCGATAAGCCAGGAGTCACGGCTCGCACGCGCACAGGTTATTACGACCAGCGCTAAACATCTCAAGGCTTACCGAGCATATACCGTTTGGCCCTGGGTCACGTGCTGTAACCCTTTTACGGCGCGCATGTATTGAGCGCGCTCAAAAGCTCCAGGATCGGGGCAGCGCAGCTGGCTCATGCTGCCTTGCATCTGCTGCACCGATTCGTATTCGTGTTTTTCCATCCACTCCAGCACGCCCTCTTCCACGTGTCGAAGGTGCCCGACGCCATGACGCAAAAGAGCCGAACATAACATCGTTACATCGGCGCCCACCATGAGCAGCTTGATTACGTCTTCGGGGCCATGTACTCCGCTGGTTGCCGCCAGGCTGGCCCGGACGTGGCCAAAAAGAATGCCGATCCAGGTCAGCGGCAACCGCAAATCTTGCGCGCTGCTGAGAAGGACGTTGGGTCTGATTTCCAGTTCTTCGAGATCGATATCAGGCTGGTAAAACCGATTGAACAGCACCAGGCCATTGGTGCCTATCTGATCGAACCGCTTGGCCACGTTGGCCAAATTGCTGAAAAATGGACTGAGCTTAGCCGCTATCGGAATTTGAACAGATGTTTTCACCTCGCGAAGAATGTTGGCGTAGGTGGTCTCCACCTCCGAGCCCAGGATCTCTGTGTTCGTCGGAATAAAATAGAGATTGCATTCGATGGCGTCAGCGCCCGCTTGCTCGACTTGCCGCGCATACTTCGCCCAGCCGCCCAGCGTGGCGCCGTTGAGGCTGGCGATGATCGGAATATCGACTGCGGACTTGGCCTTGCGAATGTGCTCCAGATATTCGTCCGGCCCGGTGTGGAATTCGCTGGAATGTGGAAAGTACGTAATGGACTCGGCAAAACTCTCTGTCCCGGCGTTGAGATGAAGCTCCAGTTCCAGCGCCTCCTTATGAAGCTGTTCTTCAAACAAAGAGTAGAGCACGACCGCCGAAGCGCCGGCATCCTCGAGGTTACGAATGCCGCTAATCTCCTGCGAAAGCGGAGATGCGGAAGCGACCAGCGGCGTGCGCAGCTGCATGCCAAGATATTTCGTGCTTAGGTCCATAATTTTCCCTTTTCCTGCGGTGCCTCGCTTGTAGTCTCTCCAAGGAAGACTCTGTTAACTGCCAGTGGTCCTCTGTGAACCTCTGTGTCCTCTGTGGTTCAAGCTCGCTTCAGACCCTTCACTAAAGTCTCCTTAGAGCGTGTTCCGCTGCTCTATCGTGTTTATGTCGATTTCACGGTCTCCACAGCCGCGTGGCGCTTCTCCGCCGGAGCCGCAGCCGCTCCATTCTTACGCTGTGCCAGATACTCGTATAAGTGGAAGCGAGTGTCCGCATCCTCCTGCGCCTCCTGCCACAGAACTTTGGCGTGGTCAGGATTGCTCTTCTTCAGCATCTTGAAGCGCGTCTGCTGTTGCATATACTCCTTCACTTTGCGGGTGGGCGTTCGCGAATCCAGCATCAGCGGATTCTCGCCCGCGATGGCCCGCTCCGGATGGTAGCGATACAACAGCCACTGGCCCGAATCGACCGCGACCTTCTGATCTGACATCGCCGTCGTCATGTTGATGCCGTGCGCGATGCAATGCGAATAAGCAATGATGAGGCTGGGCCCGTCGTAGGCTTCCGCCTCCAGAAATGCCTTGAGCGTATGTTCGTCCTTCGCGCCCATGGCCACGCTAGCCACATAAACATTGCCATAACTCATGGCTATCAGCCCAAGGTCTTTCTTGGCTCCCGGCTTGCCTCCCGCCGCGAATTTTGCCACTGCCGCGCGCGGCGTGGCTTTCGAGGCTTGACCTCCAGTGTTGGAATAAACCTCGGTGTCGAGCACTAGCACGTTCACATTGCGTCCGCTCGCCAGCACGTGATCGAGACCGCCATAGCCAATGTCATAGGCCCAGCCGTCGCCGCCGACGATCCAAACGCTTTTCTTGACCAACATGTCGGCCACGGACAGCAGTTGCCTGGCCTCCGGCGTGTTGAGTCCCCTCAGTTTTTCCTTCAGCAGTTCGACGCCTTGGCGCTGCTCATAAATGTCAGACTCATCTTTCTGGGGGTGTGTCAGCAAGGCATTCACGAGTTCGTCTCCGATTGAACCCGCTAACCGCCGCAGCAACTCCCGCGCGAATTCCGTCTGCTTATCAATCGAAAGCCGGAAGCCGAGGCCGAACTCCGCATTGTCTTCAAACAGGGAATTCGACCACGCCGGTCCGCGACCATCGTTATTCTTGGCCCAAGGCGTAGTCGGAAGGTTGCCGCCATAGATGGAAGAACAGCCGGTCGCATTGGCGATGACCGAACGATCTCCAAAGAGCTGCGAAAGCAGCTTGAGATAAGGAGTCTCGCCGCACCCGGAACAGGCGCCAGAAAATTCAAACAAAGGTTCCTGTATCTGCTGCTGGCGAATGTTGGTGATCTTGATCTTGCGGCGATCAAGCTCAGGAAGCTTGAGGAAGAAGTCCCAGTTCTCGCGTTCGGGCTCGCGCAGCGGTGGTTGCGCCACCATATTGATCGCTTTAAGGCGAGTTTCACTCTTATTCTTTGCTGGGCAGATATCGACGCAGATGCCGCATCCAGTGCAGTCTTCGGGGGCAACCTGAATGGTGTATTTGAGTCCCGCCCAGTCCTTGTCGCGAACTTCCGTCGACTTGAAAGTCGCAGGCGCGCCCGCTAGTTCTTTCGAGTCGTAGACCTTGATTCGGATCACTGCGTGCGGGCAGACATAGGCGCATTTGCCGCACTGAATGCAGGTCTTCGTATCCCACGCCGGAATTTCAAGCGCGATGTTGCGTTTCTCCCATTTGGCTGTGCCGGTGGGGAAGGTGCCATCGACCGGGAATGCGCTTACGGGAAGCGAATCGCCGTTTCCGGCATAAATCACGCCCAGTACATCGTGCTCAAACTTGGGCGCCTCCGCCGCAAACGCATCCGGCATTTCACTATGGCTCGTGACCTTCTCTGGCACGGTTACTTCGAATAGGTGGGCCAACGTTTCATCTACCGCGCGCAGGTTCTGCTGCACCACTTCGTCGCCCTTCTTGCCGTACGTATAGCGTATGGACTCGCGAATCGCTTCAATAGCCTCATCGCGCGGCAAGACTTTGGAAATCGCGAAGAAGCACGTTTGCAGAATGGTGTTCATGCGCGAGCCCATGCCGGTGTCGCGCGCCACCTGATAGGCGTCAATGATGAAAAACCGCGCCTTCTTGGCAATCAACTGCGTCTGCACTTCGCGCGGCAGCTGATCCCAGACTTCATCTTTATTAAAAGGACTGTTGAGCAGAAAAACACCGCCCGCGACCATCGTTTTGAGCATGTCGTAGCGCTCAAGAAATATCCATTGATGGCAAGCCACAAAGTTGGCTTTCGAAATCAGATAGCTCGAGCGAATCGGCTGCGGCCCGAAACGCAGGTGCGAAACCGTCATCGCTCCCGACTTTTTAGAGTCGTAAACGAAGTACCCCTGCCCGTAATTCGCAGTATTTTCGCCGATGATCTTGATCGAGTTCTTGTTGGCTCCGACCGTGCCGTCCGCGCCCAGGCCGTAGAACATCGCTCGCACCACATTTTCCGGCTCAATGGAAAACTCAGCATCGTAATCGAGGCTGCTATGGCTGATGTCGTCTTGAATGCCCACGGTGAAGTGGTCCTTGGCATTAGGTTTCGCCAAATTGTCATACACTGCCTTGACCATCGCGGGCGTGAATTCCTTGGAGGAGAGACCGTAACGTCCGCCAATGATTTCCGGCGCAACCTTCAATGTTCCGAAGCCCAACTTGACTCCTTCATGAATGCCATTAACCAGGTCAAGATACAGCGGTTCGCGCGCGGCGCCCGCCTCCTTGGTGCGGTCAAGCACCGCAATCTTTTTGACCGTTGCCGGAAGCGCTTCAATAAATCGTTTGACGGAGAACGGCCGATACAACCTGACTTTCAGCAGTCCGATTTTTTCACTATTCTGATTCAAATAATCGGCCGTTTCGTGCGCGGTCTCGGCCCCCGAGCCCATCATCACAATCACGCGTTCGGCATCCGGCGCGCCCACGTAATCGAAAAGGTGATACGAACGTCCCACGACCTGCGCAAACTTATCCATCACGGCCTGGACCTTGTCCGGGCAAGCCTCATAATAAGGATTGCCCGCTTCCCGCGCCTGAAAATAGACATCCGGATTCTGCGCCGTGCCGCGCAACACGGGATGATCTGGAGAAAGCGCCCGCTGCCGATGCTCGGCGACGCGATCAAGGTTGATGAGCGCATGCATGTCGTCTTCCGTGAGCATCTCGATCTTGTTGACCTCATGCGAAGTGCGGAACCCGTCAAAGAAATGCAGAAAAGGAATGCGTGTCTCCAGTGTGGCCGCGTGCGCGATGAGGGCCAAATCCATGGCTTCCTGAACGGAGTTCGACGACAGCATCGCAAATCCTGTAGTTCTACAGAACATGACATCCGAGTGGTCGCCAAAAATCGATAGCGCATGCGCCGCGACCGTTCGTGCACTGACGTGAAATGCCGTCGGCGTAAGCTCGCCGGCGATCTTGTTCATATTCGGAATCATCAGCAATAGGCCCTGCGACGCCGTGAAGGTCGTTGACAGCGCTCCGGTCTGCAGCGCGCCATGAACCGCTCCGGCAGCGCCGCCTTCGCTTTGCATTTCCATCACGTGCGGCACGGTGCCCCATATATTGGGCACGCCTTCCGATGACCATTGGTCCGCCCATTCGCCCATATTCGACGACGGCGTGATGGGATAGATGGCGATGACTTCATTGAGGCGGTAGGCGACATAGGCCACTGCCTCGTTGCCGTCCATGGTCTTAAACTTGCGCTTCATGACAATCCCTTTCTGAACTTTTCGGCAAACCCCAGCTTGTCGACTTCTCAGTCAAAGCATGACGGAACAAGGGGATATTGTCGCGCACGTTGCTCACACGGGAGTGTGATCTGCATCACAAATCAAGACTGAATGGAAATAGGGGTTTCGGAGTCCCACTTTTCCTGAGACCTGAGAACTGAGACCTGAGACCTAAACCTTAATGCGAAGAAGCGCTGGGCGCAGCCGTCTTAAACGCAGCCATACTCATGCAAAATGTACCAGAGGTGCCCCCGCCAGTGAGCGTTGGCTGATAGTTTCCTGCTGGCGCGTTAAGTTGATAGACGTGTGTAGTCTTGTACATCCATGAGGCCGGGGTTACGCCGGTTGGAATTGGATTGGTTGAAGTATAACGAGCTACGACAAAATCCTTTTGTGTCGTTTTAATCGAGGGGCCAACCTCGAGCCCCGCGCTCGTCCGGTTCCCATCGCTTACCTGGGCGCCCGTCCCATCCAGCACCGAGGACTGCGGCATGTCAGACAGTTCTAGAAAAACATTGATGCTCGCTCTGGCGTGGCCAGACAGATGAAATTTGAGTTCGGTTACACCGCCATTGCAGTTCTCGCAGTACCAGATATCGAGAGTCTGCGTCTTGCCACAAGAACTTGCAGCGCCAGGAACTTGTTTATACGTATTGCTTCCATCCGGCGCATTGTCGGTAACACTCAATACTTTTACACCGTTAGAAGTGGGCCCGGGCATCGCGACGAGCACGTTTCCCTGGGTGGTAGGCTTTGGAAGATCCATGTCCGCAGTGGGAGCGGGCATGCTGCCAATGGCGAAAAACTGCTGAACGATGGTTTGGGCCGGCAACCGCACTGCGCCGCACAATAACAAGAGCGTTAGGAATCTTACCTTCATCTTCGGCCTCAATGGTTACGCAACGCTTGATTAAAAAACTTTGGTTAAAGAAACTCTGGTTAAGTAACAACGATCCTCCGTGTCCTCCGTGGTGCAAGCTTTCTTCGGACACTTAATCAGAGCTTCCTGAACGCGCAACCTTCAAATTGTCACGGCTAAGGCCGGCTTTTGCAACGCCCATCCTACCCTTAACCCATAACTTGAGTAACGCCGATTAGCTTCGTGACTACGTCACAAATCCATGAAGGCGCGGAGCGAAGTTAGATCTTCATCGGCGCGAATGGTAAAGCCCAGCCGCCTGAACACGGCCTGCATCCCCAGGTTATCGGGCAGCATTTCAGCTGTTACCTGGCTTATCTTTTCTTCTCGCGCAACTTCGATGATGCGGCGAAGCAACTCATGTCCCAAGCCTTGATACTGATACTGATCTGAAACCAGCGCGGCGACCTCGGCCTCGTTCCTGACGTGAAGCCGGTTCATGCGCCCCACACCCAATATGTGACGCTCTCCCGTGACCGCATCGGTATGCTCGGCGACCAGCACCATCTCGCGGTCGTAATCGCCAAAACAGATGCGCAACAACCGCTCATGCTCAATGCGCCGGCTCAGGCTGAGAGAGCTGAAGTAGCGCAAATAGACGCTGCGGTCGGAGAGCGTCTCATGGAACTTAACCATCAAGGGTTCGTCTTCAGGCCGGATCGGCCGAATCGTCACTGGCGTGCCATTCTTCATCGTCCAGGTGGAAACGTACTGCAAAGGATAGGGGCGAATCGCGGGCTTAGGCAGCTGGTCAAGGGTTACGCCAGACGGCTGCAGCACAATTCTGGCATCAAGAGCCAGCAGGCGTTCAGGCGAAGCCAATAGCGGATTGATGTCGATTTCGGCGATCCATGGCTGTTCGATTACCAACTGACTGAATCGAACGAGCAGATTTTCGAGCGCTGCGATGTTCACCGGTTTCCGCCCGCGGACTCCCTTCAGTGCAGCGAAAATTCTGGTCTGCTCCATCATTCTTTGCGCCAGTGTCGTGTTCAGCGGCGGAAGCGCCAGGGCGTGGTCCCTGTAAACATCAACCAGCAGTCCGCCCGATCCAAACAGAATGACCGGCCCAAACTGTGGATCGACGCTGCTGCCGAGGATCAAATCGTAGCCATCGAACCTCACCATCGGTTGCACGGTTACCCCAGCAAACGTAATACCCGCGAATTGTTCCAGGCGAGCTTTCTCCTCAATCGAAGCCCCGATGGCACGATAGGCGGAGCGGACCGCCGCTTCATCGCGCAAATTAAGCTTCACGCCGCCCACATCGGTTTTGTGGGTAATGGTTGCAGAGAGAACTTTCAGCACCACCGGAAAGCCCAGCTGCGCGGCGATCGCCACCGCCTCGTCCTCGCTGGCGGCAGCGCGAGTCTCTACCGTCGGAATGCCATAGAGCGACAATAGCTGTTTGGATTCAAACTCGTTAAGCAGGCCGCGTCCCTGTGCGTGCGCATTCTGAATGAATTGCCCCGCCTGCGCTCGCGACACACCCTCCTCCGGGCGTTCAGCCAAAATCGGAGTTTCATACAATCCCCGCAGAACGTACGTGTACCGCCACATGTAGGTGAAGGCCCGCGCAGCCGTGTCAGGATAAGCAAACGTAGGAATGCCTGCCGAATTCAAAATAGCGTCGCCGGCGGCAACGCTCTTTCCGCCCATCCAGCTCGCGAGCACCGGCTTGCCATGGTTCTTGGCATAAACCTTCAGGCTCTCCGCAACCTGCGCCGGATCAGCCATCCCCTGCGGGGCCAAAATCACCAGAAGCCCATCGCTGTTTGGATCTTTCGCAGCGATATCGAGAGCGTGCGCGTAGCGTTCAGCATCCGCATCGCCAAGAATGTCGATGGGATTGTTATGACTCCAGTGAGCCGGCAGGAATTCATCGAGCTGGCGCAGGCTTTCGGCAGAAAGCTCTGCCAGTTCTCCATCGTTAGCCACGAGCGAATCGGTCGCCAGCACTCCTGGTCCGCCCGCATTGGTAAGGATCGTCAGACGTGGGCCCTTCGGCCGCGGCTGCCGGCCAAGGACTTCCGCCATATAAAAAAGATCCGCAATGCTGTGCACCCGCAAAACTCCCGAGCGGCGAAAAGCTGCCTCGAGCACTTCGTCGCTGCCGGTGAGCGCGCCCGTGTGCGATGCCGCAGCGCGCGAAGCCGCGTGCGATCGGCCCGCCTTGATCACGATAATCGGCTTGGTGAGAGCCACTTCGCGAGCCGCCGACAAAAACGATCGCGCGTCCCCCACCGATTCCATATAAAGCAGGATGCTCTTGGTGCGCGGGTCATCGCCAAGATAGTAGATGAGATCTCCCCAGCCCACATCCAGCATCGAGCCGGTCGAAACAATGGCGCTGAAGCCGACCTCCTCGCGATGGCTCCAGTCGAGAATGGCCGTCAACAGCGCGCCACTCTGACTGAGGAAGGCGACGTTTCCAACCCTGGGCGCATCTTTCGCGAAAGTGGCATTCAACCCGATCGCCGGGTTCATAATGCCCAGACAGTTGGGGCCAATCAGGCGCATGCAACTGCGCCGCAACTGCTCCTGAATCTGCTGCTCAAGCGCAGCACCTTCCGTTCCCCGTTCTCTGAATCCAGCAGAGATCACAACCGCCGACTTGGTGCGAGCATCAGCGCACTCTCCAATGATCTCCGGAACCGTCGCCGCCGGCGTGGCAATGACCGCCAGATCCACCTGTCCCGGAATGTCGCGAATGCTGGCGTAGGCTTTAAGCCCCTGCACCTCTGCCTGCTTTGCGTTGACGGCATACACTTTGCCCCGAAAACTACCATGCAGCAGATTCTCCAGCACAGTTTGGCCAACCGAGCCGGGACGGTTGGTCGCGCCTATGACGGCGACCGAAGCTGGCGAGAACATCGGATCGAGGCCATAGCTCTTAGGCAGGGCCTGTTTTTCACGCGGGGTTTGTCCCACGACACCAGCTTCAGTCATAATCGCTCCTCACGCTTTGATTCTAGCGCAGCGAGATTAACTGCTTTGAGAATGAACATCCGCATGGGAAGCGTTCTAGCGGGGCAGTTCGATTAGATTAATGTAGTCCTGCTTCAGATCACGGCCGCCGCCGCGCACGGTAAGCACTGGGCACAGGGCCTGGGTCAAGATCTGGGCGGTTGTGCTGGCGAGATGTGTAGTCAGCCCAAATTTGCCCTGCACGGGACGCACTCCAAGAACGATCAGATCCACTCTTTGATTTTTCGCGATCTCAAGAATTCGTTGTGCGGGCGGCGCGAACTGCTGGCCGAACTCCAGCAAGCATTCTGCCTGGCACCAGGGCTCGGCTTCAGCCGGCACCAATTTTTGCAGGCGCCGCATCAACGCCGCTGTGACTTCCTCCAGGTCCACAATGCCTGCCGCCGGTTGCTCGACCACGTGCAGTAATGTGATGTGTGCCTGAGCTTCCTCGGCCAACGAGAAGGCATAGGGGAGCGCGGCCAACGACTCGTCCGTGAAATCCGTGGCGAACAAAACCCGCTGAACTCGAATCTCGCTCGCTGGCCTCGAGGAAACGTGCGGACCTACCGTCATGACCGGACACGCCGCGCGCCGGAAAACGTCCTCGGCGACCGAACCGAGGAACAGTTTGCCCACCCCCGTCCGGCCATGCGTGCCCAGTACGAGCAAGTCAATCCTGCGTTCTTCGATGACCTGGGCGAGAGCAGCCGCCACCTTGCCTCTCGGCATCAGCACTTCGTGGGGAAGTTCCTGCAACTGGTTGTCGAGCTGTCTGAAATACGCCCGGACCCGCTTGTCTTCTTCCTCTGCCAGCGTCGGCCAGGTTTCCGGCGAGAGCAGCACCATCTCCGCCTTCGTCGGCATGACATGGGCTGCATAAAGCGTAGCCGCATACCGCCGTGCGATTGACAATGCATAAGGCAGGGCTGCATCGGAGCAAGAGGAAAAATCGGTTGCGAACAGAACGTTCCTAAGGGCGATTCGCTTGCCTGCTGGCACTGTGCGCATAACCACCTCCAGAGGTACGATTCTGGAAAGGCGACCGCAGCCTCAGCCTGTCACCTTCCCGGTGATGGCCAAATCCAAATCATCGATTCACTTCTAATAAACCCGACTCCCAGAGCGGTTGCCGTTTTTATCCGAAATATTCGTTGCCGGAAACCGGCAAAGGCTCGCCGCTGCCGCGTTCTTCACCGACCTGCACGCGAGGCTCGAACCGTGGTTTGATCGCGAGAGCGTGCGACACCAGGCACAAGCCTTCCGCCTTTTGCAAGAGCTTGAGGCCTCGCGCCTGTTCGTGCTCGCTTTCATGAGGAATGATCAGGTTGGGGCGAACGCACACTTTGACAAAGCGATAACCCTCGTCCGTCTTGCTGATGGTGCCTTCCACATCCACCTGCAGGTCGGTGTACTCAAATTTCGAATTCTCCGCGACAGCTCGAAACGTAGTGGTATAGCAGCTGGCAACTGCGCAGAGCAGCAAGTCCTGCGGCGTCCATCTGCCATCTAGCCCGCCAAAAGCTGGGGGAGAAGTGAAATGAATAGCATTGGGAGCGGAACTAGATTTTGCAATACCCGTCGAGCCAGCAGCCCACCATGCGACTACTTGAAATCGATGCTGGTCTTCCATGGCGTCATCACTCCCTTCATGTTTTTGAGACGCGATCCCGAGATCTAGGTCCGAGATTCTATTTCCGAGATCCGGCTCACAGGATCGTCGTGGCTTCAGTGACTAAGTTCGAAATTCACGGTGATCGTGGTTTCCACTTCGACCGGTTCGCCATTCAGCAGAAACGGCCGGTAGCGCCACTGTTTGACGGCGTCGATTGCCACCGGAACCAGCATCGGATGTCCGCTTACTAACACCAGGTTCTGGATCAGGCCGGCTTTGTCGATGACTGCGCTGAGCACTACCTGACCTTGTATGCGCGCCGCAATTGCGAGCGGCGGATACTTCGGTTCAATTTTCTGAATCAACCTTCCCTCGGTTACGCCTTGAGAGACGCGAATGCGTTTCGGAGCCGCTGGTAGCGACAATTTCGGCACAGCAGCATTCGAAGTCGAGCTCAGAATTCCACCGATGACCCCGCCCACCTGCCCACCTGGAATTCCACCGGGCACTCCACCCGGAACGCCTCCACCCGAGAGATCGGGCGGCGTTTCTTCTTCTCGAATCATCTGCACAGTTTGTGGAATCTTCGTCGGCGTGCGCAATTGCCCGTTCATGATCTCGCTTTCCGCGCGCCGCACAACTTTGGCCGCAGCTACAGACGCCGCCGGTGGTGGCGGCGGAGGCGGAGGTGGCGCCATGAGAAATGTCAGCAATTGTTGCTGGGGTAAAGCATCGGTGAACATCAAGGGCACTATGAGCAACACTCCAACTACCAGGCATTGAACGACGAATGACAAAACCGCCGAGAGTGTTCGGCGCCGGCGCTGCGGGCTGTCACTTTCCAGCAGAACGTCGCTGAACAAACCATCCACTCTTATTGGCGGCGCTGATCCTGGCGGAACTGGCCCTCGCGACAACAATCGCGCTTCCGGCCGCTGCTCTGCTCCTTGAACGCTGTTACTTACCTCCGGTTCCTTGGTTTCGTTTGCCGTGATCATGGAAACCTCCATCTGCACAGCTTCCATAATTCCCGTGCAAATTCATTTTCCTACCGACCAGCCGTTGCGGCCATACGCGGAGTCACCCCACTTCGTGATCCTAGTCACCCCAAGAATCTCACCGAGATCGGTGATACAATTTTCCTGGGTAACTTTGCCGAATGAGGGCTCCCTACGGGCTGAACATTCTCGATAACTGCCTCACCTGCCCGATGCGGGAAGAACATTTGTTCTGCAACCTGCCGCCCGCCGCAGTGCAAAGATTGAATGAGATCCGCTCCTCCGCCACCTACCCAAAATCCGCGATGCTCTTTATTGAAGGGCAGCAGCCCCGAGGAGTGTTTGTGCTTTGCACGGGAAAAGCGAAACTTTCCACTTCCTCGTCCGAGGGCAAGACCGTCATCACCAAAATCTCCGAGGCGGGAGACGTTCTCGGCCTGAGTGCCGCGATTTCCAATCGGCCCTACGAAGTGACTGCCGAGATGATTGAGCCTGGCCAAGCCAATTTCATAACTCGCGATTCCTTGCTCGCCTTTATGCGGGAGTATGGACAAGTTGCCGTGCGAGTGGCTGAACAGCTCAGCCGCAATTACTACGCTGCCTACGAAGGAATTCGAACCCTGGGACTGAGCACTTCCCCTTCAGAAAGATTCGCAAAACTGCTGCTGGGCTGGTCGAATAGTTCGAATGGCGAGCCGCACAATGGCGGTCCCGTGCAGCTAAAGCTGACGCTCACCCATGAGGAAATCGCCGAAATTATTGGCACGACGCGCGAAACGGTGAGCCGCTTATTTTCGCAGTTCAAGAAGAAACAACTTCTGCAATTGAAGGGCGCAACGTTGATCATCCGCAACCGCGCCGCGCTTCAAAAAATGGTCAACTCCTGACCCATGGCACTTCCTGTTCCGTGTTTGAACGCCAGCTAGCTGGCGCGCGCTTCTGCTTCGATGCGGTTGATCTCCTGCTGCAGCCATTTGCGCAGTGCCTGTTCCATCTCCGCGCGGCTGCCGGTACGGTAGAGAGAGTCGATCGTCTGTCCTTCGTCGTCGAGCGGTATAAATCGGCACGGCACATCACGTGAGCGCGATTCGAGGGGAACAAACCGCATCAGCACGCATTCGCTGCAAGGATGCGGCCGGGCAGGGTTCTTATAGTTCAGGCAGCTCGGGGACTCCTCAAAAATGTACGGTGCCCGCCATGGCATGTCAGGTGAACAGCTATACCCTCCTTCATCCAAGAATTTCAACTCGAAGCGCAGGGCTTCAAGCGGGTCCCGGGCTTTCTTCGAGTCCGACATAGCCGACCTTTTCAAGCCCACTCCTTACTGCTGACCGTCAGCACCGGGCAATTAGCACGAACAATAACCGCATGAGTAAGCGTCCATGGATTATGCGCAGCTACCCGCGGCGAGGGAGTTCGGCTCGTACCCATTACGATCAACTGACTTTTATGAGCCGCCGCTGCGTCGAGGATGCCTTCCGGCAGAAAATCCATGCCCACCAGGCATTCCGCTTCCGCCGCCAGCCGGCTATGGGTGGGAAGCAATTCCCTCAACTTCTTTGCGCTCTCGTCCCGTTCTGTCTTTTGCCACTTCGCCAGTGTCTCAGCGCCACTAACCGACGGAGCGTAAACCGAGGGCCCCAGATCGGCAACCGGCATCGGTGGCACCATGTGCAGCATCACAAGCGCGGCCCCATATTCTTCCGCGATCGACACGGCATAGGGCAAAGCTTTAGCGGCAGTCGGCCCGAAATCGGTGGCAAAAAGAATCCGCCGGAACTCAATCGCGCCAGAGCCTGCGACCGCTGCATTCGGACCAATCGTAAGCACCGGGCAAGGAGCCATGCGCAGCACCTCTTCCGCAACCGAACCGAGTGCGAGCTTTTTCAGCCCGCTCCGTCCGCGAGTACCCAGCACCAGCAGATCGGCTTTTTGGCGCTGTATCACCGAAGCAAGAACCTCCCATACTGAACCTTGTTCGAGAATAAAGCGGGCATTCAGATTGTGAGCTCGCGTTTTCCCGCTGAGTTTTTTCATTTCCTCTTCCGCTTCCAGCCGGGCGCGGTCCAGTTCCCGTGGCAGCGGATAGATCGGAATAGCCGCGTTCGGCTCCGGCGAAATGGAGTGCACGACCAAAAGCGCGGAACCATAGTGTCGTGCCATAGCGACGGCATAGTCGAATCCTCTTTGTGAGGCATCCGAAAAATCAGTCGCAACCAAAATCTGCTTGAATCCAATGCTTTGCTTTTGCTCCTGATTTTGTATCTGTGGAACCGCTGACATAAGTGCCTCCTTCTTAGCTGCGTGTAAGGGCCGCTATTCGCAGCAGAGGACAATTCTTAACCGTTACGACCGGATGGCTGCGGGAATCGGCTGTCGGATGAGAAACGCAGTGCGCCGATGCGATCGTCGGATAGACAATTCTCTCGTCAAGCAAGAACCGAAGTTCGCCCGAACTGGAAGGATTCGTGCGCTTCGACACCATAACTCTCTCCAATTTTGCGCGCCCTAAAGCGAAAGACGCCTTGAACCGTGCAAATTGGCACACGTACCTAGTAAACACGCTACTATTAAATGAGCCAGCGTGAAGTGATCTTAAACACACATCGGAGTGATTCGGCTCACCGAAGGGTGAGATTAGAAAAGAAGAGGAGAGATTAGAAAAGACTTGAGGGCTGGAACGGCGTCACCGAATTGCCGCCATCAAGCCGCGACTTCAGAGGGATGATCGAACGCCAGCTCTTTCCTCAGAGTGTGGATCAGCGAGAGCGGAATACGCATTCGCCGCAAATTGCCCGACGTCCGCGCAACCCCCTCCACCGCAAATCCGTCCCCGTCGGGAACGGGATTAGAGACCAGTTCGAACTCCTCTCCATACAGCTTGATATGTTTTTCTCGTGCGAAACCCAGTTCCTGCAGCCTTGCGCAGATAATCACTTGGCCATCATTTTGACGTCCAGCATTTTGATTTGCCATAACGAAACCGCGAACTTATTTCTCTGAAGAAACAACCGGGGCAGCGGTGGCTGATGCGGATGGTTGCGCCGATGCCGCCTGCGGTCGGTACAGCCATTTTGTTTTTTCACAGTATTCGTAGAGTTCTTCGCGGAAGCTGGGATGCGCGATTTCAATCAGCGCCTGCGCCCGCTCCCGTATCGTCTTACCGTGCAAGTAGGCTACACCGTACTCGGTGACCACGTAACGGATCAGTCCGCGCGAAGTGACCACTCCCGCGCCCGGGCTCAACATCGGGACGATCCGTGAGATCTTGCCATTCTTGGCGGTCGACGAGATGGCGATAATCGGTTTGCCCCCCTTCGAGCGCGATGCTCCGCGAAGAAAGTCCACCTGGCCGCCGATCCCGCTGTAGAAACGCGTTCCGACCGAGTCCGAGCAAACCTGCCCCGTCAAGTCGATCTGAAGCGCCGAATTGATGGCCACCATGTTGTCGTTCCTGGCAATCAGCCCAGGATCGTTCGTATAAGCCGTGGTACGGAACTCGAAGATCGGATTATTGTCGACAAATTCAAAAAGGTTTTTTGATCCCAGCGCGAAGCCCAGAATGATCTTGCGCGGTTTAAAGTTTTTGCGCGCGCCCGTGATCACCCCCGACTCAATCAGCGGAATCACTCCATCCGAAACTAGCTCGCTGTGCACCCCTAGATCCTTACGATCGCTGAGGAAGGGAAGCACGGCGTCAGGAATTCCGCCGATCCCGGTCTGCAGCACCGCTCCATCTTCGATCAGTCCCGCTACATTGCGCGCGATCGCGACGTGCAATTCGGTGATTGCTGGTTTTTTGAATGCGCAGAGCGGCCGCGACGAATCCACCACCACATCGATGTCATTCACATGGATGAAGCTGTCGCCATAAGTACGGGGCATGAAGTCATTGATCTGCGCCACCACCCAGCGGGCGCACTTAGCGGCCGTCAACGTGGTATCCACCCCCACCCCAAAGCTGCAGTAACCGTGCGAATCCGGAGGCGACACCTCGATCAGCGCAACGTCGATCGGCATTTCGCCGCTTTCAAACAACCCCTCGATCTCGCTGAGGTAGATGGGTGTGTAGTCCGCCCGCCCGTCGTTGATGGCGTCGCGCACATTGCCGCCAATGAAAACCGCATTGTGCCGGAAATGACCCTCCATCTCCGGCGCCACATAGGGAGCGCATCCCATGGTCATCATGTGGACCACTTCCACATCGCGAACCGCCGGGCCTCGACGCATCAGAGCCTCTACCAGCGTCTCCGGCTCCGCGCACCCGGGCTGGATATACACTCGCATCCCCGACTCGACGCAGCGCAAGGCTTCGTCCGGCGTTTGCAGTTTTCTCTCGTACTCTTTTTCCCAGGACATCTCCGGTCGGCTCCTTTTCTCTTTCTCTCCCGGCTACACTTCCATCCGCACTTCTATCCGCACTTCAATCTGCACCTCTATCGGATGCTGCGCCCGTTTCCTTTAGAGATTGGCTCGAGACCTCCAGTTCGTAACCCACCGACGCATAGTAAATCGCTCGATCAAAAAACTGCTCCAGCAACTGCAGCATTTCCAGTTCGCCGAACACTTCAACTGGACGCTCCAAAACTGATTCTTTCTTGATGAACTCCCATAGGTTCTCTTTCGTCAGCACAATAACCCAAACCACCTCGCTCAGCGGCACCCTCTGCTCCGCCCGCTTCGCCCCAATCTTCAAATAGCGCTCCTCCAGGTGGAATTCATCCTTGCCTATGAGCCACTCTCCCAGATGATGGTAGATCTCGTACACCCGATCTTTGAGTTCTTCGGATGGCACATATTTCCGGAAGCTGGGGGTTAAGGCAGAGCTTTGTACTTGATCGAGAAGGCAGCCGGCCAGGGCTTGGGAATGGGTCTCGATCAGGCGAACCAGCCGATAAAGCATCATCATGACGGCCTCCGGTCCAGAAAACGACCTTTACAACAATGATCTCCAGACAACGATCTTCAGTTACAGTCTCAATGCCTGCAATCGTTGCAGCCATGATAGCCGGTACAGGCCTATGTGACATAGATCACATCAGAGAGAGGAACTCGAAAGGAGATGCCTTTTCGGGCCGAAGCCAGAGCGGCAACCCCGCTCCAGCCCCCCTCCCGTCCGGACTAGTTTTCCTGCACTTCAGCACCCTAGAAGCCTGCGGAAAAAGTCGGGTTTGCGCTTGTTTTTGGGTGGCGCAGCGCCGGGGTCGCCAGCACGCCCGGTTTTGGCGTGACCGGGTGGAGCAGTTTACCGATGCGATACCGGCTTGTTTTCAGCGCTGGCTTTAGCCGCTGAGGCGAGACCCCGGCGCGGAAAACACTTTTTCCGCAGCCTCCTAGCTATCGACTCACTCCAGCGACTAAACTTCCGACCACAGAGCTTCGGCGAAGTGCTGGCACAGCGAGGTTTCGACGTTGTAGTGCTTAAAGCTAATGGGGGCAGCCAAATACGGCTTCAGGATGGCTTCTACCTTGGGATAAACCTCGCGCTCATAACGATCCGCTTCATGCTTTTCCGCCCAGAGCGTGACGCCAATAATGTTGTCCGTCTTACTCTCAGGCATGAAAGGCAGAAACTCCAGGAACCCTTGCTGCCGTTTCAGCAGCGGCAATACTTCCTTGCGCACAACATTTACGATTTCTTCCTTCTTCTCCGGCTTCGGAACAAATTCAACAATGCGTGCATACATGATGGATTCTCCTTAAACGCTTGATAGTTGAGGATTAATACAACAGTTCACCTGACCCACCGGGAGGAACTTCTTAGGAGTCAGGATCATAAACAATCCAGACTAGGCCCTAATCGACAAAAATCAGTGATTGCATATACATAACTCTGTGATTGCAAACACACGGTTTCTTCCCCTATGAACCCGACTCGCCAGTCCGACTAAAGAGGTAGGTCCCTTCGAGCGCAGGCGGAGGCCTTTCCAGAAAACCAACACGGCCAGAATATTGAGATAATCAAGGAGAGAAAAAACGAAAGGCAGGATTCGATGACTCCCCCAGCCGCTGTAAACTCCACCCCTCATCAAGCGTCCACCGAACCCCTAAGCTCCGAAGAACTTCGCAAGATCGATGCTTACTGGCGCGCCGCCAACTATCTTTCCGTCGGCCAGATTTATCTCTACGCCAATCCGCTGCTGCGCGAGCCGCTGACCATCGAACATATCAAGCCGCGCCTCTTGGGACATTTTGGGACCACCCCCGGTCTCAACTTCATCTATGCCCATTTCAATCGCCTGATCAAGAAGTACGATCTCAATGTCATCTATCTGGCTGGTCCCGGACACGGCGGCCCGGGGATGGTCGCCAATACCTATCTTGAGGGTACGTACACCGAGCTCTATCCAAACATCACTCAGAACGAAGAGGGATTACAGCGGCTCTTCAAACAGTTTTCTTTTCCCGGAGGCATTCCGAGCCATGCCGCGCCCGAAACTCCCGGCTCCATCCACGAAGGCGGAGAACTAGGCTATTCCATCGTGCACGCCTGCGGAGCGGTATTCGACAATCCTGACCTTCTCGCCTGCTGCGTAGTCGGTGACGGCGAGGCTGAAACCGGTCCGCTAGCCACCAGTTGGCATGGCAACAAGTTCCTTAATCCCGCGCGTGACGGCGCCGTGTTGCCGATTCTCCATCTCAACGGTTATAAGATCGCCAATCCCACCGTGCTCGCGCGCATGGACGATCAGGAACTAACCAATTTTTTCACCGGCTACGGTTGGAAGCCGTATTTCGCCGAAGGCCACGAGCCGGAAGCCATGCATCAGTTGATGGCCGGAACCCTGGACACGATCGTCAAGGAAATTCGATCGATACAGGACGCTGCTCGAAAAAACGACGCCGCTCGCCGGAAAGACGCCAATGCGGGGGCTTCAACCATGCCCGTTTGGCCGATGATCGTCCTACGTAGTCCGAAGGGTTGGACAGGGCCGAAGATGGTCGATGGCAAACAGATTGAAGGCACCTGGCGAGCTCATCAAGTGCCCGTGGCTGATCTGCAAACCAAGCCGGCCCACATAAAGATTCTCGAAGACTGGATGAAGAGTTACCGCCCCGAAGAATTGTTCGACAAAAACGGCAGGTTGATCCCTGAACTCGCGGAACTGGCTCCCAAGGGCGATCGCAGAATGGGTGCGAATCCGCACGCCAATGGCGGCATCTTATTGCGCGACCTGGTGATGCCCGACTTTCGCGACTATGCGGTCAAGGTTCCGAAACCCGGCACCGAGAATGCCGAAGCAACCCGCGTGCTCGGCGTCTTCTTGCGTGACGTCATGAAGTGCAACGCCGACTCCAAAAACTTCCGCGTCTTCGGCCCCGATGAAACCGCCTCCAATCGCCTCGAGGCCCTCTACGAAGTCACCGACAAGGAGTGGATGGAGCCGATCCTTCCCGTCGACGAACATCTTTCGCAAAACGGCCGCGTCCTCGAAATGCTCAGCGAGCACATGTGCCAGGGCTGGCTCGAGGGTTACCTCCTCACCGGCCGTCACGGCTTTTTCTCCTGCTACGAAGCATTCATCCACATCATCGATTCCATGTTCAACCAGCACGCCAAATGGCTGAAGGTTACTCGCCAAATTGAGTGGCGACGTCCCATCGCGTCCCTCAATTATCTATTGACCTCGCACGTCTGGCGCCAGGATCACAATGGATTCACCCATCAGGATCCCGGCTTCATCGATCATGTGGTGAACAAAAAGGCTGACGTCGTCCGCGTCTACCTTCCGCCCGACGCCAATTGCCTGCTCTCGGTCGCCGATCACTGTCTGCGCAGCCGCCACTATGTGAATGTGATCGTAGCCGGCAAGCAACCTGCCTTGCAGTACCTCAACATGGAATCAGCCATCGAACACTGCACCACCGGCATCGGCATCTGGGAGTGGGCCAGCACCGATAAATGCGTCGAGCCCGATGTGGTGATGGCCTGCGCCGGTGACGTACCCACTCTCGAAACCCTGGCGGCCGTCGATCTCTTGCGCCAGCATTTCCCCGACATCAAGATTCGCGTCATCAACGTTGTCGATCTGATGACGATTCAGCCGTCAAGCGAACATCCGCACGGTCTTTCCGACGTCGATTTCGATTCCATGTTCACCGTGGATAAGCCCATCATCTTCGCCTATCACGGCTATCCCTGGCTGATTCACCGTCTCACTTATCGCCGCCACAATCATGACAATCTCCACGTCCGCGGCTACAAAGAAGAGGGCACTACCACAACCCCCTTCGACATGACCGTCCTCAACGATCTCGATCGCTTTCACCTCGCCGGAGATGTCGTCGACCGCGTTCCCAGACTCCAAAAAGTGGGAGGCCACTTCAAGCAGTTCCTGCGCAACAAACTGGTCGAGCACAAACAATACATTCAAGTGCGCGGAGACGATATGCCCGAAATCCGAGACTGGACGTGGCCTTACTAATGTGCTGTCCCACAAATCCCAGAACTAAGTTTTGTCATCCCGACCGAAGCGAAGCGGAGCGGAGGGACCTTGTGTTTTCAACGGCCCCCACTTTTTATCAGGCCGTTGCAATATATAGTTTCCTCCCGGGACACCACGCCCCAGGGGCCGCGACTTCATGAAAATTTTAGTTCTCAACTCCGGTTCCAGCAGTCAGAAGAGTTGTCTCTACGAAATTGGAGACACGCTCCCCGACAACCCTCCCGCGTGTATTTGGGAGGGCAAAATCGAATGGGAGGATCATCAGGCCCAATTCACCATCAGAAACTCGCGCGGCGCTTCTCGAAAAGATCAGACGCCGGTCGGATCTCGTGGAGAAGCGGTAGAGCGCCTCCTCACCAGCCTCTGGACCGGAGAGGCGCAGGGCGTATCCTCCCCCTCTGAGATTGATGTGGTCGGACATCGCGTGGTCCACGGCGGACCGCAGTATTTCGAGCCCGCGCTCGTTACCGCCGAGGTCAAAACGGCGATCGAGAACGTTTCCGTTTTTGCGCCGCTCCACAATCGTGCCGAACTCGAAGGCATGCATATTGTTTGGAAATTACTCGGTTCCGTGCCCCAGGTTGCCGTCTTCGACACTGGTTTTCATCGCCACATGCCTTTGGCGGCGAAAACCTATCCCGGCCCGTACGAGTGGTTCGAGCAGGGAATTCGCCGCTACGGATTCCACGGCATCAATCATCAATATTGCGCCGAGCGTGCCGCGCAGTTGTTACGCAAGCACCCGAACTCGTTAAGACTGGTGACTTGCCATCTCGGCAATGGCTGCTCGCTGGCGGCCATTCGCGAAGGCCGCAGCGTAGATACGACCATGGGTTTTACCCCGCTCGAAGGCTTGATGATGGGCACGCGCTCGGGCTCGGTCGATCCCGGCGTCCTCACCTACCTGATGCGGCGAAGGCATTTTTTAGATGAGCAACTGGATGATGTGCTCAACAAGAAATCGGGCCTTCTAGGAATCTCGGGAGTCTCAAGCGATATGCGCGAGGTTCTTGCCGCCTGCAAAAACGGCGCCGAACCCGCAAAAATGGAGCGCTCAAAATTGGCCTTCGATATGTATGTCCATCGCCTGCGCTCTGGAATCGGCGCCATGACGGCCGTTCTCGGCGGCATCGATGCTCTCGTATTCACGGCCGGAGTCGGCGAAAATTCCCACGAAGTTCGCGCCGCGGTCTGCGACAATCTGTCGTTCCTCGGCGTGCGCCTAGATTCGACGAAGAACGATCCGGCCAAGAACGACCCGACGAAGAACGACCCGGCGAAGAACGCGCAATCGCCCTTTGTCCAGGATACCGACATCGCCGCACCCGACGCCCCCGTCCGAGTCCTGGTGATTCACGCGCAGGAAGATTGGATGATCGCCCGCCAGTGCCGCGAGCTCGTCAAGACACAGTCCAGCCCGCTCATGATCCCGTGACACTAATCACAGCGTCGACTGCAGGCATTGGGGTAACGTTATAAAGCAGGGTGCTCACCAATGCCGGGTTCATCCGAAGTCTCTTCGGCTATCGTCGAATCGCCCGCCACTGCCAAGCCCGCTGTCAATGCGTCAACCAACGCTGCGTCCGTTGTCGAAACAGGATCTGTCGAAGATTCATCGCGGCAAGATGAATCGCGCCAGCTAGGCCCCAACCAGTTGCGCGCCGCGCTAACCAACTTCCTGCCCAAAGGTGCGACACCCGCCGAGCAGATCGCCGCCATTGAAGCCGCCTTGCGCAGTCCGATGGGCCAGGCCATGCGCGACACCATGGCGAAATGGATCGTCGACGCCATCGTCCCCGTGACCCGATTAGTTCCGAAAGCATACGAGAACTGGCGTCCGCCCGTGCGCGACGCCATGATGTTCGTGGTCGCCCATCTTTCCCCCGCGCGTCTCGCCCCAAAATTAGTGGAGCAGCTAGAGCTTCCACCCAACACCACAGCCGAGCAGCGCCTGCTGCGGCTGATCGCGAAGGTTCCCGGCCTGCAAAAACTGGGACAGGTCATCGCCCGCAATCAACACCTCCGTCCCGCGCTGCGCAACGCGCTAGCCCGCCTGGAAAACGGAATTCGCGACGTTCGCCCCGAAGACGTAGTCGCGATCATCGAATCAGAGCTCGGCCCGAAAATCAAAAAATATTCCGTGAAGATTGCGCCGTCCATCCTCTCCGAAGCCAGTGTCAGTGCGGTCATCCGCTTCACCTGGCAAGACCCAGCCACCGGAAAGCGCGAGCGAGGTGTTTTCAAAGTTCTAAAGCCGCACATCCCCGAATACTTTGCCGAAGACATGGATTACCTGCAAGGCCTGGCCCAATATTTCAGCGATCAGCACCGCCATTACGGATTTCCAGCCAACCTGCTTCCCGATACCTTCAAAAAAGTCCGCCGCCTCTTGCGCCACGAAGTCAACTTTCCGCGCGAGCAAAAGACGTTGCTCGAAGCCTGGAATCTTTATCGGAATATGAAAGGCGTCCGAATTCCGCGCCTGATTCAGCCCCTCTGCACCTCCCGAATCACGGCGCTGACCGAAGAGAAAGGCATCAAGGTAACCAGCGCCGCCGCGCGCCTGCCCGCCGCGCGCCGAAAAAAAATTGCCGAGCAGCTCATCGAAGCGCTGGTCGCCGTCCCTCTTTTGGCCTCCCAGGAAAATGCCATCTTTCACGGCGATCCTCATGCCGGCAATTTGCTCTATAACAACCGCACCGGAGAACTCGCCATCATCGACTGGGCTCTGCGCGAGCGCCTGAGTCGCAATCAGCGCCGCCATCTCGCGCTCTTGTTTCTAATGGTAGCCTTGCGCGATCCCGTAGGCACCTGCAACGAAGTCCTGGCGCTCACTCAGCAGCACATCAAAAGTTCGTCAGCGCGCGGCGAGGCGGTAGCGGAGCTGGTAAAGCGCTTTCTAGACGCACTTCCCGTCCGCCTGCCGAGCGGCGTCGATGCCATGCGCCTGCTCGAACGCCTAGCCATGAAAGGAATCAAGTTCCCCGGCCCGCTGATTATGTTGTCAAAAGTAATGTTCACGCTCGATGGAATCCTCGGCGACATCGGAGCCTCCGACAAAACCACCGCCTTCGGACTCACCATCGCGCGCCACGTAGCCCAGCATTGGCTCCAGCATCGCAAGGAATTCCGCTCGCCCCTCATGAAGCGCGACTGGCTCACCCTCCAGTGCAGCGCTCTCCTTTATAGCGGCCGTCTGTGGCTAAAGGGGGAGCAAGCGCTCTTAGACCGCCTGTTGCCCGTCGGATCGACTGCCAACCTCGCGTCCACGTGAGCCAGGCATACCCAGGGCACTACGGAAGCTCATGCACGCTCACGCAAGAAACAACGAAGGACGATTGGTTGTCGCCAGCCTGAAGCCCGATTTGAGAATCAGGCCACGTCCTCATGAGTGGCCTTTTTCAACGCACTATTAGGACACTGCCGAATTTCCTCCTAACGCAATGATTCTAAAGATCGACGATTTAAAAAAATAGCGGCGGAGGGGGTCCGTACTATTTACATAGTAACTTAATAGTGAACACAGCCGTCGGTCAACCCGCCTTGCCGCTGCCCTCGGCCGAATCCTTCCAATCCGTCTCCGCCGCCTCCGGCACAAAACTCATCGCCCGTTCCGCCAGCGCCGTAATAGTCAAACTGGGATTCACTCCAAGATTAGCCGCCACCACCGATCCATCGCAGACGTACATATTCTTGTAGTTGAAAACGCGGTGGCGAGAGTCGACCACGCCGCGGCTTGAAGAATCGGCAATCACGCAGCCTCCTATACAGTGCGCCGTGCCCGGCACGTCGAACAGAATCTCCGGCAGCATGCTCATCGGAAACCCGCCGGTAAGCTGCGCGTATTTCTGCGCGAACTCGTTCGCCTTCGGAATGTAAGTCGGCACCTTCTCGCCCCGGCTCACCAGAAACTTCCTGAACGGCCAGAACCACGGACGTTGCCATCGCATCTCGATCTCGCCATCGAGCGCCTGCATGCATAGCAGACAGACAAACTCCCGCGCCCATCCCACTGGCTGCAGCACGCGCACCGTCTTAAAAGGATGCCGCAACAACGAAACCAAAACATTCCTCAGCCAAAGCGCAATCCGCCGCGGACCAGGCTGGCCATTCGTAAGAATGGTGGTTAAAACGCCCATGGTGTCGGAGCCGCTGGGATAGCGGACGGCTTCAATGTGCGTGTGTTCGTCAATATAAATTCCCGATCCAATGGCCACGCCCTGCGACAGATCCTGTGAGTAGCCCGGCGTGCGCGCTCCAATAAGCGACTCGGAATTCGTGCGCACATGCTGCCCCAACTGATTGCTGATCGCCGGCAGCGAGCCCTTTTCCTTGAGCCGAAACAGAAGCTCCATCGTGCCGAGCGACGATGCCGAGAAGACCACTCCGCGGCAGGTGAAGCGTTGGCGCTGCCGTCGAATCCACGCCGTAGACTTCACGGTCTCCACTTCATATCCAGCGCTGCCATCCGAATCGGCGCCAGCCCCGTCGATAGGATTAATGATCGGATTAACGATCGGCCTAACGTTCACAACTCTCGTCTCGGGAAAGATTCGCGTACCATGTTTTTCGGCGAGATAGAGATAGCCGAGGTCGAGCGTATTCTTCGCCCCATACCTGCAGCCCATCATGCACCCTCCGCACCCTATACAAGTAGTGCGCGCCGGACCCTCGCCCCCGAAAAAAGGATCGGCAAAAGTCTGATTGCTCTCCTCTCCCTCGGCAGCCTGGAATATGCCCACGTTCGTGCAATAGAACGTGTGGCCAAACCCGGCCGCATCCGCAGCTTTTTTCAAGAGATGGTCGGCTGGACCAAGAATTCTGTTTTTCGTCACCCCCAGCATTCGCGCGGCGGTTTCGTAATGCCCGGGCATCTCCGATTTCCAATCGGCCAATCCCCGCCAAGATCCGTTCTCCCAAACTTTCGCCGGAGGCGGAAGCAACGTGCTGGCAAAGGTGATCGATCCGCCCCCCACCGCGCAGCCATGGAAAATAGTGGCATGTTTAAAAAACCGCAGGTTGAAGAATCCGCGCAGACCCAGGTTGGGCCGCCAAATCCAGCGGCGGAGCGACCAACTCGTGCGCGGCAGGTTGTCCGGCGTCCAGCGCCGCCCCATCTCCATGACCGCGACTTTATAACCCTTTTCTGTCAGCCGATGCGCGGCAACACTGCCGCCAAAGCCCGAGCCGATAATAATAAAGTCAAAATCGAAGTCGAAATCGGTCTGGTTGTTGCGGCGCGGTGTAGATTGCACGCCGTCATAGCTCCGTTCCGAGGTTTCCGCAATCGCTGAATTGCAAACCTGACTATTCACACCTTGACCGTCCCCTCTTTCTCCTGCCCGCGAAGCCGCGCATCAATCACGCGTCCAATTCGTCGCAGCGCATCCGCGCTCGGCGGGGAATCGAGTCCAAACAGCTGGAAATCATGAGTCATCTCCTCCCAGCCCTCAAGGATCACATCCGCTCCTTGCTCCAGAGCGCGATCTGCGAATGCCTGAATGCTCGGATACAGAATCTCGGCGCGCCCAGCCTGTATATAAATCGGAGGAAGGCCGCCGAGGTCAGCCCGTATCGGCGATACCAATGCCCTGCTGCGATCGGCAGCGTCGCAGAACCAATCCGCCCACTGCTCCAGCATGCGCTTATCAATCCAATCCTTATTAATCGAATCAATGTTGCCTTCGCCGCCAAGGCCAGTTTCGAGAAACTCGGCTTCGAAGTCAGTTGGCGGAGAGAGTGCAATGGCCAACGCCGGCAAGGGCAGTTTCGACTCGCGCGCGGCAATCAGCAAAGCCAACGTAAGATTCGCACCCGCCGAGTCACCGGCAAAGATCACATGACTAGGATCGGCGCCCTCAGCCAGCAGCCAGCGATAGGCATGGAGTGCATCGCCAAGCTGCGCCGGAAATCGATGCTCGGGTGAGAGCCTGTAATCCAGGGCAAAGGTTCTGGATTTAGCAGCCAGCGTGATCAGCGCAATGAAGTGGTTGTAGGCTTGAGGATAATACGAGTAACCACCGCCATGGAAATACAGGACGCACACGCGCGCCGGCTCTTCGCTCTCGGGAGCAAGGTTGTTGCCGGGAAGATTCTTGCTGACAAACCAGCTTCCTCTGAATTTGTCTTGCACAACCGGAGTAATGACCATTTCCGACAACTCCGGGGATTTGATCAGCACGGAGTCGAGATAACGGCGTGCTTCCGTGATCTCCATCCCAAAGGCAGTGAGAGTTCGCCGCTTCGCCACTTCGTTGGCCACCTCCACGTACCAGCTCCACCCCGGCAGGCGCGGGCCCTTGAGCGTTCGGCGGGCAGACACTTCGAGAACGGATTGGCTTAACCCAGCGGCACTGCGCAGGCGGTATCGGGCTGGTCCTCGAAACTGTATTCGTGCCGTCATGCAAGCACCAATGCTCTACGCAGACTTTTCCGCGCGCTTCTTCGCCGAGTCGGAAGCCGTTCTGAAGGCGTGAGCCTGCACCTTCAATGGAATCGGCGATTCCGGCGCAGGCGCTCCGACCACGGTCCGCACGATGTTGTCGACACTTTGCCACCAGCCGTGGAAGACTTGATAGGTAGGATATCTACAATTGTCGTCCCGATCTTCCGCCGAATAGCAGGCGGTATGTCGAACTGTCAGCGGACTCCAACCCTCGACCTCGAATGACGGAACGAAGGGATCAACGATCACAGTCCGAGTATCCAGACGAAGCCCGGCGCGCAACGTTTTGAGCGCGCTCTCTTTCCCGCTCCAAAGCAAAGTCTGGAACCGGTCACGATCCTCGGCAGACGCTTGCGCAATCCGCGCTTGCTCCTCCGCAGTGAAGTAGTCAGCGACGAAAGCGTCGCTGCGTGGCTCGATGATTTCCAGATCGCACCCCAGGCCGACGCCAGCTGTCGCCACAGCGCAAATCGCTAGGCCGGATCTGTGGCTTAGTGAAATCGTGACCCCAGCGCGTTTGTCGCCGACAAATGCCTCAGGTGCGCCATCCGCCGCCGGCACTACATCAATCTTTCTGAAAATCTCGATATGAGCAGGCACACCCAGGTAAGCGGAAAGAGCGCACTTCGCAGTCCAACGTCCCAGAAGCCAATCGGCGCGCCGTTTGGGAAAGCGCAGGGCGTTCAGGCAAACAGTTTCTGAAGCGCTCAGCCAGTCATTCTCCGTCGGCAAGTCTTGTTCCGCTTGTTGCAGCCAATACACATTCATGACTCACCTTGTTGTGACTTACCTCGGCATGACTTACCTCGGCATGACTCACCTTGGCATGACTCACCTTGGCATGACTCACCGGGGCTTAGATTAAGCCCCTAAGCGACGGACGCCTCCAGCGACATCGCGGCCTGCACAGCCTTCAGCGCTTCGCTATCCACAGCGTTCGGAAGCGCTATCGTCCGGTAGCCACTAAGCTGCAGATAACGGTTTCCTCCAGCATCCACAACCTCGGCATCGAAGCTGCCGCCATCTCTATCGGGAGTGACCACGGCATACAGGCGAGCCTCGACTGATTCCGGACCGCCTAGCGATGTTGAAACACGATCGATGTGCTGCGGCAAACCCATGCGGCCCTGGACGCCCATTTCCCAGAGGCCAGCGGTTTGGAAACAAAGTTCAATCAGGCGCGGTGCCATCAAGGTCGGCATTTCGGACGGCAGATGGTTCGCCGGCAGGCTCCTTGACATCAGCCCAATAATCCGGTGGCCGTCCCACCAAGCCCGCTCGATGACTTGATACGCGGGGCCGTGGAAGTAAAGGCGATAGATGGAGGCTGCTTCGATGAGTTGTCCTTCCGGCGAGCCGAGTGCCCGCACGCGAACGGGTTGAGGACGCCCCTTTGTGAGCCGCGCCTCGGCGCTGAAATGCGTTGTCACCTGAGGTTCGACCTGATTCGCGAGCAATCGGCTGCCCGTCAAGCTGCAGTCGGCGAGCAAGGTTTCGAGCTGCGGTCCATTCTGAGGTTCGAACTGAGTGCCCAATGCAGGATGGATGCTTGCCTCGACCGTCACCGTGCGCGGTTGGTTGCGATAGAACTTGAGCGGCGACAGGAAATTCACATCTTCGATGGCCGCGACATGCCAGCCGGGAAGCAGGCACAATGCCGCTTCGGCGAACGCCTCGACGCCCATGACTCCCGGCAACACAGGACTGCCGTCAATCTGATGGTCATGCAAGAAAGGCTGAATCGCCGGGTCCAGAGTCGTCTCAATCGTGACGCTGTTCTGCAGTCCCGAACTCGCGATCTTGCCGAGCATGATTCCTGAACTCGATGTTGATCCTGAACTCGACGTTGTCTGTACTTTGGCCGGCGATACATCCAGTCCGCCGGTAGCATCCCACTCGTTCAAGAGAACGCCAAGACGCTGCCCGATGACAATTTCACCGCGCGTTCCTCCCGTGGTCAGTTCACGGCGAATTAAAGGAATGCCCGCTTCCGCCGGAAGCATGTCGATACCCGCTAGCTCCATCATTTTTGGAATCGACCCGCGCGTCGCCATGCCGATGCCGCCCCATGCCGTCCAGTCGATCACGATGCCGCGTGTAGCCGGACGAGCGTTGCGGAAGCTCGAAGTAATCTTGCACAACAGATCATTCGCCGCGCTGTAGTCGGCTTGTCCGGCATTACCGAAGCGCCCCGCGATCGAACTGAATGCCACGGTTGCTCCGAGAGGCATGTCACCAATGGCGTGGAGAAGATTGAACCAGCCGTCGCTCTTGACATCGAAGACGAGATCGAATTCGCGCGGATCCTTATCCGGCAGAAAGTGGCTGCGCTCGATTCCGGCGGCGTGCAGCAAGACGTCGATGTGCCCGCTGCGCTCGCGCACTTGCCGTAGGACTCGGGCGACAGCATCGGCATCAGTGAGGTTGACGCTGTAATAGTGTGCCGTACCACCAGCGGTTCGAACCGCGTCAATCGCGGTCTGCGCTGCCCGCGCTCTTTCGAGAGATGCCAGTTCTTTTTCAACGAGAGCCGGAGTAGCGCGCTCGCCCCGTGCTTGTATGCGTGCGAACAGATCGCGCTTGAGGCCCTCCTTATCGGTCACAAAACGTTGCAGATCGGGATTCGCCGGATCGGGCTCGGCCACCATGTCCAGCAGGTGGAACGTGCCTCCAGAGGCCGTTGCCAGATCGGCGGTGATAGCGGATACGATGCTTCCCGCCGCGCCGGTGATGAGAAACACGGTGGTGCCATCGAGCGTCAGGCCGGGCTTGCCATTGGCGGCGGGCTGCTCGCGCAGTCCTACCGTCCAGCGCAGTCCGTCCTTGTGGCCGATCTCGACCACTCCCGGATCACGCAACGTCTCTTCAATCAGAATGTCGGCGACCTCTGACGGTTTTCGATCCGTTTCAAAGTCGACTGCCTTTACCAGAGCTTCCATCCGCTCGCGCTTGTATGTTTTCGTGAAGCCGACGACCGCTCCGCCTAACGGAGCTGCCGCCCCGGCTTCGTCGTAGCCATGCTGCCCGCCCATTCTTGTCGCCGAAACGAGGAACGTGCCCGGCGTCGCAATCTGCTCGTAGAGAACACGCATGGCCGCATACAAAAATTTGACGCGCACCCGCAAAGCGTCATGCCAGGTGGCGAGGTCCATGTCGCGGAGGCCCCGCTCGATATCAAGCGCAGGCAGCCAGTACACCCCTTGCGCCGGACCTTTGGCCAGCCAGGCTTCGAGACGCTCGGTGAGCTTCTCTACATCGAATGTGTCTTCGATGCGGAGAACTTCGACACCCATCGTATGCAGCCGTCGCGCCAACGCGTCTCCTGCGCCGCTCTTGTCAGACATGAGGACGACGCGACGACCGGCTCCGAGCGTGACGCCCGTTGCTTTGCAAAGGGCAAGCGCAGGGTGCAGGGTTGGAACCGGTACGCGGCGCGGGATGCGATTGGCCGCATCAAAACTAAGCAGCGGCGGTAGCGAAGCGGCCAATAACTTTGCATCCAATGCCGAAGCCGCAGATCGGAACACGGTCTCTTTTGCTCGTGACTCGTCCGGATGCTCTCGCGCGACTGAAGAACTTAACGCGTTTCCTTGAATCAGGCCCGGCTGCCGGTCGTGAGCGAACTTGATCACGTGGGCCAAAGTGGGGAAGTCTCGCAGCTTCAGATTCTCGTCGCGTGGAATGTTGTAGGCAGCTCGTACCGCCGCAAACATTTCAGCTTGTTTCACGGTATCGATGCCGAGGTCTGCTTCTAGATCAAGATCGAGGTCCAGCATTTCTTTCGGGTAGCCGGTTTTCTCAGCCACGATCTCTAGCACCTTTACTTGGATGGCATCGGCTTGAATCGGAGCGGAGGCCGCGGCGTCGATTGGTGACGCGACTGCGGATTGTGTGGGCGCCGATCCCGGGTTGACGCTTGCGGTTGATGGCGATGAGGACGAAGCTGCAGCCACACCTTCCAGGTCGGGGCGCTTCTCAAACACGAAGCGGATGACGTGTGCCAATGTCGGATAGTCTCTGAGCTTGCGGTTTTCGTCCCGGGGAATGTTATAGATCTCGCGAATTGCCGCGAACATCTCCGCCTGTTTCACGGTGTCAACCCCGAGATCGGCTTCGAGATCGAGATCCAAATCCAGCATGTCTTTCGGATAGCCGGTTTTCTCTACGACGAGCGCTAGGATGCGATCCTTGACGGTATCGCCAGCGACAACTTGCGCAACAGACATCGGCTTTTCAGGCACTTTTGCGACTGCGGCAACTTGAGCTTCTGGCTGCGCTGTCGCCGGAACTGCAGTAAGGTCGGGACGCTTGTCAAACACGAAGCGGATGACGTGCGCCAAGGTTGGATAGTCACGCAGCTTGCGGTTTTCGTCCCGCGGAATGTTATAGATCTCGCGAATTGCCGCGAACATCTCCGCCTGTTTCACGGTGTCAACCCCGAGATCGGCTTCGAGATCGAGATCCAAATCCAGCATGTCTTTCGGATAGCCGGTTTTCTCTACAACGAGCGCTAGGATGCGATCCTTGACGGTATCGCCGGCGGCAACTTGCGCAGCAGGCACAATAGACACCGGGTTTTCAGGCACGGTCGCGGTTGCGGCAGCTTGAACTTCTGGCTGCGCTGTCGCCGAAACTGCAGTAAGTTCGGGACGCTTGTCATACACGAAGCGGATAACGTGCGCCAATGTCGGATAGTCTCGGAGCTTGCGGCTTTCGTCGCGCGGAATGTTATAAGCCTCACGAATCGTAGCGAAGACCTCCGCCTGTTTGACAGTGTCAACGCCGAGATCCGCTTCCAGATCGAGGTCCAGATCGAGCATGTCGACTGGATAACCGGTTTTCTCCGCAACCAGCGCGAGCACTCGGTCCTTAACCGGATCAGCGACCGGATCGGTCCTCAAACCGCTCTTGGGAGCGACCTCAGAGGCCGGTCCCGTTTGAGCGGAAGACGTTGGAGTTGCGACTGCAGCGACCGGAACCTGGCGCTTTGGCTCAACCGCCGCAATGGATGGAACTGAAGCCGGTTTCGTGACGACCGGCGCGGGCGGCGGTGTTTGTGGCGTTGCGGTCTCCGCAAAAAGTGTGGAAGCCGGGCTGGGCATCGCTTGGACGGGGCGAAGCCCTGTCGCTACCTGATCGCGCACACGTAGCGTGCGATGGACAACTTCCAGATCGGCTGCCGGGCGGCCCGCTACGCCGCTTAACCATGCGCTCCAGGTGTTGGCATCGGCGACGCGGTAGGCGTAGCCCAAAGAGTTTGCGCTGCGGCGGACTCCGTCTTTCGTCTTCACCCAACGTAGCAACATCATGCTGATCTGCGAACCGAAGCCCGCTCCGAGGTGAATTGCGTACTCGACGGGATACGCGCCGCCTTTCGAGAGGTTTAACTGTCCAAGCTCAGGATCGACTTCTTTGAAGTTTGCGACTGGAGGCACGCAGCCGGTTTCGAGCGCCTTGACCGCAACAACATCTTCAATGCCCGTGGCCATGGCGTGACCGGTGAGGCCTTTGGTGTTGGCGATCACGATGCGATCCGCGAGTTCGCCGAAGACTTGACGCAAGGCGTGAATCTCAGCCGAGGCGCTGCCGCCGCGCGCCGGAGTATAGGTTTCATGGGAGACAAAAACAGTTTGCGGCGCGATTTGTTGCCGCGAAATGCCGCTGCCAGCTTCGGCTTTGGCCACCAGCGCCTCCATCATCTGGCCAATGTGCTGAACATGAAGACGAGTACCGTGAAAGGCGCTGTTGCCCGTCACTGTGGACAACACTTCGCAGATGGGTTGTATCCCGCGTTCACGCGCCGCGGCAGCGCTCTCCACCACGAGAGCCGCGGCACCCATGCCGATAATCATTCCGTGCCGCCTTCGGTCGAAGGGAATCGCTGCATCCGCCACAACTTCGTCGGTGGCCGCAGCGCCACTGGCTAGGAAACCGGCGCCCATCCACTCGATCAGATGATCGGAGCTGACGTCGTCGGCGGAAATGACAATCACGCGGCTACATCGTCCGGCGCGGATCCAATCTGCCGCCAGTGACACCGCTTGCGCGGTGCTGGCGCAGGCAGCGTTGATCTGAGTGTTCGGGCCGCGGGCACCGATGAATTCAGCAAATTGCGAATGCCCCATGGCCAAGACGCGGAGCAGGAAGCGGCGCTCGAAGACGTATGGTTCTTTATCGATCGCAGCGCGCAAGTCGTCGATGCGGCGCCTGATCTGCTGAACCATATCCTCTAGAACCAGATTCTTGGAGTGACCGTTCGTCTCTGTGCGAGCCAGCAGTCCGTCAAGCATGGCCAACTGCTCACGGCGTTCGTGATCTGCGTAGTAACGCGCCATCTCATCAGCGAACGAGTCCAGTCCGGGGAACGCGGAAGCGAAAATTACGCCAGTCTGGTCGCGCATGGAATCCGGCAATCCCCAGCGCTCAGGTAATTGTGTACCTTTGGTTGTGGTCTTATACCGCATAACCAGCGGGATACCGGCATCGCGTAAGGCGTCGATGCCTGCCGCGATCGCCAGTTGCGTGACCCGATCCAGCGCGGCTACGCGTTCGGAGGAAATCCCGAATTCATCCTGTAGGTTGAACGCACCTCCTCGGCCCGCCAATTTAATAACGTCCGCGACGTTGGTGAGGGTTTCAAAGCGAGCATCTCCGTTATCGCTCTTGACCAGGCGAGTGATGTGTTTGTCGAGCATGGCGCGCCGGAAGCGAGTGGGGATCGATTCGATAAACTGCTCGCCCCCCAGAATGCGGCCAATATTGGCGTCATCGAAGATGTGTTCGGTTCCCGGCAAGCCCAATGCGGCGCCAGTGATCACCACTGGTTCGTCAGTAGAGACGCCGTTCTCGCCGCGATAAATTTCGTATCCGCGATCGAGAACATCGGCGAATAAGCGGCCGAGTTCGTAATAACCATCGCCGTTACGATTGCGGTCCGACTGCCCGAAAACAGACTGGCTAATCGGCAATGCTGCCGCAGGAAGAGGAACAGCGGTAGCACTTGTTGTCGCACTTGTCGCTGAGGCTTCGCGCAAGGCCGCCGTTCCGCGCCCCAGTCCGGCCGCATACAAGCCGCACAAGGCTTGATTGAAGGCGACGATATCCCCAACCTTCGGATGATTGGTAAACAGCGAAACTACGTCGTTGCGGCCGCCGAGCACATCCTCGGCAAATCCCTGCAACGCCTTTTTGGGTCCAACTTCAACAAACATCCGGGCGCCGGCATCGTAAAGCGTGCCGAGGCCCTTAACAAATTGCACCGGCGACGCGACCTGCTGCGTGAGAATGTCGAGCATCTTTGGCACGACGTCAGGTCCCATGGGATAAAACTCGCCGTTCGTGTTGGCGACGATGGGCAAACGCGGCGACTGTAGATGCAGCCGCTCCAGAACTCGCCGCAGCGGTTCGCTGGCTCCCGCCACGATCGATGTGTGGAAGGCGTGGCTGACCGTTAAGGGCGCTACCTCGTAGCCAGCTTTTTGGAAGGCTTCCATGGCATGCTCAACTGGCTTGCTTGCGCCGCCCACTACCGCCTGGCGGTTGCTGTTGACGTTGGCGATTACGACGTAGCCGTCGATCGTCTTCAGTATTCGCTCGACTTCTTCCAGCGGAGCAAACACGGCAGCCATGCGGCCGTTGTCGTCCATCGCTACCTCAGTCATGCCGCGACCGCGGGCGCTGACGGCTTCGAGCGAGTCAGCAAACGGGAGCGCGCCGGCCGCAACCAGCGCTCCGTATTCGCCCAGACTGTGGCCCATGGTGAAATCGGGCTCGATGCCATAAGCAGCGAGCAGCCGAGTCAGCGCCAGGTCAGTTGCCAGCACGGCGGGTTGGGTAATCGCAGTTTGGCGCAGATCGTCTTCAGCCTTGGCGACGGCGTTAGCGTCGGGTTGATCAACAAAGATGAATTTGCTCAGCGGCTTGCCGAGCAAAGGCGTCATCACGCGATCAGCTTCGGCAAAGGTTTCGGCCACAATCGGTTCCGTCGCCCGCAGCTGCTCGAGCATGTTCACGTACTGCGAGCCTTGGCCGGTATAGAGGAACGCGACCTTGGGAGCGAGGACCGCGACCGCGGAAGATGCCTTGCGCACGCAGGGCTTTCCACATCGCCGGCTGATTGGCCGCCAGCGCTTTGAGCGCGTTGCCGGCTTTGTCCGCCAGTTCTGTGGCGTTGGCGTAGTCGATGGCCATGCGCTCGGGCGCGCGCAGGTCTGAGTCCGCCGGAGCGGTCGGTGCCGGCGCCCGGCCCGCTCTTGCGTCTTTCTCCACCGCGCGCAAACGCTCGACGAGCGCGGCCTCCAGAAGCAGCGCCGATTACCAGTGCTCCGCGTAACGGAGCTTTGCAATAAGAGGAAGAGCTAGCAGTGCTGGAAAAAGAAGTACGTGCAACATTTTCGGTATTCATAATTGGCTCTTTCACTGTCGACGGAATCTCGCTGACCGCCACCGACCGTTTGCCGTTTCCATTCAAGCCGGTGAGGAATGTATTCTTCGAGCACAGCGTGGAAATTGGTGCCGCCAAAACCAAAAGCGCTCAGACCGGCGCGGCGCACGCCATCTGCCGGCATCGTCCATGGTTTCAGTTCGGTATTGACGTAAAGCGGAGAGTGGGCAAAATCGATATTGGGATTGAGATGTTCGCAATGCACGCTCGGCGGCAGTACTTTGTCGCGAAGCGCCAGGGCGGTCTTCAGCAATCCGGCGGCGCCTGCCGCTCCTTTGAGGTGCCCGAAGTTCGATTTGACTGAACCAAGCGCCACGGAATGGAAGGGAGATGGAATCTGCCGAGCACATCAATCATGCTTTGCACTTCGACGACGTCGCCCACCGCGGTCGATGTGCCGTGGCCCTCGATCAAGGTCACAGTTGCGGGCGATAGTCCGGCATTCTGCCAGGCGCGTTCGATGGCGAATTTCTGGCCGATCGGATTGGGCGCGGTAATGCCTTTTCCTTTGCCGTCGCTCGATCCGCCTATGCCACGCAGCACGGCGTAGATCTTGTCTCCGTCCTGCTCGGCATCGGCCAGACGCTTGAGCAGAAAAATCGCCGCGCCTTCACCCATAACGAAGCCGTCGGCTCCTTCGGCATAAGGACGAGTGCCGGTCGCCGAGAGCGCTCCAATTTTGCAGAACTTGACGAAGGTCGAAACGCCCATGTTGCGGTCAATGCCGCCAGTGACTGCGACGTCAAAATCGTGTTGCACCAGACCTTCGGCAGCGGAGCTGATCGCCGCCATCGCCGATGCGCACGCGGCGTCACAAACGTAGTTCGGGCCGTGGAAGTTGAAAACGTTCGCAATGCGGCCGGCAATGCAGTTGGCCAATTCGCCGGGCATGGTGTCTTCCGTGATTTCAGGCAGGAGCTTTCCCATCCGCTCGTGGAATTGGCGCGTAATGTCGCGGCGCACCGCTTCCGGCAACGCGGCAAAACTGGCGGTTCCAGCCAGTTCGCGCGCGTATTCCGGAAAGAGCACACGGGTGACGGTGAAATAGTGTTTTTCGCCGGCCATGGCGTTGCCCAGGATGACCGCCGTGCGATCTGTCTTCAGCGGACGCTTGGGATAGCCGTAGTCTTCAAGCGCTTCGCGGGTGCAGGCGATAGCCCATTTTTGCGACTCATCCATGGCATCGACCACGCGCGGCGGAATCGCCAGCCGCCACTTCATCGGTTCCCACACATGCTCGCGCACCCATCCGCCGATCTTGGAGTAAGTTTTATCCGGGAGCGCTGTGGTCGGGATCGTAGTACAGCGCCGGGTCCCAGCGCTTAGGCGCAACTTCGCCAATGCTGTAGCGGCCTTCTTTTACGTTCTTCCAGAAAGCCGGCACATTCGGAGCGTCGGGTAACACGGCTCCAACTCCTACAATTGCAATGGCACGATAAGAAGTGTCTTCCATGACGAGACTCCTATGGGGAAAGAGAACTCAGGTAGGGTTGTTCCCATGCTCCTCTGTGCCCTCTGTGGTCAGGGTTGCTTGTCCGAGCCAGCGAGGAAAAAGAAGACCAAGGAGTAAGCTCACACGAAGTTCATCCTTAACGCTACGCCGCCGCTTCCGTGGTCTTGGCCGCGCGGCCGTACAGTACGTCTGCTATGTAATCCAAATCCGAAATGAGACCTGCTTGCGCGCGATGAATGGCGGGCAGGCCCAAAGCGGAGGCAAGCACGGTGATTTCAGAATCGCTGATGGCGGCAGTTCCAGCGCCGGCTCCAGATCCAGCGCCAATGATCCACCGCAAACCTTCTTCCGCGACTTTGAGTGCGGCCTCGCGAGCAAAGACCCGGCTGATCGCGGCCAGCGCGGTCGCGTCGAAGCGACGGTTCGCTTTTTCGTGGAGTTTGCCTTCCGCCAGAAGCGCAGCGCGGCGGGATAAACTGCCGGCGCACTCGGCATAGGCAATCAATTCGCCCATGCGCAGGAGAATATGTTGATAGCGGGTCAGGCGCGCTACGCGCGCTTTTTCCATAACTTCGGCGAATGCATGCAAGGCTAGTGCGGCGATATCAGCGCCTATGTTCGGTTGACGCGCGTGCAACGCTTCGAATTCCCGCGCGCGCTCGTGATAGTGCTGCCCGCGCGTTTTCAGATGGGACTGCCAGCGGTCGCGGCTGATGGTCATCTCCATGATCTCGGAAGTGCCTTCGTAAATCGTGGTGATGCGAACGTCGCGGCTGATTTTCTCCACCATGTATTCATGGGTGTAGCCATACCCGCCGAGTGCTTGAATACTGGCTTCGGCGGCGTCGTTGCCGGCTTCGGTTGCCATGTACTTCGCGATGGCACCCTCGGTGTTCAAACTTCCTTCCGTGCCGGCGTCGATGCGCTCGGCGGTTTCTTCTATGTAAGCGCGAGCCGCTTCCAGACGAACGACGTGCGGCACGATGAGCTTATGCGTATAGCCTTGCTTTTCGGAGAGCGGGGCGCCAGCCTGAATACGCTTGGTGGAGTAGGGAATTGCCCGATCGAGCGCAGCCCAGCCGGCTCCCAAGCCGAACGCGGCAACCATCAGGCGGGTATAACCGAAGACGGCCTGCGCTTGATTCAGTCCCTGGCCTTCGACGCCGCCGAGCAGGCGGTCGGCGTCAACATAAACATCGCTGAAAGCTAGTGCTGCCGTGTTGCTCAGCCGGATGCCGTGCTTATCTTCGGGCTCGTCGTGGGTGAAACCGTTTGCGCCTCGCTCTACGACAAACCAACTCGGGCCACCGGGTGTGTTGGCCAAAACGGTGTAAGCATCGGCGATTCCGCCGTTGCTGATCCACTGTTTGTTGCCGTTGATCTTGTAGCCGACGACGTGGCCGTCGTTGGTGACCGGATCGGCTGTGGTCCGAAGCGAACCCAAATCGCTGCCGGCTTCCGGCTCGGTGGCGCCGTACGCAAAGAGGATTCCCTCTTCCGCAATGCGCGTGAGCCAGATCTTCTTCTGCTCGGGAGTGGCGCCGACCGTGATCGGGTCGCTGCCCAGAAATGTAGCGAGCACAGCCGTAGCCACGCCCAAATCGATACGCGCCATCTCTTCGCAGACGCAGTACACATCGAAGGTGCCGCCGCCCATCCCGCCGAACTCTTCGGGAATGAACAGAAGTTGAATGCCAAGCTTGTCGGGGCTGCACATGTGATGAACGATCTCTAGTGGGCATTCATCCCGTTCATCGAGCTCGCGGAGCACTTCGTCGGGCAGACGTTTCTTGGCGAAATCCTTGAGCGATTTCAAACTTAACTTCAGAGTCTTATTTGCGATCATTTTCGGTGCCTCGCGTTTCTGTCCTATGCACTATTACTTCACTTGGCTGCGACGCCTTGCGTTTCGCGAACTTTGTTGGTTAGCTCCGGCAAGAACTCCAAAATGTCATCGACAATTCCAACGTCGGCAACCTGGAAGATCGGAGCTTTGGGATTCTTGTTAATGGCGATCAGAAACGGATTGCCTTTAATACCTGCGAGATGCTGGAAGGCGCCGCTGATCCCGCATGCCAGATAGACCTTCGGTTTCACGGTTTTTCCGGAGGAGCCAACCTGGCGAGATTTCTCCATCCACTTGGCGTCGACTACCGGTCTCGAGCAGCTCACGGCGGCGCCCAGCGCGTCAGCCAGTTCCTGCGCGATGGCGACGTTGTCTTTCTCCTGGATGCCGCGGCCGATAGAAACCAATATGCTGTGCTTGGTGATATCGACGTCGCCTGTCTCGGCGACGACGGTCTCCAGATAGCGTCGCCCTGCCGTCAAAACGCCGAGGCTAGAGGACTCAGCGATGACGCCGCTGGTGGTACGGGCGATTTTCAGCGGTTGAAATGCGCCCGGCCGAATCGTGATCACCGTACCGGTGGAAATGTCACAGCGAACGTGGGTGCTCAATTGCCCGCCGAATTCCTGGCGGATTACGTTGAGATGGGCGTCCTCTACTCCCGCGATGCCCACGACATCGGGGATAAAAGCCGCATTCATTTTGACGGAAAGTCCCGGCGCCAGATCGATTCCAAAATGGTCATGGGCAACTAACACGATGCTGTTGCCCGGCAGCACCTGAAGTAAAGCCTTGCGGACAAATTCAGCATTGGGGTAGGCGAGAGCTTCGTTCGCAACCTTCCAGATCTCAGTGTAAGAATCGCGGATTGCATTGCAGGCGGCGTTGAGCTCCTCACCCCAACCCGTGACGATCGCCGTCGGTGAAGTCGCAGGATCAATCTGGCGCGCGGCTGCTGCCAGCTCGAATGCGGAGTCGTCAATCACTCCCGCCTTGTGCACGATGTAAGCAAAGATGTGAGCCATTATTTCAATCCTCCTTTGGCTTCCAGTAGCTCCAGAACTTTGTCGATATTTTCTTCCCGGCTGCCGTGCAGAATTTCGGCGCCTTTGCCGAGTGCCGGGATGAAGTAGTCGACCCGCTTCACCTTCGCGCCAGCCTCGCCAACGTTGCTCGGGCTAATTCCAAGGTCTTTCGCGTGGAAGACAGGGATGGGCACGCCAGCTACTTGCCGGATGCCTCTCATGCCGACGTAACGCGGCTCATTGATGCCGGTCTGAATTGAGAGCACGCAGGGCAGGTCGATCTCGTTGATTTCCTTCTGGCCGCCTTCAATTTCCCGGCTGATTTTTAACTTGCGGCCATCCTGCACTTCAATCGATGTGACCAGAGAGGCAAACGGATAATCGAGCAGAGCGGCCAGCATTCCGCCGACCTGCGCGCCACCGTCCTCGGCCTGAACCCCGGTTAAAATCAGGTCATAATGGCCCTTTTCGACGAAGCCTTTCAGAATCGTCGCGATGCCCCTGCCGTCCGATCCGTTGAAAGCGTCGTCGGAGATCAGCACGCCCCTGTTTGCACCCATGGCCATCTCGCGCCGCAGCACCTCTTCGTCATCGTCGCCGCCGACGGTAACGACGGCGACAGTTCCACCGACCTTGGCGACGATCTGCAGGGCCTCTTCGACGGCATAGTTGTCCGCTTCATTAATCGAATAGACCAAGTCATCGCGTTCAATATCATTTCCTGCGCTGTTGAGTTGAATCTCGTTTTCTGAGGTGTCGGGCACTCTTCTTACGCAAACTAGAATTTCCACTTTCGACCTCCGCAAATATTTCGTTCGTCCAATCTCGCTCGACTTACTTAGACGCAACCACTACGCATGCCTTGTTTTCCGTCGCCTCGGTTTCGACAAAACCAGCCTTCGAATCAGCGCGATTGCGCACGATATGCCGATCGACTAACTCCGCTAAATCGATGGCGGCCATCTCCCCCTCGATGCCGGCAACCTTGATCGCATCCTCGATATTCACCATGCAAAACGGACAGGCTGTTACGATCACATTGGCGCCGGCTTCCGCCGCCATCTGCACTCTTCTTACGCCCATTCGTTGTTCTTCCTTTGGCTCGTAAAACAGCATCAGCCCGCCGCCACCACAGCAGAAAGAGCGGTCGCGCGACCGCTTCATTTCGACTCGCTTCAGGCCAGGGATGGCATCCAGCACATTTCGTGGGTCGTCGTAAATCTGATTGTGCCGTCCCAGATAGCAGGGATCGTGGTAGGTATACACGCTAGTTTTGTCTTCGATGGGTTTGAGTTTGATCTTGCCGGCTTTTAGTTCGCGGGCGAGCACCTGGCTGATGTGCTCGACGGGAGGCACATCCTTGTAATCATGTTTCAGCGCGTTGTAGGCGTGCGGGTCTGCAGTGACGATTCGTTGGACACCCGAAGCTTTGATGGCCTGAATGTTCTGGTCGCGCAGGGCGATGTACAGCATCTCTTCGCCGAAGCGCCGCACCTCATGTCCGCTATCTCTTTCAGCTGCGCCCAGGATTCCGAACCTTTCCCCAATGTGGTCGAGAATTTTCGCCGTTGCGCGGCCGATCGACTGCATGCGATCGTCATAGGAGGTGATGCTGTCAACGAAATATAGAGTGTCGGAGCCATTTTTCTTGTCGAGAATGTTGACGGGGCAAATTTCTTGAAACTCTTTGGCATTGGCCCAGGCAGCTCTTTTCTTCTCCATCTTTCCGTAGGGATTGCCGCGGCTCTCCAGAGCTTTCAGTGCTTTCTGCAGAGACTGCGGCACATTCCCGTCATCGATCATGGCTCGCCGCAAGTCGACAATCTTGTCGATATATTCCACCAGCAACGGACATTCTTCTTCGCAAGCGCCACACGTGGTGCACGACCAGATTTCGTCTTCTGAGTAGATATTGCCGATTAAGGGCGTTCCGTTGGTCGAGTTTCCAAGGACCGGATAGTGCTGAAAGCTATAATCCCTCGCCTTGATAGTAAGGAACCTTGGCGACAACGGCCGGCCGACCGCATTGGCCGGACAATTGTCCGAACATCGACCACAGTCCGCGCAGGAGTAAAAATCGAGCATTTGCTTCCAGGTGAAATCCTCGAAGGTCTTCACCCCGAAACATTTGATCTGATCCAGATGCTCGTCCGTGACTCCCCAGCGTACAGGCTTCAGAAGCTCGCGATCCAGTTTTGCGAAGTAAATGTTGAAGAGCGAGGTTTCGATGTGGAACTGGATTCCAAATGGCCTATAGCAGAGCAGGAAGTAAAACGTGAGTTCATGGAGCAGGTACCCGCCGAAGTAAACCCTCCCTATAGTGGAGAGCGAAGCAGAAGCCAGAGCATTCTTCAGAATCCATGGGAGCGAAAACGTGGCTAACGCTTCGACGGTATGCCCAAGCTCAGCTGGGGCGGCGGCTCTGGCGGCGGCAAAGAGGCTGTCGGCGAGCATTAGGATGGCGATCAGCGCGAGAAGAAAGATGGCGTCAGCGGTGTGAGCTTTACCGAATTTTGCCGGTACAGCGTAGCGCGCAGGTTTGAAAACCAGGCGGCGAATTACGGCGATCACCATGCACACGAAAACGATGGTGGCGGCGTAGTCTGTGATTAGGTTGTAGAACAGACCGGCTTTCCCTGCAAGGCCAGGCATTACGAAATTGTCGGAGACGCCGACAATCAACACAGAGAAAGCGCGAATGGCGAGGACCATGAAGCCTGCAAAGATGAAAATGTGAAGAGTTCCTGCGAACCTGTAGCGTGGTTGCTTCCACTGACCCAGCCAGAATTTCAGAACCCGCCCAAGCCGCAACCAAGGGTGGTCAAAACGCGAGTCCCGTTCGGCTCGAACGAGCGGGACGAGGCGTTTAGCCACAATGTAGGCAAAACATGCGACACCCAAGAGATGAATGAGCAAGAACAGGATTCGTCCAGTGGCCAGCGACGCGGCCAACGATGATGTCACTAGCGCAACTGACTCAATGGCTGCCACCTTTACTACTCCTGCCTCACACGCCTAGCGATCACTTCTAAACGATCAAGCGCCTCAGAGCTTTTTCCTCCATAACCGGGGGAACGGTTCGTAGTGCTAATTCGCTCGAAACGGCAGGCCGAGAGGGCGCGGATGCGCGGTCGAGCACGGGCGCAGACGGCGCCGTTGTAACCTTCGTCTCTCTGTTCACTTTTGCCTTTGGGCTCACCCTGTTCTTTTTCTTTTTATTTTCCTTATGTGGCGAGTGCGCCCCGATGGCTTTGTGCAGTTCGGCGAAACTCAGCTTCAAAAAGCTTTCCAAGCGCTGCAAGTCAGGTACTGCGTGCACATCTCCGCTGAACCCGAAATATGCCGTGCCGTTGTAGGTCAGGATGGCGCAGTTCAGTGCCATCTCCCCGCCGACGGGGACGTACGGATAACAGTGCAGCAACTTGCGTCCGAGCATGTAGAGCGGATATTGCGGTCCCGGGACGTTGGTGCAGACCATGTTGAACGGAGTAAAGGGCAACCGGCTGATCACGTGGCCGGCCAACGTCTGCGCCGAGTTCGGAATCATGCTGAGCCAGCCGCCGGCCAAACTCACCATCTCGGCCGCGCGTGCCCGTTTTAGAAGCTCCGTCCTGTCGATGAACCGCCGCCAGCAGTTTCTGCGGGTTGCAAATATCCAGCGGAACGGTGACTGGGACCAATGAGATGCGGTTCCCCAACTCACCCGCGTTGTCGTTGCCGCGGAGATTGACCGGAATCATCATGCGGAACTGGCGGTCCTTAACGCGGTCGCCATGCAGTTCGAGATACCGCCGGATAGTGGCCGTCACCAGCGCGAGAATGACGTCATTCACGCTGGTTCCAAAGGTGTTGCTTGATGGTTTTGATTTCTGCCAGCGGGATCTCAACCCAGGCGAACTTCTGCGGCCCCCGGTACAGGACGTTGAACCGCAGCCGCTCCGTGGATAGCGCTGAGCTCAGGAAGCAGGTGCTTGAATTCGCCGGTGGCCGCCTTTCCGCCATTCGCAGCGAAACGCTGCGCCATGCTTGTTACGTCCATGTAGCCGTCGAGCATCCGCTTGACGACATCAGAATAAGAATCTACGAAGCCGTTGGTCAGCGAGGTCAAGACGCCACGCGGTGTGGCCACTGGTATCCGAAATTTTCGCCTGGGCAGGCGAGGCGTCACAGGGCTTGTATCCATGACCACGTTCATGATCCCAACTCCGGCGATGCCATCGGCTAGGCAATGGTGCAGGCGGAAGACGAGCGCGGTGCGATTGCCTTTTAGCCCATGCACCAGCGTCATGTCCCAAAGCGGATGCTGCCGGTCCAGATTCGTACTCAGAATCTTCCCCGCCAGCGTTTTCAACTCTGCGTCGGCACCGTGCTTGAGCGTCACCTCGCGAATGTGGTTGCGGATGTCGAAGGTGGGGTCGTATTCCCACCTTGGAAGGCCGATGTTAAACGCCGGGGGCACTACGCGTTTCAGGTAACGGGGAATCAAGGGCAGCTTCGATTCGATAAACTGCAGGCAGGCTTTGAAAGAGATTTCTCCCTTAAACACGCAGACGGAGGCTACATTGAGCGGCATGCCCTCGCGCTCGAGATGGAGGAAAACGGTGTCACCCCAGGAAAGACGGTCATCGTTGAAGCCAATCTGTTCCTCGTTCTGCATGACTGCTCTCCAATTCAGTCGCAAGTATTTGACGCGCCAAGCTTCGGCTGGCTTAAGTCCGGACCAACGAAAACAAATCGTGACCCGAGGTTCATCAGCATGAGCACTTTGTGAACATCAATGTCGACGCCCCGCAACAGGACCTTGGCACCTCTGGCGTCAGCTGCCTCGGCTAAACTCTTCAAGAGCTCGGAGCGCGCTCGCATCGATCCGGCGCACAGAGGACAAATCCAAAGCTACTTTGCCATCGACGCCGCTAAGTTTTTCTCTGGCTTGTTGCAATGCCTGGATAACGCACTCTTTGTCAGTCTTCAGCCGCATCGCGGTCATCTCCGTTGCCATAGCACCATCCATTACGCGAGTTGCTGCTGCTGCGATACTTTTTGCCGGGACGCGCCGCCTGCTTTGGTCAGACTTCGTCCTCTATAGGCCTTCCAAAATAGATCGTCCAGTTCGGTCATCAGTGGCATGCGAGGGTTCGAGCGCCAGGACGGATCGTCAAAGGCCAGCTTGGTCAGATCAGGCAAAGCTCGTTCGAATTCTTCCTGTGAGATTCCAAGGTCGGCGATGGAACGGGGAAATTCCAGCCGATCGAGCAGCTCTTCTGTCGCTGTCACTAGCTTCCGCACCTTTTCGTCAATCGTGTTGCCGCCAAGACCCAGCAGATCAGCGATCGTCGCGTATTTCTTGTGGGCGAGGTATCCCTTCTGGTATGGAGATGGCAGAAACTTCGTAGGCACGGACGCGTTGTACGCAATCACGTGCGGCAACATGAGCGCATTGGCTCGGCCGTGAGCTACGCCGAAGCGTGCCCCGAAAGCATGGGCCAGCGCATGATTAACGCCCACGGACGCGTTGGAAAACGCCATGGCGGCAATGCACGCAGCATTGTGCATCATGGTGCGAGCTTCTTCATCGCGGGGATGCTCATATGCGATCGGCAAATACTTGAATGCCAGCCGGATCGCCTGCATGGCGTTCGAATCGGTATAGGGCGAAGCGTAACTGGAAACGGCGGCTTCCAGCGCATGAGTCAGGCAGTCGATGCCGGTGTCTGCGGTAAGCCCCTTCGGCATGGACATAACAAATTGCGGATCGACTATAGCCACATCGGGCGTCAGCGAGTAATCGGCGAGGGTCACCTTACGCCCTCGCTCTTTATCGGTGAGCACTGCAAATGGAGTGACTTCGCTTCCCGTTCCGCTGGTGGTGGAAATGGCGATCAAACGCGCCCGATTGATTTTCTCGGTCGGGTATTCGATCACGCGCTTGCGCAGATCGAGAAAAGGCGCTGCCAGTTCTTCCAGGTCAGCCTCCGGCGACTCATATTTGAGCTTCATGATCTTGGCTGCATCAATCACGGAGCCGCCGCCAAGCGCGATGATCTGGTCCGCTTTGTAGGAATTGAGCGCTTCTACTCCTTGCATGACCACCTTGAGCTCTGGCTCCGCATCGGGAATGACCGAGACGTGGACGTGGGTCCCTCCGGCATGTAGCGCCGCACAATGTCGACGTGACCGAATCTGCTCAATTGAGGGATTCGTGACGATGATGGTGGAACGAGAAGGGAACTGGCGCACATTCTCCACCGCATTGTGGTTGAAATAAATCTGATTGGGAACTCGGAACCACATATGGGCTTGCGTCCTCCGAGCCACACGCTTGATGTTGAGGTAGTGATAGATATTGACGTTATCGGTGGTGCTGTTGCCGCCGCCGGTGCCACATCCGAAAGAGAACGTAGGTGGCAGATCGTTGTAGACGCCGCCGACCGCTCCGACTGACCCGGGAGAGTTCACGAGGATGCGGCCCGCGTTGATCACTTCACCAAATTTGCGGATGATCTCATCGTTGCGCGAAAAAATAACTGCCGTATGTCCAAGGCCGCCAAGCACGATTCACATCAACGCACACTTTGAGCGCCTCATCGGCGGAATTTGCCCGATAGACCGCGAGCACGGGAAATAATTTCTCCACCGACAGCGGGTATTCGCGTCCTACTCCTTGAATCGGCGCGATCAGAAGTTTAGTGCCGGGCTGCACAGCAGACACCGGCAAAACGCGCGATATCGCCGGCTTTTTGCCCGACCGCCGCGGACTGCATATGTCCCGTCTCAGGATCGATTACCGTTCGCGCGAGCAGTTCGGTGTCTTCTTCATTGCAGATGTGCGTGCCCAACTCCGCAAATTTCTTCAGCACGGCGTCATAGATTTCATCGTCGATCACCAACGTTTGCTCGGAGGCGCAGATGGTTCCGTTATCGAAGGTCTTGGAGAGAATAATGTCCAGTGACCGCCGTACTCAGATCCGCGGTCTTTTCCAAATAGCACGGCGTGTTGCCCGGTCCAACGCCCAAAGCAGGTTTGCCTGAGCTGTACGCGGCTTTGACGGCGCCCGGGCCGCCGGTGGCGTCAATCAGGGCCACGTCCTTGTGCCGCATCAGGTAAGCGTTGTCCTGCAGGGTATGCGATTCCAGGCAGGAAAAAACTCCTTCGGGCGCGCCGTGCTTCAGCGCCGTTTCATACATGATCCTTACGGTTTCAGAGCAGCAACGCCAGGCGTTAGGATGGGGACTGAAGATAACTGCGTTGCGCGTCTTGATTGCCATTAGACATTTGAAAAGCACCGTGGAAGTCGGATTCGTAATCGGCGTAAGAGAGAAGATGACCCCGATCGGCTCCGCCATTTCCACGAGATTGCGTTCGGGAAACTCGCGAATGACACCAACCGTACGCTTATCCTTTATGTAGTTGTAGACAAACTCCGTGGCCACCATGTTCTTGATGGCCTTGTCTTCCATTACGCCGAGCCGGGTCTCTTCTACCGCTAGTCGGGCAAGAGGTTGAGCTTGATCCAAGCCAGCCATGGCCATTGCTTTTGCGATGCGGTCAACGTCTTCTTGAGAGAATTGGGTAAAAACAGCAGCGGCGATTTTCGCATCTCTGACCAGTCCTTCCAGATAGGCAATGCGTTCTTCAGTGAGGCCATCTGAGGCCAGCGGAATCTGTCCCCGCTCTTGCAGCACTTCGTCCGTGATCATTGCTGCCCCCTCTAACTATCTGTCGAAACCCTTGCTGCCAGGAGTGCGCCGACTCTATTTCCAACTTTTCGAGTCGGTCTCTTCAGATCTTTTTCATCGCTTACGCATAGTCGATAGGGTGCTTGGCCAGCCAGCGCTCGTCGCGCACCTTGCCAATGTTCCTCAAAGCACTACCCGCAACGCTTGCCGTCAAACGCCGGTTTTCCCAGACCAGTCCAGCGCACAGGCCTACCGCGCCGCCCAACAAGCCATACGTCAGCGACCTCACGACGGATTTCTTCCGGCACGCCGGATAGCCACTTAACAGCCCGATGCACGCCCCAAGAGCCGCGGGCTTTAAGGCGCTTCGAACCGACTCGCCAAGAAAGGGAGTCAGAGGCTTTCCCCGGAGAAATGCTTCCTGACCGGAACGCGCCCCTTCGATTCCCGAATCCAGGAGCCTTCGACCATAGTCAGCGCTTGATGTCGACCACCTGCGTAAATCCATCGAATCTCCTCACGTTCTCAGTCGAACTGACAGGTTCACTACATCACCTTGAGCGCATCGGGTCGGTAGCGCCGATCACACCTCCTTGTGACGCTATGCATTTAGGATGTCTTCAGGGAATCGGGTATGGTTTGGCGTCGGCTCTGACCGAGTATTTGTTTTTAAATACCGTGATGAAATCGCTCGCGCGGCGTAAAACAAAAAATGCCAACGCGGCCTTGCAGGGGACAAGGGCACGTTGGCGAAGTACTCAGGTTTCATCCGCAGGTTCGCGAATCGAAACTGTACGGACGCACGTCACATTATGACGTTTGTCCCAATGAGCATCAGGCGACTGCAGCCGCGGCTTTCTTTGCCGGACGCTTGGCGCGATGCTCGACCCTGGGCGCGGTTTTGTGCTGACCATTCGGTTTTACAACGACATCCACCAATGCCTTTTGAGCATCAACGTAGCTTTTCACGCCTTCTCGCGTCAGATCCGCCAACGGTAGAAACGGAAATGGCTTTAGCAGCTCCACAGCCTTGCCGACGCTTTTTACCTCGGTGTTCATTTGCCGTCCGGCAACGTCAACCAGTTTCTTCTGCGCATCGATAAATGATTCGGTGGCTTCGCGCGCAATTTTCGACAACTCAGTCTTCTTAGTTTTTCTGACCGCATTTGTGGGCTTGCCACTGATAGCTTTGGTTGTTTCCTCGGCGACGATATCCATAAAATGCTTCTGGGTTTTGACAAAATGGTCCATGGCTTCGCGGGCCGTTTCCACCAGATGTTGGGTGTCATAGGGCTTGCCCGCCTTGGCTGCTTCCACCCAGGTGTGAGTTTGCTTGCCGGCAATCTTCAGGAACTCCTGCTGCATGCCGATAAAGGTCTCGACGCTGCGCCGGAGCAGATCAACGACGGCCGGCCCCGCCGGGCATTCTTCGCCGACATGTTCCTTTACACCGTTGAGCAGAATTTCGTTCTGTTTCTGTCCCAGCTCAAGAAGGATCTTCTGCCCCTCAATGAAGTTTGACAGACCCTCCGCAGTCGCCTCGCTGAGAATAGCGCTCGGCGAATGGTCGGGAGAGGACAATTGTTGACGTACGGAGTGCATTAGATTGGCATTCTGCCGCATGGCCAGATCGACCAAGATTCGTTGGGTCGCAAAAAAGCTCTGGACGCCTTGTTGCGCCCAGCCCGAGAGAAGAGAAACAAATGAGGACTCGTTGGAATGAGTTCGAGAGGATTCGGTTGGCATTTTGACACCTCCGGAATTGTTATTACGTTTGCTGCGATGCAGCATCAACTAAAATATACGATTCAGCTCCAGATATGTCAATATGTATTTGTCCTGTATGCAAAGCAGCATGACGGGGCGCACTATGAAACAGGCACCGGTTCTGATCAAAAAATACGGCAATCGAAGATTGTACGACTCTTCCAATAGCCAATACGTGAATCTCGATGATATTGCCAAATTCATTCGGGAGGGCAAGCATGTCCAGGTAGTGGATGCGAAAACGGGCCAGGATCTGACTCGGGTTACGCTCACGCAAATCATCACCGAAGATGCTAAGGGAAAGCCGACGGGCTTGCCGCTGGAGTTGCTCCGTCAACTGATCGTTGCCTCCGATGAAGTGCGGCAGGAGTTCATAATGTGGTACCTGAAATCCGCCTTTGATACTCATCAGAAGATGCAGGACGCGGTGCAGAGCCGCCTAGGCGAAGTGCAGTCTGCCATTCTGTCGCCGGTTGATGTGATGAAGAAGCTTCTGGGAACGGCAACGCAGTCCGCGGCGCGAGTTGAGAGCCAACCGGAACTTGACACCTTGCGCAAGCGAGTGGCGGAGTTGGAGGCGCGACTGGAGAAGCCCATATCTAGTAAACCCAAGTCCCGTCGGAAGCATCAAAGGCGCGGCGTATAATTTTAGGGGCGCCTTCCCCAAGTTAGGGTGAATGTGTAACAGTTGGACGGACTCAGGACAAAATTGCGGCGCAAACCGACAAAAGCCAAAGGATCATCGAAGGCGCGGTCTCAAGAGCATACTCACCGGGACGACGTAGAAACCGATATCTCACCTTGGACGGAAGCTCTTTTTGCGGCTGAAGTTCTCTTGTTGCACGCCACGCCCGTCTACTATGGCTTCGGTGTGCCGCGTGGCGATGGATCAGGGGTCGTCGTCATTCCTGGATTTCTTGGCACCGATCTTTATTTAATGGAACTGCACTCCTGGCTGGGACGCATCGGGTACCGGCCGTACTTTTCCGGCATAGGGATCAATGCGGAATGTCCGAACCTCCTCGTCCAGCGCCATTTGAATGAGACCATCGAAAGAGCGCTGGCAGAGACCGGGCGCAAGATTCACTTGATTGGTCACAGCCTAGGAGGAGTGATCGCACGCTCGGTAGCAGGGCAAAGGCCAAGAGACGTAGCATCAGTCATCACCCTCGCCTCGCCCATTCGGGGAACAGCGACGAGTCGGGCGGTCTTGCACGCGGCCGACGCGATTCGCCAACGCATCCTGAGCGAGCATGGCCGGGCGGTGTTACCCTCCTGCTATACGGGCCGTTGCACCTGCAGTTTTGTGGACTCATTGCGGCGCGAGGTTCCAAACTCGATGTTTGAGACTGCGATTTACACGCGTGATGACGGCATAGTGGACTGGCGCTATTGCCGGACAATGAATCCGGAATTCGACTTTGAGGTTCCGGGCACACACATAGGGATGGCGTTCAATCCTGCGGCGTACGCCATCGTTGCCGAGCGCCTCGCGAGCGCGCGATCCCCCGGAGTAAGGTAGCCTGCGGTCACGGAAACCTCGGACTTTCTCTTGGTAACTTAGCGGCCCACCATCTCCAGTACCGCCCCGATGTTCGTTTCTAACGTCTCGATGGGTCTGCCCGGCCGCTCCAAGCGAAGAATGCCATGGGAAAGACTGTTATTAGCGACCTCAAAGCTGCTTTTACAATCAGTTCGTAGGTAAGGCAAACGATGAATGCCAGGGCCAGAACCATCGATCGCAGCTTCCAATCGCAAAGCGTGCTTCGTCGAACAACGAAAGTTCCAACTCAGTGCGTCCGCATCTCTTCTGCTCTCTTGCAGACTCCGGAATGCGTGCGCTTCCCCTTCATGCCAGAGTATCGCTTTACGAAAGACCAACCCAAAGGGCATTTCGTAGGTCAATGCCTCGAAACTGCTCGCACTCGCGGTCATTGCGCCAGAAGAAATCCTGGAAGGCGGAAAAAAGGCATGGGTCCACGTCCAGAAATCGCGATGCCTGTAGCCGCAGTTGTGTCCTTGAACTCCAAACCCCAAAGGATTTCCGTCCAAGCGCCTGCCATCGAGTGTGATATGCCCGGAGAAAATGGCGTCTGAATGCGGTGTTCGAGAGAATCCGATCCAGCCTTTATTGCTTAGCGTGAACCGAAATGTGGATTGGAACTGTAGTTCCCACGAAACGGTATGGCCATCAACATCCAATTTTCCGCAGCAGGAATTCTCTTTGATTTCGTTGTCGCCGATTCGAAAGTGGAAAGGATTTTTCCCTCGCTCGGAGAGATCCAGTGGTGCGAAAGGAAATCCTTGAATATAGCTTTGTGGCTTTCCGTTCCGCGGAAACCATGTAGCCCATACTTGAAGCGGCATACCGCCCGCGTTTCCTAAACAACCGCCGCGGCCGGGGTTGATTAAAAGATATCGAAACCACCACGCTCCGCTGCCATCAGTGAGTCCCAAACGAATAAACCAGACTTCGTAACGGCGTCGGGCGGAAAGTGAAGAATAAAGTTCGTTCAGCGTTTTCACCGACTCAATCATACTCGAATAAAATTTCGAGTCAGAGACTCTCGGGAATATCGAGCGGACGATCGATGAGCTAAGATCCATATTCTTGATTTGCAGGTTGAAGGCTGATTCCGGCCAAATCGATTTATGAAGACCTTTCGACGATCGCTTTCGCTACTGACTCTATTCCTGGCCTCAAGCCTAGCTCACGCCAATTCTTACCAATACTCTCGCGTTGGAAACAAGAATGACATTCGGACGAAGCCAACTGCCGGTATTGCTATGATGGGCGGTGGCAGCGATCTTGACGAAGCGTTTCGCTGGCTTTGTCAGAAGGCAAATGGTGGCGACTTCCTGATCCTGCGCGCCACCGGGGACGACGCCTATGACTCTTATATTTACAGCCTGTGCCAGCTCAACTCGGTGGCAACGCTCATAATTTCCGATGAGCAAGCCGCCCGAAATCCCGCGGTGGAAGGGATCATTCGCAGTGCGGGAGTAGTGTTTATTTCCGGCGGCGATCAGGCAGACTACATCCGCGATTGGAAAGGCACTCCAGTCCAGGACGCGATCAACGCGAATATCGCGGCTGGCAAGCCAATTGGGGGCACCAGCGCTGGCCTAGCGGTGCTCGGTGAGTTCGTGTATGGCGCACTCGGAGATAAGCCTGACGACAATGACCTCGCCTCCACTGAGGTCTTGTCCAACCCTTACTTCGAACGCGTAACCCTAATTCGCGGATTTCTCAAGACTCCTCATTTGGAGAACCTGCTGACCGATTCGCATTTCGCGAAGCGTGACCGCATGGGCCGCACTCTGGGATTTCTCGCGCGCATCATGCGGGACGGATGGTCCAATTCTCCAAGTGAAATTGCGATTGACGAAAAATCGGCTTTGCTCGTTGAGTCGGACGGGAAGGGAACTATTGTGGGGACGGGGAAAGGCGCATATTTTCTTCGGCCCACCCGGCGTCCAGATGTCTGCCAAGCCGGGCAACCGCTCACATTCGATGAAATCAGAGTTTTCAAAATTCCTGCTGGCGGGCACTTTAATCTGACATCGTGGACGGAAGACGGTGGAACGGCTTACTCTCTCTCGGTTAAAAAGGGAAAGATTGAGAGCACACAAGCGAATCATGCCATCTACTGATTAGCTGACGGTTTACTACACAACCTGCTCAGAATTTCTTGATTTCTTTCCTTTCCTCGTTGCAGCAGAGCTTGTTGCGAAGCGCAGGGCTCTTTTCTTCTTGGGCCCGATGGTTGCTGTCTCGTAGCATTGATGCGTAGCACTTTTCGTGGACAGCTTTACCTTCGCCATCTGTCGTAGCCATCGCTAGCGGTACCGGTTTAGCGCAAATTGGACAGTTCAAACTCGAGGCAGACATCTAAGTCAAAAAGGCTAGTTCATAACTAGAACGTCAGCCGCAGCGCCAGTTGTCCGATGCGGGGAGTCGCTCCCCGGAATGAGCCGGTTGTCGTGACCTGCCCAAACGTTGGGCCATCAATGTTGGTCGCACCGTCAACGTACGTCGGCTGCGCGAACTCGGGATGATTCAAAGCATTGAAGAACTCAGCGCGGAACTCCAGCTTGAACCGCTCCGTGAACGAAGTAGTTTTAGCGAGCGCTACGTCGAGATTGGTCAAAGTGGGACCGCGAAGGATATTGCGACGCACACCATAGGTTCGGTCGGCCGGGTTGTTAACAGGATCGAGTTGAGGGAAACAGGGGTTGGGAAAGCCTCCATCATAGTAATTGTTGTTTTCTAGGGGCACGTCGGAAAAGCTGTTCGGATCAAAGATAAAATTTCCTGTGACGGCTTGGGTTGTGATCTGGCAGCCACCGGTCACAGGGTTGGTGTTATAGGTGATCTCATTAATCGTCCGGACGTGCCGCGGATTAAACGTTCTTATGGGGGCAACTACCGCGGCACGCGTAAGATAGGGATCGCCCGCACCCGAAGAACCTGGATTAGCGGGATCGGAGGAATCGGGCAAGCCATACTGCCCTGACAGGATGTCATACGGAAAGCCAGTTCTATAGGTGAAGATGGGGTAGACGCTCCAGCCCTTCGTCAGGCGCTTCGGTCCTTCGCCCCACATGCGATCGAAAGGCAAATCCCATCCCCCACTGAGGCTGATGCGGTGGCGGACGTCGCTGTCTCCGGAAGCGCGGAAAAGATCCGGCGCATAAGCGGGAACACTGGCATTGCGTTGTGCGAAGCCGGAAGCGTTATCGATATTATGGCCGTACGTATAGGCGAGAGTGTAGAAGGCCACGCCGAGACGAGAATCTTTGGGCTGGCGTGTGAGGCTCGCCTCCAGGGCATTGTAGTTGGCATTGGATATGTTCCGGAACTCGGGGAGTTGGCCGAAACAAACCACATCTTGATAGATTCCGCAGTTGCCACTGGGGCTGTTGAGCAATCGATTGGTACTGCCCAGTACCGTAGGGTTGATGTCTTTAAGCGACGTCAGTCCACGCCCGGTGCTGCCCACATAATTGGTTTCTAGAACCATGTCGGCGAAAAGATTGCGCTGCAGACTCAGATTGTATTGGTAGACGTACGGAGTGCGCAGGTGCGGGTCGTCGAGATAAATAGCTCCCGTAGTGTTGACGGGCAAGAACGGTGTGAAGTCGATGTTGGAAGCGGGTGGCTTGGACGGAAAGGTATTAGCTACGCCCAAACTAATGCAGTCTCCGTTGGCGTCGTAATTGCAGGCGTTCTGGAAAGGGTGGCTCAAATAGGTCAGAGGCGCGGTTACGGGACAGCCGTTGGGGTTCGTGCAACTCGGAAGGAAGTCCGGTGAGGTGTAGTAGAGCCCAGCCGAGCCCACGAAAGGCGGCTGGCCGTTGAACTGAAGATTGTCCTCACCCTTTAGAATGTCGTAGAAAATGCCACCGCCGCCACGCAGACTGGTCTTGCCGCTTCCAGTTGGATCCCAGGCAAATCCGAGGCGTGGCGCGAAGTTTGTCTTGTCGGGGAAGTTCGTTCCTTTTGGGGCGCCCGGGTCGCCGGGGAAGACGAGTCCCGGCGGTGCATCGGGAAATCGCTGCGACTGCAGTCCTGGAATCACCGAAAAGGTGCGCCCCTGGGTGTCGTACTTGGGAGTGTTGTATTCGTAACGTAGTCCGATTGTAAGTACCAGATTTTTGCGCAGGTGCCACTCGTCCTGGCCAAATGCGTACGTGCTTTTGCTGCGAATGTTCGACGGAGCCAGGGCGTTTTGGAAATACGCATCCGGAGTGCCGAGCAGAAAATCAGCATAATCGTTTCCCGAGCCCACGATATTGTCCGAATAAAAATCCAATTCGCCATTTAAGAAAAAGCCGTAGTCCAGATTTTCCTGGTAAGGCGAGAAGCCCGCGCCGAACTTCCAGTTGTGTTTTCCCTGCGTCCAGGTAAGCGCGTCCGTCCAGGAGAATGTGTTTTCGATGTAGCGGGTCGGGCCATTTTCGGTGGGGCCGATCACAAAACCGTTGTCGAAATAAATGTCGGTCGGGCCGGTGGCGAGGTCGGGAGTGATGTCGATGCCAAGGTCGGGGCCGGTCGGAAGGTGGTTTGCCGGCTCGTCCGATAAGAAGTTGGTGCGATGCACGACAAAATGAAATTCGTTGAGCACTGTCGGCGAAAATATGCGAGTGTATCCCAGGTTGATGAAGTAAAACGTTTTTTTATTCGTGGCAGGGTAGCCCGGGACAGTGGCGGTCGGGTTCGGGTTTAGAGTCCCATAGTAGGGGTCGCCGGCCCGGTTCAGGCCGAGGGTGGCGGAAACCTTGTCCTTGGTAGTGAGGTTGAAATCGAACTTGCTGGTTAATTCATTGCGATTGTCCTGGGCACCCAGGGTCGTGGAAAGCAGACCATCAGGAGCTGTGGGGATTAAACCGGCCTTGATGTAATTCTGCGCTATGGGATCGATCTTCGTGGGATCGATAATGGCATTGGCGACGCTTCCGTTGGGAGTCGTAAACCAGGGATTGGCGGCCAGGAAGCTGACCACAAGCGGATCAGGGCATCCGTCGGTGAGCAGGCAGGTCGTGCCGTTGTAGGCGATGGCTTGCGAGAAATTCCCGGCCAATTGCTGCGGGGTGTAGACTGGAGCATCGATGAGCGGAAGACCCTGAATTTGTCGTTGCCCCTGGTACGCGAGAAAGAAAAAAACCTTGTCTCTGATAATCGGCCCGCCCAGCGTAGCTCCAAACTGATTGCGTTTCAGATCGAGACGTGGAAGGTCTTTCTGCTTGTTGAAATAATCGTTGGCGTCAAACGCTCTGTTTCTTATGAATTCGAACGCGCTACCGTGGATCTGATTGGTGCCAGACTTGGTTACGACGCTGATAACCCCGCCACCATTGCGTCCGTACTCAGCCGTGTAATCGCTGGTCAGAATGCGGAACTCGGCAATGGCGTCGGGATTGGGATCGAGCACGTTGCTGTTGTCCAGCAAGTCGTTATTATTTCCGCCATCGAGCAGGAAAGTCACCGAATCGGTTCTTCCTCCGGCGATGCTGTAATTGCCTGCACCGGTATTGTCGTCGTTACTTTCCGTCACTCCAGGCTGAAGCAGTGCCAGATCCAGCATGTCGCGCCCATTCAATGGCATGTTCGTGAGCGTTCGCCCTGTGATCGACTGGCCCAGGGTTGGATTGACGGTTTCCACCGGCGCAGTTTCGGCACCGACTTCGACGGTCTGATTCTCCGCGCCCACTTCTAACTTGATGTCAATGCGCAGCGCTTGATTGATGAGCAGCTTTTGTTCCGCGCTGACCACCGTGCGAAAGCCGGCGTGTTCGGCGGTAACCTTGTAACTGCCGATCGGTAACGCCAGCAACTGAAAGGTGCCATCCTTGTTTGTTGTTGCAACGCGCGCGTCCTGGGTGGCCGTGTTGGTTGCGGTAATGTGCACGTCGGGGACAACCAGTCCCTGCGGGTCGTAGACAGTTCCGACGATTCTTCCCGTCGCATCCTGAGCCGGAGAACGCTGTAGCATTAACGTAATTATCAGAGACAGCAATATCACCTGAGGAAGTTTCATTGCGGTCTCCGGTTAGATCTGGCCTTCGCCCGGGTCTCTTGTGCCGCTGGCAGTCCGGTTAACGATCCTTGCTGCTGTAGCGATCCCAGAAATACACTCCTGTCATTCGCATTTTCATCCAACCAGAATAACTGGCTGCCGGCACCCTGGTAGACAACTGTAGTGAAATTCTGGGGGTCCGCAGCAACTATTATGCCGAGAGGATTAATGGTGTAGCGCCCGGCGTTGTCCGGATCAGGAATGGCGGTTCCTGAGAACTCCGCCGCATCGGTCCCGTCTGATAGGGTCGCATTGAAAATGAAGAAGGGATCGCTGAGCAGTCCCGGGGCATCGCTCAAAGCATTACCGCTAACGAATCCCTGTCCAACGAAGTCGAATTCGTCACCCAGGTCGTCTCCGCGCGCGACATTGAAAGCCTGCGCGCCGAATGCGTAGCTGCCCGCAAAGCTGGCGCGTGAAGTGTCCGTTTGCGGAATTACGACTCCGGTGCCATTGAGCCCTGTGGCGGGATTCTCTCCATCTAGGTCTGCAAGCAGAGCGCCTCCCGATCCGCTCGAAGTGTTATTGGGATCACTGAGGTTGAGCAGTGGATCCGTCATATAGATTCCCAGGACGCTGACGTCTCCCAGGTCTCCGGCCGCGATCGTCAGGCTGCCGTACCCATTGGTCGCAATCGTGTAGTTGCCTGCGATAGAAGCCTTGAGAACAATAGTGTCATTGTCGTATTCATTGTCATCCGCGACACCCGTGAATGTGCCGCTGGCTGGAACCGTGGTAAACATGCCAGCCGCAGCGTAAAGACTGCCATCCGAATTGCTTTCGATCCCGAAGATAGAGCTCCCAAGGGATGCGTTGCTAAAGGTACTCGTGCCTTGACCAAACACCGACCCGACTGCCGAATCGGTAGAATCCACATCAATGATCCGTATGGCTTCAGGACCGACGACATAATAGTTGAGTAAGGCTGGTAGACCGGTGCTGGCGATAGTGCCCCGTCCAGAACTATCAGGCCCTGTGATCGTGCCAGTAAACGTTGTTCCCAGCGTTGGAGTCGTCGTAGCCCCGGCATCATCAACGTCGAAAGTACCTGACAAAGTAGTGCCGCTACCCGCAATAGATAAGACGCCGCCGAAAACAACCGAAAAGTCTGCGGAGTCCGTTCCGGAAAGGGTGAAGGCATAGTTCCCGTCGTTGAGTGTGCTCGACAACGTCTGCAAGTCCATGCTTCCGCTGGATGTCGCCGACCCGTCAAACTGAATAATCAGCGCGTGATTCGTGTTCACAAACTGGACCCCGAGTGTTTCGACGCCGCCCGCACCCAAACTCGTATTGTTGGTCGTGAGCGTCAGCGTGCCCTGGCCGGTGCTAGAGTCGACCGCCAGTGCGCCACTTCCCGGCAAGATCGTGTCGCCGGAAGGCTGCGGTGAAAGCAGTCCAATGCCGTCGTTATAGTCCTGCTCGCCACCAAGCACATTGCCATTGCCGTCCAGAGTTACCGATCCTGCGAGAGCATAAAAATTCGGGTAAGATGCCACCTCCAGCCCGCTCAGATAGAACGCGAAGTTGAGGGCCGTGTTTGTCAGAGTGAAGTCAGCTGGCTCGGCACCAGACGCCACCGTTGCTGTTACGGTGTAGGTTCCGACCGATCCATTCGCTGTGAACGGCGGCGATGTGGCGACTCCGCTCGCGTTAGTCATCGCCGTCTTCACTCCACCTGCGAATGTGCCGCTCGCTCCCATCGTTGGAACATCGAATGTGACCGTTGCCCCGCTCACTGGCGATCCGTTCAACGTCACTGTTGCCACCAGCGGAGCTGCAAATCCGGCGTTAACCGTCGCGCTCTGCGGTGTTCCGCTCGTCGCCGCGATCGATATGACTGACCCGGTTATGTTTGTCAGCGTGAAATCGGCCGCTGGAGTTATTCCTGCAACCGTAGCCGTCACGAAGTAGACGCCGGCCGTCGCATTCGCGGTGAACGTTGACGAGGTAGCCACGCCGCTCGAGTTCGTCGTATCCATTTCAGTGGCCATGGAGTTCGAGGAGAAGCTGCCGCTCGCTCCCGACGACGGAGCTGTGAACGTCACCGACGCGCCACTTACGGGATACTGGTTGGCGTCCACAACCATCGCCACTAGCGGAGCTCCAAAGGCCGTGTTGATGGTTGCATCTTGCAGAGACCCGCTCGTCGGCGTGATTGACGCCGCAGGCCCCGATGTGTTCGTCAGACTGAAGTTTGTCGTGGCTATAGCTCCCGCAACGCTAGCCATTACCGTATCGCTGCCGATCATTCCATTCGCGGTATACGTTGACGAGGTGGCCACGCCGCTTGCATTGGTCGTATCGGTTTCCGTACTCGTCCCACCCATGAATGTGCCGCTCGCTCCAGTGGCTGGAGCCGTGAAGGTCACGAACGCGCCGCTCACCGGAGCTCCGCCCATCATCACGGTCGCCACCAGCGGCGCTGCAAATGCCGTATTCACTGCGGTGCTTTGGCTCGCACCGCTTGTCGCCGCGATCGATTCTGCCGGGGGATTGAAGTTGGAACTGTTGCAATTTGTAAGAGCAATTAAGGCCAGGAAAATCAGGCCGAGCTGGCTAGCGTGAGATTTAAGGGCCATCGATTCGAGAGTCATCGTGACTCCTCCGTACGCCCCTCATTCTGGGTAAGCTCTCGAGACTTCGGCGATACTGGAAACCCGTGTTCCGTACGGATGGTATAGACCTCGCCGTTCGGAACTTTCACCGTGCGGACCATGAGAATCGGCTTGTCATGAATCATCCGCATAACGCCGGTTGCTGCAATCTGCTCTCCGGCAGCGACGGAGAGCGCACCATTACCCTTCAAACCGAATCTTCCCAAACTCGCATCCACCGGACCGGCGGACGTTGCAAGCAACACGTGAGAACCGACGATCATTCCAGGAATGGCTTTCGTCAGAACGCTAGACACCGTGCCAGTCAGCTTGACTTCCTCGGTGATGTAGGGCGCTTTTGTCTGAGCCTGAACTGGCCGCGAGAATGAACCTAGGAAGACAAGGACGACCAACGTGCATAGACCGGTTGTTAACTGTGTCACTGCTAGCCTCCCACCTGAGTCTTGACTCGGATTTTCATTTGGATTTCTGACTTGCGCGCGACATGACCGCCAATCTACGTCCCGGCATTCTCTCACTTTTTGAGATCAGTCGAAGACGGCGATTCGCAATTGTATTCCGATAATAAGGTTTTGAATTCGGCGCAATATGCAACAACGATGGAATCGATGTGACCACCGGCCATGCCTGACGATCGGGACGAGTTAGCTCTTGAGACCCCGTTTTTCAAAATCCAATACCATTTGGTCAAAGGCATGGAGCAGCGATTCGCGTCGGGAGTAAGGGCCCGGTTTATATGCGCGGGACTTGATTCCCGCCTGCGAGAGCTCTGAAATGGCCCAGTCTTCACGGTTGGTGCCGTCCCAGAATTTAACAGCATCATCGCCTTCGAAATTAGTCTTAGCCATTTCGTCAGGATGAAAATGCCACTCGCAAATGATATCGGTGCGATCGACGGCGCGCGGCCATAGGGTGTGAGTCATTATGTAATCAGGATGGAGGCTTAGAAGCAGGTTAGGGAAAATTGAGTAGTAATAAACTCTGCTGCGTTGCTCTAAGGTGAGTCCAGGCAGATAGTCGCGCCGCAGTTCACCGTCTTTGCTCATGGTCTTGGCGCCGCCCTGAAATTCCATGGAGCCTCCGATATATCCGCGATGGGGATCGTCGTTTTCGCCAGAAAGGTAATGGCTGATGGCACTGAGCGCCGGATGCAAAATCGGACAATGCAGGCACTCGTTGTAGTTCAACATGATCAACTTCCAGTTCGCCTTCACGTTATAGGCGATGCTCCGATGGGTACGAAGATCAGCCATTTGCCAATGCTTGAACTTCTGAGGAAGGTCCTCTAACTGACTGGCTAGGGGGGCTGGCTCTGTACTCAGATTGATGAAAATGTGTCCATCCCAGACCTCGGCATGAACGCGATTCAGAGGATAGTCTTCGCGGCAGAAGTCATCGGGAGCGTGGGGAGCGCCGATGAGGCGTCCGTCGAGGCCGTACGTCCAACCGTGATAGCCGCACTGGATTCTTCCGGGAAAGTGTCCTGCGTCATGGGCGCAGATGCGCGTGCCGCGATGCCGGCAGACATTGAAAAACGCCCGCACTAACCCGTCGCCGTCTCGAGTGATGATGACGCTTTCATCTGCTATCTCGCGAAGAAAATAATCGCCCGGCCTCGGGATTTGGCTGTCGCGCCCGGCGCAGATCCAGTTTTCACAATAGAAGCGCTCGAGTTCATCGCGAAAGAGACCAGGGTCCGTATAGTATCGGGCGGGTAGGGTCTTGGCAACGGATTTGGTGTCAGAAATTTCCATTCAGCAACCCGGCAGGGTCGGACTACGCGTTTAACGTTCGCCCTTCAGTTTCCTGCGTAAAGGATTTTATAGGAGCACCGTGTCTGGTGCCTCTGCTACGAAGCCAGATACCCAGTAATCAAGCAAGCGCTTTCATTCCCGCAGCTCGCGTCTCCCAACCAGCCTGAGTACACCAGCGTGACCAAGACGGTGACGCTGAAGAACAAAGGCGCCACGACGCTGTCGAATATCAGCATGACAGTGACGGGCACGGGTGCAGCGGGAATTCACGCTCACGCCAGCTCAACTTGCAGGAGTTCGCTAACATCCGGCAGCAGTTACCGACGGCTCTGTTTTACGGCGACCATTTAAATGCGGAGTAACGGTAACCCCCGTGCTACCAGGCGGCCCCTTCTAGGCCATTTCTGGCCATCAATATCGGTGCCATAGTAGATGCGTATTTCCTCCCTCTGTCCCTATAAGATTCCTCCCCAACGTTGACGCGGATTCTGAAGTTTTGGCAGTTAGTGGCCGGCGCACTGCAATTCCGCTAGGCCATCGAGTTTTCAGGAACCGATCATGACGGTGCTCGACGACATTAGGCAGGTCATAAGTCCATGAATTCGAGATGTAAGCCTCTGCAGCAATTAGGTTTCTGTGCATTGTTGACCGGCGCGGCATCGCGCGTAGGAGATTGAATTATGGCTCACCAACGCTCTCTTTCTGCGCTCATGAACCGCCTGATGTTCGCGACCTGCGCACTCTTACTGCTCGGCGCGTTCTCCGCCCCGGCGCACGCCCAAAGCATAACCTTCGCGGGCGCCCAGACCTATGTGGGCAGCGGATTGAGCGGCCCGTGGGGTGTGGCGGTAGATGGTGCGGGCGATGTTTTCATCGCGGATACCCTGAGCAGCCGGGTGGTGGAGATTCCTGCCGGTGGAGGTCCCCAGACCACGGTGCTGGCCAGCGGACTAAATCGTCCGTACGGTGTGGCGGTGGATGGAGCGGGCGATGTTTTCATCGCGGATGAGGCGAACAACCTGGTGGTGGAGGTTCCCGCCGGTGGAGGTCCCCAGATCACAGTGGGCAGCGGACTGAATGCGCCGTACGGTGTGGCGGTGGACGGAGCGGGCAATGTCTTCATCGCGGATACTGGTAACGGCCGGGTGGTGAAGGTTCCCGTCGGCGGAGGCTCCCAGACTACGGTGGGCAGTGGACTGCATAGCGCGTACGGTGTGGCGGTGGATGGAGCGGGCGATGTCTTCATCGCGGATTACGCCAGCAACCAGGTGGTGGAGGTTCCCGCCGGTGGAGGTCCCGAAACCACGGTGGGCAGCGGACTGAGTGAGCCGCTGGGAGTGGCGGTGGATGGAGCGGGCGATGTCTTCATCGCGGATAATAACACCAGCCAGGTGGTGGAGGTTCCGGCCGGCGGAGGCCCCCAGACCACGGTGGGCAGCGGACTATCTTACCCGTCCGGAGTGGCGGTGGATGGAGCGGGCGATGTCTTCATCGCGGGAACCAGCGTCAACCACGTAGTGGAGGTGCAACGCGTGGTGAATTTGGGCAACGTCAACGTTTGCCCCGCAGGGCAGACTAGTCCCGCACTGTGCAGCCAGACAACCACGCTGAACTACAATGTCGCAGCACCCGTGACCTTTGGCGCAATCAATGTAGTCACGCAAGGTGCGCCCAATCTCGACTTCACGCCGGGCGGCGGCAGCACCTGCACCGGTACCGTGTCGGCAGGTAGCACCTGCACCGTGAACGTTGCCTTCGCCCCGGTGGCACCGGGAGCGCGGATGGGCGCGGTGCAACTCACCGACAACTTGGGCAACCTGCTGGTCACTACCATGGTTCATGGTCTAGGTCAGGGGCCAGCCATTGCATTTGGACCTGGCGCCCAGACCACGGTGGGCAACGGACTGAGTTTCCCGTTCGGTGTCGCGGTCGATGAAGCGGGCGATGTCTTTATCGCTGATGCCGACAACAACCGGGTGGTGGAGATTCCGGCCGGTGGCGGCGCCCAGACCACGGTGGGCAGTGGACTGAATCAACCGTTGGGAGTGGCGGTAGATGGAGCGGGCGATATCTTCATCGCGGATACCCTGAACAGTCGGGTGGTGGTGGTTCCGGCTGATGGCGGTCCCCAGACCACGGTGGGCAGCGGACTGAACCAACCGTACGGTGTGGCGGTGGATGGAGCGGGCAACGTCTTCATCGGGGATACCTACAACAATCGGGTGGTGGAGGTTCCGGCCGGTGGCGGTCCCCAGACCACAGTGGGGAGCGGACTGAGTTATCCAATCGGTGTGGCAGTGGATGGAGCGGGCGATGTCTTCATTGCGGATAGCGGCAACAACCGGGTGGTGGAGGTTCCGGCCGGCGGCGGTCCCCAGACGACGGTGGGCAGCGAACTGAATAACCCGTTCGGTGTGGCGGTGGATGGAGCGGGCGATGTCTTCATCGTGGATACCTACAACAACCGGGTGGTGGAGGTTCCGGCCGGTGGCGGCCCCGAGACCATGGTGGACACACTGTTTTCCCCGCGGGCAGCGGCGGTGGATGGAACAGGCGATGTCTTCATCGCAGATACTTATAACAACCGGGTGGTGGAGGTGCAGCGTTCCCAGCCGCCAACGTTGAGCTTTGCATCAACTCTGGCAGGCAGCACGAGCAGTGACAGTCCACAGTCGGTCACCATTCAAAATGTCGGCAACCAACCGCTGAATGCAGTTACTCCGGGACTGGTCATCGGCGGACCAAACTTTCTCCAGGTCGCGGGCTCGGGTACGCCCGCGGATTGCACCAGCCGTTTCTCGCTGGCACCGGGTGCAGCTTGCAATCTGAGCATCAGCTTCGAGCCGCAGAATGTCGGCAATCTCACGGCCGCGGCAACATTCACGGATAACGCGTTCAACAAAATTCCCTCCGCCAGTCAGAGCATTGGGCTGCAAGGCACCGGTCAGGCTACGCAGACTGGGCTCGGCCAGACGATCACGTTCACGCAGGCGGCGCCGGCGAGTGCGAGCTACTACAGCGCATTTACTGTCTCCGCACAATCTACTTCGGGGCTGACAGTGGCGTTGTCGGTGGATTCGAGCAGCACGGGCGTTTGCTCGCTGGGAACGCCCAGCGTGGCTAGCGGAGTGACCAGCGCGGTCGTGGCCATGCAGAGCGGCACCGGAGTCTGCACCATCGATGCGAACCAAGCAGGCAACGGCAACTACACCGCAGCGGCGCAGCAGCAGACCTGGGCGGCGGCGGCGGCTGCGACAACCGGCGGGACGTTCACGGTTACCAATACCAACGACAGCGGCTTTGGCTCGCTGCGGGACGCGATAGCAAACGCGGCCTCGGGTGACACCATTAACTTCAGTCTCGCTTCTCCGGCAACCATCACCCTGGCCAGCACGCTTTCGATTAATACCAGCCTGACCATCAGCGGCCCTGGCGCGTCCAATGTGGCGATCAGCGGGAACAACGCTCTCCAGGTTTTCTCCATTAGTGGAGGAACAACGGTGACCATCTCCGGCGTGACCATCGAGAATGGGAACTTCGGTGGCTACCCATTTGGCGGCGGCATCGCAAACGGGGGAACGCTGACCCTGACCAACAGCATCGTCTCCGGCAACTCCGGCTCCTACATCGGCGGCGGCATCTACAACTACGGAACGCTAACCCTGACCAACAGTACCGTCTCCGGCAACTCCGCCTCCTACTACGGCGGCATCTACAACCAGGGAACGCTGACACTCAGCAACAGCACCGTCTCCGGCAACTCCGCCTCCTACTACGGCGGCATCTCCAACTACGGAACACTGACACTCAGCAACAGCACCGTCTCTGGCAACTCCGCCTCCGAAATCGGCGGCATCTCCAACAACGGAACGCTGACGCTCAGCAACAGCACCGTCTCCGGCAACTCCGCCTCCTACTACGGTGGCATCTTCAACTACGGAACGCTGACCGCGAAGAACAGCATCGTCGCGAATAATGCGGGAGGGAATTGTTATCTCGGTCAAACCATCACTTCCCAAGGCCACAACCTGTCGGACGACGCCTCATGCGCATTCGCCGGCACGGGGGACTTGAATAGCGCTGCCGCCGGCCTGGATCCCGGGGGTCTGAAAGCCAACGGCGGCCCCACGCAGACGATTGCGCTGCTGCCCACCAGTCCGGCGGTGGATGCGATCCCGTTGAGTCCCGTCAACTACTGCACGGATACCAATGGGAACCCAGTTACGACCGATCAGCGCGGGACGACGCGGCCCCAGGGTTCGGCTTGCGACATCGGAGCTGTTGAGCTCAACCAGACGCAGACAGGCCAGACCAGCCAGACGATCTCGTTTACGCAGCCGGCGCCGGCGAGTGCAAGCTACAGCAGTACCTTCAACGTGGCAGCCGAAGCCACCTCCGGGCTGACGGTGACACTGTCGGTGGATTCAGCCAGCACGGGCGTTTGCTCGCTGGGAACGCCCAGCGTGGTGGGCGGAATGACTAGCGCGACGGTGACGATGCTGAGCGGCACCGGAACCTGCACCATTTTCGCCCTCCAATCAGGTAACGCCAGCTACAAAGCAGCGGCAATGCAGCAAACTTCAGCCACCGCGCAGGAGATTGGCCAGACGATCACGTTCACGCAGGCGGCGCCGGCGAGTGCGAGCTACTACAGCGCATTTACTGTCTCCGCACAATCTACTTCGGGGCTGACAGTGGCGTTGTCGGTGGATTCGAGCAGCACGGGCGTTTGCTCGCTGGGAACGCCCAGCGTGGCTAGCGGAGTGACCAGCGCGGTCGTGGCCATGCAGAGCGGCACCGGAGTCTGCACCATCGATGCGAACCAAGCAGGCAACGGCAACTACACCGCAGCGGCGCAGCAGCAGACCTGGGCGGCGGCGGCGGCTGCGACAACCGGCGGGACGTTCACGGTTACCAATACCAACGACAGCGGCTTTGGCTCGCTGCGGGACGCGATAGCAAACGCGGCCTCGGGTGACACCATTAACTTCAGTCTCGCTTCTCCGGCAACCATCACCCTGGCCAGCACGCTTTCGATTAATACCAGCCTGACCATCAGCGGCCCTGGCGCGTCCAATGTGGCGATCAGCGGGAACAACGCTCTCCAGGTTTTCTCCATTAGTGGAGGAACAACGGTGACCATCTCCGGCGTGACCATCGAGAATGGGAACTTCGGTGGCTACCCATTTGGCGGCGGCATCGCAAACGGGGGAACGCTGACCCTGACCAACAGCATCGTCTCCGGCAACTCCGGCTCCTACATCGGCGGCGGCATCTACAACTACGGAACGCTAACCCTGACCAACAGTACCGTCTCCGGCAACTCCGCCTCCTACTACGGCGGCATCTACAACCAGGGAACGCTGACACTCAGCAACAGCACCGTCTCCGGCAACTCCGCCTCCTACTACGGCGGCATCTCCAACTACGGAACACTGACACTCAGCAACAGCACCGTCTCTGGCAACTCCGCCTCCGAAATCGGCGGCATCTCCAACAACGGAACGCTGACGCTCAGCAACAGCACCGTCTCCGGCAACTCCGCCTCCTACTACGGTGGCATCTTCAACTACGGAACGCTGACCGCGAAGAACAGCATCGTCGCGAATAATGCGGGAGGGAATTGTTATCTCGGTCAAACCATCACTTCCCAAGGCCACAACCTGTCGGACGACGCCTCATGCGCATTCGCCGGCACGGGGGACTTGAATAGCGCTGCCGCCGGCCTGGATCCCGGGGGTCTGAAAGCCAACGGCGGCCCCACGCAGACGATTGCGCTGCTGCCCACCAGTCCGGCGGTGGATGCGATCCCGTTGAGTCCCGTCAACTACTGCACGGATACCAATGGGAACCCAGTTACGACCGATCAGCGCGGGACGACGCGGCCCCAGGGTTCGGCTTGCGACATCGGAGCTGTTGAGCTCAACCAGACGCAGACAGGCCAGACCAGCCAGACGATCTCGTTTACGCAGCCGGCGCCGGCGAGTGCAAGCTACAGCAGTACCTTCAACGTGGCAGCCGAAGCCACCTCCGGGCTGACGGTGACACTGTCGGTGGATTCAGCCAGCACGGGCGTTTGCTCGCTGGGAACGCCCAGCGTGGTGGGCGGAATGACTAGCGCGACGGTGACGATGCTGAGCGGCACCGGAACCTGCACCATTTTCGCCCTCCAATCAGGTAACGCCAGCTACAAAGCAGCGGCAATGCAGCAAACTTCAGCCACCGCGCAGGAGATTGGCCAGACGATCACGTTCACGCAGGCGGCGCCGGCGAGTGCGAGCTACTACAGCGCATTTACTGTCTCCGCACAATCTACTTCGGGGCTGACAGTGGCGTTGTCGGTGGATTCGAGCAGCACGGGCGTTTGCTCGCTGGGAACGCCCAGCGTGGCTAGCGGAGTGACCAGCGCGGTCGTGGCCATGCAGAGCGGCACCGGAGTCTGCACCATCGATGCGAACCAAGCAGGCAACGGCAACTACACCGCAGCGGCGCAGCAGCAGACCTGGGCGGCGGCGGCGGCTGCGACAACCGGCGGGACGTTCACGGTTACCAATACCAACGACAGCGGCTTTGGCTCGCTGCGGGACGCGATAGCAAACGCGGCCTCGGGTGACACCATTAACTTCAGTCTCGCTTCTCCGGCAACCATCACCCTGGCCAGCACGCTTTCGATTAATACCAGCCTGACCATCAGCGGCCCTGGCGCGTCCAATGTGGCGATCAGCGGGAACAACGCTCTCCAGGTTTTCTCCATTAGTGGAGGAACAACGGTGACCATCTCCGGCGTGACCATCGAGAATGGGAACTCCGGCGACAACTTCGGCGGCGGCATCGCAAACGGGGGAACGCTGACCCTGACCAACAGCACCGTCTCCGACAACTCCGCCTCCTCTGTCGGCGGCATCTACAACTACGGAACGCTAACCTTGACCAACAGCACCGTCTCCGGCAACTCCGTCTCCAACAACGTCGGCGGCATCTTGAACCAGGGAACGCTGACGCTCAGCAACAGCACCGTCTCCGGCAACTCCGCCTCCGATGACGGTGGCGGCATCTACAACTACGGAACGCTGACGCTCGGCAACAGCACCGTCTCCGGCAACTCCGCCTCCTACTTCGGCGGCGGCATCTTCAACTACGGAACGCTGACCGCGAAGAACAGCATCGTCGCGAATAATGCGGGAGGGAATTGTTATCTCAGTCAAACCATCACTTCCCAAGGTCACAACCTGTCGGACGACGCCTCGTGCGGATTCGCCGGCACGGGGGACTTGAACAGCACTGCCGCTGGGCTTGATCCCGGGGGTCTGAAAGCCAACGGCGGTCCCACCCAGACGATTGCGCTGCTGACGAGCAGTCCGGCGGTGAATGCCATCCCGTTGAGTCCTGTCAACTACTGCACCGACACCAATGGGAACCCGGTCACGACCGATCAGCGCGGGACAACGCGGCCCCAGGGTCCCGCTTGCGACATCGGTGCCTATGAACTCAGCCGGGCGAGCCAGACGATCTCGTTTACGCAGCTGATGCCGCCAAGTGCGACCTACAACAGCAGCTTCACCGTGGCTGCGACAGGTGGCGCAAGCGGCAACCCCGTCACCTTTACCAGTTCCGGTGTGTGTACCAACTCAGGTGCAACGTACACGATGACCAGTGGCACTGGAATCTGTTCGGTGATTGCCAATCAGGCGGGCAATGCGAACTACTCGGCGGCACCGCAAGTGACTCAGGCCGTAAACGCGACTCCAGCCGCTCAGAGCATCGCTTTCACTACCAACGCTCCATCGAACGCCGCCTACAACAGCAGCTTCACAGTGGCGGCGACGGGCGGCGCAAGCGGGAACCCACTGGTCTTCACTAGTTCGGGCGTCTGCACCAACTCCGGCGCCACGTACACCATGACGAGCGGCACCGGCACTTGCTCGGTGATCGCCAACCAGGGGGACAACGGCAACTACGCGGCTGCAACGCGGGTGACGGAGACCGTCACCGCGGCTCCGTTGGGCCAGACCATCACATTCACTGTACCTGCTCCGGCAACCGCGAAATCGGGGGATACCTTCAACGTAGCGGCTACCGGTGGCGCAAGCGGCAACCCGGTGACCTTTACGAATGCCGGGACATGCACCGTTTCGGGTGCGACGTACACCATGACCAGCGATGCTGGAACGTGCACGGTAATTGCGAATGAGGCGGGTAACAACAACTACGCGGCTGCGACGCAAGTCATAGCGGTCGTAACTGCGGTTAAATCAGTTACGAAGGTCGCGCCGACAGTGACCTTCACTGGTGCGCCAGGCACCGCGCATTACCTCTCGACATTCACCGTGGCAACAACGGAGAACTCCGGTATAACCCCAACCATCACGGCAGCTGGCGCCTGCAAGATCGCCGGCACCACCGTCACGATGACTAGCGGTACCGGGACGTGTACCCTTACAGCCAAGTGGGCAACCGACGACTACTATCTTGCTGCCTCTGCCACACAAAACACATCCGCGAAAATGCTACCCAGCAGTATCACCTGGAACACGCCGGCGCCTATTACCTATGGAACGGAGTTGGGCGCAACTCTTGATGCGACCGCCACCGTCGCGGGCAATTTCGCCTATAAAGCGAACGGAAACGCGGTGCTGGGAACTACGGTGCTGGCGGCGGGCAACTATACGCTTTCGGTCACCTTTACGCCTACGCTCAGCATAGACTACGCACCGTCGACGGCCACCGTGCAGCTGACGGTGAATCCAGTCGGCACCACCACCACAATCACCAAAACCAGCGCTACGATGGCCAAGCCTCTAGTGGTAACGGTGGACTTCACTGTGGCCAATGGGCTGACAACGACGCACGAGGCGACGGGCAGCGTGACCGTCACCGCCAACAGCGGGGAAACCTGCACGGGGAAACTGGCGGCGGGCAAAGGTAGTTGCGTGCTGACGTTCAGCACGGCGGGTTCAGCGAAACTGACTGCAGCTTACGCCGGTGACAGCAACAACAACGCTAGCAGCTCCGCTCCGTTCTCGTTGACGGACTAGCCGCTCCACTACAGTCCCGCAGGCGGCGTAAGAGCGGACGCGCTAATGGTACGGAAAAAAGCGGGCTAGATTGCTCCGGGCCGCATCGAGATAGAACTCCGTCCGAGGAGCGAATGCCTGAGAATGCTCTCATCAATTGTTGTATCCCTGATGTTTCATTGGCAACGGAGAACTTCTTGGTTTCGTAGTTTGCCCGTACTCACAGAACCTTCCCCTCGCACTTTAACTGGCAAACCGTGGGGAACGAATTTCCCCAATTTTGCCCGCTCTTCCCGCCATAGTTGCTCCATGACCTTATCGGAAATATTCCCCGGAGGCTCCGGCCAGGAGACCGGCGCAGGCCGTCTATTCAAGGGCGGCGTGAGAACGCCACGGGCAATCAGTCGCTGCTGCTGACGAGAATGGCTTTCCGGCCAACAGGGAACAATTCGCGCCGCGATGCGATTGTCTCGATGAGGAACACAATGTTGGAGAAAGATGGCAGAGGGCGGCTTTCAGTCGCCGGATTTCAACAACGCAAAATTACCGCGAGGAGGTGTAACCGCGGAAACTGTGATGCATACTACCGCTATGAAGAAACTCATCAACTCTCCGCAGGACGTGGTGCGAGAAGCCCTAGAGGGGATGGAAGCTGCCCACGGCGATCGCCTCCGCATCAACTACGAACCGGCTTACATCGTGCGCAAAAACCAGCCACTCAAAGGTAAAGTCGCGCTCGTCTCCGGCGGAGGTAGCGGACACGAACCCATGCATGGCGGTTATGTTGGCAAGGGCATGTTGGATGCAGCGTGTCCGGGACACGTGTTCACCAGCCCCACGCCCGACCAGCTGTTCGAGGCCAGCAAGGCGGCAAACTGGGGCGGTGGCGTTCTGCACATCGTCAAGAACTATACTGGCGACGTGATGAACTTCGAACTCGCCGCCGAAATGCTGCGTGAGGAAGGCATCAAGGTAGAAACCGTTCTTACCGATGACGACGTTGCTGTCGAGAACAGCCTCTATACGGCCGGACGACGTGGCGTTGGCTTGACAGTGTTGATGGAAAAGCTGCTGGGAGCGGCAGCTGAAGAAGGACAGACTCTTGCCCAGGTCAAGAAACTGGGCGAGGAAATTCGCAATTCCGGAAGAAGCATGGGCATGGCGTTAACGGCGTGCACCGTGCCCCACGCGGGTAAGCCTTCCTTCGAACTACCGGAGGATGAGATCGAACTGGGCATCGGCATTCACGGCGAACCTGGCCGGCGGCGCGTGAAAATTGCGGGCGCGGACGAAATCACCGAAATGCTCCTGGAGCCAATCATCAGCGATCTGCCCTACAAGAAGGGTGATGATGTTCTGCTATTCGTCAATGGCATGGGTGGCACGCCGCTAATCGAGTTGTACATTATTTATCGCAGGGCGGCGCAGATTGCTAAGGCGCACGGTTTGAAGATCGTCCGCAACCTGGTTGGCAGTTACATTACCAGCCTGGAGATGGCAGGCACGTCGATCACGCTGCTCAAGATGAACGATACTCTGTGCAAGTTGTGGGATGCTCCCGTCGATACTCCCGCACTGCGCTAGCAACGACAGTCTGACATCGCCATGGAATACCTGACGCTGGAAAGCGCGCGGTCGTGGATCAAGGCGGCCGCGCTTCTTATTGCAGAGAATGCGCCGACGCTGACGCAGCTCGACAGCGCGATTGGAGACGGCGATCATGGCGAGAACATGATGCGCGGCTTTAGCGCGGTCGCAAAGAAACTCGATACAACCAACCCGCCCGATTTCGCGGCGCTGTTCAAGTTGGTCGGGATGACCCTTTTGTCTTCTGTCGGCGGCGCTTCCGGTCCTCTGTACGGCGGTTTTTTTCTGGAATTGAGTAAGTCGTCGGCAGGCAAGGACAAGCTCAACAAGACCGAAATCGGCCAGATTCTGGCCAGGGGACTCGCGGATATCCAGCGGCGCGGCAAAGCACAACTAGCCGACAAGACGATGGTAGACGCGCTGTCTCCTGCCATCGAAACTTTCCGCACAGCGCCAGACGGCGATCTCAGTTGTGCGCTTAACGCCGCCGCCGACCGGGCGAAGGTGGCCGCCGAGGCGACCATTCCGCTACAGGCTCGCAAGGGTCGAGCAAGTTATCTTGGTGAGCGGAGCATTGGACATCAGGACCCGGGCGCCACCTCGTCCTGGCTTCTGCTGCGGGCGCTGGCCTCGGTTTGCCAGAGAAGCTAGTCACGGGTAGGGAGGCCTGCAAGGGGAGGCCGACAAATGGTTGGCTTGGTTCTGGTCTCACATAGCAGGAAGCTGGCAGAGTCGGTAAAGGAGTTGGTTCTACAGATGACCACTCCCGATTTTCCCATCGCGGTAGCTTCCGGCGCAGGTGAGGATCACAAGCAGCTGGGCACAGATGCAGTCCACATTGCAGATGTTCTCCAGATGCTGAGCCGGGCCTCGGGCGTGCTGGTACTTATGGACTTGGGCAGCGCGGTCCTGAGCGCGCAAACCGCGGTCGAACTCATCGATTCGTCTTCCCATACCCCAATCCTCTTATGTGCGGCGCCGTTGGTGGAAGGCGCGATTGCCGCCGCTGTGCAGGCGAATGCCGGGGGCACGCTCGAAGAAGTTGCCCGCGAAGCGCAGCGCGGCATCACAGCCAAGCAGCAACAGCTTCAAAACGAAAGTGCCGATGTTTCCTCCGCTGTAGTTCCTCCCGATAAAACGCATCGTCCAACGCCTGCGTCCAGCGAAACCGCGGAACTCGTATTGAGCGTGGAAAATAAGCACGGGCTGCATGCCCGCCCGGCAGCCATTTTCGTGCAAACCGTCAGCAGATTTTCCTCTTCTATCGAAGTTGCCAACCTGACTTCCGGGCGCGGCCCGGCTCCCGCGCGCAGCCTCACCAGCATCGCGCTCCTGCAGGTTCGAAAGGGCGATCGCATACGAGTAACCGCTAGCGGACTGGACTGCGACGCCGCGCTTTGGGCCATCCGCGAAGCGGCTGCCAATGGCTTCAGTGAAAAAACTGACGCCTCATCACTTGGAGCAGCGGATATAGGAGTGCCAGAGCGAGTCACCACTCATGGTCAAGAACCGCCGCTCCGTGATGCCAATGCAATTCCGGGCTCGGATGGAATTGCGATCGGGCCGCTGCTCCCGCTGCAGAACTCGCTGGTAGCGACCGACGATGCGCCTGCCGGTGAGCCCGCAGTGGAGCTGGCAAAGCTAGTATCGGCTATGAAGGCCGTTAGCGAACAGCTCCACCAGCGCCCTCAGGCTTTTTCCGAAGCCAATGCCATTCTGACGGCACAGGCCCTCATCCTGGCTGACCCAGTATTGCTTGACAAACTCAAGGCTCTTCTAGAAGGGAAACGCCTCTCAGCAGTACAAGCGTGGATCACGGCAACCGAGGAACTGGCGGCCCAGTATCAGGGGATCGACGATTTATATCTGCGCGAACGGGCAAAAGACGTTCGTGACATAGGCCACCGCGTTCTGCGCAAGATGCAGGGGAAGGAATTGTCCGTCGCAATCGCCCTCCAACGGCCGGCTATCCTGTTGACGGATGAACTGTTGCCCAGCGAGGCGGCCGCATGCGATGCCGCTACGGTGCTTGGCGTAATCGCTCGCTCGGGGAGCGCCGCCTCGCACAGCGCAATTATTTTGCGAACGCTCGGCATTCCCATGGTCGTAGGTGTTACCTGGCTCGACGAAAAATGCGCGCTGGGCAAAGCTGTCGCGATGGATGGTGGGACAGGTCAGCTTTGGGTGGAACCGGACGAGCAGACAGTAGCCATGTTACAAGAGCGCAAGCGGGCGCACCTGGCACAGAGACAACTGGCCGACGCCGAAAGATCACGGCCTTGCATCACTCTGGACGGAATGCGGATCGAAATGCTGGCAAACGTCGGAAACGCCCGCGATGCCGTTGTCGCCGTCGAAAACGGCGCGGAAGGCATCGGACTCTTGCGCACGGAAATTCTTTTCCTGTCCTATACCCGTATTCCCAGCGAAGAAGAACAAAGACAAGCGCTCAGTGAAATCTGCGCTCCGATTTCCGGTCCCATCATCGTCCGTACCTTTGATGCGGGCGCCGACAAGCCTTTGCCGTTCCTGCCTCAACCGGAGGAGCGTAACCCGTCTCTCGGCATACGAGGCATTCGCTTGTCGTTGAAGTCACCCGAGCTGTTTGTCACGCACCTGCGAGCGATTCTTTCCGCAGGTTTCCAGCGGGACCTCTGGCTCATGTTCCCGATGATTGCGACTCTGGAAGAAACACGAGATGCGCTGCGCTTGCTCGATCGGGCGCACCACGAACTGGAGACTGCCAGGCAGCCCCACGCTTGGCCGATCAAACGCGGCATCATGATCGAAGTGCCGTCGGCAGCACTCATGAGCGCGCAGCTTGCCGAGGACCTCGATTTCTTCAGCATCGGCACCAATGACTTGACGCAATACACCATGGCCGCGGAACGCGGCAACGCGGCGGCGGAGCTGCAAGATCCTCTTCACCCCGCGGTCCTACACCTGATGAGATTCGTAGTCGAGGCAGCGAAGACACGAAGCCGGCACGTCTCCGTTTGTGGAGACGCCGCTTCCGATCCATTGGCCGCTGCGATTTTCGCCGGTCTCGGTATACGCAGCTTGAGCGTGCGGCCGAAACAGGTTGCATGGATCAAAGCGCGATTGCGTAATTTGAGTGGTGTTGAGCTCCAGTCGCTTGCCGAAAGGGCTCTCCAATGCTGCGAAGCAGCGCAGGTACGCAGCCTGGCCAGAGGCACGGGACTATGTGGGGGTTGAAACAGCAAAGGCCCGACTTTTGGTCGGGCCTTGGACCATATCTCCCTATTCCCTAATATAGCGCAGCGAGGAGTGGGCTTTCGTGCCACAGGGTCGAAGTCGAAAATTCAGCCGAAGCACGCGGATAGATTAAAACTGCAACTGGCTGCGCTGAACAGCGCCAAATCAGAGAAGGACATGAACGCACCCGACTGGAGGCTGCATCCCTTGTACGGTGATCTGCAAGACCACGAGTCGGTGGACGTCAGCGGGCAACTGGCAGCTGATATTTACAGTTGCAGGTGAAGATGCCGTGCTAGTGGACTATCAGGACTACCACTGAGAGGTTTTATGCGCATGCACAATCCGCCACATCCGGGACGAGTTCTACGAGAGTATCTGGGAACGAGGTCGGTCACTGACACCACCAGGCACCTTGGAGTGACGCGGGTCGCCTTGTCGCGCATCTTGAATGGCAGCGCGGGAATTTTCGGCAGACATGGCGCTAAAGCTGGCGGACGCCCTTGGCACCAGCCCCGAACTATGGATCGGCTTGCAGACCCAGTTTGATCTGTGGCGAGCATCCCAGCACCGACGTAAGAGGGTAACGCCACTGTTCGTGGGAACAGAGCAACGACGCCTTGGCAAACCGCTTCCAACGTCGGGCCGCGTCCTCCGTGCTCGCAAAACTCAGCGAAGAACAAGAAACGCTGCGGTGGCGCGACCATGAGGCGTTTCATCGTCTTATGGCAAGTGCAAGCAGAGTGAGATCAGAAAAAAGAAACGAATAACAACAAAGCGGTCCACGTTCAGCTAAAATCTGGAACCAAAGATTCACTTGGCTCGGAAGGGAGACATCCAAATGTCAACACTGCCACGGCACCTTCAATCATCGGCACCGACCCTAGGGCAATCGCTGGCACCAACCCCGGTACAGATCGCTATGATGCAGCTGAAAGAATTGCGAAAACTCAACACAATACTTGACGTTGGGCTGACGGAAATTTATGACCTTCTGGAACGTTTGAACGAATCAATTCAGACAATCGCCTTGAACCAGAAATGAGTAACCTGGCATGAATCTGCCAACCTTTGTTTTGCTTTTGCTCTTGGAGCCGAAATTCCAAATGCAAATCAGGATCGCCAGATCCGCGTTGTTGACGTTTACCGAAATTATTTTGAGTTGAAGGTTGGGTTTGCCCGCCAGCGCCCCGGCCAGACTGGCGAACGTGACCTTGCCAGTGACACTCGTGCTTGCCGCCATCACGGTCTGACCGTCGACGACGCCATCCCGATCCAACGTGGCCAGATGACGGCAACCCAGGACTGCCGACATCATTCACGCGGCAGTGTCTGCCGCGCCAGGGCTTCGTTCGGACGGGTTAACCGGCAGTAATCCGCCCTGAACGAAGGGACGAAGACCGGCCGCCTGAGAATTTGCTGGTCAAGTGGCGAAGTCACGCTGGCCGCGGATTCAATCTGTCAATCATCTGTTTGCTCTGACACTTTATCGACAAATCAGACGCCCTTCAAAATCCCACATGCGAACATCGATAACTCTAGTAACTTCAGCAGTGTCAAAGGCACGCTTAAGATTGCGGTGGGAGACATCCTAGCTGTCAACACACTCCAAACTCTGGATTGGCACAGCGGCGGGTCTAGTCGGGGCTCAGGCATTAGTGTCTGCGTGGTTACCACGGGGTCATTTGCTTGCTGTAGTCAGTGATGTTTTGTGCGCACTATTGATGGTGGCGCTGATGCTGGCGTTTGCCAGGAATGCCATCCAGCGTCAGGGACGCCTGCGCGCTTTTTGGTTACTTCAGGCGGCTGGCTGGCTTCTCTGGCTGGTGAATCAGAACTTCTGGATCGCATACGACGTTTTCCTGCACCGGCCTATGCCCGTGGTATTTGCGGGTGATGTGCTTCTGTTTGTTGCCGGTGTCCCCATGCTGGCGGGGCTGTTGCTGCAGCCGCACCTGCCACCGTCGGTACGCGGTGCACGCCTGGGAATGCTGGATTTTCTGCTACTGCTGTCTTGGTTGGTCTACTTTTACGTGTTCCTGGTGGAATGCTGGCACTACGTCTCGAAAAACGATGCACTCTATAACCGAAACTTCGACAGACTGTACGTACTGGAAGTCGTGGTCCTGGCGGTGGTGCTGTTGAGGCTATGGAAACGAAGTGCGGGCAGATGGCGTCTTTTCTATGCGACTTTTCTCGGAGCGACGTTGTTTAACAGCCTGCTTTTTCTACTGGAAAATTTTGCAGTTGAGCGGAATACGTATTATGTCGGGAGTTGGTACGACACTCCCTATTTGGCTTCGTTCGCGGCGCTCACTGCGGTGGCGATCAGCGGGCGCGCCCTCACGCCGAGTCCGGCCAGGGATGAAGGCGTAGAGAGAGACTCTTGGATGGCAAGCCTTGCGATGGTGGCGGTGCTATCGCTGCCGGTTATTTGCTTGATCGGGCTGTTCGAAGGCTCGGTGCCGGCAGAAGTCATCCGCTTTCGCGTGACTGTCACATCGGTGGCGATGTTTGTCATGGCTGCCATGGTGCTCGCCAAGCAGCACCGGTTGCATCAGGAGTTAAAGCACTCGAATCAGGTACTCGAAGAAGCCTCCATGACCGACGCGCTGACTGGAATCCGGAACCGACGTTTTTTCTCGACAACGATCGAAGGCGATGTTGCACGAACGTTGCGAGCGTACGCGGAAGGGCATGACCCGTCCACACGGGACCTGGTTTTCTATCTAATCGACGCGGATAATTTCAAGGAAGTAAATGACCTGTATGGTCACGATGCAGGCGACCGTGTGCTGGTGGAGATGTCGCAAAGGATGAGTTGCGCGATCCGTAATTCTGATGTGCTGATCCGCTGGGGCGGAGAAGAATTTCTGATCGTGTCTCGCTACACCGATCGTAAAGACGCGCATATTCTCGCGTCGCGGGTGATCAAGGCAATCCGCGGGAAACCTTTTTCGGTCATTTCTGGCAAAGAAATTCGACGCACCTGTTCCATTGGCTGGGCGGCATTCCCCTGCCTGAAAGACGACGCCGGAACCATGGGATACGAAGAAGTACTCAACCTCGCAGATCGAGGCCTGCGTCAAGCTAAAGCAGATGGCAAGGACCAGGCGATCGGCATGATTCTCTCACTCGAGGGGGTAAGAGATCCCTTAGACGCTCATGTGGTGAATCGAAAATAGCCGTATTCACACCCGCGACCACGCGTGGTTGCTGCACCGAGTGATCACCTTCGAAAGTCCGCTAGCCTCTCCTCTCGAGATTGCTGACGGGCAAACCTGGCATAACCGCGGACGGCTTGTCGGCCGTCAGTCGAACGTCGTTGCGCACGACTTGCCCAATCACCGGGGTCCCGTTGAGCCGGCGGCTAGTTCGCCGTTACGAAAACCGAACAGAGATCTACAGGGACCAACCCGGCGTTGTGACGTGCAGTGTCCTCTCCAAGCCATCCGGCCCGAGCTGCCCTGTAACCACGCACGCTTCACTGTTTCAAAATCCGAAACCCAGATCAGAATCGCGTACATTTCGAGCTTGGAGCGAGTGGTAAAATGCCGCAGAGCTGGCGGTTGTGTTATTGAACGGTGGACAGAAGTCGCCAGACTAATTGTGGTAGGGATCTGGATCGTCGAACTGACTCGGAGCTATCCGCAAAAGCTCGAAGAAATCAAGATGGCGATAAGAATCGAATCCTAAGAATGAGAACGTTTCAAGTTATCGACTGACGGTCAATTGCAAACGAGCACTGTTTTTTGCTCTTTTCTCCAGAAGCACTCCGGTCCTCTGGGCTCATCCTCTTTGCCGCCTTTTGAGCCTCACATTTTTTCCAACATGCGTCATTCGTTGACTACCAGAAACCTACTCCGTAAGATTAAGCGACCCAAGAGGACCGGGCATTTCCGAAATGATCGGGGAGCGATGCGCTCGGCAGCGCGGCATCGAAACTGCGCGCTGAGTTGGGCGAATCGCTGGCCACCGTGCAGAAGTTCGACGCTCCGCTGGCCGATGCAACCACCTCTTCACTGGAAGCCCTGAAAGCCTATAGCCTCGGACTTGACGCCTACAACGAAAAAGGGCCACCGGCAGCAATTCCGTACCACCTGCGCGCCATTCAGCTCGATCCGAATTTCGCCAGCGCTTACCGGCAACTCGGCAGCGACTACTTCAGTCTGCTTGAGCTCGAGCGCGCCCGCGAATATTACACCAAGGCATTCGAGTTGCGGGAGCATGCCAGCGAACGCGAGAGACTTTTTATCGCCGGCGATTACTACTCGGTGGTCACCGGAGAACTGGATAAATCAGCTGGCGCCCTGCAAAAACAGATTGATACCTACCCCCGAATCATCGGAGCCTTCAGCAATCTAGGTCTCGCATACGCGGCCCAGGGGCAGTACGAGAAAGGCGTGGAGATCACGAAGGAAGGCCTTCGGCGCGCGCCCGAGCGTTCCGATGCCTACGTGAACCTGCTCATGGATTACCTGTGCCTGCAGCGCTTCGACGAGGCCCGGGAGACGGTTCGCACGGCGCAAGCGCGAGGAATCGATGACGAGGCGTTTCACGTGGGTCTCTACATTCTCGCCTCCTTCGCCGCAGACTCTGCGGGCATGGCGAACAGAGGAAGTGGTTCACGGATAAGCCTGATTTTGAGAATCAGATACTCGCGGTCGCCTCTGACAGCGAGGCCTATGCCGGCCACCTGCGTCAGGCGCGGGAATTGACCAAGCGCGCGGTTGACTCCGCCATCCGCGCTGACACCAAGGAAAGCGCAGCAGTGTGGGAAGGGATCGCTGCGCAGCGCGAAGCTGCTTTCGGAAACCCCGCGGAAGCCAGCCGATTAGCGATGGAAGCTTTGAAACTTGCTCCCACCAGCCAGGGTGCCGAGAGCGAAGCCGCCCTCGCATTTGCCATGGCGGGCCATACTGATGCTTTGCGCGCGAAATCATTGGCTCAGGAATTAGCGAAGCGTTTCCCGCTGGATACGCAGATGCAGGCGCTTTGGCTGCCTGCGATTCAGGCGCAACTGGATTTAGATGGCGATCGAAGAAACCCGGCTGCGGCGCTGGACACTCTGCATGCGGCAACACCGATCGAGTTCGGGCAGATTCAATTCCTTCTTGACGCTTCCTGTCTTTATCCCACCTATGTGCGGGGAGAAGCGTACCTGGCGGCTGGACAGGGGACTGCTGCCGCCGCAGAGTTTCAGAAGATTCTCGACCACAGTGGCATCGTATGGACCTGCTGGACGGGAGCCTTAGCCCGTTTGGGAATGGCGCGAGCGAATGCACTGCAGTCAAAAAGTTCGCAGGGAGCCGATGCCGATGCCAACCGCGTCCGTGCGCTCCCCGCTTACAAGGATTTTCTTGCACTCTGGAAAGACCCCGATCCCGACATTCCTATTCTGAAAGAAGCCAAAGCGGAGTATGCAAAGCTTCAATAGCAAGTGGTGGCGGGACTCGTCGTTCCACGTCGGTCGTTTTCGAGGCGGCTCTTTAAACCGCTTGGCGAGCAGAGGCAACTCGAGTTTGTGCACTCGGAGCGCACAAACTTGGGCCTGACCCCACCGGGGCGACGGAACGAACCAGATCGTTCTTGTGCCATGATCTGTGCGGACTTTCTCGCGGGCGCTAACCTGGACCACGGAGAGCCGGAGATACTGCGGTTCGCGATGACGAGATTCTTCAAGTTTCTGCCGGAAGAGCAGCGGCAGGCATTTCTGGAGACGTTCAGCGAAAAGGCATCATAAGTCCGATGCGTTCTGACCCTCCCGGCTTGCGACTGAATTCGGTGTCGCACGAGAGGCTGCGGCAGCAGTTCTGCATCGCGATTCATGGAGGTGTCAATCGTGCGGCACGATGTCGAACCTGGAAGTCCATCATCAACAGTTTCGCAGCCAGTCGGGGAAGATTCCGAGTTGAACCTGATCACACTAGGCGTGCCATGCTATTGCTCATCACTGCGGTTAAAAAAACCAGCCGTTGCGTAAACTTGTGGTCCCCTAAACGATGAACACTTGGACGCAACAATAGCGGAAGCAACACCGCTTGATGAACTATGTGCGAGCGTGCTTAATGTCGACGGCCCCACGTGAACTGATGCGACCGACAGTGCCGACCGGTTTTGAAGATCACACAATATGTTCTGACCCGTTGGTTACAACAGTTGTCGTGCGGTAATTCGGAAACCAGGTGCTTTCCTCCTTTTTTCTATAGATTCTGCTTCCTAGACATTCCGTTTTTGGTAGAGTTGCAACCAATCAACCCATAGAGCGGAATGAATAATGTCGGGCGGAACGAACACTCTGTCGCTTCTTATTCTAGAGTTAGGTACGGCATGAGTTGTTCTGTAATTTAACCTACAAAGATCCCCCCTTACTCGCGAGTTAATACGGCCTTGCGCGTGCGAGCATTTCCGAGCAGAACGGAAAGGATGGCTTGGCATGAAAGGCGAGAGAATCCGGTGAACTCTCACGGTTTATCGGAGGATTGCCATCGCGAACCAGCTTTTCGTTCCTCAACTCAAACGAGAGCTTGGAGGATATTTCCATGAACAAGGTATTGCGGTTCTTCACAATTTGCACGATCGTTACCGCCTTTGCGACATTAACCAACGCATGGGCGCATGCTACCTATACGAAGGTCGACTACCCTGGCGCGGCTGTCACCATAATCGCCGGTGGTCCCAACCTGCAAGGCACGAGCGTCGGCTTCTATAACCTTACAGTGGGGGGTGCCAATCACGGTTTTGCACGGACCGCAGATGGCGAATTTACGCCGATTGACGTTCCGGGCGCAGCGGATACTACTCCCAGCTTCATCAATTTGGAGGGAGTCATCGTCGGCAGCTATACCGACTCGACCGGTACCAGCCAGGGTTTCGTTTTGAACGGGGGAAAATATACAACCGTGAACTACCCAGGCGCGATTGGTAGCGCGCTGAGCAGTATTAACGACCTGGGTGAAATGTCGGGGTTCTACTGTAGTGATATTGCGTGCGACGCTTCAGCAATTTTCCACGGCTTTGTACTGTCCCGGAGCGGTGTCTTCACCAGCTTTGATCCGCCTGGGGCAACAGGCAGCGAGCCCAGTACGGTGAGTTTGCTTGGCGCCGTGGTCGGTAGTTACGATACTTTAGCGGAGCCGACATGTTCCACGCAATGTCTAGTATACGTGCTGTCGCATGGCAGCTACACTACCCTCAGTTATCCCGGTGCCTCGTTCACGTTCGCTGGCGGGGGGAACGTTTGGAATTCCGTTACTGGAGAATACTTCGATTCCGCCGGCAACGGGCACGGTTTTCTGGAGAGCAATGGCGTTTACACGTCTTTCGATTACCCAGGGGCTAGCTTCACGGAAGCCAGCGGAATAAACGCTCTTGATGTTATCGTGGGCTTCTTTATTGACTCCTCGGGCAATGTGCACGGATTTATCCGAACGCCGTAAACCATAAGAGTTGAACCCACCACCCTTTGTTTTCCTGGTGGCCTCACGTCGGTGCCCTCTCTGCACTGCCTTGAGGCCATTTTATTTAGAGTCTGCCCACCGTTCTCGCCGCCACTGCACTGTGGCCCGGTAACGAGGGTTCGAACCCGGGCGCGACTTGCAGATGGAGGGAACGCAGGAAAGTGATTGAAAAAAATTGATGGCCAGGGACGCTAGCGGCTCCGGGTCCACTTCTCCGTTTAGTCGGCGATTCGGAAGGTCCATCAGTTGGTGATAAATTGCAACTACTCTAAAAACCCCAGCTGTCTGGCGAATAAACGGTGCAAATTTGCGCTAACTGTTATCAGGAGTTATGGCTGGCGCATGTGCCAAGCGCAACGTCAGTTCGAGCCAGCACGTGACCGGACGCTATTTAGCGACTTCTCGATCTCTTGCCGAAGAAAACCGCTGACGGGCCCTGTTCCACTCCTCGGTTGAGAAGAGGCGCGGCCCCACCTCGATGAGGCGTGGCGTCATATTGAAGATGGCCACTCGCGTCCAAGGCCTGCCGTCCCGCATCCGAAGGCCCTTTTCATTTAGATCACTGACGATGCTTGAGTAGGGGAAGTCCTGGACCAGCAACTCCATCATCAACATAAGCGTCCTATCCTCGACGGGATCGACCTCCAAGCGCTGGCAATCGTCCGAGATGCGCAGTCCGTAGGGAATGTCCTCGCTAAATGCGCCTTGGGTCGGAGCTTCCGACTCGGGCAACTCGCGCCGCCATTCGATTGATACCAATTGCCATCCCGCCGCCATGCGCTGCCTGATGACCTCGGGACTAAACGGCCCGGAAATCACATCGCGAACCCGTTCAAAATGCGCCATGATAAGCCTCCCCTGAGTCGTCCTTCGGGATAAAACGACACGCAATTGACCTGCCAAGAGTCTAGCCTGCTGCGAACCTGTGCGTTGGAAATAGTCGCAGGCCCCGCGGTCAAGCTCAAACCGTCTGCCGTCCATTTGTGCAAATCACTGTTCGCTTCTGGACGCCCTGCACCGCGCTACTTGAAGGGCCAGCGAGGAAGCGCGGGTTGAAGTCGGAACCTTGTGCTGCGTCTCCGTTCCCACAATCCCCAGGACTGTTCAATATCTGCGCACCTACTGTCTCACGGTTGCGGTCAAACTGAGCTGCGGTTTTCCCGGCTCGGCGAACTCCCCCTATCCTGCTTCGATCTCGGCCAGCATGCCGTCGATGTCACCGACAGGATAGTCATGCTGGGCCGCTTTTTGGATAATTTCGAGCTTCTTCCCGATGCTGCCCAGAGGCTCTTGGCGGCGTGCTAGATCCAGCGCTTGTCGCACCCACTCGGCGATAGACATGCGGCGCAAACGCGCCACGCGCTGAATCTCTCGATAATCCGAATCCTTCAGAATCACTTGCAGTCTCTTAGCCATATGATGAGTCTATCTGACTCATCCTATGAGTCGAGCAACCAGAACCAACTGACCGGAACTGGACAAGGCTGATCGCCAGGCGGAGCTCCGATTGTCCTGCCTCAGTTGGAAATGGAGAAAGCGTTCGTCCGTTAAGATAGCGGAGCGAACGTATGAGGAAGGAACGGAAGCATTTCACCCCAGAAGAAAAAGTAGCCATCCTGAGGCGGCCTCTTGTGGACAAAGTACCCGTCTCGGAGCTGTGTGAAGAACTGGGCCTGAGGCCAACGGTGTTCTACCGCTGGCAGAAGGAACTGTTCGAGAACGGAGCCGCCGCTTTTCAGTCGCAAGAGCGTCCCCAGCGCCAAGTCGAGGAGAAGCAGAAACGGATCGAGTTCTTGGAGAAGAAGGTGCAGACCAAGGACGAGGTACTGGCTGAGCTGATGGCTGAGCACATCGCGTTAAAAAAAAGTCTTGGGGAACTCTAACCGGTGTCTGGGTGCCGCATGATGTGCGGGATCTAGTCGTGGATTTCGTCCGGCGCTGGTCGGAGAGGGCCGAGATCGGCGTCGGACGATTGATCCCTTGGCTGGGCGTGACTGCCAGCAAATTCTATGACTGGCGGCAGCGGTATGGGTGCGTCAACGAGCACAACGGTTGGGTTCCCCGTGATTTCTGGCTGGAGCCGTGGGAGAAGGAAGCAATCATCGGGTTCCATCTGAAGAACCCGCTGGAAGGCTATCGGCGGCTGACGTTCATGATGCTCGACGCTGATGTTGTGGCGGTTAGTCCCGCGAGTGTTTGGCGAGTGTTGAAGCAAGCTGGATTATTATCCCGATGGAAGAGCAAACCTTCGCGCAAGGGAGCCGGTTTCGAGCAGCCGCTGCAGCCGCATCAGCACTGGCATATCGACATTTCCTACATCAACCTATGCGGCACCTTCTATTACTTGTGTAGCATTCTGGATGGGTTCAGTCGTTTCCTCGTGCATTGGGATCTGCGTGAGTCCATGCGAGAAGCTGATGTCGAAGTGATCCTGCAGCGAGCCAAGGAGAAGTACCCGGAGGCGAAACCGCGAATCATCTCCGACAATGGTCCGCAGTTCATTGCTCGCGACTTCAAGGAGTTCATTCGAATCTCGGGCATGACGCATGTCCGAACCTCGCCTTACTATCCACAGTCGAACGGCAAGATTGAGCGCTGGCACAAATCGCTGAAAAGCGAATGCATCCGACCGGGGACACCGCTGTCGCTGGAAGATGCACGGCGTCTGATCGAAGGCTACGTGGAGCATTACAACAACGTCCGCCTGAACAGTGCCACCGGCTACATCACGCCGAAGGACATGCTGGCTGGCCGTCAGCAGGAGATCCACAGCGAACGCGACCGCAAGCTGGAAGCCGCCAGACACCAGCGCCAGAGCCGCCGCCAGCAAGCTGCGTGAAGAGCGAAGTGGCCAGCCGCCGCGATGTCGGGTCGCCGTGAAGTGGCTAGGTTCCGGTTGGCGGACTGCACGTCCAACTGATCTCAGCAGTTCGGGAAATGCCACTCAGCCCGGCCCGATTGTGTTTCCGGAAGGATCGGCGCGATTCAAACGCGGTCACGAATAGAGTAGAATTTTCCGCCAGTTCTCCCGGAGAGAAAACAATGCGCCGGTATCACCACATCGGGATTCCTACTACCGAATCGAAGCCTGGAGAAACCCACCTGAAACACCTGAAAGTTTTTGTCGTCAGTCACCAGAAAAGCGAATTCGGCGTGGAATGGATGCGCTTCGAAGCGGATGCGGCGGTTCCCGATCTTGTCCGGCAAGTGCCGCACGTCGCGTTTGAAGTGACCGACCTCTCCTCTGAGCTTGCTGGCCGCGAAATTCTGATTCCTCCGAACAGCCCATCCGACGGTGTCCGCGTCGCATTCATCGTCGAGAATGGCGCGCCGATCGAACTGCTCGAATTCACAGACCCCAAACATCCAGCCCGTTTATCGAACCAAATGGACGAGTGACGGGAAAGCGGAACTTGCGAACAGCAAGTGGTTGGGGAGCTACAATGAGTCTTGCCGGGCGAAACGGAAGCGGGCACTGCGTGGACGCAACCATGCCGAGGGATAGTCCGGTGGGCTCACCGAGACGATGAACGGGGCGCGAGGACTCGTTCTTGCGCCTCCCAACCTCCATCGGATCGAAAGACCCCCATGCCTTGAAAATCCCCGCCCCACCAGGGCGGAATCTACACTAACGGAGAACGTCGCTTCTCCATTTCAGGCTGAGCCAAGACACGATCACTCAGGCTTGGTATCCGGGGCCCTAACACCAGAAGAAAACCTAGTGGTCTGCAAACGGTATCCGTTGCGTGTGCGCACTTTGTATTTCTTCGCTTGGTCACCTACAAGCTTTACTGTGATCGCGCGCCAGCCGGTGTTCGGATTTGCTTTTGGATAATAGGCGAGCGAATATAAATGCGCGAGATCGTCCTGGATTGAAGCAAACGCGCGCCTCTCATCTTTCCAGCTCTTGGCAAAGTAAGCCTTGCCTCCTGTGGCCGCAGTCATGCGTTCAAAGACTGCAGTAGAAATCGGCTCCAACTTCGCTTGCTGTGTACTGATCATGTAGACCGACACGCCTACGGACTGAGCGAGTTCAGCAACATCCTCGGGCGGCACTACGCTGGCGTTATCCGGGCCGTTAGAGAATACGACGATCATTCTTCTTCCGGTATGCTCTGCGGCATCTCTTATCGTCAGCAGGAGAGCGTTGTAAAGAGCCGCTGAATCTCCAGCCACAGTGGAGCGAACGCCGCGCAGAACCTGTAAGCGGTCGGAGGTTAGAGGAACAGCGCGTGAGAGGTCCCTGCTATAGGAATAGAACGCGATCTTGTCGGCACTTTCGAGAGAGTGAATAAATTCAGAGATCGAGTCCTCTGCGAAAACAAAATCGCGATACATGTAGTTGCTGGTATCAAACAAAACGAAGACATCCGATCCGGCAACTAATGATGAAAAAGTGGGGGGCTGGTCAGTCGCGTGATCGGTGCTGTTGTCCGCGCTGTGATCCGTTGTGTTTTCAATCTGACCATTGGGCGATTCGAGGACACTGCGTGCTGGCTCATCTCCTTGTGCAAAGGCCGCAAGCTTCTCAGTAATTCCATCTTCCTTGATTAGAAAATCCTCAGGACGAAGTCCGGTGATGTAGTTTCCATTCTTGTCGGTCACAGCGACGTTAAGTTGCACCAGGTTGACCACGACGCGCAGGGCCGAGTCATCTTGCCCTTCAATCCTGTCTCCAGCCGTGGACAATAATCCGAGAAGAACAAAAAGTAAAAGAAACGATTTATAGCACATATTTTCTCGGCTCCCTTTTCTCGGGTCTCCTTATTTCAGCGAGCCGCTGACTGGGGTTGCACTACTCACGGGATAAACGGGACTCGAGCTTGAATTCCCAGGACTTGAGTTCTCAGAACCAGGGCCAGTTATGTTGGTTAGTGAGGTGGCTTTTCGCTTCCGAAAATCGTCGCCCGTTTCGCGCATAGCGCGAAGGACTGCCGGCCAATCCTCTAAGTCGGTAGCAAAGATTTTCTCGACCATTTGCCGGGTTAACTCCGGAACCAACTGATTCAGAGCAACCGGTGGATAACCCATTTCATCCACCAATCGAGCCCAATAAAGGTTAGAGGAATCCCAGGTTTCGGCCAGCAGACGGCTGGCAAAACCCGAGAATGCCGGCAATGGAGGGACACTGAGCAACTCGCGAGCATAGGTATGGCTCAGTGCAGGGTGCGGTATTCCAAAATCCTGCGATAACCGCATCCAGTTCACCTCCTGCGGATGTTGACGGCGAAGGCTTCGGAGTTCCTGACCGGCCGCTCCCCAAGAATCGGTTTCTTCCGGATACCTGCGTTCGAATTCCAACGTTAAGTAAAAAGTGTCAGCCGGGGTCATGTACGTAAGGACGTTCGATAGGTGTCCAGCACGCAAGCTCTGCTCGATTTGCTCCGACCGCCGTGGCAGGACACGGTCGGAAAGAATGGCCATCACGCAGGCCCGTAGCTTCTCGTCTCCGCCAGACGCAGTTAAGAGTTCTTCTCCGGTTCGCTGATAGAGTGTGACTGCGTGCAGTTCGTCGGGACTAATACTCCACCAACGGGGCAGAACCGCGCTGGTCAAAAGACTGGGCACGACTTCTTGCCAGATGAGGGCTTGGATGTTTCTTGGAGCGATGAAGTCTTGTTCGAGTTCAGCCAGCACGTAGGGAAGGTCGGCGAGAGAGCCTACAAAGTGAGCGCCACCGCCGGCGGGATAGCCCGCGCCGAAGAGTTGCGGGGCCTGCCAGATCGCTCTTATCCCCTCCACTGTTTCGCCCGAAAAATCGTGAGAACGAACGAAGAGTGGGTTATTGTGCAGCGCTTGCGCTCCCGGCGGTTCGTAGTACGCGTAATTTAGACCTACGAGAATATCTCTCAGAAATGGAGTAAGTTGACCGCGGGCTTGTTCGAGTTGTCCGCGCGAGACTCTGGTGGAGAGAAGCACCGCTCCCACGTCAGTTCGCATCTCTAGGTCGGTGTGATGCGTGCTGTAGAAAGCGGGAGCCCATTGCGTTCTTTCATGGGATGTAAAGATCGGCTGAGGCATGTGGAACTCGCGCAGTTCGCCCGCCATGTGGAGCAGATAGTCCTCTGGTTTTACGCCATCAGCCTTTTCTCTTAAGGCGTCGCCCAATGCGATCAGGGTGTCGAGCGAGACTAATCGCTGGCCATCCAGGACAGACCGAATTTTATCTGCCAATTCCCGATGAATCTTCTTGCCCTCGAGGGTGCTCTGCCGAGGACCGGCGAGGAGTTCAACAATTTCATCTTGCGATACAGACGGGCTCCCGGTAGCGGCGAGGAACAACTGCGCCAAGCAGAGTCGTTCCACATCATATGCCTGGCTCGCTGATCGAACTTTGGCGAATGGTTTGACTATGCTTTGCCAGGACTCGTCCAGTTGGAGCGTCGGGATTTGACCCTGGCGCGCTAGAATTTGCCAGATTCCGACATTGGCTTGCATGAGACCAAAGGCGTCGCCTCGAACAGGGTCGGGAATCTTCTCCAAGCGTTCGGCAGTATCCAGGAAAAGCACGATGGAGGCATCACTAAGCTGCGGAAATTCAGCAAAGACCCTGTATTGGTCGCTAAAGTCGGCATACTTGAGGCACATCAAACGAACAGTTCCAGGCGCCAAACCATGGCCGGGAGATCGTCTGCTGTCGAGTTCGCTTAGAGTCAGATAAGCTTGCAAAGGTCCGTCGTCGATACTTTCACGAGAGATAGCGAACAGATATTGCAATAAGTCATCGGGATTTCTCAGCGAGTGTTTGTCTTGTTCTGGCTTGGCGCGAGAGGGATCTTTCCATCGCGTAATGATTTCTCGCCAGACCTCGACATTCCCGGGAACCAACGGCTCCCCCTTTTGATCCCACCGCATTTGAGTGACCAAAAGAAATAACCACGGCGCTGGCCTGAATACACCGGATGTGGCGCTGGGAAGTTGCGTGCGCAACTGCAGAGCCGCATAAAACTGCCGCAAGGAATGGGCTTTGATGAAATACTCTTGCTGTCTGTGGCTGACGCTGGAAAGGACGTTCAAAATATGCAGCCAGCCAGCCCTTGTCTTTCGACAGCAATCGGGGAATAAAATCGGCGGGGGATTCGGGGCTCGCGCCTGCCAAATCCTCCCATGCCGACTCTGCCTCCACGCCACCTGGCACAAGGGCGCGTTTTCGGCGGATGCAAATGTGGCTGCCGTAGAAATCAAGCACGGCGCCGTATTGAAGCAGCTTTCGAATTCCAAGATTGCGTTGAAGGAAAACCCTGGTTTCCGGATCCATCTTGGAGAGCGCCCAATACAGGCGGGCGAGGGCGTGATTGCTTAGGATTGCGTCCACTAACTCCTTGCTGTTTTCCCTACGATTCTTTTTGCCAATGCCGATCCAGTCGCGCGCCCCGAAAAGCACCGGGACGGCGGTAGAAGAGAACGAGTATTCGAATGCCTTGCCTCCCTCCACCGTCTGCTCAAGCTCAGTGAGAGGGAACCCCGAATCGAGTGTTAGGAAAGCTCGTTCCGCATCGGCGGTTAGCAGCGAGATGTCAGGCTCTCCGCAACTCGATACCATGCGGTAGCCAAGGATGTGGAGAAGCGGCGTCGCACTTCTACAATCGGGAACTCGAATAACCCCGTCGCTGCCCGCTAAAGTTGCCAATTCCCTAGCCTGCTTTACGTAGCGAGTAAGCAATATCAAGTACTCCGTCGGATGATCGTTGCCCTGATAACCGAGAGTGGATACGTTCCGGGCTAACAAGGGGAGAACGTCCTCGGCTGAGATCTGCTGACTAATTCCCGCCATACGCAGAAACGAGCGTAAGGGACCCCGGACCGGAAATTTAAAAGACGATGAAGCAGATGCATCCGAAGACGTGGGGGCGGCTTCATTGGTGTCCGTTGCTGGGCTGTCAAGAACTGCGACTGCAGGGAGGTCGCAACAGGTGACTATACAAACTAAGGCAAGGGTTGAGAGGCAAAAACGCGACTTCATGGCTGGCTTCCTCATGGACGCCGAGACATCATGCGTCTACTACAAAGAGGCTCGCGGAACAAGGTATCCGATCACCGCTCCGCGAATCCAAATGGTTTCCCAATTTGCGAGAGCATGCAGCCTCGATTCGAAGCAAACTGCAATTCCGGACAACATACTCCGTCTCGGGGGATTCTCCAAGAAAGATTTTGTTAATTTTTTGACAATGAAACCCAATCTAAGAATGAGAACGTTTCTCAAGTCGCCGCCAGGCAATGGCCACGTTGACCGCCATGGCGGCGAGAAATGGCGAACCACTCGCCACCGTGCCGAAGACGATCAGCAACACCTTCCACACGATTGAGCAAGAGCCGACTTTCCACTGTGGAGAGCTACGATCCCGCCACTAATAGCTGGACGACGGAGGCACCTCTCCAGGTCGCTAAAGCCAGGCCAGCGAGTGCTCTTCTAAAGACAACGATCGTCGCCGCTGGGGGGGTAACCGACTCTGGGGTGACAGGCGACAACGAGGGTTACGACGCATCCACCAATGTCTGGTCATCACTTACAGACGATCCTATGCCGCGATCACATACTTGCAATGGGGTGGTGAACGGCGCGTTGTACTCCGCCGGTGGTGCCAACACCCCGGATAACGCTCTTGCTGTGAATGAAGCATTCAATCTGTCGAGAAATAGTTGGACGACTAAGGCTTCGATTCCCCAGGCTGCGGCCGCAGCGGGGTCAGCTGTTTACAACGGTTTGCTATATTGCTTCGGGGGCTCATTCGAAGAATTCGATTCCCCCGGGCACAGTCTACAACGACGTTCAGATCTACCAACCATAGGCCGTCGGCCTCAAAAGTTGGGGACTAGACAATCCGATCCTTCCCGTTTCCATTGGGTTTTGTCGGCGCGTTTCCACCGCCGTTATTGCTGTCAGAATCTTGGTCCAACTTAGCCAACATTCCTCCGTCCTCCCGAACCTCGGGCGCATGGCAGACCGCGCCGTTGCGGTAAAGATGCCCGCGCAGCCGAAGACTGATCGGCACCCCGAAAGTTAATCCAGTTACTCCATAGGGCTGGGCGGATTCACACAGAACTGCCGAACGCTTTTGGCGAAATAGGAAGGGGCAGAAAGCGTTATCATCGCATGAGTCGGATGCGCGGATAGGGCACGGATGGATTGGCAAACTGAATCTCGCTTGAGCGTGGACCTGCCCGTACGGGTTTGGGGAATGAATGCTGAGGGACGCCCTTTTTCCCAATATGCTCACGCTCTGAACATCAGTTCAGAGGGCGCGTTGATCTCGGGAGTGGAGAACGAACTGAAGGTTGGTGATGTGATCGGGTTGCAGTTCGACCAGAAGAAAACGCGCTGCACAGTGATCTCGGTGATGAACACCGGCCCGCTCACGAAAAATCAGGTGGGAATTAAGTTGCTGGTCGCGCAGGAATGCCCGTGGAAAAGTTATCTGGCGTTCGACGGCGCGACAGTGGCGATTGCTCCCTCCAACACCCGGCGCTGGCGCCGCCACCAGAAAATCTCGATTCCGCTGGAACTTCGATCTGGGCAGACCAAAGCTCCGATTCGCATGAATGCGAGTGACGTGAGCGGCAATGGATGCTACGTCGAAAGTATGATGCCTTTTCCGCTCGGAACTGTACTGGGGATAGATTTCTGGCTGGACGCGGAGCATATCAATATCACGGCAATGGTGAGGACTTCGGATCCGGGCGTGGGCAACGGAATCGAATTCACGGGCATGGATGTCGAAGTGAAGAATCGCATGCAGGCTTACTTGGACGCAATTGATCCGGAGATGGGCGTCTCGAATGGAAAGCCAGAGTAGAATTTCTACCCCCAGCGGCTGAAACGCGAGCTCAATCGAAACTCAATCCAAATCCCTCCGAACCTGGAGACAGATTCGTGGTCAAGTTTGGTACGTACACCCCACGGTTTGAACGCTGCTTACTTCGGCCAGTGTGATCTGGGGAGCCTGGTGCGGGAAATCTGCACGCTGGGTTCTGCTTGGGGAGACGAGAGCAAGAGGCCATGCCCACTCGGTGAGGCGTCGGCGCGAAAGCGCCTACGACCGCAAGGCCCCGCACGGGCTAAGGTCATCAAGACTCGTCTCTACCATCCGGGAATTCCGCAGCCATTCGGGAGTCGACTCAGAAGAGAATTTGGTCACGCTGTGTACGGAATGCCACGCCAACGCTCATCACCGCTTTTAAAAACAACCGGTACCCCGATCGAGCGATGAATTGGCTAGGAAAAGGTTACGAACATCGGTTTAACTAGGTCCATGGTACCTGCCGTCACCCGCCCGATATCGTAGTCTCTCGTGAAGCGAATTGCCTTTGCCTGAGGATTGACGCGGCTTTCAGTTAGCGAGGCTGTGAAGGCTGGCTCGCAAGGCCGTCCAAATTGTAGGCCGTCACTCGGTACTCCGCTCCGAAGGCGCTGCCTGTAATGTCGACCCAGGGAGCATCGAAGTCGGTAGCGCAGTGGTCGCAGATCAGTTCCCAGTTTTGCGTGCCGGGGGAACGCCGCTCAACCGAGTAGCGCACCGCGCCTGCAGAACCCCGCCAGGCGACAAGGCCTCCGAACACAATTGAGGTGATTACGGGTGCGGGTGGAATAGCGTGCTTCGGCAAGGCTGCACCAGCCATGGCATAAGCATGGGTCCGCAGCTGCTGCGCTCGTGCAGCCATGTCTTCTGCCGTCATTACCAGCGTTTTTACACCGGGGTAGTAGAGTGCCCACCACTCTCCGCTTTCTCCTGCCTCGGCAAACATCGGACTGTGGGTGTCAGCCGGAATGGGTTGGAATCCAAAGTTATCCAGGTGCGCCTGCAAGGCCCAGAAGTCATCGCCGGAAATATTCGGATCCTTTTGAATCGTATCGAGCAGGTTCTGCAGATCAGCATGTGTCGGCCAATTGGTGCGATCCCATCCGAATTCATTCACTATGAAGACCTTGCCATGGCCGGTTACAGCAGCCGCGTCCTGCGAAAAGGTGCCGGCAGTGGTGTGCGCCGTTTCGGACAGGAGCTTGTCCCAGTGCGGATACTCCTCGAAGGTGACGATATCGGAAGTTATGTTGTCCAGCACTTTGGGATAGATCCGAAAAATACCTGTCGTATCCAGATAGAGATGGCGCGTGTCGACCTGCTTGATGTGTTTGCCTACTGTTTCGGACCATGCAGCTACGCCCGCCACATCGCCATGCATAAGCATGGCGAAAAGGCCGCACATATTGCAGTTCTCCCAAGCCATGATGGTAGGGTCGTCCCGATATCGCATGCCGGTAATGGAGTTGCGATGGTTGAGAACTTCGTCAGCATGCCGCTCGTAAGCCGAGATCAACACTGGATCGGTAAAGAAGTCCTGCGGGTTGTTTTTTCCTGTCCACGCAAGATATTGTCCGATGCCGCCGAGGGAGCAAGTTGCGCAGTCGCCGATGAGTGGAATGATGAGCCGGATGCCGAGCTTGCCAGCCTGTGCAATCGCATAGTCCGCCGCCTGAAAGGCACTCTCATTGAATCTTCCGAGTTCTGGTTCGATGCACAACACGCAACCAACGGTGTCGCCCAGAGTTTGAGCCCGTACGACCTTGCCACCCATTTCGGCCGTAGTCGCGAGCGCGTCGTCGATTTCAAAGTGCGATGGATATCGCGGTCCCATGGGATCGTGTGGACCGTATCCCTCTAATCCCAGCCACTCGATGTTTGGGCCGCTATAGCGGAATGGTGCGCCATCCAACTGCAAATGCGTTCCGGCCCGCTGAACGAACGATTGAGCCATTAGAGGGACCGTCATGAGAACCAAAACCGCGAGACGCTTGAATCGGCGCATCAAAATCTCTCTCTTAAATGTAGGAGCAAGGCGGAGTGTGTCCTAAACTGACAGCGACTGTCAAATTCCAGAAAAGCTGTTTTGATTCGGGGGTCTGGACTTCCAGTCGGCCGCCATCCCGGAGTCCCCATGGTGGCTCAACAGAAATACCGGGAGCGGCTACTACCACCAAGTTACGCATAGATCCTGGGCTGTTCGCATGAAGCCGTGCGGAACGTAGTCATGTGCAAGGGTTAGGAAAGCAAGTTGCAACTGTTCGCAAGGAGGGTGCGGGTTTGAGCCAGCGCCCACCAGCCCCGTCGAAAGCAGCTGGATCTGAAACTCTTCCACGACAACGGTTACTTCTGTCCGAACCCTTTTGGATATCCAACGCCGAGGAAGGTCCACCTACAATTCTAAGGAATGGTAGCTAAGTACCGTTGATGTGCCTCCGGTTACTATGCCCGAAAACAAGCAAAAACTATGCCGTGATGGAGCGGTCTGGATCTATTACCCATGGTTGGATTTAGTCGTGGGATGTGGCGCATGGTCGGTTCCTCTATTGCTGCTCGCCTATTTCTCTTCTGCAGCCAGCACTCTGACATGGTCCGTCTTGTTCTACGTGCTTGCGTTGTTCTTCAATTATCCGCATTATATGGCGACTATTTATCGCGCCTATCATACGAAAGAGGATTTTGAAAAATATCGGATCTTTACGGTCCACATCACGCTACTGGTTGTCCTGACCGTGATTCTTTCGCACTTCTGGATTGGTGCTCTGCCTTTTATCTTCACTTTATATCTCACGGCCAGCCCCTGGCACTACAGCGGACAGAACTACGGCCTGTTCATGATGTTTGCCCGCCGGGCCGGCGCGCAGGCCCCAACGCTCGAGCGCCGCGCCCTTTACGCGGCATTTCTTATCTCGTACGCAGTTTTGCTGCTGAGCCTCCACACAGGAGGTTCTGGCGATCCCCTATTCATCTCGCTCAATATCCCCCCGACGATAAGCTCGCGAGCCCAGTTCGTGCTCGCCATCGCATTTGTGGCGTGCTCCGTTCTCGGTTTGTCCCGGCTTATCTCGCAGGCAGGCTTCCGCAGAATGATCCCGTCGCTCACCCTGTTTTCTACTCAGTGTGTCTGGTTCCTGGTACCCACCCTGCTTTCGCTGCTGGAAAAATTCCAGGTTCCGCGGAGCCGCTATAGCACAGGGGTTCTCGCAGTAATGCACTCCGCGCAATATCTCTGGATCACCAGTTACTACGCGAAGCGGGAAGCAGCGACCACGCCGAACCAGGCTTGGCGTCCTTTTTCTTATTTCGCGATTCTTGTTGCCGGCGGCATTGCGCTCTTCATTCCCGGCCCTTGGCTCTCGAGCCTGGTATTCCATTTTGATTTCACGCGGAGTTTCTTGCTCTTCACCGCCCTGGTGAACATTCACCACTTCATCCTTGACGGTGCGATCTGGAAATTACGAGACGGACGTATCGCCGCCTTGTTGGTAAATTCACGCGCAGAGATTGCCGAAGGCACGATGCAGGCGGGAACCAGAACGATGAGAGCATTGCGCTGGCTGGCCGGACCGAGCGCTGCCGCCCACGCTTTGCGAGTGGGGACAGCTTCAGCATTGCTGGTTTGGGCATGTGTCGATCAGGCGCATTATTACTTCGCCCTGCACGGCGGCAATCTGGCTGATTTGAAGCGCGCGGCTTCACTGGCTCCTTACGACACGCCACTTGAGACGCGACTGGCGCGCCAAGCGCTGGAAGAGGGCAGCCCCCAAGAGTCCGTTGCTGCCTGGCAATATGCGATCAAGGCCAACCCAGCTGATCCAACCCCCCGCGATGCGTGGCTGAGATACCTAACCCAGGAGAAACGTCTCGATGAGGCATACCAGCTCACCGGCAGTTGGCTCAAGATCGCGCCCAGGGACGCGGCGCTCCTAGTGAATCACGGCATTCTCGCCCAACAATTCGGATATGCTGACGAAGCCGAAGTGAGTTGGCAGAAAGCTCTCGTGCTCGACCCGTCACAGGCCGATGTCGATCTTTATCTGGCCACTGTGTTGGAGAAGCAAGGCAAGTTCGTGGAGGCAATCAGTCACTATCAAGCCTTTCTCACGAAGGTGGTGCGACGGCCTGCATCCAGCCCACCACCTGCGGCTAACGTGATCGGCGTGCTGCTGAAGCTGGCCGATTGCAACATCCATGTCAATCACTCCGATCTGGCCTTACGCTATTACAAAATGGCACGCATGCTCGCGGCTCAAACGGGGGAAAAGAAGTTAGAGAGCTTTGCCGACGTAGCGGAGGCTTCACTACAGGCGAGGCTCGGCGAAACCAGCAAGACGCTATCGCTCTATCAGAGGGCACTTCAACTCGATGCTGGACTCGACGACCAACACAGCGAGGCCGTCGACTGGTACATGTACGCGTTGTTCTTGCGAGACGCGGGCTTCCCGGCACGTTTTGTCTACGCGAGTCTGCTCAAGTCCCAATCTTTGCTGTCCTCCGGTGCCCAGGACCAGGAAGCACCCGCAGCCAGCCGAATCCGCAAAGAATTAGGCCGGCAACTTGGCCCCCAGGCTTCCGTCATCAGCCACAATCCTGAACCGATATTGCACGAGGCGCTCGAATTACGGCGTTGAGGCTGCCGCTTATTAAGGACATGAGGAAGAGCGTTAGTCGAGCGCCAGTGTTCTTCGCTGACAAGAATGAGCCTCCGAGGATGACGCGGATGCGCACCGTTTGCGGGCGAATAGCCGGATAAGTGGGAGGTCATTGCCCAGGGACGGATTATCAACGACGGCGGCCGCCCGAAGTTCCCACTCCGTTGACACTGCTCTCCTCGAACCCGTTTCCTCCCGCTGCTGATTACCCAAGCTCAGTGATCCGGACAAGGATCTCGGCCAGTTCTATTGGCCGCGAATTTTCAGAGCACGTTCCAAAAAACGGCTTGCCACGCCGGAGTGCATCGGCGGTAAGGCACGCTATGCAAATCCCAACAGTCCTCTTTTACCACTCCTTGCGGAGACCTTCGAGTCCTTGGAGATAATCCTCCTCTTGAATCCTGCTTTCCACTCCGTATTCCGTCAAGATCGTCATCATCTGCCCCAGGGGCACGCCGGCCAGTTCAGCAGCTCTGCCAAGAGATGCTTCCCCCTGTTTGTATCGTTCCACCGCGAGCAAGATCCTGCCACGGGTGACCATGTCCCGCACGGCCTTGGAAAGATCACTCCTCTGTTCCTTCGTGAGCTCGTTCAAGAAGTCGAAGTTCTCACGGTCCATCCGAATCCTCATGGTCTTACTCATAGTTTTGTCTCCAATTTCCGTCTGGCATCTTCCAAAATCGATTGCTTATAGCGTCCACGCTTTCCTAGTGTCGCAAGTTTGACAAGAGCCTCGCCAACAGTAAGTAGCCCTTTCTCGCGCATTCGAGCCAAGACGCCAATAGCCGTGGCGAACGGAACGCCGAGCAGTTTACAGGCATTGGTACCGTTCTTGTCGTCAATACCCAGGACTTGAACTTGCTCCGCAAGAGCGAGCACGATCGCCTCCGCTTCACCCCTGCCCAGGCCGAAGTCTCCGTGCAATTTGGTAACAAGCTTCCTGTTCTTGACCGCTGGCGAAAGCCTGCGCGGCAAATCCTCCGCCGCGATGGTTGGAGGTGTCAGTCACGGCATGCCATGCTGGAGTTCATTCTCGCTAACTCCCTGGAACGTTACAAGGAGTCATCTTTCGGGAGCACCAGTTGAATTCTTGACCTCGAAATTAAACGCGCAACTGCTAGAGGCTCAGTGGCCAAAATGACGGCCAGACGCCCTTTTGCGGCTGGTTATCGTCTGGTGCGTGATCCTCCAGATCGGAAGAGGAGTTGTGAGGTTAGGAGAGAAATCCATGCAAGTCTCTAGTACTACTGTGTTATAAACTATATACCTGCAACCAAAAGATCTGCATCGGCGAACATCTTTAATGTTACGGTGCTGGCCATGAGCGCCAACTCGGTTGCGCCAGGCGCCCAGCAAAAACGCTTCGCGGCTTATCTGGATCGCCTGGCGCACGCCGCGGGGCATTTAGATCGTGCGGTTCCTTTGAAATCTTACTGCACGGGTTTGCTGTTGCCCGGCGAGCGCAAGAGTGTGGAGCCCATGGCGGCTCGTCTTTGCCCCGAAAATGTGCGCCAAACCCATCAATCGTTACACCATGTCGTGGCGCACGCGCCCTGGAGTGACGAAGATCTTCTGGAAGCTGTGCGGCAATACACCCTCCCTGCGATGCAGAAGCAGGGATCCATCGTCGCCTGGGTGGTCGATGACACAGGATTGGTGAAAAAGGGGACGCATTCGGTGGGTGTGACCCGGCAGTACTGTGGGCAGGTGGGTAAGCAAGAGAACTGTCGCGTGGCCGTGAGTTTGTCGCTGAGCACGGCGGAAGCGAGTCTGCCGATTGCTTGGCAACTGTACCTCCCCGAAGTCTGGACCGAGGACAAGAAACGGAGAGCGTCCACGGGCATACCGCCGGAAATCAAATTTCAAACCAAGCCGGAAATCGCGTTGCAACAACTCCGCGCGGCTGTGGATCGAGAGCTGCCGCAGGCTCCCGTGCTGGCGGACGCCGCCTATGGCAACGACACTGCGTTTCGCGATGGCATCACCGAGTTAGGATTGCTTTACGCCGTTGGCATCCAATCCTCGGTGAGCGCGTGGGCACCTGGCCAAGCACCGCTGCCCAAGCGGAAGTGGAAAGGAATCGGGCGACCGACCAAGTTGTTGCGCCGCGACTCACGGCACGCTCCCCTCTCCGTTCGTGAGTTGGCTATGAGCCTGCCTCTCTCAGCATGGAAGATCGTAGGCTGGCGGGAAGGAACTCGTAAGACGCTCCGCTCTCGCTTTGCCGCGCTTCGCATCCGTCCGGCTCATCGCGATGACTGGCGTAGTGAACCTCGCGCTCAGGAATGGCTGCTCATCGAGTGGCCCAGCGAGGAAGCCGAACCGACCAGGTACTGGCTCTCCACTCTGCCCGAAAACACGAAGCTTCGAGATCTGGTGCGATTGGCCAAACATCGTTGGATCGTCGAGCGCGATTATCAAGAGCTGAAGCAAGAACTCGGACTGGGACATTATGAAGGACGAGGCTGGCGCGGTTTTCACCATCACGCTACCCTCTGCATCGCGGCCTATGGGTTCCTGGTGGCTGAACGGAGCCGTTTTTCCCCCTCCGCTCGCGCCGGCCACGTGGACTTACCCGTCGCCGAACGGCCACGCCACTTCCGTCCTCGGGGTTCGCCCGGTGCGCGCGGAGCGGCATAACCCCTGGTCCATCGCCACCCTTCGACAAACCATTGCCCGAGCTTTGCTGCGGCAACTCCCGGGCTGTCCTTTTTGTGGAGCTCCCTTTTTATAACACAGTAGTACTAGCAGGCTGCGGAAAAACTCGATTTGCAGCGGACGCAGTACCACGAAACTCTCTTGTTTCCACAGCACAACCTGATAAGAAGAAGGCATGCGTGGAAAAGACGAGCAGCAATTGGATGTGTTCAGCTACGTAAGCCCGGAGCAGCGAGTACCCCAAGACCATCCCTTGCGTCCTCTTCGTGTCATGACCGATGAGGCATTAAGAGAACTGCAACCACGATTCCACAAGCTATACGCCAAAACCGGGCGACCGTCGATCGCGCCGGAGAAGTTGTTGCGTGCGCTCTTGCTGCAAGCGCTGTACTCGGTGCGCAGCGAACGGCTGTTGATGGAACAGCTCGACTATAACCTGCTGTTCCGCTGGTTCGTGGGCTTGAACATGGACGACGCCATTTGGGATGTAAGCGTGTTCACCAAGAACCGCGAGCGCCTGCTCGATGGTGACATTGCCGAGGCTTTCTTCCAAGCCGTGCTCCAGCAGGCGCGCGAGCGGAGTCTGCTCTCGGACGAGCACTTCACCGTGGATGGAACGCTACTGGAAGCGTGGGCGAGTGTGAAGAGTTATCAACGCAAGGATGCCAAGAACGCCGATCCGCCGGACGATCCTGGCAATGCGACGGTGGACTTCCACGGGGAGAGGCGGTCGAACCAGACGCACGCATCGAAGACGGACCCGGATGCGAAGATGGCACGCAAAGGCAAGGGCAAGGAAGCGAAGCTGAGTTACAACGGGAATCTGCTGGTGGAGAACCGCAACGGACTGATCGTGAACACTGAGGTGTTCGAGGCCAACGGAACGGCGGAGCGCGATGCCGCACTGGTGATGCTGGAGCGGATTCCGGGAACGAAGCAGGTGACCGTGGGCGGGGACAAGGCATATGACACGGCGGATTTTGTGGCGGAGTGCAGAAACTTGAAGGTCACGCCGCACGTGGCCCAGAACCTGGAGCGGCCCGGTGGGAGCGCCATTGATGCTCGTACGACGCAGCACGCCGGATATGCCATCAGTCAGAGGAAAAGGAAACGCGTTGAAGAGTGCTTCGGATGGCTAAAGACGATCGCACTGTTGCGGAAGGTTCGGCATCGTGGAGTCTTCAAGGTAGGATGGGTCTTCACCTTTGCCGCGGCTGCCTATAACTTAGTCCGCCTGCGAAACCTGACGATGCAAGCGACGTAAGCCAATGCCGAACTGTGTCGACTGGTCAGGAAAAGGACTACAGACTTCAGCAGATGCAACCAAAACTCTCCCCTTAGTCACAACAATCGCGAAATCTGGACAGCATTTAGGTCCCGCCGCCGTTTTTCCGCAGCCTGCTAGGTTTCAAATGATTTATATGTAAGTGGACAGGAAAGCTGTGTCCCCAGGTCTCACGACTTTCGAGACCTGACGATCGCTGGCGCGACTCTCATACTGGATACGGAACTCGAACCGGTTTCAGCGGAGCTAGCATTGTCCCAGCAAACAATCCTGATGTGTGCGCCGGATTATTTTGGAATTGATTACGTCATCAATCCCTGGATGGAGGGCAACTGCGGCAAGGCGGATCATGCTTTGGCGGTGAAGCAATGGTCGGGGCTGAAACGCGCGATCGAGACACAGACGGCCGTGGTCCTCATTCCGCCGCAGCCGGGCCTGCCGGACCAAGTGTTTACCGCCAATGCTCGGAATGGTTCTGGAGGAAAAAGTTGTGGTCAGCCGTTTCCGAGCGCCGGAGCGTCGGGGTGAAGAACCTTTTTTCGAAGAATGGTTCGCAAAGCACGATTTCAACATCGCCCAGTGGCCGCCGAATGTATCGTTCGAAGGCGCAGGCGACGCGTTGCTCGATCGCGGCCAGCCGATTCTTTGGGCTGGGTACGGTTTCCGTTCCGCCAATTCTATGCCAGGCTTACTTGAAAAAACGTTCAACCGCCGGGCTATTGGACTGCAACTGGTTGATCCGCGCTTTTATCATCTCGACACCTGCCTGTGTCCATTGGAAGGGGGGTATTTAATGTACTTCCCGGCAGCGTTCGACGCCGAAGGACAAAAGGCCATCGCTGATATTGTGCCCCCTGAGAAGCTGATCGAGGTTGATGCATCGGACGCGGAGCAATTTTGCTGCAATGCGGTCGATCTGAACCGGCAGGTGTTCATGAACGGCGCGTCCGAACCTCTGCAGGCGCGCCTGCGGCAAGCGGGGTTTACGCCGCTTATCACGCCGCTGTCCGAATTTATGAAAGCCGGGGGTGCGGCGAAGTGTTTGACGCTGAAACTGAGGGAAGAGCAGGACTGTTAGGCTATCGATTGCGTTAACAATGCCCGTGAGGCAGGTCGATTAATAGTCGTGAAGTGGAAAAGTTCGAGACCCCCCAAAAACCCAAAATCCACGGACGTAGACGCGAGTCAGACGCGGAATCGCGATTCTGAAATCACAATTTCCATAGCGACAATTCACAATACAAAAAGACAGAGCATGACGCACGGTCATGCACCAGCAACGTCAACCTCGCGAACGATCAAGACCGGCTCATCCACATACAAACCCCATAGTCCCCCAGGCGGCTTCCTTCAAGCACTAAGGCTAATCGGGAGAAACGCGCATGGAGCCATGCATTTCTCGGCACCCATCTGATGCTGGAATTGTGGCGCCATGCCGACTTTCAGTTACTAATCTGCTGATGGCGAGACCGGACTACTTGTGGATTGCCGACTACCTCAGTATTCATCACCTTACGCCTCCCACAGGGCCTGTTTCTGGACCGCCGGGGACGACCATGTCGACGGAGGGCGAGGGCTATGCGGACGTGTTCCCGCTCGCCGCTCGCGGCCCAGGCAGCGGTTCGAGCGCGGTGTGTGCCCGCTGCCACGCTGCATCGAGGTCGCGGCGATCAAGCGCAACTAGTGTGCTCGCAATTTCGAGGATCGCGTCCGCCTGATCCGACAGCGTTTGTCGGCAGGCGTCCGGAAGTCGCGGGGCTAGGCGGCGAATCGCTTCGAGTTGGCGGATCAGTACAGCGGGCGTCGTCGACGAGGCCTGGCGGATCTGGTCGAACGCGAGCTTGGCGAGGCGCTCTATCCGCACCGGCGGCATCCATACCCGGAGCCGGCTGCCAGTGTCGTACCAGTTTCCTTCGAGTGGCGGGCGCTCGGCCAGTGCAAGCAGTGCGTCGGCGAGCCAGTCAACGCAGGCAACGCCGGTGAACGTGTCGTTGACCGCGGGCGACAGCGCGCGGATCGCAATCTCGACGACCTGCGCGATTCCGAACTCGCTGTCTTGGGTGAGCGTCCGGTGACGGCCGATGTGAATTCCCCGATCAATGGCGCCCTCCAGCGTGCGGACTTTGTCCGCAGGAACGATTGCTGCGAGCGGCTCACCGCGGAGGACGAACTGGCCGGGTCGGAACCTCAGCACGATCAGTGCATCCGCCGCGCGCGCGGCCGAGACCAGCGCGCCGTGATCGACATGTTGCAGGTATCCGCTCTTCGGGCACGACAAAATCGCGCCGGTATCAGCCTGACGCAGAATTGCGGCGTCGTCGGGTGCCGCGCCGGTGCCCTCGCCCGGACCGGCCGCGTGCGCGCCGCCGGCCGCGATGTACAAATCGTCGACGATCGCTCCGATCATGTCGGGGTTCTGGATCGATTTCGCAACCCGATGGCTGTAGTAGACGAGGAACCCGAAGCTGATCACGACGAGCACCCAGCTCATGATCAACGAGATCTGCGGGATGAACGACGACTGCGGATCCTGATGCGTGACCAGGAAGACTAGGCAGATGTACACGAACGTGCCCATGAACATGCCGATCGTGACCTGGATGACCCAGTCCTGCAGGAAGCGGTAGAGCAGGCGCGGGCCAAACAGCGTCGAGACCATCGACAGCACGAGCAGCGCGACCGAGAAAATCAGCGCCAGCACGGTCGCAACCGCGCCCATCATCGCCGACAGGATCGCGCGCGCGTCGTCGATGCTGCCCATCGTCAACCACGACGGGATGTGAATGACGCCATACTTGTTGAGGATGTCCGGAACCAGGGTGATCGCGAACAGAGCGACTGCCGCGAGCGAGAGCTGCAGCGGGATCCGCCACAGGTTAATGTCGCGTTGCGAACGGAGCTTGGTAGGGCGCGGGGCGAGCATGCGATATGAATTCCAAATCTCTATCTTCCCAAGAGCAATCGTTCCAGCACGGGACCGAGGGCCAGGGCAGGAAGATAGCTCAGGGCCACCATGATTATCAAACAGATTGTTAGTAGGAGACCGAAGATAAAAGAATGGGTCGGAAGAGTGCCCGAAGAAGAAGGAGTATTTCTTTGCCGACCAAACAGAGCGGCGAACGACAATGCAGGTATCGCCAAGCCGAACCTGCCCACCATCATCGCTAGCGCCGTTGTGAGATTGTAAAACCGAGTATTGGCGCTCAGACTGGCAAAGCTTTGGCCATTGTTGGCGAAGCAGGAAGTAAAGGTGAAGAGAATCCCAGTAAAACCATGCGCGCCGGTGTTGACCGTAAGCCCTGAAAATCCCGGCCTGGTGCTCACGGCAATCGCGGTCAGCGGCAAGACGATCAACGGCGCGGCCAACGCGTAGAGCATGATCATTTTGTTCTCCGCAGGCCCTATTTTCTTGCCCAGGTATTCAGGCGTGCGCCCAACCATGAGTCCCGCCAGAAACACGGCGATCGCGGCGGCCATGACCATGCTGTAAAGACCAGTCCCCAGTCCTCCGAATACGAGCTCTCCCAGCAGCATATTCACGAGCAACACCATCCCGCCGAGCGAGGTGTAACTATCGTCCATTGAGTTGTTTGAGCCCGTGGCCGTGTTAGACGTGACCACCGCTGTAAGGGTCGAACCACCAATGCCGAAGCGCACCTCCTTGCCTTCCATGTTCCCGCCAGACTGGAGGCGACTGTGTCGGGAATTCACGTTTCCGATGTGGTGGGGGAACCCCCGTTGTTCAAAGTGATGTACGAAGATCAGTCCACAGACAAAGAGCAGCAGCATCACACTGTAGAGAAGCCAACCTTGTCGAGGTTGGCCCACCATCCTGCCGAAGGTGTTCGTAAAGGCGGCAGGCAGGAGTACGATGGCCAACATTTCGAGAAAGTTTGTCAGCGGCGTCGGGTTCTCGTAGGGATGAGCCCCATTTGCGTTGAAGAAACCGTCGCCATTCGTTCCGAGATTCTTGATGATCTCCAGTGCGGCTACTGGACCCTGCGGTATGACCTGTCGCGTACCTTCGACGGTAGTGACGACGGCATAGTGGTGGAAGTTCATTGGAACGCCCTGCCAGACTAGTAGTACGGCGCCGATCAATGCGCCCGGCAAAAGTATCCAGAGCAGCCCGCGCGTCAAATCAACCCAAAAATTGCCGAGCGTGTCGGAGAGTTGTCTGGCGAGCCCACGGATGAAGGCAACACCCACGGCTAACCCCGCTGCGCCAGCCAAGAAATTCTGCGCGCAGAGTCCCACCATCTGGCTGAAGTAGCTCATCGTGTTTTCCCCGGCATAGGCCTGCCAGGTCGTGGTCGTCGAGAAGCTGATTGCTGTATTCAGAGCCAAATCAGGAGACAGTGGCGTCGTGTGGTATTGGGGAAAGAACCACGGAAGAACCTGCTGCATTTTTAGAATGGCATACAACAGGAGCGTACCGGCAAGGCCAAAGAGCACAAAACACGTCGCATATTCTTTGCCCGTCATCTCAACATGGGGATCGACGAAAGTAATGCGATAGATGAGCTGCTCAACGGGAAGGCATAATCGATCGAGAGCGGTGCGCTGCCTGGAAAAGACCCGATCCATATATGCGCCCAAGGGCTTCACGAGGATGGTGACGATCACCAGAAACAGTAAGTATTGAGCAGCGCTGTAGAAACCTGGCATTCTTGTGACCGCTCAGCCCTGTGTCTCTTCGAATCGGAGTAGGTTCTCTAATTCCACCACAATGATTCCATCACAAAGTCACGTAAAGTGCACATAAAGAAATCCCCCAATCGGATGAGACCAATCGTTACGAAAACTTTAGGAACTTTTTCTACAAACCTTATGCGGTTTGGTTTTCAATTCAGGGGCACGGCAACGGACAGTCGGTAGCATCGCCGGAGGTTGTAATGGTTGCGATTATGGCACTCGCTCTACCGGCGGCTAACTATCGCTTTCTACGTGCAATTTCTCATCGCCATGTGCAAACAATCTAAGGGTCAAAAGATTTTCCACTTAGTGCGTCTCAGATCTTTAGGCATAGAAGTCAATTATGTCGAAGCGAACGAACATCGCGTTGTTAACTGCAATGATTGCCCTGCTGGTCGCGACCCGGGTCATGCCCGGAGGGGCGAGCGCACAAACAAAGGCAGCAGCTCCGAAGGCCCAAGATAAACTCTCTCTCGGGGAGGAGCAGGCCAAGCAGTTGCTGCTCCTATTAGATACCGACAAGAAGGGCAAGATCTCTAAACAAGAGTGGATGAAGTTCATGGAAGCGGAGTTCGATAGGCTGGATAGGGACAAGAGCGGGCAACTGGACGTCAAGGAACTGAGGCAATCGAGATTGCGCGTAAGCCCCTTCACCAATGTCGGCAAGTGAACGCCGGCGGCGTCTCTGGTTCGTTCCGCCGGGATCACGGGCAAATCCGGAACTTGATGTCTCCGGATTGGTCCCGATAAACGCGCATGGAGCCATGCATTTCCCGGCACCCATCTGATGCTGGAATTGTGGCGCCATGCCGACATGAACGAAGCCGCGTTGCGGCGGGCGCTTTCGCGTGTTGCCGAGTCTACGGTCGAGGTGATCTGAGCTAGTTTGTGTCGCAGAGGAGGAACTCTCTGTGACCCATCTACGCCAGATCATGCTTGAGGAGTTACGGCGCCGCAACTACGCCGAGTCCACCATCGACACTTACATCCACACGGTTGAACATTTCAGTCGGCACTTCCATTGTTCACCCGATCAGCTTGGCCCCGAGCATATTCGCGAGTATCAGGCAGCGTTGTTCACGCGCTGGAAGCTGGCTCCCAACACCGTAATCCAGCGCTTGGCCGCTTTGCGTTTCTTCTATGTGCAGGTGTTGAAGCGAGGCTGGAGCGTTGCCGAGACACCGTATCCGAAGAAGGTTCTGCACCTGCCCGAGATACTCAGCCAAGACGAAGTCGCGCGTCTGATTGACGCAGCCGGATTTCCCTTTCATCGCATCCTGCTGATGACGCTGTATGCCACGGGCGCACGTCGCGCAGAAGTGGCGCGCCTGAAGATCAGCGATATCGACAGCCAGCGGATGGTCATCCATATCCGGGGCGGCAAAGGTCGCAAGGACCGCGATGTCATGCTCAGCCCGAAGTTGCTCGATGCGCTACGCGTCTATTGGCGTGGGCTCAGGCACAAGCCAACGAACTGGCTGTTTCCCGGCAACCGATGGCATACCGCAAGTGATCCGGTCACCACCAAGTCCTGTGGACTGCCTGTCAGAACGCCGCACAACGCGCTGGGCTTGAACACAAGCACATTCATCCCCACACGCTGCGCCACTGCTTTGCCACGCATCTGCTCGAAGCCGGTGCCGACCTGCGCACCATTCAGATGCTGCTCGGGCATCGCGACCTGGAGGAGACGACGATCTATCTGCATCTCTCCCGGAGACATCTTAGCGCCACTGGCAGTCCGCTGGATGCACTCACGATTCGAGAACAAGGAGAGCCGACACCGAGCGCATGAACCGGCCCCCTCTGGAGGTGGCCGACATCGTTCGTTGTGCGGGGCAGTTGTTTGTTGAGCGCAGTCGCCGCTGGATCACCTGGCAGCATCAGAAGATTTTGCTGGCCATTGCTCGTTGCCGCACCGCCGCGCTAGGCGGGCATCGCGATCGCTGCTCGGACTGCGGATATTCCGCCATCTCTTACAACTCGTGTCGCAATCGGCACTGTCCCAAGTGTCAGGGCAATGCACGCCTGCACTGGCTCCAAGCGCGGGAACGGGAGTTGTTGCCCGTCAGCTACGTGCACGTCGTCTTCACGCTGCCGCGGGAACTGGCTCCGCTCGCGCTGCAGAACAAACGGCTGATCTACAACTTACTCTTTCGCGCCAGTGCTGCAACTCTGCTGGAGATCGCCCGCGATCCACGCCACCTGGGAGCCGAGATCGGCTTCTTCAGCGTGCTCCATACCTGGAACCAGCGGTTGCAACATCATCCTCATGTCCACTGCGTGCTGGCCGCCGGCGGCATCGCTCCGGATCACTCCCGCTGGATCTCCTCACGCCGCTCCTTCTTCCTTCCCATCAAAGTGCTCAGCCGTGTCTTCCGCGGCAAGTTTGTCGCCGCACTCAAGACCGCCTTTCGTGCCGGCTCACTCCAGTTCCACGGACATCTCTTACCGCTGGCGGAACCGCGCGCGTTTGCCTCCTGGCTGCGGGTGCTGTTCCGACACGACTGGGTCGTCTACGCCAAGCGCCCTTTCGGCGGGCCAGAACACGTGCTGCGCTATCTCGGCGCCTACACTCATCGCGTCGCCATTTCCAACAGCAGGTTGGTTGCTCTCTCTGAGGGCAACGTAACCTTCCGGTGGCGCGACTCCGCTCACGGCAACAAGAAACGACTCATGGCTCTGCCCGTCGATGAGTTCTTACGCCGCTTCCTCCTGCACCTGCTACCGCGCGGCTTCGTGCGCATCCGCAACTTCGGCTTCCTCGCTAATCGACAACGGGCTACACTACTGCCACTCTGCTTTCGGTTGCTCCAGCCATCCGATCAGCCAGCAGCAGACGCCACCTCGCCCACGCTGCCCATTCACTCACTGTGGCAATGTCCGCTTTGCGGCGGAACCATGCATGTTGTCGAGCGCCTCTCCGCCCAACGCCTCCTCCGATCTCCGCCTCGTCTCATCCAGTGCACCGCTTGAATCCACATCTCCAGCCTCGAATCTCTCTCGTGCTTCGGCGCGCACACTGGTTCTTTGTCTCGCATTCCTTAGAACGCAGTATGGTTGTGTGCTCAAGCCTCTCCGATGCACCGCCCCATGAGCATTCTCTCTGCCATCAGCAACTGAAACCAACGCGCACCGACAGCAACCTCAACCTCGCCAACGATCAAGACCGGCTCATCCAGATACAAATCCCATAGTCCTCCGGGGCGGCTTCCTTCAAGTCCTAGTGCTGTATCTGAAGCGCCCCTCCACAACGTCTCAACTCCCCGCTCTTCGCTTGGGGGCGCTTCAGATACAGCACTAGGACTTCTCGGGAGTAATCTCCGACATGCCCGTTTCCGGATCGCGACATGCAACAGCCATTTACTCGTCATGTCTCCTAAGAAGAGGAGTTTGCGGCCAACGTGGGGCGATCATGATCTTGCGAAATCATGAGCCTTGCGACCGCGGCACTTGCCAGAGACAGTCCTGCGCAAATCAGCATGACAATTCGGAATCCATATACAAACGCTTCCCTCACGGATTCGTTGATGGCAGCAACCGCAGCCGCGTCAAGCCCCACGGGCAGTTGCAAGCCGGCGAGCTTGGTCTCGTTCGCCTGCAGCGCGTGCAGAATGTAGGACGGGAGGGAGAACCTAACCAGGTCTCGATTGAGGTGAAAGCTAAACGCCTTCACCATCACAATTCCAAGCCCTGCAATCGCGAGTACACCTGATACGCGCGCCACTGCATTGTTGATTCCGGAAGCCGTGCCGGCACGGTCTTCCCTTACCGAGTTCATAACGACCGTTGTGAGAGGCGCGACGGTGACCGTCATCCCCAATCCCAGGATAACCAACGCCGGGAAAAACGACTTCCAATAACTACCCCCAATGGATGGGACAGCGAACAGAGCGAAACCCGTTGCGACAATGAGAGGGCCAAGGATCAGCGGACCTCTTGCGCCATACCGGGTAACGAGTCCGCCAGCCCAGCGGGAAAGAAGGAACATCAGCAGAATCAAGGGAAGGATGGCAGTGCCGGCTGCGGTGGGCGAATAGTCCTGGACTTGGATCAGATTCAACGGGAACACGAAAAAGAAAATTCCGATCGCGGCATACAAAAGAAGCGTGAGCAGGTTCGCGCCACTGAACCTCCGGGATCTGAAGAGCGTGGGCGGCACCATCGGGGAACTAACGTGGGCCTCGACGAAGATAAATGCGACAAGACTTCCGAAGCCCACCAGCAAACTTCCGAATACCCAGCCGTTCATCCAACCCACGCTCACCGATTCCAGGAAGCCGCTGACCAGGCCGCCGAGCCCCAGCATGGCGAGCAGCGCTCCCGTCCAATCGATGCGCCCAGCAGTCGGGCTGTGGTTTTCCGGAATTCGCCAAAGTGAAATCACGATTACAGATGCTGCAATCGGAAGATTGATGAAGAATGCCCAGCGCCACGAGATATGCTCAACCAGCCAACCGCCAAGAACGGGTCCGACCGCGGTGGTAATCGCAGTAAATCCCGACCACGTGCCGATCGCTTGGCCGCGACTCTTTTCGTCGAAAGACGCGCTGATAATCGCGAGACTTCCGGGCACTAGGAGCGCGGCTCCGACACCTTGAATGCTTCTCGCGATGATCAATTGCTCAATGTTCGAAGCGAATCCGCAACCTGCAGATGCAACGGAGAAGACCGCCACGCCCGCCAGGAAGATCCTGCGGAGGCCAAACACGTCACCCAGTGAGCCCCCGACAAGGATCAACGCGCCCAGGAACAGACCATAAGACTCGACCACCCATTGGACATCCACCACGGTTGTCCGAAAGCTGGACTGTATCGCAGGCAGAGCGACATTGACGACTGTGCTGTCGATGAAAGCCATGCTGGAACCAAGAATGGTTGCCGTGAGTATCCACGGTTTGGCTCCCTCTCCACATGGGACTCCGTTACCCTTTGATCGTAATACGGCTTCGTCGCAAGGCGCTCTCATGCAGACTATGGATGCTGATCCGAGTGCCTTCGCTCCGATCGGTTTGGCAGAGGCCAGCCGCATCTTCGTCCCCGCTTGGCGCAGGCTGCCTTCCATTACATAGCGCGCGCCCAATTCCTTGCCGATGGCGCGCACGTCTCCAGATTCGCTCGAAAGCCCTTTTCTCCCGTTTCGTGACCAGCACGAAATACTTCGCTGGTTCCACGTCCAGTTGGGAACTCTCCTCGTAGCCGATCACCACGGTTTCCTTGCCGCACCGTTTGCATTCGCGCTGATCCGGTGTGCAGGGCAGAATACGCTCTACGCGAGGAAGATTCGCAGGCAATTCCTGGCGGCCCGGATGCTTGCCGGATTTCTTGGTCGAGCGATGCACGGGCGCGTGGTCGCTCTCCACCTGCTCAATCATTTCACTGACGGCAGGCTCAAGCTCGAACAATTGCATTTGCGCCTGCGAAAGTTTTTCGCCGCCTGCTCCATACTTCTTGATCCGCATCACTCGCAGTCGCTCCTCCAGCACGCGAATCCGCAGCTCCGCGTACTGTAGCTCGCTCTTCAGTTGTGCGATGAGTTCCAGATCGGCTGGTGCTGAAGGAATGAAAGGCGCACTCACAATGGGTTACTGATTTACCAGAGTCGCTCGAATCGTTCAAGCAACTCAGGCGGCAGCATGTCCCTCTGGCGGGGCCTCCCGGTACCACCGCTTGTGCTTGGTTTTGGTCAGATCGATCCCACCCAACAAGAGAGAAAGCCCGTCGTGACTCAGGATGACCTTGCCCTGCGCGTCTCCGGACTGCGGCCAGGTGAAACGCCCTTTCTCTAACCGCTTGGCACAGACCCAGAGTCCGCTGCCATCCCAGACAAGGACCTTCAACCGGTTGCGCTGGCCGTTGCAGAACAAGAACAGGTGCCCACTAAGAGGCTCACACGACAATCGATCGCGAACGAGACCGTACAGCCCCTCGAACCCCTTGCGCATGTCGGTGACCCCGGCAGCCAGATAGATCCGTGTGGCTGGACCCAGTCCAAACACGGCTTACGCCCGCTCCAGCAAGCTCACCAGGCGCTCGAAGGTGGTCGTGTCAAAGTCACGTTGCACTTCGATCCGGCGCCCGCTTGGCAGCACAACGGCCAGGCCGCAACTCGGTTCTTGCTGCGTCGCCGATTTCTTGGTGGCCAACTCCACCTTCACCAACCGGCCAGCCGAAAAAACTGTCCTACGCCTTCTCTTCCAACGCCGCTTCTTCAAATTGCGATCCAGTGTGCTGAAGCTCAAACCTCGACTCTGGCAAAACTCGCTCCGCCGCATACCGCTGCTCACAAGCTCGGCCACCAACTGCTGAACTTCCGCACGGGTACGTCGCTTGGGTGCTGACAACCTATTTTCTACGGTCATCCCGCCACCTCAACACAGACAGCACTTCGCGAAACAGGTGTGTTGGTCAGACGCCTACTGCGGGATGACGTTATCCTGCGGGGCCGTGATGGAACTCGATTAGGTCGCGGGACTCTTTGCTGGACTGCCAACTGGGGAGGGAAGTGACAGCAAAGGCAGAGAAGAGGATCAACCTCAAAGTTTACAAGAACCAGATCCCATCTATCGAGCGGGCGATCGAGACAGCAGCGCTAATGTTCGGCACCGACAAATCGCGGGGGTGATCTGTGCCGACTTCTTGACGGGGCTCAGCGAGACAGCGGCGCACCGGAGATTTTGGTCAACTCGATCACTTCCATCCCAAGTTTTTGCCAGGCCGTTATTAACACTTGATCGGGGATTCGTGTTTATCTACGCACCTCTTGCCGTCACAGCAGATTTCGTTCGGATCACAGCACACGCCATTGCAGATAATCCCAGAACCGCAGCATTTGCCGTTGAAACAGACGGCACTCGTGCTGCCACAGCACTTCCCGTCGCAGCAAACAATTCCGTCTGAGCAACACACTCCGCCGCAGTAGGTATAGTTCTTGCCACAGCACACGCCGTTCGTGCAACTCCCACCGCAGCACGTCCCGTTGCAGTTGATATGGCCGGGAGGGCAGCAGATGCCGTCGACGCAGATTTGATGAGGGTCGCAGCAGTTGGTTCCGCAAGCAGTTTGATTGGGGGGACACTTCTTTGCCGTTTGAGGAGATTGAGCGCCAAATGCAGCAGCCCGTAAGCCAAGAGACGCCAACACTGCGCCGCCAACGGCACCACCGACCATGCCCAGCATTTTGCGCCGTGAAACCGTGCTACCGATAACGCGAGACACATCATCGAATAGGAAACTCATTGCGCTGTTTTCTCCTCTAACGTCACCGCGTCAGCGGCGAGGGCCAATATTGCATCTTTTCCAACCGCTACGTCCCGGGCAATCACCCCGTTCTCCGCGATCAAAAAGGCGACGGGTGTAGCAAAGATACCGTACTCCTTCGAAAGCTTCCACCTGTCCTGAAGCACAACTGGAAATTGAAACCCGAATTTCTCCGCCTTATTGCGGTTCTCTTCTTCACTGCCACGACCAACCAAAATTACTGCAAGGCCATTGTCTCTATGCTCCTGATGCAGGCGAGCGAGATGAGGTGCGAGTTCGTCGCACGGCCCGCAGTGTGGATCACTGAAGACCAGCAGCACCTGTCGGCCGCGGTAATCGTCCAGCGCAACAGGCTGGCCCTGCAGGTCGGGCAAGCGGAAGCGAGGCGCTGGAGTGCCGGCCTTGAGTCCGTTTCGCTCGATTCGGCTTTCGCTGAGCGATCGTTCACTCGTCAGGCGGCTGCGCGCCGGTTTACGTTCGATGGGCTCATCCGCGGAATTGGCGACGCGTTCGGCGAGAGCGAGGACTTGATCAATACCGCTCGCGAACGGCGCCGCCACTTGTCCTTGTTCGTCAACGAAATAAGCGACGGGAGTACCCTGGTGCTTGAAGGGCTCCGGGATCCCCCTTTCCTTAGTGAGCAAAATCGGCGAATGCAAGCCGTGCCTGGCCGCGTGCTCGCGATTAAATGGTTCGTCGCCGGAGGCCAAAAGCACGATCTGGGCATTCCGCCTTTTCAGGTCACTTTCGAGGCGAGCGAGATCGTCGGCGATGGCCTCGCAAAATCCGCAGTCGAAATTCCAATGGATGAGAAGAAGGCGTTGGCCGCGAAAGTCCGAGAGCGAGAGGTTTTTGCCGGACAGATCGGGTAACTCAAAACCCGGAAAGACGGTTCCTAAGGGCAACCCATCGACGGCAGCGTGTTCATGCGGTCCAGCGGAGTTACGACCGACGGTTGTTGCACGCTCCAGTTCATCGAGACGCAGCAGGATGCGGCCCTGTTGCTTCACCAATTGGTAGAAGCCAACCCAAATGCTGATTAAGATCAGCGACACGAGGAATGTGGTCATGACTTGAGTTACTTAGGTTTAGTTCTCAGCAAAACAGATTTTCTTTTCTAGGAGAAAAAGAATGGCTCCCATTGTGCCTGCCATTTCCCTTTGGGTCAATGTGAAACAATTTTCACCTTGTCGCCCATTAGGGCGTTCCGAGTTTCCGGAACACGGATCACGACGTTGGGACGAAATTGTTGAGCCGTGGTATTCGTAGAATTGCATCGCCGGTCGATGTGGGCCAAATTCTTGTTATTGTGAGAGCATCTGACCACGGCTTAATGTCGACGCCGCGTCAAACCAAAAGCGTCAAAGGGAGAGTAGTGTGGCCCGGGGGATCGGCGGTGCAGAAAGGGAAAGAAGGGTGCGAGGAGAACCGTCTCCAGTCTCTCGCGCGCGTCGGAAACCCGAGTCCACCCCGTTAAGCATCCGAAGCCGTCAAGCCAACAAGTGGACCGCAATACTTTGCACAATGCTAGCAGTGGCGACGATCGCCCTTTACTTCCCAGTGATCGGACACCTCTTTCTTACTTTTGACGATCACGATTACGTTACTGCAAATTCCCACATCCATGATGGCTTGGCCTGGAGCACGATCAAGTGGGCATTCACCTCAACAGCAGCTGCGAATTACCATCCGCTGACCTGGCTTTCGCACGCGCTCGACTACCAACTCTTTGCCCTGAACCCCGCGGGCCATCATCTCGACAGCGTGCTGATCCACGCTCTCAATGCAGTGCTGCTCTTTCTACTATTGTTGACGGCTACAAAACGCGCGGGGCCGAGCCTACTAGTGGCGGCGCTGTTCGCGTGGCATCCGATCAACGTCGAGTCGGTGGCATGGGTGGCCGAACGCAAAAACGTGTTGAGCACGCTTTTCTTCTTCTTAACCGTCGCCGCTTACGGGTGGTATGCGAAGAAGCCGGAATGGCGTCGATATCTGCTCGTGGCGGCGTTGTTTATTGCGGGACTGGCGGCCAAGCCGATGGTTATCACCCTGCCTTTTGTGTTGTTGTTGCTGGACTATTGGCCGCTGGGCAGAATGGCTGGCAGTCCGCCTTCCGGTGTCAGCGCGCCAAAATTGACAGCAACTGAGTTGATGTTGGAGAAAATCCCGTTACTCCTTCTCTCAGCGGGCAGTGCATTGATCACGTTAAAGGCCCAACGGTCGGGAATGGCTGTTCGCAGCTTGCACCAGTTTCCATTCGGCGTACGACTCGAGAATGCGGTTGTGGCCTATTGCCGGTACCTGTGGAAGATGTTTTGGCCAGCTAATCTTGCTCCTCTCTACCCCCACCCAGGAACTTCTCTCCCAGCGTGGCAGTGGATTCTATCCTTGCTGTTTCTAATAAGTATCACCGCGCTCGTGGTTGCCTTTCGCGGTAAACGCTATTTAGCGGTCGGATGGTTCTGGTTTCTGGGCACTCTAGTTCCGGTCATCGGCCTAGTGCAGGTGGGCGATGCCGCCATGGCGGATCGCTATGCGTACATCCCGTTGGTTGGAATCTTCGTGATGATTGCCTGGAGTCTTGAGGTTTGGGCAGAAACGAAAGAATTGCGTACGGTCTGGCGAGTAGTCCCGGCATTATGCGCGTTGGCTGCGCTAAGCCTAGTGACCACTCGCCAGTTGAGCTACTGGGAAAACGAATATACGTTGTGGGCGCACACACTGGCGGTTACCAATCGGAATCCGTTTGCGCACGACGCGATGGGATCGGCTCTCCTGGAACCTGACCTGGTCGCAATATTGAACCACTCGGGAGACCTGGATACAGATCAGAAACGGATGGACGAGGCCCGTCAACAATATGAGGAAGCTCTGAAGATTCGCAGGGAACTGTCAGGGCAAAACGCGGCCGCGTACCTGCCGGATATGGCCACGACGCTGAATAACTTGGGCAACGTGAATCGACTCCAGAACCGCATGGAGGAGGCGCGCCAGGACTATGAGGAGGCGGTGAAAATTCACCGTCAACTGTCGCAGCAGAACATAGAACCCTACCCGCCGGACTTAGCCATGGCATTAAACAATCTCGGTTTCCTGGAAAGGGTCGAAAAACAAACAGACATAGCATACGCGCACTTCGAGGAAGCTTTGAAGATTTATCGTCAGCTGGTGCTAGAAGACCCCGATACCTACCAGGCGGATATGGCGATGACGCTAAACAACCTGGCGGTCTCCGAGAAAGACCAAAACCGTTTGGACGAAGCTCGCGAGCACTACGAGGAGACTCTGAAGATCCGCCGTCAGCTGGCGCTGCACACCTCGGAAGCCTTGCCGGATGTAGCGATGACGCTGAACGATCTAGGAAACCTGGATGGGATCCAAAACAAGCCGGAAGAGGCCCGCCAACACTATGAGGAGTCTTCGAGAATTTATCGCCAACTTGCGCAGCGAGAACCGGACAAGTATTTCACTTATGTTGCCGGGACGCTCAACAATCTGGGATTCCTAGATAAAAACCAGAACCGCATTGAAGAATCGCGGGTTAACTATACGGAGGCGCTGACCATTTACCGACAACTTGCCCAGGGGGACTCCGTCAAATATGCCGACGACGTTGCAAGAGTTGACGCGAGCTTAAAAGAGCTCGATAAAATAACGCCGAGAAAATAACTACATTGGCGAACTGTTCTTGCTAGAGATATTTCCACTGCCAACCCCTGGGGCAGCCGTAGCGATCGCGCACAAAACATAAAACAATGCTGCGTTTGCCGGAATATGAAGATTAAAGTCCACGAAGTTATGTAGCAGCATGCCAGTGCATCCCACGAGAGCTGCAGCGCTTATCACCGTTGGCTGGGACAGCCGTGCTGAGCGAATGTTGCGGAATGCCTGTCGATACAACACAACGAGGAACCACACGGCCACGCCGAACCCTGCCAGTCCAGTCTCTAGCAGAAGTTCAAGGTAATCATCATGCGCGTAATTGACAAAAAAACCATCGTAGAAAACTCGATATCGCGGAAAGGCAGTGGCGAAAGTCCCCAATCCGCTACCCAGAAATGGATGAGCCGCAAACATACGAATGGAGTCGCGATGAATTAGCCATCGCGCCGGATCGTGAGTGTCGGTGATGCGCGCGCCAACTTGCCGGGGAGCGATCCATGCCAGGAATGACGCTGTTACGAGGCAGAACACCACAAATATTACCGCTGATTTCCGGGGGGAAAAGTGCCGCATCCAAAAGATAGCGAGAAGCACCGTTTCCACGGTAACTGCGAACATCCCCCCGCGAGATTGGCACAAGAACACTGAGGCCGCCATCAGCGTAGCCGCAAACACCAACAAACCACGCTTGGGGCCACGAACTGAGCCGCTGAAAGCAAGCGCTAGGACGATTGGAAGCAGGAGCTCCATCAATCCGGCGTAGTGGTTGTGATTCACGTAGCTGCCGTACCCCGCTCCCGCTCGCGGTTTGATAACCCAATAAATTCTGCCGTCGGAGGTGAAGCCCTGCAAGACCGCGAAAACGGCATAGATGGATCCATAGATAGCCAGAGCGCCGCCGAACCGCGGTATGACCCGGTCGTCAGATCGGACCAGTTGCACAGCGACAAACGTCAGAATTCCATAGGCAATGTAGAGCCAAAGCTCGGATAGAGAATCATGCAAATAGGCCGTGCGATGTAAGGCAATCTGCACCAGGATGATCACGAAAAAAGCGAGCATGGGCGCAAACAATGGACTCCATCGCAGTTTGGGTTCGACTGCCGTTAATTGCCATAGCGTCCAGGTCAAGAGAATCAACGCCGCGCCAATTTCAAATAGTGCTGTGGACCAGTCTTCAACAATGCCTAGCGCCAGCGGCCCGAACATCAGAATTGCGCAGAGGGCAACAAACAGAGAGATTCGCAGTCCGCGTTCCAGTCGACGACGAATGCTGAATGTGGTTACGAGTGGGGCCTCACCTTCGATAAGTTGTCCTGGTGGCATCAATTACTCTTTTACCTACTTCTTTGCCTATCTCTTCGCGAGGCGCAAGTCGTCGATCCAAACTTGTCCACGGATCCTTGTGTTGGCTGGAGCTCTGGTGATTTTTACACTCAATAGCTCCGTCTCGGCCGGCACATGCAATGTGCCTTTGATTTCCCGCCACGGATGGGTGTCGAGTATATCGTCGGTTAGAAGTAAATTGGCCCCGCTGAAGGCATCGACGAGAGCGATTCTCGGTCCACTTGAAGTGGTCACGTTTTCGCTCTTGATCCAGACCCTGAATTCGTAGTCCGAATTAGCCTGTACCGGAACAAACTGTGTCCACCCGGCTTCATAGGCCGGATTGCCGTCGTAGGACAATGACAGCGAATGAATTCCGGAGTGTGCCACTTTATCGTCGATACCTGCAGCAATATGATCCGCAGGTTCATGTCTCCAATCGAACCCGGAATTGAGAAGCGGCTGCTCAAAGCCCGGATTCACGATCAAATTATCATTCGGCAGATAAGCACGCATCTCGGGTGCGAGGTCGGCAAGTGCGCGCCAGCCACGGTTGAATCCGGCCACATCATTTTCTTTCAATAGGTAATCGAAGTAAAAAAAACTGAGCTGGGGCTGGAAAGACCTGTGAGCCGCCACAAGGTAGCGCCAGACTTCGTTGGCTGCAGTGAGTTCGTTTGCGGCTGTAAGCATGCGCAACAATGCCAACTGAAGTTCTGGTTTGGCCGGAATGGCTTGGGTGAGAATGAGATTGAGGTCTTGCGTATTGCGCCATAGCACCGGAAGAATGGTATCGGCAGCTTCTGGATTCTGTTCGAGAGCCTGCTTGAACAGCGGAAAGGCGCGGGCGGTGTCTCCAGACTCGACGAAGAATTGTGCGGCTTCCGCGGCGATCTCCGGATTACCCGGTTCGGCGTTGAGCGCCGACTGCACCGCCTCATTCTCTTTATCGACGTTACCCGTAATCCGGTACACCGAGGCTAGGTCAAGCCAATAGTGACCTCTGTTTGGATTCAACGTTACAGCTTTTCGGAGATTGGCAATGGCGCGGTTATCGTCCTGATCGGAAGTGGAAAGTCGAAGTCCCAGCAAATGGGGAAATTCGGCATCGTCAGGCGCCAATCGGATGGAATGCTCTAAACCTGCGATTCGGCTCTCGCCTTGAGAGGAGTCTGCGAGACTTTGCGCGAGATAGACCTTCACGATCCTGGGAACGTAAAACGCCAAGGTCCCGAGGCACAGAGCAATCAACAAAACTTTCTGCGTACGAGGGCCCAGGGCCAAGATCACGGTTAACCCCGGTGAGCAGTTTTCGTCGGCTCGGAGTCGTGATAATAATTTCCGTACCGGTTCCCGTAATAGTAAAGGTCGGGCTCGGTAAAGTCCGCGGCATTGAGAATCACACCCATGATTCGCGCATCGACATGCGCCAGCATCTCGTGGGCGCGCTTCAACGCAGCCCTGCTGGTCACGCCTGCGCGTATCACGAAAAGAGTAGAGTCGGCCAATGCGGACAGCAGGCAAGCATCGGTGACGCTGAGGACGGGAGGTGTATCGATGATGATGTGATCAAACTCGGGCTCCAGGCTTTGTAATAAGTCTCTCATACGAGGCGAGGCCAGCATCTCGGAGGGGTGGAGGGCCACCGGGCCGGCGGGCAGCACCTTAAGATTCGGGATATCCGTAACGGATCGCATTGCTGCTACCGGGTCGGGAATGATGGCTTGCCCCAAGATCGTACTCAATCCAATATCCGAATTAAGGTGAAGTACGTTGGATATACCGGCGCGTCGCATATCTGCCTCGATCAGTAGAACACGCGCACCCTGCTGTGCGAGAACAATGGCTAGGTTCACGCTGGTAGTGGTCTTGCCCTCCTGCGGTAACGCGCTCGTCACCATCAAGATCTTTGCCGACCTGCCGGTTTTGGAAAGCAAAATCGAAGTCCGTAACGCACGATAGGCTTCGGCAATCTCCGATTTCGGTCGCGTAGCGGAGGCCACCGCCGCCGACGTTTGCAGCAATTGCTTGGCGTGAGGGAGCGCAAGGGATCGGTTGCTGGGACGAGTGGAGAAGGGAATGACAGCCAGCGATGGCAGGGCGGTGATCACCCGCACTTGTTCGAGCGAGTGCACGGTATTGTCCCGAGACTCTAGAACAAAGGCGAGAGCCAACCCACCAGCCAAGCCTCCCATTAACGACATCAGAAGGTTGCGGGGAATGTTAGGCGACGACGGCGCCGTGGGTGTGGAGGCCGGATCCACGATTCTTACATTGCTCGACCGCAACCCAGTCATGACTCCCGCCTCTTTCAATTTTTGCAGGAGGCCCTCGTACAACTGGCGATTGCTTTCCACGTCCCGTTTCAGCAGGCTGTATTCAATGCCGCTCTCATTAAGTTTGTTCTCTTCGGTTTTTTGATTCTCCAGCGAGGCTCGGAGCAGCCTTTCACGGCCCAGTGCCGCCAGGTAATCTTTCTCGTATTTAGTAGCCAGGCGCGTGATTTCGGTGTTGATATCCGCCTGCACAGCAGCCAGCTGCTGATTTAGTTCTTCCACCTTCGGATATGTAGGCTGAAAACGAACGCTCGCCTGCGCCAGCTGACGATGCAACTCTTCTTCCTGGCTTCTCAGCTTGACCAATGAACTTGAGGGGTCGACGTTGGACAGAAGATCGGGGTCACCCGATTTGGCCAAACGATACAGCGACTCTTTCTGCATTCGGTCGCCTTCCGCTGCGGTCAACTCCTTATTAAGCTCGTCAAGTTTGGAAGTGATGATATTTTCTTTCTCGTCGATGCCGAGGATCCCGTGTTCTTTCTGATAGCGAACCAGCTTCTCTTGCGATTCCTCAACTTTCATCTGTAGGTCAGACAATTGCTGCGCTAGCCAGTCCGAGGTGCGAGTGGTAGCTTCCAGGTGAGTCTTGTAATTCTGCTCGATGTAGGTGTCGATCAGCGTATTCACGGCTTTGGCGGCAAGGACTGGATCGGAACTGGAGAAGCGAATTTCCAGGAGTCGTGTGCGCGGGATCGAGGCGATCTGCAGCGCTCCGTGAAATTTCGCAACCAGCCCTGCTTCCTGGTGCGGTTCGATCTCACGGGATTCGCCTTGAGCGGCAGCAGGCACAGAATTCGCGTGCACAATTCCCTTGCCAGCGAATGCGGGATCGGAATCGAGGTTCAACCTACGGATTACAAGTTTGGCGATAGCATCGCTTTGCAGAACGTGGGTCTGCGTATCCATGGCGACCATGTAGTCGTCGTACGAATCGCTTCCGCTAGCATCAGAGTTCTTGAAACCGGCTGTGTCGGCGCCCTCGCGATTGATCACCACGCGGCCGACTGCCTCATAGATAGGAGTGGCTGAAAAGGAAACTACCGCGCCGACCAGAAACGCCACCAGCATCGCAGACAAAATCGTCCACTTGTGCCTAAGAACAATGGGCCAGTAGTCCCAGAGACTAGGAACATGGCTGACTGTAAAGTTATATCCGGGCGGCACAGCGCCAGGTTCATTAGTACGTGAAGCCTGCAGTTCGTCTCTGCGAGGCACCAACGTCTGAACGGACTTTCCAGGCTCCATTTACTACTCCGTACAACCGATATTTCGCGCGAGGAGGAAGGAGGCTAATCCGCAGAACCATCCGCGGGACAAGCGATAAAGTGAATTTGATTGTACAACGTTCGGAGCTGCCAGCAAGATCTTTATATAGAAGGCCTTGCTTCACAGTTTGCTCCTGCAGTCAGGGACGATGAGCGTGGTGCCGCAAAACATTATCACTACCGAGCCTAAGCCCTTAACATTCAAACCTTTGGCAGGTGCCCTCTGTTCGTCTTTCGTAAAAAGAATTCCGCCCAACTCCTCGGCAGCGGCGGATGGTCTATACATGGTCCATTATGCCGTCGCCGCATTCCGCAAAGGCGAGCTGCACTCCTTACGATCGTATTCGCTTCACCACCCATGAAGGAAGGCAGATTCTTCTAGTGGACGTTTCGCGCTGTCCGGCAGAAACGGTCGCAGAGGTTTTACGAAAATTGCCGGAAGTTGTGAGTACCCAGCCACTGCGGTCAGTTGCGCTATTCGCTGATTTCACCGGAGCTGCCTTCAATGAAGAAGTATTGCGGATCATGAAAGAAACAGCTGTGTTCGATAAGCCTTATATCAAGAAGTCCGCGTGGGTTGGTGCGGAGGACATCCCTTACGAGTATATCCAAACCCTGACTAGTTACTCATTGCGAGAGTTTCCCGCGTTCAAGAGCCCTGAGGAAGCCTTGGCATGGCTAGTGAAGGACTGAATACGACAGGGTAAGCGGGTCGATGGCGGTTGTCCCCTTCCGAAGGATAATTTAGAGTGCTCTCCAGCGATTGTCCTGCCGCACTCGTTAGAGCCGAGGAGCGCAAAAACGCTGGGAACATAGGGAAAATGGGCCCAAGCCACTGAGGTTAGGCAGAACTATACTGAGCGGCAGCTCTTGTTTTCGCATTCGTGCCGTTGGTACATTCGTTCCAACAATGCATTTCTGAGTTGCTTCGTCTGTGCGCTATTGGTATATCTTCGCGCGGCGGGTGACCGGGCACGGACCCTAGCTTGTTGCGCTGAGGAAAAATATCTGTTGGCGCAAAACTAGGAGTCTGTACATTGGCAGTGAGGTTAAGCCTTCTTGGAGCGTTGTAATTCAGGTGTGCCCAGCGAAAACCTGCCTAGTCGAAAGAGCGTCTGCACCGACTGCTCATACTGATCTACCAAGGGTCGAATGGATCGGCGATGCAAATCAGGCAGCAGGGTTTGGGTCAGCAGCTGGAGACAAGCCCTTATCGTTTGCATTCGAAGCTTAAAAGCACTTTCGGCAACCTGAGCACCCGACGCTGCAACTTGCGGATCGGGACTCCGCTGCGCGGCTTGACCGATCTTAGCCAGCGCGGTTGCGGCCCCTCCGGCCTCCCAAGAATAGAGGAATGCTGCCCAGGCACGCAGCCGCTTGATCTTGCGGAACTTTTGCGGCGATAAATTTTCGCGAAGAAATGCTTCCTCGTCAGCGTCGACCAAGTTTCTAAAAGATTCAATGTCAAGGGACCGGAACGCCAGAGCCGCTTTGTCCAAATCGACATGGCGGCGGTTGCGGATGGCAACGTACACCACGATGCCCAGCACGACTAAGGCAACGGCGACCAGAACCCAAGCGGCGATCATTGCTTGAGAAAGTGTTGCAATTCCTTGTTCCAAATCTCTACCTCATTAAGATCATTGGGAAGCATCGTCTGGGGCGCATCTTCAGGTTCGGGCGCCGCCAAATAGCGCATCCAGATCGAAACACAAACCAGGTAGGTGCCGGTGGTCAGCAAATTCAAAAATTCCCGCGCTGCATCGCTAACGAACTCCGCGCGAAGAGCAGAAGCGGCAAGATCGACGCTGGTCAGTATCGCAAGACCCAGCGTGATTCCGAATGCGGGGCGGCGCCAAGACAGCCCTAAGAAGCGGGAAAAGAGCAACAAGGAAAGAAGCAGACCGCATTGAATCATGGCTGCTCCCCGGTTGACGACGGTTACACCAGCGTGCCACTTGATACTGTTGTTCCCGGGCGCATAGACAGCGAGCAGAACACCGACGCCAAGAAGCAAACCCCCTACGCCTTGCAGCAATCGCTTCGCTGACTCCTTCAGAAGCTGGGACTCACGAAACAAATATCTAGAGACCTCGTCAATTACCCCAAAACTCAAAGCAATCATGATCAGTAACGTGACGGAAAAAGTATACGCGTACTGACTCCCGGTCATGCCTTGGACCAAAAACAAAGTGAAGAGCAGAACAAACGCAGCAACCCTGAAAAGCACATAGGCGAAGAAGCACGGGAATTCGCGGTGCAAGCGACGCTGCCAGATGACGACCGCGAGCACCGTTAGAAGTACATGCGGCGTGATCCAGAGGAACAGCAACAGAACCCTTTGCGCATTCGGCCCGAGCATTGCAAAGCACTATAAGCCTTGGGCATGCTCCTATTCAACTAAGACCTAACGCAATCCGCTGGCTGGCTTGGCCGCAATCCTTCGGGTGGTGGCAAAGCCACCGCGCCATACGTGCTGCCGCCGAGGGAAGTCGACAACAATGGATTGCGGCCAAAGCCACACAACGGACCATTAGCACGGTTCGTTTCTTTGGCAAGAAAGTTTGTCCCACAAACTACGCCGCCGAGATGGTTATTTTCCAGGAATTTGACTTATTACCACGGCCACGGGTTACCCACGGTAGTTCTCCTTTGCGAAAGAGTTTGTACCGTGATAGATTGCCCGCATCAGAGGGTTTTTCTACATTTTGTTTTGATCCGATGTCTTTTCGGAAGTCGTAAATTTCATGAGACTGAAATCCGCTCTCGAGGACTTTGAGACTAATACCCTGGGCGCCGTCCGCGGGTTGTTGAGCAGGCTTTCCTACGTTGGCAGATTGCGGGAACGTCAATGGCAAGTACAATCACTGGGGATTAGCACGGGTCTATGGCAACGACGCGGCACAATCCGCAATCCGTGCCTCTCATCGGGTACTTCTCTTTGAGGTTCTGAAGAAACCCCTGGCGATGCTGCTCAAAGACACGCAGGCATCATGCTCCAGGGAGCAGTTGACCGAAAGCGAGTTTCTTGCTTCGCCGACGCTTTGTCCGCCTACGCCCGTCTCCCCAGCTGCCCGGGCACATCTGAAGTCAGTGCTGAGCGCTCTTTCGGCATTGGTTGAAAGTCGGAATGATGCCAGTCGCCAAGTCGCATCGCCACCCCCACAACCTGCCCCAGAACCTCGGCGTCCTGCGGACATCTGAGCACACGCACTGGAACCGGAGACAGGGGATGAGGTTGCAGCACGATAGAGTCACGCTTAACTGAGCACCAGCAGCAAGTAAATCCGTCGCGCATTTCCACAAAGTAAATGGGGCGCTCGAATTCGGAGCGCCAGATCCCCTCGCTTACCTTGTTCTTGGCTTCATCCACTTGCACGAAACTGCCGGGCGGAAGAATGGGATACATCGTGAAATCTTCCGAGCCAATATACCCGTAGGTATATCGGTCATCGGCAAACATTTCAAGATACGCCATCGGCACTGTGCCCCACTGCTCTATTGCACGTCTCAAGTCTGTCGTTTTCTGGAGTGAGAACCCTGGATCGAGCCTCGTGGGCATCCGCACTTCTTTAACGTCATTCAACGCCTCCGAAAGGTGAGATCTCTGAGGATGACCAGAATTAATGTCCACGGAGATGCCATCCAATTTGAGGCCATAGAATGAAAGCAACTCGCGATACTCCCGTCGATATATCGCTGCAAATGAATACAGTCGAAAAATGCTGGGGATTATGCCTTTGGTTTCGATGTCGGACAAACGGCTGGGCGGAATGGAGAATTCCTCACTTTCAAATCTTTGCGCAATCTGATTACTGGCCAGTTCCACATCCCTCATACGATACCCGAGACCCTCTCTCAGCGCGCGCAGCTTCTGTCCACCATTTGATAGCACAACCGCCACCTCTGCGGCATTCTACCACTGGCTTCAAGTTCGAAATGTGCGCGATTCTCATCTGGGTTTCGGATTTTGAAACAGTGAAACGTGCGCGGTTACAGCGCAACTCAGGCCCGATGACTTGGAGAGGATGCTGGGGGTCGCAACGGCCCGGGTGGCCCCTGCAAGTGTCTGTTCGGTTTTTGTAACGAAAAATTAGCCACCAACACAACGGGTCCGCGGTATACCTTTCGTTCTCTAATGACTTGAAATACCCGTTGTGCCGTACAAAAACGTTGGCTGATTGGAAAATGTGGAAATATCCAGGTTATGATCGCGCCAATTCGGTAGGCAGCGGTTTCATAAAGCCTCTGGTAGTCCGCCTCTTCGGATCAATCCTTTACCTCCGGACGTGAGTGACGGCTTTTGGGGAATGCCCCAGTTTGGCATTATTTCTGGGATGGAATGTGCAATGAAAGCAGGTCTCCGTCGGCGTCTCTCTCGGAGGGTGAACATCAGGGCGAGGAGCAATCCCGTTACGCTTAGGCCGCTGTGTACAATCGGGTGACGAATGAGTCCAGCCAAGACGCTCTCGAGAACACGTCCCCAATCGCGCACGAAGCCGAACCGAAGAGCACTGAAGAGAACAGGGCCATTCCTGACCAGTAAGAGCCTCAAAACCGTTCTCTGCGTTTTGCTCGCGTCGGTAACAATCGCGCTCTACAACCCGGTCATTGCGCACCCATTCGTCGTGTTGGATGATCGTGAATATGTCACCGCAAATTCCCACATCCATGGTGGCCTCGGCTGGAACACCATCAAGTGGGCTTTCACGTCAACCGAGGCGGCAAATTGGCACCCTCTTACCTGGCTTTCGCATGCTCTCGACTACCAACTCTTTGCGCTGAATCCGGCGGGCCATCATTTGGACAATGTGCTGATTCACGCTCTGAATGCAGTGCTGTTATTTCTGCTGTTGGTATCGGGTACAAAACGTGTGGGACCGAGCCTGCTGGTCGCGGCTTTATTCGCCTTGCATCCGATCAATGTTGAGTCCGTTGCGTGGGTTGCGGAACGAAAGAACGTTCTAAGCACGCTTTTCTTTCTGTTGGCGATCGGTGCTTATGCGTGGTACGCACAAAAGCTGGGTTGGCGTCGATATCTGCTGGTGGCGGCGCTGTTTGCCGCGGGACTGATGGCCAAGCCGATGGTCATCACGTTGCCTTTTGTATTACTGCTGCTGGATTGTTGGCCGCTGGATCGAGTGTCGTGGAATGGAAGCCAAAGCGGCCCGACCGCTGCGAACGGCGTGCCACGGGTCGCGTTTTCTAGGCTGCTGCTGGAGAAAATTCCGTTGCTCTTTCTTTCGGCGGCGAGTGCATGGCTCACACTCAAGGCGCAGCGACCTGCGGTGCGTACCATCGAAGAACTCCCCCTCGCTCTACGAATCGAGAACGCTGTCGTTGCCTATGGGATGTATCTGTGGAAGATGCTCTGGCCGGCGCGGCTTGCGTTCTATCCCCATTCCCTGACTCTTCCGGCACGGCAATGGATTCTATCTGCGCTGGTCTTGATGGGTGTCACCGCGTTCGTAGCGCCTTTCGCAGGAAGCGCTACTTGCCGGTTGGCTGGTTCTGGTTTCTGGGTACCTTAATTCCGGTCATCGGTCTGGTGCAGGTGGGAGAGTATGCTATGGCGGATCGTTACGCCTATGTCCCGCTGATCGGAATCTTCGAAATGATTTCTTTCGGCCTTGCCGACTTGGCTACAGCTAAAAAAGTCGGCGTGATGTGGCGGTTGGTTCCGGCATTGTGCGCTCTGACGGCATTGGGCTGCGTCACCAGTCGCCAGATGAGTTATTGGGATAGCGATTACGACCTTTGGTCGCACACGTTGGAGGTCGCGGAAAATCCCATGACGCTTAACGCCCTCGGGGTTGCGCTCATGCACCCTGACACAGAGATGACGCGGCATGACCTGGAGAACTTTGCTACAGAGCAGGACCGGATGAACGAAGCCCGCCATCACTTCGAGCGGGCTTTGGAGCTGCGCCGGCGAATGGTGCAGCAAAACCCAGTCGTATATCTGCCGGACATGGCCAGGACCTTGAACAACTTGGGGAACCTGGATCGACTCCAGAACCGAATGGACGAAGCCCGTCGGCACTGTCAGGAAGCTCTAAATATTTACCGACAGCTTGCGCAGCAGAATCCAGACGACTACCTAACTTATTTGGCGGGGACTCTGAATAATTTGGGATCCTTGGATCGACTCCAGAACAGACTGAACGAGGCTCGCCAGCACTACGAGGAAGCCTTGAAGATTGACCGGCAACTGGCGGAGCAGAATCCCAACAAGTTCCTGCCAAACATAGCCATGATGCTGAATGAGTTTGGGCTCCTTGACACCATCCAGAACCGGATGGAGGAAGCGCGCCAGCACTATGAGGAGGCCTTGAGGATTGACCGGCAACTGGCCGAGCAGAGCCCGGCCGTGTACCTGCCCGACTTGGCGATGACGCTGACCGATTTCGCGCGCCTAAACGCAATGCAGAACCGGATGGAGGAAGCGCGCCAGCACTATGAAGAGGCCTTAAAGATTGACCGGCAACTGGTGGAGCAGGACGCCGCCGTGTACCTGCCGAACATGGCCATGACGCTGAGCAATTTGGGGAGGGTGGATCGACTCCAGAACCGGACCGAAGAATCCCACGTTCACTACACTGAGGCCATGACCATCTACCAAAAGCTGGCCCAGCGTGACCCGGCAAGATATACCGGCGATGTTGCCAGAGTCGAAGCGAGCCTGCACGAACTAAAACAGAAAGCGCACTCCCAATAAATCTGGAATGGCGAAATGAGCCGGGCCCAAACTCTCGTGAAAGCACGTGCTAAAAACCGCAGGAAGCTGACCAATGATGCACCTCCGAGAACCGGACCATTTCTCACAGGCCCGAAGCTGAATACGATTATCTGCTTCTTGCTCGCAGCCATGACCATCGCCATCTACAGTCCTGTAATTGAATACTCGTTCCTTGTCTTAGATGACCATGATTACATTACTGCGAATCCCCACATCCATGGCGGCCTGAGATGGAGCACCATCAAGTGGGCGCTCAGATCAACCGCTGCGGCGAACTGGCATCCCCTAACCTGGCTTTCGCACGCTCTCGACTACCAACTTTTTGCGTTGAACGCGGCGGGCCATCATCTTGACAGTGTCCTGATTCACGCTCTGAACGCAGTGCTCTTATTTCTGCTTCTCGTTTGGGTTACAAAACATGTGGGCCCGAGCCTGCTAGTGGCCGCTTTGTTTGCATTGCATCCGATCAACGTAGAGTCGGTGGCCTGGGTATCGGAACGAAAGAACGTTCTGAGCACGCTTTTCTTTCTTTGGGCAATCGGCGCTTACGCTTGGTACGCGAAAAAACCGAGTTGGCGCCGATATCTACTAGTGGCGACACTGTTCGCCACAGGACTTATGGCCAAGCCGATGGTCATCACGCTGCCTTTTGTCTTATTGCTACTGGATTATTGGCCACTTGGCAGAATCGTCGGCACTTCCACCTCAGACTTCAACGTTCCGCAATTGGAAATAACGAAATTGCTGCTGGAAAAAATCCCGTTGCTCTTTTTTTCGGCCGCCAGTGCGATGATCACGCTTCGCGCACAAAGATCTGGAATGGCCGTCCGCAACTTGCATCAGTTCCCGCTTGCCGTGCGAATCGAAAATGCCATTGTTGCCTACTGTTTGTACCTTTGGAAAATGTTGTGGCCGGCACGTCTTGCACTTTATCCCCACTCCGCAATTGCCCTCCCGGCATGGCAATGGATTCTATCGGCGCTGGTTCTAGTCAGTATCACTGCGCTCGTGGTTGCCTTTCACGGCAAGCGTTATTTGCCGGTTGGATGGTTTTGGTTCCTGGGCACTCTAGTTCCGGTCATCGGGTTGGTGCAGGTGGGGGAGGCCAGCATGGCAGATCGCTATGCATACATCCCGTTGATCGGGATCTTCGTGATGATTGCATGGGGACTTGCCGATTTCGTAGACGCGAGAAAGATCCCCACGGTTTGGTGGGTAGTCCCGGCACTGTGCATGCTGGGAGCGCTAGGCTTCGCCACACGCCGCCAAGTGAGCTATTGGGACAGCGATTACGACCTGTGGGCGCACGCGCTATCTGTCAACGAGATAAATCCCTTTGCGCATGACGCCATGGGATCCGCCCTCCTCGACCCTGGTTTGGCCATGACGCTGACAAATCACGAGAAAGTGGATACACCGCAAACGCGGATGGAAGAAGCCCGTCTGCACTTCGAGCGGGCGTTGGCCCTGCGCCCGCCAACTGGCACAGCAAAATCCGGCTACCTACTTGCCGGACATAGCCACGACGTTGAACAACCTGGGGAACCTGGATCGGCTGGAAAACCGAACTGAAGAAGCGCGTCAGAGTTATGAGGAGGCCTTGAAAATTCACCGTCAACTGGCGCAGCAGGACTAAGAACCTTATCCCCCCGACCTTGCTGCGACGCTAAACAACTTAGGGCTCTTGGAAAAAAGTAACACGCAGGTAGATCAAGCCCGTCTAACGACGCTGAACGATTTGGGGATACTGGATGCAATCCAGAATCGACCTGATGACGCGCGACGAAAGTATGAAGAAGCGTTGCAGTCTTACCGTCAACTGGCGCAACGCGAGCCGGGAACCTACATACCATATGTGGCTGCGACGCTCAACAACCTAGCGTTGGTGGACGAAGGCCAGAACCGCATCGAATAGGCCCGTGCCCACTACAAAGAGGACTTGGGCCTTTACCGCGAACTCTTCCAGGATGACCCCGACAGGTATGGCGGCGACGTTGCCAGAGTCGAAGCGAGACTGGACGACTTAGATAAGAAAGTGTCTTCCCGGTAGGCATTCTTCACGAGCACGTGGCCATGGGAACGCTAAGTCGCATCGGTCTCGACGGATAGATGCTGATGAGTACGAGGTGCACTGATTTCGCGCGTGTGCTCCTGAAATTATTGGGTTCGTTTAGCAAGTAGCCAATAGTCCTCATCCGCCTAGATGCTACGACTCCTTCCTACATCCGGCACTTGTCAGTCGCATCAGCCAACTCGCTTACATTAAGATGCTGTCCTTCGCGCTAGGTCGAACGAAAAACCCCCGGTAGATTACCGGAGCTCAGGTATTCCGAAAATCACTTTCGCAAGAAATGTGCCGAATGACAAGTTCGTAAAGCAATTAAAGTTACCCAGCGCGCGATGGTACTGAGTAACCTGAAAGGATTAGTCAGGGTTTTTATTGCGGAAAAGGATCCGTTTGTCTTGACGCGCCGCACATCTTGGTTGATGATTACGACAACCGCTAAAGAGCGACTTAAGAATGTCCTTCGGAAGGGGGCACCGCAGACGTTCATCGAACCGGTTGCCTTGCCGACCGTTAGCAGCATAAGTCTGGTAAAGTATTTTGTTTGTACGCTAACGTACCCTGACGTGGGTCGTCTCGGCATGTAGCATCGACGGCTTTGGGTCAGTGCCTTCTCGACTTTCCTCAAAAGTGCTCCTTTCTCGGGGCTCTGTTGCAATCGCGTTGTACAATCGAATTGCTGTCTGCGCGCGCATTACCACTTAGCCCGCGCGCAGACTCCAGAGGCAATTCGACCGAGTATGTTCGCTTTACAGTCAAGCGGAAAACCGTTGAGTTTTTGTGATGACCTACGCGACGGCGTCGAATCGCAAAATTTTCCCGTCGAATGCAACTGTGCGCTTCGGTGTCTACCGGCGTAACCAAAAACAAATCGAAGCCCTAACCTATGGCCGAATGACCCCTTTCGCTGAGTGCAAAAAAAGCGTCATAAATCGGCCGACGGGTGAAATTGCGCGTTCCTGAACCGATTTGCGATCGGCAGGCTGCAGCGGGATTCATATCTGCGAATATAACATGCAGAAGGCAGCCGACCTTGAAGTTTTCGCACGCGCCGCCGAAGAAGATCGAATCCTAATCCCTGCCGATACGGATTTTGGCACATTATTGGCTTTGCGCAGCCAAGAAAAGTCATCCATCAATCTGCTTTGGCGTGGACCTACGATAGGCGCGTAACACGAGGAAAGGCGTCGAAGCCCGAGTCGAAACTGGTTCGGGAAGAGCCGTCGAAAAGTGAACGTCTTGCCAGTCTGGCGGGCGCCGTTCAGTACCACTACCGGACGGGTTTGAGTTCGCACACCCGCAAGGCGGTCGTCGAACGTTTTGGGGCAGAGGCCGGCGATTGGCTGTGGAATCGGTTCACCGCGCACTATACCCCGAAGCACGGGAGTTGGTTGAACCAGGCGGAGATCGAGATCAGCTTACTCTCCCGGCCATGCTTGGGCCGACGCCGGATCGGGGATCGAGCTTCTCTGCGGAAGGAAACGCGGGCGTGGAACCGCCGCATGAATCGCGACGGAGTCACGATCCAGTGGAGCTTTACTCGCACGCAGGCTCGCAGGAAGTTTGGCTACAAAATCACGCGGTCACGGTACTAGTTGCTTCCATTGGCTGCGGCTCTACCGAATGTCCCCTCCCGCGAATCGGTAAAGCCGCAGCCCGGCGAAAGATGAGCGGACAATCTTAATAGGCGCAACCTTTCGTGTAGGCGCAGTTCTCGTCCTCGAACCAGATGCTGTATTTCCCCTGGTATCCAGTCGTGCCCGCGGTTGGATAGGAGATGTCGGTCTTGTTATCTGCGGTCATGGTCAAGAGGTTAGTGGACGACGACGTGGCCCCCGGATAGAAAAGCGTTCCGGCACCGTCATAGGCGAAGCTGTAATCGAAAAAATCGAAGATGTAATTGGCTAAGGGATAATAGTAACTTTTACTGCTTACCGTAACGCAGCACGGACGTTCGGTGATGTACTCCGCGCTTGCTCCGAGCACACCCACGCCGCTCTTGAAGGTCAACCCGAATGTGCCAGACCACCCGGTTGTCAGGTCCTCATCATAGACGTATTGTTCGACTGTGCCCGCGGCGCCGTAGGTAATGGTGTAAAAATCATCGCCTGGGAAAACGGGGCAGGGAGTGGAACTCGAACAATCGATCGTAATCTGCGGATAGCTGGGGTACCACTCCACCCAGCCGACATAACTGGAGCCGACCCCTGATTCATAAACGCTGTTTGTGCCGCCTTGCACGAGAGTGTCGGTACCGAATCCATCAATGCCGTTCCAGTTGGACACTGACCAAATCGGGCCATCTTTATTGGGGGCGCTAAAAGGCGGCTGGGCGGCGGGCACGTTCCAGACGGATGCAACCTTGTCGAAAGAGGTCTTGTCGTTCCACACTTTGTTGGTGTTGGTGCTGACCACGCCGCTCCAGTTCGGTGAGGTACCAGTGGTTGCGACGTTTGAAACCGCTTGCGATTTAGAGAAGATCTCTGCCGGACGGTGGCTGAAGCTTGAGAGTTGCACGTCAGTTGCGTGGAACTTGAGAGCCAGCATGGCGCGCTGCCACATCGCATAGCCCTTTGGATCCGTGGTCTGGTCAGGAGGCTCCGGCAGACCGTATTGCCAAAGCTCCTGGTTGGTGGCAGTCAGTGGATCAAAGTTTTTGGGCGGAGTTGTGAATGCTTCTACACCGCTGACGCTAGTCTGTATTTTCGGCGCTGCCTCGAAGGCGGCACGTCTCTCTGCGCTCAATTGCGCGGCTGCAACACCCGTAAGCGCGGCCACCACGATCGCGGCAACAAACAGTTTCCATTTCATCGCATTTTCTCCTTATTGTAGTAAAGGCCGATAATCCCTAAGCTACGCCGTGTTGCAGGCGAGTAAGGGGGGTGCCAATATTCTGGGGTTAGCGCAGATAGGGTGCACTGAATTTGGGTCACGGCTCCCCCTGTGAGCTACAAAAGCAGCTCCGAGTCTTTGGGAGATTCCTTACGTGGGCTATCCTTAGCCCTGGGCTCGGTAACGCAGTCTTCTGAACTGCTATCTAGCTAGCGTAACAACGAGATGAAATTCGCATCTCGAAGGGAAGCCCGCCATCATGGACCCGCATCCTCCTCCTGTCAAGATGAAAGTTTTTGCAAGTAACCCCCGATTCATATAGGGTTGCGGCAGCGTAAGCGGTTTCTAAGAAGGTGTTTCTAGGGATCACAATTTACGATGTGACGTGTCGAACAAAAAAGTGGATTGGCTCTGCAGATTGATAGGTTGACTTAACACATAAGGTCATGTGCCCAAAAGGTTACAAAACAGATGAAAACCTTCGAAAAGGAACCAATGGCTCATCTATTCGGCGGCTGCGTTGGTGACCTGCCCCTACTTCCGTTCACGAGATAGTACGACAAGTTTGTCCCTTGATCGGTCCCCTTTTTCTGTAATTGCAAGAGTCACGTCATGTGTTATTGAAGCAGGCCGAGAGTTGCGCACGTCTTAGTGATGATTTCCTGCTGAGTGCGGCTTAAATCTACGAATTCAAATCCGTAACGGTGGTCCGACCTATTTCGCACCAGTGCACGCACAGTCAACGGTCTGCTCGTTATTGGGACCGAGAACTCCAGATTGACCGACGTGCCCACATCCCAGCCCGCGACGAATAGTCCGCCCAATCCCGCTTGATTCAGATTGAGAGAGCGGCCCCTCCTAACATCGCATTTTTCGATTCCGCTCACCGTAACATTAACTTCGGTGTCGAGTTCATACCGCGGATATCGGCGTTGGTTCGGTTCGTAGCTCATGGGAACGGAAGCATTGTTCTCCGTATCCGAACAGGGCCTGTTATTTTTCGCTCACTGTTACGAAAACGGAAAAATCGCCTTATTCGTTCACAATCCCGGCTCTGAGCGTTCATGCATTCTTAAGGAGCAGTGCAAGTTAATAGAAAAGGAACGCCCGATGTCCTGGTCGAGCGGCCTTACTCTCCACGATACCGGCTCAAGACGCCTCGGGATGGCACCGTCCTATGGAGGTAAATCGCATCTTGGGGGCCAAAAAGAAAGGGCCCCTCGCCGGAAGTCGAGGTGCCAATTCACGTGGAGACAATAGCTGCATCGTACCCTCTGCGCATGGCACTACGCACGTCACGGAATTAGCGCGCCCGGGGCGCTGTCGGTGTCCTTTCTTTACGCTACTTCCTCAGCAGACTGGTTAGGTATAGTCCCCAGGGCGGGCAGCCGTGCAGAGCGATTTCAACGGTTCCTGCTGGAAGGGGGCAAACTATAGAACGCTCGTCTTCCCCGGCTCGGTTGCCTGTCGTATCAGTCCTTCACGAGCCACGATAAGGCTTCTTCGCAGCTCTTGAACGAGGGAAACTCCCGGAGGGAATATCTGCTCATATCTCGCCTGAATTCAAGTTGCATCCTGACGGAAAGATTAAGGCGTTCGACATGTGATGTGCTTACAAAGCGCGGCTCGGGGCGTCCGCATCGGACGCTTGGGATAGATCCACGCGGAAGCCAATGCCTTCTTTGTAGCATCGGCAATACTCTTCGGCGTCGGGGGGCAACACGACTGCGGCGGGGGTTGTGGCGCAAGGATCGGGGCGTCACACGGATCATGACCTTGTGCATGCAAGCCCAAAGGCACGTAACTGCAGATCAAAATGACGGCGGCACTTTGGGCACTCCCACGATAAGCGGAGAATTGAATGTGGTATTCGGAATAACGAGGGCGTGGCTGTGGACGGGACGGATTACCTTGCTGTCCTTCGGGGCAAAAGTGTAATCCGGCTCTTCGTGTACTCCGCTTTGGCTTGCTTGAGGATGGGGATGTCGGAGTCGGCGTCTTTCCAGAGCGTGAGGAAATCTTTGTAGGCGGCCAGCGCGCGACTGCGGGCAAGGTCGGCATCGGCGCCTTGGGAGTTCTTCGCTTGCAAGGCATTCGCCCGCGCTACACCAAGATGTGCCAGTGCTCCCGTCCAGCAGTTCCACACGATGCCGCTGTGATCGATGATCTTCTGAAACTCGGCGGCAGCAGCACTGCCCTGTCCGCCGGCCAAGTATGCCTCTCCGCGGACATACACGTGATAGAGACAGGAAATATTGACGACGAAAGCAATTTGACCCAACTCGATGGTTGAAGCAGCTTGCAGGGCATTGAGGGCAGCGGCCGGATTTTTCTTGTCGAGCGCCAATTGCGCCTGAATCGCAGGAAGCCAAAGCGACTGCATCTGGGTGTCCAGCGGGAAGCGTTTCCCTAAGTCCTGTGCCAAGGAATCGGCGCGTGCCGTGTCGCCCGCCATAGCAAAGGCCAGCGCGGCTTCGACCTCGACACTCTGACTCGTGGGAGCGAGCTTCAAAGCCTCTGCCGCTGACTGCTGCGCTTCCGCAGGATTGCCGTAAGCGGCTTGTTCGATAGCGGCATTCTCCTGCCAGATCGCCCCATTTTCCTTGTTGTCAGCCCGGATGGCAGAGTCCACAGCCCGTTTGGTCAGTTCCCCAGCCTTGCCAATGTGGCCGGCATATGCCTCGGTGTCGGATGCGAGCGCAAATCCCCAACCCTCATACTCGGGCTTACCTGCATACCACTGTTGCTGTTCCGCCATCGCCGCCGAGTCCACGCCGAGGAAGGCAAGAGCATACAGAGCACTGTGCAGTATGTAATTATCCAGTTTTCGCTCTTGCGCCTCGTGTATGATCTGCCGCGTTTCGTCGAAGCGCTGCAAGGAGAGCAGGGTGTTGCCAAGGTCTGTGTAGGGGGCAGCACTGTCTGGGGCGAGCCGGAGGCTTTGGCGATACGACTCCGCAGCCTTTTCATGCTGTCCCTGCGCAGCGTACACGGAGCCCAAGCCGTGATGTGCTCCGAATTTTCGCGGGTAGCTCTCAATCTCCTCTTGAAGCGTCTGGGCCGCTTTATCCAGTTCTCCGGTGACACTCAGATAGTAATTAGCGGCGATCGTCAGCTTTTCCAGTTCGCTGGCATGTTCCCGCAACTGGAATGCCTTGGTGATGTACTCGCTGGCCCGCCCTAGCTCGCCGAGACCGTAGTAGTCGCTGCCCACTGCCGAGTAGCCCGAAGCAAACTTCGGATCAAGCTCGATGGCTCGTTGATCGTAAGGTAGGGCTGCGGCAATGCCTCTCTCGTTAAAAGCCTTTCGTCCAAGGCTGTACGCTTTCAGCGCTTCGAGCGATGACGTGGTGGCCTGTTCCAGCGGAACATCTAACTTCTTCACCGAAGCCAGCGATTCGCCCAGTTCGCCGCGCAGCTTGGATGCCGCTACACCCAGCGTGCCCAGCACCTTCTCCTTGGACGGCGCCGTCACCTGCTCCGCAGCCAGTGTGTCTCCGCTCTGGCAATTCACCGCCTTCAATCCCAGCACGTATTGGCTGCCCAGACTGGCAATCGACCCGACAATGTAAGCCTTGCTGCCCGCACGCTGGCAAAGCTCGCGAGTTACATCGGATGTGAGCGAAGTGTTGGTCGGACGCGCCATCAGCCGCAGAGTCGCTGCCACCTTGTCATCACTCAGCACGTTCAAAAAAGGCGATTGCCGCAAGGAAACGGTGAGCGCGGTCTTGAGCGTGTCGTCGAAGACCGCATCGCCTGTAGTGTTCGTGAAATCCGCAAGCACGATGGTGTCTTTCTCGGTGAGTTTGGGCGGGCGGTCAAGGTAGAAGTAACCGCCGACTGCGAGTGCCGCCACAGCTAATGCAACTGAGAGCGTGGCCTTCCAGTGCATTCGTGGGTGAGTGCTGGCTTCAGCCCTTGATGCAGCGGGTATCCGCGCTGACTCCGTGTCCCGTTTCAGCCGTTGCAGATCGGTGCGTATGTCAGCCGCATGCTGATAGCGGAGATCGCGGTCTTTCTCCAGCGCCTTGTGGATGATCTCTTCCAGCTTCGCCGGAACCTCGCGGTTCAGCTTCGCGGGCGGGACCGGGTGGCGATTCAGGATGGCGTCGTAGATTGTGGCTTCGCTCTCGCCCCGGAACGGCTGCTCGCCGGTCGCCATCTCGTAGAGCACAGCTCCGAAGGAGAACAGGTCGGTGCGGTTGTCGAGCGGTTTGGCCCGCGCCTGCTCGGGGGACATGTAGGCGACCGTGCCCAAGGCTGCACCGCGTCCAGTGAGTGGTTCGAGCGTCAGTGTCGCTTCTTCCTCGCCACTGCCCCCGGATTTACCTTTTTGTTTGGGTCCGGTCAGCTTGGCCAGGCCGAAGTCAAGAATTTTGGCGTGGCCGCGGCGGGTGACGAAGATGTTGGCAGGCTTGATGTCGCGGTGGACGATGCCTTCGGCGTGGGCGGCTTCGAGCCCATCGGCGATTTCGATCGCCAGCCGCAACAGCGTATCGAGTTCCAGCGACCGGCCCGCGATCTGCTGCCGCAGTGTCTGGCCATCGAGATACTCCATGGCGATGAACGCTTGCTCTTCGTGTTTCCCGATCTCGTAAATCGTGCAGATGTTGGGATGGTTCAGAGCCGAGGCAGCGCGGGCCTCGCGGCGGAAGCGCTCCAACGCCAAGGGATCGCCAGCGGTGTCCTCGGGGAGGAACTTGAGGGCGACCGCGCGTCCGAGAGAAATGTCTTCGGCTTTGTAGACGATGCCCATTCCGCCGGAGCCAAGAGGTTCATGCACGCAGTAATGCGAGATGGTCTGGCCCATAGCGATCAAAGCGCCAGAGGACGGATTCGCGTCGAGCGTGAGCATATCAGCAGCTAAGTGGGCAACCGGGACACCCGGCGACTCCAGAAAGCTGCCGGCGTTGCGGTGGGAACTGAGCAGGGAGCGGATTTCTTCGAGCAGCGCGGAATCGTCGCCGCACTGCTGGCGCAGGAACTCCCCCTGCTGCTCGGCTGGCACTCGCAACGCCGCCTGCAGCAGTTCATCGATTCGTTTCCAGCGCTCAGCATCCACCGGAAGTTCCTCGACTCAACTCACGGTGCAGCCAGGCCCGAGCAGTGCTCCAGTCGCGCGCCACTGTCTCCGGCGACACTTTGAGAACCTCGGCCGTTTCTTCGAAATTTAATCCGCCAAAGAATCGCAGCTCTACGACTTGCGCCTTGCGGGCGTCAAGTCGAGCCAACAGCTTCAGGGCGTCATCGAGAGCCACGACGTTGACATCCCGGCCCTTGCCCGGCTCCAACATCCCACTGTCGTCCAACGATAGTGTTTCGGCAGCCCCTCCGCGTTTCCCGGCACGGTGGCGGCGGGCATAGTCCACAAGAATCTGCCGCATCTGGCGGGCGGCGATGGCAAAGAAGTGAGAGCGGCCCTCCCACTGCGGCGCATTCAGTCCCACCAGGCGGAGATACGCCTCATTTACCAGGGCAGCGCTCTGCAAAGTGTGGTCGGGACGTTCCTTGCGCAGTTGAAAGTGGGCCAGACGCCGTAGTTCCTTGTAGACGACAGGCAACAAGGCGTCCAGAGCTTTGCGGTCGCCACCCCGCCAGTCTTGTAACAGCCGCGTGATCTCTCCTGCCGATTCGTGCCCCACGGAGCTAACCTTTGGGAGGGGAAGCGAGCTTTGGTGTTTCAGGGTAGCCATGGCTGTTTCGGATGTCAACTGGAAACAGTTGAAAATTCCATTACTTACGGTGCTTTCTTCGCAGTCACAAAATATTTTGAGCACCTATGCCAGGTTTTGCCGGCGACTTTGCGCTGTTAGAGACATGAGGAGGAACAGAACGGTCTATCGGACTGATCCTCTCTCAGGAAATCTAACTTTGAAAAATGAGGAGAAACCGCTATGAAGCACAAAGCAACTACGATTCTTCTGGGACTATTCCTAACCGCCTTGGCGGTTGTAGCCAGTCCTGCCTACGCGCGCTCCACGACTGCGTTCAGCGCGTTCCATGTCGAAGTCCTGGAAAACGCCAGTAAGAACGCATATTCTTGCCTGCAAGAGCACTACGGGGCAGTGGTGAATAACTGCGGCTACCCCGTCAGCTTGGAATTCAACCTGCCGATAGACACCATCGGTTACAAAACCGTCACCGTACAGGACTATTGGTCGGGAACGGAGGCCGAGGAGACGTTCGGGTGCGACACCTCTGTACTCACGGGGAACGACACCATCATAGGAAGCCAATCGTTTGTCAACTTCACCGGACCCAGCCAGAGTTTGGCAATGACGGTTAACGCTGGAGTGCCAGACGTCAGCATTCAGCTGAACTGCTGGAATATTCCGTCCGGTGGAGGAGTTGCCAACCTCAACTGGACGCCGTAAACCGGCAGGCAGGCAAACCTGCACATCGCTAAGCGACACAAAAAAAGCCCGACCGAGCAAACCAGCGAGGTCGGGTTTTTCTTGTCCAATGCCGGCCGCTACCGCTTGATCCTCCCCCCGAATCGCGCCCTCCCCAGAAACTTCTTGTGTCTTCTCTTGTCATCTTTTCCCCACGTTTTCGATTTGCTCAGTAGAGACAAGGAGCCCACGCAAATCCCGGGATCCGGCGCCTCTGATGAGCCGTCGGCGGACGCTGAATATGTCCTGGTCATTCGGCACCAGTTAGCGCCATGCGATGTTAGTGAAGTGGTCACATCTAGCTGTGCGGTAAAAGATTACGGCTGGTAGGGTTACACAGCTATTGATAAATCCCGTTGGTGTTGAAAAACTCGGTTCGAAGACGCGTTTTCCCTCAGGGAAGTTTCTTCCGGTTCGTGTTTTTCTCGCGGTAGTCTGTTTCTTATGGGATTGCCATCCCTGGTTGCGCTCTCTTGTTGAGGAACCGCACCAGTCGTTTCAGGTTCTGCGCCACAGCAGCCAGGTAGAACTGCTCACGCACGAACTTGATTCTGCGTAGGCGCAAGCGCCGTTGCGGTCAAAGCCTTACGTTCAGATAGGTCCCCAAGGTTTTTTTTGGACGTGTAGGTGACGACTCTGTTTTAGCGGAGCACGGCAGGGCAACCATTGGAGAGCGATTTCCAATTGTCCTTCGGAAGGGGACGATCGCAGACGTTCGTGGACCCGGTTGCCTTGCCGCTGAGCATAAGTGCGGCAAACTATTCTGTCTGTATGCTAACGTACCCGAACTTTGGTCCGCTGAACTACTCCTTCCAAAGCAATTCGTTTCGCAATCAGCCTCCATTCCCGATCATCGGACAGGTAACGTCTTAGGTTCGTTGAAAACAAGGAACTTTTTGGCTTCGTTTCGTAATTTGCCCACTTGCCCAACCCTCCCACCGAACGAAGTGACCATCCCAAAATTCGCCGCCATCGGGGCCAACGCCAAATTGCTCTGAAGAAAAAGTGCCAATATCCGAAGCGGAGCCTTACCGTAATTGCCAGTGCTTCGGATTGAAGTTCCAGTCGGTGAGCAGTGTAGATCGGGTTCGCGAGCGCGAGGCGCTGAAGCGTTACCTGGATCAGTTGGAGCGAGCCGACAAACAGAACGGAGTGGTGATTGATGAGAGTGCGGCAGCCGAGGCTCTGAAAAAGCTCAAGAGCGACCCCGAGCCAGAGGCGGGATTTATGAAGATCGGGCGGCAACTCACGCCTGGCTACAACGTGCAAGCCGCTGTCGATGCGCAACACGCGCTAATCGTGGCCCACAAAGTCACCACCGATGCGAACGATCAACGCATGCTGTTGCCCATGGCGGAAGCGGCAAAGCAGGCGGTCGGTTCACCAGCTTCTCTAAACGTGATCGCGGATGGTGGATATTCCAACGGCGAGCAGTCGGAAACCTGCGAGGCCCAAGGCATCGTGCCTTATGTACCACCCAAACGCACGGCCAACAATCACGGGGGTGGCAAACTATTCGACCGCACTGAGTTCGTCTATGACGAGAAGAGCGACACCTTCCGCTGCCCAGCAGGCCAGACGCTTTGGCGTAAGCATTTCTCTAAAAAGGATCGCGCCGTGATGTATACACCCCGACGAAAAGTCTGTGGCTCGTGCGCACTCAAATCCCGTTGCACCCTAGGCCCACGGCGCCACGTTTCTCGGAACCTGCATGAGCATGCTCTTCAACGCATGCAACAGCGAACCACTGCGGAAGTGATGCGCTTGCGAGGATCAACGGTGGAACATCCATTCGCCCCGATAAAGTACCGTATCTTCGGACATCCACGATTCTTGTTGCGTGGTCTCGCCGGAGCCCAGACAGAGATCAGCTTGGCAACGATGGTTTACAACCTGAAACGGATGTTGAACGTACTTGGCGGCAGTCAGCTCCGAGATGCTCTGGCCGCCTGAGCCGTGCATCGATCAGTGCCACACCACAAAGGGAAATATTCTTGTCCTGAAACCTTTCCTGTGCGCGATTTTTGGCCGGTTTCGTAACACCCTCCCGTTTGAGTTCCTTCCCTTGCCCAGCGCTATAGAAGCAGCCGCCTACGATGCTTTCTTTTTCTGTCGCACCTCCAGGGTTCTGCGAAAGCGGTATGAATCGGCGCCGGTCTCGATGATGTGCGCTCGGTCGGTGATTCGATCTAGCAACGCCTTGCACAAGCGCGGATTGGGAAACACCTGCGTCCACTCGGAAAACGGAAGATTCGTGGTCACGATCAAGGTGGCTCGCTCGGCACGTTCGGCAATCACTTGGAACAGGAACTCGGCTCCGATGTCAGCCAACGGCTCGTAGCCGACTTCATCGAGCACGATCACGTCGTAGCGCAACCAGCGCGCCAGCACTCGTTTCACCGCGTTGTGTTGCCGCGCTTCGACCAGTTCATTGACCAGGTTCGCGGCCGTGGTGAATCGTGCCCTTCGTTTCTGTCGGCACGCAGCCACGCACAAGCCCGTCGCTAAGTGCGTCTTGCCGGTACCACATTCGCCCATCAGCACCACGGGTTCAGCGCGCTCGATGTAGCCGCCTTCGGCCAGTTCGCGGATCTTCGCCGCCGGAATCTGTCGCGCCTGGTTGAAGTCGAACTCTTCCAGCGTCTTCAGCCGCGGCAGTTTGGCATCGCGCAGCCGCTGCTGAATGGCGTGCCGGTCGCGCTCTTCCGACTCCATCGTGAGCAGCGCTTCCAGATACCCGATGTGGCTGCGCTGTTCTTTGACGGCCTGCTCCGCCAGTTGCACGAAGTGCGCTCCGATCATCGGAACGCGCAGCGCCTTGCAATACTGTTTGACGCTGGCATGTTCGAGAGCCTGGGTTTGCTCTTTCATCGCGCCACCTCCGCTGTGCTGGCAGCCAGGCTGAGTAACTGGTCATACTCATTCATCTGCGGCAATGGTCGTTGGTAGCGTTTCAGTCCGTTCAGATCAAGTAACTCGGGGCGCGGGCGACCCAGTTCCGTCGCCGTCAGCAAGTGCCGCACCGCGGCTGCATCCGTGCAACCCAAAGCCAGTGCCTTCTCCACCGCCTGCTGCAGCCGTTCCCAACAGTAACGCTTGCCGAGCGTGAGTAACTCGATCATCTCCCGTGTGCCCGAGTTTTTGCCGTGTCGCTCCTGCAAGCTTTGCCAGAGCTCGTCGAAGCTCGCCGGCCACCGTCCGCGTTCCCGCCACCGCCGCAGTGGACTCGATCCCGCCAGCGCTCCCGGTTTCTTCTCCAGCACGTCGAGATAGTGCTCCAGATCGAGCACTTGCTCATAGCGTCCGAAGCTGCGCTCGTGCCGCGCCACGCACTCCCGCGCCTGCCAGACCTCGACATACGCCGGCAGCAGTTTCGCTTGCGGACGCGCCCCTGGCCGCAATGGCGTCGAGTAGAAGTTCGTGCGCACCTTCACGCAGCCCTTACTGTCTACCGTTGGGAAACTGACCTCCGCCAGTTCGAATCCTTCCCCAGCCAGCGGCAGCAAATGCTCGCGTTCGATCCGCATCGCTTCGCCCATCAACATCGGCTTGCCTGCGATCCGACGCTGTTCGTCTTGCTGACAATCACGTCGTAACTGTTCGTTCAACTCTTCCAGGTTCTGCGCTTGCGGAACCGGCACCAGATGATTCCGGCGGAAGTAACCTACCTCGCCCTCCACGCCGCCCTTCTCGTTGCCCCGCGCCAGATTGCAAAACTCCGTCTGAAACCCCCAGTGCGAGCGGAATGCAATCAATCGTGCCGTCTCCTCCCGCTGATGGCCGCGCAGAAAGTTCTTCACCGCACTCTTCAGGTTGTCGTAGCGTAAGCGCCGAAATACGCCACCGAAATAGTTAAAGGCCAGCTCGTGCGCTTCCAGAAAGGCCTGTTGCGTGGCGTGATAGTAGGCCACGTGAAACGCTCCGCCACTCGCCATCGAGCGCATCGCAAAAATGTAAACCCGCAATCGTTCGCCCGCGAAGTCGGCCATGGCTTCGTACCAATCCACTTGCGCCTCGCCGCCCCAGTCGTAGACTTGCGGCACGAACGTCTCGCGCACGGTGAGTCCTAACTTTTGCTTGCCCTCCCGCACATAACGGCACACCGTCGCTTCCGCCACAGGGTCCGAGCGCTCTTGCCGGATTCGTTCCCAGATGCGATGTGCGGTGTGCCGCTGTTTACGCGGCGCCGTCTGATCCTCGCGCAGAATCTCGTCAATGAACCCCATCACCGGACCCAGCCTCGGCTTGTTTCGCGCCGCCAGTTTGCGCTCCGGCGGAATCGAACTAGCCAGGGCCTGTCGCACCATTCGCCGATGCACACCCAGCTTCTTTGCGACCGCACAAATCGTGCCCGCTCCGTGCGCATGTTCGCGCCTGATCTCTTCGAATAGCTCCACCTTGCGTCTCCTGTCCATCGCCCTCCCGTCTGCTTCGCAGACAGGGTAGGCCGATCTATCGGTTAGGGTGGGGCCAAATGTAATGATCGAAGTGGGGCCACTTCAGTGGGGCCACTTCAGCGAGAGACCCGGGCCGTCGGATCAAGCAGGGAAGGAACACTAGGCAGCGTGCGCGTCACGAACGCGTCGGGATAGCATCATTTCCGCATGGGGCGGCAAGTAGGCCGACTACTCAGCGGTGCTCGGAAAAGCCCGAAATTCAGCGTGGTCTCGGACTCCGTGGTCAAGACAGTGGTGACGGCCGTCAACCTGACAGTCGATCCCGTTTAGGAGATTACTCATACCCACAGTCCGGGCCGCCCGCGTGCTATTTGAAGGGAGAATACATGCCACGATTACGAAAGCCATCCAGCACATCGTTTGCTTCGCCCCGCATTCTGCAGCCGCACGCCGCCGGTGTGGATATCGGCGCTACGGAAATCTATGTCGCGGTTCCAGTTGGCCGCGATTCGCAGCCGGTTCGATGCTTCCGCACGTTCACGGCCGATCTGAAGGCCGCGGCTAACTGGCTTCGGCAGTGCGGCATCGAGAGCGTTGCCATGGAGTCCACAGGCGTGTACTGGATTCCCTTTTTCCAGATCCTGGAGGAGTCTGGCTTCGAAGTGTTTCTTGTCAACGCTCGGCACGTCAAGAACGTACCTGGCCGCAAAACCGATGTGTCCGACTGTCAATGGCTGCAATACCTGCACTCAGTGGGACTACTGCGAGCGTCCTTCAGACCTCGGCAGGCGGTTTGCGTAATCCGGTCGATTTTGCGCCATCGCGAAGGCTTGATCCAGATGGCGAGCGCTCACGTACAGCACATGCAAAAGGCGCTGGACCAGATGAACCTGCAACTCCATCACGTTATCAGCGACGTCACAGGGCTCACCGGAATGGCGACCATCGAGGCGATTTTGAGTGGCCAGCGGGATCCCCAAGTTCTGGCGAAATTGCGCGATCCTCGTATCAAGGCGACCCAGGAAACCATCGCCGCAGCACTTGTTGGCGATTACAGACGCGAGCACGTATTCACATTGCGCCAATCGCTCATGGCATACCGGCACTACCAACAGCTGATCGGGGCATGTGATCTCGAAATCGAGCAGCACTTGATTTCATTCGATTCCAAAATCGATGTCACGCAGGCCCCACTGTGCAAACCGAAGGATCGCCATAAACCGCGTCGCAATGAGATGAGGTTTGATCTGCGCAACCATCTCTACCGGGTGTTCGGCGTCGACTTGACCGAAATCCCCGGGATCAATGCACTCACTGCTCACGTTCTCTTCGCCGAGATTGGCACCGACCTGTCGCGATTTGCCAATGCATCGGCTTTTGCATCTTGGCTGGGACTATGCCTAGACAATCGCATCAGCGGCGGTAAGATCCTGTCTGTCCAAACCCGAGTTGTTAAGAATCGAGCGGCAATAGCCTTACGCTTGGCTGCCCAGTCACTACATAGGAGCCAGTCGTTTCTGGGGAGCTACTACCGAAGGATGCGCACGAAACTTGGCACGCCGAAAGCGATCACTGCGGCGGCTCACAAACTCTCGCGTGTCGTATACCGTTTGGTCACGACCCGCCAATCATATTGCGAGAGCGTCTTCGCTGAATACGAAGCACAGCATCGCGACCGCATGGAAGCACGCCTCCGACGGCATGCACGCCAGCTTGGCTTTGATCTCGTCGCGGTGGCACAGTGAGTGTTCCTTAGGAGAGTAGCGAAATCACATGGATTGGAACACTGTTTGAAGTGCGACAGACGATCGCGCCTTCTGCCTTGACAGATGTCCAGGCACAGCTTACAAGTGATACTCTGAATAGCCCTCTCACGGAGGCAAAACATCATTCGCTGCACGCAAGGAGGTTGTCATGGGACTTCTGGAAGAAGCAGAAAAAATCGCGGGAGCTGTGGCCGCAGTGGAAGGCACGAAGAAGCTGGATCCAAACGCATCGATATTGACCGAAGGTGCGGCTGCCATTGCCGGATTTGAAGGTGCTGGAGCCATTGCCGAACATCTCGAAAAAAAAGATAATGGCAGCACGCAGCCCTAGGGTTTCTTCCGGCCAAAAAAGGCCGTTGTCATTGTCAAAAGATTTCGTCTCGTAGTTAACGGGGCCCTTCTTTTGATTGAGGGCTCCTTTTTATTGCGGATACATCCTAGTTACAAAGTGATGAAGGATCGCCCACTGCTTGTCGACGTGGAATTGCCGCGCGAAGCGGGCGATATAGCTGATGCGATCGCTTCGGTTCCTTCGTCGACCGGCTACCGCGCAGTACTGCAAACGCTGTTTCGCGGAAAAATGAGCGCGGCGGCGATCGCCCTCGTCATCCGCCAAGTTGTCATCATGGCGCTCAGCGTGGGCAGCAGCGTGGCGGTTTCACGCTGGCTTGGCCCTGAAATCGTCGGCCGCTTTGCCATTCTGATCTTTGTAACCCAGGGAATCCTCGGCTATTTTGGCGACCTTGGCCTGAAAGCGGCGCTAATTCGCAAGCGTGGGGATCTGGAACCGACCGAGCTTGCAACCGCCCAAAAGGTCATTCTGGGAATCTCGATCACCTTCGCGGTTTTGATCGGCGCTCTTTTGCCGGTGGCGCTGCGATTGGTGAAACTGGGGCCTGAGAATTATCTTCCCGCCGCGGTTTTTCTGGTGCTCCTGATTGTCCGCAATCAGCGCATGGTTACTCTGGCCCTGCTGGAGCGTGCCATGCGCTTCAAGGTTGTCAGCGCGGTAGAGGCGGCAGAGAGCCTTATCTATACAATCCTGCTGGCCACGCTGGCATTTCTTCACAAAGGCATCTGGTGCTATGTCGTTGCCATGGGATGCCGCGACTTGTTTGGTACTCTGGCATTTAATGTCATCGTGCGTCCGCCCTTTCGGAGATTTTCGTGGGCTTCGATCCGCCCCCACGTTGGGTTCAGCTTGATCTATCAGGGCGGCTCGCTGCTGAACATGGCGACACTCGCCTTCCCGCCAATTATGATCGCGCGCCTCCTAGGCAAGAACGCAGTGGGATATGTTTCCTGGGCCTCCACTCTGTCGCTATATCCGCTGGTGATTTGCAACGCGATGGCGCGTATTTACCTGCCCGCCTTCAGCAGCGCGTCCGGCGATCCCAGCCTGCTTCGATCAAGAGTAGAAAAATCGTTGCGGATTAACGCCAGCATTGCGTGGCCAGCCTGTGCCGTATTGGCCAGTTTGAGCACGCCTATCATCGCCTTGATTTTCACTCAAAAGTGGTCTCCAGCGCAGCCGCTGCTCTACGCTTATTGCGTCACAGCCATGTGCAACGCGGTTGGCATTCCGTTATCGGAGCTATTCTTTGCTCAGGATGACGCGTGGTTCAACGTACGCCTCTGCCTCTGGTGGGCCATCCCGACGTGGACACTCGGTACCTACGTCGTATATCACTATGGGCTTTTCGGATTCGCGATTTTCCAGACAGTGTTGCAGGGCACATGGCTCCTCGCTTTTTTTCACGCCAGGAAATCCGAAGGACTGCGCGTTTTCGCACCCTTGCTGGAGCCTTTACTATTGAGCGCCTCTCTGGTCCTAGGAAACCTATTCGTGATACGTTCGATCGCGATTTCGTCGATTTACCGGCTCGGCATTCTGCTGGCGGTGGAAGGCGTTATCTGCGCGTTCTTCCTGGTAAGGATGGCGATGAGTTGGCGACTCGTAACGCGGACAGTAGAGTCAGAACCGCGCCTAGCATAGGCAAACCACCGACGAGGATTTTAAACCGTGTCAGATGTGGATAAGTGGTACCGCAACTATTGGGCAAGGCATCAGGCGCGCAACGTCATGAACCGCACTCTCCGGGCGCCATGTCTTTCCTGCGAGGATCGCGCAGAGCTCAACGAAATGGAGCAAGCAATCTTCAACCAAACTAAACATGCGAGTCGGCTCTTGGATTACGGTGCGGGCGACAAACGGCTTAAACGAAAATTTCTGGCGGGGGGTTTCAAAGGACGCTATGAAACTCTCGACATGTCAGCGGAGGATGAGCATGAATATTCATCCATCTCTGAGGTCAAAGGTCAATTCGATGCAATTCTGTGTCTGGAAGTGATCGAACACATGTCATTGAACGACTACGTGGATTTGATGGATGAGTTCGGTAGGCTGCTGGACCAGGGCGGTACGCTGATCATCGGTACACCTAACCCTCTTTGCGTCGTCCCGATGTGGGCCGGCGACCCCGGACACGTTCAGCAGTATCCACTATCAGATCTAGCGGCGGATTTCGTCGTGCGAGGTTACGAGGTCGAAGCATTCCGTGTGCGCTATGGAGCGTGGCCTAAAGGCCTACCAAAGCTGAGGTTCCTGGCAATGCGGATCTTATGCTACCTGTTGAGTGTTGATTACGCGCACGGCCTCATCGTAATCGGAAAAAGGAAGCGCTGAACCTGCGACGTAATGAACCCCCGTAAACTTGCTCGAAAGCACATGCCCAGCAAACTGGCCGATGCGAAATCAACCAACGGGCTCAGCAAGAACCTGAACGTGGTCGTGGGTCAGCAACCCCTACACTTTCGCGGCAGTGGGTGGGACAAGCGCGTTGGCCACGCTCCAGTCACCGGTAGGCGGTTCGGCTTTATGCTCGACGAGCGCGACATTCTCGTGGAAAGCTCCAACCCGCCACGCCATACGCGTACTGGATTGACGTTGGCACCGCTCCCGGCGGCAACAATGTCTATCAGTCGGGAAGCCTTGGCACCGGAACGACCGCGGTCCAATTGAACGGACTGCCGGTGGGTGCAATCCGCTCTACCTCACTCTTTACACAGAGGTGAGCAACAGTCCGGTTACGTGGGAGAGTAATTCCTATAATTTCATCGAGGCTAGTTTAGACGTGGTAAATTCGCCCGCCAACAACAGCGTTCTTAGTGCGGCCTATGAGACATTTGGCTGGACTAACAACAATCCAGCGTGCACGATGACGTAAACGAGTCCGGTTTGTCAGGCAGATCGGATAACGTGGTTGCGGGGCTTTGCGCTTCAGTCTTGTAGTCCGAGGTGGATACCAGAGCATATTCCCTCGGTACGAGAACGACTGCCGACGCGAAAAAGTGTGAAACGGTTTGCACCCTCTGACTTCTGCTAGAAAACAGTGCCCACCTGGGAGTTGCTGCTATACAGCGGCACCTCTTAGATATGTCCGCCTGCTCGTTTTGGTGATCCCACTGTTTCGGGAAATGTTCGAACCTCCACTACTATATTGTCGCAGCTAAGTAAGAAAGGGTGGATCTATGCAATTATCAAGAATGATTTCCGCAGTAGACCTCCACGCATGTGGTGAGCCCGGGCGAGTAATCACCGGCGGTGTGCTCAATGTACCCGGTGACACGATGTTCGAGAAGAAGACCTATTTGGAGCAGCATGCCGACGGTCTTCGGAAACTTATGCTGCGCGAGCCGAGGGGGTACCCCGCGGCAAACTGCAACCTGTTGCTGCCGCCGACAAATCCCAATGCCCAGGCTGGTTTCGTCATCATGGAACAGGTGGAATATCCACCTATGTCGGGCACCAACACAATTTGTGTGGTGACGGCTCTGATCGAAACAGGCATGGTGGCAGCGGAGGAGCCCGCCACCACAATCATGCTAGACACGCCGGCCGGTCTGGTGGTGGTACAGGCAGAGGTGCAAAGAGGTAAGGTGAAGCGTGTCACGTTTGAGAACGTCCCCGCATTTGCCACGCACTTGGATGCGAAAGTGGAAGTGCCGCAACTCGGAACGGTAACCGTTGACGTGGCCTTTGGCGGGATGTTTTATGTAATTGCCGAGGCGCTGCCACTCGGCCTCCGACTCACGCCCGACGAGGGAAGAGACATTGTCCGGGTCGGCGAAATGATCAAGGCTGCCGCCCGCGAGCAACTGCCGGTGGTGCACCCTGAGAATGCGGGGATTCGTGGTATCACGATTGCCGAACTTACGGGCTCCACAACAAACCCCGATGCTGCCGGCAAAAATGCTGTGATCGTTTCAACTGGCGAGCTCGATTGGAGCAAACCCGCCACGTGGACTGGCGCCATCGACCGGTCCCCTTGCGGAACCGGTACCTGCGCGCGCATGGCCGCCCTTTACGCGAAGGGCAAACTTCGGCTCAACGAACCATTCCCACACGAAGGCATTCTCGGAACAATCTTCACAGGTTGCCTTGTGCGCGAAACTCAGGTCGGCGACTATCGTGCGGTTGTACCCACAATCAGTGGGACTGCGTGGATTACCGGCTTCTCGCAATACGTGGTCGATCCCGAAGATCCTTTCCCTGAAGGCTACACTGTTGGCGATATCTGGGGCGCCGCAATGGACAGACCGTTGAGTTGAGCCGATCTGTCATCGGCGAAGCGCTCGGTCGCACCAAAGCTCCTTCGATCTTCGATTATTCCTGTTTCGCAGGGACAGAGTTAAGTGCAACAAGCAGTGAAGTGAGATTGCTGCTCTGCAGAGCGTGATTGAACGCGGGAAGATCATCTCTCAGAACTTTTCCATAGTCTGCGTCCACATCTCCTATTTCAGTTTCAAACGTATTAAGTAACTCCAGTTGGGTTTCAGTGGGGGCGAAGTCAGCACTTCCGGCAACGTCACCACCTCCACTGCCGACCTCGGCGTTCAGCCAAATCAAGTTGAGATAAACCTTGTATGACTCTACATAATACTTGTCATCGCTGTTTTGCAGTGCCTGCGAAACTAGCTTGCCCTCGATCGCTTGGAACTTCTTGTCCAGATCTTCGGCCGCTTTCAAAAGTTGGGCTTTTTGCTTAGTCTGAGCTTCGTCAAGTGGCCGGGGAGGCGCAGGTGCGGCCTTTGGCTCATACTCGTCGCCTTCCTCGACCAAGGCTGGCTCAGCCTTCTCTTGTTTCTTGGGTGGCCGAAGAATGGCTTCTACAACCTCAAGTTGCTTGCGGAGCCACTCGATTTCGTTGACTCTGTCCGAAGCGCGACTGATGTCGTCGCGGATTCGGAGCAGCGTCTTAACCGACAGATCGAGGTCCGCGTCCGACCCGGGTGAATGGGGATCGCGCAAGACGGTAAGCGATTGCGTGTAGGGCTGGCCCTCCACCGTTAGGCGCACATTATATTTTCCCGGGGCCACAATCGGACCAACTTCGGCTGGTTTCGTTCCCCAATGCGTGATGGGCCGAGAGTCGGTGTCACGGAAGCGCGGTTCCTCCCAAATGTGCGGATTGTCGGGCGCCACCGTCCGTAGGGCGATCACTCGCGGAGACTCATAACGGAGGTCCCACTTTAAGCGGTTGATGCCGGGACGACCCTTCGTTTCGAGCTTTCGGATTAAGTGGCCTTGCGAGTCCAGAATCTCGAACTCGACCGGACTCTTTGGTTCGGTCTTTAGCGAGAAATTGAGCATAGCCTGGGGGGCACGGGCAAAGCGGTACGCCGGACGCGGTTCAAACAAAACAACTGCCGCATCGGCGTGATTCTTGGCAAGCTGTTCCAGCGGCGTGATGTCGTCAAGAATGTAAAGTCCACGCCCGTAGGTGGAGACCACCAAATCGTGAAACTCCTTCTGTACTATCGCCCAGGTTACGGGCGCATGCGGCAACCCCTTCTGGAGCGCTGTCCAATGCTGTCCGTCATCGAGCGAGTAGTGCACACCGTTTCCTGTAGCGGCAAACAGCAGGCCGGCGCAATTGGGATCTTCGGCGATGGTGCGTACATAAGACAAAGGGTGTTTGGGCAGATTGCCGCTGATCTGCTTCCAGGTCTTCCCCCAATCGGCGGTCTTGTAGATAAAAGGATCGCGATTGTCCACGAGATGGAGATCGACGCTGATATACGCGGTGGCGGGATCGAAGTTCGAAGGCGCGATGCTGGTGATGGTGCCCCATGGAGGAAGTCCTGAGATGTTCTTGGTAACGTTGATCCAATTTGTGGCGCCGTCTTTTGTGTACCAGACCTGGCCGTCATTGGTTCCTGCCCATATGAGTCCCTTCTGGAGCTTGGAAGGAGCGATGGCGAAGACGACTTCTCCGTAGAACTGCCCTAAATTATCTCCGACGATTCCTCCCGATGACACAAGATGAGATGGGTCTTGCGTGGAAAGATCGGGGCTGATGACCGACCAGCTCTGACCGGCATTCGTGGTCTTGAAAATCACCTGGCAGCCGTAATAGACGGTGTTGTGGTCGAAGGGATCGATCGCCAGAGGCGGCGTCCAATGGCAGCGATACTTGAGCTCGTTCGGGGACGAGTCCAACGTGTGCATCCAGGGGCTGACGGAGTGTGCTTCCTTGTTTCGCGCATCCCAGCGAGTGACGGTGTCCCCGTAGCAAGTAGCCCACACCACGTTTGGATCGACTAAATCGGGAACAGTGAAGCCCGATTCGCAGCCGCCCATTCTGCGGTCCCAACCCGTCTCCTGGGAATCCACGGGTACGCTCGGTCCGCGCATGTTCCCGTCGTCCTGCATGTTGCTATAAAAGTAGTAAGGAATTTGGTTGTCCACGTCGACGTGGTACATCTGCCCGATAGGCAAAGTTACGCGGTGGAATCCGCGGCCGTGCACGGACGTGATGATCAGGCCGCCATCATCGGTAATCACAAAGCGATCGGGATTAATGGGATCGATCCAGATGTCATGCGTATCTCCGCCCCAGCGGACTTCGTGAAAATTCTGCCCTGCGTCGAGGGACTGGTGGAACGAGCTGTTCGCCACGTAAACTTCATTGTCGTTGCCAGTCGACACGGCGATACGAATGTAATACCCCGCGCGTCCAATCAAGGCTCGCTGGTAATTGACGGCCTTCCAGTGCTCTCCCGCGTCGTCGGATCTCCAGACCGAGCCTTGGTCTTTGGTCTGTATGAGCGCAAAGACACGATTCGAATTTGTTGGAGCAACGGCGACATCTATCTTGCCCAAGGGCGCATGCGGCAGGCCATGTTGTTCGATGCGAGTCCACTTCGTTCCGCCGTCGTGTGAAACGTAAACTCCGCTGTCAGGACCGCCACTGTATTCGCCCCAGGTATGCATCTCGACTTGCCACATTCCAGCAAATAATGTGCGCGGATTGTGCGGATCCATGGACAGCCCGGAGCAGCCCGCATTTTCTCCGGCAAAGAGAACGCGCTCCCAATGCTGACCGCCATCGGTCGTGCGGAAGACTCCGCGGTCCTGTTGAGGCCCAGTAACGCGTCCTAAAACGCAGGCAAACACGATGTCAGGATTCGACGGATGGATGACAATGCGGCCGATACGGCCGGACTCTGGCAAACCCATGTTGACCCATGTCTTGCCCGCATCGGTCGATTTATAGATTCCATCGCCCATCACGTCGCTGTCACGGATTACCCAAGCTTCGCCAGTTCCCGCCCATACCGTGCTCGGGTCGGACCCCGCGACTGCCAGAGCGCCGATGGCGGCGACGGGTTGCTTCTCAAAGATTGGCCTCCAGCGATTTCCGCCGTCCGTCGATTTCCAAACCCCTCCGGACGCCGCTCCTGCGTAGTACACGCTGGCATCTCCCGGTACGCCGGCCACGGCGGCAATACGGTTGCCAACCTTTGGACCTACGAAGCGGAATCGAAACTGACCTTCCTCTTCGGAGTCTGGCTGTTGCGCTCCTGCCGAAACCACGCTGCCCAAGATCGCAATTGAGGCAAAGCAGAACAAGAGTTTTCTGATCACCATTACTGGAATACCCCCGCCTGACGAGCGTTAATCTCCATTCGATTTTCGCGATCACAACGCGAACAATCGGGAACCTATGCGATCTTGCGGCTAACCTTCCAATAGACCGCGTACCTCTCGCGCAGCACCTGATAGAGAGGAACCATGGTGAATGGTTGGGCTTGTCCGACAGCACGGAAGGTGAGCGGTTGTTTCGGATCAGGCTCTACCCACGCTGTCGGCCGGGCATAGTCGGCAACGATATCCGGGACTTTCAGTTGATTGTCGTTTTTGGGCGCGTAGTCTCCATACAGCATTTCTCTTGTGACCGAGTCAAATCGTCCAGCCAGGACCAAAGGACCATACATGACCGCTTGTGTGTTTTCGTCATCTGGCATGCTGCTGACGTGCAGAGCCATGGGCAGATCGATTTCGATCTTGTCGCCGGTTTTCCAAACGCGCTCGAGGATGAGATAGCTGCTAGGGCTAGCAAACGCCGTCTCCGGCGCTCCGTTGATCTTCACGCCGCCGCCTTGAACCCAGTACGGGATGCGAAGATTGATCGCCATCCGCGCCGGGTTCTTCGTCGAGATAGTGAATGTGCTTCCCTGTTCCTCAGGGAAGCGTGTCTCTTGCTTTAAACTTAGTCCCTTTTCGGGCCATGCCAATTGCGAGTCGATGTAGAGATTCACGTAGAGGGAATCGTCATCGTGGAAATAGATGGTGTCAGCCAGTTTCGCGTACTCTTCGGAGCCAGTTCCGGTGCAGCACCAGAAAGCATCGAACGGCTTGCCGAAGGTTTTCCAATAACCCGAGGCGAGCGGGAGGTAATACATCATAGTACCGTCCTCGGGGTTGATAGTGCCGAGACGGTGGTTGAACAAGAGGCGTTCGTAGTAATCCGTGAGGCGGGCGTCCGCGCTCCAGCCGAAGAGGTGCCGCGTCAGCTTCATCATGTTGTAGGCGCAGCAGTCTTCCGTTGTGCTTGTGCTGAGCTCGGCCGCAAGCTTGCCGGGATCGGTATTCCATGACTCGTTATTGCTGGTGCCTCCGGTGCAATAGGAACGCTCACTCGTGACCTCTTCCCAGAAGTACTCGGCGATATCACGGTAGCGGCGGTCTCCGGTGAACTCGTACAGCCGGGCTGCGGCAATCACCTGCGGAATATGAGTATTGGCATGCAATCCTTTCAGCTCATCACGGTGTGACGCAAGTGGATCGAAAAATTGCTTGTGGTCGAAGCGCTGCGCGACCTCCAAGTAATCCTCCTTGCTGGTCACCGCATAAAGGTTTGCCAGAACCTCACCCATGCCGCCATATTCTGTACCAAGCACGCGCTGCATGTGCTCGTAGCTCAGCGATTGGGTGTAGCTTGCTGTCCATCCCGCCATCTTCTCGGCCACTTCCAGCGCTTGCTCGCTGCCGCAATGCACATACATGTCAAGATTGCCGGCCATGATCTTGTGAATGGTGTAGAAAGGCGCCCATACCTTTTGGCGTTCGCGCAGCCGGTCAAAGAAGTCGATGGGAAAAGCGCTTAGATAACCGCTTTTGAGGGCCTTCTGGCATTTGGCCAATCCCGCCACAACCGCGTCGGCGTTGGCTTTGAGATCTTCGTCTCCCGTGCTGGCATACATCAGCGCCGCAGCCGAAAGATAGTGGCCGCCCGCATAGTGGCCTCGGAGTTCGCAATCAGGAGCTTCCCATCCGCCCAGCGGTTGGGCCGAGGATGGGATTCCTGCGTTAGTCCTGAACGTATGCAGTAGCCGGTCGGGTGGAAGAGAACGGAGGAATTGGCGATCGGCCTCCATCGCCTGTTTGCACGGACCATCTCCGAGACGGACTTGTTTCAAAGGAAATGGGCGCACCTTCCAGGGTTTCTTTTCGCGGGTGAACGCCTTCCCATGGGTCCCGAGGTTGTCTTCGACGGGATCCTGAAGAAGGGTTGCAAATGATCTCCTCGACATCATGGCAGACCCGCCGGCACCAGCAGCTAGCGCCATGAATAGCCTTCTGGATACTCCTTGAAGCATCGCTCTGAACCTCCCGCCAGCGAAGTCTCATTTTCGACTCTCGTCGACCGACAACTGCTAAGTGAAGAAAGAAGGGTTTGCGCGGAGTCGAGCTGAGGTTTTTTGAGAAGCACTCGCCGGAAAACCAACGTCCCTGTTTCCGCGGGAAAGATGGTTTTCAGGACTTTAGAACTGCCAGGCTAACCGGTCCGCATCGCCATGTCGGGACGACGGCCTTCTTGCAAGACTTCCTTCAAAGATTGGCCGGCGTGCAGGATGTGCTGACGCAGCAGTTTGCAGGCTCCAGAAACCTCGCGCTTACGGCACAGCTCAAGAATCTCGTAGTGCTCTTCGTTTGCCCGCTTCATGCCATGAGTCAGATATAGCTGCAGCCGCGTGTACCTCTCGCCGCTATGGTTCACATTGCGGATAATGGACATGAAGTGCGGCCGCTTGGCACCCGAGTATAGCTTGGAGTGAAAGCTCCAATTGAGGTGGCCCCAGGTGGCGACGTGTTCTTCTCGCCGAAGTTCATTCACATACTGGTTCAGGATGGCCTCTGCTTCAGCAAAGTCCCCCAGCGTGAGTTGGGGGACGGAGTGTTTTAGAACCTCGGGCTCAAGCAGCGCTCGTATTGCAAAGAGCTCCTCGATGTCGTCGGGCGACAACTGTGGGACAATCGCACCACGGTTTGGGACGATCGTGATCAAGCCCTCGGCGTCCAGTTGTCGCAGGGCTTCTCGAACTGGTATTCGGCTTACTTGAAACTGCGCCGCGATAACATCTTGGCGCAATTGTGTTCCTTCCGAGATTTCTCCTCGGATAATCTGTTCGCGCAATTTATCAACCACGGCAGAAGTAAGTGACTGTCGTGGTATTGCCGAATCAGTTTTGATTTCGATTTCCATCTTTCAGCAGTTCAGAGATAGAGATAAAGAGATAAGAGGCTTCAAGGTTTCGGCAGATCCCAGAATTCGATGGCATGGTAACCGCTTTAACAGGACCTGTCGTTAACCACTGCAATCTTAATCTCAACTCGCCTTTCCAAAAGTTGCATTAACTCGCCACCTGCAGAATGTACCACACTGAGCGCTCAATGCATACAATATAATATATGGGATTTGAAGGAATGAAAACCGGACTTCGGATGAGAACAATCCAAAATATGATTTATCTCAGCAGAACACAAGAAGATCCTCTGTTTAGGACAAAAGAAAGCCAAGAGTTGCACATGAGGACTTTGAACTGAACCGGCGCTCCATCTCGAAATGAGTAATACAAGACGACTAGGCAGACATGGGCCTGAAGTAAGTGCGTTGGGATTGGGTTGTTACGGCATGTCTCACGCCTACGGGCCTGCTTCCGACGCACAATCTGTCGCCACGATCCGACGCGCCCTTGATCTCGACTGTGACTTCTTGGACACCGCAGACGAATACGGGGCGGGCCACAATGAACGCTTGATCAGCGTCGCAATTCGCGGTCGACGTAATCAGGTGTTTCTGGCAACGAAATTCGGCCTGATTTGTGATCACAAAGGAGCGACGGTGGGACGCAACGGGCGCCCTGACTACGCGCATAAGGCCTGTGAAGCTAGTTTGCGCCGGCTGCAAACAGAAACGATCGACCTTTATTATTTGCATCGGGTTGACCCCGCCGTGCCGATCGAAGAAACAGTTGGTGGTATGGCAGAACTAGTTGCTCAGGGCAAAGTGCGATACTTGGGACTGTGCGAGGCAACTCCTGAAGATATCCGCCGCGCACATGCGGTTCACCCCCTTACAGCATTGCAGTCGGAGTATTCGCTATGGACGCGTGATCCCGAGCGCGATGTGATCCCGGCTTGTCACGAGCTTGGGATTGGCTTTGTCGCCTTCAGCCCTCTTGGCAGAGGGTTCTTTACAGGCGCGTTGGAGCAAGCGAAAATTGGGGACACAGACTTCCGTAAGAGTCTTCCACGCTTTCAAGGCGATAATTTCAGCAAAAACAAAAAACTGCTTCTGCCTCTGCGCGACTTCGCACAACGAAAGAAGTGTACATCTGCGCAGCTTGTGTTGGCTTGGCTACTTGCGCGAAGCAAAAATGTTACCGCCATTCCTGGAACGGCATGCGTCGCCCATCTCGAAGAAAATCTCTCGGCGCAAAAAGTGAGACTGACGCGATCTGAAGTGCAACAAATCGAACAGATACTTCCTCTCCGTTCTTTCGCAGGAGAGCGCTATCCAGAAAACTCACCATTTAAACCGAAGGTCTGAGGTCATAACAAAAATCACAAGCGCAATGCCCCGCCTACGGTTCTCCTCAATTGAGTCTGAGCAGGCGACGGTCACTCGTGCTCGCCATAGTTGTTTGGCAAACCAGAGATAATCCAGACCATGAGAATGCTCCATGCACCAGGTCCGCATCCGAAGACTCATTTGAATGGTCTGATCGAGACCGCTATCTAACCCGTCAAGATGGAATTTGCGTATCGAGAACAGCCGACTGGTCCAAAACATCAGGGATATGGTCTCGCTGTCCGGTCGATCGGATGAGGAGGTAGACCGGAACTCCCAGCAGCACAAAAATAAGTCCAGGCCACGTTGTAGCGGAACGGAAAATAAGGAGCGCCAGCAGAATAATTCCCGCCCCCAAGAGGTAGACTCCAGGAATGATCGGATATCCGAAGGTGCGATACGGGCGAAAGACTTCCGGCCTTTTTCTACGGAGGCGAAAAACGGCAGCCACCGTCAATACATAGAAAATAAGAGCAGCAGAAATGATGTAGTCGAGCAGGTTGCTGTAGACGTTACCCCATCGGGCCGAGGCGGGATCGTAAACTCGTGGCAAGACGAGAAACATTCCCCAAAGTGCCTGAATCCAAAGGGCAGCTGCAGGTACCTTGGCGCGATTCAGTTCACCCCCGAACCGAAAGAAGAGCCCTTGACGAGCCATGGCATAGTACACGCGGGCCCCAGCCAAAATTAGGGCGTTGATAGTTCCAAACGTCGACACCATAATCGCGACTGCCATAAGAACCTTTCCCGTCCCCGGAAAGATTGCCTGCAGGGTTGCAGTTCCTACGCGGTCTGCAGTGGCGTGCTGAATTTGTTGGAGCGGAAGCGTCACCAGATAGGCGATGTTAGCCAGTAAATAAAGGGCGATCACTAAGGTTGTACCAATCACCATTGCCAAAGTTACATTTCGCTCAGGCCTTTTGACCTCACCCGCGGCAAAGGCGATGTTGTGCCAGGAATCTGCGGCAAATAAAGAACCGGTCTGGCTAACGCAAAGGGCCACGAATAAACCTAGCGACGTGCTCGCATCAAGTCCTGTAGAGAGCGGCTGAAACCCACGCGGATGCCATGGATTGCCAAAATTCGCGTGCAGCGCGATGACGTTCCGGCCGATAAAAATCCCGGCAAAGATCAGAGCCAGAAGAGCACCGATTTTCGCGACTGTGAATATATTTTGAATGATTTTGCCGTAACGCAGACCTCGGGTGTTGGTGAAAGTGAGCAAAGCGATTACAAAGATCGCAAGCAGTTGGGCGGACGAAAGGGAGACGGCATAATGAGAAAAAATTCGTGTGGGTGGAAGCAAGTACCGATCTTCGGAGATCGAAGGCCAGAGCACGCCGCAGAATCTGGCGAATGCAACCGCTACCGCTGCGATCGTTCCGGTCTGGATAACCGTAAATAACGTCCAACCATATAGAAAACCCCACAATGGCGAGTACGCTTCGCGCAGGTAAATGTACATACCACCCGCGTGCGGCATCATCGCCGATAATTCGCCGTATGAGAGCGCGCCTGCGATGGTCAGTGCTCCGGCGATCGCCCACGCCACCAGAAGCCAGCCCGGGCTGCCTATTATCCGCGCCATGTCTGCGGATACAATAAAGATCCCCGAACCAATCATTACGCCTACCACGAGCATCGTGGCATCGAACAATCCCAGGCCCCTCGAGAATTCACGTCTTGTTGGCGCTACGGGCGGAGAGAACCGAACCGGGACGTTATCGCCCAAGAGGGACCACCTTTTATTTTATTTACTTGGTTTTGGCTGCGAGCGTCCAGTTGTTCACGGGAGCGCTTGACTGGTTGGATATTGTATCCATAAAATAAGGCGCGCGTCTATGTGATGGGGAACACGCAGGCTTTCGAAGTTGACGAGCGGAGAAAACACAGGATCTTAATGAAGCTTAATGGCTGCAAAAAATTGCGAGTTATCGATTCGCATACCGGAGGTGAGCCGACGCGTTTGATTGTGAGTGGCGGCCCAGATCTTGGTGACGGTCCGCTGTCTGAGCGCTTGCAGCGCTTTCGCAGTGAATATGATCACTTCCGGTCCGCTGTCGTGAATGAGCCACGTGGTTCCGATGTAATGGTGGGCGGGCTTCTATGTGTTCCGGTGGATCGCACTTGTGCGGCGGGGGTTATGTTTTTTAATAACGTAGGATATCTCGGAATGTGCGGGCACGGAACCATTGGTCTGATCGCCACGCTCGCCTACATGGGAAGGATTGAGCCGGGGGAGCATCGACTGGAGACTCCAGTTGGCACGGTAACTGCCGTTTTGCACGAGAATGCAGAAGTTACTGTCCACAACGTGCCAAGTTATAGGATTGCCGCAAAGGTGCCAGTGGAAGTTCCCGGCTTCGGCAGGGTGCATGGAGATATCGCATGGGGGGGCAACTGGTTTTTTCTGATTGAAAATCAAGACATGGACTTGACGCTCACCAATGTTGAATCCCTGACGGCTTTCACTTGGGCAGTGCGTCAAGCGCTGCGTGGGGCTGGAATCAACGGCACGGATGGCCGTGAAATCGACCACATCGAAGTATTTGGTCCGTCCAAGATAGCGGGAGTCCACAGCAAAAATTTCGTATTGTGTCCCGGGAAGGCTTACGATCGTTCGCCCTGCGGAACCGGAACCAGCGCCAAACTGGCGTGCCTTTACGCAGATGGCAAGTTGCACGAAGGCCAAGTTTGGAAACAGGAGAGCATTGTCGGCAGCATCTTTGAAGGGAGTATCAAGGTGCGCGATGGTCAGGTATACCCGAGCATTAAAGGTTCGGCATTTGTGAATGCCGAGGCCGATCTCGTACTCGATGCGCAGGACCCGCTTTGCATGGGAATTCGCGCATGAGCGCTGCAACCTACGACGTTGTGATAGTTGGCGCGGGGATTGTAGGTACCGCTTGTGCGTACACATGCGTAAGTGAAGGGATGCAGGTTGCAGTGGTGGATCGGGATGTGATTGGCGGCGGCGCAACCGGGGCCGGCATGGGGCACATAGTAGTTATGGACGACTCCGAGGCGCAATTTGCTTTGACGCGCTATTCTCAACAGCTTTGGCAACAACTAAGACCTGAGTTAGCGTCCGATGTTGAGTATGAACAATGCGGCACCATCTGGGTGGCTGCCGACGAAGAAGAAATGATAGAGGCACGGCGTAAGCAGGACTATTACTCAAAGCGGGGGGTTCCAGCTGAGTTACTCGTCCCGGAAAAACTGGAGGCTCTTGAACTTAACTTGAGAAAGGGGTTAGCCGGAGGGTTGCTTGTTCCAGAGGATGGTGTATTGTATCCGCCTTGCGCTGCGTTGTTCCTGATGGAACGCGCCAGGGCAGGAGGTGCAATAATGCATTCCGCGTCCTCCGTTTTGAAGATAGGCAAAGGATCCGTCCACCTGACCGATGGGAGTGTACTCTCGTCCGCGATTATCGTGAATGCTGCGGGAGCCTGGGCTGGGGCGTTGACGCCGGAACTCAAAATTAACAAGCGCAAGGGGCATCTGGTTATTACAGACCGGTACCCCCGATTCGTGAGCCATCAACTGGTCGAGCTTGGATATCTAAAGAGCGCCCACTCGCATACCAGCGATTCGGTCGCTTTCAATGTGCAACCGCGCAGCACTGGACAGGTTCTGATCGGTTCATCACGTCAGTATGGTGTGGAACACAAAGAGGTAGATAGCAGCATTCTTGCCCGCATGCTGCAACGTGCGCAAAAATACATGCCAGGTCTCGCGCAGATGTCGACGATTCGCATCTGGACCGGTTTTCGACCAGCGACGCCGGACAATCTTCCGCTCATTGGTCCCTGGCCGGAGGATTCAACTTTGTACCTGGCAACCGGACACGAAGGGTTGGGAATAACGACCTCTCTGGCAAGCGCACGTCTCCTTGCCGATCAGTTGACCGGCAAGCGTCCTGCCATTCCGATTGAGCCATACTTGCCATCGAGAGTCTTTATGGAGCATGCCCATGCCTGATCCAATCACCGTAAGGGTCGACGGGCGACCGGTGACCGTACCTTGTGGTTCGACGGTCGCTGTTGCCGTTCTGCTTGCTGGCATTGCTTGCCGTAGGTCGGTGACCGGAGAGCAGCGCTTTCCATTATGTGGAATGGGCATTTGCTTTGAGTGTCGTGTTGCGATTAACGGAAATCGGCATAGTCGCAGCTGCCAGATTCTTGTTCGTCCTGGTATGGAAGTGACCACCGATGAGTAATGACCTAAGACAACAATTCGATGTGCTGGTCATTGGTGGTGGACCTGCCGGTATGTCGGCCGCTGTGTCTGCTGCCGAATGCAGGTTACGGGTCGGGCTGGTCGACGACAACCCAAGTCTTGGAGGGCAGATATGGCGAGGCGAAACTGCGAATCGCACATCGGAAGCCGGACAATGGGCTGAAAAGTTGCGTGCCAGCGACGTTGAGTTAATCTGCGGCGCGCGAGTTTTTCATCAGCCCGAGGTTGGGACCTTGCTAGCGGAGGGGTCCGAGAATTGTTTCGAACTGGGATATCGGAAGTTAGTGCTAGCAACGGGAGCGAGGGAGCGTTTTTTGCCCTTCCCAGGTTGGACGTTGCCCAACGTGATGGGCGCTGGGGGCTTGCAAGCTTTGGTGAAGTCGGGTCTGCCCATAGAGGGCAAGCGGGTGGTGGTCGCTGGCAGCGGTCCGTTGCTTCTAGCGGTTGCAGCCTATCTGCACAAGCATGGCGCAACGATTCCAGTTATTTGTGAGCAGGCATCCCGCACTGGCTTATTGCATTTTGGCATCGCGGTGTTGTCTGATCCTCGGAAAATCGCGCAGGGTCTTTCCCTCGGAAGGGAGCTGGCAAGAGTTCGGTTTGTTACAAATTCTTGGCCAGTCGCCGCCGAGGGCAAAGGGGTCCTCGATGCAGTCATCGTTTCACGCGGGAACCAGAGAGAAAAAATATCTTGTGATTATCTGGCTTGCGGATTCCATTTGGTGCCCAACATCGAGCTTCCGACTTTATTGGGATGTCAAATCCAAGATGGTTACGTAAAAGTGGACGATTCTCAAGAAACCTCCGTTCGTGGAATTTTTTGTGCCGGCGAGCCTACTGGCATCGGTGGGCTCGAACTATCGCTGATCGAGGGCCGGATCGCAGGGCTTGCCGCCGCAGGACGGGCCGAAAGCGCGAAGCGCTTTTGCCATCGGCGTCAGACCCTAAAGAAATTCGCCCAAGCCCTCGATCGTGCGTTCAGCCCGCACTACGAACTGAAGAGCTTGGCGCTTCCGGATACGATAATCTGCCGATGCGAGGACGTAACATGTGATCGCCTCAGACAGCACACCTCGTGGCGCGCTGCAAAACTCCACACGCGTTGTGGCATGGGGCCATGTCAAGGCCGAGTTTGCGGACCAGTCGCTCAGTTTCTTTTCGATTGGTGTCCGGATTCGGTGCGGCCACCAATCTTCCCCGCCCGTTTCGAAAATCTTACCACCGCTGCATATCACCAAGAAACGATAGGAGAACACTGATGAACTGGAACGGCGTAATGCCGGCAATTACAACCTGTTTTGATGAGAACTATGCGGTGGATCTTAATTTCATGGCGGGACACTGCCGATGGCTGCTGGACAACGGTTGCACTGGAATCGTTCCCCTCGGCTCCCTAGGGGAAGCGGCCACGCTGTCGTTCGATGAAAAGCTTGCAGTGCTGCGCGCCTGTATCGCGGCAGTGAACGAGCGGGCTCCGGTGGTAGCCGCGATTTCGGGCCTTTCTACCTCTGAAGCTGTCGCCCTGGCGAAGTCAGCTGCCGAAGCTGGGTGCGACGGTTTGATGGTCCTGCCGCCGTACGTTTATCAAGGCAATTGGCGAGAGATGAAAGCCCACGTTGCGGCTGTGCTCAACGCGACGCCGCTTTCCTGCATGCTTTATAACAATCCGGTTGCCTATGGCACGGATTTTCTCCCCGAGCAAATTCAAGAGCTTGCTGCAGAATACGAAAACCTGGACGCTGTAAAGGAATCGAGCACAGATGCGAGACGGGTAAGCGCGATTCGCGCGCTCCTTGGAGATCGCGTGGAGATATTCGTCGGTGTGGACGACCTGATTGTGGAGGGGGTCGCGGTAGGAGCAACGGGTTGGATCGCGGGGTTGGCCAATGCGCTGCCGCGCGAATCGGTCGAACTGTTCAATCTTTCGCTGGACGGCAAACGTGAGAAGAGATTTGACCTATATCGTTGGTTTCTGCCGTTACTGCGGATGGACACGGTGCCCAATTTTGTTCAGCTGATCAAACTCGTGCAGGCGGAAGTTGGTATTGGAAGCGCGCGCGTCCGGGCGCCGCGGCTCGAGTTGGCCGGTACAGAACTAGAGCAAGCGCGAAGAGTCATCCATGACGCTCTGCGCAACCGGCCGCAGGCAGTGGCCAGCCAAGAGGCGCCAACGGCACCATAATTTCGGAGTATGAACGATGGAATTGTTGGGACGATCAATCATTGGTTTTCATGCCGGCTCAGCTACGAAAGAGGTCTTCCGAGCCACGAACCCACGCACTGGTGAACACTTGGAGCCAGGATTTTTCTCCGCGCCGGCAGAAGAAGTGAATACGGCAGCGCTTTTAGCGCACGAAGCTTTTGCAATCTACGGCCAAGCGACCGGTCGTGAGAAAGCAATATTCTTACGCAAAATTGCGGCCAACATTGAATCCATCTCCGCCGAATTGATCGAACGTGCCGAACAGGAAACAGCGCTTCCCAAGGCCCGTTTGCAGGGCGAGACTGCGAGGACCTGCAACCAGCTTCGCTTGTTTGCAGAGGTCGTTGAGGAGGGCTCTTGGCTTATGGCTCGCATCGACCGCGCGGATCCAGAACGTAAGCCTGCCCCCAAGCCGGATCTTCGCTCCATGCTGCGTCCGTTGGGTCCGGTCGTGGTTTTCGGCGCGAGTAACTTCCCTTTGGCATTCTCGGTGGCGGGTGGTGATACCGCTTCCGCTTTAGCGGCAGGTAATCCGGTTATCGTCAAAGCACATTCGGCACACCCTGGCACGGGCGAGCTTGTTGGTCACGCGGTGCAGGAAGCCGTCCGGCAATGCAACTTGCCAGAAGGCGTTTTTTCCCTTCTATTTGGCCGCGGCGCGCAAGTTGGCATTGCCTTGATGAAGCATCCTCTGGTGAAGGCCGCTGGTTTTACGGGATCACGAACCGCCGGGAGGCTATTGATGGACACCGCGGCAGCGCGGCCGGAACCGATTCCGTTTTATGCCGAGATGAGCAGCACTAACCCTGTCGTTATTTTGCCTGGAGCGTTGCGGGAACGTGCTGACAGTATTGCGACCGGACTGCATGCGTCGTTCACCCTGGGAGCCGGTCAGTTTTGCACCAAACCAGGAATGGTATTCCTGCCTGAGGGTGCGGACGCTTCTAGGTTTGTCGGTAGGCTGCAGCAGGCGGTCACTGAATCTGCGCCATTCCATTTGCTGACCCAAGCCATCAGGTCCTCCTATTGTTCAGGCGTTGCGGAACGCAAGACTAAACAAGGCGTGAGGCTGGTCGCGGAAAAAACCACATCAATCAGTGGCCAGGAGATGAGCGTTGGTGCCGCTCTCTTCGAAACAGATGCCCAGACTTTCCTAAAAGACCCGCACCTCGCGGACGAGATTTTCGGCCCGGCAACTTTGCTGGTCAGGCATTCCAACCGCAATGAAGTGTTAGAGGCCGCGCGCAATTTAGAAGGACACCTCACAGCCACCATTCATGGCACCGAGCAAGATCTGCGCGAATTTAGAGATTTGATCGCGGTGCTCGAGCGGAAGGTGGGCCGGCTCGTCTTCAACGGTTTCCCAACAGGAGTGGAAGTTTCCCACGCTATGGTGCATGGCGGACCCTACCCGTCCACCTCCGACGGACGTTCCACTTCCGTCGGCAGTCAAGCTATCTTCCGGTTTTCGCGGCCCGTCTGCTACCAGGGATTTCCCGAAGCAGCGTTGCCCGAGGAGTTAAAGGACAGCAATCCTTTGGGCATCTGGCGAATGCTGGACGGCGAAATGACGAGAGGACCAGTCTTACAACCGCACGAGCTGCAAATCGCGCAGTGACTCTCGCGACTGCAATGGCCAGGGCTGCTTACGCACCAATCCTTCGGGTACTGGCATGGTGATCATTTTGCGTCCGAGAAATCCGCGATGCCGATAACTATCGCCGCCCTCGAAGATTTGCCTCCGTCCTGAGACGGTTTCTCATCCGCGGGAAGCACCGAAGTCCAGGCGCCATATACCTTGTCGTGGTATGCAGTCAGCCACGTGTAATCGCCCAGGAAAGCCGGCTGCTGGCTGTCGAACGGAATTTCTGCCCAAGCGTAATTTGCAAAGGTCTTCCCGCCGTCGATGGAACGCGCTAGCGTGAAACCCGTCTTGCGATTCGCTGGGTCGTCACGGCGATCATAAAACTGCACATATACGTGGCCGGTAACCTGGTCGACTGCCATCCATTGAAAAAACTGGTCGAGGCCATCGTGGATGGGATCGCTATTCACGCGCGTTGGCGAGGACCATGTGCGGCCGTGATCCCTGGAGGAGACACAGAACACATCCACATCGCCATTACGATAATCGCTCCATGCCAAATACAGAGTGCCGCCCCGGGCGCCTCCGCGCGCATCAACTCCGATCTGAGGAAAACCCATGGCGCGAGACACGCCCGGGATGCCGCCCGCACCACCAAAATACGGCGGCGCTACTTTAACCACCGCTCGCGAAAGGGCAAATGTCTTGCCGCCGTCGTTTGACTTGGTGAAAGCGATTGTGCTGCCGTCATTCCATATGGCATAAACAGCGCCGTCAGCTCCGACGACTCCCACAAATCCCACGAGGCCGCCATTATCGTCGCGCGGCAGACCCGCGTGAGTGCTAATGCGCATCGGCGGTGAGAACGTCTTCCCCTCATCCACCGATCGCGCGAATAGAATGATCGACTGATCGAGTTCCCATTCGATCCAGCCGATGTAAACGTTACCGGCATAAGGACTGTGCGGTTGACTATCCGCGAAAACGCGGGGCATGTCTTCCCACTGGATGTCCGCTTCGTTGCCCCGGAAGGCCTTAACCACAGCCGCGTTTTTTTCCCACGTCTTGCCACCGTCGAGCGAGCGGCGTACGAAAATGCCGTTCCTGCCCGCGCCGCGTGCCCAATATGACATGCTGCCAAGCTTGTCGAAATGCAACGTGCTGAGATAAGCGTGGCCCTTGTTGTCGAAGGCCACAGACACGTCGCCGCCGCCACGCCAGCCCTCGACCGGTGGAAGGTTCGCCGTTGCGAAGCTTTGTCCGCCATCGCTCGAGTAGACGACAGTCGCCGGCTGGAATGCAGCCACGACTTGATTGGTATTGCTGGGATCCACCGCGATGGAAGGTTCGCTAGCATGAACTCCGGGAGGTGAAACAGTCACAATGTGGCGGTGCGGCGCGGGGGGAATCGGCGATTGCGCGAGACCCACCATGCTAACAAATAGCATGCCAACCGTAACACTGAGATTTGATCGCATGATCTGATGATATTCGACAGAACCTTCCCGGGCTTGAACCCGCACTAGAAGCAACAAGTTTCGAGATATTGTATACAATATATTGGTCCATCATGCCTATCCGCCACAACACCTCGACTTTTTGGACGAATTGGAGGCGCGTGAATAAAACTATAAGCCGTCTATTGCACAGCGGGACCTTGATTCTCTGCGGACTTCTCATTTACCTGGACGTGGCATACGCCCAGGCCCAATTCGACGCACCCGGTAAGCCGATCGGCAAGATCTCGATCGATGGGAATCTGATCGTGATGGAATTGGAAGACGGAGTTCTCGGCAAAGCTAACCTCTTTGATCTGGCTGGCCGTACACTGCGCTTCAGCCCGGACGCTTCACGTTACCGAGTGGAGAATGGCGCCCTGCAGTGGGATCCTGTCTTCGGCCCAGAAATTACTTCGCCCGAAGTCACGCTCCATAACTTCGCGTTCCCTTTTTCCGGCAAGAGCTGGAATTCATTCCTGGTGGGCCCCACTGGATCGATTAGTTTCGAAACGCTAAAAGGAGAGAACGGCCCTGATCCTCGCGGTCGCGTCGGCGGAGTCTCGATTGATCGATTTGATCAACTGGCCGAAGCCGCCAGCGCACTGGCTAATACCGTCCCCGCCATTTGCGTCTTTTTCAAACCGCGGATGTCCGGACCTCGTTATGTGAAAGAACTCGCAGATCGTGTGGTCGTTACCTGGGATTTAACGGAGCCGTTCGGGAATATCCAGGACTTCACTTGGTTCAAGACGATCAACCGCTTTCAAGTAGTACTGCGCCGCAACGGGTCGATCGAGATGTCGTACGACCACCTCGCGGCGAAGGATGCCATCGTCGGTGTTTACCCAGTGCTCTCAGGCACAGTGGAAATGCCGCTCGCCGCCATCAACGCCGAGCCGCATCCAACAGTTGCTGCGCACCTTGATGTTCGGAATCTGAAGCTATCTGTCGTCGATGATCTCTTTCTGAAGATTACGTTCGAAACTCGCGGACCGGTACTGCCGGAGGGAGATCCGGGCCTGGCCGGCATTACGTACCGCGTATTTTTCGATGCGCAGCTTCCGGCCCGCCCCGATGATGCTCATCCTCAAATACCGGCTCAGCCACCGGTGGTTTGGAGCGCTCACGGTTTTGGGCAAAGACACCGACCCTCGCGATACTTTGCGTTTGGTCCGGGAGTGTCGCGCACGGTGAAGGTGAGTGGGAACACGATTGTGCTGGAAGGAGTGCTGCCCGCGGTGCTTCGAGGCGTCGAACAACTTTCCGTCCACTCGGAGGTGGTTGCGAATGGGAGCCGCGAAGAGGATGCCCCCGAGACCCCCGAGCAGATTGTAGAGCAGATACCCGCTCGCATTGTTCGCCTCTCTGGAATTCGCAATCCCGAGGTTCACCTCTCGGCTCTGACGCGCAAGGACGGGCCATTTGCGATCGTCTATGAAGCGTTCCACTACCTAACGTTGCCCAATCCCCACGATCTGTCTTGCACAGTAATTAAGGCTCTTGGCGACAAATTCGATTTTCTGGCGTATTACTCAGATTTTCGCATCGACAATCAAGAGGCGGGCACTCCGAGCGACGGCCCACTGGGCGGCAACGTGACTGGAATCGGACCGACACAGCAAGGCCTTGAGAACTACTGCAGCCAAGGCAGGTTCCAGTGGGAGTTCATACAGCCCGTATACGTAGGCTCCAACCAAATGCAGAAATATCCTGCCGACGGAGCGCCCGTCGGAACGGATCGCGACATAACCTTCTACGCGCACCAACTCGGAGAGGTATCGCCGGACGGACGGATGCTTCCGTACAACTACGCGATGTCGCAGCTTGGGCACGAAATGGGCCACCGCTGGGCCGCATTTGTTTCCGCGAAAGTGAATGGTGAAACCATCCCACTCGGTCCGGTGCACTGGGCGCGAGGATTGCAAGCCCAGGTGCCGTTTCCCTATCAGCGTCCGACCGAGGCTTCTGCCATGGGCGGAGGCGTATGGCAGGATAATTTCGATGGCACCTATACTCAGCTGGATGACGACTACTACGTGCCCGCGACGGGTTATTCCTATCTTGACCTATACCTGATGGGCTTGATTTCTCCAGCGGAGGTACGAGACTTCTTTATTCTCAGGAACCTCGTTGCGGCGGGCAAAGACGCAAACAATCACCCAATCTTCAAAGCTGACCGAACAAAGGTGACCATCCAAGACGTCATCGCCCTACAGGGGCCGCGGATGCCGGACGTTCGAACACTCGCAAAGGAATTTCAACACAGGGATTGTTGTCATTGTCGAGCACGGGCAAAGGCCGAGCCGCGATCTGGTCGACCGAGCCCACGGCATTCGCCAGCAATGGGTCGACTACTGGGCGACGACCACCGGACGCCGCGCGTCCATGACGGTGAATCCACGCTGAGCGTTCCGGGCGGAGTAATTTGTTGGGAGCACACCCAAGTCGGCGGTCTCACGGCCGTGAGTAGAGATCGATGATTTCCTCAATCGCATGCTGGCACACAGCGCAAAATTCCGGCCCTGAAATCATGACGCAGCGCTGCTGCGGCCGATAGTAGCCGTTTTCGTACATCGCCCCGGCGAATGCTCCTACCTTGCTGGCGTATTGTCCCTCCGACAGGTAGCGATCTTGCGCTTCGTGCGCCTTACGCCGGGCTTCGTCGATTTCGGCAGCGGGCCGGCCTTCCGCGCGCATGCGCTCGATCTGCTTCTGCGCATCTCGACTGCTGTTCTCGTAATCCTCCTTCGGCCATGGAGTGGGAATCGGCGTGCCGGGAGCAACCAGGGCTTTCCACTTCAGGTCATGTGCATCGAGCAGCGCGGTGATATTTGGTTCCCAGGGTTCGACGCGAATGTTCGCCGGTGAGTAGGCCACGTTCGCGTTGAAATAATACTCATCTCCGAGATCCGCGAAATGATGGCCGAACTCATGAACAAACACGCGAACCGCTCCCGGGTAGTCAATGCTCACACTGGCATAGAGGCCGAATATGCCTCCATTTCCGTACTCCTTTTCGTTCATCACAATTCCCATCACATCGTAAGGAGCAAAAGATGCCAGATTGCGAATAGCCCGGTTGTCGAACGAAAGCGCATAACGGTCTTCACCGAAAACATCAAACTGTGAGCCAAAGAGAGTGTTGCGGTGAATGCGACGGGAAGGGTGCGATACGCCCGAATCCGGTGAAGGGGAGCAGATCGCCCAAACATTAAAATCCTTACGCCGCTCCTTGAATGGTGAAAAGGTGAAAACTCCCTCTGTCAAGCGACGGATGTCTTTCTCGCATTTATCCCGCTCGGCCGCTGTGTAGCCTTCCCCCAGAAACAGCAAATCCACTTTGAGCGCCGAATCGCCGTTCTTTTCGATTCCAAGCACGCGCCCGGAGAACGGAGGTTTTGAAGTATCGATGTTCTTATCCTTTGGATCGATGTTGGTCGACCAGATCTTACGGAAGTTGTTTCGCGGATCGCGTTTCTTCACGACGATTTGCACGGGAGCTTCTGGAGCCGGAAAACGAAGCGATTCGTGGAAGGTGCGGGTTGCGGTTTTCGCTTCGTCAGTGGTCACCCACTCGCCGTAAATGGATGAAAAGCCGCGCGAGTACAAAACACGCTTGCTGCGCAGGTCCCTCACTTCGAAGAAATACGTGCCTCGGTTGGTCGCGTCGATAGGTTTATTAGGGTTCCCAGGCCAAGGTAGAGGTTCAATAACAATGCGGTCGACGCTGAACAATTCCTGTGTGGCGTTCCCGGTGTGGAAATAATCCAGCCGCATGGTTGCGGGGATGCCGGCTACAGCGTCTAGCACGCAAATAAGGATGAGCAGAACTACGATTGCCAGACTCTTTGGCCGCATAAACACCTCGTCGATGTGCGAGATTTACAACTTTCGTACTGCCACTTTTCACGTGGCAGGCGCTCCCTGAAAGAATCGACTAGGGATTCTATTGCGCGGGCGGCGTTCGATCTTGCTTTAGCGTCTTGTCATAAATCCAAAGCAGACCCGCCGTCACCAATCCGACCTCCGTAACACTCCACCAGATCCGCGCCGGTTGATGGTTGACTTCTCCGAAATGGTGAACCAGTGTACCGCCAAACCAGCCACCGATCAGCGATCCAATGCCAATTGGCAAGAACGCAAAACCCATATACGTCCCCTGTTGTCCATGTGGCGCGAGTTCGGAAATGTATTCGTAATAACGCGGCGCCTGGATGACCTCACCCAACGCCAGTACAAAGAGTGCAAGCACCGCACCCCAGACCGTCGGCCGAAAGGCGAGAATCAACCACGAAACGGATGTGATCACCGTGCCCAAGATGATGGCCTGAAAGGCGGGAATCCGGCGCGTCAGAAAATTCATTAGAAGCGTAAGACAGATCACGGTCAGGCCTTCCGTTACCAGCACGATTTCGGCATCGGCGTTCGCGTTGATATAGCCGTGAATATAGCCGGGCAGACTGATATACATCTGCCAGAAGACGATATAGTAGCCACTGAAAAGCGCGAGAAACCACATGAAGCGGCTGAACCCTGAGAGGATAAGCACACCAAGCACGAACCAAATCCACCAGGACACTCGGTAGCGAGGATGAAGCAGCAACCCGAGCCGCAGCAGCAATGCGATCAGGAATGTCGGCAGCACCAGCCGGTAGTTTCCCAGCACGACACAGAAATTTCGCGCGACTGTCGCAATCGAAGGTGTAGGCGCATCTCCGGGCTGGCGTGATTCCCGGAAGAAGAACAGAACCACAAAGAACATCGCGAACACACTGAGCGCCGCGACGCGATAAACATTCGCGATGCCCAGGTGGCGATGGGTCCAGGAAGCGACATAAGGCCCCGCAGCGCCGCCGATGTTGACCATCGTGTAATAGATCGAATAGCCGATGGCACGCACATTCTCCTTAGAAGCGCGTGCGGTCGTAGCGGCTACACACGGCTTCACGAGCGAGACACCCAGAGCGGGAAGAATCAGAATACAGCCGACAAACAAGCCTAGAGGCACGGCGCTGCGTATGGGAGCCAACCAGGAGGCCCCGATCGAGCCAACCAAGAAATATGCAGCGGCCAGGATCAGATACGCGATCGAAAGAGCGCGGCGGAAGCCCAGACGGTCAGCGGCGGCGCCGCCAAAGATAGCCAAAAACCAGACCATGCCGCCAAAGATGCCGGTCAGAGTTCCGGTTTGCTGGGTGGAGAAATTCAGCCGCTCCTGCAGATACAGCGCAAGCGAAGCAAACGCGCCGTAGTAGGAAAGACGTTCGAAGATCTCGCTGAGGTTGGCGATCCAGAAGGGACGTTCGAAGCCGGTCCGGATCTCGTGCAAGCGTTCAGATAGGATCAATTGTGCTCCTGATGAACGGCTTCAGATTGTGTAAGACAGTCTGCCTAGATGAGAACGACTTCCTGTTGTATACGACCCGTCACCTCGGCCGCTGACGTTCCCACAAGCATGTTGACCTCGCTGCGCAACCCGAACTCCGGCAGATAAATTCCGGGCTCGATGGAGAAACAGGTGTTCGGGATCACTTCGCGCTCATCGTGCGATTCGAAATTATCCATATTGGCGCCGTTCCCATGGACCTCCGTCCCAATAGAATGTCCAACACGGTTGTTGAGGTACTGTCCGTATCCCGCGGCCTGGAGCACATCGCGGGCAGCTTTGTCGACTTCCCAACCACAAAGTCTTTTTCCGGCCGCAATCGAAGTACGAACCTTATCGATGCCGGCATCGCGCGACCGCCGGACAATTTCGAAGATGGCTCGCACACGATCAGGCAGTGAGTGGCCGACAAAACCAGTCCAACTGATGTCGTAGTAGACCGCTCCCGGCATCTTCTTCTTGGCCCAAACATCCAAGAGAACGAAATCGCCTTCCTCAATTTTTGAGGAATGATCGGAACTTGGCACGTAATGGGGATTGCTGCTATTTTCGTTGACCGCTACAATCGGAGGTCCGTCCGCGACCAGATCCTCGCGCTCGAACGCCTCTCCCAGCCACTGTTGGATCTCGAACTCGCTCGTGCCGCCGCTTCTTGCTCGTCGGCCAATCTCAGGGAAAACTTTGGCCATGATGGCGTCAATTGAGTCTCGCGCAGCGAAATGAGAGCGAATTTGGCCCCCCGTCCACGTTGCTTCGAATCTCACTACGAGATCGGCGGAACTGACGACGTTTTTGCCGAGGTTGCGGATTAGATCTACAGTCCCTCCATCGACGACCGACATGGTGAATATCATGTTGTGGGGCGAGAATTGCATGGCAACGTTGCGTACTCCGGAAAGCATTGCGTCCAGGTTTTCCAGGAGTTCCTGCCAGGCTGCGTAAAGGCGCTTGTTGCCCGGCAGAGAATCCAGGTGGAAAGGCTCGATCCGATGCACCAACTTGACCGGTTCGCCTTGGGCAGGAATCAAGTAAAACCATCGCCTCGAAACCATCAGGGATTCGGGCAAACCCAGAATTCGATAAGCAATTGCGTCGCGGTGATGATGGTCGCAAAACAGCCATGAATCAATAGAGCGGTCGCGCAATGCAGCCTGGATATCTTCGATCTTAGACATAATCTCGAACTCTCGGGGCGTTGAGAATGTATATTGTATGTAATATTCACCAAAACTCGATGGACAGAGTATACCAACCCGTTACGCAGTGCAAACCGTGTTGTGAGTCTATAGCGGCGGGGCACGGTCTTTCGTCGAAAATCGTGCACTTCCACGTCTACGACGGGACGGGTACGAGCAACCAATATCTTCCAGGCATGCGTCGTGATCCTCGGGGCATCTGTGCGGGCGATAGAGACTGAAGCCGATGCTGGGTTGATTTTTTCGTGGTTAGGAGGGGTGAGAGTGTGAATCGGAAAAGAATGAGTTTGCCGCTAGCGATGGTTTGCTGTCTGGTTTCTGCATTTCCGTCTTCGGCACAGGAAGATCTAGCGCCCACGCCACCCATGGGCTGGAACAGCTGGAACCACTTCGCCGAGCACATTGATGACAAGACAGTGCGTGAAACAGCAGACGCGTTGGTCTCAACTGGATTGAAGGACGCCGGATACGTCTACCTCAATATCGACGACACTTGGGAAGGTCAGCGTGATGCCAGCGGAAATATTCGCGCCAACGAGAAATTTCCCGACATGAAGCTCCTGGCCGATTACGTCCACAGCAAAGGTCTCAAGCTTGGAATTTACTCGTCCCCCGCCGCGAAGACGTGTGCCGGGTATGAAGGCAGTCTGGGACACGAAGAGCAGGATGCACAGACTTATGCGAAATGGGGAATCGACTATTTGAAATACGACTGGTGCCAATCGACCGGCAGCCTTGACGAAATGAAAGCCGCGTACACCGAGATGCACGATGCCTTGAAGAAAACCGGCCGGCCTATCGTTCTTAGCTTATGCCAGTATGGCTGGCACAAAGTCTGGGAATGGGGCCCGGCGGTTGGCGGAAACCTGTGGCGCACTACCGGCGATATCAGCGATGAATACCATGTAATGGCAGAGATCGGCTTCAACCAGAACGGATTAGAAAAGTTTGCCGGCCCGGGGCACTGGAACGATCCCGACATGCTCGAAGTCGGTAACGGTGGAATGAACGAAGACGAATACCGCACGCACTTCAGCCTATGGGCGATTCTCGCCGCCCCCTTGATCGCGGGCAACGACCTCACAAAGATGACTCCATACACGGTTGCCATGCTGACAAATCGCGAAGTCATTGCAGTTGACCAGGATCCGCTGGGTAGGCAAGGTTTTCGCGTAATGCAGGAGGGGCCATTCGAAGTCTGGACGAAGCCCATGGCGGATGGCAGCAGGGTTGTGGGTTTGTTCAACCGCCAGCGCAGCACCGAAGAAATTACGGTTGACTTCTCTCAGATCGGTGTGAATGGGACGGCAAGCGTTCGAGATCTATGGCTGAAGAAAGAACTGGGTACGTTCAAGAATAGTTACAGCGCATACGTTCCCCGTCATGGTGTAGTCCTCGTGAAGGTTCGGGAAAAGTAGACCGACAGGTTCGGTCGCCAGTGACAGACTTCCCTCCCGAATGTGATTTGCGAAATGCCGGACCCCAAATTCTGAAGCTGCCAACCGAGGTGATGAACCGGCGTTGACCAACATTGCAAATTCTAGAAAGACCTTCATCTGTGCCGCAAAGGCCACCCGGAAATCCCCAGAAAGCAATGCAGTGGAAGTCAGCAGATTGGGCGTACGTTCGCGCCATTATTATTTGGACATTAATTAAAGATAATTGTTGACTGCAGGATATCGTATGTTGTATACACTTCGGGTTACCCGCGCACCTCTCAGGTTCTATGTCTATTTGGCGCAAAAGGCGGCGTACTCCTTTCTCCTACGAAGCCTACCTGAGCAATCTTGCGGATTTGGAGGAGGATTATGTCGATGAGTTTGTCTCAGAGGATCATTTCCTTGCTTGTCGTTTCCACGTTCCTGATTGCAGGATTGGCTGAAGCTCAGGTTCGCATAACCGGGCAAGTCTCCGGAACGGTCGTGGATACCTCCGGTGCGGCCCTGCCGGCTGCCACCGTAACCGCTCACGACCCAAGCACGGACATCACAAAGTCGGTAACGGCGAATGCCGCGGGGCAATACGTGTTCCCGGATTTGCCGCCGGGAAATTATCAGTTGACGGCAACGGCTCAGGGCTTCGCTACCGCCATCTATAAGGGCGTAGTCGTGGAATCGGGGCGCACAAGGGATTTGACCATCCAAATGAAAGTTGGCACAGCCACTGAGCGCGTTGAGGTTACGGCCCAAGGTGTGGAGTTGGAAACAACAACAAACACCCTGGCTACCACGATTGATCCAGACGAAATTCAAAACTTGCCGTTGCTGGGGCGCGACATTTTGCCTATGGCTGAATTGGTGGTGGGTGCGCAGTCCGGTGGCGACGAGCGTTTCACGACCTATGACTCCTTGCCGAATGGAGCTATCAGCATCACGATTGATGGTATGACTGCCAATTCGATGCGCTACCGCACGTCGACAACGGGCTTTTTCACCTTTGCTCCTCTGCGTGTGGGTGCTTTCGACGAGGTAACCGTTTCTACCAGCGAATTAACGGCGGACGCGGGCGCCGAAGGCTCAACGCAAGTGCGCTTCGTCACCAAGCGCGGTACGAATCAATTTCATGGCAATGGCTTCTGGCAAGCAATCAATAGCTACTTCGACGCCAACAGCTATGTGAATGATTACCTATCGATCCCAAAACCGCTTCAGGTGCTCAACGATTACGGTGGAAGCGTGGGCGGGCCACTGTGGAAGAACAAGCTGTTCTTCTTTGTTAATTTCGAGGCTCTCCGCCAAAAATTTGCCTATCCGGTTGATACCGAGTATCCCACCGCGACAGCGCAGAGTGGAGTCTTCAATTACGTTGGAAGCGACGGAAATTCGTACAGTGTGAATTTGCTGAGTCTCGCGGCGAATAACGGCTTGCCTTCGACGGTGAATCCCCAGATTAGCCCGATTCTTTCAGCGATTAACGGGTATGCGGCAAATGGCGCGGTCGCAGGGGTCTCGGGATTGCCGTACGAACAGAGCGTCAGTTATACGGGGATTCAGCCCGACACCGAGTACTTTCCGACGGTACGTTTGGATTACCAGATCACTCCCAAAATTGATTTTCATACTTCGTACGATATGTGGTGGCGGAACCTTCATAACTATTCTCAGACTTATCCCGGTGCTCAGCCAGAAGCCGGCGGCTTCAAGTCAACTTACTACGTTTTCTCGAATGGCGTTGACTGGACGATCTCGCCGCACGTTGTCAACCAGGCCAACTTCGGCATTGAGGGCGACGTGGAATTGTTCAATCCTGGCAACGGCTTCAACTATTTTCAAGGTCAGAACCAGTTCGTAATTACTCCGGCTTCGCTTGCAAATGGCGGGCCGCAAACCTTTACACCGGTAATTCCAAGCTTCGTGCTCCCGCTTCCGCGTGACAACCCAGTGTGGACAATCTGGGATAACCTTACCTGGACGCGCGGCAAACACACCTTTACTTTTGGGGGCGATGTTCGTATCTCCAACAGCCACGAACTGGAAATCAATAACCCACCAACCGAATACCTGGGTTTGAGTGGCACCGATCCGGCGCTAACCACGATGTTTGGGCCCGCCAGCCTGGCCGCCAACTTCCCCAATATCAACCAAACTGTCGATCTACCGAATGCCGAGGCTCTCTATGCTACGCTGGTCGGGCGTATTAACTATGTTTCCGGATCCAGTTGGGTGAACGCGACCACGCACCAGTATCAGATTGAGGGGATGGGGACGAACAAAGAAGGGCAAACCGTCGGTGGACTCTACTTCCAGGACTCGTGGCACACTACATCGCACTTGGCTCTGAATTATGGCCTTCGCTGGGAGCTGACTGGGGCCGTGCATAACAACAACGGGCTCTGGACGGGTCCTACCCTCACCGATCTGTATGGTCCGTCGACAGGACTGTTTCAGCCGGGCACATTGAGCTCAGATCTGAATCCACAGATTTACCTCCGGACGCACCCCTACGGCAATGATTTTAAGGAACCGGCTCCCAATTTCGGGTTTGCCTGGAGCCCAAAGGATAACCTCGTGATCCGCGGCGGTTTTTCGCTTAGCCGCTACGATGAAGGCTGGCTTCCTGTAGAGGCCACGACCCTATTCGGTAATCCGGGCGGAACGCAAGCGGAATCCCTATACCCCGGTGGTACCAGCCCGTTACCCGGCCCGGTCCTGGGTACTCCACTGACTCTGGCCACGAATCCAGCCAGTTTCACGTTCCCGCAGCCGGAGTCCGAGTTTTTTGAGACGGGAGCGCCCTTGAGCACCGTCAATCCGAACATCCGTCCGCCTTATGTAGAGGCCTGGAACGTTGGAATTCAACACAAGCTGCCGGGAAACACCATTCTTGACATTGCCTATGTGGGCAACCACGCAGTACACATGTGGATGATGTATGACCTTAACGAGACAAATATCTTCGAAAATGGGTTCTTGAAGCAATTCCAGAACGCGCAGACTAACCTGGCACTTAACGGCGGTACGACCTTTGCTGACAACACGGGGGTGGCTGGCCTAATTCCAACTCCCATTTTCGACGCTGCATTCGGCGTTGCGGGGGCAGCTCCCGGTGCGTCAATGCAGCCGGGCAGCTTTACGAATTCACAGTACATCACTTACTTGCAGCAGGGCCAAGCCGGCGCCCTAGCTAACCAATTGGCGACTCAAGCCGGAGGTACTTTCCTTTGCAACATGGTGGGTACGAACTTGCCTGCCTGCGGCAATAGCGGGCTGGCAACCGGGCCAGGGTCCTATCCGCAGAATGTTTTCCAGCTAAACCCGAACGCAGCTGGAACGTACGCGGCCCTGCTCTCCAACCCCGGAAGTTCCTCCTACAATGGGCTCCAAGTGCAACTGAAGCACGAGACGCACCACGGTTTGATGTTTAACGCGAACTATACTTGGAGTCATGCCTTCACCAATCGCTATCTCGGTGATTACTACACTGCCGACTCGGCACAGGTGAACTTCATCACTCTGCGCGACCCACGGTTGAACCGCGGACCAGGACCGTATGATCTGCGCAATGTCTTTAAGACATACCTTACCTACGAACTTCCATTCGGGCCGGGGCACGCATGGACCACCAGCAGTCATGCAGCGAACAAAGTGATTGGCGGATGGACTCTGGGAACGATTGTCGGAGCGCAATCCGGTCGCAATTTCAAGCTGCAGGGCGGATATAACACCTTCAATTATTCTAACGCCAGTTGGCCCGACGCCAGCGACTCGGGTGTGGTGTTGAACGGAATCACGCGAAGCCAGCTGCAGAGGGATGTGGGTAAATATGCCAATCCGGTATCCGGGACCAGCGAGCCTCTGGTGTTCCTGCCTTCGTCGCTCTTAACGTCAAGCGGCACCGCTAACCCGTCTTATTTCAGTGAGCCGGCGGCCGGTCAACTCGGGCAGTTTATCTGGCTCACGGGCCCGATGCTGTTTACCGCCGACATGTCGGTTGCGAAGTCGATCCCGATCACGGAACGGGTGAAATTCATCTTTAACGCGGAGCTCCTCAATGTGTTTAACCATCCGGCTTGGTTCGTATTGGATAATTACTCGTTCCAGTCGGTAAATAATCCAGCTGACTATGCGAACATCAACAGCACTACCTTTTCGGGACTGTACGAGTCTACGGGTACGGGCGTTGGGGGTTCACTGACGCCCCGCAACATTCAGTTCCGGCTGCAAATTGCCTTCTAGACGGTAATTGAGAAGGGTGTTTGTCGGAATCGGCCCTGGAGGAGGGGGCGAGATACGGGAAGGCGAGGACAGATATTGTTCTCCCTTCCCGTAGAATTCGTGTGGTCCAACTGTTTGACCGGTCAAGCCGCGCGACTAATCGCAAAATCACGATAGTGCAGCGCGGAAGATATCGTGCAGAAGTCGTGCGTAAAAGACCGAGAGGAGGAGGGCACGGGTTGGACTGTTCCCGTTGGATTCGGTCGATGACGATTGATCTAGGGGAAATGATGCGCTGGATTTTTCGGTGGGTGGTTACGGCTGCGGCGTTGTTCCCGATTACGGTCTTTCAATCTGCTGCTCAAGGCACCTTGGAGGATTATCAACGCGCGCAACGTTTTCTCCGCGGAAACTTGCGACATTTGGTTTTCGCAGCCGACGCGACGCCGAATTGGATTGAGAAGACAAACCGCTTTTGGTACCGCCGCGTTGGTCCGAAAGGAACGGAATTTATTCTGATCGACGCGGAAAGGAACACGAGCGCTCCCGCCTTTGATCACGCAGAGCTTGCCGTGGCACTCTCGCGGGTTGCAAAGCGGGAGTACTTGCCGACCGACCTGCCCTTCGACAACATCGAATTTGTCGGCGACGGGAAAGCTATCCACTTTGAAATAGGTGACGCGGGGTGGACTTGTAAGCTCGGCAATTATAAATGCGAGACAGAGCCGGCCGAGAATCCGTATGAGTCACTGTCGCCGGATAAGCGATGGGCTGCCTACGTCAAAGATCATAACTTATATCTGCGCGATGTCTCGACCGGCCAGATAGCGCAATTCACGCAAGACGGCGTATCTGGCTGGGACTATTCTACGCCGCTTCCGTCGCTGCAGCCTATGGTCGAGCAAGGAACGGAAGATTTGAAACAAAGGCCTGCCATTTTTTGGGCGCCCGATTCTTCGAAGCTCGTCACCTACCGGATCGATTCGCGAACGGCGGGCCGCTTCACCAGTATTCAATTTGTTCCACCTGACCAACTCCGGCCCAAAGCCTTTGAGGTCGTATACCCATTGCCTGGAGAAACGCTTCCTGCGGCCGCACCCATCATCTTCGAGGTTCCATCCGGGAAGCGTATCGATGTGAAAACGCCGCCTCTTGAGATTCCATTCCAGGATGGGCCAGATTTCGATTGGCTCCCCGACAGTAAAACCGTCTTCTATGACTATGATCAGCGAGGGTTCAAGGCAAAGGAGATTCGAATCGTGGACCCGGAAACCGGCGAACAAAAAGTGTTGATCACAGAACGATCTGATCAATATGTGGACCCGGGCGAGACCTTCTTTCGGTTCGATCATGCTAGCGGTGAGATTCTTCTTACTTCGGAGCGAGATGGGTGGAATCATTTGTATTTGTATGACAAGAGCGGAAAGCTGGAAAATCAAGTCACTCAGGGGCCTTGGGTTGTCCGGGAAATCTCCTTTGTCGACGAGAAGAGCCGGCGCGTTTATTTCCTGGCCAGCGGACGCGAAAAAAACGAAGACCCTTACGAGACGCACCTGTACAGTGTCGGTTTCGACGGAAAGGGGCTAACGCTGCTTTCTCCGGAGGATGCCGACCATTCCGTGGATGTATCTCCAGACGGAGCGTTCTTCGTGGATAACTATTCGCGCCCGGACTTACTCGGAGAATCTGTGCTTCGTCGTACGAAAGACGGCTCGGAGGTCCGAGTGCTGGAGAAGGCGGATGCCAGCGCGCTGGTCGCAACTGGATGGAAGTTTCCGGAGGCATTCCAGGGCAAAGCTGAAGATGGAACGACTGATCTCTACGGCTTGATCTGGAAGCCATCGAACTTCGATGCCTCCAAGAAGTATCCCATCATTGAGCAGGTTTATACCGGCCCCCAGGGATTCTTTGTGCCGAAAACATTTGCCGGCACCTGGCGTCTTCAATCCATGGCGGAGTTGGGATTCATAGTCGTGATGGTCGATGGGCGAGGTACAACCGGGCGCTCTAGAGCATTCCACTTATTTTCGTATAGAAATCTGGGAGGCGCATTTGCAGATCATGTGGCCATGATCAAGCAAATGGCGGAGAGGTATCCCTATATGGACGCCACCCGGGTGGGAATCTACGGTACGTCGGCGGGCGGCTACGGCGCGGCGCACGCGATGCTCGTCTTTCCAGATTTTTATAAAGTGGGGGTCACTATCTCTGGTGATCACGACGCACGCCTCGATAAGGCGTGGTGGAACGAACTGTATCAGGGATATCCGATGCAGGATGATTACGACGCGCAATCTAACGTAACTATGGCGGAGCGCCTGCAGGGGCATCTGCTGGTTGAGCACGGCGATGTCGATGACAACGTTCATCCCGTAGAGACCATGCGTTTCGTCGATGCTCTGATGAAAGCAAACAAGAACTTTGACATGTTGCTGGTGCCTAACATGTTTCACGGCGAGAGTGGGGCGCATTCTCTCTATCTTATTCGTCGTCGTTGGGACTATTTTGTTCAGTACTTGCTTGGCGTCGCGCCACCGAAGGACTTTGAGATCAAAGAGGACAAGGCGCCGACGTTCAGACCCCGACGCTCGCGTTATTGATTGATGCGTGCAGCATTGCCACTCCGCAGTGCTCTCTCCACCGCGATTCGTTCATATTTGGTCATTTTTCTTCGATTAGATAACATGACACAGCGCAATATGCCCACAATATGCCCATAGATCGACGCGATTTCCTTAGGCTTTCAGTATTAGGAGCGCCTGCGCTTTGCTTTTCCCGACGTAGTTTCGCTCGTTCAGTCCGTCATGTGCCCCTGGTCAAGCCTGCGGATATTGCGCCGTACGTCGACCCTTTGCCGATTCCCAGGAAACTCAAGCCCTCGAAGATCGCAAAAAGCGGAGTGGAGTATGTGATGCGAATGACGCAATTCTCTCAGAGGCTGCACTCTCAGCTTCCCGCAACTACGGTGTGGGGCTACGAGCGATCCTATCCCGGCCCGGTGATTGAAGCCACGGTTGGGCAGCCGGTTTCCATTCGATGGGAAAATCGTCTGCCTCAACGTCATCTGCTCCCGGTCGATGAACATATTCATGGGGCTAGCCCTCCCAATCCGCAAGTCAGAACAGTCCCTCATCTGCATGGGGCGCGAACTCGTTCGACCGATGACGGGCTGCCGGAATTGTGGTTCGAAAGCGGCAAATCCGTCACGTATCACTATCCAAACGAGCAGAGGCCCACGATGCTGTGGTATCACGACCATGCGATCGGCATCACCCGGCTCAACAACTACGCGGGCCTGTCGGGAATTTACTTGCTGCGGGGGGAGGAAGAATCCAGACTCGACCTGCCGCAGGGCAAGTATGAAATTCCGCTCGTCCTGCAGGACCGCAGGCTCGACGAAAACGCCCGGTTGCAGTACATCCCGACGGAAATGGACGGCACCCCGCATCCCGATGGCAGCTGGGGCCCTGAATTCTTCGGCAACCTCCCGGTGGTAAACGGAGCAATCTATCCGGTTCTAAATGTGGAACCGCGGGTCTACCGGTTCCGCGTGCTGAATGCGGCCAACTCGCGGTTTTTCAGGTTCTTCTTTTCGAAGACGCGAGCAGACTTCGTGGCGTTTGCATTCACAGTAATTGGCGGTGACGGCGGATTGCTCCCCTCGCCTGTAGTTGTTCCATCCCTGCTGCTAGGTCCCGCCGAGCGAGCCGACATTCTAGTCGACTTCACGAACATGGATGGGGAGGAGTTTATCTTCGCCAACAATGCGCCCGCGCCCTTTCCCGGTGAAGAGGCAGGTATGCCGCAGATTGCTCCCAGGCTTCCACACCTCCTGAAGGTACGAGTAAACTTGCCTCTCGAAGGTAGCGCAGAAAGAAAAACGTGGACGATTCCCATGGAACGTCTTGATCCTGCCTCTGCAGTGGTGACCCGCGACCTGGTGCTCACAGAGGATTTGGATAAGAATCAGAAATCGCTCGGACTGCGCATCAACGGCAAGGGCTATCACGAGCCCGTCACCGAACGTCCGCGGCTCGGGACCACCGAAATCTGGCGCTTCATCAATACCACCGATGATGCTCACCCGGTCCACATTCACCTGGTGCAGTTTCAAATTATCGATCGCACGCCCTTCGACGTAAATCTATTTCTGGATAAGAAGCAGCTCAATCTGACGGAACCGCCAAGTTATCCTAGAGCCACCGAAGGCGGATGGAAGGATACGGTCAGAGCCGACGCCGGCCAGGTGCTCAGCGTGGTGGTCCGCTTCGACGGCTATTCCGGCAGGTATGTCTTTCACTGTCACATGCTGGAGCACGAAGACAACGATATGATGAGACCCTTTGAGGTGATCCTATGACGTGATGCAAACAAGGCGATCATCTTGATCGCAACGAAAGATGTCTGCACACAAAAGAAAAGAGAGCGGAAAACAGGGCCAGCGAGATCGATAGGATAAGGAAGAGATGAGAGAAAAAGCCGTTCAGTCCGGCGCGAAACCACAGTAAATTCAAATTGCCGCAAAGCAGTCGGTTCGGCTCTCTCAGGGACAATTGGATCAGGGACGATGGTATAGCGGACGACGGCGGCCACCGCGACGGTATCTATCCGTCAACAACGTCGGGGCGATAGATCGGCTTCAGAACCGGCTAGCGGAGGCCCGCCAAATTTGTGGAGAGGCGTTGAAGATTGATCGCCAACTGGCACCAGCAAAATCCCACTAAGTATCACCCAAATTTGGCCATGATGTTGAATGATTCTGGCCTGCTGGATGCAGTCCAGAACAAACTGGAGCAAGCGTGCCAACACTGTGAGGAGGCTGTTGACGATTGACCGGCACCGGCGGAGCAAAGCCTCTCCGTGGATCTCAGGCAGCTGGCGGTGACACTGGATAACTTTGCGACGTTCAACGCCGTCCAGAAGCAACTGGTGGGAAGGCGCACCTACTACGAGGAAGCACTGCGGATCGATCAGCAACTGGCCGGCCAGAATCCTGCATTCTATTTGCCCAATGACGCTTGGTAACCAGGGCAAAGTCGATTCGACTTGAGAACCGCCTGGAGGACGGACGTGTTCAGTACCAAGAAGCCTTGAATATCCTCGGGGAATTATCGCAACGCGACAACAGATATGCCGGCGGTGTGGCCACAGTCCAAGCCAGCCTCGACGAGCTAGAAAAAAAGGCACGCACACAGTGGAGCAATTCATGAGCCGCGTCAAGACGCCTTCGCAAGCAGGCGCCCAGGGCCGCAGACGGCGCAACTCCAAAGCACCTTCCCGAGCCGGATTGTTCCTCACGAGCAAGAACCGGACCACAGTACTTTGCATTGCGCTTGCAGCCGCAACAGTAGCTCTATACAGCCCAGTCGTGGGAAACGGCTTTGTTGTTTTGGATGACGCGGACTACGTCACTGCGAATTCCCACGTCCATCGTGGGCTGGCTTGGAGCACGTTCAAGTGGGCGTTCACGTCTACAGATGCGGCGAATTGGCATCCGCTGACTTGGCTTTCGCATGCCCTCGATTACCAGCTCTTCGCCCTAAACCCAATCGGGCATCATCTGGAAAGTGTGTCGATTCATTCCTTAAATGTAGTGCTCTTATTTCTTCTGCTCGCATCCATAACTAAGCGCCTCGGGTCTAGCCTGCTAGTGGCCGCATTGTTTGCCGTGCACCCGCTCAACGTAGAGTCGGTGGCGTGGGTTGCAGAGCGCAAGAACGTGCTCAGCACACTGTTCTTTCTCTTGGCGTTGATGGCATATGTTTGGTATACCCAACTACCTAATTGGCGGAGATATCTACTCGTGGGTGTACTTTTTGCAACTGGTTTAATGGCAAAGCCGATGGTGATCACGCTGCCGTGTGTACTGGTGCTGCTGGATTATTGGCCACTGCAAAGAATCTCTGGCGGTCCGCGGTCCGATACGCATGCGCCACAGTTCACACTTTTTCGGTCGTTACTCGAAAAGATCCCGTTGCTCATGCTTTCGGTCGGAAGCGCGTGGATTACGTTAAAGGCGCAACGCCTGGGATTGGCCGTGCGCAGCTTGCATCGGATTCCACTCGGCCTGCGACTCGAAAATGCCATTATTTCCTATGCACTGTACCTTTGGAAAATGGTCTGGCCGGCACGTCTTGCTCCACTTTATCCCCATTCCGCGACTGCTCTTCCGGCATGGGAATGGATATTCTCAGCCCTCGTTTTGGGTGGCGTCACCGTGATCGTAAGTATCTTTCGGAGTAGGCGCTACTTGCTGGTCGGATGGTTCTGGTTTCTGGGCACCTTAGTTCCGGTCATCGGTCTCGTTCAGGTCGGCGACGCGGCCATGGCAGATCGCTATACTTACCTGCCGCTCATCGGAATCTTCATCATGATTGCGTGGGGTGTCGCGGATTTTGCCGAAGCGGAAGAGGTCAGCACAATTTGGAAAATAATCCCGGCGATGTGCGTATTGGTAGCGCTCTGTGTAGTCACGGTTCGCCAATTAAGTTACTGGCAAAATAAATACACTTTGTGGGCGCATACACTTATGGTCACAGAGCGTAATCCCTTTGCCGAAGACGCAATGGGGTCGGCCCTTATGGATCCTGATTTGGCCATGACCGCTAGCAACCTGGACGGCTTAGACACGGTACAGAAACGGATGGACGCAGCTCGTATGCACTTCGAGCAGGCGTTGGAACTACGCCGAGAACTGGCACAACGGAATCAGGGGTATCTGCCAGATATGGCCATCACATTGATCAACTTAGCGAACCAAAACCGCGCCTCGAGACTGTTCGACGAAGCGCGACAGCATTATGAAGAAGCGTTACCGGTTTACCGCCAACTCGCCCAACAAAATCCGCGCGACTACATACCCTACGTGGCAATCACGTTGACAGATTTGGGCATATTGGACAGAGTGCAGAACCAAACTGACGATGGAGTTCGACACTACGAGGAAGCATTGAAGGACTATCGGGAATTGGCGCAACATAACCCCGAGACTTTCTTGCCGTACTTGGCAATGACCCTGAACGACTTCGGAAACCTAAATAGAGTTCAGAGTCGGTCGCAGGAGGCACATGACCACTACGAGGCTTCTTGCGTGATCTACAGGCAACTGGTGCAGCAGGACGCGGGAAAGTATCTGCCCTATCTGGCACGGACGCTGTTCAACCTCGGCGTTTTAGATAGAGACCAAGGCCGCTTCGCGGACTCACGATCTGACTACGAGGAAGCGCTAGTCATCTTCCAACAGTTATCCCGCAGTCAGGCCGGTTATGCTAGCGACGTTGCCAGAGTGGAGGCGAGCCTAAAAGAACTCGACGGGAGCGCACCCTCACGATAGGACCACCTATGCCCCGACGTTGCTTATGCTTCTCCGATCTGCAGTCGCGGGGCACGGCCAATCTACGCTAAGACTTACAAGTTACTAGACCTCCATCGTGATAGTGTTTCGATTCGTTTCAAGGAACTCACGATGAATGGGTTGACAAAACTCTTTTTGCTCTCGGCGTGGTTGACACTGCCAGTGATGAGCCATACTGCCTTTGCGTTGGTGGCCCTTCCCCGGGGGACCGGCCTCTTGGTTACGAATGACGTCAATGACAATGGGCCCCGGAACGTGGCACGTCTGACCAGGCCGTTTTTCTTCTCCATCGCGGCCGACCGGCCCAGGCTGGGCTTGACGATTTGGATATTGTATCCATAAAATAGGCAACGGCGTGACCCGACGTGTTTTGATAGTGGATGGCAGCCCCGATCTTGGCGACCCTCGCCTGCAAAACGCGTCGACGTTTTCGCCACGAATTGTCGTTCAATAATATTGCAGGGTTTACGAATTTCGTGGGCTCGACGCGTGGCACTGCGATCGGGCCAGGATCACAGAACGCCGAGAAGATCGACATCAAGTTACTCAGCGCACCAACTGTGGAAGCACGAGAGAAGGCAGTATTTTTGAGCGGAGAATTAAGGTACGAGATAGGCAGATATACCCGAGCATTAAGGGTTCGGCATACGTGAATGCGGAAACCGATCTTGTGCTGGATGCATGGGATACCCTTTGCATGGGCATTCGGGCATGAAGACAAAGCCGAGTCGATTATTTGGGGAGGTTATAACAGTGAAGTTACTTTGGATGAGTGTAATTGTATTGGTGTTGGGGGGAGAAATTATCATCGGACAGACAGGCACGGCTCCAACGCAAAGATCCGCTGGGGCTGCTAACCCAGTTGCCGACTATATGTCCAACTTGCCTAAGCTCTCCGTGGCTAAAGACGAAGTAGTGGTCACAGTCGAAGTGTGCGACCCACCGACAACGGGCAAATGCCAAACGCGACTGACACGAGAACAGTTCGAAGCGAAGTTCCGGACGGCTTATGAGGGGCCAAGGAGACCGAATGAACACTTCCCGAACGCGACTGCCCGCGCCGATCAGCTTGTCAAGCTGTTAGCGTATTCCGACGAGGCCAGAAGGGAGGGCCTTGATAAAGAACCCGAGTTCCAAGAGGAGTTAAAGAGCGTTGAGGAGCAATTGTTGGTCAACGCTTTACAACGGAAACTGAAGGGTGAGGCGGTGAACCCGTCAGATAAGGACCTGCAGAACTACTACGACAAAATCAGCAAAAAGTACCAAGAACTTACTGTACGAAGTGTCTTTATTCCGCGTCCACCTCGATCGAATGCAACGACCAAGACCACAGAGCTTTCGGAGGGTGCAGCGCCGTGGCCTGAGGGAGAAGACGTGGAGACGCAGAAAATTGGCGATGAAGCTCGACGGCAACTGGCCGCGGGCGAAGATCCAGACAAGGTGGAGCAAGCTGCATTTGCAGCTGTCAAGTCGACTAAGAAGCCCCCCTCAACACAAGCGCAAGTATGGCGGCGAAATGGGAGTTTTCCAGCTGGGGAAGAGACGATGTTATTTGGAATGAGAGTAGGCGAAGTTAGTCCTCCCGTGCCAAATGGAAGTGGACTTACTATCTACAAGGTGGAGTCTAAAAGAACCATTCCATTAGAGGAGGTGAAGGGGGAAGTCCAGGCACTATACCAGATGGATAAAGTGCAGGGGGAGCTCAATAGCTTTCTGGAGCGGGCGCATCCAGTGCTGAATCGGCAGTATTTTGATACGGAAAAGGAAGCGGAACTTCGCGCGCGAGAGATGGACAAGCAGAAAGAGGAAGCGAGAGAAAAAGCGGTTCAGAACGATCAGAAGCCGCAGTAGACTTGGATTCCATTAGGTTACAGGTGTGTCAATTGTTTTGTTTAAACGGCCAGATTTTGTTTTTGGGGATGGGGTGCCGGGGAGTAAGCGTCCGAAGCTCACCGTCTTGCTAAGTGTCCACGAATAAGTTAAGCGGACACTTGCACAGGTGTGGATTTGAGGTTCCACGGCAGAAGTTCGTCGATGTGGTTGATGGGATGATCGGCGATGCGTGTGAGCACTTCGCGCAGATAGGCTTCGGGATCGAGGCCATTGAGTTTCGCTGAACCGATCAGGCTGTAGATCGCGGCGGCGCGTTCTCCGCCTGCATCCGATCCCGCAAACAAGTAATTCCTGCGCCCCAGGGCGACGCCGCGCAATGAGCGTTCGGCGGCGTTGTTGTCGATCTCGATGTGTCCATCCTTTATATAGCTGTATTAGTCTCGACTTGATCTGACATTTGCTAAACTCTCGCGAGGGCGGGGGGAAGGAGAATGGCAGATGAGTACGGACGAGAAGATTATCAAAAATAAAGTGGGGTTGCTGAAGCTCAGCGAGTTGCTGGGCAGCGTCTCGGAGGCCTGCAAGGTGATGGGCTATTCCCGCGACAGCTTTTACCGTTTCAAAGAGTTGTACGAGAAGGGTGGCGAGTTGGCATTACGCGAGATCAGCCGACGCAAACCCTGTCCCCGCAATCGGGTCGAAGAACACGTCGAAAAGGCAGTGCTGGAGATCGCCCTGGAAAAGCCGGCCTTCGGTCAGGTGCGCGTGGCCAACGAACTCACTCGCCGCGGCCTGTTTGTTTCCCCGACCGGGGTGCGCAGCGTCTGGCTGCGACACGATCTGGAAACCTTTCGTAAACGGCTCAAGGCTCTGGAAGCCAAAGCCGCGCAGGAACATCTCGTGCTCACCGAGGATCAGCTGCGCGCCCTGGAACGAGCTCGCGAGGAAAAGGAAGCCCACGGCGAGATCGAAACCGCGCATCCCGGCTATCTTGGCGCCCAGGACACGTACTATGTCGGCATCATCAAGGGCGTAGGTCGCATCTATCAGCAGACGTTTCTCGACACCTACACCAAAGTCGCCTTCGCCAAACTCTATGATCGCAAGACCGCCCTGGTGGCGGCTGATCTGCTCAATGACCGCGTGTTGCCGTTCTTCGAAGAGCACGAGATTCCGTTGTTGCGCGTGCTCACCGATCGCGGTACGGAATACTGTGGCCAGCGCGAGCACCACGAGTACGAACTGTACTTGGCGGTGGAGAACATCGATCACAGCCGCACCAAAGCTCGGCACCCGCAGACCAACGGCATCTGCGAACGCTTCCATCGCACCATCCAAGACGAGTTCTACGCTACCGCATTTCGGAAAAAACTCTATACCAACCTGGAGGAATTGCAGGCGGATCTGGAGGACTGGCTGGCCGAGTACAATCGGACACGATCGCACTCGGGCAAGTATTGCTACGGCAAGACCCCGATGCAGACTTTTTTGGATTCGGTTTCTTTGGCGCGGGAGAAAATACTCGACTCGTTCTCGACTCCCGCGCCGGAGCCGGAGCGGAGCCCTGCGCAGCGGAGCGCAGGCGGAGGGGCGGCTGCGGAAACCGCCGCCTGAACTATAACTAGAATGTCAGATCAAGTCTGAGCTATTACAATATAGCGCGTAAGCGCGTCCCATCGCGAAAGGGCATAACGAATCGCCGCCGTCGTCTCCGACTTGCGCGAGAGCTTCGACAACGTCGCTTCGAACCACTGTCGCAGGGAGTCGAGCAGCGGCTGGGCCTGCGCCTGGCGCACGGCGCGGCGTTCGTTCGGCGGCTTACCGCGAATCTGTTCTTCGATTCCATACAGCGCCCCGATCCGCATCAGCGCTTCCCGCACCACCGGCGAAGCGTGCGCTTGCTCCAGATCGTAGAACTTGCGCCGCACATGCGCCCAACACGCGGCTTGCTCGATGCGCCCATTTTCGTAGAGCTGATTGAATCCCGCATAGGCATCGGCCTGCAGCGTGCCACGAAACGTTTGAGTTCCTTCCCTTGCCCAGCGCTATAGAAGCAGCCGCTTACGATGCTTTCTTTTTCTGTCGCACCTCCAGGGTTCTGCGAAAGCGGTATGAATCGGCGCCGGTCTCGATGATGTGCGCTCGGTCGGTGATTCGATCTAGCAACGCCTTGCACAAGCGCGGATTGGGAAACACCTGCGTCCACTCGGAAAACGGAAGATTCGTGGTCACGATCAAGGTGGCTCGCTCGGCACTTTCGGCAATCACTTGGAACAGGAACTCGGCTCCGATGTCAGCCAACGGCACGTAGCCGACTTCATCGAGCGCACGATCACGTCGTAGCGCAACCAGCGCGCCAGCACTCGTTTCACCGCGTTGTGTTGCCGCGCTTCGACCAGTTCATTGACCAGGTTCGCGGCCGTGGTGAATCGTGCCCTTCGTTTCTGTCGGCACGCAGCCACGCACAAGCCCGTCGCTAAGTGCGTCTTGCCGGTACCACATTCGCCCATCAGCACCACGGGTTCAGCGCGCTCGATGTAGCCGCCTTCGGCCAGTTCGCGGATCTTCGCCGCCGGAATCTGTCGCGCCTGGTTGAAGTCGAACTCTTCCAGCGTCTTCAGCCGCGGCAGTTTGGCATCGCGCAGCCGCTGCTGAATGGCGTGCCGGTCGCGCTCTTCCGACTCCATCGTGAGCAGCGCTTCCAGATACCCGATGTGGCTGCGCTGTTCTTTGACGGCCTGCTCCGCCAGTTGCACGAAGTGCGCTCCGATCATCGGAACGCGCAGCGCCTTGCAATACTGTTTGACGCTGGCATGTTCGAGAGCCTGGGTTTGCTCTTTCATCGCGCCACCTCCGCCGTGCTGGCAGCCAGGCTGAGTAACTGGTCATACTCATTCATCTGCGGCAATGGTCGTTGGTAGCGTTCCAGTCCGTTCAGATCAAGTAACTCGGGGCGCGGGCGACCCAGTTCCGTCGCCGTCAGCAAGTGCCGCACCGCGGCTGCATCCGTGCAACCCAAAGCCAGTGCCTTCTCCACCGCCTGCTGCAGCCGTTCCCAACAGTAACGCTTGCCGAGCGTGAGTAACTCGATCATCTCCCGTGTGCCCGAGTTTTTGCCGTGTCGCTCCTGCAAGCTTTGCCAGAGCTCGTCGAAGCTCGCCGGCCACCGTCCGCGTTCCCGCCACCGCCGCAGTGGACTCGATCCCGCCAGCGCTCCCGGTTTCTTCTCCAGCACGTCGAGATAGTGCTCCAGATCGAGCACTTGCTCATTAGCGTCCGAAGCTGCGCTCGTGCCGCGCCACGCACTCCCGCGCCTGCCAGACCTCGACATACGCCGGCAGCAGTTTCGCTTGCGGACGCGCCCCTGGCCGCAATGGCGTCGAGTAGAAGTTCGTGCGCACCTTCACGCAGCCCTTACTGTCTACCGTTGGGAAACTGACCTCCGCCAGTTCGAATCCTTCCCCAGCCAGCGGCAGCAAATGCTCGCGTTCGATCCGCATCGCTTCGCCCATCAACATCGGCTTGCCTGCGATCCGACGCTGTTCGTCTTGCTGACAATCACGTCGTAACTGTTCGTTCAACTCTTCCAGGTTCTGCGCCTGCGGAACCGGCACCAGATGATTCCGGCGGAAGTAACCTACCTCGCCCTCCACGCCGCCCTTCTCGTTGCCCCGCGCCAGATTGCAAAACTCCGTCTGAAACCCCCAGTGCGAGCGGAATGCAATCAATCGTGCCGTCTCCTCCCGCTGATGGCCGCGCAGAAAGTTCTTCACCGCACTCTTCAGGTTGTCGTAGCGTAAGCGCCGAAATACGCCACCGAAATAGTTAAAGGCCAGCTCGTGCGCTTCCAGAAAGGCCTGTTGCGTGGCGTGATAGTAGGCCACGTGAAACGCTCCGCCACTCGCCATCGAGCGCATCGCAAAAATGTAAACCCGCAATCGTTCGCCCGCGAAGTCGGCCATGGCTTCGTACCAATCCACTTGCGCCTCGCCACCCCAGTCGTAGACTTGCGGCACGAACGTCTCGCGCACGGTGAGTCCTAACTTTTGCTTGCCCTCCCGCACATAACGGCGCACCGTCGCTTCCGTCACAGGGTCCGAGCGCTCTTGCCGGATTCGTTCCCAGATGCGATGTGCGGTGTGCCGCTGTTTACGCGGCGCCGTCTGATCCTCGCGCAGAATCTCGTCAATGAACCCCATCACCGGACCCAGCCTCGGCTTGTTTCGCGCCGCCAGTTTGCGCTCCGGCGGAATCGAACTAGCCAGGGCCTGTCGCACCATTCGCCGATGCACGCCCAGCTTCTTTGCGACCGCACGAATCGTGCCCGCTCCGTGCGCATGTTCGCGCCTGATCTCTTCGAATAGCTCCACCTTGCGTCTCCTGTCCATCGCCCTCCCCGTCTGCTTCGCAGACAGGGTAGGCCGATCTATCGGTTAGGGTGGGGCCAAATGTAATGATCGAAGTGGGGCCACTTCAGTGGGGCCACTTCAGCGAGAGACCCGGGCCGTCGGATCAAGCAGGGAAGGAACACTAGGCAGCGTGCGCGTCACGAACGCGTCGGGATAGCATCATTTCCGCATGGGGCGGCAAGTAGGCCGACTACTCAGCGGTGCTCGGAAAAGCCCGAAATTCAGCGTGGTCTCGGACTCCGTGGTCAAGACAGTGGTGACGGCCGTCAACCTGACAGTCGATCCCGTTTAGGAGATTACTCATACCCACAGTCCGGGCCGCCCGCGTGCTATTTGAAGGGAGACTACATGCCACGATTACGAAAGCCATCCAGCACATCGTTTGCTTCGCCCCGCATTCTGCAGCTGCACGCCGCCGGTGTGGATATCGGCGCTACGGAAATCTATGTCGCGGTTCCAGTTGGCCGCGATTCGCAGCCGGTTCGATGCTTCCACACGTTCACGGCCGATCTGAAGGCCGCGGCTAACTGGCTTCGGCAGTGCGGCATCGAGAGCGTTGCCATGGAGTCCACAGGCGTGTACTGGATTCCCTTTTTCCAGATCCTGGAGGAGTCTGGCTTCGAAGTGTTTCTTGTCAACGCTCGGCACGTCAAGAACGTACCTGGCCGCAAAACCGATGTGTCCGACTGTCAATGGCTGCAATACCTGCACTCAGTGGGACTACTGCGAGCGTCCTTCAGACCTCGGCAGGCGGTTTGCGTAATCTGGTCGATTTTGCGCCATCGCGAAGGCTTGATCCAGATGGCGAGCGCTCACGTACAGCACATGCAAAAGGCGCTGGACCAGATGAACCTGCAACTCCATCACGTTATCAGCGACATCACAGGGCTCACCGGAATGGCGATCATCGAGGCGATTTTGAGTGGCCAGCGGGATCCCCAAGTTCTGGCGAAATTGCGCGATCCTCGTATCAATGCGACCCAGGAAACCATCGCCGCAGCACTTGTTGGCGATTACAGACGCGAGCACGTATTCACATTGCGCCAATCGCTCATGGCATACCGGCACTACCAACAGCTGATCGGGGCATGTGATCTCGAAATCGAGCAGCACTTGATTTCATTCGATTCCAAAATCGATGTCACGCAGGCCCCACTGTGCAAACCGAAGGATCGCCATAAACCGCGTCGCAATGAGATGAGGTTTGATCTGCGCAACCATCTCTACCGGGTGTTCGGCGTCGACTTGACCGAAATCCCCGGGATCAATGCACTCACTGCTCACGTTCTCTTCGCCGAGATTGGCACCGACCTGTCGCGATTTGCCAATGCATCGGCTTTTGCATCTTGGCTGGGACTATGCCCAGACAATCGCATCAGCGGCGGTAAGATCCTGTCTGTCCAAACCCGAGTTGTTAAGAATCGAGCGGCAATAGCCTTACGCTTGGCTGCCCAGTCACTACATAGGAGCCAGTCGTTTCTGGGGAGCTACTACCGAAGGATGCGCACGAAACTTGGCACGCCGAAAGCGATCACTGCGGCGGCTCACAAGCTCTCGCGTGTCGTATACCGTTTGGTCACGACCCGCCAATCATATGACGAGAGCGTCTTCGCTGAATACGAAGCACAGCATCGCAACCGCATGGAAGCACGCCTCCGACGGCATGCACGCCAGCTTGGCTTTGATCTCGTCGCGGTGGCACAGTGAGTGTCCTTAGGAGAGTAGCGAAATCAGCATAGATCTCGCTTTGCCGATACAGCGGAAGATGATCGCAGTACTTACTCACCAGAACGTGCGCCAGCAGCCCCGGCCCGGCTAGGCCACGCGCGATCGGTCGGCTCGGCGCTTCCGCCTGCACGATGCAATCGCACTTTGTGCAGCTCAGCTTGGTGCGCACGTGGCGAATCACCACGAAGCTGGCGGGCACGTACTCCAGCATCTCCGAGACATCTTCGCCTAACTTGCGCAGCTTGCCCTGGCATTGCGGCGCTCCTCTCTCAGTTCATCTGCGTCCGCGCGGCGCTCGGCCTCCTCCTGCTCCTGCTCACGGCGCAACGTATCCAACTGACGTTGCGCTCGAAGTTCCGTTGCTTCCAAGTTCAACTCCTCGACTCGCCGTTCTGCAGCGATATAGAGGTTACCCGTCCGGCCGACGCCGGCTGGGATTCTTCTTTCGCCCCGCGAACGCTATCAGCAGTAAAACGAAAATGACCGATTATAATGAAATTTGCAAAGAGCGCTTAGCGTTTCGGTGATCGCACAGAGTTCTTCGGAACAAGTCAAGCGGGTACTCGCAGCGAGACATGCCTAGAGTTTCGCTCGTCAGACATATCCGAGTGCGTTAATCCAGAACCAAACGCCACTGTGACGACAAGGGAACCCTCTATTGGCTGACCTTTTGGTTCAACACTGGGGACTTGCTAGTAGCGTAGTCGGTATTGCCTGCATAAACTGCAGTGATACTGTTTGTTCCAACGGCAAGCCCAGCGGTAGAGAACGACGCAGTTCCATCGCTGAGTGTTTCAGTTCCCAATGTCGTCGATCCGGCCTTGAAGGTCACAGTTCCAGAGGGAGTTCCCGTCGAGGATACCACCATGGCCGTGAAAGTGACCAACTCCCCGGAGGTGGACGGATTCGCCGAGGATGATAGGGTTGTGGAAGTGCTTGCCTTGGTCACAACTTCGCTCAGCGCTGTTGAGGTGCTGGGATCGAATTTCAAGTCACCGCTGTACGTCGCGGTCAACTTAGTTGTACCTACTGGAAGCGAGAAGGTTTCAAAACTAGCTGAGCCTCCACTGAGTGTTCCCGTTCCGAGTACGCTGGTGCCGACCATGAACGACACCGTTTCTCCATCTGGTGGAGCAGGAGAAACCACGGCAGTGAAGGTCACCGTTGCGCCATAGGGTGCCGTTTTAGGCGAAGATGAGAGTGTGGTTTTGGTTGCTGTAGCCGCGGGGTCTACTTCGAAGAATACGCCGTCTCCCTCCGAACCGCCGGTAAAAGTCGTGCCATAGACTAGGGCGTTCTCGACAAGGGGACTGCTATAGGGCCCGTTGCCATCCACGCCGGTGAAACTCCAAAGAACTTTCTCTGTGTAGGTGCTGCCACTGGCTGGGGCCACAAGCTCGTAAACGGTACCAAGGCCGGACTTCCCGCCAGTGAGAGTGGTGCCGTAAATGTTTCCGGCCGAATCAAATGTAACCCCTGCCCAAGGCTCATTGCCATCTTTTGTAGCGCCGGCAAAAGAGTGAAGGAGCTTCTCCGTCCAAACCCCTTTCTTTCCAGGAATCAGCTCGTAGACCGTTCCAAAATTCTTGGTCCCGCCGGTGGTTGTCGTGCCGTAAAGATTTCCGGCATGAAAGACGGGAGTTCCTTGAGGAACATTGCCGTCTGTGGGAGCACCAGTAAAAGTGTGGATTATGGTTGGAGTCCAGCCGCCATCGCCGTTGGGTGAGAGCTCGAAAACCTGCGACTGATAGGTGACGCCATAAATGTTTCCGCTGGTGTCCATCGTCAACCCAGCGTAGGAAGTACTAAGCTCGTAGATAACTTGTTCGGTCCAGCCGCTGCTAGAGGGGCTTACTTCAAAGACAGCTCCATTTCCACCGCCCCCAAGATAAGAACTGCCGTAGAGATTACCCGCGCTATCCATAATGAGGCCGTTTATGGGATAGGCAGCGTCCGAGCCATTGAGAAAGTTGTAGATGACTGTCTCCGACCAGCTATCTCCAACCGGACTAAGCTCGAACACGACGCCGTAGTCATTGTGGCCTCCCTGGTACGCGGTTCCGTAGAGGTTGCCGACACTATCGAAAACCACGTTGGAGTAAGTAGGATATCCGCCGTCTCCGCCTCCAGTAAAGCTATAGAGGACGGTTTCATTCCAACCTCCGGTGGAGCTCGGCGAAAGCTCGAACACGGTCCCGGCGTCATAAGTTCCGCCGTAGATGGTCGTACCATAAAAATTTCCGTTATAAGAGGTTAGATTGGACTCCGGACCGAAGCCATCCGCGATAGTGCCCGGAAAATTGTAAAGCGCAACTTCGGATTGGGCGTGCGAAAGGCTAGGGGAGATCAGCAAGAGCACAGAAAACGCCACTAATGTCAGAGATCTAATAATGGTGGTTGTCCATTTCGTACAATCTAATTTTCTTTCAAAGCCAGGAATATTCGGGCGGTTCTCCGCAATGCTACTTCCTACTAGATACATACGTCTCCTTGCAACAGGTTATCGTCATGTTCACATCACTTCGGGCCTACGCTCGCCATAGCTGCCCCAAAAAGCCGACCAGTACATGAGAGGTTCAGAATCACGTTCGTCGTTATTCATGCAACGCAACCAAAAACCTTCGAGACGCTCTTGGGGGGGAAGACACTCCTCATCGACACTGCGCGGCCCGCTTACTATTACTGGGAATGGCCGTCCTCTTCGTTTTGCTGTTGGCTCAACCGCTCCGATTGTTGCTTCTTCGCCTGCCTCATACGCTCGTGGAGCTGCTGCACCGAAACAGCGGATTTCCCGACGTAGGGTGACCCGTCGGGGCTGGCCACGAGACTTGTAGCGGGCTTCTGTTGCCCAGCATTGTCGGCAGCTGCGGTCGTGGTGGAAGAAGCTGGGGGACGCGACTCGGAATTCCTGGGATTCTCGTTTTTCGCAGCGCTAGTTGTCATTGGGTTCTTGTCAGAAGGTGTACGAAAGACGACCTTGGTTACAGAATAGGGGGTGCCGTCGCTTGCCATCGTATAAGTGGAACGAGTGTTTGCGAGCAGTTTTTCGATCACTTCACGCGGAATTCCTGGCCCAAATTGGCCCGAAATGCGTTCCTCGGGCACGTTGCCAGCGAACACAACGCCGGTCTTGGCGTGAATTTCTTCCAAGATGCCAGCCAAGCTGGATCCGTGGGCAACGACGGTAAGACGCGGAGGATGCGAGTTCTGATAGCTAACTTGATCTTGCTGCGGCGTCTGGCCAAACGTTCCAACCGAGAAAGTCAGGAAACAGATAATCAACATCAACAAATTGCGGCTACTCATAAAATCGCTCCTTTTATTCGTTTCGGTAAGGGTGTTCATGCTTTTCTCCCTCTGCTTTCCGGTTCGACCCGACGTTAACTTCTGGCTTCATGATCAATCTTGTATCGTGAATTGCTGCCCGTCATCGCCGGTGTGTTCGGGCGATGGCGGGCGACCAATCTACTCTTACTTAACCCCCGGACCGGAATTGTAAGTGTACGGCACACTCACCCACTGTCCTTTTACCAGCGAGTATAAGGTCACGTAGATCGGAGTAGCTGGATACGTCCCCGGCAGTGAGTACACCGTCACCGACGTGCCCGACAAGCTGCCCGACTGGAAGACATCGTTGCCGCCCGGCTGAATCGCACTGATATCCACCCAGTACGCTGTGGCATTTGCGTCCGAGGTCCACGTGAACGTTGCCTGGTTCCCGCTCAGCGTCGACCCAGGCGTCGGCGAGATCATCGTCGCCTCCCCGGTCGCCGAATTGAACGACGTGAAGGTGTACTGGTTGCTGAACCACTGTCCGCCGATTTCGCTGTACAGGGTGACATACACCGGGACACCGTCGGTGGGCAGACCGTTCACGGTCAACGAAGTCTTCGTTGTTGCTTTCGACTGGTAGATATCGTTGTCGCCCGGCCCGACCTTACTGACATCCAGCCAGTAGTCAGTGGCACCGGTGACTGCCGACCAAGAGAACGCCACGCTGGGGCCGGTTAGCGTGCTACTCGGCGCCGGCGAGCTCAACGTGGCTATGCTGTTTGCTGCATTGAAAGCTGTGTAGGTGTACGAGTTGCTAAACCACTGCCCGTTCATTTGGGTGTACAGGGTCACGTACAGAGTTTCGCCGTTGGTGGGCAAGCCGCTCACCGGAAGCGCAACAGGATACCCATCATTTCCCAAGATGTTGTCGAAGGCTCCCGAGTTATATACATCGCCTCCGCCGGGAGCGACTGCGCTAATGTTCAGCCAGTAAGCGGAAGCTCCCTTACCTTCTGTCCAACTGAAACTTACACTTGGGCTCGTAAGCGTCGAGGATGGCGGCGGGTAGTTCATAGCGGCAGCGCCGGTCTGCGCATTGAAGGCAGAATAGGTGTAGGAATTGCTAATCCACAAATGGCCGAACAGTGAGTAGAGGGTCACGTAGAGCGTGGCTCCGTTTACTGGCAAGTTACTTACCGTCACCGATTGTGTGGTTGAGGGCAAACTGCCCGATGAATACAGATCGGCTTGACCCGCCGCAACGGCACTGACATCCACCCAGTACGCAGACGCTGAGGTGCTGGCCTCCCACTGGAAGATTGCCGTAGGACCGAGCAAAGACGCGTTGTTCGACGGACTCGTCATAATCGCGGGCGAAGAGTTCGTGCAGTCCACCGTCACCGGCACGGGGGACGACGAGATGCCATTCGCGATCACGACCATAGTTGCCGAACCGCACTCCAAATTGGCTGGCGTGTCGACGTACGTGGAAACGGTCGCTGCTCCCGTCTGCACCCCCATCGTACTGTGATCGTGGGTGCGGCCAAACTGCACGTGACCGGTCGTGTTGTTGGTGAAATTGATGACGGGGTAGTTCGAAGCATTCTGTTCGTCGTCACCATAATACCCGCTGGCTGAAACCCCGTTGAATTGGGTTCCGGAAACCACGTAGTTGGTCGTGCCCGGCGAGACCGTTAGCGGGTACGAGGTAATGGTGGGTGCCCAGGCCGGATTCGGACCGCCATTCACAGATCCGGTTCCGCCATTGGCATTGGGTGTGAAAATATAGGTTTCAAAGCCATCGTCGTTGCTATAGAGCATGTTCCCGTCAGGCAGAACGATGAAGCGCGAATAGTACGAGGCAATCACCGTCGCGACCGGCGCCCCTAAAACAGGATCATAGGGACTGACGACTTGGACCAAGTTCGGGTTCCCCGGAACGTATTCAAAGTACTCACTGGGGCTGTCGTAGCAGGCCTCTGCGTTGCCGGTAAAGAACACGTTGCCGTTGGGCAGCAGAGAGGCTGGACCATCGCAATCGGCGTAGTGAGTGTTCGACTCCGCCGGGTCTGTCGGGTAGTTTGGCGCTGCCGACCACGTGCCCGTTCCCAGGAGTGTGGTTGGTGGCGTATAGATCGCATTCACCCCTCCGCCGGAGGCAGAAGGGTTCCCGGAAATGGTGAACACGGTGCCGTTAGGCAGGAGGACGTTCGCGCCATCTTCGGTGCCGCTCTTATCCACCGTAACGCCTATCGTACTTGGTTCGTTGCCCGCCTGGATCCATTGGCCGGTGGTGGGATCGGCGGTAGACAGGTACGGCGGTATATAACGCTCGGACTCGGGCTCCTCCTTGATATCGGGGGTCCAGACCGATCCGTCCGGCAACAGCACCCAGTCCTCTTCGCTGGAGCCCTCGGCTTTGCCCGGTGTGGAGAGGACCGTCCACGTCAACGGACCAAAGCTCCCGGGACTCCCTTCGGGGGTCATGATCGCGATTTGCCCCGTTACAGAATTATTGGCCAGTATGTACTGCCCGTTGGCCAGAACGAGAGAGTCGGCGTCGCCTATCCTGGTAAAGCCGGTGGGTGGAGTTAGAGTTACCCAGCTATTCGTCTGCCAGTTCCAAACCGAACCTTCCGTGGTCTCCGCAGAGTAGTAGTTCGTTGCGCCGTCATAGATGTACTCGCCCCCTTGCACAACCAAACGTCCGTCCATGAGGACAGCGGATGCATAGTCGTAGGGAGCGTAGGGACAACCGTAATAGCCGGTGCCCTTTCCCTCACCACCTGTGCCCGGCGTCGTAGTGCACGTGCCGGTCGTCTGGACAGTCATGTTGCCCATAGGAACCCAAGTTCCGTCGAGATAGTGGCCGAACTGGTCAGGAACCAACCGCCACCAGTCGCTTTCGGCGTAGTCTTGGACGGCAATCGAACCGTCGGTAAGAAGGAGCATAGTATCCGGGTTGAGCGGGACGTTCGTCATCTGCGTCCACGTGCCGTTCGAATCGCTTTGAGCGAACGCTACGCCACTGGTTAGGATCGTGAATATGGTTGACAGCACAGCGCAAAGCGTCAGAGAACGCATCGTTCCTCCTGGGAATGAGAAGCAGATGGAAGTCAATGCTGCAATTCAGAGAAATTTATATTGGATACAAACCCGGCGATTACGGTACGGCCTGTCAATTTTTACAGACCTTTCGGGTGGGAAACCGTAATCGACGGGTTTGTATCCAAATATTTGTATCTAATAAAAGGGGCGATGTTGCGTCTCAGCGTTCCCAAAATTAGGTTACTGAGGATGGCCGCTGTCCCCTTCACTTTGCTGCTGCGATTGCTCCTGCTCAGATCGTAGTCGGTCCGATTGTTCTTGCTTCCGCTGGCGCATCCGGTCATGGAGCTGTTTCACTGTGACGTTAGTATGACCCATCAGGGGCGTGCCATCCGCACCGGCTCTAAGCGCAGCGGGTTTTTGCATCTCGGGATTTTCTCTTCCCGGAGCCGCAGACGCTGCAGGCTTGGTCGGAAAATCTGCCAACTGCGAGCCGCGTTGTGCCTGGGCACCCTCTCGTCCATCTCCTCCAACCATAACGTAGTGGTCCACGCCGTGCGCATCTTTGATCAGCATCGGCGTCCTACCGGGATTGGCGGGGACGCGCGGGGCTGGCAGAGTCGATTTAGCTTTCGTCGGCACCGGATCATGACCGGATTGAGCCGAAGCTACCGCAACTAGAGCGCACGGAAGCGCCAGGAAACAGAGAATCAGTACTAACAGATTGCGGCTACTCATAAAATCGCTCCTTTTATTCGTTTCGCTAAGGGTGCTCATGTTTTTTCTCCCTCTGCTATCCGGTTCGACCCGGCGTTAACTTCTGGCTTCATGATCAATCTTGTATCGTGAATTGCTGCCCGTCATCGCCGGTGTGTTCGGGCGATGACGGGCGACCAATCTACTCTTACTTAACCCCCGGACCGGAATTGTAAGTGTACGGCACACTCACCCACTGTCCTTGCACCAGCGAGTACAAGGTCACGTAGATCGGAGTTGCTGGATACGTCCCTGGCAGCGAGTACACCGTCACCGATGTGCCGGGCAAGCTGCCCGACTGGAAGACATCGTTGCCGCCCGGCTGAATCGCACTGATATCCAGCCAGTACGCTGTGGCATTTGCATCCGAGGTCCACGTGAACGTTGCCTGGTTCCCGCTCAGCGTCGACCCAGGCGTCGGCGAGATCATCGTCGCCTCCCCGGTCGCCGAATTGAACGACGTGAAGGTGTACTGGTTGCCGAACCACTGTCCGCCGAATTCGGTGTACAGGGTCACATAAACCGGGATGCCGTTGGTGGGTAGACCGTTCACGGTCAACGAAGTCTTCGTCGTTGCTTTCGACTGATAGATATCGTTGCCGCCCGGCTGAATCGCACTGACATCCAGCCAGTAGTCAGTGGCACCGGTGACTGCCGACCAAGAGAACGCCACGCTGGAGCCGGTCAGCGTGCTGCTCGGCGCCGGCGAGCTCAACGTCGCTGCACTCGCAGCTGCATTGAAAGCTGTGTAGGTATATTCATTAGGGGCTTGCCACTGTCCGCCCGCATAGGTGAACAGAGTCACGTAGACCGTGCTGCCGTTTACGGGCAAGCCGGCCGTCGCTTGGTACGTGCCAGCCCAATCTTCGCTGGAGCTAAAGTAGTTGTCGCCACCTGCGTAACTGCCGATATCTAGCCAGTAGCCTGTCGAGTCTAAGCCCGGCCCACCTTGACCGATAGACCACGTGAATATTGGGGCGGAGCTCGTTAGAGTTGAACCCGGAGTCGGCGAGGTTATTACGGCAGCGATGCTCGAGTTTATAGTGGCCTGCGTATAAGTGTAGGAGTTACTCACCCACAGATGGCCGAAGAGCGAACGCAACGTTACGTAGAGGGTGCCGCCGTTCGCAGGCAAACTGCTAACGATGAGTTGTTGCTGGGTCGAAGGTAGGCTGCCGGACTGATAGACATCGTTCCCGCCTGCCTGAACCGCACTGATATCTACCCAATAGGCCGACGCCGCCGTGCTCGCTTCCCACTGGAAGACCGCGCTTGTGCCCGTCAAAGTGGAGTTATTCGACGGACTCGTCATGATGGCCGGTGCCGAGTTCGTGCAATCCACCGTAACTGGCATCGGAGTGGACGAGATGCCGTTGGCAATCACCACCATGTTCGCCGAGCCGCACTCAAGATCTGCCGGCGTGTCGACATACGTGGAAACGGTCGCCGCGCCAGTCTGTACCCCCATCGTGCTGTGATCGTGGGTGCGGCCGAACTGCACGTCACCAGTAGTCCCGTTGGTGAAGCTGACCAAAGGATAGTTGGAAGCATTCTGTTCGTCGTCGCCGTAGTAGCCGCTCGCTGAGACCCCGTTGAACTGGGTGCCAGAAACAACATAGTTGGTCGTGCCCGGCGAAACCGTCAGCGGGTACGAAGTGATGGTTGGCGCCCAGGCCGGATTCGGACCGCCATTCACAGATCCGGTTCCGCCATTGGCGTTGGGTGTGAAAATGTAAGTTTCAAACGCGTCGTCCCAGCTGTAGAGCATATTGCCATCGGGAAGAACGATAAAGCGGGAGTAGAACGAGGAAATCTCGCTCGCGATGTTCACCCCGAGAAAGGAATCATAGGGACTGACGACTTGGACCAGATTCGGGTTCCCTGGGATGTATTCAAAGAACTCGCTCGGGGTGTCGTAGCAGGCCTCTGCGTTGCCGGTAAAGAACACGTTGCCGTTGGGCAGCAGAGAGGCCGGACCATCGCAGTCGGCGTAGTAAGTGTTCCCCTCCGCCGGGTCTGTCGGGTAGTTTGGCGCTGCCGACCACGTGCCCGTTCCCAGGAGTGTGGTTGGTGGCGTATAGATCGCATTCACCCCTCCGCCGGAGGCAGAAGGGTTCCCGGAAATGGTGAACACGGTGCCGTTAGGCAGGAGGACGTTCGCGCCATCTTCGTCGGCGCCCTTATCCACCGTAACGCCTATCGTACTTGGTTCGTTGCCCGCCTGGATCCATTGGCCGGTGGTGGGATCGGCGGTAGACAGGTACGGCGGTATATAACGCTCGGACTCGGGCTCCTTGCCGACATCGGGGGTCCAAATCGATCCGTCCGGTAGCAGCACCCAGTCTTCTTCGGAGGAGCTTTCGGCTTTGCCCGGCGGGGCGAGGACCGTCCACGTCAACGGACCAAAGTTTCCTGGGCTTCCTTCAGGGGTCATGATAGCGACGTTCCCCGTACCCCCAGAATTCCGAGCCAGTATGTACTGCCCGTTGGCAAGAACGATAGAGTCGGCGTCGCCGATCGAGGTAAAGCCGCTGGGCGGAGTGAGGATCGACCACGTGTTCGTCTGCCAGTTCCAGACAGCGCCCTGAGTTGTCTCGGCTGCATAATCATTGAAGGCCGCGTCATAGATGTATTCGCCGCCTTGAATGACCAGGCGCCCATCCTCAAGAACGGCGCCAGGCATGTCGTAGGGAGCATATGGGCAGCCGTTATACCCCGCGCCAGTGGTATTGGTGCCCGCTGTGTTTGCGGCGGTTCTGCAGGTTGCGCTAGTTGTCCCTGTGATAGCCGTAGTGCTTGTTGGATTGACCCCGCCAGTAACATCAGCGGTAAATGTGGTTGTAGTAGCACCGGACAACGTCGTTACAACCTGCCCATTCAAAAAGGCGCCTGCAGGACTACTGATGTTCAGAGTATAAATAGTACCCGTAGGTGGTGCCTTGGCTACTGCATTGAACGTGAATGTTACGACCTGTCCGGTCTGGGAAAAACTAGTCAATGTCAAGGTCGGGTCCGTCGGCTCCGCCGGCATATAGCCCATGGGAACCCAGGTTCCATTCAGATAGTGGCCGGTCTTATCCGGCACCAGGCGCCACACATCCCCGGCTGCGTAGTCAACGACGGCAATCGAACCGTCGGTAAGAATGAACATCGTGTCCGGGTTGATCGGGACGTTCGTCATCTGCGTCCAGGTGCCATTCGTATCGCTCTGCGCAAGCGCCAAGCCAGCGGCGAGCACTGTGAATACCAATAAGAGCGCACTGCAAAGCGTCGAAATACGCATTGTTCTCCTCCAGGGAATGTAAACAATCTATCGGAAGTAGATTGGCAGGCCGCTTGATCTAATATTCAATCTTGTATACAACAGTTTTTTATATTGTATCCAAAATAGAATTCCATGCTATATATAACATGCATTCCACGCTGTCAAGTTATTTTTTGCATTTTCTTGTGAAGCGATCGCCGGATGTGGGGCTGGTAGGAGCTTTATGACGCGGTATAGCATGAAGTCCTGTTCGACACAAGTGCAAACCAAGCCCTTGCCGAAACGCCGGGAGTTCAGGCGGAAAAGTGATTGGAACTCTATCGCAATCAGTATCGTGATCAGTATTGCGATTCACTTGAGGAGCCAACTATGAAAGGGTTGATGAGAGTCTTTTTCCTCTTGACCTGGCTGACGCTGTCGGTGACAGAACCGACTGCGTTTGCAGCCCTTCCCGCAGGCGCGACCGGCTACCTGGTTACAAATGACGACAATGACAATGGCCCGGGAGGGTCTGACTCCGCTGTTTTCTTCGCCATAGCAGCCGACGGTACACTGACTAACCCAACGGCAGTAAACTTCGGCGCGGAGGGGTCTTCGGGCGGGTATTTTGCGGCGAACCGGATAAACGTGCTGAACAGCGCCACTTCGCCGTGCGTCTATCTTTCCGAGGGATCCAGCAACACAATCGTCGGAATACAGGCCCTGACACAAACTGTGGTTGGCAGTTTTGCAGCTTCCGCCAACGACAACGGCACCGACAACGGCGTGGGCATTGTGATGAATAGCGGCTACCTCTATGCCAGTTTCTCATCCTCCTCCACCCTGGCAACCTTCGCGGTTCAGTCGGGTTGCGCACTGCAATTCCTCAGCGACATCTCCCCGAGCGGCCTCAATGGCGGCACGGTCAAGGGAATGGCATTATCGCCGTCTGGCAACATGCTGGTTGTGGCCTATGGAGACGGTTCGATTGAGTCGTTTGATGTGTCCGGCGGTGTGCCGGTTTCCAATGGCGACGCGCAAAGCTCCACTGGGTCTGCCACTGACAATTTTCCCAGCGATGTGGTCATCAGCCTGGATGGGAATTGGGCCATCTTTGCCGACGACGCGAGTGGTGCGGCGGTCGAAGTCTCGAATATTTCGTCAGGCCAGTTGGCCCCGACCGTTCTCTATAATTTGCCGTCGGGCTTCAACTCCAATAACGTTCTTCTCAGTCCCGATGGGACGATGCTCTACGTCACCAACAATACTTCCGGCCAGGTCTCTGCCGCGTTCTTCGATACAACCACGGGAACAGTTTCTCCGGGCTGCATTTCCACTCAGCTTAGCGGTTTCGATAACGCCAACTCATTTGCATGGACGGCCGGCCTGGCGACGCAAGTACCCGCCGGTTCGGGCTCCGTGCTCTACGTGGCCGAGTTCGGCTCGCCGTCTTCAATAGGCATCCTCGATGTGAGTGCTGGCGGCGGCCAGTGCACGTTGACGGAAAATGCCGCATCACCGGAATTCGACCCCCAAGGCGGGAACTTGCTGTCGATTGCGGTCGTGCCCACCCTCCAGCCCGGCTTGTATAACCCAGTCTCTGGATCGACGCTGGCGGGCAACAGCGCAACCTTCCAGTGGTATGGCCCGTCCAACGCTACCGCATTCTGGATTGATGTGGGGAGCACCGCCGGCGGTAACACTTACTATCAATCCGGAAGCCTTCCCACCAGTACTCTCTCAGCCACCGTGGGCAGTTTGCCGACCAACGGCAGTACGGTTTATGTCACTTTGTACTGGATGATTAACGGTTCCTGGGTGAGCAATGCTTACACCTACACTGCCTTCAGCTCGAACAGCGGCCCGGCTGTCATGACGACGCCGGTTCCGGGTACGACCTTGAGTGGAAGCACCGTGACCTTCGACTGGACAGCTAGTTCGAGTGCGACGGCCTACTGGCTCGACATCGGCAACGTAGCCGGCGGCAACCAGTACTATCAATCCGGAAACTTGGGCAATGTGCTGACCGCCACCGCGAGCGGACTGCCCACCAACGGCGGCACCGTCTACGCGACGCTCTACTCGCTGATCGGTGGAACGTGGATGAGCAACGCTTACACTTACACGGCGTATGGTGTGACGGCGGTGCCTGGCGTATTGACGACGCCGGCTCCGGGTTCGACTCTGAGCGGAAGCACCGTGACGTTTGACTGGACGGCGGGCTCGGGTGCGACAGGGTACTGGCTCGATCTTGGCAGCGCGGCCGGCGGCAACCAGTATTATCAATCCGGAAACCTCGGCAATGTGCTTACGACCACCGCGAGCGGACTGCCCACCAACGGCGGCACAGTCTATGCAACCCTCTACTCGCTGATCAATGGATCGTGGATCAGCGACGCCTACACCTACACGGGATTCAATGTGGCAGCGTCCGCCGGAGTTATCACGACTCCTGCTCCCGGCGCGACGTTGAGTGGCAGCAGCGTGACCTTCATTTGGACCGCGGGGGCAAGCGCTACGGCGTACTGGCTTGATGTGGGCAACATTGCTGGCGGAAACGAGTATGAGCAATCGGGCAACATTGGCAACGTAACGCAATTGACGGTGAACTCGTTGCCGACCGATGGCAGCACGGTCTATGCCACGCTCTACTCGATGATCGACGGCGCGTGGGTGGGCAACTCATATACGTACACGGCGTTCAATGGATCCGGGGTTTTGGCGGTCATGCGGACGCCAACTCCGGGCTCAACGATCATCGGAAATACGGCAACGTTTACGTGGAGCGCGGATGCAAGCGCCACCGCGTACTGGGTGGATATCAGCGCTATCGCTCCGGGTGGAAACGATGTCTATCAGTCCGGAAACCTGGGCAACGTGCTGACCACGACGGTGAACAGTTTGCCGGCGAATGGCAGCACCATTTATGTGACGCTGTACTCGTACGTTGGAGGGCAATGGTCGAGTACCGCGTCCACCTACACATCAGTTCAGTAAAGAATCGGAACTTTCATCGGCACTTTTAAGGAGCATGGGTATGCGTAGATTTTTCAGGTTCGCGATCGCAGCGCAACTTTTTGGACTGGCCGTGGTCACGGCCTCAGCGCAGGTGGGGAACTGTCCTTCGCGTCCCACTCTTGAGGATACAGGGACCATCGTTTCTAATCCCTTGGACCTATACAGCCAGAATGGCGTGCTCACGCTGGCGCTGGCGATGAACGACGGCGTTGATTCGGACGGATACACTCACTTTTGTTACAACTACACCACCGACTCTGGTACTACCGAGGCCCCGACGTGGCGCCTCAATCCTGGCGACACGTTGAACCTGACCTTGACCAACGATCTCGCACCACCTACCGGTCCGAACGCCGCGCGCAAGATACAGCCGAACGCCCGACGCAAGACACAATCGATGCACATGGGCCCCATGAAAATACCGCCTAAGGCTTCTGCTTCTCCCATGGTCACCTCCTGTAATGGCGGCGTGGTGACCGAATATACCACCAACGTGCATTTTCATGGTCTCAACGTACCGCCGGTCTGCGGTCAGGACAACGTCATCAACACCCTCATCCAGCCCACCGATCCGCCGTTCCAGTACTCGCTTCAGATCCCGAGCAATGAACCGCCGGGACTGTACTGGTATCACCCCCATCCGCACGGGTTCACCACCGTCCAAGTCAACGGCGGGGCGGCAGGAGCGCTCATCGTAAGCGGCATCGAAAATGTGAAGCCGCAGGTAGCGGGACTCACGGAGCAAGTGCTAATCCTTCGCCAGGAGTTCCTGAATCCGTATTCATGGCTGCCTGGGCCGTACGAATTGACGCTCAATTTCGCGCCAGTTCCTTACCTGGACTTTTTTGGCCCAAAGGGCTCTTATAGTGTATTGCCTCAGATTATCGCGGACCCAGGGGAGCAGCAATTCTGGCGCGTGGTGAATGCTTCCACCCAGGCCTTTGTTGACTTGCAGGTTTGGTCCAACGACGCTCCCGAGAACCTTGAGTTGATCTCGGTCGACGCGGTCCCCGTCACCGGCGACCCCTATGTGACTGACATTCAAATTCCTCCGGCTGGCCGCGCCGAATTTGTGATGACCGGCGGGCCCGAGGGCGGAAGGAACCTCTTTGTCGATTTGGGGTACGATACTGGGACCGCGGGCAACCCCAATGTCGCGCAACCGCTCGGCGCTATTATCACCAGTGCGGATGCTGGCCAACTCAAATTACGCGTTCCCGCTAAACACCGCATTCCCGCCGCCAACGCGGCTCCTCGGCTGAAGCGGCGCTTTGCCAATCTGGCCGATGCGACGCCCACATGCAAGAGAAGCCTCTACTTCTCCGAGGCAACCGAGGGCACTAACGGCCCCACAAACTACTTCCTCACCGTCAAGGGACAAACGCCGCAGGTGTTCAACGCTGCCCTGCCGCCCGCTATCGTTACCAACGTGGGTGCGATCGAGGATTGGACGATTGAAAACCACAGCTCCGAGGAACACGCGTTTCACATCCACCAGATCCATTTTCTGGTGATGGCGATCAACGGAGTGCCCTTGCAGACCCCCGTGATGCAGGACACCGTCTTTGTACCTTATTGGGATGGTACCTCTCCTTATCCGAGCGTGACTGTCCGAATGGATTTCAGCGATCCCGAAATTGCAGGCACGTTTGTCTATCACTGTCACGTCCTGGATCATGAAGATGGCGGCATGATGGCTGAGATCCAGGTGAATCCGTGATTTGCTGGTGTGTAGACGCGGACCGCGCAAAGCTTAGAGGCGGTTGTTCGCGGAGAAGCTAGGTTGCAAGGCTGGGGCCAAACCTCCTACGCATCAAACCCTCTTTCTCCCGGCGCTGAGGCGCTGAATCGAGGTCAGCACTACCCGAGTGATGCGTGACATCAACTGCGAGTGCCGGCACATACCCACCTTGCCGCATCCGCCGGATACGCTCAAGCTAATTCATGGCCTGATACAGCTTGTTCTCATTGGCGAATTCGTAACGCTGGTATCGCGCAAGAATTTCAACGTCCTCACTATCTGTCCGCTTTGGTTGTCCCGGGTCGATCAGTTCGGGGCTTATCGAGGTGAAACCCTAAACCTTCTCCATAAACGGGAGGGTGCAAGATGCTTGTTACCAATTCTGCTTCAAGCCGCGGGGTCCGTCGTAGCTCACAATGTACAGGGCGATGCGCTCGACGAGAAATGCCTCTACTTCATCATGGTATGCCTCCCGATGAAGTGCAATACGCCCAACGGCAATGCCAGGCTTCCCACGTACGCTGAAGTTCAGCGCGACATGCAACCTAAATTTGGCAAACGAATGACGGAACGCCCGCTGCTTGTCGAGGAGGATCTACCACGCGAAGCCGGCCACATCGCCGATGCTATCGCTTCGGCTCCTTTGTCATCCGGCTATCGTGCCCTGCTGCAAACCCTGTTTCGCGGGAAGATGAGGGCCGCCGCCATTGATCTGGTCATCCGCCTGTAGTGATTGCGCTCAGCGTTGGCAGTGTCGCGGTATCGCGCTGGTTTGGTCCAGAGATCGTCGGTCGCTTCGCCCTCTCTGATTTCTTCATTCAACCGAAATCGGCGTTGTTCATCTGAGCGTTATGCAGTCCACCCACCTACTGTCGTCTCCGAGTAAGCGACTATCACCTTTACGGAAGAGCCCTCGTTCGGGTCATTGATTCACCCGCAGCAACAACAACGTGCCTTCGTCGAGTTTCACGTTATTTTTCTCGGATGTCATCACAGATCCTTGCGACGCGTTCGGAGCCGCGAGGCTAAGGTTCGGAATTCCGATCACACCCTTCGTGTTTCCAGTGATGGGCGGCCGGTCGCTTCCGCTTGAAGATGCCGTCGAACCCGAGTCGTCGACTGTCGGCATATTCGCAATCACACGACCGCCGCCGGCCCCGGAAGCGCTTGACGTATTTTGGATGGGCTGTCCAGCTGGATGGGTGGTTTGCGAGCTCTGCCCATTGTTGGGAGTGGGCGGAGCGACAATCGCCTGGATGGACATGGGTATCGTCATGGGTGTGCCATTCTTTAGAACTGCCTTGTCGAACTCGATGCCGAGCTGGGACTCTTTCTGCACTTTGTTGCGCGGCTGAGCTTCGGTGACGTGCCCAAAAACTCTCGTGTCTTTTGGCACCACGACAGCGCCGGAGATATCGCGCAGATCTTGGGTGACTTTGGCGATCACTTCGTCGCCGGTCTTCGCTTTTTTGGCATCGACCGTCTTCGTCAGCTCTGCCGGAATCACGCTTCCCGTCGCAATTCGGGCGGGCTCGGGCTGAGTTGACGTTGGGGACGTTTGCTGAGGCGGGGGTGACTGCGTTTCGGGTGCGCTGCTTTCTGCCGAGAGCTGCTGCGCGAAGCAAAGCGGAATCGCGCGAAGCGGAATCGCACAAATGATGATTGAGGCGAAAAACGCGATCGGAATTTGGTTCACGAGGCATCTCCTGCGAAGCGGCATAATCATGCCAGGCAGGGCGCTCGCCGGTGTTCTCCTGGCAGGGCGCTCGCGCCGGTGGTTCTCATTAATTTTACACAGCCCGGCTTGTTATTTCACGTTCCTGATTGGCCGGCAGGAGGAATGATAATGGCAAACCAAAGCAACGTCGTCAGAATGACCTTAAGGCGAGCGCAGGCTCCCCGTGTTCTTGTGAAGGCCTGGGGTTATACGCATTGAGGCGAAAATGCTACACCCCCACCTTGGACCCGGAGACCGGGTCGCTCGCTAGCTCAAAGGGGACTCCCACCCCCAAGCTGTAGAACATGTTCGGCAACAAAGAGGAGGCGCTCTGGACTGTCGGGCGGCTCATCTATGATTTAGGCTTGGTCATACCTCAAAGCAGCAGCGCCCAATCTTTCAGATGGTAGTGTCTGAAATCGTGTAAGACCCGTGGTGAGAAAATTGCGGCGAAATAAAAAGAAACAACCGAAAAGTCAACAGCGCTGGGCGATCTATGGGGGACAGGGGCGGTACCACGTCTGGCAACCGAGGTCCTACGGAAAAATGCCCAGCGCAATTCTGACACTACGCCTCGAAACGCTAATCCCAAAACTCATAAGTACATGCTGCCTGTCACGGCGCTTCCATCATGCCAGAAATTCCACTGGGTCTCTAAAGTGGATAATTCCGCTATTGTGCGTCAATTCCTTCTCCTCCTCCCGCCTGATACCTCGCTCGGCACATTGCGGCGCTTTCTGCGCCCAAGGTGGGGAAGGGAAGGGGAACCGGCGGCGCTGACCTACTTCACGGTCTACAAGAGCCAGATCCCGGTAATCGAGCGAGGCGATGAACACTGCAGCCATCATGTTAGGCAAGATAAATTCGCGCGGCTACTGTTCTGGAGATGATTGGCAGAAGCTCGATTGACTATTCGCGACTCGGAGATCGTCCTCAATTCGATCTCGCCCGGCAAAACTGCTTGTCACTTAACACTTGATCGGGGATTCGTGCTTATCCACGCACCTCTTGCCATCACAGCAGACTTCGTTGGGATCGCAGCACACGCCGTTGCAGATAATCCCGGAACCGCAGCATTTGCCGTTGTAACAGACGGCACTCGTGCTGCCACAGCACTTGCCGTCACAACAGACAATTCCGTCGGGGCAACACACTCCGCCACAGTAGGAATAGTTTTTGCCACAGCACACGCCGTTCGTGCAGGTCCCGCCGCAGCACTTCCCGTTGCAGTTGATGTGGCCGGGAGGACAGCAGATGCCGTCGACGCAGATTTGCTGAGGGTCGCAGCAGTTCGTTCCGCAGGCTGCTTGATTGGGTGGGCACTTCGGTGCCGTAGCGGTCATCTGAGCGCCAAGAGCAGCCGCCCGTACGCCAAGAGAGGTCAGTATTGCGCCACCAACAGTGCCGGTCACCATACCTAACATCTTGCGCCGTGAAATCGGGCTGCCAATAACTCGCGATACATCATCGAATAGGGAACTCATTGCGCTCTTGTCTCCTTCTTACCTTGCCGTGCCAGCAGTGAGGGCCAATATAGCATCTTCTCAGACCGGTCGTCTTTGCCGATCCGGCCGTTCTGCCTATCAAAAAAAACTACAGGTGTGGCAAAGATACCGCACTCTTTCCAAAGCATCCACTTATCTTGAAGCACAAAATGGGACTCAAATGCGATTTTCTCGGCCTTATTGCAGTCTTTTCTTCATGCCACGCCAACTGGCAAGTCTACAGAGCAATCGAGTTACTCAAGTGCTTGCCAATCGCGATTGGCGCTGAATGTCGGAGCGATACGGTCTCGGTGATGGTCGTGCTCAAGGACCCGAAGTCGTTGGCCACTATCCAATGCGCGCTCGCCATTCCGATGAGGCGTCAAGCAGGCCTTTGGTCGGATTCCTGACTTATCTTGAACGCAGTACCGCAATAAGTGCGTCCCGTGCCGGATGTCGTTCTCCATAACGTTCCCCAGAGTTTTGAAGATCTGCGCAGGCGATGCAATCGCTGTCCAGACGAGAATACATTGCGACCGTTGACTTTTTCATGACTTCCTCCTTAGCCGTGTGGCCAAGCCATGTTGAGCTAAACGGAATCATCCGGGCGACATCCGGCATTACATCTGTTAGCCTTTCCAATGACAGTCATATTAGGGGCAGTGTCGAACTTGTTGGTATCGTGGACATGGGTACTAGCTAGCTAGCCCCACTGCTGTCCAAATTAGCCGGGATTGAGGAGCGGGAGTAAGGGGAATTGGGGCATTTTCTGCATCTCGGTGGTCGCTCCCAGGTTGAGGTTGCCATTCTGCTGTCCAAGTTGGGTTACCAGGGAAGTGGGATTTGCTCGGCGAGGTGAGCGAGTTGGGGCGGGGGTTGAAAGGGTTGATCGATCCAGGAGAACAGATCGCGATAGACGAACAGTTGCTGGCGCAGCAGAGCGGCGAGATTGGATAAGCTCCAGCCGAAGCGGGCACGCAGTTGTAGGTACTTGAGCAGGAGCAGGGCGATCAGGGCGGTCCAGACCTGAATCTGCAAGGCATTGGAGCTGGTGCCGACGAAGGTCTTGATGCGGAGATTCTGTTTGAGGGCTTTGAAGAACAGCTCGATCTGCCAGCGCTGACGGTAGATAGCGGCGACAGTGGAGGCGGCAAAGCGGCGATGATTGGTGAGAAACACCAGAGTGCGTTGCTGCGCTTCGTCCCAGACCTCGATGCGGCGCAGGAACAGATCGCGCTCGCCGCCGCGAGCCAGTTTGTATAGAAAGATGATTTCATCGCGCTGGACGGGGCCGCGCTCAGGCAGGGGGCGGCGTTCCACCACACCGTAATCGGCGTTGTCTTTCATGCGGGTGACGAAGTCGACGCCGTCGGCGTCGAGCGCAGAGAACCAGGCGTAGTCGGTATAGCCACGGTCGAAGACCACGATGGCGCCGGGATCGAAGCGCAGCGTGCGAGCGACGCGGCTCTCATGCACGCGGCCTTCGGTGATGAGGGCAAAACTAGGCAGCAGCCCTTGATGATCGAGCAGCAGATGTAGCTTCACGGCGCCCTTGGTGCTCCGGTACTGCGCCCAGTCGAAGACGCTGGCGCAGAGTTCGATCAGGGTGGGGTCCAGGCTCAGCAGTTGGTTCTTGAAGCGGAAGCCATGCGGGCCGGAAGCTTCGCGGCAGCGGCCCAGTAGTTGATAAAACACGGCGCGGTACAACTGCCAGGGCCGATGCTCGTTGGCATAGGCCAGAGTGGAGCGCTTGGGCGCATCGGGCAACCCCAGGTGCCGCAACTTGCCTTCGCTGGCGGCCAGTCCGCCGCAAATCTCGCGCAAGGACTGCGCCCGCCCCAGGTGACAGAACAACATGGCCACGAACTGTCCCCAGCAACTGAACCCGCGAGCGTGGCGCTCGGCCCGGTGCTCGGCAACCGCCTGCTCGAACTCTTGGCGGGAAAACAACTGCAACATCTGGCTGAAAATGCTGGATACTCGTATCACGGCGGTGGTGGCCCTCCCTACGATTCACGTCTCGCAACGCAAACCGTAGCAGAGTTCTACCCCCGCCGCTCAAAACCTAATTTGGACAAGAGTGAGCTAGCCCATGATCAGAGTGGGCCTTTCGGCACAAAGACAAACTCTCACTGGCACTCAGGTTAAGGACTAGAATAATACGGGAGGGGTGAGAGGATGTTGAAAGGGCGGAGTCCGGGAACATTATCCGATGGCTGGTTGTCTTGTAGATTGAGACGCCGAGCTGTGAGTAGGTTCATAATTCTGCTCGCTTTGGTTGCCGGTTATCATTCGCGCGCTCTGGCGGTCGCAGGTTTAGAAAACACCAACCCCACTGATGCCACTACAAACGGAGTTGCGCGGGGCACCATCAACGTTTTCCTCGGAAACCAAAACGGCATCATAGCGCTGACAGACAGCCGACTGACGAACACAATCACGATGCAGCCGCTGGTTGCTCCGTCACCGAAGCTGTTCCAACTCGACCAATGGTCTGTTGCCGCATACGCTGGCTTTGCTTCGGAACCACTTCGCATGAACCCAGAGATCACGAGCGCGACCGCCGATATCATTCGCGGCTACGGATATTCGATCAAGGATCATCCTCGCTTAACAGTCGGAGAGAAACTGTCGCAACTCGTTTTCATCCTGCAACATCAACTTGAGCTGATCACGGCAACTGATGGGGACCAACCGGATGCCAGAAAATACGATCTGGAAATAACCGTTGCGGGTTACGACGCTGACGGGGTCGCGAGAATTGCGCAAGCCGACTTAGGTCTTAAATCGGCGAATCCGCACTACCTAGTGGATGCAACACCTCCGCAAGCAACAATAGTCCGAGGGCCGCTTACCTCAGTCGTTCGTGGCATTTCCGATATAGCGAACGATATTTTGAGCAACCCCGCTAAATACGATGAGCCAATGGTGGCTAGGTATACTGACGCAAGAAAGCCGAATCGAACGGCATTAAGCTTAGACGAAATGGAGCGATTAGCCCGCTTTCTTGCTCACAAAACCGCAGAGAGAACTCCTTTTGTTGGAGGTCCGGACCAGATGATTGTGCTCCAATCTGGCCAGGTAACGAGCCGCAAGGGTCCAATCTTCACTGAGTTAGCGCCAAACAAAAAACGGTTCCGCATTGCCTGGGATGGCATTCTTGAGAATCAGAACCGAGTTGCCCTCGGGAAGGGGCCTCTCACTTTGCTGTTCATTAACAACCAATTTCGCAATGATTCGATGTTAATCGACGGTGCCTACTTTCTCGGCAATACGTTCACGCACTGCGCTGTCGAATACAACGGCGGAGGGGTAAAGTTCGCTGGTGGCGGCAACGACGTTGCGAAGTCGAAATTGCTTCTCGGACCGCGTGTTGATCGGAACTCGCCAGAGGTTCATGGGTTGTTAAATTTGTCTTGGCGAGAGGTTCAGTTCGCGGCTCCCCTCGCGCCGGAGCGTCCACTCGGCCCAAGTGTCAATTGACCTGGAGGGCGGGATGGCCACGCAATCACTCTTCATCTCTATTTTTTTTACGTCAGTGAGCACGATGAGGAATTCGTCCCCCCTAGCTAGCCGGGCCACGCTGTGTTGTTCACGCGCCCATCTCTTAAGTCGTGCAGCAACTTCCTTCAGCAAAAAAGGTCGCCGACGAAGTGACCCTGAAATTCTGCTGAACGCAATCACCCGCTACCACAAGTTCTTGCCCGGCAAACAGCAGCAGGCTTTCCTCGAAGACCTGCGGCAACAGGTGTCCTGAAAATGACTTGCGCCAAAGCTGTTCCTTTGAGGCTCGAACCCGCGCAGTACGAAAATCTGCGCCAGCAGATCTTGCGTCGTGATGGCTGGCGGTGTCAATCGTGCGGAGCGATGTCGAATATTGGGGTGCACCACAGTGCGCCAGGACAAACCGGGTGCTTCCAGTAGGTGAAATTCCCGTCCCGACAAGAGGTGCAGCCGCCTCACCGGGAATCGAGTCTTGGGTCTGAGGAGGTAACGAATCGGACTAAGCGTAGACAGAGCGACCAGCGAGCCGTAACGAAAGTGAAGCGATTGAGCCTCGTTAAATCTTTAACCGCAGGCCGACAGCATATTTGCCAGAACAACCTTACGTTTCCAGAGACCGCGGATGCGCAGAATGAGATTCGTCCTCTTTTCCACACTCCACACCGGATTTTTTTAACTGACGGCCCACGGTCTGTGGAAATATCTTCGTTTTGGCGCTGGATTTTAATGATCAGTTAATGTGGATAATCAGACGAATGAGCGATAATCCTCGCGCTTATTAAGCATTGCATAATATAGTTACAACGGAAACAGTTCCGCCTGCCACCAGAAGGCGATGAGCAACGTGGGTCGCTTGCGCATGCGGCGCAGAGCCTTGCGGGCATAATGGCTTAACTGGCCAAAGTTCTGCGGGCAGAAGTTGGGCAATTCGTGTTGCTTCCAGTGCGACCACAGGTACTCGACGGGATTCAGTTCCGGCGCATAGCCGGGAAGAAACTCCACCCACAAGCGCCCGCGCTGCTGGCGGATGAACTCCCAGGTCAGGTGGCTGCGATGGCCAGTTAATCCGTCCCAGACGACCAGCAGCTTGCCCGGAATGTGGCGCAGCAAGTGCTCCAGGAACTCAATGACCTGCGGGCTGCGAACGGTCCCGGGAAAGAGTCGGAAGTAGAAGTTCCACCACGTCACCCCCGCCATGGCCGACAGCGTCTTCCAGTTGAAGTGATATTGCAGCACCGGCGTCTGTCCTTTCGGGGCCCAGGTGCGACAGCGGTGCGGGCGTTCGCTCAGTCCGCTTTCGTCGATGAAGACGATGGTGCGGCGCTCTTTTTGGGCTTTTTTTTAATCTCCGGCCAGCGCTCCCGTTTCCAGCGCCGGATTTTATCTTCGTCGCGCTCCAGCGCACGTCCTACCGGACGCTGGCAACTCCAGCCCAGTTGCCGCAGAATCCGCCAGGCTTGCGAGGGGTGATACTTCACCCTGCATTCCTGCTCGATCAGATGAGCCACGCGCCACGAAGTCCACAGACTGGTTTCGTACCCTAAGGCCTGCGGCCCGCGCTTCAGTCCCTTCTCGATGCGTCGCAGATCCTCGGGCCGTACGCGGGCTCTGCGCCCAGCGTGCCCCGCCTTCTTCAGCGCTCGCACTCCACCTTGCTTCAACTGTGCCGCCCACCGACTCACCGACTGCCGATGCACTCCCACCTGCCTCGCTACCTCTGCCGGAGGGACTCCTTGCCGCAACAGTCGAGCCCCCAACAGCCGCCGTTCCTCCAACTTCTCAAAGTCTCGCCGTACTCCCGCCGGGTTTCCCATGACCGCAGAGTAGCATAAAATCTCCAAAATGTCACTATATTATTCAATCTTCAATAATCAGCCCCAAAATTTTCAGCCGCCAAGGAATGCCATATGCCTAAGGCTTTCGCTCGACTGCTTTACCTGTCTGCTCTTTTCCTTGTCCCCTGCCTCGTAATAGCCGTGTTTGCGCAGGAACCCCACGCTGCACAGGAACCTCACCAGGCGCAGGAAACCCCCCTTACGCAGGGGGATCCCCCCTTCTTTACCCCCGGCAATCTGGTCGTGGCCGTTGCAGGCTGCGGCGTCTATGAAGGCACATGTGCAACCCCCCAGTCGGAGGGACCGGCACCGGTGGCACCTACGGGGACGATCAGGCATCTCCCTGGACGCTGTTTCAGTACACAGTCAACGGCGCGACCAGCGCCACGTTCGTGAATTCTCTGCAATTGCCGCAAACCGCATCTGGTGCCAACTCTCCCGTTTCCGATGATTTCGGATCTCAGTCTGAGGGCACGGTACAGCTTTCCGGCAACGGCGTATACCTGACGATGATGGGTTACGGCATAAATGCCGCGGACTTCAACGTCAACTATCTTATGTACTGTCCCGGTTCAACAAACGCTAGCAATGCATGTGTGCCGGAAAACGGAAACCCGGCGACGGCCCAGACGGGAAACCTGACGGCACCGGTAGCAGGGGTTAGCGGGACCACCGCAGTACCACGCGTGGCGGTATTGATCGATCCCAACGGCAACGTCAATACCTCAACTGTGCTCTACAACATTTTCGATGAAAACGATGCACGCAGTTCGTACTCGCCCGATGGAGTCAACATCTACGTTTCCGGCCAGGGATGCAAGACTTGCGGTCCGACGCCGAACCAGATCCCGTTATCGGAAGCTAACCCGCCCTTCGAGTTACCAACACTGCTCCCACGCCCATCACTGGGAATGGCTCCGTCGAGATCACGAGCGCTACTTCTGGGCTCAGCATTTCGACTTCGGGCACCGGATGCGACCCTGGCACGATTACAACGCCATTGATGGAAGCTTGGACGCCGAGTAGCTCGTGCACGCTGAGCGTCACTTCGCCGCAAACCGTGGGCAGGATACAGTATACGTTCTCTAACTGGCAAGACAGCACCACCGGCTTAAGCGACGTGGTAACGGCTCCTGCAACCACGGCCACCTACACCGCGACATTTACGGCACAATACCAGCTTACGACCTCAGCAACTACAGGCGGCACCGTCAGCTCCGGAGGGTATTACAACCCAGGAACGAACGCCACGATCACTGCGACGCCAAATGCGAATTACTGCTTCTTGAATTTCACCGCAGCAGCGCAGATTGGCTATCCACCATTGGCGGCGTCGATGAGCAATCCGTTTATGCTACCGATGAACTCTCCTCAATCCGTTACCGCCAACTTCGCATACGGCAGCGGCTTGTACAGCCCGGCCAGCGGCAGCACATTGACGAGTAACTCGCAAACTTTCAATTGGTGTGCGGTACCAGGCGCTATTAATTACTGGCTAGATGTTGGTTCCACGCAAGGCGGCAACAATTATTGGCAGTCGGGGAGCCTCCCCAGTACGACGTTGTCGCAGACCATCAATACGCTGCCTACCAACGGCAGCACGATCTATGTGACCTGGTGGTACGAGATCGGCGGAAGCTGGTCCAACATCCAGTACACCTATTCGGCGTTCGGCGCAGGAAGCACGATAGGCGTGATAACCTCACCGGCTCCGAACTCGACACTGAGCGGGAGCAGCGTTACGTTTTAGTGGAATGCGGGAACGCAGTCCACAGCATACGAGTTGACGGTGGGCAGCAGCATGGGCGGGAACAACTATTATCAGTCGGGCAATCTGGGCAATGTGACCAGCCAGACAGTGAATAGTCTGCCGACCAATGGCGCTCCGATCTATGTAACGCTGTTCTCGTACGGCAATGGACAGTGGCTTAACAACCAATACACTTACACGGCGTTCAGCACGAGCGGGGGATCGATTGCTACACTGACCAGCCCGACGCCGAACGGGTCAACCTTGCCGGGAAGCAGCGTGACATTTATCTGGGCTGCTGGAACGGATACTGCCTCAGCCTACTGGATCGACGTAGGTAGCTCGGCCGGCGGGAATCAGTACTATCAGTCGGGATCGCTACCGACTTCGACTACCTCGGAAACGATGACCACCCTGCCGTCCGATGGCAGCGAGGTCTATGTGACTCTTTACACGCAGGTAAGCGGAACGTGGTATAGCAACGCTTACTACTTCTACGCGGTGAACGGGAGCAGTTGCCTGGCGGTTATGGCTTCGCCGACGCCGAATTCAACTCTTCCCTCAACCGGTAACGGGCCGGGCGGCACGGGCGGGCCAACGCAGCCGTTTACCTGGACTGCGTCGACGGCTCCGGGATGCTCAACTGCAGTCACGGGATACTGGCTGGATGCTGGGGAAACCACTCAGGAGAATGCCTACTATCAGTCGGGACAACTGTCGGCGAGTACGACGACTAACACGGCGATGAATCTGCCGACGGCGGTGGCGAATCCTACCCTTCCCGCCACGGTTCAAATAACGTTGTGGACATTGGTGAACGGAACTTGGCAGAGCAACATTTACGACTACACTGAGGCTGCTCAGTAGGTAAGCAGTTCGGCAATTGGGGACTGTTACGGCGGGCACGGAATTCGGTCCGTGCCCTTTTTACAGTAGATTTCTGCCGCGATCCCGCCAAATCACGGGTTAACTTGGATCTCGGCCATCATGCCGCCATGTATGCGCGGGGCATGACGACACCCGAGATCCAGGGCCACCTGGAGGAGATGTACGGCATGACGTTTCCCCGGCATTGATCTCTAACGTGACCGATGCGAAAAAGTGGACGATGCCGATCCATCACTGGCGCGAAGCCTTGAACCACTTTACGATTCTGTGGCCGGAGCGCATGTCGGCCCTAGCAGGCTGCGGAAAAACTCGATTTGCGTCGGACGCAGTACCACGAAACTCTCTTGTTTCCACAGCACAACCTGATAAGAAGAAGGCATGCGTGGAAAAGACGAGCAGCAATTGGATGTGTTCAGCTACGTAAGCCCGGAGCAGCGAGTACCGCAAGACCATCCCTTGCGTCCTCTTCGTGTCATGACCGATGAGGCATTAAGAGAACTGCAACCACGATTCCACAAGCTATACGCCAAAACCGGGCGACCGTCGATCGCGCCGGAGAAGTTGTTGCGTGCGCTCTTGCTGCAAGCGCTGTACTCGGTGCGCAGCGAACGGCTGTTGATGGAACAGCTCGACTATAACCTGCTGTTCCGCTGGTTCGTGGGCTTGAACATGGACGACGCCATTTGGGATGTAAGCGTGTTCACCAAGAACCGCGAGCGCCTGCTCGATGGTGACATTGCCGAGGCTTTCTTCCAAGCCGTGCTCCAGCAGGCGCGCGAGCGGAGTCTGCTCTCGGACGAGCACTTCACCGTGGATGGAACGCTACTGGAAGCGTGGGCGAGTGTGAAGAGTTATCAACGCAAGGATGCCAAGAACGCCGATCCGCCGGACGATCCTGGCAATGCGACGGTGGACTTCCACGGGGAGAGGCGGTCGAACCAGACGCACGCATCGAAGACGGACCCGGATGCGAAGATGGCACGCAAAGGCAAGGGCAAGGAAGCGAAGCTGAGTTACAACGGGAATCTGCTGGTGGAGAACCGCAACGGACTGATCGTGAACACTGATCGGTTTGACAACTTGATTTGGCCCCACCGTGATACTCACATTTGGCCCCACCTGTATTAATAATTAAGGATGCCTGTCCGGTCTTGCGGTTCCAGCCAGGATGGGGTCGCAGGGGAAGGAACGGCGTTTGAGGGTGTTACGAAACCGGCCAAAATCGCGCACAGGAAAGGTTTCAGGACAAGAATATTTCCCTTTGTGGTGTGGCACTGATCGATGCACGGCTCAGGCGGCCAGAGCATCTCGGAGCTGACTGCCGCCAAGTACGTTCAACATCCGTTTCAGGTTGTAAACCATCGTTGCCAAGCTGATCTCTGTCTGGGCTCCGGCGAGACCACGCAACAAGAATCGTGGATGTCCGAAGATACGGTACTTTATCGTGGCGAATGGATGTTCCACCGTGGATCCTCGCAAGCGCATCACTTCCGCAGTGGTTCGCTGTTGCATGCGTTGCAAGGCATCCTCATGCAGGTTCCGAGAAACGTGGCGGCGTGGGCCTAGGGTGCAACGCGCTTTGAGTGCGCACGAGCCACAGACTTTTCGTCGGGGTGTATACATCACGGCGCGATCCTTTTTAGAGAAGTGCTTACGCCAAAGAGTCTGGCCGGCTGGGCAGCGGAACGTGTCGCTCGTCTTGTCGTAGACGAATTGAGTGCGGTCGAATAGTATGCCACCCCCGTGATTGTTGGCCGTGCGTTTGGGTGGTACATAAGGCACGATGCCTTGGGCCTCGCAGGTTTCCGACTGCTCGCCGTTGGAATATCCACCATCCGCGATCACGTTTAGAGAAGCTGGTGAACCGACCGCCTGCTTTGCCGCTTCCGCCATGGGCAACAGCATGCGTTGATCGTTCGCATCGGTGGTGACTTTGTGGGCCACGATTAGCGCGTGTTGCGCATCGACAGCGGCTTGCACGTTGTAGCCAGGCGTGAGTTGCCGCCCGATCTTCATAAATCCCGCCTCTGGCTCGGGGTCGCTCTTGAGCTTTTTCGGAGCCTCGGCTGCCGCACTCTCATCAATCACCACTCCGTTCTGTTTGTCGGCTCGCTCCAACTGATCCAGGTAACGCTTCAGCGCCTCGCGCTCGCGAACCCGATCTACACTGCTCACCGACTGGAACTTCGAACCATCGACCGCTATCCACTCGCCACGCACGGAGCGTGCTAGACGCACTAGTTCCGCACCCGCCTCGGCTACCGCCTCACGATGCATCCGCCGGAACTCCGCAATCGACTTGTAATCGGGAACAAGCCGACCGAGCAGCCACATCACTTCCACGTTGCGCCGGCACTCGGTTTCCAACCGGCGCGAGGACCGAATCTGCGTAAGCGTCCGGCTATAACCGTCTGGACAGGTAGATAGCAGGAAGTCATTCTTCCGAAGTGGACACTTGGGATAGGTGTCCACTTGGAGCGGAGATGGACACTTCCCGGCAAGTTGCAACTGTCATAGCGGATAAGAGTGAGTCGTTGGGCGCGGGCCGCGCGGCAGCGGAGCAGTATCGCGGAGAAACGGCGGATTGTCGAAGAGACGTTGGTGGAAGGCGCGTCGGTGGCGCGGGTAGCGCGAGCGCATGGCATCAACGCGAACCAGGTATTTGGCTGGCGTCGGCTGTACCTGGCAGGGAGACTTGGGGAGTGCAAGCCGGCCATGAAGTTGCTGCCGGTTCGGGTGAGCGAGAGTTTGCCGGCACCTCTCCCGGAGCGTGGGTCCGCCGACTTCCCGAAAGCACAGTCGGGCACGATTCACATCGAACTGCGGCAGGCGCAGGTGCGGATCGAAGGCAGCGCCGATCCGGCGATGGTGCGCGTGTTGCTGGAGTGCCTACGGGGATGATGGGGCCGCCGACGAACACGCGAGTTTGGATTGCCGCGGGAGTGACGGACTTGCGGCGCGGGTTTACGGGGCTCAGTGCGCTGGTGGAGAGCAAACTGGAGCAGAAGCCGTTCTCGGGGCACGTGTTTGTGTTTCGCGGGCGGAGAGGCGATCTGATCAAGGTTCTGTGGTACGACGGCGACGGGTTGTGTCTGTTCGCGAAGCGATTGGAGCGTGGGCGCTTCGTTTGGCCGCAAGCTGCGAGCGGCACGGTTTCGTTGACGCGGGCGCAGTTATCGATGCTGCTGGAAGGCATCGATTGGCGGCGGCCGGAGCGGACGTGGGAGCCGCGGCTGTCGGTGTAACCGGCGAGATTCTTTGCACAACTTTTTTTGCGCACACGGGGATGAGAACGCGCGCGTTCATGCGATACTCCGCGCATGTCAGCGGTGGCGCTCCCCGATCTAAACGCTCTTCCCGCGGATGCGCTGCGAGCGTTGATCCTGACGCAGCACAGGCAACTCCTCGCCCAAGACGAACAACTGCAGTCGCGGGGGCGCGAGATCGAGCATCGGAAGCTGCTCTTGGCCAAGCTGCATCGGATGCAGTTTGGGCGGAAGTCGGAGAAGCTGGAGCGGCAGATCGAGCAGTTGGAGCTGCGGCTGGAAGAGCTGGAATCGAAAGGCAGCGAGAAAGAACCGAACGCGCCAGAACCGGCTCCCGTCAACGCCTCTTCGACTGCTACGGTAGCGAAACCCACGCGCCGAGCGTTGCCCGATCATCTTCCGCGACAAACACGCAGACACGAGCCGAAAGAGACGGAGTGTCCGCAATGCCAGGGCAAGCTGCGCAAGTTAGGCGAAGATGTCTCGGAGATGCTGGAGTACGTGCCCGCCAGCTTCGTGGTGATTCGCCACGTGCGCACCAAGCTGAGCTGCACAAAGTGCGATTGCATCGTGCAGGCGGAAGCGCCGAGCCGACCGATCGCGCGTGGCCTAGCCGGGCCGGGGCTGCTGGCGCACGTTCTGGTGAGTAAGTACTGCGATCATCTTCCGCTGTATCGGCAAAGCGAGATCTATGCGCGTCAGAACGTAGAACTGGAGCGCTCGACCATGGCCGACTGGGTGGGCGGGAGCAGCCAGTTACTCAGCCCATTAGTTGACGCGCTGCATCGCTACGTGACCGCCGCCGACAAGCTGCACGCCGATGACACGCCGGTGCCGGTGTTGGCTCCGGGCCAGGGCAAGACCAAGACCGGTCGATTGTGGACCTACGTTCGCGATGACCGTCCCGCGGGCGACGCCGCATCTCCCGCAGTGTGGTTTGCCTACTCACCCGATCGCAAAGGCGAGCATCCCGCGCAGCATCTGGAAACGTTTCGTGGCACGCTGCAGGCCGATGCCTATGCGGGATTCAATCAGCTCTACGAAAATGGGCGCATCGAGCAAGCCGCGTGTTGGGCGCATGTGCGGCGCAAGTTCTACGATCTGGAGCAAGCGCACGCTTCGCCGGTGGTGCGGGAAGCGCTGATGCGGATCGGGGCGCTGTATGGAATCGAAGAACAGATTCGCGGTAAGCCGCCGAACGAACGCCGCGCCGTGCGCCAGGCGCAGGCCCAGCCGCTGCTCGACTCTCTGCGACAGTGGTTCGACGTTGTCGAAGCTCTCGCGCAAGTCGGAGACGACGGCGGCGATTCGTTATGCCCTTTCGCGATGGGACGCGCTTACGCGCTATATAAAGGATGGACACATCGAGATCGACAACAACGCCGCCGAACGCTCATTGCGCGGCGTCGCCCTGGGGCGCAAGAATTACTTGTTTGCGGGATCGGATGCAGGCGGAGAACGCGCCGCCGCGATCTACAGCCTGATCGGTTCAGCGAAACTCAATGGCCTCGATCCCGAAGCCTATCTGCGCGAAGTGCTCACCCGCATCGCCGATCATCCCATCAACCACATCGACGAACTTCTGCCGTGGAACCTCAAATCCACACCTGTGCAAGTGTCCGCTTAACTTATTCGTGGACACTTAGCAAGACGGTGAGCTTCGGACGCTTACGAATCTGCCACAGATACCCGTACATATACAGTTTCAGCAGATCGCGCGGGTCGTAACCAGGACGTCCGGTCTCAGCCGGTTCGGAGCGAACGAGTCAGATGACGTGGTGCGTAGCGCCACTGTAAGTGACAATTTCAGTGTCGTCTCGAGCCGTGGTGGCATAAACGCTGAGTTTCCGTAGTAATGAAGAACACAAGGAGTATTACGGCATGGACTTCGGTTCGTGCCTTTTTCATAGTAGATTTCTCCCGCGATCCCGCAAAATCACGGATTAACTTGGATCTCGGCCATCATGCCGCCATCCTCATGGTCGAGGACGTGACAGTGATAGACAAATGTGCCCGCAATTTCGGGATCGCTGAAATCCATGCGGACAGTCACGCTCGGGTAAGGCAACGTGCCATTCCAAAAGGGGACGAGAACGGTGTCTTGCATCACGGGAGTCTGCAGGGGTACTCCGTTGATCGCCATCACCAGAAAATGGATCTGGTGAATGTGAAACGCGTGTTCTTCGGAGCTGTGGTTTTCAATTGTCCAATCCTCAATCGCACCGACGTTGGTTACGATGGCGGGGGGAAGTGAAGGGCTGAACACCTGCGGCGTCTGTCCCTGAACGGTGAGGAAGTAGTTGGTGGGGCCGTTGGTGCCTTCCGTTGCCTCGGAAAAGTAAAGGTTTCTCGTGGCTGTGACTGTCGCGTTGGCTAAATTAGCGAATCGCAGTCTTGGGCGACCGGGATCTTTAACAGCAGGAATGCGGTGTTTGGCAGGAACGTGGATCTTGCGCTTGACCGCATCCGCACTGGAGATGATATTGGCAACTGTCTCCGCCGCGTTGGGGTTACCCACTGGCCCTGTGTTGTAGCCTTGATTAACGAAAATGGCGTAGGCGGAGTTTGCCGGTGGCCCGGTGATCACAAATTCGGCGCGGCCCGCCGGAGGAATTGGGATGTCAGTCACATAGGGATCGTTGCTGACAGGGACGGCGTCGACCGAGATCAACTCCAAACTTGCGGGTGAGAGGTTTCCGTACTGGTCTGCATACAGAAGCTGCAAGTCAAGAAAAGCCTGGGTGGAAGCATTCACCACGCGCCAGAATTGTTGCTCCCCTGGGTCCACGATAATCTCAGGCAGGGTGACCAGAGGCGGTTGAACCACCGTCTCAAAATTGAGCGTGAGTTCATAGGGCCCAGGAAGCCAGGAGCCAGGATTCAGAAACTGCTGGCGTATCAGGAGCACCTGCTCCGTCAGTCCCGCGACCTGAGGCTTTACATTTTCGATGCCGCTCACGATGAGCGCTCCCGAGGCTCCGCCGTTCACCTGGTTGGTGGTGAATCCGTGGGGATGAGGGTGATACCAGTACAATCCCGGCGGTTCATTGCTTGGAATTTGAATCGAGTATTGGAACGGCGGATCGGTCGGCTGAATGATCGTATTGATCACGTCATCCTGATGGCAGACCGGTGGAACGTTGAGGCCATGAAAATGCATGTTGGTGGAATACTCGGTAATAGTGCCGCCGTTACACCCTACGTCCATGGGAGACTTAGACACCATTTTCATGCGACCCATCTGCATCGGCTGTTTTTTTTGCTTGGCAGCATTCGGCCCGACGGGCACGAGATAGTTACCCAACGTCAAGTTCAAGGTGTCGCTGGGATTGAGGCGCAGGGTGGGGGCTTCGGTAACATTTCCGCTAGCGTCGGTGTAATTGTAGCAATCGTGTGTGTATCCAGCGGAATCGATGCCGTCGTTCAAGTCCAGCTCCAATGTAAGCGCCCCACTCTGGCTGTAGAGGTCCAAGGGATTAACGATTGTGTCGCCCGGATTCGGACGGGAAGGACAATTTCCCACTTGCGCCGAGGCCGAGACCCAGGCTAGTCCGACGAGTTGCACCGCGATCGCCAACCTGAAAAACCTACGCATACCCATGCTCCTTAGAAATTGCGTTTTCTCTACTGACTTGCTGTGTTTTCTCTACGGACTCGACGTGTACGTAGACGCAGTGCTCGACCATTGTCCTCCAACATACGAGTACAGCGTCACGTATATGGTGTCGCCATTTGCCGGCAAACTGTTCACGGTCGTGGTCAGCACGTTGCCCAGGTTTCCGGATTGATAAACATCGTTTCCACCTGGAGCGATAGCGCTGATATCTACCCAGTAGGCGGTGGCGCTTGCATCCGCGTTCCAGGTGAACGTTGCCGTGTTTCCGATGATCGCCGAGCCCGGAGTCGGCGTCTGCATGACCGCCAAAACCCCGGATCCAGTGAAGGCCGTGTAAGTATAGGAATTGCCCACCCACGCGCCGTCAATCATCGAATAGAGCGTGGCATAGACCGTGCTGCCATCGGTCGGCAACGAGTTCACCGTCAATTGCGTTACGTTGCCAATGTTGCCCGATTGCTCATACTCGTTTCCGCCAGCAATGTTGCCCACATCAAGCCAGTACGCCGTAGCGCTTGCCCCCGCGGTCCAAATGAAGGTCACGCTGCTGCCACTCAACGTCGCGCCGGGAGCAGGAGTCGTGATAACTCCGCCGGCCGCTGCCGCGTTGAATCCCGTGTAGGTGTAGGCGTTGCTGATCCACGATCCGTTGATCAGCGAGTAGAGGGTTGCATAGACTGTGCCGCCGTTGGTGGGCAGTCCGCTCGCGGTGGTCGTAAGCACATTGCCGAGGTTTCCGGATTGATAATACTGGTTGCCGCCGGCCGCGCTGCCAAGATCGAGCCAGTACCCTGTCGCACCCGAGCCCGCCGTCCAGTCAAACGTCACGGTGCTTCCGCTCAGAGTCGAACCCGGAGCCGGCGTCGTCAATACGCCAGGCACCGCCGTCACACCATACGCCGTGTAAGTGTAAGCGTTGCTCATCCACGTTCCACCGATCAGCGAGTAGAGCGTCGCGTAGACGGTGCCGCCGTTGGTGGGCAGTCCGCTCGCGGTGGCGGTCAGCACATTGCCCAAGTTTCCGGATTGATAGTACTGGTTGCCGCCGGCTACGTTGCCGATGTCGAGCCAGTAGGCCGTCGCACTCGAACTAGCTGTCCAGTCGAAGGTCACGGTGCTTCCACTCAAGGTCGTACCCGGAACCGGCGTCGTCATGACAGCCGGGCCGCTGTTCGAGCTGAAGGCAGTGTAGGTGTAAGCATTGCTCACCCAGGAACCGTTAATCATCCAGTACAAAGTGACATAAACCGTACTGCCGTTGGTCGGCAAACTGCCCACGGTGGCTGAGAGAGTACTGGTGGGAAGGCTTCCGGATTGATAGTAAGTGTTACCGCCGGCGGTGCTCCCCACATCAATCCAGAATGCGGTAGCGTTGGACGGGCCATACCACTGGAAGGTTGCGCTGTTGCCCGCCAGCGTCGATCCAGAGACTGGGTTATACAAGCCGGGCTGGAGGGTGGGCACGACCGCAATCGACAGCAAGTTCTCGCTGTTGGGGTCGGTGACCGGTGATGAGGGATCTTCCGTCAGCGTGCACTGCCCGCCTCCGGAACTTACGTCGATGATGCCGATTTGGGATGGCTGGCCGAACTCTGCCACGTAGAGCACGGAGCCTGTGCCCGCTGGTACTTGCGTTGCGAGCGTAGCCGGAAAGGAAAATGTATTGTCAAAACCGTTGAGCTGAGCAGAAATACATGCCGGAGTGACTGTTCCAGAACTTGTATCGAAAAAAGCGGCAGAGATCTGGCCGGAAGTGTTGTTGGTGACGTAGAGCAACGTCCCATCGGGGCTGAGAAGAACGTTGTTGGAATTGAAACCGGACGGAAAAGTGTAGAGGACGGTCGGGGCCAACTGGCCTGACGAGATATTCGAGACTTCGACGGCCGCGCCACTGGAGTCATCGCTGAGGATAGCCCAATTGCCATCCAGGCTGATGACGACGCCACTAGGAAAATTGTCGGTGGGGAACCCAGCGGAGTTTTGCGCGTCGCCATTGGAAACCGGCACACCGCCGGACACATCAAACGACTCAATCGAACCGTCTCCATAGGCCACAACCAGCATGTTGCCAGACGGCGATAATGCCATTCCCTTGACCGTGCCGCCATTGAGGCCGCTCGGGGAGATGTCGCTGAGGAATTGCAGTGCGCAACCCGACTGAACCGCGAAGGTTGCCAGGGTGGAGGAGGATGAGAAACTGGCATAGAGGTAGCTGCCATTCATCACCATGCCAACGCCGTTGTCGGTGCCAACGTCAATGGCGGAAGCCGCGAAACTGCCAGCCACTGCCTGCGAGAGTGCTTGAACTCCGATGATGGTGTTGCTCGTCCCCTGGGAGAGATAAATACACGGCGAACCGGCATTAGTCAGCACGCTTACACGGTTGGCCGTAAAATAGCCGCCTTTAGAACCATCACCGCCGACGGATACTGATGTTGGGTTGCTTAACGTGCCGTCGCTCGCGATGGTGAAGTAGGTGGTGGACTCGGATGCTCCCCGGCCACTGTCGTCATTTGTAATCAGGTAGCCGGTCGAGCCAGGCGGGACGGCCGCAGACGAACCTGGAGCCTGGGCAAGCACCAGCAGCGTCAACAAACTCAAGAGCAACAAGGATTTGATTGATCTCGTCATCAATTGCCCTTCGAATAACTCGATAAGCGGCGCGACAGTCTGCTACAAGATTGAAGGTCGGATTCGTTGCTGGAAATAATAAATCCTCCAGGGAGGACTGCAGTCGAGGTGTTTAGCCCTACCGCCCGGAAGATGCGGTTATGGAGAGTCGCTGACAGACTATACACCTCTTTTTCGAATTCGGGGTCGAAAAGGATCGAATTTTTTTCTTGACATCGACCTAAGAAAAAGATGACTATCGTTCGCCGGTATTAGCACGGCGCTTCCTTAAAGGTTTAATCGACTTGGGTTTCAATTCCTGTGGGGGGAATTGACCTTCCGGCCCGCCAAGCGAGTCCCACTGAAGACTGAAAGGATATCCCTGAGAATGAGATCTTCCCCGGCAGGTGTAATTACCCTTGTCTGTCTCTTAGCGGTCGGCTTGGTGGGAACAGCCTACTGCCAAACCTGGACACCCATGACAACCACTCCTCCCGTATCGTTCGGTTGGATGCAGTTGCTGACTGACGGCCGCGTCCTGCTGCACGAAGAGCCAAATTGCAGCGGCTCGACCTGCAAAGGCAAGGATTACACGGCCTGGTACACATTGACTCCCGATATAAACGGTAACTATGCCACTGGAACATTTACGCAGGTGGCTTCGAGCGCGGGCGGTTACGCTCCGCTCTATTTCGCCTCAGCCGTGCTCCCCGATGGGAAAGTAGTCACGCAGGGAGGCGAATACCAGTGTGCGGCTGGTAGTTGCGCGTCGGTTTGGCAAAGTCTCGGCCAACTGTACGATCCGGTTCAGAACACATGGACGGCCACAACTCCCCCTCTCCCTAACAGTTTGACAGCCATGGGCGATGCGCAGTCGCAAGTCCTGCCCAACGGAACCTGGATGGTGGCGGCTTGCTGCGCGCAGTTTGTTGGCTATACACCGTTCCCAGATTATTTTTATTTCAATGAGAGCCAATTAAACTTCACGACCGAAGGATACGTCGGGGACGGAGGAGTTTCCGAATTCGATGAATCAGGCTGGAACCTGATGCCGAATGGACAGATCATGATGGTCGATGTTCCTCTTGGCGCTGGAAGCACCTCCTTCATGGAGTCGTCGATCTACGATCCGCCGAGTAATACGTGGCTTCCGCCGCAGAGCACGCAAGTGCAGCTCTGGGACGACGGGTGCGGCAACTTTGCTGAGGCAAGTTACGAGCTTGGGCCGGTCATGTTGATGCCCAATGGAACTCTGTTTGCGACCGGCGCGAGCAATTGCCAGACCGCGAACATCGCGACCTACAATTTGAGCACGGGGGTGTGGACCGCTCAGGCGCCCTTCCCCGGAAAGAGTGCGGCCAACGATGCTCCCGGCGCTACTGAAATCAACGGCAATGCGATCGTAGTGACAAGCCCCTGGGCGGCTAACTATGGGACATTCGAGACGCCTGTTACCGTCTACGAATGGAACGGGACTACTTTAACAGCGCTCGCAAACCAGCCCACCAACGCCTCCAAGGACGATTCCTATGTAACGCATCTACTGGTGTTGCCAACGGGTCAGCTTCTGTACACGGATTTCACGACCAATGGCATGCAGCTGTTCAACAGCGCGGGCACCTATGAAGCGGCCTGGCAGCCAACCATAACTTCGGCCCCAACCAATCTAACGGTTGGGCAGACGTACCAGATTTCTGGGACCCAGTTCAACGGCGTAACGACAGGCGCCGCCTACGGCGACGATTTCCAGGACAACACCAATTATCCGTTGGTGCGAATCGTGAACAACGCCGATGGACACGTGTTCTACGCCCGAACTCACGGCCACAGCACCATGGGCGTAGCCACCGGTTCGACGCCGGTATCTACCAACTTCGACGTGCTGAGCGGCACGGAAACCGGTCCCTGCGAGTTGTACGTGGTGGCGAACGGCATTCCATCGGCTCCTTCGGCCTGCAACGTTGGTGAGCCGATAGGGATTTACAGTCCGGCCAACAATACGCCGCTTACCAGCACCTCGGTGACGTTTGAGTGGGGCGGCACGGGCACCGCTACCGCGTACTGGCTGGACGTGGGTGCGGAACAAGGAGGGAATGAGTACGAGCAGTCGGGAAGCCTCTCTAGTTCCACATTGTCGCTGGCCGTCACTAACCTTCCAACTAATGGCAGCGCGGTATGGGCTCGCTTGTACTACGAGGTCTTCGGAAGCTGGCAATACGTTGACAACAACTACACGGCGCTAGGAGGTACCGCCAGCCTAGGCTCGATTAACACACCGGCACCGGGTTCCACTCTGACGAGCACCTCGCAGGCATTTACCTGGAGTGCCGGCACGGGCGCAACCGCATACGAACTGACCGCCGGCAACACGATGTATGGCGCGCAGTACTACTCCTCTGGGAACCTCGGCAACGTGGTCACCGCCACTGCAACTGGACTCCCCACCAACGGAAGCACGGTCTATATTACGCTGTACTCGCTCGTAGGTGGTGCGTGGCAAAACAACTCATACACGTACACTGCAGTTAACCCCGCAGCTGGGGGTGGCGCAACGATGAGCACGCCGACACCGGGGAGCACATTGGCTGGCGCGAATGTGACGTTCAGCTGGGTAAAGGGAACGGCTACGGTTGGGGCTTACTGGCTGTACGTCGGATCCTCGGCGGGCGCCAGCAATTACTATAATTCGGGGAGCATATCCAGCCGCACGACGAGCAAAGCGGTGACGGGCTTGCCGACCAATGGAACCACGGTTTACGTGACCCTGTTCACGGAAATCGCAGGCACGTATGTTCCCACTCCTTACACCTACACGGCAGCTGGTGGTGCCGGCACCCTGGCAACGCTTAGCTCACCGACATCTGGCTCAGCGCTGTGCTCGACGACCGAGACGTTCTCGTGGAACGCTCCGGCGAGCGGCACGCCCATAGCGTACTGGGTGGACATCGGCACCGCTCCTGGCGGCAACAATGTCTACCAGTCGGGAAGCCTTGGCACCGGGACGCTGTCGCTCAGCGTAAGTGACGTGCCGGTGGGTGGCAATCCGCTCTACGTAACCCTGTATACCGAGATCAGCAGCAGTCCGGTTACCTGGGAGAACAACTCGTACAATTTCATCGAGGCCAGTCTGGATCAGGTATATTCGCCGACGAACAATAGCAGCATTACCTCACCAGAGCAGCTCTTCAGCTGGACCAACAACAACCCAGGTTGCACCATGACGTACGAGTTGGACATCAGTGCCATCGCTCCTGGTGGAAATGATGTCTGGCAATCTGGGGACGCTCTCCCTGGGTTTAGCGTGACGAACCCGGCGAGCTACCCTATGCCGGATAACAGCAATATCTACACCACGCTCTACACAGTGAATAACGGAACTGTTCTTGGCCATACGCAGAACGCCTACACCACGACTCCTGGTGTGCAAGGGGTTGGTGGCAAACTCAAGGCTGGAAAACGCTGAGGGTCCACGGTAAGGCACCAGTAGACGTGAGAGGAGGGCGCGGACTTCGGTCCGCGCCGTTCTTTTCGCTACGCTTGCCCTTGGAATTAAACTTGAACTGCTGAAGCGAGCATTAGCCGCGATCATTGTGAGAGCCATGAAAACAATCGGGATCTGAGAATGAGGCAGAGTTCGCCGGCCGCGAGGCGAAATTTGCTGGTGTTAAACTTGCCTTATGTCGCTGACTCGATGGTTGCTGTGCGTGGTCTGGTTCACGATGGGCGCAGTGGCTGCAAGCTCTGCGGCTCCTAACGTTATACTGATCACCCTGGACACGGTCCGAGCCGACCGTATGGGGTTCCTGGGCTCCCAGCGTGGGTTGACGCCGAATCTGGATGCTTTGGCTCAACAGTCGGTGGTTTTTACCCGCGCCTACTCTCAGGCTCCGTTGACCCCAACGTCGCACGCGACCATACTTACTGGCACGTATCCGCAGTTTCACAAGGTGAATGATTTTAAGGTGCCACTGGCGAAGGACCTGCCTTATGCTCCCGACCTCTTGCGTGCCAGCGGATATCGCACGGCGGCGTTCGTCGGTTCGTTTGCGCTTGACCCCGCACAACCATTTGCTCAGGGCTTCGGCCGCGGATTTGACACCTATGACGCCGGCTTCACGGATTGGCGCCCTGGACTTGATCGCTACCACACCACTGAGCGCCGAGCGCATGACGTTGTCGCACATGCTTTGGCATGGTTAGACGAGCGCAAAGGAGGGCAGCAACTGGTAAGGCCGTTTTTCATGTGGGTGCATCTTTACGATGCGCATCATCCCTATGATCCTCCCGAACCCTACAAAACCAAATATGCTGCCGCACCCTATGACGGCGCGATTGCGTATGTGGATTCCGCAGTGGGCGAATTGCTGAACCAGTTACGAGAGCGCGGGCTTTACGACGGCGCGATCATCGCGGTCATGGCCGATCATGGCGAGGCTCTGGGAGACCACGGGGAAGATGAGCACGGGATTTTTCTCTACGACGAAACTATCCATGTTCCGCTCGTGATCAAATTGCCGGACGACGCTGCGGCCGAGAAGAGTTCAGGTGGAGAGCGGATTGAAAACCAGGTCGAACTGGTGGATGTTCTGCCCACGATTTTGCAAGCGGTGGGAGTTGCCGTACCTAAGGAAGTGCAAGGTCAATCGCTGCTCGAACTGATGACGATCCGAGCCAAACAGTCGTCCGCTCAAAAAACCGCTGAAAGCGACGCCGGTTCGGCACCACAGCCATTTCGTGATCGGCCGGCCTACTCGGAAACAGACTATCCGCGGCTCGTGTACGGATGGAGTTCGTTGCAGTCGTTGCGATCAGGAAAGTACTTGTTCGTTGAAGCGCCGAGAGCGGAGCTATATGACCAATCGGTGGATCCGAACGCAGGGCGCAACCTGTTCTCGACATCCACGGCGGTGAGCCGGACTTTGGCGAGCCAACTTGATGCTTTCCGGCAGAAGACGACTAGCGCGAGGGAAGCGCCCCCACTCGTTCTGGATGCTCGAGCCCAGCATAATCTTGGAGCGCTCGGGTACATCGCATCGGGAACCAACGAGGCGAAAGCAGGAGACAAAGAAGAAGATAAGGATAAGCGTCAGCTCGCTGATCCCAAAGACAAAATCGAGATCGCCAATCAGCTTGGCCAGACCACTTTCCTAACCAATAATCTTCGTTTTAAGGAAGCGATTCCGCTGCTCCAGCAACTGATCGTCAAAGAGCCGGGAATGCCTCTGCCCTTCGGGCAACTGGGCCGAAGCTACGTATCGGTTGGAGAATACGCGAAGGCGGTTCCTGTGCTTCGCAAATTCGTGGAATTGGATCCAGATTCTGATCCTGCAAACTCGCATTTCGAAGTTGGAGTGGCGTTGCTGAATTCCGGAGATGCCGCTGCGGCCGTACCCGAGTTTGAGATCGCGGTGAAGAAAGCACCACGTTGGGATCAACCGCACCTCCAACTGGCGACCGGATATGCGCAAACACACCGATTGCGGGAGGCGGTCACCGAGTGCGAGACGGTACTCGAAACTAACCCCAACCACTACGGAGCCCTCCTGCTGGAAGGGATTTTTTTAGTTTTAGAGAAAGAACCTGAAGCGGCTTTGCCCAGACTGGAGCGGGCTGCGGCGCTGCAGCCAAAAGCGCCTGAGCCGCGCGCGCACTTGGGCGATGCCTTTGCTCAGTTAGGGCGGCTGAACGAAGCTACACGTGAGTGGGCGGCAGCGAAACAGCTAAAAGCAAATCAGGTGGAGTGACTCCAGCTGAACGAGATGGTTGCTGGAGCGCAAGGAAGAAATGCACGTACAATTTTTAAGCTGTCGGCACGAAAGATCTTTGTAGAAAGGCGGCGTTGGATGGTGTTACGAAGGTTATTTTTGACAGGTGTGCTCTTTTCATTCGTGGTTCTTTTTTTGTCTCTGCCAGGGATTGGTCAGGCGCAGAGTACGGCTAAACCGAAGCCTCACGTGGTGGTATTGAGCGTGAATGGCATGGAGTTGGACGTGATTCGGCCTCTTCTATTAGAAGGCAAGATGCCCAACCTGTCGAGCGTGATCAAGAAGGGTGCTTACGGCAAGCTGCGAACGGTGTCGGCCCCGAATTGCCCGCGAGTCTTCAGCACCATGTTCACCAGCACCAAACCGGAAGAGGACGGCGTAACCGGCTTCATCGTAGGTGGGATTACGGCCAACACCAACATGCTGAAAGAAGAACCGCTCTGGTCGATGCTGTCGAAGCACGGAGTCACGGTCGGAATGGCCAATGTGCCCGCGACTTTCCCTGTCATGCCGGTAAATGGGTACATGATCAGCGGCATGCTTACTCGCGGCAAGAATTGCGAGGATGGTGTACTATGCGCGCCCAAGCTCTCGGAAGTAGAAGGCGGCGATGCGGTCTATCCTCCCTCCCTGAAAGCGGAGTTGCTTAAGAACGTGGGTGATTTTTACATTGACTGCGAGCGGATGCCCGCAGCCGAAGATTTAAAGGGACACGAAACCGCCGTCATCGACGCCTGGCTGAAAAAAGTTCAGCTGATTCGCGATCAGCAAACTCAGCTTTTCGATTATCTGCTGGAACACCATCCCACGGATTTTACCTGGCTGGGGCAGTCCTGCGAGGACCGGACTGGGCACTGGCTTTATCCCATCGCGCCTTACAACGCGGGCTACAATCCCAAGATCAATGGCGTGCGCACAGAAGCCTTCCCCGAACAATACATTGCCTTCGATAAAGTGCTGGGCGAGGTTCTGAGGCACATTGACGACAACACCTACCTTATTATTGTCTCCGACCACGGCATCAAGCCGCTGCGGGAGTTCGAAGATACCGACCCGCACGCACACATGGACCACGAGAAGACCACGCCTGTCGTTGCTAAGCATGACTTTGCCGACGGCGATGATGTGCCCGGATCGTTCTTTGCGATGGGGCCTGGCATCAAGCATGATCTACGGCTGATGGGATTCGAGGTTTCGGTATATGACATCGCGCCCACCATCCTTCACCTCTACGGCATTGAACGGCCGGCGCAGATGCGTGGACATGTGGTGAGCGCGATCTTCGAAAGTCCAGGCGGGACGGTGGCGCAGAAATAGCAGCGTCCTTTTTTGCTAAGCGATACCCAACTTTCTATTGCTGGCAGTTAACGATGCTCCCGCAGGAGCTTAGCTCGAGCCTCGGCCTGCTGGGCTTCTGTTTTCCTTCCCGATCCTAAATAAGCTTGCGCCAGCAACTCGAAGACCCGCGGATTCGTGGGCTGGGATTTCGCTAGGAGATCAAGTTGCTTAACGGCCACTGCAAAATTACGCTCAGCAATCTGCGCATTTGCTGCACCGAGTTGGGCATCGACGCTGGTCGGTTGCAGCAGAAGCGCGGCTTCCATCTGGTCTTCGGCAGCTTTGGGATTTTTCAGCGCCATATACACGTGGCCCAACAGCAAGCGGGCCGGGAACTGTAGTGGCATCAATTTCAGACTGCTCTCCAGGGCGTCCCGCGCTCCCACCAGATCGTTGGTCTTCTCCAAGGCCTGCCCTTCATAGAACGCGGCGGTCGCGTCGTCGGGTCGAGCTTCGACAGCGCCTTTCAGATGTTGCGCTGCGCTCGCATACTCTCCAGCCTTGAGTTCCAATTCACCCAGTTGGCGCAGTGCTGTTGGGGAACTCGGGTCGAGTTGCAACACTTTCTTTAGAGATTCGCGAGCGTCTGCTTCACGATCGTCTTCCGACGCCATCATCGCCGAATGTAGAAGATTCTGCTCTTGAATCTTATCCTTGGGATCAGGCAACAGCGAGGGCACGGGAACGTTGGTCGCACTTCCCGCGTCGGCCCTGCCCAAGTAACCCAGCGCCTTCAGTTCATCGATCGTTCCACCGCCAACAACGCCCGGCGAAGCCGCGGCGGGGGCTTTTGATCTTAGGTCCGCTAGCATTCCGCGAAACTTCTGTACCTGCGTATTCCAGGGTTCATATTTGTTGTCGAGTTCGGCCGCATCTGATCGTAGATCATAGAACTCCGGACGTGGCGCCTCAATAAACTTGAGACCGTCGGCGCGCACCGACCGCAACGGCGCCCATCCGAAACGCAGGGGATAATCGGTCTCACCGAATGCAATTCGCGAAGCGGTGTCCGTCCCAACAAAATAGGGTTTCAACGATTCGCCATCCAGCCGCTCGGGAGCGGGCGCGCCGACCAGATCGAGCACAGTCGGCAAAATATCAGTTGTGCGCACCTGCGCGTCTACCACTTTAACTTTGCCAACCACCCCTCCAACCGCCAATCTAGCTGGCAATTTAAAGATCAAAGGAACGTGAGTGGTCGAGTCATACAGAAAGATTCCATGCGTGTTCTCGTGATGTTCTCCCAAGCCCTCGCCGTGATCGCCCACGACCACAATAACCGAGTTCTCGTACCATCCATTTTTCCGCAGGAAAGAGATAAAGTTGGCGAGCGCCGAATCGGCATATGCGATCTCACCATCGTACAAGTGATCTTTGTAGATTTGCGAATAGGGAGCTGGGGGCTCGTAGGGATCGTGAGGATCGTAGAGATGCACCCAGACAAAGTGCGGTCCCGAGGGATGCGCCCTCAACCACGCTTCGGCACGTTCGACTACGTCCATGCCGCGGCGCTCCACTCGGCCCCAACGCGACTTTGTGTTTGATTGCTCGGGGAAATTGTCGTAGAAATCGAAGCCGCGATCGAATCCTGGAGCTAGTGTCTTGCTGTCGAGAATCACAGCTCCGATAAACGCCGCGGTGTGATAAGACTGCCCGGCATGCAGAAGTTCAGCCCAGGTTGCATGCGTGGGCGATAAGGGCACGGCAAAATCGGTGACGCCGTGCGTGCTGGGGAGCAGTCCGGTAAGAATAGTGGCATGGGAGGTGTTGGTGATGGGGCTTGGAGTAAAGGCCTGCGTGAAACGGATGCCATCTTTGTCATTGGCCAAACCGTCCAAGGCGGGGGTCTCTATGCTCTCGTCCCCGTAGCAGTGGACGTGGTCGGCACGAAGCGTATCAATGGTTACAAGAAATACGTCCGGTGGCGGCATTCTGGTCTGCGCCAATCCAGCGCTAGTCACACATGCAGCCAAACAGGACATTAGCAGGAGACGATGGGACTTCACATTAATGTCAGACAGACTAGCATAGTTCTCAGCGCAGTCGACAGCCGCGTAGTTTCTTGCCGTGCTGCATTTTGAGTTCGCGATCCTTCTTAAGGGCTAGTTATCGTAATCAGTTTCGAAGGGGACAGAACATTTGTGCTAATCCTGAACTGGTTCGTTTGTGGAGCGCTAATGACACGATTCCACTTTGTTAAGTCCCCCCTTCGCTCAAGACGACAACTTGTAGCTTTGCTTTAGGGCCCCGAATTGTAGGCATAAGCGTTGCTCACCCACTGTCCTCCAACCAACGAGTACAGAGTCACGTAGATGGGGGTTGGGGGGCTTGTTGCCGGCAGACTATAGACCGTTGTGCTCGTCACATTGCCGAGGTTGCCGGATTGATATACGTCGTTTCCACCAGGAGCAATGGCGCTGATGTCGAGCCAGTATGCGGTAGCATTTGCGTCTTGACTCCAGGTAAAGATGACCGTGCTCCCGCTCAGGGTGGGACCGGTGGGGGAGATGATTTGTGCCAGGCCGCTTGTGGCGTTTAACGCGTAGTAGGTGTAGGCATTGGCCGACCAGGAACTCCCGACCATCGAGTAGAGAGTCGCGAAGACTTCGCTACCGTCGGTGGGCAGGCCGTTGACCGTGGTGGTGGTCACATTGCCTAGGTTGCCGGATTGATAATAGTTGTTTCCTCCTACGACGTTCCCAACATCGAGCCAGTAGGCGGTTGCTCCTGCGCCTGGGGTCCAGGTAAAGGTTACGCTGCTGCCAGGTAGGGTCGTGGAGTTCGGCGGCGTCTGCATGACTCCACTTGCTCCCGCTAGGCTGTATGCCGTGTAGGTGTAGGCATTGCTGAACCACTGCCCAGCCACTTCCTGCTCATGCGAAAGGTTTCCTTCGGGCACAGAAAGTGGGGAACTGGGCTGCATTGAAGTCTGGGCTGACATGTTGTCCCAGCATTTGTGACATGTCAACAACAAAACTGTGCTATTGTGGCGCGTGAGAAAAAGTGCCCGGCAAAGCGGTATCATGGCTGGGCTGGCCGGACTATGAATGACTTTGGACCTTCCGCCAAAGCAGACAGCGGCGACAAGAATGGCAAAGGGAGCTCCAACGCGAGTTTGGCGTATGAGAGGCTGCTGCGCGAAGTAATCGAGTGCCACTTGCCTCCCGGCGAGCGGCTGACGGAGGCTTCGGTGGCGCAACGACTGGCGTTGGGCAAGACGCCGGCTCGCGAAGCTTTGCACCGCCTAATATTAGAAGGACTGGTCGTGGTCTCGCCGCGCGACGGCTATTACGTCGCTCCTATTACTATTCGCGACGTGGACGAGGTCTTTCAATTGCGGAAGATCATTGAGGCGGCGGCAGCGAAAATGGCCGCGGGCAATGCCACGCTATCGCATACCCGTTTGAAGAAGCTGGGCGCGATGAGATGCCATGCGTCAGACCGCAATTCACTGCGGGAGTTTGTGCGGGCGAACACTGCTTTCCACCTCGAGATTGCGAATCTCTCGGGCAATCGTCAGATGGCGCAGATTATCGCGCAGCTGCTGTCCGCGTCGGAGCGGCTGGTCAATTTTGGGATGATGCAAAGACCGCAGCAATCGGAAGGAACTCTGGTGCAGCATCGAAAGCTGGCCACAGCGATCATCAAGGGCGATGGCGATCTGGCCACCCGCATTGCCGAAGACCATATAGAGACCACGCATCGCATGATAATTGACGGGCTGGTTTCAAATACACGCCTGCGTGAGACCCCGATTTCCGCTGCTTCGCTGCGAGATTCTTTCACCGCGGTTTAAGGAGCCCAAACTCATTCAGCGTCATCGCGATGTTCGGGAGATAGGTGAAGGTTTCTAATGAGCGAGACCGCTGGCCGTGACATCCGTATCAAAGTGGAATGGGCTAGGCTGGAGATGGTATAACGCTTGATTGCTGCCATGATCGTTCACAGTGTGACGAACTAGACTGGTGTGCTGGTTCTGTGCTCGAAGATAAAGAAACTTCGGACCAAAGGGAACGAGTCTCATGTTACGGTTCTTCTGTCTACTTCGGCGGCGGGTCATGAAAAATCAGATAGCGTTGGCTCTTGCAATCCTCGGAATTCTGCTCACACTCAACATCAGCCTGTCGGGGCAAACGACAGCCTCCACTGGCACCATCCAAGGCACAGTCACCGACGTAAGTGGAGCAGTCGTCGCTGGCGCGAGGGTCATAATCAATAACCGATCCAACGGGCGCCAGCTTACCGTGACTACGACTTCCTCCGGTGCCTACACTTCGGGAGCGCTTACGCCCGGCGACTACACAATCCGCGTCGAAGCTTCCGGCTTCAAGACGACGGAGATTCCCGTGACCGTGCAAGTGGGCGTGACTGCGTCCGGGAATGCCAGGCTACAGATCGGACAAGCGAGCCAGGTGGTGGAGGTGCAGGGTTCCGCCCTCGCCGTCAACACCGAGCAGGCGACGATACAGGGCGTGCTAACCACACAACAGATCGAAAACTTACCCATCAACGGACGAAACTTTCTAGATCTAGCCCAGCTCGAGCCTGGCGTGCAGATTCAAGATGGCGGAAACTTCGATCCCACTAAGAATGGATTCTCCTCCATCTCTTTCGGTGGCCGCTTCGGGCGCACCGCTCGCATCGAAGTCGACGGTCTCGACATCAGCGACGAAACCGTCGGCACCACCACGCAGAACGTTCCCGAGGGTGCGATTCAAGAATTCCAGATCCAGCAGTCATCGCTGGACCTCTCCACCGAATTGACGTCGTCCGGTTCGGTCAACGTGACCACGAAGTCTGGAACCAACGGCTACCACGGCGAGGGCTACTACTATTTCCGCGATCAGTCGCTGGACGCGGCGCTGCCCGGTGGCAGCACCAATTACTTTCAGCGTAATCAATACGGCGGCAACTTCGGCGGGCCCATCCTCAAAGACAAGGTCTTCTTCTTTATGGATGTGGAACGTACCAAGCAAGACCTGCTGGATCCGGTTGAGCCTAGCGGCGACTTTAGCGGACTTACCGGAAGCTTCACTTCCCCTTTTCGCGAGGCTGAGACGCTGGGCCGGCTAGATTGGCAGATCACCAATAACTACAAGCTTTTCTATCGTTTTTCCTACGATCAGAATCATAGCGTGCTGGCAATTATTCCTAACTCCTTTCAACCCTTCGGCAACGTGAACCATACGCCGGTGCAGGCGGTCGGGCTGGACTTTATGACCGGCGGTTTCACGCATAGCATTCGTTTCGGTTACACCAAATTCCGCAACGGCATTGTCGACGCCGTCGCCGGATCGTCGATCTTCAACCCGTTGCCCGGTATCGAACTAGCCATCGGCAGCGATCCAGATTGCCTGACGGCAGGCGCGGATCCTTTCTGTTCCGGACCCAGCTTCCTTGCGCCCCAGCAAACCTATCAGTCCGACCATCAGTTCAAATATGACGGCAGCAAAGCCATAGGTAAGCATATTCTGCGTTACGGCGGCGGCCTGAACCACATTTTCGGCGGCGGTTTTGCCAGTTTTTTGGCTTTGGGACCAGCAGTTTCCGCCGGTTCGTCCGACTGCGTTGCCAGTTCGTCTCTGCCGTTCCCCGGCGGCTGCAATAACCCGCTCAACTATCCAGCGGACACGATTCAATTGGGCAACGGACAAGGCTACGATTCGGAGATTCCTGCTTTCGGATTCCCCGCGGGCGGTTCCGGCCCTGACAATCGCCTGTCTTTCTACGTCGGCGACGCCTGGAAGGTTAAGCCAAATCTAACCTTGACTTATGGCCTCCGTTACGTGCGCGATACCGGGCGCTCTGACGCCGACCTCCCCGCAATTCCCAACTTTCCTTTCGGCTCGGCCCTAGGTGCCCGCGTCAACCAGCCCAACAAAAACTTTGCCCCGCAGATCGGCATCGCGTTCGATCCGGCGCACAACGGCAAGACCGTGCTTCGCGGCGGCATCGGGCTGTTCTACGAGAACTCGATCTGGAACAACATCGAGTTCGACCGGCCCGCGCGTCTTGCAAGTGGCCTGTTCCTGGCCAATCCTAACGTTTGCTCAAACGGTTCGGGCGGCACCTTCACTTTACCTAATGGAGCTGTACAGAATTGGTCTGGTATCTGTGGTGCACCGATTGGCACCGTCGCATCGCAGATCATCGCGAATCAGCAAGCGTACCAGGCGGCCACGGTTTTGGCGGGCCCAGCCAGCAATCCTTCTTATATCAATACGGAGCTCGCGGACGGCGTGGACGCCACGGGCACCGATTTGCTCGCTCCGAACTACGTCAGTCCTCGATCCTTGCAGATGAACTTCGGCATCCAGCATGAGCTTCACAAAGGGATGGTGCTCAGTGCGGACTACCTGCGCAACATCGAGACTCACACTCTGCTGGGCATCGATACCAACCACGTCGGGGATGCCCGCTTTTTTAATATGGCGAACGCCCAGGCGGCCATCGCCACTACCCTCTCGAACTGCGGGAGGGCCACGATTGACGGCTCTTATATGCATAATTGTCCAAGGGATCCGGCAACGGGGACCACTGACGGTGGAACCTGGGTGCCCCGGCCCGCGACCATCTCAGACTATGCCGGCAACGGCCTTGACTCGGGATACTCTCTCTGCTTTGGAGCGCCCTGCGCGTCCGTGGGAGAACCGGGCGCTGCTTTTCCCGGCATCAACCAAAACGTCGGTGCCAACCAGATGCTGTTCCCTAGCGGCCGCGCCGTATATAACGGATTGCAGCTTTCCCTGAAACAGGACCTGAAGGATCCGGCCCGTTACATCCACGCCCTGAACCTTCAGGTTTCCTATTCGCTTTCAAAATACGTCGCCTTGGCCGCGGACAACGATTTCGTCAACATTGCCACCGACTTCAACCACCCCCTCCATTACCTCGGTCCCAACGGGCTGGACCGCAAGAATCAGATTTCCTTTGGCGGGTCGATGGATTTGCCGTTGAAATTCCGCCTCGGCATAATCGGTCACTTCTACAGCCCGCTGCCGGTCAATCCCACGCTCAGTCCCACTGGAAACCCAGGCGGAATTTTTGTCACCGATGTTACCGGGGATGGAACCGGCGATGGCAGCTTCGCCTCCAACGGTGGGCTGGGAGACGTGCTCCCCGGGGCCAGCATTGGTTCTTTCGGACGCAGCATCAAAGCCAACAACATCAACACCGTGATCAACAATTACAACAACAGCATCGCGCCCGGCGTCCCCACCCCCGCTGGGCAAACCCTGATTCAGAGCGGTCTGTTCAATCTGTCTCAGCTGATTGCGCTAGGAGGCGTGCAGCAGCCCGTCCCGCTGGCGCCGACGAATGAGGCCAACATGGGTTGGTTGCATGCGATGGACCTGAGCCTCAACTGGATCTACAAATTCAGGGAGCACGTCGAACTGCAGCCTGGCGTTTCCTTTTACAACATAATGAACTTCGCCAACTTTGATGGCCCGGCTAGTCCGCTGAGCGGCGTGCTCAACGGAGCCGAAGGCTCGATCAACGGCACTCCCAAACTTCCCGATGGCCTGGAGCAGCCCGCCAGCAACCGGCTGGGCTTAGGTTCAGGCGTCTTTGCTCTTGGCTCGCCACGCGCGATGGAGTTCACCTTGAAACTATCGTTCTGAAACCGTGCACGCAGAGCCCTGCGTGTTCCTGCGAATCCTCCATCTCAAAAAAGACACCTGCGAAATGTCGTTAAAAGAGGCCAATGTTTGACGGCGTTCCTTTTACTGAAAGCCTTGCCAATGAACTCCTAGGGCCAGTTGACTTCAGGGCGTTCCGAGGGTTAGCCCGCCTCAGAAGAAAATTTGTGACGCTGTCTCCGGAATGCCACGGTAACGCTCATCACCACTGGAAAGGACAATCGGAGCCCAGAAGCATTGAGTCTTGGGCTGAGCTGGTAGGAGTTAGCAAGTATCTGACAGCGCGTCGGAGTTACGCCTTTTGTCCTCGAACCGTGATGCCTGGGCAGCGGGACGGGGAGCACACGGTCACGGACCGTTTTTTAGGCATGCCACACCGCTGGGTATCCAGTTTAAGATAACTACTTGCCACACGAAAAAGCCCCGGTTCGCAATGGTGTCGACGGCCGCATCTTGATGCGCTACGAAATGCGCGGTTTCGCGCGCTATACCGTGGAACTATTTCGGGCGATGAAGGAGATCGCCGGCGTCAAAATCGAACTGTATTCTTTTTCGTCGGGTCCGATCGCTCCGGAATTCCTCGCCGAGTTGGATATCAAGCCGGTGGTTTTTCGAGCGCGACGAGAGATTCTCTGGGAGCAAGTCGAGCTTCCAAAGCAGTTGCGGCGGACCCGCATCGATGTTTTCCACGCCACCGCCAACCGGGGGCTTGCAAACCTTCGGTCACCATAGGTGAAAAGACTTTGCCGCTTTCTCCGGATAGCGACGGAAATTCTAGTCTCAATCTGTGGATGGATGGCTCCGTGATCGAGACTTTTTTCGACAACAAGGAGGCTATGACGGCGCGCTGCTACAAGCCTTCTTCGGGACGTTTACATCTTGCATGGACCGGGGGCACCGATGCACTTAAGAGTCTCAGCGTCTCAGGCGTAGCACCCATCTCGAACGACCGTCTGACCACCTGAGCGAGACCACATCGAGGATAATGAATCCTAGCGGTAGAGAGTCATGGGGTTGGCGATGATCTCAGAACGGGTTTTTGGCGAAAAAACGCCCCTCGACTAGTTAAGGGTAGTCTCCGCGATTTGGCCACGCACTAAACGGCTTGGCGTAATGACAAGTATGCGATCACTACGAAGAAGAAAGGGCAGCATCATCAATACAGCGGTTTTTCCGGAGCCGGTAGGCATGGTGACAATCGCGGGCTGGTCTTCTATGGTGAAGTGAGACGCGAGTGCATGAATGTCCCCAAGTTGGGCAATGTAGAATCCGCGACGGGATGGGATAGGCCAGATGTGGATAGTTACTTGAAAAGTAAGACATGGAAAATACGGCGCGCTATTTTCTCTTAACGTTACAACTCATTGAGTTACAACGCAATTGTGAGTCCTAGTATGTGCAGGTCGGTTCATGGGCCGGACGAGCGGAGAGCATGACTGCCAGCGAAGTCAAGTCGCCTTCGCTGAATGATCGACCTTTGATCGCATTAGCTTCGCCTGGCAGGAATGCTGAAACCGGACTGCCAATTCGCCAATCAGAGAAATGACAGGCGTAGTCGCGTGGGGGCACTGTCGGGGCACTTTCTCCAGTCCGGTTTGAGAGAAGAAAATTGCGAATTGGCGGGCTTTTCGCGAGGATTTCAAGAAACTACGGCGAGATTTCGCATCAGCCCAGACTGTATGGCGGAGCGAGAGGGATTCGAACCTTCGTTTCCCTTTCAGTAGCCGCTATTCGTTCCAACAGACGAGACTTAGGCGAGGCGTACATGCTCCTTGTCTCTACTGAGCAAATCGAAAACGTGGGGAAAAGATGACAACAGAAGACACAAGAAGTTTCTGGGGAGGGCGCGGTCGGAGGGAGGGTCAAGCGGTAGTGTCCGGCATTGGGCAAGAAAACCCGACCTCGCTGGCTTGGGTGGGCAGCTCGGTCGGGCTTTTTTTGCATCGCTTAGCGATGTGCAGGTTGCTGTGCCTTTTTGTTGCGTTACGGCGTCCAGTTGATGTTGGCAACTCCTCCACCGGACGGAACATTCCAGCAGTTCAGCTGAATGCTGACGTCTGGCACTCCAGCGTTAACCGTCATTGCCAAACTCTGGCTGGGTCCGGTGAAGTTGACAAACGCTTGGCTCCCTATGATGGTGTCGTTCCCCGTGAGTACAGAGGTGTCGCACCCGAACGTATTCTCGGACTCCGTTCCCGACCAATAGTCCTGTACGGTGACGGTTTTGTAACCGATGGTGTCTATCGGCAGGTTGAATTCCAAGCTGACGGGGTAGCCGCAGTTATTCACCACTGCCCCGTAGTGCTCTTGCAGGCAAGAATATGCGTTCTTACTGGCGTTTTCCAGGACTTCGACATGGAACGCGCTGAACGCAGTCGTGGAGCGCGCGTAGGCAGGACTGGCTACAACCGCCAAGGCGGTTAGGAATAGTCCCAGAAGAATCGTAGTTGCTTTGTGCTTCATAGCGGTTTCTCCTCATTTTTCAAAGTTAGATTTCCTGAGAGAGGATCAGTCCGATAGACCGTTCTGTTCCTCCTCATGTCTCTAACAGCGCAAAGTCGCCGGCAAAACCTGGCATAGGTGCTCAAAATATTTTGTGACTGCGAAGAAAGCACCGTAAGTAATGGAATTTTCAACTGTTTCCAGTTGACATCCGAAACAGCCGTGGCTACCCTGAAACACCAAAGCTCGCTTCCCCTCCCAAAGGTTAGCTCCGTGGGGCACGAATCGGCAGGAGAGATCACGCGGCTGTTACAGGACTGGCGGGGTGGCGACCGCAAAGCTCTGGACGCCTTGTTGCCTGTCGTCTACAAGGAACTACGGCGTCTGGCCCACTTTCAACTGCGCAAGGAACGTCCCGACCACACTTTGCAGAGCGCTGCCCTGGTAAATGAGGCGTATCTCCGCCTGGTGGGACTGAATGCGCCGCAGTGGGAGGGCCGCTCTCACTTCTTTGCCATCGCCGCCCGCCAGATGCGGCAGATTCTTGTGGACTATGCCCGCCGCCACCGTGCCGGGAAACGCGGAGGGGCTGCCGAAACACTATCGTTGGACGACAGTGGGATGTTGGAGCCGGGCAAGGGCCGGGATGTCGACGTTGTGGCTCTCGATGACGCCCTAAAGCTGTTGGCTCGACTTGACGCCCGCAAGGCGCAAGTCGTAGAGCTGCGATTCTTTGGCGGATTAAATTTCGAAGAAACGGCCGAGGTTCTCAAAGTGTCGCCGGAGACAGTGGCGCGCGACTGGAGCACTGCTCGGGCCTGGCTGCACCGTGAGTTGAGTCGAGGAACTTCCGGTGGATGCTGAGCGCTGGAAACGAATCGATGAACTGCTGCAGGCGGCGTTGCGAGTGCCAGCCGAGCAGCAGGGGGAGTTCCTGCGCCAGCAGTGCGGCGACGATTCCGCGCTGCTCGAAGAAATCCGCTCCCTGCTCAGTTCCCACCGCAACGCCGGCAGCTTTCTGGAGTCGCCGGGTGTCCCGGTTGCCCACTTAGCTGCTGATATGCTCACGCTCGACGCGAATCCGTCCTCTGGCGCTTTGATCGCTATGGGCCAGACCATCTCGCATTACTGCGTGCATGAACCTCTTGGCTCCGGCGGAATGGGCATCGTCTACAAAGCCGAAGACATTTCTCTCGGACGCGCGGTCGCCCTCAAGTTCCTCCCCGAGGACACCGCTGGCGATCCCTTGGCGTTGGAGCGCTTCCGCCGCGAGGCCCGCGCTGCCTCGGCTCTGAACCATCCCAACATCTGCACGATTTACGAGATCGGGAAACACGAAGAGCAAGCGTTCATCGCCATGGAGTATCTCGATGGCCAGACACTGCGGCAGCAGATCGCGGGCCGGTCGCTGGAACTCGATACGCTGTTGCGGCTGGCGATCGAAATCGCCGATGGGCTCGAAGCCGCCCACGCCGAAGGCATCGTCCACCGCGACATCAAGCCTGCCAACATCTTCGTCACCCGCCGCGGCCACGCCAAAATTCTTGACTTCGGCCTGGCCAAGCTGACCGGACCCAAACAAAAAGGTAAATCCGGGGGCAGTGGCGAGGAAGAAGCGACACTGACGCTCGAACCACTCACTGGACGCGGTGCAGCCTTGGGCACGGTCGCCTACATGTCCCCCGAGCAGGCGCGGGCCAAACCGCTCGACAACCGCACCGACCTGTTCTCCTTCGGAGCTGTGCTCTACGAGATGGCGACCGGCGAGCAGCCGTTCCGGGGCGAGAGCGAAGCCACAATCTACGACGCCATCCTGAATCGCCACCCGGTCCCGCCCGCGAAGCTGAACCGCGAGGTTCCGGCGAAGCTGGAAGAGATCATCCACAAGGCGCTGGAGAAAGACCGCGATCTCCGCTATCAGCATGCGGCTGACATACGCACCGATCTGCAACGGCTGAAACGGGACACGGAGTCAGCGCGGATACCCGCTGCATCAAGGGCTGAAGCCAGCACTCACCCACGAATGCACTGGAAGGTCACGCTCTCAGTTGCATTAGCTGTGGCGGCACTCGCAGTCGGCGGTTACTTCTACCTTGACCGCCCGCCCAAACTCACCGAGAAGGACACTATCGTTCTCGCCGATTTTGCCAATAGCACGGGCGATCCCGTATTTGACGACACGCTCAAGACGGCACTCAGCGTTGCTCTGAACCAGTCGCCGTTTCTGAATGTGCTCTCCGAGAATAAAGTCGCAACGACCTTGAAATTGATGTCCCGCCCAGCGGACACGAAACTCACGCCCGAAGTCACCCGCGAACTTTGCCAGCGGGCGGGCAGCAAGGCATATATTGCCGGGTCGATTGCCAGTCTCGGCAGCCAATACGTGCTGGGATTGAAGGTGGTGAATTGCCAGAGCGGGGACACGCTGGCCGAGGAGCAGGTCACGGCGTCGGCCAAAGAGAAGGTGCTGGACGCGCTCGGCGTGGCCACGTCGAGGCTGCGGGGAGAACTCGGCGAGTCGCTGGCAACGGTACAGAAGTTTGACATTCCGCTGGCTGAGGCCACGACCTCTTCGCTCGAAGCTTTGAAAGCGCACAGTCTTGGCAATCAGGCTTCTCGCGAGAAAGGCCCTGCCGCAGCAGTGCCTTACGATCAACGCGCCATCCAACTTGACCCGAACTTTGCTATAGGCTACTGGGCCCTAGGCGCCGACTACTCCAGTCTTGCCGAACTAGGGCGGGCTAACCAGTACTACACCAAGGCATTTGAGTTGCGGGAACATGCCAGCGAGCGGGAAAAGCTGACGATCACCGCCACTTACTATTTGAATGTAACCGGGGAACTCGAGAAAGCGGCACAAACCTATCAGGAGTGGATTGAGAGCTACCCGCAAGACTATCGGGCACATAACAATATGGGCATCGTGTACGCCCTGCAGGGGCAGTATGAGAAAAGCACGAATGCGTTTCGCGAAAGCCTCCGCCTCGCCCCGGATAGTGGCGCCCCATATGCAAACCTCGTCAACAGACTGCTCGCCTTGCAGCAATTCGACGAAGCGCGGCAGATAATTCAGCGGGCGCAGGCGCGAAAGCTAGATGACTTCATATTCCACAACGCTCTCTATGCTCTGGCTTTTCTCGGAGCGGATTCCCCGGCGATGGCGGAACAGCAACAGTGGTTTGCGGGCAAGCCCGAAGAGAACTTCGGGCTTGCGCTCACTTCCGACACCGAGGCCTACTCGGGTCATCTTGACAAGGCGCGGAAACTGACCAAGCGGTCGATAGACTCCGCCATCCGCGCTGACAGCAAGGAAACGGGAGCAATCTGGCAGGGGAATAGCGCTCTACGCGAGGTCGCCTTCGGCAATGCCATGCAAGCGAAGCAGGCGGGCGCGGAGGCTTTGAAGCTCGTTCCCAACAGTCAGGGCGTTGAGGTCGAAGTCGCGCTTGCGTTTGCCGTGGCGGGCGATGCGGCACGAGCCGAATCGTTAGCGCAAGACCTGAACAAACGCTTTCCGCTGGACACCCAGATGCAGTCGCTTTGGCTGCCAGCGATTCGAGCGCAACTCGCGCTCAACCGGAAGAATCCGGCTGACGCCGTCAATGATCTGCAAGCCGCTGTTCCACCCGTCGAGTTGGCGCAAATCCCCTTCGTCTTCGTCGGCAATATTTCCTGTTTGTATCCGACGTACGTTCATGGCGAAGCGTACCTCGCGGCGGGTCAGGGCAAGGAAGCCGCAGCCGAGTTCCAGAAGATTCTCGATCACAACGGTATCGTTTGGAATTGCTGGACAGGCGCGTTAGCGCATCTGGGCGTGGCGCGAGCCAATGCCTTGCAGGCGAGAACCTCGCAGGGGGCAGATGCCGATGCCGCCCGCGTCCGCGCACTTGCCGCCTACAAAGATTTCCTCACCCTCTGGAAAGACGCCGATCCCGACATCCCCATCTTGAAACAAGCTAAGGCGGAATACGCGAAGCTGCAATAGCAGGGAAAAATCCTGCCCCGTCCTTTGCTGTTCTCCAATGGTTTATGTAACCAGGCATTCTCACAACTTTGCGCCGTCGCCGCCGCCGAGTTCCAGAAGATTCTCGACCACAGCGGTATCGTCTGGAACTGCTGGACGGGAGCGTTGGCCTGTCTGGGTGTGGCTCGCGCCTAATGCCTTGCAATCAAAAACCACTCAGGGGGCGGATGCCGATGCCGCCCACGTCCGGGCGCTCGCCGCCTACAAAGATTTCCTCACGCTCTGGAAAGACGCCGACCCCGACATCCCCATCCTGAAGCAAGCCAAAGCCGAGTATGCGAAGTTGCCGTAGAAAAACTCTTTTTCATAGCTTTCTGTTTACTGATAGTTTAGGTTTTCTCGCCGTACGAAAGTCCACCGCGCGAAAGACCGGCCTAGGTCGGCGCTGAGAGCCCCGGGCAAGTTATCATCCTGTGCCTCTTCTTCAGAGAGAATCGTTTGCCCTCTCTCTCTGTCTTGCACAGTTTGGTGGATAGTCGCGTTTACTCCCTCACGCAAAAACCAGGGCATGGAGCTCCGGTGACACGACATGGACCGAACATAAATAATCTGACATCTCAAACCAGGGCAACAATCTTCGTGCTCACTCTCCTTGCATTCTTCTCCCTCTACGCGGCAGCTTTCGGTCGAGACACACCGGTGCCGTTTAGGCGGTATTAGGGTGTGACTGTTGACGGCCAAAACGCTCACCTGAGGTTAACCGCGACCGTTGACTTCATAATAATGGTCGCCAGCAGTTGGCGGGCTGAACTTGGCGGAGGTTCCCGCGCTTCGCCGCAACCATGTTTCAAGTGCTTGCTGGGATCCGTGCGGGGCACCACGTTCATTGCTTATCTGCACTCGCCGGCACGGAATACGCGCAGATGCTCTCGCAGATGCTGTCCCCAGGACTGGCAAAATACAAAATGCCGTTCACTACCACGGGCGGCATATTAAGCGAGCCATGCTCCGACGGACTGGCCCAGAGCAGGGCTCCTGTGGCTGCGTCGTAAGCGGTCGTGTTGGGACTTGCGCCGGGTCGTAGCCGCCATTGATGTATACCACTCCATTGGCGATTGATGGGGAGGTAGTGAACGAAGCACACATGCCCGTGTTTGGGGTGTCGCTCCATAGCAAAGTGCCATTTTTTGCCCGGAGCGCATAGAGATTACCGTCCACGCCCTGGAAATAGACAACGCCATTCGCGATCGCCGGGGGCGAAGGTTGGTAGGCCGATCCGCACCAGTTTTCGGTCCCATATGTGTAGGACCATAGTGTCGCGCCCGTTGTCGCCTTCAGCGCATACACCGTCGCGTCAGTGCCGGTCCATTCCGTAGACGCATAGACAACCCCGCCCGAAACGGAAACCTCTGCATTAACCATGCTGATCGGCGTCGCCCACGTCAGAGTGCCGTTCGACGTGGTGAGCGTGTCGATCTCCGGTGAATTGTCAAAATTAGTGTCGAGGTAAACGTCGCTGCCCCCGACGGCCGCCGCCCCAATATTGAGACTATTGTTGTATGCCCCGTAATCCCACAACAGCTTACCTGTGGCTGCTTTCACCGCGTAGATGCCATGGGTCGAGCCCCCGCCGCCGGTGGCGTATCCGAAGTATAGGACTCCACTCGCGAAGACGAGCGGTGATTCAACGGCGGATTCCGGCAGGCAATTGCACGGGTTGGAATACTGCCACACCATCTTTCCGGTTGAGGCCTTGTAGGCGCATATGGCTCCGTAGCCGTCCCCACCTTTATCTGGAAACACACACTCGGCGAAGACCAGGCCTCCACCGACTGCGATCGCAGTGATCCCCGGATTACCTCCCGTACTCACGCTCCACAACTGCGCACCCGTAGACGCGTTCAGTGCTACGAGATTATTCGCCTGCCCCGTCGCGTAAAGCACGCCACCGTCGATCTTGATTCGAGCCGAAGCATAGCCATCGCGAAAACCGTACAGCCGGCAATCCACCTGCGCGCCCACTGCGATTGGCAGGCTGATGCCCACCGGTTGGACGCCGATCTGGTCTGGCAATTCGGAGAGTCGCAACTCCTTGATCAGCACTTTCGGAATCGCCACTTCCGGCGGATCTGTCCTAATCAAGAAGGACTGGCCGACCGCTACGATCTCCGCCTGTCCGTCAGTCCGCTGCTGGATCAAGAGCCGCATGAGCGTCGCTTGTAGCGGGAAAAGCACAGCCAGTCAAGGAAGCTACGGTAGTGCTACGGTAGCTTGGTTTGTGTTTTCAACATCTTGGCAGGGTGTGGTTTGGACGGTTGCATCGGTTCGATCGTGCGAACGCATCGCCCAGGTGGTGCAGGAATTGAAAAAGAAAGCAGCGGTCATTCTGGCCGCGGCGGAGCCAGAGTTCGAACCGGGTTAAGCGGGCCGCCACGTGAAATCTCTGATTCAAGAAAAGTCAAGTTCCGAGGAGAAAACTATGGCACCGAAGAAAATCATGTCAACCGTCAGCATCTTTACAGTTGCTATCTTGGCGAAGAATATTTCCAAATTAGGTCGGAGTTGCCTTCTTTTCCAATAACCTGAAGCCTCGAGCGGAGTTAAGATGCACTCATGCCAAAGAAACAGATTCCGCGCCGCCGTAGATTAGCGACTTCGGAAAGGAAACGGATTACATCCTACTATACTGAAGCAGAGCAACGGGAGATTGCGGCTGCTGCTTCTGCCCAAGGCGTGAGCCTGAGCTCCTTCATCGCCTCCGCTGCCTTGAAAGAAGCCCGCTCGATCCATCCTAGGCGACGATAAAACAATCCAGAAATTCTCTTGAGTGTGACGCCATAGTAGCGCTATACTACTAGCGTCAGTATAACACTACAATATCAAACACTCGCGGCTTCGGAGGGATGTATGAAAAAACATTCACGTGCTTTTCTTCGCAACAAACGTTTGGCGGAGATTCATTGGGGAAAGCTCTCGCGTTCGCTTTTGGTGTCGTTACAGTACCTGACCTCTGATTATGGTCTCTCAGTTGGAAGGGGAGATGTTGTCAGTTTGGATGGCCGCTGGTATGTTACTCACCCCGGACTGATACGGCTCGCCTTTAGGCGTCACTGCTCGGGCATTCAAGTTGAGGTCGTACGCGATTTCTCGGAGCCACGGAACGCGCAGTGGGCCTTTAAGGCTATCGTTTTCAGACCTGGTATAGCGGAGGGCTTCGTCGGCTTTGGTGATGCGAATCCATCCAACGTTTCGCCCATGGTTCGCGGGGCCGAGATGCGCGTGGCCGAGACCCGGGCGGTCAATCGCGCGCTACGCAAGGCCTACGGCATCGGCATCTGCTCGGTCGAAGAAATTGGGAGCATTGCGAATCCGGTTGAAAAGCGCCCTCCGCAGAATACGAACGGAAACGGGAACGCCACTGGACCGAAAGTGCGCGACCGCCTCTGTCAGATCATCCGCCAGCACAAGTTAGATCCCGAGCTCGTCAAGGCCTACGCCGTCGACTTCTGCGGCACGAAGACGCTCAGAGAGGCCAGCAGGGAACAGGTCGAGAACTTCGTCGAGCAACTGGCCGACTGGGCCGAGAAGGACCGCAGTGCGTTGCTCTGCCAACTCAACAGCTATCCGCACCCAAAGCAGGAGGTGGTCGCATGAAGCGTCAAGTACCAGGCCTCGCCGAAACCGTTCGCGATTCGCGTCCGGAAATTCCTGAAGGAATCTACCTCGTGCGCGTCGATGGCGCTCAGTTCCGCCGGCATGCCACCAAACCCTTCTACGTACTTCGACTCTCGATCGTTGAACCCACGATTTTGGCCAATCAACCTATCGTCGGACGGCTCTACTGCACACAAAAAGCTATGTGGAAGCTGGGCTGGTTTCTGCGCGATTTCTTCTATGATCCTGAACTTCTCGCTCACGAACAAGTCGATGAGAAAGCTCTGCCTGGACTCCGCGGTATCGTCAAGATCAGCCATACCGTGATCAATGGCATTTCACTCGTCAACCTAGACGGCTTCGCCCCAGCCAGTCAGTGGGAAGAATTGTCCGCTACTGCGGTATCAACTGCCTCTCGCTCCAACACTGAGGAGGCGTCCCGATGACGTATTCCTACACTCAGATCAGCCAATACCTTAGCTGCCCGCGCCGCTACCGGCATCGGTACCTCGACGGTTGGCAGGAAAAAGACACCCGCGCACCCATGCTTTTCGGCCGTGCTTTCGAACAGGCCATCGCCGCCCTCTTTCGCCGTGAAGATCCGGCGGCGGCGCTGTTCGAGCAGTGGGACGCGTGCAAGAACATGGGTCTGACCTACTCCGGCAATGACAATTGGGACCGCATGCTGCAACAAGGTATCCAATTGCTGGAGCGCTTTGCTCAGGATGGCCGCGTTCGCATTCCGCGTCCTCAATTTCAGCAGATTCAGTTCAATCGAACCCTTGGTTCTGGCAACGATTTCGTTTCTTATATCGATGCTATGGGTGAACTGGACGGTGACCCTTGTGTGCTGGAATGGAAAACCACCTCTGCGCGATATCCGGAGGAGCCGGCAGGTATTTCAGCTCTGGATCCGCAACTTATCTGCTATTCCTGGATGACCGGGATCGACGAAGTCGCGGAAATTGTTTTCGTGCGCAAGCGGCTGGTCGAAGTTCAGTACCTCCGGGCGCGTATTTCTGACGAACAGCGGCAAGAGTTCGCAACTTTGGTCGATGATACAGTTCGACGGATCGAATCCGGCCTGTTCCTGCCGCACAGTGGCATCCGTTTTCCACAAAATCCATGCACAACCTGTCCCTTCATCGGACTCTGCCTCAACAAGCCCGCATTGGTCGAAGCTGGCCTTGTGCGCAAGCCGGGAGTTGATCTTGGTCTGTTTGACGAACTTGCTTACTAGTACTACTGTGTTATAAACTATATACCTGCAACCAAAAGATCTGCATCGGCGAACATCTTTAATGTTACGGTGCTGGCCATGAGCGCCAACTCGGTTGCGCCAGGCGCCCAGCAAAAACGCTTCGCGGCTTATCTGGATCGCCTGGCGCACGCCGCGGGGCATTTAGATCGTGCGGTTCCTTTGAAATCTTACTGCACGGGTTTGCTGTTGCCCGGCGAGCGCAAGAGTGTGGAGCCCATGGCGGCTCGTCTTTGCCCCGAAAATGTGCGCCAAACCCATCAATCGTTACACCATGTCGTGGCGCACGCGCCCTGGAGTGACGAAGATCTTCTGGAAGCTGTGCGGCAATACACCCTCCCTGCGATGCAGAAGCAGGGATCCATCGTCGCCTGGGTGGTCGATGACACAGGATTGGTGAAAAAGGGGACGCATTCGGTGGGTGTGACCCGGCAGTACTGTGGGCAGGTGGGTAAGCAAGAGAACTGTCGCGTGGCCGTGAGTTTGTCGCTGAGCACGGCGGAAGCGAGTCTGCCGATTGCTTGGCAACTGTACCTCCCCGAAGTCTGGACCGAGGACAAGAAACGGAGAGCGTCCACGGGCATACCGCCGGAAATCAAATTTCAAACCAAGCCGGAAATCGCGTTGCAACAACTCCGCGCGGCTGTGGATCGAGAGCTGCCGCAGGCTCCCGTGCTGGCGGACGCCGCCTATGGCAACGACACTGCGTTTCGCGATGGCATCACCGAGTTAGGATTGCTTTACGCCGTTGGCATCCAATCCTCGGTGAGCGCGTGGGCACCTGGCCAAGCACCGCTGCCCAAGCGGAAGTGGAAAGGAATCGGGCGACCGACCAAGTTGTTGCGCCGCGACTCACGGCACGCTCCCCTCTCCGTTCGTGAGTTGGCTATGAGCCTGCCTCTCTCAGCATGGAAGATCGTAGGCTGGCGGGAAGGAACTCGTAAGACGCTCCGCTCTCGCTTTGCCGCGCTTCGCATCCGTCCGGCTCATCGCGATGACTGGCGTAGTGAACCTCGCGCTCAGGAATGGCTGCTCATCGAGTGGCCCAGCGAGGAAGCCGAACCGACCAGGTACTGGCTCTCCACTCTGCCCGAAAACACGAAGCTTCGAGATCTGGTGCGATTGGCCAAACATCGTTGGATCGTCGAGCGCGATTATCAAGAGCTGAAGCAAGAACTCGGACTGGGACATTATGAAGGACGAGGCTGGCGCGGTTTTCACCATCACGCTACCCTCTGCATCGCGGCCTATGGGTTCCTGGTGGCTGAACGGAGCCGTTTTTCCCCCTCCGCTCGCGCCGGCCACGTGGACTTACCCGTCGCCGAACGGCCACGCCACTTCCGTCCTCGGGGTTCGCCCGGTGCGCGCGGAGCGGCATAACCCCTGGTCCATCGCCACCCTTCGACAAACCATTGCCCGAGCTTTGCTGCGGCAACTCCCGGGCTGTCCTTTTTGTGGAGCTCCCTTTTTATAACACAGTAGTACTAGCAGGCTGCGGAAAAACTCGATTTGCAGCGGACGCAGTACCACGAAACTCTCTTGTTTCCACAGCACAACCTGATAAGAAGAAGGCATGCGTGGAAAAGACGAGCAGCAATTGGATGTGTTCAGCTACGTAAGCCCGGAGCAGCGAGTACCCCAAGACCATCCCTTGCGTCCTCTTCGTGTCATGACCGATGAGGCATTAAGAGAACTGCAACCACGATTCCACAAGCTATACGCCAAAACCGGGCGACCGTCGATCGCGCCGGAGAAGTTGTTGCGTGCGCTCTTGCTGCAAGCGCTGTACTCGGTGCGCAGCGAACGGCTGTTGATGGAACAGCTCGACTATAACCTGCTGTTCCGCTGGTTCGTGGGCTTGAACATGGACGACGCCATTTGGGATGTAAGCGTGTTCACCAAGAACCGCGAGCGCCTGCTCGATGGTGACATTGCCGAGGCTTTCTTCCAAGCCGTGCTCCAGCAGGCGCGCGAGCGGAGTCTGCTCTCGGACGAGCACTTCACCGTGGATGGAACGCTACTGGAAGCGTGGGCGAGTGTGAAGAGTTATCAACGCAAGGATGCCAAGAACGCCGATCCGCCGGACGATCCTGGCAATGCGACGGTGGACTTCCACGGGGAGAGGCGGTCGAACCAGACGCACGCATCGAAGACGGACCCGGATGCGAAGATGGCACGCAAAGGCAAGGGCAAGGAAGCGAAGCTGAGTTACAACGGGAATCTGCTGGTGGAGAACCGCAACGGACTGATCGTGAACACTGAGGTGTTCGAGGCCAACGGAACGGCGGAGCGCGATGCCGCACTGGTGATGCTGGAGCGGATTCCGGGAACGAAGCAGGTGACCGTGGGCGGGGACAAGGCATATGACACGGCGGATTTTGTGGCGGAGTGCAGAAACTTGAAGGTCACGCCGCACGTGGCCCAGAACCTGGAGCGGCCCGGTGGGAGCGCCATTGATGCTCGTACGACGCAGCACGCCGGATATGCCATCAGTCAGAGGAAAAGGAAACGCGTTGAAGAGTGCTTCGGATGGCTAAAGACGATCGCACTGTTGCGGAAGGTTCGGCATCGTGGAGTCTTCAAGGTAGGATGGGTCTTCACCTTTGCCGCGGCTGCCTATAACTTAGTCCGCCTGCGAAACCTGACGATGCAAGCGACGTAAGCCAATGCCGAACTGTGTCGACTGGTCAGGAAAAGGACTACAGACTTCAGCAGATGCAACCAAAACTCTCCCCTTAGTCACAACAATCGCGAAATCTGGACAGCATTTAGGTCCCGCCGCCGTTTTTCCGCAGCCTGCTAGGTATCCGCCGATGCCGCCCAGACTCAACCGCAAGCGCGCTCTGTTTGTCCTCACCAAGATCGATGAGATCCTAGCGTGGGAGAAGCAGAAAGAAACGGAACGCGACACTCGCTTTGTCGACCTTGGCAGGTATTTGTGCGAGGTACGGGTTGGACAGTACTGGCGAGTAGAAGGATTGGCATCCTTTGACGACTTCCTTGAAAGACGATTTCCGGAATCAAGAAGGAAGGCTTACTACCTGATGTCCATCCACGAGCACCTGCCACCGCAAGTCAGGAAGGATCTCAAGCAGATCGGTTGGACGAAGGGAAGGGAGTTGGCGAAGATCGCGCGCCGGGACGGTCAGGACTTCGATTGTGCACCCTGGGTGCACAAAGCCCGCTCGATGCCGAGGGAAGTATTCAGGCGTGAAGTGGAGAGGGAACTGACGGGAAGGGAAGAGGAGCCTTCGGAACTAATCTACTTCAAGATCTACAAAAGCCAGATTCCGGTGATCGAGCGGGCGATCGAGACCGCAGCTCTGATGCTGGGGTCGGACAAATCGCGCGGTTACTGTCTGGAGATGATCTGCGCGGACTTCCTGGCTGGCGCTCATCTTGACAACGGCGATCCGGAGATTCTGCTGAACTCGATCACCCGCTACTACAAGTTCTTACCCGGTGAACAGCAATTGGCTTTCCTCGAAGACCTGCGTCAGAAGGCGTCCTGACAATGATTAACCCCAAAGCTGCTGTTTTGAGGCTGGGAGCCTTGCAGTACGAAAATCTACGCCAGCAGATCCTGCGTCGTGATGGCTGGCGGTGTCAATCGTGCGGAGCGATGTCCAATCTTGAGGTGCACCACCGAGAATTCCGCAGCCATTCGGGAGCCGATACAGAAGAGAATCTGATTACTCTTTGCGCTAGATGCCACGCTGCAATGCATTCGGCTTGATGTGAAACTCGGGATGGCGATTTACGATTTTGAGCGGACCCTGCCGTTCCTCAGAACGTCTGACACGGTGCGGCTGCGGGAATTAGCCGGCGTTGTGCTGCTCGGCTCGCTGACAGAAGGCTGGCTCACATGCTTATTCCCTCGTCTTCCGCAGCGGCCGAGATCAGAGTTTTTGCGGCCAATAACGCGCGGTTGCGCGAAATTATCGACGCTGGCTAATGATAGAATTCAGCGTAATGTCGTGTCCGCTTTGCGGTGGCTCACGCTCTTCACTGGTGCAGAAGGAGCCTGCTAGTTCCGATACGACCCGCTCGGCCGCCTACACCCAGAGGCTGGTTAGTTTGGTGACCTGTTCGGATTGCTCGTTCATGTATGTGGAGCGCGATTTTCCCGAGACCTACGTGAACGGATTCTACGAAGAGCGGGCAGGCGGCGGATTCCCACTCAATAAGGAGAATTTTTTCTGGTGGCACGAGGCGACGAAGCATTCCAATCACCACATTCTGTCGTTGCTGGGCCCCGCGAACTCGAGGAAGATGCTTGACGTGGGATGCGGGAGTGGCACGTTTCTCGCAGACGCCCGCGACGCCGGATGGACTATGAGCGGGATCGAGATTAATCCAGAATTCCCCGAATTTTGTCGCAAAGTACTGGGTATCGAAGACGTGAAAGTTGGCATGATATCCGACCCTCCGTTTGCCGAAGCCGCTTTTGACGTGGTTACGAGGCTTGATGTTCTGGAACATATGTACGCCCCGGTTTTGTCGGTTCAGCAATGTGCGCGTTTGCTAAAGCCCGGCGGCTTGCTCGTGGTTAAGTCTCCCAACGGGCGCATGCAGTTGCGGAAAGAGCGTGCAAAGAAAATGCTGGGGCGCAGGGATGGTTGCGTGGCCAATATTGGACATCTGAATCAATTCACTCCGGCGACCTTTTCTCTAGCGTTTCGCAAAGGGAGTCTTGAACCCCTCAGAGTGCGTCCGGCGCAGAGTTTTCAGCAGGGGATTGCCGGTGCGGGCTTCACAGCGCGGCGCGTCGCGCGGTATGCGGCGGTGGCCACAGCGAATAAGCTGATGCAATTAATTGGGGTGGGATTGAATCTGGTCGGGATTGCCAGGAAACCTTATTCATGACCGCCTCGATTGAGCCTAAGGGTGTAATGCGATCGCTGGTTTACCCGCTGCTGCGGCCGGTCTACTATCCCGCTCACCACTACTACCGCCTGTTCAGACTGCGAACGGCGGGCTTGAGCGTCTCCGGAACTCGATCCATCGAAATGGGTCTGTCTCACGAGGAGCGGGCACAGCGAATGAAAACGGCGATGTCAGATCGAGTGCACTGGCGGCGAGTTGCTCTTGACGCGGGCCCGATGCACGAAAACCTGAATCTTTATTTTCAGCGGCACCGTGAGACTTATGAGATTGATAAGGGGCGCGGCAAGGCCCTCGAACACGCTCTCGGGCTTGAACTTTTGGATTTCAGTCGCGTTCGGCGATACTGCGACGTGGCGTCGTGCGCTAGTCCGATACAGAAGACCTTCGCTGCGCATTATCCGCAAGTCGAATTCTGGACGCAGGATTTAACTTATCAGGACGATTTATCCTGTTTTCGGTTGGGTGGATTCGCTCAGGACATGAAGTCTGTATCGAAAGGGTTCTTCGATGCGATGACGCTGCATAATTCTTTCGAACACTTCATGGGTAGTGCCGACGGCGACTTCATAGGCGAAGTTGACCGTGTCTGAGTCTGGTTGGTGCGTGTTTGATTTTGCCGCTTTACGTGGCGTCCACACCCAGGATTTACTTCGACCCGGTTGTCGTCACCGCGCGCCTCCTGCGAACTTACGACAAAGAGGCGGAACTGATTTCGGTTCGCGGGTTCGCTAATCAGGAACATGCGCGCTGTTACGATGCGGCTACATTACAAGAGAGGCTGATCCGCCGCGTTCCTCCTACTCTGGAGGCAACGATTATCGACTTCTCGGGCGGGGAGACGATTGCGCCGGAGATGTTTCCTGAGTTTGCTTTGGTGTTGCATCGGAGGGAGTCGGTATTCGGGCTGCGGAAGGAAATATAACTTGGAAACATACCGACAGTTCGTTTTAGACTGCGGGACGAGGTCTGCGAAGAGGGCTCACTGATGAGCAAAGGTCGGAGGGTCCTTGTTACCGGCTCTTGCGGTCTAATCGGATCGGAGGTGGCGCGCTGGTTCGCCCGATTGGGATTCTTGATCACGGGAGTCGACAGCAACCATCGGGCGATATTCTTCGGGCCCGAAGGCGACACGAGCTGGGTGCTCGGGCAGTTGAAGTCTGAAATCCCCGACTACCGCCATGAGGCGATCGATATCCGCGATCGCGAGGCGGTCCTGACCCTCGTGGAAGAATTGAAGCCGGACCTGATCATTCACACCGCAGCCCAGCCGTCGCATGATCGTGCCGCAGCGATTCCGTTTCTTGATTTCGAGGTGAACGGGTTGGGAACGCTTCACCTGCTCGAGGCAGCGCGCCGTTCTTGTCCCGAGTCGCCTTTTATCCACATGTCGACCAACAAGGTTTATGGGGACCGGCCTAACTCATTGGCGCTGGACGAACTCGAAACACGCTGGGAGTATGCGGAGCCCGCCTTTCAGCACGGCATCGCCGAGGATTTTTCAATCGATCAGAGCAAGCACTCACTCTTCGGCGCGTCCAAGGTTGCGGGCGACATCTTGGTGCAGGAATACGGCCGCTACTTCGGCATGCCTACCTGCTGCTTGCGCGGCGGATGCCTCACGGGCCCGAATCACGCCGGCGTAGAGCTGCACGGATTCCTAAGCTATCTCGTGAAATGCGATGTGGAAGGCCGCGAATACAAGGTCTTTGGGTATAGAGGCAAGCAGGTGCGCGACAACATACATTCCGAGGATGTAGCCAGCTTCATGTACGAATTCTCGAAGTCTCCGCGCGTCGCGGAGGTCTACAATCTGGGCGGCGGGAAATCTAACTCCTGCTCCATCCTGGAAGCATTCTGTATGGCCGAGGACGTCACCGGCAAGAAGATGAACTGGCGCTATGTGGATGAAAACCGAATTGGCGACCACATCTGCTACTACAGCGACCTGCGGAAGATGCAAGCGCATTACCCGGAGTGGAGAATCATCAAGACACTGCCGATGATTTTTGAGGAGATTGCCGCGAGTTGGAGGCAGCGCTTGCCTGTCGATGCTCTATGAGGATACTCATTTCCGGGGTCTGTGGCTTCGTCGGGAGCTCGCTCGCTGAGTGCCTTCTCGAACGGGTGGAAGGCATACGCATAGCGGGCATTGACAACCTGATGCGTTCTAGTACGTTGCCGAGTGCGGTCAGATTGTGTTCGAAGAGCCGGCGGCTGCTTCCGGAGCCGGAGAGGCCGGCCAGCACGCTAGGATTGGCGGCTGCGTCGATCACCCAATCGCAGACGGGTAGGCCCGCAACGTCGCTCGCCGATCTCAGGTCCCCGTGAATGAATTCAACGCCCAGCCTTTCAATCCGCATCCGATTTTGCAGGGAGCACAAAGCTGGGCTGTTATTGCTTAGCAGCAGCCGCGTTTACTCGATTCCCGAGCTTGCGGCGATCCCGTTGTGCGTACATGACCAAGCCTTCGCCATTGATCTAACTGTGCCGTTGCCCCCAGGTCTGAGCGCGGACGGCATCGGAGTCGAGTTTTCCACCGCGGCGCCTGTTTCACGCTTCAGCTCCCTAACGTTCCTTTTCTCGCCATTCAAGCCTCCACAGCTGCCCTTGCGCCCTCTAGCATCGTGACGTTCGCCGCTGGTAGCGATCCATAGTTCGGGTCCATCTGTGTCCAAGATGGGATAACTGGACCAATGAAAGTTTCTCTGCTCACCGAGTTGGCAGTCCGGTTTACAAATTAATCCCTCGAGAGCTGATACCCCGCTGAATGCGTGAACGTACATGTAAAGCGATTGTCCAGAAGGGCGCAACCAATCGCTTGACAGAAGCGCGATCAGTCCATAGAATCGCGGCCTTACCGCGCAAGGAATAAATCATGCCTAAGAAAGATAAAGAAGAAAAGCAGCATGGGTTCTCGCGGCGAACATTCGGACAGAAAGCCGGTCTCGCCGGTGTTGCTGCGATTTTGGGCACGAGCACCGCGAGTGCAGTGCCAAGTGCAGCGCTGACGCAGGAGTCGACTAGCAAGAGTTCCGGTGACATCTATTCTGCCGAGCTCGAAGCCAAATACGAGCGCGTGATGCTGCACTATGGCGATCGGCTTTCTGCGGAGCAGCAGGCGCACATCCGGAAGATTCTGGAATTCAACGAGAAGATGATGCAGCCCATTCGAGAATTTCATCTTGAAAACGGCCAGGGTACGGCAACCACATTAAAGCTCTGTCCTGACTTAGCGGTCTTGCTCGCCCATGCCACAGGAAAGAACTAGACCTTGCTTAGCGAAGACATTCTTTACCTCCCCATCCGCCAGCTTGGCGAGCAAATCCGCCAGCGTAAACTCTCTCCGGTCGAATTGACTAAGTCCTATCTCGAGCGCAGCGAGCGTATCGGCCCTAAGCTGCATGCATACGCTACGATCACGACCGGATTGGCGCTGCGGCAGGCGCAAGCCGCCGAGACGGAGATTGCCGCGGGGCACTATCGAGGACCATTGCATGGAGTCCCTTATGCAGCGAAAGACCTTGTTGCGGTGAAGGGATATCCTACGACCTGGGGCGCGCCGCCGTTTGCCCACCAGCAATTCGACTACAACGCGACGGTGATTGAGCGGCTCAATCGAGCCGGTGCTGTGCTGATTGGCAAATCCGCCATGATCGAGCTCGCCGGCGGCTTAGGATATGAAACTGGTGACGCTTCGCTGACCGGAGCTTGCCGGAATCCCTGGAACACCGATTACTGGACGTGTGGTTCGTCGAGCGGTTCAGGAGCCGTAGTCTCGGCGGCACTGGCGCCGTGGGCGATCGGCTCGGACACGGATGGTTCGACCATCTGCCCGGCAGCCTGGTGCGGCATTGCTGGCATGCGCCCGAGCTACGGACGCGTGAGCCGCAATGGCGCGATGGCGATCGCTTATTCGCTGGATAAATTGACACCGATGGCACGTACTGCAGACGACTGCGGTCTGATTCTCTCCGTCATTGCGGGGTTCGACCCTGGCGATCAAGGTTCATTGCCGGATGAGCTCTCGGCTTTCTCGTATTCAACGCCTTTGCGCTCGGGTCGTCCTTTGCGCATCGGGAGGGTAACCAATGTATGGAGCGATGCCGAACCCGGTGTACGCGAGGTGGTCGACGAAGCATTGAAGGTAATGGAAAAAGCGGGAGCGAAAGTTTCCGATGTCGAAATTCCCGATGGTCCATATGTATCGGCGGCATTGCTCACGGTTTTGATGGAAGCCACCGCAGCCTTCCGCGACCTAATTCACTCCGGCCGCTGCGCTCAGTTGCTGGACCCTCTGGGGCGCATCAACGGATATGCTAGCGAGCAGTTTTCTGCTCTCGACTATTTGCAGGTGCAGCAGGTGCGCGCCGTCTTACAAAAGAGAATTGACGCGTTATTCGATGATTTCGATGTATTGTCGGCTGCTGGGCAGAATTACGCCGCGGCGTTGATCAAGGCGCCGCCGGACGCCGGAATGGAAAGCCCATTCGAGCAAAAACAGTTCGATGGAATTTCGAGTCTGTGCGGATTGCCGGCGCTAACTGTGCCCTGCGGCTTTAATAAAGATAAATTACCCTTGGGCATTCAGTTCGTCGCCCGCGCTTTGAACGATCACGTTGTGATTAAAGCGGCTCGCACGTTTCAGGAGCACTCCGACTGGCATAAACAGCGACCTGTGATTGGCTAAAATACTGCGGTCCATTTGTTGAGTCAGCCTACTGGTTTCAGCGATCTTTGCTCCCACCAGTTAAAAGGCGTTAGAACGCGACGCCGCACACTTTCTTTCAGCCTTGAGCACTCATCCCGGCGTCGCGTCCGAAAAAGCACTAACGTTTATAGAACTCGAATACATCTTTACCGTTAGTTCGTCCTAGCGCTCGCCCACCGCCGATCAACGCGCTTGACGCTATCGGCTAGTACATCGCCGACCGCAAAAACTCCCGGTAAGCTAGTTTCGAGCATCCGCGGGAGGCGATAACGAATGTAATATCATGGCGGCATGAAAATAACAGTTCTCACGCTGTTGTTCGTGTCGTTCTTGCCGGTTTCAGCTGCGGCGCAACAACCCTCCTCCCGCATGATGGACGATTTGAACTGGAAAGAGTTCGGACAGTTGGTTCCTTCGAAGATCAAGACGGTGATTCTTACCGTGGGGACGCTGGAAGCACATGGCTTTATCAATAACGGGGCGGATAACACGGTTCCGGTTTCGATCGCCACGGCAATCGCCCCGGACGTCAATGCGCTGATCGCGCCGCATATTCCTTATGGCATAACCGACATTCTGGGGCAGTATCCCGGGAGCTTGTACATTCCTCCCGATGCATTCCGGATTTACCTTCGGGCCGTGCTGGTGGGATTGGTCAACAACGGGTTCCGGAATATTGTGATCCTCAACGGCCACGGACCACAGGTTGAGATTTTGCAAGGATTGGCCACGGAAATTTCGCTGCAATACCGGGTAAATACGCTGGTCGTGAACTGGTGGATTCTGGCGAACGGCCTCACTCATGAATTTTTTGGCGAGGATGGCGGACACGCCACCAACGACGAGACTGCTATGGTACAGGCCGCCAATCCGAAACTGGTCCACTGGGAACTTTTCACCGGCGCCGACATGGCAACCGCGCTCCCTTCGCCAGGTGATGGCTGGTCCGCTACGCCTTTTCCGTCGACGATTATCGAGTATACGGCCGGACAGGGACTGCCAAAGGATCGGACCCAGGCGAAGGCAGATGAATACTCCAAGAAAGTCATCGCAAAGGTCAGAGCATTGGTTCAGGACACATTGCAGAAATGGGAGATGGCCGGTTTTAAATAGTGGTTTACTTTTAAACAGTGAAGTCAAGTCAGTTTCGCCGAGGAATCGCCTTTCGATCGCCGAAGATTCGCCGACGGAACTGTCGAAACCGGACTGCCAGCTCGCTGAGCAGAGGAAAATTAGGGTTTCAGGCCGCGTCGCATCTGCAATCGTCTGCAGGCACGAAATCCCATTGTCCTCGATCCACGGCGAGGAGATATGCGACCATCTTGCGCGCTACCGCAAGCGTCGCTCGATTGGCTTTGCCTTTCTGTTTCTCTCTTTCATAGAGCAACGCTAGATCGTGATCCTGTCGGGGCGCCAACTTCGCAGTCTCGATCAGCACAAATTACACGACCTAGCTCTTTCGAGTTTCAACGCAGCAGAACTAGTACGATGTCCAGAAATGGGCTTGTAGGAAGTTGGCCAAATTAGGTATCGACAAGCATCGGATGGGGCGTCCCCAACAAGGACGGGAGGAACATGCTTCAGCGACAATGGTGGTGCTGGCATCTGCGGCAGCTACAGCCCGCGGCCGACATTGGTGCTCGCAAGAAGCACGTCGATAAGCATGGGTCCGAGGTTCACGTACAGGTCAGTGGTGACGTCCGCGACAGCGGCGATCCCGTTCAGGAGTTTGCTCGTTTCGTAACCTTGGGCCGCAGCAGCAGAAGGGAGTCACTGATGACCAGGAAGAGCTCGCAGAAAAGCAAAGGAGCAGCCGGATGTTGCCGGTGATGCATCCGGATGCAGCCGGAGATCTTGGGGTGCTGAGGAACGGCCAGTGGGAGGAGTGCTATCTCTGCTTCAGTCCCCAGGAACGTTTATTTCTCTATGGAAGGTGGCAGGAGGGGATTGAGCCAGCCATTGGATTAACACCAGCTGACCGAGATCAGTTTCGACGGCTGGAAGACCGCATCCACGAGTTTCGCGCCACGGGATGGTTCACTGTGCCCATGGAGATTGGGCTGTCTGATACCACAGCCGATCTGGATCGCCTATCGTTCGCAGACTGGCTCCGCGCGCATCGCATGGATTCGCGCATTGTGAACTGGTACATGAATTATTGCTGCCGCGACGATTATGGCGCAACGACTAGTACTACGTCCGCATGGGCCGGAATCCAGTATTTTGCATCTCGGGAGCCCGAGGAAAAGGGACCCCTAACTTGGCCCGAAGGAAACGGATGGATCGTCCGCCGGCTACTCGAACGAATTGGAAGTTTTGTAGATACAAACCGCATGGTTCACAAAATCTCGCGGCGTGGAAAGCGGTTTAGCGTTCTGGCCGGAGACACGGAGTATCAAACCGAATTTATAATCTTTGCCGCGCCGACATTCCTGGTGCCGTACTTGATGGAGGGCATGGCTCCGCTGCGCGATTTCGAATATTCGCCGTGGCTGACCGCCAACCTGACACTCGAACATCTTCCCGACTCCTATGGAAGCGACCCTACATGGGACAACGTCTTCATGGAGTCGCCAACACTCGGCTACGTGGACGCGACTCATCAGAGTCTCCGCTCACATATCGACCGCACGGTCTGGACTTTCTATTGGGCTTTGGCCGACGGATCGCCAGCAGAAAATCGCCAGTTTCTTTTGAACAAGGATTGGAGCTACTGGAAGGAAGCTATTCTTCAAGATCTGGAACGCGTTCATCGTGACATTCGCAAGTGCGTATCGCGAATAGACATTATGCGCTTTGGACATGCGATGGCCCGCCCCAAGGTCGGAGCAATCTTTTCCGTCGAACGCCGCAATCTCGCGAAGGCACGCAGCCGAATCCTATTCGCGAATTCAGACCTCAGCGGATTCTCTATCTTTGAGGAAGCGCAATATCGGGGCGTGAATGCAGCGGACAAGGTGCTAAGCCAAGTTGCTGGAGCATCGGTCTCGACGCATTGACCGACTTTTACATGTTCAAGTTCCCACGGATCCCTAACGGTAGCGCACGACTTGCCTCATCATTAACCACTCTCGACGAGTATCCCGAACCGAAAGCAGAAAGACGCAACGCTGTAGTGTTTAAAAATAATGGGCAATGAATATCATAATTGCTGGAAATCAGCCCTATGTAGACCCTCCCCGCCAGAGAAAGATCGATCTCGTGACCGCCCGGCGGGCGCGCAGTCATTGAGACCAATTCTGAAATCGTGGGCCGGAATCGAACGGTGGCCACTTTCAGCCACACTATCGCCAGGGATTCGCCGTCCGAATTCCTCCCCAAACTGAACTGGTTAGCAGGACTGCAAGGCTAGCGCGCAGTCTGGAGAGTGTTTTTAGTAGAGCTTCTCCCGTAACCTACGCACGCGTCGGACTTTCCGGCTCAACATCTTGTACCGATGGTTCGAATGTCTCTCTCTCCGCCACACAGTCTGAAGTGCAGAGAAATCCGCTAGCTGTTCCCCGAAAATCGCGCGAAATCTCTGCCAATTCGCTAGTTTTCATTGTCAAACCGGACCAGAGAAGTTCTTCCTGTTAGCGTTACACCTCGGCGCTCCGCGTGTTTTCTCTGATCAGCAAGAGAGCAGTCCGGTTTCCGGCCGCGAATCATCCATGCATGTGGCCTCCCCGTGTTTTGCAAGCTTCACGGGAAGTCACAAGGCGCTGTGACGTGCGTCACATCTTGAAATCTGGCATGTTTAACGCCTAGTTTTTTCATTGAGTCTCCTAGAGCCCCGGTTGCCTGCCGGGGCTTTTTTTTCGGGTCGGGCAACCGAGCCGGGGTGGACGAGCGTTTCTATAGTTTGCCCCCTTCCGAAGGACATTGAACCGCTCTGCTCGGCTGCCCGCCTTGTAGATTATATACTTTATACACGAGGCAAATTAAAGAAGCCACAGACATCTCTTCGGGCGCGCTACTTCCGTGATGTCGCCAAGGCAATGCACCGAAGGTACGATGCAGCTGCCAGTCTCCACTGTGAATTGGCCCTTTGACTTCCGGCGAGGGGCCTTTTCTTTTTAGGCCCCATCAAGACGCGATTTGCCCCATTGGACAGGTGCCATCCCGAGGCAGAAACGCGCCAGAGAATCCCATCGTTCACCTTGTCGTTTTACTTCGATTTCGAAATCACAAAACGAGACAGTGTATGAGCGGGTCGTCACCACAACAGTAGACGATATAGAGCACATCGAATCCAGGACCGTGAACAGCCAGGCCATCGTGAAGATTTTCGCGCTGGCAAGTGGCCGATGCAACATACATGCATCCCACGTTGTCCGCGAGGAACGATTACTGACCGCGGGCGCGATGGAATATCTGCGGACCATGCCGTTTTGCGACCTGCTTCAAGTCGTCAACTGCCATCACCACGCCGGAGATTACTCGCGGGCCGCAAGCGAATCTTCAGGTGAAACATGTGGCGCATGGGCAACCTCTAGTCTTTTGTTGAGTTCTGCGAGCGGTCCGGACACGACGCCGTTCAATCGTCCCAGCACCTCTCGCAGTTGCTGCTCGTAGACGCCAATGTATTCTTCCTGAGGCACAGTAGGCTTGCCGGAGTAGTCGTTCACCTGCGCCAGGAGTTCGCGAACCTTGACTCGCAGGTTGAGGTGCTCGCGATCAGTCCAGGGCGGCTGCAGATCGTCTTTTTCAGCTGCAAACGCCTTCCGAAGGCGCTCGCTTTCCTGCTTGATCTCCGGGTCGGACACGGATTCACTCAATGCCGCCAGATGTGCATCAAGCCGCCGGATACGCTCGATCGACTCGTCTATCTGGTAGGACATTCGCTCAAGTCGCTTCACAGCTTTGTAATTCAGTTCCATATCCGCCGGACTCACTTGCACGTGCGGAGTCAGGCGCACGGTTGCCTTGGCTTCGAGAGTTTCCCCCAGCGCTTGAAGCCGCACCGTGTACTCGCCCGGCAGGACGCGCACGCCTTGCAGCTTCGGATCGCTCCACGCCTTTTGCGAATCGTCCGCAATGCCGAAGCGCGGGTCCTCCTGCAAGTTCCAAGCTATGCGGTTTACGCCACGCGCGCCGGGACCCTCCATCGTTCGAATCTCTTGCCCTTCTGTATTGAAGATCGAAATTGTAACTTTGTTTTCCGGCGCGGCCTGCGCTAGGTAATACGAGATGACGCAGCCATAAGGACGGTTCTGCGCTGTCCACATTTGCGAGCCGAGCGTGCTCGTGTCGCTCCATCGGTTGTAGCGTGTGCCGCGTGCCGGCGGGAACAGCATCGCCTTCTCTTTCATGGCCGCCACGAGTTGCTGTAATGGTGTCGCATCGTCCAGTATGTAGAAGCCTCTCGCGTGCGTCGCGATCACGAGATCGTTGTCTCGCGGGTGAACTTGCAGATCGTAGACCGGCAGATGCGGTAATCCAAGCCGCAGGTCGGTCCAACTGTCGCCGCCGTCAAAGGAGGCGTAGAAGCCTAGTTCCGTTCCCGCATAGATCAGCTGCGGCTGTTTGGGATCGGGTGCAATGATGTGGATGTACCCGCTGAGTCCGTTCGAAATTCGCTCCCACGACTTGCCGCCGTCGCGGGTCACGTATGCATACGGCGCGAAATCATCCATCATGTGCCGGTCGAACGACACATAAACGGTTCCCGCATCCGCATAGGACGTATTGATTGAGCTGACCCAGCTTTCGTGTGGCAGCCGCTTGATATTTCCAGTCACGTTCGTCCAGTGTGCTCCGCCGTCGTGTGTGACTTGCAGATTTCCGTCGTCAGTGCCGGCCCACAGTGTCTTGGGATCGAATTGGCTCTCGGCCAGCGACACGATGGTGCAATGAAACTCCGCAGTCGAGTTGTCCGGAGTGACGGGGCCGCCGCTCAGCTTTTCTTCGTCGGGATTATTGGTTGTCAAGTCGGGGCTGATCGATGTCCACGAATCGCCGCCATCTGTTGTCTTGAAGACCACGTTGGCGGCGTGGTAGATGAGGTCTGGATTGAAGCGCGACATCAGAATCGGCGCGTTCCAGTTGAAACGGTACTTCAGCATGTGGGCGCCGGTTCCCGCCGACGCCACCGGATATGGCTGGATGTAGCGCTCCTCGTGTGTGTGCCAATCGAAACGCGTCATATCGCCCTGTCCCACGTAATAAACGATGTCCGGATCGCGTGGGTCGGCAACTATGAACGTCCCGTCCGCGTGGTTGCGCATCCGGCGCCAATCTCCCGCGCGGGCCCCGGTTTCGTTCCAGCGGTCGCTGGGACCGCGCCACATCTCGTGATCCTGAAATCCGCCCAGCACGTGATAGGGATCAGCCGTGTCCAGCGCCACGTGATACACCTGAGCCATGGGCATGTTATTGATGAAGTCCCAGGTCGCTCCGCGGTCGTTCGAGATGAAGAGTCCTCCATCGCTTCCGCCCAGCAGGCGCGCAGGATTCGTGGGATCGATCCACAACGCATGCGCGTCGCCGAACCACTCGTCGTAAGGAATATTGCGAAACGTCTTGCCACCGTCTTCGGAAATCTGCGGATCTCCTGCCAGAATGTAAATCCGGTTTTCGTCCACCGGATCGATGCGAATATTGGAAAAATAGAATGGCCTCGGATTGATGTGGTGATCGTTGTTCACCAAGCGCCAGTGATCGCCAGCGTCATCTGATCGCCACAACACGCCTTCGCGCGATTCAATCATCGCGTAGACGGCGCTCGGATTGCTGGGGCTGAGTCGCATTTCGATCCGTCCGAGCGGCCCCGCTGGCAGCCCATTATGCAGCGCGGGATCGTTCAATCTCACCCAGGTCTCTCCGCCGTCCGTCGAACGATAGAGCCCGCTGCCCGGTCCGCCACTCCGAAAATGCCACGGCTGCCGCAGATAGTCGTACATTCCCGCGAAAACGATGTTCGGGTTCTGCGAGTCGAGCGTCACGTCGCCCGCGCCGGTCGTCTCGTTCACGTAGAGCACTTGCTTCCATGTGTTTCCCCCGTCCGTCGAGCGATACAGCCCTCGCTCACGGTTCGGCCCGAATTCGTGACCCATCGCCGCCGCGAAAACGATCTGCGTGTTCAGCGGATTCACTACGATCCGCCCAAACCGCTCCGTATTTTCCAGCCCCAGGTGCTTCCACGTCTTGCCGCCGTCCGTCGTCTTGTAGATCCCGTCGCCATACGATGCCGTGTTACGCACGGTTCCCTCGCCTGTGCCCGCGTACACCACATTGGGGTTGTTCGGATCCAGTGCAATCGCACCGAGCGCCAGTGTGTTCCCATCGTTGAAGACCGAGTTAAACGTCGTTCCCCCGTTCGTGGATTTCCAGAGCCCGCCCGAAGAATGCGCTACATAGATGACGTTTGGATTCCCCGGTACGCCCGCCACGTCCACGACGCGTCCGCCGAACACGGCGGGCCCAATCGAGCGCCAGTGTAGACCTTCAAAGATTTCAGGAGTGATCCTTGCAGAATCAACTGCATTTCCGGCCGCCTGGACAACACAAACCGCCGAAAGCGCCAAAACGAGCCACCCCTTGAAGAAAAGCACTCGAACCAGTGCAAGTCGCAAGAAATTCAGGGAATACGATGCCATATCGGGTTTCCAAACGCGGATCGGTTTTCCAAACGCGGATCCCATAACTGTATACTATATACACTTCAAACACGCAAACGCCCTCAGCGTCTCGTGTGGTTCGCCGAAAGTAGATCGTCAAATGCGAACGATGATGTTTGATTTGCACGTGACTGCCTGCTCTAGCGAGCAGTCGACAATTCTCGAAGTGGTTCTCCTCTAGGAAAGTCGTTCATAGGAGATATTACTAATGTCCGAGTAGCCGACCGACCAGGAGCAAACCTTCGCACCAAGAGATTCCAGGTCGCAGGCTTGATGGACCTTAGCTAGTCATGCAATGCTGCACGCCCCAGCAGCGCGCGGCCAGAAAATACGTTGGGAACGATCTTGCCGTCGTCGACAACCACGGTTCCTCCTACCAACAAATAGCGGACGCCCACGCTCGGCTCCATCGGCTTCGCGAAGGTGGCCCGGTCGCCGACGGTCGCCGCGTCGAACACAACAATGTCGGCGTCAGCGCCCTCCTGCAATCCGCCTTTTTGCCGTGCCGCTGGAGTCGAGCGCTCGCTCCGCCTGGCGGAATCGGCTTGCACGGCATAAACGCGAGCGAGTGCCTTGTCCTCTGGTTTCGACTTGTGTTTTGATTGCAGCGGCGAACGTCAAGACTTTGGGTTCACTTCGGAGCCGAGAATGGCGAGTTTCTCAGGGAGTAGCTGGTCGAAGATGGTTCAAGACCATAATTCACGTAAGTTTTTGGGCGTCGTGAGACGTGGTTCGCAGGCGGCGATTCCGCTACTCGCAAGGATGTTCATTTCCGTTCTTGCTTCCGGTCTGCTTTTGTTCAAAACCTTGCCCGCGCAGAATATCCCAACGCCGACGACATACCCGGCCTTGCCGAGCGAAACGCCGACCAAATTTGTTCCCGTCACCGACAGCTTTGACTACGTCAAGCGAGACGTGATGATTCCCATGCGCGATGGCGTGAGATTGCACACGGTCATCATCGTGCCAAAGGGAGCGAAAGGCGCGCCTATCCTTCTGACGCGCACGCCCTATGACGCCAGCGCACTCACAAGCCATACTGAGAGTCCGCATCTCGGCCCCATCCTGCAGGGCTATGACAACGCGACTGACGTGATCGTCGAAGGCGGCTACATTCGCGTTGTTCAGGACGTGCGCGGCAAGCACGGCTCAGAAGGTGACTACGTGATGAATCGGCCGTTACATGGGCCGCTGAACCCCACGCCGGTCGATCACGCCACAGATGCATATGACACCATCGACTGGCTCGTAAAGAACATTCCCGAGAGCAACGGCAAGGTCGGTGTCCTCGGTATTTCCTACGACGGATTCTTGCCACTAATGGCGCTTGTCAATCCCCACCCCGCGCTCAAAGTCTCCGTGCCCATGAACCCCATGGTTGACGGCTGGATGGGCGATGACTGGTTCCACAATGGTGCCTTTCGCGAGCCGGGTATGCCCTATATCTACGATCAGGAAGCGACGCCTAAGTCGGACGTCAAGTGGTGGACCGGCCACTATGATGACTACGACATGTTCATGGAGGCGGGATCAGCTGGCGAACTTGGGCGTCGACATGGGCTCGAACAGCTTGGCTTCTGGCGGAAGCTTCTTGAGCATCCCAGCTATGATGCCTTCTGGCGCGACCAAGCTGTCGATAACGTGCTCGCGTCTGAGCCTTTGAAGGTGCCGGTGATGCTGGTCGACAGCCTTTGGGATCAGGAAGACATCTATGGCGCGATCGCGGTCTACAAGGCGATCAAGCCCAAAGACACAGATAACAGCAAGGTATTCCTGGTCATAGGCCCTTGGCATCACGGTCAGGAGATCGGCGACGGCAGTACGCTCGGCCCCTTGAAATTCAACAGCGATACAGCGCTTTACTTCCGTCAGAAAATCCTGAGGCCGTTTCTCGACCAATATCTCAAGGACGGCGCGCCCAAGACCGACATTCCCCCTGTTTCTGCGTTCGAAACCGGAACGAACACATGGTTGCGACTGCCAGCCTGGCCGGCCGGCTGCGCCAGTGGTTGCTCGCTTCAGGCAACTCCGCTCTATATGAACGCTGGCCTAAAGCTGAGTTTCGCTGCAGCAAAGCCTAGCGATGCGGTATTCGACGAATACGTCTCTGACCCAGCCAAACCTGTGCCCTTCGTGCCACGCCCGGTTCGTGTGGTGGACTCCGACGGAGGCAACACTTGGCGCCGCTGGCTCGTGGACGACCAGCGTGAGGCATCCGGCCGACCTGATGTCGTGGCGTTCGTGTCTGACGTTTTGAGGACACCGGTAAAGATAAGCGGGCAACCGGTTGCTAATCTGGTCGCCTCCACCAGCGGCACGGACTCCGACTGGGTGGTCAAGCTAATCGACGTGTATCCCGATGAGGTAGCCGCACAGCCCGCGATGGGCGGCTATCAGTTGATGGTGTCGGCCGACATCTTCCGCGGTCGCTACCGCGAGAGCCTAGAAAGCGCGAAGCCTCTGGCACCGGACAAGCCTCTCCTCTACCGCTTCAACCTACCTACGGCAAACCATGTCTTTCTGCCAGGCCATCGCATCATGGTGCAGGTTCAGTCAAGCTGGTTCCCACTGTACGACCGGAATCCCCAAACCTTCGTTCCGAACATCTTCTGGGCCAAGCAGGAGAATTACCGCAAGGCTGTACAGCGTGTTTATCACTCGCCGGGCCAGGCGAGCTTCATTGAACTACCCCTCGTAACGACCACCGAAGCCAGAGATTAGCCACCCCACGCTTGGAGCCCGAGCCAATGCACGATCGGATCACGTGGAGCGATGGCGAAAACAAGCTCAGTCTGCTCTAATCAGGCGCCCAGGCCTATTTTCGGTACACGACGTCATTCGAAAGGCTGCCGCCCGTCTTCACTACCGGCCGGATTCACATCTAGAAGCTCGGAAGTAATGACTGCCAGTAAAGTCAAGTCGCATTCGTCAATTGATCGCTTTCTCGTCGCGTTCCATTCGCCGACCGGGATGGCGAAAACCGCACTGCTCGTTTGCCGATCTGAGAAAACAGGCAGAAGTCGAAGAGAAACGCTAACACGAAGGACTTTCTCTGTTCCGGTTTTGACAATGAAAACTAGCGAATTGGCGGGGATTTCGCGCGATTTTTCGGGGAACAACTAGCGGATTTCTCTGCACTTCAGACGGTGTGGCGGAGAGGGAGGGATTCGAAACGCTGGTGCTCGTTGCAGGGACGCAAGTTGCTGATTTCACAAACAGCTATAGAGGCCAGAACCGCTAGAATCGCTCAACTGAGGTACACAGCGGGTACATGGCGATGGCGCCGGCCATCGCATCTTTGTTGATTCGCGAGGTTCCTGACGGCAGCGGAAAATTCCACCGGCATCAACGACCTGTGTTCGAGCCCTCTAGCTCGGCCGCACGTTGTCGGGCCTCGGTGGCGAGTTGCATCTTTCCTGTCGCTTCGTAAAGGTCGGCAAGCCTGCTCCATCGGCTCGCTTCCATGGGAGTTCTCCGCGTCGCTTCCAGTTGGAAAGCAACCGCCTCCGGCCAGTGTCCGAGAAGCCTGTGCGCTTTGGATTTCCCTTCGGCAATTTCGGCATAGAGTTCAGGGTCAAGCGATTCGCCACCGTTGCCAAACGGGCTGTGCTGCTCCGCGCCGGCAAACGCAGCCAGCGCCTGCTCGGGATGATTCAGCGCAATTTGGAGTCTTCCCAGAGTCACATACATATCGAACGACTCCGATTCTTTGGCGGCCCTCTCGATGGCTTCGACGGCCTCGACCTTGCGGCCTTCATTGGCATAGAGCACGCCGAGAGAGTACAAGGCGCCGCTATTTTCATTGAGTGCAATCGAAGCGCGATATTCCTGCTCGGCTTCGAGGTAACGTCGCTGCTGTTGAAATAGCGAAGCGAGCAGCAAATGTACATTCGGATCCTCCGGATAGAGCGCGGAAGCCCGCCGCAGCGACGACTCCGACTCCCGGTTACGGTGCAATTCGAAGAATATCGCGCCGGAATTCAGATAGAAATCGTAGAGAGCCATACGCGAAGCCAGGTTGGGCGGGGTAAGCTGTTGCGTCTGACAGTCAATCTGCAAGCGGTCGATCCATGGACGATTTTGCGGGATGTTGCGCAGAAGGACCAGCGAGACGTCATCCATATAGACTGGACGCCAAGTCTCACTGTGACAAAATGCGCCCGGATTCAGCTTCTGCAGCCCGCGGAACCTGGATGTCGCGATGAGCACAACATTCAAATTCCAGCGGTCGGCTTCGGTCTGCCACAACCGCGAATCGGGAGGCGTGGCGTAGAGTTTGATTTGCACGGCGAGCAGATCGGGGCTGAGCCCCCTGCCATCGATGAAGTCGGGATACTGCGGACCTAGGGCCCAGGCCGCATAACCGCCCAGCACATACTCCTCGAAAATGTTCCCGGGCAACTGTTCGCTCCGGATAAAAGCCACGGCTCGGTCTGGGAACCAGGACGATTCTCCCGCGCCAAATCTCCTATCCGAGTTGAAAACCACGTAGGTGCGGTTCGAAACATAGTCGGCAATATGCAGCAGCGCGACACCACATAAAACAAGCGCCACTGGGAGGGCCATCGCCTCGCGCACTCGAACCATCGAGGGCGTGACTTTTCCCGTCTCACCAGTTGAACTGCTACCGCTGACACAGAGTTCGCTCAGCCACGGACCGCCAAGTGTGGCAATCGTAATGACAAATAGACCCATGTAGCGCGCATGAGCCAGTCCGGAATAAAGGGCAATCGCCACAACGGCCGCGGCACCAAGCTGCCTTTTCCATAGGAAAAGCCCGGCCAGAATCACCGCCACCAAAAGCAACCAGATGGAGCCATTCTCTATGTGTCTGAGGTCGACGAGTTGGTACAGCAACGAGCGTGAAATCGGTATACCCCGGAACTCGAGGATTAAACTGTTGCTGTTGAGCTTTCCCTGGGTTGGGGCTGCGAATCCCGACAAGGTGAGTGAAGCAACATAAATTCTGGGGCCCCACGGATTCACCAGAGTGGCCGCTCCGCAGGCCGCGAACCAGGGCCATATGCTTCGTAGACGCAGAAGCGCGGCCTGCCGGCGCTCTGCGAAAACCAAATCCGAAACCTCAATTAGCAGGTACGCGCCGATGGCCCCGAGTCCGGCAATAAAACCTGGATGCAGATTCACCCAGAACAGCATAACCACAGGCAGCAGCCAAGGCCGGGAACGCGTTCCCCGGTGGTAGGCCCAGAGTTCGCCGAGAAAGAACGCAAAAAAGACGGTACTGAAGAGATCGGCGCGCGGCGTTGTGCGTGCGGCGATGGACTGAACCGCAAGCAGCGCCAGAACCGCGCTACCCGCGTCACCCCGGCGAACAAGGTAAGCCACGACCGCCAGACATGCCAGCGCACAAAACCAACTCAAGCCAGCATAGCCAAACACACTATACGTCAGGTAAAGCAGCACACCCGCAAGCAGAGGATAGGCCCACGGCTTTCCGGCTGAAGTAAACGACAGAACATCGGTGCGAGGAATCTGATGCTGCTGAACTACATAGCGTCCAGTTGCGAGGTGCCAACCCATGTCATAGTCGGAAACTGTGTGCAAGCCAGCGCACAAAGCGCAAAGCAGCACCAGCAAGATGAAAATCGACCTGACAACCGGATACGCCTTCTCCGGGGAAAATCCCATAAAAAAACATCTTCCCATGAAGGATAGGCCCAGGGCTTTCCGGAAACAACGGCAATGTGCTGATTGCCGGTGGTTACACCTGCGATGCTCCCGGCAACTGCTCATCTTCTGAGCAGCGCCGAGCTATATAACCCCGAGTGCGGGCACGTTCAACAGTTGCTGGCAACATGAGTAGCGTGCGGCGGCCAAACCATGACGCTTCTTGCTGATGGGACTACCCTGATTACCGGCGGTCAGACATGCACAACGGCTACGTCCTGTACGGCGTTATCGAGCGCGGAAATATACAATTCAGTTGCCGAGACGTTTACGGCTACCGCGAACAATATGAGTGCAGCACGGCTATGGCGCGAGCGCAGCGGCACTCAACTCCGGTCTGGTGCTTATTTCTGGTGGGTTCGACGGCAACAACCTGCAGCCGACTGCTGAGATCTACAGCCTGACGCTGCCGGGGTGCACGGGGAATTGATTGGATAAGAGCGAAGGTTCGATTCGACCCGGTATGCTTTGGTTTTGAGGATCAAAGACGCTGGGAAGAAGGGGCTCCGCATTACCCGAGGCCTGGATCAGTTTCTGTCCCCCGGTTTCGCCCGTCTCCATGTCCAACCAACTCACTTGTTGCCAGCGGGGATGGCAATCACATCCTATAATCATCATATGCGAAGACTCCGGTTCTATCGGCAGTTGCCGGTGCCGGCGCTGATCGGGATGGAAGCGACCGGGAACTGCCACCGGCTGGTGGAGGGTGGGAGATGGCGCAGATCCGGGCGAGTTCTGTGCGGCAGCAGAAGACGGACTGTATCGATCCATCTAAGAATGCCAGGGCAGGCGTAATGCTCCCTGCGGAGGTCTTTAATGTCGTTTTGGCTTGCATCACATGTTCGAGATATGATTCGGCGGGGCGATCGCGCGAGCTACGCGCTTGTTGAACCATCTCTCGCTCTGGACCGTCGCGCCGTCAGCCTGCGTCGCCGGCAATCGTTAATTGCAATAGCGGTATTTGCCATCTCTCTTTCCGCTTGCGGTCCGAAAAGCGCCAAGCAGGTCAAAACAAAAACCGAAAAGTTTAGCTATGCATTGGGCATGGATATCGGGAACAACCTTGGGAACACGTTGAAAAAGCAGTCGGTGGATGTGGACTGGAATCTCGTAGCCCAGGGGTTGAAGGAATGCACTTCAGGCGGCAAGACCCTGCTGACACTAGACGAAGCGAGGAAGGTGATCGCCGAAATGCAGCAGGAAGTTCAAGTGCAGAACCAGGCGAAAGCCAAGGAATCCGGCGAAAAGAACAAGAGCGAAGGCGAAGCGTTTCTAGCCAGCAACAAAAGTAAGGAAGGCGTCGTCGCATTACCCGACGGTCTGCAATACAAGATCCTGAAAGCCGGTACAGGGCCAAAGCCCACTGCAACCGACACGGTGGTGTGCAATTACCGCGGAACGCTGACCAATGGCACAGAATTTGACAGCTCCTACAAGCACGGACAACCCGCCACTTTCCCAGTTGGGCATGTAATCAAAGGTTGGACGGAAGCGCTGCGACTCATGCCTGTGGGCTCAAGGTGGCAGCTCTTCATTCCATCAGATTTAGCCTATGGCGAGCGCGCAGCGGGCGCCAATATCGGACCCAATTCGACTCTGATTTATGAGATCGAGCTCGTTTCTATCATGGGTAAGAACGCCGACAAGAATAAGCCGGCAAGAATAAGCCAGTAAGACCGGCATCCACCAAGTCCGATGCCGATCCCCGGTTCATCGGGCGAAGAACCTGCACGGTCGCGGACAAGTGGTGACGATCCTGCTGGGAAATGGAGACGGAACCTTCAGGCTTGCTCAGGACTCGACTTTTGCGAGGAAAATGGGCGCTGGTTTCGCTTCCGGGGGACGCGTCTGGACGCTTTCAGATCGTACCAGTAGGGCACGGCTAGGCTCGCGACTTTCATTGGGACGGTATCGTGCCGCTATGGGCAGATTGGTTTCCGGATGGAGAACACATACTTATAAGAACCAGCTGGGGTTTGTACATCCCGGATGGGAACGGCTCGGCGCCGAAGCTAGCCACGCCTGATACAGTTGCCTTGGCGGGAATCGCGGCCGACGGGCATTCTCTGATGGTTCTTCACGACGGGACTTGGGTAATCCAATCGACCGAAGAAAAAAGCAACAAGCCAGTTGCTGGCATACAGCCTGGGGAGTTTCCGATTACATGGGCTGCGGATGCCAAGCATGTATTCACGAGAGCCCTCAGCGCCACTGGTCTCAACACTTACAAAGTCGATCTGGACACCGGCCAGCGGGAATTCGATGAAGGGTTGATATCCGTCTCCAGGGTTGTGGTGTTTGCGTCTGATCGTCCATAGTGACCGCAATCACATACAAAGAAACGCTGATATTGTATCCAATAATCGTGATAGCTAGCGCGATCGCGATGCAGGACGATCGTGGGAAGAGAGGTCTCAGCAGAGGTCTCGTCTTTAACATCATGCGTTTTGCCCTCCACGACGGGCCCGGGATTCGCACCACGGTTTTTCTGAAAGGCTGTCCCCTAGATTGCTGGTGGTGCCACAACCCCGAAGGTCGCTCCACAAAAAGAGAAGTGATCTACCTAGCGGAACGCTGCATTCGCTGCGGCGAATGCGTCGGTGCTTGTCCCGAACATGCACTGAAATTGGACCAACAGATAGTCCGCAATCCACATTTATGCGAACGGCATACCCGATGCGTCAACGTCTGCCCGACCGGTGCGCAGGAAGTCTTCGGCCGCTGGATATCAGTCTCAGGAGTAATGGAAGAGCTTCTAAAGGACCAGATTTTCTTTGATGAGTCTAGCGGCGGAGTCACGATTTCCGGCGGTGAGCCTCTAGCGCAGCCAGATTTTCTGGCAACGCTGCTGGCGGAGTGTCGCGCTCGGCACATCCATACTGTCCTTGACACTTGTGGTTATGCGGAATGGCATGTGCTTGAACGAATCCGGGGAGATGTCGACCTGTTTCTCTTTGACCTGAAATTAATGGATCCGATCAAGCACCAGCAGTTCACAGGCGTTAGGAATGATCGGATATTGGCAAATCTAGGCGGACTGGCTAAAAGCGGAAGCAGTGTGATCGTCCGGATTCCGGTGATTCCTGACGTCAATGATGACGAGGAGAATTTCACGGCGGTTTCCAGGTTTTTGTCGCGGCTCAACATCCGTAACATCGATCTTCTTCCTTATCACCCAATTGCAAGCAGCAAATATTCACGGCTGGGTCAGGTCTACCGCATGGGAGATTTGCTTCCACCAGTCGAAGCGAATCTGCAGGCCATCGCCACACGTCTCAGACAGGATGGGTTTCATGTCCGAATTGGAGGCCTCTCATGAACGAACGCGTGATCAGATTACGTCAAGAAACGATCGAAACAAAACCCCAGATCTCGATAGAACGTGCAGCTCTCCTCACTGAGTTTTATCGCAATGACAAGACGGCCTCTGTGCCGATACGCCGGGCCCGGGCCTTTCACTACTTGATGGAGCATAAAGAAATTTATATCGGACCAGACGACCTGATCGTGGGCGAGCGTGGTCCGGCGCCGAAGGCAACGCCAACATTTCCGGAACTCTGCTGTCACAGCATGGAAGATCTCAACGTCCTCAACTCGCGGGAGAAGATTTCCTATGGCGTCGATGAACAGAGCCGGCAAGTCCACAAGAATGATGTGATTCCTTACTGGCGTGGCTGGTCGATGCGCGACCTGATCTTCGAAGAAATGAGTACGGATTGGAAAGCCGCATACGACGCTGGCATCTTCACCGAATTCATGGAACAGCGGGCGCCGGGTCACACCGTATTAGGCGATATGATCTATCGCAAAGGCCTGCTCGACCTAAAAGCTGAAATCGACGACGCTTTGTCTCGCCTGGATTACCTCAATGATCCCGAGGCTTGCGTGAAACGGGATGAACTGCGAGCCATGGCAATCGCGGCTGATGCGGTCATCCGTTTCGCCGAGCGCCACGCGAAGAAAGCAGAAGATCTGGCCTCATTGGCGACTGATCCGACGCGCACATCGGAATTGCGGAAGATCGCGGAAGTGTGCCGGCATGTGCCGTCCCATGCGCCGCGGAACTTCTGGGAAGCGCTGCAGGCCTACTGGTTCACGCATCTCGGCGTGGTCGTCGAGTTGAATACCTGGGACTCATTCTGTCCTGGCCGGTTCGATCAGCACCTCTATCCGTTTTATCGGGAGGGCATGGAAGACGGCACGCTGACACGGGAAGAAGCGAAAGAACTCCTCCAATGCCTATGGGTCAAGTTCAATAATCAGCCCGCGCCTCCCAAAGTGGGTGTAACCGCCGCCGAGAGCGGCACGTATACCGATTTCGCCAATATCAACAACGGTGGTCTAAAGCGAGACGGATCCGACGGCGTCAACAACGTCACCTATCTAATTCTCGACGTGATCGACGAGATGCACTTGCTTCAGCCCTCCTCAAACCTTCAACTCAGCAAGAAAAACCCAGATGTCTTTCTCAAGCGCGGGCTTGAGATCGTCCGCCAGGGATGGGGCCAACCTTCCATTTTCAATGCCGATGCCGTGGTCGAGGAACTGTTGCGCCAAGGCAAATCGATCGAGGACGCGCGCTGCGGGGGAATCTCTGGATGCGTGGAGACCGGAGCCTTTGGACGAGAAGCCTACATTTTGACCGGCTACTTTAACCTCCCGAAAGTACTCGAGATTACACTCAACAATGGACTGGATCCTCTGACCGGAAAGAAAATCGGAATCGGGACTGGCGATCCTCGCGAGTTTTCGTCTTACGCGCAGCTCTTTGACGCATTTCGCCAACAGTTGCACCACTTCGTCGACATCAAGGTGCGTGGCAACAACATCATTGAACGGCTGTATGCCGAAAACATGCCTGCGCCATTCCTCTCGCTTCTTGTCGAGGACTGCATAAGCAAGGGAAAGGACTACAACAACGGCGGCCCACGCTACAACACCACGTACATCATGGGCGTTGCCCCCGCGACTTGCGCCGATAGCCTTGCAGCAATCAAGTACCACATCTTTGATCGCGAGACTCTGAGTATGGATGAGCTGCTCGACACATTAGCGGAAAACTTCGAGGAACGTGAAAAAACGCGTCTGCTGTTGTGGAACAAAACGCCAAAATTCGGCAACGACGACGATTATGCCGACGCCATCCTGCAGGAAGTGTTCAATGCATTCTTCGATGAAGTAAACGGGCGCCCCAACACCAAGGGCGGCCGTTACCGAGTGAATTATCTCTCCACCACTTGCCATGTGTACTTCGGATCGATGACCGGAGCCACCCCAGATGGGCGCAAGGCCCGCCAGCCGCATTCCGATGGGATTTCTCCGGTACAGGGCGTTGACCGGCACGGTCCGACGGCCGTGATCAAGTCAGCGGCCAAGATGGATCATCTGAGGACCGGCGGAACTTTGCTGAACCAGAAGTTCACCCCTCAACTCCTCAAGGGAGCCGCCGGCCTCGACAAAATCGCACAACTGGTGCGCTCTTACTTCCGTTTGGACGGCCACCATATCCAATTCAACGTAGTCACCGCAGAAACTCTGCGCTCCGCTCAGGCCGATCCTGAAAAGTATCGCGACCTTATCGTCCGGGTCGCCGGCTACAGCGACTACTTCTGCGATCTGACGCGCGCGCTCCAGGACGAGATTATTGCCCGCACCGAACACGAAACGTTCGCTCCCGCAATGTCAGAGGCAATGAGCGTCTGAAAACGTCGCGCTGATAAAACACGGTCAGGCTGGAGGCGAGTCTATCGGCCTGCTGGATCCACCCAGATTTTGCGATTGCTGCCAGCGAAAAAGCTTCTTTCTTCGTGGGGTCAGGAACGCTCTAGTAAATCGCCTGTCCTTCTCCTGAGAGGTCACCATATGTTAAACCATAGACTTGTCTTTCAATCGGATTTAAGCGCCGGTGGATATGAATCACACGCTGGATCACGGAGGAGAGGGAAGTTTTGTTGTCGAAGCATTCGCCAGCATTGCACAGACCTCACGCAAAGCCTGCCTTTGTTCGTCGTCCACGACCAAAAACTCTACTCCACATTGCAAGCCTTTTTTATACCGCACCACGGCTCGCAGCTTCATAGATTGCGGAGCGAGCGGTATGGGAAACGCAACAGAAACCACCTCGCCGACCTGCAACTCGCCACTGAGAATCGACCCGAGGCCGAGCTGGCTGAGGTCGTAGCTGCGACCCGAGTACATTGTCGTCTCGACTTCGCGGAACACCGATATTTGAATATGAACATCATAAGGATAACGGGGGAACCGCCGCTGCCGACGGTATACTTTGGCGGTCGGTTCTACGACGCTCAATCCGATTCCTCCTCTTCACATTGCCTTGCAACACTTATGCTTAATCTGTTTTACCGCAGGACTGAATCTGCGCGGGCGTCTCGAAAACGATGCTGCAATTCGACAACTTGCGTTATCGCGGAAGGATTTGCTTTTTTATTATAGATAAGATCAGTCTCAAGCAGTATCAAAAAGTACGCTGACGCGGACTGGAGCGCTTAGCGAAGCGAGAGACGGCATAAGAGCAGGGCGGGACATCGATATGCTCCCCTGCTCTTGTCTGTTGTCCAGCGGATTCTTAAGGAAAACCTAGTTACGCTGCGCATGGATGCCACGCCGCCGTGGATTCAGCTTAAGATAAACTCTTGCCACACGAGGAAGACTTTTGATTCGCATTGGTCTCGACGGCCGCATCTTGATGCACTCTGAAATGCGGGGATTCGCTCGCTATACCGTCGAACTGTTTCGCGCTATGAGGGAGATCGCCGGCGACAACATCGAACTGTATTCATTTTCGCCGGGTCCGATTGCTCCCGGTTTCCTCAACGAGCTAGACATCAAGCCGGTGGTTTTTACGGCGCGACGAGAGATTCTCTGGGAGCAAGTGGAACTTCCAAAGCAGTTGCGTCAAACAGGCATCGACGTTTTCCACGCCACCGCGAATCGCGGACTTCCGTATCGGTGCGCCTGCAAACGTATCGTGACCTGCCATGACGTTATTGATCGCTTGCCTGAGTATTGCATGGGCGAGCACTGGCGCGGCCGGTGGCGGAAAAAGTATGCGGATTTTCTTTCCCGGCACAGCGCCGACAAATACATCACCGTTTCCGACTTCTCGAAACAAGACATTTGCCGGTTTCATGGTCTGGCTCAAGACCGCGTCGTAGTGATCTACAACGCGGCCAATAGGCGGTTTTATGAGACTTTGCACATTGAACAAATTGAGCAGATCCGCGGGAAATATGCGCTACCTTCCGAATATCTTCTTTTCCTCGGCGGATTCGATAAAAAGAAGAATGTCGGCGCATTAGTGGAAGCTCTAGCAGACACGCAAAACGAAGGGCTGTCGACTAGCTTGCCGTCGCTCGTTCTTGCAGGTGAGCGCAAATGGGATTTCCCCACTGTTGCCGATAAAATTAAAGCACTGGGACTATCCGCGCGCGTTTTCTGTCCCGGCCAGATTGATGACGATGATTTGCCAGCTATATATCAAGGTGCGGTAGCATTCGTACATCCCTCGCGTTATGAAGGGTTTGGGCTGCAGCTCGTCGAAGCCATGGCTTCGGGTGTTCCCGTCCTAGCTTCTGAAACCACCTGCTTGCCGGAAGTGCTCGGTGGCAGTGGTCTGCTCTTCGATCCAGAAAATCCGGATTCGATCGCCTGCCAGATGACGCGAATTGTTAGCGATCCCACGTTGCGGAGCGCCCTCGCCGAAAAAAGCCGCGAACGCGCCGCTTTTTTTTCCTGGCACAAGGCCGCCAAGCAGACTCTCCGGCTTTACCTGGAGGTATTGGGCCGGAGCGATGACGTTCTGCAAGATAGCGACAAAGATTCAAGCAAGACCTTAGCAGTCGCGCACCCCGAGCAACACCCGTGAGGATTATCATCGTCACCCCCGCTGTGCCCCACCCGTTCGGCGATACTGCTGCACGCTGGTTCTACGTTTTGACTACGGAATTGCGGGCGCGCGGTCATGACGTCGTGGCCTTGGCCGTGACGGAGGAAGCGGACGAACGGGTTTCCGAAGCGAGAATATTGTTGTCGAAATATGACTTGTCGAAGGCGAGCGGGAAGCCCATCGGACAACTCACACTGCATTGCCATCGCCTTCGAGTGGATTCGGTCGCCCTGCGACGCAAGTGGCAGAACCTGGTGCGGCCGCGCAGCGAAATGCTTCAAGACTCGGTCTTGAGGCGACTGCTGCAGCGAGAGTTGGCGAAAGGCTACGACGTGCTGCACCTCGAACAGATGTCGACCGGCTGGTTCGGTCTGGGGGTACCACGAGCGCTGCTCAACGTACACTTCTTCAACGTCATCGATTGGGCCGAGAAAAAAAACATGGGATTCGGAGAGCGTAAGGCGCTGTGGCAGGCGAGGCGCGCCACACGCCATCTCTTCCGTGGTATTCCGAACGTTCGGCTGCTTACGCCGCGGCTGAAGGAGATGGCGGAATCGATCAATCCCAATCCCAACGCCCGTTATTGGGTCGTGCCTCTCGCCCTGGACACCGCGTTGTATGACATGCAGCCGCCGGCACAGGAACCTATCGTCGGCTTGATCGGCTCTATGCACTGGGAGCCGTCCCGTTCCGCGGCGGAGCGCTTGATCACTCGGATTTGGCCGCTGGTAAAACAGGGCTTCCCCGAAGCAAAGCTTTATATAGCGGGCTGGAATGCCGCCAAACACTTGCAGAAATATATGTCGCGGCCAGATCTAACGCTGACGGAAAACCTGGCCCACCCATCCGACTTTTTCTCCAAAGCCGCAGTGATGGTCTATGCACCTTCTCGCGGCAGCGGTATGAAAGTGAAGGTAATGGAAGCGATGGCCTATGGCGTGCCCGTGGTCACTACTTGGGAGGGCGTTGAAGGCATAGATTACGAGAATGGACGCGAATGTTGGGTTGGGGAAAGCGACGACGATCTGGCCGGCAAAGTCTGCCGTTTATTGGCAAGCTCCGCCGAGCGGCAGCAGATGCGGGATGCAGCAAGGCGTTTGATCGAAGAGGTCTATTCAGCGCGACCGGTAGTTGATAAAATGATGTCAGTCTATCGGCAGCTGGTCGCCGCCCCCGGGCCCATCCCTCGTGCGACTCTTTGATTCGGAATTTGATTTGAAATATGTACTTGAAAAGCATTCTCCAGCTGGCGTCGCTGATGCTGCGTTTTCGTAATGGCCGGACCTTGGTCGAGCGGATGCGTGCTGGCGCGCCGTGCGATGAAGTTGTTCTTTGGGATGGCACGCGTATTTCCCATCCTCCGGGGCGAGGCGGATTATTGGAAGCGGTCGTCGAGGTGTGGCTCGAACATACCTACACTGCCGATTTCTATCGTCCCGCCGATGGCGATGTCATCGTCGACGCCGGCGCGAATGTCGGAATCTTCGCGATCCAGATTGCGAGGCAGAACCGCCGATGCCGCGTGATTGCGCTGGAACCATTCGCCGAGAATTTCAAGTATCTCCAAACCAATGTGTCGCGAGCGTGTCCGGAAAATGTTACCTGCCGCGAGATGGCTCTGGGCGCTGGGTTTGGCAAGGGAGAGATGCAGGCCGTAGGTTCCCGTTCGCTCGATCACGTGTTACGACCGGATTCGACGGGGGTGAACGGCACGCAGGTAATTCCGCTAGCCGGGTTGTTTGATCTTGCCTGCGCTCAGGAGATCGATTTTCTGAAGGTCGATATCGAGGGCTCCGAGTTTGACGTTTTTGCCGCCGCTTCGCCTGGCCTGCTGGGGGGCTTCAAGCGCATCGCGATGGAGTATCACGATCAAATTGCCCCCGGGACGCTTGAAATGTTGCGCCGCGTACTTGCTGCAACTCATGAGGTCGCCGTCCGTCCATCGAGCATCGATGGTTGTGGCATTCTGCTGGCACAGCGCCGTCATACCGCTATTGACAATTCTATGGAGTTGAACACGCTTCAATTGCAAGTATCTGAATCTCAATGAAAATATCGATTCCAGTACTTTCCAAAGACCATAAGAACGATCACCACGAGCACTTCTGCGAATGTCCAGTGCGAGGTTGCCACGGAATTCGCCACATAGCTATCGAATCGTGAAAAGCAACAACAACACAAGAGACGTTCGAGCTCTCTGGAGGCAGACAGGCTGACCAGTCTGCGACGGCACTCAATGAGAGGCAGACTCGCGTACTTACAGTGCTCCCAGACTTTCCCTTTCCCGCCATCACCGGCCTGCACTTGCGGATGATCAGCAACCTGGAGCTGATCCGGCGCCTTGGCTGCTATAGCTCGCTGCTCTATTTCTCAACCGAAGCACGCGAGCCCGCGCCGGCCGAATTCACGCCACTGGCGCGCATTTGCGATGGAGTTAGCCATGGCGGCCTCAGATTTCCGCACAGCGGTTTCTCCACCGCTGCCCTGATAGGTCACAAAATTGATTTTTTGGTGCGAGGCGCGCTCGGACTTCCCGGCAAGCTCTATCCATTTTCTACTTCCTATGACTGCATTGGCGCGGCCGAGATTATCCTCACCGAGGCGCGGAGAATTAACGCAGATTTTGTCGTTCTGCCTACGTTTATGTTGCATTACGCAGCCCCGCTGACAAGTAACGGTTTTCGCGTAATCGGCGATGCGATTGACGTACTCACCGATCTTACGGCGCGGTTTCTCGCGAATTATGCGGGCGGCGCGGTGAGTCGGCTGGGACTCTATTCCAACTATATGGCCAGCCGAACACAGGAAAAAACTTTTCTCGCAAAGTGCAGTGAGATTTGGGCGACGTCCAGTCCCGAGGCCGAGGCGCTCGCTCATATTGCTCCCGGCGTGAATGTGGTCGTGGTAGCCAACAGCCTAGATGAATGTGTGTTTAAACCCGGTCCGTTGGCGACGAATGAGAATGTCGGCTTCATTGGTACGTATTCGTCCAGTCCCAACCTTGAGGCAGCTCGATTTCTGGCTCAAAAAGTATTTCCAATCGTGTTGCGGAAGAATCCCCACGCACGTCTAAAGCTAGCGGGCGCTAGCTTGCCAGCGGCAGACGAAAGGGATCTGCGCGGGCTTGGTTATGTCGATATTCTCGGAGCCGTCGCCGAATCCAATGAGTTGTACAGCCAATGCCGAGTTATAGCTTTGCCAGTGTTTGTCAGAGGCGGTGTACCGCTGAAGATTGTCGAGGCCTTCGCCCGCGAGAAGGCAGTGGTTGCGTGTCCTGAATTGGTTGAAGGCTTGGACGTTCGGGACGGTCGTGACCTGCTGGTGCGCGAAACTCCCGAAGACTTCGCAAACGCTATCTCATCGCTGCTATCGGAGGATGCCCTCTGCCGGCGTCTGGGAACCTGTGGCCGGGACACGTTTATGAGAAACTGGTCGCGGTCTCATGCCGAAGCTACACTCCGGCAATCTAGTCTGCTGGCGTTCTTTCGTGCTCATTAGAGTGACTGAAATTCGATGACTGATCCGACCACGACCGAGCCGGCAATCACGAAGCTTGCGACGACGGGGCATTCTGCATTCGCGACGCCACGAAATCCGGACATCCCCCGCTTGTTCTCAGTGGGAGTTGTCGGCGCCGGCGAGATTGTGAGCCGAATCCATCTTCCGGTTTTAAGCAATTGCGAAGGCATTCGCATCACGTATGTCGCGGATAGAAATCGCGAAACAGCACGATCGGTAGCAGACGGTTACAAGATTGCGCCGGTGATCGTCGGCGATCGCTTGGATGACCTTCCGCAGACCGACGTAGTGCTGTTGGCCGTGCCAGTTACCGCCAGGCTTCCGTACTACGAATTATTTGCCGAACGGGGAACTTGCGTACTAGCCGAGAAGCCACTCGCTTCAGGGAGTGCAGAGGCTGAACGCATTTGCAGCCTCTACCCCGACTATGCATTAGCGTGCGGCTTTCAACGTCGCAGTTATGCTTCTGTGATTCTGGCCCGATTGCTCGTTGCAGAAAATTGGTTCGGCGATTTGCGGTCGATAGCTGTTTCCGAGGGTGCGCTCACGACCAGGACTGGCACCGATTCTCGTTTCTATGATGACGCGGCCTCTGGCGGCGGCGTACTGATGGATTTGGGATGTCATTCTCTCGATTCGGCGATCTACATAACTGATGCAACGGAAGCGGTTCCCGCGGAGCAAAACTTCGTGTTCGATGGGGGAGTTGATCGTGAAATCGAGGCACATTTGATCTTACGCACGGCCCAAGGCTCGTGCGAACTGGATTACTTGGTGACATGGCTTCGGCCAACGACCAATACGATTGAATTGCGGTTTGACCATTGCACCGTCAAACTTCCGTGCCGGCCAGCGCAGGATATCGAGATCTGCGGCGTCAAAAAGGGGCCAAGCGTAGCGTCGCTCGCGATGAAGCACGCGGGCGCCGCAACCATCTATCAGGCCTTCTACTTGGAATGGATGGCTTTCTTCGAAGGGGTGCGGAGACGCCACGCGTCCAAATTCAGTGCTTCCAGTTGTCTTCCCACGATTCGCGGGGTCGAAGCTCTTTACCGTGCGGGGAAGCAAAGTCCATGAAGCGAATCGCGATACTGGGTGCGAATGGACAGGTCGGGACCGAGATCTCGCTTCGCTTGCGTGATGTCCCAGAAGTTCAAGTGGTGCCCATCGCACGCAACGTATCAGGATCTGCCTTCTTGCGTTCCAACGGCTTGGAATGCAGACACGGGCGGATTTCTGATCCAGCGGAGGCCGCCAGCCTGATCGGTGATTGCGATGTGGTCGCGAATTTTGCATTGAGCAACACGGCGATACCACGTGTCGACAGGGACATCAATCGCCAGATCATTCGCAGTATGGTCGCAGCCGCAAAGCCCGGTGCGCCGATCATATTCGCCAGCACAATGATGGTCCACGCACCTGGCATGAAGTTCTGGTCTCCGGATTCATACGGCCTCGAAAAACTCGCAGCCGAGAGAATATTTCGCCGGCTCTGCGCTACATCGCAACACCCCGCGTTTGTGTTTCGACTGGGACACGTGATGGGCGAGATGCAAAATATCACAAGGAAGATTTGCGGTGAAATCCGTGACGGAAAAGTCGCATTGCCGCGTCAGGGGCTCCTCGCTTCCAACACCGCGTTCACAGCATCCATTGTGGAAGCCATCGTTCAGATAACGCGGGCGCAGATGACGCGTACGCCGACACAAGGCGCACAGACGACTCCCAAGCCTGGCACGTACGATCTGATCACTTTTCCGCAATGGACATGGCTTGACGTTTACAAATACTACGCCGCTCAACTCAGGCTGCCATTGCAATTGGCGCGCTCAGAACAGGTGCGTGATGCTCAGCTCGGATTGGGCACTCCGGGTGTATCGATGCGACGTCTTCTACGCCTATTAGCAAACCATCGCACATTGGCCGAGCGGCTCACATTCTTCCTGGCGTTCCTGCCCCGCAGCGTCAATCAAAAAATCTATTTGCGGTATTTGCAGACGCAGGCGCGGACCGAGATCAGTGCCTTGCAAGCCTCGCAGAAGGTTGAATTCTGCGTACAGGATTGGCGTGAATTGCATGTCCACAGTTTCGGGCAGATGGCGGATCCAATCACGCTGATGGCGCGTTATCCATTGCCCGCGGCGGTTGAACTTGCCGGGCGGTAGCGCTGAAAGAATCGTTTTGAAATCGACGAATAACAACAAAATACTCGTAATTGGACCGACCAACCAAGGCGCGCTCCCCGAAAGCTACGCGCGAGCGTTCGAACGTCTGGGGATGGAGGTGGTTCGATTTGATTCCGACCAGGCGATGATGCAGGCGAGCCGATTTACCGGCAATCGCATTCTGCGGCGTGCGCTGCGGTCGTCTCTATGGAACGCGGTCAATCGCCAGGCTATTGAGGTTGCCGAGAGCGTTCGCCCACGGCTCATTTTTGCAGTGAAGTGTTCGTTTTTTCATCCCGAGACGATTCGTCGAATCAGAAAGTCCGTCGGTGTTCCATTCGTCAATCATTATCCGGATCATCCCTACATGGGTATCCGATGGGATCCGCGAGAAGCTTCCGCTTTACGCCGCAATCTGATCGAAGTATTGCGGCAATACAGCATTGTCTGGATGTGGGAGCGCGGTTTGGTGGAGCGACTCCGGCGCGATGGTATCGAGGCAAAATATCTGCCGTTCGGGGTCGATCCAGAGTTGTTCCATCCCCAATCCGTTGACGAGGGACTCTATTGTGATGTGTGCAATATCAAGCATGACGTGGCATTTGTCGCTACTTACACGCGCATGCGCTGCGCAGGAGTGGCGGCCATCTGTAAACATACGGTCGCAATCTGGGGGAGCAACTGGCCCCGAAAGTGGAGGACGCTTTCGGGCCAGCATAGGGCGCACGCGGCAGTTTGGGGCAGAGCGGTCGGTGAGATTTACGCCAAGGCTCCCGTTTCGCTGAATGTGCTCAACGCAGAAAACCTCGGAGGACCTAATATGCGCACGTTCGAAGTTCCGGGCAGTGGAGGGGTGATGCTCGCTGGTTACTCGTCAGAGCAACATGAATTTTTCCCAGAAAATGAAGCAGCCGTCTATTATCGTTCGCCGGCAGAGATCGATGACAAGATCGATTTGCTATTGCACGATCCCGACTTGCGCGCTCGCATTCGGCGCAGTGCCGCCCGACTGGCGGCGGAGCAGACTTACGATGTACGCGCGGCGCACGTACTGCGGGAATGTGGCCTCACCGTTCCGATTGAGCCAAATTCAGCGTCCTTTATTTCGACGAACTTGAATTCAACAAACCGAAAATCAGCAATCCGGGATTTAACCAAACCGCGGGGCTTGACGACGTGAGCAGCCCCTTGCGCATTGCGTTTGTCAGCGGACATAGCCGATGGTGGCGCAAGCAGCGACTGGTGGCGAAGTATCTTAAGATGCGCCTCGAAGGCGTTATTTATCCGGATGTTTTTTGCTTAGCGCTGATGCTCTCCGACAAGTTCGATCTGTTGTTGGAAGACGAGAAAATTCCGGCAGGGAAGTACGACCTTATCATTGCCGAGCTGCAGTCTTCAGACAGCCAACTGCGTTATCTCGAATCGCTGGTCGATGCGGGAGATCCTCCCGTGGCAGTGATTCCGGGGCCTCCGGCGATTCTTTCCCGCGACCTTACAGATACGAAGCTGCGGCGTGTTCAACGGATACTCCGTGTCGCGCGCCACGTGTGGGCTTACTCGCCCGAGCTGAAGACTTTCTGCGATGGGCTGATCGGCCGCGAGCGGGCGACAACGATTCCGTGGCCCTACGATCTGGCCGCTACCCAGAATCTCGCACGCGGCTCGAGCCACGATTCTGGCAAACACAAAATTCTAGTGCAAGTGCCGATGAGCTTCCACGACATTGTGCAGAACTATCCCTTTGTGCTGAAGGGGGTGCTGCTCGATATTTGGCAGGAACTGCCGGTCGCGTTGCGTGAGAAGATTACGTTTCATACGTTCGTCTACAACTCCACCGATGTGGCAAAATACAAGTCGTCCGAATTTGCGAACGGATTGCCGTTTGTCCTGGAAGGGAAGCGCGGTTACCGTTCTTTCGTGCGCTTCCTGGGAGAATGCGACGGCGTCATCAATCTTACTTCAGGAAGCATTCTCGGCCGCGTTACCTTTCTGGCGGCAGCGCTCGGTCGTCCTGGAATTTTTAGCAATAACAGCCCGCTGAATGCTCGACTGTATCCCGGCTCGGGAGTGGCAATGTTTGACACGGTACGGCTGCGGGAATTGGTTACAGCGATGTTGCACGGGCTGGGTGGTGGAACCGTCGATAAGCGTCTTCTGCCATCTTCCTCCGCGGTTACGGAGATCGGCGATTTTCAGGCCAACCAGGCACGGCTCCGGGACATTCTTATGGCAGATCGTCCGCCCCTAGGTCCCGCAGTCCTGGACCCAGAATCAACCCCCTAAACACAAACGCGCTCATATAAACGATTTGTTGGCTTCGTTCTGCGAATTCGTTCATTCTTAATCCTTGTGTAAGTAATACCATAGATATGGTCATATTTGATCATTCCATGATCTGCCAGTTCAAGAAAGGCCCCGGCGAGTTTTCCCGCCAAGAAAGGTTCACGGGCAAAACCATCCCTAAGTGCAGCGCATCTCTCTGGAGCGTACACCGCATCCCGTCCGGAGACCGGCCTTCTCATCCCATCTGATAACGTAAACCATCGGTAAGCCGCAAGGGACGAGGCAGGACTCCATCCAGCTACTGCAGCTTTGCGTACTCGGCTTTGGCTTGCTTCAGGATGGGGATGTCGGGGTCGGCTTCTTTCCAGAGGGTGAGGAAGTCTTTGTACGCGGCGAGCGCTCGGACGCGAGCGGCATCGGCATCCGCTCCCTGCGAGGTTCGAGCCTCCAGGGTATTGGCACGAGCCACGCCCAAATGCGCCAAGGCTCCCGTCCAGCAGTTCCAGACGATGCCGCTGTGGTCAAGAATCTTCAGAAACTCGGCGGCGGCAGCACTGCCTTGTCCGGCTGCCAAGTATGCCTCTCCGCGTTCATACGTCGGATAGAGACAGGAAGGATTGAGGACAAAGGAAATATCACCCAGTTCGATGGATGAACCGACCTGTAGGGCATTCAGGGCGGAAGCCGGATTCTTTTTGTCCAGCGCCAATTGCGCCCGAATCGCGGGCAGCCAAAGCGACTGCGTCTGTGTGTCCAGCGGGAAGCGTTTTCCCAAGTCTTGGGCCAAATACTCGGATCGCGCCATGTCGCCCGCCATGGCAAAGGCAAGCGCGGCTTCAACCTCGACCCCCTGACTCGTGGGAACAAGTTTCAAAGCCTCCGCCGCTGACTGGCGGGCTTCGGCAGGATAGCCATAAGCGGCTTCCCGCTGTGCCGCAATCGCCAGCGATACGGCTCCATTCTCCTTGCTGTCGGCGCGGATGGCGGATTCCACAGCCCGCTTGGTTAACTCCCGCGCGTTGCCCAGATGACCGCCATACGCCTCTGTGTCGGATGCGAGTGCAAGTCCATACTTCTCTTCGGGTTTGCCCGCAAACCACTGTTGCTGTTCCGCCATCGCAGCGGAGTCCGAGCCGAGAAAGGCAAGAGCGTAGAGAGTACTGCGCAGAGCAAAATGATCCAGTTTTCGCGCCTGCGCCTCGTGGATAGCCTGCTGCGCGTCGTCGAAGCGTTGTAGGGCAAGGGTATAGGTGGCGAGATTGCCGTAAAGATTTACGCGATCAGGTGCAAGGCTCAGGCTTTTCTTCGTGAACTCCGTGGCTTTCTCATACTGCCCCTGTTCACCGTACACGATGCCCAAATTGGTGTACGCCCGCTGTTCCCGTGGGTAGCTCTCGATCTCTTCCTGATAGGTTTGGGCGGCCTTTTCCAGTTCTCCGGTTACGTCCCCATAGTAGGCAGCGGCAATCGCCAACTTTTCCCGCTCGCTGGCATGTTCTCGCAACTGGAATGCCTTGGTGAAGTACTCGCTGGCCCGCCCTAGCTCGCCGAGACTGAAGTAGTCGTTGCCCACGGCCCTGTAGGCCATGGCAAAATTCGGATCAAGCTCGATGGAACGGTCAAGGTAAGGCAGGGCTGCGGAAGCGCCTTTCTCGCGATAGGCCCTTTGTCCAAGGCTGTACGCTTTCAGAGCTTCGAGCGAAGACGTGGTGGCCTGTTCGAGCGGAACGTCAAACCTCTGCACTGTAGCGATGGATTCGCCAAGTTCGCCGCGCAGCTTCGATGCCGCCTCGCCCAGCGCGCCCAGCACCTTCTCCTTGGACAGCGCTGTCACCTGCTCCTCGGCCAGCAGATCGCCGCCGCCCTGACAATTCACCGCCTTCAACCCCAACACATACTCGCTGCCCATACTCCCGATCGTTCCCGAAATGTAAGCTTTGCTGCCCGCCCGCTGGCAAAGCTCGCGCGTGACTTCAGGCGTGAGTTTCGTGTCGGCGGGGCGGGTCATCAATTTCAAGGTCGCCGCAACTTTGTTCTCAGGGAGCACATTCAGAAACGGCGATTGGTTGAGAGCAATGCTGAGTGCCTGCTTGAGCGTGTCGTCGAATACGGCATCGCCAGTGCTGTTGGCGAAATCAGCGAGCACGATGGTGTCCTTCTCGGTCAGGCGCTTGCTCTGCTGATGATGCGAACGATAGTAGTAAGAAAGTCCGACTCCGATCAGACCGACGACCAGCAAGCTCGCGAGTAAAGCCGCAAGCGCAATTTTCTTGTGCTTGTCGTGCAGCGTCCCTCGTGCGGGCGCGGAAGCTTCTGGCACGGCCGCTGGGCCCGAAACAGCGGCTGGAAGGCGACCGCTCTCGGTATCGCGCTTCAGCCGTTGCAGGTCGGCGCGCATCTCCGAGGCATGCTGGTAGCGCAGTTCACGGTCTTTCTCCAGAGCTTTAAGGATGATCGCTTCAAGCGGTGGAGGCAGCTGAGGATTCGACTGGCTGGGCGGTTCCGCGGGCACGTGAAGGATGGCTCCATACGTCGCTCCAGCGGTGTCGCGATCAAACGGCAGGCGGCCGCTGGCCATCTCATAAAGCGTCACGCCGAAAGAAAACAGGTCGGTGCGTTCGTCCAGACTCTTGCCGGCGACCTGTTCGGGCGACATGTAGCTCACCGTGCCTAACGCCGTGTTCTTGGTGGTGAGATCTTTATTGGCGAAAGTGGATTCGCCGATCGTGGGATCGTCCGATCCCGACGCTGATTCCCGCTTGCTGCCCACATCCGTCCTCTTGGCCAGTCCGAAGTCGAGAACCTTGGCGTGTCCGCGCTTGGTGATGAAGATGTTGGCGGGCTTGATATCCCGATGAATGATGCCCGCCGCATGCGCCGCATCGAGCGCGTCCGCAATCTCGATCGCAAGCGACAGCAGCACATCGGTTTCGAGAGGACGGCCGGCGATTCGGTACTTGAGCATCACGCCATCCAGAAACTCCATGGCGATGAACAGTTGCCCTTCATAGTTCCCAATCTCGTGGATCGTGCAGATGTTGGGATGGTTCAGGGCAGAAGCGGCCCGTGCTTCGCGCCGGAAGCGTTCGAGAGATTGAGGGTCACGAGCAACGCCCTCGGGCAAGAACTTCAATGCGACGAAGCGCCCAAGCTCGGTGTCCTCGGCCTTATAAACGACGCCCATACCGCCGCCGCCCAGCTTCTCGACAATGCAGTAGTGCGAAATGGTTTGGCCGATCACTGGAGCAGAATCCTACGTCCGTGAAACGGGCAAGTCAATGAAAGCGACAGGGTTGGCCGGGACTCAAAGGGATGGTTTACGTTAAATCTCGTGTACACTCATCATCACGGTAACGCGCGACATTGATTCCATGACAATGTCGGCTCCCCCATTCTCGATTATGATCTCCTAGTAAGAACCCATGAGCAGGATGCGCACAGGCGGGAAGAGTCTCCAAATCGCGTTAAGGGTGTGCCGGCTGCTGAGCTTGGGGTTGGCACTGATTCCGCTCGAGGCGCGCGCGCAACTACAGCGACCAGAACAACAGCAGCAACCGGTCATCCGCTTTGTGCGCGACCCCGATTCTGCGCCGGACCTCAAGGTCAAAGACCTCGACGGAAGAGAACTCACCCTGCAGACGTACAAAGGCAAAGTGGTGCTGCTGAACTTCTGGGCCACATGGTGCGGGCCGTGCCGCGCGGAAATTCCCGGCCTGATCCGAATTCAGGACGCATATAAAGACCGCTTGCAGATTATCGGCATGGATGTCGATGATAACGACGCCGAGCGGCTACGCGCGTTTGTGAAAGACAAGGGCATCAACTATCCGGTGGCGATGACCTCGGTGCCGGTGCGCCTTGCCTATGGAGGCATCAGTGCGCTGCCCACGCTTTTTGTCATCAATCAGGACGGCAAAATGGTGCAAAAGCATGTAGGGCTCTTCGATCCGGCGCTGTACGAGATCGAAGCTCGCGCCCTGCTGAATATGCCGATTCCGGCGAGAATAGAAACCTTTGAAGACACCGGTGAAGTGTCTCTGAAGCACGCGGACCGGGCGACCATGCTGCCGGGAATCGACACATCAAAACTGACCCAAGAACAGCGCATGGCCGCGCTGCACAAGCTCAATGCGGAAACCTGCGATTGCGGATGCAAATATACGCTCGCGCAATGCCGCATCTCCGATCCCGCATGCAAGACGAGCAAAGAACGCGCCGCAGCCATCGTGAGCGAAGCCGCAAAATTACCGCCCAAGGATGGGCATGGAATTACCGGCGCGCCGCCGTCGCCCGCGCCATCAGGATCCGCCGATCCACCGATACCACGCGGGCGAAAATAGGACTTGCACTCAATAGCCTCCCCGCCCATCGGCTAGGTCATGTTGGCGATGAATCCCAATTATCCGGTTCTGCACCCTAACGCTGATTGCACACGTTAACTTCCTCTTTGCTCGTCAGGGCATGTCGGAGAGCAACCTGCAACATCTGAGCAGCAACCAACAGGAGCACGTTCGGGCGCCAGCCGTTGCGGTTTTTTTACTTCTCACGCAGCAACACCACGTCAGCCGTGTAGTGGGAGCGGGCGACGGCGAGCACCTTTCCATCCGGCGACCACTGAAACTGTGCGATGTGTTCCGAGGTGAACTTGGTGATCTGCTGCCCGGGCGAGCCGTCCAGCGGCTGCACAAAGATGTTGTCCACGCCCTGTGCGCGAATAATGTAGGCCATGGATTTTCCGTCCGGAGTGAAGTTCATAGTGTTGACGAAGCCGTCGCCGGCGCCTACGGAAATTCGCGGATCGGCTTCGAGCAAGACAGGGGAGGTTCGGGAATCGGAATCGAGGTTGACCAGGGCAAGCCTGTCGATCGCCGGCTGCGGACCGCCCGTGACATTGATATTCGCTTGAAATACGAGCCTCTTGCCGTCCAGCGAAATGGCCTGAGCGCCCATCCCGTACATGCCCTTCACATTGGCTGCCAGCACAGGTTGCGGCTGCCCACCTTCCAAAGGCACCCGCATGGAAAAGTACGCGCCCGCCGAGTCGTTGTAATAGACCAACTTTCCATCCGGCGAGCAGACTGGATACTGATCAAAAACGCCGTCGGTAAGTTGCTTGGGATTGGAGCCGTCGGCATCGCCACGCCAGATCCCGGCGTGGTTTTTGCCGCCGTGGAACTCCCAGGAGACAACGATATAGCGGTCGCCGCACCGCCCCATGTCCACGAGCCAGGAGTTGGGGTCGTTGAGCAGAATGGATTGCTCCCCCCCATCGCCGTTCATCCGCTGCACCGCTTGACCGTCAGAGACCAGCGGTTTGCCATCGGAGGTCCAGGCGACGGACTGAACTTCTTGCAGCGGTACAGACTGGCCTGCCGCATTTGCTTGTGCGCCGTTTCCGTGAACCTCGGCCGCAGGAAGCAGAGTCAGACTGCTACTGGTTTTCTTTTCCCTTCGCTTGCTCCGGAGACATGTAAGCCACCGTTCCAATAGCTGTGCCCGGACTGGTGAGGTGTTCCAGGCTCACGCCCGCGGTCACGTCGACTTCTGACGGAGCCTTTCCCGCAGCGGGAGTCAGTTTGGCGAGGCCGAAATCAAGGATTTTGGCATGCCTGCGCTTGGTGGCAAAGATGTTTGCCGGCTTGATGTCGCGATGAATAATGCCTTCACCGTGGGCGGCGTCGAGGGCATCGGCAATTTCAATGGCCAGGGACAGGACCGCGTCAGTCTCCATCGGTCGCGCGGCGATGCGGTGTTTCAAAGTCAACCCATCGAGAAACTCCATGGCGATAAAACGCTTGCCCTGGTGCTCGCCGATTTCGTAGATGGTGCAGATGTTGGGATGGTTGAGGGCAGAAGCCGCCCGCGCTTCGCGGCGAAATCTTTCAAGCGCCTGTGGATCTCGGGCGACATCTTCTGGCAGGAACTTCAGCGCCACAAAGCGGCCAAGGGACGTGTCCTCAGCCTTATAAACCACACCCATGCCGCCGCCGCCAAGCATCTCGACGATGCGGTAGAACGCACGATTGTGCATTTGACGCAGCAGCCCTAAAGCGGAACAGCCGACAAGAAGCTGCACGATCGAGATAACTTTCGCGCCCTCGGCAAAGGGAGCTGTTGGAGGGACGTTGGTCGTCACCGATAATGTTACGGCGGGCAAGACTTCAATCCCGATCAGCGGGACAGGTCACTGAAAGAGAACCGCCGAGTCCCATCCTAACGTCGTACTCTCTGCGGGGTGGGACTGCACCGCGCGGCGACGAACCCAGTCTAACCTACGCGGGGAAATTTGCGGCGAGCACAAAGTCCGGAAACACCGCTCGATTTTCGGGCGTTTTTTCAGCAGCGAAATAGTGGTAGGAGCGGTAAGTGGCGAGAACAGGCGTTTCTTACAATGTCGGCGGCGTCAAGTACTTTTCGAGCGCGCTACGGCACGCACCGATAAGAGCGCCATTTCGCTCTAGTTGAAAAAGTGCCAATATCCGACCAAGGCTCGCTCGCAATCAATTTTCAAGTCAGGAGCACAAGCGCAACGATGGTTGATAGTTGTTGTTAAATCCTGGTAACGACAGTTAGCAGGGTGCGGTACTCGCTGCCATCAGGGAGGTATAGCATCACTTTACACGTCGGTAGCCGTTGTCGAGGACAGAAGCGGACGGGCTCCAACCTTCTGGAGCCCATCCCGCGCAACGGGTTGCTACGGAGTACAGCCGTTGACAGCAGCGCAGTCCTTGGTTTCAAACCAAAGGCCAGTCTGGCCTTGAAAGCCGGCGCTGCCCTGGGTTACTTGCTCAATGGTTTGGTCACCGGCGTCATCCGTCATGGCCAGGACTTCTGTCGTAGTGGCCTGCGACCCGGGGTAGTAAAACTTCTCGTTTTCGGTTTCAGCAAACCCGTCACCGAACGCGATGTCCGTGGTGTTGGCTAGCGCGAATGGCTGGTTGTCGGTGCAGCATAGCCGTTCGACCATCCAGTTTGCGGTGTATCCCACAATACCGGACGTTGTGACGGAATAGCCGCCGTAGACACCGCTCGTCATGTCTTCAAGATACACACCACTGTTCGACCCTCCGGAGGTGTATGCCGCTGCGTAGACCACATCCCCGGGATTGACGTTGAAGGCTACGCTGTAGCCGCCTTGCCATCCGGCGACGGCGAAATAATACAGGTCTCCGCTGCACGCAACTTGCTCATAGACTCCGGCTTCTAGCTGCGGATCGTATCCATAGCCATTGCCCGTATCGAAGACAAACCCGTCAATCCCGACCGAACTGATTGCGATATAGCCTTCCCCGCTGCACGATTTCGTGTTCATAGGGAACTCGGCCGTTGGCACAGTGATTTTGGCAATAACATCCTCAATCGAATTCTTGTTGAACTTCTTTTGATTGCTCGTGACCACGGCTCCGCTCGCATTGTTCGTTTGTATCTGCTTGGGTCCGGATGTTTCCGGCTGAACCAACTCTGGCAAAGGCGCTGAGCCAGACGGGACCTTCGAGCCTCCACCCGGCAGCGCTTTAAGCTCTCCGTTCCAGTGGATCTTGGCGAGTTTCATGGCGCGTTCCCAATGGGCGTACTGGTCGGGATGAGCTTGCTTATCGGGCCGCGGCGGAAAGCCATAAAGAGCGAGTTCTTCGTCGGTGACCGTCACCGGATTGAACCCTTTAGGTGGCTCGGCGTAAGCGTTTATGCCGGGGAGATTGGTCGGCGTAGTGGCGGCTGAAGAACGGATTGCCCGGGCGGCGTCGCTCTCCGCCATGGCCAATGTGCTGAGACTGAGCAACAGAGTCCCCCCGATTACAAGGACTGCCAGCTTTGCGAATTTGCTTCGTGATTGCATTTGTCCATCCTCCATATTCAGATTTCGTAATCGACTCTCTGAGGTACTTCCCCTTATCTCTAACAGCGCAAAATCGCGGCGGATTTGATCACCCGTGCCTCGTTGCTCGAGGCGGGGAAGGAGTGTCCGGAACTTCCCCACACAACGAAATTCGCGTTGTGGGGGGAAGCTAGCAATCGTTCTTTACCGGAAAGCCCTAGATACAGAATCGACTTACGGCGTGGAGAATGTGTAGACTTGATTGGAGTTGTTAACTACCCAGACTCCGCCGCCGGTTCCAACACTGATGGAATCGGGCGAGCCCGGAACCGAAAGCTCCGCATAGTAAGTCGTATTCGGGTCTAAACGGAGAATATTACTTCCGGAAAGAATCCAGACTCCGTTGCCGCCAGCAGAGATCTGGGAAGAGCAACAGCCGATGACTCCCTGGAATCCGGTAAAAACATCGTATTGGTAAACCTGCTCGTTGTAGGAATTAATCGCCCACAGTCCGGTTGTGCTGGGGGCAAGCACCGGAAAAGCTCCAAATGGATCGCTGATTTGGTTGAAGACGCCAGCGGGAAAGTCGAACTGATAAACATTGGGTCCGCACCCTGCCGCCCAAACATCATCGCCGCCGATTTGAACGTCGCAGAGGGGTTCGGGTTCCTGTTGCTGCTCCCAGTTGCTCGAGCAATAGTTGTAGCGAAAGATCTGCAAGCTAAGGTTGATTCCCCAGACCTCGTAGGGGTGGCAACTGTCATGGTAGCCCGGCCCGATCCGAATCGAGCCAAGCGAACCTGGAACTTGCGTAAAGATCCAGGATGCTTTGCTTTTGCTGGCTTGATAGATGTTGCCGGATGCGGCCACCCCCCAGACCGCGTCGGGTTGAACTGCGTTGCCTCCGCCGACGGCGACTTGGACAAGAGAGATCTTGTTCGCCGACACGAAACTTTTGCCGTTGTAAATGTACGGGTGGCCGTTGCTGGCGAGAGCCCAGACGCTGCTGCCTCCGGAGGCTACTTGAACGATCTTGGCGTTTCCGCCGACTTTTACTTGTTTGAATGATTGTGCCGATGTGGATTGCAGGCAGACAATTCCGAGCACAAAGGCGAGGATAGTTACATTGGTCTTCATTTTTGTTCTCCTTTTCAGCCGAGCTAATTGATTTCTTATGAAACTCAGTTGCAGTCGATCGCGGTGTCAGAACGGGCAGTGTCCCGGATCCGGGGCATCAATGCGAGGCGGCTGGCCGGACGGCACGAGCCGGAAAGCAACGACTTGGGCGTTGACGCTGCCATTCATCTGTTGAAAGTGTTGTGCCGTTGCAGGAACCACGACGGCAGTCGAGCAAAGCAGCAGGAGACAAAGCGCGAAACGAACCTTGGTAAGGGACATAAGATCCTCTTTTCCGCTGGCACTAAGCACAGCTCTTAAGTTCGGGGCAAAATCGACTTTAAGAGCTCTATTTCCGGCGAACGACGCCGTTAATCGCTTGCGATCCGAAGTGGGTGCTCGCGGGCAACCCGAACACCAATGTTATGTTCGAGAATGCGACTTGGCCTCCTCCCGTTATACAAACCGTTAGTGGTGACCTTTGACCCTGAGGGGCAAATGGCGGGTAGCCTCCATTTCCCGTAACGCTCGCGAGCCCTGTGACCATAAACCCAGTCGTAGTAGGAGGCTTGTAGCTGGCAGTGGGGCAGCCACTGGACACCGAGCTTGGATCCGACGTGACCTTCGCATTCTTCATCGTGATGTGGTGAGTATGCGGGGTTCGGGTTGCCGGCGAGTCGGGGTCGGCAGGAGGGTTGGGATTAATCGAAAGCCAGTAGTCGGAATCTTCCATGGTCAAGGCAGCCGAAAAATCCGCCGTGCTGTGATCTGGACTCATGTCCAGGCGCCAGACGCCGTGCATTTCCCACGGACCGCTGGGACTACCTTGCGCGTTGTGTGCAGGCGTGAAGTCGTTGATAACGCCGCGAAAGGAATCGCGGCTTCGACCTTGCGCCACCGCACTTGTCCCTAGCGCGAGCACGAGAACCCACGCCCCTACCGACGAGAAGAAAGTTTTGCTGTGCATAGTCGCCTCCAGAAATTTTGGGAACAACTGCTTCCTTGTCGAGCTTTTACAGGCGGTCCGAGGGTCGCTTGCCATCCTCTTACCCGCTCTATGTCCTATAACGAGAACCGGCGACAAAAACTGCAATGCACCCAAGAAAAAACTTATCGGTGGAGAGTGAACGCAGGGAAACTCATTCTGTGGAAAGGGCTATCCCGCTGTGCTACTCTTTGTGACCAGTCGAGGCTGTAGGCTTCCGCGAGGGTTCAATGGTGGCACCCTCAGTTCACGAGGTAACTCAATTATTGCGGGCCTGGAGTGCCGGGGATAAAGAAGCGTTGGATCGGTTGACGCCTCTTGTCTACCGGGAGTTGCACCGAGCGGCTCAGCGTTACATGGCTCGGCAACAACCTGACCATACTCTGCAAACGACAGCGTTAGTGAACGAGGTTTACCTGAGGCTGGTCGCTTTCAAGGAAGTAAGCTGGGCGGACCGCGCCCACTTCTTCGCCGTGTGTGCCCAACTGATGCGTCGCATTCTTACCGATTGGGCCCGCGGCCAACAATATTTAAAGCGGGGCAAAGGAGTACGGCATGTCTCTTTTGACGAGGCATTGGTCGTATCCCCTGAGCGTGGTTCCGACCTGGTCGCATTGGACGAGGCCTTAAAGGCTCTTTCCGAGGTTAACTCCAGGAGAAGTCAGGTTGTCGAGTTGCGATTTTACGGGGGCTTGAGCGTAGAAGAAACGGCTGGAGTGCTGAAGGTTTCGCCTGAAACCGTGATGCGCGATTGGAAGCTGGCCAAGCTTTGGCTGCTACGGGAAATGAGTGGAGGCAAGCAGGTTGGAGCCTGAGAGTGAATCCCGCGTCGAGCAGCTCGTGCAGGAGGCTTTAGAGCTTGCGGAGGAGCAGCGGTCCGAGTTCCTGGAGCGGCGATGTGCTGGGGACAAGCATCTGCGCGCTGAAGTAGAGTCCTTGCTGGTGTACGAGAAGGATGCTCATAGCTTCATGGAAGCATCTGCGTTGCAAGTGGCCGCTCAGGCGCTGGCAAAGGGAGATTTTCCAGCGCATGCCCCAGAAAAAGGAAGTCATCAGGCCTTAGAAGGCAAAACCATCGCGCACTACCTAGTAGTTTCAAAAGTGGGCAGCGGGGGCATGGGCGTCGTGTACAAGGCCGAGGATACACGGCTGCACCGTTTTGTCGCGCTGAAATTTCTTCCCGAAAACGTTAGCGATGATGCGCAGGCACTCGCCCGGTTCCAGCGGGAGGCGCAGGCTGTCTCGGCTCTGAACCACCCCAACATCTGTACCCTGTATGACATCGGGGAAGTGGACGGACGGGCGTATATCGCATTGGAGTACCTGCAAGGCACGGCGCTAAATCGTCTGATCGCGGGTCGGCCCATGGAGCTTGACACTCTGCTGACACTGGCGATTGAGATTGCTGATGGGCTGGGGGCGGCGCATGGGAAAGGAGTGGTGCATCGCGATATCAAGCCAGCGAATATCTTCGTGACCGAACACGGACACGCCAAGATCCTGGATTTTGGTCTGGCGAAAGTGTCAGTCACGCACCACTCGGAGCAGGAAACCCTCACGGAATCCCACACGCCCATGCAGACCAAGCCGGGTACGGCCATGGGGACGGTGGCCTATATGTCTCCGGAGCAGGCGCGGGCCAAGGAGTTGGATAGTCGGACGGACCTGTTTTCGTTCGGGACGATGCTGTACGAGATGGCGACGGGAACGCAGCCGTTTCGGGGGGAAAGCGAAGCGACCATCTATGACGCGATCTTGAATCGAGATCCAGTATCACCAGCAGTGTTGAATCGCAGGCTTCCGGCGAAACTCGAAGAGATCATCCACAAAGCACTAGAGAAAGACCGGCAGCTGCGTTATCAGCACGCTTCAGATGTTCGCACCGACTTGCAGCGGCTGAAACGTGACACCGATTCCAGCGTTTCGCGAGCAACTCCGTCCACGGTGTCCGCGCCGAACCGTTACGCCTGGGTGCTGTGGATTTTTGTGGCGTTGCTGGTGGCGGGATTGGGCTGGTGGTTTGCCGCGAATGGCCCTCGGCCAGTGGTCCGAAATCCACTTTCCAGTGCTCAGTTCACACGGCTTGCCAACTTCAATGGAGCCAAAAGCGATCCTGCTATTTCGCCAGATGGGAACTTCGCTGCGTTTATTTCCAATCGGAGCGGCACATTCGACATCTGGCTGATTCAAACCAACGGGAACAACCTGACAAATCTTACCCAGGGCCGAATCGGGGATGCGCGTGCGCCGCTCCGGGCGGTCGGATTCTCCGGAGACGGAGTAGAAGTGTGGAGCGCGGGAACAGAAGGCAAGAGGCTCATGCTGTGGCCCCTGATTGGCGGCGCGCCACACAATTTTCCAGATGAAAAAGCCGCTGAGGTTGCCTGGTCTCCGGACGGCACTCGACTTGTCTATCACACCTGGCAAGCTGGTGACCCGACATTTGTCGCGGACCACGACGGCGGCAATCCACGCCCGATCCTGCAAAACGATCCCGGCTTACACAACCACTATCAGGTCTGGTCGAAGGACGGGCGCTGGATCTACTTTGCAAGAGGCCGACCCGCGACCCGTGAGATGGACCTATGGCGCATATCGCCGGAAGGGGGAAAAGCAGACCAACTCACACATCTCAACACTGACATTGCTTACCCGACACCGATCGACGAGAGGACGGTGCTGTTCGTAGCCCACAACAAAGACGGGGCAGGCCCATGGTTGTGGGCGTTCGATGGAAAGACGCGAACTACAGACCGCGTGAGTTCGGGTTTGGAGCAATACCGCGCACTGGCAGCCACAGCGGATGGCCGGCGTCTCGCGGCAAGTGTCGTGAACGTTCAGGTCAACTTGTGGAGCGTTCCGATCACCAGCCGCCTTGTCGAAGAACGGGACGTCGAGGCCTTCCAATTGCCCACCTCGCGCTCCCAGGCGCCGCGATTCGGGGGCGGAACGTTGTTCTACTTATCTTCGCGAGACGGGGCTGACGGACTGTGGAGCTATCGCGACGGAAAAGCGCTGGAGATCTGGAAGGGCTCCGAAGGCGCACTGCAGTCGCCAGCCGCGGTGTCTGCGGACGGGAGTGGTGTTGCGTTTGCACTGAGGCGAGAGGGGAAGCAACAGATGCAAGTAATGACGACGGATGGAACACGGCTCCGCCCTCTTTCGAGCGATGTTGATGTTCGGGGAACGGCTTCCTGGTCCCCTGACGGCAAATGGATTGTCGTGGCGGGCAGCGACCGCGACGGACTGGGCATATTCAAACTTCCTGTTGACGGCGGCTCACCGATTCGGATTGCAACCGGGCGGTACCTCGACCCAGTGTGGTCGCCGCGTGGAGACTTAATCGTGTATAGCGGGCCCCAGATGTTCACGTTGGCGCCGCTGCTGGCAGTGCACCCGGACGGCACCCCGGCGAAGCTGCCGGAGATCAATGTGCAGCGCGAAGGTGAGCGGGCCCGCTTTCTGCCCGATGGCACGGGCCTGGTTTACATGCTGGGAAATACGATGGCCGAGCAGGACTTCTGGCTGCTTGACCTTGGCACGATGCGCTCGCGGCGGTTGACTCGATTGAGCAGTTCGGCGGTAATGCGGACCTTTGATATCAGCCCAGATGGCAGCCGAATTGTATTTGACCGCTTAACCGAAGATTCGGACATACTTCTCATTGATCTTGCGACGGATCAAGGTCGACGGTAGACGGGCACATATTCGCAACGAAGTACCTTCATTTCCTACAGACAACCGCACCAGCAAGGCATCGTCCCGGCCGCTTCACTGGCGACCCCCCAAATGGAGCGTTGGGTGGAACGTCGGGCGAATCGAACGCAGCTTTTGCCCGGTTGGAAAAGGCCTATCCGGAGAGGGATCCTCAACTCACGTTTCTCAAAGCGGGACGAAGATTCGAGCCACTGCGTGAAGACCCGCGCTTCGGGCAATTAATACGCCAGGTCGGGTTACCCGGTTAATGCACCGACAAATAACGCGGCCCTACAATGTGGTTTCCCAGAGTTTTCGCAGGATCCAAAGCTAGGGGGACGAAAGATAGTACCCATCAACCTAGGGCTTGGACTCCTGCAGCAGCACAACGTCCGAGTCGGTGTGGCCCCGCAGAATCCCAAGATTCTTTCCGTCGGGCGACCAGTGGAATGAAAGAATCTGCTCCGAATCAAAATTCGTGATCGCGTGTCCGGCAGAGCCATCCAAAGTCTGAATCCATATGTTGTCCGTGCCGTTCTCGCGAACCGGGTAGCTGACCGCTTTTCCGTCGATCGTGAATTGCGGACCCGTGGAAATGCGCGGATTGACATCGAGCAGGCGCGGTGCGCTGAAAGTTCTCGGGCCCAGAGCCCCCAAGTCGAGCAGGGCGATCCTGGCGGTGCCCATTCCGCTTTCTGCATTCACGAATTCGACCAGATAGGCCAGGGTCTTGCCATCCGGCGAAATGCCCATCCCACGGCCCGCCTGGAAGGCACCCGCAATTGCGCTAGCCGCGATCGCCTCAGGTTTGCCCGATCCATCCAATGGGACTCGCCAAATGTTGGTTACGTCTCGAAAAAAGTAAACCCAGCTCTGATTGCCAGAACAGTTTGCAAAGCCCCAGCCATCATCAACTCCGTCCGTCAACTGTGTGGGATGGGAGCCGTCCGCATTCACCCGCCAAATGCCAATGGAATTCGCGCCGCCGTGATATGCCCACGGGAACACGATGTACTGCGCTCCGCATACCGACGGATTGATAATCCCGGCAGCCGGATCGCTGACCAGCACCGTTGGATTTTTTCCATCAGCATCGGTGCGCAACAGCCGCGTGTAATCGGTCGTCAGCAGAGCGCCATCGGCCATCCAATTGAAGCTGCTGACATGTTCTCCATCCACAACCAGGCGGTTCGACATTGCAGACGCGCTGCCTTGTCCGGGCACAATAAAAAGATTGCTCACCGTTTTCTGCTGAACCGTTGCCAGCATTTTTCCATCGGATGATAACGACAACGTCGAATAGCTGTTCGTGTCGCGAGAAATGGGGCGCACCTGTCCATCCGACAGCGAAACGTAACCGATCTGCATGCGGCCGAGGTCAGGACCCTTCTGCTGATAGATCACAAACAAACCGTCGACACCAGCGGACCACTGCAACGCTAAGATGCTTTTGTCGGCGAAGCTCAGAGTCTGTATTTGTCCACTATTCAGATCGAACAGACTCATGGCTCCAAATGCGCCAGGCGCAATATCGGGATAAGCGATCTTCTTGCCGTCAGGAGACCACGCCAGCCAGCGCGGCAGAAATTCCAGATTCGTTATGCGAAGCACTTTCTCTTCGCTGCCATCTAATTTCGCGCTCAGCAGACGGTACTTGCCCGTGTCCGGATCATTAGCACGAAAATATGCCAGTCGAGCGCCATCCGGAGAAAAGGTGATGGAACTATCTACGTCGCGCACCACGACTTGCGGCGTGCCTCCGAGCACTGGTGTGCGGTAGACATTGAAGTCGCTGGCGATGGCGTTCTCGGCTTTACGGAAGTAAACATAATTTCCGTCAGGCGAAAACGCGACGTTCGCGATCGTGGCCGACGGCGGGACAATCTGTGTGTCGCTCCCCGTGGCTACATTGCGTAGCCACAAACTGTTTAGCCCCTTGTCATCCATTACCGTGAGCAGATATTTCCCGTCGGAGGATATCGCTGTGACCACTGCCTTGTTCGAATTCGTCACCTGCGAGATGCCGAAGTTCTGAAAAGGAGCCGGAGCGGCGCGATGCAGCATCGTGTAAATGCCAAAGCCTGCGGCAGCCAGCACGGCCAGAAGGGCCAGCGCTCCTCCCATCACTCCAATCTTGTGTTGTTTGGCAGCGGCAACCACCGCTGAACTGCTGCCCACCCCAGCACCGCGCCCGGATTCCGTTTCGCGCTTGAGACGTTGAAGGTCGAGCACTGCACTGACCGCTGAACTCGAACCCGTCCTATCCGTTTTGTCGGGTGCGGCCGTGTGACTAGAGTCCGTCTCTCGTTTGAGTCGTTTGAGATCGGCGCGCATATCGGCAGCGTGCTGGTAACGCAGATCACGATCCTTCTCCAGCGCCTTGTTGATAATGCGTTCCAGTTCGGCGGGCAAATCAGGATTCATCCGCACCGCGGCGATCGGCGCGCGATCCAGAATCTCGCGCTGGATTACTCCCGAGCTTTCCCCTCGGAACGGCAGCGTGCCCGTTGCCATTTCATAGAGCACGGCTCCGAATGAAAACAAGTCGGTTCGGGCGTCCAAATCCTTGGCCCGCACCTGCTCTGGCGACATATAAGCGACCGTGCCCAGCGCCATGCCCGGACTCGTCAGGTGAGTCTCCACCATCCCGGTTTGGGTGGCGTCGAGTCCCGTCTTCGTTCCGGTCCCACTCGCAGTCACCTTGGCCAGACCAAAGTCGAGAATCTTCGCGTGTCCGCGCTTGGTGACAAAGATGTTCGCGGGTTTGATGTCGCGGTGGACGATGCCCTCTGCGTGAGCAGCATCCAGTGCGTCGGCGATCTCGATGGCCAGCGACAGAATCAACTCGCTTTCCATCGATCGCCCGCCGATGCGATGCTTCAGCGTCATGCCATCCAGAAACTCCATGGCGATGAAGGCTTGTCCGTCCTGCTCGCCAATGTCGTGGATCGTGCAGATGTTGGGATGGTTCAGCGCGGACGCAGCCTGAGCTTCGCGCTGAAAGCGGGCGAGCGCCTGTGGATCTCGGGCAACCTCATCCGGGAGAAACTTGAGGGCGACGAACCGATGTAGTCGCGTGTCCTCGGCTTTGTAAACCACACCCATGCCACCGCCACCTAGCTTTTCGACGATGCGGTAGTGCGAGATGGTTTGGCCGATCACTGGCGAATCTTACGTGGGCGATACAGGTAAGTCAACGAAAGGCGTGGAGTTGGCAGCAGCTCAAGAGGTCGGTTGTTGTAACATCTCATTATTGCTCATTGACCAGCGATCAAAACGTGTTAACGCCGAAGAAAAAAGACGAAGTAGCCCTGAAAATCTAGGGCGAAACTCCAAGGGGCCATTGCAATAGTTGCCGTAGTAATTTCACTTACTCAAGGTGGAATGTTTTGGCCACGCCAGTTTTCTCGGTGCAAAAGTCGCCTGCACCGTCTTCAATCACGTGCCGCTGTGCGTCCATCGTGACAACCCTCCCGTTGGTTACGAGGAGGGACACTTTCTCCTGTGCTGGAGCAGAACACGCGGCCCAAACGCAGATTAACGTCATCAAGCACAAACGAATCGTGAGAGCCGCTAGTTTCAATTTTCCGTTTTCCATGTTCTGCTCCTAAGGAAACCACGCATTCAAAATCAGATCCTGTCATTCTTGGCGGGGACCGAGAGTTTAATATTGTGCAGGAAAGCTATCAGCGTCATTCTACATCCCATAAAATCTTGCGCCGTTACCGCTGCGATGCCAGACACTCATAAATGACGAGCCGACGAGAAGCGGAGAGGGAGTTCCGTGGTTGTGACGCGGGCAATCTTACGAGGAGACAGTGAAATGCGATTCGTGGCCGTAGTACTAATCACTGTGTGCGTCGGTCTATCCTGCGCCGGCCAGATGAAGGCTTCGCGACCGGCGCAATCCGGCGCCGCTGCTCCGACCAGAGCGGTTCCGAACGGCGTTTGGGGCGGTGAGCACATTCGCATGGAAGTAAACGACAGCGGCGCAGACATTGAATTCGACTGCGCCAGGGGAAGTATTTCGCAACCCATGGAGCTTGACGATAAGGGGCGCTTCAATGTCCCGGGTATCTATAGGGAGGAGACGCCGGCGCCTGCCATGGTTGATGGCGGCTTAACTGCTTCGGGGATCAAGGCGACCTATACCGGGACCCTCAGCGGGTCGAGCTTGCGGCTCGAGGTTTTTAAACAGCACGGAGTGATGCTGTACTCGAACGATTGGCAGAACACCTCGTAGCTCCGCTGATCTGGCCTGAAGTTGAGTCTGGGTTCGAGTTCCTCCGCCTGCTGCGTTCTATTCGCCGCGCCGAACCGGATGAGTCCTGCGACGCGAAGTACCCGGAATTCGAAACCTTCCCAGAATTTCATATCGTTAGCCCCTCGGCATAGGAGATGCAAATCCTCTTGCGCTCGAAGTCGTCAAGGCCTGGCGCTTATAGACGATAGAATGACCGAAAAGTTATCCGATCCGATGAAAACCTCCGGGTTCGAGAGAATCCGCTGTTTCGCAATGGCCCTCTGCAGACAACCGGTTATGCTGTGTTCCTTCTTCGATGCATCTTGGGCTGACAGTTCTTGGGCCCGGCCGCCCTGTGTGAACACGCACGCGCATGCCAGCACAAGGACCGAAGTGATCCATAGCTTCATAATGATCTCCTGGCTTTAAAAGTCCGTTATTGTTACGACTTAGGGAAGTAGCTTTAAGGTTGTTACCAGTTTGGGAAATGCTGTTTTCAAACCCTAGACTTCCGATTTATACTTTTAGATCAGCTCGTGCAAAATCCCCAGCAAGCCGTCTTTCGGGAGTTCCTAGATCGGTGCAATTACTACAACGTGACTCCAGTCTTGTCAAGACAATTATCAAGCTGCCCAATGCGGTCACGTCAGATGAGATGTGGTGCGTAGCCCCATGTAAGTGACAATTTCGGTGTCGTCTCGAGCCGTGGTGGATAAACGCTGAGTTACCGTAGTAATTGAAGAACACAAGGAGTATTACGGCATGGACTTCGGTTCGTGCCCTTTTTACAGTAGATTTTCGCCGCGATCCCGCAATCAAAGAATTAACTTGGATCTCGGCCATCATGCCGCGATATTCCGACTGGAGTAAAAACCTAGAGGTTACTGCTGGCACAGCCCGCGCCCGCGTAGTAGCCCTATGCCGACAGCACTCGCCGGTCCGCAATGGGCATCGATTGAGGTGGCAGGAAAGCCGAACCGGGTCTACTTCGGGGAACCTCGGGCACACGTTATCAATCTTCAGCATAATCGCCAGTTCGCCGCTTTTTGGTTCTGACCAAAATCGACAAGATCCTTGCCTGGGAACAACAGAAAGAGGCAGAGCGTGATAACCGCTTCGTTGAACTGTGGAGATATTTGTGCGAGGTGCGAGCATGGGACAGTACTGGCGGATAGAGAGGCCGGCGTCGTTCGACGACTTCCTCGAAAGAAGACTTCCAGAATCACGCCGAACAGCCTACCATCTGATGTCTATCTGATGTCCATTTACGTGTTCGTGTCAACGTGAAACACTTCTCATCCGGATCAACTCCCGCCGAATCTGGCGGCAATTGTTCGTTCTCCGCCTCCCGCCCGATACCTCCCTCGGCACATTGCGGGGCTTTGTGCGCCCAAGGTGCGGCAAGGGAAGCGGAGCCGGCGGCGCTGACCTACTTCACGGTCTACAAGAGCCAGATCCCGGTAATCGAGCGAGGAGATGAATACAGCAGCCATCATGTTAGGCAAGATAAATTGGCGCGGCTGCTGTTCTGGGATGATTGGCAGGAGCTCGATTGGTTATTGGCGACTCGGAGATCGTCAATTCGATCTTGCCCGGCAAAACTGCTTGTCCCTTAACACTTAATCGGGGACTCGTGCTTATCCACGCACCTCTTGCCATCACAGCAGACTTCGTTGGGATCGCAACACACGCCGTTGCAGATAATCCCAGAACCGCAGCATTTGCCGTTGTAACAGACGGCACTCGTGCTGCCACAGCACTTCCCGTCACAGCAGACAATTCCGTCGGGGCAACACACTCCGCCACAGTAGGAATAGTTTTTGCCACAGCACACGCCGTTCGTGCAGGTCCCGCCGCAGCACTTCCCGTTGCAGTTGATGTGGCCGGGAGGACAGCAGATGCCGTCGACGCAGATTTGATGGGGGTCGCAGCAGTTCGTTCCGCAGGCAGTTTGATTGGGTGGGCACTTCTTTGCCGTTTGAGGAGATTGAGCGCCAAATGCCGCGGTCCGTAAGCCAAGAGACGCCAACACTGCCCCGCCAACGGCGCCGCTGACCATACGCAGCATTTTGCGCCTTGAAACCGGACTACCGATAACTCGCGATACATCGTCGAATAGGGAACTCATTGCGCTCGTCTCCGTCGATCCGGCCGTTCTGCCCATCAAAAAACAAAAGCTACAGGTGTGGCAAAGATACCGCACTCTTTCCAAAACTTCCACTAATCTTGAAGCACAAAATGGGACTCAAATCTTATTTTCTCGGCCTTATTGCGGTCTTTTCTTCATGCCACGCCAACTGGCAAGTCTACAAAGCAATCGAGTTACTCAAGTGCTTGCTAATCGCAATTGGCGCTGAGTAACCTGAAAAGCTTAGTCATATATCGAAGGGCACTACTAGCAGGCTGCGGAAAAACGGCGGCGGGACCTAAATGCTGTCCAGATTTCGCGATTGTTGTGACTAAGGGGAGAGTTTTGGTTGCATCTGCTGAAGTCTGTAGTCCTTTTCCTGACTAGTCGACACAGTTCGGCGTTGGCTTATGTCGCTTGCATCGTCAGATTTCGCAGGCGGACTAAGTTATAGGCAGCCGCGGCAAAGGTGAAGACCCATCCCACCTTGAAGACTCCACGATGCCGAACCTTCCGCAACAGTGCGATCGTCTTTAGCCATCCGAAGCACTCTTCAACGCGTTTCCTTTTCCTCTGACTGATGGCATATCCGGCGTGCTGCGTCGTACGAGCATCAATGGCGCTCCCACCGGGCCGCTCCAGGTTCTGGGCCACGTGCGGCGTGACCTTCAAGTTTCTGCACTCCGCCACAAAATCCGCCGTGTCATATGCCTTGTCCCCGCCCACGGTCACCTGCTTCGTTCCCGGAATCCGCTCCAGCATCACCAGTGCGGCATCGCGCTCCGCCGTTCCGTTGGCCTCGAACACCTCAGTGTTCACGATCAGTCCGTTGCGGTTCTCCACCAGCAGATTCCCGTTGTAACTCAGCTTCGCTTCCTTGCCCTTGCCTTTGCGTGCCATCTTCGCATCCGGGTCCGTCTTCGATGCGTGCGTCTGGTTCGACCGCCTCTCCCCGTGGAAGTCCACCGTCGCATTGCCAGGATCGTCCGGCGGATGGCGTCCTTGGCATCCTTGCGTTGATAACTCTTCATACTCGCCCACGCTTCCAGTAGCGTTCCATCCACGGTGAAGTGCTCGTCCGAGAGCAGACTCCGCTCGCGCGCCTGCTGGAGCACGGCTTGGAAGAAAGCCTCGGCAATGTCACCATCCAGCAGCCGCTCGCGGTTTTTCGTAAACACCGTCACATCCCAGATGGCGTCGTCCATGTTCAAGCCCACGAACCAGCGGAACAGCAGGTTATAGTCGAGCTGTTCCATCAACAGCCGTTCGCTGCGCACCGAGTACAGCGCTTGCAGTAAGAGCGCACGCAACAACTTCTCCGGCGCGATCGACGGTCGCCCGGTTTTGGCGTATAGCTTGTGGAATCGTGGTTGCAGTTCTCTTAATGCCTCATCGGTCATGACACGAAGAGGACGCAAGGGATGGTCTTGGGGTACTCGCTGCTCCGGGCTTACGTAGCTGAACACATCCAATTGCTGCTCGTCTTTTCCACGCATGCCTTCTTCTTATCAGGTTGTGCTGTGGAAACAAGAGAGTTTCGTGGTACTGCGTCCGCTGCAAATCGAGTTTTTCCGCAGCCTGCTAGAGGATCGAGTCAAGAGCGAATACGGTCTCGGTGATCGTCGTTCTCAAGGACCCGAAGTCGTTGGCCACTATCCAACGCGCGCTCGCCATTCCGATGAAGCGTTACAGCAGGCCTTTGGTCGGATTCCCTGACTCATCTTGAACGCAGTGCCGCAATAGGTGCGTCCCGTGCCGGATGCCGTTCCCATAACTGGCCGTCATCGGTCTGCCCTATGTCGTTTGGGATAGGTACCATTCCAGTTATTGAAGGTCCCCAGAGTCCTGAAGATCTGCGCAGGCGATGCAATCACTGTCCAGACGAAAATAAATCGCGACTGTCGACTTTTTCATGACTTCCTCCTTAGCCGTGTGGCCAAGCCATGTTGAGCTGAACGGAATCATTCGAGCGACATCCGGCATTACATTTGTTAGCCTTTCCAATGACAGCCATGTTAGGGACTGTGTCGAACTTGTTAAGGCTGGGGACCTCTAGAAGTATACGGGACGGGTGACCGAAGATGTTGAAAGGGTGGAGTCCGAGAACATTATCCGATGACTGGGTGTCTAGTAGATTGAGACGCCGAACTGTGAGTAGGTTCATAATTCTGCTCGCTTTGGTTGCCGGTTATCATTCGCGCGCTCTGGCGGTCGCAGGTTTAGAAAACACCAACCCCACTGATGCCACTACAAACGGAGTTGCGCGGGGCACCATCAACGTTTTCCTCGGAAACCAAAACGGCATCATAGCGCTGACAGACAGCCGACTGACGAACACAATCACGATGCAGCCGCTGGTTGCTCCGTCACCGAAGCTGTTCCAACTCGACCAATGGTCCGTTGCTGCATACGCTGGCTTTGCTTCGGAACCACTTCGCATGAACCCAGAGATCACGAGCGCGACCGCTGACATCATTCGCGGCTACGGACACTCGATCAAGGATCATCCTCGCTTAACAGTCGGAGAGAAACTGTCCCAACTTATTTTCATCCTGCAACAGCAACTCGAGCTGATCACAGCAATTAATGGGGACCAACCGGATGGCGGGCAATATGATCTGGAAATAACCGTTGCGGGTTACGACGCTGACGGGGTCGCTAGAATTGCACAAGCCGGCTTGGGTCTTAAATCGGCGAAACCGTACTACCTTGTGGATGCAACACCTCCGCAAGCAACAATAGTCCGAGGGCCGCTTACCTCAGTCGTTCGTGGCATTCCTGAAATAGCGAACGATATTTTGAGCAACCCCGCTAAATACGATGAGCCAATGGTGGCTAGGTATACTGACGCAAGAAAGCCGAATCGAACGGCATTAAGCTTAGACGAAATGGAGCAATTAGCCCGCTTTCTCGCTCACAAAACCGCAGAGGGAACCCCGTTTGTTGGAGGTCCGGACCAAATCATTGTGCTCCAATCTGGCCAGGTAACGAGCCGCGAGGGTCCAACCTTCACTGAGCCACCGCCATACAAAAAACGGTTCAGCATTGCCTGGGAGGGCATTCTTGAGAATCGGAACCGAGTTGCCCTCGGGAAAGGGCCTCTCACTTGGCTATTCATTAACAACCAATTTCGCAATGATTCGTTGTTAATCGACGGTGCCTACTTTTTCGGCAACACGTTCACGCACTGCGCTGTCGAATACAACGGCGGAGGGGTAAGGTTCGCTGGTGGCGGCAACGACGTTGCGAAGTCGAAATTGCTTCTCGGACCGCATGTTGATCGGAACTCACCAGAGGTTCAGGGGTTGTTAAATTTGCCTTGGCGAGAGGTTCAGTTCGCGGCTCCGCTCGTGCCGGAGCGCCCACTCGGCCCAAGTGTCAATTGACCTGGAGGGCGGGATGGCCACGCAGGCACTCTCTAATAATCTTTATTTCTTTTACGTCAGTGGGCACGGTGAGGAATTCGTTCCCGCCTAGCCGAGCCACGCTGTCTTGTTCACGCGCCCATCTCTTAAGTCGTGCAGGAACTTCCTTCACCAAGAAGGTCGCCGACCGAGTGCCCGAGCGAGTCGTTGACAATTTTGAAACGGCCGAGATCGAGGAACAAAAGCGCAACTTTGTCCTGTCGGACAACCCAGCTTTTCTGGCTCGACCCATCCCCGTGGAGGGCACAGAACCGAGTTCTATGGACCGCGGCCCGACACGGGCGGCCGCTCTTGGTGGTCGCGCCGCATCCTTCCGACGAGAAATAGATCCTCTACTTCGCCTGGAGAGTTTCGATGTAGCCGGTAAGGTTCGCTAAGCGTTGCTGCACCTCAGCTTGGCGTTCTTTGTGCAGAGTCCAAAACAACGATCCCCATACCGGCATCTCTTTGGAGCCGTGCGCCGGAAGAGATGCTTCCCCGCGAATAGACGATTCAACTTTGAGCGTGGGAAATCTTCCGCCGTTGTTCTTGCTCAGCAGCGTAAGGTCGGTGGGATGCAATTGCAACACAATGGCTGCGCGACCTCTGCCTCTCCCATCCGTTCCGTGGCAAGAAGCACAGTAAGCCCTGAACATGTCCTTGCCGGACATCGGCGACGTGGATTTGGCCGGTACCGGCTTTATAACCTTGTCTGGTTGGCTGTGAGTTGGGTCCTGTGCGGCGACCACATAGGTGCATACGATCAGGCCGGTGAAGATCGGAAGCAGTTTTGTTATGAACATCGCAATTGTCTCCTTATGCCACCTAGCCTTTTTTGCGGAACTCCCAAAGCACTTAAGAACCGAAAAACCAGCAAGGTCACTGTCTTCCGCCTCGCCGTCCGCTATTACATGAAGACTTGCCATTCTTGGGTTCCGCGCCAGAACAAGTCTCGAGTCTTGTCGGCTTAGATTGTAGGATTCAGACTTCGTGTTAGTTGATCCAAGGTCTGATATTCCCAAAGACTGTGGGACCATTTGTAAAGTATCAAGGTGTGGCCCAATGAGGTTCGTCAAAAGCAGCAACAATCTACTGTCCCCCGTTCGAATATTCGAGGGGAGTGGCTGAACACCGCCTCTCAGGTCAGTAGAGGGGAGCAGTTCGAAGGGAAGTCGGGCATGGACTCTGATCCGCGCGTTCCAACGAATCAGGGGGATGGATTCACGAGGATCTCGGCCATCATACCGCCATCCTCATGGTCGAGGACATGACAGTGATAGACAAACGTTCCCGCAATTTCGGGATCGCTAAAATCCATACGGACAGTCACGCTTGGGTAGGGCAGAGTGCCGTTCCAATAAGGTACAAGGACGGTGTCTTGCATTACGGGAGTCTGCAGAGGAACTCCATTGATGGCCATCACCAGAAAATGGATCTGATGGATGTGAAACGCGTGTTCCTCGCCGGTGTGGTTTTCAATAGTCCAATCCTCAACTGCGCCCACATTGGTGACAATAGCGGGCGGCAGGCTGGGGTCGAACACATGCGGTTTTTGTCCTTGCACGGTGAGGAAGTAATTCGTAGGGCCGTTGGTGCCCTCGGTGGACTCGGAGAAGTAAAGGTTTCTCGTGCATGTGACCTGCGCCGTGGATAGATCGGAAAATCGTTGTTTTTTGGCGGGAGGAGTTTTAGCAGCGGGAATGTGGTACTTGGCCTGAACAGGAAGTTTACGTTTGCTGGCATCGGCGCTCGTGATGATATTGGCCAGCACCTCCGCGAAGTTGTAGTTGCCCACCGGGCCGGTATCGTACCCCAGGTTGACAAAAATGTTGTCCGCGCCCTCAGGCGGTCCGGTCATCACAAATTCGGCGCGGCCTGCCGGAGGGATAGGGATATCCGTCACATAGGGATCGTTGCTGACGGGGACGGCGTCGATGGAGATCAATTCCAAGTTCTGAGGTGTGCCGTCAGACAAAATCTGTAAGTCGAGAAAGGCCTGGGTAGAGGCATTCACTACTCGCCAAAATTGCTGTTCTCCTGGATTCACACAAATATAGGGATATAAGATCAGTGGGGCGGTATCTATAGTTTGAAAATTGAGCGTCAGCTGATACGGTCCAGGCAGCCAGGAACTGGGATTCAGAAACTGTTGGCGCACCACGAGCACCTGCTCTGCAAGTCCAGCCACCTGCGGCTTCACATTCTCGATGCCGCTTACGATGAGCGCACCAGCGGCTCCGCCGTTTACCTGTTCGGTAGTGAATCCGTGGGGATGGGGGTGATACCAATACAATCCGGGGGGTTCATTGCTCGGAATCTGAATCGAGTATTGAAATGGCGGGTCGGTCGGCTGGATTACGGTGTTGATCACGTCGTCCTGATGGCACACCGGTGGAACATTAAGACCGTGAAAATGAATATTGGTGGAATTCACGGTCAGAGTGCCGCCGTTGCAGGAAGTGTCCTGGGGTGACACAGCCTTGTTGCCCTTATTCATCGGGTGCTTCATGCGTAACGCCTGGGCCCCGGGAACATTGAGACCATTAGTCAAAGTCAGGCTCAAGGTATCGCTTGGGTTGAGGCGTAGCGTCGGGGCTTCAATGGTGTTGCCGCTGTCGGTGGTGTAGTTGTAACAGAAATGCGCGTATCCGAAGGAATCAACGCCGTAACTCATCGCCAGCTGCACGTTGAGCGCTCCATTCTGGCTAAAGAGATTCAGCGGGTTAAAAACGGCAGTCCCCGGATTCGGGCGCGCAGGGCATCCCCCCACTTGCGCCGAGACCGCGACTAAGGCCAATCCGACGAATTGCACTGTGATCGCCAACTTGAAAACCTTGCCCATAACAAAACCACCCGTTGATACAAGGTGAATACGATCAAATACATTGCATTTGTTTTTATTGCTCTTGCGCCGCGCCTCTCCCATTGACGACCAAGACACGAACATCCAAAATCCCTGCAGCGAGACGAGGACGCAAATGTGGTCTCCTCTACGGATTCGATGTATACGTCGATGCAGTGCTCGACCACTGCCCTCCAACATACGAGTACAGCGTCACATATATAGTGCTGCCATTCGCCGGCAAACTGTTCACCGTCGTAGTCAGCACGTTGCCCAGGTTTCCGGATTGATAAACATCGTTTCCACCCGGAGCTATAGCGCTGATATCTACCCAGTAGGCGGTGGCGCTTGCATCCGCGCTCCACGTAAACGTTGCCGTGTTTCCGATGATCGCCGAGCCCGGAGTCGGCGTCTGCATAACCGCCAGAACCCCGGATCCAGTGAAGGCCGTGTACGTATAGGAATTGCCCACCCACGCGCCGCCAATCATCGAATAGAGCGTGGCATAGACCGAGCTGCCATCGGTCGGCAGCGAGTTCACCGTCAACTGCGTTACATTGCCAATGTTGCCCGATTGCTCGTACTCGTTTCCGCCGGCAATGTTGCCCACATCAAGCCAGTACGCTGTGGCGCTTGCGCCCGCGGTCCAGATGAAAGTCACGCTGCTGCCACTTAACGTCGCACCGGGAGCAGGAGTCGTGATAATTCCGCCGGACGCTGCCGCGTTGAATCCCGTGTAAGTGTAGGCGTTACTGACCCACGATCCGTTGATCAGCGAGTAGAGGGTTGCGTAGACGGTGCCGCCGTTGGTGGGTAGTCCGCTAACGGTCGTGGCGAGCACGTCGCCCAGGTTTCCGGACTGATAATACTGGTTGCCCCCGGCCGCGCTGCCGATATCGAGCCAATACCCAGTAACGCCCGAACCTGCTGTCCAGTTAAAGGTCACGGTGCTTCCGCTTAGAACCGAACCGGGAGCTGGCGTCGTCAATACGGCTGGCGTCGCTGTCACACCATACGCCGTGTAGGTGTAGGCGTTGCTCATCCACGTTCCACCAATCAGCGAGTAGAGAGTTGCGTAGACGGTGCCGCCGTTGGTGGGCAGTCCGCTCGCGGTGGTGGTGAGCACATTGCCTAGATTTCCGGATTGATAATATTGATTGCCGCCAGCTATGTTGCCGATGTCCAGCCAGTAGGCTGTCGCATTCGAACCTGCCGTCCAGTCGAACGTTACTACGCCTCCGCTCAGAGTCGAAGCGGGAGTCGGCGTCGTTAGTATGCCCCGGCCGCCGTTCGAGTTGAAGGCAGTATAGGTGTAGGGATTGCTCACCCAAGAGCCGTTGATCATCCAATACAAGGTTGCATAGACGGTGGCGCCGTTTGTCGGCAAGCCGCCTACGGTGGCCGACAGAGTACTGGTGGGCAGGCTTCCCGACTGATAGTAGGTATTGCCACCCGGCGCGCTGCCCACATCGATCCAGAACGCAGTCGCGTTCGAGGGCCCAAGCCACTGGAAGGTCGCTGTGCTGCCCGTTAAGGTCGCGCCAGCGGTTGGGTTGTACAAACCGGGCTGCAAGGTTGACACAACAGCAATCGACAGCAAGTTATAGCTGTTGCTGTCCGACACCGGTGAAGAAGCATTTTCCGTTAGCGTACACACCCCGTTGCTTACACTCACATTAATGATGCCAATCTCAGAAGGCGCTCCTCCCCATTCCGCAACGTAGAGCACGGACCCAGTGCCCGCGGGTACTTGCGTTACCATGGCTGCCGGGAAGGAAAATGTATTATCAAAGCCGTTGAGCTGAGCGGAAATGCAGCTCCCGGAAATTGTACCCGTGGTTGTGTCAAAGAAAGCGGCACTCACCTGGCCAGAAGTATTGTTTGTGATGTAGAGCAACGTTCCATCGGGGCTGAGAAGAACGTTGTTGGAATTGAAGCCCGACGGCAAGCTATAGACGACGGTCGGGGCCAACTGGCCCGACGAAATATTGGAGACTTCGACGGCCGCGCCACTCGAGTCGTCGCCAAAGATCGCCCAATTTCCATCCGGGCTGATGACCACGCCGTCGGGAAAATTGTCGTCGTCGTATCCGTTGGCGTTTTGCTCGTCGTCATTGGAAGCCGGGACACCCCCGGAGACATTAAACGACTGAATGGAACCATCTCCATAGGTCAGAACCAAAATATTGCCAGACAACGCCATTCCCTTTGGTGTGCCGCCATTCAAGCCTGCCACTGAGATGTCACTGATAAATTGCAAACCGCATCCTGGCTGCACCGCGAACGTCGCTATCGTGCTAGATGTTGGGAAACTGGCGTACAGGTAGTTGCTGTTCACAGCCATGCCGACGCCATTGTCATAACCGTTGTCGGTCGACGAGGCGGGAAAATCGCCAGCCACTGTTTGCGTCAGAGCCTCAATTCCGCCGATGGTGTTGCTAAATCCTGCAGAAAGATAGACACACAGCTCAGTCGAATTGTTCAAAACTACGACCCGATTTGAGGCAAAATACCCGCCCCCAGCTCCGATGCCGCCGACACTTACTAGCGTAGGGTTGCTCAATGTGCCGTCGGGCATGATCTTGAAGAATGTCGCACTGTCAGGCGTTCCCCGTGGGGGGTAGTCGTCATTGGTAATCAAGTAGCCGGTCGTGCTTGTGGTCTGGGCTAATGCACATTGATGGGTCAGGACCAGGAGGAGCGACCAAGTCGCTAGCCAAGCCAACCGTACTACTTTTCTCATCATTCGCTGTAAGCTTACATTCTGTATGCAAGATTGAATTAAGCTCGCGCAAGAAATAATTGCGCGTAACTTTCAGGAAACCGTAGCCGAACTGTACGGGCGCCTAGACGTTATACATTATCCAATGTAATATACATTATCCAATGAAGGCGTTATTATACACCAAGTGACAACAACAAGGCAAGTTTTTTGTTGACATACCACTTCAAAAGAGAGAACATGCGTCCCCAAGTCGCATGGGTGTATTTTCCCTTCCGCGTGCGAGGACGACACGGTTCAGTTTCGTGTGAGCGAAACTGATCGCTTTCTCTCGTGAGCTCACACAAAAAATCTAACTGAAGGATGCCAGTGACCATGAAACGATTGTCTGCGGTTGCAGTGGCGCTTGTATGTCTTTTTGTGGTAGGCCCGGCTGGAATCGCCAATTGTCAAACATGGTCGGCGATGAATAACAAAGCTCCCGTGTCTTTTGGTACGGAGCTGTTGCTCACCGACGGCCGTGTCCTGCTGCACGAAGAGTCTGGCTCGGACTTCACTGCTTGGTGGACATTGACACCCGACATAACCGGCAGCTATATCAACGGAACTTGGACTCAAGTGGCGTCGCTTCCCAACGGCTACGCGCCTCTCGATATCGCCTCGGCCGTATTGGCCGATGGAAAAGTGGTGGTTGACGGCGGCGAATACCAATGCCCGGCTGGTTCATGCACCGGAGTTTGGCAAGCTAATGGCGCTATTTTCGATCCGGTTCAGAACACCTGGACCGCTTTGACCTGTCCCCCCGGTATTGGTTCCTGCGCTGGGGGTAGCACTCCCCCGTACGGGGCAGTCGGAGACGCGGAGTCGGTAGTGCTGCCCAACGGAACTTGGATGCTGGCGGCTTGTTGCTCACAATATCAAGGATATACTCCGTTTCCGGATTATTTCTATTTCAATGAAAACACATTGAACTTTACCACCGAAGCGAGCGCCAACGACGGCGAAACTACGGAATTCGATGAAGCCGGTTGGAACTTGCTCCCGAATGGGCAGGTATTGATGGTGAACGTGTATCTAGGTTCCTACAATGCCACGGCCATGGGTTACGCGCTCTACAATCCAAGCGACAACACGTGGACAGAATACCCGAGTACGCAAGTGCAACTCTGGGATAGTGGTTGCGGGAATTCGGCTACTGCCAGCTATGAGCTGGGGCCTGGGGTCTTGATGCCCAATGGCACAGTTTTTTACGGCGGCGCTAGTAATTGTCAGGCCGCCAACTATGCGACCTACGATTGGAGTACGAATACGTGGACGGCTCAGGGGACATTTCCCGGCAAGGGTGCGATGAACGATGCACCCGCCGCAATCGAAATCAATGGTAATGTGATCCTTGACACCAGTCCCTACACCAATACATTTTCGACGCCCGTCACATTCTACGAATGGAACGCCACCACAAATACTTTAAATACTTTCCCTAATCCCTCCGCCGCTTCGAAGGATTCCTCCTATTATGGACATCTACTTGTGCTACCCACTGGACAGATCATGTACACGGATTGGTCGACGAGTGGCGTGGCGATTCTAACCAGTGCGGGCACCTACCAGGCAGCATGGCAGCCGACCATCACCACCGCGCCAACCAATCTGACGATCGGACAGACGTACCAGATCTCGGGAACGCAATTCAACGGCTTGTCGCAAGGTGGCTTCTACGGCGACGATTTCCAAGACGCCACCAATTATCCGCTGGTGCAAATCGTAACCACCAACAACAATCACGTGTACTACGCCAGGACTCACGGGCATAGCACCATGGGAGTGGCGACGGGCTCGACTCCGGTATCTACGAATTTCGATGTACCGGTCATTCAGGCAGCGGACTTAGGACCCTGTAATCTGTATGTCGTTGCAAACGGTATTCCGTCGGTTGCTTCGCCCTGCACTGTCGGGCAACCCTTGGGAATCTACAGTCCGGTCAATGGTACCCCGTTTACAAGTGCCTCGGTCACGTTCGAGTGGGGAGGCGATCCGAACGCCACGGCGTACTGGGTGGATGTGGGTTCGACGGAGGGTGGCAACAATTATTACCAATCGGGCAGTCTCTCCTCCTCGACGTTGTCGCTGGCCGTTGCGGGTCTTCCGAACAATGGCAGCACGGTGTATGTGACCTGGTACGAAATGGTCGACGGAAACTGGCTACCTACCAGCTACAGCTATACTGCGGTGGGCAACGCGGGCAGCGTGGGGAATCTCGCGAATCCGGTCCCCGGTACCACTTTGACTTCGGCGAGCAGCGTGACGTTTATGTGGAGTCGGGGCACGGCGGCTACCGCGTACTGGCTGGAGGTGGGAACCGCGCCGTTCAGCAGCAACATCTACTCGTCGGGAAGCTTGGCGAGCACGGTGCAAACCGAAGCGGTCAAAAATTTGCCCAGCAATGGGAGCACGGTTTACGTGACCCTGTTCTCGCTAGTGGGTGGGGGTTGGATCAGCAACTCCTACACCTACACGGCGATAAATGTGGCGGCCGGGGTCGGAGCTATAACCACTCCAACACCGGGAAGTACCTTGACCAGCAGCACGGTGACCTTCGACTGGACAGCCGGATCTGCAACGGCGTTCGCGCTCAATGTCGGCAGCACGCCCGGGGGCAATCAGTATTATCAATCGGGGAACCTGAAGACAGCCCTCACCACCACAGTAAAGACTCTGCCGACCAATGGGAGCACGGTTTACGTGACGCTGTTCTCAACTGTCGGCGGTGTGGTGGAGCAATCGGCCTATACCTATACGGCCGTGACTAGCAATCCAGCGCAGGGCGGCATGATGAGCACTCCCACTCCGGGCTCAATACTTGACTCCAGCTCAGTGACGTTTACCTGGACAGCGGGCAACGCAGCGTCGGTTGGTTACTGGCTTGACATCAGTCAAGTCGGGCCAGGCCAGGGCAACGTTTACAGCTCTGGCAACCTCGGTAACGTCTTAACGACCACGGTGAACGGATTGCCCGCGAACGGCAACGAGCTCTACGTCACGCTGTTCACGTTGATCGGGGCCAACTGGGTGAGCAACGCGTACACCTACTACGCCACCAACACAAACAGCGGCCTAGCCACTCTAACCAACACCACTCCGCTTATCGGGTCCAGCGTGAACTTCACCTGGAATGCGGATGCTAACGCAACCGGATACTGGTTGGACATCAGCGCGATCCAGGCCGGAGGAAACGATCTGGATCAGACCGGCAACCTGGGCAATGTAACGAACGTGACAATAAATAATCTCCCGGCCAACGGCAGCACTATATACACAACGCTGTGGTCTCTCGTTGGCGGGCAGTGGCTGAATACCCAAACCACATTCATTTCCAACCCATAACCTGAAACGAACGGCTGGCGGCTTCCGCCAGCCAGTTTTTCTACAAGGGCGCAGCTTTAGCTGCGCCCTTTCTGTTTTTTGCGCGTCGCCTAGTAGAAAGTAAGCGTCCCCCGAAGACCATCTGGACACGTGTGTAAGTGAGAGAAAATCTCGCGAAGTGCGCACCGTGGACAAACGTCCACTTGGAGCGGAGATGGAAAGTTCCCAGCAAGCTGCAGTCACTGCCCGAGTCCGAGAGGGCTCGGTCGCAGCGCACCGGCAGCGACGAAGCATCGCGGAAAAGCGGCGGATCGTGGAAGAGACACTGGCGCCCGACGCATCGGTGGCGCAAATAGCGCGAGCCCACGGTGTGAACGTCAATCAAGTGTTTGGCTGGCGACGCTCTTACTTAGCCGGACGACTGAAAGAGAGTTTCTGGGGCGATGTCACGGCCAGACGAAACTGGCTCGGCAAGGTTTTTTGGAATTGGAGCCGCAGCGGCAACGGGATCGTTGTTCGGGCTGGGGGCCGGTAGGAACGGAGGCAAGGCCAGCGCCGGGATTATCGCAATGGCTACCACCATCGCGATTTCGTAACCCTGATTTCGCTACTCTGAAGTGGCCCCGCTTCGATCATTACATTTGGCCCCACCCCTAGCCGATAGATCGTCCTACCCTGTCTGCGAAGCGGACAGGGAGGGCGATGGACAGGAGACGCAAGGTGGAGCTATTCGAAGAGATCAGGCGGGAACATGTGCATGGAGCCGGCTCGATTCGCGCGGTCGCGAAAAAGCTGGGCGTGCATCGGCGGATGGTGCGACAAGCGCTGGCGAGCGCGATTCCGCCGGAGCGCAAACTGGCGATGCGGAACAAGCCCAGGTTAGGACCGGTAATGGAGTTCATTGACGAGATTCTGCGCGAGGATCAGACGGCACCGCGTAAACAGCAGCACACGGCGCGTCGCATCTGGCAGCGGATCCGGCAAGAGCGCTCGGACGTGGTGGCGGAAACGACGGTGCGCCGTTACGTGCGGGAGCGTAAGCAAGAGTTAGGACTCACCTTGCGGGAGACGTTCGTGCCGCAGGTCTACGACTGGGGCGGTGAGGGGCAGGTGGACTGGTACGAGGCCGTGGCCGAGATCGGGGGCGAGCGCCAGTCGGTTCATCATTTCGCGATGCGCTCGATGGCCAGTGGCGGAGCGTTTCACGTGGCCTACTATCACGCCACGCAGCAGGCTTTTCTGGAAGCGCATGAGTTGGCGTTCAGCTACTTCGGTGGTGTGTTCCGACGCCTGCGCTACGACAACCTGAAGAGCGCAGTGAAGAAAATCCTGCGCGGGCATCAGCGGGAGGAGACGGAGCGGTTGATCGCTTTCCGCTCGCACTGGGGCTTTCAGACGGAGTTCTGCAATCCAGCGCGGGGCAACGAGAAGGGCGGCGTGGAAGGCGAAGTGGGTTACTTTCGCCGGAATCATCTGGTGCCGGTGCCGCAGGCGAAGAACCTGCAGGAGTTGAATCAATATTTGCGAAGCTGCTGTCAGCAAGACGAACAACGGCGGATCGCAGGCAAGCCGATGTTGGTGGGCGAGGCGATACGGATCGAACGGGAGCATCTGCTGCCGCTGGCGGCGGAAGGATTCGAACTGGCGGAGACCAGCTTTCCGACCGTGGACGGCAAGGGCTGCGTGAAGGTGCGCACAAACTTCTACTCGACACCATTGCGACCGGGGACGCGCCCGCAAGCGAAAGTGCTGTCCGCGTATGTCGAGATCTGGCAGGAACGGGAGTGCGTGGCGCGGCACGAGCGTAGTTTCGGTCGCTATGAGCAGGTGCTCGATCTGGAGCACTATCTCGATGTGCTGGAGAAGAAACCAGGAGCGCTGGTGGGATCGAGTCCGCTGCGGCAGTGGCGGGAACGCGGACGCTGGCCGGAGAGTTTCGACCGGCTTTGGCAGAGTTTGCAAGAACGACACGGCAAACACTCGGGCACGCGAGAGATGATCGAGTTACTCACGCTCGGCAAGCGCTACGGGTGGGATCGGCTGCAGCAAGTGGTCGAGCAAGCGCTGGCTTTGGGCTGCACGGATGCGGCCGCGGTTCGGCACTTGCTGACGGCGACGGATCTGGGTCGTCCGCACACCGAGTTACTCGAACTGAATGGACTGGAACGCTACGAGCGACCGTTGCCTCTGATCAACGAGTATGACCAGCTACTCAGCATCGCGGCCACCGCTGCGGAGGTGGCGCGATGAAAGAGCAGACTCAGGCTCTCGAACACGCCAGCGTCAAGCAATATTGCAAAGCGTTGCGCGTTCCGATGATCGGGGCACACTTCGTACAACTGGCGGAGCAGGCCATCAAAGAACAGCGCAGTCACATCGGGTATCTAGAAGCGCTGCTCACGATGGAGTCGGAAGAGCGCGACCGGCATGCCATCCAGCAACGGCTACGCGATGCCAAACTACCGCGACTCAAGACGCTGGAGGAGTTCGACTTCAACCAGGCGCGGCAGATACCGGCGGCGAAGATTCGCGAACTGGCGGAAGGCGGCTACATCGAACGTGCCGAACCCGTGGTGCTGATGGGCGAATGTGGTACCGGCAAGACCCATCTAGCGACGGGTCTGTGCGTGGCCGCGTGCCGACAGAAACGAAGGGCACGATTCACCACGGCCGCGAATCTAGTCAATGAACTGGTCGAAGCCCGGCAACACAATGCGGTGAAACGGGTGCTGGCGCGCTGGTTGCGCTACGACGTGATTGTGCTCGATGAAGTCGGCTACGTGCCGCTGGCCGACATCGGAGCCGAGTTCTTGTTCCAAGTGATCGCCGAACGCGCCGAGCGGGCCACCCTGATCGTGACCACGAACCTGCCGTTTTCCGAGTGGACGCAGGTCTTTCCCAATCCGCGCTTGTGCAAGGCACTGCTGGACCGAATCACGGACCGAGCGCACATCATCGAAACTGGCGCTGAGTCGTACCGCTTTCGCAGAACTCTGGAGGTGCGACAGAAAAAGAAAGCATCGTAGGCGGCTGCTTCTATAGCGCTGGGCAAGGGAAGGAACTCAAACGCCGTTCCTTCCCCTGCGACCCCATCCTGGCTGGAACCGCAAGAGCGGACAGCCATCCTTATTAATACAGGTGGGGCCAAATGTGAGTATCACGGTGGGGCCAAATCAAGTTGTCAAACCGAAACCCGCTTCGGCCACGATCCGGCTGCGGATTGCGCGCACCCGGGAGAGTTTTCTGCCGTGCGGAATCGAGCGTTTTCCAGCGGCCCGCCGACGAGGTGGCGATGTTGATTTGGGAAGGCTCGGGACGAAGCTACCGGCACTGGAGATCTAATTGGTGATGCTGATGGAGCTCGTTCAGGAATTTGGAGACAGGTGTAAGCGTCCGAAGCTCACCGTCTTGCTAAGTGTCCACGAATAAGTTAAGCGGACACTTGCACAGGTGTGGATTTGAGGTTCCACGGCAGAAGTTCGTCGATGTGGTTGATGGGATGATCGGCGATGCGTGTGAGCACTTCGCGCAGATAGGCTTCGGGATCGAGGCCATTGAGTTTCGCTGAACCGATCAGGCTGTAGATCGCGGCGGCGCGTTCTCCGCCTGCATCCGATCCCGCAAACAAGTAATTCTTGCGCCCCAGGGCGACGCCGCGCAATGAGCGTTCGGCGGCGTTGTTGTCGATCTCGATGTGTCCATCCTTATCGTAGAACTTGCGCCGCAGATGCGCCCAACACGCGGCTTGCTCGATGCGCCCATTTTCGTAGAGCTGATTGAATCCCGCATAGGCATCGGCCTGCAGCGTGCCACGAAACGTTTCCAGATGCTGCGCGGGATGCTCGCCTTTGCGATCGGGTGAGTAGGCAAACCACACTGCGGGAGATGCGGCGTCGCCCGCGGGACGGTCATCGCGAACGTAGGTCCACAATCGACCGGTCTTGGTCTTGCCCTGGCCCGGAGCCAACACCGGCACCGGCGTGTCATCGGCGTGCAGCTTGTCGGCGGCGGTCACGTAGCGATGCAGCGCGTCAACTAATGGGCTGAGTAACTGGCTGCTCCCGCCCACCCAGTCGGCCATGGTCGAGCGCTCCAGTTCTACGTTCTGACGCGCATAGATCTCGCTTTGCCGATACAGCGGAAGATGATCGCAGTACTTACTCACCAGAACGTGCGCCAGCAGCCCCGGCCCGGCTAGGCCACGCGCGATCGGTCGGCTCGGCGCTTCCGCCTGCACGATGCAATCGCACTTTGTGCAGCTCAGCTTGGTGCGCACGTGGCGAATCACCACGAAGCTGGCGGGCACGTACTCCAGCATCTCCGAGACATCTTCGCCTAACTTGCGCAGCTTGCCCTGGCATTGCGGACACTCCGTCTCTTTCGGCTCGTGTCTGCGTGTTTGTCGCGGAAGATGATCGGGCAACGCTCGGCGCGTGGGTTTCGCTACCGTAGCAGTCGAAGAGGCGTTGACGGGAGCCGGTTCTGGCGCGTTCGGTTCTTTCTCGCTGCCTTTCGATTCCAGCTCTTCCAGCCGCAGCTCCAACTGCTCGATCTGCCGCTCCAGCTTCTCCGACTTCCGCCCAAACTGCATCCGATGCAGCTTGGCCAAGAGCAGCTTCCGATGCTCGATCTCGCGCCCCCGCGACTGCAGTTGTTCGTCTTGGGCGAGGAGTTGCCTGTGCTGCGTCAGGATCAACGCTCGCAGCGCATCCGCGGGAAGAGCGTTTAGATCGGGGAGCGCCACCGCTGACATGCGCGGAGTATCGCATGAACGCGCGCGTTCTCATCCCCGTGTGCGCAAAAAAAGTTGTGCAAAGAATCTCGCCGGTTACACCGACAGCCGCGGCTCCCACGTCCGCTCCGGCCGCCGCCAATCGATGCCTTCCAGCAGCATCGATAACTGCGCCCGCGTCAACGAAACCGTGCCGCTCGCAGCTTGCGGCCAAACGAAGCGCCCACGCTCCAATCGCTTCGCGAACAGACACAACCCGTCGCCGTCGTACCACAGAACCTTGATCAGATCGCCTCTCCGCCCGCGAAACACAAACACGTGCCCCGAGAACGGCTTCTGCTCCAGTTTGCTCTCCACCAGCGCACTGAGCCCCGTAAACCCGCGCCGCAAGTCCGTCACTCCCGCGGCAATCCAAACTCGCGTGTTCGTCGGCGGCCCCATCATCCCCGTAGGCACTCCAGCAACACGCGCACCATCGCCGGATCGGCGCTGCCTTCGATCCGCACCTGCGCCTGCCGCAGTTCGATGTGAATCGTGCCCGACTGTGCTTTCGGGAAGTCGGCGGACCCACGCTCCGGGAGAGGTGCCGGCAAACTCTCGCTCACCCGAACCGGCAGCAACTTCATGGCCGGCTTGCACTCCCCAAGTCTCCCTGCCAGGTACAGCCGACGCCAGCCAAATACCTGGTTCGCGTTGATGCCATGCGCTCGCGCTACCCGCGCCACCGACGCGCCTTCCACCAACGTCTCTTCGACAATCCGCCGTTTCTCCGCGATACTGCGCCGCTGCCGCGCGGCCGCGCCCAACGACTCACTCTTATCCGCTATGACAGTTGCAACTTGCCGGGAAGTGTCCATCTCCGCTCCAAGTGGACACCTATCCCAAGTGTCCACTTCGGAAGAATGACTTCCTGCTATCTACCTGTCCAGACGGTTATAGCCGGACGCTTACAGACAGGTTCGGGAGAATACCTATAATCCGGAGTCTTGCAAGTCTGATTTTGATTTAAGGGGTTGCTCGTCATCCAGTCAAGGCATGCCAAGCGCTGTTGGTTCAATGCAATTGTAGTTTACGTTCGACACTAGGTTGATCCTCCGGCGCGAACTCATCTTGCACCGAGTCAGGGGTGCTTGAGCAAGGCCTTCCGGTCATCGGCGACGAGGCGTCGTTTAGCTTCCACGCTCGTATTCAGCAGAAGCATGCCAAAGGAAAAGTTGGAGTAGACGTGCCTTCTAAGCCCGACCTCAAGCAAGAAGCGGAACCGAAAGCGACATTGGGTCCACTGTCTCTTAGGTGTACGATTGCGGCCATGAAAGAGGGTAATGAGCCTAGATCTCGACGTCGGTCACAACAACCGCTAGGTCGGAAGACTTTTGTCTATCTGACAGAGGAGGAGAGGACGCTCGTCGACCAAGCGGCCGGCAAAGAACGTAGAAGTGTCAGCAGTTTTATTGCGAATGCAGCCGTGGAGGCAGCGCAACGAATCGTTGACCGGCACTCAAAGAAGAGATGAGTTTTTTTTGTTGCACTAACGGTACCAGTATAGTACCTTTACACTACCACGCATCAGAGGAGTTCCAATGAAGACCGAGAATTCGCCCCGTCAGAAGCTGATAACCCTGAACCGCAAATACGCAAGAATCCGCTGGGCAACCCTCCTTAATCCGATTCATTTTTCTATACTCAAGGAACTGTCCATGCAGTTTGGATTTTCTCTCGCCATGGGAGACGTTACATTGCTTGATGGGCGATGGTATGTCACTCACGCTGGTCTCATACGATTAGCACGACATAACCGCTGTGCGGGAATCCACGTTCGGCCTGTGCCGGAGTTCTCTGATCCCTCCACCCAGCGCTGGGCTTTTGAAGCCACCGTCTATAACACTCGAACCTGTCGAGGTTTTGTTGGTTACGGCGATGCCGATCCATCCAACGTCTCTTCGCTTGTCCGCGGGGCAGAGATGCGCGTAGCAGAAACACGAGCGGTTAATCGCGCCCTCCGCAAGGCATATGGCATCGGCATCTGCTCGCTCGAAGAGATTGGGACGATTCCAAATCCGGTTGAAAAGCTTCCTCCCCAAAACGCGAATGGAAATGGCAAGGGTGCCGGCCCCAAGGTCCGGGACCGTCTTTGCCAGATCATCCGTCAGCACAAGCTCGATCCCGAGCTCGTAAAAGCCTACGCCGTCGACTTCTGCGGTACGAAGACGCTCCGAGAGGCTAGCAGGGAACAGGTTGAAAACTTTGTCCAGCAACTCACTGACTGGGCCGATAAGGACCGCAACGCTCTGATCTGCCAACTCAACAGTTACGAGCGTCCAAAGCAGGAGGTGGTGGCATGAAACGCCAAGTCCGCGGCCTCGCCGAAACTGCTCGCGATTCCCGTCCGGAGATTCCCGACGGCATCTTCCTTGTCCGCGTCGATGGCGCCCAGTTCCGCTGGCACGCGACCAAGCCGTTCTATGTCCTCCGACTCTCGATCGTCGAACCGAGTTCCTTCGCGAGGCAGCCGATTGTTGGACGTTCTCTACTGCACGCAAAAGGCGACGTGGAAGCTGGGCTGGTTCCTACGCGATTTCCTCTATGACCCCGAACTTCTCGCTCACGAACAGGTCGATGAGAAAGCTCTGCCTGGACTCCGCGGTATCGTCAAGATCAGCCATACCGTGATCGATGGCATTTCACTCATGAACCTCGATGGCTTCGCTCCCGCCAGCCAATGGGAGGAGCTGTCCACATCTGCGGCATCTACTCCTCTACCTTCCAATACTGCGGAGGTGTCCCGATGACCTACTCTTATACCCAGATTAGCCAGTATCTCAGTTGCCCACGCCGCTATCGGCATCGCTACCTCGATGGGTGGCAGGAAAAAGACACGCGTGCACCTATGCTTTTCGGCCGAGCGTTCGAACAGGCGATCGCCGCGCTTTTTCGGCGCGAGGACTCTGCCACCGTGCTGTTCGAGCACTGGGGCTTGTGCAAAGATATGGGCCTTACCTACTCCGCTAACGACACCTGGGACCGCATGCTGCAACAAGGTATTCAGTTGCTCGAGCGCTTCGCTCAGGATAATCGCGTTCGTATTCGCCGTCCTCGTTCAACTCAGCAGATTCAGTTCAATCGAGCGCTCGGTTCTGGCAACGATTTCGTTTCTTACGTCGATGCGATCGGTGAACTGGACGGCACACCATGTGTGCTGGAATGGAAGACCACGTCCGCACGATATCCGGAAGAGCCGATCGGAATTTCAGCGCTGGACCCACAACTCGTTTGCTATTCATGGATGACGGGCATAGACGAAGTCGCCCAGGTTGTTTTTGTCCGCAAGCGGTTGGTCGAAGTTCAATACCTTCGGGCCACTATTTCTGAAGAGCAACGGCGGGAGTTTGCGGCTCTTGTCGATGACTCGGTGCGACGGATCGAGTCTGGGCTGTTCCTGCCGCATGCCGGCATCCGCTTTCCCCAGAATCCTTGCACCACGTGCCCGTTCATCGGACTTTGCCTCGACAAGCCTGCGCTGGTCGAAGCCGGCCTGGTGCGCAAACCGGGAGTTGATCTTGGTTTGTTTGACGAACTTATTTACTAGGTACCCGCCGATGCCGCCGAAGCTCAATCGCAAGCGCGCTCTCTTTGTCCTCACCAAGATCGACGAGATCCTGGCGTGGGAGAGGCAGAAAGAGGTTGAGCGCGATACCCGTTTTGTGGAGCTCGGCAAGTATCTGTGCGAGGTGCGGGTCGGACAGTACTGGCGAGTAGAGGGATTGGCGTCCTTTGACGACTTTCTTGAAAGACGGTTTCCCCAATCAAGAAGGAAGGCATACTACCTAATGTCGATCCACGAGCACCTGCCGCCGGAAGTCAGGAAGGATCTCAAGGAGATCGGTTGGACGAAAGGAAGGGAGTTGGCGAAGATCGCGCGCCGGGACGGTCAGGACTTCGATTGTGCACCCTGGGTGCACAAAGCCCGCTCCATGCCCAGGGAAGCATTCAGGCGTGAAGTGGAGAGGGAACTGACGGGAAGGGAGGAGGAGCCGTCGGAACTGATCTACTTCAAGGTCTACAAGAGCCAGATTCCGGTGATCGAGCAGGCGCTCGAGACGGCAGCCCTGATGCTCGGAACGGACAAATCGCGCGGCTACTGCCTGGAGATGATCTGCGCGGACTTTCTGGCAGGAGCGCATCTCGACAATGGCGACCCGGAAATTCTGCTCAACTCGATCTCACGCTACTACAAGTTCTTGCCCGGCGAGCAAAAGCAAGTCTTCCTGGAAAACCTGCGTGACCGAGCGTCCTGACTTCCTTCGACCGAAAGCTGCCGGTTTGCGGCTGGAGCCAACGTCGTATAAGAGTCTCCGCCGGCAAATCCTGCGTCGCGACGGATGGAGGTGTCAATCCTGTGGCGCGATGTCGAATCTTGAGGTCCACCACTTGGAGTTCCGCAGCCATTCGGGGGCGGATTCTGAGGAAAACTTAATCACATTGTGCAGGGCGTGCCACGCCGCCGTGCATTTCGTTTAAGATAAACGCTTGCCACACGAGGAAGTCCCTTGATTCGGATTGGTCTCGACGGCCGCATCTTGATGCACTATGAGATGCGGGTTTCGCTCGCAACCCTGAGGAATCTCGCATCCGTGGCAACGCCTCGCATAGTGAGCCCCGGAACGTTTTCCTCTAAGGGCCAATCAGAGCAGTTCGACAGTGGCTTTATTGAAACCTTGTGTTGCCGCCACGATCCTGTACTTGCGCATATATGCGACAGCGTAATCGCTCAATGCCCTGTATTCATGAAGAACATCGTAGAACTTTCGAAAATGACGAGAGTACCGGGTGGCATAAGATGGTTCATCGTGGTGAGGCAATATAGGCTGGACGAATAAAGGTCGCTATCAATATGGATCAGGAGCCGATTGTTCGGCTCGTAAGAGTGGAGAAACCCGGGGAGTGAATGCTGGAAGCATCCGACGACGAACTGCACTCGCGGGTCGCTAATGTCCGGCGTTTTTCCGGAAGTCGTGAAGGAGCACTTGGGTCTGTCGGCCGTCCAGTCTTCGGGCAAGCCCTCAAAGGAATCGAAACCGAAGAAGCGCGTTTCCGGGTTAGTGTTCAACTTACACCACGAGTGAAGGCTGTCGCCGCGAAAGACCCCGAATTCAAGATAATCAACCGCCAACCTTCCGTCGTTAAAGAAGGCGTGGTTCAAGTGGCCGTACATCTTTTCACGCGTATCAAACCTGAAACACTGCGAACTTTCCCTGGCAGAGTCAACCCATCGCGCGGTCCAGTTCAGACGATCCAGAAAAGACGAATAGCGAGGGAAAAGGCGATTGGCAACCGACCTTTTCAGCGAGAGATTGAGTTGCTTGTCGAGACCAGACACGTTATCCCCTTAGCTGACATTTGCCTTTGCATCAACCGTGACACGGCGAATTATCGCGGCTGCCGCTTCGCAGATATCCGGCACTGCGTAATCGGTTTGCACTCCGGCTAATGATGTCTCTTGCCCATAGCTGGTCCGCACCAAGAACGTGGGCGAGCCGACCCGTCTTCCCAGTTCCATGTCGCACTTCTTATCGCCGACTACGAATGCGTCGTGCGGGTCAAAGCCAAGATCGCGAGCGGCGCGCGAGATCATTCCTGGTTTCGGCTTTCGGCAGTCGCAGTCGTGTTCCGGCGAATGCGGGCAGAAATAGATGGCATCGAGCGCGGCGTCGGCGTCTCCCAAGAGCGCACGCAGCCGCTCATGAATCTGGCGAAGTTGCCGCTCGTCAAAAATCCCGCGCGCGATGCCGGATTGATCGCTAACCAGCACGATACTCAGGCCGAAGCTGCGCAATTGCCGGAGTGCAGCTGCGGCTCCTGGAATGAGCTCAACTTCGGAAGGCTCGCGGAGATTAACGGAATCATAGTGTTGGCGGGAAGCTTTTTAGAGTGGTCCTTGATTCTAAGGCAGCTATATCAAAGTCTTTCAGAATAAGGACTTATTTGATTTCGGCAGCGAATTGAGTTTGTTCGGCGTCCCAGACTGCTAAGTGCCTCAACTTAGGTTTGTCTTTATCCAATATCTGAAGAGCACTGAAACAATCCTGGGAGCAAAATCCCGTCCCGACGCGAGTTAGTCACAGGCTTATTGCGCGTAGCGGTTCGAAGTCTGTGATAACCATCACTGTGCGATTGTGATGAAAAAGCTCTGGCTGGGGCGGATGTTAGAATCCAGCATGCTGTTCTTCGCCTTCTGTTTCGCGTGCCCCTGAACGACTTCACGAACGCCTTCAAGGCTTATCGGCGAACCGTGATCGAAGGCTGTCGCCCTTTCCTCTCGCCGCACTTCAATCTTACGGTGGAACTTCCGCTGAAGACCATTGTTCGCGGATACTCTTGGACGATGATGCCTATCACCTGGCGCAACCGGCGCGCCGGCGAATCGAAGCTGAAGATCAAAGAGATGGGAAGCCGCTATCTTTTCATCACCCTCTATTGCTGGCTGGAGAAGTACTTCGGCCGCGGCGATTATGACAACCCGGAGCGCAACGCCAAGCCTGCGGATAGACCCTGAGGCGGGATCACCCGAATGGCTCTCTCGCGTTGTGTAGTTTCCCCGTTGCGCTCGCAGTTGGCCGCTTATGCTCGGTCCTTCGCAAGCACAAAGCCGCTTGGGTTGCGAAGAACTAAACGGTAACCATTCCGATTGCGGAGGAGCTCAGCCCAACAGAAAAACTCGGTATCCGGGCTGTACCATGGTGGGGTCGGTACGATCACCATCTCCGCCGCGCCCAACGCCGATTTCATACGGAGTTCATCACCGGGAAGTACTTCCCCAGGTAGAAAGAACTCCGCCAATGGGTTACCCAAGCCATCCTGCAGCAGGGAAATGGCACCTGCGTGAGTCAAAACAACGGTGCGGCGACCTTGAACGGCAGAAAGAATCTCTTTGATCGACTGATCTTCATTTCCCCGAGACAAAGTATAGGGAAATAGGCTGGAGATTTTCGTTCCAGACCATTGTGGTAGGGAGCCCAGAATTTGATGCCTATCGGCATTTAGAGCGATGAGAATCAGCACTACAATGGCCAACGCGAACTCGTGGAAGAATTCCGTGAGCAACGAGACTGCCCACACTGCCAGCCAAAGGTAGAGAATCCAAGACCCAGTGTACTGGTGAGCAAACGCGAAGAATATCCAAACAAAAACGACAACACAGGTTGCACCCACAACCTCGGATTTATGCCTCCTAAGACTCCCCGGGACCGCGTCGCGGGCCCGCAGAACTGCAAGCGGACCCAGAAGTAGCAAAGATGCATTGACGAGGAGCCAGAACCCCGGAGCATCCAAGTAAAGGCGGAATCTGAACGGAGATGGCAACCAGAACGCCATCCCTTGCTTGAAAAACCCGTAACCCAATGCCCGGTAGTTAGCGACTCCAGTCATCGGAAAGACAGTTCGCATCAGGGAAGTAACTCCGAAGCGCCATGCGAGCACAATGGCTAGGCAAACGGTCGTACAGGTCGGCAGTACAAGTACGGATAGCTTTAGCGAATGCGTGCGGAATATCTTTAGCATCACTATGCAGAGAAGCGTGAACCCGTAGACGTAGCCGAGCGCGGGCCGCGCAAGTACTGCCGCTGCTGCTGCTGCCAGCGCAACGTCGTAGCGCCCTTTCATGTGTGCGGCAACGGCAGCCATTAAACAGAGCGCTTCGATGGCGTGCGCGAAGTTGAAATAGTTTACCCATATGAATATGGGAAAGGATACGAAGAGCAGGAGAATGGACCAGCCAGGAAGCTCGGCGGTCACTATGAATTCCGCTAGCATCGCGCACATTGCCAGTTCGACGACAATGATTCCGGCCCAATAGGCCGCAGGAGTCAAACCTGCAATTCGAAACCATAAATCTGCAAAGAGCAGCCCCAGAAGTCCGTACGGATGGCCAAAATCGACGTTGGGACGCAGACCGTGGCGAAACATGTCAACAGCACTCATGTTGGCTCCCGGCTCTCCAAATGCGAATGCCGAGAAATTGAGGTTGTCAGGAAGATGCAATAACTGCAGGGTAATTAGCAACAACGCAAAACCCGATAGAAGGTACAGTCTTCGACGGGACAGTTGTTTCAAGAGCTCTTTATCGCCTGCCGCGCTCTGCGGTATCACTCTGGACATGGGGAATTATAGCGGGCAATGCTAGAACCTTTCACCCGGACGAGTCGGTCGTGCGGAACTTTTCACTGAACGTTTCTGTTTCGCACAGAATCATCCGTTCGTGTTTAGAGAGGACGTTTGGCGGTAACTGCCTGACGCGCTACGCGCAAAAAACTGCTATCCATACTCTCATCGGCAGCTCGACCGATGTCGAGTAAAACAAGGCGTGGAGTTCGCGAGGGGATTGCCGATCCGTTTGAAGCTAAGCGTGGATACCGATCCTTGCGTATGCTTTTCTGGGATAGTGCGACGGTGGCATCAATCTTACGTCGGGTTCCATACTTGGGTGGATTACTCTTCTGTCGGCAGTGCTGAGCGTCGGCAGCCAGCTCAATGTCCGGCTTATCCTGGATCGTGTGTGACTATGTTTGACACGGTGCGGCTGCCGGAGTTGGCCGGCACTATGCTGCTCGGTCTCGCTGACGGAAGGCTGGCCCACCGGCTTATGCCCGCGTTTTCCGCGGTGGCTGACATCGGAGATTTCGCCGCTAATCAGGCCCGGTTGCGCGAAATTATCAACGCCCGCTAATGATAGAATTCAGCGTAATGTCGTGTCCGCTTTGCGGTGGCTCACGCTCTTCATTGGTGAAGAAGGAGCCTGCCAGTTCCGATCCGACTCGCTCGGCCGCCTATACCCAGAGGCTGGTTAGCGTCGTGACCTGTTCGGATTGCTCGTTCATGTATGTGGAGCGCGATTTTCCCGAGACCTATGTGAACGGATTCTACGAAGAGCGGGCAGGAGGCGGATTCCCACTTAGCAAGGAGAATTTTTTCTGGTGGCACGAGGCGACGAAGCACTCCAATCGACACATTCTGTCGTTGCTGGGGCCTGCGAACTCGAGGAAGATGCTTGACGTGGGATGTGGGAGTGGCACGTTTCTCTCCGACGCCCGCGACGCCGGATGGACAATGAGCGGAATGGAGATTAATCCGGAATTCCCCGAATTTTGTCGCAAGGTACTGGGTATCGAAGACGTGAAAGTTGGGCTTATTTCCGACCCTCCGTTTGCGGAGGGCACTTTTGATGTGGTAACGATGCTTGATGTTTTGGAGCATATGTACGCTCCGGTTTTGTCGGTTAAGCAGTGCGCGCGTTTGCTGAAGCCGGGCGGGTTGCTCGTGGTTAAGTCTCCCAATGGTCGCATGCAGTTGCGCAAAGAGCGTGCGAAGAAGATGCTGGGGCGCGGAGATGGTTGGGTGGCCAATATCGGACATCTGAATCAATTCACTCCTGCGACTCTTTCTCTGGTGTTTCGCAAAGGCGGTCTTGAACCCGTCGCGGTTCGCCCGGCGCAGAGTTTTCAGGAAGGGATTACTGGAGCGGGCTTCACGGCGCGCCGCGTTGCGCGGTATGTGGCGGTGGCCACAGCGAATAAGTTGATGCAAGCGACTGGAGTCGGCTTGAATCTGGTCGGGATTGCCAGGAAACCCGAGTGAGACGTGCGGGGGCATAGTTTCACTACCATGAAGGAATTACTAAAGCGACTGCCGATACTGAAGCAGATCCTGAGTGTTCGCAGCGATATCTTGCTTACGCGCGCGACCGCCGAACGACAGTTCCGGCTGAGCCAGGAGATTCTCGCAACAACCCTCTTATCCAGCAACCGCTATAGCGACCCCAAGAAGCTCAATCGGTACGAAGGCCAAGTCTTCTCTCAGAACGGTGAGGATGGAATTCTGGCTGAGATTTTTTCTCGCATCGGTCCTACCAACAAGATTTTTGTTGAGTTTGGCGCTGGCGATGGGACGGAGAACAATTCAGCATATCTGTTGCTGAAAGGGTGGTCTGGATACTGGTTTGACGGCGACAAGAAGAACATAGATTCGATACGCGACAAGTGCGGTGAGATTATCTTGAATAAGCGATTGATCGTCTCAGAGGAGTTCTTCACACGGGAGAGTGCCCAGAATATTTTCGAGCGACACACTGTCCCTGTGGAATTTGACCTTCTATCAATCGACATCGACCGTAACACCTCGTGGATATGGCGTGCGCTCCGAGCGTTCCGCCCCCGGGTATGCGTTGTCGAATACAATGCTTCTATTCCCCCGCAGGACGATTGGGAAATCTCCTACGAGGCGGATGCATCGTGGGACGGTACGCTCGTCTTTGGGGCGAGCCTGTTCGCGCTGGAGAGAATCGGCAGAGACTTTGGATATTCGCTTGTCGGTTGTGATCTTTCCGGCACAAACACATTCTTCATTCGCAAAGATCTTGTCGCCGATTTGTTTTCGGAACCATTCACGGCGCTCCATCACTATGAGCCGCCTCGCCTCTTTTCTCATCGAACATGGGGACACGAGAAGCCCCTTCGGTTCATGCCTTGATGCGAGCGACTGGGGTTGGCTTGAATCCGGTGGGGACCGCCAGGAGGGACGAATGGTCGCGACGGTAGCACGCAAAGGCGTATTGCGATCGCTGGTTTACCCGCTGCTAAGGCCGGTCTATTATCCCGCTCGCCACTACTATCGGGTGTTCAGGCTGCGAACGGCCGGATTGAGCATTTCCGAAGCTCGATCCATTGAAATGGGTTTGTCTCACCAGGAGCTGGCACAGCGCATGAAAAAAGCGACGTCAGGTCGAGTGCACTGGCGGCAGGTCGCTCTTGATGCAGGCCCGATGAACGAAAACCTGAATCTTTATTTTCAGCGGCACCGGGAGGCTTACGAGATTGACAAAGGGCGCGGCAAGGCCCTGGAGCACGCGCTCGGGCTTGAACTTTTGGATTTCGCTCGCGTTCGCCGATACTGCAACGTCGCGTCGTGCGCTAGTCCCATACAGAAGACGTTCGCCGCGCATTATCCGCAGGTCGAATTCTGGACGCAGGATTTAACCTATCAGGACGACTTGCCCCGTTTTCAGTTGGGTGGATTCGCACAGGACATGAAGTCTGTGTCGAACGGTTTTTTCGATGCCATGACGCTGCATAACTCGTTCGAGCACTTCATGGGTAATGCCGATTGCGATTTCATGGCCGAGGTTGACCGCGTCTTGAGTCCGATTGGAGCGTGTCTGATTCTGCCGCTTTACGTGGCATCCACGCCCAGGATTTACTTCGACCCGGTTGGGGTGACGCCACGCCTCCTAAAAACGTACGACAAAGAGGCGGAACTGATTTCGGTCTGCGGGTTTGCTAATCAGGAACACGCGCGCTGCTACGATGCGTCCACGCTACAAAAAAGGCTGATCAGCCGCCTTCCTCCTACTCTGGAAGCAACGATTATTGACTTCGCTGGAGGGGATACTATCGCGCCGGAGATGTTTCCTGAATTTGCGCTGGTGTTGCATCGGCGGGAATCGGTATTTGGTCTGCGAAATGAAATATAACTTGGAAACATGCCGACAATTCGTTTTAGGCTGCGGGACGAAGTCTGCAAAGGGAGCACTGATGAGCAAAGGTCAGAAGGTTCTCGTGACCGGTTCTTGCGGTCTAATAGGATCGGAGGTGACGCGCTGGTTCGCTCGACTGGGATTCTTGGTCACGGGAGTCGATAGCAACCATCGGGCCATATTCTTCGGGCCGGAAGGCGACACGAGCTGGGTGCTCGGGCAGTTGAGGTCTGAAATCCCCGACTACCGCCATGAGGCGATCGATATTCGCGATCGCGAGGCGGTCCTGATCCTTGTCGAAGAATTGAAACCGGACCTCATCATTCACACGGCCGCCCAGCCGTCGCATGATCGTGCCGCAGCGATTCCATTTCTCGATTTTGAGGTGAACGCGGTTGGGAACGCTGCATCTGCTCGAGGCGGCGCGCCGTTCTTGTCCCGAATCGCCTTTTATCCACATGTCGACCAACAAGGTCTATGGAGACCGGCCCAACTCATTGGCGCTGAACGAACTCGAAACACGCTGGGACTATGCGGAACCCGCCTTTCAGCACGGCATCGCCGAGGATTTTTCAATCGATCAGAGCAAGCACTCACTCTTCGGCGCGTCCAAGGTTGCGGGCGACATCATGGTGCAGGAATACGGCCGCTATTTCGGCATGCCTACCTGCTGCTTGCGCGGCGGATGCCTCACGGGGCCGAATCACGCCGGCGTAGAGCTGCACGGTTTCCTCAGCTATCTGGTGAAATGCAACGTCGAGGGGCGCGAGTACAAAGTCTTCGGATACAAGGGCAAGCAGGTGCGCGACAACATCCATTCCGAGGATGTAGCCAGCTTCATGTACGAATTCTCGAAGTCTCCGCGCGTCGCGGAGGTCTACAATCTGGGCGGCGGGAAATCTAACTCCTGCTCCATCCTAGAGGCATTCTCGTATGGCCGAGGACGTCACCGGCAAGAAGATGAACTGGCGCTACGTGGATGAGAACCGAATTGGCGATCACATTTGCTACTACAGCGACCTGCGGAAGATGCAAGCGCACTATCCGGAGTGGAGAATCGTCAAGACACTGCCGATGATTTTTGAGGAGATCGCCGCGAGTTGGAAGCAGCGCCTGTCGGCCAGCACAGCATGAGGATCCTCATTACTGGGGTGTGCGGATTTGTCGGTAGCGCGCTGGCTGAGTGCCTGTTGGAGCGAGCTGGAAGGCGTACGGATAGCCGGCATCGACAACCTGATGCGTCCAGGAGCGGAGACCAATCGAGTACGGCTGGAGAGATTAGGCGTCGAATTCATTCATGGGGACCTGCGATCGGCTAGCGACATCGAGGGGCTTGCCGGTCTGCGATTGGGTGATCGACGCGGCGGCGAATCCAAGCGTGCTGGCCGGACTTGTCTGGCTCAGGGAGCAGCCGGCGGCTATTTGATCACAACCTGGCAGCGATCGGCAACGTACTCGAATACTGCAGGGAGCACAAGGCCGGGCTGTTGCTGCTCAGCAGCAGCCGCGTTTACTCGATTCCTGCGCTCGCTGCATATTCCCTTGCGTGTGCGGGATGAAGCATTCGTGGTTGATGCGACGGCACCGCTGCCTGCTGGGCTCAGTGCCGACGGTATTGGGGTGGATTTCTCAACCGCTGCGCCGGTTTCACTATATGGAGCCACGAAGCTTGCCTCGGAAATCATGGCTCTTGAATATGGCGCGGCATTCGATTTCCCGGTATGGATCACGCGTTGCGGCGTGCTTGCCGGCGCAGGACAATTCGGCACACCGGCGCAGGGCATTTTCGCTTTTTGGGTGAACGCGCATTTGCGGCGCCGGCCGCTTCGCTATATCGGATTCAACGGCAAGGGGTACCAGGCGCGGGACGCCTTTCATCCTCAGGATCTCGCGGCCTTGCTGGTCGCTCAAATTCGTACAGCGCGATCAGATGGACAACGCGTCTATACAGCAGGCGGCGGGCCGGCCAACACGATGTCGCTGGCGCAGCTCACTGCCTGGTGCGATGAACGGTTCGGACGCCATGTGCCAGCGGTCGATCTGGCACGAGCGCATGTATGACATTCCATGGGTGGCGATGGACAACACTGGGGCAGCGAAGGATTTCGGTTGGCGCATCGAGATGCCGCTTCCGACGATACTTGAGGGCATCGCGCGTCATGCCGAGGAGCACCCGGAGTGGTTGGAAGTGAGCCGCGCTTGAAAATCGCCTCCGCCTACTTCACGCGAGCCGCTGCAGTTGCTCTCGGTGGTGATTCCCGCGCGGAACGAAGAGGGCTGCATTGCCGCCACGGTCGAACATCTCCACTTGGAATTGCACTTGCAGCAGATTCCGCACGAGATCGTTGTCGTCGACGATGGCAGCACAGACACCACGTGGAGCCTGCTGCAAGAGATTCATACGCGCATCCCGGAATGCAAGCCCATCCAGAATCCTGGTGACTAACGGCTTCGGACGCGCGATTGCACTTGGGTTTAACCATTTAATCGGCGACGCGGTGGTGGTGATGATGGCCGATGAATCCGACGACTGCCGCGATGTGGTGCGTTACTGGCGGATTCTGGGCGAAGGTTGGGATGCCGTTTTCGGGTCTCGCTTTGTTCGTGGCGGAGGCGTGATCGACTATCCGCGCCTGAAGCTTTTGCTCAATCGAATGGCAAATCTTTTTCCTGCGTCTGCTGTTTCGCGTTCCGCTGAATGACTTCACAAATGCCTTTAAGGCTTACCGGCGCACGGTGATCGAAGGCTGCCGTCCGTTTCTGTCACCGCATTTCAATCTTACGGTGGAGCTGCCGCTGAAGACGATTGTGCGCGGGTATTCGTGGACGGACGATTCCGATCACGTGGCGTAACCGGCGCGCGGGCGAATCGAAGCTCAAGATCAAAGAGATGGGCAGCCGCTACCTGTTCATCACGCTTTATTGCTGGCTGGAAAAGTATTTCAGCCGCGGTGATTACGATAATCCTGAGCGCAATGCCAACGAGGTCACTTCTTCGCAACGATCAACATTATCTCGCTGAGTGTTCCGCGTGGGTAGGTGAGGATGCGTCGGAACGTATGGAACTGCCTCATGGCTCTGAAGGTGTAGAACAGGGCAAGAAGTTTGGAACTCAACCTTACTTCGCGAACTTCAAATCCGGCGTTGCTGATCATGCGCTCTAACACGGGCCGATTGAAATGGTGGAGGTGAACGGGGAATTCGAGCCCGTGCCAGAAGTTCCCCATTGCGTGACGGGGCCCAGCTGTCGAATTTTGGCACGGTGACGAGGAGCAGTCCGCCAAGTCGCAGAAGTTCATGGCATCGCAGTAGCGCGAGCCTTGGAGAATACAGGTGTTCAAGCACCTGGCTCATGATCATGCAGTCGAACGAATTGGCTGAGAGGGCGGCGTTCTCAAAGGTCGAACATTGCACATCAAGGCCACGCTTTGTGGCGAATTCGACGGCACTCTGGTTGAGCTCCAGGGCCGTGTACTTCCCAGCCGTACTCTCGCGCCCAATTGAGGTCGTCGCCTGTGCCACAGCCGACCTCCAACAGGTTTTTCCCCGTTCCTCGGTAGGGCAGATAAAACAACAAGAAATTTCCTAACAGGTATGCGGCTGTGCGCCAGGCTATGCGTCCGAGAATGCCGTCTTTTGCGGGATATCCACATTTGTACGTCCGGAGTTTCGCGAGTAACCGATTTCTGCGAGTTGAGGGTCGTGGGAGATAAGAGTAGTACGTGGAAGGGTAGTATTCGCCGAGTTCGTCTGGTGCAGGCCGCGGCGATGTGGTCACAAGGCTGCACTCACATTGGATGAGGCTGACGTCAGCCATTCCTTCGACGCGATGCTCTCCGAGAGCGGCACCGCAGGCGTCGCATTTTTGCACGACTTCCATGAGAGAGGAAATTATAGGCGCCTCATGCCGTGGGGCTGGATTCTAACCGAGCGGCCGGCTGCGAGCGATGTCGCAGAATCGCGGCGACGAAGACGCCCGTGCCTAACACGAGAATGGGATCGACGGAGGCGACGCGGTAGCGTATCGAGCTTACGAAGATGCAGTAGAGGAATGTGTCCGCCGCAACCCATCCCCACAACAGCGACAGTTCCCGCCAACGCCGCCGCAGCAAGATCCAGCCAGCCATGCCACTGAAAAGAACCGGAACATAGCAAATGGAATAGAGAATGCGGCTGGTGAAGCTGTGCAATTTCGCCGAGGGCATCAGTGTGTACATGGCCATAAAATTTGACGCGAACATCTCTCCCCAACGGCGCGGACTGTGATCGAGGATGGCGAACGCCTGTCGGTAATAGTATTTTTCGCGCTCGGGCTCGGGCACATCGCGAAATGCCTGGTGCTGAGAGTATCCGAATTCAGCCATGGTGGCGTTCGGATCCAAGCGGAAGTGCGCTCCGAACCAAAGGTTGTTTCCGCCGTTTGTACTGATCAACACAAATTTGTGATAGAGCCTGTAATTGCGATACGTCCACGGAAGAACCACAATTGCAACCGCGAGCCCGAGCACAATTACCCGGCGCAGCGTTTGTCCGGGGCTACGTGTTGTCAGCCAGATCGCCAGGCCTATCGCCGGAATAAGCATTAAACCATTCGGACGGCACAGCGCCGCCAGTCCCGTCAATAAACCCAAAGAGAAAGCGCGCAGCGCGGAGAGTTTCTCGCCCCCTTGGTAGAACACGAATAGTGCCGCACTGAGAAGTAACAGGAAGAGGCTTTCCGTAGTGAGCTCCGCCGTGTAGAAGATCAGCGGCGGATAGAGGGCGAATACCAGGCCGGCAATCAAAGCCGGCAACTCCCCGAAGAGAAGCAAAGCGAGTCGCAGAAAGAAATAGAGCGACAAAACCACCAGAGCGACTTGCAGCGATTGCAAGAAGAAGGTATTGCGCGAGACGTGGAAGGCAACCGAGAGAAACAGCGGATACAGCGGTGTTCGCCAGGCGGAAAATTCCACCGGCTGCGAGAACGGCTGGTCCTCGTGGAGGGCATGCGCGAACCCAACGCCCGTGGCCAGATTGTAAGCGAACGATAGATAGTCCTCGGCATCCGGATTGTGCTCGATCCTCAGCTTGCCTGTGTCAACCGCAACCACGAATGCCAGCCGCACAATGACGGCAAGCAGGATGATGAGCCCGAATTTCTTGCGACTCATAGCTGACCGTTCATGTCGTGGCGATTTTGGGCGACTTCCATCTCAACGGGGATTATAGCGGGCGGAGGTGTCCTGGAGAAGATTGCCCTTTCGTGACGATGCTAGAATCCTGTTCAAGGCCAAGACTTATTTAATGTTGAAGGCGGCGGATTTTCGGGAACAACTCTACAGTCGATACGTTTCGGCTTTTAAGGGGCCGCGGGATGACGCGCAGGATCTGCGGTGGTACCGCTGGGCGGAGTATAAATTTGTCCCGCTGCTGAACGGGCTTTCGCGCGAGTCTCCTATCCTCGATATTGGGTGCGGCGCTGGGCAGATGCTCCAGCTTCTTAGGGATCACGGCTTCACCAACGCCTCGGGGATTGATGTATCCGCCGAACAGGTCCGCCTAGCCACGGACCGGGGCTTGAACGCAGCCGTCGACGATGTGTTCCGGTGCCTGCGCGAGTCGCCAGCGAGCTTCGATGCGATCAGCGCTTTAGACGTCGTGGAGCACTTCGACAAAAGTGAACAGATTCCGCTGTTTGAAAGCATTTACACAGCATTGCGGCCGGGCGGGAGGCTGATTATTGAGACTCCTAACGGCGAGGGACTGTTCGCCGGCCAAGTGATTTATGGCGACCTAAGCCATCTCACGATATTTTCCGAGGGATCGCTGTCACAGCTTCTGAGGCTGTTGGGATTTGAGGAGATTGAATTCTATGAAACCGGGCCAACGCCGAAGGATTTGAAGGGGCGGGTTCGAGGCTTTCTCTGGCGGATTGTCAGGCTGGTTGCGAACAGCGCCCGCATTATCGAGAGCGGCGAGACGCAGCGGCTGTGGACGAAGAACTTAATCTGCTGTTGTCGGAAACCGCAGTAGGAGCGCGATAAAGCTCCGTGCCGGGGCCCCAGCGCCTGAAGGCGCTGTTGTACGCAGCTCTTTCGGCATACCTAAAGGCATGCCCTGATACGAACCTTACTTGCATCACGGGCTAATAGGACTCTGGCATGTCAGAACTGAACCATCAGCAACTCTTGACCTCGGCTCCGCCTTTCGAGGGGCGCAACTGTCCTGCTTGTGGGGGGTCGTCGCGCACCCAGACGCTGTCACGCGAAGGTGAATTTGAACTGGTGCGCTGCCGCGACTGCCAAATGCTTTATACGCATCGGGTGCGGAGCCTTGCGAGAAAAATTCTGCATTACGACCAGATGGCGCAGGAGCGCATGGACACCACTTCCGGCTTGTCTCCGGCGCATTATGGGCTGGCCAATCAGATCAAGTCGGTGCCGCTGTATGAGCGCGTGTTGCAATTCATTGTGCAGGCGATGCCGACGGGAAACGTCAATTTTGTCGACGTGGGATGCGCGGGAGGCTTGCTGTTGCTAGCGGCGCAATCGGTGGACGGGTACAACTGCGGGGTTCCGCCACGCTTTAACGTGCGAGGCATCAGCATTGATCCCCGAGAGCGCAGCGAGACGGAGAGAAGCGTGGGTTGCCCGGTGCTGTTTCCGGATGAGGCTGCGGCAGAGTGGGCGGGCTGGGCCGACGTGGTCACGTTGATGAATGTGCTGGAGCATGTGGACGATCCTTTCGCGCTGCTGGGCCAAATCAAAACCATATTGAAGCCTGGGGGACTGCTTCTGATCGATGTTCCTAATAATGCCGTGGTTGCGTGGCGCGGCAAACTGCTCGGGCGCTGGCCGGAGCTTGACCTAGGAGAACATATCAACCACTTCGTTCCGCGGACTTTGGACGGGCTTTTGATGCGGGCCGGGTTGGTGCCGCTAAGACGGCTGTTCGGGTTATACAAGGGCATTGAGGGCATTGCTGTTGCTCCGGGAGTGCGGACGGCGGCGCGGTGGTTGGCGTCATCGGCAGTGATGCTTGCCACTTTCCGCAAAGTGCAAATGTTTGCTCACATGACCATAGCTTATCGATCCCGCTTATAAGGCTGAGAAGTAGAATTTATCGTTTTTTAACCTTGCCGCTGCGCGTATTTCATTGACCCATTTTAGCAATGCCGGTAAACTCATTGCTGCGCGGGGCCAGACCCTCCTCCAGGTGTGACTCTGACTCGAAATTATTTAGCCACAACCGATCCTTCCGTCGCCTAGGTTCCGGCGAATCGAAGACTGGCTGCACCGAGACGTGCCCAATCTGTGTCTTGGGTCGTGGGTGCGGTGTGCGACGAAAGAGAACGTTATGCCTGCGTTTGCCGGTTTGCAAACGAACCTCCTCACCTGGGTCATCGTGACGGCAATGATCGCCGTCTGGATGATCTCGGTGCGGCTTGTCCCTGGGTGGGTGAGCGAAGGATGGCCCTCGCTCCTGAAGTCGTTGTATGGATTTGTCTGGCTCGATTTTGGGCTAGATATTCTGCTGCGCTTTGTCATGTTGTCGTACAACGCGGTGGAGTGGGCCAACCAGAGTCCGCGGCTGCTGGCCGAAAGTGTGGCCACTGTGAATGCGACACTGGCTTACTGCGGGCTGTTCTGGCTGATGGTTGCGGCCGGATATCGGTTGGCAGTGAGACGCCGGAGCGCGGGGCCATTTGCGATCACGCGGACGTTCACGCCAGACCTTGCCTACGCCGTCGCTCTGCCAGCGGCGTTGCTCTGCTCCGCATTGTTTTATCTGCTGGATACTCCAAACAGTGTGCCGTTGGCATTGCTCACGCCGCTCTCCGGCGTTGCGTACCTGTATGTTGTGCCGGCGGTGATCGTATGGTGGGACCATTTCCGGCGCCCTGAGCCCTGGTGGCGAGTGGGAGGGGTGCAGTTGGTGATGCTGCTGCCGCCGCTGGTGAACGGCTGGCGCAGTCCTTATCGCGAAAATCTTGCTCCTGTGTTTCTGATTCCTCTGTTGGCAGCGCTGTTTGCGGGCAGACGGCCTAAGTTGCGCGTGCTGGTGCCGGCGGGGCTGGTTTGTTTCTTAGTACTCACCACGTTTGTCAGCGCTTACCGAAGTATCAAGTGGGAGAACGCTCGTCCGGAGGAAGTTGCGGGCGAGATGCGGAGCGCCAGCCTGGTCGATTGGTTCACGGGGAATTGGGGAGAGCAGTTGTCGCGGTTTCACGGCTTCGATTCGATGTTGCTTACTGTGCAACTGGTTCCGGCGGCGCGGCCGTACTCGGAGCGCAGCGTATTGGTTGCTCCGTTTGTCAGAGGATTTGTGCCCCGGATTTTCTATCGCGGTAAAGCGGCGGCGGATGCAGGGGAAAAATTTGACACGGAAATTTTTGCGTTTGACGATCCGGCGGCCCGCGACCATGGCGTGGCGGCGATTGCTCCTTCGATGCCGGGCGATCTCTACGAATCGGGCGGCGTGCTGGACATTTTGTTGGGAGGGTTGCTCTGGGGCGCTGTGGTGGGGTTGGTGGACGGGTGGAAAGGTCATCTGCCGGTATTTGTTGCCGCCGCTATCACGGCGCTGGTGGCTACGCACTGCGCTATGTCCGTGGAACGGGACTTTGACCATTCGGTGGCAGCGTTCATTCAGACATTTCTGGTTGTGATTGTCGTTGCCTGGTCCGTCGCCTTGGGCCACCGACGCAATGCTGAGTTTGTGATTGATTCTCACTCGAAGTTTGATCGGTCACTGGAGCGTTCTTAGGGTTCCAATGGTTACCACACTGATCGAAAAAGCGCGGAGTTCAGACAATAGCGCGAAAGGGCGGCGTTGGTTGGGCGCCGGGACTCTGCTTACCACCGACTTTCCGCCGGTACTGGGAGGCATCAGCAGTTACCTGTTTAACGTGTACCGGCAGTTCGATCTGCGGCAGATGACGCTGATTGCGCCGCAGCATCCGGATGCGGAAGAATTCGATTCCCTGCACGCATACTCGGCTAAGCGGTTCCAACCAGGTCTTAGGGTTCCTGGCGTACGCGGTGCGTGGCAGGTGTGGCGGATGTATCGCGAAACGGAAAGGTTGGTGAAGCGGAACCGGAATCTGCTGCTGCATTGTGGTCACGTGAATGCAGCCTTCGCTGCCCGCAAACTAAAGCGCCGCTATGGGACACGCTATCTTTTGTGGACTCACGCTCTTGAAATCATGGACGAATGGCTGCGCTCCAGAATTATGCCGGCCATGCTGGGCGCGGAGTTGGTCGTCACTAACAGCGAATTCACGCGGTCGTTTCTTGCATCGGTTGGTGTGCCGGAATCTCGCATTGTGAAGATCCGACCTGGAACGGATCCAGAACATTTTCGTCCCGGACTTGATGGCCGGGAGTTGGCGCAGCGCTTGGGCGTGTCCGGCAGGCCGACTTTGCTTACGGTTGCGCGGATCGTGAAGGCCAACCGATACAAGGGGCACGATGTCGTGCTGCGCGCATTGGCTGCAGTGGTGCGCTCCGTGCCTGATGTTGCTTATGTGATTGTGGGCGAGGGCGACGACCTGGACTACCTCGATCGCCTGGCACGCGAGTGTGGAGTGCGGGAGAACGTGGTTTTCGCGGGGCGCGTTTCCGATGAAGAACTGCCGCTGCTCTACAACATCTGTGATGCGTTCATTATGTGCAGCCGCGAAGAGCGCACGCGGCGCGGCATTCTCGCTGAAGGATTCGGGCTCGCTTTGCTTGAGGCTTCGGCGTGTGGAAAGCCGGTGATCGCGGGGCGATCTGGCGGTGTGCCGGATGCCGTACAGGATGAGGTTACCGGGCTGCTGGTGAATCCGATCGACAGCGATGCGGTTGCGGCGGCGATCGTGCGTTTTCTGCGGGAGCCTTGGGTGGCAAATGTAATGGGCGAAAACGGGCGGAAGTGGGTCGAAACAGAAATGAACTGGACCCGTTCGGCGGATGAGTTTGAGCAGGCGATGAAGCGGTTTTTCCCTCAGTCTTACTCTGGCGTTAAGGAGCGGATGTAGCGGCGTATGTGCGGAATCATGGGAGTCTTGAGTGACGGCCGGCCTGAAGAAACGCGGGCGGTGGTGCGCGCCATGATGGCTGCGTCTGAGCATCGAGGCCCCGATGGCTGCGGAAGCATTGAGATTCCGTTAGGCGATTTCAACCTGGTGCTGGGCCACACCCGGCTTTCCATCATCGACCTTAGCGATGGCTCGCGGCAGCCGATGCGGGATGCGGAATCGGGCTCATGGCTTGCATTCAGCGGGGAGATTTATAACTTCCGCCCGCTGCGCGCCGAACTGGAAAGGCTGGGAGTGCAATTTGCGACCACTGGCGATTCGGAGGTTTTGCTCAAGGCGCTGGTGCAGTGGGGAGAACGAGCGCTGCAGAAAATCGAAGGCATGTTCGCCTTCGCGTTTTGGGATGGGAGGAGCCGGACGCTTCTGCTGGCTCGGGATCGGGTGGGCATGAAGCCGCTGTACTACTGGTCCGGGGGCTGCTCCGGGCAGACTGGTTTTGCATTTGGCTCAGAAGTCAAGGTGCTCGAGCACGCGGAGATTTCGCCGCTGCATGTCGATCAGGACGCGGTAGATTCATTCCTCGCGTATGGCGCGGTGATTGGGCCGAGGACGATTTTCAAGGAAATCCGTGAACTTGAGCCGGGCCATCTCCTGCGTGTTAGTCCGCGCGGCGAAGTTGACCAATCCGAATACTGGTCGCTTCGTGATTGCATTGCGTCGAGCGAACGGGCTGAGATCAGAGATTTCGATCATGCGGTTGCCTACATTCGAGAGCGTCTTGAGCACGCCGTTGCTTCCCATTTGGTGAGCGATGTTCCGGTGGGAGTGTTTCTCTCCGGCGGCATCGATTCGAGTCTGTTGGCGCTGCTGGCTTCGCGCTTTGTGGAGAGCTCGATCACGCTGCTGACGGTTGCCTTTCCAGAGCAGGAATTTTCCGAGCTGCCCTACGCAAAGCAGATTGCTGGAATCCTTCAGCATCAGCACGAGGTAGTAACACTCACCGCGGAGCAGCTACGCGAATTGCTGCCTTTGGCTTTGGGTGCGATGGATCAGCCCACAGTCGACGGTATCAATACGTTTGTTATTTCGCGCGTGGGCGCTGCGCTTGGCCTGAAGGTTTTGCTGACTGGAATTGGCGGCGACGAATTGTTTGGCGGATACACGACGTTCAGCAAGGTTCCGCGGCTGCTGAAGTATGGAGCAGCGCTGCGTCCAGTGGCTCGCGTCCTAGCGAAATTGCGAACGAAGAATCCGATTCAATGGCAGAAAGTGGCCGATGCTGGCGTGCTGCGCAATTTGGCTGAGGCTTATCTCTTGCAGAGGAGCATTCGCTGGCGGCAGGCCGACAGGAGTGTCCGCCGTACACGGGGATTGCAGGAAGAGATTGAATCGCTGGCCAACGATTTTCAGAAAGTGGCTGCGCTGGAACTGCAGTTTTATGCGCGTAATCAACTGCTGCGCGATGCCGACGTCTTCAGCATGGCGAATTCGGTCGAGCTGCGCGTTCCATTTCTTGATACGCAATTGATGGAAGCGGCACTCGCTGTTTCTCCGGAGTATCACTTGGAAGGCGGGCGGGGGAAACGGACTACCTCACGGATTCTCCAGGAGTTGGCGGGCGAGAAGATTGCACCACGCCGCAAGATGGGATTCACCTTTCCCTGGCAACAATGGCTTGGGCGGGAGCTGAAAGAAACGATCTCGAGCACTTTGCGAGACCAGCAGCTCTATGAGCCGCTGGGGCTCGATCCGGCGTACGGCAAACGGTTGCTGGTTGGGTTGCAGCGCGGAGATCGGCTGCAGTCGTGGTTGGAAGTGTGGTCGCTGTTTGTGCTGCTGAACTGGCAGTGCCGGCACATGTCGCGGGTGGGGGTGGAATATGCCACTGCCTAGGGTCGGCGTGTTGTGCGCTATTTCCGGGCTCGGAGGAGCGGAGTTTAGCTTGCTGGAGCTGGTGGCGCATCTGCGAGGCAGCTACGAGTTTCATCTGATTGTGCCGGGCGAGGGGCCGCTCAAGAAGAGCGCAGAATCAGCCGGTGCCAAGGTCTGGGTGCTGCCGTGGCCGGAAGCGGTCGCGGGCGTGGGCGAGACGGCCCGGCGTCCTGGCGCGGGTCGAATGCTGCGCTCGGCAATTTGCCTGCGATCGTTCACCCAGCGCTTATCGAAAGTGCTGGATGAAATTCGTCCGTCGGCCTTCATCACCAATGCAGCCAAGGCGCATGTTGTTGGCTCGCTAACGCGCAAGCGCAAGGGCGTTCCGTTGATCTGGTACATGCGTGACGGGCTTGAGGACCGTGCACTTTCGCGCAAGCTGCTGGCCTTATTGTCACGGCGTTGCGATCTTGCTGTGTGTATTTCGCGATACGTGGCGGCGCAGTTTGAGAAACACATTTCCGGATCGGTGCCTTCGAAGGTGATCTACAACATCGTCGATTTGAACCGATTTCGACCGGGTGCCTCGCCTCCGGCGGATTTGCGCAAGCAGCCGGATGAAATCTGGTTCGGGATCGTGGGGGCGATCACGCCGCTCAAGGGACACGACATTTTTCTCGATGCCGCTGAAAGCGTGCTCCTCAAACTGCCGAATGCGATTTTTGCGATTGTTGGGAACAATCCTTACGTTACTGAATCTGGCCATCGCTACGAAGAGGATCTTCGACAGAGGGTTCTAAATTCTCCGCTTCGCGACCGGGTAAAGTTCGTGGGCTTCAGGAATGATGTGCCGGGCATTCTTTCGCAGGTCGATGTTCTGGTGCAGCCGAATCGTGGACCAGAAGGCCTAGGGCGCTCGGTGCTGGAGGCGATGGCCTGCGGGGTGCCGGTGATTGCGGTGAACAGGTGGGGACCGGCGGAGCTGATTCAGGACGGAAAATCCGGCCTGCTATTTGCGCCGCTGGATACGAAGCAGTTGGCTTCGCACATGCTAAGGCTAGGGGGGGATGAGTCCTTGCGGAAGACCATGGGGCAACGAGGGCGAGATTGGGTTCAGCACAATTTGATTTCTCTAGAGATTGCAGGGAAGTTTGACCATGTCCTTGCCAGTGCAATTGCCAGTAAGATTGCCAATTCCAACCCCTCCACATTGCAGGAGGCGACAGCATGAAAGTCCTTCAGCTGGGGAAGTTTTACGACCCATATGTCGGCGGGATGGAGACTGTACTCAAGGAAATCTGCGAGAGCCTTGCGGATCAGGTCGATTTTCAGGTGGTGGTGGCGAACACTCGCGCCCGCACTGAACATGAGAAGAGAAAGGTCCCAGTAACACGCGTTGCGAGCATGGGGAAATTATTTTCCTGCTCGATGGCGCCGACTTATCCGCTGTGGGCACGAAAGTTCGATGCCGATCTAATTCATGTTCATATACCGAACCCGCTGGCTGAGTTGTCTGCTTTAATCGCCGACCGTGACATTCCGGTGGTTGCCCAGTTTCACAGCGATGTGGTACGGCAGCGCAACCTGCTCCGATTGTACGGGCCATTCCTAGATGCTTTTTACCGGCGCGCGAATTCCATAATCGTGCCCACTCCCAGGCACATTGAAATCTCCGCATTTGTTTCCAAGTATCGAGAAAAGTGTCGCGTTGTACCTTTTGGCGTTCCGCTATCACGCTTCGAACTGGATGAGATCGGGCTCAACAGGGTCGATGAGCTTCGGGATGGCTTGCCGTCCGTGCTTTGCGTGGGGCGGCTGGTGTCCTACAAGGGAGTTGAGTTTCTGATTCGCGCACTTGAAAATGTGAAGGCGCGTTTGTGGATTATCGGCACTGGTCCGCTCGAAAATTCGCTTAAGAATCTGGCTCGCGAGAAAGGGCTTGGCGAACGCGTCGAGTTTCTCGGACAGTTATCCGACCAGGAATTGGTTCGCTATTACCACTCTTGCGATCTGTTCGTACTGCCATCCGTCACGAAAGCGGAGATGTTCGGGGTGGTACAGCTTGAGGCTATGGCGTGCCGCAAACCAGTGATCTCAACAGACCTGCCGACCGGTGTGCCGTGGGTAAACCAGCACGGAAAAACCGGTTTTGTGGTTCCACCTGGAAATGTTGGGGAATTAGCGAACGCCATACAACTCCTGTTGAGTAGTGCAGGAGTTCGTGAAGAAATGGGCGAGGCGGGCCGCATGCGCGTAGAGCAGCATTTTACCGCGACAAGGATGGCAGTGGCCCTACTGCAGGTTTATCAGGATATGTTGAGCGAGCCTTGCCGAGTTGATGTTCCCGCGAAGCATCCGCAGTCGGAAGAAGCGGTCGCGGTTCCGGCGAAATGGGCGTGAAGCGCAGATTATTCGAGACGGCGTTTGGGTGGGAACGGGGCTGAGTCAGGGAGTATGTTTTACATAATCATTTTCGCGGGGTCACTGGTGGTATCGGCGGTGATGTCGCGCCTGGTTCGCGATGTTGCCAACGCGCGCGGCTGGGCGATAGCGCCAGATTCTTCCAGACACATGCATTTAAAACCTGTGCCGCGGCTCGGCGGCATTGCGATCATGGGGTCGCTGGTTCTGGTTGTGTACCTGGCTGCGGTTGCATCCAGCATTTTCCACCTTGGTTATTATTTTCCGTCCAGTACATTTTTAGGATTGCTGGGGCCCACTCTGGTGATCTTTGGACTAGGGTTGGCCGACGATTTCCGGCCGTTGAGCCCGTACTTGAAATTTGGAGTGCAGATCGTTGCGGCCGGGTGGTTGTTCCTGAACGGTTGCCGGGTTACGCATCTCCCATTGCTTTTCGGCGACAGGGAAATGGGGACGGCGGCCGCACTGGTGCTTACCGTATTCTGGGTTCTGCTCATCACCAACGCTTTTAATCTGCTGGACGGATTGGATGGATTGGCAGCAGGTTCAGCACTATTTTCCAGCCTGGTTGTTTTCGTCGTCTCCTTAGTTACCGGCAACACACTCACGGAAGTTGTGACCATCGCGTTAGCGGGGGCCATCGTGGGATTTCTGCGTTACAACTTCAGCCCGGCCACGATCTTTCTTGGCGATTGCGGCAGCCTGGTGATTGGATTTGTACTGAGCGCGGTGTCGCTGGCGAGCTCAGAGAAAGCGTCCACCGCGGTTGCGGTTGCTATACCGGTGGTTTCATTCGGACTGCCGATTCTGGATACCTTCATGGCGGTGCTGCGGCGGTTCCTGAACGGCAAGCCCTTGTTTGGCGCCGATGACGAACACATTCATCACAAACTGCTGCAGCGCGGGCTTTCGCATCGGCAAGCGGTAGTGGTCCTGTATGCGGTTTCCGCGTGCTTTGCGCTAGTCAGTTTGCCACTGCTTTCGCCCAAATCCGGCACGATTGCCGTGGTGCTCAGCGTCGTTGGCCTCGGTGTATTTTTCGGACTCCAGCATCTTGGTTATCACGAGGTCGATGAACTGAGACGGGTGGCGCGCCGAACCTGGGGACAGAAAACGATCATTTCTAATAATCTTGCGATTCATCGCGCGACTGACGCACTGGCCGACGCTGAATCGATTCGAGATATCGTTCATATATTGGAGAAGACGTTCGCCGGGCACGATTATGAGGGCTTCGAATTCTCGTTTACTCCCGACATGCCTGCGTTCTATGGTCCTACCCCGATGATTGCTCCGTTTCAATATGCGTGGCGCAGAGAAGAAGGTAGTCGCGGCAAGGGGTGGGAATTGCGGTTGGAGTTACTCTGCAAGAGCGGCGAGGTGCGCGGCTGTTTTTCGATCAATCGAAGCTACACGAAGAACGCTCTGCGAAGTGACGTGGATTGCCTTACGGCGGAGTTTGCGACCGCGCTGAGTTCAGCATTACAGCGCGCGGGTGAGAGCTACGTTGCGGAGGGCAGAGTTGGCGCGGTTACGGAGTACCAGCCCACGGGTATTGCGAGCGTGGCGTAGTGTACTGTCCTGAAACAAAAGCCGGTTGGGTTTGAGCCCGACCTTTGATCGGCTAACACGACACCGCGCAAGATGCCCATGGATTGACGTGATTTCCTTAGACTTTCAGTGTTAGGAGCGCCGGCGCTTTGCCTTTCCGGGCACGGTTTTGCTCGCACGGCGAAGCCTGCGGACATTACACCGTCCATCGATCCTTTACCGATTCTCCAGAAACTCAAGCCCTCGAAGATCGCAAAAAGCGGAGTGGAGTTGATGCGAATGACGCAATTCTCTCAGAAGCTGCACTCCCAGCTTCCAGCCACTACGGTGTGGGGCTATGAAGGATCCTATCCCGGCCCGGTGATTGAAGCCACAGTTGGGCAGCCGGTTTCCATTCGTTGGGAAAATCGTCTGCCGCACCGTCATCTGTTCCCGGCCGATGAACATATTCACGGCGCCAACCGTCCCAATCCGCACGTCAGAACAGTGCCTCATCTGCACGGGGCGCGCACTCGATCCCTTGATGACAGGCTCCCGGAACGGTGGTTCGAGAGCGGCAAATCCGTCACGTATCACTATCCAAACGAGCAGAGGCCGACAATGCTGTACTATCACGACCATGCGATCGGTATCACTCGGCTTAACAATTGCGCCGGCCTGTCAGGAATATACTTTCTGCGGGGCGAGGAAGAATCCAAACTCGATCTGCCGCAGGGCAAGTATGAAATTCCGCTCGTCCTGCACGATCGCAGGCTCGACGAATACGCCCGGTTGCAATATATCCCGACCGAAATGGACGGCACGCCGCATCCCGACGGCAGCTGGGGCCCGGAATTCTTCGGCAACCTACCCGTGGTAAACGGAGCAATCTATCCGGTGCTCGATGTGGAACCGCGCGTCTACAGGTTCCGCGTGCTGAATGCGGCCAACTGCGGCGCCGGCGGCAACCGTGAAAAGCGGGAGCGATGCAGCGACGGCGGCGACGCCATATGTTGTGCAATCGTCGGGTGCGGCCGCGGCAACGACCGGACCAACCAAGACCGTGCCGCTGGTAGCCAGTCCTGACGGCTCGCCGTATTTGAAGGGGTCGAACATATCGGTGCGACAGCCTCAGAAACGAACCGCGGACGAGGAGAAACGACGATCGGAGCAACTAACCAAAGAGAGCCAAGAAAAAGCCGCAGACGACGGATGTGCGGGTTGGTTCTTGCGGTCAGCGTTCCGCCGGAGCGCCCTAGTGGTCAGTGCGCTGCGTTTCGTTCCGGCTCGACCGTATTCGATCTGTAGTCGACCGCGCATTTTCCAAAACAGCTATAGGGATGGAAAACGTTTCCCGAGAGACTGTGGATGCGCACTGTTCCGTTTTCTTGAATTGCTGCGTGACGAAATCCGCTGGTAGCGACTACGAGATTGTTGGCGAAGCGTTCGATCACGGCACCGTTCAACTCAAAGGCGTTAAAGGTAGTGCGGAAAAGATGATAATGCGTGCCCGCGGGAAAAATGGGGGCGTTCTCTTCGAGTTCCAGAACAGAAGCGTTGACAAATGCATGAATGGGGAACGGGGCGCGGTCGGTGTAGAGTGTGCGGTTGCTCCAGCCAAAACCCCACTCGCCGCCGCTCAGCAAAACCCAGCGGCTCCTTCCGCGCGGCATGCACAGCGTCGCTGACGGATTGGCGACACTGCAGATGGTACCGCCATCGTATTCGTGTTGCTCATCGAGGTAAACGTTGTCGCTGACGTCTTGCACTGTTCCGCCGATCAAATAGCCTGGCTGGACCTCGCTTGGTCCGTTTTGGCCGATTTCGCGGACTACATTTCCGATGATTAGTGAACATGCGTTGCAGGCGATACCGGCTTTGTTCGAGGAATATCTCACCAGGTTATGGCTCACTTCAATGTCCTGGACGGTCAAAGAATTTCCCGTGCCAATGTTCCCATCGAAGACGCGGTTGCGAGTTATGACGAATCTGCCGGTGAAGGTATGTTCTAGTCCGCCGATGCTGATGCTTCCGAAATGCAATTCATTGTCGGCGATGGTCAAACCCGCAACGGCAGTAGGCACTCCAGATTGGAGCGCGATGTAGATGTCCCCGTGATCGAAAAAATTGCCACTGATCTCGGAGTTATTCATGCCTCCATAGGCGATGCTGGAGCCGTGAAAAATATTGCCGGTGATCTTCACGTTTTCCGCCAGACGGCCCAGATTATTCAGCCCGGATTCGATTCCGGTGGCGTTCCCGGGAGGTGGAAGGTGGGCTTCGAAAACATTGGAGTGAACGTCGAGCCCGGATTGCGTCACGATCAACATCGAGAAAACGCGGTAGTCGCCGGTTTCGGTGAAACGGTTGTCGCGGACGACACCAGCGGCCGGGCCGACGGATGCAGCAGCGTCGAAAAGGTTTACTCCGAGGGCGTTGTCGCCGTGACCATAGCCGGTCGAGTGCAGTGCGAATACGTTGTCATGCACACTGGAGCCGGTGCAGTCCAGCAGGCTCATCAGTTTATTGGGATTCCCCTCCAGGCTAAGGTGATCTAGTTCAAGCTGATCGCAGCCGTGACAGATGAAAATGGTGACCCAATCATAACTCTTGGCGGAGTCGGTCCAGCTTATGCTCATGTCGCTGAGGCGAATGTTGCGGTTGGAGTGGTTCGCGTTCGCGAACAATATGGCTGGAGGATCGGTGGCGGTGCGCATCACCTCAATAACGGTGCGGCCTTGGCCCGCACCTCGAATCGCAACGTTGGAAGGAATCGCGACGCCCAGAGCGACTCCGACCCCCTCTCGATCTTTATTTCTCCAACTGGAGATGGGGCTGGCGTTATAGGTTCCGGCGGGGACATACACATCGCAGGGGTCGGAACCGCAGTCGTTCAGCGCCGCCTGTATCTGCTCCACTATGGATGCGCCGGGGAATTTGGTGGCGTCGCGGGGGCCGGTGGCGCGGGACTGGGAGTACAGAGGGGTGGGGCAGAGGAGCGATGCTGCGGCTAACAGAAACAAAACAATCGGCCACAACCAGTTGTCGGTTGCTCTTACTCGATCCGCTAATCTCATTTCCATCTTGCCGCCCTCCAGGAAATCAGCTTCAGCGTACCACGGCGATTTTTGTGTTTCCTCTCCGATTGGACTCCAATGTACGTACAATGTTTCACGTGAAACACTTTGTACTTAGATAAATATACGTACATAGTGATACATACAAAGAGCCGGTAAGAAATGCACGCCTGGCCGGTGGTGCAGGGCAAGGCTGCAAGTGTGTGATAATGCTGAGGGGCGAATGTGGTTAAAGAGGCACACTTGGGTACTTATTACACTGTAATTCTTGCAGTACTCGTTATTGGAGGCCTTCCTTCGGCGATCCCACAGCCGATTGATTTTTTCGCTCAGGCGTCTCGCCACGCCCCTTTCCGCTGCTGCTCGACCACAAACAAATCTAAACGTCTTCGGTAGCTTCGGGACGATTTCGGACTAACCCGCTATCCGGTCGTCGTATTTTCTTGACGGACCCCTGAAAATCGTATCTAATCCACGAAAACCGCTGAAGCCGTGTTTTTGGCTTACCTTCCGCAGCTGTCATACTGAAAATCTCGCCCAGGAGAATAGTGTCCCCATGCCAAACCAGAAGTCTGCGTCTCGTTCCTGGACCCTGAACTTAGTGGTCTTATTTGTTGCAACAATTGCCCTGACATTGCCGGGGTTTTCCCATGCCGCTTCAACAAGCGCCGCTGCGCCTCGGATCACACAGGCGATCGACGAAGGCCAACTGGTGACGCTCGGGCGCAACACTCGCCCGGAGGCGAACCACAAAAACGATCGCGGCCGCGTCTCCGACAGCTGGGATGCCGACCACATACTGATGGTTCTGCAGCGTTCTCCTGAAAAGGACCAGGAACTCGATCGGTACCTCGACTCGCTTAACGACCGAAGCTCACCGAATTTCCACCACTGGCTGACCGCCGAGGAATTTGGAGCGCAGTACGGCCTAGCGCAGCAGGATATCGACACGATCACGAGCTGGCTGAAGTCGCACGGGTTTCGCATTAACCAGGTTTACACGAGCCGCATGATGATCGACTTTTCGGGCACGGCAGGGTCGATCCGCGAGGCTTTCCATACTGAGATCCACCAGCTTGACGCGAACGGCGAGATGCATTTCTCGAACATGAGCGATCCGCAGATTCCCGCGGCGCTGGCGCCTGCGATCAAGGGGATATTCTCGCTGAACGACTTCAGGCCTCACCCGATGCATAGGTCGGCAAGGGACTATACCGCTGCGGGCTGCGCCTCATCCTCGTCTCTCCCAACCGAACCCGGGACCTGCTATGCGGTTGTGCCGCAGGACGACCAGACGATCTACAGCCTGTCTCCGCTTTACAGCGCGGGTATCTCGGGCCAGGGCCAGACGATATACCTAGTTGAGGACACCGATACGTATGGCGGTACCAACCATCTGGGTGACTGGACGAGCTACGTCACGACTTTTGGCCTTAACACACAGTTCCCACAGGGTAACTACTCTCTGTTACATCCCGGAAGCTGTACCGATCCCGGGACTAATGCGGATGATAGTGAAGCCGACCTCGACGTGGAGGTCGCGAGCGCGGTAGCGCCCAGCGCCAACATCCGCCTGATCTCGTGCCCGTCTGGCTCCTTCACGTTCGGTGGCCTGATCGCCACGCAAAATTTGATCAATTCGGCGTCGCCGACGCTGGGTGTCATTAGCGTGAGCTATGGGCTCTGTGAAGCGGTAACCGGCAATGGGGGCAACGCCGCCTTCGCCAGCACTTATCAACAGGCGGCTGCAGCAGGCTTCTCGGTCTTCGTCGCCGCTGGTGATGAAGGCCCATCCAGTTGTTCTAACGACTTTTCGGCGGGCAGCGAGTACGACGTCACCAGCTTGGGCGTGACCGGATGGGGTGCGACGCCATATAACGTAACTGTGGGCGGGACCGACTTCGAGGATACCTATAACGGTAAGACCGGCGAGAATGGAGGGTTGGGGAACAGTAGCTACTGGAGCTCGACGAACTCCGCATATTACGGCTCCGCCGAATCGTACATTCCGGAGATGCCGTGGGACGATTCCTGCGCGAACGCTCTGATCTCCGAAGTCGCCACCAGCAGTTTCGTACCTTATGGGGCGACCCCGCATACTTGTAATAACAGCACCTTCAACGTCAGCACTTCCTACCTAAGTACCGGCGCGGGCAGCGGTGGCGCCAGCAATTGCGCCACGGGATCGGGCGGCGCGAATACGCGCTCGTACCTTATCTCGGAGCCGCAGTGCCAAGGCTATCCTAAGCCCTCGTATCAGTCGGGTAGTGCGTTGGCCGGCGGAGTGGCCGTTTATGGGCAGCCGTCCGACGGAGTGCGTGACATTCCGGATGTGTCGCTGTTTGCCGCGAATGGGGTTTGGGGGCACTACCAGGTGGTTTGCTGGTCTGACCCTAGCTACACCTCGGACGGTTCGGCGTCCTGCTCCGGCGCTCCCAGCACCTGGTCAGGCTTCGGCGGAACCTCCGTAGCCACGCCTACCATGGCCGCCATCCAGGCGCTCATCAATCAGCAGACCGGCGAGTACTGGGGCAATCCCAATCCCATCTACTACCAGATCGGTCAAAACCAGTACGGAACGGCTGGTGGGACCTTCCTCGGCAGCGGGTGTAATTCCAGCACCGGCAATACTGCCGGTTGCGCCTTCAACGACGTGACGCAGGGCGATATTGACCTGGCTTGCGAAGACAACGGCACGACGGAAGAAGCCCACTGCTATAAACCCAGCGGCACGTACGGGGTTGACAGTACTGACGTGATTACCACCGCAACCATCATCACGGGCGGTACGGGCTACACTTCCGCTCCGACGTGTACCGTTGCCGGGCCGACTAATAACGCGGCCTACCTATCGCCGACTGGTACTACCCTTTACTCGGGCGGAAGTCAGGCGACTTGCACCGCAACGGTCAGTTCCAGTTCCACTACGGCCGTATGGACGGCAAATATCGAGAGCACTTCGGCAGCGGGATTCTCGATCGAGATTTTCAGTCCGACGGGGGCAGTGCTCTGCGGACCCTACACGCTGAGCGGCTCGTCCACCACAACCATGGCGTCGGGTCTGAATACCTCGCTCGCCGGCTGTTCGTCGGTTACGTCCAGTGTCTCGTCCCACACGGTCACAATCACCTCGAAGACTGCGGGTTACGCAGGCGACTTCATCGTGGGTTTCGGGAGCAACAACTACTATGAGGGAGAGGAGGAAGTGCTCCTTACCCAAACCACTATTGGCCAAGGGCCGAATTACGTCAATGCAATCAGCGTCACCAGCGGCGGCGTGGGCTACCAGCCGGAGACTCCCATCACCCTGACCGGAGGCGGAGGCAGCGGCGCAATTGCCGTGGCCAACACCAGCCCGGGAACTGCGTCCAGCTCATACCAGCCAACATACGGGGCGGCGCCAGGGTACGATCTTGCAACGGGGCTCGGTACGCCTAATGCGGCTTATCTGCTCGGTCAGTGCAACTGGAGCGGCTCGACAACCCCTGCGGTCTACAATCCGACTCCGGGATCAACGCTAACAGGCACCACCGCGACTTTCGGCTGGTGCATTCAGCCCGGAGCAACCGCCTACTGGCTGGACGTAGGTTCCACCGCCGGCGGAAACAATTACCTGCAATCCGGCAGCCTGTCTCCGACAACCTTCGCACAGACGGTCTCCGGACTTCCCAGCAATGGCAGCACGATCTACGTGACGTGGTGGTACTACGTGAACGGGGCGTGGTCGTACACCGCGTATCAGTACACGGCGTACGGCGCAGACGGCGAGATTGCAACCATGAGCTCGCCAACTCCCAGTTCGACGCTGACCGGTAGCAGCCAGTTATTCACCTGGAACGCAGGTACGCGGTCAACGGCATATCAGATCGATGCCGGCAGCACCTCGGGCGGGAATCAATACTTCCAGTCCGGCAACCTCGGAACGAGCACGAGCGAGACCGTTACCAACCTACCCACCAATGGCAGCACCATCTACATCACCCTATGGTCGCTGCTAAACGGCAACTGGGTGTACAACGAGTACCAGTACACGGCGACGGGGTATGCCAGTACTTCTGGAGGCGCAATCGCTACGCTGACCTATCCGACGCCGAACGGAACAACTCTGACCGGAAGCAGCGTGACCTTCACGTGGCAGGCGGGCACGGATACTGCCTCAGCCTACTGGATCGACGTGGGCAACACTGCGGGCGGGAACCAGTACTACCAGTCGGGATCGCTGCCGACTTCGACTACCTCGGAGACGGTGACTACGTTGCCAACCGACGGCAGCGAGGTCTTCGTGACCCTCTACACGCAGGTGGCGGGCAACTGGTATAGCAACCCGTACACGTTCTACGCGCTGAACGCAAGCGCCGGATTGGCGGTCATGCAGACGCCGACTCCGGGATCGTTCATCAGCGGGAATTCAGCTACGTTCACGTGGACTCCGGGTAACGGCGCTACCGCGTACTGGTTAGATATCAGTGCGGTTGCACCGGGTGGGAACGATGTGTACCAATCCGGCAACCTGGGCAACGTTACGAGCGTGATGGTGAATAGCCTGCCCGGAAACGGCTCATCTACACTGTATGTGACGCTGTACTCGTATGTCGGAGGACAGTGGCTGAGCAACGCTTACATGTACACAAACTAGTCGACTGATCATTGCAAAACACAAGGGGCACGGACTTCGGTTCGTGCCCCTATTTCTTGTTTGTTGGCGCGGATCGCTGCCGAGATTTTTGTCGGTTTCGGGCTTGTCCGCTTGTCCGCGTACGATGTGTGCCTCCATAGCCGCGCAATTCCCCAGATTCGGGACATACACTTCGAGCGTGGCCATCCCGAGGCTTTCCAGTTCGAGAATCGCTTTGTCAACGGCTTGGCGGATTTCGGAATGGATGTCATCAAAAAAATATTGTCGTGGAATGCCGAGGCGCAATCCACGAACGCTCTCCATCATAGCTTTTCGATAGTCGGACACGGGTTTTGAACTCGCAGTTGGGTCATTAGGATCTGGCCCGGCTATCGCGCTAAGCATGATCGCGGCGTCTTCCACCGTCTTGGTGATAGGACCGACGTGATCGAGGGACCATGCCAGCGGGATCGCGCCAAAACGGCTCACTCGGCCATTGGTCGGTTTCATGCCCACCACGTCGCAAACCTCGCGGAAGGAATCCGAATCGAGCCGCCGGTATCCGTACCGAGCGATGCCGTGCATTGTGAACTGGCAACCGCCGCAGCCGATCCGGCGCTCGAGCCACCCGCCACCCTCGTTTGATCCACGGATTGCGTGCGGGGCCATAGTGGACGTTGTCATTAGTCACGCCATACGCAAACTCGTGCATGTTGGTTTTCCCGACCATCACCATGCCCGCTTGTGCGCAGTTGCCTAACGGCGGTCGCGAAATCTGGAATCCATTTGTCGAGAACCTTCGAGCCTGCCGTCGTGCGCACACCGCGGGTGGCAAACAAATCCTTGATCGAGATCGGTATGCCATGCAGTGGACCTCGATAGTGGCCCTGGAGTATTTCAGCTTCGGCACCGGTAATTGTGATAAAGCTATTCAACTTGGGCTGTAGTTCGGTAATCCTCTTCAACGTCTCATCGAAAAGCTCTAGGGGAGAGACTTGCTTATTCTGAATGAGTGGGGCCAGCTGCGTGATAGGACGAAGCGATAATTCTTCTGGCATTTTTGCGGCTAGCCGTTTTCAGAATGATCAGGTATGAAGAAGGTACTCAACATCACCTCTTCAGAACATTACCTTCAGGCCTAACTGGATCTCGCGTGGATCGAAAGACGCAGTCGATTGCCCAAATTGCGGACTGCTCATGTCGCCAATTGGGTTGTAAAGATTCAGCCGATTGAAAAGATTGAATGCGTCTGCACGGAACTCGATTTTTACGCGCTCAGTGACGGTTGTTGTCTTGACCAAAGAGAGATCGACATCTTTGAACGCGGGGCCGCGAAACGCATTCCGGCTTAGATTACCGTCCTCACCCACCGGGACACACTGCGCGCCCGGCCCGCTATTCACCGGGCCATAATCCAGAATCGAGTTCAGTCCGCTGTATGGCTCAGAATGGTCCGGACAGAAGACTTGGATCGCCGCGGAGCCCCGGCTAAATAAGCTGGCCGAGTATGTCAGCGCTGGATCGCCGAAGAGCCCATTGACAAATTGCGAGTTGCTGAAACCCACAGTCTTGATCCCAGCTGGACGGTTGGGACGATCATAGGGCAGACCGTCCATATTGAAATCGCAACCGTTGTACCAAGCTTGACCGCAGTACACATCAAAGGGGCGGCCGGATTGCAGCGAAATGATTGTGTTTAGCGCCCATCCCCCAAGCACCTTATTTTTCGGCCCACCTCCCTTTGGGCCCGGGAGATTCCAAAGGCCGGTCAGCGTAAAGCGATGGGTGACATCGAATTCCGAAGGGCCGTAGTCCTGGTGGGGGTGCTCGATATCGGAGACACCGCTGTAAAGAATTCCGTAACCATTGGTGTTGAAATAATCTCCTAAGCCCCCTTCGGTGACTTGGTCGAGCACCTTGCCCCAAGTGTAGTTGGCGGTGAACATCAGGCCGCGGGAGAAATTCTTGCGAAATTGCGTGTTCATGCCCTCGTAATTGGATTGACTCTCATTGCCGATATACGTGATCTGTCCCCAGCCATAGTTCAATCCCGTGAACGTGTAGGAACAGGAGGTCTGGTTGCAGATATTTCCATCAAAACGGTTGTAATCTTCCCGGGTATAGCCTCCTACGCCTCGCGTTCCGACATAGTTAATAGTGAAACCGTAGTCGCGGCCCAGTGCGCGTTGGTATCCAAGAAACCACTGCATGGCATAAGCCGTGCGCAGGTGAGGATCGACGCCGTTGGGGACGATTTCAATACCGCTCGAAGCCGGTCCGATGTCTCCATTAGGCAGAGGTGGGCCTGCGAAGTCTGGATCGGGTTGGAAAGGAAATGAATAAGGGATGGGGTAGGTTGTGCCGATCCCTATGATGGGTTCAACATAGGCTGTATTCGCCTCGGGGGGATCGAGGCGGGAGGCGTTGGTATACAAATTCGAATAGGGCTCGTTGTAAGCGATGCTGAACCCGCCACGGAAGACAGATATCCCATTGCCAAGGGGGTCCCAGGAAAAGCCGATTCGCGGCGCAAAGTTGTGGTAGACCGTATCCCAGAGCTTGGTCACTCGTCCGACAGTAGCACTCGAGATTTGCTGAAAGATATTTGTGCCAGAACCCAGAATAATGTTGCTGAGTTCATGATTCGTCTCCGTGGGTCCGGGAAACACGTCCCAACGCAAACCTAAATTCAGCGTAAGGTTAGGCCGGATTTTCCAATCATCCTGCACAAAAGCGGCCCAACGGTTCCAACGGAAGTGGCGCGGCGTGTCGGTGAAGTCACCGTAATTCGGACTGCCGTAATCGGCGTTCACCGTGGCTTCTTCTAAGTAGGGTTGACCGGTTAAACCCACTGCGAAGTCTCCGATGCTGCTGAACTCAAAGAACGGAGAACTATAGAGGCGGTAGTTACTATTTTCCTGAATACGGTTGAACTCGAATCCGAATTTGAGCGAGTGCCTTCCCGCGGTGTGCAGCAGGGTGTCATTCAGCTTAAAGGTGTTGAAGACGAAATCTCTGGGAACGTAAAGCTCGCCGCCGAAGGGCAATGTGCCATCGTCGAAATAAAGCCAGGCAAAATCGCTTTCCGGCAAGCCCGCGCCCTTCAGAATGCCGGCTGTTTCGCTGTTGCTGGGCATGCCGAAAGAGATATGGCTGCTGTTACGGCTGTAGGAGAAGCGGAAGTCGTTGAGCGTGGTGGGAGTAAATTGATGCGTGTATCCCGTCGCGAGATCGCCGAACTCACCGTGAAAGGGAGCGGTGAATCCGCGAATTCCGGCGCCGAATAATTCCGAGCGCGCCACATCGGCAGAAGCGATGTTGGAGACCCAGCGCGCAAAAACTTCGTCTCCCGATTTAATGTGATGATCAACCCTGACAAGGTATTGGTCGGATCGATTGGGTTCGGTCTGCGGTGACTCGGAATTGCATTGGTAGAGGTTGTTTGCGATTGGTGAGAAACAGGCGGGCCCAGGAAAATCGCTAAAGAACATCGCCGCCAGACTACCCGGCGGAGCTAGACTCACTGTGTAAGGAGTCTCAGTAATCACAGCCGCCGGAAGGCTGTCGGTTAAGCGTGAGCCTTCATAGTTCATGAAAAAAAAGGTTTTGTTCTTCTGGATAGGGCCGCCAAAGGCGCCGCCAAACTGATTGAGCCGCAACGGACCCTTTGCAAAGTCGTCGAAGTAGTTTCGTGCGTCAAGCGCGGTGTTGCGACCCGAGTAAAACGCGTCACCGTGATAGTCGTTCGTACCCGACTTGGTAACAATGTTCACAATGGCTCCATTGTTACGGCCATATTCGGCGGAGAAATTCAGAGTTTGAACCTGGACCTCCTCAATGGCGTCGAGCGACGGGTAAATCAGGGGAGTTCCACCGAGCCACTCATTATTGTTGGAAGTGCCGTCTAGCACGAAGTTGTTGCCGCGGGGGGTTGAACCATTGGCGATGAATCCGAAATTGAAGGTCACCGAAGAGGTCGGCGAGGGCACGCTGGAAACCACCGGGGCATTGGTCGCGGTCACTCCCGGTTCTTCGGTTACCAACTGGTAGACCTGCCTGCCGTTGAGGGGAAGATCTTCGACCTCGCGATCGGTAATGGTATTCGATAGTCGCCCCTCTTCGGTTTGTACTAAAGCGATGCCCGCGTTAACCTCGACCGTTTCACGCGCGGTCCCGACCTGCAGCTTCGCATTGGCCGGAGTAGTCGCACTGGCGTTCACGGCTACATCATTCAGTACTATGACTTTGAAGCCAGGAGCCTCGATTCGGACTTGATAAGCGCCCGGAGGAAGGTGTTGCACATGGTAGTAACCAATCTTGTCGGTCTGCGCTTGGTCCACATGCCCGGTCTGTTGATTGGTAATCGTGACGGTGGCCCCAGGAAGGGTTGCGCCGCTCGGATCACTTACGGTTCCCGCAATATCGCCATCTGTGAATTGCGCGTTCGCTGATACCAACGAAACGATCAAAAAGCATACGAGTGCCGGCCACGTTGCCAATTGCCCAAAGCCCTTCATACGTCCATCCCCCTGCCGGCATTTGACCGGACAGTCATTGAAGTTCTTGTCGCCACTGCACGGCAATAGAATCGGATTTTGTGTTTCGCGTACTCTATCAACGATCCTGTAAGGTTTGTCAAGAGAAAAAGTTTGTGGGGGCCAACAAGCTAAAATAATGTTGGCAGCGCGGAGCTGGCGTCGCCTTGGCGTAGTTCGCCAAGATTACATCATTCCTGCATATTAGCCTTGACGACGATTAAAGAGTCTACGAGAATAGCGCACGCTACGGGGAATAACGGCGTTGAAGAAACTTCCAGTTTATTTCCGGATTGGTGAAGCGGCTCGCATGCTGGGCGTCAGTGCCTCTTCCTTGCGTAATTGGGAACGCATGGGTTTGTTAACGCCAACGCGCAGCCAGGGCCGGTATCGGATGTACTCGCAGGGAGCGCTGGAAAAGCTCAAGCGAATTAAATACCTCCGCACCGTGAAACGAGTGAACCCGGCGGGCATAGCCGCCATGCTGTTAGAGGTCGGCAAGGGCGCCGACGACCGTGCTTCAGGAGAGAAGCGCAAACGACAAGCTATTGGCCGACAATTGGTGAAGCTACGTCGGGATATTGGATTGACGCTAGCCGAGGTAGCTCAGCGAACCGGCGTGTCGGTCAGCTTTCTCAGTTCGCTGGAGCGAGGCTACTCAAATGCATCGATTGCCACTTTGCAGAAACTCGCCCGTTTGTATAAGACGAGTGTGCTGTCGTTTTTTGCCGACAGCGACAATACCCGGCGGCTGGTGCGTCCAAGGGACCGTAAAATTCTGGAGCCGAATCCGGGCGTCCAGATGGAATTGCTCGCATTTGGCAACCAGGCAATGGAGCCCCATCTGTTTCGTATCGCGCCTGGTGCCGGCAGCGGTGGCTCTTATAGCCACGAGGGCGAGGAATTTATCTATGTGCTTCAAGGCACATTAGAGATATGGCTCGATGAGATGGAGAATTACACACTGGAGGCGGGTGACAGTTTGTATTTCGAGAGCACGCGCGCGCATCGCTGGCAAAGTCTCAGCGAAAAGGAGACGTTGCTTTTGTGGGTGAATACGCCAGCGACCTTCTAAGTTGGCGTTGTGATATTCGCACTTCGGGTTGTACCTAAGGCTGCTGATGAAAGGGCATCACACGATTCCAGCGCTGGCGCTGCTCGCAACGGTCTGCTTCACTCCCGCAATCGTCCAGGTTTGTGCGGCGCAGACGTGCGCCGATGCCGACCTTGTAATTCGCAATGGTCACATTATTACGATGGACGGAGCAAAGAGGATAGTAGACGCCTTGGCGGTGCGTGACGGAAAAATCCTCGCACTCGGGGAGGGCCAGGCACTCACAGGGTGCGCCAGTTCCCGGACCCAATTGCTTGACTTGCATGGGCACACGGTTCTGCCCGGCCTCATTGATGTGCATACTCATGCCATGGAGTGGGTGAAAAGTATTTTGAGTGGCGAGATTGATGCCGGATACCCGACTGTTCACTCTATCGAGGAGATCGCGCAAGCGGTGGCGCACCGCGCCGCCACGATTGCCCAGGGCCAGTGGATTATAGGAGCCGGTTGGGACGACGCCAAATTGGCCGAGCGACGTTACATCAATCGAGCAGATCTTGATAGCGCCGCACCGAACGATCCGATTTATCTGAAACACGTAAGCGGTCACCTGGCTGTGGCCAACAGCTTGGCGCTGAAGCTAGCTAACATTACGAAGGATACTCATGATCCGGAAGGCGGAGTGATCGAGCGCAACGCAGCGGGAGAACCGACCGGAATTCTGAAGGACACAGCGATGGGACTCGTCGCCGCGATTCTTCCGAAAGATCCACCTGATATAAACGAGCGCGCCGCCAAGCTCATCTCCGAAAAGGCAGCGGAGGTGGGACTTACTTCCATCCACGATATTTACATTTCGTCGGACGAGATTCGTGGGTATCAGGAAGCGTACCGTCGCGGTTGGCTGAAGATACGGGTGCAAATGTCACCAAGGATCGGGAGTATCGCTGACGCGGAAAGGCTTGCGCAGATGGGCGTACATACCGGTTTTGGCGACGATATGCTCAAATTTGGAGCCGCAAAAATGTTTGCCGATGGCGGTATGGGGGCGCGCACCATCGCGATTTATCCGCCAGGAGTAATCGGGGAGCCGGACAATTTAGGTGTGCTTCGCTGGACTCTGGCTGACATGCAAAAGGCGCACTTAATTGCCGCCCGGGCCGGCTGGCAATTGGAGACGCACGCCATCGGCGACCGCGCGATTGACGAGGTACTAGATTCTTATGCGGCTGTGATCGGGCAGCTCGGTCTGAAGGACCATCGCTTTCGAATTGTGCATGCCGGCATTTCAACTCCGGCTGTGCAGAAACGATTGCGCGAACTTCATGTGCTGGTCGACGGAAATCCTCCCTTTGTGTATTGGATTGGAAGTTGGTTCGAGAAGTACGGGCCAGAACGTGTGCGCTGGGCGTATCCGGCAAAATCTTATCTAGAAAACGGAATTGTCGAGGCGGCTGGCTCTGATGTTCCAGTGACGCCTCTCAGCCCCTGGTGGGGAATCTGGGCCGCAGTGGTGCGCCGGGAATTGCAGAGCGGCCAAATCTTAGCGCCAGAGGAACGAATCACGATCGAACAGGCGCTCAGCCTCTATACACGTAACGGAGCCTACGCGGGCTTTGAAGAAGACCGCAAAGGTTCACTCGAACCAGGGAAACTCGCCGACTTCATTGTGGTAGACCGCGATGTGCTCACCGTGCCCTCGGACGAACTCAAAGATGTAAAAGTGCTGCAGACGTTTGTGGGCGGACGCAGCGTGTTCGATCGGCCCTCTGTTGCAGATCCTCAGTGACAGAGCGGCGCAATTTTGTTGATCTCGTTCACCGCCGCGTACCAAACGAACTCATTGCCATCGCTGAAAATGTAGTAGGTTGCTCCATTCGGCAGTAACAGCGCAATGTTGCCCCCGTAGCCGCTCATGAAGGACACCCAGAAGTCGCAGCGATACTGCGGAAATTCGGCGCCTGTCATGTGCTTTGCCCAGAACTGGTTGTGATACCGAAACGTGTTCGGGACTGCGGGTGTCCCCGTATCTGGCACGGGTACACCTAGAGTGGACGCCTTCGCGGTGCGGAATAGCGACTCTTGTAACCGGGTTGGGTCGAGCACTTGCGCGCTCCTCGTCGCACCGTTAGTCGTAATTACTCCGCCGCTGTTGTTGAGAAAACTTCCGATTTTGGCGACGTCGTCCTGGATGAAAAATAGTCCATAGCCTCCAAATGGTCTTCCGGACGCGCTGTTGTCCGTTCGTAGCATGGATAAGCTGCCCTGACTCATATTCAGCGGCTTGTAAACGGCGTCGCGGATCGAATTGAAGATGTCTGCCCCGCTACCTTGCTGTTGCTGCAAGTAGCTGTTCATGGCTTGAGTCAGAATGAAGCTCGTGTGGGTTTGGTATACCCACGTGCTTCCCGCAGCAGCCTTGTGCGGAAATGGCGTGAATGCGTCTGCGATCTTTGTAGCGTAGGGCTCGGCGATAAGAAACGCGAGTTCCTGCGGGCTGCCCTCGTCTGCTTGATTATTCGCGCTGATGTAATTCCCCGTGGCCATGTCTGCGGCATTGCTGAAGGTCACATTTGTCCAGTCGCCGCCGTCCAGGTATTGCGGGACGTAGTCCCGAATCAGTTGGCCATAAATCGAGCTCCCATATTTCTGCCCCAGCCACATCATCGCCACTCCGGCGAAAGACGACTTTGCCAATGAGTAAGAGGGCAAGCGCATATTGTCACAGAAAGCGTAAGCGCCGTAACGCGTCTGGCAGCGGCTGGCGTAGTTAACGCCATGAATAAGCAGTCCATAAGTAGTTATGTCGGTGGGCGAATGAAAGCCGCGAGTGAAGTTGGCAATATCGATCCCGGAGTTGGGATAGTCTGTCGCCAAAGCGCTGAAAGGCTTAGTGGGCAATCGGTTTGCCACTTCGGTAGCTTCCGCGTTCTCCAGTGCCTGGTCGTTGGCGACGCCCCCCGGAGCATAAGTTGCAGCCAGTTGTCCCCACATATCAAGCTTGAAGTACAGGCAGGTCTCCTGCGTGACCTGATAACGAACCTTCGAAATGTTAGGGCGCTTCGCGCGGTTGAATAGAAATGTCATTTCTCCGTTGTGGACGCAGTTCTGATTTCTCTCTATCAGGGCGAAGGGAAGGGAAGCGCGCATGTAACCCTTGTCGCTCCTTTCCCGCCACACTCGTCCGGGTCCAACGATGTAATTCCACGCTGCACTTCCGGTGATTACGAGACCTTGCTGAACGGGAATCAGATAGCTTCCATTCTGTACGAACTGAAAACTAAAAGCTGGCAGATGCTGCCACGGGAAATTGGTCGCGCCGTCATCCCCGAAGTCGTCTCGGAGAATCCGAGCACTGCCGCGCAATGCCGGGTCAGAAAGCGTCAATGTCCCTTCGAATGCCTGAGAGGGAACGGCGGCATTCGCAGGCAACGCAAAGCCCTCACTGTCATCGACTGGAGTTGTTGGGGCAAGGTTTGAAAAAAGTTCGCTGTAACTGAGAACGGACCGTTTTACAGTTCCAGTCCCCTTTAGGGGGTCGCCCGGCACCGGCTTTGTGGCCGCGGCATCTGCCCCGGTTACCTGCAGCAACAGCAAAAAGAACAGCATCCTCTGTCTCATCGGTAATCCTTTCTATCACGTCTATCATGAAAAAATTTCCCGCGTTGGGGTCTATGACTTTTATGGGGTTCTCTCAGTTGAAAAAGCAGAGCCGTTCCAATCCGGCTCTGACGATGCTGCTATACTCCAGGTCGCTGTTTGACTGTAATAGGGGAGAAATGTCCACGCAATTCTTCAGCCGCCTGCCGAAAGTCGCTCCCAACAGCATGCTGGCGCGCGTTTTGTTGGCGTTTCTTGCTACCGCCGGATTTTTCTACGTCAATATCATGCCCGCACTGGTCGACGGCCTGAAGGTTGGCCTCGGCTTCACCAACAAACAGGCAGGTCTGGTCGGTTCCAGCAATGTCTATGGCGCAGCTGCCGGAGCGTTCCTCATTGCGTTTTTGGTTCGACGCATCAACTGGAGAACTGCCGCTCACCTCCTTTTGCTGGGATTGATCGGCATGGACCTGCTATCGATGCTGATCAAGGATCCGATCGCGCTCATGGGAGCTCGATTCCTGCACGGTTTCATTGGTGGAATGCTGGTGGGGACAAGCTTTTCCATCTTTGCCCGTACCACGGCGCCAGACCGGACTTTCGGCGTGCTGCTTCTGGTACAGGTCTTCGCGGGCGGGCTGGGCGTAATGAGCTTGCCGCTGCTGGTGCCGAAATTTGGCACGAATATTTTATTTGCTACGTTGATTTTGTTCAGCTTGACGACGCTGGTGATGCTGCAGTTCCTGCCTGATTATCCAGTAAGAGCGCCGGCTCCGCTCGCGTCGGGTGCGACGCCCGATCGATTGCAATTGAAACCGCTGCTGCTAGCGCTCTTCTCGGTTTTTTTCTTTCAAGCTGCGAACATGGGGCTATTTGCTTTCATTATCGGACTAGGGAAGGGCCGCGGACTTGAGGTGACATTTATCAGCGAAACGCTCGGCGTCGCGAACTGGATCGCTACACTCGGCGCAGTCTTGGTGATCGTCGTCTCCACACGCTTTGGGATTTTCAAGCCGATCATCGGCGGGATGTTATTGACACTTGTTGGCACTTATGTCTTTAACTACTGTGAGGTGAAGTGGATTTGGATTGCGGCAAACATTGCTACAGGTATCACTTGGAATTTCGTGATCTCGCACTTGCTCGGCATGTGCGCCCGTTTCGATCGAACTGGTCAAACCGCGGTATGGGGTGGCTTTGCTTCTAAGATGGGTTTGGCGTCAGGCCCCATGCTATTTTCATTCATTGTAGGATCTGGTAATTATTCGGCGTTAATCGCGACGGCACTGGTGCTTCTAGTTTTTGCAACTTTTGCGTCGGCGATCCCAGCGTGGGTGCTGGACCACGGCGCCGTCGATGATTTGACTAACGTGGAGGGTGCTCAAGCTGTTCCATAATCCGTGCCACAGTCCGCACTACGTACATAGCCGCGGTCGTTATTGGAGTCGGACATGTCATTATTCTCGATTGCAGCCTTACAGGTCGATTTGCCTTTCGCCGATAACCGCGATCGTCTGGAAAAAGAAACCGCGCGGGTACTGGCGAGATTTCCTTGGGTAAGCATGGTGGTGCTTCCCGAGCTTTGCTCCTTTGGGCCAGGGTTAAGTTTTGCCGAAACGATGCCCGGCCCGACCGAAACGCGTTATCAGGCGCTAGCCAAGAAAAATAATGTGTGGTTGATTCCGGGATCGATTTACGAGCGAGTCGGAGACGATATTTTCAACACCACGCCGGTCATCAATCCCGAGGGCGAAATCGTTGCGCGATACCGTAAGATGTATCCTTTTTTGCCTTATGAAAAAGGAGTGAAGTCCGGAAATGAATTTGTCGTATTCGACGTTCCCGAGGTTGGCCGCTTTGGAGTCTCTATCTGCTATGACGGGTGGGTGCCGGAGACGACTCGCACGCTGGTGTGGAAGGGCGCCGAGATCATTATTCATCCGACGATGACTGGAACCATTGACCGGGCGCAGGAACTGATCATTGCGCAGGCCAGTGCCATCACCAACCAGTGCTATTTCGTGGATGTAAACTGTGCCGGTCAGCTCGGCAATGGACGATCGATCATCGTCGGACCGGAAGGAGAGATCGTTCATCAATCGGGTGAAGTTGGGGAACAAATTCCTTTCACCATCGATCTCAGTCGTGTTCGGGAGGTAAGACGGTCAGGCACGCTGCGGCTAGGTCAGATTCTTAAATCATTTCGTGACACTCCGATTAACTTTCCTTGTTATCGTGGACAATTCCGTGAATCGCCCGCATTGGCTGGGCTAGGACCTCTAACCATGCCCGGGAAATAGCTATTAAGGCTGTTCTCCCTCAGTTGGTGTTCTCCAGAAACCTTGCAACGTTGCAGTAATTTGGGTGACGGTTCCTAGTTCTGGACTCCTCTCTCTCCTAGTGCAATCGCGTCGAAAATATTTGAGGAAATCGTTTTGTTCTTGACAACCTTGCAGGAGACTGCATAGAGTGTGCGGAAATCACAGTGGCGACATAACTTCCGTTCGCGGGACAACGACCCACGAAATGTAGCCAGCCAGCGGGTGAAAAGGCTTGGTCAAGGAACCGGAGGAGGCTACATCATGAAGTATTCCCGTCTACTCACTGTCACGGCCCTTCTGCCGTGGGCAATTCTGGGATGCGCAGCAACGTCAGCGCAGGTCACTCCGATGCCGGGGGATCCGCTCACTGGCAGCGGCGTGGTCAGCCGGACTGTCAATACCTACGCTACCCTAACGGGCACCTCGCAGCCATCAGCGATAGTGAGTGATACCAACGGGTGGGGAATTCCTGCCACGGCCGCCGCGCCCACCAATACCTTTGAAGGAACTTTGACCCTGGCGTCGGTAACAACCACGGGCAACTTCACCGATGTGTACGATCCGCTTGAATACGATACTGTCACGGCGTGGAAACATCTGCCGGGGAACACCAGCAGTTCCACCAGTCTGACTCTTCAATTCGTGCAAAACGGCAGTTGGCTCATTCCGGTTACGCAAGGCCTGCAGTACTTCGGAACCTCAACCCAGACCGGCACAGGATATAGCCCGATTAGTCCCGCATGGCACTGGAACATCATCATCGGCTATGGACGGGTTTGGAATGAAACCAGTGATAGCGGATACAGCCGTGCTTCATTCCCCTTCACACTGGCGGAGTACGACCAGAACTGCGTGCACAACGGGGAGATGACTTTCCTTTTCAAAGGTTCGAGCATTTCGCACGTGTTTTACCAGATCGATACTGAAGTCTGTGAATACTGGCAGGCGAACTTCTACGGGAATCTCACAGCCACTTATACTCCTGCCACGATCAGTGGCGACACAACGATGGAGAACAATGCGGCCGCGGAAATCAGCAATCGGATTCCGACAAAACCCTTCACCAGCCTGGCGACGGACTATCCCGATTCCGGCGTCAACACGTCGGAATTTATAGGTCAATATCTCCACCCCACTTACATCGCCGGCTATGGCCTGTACATCAACGGCGTCAATTATGTCAGCGCCTGCCAAACGCGCACGGATGACTACGCATTCTGCGCGGAGATGCGCTGGCCCTCGTACTCGGTCGCTAAATCGGCCTTTGTGGAGACAGCCCTGAGCCGGCTCGGCGAGCAATTTGGTAGCGGGGTCTATAGCAATATTCTTAGCAATTACATTCCGCAATACACTCTCGGCGGAACCTGGACCAGTACCACGTTCGACAATATGTCGGACATGGCCAGCGGGAATTACGACAGCAGTGGCTTCGAGACCGATGAAAACAGCACGGACATGACTGACTTCCTCGACGCCATTCCTTATTACAACTACGGCAACCCGACGACCCCATCGAAAATCTACAATGCGTTCACTCTCTTCAAGACGAACTACACGACCCCTGGAACGTTGTGGGTGTACCACAGTGACGACGCCTTCCTGCTCACCTCGGCCATGCAAATCTACGCCCAACAGCAACTGGGCAGCAGCACTGATCTGTGGACCAAAACGCTCAGTGATGTTTTTTCCAACCTAAACGTGAGTCAGGGTATGCAGCAGGTCATGCGTACGGCGTGCAATAACAACAGCACTTCTAGTACTTGCAGTAACAGCACTGGCGACGGCGGCCTCTCCGCGACCGGTGAACCCATCGGCGCCTATGGCATGTACTTAATCCAGGATGACGTCGCTAAGTTCGGATATTTCTTTGATAACAATGATGGCGTGATCAACGGTACTCAGGTATTGGATCCGGCCCGGGAGAACGATACGATGTTTCGGACTTCAAACTTGGGCTTGACTACTCCCGATTCCGGTTTTTATACAGGCACGCCTATCGTCGCAAACACCAACCACTACAACAACGAGTACTGGACCAAGTATTGGACGACTACGGAATTCCCACCGAATAGCGGCGCGACAGAGAACGGTGGCCTGGCAACGAATCCCTTCAATTCGACATTTACCTGCCAATTCTGGATTCCATACATGAGCGGGTACGGCGGGAATTCGGTCTTGCTGCTGCCCAACAATGCTGTGTATTACCTCTTCAGCGACGACAACGAATTCTATTGGACCTATGCCGTCGAGCAAATCAATCTTATAAAGCCAATGTGCGGCACAGGTATCAACTACCCGGCCAATGGCGCGACGCTTACGAGCAACAAGCAGACTTTCCAATGGTACATGTACAACACCGCCACCATGTCTGCCACGGTTCCGACCGCACCTGTCCCGGCGACGGGGTACTGGCTTGACATCGGCAAAGAACCGGGTGGGAACGAGTATTACCAATCCGGCAATCTGGGAACAGTGTTGTCGACGACCGTTAATTCGCTGCCGACCGACGGCAGCACCATCTTCGTGACCTGGTGGTATTTGGTCAACGGAACCTGGCAAAACATGCAATACAGCTATACGGCTTGGAACGGAGTCCCTAGCAGGCTGCGGAAAAACTCGATTTGCAGCGGACGCAGTACCACGAAACTCTCTTGTTTCCACAGCACAACCTGATAAGAAGAAGGCATGCGTGGAAAAGACGAGCAGCAATTGGATGTGTTCAGCTACGTAAGCCCGGAGCAGCGAGTACCCCAAGACCATCCCTTGCGTCCTCTTCGTGTCATGACCGATGAGGCATTAAGAGAACTGCAACCACGATTCCACAAGCTATACGCCAAAACCGGGCGACCGTCGATCGCGCCGGAGAAGTTGTTGCGTGCGCTCTTGCTGCAAGCGCTGTACTCGGTGCGCAGCGAACGGCTGTTGATGGAACAGCTCGACTATAACCTGCTGTTCCGCTGGTTCGTGGGCTTGAACATGGACGACGCCATTTGGGATGTAAGCGTGTTCACCAAGAACCGCGAGCGCCTGCTCGATGGTGACATTGCCGAGGCTTTCTTCCAAGCCGTGCTCCAGCAGGCGCGCGAGCGGAGTCTGCTCTCGGACGAGCACTTCACCGTGGATGGAACGCTACTGGAAGCGTGGGCGAGTGTGAAGAGTTATCAACGCAAGGATGCCAAGAACGCCGATCCGCCGGACGATCCTGGCAATGCGACGGTGGACTTCCACGGGGAGAGGCGGTCGAACCAGACGCACGCATCGAAGACGGACCCGGATGCGAAGATGGCACGCAAAGGCAAGGGCAAGGAAGCGAAGCTGAGTTACAACGGGAATCTGCTGGTGGAGAACCGCAACGGACTGATCGTGAACACTGAGGTGTTCGAGGCCAACGGAACGGCGGAGCGCGATGCCGCACTGGTGATGCTGGAGCGGATTCCGGGAACGAAGCAGGTGACCGTGGGCGGGGACAAGGCATATGACACGGCGGATTTTGTGGCGGAGTGCAGAAACTTGAAGGTCACGCCGCACGTGGCCCAGAACCTGGAGCGGCCCGGTGGGAGCGCCATTGATGCTCGTACGACGCAGCACGCCGGATATGCCATCAGTCAGAGGAAAAGGAAACGCGTTGAAGAGTGCTTCGGATGGCTAAAGACGATCGCACTGTTGCGGAAGGTTCGGCATCGTGGAGTCTTCAAGGTAGGATGGGTCTTCACCTTTGCCGCGGCTGCCTATAACTTAGTCCGCCTGCGAAACCTGACGATGCAAGCGACGTAAGCCAATGCCGAACTGTGTCGACTGGTCAGGAAAAAGGACTACAGACTTCAGCAGATGCAACCAAAACTCTCCCCTTAGTCACAACAATCGCGAAATCTGGACAGCATTTAGGTCCCGCCGCCGTTTTTCCGCAGCCTGCTAGCGGTGACACCGCGGCCGCCATGTCGTCACCGGTCGCTCCCGGACCGCTGACCGGGAGCAGCGCGACTTTTAGTTGGAATGCCGGCACGAATGCGACAGCGTACTGGCTGGACGTTGGCAGCGCCGCTGGCGGCGATCAGTACTATCAGTCGGGAAGCCTATCCAGCAGCACGTTGGAGGCTACCGTGAACGATTTGCCGACCAACGGCGGTAACGTTTATGCGACGCTTTATACTCAATTCAGCGGCGGCGGCCCTTGGACAGCGAACGCCTACACATACACAGCGTTCAACACGACGGGGGGATCGATCGCTACGCTAACCAGTCCGGCGCCGAACGGTTCAACCTTATCGGGAAGCAGCGTGACGTTTACCTGGGCGGCGGGCACCGATACTGCCTCCGCCTACTGGATCGACGTGGGCAACACTGCGGGCGGGAATCAGTACTATCAGTCGGGATCCCTGCCAACTTCGACGACCTCGGAAACGGTGACTACGTTGCCGACCGATAGCAGTGAGGTCTTCGTGACCCTCTACACGCAGGTGAATGGCACGTGGTACAGCAACCCGTACACCTTCTATGCGGCTAGCAGCAGCACTAGTTGCGTGTCGACGATCACGTCGCCGACTCCGGGGTCGGAACTGACGGCGTATTCAGATACGTTCAGCTGGACGGTCAGTTCGAACCCGGGATGCTCGGGAGCGGTGACAGCGTATGAACTGGATGCTGGCACGGATGCGAGCGAGAACGCCTACGATCAGTCCGGCAACATCGGGAATGTCACGAGTTGGACGGAGCAGAATCTGCCGCCGGGATATAGCAATCCTCCGGCAACCGGTCCGGTCCAGATGACGCTGTGGAATTTAATCGACGGGAACTGGGTGGCTAGCCCTGAGGTCGGGTACTGCGCCAATGGATCGAGTGGCTACCCGACGTGCAACCCAATCAGCGATGTGAAGCGCAGCCGATAGCGGGGTGTGGGGCTTGAATGGGGGCGCGGACTTCGGTCCGTGCCCTTTTGTGATTCGCGGTGCGCTGACTATTCTGGTCATCCGTTCGATAAAAACTACCGGATGTAGTTGAGGTTTATCGCGGAAGTCTCTGTAAGGTTTCGTTTTCCTCTTGACATCACGTTCGTATTCTTAAATACTCTGCGGAATCAGTTGCGGACATTTCTACCCTTCCGGTCGCGCTGATTTTCCGATCGATCAAAGATTGGGATTGGCTGGATCCCCTTAGCGGGGCTCTGCCGTTGCACGCGCATTCTTGCGTGGTTCTGTTTTGCAGTTTCAGCACCCATTCTCGGAGGAGAATTGATGAGAAACGTTTGCCGCATTCGTCCGGTTCTATTCGCTGCCACGTTTGCTCTGGCGGCCTTGTTGTCTCAGGTCGTGTTCGCCGCCGTGACCACTAACGCGCATCCGGTAGCGCGGGTCACCGGGCGCGTGGACAACAGCAAGCGAACCATCCTTCACGGGCACGTGCCGCCGGTTATTTCTCAGTCGAGCGATCTGGGGCGGCTGCCGGAGAACACGCCGATGCGGCATATGCTGCTGGTGTTGAAACCGAGTTTCGAGCAGGACAGCGAACTAAAAAAGCTGATCGATCAGCAGCAGGACAAGCGGACGATCAACCACCATCAGTGGCTGACGCCGGAAGAATTTGGCGAGAAGTTCGGCGTGCATGATTCCGACATCGCGCAGGTGAAGAGCTGGCTGGCCGCGCAGGGACTGTCGGTGGAGATGGTGGGGAAGAATAAACGGATCATCGAATTCAGCGGCGCGTCAGGGCAGGTGGAGAACGCTTTCCAGACGGAGATGCATTATTTCAAGACGCCGAATGGGGAGACGCATATCTCGGCGAACGCTGATATTTCGGTTCCGACGGCGCTGCGGCCGGTGATCGAGGGCTTGCATGGGTTGAATAACTTTTTCAAGAAGCCGCGGATGGTGGGCCCGACGACGCTGAAGTCGAGGATGAAAAAGTCCAATCGCAAATATACATTCAGCAATGAGCTGGCTTCGAACAATACGATCGTCGGCCCCAACGATTTTGCCAAGATCTATAACACGCTGCCGCTGCTGCAGCAGGGCATCAACGGAACTGGAGTAAGGATCGGGATCATCGGACAGTCTGACATTTTGCTGAGTGACGTGCAGACGTATCGGCAGATGTTCAATCTGCCGGTGAATAACCCCAACTTCGTTATTCCGGGAGAGGATCCGGGAGTTTCGCCGGGAGACGACTCGGAGTCTGACCTTGATGTGGAAATTTCCGGCGGCAATGCGCCCGGTGCTACGGTGGATTTCACGCCTGGAGCGAGCACGCTGACCATCGCGGGCGTCGATCTTTCGTTGATGTATATGGTGGAAGGCAACACGGACGACATCATCAGTTCGAGTTATGGCGGGTGCGAAGCTGAGGACACGGCGGGGCAACTTAATTTCTATCTCGTGATGTCGGAGCAGGGCGCGGCGCAGGGACAGACTCTGATGGTGGCTTCGGGCGACAGCGGGCCGGCAGAGTGCGACGACTCCAGCGACAATGACGAAACACTGGGTTATGCCGTGGGTGATAACGACGGCAATGCTTATGTTCTCTCGGTGGGAGGCACGCAGTTCAACGAAGGCGGACAGACGTCGGACAGTGGCGACTGCCCTTTCACGGGCACGCCCACTTTTTGGTCCGCGAGCAATACGAACGGCCTGGCTTCTGCTTTGAGCTATATCCCGGAGATACCGTGGAATGAAGCTGGAGGCAGCGGCGCATGCGACGAAGAGGAGCTCTGGGCCAGCAACGGCGGCGTGGGCTCGGCTTTCCCGACACCGTCCTTTCAGACGAATGGTTCGGGCGCGATACCCGGACTGCCCATGCCCGGCCAAGGCGATCCATTTATTGGTGACAAGGTATCCAGCTTTACGCTTAGCGGCACTAACACGGGCTACTCCGGCACGGCGACGGTGACCATCAGCGGCGGAGGGTGCACGACTCAATACGGTTGCAACTTTATCAACGCCTCGGCGACGGCAAAGGTCACCAGCGGCAAAGTGGCTCTCACGCTGACCAATCCGGGGCAGGGCTATGTCTCAGCGCCTACGGTGACGATCAACGGCACCTGCAGCACTAACTGCGCAACGGCGGTGGCCAACATCGCGTCGGCGCAGGATCCGGCGAACCCGATCGTTGTTGGTCCGCACCGCTATCAGCCGGATATTGCATTCAACGCTGCGGCCGAGCATGATCCGACGGCCTACTGCAGCGAGGGTGTCTGCGAGGTCGATCAGAACGGAAACGTGCTGGATGTTGGATTGGTTGGCGGAACCTCAGTCGCCGCTCCCAGCTATGCGGGCGTGCAGGCGCTGGTCAATCAATATAACGGCGGACGACAAGGCATGCCGGGATACGTGCTGTATGCCCTGGCGGCGAAACAGGCTACTACGCCTGGTTGGTCGAACTGCGCTGCGGAATACACGCCGAGCCCAGTGCTCCCGAACGCGAACTGCATATTTAACGACATGGTGCAGGGGAACACCAATATCTGTTCCGAATCCAGCAACGGTACGACCTGCACGACGGCCACTTCAGTGATCGGGTGGCCGGCCACGGAAGGCTACGATTATGGCACCGGCCTGGGTTCGGTGAACGCCTATAACCTGGCTACGCAGTGGAGCACGGTAACGTTCAATAGTTCGGCTACTACGATGAGTCTGACCGCTTCTGGAATTACGCATGGGACATCGGTTCCGGTGACGGTCAATGTTACGGGAAATGCTGGCACGCCGACCGGCGATGTCGGATTCATCCTCTCAAGCGGTTCTTTAGGAGACCCGATCAATACAACCAGTTCGGACTTCACGGAAGAAGTGGCGCTGACCGGACAGAACGCGTTCGGCACGCTGAGCGGAGGAACTTACTCGGGCAATATCAACAGCCTGCCGGGCGGGTCGTATAACATTTATGCGCGCTACGCGGGCGATGCCAACTTTGGATCGAGCACTTCGACGCTGATTCCGGTTTCGGTGCTTCCAGAAAGCAGCACGCTCACTTTGGGTACGAGCTCAGTGTCCAACAGTTCCCCGTATGCCATCACTCCAACCACGACATTCAGCTACGGCCAGTTTGTTTGGGTCGATGCCATACCGAGGGGCGGGTCTGGAATTGGAGTGCCCACCGGTACCGTGACGATTTCAGACACGATTACTAACGCTAACGGCACAAACACGGTCAGCCTCGGAACGCTGCCCTTGAACTCCACAGGTCAGGCTTTCCTGGCGGCTGGATCCATCACGAGCAGTTCGATTGAGGATCTGGTCATCTACCAGAACATCAATGCTTTCGTTGGCGGGTCGCACAGCCTGACGGCGACGTACTCGGGAGATCCCAGCTTCAACTCGACAACCGGCGGTCCATTCAACTTCACGGTGAACCCGGTCAGCGTCACGCCTACTTTGGCATCTGGTGAGACGCAGATAACAGCTGGATCACCGCTTCAACTGACGGCGAGTTTTGCAGCTGCGAGTGGACTCGGAGCCGGCGGTAACAGCGTCAACAACCGCAACCCCGGATTATCGGGACCGACCGGAACCGTGACATTCACCGATACGACAACCTCCACCGTGCTAGGAACAGTAGCTGTCAGTCCCACTGCTACTCTTACCGCTACCGCCATCTTGAGCACAAACGGCATTACGGCGAGCGGGGCAAACTCCATCACCGCGGCCTACTCGGGCGACACCAACTATGCGGCGACGACCTCCACGGCTCTCACCATAACGGTCGGCACTGCTACGGCAACCGCAACCGCAGTGACTTCCAACAGCAATCCGACGACTCTCGGCGGACGGCCAACCTTCACTGCGACTGTCACCGGCGGCAGCACACAACCAACCAGCGGCACGGTTACGTTCTATGACGGAACCACCGTGCTGGGAACCGGTACGGTAGGCACGGCTCACACGGCCACGTTCAGAATAGGCAGTAGCACTGCCTTTGTGGGCGGAGCACACAGCATCACCGCTGCATTTGGCGGTGTGGCCACAACCGCGGCTGCAAGCGTTTCTTCGGTGCTGTCGGAAGTAGTGACCGCGGGAACCACCACAACTCAACTAAGTGGCGTGAACGGCGCTAACGTTGGACAGACAGTCACGTTCTCGGCGGTGGTGACGCCTAGCTCCACCAGCGCTACCTATGCACCAAGTTCGACGGTGCAGTTCTACGATGGAGGTAACCCAATCGGCTCACCGGTTTCGTTGTACTTCATCTCCGCCAATAATGACGGTTATGCGCTTTACGAAGCGCAGTTCTCAACCTCATTCGCGAGCCCGGGTGCGCACACCATCACCGCGCAATATAACGGAGATGCGAACTATCCGGTGCCGTCGGTTTCCAATCCGCAGACGCTAATCGTCTCCGGGGCGAGCACGACGGCGGTTCTCTACTTCCCAGCGCCAAGCTCTGCTTTGACCAGCAACAATGTCAACTTCAAGTGGTTGCCAGGGTCGAGTGCAACCCAATACTGGATCGACGTGGGATCGAGCGCCGGGGGCAACAATTACTATCAATCTGGTCCCCTCACTACCAACAATTTGGGGGCTGTAGTGGACGATCTACCGACCAATGGCAGCACAGTCTACGTGACCCTCTACTCGTTCATCAGCGGTAACTGGGTAAGCACCGAGTACACCTACAACGCTGTAGGTGGGGCGGGCGCTTTGGGCGTGATCGCTTCGCCTACAAACGGTTCGAATCTGTGCTCGAACAACGTAACCTTCTCGTGGACGGCGGGAAGTCCAACACCCTACGCCTACTGGATCCAAGCCGGCACTTCTCCGGGCGGCAGCAATCTGTATGACTCGGGAAGCCTCAGCAATTCGAAGACGTTTGTCACGATGCCGGGACTGCCGACGGGCGGAACTCCGATCTACGTGACGCTGTTCACGGAGATCAACAACAATCCGGCGACCTGGCAGAACAACGCTTACAACTACTACGGAAGCAATCTGGACACGATTACTACGCCGGCAAACGGCGATCCCGATCTTAGCGGGACGCAGGCGACATTCTCGTGGACGAACACCAACCCATCGTGCGGTGACACGTACTGGATCGATATCAGTGCCGTGGCTCCGGGTGGAAACGATATTTGGCAGTCGGGGAATCTGGGGAATGTGTTTACCATCCAGAATCCGGCGTCCAATCCGCTGCCGGATACCAATCCTGGCACGACCATTTACACGACGCTTTACACGATCAACAACGGCAATGTGGTCGGATACACGCAAGACACGTACGTTTCAGGACCGTAAAAAAGAGTTGCTTCGACGAACTAAATGGCACGGAATCCCAAGTCCGTGCCATTTTTATACAAATCTTTACAAGTGGTCCTACTCTGTTCGGATTAGTTATCCGCGGCAGATCGCCCGTCAGACGGAAGATCTCAGATGGATGAGATTCATTTTATGAATTGCATCTCGCAAAAATGACAACGTGCAAAATTGTGCGCAGTTATCCACAGGAATTGACGAATATTTTTCGTTCTGTCTCAGTTTTTTCTTGACGCTCTGTCTCAATTCCATTTTAATTCTCGTGCCGTCTCCAACCGTGATTTTCATTCAACCTGTGAGGACGTTCATTGGGCAGGTTGCGTTTGACGCGGCGGTATGCGAGACCAAATTTCCTCCCCAGGGTATTTTTAAGGATATTGCGGTCTGTAGCGCTGAGGCGCATGATTTCGCTCTGTTCTGGAGTTACGGAACGGGGCGCGGCAGGGCAACCTAGGATGGCTAATTGATTTGTCCTTCGGAAGGGGGCAACCGAAAATGCCTTTAATTGGGTGCCCTGCCGTTTTTTTTGACCCGAAAATGTTTGCTAGCGGATTAACAGGTCAGTCGCTGCGTACGAGCTCTAGTGCTGCAATCTTAACGATCTCTTTTTTGAGCTTTACTTTCGCCGGGTAGTGGGGTTTAATGCCTGTGTTTTGATTTTGTCGCGGGTTTTTGTCTTCCGTCCGCGCTGTGTTTGTATCGCTGATCTAAAGCGCGGACCCCTTACTTCCGATCGCGCTTGCCTGCGCACCACCTAATTTTGAAGGCGTACCCCATTCCATGCCGGAGGAGGGTACAGCTATGTAGCTCTAAGGAGAGTTCATGAGACTTGCCCGCCGTATCCGCCCAGTTCTGTTCGTTTTCGTCGTACTGTGTGCTTTGCTTCTGGTTTCGCTATCGCAAGTAGTGTTCGCGAAAATCACTACGATAGCGCATCCAGAAGTGCGCGTAGCCAAAAAAGTCGACAATACTAAACGCGCTACGCTCTATGGCCACGTGTCAGGCGCCATACGCTCGGCAACGGACCTGGGGCGCCAGGAGCCCAGCACGTCCTCTCCGGGCATGCTCATGATATTGAAGTCGAGCGAAGAGCAGAAAAAAGAAATTCGCAAGATCCTCGACGAGCAGCAGGATAAGCGGACGGTGAACTACCATCAGTGGGTGACGCCGGAAGAATTCGGACAATACTTTGGCGTGCACGATGCCGATCTCGCGCAAATTGAAGACTGGCTCAGGTCGCAGGGTTTCACGGTGGACGAAGTCAGCAAGAGCAAGCGGGCGATCAGATTCAGCGGCAATATCGGCCAAGTGGAGCAGGCGTTCCAGACCGAGATGCACCTCTACAACTATAAAGGTGAACTGCACGTCGCGAACAGCACCGAGCCCAGCGTTCCCGAGGCTTTCAAAAAGGTGATCGCGGGCGTCACGTTGCATAACTTCTACCGCAAGGGCAGCTTTGATCGCAATAAAATGATGAAGTTCGGCGGGACGCTCAAAGAAAAAGGCCCAAAATATACTTCGAGCAGCTCCGTCCATTATGTTGCGCCAGCGGACTTCGCTACCATCTACAACACCGCGCCTCTGCTTGCCGCAGGCATCAACGGAAGCGGCGAGACCATCGCGATTGTGGGGCGGTCCGACATTCTGTTGAGCGACGTGGAGACCTACCGCCAGATGTTCAATCTGCCGCCGAACGATCCCACCTTTATTCATGCGGGCCAGGACAACGGCGTCAATCCCGGCGACGACGGCGAATCCGATCTTGATGTGGAAATCTCGGGCGGTATGGCGCCCAATGCCCACGTTGATTTCGTCATTGGTACGCCCACGTTCCTGGTGGACGGCATCACCAACTCGATCCAGTACATCGTGGAAAACAATGTCGCCGACATCGTGAGCATCAGCTACGGCGATTGCGAGTATAACGAAGGCACGGGTGGAAACGAATTCAACAGCCAGGCATTCGAGCAGGCGGCGGCGCAAGGCATCACCACGTTCATAGCCGCTGGCGACAACGGACCCGCCGAGTGCGACGATCAAAACGACTCGGAGGAAGTCTTAGGCTACGCCGCACCCGCGGAAGGTTCCACGCCCTACGTTACTACAGCAGGCGGCACGGAGTTGAGCGGCGAGTGCACGACGCCCACACCTGGTTGCAGCCAGACCAACTACGCCAAGTACTGGGCTACGTCGAACAACGGCGATTATTTGAACTCGGCTCTGGAGTACATTCCAGAGACCCCGTGGAACGTTGGGAAGGGATCCAATGTGACGGCAGCCCCTTCGGCCGACCTTAGCGGATTGTGGTCAGGCAGCGGCGCGGTCAGCGCTTACTACCTGAGACCTTCGTGGCAACAGGGAGCCAATTCGCCCATACTGGTTTCGCAAACAGATCCGGCCCAGATCGCTTATCTGGCAGGCTCTGGCGGCAGCGTTACGCAGGAGAGCCCCGGCTATTGGGTCACAGGCGTGACCGTCACCAACCCCGGCACCGGTTACACCGCCGCAACCACCACGGTGACTTTTAGCGGCGGCACCTGCACAACTCTGCCAGCATCAGGGGCCACGGCTGCCATCAGCGGTGGTTCGGTGGCAACGACTAACGGGTTGGCACAGATTACGTTCAACTTCGGGACGCAGGGCGGCACCGTGGATGTTGGAGAGGGTCTCAACTGCACGGTAGCCCCCACGGTCGCATTCGGAGCTCCTACGTCGGGAACAACCGCGACTGGAACGGCAGTCCTCGGGCCGATGACCATGCAACCGCCGCTCGTCTCGGGAGTTCCACACCGCTTGACTCCCGATCTCGCGTTGAACGCCGACGACGCTCACGACCCCACTATCTTCTGTACCGAGGGCCTCTGCGAGTTCACTATCAACAGCACCACTAACGCCGTCAGTTTGGTTGAGGCTGGACTCGTCGGCGGAACATCAGTCGCCGCGCCCAGTTCCGCCGGCATTCAGGCGCTGATTAACCAGTACCAAGCCCAGAACTACCCAGAGCCTGGCAACCCCACGGGACGGCAAGGCGTAGCCAACTACGTTTACTATGGGTTGGCAGCGGCGCAGAGTGATACGACTTGTGCAGCGTCCGCGCTGGTTCCACCCAATGACTCCAACGCGACGAGTTGCGCTTTCCAGGATATTCAGACTGGAAACACCTATATTTGCGGTACCTCAACCTGCACATCGTCCTCCGGCACGAAGATTGGCTGGCCGGCTGGCGTAGGCTTCGATCTGACTACCGGTCTTGGCTCGGTGAACGCCTATAACGTCGCGACGCAGTGGAGCAGCGTCAGCTTTGCCAGCACCAGCACCACTCTGAACGCACCGACCGGCGGCGCCCACGGAGCGGCGGTGACTTTGAGCGGCACAGTTGCGCCAGATCCAGGAGGTGGCGATGTTGCCTTCATCGTCAGCCAGGGAGAGATTGGCGATCCGGTGAATCCGATGAGCGGCGCCTTTGTCAACCCGGGAGCGTTTGCGACTGTCGACAACGGCTGCGGCTCGCCTGGCTGCTTTAGCCTCACCCTCAACAACCTGCCTGGCGGCTCGAGCCCTTACAACATCACCGCGCGTTATGCCGGCAACGGCTCGTACGCTTCCAGCGTCTCGGCTCCGCAGCAAATCTCTGTGGGTACGGAACCGGTCACCATCACTATCACACCGGCTTACGTCAACGGAACGGCCTGCGAACTTGTCGATACAAGCTCGTTTACCTACGGGCAGTTCAACTGGACCACGATCAACGTCGCGGGCAACTCGGGCTACGGCGTACCCACTGGCACGGTGACTCTCACGAACACAAACCCTGCCTACAACGGCGGCAATGGCGTAGGCGTAGCGTACAACCTTGGAACGACCACGCTCGACCCCCAAGGCAACGTTTACCTATCGTCTGGAGCGGTAGCTGATACGTCTTGCATCTACGACTACAATAGCCCGATCTATCAAACGCTTCCTGGTGGCACGGACACGATTAGCGTGACGTATGCGGGAGACAACACCTTTCAGGCTACGACCTCGCCGACCACGTCAGCGCTGACAGTTGCGCCGATCACTACAACGCCTACCCTGGCAGCCACTGGGACGGACATTACTGCAGGGTTCTCCGACACGTTCACGGCGACCTTTGCGGCCAACTCAGCGATTACCAGCAACACGACGAACGCCCCGCCGGGAAGTTCAGGGCCGACGGGAACGGTAACCTTCACCGACACGACCACGAGCACCGTTTTGGGAGTCGTCCCGACGGTTCCGACGGTCACGTATACGGGGCCTGGCACGACCGGCTTCCCGAGCTGGACCTACGCGGCAACGGCAACGCTGACAACTACAGGCATCTCGCAAGCAGGAGCCAATTCGATTACGGCCAGCTATTCGGGCGATACCAACTACTCCCCGACAACGAGCAGCGCAGTGTCGGTCAATGTGGGCACGGATACGGCAACCACTATCACTTTGCCGGCGACCGGGTCGACCACGCTGGGCGGGCGGCCGACCTTCACGGCTACGCTCGCAGCCACGCCTACGTCGCCCACATCCGGGACCGTTACCTTCTACGACGCCACTTACGGTGTCGTGCTGGGAACGGGGACGGTGAGCACCGCGCACACGGCCAGCGTCAAGCTGGGCACGACCCCTGCCTTTGTCGGTGGGACGCACAACATCAACGCGTACTATGGTGGCGTTACCGGTTCCTTCGCAGCCAGCGCCACCGCGACGCCGCAGGTTGAGACCGTGACCAAAGGAAACGGGGCGGTCGAGCTGTCAGCCAAGGTGGCCGACATCGCCGGCAACACGTACACCTTTGCGGCGGTGTTTACGCCTAGCAGTACCAGCACGGCTTATTCGCCGAATCTGGGGACTATGACGTTCACCGACACAGCCAACGGCGGTAGCCCAGTTACTCTGGGCACGGCGCCGCTGGGTATTGTTGGTGAAGAACAAGGTGGGGATGGCGGCTTCTGGACCGCGCCACTCGTAACCACACTCTCTATTCCCGGGACGCACGTGATCACGGCCCAATACACGGACGCGAACTACACGTCGTCCACTTCGAACTCGGTGACGGTGTATGTAACCAATACCGGTACCGCCAGCGGGATCTACTTCCCACTGCCGGGTAGTACGCTTGCCGCCACGGGGACGACGAACTTCAAGTGGTTCGCGAATGGTGCGAATGCTGCCGCTCACTACTGGCTGGATATTGGTTCCACGCAGGGTGGCAATCAGTATTCTCAATCGGGCAACCTGGGCAACGTTCTGAATCAAACCGTCAACAACAATCTGTTCCCAACCAATGGCAGTACGGTGTGGGCACGGTTGTGGTCCCTGGTGAACGGTTCGTGGCAGTTCAGCGATGCGCAGTACACGTCGTCTGGCACTTCCGGCGCTCTAGCGGCCATCACTTCGCCTGTTCCGCCCGGACCTTTGAGCGGCAGCACCGTGACGTTCAACTGGAATGCGGGCACTGGCGTGACAGCATACGCGCTTAACGTTGGTAGCACGGCTGGGCAAGGCAACTACTATCAATCCGGCAATCTGTCGACGCAAACCGCAACGGTGAATGGATTGCCGACCAACGGCAGCACGGTCTACGTGACCCTGTTCTCAGAGATCGGCGGGAATTGGCAGAACAACCAGTACACCTACACGGCGTATAACGCGGCGTCGGCAGCAGGAATCATGCAGACGCCGACTCCAGGTTCTACCTTCACCAGCAGTACCGAGACATTCACCTGGTCGGCAGGCGCGGGAGCGTCGTCCTACTGGCTGGATGTGGGAAGCACACCGGGCGGGAACCAGTATTCACAGTCTGGAAACCTGGGTAATGTGCTGACCACTACGGTGAGCGGACTGCCGACGGATGGCAGTACCATCTACGCCACTCTCTACTCGTTGATCGGCGGCAATTGGGTGGGCAACTCCTACACCTACTATGCGCTGAACGCAACCGGCGGATTGGCGGTCATGCAGACCCCGGTTCCGGGTACTTTCATCAACGGGAATTCAGCCACGTTCACCTGGAGTCTGGATTCTAGTGCTACTTCGTACTGGGTAGATATCAGTGCGGTTGCACCGGGAGGGAACGATGTATTCCAATCCGGAAGCCTGGGCAATGTGAACAGCGTGACGGTAAACAGTCTGCCAGGAAACGGCACAACCACGCTTTATGTGACGCTGTACTCGTATGTCGGAGGGCAGTGGTCGAGCAACGCTTACACGTACACAAACTAGTAAACTAATCATTGCTAAGCACGAGGGGCACGGACTTTGGTCCGTGCCCCTCTTTTGTGGTCCGCAGCGTTAAATTTCTTCTTGACGTGCAGACCGAAGTCCTATTTAATTCGGTGCGTCGCTTTAAAGATTGTAGAGTTGCATCTCAACCGTCGCGGATACTACCCTTCCGACCGCGCCGTTTTTCCGAAAAAGCTGTAAACGGTTTTTGCATTTCACGCTCGTTGCTGTCTTGGGACACTCCCGGGCGGCAACGACTTATCGAGTCACTTCGACTGTGCTTGAGCCCTCGCGGGTCTCTGGCACGGTCTCTCGCCGCGTCTCGGAGAAGATTCTATGAAAGCTGCCCGCTTCGTTCTTGTCGTCGCTCTATTTTCCTTACTGTCCGTCTTGATGCCCCAGCCGATGTTTGCAACCGTACAGACCAGCGCGCATCCAGTCGCGCGGGTTACGAGGAAAGTCGACGACAGTCAGCGCGTGGTTCTTCACGGCCATGTGCCTCCAGCGATCCAAAAGGCGACCGATCTCGGCCGCCTGCCTGGCAACACGCCTATGAAGCACGTGATCATGGTTTTGAAGGCGGACCCGGAGCAGGAACATCAACTGCGGGTCGTGATCGATCAGCAACAGGACAAGAACACGGCGAACTTCCACCAATGGGTGACGCCGGAAGAATTTGGCGAGCACTTTGGGGTGCACGACTCCGACGTGGAGCAGGTAAAGACCTGGCTCATGTCGCAGGGACTTGCAATCGATATGGTCTCCAAGGGCAAAAGATATCTACAGTTCAGCGGAGCTTCGGCGCAGGTCGAAAAAGCTTTCGGTATCGAGATGCATTATTACCAGACGCGCAGTGGCGCGACTCACGTGTCGCTCGATCGCGACATTTCGATTCCCGAGGCGCTCGCCCCGGTGATTCGTTCGGTGCCTACGCTGCACGACTTCTTCAAAAAATCCTATATCGATAAGCCGGAAGACAAGCCCGATACGATGAAGCCCAACGACCTGATCATGGGGAAGATCATCAGGCCGGGCTTTACGAGCGGCAGTACGCATGATGTTGGGGCGAACGATTTTTCCACGATCTATAACACCGCTCCTCTGCTCAACGCCGGATACAACGGCAAGGGCGTAACTATCGCCATCATTGGCCGCACCGACGTTCTGCTCAGCGACATCCAGGCCTACAAGCAGATCTTCAACCTGCCGAACAATGATCCCAACTTCATAGTTCCGGGGGAAGATCCGGGCTTTTTGACCGGAGATGAACCGGAATCCGATCTCGATCTTGAAATCTCCAGTGGTATTGCTCCGCAGGCTACGATCGACTTTGTCAGTTCGAGGATCACACTTACCGTAGACGGCGTCGACCTTTCAGCCTCATACGCAGTCGAAAACAATCTCGCCGACATCATCAGCGAAAGCTATGGAGAATGCGAAGCCGACCTGGAGGCAAATTCGTTCTACCAAGTCATGTGGGAGCAGGCCGCGGCCCAAGGGACTTCAGTCTTTGTCTCGACCGGAGACAGCGGGCCGGCGAGTTGCGACTCCGACAGCGATACTTTCGAGACCTACGGCTATGCGGTGAGCGGATTATCCTCGACGCCGTTTAACGTAGGCGTGGGCGGCACAATGTTCGCTGAGGGAGCGGGCACATTCTGGTCATCTTCGAATAACTCGGATTTAGGTTCGGCGTTGAGCTACATTCCAGAAACGCCATGGGAACAAGGGCGGGTGGTTGCCGACGGCAGCGGAATCAGTTCTTACTACCAGACTCCGTCGTGGCAGCGTGGACCGGGAGTGCCCTCTAACGATCCAGCCTTGACCCAGGGCGGAGATTGGGTTACAGCGGTCAATATTACGAACGGCGGCAGCGGTTATACGTCCGCTCCAACGGTGACCTTCACCGGGGGCGGTTGCGTGAATGAGCCGAACGCCACGGCTGTTGTCAGCGGCGGAGCTGTGACCGGAGTTTCTTTCAATTACTATCCGTCAACCGGGCAGGGCGTCGGGTGCACCTCAGCACCTACCGTCGCCTTCGCGGCTCCGACTAGTGGAACGACCGCTACGGGAACCGCCTCCATCGGCCAGATGCAGGATCCGATACCGGTGGTGCCGGGTCCGCACCGTTATTTGCCCGACGTTTCTTTGAACGCTGCTTCTTCGCACGATCCCACGATCTACTGCAGCGAAGGTGATTGCGAGATCAACTCCAGTGGAGGATTTATTACGGCGGGCGCGGTGGGCGGCACTTCGGTGGCAGCTCCTAGCATGGCGGGAATTCAGGCGTTGGTCGATCAGTACAACGGCGGGCGGCAGGGTATGCCGGGCTACTACTATTACGGATTGGCGGCAGCGCAGGATACCGCGAACTGCGCTTCGCAGGTTTCACCGCTTCCGGCGGCGAATTGCATCTTTAACGACATCGTCAACGGCAACAACTTCGTTTGCGGGACTTCGGGCTGCTCATCCTCCAGCGGCGTTCAGATGGGCTTCACCGCCGGAACGGGCTTCGATTTGGCCACCGGCCTTGGCTCGGTGAATGCTTACAATCTGGCCACGATGTGGAAGACAATCACCTTCAGCAGTTCCGTCACAACTCTGAGCCTGGGACAAACGACGGGCATCGCCCATGGCAGCGGGGTAAGTGTGACGGTGAATGTGACCGGAGCTTCAGGGACCCCGACTGGCGACGTAGCGTTTATCGCTAGCCAGGGGACCTTGGGCAACCTTATCGATCCGAGCACAAATGTTTGGGTCAACCTTCCGGCATATGGAACGCTTAGTGGCGGAACTTATACAGGGACGATCAGCGATCTACCCGCCGGAACCTATAACGTGGTAGCGCGCTATGCGGGCGACGGCACTTTCGGGTCGAGCACTTCGGCTCCGATTCAAGTGACGGTGACGGCGGAGAACAGCACGATTACGGTCTCTCCTAATTACTTTAACGGAACCACTTGCGAAGAAAATCCGCAGTCGACGTTTAATTACGGGGACTACATTTGGGTGGATGCCACGGTGCGAGGCGTTTCGGGACAGGGACTGCCGACTGGTTCGGTGACCATCTATGACAACAATAACGCGATAGCAACTTCAAACCTGAATAACAATGGCGTGGCGCACATTCAGTCTGGGCCGGTTGCCACTTCAAACTGTCTCTACGGCTATACCTTGCAGGACGTTGCGACTTTCGCCGGCGGTACGCACAATCTGACGGCATCGTACGCGGGAGATGGAACGTTTAATGCGAGCACGACGACTGGGCCTGTGGCGGTTACGGTGAATCCGCTGGCGGTTACACTGACCCTGTCGGCAGGGGCAACGCAGATCAGCTCGGGTTCCGCTGACCAACTGGTGGCTAGTCTCACCAGTCCTTTCAGCGGAGTTCTGTCGCTGACCGCGGGTCCGACGGGAACCGTCACCTTTACAGACACCACGACCTCGACGGTTCTGGGAACGGCTTCGGTGGTGAGCAATAACCTTCTCAATGCGCAGGCAACGCTGACCACAACCGGCATCACCACGAGCGGAGCCAACTCGATTGCGGCGTCCTATTCTGGCGATACCAACTATGCGCCGGCGGCGGCAGCAGTTCCGGTCTCGGTGACGGTGGGCACGGGGACTGCGACTACAACCACGGTGACCTCGAGCGGCAATCCGACCACATTGAATGGACGGCCGACGTTCACGGCTACGATGACCGGCGCTCCGACAACTGGTACGGTCACGTTCTACGACGGCACCACTATGTTGGGGACGGGGACGGTTGGCTCCGCGCACACGGCCACGTTTAAAATCGCTTCGGCTAGCTTGAATTTTGTGGCCGGGACGCACAACATCACGGCTACGTTCGGTGGAGGCGGCGGCTTCCAGGCAAGCACGTCTTCGGTGTTTCCCGAAACCGTCAGCAAGTCAACTCCGAGCATTACCGACTTGACAGTAAAGAGCCTGGGCTCGACCGGGCAGAACTTCACATTCTCTTGCCTGCTGGGCAGTCCGACAACAAACTATCCGTATCAGGCGGGGGTGCAGTTCTACGACGGCGGTAATCCTCTGGGCTCCCCACAGCCAATTCCGGCCTCGGCATCGTCGCCAAAAGACGGGGAATTGACAACCACGCTGAGCGCTGGCACCCACACGATCACGTGTCAGTATGTTGGCGACAGCAACTACAACGCTTCGGCACTTTCGAATTCGCAGACAGTGTTTGTGGGAACAACGACGCAGGGAATTTACAGCCCGGTGTCGGGGAGCACGTTGCCGGGCAGCGCGGCAACGTTCCAATGGTATGCGGTCGCGACCTCGTACTGGGTTGATATAGGCAGGGAGCAAGGTGGGGACGAGTATTACCAATCCGGTGCCATGTCGAACCTATCCCTGTCATTGCCGGTTAACACGCTACCCATCGATGGCAGCACGGTGTGGGTACGGTGGTATTACTTTACGCCGAGCGGTTGGGATTACATCGATTACACCTACACGGCGCTGAACGCGGGGTCCGATAAAGCGGCGATGTCTTCGCCGGCGAACGGCTCGAATCTGTGCTCGAACAATGTGACCTTCTCATGGACACCGGCCAGCCCCACGCCCTTCGCCTACTGGATTGACGCTGGCAGCACGCCCGGCGGCAACAATTACTATCAGTCGGGCAGCCTTAGCAACTCGACAACGTCGGCCATTGTCAACGGACTGCCAATAGAGGGGAGCGAGATCTTCGTGACTCTGTACACGGAGGTTAGCAACAGTCCCGCTACTTGGGAAAACAATGCGTACACTTTCTATGGTGCCAATTTGCCGACTGTCACTTCACCGACGAATGGTGATTCCGACCTCAGCGGGACGCAAGCGACGTTCAGCTGGCCAAACGCCAATCCATCGTGCAGCAACACGTACTGGGTGGATATTGGTACTACGCCGGGCGGAAACAATATTTGGCAATCTGGCAACCTGGGCAACGTGTTTAGCGCGACGAATCCGGTGTCCAATCCCTTGCCGGATACGAATCCCGGCACCACCATCTACCTGACCCTCTACACGATCAACGGTGGCAACGTTGTCGGGGACACGCAAACCAGCTACGTTTCCGGCCCGTAGGAACCTCGAATTTAGATGGTTGTGTCGTGGCATGATGTCAACCTCAGGGCACGGACTTAGGTCCGTGCCCTTTTCTGTGTGCCGAGCATGATCGACAGCTTGGAGGTGGAAGTGCTCTTCACAACCTGATGGAGGTGAAGTGATAGCGAAGTGCAAGGGCGTCGTCGTGAGGCGGGGTCTGAAAGAAGCGTGGAGCAAAGGCGCGAGCCGATGCCGATGAACAAAAACCGGATGATGAGGCCTACGGCATGGGGCGAGCGAGCAGAAAGTCGCGAAGCCCAAATCCATCAAGCATGCTGGTGGTAAATCTGGCGGTTGTGCGTCGAAGGCGGTCGAACTTACCTCGGGAGGTCTGCGGCGTGTCACGGAATCGTGACTGAGGGTGAAGCAATTCATCCTGAGAAAGCCTTAGCAACTCGACAACGTCACTCACGGTGAACGGCCTGCCAACGAATGGCAGCGAGTCTTCGTGACTCCCTACACGGAGGTGAGCAACAGTCCGCTACCTGGGAGAACAATGCTTAAACCTTCTACGGGACCAATTTGTCGACTGTAACTTCGCCGGCGAATAATGATCCTGATCTGAGCGGGACGCAGGCGACGTTCAACTGGACGAATTCAAACCCAGGGTGCAGCGACACCTACTGGATCGATATAGGGACGACTCCGTGTGGAAACAATATCTGGCAATCGGGCAATCTGGGCAACGTGTTCACAGCACAGAATCCAGCGTCCAATCCGCTGCCGGATACCAACCCGGGCACGACCATCTACCTGACGCTCTACACCATCAATGGCGGCAATGTTGTGGGGTACACGCAGGACAGCTATGTTTCGGGGCCGTAAAAGGAACCGCGAACGATACAGCGGGGCACGGACTTCGGTCCGTGCCCTTTTTGTTTCTCCGTAAGCGTCCGGGTTGAACCGTCTTGCTAAGTGTTCACGAATACGTTAAGTGGACACTTCGGTAGGTGTGGAGCTGATATTCCACGACAGAAACTCGTCGCAATGTTGAAAAATTTGAAGGCTTGCACTGTTTGAATCAAGCTATCGTGGTATACTCCTCCGGATTTGTCGGTACAAGTCGCGCCGAACGGCGGTACGGGCTGGGGGCCTGTACTTGGCGAGCGGGGTTGAGCCGGGCCTCGTGGGGGAAATATGCGCACCAGCGGATTTGGGTTGCTATGCATGGGCACCTGGTTTGCGCTCATGGTGTCGGCTGGACGGGCGCAGGCGTGCTCGACCTCATGCTCGACCTCGGGAAGCACGACGACGTGCACGAGTACGGATGTGATCGAGACGCCGGACGAGGGCGCAAATGATAACCTTTATACAGCGAACATCTACCCGTCCTGCATCACCGTTCCGAACTCCGTGGCCGGCACCGTGGCCAACGTCGAGATACAGCTCACCAACGTGGATTCCAACGGTAGCGGTAATTATCTTAGCGTCCAGGGCACCGAGATCTTGCTGGTGTCGCCGACGGGCGCTCAACTGGAACTGCTGGGCGGCCCGGGAGACGGCAGTGATACAATGACCGGCCTCACCATGCAGATCGCCAACGGCAGCGGTTTCAACGCCATGCCAAACGGAAATCCAGCCGGCTTCCCAGTCAGCGGCACTCAGAAATATGAGCCGAGTTCGTACGAGTCTGGATATGGGGGCACCTTCCCGAGCCCGGGGCCGGGGGATGTTGAGAACTTTCCGCAAACGAAAGGAAGCGCCACGCTGACCAGCGTGTTTGACGGCGTAACGGCGGAGGGCACCTGGGATCTCTGGATGATCGACAACTTCGGCGATCCGGTGACCGTCAACGGATGGAAGCTGATCCTGACGGTGAATGCGAGCGAGGCCGGCACCACCACGACGATCTTGTCGAGCCTGCAGCCAGCCTACAGCGCCAGTCCGAACGATTCCGTTACCTTCACCGCCACGGTGACCAGCGGCGGGAATCCGGTAACTGGGGGCACGGTCGCGTTCTACGCCAATGGCAGCAGCTCGCCCATCGCCTGCAGTGGGGGCGATCAAACCGTGAACAGCAGCGGCCAAGCTACCTGCGTGACGACTCTGACCGCGGGTAGCACGGCGCAGTGCACAGCGGCGACCCTGCCCGCGTGGCCCACTGTCTGCCAGGGCAATAACACAATCATTGCGACGTACTCTGGAAGCGGAAGCTACTCCAGCAGCACCAGCAGCGACCTCGATCAACTCGTGACATTACACTCGACCAACCCGTCCGGGACGCAATGGTGCAACACCGGCCCATTCTCTGTTCCGAACAGTGCTACCCCGCTGGCTTACCCCTCTTTCATCGGAGTCTCCGGGTACTCCAATACGGTGGCCAATGTGACGGTGGAGTTAGAGGGAGTGGCCGGGGAGCAAGGCGGAATTCCCGGTCAGTTCCTGCTGGTGGCACCGGACGGAACGCATAATCTGGACTTTCTGGACGAAGCGTTCTACGCCAACGGGGCGACCAGCGCGGTGAACCTGACGTTCTTTGATACCGCCGGTCAAACGCCGGCCGGCCTTCCGCCCACCTCCGGCAATTACGAAGCATACGACGACAATCCGAATCCCCAGGACACGTTCCCCTCATCGCTGTCGCCGAACGTCGATTCGAATGTCCCCCAGGTTCCGGGTATCATCAATTACGCGGAGCCGCGCGCCGGGACGAGCATTGTGAACTTCGGGGAGGCCTTCAGCGGCGCCCAGGCGAATGGCAACTGGGCTTTGTACGCCTACACCAGCGAAGCCCTTACCGTAAACAGCGGCTGGTGCATCACCTTCACGCTCAACAACGGCGCGGTGACCGCCACCAGTCTGGTTTCCAGCCAGCAGCGAGCGACTACCGGACAACCCGTCACGTTCACCGCGACGGTGACCAGCGGCGGGAATCCAGTGACCTCCGGGACGGTGACCTTCTTGGACAACGGTTTGCCTCCGGCCGGTACATCCAACGGCGACAACGTGGTGACCCCGAACGGCAGCGGCCAGGCTACCTTCACCACTAGTTCGCTGGCCGAAGGCGATCACAATATCATGGCGTCCTACAGCGGAGTGTCGGAATCGTACGACCCGAGTTCCAATTCCCTGTACCAGCGCGAGGACGACGCAACCACGGTCACGAACGTGAACAGCAATACGGTGCAGTACTGCAACACGGGAGGGGCCACCAGTCCGCAGCGGGCTTTCGGCGCCTTTATCCCGAATCCATCGAATATCTTTGTGTCGAATCTTTTTGGCACCATCAGCAGCGTTACCGTCACGCTCGACGGTTTCGATATTCCCGACCAGGACGTTGAGATCTTCGGTCTCGAATCCCTCCTGGTGGGTCCTCAAACCGCGCTGGACTTCTTCTCGATCACCGGCGGCAGCGGCAATGTCTCGACCGGCAACTACACCTTCGCCGACAGCGCCGGGAGCGCTTTGTCGACTTCGGATATCGCGCCCGGCACCTATAAGCCCACCAGCGACGATAGCACTGCCGATAGCTTCTTCCAGGACCCCGGCAACTTCTACACACTGCCCGGCTCGTTCCAATATGCCGCAACCCACGGCGCGGCGACATTGACGAGCGTGTTCGGGAACAGCAACCCGAACGGCACCTGGAGCCTATACTTCAATCAGACCGCGACCTCCACGACCGGTGCGACTGGCGGGTGGTGCCTGAACTTCACCGAGAATCTGCCGGTACTTGCGATCTCAAAGTCGCACACCGGGAACTTCACGCAGGGCGATACAGGCGACACCTACGCGATCCAAGTTTCGAACAACGGCCCCGGACCTACGGGCGGAACTGTGACCGTCAAGGAGGTTCCCCCGGCCGGCCTCACAGTCACCGGCATGTCAGGGAACAACTGGTCTTGCTCCGGTGACACCTGCACGCGCAGCGATGTGCTCAATGCTTCGAGTAGTTACGATCTCATTACCGTAACCGTCAACGTGGCGAATAACGCGCCCGGCAGTGTGACGAATCAGGCGACTGTTTCCGGTGGCGGGTCATCTGGCACGCAGACTGCCAACGATCCGACCACTATCAATTCTCATTCACCCGGGATCTACTCTCCGGTGAGCGGTTCAACGCTGGCCGGCAATTCAGCGACGTTCGAGTGGGGTCCGTACCCCAGTGCTACGGCGTATTGGCTGGATGTGGGTTCGACTCAGGGTGGCAACAATTATTACCAATCGGGCAGCCTGTCCGCTTCCACAATTTCGCAGACAGTCAATTCGCTTCCCGAAAACGGCAGTATGGTGTGGGTGACCTGGTGGTACTTGGTTGGCGGAACCTGGCAATACACGGAATACAGCTACACCGGGTTTGGCGCGACCGGGCAAGCGATAGCGACGCTGACCAATCCGGCTCCGAACGGAACTACTCTGAGTGGAATAAATGTGACTTTCACTTGGCAGGCGGGCACGGACAATGTCTCCAATTACTGGATCGATGTCGGCAGTACTCCTGGCGGGAACAACTACTACCAATCAGGATCGCTTCCGACGACAACTACCTCGGTCACGGTAAACAATCTGCCTGAGGACGCTAGCGAGATTTTCGTCACTCTGTACACGCTGGTGAATAATGTGTGGCTGAACAATGCGTATAACTTTTACGCGATCAGCGGAAGCAGTTGCGAGGCCACCGATATTTCGCCGGCTCCGAATACAACTTTGAGCGCTAGCTCACAGTTGTTCAGCTGGAAGGCCAGCGCGAGCCCGAACTGTGGCACCGTCGACTACTGGGTCGATGCAGGAACGGCTTCGGTTGAGAATAACTACTATCAGTCTGGGAACTTGGGGACGGTGACAAGCGCGACGGTGTCAAATCTACCTACCGATGGCAGCACTGTGGTCATTACTCTGTGGTCGTTGGTTGATGGGAGTTGGTTGAGCACCTCATACAATTACACTGCTCAGTAAGAAACTGGCAGCCGCGACCTGGCGTCTCGCCCGTTCAGCGCGCGCGCGCACCGGTTAGCGTGGAAGTTTCTCGTCACGGCTTGGAGCGAGGTTTCGCGACTCTAGTGAGCATTTTCTCCTGTTTCGAGACTTTCGCCGACTTCAATTGTGCTGGCAACGCAGAGAATCTGGGGATCGCCGGAGCGGCGTGGATTGTGGGCGGCCTCCTCAGCCAAAATCGCTCCGGCCTCGATGGCTGCTTACTACGAATCTGTTAAACAAACGCGCCCGACTGGCAGAAGTCGCGCGGCGACCAGCAGTATGGTTTGGAATCTTCTGAATTGTAAATCTTTAGGTCGTTAATGCCGCACTAACCGCCAAGCGAGACGTTACTTTTACATCGGTGTACAATCGCGTCAGTCTTGGGATCGCCCCCACAGAAAAATGGGTCGAGTGTCCGAAAGGGAAGTCGGAAAATAAGATTATGACCGCGGCGGCGCGGCGGAGTCCTTATTTATTATTACTCTGTTCGTCAGTTTCTTCGGTGGGGAGCTGTGCTGGTCGCCACATTCTCTCTCGCCGGCTACATGCTGGCTCAAAGTGGCACGAGCATCAGCTCCAGGGCCACGGCGGATCGGCTCAAGGAACCGGCTTGGTGGCCCACGAAGCGGGACAGTCCCCGTGATCAATACGTCGGTCCGGCAGTGTGCGCGGAATGCCATGATTCAGAAGTCACTACGGCTTCGAAATCAGCCATGGCCCATGCGGCGACTCGCGCTCCCGAGTCGGAAAGTCTGCAGCAAGTTCCTCTAGCCCTGCGAATCGGTTCGTATCGCTATCAGATTTCCGATGACGGCGGGAAAAAAGTTCTAAAGATCGCGAAGGGAGAGGCGTCGCGTTCTGCGCTCCTGCTTTGGGCTTTCGGCGTGGGACACATCGCGCAGACTTATGTTTATGAACAGAACGGCGCCTTCTATGAAAGCCATCTGAGTTTTTATACCTCGATACAAGCGCTTGATATCACTCCCGGACACCCACACACGGAACCACCCAGCCTGGAAGAAGGCCTGGGACGCCGCATTCCGGTTGAGGAGAAGCTGCGATGCTTCGGCTGTCACACGACGGCGTCGACAACGAAGGGTCGGCTGAATACTCGGACGCTATTTCCCGGAGTGACTTGTGAGGCTTGTCATGGGCCGGGGGCGCGGCATGTCGCGGCGATGAAGGCGGGAGACATCGATCTTGCTTTGAGTTCGATTATAAACCCTGCGCACTTGAGTGCGAGCGAATCGGTCGAGTTCTGTGGCGCGTGCCACCGCACCTGGCAGGATGTGGTGTCGGATGGTCCGGTGAGAATTGGAACGCTGAACGTACGCTTTCAACCTTATCGTCTGGAAAACAGCCGCTGCTGGAAAAAAGGAGATGCTCGGATCACGTGCGTGGCGTGCCATGATCCGCACCAGCCCCTGGTGCAAGACCCTGCATCGTACGATGTAAAGTGCCTGCAGTGCCACAAGGCGGCCGGCGATGCCAGAGCGGCCACGGCGGCAACTTCAGATGGAAAGTCAGCTGGGAAGTCGACTGAAACCGCGGCGGAAATGACAGCCGCAATAAAGAAGAGCGATAGCGTAGAGGATCACCGCACGGCTTGCCCGATTGGCGTGCAACTGTGCGTCACTTGCCATATGCCGAAATTCAAGAATCAGATTATCCATGCCACTTTCACGGATCATTGGATCCGAATCGCTGCGCCGGGAGCTCCGCTGCCTAATTGAGACGTTCAAGATTCCAACGGGCGAGATGCGCCGCTTCCACGATCGTTTTTCTGTCTATCGTGCTGCTCTCGTTGGCCGGCAGAAGTTTCTGTCAAGCGGCGAACGCAACTTCGCACTTAAAAAAACCGCTGATCTATCAGATCGGCAATGTCGTTTGCATCGACGCCGATGGGGAGCGGCCGTTGCTGCGCGCGTTGGAGGCTCTGCAGCAGAAATATGGATGGATCGTGGATTATGAAGAGCCGCAATATCCGGCCTATGCAGATCGCGCTGAGAACGTGGCTTCACTTCCGTCGCGTCGCCATGCAAACGCGCGTAGTGGCAGGCGACAATCTTTCAGCGTGGAGTTTACCGTTGGGCCAACTCCAGAAAGCCCGCCGGATGAAAATACCGTACTTACGACCGTGGTGAACGCCTACAACGAGGGTAATGCTGTCGTGCGGTTTGAGTTGCGCGACGAGAATAATAGCGCAAATGACAAGGGCAGGCAGCAGGAACAACGTTTCGACGTTGTTGGAATAAACGAGATTGACCACCAAAATGGTGCGGAAAGCCAGCAACCGATCCTTGATGTCCCGATCACCCTCCGGAGAGAGCCAAGGAGTGCAGCACACACGATTTTCGCGATCTGCGACCGCGTGAGCGAGAAGAGCAAGGTCTCGATTGCCGTTGGCGCGATTGACGGCAATCTGAGCGGGAGTCAGGTTGCCATAGGCGGGTTTGGAGTGTCAGCCCGGACGCTGCTCTCAAGTACGCTGACATCCTTGGCAGAGCGTCTGTCGTGGCGCTTGATCTACGATTCAAGCAGTAAGAGCTATCAGTTGAGCGTGATTGGCCTTCCGCAATGAGACGGTTCTGCGTCAGGTTGGAGCCTCGTTGGTATTTCGCCGGCTGTATAGAATCGGTATGACGCGATGAGCCGTGCAAAGACCATCTCGAAAACCCGCGCCCAGAGCCGTAAGACGCCGAGCCCTAAAGCGCTTCTGAGAACTCGACCATTCCTTGCTGGTTATAACCTGAGTGCGGTTCTCTGCCTCCTGCTGGCGGGCGTGACCATCGCGCTCTACTGCCCGGTGCTCGGGCATTCGTTCGTGGTCTTGGACGATCGTGATTACATAACTGCAAACCCCCACATTCATGCGGGCCTGTCCTGGAGCACGATCAAGTGGGCCTTCACGTCCACCGAGGCGGCAAACTGGCATCCGCTGACTTGGCTCTCTCATGCTCTGGACTACCAACTTTTTGCCTTGAACCCGGCAGGCCATCATTTGGACAGCATGCTGATTCACGCTGCGAATGCGGTTCTGTTATTTCTGTTGTTGGTGTGGGTCACAAAGCGCGTGGGGCCGAGTTTCGTAGTAGCGGCGCTGTTCGCTCTGCATCCGATCAACGTGGAGTCGGTGGCGTGGGCGGCGGAACGAAAGAACGTTCTGAGCACGCTGTTCTTTTTCTTAGCGATCGGCGCTTATGTGCATTATGCGCAGAAACCGCATTTGCGTCGATATCTGCTGTTGACGGCGCTGTTTGCCGCGGGGCTGATGGCCAAGCCAATGATCATCACGTTGCCTTTCGTCTTATTACTGCTGGATTATTGGCCGCTCGGCAGGACGGCGGGCAGTCCGGCTTCTGCGGTCGGCGCGCCGCAGTGGACGGGATCGAGGCTGCTGCTAGAGAAAATACCGTTGCTCTTGCTTTCATTCGCCAGTGCATGGATCACTCTTATCGCGCAGCGAACTGGTCAGGCAGTTCGTACCTTCGAAGAGTTTCCGCTTCGCATTCGAATCGAGAATGCGGTCGTGTCCTACGGGCTGTATCTGTGGAAAATGTTCTGGCCAGCGCGGCTTGCGCTCTATCCCCATTCTCCGATTGCTCTCCCAGCGTGGCAATGGATGTTATCCACGCTGGTGCTAATAAGTGTGACCGCGTTCGTCGTTATTTTTCGCAAACAGCGCTATTTGCCGGTTGGCTGGTTCTGGTTTCTGGGTACTTTGATTCCGGTTATCGGACTGGTACAGGTGGGAGAAGCCAGCATGGCGGACCGCTACGCATATATCGCGCTGATCGGAATCTTCGCGATGATTGCCTGGGGTTTTGCCGATTTGGCAGAGAGAAAAGAAGTTCCCACCGTTTGGCGGATTATCCCGACAATGTGCGTGTTGGCGGCGCTGGCGTTCGTCGCTCACCGCCAGATGAGCTATTGGGAGAGCCAGTACGCCTTGTTGGCGCACACGCTGGCGGTTACAGATCCAGAGCGCAGTGCGTATGTGGAAGATGCACTGGGGGCTGCGCTCCTAAACCCCGGCTCCTCGATGACACAGCATGACCTGGAGAACTTTGATACTGAACAGAAGCGGATAGACGAAGCCCGGCGGCATTATCAGCGGGCTTTAGATATCAGCCGTCAACTACCGCAGCCGAACCAAGAACCCTATGCCATGGCTCTGGCGCTGCGTAACCTCGGGCTATTGGATGGGGTCCAGAATAGAAACGACGATGCGCGCCGAGATTATCAGGAAGCGTTGAACTATTTCCGACAGCTGGAGCAAAAGAATCCGGCCGCATATCTGCCTGATGTAGCCACTACGTTGACTGACCTCGGAAACCACGAGCGGAAGCAGAACCAAATAGATGAGGCGCGTCAGCACTATGAAGAAGCTTCGAAGATTTATCGACAATTTTCGCAGCAAGATCCAGATGCAAATCTACCGTTGCTGGCAAAGGCACTGTACAACTTTGGGCGACTGAGTCAACTCCAGAATCAGATGGAGGAGGCCCGCCAGAATTACGCGGAGGCATTGAAGATCTACCGTCAACTAGCACAACAAAATCCCGGCGCGTTCTTGATCTTTCTGGCCGTTACTCTGAACGATTTGGGGAACCTGGATCGATTGGAAAACCGAAGCGACGAAGCCCCCCAGCACTTCGAGGATGCTTTGAAATCTTTCCGCCAGCTGGCAGAACAGAATCCGGACGCTTACCTACCAAGTGTCGCAGCAACCCTGAACACACTGGGGATGTTGGATGGCAATCAGAACCGGATTGAAGAATCCCGCGCCCATTACCAAGAGGCTTTGAGCATCTTCCGGAAGCTACTCCAAGGGGACAGCAGGTATGCCGGAGACGTAACCAGAGTCGAGGCGAGCCTGAAAGAGCTGGCAATGAAAGGCTCCGACCAAAAGGGTAGATGAAATGAGCCGCGCCAAGACTCTTTCAAAAACTCGCGCGCAAGGGCGTAAGAGCCCAAACGCGAAAGCGTCCCCACGAAGAGGGCCGTTCCTTTGTGGCAGAAACTTGAATGCCGTTCTCGGCATTCTTCTCGCAGCCGTGACGGTCGCCCTCTACAGTCCGGCAGGTGGGTATCCTTTCATCGCCGTCGACGATCATGATTACGTTACTGCAAATCCCCACATTCATAATGGTATATCGTGGAGCACGGTCGAGTGGGCATTTACGTCAATCGACGCCTCGAATTGGCATCCACTGACTTGGCTTTCGCATGCTCTGGATTACCAACTTTTTGCCTTGAACCCGGCAGGCCATCATTGGGACAGCGTATTGATTCACGCGCTTAATGCGGTGTCGTTGTTTCTATTGTTGGCCTGGCTTACCAGACGAGTGGGACCGAGCCTGCTGGTGGCGGCGTTGTTCGCCCTGCATCCGCTCAATGTTGAGTCGGTGGCCTGGGTGGCGGAACGGAAAAATGTGCTTAGCACGTTTTTCTTTTTCGTGGCCCTTGCGGCGTATGCGTGGTACGCGCAAAGACCGGACTGGCGACGCTACTTGTTATTTGCCGCTCTGTTTGCCGCGGCACTGATGGCCAAGCCAATGGTCATCACGCTGCCGTTTGTCCTATTGCTGCTGGATTATTGGCCGTTGAACAGAATGCTGCCTGACGGAACGCTGCCGGATAGAAAACAGGATGGCCGGGCCGCTTCGGATGGCAAGCCAAGGCTTGTGTTATCGACGCTTCTGCTGGAGAAAATCCCGCTGCTCTGTCTCTCGGCCGCAAGTGCATGGATTACGCTTAAGGCGCAGCGATCTGCAATGCGAACCGTTGCAGAGTTCTCACTGCCTAGTCGAATCGAGAATGCCGTTGTGGCCTACACGCTATACCTTTGGAAAATGGTCTGGCCTGCACGGCTTGCTGCGCTTTATCCGCATTCCGCCAATATGTTGCCGGTGTGGCAGGTCATCTTGTCCGCGATCGTTTTGGTCGGTGTCACTGCGCTGGTGGTAATTTTCCGTCGCAAGCGTTACTTGCCGGTAGGGTGGTTCTGGTTTCTGGGCACTCTAATTCCGGTCATCGGTCTGGTGCAGGTGGGAGATGCGGCCATCGCGGATCGCTATGCCTACATTCCTTTGATCGGAATCTTCATGATGATTGCCTGGGGTCTAGACGACTGGGCGACGGCAAGAAAGGTCCGAACGGTTTGGCGGGCAGTCCCGGCGTTATGCGCATTAACGGCGCTGGCTTTCGCCACTAGCCGCCAACTGGGCTACTGGGAGAGTGAGTACACCTTGTGGTCGCACACGCTGGCGGTAACCGAGCAGAATCCCTATGCGCATGAGGTCGTGGCCGCTGCACTCACGGATCCCGAGGTGGCGATGACGGCCACTAACCTGGAAGGCTTGGATACGGACCAGAAGCGTATGGACGAAGCCCGCTTGCACTATGAGGAGGCTGTGAGGATTCGCCGGGAACTGGTGCAGCAGAATCCGAATGCTTACCGATCTTACTTGGCGACAACTCTAAACGACCTGGGGAGTCTGGATCTCCGACAGAAGCGGATGGACGAGGCCCAAGAGCACTTCGAGGAAGCCGCGAAGATCCGCCGGGAATTGGCGCAACAGAATCCCGACATGTACCTACCCCGATTGGCTACCACACTGAACAACCTGGGGAATGTGGATCAACTTCAGAACCGGTCGGAGCAAGCCCGCCAGCACTATGAGGAAGCGCTGAAGCTTTACGATCAAATGACCCGGCAAGATTCCGAGGCGCACCTATCTGCTTTAGCGCTGACTTTGACCGACTTGGGGAGCCTGGACTTTCGTCAGAAGCGGATGAACGAAGCCCGCCAGCACTTCGAGGGCAGTCTAAAGATTTACCGTCAACTGGCGCAGCAAAATCCGGACGCCTACCTACCAAGTGTGGCAACGACGCTCAACGTCCTAGGGTTTCTGGCTGAGAGTCAGAACCAGATTGAAGAATCCCGCGCGTCCTACGAAGAGGCCTTGAGCGTTCTGCGGAAGCTGTCGCAAAGCAATCGCAGATATGCCGGCGACGTGGCTCGAGTCCAAGCGAGCCTGAGAGAGTTGGCAATGAAGACCCCCGTCCCCCAGGGTAGATGAAATGAGCCACGCCAAGACTCTCGCAAAGGTGCATGCCCACGGCCGCAATAAGCCGAATGCGAAAACAACGCCGGGAACAGGTGAGTTCTTCAAGACCAAAAGTCTGAATACCGTTCTCGCCTTCCTGCTCGCAGCCGTGACGGTGGCTCTCTACAGCCCGGCCCTCGGTCACTCATTTGTCGTCTTCGACGATCGCGATTACGTTACCGCAAACCCCTATGTCCATAACGGCCTGTCGTGGAGCACGGTCAAGTGGGCATTCACCTCGATGGCAGCGGCGAATTGGCATCCCCTGACCTGGCTTTCGCACGCTCTCGATTATCAACTCTTTGCGCTGAACGCCGCCGGTCATCATCTCGACAGTGTGCTGATCCATGCTCTCAATGCGGTGTTGTTGTTTCTGCTGTTGGCTTGGGTTACAAGGCGCGAGGGGCCGAGCCTCCTGGTGGCAGCGTTGTTCGCCTTGCATCCGATCAACGTGGAGTCGGTGGCTTGGGTGGCGGAGCGGAAGAATGTATTGAGTACGCTGTTCTTGTTTCTCGCCATCGGCGCTTACGGTTGGTATGTACGGAAGCCGGATTGGCGTCGATATCTGCTTGTGGTGGCGCTATTTGCTGCGGGACTTATGGCCAAGCCGATGGTCATCACGCTGCCTTTCGTCCTCTTGCTGCTGGACTATTGGCCTCTCGACAGAACCCCACTTGAAAGAAAGGAAAATGGCAACGCTGATCCGGGCGGCGTGCCGCGACAGACCTACTCGGTATTGGTGCTCGAGAAACTGCCCTTGCTCGTGCTGTCGGCCGGAAGCGCATTGATCACGCTTAAGGCCCAGCATGGCGCAGTGCGTAATCTCGAAGCATTCCCGTTCTCCATTCGAATTGAGAATGCGATCGTGGCTTATGGGATGTATCTGTGGAAGATGGCCTGGCCATCGCGGCTTGCGTTCTATTCGCATTCCGTAATTTCGCTCCCAACGTGGCAATGGACTTTATCCGCGGTGGTCTTAGCTGGCGTCACGATGCTGGTTATTATCTTTCGCAGCCGTCGCTACTTACCCGTGGGGTGGTTTTGGTTCCTGGGTACTTTGGTGCCAGTCATTGGCTTGGTGCAAGTCGGGGAAGCCTCGATGGCGGATCGCTATGCCTACATCTCGTTGATTGGCATTTTCGTGATGATCGCCTGGGGCCTGGATGACTTGGCGACGACGGCGAAAATTCCCAAGGTTTGGCGGATAATCCCCGCGTTGTGTGCATTGACTGCGCTTGGCTTCGCTACTTCTCGGCAACTGAGCTACTGGGATAGCGAATACGACATCTGGTCGCACACGGTGGCAGTCACCGACGATCCTTTTGCCCATAATGCAGTTGGCGCTGCGCTCATGGATCCCGACTCGGCGATGACGCGTCAGGATCTGGGAAACTTAGACACAGAACAAAAGCGTATGGACGAAGCCCGCCGGCACTTCGAACGGGCTTTAGAGATTCGCCGTCAGCTCGCACAGCAAGATCCGAACCGGTACCTGCCTTATTTGGCGGGTTCGCTGACGAATCTCGGAATAGTGGATCGACAGCAGAACCGACTAGACGACGCCCGCCAGCACTACGAAGGCGCTCTAAAGATTTATCGTCAGATTGCCCAGCACGATCCAGACGCATACTTGTATTACCTGGCGACAACCCTCAACGACCTGGGGCTTTTGGACAGAATGCAGAATCATCCGGACGATGCGCGCCAGCATTACGAAGAAGCGCTGACGTTTTACCGTCAACTGGCCTTGCGGGATCCGGATGCGTATCTGCCCGACATGGCCACGATGCTGAATAATCTCGGGAATCTTGACGGACGCGAGAATCGACTGGATGACGCGCGTCAGCGTTACGAGGAGGCGTTGAATTGCTATCCGCGACTATCGCAGCAGAATCCGGTGATCTACCTGCCGGACATGGCTACGACTTTAAACAATCTGGCGAATCTGGATTTGCTCCAGAACCGACCAGAGGATGCTCGCCGGCACTTCGAGCGGACTCTAGACATATACCGCAGCCTTGAGAGTCAGAATCCGGACAGATATTTGCCGAACATGGCCATGACCTTGAACAGCCTGGCGAGCGTGGATCGAGCCCAAAACCGACTGGACTTAGCGGGTGGGCGATATCGGGAAGCGCTGGTGATTTACCGACAACTGGCGCAACAAGACCCGGACAAATATTTGCCGTTTGTTGCAGGAGCTCTGAGCAATCTGGGATTCCTGGATAGAACTCAGAATCAGATCGAAGTGTCCCGTACCGACTACCAAGAGGCCCTGGATCTCCTCCGGAAGTTATCGCAACGCGACCAGAGATACGCCAGCGACGTGGCCAGGGTCGAAGCAAGCCTGAACGAATTGGAGAAGAAGAACTAGTAGGCAACTCGCTTTCCGGAGCGGAAACTCCGGTAGGCGGGAAATGCGCTTTAAGCGCTAGGAGAATTACGGAACTGCGCTCGGCCGCGAGAGCCGAGCGCAGCTCGCCGAGTTATGGGATGACTGAAAACACTGTGCCGTCGCTGTATTGCCCACCCAAGCTGGTGGTGCCGTAGAGCATGCTGTCGCTTAATACCAGGCCCGCGGTGGTGTCGCCGCCGTCGCTGCCTCCGGTGAAGCTCCAGAGTACGCTCTCGGTCCATACGACACTCTTAGCCACCGGCGGACTTAGTTCGAAAACAACGCCGGAGTTATCTGCGCCGACGCCAGTAGTGCCGTAGAGATTGTACTTTGTATCAGTGATAACGCCGTATCGGGGATAGGCTCCGTCAGTACCACCCGCGAAATTGTAGAGCACGCTTTCCGTCCAAGCAGTTTTGCCAGTCTTCGGCGGTGCTAGTTCGAAGACTGTCCCATATCCTTTGCTTCCGCCCAGGCCGGTTGTACCATACAAAGCCGCAGCCTTGCCAAAGATCAGACCGGCATAGGGCTTGCCGCCGTCGGTGCCTCCGGTGAAGCCGTAGAGCACGGTTTCGGTCCAGGCGTTACCTGCAACTGCCGGAGGAGTTAGTTCGAAGACAGTCCCCTCGGAAGACGGCCCGCCATCAAGAGTTGTACCATACAAATCCTTCGCCTTGAGAACCAACCCAGCATAGGGTCTGCCACCATCGGCTAGTCCTGTGAAGTTATAGAGAATCGACTCTGTCCACGAGTCTTTCTTGGTCTTGGGAGGAATCAACTCGAATGCGGTGCCAAAGCCATACGATCCGCCGTAGGGAGTGGTTCCAACCAAATCTGTACCGTCAAAAATCACTCCGCTCGATGGATTGCTTCCATCAGTGCCACCCTGGAAGCTATAGAGGACTGTCTCGGTCCATGCCGCGCCTGGTGTGGTGGGTGGGGTCAACTTGAACACGGTGCCGTAGCCATACTTTCCGCCACTGGCTGTCGTACCGTAGAGCGCTCCCGCCTTTAAGACCAAGCCCGCTTGCGGGCCTGAGCCATCGCCGACCGAGGAACCTTGAAAACTGTATAGAACAGTTTGAGTCCATGAGGGAGCGGTCAGCATGAAAACCGTCCCACAACCTGAACCCAAATTACAGAGGATGCTGTTGCCGCCGCCGCCCGTGGTTCCATAAAGCGATCCGCTGCTGTCAACAATAAGGTTGGCGTACGGGTTCGCTCCGCTAACGCCGCCGGGGAAGCTGTACAAAACTGTCTCGTTGGAAGCGAAGGCGCTCGTCGTGAGCACCAACACGATAGGCAAAATCAACAAAAGATTGCCGGCAAAAGCTGCGCGTTCTTTTTGTGGCATTTCGGGGAATCCTCCAATACGACTTCTTCAAAATGTTTACAGCGGATACCTTGTGCAGATAAAGACCCAGATCGTGACGCCGATACACTGCCAAACTACTACTGAACTGCAGCAACACTCAGGATCGTTGCCGCCTGCATCGCGGCCTCGAGCGCACGACCCGCTAAGATCTTTCCCGCACTGGACGGAACCACGAGAATGTCGTCCGCTTGCAGAGATAAGTCCGGAGCTTTTGCTTGCAGGATTTTCTTGAGTTCGACGGGAGTTTCAGACATTCCTCCAGCAGGACCTTTTCGGAGGATCTTAACTCCGCTCAGCTTTGCAGTGCGATTCGTGCCGCCCGCTAAAGCGACGGCCTTCAGTACACTCAGGCCGCCCGCATCCATGATCAATGCGCTTGGCCTGCCGACATCTCCCACCACATAAATGATGTCGGCCTTACGCACGATGATCGTATCCCTGGGGAAAACCCTGATGTTACTACGCGGGTCATCGCTAAGATTTCGCGACACCGGCAAGATCACAGGATTATCGGGATCACTTCGATGAGTAACGGTGATGCTGTGTCCAGCCTTTTCCGTGAGTCCGCCCGCTGCCGAGATCAGATCGTAAAGATGTTGCTCTCCCAACACAGGATAAACTCCAGGCCTGGAAACCTCTCCCAATACGCTCGCGCCTTGCGAAGCGTATTCGGTCACGAACACGGAGACATACGGATCCTTCAAAAAAGCTGAGAGGCGGCTTTCGATGAGCCGCGCAGCTTCTTCCGTGGTGAGTCCAGCTACATGGGTGGGACCGATAAGAGCGCAGTAAATGTCACCTGTACTGCTGATGCGCGTTTTGGTGGTGAGTTCGGGAACATCGTAAACCGTCAATTCGACCAAGTCCCCCACCCCAAGCTGGAGGGATGGGTTGTTCCGGTCGGGCTGGGGTGCGTCCGATTGGGAGGGAATTGGGCTCGATTCTTGCCTATCATTATTAGTATCGTTATTGGTCTCGCTTTGGCTGGAAGCCCTATTTTGAGCGCTCAGATTCTGTGTCAGTGGGCCGGTCATCCCAACTGCTAGATATAAAGACAAGTGTAGCAATATGAGTGATTTACGGTTAGACAACGGCATTGGCTAGGACCTTTGTTATCGGAAGGGGTACGTCGCGCATCATTCTAGCACGAGCCCGCGCAGGTGGAAACAAAGAAAGCGCGGAAGATTCAGGGATTTAGTGGGCACCGGATCCAGTCGTGAAATACCCGTCTGGACGGGAAGGGAACAGCGCTCCATACCTTCCGGGCGCCGGCGGATCCGGCACTGTGGAGTCTCCCGGCGAGCGATTCCAAATACAGTCTTTTCGATTGACGCGAAGACGGTTTCCAACGACAATTGCAGCACTTCCCCTTGGGTTTGAAAACGCGCATTAAAAATACCTAATTGCAAACATCAGGATTCCTGCGATGGGCCATGTCCGCCTTGCAGTTCTGACTCAGTTCTTGTCGCTTGCGCTCGCTTCGGCAAACGCGCAGGTGCTGAACTTTGGGGCGGTAAATGTGGGTACGGCGGCTCCAACGCAGACATTTACCTATAGCCTCTCCCCTGAAACGAAGTTGTCAGCGCTAAACATACTGACGGCCGGTGTGCCAGGATTGGATTACACAGAAGCCGGCAGCACTTGCACACTCGGTCCCGCTCATCGCCAGACCTGCAACGTGTTAATAGCCTTCACGCCGTCGGCTCCGGGACTCCGTTATGGTGCTGTTACGCTCTACGCCAATGGGGGCGGCCAGCCGCTGACGACCTGGTATCTGACGGGCATTGGTCAGTCGAGTGCGGTCACGATCGATCCCGGTACACAATCAACGATTGCCACGTTAAGTAACAGCACCCAGGCTTATGGCTCGGCGATAGATGGCGCCGGAGATGTGTATGTCGTCGACCATGCCAACAGCCAGATAATCGAATTGGCCGCGGGCACATTCACGCAGAGCACGGTGGTTGCTCCAGGTTCAGGCCTTTCCGGTCCGACGGCGGTGGCGTTAGACGGCGCGGGGAATCTGTATATCTCCGACACCGGCAACGGACAAATAGTAGTGGTGCCGAATGAACAAGGCACGCTGAACAGCGCGGACATGACACCCCTAAGCATTGCGGGCTTGGGTTCGCCGCGAGGGCTGGCCATTGACGGCAGCGGAAATCTTTACGTGACTGATTCCGCGAATGGCGATGTGGTCGAGGTCCCCATCGCCGGCGGAACGTCGACTATTGTCGCTTCCAACTTGACGAATCCCAGTGGAGTCGCTTTGGACGCTGCTGGCAATGTTTATGTGGCCACGAACAATTCAGTAAATGAGTATCAACCTCCATTTACAGGGACGCCAATCCCGATCGGCAGCGGATACAACAATCCCCGCGGAATTGCGGTGGATGCATCGGGTGCTGTCTATGTCGCGGACACGGGTAACTCGCGAATCGTGTGGGTAGCTCCTGGAGGCGCTTCGCAGACTACCCTGCCAGTCACCGGTATTAGTAATCCTCAGGGTTTGACGGTAGATTCAGCCGACAATGTGTATGTGACGGATAGCGGCAATATATATCAAGTCAATCGCACTCAACCTGCGCCGCTTTCCTTTGCTAGCACGTTCGTCGACTCCACCAGCACTCCGCAAACCCTGACCGTCTCTGACGCTGGAAATCAGCCGTTGACGGTTTCGAATCTCGCGATTACGACGAATTTCACGCAACTTCCTTCGGGCGGTTCGGATTGCAATACCAGCACGCAATTATCTTCCGCTGAACAGTGCTTGATCGCTGTCGCCTCTGCTCCAACGATCAGCGGCGGTCTGACAGGCACGATTGCCCTTACCGATAACGCTCTCAATATTCCTGGGACCACACAAACGGTGCAGTTGTCAGGCGCCGGTGCGCAGGTTGCGCAAACCATCACGTTTCCAACCATTCCGACTCAGACGTATGGAGTGGGATCAGTCATGTTAAATGCCAGCGCCAGTTCGGGTCTGCTGGTGAGTTATAAAGTGATCTCTGGTCCGGCGACGGTCTTAGGATCCGTGCTAACGATCACAGGTGCAGGCTCCGTGACCGTGCAGGCGTGCCAGTTCGGCAACGTCGAATACGCGGCGGCTACGCCGGTCTCCCAGACCTTCACTGTGAATCAAGCGCCAACCACCGTCGTTTGGTCGAACCCTGCGGCAATCACCTATGGAACCGCTCTGAGCGCGAGCCAATTAGATGCAACGACCAATCCGGCCTGTGCGGGCACATATGTGTATACCCCTGCGGCAGGAACGGTGCTCAATGCGGGGAGCCAGACTCTCTCCGTGTTATTTACTCCGAGTAACACGAATTATGCGCCCTCCACCGCTAGCGTCACACTGCAGGTCAATCAGGCGGTGACGACGATTGCCTGGTCGAACCCTGCGGCAATCACTTACGGAACGCCCTTGAGTGCGACGCAATTGAACGCAAAGGCCACTCCGATCTGTGCTGGCACGTACGCGTACACGCCCGCTCTGGGAACGGTGCTGAACGCGGGCAGCCAGACTCTGTCGGTGCAATTCACTCCGACTAGCGCCAACTATACCCCGTCAAACGGCAGCGTTACGCTGGAAGTCAATCAGGCGGCCACTGCGGTTGTCTGGTCGGCACCAGCTGCGATCACTTATGGAACCGCCCTGAGCGCAACTCAGTTAGACGCGACAGCCACTCCGATTAGCGTCGGGACCTATACGTATAACCCTGCGGTGGGGACAGTGCCAAACGGGGGCAGCCAGACTCTGTCGGTGCAATTTACTCCAACTAGCGGAAACTATGCATCATCAAACGGCAGCACCACGCTTCAGGTGAATCAGGCCAGCCAGACGGTTAAATTCACCACGAAGGCTCCCACAGAAGCGACCTACGACACGAGCTTCACGGTAATGGCCACGGCAACATCGGGATTGGCGGTTTCATACACCAGTTCTGGACTATGCTCTGACGTCACCAACCCGGACGGGAGCGCAACCTATACGATGGGTAACGGTCCAGGGAATTGTAAGGTAATAGCGAGCCAGGCAGGCAACGGCAACTATCTCGCGGCAGCTACGGTTACGGAAACCGTAGACGGTACGTCTCTGATCGCGCCATTGGTGACTTTCACCGGCGCCCCCGCCACTGATCCGTACAACTCCACCTTCACCGTGGTAGCAACGTCAAACTCTGGCGTCACTCCAACCTTAGCAACGACCGGTTCCTGCTCCATCGCCGGCACCACGGTCACGATAACGCTCGGTTCGGGCACCTGTACCATGACGGCAAATTGGGCAGCGAACAGCACGTATCAGGCTGCTTCTGCCACACAAACCACAACGGCGACTAAGGCAACACCGATAGTGACCTTCACGGACCCGCCGCCCCCGACTGCTGCATACCAGTCCACATTCAAAGTAGCGGCTACGTCATCAAATTCCCCCGTCAATCCCACTTTCACGGCAATGGGTGCCTGCTCGATCAGCGGTACTACGGTGACGATGACGAGTTCCACTGGGACCTGCACCACGACAGCAAATTGGGCAGCTAACAGCGACTATCTGTCCGCGTCCCTTGCACAAACCACGAGTGCGCAGCAGGCAGCCAGCATAATTACCTGGAATACACCGGCGACGATCACTTATCCAACCAAGCTGACTTCAACTCAACTGGACGCAACCGCCAGCGTACCCGGCAAATTCGTCTATACACCTGCTTCGGGAACGATTTTGTATCCGGGCAGCCAGACGCTGTCGACGCAATTCACTCCAACCAGCAATAACTTTGCCCCGGCGACCGCCACTGTTACGCTCACGGTCAACGACCCATCGAATTGCACTCCGACTTATGAACCCGGGAGCTCGGGGCCGCCGACCTACGGCGGACTGCGGAACGATCCGTGCGTGGCAGAGATCGGCGCCATTCCGAGCCTTTGGACGAATTTTTCCGCCGACTACGGTTACACCGGCGCGGGAACGCTCGCAACCAATTCGATGGGGTTGCAAATTCTACGTGTCACGGACGGGAACTCCGATCCAGCTCACCCTGGCGGCAGCTATGTGAACAACTATAGCGGCGGTGACGGTGACCAGCACTGGGCAATCGATCACAGCATGTTCGTAATCGGCCGCAATGGTGCGCTCGTGAGTTACGTATACGCGTTCAACGGATCCACCATACAGGCCACGCAGCTACAATATGCGGGTAAGCCTTTCACGCTTCCCAGTTCCTTGGCCGCGTTTGGTCAGACAACGACCAACGCACATAAAGTTTGGGTGATCGGCACGAGTACCAACTGCACGAAGACAGGACCTTGCGCTATTCAGCAATATGATCTCAGCGCCTGCCTCCCCGGCGGGAGTCAAGGTCCGACAGCCTGTAATCCGCCGACGCCAACAACCATTTACGACTTCCAGCAAGGCAGCGCAGGAGTTGCAGGTGCGAATTGTCTCGCTGGTCTCGATGTAACCTGGTTTGGCGACTTCCGGGTAAGCGATGACGACACACTGTTTACGATGGGTTTCTCGAACGCGGGACTGCAAGGTACCGGAACCGTTGTGGCAGGCTATCTGATTGGGAGCGGATGCCGAGTCTGGAATACGGGAACCTCGACGCTGAACATCGGGCCGACGGTCGGCGGTATTCCGGGCGGCGATGTAGTCGGAGAATTTCCAACCGGCGCCGCTACACCACAACCGATGACTATGACCGGCTGTTCCTCCGGTTACAACTGTCCCGGCGGTACCGATCAATTCACGCTCCACGGCGCGGACGGCATTCCGGCGGACAACCTGATTCACATTTCAGGGACCGAATGTTTGGCTGGCTCCTGTACCCCGTCCGCAACGTCCAATAATGACAGCCCCTACATCTGGAACTTCCCCACGCTGCAATCCTTTTCCATGGGAGGATCAGGCCCCCAGTTGAGTGGACACGAATGCTACGGCTATAACAGCCTTGTGTATGGCAGTAATTCTCCGCAAGGCCAGGACGCATTCATCGGATTAGTGAGTCCTGCCGATCTTTTCACGCCTTCCACCGTTCCCAGCGGCGGCAACTCTTTGAACCTGATCGCTGCGGCCGATCTCGCCGCACCCAACTCATTAAACCTGGATACACACTGCTCGTGGAACGCGGACGACCTAACCGACACAATGCCGATTTTGCAAAGCAGTACCACCGTTTGCCTCGGTAATCCCAGCGGCCAACTTACGAACAAGTGCACGCCCACCAACAACAAGCCGAACAATGGCTGCGTGATTCCGGCTGATATCACGTCATCCAGTTGGCCAACATCGGGCCCGAACTGCGGGACAAGCAATAGATTTCTCGGGCCCTACGTAAACGAAGTGGACCTTTATCAGACGAATATCACTCCTGGCAACGCCACTGCCGGCAGCGCGTGCGTCACGACCAATGGCTCCTCAAATACTCTCTATTCTGCTGGCGCAACATCCTGCACCACTAGTGCTCCGATACGAGTTGGAAACAGCGGTATCAGCGCACTGAATCCTATTTTCAACGCACAAAATGCCACCATTGACTGGAGTCCCGACGGGCTGTTCTACACTGTCACCACCGACTGGTGGTGCACGTTTGGCGCGAGTACTTCGGGACAAGACACCATTTGCGGCGGCGTAGAGTGGCAGGCGAATACGTCGTATTCAGTCGGGGATATTATCACGCCGACGGCGGGAAATATCGTGGCGAACTGCACATACACCGCATCTGGGACTGCGCCACTCGTGAGCGGAAGCACGGAACCGACCGGGTGGGGTACCCTCACAGGAGGTGTTTGCCCTGCGCAAATACCTGCTACGGGAGAGGATGGCAATATCACTTGGATTCGCGTCGGATCTATCGGAAAACAGAATGCGCGGTCTGATGTGATTGTCGGGAGCACTTTAATACCAACCGATTGAGGATGCTCGCGACCGGCTGCTTCCGCGCCAGCAACGCTGAATTGACGCTTTGAGCAATCTCAGATGTGGGCAGTCAGAAAACAGGCCCACGCCCGCGAGAATCCTATACATTGGAGGCGAGGACAACACATCTAGATATTCGAGCACACGAGAAACGAACCGGCCATCCTTATTAAGTGAGGCTAGATTCTGTATGAAAATTTCTCGAGTACTGATCGTCTCGGAGAATATCGCGAGAGCGGAGTAGCGTCGAAGGCGGGCCAGCCGTTCGCCACTACTAGTCATCGTCCGGATCGGTGGGCGGCTCCTTGCTATGGAATCTTTGTCAATCCACCAAACGACCTGTTTCTTTCGCGACTTCAGCAGCTTTTCCCGATTTTCCCCAGGCCTTATAAAGCTGAACGGTCCATTCGCGGGCGCGGTCCAGATGATATCGGTCCGGTGCACCGATCTGCTCCCTCCGCGTCAACATCCCCTGATAGCCTTCGAGCAGCAGCGGTTCTGCTTCAGCGTATTTTTTCTGCCCAGCTAGGCTGGCACCAAGCAAGCTTTCGGCGCGGAATCGTTGCCAGTCATCCGGCTGTTGCTTTCGATTGAACTCCAGGGCCTCGCGCGCGAGGGGCTCGGCCTCCACAAACTTGCCCTGTGACTGGTAGGCGAGTGCCAGATCCTCGGCTGACGCCATGGTGTCCGGGTTCTCCGAGCCCAGGGCATGCCTCCGCCCCGCCAGAACCTGTGAGGCATAAGTCTCCGCGGAGGCGAACTTGCCCTGTCGTTGGTAGAGAAGTGCGAATTCCACCAAGTAGTCCAGGGTTAGAGGATGCTCCGGGCCCAGCACGCGGCGGCTGATCTCTACAGTTTTGGTGAACAGCGCCTCGGCCTGTGCGTACTTACCCTGCACGGCATACACAGCAGCCAGATTGTTCATGGAAGTCAGTGTGTCGGGATGCTCCGGACCCAACACCCGGCGCTTGATCGCCAGGGTCTGGCTGTGGAGCTCCTCAGCCTGCGCGTACTGACCCTGATAGTAGTAAGCGGTCGCCAAATTGATCATGGAACTCAGCGTGTAGGGATGCTCCGGACCCAACACGCGGCGTCGGATATCCAAGGTCTGGCTGTACAGCGCCACGGCTTGCGCGCGCTTGCCCTGCAAGAAGTAGACGATCGCCAGATTGTTCATGGAATTCAGCGTGTCGGGATGTTCCAGGCCCAGCACGCGGCGGCGGATCTCCAGTGTCTGGCTGGCGAGAGCTTCAGCCTGCGTATACTTGCCCTGCACCTGGTAGGCGATCGCCAGGCCGCTCATGGAAGTTAGCGTGTCGGGATGCTCCGGACCCAACACGCGGCGCCGGATCTCCAGTGTCTGGCTATGGAGCTTCTCAGCCTGCGCGTACTTACCCTCCGAGTAGTAGACGCTGGCCAGACCGTGCATGGAAACCAGCGTGTCGGGATGCTCCGGACCGAGCACGCGGCGCTGGCTCTCGAGCGCTTGGCTAAACAGCGTTTCTGCCTGCGCGAACCTACCCTGAAGATCGGCGATACGTCCAAGGCGGCTGATGGTCTTGATGGTCTTCGGATTTCTTGCTCCGAGTACCCGCCGGTGCAAATCGAGCGCCCGCTCCAACTGCTTCCGCGCCTCCGGGTATAGCCCGAGGTCCATGTAGGTCTGGCCTATGGTGTCACGAATGGAAGCCTCGACTTCCGGCTGCTTCGCGAACTTTCCCTCGATTTGTTCCGCTGCGCGGTCCAGGGCAGTGCGTACCTTCAGGTCCGGATCGGGCTTGGTGCTCGGCCGCGACTGGTTCGTGGCGCTGGCCTGAGCCAACAGATCGTTCTGTAAAAACTCATTCACCGCGTCGGCGATGGCGGCTTCCCGCTTAGCGCGGACACCCTCCCGGATGCTGACGACGGCTGCCACCACCAGCATCAGGGCGAACACACTTGCGGTCGTCAGTGGCGCACGATAGCGGCGGGCGAACTTGCGTGTGCGATACGCCAACGAAGGCGGAACTGCGAGCACCGCTTCGTGATTCAAATACCGCTTGATGTCCGCAGCAAATTCAGAGGCTGAGCCGTAGCGACGGGCGCGGTCTTTTTCGATCGCCTTCATCGTGATCCAGTCGAGATCGCCGCGCAGCAGGCTCACCAATTGCTTGGGCTCGGTACCCCGCACTTCGGCCGTAGTGGCGGATGTATCGCGGTCTATGCTGACCTTGGCGCTCGGGCACGGCGGTTCTTCCTCGCGCAACTTCCTCAGCAACTCATCGAGTGGTTGTTTTTCCTTCAGCATTGTTTCGAATGGCTGCAACCCGGTCAGCAGAACATAGAGGATGACCCCCAGCGAGTAGACGTCCGTGCGCGTGTCGATGTCCTGTACACGGGGATCAGCCTGCTCCGGACTCATGTATCCGGGTGTGCCCACAAAGTGTCCCAGTTGCGTAAACAGGGTCTGGTCCGCCATCTGAGGCGTGGTCGCCTTGGCCAGCCCGAAGTCGATGATTCGCGTCGTCGGTTTCCCGTCCACTTCCACCACCAGAATGTTTGCCGGTTTTAGATCGCGGTGGATGATGGCTTTCTGATGGGCGTGTCGCACACCGTCGCAGACCTGGATGAAGAGTTCGAGCCGATCCTTGATCCTGAGCTTCTTCTGATCGCAATATTCCGTAATCGGCAAACCACATACGTACTCCATCACGAAGTAAGGTTGGCCCTGTGGCGTTGCTCCGGCGTCAAACACCTTGGCGATGGCGGGATGATCCATGATGGCCAGCGATTGTCGCTCGGCTTGGAAGCGTTGTACGAGCGCCTCGTCGTACATTCCGGCCTTGATCAGCTTGAGTGCAACTTGCCGCCGCACAGGAGAGGTCTGTTCCGCCAGCCAGACTTGGCCCATTCCTCCCTCACCAAGTTTGCCGACGAGTTGGAAACGCTGCTCGAAGACTTGTCCCGCCTGCAGGGCGGAGATTGTGCCATTGCGATCTTGGTCGCCCAGCGCCTTCGATTCCAAGAAGCTGGAGCGGACGGCTTCGTCGGCCAACAGAAGCGACTCCAGCTCGGCGCGCAACGCCGCGTCGGAAGAACACGCCTCATCTAGGAACTGAGCCCGTTGCGCGGGCTGGACCTGCATAGCTTGGTGCAACAGTTCTTTCACGATCTCCCAACGTTGCACGGTCATTGCTCGGTGGGTCATGGCTATGCCGGTCCTTGCATTTGGCGCGTGAGGCGTGACCCGACGGCGACGAAACCGGTTCTGCAACTCCACCGACTGGCTTCCAAGTAGTCGAACGTAAGCTTCGTGAACCAAAGCAGTGTTTCGCAAGGTGTGATCCGATGATGGTGGTGTGCGAGGTGCCGCATCTCTTTGTAGACCTGCGGCTGAAGAGCCTTGAGGGCTTTTTCATCGCCCCGCTGCCACTGCTGCCGAAGCTCGACGAACCGATCGGACTGATCTGGGGGCATTGGTCCCTCGGCTGCTCCTCGCGGAGAAGATCAGCATATTCGCCTACTCCGCGGGGGTCAATTGCAGTTTCACCGTCGACTATAAGGTCAGCCAAAAGCGCAAACATTTGACTGGCAGTTTCAAGCCCTAAAAATCCACCTCCAGCCCCCGAGCTTTCTATGGTCCGGAGTCTTAACTCGCCCGCAGACATTTTCTTGGACGATGAGGCGTTTTGCTCGCCCTTTCCGCTTTCTGGTATGAGCGTGGCGACAACTCGATTCTGGTTCGGGGGGCGGACTCATTGAGACCACGAAGATGAGGAGTATTGCAATGAAACACTTGATCAGGCAGTTGAGCGTTGGCTTGACGCTGTTGGCAGCGAGTTGGGCAAGCCAAGCCTGGACGCAATCGACACTCCAACAAGTGCAAGGCTCCGGCTGGCATGAAAATTGTGGAGTTAAACGAGACGCCACTCTCGTAGCTGTTCGTCGTCCCATTCGTGGCGACGCAAGCGTTCCCGGATTGTTGTTGGTCTGATAGAGCGATACCTCATTCACAAGCGGGCCTGTAAATGCATTTTCTCTCATTCTAATTCCTACGCCGGTTGTATTGACTTGAACGTCTCGCCCACGTAAGATTTGCCACGCATGATTGGGCAGACCATCTCGCATTACCGCATCATCGAAAAGCTCGGTGGCGGCGGTATGGGGGTGGTGTACAAAGCCGAGGACGTAAAGTTGCACCGCTTCGTGGCGCTTAAGTTTCTTCCTACTGAAGTCGCTCGCGACCCGCAGGCGCTCAGCCGCTTTCAGCGGGAAGCGCAAGCAGCCTCGGCTCTCAACCACCCCAACATCTGCACCATCCACGAAATTGATGAGCAGAATGGCGAGGCTTTCATCGCCATGGAATTTCTAGACGGCGTGACATTGAAGCATTCGATCATGGGCCGCCCGATGGAGTTGGACATTCTGTTGTCTCTCGCTATCGAAGTGGCCGACGGGCTCGATGCGGCGCACGCCCAAGGCATTCTCCACCGCGACATCAAGCCCGCAAACATTTTCGTCACCAAGCGCGGTCACGCAAAGATTCTCGACTTCGGCTTGGCGAAGATGACCGGACCAGGTGCCATGCCCACCGATGCGACCGAGACAGGCTGGGCCGATCCGAACCTGACGAGTCCCGGCTCGGCGCTCGGTACCGTGGCCTACATGTCGCCGGAGCAGGCGCGAGCCAAAGAATTGGATGCGCGCAGCGATCTGTTCTCCTTTGGCTGTGTTCTTTATGAAATGGCGACCGGTGCGATTCCCTTTCGTGGAGAAAGTACCGCTGAGACTTTCGATTCCATCCTCAACCGGCCGCCGGTCGCGCCAGTGCGTCTGAATCCAGACCTGCCGGCCGATCTGGAACGGATTATCGGCAAGGCGCTCGAAAAAGATCGCAACCTGCGCTACCAGCACGCGGCTGACCTGCGCGCCGACCTGCAGCGTCTGAAACGGGATACGGACACTGGACGGGCGGCAGCGGTCAGTTCAGGGACCGTGCCGGTCGCGCACGATTCGGCATCACGACAGGCTGATGCGCACGTTTCATCCTCTCCTTTTTCTATTTCTGGAACGGCGGTAGCTGCTTCTTCCAGTGCGACCAAGCGGGCTTCCTCCGGATCGATTGCGCCAGCTCCAGAAGCCGCTGCGCCGCCAACGAAGAGAGCGAAATCGTGGGGCATGGTCGCGGCGGTCGCCGCCATTGTGGTTGTTGTATCGATGGTGATTGGCGGACTTTATCTGCGCTCACACCAAGCCGGGGCGTTGACCACGAAAGACACAATTATGATCGCCGACTTCGTCAATACGACCGGTGACAATGTGTTTGATGTCGCGTTGAAGAAGGCCCTGGCGGTGGACCTCGAACAGTCGCCGTACCTGAAGGTCTTGTCCGAAGGCAAAGTTCAACAAACGCTGTCGCTGATGGGAAAGCCCTCCGACACGCGCGTGACGCCGGAAATCGCCCGCGAGATCTGCCAGCGTAGCGGCGTCAAAGCACTCATCACCGGTTCGATCGCTAGCGTGGGCAACCAATACATGGTGACGCTAGCGGCCATTAACGCCGCCAGCAACGACACTTTAGGGGAAGTACAGGACCGAGCTGAGAGCAAAGAACAAGTGCTCAAAGCTCTCGATTCGACAGCCAGCCAGATGCGCCAGAAGCTGGGCGAATCGCTCGCTTCGATTCAGAAGTTCGACAAGCCGCTGGAGCAGGCCACGACCTCATCGCTCGAGGCCCTCAAAAGCTACAGCATCGGCGACCAGAAGCACTCCGCCGGCGATGACCTAAATGCCGCTACCTTTTACAAACGTGCCATCGAACTGGATCCGAATTTTGCCATGGCCTATGCCCGACTTGCTGTGGTCTACAACAATTTTGGACAGCTGAGCGTATCCCAACCTTACCTTGATAAAGCTTTTGAGTTGAAAGACCGCGCCAGCGAACCAGAACGACTTTACATCACAGCCCACTATTTCGCAGATAACGGCCAACTGGAAAAAGGCATCGCCGCTTACGAACTTTACAAGCAGACTTATCCACGGGAAATTACTCCCTACGTAAATCTTGGCGTAACCTATTACATGCTCGGTGAGTTTGATAAAGCTCTAACGAACGCTCAGGACGCAATGCGAGTCGATCCCGACGAGTCTCGTAGTTACGCTACTGCCGCACAGGCATACCGCGGTCTGAATCGTCCCGAGGAAGCGAAGTCCGTTCTCCTGACAGGATTGCAACGGAACGCGGGATTTGCCTTCTTGCACGATGATCTAGCCAATATTGCTTATGCCCAGGGCGACCTTGCCGAGATGGAAAAGCAGGAGACCTTTCTCCATGATCAGCCCGACCTGGAAATGAATCTCAATAGCCGCCACGGAGACATTGCCGCCTCCCACGGCCAAATCCAGAAAGCGCGGGAATTCTACGAGACGGGACGCCAGATCGCGCAGCGTTTACAACTGAAAGACTCAGAGGCTATTTTCCTGGGCGCAGAAGCATATGCACTCGCTATGTTCGGAGATTCACAGCAGGCCATCGAAACCTGCAATACCGCACTCGCGACCGGTCCGAGCTTCAACGCAAGAGGCTATATCGCCCAGGTGCTCGCGTTTGCCGGTGAGAACAGAAAAGCCCTCGAACTGGCCGCGATGGAGGCCCACGAGCGTCCCAACGATACCGTCATCTTGGCGGTCTACGTGCCCGTCAAGCAGGCCACAGTTGCGCTCAACACTGGCGACGCCAAGAAAGCCATCGAACTGATGAGGCCCGCCGTGTCCTATGACACAGCCACGACGATTTCTCTTTACATCCGTGGCATGGCGTATCTGAAGGCAGGAGACGGTGCATATGCCGCCGCGGAATTTCAAAAGGTTCTAGCGCTCTCCAATTATGTACCCACCGATCTGCTCATGCCCTTTGCACGACTGGGATTGGCCCGTGCCTATGCCCTGCAGGGCGACGTCGTGAAAGCGAAATCGGAGTATCAGGATGTTCTAGGTTTCTGGAAAGACGCAGACCCCGGTCTTCCGACGGTGACTCAAGTCAAGGCTGAATACGCCAAGCTACAGTAACAGCCAGACCACTACCTGCCAAAGGCTTCCGCTCGACTTCCATCGCACTGCTGTAGCAGAAATGTTTGAACAACAAGCGGGACAGCCGGTGCAACACTGAGACTTATGTTAAAGCGTTAGAGAAGTGCTGTAAGAAAAGAATACTACCGCCGCGCAGCAGTAGCGTTTCGTCAATTCTGCTTGTCCTTATCTTTGGGTGGTTCCTTCTTGGACGTAGGCGGCGGACTCTTCGGTTTGGCCGCTGGCGCCGGATGCGGTGTTTGCCGTTGAGCTTCTGGCTTGGCGGGACTTACTTCCGCCTTTGGAGCTGGTTTAGGCGCGGCCGAGCTGGGTCTTGACGGTTGCGGATGCGCCGCCGGTTTTTCTGTTTGAGGCTTCGGAGCGTTCGGTCTAGCTTGCGGTGTCGGACGCGCTTCCTGCTTTTGAGTCTGCGGCGCAGCAGGCCTCGCTTCCGTCCTCGGAGCCACCTGCTGCTGAGCCGGACGCGTCTGCTGTTGTTGCGGCGCCGGCCGCTGCGGAGCTGGTCGTTCCTGAACCTGTGTCTTTGGCTGGGTCATGGGCGTCGCCTGGGATGGAGGACGATTCGCTTGCGCGGGTCGCGCGACCGCAGCGGGGCGGGCAGGAACTACAGGAGCAATCGGTTTGCCTGCAGGGATTGGCTTGGTCGCCGCTAGAACGGCCGGCTTCCCTTGATTTACGGAGGCAAACTGCTGGCGGTTTTGTGCGGCTTCCTGCCGTTGCTGCAACTGCGTATTCATCGGAGGAATGCGCTGCTCCCGCGTTGCCGCAACTTCGGTCGGCAGCGGCCTGCGAGTGATCCCTCCGGGCCCGTTGTAGCTGGCGCGGCTATTCGTGATGTTGACTGTAGTGTTGTTGATGATGACCGTATTCGTTATTGTGCGGTTATAAACCTGAACATTCGTGATGTTCACATTGTTCACCGAACGGTTATAGTCGAATCGGTCTCCGTTCCAGTACCCGCCCTGATAGCCCACACCGACGTAGCCGAATCCGTAGTCAATGCCGCCGTAATATCCAATATGGCGGCCCCAGAATCCATAGTGATAGCGGTACCTCCCACCGAAAAATCCCCAGTATCCCGGCGTCCACAAGAAACTCACCTCTGGCGGCCGGGTCCAGGCGCCGGGTACCCAGTAATAACCTTCGGGAGAGTAGCTCCAATATCCAGGAGTCCACAGATAGCCATCCCCGGGGCAATCAGGCTGCGAATACTCCGGCAACGGTGGCGGCGGGTCGTTCGCCTCAAGCACTGGCTGGCCGTAGCTCGAATCCTCGCCGGAATCATAATCGTTATCGGAATAGTTCTGGTCCTGCGCCGGCTGCTGATAATTCTGTTGCGACACCGGCTGCTGCTGATCACTAGTCCCGCTCGCCTGCGTCGTAGCAGCCGTGGGCGCCAGGTTGGCGGCAGCTGCGGGATCCTGCGATTGATCCGTTTGCACCGGTTGATTCTGGTTGCTCGTCTCCTGGGTGCCGTTTTTCTGGCATCCCACAATTCCCAACATAAGCGCGAGGGATATAACCGGCAGAATCACACGAGAGAATTCCTTGTTGATCTTGCTCATAAAAGTTGTCCTCCAGATGAGGATACAGGATTTTCAGTCCTTCGCAGCCATCCAGAGCCCCCGCTGTCTGGTTTGTAATGTCGGAAATAATTCGGCCGAGAGCATGTTCCCCAACAATCCGGCCCATGCGAATGATCTGTATGCAAATATAGGGCTAAAACCTTATTGAACCGATGCAGTGTAGGACTGTTGCAGATCAATGTTAGCGCCCGGATCACTTCCGTCTGTGGCTCCTGCTGAACATGGACTACTCGGTGACACATGATAGTCACGCCGGATCCATTGTTATAATTGACAAAAATACTGGCGAAGCTGGGCCCGCTTAAGCAGTTGGGCGCATTCATACTCGGCAGAACCGGCCGCGCTGCCGTGTTACCCTTCCGTAATCCGGCAAGATAAAGTTTGCCGAGAATCCTCAGAAAGAACTATGTGGCTAACAGCTCATGACCGCGGTCATGGCACAATAGGAAGAACTAGAGCAGAAGGCCTAGAGTTGTCGTGGTAGATGACGTTTGTTGCTTTGACCATCTGCGTCCCGCGCGCCTGGTCCTCACCCGTATTCAGATTTCGATCAAATCGCGGGAAGTTACTGCTGGAGACTTCAAGCCGCAGCTTGTGTCCTTGTAGAAAAACATTGCTCGTCGCCCAAAGATCCACGCTAATGTGATAGATCTCCCCCGGATTTCCCAGTTCCGGTTTTTCCGGCGAGCTGCGGTAGCGTAAGCGCAGAATGCCTTCTGTCAAATTCTGCGCAAATCCGTTCGGCCAAACGTCAACCAGTTTCCCCGTGAAGTCGGTATCAACCGCTGAACTGCTGACATACAGGTCGAGCGAAATCGGACCCGTCACTTCGGTGCTCTGTGTAAATGCCGGGGAAGAGAAGACGAGCACGTCGCCTCGCGTTTCCGCAGGTCGCTGGTCCTCGGGACCGATCCCTGTCGGCAGGGGTCCGCAACAAAGGGGACCGCCAATCGTGGGGACAGCGCTGTTCGGGTCATACACATATTGGTCGGGTTTCTCGCTAGCAGGCGCGGCAGTGCTCAGCGTGCCGCCTCCTTCAAGACCATTCGCCGGCTTGGTCGAGTGCAAATAGTACCGTGTCGACTTTGCGCGCACCAACGGCCAGTCATCTTCTTCGCGCCAATCGTTCTTTCCCATCACGAAAAGTTTTACAGGCTTTTCGTGGTCTAACCCATTCGTTGCTCCCTTCAGGAGACTGTCGTACCAGCGTAGTGTCACGTCTCCCACATCGAACGGCAACTTGTCTCCGAAATCGACGGCACCAACCTTCTTGTCACTCCATCCACCCGCGTGCCCACCAACGTAAATCATCAACCGCTGGCCATGCCGTGCGGCCTCAGTGCCAGCCTCCTTCTTGAGGCGCGCATAGTTCCTTAGCGTCCCGCCTAAAAAGACGTCATACCACGCGCCCAAACTGAATACCGGAATCTGAATTTGCGCATACTGATCTTCGATTGACCACTGTTTCCAATAGTCGTCGTAGTTGGGGTGCGCGAGCCAGTCGGTGAAGTACGGCGCCAACCCCGCGGCAGGAGGGGTTTGGAGCACCGGGTACGAGAACAGAGGGAGATTGTGCGTCCAGTTAAGTGGGTCACTTGCCGCGTAAGCGTGGCGGCTGATGGTGTTTAATGCCAGACCCGTCGTCCAGGACTCGTTAAACCATTGCTCGAACGCACCGCCCTGATAGACCCACCCGTCGTGATAGTTGGACGCCGTGTAGTTAGGGCAAATTCCTGCCAGATGAGGCGGCTTGGCTATTGCAGCTAGAAACTGGGTGGCGCCCACGTAGGAGCCACCGAACATCCCGACCTTGCCGTTCGAATAGGGAAGCGCGGCTGCCCATTCCACCGTCTCATAGCCGTCCTGAGATTCATACTTGAACGGATACCACTCACCCTCCGAGGCGTATCTCCCGCGAACATCCTGCGCGACGACTACATACCCTCGCGCCGCGGCTTTCACGCAAAAATCTATGACTCCCTTCTTGTCATAGGGCGTGCGTGTCAACAATACCGGGAACTTGCCATTCGCCTTTGGATGGCAAATATCTGCGCGCAGTGTGACGCCATCGCGCATTTTTACGGACAGGTCTCGCTCAATGGTTACTTCGTTACTTTCCGCCCGCGCTGCAGTCGAAGCCAGGACGATCAAGGCGACAAAATAATAGGTGAGCAACTCGTGAAAATGTACCCTCGCCCGCTTTGCTCGCACGGCAGACATGGCTCCTCTTTCGTCTTTCTTGGGCTCTTGACCCGCTTGTCGCTCGCAGCGTAGGCCACCGAAATCGCTTCTGTCAAGGCAAGTCCGCGCCTGGCAAATGTTACGGGGTGGATCACGGGCAACCTTGACATAATTCCGAGGTAAGGTTTTGCCGACCACTCTCCCAGAATTGGATTCGCTCCAGATCGAAACCTCCTCGAAGTCCATCTTCAGGAACTATTGCAGCGTCACCGTGATTGGTGTCGAGGTCGATCTTCCGTAGACCGTAACCGGTGCTCCTGAGACAGGACAACACGGCGCGATCGCATTCCCCGAGTACACTGCGGTTAACGTGTTAGCGCCGTGCTCGAGCTGCGACGCGCTAAGCGGCAGACTGGCCCAAGACTCCCTGGCACTCACCGGCAGCAGCGTTTGCTTTCCCAGCAAGCTTGCCCCCCGCATGAATTTCACCGTGCCGCTGGGCACGCCGCCACCACCGGGATCGGCGGACACCGTGACTCTCAGAGTGGTCACCTGACCTGGGCGGAGAATGTGCCTCCTCGAAGTAAGATCCACCGTCAATGAGTTGACGATCGCGACTCCGGTATTTTCAAAGGCGCCAATGTCAATTTTCGAATCATGCGTCCGGGGATTTCCCAGAAAGTCGGTACTGCCGTAAATGGAGTTGGGTGAACTGCCGCTGGGATCACACCAGCCAACACTGCACGAGAGACGGGCGCTGCCGGCATCCACGGTCGGCGAGGAAGGAATCGTGTCAAAGTTTGGAGGCGTGTCTTCCCGATTGACAAAAAGTGGATCTGTGTTCAGGGAATTTGCATCTTCGCCGCTTGTGCTCTGCCAATTTGCAAAACTCTTGTAGCTACTGACGTCAGCCCACAAGATTGACGTTCCTTCCACGTAATCCGCAACCGAGTTGTACAAGTTCCAATCGAGCGTTGCGGGAGGACATGGGTAGCTTGAGTTGCAAGGGACGAAGCTGTTGATCCAAATATTCGGCGAGCCGGCATAAAGAACGTTGTTTTCGTAGATGTTCCCCTGCGCTCTACCCACCTGAAACTGTATCTGGAATTCGCCACTGGGTGTGCCTTCGTTCGCGTTACCTGGTTGAGTACCGTTATCGTACAGAGTGTTATTGATGAAGACATCGTGGTAGCTGCTGCCTCCTCCATTGCTGTGACCGCCCCTGCTGGTCGCAGCCGCATAACCGCCGATGGAGTTACCGCAGGAGTTGGCTTTGTAGAATATGTTGTTGCGCACCGTGGCATACCTGCCGTAACAGGGGAACTTGCCTTTAGCAGCGGCTCCAGATCCGGTAGTTTCCCCAGACCACTCGGTGCCATTGCTTTGACAGACTTGATTTTCGCTGGTCGTTTCGATGCCGTAGTCGACCTGGAAGATCATGTTCCGCTCGAACGTCACATAGGCGCACCCATCACAATAGAGGCCGTCCGCATCGTACTCGTAGCCCTCACCAGGATTGGTTATTCCGCTTATGTTGTAGATCGTGTTCCCGCTAATCTCACCGTACATCGCCTCGTCGTAGCCGACCGGACCTACCCCCTCGTATCCAATCGCGTCGATGCCGATGTTGTCATTGTCGTGAACAAGATTGTTGGTAATGGCGAAGTGAGTCACGTTCCCATCCACATTCACTGATTCGCTGTTCCCGGTCCTCAGGTCGTAAACCTCGTTGCCATTGATGACCAACTGCGTAATGGGATTCTTCGATGTGCCGTAAACGGAGATACCGAAAGCATTGCCATTCGTTTCCGACGTGGTCGTGATGTGGTGCACCCGATTGTTGAGAATCTGCACTCCCTTACCTGAGCCCGTGATCCAGACGCCGGTCGGAACTAATGCAGCGTTGCTGGTGGTGAAATTGCGAATTTCAAATCCGCTGATAATGATGTAGTTCTGGTTCACGATGGTGATGAGGCCCTGGGTCCCGTTTCCGCTCGACGCGGGGTTCGATGTGCAGCACTTCACGCCGGTCCCATCGATCACCGCAGTCTGCCCAGGATAGCTCCGGAATGCAATCAGCGCCCACGGCGTTCCAGATGTTGGAAAGTTCACCGCCTCGTGGTAAATTCCGCCGAAGACGTATACCGTGGCGCCCGCCGAGACCGAATTCGCAGCGTGCTGGATGGTTAACCAGGGCGCAGCGATCGTGCCGGGATTGCTATCGTTGCCCGCTTTGGAGACAAAGAAGGTTGCCCCAACTTGTCCGGCAAGTGACTGCGCCAGCATCAGGAGAACCACCAAGGTCGAGGCATGTGCTAGCTTCCGTATGGTCGCGACATCGCGTTGCATAAGTTTTACTCCTTGAAAATCAACCCTCCGCAGTAGCAGCAGTGCCCTTCGATATATTACGAACGATTACTTTTAGTTCCGTTTCAAGTGTTTTGTCAACGACAAAAAAAGGGGTAAAAGGTTAGAGTACGCGGTTTCGGTCGGATGACGGGCCAACTGTCAGACATCCGTCCTGGACGAAGGAACGAAGACTTTCCGCCTGAGAATTTGCTGATCAAGTGGCGAGGTCACGCGGGCATCGAATTCAGAATCTGGATTACCATCATTGGTGGCGTTCCGTATCTTGGCATTGTTGACAGTCGCCTATTGGGTCGTGGGAAGGAGCTGGCGAAGCGCTGAAATTTCCAAATGACCGGACGCTGAGCAGAGCCTTAAAAACAGCGCGCACGATCTGCAGCGTGCTCATGCAGTAACCATCGAAGGAACCGCAGTTGCCTACAAACTTGTCTTTGGAATTGCTTCCGGAACGTTCGATGGTGTTATCCGCTGTGTCGAATGACAAACAGGACATTCGGTGTCGTTCGATGCATAGTATGCATGACAATCGGCGCAAGGTAATCCATATAGAACACGGGGAGCCTGCACTCGCCTTGAGGTCATTCTGACAACGTCGCTTTGGTTTGCCATTATCATTCCTCCTGCCGGCTGATCAGGAAAGAAAATACGAAGCCGGGCTGTGTAACAGCTACTTCAAGATTCTCGCTTGCCCTGTTGGCTCACTCCAAGTCAATCCTCTGGAGGTTGACTCACCTGCTATAGCGGACTTGGGTTCACAAACGGCTGCACATGAGACCAGCTAACCTGTTTTAGAACGAGCGCAATGGTTTCGGTCAGGCTGACTTCTTTTGTGGTAAACCGAATGGGATCACTTTCCCCTGTTGTTCCGGAGGAACCCACTTGGTTGCCTTTTTCCTGTAGTTGCTAGGTATGTAGAACTCAATAATTTTCGCCATAAATCCCCCCTTATATGGGCGAGCAATGGAAAGTTCCCGATTCGCCATCCATTTCGCCTGCCCTCACTCCTAATAGCGTCAACCGACTCCAAAAAGGCTCATTCCAGCAAATTTCTTCAGATCAATTCAGACAGCTTCACATGGCTCTATGGAAGTTTCCGATGATCAGGCGCATTGTCATACTCACTTGCAGGATTTGCTCACCTTCTCCGCATCGAGTTGGGTGGGAACCGGCAAGGGAGGGGTCGGGGAAACGGGAAGGTTGCGGCATCTCCGGAGGCGCATGCAATTTGAACCCAAATCCAAACGGCGAATATTTCTGGGATTTCGCTACCACGAATGCCTTCGCATTCGGAGGAACTGGCAGCCCGTTTAGCAGTCACGAATGCGTTGGCTATAACAGAGTTGTGCATAGCACAGCGCTAGACCAGATGGGCTTCATCGGATTGATCAGCCCTGGAGGCGCCTTCACGCCTTCGATTGTGAGTAGCGGAGACAATAACGCCCTCTTGGTTGCTTCGGCCAATCTTCTTGCGCCGGGCTCGTTAAACCTGGATACCCACTGCGGATGGAATGCGGACAACATTGTAAGCTAGAGATCAACAGCAACTCGGAACCCAACCCCGTTGATGATCGGGATGCCAGAGGGGGGCACAAAGCCTAATTTACGGGGTGGTGATTCTGAGCACGAATGTTATCGTCTGACTCAGGCTCCCATACGTTCCCGTGACAGCTACTGCTGATACTCCAGTTGCAGCCGAGCTACCTACGTCCAGCGTTAAAGTGCTGCTGGACGTCGTCGGGTTCGGACTGAACGACGCGGTCACCGCGGTCGGCAATGCGCTTGCGCTGAGCGTGACGTTATGATCAAAGCCATTCGCCGGCATGACGGTGACCGTCGTCATCCCGCTGGCGCCTTGCGCGATTGCCACTGGCTGTGGGGCAATCGACAAGGTGAAAGTTGGCATCGGAGTCACCGTCAGAGCGATGGTTGTGGTTGTGCTCAAGGTGCCCGAGGTGCCCGTGACCGTAATAGTGAGTGTCCCCTCGGTGGCCGAGCTCTTGGCCTTGAGGGTCAGCACGCTAGTCGAAGTCGTGGATTTTCGACTGAAAGAAGCGGTTATGCCCGTCGGCAATCCCACCGCGGAAAGAGTGACGCTTCCAGCAAAGCCGTTCAACGGCGTGATGGTGATCGTGCTCTTGCCTTGGCTCCCCTGGGCAACACGTAACGCGCCGGGCGCGGCCGACAACGTAAAACTCGGTGCGGGCGTCACCGTGAGGCTAATCGCCACCGTCTGCGCGAGGCTGCCCGAGGTGCCAATAACGGTCACTATCGCGGTCCCGGTTGTTGCCATGGCGCTTGCCGTCAAGGTCAGGGTGCTGCTGCTGGAGGCAGGATTCGGACTGAACGCCGCTGTAACTCCGCTTGGCAGCCCTGACGCGGAAAGAGTGACGGTTCCAACGAAGCCGTTCAATGGCGTAATAGTGATCGCGCTCGTACCTTGACTCCCCTGCACAATGTTCAATGCGCTGGGTGCGGCCGATAAGGTGTAGCCCGGCGCTGCGGTCACGGTGACACTGATTGCTGTTGTCTGAGTCAGGTTTCCGGAAGTGCCGGTGATCGTCACCGTGATCGTTCCTGTAACCGCGGTAGCGCTTGCCGTCAACGTCAGGGCGCTGGTGGTCGTGGCGGGGTTGGGACTGAACGCTGCCGTCACGCCGTTGGGCAGCCCCGCCGCGGAAAGCGTGACATTGCCGTTGAAGCCATTCACCGGAATGATAGTGATCGTGGTCATCGCGCTGCCACTCTGCGCGATGGTCACGCTGCTAGGCGAGGCGGACAGCGAGAAGCTCGAGGTGCCAGTGCTATTGACAGTGAGGCTCAGCGTGGTCAGCTGAGTCGCGGTGCCCGACGTGCCGATGATGGTCACCATGAACGTTCCCGTAGCTGCGGTAGCGCTCGCCGTCAAAGTCAGGGTGCTGGCGGTCGTGGTGGGATTGGGACTGAATGCTGCCGTCACGCCGTTGGGCAACCCCGCCGCGGACAAAGTGATATTGCCGCTGAAACCATTCGCCGGGATGATGGTGATCGTGCTCATCCCGCTGCCACCCTGTGTGATCGTCAAGCTGTTCGGCGAGGCGGACAGCGTAAAGCCTGACGGCCAGTTATTCACCAGGTTGTAAGCGTTCACAGTCCCGATTCCGGTCGCGAAGTCCCATCCCTTGGCGGCCTCGTAAGCTGGCTCATAGGCATTGCTCGAAGTGGACTGGACACCGTAGGAGCCGGAGGGCGTGTAGCAGGTGTCGATTCCCAGGGAAGGCGTGTAGGAACAAGGTAGATCATTGTCGCCAAGCGACACGTCATAGAAAATACACGAACTGCCGACCGTATCTCCCAGAGTTGAATTGCAGGCCTTGTCGCCGGTCGTGCCGTACTGGGTGGCCGCCAGACTGTAATAGACGAAATTTGGATTGCCTTGGCTTGAACCGGCTTTCTGATTCACCAGGGCTTGAATGCCGGCCATGAGCGGCGCGGTGAATGAAGTGCCTCCCGCCGCCGGCCAATCAACCGGAGCTTCGGTGCAGGGAACACCTCCGGGCCCGGTGAAGCAGTATGGATAGTAGTGCAACCAAATACCGTTGGCGGCAAAGAGCGACACATCGGGAATATCGCGCACACCGTCGCTCGGGTTGTCAATCAGCGACTGATACGACGGCTTTGGCCAACCCGCGCAGGTTCCGCCGACTACACCAGATATGGAGGGCGTTCCCGTCGCGCATCCGCTCGGACCACCGCCACCTCCAATGGTATTCAGGAAATCCGTTTCCCCCTTGCTGCTATTGCAGAATCCACTCGCTCCATAAGCTTCGCCATAGCCCTCGAACTCGGCAAGCAGCAAACTGCCGCAGGAATCGTTCCAGGGAATCTCGGGGACATAGGACTTGGCCGATTCATACGTCGGCGAGTTGGTGCCGCTCCAGTAAGTGCTGTTGGTCCCGGCAAAAGTATCTCCAAAGTCGGTGCCGCCTACAGCAACGTCATAGGGACTCGATCCCCAGCCCGTGATTCCTATACCAGAGATGGCGATTTCGTCGTCTCGGTCGCAGAATGCCGTTGCATTGTCGCCCGAGGCGACGAAAACCGATACTCCTTCAGCCACCGCCTGCTGAAAGGTGGAGTTGAAAGCTGCGTTGGATGCTGCGCCGTTTGTCGCTTCACATTCGCCGTAACTCATGCTCACAAGCGCGGGTGGCGTGTTGCTTTCGTTCAGAAGGTTTTGCAACGCGATCAGGCCGCCGAAAGTTGTAGTGTCAGCACACGAGGCCAGTACAATTGCCGCGCTCGGTGCGGCCGCGCTGGCATATTCGGCATCAATGATCGCCTCAATATCGGCGTTGGTCGCTCCTGGGTCGGAGCAGTTATTCGCGCCACTTTCAGGCGCAGGATGGATCTCGGTGAATGAGCCGTCGGTGTAAGACGAAAGGCCAAATACTGAACGGAACGAAGCCCAATCAGCGGTGGCGTAGACATCTGTGTTCTCGATCACCACAATCGTTTGGCCCTGCCCTGAAATGCCCGCGCTGAAAAGTGGATTCAGATTGTAGATCGTTGCCAGATCACCGGGAACCACCAGGTAATATTTTTTCCCGTTTTCAGCGACGGTGTAATCTGCCCGTGGCCTATACATGGGATCGGGCCGGAAGTCATGCAATGACACGACGCCTGTTACCGCCGGCGCTAGAGCGGCCGGAATCTGTGGATCGCTCATGTTGGCGATGTGTTGTACGCCCTTTACGTTCAAGTTGTGAATCTCGGTGTGGAAGGCCTCTTCTACTTGACCTGCCGTCCCCGAAAAGTCAATGAGCAGGTCGTTCGTATAATCCACATTGACCTTGAGACCATGCGCCTGAAGCCACTTCTTAATCGAGTCGCGGTCCTGTTGCGACACTCCGAATCTTTCTCCGACTTCCTTGGCGGTGAGCCAGCGATGAAAGGTGGGCGAGAATGAGTCGTGAAGCTCTTCAATGAGCTTTTCCAGTTCTCGCTCCTGCTCCGGAGAGCGTTTCAGCAGGAGCAGCAGGTGCTCCATCAAAAAGTTGTCGGCCACTCGACCGAGATCGTATTTTGCCTTCGCCTCGGGCCGCGTATTGCCCCCCAGCGTTACCAATTTGTTTTCATCCACGGTTTGTGAAATCAGAACGGACTTGACATTTTCAGCTCGCGTGGAGGGGACAGCAAACAGGCATAGCGGGAACACCGCTAATAGACAGCACGCGAAAATCATTTCGCGACGCATGCAAACTCCTTGCCTTGGGAGGAACAAGAAAAAACCTCCCCGTTCTGGATAGGAGGAAAACCACGCACACGGTTTCGGCGCAGAGCATAGATCACAAAAGCTCGAGCGGTATCAAACCGAATAGATAAACCTTACTCCGATTTGATTGGAGCCGGACCGAACTTTGAGAGCCGTGGAATTACTAGATTGGTAACCATCCTGGCCATCTCAGGGGGCCTGAAGGAACCTTTAACAGCCTAGCAGGCTGCGGAAAAACGGCGGCGGGACCTAAATGCTGTCCAGATTTCGCGATTGTTGTGACTAAGGGGAGAGTTTTGGTTGCATCTGCTGAAGTCTGTAGTCCTTTTTCCTGACCAGTCGACACAGTTCGGCATTGGCTTACGTCGCTTGCATCGTCAGGTTTCGCAGGCGGACTAAGTTATAGGCAGCCGCGGCAAAGGTGAAGACCCATCCTACCTTGAAGACTCCACGATGCCGAACCTTCCGCAACAGTGCGATCGTCTTTAGCCATCCGAAGCACTCTTCAACGCGTTTCCTTTTCCTCTGACTGATGGCATATCCGGCGTGCTGCGTCGTACGAGCATCAATGGCGCTCCCACCGGGCCGCTCCAGGTTCTGGGCCACGTGCGGCGTGACCTTCAAGTTTCTGCACTCCGCCACAAAATCCGCCGTGTCATATGCCTTGTCCCCGCCCACGGTCACCTGCTTCGTTCCCGGAATCCGCTCCAGCATCACCAGTGCGGCATCGCGCTCCGCCGTTCCGTTGGCCTCGAACACCTCAGTGTTCACGATCAGTCCGTTGCGGTTCTCCACCAGCAGATTCCCGTTGTAACTCAGCTTCGCTTCCTTGCCCTTGCCTTTGCGTGCCATCTTCGCATCCGGGTCCGTCTTCGATGCGTGCGTCTGGTTCGACCGCCTCTCCCCGTGGAAGTCCACCGTCGCATTGCCAGGATCGTCCGGCGGATCGGCGTTCTTGGCATCCTTGCGTTGATAACTCTTCACACTCGCCCACGCTTCCAGTAGCGTTCCATCCACGGTGAAGTGCTCGTCCGAGAGCAGACTCCGCTCGCGCGCCTGCTGGAGCACGGCTTGGAAGAAAGCCTCGGCAATGTCACCATCGAGCAGGCGCTCGCGGTTCTTGGTGAACACGCTTACATCCCAAATGGCGTCGTCCATGTTCAAGCCCACGAACCAGCGGAACAGCAGGTTATAGTCGAGCTGTTCCATCAACAGCCGTTCGCTGCGCACCGAGTACAGCGCTTGCAGCAAGAGCGCACGCAACAACTTCTCCGGCGCGATCGACGGTCGCCCGGTTTTGGCGTATAGCTTGTGGAATCGTGGTTGCAGTTCTCTTAATGCCTCATCGGTCATGACACGAAGAGGACGCAAGGGATGGTCTTGGGGTACTCGCTGCTCCGGGCTTACGTAGCTGAACACATCCAATTGCTGCTCGTCTTTTCCACGCATGCCTTCTTCTTATCAGGTTGTGCTGTGGAAACAAGAGAGTTTCGTGGTACTGCGTCCGCTGCAAATCGAGTTTTTCCGCAGCCTGCTAGTACTACTGTGTTATAAACTATATACCTGCAACCAAAAGATCTGCATCGGCGAACATCTTTAATGTTACGGTGCTGGCCATGAGCGCCAACTCGGTTGCGCCAGGCGCCCAGCAAAAACGCTTCGCGGCTTATCTGGATCGCCTGGCGCACGCCGCGGGGCATTTAGATCGTGCGGTTCCTTTGAAATCTTACTGCACGGGTTTGCTGTTGCCCGGCGAGCGCAAGAGTGTGGAGCCCATGGCGGCTCGTCTTTGCCCCGAAAATGTGCGCCAAACCCATCAATCGTTACACCATGTCGTGGCGCACGCGCCCTGGAGTGACGAAGATCTTCTGGAAGCTGTGCGGCAATACACCCTCCCTGCGATGCAGAAGCAGGGATCCATCGTCGCCTGGGTGGTCGATGACACAGGATTGGTGAAAAAGGGGACGCATTCGGTGGGTGTGACCCGGCAGTACTGTGGGCAGGTGGGTAAGCAAGAGAACTGTCGCGTGGCCGTGAGTTTGTCGCTGAGCACGGCGGAAGCGAGTCTGCCGATTGCTTGGCAACTGTACCTCCCCGAAGTCTGGACCGAGGACAAGAAACGGAGAGCGTCCACGGGCATACCGCCGGAAATCAAATTTCAAACCAAGCCGGAAATCGCGTTGCAACAACTCCGCGCGGCTGTGGATCGAGAGCTGCCGCAGGCTCCCGTGCTGGCGGACGCCGCCTATGGCAACGACACTGCGTTTCGCGATGGCATCACCGAGTTAGGATTGCTTTACGCCGTTGGCATCCAATCCTCGGTGAGCGCGTGGGCACCTGGCCAAGCACCGCTGCCCAAGCGGAAGTGGAAAGGAATCGGGCGACCGACCAAGTTGTTGCGCCGCGACTCACGGCACGCTCCCCTCTCCGTTCGTGAGTTGGCTATGAGCCTGCCTCTCTCAGCATGGAAGATCGTAGGCTGGCGGGAAGGAACTCGTAAGACGCTCCGCTCTCGCTTTGCCGCGCTTCGCATCCGTCCGGCTCATCGCGATGACTGGCGTAGTGAACCTCGCGCTCAGGAATGGCTGCTCATCGAGTGGCCCAGCGAGGAAGCCGAACCGACCAGGTACTGGCTCTCCACTCTGCCCGAAAACACGAAGCTTCGAGATCTGGTGCGATTGGCCAAACATCGTTGGATCGTCGAGCGCGATTATCAAGAGCTGAAGCAAGAACTCGGACTGGGACATTATGAAGGACGAGGCTGGCGCGGTTTTCACCATCACGCTACCCTCTGCATCGCGGCCTATGGGTTCCTGGTGGCTGAACGGAGCCGTTTTTCCCCCTCCGCTCGCGCCGGCCACGTGGACTTACCCGTCGCCGAACGGCCACGCCACTTCCGTCCTCGGGGTTCGCCCGGTGCGCGCGGAGCGGCATAACCCCTGGTCCATCGCCACCCTTCGACAAACCATTGCCCGAGCTTTGCTGCGGCAACTCCCGGGCTGTCCTTTTTGTGGAGCTCCCTTTTTATAACACAGTAGTACTAGGCGGCCAACTTACAAACCAGTGCACGCCTACCAATAACAAGTCGTACAATGGCTGCTTGATGCCGGCTGATATCACGTCATCCAGTTGGCCAACATCGGGACCGAATTGCGGGACAAGCAATAGATTTCTCGGCCCTACGTAAATGAAGTGGACCTTTATCAAACAAATGTCACTCTTGGCAACGCCGCTACGGCAGCGCGTGCATCACGACGAATGGCTCCTCAAATACTCTCTATTCCGCCGGCGCAACATCCTGCACTAGTTATGCCCCGATACGACTTGAAAACAGCGGTATCAGCGCACTCAATCCGATTTTCAACGCGCAAAACGCTATTGATTTCACTTGGGTCCTCATTTGTCGGCGTTGGTCGGTTTTTGTGGGGTAAGGTAAAAATAGGGTAAACTCTGGTCTATGCAACCAATGATTTCTCCCGACGTCCAAGTGACTACGTTGCTCACAATCTGCAAACGCGGGATCGGGCTCCGCATATTTGAAGACGGACAGGAAGTGGGCCGTATCACGCCCGGAAAAGCGGGCCTTGTGCATGGGTGGCAATGGGTGAAGGACGGAGAGAGCAGCCAACTCTTTCGCACCAAAGTAGAACCTTTTGAGGCATTCGCCAAGAAGTTTTACAGCGTGGTTTGCTGATTCGGGCTGTGCCGATGCGGCAAACTAATCAGCAGCACTGACATAGGACGAACCATCATCTTCCAGGATTCGTTTTGCGTGGCAGTCTGTGTGAACCGCTTTGCCGTTTTCATCGGCGCAAGTATTCTCTTGCAGCGTCACCCGCTTGTGACAAATTGAGCAGAGAATTTCTAGCTGTAAGTTCTTTTCATAAGGTGCTGGATGGCAGTGCGGATTTTGCTCCCGCGTTTTCGGTTATACGCCAAGCTCGGTAACGGGTAACAAATCTATCCCTCTCTTTGAAAATGATGCTGCGGCTTCGATTGTGCAACCTGGTTGCACCCGGTCGAGAAGGAACTGACGGGCTGGAATCGGAACCCTGGGAGATTATCAATTTCAATCTCTACCCGAGCAGGTCCGCGTTATTCAACAGACAATCGATACTGCGGCTCTGATGCTCGGCACAGACATCCCGCGGCTATTCTAGAGATGATCCGTGCCAACTTCCTCGCAGGCGCACAGGTGTACACCTGGACAATGGCGACCCCTCCCTTTTGTCCACCCGATGTCCTTGAGATCCTTCGGATCTCCGGCGGCAGGTGCTCGTGGATGGACATCACGTAATAGGCCTTCCTTCTCGACTCCTCTTCGCCGCGAGCTTTTCGAGTCGAAGAATTCTCTTTTTGACGCCCTGTAGAGAGTGGCTCATGTCTTCGCGATTCCGTTTCTCTGCGTTGTGATCGAACTCGGCCGACGAAAAGAATTTTGTCAGGTTCGGCGATCGTGGCTGGCAAAATCGGAACTAGGGCTTTGAGTCTTGCAGCAGGACTACATCGGAATCGGAATGAGAGCGAAGAATGCCTAAATTCTTGCCGTCCGGCGACCAGTGGAGATCAACAATTTGCTCGGAGTTGAAATTGGTGATCTTTCGTCCAGGGGAACCATCCTGCGGCTGCAGCCAAATGTTGTCGACTCCGTTTTCTTTGACAGCGTAGGCCAACGCTTTTCCGTCGGGAGCGAACTGGAAACCGGTGCCGGTGATCCCCGGTTCAACCTTAAGCAGGAGTGGCGCGGCCGCAGAATCCAGATTGACGAGTGCGATTTTGTCCTCGGGTTTCATGACGTCGGGATTCAACGCATTTACGATTACAAACGCCAAAAACTTCCCATTCGGCGACAGGGCGGGGCGCAGGCCAGCGATAATGGTGTTGGGCACAACGGAGCCAGGAATCACTTCGGCATGGCCCGATCCGTCCGCCAGCACACGCCATATTTGACCGGCGCCATCATTTTGGTAATACACCCATTTTCCATCGGGCGAACATACCGGATAACGCGAGGCCACGTCGGTGAGTTTCACGGGGTTGGAGCCATCCGAGTTAGCTCGCCAGACGTTGGCGGCTCGCGCGCCTGCGTGAAATACCCAGGTAAATACCATGTAGCGAGCGCCACAAGCCGCAGGCTCCAGAACCGCCGACGCAGCATCCCCGAGCAGTTGGCTCGAGTTGCCACCATCTGGCCCCATGCGCGACAGGTGACCTGACTCGCCGACCAGAAGGTTGCCGCTGCTGTCCCAGCCGAAGCCGCTGACGAATTCTCCCTGCGGCAGGAGTGACGGCGGCTCCGGAGCTTCGCTACCAATGCCGGATGAAAGATATAAGCTTTGAGTCGTTTTCATTTGCACCGTGGCCAGAGTCTTGCCATCGGCGGAAAGAGTTAACGTTCTGTAGCTATTGGTATCGCGGGTAATGGGCTGGAGGACGCCTCCTCTGCTGGGCAGGAAACCGATCTGGGCGCGTTGAAAACTTGGGCCAGCCTGCTGGTAGTTAATGATGAGGCCGCTGCCGTCGGGCGACCATTTCAATTGGTTCAGCGACTTGTCTTCGAAGGCGGCAAGTTGCTCCACCTCACCCGTCTTGAGATTGAATAGGCCGATGGCGCCTAAGGCAGTGGCAGTTGAGGGCTCGCTTAGGGCAATCTGCTGGCCGTCCGGGGACCATGCTGGAAAATTCGGGGAATTGTTACCCGGCGCCGGTGCAATCAGCAGAACCTTTTCGTCATTGCCATCGAAGTTTGCGGAGAGCAGCCGGTATTTGCCTACTTCAGGGTCATTACCTCGAATGTAAGCGATGCGATGGCCGTCGGGAGAGAAGGTGATATCGCTGTCGATGTCACGGACCAATACCTGCGGGGTTCCGCCCAGCACCGGTGCGCGATAAAGATAGAAAGTGGTTTCGAGCGCGTCTTCAGCCTTACGAAAATAAAAATAGTTGGCGTCGGGCGAGAAGTTGAGGCTGCGATAGACAACGGGAGCGGGTGGAACGACGCGGGTGTCGCTACCGGTAGCGACGTTGCGCAGCCAGAGACTGTGTTGTCCTTTATCGTTCAATACGCTGAGGACGTATTTTCCGTCGGGGGAGATGGCGGATGCTCCTGCCTTACCTGAGTTGGTGACCTGGGTGATGGTGAAATTCTGGAAAGGCACGGAGACGGCGCGGTGAAGCAAGGAATACACGCCGAATCCCGCCGCAACCAGTACCACCGCCGCGGCAATCGCGCCAGCGGTGACTCCCAGCTTGTGCGTTTTTGCGATGTCAACCGCGGAGCTACTCGAAGTCTGTCCGGAAGCATGCGTAGGCTGTGCCGACATCATCTTCGACATATTTCCGGACGACGATAATCTGGACACAGAATGCTGCCCACTCGACGGCGATCCGCTCTCCTGTGCGATCGCGGTAGCCGCCGAACTGGACGATGGACGATGGCGCGAGTCGCTCTGTCGTTTCAGGCGTTTAAGATCCGCTCGTATCTCAGCTGCGCTTTGATAGCGCATCTCCCGGTCTTTTTCCAGTGCCTTATCAATAATGCGTTCGAGTTCGCCGGGCACATCGGGATTTAGCCGTACGACAGGCGTCGGTTCAGCATCCAGAATCGCTTTGAAGATTACCGCGCTGCTGTCGCCTCGGAACGGCATCATGCCGGTCGCCATCTCGTAGAGCACGGCGCCAAACGAAAATAAATCGCTACGTGCGTCCAGTTCCTTGGCCTGCGCCTGCTCCGGAGACATGTAGGCAACCGTGCCGAGCGCCGCTCCCCGACTGGTCAGGTTCGCCTCGCGCGTCTCAACCGTCCGCGTGTAATCGGCTGCGCCCTGACCAGAAGAACCGGTTGCGGTTACAACCTTCGCCAATCCAAAGTCAAGAATCTTGGCATGACCGCGCTTGGTCACGAAAATGTTGGCCGGTTTGATGTCGCGGTGGACGATGCCCTGCGAATGCGCCGCGTCCAGGCCGTCAGCAATCTCGATGGCCAGCGAGAAGACAACTTCGATCTCCAGCGCTTTCCCCGCAATCAGATGCTTGAGCGTCATGCCATCGAGAAACTCCATGGCGATGAATGCCTGCCCATTTTCCTCGCCAATGTCGTAAATCGTGCAGATGTTGGGATGGTTGAGGGCGGAAGCTGCCTTAGCCTCACGCCGAAAGCGTTCCAGAGCTTGGCGGTCCTGGGCCACGTCTTCGGGTAAGAACTTCAAAGCCACAAAGCGGTCGAGGCGGGCATCCTCAGCCTTATAGACAACACCCATGCCGCCGCCGCCGAGTTTCTCGACGATGTGGTAGTGAGAGATGGTTTGGCCGATCATCAGGGGCAAATCTTACGTGGGCAAACCCGGCAAGTCAATGAAAGCCGTGGAGTTGGCAGTGTGTCAAAAGGGTTGTTGTCATATTGATTTCGTCAGTTATCGCGCTCCCACCTTCCGCGTGACGCAAACATCGCGATAATACTCAGCGACATCCCGCACCATTTTGCAGCGGCACTACGCATCCTGTGCACTTCTGACTTAGGACAGCAGCAGGTTTTCGAACGCATTCAGAGCGAGCTCGGCTAGCGAATGCGTTGCGAGGTCTGCGGGCAGGGGTTTGCCGTTGCGGGTTACGCCGATGTTTTTCATGCCAGCGGCGCGGGCGGCTTCGATGCCGTGCAGGGCGTCTTCGACGACGACGCAGTGACTCGGAGGGACGTTGAGTTTGGCGGCGGCAACTAGGAAGACTTCTGGGTCGGGCTTGCCGCGGTGCACGTCTTCGGCGGAGACGATGGCTTCGAAGCAGTCGGCGGTGTGGAGGGCTTCGAGGATGGTTTTGATATTCTTGCGCGGGGCGGCGGAGGCGATGGCCTGACGCCATCCTCGCTGGTGCAGACGGCTGACCCACTGGGAGACGCCGGGAAGCGGCTCGATGCCTTGCTGACGCACATGCTGTCGGTAGAGGGCTTCTTTGGCGTCGCCGACGCGCTCGATGAGTTCGGAGGTGGCTTGGGCGCCGAGCCATTGGCGGAGGATGGAGTCGTTGCGCTGGCCGAAGGTGGCGAGGAACTGGTCGTGGGTAATGGGATGGCCTTCACGGGCCATGGTGTCGCGCCAGGACTGCCAGTGGTAGTCGGCGGAGTCGACGAGGGTTCCGTCCATGTCCCAGAGTACGGCGCGGGTGGGGGTCATTGGAGATTTGATGTTAGAGCATTTTGAGGGATTCTTGTTGGCGGGGGACGCGTCGAAACGCATAAAGCGAAAGGAGGGGCGATGAGTGCAAAGGCCATTACACCATGAATATCAGGCTCTCACTACGGGAATTTCATGACAGGGAAAGAGAAGGACCTCAGGCAATGGCAACACAAGAACACTCTAAACAGAATGGTCGTAGTCTGGCGGGTCATTCTAGGATTGTTGACGCGTGACTTGTAAACTTAACAAATTGGCTTGTTCCCAGACAATCGAAGATGACCAACATGGTCATATTAGCTATAATTGCAGTATGAAAACCGTGAATATCAGCGATCTAAAGGCGCAGCTCAGCGCTCACATCCAGTTCGTAAAGGACGGCGAAGAGGTGCTTGTCTGCGACCGTGACAAACCTGTCGCTCGGATTGTGCCCTGCGGTCTGGAGGGTCGCTTAGAGCAAGAGCAACGACTGGTTGCTCGCGGTATTATCTCGCTCCCCTTGAAGAAACGGCCTGTGTCCGTCTCGTGGCCTGAACCGCCAGGGGACATATCCGATGAGGTAATGGAGCAGGTATGGCGGAAAGAACGGGAAAACCGGTAGTGCGAATTCCAGCCTTCTGGGATACCAGTGCTCTGGTACCTCTCTGCGTACGGCAGGGCATGACGCCTCGGGCCATTGCTCTATATAAGATCCATGACGCTGTGGTCTGGTGGGCTGCGCCAGTCGAGATTGCGAGCGCCCTTGCCCGACTTGTGCGGATGAAGCAACTCAACTCCAGCGACTGGACCAAGGCCCGTAAACTTGGGAAAAGGCTTGCCGATTCGTGGTCCGTAATTCAGCCCTCGGATACGTTGCGAGCGAAATCGATCGACCTTGTGGAGCGCTTCGACTTGCGTAGCGCTGATTCGTTTCAGTTGGCGGCGGCCTTGACGTGGTGCGAAGGCGCTGCTCAGGGGCGCATTTTTCTGACCGCCGATCAAAAGCTGAGGGAAGCAGCATTACTCAGCGGCTTCGATGCGGAACCGATGTGATGCCTGAAGTGCCTTGTTGGCGGTCGATACAAAGCTTTTTGTTTTTTGCGCCGTGTTCTGGACTGCTCGGTTGTCGACTGGCCCTCCAGGTCGCAGCGGCACGAATCAGACGCTCGGTTTCGTGTCAAACACGTGAGTGGGACTCCCCAGGAAATCATTTCCACCTCTAGTCGTCGTCCGGATCGGTCGGCGGCCCCTTGCTGTTGATGAAATAATCCGCATCATGCTCCGCCTGGATTGTGGTGAAGCTCCTTGGCGGCCCCCTTACGATGTCGATAGCAAATTAAGGAGAGTAAATGACGAATGTGAGCCAAGTTATCCTGGGTGTGCTGACAACCGCAGTCTTGGTGATAGGCAATCAATTCGCGATAACGGCACTCCAGAATTCGCAGCCCAAGCATGCGTGGCAATACTTTCGTCTGGGCAATAAAGAGGATGCGCAAACGCATCCCGCGGCGGGCACAGCCCTGATGGGCGGAGGTACTGATTTGGATGAGGCGTTTCGCTGGCTTTGCAAGAAGGCGGATGAAGGAGATTTCCTTGTTCTCCGCGCGCATGGTGACGACAGCTACAACTCCTACGTGAATAGATTGTGCAAGCTGAATTCAGTGTCGACGCTGATTATTCCCGACCGGACTGCGGCAGAAGATCCGGCCGTCGCTGGGATCATCAGGAAAGCGGAGGTGATTTTCATTGCCGGCGGCGATCAGGCCAACTACATTCTCAACTGGAAGAGTGCACCAGTCGAAGACGCGATCAATGCTCACGTAGCCGCGGGCAAGGCTGTCGGTGGAACCGGCGCCGGTCTGGCCGTTGAAGGCGAGTTTGTTTATGGCGCCTTGGGCGATAAGCCCGACGAGAATGACCTGGGCTCGGCTGACGTCCTACCTAATCCATATTTCGATCGTGTCACGCTGGTTCGCGATTTTCTCAGGATTCCTCATCTGGAAAAGCTGCTTACGGATTCGCATTTCGCCAAGCGTGACCGGATGGGCCGCACACTGGGGTTTCTGGCCCGCATTATGCAAGATGGATGGTCGGACGCGCCGCGGGAAGTTGCCGTTGACGAAAAATCCGCGTTTCTGCTTGAACCTGATGGCACGGGAACAGTTGTGGGCAGTGGCCGAGGTGCTTATTTTCTTCGACCGACTCGAATGCCCGCGGTTTGCCGGACGGGCCAGCCACTGACTTTCGAAGCTACCGTTCGCCTTCCGGCTCACATTTCGATCTGGTCCACTGGAGAGGAAATGATGGAACACTTTACTTCCTTTCTGTAAAAGCGGAAAAAATCCAAAGCACGCAAGCTGGCAATGCAATTTACTAAAGGACAAGAATTGAGATGCTTTTGAAATTTGTCTTGCGCAACGCCCACATTGGCCGTAAGCTTCGCCATTAACGTGCTGCATCGCTTCCGCCCGGTGTTGGTGCGTGGACGTGCCGGTGCTAAACTGCGCCTATGGCCACTAAAAAGAAGCCCAGGGCGGTAAAGAAAACTGCAATCTTTTCCCCAAGTCGATCTTCTTCCAGCAAAGGCCGAAACTTGCACACCGTGGTTTCGTCCGGCACCGGCTCATGCCCCAAATCGACCCCCGCGAACTGCCGCATCACCGGCGAGTCATACAGCGCCTCCTCCACCGCCGGTCCGACAGGTTAAACCATTGCTGCAGAAAATAAATCCGCAGCATCCGCTCCACTCCCACCGGCGGGCGCCCATTCCCCGGCTTGGGATAACAAGGTTCGATGAGCCCGCACAACTCTCGCCACGGGACAACTTCTTCCATTTCTTCCAGAAATACCTGTCGCCGTGTCTTTTTTGTGTACCGCTCAAAACCGGAAACGTCTCATCGGTCGCCGAACAATTTGTTCCACCAAGCAGTGGACTTGGGTAGGAGGCGACCCACCATGTTGGAGGTCTATAGGTCGGCCGCGTGGTCGCCTTGACTTTCTTGGCGACGTTAATTGGGCGTTTGAATTGCCGGCCGATGTACCCAAGAGGTACGAAGCCCGCAGTCCTTCGCTTGGAGGAGCGCCAAGAACCCTCAATCACCTTGTCCGCGAACGTGCCTCATATGTTCCACGTAAAGCCGTTTTAAGTGCTAACGCTTGAGACGACACCGAGAGATTAGTGAAGTTGAGCCTGCAATGACGCTCGCGAGAAATTCTTGTTGACTGGCAAACCTCAGTGGTAAGACCCGATACAAGCAATTTGACAATGGAAAAGGAGAATATTATGTGTCATCAGCAATTTCGACTAAATTCGGAGGCAGGCACGGAACTGAAGAACTATTTCGTGTCTTCTGGTGCGTCGCGTGGCCGAATCTGTGCAGATTGCGCAACCTGGTGGCACAAGCTGTCGATCCAAAAGTCAGAAGCACCTCGTCTTGATGGCCGCAGTCAGCCGGGATTGCTCTGCTGCAAGCTCGGCCGGTTCTGGGGTGTGAATCGGTCCACACGAGACTATCGCAGACTCGGAATAGGTCAGATCTGCCACACAACGCTGCCCTCGTGCGCGGATTACAAACGCCAACTTCGTGAGTCGGCATAATACTTGTAGCGGTGCATCTATCTGGTTACTAGCAGTCGCTTGCATCAGCAAAACGGCCTGACTAAAATTCGTATTGGGGGCGGGAAGTCTCCAAGACCCATCGTAACGTGGACGTTACGATAGGTTTTGTAATAACCTCAATCTACTCCGGCGGGACGCCGGTACCTATAACGAACCCGGAGGTTGGACTGGAGTCTGACTGAAGGCCGCGAAAGCACTCTAAGTGCTCCCGAGGCTTCATCATGTCCAGAATTCGATCTCTCCAACGTCGAAACGGACCCCGCCCCGTAAACTTCCGCGAAGCCGCGACTCTGCCGGTCTGGCCTTGTCTCCTGCCAACACCGTTCTTAAATCTTAGTCTCAGCCGTGAACGTAGTGTCGCTTCCTCCAGGGAGCGACTTTGGCCCATTGCCCGACGCTCACGCTCGAGAAAGAGAATTGACGCGAAGAGCTGCGACCCTCGGATCGAGCTTGCAAAAACGGCGATGAATGCAGAGCTCGATTGGGAAACCCGGAGGCAAGGTATTAACGATGCGGTCTCTTAGTGTAGCTCAGCTCCAGCAGCACAAACAGCTCGGAAGGCATCTGCAAAAAGCGAATGCTGCTGCCGCGCAGGCGCTGCTAACACTCCGCCGATTTCGTCCGGGCCAGAAGTGCTGTGAACTTCTCTACGCCGACCTTGCCGATGTTGCCTGTCGGATGAATTCTCTCATTGGATACTGCGAGGAAATTGTGACCAGCAAGTTTGCGACACAATTTTCGTCCATCGTTGTCCATATTGGGACTTTTTGCGACCATTGCGACGGCACGGGACGGAGTGCATACCGAAGCAGCCGCGAAGGCAATATACGAACTCTTGAAGCGGACCCTGCTTGGGGCGTACTTGTTGACTATTTATTGTTGCACGTAACGTCGACAGTCCATCGCGCTGGTGGGGGCGACTGCTCTTCTCCAAGCGAGTTCGCCGAGGCTCCGCGGTGCCTGCATGATCTGACCAAAGCACTCCTGCGTCAACAGCGGCACCTGGCACAAATAGATAGCGCGCGAACTCCGGAAATCTTAGTGACTTTCGACAGGGACGAGGTTTGCCGCAGATGCGGAAATCCACTCGGTGTACCGCTCGGCGAAGACGACGATGCCAGCCGCTAGGAATCACATAACGATACCGACATAAAAGTAACATTTTGTGGGAGGACTCATGGTACTCACGGCTTCGCCTAGTCTGGAGAAACGAGTGAAAGCTCTGGAAGCGATCGCGTCAAGGACGAGTGTCAACAAAGCATGTACATGTCGATCAGAAAAGAAGACTTACTACCATACAGCCGCAGATCTGGAGCAGATCATGGGCGTCAATTGCCTGGTGCATGGATTTCGTGACCTGGGGATTCTGTTATGGGTGCCTCCTGGCACGCCGATCCTGCCAGAAGATCGGCCGTTGTGCTCGTGTCCATCTTGTCCAACTCGCGATTGGCTAGAGGGCAAGCGTGGGCCTCTAACGATAGAGGAACAGGAAGAAGAGTGTCGCGGGTGGGAGCCAGAATTGACAGCGGATATGAGGGAGAAACTCCGCATCGAGCGAGCGCAGGTAAAGGAACTCGTGCGGAAATATTTTAGGAAAAAGAGGAGGCATCTTGGCGAATTGCAAAGGTAAGACAAAGACGGGTGCCGCCTGTCGGGCGCCTGCGGGCGCGGACGGCCTCTGTTTCCTCCACCGAAATCCAGATAGGGTTAAGTCTCTCGGCCAGCTCGGAGGGCGGAAAAATCGCAGATCGGCGGTTGACCTAGAGGTGCCTGACAATATGACCGCTGCCGACGTCAGCAAAGTCATGGTGCAAGCGATCCGTTTGCTGCTGTCTGGTGAGTTGCGGGCGCGGGAGGCAAGCGCTCTGACACAGATGCTAAATTCGCTGCGCCGCGTGATTCCGACTGCCGACCTCGAAGCCCGTGTGGCACTGCTGGAGGAGCAACAACTTGAACGGGAAGAAAATGGAGCGCCAGATGTTGATCTGATCGGGTCAGCGACCAATGAAACCGCGGCTGCCGCCGAAAACGATGTCCTAGCGGCAGAGCAGACCCCGTGTCCAACCGACGCTCATACGCCTAGTTGGACGGATGGAGGTGACGGAACCGAGAGCACGAGCGATGAGCCCGACGAAGCTGGGGAGGCATAGCCGCTGGCGCTCGACGGCAAGCATTGAATTTTGCCGCTTTGGTAGCTTGAAGCTGTGACGCGCAACCAAGCCACCCCACCCGGATAAGATTGACGCTGGCCTGGAACGAAGAAAGCACGAAAGTCATCGCCCAGCGAAAAACCTAGAGCAAACGCGAGCACGCGACTGAGTACTCTCTGTGATTGTCGGGGAGCACCTCAGCCAATTGAGGATGCTCGCGACGGCATTAACCGTGGGATCGGAAAATCGGCGACGGTTCGTTTGGGTTGAGGTTGAAAAAAAGTTAGAATGGCCTTCGGCATGGTTTGGCCTCTCCTTGGGCCGTTCTGTGTTAGGCTCTGTCCGCTGTTGAGAGCAGCGGTCAGGGCCGTTATTTAACTTGAGCTTGCACGCCGGTTTTTAAGAGCGTGAGCACAAGCACGTGTAACGTATGATAAAAACCGGGGAGTTTCCATTTCACAAGCGCGGCGAATTTGCTTGGCGGAATACGTTGGCGGCGCGAAACATTCCTGCACAGCGACTTCGGTAACGGTGACTTCAACCGTCGAGGAGACTGACACGGAGTTGAGAGATTGCGAAGAAAACCTCATAACGATGTGCACCGTTGCCATTCCGTAGGACATCACCGCGGAGCACAAAAACAAGCCTGACGGGCGCGAACAAGGCACGGGGGTATTCGTTCTTCATTGACTGAACGCCTTCGACCGGTTCAGCTGTGCCGCACATCCACTTGTTTCTCTCTGTGCGCACTGAACACAAAGCCCCCGGGCCCAAGTCGCGCTATCGGAAAACCGAACGTACGGTATCACATGATTCTCGGACTACCTCAACTAGTTGAGTACGCTTTCTACGGCCTTTGCGGGACCGCAGGCTACCCGTCGCTGTTTGCCGATCTCAGATTTGATCAAAAAATGAGGTGCCTCTCCAGATTCCCTTTTAGTTCACGACACCCCGTGCATCGGACTCTAGGCGGCTGGCAATCGTGGCTGCTGCGTCGGCGAGAGACTGCACCGCATAGTCGGCTTTCACTCCGGCTGACAATGTCTCTTGCCCGTAGCCGGTTTGCACCAGCACGGTGGTGGCGCCGACGCGTCTTCCCAGTTCAATGTCGCACTCCTTGTCGCCGACCACAAATGCGTCGCGGGGATCAAAGCGCAGATCGCGACTTGCACGCTCGATCATTCCCGGTTGCGGCTTGCGGCAGTCGCAGCCCTGTTCGGGCAGATGCGGACAGTAGTAGATGGCATCGAGGGCGAAGTCGGCGTCGCCTAACAGGGTGCGGAGCCGATCATGAATCCGGCCAAGTTGCTGCTCGTCGAAAAAGCCTCGCGCGATTCCTGATTGATTGCTCACCAGCACAATGCTAAGTCCGAGGGCGCGCATTTGCCGGAGTGCGGCGGAAGCTCCTGCGAGCAACTCTACTTCGGAAGGATCGCGGAGATAGTTCCGTTCGACGATCAAGGTGCCGTCGCGGTCGAGCAGCACACAGCGCGGTCCGCGGCGATTGGGGCCAGAGAGGGTTGGAGCGGGCGAGAAGAAATCCTGGGCCGCCTGCAAAGTATCAGGAGTTCCGATGTCGAGGAAGCGTCCATCGGCGTCACAGGCATAAGCAAACATTCCCTGATCGATGTTGCCGTTCTCCGGTTGAAGCCAAGCGGGAAAACAGTCGCGCTCGATCGAGACTGGCACTCGATGCGAGATGCCTGCAAGCCGACGCTTGGAGATGGCATAGATTCCTGCGTTGATCCATCCTGAACCGGAATTACCCTTTTCCCGGAAACCGAGGATGCGACGCTCGCTGTCGAACTCGACGCTGCCGAAGCGAGAGACATCGGGCACGTTCGCCAATACGATCGACGCTTGGGAACGCTTGTTGCGGTGCCACTGCAGGAACGCCACGAGATCGGTTTGACAATAGGAATCGCCATTGAAGACAAGGACGCAATCGTCGTCGTTATTGTGATTGTTATTGGTATGCAGCAAGTGAAGCGCATCGCGCAAGGCTCCAGCTGTTCCGCGAGGCTCAGGTTCCTGGGAATAGCGCAGCTCCAGGTGGCGGAAGCGGGTGCCGAAAACGTCGCGCACCTGTTCGCCCAAATATCCAGTGCATAGAATCACATCGCGAAAGCCAGCATTGGCGAGCTGGTCGAGCAGGTAAGCGAGGAAGTGGCGCCCTGCAACGGGAGCGAGCACCTTTGGGCGATCGGGCAGTGCAGTTCGCAGGCGCGTACCCAAACCACCTGCCAGAATAACAGCTGAATTTGTCGTTAACTCGTTCATCTTTGTTCGTTCGGTGGTTGGTTCACTTCAGTTGATTCGCCTGAGTTGAACCGGTTGGAAATGATTTCGCGTGAAGTTGCTGCTTTACGTGTGGAGCCTTCCGCTTCGAAACAAAAATCGATAGGGCGCCGCAACGGAGGATTAGGCCGGGGATTTGTTTTTGGAACCAAGGCCAGCGTTATTATACGCCAGCGGGTCGGTCAGGTTATGTTAGCTTTTGACTCATGGCGGGTAATCCGCTCAAAGCTTCGCTCGGACGCCGAATTCGATGTCGCGGTTTGAGCGCTGACGGCAGGTCGCTACGGGCCGCAATGGGGGCTTGTATAATTTTGGCCCATAGCTAAGGAGACGTATTCATGGCAATAGCGACGACCAATCCGGCGACGGGAGAGGTCCTGAAGACTTTTGAGCCTCTTAGCGCGGCGCAAATTGAAGAGAAGTTGCAACTGGCGGCCTCGGCGTTCAAACTCCACCGCCGGACTTCATTCGCCGAGCGCGCCGGGAAGATGATGCGCGCGGCCGAGATTTTGGAGGAAGAGAAAGACGAATGCGCTCATCTGATGACGCTGGAGATGGGCAAGCCGCTGAAAGCCGCGGTTGCTGAAGCGGTGAAGTCGGCCAGCGGATGCCGCTACTATGCGCAAAACGCGGAGAAATTTCTGGCCGATGAGATTATAGAGACGGGAGCGAAGCGCAGCTTTGTTCGGTATCTGCCGATCGGACCGATTTTGGCCATCATGCCGTGGAACTTTCCTTTTTGGCAGGTGTTTCGGTTTGCCGCGCCGGCACTGATGGCGGGTAATGTCGGGCTGTTGAAGCATGCCTCGAATGTTCCGCAATGCGCGCTGAAGATCGAAGACATTCTCCGCCGGGCCGGTTTTGCGGAGGGGGTGTTTCAGACGCTGCTGATCGGTTCGGAGCCGGTCGATCGAATTCTAAACGATCCGCGGGTCGTGGCCGCGACTCTCACGGGCAGCGAACAGGCTGGGATTCAAGTTGGGGTCTCGGCGGCTAAACGCGTAAAGAAAGTTGTGCTGGAACTGGGCGGCAGCGATCCTTTTATTGTGATGCCTAGCGCCGACCTTAATGCTGCAGTCGCGACTGCGGTGGACGCGCGGGTTCAGAACAATGGGCAGTCGTGCATCGCGGCGAAACGCTTCATCGTGTCACAGAAGATAGCCGACGAGTTTGAACGCAAGTTCGTCAAGGGTATGCAGGATCTGCGCGTGGGTGATCCGTTCGATGAGAGCACGCAGCTTGGTCCACTGGCCAGTGCAGATGCTGTAAGGTCGCTTGATGCTGACGTGAAAAAAACCGTGGCTGCAGGAGCGCGGGTGCTTACAGGCGGCCATCCCATGAATCGCGCAGGCAACTTCTACACTGCGACGGTGCTGACCGATATTCCGCGGGAATCGCCCGCGTACAGGGAAGAATTCTTTGGGCCGGTGGCGTCAATTTTCCGTGTCAAAGATGTCGATCAAGCCATCCAAATCGCTAATGACAGCCGTTTCGGCTTAGGCGCCAGCGCTTGGACCAACGATCCTGCCGAAACGGAGAGATTTATCAACGAACTCGATGCTGGCATGGTCTTTCTGAACAAGATGGTGGCTTCCGATCCGCGGCTGCCTTTCGGAGGCGTGAAGTACTCCGGCCACGGGCGCGAGCTGGCCGAGAACGGGATCCGCGAGTTTATGAACATCAAGACGGTTTGGATCCAATAGTTGAATTAGTTGGGGCGTTCTTCGAACGATCTTGGGTCGGGAGCTATATTCGGACGATCGTTATTCGGACGATCTATGGTTCCTCTCCGGGACATCTTAACGCATCCTCCACCAGAGCTTTCATGGCGAGGCTTTGGGGAGTATTCAATCTTTCCAGCCCATTGATCACGCCTTGCCGATCTGCCTCGGTCCGGTTCTGGCTCACCTTCCACTTACCCTCGAGCCGGCGAATCGGCAGTTCCAAGCCGATAATTCCATTCAACATCGACTTGATGAAATGTTCTGGCGCATCGCCAACTTTCCATGGAACAGGCGAAGCCGATTCATGGACGTCGGTTAGGCGATTCAGGAAGGCCCGAAGCCACTGCTCATCGTCCATCACTTTCAGGGGGCCATATGCATGCACAACGGCATAATTCCAAGTAGGTACTTCCTCGCCGTGCTCTTGTTTTCCGGGATACCAATTGGGAGAGATATAGTGTTGATGGCCGGCAAAGATCGCGAGCGCATCGACTGCTGGCACGAGATCGCGCCACTGAGTATTAGCGCGGGAGATATGACCCTGCAGTACGCCGAACTGCGAGCCATCGTCTTCGAAGATCATGGGAATATGCGAAGCAAAAAGGCCGGAAGCTCCTAACGACACCAGCGTGGCAAGCGGATGTGAAACCATCAGCGCCCGTATCACAGCGATACGCTTTTCTTCATTAGCCCTTGGAATATACATTTGGAAACCTCGAGCGCATCCTGCAATACTGCCCCGAAAGGCCATCCCGATTCATTCGGAATACTGAGATTTCCAATATTGTATGCTTGCGTGGCAGTTAAGAGCCCACCTGAGGTATGGGCGGGCCGGTTAATTATCCTGATTCTGCGAGAATCCGATGACTCAACGAGGATATACGCTGGTTCGCTTGCTGCGTTTGCTGCTGTTCGCCTCAGTACTCTTCGTCACGGAAGCGTTGGCGCAAACGCTGCAGATCATCAATGCCGAAGGCCAGTCTACTAATGTTACGGCAGCGCAGATTGAAAGCTTGCCACATGTCACGGTTGACACGCGCGACCATGACAGGCCGGCCCGATTTGAGGGAGTGCCATTGTCTGCCGTTCTCTCGAGCGCAGGCATTCAGCTTGGCGAGACGATGCGGGGACCGCGCTTGACGGAAGTGTTGCTGGTGGAGGCGGCAGACGGTTATAAGGTCGTGTTTGCGCTGGCGGAGCTTGATCCGGCATTTGCGACGCGCGAAATCGTTCTCGCAAATAAGCGAGACGGGAAACCACTTGATGCTAAAGAGGGTCGGTTTCGCATCGTGGCGCCGGGCGACAAACGACCGGCTCGATGGATTCGACAGGTGACAACACTAAGGGTGATCGCCGTCAAGTAATCTCCGGCGGGGCTGTCAGCAATATTCGTTACGGTGTTTACTATTGTGATATCAGGAAAACCCTGTATGGCCCAACCTGCGGGATTCAAATGATATAGCGCATAGCATCCGATTCCGCCCACCAGACCATCGCCGGAGAATTCATGGAGCTCGACAGCAAGCGCGTGCTGTGTGTTGATGATGACCTCTCGACCCTGAAGATTCGCAAGTTTCTGCTGGAGGCGGCGGGCTATGCGGTCGTGACCACATCGTCTGGAACAGAAGCGCTCCGAATACTCTCAGAAGACACGGACTTCGATCTCGTGCTGCTGGATTATCTGATGCCCGGCATGAACGGCGATGAACTGGCGGGGAAGGTGCGTGAAATGTATCCGAGTTTGCGGCTCGTAGCCGTCTCCGCAGTCGGCCAGTTGCCTCCAGCCTTCCTTAACGCAGTGGATAGCTACGTTCAGAAGGGGCAGGACCCTGAGATTCTTCTGTCTGTGATAACGGCTGTTCTTGCGCGGCCGGCGGGCCGATTCGGAAGCCAACATTCGCCTACCCCGGCGACAATTCTTTGCGTGGAAGATGAGCTGTTGCAACTCCAGCTTAGAAAAGTGCAATTTGAGTCAGCGGGCTTCCAGGTGCTTCTGGCACGATCGGGGAGCGCGGCGATGGAAATCTTCCGAACGCAGAATGTCGATGCGGTGGTCATGGATTACTGGCTCTCAGGAAGCAACGGGACGGCAGTCGCGGAAGAGATGAAACGGTTGCGCCCAAGGATTCCAGTCGTGATGCTGTCGGGTTTTTCTCCATTGCCCGGCGAAGGTGTGGTGGTAGACGCATGGTTTCGAAAGGCCGCTGTGGAGCCGGAGGATGTTATCAATACGGTCAGACATCTCATCGCTCTTCGTGGCGATGCCCAACGCGGCGATGCCCAATCACCGGCCAGTTCCTGAATGAAGACACCAGGCGCCAGCAGTTGGTCACAACTCGCGCAGGTTGTTCTGGGAGCTCTGACTTTTTCGGCGCTTTTCGTCTTGGTCTTGCTCTTGTCGACGCCGGTGTACTCTTCCGCGAACCCCCAACCTGAGAATCCGGTGAAGGAGTTAACGCTCGAACAGCTAGGGAATGTGGAGGTGACGAGTGTCTCCAAGGAGCCGGAGCAGGTATGGAAGACGCCGGCGGCAATCTACGTGATTACGCAAGAAGATATTGAGCGTTCAGGAGTGACTAACATTCCCGACGCTTTGCGGCTCGCGCCGGGAGTGGAGGTCGCACGTATTGACAGCGTGAAGTATGCCATTGGAATACGCGGCTTTGGCAGCAGGCTGTCGCGCGATGTTCTCGTTTTGATCGATGGCCGCACGGTTTACACAACGTTGTTTGCAGGGACTTATTGGGAGACGCAGAACCTGCTTCTCGAGGACGTGGACCGGATCGAAATCATTCGCGGGCCAGGAGGCGTAATCTGGGGACCCAACGCGGTCGACGGAGTTATTAACATTATTACGAAGAACACCAAGGATACACGGGGCGAGCTTGTTAACGCCGGCGGTGGAAGTATAGACGAGGGGTTCTTTAATACGAGATACGGTGGCGGCGATGGCAAGCATCTTGATTATCGCATCTACGCATTCGGGTTTGACCGAGGGCCCGAATATCATACCGATGGAAGAAATTTCGACCGTTGGCGAGCCGCACAGGGCGGCTTTCGGACCGATTGGGTGGCAAACAACCGCGACAGTTTGACTTTTCAGGGTGACATCTACGACGAGGGGGCGGGCGAAAGCGTTCAAGCTACGTATTACGCCCCACCGTATGAGCAGTTACTTTATGGCACGGCGTATCTGTCGGGCGGAAATATTCTTGGGCGTTGGCAAAGAGTTTTCGGAGGAGGGAACGACCTTCAGCTCCAGGCTTATTACGATCGGACCAATCGCCGCGAGCCTAACATCATCGACAATCGCAACACGTATGATATCGATTTCCTGGACCGCTTCAGGTTACCCGAGCGGCAGCAGATTTCATGGGGTCTGGGAGCAAGGGCGGTGCAGGCGTATAACCCGGTCGTTGTCTCCGGCCTGCAATTTCTTCCAACGGGGAGGTGGGACAAGCTTTTTACAGCTTTTCTGCAGGATGAGATTGAAGCTGTTCCGAATCGACTCACATTTACGCTGGGCACGAAATTTCTTCGGACAAACTTCACAGGGTTGCAGTTGGAACCGAGTGGGCGACTGCTGTGGACGCCAACTGACAAACAATCGCTCTGGGCCTCCTTTACTCATGCTCTGCGAACGCCGTCGGATGCCGAAGAAAACTTTTACTTGCTGGGATATGGCGGCATGGGGCCGGGTAACTTACCGTTCTTTGCACGGTTTAATCCCAACCCGAATTTTAAATCCGAAGAGCTCAATGGCTACGAACTAGGTTACAGGCAGTTACTGGTGCGTAAGGTTTACGTTGATGTGGCTGGCTTTTACGACCACTACAGCGATCTGTTCAGCGAGGACATTACCGGTCCCATATCTATTCAGACTACTCCACCGCCGCCGTATTATCTTCTCCCCGCTGATTTCGGCAACGGGCTGCTGGGCACGACCAAAGGATTTGAGATAGCTCCCGAGTGGAGACCTTTGAATTTCTGGCGTCTTGGGGCCTCTTATTCATACTTGCAAATGGACCTGCGAAAGTCGCCCACCTCGGAAGATATCGGCACCGCGCCCATCGTTGAACGTTCGAGTCCGCGTCACCAGGTTACGGCACAGTCTTTCTTCGATCTTAAGAAGCGTTTCAATATTGACCTTACCTATCGTTATGTAAGCGCTTTGCCGCCGGAGATGGTTCCGGGGTATTCGACCGCCGATGCCCGCTTCGCCTGGCAGTTTAGCGAACGTTTCCAGTTCTCAGTGGTTGGACAGAATCTGTTTCAGCCGCACCATTACGAGTCCGACGGCGAAGACGCAGGTCCGCTTGTGGGGATCAAGAGGAGTGTTTACGGACAAGTTACGTGGAAAAGATAAATACCACGGGTAGTGATTGTCCGCGTTTGGAACACCCAGCGCGCTTCGGGCGCATTCTGCGTGAGAGAATTCGCACCGTCTGGGTTCCGCATTTCCTGCCTGTTTTTCTCTTCCTACTGTCGTTGATTGCATCCACTTCGCTGGGGGAGGAAGTGCATCCTACCGAATCTCAGGTAGAAGCTGCCTATCTTTATAACTTTGGCAAGTTTGTCAAATGGCAGGATGAGCGAAGTTCCGGATCTGGCTCACGGGAAATCTGTGTCCTCGGCAAAGACCCATTCGACGGCGTTCTCGACTCCACCGTAGCGGGCGAGAGCATAGACGGCAAAAAGATTACGGTCAGCAGGCCGGCAAACGTTCAAGACACTTCTCAATGCAGCATTTTGTTCGTGAGTTCGTCGGAAGTGAACCGGCTTGGGCCTATTTTCGCTGCCGCTCAACGTAACGGAGTTCTCACAGTCAGCAACATTCCGCATTTCGCGGAGCGTGGCGGAATCATTGAATTCGTGAGTCAGCAAGGGCGAATTCGATTCACGGTCAACCGCCGCGCAGCCGAAGCGTCGCACGTGATCCTCAGTTCGGAGTTGCTTAAAGTGGCGGTCAAAGTCATCGACAAAGCAGTCCCTCAAGGTCAACCATGACGCGACCACAGGCAAGGTCAATCTCGACGAAGCTCACAATCATGAATATGTTTGTGAGTGGTGTCGCCCTGCTGCTGGCCTGCGCCAGCTTTTTTGCCTACGATCAATTTACTTTTCGCCAAGGACTGGTGCGAACGCTTTCGGCACAGGCGCAGATTATTGGTTCCAACAGCATATCGGCCATGGTGTTTGACGATCCGCAAGCGGCTGCCAACACGCTCTCGCCTTTGAGGAATTTTCCCAATATTGCGTCGGCGGGGATTTTGACGGCCGATCATCGGACTTTTGCAAAGTACAGTCGCGATGCCAACGACCTGCTCTTGAACATCCCTACCCTGGGCGACGATCAGATCGAAGGCACGTGGTTTCGGAGCACTCATGCCACCTTGCTGCGGAAAATTATTTCTGATGGAAAGGTGATTGGTTACGTCTACATTCGGGCTGACTTGGGGGAAATCGATCAACGGTTATGGCGGTATGCAATCATTTCTGCCGCCGTGCTGCTGCTTTCGCTGCTATTCGCGTTGCTGGTGTCGTCGCGCTTCCGCAAATCGGTCTCTGAGCCGATCGTTTCGCTGGCTGAAACCGCACGCATAGTATCGCGGGATAAAGACTACGGGGTACGTGTCGCGGCCTGCGGCGCAGGCGACGAGATCGGAACTCTGATGGCTTCTTTCAACGAGATGTTGCGAGAGATACAACGGCGGGACAAGGCGCTTCAGGAAGCCCATGACGAACTGGAAGAACGCGTTGCCGATCGCACCCGCGAATTGGTCTCAGCGAACAGAGAGCTGGAGGCATTTTCCTATTCGGTGTCGCACGATTTGCGCGGCCCGCTTGATGCGCTCAACGGGTTCTGTTATCTGCTGCTCAAGAATTCCGCGGGCAAACTTGATGCGAGCGGTATAGAGTCTCTGCAGAGCATCCGGGCTGCGGCCAAGCGCATGTCGGAACTGATCGACGACCTGCTGTATCTCTCCCGCGTCACTTCGGGCAGCATGCATCGCGAGGTGATCGATTTGAGCGCATTTGCACGGTCCATCATGGAAGAGTTGTGCCGCAATGCGCCTCACAGAAATGTGGAATTTGTTGCGCCGATGCAGGCTGAAACTTACGCAGATGCGCGCCTGATGCGAATTGCGATGGATAACTTGCTGCGAAACGCCTGGAAGTATACTGCGCTTCATGATCATGCCCGCATTGAGTTTGGGGTTGAATCCAAGGATGGCCGGACCGTCTTTTTCGTTAAGGACGACGGGAGCGGGTTTGATCAACGATCGGCGGATCGTCTGTTTCAGCCTTTCCAGCGGCTTCATTCCGCGGCGGAATTTCCCGGCAATGGGATAGGTCTCGCGACCGTTCGGCGAATTATTGAGAGACACGGCGGACGAGTCTGGGCGGAAGGCGCGATTGAAGAAGGCGCAACTTTTTACTTCACGCTTGGAACACGCCGGGGCGGCGAATCGTCGTAGATTTTTAATTTACAGACTCAGGATTCACAAACCCGGAATTTACAAACCCAGATCGGTTAATCCCGAATGGCCATCCGGGCGGCGCCCTAGCGGCCAGTGATATTTACGGTCGGATTCGTTTATCGGGAGATCATTGATGCTCGCTAAACGCAGACGCATCAAGCCATCCTCGCTGAACTCCCAATTCTCGTTGCCGTAGGAACGAAACCAATTTCCGGAATCGTCATGCCATTCGTAAGCAAATCGCACCGCGATGCGATTGTTTTCAAATGCCCAGAGTTCCTTGATTAAGCGATAGTCCAGTTCCTTCGCCCATTTGCGCTCTAAGAAGGCAACAATTTCGTTTCTTCCGGTGATGAATTCGGAACGGTTTCGCCAGCGCGAGTCGGGAGAATAGGCTAAGGAGACTTTCTCGGGATCGCGAGAATTCCAAGCATCCTCAGCCAGGCGAACTTTCTGGATTGCGGTTTCACGGGTGAATGGAGGCAAAGGGGGACGGGTCGACATGATGGTTCCTTCTTGAGCAAGTCTGTGACGTCGCCAAGATATTAGCGTAGGTGTTCATCCGGGGTGAAGGACGGAACCGTTGGAGTTGGCGACCTCCCTCGGAAGCTCGCACTCTGCTTCCACTGTTCATTTTCGGACACCGGCGTCCAGTTTCGGATAAGTGCAATGCCTCCAGGCAAAATCGCTGGTATATTCGCTCATGTTTTTGAATACTTACCGTCTGTAGAAGATGGCAACTCAGTTGCCCCTCCACCATCGAAATGGATATCTCCCGACCCGAATTCAAGGTTCAGAAGCGTCGTCGCCAGACGATCATAGTGGCTGCGGTCGCGCTGGTGCTGGCCGCAGTCTCGATCGGCGTTTTTCGGCTGAAGCCGGCGGCGCCTACCGTTGAGCGCGCTACGGTATGGACCGACACGGTGAAGCGCGGCCCTATGCTGCGCCAGGTGCGCGGACCTGGATCGCTGGTGCCGAGCCAGGAAGCGGTGCGTCAGATTCCAGCTGAAACTGAAGCAACTGTCGTTCGCATCCATATGCTCCCCGGTTCGCAGGTGACCGCAGGGACCATTTTGCTTGAGATGAGCAACCCGCAGACGGAACAAGCGGCGGTCGATGCGCAACTTCAACTTAAGGCTGCAGAAGCCGAATATCAGAGTCTTCGAGTGAAGCTGGAAAGCGACCTGATGAACCAGAAGGCCGGCGCTGCTACTGTGCATGACGATGACGCCCAGGCGCAGCGGCAGGCGGAAACGGATAGGGCGCTCTACGATCTGGGAGTTATCTCGGGCTTAGCGTACAAGTCTTCGAAGGACAAGGCGGACGAACTCACCACAAGAAATGATCTTGAAACGCAGCGGCTGACGGCTAACCAGCGCGCGATCGAATCGCAGATGGCGCAGGAGCAAGACAAAGTCGATCAGATGCGTACCTTGGCTGCGCTCAAGCAAAAACAGTTGGACGAATTGAAGGTTCGAGCCGGCATCGACGGAGTGCTGGTGGATCTGCCGCTGCAAGTTGGTCAGCACGTTCTGCCCGGAACCATGCTGGCGAAGGTGGTGGAGCCCGATCATCTGATGGCCACGCTGAAGATTGCGGAGACGCAGGCGCGCGATGTGCAGATTGGCGAGCCGGCTTCAATCGACACCCACAACGGCGTGATTGCCGGCTCGGTGATGCGGGTTGATCCGGCGGTGCAAAACGGAACCGTGACGGTTGATGTCAAACTAGCGGGCGAACTTCCAAAGGGGGCACGGCCCGACCTGAGCGTGGATGGAACGATCGATTTGGAGCGTCTGGATAACGTGCTTTATGTAGGGCGCCCGGCATTCGGTCAGGAGAACAGCACGATCAGTCTTTTCAAACTTAGCCCTGACGGGCAAGGGGCTTTGCGCGTGCCGGTGAAGGTGGGGCGAGCCTCGGTGAATTCGATTCAGGTGATTGAAGGATTGCATGAAGGCGACACCGTCATTCTGTCCGACATGTCGCGCTGGGACAACACGGATCGTATACGGCTCGAATGACGTGTGGTGGCGGGGCTGGGACGGGGCCGAGCCCCGTCCCCACACGGGCAATGCCAATTACAAACAGAATGAGTAAACCAGGAAGGTCAAACAGCGAGGGAAACAATCATGACTGACGCAGGGCAGCCACTCATCCAGATTCAGGATCTGACGAAAGTCTTTTACACAGATGAGATCGAGACACACGCGCTCTCCGGCATTCACCTGTCGATCAATAAAGGGGAATACGTGGCTATGTCGGGGCCCTCGGGCTGCGGCAAATCGACACTGCTGTCGATTATCGGGCTGCTCGATACGCCGACCGCGGGGCGCTATTCGCTCAATGGAAAGACGGTCGAGAATCTCGATTTCGCGGAGCGCTCGCGCATACGGAACCAGGAGATTGGATTCATTTTCCAAAGTTTCAATCTGATTGGCGATCTCACGGTCTACGAGAACGTTGAACTGCCGCTGACTTACCGGCAGAAAATGCCGGCTGCGGATCGCAAGGCGCGGGTGATGGAGGCGCTGGAGCGCGTAGGGATGGCGCATCGCGTGCGGCATTATCCGTCGCAATTATCGGGTGGTCAGCAACAGCGTGTGGCCGTGGCGCGAGCACTGGGCGGGAAGCCATCCATTCTGCTGGCGGACGAGCCTACTGGCAACCTCGATTCGCGCAACGGCGAAGCGGTCATGGAACTCCTGCAGAACCTGCATCGCGAGGGCGCGACGATTTGCATGGTCACGCATGATCCGCGCTTTGCCAAGCATGCGCAACGCGAAGTGCACCTGTTCGATGGCAAAGTTGTCGCCGAGGAAGAACTGAAGAAGCTGCTGCAGGAGACAAGCGCGTGAGTTTGATGCTGCAGGATTTGCGATACGCTCTTCGGCAGTTGCGCAAGAGCCCGGGCTTCACCCTGGTGGCGGTCACGACTCTGGCGCTGGGGATCGGGGCCAGCACAGCGGTGTTCAGTGTGGTCGATGAAGTTTTGTTGCATCCGCTCCCGTATCCTGATTCGGATCGCATCGTAAGCGTTTCAGAGACGTATGAGGGCGTGTCGACTGATGATACCTCCCCCGCCAACTATCTCGATTTAGCTTCCCAGAACCAAGTCTTCGCCAACATGGCGGCGTCTCGCTCGTGGCAAGTAAGCCTGTCGGCGGGGGATCGTCCGGAACGAATCACGGGCACGATGGCAACGCCGAGCTTTTTTCCGTTATTCGGAGTGAGTCCGATCCTTGGGCGCGGTTTGGAGGCGAGCGATGCGCAGCCGGGTAACGATCACGTTGTGGTGCTTGGCTACGGGCTGTGGCAGCGCTACTTTGCAGCAGATCGCGCGATGGTTGGCCGAAACATTCGGCTCAACGGCGAAGAATATACCGTTGTCGGGGTGATGCCGCCCAACTTTTCGCCGGACGATTACGGTGAACTATGGGTGACGTCTCCGTGGGGAGTACCCACGCATCCTCTGGCACCTGAAAAAGATCCACGACGGTTCCGGGACAGGAATTATCTCGAACGTCTGGGCGCGCTTGAAACCGGGAGTCACTACGCAGGAGGCCCGCGCGCAACTCGATACCATCGCCCAACGTCTGGAGAAAGAGTATCCGGATTCGAACGCGAAGGTCGGAGTGAGCTTCCTGCCTTTGCATGACTATGTAGTAGGTGACATCCGTCCTGTTCTGTTCGTGTTGCTGGCAGCAGTGGCCGTCGTGCTTCTGATCTGCTGCGCGAATGTTGCCAACCTTCTTCTAGCGCGAGCAACAGCGCGCGCCAGAGAAATGTCTATACGAACGACAATAGGAGCAAGCCGCGGACGTTTGCTCCGACAGTTGCTTACCGAAAGTGTTCTGCTCGCGCTGGTGGGAGGACTACTCGGGCTTTTGCTGGCGGTCATAACCGTTCCGTCGCTCCTGGCATTGAGTCCGCCGGATATTCAAGAATTCAACCAAATCGGCATCAACCGGGAGGTGCTGGCCTTCAGTTTTCTGGCATCCATGGTTTGCGGTGTGATTTTTGGTCTTATTCCTGCTCTGCAGGGGTCGCAATCGAGTCCCAGCGAATGCCTTAAGGAAGGCGAGCGAGGTAGCACGGCCAATCGCGGACGAACCCGTTCCGCTCTGGTGATCGCGGAGGTGGGACTTTCGTTGACTCTGCTAATTGGTTCCGGGTTGCTGGTCAAGAGTTTCGCGAGGTTGATGGATGTTGATCCGGGCTTCGATCCAGATCGTCTTTTGACGTTCAGCCTGGGGCTTCCATCGTCCACTGATCCTGCTCATCAACTGGCCTTTTACCAACAGGTGCTCCAAGGGCTTCAGGCGTTGCCAGCCGCCAAGAGTGCGGGCGCTGTCAGCAGGCTTCCGCTGGCGGGAGGGAACAGTTCACGCAGCTTCAACGCCTCCGGAAGCGCGAACGAATACACCGCGGACGTTCGCGTCAGCACCGCCGATTATTTTCGCGCGATGGGAATTCCATTGTTGAAAGGACGCAGCTTCAGCGAGAGCGACCTTGGCAGCTCAATCAATGTAGCGATCATCAACGATGCGCTGGCCCGCAGCGTCTTTCCGGGGCAGGATCCTATTGGCAAACTGCTCACCAATTTTGGCCCAGACCATTTGACGTTGCAGATCGTTGGGGTGGTGGGCAACGTGCGGCATGTAGGGCTTGACACCGCTCCTCACCCGGAGATCTACCAGATGCTCGGCCAGGCGCAATGGCCTTCGATGTACGTGGCGATACGCAGCGCGACCTCCTACGCAGCGAGCCTGACGTCGGCGGCGCAGAATGCGGTTTGGAGCGTGAACAAAGACGTTCCGCTTGCCAATGTCCGCACGATGCAGGAGGTGATCGCTAATTCCGTTCAACGGAGAAAATTCAGCATGTTGCTGTTAACCATCTTTGCCGCGGTCGCGATGATGCTTGCCGCCATTGGACTTTATGGCGTCATGTCTTATTCGGTGGCGCAGCGCACGAAAGAGATCGGTATTCGTATGGCGCTCGGAGCTCGGCGTCCCGATGTGCTTGCACTCGTAGTGAAGCAGGGAATGGCGCTTGTTGCTATAGGGATTGCAACGGGCTTTCTGCTGGCGCTCGGAATGACACGGCTGATCTCGGGCATGTTGTTTGGGATTACAGCGACCGATCCTCTGACCTTCGTTGGCGTTGCCGCGTTGCTCGGCAGCGTGGCATTCCTCGCAAGTTACCTTCCAGCCCGGCGCGCTTCGAAGGTCGAGCCCATGGTGGCGCTGCGCTACGAGTGAGGAAAACAATATGAATGGATTCCTACAGGATCTTCGCTTCGGGTTGAGGCAGTTACGCAAGAGCCCGGGATTTACTGCGGTCGCCGTGGTCACGCTGGCGCTTGGCATCGGCGCGAATACGGCAATCTTCACCGTGGTCAACGCGCTTTTGCTCAAGATGCTTCCGGTGAGAGATCCGCAGCAGCTTGTCGTGGTTGGAGATCCTGCACGTCCGAACACGACTTCCAACGGAACTCCACGCACAGATGTCTTCTCCTATCCTCTCTATAAGGAGCTTCGCGATCGCAATTCTGTGTTCAGCGGGCTGTATGCCGCGGGTACCGATCATTTCATTGAGATCGACACTGGCCAGGGCCCGAATGTCAGCACGAACGTCTCCACGAACGACAGCGAGAACGTCAGCGAGAAGATCAGTGGCCGGCTGGTGAGCGGGAACTATTTCGCGGTTCTCGGGCTTGAGCCAGCAACTGGCCGCCTGTTTTCGAACGCCGACGACACGGCCGAAAATGCCAACCCGGTCGTGGTGCTGGGATATGAATACTGGCGGCGCAAATTTGCGCTCTCTCCTTCGATTATTGGCAATGACATTCGCTTAAATGGATATCCGTTTACCGTCGTTGGCGTTGCGCCTGCCGGTTTTGACGGCAACGTCGTCGGCGAAGAGATGGCGTTGTTCGTTCCCATCAGCGTGCAGCCGGAGATCATTCGCGGACGGCACTGGCTCAAGTCCGGAAACAATTCGTGGCTAACTCTGATCGGTCGTTTGAAGTCAAACATTAGTCCGGCGCAAGCGGAAGCGAACTTGAACTTAATTTTCAAGCAGGCCCTCGGGGGCGACTATGGAGCGGCGCTCTCCAACGACGACCGGAACGCGATTCGCGACGCCCTCATCAATGTCACTCCAGGTGGGAGTGGTTTTTCCGATCTGCGACAGGATTACCGGATTCCTTTGTTTCTGCTGATGGGCATTGTGGGTTTAGTGTTGCTGATCGCCTGCGTAAATGTGGCAAACCTGCTGCTCGCTCGCTCGTCGGCCCGCAATCGGGAAATTGCGGTTCGCCTAGCGATTGGTGCGCATCAGAGCCGCATCTTGCAGCAACTTCTCACGGAGAGCATTCTGCTCGCTCTTCTCGGCGGAGTGGCGGGTTCTTGGCTTGCGATTTTTGGTGTCCGCCTGCTGGTCACAATCTTTGGAACCCACACAGCCCTTCCGCTATTTCCCGATGCGCGCGTGCTCGCGTTCACCACCCTGGTGACTCTGCTCACTGGGGTTCTTTTCGGCTTGGTCCCCGCTTTGAAGACGCTGAAAGTGCGGGTGTATCCAGCACTGAAGGATGCGACGCGAACGACATCCGGCTCCCGCTCGCGATTCGGATGGGGTAAGGGATTGATTGCCGGGCAGGTTGCGCTCTCGCTGCTGGTGCTCTTCAGCGCAGGCCTGCTCGTGCGTAGCCTGCAAAAATTGATGCGGCAGGACTTTGGATACGAGCGGGATCACCTGGTCATTGCTCGAATTGATCCCGCCGCCGCGGGCTATGTGGCGCAAAAAATGGATCCGTTGGCATCGCAGCTCGCAGGCCGCATCGCCGGCGCTCCGGGAGTGCGCGGGGTCACCTATTCGACGAACGGACTGTTCTCCGGGACTGAATCGGCTGACGCCCTTATCGTTCCCGGATTCAGCGCCACCGATCCTCGCGACCGTGGCGCGCTGGAAGATTATGTTGGTCCGGATTATTTCGGAGTCGTGGGCATCCCTATTCTCACAGGCCGCGGAATCGAAGCGCAGGATACAGCCACGTCGTTGCGCGTGGCTGTTGCGAACGAGGCTATGGTCGAGCGATTTTTTTCGGGACAGAACCCGGTCGGGCGGCAGTTCAGGATCGACGATCTCGACTGGCTCGATAAGCCAATTACCATCGTCGGCGTATCGCGTAACGCCAAAGACCACGGCAGCGGCTTGCGCGAAGAGGTGAAGCCGCGTTTCTACCTGGCTTATCAGCAGATGCCCGACCCCGAGCAGATCGTGCTCGAAGCGCAAGTCCGTGGTGAACCGGCGGCCTCTGTAAATACTATCCAAGCTCAAATCAAAGCTACGGACTCCAATATTCCGATTCAGTTTGTGCAGACGCTCGATAGCCGTGTCGAAGCCAGCGCGGCCAACCAGATCGCCCTGGCCAGGCTTTCGACCTTCTTCGCAGGATTGGCTTTGCTGCTGGCCTGCGTGGGACTTTACGGCGTCATGTCGTATACGGTCGCTAGCCGCACCCGCGAAATCGGGGTGCGAATGGCGCTCGGCGCCCGGCGTGGCGATGTTATGGAGTTAATCCTGCGTGAGGGCATGTTACTGGTGGCTGTTGGCCTTGCGGTCGGGATTCCTCTGGCGCTGGCTGGCAGCCGCGTGCTGCAGGGTTTTCTTTTCGGGTTGAAAAGCACCGATCCGCTCTCTTTGATCGCAGTTGTTCTGTTGCTTGGAATCGTTGCCGCCCTGGCGGGACTTGTTCCCGCGCGGCGCGCTGCCAAGGTCGACCCGATGGTGGCGCTGCGATATGAGTAAGGAGGACCTATGAATGGATTACTTCAGGATCTCCGCTCTGCTTTGCGCCAGTTGCGAAAGTCGCCTGCGCTCACCGCAGTTGTTGTCATCACCATCGCTCTCGGAGTGGGCGCGAATACGGCTCTGTTCTCGGTGGTCAATGGCGTCCTGCTCAATCCCTTGCCTTATCCACACCCTGAGCAACTTATCACGCTGCATGAGAGCAAGGCGAACTTTGAAACCGGGTCGATTTCCTATCCTAACTTTCGCGACTGGGAGAAAGATAATCACACCTTCTCTGCCATGGCGATTGCCCGTGACTATGCCTTCAGCCTTACTGGGGCGGGAGAAGCCGAGCAGGTAAGCGGTGCGTTCCTGTCGTCCGATTATTTCCGAATTCTCGACGTGAAACCGTTGCTGGGGCGCACGTTTGCAGCCGGCGAAGACGAGATCGGCGCCGCTCCCACCGCTGTGATCACGAAGGGGCTGTGGCAACGCAAGTTCTCGTCCGCGCCCGACATTATCGGGAAAGGCATCACCCTCGATGGAAATAGCTACACGATTGTCGGTGTGATCCCCAGCAGCTTTCGGCTTGCGGTCGACTATCTTTCCGTTCGACGAGAAGTATTCGTGCCCGTCGGCCAGTGGAAGAACAATTTGTTGAACACTCGCAGCGCAGGGCTTGGGTTTCATGGCGTTGGCCGGCTCAAGCCTGGAATGACTCTCGAACAGGCGCAAGCCGATATGAAAACTGTCACCAATAACCTGGCAGCGGCTTTTCCGGACGCCGACAAAGGCATTGGCGCGGCGCTCATTCCACTTAAGCAGTGGATGGTCGGCGGCGTCAGGCCGGTATTGCTGATTCTGCTGGCGAGCGTCAGCTTCGTTCTGCTGATTGCCTGTGTCAACGTGGCTAATCTTTTGCTGGCGCGCTCTACCGGCCGGACACGCGAATTTGCAATTCGTGCTGCGCTGGGGGCGAGCCGGCGGCGTGTGCTCCGGCAATTGCTTACGGAGAGCGTTGTGCTCGCGCTTAGCGGTGGCGCTCTTGGCTTGCTGCTGGCCGCGTGGGGAACCCGAGCGGCGTTGGGCATCCTCCCAACCGCGTTGCCGCGCGCGGAGGAGATCGGCCTCGATACCCGCGTGCTGCTGTTCACGCTGGGGATTTCGCTTCTGGCAGGGCTTTTGTTTGGCCTGGCGCCCGCTCTCAAGATGTCGCCACTGAACCTGCAGGAGACTCTAAAGGAAGGTGGCCGCGGCCTGAGCGGGATCCGGCATCGGGCGCAGAGCGTCTTTATCGTGGCTGAAATGGGCATGGCGCTCGTGTTGCTGGCAGGCGCGGGTCTGATGATTCGCAGCCTGACACGGCTCTGGAAGGTAGATCCTGGTTTCAATCCTCGAAATGTACTGACCGTTGGTGTGTCGCTTCCGCCATCGATGATGAACGCGTCTCCGGACGCAATTCGTGCCGCCTTTCGTGAGTTCGACAATAAGATAGCGTCGATTCACGGCGTTCAGGGTGTTTCACAAACCTGGGGCGCGATGCCGATAGGGTACGACGACGAGTTCACGTTTTGGTCCGAAGGCCAGCCGAAACCTGCCAGCCAGAACGATCAGAACTGGGGGCTCGACTACATCGTGGAGCCGGGCTATTTGAAAGCGATGGAGATTCCGCTTCAGCGCGGCCGCTTTTTCACCGATCAGGACAACGAGCATTCGCCGCCAGTCGTTGTGGTCGACGATGTCTTCGCTCGCAAGTTCTTTCCCAACCAAAACCCAATCGGCAAGCGGATCCTGTCCGACAATCTTGCCGGATCGGCCGAGATTGTTGGAGTGGTTGCGCACGTAAAACAATGGGGCCTCGATTTGGATGAGTCACAAAGGCTGCGGGCGCAGTTTTACATCCCGTGCATGCAGATGCCCGACGCCTTCGTTGCCATGCAACCTTCGGGATCCACCATGATCCTGCGTTCCGATCAAGCCGCAACCGGGTTGCTCGACGCCATCCGTCACGCCAGTCAGCAAATCAGCAACGAGCTAGTCATCTTCGGCCCGCAATCGATGGACGAAGTCATCGCCAGTTCGCTCGCGCGACGCCGCTTCTCCATGATTCTTCTCATCGCGTTTGCCAGTCTGGCACTGCTGCTGGCGAGTGTTGGGATTTATGGCGTCATTTCCTACGTGGTCGGCCAGCGAACGCATGAGATAGGCATCCGCATGGCGCTGGGCGCGCGGCGGCCGGACATTTTGCGCCTCGTGCTCGCCGGCGCCGGAAGACTGGCTGCAATCGGCATCGTGATCGGAGTGGTATCGGCGCTGGGGCTGACAAGGCTGATGGTAAATCTGCTCTATGGCGTCGGACCTGACGATCCGCTCACTTTCCTATCAGTTCCTGTCATTTTAATTTCGGTCGCATTGCTGGCGAGTTATCTGCCGGCGTGCCGCGCCGCCAAGGTCGATCCGATGGTCGCATTACGCTACGAGTAAAAGAATTTATGAAAACTATTTTCCACGATCTTCGCTACGCGTTGCGACAACTCCGCAAGAGTCCCGGCTTCACGGCCACAGCGGTTCTTACCCTGGCCCTCGGCATCGGCGCAAATATAGCCGTCTTCAGCGTGATCAACGCCAGTTTGCTCAATCCCAGCGGCATTCCGCATCCCGATCAGGTTGTCGCTCTACGCGCCAAATACTCGATCGGAGACCTGGGAAATATTAGTATCTCGCCTCCCGATTTTTCGGATGCTGTCGCGGGCAAGGATATTTTCACCTCCGCGGCCGTGATGCAGAAGAATGCTTTCAATTACAGCGCCAGCGGATCGACTCCAGAGCGTCTCAACGGAGCATCGGTTTCGTGGCAGTGGTTCGATGTTTTCTGGGCTCGCCCTAAGCTGGGCCGTGTGTTTCGGCCGGAAGAAGACCAGCCCGGTTCGAATCACGAAGTGGTTCTGTCTTACCTGGCTTGGAAACGGCGGTTCGGAGGCGACCCCGGAATCATCGGGCGCACGATTCTTCTGAACCAGGATTCCTATCAGGTGATCGGAGTGATGGGGCCGGACTTCAACTGGCCGAATGAGGCAGAACTCTGGGTTCCACTGGGCCTGCCTCTCGCTGACTATTCCGATAGTAAGCTCCGCCACAACGAATTTCTTTTCGGCGCCGCCCGGCTTCGCCCCGGTGTAACAAATGCGCGGGCCAATGCCTATCTTGCACTTCGATCGGCACAACAGATCACGGCGGAAGGCCAGAACAGCTTTAGCCAGTCCGCAGGTTGGGGCATGTTCTCCATGCCGCTGGTCGACTTCGTGGCGGGCAGCCTGCAGAAACCGCTTTTTCTTCTGCTGGCTGCGGTTGTTTCCGTTCTGCTGATCGCGTGTGCCAACATTGCCGGCTTGCAGCTTGCCCGCGCTTCGGGAAAGCAGCGGGAGGTGTCGATCCAAATTGCACTCGGCGTGAGCCGTTCCCGTCTGATTCGCGGCGCATTGCTCGAAAGCCTGCTTCTCGCTTCAGCCGGAGTCATTTTGGGGCTTGCGATTGCGCAGGCTACGATACCGCTGTTGCTCCTTCTGGCCCCGGCGAACCTGGCTCGCAACATAACCATTCACACCGGGTGGCCAGTTTTCATTTTCCTGGCTGTCATTGGTATTGGCTGTGTGTTTTTCTGCGGCGTCGCACCGGCATGGCAAATGACCCATGTGCGGTGGTTCCAGACACTGCAAGAGGGAGGTCGCTCGGAAACATCAAGCCGCAGCCGGCAACGTCTGCGTTCGGCGCTCGTTGTCGCGGAGATCGCGGCGGCTATGCTGCTTCTGGTTGGTTCCGGACTGCTGGTCCGCAGCCTGAAGCAGGTCGAGGAACTCGCCACCGGTTTCAATCCCGACGGACTGATGTCCGCCTCTGTGTCGCTGCCTCCGACGGTCTACAAGGACGACGAGTCGCGAGCCGCTTTCTTCACGGCTGCGGAACAGCAGGTGAAGAGTTTACCCGGAGTCTCGAACGCGGCTCTTGCCGATGCTCTCCCTTTCACGAATGACGGCGGGGCGTCTACCTTCGATATTAAAGGCAGGCCGGCGGTTCGCAACGATCCCGGTCCACATGGAAATATCCGCGTAGTCTCGCCTGATTATTTCGCGACTCTCGGAATTCCTCTGGCGCGGGGCCGGTTCTTCTCGTCCGGCGACCGGCTTACGACTCGGCAGGTAGCCATAGTAGATGAAACTTTGGCCCAACGTTATTGGCCGAACGAGGATCCTGTTGGGCAATATATCAAACTCGGCGACAACAGCCCGTGGATGGAGATCGTGGGTCTGGTCAAGCATGCGAAGACGTCGTCTCTCGAAGCGGATAACACGGAGGGTGACTACTACTTGCCAATAACGCAGTCGCCCCCGAAGGTGGCCTCGATCGTAGTGCGCTCGAACGGGGGCCGTTCTGAGACATTGGCGAGTGCCATGCAGACCGCTGTGAGCACCGTCGACGCGAGCCTGCCATTGTACGACTTCAAATCGATGGAGCAGCGGGTTGATGAATCTCTGATTGGGCGACGCTTTCTCGTGCTGCTGCTATCGGTATTTGCAGGTCTGGCGTTGTCGCTGGCGGCGATCGGACTCTACGGGGTGATCAGTTACTCGGTTCGGATGCGTACACGTGAACTGGGCATTCGCATGGCTCTTGGGGCGCAGCGCACGGAGGTCCTCGGCCTGATCTTGGGTAAAGGCATAAAGCTTGCAGGGATAGGGATTGTCCTTGGACTAGCGGGCACGCTCGCGGCCGGCAAGGTATTGTCGAGCCTCCTATATCACACAAGCCTATTGAATCCGTTGACCTTGCTGGCAACCGCATTCGTGCTGATGTCGACGATACTATTCGCATGTTACGTGCCAGCACGAAGGGCTGCAGCCCTGGAGCCGATGCGAACCTTGCGGGAAGACTAAGAAGAGTAACAGGAAAGCGTCAACCAACTTAGGAATGCGCAGGACGAAATGATCCAGCTAAAGCATATCGAGCGCAGTTACAAGACCGGCGCCGGGCAAACGTGGGTTCTGCGGCGCATCAATCTGGAAATTCAGCAGGGCGAATTCATCACGGTGATGGGGCCGTCAGGAGCGGGGAAGTCGTCGCTGTTGAACGTGCTCGCTCTGCTCGACGACCAATGGCAGGGGGAGTACTGGTTCCGCGAACAGGCCGCGCACAAAATGAAAAGAAAAGAACGCGCGGAGTTGGCGAAGAAGAATATCGGCATGGTTTTTCAGAGTTATCACCTGCTCGACGATCTCACAGTGATGGAAAACATCGATCTGCCGCTCTCATACAAAGACGTTCCGCGCAGCCAGCGGCAAAGCATGGTGGCTGACACGCTTGATCGTTTCCAGATTGTCGCCAAGAAGGATCTCTACCCAAGCCAGCTTTCAGGCGGACAACAGCAATTGGTCGGCGTTGCGCGGGCGGTTATTCACAAGCCTGCGTTGTTGCTTGCCGACGAGCCGACAGGCAATCTGCATTCCAGCCAAGCCAAGGAGATCATGGAACTCTTTCGCGAGTTGAATCAACAGGGAACAACCATCGTTCAGGTTACTCATTCGGAGACGAACGCCGCTTATGGAACTCGTACGCTGCAGTTGCGCGACGGCTGGCTGGTGGGCGATACCGCGAATCCAGACTTACATTCGACGATGGAACCGGGCGATCTGGCGGTGAATCGATGAGGGTTTGTTTTCGGGAACGTGGCTTTGGGACGGCGTTCAGGGCAACTTTGCTTGCAATCACAGCGGCTACGATGCAAGCGCAAGTTCACACGCCGGCTGAGCTACAAATGCCGCAATCGCACAATCCACTCGGCCCTTACAAGGGTGACACCGTGGCCGAGCCCGTGCTGACGAATTCTCCGCGTCTCGACCGGCTGATTCGCGACGGCAAACTCTACATATCGCTGAAAGATGCGATCGACCTCGCGCTGGAGAATAACCTGGACCTGGCGATCGCCCGGTATAACTTGCCGATCGCAGACACGGATGTACTCCGCACAAAAGCCGGAGGAGTCTTTCGTGGCGTCAACACCGGCGTGGTACAGGGCACTCCTGGAGGAGGAGTGGGCGGATACGGCGCGGGAGCACCGGGAGGGGGCGCGGGCGGCACGACAGGCGGCGCTGGTGGCGCTGGAGCCGGCGCTTCGGGATTGGTGCAGTCGACGCTCGGAATAGGCGCACCCGTGGCGTCATACGATCCTGCATTGAATGTTATTTCGGGGATTGAGCATCTGACCTTACCGCTATCGAGTACGCAAATTTACGGGGTTCCGTCATTGCAACTCAATACGACGCAGGTAAACGCGATTTACTCGCAGGCATTTGCCACCGGCACTTCAATTTCTTTTCAGTTTAATAACAGTCGCCAGACTACAAACAGCCCTGACATTTTTCTGTCACCCGCTTTGAATTCTTACTATCGCTTCACTTTCCAACAGCAGCTTCTTTCGGGATTCGGTCTGGGACCTAACCTGCGATATTTGCGCATCGCCAAGAACGACAAGAAAATCTCCGATATTGCTTTCAAAGACCAGGTGATTGCCACGGTCACGCAGATCGAGAATATTTATTGGGATCTGGTCAGCGCCTACGAGCAGTCTCGTGTGAATGAGCAATCACTTTCGTTCGCCAACCAGACGCTGGAGAATGCCAAGAAACAATTGAAATTGGAAAGCATTCCGGAGATGGACGTGATGAAGGCTGAAGCCGAGTCTTCCCGGCGCGATCAGGATTTGACCGTGGCGCGGACGAACCTGGAGCTGCAGGAATCGTTGATGAAAAATGCGCTGACGAAGAGCCTTGACGATCCTACTCTGGAAGAGATGCCCGTCGTGCCTACGGATCTGATGCAACCACCGGCACCGAGTCGGAGACTAGCGAGCCGTTGCAGGATCTGATTGCGGAAGGATTGCGGGATCGTACGGAGCTCCTGGAAACCGACGTGGACTTGGCGAACCGGCAAATCAGCCGCGCGGCCGCGCGAAATGCGCTCCTGCCCTCGCTCTCGCTGGTAGGTTACTACGGAGGCAGCGGTCTTGGCGGATTGGCGAACCCCACAGTCCCGCCCGGCACCCCCACGGCTTCCCCCAGCATTCCAACCGACTTGACGGGCGCATTTCAAAATGCCTTCAATAATTCATCGCCAGATTATTTTGTGGGACTCAATCTGAATATTCCGTTTCGCAACCGCGTTGCCAAGGCCGACCAGTATCGTTCCGAGTTGGAGTACCGGCAAGCCAGCCTGCGCAAGGAGCAATTGCGAAAGCAGATTCGGATCGAGGTGCGCAATGCGCAATATGCCCTTGAACAGTCGCGTGCCCGCGTTGATTCAGCCCGCAAGGCTCGGGATCTGGCTTCTCGAACATTCGACATCACGAAGAAAGAACAAGATTTAGGATCGGGATCGACTTACCAGACCATGACGGCGCAGCGCGATCTTTCAGTGGCCGAACTAGACCTGGTTACCGCCATGACGATCTATCAAAAAGCTAAAGTAGAACTTGATCGCGCTACGGGCGCGACTTTGGAACATAATGGAGTGCTGATTCAGGATGCGGTCACTGGAACGGTTACCGCGTCGGCTCCATAAAATCATGCCCACTCCGGCCAAGCCGCAAGATCGCCGTTTGCTCGAGCCGTCTGACATGCCTTCCGACGCGCCTTCCGCCGCACCTTTAGTCCAACGGAGCCGCACGCCCCACATTCTAGCGGCTGACGATCAACCGCACATTCTCGAGGCCCTGCAACTGCTGTTGCATCCTCAGGGTTATCGAGTGGAGAGCGCCAAGTCTCCCGGCGAAGTCCGGCAGGCGTTGGCGGCCGACTCTTACGATGCGGTACTGATCGACCTCAACTACACGCGCGACACAACTTCCGGTCAGGAGGGGCTTGATCTGCTTTCGGAGATCGTGGCACTCGATAGCAATCTGCCGGTCATCGTTATGACCGCGTGGGGCAATGTGGAGCTTGCGGTTGAGGCCATGCGGCGCGGGGCGCGAGACTTCGTGCAAAAGCCCTGGGAGAACGAACGCCTGCTCGCTATTCTGCGAACGCAAATCGAGTTACATCGCGCTCTGCAACGCGCCGAATGGCTGGTCGCGGAGAACCGGCTCCTTCAGGCTCAGGGCCGGCCCGAGTTCATCGCCGCGGCGGCTTCGATGCAGCCTGTGCTGGAAGCGATGGCACGGGTAGGGCCGTCTGACGCAAACGTCCTTATTACGGGCGAACACGGCAGCGGCAAGGAGGTTGTGGCGCAAACGCTGCACGCTCTTTCTTCGCGCGCCTCGCGCCCGCTGGTTGCGGTAAATACGGGAGCCTTGGCGGAGGGGCTGTTTGAAAGCGAATTGTTTGGCCACGTAAAGGGCGCCTTCACCGATGCGCGGACCGACCGCATTGGACGCTTCGAACTAGCCGACGGAGGCACGATCTTTCTCGACGAAATCGGAAATGTTCCCATCCGGCAACAGGCAAAACTGCTGCGCGCGCTGGAATCCGGCGAAATCGAACGGCTCGGTTCTTCGCGGTCACGAAAGATTGACGTGCGCCTGATCTCGGCCACAAACACCGACCTTCAGGCCGCATGCTCGGCTGGACAGTTTCGGGAGGATCTGCTGTTTCGGCTCAACACCGTTGAGATTCATGTGCCACCATTGCGCGAGCGCCGCGAGGATATTCCAGCGCTCGCACTACATTTTCTCCGGCGCTATGCGTCCCGCTATCGTCGAGAGATTGGCGGCTTCGATAAGGCTGCTCTACAGCTCATGGCGCAGTATTCCTGGCCGGGCAATGTTCGAGAGCTCGAACATACGTTGGAGCGCGCCGTTCTGATGTGCCGGCAGCCGGAGATTCAACCCGCGGATCTCGGCCTGAATCTGCAGCGTCCCCAGGCCCAGAATCTCGAAGAACTCAGCCTTGAGGCGGTAGAGACGCTCCTGATCCGAAAGGCGCTGCAGCGTTTTCAGGGGAACATAAGCCAAGCCGCCGAAGCGTTGGGGCTAAGCCGGGGTGCGCTCTACCGGCGCATGGAAAAGTATAGTCTTTAGTCCGCTAGTATTGAGTTCCCAGACCGTGAGTCCGCAGAATTGGAGTCCGCAAGGCCGCGCCGAGGCCCAAACGCGGCGCGCTACTCGAAAACGGGTTCGCCTGCTTTATGAACATCGCGTCAGCCTCTACTCCCTGCTCGTCGCCCTCCCCGGGATTGTGGTCAGCTGCGTTTTTATATGGCTGCAGCCCTGGTCCCTGGGTTCGAAGTTTGCACTTTTATTCGTCGAATTGTTGGCCTGGTGGCTGCTGGCTCTCGGCTTGCACGCACAGACCGTTCACCCGTTGCAGACACTGGCAAACGTAGTGGCGGCGCTGCGCGAAGAAGACTACTCGTTTCGGGCGCGTGGAGCTACGGGGGATGACGCGCTGGGAGAGCTTTCGCTTGAGGTCAACGCCTTGGCTGATCTGCTCGCGGATCAGCGGACGCGCGCCATCGAAGCGACGGCGCTCCTGCGGCGCGTGGTGGAAGAAATCGATGCGCCGCTCTTCGCATTCGACCCCGACCGAGTGCTTCGTCTGGTAAATCCGGCAGGCGAGAAGATCCTGCAGCAAGCCGCGGTTCGGCTCCTCGGACGCACTGCCGATGAAATCGGACTGGCCGATTGCCTGAACGCGGCGAGTGAGGCATTAGTGGCGTTGCCAGCCGACAGTTCGAATGCACGCTGGATGGTGCGGAAAAGCAGGTTCCGGGAAAGGGGAATGCCGCATACCCTCGTTGTGTTGTCGGATATAAGCCGCGCGCTGCGAGAAGAGGAGCGAAGAGCGTGGCAACGTTTAATTCGAGTCCTGGGGCACGAACTCAACAATTCATTGGCCCCGATCAAATCGATTGCTGGAAGTCTGAGCAGCCGATTGGCGGAGATCGAACTCGATAGTGACCAGCGTCGGGACTTCGAACGTGGTCTGGCCATCATCGAAGAACGTACCGCGTCGCTCAACCGGTTTCTTCAAGCTTATCGGCAATTGGCGTCGATGCCGCCTCCCGCAAAGAAAACAGTTGCGTTGCTCCCTATCGTCGAACGGGTTGTTTTTCTTGAGACCCGGCTAGCAGTAGAGATTGGGCGAGGCCCCGATGTGACGCTGATGGTAGACGCCGACCAGATTGAACAAATGCTGATCAATCTCGTGCGCAACGCGGTCGAGGCAGCGCTTGAGCCCAGCCTGGCTTCGAATACGAACAATGATTCTTCGCGCAACGCTACAACCAGCATGGAAGTTCGGAAGCCAATGGTAACCGTGAACTGGATGCTCGAAGGGCAGAATGCAGATCAGAGTGTTGTGTTAACCATAGATGATAACGGTCTGGGTCTTCTCAACCCGAGCAACGCGTTTGTGCCGTTTTATACAACGAAACCGGCCGGAAGCGGCATCGGATTGGCACTCTCTCGACAGATCGTTGAGGCCCATGGCGGTTCGATCGAACTGTCAAACCTGAACGGAAAAAGAGGATGCCAGGTGCGTGTGAAATTGCCGTGCCGCTAAGGAATGGTGTGTATAATTCGCGCAGTTAAATTTGACTAAAGATTGACCCCATGAAAGCTCTGCGCGCGGATTGAATCAATTATTTGCGCAATAGGTCTGTGAATGCCTGCTTCATGACCTGTCCGCCTACTTCGGCTATCGACGTGGTCAGCGGTATTTCCTTAGGGCAAATCTCTACGCAGTTTTGCGCATAGCCGCATTCCTGGATGCCGCCGTCTCCCATTAGAGCCGTTAGACGCTCGTGCTTAAGGGCCGCGCCGGTGGGGTGCGTATTGAACAGGCGCACCTGCGAGATAGTGGCTGCGCCGACGAAGCCCGTATCTTCGTTGAACTGCGGACAAGCTTCCATGCAGCAGCAACAAGAGATGCAATTTGATAATGGATAAGCTTGTTCCTGGTCATCCATGGACACACGCGGACCGGGACCAAGGTCGTAAGTGCCATCGACCGGCACCCAGGCCTTGACCTTTTTCAAGTTTTCAAAGAGCACGCTGCGATCGACCGCAAGGTCGCGGATGATGGGAAACTTTGAGAACGGTTCCAGCTTGATCGGCTGATCGAGATGGTCGAGCAGGGAAGAGCACGCCATGCGGGCGCGTCCATTGATCAGCATAGCGCAGGAGCCGCAGATCTCCTCGAGACAATTCGAGTCGTAGGTGACAGGCGTGGTCTTCTTGCCTTCGCGGGTCACGGGGTTGGCCGCGATCTCCATGAGCGCCGACGTGATGTTCATGTTCGGCTTGTAAGTGATCTCGAACTCTTCCCACGACGGCTTGGCCTCGGGGGTGAGTTGGCGTTTGATCTTTAGGATTACGGATTTTGTATTTGCCATTTAGCTTTTAGCCTTTTCTCTAATCCCATGTGGGCACGTTGAGGAGCGATTCGATAGCGCTCATATACGTCCCAACGTCGATCCAGTATCGGTCCTCGGAATCCTCCGCCGTGGTGACAAGACAAACGCTCACCGCGAAACGATGAGGCTGTGAATACTGCGGTCCGGGGCCCTTTGCCCATTTCAGCAGCTCCGGCGGAGGCTGATTAGGATCGAGGGTCGAATACCACAAGGCCGACATCATCCCGACTTTTTCTGGCGGACCGATTCCGCTACTCTGCCCTGTGGACTTATTCCCTTTCTTCGCGCGGGAACATGCGTCTCGCCGCAGATGGTGATCGGAGATCCGCCTCAGTCTCGAGAGACCATTTTCCTTGCGTACGTTTTCCACGAGCTTCGCGACCGCATTGGCTGCCACTTTTTCCTTGACGGAGAGTGGTTGCTCGGCAAATCCTATTTGCGACGTTAGTGTTAGCGCTGCTCCTAAAACCACCCACGCTCTCCCAGAACCAGACATCATCGTGGAGAGATTAACCCAGAAGGGCTGTTGTCTTTCCAGGTTTGCGAGAACCACCTCAATACTTCCTCGGCCGCGGCGGAATCAGACTTGCATCCACAGCTTCAAACTCAAACTTCGGCTCGTCCAAATCCGGCGCGAACGTGGCCTTTGTGGTCTTCATCCAGTTCTTGTCGTCGCGCTCGGGGAAGTCCGGCTTGTAGTGCGAACCGCGAGACTCGTCGCGCATGGCCGCTCCCTGCGCGATTACTCGCGACAGTTGCAGCATGTTGTAAAGTTGGCGCGCAAAAGCGATAGTCGTGTTCGCCCACTGTGAGCGATCGCTTAAGTTGATCTTCTGGAAGCGGTTGAGCAGGTCGACCAGCTTGGCGTCTGCCGCCTCGCACTTCTTGTTGTAGCGGATGACGGTGCAGTTCTCGGTCATCAGCGCGCCCAGTTCGCGCCAGAGCAGGAACGGATTCTCACTGCCGTCGGCTTTCATTAGTCCGGCGTTGATTTCTTCCTGGCGCTTGCGTTCGGCCTCGAAATGTCCATTGCCGGGCGCGGCTTGCAGGCTCTTTGCGTATTGCACGGCGTTCGGGCCAGCAACAAAGCCGCCATAGATGCATGACACCAGCGAGTTCGCGCCCAGCCGGTTGGCGCCATGGTATTGGTATTCCGCCTCGCCCGCCGCAAAAATACCGGGGATGTTCGTGGCCTGCTTGTAATCGATCCACAGGCCGCCCATGGTGTAGTGCATGCCGGGAAAGATCTTCATGGGCGTAACGCGGGGGTCGTCGCCGACAAACTTCTCGTAAATTTCGAGAATGCCTTCCAGCTTGCGGTCGAGAATCTTGGCATCGATGTGGGTGAGGTCGAGATAAACCATCGGCTTGCCGTCGATGCCGAGATTGAGCTCGAAGACTACTTTGAAAATCGCGCGGGTCGCCACGTCGCGCGGCACGAGGTTGCCGTATTTCGGATACCACTCTTCCAGAAAGTACCAGCGCTCTTTCTCTGGAATGGATTTGGGATCGCGCTTGTCTCCCGCAGTCTTGGGAACCCAGACGCGTCCGCCTTCTCCGCGCGCCGACTCCGACATCAGGCGCAGCTTGTCTTCTCCAGGGATGCAGGTGGGATGTACTTGTATGAACTCGCCGTTCGCGTAGTAAGCGCCCTGCTGATAAAGCGCAGATTGAGCCGACCCTGTACATACAACGGAATTCGTCGATTTGCCAAAGATAGCGCCACAGCCGCCGGTCGCGATGATGATGGCATCGGCGGGGAAGGTGCGGACCTCCATGGTGCGCAGGTCCATCGCGCAGATTCCGCGAGCGACGCGGCTTCCGTCGAGCACGGCGGAGAGAAACTCCCAGTGCTCGTATTTCTTTACCTTGCCTTCGGACTCGTAGCGCCGCACCTGCTCATCGAGTGCGTAGAGAAGTTGCTGGCCGGTAGTCGCTCCAGCGAACGCAGTGCGGTTATAAAGCGTGCCTCCGAAGCGGCGGAAGTCGAGCAGGCCTTCGGGCGTTCGATTGAAGGGAACGCCCATGCGGTCGAGCAGATCGATGATGCCGGGAGCGGCTTCGCACATGGCCTTGACCGGCGGCTGGTTGGCGAGGAAGTCGCCGCCATAGATGGTGTCGTCGAAATGTATCCAAGTGGAATCGCCTTCGCCCTTGAGATTCTTGGCGGCGTTGATTCCGCCTTGCGCGCAGACCGAATGCGAGCGCTTTACAGGGACGATCGAGAACAGATCTACTTCGCCGCCCATTTCCGCGATCTTGATTACGGCGGCGAGGCCCGCTAATCCTCCGCCTACTACTATGATTTTCGGAGTTGCCATGCTGTATGAATCCGATCTGCCGGGATCAGCCCGGACTGCACGTGACCTCAGCGGCTAAAGCCGCATCGGGGATGATACCTTTACCGCAGCGCTGAAGCGCTGCGCCACCCAAAATCAACGGCAACCTCCAAAATCAAGGGCAACATCGCAAAATCATCGGCAACATCCGAGATCAACGGCAACATCGAGTTTTCCGCGGTCTCTTAACGCATTACGATATTTTCAGTGCTCGTGCTTGAATCCAAGGGCTGTGGCGGCGTGCTTAGGAAGCCATACATGCTGAGCGCGCCAATCGAAACCAACACGAGGGCGAGTAACAAGCAAATGTAGCCAAAGCCGCGGCGCGCCCGTTCGCCAGTGGTAATGCCCCACTTCGCCGCGAACAGCCAGAGTCCGTAACTGAAGTGCCAGGATGCGGCAATGATGCCGACCGCATAAAAAGCGATCATCCAGGGATGCTGAAATTCCGTCTGCACCTTGGCGAATGACTGCATGGGATGCGTTGGCAGGTGCACGCCCGTGAAGCGCAGGAAGTACGTATGCTGAATCATGTAGACGAACGCGATAATGCCCGTCCAGCGCTGCGAAGTGTAGAGCCAGTTGCCGCTCCAGGGATATTCCGCGACATTCGTGTCACCCTGATACCAGATATAAACGCCGTAAATACCATGATAGAGAATTGGAATCCAGATGAAGAACAGCTCCAGCAGAAAAACACCCGGCAGGCTGTTCAGAAACTGGACTTGCTTTCCATAGGCGAGAGGGCCTTTGAAGGCCTCGGCGTTCGAGATGAAATGTTCGAGAAGAAAGGCTCCGATGGGCACGACGCCGCTCAGCGAATGCAGACGACGCAAGAGGAACGAAGTTCCCTGGCCAGCGCGCAGGGGAGCGACACCGGCTTTGATCTTTGGAACGGGAGCGACGGGATTGGCAGTTGACGCCACGGTGACGGCTCCTGACGCGGTCAAATAGTCAAACTGGCTATTATCGGGGCAGGCCGGAAGAGAAGTCAAGGGAAGATCGAGGCGGGTAGCGGTGCCGCTTCGCGTCCACAGGATAAGCAGCCGGCTACGGGCAAGATATTTTGTATTGCCGCTTTGATTCTGGGGGCGGCAATTATTCAGTTTGTTATTTCTCCAACTACTACTCGGATGACATCTGGGGGCATTTTGGGATTAGCCTCCACGGGGAATGGGAAGATATTAGCTGCTTGCAGTGCATACAGAAGCGCCCAAACTCCGGTCGCCTTAGTTGGCGTCTCGAATGGATCGGGCGGTGGATATGATGGCGGTAGCTTAACTATCAATCCGAGGCCATTCGCAGCGCCCGCGCGAACAATGAGCGGCACGTTCTTAGGATCGGTGCCCCACACCGATGCTGGCCGATCAACTGCATCTTTCTCTGTAAGTGGTCTAGGGCCAGAAACATCCCATCCGACACCGCCTTTATCTTTCGGGCCGAGTGCTCCAACGATTGCTAGTGCGAGCAGGTATGCCTCGCCGTCCTCTGGTTTATACAAAACCTCAACTTTTGAGGGTGATACCCCACGGAGTTTCTCGGCAAATTTCGCACGGCCCATTTTGACGATACGTGGTCGCGTTCGCATGAACGTTTGGATTGCGAACTCATCTGCCGCTGCTATCTTCTCAAGATCATGTTGGTGGATCGCATTATGCGCATCCTCCAACTTAGTACCACATCGCCATTCCGCCACCACTCCAATCACCACAATTATTAGCCCAACTCGAAGTAGCCGCTTCACACATCGAGACTCATCAGCATGTAATTTTGTTGATTGTATCAACTCGCCAGTAGGGAATACTTCGGCGATTTCTTTTAGGTCGATACGTTCACGCCTCCTACGTCTCGTGTTCTTGCCCCAAGTGACAATGTCATGGACGATCTCCACTCCTTCCAGAGCAACGCCAATCGCCACGGTAATATTTGCCCATCCAACTAATTTAGAAAGATGGTCTGCCCGCGCTTGTAATGCATCCCTTATCGGGTCTGCGACTGGAGGAAGCGAAAGCATAAGAGATTACCTGAAAGACGTGTCGAGCCTGTGAATTTCAATCAGCACCACTAGCATAACGCCGGCCGCTCTTAGCGTGCCGAAGGACAGCCAGGCAACCCTTTATCGACACCACTCTAGAAAGGCGCGAAAGGCCGCGCCGCGATGGCTGTACACTGCTTTCTCTTCGGCAGTCAATTCGGCAAAAGTCTTGCCGATTTGTGGGAAATAGAAGAGGGGATCGTATCCGAAACCGTGCTGGCCGCGCGGTGAGTCCAGAATGATGCCCTCGGCTGTGCCGCGAAAGGTTTGCAGTGTCTGCCCATCGCGCGCTACCGCCAGTACACATACGAATCGCGCAGTTCGCTTTTCCTTGGCAACGCCTGTCAGTTTGCGCAACACCTTAGCGTTGTTGGCTTCGTCGTCCATGTTGCGCTCCGCTTCGTACCGACTTTCAGGAACATGCTTTTGCAAATCAGCAGCGGCGTAGCGTGCGGAATGAACGCCCGGCGCTCCGCCTAGGGCATCGATCTCCAGGCCCGAGTCATCCGCAAGAACCAACTCGCCCGGAGCCGCCAGGCTGTAAGACTCCGCCTTCTTGCGCGCGTTCTCCTCGAAAGTGGCGCCGTCTTCGATTACTTCAGTCAAAGAAGAGAAGTTCGGAATGCCGGCGACCGAGAACGTCGAAGGGCGCAGCGGCGCCCACGAAATCGCGAAGCTTGCCGGCATTCGAGGTTGCGATCAATACGCGACGTGGCACTCTCGCCTCAACGCTAACCACAGAGCGCGGGGAGTCATCCTTAGTTCGGGTCTTACTCCAGAGAACAACGAACACAGCCAGGCTGATCAGGGAGACGATGTCTCCGACCATACGGTCCGGTGTCCGCCGGAAATAGATATATACATCGCTGTCTCCGGCAGCAACAGGAATGACCATCAGCCCAGTGACAGGGGTTTTCTGTGTTTCGGTGGCCCTGCCATTCACTGTAACCCGCCACGCCGGGTAGTTGAAAAGCCGCAACTCCAAACTCTGTGGCTCAGAAATGTGAACCAGGAAATGTTTCTCGGTCGGCCCCCAGGCCAGAATCTTGCTCTGAATCGGCGTTCCCGCGGTGTCGCTTATTCGTGGCAAATCTTTATTCAATTCGTAAGGATCGTCTCCCGCGGGGACGTATTCGTCGGTGCCCTCGTAGCCGGAGCCATCCGAGATGGCGTCGCTCATCTCCCGGATGTCGCTGGCCGTGTCCCACCACGGAGGTTGGAAGCGGTATCCGGCAAAGAGCAACGTTGCTAAAAGACCGGCAGACACCAGGCAGCGCGAGGTCCAGGTTCGACGATTGGTGGCCGCGGCCAGAAGAACGGCCAAAGCCGCATTCATGCAGAGAAGCCAGCGAAAGGGAAGTTGCACGAAGCGCAGTTCAGGCAAATGCTGCCAAAGCAGATTGCTCACGGAGAGCATCAAGAGCGCGCTGGCGGTGCCCCAGGCGGCCAGCAGAATCCAGGAAATGCGCCGTGTAAACCGTCTCTTCCGCAGCGAAAACCACATAACGCACGCGAGCACGGCGATCTCACTAAGTGCAATCGTCGAAACCAGCAAATTAAATCGATTGTGATCGGGATCAGGGGTCATCGTGAAAAGAAAATTGTCCTGCGGCCTGACTCCGGGCGAAAGCACCTGGCTCACGTCGATCCAATGCTGCTCATAAATAGCAGGGAGCAGATAGAAGGACGCGAGCCCCGCTCCAAGAAGTATTGCCATCGCCGTGCGGAAAAAAAAGCGGCGGGTGCACGGACCCCACATTCGTTCCGGCGCAGGTCTTTGCTCGGGTCCTGGCGACGCCTGCTCGATCGACGCATGGTTGAACCTGCCGCCAATCGCGCTGCCAGTGACAGCCAACAGCAATGCCAGCCCAGCCGCAGAGTAATGGATCATGAGCGCTGCTGGGATGTTGATAAGCCACACCGCAGCTAAGGTGAGGCTTAAGCACAGTGTAGGTCGAAGGCATGACTTGTCGAGTCGTGGGTCTTCGTGTCGGGAATCTTTGTGTCGCGAATCATAGAGCCGCACAAGACATAGCAGCAACCACGGCAGGAGCGGCGCCGCCAGCAATTCCGCATAGGCGCTTCGCCAGTAGAGGATCAGCAAGTGATAGGGATTCAGCGCATAGAAGGCAGCGGCAAAGAGCGCGTCCTTAGCGGGGAGCCACTCCTGGGTGAGCCGGTACATGGCCACGCCGGCAAGGGTGAGCACGATCCAGCAATACGCGGCGGGGACGATTTTCCAGGGCAACACAGCACCGAGCGCCGCGCCAAGGGTCCAGGAAGCGGGCGGATAAAACAAGAATCGAGCCTCGCCGTATCCCCAGTGCGCCAGCGCCGCCCATCGCGGATAAACGACCCCTTGTTTCCATTGGCCCAGGACTTCCATCCACGAAAACATGTGGAACTCGAAATCATGGCCGGACGGGATGTTCCACCAAAAAAATAGACTGATGGCAAGGAGACAGACGGCAGCGAACAGCAACCCGCGCGAGATCGGACCTCTTGGCAATTGGCCTTGACCTTAATCTTCCTTAGAGGAGCGGCTCACCGCGCCTCGCGAGTTGGGATAAGCCTCGTCTCTATAGGCAAAGCAATTCTATTGCATATGAAAATTCTCGGAAAATTTACCGTGCCGAAATCATTCAGGAGAAGGTATCGCGGTACTCTGCGACCAATGAAGGGGAAACCGCCTGAACTGGGCCGACACCAAAGACGGGGTGTCGGTCTGGTTCTGGGTACCGCTGCGAATTCTTAACGCGATCATTCCGCCAGGAACTATTGGGTGCCGATATTTTTGGTAGAGCGGCTTCCGTCGCTCTAGTTGCGTTCGGGTAATCTCCGGTTAGCGACAATCAGGACGATTTGGCAATCCTTGTTCGGCTGGCTTCTAGGAAGTAACGCTCTCCGGAGTGCGTTGGCGTTGCAGTTCTTCCAGAAACGCGTGTTCGTCAAGCGTATGGCCCGTCCGCAACAATTCCAGGAGAGGATCCTCGGAAACAGTATCGTCGCCGTTGGTATCCTCGCCGGAAATTAGATTCTCGGACTTGCGTTCTGCGCCGCTGCTGTCAGTATCAGTGTCAATGTCGACGGCGTTGGCCATCAGGGCCCGAGGAGAGATTTCCAATTGCGGAGTGGTTCCTGGCTGGCTAGTGAGGCATTCGATGAAATCGCCGACGCTTTTGCGCTGCTCCTCTGTGCGGGCAGGGAACTGTATTCCCATTCCATGTCCCGGATGCATCACACGCACCACGCCTTCGGTGTGCATCTCCATGTCGGCCACGCGCAGGCACAAATCCACCGATGAAGACTGCGGAAATGGGGATTCGGTGCGCACATAACAACCCCCCAGGCTCAAGTCGGTCAATTTGCATTGCGTGACGGCGTCGGGTTCTTCAGGCAGAGCATCCTGCGAATGCGCGGTCAGCCATTCATTCAGTTGCTGGCGCATCTGAGCGTCCAGTTCCAAAAAACGCAGGCCCGTTTGTCCGTTGGCGGTGGTCCAGGCAATTTCCGCGTCGCCGGTAATTCTTGAGCCGCCGGGAAGCGTGAAGGAAACGTGAACCACGGAGGCTGACGGCAGCGGCTGAGCTGCCAGCACATCCAAGCCGCCCGTGCTCAAGTCGAGCAAAATGCCCTCTACGACCGTACTTTCGGGAGCGCCGCTCTCGCTGACTCGAAGCGAAATCTCCGCCTGCAGAGCGACCCGCGCCGATTTCCGCCGTTCGCGTTTGAGCAGCGCCGTAGCCGCGCGAAATGTATTTTGCGCCTGTTGCTGCCCGATGGGCTTTGTAAGAATGAAATGAGCGCCCGCCCCTAGAATGGATCGAATCTGCGAGGCATCGTGCAGCAGGGCGACGGTAAGGGGAGGATGGTGGTCGCAGCCGGAGACACGGCGACAGGCGTCAAGCAATTGTTTCGCCGTCTCAGGATCATCGAAGTCGCTGTCAAAGTCAACGATGACCTGATCGAAACGTTCCTCAGAGAGCCGCGCCAAAGCGATATCCCCGTCGCTCGACCTGTCTACGACCACGCCGAACTGCACGAGGACCTTGATCAGCGCTTCCGCGCTCAGGTCGTCTTTTGACACCAGAAGTGTCTGTAAAATCATGCCTACCGAGCCTCCCCCTCGCTGCCACGGTGCGGTTTACGGCCAGCGCGGAGTTAAGCTGCGCCCGGCCTTGGAGCCACCCAGCGGCGATTGCGCGCCGGCCTTCGCCGCCATCGAATTGTTTTCCTCGTCCACTTCCGCGAGAACGGGGCTATCGTCCTGAGTGTCGTTTTCGGCAAGCAACGGCGCCACTTCGCGCAGCTTCTCGGCAGCCTGCTGCAGCAACTCGATCTGTTTTCCCAGCTGTGTATACTGCCCCTGCTTGTGGCGCAGAACTTCATGGATATCTTTCATACGTCCCCCTGCGCCTGACTTTAGGGTTGGAACCGAGTAAGGTCAACGCCAAAGTCATAAACGACTGTTACCGCAGTAATGGATTGGGTTGAACCAGAAAGCGACCGGTTCCTATTGAATTGTGACAGAAGAATGCGAGAACGAGGTTGAGCGGTTAAGGCGGGCGGTTGTGAGCCAATTGAGCGAGGGCCAATGCCGCAAAATCGAACGCTAGCGTTGCCAGAAATCAAAAGCCCCGCCTTGCGGCGGGGCCATGAGTTCGAGTGGCTAGGCGACAACGAATTTTAATTACGAAGCAGCTTGCGACGGAATATTCCCGCGATGCCCACGAGCCCTGTTCCCAGCAGACCGAGCGTTCCTGGTTCTGGAACCGTGCTGAGGGTTGTTGTACCGATCGTGATGTGCCCGATACCTGCGATCAGCTGTCCATTGTAGGTATAGAAGTTCTGACTCGTCGTTCCAGTCACGCTAACCCCGTTGTAGAGAGTGCCTGCGATGGTGCCGGTAAGAGTAAACGTCAATTTCGGTCCAGCTTTGCTGTCGAGAGTCCAGTCAATCGGACCCACGAAGCTGCCGCTGAAGAGCGTCGTCTTGCCCTTGGGCGAGCCCGGCAAGCCTGCCAACCATTTACCCTGCCCAACGATGGTAAAGGAGCCGCCGCCATTGAATGTTCCGCCACCGGAGACGGAGCCCGTAGCCAGAGTGCCCGTAGAAAAGTTAACGCTGCCCAGAGCGCCTCCCTTTCCAGAAGTTGCGGAGAAAGAGTCAAACGCGAAACTCGTCAGCTGTGATCCCGTTGAAGTGATCGTTGACGAACCAATCGTCCCCAGGCCGCCGTTCGGATCGGTGATCGCAATCGTGCCCGTTTGGTTGGTTGTTGTAATCGTGTCAGCCCACGCAGCCATAGGCAACGCCAGCGCAAGCAAAGCTAGAACCACTACCACTCGCCTCATGTTCGTCCCTCCCAAATCTCTTGTTGTTCCCAACTTACGTTTGAACCTGTTTATCAGGGTATAGAACGCCTACAAGGTAGGGAGCACTTGCAGTTCCAAAGCAAATTGCTAGGGTCATCCCTTATTTTTTAACAACTTAGAAAGGGTTCGAGCTAGCAATGCGACCCTTCGAATGCAATCTGTTGCACACTAGCAACATTCAGTTTCCCCAAAGATCGAGCTCCAATCCCAAGAAGACCATTTGACTGCGCGGCAAAGGCTCGGAAGAGATGGAAATTGACGCCGCCCAGGTCAAAAGCCCCGCCTTGCGGCGGGGCGATGAGTTGAGTGTGCGCTGGACTACAATTCAGATTACGAACCCATCAGTTTGCGACGGAATATTCCCGCGATGCCCACGAGCCCTGTTCCCAGCAGACCGAGTGTTCCTGGTTCTGGAACCGTGCTGAGCGTCGTATTGCCCACTGTGATGTGCCCCACACCCGCAACCAGCTGTCCATTGTAGGTATAGAAATTCTGGGTGGTTGTTCCAGTCACGCTCGCTCCGTTGAAGAGCGTGCCTGCGATGGTGCCGGTAAGGGTAAAGGTCTCTTTCGGTCCAGCTTGGCTCGTCAGAGTCCAGTCAATCGGACCCACGAAGCTGCCGCTGAAGAGCGTCGTCTTGCCCTTGGGCGAGCCCGGCAAGCCTGCCAACCATTTACCCTGCCCAACGATGGTAAAGGAGCCGCCGCCATTGAATGTTCCGCCACCGGAGACGGAACCCGTAGCCAGAGTGCCCGTAGAAAAGTTAACGCTGCCCAGAGCGCCTCCCTTTCCAGAAGTTGCGGAGAAAGAGTCAAACGCGAAGCTCGTCAGCTGTGATCCCGTTGAAGTGATCGTTGACGAACCGATCGTCCCCAGGCCGCCGTTCGGATCGGTGATTGCAATCGTGCCCGTTTGGTTGGTTGTTGTAATCGTGTCAGCCCACGCAGCCATAGGCAACGCCAGCGCAAGCAAAGCTAGAATCACTACCACTCGCCTCATTTTAATTCCCCCCAGATTTTATCTTTCCAACATTGACCTAGAACTTACCTGCCAAGGTATGAATCGCCTACCTAGCGATTGCACTTGCCATTCCAAAAAAGATGACGGAAGTTTGTCATTGTTTATCAATAACTTACACCCCATCATCGCATCCCTTCCAAATCCCGGAATGCAATCTGTTGCAGCGACAACCTTTACTTTTCCCGGTTTGGCCCAAGAAAGCTCAATCCAAAGTCTCGGATCCCTGACAAGGACTTTAAGACCGAACATCTATGGTTTTCGGAATTCGGCAGCTGACTTCTTACCTGGGGGAGACCCGCTCCAAAACCCTGCTGACCGAAGTAACCAGTCGCAAGGTTACTCATGTTAGCACGGGTCATTTCCTGGCTAGTGGCTCGTTCGTGTTAATTAGTCCCTCAACAGTGGAATTCACACGACGAGCTTCCTGATCTACTTTTTGGGCTGAGCAGTTCTCGGGGGAGGGCTGTTCGGCGTCCCGTGACTTTTTCCGGGACGCCATTTTTTATTTTGCAGAGCACTTTTCGGTTAGACAGAGGCCGCGGCTTGTTGCGGGGCCTTTTCTGAGCTCGGGCTCGGATGTTTTACTTTTCCGGAACCTCTTCACTTTTTCCCGACAGCAGGCTCCCATAGGCGGCGTCGAGAATAATCTGGTTCTGCCAACCCTCTTCGCCGGATACTGCAAACGGCTGCCGTTTTTCGACGGCCGCAGCAAAGGCATCTACCTGCTTCGCATAGGCTAGCCGGTTGGAGACGGTTTCTTCGGCGGCGAGTTTTCCACCGCGCCAAAGCTCTATTTTGATCGGATGCTCGGCATTGAGCGCATCATCAGCCCGGATTACTCCCGCATCTCCGACAATCTCCATCGGAGTACGATATTGCGCGCGAGTTGAAACCAGCACCGTGGCCAGGGCGCCACGACTAAATTCGAGAGTCAGCGCAGCCACCGCTTCCACGTCACCTGAATGTTCGTCGAAACGCCCCAGAGCGCTCACCCTTCGCGGTTCATCCTGCAGAATGTAACGCAAGGCGTCGATGCAGTGGACACCCACGTCGGCGATCGGACCACCTCCGGAGATCGAGCGGTTGTAGAGCCAGGAGCGCCCATGGCCGATGCCCGGATAAGAGAACTCGGAGCGTGCAAAAATCGGGCGGCCGATGTCGCCGGCAGCGACCCGTTCGCGAAACCTAGCGATGCTTTCTTCAAAGCGAAAGACCTGAGCAACACCGAGCAAAACACTCGCCGCCCGGGCCGCTTCAACCATTTGCCGGCACTCGTCGGCATTCATTCCCATGGGCTTTTCGCAGAGCACTGGTTTGCGCGCAGCCACGGCAACCAGGACGTCCTGGAGGTGGCAGACATTGGGGGTGGTGACGAACACGGCATCGACTTCGGGGCAGCGGCTGAGCTCTTCAGTGGAAGCGCAGACATGCGGAATCCCATACTTCGCAGCGGCCTCGCGCCCCTTATCCCGGTCGCGTCGAGAAAGCGCGACCACTTTGCAATCCCGAGCCAGCGCGAACCCCGGCATCAGCCGCCGCACCGCGTGCAATCCAAATCCCGCGATACCAAAGCGAATCATGAGAGCCTCACCGTCTTAGGCACATCGCCGAGGACAGTCATTTTACATATTTCCGGCGAAGAGTCTTCGCCGCCCGCTCGGCGCTCAGTCACGTTTCAGATCGGCGAGCAGTGCGGGATCGATGTTGCCGCCGCTGATCACAGCGACATTAATACGTGTGTCGGGGAGTTCATTGGCGTGGAAAAGAAACGCGGCCGGAGCGACGGCTCCGCTGGGTTCAGCCAGCGTTTTCGGGTTCTCGCTCAACAAGCGCATGGCCTCGTAAATCTCGCTTTCGGTCACGCTGATAATGTCATCCACATAAGCGCGGATATGTTCGAAATTAATCGCGCCGATGCTTTGCGTCCGTAGACCGTCGGCCAGCGTAGGGGAGACTTGCTCTGCTGGGAAAGAGACGATGTGCCCGGCCCGCAGGCTGGCTCGCGCATCGGAGGCTAACTCGGGCTCAACGCCAATCACCTTCACCCGGGGATTGCCGCTGAGCTTGATGGCCGCCGCGACGCCGCTGATCAGTCCCCCTCCGCCGACCGGTACTAACACTGTCTCAGCGTTCGATAGACTGTCCAGGATTTCGAGCCCGACAGTCCCTTGACCGGCGATGATCTTTTCGTCGTTATACGGAGGCACGATCACGTAGCCGTGCTCAGCCGCCAGTTCTTCGGCGCGCCGGCGGCGTTCTTCGCTGCCAGGGCCAACGGCCACGATCTCCGCTCCCAGCGCGGCGGTGGCTTCGAGCTTGTTCTTCGGCGCATTGCCCGGCATGACAATAATGGCCCTAACGTCGAGGGCTCGCGCCGCATACGCCACTCCCTGCGCGTGATTGCCGCTGGAATAGGAAATGACTCCGCGGCGGCGTTCTTCGTCGCTAAGCGAGGCGACCTTGTTATAAGCGCCGCGCAGTTTGAAGGCGCCGATGGGCTGCAGGTTCTCGAGCTTGAGAAAAAGCTTGCGCCGGTCGGTCGGGTTTGTCCATTCGAACAGCGGAGTGCGGAGGGCGATACCCTGGAGCAAAGTTTGAGCTGCGCGAATGTCGCTGAGGGAGACCATCAGGGAAGAGATTTTAAATTACGTTGCAATGTCCAACGTTTCAGCGCATAGTAGTGTAAGGTAACACCTTGGAGCACCTTTTGCCAACGTCCTCTACAACCAGCATAAAGCTCGATCTTAAGATAAAAGAACGCCTGCAGCGACTCGCCGCCGTCCGCCAGCGTTCGCCGCACTGGGTGATGCGCGAAGCCGTCGAGCAGTACGTGGAACGTGAAGAGAAGCGCGAGCAACTCCGGCGCGGCGCGCTGGCCGCCTGGACTCACTACCAGACTACTGGCCTGCACGCGACGGCCGAAGAAGCCGACGCTTGGCTGGCCAAGCTCGAAGCGGGCAAGGACGCCGCTCCTCCTAAATGCCACGACTGACGTGGTCGCAACCGGCCTTGCTGGATGTGGCCCGTCTCCATGCGTTTCTCGCTCCCAAAAGCCGCAATGCGGCAAAGCGCGCTGTCAAGGCGATCCGGCAGGGCGTCAAGGCTCTTGGCAAGCATCCGGAGGTTGGTCGGCCCGTCGAAGAGTTGCCGCCGGAGTTCCGCGAGTGGGTGATTGACTTCGGACATGGGGCCTATATCGCTCTCTATTATTACGGCAGAAAACAGACCGTGATCCTGGCGGTTCGCCACGGACGCGAAGCGGGATATTGATGGCTGTGCCCATACGCTTGCGTAAGTGTAATCTATAAGTTACAGTCTGCGAAGTATGAGCACGAATGAAACGCAAGGCGAGCATATTGCACGACGAAGCCACGGTTCGTGAGCTGCGCGAGAATCCCGAGTTTGCCGCCGAGTATCTTCGCGCTGCGTTGGAAGATGACGACGAGCCGAGCGTGCTCCTAATCGCTCTGCGTCGCATCGCTGAGGCGCGAGGCGGCATTGCGAAGGTGGCCAAAGCTGCTGGCATTGAGCGCGAGAGCTTGTACCGCGCCTTGTCGGCTCGCGGGAATCCACGGCTTTCGACGCTGGTTGCCGTGACCAAGGCGGTGGGGTTGAAGCTCACGGTAGAAGCGGGATGAGATGGAGCATGTAACGGCTGGCTTCGACCGTTTTCCGGCCTTCGTCGAAAGCCCACTTATCCAAGAAATTCAGGGCAAGTTTTTTTCAGCCTCGATCAAAAACTGAATGGCTGATCCAGTCATATGCAGAGCGTATGCGGCATAGTGCGGTGGTACGGTTACGACCTGCGATCCCTGTCCATGCCCACCGAGTTTGTTACGAACTGTGGGCACGCCGCTCTCCAACGTGCTCTTGAGGGCGCCATAGTGTGACTGGAAGAACGCAGGGACCAAATGGTTCTTGAAGCACGTATCGAGCAACGTCTTCGCTGTGTCGGTTGACTGGGACACCCAGCCGCGAATCCTACAAATTGCCTTCAGTGTACTCTCCAATGCCTTCAGGCAGTTTGCCAAGCACTCCTTCACCTCACCTTTGCGGTAATGTTCGTGCGCTTTCAGAAACTCGTCGTTAGCTCCCTGATAGCGCTTGTCCTGCAAGAGAGCCAGCGCAGGCTTTACGACCTCAGCGTGAAGAAACTGGGAGTCGGTCTTGATTATCTTGCCGGATAAGTACTGATACCCGACTCCATGTTCTAGAAACCGGCGGTTCAGGTCCGCAATTGCCTCGGAGGAGTTAAGTTTCGTGCGTACATACGTTCTGTAGTCGTGGCTAATGCCCGATTTCTCAATGTATCGGCATGAAAGTTCTATCGCGTCTATGCAATGATCAACCGCAGGTTCCCTCAACAAAAAATTAGCTAGTTGTTCGTCAGGCAGAACGCCCTCTGCTAATGTGATGCGTCCGAAATGCCGACACAAGTTTCCAACTATTTCCCGATAAACTCCCAACGCGGGCGTTTCATATTCCTCGATGGTTGGGGTACCCAAGGCGTCCTGCAGGATATAGACCACCTAAATGCGAAGAGGTCGTGGGAGTAGGTCGTACACGAAAACATCGGGAACTTCACCACGCTCTCTTTTTTGGCGCGTCGAAAATAAGTTAAGGACTGCCATTTTGGCCTATCGTCATTGTACCGCTTGGCCAAGCATGGAGTTCCGGAGACGTACGCCGCAGGGTCCTCACAATGACGTCCGTCTTTTGAGCAAGCCGCTTCACATCGCGCTTGCCGTGCACGACGGCGACGATCTCCACCACCTCCGTTCGCCGGTACACAATCATGTATTGATACACGCTGAAGAACAGCACAGCTTTACCGGTGAGGTCGCGACGCTTGTGGCCTTTGCTGGGAAGATCGGCCAAGCCTTCGAAGGCATCCACCAGTTCGCCCTGAATCCGGTCAGCGATTGCCAGCCCCGCTTCTCCGAGCAGGTAGCGCCAAATCTGCCGGAGATCGTCTTCGGCTTCCGGCGCGACGAGGTAGCGCTTCACGAACCGGAGCCGTCCTTGAGCCACGCTGCCTTATCGGCTGCAAGACGCGTGCGTAGCTCGTCGCCAGGTATGCCTTCACCCCGTTCGAGTTGGGCCAACCCGCGCTCGATTTTGGCGTTGATAGCCTCTTTATTTTCCTGAAGCCAAACCTCGCGTTCGCTTTGTATTTCCAGGGCATCGAACAGCACGTCTTCCACGCTTTCGAACGCGCCGCTATGCAACCGCTGCTGAATGAGCGCCTCGATTTCTGGACGTTTTATTTCGATGGTCATAAGCCCTGCGCTCCTACTGCTGTTCTCTCCACAACCTATTGCCAAGCCGGGACTTGGTCAATCGAATAGCGAATTGAAATCTAGATTTCCAGTATCACCGGCATAATCAGCGGCCGCCGTTGCGTCTGCCGCGAGATATAACGCTTCAAATCCGTGCGGATTTTTTCTTTGATCACGCCGTAGTCGGCTTTCTCTTCGGCGCTGGAGGCATTCAGCGTCTCCATGACAATCTCGCGGGCGCGCTCGATTAGACCGTTTTCTCCGGGGTTGAATCCGCGGGTCACAATCTCGGGTGAAATTTCGACGCGACCGGTGTGCTTGTTGATGGCGATCACGGGCATTACGAAGCCGTCTTCGCTCAAGTGGCGGCGGTCTTTTATCACTAAGTCTTCGACCACATCGGTGCGCGAGCCGGAATCGATGCAGACGCGGCCTACGTTGACGCGGCCTGCCTTGCGGGCGCCGAGTTCGTCGATTTCGAGCACGTCTCCACTTTCGATCAGCATCACGTTGCCGACGGCGCCTCGCATTGAGCCAGCCAGTTCGGCATGAAGCTTAAGCTGCCGGTATTCGCCATGGATCGGGATGAAATACTTCGGACGCACCAGGTTGATGATGAGTTTTAATTCTTCCTGGCTGGCGTGACCGCTGACGTGAATGGGCGGGTAAGAGCCGTCGTCATAAATCACGAACGCTTCGCGGCGGAAAAGGTGATCCACCACGCGATAGATCGCTTTTTCGTTGCCGGGAATGATGCGGGACGACAAGACGACCGTGTCGCCTTTTTCGATTTTGGCGTGCTTGTGGTTATCTACGGCGGCGCGCGACAGCGCCGACATGGGCTCGCCCTGGGTGCCGCTAATGAGAACGCAAACTTTCTCCGGCGCGAAGTTTTTCATCTCGCCGGGGTGAATCATCATGCCCTCGGGAATCTGAACATAGCCGAGGTCTTCGGCGATCTCCGATGAATTCTCCATGGAGCGGCCGATGAAACAGATTTTGCGTCCGTGCTCGCGCGCCATGTCGACGGTCAGCTTGATGCGATGAATAGAAGACGCGAAGCAGGAGACAAATAGCCGCCGCTTGGTGCGAACGAACACCTCTTCAAATTTGCGATGCACCGCTCGCTCGCTCGGCGTGTAGCCCTTGCGCTCGACGTTCGTCGAATCCTGCAAGAGTGCGAGCACTCCCTCCTTGCCGTACTCCGCGAATCCGTGGAGGTCGAAGAGGCGGTTGTCGGTGGGCGTGGGATCGACTTTGAAATCGCCGGTGTGCAACACTACGCCGAGCGGTGTGTGTATGGCGAGCGCTACACAATCCACCAGGCTGTGCGTGACCTGCAGCGCATGAATCGTAAAAGGTCCGACCTTGAAGCGTTCTCCGGGACGAATCTCGCGCAGATCGGCGTCGTCGAGAAGCTGGTGTTCATCGAGTTTATCTTCGACATACGCCAGCGTGAATTCGGTGGCCCACACGGGGACATTCAGTTCGCTGAGAATCCAGGGGAGGGCTCCGATGTGGTCTTCGTGCCCATGCGTAAGCACGATGCCGCGCACCAGCTTGCGATTTTCGAGCAAATAAGAAATATCGGGGACAACGACATCGACGCCCAGCAACTCGGCTTCCGGGAACATGAGGCCGGCATCGACTACGACGATGTCATCGCCATAGCGGATGGCCATGCAGTTCATGCCGAACTCGCCCATCCCGCCGAGCGGAACGATGTGCAATTTACCTTTTGACATTAGTAAATCGATGCTAGCACAGGGTGGGCCGGCATTGGCGTTACACCCTGCGGGCCCTGCTGGACGCCAGTGCAGATTAGTGACACTCTTTCAGCTGTTGTCATCCCGAACGAAGTGAGGGATCCGCATTTTGCGGCGGACTGCAGATCCCTCAATTCGTTCGGGACGACAAACTCTAATCGAGCGTTAAGCTTGACTGATAAACTGGTGCTTAGGGATGGACAGCGAAAACAAATCATGGATGCGGCGGCGCGTAGAAGGTGCCATCCGCGGTGGCTTGGCCCGTACTTACGATACGGTCAAGGTCAATCCGGGGCGCTTCCTGATGCAGTTGCGCGTGGCGCACGGCCTGCCGCTGGCCACTTTTCATGGAGTTTACACATTACCGGTGGAGCGTCTCGACGACGTGGCGGGGTCGGTGATTCGAGCCGGCATGAAACTCGCAGCAGCCGAGGGCGCGGGATTTGGATTGGGCGGAATTCTTACCATCGTGCCCGACCTCGGTATTCTTTCGGCGATCACCATGCGCACCATCCAGAAGCTCAGCCTGATTTATGGCTTCGAGTTAAACACCGACGACGAGATTGCTGAACTATGGATAGCCGCGGCCAGCGCCGCTGGGGTTGACATCAGCCGCGAGTTGCTGGAAAAAGAAGTGGTCAACCGCTTCGTGCCAAAGGTGATTCAGCGGATCGCAGTGCAGGCTGGAGCCGAAGTCGTGGAGAAGTGGGCGGGACGCCTGATTCCAGTTGTAAGTTCAGCCATAGGATGTGGACTGAATTATTACTTCGTGCGGGCGTGGGGGGCACGGGCGCGGGCGCATTTCCGGGAAAAGCATCTGGAAACCCGGCAGAGATTTGCAGCCGAGCAAGCGCAACTTACGAGTGCACCATCGGTAATGCTGCCGTAGTGAGCGCTTCCCGGATTCCAACTTTTTAAAGTCGTTTCTGATGGAGTTCAGATCCTAATGACAGTTTTGCTCCTAGGGATATGGGGATTTGGAGTTATATATGCCGTCGTTCAACTATTTCGAGGAGGCCTTGAGGGGTGGTCCGGTTGGTTGCGTCGAAGGAGACTCGGGATAGAGTTGGGTCCGATCGCTGTTTACCCACCGGCGACTCCCGCCATGCGGAGGGAGGCTAACGTTTTCACTATTGGTTTCTTTGTGATTGTAGTCATTAGCGTGGTCGGCGCTCTTTCTCGCCGCTAGATGTGCGTTCGCTTTCCCCACCTATCTACCGCAGCCACTCCTCCAGTTCAATTCCGCGTTCAGTCTTCTCGTCGCGATACTTCACAATCACCGGCGTATAGAGCGATAGCCCCCACTCGTCGAATACGCCCTTGCCCTTTTTGACCGCGCGCGATCCCGGCACCACTACGGCGTTCTCCGGAACCTCCAATGGCCGCTCGGCCGACGCGCGATAGATTTCGCCGCGCACGAGATCATAAAGCGGGGTGGATCGTGTCAGAATCGTTCCCGCTCCCAACACGGCGCGAGCGCGCACCAGTGTGCCTTCATAGACTCCGCAATTGCCGCCGACCAGCGCATCGTCTTCAATGATCACGGGAGCGGCGTTGATGGGTTCGAGCACGCCTCCGATCTGAGCGGCCGCGCTCAGATGCACGCGTTTCCCGATCTGAGCGCACGAGCCGACAAGAGCATGGGAGTCGATCATCGTGCCTTCATCCACATAGGCGCCCACGTTGATAAACATAGGGGGCATGCAGACCACCGATGGCGCAACATAAGCTCCTTCGCGAATCGTGGAACCGCCCGGCACGAGGCGAACGCGATCGGCAACGGTCAGGCGACGGGCAGGGAAGGTGTCTTTATCGATGAAAGAGAGCACATCGCCGTCCGACATTTGCTGCAACTCGCCCAGGCGGAAACCAAGCAGAATGCCTTGCTTTACCCAGGCATTGACCACCCAGCGTCCGGCAACTTTTTCAGCCGCGCGAACCTCACCGCGAGTCAAAGCGGCGCGGAAATCAAAAAACGAGGGGCGCGCTTGGTCCGGCTTGCTGATCGTTTGGCAGGCCGATAAGCGTTCAATGGAGGATTTCAGTCGTGATAGGGAATCTGTCATGGGAATGAATTACGTTTCGAGAAAATCCTATAAGGGGCGCGGTTGTGGAATCCATCCTTGCGCACGGAACGCGCAAGATGGGGCATCCAATGTGTTATGGTGCTACGCCACGCACTTGCATTCGCTGCGGATCAGCACTCCCGGCATCTGATGCGTAGCCTCGCGCGCTTCGGTGATGTTGCCGTAGGGCCCGTGCCACCGCGAGTGATTGGGGTCATGCCCCGAGGGACGTCCCTTGCCGGAACTGCACTGGCCACAGGATGCGCGATGCAGCATCGCCTTGTGCGGACCCGCGGACCAATTTTCGTAAACATAGAATTCGGTGGCGGCGGCCGGCTGAGCCGCTGGCCGGGCGATCAATCCGGCGTCAGTCGCAATCTTCTGCAGCTTCGAACGAGTATCGCGGCGCATGGGAAGCAAAGGAAGGCGATAGACTTCCTCGATCTTGCCCATCATCGCCAGCACTGCTTTCACCGGCAGCGGACTCGACTCGATGAAATTGCCTACCATTAGCGGAAGATACTTGCGGTGGATCGTTCGTGCCGCTGGCCAGTCGTTGTTCAGCGCGGCGCGTGTCATCTCCGCCATCTCGCGCGGAATTTCGTTAGACGCGACCGAAACCACCCCCACCCCACCGAGTGCGATCACCGGCAAAGTGACGGCGTCGTCGCCTGACAGCACAAGGAAGTGCTCCGGGACCAGGTTCAGCACCTCGGCAATCTGCGTCATGTTGCCGCTCGCTTCCTTCACCCCGGAGATATTTGGAACCTCGCTCAACCTGGCCACGGTCGCCGGTTCGAGGTTGGCGGAGGTGCGGCCGGGAACGTTGTAGAGAATCACGGGCTTGTCGACGGCTTCGGCGATCGCGCGGAAATGCCGGTACTGGCCTTCCTGCGTCGGCTTGTTGTAGTAAGGCGAAGCAGTAAGGATGGCATTGACTCCCGGCCGCGACGCCACTTCCTTCGCTTTGGCGACGGCTTCCTGGGTCGAATTAGAGGTTGCGCCAGCGACGATGGGCACGCGTCCGGCGGCGACTTCGATCGTCACGTCTATGACGCGCAACCACTCGTCGTGGTTGAGAGTGGGAGTCTCTCCCGTGGTGCCGCAGGGAACCAGGAAATCGATGCCCGATTCGACCTGCCAGGCGACGAGATTCCGCAATGCGTTTTCGTCTACAGCGCCGTCCTGGGAGAACGGCGTGACCAGAGCTGTACCACAGCCGCGGAGTTGCATGAGTAAAGGATAACTCTTCTCGCAGGCGGTTGCATTTGCCAATCGGGTCGCGGCCCGAGAAGCGCTGGCGCACAACCGAGGCTGTCCGGACTGAAAACACCGCCGAATGCGGAAAGCCCTTCCTTGTGTGCGGGAAGGGCATCTTAGCGAGCCGACGGCGTACCAGGGCCGCTGGTTATTTCTTGCTGCTGATCTTCGACACTTCCGCGAGAGTTGCCTTGTCGTCGTAGATTCCGGCTGAAACCACGTAGGGCGTTCCTTTTGCGCTCAAGTGATAGCTGAGCTTGCGAGAGGGCTCCGCGGCCGCGCCGTTCTTTCGCCACCAATACTCGTTCCACACGCCGGAGGCGCTGCTTTTCACCTTCTTGCACCAGGTCTCCGGGTTGGCATAGATTTCCTTCCCAGACTTCACATCCTTAACCGTGGTGAGATCTTTGCCAACCAGGTCGGGATACACGGGATTAGCTGCGATGACTTTCTTGTCGCAGTCTTCCACGAAAACATAGGTATCTTTCCAAACCCACGGACCGTCTTTCTGTTTAAACTGTTCCACGTCGCCCGTTTTCGCCAGGGCGCTAGCCGCATCTCTTACCTTGGCGACGACCTCGCGAGCGGTTGCCTTTTCCTGCCCCGCTGCGACAATGCACAGTCCGACGTTGACGAGAGCCAGGGCCACTGCGACGACAATCCTTCCGTTTTTCATGGGGATTCTCCTTTGGAACCTCAAAAGCGGCCCCAGTCTACACCCACCTCGCCCGTTTGCAAGATTGCCAAATGATATTTGTCTGGAGGCGCTATGCAATACGGGTCAGCGCTGTCTAAAGTTCGCGCCAGACATTGCGGAACTCGTAGAACCCGGTTTTCCCCGCCAGCCATTCAGCGGCGCGCACCGCTCCTTCGGCGAATCCCAGCCGCGACTTGGAGTCGTGGCACAAATAGATTCGATCGGCCGGAGAATTGAAAACCAGTTCGTGCATGCCAACGGCGTCGCCCTCGCGGAAGCAGATGATCTCCACTTCCTTTTCTGCGGATTCGCCTGCCGCGTGGCGGACAATTTTCTGGATCGTAAGTGCGGTTCCGGAAGGAGCGTCTTTTTTTTGTGCATGATGCCGCTCGAAAATCTGCCCCGAGTAATCGTATTTCAACGCGGCGCCTGCGGTCGCGGCAATCTCGAAGAACAGGTTCACGCCGATGGAGAAATTCGGTCCATAGAGAAATCCGGTCCTGGCCGTGAGCACCCTTTCGCGCAAGTGCGGCACCTGGTCGTACCAGCCGGTGGTTCCAACAACGACATTCTTCTTTGCGCGGATGCAAGCTTCGGCGTTGGCAACCGCCGCGGCCGGCGTGGTGAAATCGATGACAACGTCAATCCCAGCTAGCGCATCGGCCGTAAGCGCGCTGGAGGCGAGGTTTTCAGCGGCGCAGAGATCTCGTACATGATGCCGGCGCGAGCGCGCAACGTTCGTGACCACCGCACCTGTTTTGCCTCTGCCAAGAATTAGAAGATTCATGCCGAAATTCCTTAGCGCAGAGTCCGCCGACGCCAAGAACTGCAGATCCCTCGCTTCGCTCGGGATGACAATCTAAGAACTATTTTCTACGCGCTCTCTGCGTCCTCCGCTGTTCATTGCGGCTATGCGAACACTTCCGGATCAGCCTCCGCGAAGAATGCCCGGTGCAGTCGCCGTACCACCTCGGTCGCGTCGTCTTCCTCGATCACGAACGTCAGATTAATTTCGGACGCCCCCTGAGAAATCATGCGGATCTTCACATCCTCAAGGATGCCAAAAACCTTCGCGGCGATTCCAGGAGTGGCGCGCAAATTTTCGCCAACTAAGCAAACAATCGCCTTCCGGCCCTCATATTTCACGTCCGCAATCTTCGCAAGATCGGCCGCCAGCGCCGGGATTGCCTCATTGGTCTCAGCCGTAACTGAAACGCTCACTTCAGACGTAGAAACCACGTCCACCGCGACGTTGTGCCGATCAAAGGCCGCGAAGATGGATGATAAATATCCGTGCACCAGAAGACGCCGGGGCGAAGCGACCTCCACCAGCGTGATTTTTTTCTTGAGCGCGATGGCCTTGAAGATATTAGCGCATCGCGGAGCGCGCGCCGTGACCTTCGTCCCTTCGCACTTCGGGTTCAGCGAGTTCAGAACATAGACCGGAATATTCTGCTGGACCGCCGGCAGTACGGTGGCCGGATGCAGAACTTTCGCTCCGAAATATGCGAGCTCGGCGGCCTCGTCAAAACTGATGACCTTGATGCGGCGAGCGTCGGGACAAAGCCGCGGGTCAGTCGTCATCATGCCGTCAACGTCGGTCCAGATCTCGATGCGCTCGGCATTGAGGCCGGCGCCAAAGATTGCGGCCGAAAAATCGGATCCACCTCGGCCAATCGTAGTCGTGATGCCTGCAGGATTCGAACCAATAAATCCGCCCATCACCGGAATCTTGCCCGAGTCGAGCAGGGGCTGAACCCGCTTGCGCAGCCGTTCGTTTGTTTCGTCGAACTGTGGAACCGCGCGGGTGTAGCTGCTGTCGGTGATCAAGCACATGCGCGAATCCACGTGTGCTCCCGCCAATCCGCGAGCAACAAAAGCCGCGGCCACGATCTTGCTGGAAAGCACTTCGCCGAATGAGGCAACGAAGTCGTAAGTGCGCGGAGTAATCTCTCCAACCGCGCCTATGCCGCGCAACAATTCGTCAAGATCTTCAAAGTCGGCGCCCAAGTCGCCGTGAAATTCGGTGAAGAGCGCGGTGCCGAGCAGTTCTCCGGCGGTGTCGTAGTGGCGTTCGCGCAAGGCGCGCGCCATTTTGAGCGCGGTTTTGCGATCGCCGGTGCCGGCAGCTTTGCCCATGGCGAGCAGGGAATCGGTGACCTTGGCCATTGCGCTGACCACAACCACCGGCCGATCCGCTAACCGGCCTTGGACGATCTGCGAAACGCGGTCGATTGCCTTAGCATCTTGTACGGAAGTCCCGCCGAACTTCATCACGATCATGGGCGGGAGTGCTCCTTCGCGTATTCCTTGGTGTTCTGTAGAGACGCGGTTTGCAGCGTCTTCCACCGGGACGCAAGGTGGTGCCGGCAAGACGGGGCAAGTCCCGTCTCTACCGTAAAAGTTGATTCTCCGATCACGCGAGATATCCCTTCGCCTTGAGAAGCTCGGCGTTGAGTAGCGCGGCACCGGCGGCTCCGCGAATCGTGTTGTGCGACAGAACGGTAAACTTCCAATCGAGAACGTTGCATTTGCGCAGTCGTCCGACCGCCGTCGTCATGCCGGCGCCAAGGTCAACATCGAAGCGCGGCTGCGGACGGTCTGGCGCAGTCATGTAGACGACTGGCCGATCCGGCGCGCTCGGCAAGCGTAACTGCTGAGGTTCACCGCGAAAATCATTCCAGGCTGCAATAATCTCTTCGGCCGAAGCTTTTTTCTTCAAACGGACGGAGACCGATTCGGTGTGGCCATCTTCCACCGCGACGCGATTGCATTGGGCGCTCATGGCAAATGGCGCCGGTTCGAAGCGCGCGCCGTTTAACACGCCCAGCAGTTTCTGCGTTTCCTCCTCCATCTTTTCTTCTTCTTTCGCGATGTAGGGAATCACGTTGCCAAGAATATCGAGCGAGGCCACGCCCGGATAGCCTGCGCCGCTGACCGCCTGCATCGTGACTGCCATCACGCTCTCGAGTATGAAAGCGCGGTGCAGGGGAGCGAGCGCCAGCACCAGTCCAATCGCCGAGCAGTTGGGATTGGTGACAACATAGCCCCCGGAGTTGGTGCGCCAGCACTGCTTTTCGATCAATCGAATGTGGTCGCCGTTAACTTCAGGAATCACCAGGGGAACGTCGGGCTGCATGCGCAGCGCACTCGAATTGGAGACGACCGCGCAGCCAGCCGCGGCAAATTGCGGCTCCAGTTCGCGGGCGATCGAGGCATCGAGAGCTGCGAAGATGATTTTGGGCGTGCCTACGGGATTGGCCGGCGAAACCGTCATGTTTGCGACCGCGGCCGGGATGGGAGTCTTCAAACGCCAGCGCGCGGCTTCAGCGTAGGGCCGGCCTTCCGACCGATCGGAGGCAGCCAGCCACGACACTTCAAACCAGGGGTGATGTTCGAGCATTTGGATAAATCTCTGCCCGACGATGCCCGTGGCACCGAGAATTCCTACAGAAAGTTTGTCCGACATGATTTTGTGAATACGATAAGCTTCGATTTTATACCAGCAGAATTTCGGCAGTGATATTACGGCTGATTCGCAGGACGGAGGATGACTGCTAACTCATTCCTTTGCCCAATTCTTGCGGGAACGAGTATTCATTCAGCGGGCCGAACTTGCGCTTTTCGGCGTAGATGCGCCAACGGCGCCACACAATTCGCAAACTGGCCATCACCGGAATCGACAGATACACGCCAAGGATGCCGGCAATTTCACCGCCGGCAAGAATTCCGAACAACGCCGCCAACGGATGCAATTCCACCTTGGCTCCCATGACGCGGGGAGAAATTGCGTAATCCAGCACCAGACGCCAGACGAACAAAAACAACAGCAGCAGTGCCCAGCGTGGATATCCCGCCAACACGGCGACAGTCATCATCGCCGTTCCCGCCAGTAAGGGCCCAGCTAAAGGGACGAATTCCAGCGCACCACCGACTGTGCCGAGCATGAGCGCGTAGGGCGCGCGCATCGCTCCCAGAAATGATGTGTACGCGAGAAACGACAGCGCCGCCAGCGTCAACTGGGCACGAATAAATTGGGCGAGCATCTGGTTGAGATCCTGCAGCACATCCTGCAGAAACTCGCGCTGGCTGCGGGAATGCACCAGTGAGAGCAGGACCTCATGAAAGCTCTCTCCATCGCGCAGAAAAAAAATCGCCAGGATGGGCACGAGAAAGAGTACCCACACCTGCTGCACCGATTCTGCGGCGCGAACTCCCATGTACTGCGCCAGGCCGGCGAGTTGCTCGCGGCGACTGAGCAAGAAACTGGCAATCCGTCTCTGGGTAGCATCGCTCCAGCCATGTTCGTTACCGATTCGTGCGGCAAGTTGGTCGATCTGGCCGGAGATCTGGCCGGTACTGGCCTGTTCCACCAATCCCGGCAAAGACTTTCCCAGGCGGGCGCTTTGCCGGGCAATCCTGGGGCCGACCAGAAAGCCGAACACTGCCAGAGCGACCACTAAGAGGAAGTAAATAATGCTGATTGCCCAAACCCGGCTACGGACGAGCTTTTCCAGTCGCCCTACCGCGGGGTTAATAAGATAGGCGAAGAAAATAGCGAATAGAAAGAGAATCAGCGTTCGCCGCGCTGCATAGAGAAAGCCCAAGCCTACGGCGAAGAGGAGCGCCGTGAACAGAACGCGCGACGTGCGTGAATCAAGAATCGTCATAAGGCAGGTCTTAGGTCTCAGGTCTTGGGTGTTAGGCTTAACGTCTTAGCGAGTCCGCAGCAGATTTCCGAGACCTAAGACCTGACACCTGACTAGTCGCGATCCACAAATGTATTCTCGCCCAACACGAGCATACGTTGCACCTTTAACTGATCGTCGAGCCAGAGCTGCCAGGTTCCCGCTTCGGTCTTCAACTCCAGTTTGAGCAGATCCTTCTGCCCGCCTTTAAGATTCACCTTTTCGCGGCCCAGAAACTCTATGCTGAGCAGCGCCGAAGAATGCTGGTGCGGGTTGATAGTTGCGAACTGCGTGCGTTGCCTCACAGGACATTTCAAAACCCCATTATCCTTTTTGCAGGCCGCGGCCAGAAACCTCCACGCCAAAACCTCGCGGTGCACAAAGAAATAGTCGTCCAGAATTCTCGTGGACGCGGACAGCAGGTAAGGCTGCTCGTGTTCTTTCTCATCTCCGACGCGCCACTTCTGCGTCAGAAACTCTTCATTCGGGAGCAACAGCGAGTCCGCTTTTTCGGGACTCAATTCTTTCCATTCATAGCTGCGGATATCGCCATTGGCAGTCAGTTGCATCTCCGAACTTTGCAGGGCAGGCGGATCGTGTTCCGTCTTGAACTCAGACTTGATAACGGAGCCGTTATTTAGCTGATAAATCGAAAAGGTCTCGGTTCCAACGCGATGACCGTTCTGAAAAACGCCAAAGGAGCCCGAGTCGACGATCGTTCCCTCGTTTTCCTTATCCTTACCTTTTGGGATAGGAGCCGCCAGAGCAGCAACGCACCCAAGCAGCAGCATCGTTAAAACAAGCCGGCGAGAGAAGAGGCATAAAGACGATAAGGGCACGGTTAAAGATAACTTCAATTTGTTTCTCCTGTCTCGAAATGATCGGGCGAAGCCGCCGACGAATCGGTGGAGTTCGTGTTCCCGTCGTTAGCCTTCCCCCAAAAGTGCAAACTACGCTCGATTTCCGCGCAAAGGGTGGTTGGATCCTTGCCCGAGGTTACGATAGTCATCGTGGCCTGGCGATAACCGGGCAGCCGCTCCTGGTGGAGTCGGTCAAACTCTGTGCGATCCCTTCTTAAAGGCCGCAATGCCGCCTTGTCCTGGCTGCGCTGCCACAGTTCATCCAGCGGAGCATCCAAAAAAACTGTGGTCCAAGGCCGAAGCAACTCACGGTTCGCAGGCTGTGTGAAGGTTCCACCGCCAAGCGCGACAACAGTTCCGCGCAAAGCGCTGTCGTGCAAAAAAGTTTCGGAATTCAGCGACTCCGTCAGATCGCGCAGCGCGCCCATTTCGGCGGCCCGGAATCCACTCTCGCCGCGGTCCCGAAAAATCTCGGCAATGCTTTGCCGCTCGCGAGCCTCGATAAGGGCATCCAGATCCACAAAATCCCAATCCAGCCTGCGGGCCAGTTGCTGCCCCAGGCTGGTCTTGCCGCAAGCCATAAATCCCACCAGAAATACCGCGCGTACGGCCATAGCTAGGGCGCGAAAACGCACGGATTTCTGCCCGGGCTTCGCATCTGCTCTCCGTCTGATTTTCTTTGTTCAGCGCAGCTTGGTTCAGCGTTGCTTGAGGCGGATTTTACCACTGAAAGAGCGCAGCACGACCTCGGAGGATGCCTGTCCGGTACTGCCTACAAAGGAACGTCCTACTTCCTCTTTGAATCGGGAATGCCTCGGTTTGAGCGGGAAATCGTGTTGCACCTTGCCCAGGACCGAGTGTGCTCTGAAGCCCGCGGAGACGTTCGCCGGCACCAGCGCTTCTATGTCACCAGTGTGCGTCGTAAACCTGTAGTCGCCCCCGGAGCCGAAGTCTCCGTCGTAGGAAATCGTTCCTCGGCCCGAACTCGCCTGCACCAGCGGTCCCGTGACCGCCTTCAAATAAATGTCGCCGCTGATGGAAGCAAGCTCCACGTGGCCGTTGCGAACGTCGATCAGGGTAATCGGCCCACGCATCGTTTGCACATGCACATGGCCGTTTTCCACGTTGCGAACATTCACGGCAGCCTCCGTGCCTTCCATGGTCAGGTCGCCATGTAAGCGCTCCGCCGACATCGGACCCGTTGAGGAATGGAGGCTAACGGTGGCGTCGGGTGGAATCAGTAGCTCGTAATCGACCTGGCCGCTCGGCTGGTCGGTGCCACGCAGGAGGTGGGAGGCGATTTCAATCCGATTGCCGGTTTGCTGTTGATCGACTTCCACGTTGTCCGATTTGAGAACGGCCGTTACGACGACCAGATTGTCACTTCCAGGCTTTACCGAGATTGCCCCATATTGCGTATCCACGGAAATGTTGGCATGAGGGCCGACCGTATAGCGAAATTCCTTGGTGGCTTCGGCGACGGCTTGGGCCGACAGAGCCGAGGAAAGGCAGGCGACCAGAACCAGGGTGACAACTGTGGCGTTGGTAATCCTTATCATCCTTACACTTATGCTTCTTATCTTTACTCTTGCCGGCTGAAGATTCGGGCCCTGCGACGCGCGACTTACAATACCACCAGAACCAGGAATACCCGCCATAAAGCAACGCCCCTGTGCGGCCGGGATCCCGGTCCGCCCCTTCAATTATTGAATATGATCCAGCGCAATCTGGTACAGAAGTGCTTTTTGTTGATAGGCATCCATCAAATGCTGGCGCGCGTCTAAGTCCGCCGGATTTCGGTCGACATACGCCTGCGTCTCCTGTATCTCGTTATTCACCGCTTTGAGTTGACTTTCATAAGTCGCTCGCATCGCAGGGGCACTGGTGGAAACGGCGCTCAAGAACTGCTCATCGTCCGAGGTCGGCTCGGAATCTTCCTTGAATCGTGCCTTCTCCGTTGCCGCAGTTTGTCGCGCCACCTGTTCACCTGTCGGAACAGGTGCGAGCTTGGATGACGGGGTTCGTGTCGCGGTCGGGGTCTCGGCAACCGTCGAAGGCAATGGAGCGGGAGATGGGGCCGGAGGAACCGGAGTTGAAGCTAGTGGAGTTGGAGTCTCCGAGGATTGCAGTTGCGCTACGGGAGTGGCTTGCTTATGGCTGACCACGTAAGAGCCTGCCGCCACCAATGCAGCAGCAATCGGCGCCAGCCACCACGCGCTCCATCCGCGTCGCCGGAACGATGGCACAAGAATGGGCCGGGCGGGAGCAGCTTCCTGCTCCCGAATCAGCCCTTCGGCGCGCAATTGCGCGGCAATATTTAGCCACACTCTGGGCGACGGTTCATCGCTGGCTGCCATCCGATGAGCTTCACTGGCGATCAGTTTCAGGTCCGACACCAGATCGGAGCAATCCGGGCAGGACTTCAAATGAGCTTCAAAAGCACTTTGAAATGCAGCGTCAATAGGTCGACCGACTCCGTTGTTAGTGCGATCTACACCGTCCGGAATCGCATTCATGAGTTCCGGAAGAACTCGTTCCACATCAGCACACGTCATAACAACCTCTCCCCAATACCGCAACTTCAACTTATCCAGTCTTGGCCTTTTCGGCTCTCATGAACTTCAGATAATCTCGCAGCTTCAATCGCGCCTTATGGAGCTGCGACTTGCTGTTGCCAATCGAGCATCCCACAATCTGGGCTATTTCGTTATGCTCGAACCCCTCAATATCATGCAACACAAAAACCGTTCGATAGCCCGGCGGCAGCTTGTCGATCGCCCGCTGCAGCTGCAAACGATCGATGGAGCCTGTCAGCTTCACGTCCCTGGTGCCAAATTCCTTTCTGGGAGCTTCGTCGTCGGCTTCCAAGGTCTCTTCCAGCGAGACCACCGGCAAACCTTTTTTGCGCAGTTGCATCAGGACGACATTCACCGTCATGCGGTGCAGCCAGGTAGAGAAAGCAGATTCGCCGCGAAAGGTGCCGATCTTGCGAAATAGCTGTAGAAATGCTTCCTGGGCCAGATCTTCGGCCTGCGCGGGATTGGAAACCATGCGCAAACATAGCGAGTACACGCGGCGTTTGTGCAGGTTATACAGGACTTCGAAGGCTGCTTCCTGGCCCTGTTTAGCCTGCTCGATCGCCTGAGCTTCGGTGATGCGTTCCTTCTGGTCGGTCAAGTCGCCTTTTCCGGCCGCTAGTGGTTCAGATGCGGCTTCGAACTCTTTTCGTTGTACAAATTTGCCGAGGGAGTTGCCGGAACCATTCTCGACCGTTACTAATGGGCCAGCATACCAAAAACCGTAGCTTTTGGGAGCGATTCATCCAACCAAAGTACCGACTTACGGGTCATGGGCTACCACTTTCGTAACTCTAACTCATTTTGCTGTAGAGACGGGGCTTGCCCCATCTTGCCCGCCCCCTCCAGTGCTCGCGGAGGGAGATGAGGCGAGGGGGCGTCTACAGGAAATGCCAGATCATGGGAAAGTCGACGTTCGCAAGTTGCCTACGCCTTTGCCGTGATCGTCTCCAACCCATGTCCCTGCGGGCCGGTCTCGCGAATCCGTAAAAGAACAGCGAATGTCAGACCCACAAAACCAAGGACAGAAAAGATCAACATACCGAGACCGTACCCTCGCGGGTTATCCAGACCGGCGTGCGCATAATCGTTGGCATTTCCAATCATAAGGTTCAGGGCAAAGAACCCAATCTGCTGAATCAGCGTCATCAAGGCATAGGCGGTGCCCAGCCGGTTCTGATCCACTATATAAGCCACCGATGGCCACATGACCGCCGGAATCAGCGAGAACGCCACTCCCATCATACAGACGGGGACGAAAAGCGAAACGTTGGTATATCCCATCAGCAGGTAGACCGGCATCAGGAGGATCGAGCCCAAAATCATTAAGAATGCACGCTTCCCGATCTTGTCAGCCAGCAGCCCGAAAAGCGGGGTCGCGACCATGGCCGACAGTGGCAGGAGGCTGTTGAAGAATCCAGCCCGCTCATGCGCCAGGACCCGCATCGCCTCCGAAGCGGCGATTCCGCCATGGGCCGCCAGTATCTTATTGGTGAAGAAGTCTATGGCAAAGGTGCGGAAAGGGAAGATGGCGGAGTAGAAAGTGAAGCAGAGCCCTACGACCAGCCAATACGATTTGTTGAAGCGAAAAATCTGGCCGAACTCCAGCTTGTCGATCGAACCTTCCTTGCCCAGTTCGTAGCGTCCCTCAGCCCGGCTTTCCAGCGCCCAATAAACCACCGAACAGATCACTGCCAGCACGCCCGCGCCCACCGCCAGCAAAAGCGGCCCCTGCCAACTCGGCTCACCTGCCGGGCCATTCGGATAAAACACCTTATTAGCCCAGGTAGGAGAGTTATCGGCCGCCACCGAAGCGAGGCGTGCAATCGTAAGGTTGATGCCAAAGGCGAAACTAAGCTCCTTGCCCTTGAACCATTTCGCCAGCACGGTCGTGGCCGCCACGATCATGGATTCAGCGCCCAACCCCAGCACCGTGCGTCCGGCAATCATGATCCCCGGACGTCCACGCGCTGCCGTCAGCGCCGCTCCGCAGAGGCAAAGCGCGGCAAAAAATGTGATTGCCTTCTTCGTGCCAATGCGGTCGATAATGATACCGCCGATCAGCAGGGTGAGCACCGCCGCCACGCTATAGGAGGAGTTCAGCCATCCAAAGGCGGTAGCAGAGAAACCCAGCTTGTCTATGAAAATACGTTCCAGCGGGTTGATGCTGTCGTAGATATAGTAGTTGCCGCCCATCGCCAGACTGACAAACAGCAGCACGGTCCAGCGATAGAGGCGAGACGGTTCCGGTTGGGCAGCGTCAGCCATGCAGATATTCATCCTCGGCGCGAGGCGGCGCCAGCGTGGTTGGAGTAGAGAGAATCAACCGCACGAAGATAACAGATTAAAGAGGAAATCTTTCACGAAAGCCTATGAAGGAAACAGAAGGGCTCTTGATCCCTGTGAAACGTCAGGACCAAGAGCCGGTGCTGGTGCCCCAGAGCCTGCCCTGAGCTTGCCGAAGGGTTCGCGCCCGTTCTTTGGGCGCTAACCTGGGTAGACTGGGCAGGAGCCGTCTCTACATTTTTTCAGTCTTATCGTCGTACTTCACCGTGCCGTTCTTCTCATTCTGGCGCGTGACATCCTCATTGGTATAAGTCCGGCCAGCCTTCTTGAAGTCCTTCACGACGCTCGTCGATTCCGTAGTGCCCTCGTGGCCGGTGAAGTAAGTCCATTCTCCGCGAGCTTCTTCGGGATGGTACAGGCTCTTATCTTCGCGGGCATGCTCTTCGCGCCTGCGCTCTTCACCGGGACGACCCTCAAACTGACGAGCTTCTCCAGGACGAACTCCCCGCGGACCTTCCTCGCGCGGACGTTCTGCAAACATCCCTTCTCGCCCGCCCTGAGCACCACCTTCACGCCGAATATGGCCTTCGCGTCCGATCTCCTCCGGCCACAGGCTTACCGCCGGCGTAATTACCGGAGCGCCGCCCTGATACCACACGGACACCGTATAAACCGAACTGGTCGATCCTTCTATCTGCGAGAGTGTGCCGTTGGTCGCGCCGGCGATTAAGCCGGTCGTGGCGTTCGTCGCTCCTACCGGATTCGGCGAAACCTGCTGCAAAGTAACTTCAGGGGTGGTCACAAGCGGGATACTGGGACCGCAGCCATAGCCATAAACGCAACCTCCGTAAGGTCGAGGAGACTGTTGCCCGAAAGCCGCAACCGCCATCAAAATTACCGCTGTCAGAACGAAATAGGGTCGCATACTACCTCCACTGGGACTACTGCTTGCCTCCCGAATTGCAGTTTGCTGGCCAGTTTCCATAGAAGCACGCTCCGCCCAAATACAGGTAAGATCCTCTGGAAAACACGGCGATATCGGCCAAAGGACGGAAATTGAGGTCGAGCCGCGCCATAAACGATGGTGAAAACCTGTGCGCACAACCTGCAATCGGCTGCCACCGGTGGAGCGCCGGGCGTCCTCGCCCGGACTCGTAATCGCAGGACGACTGCGACCTCAGTATTGTTGCTTAGCCAAGTCAATTCACCCAATCGTCTGATCAACGGCCTGCTGCTTGCTCTTTGATGTTCGCCGGAATCGGGCTATTCTCATTCAGTGAGCAGACAGGTAATTACACTCTTCGCTCTTTTTGTCATCTCCTCTCTTCAGCGCCTGAGTGCATCAGGCGAATGTTCTCGAACCGCCCAAATGGAAATATATTCAAATGCATTTGCCCACGAGGAGACCGGGGACCTTCTGGGCTATGAGTTGGCAGTTAAACGGCACGACGACTCCACGGTGGAAACGTTCTTTTATGTCTATGAGGGAGCACCGAATGACGATGCCATACCTCTCTCCGGTCACATTTCAGGCAAGAATCTGAGCGTTCAGGGCAATTGGGTGGAGCACCTCATCGAATATCCTTCCAAGAAGGAAATCGTACAAACGCACTTTGTCAAAATTAACGGTGTGTTGAATTCAGAGTCCTTCAGAGGCGAGATAACCGTTGAGGGCATGGGTGAACCAGACTCGGTCCACCTGAAGCGGGTGAAGAAAACTTGGTTGTGCAGAAAGTAAACCGGTAGGAGCCCAAAGCCCTAGCTGTTGATAAATTCGCATGTCAACAATAGCACCTAGCTCCCCACATACCGCGCATACAAACTGCGAGCAATGGCTGTGTCTGTAGTCCCCTTGATAATCGCCCGCCCGTCGGGAAACAGCGTCATCTCATAGGGTTCGCGCCAAAACTTCAGCACAAACTCGTTGTGCCGCACGTTGCCATGAGGCTGCAGCCGCACGCTCATCTCGTCAAAGTCCACCGGCCGCTGCCGCTCATGAATCTGCACCGAATTTCTGCCACACAAAGTAATGTGCGGACGCCCTTCGCCGGCGAGATGAACAAAGTCGCCCGAGCAAGTCCGGCATCCCGCCCGACGCTGCAGCGCGCCAGCAGCTAACTCCGCCCGTTCGTTCGTCCAGCAATCCAAAGAGAGCAGCGTGCGCCGCATCTTCGAACGCGCGCCCACCAGAAACTTCAACGCTTCCGTGGCTGCAATCGAAGCCACCAGATTCACGGCAGTGTTTAAAATGCCGGATGTCTCACAGGTCTCGACCGTCCCGCGCGGAGATTGAGGAAATATGCAAGCCAGGCATGCCGTTTCCGCCGGCAGGATATTCATGGTCAAGGCATAACTGCCAACCGCCGCCGCGTAAATCCATGCCACTGAGTTTTTCACTGCATAATCGTTAATCAGATATCGAGTTTCGAAATTGTCCGTGCCATCGAGAATCAGGTCGCATCCGCCAAGCAGGGAATCGACATTGGCCGGAATCAGATCGGCGACATGGGGCTCAACGACGATCTGCGAATTGAAACGTGAAATCTGCCGCGCCGCCGCGATCGCCTTCGGCACCGACTCGCGCGCATCGTTTTCATCGAAAAGAGTTTGCCGCTGCAAGTTGCTCGGCTCGACATAGTCGCGGTCGAGAATCCGCAAAGTGCCCACTCCCGAACGCGCCAATAAAGATGCCAGGGCGGAACCGGTGGCGCCGCATCCCGCTATGGCTATGCGTGCCTGCGCCAGTTTTTGCTGACCCTCGATCCCAATTTCCTTGAACGACACTTGCCGCGAATAGCGATCATCCATGTTGAAGCCAATTCCGAAGCTGGAGCCGATTTCGAAAGCCATTTTCAAAGCCGACTTCCAAGCTGCTACCCTAGCGATTACCTTTCCGAGGCTTTTCAACCAGTATTATAGGTTCCGGTCATCAAACTCGATCGCGCGAGCAACGTGTGCCCTCTACCGGTTCATCGAAAAAGAAAGGCTTCACGACGAATCAGACCGAATCTCGGGAGGGAAGTTTGCGGCCGTGGCTAGCGCGGGGATGGGCGTGTGCCCGCGGTCGAAGCAACTTCAAGCTCCGCCTTCTGTGGTTGCTGGTTGTTCTGTCGGCGTTAGCGCCCGGGAAGATTTGGGCTTCGCCGTCAGAACAGCAAAACGTCGAAGCGCCGGCCAACCCCGAAACAAAATCCGAACCGGCAGCAACAAAATCCGCAACGCAATCCGAAACAAAATCTGCAACCCAGCCAGAAGCCCCATCCACGGCGAACTTCGGAACGATCACGCCTTACCTCGGATTAACCATTGATCAAATCGACCTGCCAGGCGTCCCACCAGAAGAAGCCGCCTCGCTGCTCGCAGCCACGCCGCTAAAGATCGGCGAGCCACTAACCCGCGATGGTCTACACGACGCAATGCAGGCCCTCTTTGCCACCGGACGCTTTGCCGATATTCAAGCCGAAGCGGATCGCGCCGAAACGACGGGCGTCCGTCTCCGATTTCTCACGGTTGCCAATTCTTTCGTGGGCATGGTCACCATCCAGGGCGTTACCGCCAATCCCTCTCCGAACCAACTATCGAGCGCCACTCGCCTTCAACTGGGAGAACTTTACAGCCACGAAAAACTCGACCGCGCTCTGGCTGGCATCAAACGAGTAATGGAGGAAAACGGCTTTCACCAGTCAAAGGCAGCGGTTTCCGAGCAGCGCGACGAGCAGCAACATGAGGTGAACCTGACCTTTCACGTGGTTCCCGGCCCGCACGCGGTCGTCGGTCAAATTGCTGTGGAAGGCGATGCTGGCTATTCGAAGCAACAAATCGAGGAAATCGGAAAGCTGCATCCCGGCATACCGGTTCGTTCCAGTCGCATCACCCGCGCGCTACAACGAATTCGCAAACGTTATCAAAAGCAAAATCGCTTGTTAGCCCAGGTCGAAGTGGCCAGCCGCACCTATCATCCCGAACACAACACCGTGGACTATGTTTTCAAGGCCGACCGTGGCCCGGTAGTCGTAATCGCCGCGGAGGGGTTCAAACTGGAACAACATGTGCTGCGGAAACTTGTGCCGATCTACGAAGAGGGCGCAGTCGACGATGATCTGCTCAACGAAGGCCGGCGCAACATTCAGAACGAGCTTCAAACTTTGGGCTATTTCAACGCCACCGTCACCGTGAGCCAGCACAGCACGGACGGCGGCAAGCAGTTGCAGGTGGTCTATGAGATCCATCCCGGCGACCGGCATAAGCTTGCGGCCATTCGTATTTCCGGGAATCATTTTTTCTCCGAAGAACAGATTCGCTCCCGCATGCAGGACCAAGCTGCGGGACGGATCTTCAGCCACGGCCGTTACAGCGAAGCATTCTTAGAAGAGGATGTGAGCGGCATTCAAAATCTGTATAAGGCCAGTGGTTTTCGCCAGGTTCAAGTCACCAGCAAGCTAGTGGAAAGCTACCACGGCGATCCCTCTCTGCTGGCCATCGACGTCACCGTTAAAGAGGGGCCGCAAACTCGCGTGGCGTGGGTACGTATCGAGGGCAACTACACATTGCCGCAGGAACAGCTTCCTGAACTCTCCACCGCAGAAAACCAGGGTTTTGACGAATCAAGCCTGGCCGAAGATCGCGACCGGATTCTCGGAAGGTATTTCGATAATGGTTTTCCAAACGCCGCCGTCGACGTCGCCTTTGTGGATATTCCGTCGGAGTCAGCCGCCTCGCCGCGGGTTGGCGTGACCTTTACCATCCACGAGGGCGAGCAGTTTTTCGTCAATCAACTCTTTCTCGACGGCCTGCATCATACCCGTCCTGGGGTTGCGCGCCGGGAAGTGCGTGTTCAGCCTGGCGCGCCCCTCAGCCAACAAGACATCCTCGAGAGCCAGCGCCGCCTCTACGACTTAGGACTTTTCAAGCAAGTGGATACCGCCATCCAGAACCCGGATGGCACCGAGTCGCGCAAGAACGTTTTAGTAACGGTGAGCGAGGCCGACCGCTATACCTTCGATTACGGCGTGGGCTTCGAGTTCCAGACCGGGCAGCCCGCTTATGGAACGAGTCAGCCTCTTGGCGCTACCGGGGTCAGCCCCATGGTCTCTCTTGGCGTCAGCCGCATCAACGTGGGGGGTCGCCAGCAGACCATAACCTTGAGGGGCAATCTCGGCCGCCTGCAGCAGAGAGCACTGCTGAGCTACAACATTCCTAAACTACTCAACCTCGACAAACTTCGTTTCACCGTGACCGGGCTTTATGACAATACCGTGGACGTTTCCACTTTCACTTCGAAGCGTCTTGAGGGCACCTTTCAACTGCAACAGGTGCTCTACAAGGTGCAGGATCGCGAGCTGACAACTTTCGCCTACCGTTTCAGCTATCGCCGCGTGGAGGCCAGCAACGTTGAGGTGACCGCGAACCTGATTCCTCTTCTTTCCGAACCCACCCGCGTAGGAACTCCAAATTTCATCTATATTCGCAACCGGCGCGATAACGATCTGGAAAGTACGCGCGGAAATTACACCAGCATTGAAGGCGGCGTTGCCGCGAGTTATTTTGGTTCGGAGGCCGACTTCAGCCGTTTCTTGGCTAAGAACTCTACCTATTACACATTATTTCGCAATCGCAGCACCGGAAAGGGATTCGTACTCGCCCGTTCTACGACGGTCGGATTGGAGAACCGTTTTGGAAGCACCGTTATCCTCGATCCAGCGCAAACTGTGCCCGCCGGTGATAGTCTCATTCCCCTGCCGGAGCGGTTTTACAGCGGCGGCGGCAACTCCAATCGTGGTTTTGGGCTGAATCAGGCAGGGCCGCGCGATCCCTTCACTGGATACCCCGTCGGTGGCAGTGCCGTTTTCCTCAACAATCTGGAAATACGTTTTCCCGGCGTCAGGGTGCCTTATTTGAACGACAGTATCGGCTTCACTCTCTTCGAAGATATGGGCAACGTTTTCGCGCGGCCGCAGGAACTGCTTCCCAGCCTGGGCCGTTTTCATCAACCCGACCAACAGGCCTGTTTTCAGGAGATCACGCACCTGCAATGTGATTACAACTATGCCTCGCACGCCGTGGGTATAGGAGTGCGTTACACAACACCGATTGGGCCATTGCGTTTCGATTTCGGATACAATTTAAATCCACCCTACTTTCCCAGCTATACCAACATTACGACCAACACCGTCACCGGGCAGGAGGTCGGGCAGTTTGGGTATCAACGCGCTGGACATTTTAACTTTTCGTTCAGCGTAGGACAGTCTTTCTGATGAATTCAGGGCGGACAAAACGCAGAATCCGGTGGAGCGGCGGTCGTCCTTTCGGGAGGCTCAGAGCAGGCTCTCGTCCTTCGACCGCGAGAGCCGAGAGATTTGGTGCGCTAGTCGTGGTGCTGTTCCTGACTCTCTCTGTCGCCGCGCAAGCCGGTCAAATTATCGATCGTGTAGTCACGAACGTCAACGGCCACGTCGTTTTGCAGAGCGATTGGGAAGAGGAAATCGCCTTCGAGGCCTTCTCCCAGGGCCGTGATCCCGACTCATTCACCGCGGAGGAACGGAAGGCGGCTCTTGATCGCCTGATCGATCAGGAACTTCTGCGGGAACAAGTTCGACCGTCGCAACCCGCGCCCACCGATCAGGTCGCGGCTCAGCTTGCCGAAGTTCGCACTGAATTCCAGAAGCTCTATCCCAACGCCGCCACCGAAGAGGGCTGGCACGCCACGCTGCAGCGTTATGGCCTGACGCAAAGTTCCGTCGAAAAGCGTCTCGGCGATCAGATCCAGCTCATGAAATTAGTGGAAGACCGTCTCCGGCCGTCGATCCAGATCGACCAACGCGCCGTGGAAAAGTATTACCAGGAGCAGTTATTGCCGGAAATGAAGAAAGCGGGCAGCCGCGCGAAACCGCTGACCGAAGTTTTTGGCCGAATTAAAGATTTACTGGCCGAGCAGAAAATGAACGAACTGCTTTCTGGGTGGCTGGCGAACCTGCGTGCTGGGAGCCACATCCTGGCTCCTGAACCGAGCGCCGGAGAGCAGAACCGTTGATGCGAGGAAAATGAGCGAAGATAGGACGGAGAAATCGGCCGAGCTTGGCGGACCGACGGAAGCATCGACCGAGCGCTCCTCAGAACCGCCGTCCGAAGAATCGACGCAAGCAGTCGATCCCACCCCTCCCGAGCGTCGGCGCGTTCTCTGGAAATTATTTCTGGCATTCTGCGTTTTCAGCCTGATTGCCTTCGGCCTTTTGAGCTGGTATGTCACAACCGATTCCTTTCAGCAACGAGTGCGCCGTCGTATCATCGCCTCGGCTGAGAAACTAACCGGTGGACGCGTCGAATTCGGCGAACTTCATGTCATTCCATTTCGCCTGCGGGTAGACGTGCGCAACCTGACCATCCACGGCCGCGAAGAATCATCTCTAGCCCCATTCGTGCACGTGGACCGCTTGCAAGCGGAGATGAAGATCATTTCGCTACTAAGCACCACCGTCGGCTTGCATTCTCTTGTGCTCGAACATCCTGTCGTCCACATCATTGATTATGCCGACGGAACCACTAATGTTCCGGTGCCCGAGGCCAGGCTATCTTCAAGCCAAAGTCCGGTTGAGCGGCTGATCTCCCTTTCGGTTTCTCACATTCAAGTGCAGCAGGGCGAGCTTCTTTGGGAAGACAGAAATGTTCCGTTCGTTTTTTCCGCGCGCGATCTCGAGCTGCTTTTGAACTACTCTCTGCTGCGGCGGCAATACGAAGCGCACGTCGCCGCTCGAAGCGTAGGGACTCGCATTGAAGACTATCCTCCGTTTGCGTGGCATGCTGACGCTGCTCTGGTTCTAGCCCGCTCCCACGTAGACATCCGCAGTTTGACCGTAAACTCAGGGAAATCTGAAATTCACTTCGCCGGCCGACTGCGCAATTATCACAACCCTCAAGTGGACGGCGATTACAACGGAGTGGCCGACCTGGGCGAAATTACGTCTTTGGCGAGCCCGCAAACTCACACTCAAGTAAGAACAGAAATAAAAAAGGGAACGGCTCAACTCCAGGGCAAAATCTCTTGGAGCCTGCAGAACTTCTCCGCCGACGGAAACGTGCAAGCCAGAGAAGTCGACTGGTCAAACGGCAAAATTTCGCTGCAGAATGGGCGCATCGCGGCGGCGTTTTCCATTACCCCAGAGCGTTTCCACGTTTCCTCGATCAAAGCCAATCTACTCGGGGGCGACCTGGCGGGCGATGCCGACGTAACGAATTGGCAGAGCTCCTTTCAGAATCCGCAACAGATCTCCCGCCAAAGCCCGCGCGAACCGCCGTCGTCGCACCGTCCCCGTCACACAATCGGACGATGGCCTCCCCAAGGCTTGCAGCGTGGCTCCGTCCACCTGCAACTGACCGGGTTTCCGCTTCTGCCAGCGATGGAGATGCTGAGTTCGAAGAAGCTTCCCCTGGATCGCCTCGCGCTTTCCGGGAGCAGCAACGGCATTGTGGAGATGCTCTGGGTCGGATCATTTCGCGATGCAGAGACTCAACTGAAAATCGGCATCGTGCCGCCGCCCAAGCCCGTGCCAGGGGCAATCCCAGTCTTAGGCCAGATTGACGCTGTCTACAGAGGCTCGCGCGATGAAATTGAGATGAGCGAACTTCATCTCACCACCCCCGGTTCCGAAGTCTCGGCCACCGGCAGCCTGGCCGGATCGTCATCGCTGCGATTCTCACTCACGAGTCACAATCTAAAGGAATGGACACCGCTGCTCGAAGCCGCCTACGCATCAGCTTACCGATCCGAATCCGAATCTGAATCCTTACCGTTTACGGTCCACGGCTGGGCAAGCTTCAACGGCATTGCCAATGGCAAACTTTCCGACCTTTCCTTCACCGGAAATCTCGAAGTCTACGACTTCGATACCGCATCGCTGACAAGCGAATCTGCGGGCGACCGATCGACGGAAGAACAACCAACCGAAGCAGCCGCACGAGAATCGCCGCGAATGATTCACTGGGATGCTCTCTCCACCACCCTCCAGTATTCGAGCAGTCATTTTGCGGCTCGCAACGGAACCGTCATTCATGGCGACACCACGGCCCACTTCGAAGCCAGCGCAGCACTCACAGACTCTGTCTTTGCGGCGAACAATCCTTTCACCCTGCACTTTGATTTTCGCAATGCCGCGGCGGCGGATCTCGTTCAATTGGCCGGCATCACGGCACCGCCGGGTGCGCCAAACGGAGTGCTTAATATGACCGTTAATCTCTCCGGAACACGCGCCAGTCCACATGGCGATGGGCACCTCGAACTGCGCAACGCCATCGCTTATGGAATCAACGTTCCATCGCTGAAAAGCGATTTGCATCTGTCGGGGGGAGAACTTCAGTTCAACAATATCGAGTCCACGGTCTACCACGCTGCAATTTCTGGAAGCGCCGCCATCAGCCTGTCGAATCTCCTCGCTTCTCATCCCGATTTTTCAAAGAGCGAAGTTCGCCTGAACCTTTCTGGACGCAACCTCGATCTGTCACGCCTTCCATACTTTCAGAGCAGCCGGTTCTCAGCCGATGGCGTTGCCGATTTCACACTGCGTGCCAGCGGAACTCCCGAACAGCCTTCTCTCGAAGCGCACGTTCGTCTCAAGGATCTGGCGTTCGACAAAGAGCGCGCCGGCGATTTTTATCTCGACGCGGTCACCCAGGGAAGGGAGTTGAGTCTCAAAGCCCACTCGGATTTCGATAAAGCTGATTTAACGATCTCAGGAAACGTAGCCATGGAGCGCGAGTTTCCCGCCGATCTGAACCTCGCCTTTCATAATCTCGATGTTAATGCTCTGCTTCGCATTTACTTTCCGGGAACGATCACCGGCCACTCCCCGCTTGAAGGAACGCTCCACGTAAGCGGTCCTCTGCGCATTCCGCGCGATCTGAAGGCCGTTGCCGAACTCCAGTCCTTCAATGTCGAGGTCGCGCACGTCCAGGTGCACAGCGTCGGTCCTATCCGCTTCGAGGTCGCTGATCAATTCTTGCTGGTCAACAACGTCCACCTGGCAGGCAGCGGAACCGATTTCACTGCGCGCGGCCGCGTCCATTTAGCGGATGCAAAAGAAATAGACGTGGGTTTGGACGGTTCAGTCAACCTGACGCTCCTGCAGTCTCTGAATCCCAAGATTCTGGCGCGTGGCAACCTGGGCGTGAATCTCAATGCCAGTGGCACGATCTCCGATCCCGTCTTACAAGGCCGCCTCGAGGTCAAGAACACATTTATCAGCCACAACGACTTTCCTAGCGGCCTGAGCGACCTCAATGGGGTGTTGCTCTTCGATCGCAACCGCGTTCAGATCGAAAAGCTCAATGGCACCACCGGCGGCGGGGCCATAGCTCTCACGGGTTCCTCCACTTATCAAAACGGCATGTTCCTTTTGGATTTCGGCGCCACTGCCCACGATGTTCGCCTGCGCTATCCGCCAGGAGTAAGTTCCACCGCCAACGCCGATGTCCGGCTGACCGGCACCTCAAATTCCGCTCTGCTAACGGGAGATGTGGTTGTCACGAAGCTAGCAGTAACTCCCGGCTTTGACTTCGGCGCCTACATCGAGAAGAGCGCACGCACCGTCGTACTGCCACAGAGCGACAGCCTGCAGAGCCGGCTTAAACTCGATGTTCATGTGACCACGACTCCCGAACTGGAGATGCAAACGGCCATCGCAAGGCTTTCCGGCAATGCGGACCTCAGAGTCAGAGGCACCGCCGACCGACCGGCAATTGTGGGCAGAGTGGAAGTTCTGGAGGGTGAAGTCACCTTCAACGGGACCAAGTACAAGTTGGACCGCGGCGACGTGACCTTCGCGAATCCGGCTCGAACCCAGCCCATTATCGATCTGCAAGCGACCACGCGTGTGCGCGATTACGACATCACGGTGCAGTTTCGGGGAGACGCCAGCGTGACCAACGGTTTGAAAGTCACCTGGCAATCCGAACCGCAGCTTCCCGAAGCCGACGTGATTGCCCTGTTGGCCCTCGGCCGCACCCAGGAAGAATCCGCTGCCGTAGCCTCGCAGGGAGGGTTCGGTTTTGGCGGAGACGCGTCTAATCTGTTAATCAACCAAGCCCTGAACAGCACCGTCAACAGCCGCCTGCAACGCTTGTTCGGCGTGAGCCGCGTCAAAGTCGATCCCCAGGGCTTGGCCAGTGACACGGCCGTCGTTCGCGGACCACAAGTCACCGTCGAACAGCAAGTGGCGAATAACATAACCTTGACGTACAGCACCAACGTGGAAGTTTCCAATCAGCAGATCATCCAGGCGGAATACAACATAACCCGCAACATCTCGCTGGTAGCGTTGCGTGATTGGAACGGAGTGGTAAGTTTTGACTTCAAGTTGCGCCGCCGGAAAAAGTGATCGCGGGCCAAAATCCCGTGAGATTTCTTCGTGAATCTTAATGTCCATGGTGATTCACGATTCTTCTCTTGACATAAGTCGGCAAACCAGCAACTCTATCTGTTTTCCACCACTCCGTAGAAACGGGTAAGGGAAATCAAATTTGCGAGTGCGGGTGTTTTATCACGATAAGTGTTTTGACGGAGCGTGTTCAGCCGCGCTCTTCTCGCGTTTTTACCGCGAACGCATCCGCAGCGACGTGGACTTCGTCTACTCCGGCCTGCTGCACCGCGCCGGCGCTCTTTTCGACGAGAAACAATTCGATGGCGACGAGAACTCTATCGTAGATTTCAAGTATTCGAGTTCGCCAAAAATCACCTGGTGGTTCGATCATCATGAAAGCGCATTTCTTTCTCCCGCCGATGCCGCCCATTTCGAGCAGGATCAAAGCAACCGCAAGTTCTACGATCCCGGCTTCAAGTCCTGCACAAGTTTTATCGCGATGATCGCCGAAGAACGCTTCGGCTTTGATCCCGCGCCGGTGTCGGAACTGGTCCGCTGGACAGACATAGTCGACGGCGCCATGTACGATGACGCGAAGTCAGCGGTAGAGATGCAAGCTCCGGCCATGAAGCTGACCATGGCCATCGAAGCTTCGACCGATCGCGAGTTCGTGAAGAAGATAATTCCGCTATTGGCCTACCAACCGCTCTCTGAGATTCTGGAAGTGCCTTTCGTGGCCACCGTCATGCCGCCACTGCTCGAACGCCATCGGCGTTCCATCGAAATCCTGCGCCAGCGCACAGAAGAACAAGACGGCACGATTTATTTCGACATCACCGATCTGGAGCTCGAGGGCTACAACAAATTTATCCCCTACTATCTCCATCCCGATTCGATCTATAGCATTGGCCTCAGCAAGAGTTCGTTTCGCGTGAAGGTTTCAGTGGGCTCCAACCCTTGGTCGAAACGTCCGCCCGAAGTGAATCTAGCCAGGATCTGCGAGCGTTACGGCGGCGGCGGCCATGCCCGCGTAGGAGCCATCTCCTTTGAGGTGACTCAGAGCGAAGCCGCTCACAAAGCCGCGCTGGAGATAGTAGAGGAATTGCGGGCCGCCGTACGTCAGCAAACCTGAGCGGTGGGACGCCTTGGCCCAGCGCAGTTCGAGTGGAGCCTGGCATTAAACAGCTTTGTATCGGGGGATCGCGTGAGCGACAGCGGAAGTTCGTGTCGAATCAGAGAGCCCTTTAGGGGCACGCTTTAGAATGAATTCGCGAGCAACGCCTAATATCGGAAATCAATTTCGCTCCATGCGCCATATCCCGCACCCCAGAATTCCGCATCTCGAAATCGGCGACCCTGCCCACATCAAAGGCGTACGCACAGTGGCCACGCTCGAGTTTGCCAAGGGACTCGTAGTAGTTCTAGCCGGCCTGGGCATCTTCTCCATGCGCCACCGTGACATCTGGGGAGTAGCCGAAAGCTTCCTGGAATTTCTTCACGCGAATCCCCATCACCATTTCGTTGGCATCTTCGTCGACCTCGTGTACCGGGTTAGCGACGTGCGCTTGTGGAAGATAGCCGTAGTGGCAACGGTTTACGTGATCCTCCGTTTCATCGAAGCCTATGGCTTGTGGTATATCCGGCCATGGGCGGAATGGATAACCATAGCCTCGGGCTCCATCTACATTCCCTTCGAAGTGGCCGATGTATTGCGGCGCCCAGACTGGATTCGCCTCCTGATACTCGGGATCAACCTGGCGATCGTCCTCTACATGGTGCTGCTGCGCCTGGAAGCGGCCAAGAAGCGATGCGCAGCCCGACAAACAGTGGAACCACGATAGATTATTTCGTGTAGAGACGGGGCTTGCCCCGTCTCAACTGGCGCCACTCACTCGTTCAGTGAGCATCCGCAATCCGCTGGCGGAACGTGCGCCTTCAGAAAATCTGCCACGCGCTTGTAAGCATCAATCTGATTCTCGACCTTCGAAAAGCCGTGGCCTTCATTCTCATAGACCTTCAGGTCGACCACGCCGCCGCGCTTCTTGACGGCATCGACCACCTGCTGCGCTTCTTCCTTAGGGCAGCGCGGATCGTTCCCGCCCGCCAATAGATACAGCGGAGCCCTGATCTGATCCACGAAGTTGATCGGCGAACGGTCCTCATACAGCGCTTTATTTTTCACAAGGTCGCCCATGGTCGCCAGATCCGACTGCTGCAGCACTGGGTCTTCATTCTGAATCTCAGTGAACCAGTTCACGAAAGGCACAATGGGAATGCCCGCCGCCCACAACTCGGGAGCCTTTGTAACGCCCATCATCGTCAAATAGCCGCCATAGCTTCCGCCCATGAGGATGAGCTTCTTAGGGTCGACATAACTGGTCTGTTTGATCCAGTCGGCCGCAGCCAGCACATCCTGCAAATCGCCGCCGCCCATATCGAAAAGATTCGCCTGCTGAAACTCCTTGCCATACCCAGTGGAGCCGCGATAGTTAGGAGCGATCACGATGTATCCCTGGTTAGCCATGTATTGCACAAACCGGTTGAACGTGTTCATAGTCTGGGCCGTAGGTCCGCCGTGAACATAGACAATCGCCGGATGCTCACCATTGCGCGGCAAGTTATAAGGCACATAAACAAGGGCAGAAATAGTCCACTTACCATCCTTGCTAGGATAGTGAACAAGGTAAGGCTCGACCATATCCTCCGAGCGCACGCCGCCAACCAGCGAGTAAGTAAGTTGATGAGACTTATCGTGTGGCGCGGGCGCCCCGGCCCGCGTGCGGTTGATTTCGCTCTTTGCTTCGTGACCGGAAATGTCATACACCCAAAGATCCCCAGGAGCGGTCGGCCCCGCGTGTGAGTAGAGCATCCGCGATCCGTCGCGAGTAAATGGCGAGGGCCGGCCCGCAACATGATTCACTCCCTTCGGCAGAGGAAGCGCGTGAGCTTTTCCCGATGCAATGTCATACAAATAAATGTCAGTATTGCCATCGACGTTGGCAGCGTAGGTAAGAACCTTGCCGTCGGGAGAAAAACTCTCCCCTGAAATTTCCCACTTGTCCTGCGTCAACCAATGAACCTTCTTGCTGGCTATGTCGAGCAAGCCAACGTTATCATAACCATTGCGGGCATTCGAAGTAATCAGCACGCTTTTGCCGTCGGGCGAAACGTCGCTCGCCGAATAGGTTTGTTCGCCCGAATGCGGCGTCAGCAGCGTACTTTGCCCACTGGCGACCTCAACGACGAAGATATTGGAGTCTGTGCCCTTCGACTGCTCTTGCGTATAGACGATGAGGGTTCCATCCGACGACCAGATTGGAGCAACATTCATGCGGTCTTTGGCTGTGTCTGTGGTCAAGTGTTTTACATTGCGCATGAGCGTGTCATAAACGTCAATCTCAAATACCGACGACGTCTTGGGCTTAACCATATAAGCCAGATAACGCCCGTCGGGTGACCACATGGGATTTTCCTCAGCGACCTCGCGCGTGTTCGTCAGATTCACGACCTGCCCCGTCTTCGGCGAGACGAGAAAAATATCCCACTGCTCATCTCCGTCATAATCGGAGATATAAGCGATCCATTTGTCGTCCGGAGACCACGTGGGCTGCGCCTGCCGTTCATTGCTCACCGTAAGCTGCATAGGCCATCCACCCTCGGAAGGCACGAGCCATAGATTATTACGTCCGCTCAAGTTGCTGATAAAGGCCACCGTCTTCCCATTCGGCGACCACGTCGAACCGCCCACCTGGCGCGTCATGTAGAGCTTTCCGATGGAAAGATTCTTTTCTACTCTGGCATCGGGCCTGGAAGCGATCTGCTGGGGATCGGTAATGGCCTTGGGTTCGGGCAAAGTGGCAGGCAAAGGTTGGGACACAGTCGAAATGCTCATAGATACGACCATAGCAAAGCAGCTGAGAACGCGCATGCTTCCTCGATAGAGTGTCTGGGATTCATCTCGTGAGTATGAATATGAAATCGTGAGTTTAAAGTGTAGCAGCGTCAACGCGCGGGTAGACGGCCTTGATTCGTAACTCTCAGATCGCAAATCCATCGCGGATGGCCAGACTACTTCAGACCTGAAGGCCGAATCTAGACAACATTTCCCGTCGCCCAGAACCCGTCACGTTCAGCGCTCGGCTGTCGAGATCGGGGATTACCCAGTGTCTCTTCAGTAAGACTTTTAGCAGAGCTGCTCCCAACGCGCCGCCAATATGAGGCCGCCGCTCACTCCAGTCGAGGCAGGGGCAGGCAAAGCGGCGGCGCAGCGTCCGAATCTCCGCTACGTCAATACCAAGACTCTCAATCGCCTTCGTCCCGAGGTCGGTTAGATCATAGGCGTTGGCATTATTTGTATTATTTTCATTGACACTATCGTTGGTCTTCGAACCATCATTGGGCTTCGAACCGGCTGCAAGCCACCGGAGTACCTTGAGGCGGTCGTGCAGCGAGACGCCCACCGTCCCTGCCAGATGGTCATAGCAGGTCCGTGCAACACGTAATTGGCGTGGCGTGCTCGGCTCAAACTTATCGCGGGAGGCGCCAGCCAGAACGCTTAGTCCTTCGAGCGCGCTGGCTACGTTCGGTCCTTCCAGACTGTAGTAGCGATGCTTTCCCTGAACGAGAACTTTGACCAGCCTTTCAGTTTGCAGTCGATTCAGATGCACGCTCGCGGTCGACGGGCTGACGTTGCCGACCATGGAAAGTTCTGTGCTGGTTCGTGCCCGGCCGTCCATAAGACTGTAGAGTATTCGCGCTCGGGCCGGCTCGCCGATGGCCGCAGCAATTCTGGAAACCGCAGCATCGGGGTAATGTTCGGCATGGCGGTGCGCTGCATTCATACTTTGATCGTAAACGAAGTATAAATGTTTGGCAAATGACATATTGCTGAACGAGGACAATTATCGAGGACACGAATGACGATCACCTGCATCATCCGCTACCAGATCGATCCGTTCCAGGGCGATGCCTTCAAGAAGTACGCCGACAATTGGGGCCGAATTATTCCGCGATGTGGTGGCCACCTTGTCGGGTATTTTCTTCCCCACGAAGGAACCAATGATGTGGCCTGGGGTTTGATTGCATTCGACAGCCTCGCCGCTTACGAAGCCTACCGGACCCGCCTGAAGTCGGATCCGGAGGCCCGTGAGAATTTCGCTATGGCGCAAAGCATGCGGCTTATTCTCCGCGAGGAGAGAAACTTCGTGGAAGTGGTTGAAGGAACGTTTGGTCTTTCCCCGACGTTGGGCACGCCGGCGTGACGATGGGCAGGCAATCGCTTCGGGCAGTTATCGAATCCGGATGCGGCCCGCCTTAAAACACCTGCGTCTTTGCCACTTGTCCATTTTGAAAGTGCACCACCCAACGGTGCCCGTTTTTCAGATAAAACCAGGTCTCGCGCAAATTCGCGTCGGTGCTTTCATCCACTTTCTTCTGGTCCGGATCGCCAAAGCTCATCAACACCATGGCGTAGGTCATCTTCTCCGTGACCGTGTGCGCTTCGATGGCGTTGCGAAGTTCCTGCGGCATCTCGTTTTCCTCGAGTTTCTGTTGGATGCGGCTTGTGTCGAGCAGCCGGGCCATAAAGGCGAGGAAGTATTGCGGAGCTATGTCGGTGTCGTTCAAATCCTTCTGATACTTCAGATTCAATCGCGAACCCCCGGCGCGTTTGTAGGACGCTCCAACTTTGTTGGCGTGATTGCTGCCTCGCCGCCCCTCCCCGCCACCTTCCAGGTGGATCTCCACCTTGTCGCTGTCAATTTTGACATTGGTGATCGTGACCCACTCATCGCGCTCCACGCCCACTCCTTTTGCCTTGAGCCACTTCGTCATTTCGTCCAAGTCAACACCGCGCTCGTCAGTGTGCTTGTTGGAACGGGGTACATAGTAGACGTCCACACCTTCCTTGTAAGCCGGAAGATCCACCAGAGCTCTTACGTCCTTCCCCAGCAGTAAGGCGTTCAACTGCGCCTGGGCCTCTTTCGATGAGGAGGCTTGCACCGATCCGGGCAATGCAGCGGCCAAGCCGAGCAGCACGGCCAATACAATCCAGTTCCTGTTCATGCGCATGGAGCTCTCCTATATCGCTTGGTGATGTGAATTAAGAGGGGGAACTATGTCGCGAACAACTTCGCGTTCAGCCGGGGGGCGAGCAACAAATAACAACTACCAAGGCTACGTTCCGGAATTCTTAGTGTAAATGGCTCTTGCGTGCCAGTTCGCTGGCCGGTAAGCCGCCTGGCGATGAGATAGCTTACCACTTACTCGACAGTTACCTGGTAATCTCGCCCTTCCCAGCGTCCGCTATTTTTCCAGAGGAACGTGAATACGATCTGGCGGCCTGAGGGAAGACCCTTAGTGGGCAAGTCGACGTGCTGAAGATTCCATCCGCTGTCTACGGACTCGCTGTCCTGATTCGTCTGCCAGTTGTCGAAGCTCCAGTGCACCATGGCGCGCTCCTGCATCAGAATCCGCAGCTGTTTGCCGCACGGCATGGTGTGCGGTTTATTGTTGAAGCGCCAGTTGAAGTAGGTCGCTGACACTTTATTGACCAGGTAACGTTCCACAGTCTGTGGAGGCTGATCAAAGATCTTGCCGTCGAAGAGCGACCGCCGCAGCTTTATGTATTCGGAGTGAGCCCAAACCAGTGGACAGGCCGACCCCGACGCTTTTCCCGTAAACAATTCGAGCTCGGCGATGTCAGCTTTATCCCAGACTTGTTCGGGGATCAGGCGGCTTGCTCCCGTCGAATGTTCCATCACTCCCAACAATGCTTCGGCGGTGGCCACGCGGCCAGCGGCCAGTTCGTAGTGGGCCCGTTCACCCGCCAGCAGCGGCCATGGGCGGCCGATCCCCGTTCCATCGAACGGAGAGCCGTCCTCGTGCTCGCCGTAACCGTCGTGGTTGTAGCGGTACCAGGCCGGACCCTGGGGAAGGTTCACGCGCAGCACGTGGTCGATAACCTTGATCGTGTTCAAGATGCGGGGATCGTCGGGCGCGCGCAAGCCGAAGCGCACCAGAGCTAGGGCATCCGGACTGACGATCTCGATCGCCTGTTCATCGGAACTGCCGGAGACGCGATTCTTTATGGGAACGAATCCCTGTAGCGGCGATGCTGCACCGTCTCCGGTGGGAGGCGGCGTGATGCGGACGTAGTAGCCATCGACTCCGACCCGCCGGGCAAGGTCAGTGTCCACGGCATAGGTTCGGCGCTCCATATTGAAGTTCCAGGTGTCGGCCATGTGGCGCAGAAATTCGGCGGGCTCGGCCTGACCCATCGACTGCGCGAGATCAGCCGCTATCAGCAGGGCAGCGATCTCGGCCGCCATGGTGAAAGGCGAATAGCCGCCATCTTCCTCCCAGCGGTCCTGCTGCGTGACCGGGCCATTGATCACAATGAACGAGGCGGCCTTGCGCACCATCGGCCACCAGCGGCTATTCTCACGAAAGCAGCGGGGCGATTCGCGCCGCAACAGATCGACCAGAAGAATTGGGAAGGCTGTCTCATCCATCTGCAGGCCGTTCCAGTAAGGGCGCCCGTCTAGCCACATGTTCTGCGCCCAGTGTCCATCGGCTTCCTGCGTGGCTTCGAGGTAATGCAACACGCGCAGCGCATCGTTCTCAGCGCCTGCGGCCAGCAATCCACCGGCATTTTCAACGAGATCGCGCGGCCAGATCAAATGGTAACCGCCAAGGTCTTCGTCGCCCTTGTTGAAGCCCCAGGGAATGGAAAGGCTGGCGATGATGCCGCCCAAGAAGTCCTTGGCCTCGTGCGTGCGCAGAACTGATGCGCTGGTGCGATACAAGTCCTTTTCTCGCGGCTTCTCGTCAAGCTTCTTCAGCGTGCGCTGCCAGTCGTGCCAGTCTGAGACGTAATCGTTGAGTGTGGATTCATAAGCAGTGAGCAGGGAAGAGACGGCATGCTGTCCAGCTTCCGCCCACATTTCGCCGAAACCCAGAGCCAGAATGAATTCGCCGTTGCAGGCGGCCAAATCGATCTCAGCGGTCAACGCGATGTTTCCGTTTTCGGCGCGGTCGTACTCCCATTCCATTTGGAAATGTTGCGACAGGTCTTGCCAGCCGTCCGAAAAGCCGGCAAATCCGACAGATCGTTTTGGCATGGGCGCGGAACAAGCCAGCGCGAGCGCGGCGGAATCGCGCCGGGCGAAAATCATTGGCGTCCCCTTGTAGTGGCCAACCCAACCCGTATTGCCATATCCAAAATTCGCCAAGTGAGAAGCTAGGAGGCCATACAAACGGTAATCGCCAAGTTTCCCCTGGAGCGGCACGAAGCGGATTTTCTGCAACACCACATTTCGCCACGGATCGGTGAGCACTTCTTTTTCAATCCGGTAGCGGCCATCAATGGAGCTGTTGATTAGTTCGAAGACGGGCACCCCCGGTTCAATCGGAACATTCTCAAAGGTACAATGGCGTTTCTCCTCGGAGAAGAAGCCGCGGCCGTCAGTAACAATCAGGCCGAAGTCGCGGGTGCAGGCTTGATCTACACGAGGAAAATAGATTTCATTGAGAATTCCGTGACTGAGTGTGAACCAAACTCGGCTTTGAAGGTTGAGTGCGGTGCCAATGCCCGTCTTCGCGCTCAACGTCCAGCGCGGTTCGATTCCAGGCCAGCCCGGCGCGTAACGAATGCCGTTGCCACTATTCAAAGAGAACCGTCCTCATCGACAAGCAGTTTGCCAGAAAATGCGGAATCGTGCTGGAAGGTTCACCGATGCGCGGGAAATGCGCATTTAACCCGCAAAATGCCGGACCTCTTCTTTAGCGATCGCAAGGATCGGCCACGTAGTCGCTGAGTGCATGGAAAACAAACCATGTTCATCGGAAATTCATTCTGCTGTAACCTTCCTTTAATACTTTGCTCATAAAACGAGATTGCACAATTTAATCAAAAATTGAGAATTGCAGAGGAGTCGTCGAGTGAGATATCGCATAGCGCTGCTGTTGGCTGGTCTGGTGCTGGCGTTGCCCGTCATGGCACAGACCACACTGAATGGAGCAGGCGCCACCTTCCCGTATCCGACGTATTCCAAATGGTTCAGCGAATATAACAAGTTGCATCCGGACGTTCAGATCAACTACCAATCCATCGGCAGCGGCGGCGGTATTCGCCAGGTTTTGAACGGCACCGTCGATTTCGGAGCGAGCGATGGCCCCATGTCCGATGAGCAACTGAAGGAAGCCAAAACTAAGATTCTCCACATTCCCACGGTGCTCGGTGCAGTCGTGCCCGCCTACAACGTCCCCGGAATCACGGGTGAGATCAAGTTCACTCCCGAAGCTCTGGCTGGAATATTTCTTGGCAAGGTCCAGAAGTGGAACGACTCTGCCATTACTCAAGCTAATCCTGGTCTCAAGTTTCCCGACACGCCGATCATCGTAGTGCATCGTTCGGATGGAAGCGGCACGACTTTTATTTTCACCGATTATCTCTCGAAGGTCAGCAAAGAGTGGGAGTCAACGGTAGGGAAGGGAACGTCGCCGAAGTGGCCCGTTGGCCTGGGCGGCAAGGGCAATGAAGGCGTGGCCGGCCAAATTCGTCAACTCGAGGGGTCGATAGGCTACATCGAATTGATTTACGCCGCCGAAAACAAGATTACCTATGGATCGGTGAAGAACGCGTCCGGCAATTTCATTAAAGCATCTCTGGATAGCGTCACTGAAGCGGCGGCATCGGTGAAAACCATGCCGGCGGATTTTCGCGTTTCCATCACAGATGCGCCGGGCAAGAATGCATATCCCATTTCCAGTTTTACCTGGCTCTTAATTCCAGAGGTGTCGAAAGATCCGAAGAAAGGAAAGATCATCGCCGACTTTCTGAACTGGATGGTCACCGACGGCCAGAAGATGACGACCCAACTTAGCTACGCGCCGCTACCGAAGAACGTAGTGGAAAAAGTCAAAGCCGCGATAAAGCAGATCCACTGAACCTTGACATGTTGCATTTGAAACGTCGGAGATTCTAATACTCCAGGGAGCGCCGGACGTGCGACGAGTGCGTATGTCACACGCGTAGAATCATCACTTCGGTGGCTTTGATGAGGGCAGCGGCGGTCTGCCCTGCTTTCAGTCGCATCTCGCGAGCCGAACTCGCGGTAATAATCGACGTAATCCTCTGACCGCCGATCGAAATCTTGACTTCGGCCATCAGGCCGCTGATGCGAACCGAATCGATACGCCCCACCAGTTGATTGCGCCCGCTGACGCGGCGTACGACGTCCGCCCGCTCTTTCTCGGTTTTGCCCCGTGTTCTGAACAGTAGTTTGTCGACCTCGGTCCTGGGAATGCGATGATGCCCGCCCACGGTTCGAATGCTGCGAATCTTGTTCTTGTAGATCCACTGCTTGATGGTGGGGAAGCTGATCCCAAGCTGCAGGGCCGCGTCGCGAAGGTGCAGCAGTTCCTCCGGGTCGGCGTTCCGTCTGGATTTATCTTCCCGCGGCATCGGAACGAAATGCTACCGACAAGTGAAAACGGCGTCAACAGGCGGCGCTTCCCTTGTCCGCTGCTCCTGAAGTAATGCAAGAACGTACACAACCGTATACTAGCGGACATTATAAATGTATTTCATATACAATGTTCAATCCTCACGAGCTACAGCCGGACTAAATTCGATTGTGTAAGAAGCGAGAAGCGCAGGCGATGATTGTAATCGTCGCGCATTTCACGCACCAAGGTGGAGTAAGAGGCCGACATGCTGGCGGCATGGTACGGCGCGGATGAAGAGAAAAGCGGGTGGTGGAAAAGTGGAAATCCCGCCAGAAGCCAAGGCTCCCACCACCCCGACGGCGGCTGCGGGTTTTCTTACCTTTCCCGCAGGCAACCCTCCAGCTCGCGGCGGCGCTTCTCGCTCAAACACTTCAACGCCGCCAGGGGGATACGACGTGGGTAGGCTCTACCATGACAAATGACGATTTGTCATTTCGTCATGTCTATTGTAAACTAGCATGTTCCTGCCATGTTGTTTTTGGGTTCGTGCGTAACTCCAAGTAAATTCCAAGATAGGAGCATTCAATGAAATCAGGCAAATTACTAATTGCAACTGCGATCGGTCTGTGTCTTGCTCTGCCTACGTTTGCTTCCGCCGCCGATGGCGCTGCCACTTATAAAGCCAAATGTGCCGGTTGTCACGGCGCCGATGGTCAAGGCAAAATGGGTCCTGCACTGAAGGGTACAAGCAAGAGTGCGGACGAAATTGCCACCTTCCTGACCACCGGAGATGAAAGCAAAAAGATGCCCCACAAAAAACCGCTGAGCGGTCTTTCCGCCGATGAAGCCAAGGCTGTCGCTGAATATGTCAAGAGTTTGAAATAGTGCCAAACCCCAGCGCCCCGCACCGCCAGGTCGGGGCGTTTCTTCTTATCCTTCCTAAAACAAGCAACAGCTTAGGCGGGTGGACTCAGGATGGTCTAGCTCTAGTACAATTCTCTGTCGCGCACTAAAGCGGCCCAGATTGCCCTGCGACGACGGCCAGGTTTTCGGCTATGCTGATTCTAGATCCGTGATTCCTCGCCCGTGAAAGGGAAAAGGGGTTCAAAGAAAGGCAAGCTATGAAAGGCGACGCAAAGATTATAGCCATCCTGAACGAAGTGTTGAAAGCCGAACTTACGGCCATCAACCAGTATTTTCTTCATGCCGAGATGTGCGAAAACTGGGGTTATCAACGCATGGCGAAGCAGATCCGCAAGGAATCCATCGAAGAAATGCAACACGCGGAAATTCTGATGGAGCGCATTCTCTACCTCGACGGCGCTCCCAATATGACCGACTATTTCAAGATCAATATCGGGCAAACCATCAAGCAACAACTGATCAACGATCTCGAACTCGAATACACAGCCGTCAAGCGTCTGAACGAAGGCATCAAAACGAGCGTAGCCCTGGGAGACAATGGTTCACGCGAACTGATGGAAAAAATCCTTCTCGACGAAGAGCACCACATCGATTGGCTAGAAGGCCAGCTACACGCGATCAAAGAGATGACCTATGAGAATTACCTGGCCCAGCAACTGCACAAGCCCGAAGAAAGCTAAGAACGAGCCTGTCCCGGAAGAGTCTCGTCTCACTTGCAGAGTCGAGAACTCTGTCATTAGGTCTTAGCGCAAACTCGAAGGAAGCGCAGTTTAGCGATCAGGCCGCGTCGGCTGTTAGAATCAAGCTACCATAACCTACGGCGTCGGAGAGATGGCCGAGTGGCTGAAGGCGCACGCTTGGAAAGCGTGTTTACTCGAAAGGGTAACGTGGGTTCGAATCCCACTCTCTCCGCCAATTCTAAACAACTGAAAATGCTAAAGATAACTTTAGCGCGATTTAAAGTGTGCTAATTATGTGCTAGCGTAGGGGAATGAGCACCCCATTAATCACAATTTTTGTGCGCCACTCGCCGGGCTGCAAGTACGCCGGGGACGAATTTACCAAGCGGTGCAATTGCCGCAAGCATCTCCGTTGGTCCCTCAACGGCAAGCAATACCGAAAGAAAGCGGGCAGTCGGTCATGGGCGGGTGCCGAAGATGCCAAGCGCAATCTAGAAGCGCACCTAAGCGGCAAGATCCCCTCTAACGAGGCACAGCCGGGGCAGACGATAACCAAAGCCGTCGATGTCTTCCTCCAGGACAAGAAAAACCAAGATGTCACCGTAAAGGTGTTGGCGAAGTACACGCGGGAGCTTGCGCGGCTTCAGGGCTACTGCGAAGGGCGCGGGACCTTCGTCGTTAGTGGCCTCACGAAAGAACTGCTCACCGGCTACGCCAGTACTTGGCCTGAGGTGTACAAGGCGTCTAGCACCCGCTCTAGGGTCCGGGAACGGCTATCTACGTTTCTGCGCTACTGCTACCAAGCGGAATGGCTACCCCGCATTCCCAGGCTATCGCCGGTCAAGGTTGAACAGACGCCGACGCTGCCGCTTACTCCTAAAGAGTATGCCCACTTGCTAGACACAACCTATGCCACGTTTGCTGATGAGCTTGACCGGGGAGCACGTGTCCGCGCATTGATACAGCTCATGCGGTATTCGGGCCTCTCCATCCGTGACGCGCTTACGTTAAAGCGCGACGAAATAACCCGCGACAAAAGCGCTGGCCTGTATAGCATCGTGACATCGCGGCAGAAGACTGGGACTCATGTAAGCGTGCCTATTCCGCCGGACATTGCCCACGAACTTTCAGCCGTGGCGAACGGCAACCCGAAGTACCTATTTTGGTCCGGCAAGGGTGACGAAGAGTCTGCAACAAAGAATTGGGCGAAGTATCTAGCGCGGGTGTTTGACGATGCGAAGATAACGAGCGGGCATATGCGGTCTCACCGGCTGCGCGATACGTTCGCGGTGGATCTGCTAGAAAAGGGCGTGCCCTTGGAGGAAGTTTCAAAGCTCTTGGGCCACGAATCCATCAAAACCACAGAGCGCAGCTACGCGAAATGGGTTAAGGGACGGCAGGACCGGCTCAACGCGCTCGTGACCGCGACGTGGAAGAAATAAAAAATCCGTGATTACAGTTTGGCCCTACCGAGTAGTTCAATGACTTTTTCCATTCGAGCGATGTCCTGCTGAATCTAGGTGTGCTGGCTCAGCGTGAAATGGAGAAGCGACGTTCTCCGTTAGTGAGTATTCCGCCCTTCGGGCGGGGATTTTCAAGGCATGAGGGTCTATCGTCCGATGACATTCTCCCGTCAGCGTACAACGCGGGAGAAGGACCTCCCGCGCTGCTGAGCATCGGCTCGATGAGCCCTCCGGTTATCCCTCAGCATGGTTGCGTCCCCGCAGTGCCCGCTTCCGTTTCGCCCGGCAACTTCATTGTAGCTCCGCAACGACCTGCCGTTTTCTCGCAGAACCCAGACCAGCCAGACCCGATTCGCGCAGCCTGCCACACTACAAGAATACCCTGCGCCCTAAGGTCTTGAGTTGAAATCGCCTAATCTCGTGAGTCTGGAAGGTACTTCCGACCTGCTCAACCAAAACGCAAGTAATTTGGACTCAGAAACAAATGCGATCTACGATCAGGTCGTGGAATCCTCAGCGAAAAAGATGACCCTAGCTGTAGTCGCCTCAATTGTCCTCATGCTGTGGTTGGCCGACGAGTACCCTGCTCTGCGGTTTCGGGGAGATGCCAGCTTTTCGGGCGGTCCTATTTTCGGCTACAGCATCAAGATGCGTCGTATTCCCTTTTATCGGCCCGGAGAATATGTCTACCATCTTCGCGGATTGCCAAACGAGGAAATGTCTCTTCAGCTCTACGCCGAAGGAAAGAGCGACAAAGACCGAGATGAGCTAACGAGCCTAGGGACCACGCTCGATGCAGTTCTCAGCGACCGGAACGGCGTCGTGTGCCAAGCCAGCGGTAAGGTAAGAAATGGTCAGAATGAATCCATCTGGGTCCTGATGTCGGGCGGATCAGAGGCAGCATTCTGGCATTGGCACTGCGTTCACATTCCGCTCAAATCGTCTTCCTCATACACTCTGACAATTCGCATCAGCAATGTCGACCCGAATACTCCGAAGATCAATCTTCTCCCAGTCCTTGAGGGTGGGCAGCCCGAACTGCCCTAGCTTCTTGCTGTTGTAACCTCCCCAGATCATTCTCTGCTGTGGGTCAAAACAGCTTTCTTAGGCTGTCCGACATCGCGGCGTCGTCACTTGCTTTTCACGCGGCTTGCTGGCGGTGGCTCTGGCGTTGGTGTCTGGCGGCTTCCAGCTTGCGGTCGCGTTCCGCGTGAATCTCCTGCTGACGCCCCTCCAGCACATCCTTCGGTGTGAGGTAGCCGATGGCACTGTTCAGGCGGACGTTGTTGTAATGCTCCACGTAGCGCTCGACCAGACGCCGCGCATCTTCCAGCGACAGCGGCGTTCCCGGACGAATGCACTCGCTCTTTAGCGACTTGTGCCAGCGCTCGATCTTGCCGTTCGACTGTGGATAGTAAGGCGAGGTTCGGACGTGCGTCATGCCTGAGATGCGAATGAACTCCTTGAAATCACGGGCAATGAACTGCGGGCCATTGTCGGAGATGATTCGCGGCTTCGCCTCCGGGTACTTTTCCTTGGCTCGCTGCAAGATCACCTCGACATCAGCCTCTCGCATGGACTCACGCAGGTCCCAATGCACGAGGAAGCGGCTGAACCCATCCAGAATGCTGCACAAGTAATAGAACGTGCCGCACAGGTTGATGTAGGAAACGTCGATATGCCAGTGCTGATGCGGCTGCAGCGGCTGCTCGAAACCGGTTCCCTTGCGCGATGGTTTGCTCTTCCATCGGGATAATAATCCAGCTTGCTTCAACACCCGCCACACGCTCGCCGGACTGACGGCCACAACGTCAGCGTCGAGCATCATGAACGTCAGCCGCCGATAGCCTTCCAGCGGGTTCTTCAAATGGAACCCGATGATTGCTTCTTTCTCCCACGGCTCCAACCAGAAATCGCGGGGAACCCAACCGTTGTGTTCGTTGACGCACCCGTATCGCTGTCGCCAGTCATAGAACTTGCTGGCTGTCACGCCCAGCCACGGGATGAACCGTCCAACGCCGATCTCGGCCTTCTCCGACCAGCGCCGGACGAAATCCACGACTAGGTCCCGCACATCATGCGGCACCCAGATACCAGTTAGAGTTCCCCAAGACTTTTTTTTAGCGCGATGTGCTCAGCCATCAGCTCAGCCAGGACCTCGTCCTTGGTCTGCACCTTCTTCTCCAAGAACTCGATCCGATTCTGCTTCTCCTCCACTTGGCGGTGGGGACGCTCTTGAGCCTGAAAAGCGGCGGCTCCGTTCTCGAACAGTTCCTTCTGCCAGCGGTAGAACACTGTTGGCCGCAGGCCTAGTTCCTCACACAGCTCCGAGACGGGCACTTTGTCCACAAGATGCCGCCTCAGGATGGCTACTTTCTCCTCTGGGGTGAAATGTTTCCGTTCCTTCCTCATACGTTCGCTCCGTTATCTTAACGGAGGAACGCTTTCTCCATTTCCAGCTGAGGCGGAACACCAGGTCAACCTCACGGATTGGAGATTGCTTCAAGACGTCACCCGTGACGGTCATATATCGCGGGGAGTTTTGGTCGTACATTTCCATGCGCCCTCTGCGATTGCCGCCTGCAGGAACTTTACCTCTGACCCAAATGTGCACGCCTTTTGTTGAGGGAGAAATTTCCGTGTAAGAATCGCATTCGTCAATAATCGCTTGTGCCCATGGCTCGATCATGCCCGTGCCTGGATTGCGGACTTTAATCACATAACTTGGCGTGGTCTCTGGCTTTCTCTTGTCGATTGGGGGGCTGCACCGTCGTCGACGGGAATCATGTATGTAAAGAGACGTGGCATTGTCGAATGAGCGGCACCTAAATCGTCACGGTTTACCCGTCGTCACATTACAACCGGAAACGCCTGGGAGTGGTGAGGTGGTTGTTAGTACGGGTGTTTTGGGGACTTGGTTCTGATGAAATTTCGGATTGATCAAGGTCTTATCAAAATCTTTCCATCCACTCTTGACAGCGCTATAAAACGGAATCAGTCGAATGTGCGTCGGCTCTGTGTTCGAATTAAATTCGATGGCGTTGCCCGTGGGAGCGTCGGAGAGTTGCGTTCCGGGCATGATAATCGCCTGGTGAGCAGGGAGGTTGCGGTACCAGTTCTTCAGATCCTTAATCTGGTCTTCAGTCAAGCCGGGAATGATGAGGCGGGCCCCGCGCAACGTGTTCCTGGCGAGGCCGACATAATTACCAAGAGCGTCAATGATGCAGCAAAGCAGGAGAACAGCCGGATAGCCATATATGCCACCGTTCGCTTTGCGTGTGCTGATGCAGTGTTCGGCAATCGCGAGGTATTCGTCAATCGCTTCTACGGACATGGATCGGAAATCACTGTGCGCTGCCATTTTGTTTATTTTACGCCCGGTGCGCCAATGCAGAAAAGGAGGAGTGCATATTAAGTCCCGTCCTATTCTCACCCCTCCCATCTTTGACGGTTTGACCCCGCTTTTCTCGTGTCCGTAAGATCACCCGTGTGAAGAGGGCGTTCTGCCACGCTGTTGCCAAATGCGTTGTCAGTTAATTGCCGATTCAGCCCACGTTTCCCGACTAGCCGGGCTGGTTCCGCTTTGAAGTGATTGAATCCAGGTGGCGGCCCTTCGGAAAGTACATCTCATAATCCGTGGGTCGTTAGTCCGGGTGTCTAGCAAGAACGTCAGCGCCATCGGTTCAGAATTCCGATCGTCGACACGCCCGGATGATGAAGGAAAATCGCGATTTGTGAACCCTCTATATGCACACGCCACTGATAGCAAACGCCAAATGGCGCGTGGGCACAACCCTCGAGCCAACCACTGACCTCAGGGAGTATCAGCGCTTCCGCGCTCATGCCCGTGTTGGCCAAGAAGCCGGTGGGCGTGTAGCGCGGGTAATTACAGACCGCAAGGTGTTGTTCTATGGAGCCATCTGCGTGTTGCACTCGACCATCTGCCAGTTGGCGATCACCCTTCGCGAGGCTCTGCACACAAGATGGATGGAAATAGCCAAAGGGCGTGACCAAGTATCCTTCTGGAACAGTCGAGGGGCGGTTCGGGCCTGCAACAGAGGACGCACCACGGAACAGGGTTTCAGTTTGAGCTTGCGCTAGGCTAGCGAAGATCAGCAGCATGGTGGAAAGCGCGATTAGCGTCAGAGTGGTTCGCCTAACATCCGAAATGCTCAAATGTGAATTTGTGCTGCGGTTCTCCCCTGCGGAATGCATAGCGCTCTCCTAATATGGATTTGTCGTCAACGGCTTGGTTAAGTTGGTGATCAGTACACGTAACTGGCAAGGTGAGGCACGATTCGTTTGCACCAGTGCTCCATTACGCCCACACATTCCGTCCGCAGGGAAGTGGACAGAAGGAACAGTCGGCAGAAAAACTCGGGCGGCAGTATGGCAAAAGCGCTAAGTGAGTGTCAAGAGTTTTTTGATTTACCTCTATCCGTGTTCCTTGGTTGACTCTGCCTTCCTGCCGGCTTAAGATTTCCACCCATCGGCTCCTGGCATCCCCTCATGATCGACCAAACTATCTCGCACTATCGAATCCTAGAGAAACTGGGGAGCGGCGGGATGGGGATTATTTATAAAGCTCTAGATATTGAGCTTGGCCGCCTCGTAGCGCTGAAGTTCCTGCCTGACAACGTTGCCCACGACGCTTTGGCGCTGGAACGCCTTCGCCGAGAGGCTCGATCCGCTTCCGCTCTAAACCATCCGAACATCTGCACTATCCATGAGATTGGCAGGCACGAGAATCAGACCTTTATCGTCATGGAGTACCTAGATGGGATGACGCTCAAGCATCGGGTGGGGGGGCGTCCACTTCCAATGGACATATTCTTCGCACTGGGGATTGAGGTTTCCGAAGCCCTTGAGGCTGCTCATAACGAAGGCATCATCCATCGTGATATAAAGCCCTCCAACATATTCGTCACGAAGCGAGGCCATGCCAAGGTTTTGGACTTCGGTCTTGCGAAGGTCACTCGCGTTAATGATGGCGCGCTCGGAAACGACGAAGCGGAAACCGCATCGATGACCCTTGACGATGACCATCTCACGTCGCCGGGAACGATGATCGGGACGGTGGCATATATGTCCCCAGAGCAGGTAAGAGCTCGGCGGTTAGATCAACGGACAGACTTATTCTCCTTCGGAGTGGTGCTGTACGAGATGTCAACCGGACAACTGCCGTTCAAGGGGGAAAGTTCAGCTGTCATTTGCGAAGCCATCATGAATCGGGAACCGGCGTTCCCGAATCAATCCCCTAACTTTCCACCTGGTCTCAAAGAAATCATCTGCAAGGCGCTGGAAAAGGATAGAGAACTTCGTTACCAGCGTGCCGCTGACCTACGCAACGACCTGCTAAGGCTCAAACGCGATTCTGAAACTAAGAAAGTCGCAATAAGTCCCAGTGCGATCAAATCAACGCCGATCATCGAGCCGCAGGGCGAGGTGAAGAGACAAAACAGAGTCAAGTGGCTGCTGGCCGCCTTACTACTCTTGATCGGCATCTGTGTTCCAATATATTTACGTCAGCGGCGGTCTGTCGTTCCGGCCCACCCTCCGATGGCATTTGTAAATGGTATCCCGAGCCCTGACCAAAAGGTTTACCTTGCCGTTTTGCCTTTCGACTACCCGTCCAACTCTTCAATTAATTACCTCGCGGAAGGTATATCGGCGGGGATCGCCGCTCGACTCTCGAACTTCCATAGCATCTATGTCTCGCCTTCAGATGTGGTGAAGGAGGAAATTGCTGCGAAGACAGGTCGAGAATCGATTGCTCGCCGACTCGGCGTCAATCTGCTAATAGAGGGGAAGATGCAGGAGAATGCGGGCGCTTTCAAGGTCGGCTTATCGATGTACGACGTTGTGCATGGTCGCATCCTTGATGCGACGGAGCTCACTGGCGAGCGTTCACAGCCGGTGGAGCTAGAAGATCAGATATACGAGCATGTGGCCAAGGAGCTGCATCTTCAGAATAGTGAGGGGAGTTTCCGGGCGGGAATGAACCCAGCAACAAGCGATCAGGCCTACGACCACTATCTCAAGGCACGCTACATGGAGTTAGCGCCGCAAGGTCCGAAAGACCTGGCAGCAGCTGCGGGAATCTATCAGGATGCAATTAACCTGGAGAATACGTTTTCGCTTGCCAACGTGGGACTTGCCAGATGTTATCTGTCGCAGTTTGGAATCTTCAAGGACTCAAAACTTCTGCAAGCAGCCACAACGGCTGCCCTACGCGCAGTGGAGCTAGATGATGACTCTCCCGAGGCGCACACTATCTTGGGCCAAGTTTACAAGAGTGCGAAAAACAGAGAGAAATCTTTGAAGGAATTGCACCGTGCTACGGAATTGGAGCCCAACTCGGACGTGGCATATATTGCTCTAGGAGACACCTATGCTCAGTCTGTGATCGAAAGTGGAGATGTAAAGGGCCACGAAAACGAATCAAAAGCAGCGATTTCCGCATACCAGATAGCGACATCTGTAAATCCATTTTATTGGAAAAATCACAATGCTCTCGGCAGTGCCTACTTCAGGCTTGGCGACAATGCCAAGGCATCCAACGAGTTTCAAACAATCGTAGAAATTGCCAGCGACAGTCCCATGGGATATGAAGGCCTCGGTGTGGTCTACATGCGAAAAGGCAAGTGGGGCGAGGCTGTTACACAATTCGAGAAAGCACTCGCGCTAGCACCGGATGCTCCCACCTATTCCAATCTCGGCACCTCATATTTTTTCTTGCGACGTTATGCTGACGCGGTCGATATGTATGAAAAAGCAGTGCAGCGGACAAGCGGAGACGAACAACTGTGGGGGAACTTAGGTGACTCATACCGCTGGATGGGACAATCCGAAAAAGCTCAGTCCGCCTACAAGAGAGCAATAACCTTCGCAAAGATAGGTCCGGACGCGAATTCCGCAGCCGTTTTGGGAGATATCGGACTGCTTTACGCCAAAATGGGAGATCAAGCACATGCAATGCAGTACACTCTGTCCGCGCGTGCGAAGTCTCCAAACGATCTGAATCTCATTTACAGCGAAGGCCAAGCATATGTTCTGCTGGGAGAACCGACGAAGGCGATGCCCGCCTTGCGTCAAGCTGTCGCTAAGGGTTATCCGTGCTTGGAGGTGTGGGACGATCCAGAACTTGCCAAAATGCGATCCCTGCCTGAATTTGCAAAGTTGTGCAAGACGAGCCCGGCAAAGTGATCGTTATGTATCTACCATCACGGGAAGAAGACGATTTGCGGACGAATACATAAGTCTCGCGGGCAGAATGAAACAAGATCACGCTACCCGGCGTGCAACTGCCGATCTTGATGTGTGCGGCAGGTTGAATCGTGCGGGTGCTGCTTCCACGTCGCCCAGTAAAACCTGCCCGACACCGCAAAAGCAAGAGCGCCCCATGACCGATGAGTCTGGGGCGCTCGTCGCCAATAGGAATCAAAGTCTTGCTGAAAGCGACAACATCACGCTGCCCGGCGTGCACCTAGCCTCGTAACGACCTCCCCCTGCGGGCGCTTTCTTTCTTCGGCGAGCACTATCTGCACAGTAGCGGGTTCTGCCTTGCTCAGCAGTTCCCAGATGCGTTGTCGGTTAATTGCCGATTCATCCCACGGTTCACGACTTGCCAGGCTGTTTCCGCTTACAAATGATTGAATCCAGGTGGCAGCCCTTCGGAAAGTACATCTCATAATCCGCCGTTCGATCACGTATTGCTGTTTCCTGCTGGTACGCGGGTCGGAAGGCATGATAGGGCACGCCATGGACAGCAGTTCGAAAAGGTGGCTTTTGAATCGCTTAGGGGTACATGTCGATTTGCTAAACGAAAGTTCAACAAAAGCAGTCGGTTGACGGGCCAACTCCGCGGGTTCTCGGATAGCATCGCTAAATATGCTGAATAGCCGAGAACGGGACAGTTATCGTCACACAGATTGCGTGGTACAAGTAAAAGATAATAGCGGGAATGGCTATATCATTGGGACGCTTTCAGTGGTGTTATAGCCGACTTGTGCTCAAAATAAGTCAACGGCGAAAAGCATGTGAATACGGATTGAGAATTAGCCTTTCAGGTTCCAAGTACACGGTTGTTATTGGCACCTGGAGGTTCTCAATACACAAGGTTGATTATCTGTTATTGATAACCGCTCAGGAGATGGCTTGCGCCACTCCTTCGCTACAGGTAATGGCACTGTACTAAGTGCTTAGGTTTGTAAGAAAGCGTATCTACAAACAAGTTGAGACACTAGATGCTGAAGTCTTGATGATAGGAAATAGGAACATCAAGCTGGCACATGCTTGGGTTCAACTCAACACTGGGGCAAGTCTGCTCTCTCCTCGATGGGTCCCCTGACCAGAAACTCCATCTGCTTCTGAAGATTGAGGTCAAACGGATAGTGCAGATAAAGCGATAAAGACCTGGTGTCTCCATCCTGCAAATAAGAATCTGTCCTCGCGCGGGCGAGTTGTCGAACCCTGCCGCCGTGGAGTCCAGGACCGTCATCAGAAGCACTTTATAATCTTGGTATGGCGGATTGCATCGTGTGCTCCTGCGTGACCTGTCCAGGATGTGGAACCTGGGTTGTCGTCGAGAGGGAAATCGCTCAGGCATGCAGCAGTAATAAGGATAAAGTCAGAACGAGTTGCCCCTCGTCCGACTGCGCCAAGGAATTCGCGTTCGAAACCAGTGAAACCAGGGTTTTCGAACTCCCTCTGCCACTTTTCGAGCGTCGCCACTTCTTCCGCTCGGAATTGCAATGATTTTGGTGTCTCCGCCCTGGAAATGAGAATCTGTCCTCGTCCTCCGCCGCGGATCCGGGCCACCTTTTTGTAGACGCCCCCTTCCCGTGGCGTGGATGCTGGGCCATATTCTGGATTTTCGGGTTGCACTCGTGAGATGTGCGCTAAGAGCCAAAGTTCTTGACCCGGGAAACAAATGGAGATACGTTTTCGCTACAACGTCTGCGCAGACCAACTGCAAGCAGGGAGGCTCGAATGCGTGCGATCTTCGTAAGCTACCGTCGAGACGACTCCCAAGGCGAGGCGGGACGTTCTGTTTGACGAGCTCGTCGCTGTCTTCGGCGAGAACTCGGTTTTCATGGATGTAGCGGCGATCGAGGCGGGTCGCGATTTTCGTAAGGCGATTGACGACAGCGTTGCCACCTGCGGCGTCCTGCTGTCGATCATCGGCAAGGGATGGGTTGACGCCAAGAATGAGGCTGGACGGCGGCGCCTCGACGATCCCGCTGACTTTGTTCGTCTTGAAACTGCGTCTGCACTGCGGCGGGATATTCCCGTAATTCCCGTGTTTGTCCACGGCGCCAAAATGCCACTCCCTGAACAACTGCCGGATGACCTCCAAGACTTGTGCTACCGAAACGGCATCGAATTGACGCATGCCCGCTGGAAATCCGATCTTCAGTTGTTACTCAAAGCGCTTCGCCCGCACGTCGAAGATCCCAAGAGCGTCGCTGGTCAACCAGCGGGAGCGCGCGTGGCACCAAAATCGCCGATTCCAGTTGTGGAAACGAGGGTGCCGGAAGTTGAGCCTCGAGCCGCATCCACACCCCACAAGAAGCTTCCCTGGACCATCCTCGCCCTGGTGGCGGCTGCTATTGTGGCAATCGTTGTTGCGGCGTCCCTGGCACTGCCGAAACAGGTGGCCGTCCCCGACCTCAGCGGAAACACGGTGTCGGAGGCTGCGGCAAAACTAGCGGCTGTGCATCTCGTGGTCGGAACGAAAACGGTCAGGGAAGACCCATCGAAAGATCCAAACACCGTTCTGAATCAGTCTCCTTCGCCCACCACCCGCATAAAGACTGGATCAAGTGTCGATCTGATCCTGTCGCAGTCGTCGATGGTCGAGATTCCACGGCTCGTAGGGATGTCGCTCGACGATGCCCTGCGAATGCTGGCCGATCGTCAGCTTCAGGTCGGTACTATAGAACGGGAACCAAAGGCGGGTGCGGCCCGCGATACGGTGCTGCACCAATTTCCGGACGCTGGGGAAAAAGCAAAGGACGGGTCGAGAGTTGCTCTCATGGTATCGGACATCCCCGAGCACGCAGCCGCCAGGAGCGGATCGGGGGAAACCCAATCGCCTGTCTCAAGTACTGGTAAGCCCGTCGCGATTCAATCCAAGACCATGCCGGATGCGACCGAAACTGCTGCCAACGTCGTGAAACCCGGCGATCAGGTTGTGAACATCAGTGGCATTTGGTACAACAACTCCGGCGTGACGTTCCAAGTATTACAGCGTGGGAACACGTTTACATACACCGCCTCCTCGCAGGCAGGCAGGTCTGTGGGTAGCGGAACGATACGAGGACTGGAGGTTGTGAGTTCCTACAACACAGTTCTTGTAAACGGCCTTCGTGCGACAGGACGGTGCGTGGGCGCGATCTCCGCTGACGGCACAATGCTTCGTGCAAACTGTCTGGATTCGGCCGCGGGGCAGTCGACCGACCTCCTTTTTCGATAGCTTCACTCCAACAGAGGGGGCTCTGACCGCGATCGCGGATTAACAATGGTAACTTCGTAACTCGCAGCATGCCCGTTCGCTTTAATCCCGCCTATTTCTTCTTCTGCTGTGCCTTCAGCTTTGCCCACCTTGCCCTTTGTGCCGCCGCGATTTTCCTGCGGGCTGATGCCGACATTGTGCGCTTGGCAGGAGTTGAGCCCGCTACCGGCCGCGATTTCTTCCGCACGTTTGCCCATCTTGCTTGCTGCGCCAGCGCCATTTTCCGTCGCGAGGCCGCTGAGACCGTCCGGGTAGCGTGGGTTGTCTTGTGGGACACTCCTATACCATCTAAAGACTCGATCCCAAGAATTACTTGGTTTAATTTTTCAACTTCTGACTGCGCTCGATCGCGCTTCTCTCGAAGCTCCTGGAGCGCATTCTGTAGATTCGACATTATTATCCCCCTCGGGTATTTTGACTGCGACTCATTGTAATTGAGTGGAATGAGGTGGCGCAGTGAGTGCAGATTTTGGATGGGTTTCTGAAGATGCCATTAAACGTTTGGGAAGAGGGTTTGGGTGCTAGGTAAGCTTGAGGAGATCAGCGGATTTTATGGTGTGCGTGTTTCTGCCGTGAGGGAGTGATGACGTGCCCAAACCCTTTCTTGGTTTTGAGGGGTTCGAGAACCTTCCCCGTTTCCCGAACCCCTCACTTACTGGTTCCCACCAAACTCGATGCGGAGAAGGTGAGCAAATCCTGCAAGTGAGTGTGATATTGCGCCTGATCCTCGGAAACGTCCATGGAGCCAAACTGAAGCGGTCTGAATTGATCTGAAGAAATTCGCTTGCATGGGCCCCTTTGAAGCCAGTTGACGCTATTAAGTGTGAGGGCACGAGAGATGGACGGCGACGATTTGGGAAGCCTTCCCCTTACCGGCTCTTGCAAAGGGAGGATTTATGGCGAAAATCATTGAGTTCTACATACCTAGCAACTTCAGGAAGAAGGCAACCAAGTGGGTTCCGCCGGAACAACAAGGGAAAGTCCTAGAATTCGCCGCACCACAAAAGAAGTCAGCCTGACGGATACCATTGCGCTTCCGAACTGGCTGAACTCTCTCAAGCGGCCCCGTCTGGGAAATCCGTCAATTGACATCCACGCCAGATGGTGGAAACCCGAATCGCTTGCGTTGCTCAACCCAGTTCATCGGTACACGGCGCGTCATTGTTTCCAGATCAGACCTTCAGGCTGCCGTCCATCGAGGATGGCAGCCACGATGTCGGGAGCGAGGAAGGCACACTCCAGAATCTGACTCGCGTAACGCTCATCCAAACCAGTCTTCTCCGCAATCGATCTCCCGCTCCAGACTTTCCCAGAGATGACCCACTCGCACCACTGGTGGGCGCGTGCCACAACTTTGACTAGGGACGGAGCTGGGTGTGTCCGTACCCGCCAGGGGACATCAGGTGGGACTACCAGTCGCATCTCGCCGCCGCAACGCTTGATTCGTGCTTCGAGCTCAAGACGAATTATGTCAAAGGAAACCTGCCGCGAAGCTGCGACAGGCGCTCCGGCGAGTGCAGCGTGGAGTTCACTTTTGTTGACTTCTACTTCGATCCTGTCTGGGTGTATCACGACACGCTACCTCGCTGACCAAAACTCGATCACGGCGATCCTGAAGCCGGTCCCGACCGGAGAGCCAGTGGCAGGCAAAGGTTACGGCGGCGCCGAGGAGGTTACCTCAGCACCGACCAAGCCTGTGATGCTCCCCACGTGGGCGGCAGGCGCACTGGCGCAGTTTAAAGTTTCTGCAAATTTCATCGAGGTTTCGGACACAAAGCTGCCCAACGGGATTCGTTTGATCGTTAAAACGGATCGGACCAGCCCAACCGTGTCGGTCGTAGGCGCGGTAAAGCACGACTCCGATCTGGAAACGCCGCCCGGGCAGGAAGGCGTCTCTGACATTCTCGACGGCCTCTTTTCCTACGGAACGCAGACGCTGGATCGGCTGGCATTCCAGAAGGCGCTAGACGACATTGCCGCAAACGAGAGCGCGGGTTTCCATTTTTCTCTGGATGTGTTGAAAGAGCATTTCTCTCGTGGTGTTGAACTCCTTGCGGATAACGAGCTTCATCCCGCTCTGCCAGCTCAGGCCTTCACCGTCGTCCAGCAGCAAACGGGGCAATTTGTAGCAGGACAGCTCCGGAGCCCAGGGTACCGAACCTCGCGCGCCCTCGATGTGGCGTTGCTGCCGACCGGCGATCCCTCCTTAAGAGAAGTGACTCCGGCTACTGTTGGCAAACTCACTCTTGACGATGTGAAGAAATTTTATGCCGCCGCCTTTCGGCCGGATCTGACCAACATCGTTGTCATCGGAAATGTAACGCCGGAGGAAGCCGAGTCAGTGATCGAGAAATGGTTCGGCGATTGGAAGACCGCAGGCCCCAAACCGAACGTCGAGTTGCCACCCGTCCCTCTCAACAAACCTTCCGCCGCAAATGTGGCCGACAGGGAAGCTGTGCAGGATTCGGTCACTCTTTCAGAGCAACTGAATCTCAATCGTTTCGATCCCGACTACTATCCGCTGCAACTGGGCAGTCACGTCCTGGGCGGAGGCTTTTACGCCACGCGGTTATATCACGACTTGCGGCAGGTGGCGGGCTATGTCTATACGGTGGACGTAAGTCTCAGCGCATCGGAGAGCAGGGCTACGTATTCCGTCCTGTACGGTTGTAACCCGGAAAATGTCTCCAAGGCGAGAGCGCTGATTCAGCGCGATCTGGAACAGATGCGGACTCAGGACGTCTCTCGCGGCGAGCTTCAACAGGCTAAGGCTCTGCTTTTGCGGCAGATTCCCTTGGAAGAATCGAGTGAGGAGTCGGTTGCGGGAGGAATTCTTGCTAGGGCACTAATCGGCCTGCCGCTTGACGAGCCGATACAGGCAGCAAAGCGATGCGCAGAACTGAACGCAGGGCAAGTCAAGGCCGCATTTGCAAAGTACATCCATCTCGACGATTTTGTTCAAATCGTTCGTGGGCCGGCTCCGCAATAGCATCCGGAAGCGGCCCACGACCGTCCCAATTAATAACCTACCCGATGCAACGTTGCTACCACCGCTGCGGCAATCCGGCAGTAGATGCCGAAGAGATACCAACTTCCACCCGCAAGCCATCGGCTAGCCCATGATGGGAGGGACATTTTGCGGTTGAGCGGTTTTGAGCGGCGCAAGTGTTTATCCCACCTACGCAAAACCTGTCTACGAGGCAAGCGATTACAGGTCGATTTGCCGCCTGGACGTTGATGAGATCATTGGCGACAACCGTTCTCTTGATGGCAAAGGTGTGACTAATATCACTGAGATGGGACGAAAACGTCCGTATACCGAAATTGGGGGCTAGGATTGGAACCGAGTTCGCGGAGATTGCGGAGCGGCGGAGAAGCGCGGCCGGCAGGATTCTTGCCTGTTACGTTGAAATATACCCAATTGGCAGTGCTGATTCTGCTTGCTAACCCGCAACTTCACGCGCAGGGAAACTACGAAATTCAGGTCTATGGATACGATACCGTTGCGCCGGGACGAACCATGGTTGAATTGCACAGCAATTTCACCTTCGAGGGTTTCAAGACAATTCAGCAGGGTGTCCTTCCGGATGAGCATCAATTGCACGAAACGGTTGAGATTACCCAGGGTTGGACGGATTGGTTTGAAACCGGCTTCTATGTTTTCACGAGCTATGGCCCTGGTCAGGGCTACAAATGGGTTGGCGATCACATTCGCCCCCGGGTTCGCATCCCGGAGAAGTGGAACTGGCCGGTTGGAGTGAGCCTCTCGACGGAATTCGGTTACCAGCGGCCCATCTTTTTTCCTGACAGCTGGACGTGGGAAATTCGGCCGATCATCGACAAACAATGGAAGTCTTGGTACGTGGCCTTCAATCCTGCTCTTGAGCGCTCGCTTCACGGGCCTGACGTATCAGAAGGCGTGGGTTTCTCTCCTGATTTCAAAGCTGCGTATTCGGTGACGCGAAAGTTCAGTGCAGGACTCGAATACTATGGATCGCTGGGACCGATTACGGGGTTCAGCCCTGTGCACTTGCAACAGCATCAAATCTTCCCTACGATCGACTACGACTTCGGCCCAAACTGGGAATTCAACCTCGGCCTTGGCGTTGGCGTGACGGGCAGTACCGATCATCTCTTGTTGAAGATGATCATCGGGCGGCGGTTTCGCTTTATCACCCCGCATCTTCCTCACAGGACGAAAGCCAGTCAGACAGCCGGGGAGGAGTGATTGTTGCCGCCTTCGAATTTCGGGCGTGGCGTCGTTTCGCTGTTGCTAGCGCTCTCACCTTTTTCCGTGCCTCTGGAAAACGGTTCATCAAGATCAGCGGATTTCACAATCCCGCGGGGTCTTCCCGCCATTTCCTGGCCGCAAGACAATTCTTACTCAGAGGATCGCGCCGAGCTTGGCAAGATTCTCTTTTTCGATGGGCGCCTCTCCGCGAATGGCATGGTCTCCTGCGCCTCCTGTCATGAGCCGGACCATGCCTTCGCGGGCAGCACATCGTTTTCGAAGGGAGTAACCGAAAAGCCCGGCATCCGTCACGTGCCAACCCTTATCAACCGTGCGTGGGGCAAGTCGCAATTCTGGGACGGACGTGCACCCACCCTGGAGGCGCAGGTCATTGTCCCGTTGACCGACCCGGAAGAGATGGGCATGACAGCGGACTTGGTGGTTCAGAGAATTCGCGGTATTAAAGGTTATGCGCCGATCTTCGCCGCGGCCTTTGGAGACAGCACGATCAACTTTGAACGGATTGCGCAAGCCATTGCGACCTTCGAGCGCACGATCGTGTCGGGAAATTCTGCCTACGACCGCTATCTCGCTGGAGACAAGTCCGCGCTCACGAAACGACAGAAGGACGGTCTCGATTTTTTCAACAAGAAAGGCGAATGTGCCGAGTGCCACTCGGGCCCGAATTTCACAGACGAAAAATTTGCCAACATAGGAATCGGTATGGATCAAACCCATCCGGATCCCGGCCGCGAAGCAATCACAAAGAAGCGCGGGGATTGGGGGAAGTTTAAGGTCCCGACTTTGCGGGATCTTGCGCGACGCGTTCCTTATATGCATGACGGCAGCATCAAAACGCTTGGAGAGGTTCTGAATGTCTATGCAAAAGGAGGCTTGCCGAACCCTAACCTGGATACTCGCCTCACACCTTTCTACTTGGATGAGCAAACCAAAGAGGATCTGTTAGCTTTTCTGGATTCCCTCAACGGTGAAGGCTGGCAGAAAATCGCACCGCCTACGGCTTTTCCCCAATAGGCGTTGAGTCGCATCCACGGCTACGCCCGGCGCAAGTGCTGCCTGTGCCTTTGTGTTTCGTCGGGCGATGTGTAGCGTTGTGGAATAATGGCGCCTGTAGAATACGTCGTCGAGAGAATGGCGAACTCCTTGAATAACTAGGGTTCTGAACGTTGCTCAATCAAGGAATTGACATGAAAAGCTACATTTGTCTGTCCATATTGCTTCTTAGCTCAGTGATTGCCCTTGCGCAGCAGTTCTCCTCGGTCCCAGGACAGGGCCGCTCCATGGTGGTCACGAAGTTCGGCATCGTCTCAACCCCGCAGTTTCTCGCCTCCCAGGCCGGAGCTCACATCCTGGAAGAAGGCGGTAACGCTATCGATGCCGCCATCGCGGCCAACGCCGTCATGGGCGTCGTCCAGCCCTACGTCAATGGCATAGGCGGCGATCTCTTCATGGTCTACTACGAGACCAAAACCGGTAAAGTTTACGGCCTCAACTCCAGCGGCTGGGCACCAAAAGCATTGACCATTGATTACCTCAAATCCAAAGGCATTACCGAAATGAACTTCATCGGCGTCGAGACCATCGACATTCCTGGGGCTGTCGCCGGATGGGACGCCATGCGCAACCGCTTCGGAACCCTGCCCTTCAGGCAACTGCTTGCCCCGGCCATCTACTACGCACAGAACGGATTTCCCCTGGCCGAGCGCAACGCCCGCTATTGGATCGCCAAAAGTCTTCTCGACCAGCCCGGTTACAAAGAGACCTTCGACACCTGGCCCAGTGCTCCGAAGCCTGGTGATCTGTTCAAGAACCCGGCTCTGGCCAGCTCGCTTCGCCAGATTGCCGAGCACGGCCGCGATGCTTTCTACAACGGTCCCATGACGGACACGATGGTCAAGTTCCTCGATGCTCACGGTGGGACTCACACCCTCGAAGATTTCCGTGACTTTCAGCCCGAGTGGGTCGAGCCCGTCTCCACTACCTACCGTGGCTGGACCGTCTATGAACTTCCGCCCAACGGCCAGGGCATTGCCGCGCTTTCGATGCTCAATATCATGGAGCACTTCCCCATGGCCCAGTTCGGCCATAACTCGGTCGACGCCCTCCACGTCATGATCGAGGCCAAGAAACTCGCCTACGCCGACATGTACAGTACGTCGGCGATCCGCGCTTCACGCCAATCCCGGTCAAAGAGCTCATCTCGAAAGATCTCGCCGACAAGCGCGCGAAGCTGATCGACATGAAGAAGGCCGCCTGCCAGGTGGTTCCTTCCGACACCTCGGCGGAACTAGACAAGCACGGCAACTCCACCATCTATCTTTCCACGATCGACAAGGATGGCAACATTGTGTCGCTCATCCAGAGCAACTATGCCGGCTATGGCACGGGATTTGTCGCACCGGGAGTCGGCTTTTCTTTCCAGAACCGCGGAGCTCTGTTTCAGCTCACTCCTTATCCTGGCCCAAGGCAACATTGCAAATAACAAGACAAAACAGAAAAGTGTATACACGATACACGGTCATTCCTTCAAACCAAACATTTGCAGCGGTCCGAACTGGAGGAAGTGGTGCTCGAAGCACCCGTAATCTCATTCGGTGGCGGCCGGAACGACATTACGCCACACTTTCGGTCAGTTGCAAGTCCAATTTGTGGATAAGCTCCGAAAGCAATTCGGCCTTCGAATCCTCCAGATCCGTCACGATCTGAAGAAAAGCCAGGAGGATTAGATTTCTCCTGTAACACCATCACGGCAAATTCATCTGAGTTCAGTAACAGGTAGCGCCCGAAATCCAGTCCCAAGCGGAAAGCCGTTTGCAGCGCGACAGACGACAGCAGCGGCTACGCGTGCTTTGCCCACGACGTTTCGTACGAAATCAAGATTTACTTTATCGCCGTCATCTGGCAGTTCCTTCCACTTCGCTCGTTTGCCTCAGGCGGTGGTTGTTGGGCGTGCGCAGCGTCGGCGAGAGTCGGATCGAAACCAACATCTTGTATGTTGACGGAAGCTGATAGTGAGTTGTTTAATACCTTCTCTGCAAATCCATCCGGCGATAAAGGCTTGCTGAAGTAGTATCCTTGGATCTCGTCACAATGATGTGCCCGGAGGAATGACACCTGCTCCTGGTTCTCGACACCTTCGGCTATAACCCTCAGATTAAGGCTCTTTGCCACACTAATAATCGCTCCTGTGATTGCAGCGTCATCGGAATCTAGACATACGTCTCTCACAAATGAGCTGTCGATCTTCAGCTTGTGAACCCTAAACTGCCTCAAGTAGCTGAAACTTGAATACCCTGTCCCGAAATCGTCGATGGCGAGTCCTACCCCCATCTCTTTCAATTCCCTTAACTTTGAGAGCATCACGTCTGCATTTGACAATATCAAACTCTCTGTAAGCTCCAATTCAAGGTATTGGGGAGGCAGAGCTGTCTCGCGCAACACTCTGCGGACAATTTCGAGGAAGCCTTGATGACGAAATTGCATGGCTGACACATTCACCGCTACGGGGACGGCGGGCAGACCTTTGTCTTGCCATTTTCGACCCTGTTCGCAGGCCGTGCGAAGCACCCATTCGCCGATGGGAATGATTAAGCCGCTATTCTCTGCGATTGGTATGAACTCGTTAGGAGCGACGAGCCCCAATTTCGGGTGCTGCCAGCGGATTAGTGCTTCCACTCCAGAAATCTCTCCGGTTGTGATATCCAGTTGCGGCTGATACATCAGAAAAAATTCTTTCTTCTGCAACGCTATCCGCAAGCTGTTCTCCAGGGTCAGCCGCTGCACAACGTTGTCGTTCATGTTCTGCGTGAAGAACTGGAAGTTGTTTCGTCCGTTTTCCTTGGCGCAGTACATCGCTGCATCGGCATGCTTGACCAGGGTCTCTCCGTCCCTGCCGTCATTCGGAAAGATGCTGATACCGAGGCTGCAGCTGACGTTGAGCGAGTGACCTTGAATGATGAAGGCATTGGTCAGGTCGTTCATCATTCGTTCAGCGGTAATGGCAGCGTAGGGGTTTCCTACCCCAACTTCGGGAAACGGTCTGACGCAACCTCTAGCGTCGATTTAGCGGATCGGGGACTGATCTCAGGATTTCCGGTACCGCTAAACGCTGCCGAACTGGAACAGGGCGGCGACTTTACCGCTTGCAAAGTGTTAAGAGCCAATGGATTACACGGGGTTTCCCTAAACCAGGCCAATCCAGCCCTTCCCGAGTGACGAAATGACCCCGCTTCCCATGGATTGTCGCGTTACTCAGTGAACGTCATTACGGCACCCTCAAGGAGACTAAAATGAAAAGCTCTATTCTCATAACCCTGCGTGCAGTCCTCATCATCATGTTGTGTGCCGCCACGTCGATTATCTCGCCGGCACAGACCAAGTTCACCAGCCTGTTCACTTTCGCCGGGCCCAACGGCGCCAATCCCCGTGCTGTCAATCTAGTTCAGGGACCCGACGGGTACCTTTACGGAACAACGCAAGTAAGCACCGGCACCAATGGCACAGTTTTCAAAATTAGCACTGCGGGCCAGCTGACCACGCTCCACACTTTTTGCACTTCAGGCTATCCCTGTGAGGACGGAGCCACGCCGTACCAAGGGGTGATGCTCGCCAGCAATGGCAAGTTTTACGGCACAACCACCGGCGGCGGGGCGAACAGCGACGGCACTGTCTTCCAAATCACTTCCGCGGGTACACTCACCACGCTGCACTCCTTCGACGGCACCGATGGCACGGAGCCCGAAGTCGGCCTGATTCAGGCCACCAATGGCGACCTGTTCGGAACCACCACCGAAGGCGGGACCGCCGGCGAGGGAACGATCTACCAAATCACCACAGCGGGAACGCTGACTTCGTTGCTCAGCTTCAATGGCACGAATGGTATCTACCCGGACGCCCAACTGGTGCAGGGCACGAACGGAGACTTCTACGGAACAACTCTCGAAGGTGATAGCAACTCCGGCACAATTTTCAAAATTACCTCCGCGGGCGTGCTCACCACGCTGCACAAATTCGACGGTAACGACGGCGGCGGCCCGACGGGCGCGCTGATTCAGGCTTCGAATGGGAACTTCTACGGAACCACCTCCGGCAACGGGGCCCATGGCACCGGCGGTACAGTCTTTGAAATCACAGCAGCGGGCACCTTCAAAACCCTGTATAGCTTCTGCGCCAAGACGGACTGCACCGATGGCTCAACTCCGAACGCGGGACTGATTCAAGCCACCGACGGCAACCTCTACGGGACAACTTTTTCGGGCGGGGCCAACATCACTTCCTGTAACGGTGGTTGCGGCACGCTCTTCAAAATCACCACCGCGGGCACGCTGACCACGCTCTACAACTTCTGCTCCGAATCGAATTGCACTGACGGCAGCGCTCCCTGGGGTGGCCTGGTTCAAGACACCAACGGCACCTTTTACGGTACGACCTACTATAGCGGGGCCGTGAACGCAGATGCCGGCACGGTATTTAGTTTGTCCGTAGGACTGGCCCCGTTCGTCGAGACGGTACCAACCTCAGGCGCGGCGGGAGCGTCGATCATGATCCTCGGGACAAACCTGACCGGCGCGACAAAGGTCACTTTCGACGGCACCGCGGCAACGTTTACCGTGGTCTCCGCCACCGAAATCACCGCCACCGTACCCACCGGCGCAAAGAAGGGAACGGTCGAAGTGACCACTCCCAGCGGCACGCTCAAGAGCAATGTGGCCTTCGTAGTTGCTAAGTAAATCACGAGCTCACGCCTACGAGTGGCCATCCTGAGTCGTTCGGAACATAAACTGCGAAGCCGCCTTGCACGAGGCGGCTTTGCTGTGTGCGAACTTATCCATGCTGCCTCTCATAGATGTAACATTCATGTCATCCGCAGCGGCTGGGCATTAAATCAGCTCCTGTCGTTTGCCAAAATTAAAACCGCAGCACTTCGACACGGAAATCAGCAATCCTATGCGAAAAGGCTCAGTAGTTCTGAACCATTAGAGCACGGCCGCCCCGAGCTCCATTCAACGCACGAGAAGACTTTGCCAGTCTTAAACACAGGAAATCCGCGTGTCAGGATAATCAAGCTGAGTAACGACGGATTAGGCGACGCGTTCGTAGCGATGATGAAGGCCGCCGACACGAGGCCAAGCGATCACCACTCCTTGACCGAAGCAATGTGTTCGTGAGTGCGGAGTCTGTTTGCCCAAACCACAGTGAGTGCGATCCTCGTGGTAATACCGGACAAAAGAGGCAAGCAGCCTCTTCAGATGCGATTCGTTGATAGCGATCACTTGATCCAGCAATTCTCGCCGACAGGTTCCAACCCAGCGCTCGGCGACGCCATTCTGCCACGAACAGCCGACAGCCGTCCGTATCGGCGTAATATCCATGGCGCGTATTGAGACAAGAACCTCGTCGCCGTACTTCGAGTCGTGATCCAAGATCATAAACTCGGCTTCGGGTTTGTAAGGAAAGGCCTCGCGCAACTGCTGCGCGATCCAGGCACTCGTTGGATGGCGCGTCACGTTAAAGTGAAGAATCTGTCTTCGATCATGGGCAATAATGAAGAAGCCATAAAGCACGCCGAAGGTAATGGTCGGTACCGAGAAGAAGTCCATGGCGGCGATGCCTTCTCGATGGTTACGTAAAAAGGTTAGCCAACGCTGAGCCGATTCAGGGCTCCGCGGAGCACGCTGCATCCAACGCGCGACGGTGCGCTCAGAGATCTCGAATCCGAGCATGGCGAGTTCGCCATGAATACGCGGAGCGCGCCATGTAGGATTCTCGGACATCATTTTGAAGATGAGCTCACGGATGTCCCTGCTCACAGGTCGACGCCCGAGTTGCTTTCGCGCTCGGGAAAGAAACCGCCAGTAAAGCTGAAAGCCTGTGCGATGCCAGCGAACCACAGTATCGGGTGTGACCACAATCAGATTGTCCTTCCATGAGGACCACCAACGCCGAAGGATGATCCAGAAAAGCTTATCTAGGCTTGCAAGTCGGGGCCGACTGTTTTTACGCTTGAAGACGGCCAACTGTTGGCGAAGAGCGAGATTTTCCAAGAGCAGATTTTTGCGAGGGTGAAAGAGGCGAATGACGAGACCAAAACCAAGCCGCACCAGACCGAACATCGTTCAATTCATAGCAGACTGATCGTCTGAGGAAAATTCGCAAGCTGTTGATTTCACTCCCGCACAGCATTTTGTCTAACGACACCCCCAGATCCACACCCACCATCAGACGATCGAGATTGGGGCGAACCTCACCTCGCCGATGCTCTTCTCCGGCGCTCGTTGCCGCCACCTTTTTCGGATCCAGCTTTTCCTTCAGTTTTCCCACCAGTTCCGCCAGCACCTCCTTCGTATCCCGTCGCATCGGGCCCGCGGCTTCGCCCGCTTCGATGTCGGTTCACTCTGCTTTCCAGAATTGTTATCCTTCTTCAAGGTCGATCTCCTTATCCATTGTGATTGCACCGTTGAGTGCGTTGATCACCGGTAGCTTAAACGCCATCCGTGATCGGGGGTCGACCTTCTCATCCTATCTAACGACACGTCTCCCCAATAAACTTGACATTTCTGAGATTGGGGAGTAGTTTGCCGTCGAAGTAGTGCTAGAATTAGAGTTACTTTCCCGGGACCCCAAAAGCCAGATTTCAGATAAGTCAATGTTGAATCGTGGCGTAAACCACGAAAGAGGACGTCATGGCTACGTTCAAGATCCGAGATCTTATGGTGGCACTCCGACCGGGGATCCCCACGCCAGAGCGACTAACGCCGCTTTTTGGTGGCTGCCGTTATGGCGGGCTGTCGGGAGGCTGCCAATGCTCCTACGACACCTTCGGCAGCGGCGAATTACACGTTTGACGGTTGAACAGCGCCATCACTGTGCGGATCAACTTACCGAGCATTCTTTCTCTTTTGCTGGAGGTTGCCGTGGTCAAAGAAACCCAGGTATTCAGTGGAATTCTTCGGATCGAGGGAAAGAATTGCAAGCTTGTCCAGACGGACCGCCAGGGTCATACCCACTCTTTTCCGCTATTCTTCAATCTTCCCACGGGAGCCTCTTTCTCTGAGGGCTTTTCTGCTGCCACGCGTTACTTGCAGGATGCATTGAAGAAGAACGATGGTGACAGAATTTCGGTTCACGGTATCAAGTCCTCTTACGGAAGGAGTACCTCGATTGTTCAGTTGATTCCGCCTGGTCTCCAAATCGACCATCCTACGCCGACAACCAAAATCCCCTAAATATTCTGCCAAAACGAGCACACGAAAGCGCCCTACCGACGAAAGCACACCGCTTGAATAATTATGAAACTCGATCGCTGACTCGGACTGAATCGTGCCGGGTGCTCGGCGGCATCCGGATTCAACCTGTCAACCGTGTGTTTGCTCTGACACTTACGGTCAAGCAGCGTTCGTTGAGCGGAGCAGGCGCGGGCAGTCGCAAAGCTGAGAACGGGTCGATTTCCGTGTAGCCGTCCGGCTTGGCCTGCGTCCACATCTCGCCGAGCAACGTGATCAGGTTGTGTGTTCGCAGAAAGAGCCGTCGCCTTGCGTGCCACAAAGTTTTACAGCGTCTCTCTGAACATCAGTTAGCACACGCAGTGTGGTGCAGGGAGATCGTTCGTGCGTTATTCGTTCTGAGTCAAATTCACCCCGCCGGCTAACCCGCTGTGCGCCGAGATCCGCCGCAGGAGTTTGTCGAATCGGGTTGCGGCAAGATCAACTGCTCCAAGCAATTCCGGGTATAGTTCATCTGGGTCGGTATTCTCGACTGTGTCCGGATCCGCTCGTCCGTATCCGAATCGGGAAGTGGTCACCCGAAGGCGATCGGCCAGGAAGATTGCCACCGCTCGATAAAACCTTGACGCAAAACTTGGGTCCTTCGCGAGCTTGCCACGGACGAGTTCGGCGTTGATGACAAACACGCTGGATTGGACGACAGCCTTGACGCTGGCCAGCGGAGGTCGGGAATCGACAAACGAGATCTCGCCTACGATTTCGCCGGATTGAAGACGGGCAATTTCGATTTTCTCGGAATAGACCTGTAGCTCCCCACTCAGAACGATGAACAGCGAACCAACAGGTTTGCCTTGGGTAATGATTGTCTTGCCGGCCTCCAGAAAACGCGTGCTCCCGCTCTTGCTGAGCCACTCGAGATCGGAGTCGTCTAGAACCCCGAACATGTAGAGAGCTTTTCTCATATCATCCTCTCATTTCCCGTCCGCTGCCGATCTGGCCCGCCTACAGTATCAAGTGGACTGAGTGAGCGCCCGCTATTAAACCAATCATTCCTGAAATCTCAATTCAGCTGCCGCTTCGTCAATAGGGTAAAAACACCCTCTTCTCGCACGAGTTCCGAATAAGTTCCGGTCTGTACGATGCGTCCCTTATCCATCACGAAGATGCGATCGGCATTGATCACCGTGCTGAGCCGATGAGCAATCACAATCCGGGTGGCGTTCAGATTCTCCAAGCTCTTGCTGACGATCGCTTGTGTGTGGTTATCCAGGGCGCTGGTGGCCTCATCGAACAACAAAATGCGCGGTTTGCCGACAATGGCGCGGGCAATCATCAGTCTCTGCCGCTGCCCGCCTGAAAGGCCGCCTCCAGCTTCGCTCACCATTGTGTGCATCCCCATTGGCATTTCTTCGATGTCGTGGTCAAGACCGGACAGCCGCGCGGCCTCCCAGGCATCTTCGAACGTCCGCCGGGCCGCGCCCACGATGTTGGTGAAAATGTCGCCCGTTAGAACACGCCCGTTTTGCAGCACCACGCCGAGCTGTCTTCGCACCGCCTCCAGGTCCAACCCCGCCAGTTCCTGCCCGTCGAAATAGATTGCGCCCGAATCCGGTCGTTCGAAGCCGAGTAGCAGCCGAAACAGGGTCGATTTTCCGCTTCCAGACATGCCCACGAAGGCGATGAATTGCCCGGGGGAAATACTCAACGATACGTCGTTAATCACCACCGACATCTCTTTGCGATAGCGAAAGAAGACGTGGTTTATCTCGATGCGCCCGGAGAGCTCTCCGGGGTCGGTCTTTTGTGTATCCACTTCGGGCAGGGTTTCCAAAATTGGTTTGGCCCGCTCCGCCAGCGGGATCACCATCAACATGGAAACTGCTGCCGAAGTCAACGCAAGCCCTGCCGCAAGGAACTGCACGAATGCCGCAAAGAAGGCAAGGAATTGCCCTGAACTCATGTGCGAGACCGATGGTGTGGACAGCAAATAAGCTGCACAATAGAAAATCGCGCCGTACGCGGCTACCGGAAAAGTGGCATTGAAAACCGCGAGCGCATTCGAGAGCTTTCGCACACGAAAGTAAATGAGCTTCTGGTCCGTAAACTCCCTCGCCCACCTGGCGAATACTCGCGCCTCAGTCCCAGACACTCGGAATTTGGCGATGCCATTGATGAACTGCAGCACCATGCCGGAGATTCGGCCCTGCACTTCGGACATCTCGCGCTGGTATCTGACCTTGAAGTAGCCGCACACAAATGAGACCAGGACAGCAACCGCGGTCAGCGTTGTTGCCAGTATCGCCAATTGCCAACTGTAGTAGAACAGCAGCGCGAAACTGAAAATCGAGAAGACGCCGGAGAGGATCGAGGACAGCGTTGAGCCGGTGAGGATCTGCCGGACTTGGCCGATCACGAGCCCTCGCATGGCCAAATCACCTGCGGCGTAGTCCCGGAAGAACGGCACGGGCAATGCGATGGTCCGGTCCCAAACCGCAGCCTGCGTGGAAGCATCCATTTTGCCTTCCAGCCTCACCACTGCAAACTGGCGAGTCAGGCCGAAGAGCGCTGCAGCGAAGGCACTGACCACGAGAAAAGCAGTTAATTCGGTAAGCGCATGGCGCTGTGCTCCGGGAATGATGTCATCGAAAATGATGCCTGTAAAAATTGGCGGCAGCATCGCCAGCACGCCAGTGGCAATGCCCATCAGCACGATGGCGGCAACGTCGCGGCGGCATCCCTGCAGGGCGAAGGAAAACAAGTCCCTGATTTTGATTTGCTGGGCGGGAAAAGGTCGATAGAAGACGTATCCCACCTCCCTTATCTCTGTCGCCAACTCCTCAGTGACATTCACGCTGTTGTGAAGCGCGGGATCAAACACGCGGTAACTCGTGGTCGCACGGGGCAACAGGGCGACAGGCCGGTTGTCGGCAGCGAGAAATCCGAGCAACGGACCATTATCCTGCTTCCACCACGTTCCCCTGAGGAGCACAAGACGCACACGAACTCCGGAAGCCTTTGCAATGGCAGATACCGGATCGCGCTGCTTGATGCCGCGAAGAGAGCCCACTGGCGGTTGGAACTTGATTCCAGATGCACGTCCCACGGCCTCGCAAGCCCGCAGCATCGGATCACCGCTGACGCCAGCGTCCTGCAGTTCCTGGCCAGATTCCTGCAGCGGTGCAGCCAGCGTGAGTAGCGCGTTTTCGACCCTCAGCCCATCTGCCTCCGCGCTCGCCAGCATACGTTCTCGTTCTCTCTCTTCCCGATTCTTTCGGCGGCAAACTAGATAAGACCGAATGAGATCGGAAAATGTACGCAAGCCCAACCACTCGGTGTCTTGCTGCAGCCACCGTTGCGTGTCGATGCATGTAAGTGTCGTGTGTGGTGCGCATGCAAGCCAAGTACGGCGAGTCACAGGAAAATAGTGCTGCGGATCGAGAGCGGGAACTATCTCGCTTCCCAAGAAATGAGCAGTGCCCTGAGTCGGCCGCACCCAAACCAACTGCTCAAGCGGGAGAATAGCTCCAGGGCTATCCTCGAATCTCACTTCTTTGCCCGGCTTCAATCTGACAAAAGACTTGGGAGCGATCGTGTCCGCCGCTGCCGTGCTCAGACTGGTGATCCACTGTTCCAGTAACGGAAGGAGTGGATGGGATTCCAAGCTGCCAGCAATGCGCTCGAGCAGTGCCTTGTCCAGACAGAGCAGCTTGGTGTCAGGTCCCGCGTTCGCGAGCAAATCCGTTCCGGCGCCTCTCCGGGGATTAAAGCCAAACAAAGCACCGCCTTCCTCGACGCGCAGAATGTGCGACCGAGGACCGATAGATCCATCTTCACCGATGTCCACCAGAAAAAGGTCGAGCGTTCCAGCAAGAACTACCCATACCTTGTCGGGATCCTCAACTGAGAAGGCGGTATTGCACACCAGCTCACGCACGGGACCAAGGTCCTTTAATTTGCCTGCGGCTGTAAGTGACATATTCCGTAACAGCTACAACTGAAGCGCGCATTCCTTTCGCAAGCTCAAGCAGTCTCCACCAGGGTTTTATACTCTCCCAAAACGCCAATCAGTTCATCATGGGTCCCACGTTGTACTACCTCACCGCGTGATAGGACAATGATTTCATCGCAATCGCGAATGGTGCTGAGACGGTGCGCAACGATCAGGCACGTGCAGCCCCGCTGGCGGAGGTTGTCGGCAATCATTTTTTCTGTAAATGCATCGAGTGCGGCTGTGGCCTCGTCCTCAACTAAAATACTGGGGTTCCCCACTAAGGCTCGGGCAATCTCAAGCCGCTGCCTCTGTCCGCCACTGAAATTTCTGCCGTCTTCATCGACGGTGCAGTCGTAACCGCCGAGCCGCTCAGTGAGTTCGGCATGGATACAAGCGTCTTTCGCTGCCTCGGTTATTTGCTGTTCTCCGATTGTCGAGTCCCACAGGGTTATGTTGTCACGCACCCTGCCCTCAAAAAGAATGATGTCTTGATCTACAAGGGCGATCGAGTTATTCAAAATGCGACGGGGAATAGACTCGCGCGGCCTGCCATCAAAAAGTATTTCACCAGACCAGGGTGGAAATAGCCCAGTTACTAGCTTCGCAATTGTCGATTTGCCGCTGCCGGAGGCACCTACTATTGCTACTCGCTGTCCCGGTCGAACCATAAGGTTTAAATCCCGTATCAGTGGCGGCTCTAAGCGACTGTAGCCGAAGGTTACGTTGCGCAGTTCGATCTTTCCATCTAGACGATCCGTCGGTGTATTTGCCGGCGCAACCTGTACCTGAGGGTCAGCAGAATGTCGGAGTACGTCGTCAACCCGATTGAGATCGCCCTCGATCTCTTGCATCCTGCCGCCGAGATCTACGAGCTCATTTACCGGCGCAATGAAGCTCGCCATTAGAGCCTGAAACGCAACCAGCATTCCCATGGTAAGAAAGCCATCCATGACCCGTCGGGCGCCAACGCCGAGAATCACTGCCGTATTCAGCGCTGTCAACAGAGGAGGCACGGCCGAAAGCATCGCAGAGGAGACGGCCAAGCCCTGCTCCGCGTTGGTAACTTTCACCTGTTGCCCCGACCAGCGAGCAAAGAAGTCCGATTCCGAGCCGGTCGCTTTCAGGGTTTCGATGGTCATGAGGCCGGCCATGGAAATGCCCATAAGCTTGCCCCGCTCCTGAAGGAGTTTGCTATTCCGGTCGACTCTTTGCCGTGAAACCAACCGTAAGGCGGCCAAGTTCGCTATAGCCATTGCGATTCCGATGAGCGTCAGGGTCACGTCGTACCGGAACATCAGCGCGGCGTAAAAGCCGATCAGAAGAATGTTCACCAGGTTGGTTGCGACATCACCCGACAGCAGCGTTGCCACGCGATCGTTGATTTGCACCCGCGAGCCGATCTCGCCTGCATATCGCTGCGCGAAAAATTCCATCGGCAAGCGAAGCACGTGCCAAAAGAACTTGGCTGACGATCCAATCGCCATCTTTGTCTCGAATCGCATCAGCGAATGTTGTTGCAGCCCGGTAAGCAAGGCTTTCAGAATTGCGGTGATCGCCATTGCCAACAAAAGGGGCTTCAGCCAGCTTTGCAACCCGGCGACCAAAAAGTTGTCGATGTAGACCTTGGAAAAGATTGGAATGACCAGGTTAGGAACAGCCAGTCCCAACGTCGCGAGCACGACATAAAGTAGGGCAAGCCTGCTGCCCTGCAGCCTCTTAATCAGGGCTCTTCGAACGCTGGGCCTTTGACCGCCTTTTTCGAAGGTGGACTCTTTTTCGAATACCAGGACAACGCCGGTAAACGATTGATCGAACTCTTCGGCTGATACAACTCGCCGGCCGACTGCGGGGTCATTCAGAAAAGCCTTGTTTTTTTTGAAACCCTCCACCACGACGAAATGGTTGAAGTTCCAGAAGACGATCATCGGCAGCGGCAGTTGGCGAAGCTGTTCGGGCTCCTTTTTGTAACCTTTCGCCCCGAGGCCAAAGTTCCGAGCCGCCTTCAGCACGTTGCTGGCTCGGCTTCCGTCACGCGATACACCACATGCCACGCGCAGCTCTTCTAGCGGCACGAACCGACCGTAGTATCTCAGGACTATGGACAACGCGGCCGCGCCGCATTCCACCGCCTCCATTTGGATGACAGTGGGAGTCTTCACCCGATTTTTCAGGAGGAACCGAGGAATGACTTTCCTCCTCTGGCGGGGAACTATAACCGAGGCATCCATGGGACTAAGTTACACCGAGCTTTTCCTTAACATAGGGGAAAAGAAGGCTCACTGGGTTCTGTTCGCGCGTGACTATCAGTGCCGTGCAGATCGTGCCGCTTGACAGCTTGATTGGAGGTCCTTTGCCAGAAGACCACATGAAACCGTTATAGCTATTTGGATTAGAGGTCATGGCCAGATGCACCTCCGTCACTGGACCGGCTCCGAGCAGCGATTCCACTAGCGTCTGGTTCTCGAAATTCCGCATTACGGCAGCGGAGCTTGCGGGAAAGTCCGCCACGTACGTGACCTTGCTGCGAATAAACCCGTACTCCTCTCGCTTCACAACCGAGGGTGAGACTTGAGCTTCCATGCCCGGGGCGACCGCCTTCGCCTTGTCCGAAGGCAGGTACATGATCACTTCCAGCTGTGTTGCTTCCGGCTGAATGCTTAGAATCGGTGATCCGGCCTCGACTGGCGTCCCTTGTACCGCCTTCAGTTCCACCACCTGGCCTCCAAAGGGACTTACGACATTCGAGATCATTTCCAGTTCTTTCTCCAGTGCCGTCAGGCTGCGCTGCTTCTCGGCAATGTCGTTCGTGCTCTGGACATCAGACTCGATAGGCTCAGTCTGTGCCGCAAAGATGTCGGCATCGAACTGTTTGATTTGGGCTTGCAAGGCTGCTATTTGCCCGTTCAAACTGCTTAGTTTCTGTTGCGTTGCCAAAGTGTGTTCCCGGGTGATGAGTCCTTTGGAAAGCAGTTGTTCATCAACCTTGATCTGCTCGCCCACGAAGTTCGCCTGCTGGCGAAGCTCCGTGATCTGGTTTTCCGCATTCGATTTTTCACGAGTCAGTGCGTCGATTCGAAGATGAGCGCTCTGCTCGTGAAGTTTCAACTTAAGCTGGCGGTCGCGTAATGCCTCCGCGAGCGCTTCCTTTGCCAGCCGAACTTGCTCCAGTTCTTTCGGCTCAGCAACTTCTGCCACCAACTGGTTAGGTTTTACGCGATCGCCGGGATTGACGTACAAATTCGTCACTAGGCCGGAGCCCACCGTGACCACGTTGAGAACCGTGCCGCTGCGCACAATAACGCCCTGCCCTTGCACCTTCGTCGGAATTGTTCCGGCGATGCCCCAGATCACGATCACCGACAAAACGGCGAACAGGGCCGCAAGGGCCAGCCAGTTTTTCGGTGTGGTAACGCGCAGAAGTTGGTCCAGTTGTTCAGGAGACGAAAGGCGCTCCAGTGAAACCTTCCGAAAAATGCCGGTATCCATATGGGGATCCGTCCTGAGCCGCGAATTTACACTCTCTTTGCGAGGGCGTCTAGGGCAGCGTGAAGAATACGTCCCGATCAACCGAGTGAACCTCTTTATCCGGTTCAACAATAGTGCCGGTGGCAGAACGAAGCTGGGTTAATGCCAGGGCATAACCAAGTTCCGCGCTTACCTGGGTTGTCATGGCCGTCGTTAAACGATCTTCGACCGTGAGCACATCGACAAGCGAATTGAATCCCAGGCTGAACTTCTCCCGTTCTCCCTCCAAAGCCGCCTCGAAGAACTTGACCGATTCACGTGTTTTGTCCAGTTGCGTAGCCGCGTTATGAACCGCACTGTACGCGGTGACTACCGCGGATGAAATGCGGCGGCTGACATCGACTGCTCTTAATTGCGCTTGCGTCAAACTGCCCTGTGCTTGGCGCACCTGGCCAATGGCAGAGTCGTTGCGAAGGGGAAAATTGTAGGTAATCCCGGCCGTCGCATCCAACCCTTGAACAGAGTGATACGGCGAGTTGAGGAACTGTGCCGGCGCTGTACCCTCAGACAGCCCTGTAGATCCCGTATCGAAGTTAAGGTCGAGTCGAGGCTTCAACGAATTGCGAGCGGCCACCAGCAGAACGCGGGACTCTTCTATTCTCCTTTGCGCCGCCAGGTAATCGGCTCGCCTGCTGAGCGCTTGCTGCACGTATTTCGCAATTACATCCGCATTTAGGACAGGCAGTCTCTGCGACTCGGGCTGCGGAAAGTCTTCGAAAGAAAAATTCGCGCGTGCGATCTGGGCGACATCCAGCCCCATCGACACCGCAAGTTGCTGCTGTGCCTGGATAAAATTTTGCTCGGCTACGACTCGGCTTGCCGTGCGCGCGTTGAGATTGGCAGTGGCTTGATTAATCTCCGACTTCGCCAGTCGGTCCGCCTGGATGAGCATCTGCACGTTGTCCACATACGTTCTGCCCCGCTCCTCCGAACTCCAAGCCACCTCCAGTTGGCTCGTGGCGGCGACGGCGTTCCAGTAGCTCGCCGTTGTCCCGGCCAGTAGATCACTGATGGTTTGATTCAGATCTAGCAGGGTGGCACTGACTTCCTCGCCTGCCGCCGTCTCTTGAGCTCCCACCGCTGCCCGGCCCCGTCCCCGAAGCAAAGGGATCACCACTTGAAAAGCAATACTGGAGACATTAGTGCCCTCTGTGGTAGTCAGGTTATCAGTGGTGCGTGTTGTCTGATATAGAAGACTGATCTCCATGCCAGTCCGATACAATTTACTCACTTCGAGATTGAGATTAGTGAGGTTCTGGGCGAGGTTGCTGGTAGGCGCGAAGCCTTCCGCCACCACGAGTGCTCGCTCGGCCAGTGTTAGAGGAGAATTGGTATGTGCCTGCGAAAAGTTGCCGCCCAGCGTAAGGTCGAATTGTCCGGCGGCCTGCTGTTTGAGCGCGCGGCTGATCTCCACTTGCTGTTGCTGGATGTGTAGCTGGGGCTCATTCGCGAGTGTCGATTCCAGGCTTTCCAGCAGAGTAAGTCGGCGGGGCGACGATTCTCTTCTGCTGGCCACTCGATTCGGACCAACCGTCTGGGCGAGTCCCAGGTTGCAGAGAACAAGGACTGCCCCAAGCCACCAGAAAAGCTGTTTCAGCGGACACACAACACAGTTGTCCGGGGCGGTCAATGGTTTCTCCATCGCTCTAGCGCAAATGAAAGACAGAAAACAATCCTCTCACTGAGCGAACCCCGAGCTCAGGGGGAAGCTGGTGATTGTATCGCGCGACCGACGACTCAGGTCACGCCGGGTCGTATATCGCGTGGTTGAACGAAATCGACCTGACCCATCAGAGAGCGTTACAGATATAAGCCGGTGCACGCGTCTGCAACTCTGGATGAGCATGCGCTCACACGCGACTAATTTAGCGTCGCTAATCTTGCGCTAAGCGCAAAGACTCTCCAAGCCCATCCTTCATGCGGCCGGCGGTGGCTTCCTCAATCTGCTTTCATTCACGTCCATCGCGCTCAATCAGCGCATCAGCTGCTTCGGGGGCACCATGTGCCGCCGGCATAGTTGCGGAAATGCCCCGGAAATGCTCGAGGGCTCCAACCGATCTAATTCCATGGATGACTTCCCTCCTACTACGAGGAAGTCGGAAATGGCTCACAGCGCGACTTTATATGCTCGGATCCCGCGAATGTCAAGCCAAAGTTTGGCACTTGTCGTTAGCACATGCGTGATCTGTCTCTTTTGCGGGCGGCGAGGGTAAGAGACCATGCCAAGCGTGATTTGTTACCGGAAGGCCGCAGTGGAGCGGGCGATGAAAGTACAGGAAGCGATTTTGCGAGCCATGGCGAAAAAGATCACGTGGTGGCAGGCGGCCGAGATTCTCGGACTGAGCGATCGGTCGATGCGGCGCTGGCGGGAACGCTATGAAGAGTTCGGTTACGACGGTCTGTTCGATCGTCGCCAAGGGAAGCCTTCGCCGAAACGATTGCCGCTGGCGGTGGTGGAGCAGGTGTTAGGACTTTACCGGGACCGGTATTTTGATCTGAACGTGCGTCCTCGGGCGAAACGACTTGCCTGCAGCGATCCAACATTCAGAGGAATATCAGTTGATATTCGATTGAGGATGAGACCCATGCTGCTCAGATTAGCAAGATACAGGGTGGCGATCCGTCGCCGCAGCAAGATTGCTCGGCGATATTGGCCAAGTGAAGTACGAGTAGCGATGCCGCCTCATCGATGGTTAGTTGCTCAGCCTGCCCGCCATCTTTGGCAACTTTGCACTCCACGCGTAGACCTTCGGTCGGTATACTGTCACAGGACTGCAATTGCCAGAGCAGGTCACGGCGCGAGACGATGCCGAAGAGATATGCCAACCGCTCGGCTCGCGAGCCTACTGCCGCCCGTATCTCCGACCGGCGAGTCAGCGGGACAAGTTGCCGGTTGTAGACCACAGTTCCGTAGATGCTGTGAAGAGCTCCCGCATCGCAGACCCAATCCGGCTGCAACCAGCTTCGCAAAATGGCTTTGGTGCCGACCAAATGGTCATATAGCGACCTGCCATTGGCGTGGGGAAGTTTCTGAGCGCCTAATTCGCGTAGTAACTCCGCGACGCTTCCAGTTGCTGTGCGGCTGCCTCCCATGGTTCCTCAATCGAATGTTGCAGCGTTCTCATGCAGAGATGACGAATGTCGTCGTTGTCCGAGAGTTCCTGCGGGTCACGTTTGCCTAAATCGAAGCCGTACGCCAAGCGAACGGCGCCCAAGTGGGTCAAACACGTCTTGACTCAAGGCTCTCGACATGCCATCTTGTCAAACATCGCTGTAGCGGTGGTAGCGGTCGAGGGAACCGCAGAGGTTGGGAAGACAAAAAGCCCGTCTCTAGCCTGCCTTGCTCAGTGCGCCATGAAAAGGTGCTGGCCCACAGGGTGTAACCGACTGGGCCTGACTGCCCCCGACCACGGCCCGAACGGTTCCAACATTGCTGCGCCGCTTGTGCCTCGTCTCTTATGGCGCGCAAGAGGCATGTCATTGTGGTAGCGGAAGCATGCAGCTGGGAGTCAACTAAACGGAACTGCGGATCACCGAATTGGACGACCAGGCAAAACTGGCCGCGGAACAGGACCAAAGGTCTGATTACCAAGCGGCAGGCGCTTGCAACCAAGCAACAGCGTATCGCAATGCTTGCACATTTTCCTTGAAGTACCTTCTGTAGTCCTGAATCGTTGAACGGCATGATGACGGTTTCCTGAGACACCTCTTTGTATTCTTGGGGCTCACCCTCAGACTTTCCAGTTCAACAATAGTCCAAGTGGGGCCGATAATATGAGGACCAATTGCAAATTAGGAAATCCGGAACAGAATCGTGTCCTTTCGGTAAGGCTGCATGACTTAGGCTGACCGAACGTTGACTTTTCATTCCCAGAGCAGGAGCGATGGCAAGGAATCCGGAGCCGCCAGACGCAAGAACTCGTACCCAATGCCGGCCATCCCCTGATGAAACGAGGCAAGGTAGGGAGCTTTCTTCCAGCCCAACGCGTAACTCCCCTCTTGTCGGGAACGGCGAAGGATAGAAGACGCCATTTCTTGGGCGTGCTGTAAGTAAGCCGGATCGCCGAGCATTTTGGCCGCCTCCACCAGCGTCTCGACGCGCCCCATCGCACCGCAGCATACCGTATCCTGCCCCTCTGTTCCCGCTAGCCGGGTGGCCCGCAAACCATGGGAAATATCCTGGCGGACCTGGGGAGTATCGAGGATCGGAAGTGCAGCCAAGCGGCTCAAAGCAATTCCAGGGGCCCCGTGGCACCAAGCCGTCTGATGGACATAACCCTGCCCGGTAGGCGGTTGGCGGAAGTCGGGCCAGTTGGAAACCTCAGGCAGGAAAACACTGGTTTCATAAGCTTCCGCCTCCAGCGCCGCTTCCCGGAATGAGCTCTTGCCGGTGGCTTCATACAACTTAAGAAGTGCATAAGCGATCCCGGCAGCGCCGTGCGAAAACCCGGTCAGCATCTCTTCCCTAACCGTTTTCCATGCCCGCGGTCCCTGCCGACTGGCCGACCGATGCTGCAAGAGATGCTCCCCGCACAGGGCCGCTTTATCGAGGGCCTCCGGAAGCCGCGTCGCCCGATAGAGTGCCAGCAGAGCCAGCGCCGCTCCCGCCGCTCCCGATATCAGGTCGAATCTGCGGTCCGACGTAATCCTCTCGGCATCGAGCATTTCGGCAAAACGCCGGGCATGGTGGAGCCATTCCTCTTCTCCCAGGAACTCACTCGCACGGACGAGTGCGTAGATGACGGAGGACTGACCGGACCCGGCGCCGATGCCCGGCTTGAAGAGCACCCGGACATAGTCGGGCCGCACCGCCTCCCAGACAACCGTTGCCAGGGCGGAGCGAGCCAAGGCGGTTAAATCCGGCTCGCCCCCAGCTTTTGCGCCGCCGCCAGGAACAACGCTACGCCGCAAAGGCCGTCGTAGAAGCGTGGGGTCATGGGCTCCAACTTGCCAGCGCTTGGCCTCGGCGTAATAGGCAACCGTGTTCCAACTAACACCCTCCTTGAATGAGCGCGCGGCTCCGCTAATCTGGTGGGCGATGCGGAGTGCCTCTGCCAGGAAATCGTCCGGGCCCGGCCCGTCTTCCCCCGGAATCTCGGAAGCCTGGCTGTGTCGCCCACCATCTCGGCCTCGCCTCCTTGCAGCTCGAACGAAGCGCGCAGGAATCCCAATTGGCGCTCCAAGTCTTCCTCGCTCAAGGTTTCGAAACGTCTTTGGACCTGAGAAAACCCGGATTCCCGAAAGAATTGAGGGATCGAGCCACCACCTTCGAGGACTCAGGCTGTCGCCCTCCGCTGCATATTGGAATAAGGGGATATCCCCTTGCAGGAGGCTCCTTCGCTCATCTGCCAGGATCGGCCAAGTGGAGGGGCGGTCCTCGGCATAGAGCAAGGGGCGGGTAAACAGCTCCAGTTCGATGCTCGCGTCCATGCCATGGCGGAGGCAGCGGGGAGAATACAGCCGCTTCAGCATCGAACCGTATATCCAAGTGTCCCTGAACACGAAACGCAGGCCCGACCAGTTACGGAGAGGACCGTTGGGGACCCAACAACTCGGCCCGCCGCGCCTGGAGAAAACGATACATCTGCTCGAACCCGGCGGCCATCTGGTCCACGTAGGGGGCCGCCTGCACCTTCTCGCCATCCAGGATCACGACATTGTGGGTCGGCCGGATGGAAATCGGTTCCGATCCCGAAGTCGCATGGCGTCGGTATTAATGTTCTCCCAGATTCTTCTCCGCCGGTGCGTCAGTTGAACTTCGGTTCCGCCCAGCCCGCTGACGTCGTAGCTCTCACCCGTAGGCCGGATCTCCCGACGCGGGAGCAAGGCGGTGCGGAACACCGAGTCCTCATAGAAAAACCGGACGGCAAGGGAGAGCGGTCCCTCCTCTCCCGGCGGTCCGAAGTACCGGATGCGCGGCTGGAGCATGGTTTCATGGTCAATGAGCACCGGATGCTCGCCCGCCGCGATGAGGTTCTCCTGATGGCAGTCGTTTCCTTCCAGGGCATATATCAGGCACACGAGCATCCCCGCGCGGTAATAGAAGGTCTCAACGTCACGCTGATCTCGGCAGGGGCGAGGCTCGACTTCCTCCACCCAGCCGTAGGCGCCGCCGTCCAGCACCTGGAGCGTCCGGAACGGTGGCAGGTCTGCGTTACGGTTGATCCAACCGAGCAAATTCCAATAGGCGGCCTCGACCGTCAATCATCTTGGGTTTGTAAATCAGTCTGAGGCCAGCGGCGAAGTGCGCTCTGAGCGCCGTGCGCCCTGCCCGGTGCCGGTCCGACAAGGCAGCGTCCAGCCTGATGACGGGCCCGAGCGACTGACCTTGGTGGAAGCGTTTTTCCAGTTCCGCCTGGTCAGCTTCCAAGCGAAGCAGAAACTCCCGAGCCGCATCCACCCACTGGGAGAGCCTGGTGGCCAGGAATCTCGCCAGCACCGGATATCCCAGAAAGAAGCGGAGTAGTCCCTCTCCTTGAAGGGAGCGCAAGAAGGATTCGTAGAGTTCTCGGGAGTCAGTGCCGGGAAGCACCCCAGCGGGGTGGGACGAAGCTGCGGGTGGCGAAACCTGGTGTGTGGTGCAGAAACCCGTGAATTCGAGATCCAGAGTCTCTGCCGCGATCGCCTCCCAGGAAAGCAGCAGGGACCGCTCCCACTGCCGGTGCGCCGCCTCCGCCAACAAGGAGTAGGCTTGCCCCGACTCTTTCCGCAGTGTTTCTCGTGCGAGCCGGAGGAAGGGATGAAAAAGCTCTTCAAAGGCGACGGGCTGCTCCCCCCGAATGGAAGCCAGGTCGTTCTTCACGAGCGCTTCGTCCCAGGGTTTCCGAGAGGGATCGATCATTTGTTCCAGCAACCGCGCCCAAGACGGCAAGTCAACGTTTGCCCGCCGGACTCGCCCCAGCACGCCCCGCGCCCGACCCGCATCCAGCCCGTCCCAATCGAGGCGCTTGGCGAAGGCCTTCTCGTTGCCCTTGGCACAATTCTTTCATCCACGCGGCTATCCGTTTATCAATCTCTTCGGCATCCTCAGAGCGAGTTTCCGGCAAGAAGTCGCCGCCCAGGCGCTCCTCCAGGAACGCTGATCGCTCCACGATTTCGCGGAGCGGTTCGCTTGAGATTGGCAGTGGATCTCCCATGGCGAGGGACACGCTCTTCAAATCCGCAGGCTCAGAATCGAAAGACCGACGCGGTGCTTCGCGGCCCCCGCTTCGGATCATAAACCTCTTGTGGCGTGAAGGACAATGCGTGGCCCGCTGGAGCCCTGGATCCTCCGTCGGCTTCCGCTTGCTTCAAGACCGACTGAAGCCGGTCCTGAGCCCCCGCTGCACCCATGTCAAAGGGCGCGCCGGCGTCAAGGGAACCGTCAGGAAGGCGTTACGAAACCAGCCGCGATGTGGTTGTAAGTTAGGGTGTTTTTGTTGTGAGATTGACTTTAGCGTTGCGCTCGAAATCTTTCGACCGAGTTCCTAGTCTAGAAAGCAAGCGCCGATCGGAGCCGGATTCCACCCAGGACATTCAACATTCGTTTTAGGTTGTAAACCATCGTTGCCAAGCTGATCTCGGTCTGCGCTCCACCGGTTCCTCGGAGCAGGAAGCGGATGTCCGAAGATACGGTACTTTATGGTGGCGAACGGATGTTCCACCGTTGATCCTCGCAAGCGCATCACTTCCGCAGTGGTTCGCTGTTGCATGCGTTGAAGAGCATGCTCATGCAGGTTCCGAGAAACGTGGCGCCGTGGGCCTAGGGTGCAACGGGATTTGAGTGCGCACGAGCCACAGACTTTTCGTCGGGGTGTATACATCACGGCGCGATCCTTTTTAGAGAAATGCTTACGCCAAAGCGTCTGGCCTGCTGGGCAGCGGAAGGTGTCGCTCTTCTCGTCATAGACGAACTCAGTGCGGTCGAATAGTTTGCCACCCCCGTGATTGTTGACCGTGCGCTTGGGTGGTACGTAAGGCACGATGCCCTGGGCCTCGCAGGTTTCCGACTGCTCGCCGTTGGAGTAGCCGCCATCGGCGATCACGTTCAGGGAAGGTGGTGAACCCACCGCCAGCTTTGCCGCTTCCGCCATGGGCAACAGCATGCGTTGATCGTTCGCATTGGTGGTGACCTTGTGGGCCACAATTAGTGCGTGTTCAGTATCGACAGCGGTTTGCACGTTGTAGCCAGGCGTAAGTTGCCGTCCGATCTTCATAAAACCCGCCTCTGGCTCCGGGTCGCTCTTCAGTTTTTTCAGAGCCTCGGCCACCGCACTCTCATCAATCTCCACTTCGTTCTGTTCGTCGGCTCGCTCCAACTGATCCAGGTAACGCTTCAGCGTCTCGCGCTCGCGAATCCGATCCACACTACTCACCGACTGGAACTTCGAACCATCGATCGCTACCCACTCGCCACGCACCAAGCCCACGGAACGCGCGAAACGCACCAGTTCCGCGCCAGCTTCGGTCACCGCCTCACGATGCATCCGCCGGAACTCGACGATCGACTTATGGTCGGGAACCACTCTGCCGAGCAGCCACATCACTTCCACGTTGCGCTCGCACTCGGTTTCCAACCGGCGCGAGGACCGAATCTGCCACAGATAGCCGTACAGATACAGTTTCAGCAGATCACGCGGGTCGTAACCAGGACGTCCGGTCTCGGCCGGTTCGGAGCGAACGAAACCCAGCTTGGCCATGTCCAGCCAGTCCACAAACGCCTCGATCACGCGGCAGACATGATCTTGTGGAATCAGTTCATCCAATGTCGTTGGAAATAATGTGTGCTGACTGCGTTGTTCGCCTTCGATGTAGGCCATGAAGCAACGACCTCGCTGGCCGCCATCTTCGCATCCTTCTTATCGATTTCCCAGTGGGTTTCGTAACACCTTCGTCAGCTGCCCCCTGTCTCGGATTGGGGGCAGATGTCAGCACCTCTGGAGCGCAATTCGGGCACGACACGGGCCACGCGAAGGCGCTTGCATCAGCGTTCAGCCTTGGGCGCCGCCGTAAGCTGTGAGGGGAACGAACTGGGAGGGGGCGACGCGGGGGAAGCCCGCGCGCCCACCGTGTATTGAGTGTCAACCGGGGTCGTGGGAGTGTGGCATGTCCGGATTGCAGCAAAGGGCCCCGCCTGCGATTTTTTCTAAGTCTGTGTCGGAAAGTTCGCTCGGCTGTGTGGTTTCCTTTGAAGGTTCGGCTGGCTTCTTGACTTCCTTGTCGTCCACCATGTGCTTCCTCCTTGTCTGAGGGGTCCCGTGGGTCGAACCAAACTAAAAATCAATCAGAATCGTGCTGAAGCCCCGTGAGGTCGCAAGTCATATATTTATTCCCAAACCTTGCGCTCCTCCGTGCAGTATCCGCAAATATTAAGGCTCGCCATGCGGTTGTCAAGGACTTTTTGTCAGAGGATTTAAAGTCGGCTTGCTTTCCATCAGTAATCTGTGGTAGGGTTTGGCCGACCTCAACCTAATAGACTTCGTTTCAATGAGTTATAGGTTCTAAGATTAGCCCGCATGGAGCTACGTGCCGCCAGAAGTGGCCGGACCGGATGCCGGCTCTGGAAAGGATGGCATCATGAAATCGCAGAATTCTTCTAGATGCTGGGCGAGGGAAGAGGCACTGCCCTTCCCTCGCGCACCCATGCAAAAACAAAACTTGGCCATTTACACAGAACAGTTGACACACCTGAACATCAAGCTGCGAGTAAGCACTTCGACGTAACTTTTCTTTCCTAATGACACGCAAAAGGTAGCACGCTGTGAGACGGCAGCAACAGGCAAAAAGTAGTTTCTCTCGAATACTCCACCTGTTTACTCCAAAGATTCACATTGCCTATAGGAACACAGGTTCAAGGCTGTATGTAAGCGCCTCCACTCAGGGGTTTTTGCTGGAGTTCAAATTCGGACGCAGGTTACACTGCGGTTGAACGACAAGTCAACGAGCTGATAAGAAATGGGCTGTGAGCTGCTCTTTGTCCGAATGAAGTTCGGGGCTTGATTTTTTCGAAAGACGATAACTGCCCACACAAATGTTGCTCATATGCAAACCAAGAGATCACGCATTTTTAGCTATCCTGAACGCCCCTTATCGGTGGAATGCCTAAGTCAGGCCAGGCGAATTATGAGGAAGATAAAGCTTCAACTCAAGAAAGTCACGTTGCGAAACTTAGGCGAGGAGGCACTCGAACACATAGCGGGCGACGCGCCGCCCACCGTCGAGTTTGGTTGTAGCCTTCATCCACCGTACACCGCAAATCGATGCCATGGAGGGACTGTCGGATTGTGTGAAACGGGCGGTCAATGCAAAGGTACAAACCCAACCGTTGGCTGTTGGAGGTGCAAAGGGCCCGTTTTCGAGTCGCGATCTATGGTTGGGAAGCGGCGAGCCCTTCAGGGCGCTTCCCCCTTCTTTATCAATTTTGAGGCTTCGCACGCGCGTTAATTGGGTTAAAGATCGGCACAAGCAAAATCGAAGGGGTGGCCGACACCGATTGCGAGATAGCCATGGCTGCAACAAGCACTTGGCAAAGTTGGAACGGACAATCGATGGAATCGGCGTTGGGAATAACCGTATGACTAGGCACCAGACAGAATCTTCCATTACGAGCCTGAAATTGGGCGTGCTGGATTTTTGTGCTTGCTACGGAGGCTCTCATCCTCAAGACGTTCTTTGGCAAAGCATTGAGCTGGCTTCCCGATTAGAACGGCTCGGATACACGCGATATTGGTTCTCAGAGCACCACGGTGGCGGAATCGCTCACTGTTGCCCGGAAATTATGACCGCCGTCATTTCCGGTGTCACGAATACCATTCGCGTCGGCTCTGGATGCGTTTTGCTACGCCATTACCGTCCGATAAAGGTGGCCTCGACTTTCCGGCTACTCAATGCTTTATACACCGGGCGGATCGATTTGGGAGTTGGTGCAGGCAGTACCGCGCTCCTGCCCATCAGCAACGAAACTTACGCAGACCAAATTAGAAAACTTGTTGACTTTGTGTCCGGCCGGTCGGCCACACCGGCTCAGCCTGTGGGGACTTCCCCACCGGAAATTTGGCTCCAGGGAAGCGGCCAAGGCAGTGTGTCCTTGGCGGCTGAGTTAGGAACTTGCTTCTGTTTGGGGCTTTTCCTGAATTTCTCGGGCAAGAGTGATCACAAGGCGATCATCGAAAACTATCGTGCCGGGTTTAGACCGAGCCAAGACTTGGGTGCACCGCGCTGCAACGTGGCGGTTGCTGGAATCTGCGCAGAGACCGAGGAACGAGCCAGGCGCTTGTTGGAAGGGCATCGGAATGTTCTCTCGTTGATTCCGACGGTGGTGGGAAATCCAGAACAATGCAGGAATGAGCTGGAGAAACTGCGATTAGAGTGCGGCATTGATGAAATCATCTTCCTGGACCTTTGCACAAGATTCGAAGATCGTCTGCGCTCGTATGAACTTCTCGCGACCGAGACCGGACTGACGCTGCCGACGGACGATTTTGAATTGCGCCCGAGAGGCTGCTGAAGCGCCAGAAGCAGTGTGAAAAACGGAGACAAGGAACTGGAAATGAAACAAGACAAATTTCGCAAAGCTACTTTCTTCAGTTGAAGTTTTGGTCGACAAGGAGGCGCTCAATGACATAGCGGACGGCTGGCGCCAGCAAGACAAATTGTTCGCAGAAAAATTGGCTTTGACTTCGCAGGTGCCGGTGCTACGATGTGCGCATATTGATAAAAGGGAGACCATATGTCCGCCGATCGGTAGTCAGCTAAGCAGGGCGAGAAGACTTTCGGCTTCAGAATTATTTAAAAAGGAGAATCGCCATGGCAGAAGAAAAGGGAAAGGCACTCGAGAAAGAACAGGGAACCAAACCCCCGGCCGGATGGAATGATGAGGAGCTCTCGGACGCGGACGTTGAGAACGTTTCCGGCGGTGGTGGCGGCGCGGACACGCATGGAGAGAGCGTCTGCTGCATTAAGCCACCATAAGCACACTCCCCGCCCCACCGGGGCTCGCACCAATCGATCCGTTTCATGTCGGTTCAGGCCGTTTAAGAGGCGAGCATCATCGTGAACACGTGGTTTCCGCGCAAGCGGGCAGGTGCCCCGGAAAGGAGGCCTCAGGCACTATCTGGTTTTCGTTCTCAAACAATTGCAGATCAGCGGACCCCAGACCATCCCCATCACCTTTAGCAGCGAAGATGTTCGAGTCGCGATGTCTCTGCAACGGCGGACTGGTTCTACGCTGGGTTTTTTTTGGTCGAGGCTAAACTGCTTGGCTCTTATCGCGAGAGTGGCGAGGTCTTCGAGTTGCCTTGCATCCTTTTTGCTGGGCAATATGAGGGGTACCATTCGTACGTCAGTGACCTCGTAGTCCTGAGTGTTCTTGACGAATTTCTTGACAATGAAACTGAAAAGGTCGGAGTTCAAGAATCCGAGGAACTGATTTGTGGACAGGACGCTTTCAAACGGTGTCAATCGTGATCCGCCAGCATCGAAGACACATCTCGGCTGCAACCTCGCTCTCCCAAAACTTGCTCTCAGGCATGAATTTCCGCAAGCTGAAGTCCAAGTCTCGCCGCCCTCTGATTCGGCCCAGTGACGATGGGTTGAGGAATCTCTCCAACGGGGTCAAAGGACGCTCGAATTAAGCGCCCTTGCCATCATGCTAGCGATCGCCAGTACCGGAGCCCTGCTTTCATGGGGGCATGAGAAGCACCAATCAGGTGGTCGGCCTTAGCTTGCCGAATCTGATCAGAAGTAGTCTCGCAAAAACGTAGGCGCTCGAGAAAAGTTTTTGGCACTAGTGACTGCGTTTGGCGCAGTCAACTGCTCTCATAGCGAGGTGATTTGCATAGAGAGTCCATGTCACTCCCAGCTGGAAAAAATCTGTCCTTTCGGTAAGGCTGCATGACTTAGGCTGACCGAACGTTGACTTTTCATTCCCAGAGCAGGAGCGATGGCAAGGAATCCGGAGCCGCCAGACGCAAGAACTCGTACCCAATGCCGGCCATCCCCTGATGAAACGAGGCAAGGTAGGGAGCTTTCTTCCAGCCCAACGCGTAACTCCCCTCTTGTCGGGAACGGCGAAGGATAGAAGACGCCATTTCTTGGGCGTGCTGTAAGTAAGCCGGATCGCCGAGCATTTTGGCCGCCTCCACCAGCGTCTCGACGCGCCCCATCGCACCGCAGCATACCGTATCCTGCCCCTCTGTTCCCGCTAGCCGGGTGGCCCGCAAACCATGGGAAATATCCTGGCGGACCTGGGGAGTATCGAGGATCGGAAGTGCAGCCAAGCGGCTCAAAGCAATTCCAGGGGCCCCGTGGCACCAAGCCGTCTGATGGACATAACCCTGCCCGGTAGGCGGTTGGCGGAAGTCGGGCCAGTTGGAAACCTCAGGCAGGAAAACACTGGTTTCATAAGCTTCCGCCTCCAGCGCCGCTTCCCGGAATGAGCTCTTGCCGGTGGCTTCATACAACTTAAGAAGTGCATAAGCGATCCCGGCAGCGCCGTGCGAAAACCCGGTCAGCATCTCTTCCCTAACCGTTTTCCATGCCCGCGGTCCCTGCCGACTGGCCGACCGATGCTGCAAGAGATGCTCCCCGCACAGGGCCGCTTTATCGAGGGCCTCCGGAAGCCGCGTCGCCCGATAGAGTGCCAGCAGAGCCAGCGCCGCTCCCGCCGCTCCCGATATCAGGTCGAATCTGCGGTCCGACGTAATCCTCTCGGCATCGAGCACTTCGGCAAAACGCCGGGCATGGTGGAGCCATTCCTCTTCTCCCAGGAACTCACTCGCACGGACGAGTGCGTAGATGACGGAGGACTGACCGGACCCGGCGCCGATGCCCGGCTTGAAGAGCACCCGGACATAGTCGGGCCGCACCGCCTCCCAGACAACCGTTGCCAGGGCTGAGCGAGCCAAAGCGGTTAAATCCGGCTCGCCCCTCAGCTTTTGCGCAGCCGCCAGGAACAACGCTACGCCGCAAAGGCCGTCGTAGAAGCGTGGGGTCATGGGCTCCAACTTCCAACGCTTGGCCTCGGCGTAATAGGCAACCGTGTTCCAACTAACACCCTCCTTGAATGAGCGCGCGGCTCCGCTAATCTGGTGGGCGATGTGGAGTGCCTCTGCCACGAAGTCCTCCAGGCCCGGCCCGTCTTCCCCCGAAATCTCGGAAGCTGTGGCACCCACCATCTCTGCCTCGTCTCGTTCCAGCTCGAACAAAGCGCGCAGCAATCCCTTGCGCTCCTCCGTGCAGTTTTCGCCAATATTAAGGCTCGGCATGGGGTTGTCAAGGAGTTTTTGTCAACGGACTTATTGCCTGAAACGTTGGGATCGGCTGTATCGCCGGTTGACCTAGTGCTCTAAGTCCTCGCAAGCACCTGTGAACACTAGAATTACAGCAAATTCGGCGTGGGATATTAGAAATTCCATTTCGGAGGGAGTTTAGGCGGGCCAATTATTCATGGCAAGCTATTCTTCTTCGACGGCGAGTGGATGCGGATCGCGTTGTCAATCGTCACACCTGCGACAGTTCCAAGTCCGGCGTTTCAACAATATGTTTTGCACCAGCTTCCGCTTGGCGGTGTGATTCCGTAACAGGGTCAACCTATGCTCCAGCCCCGCAATTGGTGCCTTTTTACCTTGAAGATGTTCTCGCTGTATGGAAACACGGGCTGGATTCCGCTCGCATATGTCCTACACCGGATGGAACGTAAGATCGGCAGGAACGACAGGATCGATCTGCGCGGAACTCGATGGCGTGGCCAGCACCTGGTTAGAGTTTTCTCCGGAACGGCTTCGCGCAAAGCGATCTTGTGTTCTGTACTGAAAGGAAAAACAACCGAAAAGGACAGGGAAACCCAAACGCCGGAGCCATCGCAGCGAGACGTTTCAGTGTCCAACGATCCGCTGTTGCGAAGAAAAGAACCAAGTGAAAGCCATGAACAAACTAACCATCCTGAGGCGGCCTACGCCCGGCTCGGGTGGAGCGTTCGGCTCGCTGGGGGGTGGGGCCGGACCCGCCAGCGCTGGGGTTTCCCCCGCCCATCCCCACCAACCGTCCTCCCCCACTGCGAACCGGGAAGTCGGTGTTATACGCACCCAAAAAGGTTGTTGGTGAGTCCCCATTCGGTGTCGGACCGCTGTCCGGCCGCAAGTTCCGCAAGTTCTTTGTCGGTGAGTTCCGCAGTGCCAGCCGGATTCGCGGGCAGGCTCGCCGATTCCTCCGGAGTCAAGGTCTTCATACGGTCCCATAGGGGCCACGGATTCTTGGCTCTAAGTTCGCGAATATTTCATAGCCTGAGCGCATCGCTCTATCCAATGCAAAAAGCCGCATCTGGATTACGTTGACCCACTGACTGACTTGAAATTACAATTCGACAATTTAGAAATCCGCCGTGGATGTATGGATATTGGGTTGGTCAGTTATGGCGTCTGTCGCGATGATGATGTGTCCGACGATCCATTCCGCGGTGACGGAATCAACTGAATAATTGAGGTATCGTCTACATATGAGGATTCGATACTGTGCCAAACACTCAGCAATTTGCGCGATTTATTTGTACATGCATATCTATCGGACGATGTTGACCCCTGACTCGAACGGCCAGTGAGGCAGAGCACTTGACCAGCTGGTGGAGAAAAGGGTCTGGGGTATCCAGGATTGCGAGGAAATTGTATGTCGAGGCCGATCGTTCTCGCACCTTCGACGCGTTTCCGCATCAAGTATTTTGCTGGGGAATTGAGAGATATCGTTGCCCCGTTTATCGATCATGTTTCCGAACGTGTTGCTGTTACGGGCAATCTTGAAAAGAGCGTTTCGACCGCGGCAACCGTGTTTCCGGAGAGCGCAAGGTTCTTTGTGATAGAGCCAGGGAGGATAGACGAGACTTTTGGGCTGGCTCCCCAATATTTGTTTGCAGACTATAGCATTCGTGAGCTCATGATCGCCACTGCCAAATCCGCATACAGGCTCGAGTTAAGAAAATACGAAGATCTTGCCGAATTGAAGGTATTGTTGGAACTGTGTTCCTGCGGGAGGCATACCGAAACCGCGATACGCTCGAAGTTAAACGATCACGGCCGGGCCTTACTGGCTTGGCTTCTTGAAATAGGCTGTCTTATTGAAGAAGAGCGGAGCCTACCCGCGTTCGCCCCAGCAGGGACTCCCGGTGTTTATCGACTTCAGCACGCGTCGCTTCTTTATCAGACGGAAGCCGTCGGCATTCTGGTCGACCCTCATTTGCATTCGATTTATCGTCCGTCCGGAATCAGGTCCGACATTTATAAAGACTTTATGGGTCATAAAGTAGATGTTATTCTCATCTCGCACTTTCATGAGGATCACTTCTTCCTCTCAACTTTACTTATGTTTCCGAAGGACACTCCGATTGTTGTTCCCAAGGTTCCCAAGTCAACCATCATCTGCACTGACATGGTGAAGCTCCTCCGACAAGTCGGATTCGAAAACGTGATTGCCGCCGACTGGTATTCCGATCCGCTGCGATTCGGCGATGCAGAAGTACACATTCTGCCGTTTTATGGTGAGCAGCCGCTGAGGTTCGAAGTGGCGCCTGATCCAGCCTTGCGAAACTGGGGAAATACATACGTCATCCGTACGAACCATTACACGTCCTGGTTTTTGATCGATTCTGGGAATGATGTACTCGGTTCAATGAAGCAGGTGGCAGATCACGTCCGGCGGAAAATTGACCGCGTAGACATCCTACTTAGCAACCTGCGGCGTTTCCACATCTACTCGCCGACCTATATCAATGGGGGGCTAAACTGGCTTACTTTGTCGCCGCGACAAATGCGTGATTTTCGATCTATGAAGAGCCATTGTATTACGCTCGGTCCCGGGGGCGTGGCGGAAATCTGCAAAACAGTGGGAGCACAGCACTACTTACCGTATGCTCATTGGTGGGGAGAGCTTGGTTGCATTGCTGAAAGTAGCCAGGATACTCCGGGACAGGGTGAGCGCGGCCTTCTGGACGAGTTATCTCGGTCGATCGAACACTTTGGGGCCAAAACCGGTATTGTCCCGTGGCATATCGGTGACGGGTTTGTTTCCTGTGGTGGAGGCCGTTTTCGTCATGTGCCCATCCGGAACACGCAGTGATGTGAACCCACTATCTTGATCTATAGGAAAAATAAGAATCAATTTCATGAACAAAGCCCATCGACGGGCAACGTCGCGCTCCATGAGGACGCCCTTGCCTACGTTCGGGCTGATCTTGGACAGCAGTTTTGGCTGGGGAAACCAGAAGCTCTAGGAATACAAAGAGGAGCCTCAGATGAGAATCACGCAAGCATTTAAGTCATCTACTGATGTGCGAGAGATCAGCGAAAATCGAGATTGGCGGATCTCACCAAGAAACGCCTTGACCTGCTCCCCTGAATCCGCACGAAATTGAATATGATTTCGTCGAAGGTTGATCGCTCCCCTTTTTCTGTAACACTTTCAGGGTGAGTTTCCGACGGTTTGTGAGCTTGGCAGATCGCCATTCAGAGCGATCTGACAAGCGAACTCACTCGGCGTTCGTTCTCCCAGAGACCTGTGAGGACGACTCTCATTGTACAACCGAGGTACGAAACACCCATAAAACCGAGCTTCGAGAGATCACTTACCGTTGCATCCCTGGTATGGGCTACGAGTGCTGGTTCGTGGCAAGGCGCGCCGAGGCGGCAGTACCGTTCTGCAGTGCGTGCGCGATGAACTCAAGGGATTTCCGATCATGGAGATTCCGGAGTGGATGTTTGATTCCAACTTGTGCGGCCGGATGAAGCCAGCCGAGATGCCACGAGTGGATTGTGCCGCCCTGGTAGCTCTGAAGCACCTTCTCGACGCGGCGACCGAGTGCAGTCACGAGGACATGGGTAACTCGGGGAGTTTCGCTGGAAGAGAAAACAACTTCGCCTTGACGGGGCTTGGGCAGACACGGATTGCGCATCAGCATCTCCTGAACTGCTGGAATCATGCTGCGCTTCTACCCAGGAAGTTGGTGCGATGAAAGACACTCTGGCGCGCCTCATGGCGCTTCCGGCATGAAGCGCGATCTATCTGAAGAACTGGCATAATCATGGCCTTCCGTTTTGCTCTCGCCCCGATACTTCGCCTCCGTCAAAGCATTGAGCGTCAGCGCACCCTCGAATTGCAGAAAGCCAACCTCCAGGTCTCTCGCGACCAGGAAACGTGGGCCTCGCGGAGATCTCCCTTCGAAATTCCGTTAAACGTCATGAAGATGCTCCGCCGGGGATAAGGGGACCTGTTCAGTCCGCTCCGATGAGGCCAGTACATGTCGAAAATGAAGACAGATCCCGCGGGACAGGGAATCGGTTTCCAATCCAATTTTTGCACTTCGTCTTCCAGCAGAGCTCCATTGGGATGGCGCTCAAGAACCGTATTTTTGGAGTATCCCGAACCCAGTTCCATGCACCCATTTTCCTCCGTGGCCCCGTCGAGAAATATCGTCACGTTTCGATGATAAGGTTGAAACGCATAGGGAGAAGTATCGTAAGCATGAACGTCCTGATGAGGAGGATAGGCGCCGGTTCCGGGGTACTTGTAGTTGATCTTTTCTTTAAAAAGCACCACTGGTTCCTCAAGAATTTCTGCCACCATCTCAAAAATCCCGCTGGATCTGATAAATGCGTTGAACTCGGAATGATACGGAAGAAAATTCTCGGTGCGAGAAAGGCAAGGCTCGTTTTCAATCAATTCGTAATAGTTGAGATACTTCCCCTCCACCAAAGGCCAACGAGCGATGTCTTCGACCCAATCGATCATCCTCCGCGTATCTATTGGGTCGAAGTAGGAAGAAATCTGGAGATATTCGTTTTGCCTCCAAAACTTCATCTGTTCAGCCGACAACCCAGTACGAGTCTTCATAGAAACTTATAGTAGATCAGTTTTACAAGGATGAGAAGTTCCGTAACTTTCATTTGCCGTTTTACCTTCCTGACCGCCGAGTACGAAAGGCGCGGATTCATGGGTGTCCCTCATCAAAACCTCGCACATTCACAGAATCAATAACTTAAAAGACCTGAGCGAATGCGGTCTGTTCCAGTAAGATTACGGCCATGATCTCCCTGCCTCGTCATTTTCTCGGATGGATTCGCGCTGCTTTTGTATCCCGTGCGGATCTCATCCTCGAGAATCTCGCCCTACGTCAACAACTCCTGATTCTCCACGCTCAGCGGCCTCGCCATCGATTGTCCGCCCGGCACAAGCTGTTCTGGGTCGCGTTGCGCAGTTTCTGGTCCGGGTGGACGAGGTCGCTGGTCTTAGTGACGCCGAGAACCGTAGTGGAGTGGCATCGAGCCGGTTTCTGGCTGTATTCGAAATGGCTGTCGAGAGCGAAACGGGTCGGAGGGCGAAGATGTGTGAGCAAAGAGATCCGAGAATTGATCTTCCGCATGGTTACCGAAAATCCTACTGGGGAGCGCCACGCATTCATGGCGAACTGCTGAAGCTCGGTTTCGATCTGTCGGAGCCAACGGTCTCGCGCTGGCTCAGGAAAGCACCAAGAACTCCCGATCCTGCCCAGCGGTGGCTGACCTTCCTGCGAAATCATCGCGAGGCCATTGCAGCGATGGACTTCTTCACGGTGCCGACGCTCACATTCGGAGTTCTATACTGCTTCTTTATCATCGGCCACGACCGGCGAAAGATCCTCCGCTGCAGCGTGACGCAGAACCCTGCTGCGTTGTGGGTTGTGCAGCAGCTGCGGGAAACATGGCCTTACGAGCAGGCACACAGGTTTCTGTTATTCGACCGCGATTCAAAGTTTGGCAAAGATGTGATCTCCGCGGTGACCGGGATGAGCAGCCAACCCATTCGAACAGCTTTTCGCAGTCCGTGGCAAAACGGGGTTGCCGAGCGTTGGGTGGGGAGTTGCCGACGAGACTTGCTGGACCACGTGATCGTGCTCAACGAACGACATCTAAGGCGGCTAATGGCCGAGTATGTTCGTTATTATCACTAGGACCGAACCCATCTGGGACTCGGGAAGGATACGCCGGCTGGCCGGACAATTGCTCGTTCCACAGCTGGAAACAAAATCCGATCGTTCCCGCGACTCGGTGGTCTGCACCATCGTTACGCGGAAGCGGCATAATCAGCCGATGCATGAAGGACAAGAAGCTATCCTTATTACTATTGCTGCTACCCGGGCCCCCGAGGCTAGCGAGGGTCGATCTCAATCCCACAAATCTGGAACCAAATCGGCGAAAGAATATCACGAAAGAATACTCCCGATACGGACGGAACAAGATTGGGAACGGGATTACGTCAGGTTTTGACGAACCACACGGGTACCGTTCTGGGCGTATACGGGGGTTTGCGACTGCGCTACGAATGATGACGTGGCCGCGTATAGAAAAAGGCAGACGAAGCGGGCGTGCTTCATAAGAATTGTCCTTCTGGCATCAGAGGATCGGGTAGAAAAGACTCAATCTCGGCTGCCGATTAGGGAAGGGCGTGTCGGGCAACTAAGACCGGCAAGTATCTCCCCATTTAGCCTTGGCAGTCAATTACCCATCCGCAGGAAGTGTAGGGTTGGGCAAAGCGGGCTTGGTTATGGCGTGGCAGAGCGGATCATAGATAAATTGGGCGGGATACGAGCATTGCTAGCGCAAGGTCACGATGATAGGAGTATGGTCGGACGGTTTCAGTTGCGCTCTCGGGGACTTGTCAATTTTGCAGTCGATCAGTCGTCCAACGAGCGTCGGCGATAAGAGGAAGTGGTCGATGCGAATACCTCGGTTATGTTCAAATGCTTGGCGGAAGTAGTCCCAAAAAGTGAATTGCCCTGCCTCGTCCGGATGCAATGAGCGAAAGGCATCCGTATAGCCGAGCTTTAGCAGTTCACGATAGAGCGCACGCGGTTCTGGCTGAAACAGCGCATCGTTTCTCCACGATGCGGGATCATGGCAGTCGATGTCTTCCGGGATTACGTTGAAGTCGCCACCGACCAGCGTAGGCAAGTCGTCATCCAGCCATCTCTCCATCTGCCTCTTGAGTCGTTCCATCCAAGCAAGTTTGTAACCAAATCGGTCGCTCCCCACGGGATTGCCATTGGGAACGTAAATGTTCACAATGCGGAGATCATTGATGATCACGGCGAGGAACCGGGCATGGCTATCCATTTCGTCACCGGCGAGCGCTGTGCAGATGGTTTCAATCGGCGTCCGGGAAAGAATGGCAACGCCGTTATAAGTTTTCTGGGTCACAGCCGCACTTTCGTAGCCCAGTTCTTTGAAGACTGCGGTGGGGAATTCCGTTCCTTTCAATTCCTGCAACAACAACACATCGGGCTGGCGCTCCCGGAGCCACTTCGTGACGTGCTCCGCACGTGCTCGAATTGAGTTCACATTCCAGCTGGCGATTTCGATGGCTGTCTCCCCATATTCGCAAGACTCTAATACTTCATGATTTTTGTGTGCGCCTCAGTGGATTGACTCGTTTTCCCAGTGTCCATAACATTACACTTTGAGTCCTGCGCCTTCCATGATCGGTCAAGCTATCTCGCACTACCGCGTCATCGAGAAGTTGGGTGGCGGTGGGATGGGTGTAGTGTACAAAGCCGAGGATTTGAAGCTCGGTCGCTTCGTCGCTCTCAAATTCCTGCCCAACGATGTCGCCAAAGACCCGCAGGCACTCAGCCGCTTTCAGCGCGAAGCTAAGGCTGCTTCCGCCTTAAACCATCCCAACATTTGCACGATCTACGAAATTGACGATCAGCATGGCGAAGCGTTCATCGCCATGGAGTTTCTGGACGGGCTGACATTGAAGCACCGCATCGCTGGGCGACCGATGGAAACCGAGTTGATTTTGTCGCTCGCCATCGAGATTGCGGACGCACTCGACGCAGCACACGCAGAAGGCATCGTCCACCGCGACATCAAACCTGCAAACCTGTTTGTGACGAAACGAGGACACGCTAAGGTTTTGGATTTCGGTCTGGCCAAGGTGACGATTACAGGAAGTTCGAGCAAAGGAGCGGTTGACACACAAACCAGATCGGTGGACGAGCAACATCTCACCAGTCCGGGAACGGCACTAGGCACAGTGGCGTACATGTCCCCCGAACAGGTGCGTGGAAAGGAGCTGGATGCGAGGAGCGATCTGTTTTCGTTTGGCGCGGTGCTCTATGAAATGGCAACTGGAACACTACCGTTCCGTGGCGAAACCTCTGGGGTGATCTCCCACGAGATTCTGGATGGGGAGCCGCCGCCCGCTCTTCGCTTAAACCCTGATCTTCCGCCCAAGCTGGAAGACATCATTAATAAGGCGTTGGAGAAAGACCGAGAATTACGTTATCAGGGCGCGGCGGAAATGCGGGCCGACTTGAAGCGGTTGAGACGGGAAACAGAATCGCGGCACGGCGTATCAGCTAGTTCCGGCACAGTGGAGGTGGCGCAGAAAAGTAGCTCTCCGGTCGCCCAACCGCCGTCACCAGCATCCGGTTCCTCTGCTGTTGCTCCATCTCCGTCATCGAGCGCAGTGAAGGTCGCCGAACTCCCATCGGCTAACAGGAAACTCTGGACGGTTCTGGTTCCCGCCGCCGTTGTTCTTGTCGCAGTTGTAATCGCGGGAACGTTCTATTTCCGCTCGCACACGACCAAGCCCGCAACTGCACTCAGCGAGAAGGACACTATCGTTCTCGCCGATTTTGCCAATAGCACGGGCGATCCCGTATTCGACGACACGCTCAAGACGGCACTCAGCGTTGCTCTGAACCAGTCGCCGTTTCTGAATGTGCTCCCAGAGAACAAGGTCTCGGCGACCTTGAAATTGATGTCCCGTCCTGCCGACACAAAACTCACACCGGAAGTAACCCGCGAGCTTTGCCAGCGGGCGGGCAGCAAGGCTTACCTCGCCGGATCGATTGCCAGTCTGGGCAGCCAATATGTGTTGGGATTGAAGGCGGTGAATTGCCAGAGTGGAGAACCGCTGGCCGAGGAGCAGGTGACGGCGGCGTCTAAGGAGAAGGTGCTGGACACGCTGGGCGAAGCGGCGTCCAAGCTGCGCGGAGAGTTGGGCGAATCGCTGGCGACGGTGCAGAAGTTTGATGTTCCGTTGGCAGCTACCACGTCTTCGCTCGAAGCTCTGAAAGCGTACGGTCTTGGGCGAAAGGCCTCAAACGAGAAAGGCTTCGCCGCAGCCCTGCCTCACTATCAGCGTGCCATCGAGCTTGATCCGAGTTTTGCTATGGGCTACTGGGCAGTGGGCTGGGTCTACTCCAATCTCGGCGAGGAGAGTCGGGCCCGCGAGTACTTCACCAAGGCGTTCCAGTTGAGGGAGCATGCCAGCGAAAGGGAAAAGCTGGCGATTACGGCCGACTATTATTTCAACGTAACTGGGGAATTGGATAAAGCGGCCCAGACGTATGAGGAGGAGATTGAGAGCTACCCGCGGGAAATCCCGGCGTACAACTCCTTCGGCGGGCTTTACGCCGTAAAGGGGCAGTACGAAAACGCGGCGGAGATCGAGAGGCAAAGCTTGCCTCTTGCACCGGACCGGGTAGTTACATACCAAGATCTCGCCAGCTACGCCCTTGCCTTGCAGCGCTTCGATGAAGCTCAGCAGATCGTCCACGAGGCGGAGGTGCGAAAACTGGATGGCAACGGACTCCACGATACTCTCTACGCTCTTGCCTTTCTCCGGGCGGACTTCTCCGCGATGGCGGAACAGCAAAAGTGGTATGCAGGTCAGCCAAACTATGAGCACGAAGGACTTGCGCTCGCCTCAGACACCGAGGCCTACGCTGGTCATTTTGCCAAAGCGCGGGAAGTGACCAAGCGGGCTGTGGATTCCGCCGCGCGGGCTGACAATAAGGAAGAAGGAGCAATATGGCAGGCGAATGCTGCCGTGCAACAAGCAGCTTACGGCAATGCCCCAGAAGCTCGGCAGACAGCGGCAGAGGCGTCGAAGCTTGCTCCCACGAGTAAGGGTGTCGGGGCCGAAGCTGCACTGGCGTTTGCGATGGCGGGCGACACGGTACGAGCGGAATCTCTGGCACAAAGTTTAGAAAAACGCTTCCCGCTGGACACCCAGATGCAGTCGCTCTGGCTGCCTGCGATTGAGGCGCAAATGGCGCTCGACAAGAAGAACCCGACGGCTGCCCTTACCGCACTGCAAGCTGCTACAGCCATCGAGTTGGGGGGAATGCCGTTCGGCACCAATCCTTCCTGTCTCTACCACGCGTACATACACGGAGAGGCATACTTGGCAGCCGGACAGGGCAAAGAAGCAGCCGTCGAATTTCAGAAGATCATCGACCATAGCGGCATCGTCTGGAACTGCTGGACAGGAGCGTTGGCGCATCTGGGCGTGGCTCGTGCCAACGCCTTGCAGTCGAGAACCTCGAAGGGAGCGGACGCCGATGCTGCCAGGGTCCGGGCGCTCGCCGCCTACAAAGACTTTCTTGCGCTCTGGAAAGACGCCGATCCCGACATCCCGATCCTGAAGCAAGCCAAAGCGGAGTATGCGAAGCTAAACTGAAGTCCTCGTCCAGAGACTCTCCTTCTTTCCGTTGCGCCTCGGTAAGTCCGGGCATCGCGGAGTGCTGCCCCTCAATCTCGTCGTGGTTTTTATCTCCTATCCTTAATTGTGCTTCCTGTGATGCTTATGATGTTTGTGGTGTGCATGATGATGGTGATGCGCGCCATTCTCATCAGCCATTGCAGATGTTGATAGGGACAAAGCAACGGCAGCGGCAAACAACAGTGTCAACAACTTCCTCATCCTAATCATCTCCTCCCAGCTTTGGAGCCTTTTGCAGTCCCAACGAGACCAGTCTATGCGATAGCTGTCGATTGGTGCAGTCACATTTCGACATGAACCAGGGCGCTAATCAGGGTTTGTCTGAAGCCAAAGCGGAGTATTGCGAGGTTTGTTCACGATGCGATTGACCTTCCCCTTTAGCGGACCTAACATTCCCATCATGCGCGAATACGCGGTCGAGGATATCGCCGAGAAGCTCGCGGAAAAGAATTCGACCGCAAAGTATCGAGTCCTCTACGACGGGCAGTGCGAGATTTGTCAGGCTTGCGTGTCGTGGCCGAAAGCTCTCGATCACGAAAACAAGACAGTCTGCCTGCCTATCAGCGCAGAAGTCTTGCCCGGAGTGGATTCCCTGCTTCGGATGGATGAATGCCTGCGGCAGTTGCACGTCGTCACTCCCGAAGGTTAAATCAATGTCGGTTGGGATGCTGTCACTTGTTTGGCCCGTTTGTTCCCGTCCACTTGGTTGATCGGCGTCACAGGACGGATGTTCCCGTTTCGTAATGTGGGACGACTGCTCTACGGGTTCGTTGCCACGAACAGATATATCCTTAGTAAGTGTCGCGGTGGCGCGTGCCGAGTTGCAAAACCAGAAGCGGTACGACGACAGGCAAAGCTAGGCGCTTTCTGGTCATGCTACACACTGGGCTTTTTCATTCGGTTGCCGCTGGTCTTGTGGGCTGGGATCAAGGCGGCGATACAAAGAACGAGTGTTTTCTCCCGGACGTACCACAAGCGGCTCGACCTGCTGGATGGCAAGCTCAACATTTTGTTTCTGAATGGGTTCTTACCCAATACGGTTCCGTTGCTGTTCGGCGAACTCTTCACCACAGTGCTCTACGATGGGGTCGCAATCGATCCGGGCTCGCCCAAGATGCGCAGCTCCCTTGCACGCCACCTTCGGAAGATGAAACCCAAAATCACAAAGGTGGTGGCTACCCATGCCCATGAAGAGCACGTTGGAAATTTGAATTGGCTCGCGGATTTTACCGGTGCACCCATCTACCTTTCGGAGATGACCGCACGCTTCCTGACGCCGTTCAAAAAGCTCCCGTGGGTACGCGCCACCCGTGGTCGGTGTCCAGAGTTTCGCCCGGCAGATAGTAGGGCTGCACCAAATTCGGAGGCTGCCCGGTAACGTCCTACGCCACTTGTCCGCTGGCGCCGAGAGAGAATCGTCTGGCGGTTCGGACCCGCGGGCATCAGTGAGTTGCCAATGTAGGCGCGCGGCGTCGCACGCCCGTGCGGAGCGCCATTTGAAATTCAGACGCGTCACGCCGTTTCGCATAATGTAAGCTTAGAAGTATTTTCATACATCCTGAACCGTATCCAAGTCCTTCCGCGTCAACGGAACAGGATTAAAGCGGTCCGTTTGTTGCGGGAAATGTATGAATACTGACGTATCCCTATAAGTACATGATAATAGGATGTCTATAGTATTTGACATGTTATATACTTATATATATACTTAGGTATCTTATTGAGTATGATCCGTACCGTCAAAATCGACGCCATAGAATGCACCTGTGAACGGTGTGGCAATACCTGGATTCCCAGGCCGGTGCAGGACGGTAACAAATGGTCGACACCAATACCGATTGCGTGTGCCGCTTGTAAATCACCTTATTGGAACCGCCCCCGGAAAGAGAAGGGTAGATCTGGCTTCGTTGTGGGATTAGGTGCTTGAGGAGTGATCTGTGTTGGCCCCTGGCTGCTGTAGGGTTCGAGCAAACCTGTGCAGTTATCTGGGGAGGGGCATGAGAGTTGATTGGGTGCGGCTGCCTTAGGGTCCGAGCGAGGACCGGAGAGGGCGGACGCGGTTTCCCACGGCAAAGGTTCTTACGAGAGCCTAATGCGTTTCGGTTCTTCCTCTTCTTCCTCGCTCTTTCCCAAGGGCAGAAATAAAAGCACTGGTCCGCCTTAGGACCGAGGAGAAGAGCAAATGCCAACAACCATTAAAGAAACAATCGACCACATCCAAACGCTCACCAGCAGCCCGATCCACGGGATCAAGCCTATCGGTGAGCACCTCGTAGATCTCGCCTTGTTAGACACCGACCCAACCAACCCCGGATCGGATCAATATTCCAACCGCTACAAGAGAAGAGAGAAGCCCATAAGCGAAAGTTACGATATTTTGGGCGGAATCATCTACCCGCTCGTCATCTCCACTAAGGACGACGGATCGGGGAGATATTGGATTGTAGACGGCCATGGTCGTCGGGACGAAGCAGTGCGACGAAACCAAAAGCAGATCACCTGCATCGTGTTTCCACCCTTAACCCTTGAGCAGCGGATCATCCTCCGACAAGTGTTGAACGCCGCCCAAGAGCCGTTTGACACTCCACTAGTCTTGCGCGATCTCCACGTATTGGCGAAGGAGCGAGGTCTAGACATCCGGAACGAGATCGACCTACGGGCACTCTTGGCGGACCTCCCGGTCAACATCCGTAAGCATGAGGACAAGCTAAAGATTTTAGCGAAATGGCCCTCTGACGTAGCTGACAAGATCGGGATTGATGACAACGAAGAAACGGGCGTTGTGGGTTACGACAAAATCAAGGAGCTTGATGGCATTGTAACTGCCGTGAAGAAGCACCACCCAAACACGGCCGCCGAGTTCCCGGGTCCTAAGCTGAACCGACAACTTCTGAAGCTTTATTTCGGCAATGTATTTCGGGATGGCTACCGGTCGCAGGAAGGAATCAGGGCTGCGAGGAAGATCCTAAAAAAAGTCGAAAATGATGATCCGCTAGTGGGCAAATTCCTGAAAGGTGGGATGTTGGTGGGCGAATTGGAGGAAACGTCCGAGGCTCACTTCAAAGACAGAACGGGCAAAACAACCGAGGGCTCACAACTGGGTATCGTGGAGCTTTGCAAGAAGCTCAATGTTCTTCTAACAGATGTTGATGCCCACAATCTCAGCGCGGTAGAACGGCGCACGCTAAAAAGGACCTACGAGTTGATCTCTCAGGTCCTCGGCGAGATTGAGGACTGATACGCCGGGAAAGGTGGGGCGGCTTTGCTGCCCCCACCTCCCTCGGTACCACTGTGTACGGGACTTTTGACGCCCACGAAACCGGAAGTCTGAAAGGATGATTTATGGCAGATCACGATGTTTCGTTCACGATACCCGAACGTCCGCTCGGAAAGGCGGACATCGAGTTCAAAGTCAAACGGAACGGCAAGGCGTTCGGGAGGCTACGAGTAAGCGAGGGATCACTGGTTTGGGTTCCGGTGGATAAAACCTACGGGTTTAAACTCGGCTGGACGACTTTTGACGATCTAGCTAAGAAGAATGGCGACGAAGGGCACAAGTAGGGTTTCAGTTCGTCCTGAACTCAGATGTAATAGCTCAGACTTGATCTGACATTCTAGTTATAGTTCAGGCGGCGGTTTCCGCAGCCGCCCCTCCGCCTGCGCTCCGCTGCGCAGGGCTCCGCTCCGGCTCCGGCGCGGGAGTCGAGAACGAGTCGAGTATTTTCTCCCGCGCCAAAGAAACCGAATCCAAAAAAGTCTGCATCGGGGTCTTGCCGTAGCAATACTTGCCCGAGTGCGATCGTGTCCGATTGTACTCGGCCAGCCAGTCCTCCAGATCCGCCTGCAATTCCTCCAGGTTGGTATAGAGTTTTTTCCGAAATGCGGTAGCGTAGAACTCGTCTTGGATGGTGCGATGGAAGCGTTCGCAGATGCCGTTGGTCTGCGGGTGCCGAGCTTTGGTGCGGCTGTGATCGATGTTCTCCACCGCCAAGTACAGTTCGTACTCGTGGTGCTCGCGCTGGCCACAGTATTCCGTACCGCGATCGGTGAGCACGCGCAACAACGGAATCTCGTGCTCTTCGAAGAACGGCAACACGCGGTCATTGAGCAGATCAGCCGCCACCAGGGCGGTCTTGCGATCATAGAGTTTGGCGAAGGCGACTTTGGTGTAGGTGTCGAGAAACGTCTGCTGATAGATGCGACCTACGCCCTTGATGATGCCGACATAGTACGTGTCCTGGGCGCCAAGATAGCCGGGATGCGCGGTTTCGATCTCGCCGTGGGCTTCCTTTTCCTCGCGAGCTCGTTCCAGGGCGCGCAGCTGATCCTCGGTGAGCACGAGATGTTCCTGCGCGGCTTTGGCTTCCAGAGCCTTGAGCCGTTTACGAAAGGTTTCCAGATCGTGTCGCAGCCAGACGCTGCGCACCCCGGTCGGGGAAACAAACAGGCCGCGGCGAGTGAGTTCGTTGGCCACGCGCACCTGACCGAAGGCCGGCTTTTCCAGGGCGATCTCCAGCACTGCCTTTTCGACGTGTTCTTCGACCCGATTGCGGGGACAGGGTTTGCGTCGGCTGATCTCGCGTAATGCCAACTCGCCACCCTTCTCGTACAACTCTTTGAAACGGTAAAAGCTGTCGCGGGAATAGCCCATCACCTTGCAGGCCTCCGAGACGCTGCCCAGCAACTCGCTGAGCTTCAGCAACCCCACTTTATTTTTGATAATCTTCTCGTCCGTACTCATCTGCCATTCTCCTTCCCCCCGCCCTCGCGAGAGTTTAGCAAATGTCAGATCAAGTCGAGACTAATACAGTTCAGAACTATGCCGCAGCCGAACGTTCGAGTACTTCAACGGGATTTCTGCTATTGCCCCTTCGCTCCTCAAACAAAAGGCGTCTCAGCGACCTCAGATCGTTGAGAATCCTGCGACTTCGATTCAAATGGAGTTCGAGCTTGTCCACGTTGTAGGCGGCGAGTCTGAGGGCGTCCACACGGCGGGAACCAGTCGATTCACGCTGCACGTCCTCTTCAAGCTCACGTTTCGCCTCCGCCGCAGTCTCGGCAAGCAGAGCCACAAAATCGTGCGCACTCTCCAGAGTTTCGAACTGGTCTTCCATTTTGCGTTCTCCCTTCATGCTTCCAGCCACGCCCTCTCGATATCGTGGTTGTCTGCGACCTTTTCACCCAGTATCACAAGAAGCGGCTGGCAAACCTTGTCTCCGTGCCGAAACAGCACAGTTGATTTCGGCTTGTGGACTCTTTCGCCCCGCTCTTCGAGGATGTACCGCAAATGAGCAGAAGTTGTTTCCCAAGCCATAATGTCTCCTCCGGCAAGCAGTTGATGGAGAATAGGCTGGAATCTCGCGAGGGCAAGTGACGCCTGTCACAGCCTGTCGTGACTACACGCATTGCCGTGAAACCTGACGCACAGTCGGACAGAGACCAGTTGCTTCCGTTTGACCGCTCCGCGCCTTTTCTTAGATGATTGGGACGCATGGACGTTGAACGCATTATTGACGACATCGAGCAGCTACAGGAAATGTTCGAAGCGCCGGACATTAGACCACTCAGCGCAAGCGACATCTCTGCTGCAAATCGAAGGCACGACGAGACGCTCGCTCATAGCCCGTGGTTTCGGCTCTGGCAGCGGTATGGCGTCTGTTGCCGACACGAATCCCCAGTGCTCCGACTAGGGGAATCGGAGAGGTAGACCTTGGCACGAAGATGAAAGCCGCTTGGTACGAGAAGCAGGGCGCTGCGCGGGATGTGCTGGTCGTCGGCAAAATGGACGACCCACTGCCGAGTACAGGTGGGGTTCGGATTCGTCTTGCTTTCTCAGGCGTGAATCCCGGCGATGTCAAGAAGCGCGAGGACGCGTTTGGCATCGGGATGGCTTATCCGCGTGTCATTCCCCACAGCGATGGTTCTGGCACCGTTGATGCGGTCGGTGAAGCAGTGCCACGGGAATGGATCGGTCGGCGTGTCTGGTGTTATGGTGCTCAATCTTATCGTCCCTTCGGAACTGCCGCCGAGTACACAGTTGTTCCTTTGAGACTGGTCGTTCCACTGCCCGATGACGTGCCGCTGGAGCAAGGTGCCTGTCTCGGCATTCCCGGCATAACGGCTCATCGGGCGGTTCATGTCGGCGGGATCGGTCGCTGCAAAGACCGTTCTCGTGCAAGGTGGTGCTGGTGCGGTCGGAGCTTGTGCGGTTCAACTGGCGCACCAAGCGGGAGCACGAGTCATCGCAACATGTCGTGCGGAAAGCGACAAACAGAATCGCGTCGCGAGCAGGGAGCGGACGAGGTCTTGCTCACTGGTGAAAACTTAGCGCAGCGAATCCGGGCGTTGGCTCCTGACGGGGTTAATCACGTGGTCGAAGTTGCTTTCGGGGCGAACATCAAGACGGACACCGAGGTGCTGGCGCAGGATGGTTCCATAGCGACCTATGCGACCAACACGCCAACGCCGGAGACTCCGGTCTGGCAACTTGTCTTCGTGAACGCCAGACTATTCTTCGTCGGCAGCGACGATGTGCCATCCGAAGCGAAGATCGAAGCGACTCGCGACATCAATAAGGCGCTTGAGGCAGGTTGGAACGGGCTAAACATCGCCGAGATTGTGCCGCTGGATCAGATTGCGCGTGCCCATGAGTTGGTTGAGCATCCGGCGAAACCGGGGCGCGTGATCGTCTCCATTTCTTAGATCGTAGATTGCTGGAGGCGCAACGCGGCAGATTGCGGAGTTCATCGCAGTGACAAAAGAGAAACCGCCATTCCGCTCCAAGCAAGAAGTGATTATCAATGCTCCGGTGGAAGCGGTGTGGGAATTCAACATGGATATTACGAGAATTCCTTCGTTCCACCCCCGTGTGGTAAAAGTGGAGCTACTCTCAGGCAAATCTCTCCGCGAACCCGGAGTTTCCTACCGATGTGTCCTCTCAGGCGGAAAACACACGTGCGTTGAGAAGGACATCGAAATTGTTCCCATGCAGAAGCTCGTCACTGTGCTGCCGGAGGACACGTTCGGAATATGCAAAGTCTTGCCTGACTACGTGGTCGAAACGACAGTTCATCGCGTCGGGCAGTCTTCCACGAAGGTAGAGATCAGCCATTACTATTCCACACCGACCTTGAAAGCCAAGCTGCTGAATCTGATCGCAAGACGAAAAATCGCCCGCGACACTCAAGACACCCTGAATGGAATGAAAGCTGCAATCGAGGAAAGGGGCGCAGCAATCAAAAATGGCTGACGGACGTCGCAACGTGGCAGATACTCATTCACAACGAACGCAAGACTAAGCCGCCTTTGTCTCACCAAAAAACTGCTGCGCCATCGCCTTGCGGGATGCCTCATCCCCAAGCTGTAGGCGCATTGCATACATCGCTTTTGCGTCTGCGCCAGCGACGTAGCGTAGCTGATCTTTTCCATCAGATGCAGCTTCGTACACCACTTCGGCGATCTGTTCAGGAGAGGAATAAGTTTCCATTTGCTTGGGATCAGTGATCAATCCCATGAACTTGTTCACGAGTGCATCATAAGCAGGGTGCCGAGCAGTATCTAAAGATCGAGTGAAGAAATCTGTTCTGATCCCTCCGGGTTCTATGGTCTTGATGCCGATTCCGAATTGATTCAACTCAAACGCCATGCTTTCGCTCCAGCCTTCAATCGCCCATTTCGTGGCGTGGTAAATCGAGTTGAACGGAAATGACATTAGCCCCCCAAGCGAAGTCGTGTTGATGAACAGCCCCGCTCTTTTCTCTCTGAAGTGTGAGATGAACGCCTTTGTCGTGCGGATCGTTCCCAACATGTTGGTGTTCACCAAGCGCACGATTTGATCGTCGGTAAGTCCTTCAAGAGCACCAGCGAGACCATAGCCAGCATTGTTGAACACCACATCGACCCCGCCCGATCCTACGACTTGTTCCGCTACACTCTCGATTTGATCAGCATCAGTGACATCCAAGGACATCAACTGAATGCCAGAAATTCCACCGAGTTCCCTTTCCTTCTTTGGGTCGCGCATAGATGCAATCACTTTCCACCCCTTCGAGGCGAACAGTTTCGCGGTAGCGCGACCCAAACCTGAGGAACTGCCAGTGATGAAAATCGCTTTGTGGTCTTGATTGTTCATGGGGTTCCGCCTCCAATCCATCCGCAAGGGCACCAGTCTAGTCTCGCAAGCGGCGAAAGTACACCGAGCCTACAGAACCACCCAAGGCGTGTTCGGCGCGTTAGGATAGTTAGTGCTCGGTCATAAAGAGGAGGCAGCAAATGCAGGGAACACAGTTTAAATACGCGATCAAGTTTGTCGCCGACATGGATAAAGCGGTGAAGTTCTACCGTGATGTGCTCGGTCTGAAAGTGAAGTTCGAGTCGCCCGGATGGAGCGAGTTCGTAACAGGTGAAACCACTCTTGCGCTGCACCCGGCTTCCGACAAGAATCCAGCGGGAAAGGTCGAATTGGGGTTCACCGTCGCCGACGTGGAGGCTTTCTACCGGGACATGAGCGCGAAAGGCGTGCTCTTCAGCATGCCGCCAAAGAAGCAGGATTTCGGCGGGGTGCTGGCTCAGTTCGTCGATTCCGAGGGCGCACATTGCAGCGTGGGCGCAGAGGCGGCGTAGATCGCTATCTGAAGAGCCATGCGCCAAATTGCCGAATTCATCTCTGTGCTTGCCTGTGCCCTGTTCACGGGAGCCTCCGTCTATATCAATCTTGTCGAACATCCGGCGAGGATGCAGTGCGGGGTGGAAATAGCCGCGACCGAATTCCCGCCCAGCTATCGTCGAGCCACTGTCTTGCAGGCGACTTCGGCGGCGGTGGGATTGATCTCCTCCATCGCGGCATGGCTCGCTGGGGCAACATTTTGGTGGTTGATTGCTGGAGTCATGCTGGGCAGTGTCATCCTGTTCACGCTGCTTGTGATCCTGCCCACCAATAGGCTGCTGCTCAGCCGGACACTGGATAAGCGGTCAGCCGATGCAGAGCTTCTGCTCGCACGCTGGGGTAGGCTTCACGGGGTGCGGAGCATCCTCAGCGGCATCGCGCTGCTGCTGTTCCTGTACTTGGCGATCTTCGGAAAGGCTAACTGAGAACCTAGCCAGCTAACGTAACCTTGGTCGGGCTTCCCGATCTTGCGTCCATAATGGGTCTTGAGAAACACATGAGACCGCCGCAGTTCGCGACAGGATGCAGGACTCATTGCCCACTTTCAGAAGTGCGCGGCAATAAGCGCGTGGAATTCAGAATGAAAGCCAATTCCGAAGTAACGTGAATGAAGGCTGCGAGCAGCGGATTCAGCAAGCCAACCGCCGCCATGCCAACTCCTACGCTGTCAACGACCAACGTCCCCACGAAATTCTGCATGATGATCCTGCGGCAACGCCGCGCAACCTGCAAGGTTTCGACCAGTTTGGACAGATCGCTTCCGATCAAGATCACGTCTGCGCTTTCCCTAGCCACGTCGGTTCCTGACCCCATTGCGATTCCAACGTTGGCTTCCACCAGAGCGGGAGCGTCGTTGATGCCGTCCCCCACCATTGCGACTTTGCAATTCTTGCCACGCAGGTCGCTGACCCATTTCGCCTTCTGCTCTGGCAGGAGGTCTCCGACCGCTTCGTTGACTCCGAGATCGCGCCCGACAGACGAAGTCACAGCTTGCGTGTCTCCACTGAGCAAAACGGTCTTCAAACCTATGTGCCGCATCGCAGCCACAGCATTCTTGGCTTCCGGGCGCAGGACGTCGGCAATGCGGATGCTGCCAAGAAGCTGACCACCGCGTGCAACGTAAATCTCTGACGCTCCATCTGCGCCATTGTTGTCGAGTGGAATGTTAGCTACATCATGTTGGGTCAGGAGGGTTCGGCTGCCGACCAGAATTTCCTCGCCCCGATACGTCACTCGAACTCCTCTTCCCGGCGTGTAGGAGAATTCATCAGGATCGGCAAAAGGGATGGCTAGCTCAGCGGCTCGCGAAACAACTGCTCTAGCCAAAGGGTGTTCGGACTTGCGCTCGGCGATGCTAGCGGCCGCTACGATCTCGCGCTCTGTGAAACCGTTGGCAGAAACGACTTCCCGAATCTGGGGCGTTCCGAAGGTGAGGGTGCCAGTTTTGTCCAACAAGACGGTATCCACGCCAGCCAGTGCCTCTAGGTAGAGACCGCCTTTCACGATTGCGCCCTGACGCGCTGCCCTGCCAATTGCGCCGAGAATTGCGAGCGGAGTCCCCGCTGCAATGCCACAGGCTCCCGCCACGATTACGACCGAAATGGTTGACCGAATGTTATGAGTAATGATGAAGGTCAGCACCGCCGCCCCTAGCGCGAAGTAAACGAGATAGCCTGCCAACCGATCTGCGGTTTTCTGAATAGGGGCGCGAGACTTCTCAGCCCGTTCGACTGCTTCTATGATCTTGCCAAACGTCGTGTCACGACCGAGTTTTTGAGCACCGATTTCCAATGCCCCCGACTGATTGATCGTTCCTGCGTAGACCACGTCTCCCTTCGTCTTCTCTACAGGCATTGCCTCGCCCGTAATCGCCGCTTGTTCTACAAAAGAGCGTCCGTCTTGTACGACACCGTCCACCGGAACGTGTCCACCCGGCTTCACGATGACCGAGTCGCCGACTTGAACATCGGCAGACGCTATCTCCAGAACCTCACCGTTGCGTCGCACTGTGACTGTTCTGGGGAGAAAGTCGAGGAGACTCTGGATCGCCCGCCGACCACGCCCCACAGTGAGACCCTCCAAGACTTCGGCAGCAAGCACGAAGGCAGTGATGACCAGAGCAGTGAAGAACTCCCCAATGGCTAAAGCCGCGAGAAGCGCAATGGTCATCGAGAGTTCCATCGTCATCTTTCGTTCAGCGATGTTCTCGAAGGCTTCTTTGAAAATCGGATAGCCGCCGATTAGGGTAGCCACGATGCCGATTACGCTGATGTGCGGAAACGGCTCCCAAAGCCGAAACCAGACAGCAGCCGCAGCCAATGCCACAAAAGCAATGCGGACGATCTCAGACCACTCGAATGGGTGGTCGTGCTCGGAATGTTCCGAAGCCTTAGGCTCTTTCGTCTCTGGCTGGTTGGAATCGTCGTGAGGGATAGAGCGGTACTGAGGATTTCTTTCGATCAAATTCGGAGCACTCATGTGTCCCTTCCGTGGGCGCGTCAGAGCTATTTCAAGTACGACTTGACCATGTCGATGACTTCGTCGGCGGCGACTACCTGCTGTGAAGTCGGTTTCTGTTTTCCGTTGAGAACGTGGCTGCGGATGTGACCTTCCAGAAGCTCTGCCATCAAGCTGTTCATAGCCCCTCTCGCGGCGCTCATTACTTGCAGAACCTCAGAGCAGTCGCGCTCCTCGCTTAGAGTTCGTACCAGAGCTTCAACCTGTCCCTGAATACGCTTAGCCCGTAGGACGAGCTTTTCCTTGTCTTTGATTGTGTGGCTCATAAGTTTTCAGCACCGCTGTGTGTGTGTCATATTACCATACCCGGTATGGTATATAATGGTACACAGGTTTTTGTTTCGGAACTCGAAGACCCGGCGCATCCGACCCATTTCTATCTCAAAAACCGATAGGCTCGCAAAGCAGCTACTGGCTGGTTTGAAAAGACTTCACGATGAGCGCGGAGACCATCTATCGATGCAGGCATCATCAGGCTGACCTGACAGCGCGGTCTATGCGAACAGGTCAATCTTGTTCTTCGTACTCATCCACTTGCTGAGGGAACGCTGCACCCCATATGTGCTTTTCCGGCTCCAAGCACTCAGCCCCGACTTGTTGCTCCGAGCAGCCCTCGCAAGCAATGATCCAAGTGACTCGGAAGTGTGCGTGGGTTTGGTGGTATTGAATTACGATCTCGTCGCCAACCTTGATCTCGCCTCGCCAACCACCCAGCTTCACACCATCGTTGCTGACATCGAGGGTATACGCGAGATGGCAGTCCTTAGTTCCGGCGATCCAGACTCGCACTGGTATGACCGATTTGGTTCTCTTCGACCGCCGCCTGCCGATACGAAATCGAGACACGTTCCGCGCCCCTCCGAGTACCCGTCCTCTCCTACGCTGGTGGATCGGACCTGTGCAAATGACACGGATCGACAATTCTGTCGGTCATATGACCGGCTGCTTCTTGAATCAGACGCAAGTGTTTCCTCGCCTCGGCGTTGTTGCTTAAAAGATTGAAAAGCACATCACATCGACGGAAAATGACGGCTAGATCATTGCTAAAGTCGTGTGCCAGCACGTACTTTTCCGAGCTAGGTGCACGCTTGGTCGGTTGGTAGGAATTGTTCATCACATCCCCCGATACTTTCCCTATCCCAGAGCCTAACTAAGCGTGCCACCACGGTTAACGGGGTGATGTGATCCGCGTCACGGCCAACGTTACGAAAGAGCATACGAGTGGAACAATGTCCGCCACAGTGCGAATCTGGAAGAGCCCTGCGAAGTCGTTTATCGCCTGATGTCGGACGGCGTGCTCCTGAAACAAACGGCTTGGAGTCACTATACTGTGGATCGGGTCCAGCAGATGACGTATAAGAGCGGTTGGAAGGTCGCCAAGGTAACACCTGATATTACGGCAAATCCCGACCTTCTATTGACCCACGGTTCCAAAAGAAGGAGTAACGCATTGCTTCACCCAGAAGGGGGGCTCGCTTTGGAAAAGGAGCGGTGCGGCTTCAAAGCCCTCGGAGAGAGGAGCGTGGTACCGCACCGCCAGAGGGAAACCGCCGTGACCAGCCCGATGGGGGAGGGCAGTAACCGGCAGTCTTTTTGACCCTAAATAAGAGTGAAGCACAGCGAAGGCGCACGGCGCTGTCTGTTCAATATTGAACGCTCTTCTCGATGAGCATCGTGCCTGACGTGCGCTCTGAGCAAGAAGGGGAGTTCCTTGTCGATGATGTAGTCAGAAGCAAGAAAGTTGTCGCTCACGAGGAGTACGGTAGCGACTGCATCTTTCATCGCCTTCTCGATCTGGGGCTCCCATTCGCCCGCCTTCAAATCGCGATCAGACCAGAACCGCATTCCCTCCGACCGACTCAGCGGCTTCGACATGATTTCAAATCGCTTCCGCCATTCTTCATCGGCGTGGGTTTAGGTTTTTGACAATTAAGGTCGATTGGTTAGGAAATTACTACCTCTTTAGAAGCGGGCGTAAAGCTCGCGAGGCTCACGGAGATCCGCCGACAGACGGAGCCCGGATATAAGAGGGCCGTCGAGCAAGTCTCGGAAGGAACAGGCAAGTCGGCGCAGGCGGGGTTCGACGCGCTCGACCGCATGGGGGCGATTAAGGAAGCCTCGGGTGAGGAGCGGCACCGGCAACTGGTGAAGGATTATCTCAACGCTTTCGAGGACGGCAAATCGGCGCTCATCATCTCGCCGACACATGCCGAAGGACGCCGGCTCACGGATGAACTGCGGGCCGCCTTGAAGGAACGCGGGGCGATTGGCAAGGAACGCGTCGTCAAGGCCCGGCAAGGCATGAATTGGACGGAGCCGCAAAAGGGCGATGCGCGCAATTACGAGGCCGGAATGGTCATTGATTTTTCGGAGGCGGTCGCCGGGACGCGCAAACGCGTGAACGGAACGCGCGTGACCGAAGGCGGATTCGCCAAAGGCGAGGCCGTCGCCGTCATCGGCAAAGAAGGCGGCGCGGTGAAGGTGATGCGCAAGGACGGAACGCAGGCGCTGCTCGAACTTGAGCAGACGAAGCGTTTCCAGGTGAGCCGCGTGCGGGAGATCGCGGTGGCGCGCGGCGACCGTCTTCGCATCACGCGTAACGGCGAGGCGAAGCTTGAGGGGCAGGCGAGGGGAACCGCCGTCAACAACGGTGACATCGTCACGGTTGAGGGCTTCACGAAGGACGGGGATATCCGCCTCGAAAAAGGCAGGATTCTTCCGAAGGACTGGGGCTTCCTCAGTCACGGGTATGTCGATACGTCGCAGGCAAGCCAGGGCAAGACCGTGGACCGGATTTTCATTTCCGTGGGAAGCGAATCCCTGCCCGCCGAGGACCGGAAGGGATGGTACGTGGATGTCTCGCGCGGCCGTGAGCAAGCCCGCGTTTATGTCGATTCCAAGGAAGATGTGCGGAGCGCCATCGCGCGCAGCGGCGAACGCCTTTCCGCCGTCGAGCTGACCGGCGCGAAGCCGCGTGAAACATGGGGCGCGCGCATGGCCAAGTCATTTGAGCGGTCGCGCGTGTCGCGTTTCCTGAAGGATCGCGCGGCCGCGATACGCGATTACTGGCGCGGGCGGGAGGGGATGGGCTATGCATGAAGCGGCAAGAAGCAAGGTGCTCGACAAGATCCTCGTCGATACGCGCGAGGACGGCAAGGCGTATGCGAAGGAACGCCAGCACACGGCGCAGGCCTTCACCCTGCACGTCGAATGGAAGGACGGCAGGCGGGCCGAGGGATTCGCCTGGGCGCTCTACACCGGGTACCTCTGGGCCGACGACGGCGACGCGGAACGGCTGATCCTGATTTTCGGGGCGCGGGCCATCGAGATCGAGGGGCACAACCTCGCGCCCATCGTCGGCGAAATCCGCGAAGGCAAGCTCAACCTCATCCGCGAAATGAACAGCAGCAACCGGATGCTCCTTGCCCATTCCAACCCCGCGGACGAGCCGATCATCTCGGCGATTCACTCGTTCCCGGGCGTGGAGCAAATATTAAGCGACATCAAAGGAGAGGACGATGATAAAGGACGACATGCTCGACGCGTTCAGCGATGAGGAGATTCATAAGATAAAGGCGCTTGCCGACAAGGTGCTGAAGTTCCGGGACGATGAACGCAAGGCGACGGCGATGGAGCAGGCGCGCGCGACGCTCGCCGCCGTGGGCCTCACGCTCAAGGATCTCGCGAGGGGAAAAATCAAACCGGCGAAGGGAGCGCAATACAAAGGCGGTTGCCTCTACCGGCATCCCGCCGACAAAACGCTCGTGTGGAACGCGAAAGGGCAAAAGCCGAAATGGCTGCGTGACCTTGAGGCGGACGGCGGCAAGGCCATTGAAGGGCCGGAGCCCGCAAATGAGAACGCGGCGGTGCCGGTCAGGAAGCTAATGTAAGCGTATCTTCGGTTGCCGCGTTGACCGGGGCTTGCCGTCCTTCCTCGGGGAGTATCTTCGCGGACAGGAGCTTCGTCCTTCCGGTGCGGGTCTCTGCCTTCTCAAGCTCGAACTGTTCGCCCGGTTGGCCCTTGACCCTGAAGGGAAAGCCGCCGTCCTCCGGCTTGTAGGAGGACGGCTTGAACAGCGAGATGCAGTATCTATCGCCGGTTTTTATTTCGGAGAAGTACATGATCAGATTTTGCTGCCTGTCCCAGGCCTTGGCGTCGAGGCGCGCGCGCCATACTCCCACCGGGCAGTCGAATGTGTAGTCGAAACGGTGCGGGATGTCCTTGTAACTTGGGAGTTCGTCCATCGTGTCAGGGTCCGTATAAGTGAACGTTGTTTGGGTTATGCGCGCTCATATCCGCCGCGCTCGCGCGCGGCTTTTCTCTCGGCGTGAATCCTCGCGGTCCACATGCCCTGGGAGAAGAGGGCGGTGATGAGCGAAGCCATCCTGATATACCGCCATTTCTGGCCGGGGTCCTCGACGAATTCGCTGATAGCTATCGGTGCGAGGATGCCCGCTTCCTTGATCCAGTGGGCCGCCGAACCGAGCGACGTGCGCGAATGGCGGAAGGCCTGCCGCTCAACGGCGTAATTATTCGTTGCGTGGATGCGTGCGCCCTGCGGCATGGTTCGAAAAAACTCTAAGCGTAGTGGTACAGGTGTCAATGTACCCATAGATATTGAGAGTTCAATAAAAATTCGCGCGGGGAAGCACGGTGGGGGCGATGGTGTGGAGTCGAATCGCAGAAGAAAAATCGGGAGCGGCGTTCGCCGCCGCTCCCGAAGGTCGCTTCAGGACCGGAGCGGCTGCGGCAGCCAGCTGGTGCCCGCGACCTCGCGCTCGGCAAGCACGGCAAGTTCGGACTTCTTCAGTTTTTGCCATGAACGCTTCGCCGGCACTCCCTTTGCCTCGGTCATCGCCGCAATCACCGAATCCCGCCCGACGCGACCGAAGTAATTTTCCGCGGTCGGGGTGAACCACGCCGCCATATCGAGGCCAAGCGTATGCGCGAGAACACCCGCGTGGGCGATGCGCGGCGGATCGGAGCGGTCCTGTTTTGTCCTAACCGCGTCCACCGTGACGCAAGCGCAATAGGCCAGCAAATCCAGAAGCGTTTCCTGATCCTGCGCGAGGCACCAGTCCCATAACGCCGCTTCATCACCGGGAAGCCTTTCGGACCAGTTGTCGCGCACTTGTTCAAGCTCTTCGGAGCCTTTGGATATCTCCCGGAAATGCGTGACATTCGCGGAAAGTTGCAGGCTGCTTTTGTTACTCGAACTGTGGAAGATACGCAACGCCAGCGCATGCACGACCGCCGCAAGCGCGATATCGGGACGCTTTGCGAGATTCGCGCTGATCGCCGCCGATTTATGCTGCGTCAGGCTTTCGACCAGCGCCGCTGAAAACTCCGGCTTTCCTTCGGATTTGAGTGAATCCTCCCGTTCGGGTTCATCCCCGGAGCGCACAAGGCCCCGGACGATCTCGGTTTCGCCGTCGTGGCCAATCGTTACGACCGCCCCGGCGATGGCAAGCACATCGGGAGTGTAGGCGCATTGCGTGTCCTCCAGCTCCTCGATGCGCGCCTCGATTTCATCGAGCCGCTCGGAGATCTCTTCGTTTCCTTCCTCCATCGTGTCGAATAGCCTTGCGTACTCCTCCGAGAGTTGCTTGCGCTCGGCCAATGCCTCATCGGAAAGAGGCAAACGCTCAGCGCGACGCACCCGGAATTCAGCTCGTGCTTCATAGTCGAACTCGGGCGCTATCTCGACCCATTTCCAGCCTTCGGCTTGTACCTTCTCCGCCTCGGATTTGAGTTTTTCCAGTGCAAGCCGGCCCAGCAGTCCCGAATCAAGCAGGAACACGCCCTCGTCGCCCTCCGTGAAAAGATCACGGCGGGTGGCTCCTCCGGCGGCCTCATACGCTTCAAGCGTCACGAAGCGCGCACGGTCATCCTCTGCGGTGATTTCACCCTCGGTGAGCGCGCTGCGGATTGTGTCGGCGTCATCGTTCCATTCCGAAAGATCGGCCAAGACGCGCTGCTGAGCCGCATGATCGTCGGAAACGGTAAAGGCCTGCACCTGTTCGAGGTTGAGTTCGCCCGCGCGGTAGGCTTCGAGAATCTTCGGGCTCACGCGAGCAAGGCGAAGGCGCTGTTTCACCGCCGCCTCGGTGATGCCGAAGCGTGCCGCTATATCGGCCGGGCACGAGCCTGCATCAATCAGGTCGCGGAAGGCCTCGAACTGGTCGGCCGGATGCATCGGAGCGCGCACCGTGTTTTCCGTGAGGCTGATTTCCTTTGCGTCCGTCGAGGCTGCAAGGATCTGGCACGGCACCGGCGTATCGGTTGCGATGGACCCGTTCTTCGCAAGCTGTGACAGGGCAAGGTAGCGGCGCTGTCCCGCGACAATGGCGTACTTGCCACGGGCGGTCTTCTTAACGACGAGCGATTGCAGTACGCCGTGTGCGGAGATCGAAGCGGTCAGCTCCTCGATGCCTTCGCGTGCGCCGGTTTTGCGGACGTTGCCGTCCCACGCGACAAGCTTGTTGAGCGGGATCGTGCCGATGGGCTGATAGGTGGATGATGAAGTGGACATGATAATTTCCTTTCAAGAATGAATAAACGTGAAATAAGACGGGCGGCCCGAAGGCCGCCCGGTTGGATTAGTCCTGCTCGGGACGCGGACGGTCCCAGTACAGCGTGTGGCCCTTCTCGGAGCCGGTCTTCACCAGGCGGCAGTAAGCTTTCGCGGGAAAGCTGATGTCGTCGATGCTGACCGAGAGGTATTCGCCTCCGGAGTCGCGAGACGTTTTCTTCCACGCCGCGCCGATTTCAGACTTGAATGCGTCGGTGATGTGGAAGACCCGGTAGTCGGGCTGAGCCTCGCTGTTCTTCTTCGCGGGCTCGATGCTGAGCTTCGCCTTGAGCGTGAGGGTTTCGATGTCGCCCTCGTATCCGTGGTCCGTTGCTTTGAAGGTTCCGATGGTAGCCATGATATTTCTCCTTTTCTGGTTTGAAGGAGGCCGCCCACTGCGTCCTCGCTTACGGGCAGATATCTCGGGCGCGAAGCGTGCGGGTCAAAGAGCATTTTGGGGGAAACCTTTAGGGGGAGCCAAAATGCGAAATTGATCCGACTTTAGTCGGACAAGGCCCTAGCTCGCTGCGACCGTATCGTTGCCCGTAGATAGCGAGAGGGCAGGGGGTGTCTTACAAACCGGGAGAAAAGGAGAGTGGCGGGGCAAAGGTAAGGAAAAGCGGGAAACACGGTGGGGGGGTATCCGGCGTGATTCGAGTCCTAACTCACGCAGATTGAACAATTCTGGACAGCAGATCACCTTGAAAAATCGGATCAATCGAACAATCCGGCGGAACGGCTCACAATTATTCTTGTGAGCCGCAAAGCGTGGCTATAAGCTGCAGCAATACTCCGCTTATCGACCAAATCTAACGCATGTATGTCCTCTGCTCCATCGAGTAATAGTGTAGATATCCTAACGTCGCTGATTCTCGCTGCCGGAATCACGACACTGATTTCCGGGCTGCTCAGCCTATACCAACATACCGAATCCTTAGCCTATTTTGTCATCGCTGCGCCACTATTAGTATGGGGTGTGCTCCGCTCGAAGGCTGAGCGCGGCAAGGTGCAAGCCGATGACGGACACGAACAAGGTAACTCGGACCAGCATTCTTCTAAATTACGAAATGACAACAATTCTTCTAACATGACGATTATTTATGGTGGAATCTTGTCAATGATTTCAGGCCTGATCGGAGTGGTTACGAATACTTCTTCTGCCCCCTACTTTGTTGTCGGTATCACTCTGTTGCTGGTGGCGAGAATTCGTTATGAACGCAATAGTTAAGATGCCGTGATATCAAGACGCGGTGATTAGAAAAAGCTCACAAAGTAGAGAGCAGTTCCAGTTATGAAGGACAATTGGTTTATCCGATCCAAAAGATTAACGCCGTTAGGAATGGCTTGCGGTGGAGCCACTATCGTTTGTAGTGGGTTCGTATCCTTGCCATTATCGTCCGTATACGATTTCGTGATTGGTGGGATCGTTCTAGCTTGGGCACTCGTGCAAAAGTTAAAAGAAAGAAATCGCGCTAGAAACTGAAAATCCTCAATTGCTTTGGCACCTTCATTTTCGTTGAGTGCTCGTGCCCCGAGTTCTAGTCGATAGTTTCTAAGCACAATCAGTCCCAAGACTGCGAATCCTAGGAAAACAACAATCATGAATGCACTATGCTTCATTGCACAACCGTCAACTGATCGTTTCCATTGTCCTGCTGAAGCAGTGTATTGACTTTGTTGTATTGAGACATCGATTGAGGGTTTGTTTTATCAATAGTTAGTCGCACTGATAGCCGGGTACATAGCGGAGCCCATTTTCATCTACGACAAGAAAGCCATTGGGCACGCCTGTGTGTTCTAGCGCGGCACGAAATTCGTCACTGGCATATGTCTGCGGCGGCAACTTGTCAGGGACGACGACGATTTTGGTCAGAACGAAACCATCTCGCCGTACGTTGATGCAGTGTCCGGGAGGCACTTCATCAAAGATCCTAGCCTGTCCACGGGCGTCGAATATGGTGATGGAGGCCTTCTGAGCGTAACCATTTTCGACGATTGGACATTCGGCCTCAGGAGGCGTTACACCGATGTTTATAAGAGCCGAACGGATCGCAGGAGCAAACGCCTTACTTGCCGTAATGCACACTTCCTGTTCGTATGCACGTTCAAGGGCTGGAACTGCCTGCGTAGCGCGCGGCCCAATATCTCCTAGAGTGACTGCCACCCAATATCTAGCGGGGTCGCCCAAATTGTCTAGAAGCCCCGTCATTGCTGCAATATCAGCGTTGGTTACATTGTGCGGCCCTAATTGTTTTACTGAGTCTAGTAGGTCGTGTGCGCGTTGATCTCGAATCATTGGGGACTGTTCTGCTTTTATATCTTCAATTTGTTGTGAAATAGAAGCCTCGTGCCCGTCCTTCGCTTGCGAACAAACAGGTGTGGATAAAGCGAATATGGCTACTAAGGCCGTAGTCACGATCAGTACGTATCTTCGTATTAAAGCGTGCATTGTTGTGTTCTTTATTAATCGGGGGGTGGTTGCCACCGGCGGGTTGCTGGCGGCGTGCCGGATGAAGGCGGCAAATTTGGATTAATAGGGGTAGAAGGAGCAGCACTAGGGGCCCCGCTTGTATTGGGATTATTCGGAGTAAACGTGCTTGGCAACGTCATTCCTTCATAGAAGCTGGCTGAGAAGGTTACCCCCTTCCCTGTATTAATTATTTCCTCATTTGTGTCATCTTCTGGATCACCTTCACAAGCAGTGTCAGTTATAATTTGACCAGGCGAGACATGCCAAGCTTCCCAAAAAGGTGCTTGTCCATCGGGAGTTGTCTGGAGCAGGTCATTTGGCAAACAGCTTGTTGATTGCCTTTTCAACCTTCCTGAGAACCTCCTCTGCATTAGCACCTGTGAAGTCGTCCACGCCAAGAAAATCATCCAACACAAACATCTCATGATCTCCCTGATTTGTGGCTATAGGGTTACCTTTTGATTGTGGGTAGGTCGGCTGAACGCGGAACGTCTCGCTTCGGTAAATCCGTGCGTAAAACGTTTTTGTATCGCTACGCCGCAGGATTTCTACACGAAACTTCAGTGGTTCTGAATCCGGATCAGTTACATTAATCGGTCCTAAATCAAAACTTTTGACGACCTCAGAGAAGACAAACGTCATTTCTAACCCCTAACTTATTGGCAAGAACACTGACAGTGACGGGAATAACATCCCCGAGGAGTTGATTGAGTAGCTACGCGTTTTGCGGACCTACATGCACTATCTTCGTTAGAACCAGTTGCGGCTCCACTTGTCCGATCTGGACAAGTGGCATTTTGGTCGATTTGCTGCACATTGCAGCTCGCAGTACAGGTCGTTGTTTTGGCATAGGGATCAGAGCTACTACCTGGTAACGAAGGGTTCAGTGGAGCTGGTATAGGCGTTTGCATCCGCCGTTTCGCTGCTGCTGCTGCATCCGCCGCATTTTGCAAGTCTTGTGCGCATACTGGACCAAATTCGGTACAAACCATTTGAGATTCGCTGCACAGTCCCAAGGGATCAATTCCGCTCGTCACATTTGCCCCGACGTACGCATAGAGGTTAATTTGCACCTCCTCTCCCATGGGATCGCGGTTGAGCCATCTTCCTGTGTTCCCGTCCTGCACACGATAGGTTGCGAAGTTTAGCCCACTCTGCGGGTGTTGGAACAGCCCTGCATATTGGAAGTCCGTCCCATTCGTCACGTTAGAGCGGGCGACCGCTCCATAGGGAGTAAAATCGTAGGAAGCAACAAGACCTCCTGTTGTTCCATCCAGCACATCTCTCACACTTCCGAGCTGGTCCGGCATGTAGATAAGCTTCTGTGATGTACTTATGTTATATTCGCCCTCGTGCAGGTCACGACGAACTACGGTTTGTGAGCTATTTCGTGTCTGGCAAAGATCACCCCCCATGATCTGCGTTTCGTCAGGCAGGAATGATGTAACAGGCTTCGAAACCATCGGGTCTTTGCTGAGTCCATAGGCAGCAAATCCATTAAACGCCGAACCCGTCAAACCCTGTGCGCTTGGGCACCACATATAATAATTCGTAGTCGTAGTCCCGCTCGCCGTCTCGGCATCGCTCGTCCTGTGGCCGAGCCCATCATAAGCAAACACGCTCTTGTTTGATGTACCCACATAATCGATCTCAATGAGCCGGTTCTCCGCGTCGTACTTGTAGGTCTTGACGCCGTCGCCGGAGGTGAGGTTGCCGTTGGCGTCATAGGCATAGGTGAGCGTGCCCCACTTCTTGATCTCGTTGAAGCCGTTATAGGTCGCGGTGGTGGAGGCGGTCGGCGGCTGGTGAAAGGTCGTGGCGTTGTCGAGGTTGTCGTAGGCGAAGCTGGAGTTGCCGGGGGTGGTGGCGCTGGCGGTCTTCAGCCGGTCGATGAGGTCGTAGGTGTAGGCGTGGGACTGGGTCGCCCACGGGTGCCCGGCGGCGGCGGTGTCCTTGGTGCTGAGGATGTCGTAGGGGTTGATGCCCGACCCGCTGCCGTAGCCGATGGTGTAGCTGCGGGTGATGCCGCTATTGGCGATGCCGATCAGCCTGCGGTCATGCGCATTGGTATCGTATGTCCAGCCGGTGGAGACTGTCGTCGAGCCGTTGGTCACGCTCTGGGAGGTGAGCTGGCCGGTCTCCCCTAAGTAACCAAGTGTAAAAGTGCCAAGTGGTGTGCCATGGGAGTTGAGGCGGTTCAGCGTGTCGTAGCCGAACGTCTCATTTCCCCCCGGTATCGTCCTGCCACTGAGGCGGCTGTCGGCGTCGTAGGTGAGGCTGATGGTGCCGTTGGTGTAGGGGCTCGTCACCGATGACAGCTTCAGGCCCCCGTCCGTGCCGATGGGCGTATAGCCGTAGCTCGTCGTCCCCGTGCCGTCGGTCATCGAGGTCAGGCGCGGCCAGTAGGGGTCATAGGCGAAGGTGACGTTCGGGGTGGTGTTGACCGATGAGGTATAGGTGATGCCGCTGATGCGGTCGTCCTTGCCGTAGGTGAAGGTCTTCACCTGCCCCAGCGCGTCGGTGATCAAGTGCAGGCGCGAGGTCGTGTTCTCGTACTGGTAGGTCTCGGTCGTCGCGGAAGAAGTGCCGTACTGGTAGGTCTTGCTGACGGGCCTTGATTCGATGTCGATCGCCCAGTGCGTGTCGTTCCCGTTCGCGTCGATGATGTCCTCAAGCGTCCCGTTCTCGTAGTATTTGTACTGGGTCGTGCGCGTGGCCGTGCCGGAGGTCGGCTCCGTCACCGAGATCAGCCGCTGGTCCGCGTCATACCCGTACGTGGTGACACGCCCCAGCCGGTCCGTGTGCTTCCTCAGCTCAAGGCTCTGCGTCCCCGCGAGCGGGCCCGACTGGAACGTATAGTCGTAGAGGTCCGTCGTCGTGTCGGGATAGGTGATGCTCGTCACCCGGTCGATATTGTCGTAGGCGTAGGTCAGCACATAGCCCTGCGAATCCTTCCTTGTGAGCACCCGGTCGTCCGCGTCGTAGGTCAGCGTCAGCACCGTCACGCTGTTGGCATCGACGATGGTCGAAAGCCGGTTGATGCTGTCGTAGTTATAGGTCGTCGTGTTGCCGAGCGGGTCTTTCACGGTCTTGATCTGCCCGAGCGCCGTGTAGGTGTAGCTCCAGGTCTGGTTCGAGGCATCCGTATAGGACGACGGCAGGTTCTGGCTGTTATAGGTGCCGAAGCTCGCGAACGTCGTATAGGTGCCGGGCGACGTCTCCTGCTGGATCGACTCCAGCTGGGTGTTGCTGTACCAGTTGTACTGCGTCACCCGGCCCAGCGCGTCCGTGTCGGTGGCGATCACGTCGTCGGCATAGGTCCGGCAGTGGATCTGGCTCGTCCCGTCGTCCAGCACACGCCCCGTCGTGGTGATCTTGTCGATGGAGCCCTCGTCGATCGAGTTGGGCTGGTCCGCATAGTTGTACCAGATGCGGTTCTCCAGCGGGTTCTTCACGCTCTCGGGCACGTCGTAGCTGGCATCGCCCGACAAGGCCGGGTTGGTGTTATGCACGACATGGAACAGCCGCGCCTGCGCCAGGTTCTCCGATATCGGCACACCGGAGCCGTTCAGCGTCACATTGCCGGTGAAGGCATGCTTGTCCCAGTAAAAGATATTCCGGTATTCCAGGAAGGCGTTATTGGCCGCCATGCACGAGCCCGAGGGCACCGTGGCGGGCGGGTCGGAGTCGTTGATCCCCGGCGCCTGCTGGTAGAAATAGGTCATATCCGAATAGCCGAGCGGATCGGTGGTGACCAGCGAGTACTGGTTATTCTCCACCGGATCGTTCGGGTTCACCGTGTTGTTGAACGTCGAGGTGCCGTAGGGGGTGACGAGGCTGGAGATGAACGTCGAAGTGGGCGAGGCGTAATTATAGGTCGAGGTGATGCTGATGGGGTCCGTCACCGTGGAGAGGCGGTAGTTCGAGTCATAGGTCATCGACGTATAGCGGCCGAACGGATCGGTGATCTGCGTTATCAGCAGCGGCTGGGCCGTCAGGCCGTAGCTGAACGTCGTGGAGCGGCCCATCGCGTCGACGACTGAGGTGATGCGGAACTGCGAGTCGTAATTGATCGTCGTCGCATTGCCCTGCGGATCGATGTATTTCGTCATGAAGATCGTGCGGGGAGCAGTCGTGGCGCCATTGAACAGGTTATAGACCTGCTGCGAGCCGTCGGGCATGAACAGCACATATTGCGTCGCCGTGCCGCTGCACGGATAGCGCATCAGCTGGACGGAGCCGGGCCCTTCCCACTGGTAACCGCAATAACTCCCGTAGTTATAATAGTTGCCGGCCGGAAGCTGCCAGCCGCCGCCGCCCGCTGCCTGGCGTTGCGGCCAGCCGCCGGTGGAGCTTGTGGGATCGTCAAAGATATACGCCATCCAGCTATGGCCCCATTGATAACTCAGGTTTGAAAAGCCGGGGTTCGCCGGCTGCAGTGCCTCCATTGCGTTATAAAAGACCGAGACCTTGGCCGAGGGACCGACCTGCGGGTTATACCCCACAGGCGTGTCGTCGATATGCAGGTTCACGTTGCCCATCTGCGTGACCGCGGCGGACATCGACCCGCTGGCGGCAAGGGCCCGGGCGGGCATGCGGCCCGCTATCCAGTTATGGAAATCCATGACCAGGTCATTGCCGAGCTGGGCGAGGGCGCAGGCAAGGCAGCTGGACTGGCTCGTATTGCCGGTGGTGAGCAGGCTTGTGTTGCCCATGCCGTAAACGTCCTGCGCCTCCTTCGACTTCGCATCGACGATGCGCCAGCTGTTCTTATGGGCCGCCGCCACCCTCAAAGGCACGAGGAAGTAGCCGCTGCTCTCGGCGTCGATCGTCTTTTCGGACAGCTCATGCCCGGCATCGCCGAAGGTCGGGTCGGCGAGGACATACCGGCCGTCGCGGTTTATGCCGGTGATCGCGGCGTAATGATGGACGTTCCAGTTGATGACCGACGGCACCGGCACGGGCTGGCCCGGCTCGCGCTTGATCAGCTTATATTTAAGGCCGGCCTTGTCGGCGAGGCTTGCGACCTGCGCCAGCGTGAAGCCGTGCGGGCCCGAGCGGGCATCCTCGGCGACCTTGAGCTGCTTCGGTTTCGCCTTCAGCGCCAGGAGCACGTTGTCCAGGGCCGCCGGTCCGCACCGGAACGCCATCCCCTGATCGTGGTGGAACGACCACAGCGCCCCGCGCGCGTTGCGGATCAGCACGTCGCCCGGCCCGCCCATGGAACGCTTGCTCTCAGTCAGCCCGGCCAGCAGGGCCTTCAGCTCCGGCTCGTGCCCGACGCGCGAGTGCATCTTCGCAAGCTCGCCGGCCGCGCGGTCCACCATCAAGTGCGCCTGGAACGACGCGGTGCTGTCCTTGCCCAGGTCCCACGACTTGCCGAACGCGTCAAACGCGCGGGAATAATAGCCGGCATGGTAATAGCCAAGGCCCAGGTTCAGGTAGAGGGCGCTGTTCCAGTTCGACTGCGGGTGCGCCGCGATATAGGCAAGCAGCGGCTTCGCATAATCCGAATAGTCGTCACCCTTGCCGGCATTCAGCGGTGCGTCGTGGAAGGCCTTAAGCGCCGCATCGAGATCCTTGCCCTCCTGATCGGTGACAGGCCCGGTCGCCACCAGCGCCTCTTCCATGCCGGGCACGTACTTTATCGCGGGAGGTGTCGGCAGCGCCACCTGCACCGGCGCATGCGGGGTCTTTGCCGCATCGCCGGGCGCCGCCGTCATCTGCGGCGCCTTCACCTGATGGCTCGCCAGCTGCGACTGCGCCGCGGGCGCGAGCACAAAGCATGCCGCGCCCGCAATCAGCAGGAATGCGAAACGCCTCGACCGGGGAAGGCGGGAGAAAAAAATGCGTGAAGAAATAGCATCGGGCTGATCGCCCTTTGTATGTTCAGACATTACGGTCTCCCCTGTTTTTGCTGGTGGACAATGTTCCTTGTCGTGGGTCGGTCTACATCCGGTAGTTTTAAAAGTCATCCATTTTTGCGTGAAGAAATGGCACGCCCATGGCGCCATGGTTCTTTATCGCGGCGGATCAGATCGATAGGCGGGGAAGAAATCTTGCGTTAATGCACTTTAGAGACAGTCGAGAAAATCCCGCTTACACGGCCAAGAAAAAAGCCGGACACAGGGGAGCGTCCGGCTTAAAGGTCCAGACGGTATGTTCGTAACGCCTGGCAGGGAGTACGTTCTATTGAACGTACCGACGCGCACGATACTTCGGCGCGCCACAAAGTCAATGAGCGACGAGGCCTAGTTCTTGCGGATTTCCCTGCGCCGTTCGCCGGAGGAAAGAGGACGGAGCCTGACGCCGGGGCTATCGTCGTTGAGGAACTCGATGCCGGCCTTCTCCAACGTCGCCTGCACCTGCGAAAGCGTCGAGGTGCGCGAGCCTATTTCGCTGGCGAAGGATTCCATGCGGCGGATGGTGCCGATGGCCACGCGTGAACGTTTAGCGAGCGTGGTCTGCTCCCAGCCTATCAATGCGCGTGCCGCGCGTAATTGTCTGCCTGTGATCAAAGGGCAGAAGTAGCATGAGCGCGCACCTAACCGCAATTAAATGAGCATCATATACAAGTAGTTGATTATTATAACTAAATTATGAGATGATGCGCCCAATTGATGTCCGCGGTGAGCGGACCCGATCGGCGAGGGAGCCGGCGACGCTAGCGCGGCGTGCCCGGCTCGGCCCAAGGACCTGCAAGGCGCGCAAGGCATATAAGCCGCGGGCGACAAAATTAACCGGCGAAACAGGCCTTGAACCCTTGTTGCGGGCGAGCGGTTTGATCGATGATCAGGCAGCGTCCGGCTTCGCGCCGGCGCTAAGCACCGCAGAAACCAACCCGGAGGTGAGTCGTGAGGAAAGCAATCCTTCTGTTGCTCCTGTCCGCGTCGTCCCTGTTCGCGCAATCCAAGCCCGCGGGGCCGCCCGACCAGTTTATGGTCCACAGCGATACATGGATGGTCCTGGAATATAGTCACGGCGTTTATGCGGGCCTTGGTGAAGGGGGGACGTTCGAGCAGTGGACGTTTCATATCGTGGCATGGGAGCCGCACTTTATCGCGCTGGCCGGCGTCTCCGCCGCCACCGACTTCGAGGGCAGGCACCGGATCGCCGTCCTCAGTGGCGCCCCGGAAGGCGAACCCGCGAACGCGCTGCATACCGAGATGCACATCATCCTCGGCGACAAGGTGACGAGCCGCCCCGTCACCGTCACCTGGGACACGTCATTTGCCGACGGGGAAGCCGCGGCGGATTTTCGCAAGTCCAGGGAACAGTAAGAACAGAAACGTTCGAACACGCATCGGAGGTGCGCTGTGACAAATCCACGGTGGGGCAGGGTGCTGCTGGTGCTGGTGAGGTTATGCATGTGTGCGGGAACAATGTTCGGGCAGGCGCAAGGCGAGGACACGGGGCCGCCGCAAAAACTCCGGTTATGCACTAAAAGCGACGACTGCACGAGCCTGACATGGGCGGGCGATCACTACGACGGCAGGAAGGAAGGCAAGCAGGAGGTGATTTCGCGGTTCTGGCTTTCGCGCTGGGACGCCGGCCGCGTCGAGTTCAGCGGCAAGACCGCGATGGCGATTGCGAACGGGTTTCCGCTGGAAGCCAAATTCACCGGCGCCATCGCGCCGGGCGGCGGCAGCATCGCCGGCGGCGTTGACGAGTGGCGCGTCGGGCCTTCGGCGTCCGGGACGGGCACTTACACGATGACATGGGACAAGGCTTCCCCGCGCGTGGATACGGGCAAGCTGCCGGCTTCCGCGCAACCGCAGCGCCGCATCAGGGGAATCCTCATTCCGCCGGGGGCGTCGGACTCGTTCGCTTCGCTTCCCGAGGATGTGCGCGCCGTCCTGCTCGCCGAGCATCCGTTATCCGCGGCGGATGCCATGCGGCCGTGCGACGACGCGAAGGAGGATGACAAGGACAATACGGGCGTCTACGATCCGGTCCTCTCGCTCGAAATCGGGAAATTCGCGCTGCGCAGGGGGGAATATCTTCGCGGCCGGTGCTGGATCAACCACAGCGCGGTCCTCAACGCCAATCCGCGCGCGGTCGTCCTGCTTGGGCTCATGTTCCAGATGGGGTGGACGTTTCCCAAAGATCCTGTGAAGGCCTTTCAGTATTTTGACGGCGGCGGGTTTAAGGCGCGCGACCCATGGGCCATTTACTTCATGGAGCAGGCGTTCAAGACCGGGAACGGCGTGACGAAAAACACCGCGAAGGCCACCGAGTTCGACTCCTACCTGATGACGCATGACGACGGGCAAAGGCTCTACTCGATGATCGGCTCCGACGACGCGGCCGTTGTGTGGCGCGCCGCGAGGATGAAGGCGATCGCGGACCCTCCGACGAAGCCGACAAGCTCCTGCAGCAGTACACCGGGGACAAACACCGTGACCGGAGCCCATACCTATGGGGACCACTGCTTCACCTCATATAGTACCGACATGGACGCGCTGCAACGGGAACTCGACCAGATCGATCAGCAATACAAGGAAGACATGAAGTCCAGTCAATGACGGCGCGGCAGTGTCAGCTCAAGCGTCCAGCCCGTCGCGGCGGAATCTTCCCCGGACGGCTTTGAGGCAAGCAGGCGGACGGAAGCGGGCGTCCTGCGGCAGAATTTGCAGCGCAGCCGCGCCAGGACTTCCGCGAAGGTTTTGTTTCCGTGCCAGCGCATCAGGCCCTTGACCGCAACGGCCATGCGGCGCTCATGGCACCAGCGGCAGCGCATCTCCAGAAAACATTCCGGCCAATCCGAAAGCAGGTGGCTTTGCAGGAACCGCGGCGGGTGCATACCTGAACCTTGAAGTAGGGGACGGCAATCATCTTGATTGCTGTTACGGTTTTCAAGCGGCAAGATTCCCGCGTTGCGGCGGTATCGTTGTGGGGCTATTCCGCCTGTCGCTTGCCGCGCTGGATTTCGGCCATGCGTTTCTTGAGCGCAATCAGGATAGCAAGGGAATCCGCGTCAGGATCGATGCCGAGATTCGTAAGGCGGCGGTCCTCGCTGATTTCAAGCAGCAGGTTCTCTTCGTCCGCGTGCGTCCAGGGCTTCTCGGCCGCCTTGTGTGAATTATCTTCGTCAGCCATGAGGCGATTATCGCAGGGATCGGGCAGAGGAAAAATAAACCTGTCGTTGCGCCTCCGCGCAACAGCGACTCCGAAAACCCTACGGCGCTCTCTGTAAGGCGCGGGTTTTCTTCGTCGTGTTCAGGATTGGATACATCACCTCTTGACCGGGGGAGGGCGAGGGCCAAAGATAGGCATCCAGCATGACAACCGAGATCCAGATAGGCTCTATCGCCGTCGCAAAGCTGGGCACTTCTTCGTGTTTCCCCGGAGAGATTGGTGTGTGTTACGGCGCCGCCGTATCAGAAGGCCAGCCAGTTTTTGGTTTTATTTTTGAGACGGGCAGGTTCGCGGTGTTCGCCGCGGACGACGCGGCGCGGGCGCTCAAGCTTACGGGCCGTGTCAGTGAGGCAATCGCCGGCTATGAATATGCGAACGACGGACAATTAACAGCGGATTTCCGCACGGGCCGGTTCGCGGCGGCCTTTCCCGCGGTAAAGCGGTGACTTCGCAACCCCTACGGCGCTCTTTTGAAGTTGCGGGGCTTGCTCTCCGTCTTATTCATAGGAAGGGTTAAGGCCGTGGAGAAAATCCACGGCCTTCTGGGCATGCGATGCGGCGCTGAAGATGGCACGCTTGTCGTTCTTCAGCACGTCAAGCCATTCAGCAATATAGGAAGCATGGTCCGCGCGAACTTCCGGGGTGATGCCAAGATCCGCGCAAAGGAATGCGCTCGCAAGCTCGGCAACCAGTTCCTCGCGCGCATAGCCTTCATCGCCCCACTGCTTGCGGCCAAAGTCGCGGTCGAGGCGGGAAGGGTGCTTCGTCCAGTGGGCGGATTCATGCCCCAGCGTCGAATAGAAGCTCTCGGCGTCCTTGAATGCCTCGATCACCGGCATCTGGATGTAATCGCCCTCGGCGGCATAGAAGGCACGGTCGCCGCGGTAACGGACATCAGCCTTCGTTGCGGCGAAGAATGCCTCGGCCTTCGCGATGCGCTCGACCGGTGTCGTCTTCACTTCCGGCTTCGTGTAATAGAGTTCAGGCAGGCCATCAATCTGCTCGACGTTGAACACGGTGTAGCCCTTCATGTAATGAATCTCGCGCTCGGATTCCTCGCCTTGCTCGCCCTCCTCGGTGCGCGTGATGGAATTCGCATAGACGACCAGTGAGCCCTTTTCGCCCTTGCGGACATGGGCGTTCAGCTCCGAGGCCTGGCGGTAGGTCATCCATGTCGGGGAGCTGAAGCCTTGCACGGTGGATTCCGCCCACAGCATCAGTATGTTGATTCCGGAGTACGGCACGCCGTTGAACCTCAGCGGACGTACTATCCGCCCCGCCGTGTTTCCCGCATTCCAGGGTTTCATCCATGTCCGCACGCCCTGCTCAAGGTCGGCGATGATCTTGGCCGTCACGCGCGCGTAAACATCCTGTCTGTCGTTTTGCATGTCCTGTTCTCCTTTTGGGTCCGGGTAATCCGAACCGCCGAGGACACGAAAGACGGGCGCACAAAGGCGGGCTGTCACCGCAAGGGGAACGGCCAACACGGGAGGAGTGAAACGACGAATGGAGCGGGCAGAGCCGTTGACAGCACGCCGCGCCCGGCTAGTGTCGAGGCTTAGTGGTTCGGGACGGACACGGGGGAGAACAGACTCGTCAACGACAGAGGTCAGAGTGCCAGCGGGAAAGAGATGGCCGGAGCACGGCGGGGGCTACTTGGAAAGTCGCGGGTTGGAACCTTCGAAGGTCCCGCTTCTGTCGCGCACAAGTTCTTCGTACCGGGCTCGGCTGATAAGGAAACCGTTCTCGGAAATGTCGAAGGCGGAGATGGCGACAATTCCTCGCCCGCTGCGATAGGCGTCCCCGGTGAGACAGCCGTTCTCGTCCCGGTGAACGCGGCAGGGTTCGTCGTCGGAATCGTAGTAGGTGGTTTCAGGCGGACGAGTCGTTTGAGGCATCGGAACCTTCGCGTAATCAATTATAAGATGGCGACAGCTCCCACGGCGTTGTTGAATCGATCAGTACGGGTCCCGGATTTGCGGCAATGGTGCTTGGTGTGTTGAGGATGAAATCGATGGAGCGTGCAATATTAGCGCCGATGGCATGCGAATTCAGAACCAGGTCCCGCTCGGACTTCTCGCAGGTTAATTCACCTACTTCCAAAAGCCCGGTCAGGCGGCTCGCCTTGACATGATCAAACATATAATAACGAGCCTCGTTAGCCGTGAAATTAGAGCGGAAGTCCTTAAAATTGTATCCAAGCGCGTCGGCGAGTCCGAGCGCGACAAAGTTCATGGCAATTGCCGTTGTCGGCTTCTTGTAGCCCAGGCTCGGCCCTGTCTGACAGGGTGTTGCACTGCCGTCAGCGTGAATAGCGATGAAAATCTTCCCATGCAGGCCAGCGTGATATTTGTCCGCCGACACGACTAACACTTTTTCACCCGTGTCATGAAGACTTTTAGCTATTTGATCCGCGATGTATGCAACAAGCGCCTGCTCAGTAACATGATGTCCCTCAGTACCGGTTCGTCCGGAAGTGCGTTGATAATGCCCCGGCTGAATAATCACATCGTATTCAATGTTCGGATCTCCCATTCCCAGGTCGGAGATAATCAATTTCTGATTGATCTTTTGTACGCGGTCTTTGAAATCCTTGTCGGAACTTGCGGCGAGCACCGGTCTTTCAACGTCATCCTCAAAGTGCGACTTGCTCATGTACGCTATGGCCGCGGGCTCACTTTGCAGGAATTCCTCCGAGGATTTATCAATCCGGGGATGTTCCGGGTCATCCAAATCCTTGCCTTGGAATGCGAGCAATACAAGGAGAGCCGCCAATCCTGCTTTCATTGTTTCTTCACCCCGTCCTGAATAATTTGGGTTGCATCATCAACTAAGCTGTCCAGAATGTCGTCCGAGCCCCCCGCCTTGCGGCATCTTCCTATAGTGAAGAAGCTAAGGCCGAAGCCGCCGAAATCGTTCTTAACGTCTTGCTCGGGTTCAAAAACAATTGCTTCCCCTATTTTGGTACAGTCGTCATCGTCGTCGTCTATTCGAAATACTACATGTGGTCCCAGTGCTCGATCACCGATATCCCGTTGTCCGAAAGGCATGTGCTTTGCGATAAAATCACGCATCTGATCGATGTTGCCAAAAGGCGTTGACGATAGCTCTGATCGCGTCAGGCTCCGGAAACCCTGATCTTCAAGGCTGGACGCGATAGCTTGCTGCCAACTCTCCAAGTTCGCCCTACGCGTATCGTAGGGAATCTTGGACGAATGAGCCGAATTCATGACGATGATGCGAAGCCTAACCCCGATACGCTGACCCGAAACTCGTTCAAAGGGCCGTGCCAGATCTCTTTGGGATTCCGTCGGCGCGTCGATGATGTCGAACTTCCACTCCCCCTCGGCGACCGAGTTGTCGTCGCTGTCTCCGTCGCTGCCCTCAACCTTAACCATGTCGAAAACTTCAAAGGCGGAAGTACTAAGGTGCAGCGCGGGATCTGGCTCGGCAAAACCGTGATATGCGCGAGTATGGGGTTTCTTCTCGTCCCCAATTCCAACGATAAAACCTAATTCAGGTTTTCCGATTACAGAAAGAACTTGCGGAAATAAGCTGTCAGGTGCGTCCCTCGCATCGCCATTTGTAGCAGAACAGCCAGCAGCAGCCTTCTTGTAACGATAGGCTGGCTTAGGATCATCGTTATCCTGGTATTCCTTAAGCGCGCGATGGCTTATCGTCCGGTAACAAGAAACTTCGCGGCTGCCAGCCTGGGCGACATCAACGCAACTGAATCCCGTAAGCCGATGCGTGGGAGGCGACGACAGAAGACAAGTTTTCACTCGCGTCGCGTACTGGAACTGGGACATCAACTTTCTTTCCGCCTCGTCGCGTGGAGAGCGACAAGAGGCTGAAACGGATTCCTCCAGCATGCTTTGAACGCTGTCCAGCGTGTCGCAGTCAGAAAGTTTGTCCAGAGCTAAATCCTGCGCAGCCATTTGGCTAACTAGCATTAGCAAGGAGCCGAAATATATCCCAAGATGCTTCATCGAACCTCTTTAACGATATGTGCGAAAAGGTTGTCTTGAAAATCAGCGTAGGAGTCTGCGATTTGGCCCTCGTCCTTGTAAAAGTAACCGTTGCTAAAAGCCGCCGCTCGATCTGCGGGCTTTCCATGAAAGTCTTCGTCGTGAATGTTGAAACTCCCAACCAATGCGAGGTTTATCAAGAAATCTGCGGGTTTGAGACGGAGCTTGTTCGCCGTTAATCCAGCGATGAAATCTGCCCCGAGCTCAATGCGCTCGTTGGAGTCGTCGAGGGAAGCCTTGAGTTTTGCCAAACTTCCCGCTTGTTTCAACTGGAAGACATGACCTAATTCGTGGAAGAGTGGTGCGGCATAGCTGTCCTCTGAAAGCTGGGTCGGGTAGTAGACCGTTGCCTGGGAGCTGACTAACCCCGAACCCGGCACCGTTAGGAATGGCGCTGCGGGGCATCCGATAAACCTGACATCTTCAGGGCCGATTCCTAATAACTCCTCATCCTTCATGATGGTTTTATTGTTAGCTTGGTTTAACGGGTCGCCTTTGCAGTCGTTCGGATGGAAGGGAGTTTTTGAAGATGAGCCGTTAAGGCAGTTTGGAAAACCTGACGCGGGCTCGCCGACAATCAGGGTCGGAACAAGAGCCAAGGCGAAAAGCAGCGCCAGTGGGCTGGCCTTCATAGGATTCTCCCTCAAGGCAATTACAGAAATGCCTCGCGACTCGATTCGACCAATGACCTATGGATATAAGGAGAGGGGTTAAACCTGGGGAAGAGGTTCGTCCCTCGGAAAGGGCCCAAACGCATTGTTCCCGAAGTCTACGACTTTTGTCAATTCCAGCGAAAGATTCTTTCCGCATATATGTTACCGATGAGATCTCTGACGCCCGTTGGCGGCCATGAGCAACATACGGTGTTGCAGGATGGCAACCGGGCTGATTGAAGTGATCTGAGGCATTGCTTTCTAACTCGATAAAATACATTATCGCGTTAGGGAATCCTAGCAATGGATGAAACGACCAAACGTCTCGCCAACGTCATACTTGCGGCTGCGCAGTTCGTTGCTGTCGTCATTGGTGGAATCTGGGTCTATTTTAGGTTCCGCCGTGAGAGCGGCCATAGTCCCAAGGTTGCATTCGAAATTGAAGGTCAGTTTTTTGATACACAAACGGATTGCTATCTTGCCGAATTCTCAATGTCTGTAAAAAATGAGGGCCTCGTCAAGCACAGGTTCACAGAAATTACTTTGCGCGTCCGAGGTATTCGCAGTGGGGCTCCCGTGACGCTGTGGGGCGACACCCAGCGAGTAGAATTTCCAGAGCGGATCCTGGACGACGCGGACGTGATGTACAAGAAGAAATATGGTTCCATTTTCGTAGAGCCTGGTGTGACTCAAAAGCTAACCTTTGTTGCCAAAATCCCCTCAGACATTCGATTTGTTCTGGCGCGCGCCCAATTTCAATATGACTCCGATCATTCACATAGCACCGAACGTTTATTTGAGCTCCGCACCAAGGCCCCGATCTAAGTTCCCGCGGAGTCCAAAAGTTTCGGGAATGGACTCGGCGTACTATCGTCGCACCATGCGCTATCTCATCAGCAGCAGTCGTTTTATGGTCGTCTCCTATCATATTTGTGCCTTCCGATAAATTCTGTTATCGGCAGCAAGAGCGTGCGGGGACACGAAATGGCACAGTGAAGAAGTTCCCACATGTTAGTTCATGGTCACTTTCACCCCGCGCCTTTCCAGCTCGGAAATAACGTCCGCCCTTGCTGGCGTCCGCAAGAGCGATACGCTCTTGAGGTTCGTCAGTGATAAAAGTGGTGATATGTCGACTAGGGGTATGTCTACTAAAGAGATCTTCGTTAGCGAGGTCAGGTTTCCAAGTTCGGGGGCGTTTCCAATTGGCATGTTGCTCAGATTCAACTCCGTCAGAGTTGTGTTTCCTGAGAGGAAAGCGAGGGAACCAATTTCTATACCGCCCAATGTCAGAACGTTAAGCTGGTGAAGCTCTCCGATGGCGCCAATATCGCCTATCCGAGTGCGTGTGGTCATCATGAATCCGCTTATCTGCAGGTTGGAAAGGTTTTTGAGTTTCCGCAGTGGCGATAGATCAATCACTGGCGGCCCCCAAATGAAAAGCGACTTTAGGTTGGACAGGTTGCCAACTGCAGTTATGTCGACGGGGACTTGCGCAATAATTGTGAGCTTCGCTAATTGGGTCAGTCGAATCAGGCTGCTGATCTGCTTCGCGTCAACACTAAGCTCCTCTAAAGAGGTGTCTTCCGCAAGTACCGAGACATCGGTCACCCTGGAGTCTCGAACGTCTACGGATTTCAGCAGGTGCAAATCCTTTACGGGAGACAGATCTTGAACCAAAGATCCTCCTACGTTAAGCGATACCAGCTTTGTGAGGCGTCGGACCGCTTCGATGTCGGAGACGCGCGACATGTTTAGCCCGAGAGTCTGTAGGTTAGTCAGTGCGGAGAGGGGGGAAATATCGAGCTCGGAACGGACGGTGAACGGAGTCTGTGAAATATTAAGTATTTGCAAGCTTTTTAGTACTTTAAGGTCGGACAGATCGGTTATGTCACTGGCACCGATGCTGATTTCTTTGCAGCGTTTGATTCCGGCCAAGAAAGCCAGCCCGGAGATGCTAGGAACCTGCTGAAACTGTAGGCGGAACGGCTTTCTTAATACGGCGAAGTATTGAGCCGATTCTTTCGCGTCTGGCAATGCCTTATTGGCGATCTCGAATGTGGTGGCGTCTTTCGCATCCTTAACACCCCATCCCAATTGAGCTAAACTACCAAGCGGATTCGATGTGTCGATCTTGTTCGTGGGAGTGGCGTTTTCGACCGTCGGCGTCGATTCTGCCCCATTTCCTGATTGTGACGGCCTGTCCGTCTCAGCAGGGGTCGCTTCGTGCGCTTGTGACGCGGTTTCGAGGATGACTTCCCGACGGCTGGTCAAACGCAATGCTTCCACGAGGCTAATTGTCAGTGTCGCGCCGACTAGCGTTAGCACAACCGCTCGGATAGCGAAGTTGTTGGGTGTACTAGCCGACCAAGCGATTACTTTCCCATAGCCCCATAGCGCGGCCAAGATGAATAGCAGCCTTGCTGCTGTGAACTCTTTGAATTCATCGGCTAACAGTGCAAATGCTACGCCAATGAGCAGCGGTATTCCCAAGCCGACAGCCCACTCGTTAAAGAGCAAATCGAGTATCGTATCCATAGTGCGCGCCTCCGCTCGGATCGGTTGTCCCTTGGTTTTAACTATGAAGCGGTTCATGGGCGTTTATATCTAGAGGAGCTGCCCGGCCATACTTCCAAACGGGAGAATTCTATCGATATTGTCTATTGAGGTCATTGTTGCATTCTTGCGTCAACCGTCACGAAATTGCAACGGCTCCCTTCGTAGGACTCGCGCTTAGGTGTAGCGTGTGATAAAGGACGTTATCACGATTATCAGTCTCGACCCTCGTTGAGAAGCGGTATGCACCCTTTTGTAAAATTGTGGCGCGGTGACGTGCCGCTATCAGTCGCATTCTGGCGATACGGTGGCTATTTCCTTATTATCCTTGCCTTCTTCAACTTTCTGGCGGGTTTTGCGGAAGGATGGAAATTGAGGTCAGGGTATGGTGGCGCAGATCAACTAAGCGATGAGTGGCATAAAATTCAAGGCGTCAGCGTATTGCTATACACGCCTCTTCTGACAGTCGGGATCTGGAAAAGCAGCGGCGTGTATAGCGGCCCCCGCCACTGGAAATATCTCGCGCGGGCGACTGTCATCTTGGTAGCACTACAGCTTCTGGGGCTAGCCGTCGGCAACTTGTCAATGACCCCAGACGAAATCCGGCGTTTGATGACGCATACCCATTAGCCTGATTTCCCTAGCAGGCTGCGGAAAAACTCGATTTGCAGCGGACGCAGTACCACGAAACTCTCTTGTTTCCACAGCACAACCTGATAAGAAGAAGGCATGCGTGGAAAAGACGAGCAGCAATTGGATGTGTTCAGCTACGTAAGCCCGGAGCAGCGAGTACCCCAAGACCATCCCTTGCGTCCTCTTCGTGTCATGACCGATGAGGCATTAAGAGAACTGCAACCACGATTCCACAAGCTATACGCCAAAACCGGGCGACCGTCGATCGCGCCGGAGAAGTTGTTGCGTGCGCTCTTGCTGCAAGCGCTGTACTCGGTGCGCAGCGAACGGCTGTTGATGGAACAGCTCGACTATAACCTGCTGTTCCGCTGGTTCGTGGGCTTGAACATGGACGACGCCATTTGGGATGTAAGCGTGTTCACCAAGAACCGCGAGCGCCTGCTCGATGGTGACATTGCCGAGGCTTTCTTCCAAGCCGTGCTCCAGCAGGCGCGCGAGCGGAGTCTGCTCTCGGACGAGCACTTCACCGTGGATGGAACGCTACTGGAAGCGTGGGCGAGTGTGAAGAGTTATCAACGCAAGGATGCCAAGAACGCCGATCCGCCGGACGATCCTGGCAATGCGACGGTGGACTTCCACGGGGAGAGGCGGTCGAACCAGACGCACGCATCGAAGACGGACCCGGATGCGAAGATGGCACGCAAAGGCAAGGGCAAGGAAGCGAAGCTGAGTTACAACGGGAATCTGCTGGTGGAGAACCGCAACGGACTGATCGTGAACACTGAGGTGTTCGAGGCCAACGGAACGGCGGAGCGCGATGCCGCACTGGTGATGCTGGAGCGGATTCCGGGAACGAAGCAGGTGACCGTGGGCGGGGACAAGGCATATGACACGGCGGATTTTGTGGCGGAGTGCAGAAACTTGAAGGTCACGCCGCACGTGGCCCAGAACCTGGAGCGGCCCGGTGGGAGCGCCATTGATGCTCGTACGACGCAGCACGCCGGATATGCCATCAGTCAGAGGAAAAGGAAACGCGTTGAAGAGTGCTTCGGATGGCTAAAGACGATCGCACTGTTGCGGAAGGTTCGGCATCGTGGAGTCTTCAAGGTAGGATGGGTCTTCACCTTTGCCGCGGCTGCCTATAACTTAGTCCGCCTGCGAAACCTGACGATGCAAGCGACGTAAGCCAATGCCGAACTGTGTCGACTGGTCAGGAAAAGGACTACAGACTTCAGCAGATGCAACCAAAACTCTCCCCTTAGTCACAACAATCGCGAAATCTGGACAGCATTTAGGTCCCGCCGCCGTTTTTCCGCAGCCTGCTAGGTGCCTGATTAAATCCTATCGATAAAATACGTCCGCGTTACGATAGAGCACGAATTTTCCCAATCAAATTTAAGAACTTGTCGTTTTCGGAGGCGCCCTTCCAGCGGTTAGCAAATTTGCAGACGATTTGCAGATTCCCTCGCTCATAGTGTGCATTCGAATCGATTCGATCGAGAGAACAGGAAAGCTCAGGGTCAGCGTCGTCACCATCTAGTGACATTCGCAGGCCCGTCAGTGCGCAAGCACCATCTTGGGCCAGCATCAGCTCGTCGATATACTTTTCCAACTCAAATTGGTCGCGAAAACCAAGGGCTTTGTCTTTTTTGACGACCACCGAGACATCACCGCTTTGAGCGATCGTACCCATAGCAGTCATGGCCATGGGAGTCAGCACTAGTTATAGAAACACTCAGCAAAGAACGCTTTCAATCACAAAGACTATCAAATTTACGGACGAACGCCTCCTGAAGCGCCGCGTCCTGGGTAAGCGCGGTTTTGTACCAGTCCACAAAAGTAAGAAGGCCCATTTGGAAGTTGTCCCGGTACATGATTTTCTGGGAGCAATCAGCGGTCTTGCCGCTGCTTTCCTTGGCCCAGATCGTCCAGCCGTCCTTTGTCCGCGCCTCGTGCAACAAGCCGCATCTCACACCCACGTAGAAATCGCGGGCCGTTTGCTCGTCCTTGAAGTCCTTGTCGAAGGGCGTCCGGTGGAGGAGGAATGAAATGAAGATGTCACTGCCGCTGGAATATTCATAGAGCCCAAGTGCCGGGTCTCCTTTGCGTAGGAAGCGGTAGCCCTTGCCCTGTACCGTCGATTCAAGAAACTCGACGATGCTGCATTGAATAGCGGCAATCGAGAAGCCTTCCCCCTGAAACGTTCCGTTATCCTGTAACACTTTGATGGGATCGAGATAGCGCAGACGCAGGCGCGTGTGGAAGTAGTCTGCGAAGGCTTTTTCCCATTGCATCCTATCGTTGGCTGCAAGAGTTGGTTTGAAAGCCTTCCAGTCATCGGTTGTAAGCGGGCCCGCGATGTGGGTGTCGCCGATAGTTTTGTTCATGGTTTCCTCTGGCTTGTCCAAGATCTAGGAGCCCGGAGTGTAATGCAGATACCGGTGCTTCACACGATCCCAGCGGGAATACTTCAGTGTCGCGGCTCCGGCTGCCTTCACACGCGTCAAAACGTCCTTTACGGCCTTTTTGTCAGTGAGGGAAACGCGCGGCAACTGGTGATAGAACACGACCCACGAAACAAGTGCACCGGGAAAAGTCGGCGCCGCATCCGCCGTCGTGAAAACGTAGACCGGAGGACGCAGCGCGGCGGCGGTGGCTTTTTTCGCAAAGTGGGATGTCAATTGCTGCTTGCTGGCCTCGCAGGCCGAGAGCACGAGAATGAAATCACCGTCGTAGTCCTTCATCGCGCATAGCGGTTTAAGAATGTCGAAGAGTTCGTCCCACTCTACGAGATCCGTGCCAATATCGAGTCCGTCCTCGTTGCCATGACTGGCGATATGGACGCACAACGGCACGTTACTCCTATTGCGGCGGTCCTGGTCGACGTCGATCTCAGCAATGTACTGGCAGAGATGCTTCAGCTCGGCTTTGGACTTCGCGCTGAGCGATGCCACTTCGTGACCGATTAAGGCGCAGGCTTTCTCCAAACCGGGCGCCTCGCCCCGGTTCTGGAGAAGGTCCATGGGACTTTGCGCTTCAATGATGAAAAGCCGAATAGGCTTGGTTCTCAATGCTTTTGCCATGTGGGTCGCTCTCGGCTCATGCTCATCTTAGTAGGTTGCAAAAAAGCTCGCCGATTTCTCCGGATTATAGCCGCGCCTGTCGTAGAGCTTAGTGGTGCTGGGTTCGCTGTGGCCGGCCGCGCGCTGGACATCGTCGAGCGTCGCGCCGTTCTCCAGCGCCGTGGTGATAAAGGTTGCGCGCATCGAATGCGCCGAATACCCCCGCGTCAGCCCGATGGCCTTTGCGTGCTTGCGCAGCACGCGGTCGATGGCGTCGGGGTCCATGTGCCGGCGGCCCTCCTGGCCTTTGCGATTGTGACTTAACGGGCGGAACATCGGCCCGTCGAGGTCATCGGCGTGACCCGCCGCGACAAGATAGGCGCGGATGCGCTGCGCGACATTCGGATGAATGGCGAGCGCGTCGCGGCGGCCGCCTTTGCGCACGATACGCAAGCTGTCAAAGCCGCGGTTCTGGTGCAGGTCTTCCACCGAGAGTGCGGCGATTTCCGCGCGGCGGAGGCCGACCTGCAGGCCCACCGAGAGAATCGCGCGGTCGCGCAGGCCTTCAACGGTGTCTTCCGCTGGCGTGTTAAGCAGTTTGGCGGCGTCCGCCTTGGAAAACGCGAGTGTCGATCCTTCCCGACGGTTAATCGCCGGGCGCTCCACCTCGGCAACGGGATTGGCCTCGACATGGTGGTGACGCTTCAAATGCTTGAAGAGGCTGGAAAGCGCCGCGAGCCGGCGTCGGATGGTGGATGGTTCCGCCTCGTCGATCTCGCGCATGATGCGTTCCCAGGCAATCACCGCGCGGTAATCCACTTTGCGCAGCTCTTCATAGGAGGTAATATGCAGCGTCTTCATGAAATGCTGCACGTCGAGTTTGTAAGCGCGGCGGGTGCGGGCGCTTTTCTGCTTGGCGAGCCAGATTTCTTCTTCGGGGATGTCGGCGAGCCTGGCGATGGGAGACAACGCGGTGGACGCCGGCGAAGGGGGAGGCGATAGGCCGGTAATAAAATTCTCTTCGCTCATCCCGCGCCCCTTATATTCCACGAAGGCCGGATCATTTCGATAAGCCCGGCTTCCAGCCCCGCCGCCGTGTTCACGGGAAGTTCCTGCCATTCCTGGGGTTCGGGCGTGGCAACGAGCACTTTCACTTTCTTGCCTTCGTGCAGCGTTTGCGAAATACGCCCGTTGATGCGCGAACTGGTTCTCTGGCCTTTATGGCCCCGGCGATATTGATCGAGGCGTGTTCTTAGGCCGCTCAGCGTTAGTCCGACATAGACCACAATGTCGTCCACGACGAAGGCATAGACTCCCGGTGCGGGCGGCACCTTGGCATCGAGCCTGATCTGGCTCTCGGGATCGTGAGTCCATTCGCCAAGGAACTGAAACCCGGCGTCCGTGAGTACTTTCCACGACGTATCCTCGCGCGGCGCCGGCGCGGCATCGACTTCAACCGGCTCGCGTTCGGCCTCGACTTCGCGACGCAGGCCGCCGGCAATGCCGGAGCGCAACAGCACATTGCGGACGTGCTGATAGCGGATATCGAGGATCTTCGCGATCTCGACGCGGTCGTAGCCGGCGGTGGCGAGTGCGCGGATTTTGTCGGCGGTAGTCTGGAGTGCCTGGACGATTTCTTGGGGCGTGCGGCGCTGGTTCATGGGAGCAAAATCCTTAACGATCCTTCATTCTTTATTAGGTCCTGCCGGTGATTATGCACTACGTGATAAACCGGATTATCACGTACTGAAGGGAGAGCCAAGTGCGTTAGAGATGATGGTGAAGATTCTGCTTAGGTGATACGTTCAGCGGAGCGATGCCCGGCCTCTATTAATTTCCTTGATAAAGATGCTGAAATCCCCGCCGACTGCAAAAAGTCCTGTGCCGATTGCGGTCGCTGTAAACCGTTCTCATCGGGGGTACGTAACGGGAGAAAGGGAAGACGAAGCAGCTCACCGCGTTGGGCGCTTATTTCGTCATATGCACGGATTACGTACTTGCGGCAGAAGAGCGGGTCGTTTTCAAGTGAAGCGTAGAATCGATCATCTTCGGTGTCTTCCGAAGACCGGCACACTACAAACGATAGCGTTCTTTCATCCCATTCTCGATTATTTTTATGATACAAGTCCCGGAAAGTTGAATAAGTCCTCTCGAACTCCTTACCTGGATGGCCATTGAATACGGAAAATGCTGCAATATCGTTGGGTAAAGTAAGCAGAACCAAGTGCGGAACTGTGCGGATGTCGATATTCTGTAGCTCGTCTGCGGACCATAGCGACTGAATCGCTAGACGCAGGGCTTCAAATGATGCGTCTAGCCGGTCACGAAGATAAGTAAGATAGCTATGAATACCATCGCGCCAAGTATCGCGGAACGCTTTAACCTGCTCCGGCTCGCGGGTGATATGCGTGGTGTTACCGTCTTTCACATCTCGACTAGTGGTAGACCACTGGAAATTGCTGTTGAATTTGATGCCGTAGGGCGGATCGAAATATATGCACTGTACTTTCCCGCGTAGACCCTCGCGCTCTGCAAGGCTCGCCATAACCTGGAGGGAATCGCCGAGGATCATGCGATTCGACCAATTCTGGTCATGTTGGTAGAACTCGGTCTTGTCTACCCCCTTCGGTATGCCATTGAAATCGGCAAAGAGGTCCGCTGTCGTCTGTCCGGCTTCGTTTTCGCGCTCGCGCGTCTCACGAAGCAACTCGTCAATGAGGGCCTTTGGCTGTACTTTCTCCTGGATATATAGGGGCGGAGCTTGGACCACCAGGTCCGACCAATCCTGCTCGTCCTTGCCCCGCCAGACCAATTGTGGGTCGAGGTCGCGGTTGCGGCGATCGTATGGCACGCGGATCGGACTTTGCTCAGCCTTCTGCAGGACGGACTGATATTCCGCCGTGGGGATATTTTTCCTCTTAGCCTCCCCATGTTTCAGGGCCTCGACGGTCTTGGCGGTGGATTGTTTCTTTGCCATCTGGTTTATCCTTGCACTGCCGCCGGTGTCGTGACGGATTCGATCATCTTGTTAAATTCGCCTTCGACCTTGGCCTCAAAGTCGGCTTCTATCTGGTATACCTCCCGGAATTCGGCAAACGCCCATCGCCCGTGTGTGGCAAGGTGGTTTACACCGGGAATCCAGTAGGTATCCATCGTGGATTTCTTTTCCTTCGCATCCTCACGACGGTAGCCCTTGATCTCGACGATGAGATTGAGCAAGTCTTCGTTCCCGTGCCCATCATCCACCCGCACGATGAAGTCCGGTCGGTATCTGCGCATTTCCGAACCGTAGCGATACGGCACCTCCAGGCCAAGGTTGTGGTTCTTGACATACGAACGAACGCGGGGATGAGCTTCTGCCACGCGGCAGAACTCGCCTTCCCATCCACTATCTAGAACCACCCAGTTGACGTGGCATCGACGAGCATCGGTTTCCCTCAGGGACTTTCGCGAGGTATTGAAATTGACGTGCATGGTAGAGCCCGTGGGGTTGTAAGGATCAAGCACAGCCTTTATGGGCCGTTCACCAACAAATTTCCGGTTGATACCGGCGATGATCTTGCCGCAAGCTATATCGGCAAGCATTTTGTACTTAAGTTGGGCAGGATACGTGCCACCCTTGCAGACCAGATACCCGTCGAGCCATTGTTTCGCAACACGCTTCAGCTGCCCGAACAGATGAAGCCTGGGTTCGTCACCGGGGTCGCGCCACCTATGTAAAACCAGATGCGATGTCAACTCATACAAAACCTGCGACGGTCGGACATCGCCTGTATGAACGAGGTTGAGATCTGCTTTTTCTCCTATGATTCCAGAGTTCTGGGTCTCCGTCGCACCAATCAGATCCGGTGTTAGTTCGAGAATGGAGTCGTCATTGAAGTCCGCTTCAAGGCGTTCTTCTGGCAGCTCGACCCGATACCCTTCAACGCGGGGGAACCGAATCTCCAGCGCATCGCGTTCGGGCCGAACCGCCTTTACCTGGATCGTCTCTCTCGGGGGTTGCGGCGGGGCAATCACGGGCTTGGCGGTGAAGTCGAAGGGAATACCAAGCACATCGGCATATTCCACGTCGAAAATGCCTTCTTCATTCAAGTGGTAGGACTGACGGCGAAGCGCACGGCCGATAACCTGTTCGCATAAAAGCTGGGTGCCGAAAGCCCGCACCCCTAGCACGTGGGTCACAGTGTTTGCATCCCATCCCTCCGTCAGCATTGCAACGGAAACGACGCAGCGAGTCTGACCTCCCAACTGGCCGTACTTGCCGACGGTGTTCATCACTTCGCGAAGGAGCGTTACATCATCCAGTTCTTTCCCTCCCTGCAGCTCCTCGGCCAGCTTGCCGCCGCGTTCCACGATCTCGCGCCGGAACCGCTCAATTTCGTCGGCGGCCATTGTTCGGAAGTTCTCGTCCAGCCCCTCCCCTGATTCGAGCTGCTCACTGTCGATAAGCAGCGTGTTGGGTCTTGGAAAAGGATTTCCGTGCTCGTCAAAATTACGAAACAACTCCAGCCGTCCGGCTATTGGAGTCTCCGAGCCATCGTCGTTTTCCCGGAGATAACCCGAAATATAGTCATAGACCAACTTGGAGGTCGATGTGTTGTTGCAGACCACAATGAAACAGGGAGGCACCCGAATTTCTGCCTTCTGCCAAAGCTCGAAGGTCTTTTCGTAGTGACCATACAGGGCATCAAGTGCCGTAAGCAGTTGCGGAGGGAGACTCTGCGGGTCGAGCGTATTGTTCTTGCCCCTGCCCTTCTTGGGCATTTTCTTACCGATATGCTCCCACAGATCCCGGAACATGGGCATCTCGGCACCAGGGATATTGTCTGCGACCGGGACGCGCGGCAATTTCACGATCCCGCATTCGATTGCATCCATGAGGGAGAAATCACTCAGCGTCCATGGAAAAAGTGTTCCTTCTGCGTAACCTGATCCGCTGAGGAAAAAGGGCGTTGCAGAAAGGTCGATCACGCGTGCCACGCCCAATTTGCGGTTCACCGCTTCGAGTCCTGTGATCCATACGCGCGCCGCTTCTTTATTTTTCTCTGCTTCCTTCCGATCATCCCCTTTCAGTTCTTCCTCGTCCTCCTCGGTTCCGGCTTTCTCCCGGTAGCAGTGATGCGCTTCGTCGTTTAGGACGAGAATATTCTTGATACCCATGAGGTCGGGCATTACTCGTTGCAGCATTTGTCCCTCGGTTTCGAGGGTGTTCAGTTCCTCTCCGCGCCCTTGAAGTAAAGACCGGCCTCCTTTGGAAAGGTCGATACGTTCACGAAGCTTGAAAGCGTGATAGTTCGTGATGACTATCTTGGCGCGGTTTACCTCATCCAGCATGTCTCCCGGAACCAATTCGCGGCTTTTGTAGTAGCTGTCCGGATCATTCGGTTGCAGCACGCGAAGTCGATCCTTAATCGTCAGTCCGGGTGCCACGACGAGGAATCCACGCGTAAATTTCTTGCTCTGCGGGTGGCGCGCCGCATTGATGGCCTGCCATGCAATGAGCATCGCCATCACGGTCGTCTTGCCGGCGCCCGTTGCAAGTTTCAAGGCAAGACGCATGAGTTCGGGGTTAGCGTCGTTATTGGCATTGGCAAGATGCTCCAGGAACCCTTCACCTGCTTTTCCGATATGTGGCGCGACCTCGGTCAGCCAAATAGCCGTTTCGGCCGCCTCAACTTGACAAAAGAAAGGACGGATGCCGCTAAATTTGTGGTGCCGCCAATGTTGAAGGAGGCGCGCTGTCTCAGGAGTTACTCGCCAGTCGTTGGGAGGAAGACTCCGCCATTTATCAACCTGGTGGCGAACTGAATTGATAATGGCCGTATGGTTATATTGCTGGCTGGCCGTCGAAAGCCCCAAGCCCTCATCAAAAACCAGGGCAGTCTGTTTTGCCTTGCGCTTCTTAGGCTTTGGGATTGGGGTGATGAATTCAGCGGGACGACGGTGTTCAACGATCTTTTGAGTCGGCTGACCTTGATCATCGAGCTCCCAATGGCGCTCCGGATAACCATAAGGCGAATTCAGAATCGGATGATCGAAAAAGGGATTGCCGTTATTCATGCGCTCGCGTTGACTTATACGCTCCCCAGAAGATTACCTCAGACCATTTTTCAAAAGATCCTTGTGACTTCAACGAAGATTGTGAATCGCCATTAAAACATCTTTACAACTGCATAGCAGAGTAAACGTCATGTGACTAGATAAGGCAAGGGTCTGTCACAACAACCCATACCAGATAGAACGCCCCGCCCCGTGACGTACCAGAAGCCCCTTCTTCACCAGATTGGCGAAAGTCGCCTTTGCCGTATTCGGGCTGGCTTCGTGCTCGCGCACCATGTCACGGGTAGTGACCCTGCCGTGGGCCTGCACGTAGTCCATGATGTGCACCGCCAATTCAGACAGGGCAGAGAGCGCGGCCTTCTCCCTTTCGACCTTCGTGGCGAGGCGGCGCTTCTGTTGCTGCAGCGCGCGCAGAAAAAACAATAGCCACGGCTGCCAGTCGGTCTTTTCGCTGTGCAGCGTGCTCTGTGTCCGACGTAAAGCCAGATAATAGGCCTCCTTGTTGTTCTCGATCACACTTTCCAGAGAGCTGTATGGCACATAGGCGTAACCCGCCTGCAGCAAGAGCAGCGTCGTCAGAATGCGGCTTAGGCGGCCGTTGCCATCCTGAAAAGGGTGGATCTCCAGAAAGACAATAATAAAGACCGCAATGATGAGCAGCGGATGCGGCCTGCGAAGCTCTCGGGCGTCCTTCAGCCATGCGATGAGCTCCGTCATGCGCCGCGGTGTATCGAACGGCGTAGCAGTCTCAAACACGATGCCGATCATTTTTCCATCTGCATCAAAAGCGCCCACATCGTTGCGAAGCGTCTTGTATTCGCCGCGATGACGCTCATCCTTGGAGCTGTGACGCAGAAGGTCCCGGTGCAGCTGCTTGATATGGTTCTCCGTGATGGGTATGTCGGCCCAGGCATGGAAGACCGTTTCCATCACTTCGGCATAGCCCGCAACTTCCTGCTCGTCCCGTGTGGCGAATTTCTTGATTTCAAGGCGTGCGAGCACCTGCTCAACCTCCCGGTCGGACAGCTTGCTTCCCTCAATCCGGGTCGAGGAGCCGATGCTCTCGATGGTGGCGACCCGCCTGAGGGCATTTAGCCGGTCTGGAGCGATGGTCCCCAGTGCCCGCCAAGCGCCTTTAAACTCATCGATTTCCGAGAGAAGCTCCAGGAGATCGGCGGTGATTTGGATGTTATCGGTTCCGAGCATACCCAATTTCCTACCGGATTATACCGGATTTGTCTATCGGAAAAAGTACCGGATTATGCCGGATTAGGGAGGCTGGCCCCACAGGTATCAGCTCGTCCAGATGCTTGGGGTAGCCATACCGCCTTTGGATCAAAACAACATGATCATTTACGGTACTCGGAAATGTCTATTGCGGGCATTTCGGCGAGATCGAAGGCCGGAGCTTGGAGCCTTGGAGCATCACTTACTGGCCGAATCGTTGTCGGCTTCCGGGTCCTTGGGAACTCCTTTTGGGAGTCCGCAATGCACGCATTTGTCCTTCATTGTGCCATCTCGTACGAGCCCTAGCCTGAAAAACTTCTTACCGCAACGCGGACATTCGGGCTGAATAAGTGTCGCCATAACCAAGAGACAAACAGATCCTGCCAATAGAGGATATTGGCCGATTTGCATATCAACAGCGAAAGCCGCCTCACATAAACCGATGCATATAAGAATGCCGAAACCTATCTTCAGAATCTGTTCCCATCGGCGGATATATTGCCAGGTAGCCTGATATCGTGCTTCTTCCGTCATCACACGCTCGCGCTCAGTGGCAGACAAGAATGCGCGAGGTTTCTATCTGACATTTGATTTCATCTCCCTACTCTGCTTTCGCCCCTGCTCTGCTGCGGCAGCCGCATTCGATGCGGTGACGTGCGCGTAGCCTTCATCCCCGCATCTGGCGCGCTCCCTCGCCTTCTCGCTGACTTCAAGAAGCCTCTGTTCTGTCTCCTCGATGCTCCAGCCCCGCTGTGCCGCCATTTTGCAGAAGAAATAATCCGCCAGGCTTCGATCAGGGCCATTGCCGGTGGTGGAACGCGGGGCACCCAACAAACAGCGTTCGTAGTCGGGCCATTGCCGTTCGCGGTCTGGTTGGCGCGAAACACGGTGGGGGCGTATGTCTACTACCGATGTCGTCTTCTCGGGCTCCGCAAGCAGGTGAAGCTCCTCCAGCTGCGCTGGTGTCATGACGCGACCGGGATGCGATTCCAGGATGGTGACGGTCGGGGGATTGGGCAGGTATTTTGTTTTCCAGTTCTCTGTGCCGGCAAGGCGCGTGGCATGCGAGGCCGATTTGTCATTGGCGCCTACCGCGCGCCGGACGCGGCGCGTGAATTCCTTAAATTGTTCCTTGCCCTCTGGTACTCCGGACACTGCTATCCATGCCTGGCGGTTGCCAGGGCTCGTTTCATGAATGATAAAGGCGGCGGGACGGACGCGGTCGATTTGCTCCTGCGTCTTCAGGTCATCGAGCTGCACAAATGCAACACCGGAACCAATCGGACGGATGATGACATTCTCGCCAGTCATCACTTCCGAATCGTCGGGCAGTTTCATCGGGAGCTTGATGCCAGAGGTCCGCACAATGGCCGGCAGCGTCTCGCGCAGCGTTTCAATCGGGTAAGTCTTGCCCCATTTCAGTTTCTTGTGGCCGGGCCATTCGAGCTCGGTCTTGGTGACGACAAAGGATTGCGCGCCGCAGCTCGCGAAAATATCCAGCATCTCTGCACACCTTGCGGCAAGCGAGCCGCCGGTCGTGGAGGATCGGGCAACGACGGCCCGTGCGCGTGAAGTTTCTCTGCTCGGAAGGGACGATGCAGACATCGTGTTTACGCCTTATGGGGAAGAAGCTCCTGGTGGCTCTTACCATGGAAGGCAAGTTTGCGGGCGAAGGATTGCAGATGATCGATGAAGACGACGACATGCTTTCGGCGATGGCGCGGGAATTGGTCGAGAGAAACGGCATCGGCGATTGCGCCGACTCCGTTTGGAGAGCGCTCAGTACCGAACATCAAAAGCTGTTTCCGACGTCTGCTCATCCCGACGAGGATGAAGCCTCATCCATCGAAACGCCAGGCATTCTGCCGGAAACACATCCGGGCCCAAACGAGTCTTGTTGAGGGCGCTACGGACGCCGCATCTATCGTGGTCTTCGGACAGCGACCGCAAGCGCTCTCGGGCAAGAGGCGGCGAGCTCGGTCCGCGGTTCCCGAGCAGGCGTCGCTATTCAGCTTGAGTTAAATCAGGCAAAATAAGGAGATGTCTCGGCGCCATTCGGCCGTTCGTACAAAAGGCGGCTTAAATTGATTGAGGATGCGACGTCAACCCCGAGGAGTTGGAAATGTTCACACCAAATCTGAGCATTCTTCCAGGGCCTCAAAGGCAGCTTTGGGCTGAGTTGAAAGGCACTCCGAAGACATTCGTGCTTTATGGAGGAACCGCTCTGGCATTGCGGCTGGGGCACCGTCAATCGGAGGACTTCGACTTCTTCTCGAACCGGCCCTTTCACCCCGACTCACTGCGCGACAGCGTTCCCTATTTGAAAAACGCCGAAATGACCCAATTCCAGGACAACACACTCACGGCGATTGTGGATCGGAATGGCCCGGTGAAGCTTTCCTTCTTTGGATCTCTGGGAATCAAACGGGCTCAGGATCCCGACATCGCCGACGAGAACGGAATTCAGATCGCCTCTCTGCTGGATCTTCTCGCTTCAAAACTGAAGACGGTCCAGTCGAGGGCCGAGGCGAAGGACTATCGGGATATTGTGGCCTCGTTCGACGCGGGATTGAGCCTAGAGCAGGGTTTGGCGGCCGCAGCGGCGATCTACGGGAAAAACTTCAATGGAGTGCTCAGCCTCAAGGCACTAACGTACTTCGAGGATGGCGATCTTCCGAGACTGATGCCCGCAATTCAAAAGCGACTGCTAGCGGCTGCAACTTCGGTAAACTTAAAAGAGCTCCCACTGGTTGCGGCTCGATCTGGTCTGAGTCGACAGGACGAGGAAACATGAACCATTCCGACGACCTCAAGCGAGTCGCGAAACGCGTGGTTTGGTTCAAGACGCCCGAAGAAACGCTCCAAGAAACCAAATTGTTTCTGGCGCATGTGATGACCTTCGGGACTCTAGAGGACATCGCTACTGCGATGAAGTACTACTCTGAGGCCGATTTCGATCTGGTTTTGAAAGATCCGCCCGCAGGCATCTTCGACCGCCGTTCGTGGAACTATTGGAACCTCCGCTTCCACCATGAACCGGTTCCGGCACTGCCACAGCGGATGTTTCCGGGGAGCGATGTCGTCGGCGGTTAATGGTTGTAGGTCCTGAGGCTGTCGCCCGGCCGCCGAGCTACCCTGCGCATTCTTGATCGTCCGCCGAGATCAACTGCTAACAGCCTAGTTGACCATTCGAGCAGTCCGCTCTTCCCAGTCCCCCAAGACACCGACTTCGTGGCAGGGTCGCGCGTCTCCAAATCACCAAAGGAGGACAGAAGTATGTTAGAAACAAGCACGTTAATTGGCTATGGCGGTCGAACCATTGGCCGCGAAGAACTAGCGCTGGTGCCAACACCGGAGGCAACGGAAACGCACCGCCCGGTCCCGCATCACGAGATCGTGCAAGCATTGATCGAGACGCTTGGGTTTCGCCACATCGGAGTCGTGCACGACGAGTACGCAGTCTCGCCGGACGGCATGAAAGCACTTTGGGGTTCTTGACCTCGCAACCGAGATGGAGGGCTGCCGCTTTTCCATCGGACTTCGCAACTCGCATGTCTCTTGGACATTGTGTACCCACTGACGGCTCACGTTCCCACAAACAAAGCCGCCAGACAGCGATAAGCAAATCAGGCACTTGCTGGATCTAATCCGGACAGCGGCGTCATTCTCGTCGCGACGAGCACCTCCAACAAAGTGGCGGTATTACGAACGCTTCCCGAGATCGTGATGAGTGCTTCTGAGACGAGAGGATGTTGCTCTGCCAGCGTGTCAAGACGGTCACTCACATTGTAGAGTTGCTGAACTTCGTGCAGGATCTCATTCGAATGCATGGGGTACGCGGCTTTCTTCGAAAGCCTAAGCAGAGAAAACTTCAGATGGGCTGACTTAGTTCAGGAAACCTGAAAGAGGAGAAGGTGGTAACCACCCCAATTCGAGTATACACCGCGCACCTCGGAATGTTGCAATCCCCTGAGGCCGTTGGGACGCAGGCACAGTCGGCATTCAGCTAGGCCCGCATTGCCGTTGTCGGAAGGTGGTCAATTTTGAGCAGACAGGCGCCCTTTGGCTGCTTATTTTGCGATCATGCCTTACTGCTAGAGGAAGGCTCTTTTCGAATCGCAGCATGATATATACGTCGTGGCGGATGTGTTCCGCATTGCGTGTTATCACGCCGGGTAACGGTGAGCCAAATACAGCTTGTGACTATCCAGAGGAGATGTGGCCATGGACTCCCCTACTGTGTTGTGCATAGACGACCGTCCACAAGTGCTGGAGCTTCGCAAGGCAACGCTGGAATCTCATGATTATCGCGTCGAGATAGCGTCGAGCGGCTACACGGCGATGAAAATGTTAGAGGAAACGTCGGTGGCTGCAGTTCTGCTGGAGTACAAACAGGAAGGTATGGACGCGGAAGGCGTCGCCTGCCATATCAAGCAACGGTTTCCCAACCTGCCGATCATCCTGCTTTCCGCGGACGACTTCACGTGTCTTGAGATGAAAAAGACGGCTAAGCGTACACGGAAAGCGTGCGCATCTAAGCAAAGGCGCTCCATCCACCTTGTCGTGGATGCGATGGATACAATCCAAGCGCAAAGAGCTGGGCATGAGATTGCGTACGGTGCAATACATGTTGCTGGGGAAGACCAAACCGTCGAGGGCGCGGGAAGCTCTGGCGCAACGTCGCGCAGAGTCAAGCGACAACCAACCGTAGACTGGCACTGATTCTGGAAAGGTTCACACCCGAATACGTTGTATCCAAACCTCGCGGCATAGCCCCTGCGGGTGCCGAAGCTACACTGCCGCTGACTTGCGCATGGTTGTCATGAGCTGTCCATCCGAGCAGGACAACTTGCTTTGCTCGCCATGGCTTGGCAGACAAATCCCTGATTCGTTTGGAGGGTAAAATATGCACCCTACACGTTTTCTTAGCAAGCTCATCGGGCTGTACTGTATTCTCGTCGCGCTATCCATGATTACCCGCAAACAAGCGACTTTGGAGTCGGTGACAGCAGTTCTTCGCGATCCATCAATGATGTTCGTCCTTGGCGCGATCATGTTGGTCGCTGGGCTGGCGATGGTTCTCGTGCACAATATTTGGTCGGGGGGTGTGCTGGCGGTGATCGTCACCCTCGTCGGTTGGATGACGCTGATCAAGAGCTTGTTCTTTTTGTTCCTGCCACCAGAGTTAGAAGCTGGTTTTCTTCTCAGGCAGCTTCACTACCAAGAGCTTTTCTACGTCTACGCGGCTATTTCGCTCGTCCTCGGCGCCTACCTGACCTATGGCGGATTCAAATCAAGATCACATTAGCCAAGTTCTCGGCGAGGCTCGGAGGCGGGATGTCTCGGCTGTTCGAGTAGGCATTGCCTTGACTCACTGCGTGTACCAGTCCGAATGCGGCGACCAGCGGCTACACGATAGGCACTGTGTCGAAGTCCACTGATGGAGGCAGGCAGGGCAGATGCCTCCGGTATCGAACGTGTTCCATTCGTGTCCGCAGGTGCAGAACCATTTGTCTTCTTTGCGCGGCGACCAGTCGCACAGCGGGCACTGAATGCGCGGACCAGATGGCTCCCGGCTCGTCTGTGTCTCAACCTCGCGATCCGGCACGAGGGTCGGAGTGTCGGTTTTGGGACTCATTCCTTTGCTAGGGACGACGCCGTCTTCGTTAGCGCGTTGGTACTTCCAAATCCTATTATCGAGACCGCTGGGGACGAGTCGTGGTCACTCTGCCCGCAGAACAGCACTTGCTAGGTCTAGCCTGATACTGATTGACTCCCTGACCCCGTTTGTGCTGGTTGGTCTTTGAGTTCTGCGAATGCAGCCAGCACATCGTGAAGTCGGTCGAAAAGGTGAGCAGGTCCGATCGCCTCGGTCAAGAGATGCCGGTCCAGGTCTGCCTTCAGAGAGAGAGGCACGCGAGCGAACACCAACACAACTCCGCGGCCGACCAGTTCCTTCTGGAGCTGGCGTACCACCTGGGCCGCCGTGTAATCCACATTCGTGATCGCCTCAGCATCGACGGCCAGCCAGCGCACGGGTGAAGGAGTTGGCCCAACCAAGCCGCGGATCTGCTCGGCAAACAGGCCGGCGTTGGCGTAAAACAGCGCGGCCCCGAAGCGATAAATCACCAACCCCGGTTCGGTTACGGCACCGGGAACTGCCGGGACTACATGCCAGATGTCTCCCTCGTTGACGACAAAGACGCCGGTGTGAGGACGATAGCTGTGCCGCACAACCCGGAGCAGCGACAGCACCATGGCCAGCAGAATGCCCTGCTCAACCCCTACCAGCACCACGACGGCGGCAGTAAACACAGCCAGAGCGTATTCTCCGGGACTCTCGCGTCGAATCTCGCGCAAGCCGCGCACGTCGATTAAACGGACAGCAATGAAAAATACGATGGCACCCAGCACGCAACGCGGCAGGTATTGCAGAGGCTTGGTCAGAAAGAGCAGGACGAATACGACCGTCATCGCGGTGGCTAGCTGGGCAAGCTGGCTCTGACCGCCGGAGCTCTCGACCATCGCAGTTTGAGTAGGGCTTCCGTCCACCACAAACGTCCCGCTCAACGCGGCGGCAGCGTTGGCCGCAGACAGACCGACCAGATCTGCGCTTTCGTCCAAGTGCTGATGGTGGCGCCCCGCGTAGAAACGTGCGGTAGCCGCGCTCTGGGCAAGGATCATGACAAAGCAGGAGCCTGACACGCCGAGCAGGGGTGCGGCGTCCTTCCAGTGCACATCGGGCAACCCCAAGTGTGGAAGCCCGCCAACGACCGGCCCGACGATGGTGATGCCGTGCCCTGCGAAATTCCAAGCTGCGCTCGCGGCGATTGCGCCGGCGACAGCAATCAACGGGCCAGGCACCTTGGGAGCAAACCGGCTCAAGGCAAAGACGCCTGTCACAACCACTGCCGAGATAAGCACGGTCGGGAGGTGAACCTGGGGCAGGCCGCGGAAGACCCCGATGAGCTGTCCCACCGTCCGGTTGGAGTGTACTTCCAGGCCGACCATCTCGCCCAGTACGGCGATGCCTACCTGAAATCCCACCCCGGTGAGAAACCCGATCAGCACGGTCTGCGACAAGAAGTCGGCCAGGAAGCCGAGCTTGAGCACTCGGGCCAGCAATAGAAATCCGGCGGTGAGCAGAGCGACCGTCGATGCCAGCGCCACATATCTCGCGCTTGCGATGGGCGCCATACCCTCAAGCTTCCCGGCAAGAATGGCAGCGGTCGCCGAATCGGCAGCGACTACCAAGTAGCGCGACGAACCGAACACAGCAAATGCCAGCAGCGGAAGCAACAGCGTGTAAAACCCCGTGACTACTGGCATGCCGGCAATCTTGGTGTAGCCCAGGGCTTGCGGGATGTTCATCGCCGCCAGTTGGAATCCGGCGAAGACATCGCGGACGTCTCCCGCGCGAGTAACCGGCCTAATGCCTTGAAATAGACGGAGCCAGCCGCCACTCCGTGCTTGCGGTGTGCGTTGGCCCGATTGCAGGCGATCTGCTCCGGGCGGCGGTGTGGCTGGTATATTCATGGTCACTGCAAGATCGTCCTTTCCATGCCGAAAGGTTCACACAGTAACGTCTTCCTACTTCTTTCCCTCGGAGTATTGCAAACCGACAAGCCGAGAACAAACACTAAATACGAGATCACTCTTGCGACGGCATATTGTTGCCCGCTTCCAAGGGGCATATGAGGTAAGAACTCTCTTCTGCAGCAAGAGCATCGTGAAATGAGACGCGAGGACCAGCACCACATAATAAAGATAGCGGCTTTGAGAAAAAAAAAACGTTATCGGCAGCCCGTCCAGAGTGAATAGTGGTTGAAACAGGTAGTGCTGCAATCGCAGTCCAACATCCCCAAAAGCTGGCATATACCAGCTTCCGACTACTACGACGGCAAAAAGCACCAACAGCGAAAGCGCGAGAAACGTGATCGGTAGACACGCGCCCGTCCCGCCCAAGGCTTCAGACGCAGCCGCGCCGGTGAGGCCAGTGTGGTGCCGATGTCGAGTCCCACATAACGTGCGTCTGCGGGTAGATATCCTTGCAATAGACGAGCGGAAAGTCGCCGTTCACACCCGAACTCGAATAACGAGTGCGCCGAGTCGATAAGCAGCGTGCGCGATCAGTTCGCTGATGGCGGGATTTTCGTAAAGGCGTTGCCAATCCTGCCCAGAGCCAAGGCGGTCATAGAAACGCTTCGCCTCTTCAGGCGCAAAGCAGCGACCCCTTGGCTCCGGAACGCTCACAAGCGGATCCTAGCGGCCTCCGCTTTTAGCAGGCCCACTATTGCTCAGGCGCGGGGCCTGGCAAACTGATTGTAGAGCCAGGCAAAGACCGCGCCACCGATGAGTCCATCTGCGGTTCCGTAGATCGTCCCGATGACAACTCCTGCAATGCTGCGAGTTGCATAATAGCCGGGGTAGACCGACGACATTGTCTGAAGGAACTGCTGACCATAGTTACCCCAGATCAAATTGGCTACGCCCATCACTAGCATCGCCAATCCCCACAGCATCGCCGAAGTCGAGGCTAGGGCTTTGATATTGAATTTCATCGCTTCCACCTCCAACCAGGTTGCGAGGCCGTCTGTACGCGACGGTGGTGAGAACGGCCACCGCTGTTCTCTCGATCTCATGTTTATGGTTTCGCAAAGAGGGGTTGAGCGCTCGCCTCCATTCTCCGTTTTGCCAGTTTCGATCGCGCTTCCGTGGCCTCAACCAAGCTAAGATACAGCTCAACCAGCCAACGAAGTTGCTCCTTGATTCCGGATGGTCCCGCCTCCAAAGGCCATCCTCGGCGTTCTCCTTTCCGCCGGCTAGCACGCTTGTTACAGGGTGCCAGTACTATCCAACTGCTCTCCTGAGAACTGTACCCAGGACCTCCGCTTCAGCATGAAACCAGTCTTCTTCCGCATGGCCGTCCTCGCGTCCCCGTTTTTCGTACAGCTCATAAGCACGCTGACGAATGATGTGCTCAGCGGGCCCCAGCGTCGAAGAATGGGGAATGGCTTCATGCGAGGTGCTCGGAACGGAGGAAACGTTGGAACGTGTTTCCTTCTGAGACGTCACAGACGGAATATCTCCTTGTGACGCTCTTTTCTTATCATGTCTAGACATGAGTAACCTCACTTTCGTTTACCCAGTTCGATCGTGTTATCGTCCCTCGCTGGTAGCGTTGGAGGCCAATACCGCGATCCGTTCCTCTTATAATTTTATGCCTTCAATCCGTCGCCCGTCCGCTCTGGATGCACGCCTCATTTCTCGTGTTGAGGTTCGCCCCGTATGACCAACACGGGACAGCGCGCATGAGAAACAACATCGTAGGCTGTTGGTCCAGGCAAATGAGCAGCCATTCGCGGAAAGCGAGTACCGCGCACACCCAGCACGATCAGTTCGACCTGTAACTTACTGGCGGTCTCCAAGATGAATTCGGCGGGTACGCCAAACTCAACGTGGAACTCCGGTGCGACCCCTTCTTCCAATGCCCAGCGCTTTTCGGTCAGGCGCAGGCGGAAAAAGTCGGCAGCCCGCATCCTGGTTGAGAGCGGCTCTTGCCAGACATCCTCGGCGACGTGTAAGAAGAAAAGCTCGGCGTTATATTCCTTGGCTAAAGCACACGCGTAATGCATCGCCGGCTCGGACTCCGGGGAGAAATCCGTCGCGTACAGAATGCGCCTGAGCCGGGCCTCTGTTTCCGGGGCTACCGAAATCTCTGGCCCAACCATTAACACCGGACGTTGCGCGCACCGCAGGATTTCCTCGGCAATCGATCCCAACAGCATCTTTTCGACCCCGCGCCGGCCATGAGTACCGATCACAATCAAATTGATTTCGTGCTTTTCCGCCATCGCCGAGAGCATCGGCCAAACGACCCCGTGATCGACAAGCACCTCTTGCGAAAGTCCTTTGAGAATCGGCGTTGCTCGCACCGCGGCCATCTGTCCTTCCGCGTGAGCTCGTATATTTTCCAGAGCGGGGTCTCGCTCGTCCACTGGAATCAAGTCATACGCGTCGGGGGGAATCACGTACGCCAGATATAGTTTTGCGCCAAAATGCCGGGCGATGGCTGTGGCATAGGGCAGCGCTACAGTAGAGGCTGGTGAAAAATCGGTCGCAAAAAGGATACGATCAAAGAGAATTCGAGTCACGGGTCGGCTGTCCGTTTTTATTGAGAACCGCTGTCATACAGTTCCAGGAGAAAGTCCGCTCGCGGGTGAGCTTTTTCATGAACCGGTTCAGAAAATTGGGCTTCATTCACTACAACGGCGGCCTGCAGGTCCACAGCTCGCTGCTCAATGTCGTCTTGCACGACTAGCTGGTCCCAGTGCAATTTCCCTAAGAAACAAGATGGCAACGGCTCGGGTGAGACTGGCGTGCGTTCCACAGCAAGTCAGCAGTTTGAGCAATTGTGAACAGTTTCCTGAGCCCAAGTATTGAAATTGTTCTTAAGGTGAACCATGCCCGTAGATACATTAGCCGGGGCTTTGAACCACGATAGTTCTTTGCATAGACGATAAAGAGGACGTGCAGTAATGCGAGGGATCTGCAAACAGAATCTTCGCTCTCGACAAAGGGTGAGGCGTGCGGGCGAGCGTCGTCTAGGAGCACATGGCTTTCTGCGACGGACCGCTAAGAAGCGCCCGTCGTGCCGGTTGGCGAATTTAGTGCGGGAGGTGGTGCGAGGTGCCGTGCCAACGCCTCCTGAGCCTGCGGCGGAGCGATAAGTAGGAGCCGGTCCCCCGGTTGCAAGATGGTTTCGGGCCGCGCCAGCAGGACCGACTTGCCCCGCAACACGGCTACAATCTTCGCATCGACGATTGGTCCACTGAGAGTGCGGGATTGAATTGCCTTTCCTACCCAAGGACTTTCGGGCCGAAGCGCGCCAACCGTTAACTGCGAGCCATCCGGAAGATCCAATGCGAGCCCCGACTGCAAAAGGGCTGCGAGGTGAAGATGAGTAATTTGCGGGGGTAACAATATCTTGCCCTGGTCCAAAAGTCGTAGTGCAAGCCGGACGTTTTCAGCACGATGCGCCGGTGAATCTGCCCGCGCGGCCACCTGGGCTTCGTACAGGCTGCCGTACTTGAAAAACGACGAGAGTTTGATTTGAATCAGGAAACTCAGCATCACGGCGAGTCCAGCGGGAACAAGAAGCTGATAGCCGCCCGTCATCTCCGCGACCATCAGCAACGTCGCAATCGGGACGCGTGCTGCACCACCGAAAACCGCTGCCATCCCAACAATCACCAAGTCCGCTGGAGGATGATGGAAGATTCCTGCGAAGACTCCGCCCAGCATCGAACCGACGAACAGGCTTGGGGCAAACACGCCGCCGGAGCCGCCGGAGGAAACGGTAAGAGACAATGCCAGCATCTTGGCGACAAGAAGAACGAGAAGTAAACGCAAGGCCAACCGACCGTCGATCGCTTCCTGAATCCAGCCGTAGCCGCCACCCAGCACCTGAGGCAATCGCAAAGCCAGCAAGCCGACTCCCAGCCCACCAATAGCCGGCTTGATCCACGCAGGAACGCGTAAAGCGGCAAACGCGTCTCTTAAACGATAAAATATCTCAGGCAGAATTGCGGCGACGATGCCGCTCGCTACCCCTAACGCAACGTACCAACCATAGTCTGCAAGTCCCGCGGCGTACGGGTGGGACGGAACCCGGAACAACGACTGCCAACCGACGAACCACCCGTTCACGGCATATGCCACAATAGCGGCAAGCATGCAGTAAATGAGAGCCTCGGACTCGAAGTCCATGCCGCCATAGAGCACTTCGACGGCGAATATGGCCGTCCCAATCGGTGAACGGAAGATAGCGGAAAGCCCAGCCGCCATCCCCATTAAGACCAGCAAACGTCTCTCTCGCTCGGGCCGATGGAGTACCTTTGCGTATACCGAACCGAAACCCGCCGCGATCAGAGCTATGGGACCCTCGCGTCCAGCTGATCCTCCGGAGCCAATGGTGATCGCCGAGGCGAGCATCTTCACTGGGGCCACTCGCGCCCGAATGACCCCACCAGTCCAGTGAAGCGCTTTTACGACGGTATCCGTACCATGGCCCTCTGTTTCGGGTGCCAGGCCATAAACGAGGGCGCCGGATATCAGTCCCCCTAAGGTTGTGGCCACCGGCACAAGCCATAATCCATGGGGACCGATGATTTCTCGAAGGACTCCGCCGTCTTCCGGGAGTCCTGGGGGGCGGTAACCGGCGAGCCAAACCAGAAAAATCTTCTGAGACAGCCGCAACATCCAGGTGAATAGTTGCGCGCTCAGACCGCCGATAATACCAAGGACAACCGAATCTAGAAGGAGTCGCGGTTTGTCTCCGTTCTGCACGATACGTTTGTACCATCATTCTGGCGGATCGACCGACCGACACCGCTGACGACCATATCGCTCAGAAATCTGCCGCGGTGCGAGATTTTCGCCAGTAAGGATCGCCCGCATCGCGAGTCGCTATCGGCGAAGTTGCCTTCCTCAGCAGTTCAAGCTCGACCTGAACTTTCGCCCACTCTTTTGGCTGGCGCTTGGTCGCGTAAGGTGCATCCGGGTGTCCGAAGAATTCCAGGAGTTCGGCCCGAAGCTCCGGCGAAGCGCCATTAAAGTTCTGCTTTGCGAGCGCGTCGAGCAGTTCTGCTTGCGTCTCATCGTTGAGCCGATATTTGCCGGGACCGGTCACGCCGCCAGTGTCAAAATTGTCGTTGGGCAGGTCGAGATGGCCGATGGCTTCCTGGTCAAGCAGGTTCCGGTAGCGTTGCAGGCTCGCGTCGAAGCTGGCTTCGAACATGCGTTCCGCCTGGGGCGTCGGGGTCCGGAGTTGCAGCACTCTAAGCGGACCTACCTTGGGAAGAATCCTCACCAGAAAGGCGAGAAATCTTTCGCCAAAAGTGGGCGGCTGATATGCTTTTCCCCAGTTCTTTTGGTAACTCGCGCGCGACAGATTATAAAGAAACTTTCTCTTGGTGATCCCAGGCTGGTCATTCATGATCTGGTCTTTCTTCAAGCTCCAGGCAATGCGGGTCGCTTTGGGGAGAAGCTGGCTGACGTCATAACGGTAAGAACCGAGCACCTTGTCTTCATCCGAGAGAACGCTCTTCAGATCCAAACCGTAGGTTTCCTGAAACGCTTGTTCTAGGAGAGGAACTGAAACCTCAAAGCCGATGAAGTCATGGTAACTACTGGGAGCGTAACGTCCCTGCGCGACTTCCAGCACGTCAAATCCAAATTCGGTCTTTACGTGCGCCAGGGGGTCTTCTTCATATGTGACCACGTCGCCGTATTTCTTTTTCAGCTTCGGATACAGGAGGGGCACCGAAAGATTCACGGCCATGAGGTGGCCTTCGTTGTCTGCGGCGTAATGAGAGAGGGCCCCGAGCGCAAATGCGCAGCCGTAGAGATCCTTGGAATCGCGCAGCAGAGCTAGGACAAAGTCTCCGCTCCGCACATAGTGTGTCAGGTCGCTGAAGAAATGACTCCCGTGTGGGTAATAGCCCATGTCCTGAATAATGGCACCGCCATAGGCATAGCCGTGTGCTTCTTTGAGTTCGTCCGCCGTAGCGTTGGGAAAACGCTTCACTAGTACCGGGCGTATGTTGGTGTTCCATGCGCTGTCGATGATGGCCTCATGCGCAAGCACGGCATAGGCCGCGCTCTGAGCCGGCCAGCCAAACGACAGGAAAAGCGCCAGCACTAGCGCGCATACTCTCGTGAAACACGCTCCTCCTCCGCCGCGTCGCATTCCACCCATCGCTGCCGCCTCTTTGCGTCTTGAGGAATCTCCGCTTTCAACTGTACAGCACACCACCGGCAGGGTCATCTCACCAGGACTCGCACGACGCTTACGGCAGCCACTCACTGAGCCAAATGGAATGTGGTCATTATTGAACAGAAATGCCTTTCCTCAGTGTCTTAGGATGCCGTTGTGGATGCCCCGCCATATTGATCCGAAGCTAGAAGAAAGAAATGGCGGGTGCGAAAGCCGAGAGGATTGTGACACCCCCTTGTTCGTCGAGCAACACGGCGGAACCTGGTGCGAGGCTATGAAAAAGACCTCGAACATCATTTTCTTCGTGCGGACAAACTGCTGCAAGCTGCGAAACATCCTAGGGATTCGTTCAGCAGTTGATGAACGACCATGGGTTAAGACGCAGTTGATTTACGCCCTGTCGCATCGATCTGCGCTGAGGGGTTGCACCTTGGCGAACTGAGCCGAGGTCTGGCTTCGATGAATTGTCAGAGCGTTTGCCGTTAGTGATTTCAAAGCTGGAGGAGGATAAAGAAATGTTGAAACGTATTCTGATCGTCACAACGCTCGTTCTGCTTGTGACTCTAACTGCTGTCGCCTCAGACCGCGACGATGATGTCAATCGCACCAACAAAGCCACCCAGGTCTTCAAGGAGATCATGAACACCCCGGATCAGGGCATTCCTTCGGATCTTCTGGAATCGGCGAAATGTATCGCCATCATTCCAGGAGACGTGAAGTTTGCTTTTATATTCGGCGGTAACTACGGCAGGGGGCTGGCAACCTGTCGCACCGGCCATGGCTGGAGCGCCCCCCTGTTTTTGGCTATTGAGGGTGGCAGCGTGGGTTATCAGATCGGGGGCTCTTCCACCGACATCGTGATGCTCTTTATGAACGATCACGCCTTGCAAAGTCTGCTCAGTGACAAATTCAAGCTCGGAGCCGACGCCTCTGTAGCCGCCGGGCCAGTGGGCCGGAACGCCGCTGCTGGCACCGATCTTAAATTGAATGCGGAGATTCTGTCTTACTCGCGTTCCAAAGGTGTTTTCATCGGAGTGAGCCTGAACGGAGCCGTGGTGCAAGCCGACAAAAGTGGAGACAAAGCCATGTATGGCGACGACGTAAACCGCCATGAAATTCTTGACGGCAAAGTTGCCGTTCCGGAATCGGCGCAGGCACTGCTGCACGAAATTGGCGGATATGCCCATGAAGCCAAACTTCAATAGTGGATTCCAGGCGACGGGAGGGCTCTTCCTTGATCCTATTCCCCGCCGTTAGATACCAGGTGTGAACGCGATATGACAAGACACTTTACAAGTTTTTTCGGAGGTTCGCCTTCACCGAGAACCGTGGGCAAGTGCACGGAACCGACCGGGAGGATTGTTCCGCGCGGAAGCAAGACAGAACGAGAAGTGATCGCGACGTACCGAGACGAGGCAGTGCTGCAGATATCCCGGGTGAGTAGGTAACTCCGACGCTGCAGATAAAACGGCTGGAGGCCAATATGAAAAAAACGGCGGCTGGTCTGTCTGAGAATCCAGGTTCGACCGATGACCTTGTTCGTGATCTCGAAGACAGCGGTTACCCCGTGGATGGCTCGAGAGAGCGGTTTATCCCTCAATCAGACGGTCTATCTGTGGCGACAGGCGGACTTGCAGCCGCTCCGATGGAACTCGACAAGTGCAGCGCGCAGAGAACTTGCACCACCCCAAGCAAAGACCAAAGCACGAGCGGTGGCGACGTCCCGGAAAGAGGCAGTGCTGCAGGCACTGCCGGGCGAGTTAACGATTAAATCGGTGGAGGCCAATATGGCAAAAACGGCAGTTGGTTTGTTTGAGAATCCAGGCTCGGTCGACGAGGTTGTTCGCGATCTCAAAGCAAGCGGTATCCCTCAGAAGGACGTCCGTGTTTTGGGCGAGCCGCGGGAGATGGCAGGTAGCGGAGTCATGAGTGCCCCACACACTGATTTTGAAGTGGGCTTGGTTCGTGATCTCAGGGCGTTTGGGGTCCTCGAAGCGGACGCGGAAGATTATGTCCAAGGGGTACGGCGCGGAGGAGTCATGGTTTTCGCCACGGGTTCGGGCGACAAAGCAGAGGCAGCAACTGAGATTATGAACCGCCACGGTGCTGTGGAGATTGAAAAGATCAGCGCCTCGCGGCCGGGGCTTCCGAGCGCGGACCACGGTGAGGCGCCTCCCGTCCGCGATCTCTCTGTCCAAACTGGAAGGTCCCGCTCACCCGGCGGCGATCGCCTGTTCGTGTGGTAGCGCTTTCACGCGAGGCAAACGTGCTGGGAGTCGCGGCTAGACTTGCAATGCCCCGGGCGGCGGTACGAGCTTTTCTGCGGACCACCGGGTTTCCCGCACAGAGTACCGGGGGAACAATTCTGTCGGCGTGACCTACGACTTGCACGAGAAATAGATTCGCGGGGATGGTCATCCCAACGAAAACCTACTGCGTGCCGAAGCCTTGATTCCAGGTTCGGCTCCTTCAGCACGAGGAAGACCTCGCGGTCGTAGTTGCCAGACTCATGCTTGGGTTCGATGTACACGGGACCAACCTCGCTGCCGTACTGTCCGGCGTAAAGATCCGCGCCCGCTCGATTGTGCGTGTGATAGAAACGAAATCCTGCGGGACGCGGAGTAATGACGATTCTGCGTTTGCCATGTCAGGGTACATCCGTGTCGTTGAACACGTCTGTCGTGACCTGCTGGCCCTCCTTGAAGCGAAGCAGTGGGCCCGGAAAGTGGCCGTTGTACGTGGTCACCGAGATGATTCGCTTGGGCGCCATCTCAATTGCAGCGTTGTAGTCAGGAGAAGCAGACTTCCGCCGAGGCAGTCGGAGAATCGTTGGTTTGAGTTGAAATACTGGATTCAGCAACGACAGTTCGCGACCGCAAGAGAGCCGTACCGACTGACAGACCCGCTGCTCTTAGGAACCGACGCCTGGATTCAGAGAGTTCGTTCATGAAGCCTCCGTGATAATCCTGACGAAAGCCAGGGCCAAGCAATCTGCCCAAAAGTCAACCAGAGAAGAGTGAGTCAGGGAGTTTCCTCCGTTGCTAACGGGCCACGAGGTCCGAATACCGGATTTTGCCATATTGTCGAATGATAGACTTTTTCCCATGTCGCTAATTCGTGAGTGGCTGTGCGTTTTCGGGGTGATCGGAAGCGCGCTTGCTGCAGCGGTTGGGCCGCCCGGCACAGTTCCGACGAATAGCGCACCGGTGCACGCAAGCACGGCCATGAACGGATTCCGAGCTGGCGGCGTCGAATGAATCGCGCACCGAAGCAGATCACAAAGCAGCGTTGAGGTAACCGTTTGATGAATACTTTTCTCCAGTTCCTCCGCAAACCCACAGAAGCCCCAAACAGCGTGCTACTCATTCGCATTGCTGTGGGACTGATCTTCCTTACGCAGGGCATTCTGAAGTACCTTGACCCGAATATGGGCGCGGTCCGCTTCGCAAGCATTGGATTCCCGCATCCATACTTCACCGCTCATTTTGTAGGTACCTTCGAGATTTTGTGCGGATTCCTACTCTTAATAGGGCTGTGGACGAGACTCGCGTCCATTCCTTTGTTCGTTGTCATCACAACGGCGATCGCGACAACAAAGATTCCAGAGTTGTTTCGTGCCAACCAAGGTTTCTGGTACATGGTTAGCGACGCGCGCACTGATTTTGCAATGTTCTGCTGCTTAATTTTTCTCGTCTCAGTTGGTGGAGGCCTCTGGTCTATTGATGCAAGGCCGGCAGGACCCGACTGAAGTCGAGAATGAGGTGAGCGCTGGCGCCGCTTCCGTATTTGTCGCTGGCGAAGTTGGGGCAGGCCCGCGCATATGCGCTAACCGGCGACGCCGCCAAGGCACGCACCGCCTATCAGGACTTCTTTACCGTGTGGAAAGATGCTGACCCCGACCTTCCCGTCCTGAAGCAAGCCAAAGCCGAGTATGCCAAGCTGCAGTAGCAGCGTGGCGATCTCCCAACCATGCCTGACCTGCTTACACAAGAATTGTCAACTGACGCTATCAAAGCGATAGCGCTCAGAACCCAGCCACTGAGTGCTATCGAGATTTTCACCAATTGACAAGCCAGGCGACCGCTGGGTAACTTCCGGTTGGCCGACCATCCACGAACTTGGCCTGCTTCTGTCGGCACAACGGCGTTTTGCAGTCACTATGAACGATGATCCGGACACTTCTTGTGGCCCGTCAGAACGAAGCCGCTGGCGCGGCGGACGCTGCCGCGTGGGCGATGTCGGCAGTTGTTGATTTTCAGCTCAGATAATTTGTGGGTCACAAGGAGGTGTCCCTGTGACCCATCTACGCAAAATGATGCTGGAAGAACTCCAGCAACGTCATTACTCTGAGGCTACCACACAGCGTTACATTCGCTTCATCGAGCGGTTCGCCCAGCACTTCCACCGCTCGCCCGATCGCCTGGGACCGCGGCACATCCGCGAGTACCAAGCGCAACTCTTCACCGTGCACAGACTGACTCCCGGTTCGGTGACCAACCATCTCTGCGCCCTGCGCTTCCTCTACATCCAGACGCTCAAGAGGCCCTGGAGCATTGCCGACACTCCCTATCCCAAGAAGCGCTATCGCCTGCCCATTGTTCTCAGTCAGGAAGAAGGTAGCACAGCTCATCGATGCTGTGCCGACTCCTTTCTATCGCACCATTTTGATGACCCTCTACGGCACCGGCGTGCGCCGCACCGAGCTCACGCGCCTGAAGGTCAGCGATATCGATAGCCGACGCATGGTCGTGCACATTCAGGGCGGCAAAGGCGGGCAAGACCGCGACGTCATGCTCAGCCCCGTCCTGCTCGAGGAACTGCGGGCTCATTGGCGACGTCTGCGCAAAAAGTCCGTCTGGTTATTTCCTGGCAACCGCTGGCACAGCGGCGATCACCCTATGGATGACAAGACGCCCTACCTCGCTTGCATCGAGGCCGCCCGTTGTGCCGGGATTAAGAAACGTGTCTATCCCCACGTGCTCCGCCATTGTTTCGCCACCCACTTGCTCGAAGCCGGCGCTGACCTGCACACCATCCAGATCCTGTTAGGCCATCACGATCTGAAAGAAACCGCTCGCTATCTCCACCTCTCGCAACGGCACCTGCATGCCACTGCCAGTCCGCTCGATGCGCTGCTGCTCAAGAAAGGCAGGTCGTCACAGGAGGAGTAGATGAGTCGGCCACAGTTAGAGGTGGCCGATATCATTCGCAGCGCAGGAGCAGACTTCATCGCGCGCAACCGTCACTGGCTCCGCTGGACCCACCGATCACCGTCGCTGGATTCGATCCCATCCACGCTTCTTTCTTCCGATTGCTGTACTGCGGCGCGTGTTCCGCGGCAAGTTCGTCGCCGGCCTGAAGGCTGCCTTCGAACGCCGTCAACTGCACCTGGCCGGAGAACTCGCACCGCTCACCCATCCTAAGTTCTTCGCTGCCTGGCTGCGTCCGCTCTTCCGCAAAGATTGGATCGTCTACTCCAAACCACCCTTCGGCGGACCCGAGTATGTCCTGCAATATCTCGGCCGCTATACCCACCGCGTCGCGATCTCCAACCATCGCTTGGTCGCATTGGCGGACGGCCAAGTTACCTTTCGCTGGCGTGACTCTGCCGACCACAATCGGCAGAAACTGATGACTCTATCGCGCGATGAGTTTCTCCGTCGCTTCCTACTTCATCTGCTCCCCAAGGGCTTCGTTCGCATCCGCCACTTCGGCTTCCTCGCCAACCGAAGGCGCGCCGCCCTGCTGCCACGGTGCTTCGCCGCTCTCCACGCCACTCCACCGAAAAACCAATCGGAAACGTCGACCGCTCCTACAGCGCACCCGCTGTGGCGCTGTCCCAAGTGCGGTGGACCGATGGCCGTCGTCGAACGATTCACAGCCGCACAACTCCAACTCCGTTCTCCACCGCTCCTGGCCACGGCTGCATGAAATCACTCGCCCACACACCGCGCTGTCGGCACGTTTCCGAGCGTCTCGCCGAAGTGTGTCTCCGTTGCGCCCAAACATCTTCTTCCTCTCCCCACTTAGGCTCACCTCGGCCATCGACTCGTCTTTGCACCGGTGGGCCCACTGCCACTCCAACGACCTTGACCACTCCCGTGAACTTCTACACCCCTCGCTCGCTCCATTCAATTTGCATAAGTCCCGCGTCCGCCGCGCCAGCGGCTTCCTTCTGACGGCTTTTTCGAACGCGACGCCTCACACACCTTCTTTCAGCCTTGAGCACTCATCCCGGCGTCGCGTCCGAAAAAGCACTAGCGTTAATCGGTCGGGAGTGAGACTGGTGCTAAAAGGGGCCCGTTTACTCATGCTCCAACCAGGCTCCCGCCCCCGCTTTTTGGTAGTGTCCTAATTTACCCGCTTTTTTCCTCAGTTGCGCGCGGCAGCCAGACGTGCCTTCAATTCGTTGGACCAGTTCACCACCACATGCAGTTCGGCTGGCGGCTTTTTGCCGACGGGCTGAATCATGATGAAGTGCCGGCCATCGGGCAGCAGGCCGTAGTCATGGTGGGTCAGCCGAAACTCGCCCTCGAACAATAGCCGCGGTTTGCCGACGGCGAGCGCCGGCCGCGCTTTCACATCCACGGCCATAAACTTGGTGGGCGTGCGGAAATACAGTTCCGACCCGTTCGGCGCCCAAACCGGCTCGCGGCCTCCTTCCGTGGACACTTGCACTCGCTCGCCCGGACCCGGGAACGCCTGCAAATAGATCTGCGCCCGGCCCGACTGCGCGGAGACATAGGCGATCCAGTGGCCATCGGGTGAGAAGCGCGCATCCACCACGCGCGCCACGCCGGGGAACATTTGCGTGGTCGGCGCGCCAGCCTTGAACGGCAGCAGCCAGAGCGCCGCATCGTTTGTGGCGGCGGAGAAAGTGCTGTACAGCAGTTCCCCGCCGTCGGGCGAGAACGAGTCCGCTTCAGCCCCTTGTTGCGAATTGAGCTTCTCCGGCGGACTGCTGCCGTCGGCCGCCAGGAGATGCAGACTTGCCGGGTTCGAGTAGATGATGCGATTGCCATCCGGCGACCAGAGCGGATCCCCGCTGTCGCCTGCCTGCGTGAGACGAGTTAATGCGTCGCGTTCGCGGTTGTAGATCCACAGGTCCGTGCCCCCGTTCTCCACCACGGTTGCGACGATGCGCCTGCCGTCTGGCGAGACGCTCAAATCCTCGAATCCGCGTTCCTGCGTCACCAGGGGTTCGACTTTACCGGCCATGTCGACTCTGACAGGCGGAAAGCCGTCTGCACACCCCCGGTCAGGTAGATCAGCGTGCCGGTGGACGACAGCGCATAGTCGGCTGCGCCAAACCATAGGTCCCTGGTTACGCCCTCGATCAGCGGCACTGCCGGCCCAGTGATCTTGAGGCTATCCGCATCAAAAGGCGCTCCCATCAACACGTCGCCGCGCGTGAACACAAGGTAGCCGGGGGCGAGATACCGTGCGTTGGAGCCTTCGTCCATTACGACCGTTCGCTTGCCGGTGGCCAGCGAATAGGCTTCTGTTCTGTAGTGCTGTGCCAGATAACTGGCACTCGCCGTGGTAAACAGCACGGTCTTGCCACCGGGAAGGCTTTGCGGCCAGCGGAAGCTCGCCACCGTTTCTCCGCTCACGGCCTGTGCTACCACCTTGGCAGTTCCACCCTCTTCCGGCACGCGCCGGATCTCGGCCACTCCGCTTGGGGCGAAATAAATGAATCCATCATCTCCCCACGATGCTCCGGTGATGCTCGGCGCCTCGCACAGAGTCACAGGCGGCCCGCCGTCGGAGGAAACCTTCTTGATTGCTCCGCCGGCGGAGAAACCGATCCAGCGTCCGTCGGGAGAGAAGAATGGCGCCGACCCTCCGGCAGTTCCCGGCAAGGGGGTTGGGGTCAATTGGTCGAGCTTTCTCACGGCCAGCTCAAATGCTTCTGTTTGAGGCGCTAATAAGTCCCCGCTCTTTCCTGTGTCGGGGCTCCCCTGCACGGCAATGTAGGCTACTCGCGTGCCATCCTGCGAGATTGCCACCGCGCTTCCACGACGATTCGCTTCTTCGTGACGCGCCTGTGCCGACAAAGTGAGGTGCATCACGGGCCCGCTCAGCGGGCGCGTTCGGGAGGGGAGAAGAATCAACGCTGCTGCAAGAGCGACGGCGAGAATCGCGGCGAGTGCCCAGGGCATGGTTCGGATCAAGGCAGAGACGCGACCCGCGTCGGCGGCCAGTGGCGTTGGGATGAGATCGGCGGCGGCCACGCCGCTCTGCACTTCTTCAATGGCAATGCGGGCGTCGCCAATGGCTTGAAGCCGCTGCTTCACGTCCTTGCACAGACACCGCTTGAGCAAATCGCGAATGCGCGGCGGAACGGCCTGCGGGAGAGCGCTCCAGTAGGGATCGTCTCGTATGACGGCGGCAAGCGTCTCCGAAACGGCCTGCCCACCAAATGCGCGCTTGCCCGTCAGCGTCTCATAGAGCAGACAGCCGAACGCCCAAATGTCGGCACGACGATCGACGGCCTTGCCTTTGGCCTGTTCGGGAGACATGTAGGCGGCGGTGCCGAGAATAATGCCGGCCTGCGTCGCCAGGTGGCTGATCGTCGGCGAAGTCAGAATGTCGCCTGCCACCGCTTCGCCTTCGAGCGCTTTTGCCAGCCCGAAATCAAGCAGCTTTACCGAGCCTTCGGGCGTGATTTTCACGTTTGCCGGTTTCAAATCGCGATGAATAATTGCTCGCTCGTGCGCGTATTCGAGGCCATCGCAAATTTGCTTGGCAATGGGCAGGGCTTCTTCGAGGGGAATCGCTCCCTGCGCAATCCGCTCGGCTAAGGTCGGACCTTCCACCAGCTCCAACACCAGGGCCCGCACGCTGTTCGATTCTTCGAGTCCGTAGATCGCGGCAATGTTGGGATGATTGAGCGAGGCGAGCACTTTCGCTTCGCGCTCGAACCGGGCCATGCGTTCGCTATCAGCCGCGAAGACCTGCGGCAGAACTTTCAGTGCGACATCTCGCGCCAGCCTCGGATCGTGCGCGCGATACACCTCGCCCATTTCCCCGGCTCCCAGGAGCGATTGAATCTCGTACGGGCCGAGTTTGTTGCCAGAGGCGAGGGCCATAAATGAGCCAAAATTATATCCCGTGCAGCACTTTCACCGGAGTTGCAGCTGGATCGTCGGACACAAGGAAGTAATCTAGTGTCAGCTCACCGCGATTCGTAATGAGGAGTCGACGTGTGAGAATCGATCGCAGCCACTCCCGGATGACGCTAGTGCTTTTTCGGACGCGACGCCGGGATGAGCGCTTGAGTCTGAAGGAAGGTGTGAGGCGTCGCGTTCGAAAAAGCCGTCAGAAGGAAGCCATTCGCGCGGCGGACGCGGGACTTATGCAAATTGAATGGGACGAGGGAGGGGTGTAGAAGTTCGCGGGAGCCAAGACCGGTAGAAGAGGAGTCGGCGCACTTGCGCACAGAAGAATCGATGGCCGAAGTGAGCCAAGGCGGGGACAGGAAGAAGATGTCTGGGTGTAGCGGAGACACACTTCGACGAGGCGCTCTGAAGCGCGCCGACAGTGCGGTGTGTGGGCAAGTGATTTCATGCAGCCGTGGCCAGGAGTGGTGGAGAACGGAGTTGGAGTTGTGCGGCTGTGAATCGTTCGACGACGGCCATCGGTCCGCCGCACTTGGGGCAGCGCCACAGCGGGTGCGCTGTAGGAGCGGTCGACGTTTCCGATTGGTTTTTCGGTGGCGTGGCGTGGGGAGCGGCGAAGCACCGTGGCAGCAGGGCGGCGCGCCTTCGGTTGGCGAGGAAGCCGAAGTGGCGGATGCGGACAAAGCCCTTGGGGAGCAGGTGAAGTAGGAAGCGATGGCGTAGTCTCGCTTGCCGCGCATGGCCTCGCCATCAGCACGCTGCAGGACTTCTGAGCTTTGCGCTGCGCTCAACCAATTGCCGTCGCGAAACCCGAGCTGTTTGACACCTTTCACCCGGCTAATTCCAGCAGCGAGTTCCGGGCTGAGCAACCGGCGTCGGCGGCTTCGTGCGCGAGTCTTCGCACGGCCGCGAGTTGCTGGTTAATGGTGTTTGCGGCCAGACCGCGCGATTCCAGGTACATGCGGTAGCGGACTACCACGATGCGGTTGAACGCGAGGCGCGGTTCGGAACAGTAACAGGCGATGAACTGATCGATGGCGTACTCTTACACGCGGCGCGAGGCTGGCGATCCGAGGCTGTTGAGCACCGCCCTCTTACAATGATCCAGATCCGGCAATCGAAGCAACCGGCGACGATAATTCGGCTTAACTTTGCGCTTGCCCATTGGCGACGGCCTCCACATGCCGCAGCATGAGATACGCCAGACTGACGTTCCAACCGCAACCGGCAAGGCGCGTAGAATCCGAAAGGAATATGACCAAACGACAGTCGAAGGCAAACCCAACGTGGGAAGAAGTCAAGGCCAAGCTCGCGGGTTTTGATCGTGCGGCATTGCTGGCTGTGCTCCAGGATCTATACGCGGTGGCTGAGGGCAACCGGGCGTTTCTTCATCCCCGATTTGGTCTGGGCCAAGACCCATTGCCGGCATACAAGAAAATCATTGATCGGTGGTTGTGGCCGGACGCATTCCGAGGTGAACAAACGTCTGTCTCGAGAGCCAAAAAGGCGATCAGCGACTACAAGAGGGCGAGCGGTGATCCTGAGGGACTGGCGGAGTTGATGGTTTACTACTGCGTGCGTATGTTTGAGCAGGCGCTTCGCACCACAACCGCTCTAGCAGCCAACTCCGGAGCCGTCCGCAACCGTCTTCTCGGCACGCTGGACCAAGTCCGAACTATTTGTCATGGGTTGGGATATGTGGTCCGCGACGACATGGATGTTCTGTTTGCCGAGATCGTATTATCTTCTCGGCGGAGGGTGTTTCATGGACATAGATGAAGAAAAGGTCGACGAGGCGGTACTAGCTTTGCTGTACCTGACTACCTTCAAAGACAAACCAAGATGGAGGGCGTGGAAAGGTCACAGTTGGGATGTTCTCGATCGACTTCATCAGAAGGGTTACATTTCCGATCCCGCGACCAAAGCAAAATCTGTTCTGCTGAGTGAGGAAGGTGCGCAACGATCCCGCGATTTGTTCGAGAAATACTTCGCGAAGTAGCAATGGCGCTGGGTTTTGAGCGTAATCGCCTTCCATGAGAAGACCGGTCGGAGTCAAGTGGATTTTGTTGTCTCTTCATAGGGACAAGTTTTTTTCTCCCGCCGAATGGCCGCTGTCGCCATACTTCCATCCGCACTCTCGAGGAGCGATTCGTTTCGCTCGGTGCATGTTGGGCGTTCCCGATCAGCCGTACCTTTCGCGCATTCGCCACGATCACTTCGTGTCCCAACTCGCTGAGCAAGCGACTGATCCAGGGTGAATGCGTCCCGATTTCCAGTGCGATCCGACTGCGCGGCAGCGCGCCGAAGACTTCCTGCAATGCTTCCCCACTCGTACGGACTCGCTGTTCCCGTTGAATCTCGCCGGCTTCATCCACCACGCAGTACCAGCTGTTGCGATCTCCCAGATCCAATCCAACGGTCAGTTTCTGCCGCTCTGGTGCTAACCTTCTTCATTGCCGGTCTCCTTTTTATCTGTGCTTCGAGCACGTCGATAACTTGGGAGCGTACACCGCATCCCGTCCGGAGACCGGCCTTCTCATCCCATCTGATTACGACAGTGGACTGGGGGCCTTCACGCTAAAGATGGGCTATTGCAGCTTCCCATATTCAGTCTTGGCTTCTTTCAGAACCGGGATGTCCGGATCGGCATCCTTCCACATGGCGAACAAGTCCTGGTAGGCCGTGCGGGCGTTCGCCGTGTCGTGTTGCGCCACGAAAGCGCGAGCCAGGCCGAGCTGTGCTATGGGATAGAAAACCGAGAATGGAACCGCGGCGTGGCGCCCGAGATACTTGCGAAATTCCGGCGCCGCCTTGTCGGGCTCGCCACTGGCAAGATAAGCTTCGCCGCGCAGAATGTGGGTATTGAAATAATTTCCGTCTTCGTAGGGCTGAGCGGGCGCGAGCGTTTGAACGGCGGTCGCCGCCTTGCCGTGGCGCATCTCCGACATCGCCTCAATTCGCGGGCCGATCACGCTCTGGATGAAGGTGTCCTCAGGGCGGCCACGGCGGGCTTCGGCAACTAGCGACTCCGATTTCTGATCCTGGCCGGCGAGGGCGTAAGAATCCGCCACCTGCGCCAGAAACGAAGCGTCTTTCGATAACGCCAGGGCCGCACCAAGCTGGTCGGCAGCGCGCGCGGGATAGCCTAGAGCGGTTTCGTCGTCGGCCTCATACTCGAGTTGAGCCGCAGCAACGTCAGGCAATCCTATGGTTTTCGCCTTTTCTACGGCGCGCATGCGCAACTCCCGCTCCTTCGACAATTGGCCGAGCGCAGCGGCATGAAACGCTTGTTGTGAGAGGGCCCGCAATTCGCCTTCCGGGCTGGCACTCGCCAACTCCTGCATATGCGTTGCCGTCGCCATGTCACCGCGTAGCATGGCGGAAGCGGCCAGGCTAAGGTAAAGCCCCGAGCCATTGAGTTTTCTTTGTTGCGCCTGTGCCAGCAGCGCGTCAGCATTATCGAACCTGCCGAGGCTCCTGTACGCACTGGCTCCCACCAGATAGCAATTCAGCGTGTCGGGCTCAAGACGAATCGCTTCCAGGCAGTTGTCGACGACTTTCTCGTATTGGCCAAGCTGACTATAGTCGGCGGCAATATTGATTCGCGAGACCGCATCGTGCGGGTAAGTCTGCTTCATCAGTTCGTGCGCCTCAATCGATTTCTCGACTTGTCCCCTGGCGAAGTAGTAATAAGTGGTGATGTAAAGCCGCTCATACTCGCTGGTGCGGTCTCGCAGCTCGAAAGCCTTCTCCACCTCTTTCGTGGCCAGGGTTCCCTGGCCCGTGTTTCCGGCAATGATGCCCAGCCGCAGGTGCGCCAGCGCAAAATTCGGATCGAGTTCAATGGCACGCCGGTAAAACGGCATGGCCGCAATATCCTCAAGCCTCAGGTGCTGCTCGTCGCCCAGTGTGAACGCCTTCAACGCCTCTAACGATAACGTCGTCGCCTGGTCGAGCGGCTTGTCAAATTTTTGTACGGATGCCAGCGATTCGCCCAACTTCTGCCGCAGCTTGGTTGCCACGCTGCCGAGTGCGCTCAGCACCGAATCTTTTCCTCCCGCCTGCTGTTGCGCTTGTGCCAGCGAGTCGCCTGTGGACGCATTGATCGCTTCCAACGTGATTAGATACTGGTTTCCGACCGCCGCAATCGATCCGCTCAGCATGGCCTTGATGCCGTCGCGCTGGCAGATTTCGCGGCCGATGTCGGCGTTGACCGCCTGGTCCGCCGGACGCCCCATGAATTTCAGCGTCTTCTGAATCTGCTGGTCCGAAACCACGTTGAGAAAAGGCGACTGCTGCAAATCTACCGAAAGCGCCTTTTTCAGCGTGCCGTCAAAAACCGCGTCGCCCGTCGTGTTGACGAAGTCTGTGACAAGAATCGAATCCTTCTCCGTAATCGTTTGCCCCCGCCGCTCGTAGAGGAAGAGCGCAAGTGCGGTAATCAGGCAAATCGCAGCCGCGATTCCACCGTAGAGCTTCCACTTTGTTTGCGAAGCCGCCGGGCTTTCGAATGCAGCCTGCACGCCCGAGGAGCTAGCCGCGGCAGAGGTGGACGCAAAAGGTGTGGACGCAAAATGTGCGGACGCAGAATGCGTCGGCGCAGAAGGACCGGACACCGATGATGCCTGACCGCTCGATGCCGCTACGCTCCCGCTCGGCGGCGCGGCGACCACCGCCCCGCTCGATGCCGCGGGCCGGATGCCGGTTCCGCTGCCGGGCCCCGCCGCGTGCGCGGGTTCATCCATTTCGAGGATCGGCTTGCGTCCCGACTCCAGCTCCCGTCGCACCCGCTTCAGATCGGCGCGCATATCGGCCGCGTTCTGGTAGCGCAGTTCCCGATCCTTATCCAGAGCTTTGTTGATGATCTCTTCGAGCTTCGCCGGGAGATCGGGGTTGATGCGTGCCGCGGCAGTCGGCGCTCGTTCGATGATCGCGTGAAAAATGACGGCCGAGGTGTCTCCACGAAAGGCTACGACCCCGGTCGCCATCTCGTAAAGCACAGCGCCGAACGAGAACAGATCCGTCCGGCGATCGAGTTCCTTGCCCTTCGCCTGCTCCGGCGACATGTAGGCCACGGTGCCCAGGGCCGATCCGGCGCTGGTGAGATGTTCCTCATTGACCGCGGTTTGCGCCAACGTCGCCGCCGTAAGATCCGGGTTGCTGCCCAGCGGCGCTTGGATGATTTTTGCCAGGCCGAAGTCGAGGATCTTGGCATGTCCGCGGTCGGTGATAAAAATGTTCGCGGGTTTGATATCCCGGTGGATGATCCCTTTCGTATGCGCGGCGTCGAGAGCGTCTGCGATCTCGATGGCAACCGAAAGCAGGAATTCAACTTCCAGGGGACGATTCCCAATCTTGTACTTCAGCGTCCCGCCTTCCAGATATTCCATCGCGATGAACGCTTTTCCGTCCTGCTCGCCGATGTCGTGGATGGTACATATATTCGGATGGTTCAAAGCGGAAGCGGCTTGTGCCTCGCGTTCAAACCGGCTCAACGCCTGCGGATCCCTGGCAACTTCTTCCGGCAGGAATTTGAGCGCCACAAAGCGGTGCAGGCGAGTATCCTCAGCCTTATAGACCACACCCATGCCGCCGCCGCCGAGCTTTTCGATAATCCGGTAATGAGAAATCGTTTGGCCGACCATGATCGCGCCATCTTAGGCGCGACGATGAGGCAAGTCAATGAGACCAGACGGGATCGCCGGCGCTGTTCAGGATGGTTGGCGAAACATCTCGATTACACTCATTTGGAAGAGTTCTTTGTGCAATGGGCAGCGGCTAGTGCTGCACTTCGTAGGCCAGCGACAGCCTGCTTGATCGGAGATTTGTAGGGCTGTACGGAGGGGGAAGCATGGGAATGCCCGCACCCAGTACGACCGGAATAACCATCGCGTAGATTCTGTCCACATAACCGGAGTCGAGGAAGGACCGAAACAGGCTGCTCCCACCCATCAACCAAACATCTTTGCCGGTCTGAGCTTCTAGGGATGTCACCCACTCACATGTCAACTCCGGCGCTACCTTCACTTTTGGGTGCTGCTCCTGCTTGAGAGTGCGCGAGAAGACCACGCTCGTAATTCCGACGAAAGCTGCTTCGCCCAACCGTTGGACAGCGACCTCATAAATATAAGTGCGCCTACCCATCAAGAGCGTGTCAAACTGCGCCCAAATCTCGGCAAAGTCAACTTCCGGGTCCAGAGTGATCCAGTCCACCTCTCCATTCGGGCCTGCGATGAAACCATCCAAACTCGCGGCGACTCCATATCGTGTTAACAACAATTGACGGTTACGGAGTGCAGCCATGGACAGCACCGCAGTCTGTGGTTTCAAACCAGAGCCCCGTGGTGCCCTGGTAGCCAGCGCTGCCCTGGGTAACTTTCTCGATGGTCTGGTCACCCGCGTCATCGGTCATGGCCAGGATTTCTGTCGCGCTGGCCTGGGAGCCGGGGTAGAAGAACTTCTCGTCAGTCTCGTTTCCAGCAAACGCGCCGCCGAACGCAATGTTGGTGGTGTTCGCCAGCGTGATCGGCTCGTTGCCGCTGCAGCAAAACCGTTCGACCGTCCAGTTTGCGGTGTTCCCGACAATTCCGGACGTGGTGACGGAATAGGAGCCGTAGGTGCCGGTCGTGTTGTCCTGGAGATACGCGAAACTATTCGACCCTCCGGAGGTGTCTACGAACGTGTAGACGACATCTCCCGGATTGAGGAAAAACGGTATGTTGTAGTTGCCTTGATATCCGAAGACGGCGAAATAATAGATATCTCCGCTGCACGAAAGTTGCTCAAAGACTCCTCCCTCTAGCTGCGGGTCGTATCCATAGCCATTGCCGGTATCGAAGACAAAGCCGTCAATTCCGACAGTAGCAATTGCGACATAACCCTGCCCGCGACACGGGATACTGTTGTCTAGAGGCGCCTCAACCGTTGGCACAGTGATGAAGGCGAAGACGTTTCCAACCGAATTCTTGTTGAAAGACTTTTGGCCGCTTGTGACAATGACGCCGCTCGCATTGTTGGTTTGTATGTCCTTGGGTCCGCTCGTTTCCGGCTGGACCGCCTCTGGCAATGGCGACGAGCTAGACGGGATCTTCAAGCCTCCACCGGGCAGCGCTTTAAGCTCCCCGTTCCAGTGGGTCTTGGCGAGTTTCATGGCGCGTTCCCACTGCGCGTACTCGTTGGCATGAGCTAGTTTGTCGGGTCGCGGTGGAAAGCCATAGGTAGCGAGGTCCTCGTCCGTCGCCGTCACCGGATTGAACCCTTTAGGCGGCTCGGCATAGCTGCGAATGCCGGGGATATTGGTCGCTATAGTAGCGGCCGACGCGCGGATTGCCCGGGCCGCATCGCTCTCCGCCATGGCCAATGTGCTGAGACCAAGTAACAAGCTGCCCATGACTGCAAGGACTGCCAGCTTTGCGAATTTGTTTTGTGCTTTCATTTGTCCATCCTCCGTATTCAGATTTTGTGATCGGCACTCTGAAGTACTTCCCCTTATCTCTAACAGCGCAAAATCGCGGCGGATTTAATCACCCCCTGAAAAAATTGTTTGAGAAGTTCTCTCAAGAGGCCCCCAATTCTGCCCTCTAATCATGAAATCGGAACTGGCGGGCAAAAGACGACACGTCAGGCAATTTTTTTTTTTTGGCTGCGGGCGGAACTGGCAAATCAGGACGCAGCCGTGCGTCGCTATGAGTAGTTTCTCGGCAGGAAGAGTAGGGGCAACTCACTAAGCGAAAAAGGACTTCCACGATTGTCCTGCGGTCAGCCTGGCGAAACATCTCGGTTACACGCAATATAAAAGGCGCTCACTTTGCGGTAGGTTGTGATTGTTGAGACCACCACTTACCTAAAAGGAGCGCCGTTTTATGAACCAGGAAAAGTATATCGGCATGGATGTTCACCAGGCAACGATCTCAGTTGCGGTCATGGACAGCTCAGGCAAGCTGATCAAGGAATGCATCCTTGAGACGAAAGCGGCCACGATTCTTGAGTTCATCGAGGGGCTACGCGGAACTTTATCGGTAACCTTTGAAGAAGGAACTTCTGCCGCCTGGTTACATGACCTGCTGAAGCCTCACGTCAGCCATCTTGTAGTCTGCGATCCGCGAAGAAACGCCCTGTTGAAGGATAGCAGCAAGAGTGATCGGATCGATGCGCGGAAACTGGCCGAGTTGTTACACGGCAACAAGCTCCATGCTGTGTACCACGGAGAGCACGGGGTGCGCACCTTAAAGGAGTTGGGGCGCAGCTATCTGACGATCACGAAAGATCTCACGCGCGTCATGAGTCGGATCAAAGCGCTGTATCGCGGCTGGGCCATACCCTGTAGCGGTGCCACTGTCTATGCCCCGCGGCATCGCGACGAATGGCTGGCCAAGATTCCACAACCTGGGGTTCGTCTGCGGGCGGAACGGTTGTATCAGCAACTGGATCTGCTGCAGCACTGCCTGTCTCCTTTATGAACAGTGAAAGCTCCTTATATATTCACATTGCGCTCCTATCAAAGGGGCCTCTCCTCGGCATTCGCCGGTTGACGATGCAAAATGATTTCGGAAATCAGCAACTTATTCAGCAATGACTTACAAGGACTAAGATTGCCAACTGTGCTCTGCTATGTCCTTTGTTTAACGTCGGTCAGCGGATTCGAATCCCACTCTCTCCGCCAGTTCCTCAATAGCAGCCGAAAGTAGTGGACTGGGATCCTATTGAGTCGCAACGCTTCCGCGGATCACCACGACCGACGCCGCCGGCAGATCATAAAGCGTCTCCCTGGTCGCATTCTGTTGCGAGCGCAAGATAGGCCCGTCGGGATCGGCGGCGCCATTGGTATAGCCAACCACGGTGGGGGCGGCAGCTATTTCGGCGTGGGCCATGAAGCGGGTTCGCGGCGGATTCCACTTGTATTGAGCGCTGCCGAAGGTCGCGATCTCGACTGGACCGACAAAGCCTGCGGCTGAATTGCCGTCCCCACGGAACACGATGCGCGCTCTGTGAGCGTTCTGCTGATCGCGATTGACTATGAGCAGCGACCATTTGCCATCGGGACGCTTCAGAGTGTAGGCGGTAACAAGTTCGTGGGCAGCCCCGTCGTCGATATCGGATTTGGCGGAATAGACCTGATGTTCGCCGCCACCGGCCTGGGCCCACTCGAGATTGATAAGCTGAGCAACAAAGAATTGCGCCAGAGGTTGTTGAATTCTGTAGTCAGCGTCCACCGTGAACATACCGAAGGTGCCGGGAGAACTGTTGCAGCCGGGCTCCATCTGCAAGGGCAGGTAATGAAAATAATAAACGGCCTTGCCCCCGGCGTCGAGTAATGATCCGATGTAATCCGCCAACCAAAGGCCGGAGAAAATATCCTGATAGGTCTCACTGGCGGACGAGGAAAGATTTCCCTCGGTTACGAACATCGGCATCTCCGCAGGCACGCCGTCTTCATGCCACGTCTGAATTATGTGGCGGATGAGTTCCGGCTCATCATAAAGAACGCCCCATGGAATCTTGCAGGGATCATAAGGATAGTGCTCGAAAGAAAAAAACGCGAGGTCGCTCATGCGGCCGTGCTGTTTCAAATAGTCCAAGAAGCGGGCTGTCCAGGAGACCCGGCCGCTGGCATCGGGCCAGATTTCAATGTCTTTGTTGACCCCCTGAAAGGAAGGACCCCCAAGTTTGAGTGTCGGATCGAGGTTATGAAGAGCGCTCGCCCACTGCAGATAGAGAGCACCATAATCCTCGGGAAGCATGTATTGGCCGTCGGCCTCCTCCCCCATTTCGACGTAAGAGATCGGATAGCGCCGATGCTCGATATATGCGATTTCTGCGACCGCATTTTCGGGAGTGTCGTAAAGCAGCGCGACCGGAATCATGGCGGGCAAGCCGCGGGTAATTCCGCTGGTGAAGAACAGATCAAAACCAACCTGAGCCTGCCGCATTGAACTGCGATCCGATGGCTCATGCCAGGGATCGACAGAAGAGCAATAAGTAGTCGTCTGCTCCTGATCTGCGGTGTGACGAACAATGTCATGGAACTCGCCGATGTTGCTCATACCCCCGGTAAGCGTCCCGAGGTAGAGTTCGCCGATGGAGTAGCCGACGCAATTGCGGGGGTCGGCGGGGCCATCGGCATCGCAAGTGTTCGAGGACTCCGTCATCCAGATGCGAATGAAATGCACCGGCACTGGAGCGGCGGCGAGGCGAATCGTTTCCACGTGACCCTTTCCCGCCGCAACCGTCCCTTGCGGGAATGCTTGCCAGACGCCGCGAGTTGGCAGTTTGATGGGATCGTCTCCAGTCCAATATTGGACGGCGTAATGCGTCGCATACGGTTCGCCCCATGCGATGCGAATGCTGTCGACGGGTTGAAGCTGAGCCAGATCGAGGACGATCCACTGCGGATGGAGCGCGTCACTTTCCCCGGTGAAATGTTGGGTGAGATAGGGATTGCTCTTCCAGAAAGTGTTGGGGTCGCCGTCGGTGAGACGAGAGAACCCGGCGTTCTCCGTGCCATCGTTGCGGGTAAAGCCGCGACGGGGTAGCGCATATCCGAAGGAGTAGCGAAGGCTTTCCGTCGGAGTGGCGGAACCTGTGAAATAGCCTTTACCTGCCGGCTCGCTCCAGGTCCCGTTCGGATTCCAGTGCCAGGCCTCGACCGCGAGTTCCGTATTCTGCCGAAAAGACACGGGCTGCCATCCTGCCGACAGCGTTTCTTGAAGCGATGGCGGCAGCAGATCTCTGTCGATGGCTGCGACGGGAATGCGGTCGACGCCGGCTCCCAGAGTCTCGATCGGGACGAAGTGGTTGGTGGAGCGCGAGACGTTAACGACGATGGTTTGGGCGGCCGCGAAGAAACTTAGAATCTGGACGAGGGCAAGAACCGTGGCCGGAATCCTCACGCAAACGCCTCCAAGCGCAAAAGGGGTTGGTTATTGAAACGATTGAATTATACGGATTATGCGGCTCGGCTACGATCCTTCTTAAATACGACTGTTGAGCAGAGATAGCGCGACGGTCGAACAAAGACGCCCACGGGTTGCCTCCGTTGCACGCAACTTCTTATCAGCTAAAGGTGGCCTGAGACGTGGGCAGCAATACGTGATCGAACGGCGGATTATGAGATGTACTCTTCGAAGATCCGCAACATAATTGACGATCCTCGGTTACTTGGTTCACATTTCAGTCGACTCGCATCGGACAGGAATTAACTGAATTGAGCAACCCCGCATTACGTCCCGACATCTAGAATGAGGGCGAGCTGATGACGGTCCGGCTCATCGCGACTTCGATTCATATCTCAAACTGGAAAGTTCTTCTTGCGTTTTTTGTGGCGGGATATTGTTGGCAGGCGAGCGGCCAGAACCCGCAAACTGAGACCAAGAATAGCCACCTGTTCGCAACCGTGATTTTCTCTCGGACTCAGTCGGTTGCGAACCCTGGCTACTATTCCATCGCTATTGATTCAACCGGGAATGCAACCTATCAGCGCTCGACAAAATCTTCTGAGCAGACTGGCGCTCCCTACTCCATAGAATTTCACGCTTCCGCTGCTATCCGCGATAGAATCTTTCCCCTGGTCGAGCAACTGAATTTCTTGAAGCTCCCCTCCAGTGACTCGAACTACTCGAGCGGCTTTCCTGGCGCTGGAAGAACCACAAGGAGCATTAAGACGCTTGCCTTTCGCGAGGGAAGCACCGACAACGAGATTACATTCGTCACACCGGCAAATCCGCTCATTCGCCAACTCACCGAATTATTTCAGAACCTCGCCACCACTATGGAATTCGGACGGCGGTTGACTAACCTCTACCAGCACAAGAGTTACAGGATTGACGTTGAACTGGGACAGATGCAATTCCTGGCGCAGAAGGGAAAATTGGAAGGCCTGTCAGCGGTGGTTCCCGTTCTCCAGCAAATTGCCGGCGATCCAAACTTAGACAAAACTGCGCGGACGCGCGCAGAATCGATTCTTAACACGGTTTCGCCGGCCGCAAGTAACCAGTGAAAAAATCGAGGGGCATATGAAATCCCAAATCAAGATTGGTACTGTCTTCGGAGTCGAGCTCGGCTTGCACTACAGCTGGCTCGTAATCGCGCTGCTTATCGCCTTCTCGCTAGCCAGTCAATTCCACGCCACAAATCCGCACTGGAGCGAAACCGTCATTTGGATGACGGCGATTATCACCGGCTTGCTGTTTTTCGCATGTCTTTTTGCGCACGAATTGTCGCACGCACTGGTGGCCAAGGCGCGCGGGATTCCCATACGGAAGATCACATTATTCATGCTCGGAGGCGTTGCGCAAATTGAGAAGGACGCCACCGACGCAAAGACTGAATTCTGGATGGCAGTGGTCGGACCCATCACCAGCGCGCTCTTAGGATTCCTCTTACTTGCGCTGGCCTATGTTTCCGGCTGGGTGCCGAAAACCCCACCCCAGACGCCTGGCATAGCCCTCCTCGTTTGGCTTGGTTATATCAATTTCGCTCTAGCGGCATTCAACATGATCCCCGGATTTCCCCTGGACGGCGGACGCATTCTGCGAGCGATTTTGTGGTGGAGTATGGGTGACGCGGAGCGGTCCACTCGCGCCGCAGCGCGCGTGGGACAAGTGATTGCGGTGCTCTTCATCGCTTACGGGGTATTTGAGTTTTTCGGGGGCGCGGGACTTGGAGGAATATGGCTCGCCTTTATAGGGTGGTTCTTGTTGCAAGCCGCCAGCGCAACCTATCTGCAGGTGCAAACCGGCAAACTGCTGGGCGGCTTGCGGGTGAAGGACCTGATGTCAACCGACTATGAAACTGTGGCTCCAAACACTTCGCTTCAGGAGTTCGTAAACGACAGGTTGATGCGCACCGGGCAGCGCTGCTTTCTGGTCATGGAAAACGGCCGGCTGCTAGGTTTGGTCACCGCGAACGAAGTCCGCGAAGTGGATCGCCAACATTGGCCGTTCAAACGAGTTGCCGACGTGATGCATGGAGTCGAAAAAATTCATTTCGTTTCACCGGAGATGCCTGCTCTGGAAGTTCTTGAAACCATGGCTCGCGAAGACGTGAACCAGATCCCGGTTCTATCAAATGGCGTCATCTCTGGGATCGTAAGTCGCGCGCATATCCTGCAGGTACTGCAGTCGCGCTCAGAACTTTCCGATCTCACAAACCTGCCTCGCGCCGCCTGAGCGAACTGAACGCTGCGCAACGCACTTTATAAGTGCCGGTTCAATTCTGGAGTCAACTCTGGGGCTGGAAACTGAATCTCTAATTGAGTCGGTTATGGCAAGCGGACGAGGCAAGAGGAGAACTTAATATGGGACGGTTTCAAATAGCCCATTGGGCGGCAATTCTGCTTGGAGTCATTATTCTGGTTGTCGGCGCCGTGCTGGGCGTGGGAGCAACTGCATTCGCGGGGCATCCGGTGATCGGAACGTCCCACGGAGTTCCGGTGTATATCGCTGACACTGCAAGCACCGAGAGCGGTGCTGTGCCCAACCCGGCCGGATTCGCGCCTGTTCTCAAACCGGATTTACCGGCCGTCGTAAGCATTACCTCAGATCGAATTGTGAAAACTCCCCAATCGCCATTCTTTAACGATCCTTTTTTTCAGCAGTTCTTCGGCGGCCAATTTCCCGGCCCTCCTCAGCAACAGCGCGAGAGGGGATTAGGATCGGGGGTAATTATCAGTTCTGACGGCTACATCTTGACCAACAATCACGTGGTCGATAAAGGTATCGATATCAAGGTCATGCTGGCAGACAAGCGTCAGTTCCCAGGCAAAGTTATTGGTACCGACCCAAAGACAGACATTGCCGTGGTGAAAATTGCGGCCAGCGGATTACCCACGATCAGACTCGGAGACTCCTCGAAGCTCCAGGTCGGCGACTACGCTTTCGCCATCGGCAATCCCTTCGGAGTGGGCGAGACCGCAACCATGGGGATCATCAGTGCCACCGGACGCAATGGCCTGTCTATCGAAGATTATGAGGACTTCATTCAAACCGACGCTGCCATTAATCCCGGCAATTCCGGCGGTGCGCTGCTCAATTCCCGCGGCGAACTCATAGGCATCAATACTGCGATCCTCTCGGGCGGCGGCGGAAATCAAGGCATCGGCTTCGCTATCCCCATCAACATGGCTAAATATGTCATGGATGACATCCTGAAGCATGGCAAGGTTGTACGCGGCTATATCGGTGTAGGGATTCAGGAGGTCACACCGGACTTGGCGAAGGCTTTTAATGCTCCGGCCGAAAAAGGTGCCTTGATCGGCAACGTCGAATCCAATGGGCCCGGCGCCAAAGTGGGCTTGCAGAGAGGTGATGTAATTACGGAGTTGAACGGTCAGCCCGTCAACGGTCCGAACGACCTGCGTCTCAAGATTGGGACGATGACGCCCGGAACTACGATTCATCTCAAAATAAGCCGCAATGGTGAAATGCGCGACGTGAGCCTGACGCTTGGCCAAGTCCCCTCGGAAGCGAATGGGAGCAATTCCTCGACTGGCGCCGCGGAGAGCAGCCCGATGCGTGGTGTACAGGTAGATGAGCTTACGCCTGACATACGCCAACAACTTCAGTTGAAATCTAACGTCGAGGGTGTGGTCGTTACCAATGTCCCTGACGCCTCGCCTGCGGCGGACGCCGGGGTGCAACGTGGGGATGTGATCGAGCAAATCAATAAGCAGCCGGTAAGATCCGTATCCGACTACCAGCGCCTAATCCAACAGGCGGGACAACATACTTTGGTTCTATTGGTCAACCGAGGGGGCAATACGACGTTCATGGTCGTGGAGACGGAATAGATTGACGGGAGTACGGGGCGTCGTCAGTGCGGCCGATTTGATCTCGGTATTCAGTCGGCTGCCGATTGAGACTCCACGCTGGTATGACTCGTTCTTTCAGCCCGTCCACGCACCACTAGGACTGGACAACGAGCGTGACGGACAACGTTGTAGGCGATCGCGCGTTCGGCACGGCCGATGTCTCTGACGCAGTCACTCCGAGCGCAGCGCTTGCATAACATCGATCCCCGCAGCTCGTGCCGCGGGCAACACCGAAGCGACAACCGCGACTGCCATCAACACGCACGCAGCAAGGAACACGGGCAAAAGGCCGGGCATTTTGACCTCCGCAAAAAACCTGCTCGCGACCCGTGCGAGCATGAACCCGACCGCCGCGCCTGCAATCACGCCAGCACCGGCCATTACGGCTCCTTCGGCAATGACACGGGTCAAGAGGTGCCCACGTTGCGAGCCGATTGCCAGGCGGATGCCGAACTCACGAGTGCGTGCACTGACGGAAAAGGCGAGCACGCCCGCCACACCCACGATGGCGATGGCCAAAGCAACCGCGGCAAATAAGCCGAACACAATTGTGCTGAGTCGATCGGGGGTGAGCACTTCGGCGCGAATGTCTGCGAGCGTGGCAGCGTGCTCCACGGGTTGATCAATCGACATCTCGCGCACGATGCGCGTGACAGGCGTGACTAGCGCGTAGGGGTCGATACGCGTGTGCACGAACAGGCGGCCGCCAAAGATGCTCACGCCGTTGTCGTCGGAAAGATTATCCGGCACCTGGCCGAACGGATGATAAATGGTCGGTGCCGCTCCCGGTACGACGTGCTCATCATCTACATCAGCGGCGACCCCAACAACTCTGCGCGGTCCTTTGCTCATGCCGATGAAATCCATCACCGGATCGGTCCACATAATGTGGCGATTGAGCGGATCCTGGCCGGGGAACATGCGCTGCGCGACACTTTGGCTGATGATCGCTACAGGCTCGCCACCGCGCCGGTCATTATCGTTGAAGTCCCGGCCTTCAATGATCGGCACGCCGAGCGCGGCGAAAAATCCCGGCGAAACCGCGCGGAACTGTGCCAGAGGATCCTCCTCGTGCCTGCCTTTCACGTGACCTTCGCCGGTGAATTCAAATCCCGGACCGAAGCCGCCCGCATCTCGCCAAGGCACGCTGGTCCCTTCCGCGACTCCGTCAACTCCCGGCACTTCCTTGATTCGGCGTATCGCGTCCCGATAGAAATTGATGATCTGATCCGGAGTCTTGCCATAAGACTCCACTGGCAAATCCATGGCGAGCACGCGGTGCATATCGAAACCGGTCTGCGTGGCTTGCAGCGTGAGCAGCGTCTTGATCAGCATGCTCGCCCCAGCCAGCAGTATGAAAGAGGCTGCAATCTGTGTGACCGCGAAGATGCGCAGCCGCCGGCTCGTCCCGCCGGCGATGCGCACTCCTCCGCTGCTGAGGTTGATGCCTTGCGATGTGTTGGCAGTGGGCAACCGCGGGACGAAAGCCAGGAGTACTGCAGCCACGATCGCCAGGCTCGCGCCAAGCCAGAGCATGCTCGAGTCAATCTTCAAGTCGAGCGCGCGCACCGAGAAGCGCGAAGCGTACCGCGCCAGGACGTTGACCATTGGACGTGCGCTAACCACTCCCAGGATCGCTCCCGCGCCGCAAAGCAGCAAGCTTTCCGCCAGCAGCAGGCGGCGTAACGTACCCGTGCTTGCGCCGAGCGCGCTACGCACCGACAATTCCGCCTCGCGGCGCACGGTCCGCGCCAGAATCAGATTCGCCACATTGCAGCACGCGATAATGAACACCAGTCCCGAAGCAGCGAGCAGTACCAGCAACACGGTACGAGCACCAGATGTGATCTCATCGCGCAGCAGCTTCGCTTCGATGCTGAATTGTCCGCCCGCAGGGTACGCTTCGGGGTGAGCTTCCTTCATCGCGGAGTATGCCGACCGCAACTCGGCTCGAGCTTGATCGAGAGAAACTCCCGGAGCCAGACGCCCAAACAATTCCGTCATGCGATGAACGCGGCCAGTGACCATCGTCGCGGAGAGATGATGCGGGCTGGTCACAACGTTTGCGATGAGCTCGGTGTCGGCAGGGTAGGGAACCGAAGGCTCGAGCACGCCAACGATGGTTGCGGTGCGGGTATCGAGCCGAACCTGCTTCCCGATCACCGATGGGTCGCTGTGTAGCGCCGTGGTCCAGAAGCGATAGGTAAGCACCGCTGCGCCTGCCGCATTGCGCCCGTCGTCGCGCATGTCCAGCAGCCGGCCCAGCACGGGGCGCAAGCCCATGACTTCGAAGTAGGAGCCGCCCACAACGCCGGCGCGAACTTCACGCGGCTCACCCAGCCCGATCATCGTGAACCCCATCGTCGAAAAGTCGCCAAACTCGCTGACCGATTTCACACTGGCCCGCAAGTCTTGCATCTCGGGCACCGAAAAACGGTCGTTTTCCGCCCCGATGCCAGGGGCGCTCTGTCGAATGTAGATCAGGCGATCTTCGTCGCGGTTTACCAGCGGTCGCAGCAGTACGCCGCGCACGAGCGTAAATATAGCCGCATTGGCACCGATGCCGAGCGCCAGTGTGAGGATCACGGCACAGGCCAGCCCCGGAGTGCGCGCCAAGGAGTAGACCGCAAATCGGAGATCGCGAACAAAGGACATGGTTCACCCTATTCCGACGAGATAGCAGCGCGCCTGCCAATTCTAGACGCCACATTGTAAGTTATTTACAGGTATTGAGCGGATACCCGCTGCCCGTTTTAGGACATTCCTGTCCAAATTCGGACACCGATCCCAACGTCCGCTAACAGTCGACGACATTCGCGACCACGTGGTCAGTGAGGGATATCGTCAAGTTGCGCGTTACGGAACCATGGGTAGAACCAGAGCCGAAGGCCGGGATTTGTCGTGATAGATGATGTTGGTTGCTTTGACCGGGTGCGCTCCATGCGCCTGATCTCCACCGGTGTTCAGGTTTCGATCAAATCGAGGGAAGTTGCTGCTGGAAACTTCGAGCCGCAGTTTGTGACCTGTCTGGAAGACATTGCTTGTCGCCCCCAGATCCACACTGATGTGATAGACATCCCCAGCGGTTGCGAGTTCAGGTCTCTCCTGCGAATTTCGGAAGCGCAAGCGCAGAACGCCGTCCGTCAAATTCTGAGCAAATCCGTTCGGCCAAACGTCAACTAATTTCCCTGTAAAGTCTGTGTCGACCGCAGAACTACTGACATACAAGTCGAGAACTATCGGACCTGTAACTTCCGTATTGTGGGTAAATGCTGGCGAAGAGAATACCAGCACGTCGTTTCGTATTTCCGCTGGCCGCTGGTCCTCTGGGCCAATCCCTGTCGGCAGTGGTTCGCAACACAGCGGACCGCCAATCGTGGGGACTGCGTCGTTGGGATCATAGAGGTATTGATCCGGTTTCTCCTCGGTAGGCGCGGCTGTATCCAGCCTGCCGCCTCCTTCAAGGCCGTTTGCAGGCGTGGTCGAGCGCAGGTAATAGCGCGTCTCCTTGGCGCGCTCCAGCGGCCAGTCATCTTCCTCGCGCCATGCGTTCTCGCCCATGACGAAGATTTTTACGGGCTTCTCATGGTCCACTCCATTCTCTACTCCCCGCAGAAGACTGTCGAACCAGCGCAGTGTCACGTCACCCAGATCCAACGGCAACCTATTGCCAAAATCGACGGTTCCAATTTTCTCGTCAGCCCATCCGGCGCCGGCATGGCCACCAACGTAGATCATCAGCCGCTGACCGCGCCGAGCGGCCTCCGCGCCCGCCTCATGCTTGAGGCGAACATAATTCCTCAGCGTCCCGTCCAGAAAAATGTCGTACCATGCGCCAACGCTGAATACTGGAACTTGAATTTGCCCGTAATGATCTTCGATCGACCACTGCTTCCAATAATCGTCGTAGTTGGGATGCGCGAGCCAGTCCGTGAAATACGGTGCCACTCCTGCAGGCAGAGGATTTTTCCAACTAACCGAGTCTCCACCTGACTTTGCGCGGCGGCTTATGGTGTTTTCGGCCAGTTGCGTCGTCCACGACTCGTTGAACCATTGCTCGAACGCACCGCCCTGATAGGTCCAGCCATCGTGATAGTTGGACGCCGTAAAGTTGGGGCAAATTGCCGCCAGATGCGGCGGCATCGCAATCGCCGCCAGATACTGCGTCGCGCCGACGTAGGAGCCACCGAACATCCCGACCTTTCCGTTCGAATAGGGAAGCGCGGCTGCCCACTCGACCGTGTCGTAGCCATCTTGAGATTCGTACTTGAACGGATACCAATCACCCTCCGAGGCATATCTGCCCCGAACGTCCTGGGCGACGACCACGTACCCGCGAGCCACGGCAACGCGACAAAAACCTACCGCGCCGTTCTTGTCATAGGGTGTGCGGGTCAGGAGCACTGAAAACTTGCCGTCCGCAGTTGGGCGGCAAATATCTGCGCGCAATGTGATGCCGTCACGCATCTTTACCGGCACGTCTCGCTCGAAGTTGAGTTCGCGTTGGCGAGCGAATTGTGAGCTGAAGTTTTGGAACACGGCGATGGCAACCAGGCCAACGCAGAAGATCTGCCTCAGTAAGCGGGAATCGATGCGACTTGTCAGCAGTCCCCAGGTCAGCGCGCTGCCGGGCGCTGCGACCAGAAAGTAGCGCGGGGCTGCGACATGAAACGGAGTGGCGTTGAAGGCGAAGAGGATGCCAGCCGGCACCAGGGCCAAGAGAGGAAAGAGCAGGATTGCTGGCAAGCAATCGACTCCAGGCAACTTGAATTTCCGAACCAGGGCAGCGACAAAGGCCGTCAGCACGAAGCCAATCAGCACGGGCAAGGATACAAGCGTGTTTAGAGTGATCCCCGCCGAGGGCGATGCCTGGACTACTGGAATGGTCCACGTGTGGTATAGACCGATGACCCGGAAAAATACCGGAAGAGCCAGCAGCGTAAACGAAGTCAGCACAGCCGCCAGTTGGCGCCGATCTGCCATGATCGAGCGACGCCGCACCGCCAAATAGTAAATTGCAAACGCAGGCAGGATCGCGCCGAAAAGGCAATGAAAAGAGAAGTAAAGAATCCCCGCAGACGCGAAGCCGAACAGGATCGCTTGATTCATCTGGTGTCCCATCATCCACCGGATGAAAGCAAAAATCGCAAGATTGGTTATCAGCAAGGCAAAAGCGTACGGCAGAGCATCGGTCGCGGCATAAGCTACGTTGGGTTGCACGCAAAAAAAGATGCAGGTGAGAAACGCAATCTCCTGATCGACAAACTCGCGGGCGATCCGGAACAGAAAATAGACAGCGCCCAGCATCGCTAACGTGGACGGAATTTTGAGTGCGATTTCATGGCTGCCAAGAACCGACTTGGCAAGCCAGAGTGTATAAAGATAGCCGATCGATGAAGGCATTTGCTCCGAACGGCCCCAGATCTTCCAGAAACCGTCGCTTACCTGCCAGTAGGCCAGAGTCTCGTCTAACCAGAGAGGGGTCTGCAACCCGAAGAGCCAAATCGACAACAGAGCCAGCAGAGCCACCGGGTAGATCAGTTTTGAGAAAATGGAAGCAGTTTTTTCGGAGGGAGTCGCCACCGCGGTTGGCGTCGCCATCTTGGGCCTCACGTTTTCAGCCCGCCATACTTCGCGGCCGGCCATCGTAACTTTCACTCCGGTTCGCGTCAATGTTAAACGCTAAACAGTTTTCAGTGTGTCGCTCACCAAATTGTTTGCGTATCAGGTGAAAACGTTTTCACAATATCGCAAATGGCGGAATGACGCTATAATGAGTCGCGTTTTTTTGAGTTGAGAGACTAAGAACGAAATCTCCAAGTTAGACCCCCCTTTTATATCTACTAACTTTTTGCCGACATCGTGCTCAGGAGGTTTTTTGTGAACGCAGGCAAGAGATACCAGATCGACCGAACCAGAATCATCTTCGAGCAGTTTGAAGATGAAACAGTCCTGGTCAACACCGAGACTGGTTACTATTACAGCCTTTCCAATACAGGCTCCGAAGTCCTTCGACTGCTCGATGAAGGTTGTTCCGCAGATGATTTGCCGATAATTCTGTTCGGCAGTTCTAGTTCTGAAGATACGCATCAGCGGTGGGATATCGTGCGGAAGTTTGTCGAGAAACTAGTGGACGAGAGCATTATTGCAGCGCGGTCCTCAGACTCTTCAAACCACATCGGCAAAGATCCAGGCCCGGCACGTTACGGCGAGGGGATCGAATACGTGCCTCCGGTGCTAGAGCGTTTCGACGACGTTCGGGATCTGCTGTTAATCGATCCGATCCACCAGGTCGATCAGGAGTACGGATGGCCGAAGGAAATGGGCAATGGGAACTCGTCTAGACCCCGCAATTGAGCCGAGTCTGCCTGGCTCCGCTCCAACCTGGGTGGAATATTTTCGCGCCATTCAGGCATATCTTCACGAATTGCCGTGCAATTCGGCGGCAACGTATTCCATTGCCGGAACTGCGATCCGCCTCCAATTTGGAAGTGAGTGCTTCGCAGAACAAGTGTCGCATGCCTTCAGTCACCTGGAGATCGCACCCGACTCCCGGCCTTCGCTCACCGTATTGCTCCATGACCTTGCCTCCGCGCCGTATGCTGCGGAGTTCCTGCAGGAATTCAGCCCGCCTGGCGAAGAATCCGATATGTGGCTGATGGACAGCCCGGATCTTATGCTGATTCTGCAACGGCCTCGGCGGGTTTTCGCGGCGGTTGATTGGACTACCAATACAGCTTATTGGCTGATTCCGGACGCTGCTTCGATGCCGTATTTAGAGCGAGCCCGGCCTTTGAAGTTGCTACTTACGTACTGGCTTGGAATGCAGGGGCGATATCTCATTCACGCCGCTGCACTGGGAAACAGGAACGGCGGCGCTTTGGTCGTCGGACATGGCGGCGCGGGTAAATCCACAACTGCGCTTAGTTGTCTGATTGCCGGGTTGGGGTACGTGGCTGACGACCATTGCCTGATTCGTCTCGAAGCCTCCCCCTCGGTCCACAGCATTTATGACACGGGAGTGCTGGCCCCTGAAGACCTCTATCGATTTCCAGCGCTGGCGCCGGCGGCCGCGACCAGCGATTGTCCAGCGAGGGAAAAAGTTGCGTTTTTCTTCGATCGCCTTCCCGCCATTCGACTTACTCCCAGTTTTTCGTTACGAGCGATTCTTCTCGCGCGGATTAGTAATTCGCGGCAGACCAGGTTGCGCAGCATAAGCCGGAGCGAAGCATTTAAGGCCATCGCTCCAAGTTGCTTTATGCATCTACCGGCGGCTCGCCCGCGTGCGCTCGAATGTTTCAATTCCCTGGTACGGCAATTGCCTGCCTACATGCTCGAACTCGGCTCGGAGCTGAATTCAACTCCGGCTGCAATCCGGGAACTGCTCGATCGTTCCCTCGAACAGAAAGGCGCGAACGATGCCAGCTAAGCTGATTAGCATTATTGTTCCCGCCTACAACCGGGAAAAATATCTTGGGCCGGCATTGGACAGCATTGTTTCCCAGAACTATCGTCCCATTGAGATCGTGGTGGTTGACGACGGATCGACCGATGGCACGCCGTCTGTCGCACGTTCCTATCCTGACGTGCGTTATATCTATCAGAAGAACCAGGGGCCCGTCGTCGCCCGGAATACCGGGCTGGCAAACTGCACAGGGGAGCTCATCTCCTTTCTCGACGCCGATGACTATTGGCCGCCGAATAAGTTGCGGCTCCAGAGCGATTATCTTGCTGCCCATCCCGAACTGGGGTGCGTGATCGGCAAGTCGCGCAACTTCCTTGAAGACGGAATGACGCTGCCGCGTTGGATTTCCGAGGACATGATGACGGAGGACGGTGGTGGGTGGACCCTGGGATCAAGCTTGGCGCACCGCTGGGTATTCGACCGCATCGGTCACTTAAACGTCTTGTTTCCCTACGGCGACGATCTTGAGTGGTGCATGCGCGTGCGCGAAGCCGGGATTCCATTGTTTTTCATGGCCGAGATTCTTCTTCACCGGCGGATCCATGCCAGCAATATCTCGGAAGACCAGAACGCGTTGGCGAGAGATAGAGTTCGCCTGGTGAAAGCCTACATGGACCGCAAGCGTGGCAAATCCGCGAAACCTCTGGCCGGAGTTCGCTCATGAACTGGAATAAAGGTGCGGATCCTGAGGATCAATGGGGGGGAACTAAGCTGATTAGCGTTATCGTCCCCGCATACAACGGCGGACAATATCTTGCCACAGCCTTGGACAGTGTTTTTGCTCAAAACTATCGCCCCATTGAGGCCGTGGTGGTTGACGACGGATCGACCGATGCTACTGCATCCATCGCTCGGTCCTATCCTGACGTGCGTTATGTCTACCAAGCGCACCAGGGGCTTCCCGTTGCAAGAAATACAGGTTTCGCTAACTGCAAGGGAGAACTCATCTGCTTTCTTGATGCCGACGACTATTGGCCGCCGAACAAGCTGCGGATACAGAGCGCCCATCTGGCAGCGCACCCGGAACTCGGCTGCGTGATCGGCAAATTGCTCAATTTCCTTGAAGACGGAATAACCAGACCGCACTGGATTTCTGAGCCTCTGATGACCGAAGAAGGGGGCGGCTGGTCTTTAGGAGCGAGCCTGGTGCACCGTTGGGTATTCGACCGGATCGGTCAGTTCAATGTCCTGTATCCCTTTTGCGACGATCTTGATTGGTTGATTCGCCTGGCTGAAGCCAGGATCCCGTGGGAGGTACTTCCCGGTGTCTTCCTTCACCGCCGGATCCATGCCAGCAATATGTCGAAAGACCGGGATGCCGTGACGCGAGCGGAATTTCGCATCATGAAAGCGCACATGGATCGCAAGCGGGGCAAAGTTGCGGAGCCTCTGCCCGGAGACCGCCAATGACCCGGAGCGGGCAACAAAGCACCGGTGTTGCCGACTGGAGGTACTTGGACCGGTACCTGAGCGGCTTGCGCCTCCCGTTGCTGGGCTGCATCGCTTTGGCACTCTTGCAGAGCGTCAGCCTGGTGCCGATCGCCTGGCTGGTGCGGCGCGCGTTCGATTCCATCATCCCGTCCCGAAATGTCGCCGGGCTGGTGCTCCTGGGTTTCGAGATTCTGGTTCTCAACGCCGTTGCCAGCGGCCTGGCCTTGGCGACGCGCTTTGCCTCCCTCCGAACCACGAAGTTGGCCATCACTTCGATGCGCCGCGATCTTGTGATTCACTGTCAGTCGCTCCCGCGGGCGTATCACGATACCGCCGACCGTGGCAAACTGCACACCCTGCTGGTGCAGGAGACGCTTCTGGTGGATATCATGATCAACGCATTGATCGTCAACATCCTGCCTTCACTGGTTCTGGGCGCGGCTCTAATCGCGACCATGGCCGTGCTCAATCTCCCGCTGTTAGCTCTGCTGGCTCTGGTGATGCCGCTCTTGCTCCTGGTCAACCGCCGGCTGGGCGCCACCGTGAAGGCCGTGGTGGATCGCCATCGCGACGCCTTCATCCGCTTCAGCAGTGGCGTGCAGTTCATGCTCCAGAGAATCGATCTGACCAGGTACCAGTCAGCGGAAGCGTTCGAGAAACGCCGGCAGTATGAGAGTATCGAAACCTTACGCATGGACAGCGAACGCATGGCCTGGCTCAAGGCGGCCTACGAATTGGTCCAGAGGAGTGCCGTCACCCTGGCGGGCATCATCATCCTCATAATTGGCGGGTTGGATGTTGTCATGGGCCACTCCTCCATCGGAAGCCTGATGTCGTTCTACGTAGCCACTATCCTGTTCGGTAGCAGCCTGCAGCAAGTCTTTGCCGCAGTCCCGCATTTCCTGGAAGGACGCCAGTCTCTCGCCGCCTTACGGTCGTTCTCCGATGAGGACGCCGGGGCTCTTTATACCGGGAAACTCAGGCTTGCCTTCAAGGGTTCGATTGAGTTGGAATCCGTATGTTTCGGGTACGACTCGCACGGTTTGCTGGAGAACGTTGACCTCCTCCTCGAACCGGGGTCGGTCACGGTAGTTGTGGGGCCGAATGGAGGCGGAAAGACGACCTTGGCACGCCTGATCCTTGGCCTATATCGACCCCAGCGCGGCCGGATTCTGGCCGATGGAACGCCTTACGATCAGTTGGACATTGCCGATCTGCGTCAATTCATCGCCTTCACCCCTCAGGATCCCATAATCTTTGCCGGCACAATTTGGGAAAACCTCGGCTATGGCCTCGACGGTAAGGGGACGACTGAGATTGTCGCGGCTTGCCGCGTCGCCCTGGTGGACGAATTTGTGCGGTTCCTCCCAGAGGGCTATGAAACCCGGCTGGATGAAGACGGCGGAATCCTCTCTGGCGGTCAGCGCCAGAAGATAGCCATCGCACGTGCCCTTGCCCGTCAACCGCGACTGCTGATCCTCGACGAACCGACAAATCATCTCGATGAGGAGTCTATCCACAAGCTGCTCCACAATCTTCGTTCGGTGCCCAATCGTCCCGCAACTCTCATGATCACGCAAAATCGCAATATTGCGGAAGGCATAACCCGGCGATACCTGCTGAATGACGGAGCGCTTGTGCCAATTCCAGCCGCGAACCAGCCCGATCAGGAACAAAGGTTTTGCGAGATATCGAGCGGAGGGTCGGGACAATGAATCAAGCTGAACACCGCGACGACGCGGGAAGCATGCCTTCCGAGGATCTACGGTTGATCCTGAGGGCGGCGGTGCTGCAGGGCGCGGAGGCCCGCGAGGCCGGTATCGCCTGGCTTGCTAAGACTGACATCCAGCGTTTGGGAAGAGCGTCAGTACGATTGTTGCCGCTGCTTTATGACCGGCTCCGGCGGGAAGGCATTCAGCATCCCGCGCTACCGGTGCTGCATGGCGTGAAAAAACATACCTGGTCCTTCAACCGATTGTTGTTCCACCGGGCCAGCGCGGCCATCTGCGCCCTGCAGGCTGCGGGAATCGAGGTAATGGCCATCAAGGGCGCAGCGCTGACCATTGAGTACTACCAGGATTACAGTCTACGGCCCATGGACGATGTGGATTTATTGGTTCGCTACCATGATGCCCGTGTTGCCATCGACGTTCTGCGCCGCCAGGGTTGGAAGGCATTGGAGCGATGGAACGAGCAGAAAGACTTTAGTGAGCAGACCCGCCGTTACGATCACGCTATGCATTTTGTGCATCCCTCAGGGCAGGATCTTGACCTGCATTGGAATCTCACTCCCTTTTGTCTAGGGCCCGATGCGGACAGTGATTTCTGGGAAGCTTCCAAAGAGACAACATTCGATGGCCACGCAGTCCGGATTCTGGATCCGGCGGACCAACTGCTCCATATCTGTGTGCACGGCGCCGCATGGGAGACAATGGCTCCGATTCGCTGGATTCCAGACGCTCTCGCTGTTCTTCGAAAACCCCCGCACCTCGACTGGGAGCGACTCCTGCTGCAGGCGAGAAAAAGAAGACTCACCGTCATGGTGCGCGAGGCGTTGAATTATATCGATCGGAATATCGGCGATTTCGTGCCCGCCCATGTCTTGTCGGAATTCAACCGGTCCGATGTGACTCTTTTCGAAAGGCTGGAGTATTCGCAGCTCTTGAAACCGGCTCGGGTTCTCGGCCACCTGAGAAGAAAACTATGGACGTTCCTGCGTGTAACTCAGGGAGAGACCTTGCGTCACACCGTGCTTTCCTTCCCTGGATACCTTTGCACCAGACTGCGGGTGGATCGGAAACGCCAGGTGCCTGTGGCCTTCTGTCGCGAAATCTGCCTTCGGTTGGGGTGGAGACGCGGCTCTGTTACATCAGGACGGGCCAGAGGCCCGTTATCAGCCGACCACAACATTCAAACTGCGCCACTACCAGCATTTCCCTTGGAAGAAAGGCCGCGCGGTAGTCGCTAGGACACAAATGGAATCGGTAGACACAAAACAGATTGAACCCGGCATGACGGAGCCCCCCAAACGTGAAACATCCGCGCACAAGTTCGCGCGCAACCTCGTATCAGGAACATCATCCCGGCCGAGCATTGCCGGCTCCGAAACAATTCTGGGGTCATTCCCGTCCTTTGAACAGCATTTCATCACGGGGAGTAACGAAAATTACGGCATTCACGATGGATATTGTTCGAGGGAAGCCCCCCAGTCCTTCGACGACACGTCGAATGAAGACCAGTGGCAACTGGAGGTCTATAAGTTTGCGCGGGAGGTGTGTGACAAGTATGGCCTCAAGGTGATCTGTGACGTAGGTTGCGGTTCCGGGTACAAACTTGTGACCTATTTCCAGGAGTTCACGACGATCGGCATCGAGTTGCCGGCGACCTGCGACTTCTTGAGAAAGAAGTGGCCTGACAGATGCTGGATCGATGCCGGTCACGAGGTCGTGCCATCACAACCTATCGACCTTGTAATTGCTTCAGATGTCATCGAGCATGTGTTCAATCCAGATGAGTTGCTGATGTACATCAAGAAGTTATGTCCCAGATATTTAGTCCTTTCCACGCCGGATCGGAACCTTTTGAGAGCAGGCACTCATGATGGTCCTCCGAAAAATCCAGCACATGTCAGGGAGTGGAGCTTCGCTGAGTTTCACGCTTACATTGCGCGCTGGTTCCACATAGAGCACCACTTTATTTCGTGCCCAGCCCAGGGGACCCAATGCCTATTGTGTACCCGGTAGAAAGTGCGCCTGAGTTTTCGGTCATCATTCCCGTTTACGCCTCCGATCCGGATGCTGTCGACTTCCTCCGCAACACGTTGCATCAATTGAATGCCTCCAGTCTTCAGACTTTCGAGATTATCGTCGCCGACGACGCCTCTCCTTGCGGCGATGCGGTCAGAGCGGTGGTGCAGGAGGCAGGCGCGGAACTCGTGCGACTCGAGCAGAGAAGCGGATCAGCGGCGGCCAGAAATGCCGCGGCAAAGAACGCCGCCGGCGACATCCTGATTTTTATGGATGCTGATACTTCGGCGCATCCCGACACGTTGGATCGCATCGCGCGAAAATTCAAAGAAAACCCGGAGTTGGATGCTGTCATAGGTTCGTACGATCAACAGCCCTCAGCCCCCAGACTGGTAGGCCGCTTCCGCAACCTCCTGCACAGTTTTGTTCATCACCGGGCGAGCCCTCGCGCGACCACATTCTGGGCTGCTTGCGGCGCAGTGCGCAAAAACCGGTTCCGAGACTTGGGCGGCTTCGACGAGCGCTTCCCCCGGCCATCCATTGAGGATGTTGAATTCGGTTTGCGTCTCAATCATGCCGGCGGGTCGATTCATCTAGACCCTGAAATCCAGGTTACGCACCACAAGTCGTGGACGTTGAGTTCCATGGTCCGGACAGACTTTTTCCTGCGCGCCATTCCCTGGGCCCAGGTTCTCCATAAATATCCCATGCCTCTGGACCTCAATTTCAGGGTGAGCGACCGGCTCAGCGGCGCGCTGTCCGTCCTCACGCTGCTAACTAGTATCGTTGCGTTGCTCCATGGTGGAGCGTGGTGGCTGGCGCCAGTTGTGAGTCTCCTCCTCATTGCGCTACTGAACTGGCAATTCCTTCGCTTCGTCGCGCATGCCACAAGCTGGAGGGATGCGCTTCTTTGCTTTCCCTTGCTCCTTGTCTATTTGGCCACCAGCGTCTCTGGACTGATGGTGGGGCTGGCCTTAGCCGAGCACCGGCGGGATCGTTGGCTCTGGCCGGCGGCCGCGGTGATTGGTCTGGTATTGCTTGCGCTCCAGATCTCCAGCGGAGCATTTAAGGCGGAGTTTACCGGACACCCCGACGAAGCCGCGCACTTTGTATCCGGACTCATGGTCTATGACTATCTGGCGAATTTGCCGCGTGGCAATCCCATCGCTTGGGCGGGGCAGTATTACCTGCACTATCCCAAAGTCGCGATCGGCCATTGGCCTCCTCTTTATTACGCCATGGAAGGAGTGTGGTGGCTTTTCCTCAGTCCCTCGCGAACAACAGCGATGTTGCTGCAATGGCTTATCGGAGTGGTGGCGCTCACGATGCTTTACCGCCTTTCCCGTTCCGCTCTTTCGCTTCCGATCACGGTGGCGATCATTGCCCTCATGATCGCTGCGCCCGTGTTCCAGCAAAGCCTGGAACAAACCATGTCGGACCTCTGTTGTTTGCTATGGAGTGTTCTTTTGATGCAGGCAACTGTCAACCTGGTGGAAAGGCAGGATCGAAACTCGTACTTCCTCGTCGTATTGTGGCTGTTGGCCGCCACGCTTACCAAGGGCACAGCCGTTTGCCTCTTTCTGGTGCCCCCGGCCGCACTACTCGCCAGCCGACAGCCTATCCGGATTCCACCTCGCTTGTTCGTGGCCGGAGTGGGCTGCATTGGCGCGGCGGCTGCGTGGTATGTTTCGATGGGTATGAGTAATGTCCGCCATTGGGGTGGCATGTCGTTTGGCACCCGATGGCCCGGCGCACAGATCGGACTTCTGGCGGGCTGGGGATTCCTGGTCCTTGCGGCTTTGGGTCTTCGGCGGAAACCGCTTGCGCTGGTTGCGGCAAGCGTCGTCGTCTCTACGCTGGGTGTCTCTCTTGTCGTGCGCGCGATGAAAGAGGACCGTCACTGGATCATCGCGCTTCCCGCTATTCTCGTCATGTCGGGATACGCTGTCAGCCGCTTCCGAAGACCGTGGGTCGTGGCATGCCTGCTGCTGCCGGCCGTAGCGCTCTTCCCCTTTGCCTGGTATCGCCAGTCGCCTTCCGGGTTCGGCGATCTGGTCTCGCAACTTGGCCGGCCATCCCGGATGTTGGTGTCATCGGCGGGTTCGGGAGAGGGACCGTTTATTGCGGTTTCCAGTCTGGCCGAGCGGCGTCCTGCCAGCTTCATCGTCCGCGCCTCAAAAGCGCTCGCTGAGGAGGGTTGGAATGGCGAAGGATACCGGCTACTTACTCCTACTCAGGAGTCGATTTCACGACGGCTTGATGAGTTGGCTATAGACATCGTGATTCTCGACACCCCCCCGAATGAGCAGCCGCCCCCTCATCACGTTTTGCTCCAGGACAATCTGACTGCCAGCCCGGCGTGGAACCCTTGCGGCCACGCGCAGGATCTGAAGGCGTACTGTAGGGTCATAGCTCCTCAATTTCCACGTCAACCGCTCCGGTTGAAGGTATATGGGTGGGATTTCGAAGAGCTGATTCTCCGATAGTCCGCTTGGCCTGCGCAACGCGGTCTCCAAAGCGACACTTGGGGATGGGATGCGCAAAGATGCCGTCGAAGGTTATGTATCGAAAGCGACGGAGATATCCGGAAGCGGCTAACGAGCTTATTGGGTCGAGTCCTCTGCGTCAGCAATAGCGATCAGAGTTTTGCTCCCGCGTGTCTCCGCTTGCCAAGCGACGAGGCGTACCATTTGGGCATGAGCACAATCCATCAAGACTGCCACGACTCGTTCGCTCCTGATCCGTCGGTTGCCGCTGATGTCCTCCTTCGCCACGAGCCAGACGAGGAAGAAGACGAAGAGGAAGACGACCCCAAGAAAAAAGATGACGATGATGACGACGAAACCGGCGGCGCCTATTCGGAATGAGCATGCCCGCATATACCTCGGCGGGTGAAGAATGAACCGCGAAAATTTCGTCAAGGTGGTGGAGGAGGCGCTGGACTCGCTCCCGCAAGAATTTCGCAGTCGTATTCAGAATGTTGCCGTTCTGGTAGAGGATGTGCCCCCGGACCAGCTATTACCGAAGTCGGGGCAGCAAAGGCAACTACTTCTAGGTGTCTTCCGTGGCGTGCCCACAACCAAGAAGAGCATCTTTGACTTCTCCAGCGGACCCGACCACGTCGTCCTTTACCAGAAGAATATCGAGGCGGTCTGCTCCAGCGAGGTCGAAGTCCGCCGACAAATCCGTCTGACGGTGATCCACGAACTGGGGCACTATTTCGGGCTGGACGAAAATCAACTAAAAGATGTCTAGCGAAGCAGAATGGCGTACCTGATAAGACACAATTCCAGTTCCCTTCAACAGCTTCATCCACGTAAGATTCGCCTGATCTCTGTTCAATAATTGTCGGTAGCGGAGGAGGTACGCAGGTGGGTCGTGGAAGGCAAATTCTAGAGGGCAAAGTAACGAACGATTGCGGGCTTCCCTCGCAGCACGTCATCGATTACCAAGCCCTCCTTTCAGCCGCACGGGCAGAAAGTGGAATGAGCCTGACTTTGATCTTCAAAGAGCTGCTCCTATCCAAATGGCGTGATCTATACGTGAAGACTGCGGCCCATGTGACGAACATCGTGCATTTTCCGTTTCTGACCTTCGAGTACATTTTCGACCTCTATTCCGAATTGGAAGTGATGGGAGAGGTGCCTTACAACCAAACCATTCAGGACAGGGTCGTGGCCGTGATCGGGACATCATCACGAGCGGAGGAGATGCGTGACGCGGGTCGCCTGCGAAGCTGGGCGGGGCCAACCGAGGAATTAGTCTCGGGTGAAAGAGACAAAGGGCACTTCATGGCGCACTGCATCGGCGGCGGACTGGACGTGAATGTCTTCTCGCAGCAACGCCGCCTCAACCGAGGTTGGTCGCCCCAGGGAAGGATTTACCGCCAGATGGAGAATTATTGCTACGAACAACCGGGAACTTTTTGCTTTTCTCGCCCAATCTACGCTGACGGTTCCAGCGTACCCCGCTGGCTGGAGTTCGGATTACTGAAGCTGAAGACCGATCAGACCCTCTGGGTGGAGGTATTTGACAATTAGGTCTGCCCGTTGGTGTTACTATTGGCCCCTGTCTCACGCAACGACTGTCGAGCATCCATCGATGATTGCCCTCGGACTAGTCTTCGCACTTCTTGCCTCGGCTTCCCATCAGGGTAGTTCCACTGAATCCCGGACGACCATGCAACAGCGAGCTAACGACGAATACGAACAGCACATGCAAGCTGCCATTCGCATCAACGATCTTGCCGGGCGAATTCGCTCTGAAGCCGATGCCAGTGCCGTAGTATCTGAAATCGCCCTCCTCTTTGCAAAAGAAATGCCTCCGGCTTGGGCAACCACCAATATCCGTCAGCGAGTCGCCCTCGCTGAGTACGAGACAATTCGCAGCCCGGCAAATCTTATCCCCGAGCAGCGGATTGTAGATGTGTGGAACCAATATGTGAAAGAGATCGGCGCACCTGATGAAGCGATTGTCTCCGTTGCCGAGATTCACAACATGCGCGACGGGTCGTATACCGTTGCCCAGTTCATGTGGGCACGGGGAATTCAAACGGTCTGGTCGATGCCAAACGTGTACGCGCTGGGGTCTGATGGCAAGGTCGCGGACGGTTGCCGAGCGCTTGAATCGGTTCGCTTGATCCACGATCTTGATGACTTGTTCCAAAACCTGCGCGGAGCTCGTGACCGCCTGCAAAGAGGGATTGTGCCGTCCGAGGAAGCTAAGCAGCGAGCAAAAAACCCAAATCCGCAGGCCCACAGCGCCGCCCGACTTGAAGCACATGCGGACACAAATCCTATTCGTCCCGCAGAGCAACGTTATGTGCAAGAGCATGGCTCAGTGGCATACGACCAGTTGCTCGTCGGCTTATTTAATGAACTGTTCCCCAAGTAAGAATCCGAAGAGAACTACCCGTTATTGAACCCTGGAAGCCTGGTGGACGGAGACAATCGTCATAACGCGATTCAGCGAGGGACTGCGATGGTCGCCGAAGTGGAGGGGCGAATCAAAGCTTACGCATCGTCCGTCGCCTTTTCCGGTCATGCGGTTGGCAAGAGTAATCGCGACTTGCAAGCACTGATTGCCGCAGCCACGGAGTTTCAAGGTCCGGGAATTCTAATCCCAACTCGAAACGCGGGGCTGTTCCGCTGGTGCCTTGAAAGTGGGCTTCGAGTTGTTCAGCCGATGACGTTGATGACGATGGGGCTCTACAACGAACCCGCGGGCGCGTACTTGCCTTCGATTCTGTTTTAGTCCAGCATCGAGGACTCTGGAAAGCAGGCACGAAAAGTTGAAGCGGCTGTACATTCCAGCGGGAGGGCATGATGCATCGAGAACGTGCGCTGAAGATTGTACTGGTCGTCGTGGGCTTGATCTTTTGCGGTCTCGCTTATCCCTTGATGATGTTTGTGAAGCAAGAGCCTGCACTGGCGATGATGCTCAGTCTTTACGTCACTCTCGGTGTCTTCTTGCTGATTGCGTCCCGCAACCCACAAGCGAATCGCAGTCTGATCGCGTTCACGGCATGGTCGAGCTTCGCCCACGCAGTGCTTATGGCGGGGCAAGCTTTCGCTAATCTGATCGCACGCGGAGAACTGATCGGATCGGCTGTGCTCGTTATCATTGGCGTAGTTCTGATTGTTCTAGCTCCGGCTAAACAAAGGGTCGAACGGGTATCGGCAGTCGTTGCGCACGGGTGAGGAATGCCAATCATCCCGTGGGTCATCTCCGTTCTGGCAATCCTTGCGGTTCCGATCCTCCTGGTCAGGTTCCGCAAGAGGTGGGTAGCCGCCTTCAACTTAGCCGTTACGAACCGAATCACGAGCCGATTCGCAGGCCGATTACCCGGCTTCGGTATCCTCACGCACGTTGGTCGGAAGTCTGGCAAGGTCTACCGTACACCCATAAACGTCTTTCGAGCGTCGAGCGGCTTCATCATCGCGCTGACCTACAGCAGCCAATCTGAGTGGGTGAAGAACGTCCTTGCGGCGGGCATTGAGGATCGTGGGTGCGGACGAGTATATGGAGCTTTCGCCAATTGGTTGACCGCGTCGAGCGCCTAATCGACCATCCTTTCGACGTGACGCGGACGCATCTTCTGCGGTAGCGAATACTTTCGGCGTATCAATCTGATTGATCTGCTATAGCTATTGATCTGCCATAGCTATCGCAAACCACTCCAGAGCCTCTTTGCGGGATTCGCCTATTTGTCCTCGGTCGGATTAATGGGCTCCCCAACAAGGTTGTAGTAGACCTCTTTGGGAGGCTGGGGCTTCGCGGCCTTGATCGGGCCTGCGACCGGCGGGGGCGTCGGTATCGACGGCTGCGGCGTCGGCACTGGAGGAATGGAAACAGCTGCCTGCGAAATCCGCGATTCTATGCGCGGATTCACCACGGCTTGGGTCGAAGCGGCACCTGCCGTTGGAGGACCAGCTAGGGAAAGCGGTCCGGTAGCCGGTTGCGAATCCTTTTTGGGCACCCGCATCATTTTCGCTCGTGCTGGCGCAGGCTTCTTCACTGACCACCCGTAGAGCACGACAAATACAATTCCTGCCAGGCAAAGCGCCAGAAACGAGTTGAACAGTGCTGGAACGTTAACCTCACCCTTGCCAAGGTACGTCGGAGACCCGGGGTCTCCATTCATTACCCGGGCCAGCATCGGTAGCAGTAAATTGCTGGTGAGAGAAGCGAGCAATCCCCAAATCGCCTCTGCCAGAATTACGGCGGCTACCAGCTGACCAACCCATTTTGCGGGATTGATGGTTAACGTCGGAGCGGAAGTCTGGTTTTCATCCATACTTATCTGATGCAGTTCGTGGCAGATCGGAAAAGACTACATAAGTTAGCCAACTAAGAGCAAAGAGTTTCGCCCATTTACGAACGCGATCCGGCAAGATCATCCCCCTGATTTCGACTAGGAAGGAGCCTGTGAAATCGCAGCCAGCAAGGGCGGCGAAGACAGCGGAAGAGGCTTTGGACTTCTTCCGCAAGCCGCTCCAGAGCGACAGCGCGATCCCGCGCGAGGATGCTATAGGGAATCGGTGCGGCGCAATATATGCAAAGTTTTTTGTATTGACGCCGAACAGCCATTCAGAGGAAAATAACACCCTCTTCCCCATAGGCTGAAGTTGAATTAACCCTATTGACATCATAAGGATGCTTCTGGTGCCTCGCGTGCGTCTAGTCCTCCTGATTCAGTTCTTGTCGCTTGCGCTTGCGTTGGCAAACGCGCAGGGCGGGGTGACCTTTGGATCGATAAACGTGGGCACGGCGGCTCTAACGCAGACCGTCACCTATACCTTCCTAAGTGCGACGACGTTGTCGGCAGTGAACATATCTACAACGGGTGCGGCAGGGCTGGATTACACCGACGGCGGCGGCAGCACTTGTACGGCGGGCTCTGCGTATCACGCTGGCGACAGCTGCACGGTTACGGTTGCCTTCACGCCATTGGCGCCAGGGCTCCGCTTGGGAGCCGTTATCTTGTTCGCGCAAGGTAGCAGACTGCCCTTGGTGACTTATTACTTGAATGGCGTTGGTCAGTCGGGAGCAGTGACAATCGATCCCGGCACACAATCTACGATTGCCATGCTGAACAACAATGGCCAAGGCTATGGCTCCGCGGTAGACGGCGCTGGAAATGTGTATGTCGTGGATCATGCCAACAGCCAGGTGATTGAGTTATCGGCGGGCACGTTCGCACAGAGCACAGTGGTTGCTTTTGGTTCTGGTCTTGGCCTGTTGAGTCCGACGGCGGCGGCATTGGACGGCGCGGGGAATCTTTATATTTCCGACACCGGAAACGGCCGCGTCGTCATGGTGCCGAACGAACAGAGCGGGCTGAACAGCGCGGACATGACGCAAGTGAGCATCAGTGGGTTGAGTTCACCGCGCGGGCTGGCTGTTGACGGCGGCGGAAACCTCTACGTTTCTGACAGCGCTGATGGCGTGTTTGAGGTCCCGGCGGGCGGCGGAACGCCGATTACAGTGGCATCCGGCTTGACGAGTCCGCATGCGTTGGCCGTGGATGCGCGCGGAAACGTTTACGTGGTCACCAACAATTCGGTAACTGAGTATCAGCCCCCGTTTCCAGGAACGGCGACGCAAGTGGTGAGCGGCTTTAACAATCCGCATGGTATCGCCGTAGATGCCTCCGGCGTGCTCTATATAGCAGACACCGGCAACTCGCAAATCGTTTGGGTAGCTCCAGGGGGCGCTTCACAAAGCATTGCGACAGGCATAAGGAGTCCCCAGGGTATTGCAGTGGATGCGGCTGGCAACGTGTACGTCACGAGTCAGTCCGGTTCTGTGATCGAAATAAACAGGACCCAAGCCGTGGCGCTCACTTTTGCCGGCACATTCGTCGGGTCAACCAGTACGCCACAAACCCTGACCGTGTCTGACGCAGGCAATCAACCGTTGACTATTTCGAACGTCGCGGCACCGACGAATTTCACGGTTGTTACTTCCGGCGGCGCGGATTGTTATTCCAGCACGCAAACGTCTCTCACGCAACTATCTTCGGCTGGGCAGTGCCTGATCGCAGTCGCGGCTGCCCCGACGATCAGCGGCAGCTTGACCGGCACGCTTACTCTCACCGATAACGCGCTGAACAATTCGGCAAGCACGCAGACGGTGCAGCTATCCAGCGCTGGCTTACAACTGGCACAGACGATCACTTTCGCGACCATTCCGACCCAGGTTTATGGCGCGGCGCCGTTTGCTTTAGGCGCAAGTGCCAGCTCGGGTTTGCCCGTTATTTATACGGTGAGTGCTGGTCCGGCGAGTGTGAATGGCAACACGCTGACGATCACAGGCGCAGGTTCTGTTACAGTGCAGGCGAGTCAGCCGGGGAACGCGCAATACGCTGCCGCTGCGGCAGTCTCTCAAACGTTCGCGGTCAGTCCTGCGGCCACGTCCGTCTCTTGGTCGAACCCGGCAGCGATCACTTACGGGACGGCCCTGGGCGCGGCACAATTAGACGCGACGGCTACTCCAGTCAGCGCCGGCGCTTATGCCTACACGCCGGCAGCGGGAACGGTGCTGGGCGCGGGCAGCCAGACTCTATCGGTGCAGTTCACTCCGAGCGATAGCAATTATGCTCCATCAACTGGCAGCGTCATTTTACAAGTGAACCCAGCTCCAACGACCGTCGTCTGGTCGAACCCAGCGGCGATCGGATATGGAACACCTTTGAGTTCGCTCCAGTTGAACGCGACTGCAACTCCGGTCAGCGCGGGTACATACCTTTATAACCCGCCAGCGGGAACGGTGCTGAACCAAGGCAGCCAGGCTCTCTCGGTGCAGTTCACTCCGACGAGCAGCAACTATGCCTCATCCAACGGCAGTGCCACGGTGCAAGTAAATCAAGGTAGCCAGACAATCACTTTCCCAACTATCCCGACCCAGATGTTTGGCGCTGGGGCGGTTACGTTGAACGCAACCGCCAGCTCGGGTCTGCCAGTGAGCTACAAAGTGACGTCCGGTCCGGCCACTGCGAGTGGCAGCACGCTGACGATCACAAGTACGGGTTCTGTAACAGTGCAGGCTAGCCAGCTGGGAGACGCGCAGTACACCGCGGCTACTCCGGTCTCTCTGACCTTCACCGTCAATCCCGGCGCTACGAATGTCACTTGGTCGAACCCGGCAGCGATCACTTACGGAACAGCCTTGGGTGCGAAGCAGTTGAACGCCACGGCCACACCGGTCAGCACTGGGACCTACACTTATACGCCCGCCTCGGGAACGGTGCTGAACGTGGGCAGCCAGCCTTTGTCGGTGCAATTCACGCCGAACAAAACCGTCTACGCACCGTCCATCGGCAGCGTCACGCTGCAGGTGAATCAGGCCAGCCAGAAAATTACATTCACTCAGAAGGCTCCCACATCCGCGCAATACGGCAGTAGCTTCACGGTGGTGGCGACAGCCAGTTCAGGGTTGGGGGTTTCGTTCAGCAGTTCGGGAGTGTGCACCAATTCGGGCGCGATGTTTACAATGGGGAACAACGCCGGAACTTGTACAGTGATCGCAAACCAGTCCGGCAACGGCAACTATCTCGCCGCACCTGCAGTGACTGAGACCACGGCCACCTCGGGAAAGATTTCCCAGACGGTGACCTTTACCGGCGCCCCGCCGAGCGCGACGTACCAGTCCAGTTTCACGGTGACAGCGACCTCGACCTCGGGTATTACTCCGGCGATCACGGCGACAGGTTCCTGTTCGATCAGCGGGACCGCGGTTACCATGACGAGTGGCGCTGGAACTTGCACGACGACGGCAAGTTGGGCTGGGAACAATACTTATCTTCCTGCAACCCTTACACAAACTACAGGCGCCGATCGGATCGCACTGACGGTAACTTTTACTGGCGCTCCGGCCACGGCGCAGTATCAGGCAACGTTCGCGATCGCGGCAACTTCGAACTCAAGCGTCACTCCCACCATCACCGCAACCGGTCCCTGCTCGATCAGCAGCGGTATAGTTACGATCAATGCCGGCACTGGCACGTGCAGCATGAAGGCCGTGTGGGCAGCGAACAGCGATTATCTGGGCGCTTCTCTCGCGCAAACCACAACCGCGCAGAAGCAGACCACGATGATCAGCTGGGCGACACCGGCGCCGATCGACGACCATACGGCGCTGAGCGAAACCCAACTGGATGCGACCGCAGACGTTGTGGGCACCTTCGCGTACACGCCGAAGGCGGGTCAGCTGCTGGCCGCGGGCAGTCACACTCTCTCCGTGAAATTCACTCCGGCCGACGACAACTATGCGACGTCAACCGACACCGTCGCGCTGCAAGTGAACACAAAAGTTTGCTCTCCGACGAATCAAACGGGTGCGCTGGGGCCGCCGAACTACGGTGGGTTACGCAATGATCCGTGCGTCGTGACTGTCGGCAACATTCCAAGTCTGTGGACGAATTTTTCCAAGGATTACGGCTACACCGGCGCTGGTACAGTCGTAACGAATTCGATGGGACTGAAAACTCTTCGCGTCACCGATGGTAATACTGATCCAGCCTTCCCTGGCAAATCCTATATGAATAACTATAGTGGGGGCGACGGGGATCAGCACTGGGCAATCGATCACAGCATGTTTGTGCTCGGGCGCGGAGGGGTTCAGGGCCAGGCCGCGGCCTTCACCTATGTGTATCTCTTTAACGACGCCACCATGCAGGCCACCCAGCTACAAAATGCGGGTAAGCCGTTCTTGCTCCCGAGCACGTTGGTCGCATTCGGTCAGACAGCCGCAAACGCGCATAAAGTCTGGGTCCTAAGCACGAGTCCCAACTGCGCAAAAACAGGACCCTGCGCCATTTTGCAATATGATCTCAGCAGTTGCATGACCAACCCGACGAACTGCAATCCTCCGGCACCCACTAGCATCTACGACTTTCAACAGCCGGCGTCGGGCACTTCGCCCGCAAGTTGCCTCTATGGTCTGAATGTGACTTGGTACGGCACTTTCCGGGTCAGCTACGACGATACGCTGTTTACCATGGGCTTCTCGAATGCTGGCACTCAAAGCACCGGAACCATCGTGGCGGGTTATTCGGTTGGAAATGGATGCCGCGTTTGGAATACGGGCACCTCAACTCTGAATATAGGGCCGACAGTCGGCGGCATTCCAGGCGGTTATGTCGTCGGGGAGTTCCCACCCGGAGCGGCTACGCCGCAACCTATGAGTATGACCGGCTGCGGCACAGGCTATAACTGTCCCGGCGGTGCCGACCAATTTACGCTCCACGGAGTTGACAGCGTCCCCTCGAGCCTTCTGGGTCACGTGTCGTCGAGCACTTGCCTGGCGGGTTCGTGTTGCGGCGTCTCTGGAGGCTCATGTAATTTGAACCCGAATCCTAACGGCGAATATTTCTGGGATTTCGCTACGACTAACGCCTTCGCATTCGGAGGAACTGGGAGCGTGTTTAGCGGCCACGAATGCTTTGGCTATAACAGCCTTGTGCATAGTACGGCGCTGGACCAGATGGGCTTCATCGGATTGATCAGCCCAGGAGGTACCTTCACGCCTTCGATTGTAACGAGCGGAGGCAATAATGCCCTCTTGGTTGGTTCAAACAATCTTCCTGCGACGGGCTCATTAAACCTGGACACACACTGCGGATGGAATGCGGATAACCTCAGCGACACGATGCCGATTCTCGTCAGTACCACCACTGTTTGCCTCGGTAATCAAGCTCAACTTCACAACGCCTGTACCCCGCCCAGTAACAAGCCAAACAACGGCTGCGTGATTCCGGCTGATATTACTTCCTCCACTTGGCCTTCGTCAGGGCCGAACTGTGGAACCGCCAATCCATTTACCGGGCCGCTTGTAAACGAGGTGTTGTTCTACCAGACTAACAACATACCAGGGACGACGGGTAACGCTTGCGTGACCACGAATGGTACAACGAACAGCTACGAGGGTGGCGGCGCCCCTCCGTGTTCGCAGAACAACATCCTCAGGCTTGGAAACCATGGCATCAGCTCGATGAACCCGAATTTCAATGCGCAAAACGCCACCATTAATTTGAGCCCAGACGGGCTGTTTTATACCGTGACCACCGATTGGTGGTGCACGTTTGGCGCGCAGGTGGTGGGACAAGACACGATTTGTGGCGGCGTCGATTGGCAACAGAATACTGCGTATTTCGTGGGAGACATTATCACTCCGACCGCTGGAAACACAGCGAACTGCACTTACACCGCGTCTGGAACTCCACCACTGGTCAGTGGAACCACGGAGCCGACCGGTTGGGGTACGCTCACGGGAGGAGTTTGTCCGGCGCAAATACCGGCTACGGGATTGGATGGCAATATCACGTGGATTCGCGTCGGTGCCATCGGCCAGCAGAACGCGCGGTATGACGTCATCGTTGGGAGCACCTCGATCCCAACAAATTGAGGGCGCCTCGCGAGGTCTCACCTGGCCGAATCGGATGTTGTCATGCCGCCTCTTCCGGCGGACCTGCGAATCGCCGCGTCAAGCCCGAGATCGTCCTGGCGAAGGGAAGGGAAGAGCGAGGTTCTAACGACGCCAAGAGTCACCCTCAGATGTGATGAACGGTACAGCCACTGCGACCGCCAAGAGAGAAAATAGAAAGTAAACGATCTTCACCGGAGGGATACTCTATGAAGAGAGTTTTAATTCTTGGCGCTGCAGGTAGGGATTTCCACAACTTTAACGTATTGTTTCGTAACAATCCCGACTACCAGGTAGTCGCATTCACAGCCACTCAAATTCCTGACATTGCCGGACGCCGTTATCCGCCGGAACTTGCCGGCGGCTTGTATCCGGAAGGCATTCCGATCTTCGAAGAGAGAGACCTGGAGAAGCTGATCGCCGAATACAAGATTGACTCGGTGGTCTTTTCCTACAGCGATATTTCCCACCAGAATCTCATGCATCTCGGCTGCCGCGTGGTAGCTGCGGACTCCGATTTCTGGCTTCTGGGAACTGCGCACACTCAGCTGAAGTCATTGGTCCCGGTCATTTCAGTGTGCGCGGTGCGCACTGGATGCGGTAAGAGTCCGGTATCGCGCCTGGTCGCCCGAGAGTTGCGGCGGCAGGGCCTGCGAACGGTGGTTATCCGGCACCCCATGCCTTACGGAGATCTTGCCGCGCAGGCCGTTCAGAGATTCGCCACCATGGAGGATCTCGACCTGCAGCAATGCACCATCGAGGAACGCGAAGAGTACGAACCGCACATAAGCCATGGAACCGTCGTATATGCAGGAGTGGACTACGAAAAAATTCTCCGCCGGGCGGAGAAAGAAACGGACGTAATTTTGTGGGATGGGGGCAACAACGACACTTCTTTTTATGTTTCCGACCTGGAAATCGTTGTCGTGGATCCGCACCGACCGGGGCATGAGCTGTCTTATTTCCCGGGTGAAGTCAATCTGCGCCGCGCGGATGTGATCGTCATTAATAAGGTAGACACCGGCGAACAGCACGACATCGAGACCGTTCGCCAGAACATCAAGCTCCACAACCCCAAGGCAGCCGTCTTTGAGATGGCTTGCCGCGTCTCCATTCATGAGCCGTATCTGGTCAAGGGCCGGCGCGTCCTGGTGGTGGAGGACGGTCCCACGCTCACACACGGAGAAATGCCCTACGGCGCTGGTGTGGTTGCGGCGCGGCAAAATGAGGCTGCGGAACTGGTTGATCCTCGGCCTTACGCGGTGGGCTCCATTCGCGGCACCTACGACCGCTATCGGCACCTGACGAACCTTTTGCCTGCCATGGGTTACAGCGCCATGCAAAGACATGAACTGGAGGAAACCATCCGCCGCACTCCGTGCGATCTCGTGCTGGTCGCGACTCCCATTGACCTTGCGCGGGTAATTAAAATCGATCGTCCCAATCTACGAGTGACCTATGAAGTCGAAGAACTCACCAAGCCCGGCCTGGCTGAATTGCTTGCCCGGTTTGCGCGCGACCATGAGCCAGCCCTGGCAGGAGCCGGAACAGGAGTTTGACAGACTGGTCTAATGCAGGGGGTCTGACAATGAACAGCAACGGCAACGCCAAAACCAAAGACTTTCTCTCGATTCGAGATTTTTCGCCCTCTGACATCTGGTACCTGCTCACTCTCGGACGTCAGGTTAAGGCGCACCCGAGCAGCTACAGTAGTTCACTCCGAGGCGAGACCCTGGCCATGATCTTCGAGAAACCTTCTCTGCGCACCCGGGTAACGTTTGCTGTCGGCATCCAGCAACTGGGCGGCTTCCCACTCTACCTTTCGCCTGCTGAGATCAATCTGGGCAAGCGCGAGTCGGTCTACGACGTGGCGAAGAACCTTGAGCGGATGGTGCAGGGCATCATGATCCGCACCTTCTGTCACGAAGTCGTGGAGCAGATGGCCCTGCACGCCAGCATCCCTGTCATCAATGGACTCACCGACTACAGTCATCCCTGCCAGGCAATGGGGGATTACCTCACGATCTGGGAGGCGAAAGGCAACCTGGAAGGTCTGAAGATCGCATTTCTAGGCGATGGCAATAATGTCGCGCGCTCCCTGCTGTTTGCCGGAGCCCAACTGGGCGCGCATGTTTGGCTGGCCACGCCTCCGGGATACGAACTCGACGCTGAGTCCATCGCGTGGGCACGAAGACGTGGCGACGAGACAGGCAGCACCTGCACGGTGACCAACGATCCCGATGAAGCAGCCTCGGGCGCTGACGTGATCTACACCGATGTCTGGGCCAGCATGGGGAGCGAGGTCGAGGCACAGGACCGCAAGCATATCTTCCTTCCTTACCAGGTCGATGCGACTCTGTTCCGCCAGGCCAAACGAGATGCCATCTTTCTGCATTGCCTGCCTGCACACCGCGGCGAAGAAGTTACCGACGATGTCATCGACTCGCCACGATCGCTGGTATTTCAGCAGGCAGAGAACCGGCTGCATTCACAAAAAGCGATCATGCTGGAATTGATGAAGGGTGAGTTCGTCAAATTGCCGGGACTGGCTGAACTGCAGGAGTTGGCGCACGTGTAGACGGAGTAGCCGACGGCTGCAAGTTGCTGCGTCGCTGCAGGACTATGTTTCGTATCAGGGCATCGCTTTAGCGATGCCTCGTTTGTCTCGAAATCAGATGCCCCTTTAGGGGCTGGGCATCAACGAAGATCGCAAGCGGCTCGCTTATGAAGACCATGCTCCTTGCCGTAGGCGGAAACTCCCTGATTCGCGCGGGAGAAACGGGAACGATCGCTGAGCAACGTGCCAATGCCCAGCGCACCGCGGTCCAGATCGTTAGCTTGATCCAATCCGGTTACCGCATCGTGCTCACGCATGGCAATGGCCCCCAGGTCGGCGCAGCCCTTCTGCGGTCAGAGCGGGGAGCGCGCCAGGTACCGGAGCTCCCGCTGGACGTTTGTGGCGCTTCGACCCAGGGTGAGATCGGATATCTTCTCCAGCAATCATTGCAAACCGAGCTGCGGTTGGCCGATCTGCACGTGCCCGTGGCGACGGTTGTCACCCAGTGCATCGTAATGCCGGACGATCCCGCAATGAAGTGCCCGAGCAAGCCAATTGGCCCTTTCTATTCGCGTGTCGACGCTGAGGAACGCAAGCGCCTTTTTGGATGGGCGATCATGGAGGATGCGGCCCGCGGCTATCGCCGCGTAGTTCCGTCTCCTGACCCGGTTGGCATTATTGAACTGGAGGTCATTCGGAATCTGGCCGACCTCGGCGTCCTGGTCATCGCCTGCGGAGGTGGAGGGATTCCCGTGGTGTGGCGGAACGGGAACCTGCAAGGCGTCGAAGCTGTGATCGATAAGGATCGCATCTCCGCATGGCTCGCTTCACGTCTGGGCGTGGACCTCTTTGTGATTTCTACCGACACCGATTACGTGTATCTGGACTACAAAAAACCCTCCCAGCGTCCGCTGCGGCACGTCAGCGCGGCCGAGTTGGAAGAGTACGCCAAGGCTGGCCATTTCCCACCCGGGAACATGGGCCCCAAGATCGAATCCGTGCTGCGCTTTCTGCGCAACGGGGGCAAGGAAGCCATCATTACTTCTTGCGAGAATCTCTGCCAGGCGGTCGTCGGTTTTGCCGGCACACACATGTTCCCCGACCACGACCGCGCGGAATTCAAGCGCAACATTGATTTAAAAGATGTTGATCTAAAAGACACCGATCTAAAAGACACTGATCTAAAAGAAAATGATCTAAAAGAGAACGACCTCGAAAACAAAGTACTCGAATTTCCCGTTGGAGGAGGCTAATGCCCGAGCCAATTATCATTCCTTTCGCGCCCATCCAGCCCCGCACTTCGGACCGGACGCCGCGAGGGAGTAGGCCTTTGAAACATATCATCGAGTCGCAGCAGTTTACCGTTCCCCTGCTCATGGAATTATTCGCACGCTCCCGAGGCATGGAGCGAGTGGTAGCGCGCGGGGGCTCCCTTGACTACCAGAAGCGCATCATGACCACGCTCTTTTATGCGCCTTCGACCCGGACTCGACTCTCGTTTGAGGCTGCTATGCATCGCCTCGGTGGGAGGGTCCTGTCGACCGAGCACGCCAGCGCGTTTTCCTCTGAGATCGAAGGCGAGCAGGTGGAGGATTCAATCCGTATCATTAGCGGTTATTCGGATGTGATTGTCATTCGGCACTCCGACGAGAACGGAGCGCGCCGGGCAGCGGAAGTTTCGGCGGTGCCGGTCATTAATGCCGGCGATGGCAATGGCGGGCAGCATCCCACCCAGGCCCTGCTCGATTTGTACACAATTTTCAGACAGCGTCCGCTGGATGGCCTCAGCGTGGCCATTATTGGCGAGTTGGACAAGGGTCGCACGGCGCGATCGCTGGCATATTTGCTGGCTAAGTTTGAACGCGTGAAGATGTTCTTTGTTAGCCTGCCGCACCTTCAAATGAAGCCCGACATTTTGAGCTACCTCGATGAGCACGGCGTGCGCTATGAACTGGAGTCCGATATTGACCGGGTAATTGGCGAAGTGGATGTCGTCTACCAGACGCGAATCCGGCCCGAACGAGCCCACGACGTGTTCGGGCTCCGGCGTTATTCCATCGATTCGACCGTCGTTCAGCGCATGAAGCCGGACGCACTAATCCTTCATCCGTTGCCCCGCACAGTCGAGTTAGACAGGTCAGTCGACGCTGATCCAAGAGCCATGTATTTTCGCCAGGCCACGAATGGGATCTATGTCCGGATGGCGCTGTTGACCATGCTACTGGACAACACTGATGGGAACTAGTTCAGAGGTGAGATATGAAGAAAGCACACCGTCATACTGATAAGAAAGTCCTGCGGCTTTGCCGAGACATCCACAAACGAGCAGACGACATGGAGAAGCTGCAACCGCTCGTGGTCAGACTGCAAGAGGTGCTGAATGAGAGCTACGAAACTAAGGTGATCGAGATCGCCACACAGACCCGTGAGCCCGATCCTTTCGACAAGCTCATTGCTGCGTAGCTATCGAGCCGTTACCTGCCAGACCGTTGTGATCTGTGTGATTGATCGATGTAGACTCAAGGGGTCCACTTGTAACGAAACACGGGACACCAAATGTCGGCCAAGATGATCGATACCAAGACTCTTCCCGAGAATGCCTACAAACCCCTGCATGACGGCGAATTGTATCTGCCCATCGCTCCGGCTTCCGCCGAGTTGCCAGAACTCACTTCACGCTCCATCTTCTGGGGCGTGCTGTTTTGCGTGATCTTCACAGTGGCATCCGCTTATTCCACTCTCAAAGTTGGCCAGGGAATGGAGGCGGCGATTCCCATCTCCATTCTCACAATCGGTCTGGCGCGCTTGTACCCGCGGCGCTCTTCGCTGCTGGAAAATGTGATCATCACCGGCATGGGTGGCGCCTCTGCTGCCGTCGTAGCCGGTGCCGTCTTCACCCTGCCGGCGCTCTACGCTCTTCACCTCGACCCGCATCCGGTGCAGACCATCTTCATCTGTCTGGCCGGCGGGTGCCTTGGCATTGTCTTCCTTATCCCTCTGCGGCGCTACTTCGTGCGCGAGATGCACGGCAAGTTCCCGTTCCCGGAGGCCACGGCCATCACTGAAGTCCTGGTGACGGGCGAGAAAGGCGGTTCGCAAGCCAAGCTTCTCCTGCAGGCCACTGTCGTCGCCGCGATTTATGACTTCTTTGTCACCACATTTCATGTCTGGAAGGAATATCTGAACTTCCAGTTCGTGCCAATTGTCCGGTCGCTCGCCGAGCGCAGCCGTATGGTCTTCAATTTCGACGCGGTCGGCTTCATTCTCGGGCTGGGATACGTGATGGGTTTACGTGTCGCCCTTATCTTTTGTGCCGGCGGCGTATTGGTCAACTTCGTGCTCGTGCCCATGATCTGGTTTGTCGGCAGCCACATGGGCGATGTCACCCTTTATCCCGCCACCATTCCCATTTCGCATATGACGGCGGCCGATATTTATCGCTACTATGTGCGCTTCATTGGCGTGGGCGCCATTGCAAGCGCGGGACTGGTCGGAATTCTCAAGTCCCTGCGCGTGGTTGCGGGATCGTTTAGCATCGCGCTGCGCTCTTTCCGCCACGGCGAAGCGCCACAAACCGACCGCACCGACCGTGACATTCCCGTGATCGCCATCCTGCTCGGAGTGGTGCTCGGCGCGATCGCTGTCGCCGCCTTCTTTGGAGAGCTCCATGTTTCATGGACCGTGGTCGCCTTAGGCTTGGGACTGACCTTGCTGTTCTCATTCTTCTTCACCACTGTAGCTGCCAACGCCATCGCCACCACAGCCAACAACCCAGCCAGCGGCATGACGTTGCTCACCGTGATCGTCTCTGCGGTCGTGCTCTTGAGGTTCGGGCTCTCCGGGTCCACCGGCATGTTCTTTGTGATGGCGCTAGCCGGCATGGTTTGCGTCGCTCTATGCACGTCTGGACAATTCATCACCGACCTGAAGGCCGGGTACTGGATCGGTTCCACACCCGCAGCGCAGGAGAAGGTGAAATTCATCGCGGTCATCGTGTCCGCCATCACCGCGGGGTTCACCATCATCCTGCTGGCCAAGGCATTCCAGTTCGGAGAAGCAATGCCCGGTGATCCGCGGCAAGTGCTGGTTGCGCCCCAGGCCTCTGCGCTGAAAGCCGTAGTCTCAGGATTCATGAGCGGTCAACCAGCCCCCTACTTCTTGTTCGGGATCGGTGCCATGGTCACCGTGGTGCTGGAGATGCTTGGTCTCTCCTCCATGGTGTTCGCGCTCGGAATCTATTTGCCGCTGCAGTTGACCACGCCCATCCTGGCCGGCGGATTCCTCTCGCACATTGTGAATAAGCGCGGGGAAAAGACCGGCGGCGAGCGGGGGAAAACAATCCGCGAGCGGGGTATCATCAGTGCCGGCGGGTTGATGGCGGGGGGCGCGCTCGGCGGTGTGGTGGGAGCGGCGCTGCGGGTGCTGCCACACTTCAAAGAAGAGTGGATTCAGACACCCTTCTACGAAAATATGCCGATTTCTCAAACCCTTTCTGCGCTCGGCTTTGTTGCCCTGTGCCTTTACGTCTTGTTCACTTCACTGAAAAAACAAAAGGAGTCGTGATGGACAGCACCGGTAAATTCGTTGCGGATGCAATTCTTGCGATCGACACTCTCTGGGGTGGTGACGTCATGTGCCCCTCCGGAACCGGCCGCTTCATCGCCGATTCCTGGTTTTCCAACGAGCCGCTGCCTCTCGCATACACCTTGCCCGCCGCGGCAAAGATCAGATCTACGGGCGGCGTTGCCGGCAAAAATCTCGATCGCGCTTCGGTCGATGACTATCTCAGGCAGATTGACGTCCCAGCGGCGATCGAGGGCGTCGAAAAGGAAGCGAAGAAAATCGGTGGACTTCGCGGACAGTACCTCGCAAGCCTCTCCGATTCGCTTCGCGTCATGTGGGATCTGGCGCTCGAGGCGCTCGGCAAAGGGGATCCAGTCCCCTACGAACGATGCGTAATCTCGTCCATCGGCCGCCCGCCCGAGCCATCTCGGCCGCAAGCCAAGCGAAATCGCGTCGCCGAGTTGCTTGCGCGCGGCGGATATGAGACTTCTGGCCCCGCGGGCATTCTGGACGCCGTCGATGCCTGGCGCCGCGAACGCCGTGTGCCCATGGCCTCCGTTCGCGCAATCGGCTCGGCGGTCATTGCGCAAATGAACGCGCTTTGCGAGACGAATCTGGCGCCCTATCTCCCCCCCGAACTCGCTCGTGTGCCACGCGCCAACATCGATTTCCTTCCCATCAAAGATGCATGGTTCTCCGGCTCAATGAACTACGTCGGGCGCGCCCGCAATGCCGATGGTTCTCCGAAATACGAAGCCACCTACGAGATCAATGCGTCTTTGCAAATGTCGTTCCCCGAATTTGTGCAACTCGTCAGTCACGAAGTCGTCCCCGGTCATGTGACCACATTCGCTTACCTTCAGGATCTGTACGTTCGCGGCTTGGCCGGTTTCGAGGCCACCGTGCTCACCATGAACACGCGTGCCGCCACTCTGTTTGAAGGAATCGCCAACAACGCGATCCTGATCGCCCACGGAGTCACCGAAGTCGATCAGCTTCCCGACGAAGATTTGCAGATTGGCGTTCTGCTCGCGCTCTTACAGGATGACGCCAAGAACGAAGCTTCGTATCTTACCTGGCGCGAAAAAATGCCAAAAGAAGAAGTCGCTGCAATTCTGCGGCGCGATTACCTGGTCACCGAGGAGCGCGCCGACAAACTCTCCGGCGCATGGGGACGCCATCCGCTGCTAGGAAGGATGTATCTGCCGGCTTACCGTTGCGGCACAGAGAAAGTCGCAGAACTGAGGCGCAAATATCGTCCCGAGGAAATCCTTCCAGTCCTCTACGCCTGCGCTGGATTGGTTGACTGCGAAACCGTGGAGACGGCATGTGCACAGCCGGCTTATTCCGGTCAGACGGTCTCTTGATAGGGCAGGAGCCCTCGTCGCCGCTCGATAGCAGTCTTACTCGGTTCCATTCTGCCTGGCATGGCGTTGCTGAGCCATACGGTTCGCAAAGGCTTCGCGGGTACACATTGCTGACACGCAAATATGCGACGCGATCAGCGCATCTTGTCAACGGCGGATAACCCGACTGGGTTGACCGGCGGCGGGTCGCTGGACGGCTGAAGAAAGGGTCGCAGGGAATCGTTCGTGACCTCGTGGGCAGATCCAGTGACGTTTGCCGTTCGGTTAGGCTGTAACTCCAGCAATCGTCGCAAAATCAAGAAATCGTTCTCCACATCCGAGCGCGCCGTCTTCCGTGTGGCGGCCGGTTTCAATTCTTCGCTCAAGCGGGCCTTTACCAGTTCTGTCGCGAATTCCACGCCTTCCGGCCCGTTCACACTATCGTTCACAATGTCGGGCATAATCACAATATTGTTTCGTGCAATTCCAACCGCTGTCATCTGGCCGCTCGATCGGAGGCTCAGCATTGGTTCTCCTGAAGCATCAACCATTGGCTCGGCGGCGGCCTGCAACGACGCCCAGTGTGGCTCGTTTTCTGCGGAACGCTCCGCAACGCGCAATGAGGAAGCGCTGCGAACCATTTCCTCGAAACGGTCCTGTGCCGCTCGACGTTCCGTCCGCGTCATGGGGGCGTCCAGTTGATTGTTCGCATCCAGGACGAGCGCGTTCTTCGAGGGATCAAAGCGTCCGTGTCCCCAATAGGCGGCGATCAGGCTGCCGGCAACGTAGGGATGGAGCACGAGCAGCGGCAGCATGTATTTTTTCGCCGTGACTGCGCACTCCAAAACGCCGTGGACGGGCTTGGAGCGCGGCAATGTGCCAGGCACTTGCGGAATTATGTAGTTTGACGCCTGCAACTCGGGATGATGACGGCTGTATTTGGAGAGCGTTCTTGCCAGCTGTTTTGGCGTGCTGACGCCAAGGTCCCCGATGAGGCTACGATGCACGGCGTGCGGATGGTAGAAGTCGATAATCCCGCGGGCGAAGTCGGCACAGTTTGCCGTAACCAGGTCAAAGCGGTCGTGGTTGCTGCGACCGTTGAGCTTGCGTATCAGCGCGGCATCCAGCTTGGGGTCGGTTTCAATCTCATAGGCGTAAATGGTCCGCAGGTACGACGCGCCGACCAACTCGTACCAGTCTCCTTCCGGAGTTTTACCATCGGGAAGATCAGGGACCAGCGATTCCAGCTGATCGCGTCGGTAACGGTCACGCAAAAACGCGGCCAGCTTCTTGTCCGCGAAGAGCGGAATGTATTCCCGCTGTTCTACCGCGTACAGATAAGGGATAAGAGGGATTGCGATCCAGTCATATCCCGCCACGCGATGGTAGCGGCTGATGACAACTCCGGTCTCGCCCGGCTCGCAAAGACGCAGCACTACGGGCGATGCGGCACACACACCGCTGAGGTAAACCGCGGCATGGCCGGTTCCGGCGAGAGCGCCATCGTAGCTGTAGGGCTCTTCGAGAAAGAGCGTAACTTCGGCTGGCGCCCGGGGAATCGCGCACAAGCAGAAAAGCAATATAGTCGCCAGCCGTCCCAATCTCAACAGTCTGCTCCTCGCGCCCCATAATAAGCAAAGATCGCCCACATTCTTAGATGCCCTTTGCCGGGTTAGCGTCCGGCCTCGGGGCTTTGGACTTTAGTAACTGGAAACGCAGGGTTTACAGGTCAGGGTGTTACACGTCACGATGTACCGTTTCAGGTGAGAATGCGGGGAGACAAACAGCAATATATTCAGCGCCACCGGAAAATGGCGTCGAGTAACGCACCCATTCACCGCGGCCCGCCAGCACCGCCTGTCCCGCAACCACGTCCAGTTCGCCGGATTTGTGCTGAACCCGCAAGGTGCCATGTAACACGATCGTGTACTCGTCGAACTCCGGAGTCTGTCCTGGTTCTTCCCAGCCTTCCGGGCTGCGCATGCGGGCGACGCTGACTCCTGCCGTGGAGGAGTTGACGCGGCCGACGTATTCTTCGATGATCTTCATTTTTGTTCCCGCGGATGCGACGCGTGCGGGATGCGGAATCAGCTTTGGCATGATCGTTTTGCATCCTAACAACGCGGAAGCCTCCCGTACAACTGTTATCGATGATTGCAGCGAAAGGTTCGTCTCAGATCACAGCAGGTAAAGATTCGTATCAGGTCACCACAAGTCAAGATTTGTATCAGGTCATCGCTTTAGCGATGACGCCAACGCATTCGCAAAGAAGCGCCTTTAGGCGCTGGGGGATGAATGTCGAAACCTAGCCGGCGCTCGAATTCGAGCCCATTTATACTCAGACCTTGCGCGCGGCTAGCGAGGCCATAATGCGAGATACAGTGCGAGATATAGTGCGAGACATCTTCTTATGAAAATCGTGAGCGTAGTTGAAATGCGCGACATCGACCGCTCTACAACAGAACGCTTCGGAGTACCTTCCCTCCGCCTGATGGAGAATGCCGGCTCGGCCGTCGCACGTTTCCTGCTCTCGGATTATCCGCGCGCCGAACGCGTCGGTATCGTCTGCGGCAAGGGCAACAACGGTGGGGACGGATTTGTTGTGGCTCGCAAACTCGTCGAAGCAGGACGAGCCGTGCGCATTCTGCTCTTGTGCGATCCGAAAGAGCTCCGCGGCGACGCGGCGCTAATGTTTCAGAGCATGACGAAGTCGCTGCATACAGTGCATGTTCACCCCGTCATCGTGAGCAATGCAGCCGATCTCGATTCGCACGCTGCGGCGGAAATATTCTCGGCGGACGTTATCGTCGACGCAATTCTCGGCACTGGTTTTCGTCCGCCGGCCAGTCCGCTGTACGCTGCAGCCATCGCCAAAATGAACCGGGCGTCGGCTCCGATTGTTGCTGTTGACATTCCATCTGGCGCCGATGCCGATGCCATGCAGCCCAATGGCGCCCGCGACAGAGCGCGTGCCGATTCCATCGTCACCTTCACAGCGCCGCGTCCTGCGCATGTTTTCGCGGCGCTCACCAACGGCTCAACCGTAATTGCGCCCATCGGTTCGCCGCCGGAAGCGATTATTTCACAGCTGGGACTTCATCTCAGCACGCCTTCCGATTTTGCCCCGCCGCTTGCTCCAAGAGAGCGCGAAGGCAACAAGGGCAGCTACGGGCACGTGCTTGTCATCGGAGGTTCGGTCGGCAAAACCGGCGCGGCGGCGATGGCGGGATTCTCCGCACTTCGGGCAGGAGCCGGTCTTTCCACCATCGCCACGCCCAAATCCGCGCTTGCAACCGTTGCCGCTTTCTATCCCGAACTGATGACCGAGCCGCTGCCAGAAACCGATGCTGGCACGATTTCTTTGCGAGCGCTCACACCGGAACTCGATGCGCTCCTCGAGCGCAAGACGCTAGCCATAGGTCCGGGTATCTCGCGGAACTCCGAGACGGGCGAGTTCGTCCGCAGTATCGTGACGCGCGGCGAAAAGTCTTCCGTCGCCAATCCGGTTCTCAATATGGTTGTCGACGCCGATGCGCTGAATGCTTTCGAAGGAGCTGCGGATCAGCTGCGGGGCCGCGGCCGAACTCTCGTTATTACTCCGCATCCGGGAGAAATGTCGCGCTTGACCGGCTCGAGCATTCCGGAAATTCAAGCCAACCGGTTGCAGGTCGCGAGAAAGTTCTCGCGCGAGCATGAGCTGATCGTCGTCCTCAAAGGGCATCGCACTCTGATTGCATCACCCGATGGCACAGTGTGGGTCAATCCGACTGGGAATCCAGGCATGGCTACAGGAGGCACCGGAGACATTCTTACTGGAATCGTTGCTGGCCTGCTTGCGCAACATCCACATCATGCGCTCGAAGCGACCGCTCTCGCCGTCTATCTCCATGGACTTGCGGGCGACCTAGCCAGCCGCTCGCTCGGTGAGAATTCCCTCGTGGCAACAGATCTGGTGCGATTCCTGCACGAAGCATTCGCGCAAACTCGGCGCGGGAGGTCTGAGGAGATTCGAATTCACGGGTAAGCGGCTAAGGTTGATTACAACCGTCACGAGAGCAGCTGTGGCTCCTGAGCTATGGGGTTTGAGTGTAGCCGCCCGTGGGCGACATTCACAGCGGCGCATGACATTTTCAGGCATAATGCGGGGACCGAGGCAATCGCAATGAGAATCAATGACCTGAAGCAACTCGTCGATAGGACAGTGACACTCCGCATGACGAACGGCGAAAATGCCAAAGTCAAGGTGAGTTTTATCGATGACGAGGGCATCATCGCTTACGTTTTGGAAACTTCGTGTCCCGAGCACGACCGCGCTCCTTGCGCTCTGCATACCTTTGCCTCAGGGGACATCGTATCTGCGGAACTGTCGGAGTAACCCCCTAACTTGTGCTAGCGACCATTATGTGAGCAACTGCTGCACCCACCGCAAGCAACAGAATCGGCCATCCACGATGCAACCAGCCCTTTTCTTCGATTCTCACCCTCGCCCCCAACCTTTTGTCCCTGGAGCCAAACCGCAGCCCGCTGCATCGAATTTAGTATAAGAATGGAGGCCAACATGTACGTCGTTCTTGGAGCAAGCGGCAACACCGGACACGTAGTGGCGAAGAACCTTCTTGCCCGCGGGCAGAAGGTTCGTGTCGTCGGAAGAAACGCAGCTCATTTGCAATCTCTCGCGGCGCAAGGCGCAGAGATATTCATCGGCGATGTCACCGACGCCTCAGCCCTGACCAGAGCCTTGCACAAAGCCGATGCAGCCTACGTCATGATTCCACCCAACCCTTCCAGCGACAACGTCCGCGCTTATGAGGACCGCGTCAGCAACGCGATCGCCGCGGCAGTAAGAAAGGCTGGAGTCAAGAATGTTGTTTCGCTAAGCAGTATCGGAGCCGACAAACCCAGCGGAACCGGCCCCGTGGTCGGCGTCCACGAACTCGAACAGAAACTCAACCAGATCGACGGCGCGAATGTACTCCACCTGCGCGCTGGCGCTTTCATGGAAAATACGCTGCCACAAGTGGGAGCCATTCGCATGGCTGGCAGTATGATCGGACCGGTTAGCCCGAATCTGAAACTCCCCATGATCGCCACCCGCGACATAGGAGCAGCAGCAGCTGACGCTCTGTTGCGGCTGGGGTTCCAAGGCAAGCAGACGCAAGAGCTGCAAGGGCAGCGCGATCTCGACTACACAGAAGCAGCCGCTATCGTCGGCAAGGCCATCGGCAAACCCAATTTGGGGTACATCCATGCGCCCGACGATCAGATTCGAGCCGCGATGGTGCAGATGGGAATGTCCGACAACTTTGCCGGCCTGATGCTGGAGATGGCAGGCGCCCTGAACACCGGGCACATGCGCGCACTGGAACCTCGTTCCGCCGCCAACACAACGCCGACGAAGTTCGAAACCTTTGTAACCGAGTCCTTCGTCCCTGCCTATCAACAACAAGCAGCAGCGTAAGCAACAAAGTTGTAAACAACGCGAAAAGGCCGCGCTGATTTTGCAGCGCGGCCTTTGTTTCAAGCCCACCAAACTACATCCTGACGCACACCGCCTTCGTCTGCGTGTAGAGATTGAGAACGTCTTTGCCCATCTCGCGTCCCCACCCCGACTGCTTGTATCCGCCGAACGGCAGCGCCGCGTCAAAGATGTTGTAGCAGTTGATCCAGACCGTCCCGGCGCGCAGCAAGGTTGCCGTGCGGTGCGCTTTTGAGACGTCGTTGGTCCAGACTCCCGCCGCCAGGCCATACACCGAATCATTGGCCCGATTCAGCAGTTCCTCCGGATTGTCGAATGGAATCGCCGCCACCACCGGCCCAAAGATCTCTTCCTGCACGACCTTCATGTAGTCTTTGGTGTCGACCAACACGGTGGGCTCGACGAAATATCCCTTGCCGCCGATCTTGCGCCCGCCCGACGCCGCCTTCGCGCCTTCAGCCATTCCGATTTCGAGGTAATTGCAGACGCGCTGCAGTTGTTCTTCGGAGACCAGCGGACCCATGTGCGTCGCCGGATCCAGTCCCGACCCTACGTTGATCTTCTTCGCCTTTTCCGCCACTCCATCGACCACGCGATCGAAAACCGGTCGCTCGACATAGAGTCGCGATCCGGCGCAACAACATTGGCCGTGGTTGAAGAAGATCGCGCTGGCCGCCCCCGCAATCGCGGTATCCAGGTCGGCATCTTTGAACACCACATTCGGAGATTTGCCACCCAGTTCCAGTGATACCTTTTTCAGATTTCCGGTGGCGGCGTGAACAATCAGCTTGCCCACTTCCGTCGATCCCGTGAACGCAACTTTGTCGACCAGATCGTGCGCTGCCAGGGCTGCCCCCGCGGTTTCGCCATATCCCGGAACGATGTTCACCACTCCATCCGGGAAACCGGCCTCCATGATCAATTCGCCCAAACGCAGCGCCGAGAGCGGTGTCTGCTCGGCTGGCTTCAACACCACCGTGCATCCCGAGGCTAGCGCCGGAGCCAGCTTCCATGCCGCCATCAGCAGCGGAAAATTCCACGGAATAATCTGCCCCACCACGCCGACCGGTTCGCGAAGCGTATAAGCGTGGTAGTTGACTCCGGGCGTATACATCACCGAGATCGGAATGGTTGTGCCTTCGAGCTTCGTCGCCCATCCCGCCATGTAGCGGAACATATCGGCGGCGAGCGGAACATCGGCCGCGCGCGCCACGGTGAGCGGCTTGCCGTTATCCAAGGTTTCTAACGTTGCAAATTCTTCGACGTGCTCTTCCAGCAGCTCAGCCAGCTTCCATACCAGCTTGCCGCGCTCCGAGGCCGTCAACCGCGACCACGGCCCGCTGTCGAACGCCTTGCGTGCGGCCTTCACGGCCAAATCAATATCCGCCTTGTCTCCTTCTGCGACCTGCGCCAGAACTTCTCCGGTGGCCGGGTTGTAGGTGGGGAAAGTTTTGCCCGAGACGGCGTTGACCCACTTGCCGTCAATCAACATTTTGCGCGGCTTCGCGATGAAGTCGCTGACGCGAGAATCAATTTGGATTGGGGAAACTGCGATGCCCATATGTCCTCCTTAGAACGAGATCGAGTGAGAGAGGTTTTCTTGCGGGAAACGACCCTGAAAAATATTAGTCCTGCGACGCAGCGAAGGCAAACGGACAACGCTGTGAATCATCTAGTCATTGAATCATTAAGTCATTGAGGTATTGATCATTCAATGTCTCAATGATCTATTTAACGTCCTTCATCGCCAGCAGCGTCCCATAATCCCGCCCCGAAGGATCGACCGCGCGCGCCACCACTCCTGCAAAAGCTTCGCGCAATTCGGGATACTTCCCCACCAGCGCCTTGATCACGGCGGAATTGTCTTGAAACGCGCGTGCCGTGTCCGATATATCCGCGGCCTGATACTTGACGACCACCTCAAGATCGTTGCCCACAGCGAGCGGAAAAATCTCAGTCAGATGATAAACCTTTCCGCCGGCGCTCAAATCCAGGGTCTTCCCCTCCGCCGGCAAATCCGGCGGTTGCGCCGCCTGCGTCTCGTCGTAGAGTTTGTCGGTGGCCATTGTGCTCATGAAGTCCACCGGAGCAGACAGCGCAATGGCTTCGCGGTAATACAGCCAGGCATTGTGATTCTGCGACTTGGCTTTGAAATCGCGCGCATGTTGAATAAACCATGCAGCATCGTGCCCGCCCGCTTGCTGTGATCTCGCGTAAAAGCCTGCAAGCTTCCAGTCGGATCCTATCTGCTGCAAGACAAAAGTCAGGGTGAGCGGAGCGTGTCCGCCGCTCACGTCGAGGATAGTTACGCCGTACTTGCCCGGAGGCAGATTGTTCAGGACAAACACCGCGCTGTCTTTCGTCTGACCTAACTTGTCGAAAACTCCGCACAAAAATTCGGCCCGCGGCAGCGGTGTTGTGCCGTCGGTGGTCAGCACGAAAGGTGGACGAACGGCGGCTGACGCGCCGGTGAGCGCAGCCTTGTTTTCCTGCACCGCAGATTCAATGCCGCCAAAGCTAGCGGCTACGCTCGGAATGGAGTTCTGCTTCAGCGCCGCCGTGTCGGCGTGGGACGCCATGTCGAAATAGCGCTTCGCGGCGGTTTCGAGCGCGCTTCGAACCGAAGCATCCATGTCGGCCGCCCCTTGGCAGACCTGGGCACGGCAGAGTGGGCCATGAAGCGTCGCCGCCAGAACCACCAGCCACAACCATCGTCGTCGATAGGACGCCCCCTGGCTAAAGCTTCCCCCGCAAGACCATCGATTTCTGCCCGCCGCTTCCGAAGTCTTGACCACAGCAAAACCTCCGCTCGTATTTTACGCGCTGCCGCGTCCAACACGAGTCTAAATACTTGCAAAGCTTATCGAATAGGGGTTGCGCCTTTCGTCATCCTATGCAAGAAAAGAGGTCCGGCGACGTTCTACTTTGGATGGTAAACTCAAGTAGGACGCCGTGTCTCCAAACGCTCAAGGAAGTGGGAAAGTTCTGATGTTGTACAAGCGCAAATGGATGGTCGTGGGCCTCTTGTTGGTCGCGCCTTTGCTTCTTGCTCAGAACCCTCCTGCTCCGAATCAGGTTCCTCCGAATCAGGCTCCGCAAGCTGGCGCGCTGTCTACGAATCCGCCCACCGCGCCGGTAGCGAGTCCAACCGCCGCGTCTGCCATCGACGCCACGACCGAGGCCTCCACACCGCCTCATCCCAAAACTCATAAAGTACAAAAAGAGAAGGAGCTCGTGCTCCCGCCGTTGCCGAATGGTCCGCTCCCTCAGATGCCCATGGACCTGATTCCGCCCACGCCGGCGAAGGTCAATTTTCAGAATGGCTTGCTCACCATTTCCGCGCAGAATTCGACGTTAGGCGAAATCCTGCGTGATGTACGCAAGCTCACCGGGGCTTCCATCGATATTCCAGCGACTTCGGGAGCAAGCGAGCGAGTGGTTGCCCATCTTGGCCCCGGAGCGCCCCGCGACGTTCTCGCCGTCTTGCTCAACGGATCGTCCTTCAATTACGTGATGATCGGTTCGAACACGGATCCGACTGCGGTTTCCAGCGTGCTCCTCACCCCGAAATCGGGAGATTCTCAAACTCAAACCGCATCTAACGGACCCGACAGTAGTCCCTCGCCCAATGGACCGACGATGGGCGGGCCTGCGCCTCCCGGCCGTTTTATGCAGCCTGTGGCTGTAAACCAGAACTTTGGCCCGCGGCCGGGCCGGCCTGGGAACGGACAGGTGGCCGACGACAACGACGATGCAAGCGATGACAATTCGGACACAGCGGACGCCGCCGACGATGATCAATCTCAGCCGCAAGCCCCGCAGCCCGATGCCAATGCTGGCACTCAAGATCAGCAGCAGCCGAACGCCGGGCCGAAGACTCCAGAGCAGGTTCTGGAAATGCTTCGCCGGCAACAACAGCCCGGAGTCGTAACGGCTCCGCCGCCGCCGCAGTAGTAGCCACTCTCCACAGCTGGGCCTTATCGGACCTGAATTGAAACAACTACGAAGATTGCAACCACAAGGTATCTCGCAATAACTTTGTCATCCCGACCGGAGCGAAGCGGAGGGGACCTTGCGTTTTTCAACGCCGTCCATTTTTGATCGGCCGTTGCAATTTGTTGCTTACTCCCGGGACACCACGATAGTTGCTTATCTAATCGCCGCTGGCATGGCTTTGATGGCTCACCAACATTGCCAGGGCATTCGACGGTCGAGAGGGGTTCACCGCGGCCAGGATACCGCTAATTGCGTAATACGCTCCGAGTATTCCTAAAACTACGGTTAAAAGGGCAGTGCTGCTAAGTAAGAAAGCTACAAAAAGTGCATTCACAATTCCGCACCCTTACTGGCAGCCACGCTTCTGAACTGCGTGCGAATCGCGGGCTGCAAATATTTTACTTTAGCCGCATTTGACCCCCGCTGGTGTTAGCAAATAAGATACGGGAATCGAATTGCGTATCTCCACTCTCCATTATTTCCCAGGACTCGTCCATATTACGGAAGTCCACAAAGTACTGCGTAAATGGCCATCACCCGGATTTCGGTGCGCGGCGCGCGCCAGCACAACCTGAAGAATATTGACGTTGAGATTCCCCGGAATACCTTGACGGTCATTACGGGTCTCAGCGGCTCCGGGAAATCCTCGCTCGCCTTCGATACCATCTACGCCGAAGGCCAGCGCCGCTACGTGGAAACGCTGTCCGCCTACGCCCGCCAGTTTCTCGACCAGATGGAGCGTCCAGACGTTGACTCCATCGACGGCCTCAGCCCGTCCATTTCCATCGAACAGAAAACCACCAGCCGCAGTCCGCGCTCGACCGTCGGCACCATCACCGAGATTTACGACTATCTGCGCCTGCTCTATTCCTCCATTGGCGTGCCTCATTGCCCAAATTGCGGCAAGCCCATCACCCGCCAATCCGCCGACCAGATCGTGCAGCGTGTCATGTCGCTCACGCCCGACGATCGGGTGATGATCATGGCGCCCATCGCTCGCGGCCGCAAAGGCGAATTCAAGAAAGAAATGGAGAAGCTTGTACAGCACGGCTACTCCCGCGCCCGGGTCGACGGCGAACTCGTGAATCTTGAAGACGACCTCGCCCTCGACAAACGCAAAAACCACACCATTGAGGTGGTAGTCGATCGTCTGCTGGTCAAGCCCGGAATCGAGCACCGCCTCGAACTCTCCGTCGGCCTCGCCATGAAATTAGGCGGCGGCCTGGTCCTGGTCGCGGTCGTCAACGGAGACGAAACGCTCTATTCCGCGAGTCTCGCCTGTCCCGATTGCGGAATCAGCGTTCCTCAGCTTGAACCGCGATCGTTTTCGTTCAACAGCTCTTATGGAGCTTGCCCCGAGTGCCACGGCCTCGGAAGCCGCTACGATCTCGATCCCGCGAAAGTGATTGTCGATTGGTCGAAGCCGCTGCTCGATGGCGGCTTGGGGCCGGGCTCGTCATCGCAAAATCTAGTTCGCAGCATCCAATTGCTGGTCCAGGCATACGGCTTCGACCTGTCGACGCCCTTCGAAAAATTTCCCGACAAGATTCAGAACCTCCTGCTCTATGGCGGGCCGCAACGGGGAGGACAGCGTGAAAGAAGGACAGGGTTTTTAGGCATCCTCGGCTACCTCAAGCAGAATCTCGAATCTTCCACGTCCGATACCTATCGCGAATATCTGCTCGACTTCATGTCAGCCACCGAATGTCCGGTCTGCCACGGCAAGCGTCTGCGTCCGGAAAGTCTTGCCGTCAAGGTCAATGTCATGTCCATCGCCGATTTCACCAGTCTTCCGATTTCGCGCGCCCTCGAAGCCGCGCGCAAAATCAAGCTCACCGGCAGGGAACTGACCATCGCCGGACGCATCCTGCACGAAATCACCGAACGCCTAGAGTTCCTCGACAACGTCGGACTCGGCTACCTCACCCTCGGCCGCTCCGCCGCCACGCTTTCCGGCGGAGAGGGCCAGCGCATTCGTCTCGCCACACAAATCGGATCAAAGCTGCGCGGCGTCCTCTACGTACTCGACGAGCCCTCCATCGGCCTGCACCACCGCGACAACGGACGTCTTCTGGCCGCGCTTGAAAATTTGCGCGACCTCGGCAACACCGTCCTCGTAGTCGAGCATGACGAAGAAACCATTCGCCGCGCTGACTACGTCATCGACCTCGGACCCGGCGCCGGCCGTCACGGTGGAGAGTTAGTCGCCAGCGGCACGCCAGCCGAAATCATGAATTCGTGCGCGTCCCTCACTGGCGCCTACATCGCCGGACGCCAGCAAATCGCCATGCTTCCCCATCGCCGCAACCCGAACGGCAAAGCCGTCGCCATTCTCGGCGCGCGCGAGAACAATCTCAAGAATCTCGACGTAGTATTTCCCCTCGGCGTGATGACCGTCGTCACCGGAGTTTCCGGCTCCGGCAAATCGACCCTCGTCAACGACATCCTCTATCGCGCGCTGGCCAAGCAGCTCTATCGTTCCCGCGAAGAAGCCGGCGTCCACAAAGCCATCACCGGAGCGGAACTGATCGACAAAGTGATTCGCATCGATCAATCTCCCATCGGGCGCACTCCACGCTCCAACCCAGCAACCTATACCGGAATCTTCGCCGCGGTTCGCGACCTGTACGCCATGTTGCCCGAATCGCGCGAGCGCGGATACAAACCCGGACGCTTCTCCTTCAACGTCCCCGGCGGACGCTGCGAAGCCTGCCTGGGCGAAGGCCAGCGCCGCATCGAAATGAGCTTCCTGCCCGACGTTTACGTGCAGTGCGAAGTCTGCGGCGGACGCCGCTACAACCACGAAACCTTGACCGTCTGCTACAACGGATATTCCATCGCCGACCTGCTAGAAATGCCGGTCTCCGACGCGCTGCAGATTCTGGAAAACATTCCCCAGGTCAAGCAAAAGCTGCAAACCCTGGTTGACGTAGGCCTCGGATACATCCACCTCGGCCAATCCGCCGTAACTCTTTCGGGAGGCGAAGCCCAGCGCATCAAGCTAGCCCGCGAGCTCAGCAAGCGCCAGACCGGCAAAACTCTTTACCTGCTCGACGAACCAACCACAGGATTACACTTCGACGACGTTCGCAAGCTGCTCGATGTTCTGCACCGGCTCACCGATCTCGGTAACACGGTCATCATCATCGAGCACAATTTGGACGTCATCCGCAACGCCGATTGGATCGTCGATCTCGGCCCCGAAGGCGGAGAAGAAGGCGGCCGCATCGTAGCCCAGGGCACCCCCGAACAAGTAGCGCGCGTGAAGAAGTCCTACACCGGCCAGGCACTGACCACCTATTTCAAGGAGTCCGCCAATAAGGAGTCAGCTAGGAATGGCGCCACCAAAAACGGATCAACCAAGAATGGACCAACGAAGAATGGATCAACCGCGAATAGCTCGGCGAAAATTGGATCCGAGAAGAATGGGACTGAGATAAACGAATCCTCAAGCATCGTGCTTGCATCCACCGGAACAGAGGATCTCGCGTGAACCATGCTGAGGATCTGCCCGAGGGCCCAGCGCCGCAAACCGCAGAATTGCCGCCGCCTTCGGTCGATCATCTCTTTCCTGTTCCATATCTTGGAGTTACTCCTGCCGCGCCGCCCGATCCCGCCTGGAATGGCTGGGATGTCCTGCGCCTGACATTGCTTACCCTCGTCGCCCTCTTCGTCGGAGTATTTACCGTGCTGCTAGCCGCCCGTTGGCGCCTATACCCGCACACGCCCTTAGGCGAAATCGCGCGCATCCCGCTGGTTACAGTCGCCGGACAAGCCCTGGCCTACCTCCTCATCCTCACCTACATGTATGTGCTCGTGACGCGTGAGCGCGGACGCCCCGATTTTCTAGCCGCCCTCCACTGGAACTTTCCTTCGAACATCGCCATTTATGTCTTTGCCGGTTTTGCCCTCTCCCTCGGATTGCAAGCCGTGGCTCACCTTTTGCCTATTCCCAAAGAGTTGCCAATTGATAGTTTTTTCCGCACCCCTGCGGAAGCCTGGGCCCTTGGCATCCTAAGCATCACGCTAGCTCCCCTGATGGAAGAGCTTTTCTTCCGCGGCTTCCTCTACCCAGTCTTGGCCCGTGGCATAGGCGTAACCTTCGCCATTATCCTGACCGCAGTGGGTTTCGCGTCGCTGCACGTTTTCCAGCTGGGATTCTCCTGGGGCCCCGTGCTAGTTATCTTCCTAGTCGGCCTCGTCCTGACAATAGTGCGAGCCCGAAAGAATTCAGTAGCCGCGAGCCTCCTGATCCACGTGGCCTACAACGGAACCATCACCATAGCCATGTTCGCCGCCACCGACGGCTTCCGCCATCTCGAAAAATTGAATCAGTGAAGTTCTCAGTTCCCAGTTCTCGGCTCGCAGTCTTCCTGCGCACGTTTTTTTCTGAGAACCGGGAACCGGGAACTGAGAACTGCTTTTCTGCTATCGTAGAAATTCATGTCCGCACGTCAAGAGCTTCTAAAACTGCTGGCCCGCAGGTCATTCCGCCTCGGAGAATTCCAGCTCTCCTCCGGCGGCGCCAGCGACTATTACATCGACTGCCGCACCACCACGCTCGATGCCCGTGGCGCTCAACTCGTCGGCCAAGTCTTCCTGGATGAAATGCGCGCCCAGGGCTGGCACGCCCATGCCATCGGAGGACTGACCATTGGCGCCGATCCCATAGTCGTCTCCGTAGCCGTCATCAGCGGAACTCTGCACGGTTTCTTAGTGCGCAAAACCGAGAAGAAACACGGCACCGGCCAGCGCATCGAAGGCTTCCGCGAAAAAGGCGCCCGCGTAGTGATCGTGGACGACGTTTGCACCACCGGCTCCTCCACCGTGCAAGCAATCGAAGCAGCGCAAGAATTCGGCTTCAAAGTGGTAGGCGCGATGTGCCTGGTAGAGCGCCAAGAGGCGCGCGGCCGTCCGACTGTAGAAAAAGCCGCCGCGCCCGCAACCTTTGTCTCGATCTTCACAGCAAATGATGTGCGAAAAGAGCATTTAGCACTTAGCCTTTAGCAAACATGTTCGGCCCGGTTTCGCTAAATGCTAATCGCTAATTGCTAACGGCTAATTGCTAACTGCTGAATGCCCACTGAGAACTGAGAACCGGGAACTGAGAACCGTCTTCATGATCCAAACCCTCGAATGGACCGACTCCGGCGTAGTCTTCATCGACCAGACGAAGCTGCCGACCGAAGAAGTCTACGTGACCTGCACCACGCACCAGCAAGTCGCCGACGTCATCCGCAACATGGTCGTCCGCGGAGCCCCCGCCATCGGCGTAGCCGCCGCGATGGGCATCGCTCTCGGAGTGAAGAACTCAAAAGCCGAAAACGCCGCCGACCTCAAGAAAGATTTCGACCAGATCTGCGAAACCATCCGTCAGACCCGCCCCACCGCCGTAAATCTTTTCTGGGCCATCCGCCGCATGACCGAGAAATTCGAATCTCTCCGCTCGCGCCCAATCAAGCAAATCCAACAGGCATTAATAGAAGAAGCCCAGCGCATGCACGCCGAAGACATCGCCGCAAATCAAGCGATGGGACGCCATGGCGCGACGCTGATGCCCTCCACCGGCGGCGTCCTCACCCACTGCAATGCCGGAGCCCTAGCCACCGCCGGCTATGGCACCGCACTAGGCGTAATCCGCGCCGCCATCGAACAAGGCAAGAAGATTCACGTCTACGCCGACGAGACGCGTCCCTTCCTGCAAGGTTCGCGCCTCACCGCCTGGGAGTTGATGAAAGACGGCATCCCCACCACCGTAATCTCCGACAACATGGCCGGAGTCATGATGCAGCAAGGCAAAATTGGAGCCATCGTAGTCGGCGCCGACCGCATCGCCGCCAACGGAGACGTGGCCAACAAAATCGGCACCTACACGGTAGCTGTTCTGGCAAAAGAGCACGGAATTCCGTTCTACGTGGCCGCGCCGATTTCGACCGTAGATCTAAACACGCCCGACGGCAGCCAAATTCCCATCGAGCAGCGCAACCCAAGAGAAGTCACCCACATTGGCGGACGGCAGATGACGCCCGATGGAGTCCACATCGAAAATCCCGCCTTCGATGTAACCCCCGCAAAATACGTAGCCGCCATCATCACCGAACGCGGCATCGCCCGCGCCCCCTACAAAGAGTCGCTAAGTGAGCTCGCACACCCTAGTTGTCATCCTGAGCGGAGCGTGGACTTCACGAAGTGAAGTCCATGCGGAGTCGAAGGGACCCCTACTCCGTTTTTTCCGCCCCAGCCGCATCAGGGAATTCTCCCCGCAACGCTGACATGCTCGCCGCCCAGTCAAAAAACGTCCAAAAGCGAGTAATGGGAAAAAGCCGGATAATGAGTGCTGTAGAGATTTATCGCCGCTTGAGACTGTGGACAACTCCCTAAGCAGGCGGTGATGGCAACACCCATCTTCGCTATGATTCGATGATTTTCCTTGAATCGCCAGTCTAGCTACAATGGGGCTTGCTCTGCAAAGGAACAACTCGCAGTAATCAGCCCTGTCGGAACAAAGCGATAGAGGGATCCAAGTTCTGCTATAGGCATGAATCACCCAATGCAACGACGTTCGCGAAGATTAAGAACTGGGCGCGAACAACACTTTGCTTGCCTATGCGGGCTTAGTCGTCTCACTCGTCGCACTGGGACTAGGTAGCGATCAGTTATGGTCTTATTTAAGAGATCGTCTCCACTCGACCACCTCTGGCCGGATTGAAGCGTCGGCTTCAACCGTGCCCGTGCGACCTATCCTCGCGATAGGCGGAAGCCGCCTTGTTTTGGAATCGAAGGAGGGAACTCTATTTTCGGATCGCGGAGATCGAGATTCTCTTCTCTCTGTTCGGCTTGTTAACAGAAAACTTCTCATCAACACTCGTATTCTAAATGATAAGGGTGATCTTCTCGCAGAGATGGTGGATAACGAGTGGAGTCACCAGTCGCGCCCTGCGATCTTCGACCGCAATTACACCGACAACGCCGTCGAAATTAGGGATAGCAAAGGTGACGTAGTGCTGCAAGCCGTTGACTTAGGGCCCGCAATTTATGCAGCCGGAGTTTTACGTTGCCGAAATGGCGTTTCAATCACAATAGGTCCGGATCCGGTAGGAGAGGCGGGATATTCGATATCACGCAGCCAGGGGCCGCACCCGATTTCCACGTTTCACCGATTTGTGACTATCCCAGTGAACAAAAACTGGGATCGTGTCCTGGGATCAGCTCGGTAAAAAATCCCGGAAGAAGGCGGTCAAGAGTACAAAATCTACGCGGGAATTCCATGCGAAGGGTTAGACAGGAAAGCCAGGAAAACCGCGAAATTGCCATAACCAGACCGCTCTCACCGTCCAACAACTGTTGTTGACAGCGTCTACGATCAGAGCCCCTGAGTGAACTGCCGTGTTCGCCGCCAGTAGAAAAAAATCTCCAAAAGCCGCATCCAGCGCCGATTTGAACCCGGAATCAGAAATCCTAATTGACATGAAGGCCTATAATCAAATCAAGGTCATCATGAGAATCGTGTACGGCGCACTGGCGAGATTCGAGTCCTGCTCCGAGGTATGGTTTGGATGAAATCGCCCTTTATTTTCAATGTAGTACGGTCCATTGTTCGGTAAGTCATTTGTAATCTATATTTTACCAAAGTGTTGGCACGTAAATTGTTGGTTCTAAAGCTAAATTTGTGAACAGGTTTCGTATAAACCACTTTAGAATGAATACTTTGAAAGTAAATCGTTTAAAATGAATACTTTGAGCAAAGAAAGGGAGGGGGGGTACCCCCCCAAGCAGCACCAACCATCCGCATTTCGAGCGACTGTCACTAGAACCGACCGATTGGTTCAGGGAACATCTGACTCCTCACCCGGCCTGCCCACAGCAGCTGAAAAAACTTAATGCGCATCACCATCGCGGGCGGCGGAACCGGAGGCCACGTCATCCCCGCCCTGGCCATCGCCCAACAACTAAAGAAGCAATTTGGCGCTGAAATTCTCTTCATCGGCACCGCGCGCGGCATCGAAACACGCCTCGTGCCGCAAGCAGGCTTTCCGCTGGAACTGATCCAGGTCGGCGCGCTGAAAAATGTCAGCCTGCTGACGCGTGCGAAAACGATGTTTGACCTGCCCCGCGCAATCGCCGCATCATCGCGGATGCTCTCGCAATTCGATCCCGAAGTTGTGATCGGAGTCGGAGGCTACGCCTCCGGACCAGCCATGGTGGCCGCGATTCGCCGCCGTCTTCCGACGCTGGCCTTTGAGCCAAACGTAGTTCCCGGATTCGCAAATAGAATGATCGCGCGCTGGGTCTCCGCCGCCGCCGTGCACTTCGAAGAGACGTGCCAGTATTTTCCCCATTGCCGCGTAACCGGGGTTCCGGTGCGCGAGGCATTCTTTTCCATCCCGCCGAAAATCGCAGGCGCGCCCACTCTGCTGGTCTTTGGAGGCAGTCAGGGCGCACGCGCCATCAATCAGGCAATGACAACCACGGAATCGCTTGCCGGCCTGCGCGCCAAGGTTCCCGGCATCCACATCATTCATCAGACCGGCCAGCGCGACCATGACAATGTGCTGGCCGCCTACCAACAATCGGGAATCTCATACGAAGTGCACAAGTTCATCGACGATATGCCAAGCACATTTGCGCGTGCCAATCTGCTGGTCTGCAGATCTGGCGCCAGCACTGTAGCCGAAATCGCGGCGGCGGGTAAGCCGGCGATTTTTGTACCGTTCCCAGCCGCGGCCGATGACCATCAAAACGTGAACGCCCGAGCCCTGGAACGCTCCGGCGCCGCGGTTGTGGTCGAAGAGAGCAAGCTCGACGCGGCCTATCTGGTCGACTCGATCGCAGCGCTAATCGGCGACGCGGCGCGCCTGCGGAGCATGTCGCAGGCAGCTAAATCTCTGGCGCATCCGAAGGCAGTAGAAGAAATTGCAGAGATGGTCAGAGAACTTGCCAGCAATGACCAATGACGAGACTCTTTAACCGCAGAGGACGCAGAGCGTGCAGGAAGATTCGCGGTTCCTCCGTGCCCTCTGTGTACCCCGTGGTTAAAATCGTTCGCAGCGAGCTCAGCGTCTTCCGCGGTCAAATAGACTATCATCAGCGTTCGATTGACTCTTCATGTTCGCCAAAATTCAGCGCGTCCATTTTGTGGGCATCGGCGGCATCGGCATGAGCGGGATTGCCGAGGTCTTGCTGAATCTCGGGTACCAGATTTCCGGCTCCGACCTGAAGACATCGCTGGTCACCGAGCGTCTCGCCGCTTTAGGCGCGCTCATCGTCGAAGGCCACGCTGCCGCCAACATTGCAGGCGCAGATGTAATAGTCACGAGCTCCGCGATCTCGGTCGACAACCCCGAAGTTGCTGAGGCGCGGCGCTTGCATGTCCCCGTGATTCAGCGCGCCGAGATGCTCGCCGAACTGATGCGCCTGAAATACGGCATCGCCATCGCCGGCATGCATGGAAAGACGACCACGACTTCAATGGTCGCTGCCGTGCTGGCCGTTGGCGGTCTCGATCCCACCGTGGTCGTCGGAGGCCGCGTCGACGCGATGGGCTCGAATGCGCGTCTTGGCAAGTCGCAATATCTTGTCGCCGAGGCGGACGAAAGCGACAAGTCATTCCTCAAGCTATCGCCGATTCTCTCTGTGGTCACGAACATCGACCGTGAGCACATGGATTGCTATCGCGACATGCGCGACGTTCGCCGGACCTTTCTCGAATTCATGGAGCGCGTTCCGTTTTACGGCGTGGTCGTCGGCTGCAATGATGACGAAGTGCTGCGGCGATTGCTGCCCCGCGTCCATCGCCGCGTAACAACGTATGGAACCAGCCGCGGGTCGGATTTCCTTATCCGCATGGGAATGTCGCAATCGGGTTCAGCTCCAAGCGCCCATGCCGATGCAAAGCACAGCCCGCTGATCCACTTTCGGGTGGCTTATAAGGAGAATGATCTCGGCGAGTTCACATTGCGCGTTCCCGGTGCGCATAACGTCCTGAATGCGACGGCCGCGATTGCGGTTGGCACGGCGCTCGACATTCCTACGGAGCAGATTCGCTCCGCGCTGGAGGGATTTCGCGGCGTGGATCGCCGTTTCCAGTTCAAGGGAGTGGCCGCCGGCGTCACCGTGATCGACGATTACGGCCACCACCCCACCGAAATTCGCGCCACTCTTGCCGCTGCCCGCCAGTGCGGATTCGGCCGCGTGCATGTGATCTTTCAGCCGCACCGGTTCTCGCGCACGCGCGACCTAATGGATGAGTTAACCGGCGCTTTCACCGACGCCGACACGGTTTGTTTACTCGATATTTATCCGGCGAATGAGAAGCCGATCGAAGGCATCACCTCCGAAGCCCTTGCGCACCGCATTTCACGAGCCGGGAAGCGGGACGTCGCATATGCCCCATCTTTTGCAGAGGCTGTCGGTTCGGTGGCCGGGCTTGCCCAGCCGGGGGACATGATTCTTACGTTAGGCGCGGGCAGCGTATCGCAACTGGGCCCGACGCTTCTGGAGAAGCTGGATTTAGGAGGATTTAGAACCGCCCAGCGCCGCTAATCCAGACACTTTTCGCGGTGACCTTTCCGCGTCTGGTTCGTCCAACGTTCATACAGTGGGGAACATTCTATGAACACGAACAAAGCCGCTTATTGGATCGCAGTCGGAGCGTTGGCGCTGGGGCTGAACAGCGAATACCAGCATGGGAATTTTGTCGAACTGCATCACGTTGCGGACCGCGCCGGGTCCGCCCTGTGCCAAATTACGGCCCGTGCAGAGAAAACTCTGGCGATCGCAAAATTTTTGGCGAGCCCAGAGGTCGGCTTGCCGCAGACTCTCGTGGCTTCGGCTGGCCCAGTTGATACGGCTCGATCTCACTCCCACATGTTGCGCGAGCAAAGTCGAGAAGAAGCTGCGGTTCGTCGAGAGGAAATGCGGCATCGGGAGCGAGACCAGATGCTGGCGCATGCCGATCTGATTCGAGCGCGGGCTGAGATGCGTCGCGCAGAGACCGAGATTCAACAACGCACGCGTTCGCTCGTCAGTTTTGCCAATATTAGCGATCGCGACGTGACCATATTCTGTCCGAGAACAGCGATGGGGACTGCCCGGACCACGATTGCTCACACGACAATTGCTCCCAGCCGCGTAGCGGAGGCGGCAGACTTTCCTGACATTCAGGTAAGCGAGACATTTTAGCGCCGCTGAGATTGAGCTGGTGGCGAATTTAAAGAGTGCTGAAAAAATCGAGTCTCGTCAGGGTATCGCTTTAGCGCTACCGTAAGCTTTTTCACAAACGCGAACCAACTTCGCACTGTCTCACTTCGCGAAAACCGGTTATAGTAATTTTGCTCAGCGGTTTTCTGTCGACAACTGAATCTTAAGCGTGGCGCGGAAATCAAGTTCTACCGCGGTCCAGGAAGAGTTGTATCCGCTTCCCCGTGAGGCATCCGAAGCCGAGGCTCCCGAGCGCGAGCCCGTCCACGAGCGTTTCGATGACGCACGGCTCGTCGACCTCGATGCGGAGCAGGAATCCCCATTCCTGCGCGGCCAAAAGCGCGTCTCCGTCCGCCGCGGATCGCTCCCAAAAAAAACTGCAAACCGATTGTTGTGGGTTGCGTTAAGCCTGGTTGTCTTGGCTATTTTGGGAGCTGTCGGCCTTAGTCTCTACCGCTACGGGAAGCACTCGTGGCGCTTTCGCATTGATTCGAGCGATCAGATCGAAGTTGCGGGCGCTGAACACGTCAGCCACACGCAGATCATGGAGGTTATGGGCGGAGACATTGGACGCAATATCTTCTTCGTCCCCTTGGCTCAACGTAAAGCGCAATTGGAACAGATTCCATGGGTAGAATCGGCCAGTGTAATGCGCTTCGTGCCCAATCGGCTGCGCATCGAGATTCATGAACGCACGCCGGTCGGTTTTGCCCGCATAGGGTCGCACGTCTCGCTGATCGACTCCGGTGGCACGCTGATGGAACTCGGACCCGGCGGAAAGCACAAGTATTCGTTTGCGGTAATTGCGGGAATGAATGCAGGTGAGCCAATCTCCACCCGCGCCGCGCGCATGAAAAATTACAACACGCTGGTTCGCGATCTCGATTCTGGAGGCGCGCATTACTCGCAGGAACTGAGCGAGGTCAACGTCAGCGACCCGGATGATGTGAAAGTGCTCGCCGCTGATCCCAACGGTGAAGTGCTGGTGCATCTCGGGGCGGGCAATTACCTGCAGCGCTACAAAACTTACGTCACGCATGTGCAGCAGTGGCGGCAACAGTTTGACAAGCTGGAATCTGTGGACTTGCGCTATGACGGGCAGATTATAGTGAATCCCGACCTGCAAGGAATGGCGCGGCAGCCAGCTTTAACTCCCGCCGCGGCCAAAGCGGCGATGGCTGCGGGAGTGAAACCGGCCGCGATCATTAACTACGAAAACTACAATTACGAAAACCACGTGCCCCGAACCGCGTCTTCGGTTCCCGCTGCGGCGAAGAAGGAAGCTAAGTCGAAGGCGAGAGCCGCAATTCACCATGCGGGAGCTAAATCGTTGCCCGCTAGACAAACTCCGGCTAAACCTGCGGCAGCTAAATCAACGGCCGCGAAATCAGCATCATTAAGATCAGCTTCAGGTAAGCAAGAGTCACCTAAGTCAGTGCCGGTTTTGAAAGGATCAAAGAAGCCGAGCGCAGCCATTAAGAAGGAGACACCGCAGAACTAGCGCCCAAGATCATTATGCCGAACCACCAGCCGAATTTCATTACCGCCATCGATGTCGGCAGCGCCAAGACTTCCGTGCTGGTGGCCGAACTGAGCGAGAACGGACTGCGTTATAGGGGCCATGGCATCAGCGAATCTCGGGGCATGCGCAAAGGCGTGATCACCGAGCTCGACAAAGCCGTCGGCAGCATTCAGAGGGCGGTGGAGCATGCGGAAGACGCGGCGGGCATTCCTATCGAACATGCATTAATCGGGATTGCGGGCGCGCATATTCGCGGAATGAACAGCCACGGCGGGATTACTTTTGGCGCACGGGCGCGAGAGATTGGCCGGGAGGAGATTCGCCAGGCCGTAGACAAGGCTCGGACTGTGCCTCTGCCTGCCGACCGAGAGATTCTGCACCTTCTGCCCCAGGAGTTCATTCTTGACGACCAGCAAGGCGTGCAGGATCCGACGGGCATGATGGCCACTCGCCTTGAAGTGCGGGTGCACATCGTTACCGCGTCCTCAAGCGCGACCCAGAATCTGGTCACTGCTGTGAACAAAGCCGGCGTGCACGTGGACGATACGATTTTTGAGCCGCTCGCTTGCGCCGACTCAGCGTTGCGTTCCGACGAACGGGAACTTGGCGTATGCCTGGTCGATCTCGGCGCTGGGTCGTGCGATTTGATCGTTTTTCAGCAGGGAGCGGTCGCACATACAGCCGTCGTCCCCATAGGCGGCGATCATTTTACCAGCGATCTTTCGGTCGGCATGTGTACTGCCCTTGCAGACGCGGAGACGCTCAAGAAAAATTTCGGCAACGCTGTTCCGACCCTTATTCCCGAGGGCAACGAAGTCGAGGTCCCGTCCGTGGGCGACCGTCCGTCGCGCATGATGCCGCAGCGTATGGCTGGCGAAATTCTGGAGCCGCGCGCTCGCGAACTTTTCGAGTTGCTGCGCGACAACCTCCGCCACGCAGGCGTTCTGGAGCACTGCATCGCCGGCTTTGTTTTGAGCGGGGGAGCGTCGCGGCTTCCAGGCATTCTCGACGTGGCGGAATCGGTGCTGCGCAAAGCCGCGCGTCTCGCCTGGCCCATACCGATGGCGAGGATGCCGTCGTTCCTGGCCGAACCGGAGTTCGCCACCGTGCTGGGCATGGCGTACTACGGACATCGCGCACGCCTTGCTCGCGGCTTGCAGGAACCCAGCTTTGGCTCGCGCATGAAAGCGTTGTTTGCTGGAAAGGGCGCATAAAGTTCTCCGTAGAGACGCGGCTTGCCGCGTCTTGCGCGCAGCACAGACGGGCAAGCCCCGTCTCTGCAGACGAGAGAGTAAGAACTGATCTTACGAGGTGAATCATGATTGAAGACAACGGACTCCGCATCTCCTTCAACGAAGAAGCCCGCAACGACGCTCGCATCAAGGTCATCGGCGTCGGTGGCGGCGGCAACAACGCCGTCAATCGCATGATTGATTCGGGTATGGAACACATCGAGTTCATTGTGGCCAATACCGACTTGCAGGCGCTGCGGATGTCGCGCGCCGCCACCAAGATCCAGCTCGGCGTCAAGCTCACCAACGGGCTGGGCGCGGGCGCGAATCCCGAGATCGGCCGCAAAGCCGCGCTCGAGGATTCCGACAAGATCATTGAAGTGCTCGAGGGCGCGGACATGATTTTCGTCACTGCCGGACTCGGTGGTGGAACCGGAACCGGCGCTGCTCCGATCATCGCTTCGCTCGCCAGCGAAATGGGTGCGCTCACCGTGGCCGTAGTTACGAAGCCCTTTGCGTTTGAAGGCAAACGCCGGATGCAGCAGGCAGAGCGCGGTATCTCCGAACTCATGGAGTCGGTCGATACCACCATCGTCATCCCCAACGAAAGATTACTGGCGGTCGCCGAGAACGCCGGCTTCTTTGAATCCTTCCGCATCGCCGACGATATTCTTCGTCAAGGAGTGCAAGGCATTTCTGACATCATCACCATCCCGGGCATCATCAATCGCGACTTTGCCGACGTTAAGGCCATCATGGCGGGCATGGGTTATGCGGTGATGGGCACCGCGACTGCCGCTGGCGAACATCGCACCGTTGAGGCCGCCCAGCGTGCCATCGCCTCGCCATTGCTTGAGGCGGGTGCGATCGATGGAGCGCGCGGCATTCTCATCAATATCACGGGCTCGAATTCGCTGAAGCTGGCCGAAGTGCAGCAGGCCTGCACGATTATTCAGGGCGCGGCTCATGAAGATGCCAACATTATTTTCGGCGCCGTTCTGGACGAAAAGATGAAGGACTCGGTCAAGATTACGGTGATCGCAACCGGGTTCAAGGACTCCGCCGTGCGCCGCCAGCGCCAATATGAGAATTACGATCGAAGCCAGGAGCGAGGTTGCGATCCCGTCATCATTTCGCGAGACGGGTCGCGAAATGCGTTGCGAGATACGTCGCGCCATGTTTCCGATCAGCGCGATTCCTTCGACGAACCAGAAACTGTAGCCAAGCCGATCTTTGAACCGGAGCCGTCTTTCGACGCTGATCCCCAGCCTGTGTCATTTCGTGAACAGGAACCGTCGAATGCGTTGCATAACGCCGAGGTGATTTCGGTCGACGCCATGCGACCTGGCGTCTCCAACTATCAGGCCGAGGATCTTGACGTTCCGGCGTTTCTGCGAAAACGCAGCGAAGTCATGTAGAGACACGCTCGCGGAGTCTTCTGCCGCGGTAATAGACGGGGCAAGCCCCGTCTCTACAGGTGTTTGCTTGAGATCGATGCACAATCCGTGCCTCTCGAGGTAACTATACGAATGGGGTACGAAGGTGTGTGTCCTCATCACAAATATCGTGCTAAGATTTTTGTAATCAGATGGTTATAGGAATGATTCCTTGGCTGGCGCCTTTGCATTTTGCCATTGCGCCCAACCGCGCAAATCGCCTACTATCGGACAGTTGCAATGCAGCCCGACATGGTTCGGATTTGATCAGATACTCGCATCTTACTAACTAGGCCGACGAATAAAGTGGCAGAAGATTGGCCGAGTACTACCGGGGATGGTGAAGTGAATCTTAAGGCTTGGTTTCTTCGTATCGCATTTTTTCTAGGATTGGCAATGTGGCTGGAAGCGAGTGGCATCGCGGCCAGCGTTAATCCGAGCACGCTCACACCACGCAAGAAAACTCACAGCGTAACCGAGAACCAGCATGCTAGGAAGCGCATGCGGACGCTGGCTCGCAGCCGCGTTCCGCGGTCGCGCTATGCCAGCACGGCCGCTAGGCCCTATTCCACCATCCGCCGCCATCATTACTACGAGCGTTTCCACACCAGTTCGTTTGCGTCAGACATCGCCGAAGGTGACATGACCGCAGGTGAAGATCCCGTGGTTCGTCAGGCCGCGATCGATGCTCTCGGTAACATGAATGGAACGGTGGTCGCGATTGAACCGACCAGTGGACGCATTCTCGCCATGGTCAACCAAAAGCTGGCACTTTCGAGCGGTGCGCAGCCCTGCTCGACCATCAAGCTTTCTGTGGCTCTGGCGGCGCTGAGTGAAGGCCTGATCGACAAGGAGACTGAAGTGTCGCTCGGCAGCCGCAGCCGCATGAACCTCACCGAAGCGCTGGCGCACTCGAACAATGCTTACTTCGAGGCGGTTGGGCGCAAGCTGGGTTTTGAGAAGGTCCACTATTACGCGCAGCAGTTCGGACTGGGCGAACTTGCGGGCTTCGGTATCCCGGGTGAGCATTTAGGCACCTATCCAGAAGAAGAAATCTCCGCCAAACTCGGTGGCGTCAGCAAGATGTGCTCGTTTGGCGAAGGCATCTCGATGACTCCGCTGCAACTGGGCGCGCTGGTGACGGCAATTGCGAACGGCGGAACGCTCTACTACTTGCAACACCCGACCAGCCCCGAGGCGGTCGCGAACTTCGAGCCCCGCATCAAGCGCCACCTCGACATCGAACCGGCAATTCCCGAAATTTCGGACGGGATGGCCGGGGCAGTAGCTTATGGCACCGCGCGCACGGTGCGCTTGAACTTTAACGAGGAATCAATCTTGGGCAAGACCGGCACCTGTTCCCACGCCGGCACGCGCTTCGGCTGGTTCGCCTCTTACGCCAATACTGACATCGGGCGCATTGTGACCGTGGTCTTCCTGCAGGGCGGACGTTCCTACATTCGGCCCCAAAGCGGCCGAAATCGCGGGCCGCATGTATCGCAATCTTTACGACCACAATTTCTTTGTGGCGGGAGCGGCGGGAGCAGTGGGACCTGCATCCACATCTGGCCTCGAGAGAATCGGCAACTCGACAACACCGCAGTAAAGTCGCGATCGGCGCAGCACCGCTGCCACATTTCATTGTGCGTTTTCCTTGCTCCGCTGACCATTGCGTATGGCTCTCCGGCAGTAACCAAGGGAACTCACGTAGGGCAGTTCCTCCTCGCGAATCATCCCTCACTGGCTCAAAATAGTTGAATCATGAGTGCGTTTCCCTCGACTGCGACGGCCAAACGTCCGCAAGAAGCTTTGCAACGCAAAGGTCCAGGAGTTTCGACGACCTCCAGATTGTTTCAGTCGCCCGAGACACGCACTTTGCTCTTGTGCCTGCTGTTGATTGGGAGCGTGCTTGTTTCCTACAACTCCGTGGTTCGGAATGGCTTTATCAACTATGACGATGACGGTTACATCGTCGATAACCCGCATGTGAAGGCAGGGATCACGTGGGCCACGGTGAAATGGGCTTTCACCACGTATGACAAGGCGAACTGGCATCCTCTCACCTGGCTTTCTCATGCGCTCGACTGCCAACTTTTCGGCCTGAATCCTGCCGGACACCACTACATGAGTGTCCAGCTGCACGCTGCCAACGCTGTGCTTCTCTTTCTGCTGCTTCAGAGCGCTACCGGCTTCCAGTGGCGCAGCCTGATGGTCGCCGCTCTTTTTGCACTCCATCCAATCAACGTGGAGTCCGTGGCATGGGCGGCTGAACGAAAGAATGTGTTCAGCATGCTGTTTTTTCTGCTCGCTCTATTCTCCTATGGCTGGTACGCGCGCAGAGCTGGGCCAGGCCGTTACATGCTGGTGGTGTTCTTCTTTGCCCTCAGCCTGCTCTCCAAGCCACAGGCGATTGTGCTTCCGTTTCTGCTTCTGCTCTGGGATTACTGGCCGCTATGCCGATGGAGCCCGCAAAGATCGTCGAATATATGGTTAGTCGCGGAAAAGATCCCGCTGCTGCTGTTGTCGACGGCCAGTGCGCTGATTACTGTGAGGGCCCAAAGGGCGGGAGGAGCCGTCAAGCCTTTCTCACAGTACAGCCCGCTTCTGAGGCTGGAAACAGCCATCGTTTCCTACCTACGTTATCTGGGAAAGGCGTTTTGGCCGGCGCACCTTGTAGCGCTGTATCCCCATCCCGCCAATCTTTATCCCTCGTGGAAAGTGGGCGGAGCCACGCTTCTGTTAGTGATTGTCACGGCCTTGGTCATCATCCGTCGACGCGATCAACGCTATCTGTATGTTGGGTGGTTCTGGTTTCTGGGAAGCCTTGTGCCCATGATCGGCCTGGTGCAGGTGGGCTCTCAAGCTATGGCGGATCGTTACGCTTACATCCCGTTCATTGGTTTATTCATTCTGTCGACCTGGTTAATCGCCGACTGGGCCCACTCTCATGGCATTTCCACCAAATGGCTGATTATTCCAGCGGTTTCAGGCCTCCTCGTGCTTGGGAATCTCACCTATCGTCAGGTTGGCTATTGGCGTGACACGGAGTCATTCTGGCTTCGCACGCTGGCGCTTACACACAACAATTACGTTGCCGAAGACAACCTGGCAGAGTTCCTGAACAGCCAAGGCAGAACCGAAGAGGCGGTCGCGCACTATCGCGCAGCACTCGCGATCCGTCCCGACGATCTGCTTGCCAATATGAATGTCGGTAACTACGAGCATGGTCGTGGCAATCTGCCAGCGGCCATCGAACGCTATCAGGTGGCAGCTAAGCAGGCGGCCAAAATAACCAATGTTGCCGGCGTGCGCTTTCGCGCTGTGGCTTATGTGAATCTGGGATACGCCTATCGCCAGAGTGGCGAATCTGCCCTGGCAAAGCAGAGTTTCGGGAAGGCTCTGCAACTGGAGCCCGATCAAACCACGGCCATGATCGGACTAGGTTTGATCGCGCAGAAGAATGGCGATCTGCCCGAGGCGATCCGCCAGTATTCTCGCGCCGCCGCGGCGCAATCCAGCGACGTTGGGCATCTATTGCTGGCACAGGCTCTACAGCAGGAGGGACATTCCGAGGAGGCGAGAGCGATTTACGAGCGTGTCGCGCGCTCACCGAATGTTCTCCAAGCGCAGAAGGAAGCGCAGGCACTTCTCTCCGGGAAGTAAAGCAGAGAGCCGATCGGCTACTGCTTTACCTCATCCTTGGCGACCACTCCATCTTTGATGTAGACGATGCGATGCGCATATTCGGCGATGTCGTGTTCATGGGTTACCAGGACAATGGTATTGCCTTCCGAGTGCAGGCGATCAAACAGGGCCATGATCTCGTTGCCGGTCTGCGAGTCGAGATTGCCGGTAGGTTCGTCCGCCAGAATGATGGCCGGCTTGTTAACCAGAGCGCGGGCTATGGCCACGCGCTGGCGCTGCCCGCCGGAGAGTTCATTGGGCTTGTGGTTCATGCGTGCTTCCATGCCAACCGAGGTCAGCGCTGCCTTGGCTCGCTCAACCCGCTCATCGGAGGGAATGCCGGCGTAGATCAGAGGCAGTTCCACGTTGTGCAATGAAGTGGCACGGGCCAGCAGGTTGAAGGTCTGGAAGACGAATCCGATTTCCTTGTTGCGTATGCGGGCTAGTTCGTCATCGTCGAGCTCGCTGACCCGTTGTCCGTTAAGCCAGTACTGGCCCTTGGTCGGCGAGTCCAGGCAGCCGATCAGGTTCATCAGTGTCGATTTGCCCGAACCGGATGGACCCATGATGGCAACATATTCGTTGCGCTGGATGCGCAGGTTGATGCCGCGAAGAGCATGCACCTGTTCCGAGCCCATGTCGTAACTTTTCCACAGATCCTCGGTGGTGATCATGTAGGAGTTCGGGGCGTCCCAATTCGCTGGTTTATCAATGGGAAGTTTATCGATGGGAAGTAACTCGGCAGTGGCCATTTTGTTCTCCTTATGCGAATCGGGCTTGGGCACGCACGCTCCTATAGCCGTTCTGTCTTGGACGTTCTAACCCGGCAGACGTTAGACAGTCGTTGTAGAGAAGCGGCTTGCCGCGTCTCCCGCGCAGAGGGCAAGACCCGTCTCTAGGATATTCGATGCCTAGGTTTCCTTTTCCTTTTTCGGGGCCGTGTTGTCTATTTTGACTCTTGTTCCCGGCTTCAGAGTGCGCAAAACCTTGTAGCTGCCGGTAATCACTTCGTCACCTTCCCGCAAACCGTTCGTGATCTCTATATCCGTGGTGCCGCTGATGCCGGTATCCACGGGAACAAATTCGGCTTTCTTGTTGCGGATCACGAACACTCCCTGCACTTCCTCCTTCAACTTCGATGCTTCGGCCGGAGCACTTGCCGCTGCCTGAACACTCTTACCTGCATTTTTATCCTTTGGCACCAGATCTGCTTGCGTGCGGATGGTGAGCGCTTGCAGCGGTATGCTGAGCACATTGTCGCGCGTCGCGGTCGTTATCTTCGCGGTCGACGAGAGGCCCGGGCGCAGGTCCGCGGGCGGATCGCTGAGCGTTACTACAACTTTGAAGTCTTTGGCTTCCTCGCTCGTTGAAGTGGCCTGCGAAGTAGCGACTCCGGTCGATCTCACGATGGCGTTGTCCCCGATTTCGCTGACGACGCCATGGAAAATCTTGTGCGGGATAGCGTCGATGGTCACTTCAGCCGACTGACCGAGACGCACATTAACGATGTCAGTCTCATCAACCTTAACCTCCGATGTAATGACGGACATGTCGGCAAGCGTCATGAGCGTGCTGCCGGGCGAGTTCTGGATTCCTATGACCACGGTCTCGCCCTCACGGACAGGAAGATTTGTGATGACTCCGTCAAAGGGCGCTTCGTAGGTGGTTTTTTGCAGCACATCGGTAACCCGAGTCAGATTAGCCTGATTCTGGGCGATGTGTTTATCGCTGGAATCCTCTTGTGCTCGGGCTTGCGCAACGCGGGCCTCGGCCTGCGCTAACCCGGCATCGGCTTGCTCCCATCCCGCTTTTTTCATGTCGTAATCCTGCTTGGCTATGAGCGCGGCGTTATAGAGGCCCTGGGCTCGGTCCCAGTCGAGCTTGGCATGGGCGGCGTCCGATTTGGCGCGATTCAAATCGGCAAGCGAAGTCTTGAGTGCAGCATCAGCGGCGATTGCGTCGGTCTCGGCGGCCTGCACGGAAGCCCGCGTAGCATTGACATCGGCTGACGATTGCACATTCTCAAGCTGTGCCAGCAGTTGGCCTTTCTTCACGTGATCGCCTTCCTTCACATGCAACTTAATAATCTTGCCAAAAGCATTGGCTCCAATGTTGACGTACGTCTTGGGCTTGATTTCACCGGAAGCGCTGACCACTGAGGTCAGGCTTTCCCTCTGGACCTTCCCGGTCTGCACTGTGACCACGTTTTTGCGACTCTGGTAAATGGTGATGGATACGATGATGCCGAGCGCCAAGGCCGCGCCAACGCCGATCAGTACTTTTTTCCAGGTCTTCATAAGTACGATTAAATATTGGATAACGTCTCGCCGACCTATGCGCAAGGCAAGCCGGGGCCCATGAATTCTCAGCTTTGGTCATTTCGGGCTTACTCCCCATCCTCGCTATAGAGGGACGAAAACGCACCGCAGATGTAAACAGTTACGTTTAGACTGGCAGGAAAGTTCCCGAGTTTCCGCGAAACAGGCCTCTCCCTCTATGTCGTTTCAGTCGGCTTACGGAGGGAGATCCGCCGAACAATCCATTATATCGTGCTCCCAGTTCGGCGACAGCCGCCGTGGGCCTATGCATAATCGACAATGGTCCATTCTCACTCATCCGCAAAGCAAGGATTCTTAAGGGATTTAGAACCTGACCTCCGCCAGTGAAATGTTTCTCCTGCCAGGCCACTTCTTCTTGCCATGTTGTATCCAATGAACATAGAATTAGGCTACTGACGTTTCTCGTGAGGTAGGCCCTTCTATGTTCTCCGCAGGTTGTCGAAATCGTTGCTTTGCTGGCTTGCTGGCGAGCGTGATGACGTTGGCTTTTGCCGCAATTTCACCGGCGCAGGATACAGACAAAGCAGCGGATTCCGATGCCACGGCGGCTCAGGGGAAACAAACAGATCCACTGAAACGCCCGATTCCGGAAAAGCAGAAACAGAAGAACGCCAAGGCGCTGCGGATTGAGTTAAGCAAGACCTATCGGAAATGGCTCGACGAAGACGTCCACTGGATCATTACCGACGAAGAAAAATCTGCCTTCATGCAGCTCTCCAACGACGAAGAGCGCGATCAGTTCATTGAGGCCTTTTGGCAGCGCCGCGATCCCACCCCCGACACGGAAGAGAACGAATATAAGGAAGAACACTACCGGCGGATAGCGTACTCCAACGAGCACTTCGCAGCCGGAATTCCAGGCTGGAAGACCGACCGTGGCCATATGTACATCGTTTATGGGCCGCCTGACGAAATCGACTCGCATCCCTCCGGTGGCAGCTATGAACGCCCCATGGAGGAAGGCGGCGGTGAGACTTCCACCTATCCTTTTGAAACATGGCGATATCGCTATATCGAGGGAATAGGGCAGGAAGTGATCATCGAGTTCGTCGATACCTGCATGTGCAACGACTATCACATGACGTTGGACCGCTCCGAAAAAGACGCATTAAAGTACACTCCGAATGCCGGCCTCACGCTGTACGAACAAATGGGTATGTCGAGCAAGACGCAAAGGTTCAGCAACCCTGGACTCGAGCAACTGGGCGCCGGCCCTTTTAATCAGGATTTGCAGACCAAGGAATTCGATCGCCTAAGCCAGTTCGCCAAACTGCAAGCGCCGCCGGCGGTGAAGTTCAAGGATCTGGAAGAAATCGTCAGCCACAAGATCAGCGTCAACCTGATGCCGTTTGATGTACGTGCGGACTTCGTGAAGGTGACCAGCGACACCGTGCTGGTTCCGGTCACGATTCAAATCAAGAACCGCGACGTGACCTTCCAGAACAAGGACGGAGTGGAGCGCGGCACTGTCAATATTTTTGGGCGCGTGACTACGCTGACCGGCAAGGTTGTACAAACCTTTGAAGACACGGTGCAGGTCGATGTGCCGGTGGAACTGTTGCCCAAGACGGCCGAAAATTCTTCTGTATATTGGAAGGCGCTGCCGTTGCGCATCAGCCAAAACCGTTACCGCCTGGATGTCGTCGTTAAAGACGTAAACGGTGATCGCACGGGCAGTTGGAGCCATGCCATTCAGATCCCGGACTTCAGCGAAGACAGGTTAAGCAACTCAACGCTGATCATTGCCGACCAGATGGAGCCAGTGGCAACCAAGAACGTAGGCACGGGTAATTTTGTCATCGGCACCATGAAAGTGCGGCCGCGTGTGGCGCCTTCCGATGGCAAGCCCATTTCATTCAAGCGCAATCAAAAGCTCAATTTTTGGATGCAAGTCTACAATCTCAGCGTGGACGACAAGACCCACAAGCCTTCAGCCACAATCGAGTACAATGTGACCGACGTCAATAACAAGGCGGTCATCCATACCGTCGAGTCGACCGATACCATGGGCAATGTGGGTGACCAAGTCACGCTGGAGAAGACGCTTTCAGCCGCGAACTTGCAGCCGGGCTTATACAAGATCGAGATTAAGGTGAACGACAACCTTTCCAAGCAGATGGTGGACCCAACAGCGACTTTTGCTGTAGAGTAAACCCCTGCCTCGTTCCCCCAGAGGGTGGTGGCGAGATGTTCCGAAAGCTCGGGTTCATCGTACTCGTTGCCGTCGTGGTCGCGACCGTGGCTCTTCCGGCGTGGCCGGGAAGCCTTCCGGGTGCGGCGTCGGGTGCGATCTCCGGATACGTGCGCGATGGCAGTGGAGCGCCGCAAATGGGTGCGGCGGTGGAAATTCTAAGTTCGGCCGCCGATGCGCTCCGAGTATTCACCGACGATCACGGTTTCTACTCGGTCGCGAGTCTCCTGCCCGGAACCTATAGCGTCAAAGTTAGCGCACCTTCTTTCCTGCCTTCCCTGCGTGAGAAAATCGGCGTCCATGCCGGCTCAAAGGCGATGGTGAATGTCACCCTGACCACTTTGTTCGAGGCCATTCAGCTGGTTCCGTTGCGAGGTCCTGTGGACGATGACGACTGGAAGTGGACGCTGCGCTCAGTAGCCAACCGTCCCATCCTGCGGGTGCTGGAAGATGGCACGACCGTAGTCGCCCAAAGCGGCGAGTCCGACTCCGACCATAACCTGAAGGGAACCGTGACCCTGCTGGCCGGTTCGCCGGGGCAAGGTTTTGGCAGTCCGTCGGATATGACGGCTGGTTTTGCTGTCCAACGATCGCTGCTGTCGACCGGTACCCTCCGATTAAATGGCAATGTCGGTTATGATTCCGACGGCTCGGGTGTCCCGTCGGCCGTGCTCCGTACCACCTATACGAATCGCTTCAACGGCGTTTTTGAACCTTCCATAGCGATTACCGCTCTCAGGTTGAATTCTCCCGATCAGAATGCTATGCCCGACGCTTCCTTGCAGGCGCTCTCGGCCACCAGTTCTGATCGTGTGGTCTTCGGCGACAAAGTAGAGATGAAACTCGGCAGCGAATTGCAGACGATCCAATTTATGGGGCGGGTGAATGCCTTCAAACCCTTCGGATCGGCTGATTTCCACCTCACGCCAAATACAGTTTTCGAATACCAATTCGCGAGCGCAGTCCCGACTACCGGATTGGAACAACGCCTGGGCATGGCTCGATTGGCTGACGACGGCTCGGACGGAGATGGTTTCGAGTCAGCTTCAGCCGACCTGAGCGAGACTGCGCCTCGCATGAGTATCACCAACTTCTCTCCGGCCGTTGAAAAGGCCCATCATCAGGAAATATCGCTCTCCCAGCGTATCGGCAGGAACAGCATGCAGGTTGCGCTCTACGCCGATAGCATCTCCGATCCAGTGCTGACCGGCGTCGGTGCCATGGCTCCCGGAGAAATGATGGTCGAATCCGGTGAGATTCTACCGGACATTTACTCGGGTACGTTCAGTTATCAGGGCAACAACTTTACGACGCGCGGAGTTCGCGTGGTGTTGCAGCGGAAAGTGTTCTCCGATTTGACCGCAACTTTGGATTATTCCTACGGAGGCGTGCTGGACCTGTCCCGTCCCGACGTCCAGTTGCAGGATGCGCGAGAGTGGATTCGCGCCGAGCGCCGACAGGCTGTGGCTGCGAAGTTTAGCGGGAGCATCCCCAAGATGAAGACCCGCTGGATCGCATCTTATCGCTACGCCGGTCATGCGCCGCTCACCCCAGTCGACGAGTTCAACACTTCGGCGGGCCAAGCCGATCCCTACCTGGATTTCTGTTTCCGGCAGCCGATCCCTGCCAGCTTCCTTGCAGGACATATGGAACTTCTTATGGACCTGCGAAATCTACTCGCGCAGGGCTACGTCCCAGTAATGGGACGCGATGGCCGTACGCTTTACCTGGTGCAATCGGCACGGTCAGCTCGCGGCGGCGTAGCTTTCAGCTTCTAGCATTTGCTTTTGCCTCGGAACTCCGTGGATTTCGGAAACTCCGCCGAGCGCTGCCAAATTCGCACACGCGTTTCTCTTTTCTCTTCCTACGCGCTGATTCCTTCCATCAATTCTTTCTATGAGTTCTGACACTGACCTTTCTCGCGGACTCGTTTATAATTCCGCGAACCTAAAACGGAATTGTGTTTGCTGTTCGCGGACCGCGTGTGTTTCGCTCCCCGCGAACGATTGAAGGAGAAGCGGAAATGAAACTGCGTTTATCGTTTATATTCGTTCTACTTTCGGCGGCGGCCCTTGTAGGGCAAACATTTCGTGGGACAATCCTGGGTTCCGTGACTGATCCTAGCGGAGCATTCGTGGCGGGAGCGACGGTCAAAGTCCGCAACGTGGCCACTGGGCTGGAACGCACAACCACCACAAGCGCGGATGGCAGTTACTCCGTGCCCGAATTGCCTATTGGCACCTACTCGGTCACGGTGACACAAACCGGCTTCGAAACCTTCGCGGCGACAGGAGTAGCTGTCGATGTCGCCACCGAACGCCGTGTGGATGCCGCCCTCAAGACCGGACAAGTATCGACTCGAGTCGAAGTCTCGGCGGAGGATTTGCCCATGGTCGAGACGACAACAAATGATCTTGGCGGTGTCATCACCGCCCAGACCGTCGCGGATATGCCCGTCAACGGCCGTGACTACACCAAGCTTATCTATCTCAATCCTGGAGTGGCCGGTTCTCCCGACCAGATTTCCGACTCCCCCGGCTCTTTCGGCGAATTCTCGATGAACGGCGCCCGCGGACGCTCGAACAACTATTTGCTCGACGGCACCGACATGAATGATGGTTACCGCAATGATCCGGCCATCAATCAGGCGGGCGTATTCGGCACGCCGTCGACGATCTTGCCTATCGATGCCGTTGCGGAAGTCAATGTTCTTTCTAATTTCGAGCCGGAGTATGGGCGCAATGCGGGCGCAGTCGTGAACATTGTGACCAAGAGCGGCGCCAATCAAATCCACGGCACAGCCGGAGAATATTTCCGGAACAACGCGCTGGATGCCCGAAATTACTTCAATCCGACTACTGTATCCAATCCAGTCACAGGACTGCCGATCCCGAACCCGCAGGCTCCATTCCATAACAATCAATACGGCGCGTCACTAGGCGGGCCGATCATCAAAGACCGGACTTTCTTTTACGTCGATTATGAAGGCCAGAAGGAGCCGGTGGGCGTGGTGACGATAGCCTCTGTGCCAACTGGCACCGCCGCTGACGGATCGCTGCAACCAAGCGACGCCAGCAACCCGGTGATCGCCTCGCTGCTGGCGCGCCATCCCTGGCCGGCGCCGAATTTGGCGGATCCGAACCCCGGTATGGTCTCTAATGCCGGCACCGCTTCCGTCGTTTCCCCCTCTTATAACGACCTGACCAGCTTTATTGCCAAAATCGATCACAGCATCAACCCTAACAACACCCTCACTGGACGCTACTTCTTCGGGGATAGTATCCAATCGTTTCCGCTTGCGCTCACTGCCAGCGGCGGCCAATTGCCGGGCTTTAACACCTTCACGCCGACGCGAGTGCAATTGGTCTCACTCTCTTACACGCGCACCATCGGGTCGAACAAGATCAACGAACTCCGCTATGGCTGGAATCGCTTTGCGGAAGGCTTTTTTGCCGGCGACCAGAGCTTCCACCCCAGCTCGATCGGCCTTTGCGACGCAACCACCGTCTCCAGTTGCGCTGGTGGGCTCAACGACCAGGGTCTGCCGATAATTGAAGTAAGTGGATTGGCGCAACTCGGCACCACCAGCAGCGTTCCACGTCATCGTTTCGATTCGAACAACCAGATTCTCGATAACTTTTCGTGGAAAATCAACAAGCACAGCATCAAGTTTGGCTTCGATTTCCATCGCACGTCAGTGCAGCAGTATTTTGATAAGTACTTCCGGGGCAGGTTGGCCTTCACTGGCGGGGGAGTTAATCCCAATAGTACTGGGATCGAGGACTTTCTCGCCGGTTATGTCGATCTCGAACCAACCGCCAGCTTCCAGTATTACGGGGACTCGACCCGTCATACATACGAGAACAACTTCGGCTTCTATGGTCAGGACAGCTTCCGTCTGACGCCGCGGTTAACTTTCAATTACGGCCTGCGCTGGGATTATTTCGGAGTCGTGCAGGAGAAGAACAATCTGCTCAGTAATATCACCAATCTCGATGCGGTCAACGACACGTTTACCCTGACGCAAGTCGGCCAGCCCGGCCTGAGCAGTCTTTACAATCCTGACAAGAAGGACTTTGCACCGCGCGTAAGCCTTGCATGGGACGTCACTGGAAAAGGCAAGACCGTGGTCCGCGCCGGGTTCGGCATGTTCTACGACGCATTCTCACAAGACATGGTGATGGGCCATCTGCCCTATTCGCCCTACTTCGATCCCGGCCCAGCCTACAACAACGTCGGTCCAGATCCGATTCTCTCGAGCGCCGCGAACGGTGGACCCATCGTTTATCAACAACCCGTGTTTGCGCAGAGCACCGGTTGTGGCTTCGAGTGCGACGCCTTCGGCTTCGACCGCAACATCAAGACGCCCTACATGGAGAACTACAACCTCAACATCCAGCAGCAGATTTCCAGCAAGGCTGTGCTCCAGCTGAGCTACGTCGGTTCGCAGGGACATCGTCTGTGGCGCTTCTTCGACCTCAGCCAGCCCAGCCAAGAACAAATCTACACGTCTGACTGTGGGAATCTCACGCCTGCGGAGTGCGCTACGATGGGTACGATTACCCCATCCTATGGTGTGCCGCGCAATTATGAGGACAATCCCTATGATGCTTTCTACATCTTGCAAGAAAACTCGACCGGTAAGTCCAATTACAACTCGTTGCAAACCAGTTTTCGCATCAATGGCTGGCACGGCATCACGTCCATTGTGAACTATGTGTATTCCAAGTCGCTCGATAACTCCAGCGATGGTGAGGATTTCGAGCCGAATGCCGCCCAGCCCAACGACAGCAACAATCCGCAGCTCGAATACGCACCTTCGAACTTCAACATTCCGCAACGCTTGACGTGGAATTTTGCCTACGAGCTTCCCAAGATGGACGGGGATTGGCAGCGGTTGAAAAATGGCTGGGGCATCAACAGCGTCTTGACTCTGCAAGACGGCCAACCCTTCCAACTGAACTACAACTTCGAGGATGACTACAGCGGCAGCGGCAACGGGTTTGACCGGCCCGATGTCGTCGGACCCATCAAGTACGATTCTCGAAACCCCTTCAACTTCCTTGACCTGAATTCCTTTGCAATCCCATGCACAATTCAGCCGGGGCTCACGTCAAGCACCATAACCGGTACAGCTCAGGACTGCATCCCTGGTACTCGGCACTTCGGTGATGAGGGACGCGACTCCTTGCGAGGTCCTGCTTTCAAAGAGTGGAATTTTGCTCTCTTTAAGACCACAGTGCTCAGCGAGCGGCTCAACATGCAGTTCCGTGCCGACTTCTTTAACATTCTTAACCACCCGAATTTTGCGAATCCATTCCTGCCTGCATTCATAGCTGATGCGGCTGGCCCCACGAGCCCCATCTGCAATAGCGGCGCCGGATGTGGGTTCGTTGCGAACGGGGCCGGCAGGGAAGTTGGCAATGGCGCGTATCACATCGCCGCCACCGGCGACGTTGGCATCGGCAACCCGTTCCTCGGCGGCGGTGGACCGCGAGGTATTCAACTGGCAGTCAAATTCACTTTCTAATCCGCTTCAACCGCATATGACGGGGAGTACGTCCTCCAAATCGGACGAAAGACGATCGAGCGTGCGCGTACGAGTACGTGTCCCCGTGAAAGTGCGTCATCAGGGTGGCGAGCATGGAGGGCTGAGTCGCGACCTAAGTTCATCGGGCATTTTTCTCTATTCTGAGTCGGAACTGAAAGCCGGATCGAAACTCGAACTGGTGATCATGCTGCCTCCCGCCATGGGTCTTGGGTTGGGAGGCTGGACGCTCTGCGAAGCCTCGGTTGTGCGGGTCGAGAAGTCGGACGACAAGGGTATGGGCGTTGCCGCCACCATCAACCGCATCGCCTCTCTCCCGGAGATTATTTGAAATTGTTTCATCGATGCTTGGGTATGTAGTTCGCTGCCGGGACATTTTCTCAAATTGATCCTGTTCTCACTCCGAAGTGAAGCCGGCAGCGCCCGAATTTTTGAGGCAAAATGAAAAGATTGCTTTTCAATGACCTATAAATGGTGCAATAATTCCGCCTTTGGATTTGAAGGCAGATCGGGTCAATGTTCAAATGTGGAGCAGTAAAGGGTGGAGCAGTATATGTGGACTGAAAAACTCATCGATGGCATCGTTCAACTGGATACGCCCATCGGTCCTCGATATGTGCAACCGAACCTCCTGGAGCGTGCGTATTTAATCTGGACATTTCGAAATTTTTTCTCGCTGCCGCAGCAAGTTCTGCGCCCATGGCAGCGCCGATTAATCGATCGCCTGTGGACCGAGAACCGATTCGTATCCCTGGGCGCCGCTGTCGCGTCCGATCGGCCCATAATCGGAAGAGTCGAGCGGCGAGCGCCGGTTCCTGCCGAGGTGGTTCCGATTCGGAAACCAGTGCTCGGCTCGAAGCCCGGTTCGAACACTGCCGTTTCGGAGCCAAACCGGGAAGCTGCCTCGGCCTAATCAGACGAATGCGTAATGGCACGAACGCCCCGCAAAGGTTCGTAGAGAAGCCACACGCCAAATTCTGGAAAAGTGCTTAATCTGTTTGCCCGCGCGGCCGCCACTCCCGCATCAAGACTGGCATTGAAGAACTTCATTCGACGAAATAAACAGAGAGTCCGGTAGTGGCTCATTTTCGTGGTCCAACAATAAGAACCCGTGAACCACCAGGGACATGAAGTGTCACGAAGGATTCTAGTTTTCAATGTCTTCCTTCGTGGACTCTCGTGGCCTTTGTGGTGATCGGTTTCGCAAATTGAGCCACTACCGAGAGTCGGTAGTGACAAGGTTGTCACTACCCGAGAGTCCGGGGCTGCAGAGAGTCCGCAACCCGAATGGTATAATTTCTGTTTGTCCCCATTCCCCCGTCGGCACGGGCGCGTAGCTCAATTGGCAGAGCAACTGACTCTTAATCAGTAGGTTGTAGGTTCGATTCCTACCGCGCTCACCATCTTAACCCTGTTAAGATGTGTATTTCACGCTTCACCGCTCGGTGGGGTCGATAGTCGCAAGATTTCTCGAGTACCCCCGTGGTGACTCTCCCTATGCTTAGTCAGAATAAAGTTCAGCTCATTCATTCTCTCTTTTCCATTTGCCAAATTGGATTAATACCTTGATCGCCTTCGCCACCTGCGCGTCGTCGTTCGGGGCGACGCGGTCGATCAGGAAGGCTGCGCTCGGCTGGTTTTGAGCCACTGCTTTATTGCAATGGGGTTTCGGTTCCGGCGCAGGTACTGACGGAAGTGGTGCCAGTGACACGAACGACAGCATCCTGAACGGAGCAGAAGGAACGCACGCCGGTGCTATTTGAAGTCAACGGATTTGCATAGGCGTAGTAAGACCCAGTCGGTGCACTACCCGAAGACACGGCGACGAACGAGTAACCGCTCTTGGTGCCCCCAGCCAGCGTCGTATCGATCAGGCAACCTGCGGTCGAAGTGGGCACAGTGCTGCCCGTGCAGGTGCCCCCTAGAGCCGATAAATTAGCGGCAAAGCCGACGGTGGGGTAAGAGGAATTGTACGAAATCATGGCGCTGTTGATGGCGCGAAGCGATCCCACAGCGGACGCCTCATTCGCCGAAATTCGGGCGCGTAATAGGTTGGGAATGGAAATCGCGGCGATAATCAAGATAATCGCTACCACGATCAGCAGTTCGATCAGCGAAAAGCCTTTCTGGGTGCGCATTTTGGTTGCTCCCATCCAACGGTTTCAAGGTAACACAATAACCCTTGTTGCACCTAGTGGCATCGACTCTAAATTGAACCGGGAGCAAACCAGTGATCAATGCCGGACCGAAAAAACTCAAAATAGGCTCATCGCCCAACCCTCCTATATCCCGTTGCATCAAAGACTCCTTAACAATCGGCACGTCCTAGCCAAGACAGGTGAGCCCATGCCCCAAACCTCCAATGCAACCATCCCGCTTAGAAATTTCGGCCGCTCGAGCGACAAGGTCTCGATTCTTGGTTTTGGAGGCCATCACCTCGGCGATGCCACGGATGAGAAGACCGCGGTTGAGATCATCCATCAGGCGGTCGATGGCGGAATCACGTCTTATGACAATTGCTGGGAATATCGCAGAGGGAAGACGGAAGTCTGGATGGGAGCAGGCCTGAAGCGGCTCCGCGACAAAGTTTTCCTGATGACGAAAACCTGTCCTCACGGCCGCGACGCGAGCCTTGCCCTGACCATGCTCGAAGAATCCTTGCGGCGGCTGCGAACCGATCATCTTGATCTGTGGCAAGTCCACGGCATGGCCTTTGAAAATGATCCTGAACTTTTTATACGGCCCAACGGCGCTGCTGAGGCATTGGAGAAGGCTAAGAAGGATGGCAAGGTTCGATTACGGGCCACAAGGATCCTGAGATTCACCTGAAAATGCTGGCGCACGATTTTCCGTTTGATACGGTGCAGATGCCGCTGAATTGTTGTGATGCGACCTTCCGCAGTTTTGAGACGCACGTTTTGCCGGAAGCGAATCGCCGAGGCATTGCAGCGCTCGGCATGAAAAGCCTGGGAGGAAGCGGCGAACTGGTGCGACACGGCGCCATCACGCCCGAACAGGGATTGCGCTATGCCATGAGTCTTCCCGTTGCGACCACGATCAGCGGCGTGGACAGTATGCAGGTTCTGAATCAAAATCTGCAGGTCGCGGTGAATTTCACTCCGCTTGAAGCGGCGAAAATGCAGCCGCTTCGCGATCATTGTCGTCCGCTTGCTGCCGACGGACGGCTGGAACTTTTCAAGATGACGACCAAATACGATGGCAAAGTCGGACGCGAACAGCATCATTTTCCAACCGTGCAAGAACTGCCGCTTTAACCGATTCGGCCCTCGGCGGCTGTCCCTACGTTAGCGGATCAGCCTTCGACCGTCGCCAGCGAGCCCTTCTTTCGTTTATTCGACTGCAGAATCTTTTTCCGCAAACGCAGCGATTTCGGAGTCACCTCGACAAACTCGTCTTCGGCAATGAATTCGATTGCCTGCTCTAAATTGAGATTCTTGTATGGAACCAGGCGAATTGCTTCATCGGAAGTGGACGCGCGCATGTTCGTCAACTTTTTCTCGCGCACGATATTGACGTCGAGATCCGTATCTTTTGCGTTCTCGCCTATGATCATGCCTTCGTAAACATCGGTGCCAGGCCCGGCGAAAAGTGTGCCGCGCTCCTGCAGATTGTAGAGAGCGTAAGAGGTCGTAACTCCGGGACGATCGGCGATCAGCGCACCGGTGGGGCGATGCGGAATTTCTCCCTGCCACTCGATATAGCCAGCGAAGAGCGCATTCATGACGATGGTGCCGCGCGTGTCGGTGAGCAGCGTGCTGCGCAGTCCAATCAGTCCGCGGCTGGGTACGCGGAATTCCACCCGCACGCGGCCATAGCCGTGATTGTGCATGTTAGCGACTTCGCCTTTGCGCGAGCCGACGTGTTCCATGACTACGCCTACGAATTCTTCTGGAATATCGACGGTGAGGTGCTCGACCGGCTCCATGAGTTTGCCAGTATCTTTGTCATGCCTGGTGACGATCTCAGGCTTGCCAACCATCAGTTCGTAGCCTTCGCGGCGCATCATTTCAATGAGAATCGAAAGCTGCAATTCACCGCGTCCAAGAACCTTGAATGAATCGGTGCTGCCGGTTTCTTCCATGCGCAGCGAGACATTGGTGAGCAGCTCTTTTTCCAGGCGCTCGCGCAGGTTGCGCGAGGTAACGTAATTGCCTTCGCGTCCGCAAAAGGGAGACGTGTTAATGGTGAAGAGCATGGCAATCGTCGGCTCGTCAATGACGATGGGCGGAAGCGGAGCGGGATTTTCCGCGCTGGTAATGGTCTCGCCGATGGTGATGCCTTCGACGCCGGCGACCGCAATGATGTCGCCGAGCGAAGTTTCGGTGATGTCGGTGCGCTTGAGTCCGGAAAAGCTGAAGAGCTTGGTGATTTTCGTTTTGTGAAACGACCCGTCGCGCTTGGCGATGGCCACGTCTTCGCCGGTCTTCATCGTTCCAGAAAAAACGCGGGCAATGGCCAGGCGGCCAAGGTAGTCGCTGTAATCGAGATTCGCGACCAGGATTTGCAGCGGTCCGTCTTTGTCTCCCTGTGGTGCGGGGATGGTGTCGATGATCGCTTCAAACAGCGGACGGAGATCTTCGCCGTGCGCTCCCTGATGCACGGCGGCGGTGCCTGCTTTGGCGTTTGTATAAAGGACGGGGAAATCCAGTTGCTCTTCCTTCGCGTCAAGATCGATGAAGAGGTCGTAAACTTCGTTCAGAACTTCCTGCGGACGCGCGTCGGGGCGGTCGATCTTATTAATGACCAGAATCGGCTTCAGGTTCGCTTCGAGCGCCTTGCTGAGCACGTAACGAGTTTGTGGCAGCGGGCCTTCGCTGGCATCGACCAGCAGCATTACGCCATCGACCATCTTGAGCGCGCGCTCCACTTCGCCGCCAAAATCGGAGTGGCCGGGCGTATCGACGATATTGATTTTCACTCCCGCGTAAAACACAGCGGTGTTCTTGGCGAGGATGGTGATGCCGCGCTCGCGTTCGAGATCGTTCGAGTCCATGACGCGTTCGGCCACGGTCTCGTTGTCGCGGAAAGTGCCGCTCTGGCGCAGCATGGCGTCAACCAGCGTGGTCTTGCCGTGATCCACGTGGGCGATGATGGCGATGTTGCGAATGCTCGGGTTCAGATGGAAAACTCCTCAGGACTGCAGATTGGGGCTTAACACTACTTTACTATGGCGAGGAGGTTCGCAGGGCCGAGCCAAGCGGTCCGACTTTCATTTTCAAGTGCGCTGACGGCGATGGCGGCGTCGCGGTTGTTCGCAGGCCTGAATTGTTCCTGGCGGCAAGCGCTTGGGCTCGGACGAAGTAGCTGAACTCGTCTGCGAATTTAGCTTTTGATTTTTATTGCCATTCAGGATGGCCATGTTCGTGGAGGCGACCTGCATGGCGTAGAACAGGGCGGTAGCTTCTTTCGGCTCGATGCGGCGGTGGAGCATCATCTCGCAAACTTCGGAGATGGCCGACTGGATGGAGACGGGGTCTTCGAGTGGAGGGAGGTAGATGTGAGTGGAAGGGATGGCGTCGGAATTATTGATGTTGATCGGCGATGGGCCCATTATCTCGTGGTAGTGGCAAAACCTCTTGCCGTGGAGAGCGGGAGATTTGCAGGGATCTCCGTTGGTTTTTCGTTGTTCGCAAAGTTTGACTGAAGGTTTGTCGGAAGAAGATGACATTATGATTGCTCCTTTTGGGCAAATGATTTGGTGCGGGTATTAATGAATTGCGGTAAGGTTTGGTACCCCACCCCCCCCTGATTTTCGCTAAAGTATTATAACCAAAGGACTTAGTTGTAACGTATTCAGAAATAAGGACTTAGCGGGGATTTTGTAGGTTTGTCAAAGAGCCGCCGAAGATGGTTTTGCGGCGGATTATCGGTCCGTCTCTGGAGACGGGCGCAGTTCTCGATGCTGCACTGCAGGGGAATCTTCGCACTGATTACGGTGCAGGTCTGTGATGGCGGTACGAGAAAAATGTGATGAAAAAATCTTGGGGTCGCGGCGGTTGTGGAATCTCGCCGCGGAGAGCGCGAAGGATGGTGCAGGGTTTGTGATGCTGGTCCCCGCGAGATCAGGGGACCTGAGCCGGCCGCCCGCTCTACACACACTTGGCTACCAAGCCGCCGACTGCCTCGGTTACTGCCCACCGGCCCGCTTAAAGGCTGGGTTGGTGGATAGCCCTATAAGTTCGGACTTGACTGACTCTGGGGCGTCTGACGAGGCGAGTAGGTAGTATATGTAATCAGCCACCAAGGGATCGTTTCGTTGAAACGACCATAGAGACCAACCAGCGGCGGTGTAAGTAACTCCCCGAACAATCGACGGCGTGAGGGTTGATGGATGGTTTGGAGTTTTTCGCAGCGTGTCAAAGTCGTCGTAATCGGATCTCCAACTCAAAGCGCAGGCAATGGTTTCTACGGGTTTGAACTCGCCCGTCGCTTCGAAAACAGCTCACATCATATCGAGGTGCTGAAACAGGTCTTTTGTGGGAGACAGATCATAGGGATCCTGCCGTGGAGTGAGGCTTAGGAATTTCTGCCGCTCTTCGGCACTCCATGAATTTAGCACGCCGCTGATGTCGTATCCGGCCCAACGAAGGATTAGAAGGCCAAGTGCGCGGGTCAATGGCGGTTGGACGACGATGCGATTTCGGAAGTCCTGGGCTGCGTTGGGATCGGCCTTGGCTGCGGCACCAAGAAAAACGGAGATGATCTCCGCTTGGCCTTCGCGCGAGTGTTGAGCCTGTTCCGCAACTAGGAACTGCAAGGCTGGAAGTAACCGCGCAGGGTTTGGTTGCCGATAGTATGTCTGCAAAAACGCACCGAATTCTTTTGCGTCCTTAAACGAGTTCTTAGCGCCGGTGTCGAAACTCTCGATTTGAATGGTTGAGGAATCTAGAGCCTGATGACCGTCGGGCGATTCGACCTCCACCTCGACGGTGGCGGTTCCGTCGCCGGAATAGGTGGGGACGCACCAATGGTCAGCGGAGACGCCTAAGGTGGCCATTGTCTTCATCGCCTCCGGAAATTTGACGCCGGCAGAGCCCAGCGCGGCGGCCGCGAAGTCTTCGCCCTCCGGTTTGATCTGCTTGAAATCGGAAGGAAATGAGAGTGGGTGGACATCGTTATGACCGGCGAAGTTTACGCGGAACGACAATTTCGATTTTCTAAGAAAACCGTCGCGATTGTCGCCTTTGGCATATATGCCGATACGGATGCACTGCCCTGGATTTAGGAGGTGGACGCTTTGCGGCGCGTTTACCAAGTTAAAGTGTGCACCCACTGAATCTGAACCACGGATTCGGTCAGCAGAACAATCTGGGATCCAATTGACGGAGGAGTTGGTTTGTGTGGCGGATAAGTCGCGTCTTGGGCTTGAAGCGATAAAACCGCTGACGTGACCGCAATCGCGACGGCGACAATATCCCGCCATGTTTGCGATTTGACAGAAATTCTTACGATTTGCATGACCAAAGCAGTAGACCGCAATTTCCGGCCGAACACAAGTAAATCGAGTTACGGCCGGGAGTGACTAGAGGACGCTCGTTTCGACGCCTCTATGCCGGTTTACGGAGTCACTTCTGCCCGCGTTCGCAAGCGATACCAGAGGACTATCGCGAGCAACGAGAACATGAAGATGATGGTCGAGATGGCGTTGATTTCTGGGGTGATGCCCCGGCGGAGGCGTCCCCAGATTTCCAGCGGAAGCGTGTTGTCGCGGCCGATCAGGAAGAAGCTTACGGCTATTTCGTCCATGGATAGGGTGAAGATCAGGAGAGCGGCTCCAATGATGGAGAGTCTTAGGTTGGGGACTGTTATGCGCCAGAAGGTTTGCCAGTAAGTCGCTCCTAAGTCTAGCGAGGCTTCTTCCTGGGCGCGGTTTAGTTTTTGTAGTCCGGCGAAGACTTCGGTGGTGGCCACGGAGATTAGTGCGGTGCCGTGACCTAAGACTATAGTTAGCAGGCTTAGTTTTATCTCTCCTATACGGAAAAGCATTAGTAATGACAGGCCGGTGATTATGCCGGGGAGGATTAACGGCAATAAAACCAAGCGGCGGAACAGCGCTTTGCCGGGGAAGTTGGCGCGGTCCAGGGCCAGGGCGGCGGGGATTCCGAAGAGTAGGGCTATTAGCATGGCGGCTGCGGCCACTAATAGACTATTTAGGACGGAATCCCAGATGGGGGCGTCGTTGAATAAGATGCGATACCAGTTCAGGGTTAGGTCGTGCGGTGGGAAGCCGCCTACGCCTTGTCCGTTGAAAGAATAGAGGATGAGGATGACGATGGGGAGATAGAGGAAGGCGAAGACGGCTATGGCGTGGGTGGTTAGCCAGTGGGGAGTTTCGGTTATGGGTCGTTTTGAAATCTTCATCGGAAACCGTGGGTCGCCCAGATCAGCGTGAAAATAATTGCAGGTAAGAGGGTCAAACTGACCGAGAAGATTAAACCGAGGCGAAAGATCTTAGGCTGTATTTTCTCAGTCTGAGCAGTATCACTCCAAGCCCAAAGGAGTTCAGTGATCCACCCGAGGGTGTAGCAAAGATTGGCGGCCAACGCATAAAAGATCACTGTCAGGAATGGGCTGCCCAGATCCACGCTCGAGTTAAGCACATGGCTCCCAGCGAATGCGGCGATAAACCCGGATACAAGCCCCACAACGAGTATGAGAAGATTGAAGGGAATCCGCCGAATCTCCCACCACGCAATGGCATCCCACGGGCGTTTCATGCGTACTAAGATACCGCTGCCTGAAGTCTGTCGTCCAGCAAACAAACCAATTCCGGCGTTCATGAGAAGCTCCACGTTTTCTCCAGGCGCTCGGAGAAAAAGATTAGAGCTAACACCAGGGCTAACATGCAGAGCGATATCGCGGCTCCTAGGGGCCAGTTATAGGCGGCTCCGAAGAGACTTACTACTATGTTTGAGATCATGATACCGCTGGGGCCGCCGAGCAAGAGCGCTGCTAGGAAGTCTCCGAGACTCAGGACGAAGGCGAAGGTGGCTCCGGCAAGGACTCCGGGGATGGAGAGCGGGAAGATAACTCGCCAGAAAGTGTGCGTGGGTGTGGCTCCTAAGTCGTGCGAGGCTTCTACTAAGTTGCGCGGAATGTGTTCCAGGGATGCATAGATGGGGAGGAACGTGAACGGCGTATAGATATGCGTCAGTGTTAGTACGACGGCAAATGGGCTGTAGAGCAGGAAGTCCAGCGGATGGCGGGTTAGGTGGACGTATTGGAGCAGGGTATTCAGGACGCCGTCGGTGCCCAGGATCGTCTTCCAGGCATAGGCGCGAACTAAGTAACTTACCCACAGCGGGATGATTACCAGTTGATAGTAGAGGTCTTTTCTATTGCCAGCGTGGAATGAGAGGAAGTAGGCCAGCGGGTAGCCTAACAGCATGGAAAAGAACATGACGCGGGCGGCGATCCACATGGAGCGGAGAAGCGTCTCCCAGTAAACGGGCTTGGTCAGGAGCTCGTGGTAGTTATCGAAAGTCCAGGAATGAACGATGGTTCCGGACTGCGACACCGCCCAGAAGCTGTAGCAGAACATCAGCAGGTACGGGATGAGCAGGAATATTGCGACCCACACCAGCGGTGGGACAGTGATCGCGGTGCGGTAGGCGCGGGAGAACATCAGACGGCGTCCTTGGATTCTAAAGTGGAACGGGACATGAGGCTCGTGGCGCGGATCGGGATGGCATCGGAGGGGGCGAATTCAAATTCCAGCGAGGCTTCGGAATTGGGCAGGTCGTGGCTGGCAATGCGGATGGTTAGTATGAGTCCGCCATCGGATTCTACGCGCAGCAGGTCGGTGGCTCCGTGGAAAGCCTGGTCGCGAAGCCTGGCAGAGAAACGAACGGTTGCGTTACCTGGAGAGTCCGAAGATGTTATTGGGCGAATGCACTCGGGTCGCAGCGAAAATAGCGCAGGGCCGTCGGGCAGGGAAGTGGGCCACTGCAATGCGCCACAGGCGGCCATGCCTTGGCGAATGTCGGCTTGCAATAGATTTGTGTGTCCGATGAATTGCGCGGTGTAGGAGGTTGCGGGACGGCTGTAGATTTCGCGCGGAGTGGCCACCTGCTCTAGTTCTCCGGAGCGGAGGAGAGCGATGCGATCCGACATTACCATTGCTTCTTCCTGATCGTGGGTTACGAAAATGAAGGTGATGCCGACTTCGCGCTGCAGGGCTTTTAGTTCGACCTGCATCTGGCGGCGCAGATTGGCGTCGAGTGCGGAGAGGGGTTCGTCGAGGAGGAGCAGGCGCGGACGGTTCACCAGGGCGCGGGCGAGGGCGATGCGCTGCTGTTGTCCGCCGCTGATTTTCGATGGCTTCGACTTGGCATAGGCGGACATCTTTACTTTTGCCAGAGCCTCGGATACGCGCGATTGAATTTCGGCGGGGGGACGTTTGGCAACGGCTAATCCATAGCCTACGTTTTGTTCCACGGTCATGTGCGGGAAGAGCGCGTAGTGCTGGAAGACGGTGTTCACGCGGCGGCGATAGGGAGGCTGGGTGTCGAGGCGCTCGCCGGACATCCAGACTTCTCCGGAGGTGGGTTGCTCGAAGCCGGCTAGGATTCTTAGGAATGTAGTTTTGCCGGAGCCGCTCTCGCCTAAGATGGTCAGAAATTCGCCTTCGGCGATTTCGAGCGAGATGTCGCCGAGGACGACGTTTTTGCCGAAGTGCTTGGCTACGGAGCGGATGGAGAGGAGAGTTGCGGCGCTTGGCTGAGTTGTGGTTGGAACTCCCGGTTCCATCGTGGTTGTCATGGCTGTCATCTTGTGCGCTGCTTGCTTTCGCGGGCGAGGGCGCCCGCGCCACACTTGTCCATTATTGCGTGGCTTTTACTTCGTTCCAGATCTCGTTGTACTTGGCGCGGCGCGGAACATTCTGCCAGAAATACAGGCGCTTCTGGTAATTATCTACGTCGTCGAGGTGCAGGCTCTTTACTTCTTCGGGCGCCATGTATTGCGACGCGTGAGGGTTCGCCGGGGTGTAGCCGGTTATGTCGGCGACCTTTTTCTGCGTCTGCGGCTGGATCATGTACTCCAGGAACTTATAGGCCAGATCTTTGGTTTCGCTGCCGGCGGTGATCATTAGATGATCAATCCAGCCGGTGGTGTTCTCTTTGGGAATGGTCTCGCCGATCGGGAAGTTACTTTTGCGCAATTGGTTCGTAATGAGCGGCCAGCCCATAGAGATTACAACTTCGTGATTTTGAAAAAGGTTAGTAAGTTCGCCGCCGGTTGACCACATCTTGCGGATGTTGGGCTTTAACTCAATGAGCTTCTTCTTAACTGCGTCGAGTTCCTCGTCGCTCAAGTTATAGATGTGGCTGGAATCGGGCTTGTCGTAGCCGAGGACCTGAGCGGCCATGTAGACGGTGGACAGATCGTCCCAAACGGAAACTTTTCCTTTGAGTTTCGGGTCCCAGAGGACGTTCCAACTGTCGGGAGGCTGCGCAAATACGGTGGTATCGTAAAGCATAGGGTTGGGACCCCAGACGAAAGGCACGCCGTAAACGTCTCCTTTTGCGCGGACCAGCGATAGGGTGGTGAGTTGCGGCGAAAGCTGACTGTAGCTGGGAAGCTTGGTTAGATCGAGTGGGGCGGCTAGACCGGTGGTCGCAACCATGGTGGCTACATCGCTTGAAGGCGAGATTACGTCGTAGTTGCCGGAGCTGCCGCCGCGGAGTTTGGCGACTAACTCGTCGCTTGATCCCATGTAGGAGGCTGTTACTTTGCAGTGGTTGGCTTCTTCGAAGGCCTTGACGTAAGAGGGATCGGCGTAGCCCTCCCAGACGAGGAGATTGAGGGTGGGAGTCTTTTTGGCGCAGGAGGTGGAGAAGACGGCGAGCAATATGGCGAATAGCGCGAAGGTTGCTCTACGCAGCATTTAATTACCCTCTCAAGGTCAAACCACCATGGTGGACACGACCGTGGCATCCCACCCTTGCGCAAAGCCGCAAGGATGAGGCACGCAAGTCAGAACGTCGGCGGAGTGTTGACCCACAATAGCCAGGTCTCGCTGCGGCCGGGGTTCTTCCAGCGGTGAGACGTGGCGCTCTCAAAATAAAAACTGTCGCCGCGCTTCAGATGGTACTCCTCGCCGTCAAGCGCGATCTGCAATTCTCCGCGCAACACGAACAAAAACTCTTCGCCGTCGTGAGCGTACGATTCGCCACTGCCCGCGTTGGCTTTGATGCGGAACAAATGTGGCTCCATTACTTTGTTGCCCCAGGCGAGCAGTTCCATGCGCACGCCGGGACCGGCTTCGAGCACCTTACGTTTGGCGGGACGCACCAATCGAGTATTCAATTCCGTCGCATCGAAAAAATCAAGGATGTTAGTGCGGTAGTAGCGTGCTAGCCTGCGCAGTGTGCCCACGGAGGCGCTCATCTGCGAGCGTTCGAGCGCGCTGAGAAAGCCAACCGAGATCCCCACGGCGGCTGCAACCTGAGCGAGGCTGCGGCCGCGCTGGGTGCGCAAGCGGCGCAGGCGTGGGCCGAGCGCGGCGGTGCCATTGCCAGCGACAGGCTTTATGGCACCTTCGCGCTGCAGCATCTGCACGATGCCCGCGGCGTTCAATCCGCGAACCTTCCGCAAGTAGCGCGCTTTTTTCAGCAGGCGAACGTCGTCGCGCGTGTAGAGACGATAGCGGCTTTCGGTGCGCTGGGGGCGGGTGAGTCCCAGCGTTTCCCAGCCGCGGATGGCGGATGGGGAGATCCCAACCAAGCGCGCCACGTCACCGATTCTGAGATAGACTTGTCCGTCGCTCGACATGATTACAGATGTGGCTGCTGGTCGCGCCGGTGAACTGCACTTTTCCGCTTGACAGAAAGCGGCGAAGTCTCTAACCTTGCGCGATTATAGCAAGGTTTGTGTTTCGCGCAAGTTGGTTCGGATCTAACAAATTGCTTTCCGAGATCGGAGGATCTGTTCCGTGCCGCTCTTTTGCCTAGCAATCTGCAAGCTGTCCCGCCTTTCGTGCAAGTGCATTGTTTTCTTACCGAGTTTGGTTCTTACTCTGAGCGTGGTTCTGATCTGTTCTACTTTTCTGTTTGCCCAGAGCACGGGCGGACGAATCCTCGGGCGTGTCGCCGATCCGAGCGGTGCGGTATTGTCAGGAGTGAAAGTAACCGCCACGAATGAGGCGACGGGGGTGAGCCGCGAGACGACGACTAATGACAGCGGCGAATACGTTCTGGTCTCGGTTCAGCCTGCGACTTATACGATTGAATATGAATTGACGGGATTCAAGAAAAATGTGCAAAAGGGAATTCTGGTCGATGTGAACCAGGTGGTGACCGTAAATTCCACGCTTCAGATTGGCGGCTCGCAGGAAGTGGTCGAGGTGACCGGCGAGGCTGCGCAGGTTGATACCACGAGCACGCAATTGGGGGCGGTGATCAACGATCGCTCGATCAATGAATTGCCGTTGAACAGCCGCGACACTTACCAGTTCCTGCAACTTCAGCCTGGCGTGCAAGCGCAGTTGGGAAATGGGAACGGAAGCCTTTTTTATGGATCGCAGGATACGGGCTCAGTGTCGGTGAACGGCGGGCGCACGCGCGCCAACAACTTCAGCGTCAACGGTGGCGATGCCAACGACCAGTTCGTAAACTCGCCGACGATCGAGCCCAGTCCGGATAGCGTCGAAGAATTCCGCGTGATTACGAACACGTTTGATGCCGAGTATGGCAGAAATTCGGGTTCGGTCGTGAACGTGATTACGAAATCGGGAACTAACGACCTGCATGGCGATATTTTCGAGTACTTCCGCAATACCGTGCTGGACGCGCGCAATTACTTCGATATTGGCAGGCCGCAGTGGAATCAAAATCAATTTGGCGGGACGCTGGGTGGTCCAATAAAGAAGGACCGAACATTTTTCTTTGTGTCGTATGAAGGACGGCGGATACGGGAGGGACTGACCAGTCAAGCCGTGAGCGTGCCCAGCGGTACGCCATCGGTGACCGCGCCTATGGGGGAGTTTGCTGGGGACTTTTCTGGTCAAGGCCCTTTTGCCGGAGGAATTACGCCGGGAGGGTTTGTCGCCCAGGCCCTCGACGGCCGCGCCGGATGCGACGCTGCTCTGGGCTATAGCGTTGCCAGCCTTCCGGCGGACCCGGCTACCGGTCTTACCGATTGGAATTCTCAGGCAGCGGGCGAAACGGCAGGGACGCCTTCGGTTTTTCCTAACAATGTAATCCCGCCCGCGTGCCAGGATCCGGTAGCTGCCAACCTGTTGAACCGGTTTGTTCCGGCAGCGAATCTCGTGGCAAGCGGTGAGAACGTGTCGGTGCCGGTAAGTACCGATAACTCGGATCAGTTCACGATCCGCTTTGATCATAAGATCAATAATCGGCAGAATTTTACGGCTTACTACTACTTTAATGACGGGCGACAGCTTCAGCCCTTCGATCAATTTGAGGCGGCGGGAGCAAATGTTCCTGGGTTCGGCAACCATAACAACGGCCGCTTTCAGCAGTGGAATCTGAGCCACACGTGGACCATCAGTAATTCTGTTGTTAATGAATTTCGCTTCACTTACATGCGTGAAGGGCAGCTGGGTTTTTTGACGCCGCAGACCACGAATGCGGTAACCAGTTCTTGCACGGGTACAGCGGCAATGTACTGTTTTACCGGCACATCTGATTCGGCGCCCATTAACGCTCTTCTGTCGAGTTCAGGGATTCCCGCGGGGAAGGGTGGAATCACGCCAGGCCTGCCAGCGAGCCTGACTGGGGTTCCCTATGTGGATATCTCTGGCGGCGCGGTGTTTGGGAACAACTTTGAGGGGGTGCTTCCGCAGGTCGGCAACAGCTTTCAATGGTCGGATGATTTGACCTGGGTGAAGGGAAACCACACCTTCAAATTTGGCACCGACATCCGACGGGCGCGTTTTGATCAGTATTATTACTTCGACGTTAATGGGGAATTTACCTTTGACAATTCTGGGTCGAACTCAATTATTCCAGGGGACGGAGATAACTATGCAGAATATCTTCTGGGCCTGACCGATACTTACACGCAAGGATCTGGACAGCGCGAGGATATTCGAGGCACGTCGGTTTATCCGTTTGCGCAAGACAGCTGGAAGATCAGGCCCAACATAACTCTTAATTATGGCCTTCGCTGGGAACTGGATACTCCGCTCACAGACATCAGCGGACACGTCGAGACTTTTCGGCCGGGCCAAAACTCCACCGTGTATCCATGTGCGTTGTCGCCGTTGAGTCAGACGTACTTTGGCGTTACCAGTTCGAGTTGCAGTGCGGTAGGAGTGAATCCGACGGGTTTGGTTGTGCCAGGCGATCCGGGTGTTCCCGCGGCACTAACTTCAACTTACTACAAAGCGTTCGCGCCACGTATTGGCCTCGCCTACAGTCCGAATTTCGACAACGACACTGTCATGGGAAAGTTGTTTGGCAAAAATGGGACGACCAGCATTCGCGCTGGATGGGGAATTTTCTACAATCCAATTGAAGAACTGGTGCTGGCGCAATTCGGGGCCGAACCGCCGTTCGGAGGCAGTTCTTCGCTGTTTGATACGTTCTTTAACACTCCATTTGTCTATCAATCGGGTGGCACGCCGGCGCCGAATCCTTTCAATGGAATTATTACTCCGACGCGTGGCCAAGGCGTGGATTACTCATTGTTCCGCCCCATTTTGCTTTACGGTGAGTTCCAACCGCATTTGCGCACGCAATACACTACTCAATACAACCTGACCATTCAGCGTCAACTTACTAAAGACTTAATGTTGCAACTTGGGTATGTTGGGTCCGAAGGACATCGTTTGCTGGCGAGTCATGACATCAACTATTCTGTTCCGCAGACGTGTCTCGATATCATCAATATCGCGGACAAGTTTCCGAACCGCGTTCTGGCGGGAAAAGGCAGCGGTACGCCGACTACATGTGGGCCGTTTTTGGAAGATGCTCCTTTCTACATTATTCCGAACACTGTTCTCCCGGTCGATTTGCACCTGCCCTACGCGCAGAACAATTCTGTTATCCCGGCCGGCACGAAGGTTGGACCGGACGGCATTACTTTGGTTGGTTTGCGCCCGTACTCTTCACCAGGCTGTGATCCATTGACCGGTACCGGGTGCCCGGTGGATGGCGTCCCCGTGTTCAGCGATGTTTTCGCGGAAGACACCATAGCCAATTCAGCCTACAACGCATTCGAGGCAATGCTTGAAAAACGCTTTTCTCATGGGTTGCAATTCCAGGCCTCTTACACGTTGAGTAAGTCGCTGGACGATGGATCAACCTTTGAAGAAACTCTTGACCCGTTCAACTTTAAAGCCAGCCGCGGCCTTTCATTGTTTAATTCTCACCAGCGTTTTGTGATCAGCTACGATTGGGAATTGCCGCTGCGGAAGCGCCAGGGCCTTATGGGTGCTCTCTCGAACGATTGGGCCATCTCGGGCATTATCCAATTTCAGAGTGGCTTTCCTATCCGGCTGGACACTGAGGACGATACTGAACTGATTGCCAGCATCTTCTTTCTCGGTACTGAGGCTCCGAGTTTAGTGGCGCCCTTCCAGAAACTGAATCCGCGGAAAACGCTTACGGATGCTTCGCAAGGCGTCTCGTCGCCGGGATATTTCTTCGATCCCGGGGACTTTGCGGATCCACCGATCGGCCAATTCAACAATGGCACGCCGCGCAGTCTCTGCTGTGGCCCGGGGCTTCAAGACTGGGACTTCTCGGTTCACAAGAAGATTTCATTGAGCGAGGCCAGATATTTCCAGTTCCGGGCAGAGTTCTTCAACATCTTCAACCACACGAACTTCTACAATCCGGACGGACACTTTTCGGACGGGCCGACCGAGTTTGGGCGGATCACGGAAGCTCAGGACCCACGCTTGGTGCAATTTGCTTTAAAATTGTATTTCTAGTCAGAACCGGGCGGCTTCGGCTACCCGGGCCCAATCTAATGGCCTACCCGGCCTGAGCTTTATTGGAGATCACGATGTACCCCGCATTGCAAAAAGAACTCGACACGTTCGAGCGCCGCACTCCGAAGTCCGCCGAAGCGCATAAGAAGAATCTGAAGCGGCTGCCGCTTGGCGTAGCTAGTAACTATCGCGCTTATGATCCCTATCCGATTTTTGTGTCGGAGGCGTCGGGGAGTAAGTTCCGCGACCTCGATGGCAACGAATACATCGACCACAATTTATGCTTTGGGACTCTTATGGCGGGCCATTCGCATCCGGCGGTGATTAAGGCCGTCGAGGGCCGTCTGCACAAGGGCACAGCTTATGGCATGCCCCATAACATGGAGTGGGAGCTAGCGGAAGAAATCTGCACGCGCTTTCCCGTGGAGATGTGCCGCTTTGGCAACAGCGGCACGGAAGCTACAATGCACTCGATACGTCTTGCGCGCGCCGCTACTGGGCGCGACAAGATTATCAAGTTCGAAGGCGGTTACCACGGATTGCATGACGCGGCGCTGGTCAGCGTAAAGCCGCATCCGCCGGCGGATGATTTCGGCGATATTAGGGATCCGAAGCCGGTGTCGGGCGGTGCGGGCGTGCCCAAGGCGAGCCTTGCTAACGTTCCGGTCGCGACCTTTAACGATCTGGAGACGGTGGAGCGGCGCTTCCGCGAGAACCCGAATCAGATCGCGGCGGTGATTCTCGAGCCGATCATGATGAATGTTGGGTTGTGCATGCCGCAGAAGGGATTTCTGGAGGGTCTGCGTGAACTTTGCGACAAGCACGGCGCGCTGTTGATTTTCGACGAGGTAAAGACCGGGGCAAAACTCTGCTGGGGCGGCGCTTCGGAATACTTTGGGGTGGCTCCCGATATGATTTGTTTGGCGAAATCGATCGGAGGTGGATTCCCGTTGGCGGCGTTTGGGGCGCACAAGCGAGTCATGGGTTTGATTTCGGATCACAAAGTGTTTCACGGAGGCACTTACAACACAAATCCGATTTCGATGGCGGCGGGTTTGGCGACTTTCCGCGAAGTACTTACCCGGTCGAACTATGCGCATATTGAAAAGCTGAGTAAGACGTTGGTGGAGGGATATAAGAAGACCATCGCGAAGGTTGGATTGCAGGGTTACATCGCAAGCGCCGGCGCCAATGGCGCGCTTATGTTGTATCCGAAGGAAATTCACAACTATCGCGACTGGCTGGCCATTGACGTTGATCTGTGGCGGCATTACTGGTTTGGCATGGTAAATCGTGGCGTGATGGCCCAGCCTTATTGGTGGGATGAACAGTGGACGATTTCAGTGCAGCACACCGAAGCCGACATTGAGAAGCATCTGGCGGCATTTGCCGACATTGCCGAGTCGCTGGCAACGGCGCAGCAGGAGCGGCTGGGAGCGGTAGCAACACATTAACAGGATCGGGCCATGTGGCAATCGGGTCATCGGGTGATTGAAAATCCGAGATCCGGATGGGCTAAGAGGCCCGATCACCCGATGGCCCGATCATCCGATGACTTCCGATCCCAACCAGCCGCACTTAAAGCGCGTCCTTGGACGCTTCGATCTGGTGCTGCTATTTGTCGTCGCGGTTTTCAATCTTAATGTTGTCCCCAGCATTGCGGCTAACGGAGGCGTGACGGTCTGGTTGTGGATGATCTCCTTGCTTCTATTTTTCTGGCCGCAAGGGATCGCGGTGATCGAACTGGCGCATCGTTATCCTGGCGAAGGCGGGGTGTATTTGTGGGCGAAGGAAGTGTTCGGCGACTTTCACGGCTTTCTCTCCGGCTGGTGTTACTGGACAAATAACATGCTGTATGTGCCAACCGTAATGCTGTATTTCGTCGGAGTATCGGTGTTTGTCATGGGCTCGGGCCACGCCGCACTCGCTGACAACAAGAATTTCGCCATGGCGGCTTCAGTGGCTCTACTCGCGCTGCTTACGGTGTTGAACATTGTCGGCTTAGGCGTCGGAAAGTGGCTGAACAATCTTGGCGCTATAGGGACATTCGTGGCGGCGGCGGTCTTAATCGGACTCGGAATTACTGTCTTGTCGCGTTTTGGGACGACTGTAACTGTTGCTGACTTTCGGATTCCACCAGACCCCAGGTTCGTGCTGAATTCGTTTGGGGTGATTTGCTTCGGCTTAGTCGGGCTTGAACTGGCGTCGGTGATGGGCGACGAAATTCAGGAGCCGCAGAAAATCCTGCCGGGCGCGGTGGCTTGGGGCGGGGTGATTTCGGGGCTGCTTTATATCGGAGCAACGCTTACTCTGCTTGTTGCGATCGGCAAGAATGAGATTAGTGTGCTGCAGGGCATTGTGCAAGCAGTCAGCCATATGGCAGGCAAAGTCGGCGTAGCCTGGATTATTGCGCCGTTCGCCTTGATGTTGAGTTTCTCGATCGCGGGTATTGGGTCGGCGTGGATGGGGGGATCGGCACGCATTCCGTTTGTCGCCGGCCTTGATTCCTATATGCCGTCGTGGCTCGGGAGAGTGCATCCGAAGTATGCGACTCCTTATGCGGCTTTGATCGTGCAAGCGCTGGTGTCGCTGGTACTGATCGTGATCAATTTCTATGCGTCCGGGGGTGTGCAGGAAGCTTTTCAGACAATGCTGTCGCTCGCGGTGGTGCTGCAACTGGTGCCCTTTCTTTACGTCTTTGCGGCGCTGCTTAAGTTTGCTTTTAGCGGAGACTTGGCGGGTGGGCGCTACGGCCGCGGCACGCTGATTTTCTCGGGCTTTTGCGGCTTCGTGACGACCAGTCTCGGAATCGTGTTGGCATTTTTTCCGGCTAAGCAGATTACCTCGGTCTGGATGTATGAAGCGAAGATGTTCGGCTTCACCCTGTTTTTCTTGATGCTGGCTGTGTTTTTCTTTTTCGTCTACGGACGGCTAAAAGTGACGCCAGCCGCCGTGGTTGATTAGAATAGCCCATTGTGTGGAGGACTTATGCCCGGTGGAGTTACGACTGAGATTAAGACTTATTCGATGCTGATTAATGGGGAATGGGTGGCGAGTAAGTCGGCCAAGATTTTCCCTGTATACGACCCATCAACGGAAGAGGTGATCGCGCAAGTACCGGACTCGAATGCGGACGATGTGAACCGGGCCGTTGCGGCGGCCAAAGCGGCGTTGGAGGAGGGTCCGTGGGCGTCGACGACGGCGCAGGAGCGTGGGCGTGTGTTATTCCGGCTGGCCGACAAGGTGCGGCAGAATGCTGCGATGCTGGCCGAGCTAGAATGCCGTAACTCAGGCAAACCGATCGTGGAAGCGGAGTTCGACATCAATGATGTGGCTACGTGCTTCGAATACTACGGGGGGTTGGCCACGAAAGTTGTGGGTTATGTTAACCCCGTTCCGGACAACGCAATGAGCCTATCATTGAAGGAACCGATGGGCGTGGCGGGGCAGATTATTCCCTGGAATTATCCATTGATGATGGCCGCGTGGAAACTGGCTCCGGCGCTGGCGGCGGGTTGCACGTGCGTGCTCAAGCCAGCCGAGCAAACGCCGCTCACTGCCCTGGAACTGGCGCAATGGTTTGACAAGGTCGGCATGCCGAAGGGCGTGGTGAACGTGATCACCGGTTTTGGCGAGAGTTGCGGCTCGCCCTTAGTCAAACACCCGGACGTCAACAAAATTGCGTTTACTGGTTCGGCGGCGGTCGGCAAGATCATCGTAAAGGAAGCGGCAGATACGGTGAAGCGCGTCACGCTTGAACTTGGAGGTAAGTCGCCTAACATTTTCTTTGCCGACGCGGATTTCGAAGCAGCCATTGACGGAGCGCTGTTCGGAGTGTTCATCAATCAGGGAGAGGTTTGCTCGGCGGGCAGCCGCATTCTGGTGCAGAAGTCGATATATGGCAAGTTTGTCGAGGCCATGGCTGAGAAAACGAAGAAGATTAAGATAGGGCCACCACTCGAGCGCGAGACGAAGATGGGATCGTTAGTGTCAAAAGAGCAATACGACCGTGTGTGCTCCTATCTCGAGATAGGCAAGAAAGAGGCAAAGGTAGCGGCAGGTGGGGGGCGACCGAATCAGTTCGTAAAGGGCTACTATGTGCAGCCGACTATCTTCTACAATGTGGATAACAGCGCACGGATAGCACGGGAGGAGATATTCGGTCCCGTGGCGGCGATAATTCCATTTGACGACGAACATGCTGCGATTAAGATCGCAAATGATACGCCTTACGGGCTGGCGGCGGCCGTTTGGACGCGCGATATTTTCAAAGCTATGCGCGCGGTGAAGGCGCTACGGGCCGGGATCGTTTGGGTAAACCACATGCAGCCGACTTACGTAGAGGCGCCGTGGGGCGGTTACAAGCAGTCGGGATTCGGGCGTGAACTGGGGCCGTGGGGCATCGAAGAATATCTCGAGACTAAGCAGGTGTATATCAATTTGAATGAAGCTCCAATCGGCTGGTATTGATAGCTGCCGGGGCGACGGCCTTTCGACGCTGCTAACCGAGACGCGGCAAGCCGCGTCTCTACAAGGACAGGCTTTTAACCGATTTGACGGGACTTTTAACCGATCTGACCTATGGCCACTATTCAATTAGTAACATCAATACCAGGGCCGCGGTCGCAAGCGCTCATGAAGCGGCGGAATGCTGCTGTGGTGCAGGCGGCTTATCACGCTACTCCTATTTTTGTTGCGAAAGCAGAAGGAGCGGTGATCGAAGACGTTGACGGTAATTGCCTGATTGATTTTGCTGGCGGCATCGGCTGCGTTAATACGGGACATCGCGCACCGGCTGTGGTTGACGCTGTCCGGCGTCAACTTGATCGCTTTCTGCATACTAGCTTCAACGTCCTGCCCTATGAAAGCTACATAGCTGTTTGCGAAAGGCTGAACGCGCTGGCGCCGGGCCGTGGGCCGAAGAAAACAATACTCGTAAATACAGGAGCTGAAGCGGTCGAAAACGCGATCAAGATTGCGCGTTGTTACACGAAGCGGCCAGCGATCATCAGCTTCGAGGACGCATTTCATGGACGCACTTATATGGCGATGGCGGCAACCAGTAAGACGCATCCTTACAAAGCGGGGTTCGAGCCGTTTCCGACAGAGGTTTATCGAATTCCTTATGCTTATTGCTTTCGTTGCTCTTACTCGATGACTTATCCGTCGTGCGATGTTTATTGTGCGCGGCACATTGAGGATACTTTCAAGCGGATCGTGGCAGCCGAGTCGGTTGCGGCGGTGATTGTCGAGCCGATATTGGGTGAGGGCGGATTTGTTACTCCGCCGGCTGAGTTCTATCCCACGCTTGGAGCGATCTGCCGCAAGCACGGGATTTTAATGATCGCCGATGAAGTGCAGACTGGATTCGCGCGCACGGGCGCTATGTTTGCTTGCGAGCGGCTGGGACTTGAACCTGATCTGGTAGTTATGGCCAAGTCACTGACGGGGGGATTGCCGATGGGCGCAGTTACCGGACGTGCGCAGATCATGGACGCTCCGGGTGTGGGCCAGCTGGGCGGAACGTTCGGCGGTAATCCTGCAGCGTGCGAAGCGGCGCTGGCTGTGCTCGACATCATCGAAAAGGACAATTTCTGTGCGCGTGCGAATGTGCTGGGCGAACGTTTTTACAGACGCGCTACGAAGTGGCAAGAGCAGTGGGAACTGGTTGGAGAGGTACGCGGACTTGGTGCGATGCAGGCGCTCGAACTTGTGCGCTCGAAGACGACGCGCCAGCCAGCTGACGCGGAGACTAGTCAGGTGTCACAATATTGTTACGAGCATGGTTTAGTGACGATCACGGCGGGATCGTACGGTAACGTGATTCGTCTGCTCATGCCGCTGGTGATCACTGACGCACAAATGGACGAGGCTATGGACGTGCTTGAAGCAGCGCTGGCTCACGTCGCTGAGAAGAAAGGCGCGTTGACAGCGCAGGTTACCTAGGTGCAGGGCGGGCGACCGTCCTGCTAGCTCGGATGCTTTCGTCTATCTGCAACTTGTTGGCCGGTTTTTGCCTGGCTGGACAGTTGCGTACGTGGTTCGTTATTGAAGGAAATTATGACTACTTTGACTGATGTTACTGCAATGAGTGGACGGGAGATTGTTGATCTTACCAGGAAACACACTTTGTTTGAGTGGTCGGCGCAATCTAAGGTCGATCCTATCCCTGTGGCGAGGGCTAAGGGTATTTATTTCTGGACGCCGGAAGGGAAGCGCTTCATAGACTTTAACAGTCAGTTAATGTCGGTCAACATTGGGCACGGCGATGAGCGTGTTATCAAGGCTATTGCCGAGCAGGCATCGGTGCTGGCTTATGCCAATCCGTTTATGGCGACGGAGGTGCGGGCGCGGTTGGGAGCGAAGCTGGCGGAGATCACTCCGGGCGATGTAGATGTGTTTTTCTTCACCAATGGCGGCGCAGAGGCGAACGAGAATGCGATTAAGATGGCGCGTGCCTTTACAGGACGCCATAAGATCATCGCGCGTTATCGCTCGTATCATGGAGCAACCGCTGGCGCCATCAGCCTTACAGGCGATCCTCGGCGATGGGCGGCGGAGCCTGGAATTCCGGGGATTGTGCACGTGCTTGATCCGTATCACGGCATCGAGCGGGGATGGGAGTCAGCTGATGATTCACTGGCCATGATCGAGGAGACAATTCAACTGGAAGGACCGCAAACGATTGCGGCGTTCATTCTGGAGCCGGTGACTGGGACGAATGGCATTCTTGTGCCTCCGGAAGGATATCTGGAAGGGGTGCGTAAACTGTGCGACAAGTACGGGTTTCTGATGATCGCGGACGAAGTAATGTCGGGCTTTGGGCGTACGGGGCAGTGGTTTGCGGTTGACCATTGGAAGATTGTTCCGGACTTAATGTGCATGGCTAAAGGACTTACTTCGAGTTATATTCCGCTCGGTGCGGTCGGGATGAGACGGCATATTGCAAAGCACTTCGATGACAAGGTGTTTCATGGAGGACTTACTTACAACAGTCATCCGATGGGGTGCGCGACGGCACTGGCGACGATTGGCGTTTATGAGGAAGACAATCTGATTGAGAACGCACGCAAGTTGGGCGCGATCATGAAGACGCTGGGGGCGGAGTTGCAGGCGAAACATCCGTCGGTGGGCGCGGTGCGCTCGATTGGGCTGTTTGGTGTCGTCGAGCTCATTCGGGACCGGAAGACGCGGCAGCCTATGGCTCCGTTCAATGGGACGTCGGAGGAAATGACTGCGCTGGGCAAGTTTTTTAGAGAAAACGGACTGTATACGTTTGTTCGGTGGAATACGTTTTTTACTAACCCTCCGTTGTGCATTCGTGAGCAGGAGATGCGTGAGGCGTTTGCGATTATCGACAAAGGACTTGAGATCACGGATAGGGCGGTTAATGTGTAAGGTGAAGCACTATTTCGGCGGATCGGCACACCGCCCCTACAGGGGCGACTGCGGGACTTACGGCATCGCTAAAGAGCTTGCGGAAAAAGTGTTTCACGCGCCGCATTCTTACCTCACCGGCTGAAGCCGACATTGGAAATAAGCCAGCTATCGCAGCGGTAAACCGCTGCGCCACCCAAAATCAAGTGCCAGCGACTTTTTCCGCAAGCTGTAAAGCGATGCCCTGATGCGAAACCCTTGCGTGGCAAGGTCGCCTGGCTACTTCTTCTTACGGCTTTGTTCGCTCATCGCCTCAAACTGGTCCATGATGGGCTGCATTTGCTCGGGATCGCGTACACAAGTCAAGAACGTTTTTCTCGGGTCGAAACCCGATATGCCTGCGAAATAGTGGTAATCCGCGGGTAGCGGCGGTCCGCCGGGCTGACCGGCGGCTGGAATGATGGCAGGAAGTTGGATCGCATACATGCTACCGCCGGCCAGAACCTGGTGCGGATAGTGCAAGAGCCAAACACAATTTCCGGAGTCATCTATAAAGTTGGCGGAGATTACAGCCCATTGACCGCCGTCGTGTGGATCAGGTTGCTGGCAATCCCACAATTGGGCCTGGGGGACGTAAGCGACTGGCTCTAAGAATCCGTACTCGTCAAGCAGTACGTTGTGCACACCGCGCTGACGCAGGAAACTTTCAACTTCGGGGAGAGATTGGTTCCAGTCCAGGTTAGAGTCGTTGACCAGCGTGTAACCCGGGCGTCCCAGGCTGAGAATATTCAAGTAGGGAAGATAGTTCGGGTAGGCGCGTATGGCAGTGACGATGGAAGTGAATACGAGGGCGATAGTCAGCCAGTTTCCGATGCGGGCAGCTTGGGGGCTGGATTCACGCAGCCTTGCGAGAGCACGCGGGAGCGGGGCGAGCAGCAAGATAATCAGCGCAAGCGCTATTAAAAAATGGCGGATGCTTACGTCCAATCGGCTGAGCAAACAAGCGGCTACGAAAACTGTCAGCGAAACCCAGATGGCCCGCCAATGCATATTTATGTCAACTTTCTCGCCGCCGGCTAGCACAGATTGCGCGGGCAGGCGCCGTTTTGCGAGGAGGGCGGTTGCGGCGGCTAGAAGAAGCTGCAAGAGGAACGACAATGGCGATTTCAAAAGGAAGAGTACAGGGAAATAGAACCAGACTCCATGGGAGTAATGATGGCCCAGGGTGTAGGTGGGCCGGCTTCCCGCACTGAGGGTAAACCCCAACAGGCCACGCAGGTAGATCCATGGGGGCATGAGCAGACGACGCAGAAGCGGCGAAGCTGGAAAATGCGGTATGACCTGGAAGGAATCAGTTGGTTGGTTCCAGGAGAGCACGAGATAGACGACGTAGACGAAAAATGCAGCCCAGAAAGTTCCTTTGACCAGATTGCGCCATGCGCGCCTACGCCAGCGGCGCAGTTCCATTTTGTCGGTCGGTTGCTCAGGCAGGGGTTTGAATCGCAGGCTCAGGGCAAAGGCAACAAACACCAAGAACAATAATCCCGAGGAAAACTTCGAAAGCAAAGCGCCGGCTAGTGCCAGGGCAAACTTTACGATTGTTCCGCGGGTTGGAGAAAGCCACATCTTCGGAAGTTGCCAAAGCGTGAGCAGCCAGAACAGAGTGATGGCGACGTCAGTCAGCACGAGTGGGCCAAAGGCGAGAAATGGCGGCATGGTCGCGAAGACGGAGAGACAGAGCAGGCCTCCCCATGGGTCGCCTAGCCGCGAGCCATAAAGGTAGAGGACGGATCCTAATAATAAGGTCAGCAGTAACATTGGCACGCGCGCCCAGAGTAAGGTGGAGTAAGGATTGTTCCAGCGCATGAGGAACCAGTGTCCGAAGACCCACTCGCCTAGATACTGGTGGAAAATCTTGTTGCTGAAGGTCCAGGAGAGATGGGTGTAGTCGGCATGCGCACCTCGCAGAACCAGCGGCAATGCGGCGACTACTTTTGCCAGCGGGGGATGCTCCTCGTTCATCCGCATATCCAATTTTTGGAGATAGCTCACGCCGGCGGCGGTGTGGGCGATCTCATCAAAGGTCACGGACTCGCGCCGGGCCGCTCCGCCGGCGAGCAGCGCCATCAAGGCAAGAAGGAGAATCGCGGCTACGCAGAATGTTCTGGGCGTTTTCAATTCTGTCGACCTCGCGCGACGAAAGTGCGAGACGTGGGAATCGAGGTTAGGAGCGGTGTCAGAACGGCGCCTCTCACCAGAAGCGATTATAGTTAGAAAAGTCTGATTAAGTATTTGAAGAGATCTTGAACGACGGAGGACACAGAGGGGCACAGAGGAATACTGGCACTTAATCAGCGTTGTGCTAGCGGCCGGCTTCGAAGCGGTAGCCGATGCCGCGCAAGGTTTTCAGATAACGCGGATGGCGCGGATCACGTTCGATTTTTTCCCGCAGACGACGTACGAAGACGTCAATGGAGCGCGGGGTCACGAAAGAACCTTCCTTCCACACGGCGTCGAGTAACTGGTCCCGGGTAAAGACGCGTCCGCGATGGCGCGCTAGGTACTCGAGCAGGCGAAACTCGCGCACCGTGGTAAGTATGGCATTGCCCTGCACACGCACGGTCATCGAAGCAATATCGATTTCCAGGTCTCCAACTTGAATAAGTTCGTGACTGGGAGCCTCGGGCTGAGTGCGCAGAACGTTGCGAATGCGCGCAAGCAATTCACGCGGACTGAAAGGTTTGGTGATGTAGCCGTCGCCACCGGCGTCGAAAGCCTGAAGGCGATCGGGTTCCTGAATTCGCGCGGAAAGAAAAATGATGGGCGTCTTGGCTAGCCGTTCATGCTGACGAATCTGACGGCAGAGATCGAAGCCGTTAATTCCGGGCAGCATTATATCGAGAAGAAACAGCGACGGCTGCGCCACGGCTGCCTGAGGAAGGACCGGCGCTCCGGACAAAAACGTTGAGACTTCGTAGCCAGCCGTCCGCAGGTTGTGTTCGATCAGCTGCGATACATCGGGATCGTCTTCCACGACGTAGATCAGGTCGGGATGTCGCGGTTTCGGTACTGTCTCCGAGGAGTTCATGGATGGAAAGAAAGTCTCACGCACTTTCTCACTGTGACCTCAGCGGCTAAAGCCGCAGTTAAAGCAAGGGCGTTTACCGCAGCGCTGAAGCGCTGCGCCACCCAAAAACAAAGACATTGCTGCAGCGGGTGGCAATAGTGGGGCAACGAAAAGACCAGTGTAGACACAAAAGTTGCCCGTACCCGTGTCCGCCTTTTGACAGGCAACAGTAGAGGGGTTGTGTTGCTGCAATGTTGCGGCAGTGTTAAAGGAGGATGAATTATCGTGTCAAAGTAGTGTATTGTGTGGCGCCTAGCAGCGCAGTCCACGCAGATTCAGTCACTGCCTCGCAGATTCAGCCACTAGCAACTCGCTACATGAAGTAACTACTAATGAGGTGGTGCGGCGGCGAAACTAGTTGAGTTCGTCGCTTCCGGAATGGACTTAAGCTCGCGTTGAATCCATTGCAGATTCTTGCCGTCCCGAAAAGCCTCCTTGAACTCTTCCATGTTCTTGTAGAGCATCACGCTTGCGCCTGTGGGAGCTGCGGCGCGGAGCTTTTCCTGGACGGTCTTGGGTGTGACAGTGTCGAACAGCTCATCATCGAGCCGGAATTTCGTCGCCTGAATTTTTGGCAGCCACTCAAGCGGCTCCAGCGGAGCTACTTTCTTCAGGAATTCGGGCTTCATGTAATCCAGCCTTTCGTCTTGCGGCACGAAGGGCGAGGTCGCGATCCAAGTTGGCCAATCGCCCCACGGATCGAGCGCTTCCAGAACTTTAATACGCGGATCGACGGCTGAAGTGAGGATGGCGATGCTGGCTCCTGATCCCTGAGCGAACATTCCGATACGGTTCATGTCCAGATCGTTGCGTTGAGCCAGATAGTTCAGCACCATCTGCACGTCGTGCGCGGAGGTTGCGAGGCTCTCCTGGAGTTCGCTGAGGAACCACTGTTTCATCGGACGATCGTGGTAGCGATGTCCGGTGAGCGCGGAAACGAAGCCGACGGCGGTAAAGCCGTCGCGAGTGACGAGGTCTTCGTATTCAGCGCGCTGAAAGATCTCGGTGTCGGTGGGATAGCCATAGAGATACAGGATGACAGGCGGCTTTTTGACTCCCTTGGGCTTCATTACGTAAAGATCGATAGGATCGCCCCATCGCCACTGTACCTGCAGCAGTTCCATCGTGTAGCGAGGTGCGTTGTTTATAAACTCGACGGGGCGAACCGGCTTCAGATTGCTGCCGGCTAATGCGGGCGAGGTCCAGTCTTCCTGCACGCCCTGGAAGCGAGTGTCAGCTGGATCGGCAATAGGAGGAGTTGCCGGTTCTTGAGGGGAGATGGTCCGCGTCATGAAGAGGAAAGCGATTGCGAAAAGAAGCGCTTTTATGGATTTGAATGACAAATTGGACATGTACCTTCCTGGAGTTTTAATGGTTAGTTTTGCGAATGCGGAGACGACAACTGAAAAGACTACCTTATCAACATTAATATTCTGTTACTTTGCTTCACTTTTGGCGGTAGTGTCTTAAAAAGTGTTTAAGACACTACCCTTTTGGCGTGCAATGTTAATGTGCAAAAAAAAGGGCGGACCGATGGAAGGTCCGCTCCTGGTGATCGATCAAACCGATTTAGATTCGGTTACGGTGTCGTCGGTCTGGTTGCGGAACTCGGAAAGTCGGCATTAACCTCCTGTGTGGTTTTTGCGCCTTTTCCACTGACTGGAACGATGAAGCCGCCCATGTCGCCGCCGGCTTCCTTGGCCACAGCGTTAACCGGGGCCGCGCCCAGGAAGTTGCCGGCTCCGTCGTACTGTTGGTAGTGCGAGCGCTGAATGGTTAGCCCAGGATCGGTGATTCCACCAGCTGTCGTCTTCGTGGCGGGAATGTAGTCTGGGACTGAAGTGACAACAAAACCCTGTGAGTGAGTCACAAGGGCCTTCGCCGCGCCCAGCGGAGTTCCGTTGCTAACCAGGCGTACGATCGACCATGAGGGGTAATCGCCCTTACGAACGTTCGGGAAAGACAACCCGCCAGTCCAGATTTCATTTTCCGGGCAGGGGAATGCGTTCTCGCAGGAGGCAGGCAGGTTGGCCGCAGCCGGCAATACACCATTGCCGGGCTCACCGGGATCGCCTCCTGAATAGCTAGCGAAAATCGGGTCAACGAACGTCCCAGCGGTCGTTGCGCCGTTCAGTTGGAGGTAACCGTAGGCGCTCTTGTTGGCGATCGAGTTCACGTTCCCGTAACTGAAGAAGGTGTAGCCGATACCGTCGGTTCCGAGGTTGGCACCCGAGTTTTGCACCGACTCCACCTCTTCGCTGGTACCAATTGCGCGAGAGCGCGTACCGCCGCCGCCGGCACAAGGCTTGGCTTTAAGCGGATTGGTAGCCTCGACACCAGTCTCCATGCTGACGCCGAGTATAGCGCCTGGGTAAATCGAGGGTTTACGCATTACTGTGGCTTCGGTGGTGTTGTAAGTGCCCGAGAGGGGTTCGCGCAGGAAGACTCCGATGCCCCCACCGACTCCTCCAACTTCGCTGCCGTTGCAGTCGGCGCCCGAAAATACCTGCTGCAGCTGCTTGTCGGTGGCTTCGGTTGCGCCGGTGAGTTGACCTTTATCGTGCTCAACGACAAATACAATGGGCTCCAGTCCAACTCTCACCACCGAAAATGCGGGGATCGCCGTGCCGGTGATGGGGTCGTCGCCCGTAATGTTGAATGAGAGGACGTTGGCGGTAGCGGTGCTGCCGGGGTATCCGCTAGCGATGGCACTCCCAACGTAGTCGCTCTGCGAGGCGAGACCGCCGGAGGTACCGAATGTGGCGGGGCAAACGCCGGACGGGATGTTGTTGTTGTAGCCGAGGCCGTCGAGGCCGTCACTGGAGCCGCCGCCAGCAGTTCCGGCCCCGAGTTTGGAGTTGGCGCGGCAAACGGCGAAGGCCGCATCTTCAGGACGGATGTCGGTCGCGGAGACGCTGACCGGAGTTCCGGCCGTAAAAATAGATTGAACCTTGGCGGGCAAAGCCTGATCGACAGAGTTATCGCCCCAAAGGTTGGAGGCGATTTTATTCGAGCCGGTGCCGGAGAGGTTCGCCTCGGTTCCACTCACGGTGCAGTGGGGTTGGGCGAAGTAGCAGCGATCGCCGACAACGGAGTCGACTTTGTTGAAAGACCACACCTTGGTCGCGCCCGGAGTCCAAACGATCCAGATGGTGCCAGCGTCAACATTGTTCGGGGCTACGCGGGTGTCAGTGAGGTCGACGACATTGCCGTTGCTGGTCCAGTGCCCGCCCTGGATGCCGCTCACGGTGGCGCAAGGATCTTTTCCAGCGCAGGCGAGGTTATAAGCGCCCAGCGCCATCGTTTGCCACATGGCCGACGAGCCCGCAATCGTCACCTCGATGGTAGGGCCTGCTTGCGCCTGGGGCACGATGCACACGATCGCGGTCAACCACAAAACCACGAACATCAATTTCATTCGCAACATAATGATTTGTTCCTTTCGAAGTTTTTGAAAACCGTCCGGTTGCACGCGTGGCGTTCTGCCACACGCAAGAAGGCGAAATCCCAGCGGAACTGGATGCTGTTCCTTGTTCCTTGCACGGTTAGGTCTATTGAGGCTGAGCGAGTAGTCGATCTGAACAGAGCACTCACCGCAGCTGCGCTTGAATAGCAAGCGAAGTTTATCTGACCATGGGCTTCGGAATATTAAGGCTATGTAACAAAATGGTGAATATTCATTAACGTGGAAAAGGCGAGGCAAGTTGATGAGAAGTTGAAACACTTTTTCGGACCCAGTATTGTCGGGTCTGCCGCCGCAGCTGTGGAAAAGAAGGACGAGAATCGAGTTATGCTTCTCCGTGTCGGCAAGGATCGCAAATGTCAGGAAATGGGCTAAAGTGGGAAGCGATTATTGAAAGATAAGACCAGCCGGCGTGTTTATTTACGGAACGTTACGCTTAGGTTTGCGCGATAAGTTATATTAAGCCTACGCATTACTTGACTGTCGATCAAAAGCTGTCCTGTACTTCCGATTAAGTGGCTGACGGTCGACGTCTCGAAAGAGAAACGGTTCCAGAAATTTCACATTCCTTTAACTTTGGGTTCGTGAACAACCATATACAATCCCCCTTTTATCATTGCAACCAAAATCCTATTACTCCGGAGTGATCGGTGTGTTATCCGCGGCTGTCTGCCTTTCGCGTGTTGTCAGCCTCCTGATGCTCGTGTTTCTCGGGCTCTCGCTGAGTGCCGCTCAGGAACCGTCTCAGGTCTCTTCTGACAAGGCGAGGCTTAGCGGGAAAGTAACTGATCAAGCCGGCGCTGTCGTGAGCGGTGCGAAAGCGGTGATCACGAGCTTTTCGGGCGTCAGACTTGCGGTTCCCGTAAATGCCGGGGGCATATATTCCATCAGCGGACTTTACCCCGGAACCTACACGCTAACGGTGTCGGCGGACAATTTCGGCGATGCGGTGTTCGAAAACATTAACTTGACTCCGAGTAAGAAGCTGACGATCGACGCTACGTTGAAGCCAGCGAGCGCCAGGCCGGCGGTCGAGGCGAGTGGGGCGGAAGAGGGCGCGATTGCTCTCTCGCCTCAGGGCGTGCAGAAGATGTCGGGGGATGAGGGAGCGATCAGAGGAACAGCGACCGACCCAACCGGGGCGGTCGTAGCCGATGCGAAGGCGGTGCTGACGAACGCAGCCGGGGAAAAAGTTGAAGTCTCAGTCAATAATAAGGGAGTTTATGTATTTAGAGAACTAAAAGCCGGCACTTATAAGTTGAATATAACTGCCCCGAATTTTGCCGACGTGTCGTTTGATAACGTCACTCTTACGGCCGGGTTGGAATTGACGCTCGATGCCGTCCTGGTACCAGCCAACGCCAAGAAGGAAGAAGTAAATGTGGAGTCGGGCGGGGTGGCACAAGTGGAGACCGAGACTTCCTCGGTGTCGGGCACGATTACGCAAAAGGAAGTGGTTTCAATTCCACTCAACGGCCGTAATTTCACGCAGCTCATCGCGCTTGCTCCTGGCGTAAGCAATCAGACGGGACAAGATGAAGCCACGGTGGGAGTAGTGGGCAGTGTGAAGTACAGCGTGAATGGAGGGCGCGTCGAGTACAACACCTTCGAGGTGGATGGGAGCGACGTGCTGAATACCGGACTGAACGGCGCCTCAAGTACGCTCATGGTTTATCCCAGCGAGGACGCCATTCAGGAAGTGAAAGTACTAACTTCCAATTACGGCGCTCAGTATGGGCGCACGGCGTCGGGTACGGTGCAGGTGACGACAAAGTCTGGGACTCCGCGGTGGCACGGAAACCTCTATGATTTTGTGCGCAACGAGGCGTTTAACTCGCGCAATTTCTTCGACGTTGTTTATACGGAGCCGCCCATCCTCGGGCAGACTACTCCGGGGCCGACATTTGGGACTAAGGCTCCGCTCTATCGGCGCCAGGATTTCGGGGGCACGATCGGAGGGCCGCTCTATATTCCGGGTGTGTTTAACACGAAAAAAGACAAAACCTTTTTCTTCTATTCCGAGGAGTTCCGTCTGGAGAAAACGCCGACTGAGTACAACCAGGCTGTGCCGGGGTTGAAAGAGCGCGGCCTGATTCTGAACTCGGGCGTGGTACAGAACAACGTGCAAACTGACGCCGACGGAGTTGCTTACCAGGACTTTGATTTTAGTGACGTTTGCCCGTTTAACGGGGGCACCGGGACCCTTTCCCGTGCGCAGTATCCGGACTGCCCAGCTATCCAGACAAGCGCGGGACTCCAGACCATCAACAGCAACCATTTGGAACAGTCTGTGCTCCCCGGTAGCGTAGCCACTTATGCAGTGAACAAAAACGCGATAGCGATTTTGAATGCGAATCTCATACCGCTGCCGAACGCCCCTTTGGGCTGTAACTTCAGTCTGGCTAATTACAATCCAGTCAGCCCTGACCCGAATGATCCCAACCGTTGTTATGATCAAGCAGTATCCCCTTCCACTTATTGGCGTGAAGAGTTATTCCGTATCGATCACATATTGACCGACAAGCTTAGAGTTAGTTTTCGTTACGCTCATGACGCTTGGGATACGTCGGTACTTACACCGCAGTGGGGCGAGGTGCGCGATACTTTTCCCACCATTCAGAACCGCTTTTTTGGGCCAGGCGTGAGCCTGGTGGCGCGGCTGACGCACATGATCTCGCCAACGCTGCTGAACGATATTGTGATCAGCTATGTGAATTCGGGCATCACTTTGACCGACCAGAACGGATCGGGTGGAGCTGAGTTTCAGCGCAACCCGACGCTCGATCAACCGCTCGTTCAGGATCCGTCAGCGCCCGGACAATGCAATACGGCAATTAGTGTTGACCCGGCTACGGGATTTCCGGAATGCGCCATGGGATACATTTTCAACAACGGTTTTGGCGGCAAGATGCCGGGCATCAATTTTCTTGGCACGAATGCGGCTTATGGCGGCAGAGGCTTTGCCGTTGATCCATCCTATATGCCGTGGGGCCACACCAGTCCAACCTACTCAGTGCGGGACGACGTGGGCAAGGTGCTCGGCGAACACACCCTCAACTTTGGCGCGCAGTACGTGTATTACCAGCGCAATCAGACCAACAACGCGATAGGCGCGGCTTCTGGCGACGAACAAGGCCTCTTGACCTTCAGCAATCTTACTAACAGTACGGGCAATGCCTTCGCTGACTTCCTGGTTGAATCGGACAATAATCCGAACCACGTTCCCACCGGGTTCATTCAAAGCTTTACGCAGGATTCCGCGCAGGGCCGCTACTACCAACGCTACCAGATCGCTGAGCCTTATTTGCAGGACGATTGGAAGATAACTCACAACCTCACGCTGAATTTGGGCTTACGCATCAGTTTGTTCGGCACTTATAGCGAGAAGAATCGGAATGCGTGGAATTGGGAGGTGAACCGGTACAAGCCCAATCAGTTTACTGTCGATCCGGTATACGGGGAGTTGCTGAGTGGCGGGAGGGTTGTGCCCGTCAGTGATTTGGTTCCCAGCGATCCCGCCGGTATCGTGAGCGCCTTAGGCCTGGTGAGGTGCGGCTATGACGGAACGCCAGCGAGCTGCATGAAGGGACACCTGTTTAACCCGGCGCCACGAGTTGGCTTTGCCTGGGACCCTTGGGGCGATGGTAAGACCTCGATTCGCGGTGGCTATGGCATATTTTTTGAGCATGGCACCGGCAACGAAGCCAATACCGGTTCCCTCGAGGCGAGCGCTCCGGTAGTACTGAGCCTGACACAACCGCTTCCTCTCAGTTACACGTGCATCGGCAATATCGGATATGGGTCCGCGTTTGGCGGAAACGCCGACTGTGTGCGACCAGGTCTAACTGGAGCAGTACCTCCAGTCGGCTCCTCTTTTCCTTTAGATGTAACTTCCATTCCCACGAAGGCAATTTGGCCGTACGCCCAGCAGTGGAGTTTCGGGGTGCAGCGAGAGTTGCGTAACTCGTTCGTGGCTAATGTTGCTTATGTTGGGAGCAAGGGAACGAAGCTGACGATCCAGCGGCAGATCAACCAGATGCCGCCTTTACCGGCCAACGAAAATCCCTTCGGACCTCACGAGCCATTGACCATTACGGATTGCACCATTTTGCCGGGCGGGATTGCGGGGGCAGCCGGCGCTGCGCCCGGGGATGGAATTCATTCGTTCCAGCTCGAGGATGGAACTCAGGTGACGCCGCAAAGTCCTGCTTATATGTATCTGCAGGCAGCCTGTGCGAATCTGAACACACCGAACGTAAATTCACTTCCCGGGCATCCTTATCCCGGGCTAGGTCGAGTTTTATCGTTGCAGAATGTGGCCGATTCGACTTATCACGCGCTTCAGGGCACCCTGCGACACACCAGCAACGGGCTTACACTCGGGGTTTCTTACTCCTACAGCCATTCGATCGACGATGCTTCGGATCGAAGCGATCCGGTGTTGGTTAATTCTTACGACCTCAGTCAAAACAAGGCCAGCTCCAATTTTGATGAACGACATCTCGCCACGGTCAGTTACGTGTATCAGCTGCCGCTGAAGAATTTCCCACACAACTTCGTGGATTTGATTGAGGAGCGCGAGTCGCGTGATGCCGATGCTCCACCTTCGGCAGGGTGTTGTTCGACGCTGGTGAATCAGGTTCTCGATGGCTGGGAGATTTCGGGAGTGACGCTATTTCAGTCGGGGACGCCTTTCTCGGTGATCAACAGCGCCGGCAACACCGGAATATCGCTGACTGACAATGCTGGGGTGGACAGCGGGTCCGGCATCTCGAACTCCATCCCGGTCTCCTACCCTGACATTATGAAGGGACTGCCTCCGCCAGGGAACAATTCGCAAAGCTTCGGGCCCCTTATCGGCAATCCTTCGCAGTTTGTGGCTCCGCGGGGGCTAACGTTTGGAGACGCCGGGCGGAACGATCTGAATAATCCCAGGCGTATCAATTTCGACATGGCGCTGCTGAAACATTTCAAGATACGGGAGTCCGGTACGCTTGAGTTCCGGGCTGAGGGCTATAACATTTTTAATCACACTCAGTTCCGAATCTACGATCCGGATAACCCGGGCCCGTCGGGATATAACGTCATCAGTTGCTACGCCGGACCCTTGTATTCGGCCGGGTTCAAGGGCAGCGGAGCGGATTGCGTCACCGGGGCTTCTTTCTTGCACCCGCTGGATGCGCACAGGCCCCGCACTATTCAGTTTGGTCTCAAGTTAGGTTTCTAGGACGTGAAACTACTATGCTGCGGTTGAGCAGGAACGAAAATCGAACTAAGAATCGCGCGTTGCCGCGACTTCGATTTAGTGCACAACGCAGTCGGGGTGTATTGCTGGCTGCAATATTGTCGGGAGTTATTCTGGCCAGCGCGGTGGTGCTTTCGGGGTGCGGGAGCGGCAGCAGTTCCGCCAGTTCTCAGAACGACTTGACGGTGACGGGGAACTGGCAGTTTACGCTGGCGGCGCCTCCCGACGGATCATTCTACGGCGGCCTGCAAGGCGGATTTCTGCAGCAGAGCAGCGGCTCGGTGAAGGGAGCCGCGGGCTATGCGGTCGCGTTGTCGCAGCTGTTAATCCCATGCAGCAGCGGGTCGGCCACGATCACAGGAACCGTCAACGGCGCGAACGTGACTCTGACGGCGACGGCCGGCACGCAGACTTTTACATTTACAGGAGCGCTGACTCTCGATAGCACACCGGTCCTCGGTTCAACCCTGTTCGTTGGTGAGACGATGAGCGGAACCTATTCGTCAACTGCCGGCACGGCGAGCGATGGCGCGCCCTGCGGGACAGCCCAATCGGGGCTGCAATGGAGTGCGATTATGGTGCCGCCGATTACGGGAACCTTCCAGGGAACCATGCAAAGCATCGGCGGCGCTGCGGGCTTGAGCAATCAAGATTTTCCGGTGTCGGGTTCTTTAACCCAAGGCGCGATCAGCGGAGCGAGCGCAACCGTCACGGGCACCTTGAACTTTGTAACCAGCGACTACCCTTGTTTCAATACTGAATCCGATACGGCGTCGCTTTATGGTCAAATCAGCGGGAGTTCCGTCACGCTGCAGATGGTAGGAACGGACGGATCGATCCTCGGCGAGATTGGGGAAACGGTAGGCCCGAACGGCGTGACAGGTATGGATTCCGCTACCTTTAACTCCGCGCAGAACGGGTATATTGTGAACGCGTTTGGGCCGTCCTATTTAGTAGCGACCACAGCCTGTCAGGGCACAACTAACAACACCACGACTGCCGGAGACTATGGTTACATCTGCCTGTCGGTGGATAGCCCGCTGTTGGGAACTGTAGATGCTTGCCCGCAAGCGGTCACGCTGAGTCCGTCTTCTCTGACTTTTCTTGGGCAGGCGCTGAACACGTCTTCTACGTTGCCGATGACGCTGACGAATACTTCGGGGGCGACGCTAAACAATTTGACGTTAGTCCTGGCCCAGGTCCCAGCGGGGAGTCCGGCTAATTTCTTAGAAACGGATAATTGCGGGCCAGGCGGCGCCCCATCAAACGGCAAGCCTTTCGATCTCAGCATAGGGCCGGGTTGTGTAGTTACGGTAATCTTTGATCCAAAGCAGACCTGTGCGACCGGATCAAGTCAGTGCCCGTCTACGGTTACCGCAATGCTCAGCGTCAATGAGAATTTGACAAAGGGCAGCAATCCGAACGAAGAGACGCTCTTGATGGCGAACCTCACCGGGACCGGGGTCAATTAGAGTGCAGATGCGTCAACTACTATCGATTTGCGGACGATATGCCGCCGGGCGGGATGGGAATGGCCTCGGGGTTTTTCGGCTGACTGTTGTCGTCATAATCGCCGTAATAATGACGATGATGCTGAGCGCCTGTGGCGGAGGTGGAGCATCCGGCGACCCGCCCCCGAGCGCTGGGTTGTCGGGTAACTGGCAGTTCACGATGGCGCCGTTGACCGACGGAAATCAAAACGATCCAACCTTCGGCCCCGGCCTAATGGGCGGCTTTCTGTTGCAGAATCATGATGGTTCCGTCACGGGACAGGCGGTTTACTCCCTGACGTCGTTTACGTCGTCGGTTCCGAATCCTAATGGAGCGTGCAACGCCGGATCGGCCACGCTCACTAACGCAACCATCAGCGGCACGACGGTGAGCTTGACTTACATGGCCGGTACACCATCGAACAATATTACGTTCACGCTGAACGGCACGCTTAGTACAACTCCCAATGGCGCGGCCACGATACAGGGCAATGCCTCTAGCTCCTCAACGACCGTGGTTACGCCTACCGGTGGCGCAGCTTGCGGATACGCCGAAACCACGGGCCTGCAGTGGAGCGCGGTGTCCGTGCCGGCACTCACTGGGACGGTGCAAGGTTTTTTTCATAGCACGGCATTTGAACCGCTGACCAATCAGGATTTTGTTGTGTCGGGCTCGCTAACAGAGGGACCGAACATTGGCGCCAGCAATGCGACGGTCATGGGAACGTTGAGCTTTGTAGATCTTGCTACGAATCTTAGCGACTACCCTTGTTTTTCCATCGCCTCAGTAAACGGCCAGATCAGTGGCAATACCGTGGTGCTGCAGATTATAGGGACCAACGGAGCGGCGGAGGGCCAGATAGGCGGGATCAATTCGGAAATGAGTGCCGTCAACCTCAACTCCACGCCGAACGGCTACATTCTGCAGGGTGGGATCGCGGGTGTGCCAGGATATGCAGTGAACACGAAGGCTTGTTCGGGAAATGGTCTGGGTGTGGAAGCGGGAGACTATGGGAACGTTTGTCTGGCCTTGAACAGTACAACTGCGTGCCAGCAGCCAGTTACCTTGTCTCCGGCTTCTGTGATATTCCCCCCTCAACTCGTGGGTGCGGCTGCGACTGCGCAGATGATCACGCTGACGAACAACTCCGGCTCTGCTGCAAGCGGGCTGAGGTTGAGTTGGAACGAGAGCGGCGACAACACATTCGGCGGCCAGAGCGACTTTGACGGTTTGCCCAGCTTCACGGAGACGGATGCTTGTGGCGCCGGTGGCGCCCCTTCGAATGGGCAACCTTTTGATCTCACCGCGGGGCAATCTTGCTCCATCACGGTGAGTTTCTCTCCGCAGGAAAGCTGCCCGTGGCTTCCGTTCGTACCCCCGACCTCTTCCGGGCTGTCGCTTGCGGGAGCTCCTCCCGAGTATTGTCCATTTCCGCAAACCGCCTGGGTAACAGCAACGGTTGCCAGTCCCCCTAGCGCGGACAGTAATCCGTTATTCTCTGTGCCGATTACGGCCATGGGGCTCAGCGCTCTCCAGGCTTCCACTCCCGAACTAGATTTCGGCGCGGAGGAACAGCTGAATCCACCGGAAGCAAGTGTTCCGCAGATGCTGACGTTCACTAACTACAGTCCGAATCCGGTGCAGATTCTGGGCAGAGCGCCATGCCCATATCGTGCAAAGGGGCAATTTACTCTTCCGCACCCGCTGCTGGCGACCAGCCCCGTTGCTGGCCTACAGGCAGTGGCCAATGGGTCGGTCGGTATTATTACCCCGGATAACACCACCATTTCATACAACTGCGACAGCGATCCCCAGACTTCGCTGCCGAATTTTCAGATCTCTTCGGACAGCTGCACGGGGAGCTTGCTCGCCGCCCAGGCAAGTTGCAGCCTGGAGATAGCGTATGAGCCGCAGCCGCAGACCAACATAGGGGGCGGCCTGGATTATTTTCTGGAGTTGAATACGGTTCAGTGCGCTGACCCGGTCAATGATCCTCCATCGCCGACTAACCCCTGCGAGATCGATAGCGGACGCTTTCCGGTGGAGCTGAAAGCAAATGTCCCGAGCCCACTTAGGATGATCCCGAGCGCGGGCCTGGATTTTGGCAACCAGAAACATGGCACGACGAGCACGCCGATGACGGTTACACTACTCAACGACCCGAACCTGGCGATCCCCCAGACCGTGACCTTTATCGGCAGGATATCGGTGCAGGGTAGCAATTACTCTGAGTTAGACAATTGCCCGGCTACGCTTGCTCCAGGCAGCAGTTGCACTCTGAGCGTAACTTTCTCGCCCAGCGGCACGGGATTCTCCACCGGAACGCTCACCATAAATTATTCGCCGGAACCAACATCAGAGCCGCAGGTCGTCTACCTGCGTGGCACCGGACAATAGTTTTCGGACGCACCAGGGGTGACCATGGACGATGCACAAGAAGACGACAAGCAGAGACGCAAATTAGTTCGGGGAGGCCGGTAGTGGCAAACAAACCATGGATTCTTTCTGTTTTGGCGGCTGCGATGACGGCAGTGCTCGCCGGATGCAACAGCGGCAGTACCGCGAATGTGCAGAATCCTCAACCTCCGGCACAGTCCAACGTTAGCATTGCCGTTCAGACCAGCGGCTTGGTCAACGGATCGGTTCCAGTCAATGGCACAGTGAGCCTCACGGCGACGGTTCAAGGCAGTTCTACGCAAGTCGCCGAGGGAGTCGCTTGGACACTGACATGTCAGGCGGGAATGGGATGCGGTACGCTTAGCGCTCCATCCAGCGCAAGTGGAGCGACCATCACTTATACAGCACCCGCGAGCATAGCGACTGGCAGCATGGTGGCCGAGGTTGTGGCCTACGCGGAGGCGGAGGAGACGGCCAACAACGTTTCTCCGATTAATATCACCACCTTTGACAGCAACTTTCCGGCTGGTAACTATGTTCTCGAAGCTCAGGGGGTCGAAGATGCCGTACCTTACGAGTTTGCGGCTGTGATCACGCTGGACGGGCAGGGGAACGTCACGGGCGGAGAGCAAACGGTCAATGCCAATGGTTCGTCCTTTACGGACCAGAATCTGACCGGCAACTATTTCGTGGGCGGTGACGGACGCGGAACCGTCACCATCAATGACCCAAACACAGTGATTGGCACCGAGATTTTTACTTTTATGTTTCTTAGTAATTCGCAGAATCCACAGGCGCTGATATCTCAGGTCGGGTTGGATAACACGGGCGCATCTGCAATAGGAACCATGGATTTGCAGGATTTGTCCGCTATTAGTGTGGTGCCTTCGGGCAACTATGCCTTCGTTCTGAACGGCATTTCTACTCAGCCTCAGGTCGATCAATTTTTGTACCCGATTGCGATGGGTGGGGTTGTGGGCATTTCGTCGGGCAACGTTACGGGCCGGGGCGATGAAATTTATGGAAAAAATCCTCCGGTTAACGGCGCAGTACTCGCTTCGACGTCGCCAATCGGCACGCCCGATTCATTCGGTGGGGCCACATTTATTTTGACGGCGGCCTTTGGTTTTGGCGGTAAGGCCGTTCCGCTGCAACTAACTGGCTATATCGTGGACGCCAGCCACATACAACTGATCGAGAGTGACAACAATTTTGGCTGGACAAGTGGAATTGCGATTGCCCAAGCCAACGCCAGCGATTTTGGCAATGCATCATTGTCCGGGCCGATCGTGTTCGGGGTTTTAGGAACAGACCTCTCCGAGCAAAACTTGAACAACAATGGTAGTTTTGTCCCCGCGACCTCGACCGCTGTTGGTGTGTTCAGCGCCGACGGCGATGGTTGCAAGAGCGATTGCAACGGATATACCGACACATTTCTGTTCTACAACAACAACAATTCGCAGTTAACATCGGGGGCGCAAATCAGCGGAACGCTCGATGGAAGCTACAGCATCGACAAAACGGGGCGTGCCCAGCTAAGCCTGAGCGTCATACCGGGCCCGCCACTGGAACAGCAACCCTATACTCCGCTGATCATTCTCTATTTGACCGACGGCCAGAACCCGGCTCCGGCGCTGGTGCTCCAAGGCGAGTACAAAGCTGGAGAAGATGACTTTTATCCGGCGCTTGGAACGGGGATCGCTTACCCGCAATCCACGGCGGCTCCTGTTTATAGCGGCGCTTACGGGCTTAGCTTTACGCAATTTAATTCCTCCGAGAACGATGGCACGGCGCAGACGAATGCGAATCCGACGGCCAATGCAACTGCACCTACGGGCGGCGTGAATGGACTTTCGGATAGCACGGCTGGCGGCTCGTCGGGTCCTTTTCCTTTCAGCGGAAATTTCGCGACCCCGCAGGCGAGCAGTCCTTTCGCGGGAACTTTTCTTGATGCTACTGCGCTTCAGGATCTCGGCATGCCATTCACGGTTGGGAACAACACCAATAATGGATTTTCGGTCGATTACTTCTACATCGATGCGGAACACGGTTTCTTCGTCGAGACGGACTTAGTGAACTCGGTACCGCCAACAAACCCGCCAACGCCATCGGCGCAGGTATCTTTTGGATACTATGCGGCCCAATGTGCGGTGACTAATCCTCCTACTGCGTGTTCGGCGACTTCGCAAAGTGACAAGGGTCGCAAGATGATTCGGAAGTAAAACCCGACTCTTGAATAGATAGAGCTGGGTTCGCCGTTTGCAGTTTGAGAAAATAAAGCGAGCCATTGTGCAAAACGCAAAGGCAGGTCCTTCGCTGCGCTCAGGATAACGAGTTTTAGTGGTGTCGACACTCCGCATTCGCGCTGTGCTTTGCCCTGAGGTTGGCCGACGGGGTACACTGCGAACTATGAATACGGCGAACCAACCGAATGTGAAATTCGTGCAAACATCCGATTACCGCGAAGCCTACGCGAACAGCGTACAGATACGAGTGAATGTTTGGGACTTCTTCCTGGTTTTTGGGACCATGCAGCAAAGCACAGAGACGCAGGTGGAACTGCGAAACTTCCAGGGGATTTATCTTAGCCCGCAGCAAGCCAAGGCGCTGATGGCGCTCTTGCAGCAGAACGTGGCCAATTACGAGGCGGCGTTCGGCGAGATCAAGCTTGATCCGCGCGCTCCGGTTGGACCTGTTCACTAATGGGTCCGCCGGCAGCGCGGTCTGTTCAGAAAATAGAATCTACACCGGCATACTCGGCATGGGCGCAGCAGTTTCTGCTGTTCGCGTTCTTCTTCGTGGTATTGATGCTGCTGCATGCGCCGCTGTTGCGCCTTCCTTATTTTTGGGACGAAGCGGGCTATTATGTACCGGCTGCCCGCGATTTATTTCTGCGCGGCACGCTGATTCCGCAATCGACGCCTTCGAATGCGCATCCTCCGTTGGTGATGGCTTGGCTGGTGCTCGCCTGGCGGGTCTTTGGATATTCTCCGCTGGTTGCGCGCACGGCGATGTTGGCGTTGAGCGCATTTTCGCTGCTGGGACTGTTTCGGCTTTCGAGAGTCGCCGCCAATCTGCCTGTGGCATGGACGACAACCGCATTGGCGGCGATTTATCCTGTTTACTTCACTGAGAGTTCCTTGGCGCAGGTCGACCTGGCGGCTGCGGGGTTTACGTTCTGGGCGCTGGCTGCGTATATAGAAGACCGCCCGTGGATGGAAGTGCTGTGGTTCTCGCTGGCGGCATTGGCAAAAGAGACTGCGATCCTGGCCCCGCTGGCCGTGTTTGGGTTTGAACTTGGCGGGTTTCTGGTTCGGCGATGTTGGTCAGAAACGCCGGAAGGCGAATTGAAAACATTTCTTCCGCCTACAGGCAGACAGAGGCACATTTTATATCTGACGCTTCCGGTCGTGCCGCTGGCGGGTTGGTATGCCTACCATTACTTGAAAACTGGCTTCCTGTTGGGCAATCCTGAATTTTATCGCTACAACGTGGTTGAAACCTTCAATCCACTGCGCATCCCGCTGGCTTTTGCGTTGAGGCTTTGGCAGGTGTTTGGATATTTCGGACTTTATCTGCTTACCTCGGCGGGGTTGCTCGCGATGCTGCGTCCCGCTCAAGTGGAGGAGCAACGAGACAAGACAGCTACGAAGACAGAAAATTTCGTCGCGCGCGGGAGAATTCCGTTCTGGATGCAAGCGGCATTTCTTTCGGTGCTGCTCGCTTACCTGGCTTTTATGTCGGCCATAGGTGGAGCGGTGCTGGCTCGCTATATGCTGCCGGTTGTCGCTCTGGTGATTCTAATGCTGGTCTCGACGTTATGGCGACGGGTGCGCTATTGGAAATTGATAGCGCTCGCGGTGGGGATTGCTTTTGCCGCGGGACTCTTCATCAATCCACCGTATGGATTTTCTCTCGAAGACAATCTGGCCTATCGCGACTATGTTGTGATGCATGCGGGTGCCAGCCGCTTTTTGCAAATGCGATATCCAGGCGAGAACGTGCTGACCGCGTGGCCGGCGTCGGATGAACTTAGTCGTCCATGGCTGGGGTATGTTAGTGCCAGTGCCAGTCCGCCTTTTCGCGTCGTGCGCATCGACGATTTTTCTCTCTCACAGATCGAGACGGCGGCCAAGGCAAGAGACCGGTTCGATATCGCGCTGGTTTTTTCCACGAAGTATGAACCATCGCATCCGCTGCTAGAGAATTGGCAGGCGTGGCAGCGCGTCAAGGAAAAGTTCTTCGGCTATCATCGCGACTTGCTGCCCGACGCCATTGCCCAACGATTAAACGGAATCGTCGTCTATCATGACGGGCGCAACGGGCAGTGGATCGCGGTGATTGCTATGAGTAAGTAGTATTACTGAGAAATGGCTTTTATCTAAGTGCGGCCGCGACACGTCTGCATTACTCGCCTTAGTAATCGCAGCTTCCGGGAACCTCGCAAACTCTGACGGTAGATAGATCTTCAATTACGTCGAGCGACCACAAATTGGTTGCAGTATTCACTACGTCGACATACAAGCGGCCGCGGGCGGAGTCGACCGCCAGGCTTGTGGGCTGAATGCCGGTTCCCAGCAGAAACGTTGTGAGCTTCTTTCCCACCTCGTTGTACACGTCGATCGAGTTTCCGGCAGGATTCACGAGATAGACATGCGCCATAGCATTGTTTACTGCGATGGCGGCGGGGGTGTAGGTTAACTCAACGGTGGTAGAGACGGTATCGTTGTGTCCAAGCACGATCTGCAGGTTGTTACCCGAGGTGGCAAAAAGCTTATTGCTGTTGGAGTCGATAGCCAGGACGGTTCCGAAGGTTGTGTTCGAGACAGCAAAGGTAATTGGGTTAATCTCTTTCGATACTGCGCCCGAGGTGACGTATAGTTTTTCAGTGTCAGGGTTCACGACGGGCGGTTGCGCAATGGTGCCACCGGAAGAGATAGGGCCGTCAATCAGTTTGAGAGTATCCGCCTCGAAGACCCAGATGGGATCGTTACCCGATCCGCACTGCGAAGCTACCCACATTCGGCGCCGGCAATCGAAGGTGACGGCGGCCGGACAGGAGGCGACTTTTGTGGAAGATATCTCGACGTTGTTGCTGCCAGCATAGACCACTACATCCGCGGCGCTCATAGTTCCGGTCCAAATATTGTCGTTCTTCATGTCTATGCTGACTCCGGCGGAGGGACTGATGGTTGTGATAACTCCGAAGGTTGTGCCGTCGATCACAGTGAGGCTGGTTCCACCCGCATGGAAGCCACCTCCCGCATAAATCTTGTTAAGAGCCGGATTCACGGCAACTTGTCCGGCTGAGGCGGCTGGGATGGGAACCGAGGCGACGATGATCTGCGCTGCCGCGGTTGCGCAAAGTGCACAGATGAAAAAAGTCGTGGAGAGAGTGGCGCATATTGAATGGTAAATCGAACTGCGAATCGGACTCATATTGGTTACTCCGGATGACTGGAACTTATTCCTCGGTAATCCACCTGTGCAGTTGTGGCACTTAGCCAGAAAAGTATTTTGTGGACCCAAGAAATGGTCGCCCATTGTCGCGCCAAACGCTGCTCTCGTCAACGTGCAACAATATATGCATCAATGTGAAACGGGTTTCATCCGTATTAGTGTTAAGGAAACATGGAAGTATTACTAAGAGTCGCGAACTGTCGACTTAAATCGCCAATAAGTGGCAGGAATGTGTCTTGACCACGACCCATACAGCTTTGCCGGTAGCGAGTTGGAGAGCGTCGCGCGCGGCCAGGGTTATGTGAACTTGTAACTCCGTGCCGCCGATATCTACAATTGCTGCAATGATCATGTCGCGCTGCTCCAGCCGCGTTATGGTTCCCGGTAGAATATTGCGAGCGCTCAAGCCATGCGGAGTTTCGGTTGCAAGCAGCAGATCGCCGGCGCGAATGCCGATGCGCATGGACGAACCGATGTCGGCTCGAACCAATGGAGTTTCTAACTCCACTGCGGCGGTAGGCGCGAGGGTCGAGTCTGGTCCACCGATCGTCTGTCGGCCGGTCGCTAGCCGGCCGGTCGTTAGTTGGCACGTCATGGTGCCGCGAGCTTCGTTGAGCGCCACTACTTTGGCGTCCAAGATGTTCTCGAAACCTGCCAGGTGCGCAACCGTCTCCAATCTTGGAGCCCGCATGACCTCATGGGGCTGTCCTTGAGCCACGATTTTTCCAGCGTCGAGCACAATGACTTCATCTCCCAGAGCGAAAACCTCCTCGCCACTGTGAGTGACGAAGAGAATCGGGACGCGGTGCTGCTGGTTCCACTTGCGCAGGTCGGCGACAAGATGCGATTTTGTCGGGCGATCGAGAGCGGCGAGCGGTTCATCTAGCAACAGTGCGCGCGGCTCGGTTACGAGAGCGCGGGCCAGGGCGACGCGTTGACGCTCGCCTCCGGAGATTTGCGCGGGCCGGCGATCGCGAAGATGAGCAATGCTGAATAGAGCAAGCATCTCGCGGCTGCGCGACCGCCGCTCACTCGCGCGGAGAGCGCGTAACCCGTACGCGACGTTTTGCTCAGCGGTGAGGTGAGGGAAGAGCGCGAGATCCTGATGCACGTATCCGATGCGGCGTTTCCAGGCGACGACGTTGTGATTCTTTTCTGAGTCGTAGAGATCTTCGCCGCCCACAGCGATGCGGCCTTCATCGGCTGGCGTCAGGCCGGCGATGCAGTCAAGGAGAGTAGTCTTTCCCGCACCCGACGGGCCGAACAGGATCGTGAATCCGGCTAACGCTCGAAAGTGAACGTTGAGATTGAAGGTGCCTTCGGAATTGGGGTAGCGCTTGCGGATGCGGACTTCGAGTTCGGAAGAGATTGAGTGAAGCGATGGTTGCGGTTCCACTTGTGGTGGGATGATGCTCTTCATCGCCATGGCCCCACCGCCCAGGGACGCCGGTTCGCGCCATAGACTACCGACAACACAACGAATGAAATGATCAATAGCAAGAGCGCCGTCTGGTTCGCGCTGGAATAATTTGCCGCTTCCACTTGATCAAAAATATCGATGGAGACGGTGCGGGTCACGCCGGGAATGTTGCCTCCGACCATGAGCACGACGCCGAACTCGCCGAGGGTGTGCGCGAAGCTGAGAGCAAAGCCGGTGACCAGTCCGGCTTTGGAGAGGGGAAGCACGATGCGGCGGAAAGTTTGCAGTGGGGAATGTCCGAGCGATGCCGAAGCTTGAAGTAACCTGCGGTCGACTGCGCCGAAGGAAGCAGCGAACGGTTGCACGGCGAAGGGCAGACTGTATAACAATGATCCGATTACAAGTCCTTCGAAAGTGAAGGCCAGGGTGTGGCCGGTTAGTGATTCGCACCAGCGGCCGACTGGGCTGCGTGAGCCGAGCGCCACCAAAACGTAGAAGCCGAGAACAGTCGGGGGCAGGACGATGGGAAGTGCTACGGCGGCCTCGACTAGAAATTTCCAGCGCCAGCAGGAGTAAGTTAGCCAGGAGGCTATGGGGATCCCTATGGCTAGCAGGATGGTTGAGACGATGGCGGCTAGACGGACGGTCAACCAGAACGCCTCCCAGTTCATTGCAATCTTTCTCCGGAGCAGCACGCCTCCACTGTAATGGTTCTCCGTTATTGTTTCACTGGGGCAGGCTGAAACCGTAACTGGTGAGCAGGGACGTGGCTTCGGGGGTGCGCAAAAAGTCGAGAAATTTGTGTGCCGCGTCCTGTTGCTTTGATCGCGTAAGCACGACGGCGGCCTGATTGAGAGTGGGATAGGCATCGAGCGGGACCTTCCAATAGCGGCCTTGAGCGTTTAGAGCGGGTGCGAGCGCATGGGAGAGCGCGATCAGGCCCGCCTGGGCATTGCCCGATTGTACGAACTGCGCGGCTTGCATTATGTTCTCTCCCACGACCAAGCGGCTGGAAACTTTATCGTAAATTTCGTAATGCCGCAGCGTGGCTTCGGCTGCGCGGCCGTAGGGGGCGGTCGCGGGATTCGCTATCGCGATTTTCTTGATCGAAGGATCGAGCAAGGCCTTGATGCCGAGCTCGGGCAAGACGAGTGGTGAATCGTTGGGTATCCAGAGCACGAGGCGACCGACGGCATAACGGTAGAGAGTGTCTTTCGACGCGAGGCCTTCTTTTATTAACTGTTGGGGATATTGCTCGTCGGCCGAGAAGAAAATGTCGAAGGGGGCGCCATTTTCTATCTGATTGGTCAAATTGCCGGACGCGCCGAAGGAGAGCTTTACTGTTTGGCCGGTCTTTTTAGTATATGCGTCCACCAGTTCGGGCAGGGCTGCGCTCATATCGGCGGCTGCAGCGACGGTGATTTCCTGGGCGGATGCGAAGGTGGCTGTCAATAGCAGTAGTAACGACAGTAATTTGGTGATCATTAAGTTCTTGTACCTCAAAGTTTTTGAACCCCATGGGCTAAAGAATGTGCGTGATAACTGGGTCGTCCCTCCGGGACTTGCGTCATTTCTCCGACTTTTCCCTGAAGCGCTGGGCTAAGCTGGGATGCCCCTCCGGGGCTGGATCCCTGGACTTCCTTACCAAGAGCGTTATTCCCAAGATTTTTTGCGGCGTTACTTACACTAGTTTCGTCTTAGACAACGGAAGCTCGCGCACTCGCTTGCCGGTGGCTACGAAGACCGCGTTATAGAGAGCGGGCGCAAAGGGTGGCACGCCTGGCTCTCCTACTCCAGCGGGTGGGGCTTCGCTCTTCACAATGTGCACGTCGACGTGGCGCGGAGCGCGGTTCATGCGCGTGATCTGAAAATTATTGAAATTGCTCTGGTCGATAACGCCGTTGGTCGCCGTGATCTCGCTAAACAAGGCCAGGCTCGTTCCAAAGACCGCCGCACCTTCGAACTGGTTGCGTATATTGTCAGGGCTGACGATTGTGCCGGCGTCGACCGCGGTCCAGACGTTGGGAATGTGCACCTGTCCCTTGGCGTCGACTTCGACTTCGACGACGGTTGCAACATATGTCAGGAACGCGCGGTGAGCTGCTATGCCCATGCCGCGGCCTTTGCCCAATTTTGTTGATCGTTTGGCCCATCCGGATTTCTCGGCGACGATCTCGACTACGCGCCGCAAGCGGGCGGTGTCGAGGGGATAAGTTTTGTCGTCTTCGGCTTCGTCGCCTTTGAGGTCGAGCGCTACAATGCGCGGCGGGCCGATCAGATCGAGCAGATACTCGACTGAATCTCTATTGGCGTTGTGCGCCAGTTCATCGGCAAAGGAGTGAATTGCGAAGGCATGATAGATGTTGGCCACGCTGCGCAGCCAGCCAATGCGCACGTGATAGTCAGCGGGGCCGTTTTCGGCGCGATGGTTGGGGATATCGAAGGGAAGATTGTTCCATCCCAGGCCCATTTCGTCGTCGGCATAGGTGGCTTTGGTGTCAAAGGTCGAACCTATCGGCGGATAGACGGTGCGCTGCAACCATGCGGTCGGCTTGCCATCGGGGCCGATGGCAGCCTTCATGTACATGGCGGCTACGGAGTGGAAAAAATCGAAGTGGACATCGTCTTCGCGGCTCCAGACAACTTTGACTGGCTTGCCGAGTTGTTTCGAGAGGACGGCGGCTTCGGCGACTTGATCGGGTTTGGACTTGCGCCCAAAGCCGCCGCCGAGGAGCGTGACGTGGCAGGTTACATCTTCTTTCTTGATGCCGAGCACGCCGGCGATGGTCTCCTGCACGGCTTGCGGGTTTTGGGTGGGCGCCCAGGCGAGGACCTTACCGTCGCGATATACGGCGACGGCTACCGGAGGCTCCATCGATACGTGGGCGAGATGGGGAGTGTAGTATTCGGCCTCGATGATTCTCCCACCGCTTTTCTTAGTTTGGATAAATGCGGCATCCACATCGCCTACGTTGCGCACAACTTTGCCGGGCTGACGTGAAGTTGCTTCCAGCGTCTTGCGGAATGGGGCTGAGTTGTATACGGAGTGCGGACTGCTCTCCCATTCAATCTTCAAACTTTTGCGGCCTTTGAATGCAGCCCAAGTGTTGTCGGCGATTACGGCTACTCCGCCTAGAGGTTGGAACTGGTGCGGCGGCTTGAACGGGTCGATGGTCAGCGTCTTCTGCACTCCTGGCACTTTGAGCGCGGCCTTGTCGTCGTAGGACTTGATCTTTTGTCCGAGGACAGGCGGATGTTCGACCGAGGCGTAGACCATGCCGGGCATGGTCGCGTCCATGCCGAAGATCGCTTGGCCGGTGACGATGTCGGGAAGATCGAAAAGAGAGTTGCTCTCTTTGCCGATGTAGCGCCACTCGGAGCGTTCTTTAAGAGGGACATCTTCTTTTTTCGGAACGGGCAGTTTTGCTGCGGCTGCGGCGACTTCGCCGTAGCCCAGCTTGCGGCCGGTTGAGCGATGCAGTATGAAGTGAGGCTCGGTTGTGCAATCTTTCGGAGAGACGTTCCATTGTGCGGCGGCGGCTGTGATCAACATGGCGCGTCCGGTAGCGCCCACCTGGCGCATCAGATCGAAGTTGCTGCGGACGGAGTGGGAGCCATCCGTATCCTGCTCGCCGTATTTCGGATCGCCGATTGCCTGCTCGATTTTAACTTTGGACCAGTCGGCGTCGAGTTCGTCGGCGACGATCAGGGGTAATGCGGTGCGGCTACCGCATCCCATCTCGGAGCGATGAGCGACAATGGTGACGGTGCCATCGGAAGCGATGGACAACCAGATGGTGGGATTGAACGGCGGCGCGGCTGCTGCGCCTTGGGCGGCCCAGAGTGGCTCTGGGACGAAGCGGACGCTCAGAATGAAAACGCCGCTGGCCAACACTCCTCCGAGAAATCCGCGACGACTGAGACGACTGGTGGAAGTACGGCTGACGTTTTCGATGAGCTTCATGCCGTCTCCTTCGTCGCTTGAAGCGTCGCAGCCTGATGAATTGCCACGCGGATGCGCTGGTAGGTGCCGCAGCGGCAGAGATTGCCGGACATGGCTATGTCGATATCCTGATCGCTGGGATTCTTATTGCTTTGGAGCAGTGCGATAGCCTGCATGATCTGGCCGGTCTGACAGTAGCCGCATTGCGGAACGCGGATCTCCATCCAGGCTTTTTGCACGGGGTGGAGGGACGCGATGCCTTCAATGGTGGTTATATCGGTGCCGCCGATCTCTTTCATAGGAGTGCTGCAGGAGCGGATGGCCTCGCCGTTCTGGTGCACGGTGCAGGCTCCGCAGAGCGCGATGCCGCAGCCAAATTTCGTTCCCGTGAGTTGGGCTACGTCGCGCAAGTACCAGAGCAACGGCATGTCGGGATCGCCGTCAAATGTGTTCTCTTTTCCGTTCACTTTAAAACGGATCATTGGTGTTGGTCCCCTATGTGAAACGCGGATGCTGCTGAATTGATTTCCATATCCTAGTCGCAGTGGGCGAAATGTGGAAGAGCGCTACCAAGGGCTTGAACCACGGGGGACACAGGGATCACGGGGGAGTTCCGTGGGGAATCGTCCGGCGATCGCTGGCTGCTCTTCTGTTCATGTACACGTCATATAATCGTTTGTCATTTCAATAGTCTTTACTGTAGGGAGGAATTTTGGCCTACGACGATCTGCGGGAGTGGATTAAAGCACTGGACCGGACAGGCGAATTGAGGCGCGTCCGCATTGAAGCGGACCCGATTCTAGAGATCGCCGAGATTGCGGATCGAGTTTCGAAAAGTAGGGACAAGCAGGGAACTGTCGGCGGGAAAGCTTTGTTGTTTGAGAATGTGAAGGGGTATCCCGGGTCGCAACTTCTTATCAACCAATTTGGATCCGCACGGCGCATGCGTCTCGCGCTTGAAGTCGATGCGCTAGACGAAATTGCGGGACGGATTCGCGCTTTTATGGATGTGAAGTCTCCGCAAGGTTTCCTGGACAAAGTTAAGATGTTGCCGATGCTTGCTGAGATGGGCAAACTTTTTCCGAAGACGGTGGCCAGCGGTCCATGTAAAGAGGTAATCAAGCGTGACAATGTTTCTTTGCTCGACTTTCCGATCCTGCAATGCTGGCCTAAAGATGCCGGACGTTTCATTACGCTGCCTTGCGTGATAACGCGCGATCCGAAGACAGGGAAGCGGAATGTCGGCATGTATCGCATGCAGATTTATGACGAGCGCACAACTGGAATGCATTGGCAGCGGCAGAAAGTTGCGGCGGAACATTACCGCGATGCGATTCGAAACGCCGCTTCTGGTGCGGGGCTTCGTCCGGCCGGACAGCCGGGAGCGGCTGTCCCTACGCGGTACGGGGCGGCGGCGGTCGATATTATGGCTCGATCTTCTGGCGGGTCGATGCTGGCTGCAGGTGAGCGGCCTTCGGGCAAGATGGAGGTTGCGGTCGCTATTGGCACCGAGCCTGCGCTTACGTTCTCTGCCATCGTGCCTGCGCCCCCGGATGTTGAGGAGTTCATTATTGCAGGGTTTCTGCGGCAGAAGCCGGTCGAACTGGTGAAGTGCGAGACTGTCGATCTGGAGGTTCCGGCCGATGCCGAGATCGTGCTTGAGGGTCACGTCCATCTCGACGAGCTCCGCACGGAGGGGCCGTTTGGCGATCACACGGGCTTCTATTCGCTCGAAGACGAGTATCCTGTTTTCCACGTCAGTTGCGTGACCCATAGAAGAGATCCGATCTACGCTACGACTGTTGTGGGTAAGCCTCCGCAGGAAGATGCATGGATGGGCAAGGCGGTGGAGCGCATCTTTCTGCCGCTGATGAAGCTGACTATTCCCGAACTGGTGGATATCAACCTGCCTATCGAAGGCGTGTTTCACAATCTGATGATTGTTTCGATTCGCAAGTCTTATCCGGGACAGGCGCGCAAGGTGATGAATGCTATCTGGTCGTTGGGGCAGGCTATGTTCACGAAGTGCATCATTGTGGTCGATGAGGACGTGGACGTGCAGGATGTGGGCGATGTTACGTTGAAGGTGCTGAATAACATCGATCCGGAGCGCGACATACAGTTCACGCTGGGGCCGGTGGATTCGCTGGATCACGCGGCGCGGCTGGCGAATTACGGATCGAAGATGGGGATTGACGCTACGCGGAAGTGGTCGACCGAGGGATTTGGGCGTCCCTGGCCGGATGAGATTGTTATGGATGCTAAGACTCGCACGCTGGTGGATGGAAAGTGGAAGGCGCTGGCGCGGGAGTTGGGAGTGGAGTAAAGCTATTGAGGGGAAACCGTGACTACTCAAGCGAGCACAAATTCGGCTGCCAGCGCGCAGGAGGCAGAAGCAGCAAGGACAAAGAACATCATCGACATGGCGCTAGATTTCACGGCGATGAAATGGCTATTTCAGAAGGGCTCAACACCCAAAATTCTTCAAGAGCTAGAGGACACGTTTGCAGGGTTTGACCGCGTTCGGGAGCAGAAGGACTACGATCAGTTGCACGGGGAATTCTGCACCTAGTTTACACAGAACGTTGACAGGGCGCAGAAGAAGAAACAGCGAGAGGCGGGTGAATCGATCCACAAAGGTTCGTACTGTCAGGCTGCAAAAGTGCTGGACATTACAGCAAAGGTGTATGTCCACTACTGCGCCAAGCCATCGCCCGATGTTGCTCGGACGCTTGCCCCAATGCTGCACGGAGCGCTCGATAACCAGATCATTAAGCATTTGATCACGAGATTTCCCAGCGCCGGCACCACCTCGGAAAACCTGGAGGATGTTGATCGCGAGAAGTACGGCAAACTGCAGTCCCTTCCCGCTAGCCGGAAGAAAAAGTGCCCGAGTTCGACGACGAAAACTTTCGCATGGAGCAGGATACAGTCACCGTGGTGGCGGTGATTCACGGAAAACGACCGCTGTAGTGCCGCATTCAGGGGAAGCTCTGTCTCTAGCGCGGAGGCTTCTTTTCCTCCTTTGGTGCTGACGCTGGCTTGCTCTCCGCGCGAGGGGAGCTCTGATGCTGAGGTCTCGGCGTGCTCTCATTGTGCGCTACAGCCTGATGCGTAGGAGCGGGTTTGGACTCCGTTTTTGGTGCCTTCGCGTGCTCGGTCTTTGTGGGCTTGGGTGGTTTGGATTCAGCCTTCGGCGTACTTTCTTTATGCGTAGCAGGTTTGGCTTCAGGTTTTGGCGCTTTCGCGTGTTCTGTGGTTGCGGGCTTCGATTCAGTTTTCGCGGACTTGGATTCCGTCTTAGCCGCGCTCTCATGATGGGTAGTGGCGGGTTTGGCTTCGGTGTGTGAAGCTTTTGCGTGTTCGGTTTTTGCGGGCTTGGCTGGCTTGGGCTCGGTCTTTGATTCGGTTTTTGGTTCAGTCTTCGATTCACTCTTGGCCGTGCTTTCCCTGTGGGTGGCGGGCTCGGCCTCGGCGTGTGACGTTTTCGCATGTTCGGTTGGTGCGGGCTTAGCTGACTTTTCAGTTTTGGCTGTGGCTTCGCGATGGGTTGCGGTCGGCTTGGATTCCGTGCGCTGCGCTTTGGCATGTTCGGTGGTTGCTGCTTTGAATGGCTTCGAGGTCTTAGATTCAGGCGCAGTCTCACGCTTCGCACTCTCAGCCTTTGTCGGGGTGCCTTTGTAATTGCCTCCGCTGCGGGCCGATACTATTCCGGTCTTGAAGTCTCCGGCTTTTGAGGTGGCCGCTACGGGCGGCTTTCCATGATTGACGGAGGCTCGCAGACTGCGATCGGCAGCGGCGGCTTGGACATGTCTGGCTTGCTCGGCCGTGGGTGGAATGTGTCGTTCGCTTGCGTACTTCTCTTCTTCGGATGTCGGTCGCGCGGTGGTTCCGCCGTGGCCGCCGTTATAGCTGACGTGGGTCGTGTTTCTGTTGTTCACGACTGTCTTTGTGTACGTGTTGTGGATGATCGTCGTGTTTACGTTCATGACCGAGGTGTTGTAGAAGAAGTTGCCGCCTTGCCAATATCCGCCTTGGAAGCCGGTGCCAAAGTATCCGAATCCGTAATAGACACCGCCATAGAAGCCGATGTCGGGTCCCCAATAGCCCTCATGCCAGAGGTAGGCGCCGTTGCCCCAGCCCCAATATCCGGGAGTCCAAAGGAAACCAGGCTCGGGGGCGAGAATCCAGGTACCGGGCACCCAGTAATAGTCGCTATAGTCGGCGTCCCAAGCCCAGTAGCCGGGCGTCCAGAGATAGCCCTCGCCCGGGCAAACGGGCTGGGTGTAGACCGGCAGGACCGGGGGTGCAATGGTGATAGAGACGGCGATACCCTGTGCAAACGAGCGGACGGGCACAGCCAGTACCGCAAGTGCCAATAACAACGAACCTAGCAAACGCGCTACGCGGACAGGACTCATTTTTTTCACCTCGAAGACTGAGACTGAACCGAGAATCAAACAGAATACGAAACCGAGAATATGAGGCCCGACCACTGTAGGGCGAATTACAGGTCCGCCCGACGCAATGTAAGACGCAAATTGCGCCTCTATCCGATGCTATTGCGGTTGGTTTTGGTTGCTCGTCGCCTGAATCGGCGCCAGAGATCGGACCGGTTTTTGTAGCCCTCAATTGCTTACTTCTTGTCCCGAGTCAACGACTCCAGTTCGTCTGGAGTTCTCGGCCAGTCTTTTCGCAAGAGACGCGAAAGGGCGCGGTCGGCTAGCAGCTTTCCTCCGGTTTGGCAGACGGGACAGTAGTTGGTTTCGTTGGCGGCGTACCGTATGCGTTGGATTTTTGCCTGACAGCGCGGGCACGCTTCTTTGTAGCGGCCGTGAACTGCCATCTCTGGACGAAACGCCGTGACTTTCTCGGGAAATTCGTCTCCTGCTTCTTGCCGCAGGCGCTCGGTCCATTGCAGCAGACTCGTGCGCGCGGCGGTAAACAGACGCTCGATCTGTTCCTGGGTGAGCTTTTGCGTTAGTGCCAGCGGCGAAAGGCGCGCTTCGAAAAGAATTTCATCCGAGTACGCATTGCCTATGCCACTGAACAATCGCGGATCGGTGAGAGCTCGTTTCAGAGTGTGATTCGACGATGTCAGGGCCGCGGAAAAGCGCTCCAGATCCGATTCCAGAACTTCGATCCCTCCCGGATCGAGCGCTGAGAGTCCTTCTTCGCCGGCCACCACGTGCAGGGAGGCGCGTTTTTGCGAACCGGCTTCGGTCCAAAGCAGAGTTCCGTTGGTGAAATCGAAGGCTGCCAGGCCGCGGGGCGGTGACAGTTTGGCATCGCGTTTGCGCCAGTGAAGACGGCCGGCAATCATCAGGTGCAAGACCAGCCAGACGTTATTTTCCAGGGCTATGCAAATTCGCTTGCCCAGTCTGCGGATTTCGACTACGGTCTTGCCCTCGGCTTCGGTCAGGGGTGGAGTGGCCGTGCGCAGCAGAAATGGACTCGCCACGCGCACACGAGCGAGGCGTTCGCCGAGGATTCGTTTCCTTAGCGTATCGATGTAGACGATGATGTCGGGCAGTTCGGGCACGCAATAGCCTGGTTGCGACGCTGACCATGGTACAGCCTCCCTGGCCCTGGGAGCAGGTATGCCCTGTGGTGGCGGGACTTTGGCTCGCCGGGACGGGGCAAAAGCCCCGTCACCACACGGCCCGGCGTCGACTTGAGTCTGTCTGGAACTTGTGTTCTCATTGATAGATGACGCGGCCCGTGGGGCCTTAAGGCGAGCCATAACTTTTAACCCTCAGCCTCATCTTTGAGTGAAGATCATCTGCAAAGATCCTGAACAAAGATCATGCGCGAAGATCATCAGCAAAGGTCATGAGCGGAACACCAGCGGAGAAAATCATGAGCAAAGTCAACTACATTCCGAAGGGATACAACACCGTTACGCCGTACCTGGTTATCAAGGGTGCTGCGAAAGCGATCGAATACTACAAGGACATTTTCGGAGCGACTGTGGTGGTACGCATGGATGGTCCGAACGGCAAGGTGGGCCACGCCGAGCTACAAATTGGCGACTCGCGCATCATGCTGGCGGATGAAAATCCTCAGATGGGCAACCGCAGCGCCGAGAGCATCGGCGGTTCTCCGGTGAGCCTGTATGTGTATCTTCCTGATTGCGATAAAGTCGTGGCCAAGGCAACGGCAGGCGGAGCGAAAGTGCTGAAGCCGGTGGCGGATCAGTTCTATGGAGACCGTTCGGGCTTTATTCAGGACCCGTTCGGGCATCTTTGGGGGATCGCAACTCACGTGGAAGACGTTTCAGAAACAGAAATGAAAGAACGCATGAAGAAAATGATGCCGGCCGCTTAACAACGGCCTTTGGCTGTTAGCTCTTGGCTCTTAGCTGGACTAGGCCAGACCGAGGCGGGTTTGGCTAAGAGCTAACGGCTAAGAGCCCGTGCCCGTCCTTGCCCTCGCACCCGTACAATTGCTTTCACATCAGAAAGGATCTCTTCCAATGCTCTCTGCTGGCAATCTGTTTCCCAATTTCTCGCTTCCCAATCAGGACGGCAAAATTACCAAGTTTTCCGACTTTGCCGGACAGTGGCTTGTGGTTTATTTCTATCCGAAAGACGATACGCCCGGCTGCACCGTCCAGGGCAAATCGTTCACGGCTAGCAAGGCTGATTTTGACGCTGCCGGGATCAAAGTGCTCGGAGTAAGCGCCGACGACGTCACTTCGCACCGAAACTTCTCGCACAAATTTGCGTTCACGATTGAATTGCTCTCCGACACAGACTCAAGCCTGATGAAGACTCTCGGGCTTGGCCAGGCAGAATGGAAGGGCATGAAATTCTGGGAGCGCACTACCTTCGTGGTTGATCCGAAGGGCATCATTCGCAAGGTTTATGAAAGAGTGAACCCGGAGGGCCACGAGAAAGTGTTGCTCTCGGATATAGAAGGGATGAAGGCGAAGGCTGCCTAGGGAAAGTTGAGTAGAGGCGCGGCTTAGCGCTTTTGCCGGAGCCATCGATGACGCCCACCAGAAAGCGATGGTCAAGAGACGCGGCAAGCCGCGTCTCTACGGTGAAAAGGGCTCGTTCTTCTGGCGACTGCAGTCCGGTTCCGGCAAGTCGGCTACTGCAGCGTGGTGGCGCTGGTCAATCCCTGATAGACGAACAAACCGGCAATGACCAGGATCATGACACCCGACAAGGCACCGAGCACCTTGAGGATGGGCGTGATCCTTTTCATTTTGGCGAGAACTTCCACTTGATCCTTGTGCATCTGGGATTCGGATTCATTGAGGAAGATGGAATCGTCCTCGTGCATGGTGAGAGTGCTTTTATAGATCCAAAGGATAATCAGAATCCCCGTCAGAATACCCCACGCAACCAGCAGAATGAACATAGGAGACATACGCCACCTCGGAACTTGATCGAGCCAGGCCCCCGAAGTTGCCAACTTTGGCGCGGCGAAAAGCTGCTCTGCCACCGACGGCATTTCGGGTACGGGCCCGTGCTTCGGATGATTATAGACCCGTTGGCAAGTGGGTACGCTACTTCTTATCGACTGGGAGCATCCAAAGCCTATAAACCGGGGAGGTACCGGCCCATGAAAAGCCTTCCGAGCCGGGTGCAACCTTTGTTATAATGTGAGCTATTAAGGAGAATCAACCGATGGCGACTACGTCCCTTCCAGAAACGCAACCCAACCTTCAGCCGAGCGCGCAACCGAAGACCGCAGCGCCAGTCCTGACCCCCGCTGCGATTTCCAAGGTTAAGGAGATCATGGGCACCCAGACGCCGGTCCCGTCGGGCTTGCGCCTGTCCGTAGTCGGGGGAGGGTGCTCCGGTTTTCAATACTCCATGGCCTTTGAGAACGGCGCGGGCATGATGGACAAGGTTTTTGATTTTGACGGTTTGAAGGTTTACGTGGATGCCACGTCCTTAATGTATTTGGGCGGGGCCCATGTGGATTATGTCGAAACCCTGGAAGGCGCGGGTTTCAAGTTCGAGAATCCGAACGTGAAGAGCACGTGCGGCTGCGGCTCGTCGTTTAACGTGTAGAGAGCTTGCTGGTTTCCGAGACAATCGTTTTCGCATAAGGCTCCGCTTGGTGCGGGGCCTTTTCCTTTTGTTTGGAAAGATGCCGCTTGGCAGCACACGCTAGAGTGGCCGGGCGGGGGACGTCCAGGCGCTCCATCTTTCTTTATTGCGGGGGCGTTTGCTGCGGAGTTTGCGGTTGCAGACCCTGGCTTTGGCCGCCGAATGTTGCGCCCGGGCCTGTACTCTGTCCAAATCCGCTTTGCCCGAATCCGCTCTGTCCAAATCCAGCGCCTCCGAATCCTTGTGCGCCGGTGGCCATCTGTCCGGGAGTAAGTCCGCCCATGTTGCCGCCGGTTGGCATATTGGGGTTGACGGGTCCAACTAGCAGGCCGCCGCGGTCAGCCATCGGGACGTATATGAAAAGCCAGTCGCTGTAATGGTTTTTGCCGAAGAACTCGCGGATACTCTTATCTTTTTTGTTCGTGCTCGCGACGCCGAGGATGGGGCCTCCGCCAAAGGTCGGACCGTTAAAGCCATTGGTATTCGGAGAGGAGGACGGGCCGGACGAATTCGAGCTCCCGCCGCCTAGGGAAGAGTTTCCGGCGCCGTTCGCGGAATTCTGTGAACTTTGATCGTTCGAACTTTGATCGCTCGAACTTTGGCCGTTCGAACCTAGGCTGTTCGAACCTGGGCCGTTCGCACCCGATGAACTGCCGAAACCACCTTGGGCTCCGCCGAAACCGCCCTGGTTCCCACCAAAACCGCCTTGCGGACCGCCCAATCCACCCGGCCCGCCAAAGGAATTCTGGCTGCCGAATCCGCCTTGGCCGGGCCCGTTCTGCCCATTCGGCTGATTTCCCAATACAGGCCCGTTGTTCAGAGCGATGTCCTGCTGGTGCAAGAATTTGAAATCCTTTTCTTTGCCGGTGACGGGATCGCGGCTCATGGGATCGGTATAGCGTTTGCGCAGGAAACGCATGTTGTTGGTATTTTCGAGATCCTCGACTTTGTTGGGGTAACGGTTAAATTTTTTATAGTAGTGCTGAATTGCGCGCATGTAGGCAGTGCCACGATGGCGCATCTCCTCTTCACGGTCGCGCATGATCTGTTGCTTGATGCTCGGGACGGCGGCGAGCAACGCAATCGTCATGAGGGCCAGCGCGAGCATGAGCGTGATCATCATGTAGCCGCGCTGGTGGATTTGTAATTTGTGATTTGTAATTTGTGATCTCAAACCACGCTGCCGCATAACATTCACTCGCCTTCAAATTACAGATGACAAATTGCCAATTACAAATCGGCTCATCCCTGGGTTAGAGGCAGGTTTTGCCGGTGGTTGTTGAGCACGTCTTCCACGTCCACGCTGGTGGCCGAAATCTTCAAAACGCGATAGCGACGGTCGACGATGTCGCCTTCAGCCGCAATGAAAATGTCCTCGCCCTGAGACAAAAATACCTTTTTCGTTTCTCCGGGCTGGTTGGCAAAGCCAAAGAATTTGAGGTTGATCGGCGGCGGCGGTGGAACGGGCGGAGGCGTATAAACAGCTTTAGCCTCATCCGTAGTGCCGTTTCTGATGGGCTTTGGAATCACCGCGACCGAGCCCGCGACAAAAATGTTTCTTCCGTTGCCTGCGTACTTGATATCTTCGCTTTTGCTGAGTTGGGTCAGGTCAAGGGTGGGATCGAGACGCGGCTCGACCACCGGAACCATTCTGCCGGAAGCGGTTCTTCTCATGCCGGGTTTGGCGGGGGCTGAAGCGGCAGGCGCGGACGATGGCGCCGCCGAGGCCGGCCAGAACTCATAGGCGATGGCCAGCAGAGCGATTCCGCCCAGCACCGCCAGCCAGATGACTTGCTTCCGGTTTTCGATTCCGAGTTTCACTCAGGCACCTGACCGCAGATAACTGTGCATGCCGATTTCGAGCTTGACCTGTCCGGTATTTTCGCCGGCGAGGCCCACACTATCGACTTCAAAGAACATCTTTGACCGCTCTAAAGCATTGATGAAACGCACCAGTTGCAGGTAGTCTCCGGAAAAACTTGCCTCGATGCCCACGGGGACCACGCCTGAGGTTTCCTCATCTTCTTCCTTGTAGTGCGCCTGCTGCATACGGACGCCATTGGCGGTCGCCAACTTTCCCAGTTCATCGATGAGATCGGAATCTTTGGCGGCGAAGCGGCCTCGGTAGAATTCGCTGATCTCATCTTTGGCCACGACGATCTTTTCGGGCATGCCGCGCAGAGGTTCTACAGCGTGGTTTTTCTTCGTAAGTTCGGCCCTGAGTTCGAGGATCTGGATTCGCCGCGACTCCGACGAACCGACCAACGGCGAGAACAGAACGGCCAACGCCACAACATCGGCAGCGAGCATCGCCCCAATCGCAATCTTCAGCTTGCGCCGCGAATGTGCCAAGTCAGGCATTACTTCGTGCTCCTCTTGCTGGACTTCGAGTCAGCGTTCGATTTAGAGCCTGCGGCGGATTTCGAGGTGGAGCTTGGGTTAGAGCTTGGGTCGGAGCGCGAGTCAGAGATTGATTCAGAGATCGGGGAGATCGAGTCGGGAACATAAATCGAGACCACGGTGGCGAGAATGCCCGTGCCTTTCTCGTCGCTATTCTCCTGCACAAGTTGCGCTCCCTGGAAGTGCTTCGAGCCTTCCATGTGCTGCACCAGGTCCACGGCTGCGGAGCGGGTGACACCGACCACTCTCATCTCGAGTTCCATCTGATTCTGATCGTTCAATCCCGGACGCAGCGAGACCACATGCAGATTTGTCGGCATGACCTGTTCGAGTTCCTCAAATACCCGCGTCCATGAAAAAGACTTGCGCTGAATCAGTCCGTTCAGGAACTGCGATTGGTCGCGGGTGCTGCGATTGGAGGCCATGTCGAGAAAGGCTTGCGCCTGGGAGCGTTCGCGGTCGCGCTCCGCAATTTGAGTCTGCAATTGCGCGATACTCTGGCGATCCCTTCCGGCAATCTGCCAGCTGCGCACCGTCCAGGCCAAAAGAGACAATGTCAACAAGGTCAGCAGCCCCACGGCCAATCCCCAGCGTAACCAGAATTCACGGGCATCTTCATAGGGCCGTGTGGCGAGATTGATGTCGAGACGCATATTAGCTTTCAGGTCTTAGCTGTTGGCACTTAGCTAAAGGCCAAGAGCCAAGAGCCGCTTTACGAAATTAGTGCTCCTACTACTCCCGCCATACGCCAGCGCGGGACGGTTCCGGTGGTCGAGCCGATCTGCGAGGGTGCGATCAACTCTTCAACCACCGCTCCCGACTGATTCTTCAAAGCCGGCGCGGCGCCTCCCGATTCTGGCAGGCCAGCCACATATACGCGCTCAATGTTGAGGTTGTAGGTGTCCTGGAAAAAAACGACCGAGGGATAGACTTCTTCGGCCAGTTGATCGCCGGTAATGGTTACGCCGCGGACATTTTCGAGCGTCCGGAAGAGCAAAAGCTGCTCCTGATCGAGAATGGCGATGCTGATGGTGCGCGCATCCACTTTGACCACGAGAGTGGGGCGTTCCGCATCCACCGCGCCGAGCGCCGCCATCATCGATGGCATCACCATGCCGGGGTTATAGCCCGCGTCGCGAAATGCCGACTCATACTCCTCAAGAACCGTGTTGAGCACGACCGCCGCGACTGCCCGCACTCCTTTGCCGGAGGCCTGCGCGTGGTACGAGATGCGCGCCTCGGCGGGATCAAAGGGAAGCGACTTCTTGAGCCGGAAACGGACCACGGCTTCCGCCTCGTCGGGCTTGGAGGGGAGCGTTTCGAAATCGAGCAGTACCACGCGCACGGAGGTATCAGGCAGAATTGCAATCACGTCCTTTGAGCGTGCGCCGACACTTCCGAGCGCGCTTTCAATCGCCTTCCGAACGGCTGCGCCGTCGCGCAGATTCGGTTCCATCAAATCGGGCACCACCGTGCCGGGCGCCAGTTCGCGCGCCGAGGAAGTTTCGACCATGCGTCCCTTATCGGCGGCGCGCCCGGCCAGAACGCGGTCAGCTGCGACTTCGCAGGCTAGCGGCGGACGGCGAACGTGTTTAGAAGAATTGGTCATCGGTAAATCGAAAACACCTCGTTTATCGTGGAGTGCCGGGCGTCCCACCGGCGGGGACCCTACATGAATGATATTCCTTAGTTTCATACGGAGAACAGTTACTTCGGAGGATGCCCGCATCAAAACGGCGACAATTCCGAAGTAACCATCTCAACGCATCGTCTCGATAAAGGTGACCTTGTTGATCTCTTTCAGAGTGGTGAAACCGCCCCGCACCTTGTCGAGCGCCGATTCGCGCAAGAAGCGCATACCTTCTTCGCGCGCGGCTTTGCGAATCTCCGATGTCGACTTGCGATCGAGAATCATTTCACGGATACGGTCGGTTAAATCCAGAAGTTCGTGGATCGCGGTTCGGCCCCTGAAGCCCGTACCCGCACACTCGATGCAGCCCTGCCCTTCGTACAACGGCACCTGCGACCAGGTTTGCGGATCGAGGCCGCTCGCTTCGAGAACGTCATTCGGATAATGCACTGCAGTGCGGCAGGAATCGCAAATGATTCTCACCAGCCGCTGCGCCAGAATACAGTTCAGTGCCGACACGAAGTTATACGGCTCTACGCCCATGTTGAGGAAGCGCCCGAGCACGTCGACCACGTTGTTGGCGTGGACGGTCGTGAATACAAGGTGCCCCGTCAGTGCGGATTGGATGGCGATCTGCGCGGTTTCGTTGTCGCGGATTTCGCCGACCATGATCTTGTCCGGGTCGTGACGCAAAATGGAGCGCAGTCCGCGGGCGAAGGTCAAACCCTTCTTCTCGTTGACCGGAATCTGGGTGATGCCGCGAAGTTGATATTCGACCGGGTCTTCGATGGTGATGATCTTGTCTTCGTCGGTTTTGATCTCATTGACGGCGGCGTAAAGAGTGGTGGTTTTGCCGCTGCCGGTCGGCCCGGTGACCAGCACCATGCCGTAGGGCTCCTTGATGTAGCGGCGGAAGCGGCGCAAGTCGTCTTCCGCGAACCCGACGACGTCGAGCGTGAGTTTCTTGAACTTTTCGCTCATCGACTCTTTGTCGAGCACGCGGAGGACGGCATCTTCGCCGTGAATCGACGGCATGATCGAAACACGGAAGTCGATGGCGCGGCCGTTGTATTTCACGCGGAAGCGGCCGTCTTGGGGGACGCGGCGCTCGGAGATGTCGAGTTCGCTCATGACCTTGATGCGCGAGATGATGGTCGAGTGATGCTCTTTGCCGATGGGCGGCATGGCGTTGGTGAGCACGCCGTCAATACGAAACTTAATGTGCACCGAGTCGTCGCGCGTCTCGATGTGGATGTCACTTGCCCGCCGCTGCAATGCGGTGAAGATGGTGGTGTCGACGAGGCGGATGATGGGGCTCATGTCGGCGCCGGCCGTCGCCGTCAACTTGTCGATGGAGATGGTTTCGTCATTGCCGGCTTCGTCCTCGCGGATAACGTCGAGCGTGAAGCCTTCGCTCGCGTCTTCGAGCACGCGCTTGGACTGCTCGGTCTTTTTGAGGATGTCGGAGATCTGCTTGAGGGTTGAAACTTTGGTCAGGATCCGCTTGCCGAGGAGCAGGCTGATCTCGTCGATCATCATCAACTGGCTGGGATCGGCAATGGCGATGGCGAGGCGGCCGTCCGGCGTTTCCGCGAGAGGCACGAAGTTATAGCGGAACATCAGGTGCACGGGGATCTTTTCAAAGAGATCGTGGTGCAACTGGAAGTCGGTGAGATCGACAAATTCGCAACGATAGCGGCGCGCGATATCGCGCGCGCGTTCCAGTTCGTCGGGAATCGACGCCGGTTCCGGAATCAGCTTCCCGCCATTTGCACCGCCGTTTACCACTGCTGTCTTCTTGTCCGCCATTGCCATTCCAGTCTACAGCCCTTCATAAAAGCCAGGTTTCAAGGTTTCAAAGTTTCAAGGTTTCAATGTCCGTCGAATCGCGTCTTGAAGCCTTGAGACTGTGAAACCTTGAAACTTTGCCCTAATGTATGTTCGCTCCTAACGTGAATATCGGCATATAAAGAGAAATCAGTATCCCGCCGACAAATACCGCCATTACTATCAAGATCAACGGCTCAATCAGGGCCATGGCTGCGCCCAGAGCCGTCTGCACGTCTTCTTCGTAAAATTCTGCCACCGAAGCCAGCATGGCTGGCAGCGCTCCGGTTGACTCGCCAACTTCGAGCATTTCCACGGCCAAGTCGGGAAATAACTTTTGTGCCTCCAGGGAGTGGGCCAGGCTCTGACCTTCTTTCACACGCTCGGCGGCGGCGTTGACTCCGAGCAGCATTTGCCGGCTGCTTAAGGATTCGGCCGCTGTTTCCATCGCGGGCACCAAGGGCAGGCCTCCCTGTAGGAGCGTCCCCAGAATGCGCGAGAAATTTGCCACCTGATACTTCATGCGGATTTCGCCAATCAGGGGCAGGGCCATCAGAAACTTGTCGACGCGTTCTGCGCCGCGATCGCTCTGCTTCCATCGCCACAACAGCACTCCGGCCACGATCAAAACCAATGCGACAATCCAGCCGTACTTTTGCGCGTTCAAGCCGAGGTTGAGCATGAAGACAGTGATCGCCGGCAGGTCCGCCCCCAGGTTGTTAAACAGGTCTGCAAACTTCGGGACCACAAAGGTGATGAGGAAGATCAGCATTACCGTCACTACTGAAACGAGCAGTGCGGGATACACGAGTGAGACCAGAAGTTTTTTGCGGAAGGTCTGCACCATCCGCTGATAGATGATGTAGCGGCCGAGCACCTCTTCCATGTTGCCGCTCTTTTCGCCCGCCAGCAGCGTGGTGGTATACATCTTCGGAAAGACTTGCTGGGCGGCGAAAGCGTCGGAGAGCAACTCTCCGCCTTTCACTCGCTCGCGCACGTTCTCGAGTTGCTTCAGCAGCGACTTATCCCGCTGGCGCTTGATCAGAAGATCGAGCGAGGTGAGGATGGGCAGACCTGCCTTGATCAGGGTGAGGAACTGCTGGTTGAAAATCAGGAAGGTGGACTGCTTCAGCTTGCCCTGGCGCCCGAACTTTCCTCCGCCGGCGGTGAGGATGGTGCGAGGTTTTACCCAGTAGACTAGATAGCCCTGTTGGACGAAGCGGTCGTGGACCTCGGCTTCGGAATAGCCGTGCTCCACCTGCTGCCGCAGGTGGCCCTGTTCGTCGGCGACTTTGACGAGAAATTCTGCCATTAGCTATCTCTTCCGGTTCCGGATTTCCGGTTTTGCGGGGCGCTACGTATCTTAGCTAAGTCTAACATCCTGTTCTCAAAGCGCTTACCCACGGCTCGGGCCGTGTGGTACCCAAGTAACCTGGTGCAAGGAGGCTGCTTCTGAAAGCTCGGCAACTTTTGCCGCATCGCTACAAGCAACACGCTGATACGACGCTGTGTCGGAGACTTGGCATGCTGCGTCTCTATAGGAACAATTTAATCCGCGTCCTGCACCGAAACAATTCAAGGCGCCTTCTAGCGCCGAAAACTACGGTAGCAATTGTCCTTCTACTGTCTCCACTCCCCTAGGAGGGGTGAAGGTAAAGAAGTCGTCGCTCAACTTGACATTTTCCTTCCAACCGGCAAAGCGGAACTCCGTCGTGGCGCCATCCGCTTCTGATAAAACGATGCGGACAATCTGGTCGGCGGGCGTAATCTCGAGAAGCACCTCGCTGAGCTGGCTCTGCTGGCCATTCAGGGCCTGCGGAACTCCCCGCAAGACGGTATCGCTCGGTTGAAGCGGCGATTGATCCACAGCCTTAGATAGTCCTCTTAATTCATTCTCCAGCTTGGTTTTACCGAGTAGGAACGCCAGTGGAGACCGTAGGTCGTCGAGCTTTCGCAGGGTCGTCTGTCTGAGTTGCCGTTCCGCTGGCAGGTAAAACCACACAAGCTGGCCATTGCTGACAAACAGCTTGTCACTTTGAGAACGGTATTCCCAGCGCATCTTGCGCGGCTTTTTCAGCCACAGAGTGCCTGATTCCACGCGCTCCACGCCATCACCCCGATAGATCTCGGTGAAGTCCGATTGCAGGCTGCGCAGGTGGTTATAGTGGTCATCGACCGCCCGGGCAATCTGGTGAACGTCGTCAGCGTTGGCCGGAATGGCCAGGGTCGCGATTAACAAAAAACAAGCCCACACCCAGCACGAGGACAGCTTACGCTTGAAGCGAAAATTCAACTTTGGATTTCCCCAAGTCATTTTACCGCGATACGCTTGCGCCCGCATAGGACACGAGATAGTGGCGCCACTTGCGAAACCTTCAACCACGGAGGGCACGAACGTTCACGAAGGAAGGCCGTACTAGCGCCAATGAAGTTCCAAGAGCCGTTATTATGAATTGATGCGGGGAGAGAATGGCGCCCAGACCCTGCTCATCGATGCCGATGACACGCTCTGGGAAAACAACATTTATTTCGAAAGGGCGATTGCAAGGTTTATTTCGTTCCTCGACCATCGTGAACACTCGCCCGAGGCGGTTCGTCTGGTGTTGAATGATGTGGAGCGGGAATCCATTGTCACGCACGGCTATGGCCTGCAGAGCTTCACGCATTCGCTGGTGGAAACCTTTGAAAGGCTTTCGGTCGACCCGGTTACTCCTGAGCTGCACGAGCGCATTTGCAGTTTTGCCCATCAGATCGCCGATCATCCTATCGAAGTGCTTCCCGGCGTGCCGGAGACTCTGCAATATCTTAGCGAGCGCCACCACCTGATTATGATGACCAAGGGAAATCCCGCCGAGCAATCGGGAAAGGTCGAGCGCTCGGGATTAAAGGAGTATTTTTCCGCGGTCGAGATCGTGGCCGAGAAGGACGAATCCACTTACCGGTCCGCCATTGCCAAGTACGCCTTGCAGGCGGATACGACCTGGATGGTTGGCAATAGTCCCAAGTCTGATATTAACCCGGCCCTTGCCGCCGGCTTGCATGCCATCTTCATACCTCACGGCAACACCTGGATTCTTGAGCACGAGGAAGTGGCGGCACCGCCAGCATCGCAGCGCTTGCTGGTGGTGGAGCGTTTCGGCGACCTGACAAAGCACTTCTAGCGGCGCTGCCCACAAAAGACACAGGCCGGGACACCGGAATTTCTTCCGGTCCCGGCCTGCGCTTCTTTCAACTTTGCCGCCAACTCAGTTGGAGGGAGTCTGGTCGGCGTTAGCGGTGGTTGCCGGTGTAGCTGGCACGGCTGCGGTGGTTGCCGCAGTCGCGCTGGCTGAGCTGTAGCGCGAAAGGCGCGGGTAGAACGGAGTGACTTCGAAAGGCATCTTGTCGCGCGCGGAGGTGATCGCGACTGGCTGAGCCTTCACCATCTCTACCTTGTCATCCCACGGATTCAGCTTGACGCGTCCGCCGAGAGGCAGCGCGGCAATCTGGTCGAGCTTGTTCCAATCGAGCGCCGGAGCCGTTGTGGCTAACTGCGCCATGCGCTTCACTGTTCCGTTTTCGGTGATGTTGTTGCCGAGGTGCGCTTGCAGAAGAGCGCTCAGTTGCGGAGCGCGCGCCTGCAGAGCCTTGAGGAAGAGTCCAGCCGTCTCTAATTTTTGTGCGTAAGGCGAGTTCTTCAGCATCTCGATGGCTTTCTTGTCGGCCGCAGCTTCCTCTTCGGGAATATGCTTGAATCCGAAGTTCTGGTAGGTAGCTTCGTCAGAGAACAACATGCGGTCGTTGAACGCATACTGGCTGCCTAGGTTATGCCCGAGGACGATGTGCGCCAGTTCGTGCGAGAGCACCATGGCCAAGCTGCCCTCATCGGGAAGCACGTCGATAAGCCCTCGGCTGACAACAATTGTGTTGCCCACGCTGAAAGTTTCGAGCGGGGAGGTGGTCATCACTCGGGTGCGAACCGGCCGTGGCAGTTCAATGTTATTGGTGATTTGGATGTTATTGACGACGGTTTGCAGGATCTTATCGACATCGCCTTCGGGCGCCACCAATCCGGCTCGTTCGAGGCGCTCGATCACGTTGTCTTCCGCCTGCTGCTGCCATTGGCGTTCAGCAGCGAGCGGAGTGGCATCCTGTGCGGCGGGCGTATCATCTTTCACGCTGTCGACTTTGATGTTGGTAAGTTCGTCGTTGGGCGATGTCGTTTTCAGGTTATAACCCCAGAGTCGAGTCTGCGCCTTGAACGCAATCCGGTTCCTGGCTCCGGCAGTGAAATCGCCTTCTTCGCTGTAGATGTAGGCTGGCAGCCAATAACCTGGAATCAGATTCAAGCGCCAGCTATCCATGTGGAAGTAGTAACTGTTGCGCGCAGGATGAGCGTAGGTACCGTTCAGACGAACGATGTTGAAATCCTGATCCTCAACCCAAATGCGGCCAATGAAGCGTCCGCGTCCGGCGTCTTTTTTCGGAGTCAGGTCGAATACTATGCAGCGCACGTCGCCGAGGAACTCGCGCCGCGCGTAGTGGAAATCGTAGTGCTGCCGGTCAAAATCGGTGCGATCGGCGAAGACCATCCAGGAAAAACCGAGTGGCTGGTACTGGAACTTGAACTTCTTGGTGAAGCCGCCCAAAAGACGCTTCTCCATATTTTCGTCTTTGTCTTTGCCTTTGCCATCGCCTCGGATGTATTCGCTGCGGTCGATCGATTCGCTGAAGTCCATGCGTCCCAGGAAGTAACGGTCGTCCTGAGGAATCGGGCCAAGTTGCGGATCCTGCGTCAGGTTCTGCAAATAGGTCTCGACCACGGGCGTACGCGTCGTCAAGAACTTGATCAAGCCGTTTTCGCGCAAGACCACACGGTCGACGACCTGATCCATGGTGGTCGGCGGCGCGAGATTGGCGGGAGCTTGGTTTGACTGATTGGTTGCGGCCTCATTGGCTCCCGACTGTCCGCCCTGAGTCTGGTTCGGGGCAGGCGTCTGGACCTGCTGCGTCGCCGCAGCCGGGCTGGAGTCCTGAGGCGCGGACGCCGGCTGCTGGGCCGTCGCCGTCATGGTTGCCACCGCCAGCACAGTCAAAATCTTCCAGTTCCTATTGCTCATTAACTTCTCCCCTGTCTCCAAAGTGTCAATACGCCATTTGAAAAACCACGTGCACGATAGCTGTGGAATCCATCGCCTGTCCGTTTCTCGAAGCCGGCTTGAACCGCATCTTGTTCGCGGCAGCTATGGCGGCTTCGTCAAGCCCATGGCCCAGACCCCGAACCACGCGATTGACATGCAACTCTCCGTTGGCTGCGAACTCCACTTCGAGTAAAACTTCGCCTTCGAGTTTCAGGTTTCTGGCTTCGGCGGTATAAACCGGATTCGGCTTGTAGGTGATTTCGACCCCCGTCGTTGCTGGGCCGTTATCGAGGCGCTCAGCATGGATCGTATTCTGCGCGACCTCCTGTGCGCCAAAGCCTGAACTCGCCACGGTTGCATTTCCGCGGCGATTGCCGTGTCCCGCGGTGGCCACGCCATCGCCAAAATCGGCGCTCGCCACGGTTCCTTTCATCCCGTTGGCTCCGCCGGACCCATTGCCTTGTCCCGGACCTACAGGCATGTCGAACGAACCTTGCATGGAAGCCATCAACTTTCCGTTGGGCTTGCCGTTGGCGCTGGGCTTCAATCCGTTCGGATCGCCGAAGCCGCCCGTCTGAACTTTCGAAATCGGGGCGTTCAGCGTGGGTGGCGCCGAACTGCCTGCGAATTCCCCGGTATGAATGAACACGGGACGCGCCGCATCGGCAGATTTCAGCACAGCCGGAGCGAAGTTATTCATCGCCACCTTGGGTGGCTCAACATCCTGAGGCTGCGGTTTGAGAGCGCGGACCTCGCGCGGTACGATCAATTTCGGTTTCTCGAACACGGGCTGCGGAGTTTCATGCAGCAACTTCGAACGAAGCCGGCGCGCTTTAGGTAACGGCTCTGGCCGCAACGCTGGACGCGGAACTAACTCGGTGACCTGATAATTAGTAAGAAGAAGCGTACCGGGTACCAGGATTCCAAAAAAAATAAGAATCAAAATTAGGGCCGTGACAATTCCATAACTGGTCGCGAATGTCCGCCAGTTCCACTTGTGTTCTGGCAACAGGCCGAGTTGAAAACTGCGGTCGTCCGTATGCATTCCCGTAGGCATTCGTGACTCCAAACGGAGGCCCATGCTGGGGAGAGCGCTTGGGCTTGGAATCTTCACCTTATGGGAGTTTGGGCAGGTGGTAAACGTGCCCCCTGCACCTGTCCTTTGGTAACAGGCTCGAGGTGTATAACCTGACAGGTGTATGACTTGCTGGTGGTTACTTGTTTATAGCAGCGCGGCGCGCAGCGAAGAAATAAAAGACTGGAACGCCCGCCAAGATTGCCAGGCATCCCCCCGCCGAGCTTTTCAGATTGTCGGTGAACGTGTAATAAAGAAGTGCGGCGGAAACGAGCACGAAAACTGCAGGAACGACAGGATATCCAAATACGCGATAAGGCCGGTTAGCGTTCGGCTCACGGCGGCGGAAAACGAACACCGTGCTGCCAGCGATCATGTAGAACATCCATTCCGCGAAAATAGCCAACGAAAAGAATTGGCGGAAACTGCCGCCCAGCAGGAGCAGAACAATCGCCAGCGCGCACTGCACCACAATGGCAATCGAGGGAGTGTGGAATCGCGGGTGAACCTGAGCAATCGCCTGGAAGAAGTATCCGTCACGCGCCGTGGCAAAGGGCACGCGCGCTCCGCTCATGATGGTGCCGTTTAAAGTCACGAGCATGGAGATCGCCATGCCCGCGGAAACGAGGCTAGCGCCCGCGTGACCGAGCACGAGGGCTACGGCATCGGAAGCAGGCCGCTCGGAGACAGCAACTGCCGCCGCAGGCAAAACGTACTGCACGGCCGCGTTCACGAGAATGTAGAGCGCGCCTACCGTGGCCACGCCCCAGATCAGCGCGAGCGGAATGTTGCGCTGCGGATTGCGAATTTCGCCCGCCACCATGTTCAGATCGTTCCACCCGTCGTAAGCCCAGAGCGCAGCCACCAGGGCAGCGAAAAATCCGGTTACGCCGGCTTTGGCGCCGGTGAACTCGGTCGCGAAGTTCGCCCACGTTCCTCGGCTATAAGAAAAACCGGTGGCGACAATCGCCAGGATGATCGCAACCTTCAGCAAGGTGAAGAGAAATTGAAATTCTCCAGCGCGGCGGACGCCGATGTAGTTCAGCCAGGAAATCGCGATGGTGGCTGCGATGGCAACCAATTGCCCGTAGGTAAGGGGGAAGGAATGCGAATTGCCGCCGCGCGAGAGAAAATCATTTGAAAAAACATCATGCGCGAAAAAGGAAAAGACCGGGAAGGTTTCGAGGATTCGTACCAAGCCAGTCGTAATCGTCGCAATCGATGCCGGCTTGGCGATGAGAAACCAGGTCCAGGAATACAAAAATCCCGCCAACGGGCCGTAGGCGTCGCGAACATACACGTACTCGCCACCGGCCTGCGGCTTCATAGCGCCCAGTTCGGCGTAAGTAAGCGCGCCGAAAAAGGAGAGCAGGCCGCCGACTATCCAGGCGAGATAGACGAGCCGCGCCGACCCCACCGCTTGCATCATCTCGGAGGGAACGAGAAAGATTCCGCTGCCGATGATGGTCCCGACGACTATGGCCCCAGCGTGCGACAAGCCGAGGTCGCGAGCCAGTTCCGGGCGCAGATCATTTGCTCCCAGCACTTTCATAGATGGTTGGAGAAATCCTACCGTAGAGAACCTAAATCCTCCGCGTCCTCGGCGATCTCGGCGGTTTAAGCTTTCGAAGGAAGCTTCCAGAACGCGCTAACCGCGTACCCGACCGCAAACGTCACGGGTGTTCCGATTGCGACCCACCAAGTGAAAGCCACGTGTGACCATCCCCAGAGGTACAGTTCCGTCGTTAATCCGCAGAGCATACCTACAATTGCGCCACGCTGATTGGCGCGCTTGGTCAGCACTCCCAGAAGAAACACTCCCAGCAATGCGCCGTAGGCGAGCGAGGCAATCTGCAGCCCGGCTTCCACAACGCGCCCCACGTGATGCAGGGCGAGCACTGCCAGTGCGAAGAGCACCAGCGCCCACACAACTGTCGCCAGTCGTGCCAGGCGGAGCCGTTGCGCGTCGCTCAGCGCGGGGCGGACATCTGTGCGGGTATCTGTTCGCACATCTGCGCGGGAATCTGCGCGGAAACGAAGGTAGAGATCCATAATCGAACTTGATGACAGCGAGTTCAGTGCGGCACTCAAGTTCGACATGGCCGCCGCAAGAATCGCTGCGATGAGAAGTCCCGCGATGCCGTGCGGCATCCGGCTAACGATGAAGGTTGGGTAGATTCTGTCGGCCCGTCCAAAGGCGGCTGCGGGAACGCGATAGTAGGCAAACAGCATCACGCCCACAAGAAGAAACAATGCAAACTGAAAAAAGACGGCTACACCACTCGACAGCAGCGCCAGCGCCGACTGGCGCTGATTCCGCGCGGCGAGCAGTCTCTGTACGATGAGTTGGTCGGTGCCATGGCTGGCCGTGGTGAAAAACGCTCCGCCAATGATTCCCGCCCACAGGGTGTAGGGTTTGGCAAGATTCAAGCGCGGCCAATGGGATGACGCAGCCGAATTAAAAAGCGAAAAATCAAACAGCTGGAACTTGTGCAACCCGTTCGCAATCGCCTCGACCGATGTCCATCCTCCCGGCACAAGATGAAGAATGGTTACCAACCCTACGAGCGTGCCGCCCACATAGATGAAAGTCTGCACAACGTCGGTCCAGATCACCGCCGCGAGGCCGCCCTCAAAGGTGTAGATCACGGTCAACAGTGTGATGATCGCAATCGAGGTCACCTCGCCTGTGCCGAGCGCAATGGCAACGACAATCGACACGGCGTAGACGCGTACTCCCTCCGCCGCCGCGCGTGTCAAGAGAAACAAGCCGGCCGTTACTGTGCGCAGCTCCGGGCCAAATCTCTTTTCGATCAGCTGATAAGCGGTATATAACTCGCCGCGAAAATACTGCGGCAGCAGTACAAAACTAATAATGATGCGCCCGATAACGTATCCCATCACCCATTGCAGATAAGTAAGATTGGAATCGTAGGCGAGGCCGGGAATACTGATGATGGTGAGCGTGCTGGTCTCCGCCGCGACGATTGACAGCGAGATCGCCCACCAGGGAATGTTGCGGTCGGCGAGGAAGTAGTCGCGCATCGTCCGCTGTCGCTTGCGAAAGCGCAGGCCGAAGAGCGTGATCCCCGCGAGGTATAGGGCGATAATCAGCAGATCGATGCGATTCAATCTCAAGCGCTTCCTTCCAGTTGCAATGCCGAGCTGCGATCGGCGGACAGCCGGAGGCGGCTGTCCCTGCGTGAAACTTGTCGCTTGCCCTGTCTCCCACGGGCGAACGTCTCTCGCACGAGCGACGAACGATGGTTCGCAGCATTGTACAGGTATGTTCCACGACCACGAGTGGCGACGATTTATTGAGCGACACCTATGTTAGAACTAGCGCGATGGCCTACTATCTGGGAATCGACGGGGGAGGCACTAAAACTCGCTGCCTTCTTGCGGATGAAACGAAGGTGCTTGCCAAGGAAATGGCAACGTCCGGCGGCAGCAACATTGTGCGCCTCGGCGAGCAGCCGGCAAGGCAGGCCTTGCACGCTGCCATTCGCCAGACCTGTGCGTCAGCGAAGATTACTCCCGATCAGATCCGCGCCGTCTGTATCGGTGCTGCGGGTGCGGCTCGGCCGGAGATTACCGCCAAGATGAGAAGCATTCTCAGCGAGCTGATTGTGGAAATTCCTACCGAGAAGATCGAAGTTGTCGGCGACTCCGTTATTGCTCTTGAAGCCGCGTTCGGCGCGGGGCCTGGCGTGATTGCCATCGCCGGAACCGGTTCCATTGTTTACGGCCGCAATGCGAACGGCGAGACCGCGCGCGCCGGGGGCTGGGGATTTGCCATCTCCGACGAAGGCTCCGGTCACTGGATCGGACGCCGCGCCATCGCTGCCGTCATGAGCGCTTACGACGCAGGGCAGGGAACCGCGCTTACCAACCTGATCCTCCAGGCGTGGAAGCTCAACAGTCTTGACGAACTGGTGCAGCAAGCCAACGCGACTCCGGCACCGGATTTTCCGAGGCTGCTGCACATCGTCTTGCGAGCGGCCGACGGCGGAGATGCTGTCGCAAGCGGGCTGCTGGCCGATGCGGGAGCCAAATTAGCTGTCTTGGCGGCCATCGTTATCCACCGCCTGGCCGCTAATGTTGATGCACCTACGCTCCCGTTGGCAATGACGGGCAGCGTCTTTCGTCAGTCTCCGCGGGTGCGCGGGGTTTTCTACAATGCATTGCAGCGGAGTTTTCCCGGCATTGAGGTGCGCCCCAATCTGGTCGAGCCCGTGGAAGGCGCGCTAGCTAGGGCCCGACGGCTCTAGAGACGAGACGAGGCTCTTCCATCCGAGGCGGATAGAACATCGTGCTGCGTAGAGACGAGTTGTCGGAAGTCGAAGTTATACCTGACGAAGTTATACCTGACGAAGTTGTACACGACGAAGTTGTGGCAGCCACAACGACGCCGACGTCTTCAGCAGCTGCGACGGCCGAACTACTCCGCGCTGCCGCCGATCCCGCGCTCACCGAGGACTTCGCGCTAGCCCTTCTCAAGCGCGCCGATTTGCCGGCTGAAGTTCTCGAGCAATTCGCCAAAAACGCCGGCGCGCTCAAGAGCCGGAAGGTGAAGATCGCCCTGGCGAGTCATGCTCGCACACCGCGCCATATATCTGTGCCGCTGGCGCGGCAGTTCTACACTTTTGATCTGATAAAAGTCGCTCTTTCACCCGGCGTCCCCGCCGACGTTAGAGTCGCGGCCGATGATGTCCTGATCTCTCGTCTCAAGACTGTCACCGTGGGAGAACGTCTGACACTAGCGCGTCGCTCCTCTGGCAGAGTGGCCGCCGCGCTCTTGCTCGAGGTCGCGGATGAGAGCGTCAAGACCAGTGACGCCAAATCAAGCAGGGCAAAGACAAAGACGATGAATGCCGGAACGGTGTCGAGGCAGCCGCGAGTCATGCAGACGGCGCTCGACAACCCGCGCCTTAGCGAAATGCTGGTAATAAATTCCGTGCTGCGTCCTAATGCCAGCGCGGCCTTGGTGCACGCAGTTTCACGGCACGCAAAATGGTCGCGCCGCAAGGAAATCCGCGCTGCACTTTTGCGGACCGAATACCTATCGCTGGCACGTGCCCTCGAGTTCAGCCAGGAAATCGCCGCGCCGAAGCTTGACGAACTGCTCGCGAATTCGCGGCTGCCGAAGAAGGTTAAAGATCTGCTGTTGCGTGACAAACTGAGGCGGCCGCCCGGTTGTCGAGCCGAGTGATGATGCGAGAACTGCCGCGTGATAACGTTGTCGGCGGATGTAACCGCGCTGGGCACAGGGAACTTCCGATGAAAAAGATCACTGCAATTTTCTTGCTTCTTCTAGCAGCCGTTGCTTTCGGCACGAGTCAGAAGGCTCGAACCGGCTCCGATGTTCTTCTTCAACTCGAAGCCGATTTCGCCGTGGACGTGGCTAAGCATGGACACGATGCCTTTCTTACCTATTTTGCGGAAGACGGTGTCGAGGTCGTGGATGGCGGCGGCTTCAAGACCAAAGACGACATGCGTAAAGAAAAACCATGGCCCGAAGGCACGACTCTCACGTGGACGCCGGTCAGGGCCGATATGTCCGCGTCGGGTGATCTTGGCTATACATATGGCAATTACATCTATGCTGCGAAGAATAAAGAGGGAAAGCTAGTCGCTAATTACGGCAAATACACTTCGATCTGGAAAAAACAGAAAGACGGCCAGTGGAAGGTGGTCGTCGATATGGGGAACTCCAGCCCGGACCCGAAAGCAGCGAAATGAGACCTATCGTGCTGCGCCCCTAAATGCCAGTTCGTCCCCAGACGCGGCAAGCCTCGTTTTAACGAGCGACCGGTACTCTCGCGCGAATGGCATCTATCAGGCTTATGGTAGTCGAAACATCGATGCCATAGCGGTCCCCGCCGCGCACAATAGGCCCGCCGACGGCATCCAGCTCAAGCTGGCGCCCGGCGGCAACGTCTTTCTGCATGGAGCTGCGCATGCTCGGTGGCGCACTGGCAAAAACGGATTGAATCTGCGACGCATCAATCTGCGCGCGGCTCGCATTCGCCACGGCGCAAGCCTCGGCGACCGCAGAGTTAAGTTTTTTTTCCCAAGTGGAATCCGCGAAGACCTCTCCAGCATTGAGTCCTGAGGCCGACGTGACCAGTGCAAAGGGCGCGAGGAAGCAGAGCTTGCCCCACAGCAGTGTCTGCTCGTTTGCAATGAATTGGCAGGCGAATCCGAGATGGCCTAGTTGTGTGACAATCGCTCCCAAGAGCGGCTCGCCGCTGCCTGCGAGGTTGAACCGAACCACCGCGGATCGTTGCATGAACCTTCCCGGCGCAAGCTTCTCAGCTTCCACCGCGATCGTCCCGGGGACGACGCGCTCATGTCGATAGCGGGAGCGCAGCACCGCAACGTGATCGACGCCGTTGAGCAACGGAACCACGCAGCCCGGCAGCGACATCACAGTTTCGAGCGCAGTTTCAAGTTGATAGGTTTTGGTTGCGATCCACACCACGTCAACCGGCTCCGTCAGCGCGGCAACAGCTTTCGCCGGGGCTGTGAGCAAGCCGGAGGGACGTTCGAGCGTCAGGGTCGCAGGATAGCTCGACAACTTCTCGGCTCGAACGATCACCGCTACGTCTTCGCCGAGCGATGCCAGAACCGTGCCGATCAAACCGCCGATCGCTCCTGCGCCTAGAATTGCATGTTTCATGCCGGCACTCCTCGAACTTTACGATACGCGAGTTTGGATGCAGCAGCCGCGAAGTTTGACCGGAAGTTTGAGAGGAACTCTGACCCGAGCTTTAACCGCCTTTACGCTCGGCACAGGAATCTGTCACACTGGCTATTAAACACGAACCAGTGATCTCATGGGAAAAATCCACGTTCTCTCCGAAAGAGTTGCCAACCAGATCGCTGCCGGCGAAGTGGTCGAACGCCCTGCCTCGGTGGTGAAGGAGTTGCTGGAGAACGCGCTGGACGCCGGTTCTATGCGCATTCGCATACAGGTTGAGGCGGGAGGGAAGAAGCTGATCCAGATCACCGACAACGGCTGCGGCATGGTGCGCGACGATGCCATGCTCGCCTTCGAGCGTCACGCGACTTCGAAAATCAAGGATACCGATGACCTACTGAGCATTGCAACCCTGGGTTTTCGCGGTGAGGCGCTGCCGTCGATTGCTTCGGTTGCCCGCCTGCATCTCGAAACTCGCGCCGAAGAAGAAGCGGCTGGAACGGTTCTCGAAATCAACGGCGGCAAGATCATACGCGTCGAGGAAGCGGGGCTGCCCCTGGGGACTGCGATCACGATTCGCGATCTTTTCTTTAATACGCCGGCGCGAAAGAAATTTTTGCGTTCGGAATCGACGGAACTTTCCCATATCGCTTCGCTGGTAACGCATTATGCGCTGGCCAATCCCGAGAAGCATTTCGAGTTGCACTCGTCCACGAACGCGCTGCTGGTGGCTCCGCCCGTGGCCGGCCATCGTGAGCGTGTCTATCAGGTGTTCGGACGCGAGACTCTCGATCAGTTGATTCCACTAGCGGCGGTGCAACCGTTGGAGCGTGTAGGGCTGCCGCAACCGCCGCCTTGGCGGCGCGGCGAGCAAGCTGCCATTGGTGAATCCGCTGATGTCGGGGGTGACGGCACGCGGGTGGGATCGCCCCCGGTATACGATTTTGGTGAATTGCGGTTGCACGGTTTTGTTTCCAAGCCCGAGATTCAGAAACTCAATCGAAACTCGATTTTCATTTTCATCAATGGACGGCTGATTCGCGACCGCCTCATACAGCACGCGATCTCCGAGGCCTATCGAAATATTCTGCCGCCGACCGTGTTCCCGGTGGTGTTGCTTTTTATGGAGATGCCGACTGCCGAAGTAGATGTGAACGTGCATCCCTCAAAGACCGAGGTGCGTTTCCGCCAGCAAACCGTGGTTCACGATTTCGTGCGTGAGTCGGTGCGCGCAGCGCTGATGAAGGCGCGGCCGGTGCCGCAATTCCTGAAGGAAATCAACGCGCAGCCGTCGGCGACTCCGAGTCTGAGCGGCCTGGGGATGGGCAGCACTCGATTTTCGGAGGGCGTGCGCGAGGCTGATGGAGGGGAGCGTGCGCCGTGGCGGGACTTGTATGCGCCCGCTACGGAAGGCGGATTCGCGCTACAAGTGCCAACCATCCCCGCAGCCACGGCGCGCTTTGAGTTTGCTGGTGGCATGGCGATCGATGGGAACGCGGCGCTGTCGCTGGCTCGCGCGCCCGAAGTTGCAATTTCGCAACCGGCGATCGGTCGTCAGCCCGTCTCTACTCAGCAATTTGCTCAGCAAATTCCTGATCACGGCTGTGCGCCGCCCATTGTGCAGGAGACCGCGCAGGAGTTACAGTCCGCGTCAACGCTGGAATCGTTGCGAACTTTGCGGCCTTTAGGACAGATTCGAAATTCGTTTATCTTAGCCGTCAACGAAGGCGGACTTTGGATTATCGATCAGCACGTGGCGCACGAGCGCGTTCTGTTCGAAAAAGTGCTGCGTCAACGCTCGGCGCAGCGAGTGGAGAGCCAGCGGTTGCTAATGCCTCTTATCATCGAATTGACTCCGGCGCAGCAGGCCCTGTTCAGCGATATTGCCGAGGAATTGTCGTACAACGGTTTTGAGGCAGAACCCTTCGGCGCGCGCAGTGTGGCGGTAAGAATCGCGCCTGCGGGAGTGGATGCGGCCCAGATTGGACATATGCTGAACGAAATCCTGGAACAGATTACGCGCGAAGACCAAGCCATTAATCTGGAAGCGGTGCGAACCCGGATTGCGGCCTCCATAGCGTGCCACGCCGCCATCAAGGTCAACATGCCGCTGGAGCAAAATAAGATGGAGTGGCTGCTGGCGGAATTGGCGAAGACCGAACATCCGATGGCGTGTCCTCATGGCAGGCCGGTCGTGCTGCGTTATTCCATGCAGGATATTCAGAAGGCCTTCAAGAGGATCTAGGTCTCAGGTCTCAGATCTTAGGTGTTAGTCTCGGGCGGCAGGTCTCAACTATTACTTCTCGGCAAAGAAAGAGAGCTGGAGTTTTCGTCAGCGCTTGCGCCCAGGGCCTAGCTCCCGAGACCTAAGACCTGAGACCTGCCTTCCTGTGTTCTAATCAAAATCATGACCGACGCGGAACTATTGCAAGCTCGCGAGCAAAAATGGCGCCTGGTCGGCCAGCCCGTGCGCACTCTTGATGAGGCAGTGAGCTTCCTTGAGTCTGTGGGATTTTGCCTGATGTATCCGATGCGGCCTGCGCTTCTGGTCCCGACTTTTATAGGGGCTTGGGTGGGAGCGGATGAGAAATTGCCCACGCGGCAGTATGCGTATTCCGATCCGCGAGCGAAGGAAGCGACTGACTTGATGGTGCGCGTTCTGCGCGCCCGCTCGGCATACGAGGCTCCGCTGATGGACGAGAACGACGCTTTCCTGCTCGCCGCCTCGGTGTTTCCTTATTTTTATTCGCTCGTGGGCGAGCGTAATCCGAAGCTGCCGCCTGCGTCGGGACCGCGTTCTCCCTATTCGCCCCTGGCCTGCGACGCTTTCGAAATCATCCGGCGCCGGGGACCCATTTCAAAAAGGAAACTGGCCGAGGTGCTCGGCGGTTCGGTTTCGGACGCGGGGTTGGGTCGCGCTCTCGGTGAGCTGTGGGCGAAGCTGCGCATCACGCGTGTCGATTACACGGTGGAAGAAGGTTCGGTGTGGGACGAATTATCGCGGTGGGCGCCCGATGTGGTGCGCGAGGGTGTTGGAATTTCAGTACCCGAGGCGCTTTCGGCGCTGGTCTCCAAATACCTGGAGGGTGTGGTGGCGGCGGAGGAAGACGGAGTCGAGAATTTTCTGGCAAACTTCGTGGCCCGGACGCGCGTGAAAGATGCGATCCATGCGTTGCTTGCGGCGCGTGAATTGAGTTTTGTGCATGTTGGGGGCAAATCGCTGCTGCAGGTGACTCCGCCGAAGCAGGTGTATGTACCCAAGAATCGCCGTCCGGAACGGGTGAGCTGAGCTTGTGTGGGAACCGGCGCCTCGCTGCCCTGGCGTTCCCGCGATGACTGGGAGCACCAAGTGTCGCCTGCTTCCGGAGCGACCGAGGTTGACGGCTGCCTATTCCCGGTGACCGATAGTTATGGGCACCGCGAGCTGGAACCAGAAGGCGTTGGTTGGGGCCCGGTTTTCCACCATCGTGTCGCGCAGGTACTTGACCGCAAACCCGCCATGGGTAATCAAATTGAAGCGGACCTCGGGCCCGATGCCGAGATCGCGGCCGCGATTTCCGCCGTTAAACACAACATCCGCTAGCTTGTCGTCGGTTGTCTGCTGGTACAGAAACCCGTTGACGCCCACGGCAACCTGCTTGCAGATTCCATGCATGCCATCGAATTCCCAGGTGAACTCGTTGCCGCTCTGGTAAGTGGTCGCCGAATCCTCAAGGTTGATGATGTACTGCAGCTTGGAGCTGATTTCCTCGCGGCCTTTCAGATAGGTAAATCCGCCGACCGGGCCGGCGGCATAGTTATTCTGTCCAATGTTGAGCACATCGGTCGCGGAACGGCCGCTGCCCGGAAACCAGATGTCTCCTTCATAAAAGAAGTGCAAATGGCCCTTGGCATAGCGCACTCCGAGCGGGCTGAGAGATACGTTACCCAGGGCGAATTTCGTGAACTTGCCCGGCGGCACGTGCAACTCCTGGTCGACGAAGGGAACGGCCACGTTGCTCTCGACCGTGCCGCCCAGGAAATTCCATCCCCAGTTGTGCACGAACTTGACGGCGACCGCGAAGACGCGAAGTTTGAATTCGGGGACCGGCTCCTTGTTGCCGTTGGCGTCGTCCATCTGATTGGCGGAAACCTGGGCAGTGTATTCGTAGAACATGGTTCCGTGCGGAGGGGGCATCATTCCCGGCATGACGGTTTCGACTCCGACGGGATAGACGCTGGCGCCATTCTCTGTTGCGCTTGCTACTCCGGCCGCGAGGATCGCGATAGACAAAGGAAGCGCCCATAACAAACCGCGAAACATTTTGCGTATCTGCTTACACCCCAGTAGTTGCCCCATATTGATTCTCCTCATCCTCGATATCGATTTGAATGAGCCGCCCCGACAGGTGCGGTATCGATTTCGGGCGATCTTCTGCCACCGAAACCCTGCGCTCAGGTTCCTAATCGGCGATGAGCAGAATGACTTGAGTTAAATTCCGCTTATCTTTCTTATGCCGCTTATCCCACGCGGAGTATCTGGTCCTGTCGGACGTTTGTCCCTCGTTATGAGCACCGCAACGCTTCCCATCTTGCCGTGGCTTCCGAATTGGGACATATGGCAGGGAGGCTCAAAACGACGGGACCTTTTGGCCGTAATGTGACTTGCGATGGCTGCCGACGAATAGGCAGTCCGCAACGTGTCCGCTGTCGACCACTCTCGAAGCATGAACGGGAGAATGCTTTATGAGACGTTCTAAGTTTGAAAATGAAATTCGCGCTGGGCTTTGGCGCGCCAGCGCTGATCCTGATCGTGGTGGGGATCGTTATGTACACCACATTCCAGACGCTGAGTGCGCTCGGTGCTGACGCTGGCGGGAAGGCGCATTCCTTGGGCATTCAGCAGGACATACAGAGCTATATCAACAACCAGAAATCCGAATATCGCGGGTTCCTGTTGGACGGAAAGAAGGAACGAGCAGACCACTACGCGGAGGACGATCGCGTAGTTGCGGACAGATTTGCCGAGCTGGCGCCTCTGATCCACTCCGAGAAAGGGAAGCAGATGTTTGCTCAAATGCGCCAAGACTCGGACGCATATCACGCGTTTATGGGTCGCATGATGGAGCTGCATCGCGCCGGCAAGACGCAGGAGGCCCTGGAATTAATGGATGCACCCCAGGTGGATGAAGTACGCGCCCGGCTGGGGGCAGAGATTGCAGGCTTGATCAAGCGCGGGAAAGAGCTGGGAGCGGCAGCCGTAGCGGACCAGGAGAAGGCGGAAGCGCGGGCAATAACGCTGATGGTGAGCCTGGTGCTGGCTGGCCTGGCCATCAGTTTTGTTATGGCCAGCTATATCGCGCGGAATATCACGGGGCAGGTGTCGCAAATGGTGGCCATGACCCAAGCCATCGCGGCTAACGATCTCTCGGCCGATGACATGCAGATTCGCAACCGTGACGAGATCGGCAAGGCCGCTGCTTTACTCAACAGCATGAAGAACAACTTGCGCGAGATGGTCCAAGCCATAGCGGAAAGTGCCGGGCACGTGGCCAGCGCCAGCGAAGAACTCAACGCCACCAGCCAGCAGATCACCGCCAATTCGGAGGAAACTTCGGCCCAGGCCGACCTGGTCTCAAAGTCGGCCCAGTCGGTCAGCCAAAACCTCCAGACCGTCGCCTCCGGCACCGAAGAGATGGGCGCCAGCATCCGGGAGATTGCCAAGAACGCTACCGAAGCCGCAAGAGTCGCGACCTCCGCCGTCGGCATCGCCGAAACCACCACCGCCACCGTATCCAAACTCGGCGATTCTTCCTCCGAGATTGGCAAGGTGATCGAGGCCATCACCTCGATTGCGCAGCAGACCAATCTGCTCGCCCTGAACGCCACCATTGAAGCGGCGCGGGCGGGTGAAGCGGGCAAAGGCTTCGCCGTGGTGGCCAATGAGGTAAAGGAACTGGCGAAGCAAACCGCCAAGGCCACCGAGGATATTCGACGCAAAATCGAAGCGATCCAGACCGATACCAAGGCAGCGGTGGGCGCGATCGCATCGATCAGCGCGGTGATTAACAATGTCAACGATATCTCCGGCACCATTGCAACCGCGGTGGAGGAGCAGAGCGCGACCACCAGCGAAATGTCCCGTAACGTGAGCGAAGCGGCGCAAGGCAGCGCCGAAATCACCAGAAACGTTTCTGGGGTGGCGGAAGCCGCACAGGGCACAACCCACGGCGCCGCCGATACCCAGAAGGCGTCGGAGCAACTGCTGCGAACATCCACGGAACTTCAGCGGCTGGTCGACCAATTCAAGATTGACGCCAACGGCAGCGGCCATGCCTCGGGCGGAAGCGAACCGGCCAGGAGGCTCGCGGCGCACGCGGGCGCGTGATCCGCAATTCCAAGAAGCACGCAAAAAGTACATAAAAAAATCACCAACCCAAACCGACAAGGATATGAATATGAAACTCGCTAAGAAACTCACCCCTCTCGCAGTCATCGCTTGCTTCGTCTGCGCAGTTCCGCATTTTGCCTTCGCACAAGATAAAGCAAAGCCGCAAGAACTGGTCAGCAAAGTGCGTGAGGCCGCTACCGTTCTCTCTAAGTCAGGAGAACCGGGCCTAGCCGATTTCGATAAGAAGCCGGGACCGTGGGTCTGGAAAGACACCTACATTTTTGTTCTCGACTGCACCAAGGGGATCATGGCGGCCCATTTCAAGGCGGACTTGATCGGCAAGCCGCTTACGTCCCTCAAGGACATCAAAGGCAATCCGGCTTTCGAACTGCTATGTGCGGCCACGCAAAGTCCGAGTGGCAGCTGGGCGGAATACTGGATTCCGAAACCCGGCGAAAAGGAAGGCTCGCGCAAGATCAGTTACGGCTTCGCGGCGGCTGGCACTCCTTATGTAGTGGGCGCCGGAATCTTTGACGAGCAAACAACGATGATGGACTTGGCGAAGGGCACACCAAGGTAGGCGCGCCAGAGTAGGAAGCTCCGAAGGACCAGCCCGAGCCGAGTACTCGAAGTCGCAATCGGCGGCTGCAGCCCGCCTACTTCTTGCCGAGGCGGTCGAAATAAAACGTCCTCGGCAAAGATCCTGCCGAAAGGTGACGATTCCCACGAACAAGCTCATCAATTCGGGGCAGGATTCGCCGAAGCGGGCGGCGGTGTCGAGGGCTTGGGTTTCGGTTTTGTCGGCTTTTTTTTCGCCGGCTTCGGTGGCGGTTCAGTATCATCGACGATAATTTTTTTCGGCGGCGGAGGCGGCGCCGCTGACAATGTCTTGATCTGCGCGCGCAAACGTGTCAACTCGTCGTCTTTGCTGGCGGCCAGTTTCTGCATACGCTCGCCAAATGCATGGCGAGCGGTCTCCAGGCCCGTCATGTCATTGCTGAGGCTTTGAAACTCATCCTTGCTGCCGAATGCTCCTGCTGATTCGACCACCGAACCAAAAACGTCATACAGAGCATCCAGATTGCGGTACAGTTTGAAACTTGCTCCCAGGTCTTCCGGTGAGTTATTTAATTGCGTGAGCATTTCCGGCAGTGCCGCCTGCAGGTTGCGTTGAATGGACTCCACATTGGCCAGGGTCTGGCGTTTGGTCGCATTGTCGGTCTTCCATTTCTCTATGCGCAACCTGCCCAGATCCGATTGCATGCTCTGTGACGTCTGTTGCAGCGGCGTCAGGATGCCATTCAGTTCGCTGACCGAAGCGTAAGCGACCGGCGCCTGCTTACCAGTCCCCGCGCCAGCCGTCTCTTGCGCGCCCGCGATTGTCGATGCCAGGAAGACGATGAGCAAGACAATAGTATTCGACGAGTTCGACATGACACTCCGATTTCTGTGTTGCGTTTTTGCCAAGCATATCCTAGTTGAGTTGACTGCCTTAGTCGAGTCCGTGGCCGGGCGCAGCTCAGCCTCACTGCTTCCAGTTTTTTCTTCGTGAGTCTTTGTGCCATTCGCAGTTAACTGTTTGGCGAGCCGTTACTCCGTCGTCATTCATCGTCATTATCATTGCAGTTGAGTTTGACGCGAGGGCAAAGCTAAGCGAGAATTGACTGTGGGAATTTCATGTGGGCCTGTGGCGCAGCTGGGAGCGCGCTTCCATGGCATGGAAGAGGTCGTCGGTTCGATCCCGACCAGGTCCACCATATTTTCAAGTATCCAGCTACGGCGCTCTTGTTTGGCGTTGCGGATTTCCAGCAAACCGGTTGAGTGTCACCTACCGCACAAAAACTTCCCAGGTCGGCAACAATAAAGTTGATTTTTAGGCTTACCTTTCTTGAACCGGAGCCCAATTTCTGCTAAGAATCATTTCTAGTTGAGTTTCGCTTCGTTCTTGTATCGGGGTCCAAAAAAAAAGAGCAACCGGCTTTCAACTGTCCGCATCTCAGGGGTTATTTGCAAATTACGGCGCCTTGCGAACTCCCTCGCTGCAGTTCGTGGGCGTAAAACTTCGAATCTCCTAGCCAAATTTTTTGGAGTTCGGATGTTGCTGCGCAGCAAGTCGAAAGTGATGGGGAGGATTTCTCGTCCCAGCTCGCCCTGCGTCCTGCCTTCTGTAACACCGGCCCGATTGGTTGCAGGCCAGCCATCGGCCTACCGCCCAACCATTTCTAAAACTACCGCCACAATTCAGCACGGCGACGGAGGAACTTATGGCGACGAATTTTGTTCAAATTGAAAACGACTCGGAGATCAAGAAGCGCCTCGAAGCGGAGCGTATGCGCCTGCGCAAGATTGCGGGGCTCGACGCGCCCGAACATTTCCATCGTCCGATCGAGCGGGCTTTTACCGCCGAGCAACGCAAGCACGTGACGATTCTGTTCGGCGGCTTTACCTGGAAGCACGAGGATTTGATCCGTGCCGTCTTCCAGGGATGCGGTTATCGCTGCGAAAAGCTGCCCGTGCCGAATGTCGCCGCCTTTCAGACCGGCAAGGAATTCGGAAACAACGGCCAGTGCAATCCGACCTACTTCACGGTGGGCAATCTGGTGCAGTATCTCCAATTCTTGGAGAAAGAAGGTATGCCGCGCCAGGACATTCTGGATAATTTCGTCTTCTTCACGGCTGGTTCCTGCGGCCCCTGCCGCTTTGGCATGTATGAGGCCGAATACCGCTTCGCGCTGAAGAACGCTGGCTTCGACGGTTTCAGGGTGCTGCTCTTCAAAGACAGCGACGGGATCAAGGCGGCGTCCGGAGAGCCGGGCCTGAAGTTCACGATCGATTTCGGCTTTGGGATGCTGAACGCCATGCACCTCGGCGATGTGTTCAACGATCTCATCTACCAGATTCGCCCCTACGAGGCGAACAAAGGTGAAACCGAACGCGTCTTTCGCGAGACGGTCGATGGCTTGTGCGAGGATCTGAGGAATCGCAAGTCGTTTGAGATCGAAGAGCGAGCACCGGAGTGGGCTAAGCCGAAGTTCAAGGACAACAAGGTGCTGCGCAATACTTTTAACGTGTTCGGCAAATGGCACGAGCACATGTGGGGCAAGGATTACCTGAATGCCCTGCATTCCGCGCGCGAAAAGATGGACTCGATTGAACTCGACCGCACCCGCGTGAAGCCGCTGGTAAAAATCACAGGCGAGTTCTGGGCGCAGATCACGGAAGGCGACGGCAACTTCCACATGTTTGATTTTCTTGAGCGGGAGGGCGCGCAGGTGCTGGTTGAACCGATTGCTACCTGGGTGGCTTATCTGATGTATCAGGCGAAGGCGCATGCCAAGGCGAAATGGCCGGTGAATCGGCCGTATAGGACCCCGGAGTGGTATGAGGCCAAGAAGCAATTTGCCAACTACATCGGCCTGCACAAGAAGTTGTGGGGAATCGGAGCGGGCGAGCGCATGTGGAATTTCTTTTATCACCGCACGATTAAGCAATTGGGGGGGATCACGCATCACCTCGTGCCGCAGACCAAATTAGCGGAGATGGCGCATCCTTTCTACAACCAGTTCGCGCGCGGCGGCGAAGGGCACCTGGAAGTGGGCAAAAACGTCTATTACACGGTGCACAAGCTTTGCCACATGGTGCTGGCGCTGAAACCGTTCGGTTGCATGCCTTCTTCGCAGTCGGATGGAGTGCAGTCCGCGGTGATCAACAAGTTCAAAGACATGATTTTCCTACCCATCGAAACCTCAGGCGAAGGCGAGGTCAACGCGCACAGCCGCGTGCAGATGGCGCTGGGCGAGGCTAAGGTCAAAGCGAAGACGGAGTTCGAGCAGTGCCTCAAGTCCACGGGCAAGAGCATGGACGAAATCCGGGAGTACATCGATGAGCATCCCGAGCTGAAGCGGCCGTTCTATCACGTGCCGCACCGCGAGGGAGTCGCGGGAACGGCGGCGCAATTCGTCTTGCACGTGAACGATCGGATCGATAAGCAGACGCGGTTCTGGAAACGGAGCCGGGTTTCGGTTGCGATGCCCGCGACGGCGAGCGGCGACTGACAGGCCGGCTCTAGTTTGAGCAGAACCGCAAGACGGCGCAATGGCCCCATGGTCAATAGTCAATGATCTATGATTGATGGTGGCGCGCGTGACAGGCGCGTCCTTCCAAAGCAAGAAAGGAAGAAATGCACGACCACAAAGGTTCGCCGCTAGTTCAGATCGCTCCGCTTGAACCGCAGCCTAGACCGCTTCCGAAAAAGCCCCATGATCACAACACCAAGTTTTTGGTCGGACTCGACGTGGGCTCAACCACGGTGAAAGCCGTGGTGGTTGACGCCGTTAGCGATCAGGTGCTGTGGCAGGACTATCAGCGCCACGAAACCAAGCAGCCGGAGAAGACGCTGGAGTTTCTGAAGCGGATGGAGGCCGAAGCCGGGATCAACTCGCACAACACGCGCATGTTCATGACCGGCTCGGGCGGCGGACCGATTTGCGACCAGATCGGCGCAAAGTTCGTGCAGGAAGTCACCGCAGTTTCGCTCGCGGTGGAGAAGTTGCACCCTGAGGTCTATTCGGTCGTTGAACTCGGCGGGCAAGACGCCAAGATCATCGTCTTTAAAGATGACGAAGGGACGGGGCGCAAGAAAAAGATTCCCTCGATGAATGACAAGTGCGCTGGCGGCACGGGCGCCGTTATCGACAAGATCAATGCCAAGCTGAAGATTCCGACTTCCGAACTCGCGGAGCAGAAATATCACGGCATCAAGCTACACAAAGTGGCAGGCAAGTGCGGCGTGTTTGCCGAGACCGACATCAATGGCCTGCAAAAAGTTGGAACTCCGCCCGATGAGCTGATGGCATCGCTGTTTGAAGCGATCGTCCTGCAGAATCTCAGCGTGCTCACGCGCGGGCATACTTTGCGGCCGCATGTATTGCTTCTCGGCGGCCCTAACAGTTTTATTCGCGGTATGCGCGAGGCGTGGCAGGCAAATATTCCGCGCATGTGGCAGGAGCGGAAGGTCGCGATTCCAGACGGTGCCAAGCCAGAAGATCTGATCAAGGTTCCGCAAAATGCTCAGTATTTTGCCGCTCTCGGTGCCATTGAATTTGGCCGCAGCGAGGATGACTGCGTCGGTTGCTATCGCGGTTATGGAAACCTGGTTCACTACATCGATTACGGGCGGCAAGAGGAAAAAGCGAAGGCTGGCGGCAAGGGGCTGATCGACAATCATGACGAGTTCGATCGGTTTAAGGAGTACTACCGCCCCAAGCGGTTCATCCCGGCAACGTTTCAGAAAAACAGCACGGTTGCTGGATTCATCGGCATTGACGGCGGCTCAACTTCTACGAAGGCTGTGCTGCTTGACGAACATGGCCACATACTCTGCAAGTCGTATCAGCTTTCTAATGGGAATCCGATTCAGGACACGATCGAGATGTTCGAAAACCTGCGCGGGCAGGTTGAGGCGCAGAATGCCAAGCTGGAAGTGCTGGGAGTCGCTACCACGGGCTACGCCAAGGATATTTTGAAGGACGTTCTCAAGGCCGACGTAGCGCTGGTTGAGACTGTTGCACACACGGAATCAGCGCTGAAGTTCTATGAAGATCCGCATGTGATTGTGGACGTTGGCGGACAGGACATCAAGATCATTATTCTGCACAACGGCCGCGTAAAAGATTTCAAGCTTAATACCCAGTGCTCGGCGGGCAACGGATATTTCTTGCAATCCACGGCGGAAGGCTTTGGGCTGGATGTGAAGCAATACGCGGATCTGGCTTTCTCGGCGCAATCCATGCCGGTGTTTGGCTATGGCTGCGCGGTGTTTATGCAATCCGACATCGTTAATTTCCAGCGCCAGGGCTGGCGAGCGGAGGAAATTCTAGCCGGACTGGCTGCCGTGTTGCCGAAGAATGTTTTTCTTTATGTCGCCAGCATACCCAATCTTGCCGCGTTAGGCTCGCGCTTTGTTTTGCAGGGCGGAACGCAGAACAATCTCGCAGTGGTGAAAGCGGAAGTGGATTTCATCCGCAACAGCTTCCGCGCGACTGGCAAACAGCCTGAGATTATCGTGCATGAGCATTGTGGCGAGTCGGGCGCGATTGGCGCTGCCCAGGAATCGCTGCGCTTATGGCGAAACGGGCAGATGACGACGTTCGTAGGCCTTGACGCCGTGCGCAGAATCGAATACCGCACCACGCGCAACGAAGATACACGATGCTATTTCTGCAAGAACAATTGCCTGCGTACTTTCATTGACATTCGCACCGAACCGGTCAAGAACATGGTGCCGCTGGAAAAAGTCACTAAGGTTCCACTGATGCAGGGCGAGCAGCGCCTGATTATTGCGACCTGCGAAAAGGGCTTAGTCGAAGACGTCAATGACATGAAGGACATCAAGGCCGGGCTGGACTCGATTCGCGACAAGCATCCGAATTTTGTGGATATGGCCTCGAAGGAAGTGTTCCGTCCGACGAATGCAAGGAATGTTGCCGACCCGATTCCTGCGCGAGCATGGACTAAAGCTGCGAAAGAGCGCGTCGCTCTTATGCAAAATCGGAAACAACTGCGCATTGGAATTCCACGCGTGCTGAATATTTACACCTACGCGCCTTTGTTCAATGCTTACTTTGAAAGCCTGGGCGTGCAGCCGGAGAACATTCTTTACTCCGACTACACGAGTTCGGAGCTGTATCGAGCTGGAGCGAGCCGCGGTGCGATTGATCCTTGCTTCCCGGCGAAGATCGGAATTTCGCATGTCTACAATCTCATACAGGAGAAGCATCGCAAAAAGCCGCTGAATGCGATCTTTTTCCCGATGTATGACGTGCTCTCCAGCCCGCTGGTGAAGCTGCAGGGGTCGAATGCGTGTCCTACAGTGACGGCAACGCCGGAAACAGTGAAGGCGGCGTTCACGAAAGAAAACGATGTATTCGCCGAGCACAACGTGAAATATATCGACCCTGTGCTCAACTTTGCCGATCGCAAACTTTTCGCGCATCAGATGCTGCTGGCGTGGCAGCCGATTATGGGCCTTTCGCTGGAGGAGAATGATCGCGCCGTGGAATCCGGATTTGTGGCGCTGCAGGAATATGAAACCAGCATTCGCCGGCGCGCGCGCCAGGTGCTCGATCAACTGGAGCGCGAAGACCGCATAGGGATCGTTATGCTGGCGCGACCTTATCATCACGACCCGGGGCTGAACCACGAGATTCTGGACGAATTCCAGAAGCTCGGCTATCCCATCTTCTCGCAGAACACGCTTCCGCTCGATGAAGATATGCTGGAGCGGCTTTTCGGCGACGAAGTGCGCGCTGGAGTTATCAGCAGTCCGCTTGACATCAGCGACGCGTGGAAGAATTCTTATTCCTGCAGCACTAACCACAAGGTATGGGCCGCGAAATACACGGCGCGGCACCCGAATCTAGTCGCGCTTGAGATCTCCAGTTTCAAGTGCGGCCACGATGCTCCGATCTATGGCGTGATCGAAGGCATTATTGAGCAGTCAGGTACGCCTTATTTCTGCTTCAAAGATCTCGACGAGAATAAGCCTTCCGGATCGATCAAGATCAGGATCGAAACGATTGATTATTTCCTGCGGCGTTATCGCGAGGAGGTTATTCGCAAACGCAAGGCCGAGCAGGATATCGACGCTCAGCTGGCAGCGCTTGAAGCGCGGCTTCGTAGTGAAATGAGCGAGGCTGACGCGGTGCCGTTTGAGCAGGGAAGCTGGGAGCGCGAAGCGCAGGGGATGACGGCAGACTAGGGCGGGTGCGCCGGTATCTGCGCACCTCAGCGGCTAAAGCCGCATAAAGTCGAGAGCTTTAAACGCAGCGGTAAACCGCTGCGCCACCCAAAAGCAAGCCCAACATCAATTCAAGTGCAGCATCCTCTACTCGGCGGGCGTGCCGCGGCGCGACTCTATTTCATGGGCGGGATGTACGGAATGTAGCGAGCAAACAGCCAGCACAAGAAGAACACGACGGGTACGTGAACCATCATCTGCAGCACTCCGTAGCCCACAATGTCCCGAGCTTTCAACTTCAATATGCCGAGCAGAGGCAGCATCCAGAAGGGATTGACTAGATTGGGCAACGCTTCCGAAGCGTTGTAGATCTGCACCACCCATCCCAGATGCACCTGGTGCAGATTCGCAGCCTGCAGAACGTAGGGAGCTTCGATCACCCACTTGCTGCCGCCCGAAGGAATGAAAACTCCAAGCACCGCGGAATACATTGCCACTAATAAGGGATACGTGTTGTGGGTGCTGATGGACGCGAAAAGTTTCGCCAGCGCATCGGCGATTCCGGTGCCGACAATCATTCCGAAGATCACGGCATAAAAGGGAAACTGGATGAGCACTCCGCCCGTGGCGGGCACGCATTCCGATACCGCACGCATGAAGCGCTTCGGGCGCCAATGCAATAAGAGGCCCACCGTGATGAACATCAGGTTGTACGTATTCAGGTCAAGCGCTGCCAGAGCGCCTTGCGGCGAGGTGCGGAATACATCTGCCAGATACCAGCACAGCAGCGCGGCCACCAGAATCGTTAACAGCGGACTGTACTCCAGCCACTCGCCCGGTGTCCTCCTGACCTGCAGGCTGGAGCGAATTGGTTCGTATTCGATGCCGTAGGATTCGGCGGTTCGGGCGTTCTCGGGCGAAGGCGTCGACAAGTAGGCGATCAGCACAGAGAACGCAATCAGGATCAGGGTAGTCGCTATACTTTGCCAGAGAAAAAGAGTTTGAGTCAGCGGGATCAGCCCGCTGATGTTGAATAAGGACGGCGGCATCGCCGTCTTAGTTGCCATCAGCATGGCGGCGGAAGAGGACAGCCCCATAGCCCAGACGGCTCCAAGGCCGAGATACGCAGCGGCACCGGCAGCGCGGTAATCCATGCCCTTGACGCGATGCGCCAGTTCGCGAACAAAAAGTCCGCTGAAAATGAGGCTCAAACCCCAGGAGATCAGCGAGGTCAGCATGGCGAAAAGCGCGATGAGGGCGACCGCTCCGCGCGGCGTTTTGGGAATGCCTGCCAATGCGCGGATAGCGCGATAGACGATTGGCGTCGAGGCCACGACATATCCGCCGATGATGATCATCACCATCTGCATGGTGAAGGGGACGAGCGCCCAGAAACTTTTGCCGCCTTGGATGGCGAGTTTAGCGGGACTTTGATGGAGTAACAGGCCGACGACAAATACCACCACGATTCCCAGCAGCGCAAAAATCAGTGGATCAGGAAACCAGCGCTCGGTCCAGTTGGCGAGGCCCAGGCCGAAGCGAACTAAAGGCCGCTCCCGCGCTGCAGTTCGATTCTCTTGTGGCATGTGCGTCCTCGATGCTTTCGGTTCGACTGCGACCTCTAAAGGATTGTCCGGACCTTCGACGGAATATGCCCGACATTGTAGCGCGTATTGCGCGCCGGAGAAGATGATCGTGACGGGTGAGATTCTCAGCTAGCGAAATCGCTGACTTCGCCAACCAGGCGTCCACGCCATGACGTGTAGGCTGGGGCTTCCGACGGAATGTTCAATTTTACCTTCATGGCTGTCTAACTTGTGGCTCTGCGTTGTGAGAGCCAGACGGCGCGGGACATATTACGCCCTCAGTATTATCGATGTGCGCATAGACCGGGGCATTCCTGGCCAACCAAAGTCCAACCTCAGTAGTGGTGTTTTGGACCGTCTCGGGCACCATGGCCGCCGCGTCGTGTGGATATGTATCTTCATAATTGTCTACCGCCCATTCGGAGGGAATCGCGTTTTGTTCCATTAGATGGGTCACAAATTCCCGGGTGTCACGACTAAAAGTATTCGCGGTAAATTGACGGAAGGTCTCTAACTGGCCGTCGGCATTTGTAGGCCAAGGGTAAGGAGAAAGTAACGTTGTGGTCCGCAGGCCATGCGCGTTCCCCCATTGGATCGCTTGCACGATAAACTTCTCGTAGCCCGGGCCGCTTCCGCCGGTCAGAAAGAAGTGCGGCGGAACGTCGAACGCGATCGCTTTGCCATACAGCGCCTCACCTCGCTCCAACGCATAGAACGGGTTGGTTGCAAAGACGTTGTCCCCTAGTTTAGGTTCGTTCGGATCATTCGGAGCGACCACCGGAGCCACCGATTCGATACCGACAGTCCTAGCCGCGTCCACGTACTTCTTCCACTGCTTTAGGTCCTCCTCTAATTGCCCGGGACGTGCCGAATCCGATGGTGTGTTCACATTGGCCTCAGAGGGAGTGAGGCCATTTTCTATATACAGGCTCTGGTAATAGCCATAGCTTGGGGGAAGCGTGAAATAATTCCAGCCCACCTGCCCGAGTTCAGCTTCGCCTGGTCCGGTCGCACTAAACACCCGTTCTATGGCCGTAAGGAGGCGCGGTGGATTCTCAGCTGCGCTTATCGCATTCGCATGTTCGTAGAGCCCCACGTGGCCGGTTTCGAGAAGCTCTTCGAACTGGTCGCCATCACGGAGCGCGTCGAAACCAGCGGTCCCGCCGACGAAAATATATTCTCCCAAATTTGAGCAGGCGCTATGTGTGCTGGGATCGCCGGATGGATGTTCTTGAGAAGCAGCATACCCTATGGGTATCGCTGCCATGGTAACCGTGAGCAACATTAGAGAACGGCTGGGTTGTCGGCAAACCGCGCTGCGCATCGCAATCACCCTGAGCTGGGTTCCAGCATAACTATCTTCGTGCGTGGCTTCAAGCTCTGGAATGCGTTTCGCAGTGTTCTAATTCCAAACGTCACCCGATTGTGCAGGATTCCACAATAGGTGTAGGATGCCTTCGATTACGCTGGCGGCAGACTTCCGCTACGGCTTGATCGGGAGCGGGCATGAATACCTTTCCCGTTTTATTGGCGGCGCTGTGCGTCTACGCGCTGGCCTACCGTTATTACAGCGCATTCATCGCCGCTAAGGCTTTGGCGCTCGACGATCGCCGCACTACTCCCTCGCATACTTACGCCGACGGACATAACTACGTCGCTTCGCCGCGATGGGTGCTCTTCGGGCATCACTTCGCGGCCATCGCCGGCGCTGGGCCTCTGGTGGGGCCGACTCTGGCGGCACAGTTTGGATTTGCGCCGGGATTTCTTTGGTTGTTGATCGGCGCGGTGCTGGCCGGATGCGTGCAGGATTTCACCGTGCTGGTGGCTTCGGTCCGTCATCGTGGACGTTCGCTGGCCGATGTTGCGCGCACTGAAATCAGCCCTTTTGCCGGCCTGGTGGCGATGATAGCCGTGCTCTTTATTCTTCTGGTCACGCTTGCCGGCCTCGGCATCGTCGTGGTCAATGCGCTTTCGAACAGCCCATGGGGAGTTTTCACTATTGGCATGACGATCCCCATCGCGGTGATCATGGGATTGTGGATGTTCAAGAGCCATGCCGGAAAGATTACCGTCACCGGGCCCAGCATTTTTGGCGTGGTTTTTTTGATTGCTGGAGTGATCGCCGGACACTGGGTAGCTCAGACTGGAGCTGCGACGGCGCTGACGTTTACTCCTCATCAGATCACGATTTTGATGGCAATCTATGGCTTAGTGGCTTCTGTTCTGCCTGTCTGGCTGGTGTTGGAGCCGCGCGATTACCTCTCGACCTACGTCAAGCTGGGCACGATTGCGGTCTTGGTCGTCGGCGTCTTCGTGGTTCATCCCAACATAAAATTTCCTAACTTTACCGCTTTCGTCCACGGCGGCGGGCCGATCATTAAAGGAAGTTTGTTCCCATTTCTCTTTGTGACCATCGCTTGCGGAGCGATCTCCGGCTTTCACTCGCTGGTCGCCTCGGGAACGACGCCAAAGATGATTGATAAGGAAACCGACGCTCGCTTCATCGGATACGGCGCCATGATCGCCGAGTCGCTGGTGGGCGTGCTCGCTTTAATTGCGGCTTGCTCCCTATATCCGGGCGACTACTTCGCCATCAATACCACGCCGCAGGTCTTCAGCCATTTGGGGCTGGCCACAGTCAACCTGGATATGTTCTCCCGCGAAGTCGGCGAGAAACTCGCGGGACGCACGGGAGGCGCGGTGTCGCTGGCGGTTGGCATGGCGCAAATCTTCCGCGGGCTTCCAGGGATGGATCGCCTGATGGGGTACTGGTATCACTACGCCATCATGTTCGAAGCGCTGTTCATTTTGACGACGGTGGATACCGGAACCCGCGTGGCTCGTTACGTCTTGCAGGAGCTCATGGGCAAAGTGCACAAACCTTTCGGCAATAGCGCATGGCTTCCAGGAAATTTGATTACCAGCTTCTTTGTGGTTCTGGGTTGGGGCTACCTCATTTACACAGGGAACATTTCCACGCTCTGGCCCTTATTCGGAACCGGTAACCAATTGCTCGCGACCATTGCACTGGCGGTGACGACTACCTTTCTTATTAATATGGGCAAACAGAAATATGCTTGGATTACGGCGGCTCCGATGTGCTTCGTAGGGGTCACGACGGTTACGGCGGGAGTGCTATCGATCAAAAATATTTTCTGGCCATTGACCTCCAAGCCCGGGCAAGTATTTACCGGTTATCTGGATTCGGTGCTTATGGGTATCTTTATCGCGGGCGTAGTTCTTGTTGTATGCGACGCGGTTCGGCGGTGGATCCTGACGCTGAATGGCGCTCCCGCGCCACAGGAGTGCTTTGGTCCTCCGTTGACCGAGGCCGGCGAGGTGAAGATGGGCTGCTGCTAGCTCGCTTTTTAGGATGATGTGTGACCGCCATCACATCGGGCAGTGAGCTACGTCGTATCGTGTACTACAGGTTGATATGAGAATGCCACATCTTTGGAATGACATCGGAATGACATTACGAGAGCGGCATCACGAGAATGATCCACAGGCGCGTCCGCTGGTCTATCGGAGGAACTCATGACGTTTGCAGTTGATACCGTGCCGAAGAACACCGCACCGAAATCTTCTCCCAAATCGATTAACGGAGTCGCGTGGATAGCTGCACTCATCGCAGCCGTCGTTGCCGTCGTTCTGATACTGGGGATGGCACCCCTCGGCTCTCCGTGGCAACAGAACTACGATCCCACCGGACACTGGTGGCTTTCGACACTGATCGCGGCGTTGCCGATCGTTGTTCTGCTGGGGACGCTGGCGTTGCTCCACATCAAAGCCCATTACGCCGCATTGCTTGGACTTGCCACTGCTTTGGCGACAGCAGTACTCGTCTTTCACATGCCTGGGCGCTTAGCCGCTACGACCGCCGTGTATGGAGCGGGATACGGATTGTTTCCTATCGGCTGGATCATCTTGAATGTGATCTTCATGTACCAACTGACGGTCGAGTCGGGACGGTTCAAAGTTTTGCAACACAGCATGACGGGGATTACGCAGGATCGGCGTCTGCAACTGCTGTTGATCGCTTTCTGTTTTGGCGCATTCTTCGAAGGCGCAGCCGGCTTCGGAACGCCGGTGGCTGTGACCGCCGCGCTGTTGATTGGGCTGGGGTTTAAACCGCTCCAGGCTTCGGGCCTGTCGTTGATCGCGAACACGGCGCCGGTGGCCTTCGGCGCGCTCGGCACGCCGATCATCGCATTGGCCAAGGTGACGGGCATGAGCGAGTTCATGCTCGGTGCGATGGCTGGCCGCATTCTGGCGCCATTCTGCATCCTGGTCCCGTTCTGGTTGATCTGGGCTTTCGCGGGCTTCTCGGGAATGATGGAGATTTGGCCGGCCATATTGGTTGCGGGGGTGTCGTTTGCTATTCCTCAACTGCTGATCTCCAACTTTCACGGACCCTGGGTGGTGAATATCGTTGCCGCCGTGGTTTCCATGATTTGCCTGATTGGCTTTCTGTTTATCTGGCATCCGAAGAGGATTTGGACCTTCGAAGGCGAGGCGAGCAAGGGTGCCCACGCCGACCATGGGTACAGCCGCTCGGAAGTTGCGCGCGCGTGGATACCGTGGGTAATCCTCAGCGTCGCCGTGTTCGCGTGGGGCACGGAGAGCGGCAAGACCCTAATGAACTCTCCCGAAAAAGTTTTCCCTTCCATGGCTACGTGGCATACGCTGCCGAGCGCGATCACGAATCCAACGTTCCCGGTGACAGGGTTGAACAATCTGGTGCAGCGTGTTCCGCCAGTGGTTCCGAAACCGGCCAAAGAACCCGCCGTGTTTGCCTTGAACTGGCTGAGCGCGACCGGGTCCGGAATTTTGTTTGCGGCAATTCTCTCTGGATTGGTGATGCGTATCAGCATACTGAATATCTTCAAAATATACGGGCAGACCATAGTAAAGGTGCGCTTCTCTCTATTGACCATCGCGGCCATGCTCGGGATCGGCATCCTAACTCGCTACTCAGGAGTGGATGCCACCATGGGCTTGGCTTTCGCGCGCACCGGAGTGCTCTATCCCTTCTTCGGAACGCTGCTCGGCTGGCTGGGAGTGGCGTTGACTGGTTCCGATACTTCGTCGAATGTGCTCTTTGGCAGCCTGCAAAAAATTACCGCGCAGCAGATAGGAGTAACGCCCAGCCTGATGGCGGCGGCCAACAGTTGCGGCGGCGTCATGGGCAAGATGATTGACGCCCAGAGCATCGTGGTCGCGAGCACGGCAACTCAGTGGTACGGACACGAAGGCGACATCCTGCGTTTTGTGTTCTTCCACAGCCTGGCGCTCGCGGTTTTGGTAGGAATCTTCGTGACCCTCATGGCGTATGTATTTCCATTCACCAGTCTGGTGCTGCGATAGAACCGGAACTCGAATCGTGGGAGATTGGTTGCGTTTTGAAAGCTGAATTGTGAAACAAACAGTATCTTTATTCATTCCGTGCTTCGTCGACCAGTTGCTGCCGCAGGTGGCGGTCGACACGGTCAAGGTCTTGCGCCGCCTGGGTTACGCGGTCGACTATCCCGAAGATCAGACTTGTTGCGGCCAGCCGGCGTTCAATACTGGCTACTGGGACGAAGCTCGCCCCTGTGCCGAGCATTTCGTCAGAGTCTTCAAACATGCTGACGTTGTCGTATGTCCCTCTGGCTCTTGCGCGACCATGATCCGAATTTTTTACGCTGACTTGCTGGCGAAGAACTCCATGCGTGACGATGCTCGCGCCTTAGCCAGCCGCACGTTTGAGTTGTCAGAGTTTCTGGTGAAGGTCGCCGGCGTTACACAGGTCGGCGCTGTTTTTCCGCATAGGGTTACCTATCACGCTTCCTGTCACGGGTTGCGCGAGCTTAAGCTCCGGGACGAGCCTCTTCAGCTTTTGCGACAGGTGAAGGGGCTGACGCTGATTGATATGGCGCGCTCCGAGGAATGCTGCGGCTTTGGCGGAACCTTTGCCACCAAGTTTTCCGACATCTCCGCCGCCATGGGTACTTCGAAAGCTGAGAGTGTGGCCGCCACTGGCGCCGAGTTTGTCACCGCCATCGATCCCAGTTGTCTGTTGCACCTCGAAGGCATCCTCGGCAAACGGCAGGCATCCGCTCGGACCATCCATCTGGTTAGCATCCTCGCGCACCAAGATCCATCGCACCAGGAGCACGCGTGAGCACGGCGGCGCAACGCTTCCTGCAGGACGCTGCCGTTAAGTCGGCTGACTTGATGCATCGCGAAGTGATCTTGCACAACCTGGAAAGCTACGATGCAGCGCATCTGAAAGGCCGCTCGCGCATCAAGGACTGGGAGGCTGCTCGCCAAAAGTGCCAGGAGATTAAACGCGAGGCCATCGATCATCTGGATCGCTACCTGCTGCAGTTCGAAGAAAAAGTAGTTGCGCGCGGCGGACATGTTTTTTGGGCGGCGAATAGCGAAGAGGCTTGCACCTATGTAAAGAACCTCGCCACCCGGCTTGGCGTGCGCACGGTGGTGAAGTCGAAGTCAATGGTGACGGAAGAAATTCACCTTAGCCCTGTGCTTGAGGAAGCTGGCATTAAGGTCTGGGAAACCGATTTGGGCGAGTTTATTGTGCAGCTTCGCAATGAACCTCCTTATCACATTGTTACTCCCGCCATGCATCTCAATCGAGTGCAGATAGCGCAGTTATTTCGCGAGAAATTGGATCCCGCTATCGCCACCGACGACCCCGCTGATTTGATGGCGGTCGCGCGGCGCAAATTGCGCGAAGCGTTTTTTGCCGCTGAAATGGGCATCTCGGGGGCAAATTTTCTGGTGGCGGATGCCGGTGTCATTGCTATTTCGACCAACGAAGGGAATGGACGTCTGTGCACGAGTATTCCTCGCATTCACGTTGTGGTCACGGGCATTGAGAAAGTTATTCCTCGGCTCGAAGATCTCGCGGTGCTATGGCCGGTGCTGGCGACTTCTGGCACAGGGCAGGGAATTACGACTTATGGGACGCTCATCGGCGGTCCGCGGCGGGCCGGGCGAAACGGACGGGCCGGAAGAATTCCACGTCGTGCTCGTAGATAACGGACGCAGCCAGTTGCTGGCCGATGCGGAACAGCGCGAAGTGCTGCACTGCATTCGCTGTGGCGCTTGTCTGAATATCTGTCCTGTCTTCCGGCACATTGGCGGACATACTTATGGCACGACCTATCCTGGGCCGATCGGCAGCGTGCTGACTCCGCATCTGAATGGCATCAAGGAGTTCATGCATCTTTCCTACGCGTCGTCGTTGTGCGGCGCTTGCACCAGCGTTTGTCCGGTGAAGATCGATCTGCATCATCACCTGCTGCAAAACCGCCGCAACGCAACTGAAGCGGGAGCGACGAAGCCGAGCGAGCGCATGATGTTTCGGGCCTGGCGTTCCGCGATGTTGCATCCGCGGATTTATGCGCTTGGCGGCTGGTCGGTGCGCAAGGCGCTGCGCATCTGTTACGGACTGGGGCTCGCGGGTTCGATCTTTGATCCGATGCGAGTGTGGAATCGCTATCGCTCGCCGGTTCCGCTGCCGTCGGAATCGTTTCGTGCGCTTTGGAAGAAAGAACTGGGAAAAAACCATGCTTCAAACTGACAAAGCGCAAACTGGTAAAGCGCAAATCGACAAAGCGCGAAACGACAATCCCAGCCGGGAGCGGATTCTAGAGCAGATTCGCGCCGGATTGCGCACGTCCGTTCCGGAAGCGAATATGACGGCATCGGACCGTGTCATCTTCGAGCCGGTGACTCACGAGCCAGTCATTTTTGAGCCAGTCGCCAATTCTATCGAACGCTTTCAGCAGGAGTGCGTTTCGAACCTTATGGAATGCGCGCTCACTGCCGATTGTGCCGCGAGCGCTCGACAACTTTTCGAAGGTTCTGGAGTCGCTGCCTGACGGAGAAATTTTTGTGCAAGACGATTCCTCGTTGCGCCAGCTCGTCGAAAGGGCGATCGAACTGGCGGTGCCCGCTCGAACAAGCCGATTTTCGTTTCGGTGGTCGAGTGAGGGCGCGCCGGGCGGAGGCTTCGCAGGCTACGATTACGCTCGCCGAAGCTCTCATCGCACAGACCGGATCGATTCTGGTGACCGCTGCTTGTGGCGGACGTGGCGCTTCGGTGATTGCTCCTTGCCACATTGTTTATGCTACGACGACGCAATTGGTTCCTGATTTGGCTACGGCGCTTGGCCGCGCCTCACAAGAACGAATACTGGATCGGAACTCGTTTGCGTGTGTTATCAGCGGCTCCAGCCGCACGGCCGATATCGAGAAGATTCTGGTGCAGGGCGCGCATGGACCACGGCGGCTGGTGGTCATTTTGCAAATTGGAAGCTGAGGGTCTTGGCGGTTAACTCCGCTCCGAAGCCAGCCTGGGGGTACCCCCCCTCCCTATTTTGTTCTTAAAGTATTGCGTTTAAATGGTTTGCACTCAAACTATTCGGAAATAGGGACTTAACCTTTGGGATGGCCTCGCTCTGGCCGGGTCACGCCCGAAAAAAAATAATATTGCGGTCTTTTAGAATCATTGGCTTAGGTAAAAAAATCCCGCCAAGTCTTTGGGTTTAAATGACTTATATGCAAAGTATTCCGGAATAATGACTTAGCTCCAAAAACCGGGCTGAAACGGCTTTGGGGCAGCTTTGAGGTCCGTCCTGATTGACGGACGTGCCTCAACGCTGCCCCAATCCAGCCCCTATCATCTCACGCGGCGGACTGGAGATCAATGAATAAATGCAGGTATCCGTTTCCGGCTAAGCTGGCTCTCCCCACTCAAGCCAAACAGGGCTTGAGTGGCCCACCCGACCTGGTTTGTGATGAAACGGGCCCGCCTAAGCGGAGCTTGGACGGGGCACCCCCGGGAGTTTGAAAGGTTAGTCCGGGCCACCCGCTCCCTGCTATCTGCGGTCTCTCGACGCGGACAGTATAGCCTTTGGCGAATACAAGGCGAAATGTGCTATCGTGGCTCCGATGGACGAGAGTCATAAACGGGAATGTCTTCTAACACCTGCCAATTTGTGAAACAAAACAATGACGCCTGTAAGCGCTCAGTAGCTATCGGACATAAATTCTGTTGGCAACACTCTCATGGACTCCGTGCAAAATGGCATTCTTTGACTCGCAGGCAGACTGTAGAGTTTTATATCGGTGCAGCATCGCTAGCAGCGACCCTGTGGTTTGGAATACGCGGCATCCTCCCCCCGCATCAGGCCGTTCACGTTCAATCGTCCGGCGGCCAAAGTCCGAACATCGTTAACAACGAAGGCAAGGTAGAGATTCACAACCAGCAATCCAAAACACAAGAGCAAGGAAGCGGGAAGTCATCGGCGGAGCCAAAACAGTGAAACTATCATTCTCAATCATCCTCGTATTCGCAATATCTGCCTTTGCACAACGGCCATCGCCAAATATTGAAGCTCAATCGTCTGGTGAATGTAGTCCAAACATCGTTTCAAATCAGGGCAGGGTGGAGTTTACATGTAACACTTCGATGGATGAAGCGACGGCTAAGAAACTTGCCTCTCTTCTAACCCAGATATTGCGACAGAAAGGAAATTCAGCAAATACCATCGAGGAAGTTAACCACAAGGTGGACCAACTCTTAGAATTTGCAAAAAACCTGAGACCAACTACACAAGGCATCGAGCTTAAGGCTGTCTATGAGTGCGAAGTGGCAGCCAACAAACAGCCACCAAAATCTGGAAGTTATCAAGTCATGTCAGCTGCTCACGCGACCCTGAAGGGCAGCAGCCCCATTTCGCTCGACTTCACACCAAATGTTTATGTCGTTCCAGACAAGGATAATGACAACGCGGCTATCGTTGCTGAAACCTTCGTGCTGCCGAACGGGACTATTCAGGGTCAGCCCATACAACTACTAGACGGCGTTACTGGTGCGGACGTAAAAATGCTGTGGGATGGAGGAGATTGGTGCGGTAGAGCCACAGGAGCGCTTGTTTCAATGTGGGTAAATGGCTATCGGGTGCTCACCCCGACAAATGCGATTACGCATGTGCCCGCAGGTGGGTATGCCGATATTGAATCGGCCTTCACGCTGGAGGATCAGCTCAAGACGATCAAATAGGGCGTCTGGCCCTGCTATCGCAATTGCTTTAACTCACGGGGGTGCCCCGGCCAAGCTTTGCTTGGGCGGGCCTAGGCGGCTGGATGCTTCCGCAGGGAGGGAAAAATGCCTCTCTGCTCTCTCCGCCGCGCGGTCCACTGCGACTCGATTTCTATTCGACCGACTTGGTAGTGGTGCAGTTTGAAATTTGCCGTCCCTCAGCGGCTAAAGCCGCAATGAAAATACGGCTTACGGCACGGCTAAAGCCGTGCCCTTTCAAAACTGATTCAAACTGCACCACTGCCGACAGACCTCGTTATTTGCATAATGACGGAAGCTGCTCCAGACCCAATCTTCGGGATGCACTTCAGGGGATGCACAGCTGAGGACGCCCAACTAACCCGCGCGTTACCGGATTCCGGTGAATATAGCGGACTTTCTCAACCAACTTGTGCTCGCTCCATACGTCGGGAGTTTGAAAGGTCGGCCCGGGCAAACCGTCAGACTAACAGCACAGTACTAAAACATTTCGTGCCGGTGGCCCGGGCGCGGCACCACCTGAAAGCCCAATCTTTACGCGATGGTGGAATCCCAGGTCTCAAACGCGAGACCTGGGGCACCCGGCGAAACCTGGCATGGGGCACCGGATGTCCCTCGGCGGCTAAAGCCGACATTCGAGACGATCCGGTTATCGCAGCGGTAAACCGCTGCGCCACCCAAAATCCCTGATTGTTGGGGCTGAAAACCGCTTTAGATTTCCCAGCTTTCTACTTCGTTGGGACGCAGTTCGGGCTTGAAGATTACTCCCTGGCTGGTGCGGCTGTTCATTATTACTCGGATTGGTTCGGCGAACTGCAGATGGCGGACGCAGCCTTGTTCTTCTATGGACGGCTGCTCGGTTAGCCACTGCCAATCGGCGGAGCCTTCGCCGGCGTCGGGATTCACGGTGAAATATCCCACTCGAAAGGCGGTCAGGTTCTGGAAGAAATGACTGCCCTGGGAGGGAGTAACTCGGAAGTCGCGGAAGCCGGCTTCTACGATTACGCGCGCGCCGCTGATTTCGTCCCATTCTACGGGGATGCCTAGCCAGGGCTCGGTCGAGCCCCAGCGGCCTACGCCGATCAAGAGATAAGGACGGTTCTCGTCGCAGAGCTGGCGATTGAGGCGGGCTACGGCTTCGGCTACCTCCTGGCTGCGGCTGCGCTCGAAGCGCTGGGAATCTACTACTACGATGTCGTGGAGATCGTCGATGCGTCCGTTGCCTAGAACTTTGCTGCTCTGGCAGATCAGTTGCTCGGGGCGGACGTCGTCTAGAGACAGGTCTTCGGTGTTGCGGGAGAGCGTCAGAGGGCGGATTTGGAGGAAACCGAATTCGGCTACTTGCCCAGTTGCGGGTATAGGCATCGCGTTAAAAGTTTGCGGGAGACGGACGGCGAACTCGATTTCCACGGGATTGCCCAAGGCATCTTCACCGACGCGCACGAGGACATCCAGAATCTCGGCCAGCGGAAAGGTGCCATGCTTGAGCATGGGAGCGAAGGTGACTATGCGCGCCCCGGGGCGGCTTACTCCATCGTAGACGGCGTGGTTGTCGCGGGAGTACGTGGAGGCTAGTGCCTGCAGCGTGCCATCGGTCTCGGCGGCGTGCAGTTTGAAACGCTTTTCGTGCCAGTGTCCGGGACGGCCGTCGGCGGCGCCGTCGAGTTCGAGGGCCCAGAATTCCGACTGTGAGTTCTGAAGTATGTCTTCTACCGAGGAAAATTGCACCAGGTTTTGGGGATAGCGCGGGCAGAAAGTTAAACATTTGCCGCCGTCGACTACGGCGCGGCCCAGGCCGAGAGCTACGGCGGCGATGCCGTCTTCGAAGGTCATGGGAGGCACGGGGTAATAATTGCGGGAGCGGACGACTCCGGAAAAATCTGGATAGAAGCGTTGGCTGTGCTGCGTGCCTACGACCTGCTGGAGGATGACCGCCATTTTTTCTTCTTCGAGACGGTAGGGCGTGGCGCGGACGTAGGATTTCGCGTGGCGGCTGAAGGTGGAGGCGTAGACGCGGCGGATGGCCTCGTTGAGCGCGGCCAGGCGGGCGTCGGGATCGGCTTCCTGGTTGCCGAGCATGAAGGTTTCATAGACGCCGGTGAAGGGCTGGTATTGCGAATCCTCGAGGAGGCTGGAAGAGCGCACGGCCAGCGGATGGTGAACCTCGGCGAGAAACGATTTGAGGTCCTCGGTTAAGGTGATGGAGAGCGGCGCTTCGAGGAAGCGGCGCTGAATTTCGGCGTCGTCATCGCAATTCAGGGCGAAGTCGAGGAGGTTGTTCTCGGTGACGAATTGATCGAAGACGTCGGTCGCCAATACTACGGCTGGAGGAACGGAGACGCGAACTCCGGGAAAGCGGCGAGTGATGCGGCTTTTGCGCAATAGGTGACGCACGAAGGCGAGGCCGCGGGCTTTTCCGCCGAGCGAGCCGGAGCCGATGCGGAGAAAACTTGATTCGGAAGGCTTGAAGGTGTCGGAGCGAAAATCGCCGATCAGAACTTCGCTCTGCTCGCGGCGATACTCGTTGATGGATTCGATGAGATCGCTGCGCAGATGCTCGGGTCCGGTGAAATCGGAAACCTTTCGGGGACGGAGCTTGGCGGCGACCGCGAATTCGGTGCGGGCCATCAGCCAGTGGGAGAAGTGATTTTTCTGCGCGTGGTAGACGATGCTTTCGGCTGGAACTTTTTGCAATTGCTCTTCCAGTTCGTTCATGTCTTTGGCGCGGCCGACTTCGGTTAAGTCGGGGAGGCGAAATACGAAGTCGCCGAATCCGAATTGCTCGGTGAGAATGCGGCGCAAGTCTTTCAACAGCGTTTGCGAGCGTTTGCGGAGGAAGGAATAGCCCGCGGCAGCGGCGCGCGCGCGAAACTCAGTGCGGCTGGTCTGCAGCACCACCGGCGCGTCGGGCACAAGACTCTTTACGAAGCGAGCGAGTTCGAAGCCAGCGTCTGGATTGAGCTTGCCCTCCATGGGGAATTCAACGTCGGACACGAGACCGAAAAGATAACTGCGATACTCCTGTACCAGGGCGGCTGCGTCTTCGAAATCGGAACTCAATAGAATTCTGGGGCGGGCCTGCAGACGCACCAGTTTGTTCGCCACGTTGATGCCTTCCTGGATCACGCGCCGCGACTGCTTGAGCAATTCGGTGTAGATGACGGGCAGAAAGGCCGAGTAGTAACGGATGTTGTCTTCGACGACGAGGAGGACAGGGACTCCGATGGCTCGCGTGTCGTGCTGAACGTTGCGTTTATCTTCGATGTACTTGACGATCGCGATCAGGATGCGGGCATTGCCCTGCCACAGAAAAATGCGCTCGATTTCGGTGATGGGATTGCGCGCCACGAAATTCTTGATCTCGCGATAGTCGTAGGCGAGGACGACGACGGGAATATCGAGGCCGGCGCGCTTGACCTCGCGGGCCAATTGGGCCGCATCCATATCGCCGACGGCGAGATTGGTGACGATGAGATTAAAGCGCGGCTCGGAGCTGGCCAACTCGACGGCTTCTGCGCAGCTGGAGACGTGCGTAATTCTGGGGAACTGGCGCAGGTTGAGTTCAAGCGATTCGTCGATGAGCAACTCGTTGAGGCGGCCGTCTTCACGCAGAATGAAAGAATCGTAGAGGCTGGAGACGAGCAGGATGTTGTGCACCTTGAAGGGCATGAGGTTTTCGAAGCCTTCAAAGCGCTCTTCGGCGTCCATGGCGATGATGGGATCGGCGAGGCGGTGAGGAGACATGAGAGTCACAGGCTAGTTTACGCCGTTGCCACATGCCGCGACGTGCGGCCAGCTAGGGCGCGGGGGTTACGTACTGGGCTTCGCCATTGCCGAACGACCAGTTTTCTTTCGACACCTCAACCAGATTAATGAAGACATCTTGGTGGCGTAGTTTCAGGCTTTCGTGCAAGCGGTCGGCAACGACTTTGTAGAAGCGCTGCTTCATCTTAACGGTGCGGCCGCTGTTGAGAGTGATCTGCAGAAAAATGCAATCGTCGGAGCGATGGACGCCGAGATACTCGCGGTCGTACTGCAAACCTGTTTTGGGGTGCTCGGTGATGATCTGGAAGCGGTCGTTGCTCGGGACGTTTAGGACATCGAGCATCGCCTGGTAGACGATCTGGCCGATTTGCATGCGATATTCCGGGGTCTTACCTTCGAGAAGATCGATTCGAACGAAAGGCATGCTTCCTCCTTAGATGGTCTTAATATCGATGCAGTTGGCACTTGGCAGGGAGCGGCACTTCAGCACCCTATTGTGCGCTCATCACTCGCGAGTGTGTCGGGCGTCACAGATGGCGGTAAACGTTCAGCGTTCTACTGAAGGTGGAGAACGACGCCGTGTGCCTTGCCATACCGGGTAAGATCCTCGAAATTCAAGAACAGGGGCCGTTGCGGGCTGCCCGCGTGCAGTTTGGCGGGATTGTGCGGCAGGTGTCGCTTAACTTTGTCCCCGAGGCTGGACTGGGCGACTATGTGATGGTGCATGTCGGTTTCGCCATCAGTCGCGTGGATGCTTCGGAGGCGGAGCGCACCTACAAGCTCTTGGAAGAGATGGGACAACTGGAGGCGGAATTGCCGCCCCCGGCAGAAGCGTAGTCCGCTCGTGCTCCAGCCAAGACCTCGCTGCCGTTTCCACCCAAACCCAGATTGATGCGCTTTTGCCAGACTGGGTCGTCCCTCCGGGACTGGCATGGCCTGGGCTCCAACGTTCTGGGTCACGATCCTTTGTGATCTTTATCACCGATAGGCGGTCCCGCACTGGGTAGAGTCAAGGCTGTGGGATCTGTCCTGGGTTCAGCCCGGATTTCTGCGTATGAAATATCTCGACGAATACCGTGATCATCGCATTGCCCGAGCACTGGCGGCGGAGATTGTGCATTCGACGACACGGCCCTGGGTGCTGATGGAGATCTGCGGCGGTCAAACGCACACCATTATGCGCTACGGCCTGGATGAACTGCTGCCGCGCGGGATCGAAATCGTGCATGGGCCGGGCTGCCCGGTTTGCGTTACGCCGCTTGAAACGGTGGACAAAGCCATTGCTTTGGCGCTGCGGCCAGAGATCATACTGGTTTCTTACGGAGACATGCTGCGGGTGCCGGGATCGCATTCGGATCTGTTTCGGGCGAAGGCGCAGGGCGCGGACGTGCGCATCGCTTACTCTCCGATGGAGGCGGTGAAGATCGCGCGGGCGAATCCCGATCGCAAAGTCGTGTTCCTGGCGATTGGCTTTGAGACTACAGCTCCCGCGAATGCCATGGCTGCCTGGCAGGCCAAGCGGGAAGGGCTTACGAACTTTTCCATGCTGGTCTCGCATGTACTGGTGCCGCCGGCGATCCGCGCCTTGATGGTTTCGAGCACGAATCGGGTGCAGGGGTTCATCGCACCGGGACATGTCTGCACAGTGATGGGATGCAAGGAGTATGAGTCTCTGGTGCGCGATTTTCGCGTGCCGATTGTGGTCGGGGGATTCGAGCCGGTGGATATTTTGGAAGCGGTTCTGATGCTGGTCCGTCAACTCGAAGCCCGGCAGCTTGAGGCGGGCGAGGCGCGGCTGGAAAATCAGTATGTGCGATCGGTGAGTTACCAGGGGAACGTTCCGGCGCAGGCAATCATGGCTGAGGTCTTTGAAATTGGCGACCAGAAATGGCGCGGCATTGGGCCGATTCCGCGGAGTGGTCTGCGCTTGCGCGAAGAGTATTCCGCTTACGATGCGAATCGAGTGTTTGATTTGGGTGAGATGACGGTCGATGAGCCGGCAGAGTGCATCAGCGCCCAGGTTTTGCAGGGATTGAAGAAGCCTACGGATTGTCCAGCATTCGGCATGCGGTGTACGCCGGAGAATCCGCTGGGGGCGCCGATGGTTTCGAGTGAGGGAGCATGCGCGGCGTACTATCACTACCGGCGCCATGCGGTGGCGAACTGAGAACCTTCTGAGGAGAGATCGTGTCGACGAAAACGCCAGTTGAGATTCCAGCCGAAATCCGAGCCGAGATAAACGTGCAGCTCAGTTGCCCCACGCCGCTTCCGGTCAGGGACACAATTCTGCTGGGGCATGGCAGCGGCGGTAAGTTGAGCGCCGAGTTGGTGCGCGACATTTTTCTGCCGGCCTTTCAGAATCCTGCGCTGGCGCGGCTGGATGACCAGGCCATTGTGAATGTTAATGGGCAGCGCCTGGCCATGACGACGGATTCTTTTGTGGTGAAGCCGCTATTTTTTCCTGGTGGAGACATTGGCTCGCTTGCGGTGCATGGAACGGTGAACGATTTGGCTATGGGTGGATCTACTCCGCTGTTTTTGAGCGCGGGCTTCATTATCGAAGAGGGTTTTTCGATGGATGAACTGCGGCGGGTGGTGGATTCTTTGCGCCGCGCGGCCGAAGCGGCGGGTGTGTGCGTGGTTACGGGCGACACCAAGGTTGTTGAGAAAGGCAAAGGAGACGGGCTCTTCATCAATACGACGGGAATTGGACTGGTGCCGAAGGGAGTTGATTTATCCGCTGACCGCGCGCGGCCGGGCGACAAGGTGCTGCTGAGCGGTTCGATCGGCGACCATGGTATAGCGATTCTGGCGCAACGCGAAGGGCTTGAGTTTGAGACGCGAATTGAGAGCGACAGCGCCGCTTTGCATACGCTAGTGGCGCGGATGCTTGGCGCAACTTCTAACGCGGGTTGCGGTATTCGCTGCATGCGCGATCCGACGCGTGGTGGCGTCTCCAGTACGCTGAATGAGATTGCAGAGCGCTCGCGAGTGGGGATTGAACTGGAAGAGAGTTCGCTTCCTATTCATGAAGAAGTTCGCGGCGCGTGCGAGTTGCTGGGATTGGATCCGCTTTATGTGGCGAATGAAGGCAAGCTGATTGCAATCGTGGCGCCTGAGGCGGTTTCCGCGGTGTTAGCGGCAGTGAGATGTCATCCTCTGGGCGCGGAGGCCCGGATTATTGGGACGGTGAGAAAAGAAAACCCTGGCCTAGTGACGATGCGGACGCCGCTGGGCACGACGCGTGTCGTGGATATGCTGGCGGGGGATCAATTGCCGCGGATTTGCTGATGCTGCATTTGCGGGACGAAATTGTGGAGCGACCGGGGTCTCGCCCGTTCGAGCAGTGTCGTGGCCGGGCGAGGACGCCCGGCGCTCCATTAATAAGATCGGGCATTATGCACGAGATGGGGGTTGCTAATTCGGTGCTGGAGGCGGTTCGAACTGAGATGGTCCGCTATCCAGAGTCATATCCTTGTAAGGTCGGTGTGCGGATCGGGGAAATGGCGGCTATCGATCCGGAGGCGTTGCGTTTTTGTTTTGAAGCGATGATTCAGGAGACGGATCTGGCTGCGCTTGAGCTGGCGATAGAGGTTTGTCCCCGCCGCCATCGTTGCTTGGCGTGCGGTTGCGAATTCGTCGTGCGCGACTACGATTGCAGCTGTCGGCAGTGCGCGAGTCTCTTAACTTCGTGCATCAGCGGGGATGAATTGGAGTTTGCTTATCTGGAGGTGGAACAATATGGATCGAGTACCGTTGGAGCGAAAAGTACTTAGTGAAAACGACCGCATCGCGGCCGAATTGCGCGCCCGCTTTCAAGAGCACGGGGTGCTGTGCCTGAACATTATTAGTTCTCCGGGCTCGGGCAAAACCAGCTTGCTGGAACGCACCCTCGAAAGCCTGCCGCGGCAGGATCGCGTGGCGGTGTTGACGGGTGACATCCAGACAGAAAACGATGCTAACCGGCTCAAGCGCTTTCATTTTCCGGTGAAGCAGATTACGACCGGCGGCACCTGCCATCTGGATGCGCGCATGATCGAACGCCACCTGGCGGACTGGAAGCTCGAAGACCTGGATTTGCTGTTCATTGAGAATGTCGGCAATCTAGTTTGCCCGTCCAGTTATGATCTGGGCGAGGCGGCGAAGATCGTGGTACTGAGCGTGACCGAGGGCGAAGACAAGCCGCTGAAATATCCCTCCATATTTTTTAAGTCCGATTTACTGGTGCTGAGCAAAGTCGATTTGCTGCCTTACGTTCCGTTTGACATTAACGTGGCGGCGGAGAATGCTCGCAAGGTGCATCCGGGAATGGAGATTGTGAAAGTCTCTTGCCTGACTGGCAACGGTATGCACGAATGGATGATGTGGCTGGAGGAACGGCGCAAGGCGCATAAAACGCCGGTGGAGACTGTAAGCTAGTGGGGTATGGAGGTAGGACGCCGGATCGAAGTCTCGGGCATTGTGCAGGGAGTCGGATTCCGACCGTACATCTATCGTCTTGCTACCAGCAGGCATCTTGGCGGCACCATCCGCAATACATCCGCTGGGGTCACGATTGAAATTCAGGGGCCGGTGGAATCCGTTCAGGATTTCATCGAGCGCCTGCCCGTCGAAGCGCCGCCCTTGGCGCGGATTACCGGCATCACTGTCCTTGAAGTGCCATGCGTTGTTTTGGCCGAGGGCAGCGATGATGAGTTCCGCATCGTTCATAGCCATGAGGGTGAAGAAGTTCGCACGCTGATTTCTCCGGACGTGGCGATTTGTGCCGACTGCCTGCGGGAGATGTTTAATCCTCAAGACCGACGTTTCCGGTATCCGTTTATCAACTGCACCAATTGCGGGCCGCGCTTTACTATCATCCGCGACATTCCTTACGACCGGCCGAGCACGTCGATGGCGAAGTTTCCGATGTGCGCGGCATGTTTGGCGGAATATGAGAATCCGCTGGACCGCCGCTTTCATGCTCAGCCCAACGCCTGTTGGGAGTGCGGACCTCGCGTGGAACTCTGGGATAATGCGGGGAGCAAAATTCCATGCGGCGACCCTGTGGTCGAAGCGGCTTCCGCATTGCTTGCCGGGCAGGTTGTTGCTGTAAAAGGCTTGGGGGGATTTCATCTGGCGGTGGATGCTACGAACCCTGCGGCAGTCGAGCTGTTGCGGCAGCGGAAACGGCGGGTGGAAAAACCATTTGCCGTGATGGTTCCGGATGTGCAGGCGGCGGAGCGGATTTGCGAGTTAGATGACGCGGGGCGGGCGGCTTTGCTGTCCATACAACGGCCGATTGTTTTGCTGAAGAAAGCCCCGCTGAAGAAAACTTTGCCTCCCGCGAAAACGGCCCGCATGATTCCCGAGGCGGTTGCGCCGTTCAATCGTTACCTGGGAGTTTTCCTGCCTTACACTCCGCTCCATTATCTGCTGCTGGCTCAGGGCAGATTTGATGCGCTGGTAATGACCAGCGGTAACCTGAGTGAAGAGCCGATCGCCATCGATAACCATGAAGCAGTCAAGCGATTGAACGGTCTTGCCGATTACTTCATTGTCCACAACCGCGATATTTTGCTGCGCTGCGACGATTCGGTGGTGCGCGTGGCGGGCGGCGTCACGCGGCAGTTGCGGCGTTCGCGCGGTTTTGTTCCGGTACCGGTTTTTCTGCAAGACGACGTGCCTTCGGTGCTGGCCGTCGGCGGCGAACTCAAGAACACCATCTGCCTTACGAAAGGGAGGAACGCATTTTTAAGTCAACACGTGGGAGATTTAGAAAATGTCGAAAGTTATAGTTTTTTCCACGAAGCCATCGAGCACCTTGGGCGCATTCTCGAAATTAGGCCGGAGATCATCGCTTACGATCTCCACCCTGACTACTTCTCCACAAAATGGGCGCTTCAGCAAAATGAAGTGGAGGGCATCAGAGTCGCTGGCGTCCAGCACCACCACGCCCACATTGCGAGTTGTATGGCGGAGAACCACCTCGATGGTCGAGTGATCGGTTTTGCGCTTGATGGCACCGGCTATGGCGCCGATGGAAAAATCTGGGGCGGGGAAGTGCTCGTGGCCAGCCATGAAAGTTTTGAACGCGCCGCTCATTTTGAATATGTGCCGTTGCCCGGAGGCGCAGCGGCGATCCGCGAACCGTGGCGGATGGCGGTCAGCTACCTGGCCCATCATTTTGGACGCGAATTTCTGAAGCTCGATATTCCGTTTTTGCGCGAACTCGATGGTAAGAAGACGGATTTTCTCTTGCGCATGATGGAACAAGGCGTGAACTCGCCTTTGACGTCGAGTTGCGGCCGTCTCTTCGATGCGATGGCCGCGCTTATCGGAATCCGACGAGAGGTTAACTACGAGGCGCAGGCGGCGATTGAACTGGAGATGGCGATGGGTTCGCCCGAAGTTGGTTCATCTGAAATTGAATCGCTGGAGGTTCGATCGATTGGCGATGACACGGCGTATCCGCTGACGCTTGTGCCGGACGGCGAAAATTGGATCATCGGCACCCGCCTGCTGTTTGAGGCACTGGTCGACGATCTTCGGCGGAATGCTCCGGTGGCGAAGATGAGCCGGCGTTTTCACAACGGGTTGGTGGCGGGGTTCGTCGAGCTGGCGATGTTGCTGCGGAATAAAACGACGCTGAATCGGGTGTGCCTGAGCGGCGGGACATTTCACAATGTTTACCTGGCGCAACGGCTGGAGGCGCGGCTGTCGGAAGCTGGATTTGAGGTCTTCACACAAAAAGAAGTGCCGTCTGGCGATGGCGGTTTGAGTCTCGGACAGGCATTGGTCGCGGCGGCGAGATTTCGGGCGTAGGAGATGCGCGTGCATCTCGCGTCTCCCTCAGGGTATCTAACAATTGAGGGAGGCAACAAATGAAGTGGAAGTTGAAGGGCTTGTTTCCGGCGGTGACGCCCTACCGCTTGGCGATAGTTGCACTGGCAATTTCGCTACTAACTCCAATCATATGGGGAATTTGGTGGGTTCCGTTGTCCAAGGAGATGCCCGAAATTCTGCAGGGATGGGTACCGCGACTCTTGTGGGAAACCTGGCCGTTGGCCATATTTCCGGCTGGGTTCGCGCTGGTGACGTATCTGATGTACAAGGCAGGGATGATGAAATCTGCTGAACATTCCATCCGGTATCCTCTGCACCCAGAACTGTCGAATCATGAATACTACGAACAGATCGACCACAGGCTGATCAAGCCGCTCAGGTAGATCTCTTTGTAGCAGATGACGTGCTGGAAAGGCCGGTGTGCGAGGACGCGGGTAATCCCACTCATGCGCGCCTGGCCATGAGTGGGGTCCGCTAAAGTTGGAGCGCCTTACACGACTTTGACGAAAATAATCACGAGCGCGAACAACACGAGCGACTCGATGAACGCCAAGCCGAGAATGAGCGCCACCTGAATGCCGGCCCGGGCCGCGGGATTGCGTCCGAGTGCTTCGCATGCCGAGGAGGCGGTGCGGCCCTGGGCTTGCGCCGCCAGTCCGGCTGCGAGGGAGATGCCGAAGCCAGATGTGATTGCGATCCAGTTGGTTGCGCCTCCCCCACCTGCGCTCGTCTGCGCAAATGCTGGGACAGCGAGAATACAGAACATCATCATCACAAACAAAAACATCAGAATCTTTCGCGCTTTAATCTTTCGCATTTTGTTTTCTCCTTCTATGAATTGCTTCCAGTGGGTGGTTGACGGTGTGCTCGAATGGGCCACCGCCCTCACGCTGAAAACAGGTGTCAGGTACCAGGTCTCAGGTCTCAGGAAGATCTTTCAGCAGAATTGCCGTCGATTTTCCTGAGACCTGACACCTAAGACCTGAGACCTTATCTTAATCTTAGTGCTCATGCGCTACGGCTTCTCCCAGATAAACGCAAGGGAGCAGCACAAAAATGTAGGTCTGAATCAACGACACGCCGATGTGGAGGAATTCGAAGACAATTGGAAGACCCAGTGGCACCAGCGAGAAAAATACCAGCGTCACCATTTCGCCGGCGAACATATTCGCGAAAAGACGAACGCTGAGCGATAACATGCGAGCCGTATGACTGAAAATCTCAATCGGGAAAATTATTATCGGCAGGAATATGCGCACTAGCAGCGGCATTCCCTCCTGCGGTCCGATGAAATGCTTCAGGTATCCGATCACACCATTCTCGCGTATGCCGGAATAGTGGTAATAGAACCAGGTCAATACGGCGGCGCCGAGCGGCACGATTTCCACGGCTGTCGGCGATTCCAGCCCCGGCACCAGCCCAAGCAGATTGCAGCTCAAAATAAACATTCCCAGCATGGTGAGATACGGAACATATCTCGCCGATTTATGACCGATGATCTCATCGGCCATGTTCTCGATGAAACTGTGAATTCCCTCCATCGTGTGCTGCAGACCGCCGGGCGACTCCACGGAAAGCCGGACCCGGACCGCGACGAAGAATATTGTCAGCAGCAACACGACCAGCAACTCCATGGCAAAGCTGTCGGAGATGGGACGATTCGGATGCTGGGGATAAATGTGCAGCGCCTGCAGGAATGACAAGACTAGCGGGCCGAAGAGACGATTTAAAAATGCGGTAAAAACCAGTTGATGCATTTTTTAAAACTTTGACGTTCAGATTCAATGACCTTCAAGCTATCTCACCGCACCTGCCGAAAGGCTGTATATCCTTGCCAAACTGCCTCCAGCATCAGGGCCGCCGCGGGCACGCACAGGCCCCACAGAAAGCCATGAAATCCCACGGAAGAACCTCTGAATATAGCATAGGCAACGACTCCTACCAATAAATAGCGCAGAACAAAACGAAGAAGAATCCGACCACCCTTTTCCCGGCTATGCCGATTGACGACGCGATCGGCGAGCCCCTCGACACCGCGTTGCAGTGAGTGAAAATTAACGTAGGAAACCGCCGCGCCGAAAGCAAACCCAATCGACCCTGCCCAGCCGTAAAACCAGAACGCTGCGGCCAGCAGCAGCAAGCTCGCCACCAGCATGTTGCGTAGCAGACGGGGGATAATGCGCTCAAGAACTGCTGAGTCGCCGATCGCGATCTCACCAGGAGTCTGCGCCGGCAGATTTTTTTCCGGATCGTCGAGATGCTCGTGCTCATTCATCTTTCTTAAATGCGCCCAGGGCCATGCGGATCATCTGCCCGAATCCCACCACCGCGCCGAACAAAAGCCCGACCAGATAGAGCCATTTTGTATGCCGCCAGTAATCGGCGAGCTTGCCTAAAAAAAAGCCAAGGAGCACCGCCGCCGGAATAATGAAGCCCATTTCGGAATAGCGGGCCGCCGAAACGAGTGGATTTTTCTTCTCCGGGGAATCAGGGCGCTCGGGCATGCGACTGAATTGTAAATCAGCCGCCCGTCGTAGATCGCAGCCTTACTTATTCAAGGCGGCGATCCGCGGCGGAGGCTGCGCAATATTCAGCGACCAGTTTGCGCTGCGAATAAACGGCTCTGGATAGACACCGATCACGAGCGTGGCCAGTGCCGTGAGGCCTACCGCGCAACGCATTCCGAAACTGACGGGTAGCCGTCCCGGTTCCAGGGGCGCGCGCATCAACATCGAATTCGCAATCTTGAGGTAGTAGTAAAGTCCGAAGAGCGAATAGAGCACGCCGAGCGAGGCCAGGGCGTAGTGTTGGCTTTCGATCAGGCTCAGGAAAATGTAGTACTTGCCCAGAAATCCGGCTGCGGGCGGAATACCGGCGAGTGACAACAGAAACAGCAGCATCAGCGATGCCTCAACCGGAGCGCGCTGGTAGAGGCCGGCCATATCATCAATCTCATCGCCGATCACGTTACGCTGCCGCAACGACGCGATCACCGCGAAGGCGCCGAGATTCATGAACGTATAGACCAGCAGGTAGATGAGGATTCCTTTGAAGCCGTCGAAAAATGCAGGGCTGCCAGGCTGCGAAGTGCCCATGGCTACGAACGCCAGCAGCATGTAGCCGACGTGCGCGATCGAGGAGTAGGCGAGAAGCCGCTTGGTATTCGTTTGCGTGAGGGCGGCGAAGTTAGCGCCGGTCATGGTGGCGATGGCAACGAATACGATCACGGGAGTGTAGACAGTGCGCAGAGGGAACAGGGCAGCTAGCAAGATGCGGAGCAACAGCGCCCAGGCCGCGGCCTTGACGGCGACGGACATGAATCCGGTGATGCAGGTGGGCGCGCCTTCATAGGCATCGGGCGCCCACTGATGAAAGGGGACGGCGGCGATTTTAAACAGCAATCCGACCATAGTCGTCAGCAATGCGATCACGACTACCGGATTGTGCGGATTCTGGGCCGCGACGGCGCGCGCAATAATCCTCAAATTGGTGCTGCCGGATATTCCATAGAGCAGCGACAGGCCGTAGGCGAAGATGCCGGACGAAAAGGCGCCGAGCAGCAGATACTTCAAGGCGGCTTCGTTGGAGCGCCGGTCGCGGCGCAAAAAACCAACCAGCACGTAAGTGGAAATCGCCATCAATTCGAGTCCGATGAAGAGGAGCACGATGTCGAAGCCCGCCGCCATGCACATCATGCCCACGACGGAAAGCAGCATCAAAGAATAGTATTCGCCGTGGTTTTCGCTTTCGATCTCGAGGTAGTGCACCGACATCAGAATCGAGATAGCCGCCCCGGCCAGAAACAAATACCAGAAATAGATAGCAAAGCGATCGACCAATAGCGAGTTATAGAAGCCGATGGCGCCAATGGGCAAGATCACCTGAATTCGCCATACGCAAAACGTCGCAAAGAAAACGCCCGCCAAGGCGCCGAGCGCATTGATCCACTTCCATTGGCGCGGTATCCATAGGTCAATCAGCAGAATGCCGAGTGCAAAGATGGTTAGTTCAACCATCGGCAACATCAACCGGTATTCCGTTAATGAAAGGCCTAAACCATGCGTAAACATTGGGTCTTTCTCGCTTTCTGTACGCCAAAAACAGTGCTTGCAAATCCCCCGGTTCGCAGTAAACAGGTGCGGCAAATCCGATAGGCCCGCGGGGAAAGCCCCTGAAGATTCAGCGCGACATCACACTGGCCCCAAAGGACGCATCGCATACGACTAAAACGGAGTCGCGTCAGCGATTTTCGCATACGCCGTCACGAAAGGCTACATCGCTGTGAACCCGTGGCGGGACGGCCGGAAGAATATCTAAATGCCAAGAGGTCGAGGAGACGTATGCATATTCACCAGCTGTTCGAAAATAAGAAGGGCGCGGAATGTCTCCGCGCCCAGAGGCAAGAATCATCCTGAAGTCTATTGCACAACCAGAGTCACTGGCTGCGTGTGCACCGTGGTGGCCTCGGTCGCCGTTACGGTAACGGTGTAGGTGGCGGGCAGTTGCCCGTTTCCGGTTGGATTCATGATGGTGACGGTGCTCGTTCCCGGGCTCGTCGCGGCCGACGATGTCGCCGTGACGGTAACTGTAGCGGGGTTGGGTACGGTTGCCGGAGCTGTGTAAAGTCCAGTTGACGATATCGTACCGTTCGAGCCGCTGCCGCTTACGCCCCAAGTCACGGCCTGGCTGGTGGAGTTACTGACCGTGGCGGAGAACTGCTGCTGGGTCGCGCCAGGGAGCCAAATGTTTCCAGCTTCGTCAGCATAGAGCTTTGCTGTGCCTGTGCTTGGGCTAACGGTTACGCTGGCGGGCGGCGGCGGCGTAGTCGAGCTTCCTCCTCCCCCGCAAGCCATCATGAAGGCGATCATTGCGAGCGAGAAGCACATGAGGACGATTGCCGACCGCTTCGAGGCTCTCTTGCTAACCTTGCCGCGCATCAGGCCAAGCATCACGAAACCCGCAACGGGCAGCGTCAACGGGAGCCATGGGGAATTCGAGCGGCTGTCCGCCCGGCGGCGTAGTTGCGCTCCTGTTCCGGTGTTGGGACCCACGGTTGAAATAGTCAGAGTAACTGGTGTTGCTCCCGAGCCAGCCGCAATCTGCGTCGAAGTGGCTTGTCCCGTGTTAAAGACGCAACTGGTGTTGGTTAATGTCGGATCCGGGGGTGCGAAAGCGCAACTAAACGTTACAGCGCCGGCGAAGGTGGATCCGCTATTGGGCGTTGCTGTGAAAGTGGAGGATGCCCCTACGCCGGCAAGCACCGGCGCGGGAGTGGTCGGTGTGGACAGGGTGAAAGTGGGGGCATTAACGGTTTCAGTCAGCACCGCCGAGGTGCTGCCGGAGTTATTCAAGTCACCCGCATACATGGCTGTGATCGAGTCCATGCCGACAGGGAGTGGTGCAGAGGTGGTGAAGGCTGCCATTGCAACCGTAGGACCGCCCGAAGTGCCGAGAGTGCCGGTGCCGAGACTTGTAGTGCCGCTGTAGAAGGTCACGTTGCCGGTGGGCTTGATTGAACCGGTCGTGGTAACAGCTGCAGTGAAGGTCACCGCGGCACCGTAATTCGCCGGGTTCAGGTTGGAAGTAACGGCGGTGGTGGTGGTGACGGCAGTGATGGTCTGGGTCAGGACCGCAGATGTGCTGCGAGCGTTATTAGCGTTGCCGCCATAGGCAGCTGTTATCGAATCCGCGCCTACAGGGAGACTGTCTATTGCTAACGTCGCCACCTGAGCCGAGCTCACGGTGGCCAGCGCGCCAGAGCCGATATTGGTGGTGCCGTTGTAAAAGGTCACGGTGCCCGTCGGCTGGTTCGATCCGGTTGTGGTGACGGTCGCCGTGAGGGTGACCATCGCTCCCTGAATAGCAGGGTTCTGGCTGGAAGTGACGGTCGTAGTGGTGGCGGAACCCTCAGTGGCGGCCCAGGCGAAAGCAAGGTTGTAGGCGTTGACGGAGCCAAGACCGGTCACGAGGTTGTAGCCGGTTCCCTTTGCGGTGTCTTTGTTGGAAGCTAAGAAGCCGAAAACTCCTGACGAGGGACACACAATGTTGGATGGTTCATCTGCAGGAGTGTTGGCCTGGCAGTAGACCATGTTGTCGCCAGTTGTGTCCTGGTGGAAGGCGGGCGTTGACGATGTTGCGGTGCTTGCGGCTAGAGCATAAAGCTGCGTATTAATATTGCCAAGGCCGACGCTGTCGGGACCGACGAGGTATTCATTGAGCAGCGTCACAATGCCGGCGAAGGTTGGTGTCGACGCCGAGGTGCCGCCGATGGCGGAAATGTAGGAGCCGTTGTTAAGGGCCGTTGCGATGCCGTTGGCGCAAGTGCTGGACGAAGTGCCACCCTGAATAAATTCCGACTCCGCCGTACAAAAAATGTAGCCCGGAAAATTCGGCGAGGCCAGCAGAGAAACGTCCGGCACATAGCGGACATCGGCCGGCGCACCGGTGACCGAGAGAGATTGCTGATATGTCGGTTGTGCAAAGCCGCCGCCGGTCGGCCCGGCACCCGGACCTAAGCACTCGTCGCTGTTGTTCTCATACCAACAGTTGCTGGCTCCGCCGCCGCCCTGGTAAATCCAGATGTCGCTCTGCACCTGCGCCGCGGTCGCCGACGTTGTGAGTTTGACCCAACCTGGCACTGCCGTCTGCCCCCCCTGAGTGCAGAAATCATTGGACGGAGAGGGGGGGGTGGACTGGCAGAATGACGCCCACTCCTCATTGTCATTCCACGCAATTTCGGGAATGTACATCTTTGCTGTGCCGCCGTTGGGGCCGAGCGTTGTATTCCAGTAAGTGGTGTTCAGCGTGGGATAAGAATCATCCGCGAGCGAAATCGCTGTGCCGCCGACTCCGGTAACGTCCGGACTGCTGGCTGGATAGTTCACGGCCAGTCCATTGACCGCTGGGCTAAACGGCGGATTGACAGCGTTGTTTGGTGGGCTGTCGTCACAGCCAGCGGAGCCGGAGTCGCCGGCTGAGTTCACGATGGTGACCCCCTCGGAACTGCCCTGCTGCAGAATGCTTGTCAGGTCAACTGTGTCGAAAGCCTCGCACTCGCCGTAGCTCATGCTGACGACGGGGGCTAGGGGTGATCCGTTCGGATCGATGGCCCAAGCCAGGGATGCAAAAACTCCGGCGCCGCCAGTCACCTCGCTGCAATCGGAACTGTAAGTGACCGGGGAATTAACGTAGATGATTTGCGCCTTCCGCGCGGTCGCTCCGGACCACTCGAGATCGAGGTCCGCCTCCGATAAATCGCCACAAGTGGATGGTGCACCCAGGTCAGTCGTGCCGCTAGGAAGCACGTACTGGAAGTAGGGATCGTTGCAGGACTGGACGGCTTGGTTGCCATATAGAGTGCAGTTGCTGGCGGTGATGGCAGGGAGATTGAAGCCGTTACGAAAATCGACAAGATCGTCCAGATAAACGTCGGTTTGCCCCACGACGGCGAGCTTTTCCCCGTTACCCTCGATGGGGTTAGAGGCAGCGTATAAAGCAGCGATATTGTAGATGGTGGCAATGTCGTCAGGAGCGAGCAAATTCGGGAAGATAAAGTTTGAATCATAGTAGTTGGGTTGGGCATTACCCATTACGCCAATCCGCTTACGGGCATGCGCTGGCCGCGGCAGGAAGTTGTGCAGGCCCATCACGCTGCTAACTATGCCACTCAGCGCGGAGGGCACCATGATCGGCGTCGAATTGGCGAAGTGCCTTACCCCATCCACCTCGTAGTAGTGGATCTCGGTTCCGAAAGCACGCTGCGCCTGGGCAGCGGTGCCGCTGAAGATTATCGTATTGCGGCCGGCCCCTATGCTGATGATCTCGAAACCCTCCGACTTGAGCCAAGCGGTTATTTTAGTCAGGTCGTTTGGGCTGAGACCGAAGCGGTCGGCATATTGCTGAGGAGCGAGCCACTTGTGGTAGTTGGGTGACGTTCGATCCTGCTGCTGCGCCAGGAGCTGATTAAGCGCCTGCTGCTCGCTCGCCGAGGGGGCCATAAAAAGCTCGATGTAATTGAGTTCAAGGGAGGGATCGACCATGCCACGATCATTCTGCGGCTGCGCCTTGCGATGGTGACTTTTGGCCAAGGCGACCGTCTGGCTCGAATCGATCGGCCCAGTGATGCGATCGGGCGCGGCTGCGAAGCTTGGGCTGGAGACCAGAACTGTGCACAAGAGGACGATCCCTAAAGTTAGCGCCGAAAAGATTGACGTCAAAAAGGTGCACGAACACAACAAGGCCGATCGCGAATGTCGCATGGTCGCTCCGCGCTACGAATGGTTGATTGAGGGGCTGGGAGCATTATCCATGCTCCCTAGTTGTCAGAGCAAGAAATTAGTAGCCGGGTTGTATGTCACGAAAGGAGGAATCCTTTTTTGAAACAGGTAACAGTACTTACGCTGCTATTTCATTGCACGCAGCTTGTGGCTGGCATCGTTTCACTTGACTACAGCTATCTTTACTTCGGGGAACGCTTCGTGAGAGCTGGCAAGCTTCGCGATGACACGACTTATAAGGTGAAACGAGAACAGTTAAGAGAAGAATACACAGTTAAGGCAATCCTTTAGACTTCGGCGAGTTCTTCTTCCAGCAATTGCTTGTTATAAAGATCGGTGTAATAGCCGTTGCGGGCTATGAGTTGGTCATGGGTGCCGAGTTCGACGATCCGTCCCTGGTGGAGAACGGCGATGGCGTCGGCGTTGCGGACGGTGGAAACGCGGTGGGAGATGAAGATGGTGGTACGTCCGCGCATGATGGCGCGGAGATGGTTGAGGATCCTGTCTTCGGTGTTGGTGTCGACGCTCGAAAGCGCATCGTCGAGAATCAGGATGCGCGGGCTGCGCAGAATGGCGCGGGCGATGGCGGTGCGCTGCTTCTGGCCTCCGGAGAGTGTGATGCCGCGCTCGCCGACGGTGGTGTTGTAGCCTTCGGGGAAGGCTTCGATGTCGTGAGCGATGTTGGCGGCATCGGCGGCGGCCTTGATTTCGTCAAGCGAGGCTTCGCCCTCTTTGCCGTCGTCGTCTTCGTGTTCAAGGGATGTGCCGAAGGCTATGTTTTCGCGGATGGTGTCGCTGAAGAGAAATGTCTCCTGCGGAACGAAGCCGATCTGGCGCCGCAGGGTATCGAGAGGGAACTGGCGGATAGGACGTCCGTCGATGAGGACGGCTCCGGGCGCGGCGTCGTAGATGCGCGGGATCAAGCTGACGAGCGTAGTCTTACCGGAGCCGGTAGGTCCGACAATAGCAAGGCTGGAGCCGGCAGGGATACGCAGGTCGATGTCGCGCAAAACAGGGGTGCCGTTATAGGCGAAGTTCAGATTGCGAAATTCGATCTCGCCAAGCAGGCCACGAGCTTCCAACTTCGAGCTTTGGGCAACCTGCTCGCTCCTGGCTCGCGGCTCGTGGCTCCAAGCTTGGTCCTCGTCTTCGATCTCCGGCTGCTGCGTCAAAATCTCTTCGATGCGGGCTAGCGACGCGGTTCCACGCTGGAAGATGTTGATCACCCATCCGAGCGCGATCACTGGCCAGGTCAGCTGCATCATGTAGGTATTGAAGGCGACGAAATCGCCGACGTTCATCTTTCCCATTAAGACCTGGCGGCCCCCGAGCCAGAGCACGATGACTACGGCGGCGCCCAGCATCAGTTCGAGCGTCGGCCAGAGCATACCCATGAGGCGGACCAGACCTAAACTGCGGCGAATGTATTCCTGGTTGGCGTTCTCGAAGGCGGCGATTTCGGCCTGTTCCTGCACATAGGCGCGGATGACGCGAGCGCCGGAAAAGTTTTCCTGGGCGCGGGCCGAGATGTCGGAGAACATGGCTTGAATGCGTTCGAAGCGCTCGTGGATGCGGCGTCCGAAATGCTGGATCACAATGCTGGCAATGGGCAGCGGCAGAAATGCGAAGACGGTGAGCTTGGGGCTGATGGCGAGCATGAACGCGAGCGCGCCAACGGTGAAGACGAGGGTGTTGGCCGAGTACATGATGGCGGGGCCGAGCAGCATACGAACGGCGCTCAAATCGTTGGTGGCGCGGGCCATGATGTCGCCCGTGCGGTTGCGCTGGTAGTAGGAGTAAGAGAGGCGCTCGAGGTGCGCGAAAAGGTCATTGCGCAGGTCGAATTCGATATCACGCGAGATGCCGATGACTACCCAGCGGGTCAAGAATTGGAAAACTCCCTTAATGAGCGCGATGGCAAGGATAAGCAGAGCGTAGGTCAGAAGCTTGTGGCGAGTTACGCCGGAGTTGAGATCGTTGACGGCGCGGCGCAGGACTTGCGGAAAGAGTATCCAGATGCCGTTGTTAAATAAGACGCAGAATCCGCCCCAGACGAGACCGCTGCGGTAGCGCTTGAGATAGGGAACGAGGGGTCGTAGTCGTTGCGGCACCATGATTGGTCAGAACATGATCTGAAAGAACATGATCGGAGAGAACTGGACGCGCCGGAACTCGATACTTGTAAGCGCGGCCTCCCGTAGAAGAGATTGTAGCAGCGGTGGGCGCGGATTTGCGGAAGGACGGGGCGAGAACCAAGTATGCCGCCGTGAGGAGTACCACCGTCCAGAGGGACAACATGCCGGCGGTGAACATCAATCCGGAATAGAGAAGATCGGCGCGTTCCATGTTTGCTGTTCCATGTTTGCTGTACCTGGTTAGCTGCACCAGCGCTCTGACACGCCAGAGCGGGAAAAAGCCGGGTGAGGGGGAAGTTTGGACATCCGGTCCTCACCCGGGATGGAGAGAGACTTTGGTAGAGATGCGGCTTGCCGGGTCTCCGGAGACGGGGCAAGCCCGGTCTCTACAGGAAAGTTAGTCCGAAGGCGGCGGCGCGTGTTTGCCCATGCGGGCTTCGTGATTGGCCTCAAGCTGCGCCAGTTTAGCCTTCTGATCCGGGGTCAAGATGGCCATGATCTCGGACTTCACGCGCTCGTGCTCGACCTCGAGTTGGATCATGGTCTGCGAGTTTTGCGTGGCGAGAGCGGTAACCTTGGCTTCGTCGAATGGGCCGGCTGCTTCCAGAGCCTTCATGGCCTCGTGATTCTGTCGCATCTGCTGCATCAGCGGCTGCAGGGTTGGCTTCTCCTTCTGAAAGATGGCCTTGACCTGGGCGTGTTGATCGCTGGTCAGGTCGAGTTGCTTGAGCACGTGGTGAAATTCGCCGCCCGGCCCGCCAAATCCATGCGGTCCTTGAGCCATGGCGGCCGTCACCACCAGCACCACAGCGGCGCCGATGATGAGAATGCGATTACGTGTGGATTTCATTGGAACTCCTTTTCAACCTCTTCGGGAAACTCATAGTGGTCCGGGAGGCAGCCCGAACATCTAAGAGATAAGAACACGATTGCGGAAAAGATGCGGTAAAGAGTCAGTCAATCGCGGTAAAGTTTTGTAAAAGGCATCGGGTGATCGGGTGATCGGGCCATCGAAGGTCAAAGGCCTTTGACTTTAGATGGGCAGATGGCCCGATCACCCGATGGTCCGATGAACTAATCACAAATCTTTACCACATAAAGATCGGCGAAATGTGATGATTAAAGGAATGGATCACGTACTGGTGGTGGATGACAACGTCGAATTGTGCAGTCTGGTGCAGGAATACCTGACGGCGGAAGGCTTTAGCCTGAAGGCTGTTCATGACGGGGAAGAGGGACTGCAACAGGCGCTTAGCAATTCGTATGCGCTGGTGGTGCTCAACGTCATGCTGCCGGGAATGAATGGCTTCGAAGTGCTGCGCCGGATTCGCAGCGTCTCGAAGATTCCGGTGCTGCTCTTAACCGCGCGCGGCGAGGATGTCGACCGCATCGTAGGGCTCGAGATTGGCGCGGACGATTACCTTCCCAAGCCGTTTAATCCGCGCGAACTCGTGGCGCGAATCCGCGCCATCCTGCGGCGCACGAAGCCGGTGAGAGCGGCCAACGAAGTTCCGGAGGTGCTGACGGTGGGCGACGTGGAACTGGACCCCGCGACCCGCAACGTTCTGCGCGCCGGGCAGCCCGTCGATCTGACGTCGGTGGAGTTCAATCTGCTGGAAGTCTTGCTGCGCGAGGCAGGTCGGGTGGTGACACGGGAGCGATTGGTGAATGCCGTGCTTAGCCGGAAGTTCATGCCATTTGATCGCAGCATTGACATGCACGTCAGCAAAGTCAGAAGAAAGTTGGGCGACTCGGAGGAAGACGGCGACCACATCAAGACGATTCGAGGCGTGGGATACATGTTTGCGCGGCCAGCGGCCAAGCCGAAAAAGTGAGTTAAGCTGCGAAGTCCAGAAGTGGGTGCTACCAAGAAATACGCAAATAGATTTAAACGATGAAGAGCCTTTTCCTCAAAATTTTCGTGTCGTTCTGGGCGGCGCTCGCGCTCTCGTTGGTGCTGGCGATACTGGTCACGATTGCCCTGCGTCCGGCGCGGCGCGGCATCGAGAGTCAGGCGCCGCAGACGTTGGCGGAGGCGGTGAATGCCTACCAGACGGGCGGACAACACGCCGTCCACGAATATCTGGAGGAATTCTGGCGCACGCAACACGTGCGTGCCTATGTTTTCGATCCGGCGGGCAACGAACTCTCCGGCCGGCATGTGCCACCGTGGATCGAGGATTCACGCGAGGGTGTGACGCAGGCTGGCGCGCAGAATAGCCCACGGCCAGGCGGATCGCGCGGCGGTTCGGTGTTTCACCGCAGTTGGATCGACAATCTGCTGCCCGACCGCATACGGCGAGAGGCGCTGACGCTCGACGGAAAACGCTACACGCTGATTCTCGAATTGCCGCCGGGACGAAGAGGTTTTTTCGGACCCTTTGACATTCCACTGCTCGGCATCGCTGTAATTTTGTCGGGACTGGTGTGCTACCTGCTCGCCCGGTCGGTGACGAGTCCGGTGACGCGTCTGCGAAAGGCAGCGCAGAGCCTGGCGACGGGTGATTTGAGTGCGCGCACGGGCGCGCCCGTCAACGGCGGTCGCGATGAGCTGACGGGATTGATGCGCGATTTTGACCGCATGGCCGAACGTATCCAGGAGCTGGTCGACTCGCAATCGCGATTGCTGAAGGACGTTTCGCACGAACTGCGGTCTCCGCTGGCGCGCCTGAGTGTGGCGCTCGGTTTGGCTCGGCAACGGGCTACACCGGAACTGGAAGGTTCGCTGAATCGTATAGAGCTCGAAGCCGACCGTCTGAATCAACTGATCCAGCGGCTGCTGACCATTGCGCGGTTGGAGTCGGGGACTGACGGCCTGCGCAAGACTACGTTCTCTCTGCGGGAACTGGTTGAGCAGGTGGCGCACGACGCCGAGTATGAAACTCCGGGCCGGGGCTGCCGCGTGACAACCGCGTCCGACGTCCGGGCGAGCGGCGACGCTGTCCGCGATAATGCTGTCCGCAATAATCATAATAAGAAAGATGACGAGGACGACGAATATCTGGTGGAAGGCGATCCCGACCTGTTGCGCAGCGCGGTCGAGAACGTGGTGAGGAACGCCACGCGTTATACTGTCGAAGGCACGACCGTGGAGGTGCGACTGGAACGGCAGCATGCGGACGGCGAAGACGAGATTATTGTTCGCGTGCTGGATTCCGGGCCGGGCGTTCCCAACGAGGCGCTGAAAAAGATATTTGAGCCCTTTTATCGACTGGATAACGCCCGCAACCAGCAAACCGGGGGAGCGGGGTTAGGCCTGTCGATCGCGGACCGGGCGATCAGGCTGCATGGCGGTCAACTTCATGCATCCAACCGCCAAGAGGGTGGGTTAGAGATAGAAATCCGGATTCCGGCGGTTCCGCCAGTTCGTGGGTTTGCTCTTCCCGCTCATTCCTGATAAAAAAATTGTTTCAGCTACAAGCTTCAGTCGCCGTGACGGCTGGCAGAGAATCGCCTGCGCACCGGTAAGCGGCTGACATCCCAAGGGGCGCGAAAAGCGCCGGTTGGAGACTCCAGCGGGAGAACTGATGTCGAAGAAATTAGGCTTTGTCATTATGCTCATGGGCCTCTGTGCTCTGAGCGTGTTTTTGGTCAATTGCGGCAGTTCCTCCCACCATCCCACGGGGCTCTTGTACGTGTTGACCGAAGGCGTGACCGCCGAGGGGAGCGCCGCGGGCATGGGGAATAATGTGAGTTCCTATGCCATTGATTTGAATACCGGTGTCCTGACGCTGATCAATTACAATCCGAGCACTTGCCCTACTCCCGCCACCAGCACCAATGCCGAACCGTGCGGAATTCCGATTAGCATTGTGCTCGATCCGTCGGGCGATACGGCGTTCGTTCTGGACCAGGGTGTGCCTTCAGCCAGTCCCCCGGTCCTGCCCGCGATCTACCCCTACACGGTCAATTCCGACGGAAGCCTGAAAGGGCCCGGCACGGGAGTCAACTGGACCACTGTCCCTGACACGGCGACGGCCATGACGCGAGACGCGGCAGGGCAATTTCTGTTCGTAATCAATGAGGGTGTTCTGCCTCCGCAGGCGGGGTGTCCGGCGAGTGGCGCGGGCTGTCCGTCGATCTCGGTATTCGGCACGATGCCAGGTTCAACCAGTATGACGTTGGAGAGCGGAAGCCCGTTCTACCTAAGCAAAATTCCGAGCGCGCTTTCCGCTCTCACCTTTACTCCAGCCGGCTCCAGCACGGCACAAGAATTCCTCTTTGTGACCAATAATGAAGACATTTGTACAACCAACTGCATGCCGCCTTCGCCGCACAACGACAACACGTTGAGCGTCTATAGCGTCAGCTCGTCAGGTGTCCTTACCGAGCAGACAGCGCTTGGTTCCCCTTATGCGGTCCCGAGCAGCGATCCAATCTCGGTGCTCGCCGTCAACACGAACCCGGCGGGCGAGAATACCGGCGGGATCTTTGTGTATGTTGGCAGTTATCCGACCAACGGGGGCGCGCTGAGTGTTTATCAGTTGTGCGCGCAAACGGGGCAAGCGAACTGTCCGGTCGGTGTCGCCCTGGGAACGCTCGTACCGTCGCCAACATCGCCGCCAGCGACGGGGGAGAAACCGGTCAGCCTGGTGGTGGATCCGACCGAGAATTTTCTCTTCGTGGCGTGCGAACTTTCGAATCAGGTTTATGGCTATCGCATCAACATTACGACCGGCGCGCTAACCGTTCTAACTCCGGCCTCGGAGCCGAGCCAGGGTTCGCAGCCGGTGGCGCTGGCGATGCAAGGCAGCGTCAAAGAAGGCGGTGAGTATCTTTACGTGTCGAACACCAATTCGAGTGACATTGGCGGCTTTACCGTAAGCACGACCACGGGAGCGCTGAGCAGTGCAACCAATGTGATCAGCAATCCCGGGCCGAGCAGCATGACGACACAACAATAAAATCATTGAGGCATTCAATCATTGAGTCATTGAATCATTGGAAACCAAACCGATTTGGGTTTTAATTCATTTGGTAGGTCTCAATTTATGCAGGCGGAGCGGCGTTCGTTGTCTGAGTGAATCACGCACCCCCGGTTGGACGGGGAGAGTAAACTGAGATGGGCAGACAGGTAGCTAGCATGCTTTACGTGGTGGCGATGGCAGCCGTTATAGTCGGTGTGGATTTCGTGTTCTTCAGAAACCGATTCTGGGAACGGCTGACAGTGAATATTGGCATCGTCATGGTATTCGTGGCTTTCTACTTGAGATTCCTCAGGCGTCCATGAACAAGCCGCGATAGCGTTTAGCGGAATCTGCCGCATTCAAATGCTCGAAGCTGTTCCTGTCGAAGACGTTATTCCTCACTTAATTGGCTTTCCGTGGCCCAGCGGTTTCCCGACTGTATGCGCATACGTTCAGATCGCCTCGCGCTCGCCCATTATCAGCCTTTGAATTGGGCGGGCGAATTCTTCCGATTACACGTTGCCTTTAGAATTCGCGATCTGAAGGTGAATTGTGCTTCCGATTTAATGATTCAATGACTCAATGGTTCAATGACGCTTCAGGTTGGCATTCGGAGGATTAAATAGCCTCCAATGCAGCCAAAAACCAGGTCTGGAGACCACGCGGCTACGGCGGGCGGAAGCTGGCTCAAATTTCCCATTGCTTCGAACAGGCCGTTAATCGTCCAATAGACCACGCCGATGCCGATTGCGGTGGCAACTCCAGCGACGGCCGAGCGCTTGCCGGCTGAAAGCGCGAAGGGAATCGCCAGCACGGCCATCACCAGCGTGATCAGCGGATAGGCAATCTTCTTTTGCAGTTGCACGCGCAGGCGCACTACGTCAAAGCCACTCTGCTGCAGATCGTGAATGTAGCGACGCAGCTCGTCATAACTCATCTCCGACGATTGCTTGATCTCTTTCTTGAAGTAAGCGGGCGCTTCCGACACTTGGGGGAAGGTTGCTACATCGAACTTGCGGTAATACTCGATGGCGGGCCCGTCCAGGCTCCGCTCCCACCCTTGCTCATAAACCCAGCGGCCCATGTCTTTTGACCAGTAAGCGCGATCGGCCGCGATGCGGTGCGTGATCTGGAAAGTGTGCGGATCGAATTGAAATATGGAGACGCCTCCAAACACATCGCGATCGGGATCGAAAAATTGGTAGTAGTAAATGTCGGAGTGCTGGCCGAAGATCCATTTGCGATCGGGCCGCAGATAGGTTTGCGCCGGCTTACCCTTGATCTGGTTGCGAAGCGCGTCCTGCCGTTTATTGGTGTAGGGAAGGTAAAGCTGATCGGAGAGGAAAAGCACGCCGGCGATCAGGATGGAGGCGATGAGGACTGGCACGACGACGCGATAAAGGCTGATGCCGGTGGCTTTGATCGCCGTGATTTCATTGGACCGCTGCAGCAGGCCGAAAGTGACCAACACCGCCAGCAGCATGCTGAGAGGAGTGGTGTTGTAAAGAAAATAGGGCGCCACGTTGAGCAGGTATTCACCGACGGTGAGTGGCGAGATTTGATTCCGCAGAATGTCGCTCAGCAATTCGAATAAGGTGAAGACCAGCAGCAGCAGCAGAAAAGCTGCGACAATCATCGAAAAAAACAACGCAAAGCCGCGCAGCACATAGTCGTCGAGGATGGTGGGGAAGCGCAGATTGAACCAACGCCTAGGCAACGACACTCCACGCGCTAATCTGTCGCGCCGCTCGCGTCGAGGGCCATCAGCATTATTTTGCAACGCTCGGAGGCCGGGCGCTGAGGATCCGCCCATCCAACTGCTCAACTTCAACGTCTGGAACGATGTGTTGATGCTTGACGCCTTGAACCACGCCCGGAATGCAGTTAATTCGATCGGCCTGCGCTCCGACTGCCAAAGCAGAAACGCTCCTCCCACGAGAAACACAAAGTCAGCCAGCCATACGCCTGCAGCAGGAGAGAGCTTTCCCTGACGGGCAAAGGACACTCCGATCAAAGAAATCGAATAGTAGAGAAAGACCAGCAGAATGGTCAGAACAAATCCGCTGGATTTGCCGCCTTTTTTCGACGAAAGGCCGAGCGGAATGCCCACCAGCGCGAGCACGATACAAGCTGTCGGCAGCGCCAGGCGGCGATGGTATTCGATGAGGTTCCATCGGCGCGTGGCGAGATCGCCGGTGTGCGCGTTGCGGAGAAGATCTGCGATTTTGACCTCGCTGAGCGAGGTGGGTTCGTGCTCCTGGCCATTTTGCGTGGCGGGGATTTGCAGCGGGATGTCGGTGGTCTGGAAGGTGGAAATCTGATATTGATCCGGATTCTTGGGATCGGGGATCTCATGCGTGGAGCCGTTGATCAGATGCAAGTCCAGCCTGTCGGTCCCCTGGCTGACGAGCAACCCCTGGCGCGCCAGGCTGATTCTCGGCGCGGACGGATCGCTCAAATCGGCGAGGAACACGCCTTTCCACACGGCTCCGCCGGCCATGCCCTTGACGTCCTGCACGTAGAGAATGATCTTAGGGAATCCCTCATAAAACACACGGGGCTGGACTTCGAAAGAAGCTTGCGAAGACTTGAGATTATTCTCGAGCTGCCCCAGGGCGGCGAGCGAACGGGGCGCGAGATAGATGCTGTTGCCAAGCGCGAGCAGCCACGCCACGACGACGAAAATCGAAATCACGCGCAGGAAGGTCCAAACGCCGAGGCCGCTGGCGCGCATGGCAGTGATTTCGCTATCCGCGGCGAGGCGGCTGAGCCCTATGAGGATGCCAACCAGCACGCCCATTGGAATGGTGTAGGTGAGCGCAACCGGGACGGTGAAGAAGAAGACTTCCGCCACGCTGGGCAGCGGGGCGCTGTTGCGGACGACGAGTTCAAGAATGCGTCCGAGGTCGCGAGTGAAGAGAACAAAAGTGAATACCGCCGCGCCGATCAAGGCGTGGGAGACGACTTCTCCCAGAATGTAGCGCGTGAGGATGCGCATCCGCAAAGGTGATTGACTCAATTTTGAGGATAGCATGGAGGATGGGCGGGAGCAGAGCTAAGAATGGCGCTGAGCCGCTAATGCCTGACCAGCTCCTATCGCGCTAATCCGGAGCTGCCAACCGGCTGCCAATGCCGCTCAGAAGTTTCTCCGCCGCCTCCCCGGGATCCTGGCTGGCAAAGTTGTCATCCAAAAAGAAAAGGGTGACGGACGGATCGATTTCCTCCAATGCATTGCGCGTCGGTCTGCCGTGTACGGATTGCAGGCGCGCGGAGACCACCACCAGCTTTGCCTTTGTGGCTTTGAGCAAGATGCGGGCATCGCCGACAGACGCAGTGGTCATAGCGTTGTATCCGGCGCTGCACAACACCTCACGCAGGAACGCGCCCACATCCGTCGACTCGCAAACGCAAACCATTCGCGGCCTTGCATCACCAGTTTTTCCCCGCGAATATCGCGAACCTAAGTAGGCGGCCGTAATCGCTTCTTCCACCGAGTCGTAGGTTTCGAATTGCGAGAGCAGGTTGGTCATCTCCAGCGTCTTGCGGATCTTCGGTGGCACCGCGCTGAGTTTGAGGTCGCCGCCCTTCGCTCGCGCGGCTTGCATCAGGCGCACCATCGCTCCCAGTCCGCTGCTGTCAATGAACTCGACTTGATCGAGCTGGAGCACGATGTCGCCGTACTTGGCGAGGGAGTCTCCAACGAAGGCGTGCAAGGTAAAGACTTCATTTCCGGCCACGATCCGTCCGTGACCCTGAATGATCAAGACATCGCCAACCGGACGGCTCTCCAGGCGCAGCTGCATCACGCCTCCTTATATTTGAAGTTGTCAGCTCTTGCCGGATTATAGACCGCGCCAGACGCCGGATTCGTCTCGATGACCCGGTCGTGCAACAAATACCCGGCGTCGTCACGCGCAGCAAATCTTACGTGGGCGGACCGGGCAAGTCAATCGATGCGGCGGGTGGGTAGTGGCTGAATTTGCCAGCGAAGCAGGAGCCAAATGGCAAGAGGATTGCGTGACCTCATCTATCCAAGGTAGCAACCAGCAATAACCAGACGAGAAAAAGGATCAAAGCTACTCCCCCGAAGCCAATGGCAATACAGAAACCGACCTGAACCCAGTGAAATGCTTCCGCGAGTGTGAGCCATATGAGCATAGAGTTTGACAGGCATGATACAACGGGGAACGAAGGGTGCGCTTGTGATTTCAAATTTTGAATTTGATGCTTTCGTGATAATGGCGATTCTGTTTGCGATATGGGCTGGAGATCAGCTTGTGGAGATACGACGGGAATTGAAAGCTCTGCGAGAGAAGTTTCTACAATAGAAAAGCCCGGATGCCAGTCCGGGCCGTGGTGAACTCCACGCGCATATTAGCGCAGGAGTTTGTCATTTGGCAAACAACTTACCTTCACCACCCTTTTCGAGTGCCATTCCAAGCACGCAATTGCACTCCGTGCAGAAGAAAACCAAGACACCATCGCGAGAGGCTACGTTTAGAGTCTTTACTGTGAGTTTGCAAAACGGGCAAACGGGAACAATCGACTTGCGTACTGCTTTCATGCGTCCTCCTAGGACAGTAGATTTGTCAGAGGCCAAATTTGGTCAGATACGCCTGCTGCCATTGCCGGAGTCACGCGCAAAGAAGAATGCACGCGGCAAAAATTATAGTGGGCGAAGTGCAAAGCGCAAGCCGCTTTCAGGTGCCGGAGCTTCTTCGAGAAAGCGTTCGTCAAACGAGTAAATCGCCGCATCTGCATTCGCATGGTTAGGTTCTGCCGCTCGATGTGAGACGTGCAGATTCGGTCAGGGTCGGGGTCGCCATTTCGCACCTTGGAGATAACCTCGACGATTGGACTTGGGGAGTATTTTGCATCTGCATCATGCTGTCCATACTGCCCGTAGAGCTTTATCAGTTGAGCGAAGTCTACTTCTGACCCGAACGCTTCTTCGACGTGACGGTGATAGAACACATACCCATCGGTTGTTAGCTGAATCCGAGTAGAGACGCGCTCAGCTAGTTCGTTGACGAAGTACCACGTCGTTTCCTCGTTGCGCTTGCCGACCGTGTAGACAGGCACCAGCTTGGTTTCGGCGTCCATCGCTACGAAAACCCACTGACTGCCGAGTTCCGGCGAATCGTCTTTACGGATACGCTTGTCTTTCTTGCCCACATAGCACCAGATTTCGTCGGCCTGTACGTACTGGCAGCGCAGGTTTCGCATTGTGCCATCCATGATTTCGGCACAGCGGTCACCAGTTCGCAGCAATAGAGACGCAATGGTATTGCGGTCAACGCCTGTCATGCGACTGATTGAGCGGATGGAATTGCCTTCAACTAGAGCGGAGATTACGGAAAGCTTCTTTTCAGCAGAAAGTGTGTTCATTTTGTCCTTGCCTTTCTGGTGAAGGCAAGCCAAAATGAAGTTGAGGACTGGCATTTCGGCTTGCCGAATTGTTGGTTTAAGGGCCTTTAGAGATTCGCGTCTCTAGAGGCTCTTGCTATTTGCGGCTGTCATTGGTGGCGGGGGCATATCACGCTCCTTTCAGCGAGACGAATTTCTCTCTACCTCGCAACTTGATTTCAAACACATCCTTGTGAGCGTTGAGGGCAGAGTCAATCGCTTGACGGGATGTTTTTCTGCCGCAATGCTCCAAGATGTGCTCAATGTCAATGACTTGTACGGGCGAGACTTGCTCTGCGATGGTCACGATCGCTTGCCATAAGGGAAGCTGGTCGGGAACGTCCAGCGTAAGTTCCTTCGACATGTCCTTACCGCCCAGCATTCGGTCCTTCACTTTGGCGAATTGTTCCACCCCAAGCAAAGACGCGGTGCGTGCCATACGTTCGTCGGTGCGTTGCGCCTCCCTTTCCAGATTGCGGAAACGGATGTAGTATTCGCGGAGCTTATTCTGTTCCGCGTAGTTTTTCTCAAGGGCAATAGTGTCAGTCTTTAGTTGCGCCCTAAGAGCCTTCGTAAAGTCATCCAACCGAATCACAGGTCTAATCCTACCCCGTGACTCAACCGTTGTCAAGATGTTTGTTGAGTCATTTGTTGACTCGGCATTGCGGGTTTCAATATGCATTGCTTTTCGTCCTTTCGCTGTTGTCTTGAGATTTACTTCTGTGGAAAACTTCTTAGTTCAAATTCAGCCACTACCGGCGGGTGGGTAGTGGCGACGGCAAAATCGTGTCCCCTACGGAATTTGAACCGATGAGGGCCGGGGCGCGCGAGCACGCGAGAGAGAGGGGTGGTGACGAGAATTAAGTGGCGGGCGACTGGGGAGAGCGAGTTGGCCCACGAAGCGGGGTTCTGAGCGTAACGCCCGCTTCGTCAACTATCCAATGTCCAAGATTGCCCGGACTCCTAGCCTTGATCTCGTGCCTGGCGACTCAGGACACCCGTTGAGGCTGGATGACGCAATCTGGAAAGCGCCGTCTTCATCAGTTCGGATAATTCACAATCCTTTAACATACAGATTCTTCCATGCTGCATCCTAAATCGCCGGAGGTGTGTATGTTCAATTCCCTGCGGATCTACAAGAAGCTGAGTGTCGCGATCGCATGTTTCGCTCTCTTGACATTGGTGGGCTGCAACTCTGGATCGAAGACAGGAAGCGCTCAGAATTCGCAGCAGATCATTGGCGCGGGCAGTACGTTTATTTATCCGGTCATGACGCGCTGGATCGCCGATTTCCAGACCAACCACCAGGGGGTGCAGATTAACTATCAATCCATCGGAAGTGGAGGAGGCATTCAACAACTGAAAAAAGGACTGGTAGACTTTGGCGCATCGGATGCCGCCCTCGACGATGAGCAATTGAAGGAAATGCCGCCCGTGGTTCAGGTTCCGGAGAGCGCCGGCCCGGTCTGTATCACCTACAATTTGCTTGATTTGAAAACGCCGCTAAAGCTTTCCGCGCAATCCCTGGCGGGAATTTATCTTGGGAAGATCAAGACCTGGCGAGACCCAGCGCTCAGGAAAGACAATCCTGGGATCGCATTCCCCAATGACCCGATTATCGTTGCGCACCGTTCCGATGGCAGCGGGACGACAAACATCTTTACTACCTACCTGGCCAAGGTTAGTCCGGAATGGGAGAAGCAGGTTGGCAAGGGAATCTCGGTAAGTTGGCCGGCGGGACTCGGAGGCAAAGGCAGCGAGGGAGTAACGGGCGTTGTCAAACAGACTCCCGGAGGCATTGGCTATGTGGAGTTGACATACGCCAAGGAGAATAATTTGCCGGTGGCAGAAGTTCGCAACCTGGCGGGAAACTGGGTTGCACCCACTGCGGCCGGCACGACAGCGGCGATCGACGCCTTCAGCGCCGAACTCGCCAAAGATGTACGTACTCCCATCGTCGAACCGCCCGCCACGGCCAAGGACGCCTACCCAATCGCGGGCTTAGCTTTCCTGATCCTTCCCAAAGAGGAGAAAGATGCAGCCAAAAGCCAGTCATCAGGAGTTTTGTTGAGTATATCGTGACGCAAGGCCAGGACGAGGCGGAGAAATTGTCCTACGCGAAGCTCTCCGGAGCTTTTGCATCAACAGGATCAAAACCTGTTGGCCCAGGTGGGCGGAGCAGCAAATCAGGCTTCGAACACGATGAAGCCTTAGTCCATTGTTCGTTCGAGAAGTGCGGAGGCGCATCAGATGTCCTCCTGAGCTATTCGAGGAACTAGCTTCTCTTCAGAAACAGCGCCCCCAGCGGAGGCAGCGTCAGCCGCAGGGAATATGGCCGCCCGTGTGTCGTCTCAGGCAACGCCTCGGCGCCTCCTGCATTGCCCATGCCGCTGCCGTAATATTCCTTGCCGTCGCTGTTGAGAAGTTCTCTCCAATAGCCGCCTTCCGGCACGCCCACCATATATTCCAACCTCGGCACCGGCGTAAAGTTGCACACGATGACCACGGGACCGTGACCGTCTTTGTTATTGCCCTTGCGCAGGACCGAGACAATGCTTCTGGGTGCATCGTTGCAATCGATCCACTCAAAGCCTTGCGGATCGTTGTCAAACCAGTGCAGCGCAGGTTCGCTGCGATAAACGCGGTTGAGTTGCTCGACCCAGTTCTGCAATCCGCTATGTACCGGATACTGCAGAACGTCCCAATCGAGGCTGTGATCGTGCGACCATTCGCCGACCTGGCCGAACTCGCAGCCCATAAAGATCAGTTTCTTGCCAGGCTGGGCGAACATGTAGGCAAAGAGCAAGCGCAAATTGGCAAATCTCTGCCACTCGTCGCCGGGCATTTTGCCGATCAGGGAGCCTTTTCCGTGCACCACCTCGTCGTGGCTGAGCGGCAGCACGAAATTTTCGTGCCACGAATAGAGCATGCGAAAGGTCAGCTTGTTGTGGTGATACTGGCGATGAATCGGGTCCTGGCTGAAGTACTGCAGCGTGTCATGCATCCAGCCCATGTCCCACTTAAGGCCGAAGCCGAGGCCGCCCAGATAGGTCGGCTTCGAAACCATGGGATAGGAAGTGGACTCTTCAGCGTAGGTTTGAATATCGGGATGTTCTTTATAAGCTTCGAGGTTGAAGCGGCGCAGAAATTCGATGGCTTCGAGGTTCTCTCGTCCGCCGAATTTGTTGGGAATCCATTCACCCTCTCTGCGTGAGTAGTCGAGATAGAGCATGGAGGCGACAGCGTCCACGCGCAGCCCGTCGGCGTGATATTTGTCGAGCCAGAACATGGCACTCGAAAGCAGGAAGCTGCAGATCTCAGTGCGGCCGTAATTGAAGATGAACGTCCCCCAATCAGGATGAAAGCCCTGGCGCGAGTCAGCGTGCTCGAAGAGATGCGTGCCGTCGAAGAAGGCGAGGCCGTGTCCGTCGGAAGGGAAGTGCGACGGAACCCAGTCGAGAATCAGCGCGATGCCGCGCTGGTGCAGATAGTCGACGAAGTACATGAAATCCTGCGGCGTGCCATAACGTGCGGTGGGAGAAAAGTAACCGGTCGTTTGATATCCCCAGGAGCCGTAGAAAGGATGCTCCATGATGGGGAGAAGTTCGACGTGGGTGAATCCCATTTTGTTAACGTAGTCGGCCAGCTTGGGCGCGATCTCGCGGTAGGTGAGTGAACGGTTGTCCTCTTCCGGCACGCGCATCCAGGAGCCGAGGTGAACCTCATAGATCGACATGGGAGCGTGTAGCGAGTTGACTCTTGCGCGACGTTCAAGAAAGGCCGCATCGTTCCAGGTGTAGTCGAGGTCCCAGACTATCGAAGCGGTGCGCGGCGGCTGCTCCGCGAAAAGCCCTATGGGATCGGTCTTTTCAATCTGGTAACCGAGTTGGGTGGAGTCGATGTGGAACTTGTACAACGTGCCCTTGTCGAGGCCGGGGATGAACCCCTCCCAGATTCCCGACGAGCCACGATGCTGCAGTAGATGAGAATGCGGATGCCAGCCGTTGAAGTCTCCGATCACCGAAACGTTGCGGGCATTGGGAGCCCAGACGCTGAAGACGGTGCCCCTGGTTCCCTTCGATTCCACGACGTGCGCGCCCATCTTCTCGTAAATGCGATAATGGCTGCCTTGGTTGAACAGGTAATAATCGTCGGGAGTCAGCAGGGAAACATCGTAACGGACAGGAGATAGTGCTTGAGCTGGGGAAGTCGGTGTCATGGTTTCGCCAGCGTCTAGTGTATTCCAATCAGCGCGGCAGAGGCATCGATTGTGTGGTGGCGGGGCTGCGCCCCGCCGAGACGGGGCAGAGCCCCGTCACCACACCATCGAACAGGGAGCGATGGATGTGGCCAATGCCCCCCGCCAAAAGTTACCCAAATCAAGTGCACCGCCGGATTAGATTGCGGGTCGTTAGGCCACGTCCCGGCGTTCGGATTGCAGATTTGTCTGGCCAATAGTGAGCCGGGAAGCCGAGGTTTCCACCCACAACCCTATGCGTTTGTGAATCTCAAGCAGTTTGCCGGATTCCTTGACGGCGCAAAGCCCGAACATAGCAACGGCGGTGGTCCAACCGCCGATCATTAGCATCGCGAAAACAGACATAATGTACTCCTATTCTCAGGCCAGGTGGCCTTGTAGCAAGCCTTCTATCTATAAAGCGTTAAACGCAGGCGAAAAACGTCATCAAATTCGATTTTTTTTTCTTCATTCGTCGGCCTTCTATATTTGCGGACTAGGGGACGCGGCTCTGTGGAAAACTTCCGTCTTTTCCGCTTACGACCCCTTATGTGCTCAACCATCCGAAGCGCGGCCCGCAACCGAGCGTCATCTTGCGTCTGATCGCTGCAGAAGTCCATGGAGCCCGTCTGAAGCCGTCTGAATTGTTCTGAAGAGCGGTGCATCGAAGGCGGGAACTGGTGTTCCGCCATCCCGCATTGGGTAACCGGGCAGAGTGTGCGGCCGAAGTCCGGCGCTCCGTTAACGGCGCTTTTGTTTTAGCGCTTCGCGCTTGTTCCGCGCCCAGCCTTCCTTCACGCTCTGCCGCGCGCGGCCGAGCGCCAGAGCATCCGCCGGAACATCTTCCGTGATGCAACTCGCGGCCGCGACGTAGGCTCCGCGGCCAATCCTTACCGGAGCCACCAGCGTCGAATCGCTTCCGATGAAGACGCCATCTTCGATCACCGTCGTATGCTTGTTGGCGCCGTCGTAATTGCAGGTAATGGTTCCGGCGCCTATGTTCACGCTTTCGCCAATTTCGGCGTCGCCCAGATAGGTGAGGTGATTCGCCTTCGATCCCTTGCCCAGCTTGATTTTCTTTGTCTCGACGAAATTGCCCACGTGCGCGCCTTCTCCAATCTCGCTGCCCGGGCGCAGATGCGAGTATGGCCCGAGCACAGCTCCGGCGCCGACGCGCGAATCTTCAATGATTGTGCCTGGGCGAACGGTGACGCCGTCGCCCACGACCGAATTCGCGATCATGCTGTAAGAGCGGATGCGGCAGTCTTCTCCAATCTTGGTTGAGCCCAGCAGTTGCACGAAGGGCTCGATCACGGTGTCGGCGCCGACTTCAACGTCACTGTCAATGACGCAGGTGTGAGGATAGAAAATCGTAACCCCCGCATCGAGGAGTTCGCGGCACTTCGCCAGGCGCAGCCGTGCATCCAGCATCATCATCTCGGCGCGAGTGTTGCTGCCCAGGATCTCGCCCGCATCTTCAGTTTTGATCGCGACTACTTTCTTGCGCGCCCGCTGCAGCACTGCCGCCATATCGGTGAGGTAATACTCGCCATGAGGATTCGCAGTGGACAGACGGCCGATGTGCTCGTATAGGCCGTGCGCGTCGAAGGCGTAGAAGCCGGAGTTGATCTCGCGGATTTCCTTTTGCCGCGGGGTCGCGGACTTTTCTTCGACAATCGCCTGCACCTCCGCGCTCCCGCGCGCGCCCTTGCGAATCACGCGCCCATATCCATAGGGATTGTCGAGATCGGCGCTGAGCAATGTCATGGCCGCTTTCTGAGCACGGTGTAAGTCACTCAGCTTCTGAATGGTTGCAGAGGTGATCAGCGGAGCGTCGCCGGAGAGCACGATCACCTGGTCATAGTCTGAGAGAGCGTGTTGCGCCACCATGATGGCATGTCCCGTGCCGCGCTGCTCGGTTTGCAGCACGAATTTCACGCCCGTGGAGCTGACCGCTGCCCGCACGCGCTCCGCTTCATGGCCTATGATCACAAAGATGTCTTGCGCGGGTACGATCTTTTGCGCCGTGGCAATCACATGCGCCAGGATCGGTTTCCCCCCGACCTCATGCAGAACCTTGGGATGCTTTGATTTAAGCCGAGTGCCTTTGCCGGCCGCCATGATGGCGATGGCGATGCGTGGACGCTCGGAGTCTTTTGGGGAAGGTTCCGGCGTGGTCTTTATTCGTATTTTTGTCTTTGGCGCTTGTGCCATGCTTAGACAATATATCGGATCGAACTAGGTGGTCGTGTGGTGGCGGGGCTCTGCCCCGCAAGCACGGGGCAAAGCCCGTCACCACACAAACCCTCACCACACAAATTAATAAATTAACTTCGAATCGTCTGCCGATGTGGAGCTTGCGCCATCAGTGCCATAAGGTCGTGGGCAACGCGATCAGTAGCATGGCGCGCTACCGCACCCTCTTCCAGATAATCTCCGAGCAACGGACACACGCCCAGAGCTTCAATGGCCTCAAGATCCACCACGATCTGCGAAGCTCCCTCCAAGGCGTATTTGGCCTTCATCTCCGGCGATGCCGCTTTGCGATTGAGCAGGGTGTAGTCGAACAACTGAATTCCCGCATGACGATTGAGCGCGTGAATGTGGTCGGAGGCAGTTAAATTAAGACTTTCGTTGACCTGTGTCATCAGATTGCAAACAAATACTTTGATGGCATTGGATTCCAGAATAGCCTCAGGTATTCCGCGCACCAGCAAGTTTGGAATCAGGCTGGTGAAGAGCGAACCGGGGCCGATCGTGATCAGGTCGGCGCTGGCGATCGCTTCCAGCGTCTGCGGCAGCGGCTCAACATCCGGAGGCACCAGGGCCAGTTCTCGAATCGTGCCCTTGCTTGCCGTGATCCGCGTCTCGCCGCGAACCTTGGTCCCGTCTTCAAGTAACGCTTCCAGTTCCACGCTCGACATGGTCGCTGGATAGATGCGACCGCGGGTGAGCAGGATTTCCGACGACAGTCGCACCGCTTCGGCAAAATCTCCGGTGATGGAAGTCAGCGCGGCAAGAAAGAGATTTCCGAAGCTGTGGCCCTCAAGCCCGGAACCTTTTTCGAAACGATGCTGGAACAGTCTCGAGAGCAACGCTTCGTCTTCGGATAGAGCAACGATGCAATTGCGCACATCGCCCGGCGGAAGCATGTTGAACTCTTTGCGCAGACGCCCGCTCGATCCGCCATCGTCGCTCACCGTGACCACGCCGGACAATTCGCGAATCGTGGGTTGACCGGTATTGGCAGCCGAGGGGCTGATGACGTAACGCTTAAGCCCCTTCAGCAATGTGGAGAGGCCGGTGCCGCCGCCGATTGCGATCACGCGCAATTCGGGGCCAGCCTTGCCGGTATCGGATGAATTTATGCGCAACTGGGGAAGCATACAACCCTATCATTGAATCATTTAGTCATTGAATCATTGGGCCATTGATTAACCCGCTGGACCCCGGGTTCAATGATTCAATACCTCAATGATTCAATCGCAGTCAGACTCAATCGAAGTTGGCCAGACAGCTCTTAATAGGCGCTGGCTTCTTCCTGTTCCTGCGGCTCAGGTTCGGCGCCCGGGTCGGGATAGAGCAGTTCGGTGAAACGCGGATCTTCCGCCAGATTCTGAAAGTCGGTGTCATTCCGCGCCTGGAAGCGCAGCCCGGGTCTAATCTGAATCACCTCACTGAGCGTTCTGAGCGATTCCTCGACGTGGCCGGTAAGGCAATGCAAAGCGGCCAAACCGTAAAGAACGAACTCGGCCTTCGGATTCTGCTTCAAGAGCTTGTCGAGTTGCTCGCGCGCCGTCACGTAGTCACCGGTGTTGATCAGCGAAACCGCGTAATCGTAATGCTCCTCTGGTGTCTTGAAGTGCAACGTAAGCTCTTCCAGATGTTTGTCGCAGGTGAGAATGTGCACCTGAGCCCGGTCAACCAATGACTTGTTGGGGCCGGTCAACACTTTCTGCAAGTGGGCCTTGGCCTTGTCAAACTTGTGTTCCTGCAATGCGCGCAGCCCGGACTCGTAGCTCTGCACCGCCTGTGTGTGTCGTGGATCTTCCACTGCCTGTTTTTTCGGGGTTACCTTCAGTGCCATCAAGCCGCCTCTAGTTCGGAATTTTGGTTAAGAATTGAAATCGAAAATTTTCACCGCGAGAAGCAGAGTACGCCGAGGAAGCCCTTGTTGAAAGAAACTTTAGGTTTCCCCCGTGAACCTTCTGTGTCCACTGTGGTTCACGCTCTTGCACATGTCTTAATTGATGCTGGCAGCTGTCGACAGATCGATCGCCTTCCAGTCGCCCTTGATGATGCCTGCGCGAATCTGGCGCGCGGTCTTGCCCTGCTTGTACATCGTATAAGTGTAATAAAGCTCTTTGAGGCAGGTTCCGCACTCTGCGCCATGGGTGCCGGAAAAGCAGCTGTGCAGACTGGTGTGTCCCATGCCACGGTCACAGTAGCAATAACACGGCTGCTGATAGAGCACCTTAGGAATTTTTGCCGCCAGTTCGTAGGCATGCGTCTGATACGGATAATTGGCGTTCGGACCCCACAGTTGATCTTTGGTGAGGATGGCCGGAAGCTTCGTGCCCGCGACCGGAGGAGCGGCATGAAAATGGGGAACACCTTCCTCGGCTTCAGATTGCAGCCACGGCGCCGAAACCATCGTGACCATCAAAAACAGCACGACCGACGCGAAAACCCGTGTACGCATGCCTTTCAACCTCAAACCTGTATTTTACCTGAACAAGCGGAAATGGCGAGTACTGGGCGGGTTCCGGAAGTGGCCGCGATGCTTGCGACTTCCGGTTGTTCTAATCTTGCATCTTCACATCCCTGGGATGCAGCACCGTCAAGTCGGGGATCTGCTTGAAATCGTCTTTCTCATCGAAGGTCAGAATTTGGGAAATGCCGTTGTTCTTCATAATCACACTGTGAATCACATCGCCGACCCCGGAGTGATACCTTAAGATTCCCTGTTTCACGTGGTAGAAAAATTCCGCGAAATCGTAGTCTTTCTCAGGGCTGACATCGACAATTTGTATCTTGAGACCCCCTAGCCGCTTCTCGCTGACAAGCTGACTCTCGATCTCGGCCACGACTCCACGGCGAGATTCTTGCCAGAAACCAATATGTTCACCATCTCGGTTACGGCCCACATGGAGGTGCAAAGCTGCACGTCCTTGAGGTCTGCGAACACTGCAAAGCTTTGCTCTACCGCTTTCCTCTTCGTCTCTTCAGCCCTGTCGATGGAGTAGTAAGCGATTAGGACATTGCTGTCTAAGTAAATGCGGTTCATCGCTTGGCGCGAACAACTCGTTTTCGCTCGACCGTCTTGACAGCCCTGAACGAAACCGTTTTCCCCGACTTAGTCTTGAACTTGATCCTCGCCGGTTTCTTTACAGTTTCGGTTGCGACGAATCTGACGATTTTCCGGGCCATGAATCGATGATAGCACCATAGCAAGGTGGCGCCGGACGTTTGGGCCCGTCCCTTCGCACGCGGGGCTTTCGCCCCATGTTGAGTGTGAACTTATCACCCCAGCTTCTCGAAGAACAAACAAATCGTCTCAATCCCGCGATGAAAGTTCGGAATATGAAACTTTTCGTTCGGAGCATGCAAATTGTCATCGGGAAGCCCAAAGCCCATCATCACCGACGGAATCTTCAGCACATCCTGAAAATCGGTCACGATGGGAATCGACCCGCCGGAGCGAATAAACACAGTCTCTTTCTTGAACGTGTCATGCAAAGCCTCGGTCGCCGCTTCGATGAAGCGGTTATCGGTGCCGACCACGGATGCCGGACCCTTGCTCCAAACCTTGATCTTGGTTTCGATCCCCTTGGGGGTAAGCTTTTTGACGAACGCCGTATAGCGCTTGAGAATATCATCTGGATCCTGGTTCGGCACGAGACGCATGGAGACCTTAGCCGAAGCCTTCGCCGGAATCACCGTCTTCGCCCCCGGAGCCACAAACCCTCCCGGCATGCCATGTACTTCAAGCGTCGGACGCGCCCAGGTCCGATAGAGCACCGAATATCCCGGCTCGCCGGTCAGCACCTTGGAGCCGACTTCGGTCTTGCGATACTTCTCTTCATTAAACGGCAGCCGCTTCCAGGCCTTGAGCTCATCTTTGCTGGGCGCCTTCACCTTGCTGTAAAAGCCCGGAATCAGCACCTTTCCCTTCGCATCTTTCAGTTTGCTGATGATCTCGACCAGCGCAAAGAGAGGATTCGGCGCCGCGCCGCCGTACATCCCAGAGTGCAGATCGGTCTTTGCTCCCACCGCTTCGATCTCGGTGTAGACCAGGCCGCGCAGCCCGACGCAAAGAGTAGGAAGATCGGGCGCGAACAGCTCGGTGTCGCAAACCAGAGCGAAATCCGCTTTTAACTTTGCCTTTTGCTTGCGGACGTACTCGGCAATCGATTCGCCGCCCACTTCTTCTTCGCCTTCAAAAATAATCTTGACGTTGATGGGTAGCTTTCCGCCATGCGCCTGAAAAAGCGATTCGAGCGCCTTCACTTCCATCCAAAGCTGCCCCTTGTCGTCGACCGCGCCGCGCGCATAAATGTTGTTGTTGCGCTCGGCCGGTAATGTCCAACCTTTCGTCGAAGATTGCGCTTCATCACCCTTGACGGAATAAGCATCCGTGTCCACAAACGGGGGCGATTTCCACTCATTCAGCGGATCGGGCGGTTGCACGTCATAATGCGCATACATCAAAACGGTAGGCTTCCCCTGCGCGTGCAGCCAATCGGCATAAAGCAGGGGATGTCCTTTAGTCGGAATAATCTCGACATTGTCCATTCCAATTCGGCGCAGTTCAGCCGCCACAAATTCCGCTGCCTTCTGCACGTCGCTTTTATGTTCATCGAGGGTGCTGATGCTGGGTATGCGGAGAAGAGTCTTCAGTTCGTCGAGAAAACGCGGTTGATTATTGCGGGCAAAATCGACTGCCGGGGAAGCCATGGGGATACCTTTCTGGCGCGCTGGCCGCGCGTACTTAGAAAATATGATCGCCGAAAACGTTTCAGTATATACCTCTTAGATGATCGCTGTTTCGGAAGCGGGGCCTGCATTAGTCAGCGAAAACGGCTGGCCGAGAATTCTGACAAGTCAACTTGCGGCTTGTGTCCGGTTGCGATCTGTCCCATCGCCCGAGCCGTGACCGGCGCCAGCAAAATCCCATCCCGAAAATGCCCAGTAGCCACAAAATATCCCGGCGTAGGCGTGGCGCCCAAAATCGGCAACCCGTCGGGCGTACCCGGACGCAGTCCCGCCCACGCTTCCAGAATCCGTGCGTCGGCCAATTTCGGGACCAGATCGAGCGCCGCCTGCCGCAATTTTTGAATTGTCTCGGGCACAGTCTGCTTGTCGAAACCCGCTTCTTCGACCGTCGCCCCGATCAGCATCCGCCCGTCGCTGCGCGGGATCAAGTAAACGTCGGGCGTGCGAATTACATGGCGCACCATTTCCTTTTGCGGCAGGATGACGCACAGCATTTGCCCCTTGACCGGCCGCGTCGGAAATGCATGAGGCCCAATCTGCCCGGCCCAGGCTCCAGCGCAATTCACCACGATGCCAGCGGCAAATTGCGTTTTGTTGGTGCGGACGCCGCGTGCCTTACCGTCCTCCACTTCGAGCTCCAGCACATGATCGCCGGATGAAAAATCAATTCCGCGCCGCCGCGCGGCGGCGATAGCGGCTGCGGTTAAATGCCGGGGATCGACGCATCGTTCCTCCAGATAAACTCCCACACGACCTTTGGCCCTCAGATTCGATGCCTCTAGGCTGGGTTCCAGTTCGCGCCACCGCGTTTGCCATCCATGTCCGTCCGGAGCGTCTGGCTCGGGAGGCTCGTCAATAAAAAGCAGCGTGCCTTGGGATCGCAAATCAATCTTCAGACCCGATTCATCCTCCAGTTCGCGGACGAACTCGGGATACATCCGCGCGCTAGCCGTCGCGAGATCGCGCAATGCGGGCCGCGTCTCGCCGGCGAAGTCGACCAGCATTCCGCCTGCTGCCCATGACGCCTCGCGCCCCGGCTCGCCCTTCTCCACTAGCAGCACCCGAAGACCACGCTTATTCAGTTCAAGCGCCAGCGAAAGCCCTATGATGCCTGCGCCAACAATGATCGCGTCACATCTCTTCACGGGCTTATTCTAGCGGGTGCCGCACGTCTCGGCGCTTTTCCGGCGTTGCGCCCCATCCACCCCAAGAACCTGCAACGCAATTGACAGCAGCCCGCATCTCACAAACAATGGTTCTACAGTGAATTCAAAGGTTAAATTTGAATGGAGACCCCTCATGTCTGAAGGCGAGCAACCGGCTGTTTACCATCCCGAACCGCAGAGCAACATCGGAAAATGGGTTTTAATCGTGCTGCTCGTTGCCTATGCCGGAGCATCATCGTTCTTTATTTACGACCAACACGGCAAGCTCGATAAGCTGACGCAAGATCAGGCCTCCAGCCAGAAGCAAGTCGCCGACCTCACCAAGCGCATGCAGGCTGCCGAGGCTGATTCCGAGACGCTGGCCCATCAGCTGGGCATGACCAAGAAGGAATTGACAAGCCGCGCCGCTGAATTGCAGCGTGAGACCCAAGCCGCATCGGCCCGCATCGCCGCCCAAGCGGAGGAAGAGAAAAAAGATGTTAGCGCCGTTTCCGGCGAAGTCGGCTCGGTGAAGACCAACGTCGGCGGCGTGAAATCGGACGTGGCCGCCACCAAGGCCTCGCTCGACCAGACCATCGCGAAACTGCAAAGCACCATAGGCGATCTCGGCCAGCAGAGCGGCTTGATCGCCAATACGCGCAGCGATCTCGAAGCCCTCAAACACAGGGGCGATCGCCAGTATTACGAATTCACGTTAAACAAAGGCGCCAAGCCGCAAGCCTTCTCAACCGTAGCCTTGCAACTCAAGAAGACCGACCCGAAGCATGGCAAATATTCGCTGAACGTCACCGCTGACGACAAAACCATCGAGAAACGAGACAAGAACCAGAGCGAGCCGGTGCAGTTCTACACCGGACGCAATCACATGCTCTACGAGCTCGTGGTCTGGACCGTGGACAAGAACAAGATCACCGGCTATCTGAGCACGCCAAAAAACGCGCCCACGCCAATCACGGCAACGCCGCAGTAGGCGCGTGAGACTGAGGTTCGTTAGCGGCTGATCTTGCGAGTTGTGCGGCGCTTTGCCCCGCGATTGGACGGAGCGGAGCCCCGTCTTCACACCATCTGGTTCTCTTTACGGATGCGTCATCTTTTCCGGCTTAACCAGCGAATCAAATTCCTCGCCCGTAAGATATCCCAGCTTGTGCGCCGCTTCGCGCAGGCTCGAATGCTCGACGTGTGCCGTGTGCGCAATCTGCGCCGCCTTGTCGTATCCCACCTTCGGAGCGAGCGCCGTGACCAGCATCAGCGAATTCTTCACGTACCAATCCACTTTGGCGCGATCGACCTCAATGCCCTTGAGCATGTACTCCACATATCCGTGACACGCATCGGTAATCAAAGTGACGGAGTGCAGAAAGTTATAGATGATTACGGGCTTGTACACGTTGAGCTCAAAGTTGCCCTGCGATCCCGCGAATCCGACCGCAGCCGTAGCCCCATGGACCTGCGCGCAGACCATAGTCATAGCTTCGCATTGCGTAGGGTTCACCTTGCCGGGCATGATCGACGATCCCGGTTCGTTTTCTGGAATCGACAGCTCGCCTAGGCCGCAGCGCGGACCGGAGGCGAGCCAGCGAATATCGTTCGAGATCTTCATCAGCGAAGCGGCCAAGGTTTCCATCGCTCCTTGCGCGAATACAATCTCATCGTGCGCCGAAAGCGCGGCGAACTTGTTGGGATGCGAGCGGAAGGGAAGTCCCGTAAGTTCAGCAATCTTCTTAGCCGCACGCTCGGCAAATTCCGGATGCGTGTTCAGCCCCGTGCCCACCGCCGTCCCGCCGATCGCCAGATCGTAGAGACCTTCCAGCGCCTGCTCTAACCTCTTGATATCACGCTCCAGCAAACTCGCCCAGCCCCCGAATTCCTGTCCAATGGTCAACGGGACAGCATCCTGCAAGTGCGTGCGGCCGATCTTCACCACGTTGTCGAATTCCTTGGCCTTGGCTGCAATGGCATTGCGCACGGTCTTGATCGCCGGAATCAGCGCGTTCTTCACACGCTCGGCCGCCGCAATGTGCATCGCCGTCGGAAACGTATCATTCGACGACTGCGACATGTTGACGTGATCGTTCGGATGCACCGGCTTCTTCGAGCCCAATTCGCCACCCGCAATCTCAATCGCGCGATTGGAGATGACCTCATTCACGTTCATATTGGTCTGCGTGCCCGAACCCGTCTGCCAGATGCGCAGTGGGAACTGGTCATCTAGTTTCCCGGCAATGACTTCATCGGCGGCTTCGACGATGAGCTTCGATAGGTTCGGAGGAAGCTTGCCCAGATCTTGATTCACCAGCGCGCAAGCCTTCTTAAGCGTGCCAAACGCGTGAATCAGTTCCGGAGGCATGGTGTCGCGTCCGATGTTGAAATGCAGCAGCGAGCGCTGGGTTTGCGCTCCCCAATAAACGTTGGAGGGGACTTCGATTTTGCCCATGCTGTCGGATTCGATGCGGGTCTTTGTTTGGGTCGGGACTTCAGTGAGAGTAGCCATGATGATCTCCTTTGCGTCGGACGCTGGATTCGAGAGGGAGTTGCCAAGCGCGTCGGCGGATATGAGGAACCAGCTATTATACGGCGGCGTGAAGGGGCATTTCTTCAAAATGATTAAGGTTGTCATATGCTTAAGTTGTCATCCTGAGCGCAGCCTGTTCTTCACGAAGTGAAAAACAGGCGAAGTCGAAGGACCCCTACCCCCTCCACCCAGCCGGCGGGTGGCCCATTCAAGCCCTGTTTTGGCTTGAGTGGGGAAAGCGCCCGGCTTCCTCGGAAACGGATATCCGTATTTAGCCATTGATCTGCAGTCCGCCGAGTGTCCGAGCCATCACGATAGAGTACGCTATTAGCGTATACTTCCCTTATGGCAAAGAGGGACATTTTCGGGGAACTGATGGAGGGCATGGCTGCAATGAAGGGCCGCCGCGAAGGCAAGATCACATTGCGGAGTTATAAAGTCGAGTCCTTGCCGCTCCCCAAGGTCGATTCAAAACTCATCCTGGACACGCGGAAGAAGCTGCGCTGCTCGCGCGCAGTCTTCGCGCGCAGGCTGCGTATTAACGAACGAACCCTGGAAAAATGGGAACAAGGACGAGCGAAGCCGAATCCTCAGGCAGCCGCCCTGGTGCTCTTGGTGCGCCGGTATCCCGATACGTTGGCACGGCTGGACGAAGTCGCGGCGCGGTAAAGGCCCGCCCAAGCGAAGCTTGGACGGGGCACCCTCTGGTTTTTGAAATGAGTAGCTGTCGGGTGTGCCCCTTAACATGAGCGTAGACTTTGTTCTAGGAGAATGTCCAGGCTCAGGAAACGATCATGAATATCGGAAGGTGGTTTGAAAACCGTCCGTCCTCGATACCCGTCTTCACTTGGCTGTGGGTGGTTGGAAGCGCTATTGCGTCATCCTACTCGCGTTTTGGATGTTTCCGAGGATCGTTGAACCAAGAGCCACAATATTTTTCCAAACGCAGATTGGAACAGGCATCGTGTATTGGCCGAACTCTGAAACATATCGCAAGCAGTTTCTTCCGCATCTGTCTGACAAAAGCTACCTCTACTACTCGGCGTGTTCCGTGGTCCCACCTTCGCAGCAATGCGACCAAACGAAAAACTGGCGCAAACTTGAACCAAAAGAGGTTGGTTGCATAGATATAGCAAGCTGTGTAAAAGAGAGTCTCTATCTGCCCTCAGATCTGCAGTCTCTCACCCTCATCCAAGGCCCGATCCTTTCAATGTCGGGAACACCAATTGCGGTGAAGGATCCAAACACGGTATCGCTAACTGATCCCGTGGGATGGGGAGACGCTGGCAAGTGGCCGATATTCTTTATCTCGTTGTTTTCCGCCATCAAGCTAGGCCGCGCCATAGGTGAGTTTGTTTTCAACCCGTACTCCAGATGAACAAACTGGTCGGGGCAGTGGCCTTTCCCGTCACTTGGGCGGGTGGCCCAGCCTACCCCCTTCGAAACCTCGGAGGGTGCCCCGTCCAACGCTCTGCTTGGGCGGGTTTTTGTTCGTCGACCGGGATGTCAATCCTACGCGTGCAATTCCTGCAACCCGTACTGCCGACGAACCTTGATCTTGCGCTCCTCCTTTCGCGCCTGTGCGAGATCATAGGCAAGCTGCATCCGTAGCCACGTTTCCGGCGTGCTGCCAAACGCCTTCGAGAGCCGGATCGCCATCTGCGGACTGATCCCCGACTTGCCGTGGATGACGTTGTTCAGCGTTTGCCGTGTGACGCCAAGGATTTTGGCCCCCTCGGTAACCGATAAGCCCAAAGGCACAAGGCATGCGCTCCTTACGATACGTCCGGGATGCGCGGGATTTTTCATAGGCCTGGATTTCATGGACATGGAATGGTTCCTCTCTTTCGCCTAGTGATAGTCGATCAATTCAACGTGAAACGCATCCGCGCCCTCAAAGCGAAAAATGATTCGCCAGTTCGCCCGCACGCTAACCGCCCAAAACCCTTTAAGATCGCCCTTGAGCCGATGAAGCCGGTAGCCGGGCAGGTCAAGTCCCTGTGGGGTCGCCGACCCATCGAGAACGGTAAGAATTTCCTGAACTGTATCCACGAGGTCAGGTCGTATTCCGCTACGGTCGTCGCGCTCATAGAGTCGCTTGAGACCGCGATGCTTGAAGCTTCTGATCACTAAGAATAGACCGTAAAGTGTATGTTGTCACTTGTCAATGCGGCTAACCCACTCAAGCCGTGTGCTGGCTTGAGCGGGGCAGTAACCTTCCTCGTCATTTGCTCGGCAGGCCGTCGCGCCAGGCCATCACTTCGAGTTCCGCACGGACTGCGTCCGCGACCGGAATTACCGGACGTGCCTCCATCGTAAATGCCGGGAGCATCGAACAAAACTTGTGAACCGCCAGCGGATCGTCGCAGTCCGCCAGCAAGTGCCCGCCCCAATCGCCCACGCGAATCACGAAGAACTCGATCTTGAAATTCGCTGGCGCCTTCCACTGACCAAATACCTCCAGGATTCGCTTCTGCGCATTCTCGTACTCCGCCGGCGAACCTTGCGGGCGTTCATTCCAAGTGATCCACGTATTTCATCTCATCTCCTAGTCGCGAATGGTTTGACCGATTACAGCCGACTGAGTCTACTCCTCGGGTGAGTGGCCAATCCTAAATTTCGCGCTCTTGGCGAACTTTAGAGTGGGGATTTTGCGGCAGAGATCGAGTCGGAATAGACGGCACGGGAACATGAAAGAGCGGCAGGAAGACTCCCTCCAGCAGTGGAACTGCCCCACTCAAGCCAAAACCGGGCTTGAATGGGCCACCCGTCCTGATCCCAGCCCGGTCAGATCGACTTTACCGGAATCGCCATCACGTCATCCACCAAGCCGACTTCTTTCTGCACGAACGGCTCCGCGTAGGTGACGCCGCCGAGCAGACCATAGTAGCGGGCCATGGATTCAATCCGCGCGCGAATCTCTTTCTGTGCGGGGAAGATTCGGCTGCCTGCCTCCTGGTCGGTGAACTGAGATTTGTAGGCCATCAGCGAGGCGAAACGCGTTTCAAATTGATCGGTGATGTCGACGACAAACGTTGGCCGCACGTCGCGGTAGAGGCTGGCATAAAGAATTTTGAACGGGCGATGAGGCGGAGCCGAATCGGTGGTGGTTTCGCTCCGAGCCGAGAGCTGAGAGCTGAGAGCTAGTTTGGCGAGACCCGATAGAAACGCCGCCTCATATCCAAGAGCCGAGGCCGTGTAATGGTCGGGATGCCGACCCTCCCAGTAGGGAAGGATCAGCACGCGCGGACGCTGTTCGCGCAGCACGCGGACGACCTTGAGGCGATTCTCCCAGGTATTTTCGACGCGGCCGTCGGGGATATCGAGCCCATGTCGCCAGGAGACTTTCAAGATGCGTGCAGCTTCAGCAGCTTCGTTGGCGCGATCTTCGGCGGTGCCGCGCGTGCCCATTTCGCCTTGCGTGAGGTCGAGGATGCCGGTGCGGTATCCGCGTTCGGCCATTTTGAGGAGGGTGCCGCCGCAGGTTTGCTCTACATCATCGCGGTGCGCGGCCAGGGCGAGAATGTCTAGGGGCATTTTGTAATTTGGTAATCGGGAAATTCTGTAATTTTCAAATCTATTTTGTCATCCCGAGCGAAGCGAGAGATCTGCAGCTCGCCGCAAAATACAGATCTCTCGCTTCGCTCGGGATGACAAGTACGCAACGGAATTCTACGCTGCCGGCTTGGTCGTGCGCCGATTCGCCAGCACGAAGGCCAGGCCGAACATGAAGAGCGAAAACAGCACGAGCGTCAGAATCGATGCGGTCAGCGAGAAGTCGAATGAGAACGAACTGGGCGCTCCGGGATACATCAGCGTGCGCAGCGCTTCGACACCGTAGGTCAGCGGGTTGGCATACATGAGCCAGCGAATCCATCCTGAAGCCTTGGAAATGGGGAAGAGCGCTCCTGAAAGCAGCCATAGCGGAATGAGAAATAAGTTGATGATGGCGTGAAAGGCGGCGGTCGAATCCATGGGCCACGCGATGGCGAAGCCGAGCGCGGTGAGAGCGAATGAAACCAGGAACACGGTGAGCACGATCAGCCCGAATGAGCCGAGCGTCATGTGGATGCCGACGAGAGGCGAGAAGATGAGAAAAATCAATCCCTGGGCAGCGGCGAGAGTGGTGCCGCCCAAGACTTTTCCCAGGACAATAGCGGCCCGCGGCACGGGCGCGACCAGCACCGAAAGCAGGAAACCTTCGTTGCGATCTTCAATCACCGACATCATCGTAAAAATTGCTGTGAAGAGCACGATCATGACGAGCGTGCCGGGATAGAAGTAATCCAGGTAGTTCTGCTGGCCGGCGGCCTGTCCCGAACGAAAAGAAGTGCCGAAGCCGGAGCCGAGGACAACCCAGAACAGGAGCGGAGAAAGGATCACGCCCACCACGCGAGCTTTCTGGCGGTAGAAGCGTACGACTTCGCGCCACCAGAGCGTGAAAGCGGGCATCAACACTCCGGCGGATGCGGGAGCGGTTGTGGTTGCGGTGGTGGGAAAGTTTGCGGTCTGGGTAGACATTGCTCCTAGTTTAGCAGTGTTGAGGCTTACCGGCGTGCGGGCGCACCTCCGTAGCTGCCGGCCCTCAGCGCCCTGTTTTCAAATCTCGTCAGGGCCTCTTCATGGGGTTGACGGTGTTGTCGAGTAGAAGCCAACGATGCTTGAGGTGGCCAAAATGTGGCCGTCCTCTCCGGCCTTAATCAATGCCTGATACAGACTCTCGGCATTTGCCGGAAAATTCGCCGATGAGGGCAGGCGAAGCAAGGTATCGAGAGCATAGACAGTGAAAACGTAGTCATGGACAAAAGGCGCAACGTTTGCGGGCGGGCATGGCCCGTTATATTGAGGATTCCCGAAGTCGTTGACGACCTGCTTGCCGTACGTGCTTCCAGCGACGGCGGCGTTTTCGGGAAGCCCGCTTACGGTGGGAGAAATGTCGTACATCCCCCAGTGCGTGAAGGCGGCGGTGGTGTCGTACAAGGTCACGGCAAAACTGGCGGTACGCCAGGGCGCGTGGGTCCAGGACAGCTCGGGAGATTGGTCTCCGCCGGTCGCTCCATTGAGTGAACAGGAGTTGGAGCCGTTAGCGATGATGTTATCGATCATGCTGAGGGGCAAGACAGTGTCGTTGGCAAAGGTCGTGCTGCTCAACTGGAAAGGTTGCCGCCAGTCCGCAGGGGCGGGATTGCCGCCATTTTGCGCCGCGGCGGAGAGTGAAAGCGACAACGGTAAAAGCATCAAACCGCCAATTGTAATTTTCACGGGGGAGTCCTCCTGAGCTTCGAAAGTTGGAGACATTTTACTCCGGTTCCGGCGACTGGCGCGAGATGGCGAGGCTCTATGCAGCGGGCTACTTTCGGTTCCGCAACAGCCGGCGAGACGCCGGCGCTATGTCGGTGTGCTTTCTCTGCGTTTTAGGAATTGAGAGACACGGCTCCTGAATTCAACGTTGCCCGCTACTGACGCTCTGGCGGCCCCAATTGGTCCATCATTTTTTGGGCCTGCTCGTGCCCTGGATGCTGCTTGAGAAGTTCGAGCAGAACGGATCTAGCTCTTTGTGGCGCGTCCTCCAAAACGTAGACTCGCGCCAAGTTCAGGTAAGACTGATCGAAGGCAGGGGCGACGCGGATACTTTCCTCAAAACTTGCCACGGCTTGATCGCGGCGGTTGGTGCGCAGATAGAGAATTCCGAGGTTGTTCAGTGCCTCCGGATAGATGGGACGCAGCATTAGCGCTTTCTGCAGAGAATCAAACGCACGCTCGGTATCGTCATTTTGCGCAAAGATCATTCCGAGACCGTAATTGGCTTCAGCGTCGTTGGCGTTGACCTCGAGCGCTCGCTCATAAGTTTTGCGAGCATCATCCCAGCGCATCCGCTGGCGATAAGCGCTGCCGAGATTATCGAGCGCAATCAGGTGATCGGGACTCAATTTGAGTGCCTGGTGAAAGTCTTCGATTGCTTCGCCGGTGCTACCTTCGCGGGCGGCAAGCAAGCCGAGGTTATTCCAGGAATTTGCCATGGTATCGGGATAGCTCGCGCGCAGTTTGAGCGTGCGTTCAAAACTCTCTCGCGCTGGTGCCGTCTTCTGCTGATCGAGATACACGCTGCCAATGCCATAGAGAGCTTCGGCGCTTGCCGGATCGTCGCGCAGGGCAATCTGAAAAGACGCTGCGGCTTGATCCATGTAGCCACGCTGAAAAAACACGGAGCCGTAAGAAAGATAATTGCGTCCAAATTCGATGGTGTCGGTCACGCCAGGAAAGGGAAGCGCTCTCGCCATGCGCTCCGCGCTGGTTTCACGGATGTGCAGGAAGTCGTATTCAACGTGGTCAGCGTGCACTGGACCTTGATAAACCTTAACGATCTCTCCCTTGGCGTTGATCAAGAACGATGTTGGAAGCGAGAGGTCGCGATGGCGATCGAAAATGTAACGATAAAGAATGTTGTAGATGGCAGCGGTGTCGGCCTGGCCAGGAGAGCCGAGCAGGATGGGAAACGTAAGATCGTGCTTCCGGACCAGTTGCGCAGCGTTCTCCGCGTTTGCGGGGTCATCCACATTGACCGAAAGCAGTTGGAGACCCTGCGCCGCCCACTTCGCGTGACGCTGATTGAAGGTGAACCAATCTCGCCTGCATCGTACCGCTTCAGAGGCCCAAAGGTTGAGCAGCACCGGCTTACCGCGCAGGGAGGATAGAGTGACGGTTTGCGGGCTGAGATTGGGAACGGAAAAATCGGGAGCTTGCATCGGAGCAAGCAACCATGTCTCAACGGTTGTCGGCAGGGCTTCGATTGGCTGTGGCGTTGCGTCAAATGATCGCGCGTCGGCGAATTTACCATGCTCTACTTGTGTTTTGAAAGCTTCTATGCGAACTGCGTCGGAGCCTTCTTCGACCCATACCCGGTGGTTGATTGGCAGATCGCAGAGTTGCTGCACCAGTCCGCTCGGCCAACGAATCGACGCACGCACAGGGCTCTGCGCCGTTCCCAGGCCAAAGAAAATGTCTTTGCTGTGCTGCGAAAGGAATCCCGATCCGGCTTGTAGCGATCTAACTTGCGACGCGCGAGTTCGGCGCGCAACATCGGTTTCCAACGTAACCACGGCGCCAATGGCGTCGCGATTGCTTTTGGTGCCGTGCAGGCGGAAGGAGATGGAGGGAGGAAGGTTTTCCATGACGTTCTTCAAAAGCCTCACCTGGGGCGCATTGCGATTCTTTAAAAACAGTTCCTGGCGGCCATCATGATCGAAATCCGCGAGGGCGAAGGCGCGGCCGTCTTCCAGAAAGTCGAGGCCGATGACGCCCGAAATATCGGAGAACGTTTCATCACCATTGTTCGCGTAGAAAATGTTGCGCTCGTAGCCGCTCCAGGTGCCATCCGCCCGAATCAGTTCGTTGATCGCGCTCCAGCCCTGTTCGTATTCCTGCGAAGGCTTCGCCTGGTTGGGCGAATTGGCAACTACCTGCCTCCAGAAGAAACTGTTCAGGTCTTCCTCCGATCGCGAAGGGCCGCTGATAAAGCCGTTGGTGATGTAGAGATCGGGAAAGCCGTCATGATCGAAATCCCAGGCGTCGCTCGACCACGCCCATCGCCCAATTCCGACTCCGGCGGCTTGCGTTGTGTCCGCAAAGGATATAGATGAAGATAGAGAACCGCTGCCATCTTTAGGCTTCTTCCGCGACACGTTTCTAAAAAGCGAATTGCCCATGGCGTGCTTGTGATAGAGCGCGCGCGTTTCTAAAGGTGCGTTTTTCTGGAAAATCTCCTGCATCGAAATGCGCTCGCCCGCCGCCGTCCACATGTCCGCAACATAGAGGTCGTCCACGCCATCGTTGTCATAGTCGAGGCAGCAGACGCTCATTCCCGCGCCGATATCCTCGACTCCCGCTTGCGCAGCGATATCGGTGAAAGTTCCGTTGCCATTGTTGCGGTAGAGGTTCTTCCGCCCGAAATCGTTGACTACGTAAAGATCGGGCCAGCCATCGCCGTTGAAGTCGCTCCACGCGCAACAAAAACTGTAGCGCGTATTGTTCTGGTTGAGGCCGGTCTCGGCGGTTACATCGCGAAACGTGCCATCACGATTGTTACGCATCATGAAATTCGGAGGCCCGTTCTCGGCGGCATAATAAGGAGTGGGATATTTGTATTGGTCTGTACCCTGGTAATAAACGTAGAGGCAGAAGTAGATGTCGAGCCATCCGTCGCGGTCGTAATCGGCGACCGCCGCGCCGGTAAAGGTGCCTTGCGGCGGAGTGGCGAACTGAAACGCATTTGCTTTCTGGCGAAACTTGCCGCCGCCTTGGTTCAGGAACAGCATCGGCCCTGTTGCGCGCACCACGATCAAATCCTGCCGCCCATCGTTATCGATGTCGACAAAAAGCGCGCAGGCCGTATTTTCGATCACGCCGACGCCCGAACTTTCGGTGATGTCGTCGAACGTGCCGTCGCCGCGATTGCGATAGAGCCGGTTCGGAAGTCCTGCAGGCTGGCAAACGTATAGATCGTCAAAGCCATCACCATCGATGTCGCCAACCGAAACGCCGTTGTGGCCGTAGATATCGATGCCGCAAGCGCCGTCGAGCACCGTGCGCCAATAGTCGGTGCCGTGCAGCAACTGTGCCGCGTAGGAGGCATTAGCGCCGAGCGCCCCGGCTGTGATGTCGAGATAGCCCGGAGAAGTGGAGCGGCTCTGTGTCTCCTCCACCGTCTTCCATCGGAGGATGCGAAATTCGGGCGATGCCGATGGCTGCGAAGTATTCTGCCATGTAATCTGCCAGTAGCCGGCGCGCTGTTCGCGATAGAAACCGGGGCCGGTGGCGACCAACTCGTAGCGAATGCGAGTCTGTAGTCCACCCGGAGACAACTGCGCCGCTGACAGCGAAGCGCCATCCATCGAAGTGGCATCGATACTTGTTACCTGAAATTCGGCGGTGAGAATCTTTGAAAAGCCACTCAGCGCGGATCTGAATTCCTGCAGAAACATCTCGCGACCGATTTCAGTCTCGCCATCGAATGTCTGGCGACGGACCTCGATCGCCGGGCCCGGACGCAAGACTCTTGAAACAACCGGGCGCGGAGAAGATGCCACGAAATTCGGCGCAAGCACATTCTGAATCGGCGTTACATCTGGCGGAGACTGCAGCAGTCCCGAACTCCATCGGGCAAGAATTGCTGCGATCTGGTCGGCATATTTTTCCGTGACAAAATCGTCGAGGCCGGACTGGGTTTTGAGGAGCACGGCATCGAGAGGCCGTGGCATTCGATAGTGAGGATGCAAGTGGAATTCTGCGTTGGAAGAAGATGTGTCCGCAGAGCCAAAAACGTAGAGCGAGGGCCGGCCTAGACCGTGCAGACCCGCTGGAATGAGCGTCGCAGAGGCTCCCTGGCAACACCGAATTAAGAATTCCCGCTTGCCGAGATCCACGGAGCCGGGAGCGGACGATGGTCGCATCTTCACTGCTCTACTCAGAACGATGTCTCCCGGATACCCACGTGTGGCCTGAAATTAACACCCGTTCTGCGGATCGTCAAGACCGCCAGGCATTTGTGGATGCTCGCGTTGGGGGCCGCGAAAATCTCTGCTGTCGCTGCCACGCACGCGTTACAATGACCGCTCTTGATCTAGAGCAAAAAGTTCTTCGGCAAACTGGTTTGGTATGCGAGCAACCAAGGTGTCATCCGCCACGCGCGAACGGCTGCTCCGTGCAGCGCGCAAAGTAATGAAGAATGCCTACGCTCCCTTTTCTGATTTTAGGGTGGGAGCCGCCATCCTTACCTCGAAAGGTCAGATGTTCGTCGGATGCAACGTCGAAAACTCGTCGTATGGAATGACCAACTGCGCCGAGCGTACCGCGATCTTTTCGGCGATTGCGAAAGATGGCCCTGAGCTTGAGATTCAAGCCGTCGCGGTCACCAACGATCACGGAGTTCCATGCTCGCCCTGCGGCGCGTGCCGGCAGGTTATCTATGAATTCGGGCCACGCGCTGTCATCTTTTACCAGGGCGACAAAGGCTCGAAGCAAAGCCTGATCACAGACCTTCTGCCGGAGGGCTTTCGCCTCAAGTGAGCCAGCCGACTATTGCGCAATTTCGCGTCATCGATCTCATCCGCAAAAAGCGCGATGGCGGCGCACTATCGGGCGCCGAAATTGGATACCTCGTTGCTGGGTGTATTGACGGCAGCATTCCCGATTACCAGATGGCAGCATGGCTCATGGCAGTAGTGCTGCGCGGGATGACGCGCGAGGAGACGGCGGCGCTCACGGACGCCATGCTGCATTCCGGGGAAGTCCTCGATCTCAGCTTTCTTCCCGCAAAGAAAGTGGACAAGCATTCCACCGGCGGCGTCGGCGACAAGACCTCGCTCGTGCTCGCCCCGCTAGTCGCTGCGGCAGGCCTCTTCGTCCCGATGATCAGCGGCCGCGGGTTGGGCCACACCGGCGGCACGCTCGACAAGCTTGAATCCATTCCAGGATTTCGCGTGGGCCTATCAGTGGCCGAATTTCATCGAGTGCTTAAGGCTTGCGGCTGTTCGATGATTGGCCAGACTGAGAAAATCGCTCCGGCTGACCGCAAACTTTATGCGCTGCGGGACGTTACCGGCACGGTTGAGAGTCCGTATCTTATCTGCGCCTCCATCATGAGCAAGAAACTCGCCGAAGGCACCGACGCTCTCGTGCTTGACGTGAAAACGGGCTCAGGGGCTTTTATGAAGAAGGAGGAAGATGCGGTCTTTCTCGCCGAACTCATGGTCGAAACTGGCGAACGGATAGGCAAACAAATGGTTGCGCTCATCACCGACATGAATCAGCCGCTCGGACGCACGGTCGGCAACGCGCTCGAAGTGCAGGAGTGCATAGAGGTTTTGCGCGGTGGAGGGCCTGGGGATCTGCGCGAGCTCTGCTTCGAGTTGGCGGCGTGGATGTTTTACCTCGGGGGCGCGTCCGCGACGGTGGCGGATGGGAAGCGGCTGGCGCAGGAAATACTGGTGTCGGGCAAAGCTTTTGACCGGTTCCGCCAAATGATCGAGTTGCAGGGCGGCGATATCAGCGTGATCGACGATCCGGCGCGGCTTCCGAGCGCCGATCATCGCGTCGAAGTGCCCAGCCGCCGAGCTGGATTTGTGACCGCGATTGCGTGCGAACAAGTCGGTACCGCCTGTGTCATTCTCGGCGGAGGACGCGAGCGTAAGGAAGATTCCGTTGATCCCGCCGTAGGTATTGTTATCCATAAGAAGATCGGCGACGGAGTTTCGGCCGGCGAGTCGTTGTGTACCATTCACTGCCACTCGGACGCTCAGGCTGTGCGAGCAAGAACCCTGCTGGAAGAAAGTTATCAAATTTCAGGAGCCCCGCCTGCGGGGAAACCGCCCTTGATTCATCGCGTGATCTTTAAGGGGGAACATTGATTGGCAAAACCATGACTTATAGAACGGTTTTATAAAAGGGGAGAAAGATGGGACGTTTCACTGGCATTCTCGGATTGCTCACCATGTTGGGACTCGCCTATGCCTTCTCCACGAACCGGCGCGCCATTCGCGTGAAGACGGTAGCCTGGGGGCTTGGGCTGCAGGTTGCCTTCGCCATTTTTGTTCTGAAGATTGAGTTCGGCCGAAGGCTTTTTCAAAAGGCCGGAGACGCGGTGAACCGGCTTCTGGGCTACGCCTTCGCCGGGTCGCAATTTGTCTTTGGAGATCTCGGTAAACAGGGCTCGCACCTGGGTTTTTATTTTGCATTCCAGGTTTTGCCGACAGTGATCTTCATCTGCGCGCTCTTCGCGGTGCTTTATTACATCGGCGTCATGCAGTTGGTAATCAGAGCCGCTGCGTGGCTGATGATCCGGCTGATGGGGGTGAGCGGCGCGGAGTCATTGAACGTGGCGGCCAGCATTTTCATGGGCCAGACCGAAGCGCCACAGACGATTCGGCCATTCCTGCCCGACCTCACATATTCGGAGTTGATGACGGTGATGACGAGCGGTATGGCGCACGTCTCCGGCAGCATCATGGCGGCTTACATCGCCTTCGGGATAGAGCCGAAGCACCTGCTTAGCGCCGTCATCATGACCGCACCGGGCACGCTGCTGATGGCCAAGATGCTGGTGCCGGAGACCGAAGTGCCTAAAACCGCGGGCCGCGTGGTGATGAGCGAAGAAGAAGCAGAGCTGGAAAAGAGCCAAAATCTGCTGGGGGCCATCGCGCGCGGCACCACCGATGGTTTGCACATGGCGCTGAACATCGCCGCCATGCTGATTTCGTTCCTCGCGTTAATCGCATTGCTCGATGGAATCATGAGCGGAATTCACGCTCACATCGTGTGGGTTCCATCAAGCCTGGAGTCCATACTCGGCGCGTTGTTTGCACCCATCGCATGGGTGATTGGAGTTCCCTGGCATGACTGCCGTCTGATTGGCAATCTTCTGGGCGTCCGCATGGTGCTGAATGAACTGGTGGCGTTCTCCATGCTTGGGCCGCAGAAAGCGGCGCTCGATCCCCGCTCGTTCACGATTGCCACTTTCGCACTGTGCGGCTTTGCCAATTTCAGCTCCATCGGAATTCAAATGGGCGGAATCGGCGCGCTGGCTCCCAACAAAAAAGCGGATCTGGCTAGGCTTGGCATTCGCGCCATGCTCGCCGGGACGATGGCCAACTTGATGTCGGCTTCCATTGCCGGGATGCTGCTGTAAGAAGGGTTGTTGGTGGAGAACAAACTGGATCACGATACCAGTCGTTCAAGGATCTCATCGGTCGTGACGGGCCTCGCTCCCAGGCGTTGCAATTCTGCAAGCGTCTTGGTGCCGAGTTCGGGAGCCAGGGTTTCGATCGCATCTTGAACCACCGCTACTCTCCGGTTTCGCTTCAACAAGCCCTTGGCAGCGTAGTTGACGCAGTATTCCGTTACTACTCCAAAGACTACAAATTCCGCAGCACTGCTCAAGCGGTCGATTAGCGCGTTGGCATGGCGGGTTTCAAAAATATCCAGCGTTTGCTTCTCCAAAATGATTTGCTGATATTTAGAGAGATCTTCAGGCAGGCCGGCGTTGCTTTCGTTTTCCACGCGAACGAAATTCTCCGTCAACGCTTCCGGCACAAATTCCGCGCCGGGAGAGCCTTTCACGCAATGCGGCGGAAACTGCTGGAACTCCGGATCGTTGGGCGTATGAAAGCAGCCATGCGAAACCAGAAACACTTCGCCCCGCCGCGCCGCGTCCGTGAGCTTACGTATATTAGGGAGAAGTTTCTCGGCTCCGGGCACGTAGAGTTTGCCTCCGGGCAGCATGAAATCGGCCTGGACGTTGACCTCCCAAAAAATGTAATCGCGAGATTGCATTACACACTCCCTCGATTCGATGCTTGTAACGCATTAACGATCTCGCTTCGTGGGACACGGCTTCGCCGAACTAATGCCTGTCGAACTAATGCCCATCGAAAGTATGCTTATCGAAAGCACGCACCAAGAGCACGCTTAACGAGCAGTCCAGCCGAGGTCCATATCCAAAGCCGCCCCCGTAATGCCCGCGGCCTTATCAGAACACAAGTAGAGCGCCAGGGATGCGACTTCATCGGGTTCAAGGAGCCTGCGGATGGCGGCGGGCTCAAGCATGATTTTGCGGACGACGTCGTCCCGCGAGATTCCGTGGCGAGTGGCTTGGTCGTCAATTTGCTTTTCGACCAGCGGAGTGCGTACATAGGCCGGGCAAATGGCATTGGATGTTATGTTGTGCTCGGCGACTTCGAGCGCCACTACTTTTGTCAGCCCCAGAACTCCGTGTTTCGCGGCAACGTAAGCCGACTTAAAGGGGGACGCAACCTTGCCATGCAGCGAGTCGATATTGATAATCCGGCCCCACTTTTGGCGGATCATGTGCGGCAAGGCATATTTGCAGCATAGGAAGGTTCCCGTCAGCATCACGCCGATCAGGTGATTCCAGCACTCTTCGGGAAAGTCCACAACCGGGGAGACGTGTTGCAGGCCGGCATTATTGACCAAAATGTCGAGGCGCCCGAACTTTTCTACGGCTGTTTCCACGAGGCGGCGAACCTCGGCGGCGTCAGCGACATTGGCGGCAACGAAGGCGCATGTAGGGCCGATGGCCTCGAGTTCGAGTCGCGCGCGTTCACCAGACTTTGGGTTGAGATCGGCCAGCACGCAATGGGCGCCCGCCTCGGCGAATGATTTTGCGATGGCATAGCCGATTCCACTGGCGGCACCGGTAATCACGGCGACTTTTCCCTTCACAGAAGCCTCCTTTGAGTCTTGCAGTTTGCTTCAATCGTGCCTGATCGAAAATTTTCTTGACATCATACCGTGAATCGATGTAAAAGCCCTATGGCTCTTTATAGAGAGCGAGCGCTCGCTTTGATGTAACATACCCGAAATCGATCGGGAAATAAAATGCCCAAGTTGCTGCACGGCACGGTCGAAAAAAACAAGCTCAAGATCGAGCGCGCAGCTTTGCAGCTTTTTACTCGAAAAGGTTTCCATGGCACGACCGTGCGTGAAATTGCCAAGAAGGCCGGGATTTCCATGGGCAAGCTTTACATCTACTACGACACCAAAGAAGACATCTTCGTTGACTTGGCCGACCACCTGGGCCGCAAGATCGAGGCCGTCCGCCAGAAGGAGCTGATTCCCCTGATGGCGTCCCTCGATCCGGATTCATTGCGAAAACTTGCCAAAGCGATTGGACAGGTGGTCTCCGAAAATCTGGATTATTGGCGACTGATGTACATCGACGTGGTTGAGTTTCGGCACAAACACTTCATTCACAGCTTTCGCGAAATTGCCGGTGGGCTGCGTACCTATGCCAATGCGATGATTCGCGGATCGAAGGTCAGTTTTCCGGCCGGTGTGGACCCCGCGCTCGCTTACACGACGATTTACTTGCATTTTTTCACTTACTTCCTCACTGAAGAACTGTTTGGAGCAAAACGGCACTTGGGTATGAGCGACGAAGAGGCTATCGATCAACTCGTCCTTCTCTATACAGGCGGACGCGTGGTGTCGAGCCGAAAAAGGTAGCGGCTGCAGAACAAGGAGAGGGTATGCGATTGCGAAGGGCTGTTTCACTTTCTGCTTTGGCAGGAGTTCTTTTATTTGCCGGTCTGGTGTCGGCGCAATCTCCGACGACGGGGCAGATCACGGGCATAGTGAAAGATGCGACCGGAGCCGTGGTCAGCGGGGCGAAGATCGCCTTAACCAGCACGGCTGGAGTGGAGCGCGAGACCACGAGCGATGCTACCGGCCACTATGCTTTTTCGCTGGTGCCTCCGGGGAGCTATCGGGTGGAGGCGGAGAAAGCTGGATTCAGCAAGGCAACTGCAGAAGGCGTGGCGGTTCGCATCACGGAAATCACCAGCCTGGATATGCCGCTCGCGGTAGCGTCAGCGAGAGCCGTGGTTGAAGTCGCCGCCGCGACGCCGCTATTAGACACAGAAAGTCCGGCTAATGGCACCGTCATAGAGCAGGAGCAGATTCGCCAGTTGCCGCTACCCACCAGAAATTTTCAGCAGCTATTGACGCTTACTCCCGGCACATCCGGTCCAGTGCAGAGTTCGTCGGAGTTGGGCCGTGGCGCGGCTCCAATCTACGTCGATGGGATGCGCGCGACCTCGAACTCTGTGATCATCAATGGAACCGACGCGAATTCTATTGGCACTGGTTCTACTCCCAATCTGGCTGTGCCAGCCACGGATTCGCTGGATGAGTTCATTGTTCAGACCAGCCAGTATGATGCGTCCCAGGGACGCGTAGCCGGCGGCGTGGTGGCGGCGGTTACGAAATCCGGGACCAATAACTTTCACGGGAACCTCTACGAGTTCTTTCGCAATACCTCGCTCGACGCCAACAACTTTTTCCTGATCAGGTCGGGAGTTCCGCGACCCCCTTACCAGCGGAATCAATTTGGCGGGACGCTGGGCGGACCTATAATCAAGGACCACATGTGGTTCTTTGTGTCTTATCAGGGGAGCCGCGAGCGGAACGGCACCTCACTGTTGAATTCTATTGGAACGGTATCCGTTCCCGACAACCTAACGAATGACCGCTCGGCCGCGGGTATTGCTGCCTTGGCAGCATCTTTCGCTGGAGTCGGTCCCTTCACGGGATGCCTGGCTACGACGCCATCGTGCTTGAGCCCCACCGCGCTATTTCTTCTGCAGGCTACATTGCCCAACGGTTCCTATGTCATTCCATCGGCGCCGACCAACTGTATTCCGGTTTTCGGTTTCTGTAACACACCTGTCGTAGGCGTCTCCAAATTCCGGGAAGACCAGCTGAACTCGAATCTCGATTTTCAACTAACTACAAAGAACCGATTGTCCGCCAAGTTCTTTGGGGCGAACAATCCTGCCACACAGGCCTTGTTTAACTTGTTCGGACTGACCAACGCTCTGCCCGTCCCAGGTTTTGGCGGCACTGCGAATCTCAATCAAAGAGTGCTGTCGGTAGATGACACGGATATTCTCACTTCGCACGTCGTGAACGATTTACATTTTGGGTTTGGTTTCATCACCACCGGTTCCCAGCCGCAAGAGCCATTCACATCGGCACAACTGGGAATCTCCTCGCCGCTCAGCAATCTGTTTCCAGGCATGCCGGAAATCTCCGTGTTAAACGGATTCGACCTGGGCGCCAGCCCGTTTGCAGATAACAGTGGAGTCGAAAAGACCTACACGGCTGGCGACACTCTCAGTTGGCAGAAGGGTCGCCATAGCCTGAAGTTCGGCATGGAGTACAAACATCACGAATTGAACGAGACTTTCAACCTTTATACCCGCGGCCAGATTTTCTTTCTCGGATTTTCCGGTAATCCCTTTGCCGATTTTCTTGGCGGCGAAGCCGATACGGCGGGTCTGACGATCATGGGTTCTGGCGTAAACAACCGTGACGTCCTGGCACATGACTGGAACGGCTTTGTGAATGATGACTGGCGGGTCACGGATCGGCTAACGCTGACGCTGGGCGCGCGATACGATTTCTTTGGCCCATTCACGGAAGCGCAGGGACGCTTCGTGGGGTTTGATCCGACGCGGATCGCAACGGTGCCGATCCCCGCGCTGTTTGGCGGCGGAGTGGCCATTACGGGCGGATTCGTGCAGGCCTCGAATGCGACCAATCCATTACCCGGCGTTCCGGAGGTCCAGCCGTCGCTGGTCCCTAGTGTCAAGCACGACATTGCGCCGCGAGTCGGCTTCTCCTGGCAGCCACGTTCCAACAACCGCCTGGTCGTGCGCGGGGGCTACGGCATTTACTACGACCGGGCGAATTCCCGGTTGCTCAACAATCAAATCCTCGACTTCCCCTACTACACGCTGGCACAAGCGTTCCTGACGCCCATCTCCAATCCGTTCGTTCAGGTTCCGCAGCCGAGCGCTTACCCGCTGCTTTTCAACAACGCCGCAGTGTTTCCATTTGGCGGGCCGCCGGCATACCTGCCCCGATCTCCGAGTCTTCTTTTCCCAGCCAGCGTCCAGGATGTCTCTGCCAATGGCATCTACCCCGATCTTCACGACTTCCGGACGCCCTATATTCAACAATACAGCTTTGGAATTGAGAACGAGCTTGCCAATAATTGGCTGCTCGATCTGGGCTATGTCGGTTCAGCCGGCCGCAAAATGTATCGGCTCGTGGATCAGAACCAGGCCATTGTAGAGACGGCATTGGGCCCTGTAGGGCAGTATGCTCCCGGATTGTCGAGTCTGGCGGTGCAGGGATTTGGTGTCCACACCATGCAGAGCTCGTCCAATTCGAGCTACAACTCGCTGCAGGCGGAAGTGAAAAAGCAGTTCTCTCACGGGCTGACCTTGCTGGCTTCTTATACCTGGAGCCATTCGCTCGACGATTATTCTGGCGACCCAACGGGAACGAGCGACGTTACGGTTGTGCCCGGCAACCAGGCGCCCGGCCAGCAGAATAACTATGCCAGTTCCGATTTTGACCGTAGGAATCGCTTTGTGTTCAGTGGCGTTTATGATTTGCCCAAGTTCTACAAGGGCGGTGCCGGTTTCGCGAAACAGGCCGCGAACGGATGGGAGGTTGCAAGCGTTATCACGCTGCAAAGCGGCACGCCATTCTCGGTTGTGACCAACGACACGGCCTTCGTTCAAGCGCGCGCCAACTACGTGCCGGGTTGTAATCCTTCACTCGGCGGCAGCGTGGAGTCTCGCCTGAACATGTATTTCAACACCGCCTGCTTCGCAGCCGCAACAGCTGATGCAGCCGGAGGCTTCGGCAACTCGGCGCGCAACCTGCTGCGCGGCCCGGATCAGAACAATTTTGATATTTCGCTGGTCAAGTTCTTCACATTCACTGAGCGGACAAAACTGGAGTTCCGCTCGGAATTCTTCAATGCCTTCAACCACGTGAGTTTTGCGAATCCAGTCAGTCCAAATACTGATTTCGCCATTCTGGCATCGCCTTTCTATGGATCGATAGTGCAGACCAGCACGGGACCGCGCGTGATTCAGTTCGCGCTCAAGTTGAACTTCTAGCGAGGTGCAAATGCTGGAAAACCATCCATAGTTAACGTAATAATTGAGTCCCGGAATACGCCGGAAGCGAGGTATGATTCGCAAGAACAATCGACCGGAAGGAATGCGATGATGCCCGAAAAGACCCTTTCGAAGGGCTCTATTAAGGTGACGAGTCCGGCGCGCGGCCGGGTGCCGGGGGATGGAATCGAGCTTGCCTTCGGTTATTGGCCGGGGCGCGGCTCTCCCGTTGTTGCCCTGCATGGCTTGACCGCTTCACACATGAATTTCGTCGGCATCGCGGAACGGCTGGCGGGACGGTGCGCGCTTTTTGCTCTCGATTTGCGCGGGCGCGGCGATTCTGACAAACCCGATGCCCCTTACGGGTTTACCCAGCACGCACGAGATGTGGCGGCGGCCATGCGCGCCATGGGACTGGGCCCGAGCATCGTGGTGGGGCATTCTATGGGCGCCTTTGTGGCGACAGCGCTCGCCGCGCAGGACCCTGGCCTTGTTTCCGGTCTCGTTCTGATTGACGGCGGACTCGTGCCCAACACGCCTACCGGCGATTCCTCAGGGCAGGGAGTGGCCGCTGCGCTCGCACTGCGCATTACTCAGTTGCGCCAGACTTATCCTTCACGCCAGGCCTATCGTGAGTTCTGGCGAACCCAGCCGCATTTTCCCGCCGGAGACTGGAATCCGTGGGTTGAAGCTTTTTTGGACTATGAGGTTGGCGGCGATTCACCGGTGCAACCGAAAGCATCGGAGACGGCAGTGCTCGCCGATCTGCGCGAAGTGTTTCAGCCCAATGTGATCGGCGAACGAGTGAAGTCGATTCACGTGCCAACGCTGCTGCTTCGCGCCGAAAACGGTTTCACGCCGGACCAGCAACCGTTGTTTCCCGACGCGCTGGCAGCGCAATTTCAAACTCTTCTGCCCCAAATTCAGGACCACAAATTTGTCGGCACAACGCATTACACCATCGTGTTGGGCGAAAAGGCCGCCGCGAAAATCGCCGATCTCATTGTTGAACTAGATAGCAAACTAGCTGCCGGGCCTTCCCCGGCGACCTAGCCGCCTCAGTCGAGCCTGCTAGCGGCTCGCCGCAGTTGCGCTTGCAACGTCGATCCAAATCGGGTTGGGGAGCATCACTCACTGCAACTCCCGACGCATAATTAGTTTGCCCCGCAATTCGCTGTATGTAATGCTGTTTCACGCAACCAGATCGGCCAATCAGATGCAACAACGCGGGAGAGTGCTTATGCGAAACGTGCTTTTTCTTGCTCCGGTTGTTTTTGGCTTTCTAATGTCTTGCGCAGCCGACGATATCACTCCGCTCAACGTCAAGGAAGGTCTATGGGAGCTTACCGTGACGCGCTCGATGAGCGGAATGCCGGCCGTTCCGAACATTCCTCCCGACGCTCTCGCCAAAATGCCTCCAGAGCAGCGCGCACGCGTGGAAGCCATGATGAAGGGCACCCCGAGTACCGACGTGCGCAAAGAATGCGTCACGAAGGAGAAACTGGCGAAGCATTCGGCTTTCAGCAACAGCCGCGGAGATTGTACCCGCTCGATTGTGAACTCGACCAGCCGCAAACTGGAAATGAAAGTTCATTGCGAGGAAAAACAAACAAAGACGGATGGAAATTTTGTGATTGAAGCGGTCGGTTCGGATAATGTCAAGGGAACGACGCACATGGTGAGCAACTCCAACAGCGGACACACCATGACCATGGACTTCACTTTTAGCTCCAAGTATCTCGGTCCTGACTGCGGAGACGTTAAATAAGTCGGGGCTATGGCTCGAACCCCCAGACAACGGCTCCCAGCTTTTGTTATTCGGGCAATGTGTGCGCTTCCTCTGGCGCTCGTGCTTTTAGTTGCCTCCACAGCCGGGCAGCAGCGGTCAATCGCGCATGAAAAGCGCGCCCAGCTTGAAACTGCCATCGCCCGCTTTATGGCTTCGAACAGCACTCCGGGAGTGTCCGTTGCCATCGTCGAAAATGGAGTGGCCGAATGGTCGGCCGGATTTGGCAGCGCGGACCTCGAAAACTTTGTTCCGGCAACTTCACACACACTCTTTCGGCTGGGTTCGATCTCGAAGCCTATCACCGCAACTGCGGCGATGCTGCTCTCGCAGCAAGGGAGGCTCGATCTCGACGCGCCGGTGCAAAAATACTGTCCCGAGTTTCCGCAGAAAGATTCAGCAATTACGACCCGGGAACTCCTCGGCCACCTGGGCGGAATTCGCCACTACAAGTCTGAATCGCAGGATGATCCCGAGGCCGGCAATACCAAGCATTTCATGAATCCGATTCAGGCAGGCATCGATTTCTTCAAGAACGATCCGCTGGTTTCGAAGCCGGGAGCAGAGTTTCACTATTCGACGCAGGGATACACGCTGGTCGGGTGTGCGATCGAAGGCGCTTCTGAAGAGAACTATGTGGATTATGTTCGCGAGAATGTCCTGACACCCGCCGGCATGACGCATACGGTCGTCGATAATCGCTTCGCTATCGTTCCTTTCCGCACGCGTTTTTACAGTAAAGATAGTTCAGGCGCCATCACGAACGCCGCCTTCCTCGATTCGAGTTACAAGATTCCTGGCGGCGGATGGCTTTCCTCGGCGGACGATATGGCGCAGTTCGAAGTCGCATTGCTCAACGATAAGTTGATTGCGCGTTCAACGCGCGACGTGATGTGGACAGCGCAGAAAACGGCCGATGGCAAAGAAGACTCCTACGGCCTCGGTTGGAGAATCGGGAAAGATCTTGGCGTTTTAAACGTCCACCACGGCGGAAGGCAGCAGGGAACCAGCACTTTTGTCATGATCGTCCCCCAACGCCGTACTGGAATCGTCGTGCTTATCAACCTTGAAAATGGCCACGCCTCCGATCTCGGGACCGAGTTGATGAAGATCGTGCTTGGACCGGCGCCACCACCGAAAAGATAACTCTTTCCTCGTAGAAGTGGACTATTACTGAACTGAGAACCGGGAACGGAGAACTGGGAACTTCGTTATGCGTGCGCTTGACTCGGAGCGAGCACGGCGCGCAAAGGGGCGCTTAATCCGCGCATTACCCGTTCGAACTGCGGAATGTCAAGCGACTGCGGCCCGTCGGACAAGGCGCGCTCCGGGCAGGGATGCACCTCGACGATGAGGGCGTCGGCTCCGACGGCAATGGCAGCCCGCGAAACCGCGCCGATCAGACTCTGCTTGCCGGTTCCGTGCGAAGGATCGGCCACGACCGGAAGGTGCGAGAGTTCTTTAGCGAGGGCGACCGCGGATAGGTCGAAGGTATTGCGGGTGGCGGTTTCGAAAGTTTTGATTCCGCGTTCGCAAAGGGCGACCTGATCATTTCCACCGGATAGCAGATATTCCGCTGCCAGCAGCCACTCTTTCACAGTGGCCGAAGGTCCGCGCTTCAGGAGAATCGGTTTTTTGACGGTCGCCAGCCGGCGCAGCAAGGCGAAGTTCTGCATGTTGCGCGCGCCCACCTGAAGCATGTCGGCGTATTCGCAGATCAGGTCCACATCTTCGGTGCTCATGACCTCGGTCACGACGGGAAGGCCGGTGAGTTCGCGGGCTTCGCGCAAAATCTTCAAGGCTTCAACTCCCAGCCCCTGAAACTCGTAAGGCGAGGTGCGCGGTTTGTAGGCTCCGCCTCGCAACATGGTGGCGCCCGCTCGTTTTACGCCTTGGGCCGTTTCCAGCAATTGCTCGCGCGATTCCACCGAGCAGGGGCCAGCGATCACAACCACCTCAGGGCCGCCAATCCTTACCTTCGCTGCTCCCACCTCTATCACGGATGGTTGAGGACGAGTTTGCCAGCTGACCAGCTTGAAGGGCTGGGCGATCGCGACCACGTTATCTACGCCGGGCGCAACCGACAACGCTTCGATTTCATGGCGGCGCCCGCCGCTGCCGACCGCCGCCACGATGGTGCGCTCGGTGCCCCGGGTAACGTGAGGCTGGAAGCCGGCTTCGCGGATGCGTTGGATGATGTGTTGGATCTGCTCTTCGGTCGCGCCGTCAGACATATTGACGATCATGTTGGATCACCAAGGACCTTTCTTGTCGCCTCGAACAAAAATAAGAACCGCAAAGTAAAGCCGCAAAAATAAAAGCCGCGATAGCATCGCGGCTTTGGTGGAATCTTGAGCTGTCTCTACTGCCCCGGTGAGTGGCTCCGATTCCGCACCTCCGCCGCGAAAGGAAACCGGTAGCGGCTAAAAAAGCGGAGGTTGCTAAATCGCGTCATAGAGAGTTGTTTTGCCGTAAATCTCGGAGATTCAGCGGCCTAACACAACCTGGGAACTTTCACTATTGCACTGAACTCGCTACCGTGGAAAACACGTTGTTGGCGTTACTCCCGATAAGACGCACCGTGCCTATCACCAATACCAGAATGACGGCGAGCATGACAGCATATTCTGCAATGTCCTGTCCTTGTTCCTCCGCCCAGATATTGCGTAAAAACTGAACCATACATCCTCCGGCGCCAGACAACGAACTGCCTGGCAGACTTGTGTAGCTAATAATGCCGACTCGGAACGCAGATGTCAACCTTTAGAAAGTGATTTTCAACACCAAGTTTTCCACTGCCGACACTGATGGCGAGAGGCTGGAATCGAGCCAGGGGCGCGAGTTACACAGTGTCACTGGGACTGCGTCGCGATCGAGCCGGCCGGCGCCGCGAGCGGTACCGTATTGTTAACTAACTGGTGAGCAGAAAGAGAAGCATAATCAAGTACGCGTCCTGGTACAACGCCGAGGAAGAGAGTAGCTATGATGCAAATCGCAATAGCGAGCGCTGGAGCTGTAGTCACGGGAGTAACTGGAACCTCGCTGCGAGGCTCTCGCATATACATCATGACAATGATGCGAAGATAGTAATAGGCGCCGATCGCGCTATTCAAAACCATAATGACCGCCAACACCACGAGGTTGGAATTCAGCGCGGCACTTAAGACATAGAACTTCGCGAAGAATCCGCCCGTGATCGGAATGCCGATGAACGACATCAGGAAAAATGTGAGCGTCGCGGCCAGCACCGGCGACTTTCGCCCGAGGCCGGCGTAATCTTCAAGCGAGACGTACTGTTCGCGTGCTGCCGCAAGATGGCTGACCACGGCAAACGCTCCCACATTCATCGCGGCATAGGCGGCGGAGTAGAACATGGCGGCGGAGGTGCCCAGTTCCGGCTGTGCGGCAAACGCAACCAGAATATATCCAGCGTGGGCGATCGAAGAGTAGGCAAGCAGGCGCTTGATGTTGTCCTGCACCAGCGCGCACACATTTCCGAGCGTCATGGTCAGCGCCGCCGAGGCCCATATCAGCCAGAAGCGTCCGGGGGCATTCGCCTCGAACATAATGCGAAGCAGAACCGCAAAAGCCGCGGCTTTGGGCGCGGTTGACATCAGTCCAACCACCGGAGACGGAGCGCCCTCGTAGACATCGGGAGTCCACACATGGAAGGGCGCAGAAGCGACCTTGAAACCCAAGCCCACGAACATGAGAGCCGTCGCCACATACGCTAGCATCGGCACCTGAACATTGCCGGAGTGCAGCGCCTGGTTGATGACGTCAATGTTGGTCGAACCGGTTGCGCCGAAAATGAGGGCGACGCCGTAGAGAAAAAACGCAGTGGCGAACGAGCCCAGCAGAAAGTACTTCAGCGAAGCTTCGCTGCTGGCGGCATTGTGCCGGCGAAAACCCGCCAGAATGTAAGTGGAGATCGAGGAAATTTCGAGGGCAATGAAAATGAGGACTAGTTCAATAGCGGACGACATCAAACACATGCCGACCGTGCCCAAAAGAATCAGCGCGTAGTATTCACCCGCGCGTATGCGCTGCACTCTGAGGTATTCGAAAGAACTGAGAATCGAGACCGCGGCGATGGTGATGAATAGAACGTGAAAGAAGATGCTGAAGCCTTCCACCCGGACAACGTCCCAGAAGGCGGTTCCGGGATACTGCGCCATCCAGAAAGTCGATGCCAGCGCGGCGAGAGCGCCGACCAGCGCGATGGTGCCGAGCGACTGGTGGCTGCTTTCCGGGTCGAGCAGCGGGTCGACGACCATGATCACGATGCCGAAAATCGCGAGCACCAGCTCCGGCAGAATGCGCATGTAGTCAGCCATTGGCGGCAGCGAGGCTTGGGCCTGGGCGAACATGGTTGACATTAAGGGCGAATGCAAAAATGCAGCGGTCACCATCAGCGTCATTGGCCCACCACCTTGCTGGCCAATTGTGTGATGGGAGCGAGAGCGTAGCGTTGCACTGCGGGATCGATCGCAGTGAGCCAGATCAACGGAGCCACGCCCATCACCAGCGCGGCCACGGCAATTGGAGCGACCGCCGTCTTCTCACGCAGGTTGAGGTCGGGCAGTGTGTTGTTGATGTCGTGCGTGACCTTGCCGAAGAAAACGCGCTGGTACATCCACAACAGGTAGCAGGCGCCCCAGATCACACCGGTGGCTGCCAGAATCCCGTAGATGGGGCGGGCCTGGAATGCTCCACTCATCACCAGGAATTCGCCGATGAAGCCATTCATGAGAGGCAGTCCGACCGAGGCCAGCACCGTGAACAGAAAGAAAGTGGCGTATTTGGGCATGGGCGTCGCCAAGCCGCCGAATTCGGAGATCTCGTAGGTGTGGCGGCGCTCATAGATAATGCCGGCCAGCATGAAGAGGCCTCCGGTCGCGACTCCGTGCGACAGCATGACGAAGACGGCTCCATTCAGCCCAGCCGCCGTAAAACTGAAAATTCCAAGGACTACGAATCCCAGATGGCTGATCGAAGAATATGCGATCAGCTTTTTCATGTTTGGCTGCACCAGCGCGACCAATGCGCCATAGACAATGCCGATCAGCGCGAGCACCATGATCCAGGGCGCGTTGCGATGCGCCTGCTCGGGGAAAAGTCCAACATTGAAACGGAGCATGCCGTAAGTGCCCATCTTCAGCAGCACTCCGGCGAGCAGTACCGACCCGGCCGTGGGCGCTTCCACGTGCGCATCGGGCAGCCAAGTGTGCAGAGGGAAAATTGGAACCTTCACCGCGAAGGCGATGAAGAATCCGAGGAAGATCCACAGCGAGGCGTTTTCAAAACCAGCGATGCTTCCGCTGCGAATCGCATTCTGGATGACAGCGAAATCAAAGCTGCCAACCTTGGCGTAGAGCCACAGAATGGCCGCGAGCATAAACATCGAGCCGACGAACGTGAACAGGAAAAACTTCACCGCGGCATAAACCTTGCGGCCGTGGCCGTACATGCCGATCAAGAGCGCCATTGGGATGAGCGTGGCTTCCCAGAAGAAATAGAACAGGAACAAGTCGAGCGAGGTGAAGACGCCGATCAGGGCTGTCTCCAGAATCAGCAGCAGGATAAAGAATTCCTTCACCCGCTCATGAATCAACGTCCACGAGATCAGCACACACAAGGGCGTGAGGAACGTGGTCAAAACCACCAGCCAGACGGAAATTCCGTCGATCCCCATGTGGTAATGAATGTTGGGCGCGGTGATCCAGATTTTGTCGATCTCGAACTTGAAAAGGCTGGGATCGCGGTGCATATGCACCGGCAAATGCAGCGAAGTTATAAAGGTGAGCAGGGAGACAACGAGGGCAAACACCTTGATATCGCGATCGCGCCGAGGAATGAGCAGGATCAGCAGCGCGCCCCCAGCAGGAATGAAGGTTACGAGCGAGAGGATGAAGGAATTGATGCTGTCCAAATTTAAGGGATCCATAGTCATCGAATTCCCATCCAGACCATGTAGGCGATTACGGCTGCGCCGCCGGCCGCTACCCACCCGGCGTAAGATCGCAAGTTGCCTGACTGCATGTGGCGCACACTGTCAGAAACATGGCGCGCGGCATCGGCGGAGTCGTTGACGGCAGCGTCGATTCCCCCCTGGTCGATGCCATGCCAGAGAATCGTGGTTGAGCCCTCGATCAGCGGTTTGACGAAAAGAGCAGCGTACAGTTCATCGATGTAGTACTTGTGCACGACTGCCTGGTAGAGTCCGCCGAGAGCGGCGGCGATGCGCTCGGGAAGTTGCGGGCGGCGGCTGTAGAGCAGATAGGCGAGCAGCCATCCTAGTAAGGCCAGGCTAACGGAAACGCCCATGAGCAGATATTCGACCGTGCTGTTAGCGGCTTCACCAGTTGTCTGGTGCGCCAGTCCCGCAGTGTTCTGGAAAACCGGAGCGAGAAAGTGTTCGAAGCGGCCGCCGATGCCGATCCATCCACCGATAAACGACAGGAACGCAAGCACGACTAGGGGCCCGAGCATCACCCACGGACTCTCGTGAGGTTCGCCATGGCCGTGGCCTTCCTGCGCATGTTTGTCGTGCATGGCGTGGGCGTCGGCAGATTCATGTTTCACATCGTGAGCGGCCGGACCGCCGCAATAATCGCCACCGAATGTCATGTACATCAGACGGAACATGTAAAAGGAGGTGATGAACGCGGTAATTACTCCGATCAGCCAATAGACCCAGCTCGCGCCAAACGCCTTCCACAGAATCTCGTCTTTTGACCAGAAGCCGGCGAAAGGGGGAATGCCAGCGATAGCGAGCGTGGCGATTCCCATCGTCACAAACGTTACCGGCATGTAGCGCCGCAACCCGCCCATCTTGCGCATGTCTTGTTCGCCGCCGATGCCGTGAATGACGGAGCCCGCCGCGAGGAATAGCAGGCCCTTGAAGAAGGCGTGCGTCATCAGATGAAAGATGCCGGCCGAGAACGCGCCGACGCCGCAAGCCATGAACATGTAGCCGAGTTGGGAGATGGTCGAATAGGCCAGCACTTTCTTGATGTCGGTCTGGGCAATGCCGATGGTCGCGGCAAATAGGGCAGTCAGCGTTCCAATGATTGCGACTACCATCATGGCCATCGGCGCGTGGTCGAAAATCATGTGCGACCGTGCCACCATGTAAACGCCGGCGGTAACCATGGTGGCCGCGTGAATCAAAGCCGAAACCGGAGTGGGACCCTCCATGGCGTCGGGCAGCCAGACATAAAGAGGAATCTGTGCCGATTTGCCCGCCGCGCCAAGCATCAGCAACAAACCGATCGCCGTGAGCAGGCCAGCGCCTCCGGTTTCTGGCGCCAGAGGATGTACCGCAGCGAACACCTGTGTGAAGTCAAGTGATCCGAAATGCTTGATCATCAGGAAAAGCGCGATCAGGAACCCAAAGTCGCCAATGCGGTTGACGATGAATGCCTTCTTGCCGGCCGACGCGGCTGAATCTTTTATGAACCAGAAGCCGATCAGCAGATACGATGCCAGGCCCACGCCCTCCCAGCCTATGAACATGACGAGATAATTCTTCGCCAGCACCAGCGTCAGCATGAAGAACATGAACAGGTTCAGGTACGCCATGAAACGGTAATAGCCATCGTCATCCCGCATGTAGCCGACGGAATAGACATGAATCACGAAGCCGACGCCGGTGACGACGAGCAGCATGACCAGCGATAACTGGTCGAGATAAAAGCTGAAATCTACTTGAAAGCTTCCGGCACGAATCCAGTGGGCCAGGTCGAAGTAATATGGCGCGGACGCTGATGAAAAGCCCGCCGCCAGTATCAGCGCCATCACAAAGGCAGCGCCGCAGAAGACGAGGGCGATGGCGGTAATCGCCTTTCTCGACGACCGCCGGCCAAAGTAACCGTTGATCGCCGCCCCCGCCAAAGGGAGAATCGGGACGAGCCAGAGATAAGGATTCTGCGTCATAGCTTGAGCAGGTTCACCCGGTCCACATTCAGAGTTTCACGCGTGCGATAGACGGCAATGATGATGGCCAGACCCACCGTCGCTTCGGCAGCAGCCACGACCATTACGAAGAAGACGAAGACCTGTCCGCTGAGCGCATGCCATTGCGCGGCAAAGGCCACGAACGAAAGGTTGACCCCGTTCAGCATCAACTCGATAGACATGAAAATCGTGATGATGTTGCGCTTGATGAGGAAGCCGAGCACCCCGCACACGAACAGGATTCCACTGAGCACGAGATAGTAAGAAAGAGGGACCATTACGTCTCCTTTCGCGGGCCGCGGGCCACGGCTTCGGGTTTGCTGGCGAGCACGACTGCGCCCATGATGGCTATCAGGATCAGCACCGACGTGACTTCAAAGGGAAGCAGAAAATCATGGAAGAGAAGCTGCGCGATATCGTGAGGATCACCCTTCAACGCGCCCAAGGGAACGGAGCCTGTATTGGAATGAAATAAAACCACCCAGCCAACCAGCAGCGACCCGACCAAGACGCCCGGTATGCCGACTAGAATCGCGACCCGGCTGCCTTTGCTGCGCTCTTCCACGCCAGCGTTCAGCAGCATGATGGTGATAATAAATAAGACCATAACGGCGCCAGCGTAGACGATGATTTGCACGGCATTCAGAAATTCCGCGCCCAGCAAAAGGTATTCGACGGCAAGCGACGCCATCACGGCAATCAGCGACAGCGCGCTGTTGATGGGATGGCTTTGCACCAGCAGGTTTACAGCCCCCGCGACGCAGATCGCTCCGAAAAAGATAAATAAAAATAAATGAAACATATAGCCAGTTCTCAGTTCCCAGTTCTCGGTTCTCAGTAACCCAGATCGAAACTGGGAGCCGAGAAATGAGAACCGAGACCCGCTGTCAAGCTCTCCACGCTACAATCAACGCCGTAACCAGAATGTTGGCAAGCGCCAGGGGAAGCAGGAACTTCCACCCGAACGCCATGAGCTGGTCATAGCGAAAGCGGGGCAAGGTCCAGCGCACCCAGATGTACAGAAACATAAACAAGAAAACCTTCACGCAGAACCAGACGACCGGCAGCAAAGCTTGCAGAATCGGTGGCCCAAACACCGGGCCAAGCCAGCCTCCGAAAAACATCAGCGTCGCCAGACACGACACCGTCACCATGTTGCAATATTCGGCGACGAAAAACATGGCAAATTTCATCGCGCTATATTCGGTGTGATATCCGGCTACCAGTTCTGACTCGGCTTCGGGCAGATCAAAGGGCGAGCGGTTGGTCTCGGCGTAAGCCGCAATCAGGTAGATGAAAAACCCTAGCGGCTGAAAAAAAATATTCCAGTGCAAATGGCGCTGCGCGTCCACGATATCGCGCAAGCTGAGGCTTCCGGCCATGATCAGCACTCCGACCAGCGCCAGGCCCAACGAAACTTCGTAGCTGATCATCTGGGCGCTGGAGCGCAGGCCGCCCAGCAGCGAGTACTTGCTGTTCGAGGACCATCCCGCCAGCACAATACCGTACACGCCCATCGACGTGCTTCCGAGCACAACCAGCAAGCCTATGTTCACGTCGGTGACTTGCAGGTAGGTTCCCCAGGGGCCAATATTGACCCAGTTTCCAAACGGAATCACCGCAATGGATGTGAGGGCGAAGATCATCGCCACAATGGGCGCAGCTATGTAGAGCGGCTTGTAGACGTAAGGCTCGGTCAGATCTTCCTTGAAGATAAACTTCAGCCCGTCAGCAAGCGGCTGCAGCAGGCCAAACGGCCCCACTCGCGTGGGACCCCAGCGGTTCTGGATGTGCGCCGACACTTTGCGCTCCAGCCAGACGCTGTAAGCCGCCGCCGTCATCATGACGCCAAGGAGAATCAGCGATTTGACGAGCGAAATAATGACAAATGTCGTTATGCTCAACGAAATATCTTTCGTGTTTCTCGTGTGGCGCGGGCGCCCTCGCCCGCGTGAGTTGTGATTTTACAGTGCCAGTTTGCGTTGTTAGTCTGCTGCGACCGCCGCATCCGCGTTTTTATTTTCGTATACCGAATTCAAAGTCTTCGAATATCTTCCCAGCGTACCTGAGCTGAACAAGTTATCGCGCGCCGGGACGATCAACAACGGGTCTTGAATCGCGCCGCCGCCACTCTCGGAAATCTCCAGATGCTGATCGTTGCCTGCCATCAGATTGGCCCGCGAAATATCGTATCCGGCCACTAGGCGCTGCACTTCATCAAAAATCGCAAGGGGATCGAAGGGCGTCATTTTGGGTTCGAGATTGTGCGCCTCGAGCCAGACGGCATGCCGATCCGCTTCGCCCGACTGGGCGCCGCGGCTCTGGCCCATGTCAGAGTGCGTGCCGCCTCCGAAGGGCACGAGACCGTGAACGTCGAAGCCCATGGCGTCGGCGATGCGGACGATCATCTCGAAGTCCGATTTCGTGTCCGTGACTTCGCCGGCCTTTTTGAGCAGTTGCAGATCACCGCAGGTATTGGTATAGGTTCCGGTTTTCTCATATGCGTTCGCCGCCGGCAGAACCACGTCGGCAATGTTCGCCGTTTCGGTCAGGAACATTTCCTGGACGACGACAAAACTCTTCGAGAGTACAAAGGGATCAATGCCTAAACGGCCGATCGGGTTCGAGCCCACGACGTAAAGCGCCTTCAGTTTGCCGGCCTTCGCCGCCTCCATCATCTCCGGCAGGGCCAGGCCTTTTTCTGCAGGCAGCTTGCCCCATTCCTCTTCGAACTTACGTGCGCCTGCAACAGTCTCGTAGCCGGGCAGAAGATCGGGATAAAGCCCCATTTCGCTGGCTCCGCGGGAGTTTGAGTAATCGCCGAGGCAGATCAGCTTGGCGCCGGTCAGTGTGGAGGCAAAACTCACCAACTTTTCGATGTCGCGGCCGCGCAGTTCCGATCCAAAGGCGATGACCAGATTCTGTTCAGCGCGGATTTTCTCGCGCAGCGCGATCCAGGCGTCGCGGCTGGCGGATTCCGTGTTAACGGATTCTGTACTAACAAGAGACTCGACCACGGAATCGTCGCCCGCGAGGAAGGCGACGGCTTTCGCTTCAGCACCCGCCGGTGTCAGTGCAAATGCGGACGCCTGTCGCCGCAACTTGATGGGCGCGGAGTTGATGACGTAAAGCCGCGCATGGCGCAAGCGCACGTTGGTACGGATCTGCCATGCCAGCAGCGGATGCTGATCGGTGGGGTCATTGCCGATCAAGAGAATCGCCGGCTCATTCAGAACGTCCCGCATCGAAGCTGTCTGTCCGGGCTTGCCGTGGAGCGCTGCCGCCAGTGCAGGGAAGTCCGCCGTCCGATGATGGTCGACGTTATTCGTCTTGAGCACGACGCGCGCAAACTTCGAGAGAAGATAATTCTCTTCGTTGGTTGTGCGATTCGATCCGATGACGCCGATCGCACTCCCGCCGTGACTTTCCTCATTAACGTCGTCGCGAACTTCTCGAAAGCGCTTGCCGATCAGTTCAAAAGCCTCCTCCCAGGTTGCAGGCGTCAGCTTTCCATCCCTGCGAATCAGGGGCTGCTTAAGGCGCTCTTCGTGATGCGCAAAATCGAAAGCGTAACGGCCCTTAACACACAGGAAATCGCCGTTGATCCCGCTCTTGTCGCGATTGTCACCGCGCAAGATTTCCATGCCGGTGTCCGAGCGGCGCACGCCGAGAGTGGTCTTGCAGCCGTCGCCGCAATGTGTGCAGATGGTTCCCACGTGCTTCATCTCCCACGGGCGCGTCTTGTAGCGGTAGGCGCCCGAGGTGAGCGCGCCGACCGGGCAAATGTCGATGCACATGCCGCACTCTTCGCAATCGAGATGATCTTCCTGATTGGGCGCGATGATGGAGTTCACGCCGCGGTTTTGCACGCCCAGCGCCCAAACATCCATGCCCTCGCCGCAGACGCGCACGCAGCGGAAGCACATTATGCAGCGGGGACGGTCGAAATAGACTACCGGAGACCATTGCAGTTCTTCCTTGTGATTCTTGGCCTCGGTGAACTTCGATTCGTGGGCGCCGTAAGAGAACGTCATGTCCTGCAGTTCGCACTCACCGCCGGCATCGCAAACCGGGCAATCCAGCGGATGGTTGCCCAGCAGTATCTCCACGGTCCCCTTGCGCGCCTGGCGCACCTCGTCGCTTTCGGTGGTGACGATCATGCCCTCGCCAACCACCGTGGTGCAGGCGGTTTGAAGCTTGGGCATCTTCTCGATCTTCACCACGCACATGCGGCACGCGCCACACAGCGAAAGCCCGGGGTAGTAGCAAAACGAAGGCACTTCGATGCCCGCGCTCTTGCAGGCCTCGATCAGCAGCGTGCCCGCGGGCGCCGTGACTTTTTTGCCGTCGACAGTTAGGGTTACGTCAGCCATGATCCTCGTAGCGCCAGCGTTTCGCCAGCGTCCTCGCCCGCCGCACTCTCGAACCTTAAATGCCGCTGCAACTTAAACAGCCGATATCCGGCGGGCTTCACCCGCCCATCGGGCCGGCGAGACGCCGGCGCTACACCAATACCGCTGCGGCCGCCTTCTCAAAGGGACACGGCTTACCATCCAGATGATCTTCAAACTCTTTTCGAAATTTCTTCACGAACGCCATCGTCGGCATCGCCGCCGCGTCTCCCAGCGGACAAAACGTCTTTCCCAGCATGTTCTCGGAGAGGTAATACATATTGTCGATGTCTTTTTTCACACCGCCGCCCGAGTGGAAGCGAATTAATGTTTTCTCCAGCCAATCCGTGCCTTCGCGGCAGGGAATACACCAGCCGCAACTTTCGTGCCGGTAGAACTTCATCGTGCGCAGCGCGAACTTGACAATGCAGGTTGTATCGTCGAGTACCACCACGCCGCCCGAACCCAGCATCGAGCCGGTTTTCGCCACCGAGTCAAAATCCATGGCGACATCGATTTCTTCCGGCAGAAGCACGGGGGTTGACGATCCTCCCGGAACCACAGCTTTCAAAGTGCGCCCATTCGGAATTCCGCCGCCAACGTCATAAATCATCTTCTTGAGGTTATAGCCCATCGGAAGTTCATAAACGCCCGGCTTATTGAGATGCCCGGCAAGGCAGAACAGACGCGTTCCGCCGTTTTTCGGAGTGCCCAGTTTCGCATACCAATCCCCACCGCCTAGAATGATGGCTGGAACGCTGGCCAGAGTTTCCGCATTATTAATGACCGTCGGCCCGCCCCACAGCCCAACCACAGCCGGGAAGGGAGGGCGTATGCGCGGAATTCCACGCTTGCCCTCGAGCGATTCCATGAGCGCCGATTCTTCGCCAACTTCGTAAGCGCCGGCGCCGCCATGCCAGTAAATATCAAGATCGTAGCCGCTGCCGAAAATATTCTTGCCCAGAAAGCCCTTGGCGTATGCGTCCTTGAGCGCCTTCTGCATGATCACCGAAAGGTAATGATATTCGCCGCGAATGTAGATGTAGCCGTTGTGCGAGCCCACGGCAATGGAGGCAATCATCACGCCTTCAATTACCGAGTGAGGATCTTGTTCAAAAATCAGCCGGTCTTTGCAAGTGCCGGGCTCGCTCTCGTCCCCATTGCAAAGCACGTATTTCGGCTTGGCCGACTGCTTGGGCACAAACGACCACTTCATCCCTGTATTGAAGCCAGCGCCTCCGCGCCCGCGCAAGCCCGAGTTCTTGACTTCATTAATAATGTCGTCGGGCTTCATGGTGAGCGCCTTCTGCACAGCCTTGTAGCCGTCCAGTTGGAGATAGCGGTCGATATCCGTCGCGCCCTGGCCAAAGCGTTTCGAGACAACGCGAACCTCATCGGGATGGGAAACTAGAGTCGCCATTTAGTTATTGAGCCATTGAACCATTTAGTCATTGGGGCATTAATGATTCAATGGCTCAATGACTAAATGATTCAATTGTTCTACTGCGTTCCCTTCTTCTTATACTCGTCCAGCACTTGGTCCATCTTCGCGTTCGTCAGATTTTCATGAAAATCGTAATTTACCTGCGCCGCCGGAGCCCAACTGCAGGCGCCAATGCATTCCACCTCTTCCAATGAAAACAAACCATCCGATGTAGTGCCTTTGTTCCCAATTCCTAGTTTCTTCTCGCAATGTTCCAGTAGTTCTTCGCCGCCCACGAGCATGCAGGCGATATTGGTGCACACCTGCACGTTGTACTTCCCGCGCGGTTTGGTGGTCAGCATAGAGTAGTAGCTGATCACGTTGCGGACTTCGAGTTCGGTCAGATCTAAGCGTCCAGCCAGTTCCGCAATGACCTCGTCGGTCAGACTACCAACCTCATCCTGCGCGTAGAGAAGAGTCGGCACCAGCGCCGAACGGCGGGTCGGATAGTGCGTCAGCATCTCGGCAAAGCGAGACTCGAATTCTTCGGAGAAGCGCATCAACGGTCAATGTCTCCCAGGATCACATCAATACTACCGATAGCCGCGATCACGTCGGCGATCAGCTGCCCCTCGCACATCGGGGCCAGCGTCTGCAGATTCGCAAACGAGGGTCCGCGCATGTGCACGCGATACGGTTTAGCCGTTCCATCGCTCACGATGTAATACCCCATCTCGCCGCGCGGCGACTCGATGGCCTGATAAACCTCACCGGCTGGAACCGCGAAACCTTCGGTGATGATTTTGAAGTGATAGATGAGGGCTTCCATCTGCGTCTTCATCTTCTCGCGGTCGGGCAGCACGACCTTGGGCGCGTCCGCTTTGATCGGTCCTTCCGGCATGCCCGCGAGCGCCTGCTGCACGATTGCAGTCGATTCGCGCAGTTCGGCAACGCGGCAAAGGTAGCGCGCGAACACATCGCCTTCGGTGCGTAATGGCACGTTGAATTTGAAGTTTTCGTAGCCCGTGTAGGGCGCATCGCGGCGAAGATCGATGTCGACGCCGCTGCCGCGCAACGTTGGACCGCCAGCGCCCAAAGCGATAGCGTCTGCCGCACTCAGGTAGGCCACGCCCTTGGTGCGCATCATAAAAATCGGGTTCCCGGTCAGCAAGCCTTCATATTCATCCACGCTATCCGGGAAGCGATCGATAAACTTCTTCACCTGCTCGAAGAATCCGAGGGGCGGCTCGAGCGCCAGCCCGCCAATGCGGAAATAGGACGTCATCATGCGCTGCCCGCTGACCATTTCGAAGAGGCGCTGCACGTCTTCGCGCTGCCGGAAGCAATAAAGAAAGACGGTAACGGCTCCGAGGTCCATGGCATGCGTTCCCAACCAGACCAGGTGCGAATTGATGCGGGTCAATTCGTTCATCAGAACGCGCATCCACTGCGCTTTCGGAGGGATTTCCAAACCTAGCAGCTTCTCCACCGCCAGGCAGTAGGCAAGATTGTTGGTCAGCGGGCAGAGGTAATCGATGCGGTCGGTCAGCGGCACCACCTGCTGATAAAACTTGGCTTCGCAGGTTTTCTCTATACCGGTGTGCAGGTATCCGATTTCAGGCCTGAGGCGCACTATGGTTTCGCCGTCAATTTCGAGGACCAGGCGCAGCACACCATGGGTCGAGGGATGTTGCGGACCCATATTCAGGACAAGGTTGCGGTCCTGATCGGGACGATCGGGGAAGGCCTCAGCTACCGCTGGGGGAAATTGCGCCATAGCCTACCGGTAACCTTCCACCGGGTAGTCCTTCCGCAGAGGATGGCCCTCCCAGTCGTCAGGCATCATAATGCGTTGCAGGTTGGGATGTCCGGTGAAGCGCACGCCAAACAAATCGAACACTTCTCGTTCGTAGAAATTCGCCGCAGGCCACACCGAGGTGACCGATTCGATCGCCGGAGCGGAACCGTCCAGGCGCACCTTCAAACGCACTCGTTCTTTGTGCGCAATCGAAAGCAGATGGTAGACGACCTCAAACCGCGGCTCGGAGGGATACCAATCGACACAGGTGAGGTCGGCCAGATAACTGAATGGGCAGGTGGAGGAATCGCGCAAAAGGGCGCAGCCTTCGCGGATGGCTTCTCTTTCGACCCAGATCGTCAGTTCTTCGCGATCGAACTTTACCGCTTGCACCACGGAGGCGTTCCATTCCACCAACAGCCCCAGTGCAGGATGCGACTTCAGTTGCTCGATATCGGTGATGGGAGGAGCCGGTGGCATCAGAAATGTCCCCGCTTCTCGCCCGCCAAACCCCAATCGAGCACGCCCTTTTTCCACACATAGAACAGGCCAACGCCCACGATGGCGATGTATACGATCATTTCCCAGAAGCCAAACATTTTCAGCTCCCGCAAAATGACTGCCCAGGGGTAAAGGAAGACGGCTTCCACATCGAACAAGATAAAGAGCATGGCCACCAGGTAAAACTTCACCGAGAATCGCCCCTGCGCGTCGCCGATAGGCCTGACACCGCACTCATACGGAGACATCTTCGCCAGGCCGAATTTATGTTGGCCAACAAGCCAGGAAAGGACGACTATCGCTACCGACAGCGCCGTGACGAGGCCGAAATGTACCAGGAGGGGCAGGTAGCGAGCGAAGTAATTGTCGGGCATAGGGGGAGCTATATATAATCTGCGCCAAGCAGAGCACTAAACGTTCTAGATTAGTTTTGGCTGGCAGAAGTGTCAAGCTAAGTACAGTTTTGGTAGTGGACCAGTTTCAATCGAAACTGGTCCACTACCGCAGTTTTAACAGTAGTTTCATCTGTGCAACCTGTCGGTACGTTCTAGGACGGAACGTTCTAGGGCGAAACCTTTTAGGATGGACCGGGGAAAGCCTGAAACGCATGATTTTTGGTTTTAACACTGACATTCGGCACGAAGACACCGTGTACCACGTGCAGAGCGAGGCCCGCGAAGGCGAGCACTTGCTGCAAACACAAGTTTTCGTTCGCGGCCGCTGCATCGGCAAGCGCGCCATCCCCTATAGCGCCAATTCATCGCAAGGAATCGGCTCCGAGAACATGGGTTCGGCGTCGCGGTCGGACGAAACCATATCGAGCGAAATCAGGTCGAGCGCAGTCAGATCGAGTAGTAACGATCAAGATAAAGAGCGGATGCTGCGCGAACTGCATCGCGAGGTGCTCGACGCTATCCGCGAAGGGAAGCTCGATTTCATTCTCGACAAGCGCGATACGCCGGAGACGTTGGCGGCCGTAAAAGAGCTGGATCTCGAGTGGATCAATGCCAAGTCGGTGCATTCAGGCGGAACGTTGACGATGCACATACGAGTCACCGATGGAACCGCCAGCGCGCCCGGGGCACGGCTCACACTCCGCTTCGCGCGTCCCAATGCAGCGCCTTATTATGCGCAGGTTCTCACCGACCCGGCCGGAAATGCGCAGATGAATATTCATGTGGATGAAGAATCGTTAACCGACTCCTCTGTAACCGTGCAAGCGAGCTTCGACGGACGAACTGTCACCCGCAAGTTCAGGTTGCGCGAAGCTGTTTGACCGTGTCAGCGGGTACCGACGAGGCTCGCCTGGTCTCCGTTGGTATCGGCATCTCCCGCGGCGGGAGAGTCGCGGCAAGCCGCATCTCTAGTGCATTCCAGTGAATCCAGCAACCGATGAATTTGGTCGGCGAATGAATCTAACCTGCGAATGAATCTAACTATCAATGGCGAAACCCAGTCCCACTCCGCGGAAACGCTGGGCGCACTGGTTGAAGGCCTGGGCATGAAGCCTGACCGCGTAGCGATCGAACTCAATCGTGAAATCGTTCCGCGCGAACAATGGCCGCAAACCCCCTTGCACGACGGAGACCGGCTGGAGATCGTGCACTTCGTCGGCGGCGGATCACTCTTCATGAATTGACTTCCTTCATGAACTGTTATCGGATTTCATGGATGGCCGTTCCGAGGAATGTCATTCCGGAGCGCGGCGAGGGATCTGCAGTTCGCTGCATCGGCCGACGCGCCACAGGTTTGGCAACCCGTTTCTCAACCTGCTAACCTGATTTTGAGTGGCCCCGTCGTTCAACGGATAGGACTTCAGTTTCCTAAACTGACTATGCAGGTTCGATTCCTGCCGGGGCTACCAAACTTGCGACTTTCCGCCACCGCCGACCGTTCTGTACTTCAATCGCCGGACCTCGATCCCGAGCGTTCGTCTTTTCCACGAAATCGAGCCCGCACCGTGCGGCGACTTCCGCTTGGCCTGATTGTTGGATACTCACGATTGCTCATCTAGCCTCGTTTCAGTCGGCATCCCATGCCAGTGACGCCAAACTGACGGCAGCACTGCCAGCCTTACGTCTTGCCTTGGCTGGCGCGGATGCACCGAACACTGTAAACATTTGTATTTCAATACCACAATGGCAAGGTTGCGTGTGGCATTCGGCGTGCACTCGCTGCCTTGTAATCCTTCCAACAGGTGATCTGATCGGTAGTTGTGCGTTGATGTGGCTGCATGGTTCGCAACGGCCCCGGGGCGCAGGTGTGTCTCTGCGAGGCAAGAGGAAGGCAAGCAGCAAGGGCAAGAGCAGCAGCTAGAGCAAGTAAGGAGAGCGAGAGCAACAATAACAACAAGAGCACGGGCAACAGCAAGGGGCAAGAGAAGGAGAGAGGAGCGCCTATGATGTCCGGCTTGAATTGCGTTGAGAACTGTGTCGGGTGCCATCTGCGGAAGCGCGGTTTTTTTTGCGACCTCTCGCCAGAATCGATCGCGGCTTTCAACAGGATCAAGCATGCAGCCATTTTTCCTGAGCACGCGGTGGTTCTGGCGGAGGGACAAAAACCTTGTGGGATCTTCATCCTGTGCCAGGGTCGAGTTAAGCTCTCGACCACTTCGCGGGAGGGCAAAACGCTGATTGTGCGGATCGCGGACGCGGGCGAAGTTCTGGGGCTGCATGCGGTGATGACTGGCGGCCCCTCCGAACTGACGGTGGAAACCATGCAGCCGTGCCAGTTGAATTTTGTGGGGCGGGACGACATGCTGCGGTTCCTCAAGGACCATGCTGACGCCTGCATGCATGCCACGCAGCATTTGGCGCGCGACTGTTCCGATTCCTACGGAGTGGTGCGGACGATTGGGTTGTCACATTCGGTTTCGGAGCGGTTTGCGAGATTCTTGTTGGACACAGCCTCGGACAGCCGCGTCAGCCACGGCAGGGTGCAGGTGAGGTTAGCCATGACTCACGAAGAGATTTCGCAGCTCGTCGGCACCAGCCGCGAGACGATTACGCGCCTGCTCTCCGAATTTCGGCGCAACGACCTGGCGGAGCTGAAGGGCTCGATGCTGATTATCCATAACCACCCGGCGCTGAAAAATCTGGTGAGGGCGTAGTGGGAGTCAGTAATACGGCCGAGTTTGATCCAACGCATCCCACTTGTTACTTTTCGGGTTCTGCCTGACACCCCATACTGATGGCATGGCCTCGGATGTCAATGCGCAAACGCTTGCCTCCTTTCTTGACTATCTGCGAGTGGAGCGTGGGTCGGCGAAGTTGACTATTGCCGCTTACGCCAGCGATCTGGCGCAGTTTTCTCAATTTCTCGAGAAGCGGCGCGTGCCATTGAGCCGGGCGCTGCGCGAACATGTCCGCGGATATATTCAGGAGTTATTTTCTAATTCGCTTGACGGGCGCTCGGTGGGGAGAAAGCTCTCGGCGATACGGCACCTTTACAGGCATTTGCTGCTCGATGGAAAGATTAAGAAGGATCCCACGCTTAACATCGATTTGCCGAAGCAATGGAAGGTGTTGCCGAAGGCGTTGAGCCGCGATGAAATCGGGGCCATGCTGGGGGAGAAGAAGCTGGGTGAAATTGATCTCGGCGAAACCAGGCGGCTGGATGAAATCCTGCGCGGGCAGGCGCTCGGGCTCCGCGATCGCGCCGTTCTCGAGCTGCTCTATGGCGGCGGGGTGCGCGTTTCTGAAGTGGCCGACGCGCGTCTCGAAGACCTGAAACTGGAGATGGGATACATCCTGGTGCGGGGCAAAGGCGACAAAGAGCGCATGGTGCCGCTCGGAGTGCCCGCCCAGCAGGCATTGCAGCGATACTTGAAGACGGGCAGGGAAGTGCTTAACGGCAAGAAACGGCCGCCGGGAAGCTCGCCACTCTTATTTCTGGGCACCGGAGGCAGGCGCCTGTCCCGTCAGCGGGTGTGGCAAGTGGTCGGGAAGGCGAGCCTTTCGGCAGGACGCCATGTTAGTCCGCACATGCTGCGGCACTCGTGCGCCACGCATATGGTCGAGAATGGGGCAGACTTGCGCACGGTGCAGACTATTCTCGGTCATTCCGACATTTCGACCACGCAGATTTATACGCATGTTGCGCTCGACCGGCTGAAGAGCGTTTATGCGAAGCATCATCCGCGAGGAAAAGCGAAGAAAATTTGTAATTTGTGACTTGTAATTTGTAATTTGAGAACCGGCTCGCTTTTAAATTACAAATTAGAAATCACAAATTACACATTCATGAAGCAAGCTCGCAGCTTCGTTGAACGCGCCACCGATGATTTCCTGCGCCACTTGAGGGAACGCAATGCCTCGGCGCACACGATCAAGGCATATACCGGAGATCTCGACGTTTTCGCCGCCTACATTGGCGCGAAACTGGGCAATCCCGATTGGCCGGTGATCGACCACATCGCGATTCGCGGCTTTCTCTCGCATCTCTACGACAAGGGTTTGAGCAAGGCTTCGGTGGCGCGCGCGCTGGCCGCGTTGCGATCGCTCTATCGCTGGCTGGCGCAGGAGGGCGTGGTCGAGCAGAATCCGGCGAAGCTGGTTTCGACTCCAAGGCTGCCGAAGAAACTGCCGCGCGTTCCAACGATCGAGGAGATGAATTCCGTGCTCGACGCCAAGATGCCCGAGGTGGCATCGTTTCCGGAGCGCGATCGCCTGATGTTCGAACTGCTCTATGGCTGCGGCATTCGCAATTCGGAACTGGTGGGCATCAATCTCGACGACATCAGCCTGAGCAATGAAGCCATTCTGATTCGGGGCAAAGGGAAGAAAGAACGCTATGTTCCATTTGGAGGGTCGGCTTTGGCGGCGCTGTCCGTCTATCTACCGTGGCGGCAACAACTGCTGGCCGGATTGAAGAGCAACGTTTCCGCGAAAAGCATGACCGGGAAAGACGGGGCGCTGCTGGTCAACCAACGCGGCGGACGCCTGAGCACGCGCAGCGTCGGACGCATTGTCAAACGGATCGCGGTGGCGAAGGGACTGTCGCCGGAAGTGCACCCGCATACTTTGCGTCACGCGTTTGGCACGCACATGCTGGAAGAAGGCGCGGACCTGCGCGCCATACAGGAACTGTTGGGGCATGAGCGGCTGGCGACTACGCAGCGCTATACGCAGTTGTCGGTCAAGCAGGTGATGAGCGTTTATGACCAGACGCATCCGCGGGCGAAGTGACGGGCGAAGATCAACTCACGCTATCGCTTGACAGGCTGCGGAAGTGTTTTTTGCTTCGTAGTCTCGCCTCAGGGGCTAAAGCCAGCGCTGAAACAAGCCGGTTATCGCAGCGGTGAACCGCTGCGCCACCCAAAACAAACGCAAAACCTGACTTTTTCCGCAGGCCGTAAAGAGATGTCGTGATACGACGCTTGCGATGATCATCGTTCGGCGGAGATGTCGCAGGGACTACTGCAGGGTTAGATTGATGTCGCCGTGTTTGTTGAAGGTTATTCGGAGGACGTTTTCCTGGCCGCTGGTAAAGTCATTGGTCACGAAGGCGGATTGGTCGTAGGTGGGCGTCTCTGACGTTACTCTTATGCGAAGGCGATGTTTTCCGGGCGACAATTGCATGGCATGCAATTCGTGACCTTCCATGTGGTGGAAGACGCCCAGACGCTTTTTCTCCGTGCCCTCCAGCGCGTGGGTGTAGGTCAGGCTGTCGTCCACCCAGAGCGAGAGTTGGGCTTCGGCGAATCTGTGGTCCACCTCGATTTCTAAAGTTGCGGGAACCTCTGGAATTGCCGGAGTAACTACGGGAGAAATTACGGCAGAAACTTCTGCTACTACGGGGTGCGCTGGACGGGAATCGGTTCGGTGGGAAAAACTCAGGTCTTTTTCTTTTGCGCCGGCGGCCAGCGATCGTTCGGAGGAGGCCTTCTTGTCCCTACCGGCAGCATGCGAATCGGTTCGATGCGGTGGACTCGACTTTGCCCGGCCGTTTGATCCGGCGGACCCGGCGGCGGGTGCTGGTGTCTTTCCTAGCGATGCGTCTGGCGATGGGGTCGAATTCGCGGCGGACGGCGGCTGCGTTTCCGAAAGCGCGGCGGCGGGCTCGGCAGATCGCGGTGTCACACTCTGGGGGCCAAGTGAAATGGCCCAGAGGCCCAGCACGAAAAGTGCAGCCAACACGGCGACCACGACGTAGGACATTTTGCGGATTTTCGCGGCTGGTTCGTTCGTCTTCGATAGTGTTGGCGATAGTTTTGGCAATAATTCTAGCCATAGTTTTGGCCATGGATTGGGCAGTTTTGGCAGAGCACGGCTGTTGGATGGGGATTTGGGCACCACCGGCATAGCCTGGGTCGGAGTCGCTTGCGCCGAAGTCTGATCGCCCCTAGCCGGCATGGCTGGCGATGGGCTGTCTTCGGCCGCGGCTTGGTTTGCGCTCGCGACCACAGGCGAACTCGCGTGCTTGGACTTGCTTCCCGGCTCTTCTTCTTCCAGAAGTTTCCTTAGGTCGGAAACCATCTCCATGCCGCTTTGGTATCTATCGGCTGGATCTTTTGCCATGGCTCGCGCGATGATGGCATCGAGGCTTTCGGGTAACGCTGTATCGAACAGAGTTGCCGGCATGGGCTCGTGATTGACCACTTTGAACGAAACGGTGACGGCGCTGTTGCCTTGAAACGGCCGGTGACCGGTTAGAACCGTGTATAAGATCACTCCCAACGAAAACAGGTCTGACCGTCCGTCGACGGCCTCGCCATTCAATTGCTCGGGCGACATGTAGGCTGGTGTGCCCAAGGTGCGCCCACCCAAAGTCTGGTTAGACAGGTTGAGTTTTGCTACTCCGAAGTCGGCAATTTTGGCGTGGCCGTCTTCAGTTACAAGAATGTTCGCGGGTTTGAGATCACGGTGGACTACACCTTGGCGATGCGCACAATCGAGCGCTTCGCCTAATTCGAGGGCCAATCGCAGCGCGGTCTCGACAGGCAACTTGCGGTCGTCATTTTTTAACAGGAGTTTGTCGAGGGACTCGCCATTGACAAATTCCATGACGATGTAGGGGGCGCGCGTCTCGGGCTCTTCGCCCACGTCAAAGATGGTTACGATTCCGGGATGAGACACGCGGCCGGCGGCTTCGGCTTCGCGGCGGAAACGCTCACGAAAATCGAGCTCATCTTCTGGCGGCTGGCCAGCCAGGGAAATTGTCTTGACGGCGACGGTTCGGTTGATTCTTGGATCGTGCGCTTTGTAGACGACACCCATCGCTCCACGTCCCAGTTCGCTGAGGATTTCGTAACGTCCGAACCGTTCGTTGGTGCGATCATCCATAGGTTTCCCCACCAGTTGCCGCGAGAGCAAGGAGAATGGCGTCTTGAAATGCCTTTATTTTCGGCCACGGGATGAATTACTCCAAGTTACCGACGTGTTGTTTCCGGCAGTTTCGGGATCTGGGGCATGAAGGGAATCGCTGAATGTTCACACGTGACCCCCGTAACTTTGCTTAGCCACGACGTTGCTTCAACATGGCAACATGGGGGGCAGTGTCTCAACCCGCCAGTTTCTCAGCACGACGGCAAGGGCGTTAGCAGCAGAGCGATTCGGAGCGGTTGCAGGACATTTCGGACATATGAAATCGGGTGACAAAGGATGAATAAAATCGCCACGGAAAGTCTGTTGCTGCTGTCGCTGTTTTCGATAGCCGCGATGGTGCAGTTTTACGCCGAGTCGCTGCCGATGGCGCTGTGCTTTTATTTTCTGCCGACCTTGTACTCCGCGTATTACTTTGGGCGGCGTCATGCGACGCTTACGGCTTTTGCCTCCATATTTCTAGTGGTTCTGCTGAACTTTGTTAACAATCTTATGCCCGCACATCCGGTGCTGATATTGCCCGGGGAGCGCTTTTTTAACTTTGCTATTTGGGCGGGAATCTTGGCGGTGGTGGGTTACGCTATGGGCACGCTTTACGAGCGCAAGGAGGCGATGACCACCGACATACGGGAAAGTTTCAGCGGGCTGCTGCTGGTTCTGCAACACGTTTTGGGCAATGAGAAGTTCGGCACAGTGGAAACCCAGCGCGTGCTGCAGGTGTCGATGAGAATGGCGGAAGTGATGGGTCTCGATTCAGAACGCGTCGAGGCAATGCGATCGGCTGTATTGTTGCGGGATCTGAGCAAACTCGGCATCAGCAACGACATCCTGTATAAGGCGGCTGATATGAGCCGCGATGAAGTGATAGCCAGCTTTCGTAAACTGCGCCAGGCTGATGTTCGTGCGCAAGCGGCGGGAAGTTCGCTAAGACGTGTGATTCCGATCATCGTCGCGCAGCAGATTGTGGAAGAACAGGGAGCGCGCTCGGTGAATGTTCCTATCGAAGCTCACATTCTCGCAGTCGCGGATGCGTATCAGAAATTGACAGGCGGGGCCGAGGGCAAGGCGATATCACCGGTCCAGGCGGAGAAAGTTATTTTGGCGGGAGCGGGCGATAAGTATCACCCCGGTGTGGTGCAGGCTCTGGAAAAAATCTTGACTGGACAAACCTCCGACGGACGAGCCTCGGGCGAACGAGCTAAAGGCGCGGGAGCAGGCGCATAGAATCGCGAGTGAACGAATTTAATCCCCGAACTTAATCCCCATGGTTCCGAGTGTCAAAGTGGAGGCCGATTCGCAAAATCGCTTACCGGTCGTTGTGGTATTGGTGGTTTTCCTGGCCACCGCTTTCAGGTTAGTGCTGGCGGTCCGGCGCTATTCCGTGAACCTCGTCTTCTGGGACCAATGGGACTTTTACACTCCTCTGTTTAACCACGCTTCTCTCTGGCGAATTTTCACCTGGCAGCATGGACCCCACCGGGAGGGTATCGGGTTGGTGCTCGATAAGTTGGTGTTGGAATCGACCCGTTGGAATTCCTTTGCCGAAGCCCTGTTCATGGTGGGAGCGCTCTTCGCGGCGGCAGTGGTGGCATTGCGCTTGAAGCAAAAGCTGTTTTCCAGCGGCGTGGTTTGCGGCTTCGAATATAGCGATCTGGTTATCCCGTGCCTGTTTCTGACCTTTGCTCAAATGGAAGCATTGGTGGGCGAGGAGAACCCTTCGTATGCGGCGATTCCCGAGTTACTCATAGGCCTTTATTGTCTGGCATGGATGATTCGTAAGCCCATCGCGCGATACGCTGCGGTCGTCGTGCTCAACTTTCTGTTGATCTACACAGGGTTCGGTTTTTTCATGGGAGTGGTGACCATCGGGATTCTTCTGTTCGACCTGCGACGCGCGGCGCGAGCGAAATCGGAATCATCAAGCCTGCCGTCGGCGGCTCTCTTGCTCGCGGCAGTGTCGCTGGCTAGCTTCTTCTATCACTATCGCTGGGATCCGGCTGTGCCGTGCTTTCATTTTCCCGATGCGCATCCTTTGAACTATCCGTGGTTCATCGGACTGATGATGGCGTATTTTTTCGGATTGCGGGCCGTGCTAATGGCATCTCTGGTTGGGAGTTTTCTCGCGCTGGTGGCGGTGGCCGTCCTTATCTGGCATGGCTTGCGTTTGTGGCGCGAGCGGGAGTGGTCCGGCGTCGATCGGACGGTCGTCATTCTGCTTGGCTTCTCGCTGCTCTTTGCCGCCAACGCGGCGGTTGGACGGGTATGCATGGGCATGCCCGAGTCGGCGCAATATTCACGATACATGGGATTGCTGGCGCCGGCATTCTTGGGGATTTATTTCCATTTGCTGAGCTGGCGAAAAGGTACATTGCGCACGGCCGTGCTGGCGGTGTTTGTGATTGCACTTCTCCCTGGCACAGCGCGAGTGCCCGCCGGATATTCGCCTCAGGTCGTCAAGGATGGAAAGCAGGCATGGAAAACTTGCATTCTGCAAACCGGAACCATCGATTATTGCGATCGGGCTACGGGATTCCCGGTGTATCCCAATCCGAGGAGGGCACACCTGCTCGAGAAACTACAATTCCTGCAGCAAAACGGGTTGAATCTGTATTCGCGGCAGCGCTAAAGCGTGGTGAATCGATCGGGTGAACGGTGCATCTTGGCGGCGGATCGCGTGGAATTTAGCATTCGCCAAAGAACCGCGCACGCACTTGTTCGCTTAAAGGCAAGCCGGGACCGCTAAAAATGTGATCAGGAACGCGCGTGGGATCCTCGGCAATGAGGGGCATAGTTCTCGTCCGCAATGCTGCTGATTCCGGCGAGGAATCTTGAAAGAGAGTGCGTATCCATCCTTCCACCACGTGGCATGCATGAAAACTCCTTTGATGCTGCTCGGCGTAACGATGTCCTGCAGCCTCCCAGTCGGAATTATTCGTAAGTTCGTCGCGAAGCACTCGCGCAGCATGCATAGCAAATGAAAGCCCCTGGCCGTAGGTTGGGTCGGTGGTGGCGGCAGCATCGCCGACCAGCACCACGCCATCGCGATAAGGGTGCTCCACCCAGTCGTCGCTCGCATCGAAACTGGCCAAGGGGCCGATACTTTTCGCGTCGGCGCAGTAATCGGCCATCGGAGCATAACCATTCGCGGACTCACGAATGAATAGGCCGAGCATGGATTCACCCTGCAGACGGTAGCCCAACGTCTTCGGATAAGTAAAGTAGGCGCGGAATTGGCTTCCGGCCTGGGGAATCAGACCAGTCCATGTGCCAAGCTCAGGGTTGAACACGGCGTGCATAATCTCCGTGGACGCGTGTACGTTCGTGAGCAACACACCGGCCATGTAGTAGCCATTGCTTTGTTCGCAGACCGAAAAACCAGTCCATTTTCGTACCGCAGAGCCGCGGCCATCGGCGGCAATCACGAGACGGGCTGAGATCCGCTCATGATTGAGCCCAGCATGGCTGTGCCCATCAACAACTACGGTAGGTTCGACCCCGCGCTCGACGTGCTCAACGCTACCTCCGCGGCGCACTTCCGCGCCCGCGTTTTCCGCCGCCTCAAGCAGTGTTTCCTGCATAACCTGGTGCGGGAAGGAAAGTAGAGGTAACTGCTGCAGCGTCGTCGCTCTGAGGTCTCGTAACCCGGAACCAGCCTCAATGTAGGGCACCTCATGGGCGCACTTTTCCTGGAGCAGGCGGAAAACTCCGAGTTCATTCGCTTCGGCCACACCTCAGGACACAAGAGCCTCTCCGCGCACACGATCTTTAAATTGCTTTTCCCGCTCCAACACCAGAACCTTGGCGCCTCTCTCGGCCATCGCTCTGGCCAATGTGGACGCGGCAATCCCGCCCCCCACGGTAATGATGTCGTAGCTTCGGTCGGCCATCGCGAACTCCTTTCGACGTGACTGCCTGGGTTTGAAGTTACAGGTCTTTTTCTCTTGTTTCTTTGTCTCTCCGATCGGTCCCGCTCCGATCGGTCTCTCTCAAGCCGGTCCACATGGCCACTACTCTGGATTTCAGCTCCGATGTTAAGCGTTCGTAGGCGGCTTCGCTTGCTTCTTGCAGTTGCGGAGGTTGAATGGGCTTGCCGAAGACTAATTGCAAATTCGCGAATCTGGGAAACTTCTGGTGACGCGGCCAGGCTTCGTAGAAGCCTTCGATGGCAATCGGGACGATGGGAGCCTGGGTATGGATCGAGAGGATGGCGGCGCCTTTGCGGAAAATTCTCGGGTTGCCGTCGTTGGTGCGCTCGCCCTCGGGATAGAGAACGAGAATGCGTCCGTGGCTGAGGCCAAAGGCGCCGGCACGCATGGCGGGCACGAGGTTCGCGTCGGGATCGAGGACTACGACCCGCAGCCAGCGCGCCAGGCGGCGCATGAAACCCTCGCCGAAGATTTCGCTGGTGCCGAGTGCGAAGGTATTGCGAAATAGCCGCCACGGCAGTGCTCCCGCCATAACCAGAGGATCGATGTAGCTCTGGTGATTGGAGCAGAGCAGGTACGGGCCTTTTTCGGGCAGATTTTCGATGCCGCGGATTTTAAGGTGCAAGCGATCGCGCGCGAAAAGATAGATCAACCGCCCCAGCAGAAAGAAAAAGATTTCGGCAAAAATATTGTGGCTGCGCGAGGGCGAGCACCTCGGGATCGGTCACGGGTTCGCTGAAAATGGTGGACCAGGCGGGAGCTGGCTCGGTCTCCGTCTCCGCCTTGCCTTCGCCGCGGCTGGCGCTCCCCAGAACGGCGTCGACCAGATCGCGCACGGAATAAATTTCCGCAAGTTGTGACTCGGGTACATCGCCGCCCAATTGCTGCTCAAGCGCGGTAAGCAATTCGATTCGCTGCATGGAATCGAGTCCCAGATCGAGCTCGAGATTGTGTCTGGGACGAATCGCGTCGAGTTGGTTCCGCGAAGAGTCACGGAAGTTCTCGGGACGATTTTCCCGAATTATGGCGAGGGCGCGCTGAACATCTTCCCGCTCCAGCCATTGCTGTTCGTCTTCCGTGAGCGGCTTATCGTGGTCGAGGCTGGCGGAAAGGCTGGCCGCATCGGAGCCAATGCTCGCCTCGCCGTCGCTTTTGTTGCAGCTCCCGAACCCTTTTTTCGATCTGGAAGCGCTTTAGCTTGCGCGTCGTGGTGCGCGGCAGGTCTTCCTGCCAGATGTCGTAACTTCCCAGGCGTTTGGTGGATGCGATCTTGTGGGAGAGCGCTTCAATGTCGAAGCGGATGGCTTCTTTGGTGTTGACGATCTTGCGTTCGCGCAGGAGTTCGAAGTTGGGCACGACGACGGCATGCAGCCGCTCGGACGTGGGATCTCCGGGGCGGGCCTCGACGGCCATCACGCAAATTTCTTTCACGTAGTGGGCCTGGAGATAGTGGGCCTCGATCTCTTCGGGATAGACATTTTTTCCGTTGGCGAGGACGATGACTTCTTTGCGGCGGCCGGTGATGAAGAGATTGCCGCCGGAATCGAAATAGCCGAGATCGCCGGTGTAGAGCCAGCCGTCGCGCAGGACCTCGGCGGTGGCTTCGGGGCGATTCCAGTATCCCTTCATTACGATGGCGCCGCGAATGGCGATCTCACCTGTCGGGCGGGCGCCTTCTTCGACTGGCTTGGGATCGACGATCCGGGCTTCGACTCCGGGAAAAGGCGGTCCTACCGAGCCGAAGACGATGTCGCCGGGAGGGTTGAGGAAAGCGCCGCCGGTGGTTTCGGTCAGGCCGTAGGCGTTCAGAACATCGATGCCGAAGGAGTAGAAGTCGCGGGCGATGGCGGGATCGAAGCGCGAGCCGCCGGTTACGAGGTAGCGCATGCGGGCGCCGAAGGTGGCGTGAATTTTGCCGAAGAAAAGTTTGCCGGCGTTGATTCCGACTCGGCGCAGGCCGCGGTTGAGCGCCATCAGGGTGCGCACCAGGCGCAGCGTCAGTTTGCCGCGCTTGTTGAGTTCTTTGAAGATGCGCTCGTGAATCAGGTAGAAAAACTGCGGCACGACGCAGAAGGCGGTGATGTCGCGCTCCTGCAGGGCGCGCAGCAATTCGGTGGTGTTCAGCGTTTCGAGGTAGACGACGCGCGCGCCGTTGAATAGCGGCAGGAAAAGATTCGCCATCTGCGCGAGGACGTGAAACATGGGGAGAATTCCCAGCAGCGCATCGTCAGGGCCGATCGTGAGTCGCCGAAAACGGCATTGGCCTCGCCGACGAGGTTGGCGTGGGTGAGCATGACGCCTTTGGGATCGGCGGTGGTGCCGGAGGTGTAGAGAAGAGCGGCGAGGTCGCTCTCGGCGGGGACGACTGGCTGGAAGCCGCCGGGGCCGGCGGCGAAGATGAAATCTAGGTCGGCGGTCGGATTCGTAGGGTGGAACCCACTCATCGCAGAGGACGCAATGAGTGGGGCACCCGGATTGACGGAATTCTGCTCGGCGGCGGCCGAGGTCATGACCAGAGGGATGTTGAGTCCTTCGACCGCTTCCGCGGCCACGGGAAGATGCTTTACGTCGCAGAAGAGCAGGGAAGCTGCGCTATCGATCAGCAACTTTTTGACCTGGTCGGAATGAAAGGCCGTGTCGAGGGGGACGGCGGTTCTTCCGGCGGCGATGATGCCCAGATATGCCGCCACCCAGCGGGGATGGTTCGCTGCCAGGATCGCTACGCGGGCGTCGCGCGGAAACCGGGTCGAGAGCCAGTTGGCAACGCTCTCCGACATGCGGGTCAGTTCGGCGAAGGTGACGCGCTCCACGGTCTGCTGGCGCTGGATTTCTAGGGCGATGTTGTCGGGGAATTTGCTGGCGGATTCCTGAAATCGCTGGTAGAAGGTGGGCATGGGTCGGAGGAATCTTACAGGAAATCTATATAGAAGTGAGCCGAGGGGATTGCTCATTGCACGACTCTCGTGTACACTATAATCGTGCATGAAGAACATCACTTTTAGCGCCGACGAGTCTGACATTGAACGCGCCCGCGAGGTGGCTCGCAGCGAGCATCGGAACCTGATCGATGCTTTCCGCGAATGGCTGGTTCAGTACGGATCCCGTCGCGTGACCGGCGCAGACGTGACGGAGCTTTACAACAGCCTCCGTCATGTCAACGCGGGCCGCAAGTTTACGCGCGACGAGATGAATGAGCGCTAAATACTTCCTCGATACGAACGTCCTCGTCTATTCGCTCGATCCGGCCGATCTCCACAAAGCTCGAGCCCGCCGAGGGTTTGGTGACACGCGGAGTAGATTCGAGGCTGGGTGTGATCAGCTACCAGGTCGTACAGGAGTTCATAAACGTTAGCCTGCGGCAGTTCAAGGCCACGATGACTGTGATCGAACTGGAGTTATATTTTTTCAAGGTCTTGCTGCCGATGATGACAATTCCTTCTTCGTCGGGACTATTTTTGGAAGCGCTCCGAGTGCAGAAAGCAAACCAGATTGGCTGGTACGACTCCCTCATCGTAGCGGCTGCGATCCAGGGCAATTGCGAGATTCTCTACAGCGAAGATTTTCAACATGGCCGCCGCTTCGGCAACCTAGTCGTCCAGAATCCGTTTCTTTAGCAGGATAATAACGGCGTAATAGTGATGACCGTCGAGCGGGATCTCTCGCGCATCTAATGTGCTAGGCTTGATTGATCGTTTAGGACGCGTGTCCTCCGAAGGATTTCCGTTTTGATCAACACTTTGCTGGGTAAGGTTTTCGGGACGAAGAACGAGCGCGAGGTTAAGCGCTTGCAGCCTCGCGTGGCGGCGATCAACGCGCTGGAGCCGGCGATGCAGAAGCTCTCCGACGACGAACTGCGGGCGAAGACGGCGGAATTTCGCGCGCGCATCCAGGAGCGTCTCAGCTCGATTGCCGACGAGCCTGGGAGGCCGATCGTTCTGACGGCGATCGTTCTGACAGCGATGTTCAGGATGCCACTCTGCAGAACACCGAGTTCCAGGATATTGACCGGCAGAAGGAAATCGAAGACCAGCGCAGCGAAGCGCTCAAGGAAGTGCTCGACGAACTGCTGGAGGAAGCGTTTGCTGTGGTTCGCGAGGCTGGAAGGCGCGTGCTCAACATGCGGCACTTCGACGTGCAGTTGATCGGCGGCATGGTGCTGCACGAAGGCAAGATCGCCGAGATGAAGACGGGCGAAGGCAAAACGCTGGTGGCTACGCTTCCTGTGTATTTGAATGCGCTGAGTGGGCGCGGCGTGCACGTGGTCACGGTCAACGATTACCTGGCCAAGCGCGACTCGGAGTGGATGGGCAAGCTTTACAGCTTTCTTGGGCTGACGGTGGGCGTGATCGTTCACGACCTGGATGACGCGGAGCGGCGCGCCGCCTACGCCGCTGACGTGACTTACGGCACGAATAACGAATTCGGGTTCGACTATCTGCGCGACAACATGAAGTTCGACCTGAACGATTGCGTGCAGCGGGTGCACAACTTTGCCATCGTCGACGAAGTCGATTCCATCCTGATCGACGAAGCGCGGACGCCGCTGATTATTTCGGGCGCCAGCGAAGAATCCACCGACAAGTATTACAAGGTGAATCGCATTATCCCCAAGCTGGAAAAGGGCGAGGAGATCGATACGGCGCCGGGCGAGCCGAAGATCATGACGGGCGATTATGTGGTGGACGAAAAACACCGCAACATTACGGTGAGCGACGACGGCTGGGAAAAAGTTGAGAAGCTGCTGGGCATAGGCAATATCGCCGACCCGGAAAACTGGGCGCTGAAGCATCATGTGGAAACGGCCGTCAAAGCGCATGCGCTTTATAAGCGGGACGTTGAATACGTAGTCAAAGATGGCGAGGTCATCATCGTCGACGAATTCACGGGGCGCCTGATGCCGGGGCGGCGCTGGTCGGATGGGCTGCACCAGGCGATCGAAGCGAAGGAAAATGTGAAGATCGAGCGCGAGAATCAGACGCTCGCCACCATCACGTTCCAGAATTATTTCCGCATGTACAAGAAGCTGGCGGGCATGACGGGAACGGCGGAGACCGAAGCGGAGGAGTTTGACAATATTTACAAGCTTGAAGTGGTCGTGATTCCGACCAATCGCGTGCTCTTGCGTAAAGAGAATCCGGATATCGTTTACCGTACGGAGAAAGAAAAGTATTTTGCGGCCGCAGACGAGATCCAGAGGCTGCACGACAGCAACCAGCCGGTGCTGGTGGGTACGACCTCGATTGAAAAATCCGAAAAGCTGGCCGAGTTGCTGAAGAAGAAGGGCATCAAGACGCACGTGGTGCTGAATGCCAAGCATCACGAGCGTGAAGCGGAGATCGTGGCGCAGGCGGGCCGCAAGGGCGCGATCACGATCGCTACGAACATGGCGGGCCGCGGCACCGACATTCTGCTGGGTGGCAATCCCGAATTCATGGCCAAGCAGGAATGCGTGAAGAAGGGAATCGCGCAGCCAATTCGCGCCGCGCAGGGCAAGGTCGAAGCTGAGATCGACGATTCGAATCGCACGGTCTGGTACTACGCGGGCAATGAATTCGCGGTTCCGACGGATCAGTGGAATGAGATTTTTGCGCGGCATAAGGCCGACACCGACCGCGAGCACCAGGAAGTAATCGAGGCCGGCGGGTTGCACATTTTTGGCACCGAGCGGCACGAGGCGCGGCGCATCGACAATCAGCTCCGTGGGCGCGCCGGGCGTCAAGGCGATCCTGGGTCGTCGCGCTTTTATCTATCGCTCGAAGACGACCTGATGAGGATCTTCGCCAAGGAGTGGGTTTCGAAGCTGCTGCAACGACTTGGCATGGAGGAAGGCATTCCGATCGAATCGGGCATGATTACCCGGCGGATTGAAGCGGCGCAGAAAGCGGTGGAATCGCAGAACTTCGAAGCCCGCAAACATTTGCTCGAGTACGACGACGTGATGAACAAGCAGCGGGAAGCGGTGTATGGCTTGCGCCGGCGGCTGCTGGAAGGGCTCGACCAGAAGGACTTGATCATTGAAGATTATGTCTCGGGAATTCTTGCCGAGATTCTGGAGCGGCATTGTCCGCCGAAGGAGCATGAGGCTAATTGGGACCTCAAAGCTCTGAAAGATGCGATTTTCACCCGCTTCGGCGTGGACATTTACGCCGAGGGACTCAAGCCCGAAGAGATGAATCGGCAGGAAATGGGCGATGCGATTTTTGAAAAGCTCAAAGAGCGCTATAACGCCAAAGAGAAGCTGATCGGAGCGCAGGCCATGCGCTATCACGAGCGCATGATCATGCTGAGCGTGATCGACGCGCAGTGGAAAGACCACCTGCTGTCGATGGATCACCTGAAAGAAGGCATAGGGCTACGCGGGTATGGGCAGCATGATCCGCTGGTCGAATACAAGCGCGAGTCCTTCGACATGTTCGAAGAGATGATGCAGCGCTTTCAGGAAGAGACGGTTCGTTATCTGTACCTGATGCAGATCATGGAGCGTCCGCCGGAAGCGCGAGTGCGGGTGGACGTGGGCGGAGCAATCGGGTCGGACGGCCAGGGGCCAGTTGGTGCGGCTTCGGTGATAACCGGCGGCCGCGGCGGCAATGGACGGGCGCCGCGTCAGGTGGCTACTTCTGTGGATGAAATTGAGGAGGCATTCCAACGCAAGAAAAGGCGTGAACTGGAACAGGCGCGCATGGCCGGAGCCGGCGACATGCAAGTGCAGCAGGTGGTGCGCTCGGGAGAAAAAGTCGGGCGTAACGATCCGTGTCCCTGCGGCAGCGGAAAGAAGTATAAGAAGTGTTGCGGGGCCTGAGCAAAGAGTTACCGGCAAGCGGAATTACCAGCAGACCAGATTACGAGCAAACCAAATTACCAGCAAAGCTGGGAGCGCATCAGAGTTACAATAACTATGGCGGCAGCGAGGAGGTTCCCATGATCGCTCTACGCCTTGTTCGTCTCATTGAGTCTCATTCCGAAGAACTAGCCGAAAGTCTTCTACACAAATTGGAACGCTCCAGCCGGACAGCCGACTTAAGCAAAGTTCCACTGCACGAAATCCACGAAAGGGGGCGAGACGTTTACCGAAATCTCAGCGATTGGCTGTTGAACAAGACCTACGAGGATATCGAGCGCGTGTATGTGCCCCTAGGCAGGCGACGCGCCAAGCAGGGAGTTACGATGAGCGCGCTCTGCTGGGCGCTCATTTTGACGGAAGAGAATCTCTGGGACTTCCTGGAGTTGGAAGGCATGCGCGAAAAGCCCTTGGAGATTCTCGGGGGGTTCGAACTCTTGCGTCTGCTTGACCGGTTCTTCGATCAGGCGATCTATTTTGCCATGCTCGGATACGAAGGCTACGAGGGAGAAGAGCAAGCAGAAGGACGCGAGCGCTTCGCACATTCCGCCTGAGGAGTGACCAAAGCTTGATGGTGAGGCAGTTCTCGGGCGTTGGCCAGAAGTGATGTCTGTGTGTGCAAGCGGCCTTTCTTTGTTCATTATCTCGTTATCTATCGCGAGGTTTTTTGCGGGCGACAGCGTCAAACGTCATTTCTGTTGCTGGGCTGTGCGTGCGGCGTTTCCAGGCGAAGAACATCGGAGCGTAGGTGTCGGTGATGTAATCGGTGCGGTCGATTCCGAGCGCGCGGGCGGTGCGATCGATCCAGCGCGGAGGACCTTCAATTTCGCCGAAATTTCCGATGGGAGTTTTGTCGAGCACTACGTGGCCCGTGCCGTCCTTCCACTCGGCGCGATATTTTTCATAGCGAAACGTCGGCTTAAAACCCAGGGCGTGAAGAATGGCGTCCATCTCGCGACCGTTTGCGATGCGCGTTTCCAGTTCGACACGGGCTTTGTGGCGTCCCGTCTTGCCTTTGGCTTTGTGCGTCAGCAGCCATGTTTCGCCGTACTTCCGCAGCCGCAGCATGTCGCCTTGCTTGCGCAGTTTCTGGCCGGGCAGGTCGTAAAGGGCGTTCATTTCGTGGGTGGAGCGGGTGATCTGGCTGAAGCCCGCTTGCTTCAGCGCACGGGCCAACGTGGCTGGATTGTCGATGCGAAACTTAATCTCGATTTCTTTCGGCATGTTGAAATCTTAACCGCCACGAGGGCGAGCACTCCGAGAAAAAGCGAATTCAGAGCAATAGTGGCTGTCGGCAGCTGCCGGGCGTACGCTCGGCTTGAACGGACGAGACGCCCGTCCCCACACGATCGCTGAGAAGCCCTACGATTTCGGTTCGACTTCGGGCTCTCGCTCGCGGCGATGGAACCAGCTCATGTGGGGCAGGTCGCGCTCTACTTTTCGGCGTTTGGCTATTAGTTCGGCGGTGATTGACACCGCTATTTCTTCCGGCGTGACTGCGCCTATTTCGAGCCCGATGGGGGCGTGGACGCGTTCGAACAGCTGCGGCGGCAGGCCTTCTTTTTGGAGTTCTTTGAAGATGGTAATTGTCTTCCGCTTCGACCCGATCATCCCGACGTAGCGTGCCGGAGTTTGTACCGCCCAGCGCAGCATCCGCATATCGTCGCGGTGCCCGCGGGTTACGATGACGATGTAGGAGGATTCGCTCGGGATCAACTGCGCCGCGGCCTTGTCGAAATCTTCGCAGATCACCTGGTGCGCTTCAGGGAAGCGATCGCGGTTGGCATAGGCTTCGCGATCGTCGATCACGGTCACGTCGAATCCAGTTAAGCGGGCGACCTTGTAAAGACTGGCGGCCACGTGGCCGGCGCCGAAAATATAAAGGTCGGCGGGCGGCAGAATCGGCTCGACGAAAATTTCGAGGGTTCCACCGCAGACAAGACCGGTGTCATATTTTGGATCCTGATTCAGGTCGAAGGTCAGGGTGCGCGGCCTTTCGGATTCCATGACCTCGCGCGCCGCCTGCCAGACCTCAGCCTCGACGCAGCCTCCGCCGATGGTGCCGACGATGGAGCCATCGTCCCGCACGAGCATCTTGGCGGTCTTGAATGAGGGAATCGAGCCGTGCACGTTGACGATGGTGGCCACCGCTCCGCGGCGTCCGTCTTTGCGCAGGCGGACGATTTCTTCGTAGAGGTCCATGGCTCGATTATGGTTCGCGAAGTGAGGAAGGTCAATTGGCACAGTCGTCAGCGGGTCGCACACTGCGCTTGCGGCCGAAAAAGCGTCGACCCGCGCTCGACTCGACAGCCGGGGGCGGCTGTCCCTATGCGGGCGCGTCGCTATGCAGAGAGAAAGCAGTTTGTGCTAGCTTGTAGGGTTCAAATTCGAGACTGAAATCGCAGGAGCGTTATGAAAGCTGTCCGAATTCATCAGTTTGGTGGACCGGAAGTCCTCAATTACGAGGATGTGCCCGATCCTAAGCCGCGTCAAGATCAGGTTCTCGTGCGCGTGCGGGCTTGCGCTCTGAATCATCTTGACATCTGGGTGCGCAAGGGATTGCCGGGGGTTAATCTGCCGCACATTCTCGGCACCGACACTGCCGGCGAAATTGTGGAAGTTGGCGAGTATGTTACCGACTTCAGGCCGGGGCAGCGGGTTCTGCTTGCTCCCATGCACTTCTGCAATCACTGCGCGAAGTGCGTCGCCGGATTGCAGAATCAGTGCCGGCAATTCACAGTGCTCGGCAATGGCGTCGATGGCGGCAACTGCGAATTGATTGCCGTGCCTCAAGTGAATGTCATCCCCATTCCAGACTCGCTGGATTTCAATGCGGCTGCGAGCGTTCCGCTGGTGTTCCTCACAGCGTGGCACATGCTTACCGGACGCGCTGCAATTCGTCCGGGCCAAACTGTGCTGATTCTGGGCGCGAACTCGGGTGTGGGGACTGCAGCCATACAGGTAGCGAAGCTGTTTCACGCGCGTGTGATCGCTACAGCGGGCGACGAACGCAAAATGGAGCGGGCGCGCGAACTGGGCGCCGATTTTGTGATCAATCATTATCAGCAGAAGATTTCACCGGAAGTGCGCACGATTACGAATTTTGAGGGAGTTGACATTGTTGTCGAGCATGTTGGAGCGGCCACATGGGGCGAGAGCGTGAAGTCGCTCAAGGCGGGCGGCACACTGGTGACTTGCGGCGCCACGACGGGATCGAAAGTCGAGATTGATCTGCGCTTTCTTTTCTCGCGTCAATTGTCATTGCTGGGATCGTATATGGGCACGATGAGCGAACTGCACGAGGTGCTCGGGCACGTGTTTGCGGGACGGCTGAAGCCAGTGGTCGACCATACTTTTTTGCTGAGGGAAATTCGCATGGCGCATGAATATCTGGAGAAGAGCCAGATGTTTGGGAAGATTGTGCTGAACCCGTAAAAACCTTTCACCGCCGAGACGCGGAGAACGACGAGAAACGAAGCTGACACCACGAATGCTGTTCAGCGAGCGATCTCACTCGCACTCCAATCGACAACCGAGATCGCGAACATTCGGCGAGGAAATCCTCTGCGCACTCGGCGTCCTCTGCGGTTAAAATATAGCGATGGCGCAAGAACTCAGTTTTGGCCCCTACGTTGATGTCGAAAAGGGCAAGAAAGTAGTCAAAGAACTTGTTTATGGGGATGGCGTGCCCTCGGGCATTGTCATGACCACGCTGGATTCGACCGTCAACTGGATGCGCAAGAATTCCATCTGGCCGATGACGTTTGGCCTGGCTTGCTGTGCGATTGAAATGATGGCGATGGGCGCCTCACGATTCGATATTGCGCGTTTTGGGGCAGAGGTGTTCAGGCCGTCGCCCCGGCAGTCGGATTTGATAATTATTGCCGGGCGCGTTTCGAATAAGATGGCCCCGGTAATTCGTCAACTGTGGGAGCAGATGCCGGAGCCGAAGTGGGTGATTTCGATGGGAGCTTGCGCGACTTCGGGCGGCGTGTTCAACAATTATGCGCTGGTGCAAAGCGTGAACCAGGTTATTCCAGTGGATATTTATGTTCCGGGGTGTCCGCCGCGCCCTGAGCAATTAATTTATGCGATCACGCTGCTGCAGCAAAAGATCATGATTGAACGGGGAACGGTGAAGAAGGCTTTAAACTTGGTGCCCGCTGGAGAGTAGGGTTCGAAAATCGGGTGATCTGGTGATCGGGCCATCGGGTGATCGAACGTCAAAGGCGCTTGATCTTGGACCCTAATTCCTCACTTCAACGTAATTTAGTGGCGGCGTAGATTGCGGCGGTTTGCGTGCGCGCGTCGCCTGCTCGAAGCCGTAAGCGATCCGCAACAACTGCGGCTCGCTAAACGGCGGGCCGAGGAATTCGATCCCGACCGGCACCCCGATCGGCGCGCTCTCCGTCGGCGTGGAAAACCCTGCCGGAACCGTGATCGCTGGAAATCCCGTAATTGAGGCCAGAATGCCATTGCGCTCCGCCTGATTCATCTCGCCGATCATCACCGGCAGGCGCTTCTGGTGTGGATAGAGCAGCGCGACCACATTGTTTTTCGCCATCAGATTCGCCAGCCGCACCCTCAGGTCATCGATCTTGATGCGCCGGTCCTTGTAGTCCGGCTCATTCAGGCCATTCTCGTAGCTTTCCGCCGAAGCGAGGAACTTCTCATCAAGCGAAGCCTTGTGGTATTTGCCCGATGCGATGAGCTCGGCAAGCGAGTGCACGGGAGGGTTAGGCTGGGCTTTCAGGTAGTTGTTGAGTTCGAACTTATATTCGTACTTTTGCACATCGAGGTCCGAGTTCAGCTTGCCGCTATCGAATGCCGCGTCGTCGATGTCTACCAGAATTGCGCCCTGCCGCTTGAGCACTTCGAGGGCATTGGCTATCACGCGGTTGACCTCCTGGTGGTCGGGGCCGGTGCCGAACAATGTGCGCAGCACTCCGATGCGCGCGCCTTTCAGGCCATTGCGATTGAGCGAGGGTGTATAGGTCGCAGGAATCCTGCCGATGCCCAGCGCCGTCACGGGATCATCGGGATCGTAGCCGGCCATCACATCGAGCATGACTGCAGCGTCGGCTACGGTTCGCGCCAGAGGCCCGGCGGCGTCCTGCGTAAACGAGACAGGGATGACACCGGCGCGGCTGATCAGCCCCCGCGTGGGACGAATGCCGACCAGGCTATTGGCGGAGGACGGCGAGCGAATCGAGTTCACCGTGTCCGAGCCAGTGCCCACGGTCGCGAAGTTGGCCGCCAACGCCGCCCCCGTGCCGCCGGAAGAGCCGCCCGGGGTCCGCGACAGATCATAGGGATTTTTGGTCTGGCCACCCAGCGAACTCAACGTTAGCCCGAACAGCGCCAGTTCATGCATGTTCGTTTTCCCGAGGATCAGGGCTCCGCTTTGACGGAGCCGCGCCACCGTGAACGCATCCTTCGTCGGTTGCATGCCCTTGAGTGCCAGCGATGCGCCGGTGGTCGGCATATCGGCGGTGTCAAAGTTGTCCTTCAGCACCACCGGAATGCACTGGAGCGCCTTGAGCTGGGTGCCGAGCTTTGTGCCGCGTTTGAGCTCCTTGTCCATGGCATCGGCCTGCTCCAGCACCTTAGGGTTCACGTACAGCATGGCATTGATGGCGGGCCCCTGTTGGTCGTACGCCTTGATGCGGTCCAGGTACTGCTGCACCAGGCTGTGGCAAGTCAGCTGGCCGCTCTCGAAGCCGCGATGAATTTCGTTGATGGAAGCTTCCATGAGCTGGAATTGCTGTCCGGCGGCGCTGGCGACTATAAGCATCGTGCCCACCGTCAGAATGAAACACTTCGCTTCATGACGCACGCCTTCCCTCCTATGAGTTCATTGAACACGGAAGCTTAGGTCACCCGATCACCCGCCGATTCTTTTCACTGTTTCATTCTGGTGGCTAGTTGGCGTTCTGGCGGCGTCATCTGATTCCAGATCGCGCTTAAATCTTTTTCCAGTATTTGATTGTTGGGATCCACGCGGAGCGCCATCGCGAACCATAAATATGAGGTTGGCAGATCGCGCGCTACGCAATGGCCGGTGGCGTACATAGTTCCAAAGGCGCTGCGGGCCTTGGCGTTTGATTTAGCGGAAGCGCTCTTCAGATATTTCACTGCCTGATCACAGTTTTCGGGCGCGCCTCTTCCGTAGAGGTAGGCTTCGCCTTTTTGGAAGTCGGCTGTGCCGGTATCGGCGGCGGGCTGGGGTTTCAAAGCCCTGGCAGAGGTCGGGCGAGGTTTGGGCTTTTCCGCAGTCCTGGCCGCCACGGTGGGGCTTGGAGTCACCGGCGGACCTTCGGCGGATGGCTTTGTCCTCGGAGCTGTGACGGTTGTGGAAGTGTCGGGAGTGGGATTCGCGTTTTCCGACGGCTTTTCAGGAACAGCGGCCGACGGAGGCGGAACTTGCGAAGGTCCGGCATCGGCCGACGGAGAGGCATTTTGAGTGCCTGCCGTGGCGGATGGACCGTTGTTCTGAGGAACGTTCGACGCAACGCTCGAAGGAACATTCGGAGAATTGTTTGTAGAGGTGTTTGGGGGCTCGTTCTGCGTTTCGCTGGGAGTGGCGGCGGGTTTTCCGGCATTGCTTGCGACTTGTGACTTTCGACTTTCCGCGTTGTCGAGATAGCCGTAAGTCCACCATCCCGCTGCGGCTAACGCTGCCAGCAGAACGACGAGGAGCACTACACGGAGTGCGCTGGTTTTCTTGGGCTGCTCGTGCTCAAAAAAAGAATCCAGACCGGTGAAAGACGTGGGCCTGAACGAATCCATTTCAGGTCGAACCGGAACAGGTTCATTCATGCCACGTTGATTGGATTTTGGTTGGCTGAAACCAATCTGATTGAGAGCAGATTGATGGAGAGCGGGTTGATTGAGGCCAGGTTGGCTGAGAACGGGTCGGCTCACACCAGGCTGATTCACACTCGGCCGATCTAGACTTGGCCGATCTAGACTCGGACGATCAATGGTCGGACGATCTGCGACCGGTGGATCCGCGTTCAAACCTAACATCGAGGGGCCACTGATGGGCGGTACTTGCCGACTGATAGGCCGGGGAGAATTTTCCGCAACATCGCGCACGGTATTCTGTACGACGGCGGATCGCTGCGGTTCTTGCGCGATGACGAGGTTGGACGCGGCCACGGGCGAAGCTGGGGCGGTTGCGTTCGCCGGCCGCCGAGCTTCGAGCAGGGTGCCGCACATACCGCAAAAGCGGAAGGTATTGGAATTATTCTCACCGCATTTCGGGCAGATCACGATGGTTCTCCCGAGATCTTTTTCGTTAATTCTGTCGTTTACTTTCTGGTTTACTCTGTCGTTCATTCTAACTCTAGCCGGCAATGTCATTCGGTCTATCCATTCATATTAAAATGCGAGCGGTTTTGCCATGTCCAAAGCATCTAAGGTCAAGCCACAGCCTACCGTGAAGCGCTTTGAGGCGCGGCTCGAACGGCTGCGTTCCAGACTTAACTGGATTATTGTCCGTCTGCCGTTCGATGCAGTCAAAGTCTGGGGGTTGCGTGGGCAGATCAAAGTCAGAGGCGAAATTAATGGATTTGCATTCCGCACATCGCTCTTTCCCACCCGCGAGGGCTGGCACTTTCTGCTGGTCAATAAGAAGATGCAGAAGGGAGCGGGCGCAGCTGAAAGCGGCGTTGTGAGTGTGGCGCTGGAACTCGATAAAGAAGAACGCACGGTAGTTATCCCTGGTGAACTCGAGCGCATTCTGGGCGGATCGCGATCGCTGCGGCGCTGGTATGAGCAACTGAATCACTCTACGCGCAGCGATATCGCGAAGTGGGTGACTGAACCGAAGAGCGGGGAAGCGCGCGTGCGCCGCAGCGAGCAGATCGCGGAACGCCTGCTCGCGGTGATGGACGCGGAAAGAGAGTTGCCTCCGGTTCTGCAGGTGACTTTCGCACGGCACCCGCGCGCGCGGGATGGCTGGAATGCGATGTCGGTCTCGCGCCGGCGCGGGCACTTGTTTGGAATTTTCTATTACAGAACTCCGGACGCACAGGCGCGCCGCATCGGCAAAATCCTCGAGGACGCAATCGCGGTCGCAGAGAGAATTAGCCGCAGGAAATAAGCAAGCACAGGGACCAACCAGACAGCGCTAACCACCAAGGGCACTAAGGTCCATCAAGGAAAAGCTTCAAACCAAGTCACTATTCTGCATGTTTGTTGCACATCTTTAGCTCTTGGCGGCTTTTGGCGATTTTGGCTTTTGCCGCAGATTGCTGGCATACCTCCAAAACCCTTGTTGACAGCGGCATTCGGGATGGGTAAAGATAGCTCACTCGCTTCTCCCGTAGAACATTGATGACCCTTTCCTGTTTTAACCAGGCTGACGCCGAGGTACCACGGTTAGCACTGCAGGGTTCATTCGATATTCCCGGAACGTCGCCGATTTAGCAACGATCCTCAAAATCAGCATCCTCAAAACCAGTTAAAGGAGATGTTATGAAGTTTCTCAGGAACTCGCTGTGGATTTGTCTCAACTTGCTCCTGGTGGGCACGCTGGCGCAAGTGGCTTATAGCTCATCCAGTCCCGCCAATCGAATCGTGGCGGCGGTGAATGAATCGGATTTAGTTCAGCTGATGGGGACTACCCCCCGGCTTGCCACCCCAGACTTTGATCAGGGAGCGGTCGCGGACAGCCTGCCGTTAGATCATGTGTTTGTGCTTTTGCAGCGCAGTTCCGAACGGGAGCAGGCACTGGAGAAGCTGATGGGTGAACTTCAGAATCCGCATTCTGCGCAATATCACCAGTGGCTCACTGCCGATCAGTTGGGCGCGAAATTCGGGCCTTCGCAGAGCGACATAGGTACCGTCGTAAGCTGGCTGACTTCGCATGGTTTGCAGGTCAACCTGGTGCACAAGAGCGGAATGACGATTGACGTGTCGGGCACAGCGGGTCAAATGAGTAAGGCGTTCAATACTGAAATCCACTATTACAAGGTGAACGGAGTTCAGCATATCTCGAATTCGAGCGACCTAAAGATTCCGGCCGCACTCGCTCCCGCGGTACGGGCAGTCGTTTCCCTGAATGACTTCAGGCCGAAACCGCTGATCAAGAAAGGGTCGCCGGATTTCTCGTTTCACTGCAAGGGTTGCCCGGACGGATTTGACAACACTGAACAATACGATGAAGGGCCGGCGGATTTCGCCAGGATCTACAACGTTGCGCCTCTTTATAGCGGCAAGACGCCGGTCACCGGCAAGGGACAAACTATAGCTGTGCTGGAGATTACCGATATCAATCCGGCGGATGTGGCTACGTTCCGGTCGGCTTTCGGTCTCTCCTCGTACACAGGCACTTTCACAGAGGTTCATCCCGGCCCTGGCTGCGCCGACCCTGGAACAAATGGCACGGAAGGTGAAGCAGCGCTGGACGCCGAATGGTCGGGCGCGATCGCTCCCGATGCCGACGTCGAACTAGCTTCGTGCGCCGAAACCGCTACCGCCTTCGGCGCATTTATCGCCGCCCAGAATTTGTTGGACACCAAAACCCCGCCGTCCATTATGAGTCTCAGCTTTGGGGAGTGCGAAGCTGAGAACGGACCCGGGTTTCAGTTTGAGGGCAATGCTTTTGTCAATGCCCTATGGCAGCAAGCGGCAAGCGAGGGAGTCTCGGTCTTTGTTTCCGCCGGCGACGGCGCCGCAGCGGTCTGCGATGACTTTGATACCGCGGCATACGCTGTCGATGGCATCGCGGTCAATGCGCTGGCCTCGACTCCGTACAATTTCGCCGCCGGGGGCACGGACTTCGCCGATACCTCCACGAACACAAACAGCACCTATTGGTTCCAGAGCAATAACTCAATGGGACGGTCGGCCAAGTCCTACATCCCGGAAATACCCTGGGATGACTCCTGCGGGAGCAACATACTCTACAGCTACTTTGGGTACACAAATGGAGTTTCCTTCTGTAACAGCTCTATCGGCGGGAATTTCCTTGATATCGTCGGTGGCAGCGGAGGTCCGAGCTTTGTGTACTCGAAGCCTTCGTGGCAATCGGCGTATGGCGTGCCAGCCGATGGCAAGCGTGATCTGCCGGATGCTTCTTTGTTCGCCTCGAACGGCTTTTGGAATCACGCGATTATTTTCTGCATGTCAGACTTGACCGAGGGCGGAGCGCCGTGCGACTACTCAACACCTTTGGACGTGTTCTTTAACAGCGCCGGCGGAACTTCCTTCACAGCACCGCAGTTTGCCAGCATCCAGGCGCTCATCAATCAGAAGGCGGGCGGTCCTCAGGGGAATCCGGCTCCGAACTATTATGCTTTGGGCGCCGGGGAATATGGCGCGCCGGGCAGCCCTAACAAGTCTAACTTGACCAGTTGCAATTCGAATCTAGGTAACAAAGTTGGAAGTTCCTGCATCTTCCACGATGTGACCAAAGGGACGAACGACGTTCCCTGCTACGGTACGAACAATTGTTACGTTCCGCAGACGGAGGAGTATGGCGTGCTTTCCAAGTCTGATAAAGCTCTGGAGCCGGCTTACCAAACTACGTCAGGTTGGGATTTCGTGACTGGGCTAGGCAGTCCGAATGTCACGAATCTGGTGAATAACTGGCCGTAGGTAGTTCATGAAAATCGGGCTGCTCTTATGGGCAGCCCGTCTTTAATTATGCGCATGTTGCTGCCTCATCCATGGTGACGGCCGCTCGCCGCTCTGAGGAAAATCTTGCGCATCCGCTGAAAACCCTTGTTGACAGCGGCACTCCGACTGGCGTATGTATTGTGGACTTGTGTCGGAGCCGTTTGATTTGCCTCCAACACCGATATCAGCCGTTCCTAGCGGCTGGTGCTTGTGAGCATGATCACACCCATGACCCTCCAACGGTCTAGCTCTTTTGGTGAGCTACGCTGCCCGCCCCGGGCTATCAACTTACTCTCAATTATTCTCAGGAGATGTGCCTTATGTCGCAACAAAGAAGCAGTATCTTGTCCGTTGTCGTATGCGCCAGTCTTGCGATATTGCTGATTGCCGCTCCGACGTTCTCGCAGGCGGCGAATAGTGGCCGCGCGTCCTCCGCTGCACAGAATCTGGGTCCCGAAGATCCTTCCAAGCTAATTACAGTAACGGTATGGTTGAACCAGCGCAATAAAGCCGCGCTCGATGAATTCGTTCGGCAGATGTATCAGCCGGGTTCTCCTAATTTTCACCACTTCCTAACGCACGAGCAATATCGCTCGCAGTTTGCGCCGACCGCAGCGGAAGCGGCCCAGGTGCGTGACTATTTGACTGCGCACAATTTCGCGGTAACGTCGGTGGAAAAATATAACCACTACGTGGTGGCCCAGGGACGTGTGAGCGACGCGCAGGACGCCTTTGATGTGCACCTGAGCCGGGTCAACATGAAGGGGCAAATCCATCGCGTAACCGACCAGGCCGCTTCTATTCACGGGCCGGTGGGGGCGCTGGTTCACGCGGTGCAGGGGCTCAGCGATTTCGGCGCGCGGCCAACGCTGGCGCGAGCAATTGATCCCGGCACGGGTAAGACCGCCGCGGCAGGATCGTTCTCGCTCGATAATGCTTCGTCGCAAAGCCGTTGTCTGAACGGCACCCAAAGCGTGAAGTTTACATCCCCGCATGACGGACCAACCGCAACCTATTTCGGCAATCGTTATGGCAACGACACGACCGAGTTCTGCAATGGTTATATCCCCGCCCAAGTGCAGACTGCGTACGGCCTAAACCGTCTCTACGGCAAAGGTTGGGATGGCACAGGGCAGACGATCATCATCGTCGACGCGTGGGGTTCCGATACCATCGAGGCGGACGCTAACACATTTTCGACCGCTTATGGTCTGCCGCCCTTAACCGCATCCAATTTTCAGATTTACTATCCTGGCGGCAAGGTTAGCTGCGGGAAGGATTGTGTAGAGGGGAACTGGAATGTCGAAACCAGCATCGATGTCGAATGGGCGCACGCTGTCGCTCCGGGTGCCAACATCGCACTGGTGCTGGCTCCGGACAACTATTCGCTAGACATCGCGGAATGGTGGGCGATTGAGAATCCCGAAGTAGTTACGACCTATGCCAATTACGATCTGGGATATGTAATCTCGAACAGCTGGGCTAATTTCGAGATCCTCGACGTGCTTTATGGCGGGCAATCGACGCTCGGTACCGAAAGCTCGATGACCGAGGTGGCTGCGGCTTTGGGCATCTCCGCAAATTTCGCTTCGGGCGACTGGGGGGACAACATTCAAACGATTTACGAAGATTACGGATACACAGTTCCAGCCAGCGTGTGCATGCCGGCTTCGGCTCCGTATGCCACGGGAGTGGGCGGTGTCAGCCTATTTCTGAATAACAGTGGCCAAGTCCAATTCCAAACCGGCTGGGGAAACAACTTCACCGAACTAACAAACGCCGGCCCCAATATCCCCTACGATCCTCCGATAGAATACGGTTTTGTCTACGGGGCAGGGGGAGGGACGAGCGCGGCCTGGCCCGCCCCGCCTTTCCAAAGCAGCCTCGGAAGCAAATACCGTAAGGTTCCGGATATTTCCTATCTGGCCGACCCATATACCGGAGCCAACATAATCATCACGGTCGACCACGCGCCAAATATTCAGGTATGGGGTGGCACAAGTCTGGCTACGCCCATATTCTCCGGCCTATGGGCAATCGCAAATCAGGCGGCTGGCTCCAAGGCACCGCTCGGTCAGGCTGCTGCGATGCTTTATTCCTTGCCAGCGGGTGCAATCACCGACATCAAAGCCGTCAATAACGGGGAGGATGTCAGGGGGAAAATCACGCAACCTTCTCACCCCGAACTAGTTGAAACTGCGGCTGACCTGGCGCAGCCACTAGAGAACACGACAACTTTCCTGAGTGCGTTCCTCCACGGGGTGTCGGCCAAGGGCGTATCGTACCCGTGGAATGTCCTGAGTTTTGGGACCGATACCTCCCTCGTTACCGCTCCCGGATGGGACGATGTCACCGGCCTGGGCACGCCAAACGCCTTCGATTTCGTCCAGGCGGTTGTCGCTGCCGCGCCGTAACCCCGGCGGTATCGTTGGTTCGAAAAATCTCGCGGGCTGCTCTGATGGGCAGCCCGCGTTTTTTGTGCGGGCTGCGCTTAGCTTTGTGCTCGAGCGGTCCGATGCCTGGAGTCTGTAAGCATCCTCTTTGCTGTTTTAGTGCAAATTTGTGCATCCGCTGAAAACCCTTGTTGACAGCGGAGTCTGACTGGCGTAGATATAGTCAACTTGGTTTTGGAGCTTTGCGTTCCAGGGCTGAGGCTGGCCGTTTCCTCCATGGTCAGTGTGCGTCCTCAAGACAGTATTATGACCGTTTCACGCCTTAACTCGGCTTGCGCCGAGACGCGACTGCCCGCGCTCGCGGGCGTGTCAACTCTACCTTCCAGGAGATGTCACTTTATGTCCCAAGACACACGTAGGATCGTAAGCGCTGTAGTGTTTGCGAGTCTTGCGGTTTTGCTGATCGCCGTTCCTGCGTTTTCGGCGAACAACGGCCGCGCGTTGCCCAATGCTCAAGCTCAAGTCCTTGGCGCCGAAGATCCGGCCAAGGATATCCGCGTTAATTTCTGGCTCAACCAGCACGACAAAGCCGGATTCGATGAACTCGTCCGGCAGATGTACGACCGGAGTTCGCCGAACTACCATAAATGGCTCACGGCGAAAGAGTACGCCGCCCGCTTCGCGCCAACCGCAGCCGAGATGGCCATTGTTAAGCAGCATCTGGCGGCGAATAATCTCAAGGTAGTCTTCACTGACAAGCTGAATCTTGTCGTGACTGCGCATGGCACTGTAGCCGATGTGCAACGTGCGACCGGCGTGCAGCTCAACCGCGTATTGATCAATGGACAGCCGCATCGCATGCCTAGCTCTGAGCTGGCCATACCCGGCCTTGCGGGCAAGCTCGTTTACGCCGTGCAGGGCCTCACCGATACCAAATACCAGAGCCATGCGAAGCGCTCGATCAACCCGGAGACCGGCAAGGCGTTTCCCCTGACACCATTGGCAAAAATGACACCGCTGTCAACAGTCGGCCCGGCCACGCAGTACTTTAACGCCAACTGCCTCGGCAATAAGCAGGGTGTAGATTTCACAGGCCCCGTCGGCACTGAGGCCCACTACACGGGCACTCGCTACGGCGACAACATCAGCTACGGACCGCCCAATCTTCCGCCGTGCGGCTACGATGCACCGCAGATTGATTCGGCCTACGGCCTCACTTCGCTCTACAAACAGGGTCTCGACGGCACCGGCCAAACGATTGTCATCGTTGATGCCTACGGTTCCGATACGATTACGACCGACGCCAATATTTTCGCGGGGCTCAACGGCCTTCCGGCTTTGGTCCCGGGCGTTAACTTCAACATCTACTACCCCGGGGGCCCCACGAATTGCGGAGGTAATACTTGTGGCTGGGATGTGGAAACCAGCCTCGACGTGCAGTGGTCGCACTCGGTTGCTCCAGGAGCCAACATTGCCCTGGTTCTGGGGCTCACCAACAACAATGGCGACCTTGACATCGCGGTGCTCTATGCCCTCGAGGACGGGCCCAATGGCTATCCGCTGGGTCCGGTGATTTCCAACAGCTACGGCATCGAAGAGGCTTATCTCGCAACCTACGATGCGCCCGAACTCATTATTGAGAACGCTATCAACGAGTTCGGCGCCGCTCTCGGCGTATCGGTCAATTTCTCCAGCGGCGACAGCGGGGACTTCTACGAGGACTTTGGAGAGACTACCGTTTCCATGCCGGCGTCTTCTCCCTATGCAACTGGTGTGGGTGGGACGAGCTTATTCGTAACCACGTCACACAAGGGGCAGGTCGCTGCGATTAAGGAGCAGACTGGTTGGGGCACCAACTTGACTCGCCTCTCCTACGCCACCCCTAATCCACCGTATGTCCCGCCCGACTTCTACGGCTTCTACTTTGGCGCAGGCGGCGGCGTGAGCGGTGTCTGGCCGATACCGACGTACCAGTCGAACTACGGTCTCGGCGGAAGCTACCGCCTCGTCCCTGACATCGCGATGGTGGCTGACCCCTACACGGGTGTCGAGTTCATCGATGAAGAACCCGTCGGAGATGTGTTCATCTCAGTCGTCGGCGGAACCAGCCTTGCATGCCCGACGTTCTCGGGTATCTGGGCGATCGCCAATCAGGCTTCGCCACACTCGTTTATCGGCCAAGCTGCTCCGATTCTCTATGGTCTGCCCGCCGGTGCCATCACGGACATTGTCCCGATCAACGGGCCTGCCAACGTGTCCGGTCACACTCACGTGGTGGGGGCGCATCCAGCCACCGTCACCTACACCTCTGCGGAGTTGTTGGAGGTTCCCTCGAGCACTCCCGATTTCATCGGTACGCTCTACGACGGAACTTCGACCCGATGGTACGCGCTTAGCTTTGGCACCGACAGTTCGCTGAACACCGCCCCGGGATGGGACGACGTGACGGGACTCGGCACGCCGAACGGAGCAACCTTCGTCAACGACGTGGCGGCTTCGATACCGTAAACGCAGGTAAAAGAAGCATGAAACCAGGGCAGGCCGGAGCAATACCGGCCTGCTTTTTTCGTCGGATCGCCACTCGAAACGCGGGCGAAGGCCCCTTCGCCTTCGCTCAGGCCGGTCCGCGCCAGTCGAATCGAGCTGCCTTACTGGTTAACAGTCTCTCGGTTTGATGACTGAAGTAACGGCGCGCTACGGCGTCTTCTGCTATACTGCTGTTAACGCTTTTGCTACGGTTTGCTCGTTAAGCGGGGATCCTGTTGGATCCGCTCCACCTCCGCATTTCCTGCCCGCCGTTCGGTTCCAGCGCCAATTTAATGCGAGCGGCATGCGAAGTCTCGACATGTGATGACACAAGTCTGAGAAAATTGAAATCAAGCCCCTCCAGAAAGAAAACAATCGAATGACAACGTTTACAGAACTGCCCCTTTCTGCTCAATTGCAGCAGAAGCTGGCGGCAGCTCAATTTATTACTCTCACACCCATCCAGGCGCGAGCCATTGCTCCTGCCCTTGAAGGCAAGGACGTTATCGGGACCGCACAGACCGGCACTGGAAAGACTCTTGCCTTCCTGATTCCCATTCTGGAGATGCTGCGCGCTGAGTCGTCCAAGCATGAATCCTCCAAGAACGAACCTACGATGCACGAATCCACGAAGCAGGAAACCAGCAAGAATGTCCGGGCTCTGGTGCTATTGCCGACGCGTGAACTGGCCATGCAAGTCCACGAACAATACGAACAACTGCGCGATAAGAAGATGCCGAAGGCGGCGCTGGTGATTGGCGGCGTTGCGGAGAAGGCGCAGATCCAGAGCCTGCGCTCGGGCTGTGAATTTGTGATTGCCACTCCCGGACGCCTCCAGGATTTCATCACCCGCAAGTTCGCCGACCTGCGCCACGTGAAGATTCTGGTGCTCGACGAAGCCGACCGCATGTTGGATATGGGATTTCTTCCGGCGATCCGGCGGATTCTGCAGATTCTGCCGCAGCGCCGGCAGACGCTGTGCTACTCCGCCACCATGGAGCAATCAGTAGCCTCGCTGGTGAATGATTACACTCGCGAGCCGGTGCGGATCGCGCTCGGCTCGGTGCTGAAGCCGGCGGAGAGCGTGCAACTTGAAGCCTACGAAGTGCGGCCGTCGGAGAAACTCGACGTGTTGCGGCAGTTGCTGTATGAAGAAAAAGGGCAGACGTTGATCTTCACCCGCACTAAGCGCGGCGCGCAGCGCTTGGCCAAGGAACTGGAACGCGATGGTTTCTCGGCGGCGATGATTCACGGCGATCGCACGCAGTCCCAGCGCAACGCGGCCTTGAGCGGATTTCAGGAAGGGAGCTATCAGGTGCTGGTGGCAACCGACATAGCGTCGCGTGGTTTGCATTGCGACGACGTGGCGCATGTTATCAACTACGATCTGCCGAAGATGGCGGAAGACTTCATTCACCGCGTCGGGCGCACCGGCCGGGCTGGTTCTCAGGGCCGGGCTTCAACGCTCGTAACTGGCGTCGAGGTTCTGGATCTGCGCAACATCGAGCGCACCTTGAAGCTGCGCATCGAACGCAAGCAGGTGGCGTCAGGCAGCGCGAATGACCAGCCTAAGCGTCTCGTGCAGAACACGCTGGCTTCGCGCACGCTGACCAGGTTGCCGGGGGAAGTATTTGTTTAATGGAGCGGCGGCCCCTTCGGCAAGCTCAGGGAGGCTCACCCTCCTTTAGACTGCGGAAATTGTGGCCGCCGGGCGGGGACGCGCGGCACTCCACTATTTAGTTTCTTTGAGATTAAGCTGGGTTCGCCGGAGCGTTGCGCTCCGGCGAGTGTGGCAAGGCGTTAGCGATCGGCTGCCTTGGTGCTGTGCGGAATTGCGTCCAATTCTTCATCGTCCGCGCCGATGCGGAACAACGCGGCCTGAGCTTCAGCTAGTTCGCGCATCTCACGCATTTCCTGTTCTTCGTCGACCACAACGCCATCCGGTTTTTCTTCCTTCCGCTGAGTCTTGCGCTCATTTTTGTCGCGCTGTTTTTGTTGTCGCGCCTGTTCCTTCTGACGTTTGGTAAAAGTTGATCGGCCTCGTGGCATATGAATCTCCCCCTAATTTTCAATTTTATAAATGGCTGGCACACGCACCTCGGCAAGGCTGGCCCCAGCCTGCCTAACTGGAATAAACCGGAGGATTGTTACATCCGTCGTTTATTTCGAGTGTTGCTTATAGTATAACCTCGAACTTCATTTTGGCGAAGAAGAAGCGGTTGCATGGCAGTGGCTTGCCGTGTGCGCGACACGCAAAGTGCTTGAAAGGAAACTATCTACACAAGGTTGTCGAGATCGCATCGGAACCGTGTCCTGGTCTGCAACATTTCGAAGGCACACCAAGCGCTCAGGCGACGGTCTGGTGCGCGCTAACGGTGGCGGCAGGAACGACGTTGCAGTTGCCTCGACCTTCTGCCGTAGCGATACAATAAAGGGGTGCGGATTCGATTCCTGATTCTTTTTTTGGCGGTGGTGACAGCGATTTCGCTGGCTCAGGATGATCCACAGAAGGTTGCACCCAACTCTTCTTCCGCGAGCAAATCATCCGCCGGTAGTTCGTCGGGCAACAATTCATCCGCGGGCAGTTCATCCGCTAGCAATTCATCCAATGACAAATCCGCCACGCAGAATCCCGATGGCGAGGAAAGCTCGAGCCGCGACACCAGAGTCGATCTCACCGCGCCTAAAGACGACGACAAGAATCACCCCAACAGCAAGGCCGCTGTCGCCGATCTCGAGCCCAGTGACAAGCCGGACACAACCGACGTCCAGGAATTCCATCCCTGGAATCCGATGAAGGCGATCAAAGACATTGAGGTCGGCGACTATTACTTCAGGCTCAAAAATTATAAGGGCGCGCTCGATCGCTACAAGGAAGCTCTTTACTACAAAGACGGCGATGCCGTTGCCAGCTTCCGCATCGCAAAGTGTGAGGAGAAACTTGGAGATAAGAGCGAAGCGAAAAAATATTATGAGAAGTATTTGAAGGTTCTGCCAGATGGGCCTTCAGCCAAGGAAGCGCGCGCTTTTTTAGACAAGATGGCCAAGGCGCAGTAGTTCCCCTGGGTGGATGAGTGTCTAGGAGCCACGGACGCGTCGCGGCTCCGCTTAGGACGGGCGAGGACGCCCGGCGCTCCACTACTTCTCCACTCGAGTAAACTCCCCGGTCGTGGCGTTCACGGCCACTCGCAGCTTGGCGGTTTCGCGGTCGGCTCCATAGATCACGTGCCATAGCAGTTCATTGGTCAGGTGATTCCAGTCGAGGACATATAAGACTGGCGTGTCGGGTTCCTTTTGCAGCAATTTGTCGCCGCCGTGCTCCTGGGCGATGGCAAATGCTTTATCCGTGTCCGTCTCGAGAAACTGGACATTGAAAACCTGGGTGCTGGAGTTTGTCGGACTGTAGGTGTCGTCGACGCCGTGAGAAATATCGCCGTTGGACCAGATGTAGGTTTTAGTGGAACGTAGCGCCGGCGAGGCGAAGCCAGCACGCCACTCACCGGCCTTGCCGTCACGGCCCTTGAAACCCGCTGCCGCTACGGATTCAGCTCGGAAAGGCTGAGCGTCCGGCGCCCATCCGCGGGCGGCGATGTAGCATTTGTAAAACGCGCTGCTTCCGGTGATTGCCTCGGCGGCTTTGGGTTGGGGCGTTTCGGCTGGCTTCGGCTGGCTGGGAGTGGAAGAGCATCCGGTCATCATCATGATCATGAGTCCGGCTGCTAAAATTGTGGCTGCAACGGCTGCTTTCTTCATCGTCATGAACAAATTCCCGAGACCTCTTTGTTTGCCGGATCATTGTACTGAACCGATGCCATGATTTCCTATCTCGAACGTTTGCGCCGGGAAATCGAAGACGCAGTGGGTGATGCCAGCGCCATCGATCTGGCTGGGGCTCCAGCGGGGAAGTGGAGCTCTGAGCAGATTCTAGAGCATCTTTTTCTTACCTACCAAGGGACGAACCGAGGCCTGATAAAGTGCCTTGAAAAAAGCAGTCCGTTAGCTACCCCAGCCACTCTCAAGCATAGGTTTGCCACTTTGCTGGTGGTGAACTTGGGATATATGCCTGGCGGCCGCAAAGCCCCCGAGCGCGCAGTCCCGGGCGGGATGGCGTCGGTGGAAGCGCAGCGGGCTATTTTTCCAGCGTTGCAGCAGATGGGCTCGGGTCTGGACGATTGCGAGCGGAGGTTTGGAAGTAGTACGAAAATCATGGACCACCCCTTCCTGGGCCCATTAACGGCTGAGGAGTGGCGAAAGTTTCACTGGGTGCACGGACGGCATCACGCGCGGCAGATTCGGGAGCGGATGGGAAAACGCTGAAGTCAGCTAGTGCGGGCCGGGCGGGGGCGCCCGGCGCTCCATTGTTAGATTTAATTATTGTGTCAGGCTTAGCTACTGCTTGTCTTTGTTCTGGTCTTGACCGTGGCTCTGACTTTGGTCTTGGCTCTTGGGTTGATCCTGATTCTTGCTGCTGTCTTTCTCTTTGTCGCTGCTTTCCGGAGCTATGCCTGCTTTATGCGCTTGCTCCTGCAGCGCATCGTATTGTTGCCGCGCATCATCAACCGCCTTCTGTTTGGCATCGATATCGGCTTTGAACTTTGCGTCGTCGCTCTGCCACTGGGCAGGGTTGTGCAGACGGTTGGTTGGGTCGCTGTACATCTCGGCGGCGCGCAGACGATACTCGCGTTGCGCGATGTCGAGTTCATGGCTCAGCGAATCGAGCTTCGTTTTCTGATCGTCAATTTTTTTGTTCCAATCGTCTGCTGTTTTCTGGCGCTCTACGGCGGGATCGACCGCTGGGGCGGTCGATGTCACACCGCTCTCGGGCGCCGGTCCGACTACACTTAGGCCAGCGCCGGTCGGAAGATTATCGTTATCGAACTGACGGCTAACGGGAACGGTTCCGGCTTTGTCCTTATTGTTGCGCACCGCGCGCGCGTAATCTCCCAGCGACTGAGCGGATGCGACACCGACACTCAAAAGACAGAGCGCGCCGATTGTTATAACCTTCGTGTTTTTCATGTGATCATCCTTTCGCGGATCGCAGTTCGTAATGAGCCGCGTGCTGCTGTGGTTGAGTTTAAGAAACGTTAAGTTTAAGAAGCTAAGAACCGGCATTGGCCACTCGGGCGTCTCCCAGGAAACTTCCAATCGTCCGGTCCAATTGTGCCGCTTCTCCCTCGATGCTTTCGGCAAGCCTGCGCCCCAGTTGCGTGTCGGAGATGGACGCCAGTTGGTGCGCATTTTCCGCAATGGTTCCCAGGGAAGTACGCACTCCGAACGCGAGTTCGGAGGAAGTTTCCCGCTGCATTTCTTGATCTTGCCGGATGCGCTCGATGTCTGTCTTATCGGTGAGCACCAGGCTCGTACCCATAAGACTGGCATCCTCGGCCAGGACGGGCGAGGCGTTGATTTCAAGCATCAGATTTCCTCCGTCGCGTGAAACATAGTTCACCAGCAGCCCTCGAACCGAGACCTTGCCGGCCAGCGCTGGGACTAGGGCTTGCTCGACGCTTGTATCCGAGCTTGAACCGTCTTCCAGAGAACGCAGTGTGGCCGTGCGAAGAAGGTCGCTCGCATGCAGGCCTACGGGCGCGGCGAATCCCAGGAGTTGGCGAGCCGCCGGATTCGCTTGCCGCACCAGGCCGCTGGTATTCAGGAACAGTACTCCGCAGGAGAGATTCGAAAGTATCGTCGAGCTCAGCGAATCGGAGGCCTTGGCCTTTCTGCGCTCCGACATGTGCTGGGCGGCGAGTTCGTGCTTCTGCTGTTTCAGTTGCTGAATCACCGCGTGATAGGCGTGCACGGGCAATCCCTCAGCCGCTAAAGGAGCATAGGTCACGGATTCCGCTTCTGCCGCAAGGTTCTTTCGCAGGCGCCGAATCACAAACAGACCGAGCAGAAACGCTGTGGCTGCGACGAACAGTAGCAGCCCCATGCGCAGCACCATAGGATTCACCAATAGGCTCACAGAGCCCCCCAATACCAATGCAGGAGCCGGTTTCCGAACAAGAACGACAAGAGAGCCATGGCGCCGAGAAAGACTCCGAAGGGCATCTCGTAATAGCGCAGTGCCAGTCGTGCCGATTGCCAGGCACGGCGGCGAGCCTGCGGCGGAGGAGTGCCGCGCGCCTCGATGCGTCGAACGCGCTTCATCCAAATTGCGAGAACTGTGCTTACGCCAAAGAGCGAGCCTGCCAGCGACGCGGCAAAAATGGTCAAGACCGTGAGCTTGGTTCCGAGGAAGGCGCCGATCATCGCCATCAGCTTAACGTCGCCGAACCCCATGCCCTCTACCCCGCGCGCGCGCAGGTAAATCGCCGCGGCGCCGTAGAGAAACGAAGCACCGACCGCCGCTCCCAACAGCGAGTCTGAGAGTGACCACAAGCGCCACGAGATTTCGCCTCGCATGATTGCGGATCTCATGGCCGTCGAGACTAGGCCGGGTATGATTCGCGATGCCAGATCATTCACCGGCACGATCAGGCTGAACCCGATTCCCAGCGCGAGTCCAGGTAAAGTCATGGCGTCGGGCAGAAGTTTGGTCTCCGCATCGGTGAAGACCAAACCCAGCAGCAGGAAGCCGAGGACGGCGCATTTCAGAGCCGCCAGGGTCAAACCAAAATGTGCATAACAACCAAGAAACAGCAAGCCTGTGAGTATCTCGACGATCATGTAGCGGGGCGATATCGGCTCCTGGCACTCGCGGCACTTTCCCCCAAGAATCAGCCAGCTCAGGACGGGAATGTTGTGGTAGAGCGGGATCATCTTTCCGCAGTGCGGACACGCCGAGCGCGGCGTTACCACCGATTGGCCCCGCGGCAAGCGGTAGATACACACATTCAGGAAGCTGCCAAAGAGCAGGCCATAGGTGAAGATCGAAGCTGCGATGAAAATTTCCACGTATGCTAAGTGCCCACTAGACTTAGACTTGGATGATTATAAGCTGCCGCTGACGAGGCCTTCTAAGTACGAAAGTCACTGTACCGGTGACGACTGGAAGTCATTGGGACTAAAAGAAAAGGGATTAAAAGAAAAGACCTACGCTACCCGGCTGATTGTGCGCTGCTGAGGCAAGAAGATTGAAAATACCGTTCCTGTGGCTTCTCCGTCGGTCCGACTGCGGACCCGAATCGAGCCGCCGTGTTTCTCGACAATTCCGCGCGAGACCCACAATCCGAGCCCGGTGCCGGTCTCCCTTTTTGTGGTGTAAAACGGCTCAAAAATCTGGCCGAGCTGGTTACGCGGAATCCCGCTGCCATTGTCAGCCACGGTGATTCGGACGCCCTCCTGTCCCCTCAGCCAATCGCGTCCTTTGGCCACGCGGACGTGCAACGAGCCTTGCTCTTTCTTAGTCATGGTCATAGCATCCACAGCATTCACCACAAGATTAGCGAGCAATTGACGCAACTCGCCGGAATAGCCGCTGATCTGGCAAGCATCACGGTAACGACGCGTCACGCGGATTTTTCGCCCTTCAAGTTTGCGCGAATATAACTGCAGAACCTCATCCATGATGGCGGCCGGATCCATCCAACCTGATGAACTGGCATCGCGAACGAACCCCAGAGTCTGTTGCGCCAGTTGCGCTACCCGGCCCACCTCGCGCTCTGCCTGTTTCAGATACTCGGCGGCATGGCTGGAGTCGTGGCGCGCTAGATAAAGCAGGTTGATCACGGCCTCCAGCGGATTGTTGATTTCGTGCGCGATGGAAGCGGCGAAACGCCCCGTGGTGGCTAGTTTTTGACTGCGGCGCATGGCTTCTTCCGACTGTTTCTCGGCAGAAATGTCACGCGCGATAGCCGAAGCTCCCACGATTTTGCCGCGGACATTGCGCAGCGATGACACCGACAGCAGCACAGGACAGATGGTGCCGTCCTTCCGCATGCGTTCCGTTCGATAGGGAGCTACGTGGCCGCCGCTGTTGAGTATGCGGCCATTCGCCTCCAATTCTTCGAGACGTTCCGGCGGAGACAGTCGCCTTACCGACGAGCCGACCGCCTCCTCGGCACTGTAGCCATACAGAAGTTCAGCGGCGCGATTCCAGGTGGTGATGGAGCCGTTGGGATCGGAACTGTAAATGGCGTCGCAGGAATATTCGACAATCGCGGCCATTTCACGCGTGCTGCGCTCGGCGCGCGACTCGGCCAATGTTTTCTGGCGTGCCATGCTTCCGGCAAACACGGAAATCGCCAAGAAGGCTATCAGCGGCTCTACGTCGGTGGTGCGGCTCAGACTGAAGCTGTAGTAGGGAGGAAGCGTGAAGAAGTCCAGGCAAGCGGCTGAAACCAGGGAACAGAAAAGCGCTGGGCCGAAGCCTAAGAAGCGCGCAGTAAAAAGCACCGCCGCTAGCAAGAGCAGGAAAAGATGGCGGTGCAGTGCGGGAGTGAAAGTCCAGAAGCTGAGCCCCACCCACACGGCGAGCGCGGCCCCGGCGTAGGGCATCATCCTTGCATGCCGATGGTGTGCGATCCAACGTTTCAAATTGAGCTTGATGGCGGACATTGTTCAATAACCGCCCATCGCAACCGGCGAAATTATTCCATGCGGTTCGCTGAGTGAAGGCGAGAGGGCTTTTGAGGGGCCAAGAAAACTCTAGCAGCAGCGCGAACGCTCGGCAACTACGGCATACGGAACTCGCGCCCTTCCTGGGCTTGCCCGAACACGGTTACGGGGAATACGGCGCCGAAGACGGGGCGAGCCCCGTCTCTACAGAATATTTTTTCCGCGAGGTGTAAAGCCGTACAGTGTTTGCAGGTTACTCTTTATGCAGAAATTTGTAATCGAGGATAGTTGCTGCCAGACCGAATGCGTCGGCGTCATTATCAATCGCGTCCTTAACGCGAATCAGTCTTCCCTGGCAGAGCACGCTGCGGTTTTTTTGCCCGGAAATTTCTTCGGGCATTTCGAAGATCATCTCCACGAGCGCGTCTGCCGGGAGTTGCTGCGGGCCGTAAAACAGCACGCCGGACTGGCTGATGTTCTGGATTACACCCTCGTACCACGTGCTGAGATTCTTGCCGCGGTATCGAACCGGGAGTTTTTTCCGAAGGCGTCGTGACCGTGGCACCCACGACGGTTGCTTCTCAAGGGTGCGGCGCCGAATGGCGCGTGTATCCACCACTGCTTCGTCGACCCGGCTACCGCGACGCATGGTCCGCCAGTCATATTCAAAGGCAGCCGCGCACAACGTGCAGATTTGGTAGTACTCGCCATTCTCGGCGCGGCGCGGCCATGAAAATTCGTGTGAACATCGTCCCAACATGAGCACATCCATGAGTTTTTGAGACATGTGGAGAGTAACGTCCCATACAACAAAGGACACTATCCATCTTCCAGCCGTTAGATGGTTCTGGGTAGGTTACTTTCGGGCGTAGGCTGTATTACAGTCGACTACTTATGCTTTCTCATAGAGCACAGGGTCAGCAGTCGCGCGCGGGCTTCCTTCTAGCTGGGGGCAAGAGCAGCCGCATGGGAAGGGATAAAGCGTTTTTGGTCTTTGACGGTCAAACCTTGCTCGAACGCGCGCTAGGCGTGCTGAGCGCGGTCTGCGACACGGTGACCATTGTCGGCGAACCGGCGAAGTTCGCGGAATACGCAACGGTCAAGTCTGCCGCCGCGAAATCTGAGAATGCGAAGCAGGAACCTGTCGTGGCTGACATCTTTCCGGGATGCGGCCCGCTCGCGGGCATTCATACTGCGCTTACACATTCCGCTGCCGAGCTGAATCTGATGCTTGCGCTGGACCTGCCCTTCGTATCCAAAGAACTTCTCGCGTTTCTGTTTGCGGCAGCGGACGAAGGCAGCGTCGTTATCACCGTACCCCGTACCAGCAAGGGTTTGCAACCGCTCTGTGCGGTCTATCGGCGCGAGTTCTTAACCGCCGCCGAGCAGGCATTGCGGGCGGGAAGATATAAGATCGATGCCGCCTTTTCCGGCGTATCCATTCATGAAATCGATTCGGCCGAGCTGGCCGCGGCCGGTTTTACGGAGCGAAGTTTCTTTAACGTAAACACACCCGCAGATAGGCTCGCGATCGAGGGCGAAGATTTCGACTGCCCATCCTAAGAACCCTTTCGCGAGTGCTATCGCCTTGTTCTAGACGGTCATCTTGCGGTCATCTGGCTCGCGCGGCAGTCCCGGTCAATACCATCGGATCGGGGGCGAACCGATCCCCCACGCGCTGTGCTATCTTCAAAGGCTTGTAAAGCTCATAATGCATTCTTCATCGAATGGCTGAACCGGTTGAGAGTTCCAAACCAGCGGTAAAGGTGTTCGTCGCCACCACGGTGATGTTGACCTTTATCTCGTTCTGGCGTGCTTCCGCGATCGTTTTGTCTGACCTGGCCTCCTCGGCTTACTATGCCGGCGGCGATGCCGAGAAGGTGATTGGGAAGAGCGCGCCCTGGTTCATCCTTGCGGTGATGCTCTTCAGCTATGCGGTACGAGCGCTCTACATCGAATCCAGCAGCATGTTCGTCCGCGGCGGCGTTTACCGTGTCGTCAAAGAGGCGATGGGCGGAACCCTGGCCAAGTTCTCGGTCTCCGCCCTGCTCTTTGACTACGTGCTGACCGGGCCCATCAGCGCCGTCTCCGCGGGGCAATACCTGGCCGGCTTCATCAAGGATATGGGGCTGTACCTGCACCGCCCACCCCATTTTTCCGACGACCATCTCGCCGCAGGAGTGGCCGTGATCGTGGCGCTCTACTTCTGGTGGAAGAATACCCAGGGCATGCACGAGTCTAGCCAGAAGGCATTGCAGATCATGGGGATCACCACGGTGATGGTGGTGATTCTGCTCATCTGGTGCACCATCACGCTCTTGCGCGCTCCCGCCATCCAGTTGCCCCCCAACCCGCTGCACCCAGGAGTAATTCCACTGAACAAGGAGTCGCTCGGCTGGCTCAACGGAACGTGGTTCGGCCACATTACCTGGATCATCCTTTTCGTTGGCTTCGGACACTCCGTCTTGGCTATGAGCGGCGAAGAAACTCTGGCCCAGGTTAATCGTGAGATCGAACATCCCAAGCTGAAGAACCTGGAGAAGACCGGCCTGGTGATCTTCATTTACAGCCTGGTGTTTACCTCCCTGGTCTCGTTTTTTGCCGTGATGATCATCCCCGACAAAGTTCGACCCGATTACTTTGCCAACCTCATCGGCGGCATTGCCATGTACCTGTCGGGGCCCGAGAGCGTAAAGCTGCTCTTTCACGGTTTCGTTGTGTTGGTGGGCGTGCTCATCCTGGCAGGCGCGCAGAATACCTCCATCGTGGGAGCCAATGGCGTTCTGAATCGAGTAGCGGAAGACGGTGTGCTTACCAGTTGGTTTCAGAAGCCGCACGACCACTTTGGCACCAGTTACCGCATCATCAACCTGATCGTGGGCTTGCAGGTACTCACCATCGTTCTTAGCCGCGGCAACGTATATGTGCTGGCCGCGCTCTATGCGTTCGGAGTGATTTGGAGCTTCGCCATGAAGTCCATCGCCGTGCTCGTGCTGCGCTTCACCGAGCCGGAGAACCGGGCGTGGAAGGTTCCGGGCAATCTGCACATCGGAAAGGCCGAGATCCCGGTGGGATTGATTCTAATTTCAGCCGTGCTGCTGATCACCGCGATCGTAAACCTCTTTACCAAGTATCAAGCCACGATCGCCGGAGTAATTTTCAGCGCCGCTTTCTTCACCATCTTCACGCTCTCCGAGCGCCAAGTCACCAAGGAGCGCCACGGGAAACCGGAACAGCTCGACCAATTCCGCGTCTACAGTAACCAGGAACTGGGCAGCGGTGCCATGGGCGTACGTCCGGGAAATATTCTGGTCGCGGTGCGCGACCCCCGCAATCTCTATTACCTGCGCCATATTCTCAACCACACCAATACCGCCAACCAGGATGTAGTGGTAATGAGCGCGCGCCTCTACCATCGCGAGCCCAGTTTCGGCGCCGGCTCGGTGATGGAAGCCAGCCAGGTTTTCGACAACTACGAGCAGGAACTCTTCACCGCAGCCGTGGCCGTCGCCGAAAAAGAGGGGAAACCGATTTCTCTGCTTGTGGTCCCGGCAAACGACGTGTTCGATGCCATCATGGTGACGGCGCAGCGCCTCGAATCTTCTCGCGTAATCTGCGGCCTCTCGAACAAACTCCCTTCCGACGAGCAAGCTAAGCTCACCGGCGATGCCTGGGAGCGCATGCCCGAGCCCCGTCCGCGCTTGTGCCTGGAAGTCTGCGCTCCTGACGGAACGGTTCGCGAGTACATGATTGGTCCGCACACGCCCAGCCTGCGCCCGCAGGACGTTCGAACTGATGCACAAACTCTGGCTCCAGATCACGGCCGATCCCAAGTTTGCCGGTACGCACCACTATCACATCGTAGCCCTGGCGCTGGAAGAACTGCGCCGTGAACTGGGCACCGAGCAGCGCGCCGAACTCCTGCAAAAATTGCAGGAAGAGATGAATCGCCCTAACCCGCAGTGATCGGCGATCTTGATGAAAGAACTGCTTTTCGGGGAGGCACGATTTTGGTTGGCGTACTGCTAATCGGAAGGGCAAGTGCGCCAGAGTCAGTTCATTTCAGGCAGTTGATCGGCAACTCGGGAACCGACCTATTGATCCTCAGGCACGTGGCGCTTGAGCCATCCTGCCATCTCATGCCATTCTGATAGCCATGGCCGCCGCCGACACACTGTCACCCTACATCGAGTTCAAGGACGTCTCCAAGGCATTTGGAAAAGTGGTTGTCCTTCAAAACGTGAGCTTCGAAGTGTTGCCGGGTGAGATGGTCTGCATTCTTGGCCGCAGCGGTGTCGGAAAATCCGTCTCGCTCCACAACATCATGGGCTTTCTCAAGCCGGATTCAGGCCGGGTCATCGTCGCCAGCCAGGACATCACCGATTACAACGAAGTACAACTCGAAGAAATCCGCAAGAAAGTTACGATGGTCTTCCAGAACGGAGCCCTCTTCGATTCCTTGACGGTCGGCGAAAACGTAGCCTTCCCCTTGCGCGAAAAAAGAGAGCTGTCGGAGGATCAGATTTTCCAGGTCGTCGATGGCTTACTCGAAATGGTCGGGGTTAAGGAGATGCGCGAGCTCCTGCCTTCGGACCTTTCCACGGGCATGAAGCGTTCGGTCGCCATCGCGCGGGCGCTCGCCGCTCAACCGGAGTGCGTACTCTACGACGAGCCGACGACGATGGTGGATCCGATGATGGGAAATCTGCTCGGCGATCTCATCGCCCGGCTCAAGCTGCAACTGCACTTGACCTCGGTCGTGGTCACGCACGATATGCGGCTCGCAAAAAAACTGGCCGATCGCCTGGTTTTTCTGCACGAGGGCCGCGCGATTTTTTTTGGTCCTTACGAAGAGATGGAGAAATCGACCGAGCCTATCATTCATGAGTTTTTGGAGCTGGATGAATTGAAACTGGAAGCGTAAGAAGAGCAGTATCACGATATGTGTTGCACCATTCTTAGTTTAGTACGAAGTTATTCACATAGATTTGATTGCTCGGGGAGTTTTCCGGGAGATAGCATAACTCCCAGACCGCGTGGTTCGCTTACGTGGTTAGGAGATAAAATCGCTAGATTGTCAAACGCCTAGATTACACGCCCAGTGCTTAGAGCTAGCATGGCATTAAACGGCGGAGATTTGCGCGGGAGTTCAGTGTTGCGAAACACAACACCTTACGCTTTGAAGACGTTGTCTCTCAGCTCTTAATGCTGGGTCTTGTTGCTGGCAGTTGCAGTAATAGCCTCACTAACTGCGCCTGGCGAGAGGTGCCGGTTTTTCCATAAATACTGGACAACTGCGACTTCACGGTGTTGCGGCTGACGCCAATCATTTCCGTGATTGCGGTGAGGCTGTGGCCGTCGGCCAGAAGCATGGCCAAACGGCATTCTGCTGGCGTCAATCCGAATAGAATCCGCAGCGTGTCGTTCGTCGGCCTGCTTCCTTGCGCTGGATCGCCGGCGAACACAACGGCGCGGACCGGGCGACTCCCGTCGAGATCGAATCCACGCACGGGAGTCACTAGCAATTGCAACGGAGAATCATCTTGGCGCGACACTGTCAGTACACCAGAAAGCCCTGGTTCTGCGCCTGCTGAACAGTCGGTCGCTTGGGCTACAAGTTGCTTGAGTCGGGCGCATTCCGCGGTGCGTTCGACCAGAAGTCCGTCGGGGCCCGCTTGCAGACTGCTATCTTCTGCCAACAGTTGTTCTGCAGCACGATTCATCGTGACCACCCGTCCCTGGGGGGAAAGCAGAATCACTCCCAAGGCTAGTGAGTCCAGCGTGGACTTAGAGCGTACGCCGAGGCTCGGCGACGACGCAAAATGCGAGTGCAGGACGGGCTTGATATGTGATTTCAAGAAAATGAACCACAGCTAGCGCCGTACTCGGCGCGCAAGCAGGCCGAAAGCCACAAAAGGGAAGAAATACGTCAGGAAGTCTGAGAAGCCAGGGAATCATAAGACTTTCCGACAGCGATCATAGCAAAATCTCGTGAACTATAGGAGACATATAGCGCAGTGTCAATAGCAAAACAGTGTAGCTACTAATGCCACAGAACGCGGTTATTCGTGACACAAGCCTCTAAAGTAAGGTAAGTCTTCACCCGTTTGTTGATCAAGTGCATCTAGTCCTAAGTTCACCCATTTGGGTGATGACACCTAATCGGGGATGTTATAACCTTTCGACCATTCCGGGAATCGTAGAGGGTTCTTCACTCTTCGATTGGATCCAAGTTCCGTCGAGGCCCCCTTCCGAAGGCCCAGAGCGCTGTCGGGCTCTGGCTAGTTAGTAAGACGGAACGAAGATCTGAATGTCGTTAGACTTAGGAGCGGGAAGCTCTTTACGATTCTCGGAGTAAAAGATAAGACCAATCGTTCCATCCACCAATCGATTGTCCAGAGGATTACTAACTCCCACCTTTGCTACAAAAGGCCGCCAACGGTCACTATCGTTCTGACGGCCTGTCGCTGCCGCTACGTGCCGGGGAAGCTCGTAGCGGCATTTTTCTTCAGGCGCGCTTAATCGTACAATCTTCCAAGCTTGCATTTGTTTCCAGGCCGTTCTTTGTCGCTCCTTGCTGGCAGAATGAACGCTAGAAGCCTTGCTGCACCAACTCTTCCACGGTGATGGTACTTTGTGCCGCCTCGCCCTTGATCATCTTCTCGACATACTTCGCGATCAGGTCGGCTTCCAGATTTACAGGGTCTCCCGGCTTCAACGATCCGAGATTGGTCATCTCGACGGTGTGGGGAATGATCGCAATCGAACAGTGATTGTGCTCCAGCTTGGCGACCGTGAGGCTGATGCCTTCGACGGAGATCGACCCCTTGAAGACGGTATATTTCTCGATCTCCGCAGGGATTTCGATATGCAGCCACCAGTTCTCGGAATCCCGGCCGTCCGAGTCGACGATGCGCTCGAGCTGGATAAGCTTTCCGACGCCGTCGACATGGCCTTGAACGATGTGGCCGCCGAAACGGCCATCGGCCTTCATGGGCAGCTCCAGGTTGACCAGCGCGCCCTCGTGCATGCGCGCGAATGAAGTTCGCACCCAGGTTTCGGGAGCGAGATCGGCACAGAATGATTTGGCTTTTATGTCGAGCGCGGTCAGGCAAACGCCGCTTACCGCAACGCTGTTGCCAGCCTGCAATTCTTTGGGAGTGTTCCGAGCCTCGACCTTGATCCGGCGGTTTTCGCCGCGTTGTCCAATGCTTACAACTTTGCCAACTTCCTCGATTATTCCGGTAAACATAGATTTATATTGCATCCTTTCTTTTCTTTTATGAAAAATCGCTACTTCCAACAATAACTCATACCGTTAACGCGTATGGGTCCCTGAGATAGCCTTCCAGCGCGAAGTCTTCACCGAAGCGATGTAACTCGAAGCGCTGCACACACTGTGCTTTTCCGCGCAAACTTTCTCCCGCGATAAAGGGGACTGCTCCTTCGCCAAAAATCTTCGGAGCGTAGTAGAGGAACACCTTATCTACTTCGCCCGAGGCCAGCGCCGCACCGTTGACGAGCGCTCCGCCTTCGATAAGCAGGCTGGTGATTTCCAGTTCACCGAGGCTCCTAACTAGAGCCGCGAAGTTGGGCCTTCCGTCCGCCGTCGCCGGGATTTGTTGTACGCGAATTCCTTTCGCTTCGAGCGCCTTCTTTGGCTGTTCTTCCGCCGTCGAACATAGCACCAGAACATCTTGTTCCGCGGTCTGAATCACTCGCGACTCCAGTGGAATGCGCAGGTAGGAATCCAGAATCACGCGCAGTAACTTGCGCCGTCGCGGCAGCCCGCTGCGATCGGTGAGCAGCGGATCGTCGGCCATTACGGTTCCTACTCCTGCCATGATGGCATCGCTCTGATGGCGGAGTTGCTGCACGTGGGCGCGCGCCGCTTCGCCCGTAATCCAATGGTAGCCGCTGTGCGCACCCTCCGTGGCGGGCATCGCTGGGCGAGCCTCCGAACCTGTTTCCGTGCCCGGTTTCGTGGCGTCGGCGATTTTTCCATCGAGCGTCATCGCCGATTTCAGCGTTACCAGCGGCTTTCGAAATCGTATGTACTTGGCAAAACTTTCATTCAGCTTTCTGGCTTCCGCCTCCAATAAGCCGACTCGCACGCTGATGCCCGACGCGCGCAGCTTCGCGAATCCCTGGCCCGCCACGCGCGGATTCGAGTCCTGCATGGAGCAGACCACACGGATGATTCCGGCCGCGATCACGGCTTCGGCACAGGGTCCTGTGCGTCCCTGATGCGAGCATGGTTCGAGATTTAGGTAGAGAGTTGCGCCACGCGCCGCATCGCCCGCCTGCTCCAGTGCGAGAGCCTCGGCATGCTTCACGCCGTCATAGGTATGCGTTCCGGCGCCAACCTCGCGGCCCGACGCATCCACAACAACCGCACCCACCGCCGGGTTAGGCGACACCAGCCCGACACCGGCCCGCGCTAACTCCAGTGCTCTCCGCATGTGCTGTTCGTCAGTGGTCATCGAGACAAGGGTCATTGAGACAAGCTCTTGGTGGTTGGCCTTTAGCTAAGAGCCAAGAGCTAGAGGCCGGATCTCAAGCAAACAGCGACTCCACAAATTCCTTCGCGTCAAATGGCAGCAGGTCTCCTATCTTTTCACCGACGCCCACAAACCGCACCGGGAGGCCCAACTCACGAGAAATTGCCACGACTACGCCGCCTTTTGCCGTGCCATCAAGTTTCGTCAGCACGATTCCTGTGACTCCCGACGACTGTGTGAACTGGCGCGCCTGCTGCAATCCGTTCTGGCCGGTCGTGGCGTCCATTACCAGCAAAGTTTCGTGCGGCGCGCCGGGGACAATGCGTTGCGCTGTGCGCGTCATCTTTTCGAGCTCGAGCATCAGGTTTTGCTTGGTGTGCAGGCGGCCGGCAGTATCGACGATCACATAATCCGCTTTGCGCGCAGTTGCCGATTGCAGCGCGTCGAACAACACAGCCGAGGGATCGCCGCCCGCCTTTGTCTTGATCACTTCGGTGCCCGTGCGCTGTCCCCAAATCTCGAGTTGTTCGATCGCCGCAGCGCGGAACGTATCCGCCGCGCACAGCAGCACGGTCTTGCCTTGCGCGCGAAATACCTGCGCCAATTTGCCTATAGTGGTGGTTTTTCCCGTGCCGTTGACGCCGACCACTATGATTACCTCGGGCGTACCGTCGACTTTGGTGAGAGGCTGCGAACTGGTCGCGGTCAGAATCGCCAGCAATTCTTCCTTTAGCAGGCGCTTGAGTTCGTTGACATCCTTGATCTGCTTGCGGTCGGCTTTGTCCCGCAATTTTTCCAGAACTTCATGGGTCGTAACCGTGCCGAGGTCGGCGCCAATGAGCGTGGCTTCGAGATCGTCGAGAGTGGATCGATCGATCTCTTTGCCGATGGAAACAACGTCTTCGATGCGTTCGGCCAGGTTCTCGCGCGTGCGCGAGACGGCCTCCTTCATGCGCTCTATAAAACTTGGTTTCTGTACTTCATCCAGACTGCCAAAGAGAGTTTGAATCATGAGGTATCCGAGAATGATTGTCCGAAAATGATTATAGGAGAATCGGCGGGCAGGAAATTGGTAATTTGTAATTTGTGATTTTGTGATTGGAAAGCAGCAGACTGATCTTGGATCTGAAATTACCAATTACCAATTACAAATTACCAATTGCAAATTCCTAGGTGCGTGTGGTCTCGATGGTAAGGGGATCGGGAGCGTGGGGCGGCGACGCCGGGGTTGGCGCAGGCGAGTCTACCGCCGAGTGCGCCGCCGAGTTCACGGCCGAGTTCACGGCGATGATGCGCGAGACTGATTTCTGAATGCTTATTTCTCCGCGGTAATACACCGCCAGCAGCGCGGTCACCGCATCCGGATCAAGCCTCTGCCCTGAAAGATTGTTGATGATGCTCAGGGCATCCACCGAATCATGTGCTTTCTGATAGGGGCGGTTGGTGGTGAGAGCGTCGAACGTATCCGCGACCGCGATCACGCGCGCCAGCAGCGGAATCTCGTCGCCTTTCAAGCCGTAAGGATATCCGCGGCCGTTGAGCGACTCGTGGTGCAATTCAATTCCCGGCAGCATCTCGCGCAACTGCGGCACCGGGCGCAGGATATTCGCACCCTTGGTGGTATGGGTCTTCATGATCTCGAATTCTTCCGGGGTCAGCGCGCCGGGCTTCTTCAGGATGCGGTCTTCGATGCCGATCTTGCCGACATCGTGCAACTGGGCCGAGATGCGCAGGGTTTCCAGAAATTCGGGATCTAATCCCATTTCTTTGCCGATCATCAGCGAATACTTCGTGACCCGATCGGAGTGGCCGCGGGTGTAAGGGTCTTTTTCGTCGACCGCACCGGCCAGCATCTGGATCGATCCCATGAAGAGCGCCTTGTTTTCTTCGGCGGCGCGCTTTAGGTCTTCAACGAAGTGTTCGAGTTCGTCAGACATGGTGTTGAAGGTGGTTGCCAGTTCGCCAATCTCAGTGCGCGTTTTCAGGTGCACGCGTTGCGAGAAGTCACCGCGCGCAATGGCGCGGCTCGACTGCGCCAGCACCCGCAACGGGCTGGTAATCCGCCGCGCCGAAATAAAACTGAGGCCCAGACTTACAAACACCGCCATCCATGCAAGCAAGCGCCCGGTGCGTTGCATCTCATAGATTCCGCGATAAGCTTCTTCGCGGGGCTTCTGCACTACCACCGCCCATTCGAGTGAAGTTACGGGACTGTACGTTCCGAGCATTTCCGTCGCGTTCTTCCCCTCGAGAATGGTGAACTCGCGAGTCTCCGCCAACTGGGCTTTCGCCCCCTCGCCCACAAAGCTGCGCACGATTTCGAAGTGGCTCATGTCCTGCCCGGTCGCATATTGCGGAGTCGCCGCCGCCACCAGTCTTCCCTGGCGATCGACGACATAGGGCATCAATCCGCTCAGGCTGACCTGCTGCAGCCGCCGAATCAGGTAGTCCATATTCACGACCGAGGCGATCATCCCCAGAAAGCGTCCGTTATACATGATGGGAGAGCTGACCAGCATGACGGTGCGCGCTGATTTTCCGCTGCCCACCGTCAGCGGCTGGCCGCTGAAGACGCGGCCTTCGCGCGCCGCTTGATAGGCGCGCTCCAGTTGGCGTTGCAGAAAGGCGTCGGGTTCGATGCGCCCGGCGGAAACGCCCTTGGCGTCGGCATTCAGCAGGGTGGCATAAGCAACGTCATTCGAAGACGAAACAAAATTTTCGAGCATGGCCCGGAGTTCGGGGGTCAGAGGTGTTTGTCCGCCGGCGTCGGTGCCGCCCGGGCTGGCCAGCATCATGACCTGAATCGACGACGACAAGTTCGCCAACATCATGTGCAGCGCTTCCTGGTGCTGCGAGATGTCGTCTGCCAGGGAGCGTGTGACCGTATTTTGCAGCAGCATTTCGTTGGTCTTGAGGCGCGCCCGGTTCATGTTCTCGATCTGCACTGAGTAGAAATACATGGGCAGGACGCTGATCGTCAGCAATAAGCCGAGGATGACGTACAGGAGCGGAACCCGCGCGGGAATGGAAAGCTTTAACGACAAAAGGCAATCCTGTCGGCCCAAGCGGGGGGAAGAGCTGGTCCGTTCTGCATTCATTCTAAGTTGGTTTGGAGTGCCGATCTCAGGTGCTTAAAGTACAACTCACCGTTACCAAAGTGCTCATGTGCGTGTGACTGTGGTGTAGGGGCTCTAGCCTTGAGGTACCGGTTCTCGGTTCTCAGTGAGAAAGGGGAACTGAGAGCTGATTCCGCCCGTGGTCTATAATTGAGGTAACCAGGACGGTTTGGGGTGCTCCATGCAGTCCCACATTTACTCCGTTGGTTATCGGTTGGCGGCGATAGTTCTAACCCTCTCATCGCTCGCCATCGCAGATAACGCTCCAGCCCCGAAGATTACCAAGGAAACCCGCCAGGAAATCATCCACGCTTTCAATGATGAACTGGTTTACATCAGAACAATTTTTCCCATGGGGAGGACTGGTCTGAAGCTCAAGGACGGGACCCTGACACCGAACGGCCCCGAGCTGCAATCGTTGCTGGCGCTTTGGGGACCGGCCACGAAACCCGGCGACCGCGCCCGCATCAGCAGCATTTTTATCAAGGACAATTACATCCGTCTTGAGATCAATGGTGGTCCCATCAAGAAGCAGAAGTGGTATGAGCACATCGAGATTCAGGGTGCGCAAGGCGGGCCCATTGCACCGTCGGATGCCTCGGCCAACGCCCGCGGCTCGTTCGTCGATCTCTACTTCGACAAATATGTTCCGGAGATCACTGGACCCGAACTGAAGGAAATGTTGCGCCCGGTGTTTGATTTCGACGCCAAATCATCGCTGGAGGCTTATCTCGAAACCGTTCCTCCAAAGGTTAAAGAGGCCATTAAGAACCATCAGGTATTAGTGGGAATGAATCACGACATGGTGCTTTATGCCAAAGGCCGTCCGCCCAGGAAATTGCGCGAACGCGCCCCCGGGGCTACTGAAGACGTTGACTACGAAGAATGGATCTATGGCACGCCTCCGCAAGACGTGGATTTCGTGCGCTTCGTTGGCGATGAAGTAGTGCGTGTCGAGACGATGAAGGTGGATGGCCAGAAAATTGTTCGCGTCGAGAAGGAAGTCGATCTCGGTGCAGACACCGTCGCAAAAAAACAGGAAGCCCGCCCGGCCAGCGCGCCGACGTTGCGGCGTCCAGGAGAAGAGATGCCGGATTCCAATCCGTCGAACCCTTCCAGCCTTCCGCCGGTCGCGCCGAGCGGCGGCAATGGCCCGGACCTGTGGGGTTCGTCCCCTGCGGCGTCACTTTGGTAAAGCCAGTAAAGTTTCATGCTTGGAAACAGGTCAGTGCCGTGGTCGGATTTTCCTACCTCAATGTCGACTCATAACACGTCTCTCGAATACCTGACAACGACTAAGATTGGTGAAAAAGGCCAGCTCACTGTCCCCAAGCAATTCCGTGAAGAGCTGGGGCTAGGGACTGGCTCGCCTTTTGCGGTTCTGCGTTTAGGTGATGGCCTCATTCTCCTGCCCGAGCAGCGGCGTTTTGAACGGCTTTGCGAACGGGTGAACTCGAGCCTCACGTCTGTCGGGCTGACGTCAGAAAGCGTTCTCGCGACCCTCCCGGTCGCGTAACCGCGTATATGCTCGTCGCTACGCTAAGAAGCCGGCAGATTCCGGCAGCATTGTGCGCCGTCCCCGCATCCGCGGGAGGTGACTGGCCAACGCAGAATTCGACTGTTCCTAGACTCGAATGTGGTGACTGGGGGGATCGTGTCGCCGTGGGGTCTCGATAAAGCCACGCTATCGCTTTGCGCCGCCAAGGTGTGCAAGTTGGTACTGGCTGAGGTGGTCCGGGATGAGGTTGAGGAAAATCTGATCGTTCAGGCTGAACGCTTTCCCTCGCTTGATGTTAAACAGTTGATCGAGGATTATCGTCGCCTCATCCAGTTGACGAGTCCGCAGCTGGTTCCGTACCCAGATAGCGAGGTGGTCCTTTCGAGCCGTCACTTGATCCGCCACGAGGCGGATGTTCCGGTGCTTCTATCTGCGATGGCAAGCAAGCCCGACTGGTTGCTAACGCACAACACGAAGCACTTCACAAAGACAGTCGCACAGCGGACCTCCCCGCGCATTGCAACGCCGGCAGAGTTTTTTCGCACACTCTCAGCGTTATGCCGTTAAGCTGGTCTATACCTCGCCTCGACCTTCTGTATATGACCTTTTAGAATAAAGATGTGAAGATTGCCTTGGGCCAGATCAACCCCACCGTGGGGGACTTCTCTGGCAACGCTGCCAAAATCATCGAATTTGCGCTGGAGGCGCGAAGCGCCGGCGCCGGCCTCATCCTTTTTCCTGAGCTCGCGGTCTGCGGCTATCCGCCGCGCGATCTGGTCGAGCGACCTTCGTTTGTAGAGCGCAATCACTCGACCGTGGAACGGATTGCAACCGAAACCCAGGGCATTGCCGTAATCTGCGGCCTGGTCACCGCAGCCGAAGCCGCCACCGGCAAAAAAGTGATGAATTCCGCCGCGCTGCTGCGTGACGGGCGCATCGAGTTCATCCAGTCCAAGATGCTCTTGCCCACTTATGACGTTTTCGACGAGATGCGCAACTTCGCTCCGGCGAAGAGCCAGCAATTGTTCAATTTCTGCGGCAAGCGGATGGCGCTAACCATCTGCGAGGATGCGTGGAACGATAAGCGCTTCTGGAACCGGCGGTTGTATGGCGTCGATCCGGTGGAAGAACTGGTCCGCGCCGGCGGAAACTTCGTGCTCAACATATCGGCGTCGCCATTCTGGATGGGCAAGCGCGAACTCCGCCGCGACATGCTGGCGGCCATTGCGCGTAATCAAAAAGTTCCGGTCGCGATGGTGAACCAGGTCGGCGGCAACGACAGCCTCGTCTTCGATGGATCGAGCCTCGTGATTGCTCCCAACGGAGAAGTGATAGCGCAGGCGAAGTCGTTTGAAGAAGATTTGATCTTTTTCGATTCCCAGCAACTTACTGGAGACGTGCACGAACAGATCGCGGGTGAAGAAGCCAGCGTCTACGAAGCGCTGGTTCTGGGCGCGCGTGATTATGTCCACAAATGCGGCTTCCAGCGGGCGATCATAGGGCTCAGCGGAGGCATCGACTCCGCGCTGACCGCATCGATCGCCACCGATGCTCTGGGCCCCGAAAACGTTATTGGCGTTGGCATGCCCGGACCGTATTCTTCAAAAGGGTCGATTGATGACGCACGCGAGTTAGCCGCGAATCTCAAGATTCGCTTCGAATTGCTTTCCATCAACCAAATCTACGAAGCCGCCCGCCACACGCTTGCGCCGGTTTTTGCCGGAATGCCCGCCGACGTCACCGAAGAAAACATTCAATCGCGTGCTCGCGGATTGCTGCTGATGTCGATGTCGAACAAACTTGGAGCCCTGGTGCTTTCGACCGGCAACAAGAGCGAGCTGGCGGTTGGTTATTGCACTCTCTATGGAGACATGGTCGGAGGCCTCGCGGCTATCTCGGATGTGCCGAAGACGCTGGTATATCGACTGGCCGGCTACGTGAATTCGCGGCACAAAATAATTCCGGAGGCGACGATCGAGAAGCCGCCGTCGGCGGAATTGCGGCCGGATCAGAAGGACTCGGATTCTCTGCCTCCCTACGATGTGCTGGACGCGATTCTCGAAGACTACGTGGAGGAATCGCGCTCCGCCGATGAGATTGCCCGTCGGCACAATTTCGATTGCGATCTGGTGCGGCGGGTGATCCGCATGGTCGAACGCAGCGAGTACAAGCGGCAACAGGCGGCTCCCGGCATCAAGATCTCCGCCAAGGCATTCGGCTGTGGCAGGAGGTTTCCCATCGCGGCGAAGTCAGAACTTTAGCGAAGGCCCCGGAGATGATGATGGAGCGACGAGCGTCTCGCGAGCCTGCCCTCAGTGCAGTCGAAGATTCCGCCGGGCGCGGACGCCCGGCCCTCCGCAGGCAGCCTTCAAGAATGACAACTACGCAGCTTTTTGTAACAATCGAACTGGATCGAATTCCAAACTATGAACTTCATGCATTGCACGTTGCTCACGGGTGTTGTGTTCTCCGGCATAGTGTCCGTAATAGCTGTTGCCCAGCCTCAACCATCGCTAAAAACTCGGCCCGCGGCCACTTCACCTGCCGCTTCGCCCACGACGGTTCTGCCCAGCGAAGATACGGTCAACTCTTTCCTGTTCCAGATGCTCGGTTTCGATTCCACCAAAACGTGGAAGGTAACCGATATTCGTCCCTCCGAGGTGCCAGGGCTGGCGGAGGTGAATATCATGATCACAGATCCGCAAGGCTCAAGCCCGAGCCGTTTGCTGGTGAGCGCCGACGGCAAGCACGTATTGACCGGCGAAATTCTGCCTTTCGGCGCGAAGCCATTTGATGAAGCTCGCGGCAAGCTAGAGAAGGGCTTGAACGGCCCTGCCAAAGGACCAGCGAAAGCTGCGGTCACGATTGTCGAGTTCAGCGACATGCAGTGTCCGCACTGCGCTAAGGCCGCACCCACAATCGATCAGCTCTTGGCGCAGGAGCCGGAAGCTCACTTTGTCTTCCAGAGTTTTCCGTTACCCATGCACAACTGGGCGGCGAAAGCGGCCGATTACGTCGATTGCGTAGGACGGGCCTCTAGCGACGAAGTCTGGAAATTTATCCAGAAGACGTTTGACGAGCAGAACAATATCACCGAGTCCAATGTAGACGAAAAGTTAAAAGCCATTGCGGCCGCATCGGGCGCGAATGCGGACGACATCGCCGCCTGCGCGGCCAAGCCCGATACAAAAGCGAGAGTCGAGGCATCGGTTGCGCTGGGCAGATCGGTGGGCGTGAGCGGAACGCCAGTCCTGTTCATCAACGGACGCAATGTCCCCGGCGGCGCGCCAGTCGATTTGTTAAAGAAGATTGTGGACTTTGAGGCAAGCCAGAAATGAATCGGGTGATCTGGTGATCGGCCATCGGGTGATCGAAAGTCAAGAGCGCATTGGTTTAAGGTTTTCGATGGCCCGATGACCCGATCACCAGATCGCCCGACCTACTTTGTCAGCCAGATTTCCGGCGCTTCGGCGCGCTCCGGACTGCGGATCACGTGCGGTGTGATCAGGATCAATAGTTCGTCGTCTTCTTCCTGCCTGGAATTTTGCCCCGTGAGCAGGCCGAGGCCGGGGACGCCAAAGAACAGCGGCAGTCCATTCAAGCTCCGCTCATCCGACTGCGTGACCATTCCAGCCACCACCGCCTGGTCGCCTTCCTTGAGCAGGATTCCGCCTTTGTATTCGCGATTCAAAATGTCTGGAATGCCGTTGGTGACTGTGCTTCCCAAAGTGCTAAGTTGTATATCGAGGTCAAGCGCCACATCCAGATTGTTGTGCACGAGAGGCTTCGCTTTGACCGTGAGCCCAATGTCCTCATAGTTCACGGAAGGGACGGGCGCGGTATACGACTGGTTCCCGACGACCGACGCGATGGCCGAATTGTTATAGATGGGCGCGAAGCTGGCGTTAAGGATGGGGTAGCGCTCGCCCAGTTTGAAAGTTGCATCGTTATTCTGAGATGCCCGCAACTGGACATGCTCAAGCTGCTTGACGGAACTCTCGTTCATGGAAAGCACGGGCGTTAACATATCGAGGCTCAGTCCAAAAAAAGTGAGCCCGCCCCCAAAGGTTGCGAGCGGCTGGCTGAAGATCGAGTTCTGCTGGCTTTGCAGCTGTGAGATAAGAGCAGCGATGCTCGAATTGCCCGCCTGGTTGATGCCGCCCGAGGCCACCAGTTGGTTGATCAGGCTCTGAATATTCTGTCCTCCGCCAAGCGCCGCGAGCGCGGCCGCCGGGATATTAAAAAGATTGAAGACGTCCGGGGCGTGTAAGCCGATCGTCCTCATATAAGTGTGGCTCACCTGGAACACCTTCAGATCAAGCATCACCTCCGGCTTTGGGCCATTCAGTTGGCCGAGAAACTGCGTTGCCACTGCGAGTGAAGCTTGCGGTCCGCGCAGCGTGATCGTGCTGGCTGCAGCATTGAGGTTTACGAACTTGAACTCAAACAGCGTCCGCATCGTGTTCATTAATTCCTGCAACTCCTGAGGAGTGGGGCCGCCAGAGATATAAAACGAGCGCAAGCCCATGCGGTCGAAGCTGCGATGGTTTTCGGCGTTATCGGCGCAGGCAAAAAGAACGGTGTCTTCGAGCGGCACGCTGAAGGTCTTCGTGATCGCGGAGACGGCCGCTATGGCGGTTGCGAAATCGGCGTTCTCCAGATCGAAGCGCACGCGGCGGGAGGGAAAACTATCGTCGAAAATCACCTTCAGCCCATAGCTCGCAGCGACGGCAGTGAGCAATGCACGCGAATCGCCGACGAAATGGAAGTCATGGCGAACATCCATCGGCTTGGCAGCGATCGTATCGGCGCTGGCCACCAGTTGCGGAGGCGTCGCAATGCTCACTTGCGCAGGCTCCACGGCGTCGCGCACGCGCTGCAGGGCAAATTCGTTTTGTGGATCGAGGTCGAGCGCAGTTCGAAACTCTGCCATCGCTTCGACTGCCTGGCCCGCGAGCAGGTCATTGTTTCCCTTTTCCAGGTGCATCCCGGCCAGATGTTGGCGCGTGATTTCGCGCGCGGTTAGATACTCCACGTTCTGCGGGACGAGATCGGCTGCCACCTGAAATTCGTAAAACGCATCTTGTAAATCATGCGATTTTTCGAGCTTAAGGCCATGCTCAAAGGCTTTATGAGCGGATTTAAGATCTTTCCTGGAACCGGGGCAGGCGGGAGCGCCCGCGGTATTGGAGCAGAGCGCTAGCGCCGGCGCAGCAGGCGTTGCAATCGGCACCGCAGGAGTCTCCGCGGCGAAACACAAGCCCGCGAGACACACTCCCGCAAACAAGACCCAGATTCCTGCCGGCAGCCGTCGCATATACGTACTATAGAATGCCGAGCGGCCGCTGTCTTGCAAGCGAAATACCCGAAAGGGAGCTACGGACGTAACGGCAATAAGTCAATTCGGGTTGCGCCCTGCCTTTCCGTAGAGACGCGGCTTGCCGCGTCTCGACAGCGTCACCGCAGCATGATCCGTTCCATCCGCGTTGCGCGCCCCGTCTGGTTATCGCACTCGACCAGCACGCCGCACAACCGGACATCGCCATTCGCCGCTTCAAAGCGCGCCGGCATCCCGCTGAGAAACCTCTCGATCACTAACTCTTTTTTCACCCCAATCACGCTATCGTAGGGCCCGGTCATGCCAACGTCGGTGATGTAGGCCGTGCCCTTCGGCAGGACAGTCTCATCTGCGGTCGGAATATGCGTGTGCGTTCCGACAACGGCGGTGACGCGGCCGTCGAGGTACCATCCAAAGGAAACCTTCTCGGAAGTTGCTTCGGCGTGGAAATCCACAAACACGATCTTCGCTTTGGAGTGCGCTTTGATCTCTTCCAGCAGCCGGTCAACGTATCGAAAGGGATCGTCGCTTGATCCCATGAAGACGCGCCCCTGCAGATTCAGGACGGCATAGCTGACTTCGTTTTTCTGGCCTTCGTAGACTCCCCAGCCGGGCAGCCCCTGCGAAAAATTTGCCGGCCGCAACAAGCGGCGCGCCGGGCTGTGCGGATTGCCGTCTGCCATCTGGAAGTATTCGATAATTTCGCGTTTATCCCAAATGTGATTTCCAGTAGTCATCACATCGATGCCGAGATCAAAAAGTTCTTCCGCCAGCGGCGGCGTGATTCCGAAGCCAGCCGCAGCATTTTCGCAGTTGGCGATAATGAGATCGGGGAAGTACTGCTGGCGCAAGCCAGGCAGACGGTCTTTTAGGATTGTCCGGCCCGGACGCCCAAAAATGTCACCGATAAAAAGAATTTTCAAAATCAGGTCTCAGGTATTAGGTCAAAGGTCTTAGGAACAGCGCCTCGCCGTCAAGCGAGTGAATCCGACCTTCGATGTTATCACGCGAAAAAATGCACCCGTGCGGAACCGGCAACTGGCTACTGGCTACCGATTTCCGCCGTCTTCAGAAAATCGTAATTTCCCGACGGATTCAGAGTCACGTCGCGCACCCGCCGCGTGTGCACCAGCACGTTGTCGAAGTACCACAGATTGATGGCCGGAACATCGTGCGCCAGGAGCTCCTGAACTTCGGCGTACAGCTTTTTGCGGATATTCTGATCGGTCTCCCGGCGCGCTTGATCGATCAGGCTATCCACCCGCGGATTGGAATAGAAACTACGGTTTCTTCCGCTTGGAGGAAAGTTGCGCGAGTGAAAAGCTGCATCAAAGATGTCGGGATCTTCGATTCCGCCCGTCCAGCGCAGAGAATAGAGCTGAAAAGCGCCGCTCGTAACATCGGCAAAAAAGGTGGCGAACTCGAAGGTGCGAATGTCAAGCGCGATGCCTACATTGCGCAGTTGCTGTTGCATGACGGCAACCATCAGGCGCGTGTTTTCGTCGGTCGAGGTCTTCATCGTGATATGAAAGCGCACACCGTTCACTTCCGGATGGCCCGCGGCATCGAGCAGTTGTCGAGCCTTGCCGGGATTGTAATCGTAGTGGGTGACGTCATCGTCGTAGGCCCAGCTTATGCGCGGCAGAATGCTGTAAGCCGGCTGGACCTCGTTGCGCCATAAATATTCCATCATCGGTCGGCGATCCAGAGCGTAGGCGATAGCCTGCCGAACCCGCACGTCTTTCAAGATAGGGTCGCGCAGATTGAATGCCAGGTATGCCAGCCTGGTTCCAGGCCCATGCTGAACCGTGAGAGACGGATAACGTTCGAGGGTGACGATGGTGTCGGGCGTCATCGGAGAGTTGCTGGTGAGGTCGGCACTGCCTTTTCGCAGCTCCAGAGCCTGCGTGGTGGCGTCGGGCACCACGGTAAAACGCACACGGGCTAGATGCGGAACTTCGCCCCAATAGTTGTCGTTGCGCTTGAGAATTACTTCTTTGTCCGTCTCCGCGCTGACGAATTTGAAAGGGCCAGTGCCAATCGGCTCGCGCGTCATCTCGTCGAGCGATCCATAAGGCACAATTCCAATCGCTCCCTCCGATAGATTCCACAACAAGGACGCCCACGGTTCTTTCAGATGGAACACCACCGTTAATTCGTCGGGCGTCTCGATGTGATCAACATAACGGTAGGTCGAAGTTTTCGTGCTGAGAATTTTGCCTTCGAACAGGGAATCGAGGGTCCACTTCACGTCGCGCGAGGTTAACGGCTGACCGTTGTGAAATTTCACGCCGCGATGCAGATGGAAGACGTAGGTGAGCGGATCGAGAATCTCCCAGCGCTGGGCGAGTCCGGGCTGCACATTGAAGTGCTCGTCGCGCGTCAGCAGCGCGTCAAAGAGGAGTTCGTCAATGCGTTCCGATTGCCCATCGATTCCGACTCGTGGATCGAGGTTGGTGGGGCTGCTCTCGATGATCATCACCAGCGTATTGGGGTCGGGAGGTTGGGAGCAGGAAAGCAGAGGCAACAGCAGTGCGCTGAGGAGCGCCGCGAAAATTGTCGTCTTGAGGCGGGTGGTAAACATCTCCGCGCTAGGATAACGCGAATCGCCCTAAAAGCTGACCGAGGAATCACCGCGGATGCGATTTAGCGCTTGAATCTGCCCGCTAAGATGGGGGAAGTGCATTTATTTCGTGTCGTGTCAAGCAGATCGTTCAATGTCCGGGGATGGTTTGGCTTTGGATGATGCGATGGCTTTAGCGTAGCAGTCCTCATGCACGGCTTTCCCGTCCTCATTCGTGGCGGCAGTGGAGAGTTCCACAAGTTCGCCGCACAGGGGGCAGATCGGGAAACGCTCTCGGATCGACATAGCGGAGACAAACATAGATCGGAGAAAATGGGGCGTCTGCCCGTTGCCGCACATAGTCAATCGGATACACTTCGGCTACTTCGAAGCCTTGGCTTCCTGCCTATGCGCAGGCAGAATCCCCAATCTAAATTTCGCGAAGAGCGTGAAATTTAGATTGGGCCACGCGCCCACACAAGCTGCGTCTGAACTTGGGTGGGAATTCTCGTCACTAGCTACATGCTCCCAGCTGCGGTTTCCTGGTGAAATGGCGACAACCATTTGCCGCCTTTCTTCTGCCAAACCGACGTAGCGAAAACTTTCCCCGCCTGCTTTTTGCCGTCGCAAGTTGCGTCCTGCGTCGCCGTGTACGTCATGATGACCGTCTCTTTATCGAGCCACATATAGGAGAAATCGGAGAGCGAGAAGCTGTTAACCACACATCTCGCGTCAGTCATGCTTTTCAGAACCTGTTCCTTGCCCTTGAATACCCCTCCATCGGCGACGCTCAAGGAGTCGTCCGGGGTCCACGCTTCCACCGCCTTTGCGTTGTGGTCTTTCCACGCCTGCCAGCCAGCTTGTTCTTTACTTTCGAGTGCCTTCTCTACGGTTGCATTCATCTGCGAGAACAACGGAACTGCGGATAACAGCAGAGCGAAACCAATTGCCGTTAGAGCGATTCGACGCATATTCCTCCTCCAGTCTTATGTGGGTGACGAGAAATATAGATCGGGCAAGAAATCGTGTCAATCACTGCGAGGGCCACCCGTTCGGCTCCGGAGTAAGCACTGGCTGACGGCCGCAGAAACATCGTCGGGTGCCCATCCCTGCGCGTTCTTTGCGCAGGGGTGGGATTCCACGAAAGTGAACCGCGTGGGATTTGCCGGGTGCCCACGTCCTGCGGCTTCCGAGACGTGAAATGCAGCGCTTCATCCATCGCCGGTTTACGGGGACGCTTGGGAAGCTGACTCTCTTTCCGATGCACAGGCGGTAGAAGCCAGCTTTATCCGAAAAGGAATGAAGGGCGGTACAGGCGGAAATCTATCACCGTCGCTTCCCACCTTCGCTTAACTCTTCGATTAGAATTCAAACGCCCCTTCCTCCACTTGCAAAGGAATATGGATGGGGCGATTTTCCTACAGCGCATCGCAGTGCCCGATTCCGAGCGCCGCGTACGCTGTACCCTACCCGAGTGCCCCACACCCCGCAGCTTTCGAGGTGCCCGATTCCCCGTTTCATCCCACGCCCATCTATCGCTTGACTCTGCCTGCTAAAATAGAAGTACAACAAGCAAGGTTTCTTTCGGCACTTCCGTCTCTCAGGAGGCGGCGGATCAACGCGGTCTTTGAAATCTTTCCCCCGAACCACCCCCGACGGTTTCTCCTGTCGGAACGGCGAAAGCTCGCAACCATAAGTCGTTTGCATTCAAGACTGTAAACATAAAGTATCTGGAATGAATACTTTACAGCTAAGGTCAGCCCAAAACGGTTTTTCTTGGCAGCTAACCCCAACCCGCTCAAGACTTTGCCAATAAGTCTATTTCTTTGAATACTTTGGCGCGACGCCCGCCCCTAACATCATCATTCTAATAGACCGATGAAGAAAAAAGGGGAGGGGGTACCCCCAAGAAAAATTGCTCGACGCAGGGTGCACACACGAGAAAACAAGAAGCCAGAATGACCCAATGATCCGAATAACCATATGATCCACAAGATCCTCCCAGTTGGTCCGCTGCAGTGCAACTGCTCGATCATCGGAGACGAAACCACGCACGAAGCCATGGTGATCGATCCCGGCGATGACATTGAAGATGTGCTGGCCATCATCCGCGAAAATAAACTGCAAGTGAAGCAGATCGTCATCACCCACGCCCACATCGATCACGTCGGCGGAGCCATGAAGCTGCGCGCGCTGACCGGCGCGCCAATCCTGCTCAATCAGAATGATTACGCGTTGCTGAAGATGCTTGACGTGCAGGCCTCGTGGATCGGCGTGGCGCCGCCGGGCGAGGTGGCGATCGAAGCCAGCATCGGAGATGGAGAGTCGTTACAGACCGGAGCTCTGAAGGCGAATGTGATGCATACTCCCGGCCATACAGAGGGCAGCGTCTGCCTATATTTTCCCGCGGAGAAGTTGTTGATTGCGGGTGACACACTGTTCGCCCGCAGCATCGGGCGCACCGATCTTCCCGGAGGATCGTTCGAGAAAATCATGCGCTCATTGCGCGACCGCGTCCTGACCCTGCCCGACGATACGGTGGTGATTCCAGGCCACGGCCCCAAAACAACCATAGGAATCGAGAGGGAAGAGAATCCCTTTCTGGTGTAATAAAAGCCGGATGTCTTATGCCTGAGACCTGAGACCTAGGACCGGAGACCTGTTTACTTCTGCGTTGGAGCCTGATTCTGCGGAACCATCGGAGGCGCAGACCGAGCAGGCGTTACAGGCTGCGACTTACTCTGACTCTGCTTCACGCCCGAAAACACGGATGTAGGTCCAGTTCGCCGCGCCGCAAAAATCGAGAGTGTAATCGATGTCACCATGAAAATGATCGCGGACCAGGTTGTCGCCCGGGAAAGAACCGAGGCCGCTCCGCGTGGACCAAAGGCAGTTTGGCTGCCCTGTCCGCCGAAAGCCGCGGCCAGGTCGCCACTCTTGCCGCTTTGCAGCAGCACCACCCCAATCAGGAAAAAACAAACAAGTACGTGAACGACCGTGATTAGAACCGTTACCCACATGCACTAAACTCCAAGGGAGCCGAAGCTCGGTTTTCGATAATTTAAGGTGAGTTGAAATCACTATGACGAATTCGGAGCAACGCCATAACCGCATCAACTCTTGCGCTCCATGAGTAGTGTCACATCCGCGCATTCTTTTGGTCAAGGCCTACGTGATTCCTTGCTGGTTTATACTGACTCCATGTCGGAGCCCGCTGACAAGACGTTTTACCTGGAAACTTTTGGGTGCCAGATGAATGCGCACGACTCTGAAAAGGTCGTGGGGACGCTCTTGTCGAAGGGGTATCGGCAGGTTCCAACGGTGGAAGAGGCGGGGCTGGTGCTTTATAACACCTGCTCCATCCGCGATAAGGCGGAGCAGAAGGTGTTTAATCGGCTGGCGGATTATAAGAAGTATAGGGCGCAGGGGAAGCAGTTTGGCGTCTTAGGATGTGTGGCGCAGCAGGAGGGGGAGAGGATTTTTGAGCGGGCTCCTTATGTGTCGCTGGTGTGCGGATCGGCTTCTTATCGGAATTTGCCTGCGATGCTGGTGCAGTTGGAGACTGGCTCATCGCGGGTTACAGGGCTTGATGATCGGATGACGGATGAGTGCTTTGAGACCGAGTTTACGGCTCGCACGAATCCGCATCGCGGGTATATCACGATCATTGAGGGATGCGACAAATTCTGCGCTTATTGCGTGGTGCCTTATACGCGCGGCAAGGAGCGATCACGGACTTCTGCTTCGGTGCTGGATGAAGCCCGGCAGTTGGTGGATCTAGGCTATACGGAGATTCAGCTGCTCGGGCAGAACGTTAACTCTTATCGCGATCCCTCTGGCGTGAAAAGCTTTGCTACGCTTTTGGCGGCAGTGGCTTCGGTTGCGGGGATTCGCCGGGTGCGGTTTACTACTTCGCATCCTCGGGATTTTGGACGGGACATTGTCGATGTGATCGATGCGGTGCCGGCGCTTTGCAATCATGTGCATTTGCCGGTGCAGAGCGGGTCTTCGCGGGTGCTCGATGCCATGCAGCGGCTGTATACGCGTGAGCAATACCTGGAGCGCATTGGATGGATTCAGGCGGCTCGACGTGATATATCGATTACTAGCGATCTGATTGTGGGGTTTCCGGGAGAGACGGAACGGGAGTTTGAAGAGACGCTGTCGTTGCTGGATGTGGTCGGATATGACAGCGTGTTTACGTTCAAGTATTCGCCGCGGCCGAATACGCCGGCGTTGCGCTTGGAGGATGCGATTCCGGATGAGGAGAAGGCGCGGCGGCTGGCGGTATTGAATGACCGGCAGAAGGCAATTGGAGCGGCGCGCAATCGGCGGCATGTGGGACAGGATGTTGAGGTAATGGTGGAAGGGAAGAACGCGGCGCGGGGACAGTGGGTGGGGCGGACTTCGCAGATCAAGGTGCTGAATTTTACGGCGCCAGCGGGGGTGGAGCTGGCTACAGGGAGTTATGTGAACGTGCGCGTGACGGGGAGTTTCCCTAATAGTTTGTTGGGGGAGATGGCGGATGCGATTCGATTTCCTGTAGAGACGGGGCTTGCTGCGTCTCCTGCCGCAGAGTGAAACGGGTCAAGTTCCGTCTCTACAGGAGGTTGGGTTTTTTTTTGAGGTTTTTATGGAAGTTGAGATGAAAATTCGCGGGCTGATGATGGATCCGGTTTCGAATATGCCCATTGTGCTGCTCAAGGACGTTGCGAGCGACAGGGTGCTCCACATCTGGGTGGGAGTATATGAAGCGAATGCCATCGCGCTCGAAATCGAGAAGGTCGCCACGCCTCGGCCTATGACGCATGACTTGATCAAGAATGTTCTGACCGGGCTCGACGCCATGGTGCACAAGGTGGTGGTCTCCGATTTGAAGGACTCTACTTTTTATGCGGTGATCTGGCTGGAAAGGGAAGGGCACATAGTGAGCGTGGACTCGCGCCCTTCGGATGCGCTGGCGCTGGCGCTGCGCGTGGATTGCCCGATATTTGTGGAGGACGAGGTGTTGAAGACTTCGGAACAGGCCACCAATGCCGTGCCGGCCGTTTCTAATGAAGAGCTTCGGAAGTGGCTGGAGGATCTTGGCGATGACGACTTGGGCAAATATAAGATGTAGGGGGCTCTCTGCCGTCAGCTTTCAGCTCTCAGTTTCTGAGTCGAGCCGATTGGCTGGGATGTAGGTTCAGATGAGGTTGTTTTCGGCTGCGTTCGTTTCTTTTCTTCTTTCCTCTGGCTTGTCGGTTGGATTGGCTACCGCGCAAATCACTTCTTCGGGATCGTCTCACGCCGCCGATACGGGTATCTCCTCAAAAGCAAATGGCTCTGGGCCGGGCGTTGCCGCGCCGAGCATGACTGGGTCGACGATTGCGCTGCGCGCCTCTTCGACCATGAACGTGGTTTCGGAGATGGGCGGGGCGTTCAAGAGCGGGTCGAAGTGTGACGCCGACGGGAACCTTTATATACGCAAATTCGCTCTGGACCGGCCGCTGCGTGGTCCGGTAGTCAAGATTGATCCGGACGGCAAGCGGACTGCAGTGTTTGATCCGGCCGCATTTTCTCAGCTGGGGCTTGACCGGGCTGACGCATTTTCGCCGGCTTCCGATGGCGGCATCTACCAAATCGCACAGAGTGGGGTGGTGAAGCCGCGTATTTACGTGCTTCATTTCGCTTCCGACGGGTCGTTGTCGTCATCAGTACTCCTCGATGCCGACTTTGAGGTGTACACGTTCGCGGCGTTTGCCGAGGGAAATTTCCTGGTGTCGGGCGTGCAGCGCGATGCGCTGAATAAGACCGATCATGGACGCAATTTCACGGCTGTTTTTTCCGGCGACGGCAGGGAACTGGCGCAACTTTCATTTCCAAAACCTTCGAGACTTCCGCGCGCGGGCGCAAAATCGGATGGGCAGAAACAAAGTGACCAGAAGGAATCTGCGAATGACGCGGAGCAGGCGGTTCCTGCGCTCGACCTGGCCGACGCCGAAGTTGGAAGCGACGGTAATCTTTACGTGATGCGAGGCTCTTCGCCGACGCTGGTTTATGTGATTGCACCAAGCGGCCAGATTATGAAGACGCTCAAAATCGCGGGTCCGACGGCGGGCGTTGTGGCTAATGGATTTCATGTTTCGGGGAATCGGATGGCGCTGTGGTTCTGGAATCAGGAGAGCGAGAGCCAGACGATGGTAGTCGCCGACGCGCAGACGGGGCGGAAGATAGCCAGCTACTCCGGTTCTGGCGGGCTGGGGCCGTCGTTTGCATGCTATTCGGCGGATGAGAGCGTGTTTACTTTTTTGAAACTGGGAGAGGGAAATGCGCTGGAGGTCATCCGCGCTGAGCCGGACTGAAGGAATTGTAATTTGAGATGGGTAATTTGTAATTGGAAACCATGCCTGACTCGTCCGAGCAGCTCCAGCAACTTTATCTGGCGGGATTCGAACTCCAAATCTTTGATCGCTATCCCAAGTGTGTAGGCGTGGTGCGGGAGAATTGCGTCGCCCTGTTGGTGCCGGGCGTGGACGGGCTGCAGATGCTTGGCACTCCCGGCTGGCGGATGGGCGAAGTAATGGGCGTGCTTACAGAACGGGCGGGACAAAAGGTTTTTCAGGCGAAGTCGGAGATTGTGGAAGCTACATCGGAGAGGCTGGCGGCGTTGCAGAAGTTTCGGGACGACGTTGCGAAGGTGCTGGGGAAGGATGATGCTTGTTAATGGCTGGGAAAGTTAAGTGGCGTTACTTTACATAATACCTGTTATCGGACATTACAAGTGGCGCTAGGGAATCAGGCGTCTCCGGGGATGGCAAGAACGGGCGACGTTGCTTGTCGCTCCGCTATCAGGTGGAGAAGACGATCCCTGGGTGGAACAGTGTTCCTGCGACTCTTGTCGCGATGGCGATCAGTTCCCGTTGTCCATAGAAGACTTTTATCTGGGGGGCGCGGGACATCTCGGGCAGATTTACGGCGCGGCCACTGCGGATGAGGGCAGCGTTCTCTTCGGTGGCGGTGACGCATGGCAATTGCGGCACCAGCTTTCTCGGATGGATCAACATCTTTGCTTCGAAATCGGCTTCGAAATTGGCTTTGACATTTGCTTTGAAATCCGACTCGAGACTTCCCTGCTGCATCGCGTCTTCTAACTCTTGGAGCGAGTGCGCGTCTTCGATCACGAATTCGGCTGCCGCAGTGCGACGCAGGCTCGCTAGATGAGCGCCGCAGCCTAGCTTCTGGCCGATCTCGTGGGCGATCGACCGCATGTAGGTTCCCGAGGCTACGCGGGCGCGAAAGGTGGCTTGATCGGCGGCGGTGGAGAGAATCTCGAATTCCTTGATTTCTATCGGAACCGGCTTGAGCACGACTTCTTTCTTCTTGCGGGCGAGTTTGTAGGCGGGGACTCCGGCAATCTTTTTCGCGGAAAAGGGCGGAGGCATCTGCTCGATGGTGCCCTGAAAGCTGGCGGCGATGACGCGTAAGCCATCGAGGCTTACGCGAACATCTTTCGTGGGCGTGGTGGGTTCGCCGCCAGCGTCGTAGGTGTCGGTGGCGAAGCCGAAGCGGATCACACCTTCGTAGGTCTTTTCAGAATGGGCGTAGAACTGGGCTAGGCGGGTGAGGTTGCCGAGGACAATGGGGAGAACTCCAGTGGCCGAGGGATCGAGGGTTCCGAGATGGCCGACCGAGCGCTGGCCAAGAATTCGGCGCACGCGATTGACCACGTCGTGCGACGTCAGGCCTGGCGGCTTATCGATGATTAGGACACCATTCATGGGGATTTGTAATCTGATAATTTGTAATTGGTAATTTAAAACCGATCGTTGGGGCATCAGCGTTTTTGTTTTCAGATTACCTATTACAAATTACAAACCAATTTAAATGATTCCCCTTCGTGACGATCAGCCTACGTTCTCTACGCCGTTCGTCAATTACTTTCTGATCGTTCTGAACGTGCTGGTTTTTATGTGGGAGCTCTCGGTCGGCCACCGGGCGCTGAATTCGTTTATGTTCGAGTTTGGCGTGGTTCCTCACCACGCGCTGGCGGTGCTGACTGGGCATTCCTATGACACCGTAGCGACTGCCATTTTGCCTTTGTTTACCTCCCTGTTCCTGCACGCCTCATTCTTACACGTTGCGGGCAACATGCTGTTCCTGTGGATCTTCGGCGACAACGTTGAAGATTATCTTGGGCACTTCCGGTATCTGGTGTTTTACCTGGCCAGCGGAGTGGCAGCGGGAGCGACACACATTTTGCTGAACCAGGGTTCGCGTGTGCCCAGTGTGGGCGCGAGCGGCGCGATTGCGGGGGTGATGGGCGCTTATTTTATTCTCTATCCGCGGGCGCGCGTGCTGATCTGGTTTCCGCCGATATTTTTCTTTCATGTCCCGGCATGGTTGATGTTGGGCTACTGGTTCGTGGTGAATTTTCTGAGTGGGACTGCGACCGCGGTTGCGGAAACGAGCCAGACCTCCGGCGGGGTCGCTTTCTGGGCGCATGTGGGAGGGTTTGTCGCGGGAGTGGTTATGATTAATATTTTCAGAGAACGGCCGCAACGGTATCGGTATGGGACGTGGTAGGGCAGGTCTCAGGTCTTAGGTCTCAGGTGTTAGCGGGCAGTTCCCCGTCTAGCCTTATTGCTCCGAGATCAACGGCGCGGTTCGGGTGCGGGGCCGGGAGGCAGGACTTCTTGCTGGCCGGTTTGCACTCGATGGCGGGTCGCGAACCAAACGGCGGCAGTCCAGGTGGGAAAGAGATCGGCGCCGGGGATTAGTTTCGCGGCGGCGGTTGGCAAAAAGGCCCAGTGCCATCCAAGAAGACGAATCATCAGGAAAGCGACGACGAGATCAAGGACGGAATCGGCCGGAGACATGCCTCCCTCGACGAAAAGCGGGAAGGCGACAATTTGCAGGGTGTCGGCGGCGATGGCGATGCCCCAGGCCAGGCGAAGCTCGGGCTCTTTCATCGAATTAGAGTAATGCTTGAAGTTGTCGAAGAATGACATTTTGTCCTCGCTGCTTCGGTAGATTGTCGATCGCCGTTCGCCAACTAATGCCACACAGGTTGGATGCTTTCTTTGGCGGCTGCGTCGCAAATCGGCGAGCGTCGTTTCCCGCCGGCAGGGCAAGAACAACGGCTGAAGGCGCACCGGGTAGCTTGCGGGAAAAGTTCGTTCCTGAGCGAGAGCTGTGCCCTCAGCGGCTGGAAGCCGATTTCAAAACGATGCAGCTATCGCAGCGGTGAACCGCTGCGCCACCCAAAATCAAGTGCAGCTCCGACTCTCTCCGGGATTTGTACTTACAGGCTGCTAGAGAGCGCCAGCGGAGGGCATTAACACGATTTTCTCTACCGTCGCGTTTTCGGGTAGGAGCAGTGCGTTGACTACCGTTCGCGCAACCGTTTCAGGGCTCATCATTTTTCGCCTGGGCGCCTGGGGCCACATCGCTTCCCAGATTGCGGTGTCGGTTGCGCCGGGCATGAGGGCGATTACGCGAATGCCCTTGGAGCGCAGCTCTTCGCGCAACGTGTTGGTGAAGCCGAGGGCCCCATGCTTTGAGGCGTTGTAGGCCGCCGATCCGGGGAACACGCGCTCGGCGGCTATCGACAGATTGTTGACGATCGTGCTGCCGCGCTGCATCACGGCGAGCGCCGCCTGCGTCATCAGAAACAGGCCGTTGAGGTTGGTGTCGATTACTTCCATCCAAGTTGGGTAGGGCAATTCACCGACGGTGCGATTGAGATGTCCGATGCCGGCGTTGTTGATGAGGATGTCCAGAGGCCTGTGCAGTGTGCGGATCAGCGTGAAGAGGTAGTCGACGGATTCGGGGATACGAACGTCGCAGGATTGCGCGAGGACGGGCACTTTGAGCTTTTCCAGTTGAGCTCGGGCCTTGGCCAGGGCACGCTCGTCTCGGCCAGTGACGATGAGCTCGCATCCCCGGCGCGCAAGGGCGCGAGCGACGGCAAGGCCGATGCCGCGGCTGGCGCCGGTGACGAGGGCAAGGCGGCCGGCGAAAGATGATTCACGTCGAGGTGTGGGCTTCGGCATTGGGCATTTTGAGCTTATTCCAAACCTCACTAAGTTTCGAGATGGAGTGTAGAAATCCGCAATAGGCGAGGGCGAGGCTATAGTCGATGGTGGCTGCCGAGCTGCGCTCGCCTTGGACAGCCGGGCGGCTGTTCCTACGCAGAACGAATCACACGCCATTGGTGCGTTGGCGGATCAGCGACAGAAATTCGGTTCGCGTTTCCTCTTCGTTGCGGAAGCAGCCGAGCATGGACGAAGTTACGGCTGACGAATGCTGCTTCTCTACGCCACGCATCATAATGCAGAGATGGCGGGCCTCGATCACCACGCCGACGCCCTGGGGCTCGACGGCGTTCTGGATGGCCTCGGCGATTTGCGTGGTCAGGCGCTCCTGAATCTGCAAGCGGCGCGAGAAGGCTTCGATGAGGCGGGGGATTTTGCTCAGGCCGATGACTTTTCCTTTAGGAATATAGGCGACGTGCACCTTGCCGAAGAAAGGCAGCAGATGGTGCTCGCACAGGCTGAACATTTCGACGTTTTTCACGATCACCATTTCGTCGTAGCTGACGGTGAAGAGCGCCTTGCGCAGTAATGCCTCGGGATCATCTTTATAACCTTTGACCAGAAACTTCATGGCCTTTTCGACTCGAGCGGGCGTGCGCGAAAGGCCTTCGCGATTTGGATCTTCGCCCAGGCGAACGATCATTTCACGTACCAGTTCTTCGTAGGTGGCGCTGGTCAGGGTAGAGGGTAGGTCTAAGGGCATTTTCATAAGTTAGTGCGTATTTGTGATTTGTAATTGGTAATTTGTAATTGAAGAAACCATAATTGCAAATCGCCCATTAGAGATCCTGTAACTGTCCCCTATACTCAAATGAGTTCATCATAGTCTCATCTATTCGCACCTTCTCTAGATGCGCCTGCTGGAAACCGCGCTTCACAATATCGTAAATCGCTATGCAAAGATTTTCAGTGGTTGGAACGTGCTGCTGGAACTCCGCCAGCAGGTTCAGATTCTCATGGTCGTAGCGTTCGAGAATTTGCTGGCGCACGAAGGCATCCAGATCGGCTAAGTTGCAGACCATGCCGGTCTCGTCATCCACCGGGCCGCTGACGGTAACTTCGAGCATGTAGTTGTGCCCATGCCCGTACGGGTTGTTACATTTGCCATAGGTCGCACGATTTTCTTGCTCCGACATTTCATCGCTGTGCAAACGGTGCGACGCGGAGAACATGTAGCGGCGGGTGAGATGGGCTCTCATGCTCGACTTCTCATGCTCGTCGTCTCTACTCGTGGCTTCACTCGCCATAAAAATCCTCGCCGTAAAAATCAACGAACAGGTCGGGCGTTTCGTAGACGCGTACGCGGTGCAACCGGGCGGCGGTGAGTTTTGGGACCAGACGCTGCCAGATGGCGATCGCCAGATTCTCAGTGGTCGGAATGCGGGTGAAGAATTCGGGGACCTCCTTGTTGAGGAAGCGATGATCGAGCGCATCGAGCACTTCCCTGCTCATCACATCTTTTAATTGCTTGAGATCGACTACGAATCCCGACTTCGGATCGACGACGCCTTTTACGGTGACTTCGAGCGTGTAATTGTGGCCGTGGCCGTTAGGGTTATTGCATTTGCCGAAGATGCGTCCGTTCTCTTCCGCGGTTATTTTCGGGTTGTGATAATAGTGCGACGCGGAAAATTCGGCTTTGCGGGTAAGGTAGACCATGGGAAAATCAGCTCTCGACTCTCAGTTCTCAGTTCCCAGTTTTGGACGCTCAATTTGGGCAATTGATTTTGCACTCTGTCTTGTTGTACGACTATCTTCGCCTGGAGTGCCAACATTGTAATTACGCCCCTTCCAGGATACCCGACCCATTGCATACGCTTGCTTCGAGCGGCGCAGCAGAAAAGCGAATATCGGGATGCCGAATAGCATAGCGAGCAGGTTGTCTGCAGGCTGAAAATGGGCGGTGCGAATTCTGCGGTAGACCAGTAGCCAGAAGGCTGCGGCCAATATCCAGATGAAGTGCTCGGTTATTGCGCCGGAAACAGCTACGGCAAGCGACCACCACGCCAATAACCATAGAACTAGACTTCGGTAGACCAGAAATTCTGAGTGCGGAAATAGTAGCGCCAGATTTTTTGTCCAGCCTTCGCGCAGCTGCGGCCAAGTACGATACATGCGGGTGCGGACGGCGTCTGCGGCATAGCGGAAATGGACCCGCTTGCCGGCATCGCGGAAGAGGCGAGCCAGCGCAACATCTTCGAGTATTTCCGTGGCCACGGCGGCGTGTCCGCCTACGGCTTCATAGGCGGCGCGGCGGACTAGAATATACTGCCCGTTGGCGGCGACGATGGGGGAATTCTGATCGCGTACTTTGTGCGGCGGATAACGGGCTGCCAGTTCCGCGAAGACGACGGGCATGACGGCTCGCTCGCCGAAGGTCACAACTATCTGCTCAGGCGAATAGGACAACAAATCGGAGTGCTCTCTATTGGCTTCGTTTAGGGCGCGCGCCAGCGATCCGGGCAGGTGGACGGTATCCGCATCGGTGAACAGCAGCCAAGGGGCTCGCGCGTGCTTCGTTCCAGCAATCAGCGCGTTGTTCTTGCCCGTATGGCTGTGGGGGACTAGATCATTCGGCAGAGGCTGCGGAAAAATGACTTGCACTCCGGTGAAACTCTTTGCGATCTCTCGGGTGCGGTCGGTGGAGCCATCATCGACCACGATGATTTCAAAATTCACGCCGGTTTGAGCGGTCAATGATTCGAGGCATGCGCCGAGGTTCGCGTCTTCATTTCGGGCTGGAATGATAATTGAAACTTCGGGGTTCGGATTTTGAGGTAGCGCGGCTGGAGATGAACTATCCATCATTTTTTCGCTATTATAGCTATGTGAGACCGTCGATTCCTTCTGCACTACCCTCCACGTCGATACTTATTGGATTGCTGGCCACCCTCATCGGATGCTATAGCGGAAGCCATCCGGCGCGCATCGGATCGAATGCGCCAGACTTCACTGTGCAGGATTCAGACCATAAAGTGACCCTCAGCCAATTTCGCGGGCAGGTTGTGGTGCTGAATTTCTGGGCTACGTGGTGCCCGCCGTGTGTCGAGGAGACGCCCTCGCTCGTTCAGATGCAGACTCTGCTCAAACCTAAGGGCGTAGTCGTGCTCGCCATTAGTATTGACGCCGACGACGCGGCATACCACAAGTTCCTTAAAGACTACAGCGTCAATATGGTGACGGTGCGGGACGAGGCGCAAAGAGTTTCGACGCTTTATGGCACATTTGGCTGGCCGGAAAGTTACGTGATCGACCGCCAGGGAGTTATCCGCCGAAAATTTATTGGTGCTGTGGATTGGTCGAGTCCGGAAGTTAGAGATTATTTGAGTAAGCTGTGAAGGCAGGTCTCAGGTCTTAGGTGTCAGGTCTCAGGAAAAACTACAACTTCAGGCTCCGCAGCCTCAGGGAGTTGGTAATCACTGATACAGAGCTGAAGCTCATTGCGGCTGCGGCCAGAATCGGGCTGAGCAGCAATCCAAATGCGGGATAGAGTACGCCTGCGGCTATCGGCACTCCTATGGAGTTGTAGAGAAACGCGAAGAACAGGTTTTGCCGGATGTTGCGCATCGTTGCCTGACTCAGCTTGCGGGCGCGAAGAATTCCTTCAAGATCTCCTTTAAGCAGGGTGATGCCGCCGCTTTCGATGGCGATGTCGGTCCCAGTCCCCATGGCGATGCCTACGTCGGCTTGCGCCAAGGCGGGCGCGTCGTTAATGCCGTCGCCGGCCATGGCCACTATGCGGCCTTCACTCTGCAGGCTCTTGACGATCTCGGCTTTTTGCGCGGGTAGGACCTCAGCTTTGAAATCTTGGATGTGGAGGCTCCGCGCGATCTGTTGGGCCGTGGCCGGGGTATCGCCTGTGAGCATGACGAGCTTGATGCGCTGCGCTTCGAGTTCGCGGAGGGCATTCGCAGTCGATGATTTTACGGGGTCGGCGATGGCGATTTGGCCGGCGTACTTGCCATCGATTGCCATGTAAATCTCTGTCGATCCGGTGTGTTTAGAAGCAGAAGTCGCAGTCTGGTTCGCGAAGGCTTTGGTTTCGAGCATAAGAGCGCTGTTCCCTAGCACCAGCCTCTTCCCTTCCACTGTTCCGCGTACGCCTTGGCCCGGCAAGGATTGAAAATCGGCAGGCTCGCTTAAATTCAAGTTCAATTGTTTTGCCTTCGCGACAATCGCTGCGCCTAACGGATGTTCGCTGGCGCGCTCGATACTTGCGGCCAAGCGTAGTAGTTCATTTCCTGAGATTTCCGGCGGATTTCCTTGCGGGGAAATTGCCACCACTTTCGGTTTGCCCTCGGTCAGTGTTCCGGTCTTGTCGAAGACAATGGTGTCGACTTTTTCCAGCGTCTCGAGCGCTTCGGCATTTTTGATGAGCACGCCGGCACGCGCGCCGCGTCCCGTACCTACCATGATTGCCATCGGCGTCGCCAGGCCGAGAGCGCAGGGGCAGGCGATGATGAGCACGGCCACGGCGTTCACTATGGCATGCGCTAACCGGGGCTGTGGTCCGGCGACTGCCCAAACGACGAAAGTCGCTACCGCAGCCATTATCACCGCCGGGACAAACCAGCCGGCAACTTTATCGGCCAGCCGTTGGATGGGAGCGCGCGTGCGCTGCGCCTGACTGACCATCTGTACGATCTGCGCCAGCATGGTCTCGCTGCCGACGCGCTCGGCGCGCATCACCAAAGATCCGTTGCCGTTTACGGTTGCGCCGATTACGAGTGAAGCTGCCCTCTTTTCTACGGGAATAGATTCGCCGGTGATCATGGATTCGTCCACCAGGCTTGAGCCGTCGAGGACCACGCCGTCGACGGGAATCTTTTCTCCGGGGCGTACACGCAGGCGATCTCCCGGCTTCACCTCATCGAGCGGAATGTCACGCTCTGCGCCGTCTTCTACAGACCCGTCAGGACTTAGCAGGCGCGCCATCTTCGGGCTTAGATCGAGTAGCGCCCGGATGGCGCTGGAGGTTTGGCTGCGGGCGCGCAGCTCGAGCACCTGTCCAAGTAAAACGAGCGTGACAATCGCTGCGGCGGCTTCGAAGTAAACGTCAGGATGACCTCCGGGATGGCCGCCCATGCTCATGCTTCGAAATGACGCCGGAAATATCTGTGGGAATAGCGTTGCCACAACGCTAAAGAGGTACGCGACGCCGGTGCCCATGGCGATCAGCGTGAACATGTTGGTGCTGCGATTGACAAGAGATGCCCATCCGCGCTGGAAGAAGGGCCAGCCACACCATAGGACTACAGGTGTGGCTAGAATGAGCTCCAGCCATGGGAGGATCGCTGTCCACGGCGTCCCTGCGGCAACGTCTCCTCGATGAAGTGCGATGTCGCCCGCGAAAAAACGCGGCCACAGCATGGTGCCCATGGCAATCGCCAGCAAGGGCGCTGTGAGTGCCAAGCTGATCCAAAACCTGCGCGTCATGTCGCGGAGTTCGGGATTGTCTTCGTCGACGGTCACGGTCCGCGGCTCTAGTGCCATGCCGCAGAATGGACAGCTCCCCGGCGCTCGTCGCACGATTTGGGGATGCATCGGGCAGGTGTATTCGGTCCCGTTTGCGGGGAGCGCGGGCAATTCGGGTTCGAGCGCCATTCCGCACTTGGGACATGGCCCAGGGCCCAGCTGCCTTACTTCGGGGCACATCGGACAGACATAGTGTCGCGTGTCTCTTTCGGATCCGGCTCCTGATTGGTGGGTGGAGGCCGTAGCTAACGGCTCACTGTTTGGCACGTTTGATGTGGCGTGGGTCAACGCGCCGAGGGTCACCAGTCCCGGCTTCGTTGTCATTGTCATTGGCTTGGGCGGAGACGATAGAATCTTGTCGGGGTCCGCCTGAAACTTTGCCAGGCATCCGGCACAGCAGAAGAAATGTTCTTGGCCGTGGTGCAGCGTCTTATAACGAGCGGTTTCGGGATTTACGTCCATCCCGCAGACTGGGTCTTTGGCCTTGATGGCCTTTGGTGCAGCGTTGGAGTTGTCCGCAGGGCCAGAGTGATTCATTGTCAGGTCATCAAAAGTCTACATCGAAAATGCAGTTTTGCACTGGAGGAGCTGCCGAGCTTCACTTGGCTTGGACGGGCGAAACCCGGTTCCCACACCAACAGATCGCGCTTGGCGGAATCCAGTGCTTATTAGATACTCGAAGCAGAACTTTGATCCTGCACAACCTGACCTTTGGAGAAATCAGAATGACGTATCTTGAAGTCGCTTACCGCTATCTGACTCCGCCAGGAGAAGCTGAGTTGCGCGCCATTGACAGCGTGCGCGAAGTCTATGGCATACAACGCATCCAGTTTAATGAGAAGGATCGCATCGTGCGCGCATGGTTTGATGCCTCGCGATTTAAGGCGGACGTAATAGCGAAGCTGCTGCGCGAGGCAGGCATCGACGTACAGGAGCAACTGGCGCTCGCGTGAACGAAAGTAGCGGATGATATTGTTGCGCTGAGAGTCAGGAGAGTTGCGGCACTCAGTTTACGGCACTCCGTCCGGTTTCCCTGCAAGTCCTCAATGAGGAAGGGAGGACGTTCGGGGGAAGGCCGGGAAACCGAACGGAGTGTCAACCTCGGCGACCAAAACGGAGTATGCAAGGGGCATTCGGAAATACCTCTGGCCGAAGTGATTTTCCAAATGCCCCGTTGCGCGCCACTTCGTCTGCAACAAGGAGAAGCATGTCGGATGCCATTCGCTAACGCATTGCCAACATACAAAGATAGAACGCGGCGACGGGTAGGTTTTGCGCGACCGGCGGAAACTTTTACTCTAGGTTACAAATGATCTGGAATTCGTCGATTGGTCGATCCGCGACTTGGCGTGACTGGCGCGGAATTCGGCGGATTGGAACGGTCTCACTTCGACTCGCATCTAAAGGGTTTACTGTACTTCATGCGGGAAAAATTCTCTGACGAACAGCGCGGTGGTAGTGGTTTATTCGCAAACGATAACCACAAAGGCCACGAGGGTCCACGAAGGAAGAGATTGAAACTAGAATCCTTCGTGTTCATGGTGGTTCACGGGTTTTTATTGTTGGACGGCGAAAATGAGCCACTACCAGCACGGTGCCGCATTGGATGAAACGGTTCCGTTTCCGCTATAATTCAACGACACCAGTCTGCGACGATGCGCCCGTAGCTCAATTGGATAGAGTACATGGCTACGAACCATGGGGTTGGGAGTTCGATTCTCTCCGGGCGCACCATTTTGTCAGTTTCCAGTCGCCGAGTTCAAACCAAGAGGCGGTTTGCGCGGCTTGTCTTGTCTCTGTTCTCTGGGGCACTGCACGCCGAGACGGGCAAGCCCCGTCTCTACGCAACCCGGTGCTAGCTCTCTTTCAGTTTGAGCTTGCTTTTATTTTCTTCGATGAAGGCCTTCAGGTCGGGAACTGCGTTCAGCAGCTTCGTCCACTGCTCGTAGTAGAGGGTGACTGGAAAGCGGCCCAGGCCATAAACGCTGACTCCGCCTTTTTCGCTCACGCGAAAATCAATAACTCCGGCTTTCTTTTTTGTTTCCACCTGCTTTTCCAGATCAGCCAGGCGGGCTTTCAACTCCTCATAAGTTGGTTCGGTCATGAACGGTCCTCGAATGGGTTTCCTTTTGTCTCATATCATAGGGCGATCGAGCGCTTTCGTCGACAGCCTGATCAATTGCTTGACGGTAAATTTCGGTCACTTTGTTTCCCTTTTGATGGAAAAACTCTTCACAGCCGTTATCGCCGGCCACAGGATCCGCCCATCTCTCGCTGGCGCAGGCGGTTACAGTACCTCCGTAAGGGTGCAAACGGAAGCGCAGATGCTAAGATTATTAGGGCGTCTATTGATAGGAATCTAGCGGAGGTAATGGATGGCGAAGTCAGTTAAGAAGTCGATTCTTGAGAACGTGCCTTTGCTGGTGATCCTGGGGCTGCTTGCTGGCGCCGCAGGAGGCTTGGGGGTTGGCCTGGTTCAGTTGCGAACCTTGACGTCGTCGGCCGCCAGTACGGCCAAGTAAGATTTATTCTTCTTCCGTCTCTTCCGTGGGTCGTCCTCTGCTTGGCGACCCGCTCTCGACGGCTCGGTCTAGAAGGTACTTCACCGCTATTTCACTAATCGATGGACGACTGCCAGTAATTGCTCCGTATTAAATGGTTTGACAATCCAGCCGGTTGCTCCGGCTTTGCGTCCCGCATCTTTTTTTTCTGCCTGGGACTCGGTGGTGAGCATGAGGATAGGAATGAATGCGTATCCGGGCAGCTTGCGAACCGCGGAGATCATTTCGATGCCGTCCATATTGGGCATGTTGAGGTCGGTTATGATCAGGTCGAACTTTGCCGTGCCCGCTTTTCCGAGGCCATCTTTACCATCGACGGCCTCGATCAATTCGTAGCCGGCGCTGCTCAACGTAAAACTGACCATTTGCCGAACGCTGGCGGAATCATCCACGGTTAAGATTCGTTTCATGTCTGGTCCTTGACGCTTCGTCCTCTACTGCTCGTTCTTCACTGCATCGGTCAATTCCGGCTGCCTGATGCACAACTGTCATTCTGACGGTTGCACTCAGAACAGTTCCACGCTGTTGCCTGCGAACGTCGGTCGAGCAATCGGCAGGACCTTTCCCCCGAGCGCCGCACGCAAAACCTCGCGCTCCATCTCGGTAGTGTAAGAGGCGGAGTATAACCGTTCAACTTCGGCGGGGTCGTAGCGGCCTTGGTAACGTTTTTTCAGATCCGGTTCATCGCTCTCCATTTGAAGCTTCAGGGATTCGATTTCTTTAAGCACTGAGTCAATACGTCCGAAGCAGGCCTCGAAGAGAGTCCCGGTGTTTCCGACTTCCGCGATTTTCGCCTGCATCTGCTGAGTAACATCCTTCATCTTGTTGGCATGGGTTGCTGCGGATGCGACCCCGGTTCGCAAACTGTCGAGGCACGCCCTGGTTTCGGCTTGCTCCTCACGCAAGCGCTGGCTGCTGGCATCGGAAAAGATTTGCGTCGCCTCATTCATGCGCTTCGCCACGTTGACCATCTCCGCCATGGCAGTGCTGGACTGTTCGGTCATCTGGTTCCATTCCGAGGCCACTTCCTTGATAGCCTGCGCGATCGCGAGTATGGCATCGGCTTGGGTGCCCAAACGGCTGGCTTCAATGATGGAATTGAAGGTGAGCAACCGCAGACGATCGCGGATAGACTTCGATCTCTGCACATGTTGACTCACTAACTGAACCAGGCTTGAAAGGCCTCCGAGATTACGCTGGATTCGGCCACTTTGATCCTGACTTTCGCTTTCGAGCAATTCGATGCGGGCCAGTTGAGAAGAGACCTCCTGCTCTTGTTCGAGGACGGCGGGACCGATTCCGACGATTTCGTTCGCGCTAATTCTGAGAATACCGCTCATGCACGTTCTGATCTGAGATGCCCAACCGTCGACCGTCTCTTTGATCTGCCTTAGCTGGTAAATCTGAATCGCCAGACCGGCGTAGGCTGCGGGCAATTCGGAATCGTTTTGCAACTCGGAGTTGCCGGTGGCGCGCATTTTTCCGGCGATGATTCCAAAGCTTTCCTGCACGTGCTCGATTTGCTGGCGGGTAATGTCGTGAGCCTGGATGGCCGATACTACCCCAGCGATCTGGCGAGAGCTATCCTCGACGCAGATTTTGAACTGGGCCGGGGTTTGCGTGAGCTCGGTCAGGCTGGAATCAACGACCGCCAAGGCGTTATCGAGTTCGGTTTCAATACGAACCAACTCCTTGCGTTGACGAGGGAGTTCGGCGGTGAGAACCCGTCTGGTCTCTTCGATCGTGCGCCTGCGATTCTCGGCGTGGCTGGCCAATTCCTGAGTATCTGCGATGACCGACTTCGCAAAATCAGCCAACTCGTTGGCGAGATAACGGAAGCCGAGGCCTATCGTCCCCAAATGGGCGACCTCGATGTTGGTGAGCACGCTCAGGGCCTTGATCTTGAATGCGATGTCGGCCTGGCCGCGGCCGACGAGAGATAGCTGGCGCAGCAGTTGGGCTTCGGTCGTGACCATGTCGAGTATGCCGGTAGTCGCCTCCAACCTGTCTTCGATGAAGTGCCGGGCAGCGGCACCCAAGGTTCGCATTTTAGGCAGAACCGAAGAGATACTCTCTTTTTCAACGCAGCCGACGATGGCTGCTGCCAGAGTCAACATGGTGTTCGTGTGGCCGGCTACGCTCTCAAAAACCCTGGCCACTGTTCGGATCTCGCTTTCGGTAGAAACGGCGAGGGCATCGAGTTCGGTCGTCGCCCGCTCCAGCGCTGGAACACGCTCGGCCCAAGATGCAGCGCTGATGGCGGTGGCATTCATCGTTCTTCCTGCCCAGCATCGTCCTGTCTGGCGTTGTCACGTCTAGCGAAGGATTTTGCCGGGAGCAGCAGAAGTCTCGGCCATAGAGGCCACAAGGTCGCGCAGGGAAAAAGCAAAGCGACGATTGCCGGTCTAGTCCCACAATTTGCGGATTTGGGTGTGACGTTCTTATTGCGCATAATTGAGAAGAGCTCCGGCTACCGATTCTAAAGGCAAAATCTTATCGACTGCGTCCCGCTTAATGGCTTCATTCGGCATGCCAAAAACGACGCACGTCGCTTCGTTCTGGGCGATGGTTTTGGCACCCGCTTGTTTCATTTCCAGCATGCCCCGGGCACCGTCATCGCCCATGCCGGTCAGAATCACTCCGACTGCATTTTGTCCGGCGTAGCGCGCGGCGGAACGAAACAAGACGTTGACCGACGGACGATGCCGGCAGACCAACGGTCCTTCTTTTACCTCAACGTAGTAGCGCGCGCCGCTGCGTTTGAGCAGCAGGTGACGATTGCCGGGTGCGATCAGCGCGCGTCCCCGCAGAACGGTGTCGTTGGACTCCGCCTCTTTTACGGTGATGCGGCACAATCCATCCAAGCGGTCGGCAAAGGCACGCGTGAAAGTCTCCGGCATGTGTTGCACGATCACTATGCCAGGAGCGTCGGCGGGAAGCGTCTCCAACAGGACTCTTAGCGCCTCGGTTCCGCCGGTTGAGGCGCCGATGGCGACAACCTTTTCCGTGGTCTCCGCCATGGCGTGGGTCGCGGGAGAGAGCATAGCATCGGCTGTCAACTTGGGCTCGACGACGCGGGCCGGACGGATGGGCCGCAAGCGCGCTCCGGCCGCGGCCTTGACGGCCTGGCAGATAGTTATGCAGGAATCTTCCAGAAACTGTTTGCTGCCAAGGCGGGGTTTGGCAATGATATCCACTGCGCCATACTCGAGGGCTTTGAACGTGCTTTGCGCACCTTCTTCGGCCAGGCTGGAACAGATGACGACCGGGATGGGGTGCTGGCTCATAATCTTCTGCAGAAAGGTGAGGCCATCCATGCGCGGCATCTCGATGTCTAAAGTGATGACGTTGGGCAGTTGATCCCGAATACGCTCTGTCGCCACATAGGGATCGGCGGCGGTGGCGATGACTTCGATTTCGGGATCGCTCCCCAGCACTTCGCTCAAGGTCTGGCGGACCACGGCGGAATCGTCGACGATGAGGACGCGAACTCTGGGTTTGGTCATGGGTAGAGGCTCATAAGGTTATTTTCACAACTGCGTCCACGTCTTTCGCGGATCATTGTTCGCGATCATTGTTCGACGATCATTGTTCGTCCACCATTGTTCATCAATTGCTGCTCGATGTTCGTAGACAAGGTTCGCAGACAAGCAAATCGCGAACGATGTACGACGAATGACGAACTACGAACAGCCGTTTCGGCGGGCCATGGGTCACTCGGCTGCCGGCTCAACTCAGCCGCCGCAGCCGCACTTCTCCAGTCCTGGTATCGAAACGCAGATTCAGCCCCGCAGCACCACCCAAGCTTGAGGCCACCACATTCAAACGTTCGGTCTCGACCACGTCGATCGCCGCTTCACAATTCAGCCGTCCGATTGTCGGTTTCGACAACGCCCCTTCACTCACCACCAGGACATCGGCTCCCCCAAACAATTTGACTTCCAGTTCAGCCCGTCGGACGCCCAGTTCATCAAACTGCCGGGCGACTTCACGAATGGCAAAATCGACGTAGCGCAGGCCGGTCGCGAGATCCACAGTGTTTGGCGAATTTACCGGGCATCTCGGCAACTGGGAGTGAGTGAGAGCGCCGATTCCAAGCCGGGCGCTCCAAAAGGTGACACCGACGCAGGAGCCGAGAATCGTCCGGATGATCGCCGGCTTGCGGGCAAGGTACGATTCGCCGGGATTGAGATAGATGTCAGACACTTCGGTCTCGATTTCCTGCATTCGGTTCCACTCAGATTCTTATGACTTTGTTTTAGCGTATTTCTATTAACCCTCGTGGCGGTGGCCGGTTTTGCGATACAATGCCGGCGCGAGCGGCACCAGCGGAAGATCCAAGCTGTGCAAGGTTTCGGAATGGCCCACGAAGATATATCCGCCGGGCAGGAGTTGAGCCGTGAGCTTTTGCATGATCTGCTCCTGGGTGGAGCGATCAAAGTAAATGATCACGTTGCGGCAGAAGATCACGTCCGCCTTCTCGGAGAGTCCGAAGTCGGCATCCATGAAGTTCAGCCGTCTGAACTCGACTAATTGACGTAATTCCGGAACCACCCGCACCAGATCGTGGGAGCGGTCGCGGCTGCGCATAAAGTATTTTCGGCGCAGGTCGGAAGGCACCGGGCGCGCCACTTCCGCAGTGAAGACGCCGCGGCGGGCCTTGGCCAGCACGGTGTTCGAGAGATCGCTGGCGAGCACGCGAAAGCGAAAGCTGGGGTTGGCCGCTCCCCACTCCTTCAGAACCATGGCCAGCGTGTAAGGCTCTTCGCCCGAGGAACAGCCCGCGCTCCAGACGAGCAGCGGACGGCCACTCTCGTTGCGGGCCATCAGCTCCGGAACCGCCTTCTCGATCAAGAATTCAAAATGCTCGGGCTCGCGGAAGAAATCGGTCTTATTGGTGCTGACAACGTCCAGCAGATGGACGATCTCCTCTTTTTGTCCGTGCTCCCCAAACAGATACTCACAGTAATCGGCAAAGCAGTCGAGATGCAGGCTGCGCAGCCGACGCTTGACGCGAAGCTCGAGCATGGTCTTTTTGTCAACATTCAAATTGATGCCCGACTGTTGGTAGATCAGGCCGCGCAGCCTCCCAAAGTCCGCATTGGAGATACCGTCTTCGCGAGCACTCATGTGGGGACCTCGGGTTTAGACATCATGTCTCGACGCTCAGGCGTTGCAGTCCGATTTAGCTGTTCATGGTTCGAATTGCATGGTTCGAAGTTCATGTCTTGAACTTCAGGGCGCGAGCGGGGCGCAGTTTCGCGCCCCTTCCCGCGCTCAAGCGGTCGCTTGCACAAGCGTCTTGCCGGTTTCAAGCTTGGCGGCGGTTTCAGGCTTGGCCGCGTCAGTGTTGCGCACCGCCGCCAGATCCTCGGCCGAAAACACCCGGTCGATGTCGAGGATCATGACAAACTGGGCGTCGCGTTTCCCCATGCCCTTAATAAAATCGGTTCGAATATGGGTTCCGATGCGCGGCGGCGGCTGAATCTGGTCCGGCTCCAGATCGATGACCTCCTCCACCGAATCGGCGAGGGCGCCAATCACGGTCGATTCGTTTTCGAGCAGGACCTCCACCACCACGATGCAGGTGTTCCTGGTCTTCTCTGTTTTCGACATTTCGAGACAGAGCCGGAGATCGACCACGGGGACGACGCTGCCCCGCAGATTGATCACGCCGCTCATGAAATCGGGTGTCCTCGGAATTTCCGTGATGGTGGTGAAGTCCAGCACCTCTCTCACCTTGGCAACGTCGGTGGCAAACACCTCGTTGCCCAGCTTGAAGGTGAGATATTGCCGGGTCTCGGTAATTTCACTAACGCTCATAATCAACTCCTTTCGTCCAGTCCTTTGCAGGCTGCAGGCTTCGGCTCGCCGCAACGGGCAAGCGCCGACCGTGAGAAGACGTGCCGGTTAGAAGCGCTCGAATTCCTTGTCGAGATCGTCGGCCTTCTCTTTGTCTTTGTCCCGATCCCGGTCTTTAAGCCGCAGACTGACGCCGGCCCCGGCCTTGGCCGCCAGCGCCCTGGTTGGGGAAGCATGGGCGGCGCTGGCTTTTGCCGGTCGGGCGGCCACGCTGCGCACTGTTGCCAGGTGGCCGTCCTCTCCGGTACGGAAAAAGGCCAGCGCGCTGACCAATTGTTCAGACTGGCTGGTGAGTTCCTCGGTGGTGGAAGCCATTTCTTCGGAGGCGGAGGCATTCTGTTGAATGACCTTCTCCAGCTGCACCAGCGCCTTGTTGATCTGTTCGGCTCCGGTATCCTGTTCCTTGCTGGCGGCGGCGATCTCTTGCACGAGTTCCGCCGTGCGCTGGATATCGGGCACGAGTTTGGAGAGCATTTCGCCGGCTCGCTCCGACACCTTGACCGTGGTGCCCGAGAGCTGGTTGATTTCGCCGGCCGCCTTCTGGCTGCGCTCGGCCAGCTTGCGGACTTCGGCGGCGACCACGGCAAAACCCTTGCCGTGTTCGCCGGCGCGCGCCGCCTCGATCGCGGCATTCAGGGCCAGGAGGTTGGTCTGCCGCGCGATCTCCTCGATGATTGAGACCCGGCTGGCAATCTCTTTCATGGCCGCCACAGCCTCGACGACGGATTTGCCGCTCTCCTGTGCGTCGGTCGCCGACTTGTTGGCGATCTTGTCGGTTTGCTGCGCGCTGTCGGCATTCTGCTTGATGTTCGAAACCATCTCCTCCATCGATGAGGAGGCTTCTTCGGCCGAGGCCGCTTGCGAGCTGGCGCCCTTCGATACCTCCACCGAGGTGTTGCTGATGGCCTGGCTGGCCGACGCCACCTCGCCGGCGATGGTGCGAATGTCCGATACCACGCGCGTGATTCCCGCCACCATGGCGCCGAGCGCTTGCATCAGCTTGTCCTGCGGCGACCGTTCCCGCAGGGCCACGGTCAGGTTGCCGTTCGCCATTTCGTCGGCGGCGCTGGTGATTTCGCCCATGGCCGCGATCAGCGCGTTCAGGTTGTCTTTGATGAGGTTGAAATCTCCATGGTAGGTGTCGGTGATCGCCGGCGGCAGGTCGCCCTTGCTGATGCGATCGATGCATCCGGCGGTGAATTTCAGCGGCGTAATGACGGCGTCTAGCACGGAGTTCACGCCGCGCACGATCTCGCTGTAGGCGCCGCGGAACTGATCGTATTTTCCGCGCTCGGACAACTGTCCGGCGTTCGAAGCGTCGGTGAGGCGAGCCAGTTCCTTCTGCAGGCTTTGGAGCACAATCGCAATATTGTTGATCGCCTGCTTCATCTTCTCGTGGTCGCCCTTGTAAGTCTGGGCGATGAGTTCGTCGATCTTTCCGTTCGAGACTTGGGTCAGAATCCGGTTACCCTCCCCGATGGGCAGCAGGATGGCATCGAGCATGATATTCACCCCGCGCACGATCTCCGCGTACGCGCCCTGGAATTGCTCTGGCTTGCCGCGGTCGGACAGTTGCCCTTCCTTCGAAGCGTCGGTCAGGCGCGCCATTTCCTTTTGCAGGCCCTGCAGGACGATCGCAATATTGTTGATCGCCTGCTTCATTTTCTCGTGGTCGCCCTTGTAGGTCTGGGCAATCAGTTCGTCGATTTTGCCATTCGAGACCTGAGCCAGGATGCGGTTGCCTTCTCCGATGGGCAGCAGAATGGCGTCCAACATGATATTCACGCCGCGCACAATTTCGGCGTAGGCGCCCTGAAATTGTTCCGGCTTGCCGCGGTCGGAGAGCTGACCTTCCTTGGAAGCGTCGGTGAGGCGCGCCATTTCCTTCTGCAGGCTCTGCACCACGGCCGCGATGTTGTTCACCGCCTTCTTCATCTTCTCGTGGTCGCCCTTGTAGGTCTGGGCGATCAACTCGTCGATCTTGCCGTTCGAGATCTGGGCGAGAATTCGGTTGCCTTCTCCGATGGGCAGAAGGATGGCGTCCAACATGATGTTGACACCGCGCACGATCTCCGCGTAAGCGCCCTGAAATTGTTCTGGCTTGCCGCGGTCGGAAAGTTGCCCTTCCTTGGAAGCGTCGGTGAGGCGCGCCATTTCTTTCTGCAGGCTCTGCACCACGCTGGCTACGTTGTTGACCGCCAGCTTCATCTTTTCGTGGTCGCCCTTATAGGTCTGGGTGATCAGTTCGTCGATCTTGCCGCTGGAGATCTGGGCGAGAATGCGGTTGCCTTCTCCGATCGGCAGCAAGATGGCGTCGAGCATTTCGTTGACGCCTTGCACGATCTCGCGATAAACGCCGTCAAACTGCTCGGGCCGGCCGCGCTCGCTGAGGCGCCCGTCGCGGGAAGCGTCGACGAGCCGCATGATTTCCTGGGAGACCAGTTGCATCTTGCCGTCTCCCGACTTTTGCGCGCCTCGTCCGTTGTCCCCATGATCCGCATCGGCGCCCTGCGACCTTCGGCTTTCTTGTACAACTTTAGTTGGCATAACTTCCTGCTCCTTTTCGATTTGAATTCGTGCACCCTTACTTGCAGGACCAAAGTCCCGGCAATAACGAGACGCGGTTTGTTTGGCGGTGGCTAATAGCGCTAGCGGTTATCTCCAGCACCGACGATATCTTCGGCAGAATTCAAGCGCTCCCCTGGGTATGGTGCCGCGGTTTGCGGTGCGGCGCCGTGCGTCTCCCCGGAGGTCGGCGGCGGGAGTCGACGAGCGCGGCCGGCGTTGGCCGTAACCTTGGTCGTAACTTTGGTGCGGGCGCCAAGCGGGCGCGTATTGAGCGCCAGAGTGCGAAGCGCCTCCTTTACCAGCCGCTGCGGATCGAGAATTAACGCCACCGTCCCGTTGCCCAGAATCGTGGCTCCGGATACGAGATCGACGTGGTGGTAGAACCGGCCCAGATTCTTGATCACCGTCTGATGGTCTCCTAGCACCTGGTCGACAACGAAGCCGTAGCGCCCGTCTTCGGTTTCGGCAATCATGATTTGTTCACGCTCAAGCTGTTCCATCGGCATCTTGAAATATTCCTTGAGCCGGATGTAGGGGATGATCTGGCCGCGCACGTTGGCCACATGCTTGCCGTTGGCGTACTCGATGTCCTGGCGGGTCAGCTCAATGCACTCGAGCGTGGAGGCCAGTGGCAGCACAAAATAGGCTTGCCCGACCCGCACCAGGAGGCCGTCGATGATGGCCAGGGTGAGAGGCAGGCGTAAGCTGACGGTCGTGCCCATGCCGGGTTTGCTGGCGATTTCGATGGCTCCGCGCAGAGCGTCCACCTTGCGCCGGACCACATCCATACCCACGCCCCGGCCCGACACATCGGTCACCTCGCGTGCGGTTGAAAAACCGGGCGCTAGGATCAAGGAAAAGATCTGCGTCTCGGTCAGTTGCGCGTCCTGGGTGACCAAACCTTTTTCGACCGCGCGTTCCCGAACCGCGGCCGCATCGATCCCGCCACCATCGTCGGCCACCGAGATCAGGACGCTCGCGCCCTCGTGCCGCGCCGAAAGCCGGAGCTCTGCGCCCGGGCGCTTGCCGGCCGCAAGGCGTTTTTCTCGCGACTCGATGCCATGATCCATGCTGTTGCGGATGAGGTGCATTAAAGGATCGTTCAACTGGTCGAGCACACTTTTGTCGAGCTCGGTATCGGCGCCTTCCAGAGTGAGATCGACCTCTTTGTGCAGATCGCGCGCCAGATCGTGGACGAGCCGGCGAAAACGTTCAAAAGTTGCTCGAATGGGCAGCATACGGACGCTGATGGAGCTCTCGCGCAGGGCGGTGGTCAGGCGCTCGATTTCTTCCGATACCGCCACCACCTCCGGATCTTCGCGGCGAGCGGCAATCTCGACCAGACGCGCCTGCACCGTGACCAATTCGCCCACCAGGTTGACGAACTGGTCGAGTTTGGCGGCGGGAACGCGAATGCTCGAGGCGTTGTCAGGCGTATCGGCGGTGCGGCGGCCCCAGGGAGGGTATTTCGGGGTTGTCGCCGGGGACGGTTGGCCAGGCATCTGCTCCGGCTGGCCGGCCGCAGGAAGGACAGCGCCAAGGCCAGAGTCGAGCGGTTTCGTTGCGCTCTCTGGCGGCGCGGCGCCTTTCGGCACGGCTTCTTTAGGCATGGCCAGGGCGACCGGCTCGATGGTCAAGTCACAACTGTCGGCCACAAAGATGAAGACATCGGAGATCGTGTCACGACCCACTGCGGTCGTCAGGACCAGATCCCAACTGATGTAGCAGCGTTCGGGATCCAGGCCGACGAGCGGCGGAAGCGCTGCCGCACTGGCCTCAACCCGCAGACTCCCTAGCTGCCTCAGTTCGCGCAAGAGCAGAAGCGGATCGGTGCCCGTACGCAGGAGATCGAGTCCCGGGCAAAAGCGGATTTGCCAGTCTCGAACTGTGGCCTGGGAAGCCGCCGGAAGGCCTGTCGGAGTCAGCCCCGACACCGGTCGCTCCGCCGCGGCGGCATCGCTTGCAGCTTTCTCCTCGACCTTGTCTTTATCTTTGTCTTTATCTTGGTGCCCGCCCCTGCCATGGCCGGTCAACTGCTGCAACCTGGCCAATATTTCTGTCGCAACGGCGGCACTCGGAGCCCCGCCGCCGGGGGCCTGCTCCAGCATGGCTTTGATCTGGTCGAGCGCCGCTAAGGAAAGGTTAATCAGTTCGGCGGTAACCTGGAGCTTTCCATTGCGAACTTCGTCGAAGGCGTTTTCCAGTTTGTGAGTAAAGGCAGCCAGTTCGTCAAAGCCGAACATGGATCCTGAACCCTTGATGGTGTGCAGCGCGCGAAAAGTTCTTCCCACCAGTTCGTTGTCGCCCGGACTATCGCCGAGCGCGAGCAGGCAGGATTCGAGTTCGACGACGATGTCGCGAGCCTCTTCAAGGAAAGCCAGTTTGAATTTGTCCTTATCGATCATCTTTCATCGTTTCGGTCGATCGTTTTGGCCGATCATCTACGCCGGCAAGGGCGTCAATCCCTTGATCTCGTCGGATCGATCGGGCGGGACTGGAAAGCTTTCGAAACCAGCCTCCGCCACGGAAGTTGCGATTTGCTCCGGGACTCCGCCGGCGAGGCTGAACCCCTTGCCTGACGCTCGGGCTTCACGCTCGGCCGCCAACAGCAACTGCAGGATGCTAATATCCAGTTCTGACGCCTTTTTGAGTTCCACCCGCACCTCTCGTTGTTGTTGGTTTGCCAGCGCCTCGAGCAAAAGCTTTTTCAATTCCGCCGCGGAAGCGACGTTGATCTCGCCCTCCAGGCGAATAAGGCACAACCCTTCGCTTTGAACAAGAGTTATGGGCATAAGACTTTGATCGGCACGGCGGAAGAGAACATTAAGCTTCCGGTTCTCCGCGTCGGACCGGTTCCGAGTATCGGTTGCAACCGCCCAGGCTTATTTTTTCGGAAAATCAGCTCTCGGCTCTCAGTTCTCAGCTCTCATTTTTGGACGCTCAATTCGGGCCATTGATTTTGCGCCGTCTACTGTTGTACGTGTGTTTTCTCTAACCTGACGCACCAGAACCCAGGAGACCTTGAGCACGGGACCAGCCACTTAGGTGGGTAAGGCTTCAAACTGAACCTTGTACAAAAGGTCATTTACTTCGGGGCGAAGAGGTGAAGATCAGCCCGTAATGTGAGACGAGGCGCGGGAGGTCTGCAGGGAATCCTGCGATTACACCCGTCAGGCGCTGAGCCACGGATGTTGGCAAGCTTAAGGGAGTTCAAGCAGGCGCAGAAGTGATTAACGCAATCAGGTTCTGACCGACTGCAAGAATCGAATGAATTGTATGGAGCGGGAGACGGGGATCGAACCCGTGACATCCAGCTTGGGAAGCTGGCGTTCTACCGCTGAACTACTCCCGCTCAATGTGGTTGGACTGCAATGTTTAGACTACCATCCTGATTTGTTCAAAACAACGGTCTCGCACATTTCGCGTCGCTTCCGTTTCCAAACGATGCTCTCCGGTTTGCCTTTCGAACCCGCTCTTCGTAAGATTTGCTGCGTACGACGTTGTTGCCTACGATTTGCGGCTTACGACTTGCTGCGTAAGCTTTCCGCTTGCGACTTGCGTCAAACCGACCACAGAGTGCCGGAGATTTGATGTCCATCGATCGCCTTCTTCCCGAAGCTGGTTCGAAGTCCAGTTCCAGTCCTGGTTCAAAGTTTAAATCGCGCCGGAGTTTTCTTTGCTCGGCCATAACGGCGACTGCCGCGACGGCTGCTTACCCGGCGCTCGGCTCGGCTCGCGTAGCCGGTCTTGCGGCTGACGGCGGCTCGGGAAAAGATAAAGATACAGTTCGCGATTTCGAACTTGACGAAGTCACGATCGACGACGTGCAGAAGGCTTTTCAATCTGGCCGGTATTCCTCGCGTTCTTTGACCGAGAAATATCTGCAACGTATCAGGGAGATCGACCAGGACGGCCCCAGAGTCAATTCCGTCATAGAGCTGAATCCAGACGCTCTTCAGATCGCGGGCGCGCTTGACGAGGAGCGCAGGTTAAAGGGGCCGCGCGGGCCGATGCATGGCATTCCGATTCTTCTCAAGGACAATATCGATACTGGGGATCGCATGCGCACGACGGCGGGGTCGCTGGCGTTGCTGGAATCGGCGTCAGGCTCGGGGGAGGGATCGCAACCGGCGAGCGATGCCTTCGTTGCCGCGCGGTTGCGCAAAGCCGGCGCGGTGATACTAGGCAAGACCAACTTGAGCGAATGGGCCAACATTCGCTCCAGTCATTCCACCAGCGGATGGAGTGGCCGCGGCGGGCTCACGCGCAATCCTTATGCTCTCGACCGCAATCCGTGCGGATCGAGCTCGGGTACGGGAGCGGGCGTGTCGGCGAATTTTTGTGTTGCCGGAGTGGGCACGGAGACGGATGGATCAGTTGTCTGTCCGGCATCCGCGAATGGGCTGGCGGGGTTGAAGCCTACGGTTGGACTGGTGAGCCGCACTGGTATCGTTCCGATTTCGCACAGCCAGGACACGGCGGGGCCGATGGCTCGGACGGTGCGCGATCTTGCGATTCTGCTGGGAGCCATGGAGGGAGCGGATGCCGATGATTCCGCGACTGCTGAGAGTCACGGCAAGCTGTTTACCGACTACACGAAATTTCTCGACCCAGCGGGGCTGAAAGGCGCGCGCCTGGGAGTGGTGCGCAAGTATTTTGGCTTCAACGATGCGGTTGACCGGCTCATGGAAACGCTGCTTTTCGAGATGAAACATGCGGGCGCGGAAATCGTCGATCCGGCTGACATTCCGACGATTGGCAAGTTCGATGAGAGCGAGCTGACGGTCTTCATGTATGAACTCAAGGCCGATCTGGCGGCTTATCTGGCGCGGCGTCCGGGTGCTGCGGTTAAGAGTCTCGAGGATGTGATTGCGTTCAACGAGCTAAATCGCGACCGCGAAATGCCGTACTTCGGACAAGATCTTTTTATCAAGTCGGAGGAAAAGGGGCCGCTCACATCGAAAGAGTATCTCGATGCGCTGGCGCTGAATCGTCAGCTCAGCCGCGTCGAAGGCATCGACTTCGTCATGGATAAATGGAAGCTCGACGCGCTGGTTGCGCCCACGGGAGGTCCCGCATGGATCACGGATCTGATTAACGGCGATCGCGTTGCCGGTGGCAGCTCGAGCGCGGCGGCGGTCGCTGGCTATCCGAATATTAATGTGACGGCGGGATATCTTTGGGAATTGCCGGTTGGTATATCTTTTTTCGGGCGAGCCTGGAGCGAACCAACCTTGCTTAAGATGGCATATTCGTTCGAGCAGTTGGCTCAGGCACGGCAGAAGCCGCGCTTCCTGCCCACGATTGACATCCGAGCAACTTGACCGCGCGGCAAGAATCTTCACCTCGGGGTTCACAGAGTTGCACAGAGGAAAACTTACTGTTTATTGCTGCGAATTTGGGCCTGGATCTCGGAGTGAAGCGGGTGCCGACGAGGCCGACGCGGGCCGGATTCCCTTGGCTTCAACAATCGACCATCGCCAGTCTTCATCGGGGCCGGGAGTGATCCCTATATTTTCGCGAAACGCGGTTTTGCTGAAGGGCTTAGCCGCAGCCTTGAGATGAAAAAGAAGGGTTACGTCGGATCGCCGTTCGACGTTGACTGGCGCGTTGCTTTGCGCCGCTGGTATTACGCGCGCGCGCGCGGCCGCTTCGGCGTTGTCTCCCGGCCTGCGCTCGAGGGTCAGGCCGATGGTAATTTCGCGCAGGTCCCACTCTGTGCCGTTGAAGACTTCCAGCTGCAGATTCTCATCCTGAATGGAGCCGGGCCCGTCGAGTTTGAGCAGTTCGGCGAGTGGCAAGTCTTCGACTAGAACCGGCCTCACCAGCAGCGAGCTGGCACGGGCGTTAAAAGAAAGACTGCAGGTTACATCGGGAGCCGATAGCTTGAGCGTGTTGCTGGCCGAATCGATGGAGAAGACCGCTTTGTCTGGTTTGACCGGTCTGGCTTTTTTTGCATCCTCCATGACCTGGGCGAGATTGTCGTTATCGATCACGGTGGATTGGGGCTGCTGCTCGGCAGCTTGCTGCGATTTTTTCTGGCGCAGATTGCGAGCGATGTCGCCGAGCGGCGTGGCGGGAGCATCGTCCTGCGCGGCGGCGCGGGGCGTCAGGCAGAGCTCTAGAATCAGGGGCGCTGAAAGGAGAACGAGCGCAAGCAAATGCGAAATGGAGAATCGGAAACGCATGGCTTTTGGTCGCTGAACGACGGTCGGCACACGTTGGGTGCGGGCGTAGTAGTCCACAAACAAAGTTTAGGCGAGATGGAAAGTAAAAGGAGTTACTGGAGGAATCCGTAGGGACACGAAGGTACTAGCACTTCCAGATTTGGGTGAGGCAGTCTCGGCAATGCCAACTCAACAACAAGATTTGGTTAGTCGAGATGGGAACGGGCATGAGCATTCGTAAAACGAAGTGCCACGCAACGGAGGCGTACATGCCCTTCGCCAGTTTGCAACTTACAACAGGCCAGAGGTACGAAAACGGGTGATCGGATCGCTCACCGGCATTGATTGACGCTTAAAAACCCAGCGCGCCACCGCAATTCCCAATGCCGCGTATGCCAGATGCCAGATTTTCATAGATTCGCTCCCCACGCCGGACCTTGGGGAGAGATTACGAAGGTCCCGCCGTGAAATTACCCTATCGCTACTCTATCGGCAGGTCTAGGCCACTAATGTGCTATTGGGGGCACGCTGAAGTAATTCTTGGGTAACGCGGACGTAACAACCATCCCCAGAAGGGGGCGTAATTGTCGGCAGCGCAGCACTGTTTAGACACAACTAGCCGTGTCTCTACGGCGAAAGTTCTTATGACGGCTGGGCTGAATCTTCGATCCAGCCGCCGCCGACTACTATGTCTCCGTCGTAGAAAACGGCGGCCTGGCCGGGGGTAATGGCGCGCTGTGGCTCGTCGAAAGTGACTAGGACGTCATGAGGACCGGCGGCCTCAAGCAGGGCGGGCGCGGGCTGGTGCTTGTGCCGGATCTTTACCGCGACCCGCATGGGCTCGCGCACCTCGTCGGTCGAGATCAGATTCACGCGGCGCGCTAGAAGGGTGCGGGAGTACAGCTCCTCGTTCTTCCCTACCACGACCTGCCTGGTGTCGTTCTTGATCTGAATCACGTAGAGTGGCGACCCCGTGGCTACGCCTAATCCCTTGCGCTGCCCGACGGTGAATTTATGAACCCCGGCGTGCTCGCCGATCACTTTGCCGTCGGTGGTGACCATTTCTCCGGCTAGCATTTTACCGGAAATCATTTCGCCGGGAATTCCGGTGGACCTACTTCCCTGCTCCTTGAGATAAGCTTCGAGAAAGCTCTTGTAATCGCCTCCGGGAACAAAACAGATTTCCTGCGAGTCAGGCTTATCAGCGATCACGAGCCCGTGCTGGCGGGCCAGTTCGCGGACCTCGGGTTTGGTCATGCCGCCGAGGGGGAATAGAGTGCGACTCAGCTGCTCCTGCGTGAGTCCGAAGAGAAAGTAGGTTTGGTCCTTCGAACGATCGACCGGGCGCTTCAGCAGCCAGCGGTTACGCTGCTCATCAAAGGCTACCTGGGCGTAGTGGCCGGTAGCAATGCGGTGCGCGCCAATCTGCCGCGCCACAATGAGAAGCTGGTCAAACTTCAAGTGATTATTGCAGAGGCTGCAGGGGATAGGCGTGCGGCCGGCCAGATATTCCTCGACGAAGGGACGCACCACATCGCGTTCGAAGCGCTCTTCGTGATTGACCACATAATAAGGAATGCCGAGGGTCTCGGCGACGCGGCGCGCATCGTAAACATCATCGATCGAACAACAGCGGCCCTGGACGGATTCGGGCATGCCGGGGTGTCTAGCGAGCCGGCGCTGGTTCCAGAGCTGCATGGTCAGGCCGACGACGTTGCGGCCCTCGGCGCGCAGCATGGCCGCCACGGTTGAGGAGTCGACTCCTCCCGACATCGCTACGGCGATGGTTTCAGAGTTTGGCATTATTACGAACCTATCACGTACATCACAAAGAAAAAGCTCTCAAGGGCAAGAGGGACAGTTAGTGGCCATAGTTTCGAACGGGCGATGGCTGCAAAACCTGCCAGGGCTACGCCGACACGATCGCGAGCCACCACAGTGGGGGAACCAGGGTTAGTGGATCGGTTACACCCGGAACGCGACTCAGAATCAGGCCAAGCCAAAACGAAAGTGCGCAACCAATGCTTGCGTATGCGAGGAGATTGGCGACAGAATCGAGTTCCATAGGTGACTAATACATCACAAGGTACTAACGGCTAACAACGCTTTTGGGCCATACCGGCGACAGCTCCCGTAAACGTGCAACTGTTTCTGGTATTAACCCTAATGCGAAGTCTACATCGTCCGCTGCATTTTGCTTCCCCAGGCTGAAGCGGATGCTGGCTTTCGCGCGATCTTGCCGCAGGCCCATGGCGGTGAGAACATGCGAAGGTTCGATTGCTCCGGAGGAACATGCCGCGCCGGTTGAAACTGCCAGTCCCTTCAGGTCGAGCGCGATGACCAGCGACTCGCCTTCGATGCCGTCGAAATAGATGTTGGTCGTGTTCGGCACGCGGGGCGCGCGTTCTCCGCTTAAGTCTGCGCCATTAAGGCCGGTGGCTTCGATCTGGAGCATTTCCCTTTCCAGACGGTCGCGCATGGTCGCGGTCTTTATATCTTCGCCGCGTTCGAAGCCCTCTATTGCCATCTCGGCCGCCTTGCCTAGACCTACGATGCCAGGAACGTTCTCGGTTCCGGCACGGCGCGCGCGTTCGTGGCTGCCGCCGTAGAGCATGGGCTCAAGCTCGGTTCCCTTCCGAATGTAGAGTGCGCCCACGCCTTGCGGCGCGTTAATCTTGTGGCCGGAAATGGTAAGAAGGTCGCATCCGATCTCAACGTTGACTCGAATCTTGCCTGCCGTTTGCACGGCGTCGGTGTGAAAGTACACATCGGCTTCGGCGGCAATTTTTCCAATCTCGGCGACCGGCTGCAGGACTCCGGTTTCGTTGTTGGCGAACATGATGGAGATCAGCTTTGTGTTGGTTCGAAGGGCGCGCTTCACGTCCGCCGGATCGACCAGGCCGCGGCCATCGACGGGAATGTAGGTGATCTCGTATTCCGTCTTATTGCCGAGATGCTTGCACGCATTGAGTACGGCATGATGTTCGATGGTGGAGGTGATGACGTGATCACCTTCGCGCACCACACCAAATATCGCGAGATTGTCCGCTTCGGTGCCACCGCTGGTAAACACGACTTCGGAGGCGCGGCAGCCGAGCAATGCGGCAACTGATTCGCGCGCGCGCTCGACGGCGGCCCGCGTATCTTGTCCATGGTGATGGATGGAAGACGCGTTGCCAAAGCGCTCGCCAAAGTAAGGCTGCATGGCCGCCAGAACTTCCGGCAGCACAGGAGTCGTGGCGTTGTTATCGAGATAGACCCGGCGTGGCATCCTGATTCTATTGTACCGATCTTCTAGCGACAATCGTTTAGCAACGGTCGGTGCGATTTTCTCATTGAGACATTGAGGTATTGAATCATTCAATGTCCCAATGACTTAATGCCTCCATTATTCAATGCAGTCAACGCTTTTCTAGCGGCACATACTTCTGCGGGTAGGTGGGGCCGATGTAATCGGCGCGGGGACGGATCAACCGGTTGTCATCGAGCTGCTCGATCACATGGGCGGTCCAGCCACCTACGCGTGAAACCGCGAAGATCGGGGTAAACAGATCCACATCGATGCCCAGCGTGCGGTAGGTGGAAGCCGAATAGAAATCCACGTTGGCGTTGAGGTTCTTGTCGGCCTTTACGAAGTCTTCGATTTTTTGCGAGTACTCGAACCACTTGGGGTTGCCGCTGGAGTGGCCGAGGTCGCGCGACATCTGCCGAAGGTGCGTCGCTCGCGGATCTTCGGTGTGGTAAACGCGGTGTCCGAAACCGGGGATTTTCTTTTTCTGCCCCAGCAATCCTTTGACGTACTCGACAGGGTCGGCGCCGTTGTCGTCAATTTCCTTGAGAATCTTGAAGACGGCTTCGTTGGCGCCGCCATGCAACGGACCCTTAAGCGTGCCGATGGCGGAGGTGATCGCGGAATGCATATCGGAAAGGGTTGCGGCCGTGACCCGGGCTGCGAAGGTGGAAGCGTTCAGCTCATGATCGGCGTGAAGAATGAGCGCGATATCGAGCGCACGCTCCGCGGTAGTCGAAGGCGCGACGCCGTTCAGCAGGAGCAGGAAATTCGCGGCGTGCGAAAGCGAGCGATCGGGCTCGACGACCGGCTTGCCTTTGCGAATACGGTCGTAATCCGCGACGATCATCGAGACCTGCGAGGTCAGGCGGATGGCCTTGTTGATATTCGCATAATGATCATTCTTGTTGTATTCCGGATCGTAATACGAGAGCGCGGACACGATGGTGCGCAGCATGTCCATGGGGGGGACGTGCCTGGGCACGAGCTGCAGGCGATAGAAAATCGATGCGTCGAGCTTGCGCTCTTCCGCCATCCGCCACTTGAGGCGGGTGAGTTCGTCGGCGTTAGGCAGGTGTCCGAACCAGAGCAGGTGGCAGACTTCCTCGAAGGTGGAACGGTCGGCCAGATCATGGATGTCGTATCCGCGATAGGCGAGTACTCCCTGGTCTCCGTCGATGTAGCAGATGCTGGACGTGGTGGCAACAATGCCTTCTAGTCCTTTGGGGGAGTGCGTATTGGTCATCGTGGCCATGGATTCCTCGTTTGCTGTGCGGTTGGATAGCCAACTCGTTCGCGTAAAAAGCCCAGCGGGGCAAAGTTAATTCTATACGGCAAACCGGAACCTATGCGCCCCGGCGGTCATTCTATACTCGCTCTTCTAGTTAGGATGCGCGGTCTTGCCGAACAGATTCCCCAATACCGGCGAGATGGTAGAATTCCCGGTCACAAAAGGGGGACCGCTGAATCATGCCGCACCCGATATGCCATTTCGAGATTGGCTGCCGCGATCGCGCCAAGACAAAGGAATTTTTCAGTCAGCTCTTCGACTGGAAGATGGAAGATGCGCCTCCGGCGACCTTCATTCAAACCGGGGATGACGTCGGCGGACACATAACTGCGCTCGGACACGAACCGCACAATTACACGATCTTCTACGTCAAGGTGGACGATGTGAAAGCCTGTCTGGAGAAGGTTGGGACCTTGGGCGGCAGAACGCTTGTGCCACCAATCGCCATTCCCACCGGCGCTTTTGCCTGGTTCGCCGATCCCGAGGGCAATACGATCGGGCTGTGGCAAGATAAACAATAAAGATAAACAATAACGAAGGCAGCGATTTGATGCTGCGGTGGTTCCACGAACGCGGATTTCTTATTGCGGCCAGATCTTATTCCGGCATCCCTTATTCGGGCCAGATCGAGGCTGCGGTCTTGCTCAAAATCTGGTTGCGCGTCTCTTCGGTCATAGGGAGAGCGTTGAACTCATCGAGATTCCGTTTAACATCGGGGACTCCCGGTCCGGGCCAGTCGGTGCCGAATAAAGTTTTGTGCGCGATTTCGTCTAGCCGCGGGAAATAGGTCAACAGGCTTTTGGGAGGAATGCCGCTAATGTCGAGATAGATATTTGGGTGCCTCCGGATGAGAAAGAATGCGGTGTGCATCCAGAGCGGGCGGCCGCCGTGCGCCAGCAGAATTTTGAGTTTGGGAAAATCGACCGCAACATCGTCAAGGTAGATGGGGTCGCCGTACTTATTGCGCGCGCCGGGAAAAATCGACGTGCCGGTGTGAAACATAACAGGGATTTCGTTGGCTTCGGCGGCGCGGTAGATGATTTCGAGTTCTTTTACCCCACTCAGATAATCGTTTGGAAACAGCAGTTGATGAGGGGGATGAATTTTGATCATGCGGAGGCCGAGACGCAGGATGTGCTCGACATCCGCCATGATATTCGTGGTATGCCGGGGATGCAGACTGCCGGAGGAGATCAGACGCTTCGGATCATGCCTGGTGTAATCGGCGACGAACTGGTTGACCTCGGAAGTAAAGCCGACCACCTCGGGCGCTACGTAGTTAATTAGCGCGGCACGGTCGACGCCGCAACGATCCAGATATTTGAGGAAGGCTTTCGGTGAGCGGCAATATTCGGCGATCTCATCGAAATTGGCGCGCTTGCGCTTCATCAGTTCGAGCGCTTGCGGCTTGAACAGTTCTATCGGTGAGATGTGGATGTGGCAGTCGGTGATCAAGTTTGCGAATCGCTAGAAGCTAAGAGCTAATAGCTCTCATTCAATACAACGGAACTTTTGGGTCCACGGTGCGTGCCCAGCCGTCGATGCCGCCGCGCATGGATTGAACTTTCTCGTACCCCTGCTGGCGCAACCAGTTGGTGACCGACAAGGAGCGAACGCCGTGATGGCACATGACAACGATGTGGTCCTCTGGGTCGAGCTCCTGGTGGGCGCGGGTTGGGATGTCGCCCATGGGAATGTGTTTTGAGCCTTCGATATGGGAGGCTGCGTATTCCCACGGCTCGCGCACGTCGACTAACGTAAATGTTCCGCCGCTCTGCTGCAGCGACTTAACTTGGCTGGGAGAGACTTCGTAATCCATGGCTCGGGTGGACGGGCGTGGACGCCCGTCTCTCCATTTATTGCTTTATTACTTTTCCATCAACAGAACTTTTTCCGCTTCGTCGATCTCGGTCAGCTTCACTTCGATGACTTCGTTCTCGGTGGTCTGCACGGTTCGACCGATGAAAGTGGCCTCTACGGGCAATTCACGGTGGCCGCGATCGATCAGCACCAGCAACTGTACGAGGCTGGGCCGGCCATGCGAGAAGAGAGCGTCCAATGCGGCTCGCGTCGTGCGGCCCGTATAAAGGACGTCGTCGATCAGAACAATCTTCTTGCCCTCTATGGAAAAGCCAATCTCCGCTTCCTGCACTACTGGCTTCGGTCCCAAAGTCGAGAGGTCGTCGCGATAGAAGGTGATATCGAGAGTGCCGACGGGAACTTTCTTTTTTTCAACCTGCAGAATCATTTTGCCGAGACGCTCGGCAATGGGCACTCCGCGCCGGCGGATTCCGACCAAACCCAGCCCTTCAACGCCGCCGTTCTTTTCGAGAATTTCGTGAGCCAGCCGCACCAGCGTCCGTTCGATCTCCGAACCCGACATCAGCTGCGCTTTTTGTGTGAGCGTCGTCTTGCGAACCGCATGCTTCTTAATGGTCATTGCCAGGCTTACCTCGGAAGGATGACTTGGAATGCGAGAAATGCTTTGCACCGGATCGATCCCAGCTCTCGAATGTATTGGAGCCGTTATGGAACGTCAAGGATACATGATGCGCGGCAGTGGCTCAATTTGCGAAACCGTTTGGTAGAGCCTGCCCGCATCGCACTCCCCTGGAAGGCGGCTGGCGGCCGTGATAATTTTGGCAACGGCAACAAATACATAACTCCTGCCATCGCGAGCCGGAAAGTTTATGTGGGAACGACCACCGGCGTTGGTGTTTTTGGGCTGCTAAAGTAGAACTAAGCGAGGTCGAGATGAAACTGGTTGTGTGGCTGGTTTGCGCTTTTCTTGCTGTCTCGGTAATGGCACATGCTGCGGCGGCTCCGCAAATATTCCAAACTTCGGCGGGGGTGGTTAAGATCACTCCTCTGTATCACGCCAGCACGCTGATCGAGGCGGGCGGAAAAGTAATTTACGTCGATCCGGCAAATCCTGCCAAATTCGACGGATTGCCGAAAGCGGATCTCATTCTGGTCACTCACACTCATCCCGACCATATGGATCCCGGTTCCATCGTCGAGATCAGCAAGACGGGAACAGAAATCATGGCGCCTTCTGCGGTGGTGCAAACGGTCAAGACGGCCGTGCCAATTTCCAATGGCGAAACGAAAACGTGGCAGGGATGGACTATTGAGGCAGTTCCGGCTTATAACCTCAAGCGCGGCCCGGCGCCAGGCAAGCTGTTTCATGAGAAAGGGATCGGCAATGGATACGTTCTGACCTACGGCGGTGTGCGTTTTTATTTCTCGGGCGATACCGAAGGGATACCTGAGATGCGCGCGCTGAAGAATATAGACGTGGCATTTGTCTGCATGAATCTGCCCTACACGATGCCTCCGGACGAGGCGGCAGATGCGGTAAAGGCGTTTCATCCGAAGATTGTGATTCCCTATCACTACCGCGGTTCCGATCTCGCGGTGTTTGAGAAGCGGTTGGAAGGAACGGGAATTGAAGTGCGGCTGCTTGATTGGTATTCGCAATAAACAAGGAATTGCGATGTCCACGGCGATGAACAAAGCAAGGGCAATCCTCCATCTTCCTGAGGATTGCCCCTGAGGTTCCTTCTTAATTTTTCGTTCCTACTCCTCGGTCCCGAATCGCTTCAGGTCCTCCGGTCCATCGGTCAACGCTACCGCCTCTTTACCCTGAACCAGTTCGCGGATGTTTTCGACGACATCAGGGTTGGCCAAAGTCGTGATATCTCCGGTGTTCATGTTGTTGGAGAGGGCGGCGAGAACACGGCGCATGAGTTTGCCCGAGCGCGTCTTGGGCATATCCGGAACGATGTGGATGTGCTTAGGGCGCGCGATCTTGCCAATCATTGTTTCAATGACCTTGTTGACGCTGTCGATGATCGCCTGGCTGGCCTGAACGCCGGGCTTTAGAGCGATGTAGACCTCCGGCACGCGGCCCTTGATCTCGTCCGCTACCGGCACCACCGCTGCTTCTGCGACCTCAGGAACCGTGAGACACGCGGACTCGATTTCCTTTGTGCCCAGGCGATGGCCGGCAACGTTGATGACATCATCGACTCGGCCGAGGATGCGGAAATAGCCGTCGGCGGCGAGCACTGCTCCATCCGCGGCAAAATACGGCCAGTCACGCCAATCTTTGCTGGCGCGATTCTTGCAGTATTTGGCGAAGTACTGCGTGACGAAGCGCTCTCGATCGCCCCAAATGGTTTGCATGATCCCGGGCCATGGATTCCGTATGCAGATGTTGCCTGCCTTATTGGATCCAGCGGCGACCTCCTGCCCGTTTTCGTCAATGATGATCGGATAGATCCCCGGCATGCCCGGGCCTGCGCTTCCCGGCTTCATGGGATCGATTGCGGGCTTGGTGCTGCAGAGGAACCCTCCGTTTTCGGTTTGCCACCAGGTATCGACAATCACCGCCTCACCTTTGCCGACCGTTTCGTGATACCAGCGCCAGACCTCGGGTTCGATGGGCTCGCCTACGGTGGTCATGTGCTTGAAATGATAGTTGTATTTGGCGGGCTCGTCGTGACCGGACTTCCGCAACATGCGAATAGCGGTCGGCGAAGTGTGGAAGATGTTGACGTCGAGGCGCTCGGCGATTCTCCAGACGCGGCCGGCGTCGGGGAAGGTCGGGACACCTTCATAAAGAACACTGGTCGCGGCCAACGCCAGCGGACCATAGACAATATAGGAATGGCCCGTAATCCAGCCGATGTCGGCCATGCACCAGTAAACATCTTCGGGATGAATGTCCTGGATGTATTTGGAGGTGCCGGCCACATATGAGAGATAGCCGCCGGTGCGGTGTTGGCAGCCTTTCGGCTTGCCGGTGCTGCCGCTGGTGTACATAAGAAACAGCGGAGCTTCCGCATCCATAGGGACGGGAGCGACCAGTTCCCCTTTGAATTTCGGGAGCGCTTCATCGACCCACACATCCCGGCCTTTGACGAAGGGCGAGGCGGTGGAAGTCTGACCATGGTGGCGTCTCCAGACGAGGACTTTGTCGATGGTTTGACCTTCGTGCTTGGCGGTCTCGAGCGCAATGTCGGCAGATGCCTTGTGGTCGAGCATTTTGCCGTTGCGATAGTACCCGTCCATGGTGATTAGCACGCGGCTCTGCGAATCGGCGGCACGCATTCCGCAAGCCTCGCCGCTGAAGCCTCCAAACACGACCGAGTGAACAATGCCGAGGCGAGCGCACGCCAGCATGGTGATCGGCAACTCAGGAACCATCGGCATGTGGATGGTGACTCGATCGCCGCTCTTGAGGCCGCAGAAATCGCGCAGCAGGGCCGCGAATTCGTTTACTCTCACGTAGAGTTCACGGTAGGTAACGGAGACGGGCGCTTCCGCTTCCGGCTCGGGAACAAAGATCAGTGCAGCTTTGTTTTTATACTTGTCGAGGTGGCGGTCGACGCAATTGTAAGAGGCGTTGATTTTGCCGCCGACGAACCATTTCCAGAATGGCGGATCGCTGGTGTCGAGCGTAGTGTGCCAATACTGATCCCAGTGGAGCAGTTCGGCGTACTCCCGGAAGCATTCCGGGTAATTCTTTTCGCTGAAGCGTTCGATGATAGAAGGATCGGTCAGATTCGCCTGGCCAACGAACTTCGCGGAAGGATAATAATATTCCTCCTCGCGCCAGTGAACTGCAATTTGTGCCTCGGTGGCTTCGCTCGGCACCTGTGGTTTCATACGTATTTCCGCCATATTGGTTGCCCTCATATTCCTGAATTTGTGATGTATCGCTGATGTAGCAAATATTTTCCCGCGAGCGATGTCTTTTGCGCCAGGCGCTTCGGCTCCCAGGCGCCTGTGCGGCGCCTGGGAACGACTTCTGAAACCAACCTACGACAGACACCTTCTTCGCTGCCACCGTCGCCGGGAGCGCTGGGCGCTTGGCTGAGCGTCCTCTCTCTCGTAGAAATCCCAGACTTTATGAAAGCGGCAGCACCTTCCTTTTGTAAACGGTATTGGCCAACGTCGCCATGGCGATATACCAGGCGAGCAGGCCGACAATGAAGATCTCCCACCCCGCAACCGGTGCCGGACACTTGCCCAGAACCACGAAGTCCAGCAAAATGAAGGCCAGTAAGAGCAGCCAGAATAGGACCGCCAGGAATTTTCCGACCCCCTGGACCGCGACGCAAAAAGCGAATGTGAACAGCGTCCACATGAGGAAGAAGCCAAGTTCCTCGGGATGACCCGCCGGAATGCCGGTCTTCGGCTGCACGTACAGCAGCACGAAAAGCGACCACCAAAAAGCGCCGTAGGACATGAAAGCGGACCCGCCGAAAATGCTTCCTTTTCGCAGGTCCACGATTCCCGCAATGAATTGCGCCGTGCCCCCGAAGCAAATGGCCAGCGCCAAGGTCGGTCCTGCGCTCCAGAATCCGACATTGTGCAGGCCTGTCGCCATCGTGGTCAAACCGAAGCCCATCAGCCCGACCACGGCTGGGTTCGCCCACCACTCCTTCAACATACCGCTGTCTGTTAGTTCTGCCATGTTTTTCTCCGTTAGGATCGTGCGTTCAGCCACCTGCTCATGATCGGTGGTCTGCCCTTCTCGTGCTGACAACTGAAATCTGACTTTCTGAACGTGATGCCGTGCACATCAATCCGGCTAAGGCTGCGACTGCTGCAAATTAGCCGTTACATTCACGACCGAATCCGACGCCACCGTAAGTTCCCGCTTCCATTCGCCAAAGCCCACCTTCGCTATGACGACGATATGTTTGCCGGTGGTAAGGCCGATCTCGGAGGGCGTGTTGCCCACGTAGCTGCCGTCGACGGTGATATCCGCGTCGGGCGGGGTCGACGTGAAATTGCACCGCACCTTCTCCCGGTTAGCTTTCTCCACTAGGCCACCTTGCGCGGGGGCAGGCGGCGGAGCGGGGGCGGGGAAATTCTGCACTGGTGCGGCGACTGCGGCAGCCCGAGGCTGCACGGCATTTTCAGCAACGCCCGGGACTCGCTGAGTCGCCACTACAGCCGCACTGGCCGGTGGACCGGCCTTTCCGTTCTTATCTACATACCTGTACAACTGGCTTCGTGCTTTGCCGTTGTCATCCACGTAGTAGAGGGTGATGCCATGTTTCCCTCTTCTTGCCTCGAAGGTCTCGCCCTTGGACAACGGCGTGCACCGGGAAAATTTTGACTCAATGGTGCAAATGATGTGAAACGGCGGATTGTTGCCTTCCTGCACCAGCAAAGTACTCGTCATTTGCGGGGCCCTGGTGGACCGGCAATACGCGTCGAAAGTGAGTTGCTCGCAATTCAAGGGAACGCCGTTGTCGTCAAGGGGCAACGCTCGGGTTTCAGAATCCAGAACCTTGATTTGTATCGTGTTTCGCGAAACGGCATTGGCGAAGGTCGCCAGCAATAGAAAGGCCGTCCCGAGGATTGCGATTCCGCGCGTACTCATGAAGCCAGATCCTCCAAACACTGCGGATGCATCGGTCGCCTACCGGGCCTTCCCGAAGGATTCCGGAAGCAAGGCGCAGATTTGGTACATTGTGCTCCCTTGCCGTGTTTCCACACAACAGCTTTCCCGGCTGGAGCAGTTTTTGACGACGGACTCATCTGCGGACAACTGCCCCGAATGCGGTCCGTCCTCATTTCCTGGTAGCCAGTGCCCTGATCTGCACCGGCCATTTGCAGCTATCCGACAAAAACGCCGGGCGGGCCAATTTCTTGGCCCGCTGGATGGCGTGCCGGTCTAGAACGTAAAGATCGGCCCGGCTTCCGTCCGGTGATCTTGCCATTCGTTGGATCCAACTCCATCAATTGTGTAGAGGTTGACGTGGTCGTAGATGCGGGTCGCGTACACCGATTGTTCGAAGCCGAACGTGGCCCAAGAGTTGAGTTTGTAATAGAGGGTTGCTATGGCGCTCTTGCCCATTGAAAGCGGGAGTCCACCGTTGCAGGTCACGCCGCTTACGCCCTTGACATAGTCCGCCGAGGCGCAGGTATTGCCGTTGGCGGCGTTCTGGTCCCTATCCACCACCTGGTCCTTGCCGACGGTGAAGGATAGCTGCCAGCCTGCGTTGTGGCCATGCGGGTTGGCATTGAACCACCGGGAAAGCGGCAGGCCGAGTTGGACGAATCCACCAAAGCCCTGGATGGGCCGCTGCGGAGCAACCACGACCTGTCCAGTCGCGTTCGTTCCGAGCACGGTCCCACCCTGTGCAGCCAGCGGACCGCCGTCGGCAGTTTCGAACGGCCCTACGACGTTTGTCAGGCCACTTACGTCGGTGAAAAAAGTGTTGATCTGGCCGCCGAAGTAGAAGCGCATGTCGGCGCCCTTATAGGCGGTCGCCACCAAGGTAAACCAGCGGGTGGGAATTTGCGCTGCGATCTGGCCGCCCCACATGGTACTGGATGCTTGAAAGCCGTTGGGAAAGGCCATGTCGTAGTTCGCTGGAAGAAGAGTTGTGTTAGCGGCGCAAGGGGCAGCGGTGCAGTATGACGAGTTGGGAACGATCGACGTGCGCCTGGAACGGAATCCAGCCAGGGCGATTTGTGCCGGGGCGACACCCTTCGCCTTGTCGAGTTGGTAACTCAACGCCGCTCTGCCCTCCCACTCGGGACGGTCGGCGTCGGCGCCCTCGCGCTCGCCTTGGCCGAGCTGGGCGGCGAGCCCGTTGCCGGCCGCGTTCCCGAGCTTCAGGATTTCACCGGTGCTGGGCATCATGACTCCAAATTGACCCTCGAGATTCAGGTGGTTTTCCTTGTTCAGCGTCTGGATAAAGCCGCCCCGCAGTTGTGGAGAGCGGGTGTAAACGTTGCCCCAGAATGCACCGTTGAAGGTGGTTTCCACTATGTTCATCAGCGCGCCGGATCCGAAAAGCGTCCAGTCCTGTCCACCTACAAAGAAAAGGTCAGTGGACTCGCTGGCGTGGTAATCAAGGCGGACAAAGGCCAAACGAAGTTGCGGCATATTGCTGCGAATCGAGGACACGTCGCGATTGTCGACTTCGCTGAAGTTGCCTTCGAAGTCGCCCTCGATCTTGCCGGTAAGCGTCAGGTTCTTCGAAATGTCCGGCCATTCGAGGTTGAGGCCAAAGCGCGTGGACCGCGCCTTGACGTGGACTTCTGGGTCCTCCGTTGGGCCGGTGTTGAAGGTCGAGTTAGGCCCGGCATTGAGCCATATGCCTGGAAACGGGAAGTCGTCGCCATCGGGGTCGCTGCTGTCATGGACGACCGTCGCCTTGACGAAGCCGTAAGGCGCGAGCGTAACTGGGCCCACCTTAAGACCAAGTAGCCCACCGGTCTTGGGAGGGTCGACTGGGAATACCCGGACTGGCGCAATCGCCGCTATTACTGGCGGAGCGGCGGGCTTTGGGGGCGGCGCTGCGGCGGAAGCTTGCGACGAGGCCGCTGCTTCCGGGCTGGCGAGGGATGACGAGATGGCCTCCGAAGCCTCAACCGGAACCGCCGTCACTGCGGGCTGCGCCGCGGGATTCACGGCCGGGGACAAATCCGCTGCGTTCAGAATTCCTTTTCGGCTCAGGACTTCTACCAGGAGCTGAAACTCGGCTCCAGGGGCTGCGTTCCGAATGGAATTGGCTTCCGAGGGAGCTAGAACTCCCTTCTTTACGAGCACACTGAGCAAGGCTGCGACATTGGCATCGCCGGTCGTCGTAGATAGATTAACGCTCGGGCTGGGGCTGGGACTGGGATTCGGGCTTGGGTCCGGGTTGGGGCTTGCGGTAGCGGCAGCGCTGGTTGCGTTCGCCGCACTCTCACTTGCGGTTTTTGCGTCGTTGTTTGCTGCCATCATCGGCAGAGCGACGATGGTCAAAATTATGAGGGTCAACAACCACTTTCTGGGAATCAACATTGATTTCGCCTTCGACATAGAATGGTGGCTCCTTCGGTCGCGCATTGTAGCAGCACATGGTGCGCAATCCTGTGTTGTTTTCAGAATCGACGCCATGATGCCGATCACGAATGCATGTGATTTGCGGCGAAATAGTACGATGGCGGATTACAGGACGCTGTGATCTACGTCACTGACGTGCATTCGTGCGCAGAGCAGAATCCACCCGACCTTGGAAGTAATTTGCCCCGTCGCAAGGAGGTCTTTATGTGCACTCTTTCCGCCTCGAAACAACCTTCTTTGCTCTTTCCTTGCGTGTGGGCAGGCCTCCCGATTGAAAATCTAGCTGTAAAAGTGAGGAGTCTATGAGCCTGATCAATCCGATAGTGCAAAAGTGGATCGACGAAGGGAAACAGGATCCAGAAGGTTTCTGGGGACGCGCCGCCGATCAGCTACCGTGGTTTCGAAAGTGGGACCGGGTGTTGGATTGGACGCCGCCGACCTTCAAGTGGTTCGTCGGCGGACAGACGAACCTCGCCTACAATGCGCTTGATTATCACGTGAAGCGCGGTTGGGGCGGGCACACGGCTCTGATCTATTTCAATGAACGCGGGGAGCGCCGCGTCTTTACCTATGCTCAGTTGCTGTACGAAGTAGAGCGCGTAGCTGCGGCGCTGCGCGGCCTTGGCATCAACAAGGGCGACCGCCTTACGGTTTACATGCCGACTTGTCCCGAAGCCATCATCCTGATGCTGGCGACAGTTCGCATCGGCGCCATACACTCGGTTGTTTTTGCGGGTTTTGGCGCGAAAGCTCTGGGCGACCGGATCAGGGCCAGCGGATCGCGCCTGGTTTTCACCGCCGACGTGACCTATCGCAAGGGTAAGAACACCGATCTCAAACTGATCGTGGACGAAGCGCTGCAGGCGGGCAGTGACGTGGAACACGTGATCGTATTGAAACGGTCAGGAACGGAAATCCCCTGGACTCATGGACGAGATGTGTCTTGGGAGGAGTTCCTTGGCGGCGCGAGCGGCCACAGCGGCGACTACGTTCAGATGGAAGCCAATGAGCCGGCTTTCATCCTCGCAACCTCCGGCACCACGGCGACTCCGAAGCTGGCGGTCCATACTCATGGTGGCTACCAGGTTCACATCCACAGCATGGGCAAGTGGGTCTTTGGTCTGAAGCCAACCGATGTGTGGTGGTCAACCTCCGATATCGGCTGGATCGTCGGCCATAGTTACATTATCTACGCGCCGCTGATCGCAGGCGCCACCACCGTCGCGTTTGAAGGCGCGCTCGACTATCCGGCGGCTGAATCGAATTGGAGGGCGGCGATCGAGGAGTTCCGGGTCACCGGTATATTCACTTCGCCCACCGCAGTGCGTATGCTGATGAAGTATGGGGACGCACCGCTGCTCAAAACGGATCATTCCCATCTGGAACGCGTGTTCTGTGCCGGCGAAGTCCTCAATGCGCCAGCGTGGGAGTGGCTGCAGAAGAAGATTTTCAAAGACCGGATTCCGGTCATCGATCACATGTGGCAGACGGAAACCAGCGGTCCTGTGTTCGGCAATCCGTATGGGATCGGCATGCTTCCCATCAAACCTGGTTCGTCGACGGTTCCGCTGCCGGGGATTGACGCGGCGGTGGTGCAAGTGGATGGCAAGGCCTGCGGCCCGAATGAGAAAGGCATCATGATTATCCGGCGTCCCTTCCCTGGCTTGACGCCAGCGCTGTGGGGAGAAAAGGAACGCTACGGCCGCGATTATTGGCAGATCATTCGCGACGTATATTACAGCGGAGATTCAGCACATATCGACGACGACGGTTACGTCTGGTTTGCCGGCCGCGCCGACGAGATCATCAAGATTGCCGGACACCGCATCGGCACCATCGAGGTGGAGACCGCGCTTCTTACCCATCCCGCAGTAGCGGAGTCAGGTGTGGTGGGCCGTGCGGACGATCTTCGTGGCGAAGTGATTTCAGCCTTTGTGGTCCTCAAACAAGGATTCGAGCCCTCGGAGGAAATGAAGAAAACGCTACTGGAACAGGTGCGCCATGAACTGGGGCCGATCGCTGTAATCGGCGATTTGAACTTCGTCGAAATGCTGCCGAAGACGCGCAGCGGCAAGATCATGCGGCGCGTATTAAAGGCGGTTACGCAGGATCGCAATGCCGGCGACATCACCACCATCGAAGATGAGGGCTCGGTCGAAGAGGCAAGGCACGCGTGGCACCAGATGAGAGAGGCGCTCGATGCCAAGCTGGCCACGGTTGGTCCGCCAGAGGCAGGTTCCAAAGGCAAATGAGTCGGTGGATGGGACTCTGATTAAGCGTCGGTGGTCCTCGGTGACCTCCGCGTCCCTGTGGTTCAGGCTCCCAACGGACACCTAATTCAGAGTTTCCCGGCGTAACAGTGCTGAGTATTGCCAGCGAGGCGTCAAACGCGGCGGTGTGCTCATTCGCGTTGCTCTGTTTCCCGATTTCTCAAAGCCTCCGTTGATGCAGCCGCCAACCGAACCTCCAGTGGCGACATCAAAGGCGTATGATAAGCACCTGCTGGAAAAAATAGCCCCCACGAAAATGGCAGATGATCTCGCCCGCGCTCGCGCCCATACTTCCGTCGCTCATCGTCGGCCTTAGCATACTGCTAATGCTGGTCCGCCCCCGCGATATTCCTGAAGTTTACTGGATCTGCACCGGCGTCTTCCTATTACTTATCCTCCGGCTGGTGCCCCTGCAGCTCGCGGGTCGAGCTGTCGTCAAAGCCCTGGATGTCTGCCTTTTTCTTATAGGCATGATGCTCCTCTCTGAACTCGCACGCGCGCACGGAGTGTTCGACTGGCTCTCATCGATTGCCGTGCGGAACGCCCGCGCTTCCTGCTCACGGCTGTTTGCGCTCGTCTATGCCGTAGGCACAATCGTCACGATATTCATGTCCAACGACGCGACGGCGGTAGTGCTGACGCCAGCCATCCTGACGGCAGTGCGCAAAGCGAAAGTCGAGCCTTTGCCCTACCTCTTTGTCTGCGCTTTCATCGCCAACGCAGCATCGTTCTTTCTGCCAATTTCCAACCCCGCAAATCTGGTCGTATTTCACAACCAGATGCCTCCCTTGCGCACATGGTTTTTGTCCTACGGTGTTCCGTCCCTTCTTTCCGTTACGACGACATTCGTCGTGATGCGCTGGCTCTTTCGCAAGGAGCTGAGCGCTGCCGTCCAAAAGGAGGTGGAATTGAAGCCGTTGAGAGGTGAAGGCGCCCTGGTGCTGGCTGGATTGGCTGCAGTAACGGCTATCTTGCTAATCGCGTCGTCATTGGGCGAAAACTTGGGATTGCCGACCTGTCTCGCTGCTCTCGCAGTCACGGCCGTGGTTTCCATCTGGGCAAGGAGCAAGAGCAATCCGCTGAGGCTGGCACGCGAGATAAGCTGGACAACCCTCGCGCTTGTAGCCGGACTCTTCGTAATGGTCGATGCGATGGAGAGCATCGGCGCGATGGGGCCGATGAAAGAGTGGTTAACCTGGGCGCAGAGCCTTGGGTCGACCGCCGGCACATTGCTGATTGGATTTGCGGTTGGCGTAGCGAACAACCTAGTTAACAATCTGCCGCTTGGTCTGATTGCCGGAAGCACCCTGCACGCCACGCACACGAGCGGTCTGTTCGCTGATGCCGTCCTGATCGGGATTGACTTGGGACCGAATCTCTCCATCACGGGATCGCTGGCGACCATCTTATGGTTAATCGCGTTGCGCAAGGAAAAAATCGATGTAAGTTTCTGGGATTTTCTCAAGCTTGGAGCAGTGGTAATGCCAGCAGCATTATTGGCTTCCCTGTTCGGTGTGATCCTGATGGAAACGTGCTTTCGGATTTCCTACTGATCGCTACACGAACGAGCTACGCGGGGAGTGAGTCGGCGAGTGAGTGTGACTGAGTATAGACGAGCGAATGCCAACTGGATAATTCATCCAACTGGTGTTGAACTCGACGGCAATACCTCGGCGCTTCCGACTCCAATCCTCAGCGGCTTCTGCGGCCAATTGCTCCAAGGGAATCGGAGAGTTCCGTCTAAGCAACTAAAAAGAATCGCAAGGACCGCGAGGCTCCGACTCCGATTTTCTCAGTGATGGCATGCGCTCCGTTGCCTATAGACCCGTTTTCTATATCTATGATTAGTCACGCTTACTCGCGATCGAGGCTGGTCGCAGACTTGGTGTCAGCACTGTCAATTCGCCAACTTGTTCCCTCTTGACGGTACCGCGAAGGTGGGTGGCGTGATCCATCATCCAAAGCTCGGGAATGATTTCGCCGACCAGTTGCCCATGACAGAAAAGGCGTACCACCGAACTCTCCGAGACGACAATTCCCACGGCTTTGGTAATCGCACTCATGTTGGCGGCGGCGGCGTGACGGCTGCCGAGTCCCAACGGCACATCCACTTGTGCGGCCACGGCATCGAGATAGCGGCACGCGGAAAGGACAATACCGTCGCGACTCACTACGAGCACCGGCAGGGAGATCCGCTCCTCTATCTTTTATCCAATCGGGTCCCACGCCGTAGTTGGCAAACCCGGCGTGGACAGACCCTCGATCCTTGCCTATGCCTCGACCAAGGGAGCATTAGAGACTCGGGTCAAGAACTGGGCTGCCATTCTTGGGCCGCAAGGCATTCGAGTAAACGCGGTCGCGCCTGGTGTGATCGACACGGACATGTCGAACTTCGCTAAAACTGAAGCAGGCCGCGAGGTCACTCTCGGGATGCAAGCCCTCTAGCGAATCGGCAAACCGGAAGATGTAGCAGACGTGATAGCGTTCTTGGCGTCCAACGCGGCGTGCTGGATTACAGGAGCAAGCATCCCGGTCGATGGAGGTCCGAAGCTATGACTGGCAACTTGGGTAGCACAATGCATACCAAGTCGAGCACCGGCAAGGAGATCCGCTCCTCTATCTTTTATCCTCAAGCAATGACGCTCTACAACGGCAGCGCTAGAAATGCGTAAACGAGCCTTGCGAAAGAGCACGTGAGGTTGGGCAGGCTCGTGTCTTTACGTGGTACAGCAACAGATCGGTAGGGCGCGGAATTTAGCCGAATCCCAGGCGATCGACCGAACGGTCGTGTCTATCGCCGGACACGTCTCCCAGCGGATGCTGGCTCACTACTCTTACGTCATAATTGCAGCGAAGAGAAAAGCGCTCGATGCGCTCGCGGTAGGGTCAAAAAGACGGGTTACGACACAAGCAGCAACACAAAGCCAGTTGATGGCGCCATTCTCTCTTCGCAAATGACTGAAAAGAATTGGCGGGGACGACGGGGCTCGAACCCGCGGCCTCTGCCGTGACAGCGAAATCTTCGACCGTAACTAACTGAAAACACGCGGCACGGATGGCGCTACAGAAACGTTTTAATGACCATCGGAAACAGTTCGTGGACCCTTATTGGACCATAATTTCTGGTGTGCTTTCACACGGCAGAGGCCGGGCGAAAACTCACGCCGTCACGGTGTCGGCCAGGGGGTTCGCCGCAGGCGCAACCCAAAAGATTGAAATACCTACATTGCTTCCTCATCTTTCATGGCCTTCAAGAACCTTTGACTGAGGGCCGGATCAATACCATCGGCTTGCGCCAGCGCCCATTGGCTCCATTGTTCGACTTCCTCGATTGAAGAACCATCAAGTGCCCGTGCTTGTCGGATCGCGTCGACATACTTCCTTATCTCGCCGGCCTGCTGAAAAGCTGCCGCATCCCTCAGAAGCCGGTTTATTCGACCCTGCTCGATTCGCTTCTGCCGTTCTCTCTCTGCGCGTTCTGCTTCAACCTTGCGCTTACGCTCTTCCTCTTCGAGTTCAGCTTTCCGCTTAATAAGCCATTGATGGTGATGGAGTGCGTGTTCGCGATACTGAATCTCAGCGGTCAGGATCAATTGCACCGCGATGTCGGTCATCCGAGTTTCGATCTTCTGGACATCATCGTCCTGCCAAGTCGCAAGCACTTCTTCAGAGCCGAAAAACTTCACAACAGACAAGCACAGTTTCGTGTCGTTGGATTCCCCAGTGGCGTTTCCGGCTCGTGCACGACGAGTTGATATCTTAGGTTTTTCAAGATGGAGATGAAGATGCTGCTGGAAAAAGGAAATGTGAATCTCCCGTGCTTCGCGGCCGTGGACCGATGGTTTACCGTTCATCTTCGCGACCGCAAAGAACAGGCTGTTCAATATCCGAAGCCGACGGCGTTCAAATGGTGTTTCAAAGATCGGATTGTTCCACGACATTGGATATGGGTCGGCTAGCTGCTTCTCTCGGCGTTTTTCATCCTCCCTCAGGAGACGATCAATCGCGGGATGCCAATTGAGGATTTTATGCGGAACGGCTACGCGACCGACAGTTTCAGCTATCCGTGCCCGCACCGTCTCGATCGGCTCGGAGAACTCTGGAGGAGCACCAATGGGGGTGAGAAGTTCCTCCTGATTCCAGTGGCGGTACGAACCATTGCCTCCGCTCCCGATTGAAACCTCATCGTCCATCCCAGGGGGACGTGTGGAGAATGCCGCTTGAAACGTATCCTTTCCCGCATCTTTCTTTGCCCAATAACCGCGGTCTGGGGTCGGGATTCCTGCCCGTGCGCAGGTCTTCTTAAGTGCCACGTCGGAGATCCCGAACCGTGCGGAGAGAGTCTTCATCGGTTCGGACCAGACGAGATCGTAGAGCGCCTTTCGAGAGAGTCGTTCAGTCATGGTGTTTTTTGAATCGGATATCCTAAGTTGTGATTCTGATACCCTCGCGGTGAACCAAACCTCGCGGCCCGAACGCATTCGGAGCTATTTGTTTTCGGCTGGCTTGAGGCGGGCCGGCTCTTCGAGGATATCCAAAAGAGCAGTTGCGCAATACACTCGATCGCGCTTTGCATCGCCAACCCGTTTTACGATACGCGCACGTTCCAGTCGTTCGATGGCGCGCTGCGCGGTCGTAAACGCGATCGCCAATTTGTCCGTCACGCCTCTTGTAGTGATGAACGGATTTGCCCCCAAGAGTTCGACTACGCGCAACGGGTTGTTGCTTGACTCCCCCGAAACTCTCTTCTGCCAATCGGCCAGTAGTCCGTTGATTCGCACTGCTCGACTCAAAGCATCCTCAGACATGCGAGCGACTCCCAGCAGGAAATACTCCAACCAATCGTTCCATGCCCCGCGTTCGCTGATCGCGCGCAAACCGTCGTAGTAGTCTCGCCTTGAAGCTTCAAAGAACGCTGACAAATAGAGCAGAGGTGTCGGGAGGATCTGGCGCTCGATCAGGAACAAGGTTATAAGCAGCCGTCCCACTCGGCCATTGCCATCAAGAAACGGGTGAATGGCTTCGAATTGATAATGAGCGAGAGCTATGGTTACCAGAGGCGGAAGGGTCGATTCATGCAGGAACTTTTCCCAGTCCGCAAGGCACGGCTCGACCTCCCCTGGGGGAGGTGGGATGTAAGAAGCCGTTGCGATAGTGCTGCCGGGTTTGCCAATCCAATTTTGGATCTTCCGAAAACGTCCGGGTGCAGCCCGATGCCCCTGGACGCCCGTCATGAGTTTTTCGTGCAACTCGCGGGTGAGCCGGACGCAAAGAGGAAGTTTCTTGAGACGCGAGATTCCGTGCTCAAGAGCGACTACATAATTGCCAACTTCCCGAAGATCTTCGGGACTTCGATCCACGATCGCTCCCGCCTCAGCGGCAAGCAACTCACCCAACGTGGCCTGTGTCCCTTCTATCTTGCTCGATAGAACGGCTTCACGCTGTACGAAGGGTCGAATCAAAATGTGAGGATTGGGAAGCCGACCACCCTCGCCCGCTAATCTTCCGACCAACCGGTCTGCATCCGAGAGCGCCCCAATCAGCCGCGGTGTCCACTCCAGTTCAGGAGGCAGGGGCGCCGGCACAAAGGCTGAATAGCTGCCCTGCGATACTTTCTGGCCGGGAATGTTGGTCGCATGGGCCACATCTGCCTTCCTAGGGTCGAAAATAGCGTTCCGGGCTATTTTCACAATCGATGATAATCGAAAATAGTGAGATTTACTATTCGCAGAGGTGAAAACAAACGAAGCTATCCGCTCCGAATTCTCGGGAGCCCGACAAACCTAGGGATCGTCGTTCTTATGACCGTTCGACATCGCCAGGCGCGGCACGCACCGGTTTCTTACTGAAATCCTATCTTTGCGTTTTTCTGCTGCAGAACGCGCAGAAGTACACGCCGCTGACTTTCATCTTTGATATCGGCGGCAGCTTCCAGTCGCTTACGACGATATTCAAGGGTTCGTATCTCAATGTGGGTCAGGAAGCGCGGGACTTCACCATCAACCCCTTCTCGCTACCTCAGACCAAAGAGAACCTGCAGTTTCTCTTCAGCTTCTTCCGCGTGCTCATTGAGGGTAACGAGCAACGTTACCGTCTGGACTTCAAAGAAGAACGCCGACTCTGGGATGCCGGAGGTTTTAGAACCACTGCTGTTTTATGTTTTGCATCGAGCATCGAATGAGATCACTGACCCCAAGAACCTCGGGACGTCCAAGTTCTTCCTGCTCGATGAGGCGTGGCTCTTCATAAAGAACGAGACCATTCGCAACTATGTGGTGCAGGCGCAGAAAACCTGGCGCAAGCACCACGCCGCGATGATCCTTGCCACGCAATCCATCAAAGAACTTGAGGAATCGGGGATGCTGGCGATAGTGGCCGAGAGTTGCCCGACAAAGATCTTCCTCGCCAATCCGGACATGAACCGGGAAGTTTACCGCGAGGCGTTTCATCTGAACGACACCGAACTGGACCTTATCGACGGCCTCGTTCCACCGGGCCAAATGCTGATTCGGAAGGCGCAGACCTCCAAGAAAGTGCATTTGAACGTCGATTCCGTCTCGCACTGGATGGCGACCAACAATGCTCGCGACAACCTCAAGAAGCAGGAATATTTCGACCGCTTCGATATCGCGGATGGACTTCGCCATCTCGCGGAGGATCATCCGTTCCGGCCGCGCGCGCTGGCCGTATCAACTTCGAACAACAACCGCTAAGGAGAGCTCTATGCGGCATCTGAAATTCGTCGTCAATTGCGCTTTGGTTGTTTCTTCCATCGGTGCTTTCGCCCAGGACTCTGCGCGTACGGTGCAGTATCACTCGCAGGACATCGTTCCCATCCGCGCCAAGCTGAAATATACGACCCTTATCGAACTACCCACGACCGAGAAGATCATGGAAGCCGCCACGGGTGACAAGGAGTTCTGGATCGTGGATGTGGTTGGGAACTTTTGCTTTGTGCATCCGGCGAAACAGGGCATCAGCTCCAACTTGAATCTCATTACGGACAAGGGGAACATCTACAGTTTCACTCTCCAGGACATCTCTACCTTATCGACGACCCCCGATCTGAAAGTGATCGTCGAACCGGCTGATCGTTCCGCGATTGTGGCCGCGAGCGGCCCTCCGCAGTTCGTGCCCGCCGCCCAACTCGAACAATCTCGGCAGCAGCTTGCCGCCCTGCAATCGCACGTTGAGCAGGCCCTAGATGAGTACAAAAGCGCCTATCCGACACAGCTCAAGTTTGACTATGCCTACAAGGCGAACGAAGCCCCTTTCTATATCCAGTCGATCTATCACGACGACAAGTTCACGTACATCAAGACTAACGCGCCTGAAAAATTCAGCGTGTATGAAATGAAGGACGATAAGCCCAACCTCGTTACCTACGACCTTCGGGAAGGGACGTACATCATTCCGAAGATCATGGACAGCGGATATGTGGAGCTCGGTAAAAAGAAGATGGAATTTTCACGCAAGGGATCACCGTCATGACCGAGAATGTCTTTACCTCACACACAGACCCGCAGCCCGAGCCAATGTTGCGTCGCAAGCTGGAGCTACCAAAAGGTGTCTTGCAGAAGAACCTCAAGACCTTCGTTTATCTGGGTGCGGCATTGCTCGTGATAGTAGCGGCGCTGTTCAGCTCGTCCGGGCCTCGCCGCCGCCAGTGCGGCTTTTGAGGTCGGCTACGAAAGTGCTACGCAATTCAATCGCGAATACAGCCGATTCTTCGGCCAGCCTCCTATGCGAGACGTTCGAGCGATTCTTTCTTCGGGGGCGCCGAAACTCGAATTGGTCGGTAATCTCTGAATTGAGTCAGGTCATCGCCTTCGTCCAAAGGCGCAAGCCGCTTTGAGGCTCCTCGAACTCGCACATACGTCGTGCGGTGTTCTTGGCGAGTGGTCGGCAATCAGAAGTTATCCAAAAAGGGCTTTTAGGAGTTGCAGGACACTCCAACATAAAGGAGTTTAGGTTGGCACAGCCTACAGCGCCACGGTGAACGCCAGCGGTGGAGTGCAACCATACACCTGGAGCACCAGCGGCGGTCTTCCGGCCGGCCTCTCCCTTAGTTCCAGCGGGACCATCTCTGGAACTCCGACCTCAGGGGGATCTTCAACCTTTACGGTTTCGGTCTCTGATTCAGAAGATCCGGTAGGCACGGCCAGCGTTAACCTGAGCATTACAATTACTGCTCAAGCTGCCTGTGTAAACAATGCAAACCTCAGTGGCAACTACGTCGTGATGATACGAGGTTGGACAACCAGTTCTTACGGCAACTTATTCGCCGCTGGGGTGGGTAGTTTGCAAGCTGATGGCAACGGCAACATCACGCAGGGGAATTTGGAAACATACTCCTACGTTGGCCCGGGGGATCAGCCCCTCGCAGGCACCTACTGTTTGGCTTCCAACAATCTAGGAATCATTACCACTGCGGCGAGTCCCAGCAGGATGCTTGCTTTCTCTCTTCAATCCGATGGGAATGGAAACATTATCTTTTACGACTGCTGCTCAGAGGGTGGCACCGAGGGTGACTCAAACTCTGGCTTTGAAGGAGCTGGAATACTACGTAGGCAACAGACCACTGCGTTCTCCACTAGCGAGATCAGTGGCAGCTACGCCTTCGAATTTGTCGGGGCGGACGGAGGTGCACCCCGCTTAGCAGAAGCTGGTGTACTCACTACTGATGGCAACGGAAACATCATCAGCGGCGAATATGATTTCAACGATGGCGGTAACGTTGCTACGGGAACCATAATTGCGGGGGAAAGCTTTTATAGCGTGGCGTCCAGTGGTCGCGGCACTGCAACCATAGTCAGCACTGCTTCTGGCGCCGTGAGTTTAGTCTTTTACGTGGTGAATGCTTCCGAAATCTTATTCTTGCAAGAGGACGGCGCTGGTAGTCCAGTAGTAGCCGGGCAGGCGCTACTGCAAACTGGCCCGTTTACCAACGCGTCGCTCAGCGGCAACATTGTGGTAGAAATTTCTGAAGCGCAGGCTGGACTCATCACCGCTGATGGCAGCGGGTCGTTCACTTTTATCATGGACGCCTATGGCACGGAAACCCCGTATACCGGAACGGGAGACTACCTCGTGGCGTCAAACGGACGTGTAGCGCTAAGCAACATTAGCGGAGTTTTCGACTGCGAAGGGTGCAATCCGCCTGTCTTCTACCTTGTTAGCCCCAACAAGGCTTTCATCATCGGGACCACTTCGGAAGCGGACCGCGGTGGAATGGTGCAGCAATCAGGGAACCTCTACACAAACGCCTCGCTGAACGGGAGTTTCAACGGCGGAAGCGAAGAGCCAGTCGGTCCCGCGGTGGGTGAGGAAGTCGATTCTGTGAACTTCGACGGAATAGGTACCATCACCGGAACAGCAGACCAGAATGGTCCCGAAAGCAACGGATCGTACACACCATCCTCAGGTCCCGTCAATGGGACTTATGCCGTCGCGTCCAACGGACGAGTGGTAGTAACGAACGGTGTACAAGAAACGATCATTTACATCATCAGCACCTCGGAGTTCGTCGCCCTGACAAGCGGGTTGGCGAATAGCTCATACAATCCCTACTGGCTCGATTTCAAACATTAGTGACTCCAAGAAGTGTGCTAAGAACCGGAACCGCGATCAGGGTCGAGACGCGGCCGGGATTTCTGATAAGGCAGAAGGCATAATTAGCGCGCGAGGGACTCCAATGAAGATGAACGTGAAGTACGAGCCCAAAGAGGAAAACCTGTTCGGAGAAATTACTCGCCACTTCGCAGACAAAGCTGAGAAGCAGGAAATGGGTTCGGGTTGGGACCTTCGGATTTTGGATGACGACGACAAAGTCTTCTTCGATGGGCGCCTGGCCGCGGTAGAAGACGGGTTTGGACCGATCACTGACAATACGCCCACGCCACGCCCCGCTGCTTATCATCCACCTTTTCGAGTGGAATTGACGGCTGACACTCAGGCAAAGTTGCACCAAGATGGGATTGATTATGGAGATGACTGGAAGAAATCGACACCAAAATCGGGAGAGTTACCACAAAAGGGAACGACGCGTTTGCCGTACGGCGGGATGACTTGAGTCATCGTGCTACCCCTCGTCGCGCGGCGCCAGACGGGCCGCCGCGGTTTCGCCCTTTTGGAATGTGCACGTTTATTTTCTGAACTCTGGTGCATGTCAAAGGTAGGCTGTGCAGGTCGGCCGCCCGATCTTTTCGGTTCTATAGGGCATGAAAACCAGCATGAACACTGGCGATTTCGCCGGTCTCGGTTAACGGTCCACGACTCCACCGCCGGCGAAAAGGAATTTGTGCCTGCGAGATCTCCCGGTCGCTAGTCTGGACTCGACGCCGGTCAGATACGTCAAGAGCGACCGGCGAACTACGCCAGGAGACGAGCAGACCAGATTCTACGGGATTGAGCGACCTGCAATGACTTTCGAGGCTCCGTAGCATCTCCTGTGGGACGGGAGAAGGCATTCCTGCGATTACTGGCGTGGTTAACGGCTGCAAAAGTCGAGACTCCTGACACCGCACGGGGCGATTGCGGCTAGCCTCACCCTAGCGTGATCGGGATTTTTGCGTTTACCGGGTTCCGGTGTGTCAACAAAGGGTCACAAAAACCCTCTCGCAGTTTCAGTAGGTTGCAGACGAAAACAAATATATCAACATATGTACAATTGTTGATACGCTAACTCAGAGGTGAGTTATGAAAATCGGGATTTATGCGCGCATCTCCACGCGGAAACAGGATGAGTTAAACCAGTTGGATCAGGTGCGCGATTTCGCTGTGAAACAGGGCTGGGAGATCGCGTTCGAGTTCGTGGACACCGTGTCCGGCTCTGGTAAGAAAGAACGTCCGCAGTTCGTGAAGATGATGCTGGCCGCCAGTCAGAAGAAATTCGACTTACTGCTGTTCTGGGGCGCTAGACAGGCTTTCCCGCGAGGGCATCGTCAAGACGATTGGCTACCTCGAAGAATTGAAGGGCTGGGGAGTCGGGTGGCGCAGTTTCACGCAACCATTCCTCGACACCGGCAACGAAATGACCACAGGCATCGTTCTAAGCGTCCTAGCCGCTGTTGCGAAGCAAGAGCGGATCACGATCAGCGAGCGCACCCGCGCGGGGCTGCTGCGCGCTGTGAAACAAGGCGCAACACTCGGACGCAGGCCGGTTAGAGTGAACGTGGAAAAGGCCCGCGCAATGCAAGTGGACGGCCTAGGGCTGCGTCCTATCGCCAAAAAGCTCGGATGCTCCGTAAATACGCTACAGCGAGCCTTAAAGGCCGCGTAATGGTACGGGAGAATTCGCCGCCGGCTTTAAGGCGCGCCTGGGGGGAGCAACTTAATAATTATTCCCAGCGCCAGAAGGCGCCGACAGCTCCATCGGCGTTCAAGGTCGGGCCATTGATTACGGCGTACCGCCGAAGTAATTGATATCTGATGTCATCGAATCCCTGCTTTCTAGTGATAAAGGGGGCAGACCAATTTAGTCCGCCCCGTCCTCATCGCTCTTGAACGTTAGGAGACGTGGCCGGGTAATGACACAAATCCCAGCTCGCGAGGAAAACGTTGTCCGACGATGAAATCAAGCCGCCTCAAGGATCGCGGCGACAATGAACCCCTCGCACGCGTCCGACAGAGAAGAAAACCGCTCCTCGATGTGGGGCGGAATATCGTCAGCGAACAGGCGTCGCAGTGGTGCCAACATTTTCGCGATTGCGAATTTTCGCGTCGGTGCGCGTTTTGCTAAATCGACTTTCTTCTCCTCGACGATCTGCGCGGCCTTGAAGGGAATCAAGAGTTTATTCATCTCGGTGGATATGAGCTCCTCGATCTGCGCATTCAATTCTTCGGCGCGTTTCTCTTGAAGCATGAATTTGGAGAAGGTATCGCTACGCTCGGCAGCCGGCGCGGCTATGGCCTTCCGAAATTCCTCCAGTTCCCAGCCGAGAATCTCAGCACCGAAAGCGTCCCGTTCTATTTGCGCGATTCTGTCGTTCGCCTCGTGGCTAGTGGGTCGATGGGGCCAAAGTGGATCGTCTAGCGGCGTCTCGGGCACCTTGGGTTTTGGAGCGGCTGTAAAATAATCGGCGCCATAAATTTCAATCTCTAAAATTGATCGTTTTCGCATTCAGTTTTCTCCCTAGCTTGATCTCGGTCCCCTGTCTCCCATAGAACCTGTCCGCTTGGCGCCAGCGCTGGCCGAGTCCCACCACTCTGGTTGCGTCGTTGCTGGCTGCGGGGCGGGAAACCGCGAGCGCAGCGCCGTTAGTTCCTGAAGCAGCGCCTGCACGCGGACTGCATCGCGCGGTAACTCAGCCTGCAAACGCCGAAGGTTGCCGTATTTTTCTTCCAGCGCGGTGCTGGCCGCGGCCAGCTCGACTTCTTTTGATTTGATTTGTTCGTCCATTCCTAATCCTGTCCTTTACTGAACTGTCGATTCAAGTTTTGCGAACTGGCGCTGCATCTCGGCAATGTGAAAATTTAAGAGGCGCCATGACTCCGGAACTGGCTTAATGTTTGAACGTAGGTTCAACCAGCAGCTTACGTAACGGGTTAGCTGTTCTCTTAACATCTCTCGCTCAACGCTGGCCGGATCTAACTCTGAAAACAAAGCCAACACTTCGGCCGGCGTCATCTGCGCCAAGTACGCGTGGTCGGCTACGATTTTGTCGCTGTAATCTCGGTGCCGCTGAGCCTCTTCCTCGGTCCATTCGTTCCGATTAGCCGGCAATGGACGCGCCTTGGCCTCAGTGTCTTCAACTCGCCTACGAAGTTCTGCCTCGGCACGGAGCGCCAGACCCAGACCGCTTAGCTGTGCCCTGAGATCACCTTGCAACCCACTGGCGGTGATGGCGACGTTAATCCTGTCCTGCAAAGTCTGGAGACGTTCGTCGCTCGCCTGCAGAGTGTTCACGGGTGCCGGCATCTGGCAGCACAAAGCGATGTGTGCCTCGATATCGGTGACGAGAAGACCGGTAGAATCGGCGATCTCCTCGGGGCGGGCTTGGCAATCAATCATGCTGGCGACAACGCCGAGCAACGGGTTTGTACATACAGAACAGTCAGCCATTAATTTGCAGACCCCCTCTCAAGAAAATTCCTGATCGCGCTGGCCCGAATTCGCATCCAGCCGCGCGGTCCGCAGCGAACAACAGGCAGGACGCCGGTTTTGGCATATCGGCGAAAGGTACAAACATTCACCCGCAACGCGGCCGCGGCCTCTCTGGCGGATAGCCAGGGCTCGCTAAAGACATCTGAAAATTCTTTTTGGCGACGCAGCAGCGTCTGCCCCAATAGGGAATACCTCTGGCCCTGACTCTGGGCGAGACCAGGCGGCGAAGGCGTTCGTTTCAATTCGATTTGTTCTGCCATAAATAAAAAGAGGGCGCCTTCCCCCCACGCCGTGAAGCGTGCCAGGAAAGCGTCCTCTCCTTCTTTTTACCAAAGTCCGGTGGGCTTTGCAAGGATTTTTCGAATCTCCTAAATGGTACTGAGGTACTTAGCTACCGAGGTAGGAACCGACCTTTTTCCCCTGATCCCTGCCTCCGACCTAATCCGGGGAAGTTCACGGCGCCACTGTTAAATTCCACAGAAAAGATTGGAGAAAAGGATGGTCCCAGAAAATACTGGCCAGATCTCCAAACCTCTGAAATAGAGTTTTGGCCAGGATTTTTTTCTTTTGTTATCAACGACTCAGAAAAATGCTGGCCAATGTTCTATTACAGGGTGTAGCCACCTGGCCAGCATTTTTCCGGCTAAGCTTGGCCAGGTCCTCTTTCACCTGGCCTTGGGGCCAAAGAGTCAGATTGACAGGCTTATTAGACGGGTTGCTATGCTGAAGATGTCGGCGCAAGCCGTGACGGAGCCCAAGCGGGGAATCGGCACCTGAAGCCATCCCCCACTCCGTCCGCCCGTTCAGGTCGGGCCCAGATGACAGAATCCGACAGTCGTAGCTTCACCGTGATTCACCAGCCGCGGCCGCGGCCTAGCAGTGCGCTGGGTACGGATCTGGAAGCCGACATCGCCGACGAGCAGTTACTGGCTGATCTTCTGGCCCCGCATAACCGGGACTTATCTGGCCCCTAGTCTCGCTGTTCCCGAGCAACATGCCATCCTACCAACGCCGATCAAAGCCGAACACCCCGACGGTAGGACACCGGGTCCGGCTGCGCGCGCTCTTATGCTGGCCTTCGGTAAGTTGCCTCCCGACATGACCGAAGGAACCTTGGAAGACTGGGCTGACCGAATCCGAGGCAATGGCGCCTTGTTCACGCCTAAGGGAACGAACTTGCTACTAGAGTACGTGGACGCGCTTCTGCATACAAAGCACCGCAAGGTAATCCGTAACCGTTTCCTCCGAGCCTTGCATCCTCTAGGTAAAAAGGTACTCCCTGGTGATGGCTTCGGAACATAAGTCCCAGAACTGAGTTCTGGGACCCGCATAAACACTGCACGAAACCGCCTTCCGAAAATAGTTTAGTTCTGTTCCCGCTGCTCCATCCATCCTTGGGTTTCAGGAGCAGAATCAATGGCCCGTACCCGCAAAACCGAGAACATTATCAAAGAAGCGCACGACTGGCTCGGCAACTTTCCCGCCTTGATGCGGATGGAAGCTCAAGACAAACCGCCTGAGGAGCGGGAGGAGATTGCTGAGATTGCCGCGGCGATTGCCCGAACCAACAGCAGGCTCTGGCAGCGGTGGCAACGTAAGCAGAAGGCCCAGATTTCGGGCCAATAAAAAAAACAATCCCCCACATCGCCGAAACCTTGCCGGGCGCGCGGCGACGCGGGGACTTTAGGAGACTGGAACTTGCACGATACTAACACGACCTTCGAGAGCATCGAGCTCCGTTTTTTCTGGCAGGACAAGACCCTCTATTTCGAGGAGCTCGAACCTGAGCTCATCCGTATTCCACCAGATCCGTGGAACGATCCGCCACCAGGCTATGCCGTGGTCCGTCATCCCTGCCCTTGTAGCCGATGTGGTCAGCCCGTCGCCGTATTGCGTTTGGTATGCGGCCGCGCTACCGGTCACGATGTGCGCGAAATTGAACCCGGCGTCTGGGCCGCAAGCCCGTTCTCACCTGGACACTCGTGCAAGGCGGTGTCGCAATGATTCTCATCATCATCTTCTTCTGTGGACGCGCGCCTCCGACTGCCGCGCCTCGACTCGACTACCGAAATTCCAAACTAAAAAACGATAAGAGAAAAAAGGAGATCACCGATTATGAGTGGATTAACGATTCATCGCCCCGCCACCGCCAGCCCCGGCTGGCATCCTGCAAAATTAGTCGACGCAACTGATATCGGCGTCAAGACTTTCGGCTTCGGACCAAAGGACCAGTTGCGGTTGGATTTTGAGCTTCTGGACCAGACGTCACCGCAGACTGGCCGCCCGTTGGTTGTTAGCGGCGACTACACGAAGACGCTAGCGAACAAGAGCAACCTAACCCCCATCGTGAAGGCCCTGCTGGGTGCCAGCAACTTGCCTGCGTCCCTCCACATGCCAGATCTAGTTGGTCGCCAGTGCGAACTCGAACTGGACTGGAATAAGAAGGGGACGTGGATGAAAATCTTGACTGCCAGGTCCTTGCCACAAGCCACACCGGTTGTTCCCGCGATGCAGACCTCAGCGACTCCGCTGGTGTCAACCATCACTGCTGGCGCCACCATCCAGCGCCTCAAAAAGAAGTTCGCGCCGTTCGAGACCGGACCCGGCATAGAGCCGGAGGAACTGGAGGAGCCCGCGGCAGCGGTGGAAGAGCCCTAATCAACATCACGATGGGGATGGTCCTCGCGATCATCCCCACCGCGATCCCGAGCCCAATATGACGATAGGCGAAGCACAGCCACAACTCGAAAACTTCCCCGCGGAACTAAAGCAGCTTCGGCGGTGGCTTTGCTGGAAACTGGAAACACGGGACGGCAGGCTCACAAAGCCACCTTATGTCGCTGGCTCGGGAAAACGAGCGACTAAGAATAACCCCGCCGACTGGCGGACCTATGAAGAAGCCGTGGCCCAGTCCAGCGACCAATATAACGGTGTTGGTGTCGCGCTCAAGAAGGAGGACGGTTACGTTCTCATAGATCAAGATCACTGTATAGATCCGCAGACTGGCGAGATCGCTGATTGGGCACTGTAGGTTGTGCGCGATCATCCGACGTATTGGGAAACCAGCCCGAGCAACTCAGGACTGCACGGCTGGTGCCGTGGCGTCCTGCCTCCGACCGGACGGAAAAAGGGTAGCGTCGAAATGTATTCGTCCGATGCCTACGGCACCGCGACCGGCTTGCACTTCCCTAGCTCGCCGCTCACCGTCGAGACCCTCGACTTGGGGCCTTTGCACGCGCGGATGATGGCCGGCGAGTTCGTTTTCGAGAAACCTGATTCTTCTCTCTCCTCTGTGGAACCAGCAGCAGATCCGCTGGTCGTGACCGATAACTACACACAGTTGAAAGAAGGTCGCTGGCAGGAGTGCGAATCTCCGCGTTACCCGTCGCAGAGTGAAGCGGACCTGGCCTTCGCCAGTTACTTGGCGCAAGAATTTTCCACAGTGGAAGAAATAGACCAAGCCTTCCGCGCTTCCGGGCTGTTTCGCAACAAGTGGGATAGGCCCTGGGGTGAGAGCACTTATGGGTTGCACACGATTCAGAAAGCTTTGGCATCAACCCAGCGGAACCGCATAGTCGGATCGCGGTTCAAGAACCTTCGGGAAATCATGGCTGCGGCTACAGTGAAACCTGACTGGATTTTCCCGCACTTCGTAGAACGAACCGCAATCAGCCAACTGTCCGCGAAAATCAAGGCAGGTAAAACCAGTTTTATGCTTTCCGCCTGTGCGTCATTGCTTAAGGGAATGCCATTTCTCGGCCAGCCAATCAAGCGGGGCAATATCGTGTTGGTCACCGAGCAGAACGGCAGTAGTTTTTGTCAGGCTTTGAAACGCGCTGGCTTGGTCGGTCTGGAAGGCATGTCGATAATGCAGCGTCATGATGCCTTCGGGCTCGGCTGGCCGGGCATCGTCGCGGCTGCGGTGGCGGAGTGCGAACGGACGAATGCCGTGCTTTTGGTCTTCGACACCTTTAGCCAGTTGGCCGGACTCGCCGGCGACGATGAAAACTCCAGCGGTGCCATGCTGGCGGCCATGCGCCCGTTGCAGGCGGCTTGTGGTCGCGGCTGGGGGATCTGGTATTCCGTCCACGAAAGAAAATCGGGGGGAGATGTTGAAGACGCTGCCCGCGGATCTTCCGCGACCGGCGGAGTTGCCGACGTTTTGATGTCGCTGTGAAGACCGGACGGAAACCACCGGCACCAGCAGGAGACCATTCGGAAAATCTCGACGATCAGCCGGTTCTCGGAGACGCCGAGCGAGTTGGTTATCAACTGGAATAGTGCTACGAGCGAATACGTCCTTCTCGGAAACAACGACGCCGTTGTCTTCGATCATGCCGTTAGTATCGTCATGCGCACTTTATCCAGTACCGAATTAGGCGCCAAAACGATTCTGGTATTGATGGAGGAAACCGGGCAGACCCGTGCGACGATTCGCCGCGCGCTGAAAGAACTGGACGCTGCCAGGCTTGGCGACGGCGAGAAAGGAAATCCGTTTCGCTATTGGCTGAGGGTCATAAAATGAGCGGCCTGACCCAACGCACGTCCTGCATTGACTGCGGACACCGGCACGATCTGCATTGCACCAGCACGCCAAGGTTTCACTGGCCGGCGGGAAGCGCAACCGGCTTTTTTATGTGCCTGCTGGAGCACTGCGAAGCCCGCGTATGGGACGGGAAAGAGACGCATCCGTGCGGCTGTACTCAGTTCCGCGCGACCTTGGCGGCCAAAATTAAATTGAAACGCCCGCGCGCTGACGGCTGGACACCGTGCGCCCGGTGCTCTCATCCCAAGCAGCATCATTGTGTAAAGGGCCGCCCCGGCTTCACAGTCGGTTATAAATCCTACGTCTGCTCACATTTTGACCAAGAATTGAATCCCGTGAACTACGAGTGCACTGACGGCCATTGTGCAGAAGCGGATGAATCGACCGAGGAATTTTGTGGCTGCCCCGGATTCGTGAATCCGTTCCTGATCCGAAAGGCGAAGGCACCACGCAAGAAGAAAGTTGCTGTTGAAGCGCAGATCGAACTTTTCCCATTGATTGTGGAAGCTGCGCCGGAAGCGCCGGAAGTAAGTCTCTGAACCCGTAATGACACCTGAAATCCACAGCCCGATGCCAGCGCGGCAAGCCGACCGTGCTATGCTTCCGCTGGGAATCGGCGGGCCAAGGACTGGAGGTACCTTGGCTCGAAAACGTTACCAGCGTGGCGCGTTGCGCAGAGAAGGTCAGTTGTGGATCCTGCGCTGGCGCGAGGATGTACTCAATGAAATGGGCACGGTTGTAAGGGTCGAACGCCGAGCGCGAGTCGGCTTGACGAAAGACTTGTCGACCAAAGCCCTTGCTAGGCGCGTTGCGGATCGGATAATTGATCATATCAATGCGCCTGATTACCGACCGGGCATGGCGGTAACGGTGGAACAATTCGCGGAAATCTACGAACGTGATGTGACGCCGACGTTCAAACCTTCGGCGGCTAAAGCCGTGCGTTCGATCTCGCGAATCTACATCAACCCAACCATCGGCCGGTATCGACTTGACGAAGTAACTGGCAGAGTCCCGCAAATCATGATCAATTTCATGCAGCAGCGGGGCTTGTCTCGCAAGACAATTAAAAACGCCATATCGCAGCTCAGCGCCATGCTGAAAGCGGCGCGCGGCTGGGGCTACGTCGCGGCGAAATTGGATTGGGGAACGTTGTTCATCCCCGTCGAAGACGCCGAAAAGGAAGTATGTTGTTTCACTCCCGACGAGGCGCAACGCATTATCGACGCAGCACCGGAACCTTGGAACCTGTGCTTCGCGTGCATGGCTTATCTCGGACTCCGCACCGGCGAAGCGCACGCGCTTACCTGGGCAAATGTGGATTTTGAGAACGCTGTGTTGTGCGTTCGTCAGAGCACTTGGTACGGGCGAATCCTGACGGTCAAGTCAAGAACCAGCCGTCGCGATCTCCCGATACCTGACGTACTGGCGGCGATGTTGGCGGACTATCGAAAGCGCGCTGGCGACCGAACGATTACGGCCTACTCTTTGCAAATCGCAAGGGTGGGCCTATAGGCGCTCAGTACGTACGGCGAAAAGTGCTGCATCCGATTCGTGATCGGCTGGGGATACCCCGCGGCGCATTCCACGCCTTTCGGCATGGACACGCAACGATCATGTTCTCGGAGGGTGGTGCAAACCCGAAGGTGGTTCAGGACAGCATGGGGCACTCCGACATCAAGACAACGATGCGATATACCCACGCTATCTCAAATGATCGGCGGGATGCAGTGGAGCGTGCGACGCAGGCATTTTTGCGGCATTCTGCGGCGAACGTTCCGGGTAACTCATTGAGAATCAACTAGAAAGTTGGCGGGGACGACGGGACTCGAACCCGCGGCCTCTGCCGTGACAGGGCAACAATGTAATGTAACCCATTGATATCAAACGGTGTCGGCGGACAACGTTTGGTACGAAGTGATACCGGAGAGCATCTGTTATCGTCCCCTTAACGTCCCCAGATTTCTCGTTCTATTGCCACAACCTCCGAAGGGCAGAACAGCCGAGTAATTTGCGGGAGTCGAAGTCGATTTTAATTGTTTTCGTACGCTAGGAGTCGCCTCTCGCCAGAAAGTTCGCGGAGCGGCGCCAAGTCCTGAGTGAGTTCCACGGTTCCCAGATACTTACCCTCGTCGTTACGAACAACGAAATAGCGGATATGGACGAACTTACTTTGAAAGTTAATCCAGAATTCGGCAACGCTCTGACGGCCTGAGCGGAAATCGTCCAGGATCTTGTTGACCGTGTCGGCGCTCCGCGGCGGGTGGCAGTGCTGAACCTTACGCCCAATGATGGCTTTGCTGCGCGCGAAGATACGATCCGGGCCTTCGCTGAAGAAGGCAACTCGATCTTCAGCATCGACGAAGGTCAGATCGAGCGGCAAAGTCGAGAGGACGGCGGTCAGTTGTTCGACGCTGACATGGCCAGTCGGCATCATGATTGTCCCATCTTTGGGCACAGTGCCAGTGGCGACTGCGGCGGCCACAGGCGGAAGGTAACCCTCTTGTGGCTCGACCAGGCACCAACCGTATTGCGGAGACGCGGACCATATCTCAGCCCACTCGTTTTGGGTGAGGGTCTGCTGCGACATTGGAAAGAGGATGTTTTCTTCTTTAAAAATCATTTCCTCTACTGCCGACAATGCAGGCTGTGCAACCTGCGCAAAGAACCGCCTCACATCGGCGACTGTCGATCCACAATCATGTGCCGCCTGATTCATCTCCTTTAATAGGCTTCGCGCTTCGTCATCTTTCGACCACATGACCTTGGAAGGTCCGGTGATTCCGTGCCTCTCAAGGCAAGAAAACAGCGCATGCTCCTTACGCTGATAGTGCTTGTCGATATCCATGAGGTCGTTTGCCGACTGGCGTAGCCGAAAGACGATTTCCTTAGAATCGGCAATCGGGGCAAGGTCAGCGATCTCGGCGAAAGTCCCCCGTATTGTCGCGATTGCCTTTTTGAGTGCGTCGTTTTCGCGGCGGAAGGTATCAAGGGGGTGTCCCGGTTCAACGGACGCGGGCGGGGCCAACTGGACGAGTACATCACGCGTGACTTGCGAGTGCAGATCGCACATCGAGCGTACTTCATCGACCGGCATGCCTTCGGCCATTAACTGTTGTTCCATGGCCATAATCTCAGTCGCATCGGTTTCTCCGATGATTTTGCGTAGTTGCTCTTTTACCAGTTCCGGGCCAGCACCGGCATGCAGATGCTGGATGATCTCCTTGAGAACAGAAATCCGATGTGCCCGATTGTCAATCAACTCGCTCATGGCGTACGCCTCACTCTCTTGAACGTACCCCAGTGCAGAGACCTAGTAGATGACTTTTGTCACGGGCCTGTCGAGGTTCGGAAGCTGTGAGAGAATGTGTTTCGTGGCGGCGATTACTGTCGGCGAGGGACGGGATGTTCCTGCGCGCTCGCATTTGGCACTAGCTCTAGATAGACCTGCTTCGGCAGATTCGTGTTCCACTGGCCGGTGACCTTTGCGTAGCCAACCACGCCAAGAAACAAAATCGCGATTCCCGCGGCCATGCTCCACGCTGGAATTGCCCGGCGCTTTCGCACACCCGACGGTAGGCTCATGGTCAGCGTTTCTTTGGCTGGACAAGCTGCTACACACTCTAGACATCCGGTGCACTCGGCCGACCGGATCTGGAGCAGTTTGTCGACCGGTAATGCCGAGGGACACGCCTTCGCGCACTTGGCGCAATCAATACACGTACTTGCGTTACGGGTGATCTTCACCGGACTGAGAAGGGATACCAGTCCGAGAAACCCTCCGTACGGGCAAAGATAACGGCACCAAAAGTTCTGCACGAAAATCGAAGCAATGACCAGCCCTAAAACTACCCACGCTGCCGTTCCGCCAATGTACCGGAAGAAGTTGAGCATCCGCACGTCGACGATGAGCGCATAGGGGCTGTTGAGAAATTCGGTGATGGAAGCTGCCGACATGCCGATTACGGCGTAAGCGAAGAAGCTCAACACAAGGTACTTCAGCGAGCGCAACGGGATGTCAGCCCAGCGTGGCAACTGAAAGCTTCTACCAAAGATTGAGCGGCCCAACTTCCACAGATATTCCGAGACGGTGCCCACCGGACACATCCAACTGCAAAATGCCTTGCGGAAGACGAACGAGATAATCAGGAACGAAGTGAAGAGGAAGAAACCAGCGGCATGCACGTGTGGCACTTTCCCGGTGATTAGAAAGTACTTCAATTGCATGAGGCCTTCGATAGGTAGCCATCCTTCAACGCCGGCGGGTCGGGAGACTTCGAACGCTCGGCCTCCGCTTTCGGCCCAGCGCACCCAAAGATAAAACTGCGCGCCGATCCATACGTTTAAAGCCGCGAAGAGAATCTGTACGGTAAGGCGTAGCGGTTGCGAGTGGTCGCGGTCATCTCGCCGGATCAACTTCTTGCGAATGGGCCTAGCATGTTCCGCACGTTCCGCCAGCAAGATAGGTGCGGAGTTGGAAGTGTTCTGCACGTCTTCATCGAGCGCATTGAAGAAGCGAAGTGGCGATCCGGACTTGTCTCGGTTAGCGGTTGGCACGCCACATCCTCCTGAAAACCAGCATAAGAGGGGATACGGCGGCGCACGATGACTTTTGTCACGGCGTGGAAAGGACCTGCTCGGAGACGAACACACGCTCTTCCGTCACCACCCTCCGATACAATAGCCATCGTGCCTGATCCTACCTCTGCCGTTGAAAAGACACTCGCCAAAGTCCCAATCTTCTCTGGGTTGACGGAAAGTGAATTGAGCTTTCTCGCGCAACGTACTGTGCCGCGCACTTATTCAGCGGGTCAGAGCGTGTTTGGCGAGGGCGAGCCTTGTTCTGGGCTCTATGTCGTCGAGTCGGGGCATGTGCGAATCTTCAAGAGTTCGGCCAACGGGCGCGAACAGGTGCTCAGTATTGACGGGCCGGGTAGTTCCGTGGCCGAACTTCCGGTATTCGATGGTGGGAATTATCCCGCGTCTGTGACGGCTATCGACGACGCCACGCTGCTATTTGTCAGCAAAGAGGACTTTCAGGCCTTGTGCCTGGCCCACCCTCAGGTGGCGCTAAAGGTCTTGCGGGTTGTCGGTTCGCGCTTGCGCCGCCTCGTCGGGATCATCGAAGAACTCTCGTTCACCACAGTGCGTCACAGGCTGGCTTCGTTTTTGCTGCGACTCGCCCAGAAGGAAGGCAAACGTTCCGCTACAGGCGTGGGAATCACCTTGCCCGCCAGCAATCAGGAACTGGCATCGCACATTGGCACGGTCCGCGAACTCGTCTCCCGCAACCTTTCTCGCCTCCAGGCAGAGGGGATCCTTCAGATCGACGGGCGGACGGTGACGATCTCGAATCTGAAAGCGTTGGAAGCCGAAACCAATTCACCGGAATAAACCTGAATCTCCTGTCGCGCTCATTTTGCTCGTGATTCCTTCGACTCTGAACTGTCTAATTCAAATTTATCCTACGTGACAAAAGTCATCGGCAGGCATCCTTCATTCCGCTAGCTTTAGAACATCAAGCGCGGCCTATAAGCATCGAGCTGGGTCGTGAGGAGAATGCAATGAGCATGACCGCCGAAAAAACCGTCCGTGAATTAGCGCTGGAGAATACTACTGCCACGAGAGTCTTTGAAAAGCTGGGCATTGACTACTGCTGCGGAGGCAACAAGTCACTGGAAGAAGCGTGCCGGGTGTCGAATGTCTCGGTGGATCAGGTGATCGATTCGTTGGAGATGGCCGAGCAAGCGGCACACGCTGCGCAGAAAGACCGGAACTGGCAGAATGAACCCCTCGCGGATTTGATCGCACACATTAAGAACACGCACCATAAGTACACGCGTGAGGAATTGGCTCGCCTTGTTCCTCTCCTGGATAAAGTTTGCTCCGTCCACGGGAAGAACCATCCCGAACTGCAGAACGTCCGATCCAGCTTTCTGGGACTGGTCCAGGAGCTGACGACACACATGATGAAGGAAGAGCGGGTTCTGTTCCCCTACATAGTGAGGATGGAGGAGGCTGTGATCCAGAAGGAACCGGTTCTGCCACCACCGTTCGGCAGCGTACAAAACCCCGTGTCCATGATGGAACACGAGCATGACTCCGCTGGCAACGCCCTGCGTGCCATGCGCGAAGCCAGTTGTGGTTATACGGCTCCGGGCGACGCCTGTATCAGCTATCAAACCCTCTACAAGGCGCTGGCTGACTTTGAAGCTGATCTTCACCAGCATATTCACCTGGAGAACAACATCCTGTTTCCTCGGGCGATTGCGATGGAAAAGACACACTAACGGAGAGAACGGTCATGTCTGCACTTCCAACGCGCATTGAGAAAGAAGCCGGTCGTCCGCTCACGCCGCTGCAGATTTTCGATATAACAGCGGCGCGAGAAACGACACTGTCGCGCCTGCTGATCCTCTATATCAGTACCGGGTTGCTGTTCATGTTGCTTCCAGGAACCTTTCTCGGGGTATGGAATCTTTTGGCGATTAGTAGTCATCGTGCTCCGGATTCCGTGTCCGCCGCATGGATTCAGGCCCATGGCCATGCTCAGATCTTCGGTTGGATCGGAACATTCATCCTGGGAATCGGGTTCTATTCCATTCCTAAGTTGCGTCGTTTGAACTCCTTTGCTTTGTCGGCCGTGTGGTCGTCATGGGCGCTCTGGACTCTCGGAGTTACCTTGCGATGGCTCACCAGCGTGTACCAGTGGCAGTGGAGGACTCTTCTGCCGCTGTCGGCCGCCTTTGAACTGGTCGCCTTTGTGATCTTCTTCCGCACAGTTTCCGGGCATCGTCCTCAAGATTCTGACAAAAGCAAACTGGACGAATGGATATTTGTGGTCATCGCGGGATCGGTGGGACTACTTCTCGCCCTTCTGGTCAACTTTGGGATTACGTTGATGCTCGCGATGCGTGGAACGTCTCCCGAGATACCAGCCGAATTCGATCAACGTTTTCTTGTTCTTCAGACTTGGGGATTCTTGGTTCCTTTCGTATGGGGGTTCAGTGCTAAGTGGCTTCCTGTTTTCCTAGGACTTCGCTCAGTGCGCGGACGTGTTCTGTTGCTGGCGGTCGCTCTAAATTCTGCTGGTGTCTTACTCGCTTTTGCAGGTTGGATGAAAGCTGCAAGCCTAGTTCTGGTCGTCGGTTTGGCAACCGCAGTCTATGCGCTCCGGTTGTTCGAACCGGTCGCGCGCCCAGCCAAGGTCAAAGGAGTGCACACCAGCTTTCCTGTCTTCGTGCGTCTGGCATACATCTGGGCTTTGGCTGCGGGCGCATTAGGAATATGGGCGGCTTCAGTTGAAAACTCGCACGGCATTTGGGGAGCATCACGACACGCACTAACCGTTGGCTTTCTAGCCGCAATGGTGTTTTCCATCGGACAGCGGGTGTTACCGGCCTTCTCCGGGATGCGACTGTTGTTCAGCACCCAGCTCATGTTCATCGCGACTTTTTTTCTCACCGTCGGATGTCTGTTGCGCGTTAGTTCAGAAATTCTCGCCTATCAGGGCTGGGCACGATCGGCGTGGACGTGGTTGCCTGTCTCCGCCATCACAGAAATGATGGCTGTAACGTTATTTGCGTTTAATCTGCTGGTTACATTCGCGCGGCGGCCTCCTTCCACGCAGCCCTAGGATGGCAACACGAAGTGCGACTGATTCATCATCAACAACCGAGTACGCAGTGCTGAGAGTAGAATTTCTAAAAAAGAGTGTGGGAGTATGCAGTGGGGTATCCTCAGGATTCGCAAAAGCGCCATCTGCTCCTTGGCACCGTCTCATTCACGGTTTGCTTTGCCGCATGGGGCCTCATCAGTGCTTTCGCCCCCAGTTTTCGTCAACAGTTTCATCTCTCAGCGACCCAAACGGCCTTTCTAGTTGCAGTACCCGTTCTTCTGGGCGCGCTGGCCCGCATACCGATAGGAATGCTGGCCGACCGCTTTGGAGGCCGCGCTGTTTTCACCGTTCTGATGTTCTTTGTCGCCTTGCCTGTGGCCTTTGTTCCCTACGCAACGAGCTACCAGAATCTGCTGTTGGTGGCGTTCCTGCTCGGAATGGCGGGGTCTTCCTTTGCTGTTGGCATAGGCTACGTCTCCCGCTGGTTCTCGATGGAGAGTCAGGGCAGTGCGCTCGGCGTGTACGGATTGGGAAACATTGGCCAGTCCGCTGCGGTCTTCCTGGGACCGGTGGTCGCTGTCGCGTACGGGTTTCGCTCCGTCTATTGGGGAATGTCGATCATCCTTTTGGTGTGGGCTTCGGCCTTCCTGGTCTTTGCTCGGAATGCTCCCCAAACTTCTCGTCCCAAGGGTCTTTCCGAGATGCTCAACGTACTAGCCCGCGAACCACTCGCGTGGGCGCTGGCGGCATTCTATTTCTTGACGTTTGGTGGATTTGTCGCCTTCTCAATCTATCTCCCAACACTGCTGCGTGATCAATTTGGACTGCGACCGGCGGACGCCGGATTTCGAACGGCCGGATTCGTCGTGCTCGCCACCGTTTGCCGCCCGGTCGGGGGCTGGCTATCCGACCGGATTGGTGGAGCGCGAGTTCTTTCCTGGATTCTGCCTGCTGTGGCTGCCTTCGGATTGTTGCTAGGGGTGCGGTCGATGCTGCCATTCACGGTCGGCGCGCTCGGATGCGCTGCCTTGCTCGGCATCGGAAACGGCGCAGTATTTCAACTTGTACCGCGATATTTCCCAACCCAAAGAGCAACTGTCACGGGCCTCGTAGGTGCAATGGGTGGGATGGGTGGATTTTTCCCGCCTTTGCTTCTGGGCATGTTCCGCGACCGACTCGGAGTCGTTTGGCCGGGATTTCTTTTATTGTCCGCGGTGGCCTGTCTTCTCTGGTGGATGAATGGCCGCGTCTTCTTGCCGCAGGAAGAAGTGCTTGCTGCCAAGCTTCCTGCAACTCTAACGCGTACCTCAGATAAAATCCGCGCGGGAGCATGGGCGACGTTGTGGACTTTAGTGCTGATCGCCGCCATTGTGGTTGGCTCACGCAATCTCCAGAACTTCGACGCTGCGCTGGTGATCTACACGTTCGCAATCATCTTCGCGACGTGGGGTGTCATTTACCACTACTCCGTCTGGATTCGAAAGCCTCCCACCTATGTGTATTGGAAGCGCGGATGGCAATTATTCAGAGAGCGAGGAGTATTTCGAAGCCTCAACCACATCACGGCGCTGGCAGGAACTCATCTCCTGGCGCAAACGTTCATCGCAAAACGCTCCAGGCTGCGTTGGGCGATGCATCAGATGATCTTCTGGGGATGCGTACTGGCAGTGGCAATCACCTTCCCGCTGGTATTCGGATGGATTCATTTCAGCAGCGCTCCAACCGATCAGATGACATATGTGACCTACCTCTTCGGGTTCCCGGCAGGCAGATTCCATCTGCACACGTTTACTGCGCTACTGCTTTTTCATGGCCTTGATATTGCAGCCGTTTTGGTTCTGGGTGGAATTGCGCTTTCGCTGTGGCGCCGCATGCGCGATGAAGGCGCAAGAGCAGTCCAAACACTCACGATGGATTTCTGGCCGTTGATTCTGCTCTTTGCCATATCGATCACCGGCTTGGCTCTTACCGTTTCTCAAGAATGGCTAGCTGGCAGTTTCTACGATTTCATTGCCATATTGCACGCCATCACTGTCATCGCCGCCTTGCTCTATCTTCCGTTTGGGAAGTTCTTTCACATTTTTCAGCGTCCTGCACAGTTGGGAGTAAAGCTTTACCAGCGCGCGGGCGACGAAGGCGAGGGCGCGATCTGTGCACGCTGTGGCGAGCGTTATGCGTCCCTCATGCACGTTGACGATTTGAAGCGTGTGCTGCCGCAAGTCGGATTCAACTATTCGATGTCGGGGCCAGTGGGCAACTGGCAGGAGTTGTGTCCGGCCTGCAAGCGCAAGTCACTTTCTCTTGCGCAATTGAGATTGAAAGAGGAAGCGAATGGCTAAGGCTCCGGTCTCCGAAGAGATTCTCAAAGACAAATTCGGGCCGCATCTCAACTATCAACCGCCCGGCGGTTGGAGCGACGAATCCGTCCATCCTGCGGAGAAGTTGGTCAAAACCCATTGCTGCTTCTGCGGTCAACAATGCGGAATCCAATTAAAGGTCCGCGACAATCGCGTGATCGGATTCGAGCCTTGGGAGGAGTTTCCGTTTAACCGCGGCATGCTTTGCCCAAAAGGCGTGAAGCGATATCTGCAGGGGAATCACCCTGACCGTTTGCTTACTCCGTTGATGCGAGGTGAGCAAGGATTTCGCCCGGCTTCATGGGACGAGGCCCTGACTTTCACGGTCAGCCGGATGCGTGAGATCCAGGAAAAGTACGGTAAGGACGCTTTTGCCATCTATGGCGGCGCATCACTCTCGACTGAGAAATCGTATCTGCTCGGCAAATTCGCCCGAGTGGCTCTAGGCACACGCCACATCGACTACAACGGACGACTCTGTATGGTGTCTGCCGGAGTGGCCTACAAGCTGGCGTTTGGCATCGATCGAAGCCCGATTCCATGGAGTGAAATTCCCAAAGCTGAGGTTTTGTTCGTGATCGGCGCAAACATCGGCGAGTGCGCTCCCATCACGACCGACTACATCTGGCGCTGCCGCGACAACGGCGGAAAACTCATCGTCGCCGATCCTCGGATGACTCCTATCACGCGAAATGCCGATCTCTATCTTCCATTACGGCCCGGCACCGATCTTGCACTCTTGATGGGAATGCTGCACGTCATCCTGCGTGATGGCCTGGAGGATCGCGAATTCATCAGGCAATACACGACCGGGTTCGAGGCGGTGGCTGAATCCGCCAAGCTGTGGGATCTTCGCAAAGTTGCTGATATGACCGGCGTGCCACCCGAATCGATCGAGAAGGCCGCACGCTGGATTGGCAAATCGAAGCGCGCCATCATGATGCACGCTCGGGGATTGGAGCATCAGTCCAAGGGCGTCGAAAACTGTCTAGCGGTACTCAACATCGCTCTTGCCACCGGAAACATTGGCCGCGACGGCGCTGGGCCAACGATGATTACCGGCCAAGGAAACGGCCAGGGTGGACGCGAGCATGGGCAGAAGTGCGACCAACTTCCCGGGCAGCGTTCCCTCGCCGATCCCGCCGCCCGCGAGTATATTGCGGGCGTCTGGGGCATCAAACCTGAAGAACTGCCCCAGCCGGGCTACAGCGCTCAAGAAATCATGAACGCCATCCACCGTGGTGAGATTAAGGGACTGCTCTCGCTGTGTTTCAATCCGCTGGTTTCGCTTCCAGATGCGAACTTCACCCGCGAGGCGTTATCGCAACTGGAGTACTTCGGCGTAGTCGATTTCTTTCTCTCCGAAACCGCCCATCACGCCGACGTGGTTATGGCCGGCAGTCTCCATGAGGAAGAGGATGGGCTTGGTTGCAGCGCCGAAGGGCGCGTCATTCACTGGAAGAACAGCATCGATCCACCGGGTGATGCGAGACGAGACTCCGACATCATCATCGATTTGGCGCACCGGCTCGGTCGCGGGCAGTTCTTTCCATTCAAGAATCCCGCTGACATTTTCGAGGAGCTGCGAGTCGCGTCGCGGGGGGGCGTGGCAGACTACTACGGCATTACCTACGAGAGAGTGGATCAGCAGATGGGCATTTTCTGGCCCTGCCCATCGCTCGATCACCCTGGCACCCCGCGCCTATTCGTCGATAAGAAGTTTTATACCCATGATGGAAAAGCACATTTCAACGTCACAGAGTGCCGTCCCAGCGGGGATCCGATTAATGATGAATACCCCTTATTCCTGACCACCGGACGAGTGGTCAGCCAATATCTCTCGGGAACGCAAACGCGCCGTATCGGCGCGCTAGTGGACCAGAACCCCGAGCCTCGGGCGGAAATTCATCCGCGTCTGGCTGAACAGTATGGCATCAAAGACAGCGACTGGATCACGGTGACGACCCGGCGCGATGATCTGACGATTCGCGCCATGGTAGTCAAAACCATTCGGCCCGACACCGTCTTTATTCCTTATCACTGGGCCGGCACTCGCAGCGCAAACCGGCTGACTCATCGGACACTCGATCCTCGAAGCAAGATTCCCGAGTTCAAGGTTTCGGCGTGCAGAATTGCGCGAGCGAAGGGCCCCGACGAGTCTCCGGACGATCGCGGCGCGCATAAGAACGGTGCATCTCGGGGAGGCGCTTAGTGTTCGGATACGAATTCTATGTCGATCCCTCGCGCTGCATCGGTTGTCGCTCGTGTTTGCAAGCGTGCGAGGAATGCGATACCCACCGCGGAAAGTCGATGATCAACTTCGACTTCATTGAGCGGAAAGAGAGTATCCGCTCTGCGGCATACGTATGCTGGCATTGTGACGAGCCTACGTGCGCTCAGGTCTGTCCCGCGGATGCCATCAAGAAGGGCGAGGATGGAATCGTCCACTCTTCGCTCAAGCCACGCTGCATCGCCTGCAACAACTGCGTGTTGGCCTGCCCCTTCGGCATCCCGAAGATGATGATTCCCGAGCAGCAGATGATGAAGTGCGACATGTGCTATGACCGCACCTCCATCGGTAAGCGGCCGATGTGCGCGACCGTCTGCCCGAGTCAGGCACTGTCGTATGTCAGGCCCGAGGAGATCGCCCATCGCCGCGAAAAGCCATCCAACATTTTCTATTTTGGCAGCCAGAAGATTACGACCAAGGTGTTCATGATGGCCCCAGCCGAACGCGAGGCTATCGCACTCGATGTCGTGGATTACATGTGGGAGGAGAACCATGAGTTGGTTGCGACGGCATACTAGCGGAGGAAGGACGAGCGAGCCGCTTTGGAAAGAAGAGTTCTCCGTTCGTACAGGCGACGAGCGTTATGTGACGCGCCGACAACTCACGAAATTCCTCGTCCTAACCAGCCTCGGCATGTTCGTGGGAAATATTTGGATTCTGATTCGTTCCGTTTTTTACAAGGCTCCGGTCTACCCGCAACAACCGGTGGCTCAACTCGGAGAGATTCCGGTTGGGGGCGTGAAGCTTTTCAGCTATCCAACCAAAGACGACCACTGCATCATGGTTCGCACCGCCGAGGACGAATACGTAAGCTACAGTCAGAAATGTACTCATCTTTCCTGCGCAGTCTATTATTCCCAGGCGGAAAACAGGCTTGAATGCCCGTGCCACAAAGGCTTCTTCTCGATCAAGGATGGGGCCGTCCTGCAAGGGCCCCCGTCCCGTCCTCTACCGCGTATTGTTCTCGAAGCGCGAGGCGAAGAATTAGTTGCTATTGAGGTAAAAGGTTAACGAAATGCCAACTTCAAACGACCTGCCTCCCCAAAATCGCGGCCTGACAGCAATTGCTGGAGCGATGTCTCTCATCGCCGTCCTTCTAATCGTACAAGTCTGGCTGTTGAGCGCTGCTCTGGAATCTTTCTTAGCCGGCAATCATCACAGTGCGCTCCCAGCCGCTATATTCTCTGGAGTGATGTTCTTGATCTGTCTGGGTCTTTATCTTTTTGTCGACCGCGTGGATTCCGAAGTCCGTGGTTCTGAAAATTCCCGTTAGCTGCTTCCTCCGTACCCCTTAAGAAACAGCGGTCCTTGAATTTCTCTCCCGTGACATTAGTCATAGGCAGCCGGTCACACGTCTGTCACCCTGTTTTCAGAGATGTATAGGCAGGAGGATGGCGTGGAACTCAAACTGAATTTCGATGAGCGTCCTTTTATTGTGATCTGGGAAACAACGCAGGCATGCGATCTGGCATGCGTGCACTGTCGCGCCTGTGCCCAACCTGTCCGCAGCGCCCTGGAGTTTAGTACCCTCGAAGCGAAGAGGCTCATCGATGAAGTGGCCGCCTTGAAGGCCCCAGTCTTCGTCCTGACCGGCGGCGATCCTTTGAAGCGCCCCGACGTTTTCGAATTAGTTGAATACGCATCTTTCCACGGCGTGCGGATTTCCTTGACGCCCAGCGCCACTCCTCTGTTGACCAAGGAGGCCATCGTTAGACTCAAAGCCTGCGGGCTGGCGCGACTTGCGATCAGCCTGGATGGCCCGACAGCCGAGGTCCACGACGCATTTCGCCGCGTGCCAGGTTCATACGAGTGGACTCTGCAGGTTGTCCGGTGGGCCCGTGAAATCGGCCTTCCCGTCCAGATCAATACCACGATTACGCGACGCAACCTGCGGTATTTGGAATCCACGATTGCATTGGTGGAGCAACTCGAAATCGTGTTGTGGAGCGTCTTTTTTCTAGTACCCACAGGTCGAGGCGCCACAACCGACTTGATCTCCGCCGAAGAATTTGAACAGGTTTTCGAGAAGCTCTACGAGACCTCCCGTCGAGTAAAGTTCGATATCAAGAGTACAGAAGCTCAGCATTACCGTCGCTTTCTCTTGCAGCGCAGGACCGAGGAAAAGAGAAAGGACAAGACCTCGCCGCTACCAACGATGCTCAGCACACGTACCCCGGACGGCATCGGACGCGCACCCCGAGGAATCAACGACGGCAAAGGCTTCGTATTCATTTCGCATTTGGGTGAGGTGTTTCCAAGCGGGTTCTTGCCGGTCTCTGCAGGTAACGTCAGGAAACAATCGCTTACTGAACTCTACCGGCATTCTCCACTTTTCGTTTCGCTGCGGGACAGCGCGAACCTCAAAGGCAAGTGTGGTGTCTGCGAATTTCGCGAAGTCTGCGGCGGCTCGCGAGCGCGAGCACACGCAACGACCGGGGACGTGTTCGCCGAGGAACCGTGCTGCATTTGGCGGCCAAAAGCTCATCAGACTGAGGAACTTGCCACAGAACAGATCTGGATGCCCGTATAAGGCTGGGATGCTAGCAGCGCGACGCAGACAAGTGCGAAATGACGAGAGAACAAATGCAAAACGACAACGATCGGAATGGGATCAAGCCGGAAGAACAGCGTAACATCGAAGATGTCCGTGAGAACTCCAAGAAGGGCAAACTCCCCTGTGGGGCTCGTTACTGCTTCCGCTGCCACGAAGAATGCGGGGTGCTTGTCAATGCTTACATCATGCGGGACATCGCCAACGAGTCAAGCGCAGACGACTTCTAGTTGGCCTTGCGGAAGGTGAAATCTGTACTTCGAACGATTCGATAGACTTTGTCGTAGGAGCTGCCAATGCCTGTACAAATTGGAGCCCAATCGCACAG
>CAWDZV010000006.1:0-17970 GCA_963806985.1 uncultured Acidobacteriaceae bacterium
ATGGCTCCTCAGGTAGGACTCGAACCTACAACCCTCCGGTTAACAGCCGGATGCTCTGCCATTGAGCTACTGAGGAGTGTCCGTGCGCTGCGATCAGCGCGTCGAATTGTATGTGTATTGTAGCGGCACCCGCGCGTGCCGTCAAAGATTCCCCGCACTGGTAAACTCGATGCGATGACTTCCTGTGGTATCGTCCGTTACGCAATTCCTGCTCTAGGTGTCTCGCTGTTGTTGTTCGCAACGGGACTGGCGCAGAACAATCCATCGAGCCCTTCTTCCACGATGAACATTCCAAAGCCTCCCTCAACCAAGCAACTGCCGGTCACCGACGATTACTTTGGCCACAAGGTTGTCGACCCGTACCGCTGGCTCGAGGACGGAAGTAGTCCGGAGACACAGCAGTGGGTTGCCGAACAGTTGGCTTACACGCGCAGCATTCTTGACAAGCTGCCCGGCCGCGACAAGCTGCACGACCGCATCGAGCAGCTCCTCGAAATCGGCAACCTGGGCGAGACGGAGGTTGGCGGCGAGTACTACTTCCACACCCGCCGTGAGGGGAAGCAGAACCAGCCCGTCCTCTACGTCCGCAAAGGAGTAAACGGCAAAGATGAAGTGCTCGTAGACGCGAATCAGCTTTCCAAAGATGGCACCGTTGCCCTCGACTGGTGGCAAACATCGCACGACGGCAAGTATGTCGCCTACGGTACGTCGGAGAGCGGCTCCGAGATGAGTACGCTGCACGTGATTGAGACGGCCACCCGCAAGCTCCTGCCCGACACAATCGCACGCACGCGTGCGGCCAGCATAGCGTGGAAGCCCGATGACAGTGGGTTCTATTACACCCGCTATCCCAAGAAGGGCGCGGTGGCAGAAGGCCAGGAGATGTATAACCGGCGCGTCTTCTATCATCCGCTGGGCGGCGACCCCGCTAAGGATGCGCTCATTTTCGGTGCAGGGCTGGACCCGCAGGATTGGCCAAACGTGGTTCTGTCGAACGACGGCCGCTGGCTTAGCATCATGGTCGAGCAGGGCTGGAGCAAAAGCGAGGTCTACTTGAAGGACCTGCAGACAAATGCCCCAGCGCTTCGCATTACCACGGGCAAGAACTTTCTGTATTTTGCACAGCCATATGACGGCGATCTCTACATTGTGACCAACGAAGACGGCCCGCGCTATCGAGTATTCAGAACCCCGGTAACGTCGCCGTCGCGCGAACACTGGCGCGAGATCATTCCGCAGTCCGACGCTGTGCTCAAGGAACTGGACATTATCGGCGGACAACTATTCGCACTCTACGAGCACAACGCGCATTCGCTGCTGCGCCGCTTCACGATCGAAGGAAAGCCACTCGGTGAGGTAGAACTCCCGACGCTAGGAACAATTGTCGACATCGGTGGCAATTACGACAGCACCAGCGCGTTCTATCTTTTCACCTCATTCACAGTGCCGACGACGATCTACCGCTTCGACATTCCGAAGGCGCAAAGTTCGCTTTGGGATTCAGTCCCAACCGGTATTGACACCAATAATTACGAAACTCGTCAGGTCTGGTACACGTCGAAGGACGGTACCCGGGTCCCGATGTTCCTCGTCATGCGCAAGGGACTGAAGCTCACCGGTCACAACCCGGCCATGCTGACCGGGTACGGCGGATTCAACATCAGCATGACCCCGGAATTCAGCAAAGTACTGTTCCCGTGGCTTGATCATGATGGCGTATTCGCCATGGCGAACCTGCGCGGTGGCTCCGAGTTCGGCGAAGAATGGCATCGCGCCGGCATGCTCGACAAAAAGCAGAACGTCTTCGACGACTTCATCGCAGCCGCCGAATACCTGCAAAAAGAGGGGTACACCGACAGGGAGCACCTGGCCATTCGCGGGGGCAGCAATGGCGGCCTACTGATGGGCGCGGCGCTCACACAACGGCCAGACCTTTTCCGCGCGGTCATCTGCCAGGTCCCGCTGCTCGACATGCTGCGCTACCAGAACTTCCAGATCGCCAAGCTGTGGATTCCGGAGTACGGTTCGTCGGAGGACCCGAAACAATTCGAGTGGCTCTACGCTTACTCGCCGTATCACCACGTCACGAAGGGCACTGACTATCCGGCGGTCTTATTCATGACCGCCGACACCGACACGCGTGTCGATCCCATGCACGCCAAGAAAATGACCGCGCTGCTGCAGGCGGACAACGGCGGGCCGAATCCGATTCTGTTGCGGATCGAGACGAAGGCCGGACACGGCGCGGGCAAGCCCATCTCGAAACTGGTGGAAGAGTGGACGGACATCTATTCTTTCCTGTTCTGGCAGTTGGGGATGAATTGGCAGGAAGCAATTAGCTAGGACTCAACAGTATTCAGTAAGTAAACTTATTAACGCCGCACTACACTAGCTAAGTCGTTCGTTTCTGGCTGCCCCCAAAGATTCGAACCCCGATATGCGGATCCACAGGCTACCCGCTTACCATTCTCCGGAGTTCCCTGACGTGGCCTGGTGTCCAGTGCGCAGGCTTCAACGAGCTCCCGGATAGCGAGGCGGTCCGCGGCTTCGTTGGGGGAGATGGTGACGTGTTTACTCGTGGTTTCTCTCCTTGCTCGATTTATTTGAGCATTTATTCAAGATAGACAAGCGGTGGCTTTCTTACGGAGGGAACTTGGCTATTCTTTGCTAGGTGGGCTCGCGAGCTTTCGAATTGTCAGGAGCTTGATCTCCCCCGCGACATTTTGCGCCGAACGGGCCTCGATCTTCTTGCGCCGCGTTGAGCTCAGTTTCCTGGTGATATGGGAATGCCGGCCGACGCTACATTCAAAATGGGTTCTTCATAACGTTAACTCCCATTACGCATGACGCGTAACGCAACATGCGTAATTCCAGCTCCCGGGGCCCAATGAACTACAGACCCTTACGTACTGAGGAACCACATTTACTCGGACGATGCCTGTTCCGTATTGTTTGGAGGCCACTGGTCATCCGTCGCCTGCCAAGTCTTATCCGGGTTGTACAGCTCCATTTGCTTGACGATCTCGAGGGAATTCGGCCCGAGATCCTTCTGGTAGACGGTGCCCTCGTAGCTCACGATGAAAGTCTTAACTCCCGTTACCCGATACTCGGCGGGAACGGCGACCATGGCAAAGCCGCCAATCATGATGCCTTCGATGACATAGTTGATTGCGCCGCCTGGGGCCTTCGACCCCTGGCCCTTCAGAATCTTGAAGTAGTAGCCGTGAAAGCCCGATTTGCCGGTGGCATATCCCTCCTCCAGAGCTTTGGCCACTGGCTCTCCGATTGGTCCTGCCGATGTGCCGTCCGGATTCTTCCAATACAAGCCATCCTGCTTGCCGGGAGTGCTGAAGATCTTCTGTGCGTATTGTTTGACCCCGGAATCATCGTGGATGGTTTGCGCATATTCTTTTTGCGCTTCGACATAGCCACGACAGACGGTAATCGCGTCGAGTTCGTTGGCGCCGATGCGGCGGTAGAGAATGTTTTGCCGTCCTACCTTGGCGTCGAAATACCATTTGCCGTTTTTCTTGATCAGTCGGGACCGGGAATGGCCACTCCTCGTCGCCGACGATGATGATGGCGCGATTTGGTGTTGGAGCGGTCGTTGTGGTGGAGCTCCCAGCGTTTTGGCCGACGACGCTCACGGGCTGACCCGGTTTCGAAGACTCCATCGTGATGGAGTTCTTGGCCTGGGCCTCTTTGGCAAATTCGATGGCGTTGTTCTTGGCCTGCACCGGATCGCCGCCGGAGACGAAGTCCTCGCCATCCGGCCCGAAGATCGCCATCAGTTGCGGCACATCATAGTCGCCGGCCGCCTTGATAACGGCATCGGCGGCTTGCTGCGGAGTGTCGAATGCTTTCGGACCCTGTGCCGACGCTGGTGCGGCGGCCTGCGACTGTCCCGCCGCAACACCCGGCAGAAGGCACGCGACCAGGACGAGGACGAAAGTAATAGCCGGTGCGAAAGAGCCAAACAATCTTGATCTCATATTTTCCTCACTGCTTATGATTCGCATGGTCTATCTCCGCCTCCCGCCGCCACCACCACGGCCACCACCGCCGCGCGAACCGCCCCCACGTGAGCCTCCCATGCTGGAAGAGACGCGCGACTGGCTGGATCGAGCCCCGCTTCCACTGCTGCCCGATCCGCCAAATGCGCTTCTGTTGTTGCCGCTGGGGCTGTTCGGCACACGTTGGTTGCCAACGCGGTCTCCACCGCCGCGGCTTCCACCCACGTTGCCCGAGCCCCGGTTGCCCATGTCGCGAGTGCCCGCACTTGGCGTTCGATTCCCGAAGGTACCTGCTTGCTGCTGCCGGCCTACGTTCTGCCGGGCATTCGGCCTGGCGATTTTGCATCGACTCGCCACGAGTGGTGCCGCCGTACTGGCTCGCAGTCTTCCGGTCGCCGTAGGGCGCGCCTCCACGGTGTTGCGGGTTGTGCTGCCAGTTACTGTTGCCCCGGGCCGGCTGATTAGCTGGGCGGTTGCCTCGGTTAGCGTTGTTCATGTTCTGCCGATTGCTGTTGTGCGAGAAGACGAGGCACCAGGAGCTTCGATTGATTCGCAAGCACGCATATGGCTGGATGCTGCCGCGGCTCTACCCTGACCACCCGCTCTTGGCACACCGAAGCGGACGAGTTGGACGAAGCAAAAGCCATGCTGTCGTCCCGGCAGTATAGAGGCTGCTCCTCGAAGCGTAAAACGAGGCTTTCAGTCCCCTCTCCAATTCAAATGAGCTCGGCGGTGCGTAGATGTGGGTGACGGGTGAGAGGGTACGCCAGCGAGAAAGTTCGGCGGGTAACGACTTCTCGTGGTGGTTAGATTCTGGATTAGAGTCGAGAGCAGAACAACGGGCCGAACAAAGGACGAAATGGGCAGCCCCCTGCAATCATAGTGATGTTCTTACGGTCTGGGTGGGCAGCAACTCACTTTAACCTCTCCAGTTCGTGGCCGCATTCGCGCAGTCCCATGTGGCATAATTGCCGGCACATTTTGGGGGAAGCGCGCCGCGCCGTTGACCGAGGACGCCTTCCCGCACCATCAGGTCCCGGTTTATCGGCAGCTCTTCCCTAATCCGGTTACTTCCGGGTGGCCTGTGTGCAGAGTCGTTTACCGGTAGTGGTTCGCGTCGGGACCCACGCTTCTTCTCAATTCGATTCCAGAAAGGAGGAGATGAATGACGGTTCGAACAGCTGGGGTAGTGAAAAGAAGGCTTCCGGCCGTGATCACTGCACTGGCAGTCTCTCTCCTCCTGCCCACGATTCTGCAAGGTCAGGCAACAATCTCAACCGGCAATATCAACGGCACGGTCATTGACCCCAGTGGTGCCGCCGTATCGGGCGCGAAGATCACCATTACCGACCTGGACACCGATGTCACAACCAACATGACGACTAACTCCAGCGGCTTTTACAATTCCGGCTCCGTCACACCGGGTAAATGCTTAGTGAAAGTGGAAGCCAAAGGCTTCGAAACCGCCGAGGAGCAGGTGAATGTCAAGATCGCGAACAATACTGCGGTCAACTTCAGCCTGAAGATTGGTCAGGAATCCACGACCGTCAGCGTGGATGCTTCGGCAGTTACGGTCAATACTGAGACCACTTCGGTGGAAGGCGTGCTCACGGCCAGCCAAATCGATAACCTGCCGGTAAATGGGCGCAATTTTCTTGACCTGGCGCAGCTCGAGCCCGGCGTGCAGATCCAGGACGGCACCAACTTCGACCCGACAAAGATCGGGTATCAGTCGGTCTCAATCGGTTCGCGCTTCGGACGTACTGCTCGCATCCAAGTGGACGGCATCGACATCTCGGACGAGACCGTCGGCACGACCACCGGCAACATTTCCGCTAGCGCGATCCAGGAGTTCCAGATCACCCAGTCCACGATGGATATTTCCAACGGCCTGAGCTCATCCGGCGTGGTGAACGTGTCCACTAAGTCCGGCACGAATACGATCCATGGCAGCGGTTACGAGTATTACCGCAGCAGCAATGTCGATGCGTCGCTGCCCAAGCCCGCCGGCCAGCCTGATCCCAACTATCACCGCAATCAGTACGGTGGCACGCTGGGAGGGGCATTCGTCAAGGACAAGCTGTTCTATTTCGCCGAGGGCGACGCGACGTACCAGAACCTGTTCACACCTGTAGTGTATGCGCCGCCGTTTCAGAACTTTGGTGGCGGCTACAATTCTCCTTACAAGAATCCAAACTTCCTCGGACGTCTCGACTACGTCGCACTGCACAACGTGAAGCTGTTCTTCCGTTACAACTACTCGCAGATCCAGGCGGACGGAACGTTCTTCTCCGACAGCCTGCAGGTCTATCAATCGAAGAATTACTCACGCAACTACGTGGGCGGCGCCGATTTCACGACCGGGTCGTGGACGCACAGCTTCCGCTTCGGTTATCTGAAATTTCAGAACGAGATCGTTGACGCGACGATTGGCAGCGGCCTGCCGCTGTCGGATTTCCCCGGCAACGGGCAACACGTCAACATCTTCGTAGTCAATGGGCCGCAAACCGGTCCAAACCTTCTGGCTCCGCAGAGCACTTTGCAGAGCAATAAGCAGATCAGTTACGACGGCGGGAAAACCATGGGAAGGCATATCCTCCGCTACGGTGTGGACTTCAACCACATTCAGGGCGGCAACTTCGCTAAGGCATTTGCGCTGGCGCCACAGATCATCACCAACCGGAATGAATTCAGGGGAATTAACGACATGGCGTTTGCTGCGACTGGTCCTTTCCCCGGCGGTGCATCGAATCCGCTGAACTTCCCGGTGGAAACCGTGATCCTCGGCAACGGACAGGGCTTCTCCACCACGCAGCCGGCGTTCGGCTTCCCCGCGGGTGGACTCGGTCCCGATAATCGACTCGGACTCTACATCGCCGACACCTGGAAGATGTTCCCTAACTTCACGGTGAACCTTGGCTTGCGTTACGACCGCGACACTGGCCGTACCGACAGCGATCTGCCCGCGCAAACGTACCTCAACAATCTGATACCGACCTGGCCGAATCTCGGCGCTCCGATTCCCGACCCGAATCTGAATTTCGGGCCATCGCTTGGAATCGCGTGGGATCCGTGGAAAAACGGTAAGACGGCCATCCGCGCGGGCATTGGTCTCTACTACGAAAACGTCATCTGGAACAACGTTCTTTTTGACCGTCCATTGCGGCTGCCAACTGGAGCATTCCTGCAGACGCCGACCGCTTGCAACGCGGGTCAACCTTTTCCGCTTCCAGGCCTCAATCTAATCGGGGGTCAAGATCAATGTGGCACGCCGGGGAGCCCGGTTCGTATTGGCGATGCCGCCTCGGCACTCGCTCAATTGCAAGCGGAATATCAGGCGCTATCGCCCTTTAGCCTCACCAATCCTAATCCCAATTACTTACAAACCGGATTCTTGGAGCCGCGGCGTCAACTTTCCGCTCGGGTTGTTCGCTCCTGATTACAAAACGCCTCGTTCGACGCAGATAAACGTCGGCATTCAGCGAGAGCTGACCCCGGGCGTTGTCCTAAGCGTCGACTACGTGCGAAACGTTACGACCGCTCTGCTTCTGAGTGTGCGACCAGAACCACACGGGTGATGTGCGGTACTTCTACAAGAATGCCGCTCTGACCGCCATATCCGCTACCACAAGCCAATTCGGTTGTGGCGGCGGAACCAACGCTGCCGCCATCAACTGCGCGATTGCGGCCGGGGCAACGATGGCAAACTTCGCGCAAAACGGTCTTGACTCTCAAGGTGACCTCGGTGGGACATGTCCCACCGGTTGCGCCTTCGGCGGCTTGAATTCGAACGCTCCGGCCATGCCCTTCCTCGTTCCGGCCGGCATCTCCAAGTACAACGCTATCGATGTGAAGCTGGTCTACCAGAAGACGAATCCGTTCAAGGGCCTGCATTCCGTGAATGCACAGGTCTCGTACTCGTATTCGTCCTTCAAGAATTCGGGTGGTGGACCGGGAATTCTCGGCGTCCTGGGCGGCATCGCCAACAGCGACCAGGACTTCATCGTTGCTTCGCTCGACAACGACAATCCCAACCGATACTTTGGGCCCTCGCTGCTGAACCGGCCGAATCAGTTGTCGTTCGGCGTAGTCGGCGCGCTGCCCGGGAACTTCCAGCTGTCATTTATCGGCCACTTCTACTCGGCGCTCTCGCTGCCGATCGAAGTGCCCGGCAGCGGTCCGGGCGCAATCTTCCAGACCGACTTCACAGGCGACGGTACGACGCAGGACCCGCTTCCAGGAACCGTGAATGGAGCGTTCGGATCGCAGGTGAATGGGAGCACCATCAACCAGTTGCTTACCCAGTACAACAACAAATACGGCAAGCAGGCAACGCCCGCCGGCCAGGTGCTGATCCAGAACGGCTTATTTACGCTGGCGCAATTGCAGCAGCTCGGGGGAGTGGCGCCGTGCGTCGCAGGCGGCAGTATCAACAGTCCCAACTGCACACTGCAATTCGCCCCAACCAATCAGGTCAGCATGGGCAACCTGCGCGACTTCGACCTGAAGCTGGCCTGGACCTACAAGATAGAAGCCTATTCGCACATCATCGCATTCCAACCTAGTGTCGGCTTCTTTAATCTGTTTAATATGGTGAACTTCGATCTGCCTCCGAACGCATTAACCGGCGGTCTGACGGGAACTCCAGGTTCGATTAACGGAACGACGCCCGCCACCCGCATCACTAACCGTGTCGGAGCGGGCACAGGCGTCTTCAACCTGGGCGCGCCCCGCGCCATGGAGTTTGGCTTGAGCATTAATTTCTAAACTCGGTCATCATATAAATCTTCACCTCATTATGCGGCCGTTTCGAGCTGAGTCTGATAGGTCGAGGTGAAAAGGCATCATCGAGCTCATCCCGAGGTCAGAGGGTTACCACCAACTGTTCAGCCTTGCACACCGCGATTGGAGCTCACGCGTTTTGTTTCAAGCGGTTTGGAATTGCTATGCGGTTTCCACGCCGCCTACGACCTTCGGTACTGGCTTGTGAAAAGAACCTACCGACTAAGGCAATAGCCATGACAAGACGAAACGATCCGGCCTGTAACTGCACGAATCCAGAGTCTGCTTCTGCTTTGGTACCGTGACCGCGAATGGGTCAGGGTTGAAGCTAATCGTTTTGGCTTCAGCGATACCTTCGGGAGTACTTATCGCTTCTACGTCAACGGTCAAGGCCGGCACTAATGCTGAGGCATCCATAGCTGTTTTGCGATGCAGGAATCCTTTGTCGCATCTGATTGTGGTCCTATCTGTGACTTTGAAACTGTGAGCCGAGCCATCCTTGCCGTCCAGGACCCGCACCACGTCTCCATCGTGCACAACAATCGGGCCCGTGATCTTCACCTTATGGCCATTTGCGAGTGACTTGGCTGCTGCCATCGAGAACGTTGCCATTACCGTGACGAAACAAATGCAAGTCGCTGATAAGAACGCGGACCGCAATTTTTTATGTGATTCCATGAGGCCTCTTTCTCCATACCAATAGAGGGATGACAGCCAGGCGCCGTCGGGGCCGCTGGCGTGGCAACCTCTCTCGCTACGGATAGAGCAAGTCATCAGCCAACGTCGGGTGAGGGCTAAGAGTCAGAAAAAATGGAACTTGTTAGATTTGAGTAACACGCCCTGCTGCCGAGAGTCATCGTCGCATGCCCACATTTCGACAGTTTTGACACCGAGGCTTCGAGAGCGCCAAGGAATCTGAACGAATCAGGCCCCACCTCCGTTCGGAATGCCAGCTGCTTATTGCTGCATCGAGGCGGTTCAAGCGCGGCGGAGGAGGAGGGATTGCGATTAAAGCGGTTATCTCCAGTAGCGTCTAGCCATGATCCGGGCAAGCCTCTAGTAAAAGCCTTGATTGTCGCTCTGCGCGCTGATTTTTCCCGCATAGCGTCGCGAGATGAAAACGAAATATAGGGTCGCGAGTGCAAAACCTATAGGCCACCAGGTTGAGGCGAGGAGCAAAGAGTTGTGGGGGGCTGCAACGCTATAGGCCGTCAACGAATCCTGAGGCGAGAGCGTCGAATAGAGCATAACCGGAAAAATAGCGGCGCTACCGGTAATCAATAAACCGGCGAGTAGAAAATTGGACGCCAGGAAGGCCCGCAGCTCACGACCAGTCCACAGGCCCGAGATTAGCGTGGTCGTCGATCCGATTATGACGAGCAATCCCGACCAGCAAATGGGATTGGAAATCGCTTGCCCAAACAGGTTGGGGCGAACCTCCAGCGACTGAACCGTGATGATGAGCAAGACCGGGGCAACGAGTGCCCATAAATACTTTGCGTAGATCGCGCTGCGGTCATTCACACGGCCTTCTGTCTTCAGAGTGAGATAGGTTGCGCCATGTGCTGTCAGAATGACCACCGCGAAGATAGCAACCGACACGGTGTACCAGTCGAGCAGGCCGACATGCCCGCGAGGCGTGAAATCAGTGAAGAATGGCATTGAGAAGTTGCCACTGGCATCGAGTGGAACACCTCGCGCCAGGTTTCCGGCCGCCGCGCCGAACAGAACGGCAAGAAGAAAATTGGCCGATACAAAAACGAAATCCCAGAATCCCTGCCACAGGCGATCGTTGATATGGCCGCCAACTTCGATAGAGATGCCGCGGAGAATCAGGCACCACAAAATCAAGAAAAGTGCGAGGTAATAGCCGGCGAAAGCAGAGGCCATGAGCTTGGGAAAGACTGCGACCAATACGCCGCCAAAAGCTACGAGCCAAACTTCATGCCACGACCAAAGCGGGCCGATCGCGGCGATCACCTGTCTGCGCTCCGCAGGCGTTTTGGCAACAACCGCGAAGAGCAACCCAGCACCGAAATTACGCCCGTCCAGGACTACGTAAATAATAAGCATCAGGCTGACGATGGCGTACCAGGCGGCGATCATGCGACTTGCTCCTTTGCCCGCGCTGTGACCGCTCTTGCACGGCTGTCGACCGCGGCTTCTTCGTCCGGACCGTGGGCAATCTCGCGTCCAACCAGGAAGAGGAAAAGCAAACCAAGAACGAAGTAGAGGCCGATGAATCCGATCAAGGTGAAGATCGTATTGCCGTTACTTACAACTTTGCTATAGCCGTCGCGGGTGTGAAAGAGGCCATAGGCCAGCCAGGGTTGACGTCCCAACTCCGCTGTCATCCAGCCAACCGTATTAGCGATGTAGGGGAATGGAAATGCGAGCATCAACACCCAAAGCAGCCATGTGCTGGATTGCAGCCGGCCACGCCAATTCTGGAAGGTGGCAAACGCCATAAGAAGAATGAAAATCGTCCCTAGCGTGATCATCAGATGAAAGGAGTAGTACAGGAGCTCGATATTGTCAGGCCATACGTCCGCAGGATACTCATCCAATCCGTGTACATAGCTTTGAAAAGTGCCGTAGGCGAGGAAGCTGAGTGCACCGGGAACCTCGATGGGATTGTCGAGCCGCTGCGCGGCGACATTGGGCTGTCCGATTATGGCAACCCCTGCCATAGAACCGCCCTGGAACCTGCCTTCCATTGCGGCGAGCGTAACAGGTTGGTGACGCCCAACCATCTTGGCCTGCTGATCACCGGTGGGAAACGCGACCAGGAGGGACGCGATTAGACCAGCGGAGACTCCGGCACGAAGATAGAGTTGGGACTGCTTCGGATGCCGCTCCCGCAGACTATAAAAGGCTCCGACCGCTGCCACCACAAACGACCCCGTTACGAGCGCCGCCATTTGGTTGTGGGCGAACTCCACCCAGGCCCACGGATTTAACAAATAGGCGCTAAGACTGCTGATGCCAAGTAAACCGTCGGCGCCAACTTTGTACCCGACAGGATGTTGCATGAAAGCATTGGTAACCAAAATGAAATAGCCGGAAAGCCAACTTCCCAGCGCCACTCCCAGCGCAGCCAGGAAGTGATACTTGGTCCCAACCGCTTCTCACCCCAGATAAGCGCGCCGATAAAGGCGCTCTCCAGAAAGAAAGCGAACATCCCCTCCATGGCCAGGGTTTGTCCGATAACCCCGCCGGCATACCGGGTGAACCCTGCCCAGTTCGTTCCGAACTGAAATTCCATGGGAATGCCGGTGACGACTCCGACGGCAAAGTTGAGACCGAAAATCTTGGCCCAGAAGCGAACCGCGTGGTTGTACTTTTCGTCGCCCATTCTCAAGGCGCGCCACTTCCAATACACCAGGAACCAAGCCAATCCCATGGTGAGCTGGGGGAAGAGGTAGTGATAGGTCAACGTGAAGCCGAACTGGAATCGACTCCAAAACGCGGGATCGGAAAGATTGGAGTTCATTGCTGCACTTTTCCATCGCTGGGGGCCTTTGATACTCGGTTATAACTATGAATTTTGCGCAATTCGGGCTTCCTTCCAGCGAACTAATCGCGCGTGCGATGGTTGAAATGAAAAGGGGTTCATGCCCCTCTCGCGCTTCTGTGTACAACAAGCCCGTGCCCACATTGAGGCCGATGTACATGTGCTGACAGTCGGGGACATAGTCAACTGACGGCCCGCTCTGCGTGTGCCCAAAATCGCTCGCGCAAAACCCTCTTCAGTATTTTTCCGGAGCCGCTTTTCGGCAGCTCATCATCCGAGAACTCGATGCGGCGTGGAACCTTGTAGTTGGCGAGAGAGCGTCGGCAGAAAGCTACCAAGTCATCTCCGCTGAGCGCCGTTCCTGGCTTAAGCACGACGCAAGCCATCACCAGCTCGCCCCACTTGGGGTCAGGTATTCCGAAGACCGCGGCTTCCCGAACTGCCGGATGCGTAAAAATGACAGCTTCGACCTCACCGGAGTAAACATTCTCGCCTCCCGTGACAATCATGTCCTTCAAGCGGTCAAGGATGTAGAAAAATCCCTCAGAGTCTTGATACCCCACGTCCCCGGTGCGAAACATTCCATCTCGAAAAGCAAGAGCGGTCTCCTTTGCGTTGTTCCAGTAGCCCTGCATTATGTTGGCCCCTCGGGCAACAAATTCGCCGGTCTTGCCGATCTCCACCAGCCTGGCCCGATTCGTCCATAACTTGCAGGTCGATCCCAGGACTCGGTTTTCCACAGGACAGGAGCCTGGCGTCTGTATGATCCTGGTCTCGCAATCCGGTCAGGAAGCCCGTCTCGCTGAGCCCATATACCTGAACGAGTTTCACCTTCGGAAGGAGCTCTCGCGTTCGGCGTACGAGTTCAGGCGCCATGGGAGATCCTCCATAGGCCAGCACCTCAAGACTCGATAAGTCATGCTGACTTGTGTCTGGATCCTGGGTCAGCAAGTTGATCATCGTTGGAACCAAGACAGTGTGAGTTACGCGAGCGCGTTCGACGAGTTCACAGAAGCTTTGTGGGCTGAATTTGGAAATCGTGAACTGGCTGGCCCCGAAAACGGGCGCCGCAAACATAGTCGGGAAATCCGCTATATGAAAGATCGGCGCCGCATGAAGATAGACTCCCCCTTCCGTGTATCTCATCCAGTAATTTAGATTGTGAATGTCGGCCATGACATTGGCATGCGTTACCACGACTCCCTTGGGGCGGCCGGTCGTACCGCTGGTATAGATCAGAGCTAGGACCGCCTCGGGCTCGTAACACACGTCAGGAGGTTCGGCGTTGAGCACCTTCAGAGGCTCCGCGTCGATCACCCGCTCCCATGACATCCGCACGGTCGGCGCAGCCAAGGAGGAGTGCCTCACTATGCCGTGCGGGCGTGCGTCCTCGAGCACTCGATCGATTTCCGGCTGCGAAAGGCGCGTATTCAAGGGAACGGCAATCACCCCGAGCCACGCGCAGGCATAGACCAACTCGATGTACTCGGGTCCGTTGGGGAGAAGAAGGGCAAGGCGGTCTCCAAATCCGAAGCCCTGCTGAGTAAGCCCAGCCGCTACGCTTTTAACACGCCCGTCAAGCTCCCGAAAGGATACGTGATTCCCCTCGGGAGCAAGCGCCGTCTGTCCGGAATAGTAGCGGGCAGCGCGACCGAGTGAATGGACATAGATCATCGTCTACTCCCAGAGGGGAAGGCCCCGCATCCGATGTGCGGGGCGACAGCCCGTTACGCGATTCGAGCCTGTGGCGCGTCGGCCCCCGCCGTGGCAGCCTGCGCAGCTTCTTCGCCTTTGGCACGCGTGGCAAGCAATTCCAGCAACATGGAGTCGCGCTCGTGCTCCAGCTCTTCAATTGAGCGCTTGCCGGCTTCTTTCAAAACTCCTTCGAGAAGCGTTTGCTTAACCTCGGGGCTGAATTCGGTGATTTTGCCGAGATCTTTCCACCATGCCGCTAACGGGCCGGTGAACTGCGCCAAAAAATGCTGCATCCCACCTTGACCGCCGCCCAGGTGAAACAGAAGATTGGGCCCCATAACACCCCACCGCAACCCTGGCCCCCAACACACTGCCGTATCCCCGTCAGCAACATCGATCACGCCCTGCTCGATGAGATACACGATCTCCCGATACAGAGCAGCCTGCAGGCGATTGGCGACGTGGCCGACCACTTCTTTGCGAACGTGAATCGGTTTCTTGCCGATCGATTCGTAGAAGGCGATCACCCGCTCGACGGTTTCTGGCGATGTTTTCGCGCCGGCAACGACTTCGACCAGCGGAATCACATGGGGAGGATTAAAAGGGTGCCCGGTCACGCAGCGTTCGGGATGCTTGCACGCGGACTGCATCACGCTCATGGTGAGGCCGGATGAACTCGATGCGATGATGGAGTCTTCCGGGGTCGCTGCGTCCATGTCCGCGAATAGCTTGATCTTGAAGTCCTGGCGTTCGGGTCCGTTCTCCTGGACGAGATCCGCGTCCGCGAGCGCCTTCTTCATGTCCTGGGTGAAAGTCAGGCGATCGCGCGATGCTCCGGCTGAAAGTCCGATCACGGTCAGGTCTTTCCAGGCGGCATCAATGAACTTGCGGAGGTTTGCTTCCGCGTTCGGCGCCGGATCGGTCGCCACAACATCGAGCCCACGCGCCAGGTACAAAGCGGCCCAACTCGCGCCAATGACTCCTGTCCCGACGATAGCTATCTTTCGAATTTCTTTGTTTTTCGGCATGAAAATTTCTCCTCACCTTAGGTTGAATTTAGTGAAACCGCTAAGCTGTCTTGCTCGAAGGTCCGATGCTCGTGACCGCCGCTCGTGCGCCGATGTCAGCCACTCCCCGGCAAGGTTCTGACGCGTGGTGATTCACGATCAATCTGGAGCCCCTTTGGCCCGTCACGTAGCTCCAGACCCACTGCAGGAAAACGGTCAAACGGAGGCTCGAGGTCGCCAGAAACTGAAGATGTACAAACGCCCACGTCATCCACGCTCCGAACCCGCTTACCTGCACCTTGCCGCTTTGCAGCACAGCAAAGCCCTTGCCCACCACAGCCATGTTTCCTTTGTCGAAGTAGGAGAATGGGCCCGGCGGTGTACCACCCGTCAGACGGCGGTGAATTACCTTTGCAGCATGACGTCCCTGTTGCATCGCTACCTGCGCGACTCCGGGCAGGGGTTTGCCCTTTTCCTCGAACGATGCCGTATCGCCGATCACGAAGATCTCCGGATGTCCCGGGACCGTGAGGTCACTTTGAATACGCACGCGACCGGCGCGATCGGTCTCGACTTGCAACCACTTTCCTGCCGGCGAGGGCGCGACGCCCGCAGTCCAGATCACGGTCTTGCTCGTGATGCGCTCTCCTGCTACGACCACGCCGTCGTCGTCAATCTGATCTACGCTATGTCCGAGCCGGACCTCGACGCCTAAGCTTCTCGAGCCGTCGTTTTGCGGCTTGGGAGAGAGGCTCCGAGAACGCGCCAAGAACTCGCGGCGCCATATCGACTAGCACGATTCGAGCCGAGGCAGGATCAATTCGCCGGAAGTCTCTCTTCAACGTGGTACGCACGAGCACACCCAGAGCGCCGGCCAGCTCCACGCCGGTGGGACCAGCGCCAACCAGAACGAAAGTCAGCAGGTCACGGTGCCGGCTCGGGATCCTCTTCTGCCTCCGCCAGTTCAAACGCCTGCAAGATTTTGTTTCGTGTTGCCACAGCATCCGCGAGGCTTTTCATGCCCGGTGCGAACTGTTCAAACTCGTTATGGCCGAAGTAGCTGTGGGTGGCTCCGGTGGCGAGGATCAGGTAGTCATAGGGGAGTGGAACGTTGCTGTGATCAGCGTTGGTTGCAAAGACACACTTTCGTTCTTTGTCTACCCCCGTCACCTCTCCCAGGATCACCCTCGCGTTTCCTTGATCGCGAAGAATCCCGCGGATCGGCGCCGCGATCTGGCTCGGGGTGAGCGCTGCCGTCGCCACTTGATAGAGCAGCGGCTGAAAAAGGTGGTGGTTGGTGCGGTCAATCAGCGTGACCTGCACAGGCGCTCTCCGCAGAGCCTTGGCAGCGGCTAATCCGCCGAAGCCGCTGCCGACGATGATGACTGTTGATGTCGCCATATACTTTCCCCGATTCACTTTTACGCAGCAGGCACACTGGATGCCCGCTGGAGAGGCGGTATGGTCCCGCTCTCCCGCAGCTTGTCGATCTCAGTTGCTGCTGAAGCCAAGCTCGGCCAGCACTTCCTCGTTATGCTCGCCGATTCCCGGCGCGCGCCTGGCAGGTACTTTGGTGACGCCGTGCACTTGGATAGGACTGCTAACGGTCGACGTCAGCTTCTCGCCGGCTCCTTCGAGCGGAACGACGATGTCATTCGCTCGCAATTGTGGATCATTAATGACGTCCTGCGGCTCACGCACGGCGCCGAAGGTGACGTGAACGCCGTCGAAGGCTTCGTACCAATGCGACATTGGCTGCGAGCCGAAGATCTCATCGAGTATTGCCGTCAGTTGCGGCCGGTTCTGCGCCAGCTTGGCAGGATCGGAGAATCGCGGATCCTTGAGGAGATCCTCACGACCGATTGCTTTCATAACCGCGGGTATCTTGTCCGGAGTAACTACCAGAACGAACCAGGTGCCATCGGAAGAGCGATAGGTGTTCAACGCTGCATTCGCGGGATGGGTTCGATCGTGCAGCCCATAGAAATTCGCACCGCATAGAGCGGCCTGGATAAAGACGCTGGCTGACCAGACGCCTGCCGCGAGGAGCGAAGTTGTGACATAGGATCCTTTGCCGGTGCGTTCGCGACGATAAAGCGCGGTCGCAATCGCGGCGTAAATGCAGACCGCCGTCGCATTGTCACCGCTACCTGCCACCGGCCAGGTAGGCGGCTCTCCAGCATCGCGCGTCATGAATAACAAACCGCTTCGCGCCCAGTAAGCGGTGATGTCAAATCCGGGAAGGCTTGCGTCGGGACCTTTCTCGCCAAAGCCGGTGAGATCGGCATAGATCAGACGCGGATTCCACTGCGCGACATCGTCATATTCGAGCTTTAATTTCTTGCGCGCGGGATGCGGTGTATTGACGACGAATACGTCGGCCCACTTGGCTAACCGCTCGAGAACCTGCGGCGCGCTCGCAGCTTTCAGATTGAGCGCGACGCCACGCTTGTTTCGATTGGCCATTTGGAAGGGATAAGCCACTTCTGAATGCGGCTGCGGCGGTATCTTCTGCCCGATTCTCCACAGCTCTCCGTCGGGCGGCTCGACTTTGATGACATCCGCGCCGAAGTCGGATAGGATCGTCGCTGCGCCTGGACCTGCAATGAAACTGGCCAGATCCACCACCTTCAAACCAGAAAATATGTTTTCCTGTTCCACAATCATCTCCTTAGTCATGAGCCTTTAAGTAACTGCAATCCCGATATGCGGCCGAGAGGACATCCCGGCCCCGCGGCCGCATCCGCCACGGCCCTATCGGCCCTGGAAATTAGGAGCGCGCTTCGCGAGGAAGGCTGACGTGCCCTCTTTCTTGTCTTCTGACCCAGCGCAGATACCGAATAGCGAAGCCTCGATCAGAAGGCCTTCCGAGACGCTCCCGTCCAGTCCTTTGTTAACGGCATCGATCGAGTACTTCACGCCGAGCGGACCGTTGGAGTTGATCTGGTTGAGGATGGCT
>CAWDZV010000007.1:0-2514539 GCA_963806985.1 uncultured Acidobacteriaceae bacterium
AACCGGCTCCCCGGAGGCTCATTCATCTGACCGTAGACCATCACCATGTTTGCAAGTACGCCGGCTTCTTTCATGCCGCTATAAAGCTCTTCGCCTTCGCGGCAGCGCTCGCCGATACCGCAGAAAATGCTCATGCCTTTCTCGTGCCCGATCATGTTGTGGATCATCTCGGTGAGCAGCACTGTCTTGCCAACGCCCGCGCCTCCGAATAAACCCGCTTTGCCACCGCGCTCCAAGGGAACGAGCACATCGATGGCCTTGATGCCCGTCTCGAAAATCTCGGATTTGGTGGAACGCTCGGATAAGGGTGGTGGTGCGCGATGGACAGGTCGCCATTGCACGTCGGATGGCGCCGGTTTGCAGTCGATGGTCCGACCGAACACATCGAACATCCGAGAAATAATTGCCTTACCGACCGGAGCCTGGAGAGGAGTGCCGGTGTCTTCGACGGTCATTCCTCGGGCTAAACCTTGCGTAGGTGTCAAGGCAATGCCCCTCACCCGACGCACATCAAGGTGCGCCATCACTTCGATGACGATGTGGCTTTCGGCTCCGGCGCGCAGCACTGAAAAAATGGGCGGTAATCGCTGGTCGAACCGCACATCGACAACGCTGCCGCGCACCGAAATGACCGCACCGCGATTCGAAGACGGGGACTCATCGCTCATTTGGTAATCCACAGGCTGCAAGCTCTTTCCTGTCCGTGCCAGGGCATGCTGGAGTGGCGCCGTTGACGCACCAACGTCACGGGGATCCTTTTTAGACAGTATCTTGCCGCAGTCGATGTGGAAGCTGTGCAGTTTTGCTCATTACAGGTTGACCGAAAGAGTCTGTACGCCAGGTACCGCGTCAAGTTTCTAGCGCGCGCAAACCGCGATACCGCCCGATCAGCGTGTTGGTCGAGCTGTCGTGCTTAAGGTTAGGTTCAGCGGAACTCTGTAATTCAGGAATGATGCGCGTGGCAAGGACTTTTCCCAGCTCTACGCCCCACTGATCGAAAGAGTCGATGTCCCAAATGGCACCCTGCGTGAAAACGCTATGTTCGTATAGGGCCACCAGCGCCCCCACGATGCGCGGCGTCAGTTTTTCTGCCAGGATCGTATTGGTCGGTCGGTTGCCCTCACAAACGCGGAATGGGGTTTGAAGGTCGGGAGAGCCTTCGGCCTTCAACTCCTCCGCCGTTTTGCCGAAAGCCAGCGCCTCAGCTTGCGCAAACAGATTTGCCATCAGCAAGTCATGATGGTCAGTAAATTCGCTAAGTGGTTTGCAAAATCCGATCAGATCGCACGGGATCAATTTCGTTCCTTGATGAATGAGCTGGTAAAAGGAGTGCTGCCCATCGGTACCCGGTTCGCCCCAGATAATCGGCCCAGTCTGGTAGCTCACAGGCTGGCGGTCGAGGGCCACGTGCTTGCCGTTGCTTTCCATCTGGAGTTGTTGCAGGTAAGCCGGAAAGCGTTTGAGATTGTCCGCGTATGGCATGATGCCGATAGTCTGCGCGCCGAAGAAGTTGTTGTACCAAACGGTAAGCAAGCCCATCAGGACGGGAAGATTCTTCTCCGGCGGCGCCGTACGAAAGTGTTCGTCCATCTCGTGAAATCCGGCGAGTAGCTCTTCGAATCCCTTCGGTCCGATTGCGATCATGGTGGAAAGTCCGATGGCGGAGTCCATCGAATAGCGTCCTCCGACCCAGTCCCAGAATTCGAACATGTTGGCGGTGTCGATTCCAAATTTGCTGACTCCCTGCGCGTTGGTCGAGACCGCCACGAAGTGCCTGGCTATGGCAGCATCGCTCTTGAGCGCATTCAGGACCCATCGGCGCGCGGTCGCGGCGTTCGTCATGGTTTCCAGCGTTGTAAACGTCTTCGAGGAGAGAATGAACAACGTCTCTGCGGGATCCAGGTCGTGTGTGGCTTCGGCAAAGGCGGCGCCGTCGACGTTCGCCACAAAACGGAACTTCATCGTGCGGTCCGTGAAAGTACGGAGCGCGTCGTAAGCCATCTCGGGTCCGAGGTAGGAGCCGCCGATACCGACGTTGATCACGTTCTTGATGCTTTTGCCGGTGTGCCCCTTCCATTCTCCGTTGCGCACGCGGTTGGAGAACGCGGCCATCTTATCGAGTACCGCGTGTACCTCGGGGACAACATCCACGCCGTCCACCTTGATCTGGGTCCCTCGCGGAGCACGCAAAGCTATGTGCAGCACTGCGCGGCCTTCCGTGAAATTGATTTTCTCGCCGCGGAACATTGCGTCGCGACGAATAGCGACGCCCCGCTCCTGGGCCAGATGGATCAACAGCCGAACGGTTTCATCAGTAATTCGATTCTTCGAGTAGTCGAGATAAAGGCCGGCGGCCTCGGCAGCCAATCGGTTGCCGCGGCTGGGATCACCGGCAAACAACTGTCTTAGTTGGATGTCCTTAACCTTCTCGTAATGAGCTTGCAGAGCATGCCACGAAGGCGATTCCGTCAATCGTTGGCTCATTTTTCTAACTCTTTCTCGTTTTCGTTTTGCACTGTGGGATTAATCCACGGTCCGTCGCTGGCGATGAGATTGTCCGCCTCGTCGGGTCCCCACGTCCCCGGCTCATAAGGATGCACCGGAGTAACGTTGCCCAGGATCGGATCAACCGCACGCCATTGGGCTTCGACCACATCTTGACGGGTAAAGAGCTCAGTCAGTCCGCGCATGGCGTCGCCCAGCAGCCGTTGGTAAGGCGGTGCGTCGTTGGCGGCTTGCTCCGTGAGGATGAGTTCCGTATCCCTGCCTGTCATCTGCTCCCCCGGGGTCTTCACCCGCAGGCCCATTCCAATGGCAATGTCTGGACTGATACGCATGCGCAGATGTGCGGACGTGCCGGGCACAGTTTCGCCGAAGGTCTCCATCGGCGGCCGTTTGAATTCAACGAACACTTCGGTCGCGGTCACCGGCAGCATTTTTCCAGCGCGGACATAGATGGGTACGCCGGCCCATCGCCACGTTTCAATGGACAGCTTGAGCGCAACAAAAGTCTCGACCGTGGAGGCCGCGTCTACGCCCGGCACAGTCCGATAACCGTTGTACTGGCCGCGCACAACGTCTCCCGGTACAATCGGCCGTACCGCCTTGAGCAACGCGGCCTTCTGGTCGCGCCACGCGTCGTGAGCCTCCCCGGTCGGCGGATCCATGGCCAGGATGGCCAGAACTTGCAGCAGGTGATTTTGAACCACATCCCGCACCGTGCCGGCTTCGTCGTAGAACTTGCCACGATCCTCGACTCCGAACTTCTCCGCCATGGTGATCTGAATGCTTCGCACGTAGTTGCGATTCCAGATCGGTTCAAACATCGGATTAGCAAACCGGGTGTAGAGAATGTTCTGGACCGGTTCCTTTCCCAGAAAATGATCGATGCGGAAGATTCGTTCTTCAGGGAAATAGCGGTGCAGAATTCGGTTGAGTTCCTGTGCCGACGCCAAGTCACGCCCGAAGGGCTTCTCCACCACGACGCGCGCATTCTCCGCACAGCCGGACTTGGCCAGTCCCTCAGCGACCGTGCCGAACAAGCTGGGTGGAATCGCAAAGTAATGTAGTGGTTTTTTTGCTGCGCCCAATTCTTTGCGCAGTTGGGCGAAAGTTTTCGGATCGTTGTAGTCGCCGTCCACGTAGCGCAAAAGGCCGGTCAGCTTGTTGAATGCTTCCTGATCGAGACCGCCGTGCTTTTCGAGGCTGTCCTTGGCGCGCGCTTTAAGTTGATCAAGATTCCAACCTGCTTTGGCCACGCCGACGATCGGCAGATTGAAACCTTCGTCGCGAATCAACCCCTGCAGCGAGGGGAATATCTGTTTGTGCGCGAGATCGCCGGTGGCGCCGAAAAACACAAAGGCGTCAGACTGGAAATCTGCCATCAGGCCGCCTCCTGCTTATCGGCAGCTTTCTCCTTGTGGCCCCCGAATTCGTAGCGCATCGCCGAAAGCAGTTTTGCAGCATATTCTTCGTTGCCACGTGACGCAAAACGGGAACTGAGCGCAGCGCTAATCACCGGCGCCGGAATGCCCTCATCCACCGCTGCCTGCACGGTCCACCGTCCCTCTCCGGAATCCGACACGCGGCCCGCAAAATTCGAGAGATCAGGATTTCCTCGCAAAGCCGCGGCCGTCAGATCAAGCAACCAGGAACCGATCACACTGCCGCGCCGCCAGACCTCCGCGACCTCAGGCATGTCCATGTCGTATTGATAGAGTTCCGGATGGCGCAGCGGGGTTGTCTCGGCGTCCTCTTCGCGCTTCATCTTGCCGACGTTGGCATTCTTAATAATGTTCAGTCCCTCGGCAAACGCAGCCATGATCCCGTACTCGATACCATTGTGGACCATTTTAACGAAGTGTCCCGCGCCGTTCGGGCCGCAGCGCAAGTAGCCGTTTTCCGATGTCGAAGGCTCGCCGGTCCGGCCTGGCGTCCGCGCCACCGAGCCAACACCCGGAGCCAACGACTTGAAGATCGGATCGAGATGACTGACAATCTCTTGCTCCCCGCCGATCATCAAGCAGTATCCGCGCTCCGATCCCCACACGCCACCGCTGGTTCCGCAATCGACATAGTGGATGCCTTTGCTCTTCAATTCACCCGCGCGGCGAATATCGTCGTGGTAGTACGAATTGCCACCGTCGATCACGATGTCGCCCGGTTCCAGCAAAGGTGTGAGTGAAGTCAATACCGAGTCGACGACCGCCGCCGGAACCATCATCCACACGGCGCGCGGCTTGCTGAGCTTTTTCGCAAAATCCGCGATGCTGTCGGACGACTTGGCGCCTTTCGCCACTACATCTTTCACCGCTTGCGGATGCGTGTCAGACACTACGCACTCGTGACCGGCTTTCATCAGCCGTTGCACCATGTTCGAACCCATTCGTCCCAGGCCTATCATTCCGAGTTGCATTCGTATCCTCCTCAAACAGTGGTTGGTTGCGTAGAAGAATATTCCCGGTTGCCGTGCTGACTGGAATCAGCTACGAGATAGATTCTTCGGCCGTACGGAACTGCAGAGTTGGTGATACACGGCCGTGCTCTCAATCACGGTACGGTTCTTGTCGACGACGACCTTCTTCGCCAGTCCGAGGTCGGAAATCTGTATGTTTTTCAGCTGGGTGTCGAGGCCCTCCATTACGGCTTTGCCGCCGGTTAGCAGAGCAATGTCCCGCAACCAACTTTTGCGTTGATCACCCAACCCCCGTACGCTGACAGCCGCAACTTTCAGGGAGCCGCTCAGCTTGTTCACGACCAGAGTAGCCAGAGCCTCGCCTTCAACATCCTCCGCAATTATGAGCAGAGACTTGCTGTTCTTGGTGATCTGCTCCAGCAACGGGAGCAGGTCTTTCCTGGAACTGATTTTGCCAGGGTAAAGGAGAATGTAAGCGTTCTCGAAGGCAACTTCCATGCGTTCAGGGTCAGTGATGAAGAACGGCGAGAGGTATCCGCAGTCGAAGTTGCAGCACGCGATCCTGCAGTCTTTCACTGGCTCCGAAGGAGGCAACGGCCGCGTCCCGAATGTCACCAGATCCGCGCGCATGAGCCAAAATATGTTCGTCTACCGTCGCGAGTTTTGCGGCCATAATTGCGAACCTCCGTCTTCGTGGGAATTTTGCAGGCACACCGACAGAGTTTTTTCGAGCACGCCGCGACTCTTGGCCCGTCTATTTGTTTAGCAACAGTGTGCTACCACACGAACAAGCGAGCACCGGAGCCCGGCGAGCGGAACCTTCCAGTTTGGACGGAAAGATCGTGGGCGGGAGGCGCCTCACCGTGGTCGGCGCTAGGTAGTTCCGGCCGCGATGCACTGATTTTTTCGACCTCTACAGCGCCGTGGCGGTTCATGATCTCAGTTGCCGCCTGAGCCTTGTCGCCTGCACCGGTAGCGAAGACCATTACTCCTCCCCGCCGTACTCCTTGAACGTAGTCTTCCGCGTCTGCTTCGAGGACCCCAAATGCCGTGAGATCACGAGTCAACCCCACTTCAAAATCAGTGTGTGGCGTACTCATGAGCCCGCTCCCCGCCATCTCCAATAGGCTCTTTCAAAATGCGGACGTCCTTCCGAAGGAAGCCGCTGGCCTCGAGGTCGCGAACGACCTCATCGGCCGATCCTGAGCTCTCAAACAGACCCACTGCAGTTTTTGCCATATTGGCTCCAATCTAATTTTGTCAACGAAGTGTGAACTTTCTAAACAGAAGTTGCTAAGGCGCCGCTGTTGTTGAGACAGCGGCACCTTCGATTTCATCGGTCGAGCCGTTATTCAGCCTTAGCTACGTGGGCGTATCCGCCAAGCTCTTCTACCAACTCCCGAGCCGATGCAGGTACCGCAACTTTGCCGTCAAGAATTTCATGGCGGTTTACATCGTCGCCATACATGGCTTTGTCACCACTCTTGTCGGCTTGCATTACGGCACCATCCAGGCTCACTCCCGGCAAAAATGCCCTTGGACCGCGAGTAAGACAGAATCTCCGCATTCAATTTAAGGTCAGTGGCAGCAGTGGCATTCCGGCCCACGGGTCCGGCCGCCACAGAAGCGTCTGCTCCAAGCTTGAATTTGTCGCTCATCAGGCTTTGCAGGGCGTGATCGTTCATGAAGAGCATGACGATGTCGGTGGAAGAGCCGCCGATCTGATATCCCACACTCCCGCCATCAATAGCGACAAACATGGGAGCGCTCCAGCCATGCTCGGTGCGACAGGTCGCCAGTCCCCTGCCATAGCTGCCACCGAATATGAAGGCGAACTTCTTATCCCCTGGAATGATGGCGACACACTTCGCCGATTCCAGAAGACCCGAAGGAATGCCCTGATCCGGAGTATTCATGATCTCCTTGAAGACCTGGGCAGCTTTCTGGGTGCGGTTCACATCATCTTCGCGGTCGGAGGCGACGGCGGTCAGACTTGCAATCGCTATCAAAGTTGTCACGGCCAAAATACGTTTCAACATTGTTTTCTCCATTCAAATTCGAACTCGTTAAAAAGCAAAAACTCGCTCAGATGCAGCGCAGGACCTTAGTCCGTTTGCCAAACTTTCAAGGCGCTCCACACAGATCAATTCGAACTGGATTTTGACTCGTCGTCATTCCTTGTGTGCTCGCAGCTGGGGTGCCCTTTGTCAGGATGCTAGACGTTACTACGGGCCGTTACTGGTCAATACTGACCACCGCAATGTTTTGTACTCTAGCAGGCTGCGGAAAAACTCCCGAACGTTTGCGCTACCGTGGAAGAGCGGCCCTTAAGGGCCGCGTAAGTCCCGTTGAATCAGCAGGGGCTTTAGCCCCAGTGGTCGCCTTCTGCAAGCCAACTGACTTTTTCCGCAGCCTGCTAGTACTACTGTGTTATAAAAAGGGAGCTCCACAAAAAGGACAGCCCGGGAGTTGCCGCAGCAAAGCTCGGGCAATGGTTTGTCGAAGGGTGGCGATGGACCAGGGGTTATGCCGCTCCGCGCGCACCGGGCGAACCCCGAGGACGGAAGTGGCGTGGCCGTTCGGCGACGGGTAAGTCCACGTGGCCGGCGCGAGCGGAGGGGGAAAAACGGCTCCGTTCAGCCACCAGGAACCCATAGGCCGCGATGCAGAGGGTAGCGTGATGGTGAAAACCGCGCCAGCCTCGTCCTTCATAATGTCCCAGTCCGAGTTCTTGCTTCAGCTCTTGATAATCGCGCTCGACGATCCAACGATGTTTGGCCAATCGCACCAGATCTCGAAGCTTCGTGTTTTCGGGCAGAGTGGAGAGCCAGTACCTGGTCGGTTCGGCTTCCTCGCTGGGCCACTCGATGAGCAGCCATTCCTGAGCGCGAGGTTCACTACGCCAGTCATCGCGATGAGCCGGACGGATGCGAAGCGCGGCAAAGCGAGAGCGGAGCGTCTTACGAGTTCCTTCCCGCCAGCCTACGATCTTCCATGCTGAGAGAGGCAGGCTCATAGCCAACTCACGAACGGAGAGGGGAGCGTGCCGTGAGTCGCGGCGCAACAACTTGGTCGGTCGCCCGATTCCTTTCCACTTCCGCTTGGGCAGCGGTGCTTGGCCAGGTGCCCACGCGCTCACCGAGGATTGGATGCCAACGGCGTAAAGCAATCCTAACTCGGTGATGCCATCGCGAAACGCAGTGTCGTTGCCATAGGCGGCGTCCGCCAGCACGGGAGCCTGCGGCAGCTCTCGATCCACAGCCGCGCGGAGTTGTTGCAACGCGATTTCCGGCTTGGTTTGAAATTTGATTTCCGGCGGTATGCCCGTGGACGCTCTCCGTTTCTTGTCCTCGGTCCAGACTTCGGGGAGGTACAGTTGCCAAGCAATCGGCAGACTCGCTTCCGCCGTGCTCAGCGACAAACTCACGGCCACGCGACAGTTCTCTTGCTTACCCACCTGCCCACAGTACTGCCGGGTCACACCCACCGAATGCGTCCCCTTTTTCACCAATCCTGTGTCATCGACCACCCAGGCGACGATGGATCCCTGCTTCTGCATCGCAGGGAGGGTGTATTGCCGCACAGCTTCCAGAAGATCTTCGTCACTCCAGGGCGCGTGCGCCACGACATGGTGTAACGATTGATGGGTTTGGCGCACATTTTCGGGGCAAAGACGAGCCGCCATGGGCTCCACACTCTTGCGCTCGCCGGGCAACAGCAAACCCGTGCAGTAAGATTTCAAAGGAACCGCACGATCTAAATGCCCCGCGGCGTGCGCCAGGCGATCCAGATAAGCCGCGAAGCGTTTTTGCTGGGCGCCTGGCGCAACCGAGTTGGCGCTCATGGCCAGCACCGTAACATTAAAGATGTTCGCCGATGCAGATCTTTTGGTTGCAGGTATATAGTTTATAACACAGTAGTACTAGTAGGGAGCGATACGAACAGATCGGGGCATATTGCTATTACTAAGCGCACTTGAACGGCTCCGCGAAAGGGCTGCGGGAGGGAATGCGAGTCGAGCGCGGGGACGTCATCGGTTTTGTGGGATCGACAGGAAATGCGGATGCGCTCACGCCCCACTTGCATTTTGCGATCTTCGAGTTGGGGCCGGAAAGGCTGTGGTGGAAGGGAAAGGCCGTGAACCCATATCCGGGCCTGGTAGACGCGGCGAAGCGGGCCAAATAGCGGACAATCTTCTCTTCTTGGTGGCCAGAACGAGGCGCGACCTGGCGCAGTCATCGAGATAACGACTCAGAACCTTGCAAACATGCGTGGACCTGCGGTTGCCAGACTCGGGCACTCTATCCCGCGAAGTCCCCTTTGCACCCCTCGGTCTCTTGATACCATCCATAAGCTATGAACCTGTTCGATACATTCAAAATCCGCGATATTTCTTTTCGTAACCGCATTGCAGTCTCACCCATGTGCGAATACTCCAGCGAAGATGGCTTTGCTAATGACTGGCATCTCGTCCACCTCGGCTGTCGTGCCGTAGGCGGAGCAGGCACCGTCCTCACCGAGGCGACTGCCATACTCGCCGAGGGCCGCATCAGTCCCTCCGACCTCGGCATTTGGAAGGACGCACACGTCGAGAACCTCGGACGTATCGTGCGCTTCCTCCGCCAGCACGGTGCGGTAGCCGGAACTCAACTCGCCCACGCCGGATTTAAAGCCTCCACTGGCGTCCCGTGGCGCAATCACGGCGCTCCGGTCCCCATCGTCGAAGGCGGCTGGCGTCCCATCTATTCCTCGACGGCAAAGGGCTTCACCCCGGAATCTATTGAGCCCGAAGCTCTCACTCCCGAAGGCATCGCTCGCATCGCCCACGCTTTCGCCGAGGGCTCTCGCCGCGCCCTCGAAGCTGGCTTCGAACTTGTCGAAATCCACGCAGCCCACGGCTATCTCATCCACCAGTTCCTCTCGCCTCTGGTCAATACCCGCACCGACCAATACGGTGGCAGCTTTGAGAACCGCACCCGCATCCTGCGCGAGATCATCGAAGCCGTCCGCAAAGTCTGGCCTGAACGTCTCCCGTTGTGGCTCCGCATCTCCGCTTCGGACTGGACAGAGGGTGGTTGGACAATTGAGGATTCCATCGCCCTCGCCCGGCAGGTCAAGCCGCTCGGCGTCGATCTCATCGATTCATCATCGGGTGGCATCGTTCCCAAGGCAACAATTCCTCTCGGCCCTGGTTATCAAACTCCCTTTGCCGACCGCATTCGCCGAGAGGCGGGACTACTAACTGGAGCCGTGGGCATGATTACTGCACCCGAGCAAGCGCAGCACATCATCGCCACCGGGCAGGCTGACATAGTGCTGTTGGCTCGCGAACTCCTGCGCGATCCCTACTGGCCGCTTCGAGCCGCTCATGTGCTCAAGCAGCAAATCGCATGGCCGAAACAATACGAACGCGCCCGCTTCTAAGAAAGAGCGCGTCACGCAAGACTGAGTAATCTTGAGCGCATCTTCGCAGTGCCGGACACCCGACCGCTGAGCCCAAGCGACCTCTCGGCTGCCAATCGAAGGCACGATGAAATGCTCGCGAATAGTCCGTGGTTTCGGCTCTGGCGGCGATACGGCGTCTGTTGTCGCCCTGAGTCCCCTGCACTCCGATTAGAAGGAATTGAAAGCTAGAACCTCCGCAACAAGTTCAGCACTCAGACGAAGAGTCGATTCTGAGCCACCGCGATCTCTACAGGTCGGGAAACACTCTTCGTCGTTGTTCTCCAGGTGGTTGATCCGCATGCTTATTGGGTAGCCCCGCATTAACCGGGCGGCGCAGGGCTTCAGCAGATCGGACGCCGCAGCCACATCCCTCATGCCCGGATCGAGCCACGGTTCGCGACTGTCTGCACGAAGATGACTGATGCTAACCGCTAGTGGTGCAAAACCTTTCCTCTGCTGACCACGCCAGATCGCGAATCCTGTTGTTTATTGCTCAACGACTTGCGGGCGCACTGGCGAGAACCCTTTTGAACCACCTAAAGTGTGTTTTAGGAGGAGCCGGGAACCGAGGTCCTGGTGCAGCCATCTCTGGTCGGGTAACCCTTGCTGACCACGCTAGCTGTACCAAAATCCTTGGTTTCACCCGCTCTCGCCCGCACTGAAAACAGACTGATTCACGACGCGCAAACCGCGATCCGAAGCTGTACCGGAATTTACAGTTTGGCGAACAACCGCGCCGATTGATCGGGCTAAATTACTCATCGAATCTTGGAATCGTCTGGAGGTGATTCCCGCTGAACAATCATCGATATCAGTATCGACAACTCGTCAAATCCGCTCCCTTGGGTTCAGTCTTCTGGATGCGGTCGAGAATCTTGGGCAGGTATTGAGCTGACCGGCGAATTTTGTACCAGGGGAAATGTTAGAGAAACTGGTACGAAAGGAGCTGGAGCATGGCGAGAAAGAAACACAGTCCTGAGCAGATCGTCGCGATTCTGCGGCAGATCGAAGTCGAAGTCAACAGTGCAATGGCGAGCTGGGCTTGAAATAAGTCCGCGATTGAAGACTTAGCCGTTCTTTTATCCTCGGCCGAGCGCGAGCCGGTACGATTACGCACCTGAGACAATAGGATCCGCTGTGCACCGAAAAAAGCGTTCCTCGCAGGCGCTGTCGTAGCAAAATAGACTGAGCGAGAGGAACATCATCTAGCCGGACTCGGGACGGCGTCCCTCGGGACTTGGTCGTGGGTGATACGCTCTGCGATTCGGGACACGAATTTCGGTGCGACACCCTTCAGCATTTGCCGGATGCCAGGTCCAAACTCGTGGAAGACGTTCATCCCCGCGTCGCTGCCGATCGTCGAACCAAAATTGTTGAATGCCTCCGAAGTGGATCGCGCCCAGTATGGACGGCGAGCAGTAGCGCTAGCGACCGAGCTTAGCAACCCGAGGACATACCGCGTGTTCAGCCTCCCCTTTCCGGAATGGTCACGCGTGACAAGAATGTGCGAAGCTGCGTAGGAAGCCCGGCCCATAAAACTGCTGCTGGTCGAAGCGGAATAGCGTGGGTACTGTGTGAGGGACGGCGGATCCAGGTACTTGCCAAGAAAGAAGCTCGACTTTTCTTGAGTAAACGCCACTTGAAAAAGAGCGGTTAAGCTGGGCCGCGGTCCGGGAATGACGTGTCCCAGTTCTGTTTGGCGCATTACGCCCGTAGTGAGGGTAACCACGCCAAGTGTCAAAGGCGAGCTTGCTTTATTGACGAACGTGGGAAGTCTTTCTGCTTGGGTTGGAGGTTGTACCGATGACGGAGCATCCGGAAGCGAGCTCCACGCAAGCATCTCCGGGCGCTGGACTTCGGGTGACTTTGAGCCGTCTGACGGTAACCCCTGAAGCAAGTCCGCTGAAGGAGGATTCTGGCACAAGGCCCCGCACGCAGCCAAGAGAAGAAAAGCAAAGACCCGGATTAGTGCAATTCGCTTCACAATAACTCGGTTCGGTTAAGGCGACAAACGACTTATTGCGCCTCCTCGGCTATTTCGCTGGAAACACACTTCGACGTTAGCACTCCACGGTCCATTCGTCTGAGCAAGAGTGCTCATTTTCGGGAGGCACGGGGCGGCGTTGAATTCTCTCTGTTTTCATCGATGATTTCTTCCATCGTCCGGGCTGATGTGAGCGATGTTGAACAGACTCGTCAGATCGCGGCCTGATAGCGTTGCGGTGCGTTGTTCTCAACATTATGAGCAGAAGACGTCACATTGTCGCTCCGGGAGGCGCAATGACCTTCACATTCAAGACTCTGTCGTGTTTGGCGGCAAGCGCGGCAATTCTTCTTGGCACATCTGCCTCGATCGCAGCCAACCGCTCGGCTCCAGCAGTTCGGTCAGTCGGGCTCGCAGAGCTCGATATGCAGATCCTTCTTGATCGAGCCAACTTCTCGTCGGGTGAAATCGACGGCAAGGGTGGAAAGAACAGCCGCGAGGCTCTGGTAGCGTTTCAAACCGCGCGCGGGCTTGCTCCAGGTGCGAAGAGCCGCAAGGTGCTGCTCAAGATGCTCGGTGCCGGCACTGTGAAACCGATCGTGTCCTATACGATCACCGCGAAAGACGCCGCTGGGCCGTTTCTTAAGACGATTCCGGAGGACGCGATGGAACAGTCGAAACTGCCGGGCCTTTACTACACGTCCGTGCTGGAAGAACTCGGCGGGAAGTTCCACTCGGCACAGGCCCTGCTCAAGCGCTTGAACCCCCGCGCCCGGTTCATCGCTGGAGAGAACATCCGTGTCCCCAACGTATTGGGCTCCGAACAAGCGACGCGGCTCCAGACTGGGGCGGTCAAGATCGTTGTCTCGAAGAAGAAATCGGTGCTGATGGTGTATGACCGGGAAGATCATCTCATCTTTTACGCCCCGGTGACGAGCGGAAGCGAGCACGACCCGCTCCCGTTCGGAAATTGGGTGATCAAGGATGTGGTGCGAAATCCAACCTACAACTACAACCCCGCTTTGTTCTGGGACGGCGATCAAGCAAATGCCAAGGTGAAGATCGCCCCAGGTCCAAACAATCCGGTGGGTGTCGTCTGGATGGGAATCAACGTACCGCACTACGGGATACATGGTACGCCTGAAGCGGGGGAGATCGGCCATTCCGCGTCTCACGGGTGCGTGCGGATGACAAACTGGGACGCCACCAGAGTCGCTGACCTGGTCAAAGATGGAACGCCAGTCGTGTTCGAGGAATAAGAGAGCGAAGCTCTGGCCGCTCAGGGATCGTCGATCGTCGCGGCGGCATCGAGTGTAGTTCTCTTGCGGGCGCGATTGCTATTTCGTCCGCTTCGCCGCGTCTACCAGGCCAGGATATGGGTTGACAGCCTTCCCCTTCCACCACAGTCTTTCCGGCCCCAACTCGAAGATCGCAAAATGCAAGTGGGGCGTGAACGCATCCGCATTTCCTGTCGATCCCACAAAACCGATGACGTCGCCGCGCTCGACTCGCATTCCCTCCCGCAACCCTTTCACGTACCCGTTCAAGTGCGCGTAGTAGTAGCAATACACTCCCATTTCATCGAACTGGTAGATCGTGTTGCCGCCCGGTTTGCTGAGGAACAGTTTGCGGATGGTTCCGGAGACTACTGCATGCACGGGTGTCCCTCGCGGCTCCAGAATGTCGATCGCCTCATGCCGATGTCCGCTGTGAACCTCTTCGAACGTATCCCGCAGATCCGCGAGAGTAAGTCCGCTGATGGGCGGAGTCATCTCGAGAATGGAAGAGGTCGCGCCAACCCCAAGAATTAACGGGAAAAGCACGGCAATGCAAACGCAGGCCCTATTCCTCCAGAATGACTGGATTGCTGCGTCGAACCGTGTGCTACAGATCATCCACATTTGATCTTTCGAGTCCGATCCACGCTACGCCGGCGGGACTGTAAGGCCCGGTCTCTCGACCGCCTTCCGTAGTGACCTGCCGGTTCGGCGCGAACGTCCATCCCACTTGATGCCTGCCGAAGGCTTAGCTTGAGTGGCCTCGTACCCGGTCTCGACACGACTCTCTGGTCGGACGCCAAGTTTACCGGCCGTCTGAGTATCAAGCTGTCCTGTGACTGGCAGATTCTCAGCCTTCTGAAATCCGCGAATGCTCGCCCGGGTTCGGAGACCGAAGACGCCATCGACCTTCGCTCCGTGTTGCCCGTTGTCCTGCAGCGCTTCCTGTATCTTTCTAACGTCGTTCCGCTGCACGAACGTGGGCGCCACTTTGCTAACGTTGGTTCCGGAAGCGAGCGGAGTCGCGCGTGGTCGGGAGATCCCCGATGTCAGCACTAGGAAGACAATCCCGGCCCATGCGGCTTTGCTGGCTAACAACACTTCTTCGCCTCGATCAGCACACCTCCAACAGATTCGCTCATTTGCTCCGGCAATACTGTGCAGAAGGGATCACAATCGTGTTTGGAGGACTGAGGCGCGCTTTTTTCGATACGTTCCTGGCGTATTTGCTGGCCGGTATGAAGAGGATCTCGTCGACAAGATGTTGATGGACTGACTTAGTTCAGAAGGTCTGAAAGAGGAGAAGAAGTGGTCACTCACCCTGAAGGCTACGACCGAATCTTCACCTGTCTCCAATGCGGACGAGACTGGAATCCTCTTTCAAAACTGTGCACTTTTAAACAGATTTCCAAATTAGCAATATTGTAAGTTGCTGTGATCGAGCTACGCGGCCCAAGAGGTCGCCAGGGTCGTTTGCTCTAATGATGGCGCAGCTGCAAGGCCTGCGCCATTTTCTTTTGCCGCACTCTACCGCCGAGGCGCGAGAAAGCCTCGAGCTGAGCAATTTTGAAGAGTCTCCTAAGTCCCAAATATTGCAAATTGGTTCTTGCAGGTGAACCATGCCAGCATCGACGAACTCGAAACTCTCAAGCGGAGTAGTTCTTTGCATCGACGATAACCAAACTGTGCTGAAATGCGAAAAGGCATTCCTGGAATCTTTTGGATATACCGTTCTGACCGCCCCGAGCGGCGGCAAAGCACTGGAAATAGCGTCCATCTATTCGGTTGACGTTGTAATCGTCGACTATTTCATGCCCGAGATGAACGGGTCAGAGGTTGCAGTCGAAATGCGCCGCCTCAGGCCGCAAGCGCCAATCATCATGCTTTCCGCAGCAGTGGATATTCCTGAGCAGGTTCTGAATCTGGTAGACGCTTTCGTAGCCAAGGATCGTTTGGCCAGCCAGTTGTTACCTGCGATCGCACAATTGCACGGATGCGGATCCATCCCTCCGGCTTCGTATGATGCATGACGGCGGTGGAGTCTCTCAGGACAGAAAAAAGGCACCCTCTGGAAACTCTGGGTGCCCCGGGTTATGACCGGCCAATCTGATCCAAGCCAATCCTTCGCTGGTGCCTTTCCGTTGGAGGACGATCTTACCCCCTGCCCGGCTTCCGGCTCTCTGGCTGCTGTTTCTGCTGTAACTGCTGCGTCTGCTGCTGGTGTCTTGCCTGCAACTGCTGAGTCTGCTGCTGATGGCTCTGTTCGACCTGCTGACGTTGCGTGTCGTTCGCCTTCTGTTTATCCAGCTTCACGTGCTCCTGGTCCTGTTTCTGCTGGAGTTGGTCTCGTTCCTGTTGCTGCTTCGCAACTTGCTTATCCTGCTGTTGCTGGTACTTCCTGTCCCGCTTCGGGTTGCCCGTATTGGGAGCGCTCCTTGCCACGGGTGGAAGGTCGCGAGGATGGACGGCCGTAGTAGCTCCGCCGGCGCTGTTCTCTGAACGCCCTTGATTTCCTCCCCGATTCGCTGCAGCATAAGGCGCTCCTGCCTCTTTGGCCGGTACGGCGGCACGGTCATTAAAATCTCCGGGTCGGGGTGTCGCTGCCACGCCTGGCTTGCCCATGTTCGCCGACGCGCGTTGCTGCGGGTTGGCTCGGGCCGCCTGCGCATGTTGCGTTTGAGCCGCTACCGGCGGAATATGCCTGTCACGCGCCGCCGCTTCTTCTCCAACTGTCGGACGCGCGCTGATTCCACCATTGCCGCCGTTGTAACTGACGCGGCTCTCGTTGTTGTAGGTCACGTGGGTGTCGTAAACATTATGAATGTTGGCGACGTTCACGTTACTCACGGAACGGTTGTAGAAAAAGTGCCCGTTATCCCAACGCCCACCTTCAAAGCCCGTACCGAAGTAGCCGAAGCCGTAATTGATCCCGCCGTAGAAGCCTACGTTTGGACCCCAGTAACCGTCGTAGAAAACAAATCCGTCGCCGCCCCAACCCCAATAGGCCGGAGTCCACAGGAAACCGATTTCCGGCCCCATCACCCAGGTGCCCGGCACCCAGTAGTAGTCGGCAACGTCGTAATCGTAGGCCCAGTAACCGGGCGTCCAGAGATAACCGTCGCCTGGGCAGAGAGGCTGCTCATAGACAGGCAGCGGGGGCGGGCCGATCCGAATAGCGACGCCAATTTGCGCGAACGATGCCGCCGAGAGCGACAGCACGACGAACCCGAACAATAACGCGAACGACAGCTTACGAATCAAACGAATGTGCATTGTGATTCCTCTGGCCCACCATCCCTCGCTTGCTCGGCGATGCTCTGCTGACGCCAGTTGCGTGGATTGCGGCCGATTTTCATACGACACGTATTGCAGACTCTCTCTTGGTCGCAGAAGTTTCTGACAGAACATTCTCATTCCGGAGATATCTAAATCTGTTCAAAAACGCTCACTCCCGTTGCATCAGTTCCTGGGCGGCTGGCCAGAATTGGGCAGTTCCAGTGACAAGATAAAGCTGGCCGAAACCCCTACGCGATCTCGGTCAGCGGAACTCTTGTCTTATTCGCAGATGCTCATCAACTTACTTGTTGTCTTCTCTTGCTTCCGCGATATGGGCTTGATGTCCGGCTTCGGATACAGCGGCCACAAACGCATCTCCGCTACGCGGAGTTGGCGCCTTACCCGAAAGAATGTTGCGGAACATCATGTGGTGGCCATAAATGGCGCGCGTCGAATCGTTATCCTGCTCCACCACCGCACCTTCCAACGTCAAGCCCGCGAATATGCCTTTCGAGCGCGAGTAGGTTAGCACTTCAGTGTTCAGCAATATGTCGGTTCCGGCGGAAGTGTGACGGCCTACTGGGCCCGCTGCCACCGATCCCTCACCCGTCATTTCGAACTTGCTGGAAAGCAGATGCTGTAAACCACGGTCGTTCATAACCAGCATGACCAGGTCCACGCCTTCGACTCCGATCTGCAATCCCCAACTTCCACCGCCAACCGAGACGAATGCGGGAGCGCTCCAGCCTTCCGGCGTGCGGCAAGTAGCCACTCCGCGTCCGTGCTTGGCGCCAAAGATGAAGCCACCTTTGATTAGGTTGGGGACGATGACCATGCACTTTGCACCGCTCAACACTTCTTCAGGGATACCTTTGTCGGGCGTGGACATGATGGATTGCAGAACGTCCACGGACTTTTGCATGCGGTCGATCGTGTCTTCACGATCCGAGCCTGCCCATGCGAGGGTTCCAACTAGGCCGATCAAACTCATCAACAGCAGTGACATTACCTTTTTCATAATTGATTCCTTTGGGATCTGCGGAACAGATCTACCGAACTAAGAGGAGAAGACTTCAGATGGGCTAACTTAGCTCAGGAAATCTGAAAGAGAGAGAAGAAGTGCTCGTCTCAAACGTCATGATCGCAGAGCAAACATGGGATAGCTGGTCTAAATTGCTCACTTTCGCCCCGGTTATTAGAGAAACTTTTCCGATTCCGAAAATGCGATGACTGGTCTTTTTAAGTATGAGCAATGTTGCACAGAATGACGAGCTCTGGCGTGTCATTGTCGAATTGGAAGGTGGGTGGCCAATGGAACGCGCATTCCGACGACTGCACGATCGTTATCGCAGACGGCTGGCGAAGATCACTGCATCCGTCTCGAAGCTGTTCGCATCGGTTGCGCCACCGCCTCGCACTTTTGCATTGCAAAGAATGTGTCCGTTTTGCGGGTTAATCACGCCGCGAGCGAAGACTTCTTGCCTGGAGTGCGGGAGATCACTTGCTCCAGCGACAAGATAAATCAATTGCCGTAGTGCGCATTTTCGGAGACGCTCGAATGAGCGAAGGAGAGCAACATGCTTTGGACTATTTTCGTTGTACTGCTGGTTCTGTGGCTTCTTGGCTTCAGTCTGCACATAGCGGGCGGTCTGATTCACATTTTGCTGGTGGTCGCGCTTGTGGTTCTGGTCATTAACCTGTTCAGCGGCCGCCGTGCGGTGATCTAGGGGGTTGAGCTTTCGAGGATTCCCATGAAAAAACAATATCTGCACCTCTCCGCCTACTCTTGCGACCAATGTGCAGGCCCGGTAGTGGCGGGCGTGATCGCGGTCCGCGAGAATGAAATCTCGAAAGAGACCAACGTCCGTGAAGTCGGAGCAATCTGCCTGTCGTGCGGCTATCGGCAAAGTAAGGCAACCGAGCCGGGCCTCACTCGTAGCTTTGCGCCTAGGCAATGGGAGTCAGTCAACCCGCTCGGCGCGACGATTGGTCCCACAGAGTTGCATTGAATGTGAGCTTGCAACACGGCGAGGTCACGGGAGGAGAGCTTCATGCCACAGGAAGTGCAAGTCGGCACGATTCTGATGTCGGAATGGCCACAGTTGTTTGGATTGGAGACTGAGCTTTACTCGGGACAGTGGAGCGTGGCCAAGGGCCTCGATGGCTTCGCGGTTGATCGTAAGATTCGTGCCGCGCGCTGGAATTTCTTTTTTATCGCGTCGGAAGTAAAGGTAATGTTTCTCGGCTCGCCTGGGACGAAGAAAATCCGGCACGCATTGAGTCGAATTTTAGGCAACGTGGCCGGGCAACACTATAACGCCGTTGAAGTAACTGGAATTGCTACCAGGAGTTTTCTGGGTGTGCCTTATGCCATTCTTTCGGCGCATCCACGTCATGTGCAAGAGAACTGCTACCTGGATGGCCCCGAAGCTCGGCGATTGTTAATGTCGGGTCAAAATGTTATGTCGCCCTCCCGAATACCTCGCCAGACTTCCCTCGAAAAGGGAGCGTCTTCACCTTCAGCCGCTGATTGAAGAGTGTTCGCTTGACCATGGTTCGGTTCTACTTCTCGTGATCTCACCGGACGTCGCAGATGTGCTTGCATTTCAGATCGTGGCCTGCTGTTCCGAGACTGGGTCGGCTTCACATTCAGAATGAAGTGAACAGTCGCCAAGAGAAAGTGCGGTCCGTCCGACTTGACCACGAGCGCATCCACGGACTTTAGAGCGTCGAAGGGTATTTCGACGTGATCGGCCAGCATTACGATAGGTAGATCCGGCCGGACTTGCTTGATTTCGCTGGCAATCGTTGCGCCATCCAACAGACGCAGGTCGTACTCGATGACGACGGCATCCACGGGCCGCGACATAAACAGGCGCAAACCATCAGAACCGTTGGTTGCGGTTGCCAGCTCGTATCCGTTTTCCTGCAACAAACTCAATTGGTCTGGATCCCGGTGGATACACAGTAGAGTGCTGTTGGTTGCCATGCGGACCATTTATATAAGGGACCGTCCAACAATTCTGTTCACAATTGCTCTAGCCAAATTGTTCAACCCAGGGCCGGACAACGGTGCGGGCACGTGACAACCAGTGATTCTTCAGAGCTCCGGCAACCGCGACATACCTCAGGCCGTGATTCTGGTTTCCGGGAAGCCGGCGGAGTGTTCACCGCAAATTTGGGTGATTACCGGCAACAAGCGAGTAGGCGCCTCGTCCTTGGAAACGAAAGCATCCACTAGATTCAATGCTTGTTCTGGAATCCCTTCGTCGCTGGAAACCATGACGATTGGAAGTTGTGGCCGGAGGCGTTTTATTTCGACCGCAACCTCATGTCCATTCATCTCCGGCATGTGATAGTCGACGATCACGGCGGCAATCGCGCAGGCCGCGGCAATTTGTATGCCTTGTCGTCCGGAGACGGCAGTGAGCACCGCGAATCCACGTCTTTCGAGCAGCGCTCGTTGGTAGCCCAGCATGCTGTGATCGTCGTCGATACAGAGAATTGTTTTGCGTAAGGGGAAGTTGGACATAGCTTGCTCCCATGTCACAATCATCGGTGATGTGCTGCCACATAGACTGTTCAAAGTTGCACACTTTTTAGGAGGTCGTTATTTAGTTAACTACTTGTTACTCGGCCCTCCGTACTGTTGATTAGTGGAGTTTCGCGCAGTTGCGGCGGGCCTGTGCTTTGCCGGGTTCCTAGTTACTTCACAAACTGTGCAGTTTTGAACAAACGTCCATTTCAGCGCCATCGTAAGTTGCTGCGATAGACGGTAAATTAGAGGATGTGAAGGAGCTATGCGGATTCCCCAATCCGCGTTGTTTGCTTCTCTGGTGGCGCAGCCGCAGAGTGTGCTGCGCCACATCTTTCAGGTGCCGCAAAAGGAGACCGACGGCCTGAATCCGCAACAAACGCTCTCTACACCTGATCAATTTTGACCAGTCCTGAACTCTCCTTTCGTTGAATACTGTTGAGTACCAGCCAGAAGCCAACTTCACGGTGGACGAACCACGCAGACTGGAATCCGGTGTGGCTCGTCTGCGAACCACCCTCTATCAATGCCTCTGCTCAAGAAAGTGAGGGCTAATGTCGTTACCAATCACCGCGCTTCGGGATGGAATATTGGAAGTAGTCTCCCCGCGCCCCGTAGTGCGAGGCGGGTTGTCAGCGATTCGCCCCGCGGTGCAGTCGAAGCCGAAGCCGTCTCTGCCAAGTCGAATCGCGGTGATAGGAAATTATCTTCCCCGACAATGTGGGATTGCCACGTTCACGACCGACTTGTGCACGGCGATCTCCGGAGAGTACGGAACCGCTCGGTTCTTGGCGCTGCCCGTGAACGACACGGAACAAGGATACGACTATCCCGCGCGAGTGCGATGGTCGCTTGCCCAGGACGATGTCAAGTCGTATCAAGACGCGGCGGAATTTCTGAACTTCAACAATATCGACATGGTGTGCCTGCAGCACGAGTATGGAATCTTCGGCGGTCCTGCCGGAAGCCACATTTTGCACCTGTTACGCGGCTTGAAGATGCCCGTGGTGACCACGCTGCACACGGTTCTGCGCGAGCCCGACCCTAACCAACTTATCGTCATGGAAGAGATCGCAGAACTTTCGGATCGCCTCATCGTCATGAGCCAGCTCTCGTCGCAGTTCTTGCAGGAAATCTTCAAAGTGCCGGGCAGCAAGATCGACATGGTGCCGCATGGAGTTCCTGACCTGCCATTCCTGGATCCGAATTTCTACAAGGATCGTTTTGGCGTCGAAGGAAAAGCGGTTTTGCTCACGTTCGGCTTGCTCTCGCCAAACAAGGGAATCGAAAACGTCATTCAAGCGCTGCCGCAGATTCTGGCGAAACACAAGAATGTTATGTACATTGTCGCCGGCGCGACCCACCCTCACATTCTCCGTCGCGAGGGAGACAAGTATCGGGCCAGCCTGCAGGCATTGGCGAAGAAAATGGGAGTGGAGTCGCAGGTGATTTTTCACGACCGCTTCGTCAGTCCCGAGGAAATGGCGGAATTCATTGGCGCCGCCGATATCTACATCACCCCTTACCGACATGAAGCGCAGGTGGTTTCGGGAACGCTGGCCTATGCTTTAGGTGCGGGCAAGGCCATCATCTCGACTCCATATTGGCACGCCATCGAGTTGCTGGACGACCGCCGCGGTGCGCTGGTTCCCTTCGCAAATCCCGATGCGATCGCCCTCAAGACGGTCGAATTTTTGGATACGCCGGCGATTCGTCATGCGATGCGTAAACGTGCCTATATGTTCGCGCGGGACATGATCTGGAAAAAAGTCGCGCAGGGTTATATGGAAAGTTTTGCTCGTGTGCGCAGCGATCGGACGGAAAACCCCCGCGTTCAGTTCTCGGCTCGCGCTACTCCCAAGGCGCTCGATCAACTGCCTGAATTAAAACTCGATCACCTGTATCGACTAACCGATGACACGGGACTACTGCAGCACGCGATCTTTACCATCCCCAACCGAGCTGAGGGTTATACCACCGATGACAACGCTCGGGCACTGATTTTCACCGTGTTGCTGGCGCAGTTCGGTCAGGAGAAAGATCAGCTTGGCCAGGCAAATGCAGTGGCTCCCGATTTTTCCTGCCGGTATTTGTCGTTCCTGGAACATGGGTTCAATCCAAAGAATGGCAGATTCAGAAATTTTCTCGGCTATGATCGCCGTTGGAATGAAACCGAGGGTTCTGAAGACTGCCACGGGCGTGCCTTGTGGGGACTTGGAACGGTTCTCGGCCGGTCCGAAGATCGGGGATTGAGGTGTGCTGCCGGACGTCTGTTCGAGTTTTCCCTCCCCGCGGCTGTGGAATTCACCAGCCCTCGTGCCTGGGCCTATACCCTGCTCGGCATTCAGGATTACCTCAATTCGTATCCGGGAGACCGCGACGCACAGAAAATAAGATCCGTACTCAGCCGGCGATTGCTCGAAATGTATGAGTCGATCCGCGGGCCGGATTGGAAGTGGTTCGAGAACGTCGTCGCTTACGGCAACGCGAGATTACCGCAATCTCTACTGATGGTGGGCGAAGCTTGCTCCGATGGTCGCATGGTTTCCGCCGGTCTCGAAGCGCTGGATTGGCTTCTGGAAATTCAGCATTGCGAAACCAATCATCACTTTGTGCCCATCGGGTCGCAGGGCTTCTATCACCAGGGTGGTGCAAAAGCCCGCTTCGATCAACAGCCGATTGAAGCCGCGGGCGCCGTGTCTGCGTGTCTCGCAGCTTACCGCGTAACCGGCGACAAGCGATGGTGCAGAGAAGCTTGGTCGGCCTTCAACTGGTTTTTGGGCGACAATGATCTGCAACTTCCTCTTCATGATTCGGTTAGCGGCGGCTGCCGGGACGGCTTGCATCCCGAGCGCGCTAACCAGAACCAGGGAGCAGAATCGACGCTGTCGTTTTTGATGGCACTCCTAGAAATGCATTCGCTGCAGAAATCGGAAAGGTCCGAAAGCCCATGACTGCTCCCGAAAGCACCCTTATCAACGTAGAAGGCAATCATTATCCGCCACTTCTTCTGCGTCACCCTGGCAACCCTATCCTGACGCGCAAGGATTGGCCGTACTCCATCAACAGCGTGTTCAATGCCGGCGCAACCTTGTTGCCGGATGGCACTACTCTGCTCCTGTGCCGGGTTGAAGACCGGCGTGGGTTGTCGCATCTCTGTGCCGCGCGGTCGCGGAACGGTGTCGATGGATGGCAGATTGATCATGAACCGACATTGATGCCCAGCCCGCAGCAATATCCCGAAGAAATCTGGGGCATCGAGGATCCTCGTATCACCTTCGTGCCGGAGTTGCAGCAATACGCGGTCACCTACACCTCGTATTCACGTGGTGGCCCGGGTGTATCGCTGGCACTGACCAAGGACTTTCGGAGCTTCGAACGCTACGGTGTCATCATGCCCCCGGACGACAAAGATTCGGCGCTTCTGCCGCGCAGAATCGACGGCCATTGGGCGCTGATTCATCGTCCCATGACGAAGCTCGGAGCGCACATGTGGATTTCCTATTCTCCCGACCTGCGTTATTGGGGCAGACACCGGCTGATGCTGGAAGCACGGCGCGGCGCCTGGTGGGATGCAAACAAAATCGGTTTGTCCCCGCCGCCCATTGAAACAGCCCGCGGCTGGCTAGTCTTTTACCACGGAGTACGCCACACCCCTTCGGGCTGTCTGTATCGCTTAGGCCTGGGGCTCTTTGACATTGAGAATCCAGAAAAATGTTTGCTGCGCGGAGACTCGTGGATCTTTGGGCCGGAGGCGTCCTATGAACGCCACGGTGACGTCGACGATGTTGTGTTTCCGTGTGGATACACGATGGACGCCGATGGCGACACCATCAATATCTACTATGGAGCTGCCGATTGCGCGATTGCTCTCGCTCGGGCCAGCATCCGCTCGCTGCTAGAGTGGCTGGACGCCAATGGAAGTTGCGAGCGCCGCCAGCGAGCGGAGGATTTGTGAACCCGCTCGGTTCCATCTTCCGCTTTGCCTTCGGCTGCCATCACCAACGCAGTGGTGTGTTCACCATCAAGAAGCGGACGTATCAGGTCTGTTTAAAGTGTGGGCAGGAATTTGAGTATTCTGGGCGTCGATGCACTCCATACGATCGAGCGTTGCCGATAGCGCTCATGTGCCGCTTCCGTCGAACCAGGTGAGGGCGAACCGTGTCGGGCCAAATGAAGCGCCGCTGACTTGATCCGGTGGCGGCACGAGCGCTATGTCCGCTTTGAGAAGTGAGCTATCTTGCTCAGACGCGACAGTTCACACCTGTCATTGTTGATTCTCCTGAGTGTGTAGACGGAGCCACGAACGCCGATTCGCAGCTGCGATTTTTGGGTGGCTGCGGTTGGGGTCCGAGCAACGCGCAGCGCGGCGACCACATCCAGCCGATCGGCATGCTCCATCCGTATGTTCGCCGCGAAACCTTGCGGCGGGATCTGACCCTAAAAAGTCTGGTATCTCAAATTTACGGCAACACCTCCGGCGGATGGGAGGCGTTAGTCCGAGAAACAAGGAAGGTCCAAGATTATGCCTCTAATTCAACTGCTGGAAGTTCTGATCGTCGTAGGCGTCCTCCTGTGGCTGGTGAATCGATTCATCCCCATGCAGGGAACCATTAAGTCAATTTTCAACGGCATCGTGGTCATTGCCGTGGTTCTGTGGATACTGAATGTCACTGGGCTTTTGCATTCCATTCCCAATATCCACCTTGGGAAGGGATGACCATCCGACAAGCGGTCGTTCAGGGAATATCAGGCCCCCAACACAACCAATAACGCAATCCGGCAGACCTCTGCCATTGATAAGGAGATTACTGTGAAGGTTAAGTTTATTGTACCAATCGGAATCGCACTTAGCGTGAGCGCATTTGCTCAATCGAATCGCCCAACCACCATAGCCGTCGATCCCACGAGTCCGACGCCGATATTTCGAGTGACGGTCGTCAGTCGCAATGTCCAGGCCGTCAACTACGAACATCGCAGTGGAGCCAGCAAACTCGACTTCGCGGGCACGGACTTGATGCCTTTGGCGAACGGTGTAGCCAAAGTGAATAGTCGGCGAGGATCCATTGAGGTTGACGCTGAATTTGGCGACCTACAGGTACCAACCACTTTCGGCAATGAGTATTTGACCTACGTTTTGTGGGCGATTTCTCCTGAAGGCCGGGCAGTAAACTTGGGCGAAGTGTTAGTCGGCGACAACCATCGCAGTAAGCTTCGCGTAACCACCGACCTTCAGGCTTTCGCTTTGATCGTTACCGCGGAACCTTATTATGCTGTCCGTCAGCCGAGCAATGCAGTCGTGCTGGAGAACGTGGTTCGCGAGTCTACGAAGGGAACCACCGAAGCGGTCAATGCCAAGTACGAATTGATGGAGCGCGGCGGCTATATTCCCACCGGCTACAGGTTCGACCCGGTAGTTCTGAATGCCAGGTTGCCGCTGGAATTCTTCGAGGCGCGGAATGCACTGCGCATCGCTCAATCCGAGGGAGCCGAGCAGTATGCCAGCGACAGTTATCAACAGGCTGTCCAGTTGACCAACAATGCGGACGAATTTGCTACCAGCAGACACCCCGACGAAAAGGGATTGATTGCGGTTTCCCGTAGTGCCGTTGAGGCGGCTGAGGATTCCCGCGAAATCGCAGTCAAGAAACTGGACGAGATCCGTCTGGCCAACGAACGTCAGGCATCAGCCGATACTCTGGCGATATCGCAGGGACAGGCTGATAGCGCGATGCGCCAGAAGGAGCAAGCGGAGGCCGATCAGGCAAGGGCCGAAGCCGCAAAAACTCAGGCTGACTCGGATGCCGCCAAGGCACGCGCCGAGGCTGCCGCTGCACAAACTGCGACCGCCCAAGCCAAGTCCGACATGGCGAACAGCGAGGCTACGTCAGCGGCTGCAGTTTCCGCCGCCCAGGCGGATGCGGACCAATCTCGTCTAGCTGCACAGCAAGCACAGCAGGGCCAGCAACAAGCCGAGACCGACAAAGCGGCTATGCGCGCGAAGTTATCCGAGCAGTTGAATTCCATCCTTGAGACTCGCGATACGGCGCGCGGCCTCATCGTCAGCATGTCCGATGTTTTATTTGACACCGGAAAATACTCTTTGAAGCCGGGGGCACGAGAGAAGCTGGCGAAAGTCGCCGGTATTCTGCTTGCCTACCCTGGACTGGACATTGCCGTCGGCGGCTATACCGACAATGTGGGCGGCGACGCGATGAATCAGACGTTGTCTGAGAATCGTGCGGGATCGGTTCGCGATTACCTGGTGCAAGAAGGTGTCGCGACGAATTCGGTTTCAGCCACAGGTTTCGGCAACACTTTGCCGGTAGCTTCAAACGATAATGCCTCCGGACGCCAGCAGAATCGGAGAGTTGAACTTCTCGTGTCCGGCGAAGCCATTGGCACTGTCGTGACCGTGACTACAGGAAGCTTGCAGTAGGGCTAAGCCAAGGCTTAGCAACGAAATCGATCCATGGAGGCTACACCTTATGAAACTAGTTGGCGTTATCAGCACCGCAGTTCTATCTTTGATCCTCGGCATCGCCGCTCCGGTGTTTGCACAGGAGCAGCACGAGCAGGAAGATCAGAAAGCCAAGCCGGCACAGGAAGAGAAAAAAGCGCAGCCAGCGAAGTCCGCAAAGCAAGACGAAAAACCCGCAGCACAGCAAGAGAAGAACGCCAAGCCGGCAGAGAACAAGGCAAAACCGGAACAGCATGCCGCCGGTAACGGTGGCGGCCGCATTCCAGCTGACAAATTCAAAGCCAGTTTCGGACAGCAACACACGTTTCGTGTCACCCAATCCGACTACAGCAGTCACCGCTTCCAATACGGCGGCTATTCGTTCGGATTCGTTGATCCGTGGCCCAGCAACTGGCTCTACACGCAAAACGTTTACGTTATCGAGATAAACGGTGTGTATTACCTGTGCAATGCATCGTTTCCTGGCGTCAACCTTGCACTCAGCTTCACACTCTAGCGGTCCGCTCGTGAAGGGCGCGACCAACTGAACTGCCATCGGCGCGAGTCCACGGTTTGGGCCGCGCCGTTTTTTTTCGCCGCGAGAACGGTCATCGTGCGAAAAATCGCAGGGCAGGTTGAAATGTGGACATCCAACAAAAAGTGAGCATTAGTGAACAGACTCGCCCGGCACCTCCGTGGAATCCTTGCATCGACGCGTAACCGTTCAATCCAAGCAGCCCGCAGCAAGCTAAAGCACAACCGGGCACCCTAAGGATGATCTGGCAAAGGTGGTTCAAAATGCGCAAAATCCGATTTCTGTTGCTAGCTTTTTTGATTGTGGCCATACCGGCCATCTCGTTCGCGCAGTTCGGCGTGTCCATCATGATCGCCCCGCCCGCCTTGCCTGTGTACGAACAACCCATGTGCCCCTCCGCCGGTTATTTATGGACGCCCGGCTACTGGGCGAATGGCGATGAAGGCTATTTCTGGGTGCCGGGTACATGGGTCGAGCCGCCCATGGTTGGCTTGCTCTGGACTCCCGGGTATTGGGGTTGGGGCGGCAACGCCTTCGCCTGGAATGAAGGCTATTGGGGCCAAACTGTCGGCTTTTATGGTGGCGTTAACTACGGCTTCGGCTACGGTGGCGTCGGCTACGGAGGCGGCTATTGGAACAACGGAGCTTTCTTCTACAACCGCTCGGTGAGTAACGTGAACGTCACCAACATCACCAATGTTTACGAAAAGTCGGTAGTCAACGAAACCGCAGTGAACCATGTCAGCTACAACGGCGGGGAGGGTGGAATCAGCGCTCGACCGACCGCTGCAGAAGAGACCGCGATGCACCAACAACACACTCCGGCAACCGCGATGCAAACCCAGCATGTGCGCGCTGCGAGCACCAATCACGCGCTCCTGGCGTCCGTAAACCAAGGTCGTCCGGCCATTGCGGCAACTGCGAAGCCTGGGGAGTTCAACGGCTCTGGAGTGGTAGCGGCCAAAGAGGCGGGAGCACCTTACAAGGCACCTGAGAATAAAGCAGCTGAGAACAAATCTTCCGAGAATAAAGCGGCTGAGAACAAGGCAGCTGAGAGCAAAGCTTCCGAGAACAAAGCGGCTGAGAGCAAGGCAGCCGAGAACAAAGCTTCCGAAAACAAACCGGCTGAGAGCAAGGCAGCTGAAAACAAAGCTTCCGAAAACAAAGCGGCTGAGAGCAAGGCAGCTGAGAACAAAGCTTCCGAAAACAAAGCAGCTGAGAGCAAGGCAGCTGAGAACAAAGCTTCCGAAAACAAAGCGGCTGAGAATAAGGCAGCTGCTACTCGCTCGAAAGAAAACAAGCCCGAGAGCAAAGCAGTTGCCACTCGCTCGAATGAAAACAAGCCAGCCGCGAATAAGGCATCTGCTACCCGCTCGACTGGGAATAAGGAAGCCCACGCACAGCCTACAGCCCATGCGCAGCCTGCCGCTCATCAACAGGCTGCACCTCGGCCTGAGGCTCGTCCTGAGAGCGCGCCAAGACCGGCAACTGCAGCTCATGCACAGCCGGCGCCGCGTCCCCAGGCTGCGCCCCGCCCTGAGGCTCGTCCAGAGAGCGCTCCTCGTGAGGAGAAAAAAGCCCCTGGAGGCAAAGAAGAGCCGCGTCGATAGCGGTGAGTGCACCCCACTTATGGTGTCAGGTGGCTCGGAGGCATGAAGAAGTCGATTGAACACTTTGGTGCGGATCCAGTCGGACCCGCACCATTTTTCGTTCCCAACGTGCGACCAGCTGTGATGCCTGCATCGCGGAAATGCGGTCTACCCGCCGTCATCGCCCGCAATTCAACAGTCGCTCGGCAAATTCAACAAGAGAACTGATCCGCTATTTTTTTTCAGTTGAGCGGTTTTGACCATTAAAAAACTGGCGGAACGTCTACAAGTAAAGCTGACCCGCAGAAAAAGGAGGAGTCAATATGCTTGGAACCATTCTGATCGTGATTTTGCTCTTAGCGCTCTTTGGTGCCCTACCACGGTGGTCGCACAGTCGAAACTGGGGATATGCTCCGACCGGGGGGTTAGGACTGATCCTCGTGATCGTCGTCATTCTCATAGTCATCGGTCGCATTTGAGCTTTGAACAATGCATCAGCTGACAAGCTCGTCAGGCGCCATGATCTTCTGCGAGAGGATCAGAGGTTGGCGCCTGCTTTCCATCCGCGTACTGGCACTTCTTCTCGTCGTGCTCGTATGCCGAAGCGGCTCGTTCGCTTACTCCGTTCTGACGCACGAGGAAATCGTGGACTTACTCTGGTCCGACGAAATTCGCCCCCTGCTGCTGAAGCGATACCCGGGACTGTCGGAAGATCAAATTAAGGAGGCGCACGCCTACGCCTACGGAGGCGCCGTTATCCAGGACATGGGTTATTACCCATTTGGGAGCAAGGAATTCAGCAACATGCTGCATTACGTTCGCAGCGGAGATTTCGTTCGCGAACTGCTGCTCGAGAGCCAGGATGCGAACGAGTATGCCTTCGCTCTGGGCGCGCTGGCACACTACGCGTCGGACATTACCGGGCATGGCACGGCAGTGAATCAGGCGGTGGCCATCGAGTATCCGAAGCTACGAGCGAAGTACGGCAAGTCGGTGGTGTATGCGGAAGACAAGACGGCACACTTGAAAACCGAGTTCGGCTTCGACATGCTGCAGGTGGCGAAGAATCGTTACGCCTCGCAGCAATACCACGATTTCATCGGGTTCAAAGTGTCAAAGCCCCTCCTGGAGCGGGCCTTCCCAGTGGTATATGGTTTGCAGTTAAAAGATGTGCTTGCTCATGAGGATCTCGCCATCGGCTCCTATCGTTTCTCCGTCAGCCGCCTGATCCCGGAGATGACCCAGGTCGCGCTCCAGACCCATAAGAAAGACATGATGCGCGAGCACCCCGACTTCGCGAAAAAAGAGTTCCTGTACCGGCTTTCGCGCTCTGGTTATGAAAAAGAGTGGGGAAAGGACTACACCAAGCCCGGGTTCGGAACCCGGATCCTTTCCACCCTCTTGCGCTACATGCCGAGAATTGGTCCCTTCAAGGGGCTGGGCTTCAAGAACCCGACTCCGCAGACCGAGGACCTGTATTTCAAGAGCATCAATTTGACGGTCGATCAATACCGGGCTTTCCTACGCGCAGTGGGCACTGACTCGGTGCAGCTTCCCAATCGTGATCTTGATAGTGGCCTGGCAACCAAGGCTGCAGAGTACTCGCTTGCCGACGACAGCTATGCAAAGCTGCTGGGGCAGTTGTCGAGCCACAAGTTCGATGGGACGACTCCGGAATTGCGCGCCAACATTCTCGACTTTTATTCCGACCTGTCGGCACCGATCGAGACGAAGAAGGACCAAGTTCGCTGGCAGGGCTTGCTAACCGCGCTAGATCAGTTGAAGTCCGTGGCACCGGTGGCACCGGTGCCAACGGTCGCGGGCAACCTTCGATAGTAATCACCGTGCCTTCACTCCACTCCCGAACGCAACCCTGAATTTGGTTCGCAATATGGAAGAGAGTCAACCTTACGCCTTTGCCGCGGCGCTGCTGCACTGCCTCGTCTTGTTAGATTTGCTGAAGGGGGACCTAAAGTGATTGGGCCCTCTGCCGACGAGGTTGCGATCTCAGGCGGGCAGTTTCATGGCTATTCGCTTTCTGTCTCCGTTTGTATTCGAACAGGCCGAACAGTGCAGCGAGCACTGAGAATGCGATCAGGGCAATAAGCAGCGGCCAGTAGTACAGCGCAAAAAGCCTCAAGATGTGCCGGCCGTAGTGGAACCCGAGGTAAGCCAGGATGGTGAACCGAATGCCTCGCCCCACGGCTAAAGCGGTCAGAAACTTCCTGGTGGGGTACTGCATGGCGCCGGCGGCCAGGAGCATGGGCACGATGGGAAACGGCGGCGGAAGCAGCGCCGGGACCGCAACCGCCGCGAAGCCCCAACGTGAAAAAATCGCGTAGACCCTGTTGGTCGTCCTCTTCGAGAAGCGTTTCTCCAGGGTTTCCTTGCCACCTTTGCGCGCCATGCGATAGGTAAGATAGCCGCCGATGAGGGCTCCCGCCGTAGCCATGATGGCGTAATAGAACCACGGTTCGCGGTGGTGAGCGGCCAGCAGAATGGTGACGATGTCGGTGCTACCTGGCAGAGGGATGAGCGAGTTGTCGGCGAGACCCAGCAAAATCAGGCTGGGGCCGCCAAGATGAATCAGCCATCGCAGGGCGCTCTTTTTCGACACGAGCAGGATAATCGCAAGCCAGTGCATCTTCATTATTGGAACCCGAGCCTAGCAGTCCGCGGCGGTCGGGCATGCTCATCGTGAATTGCCAGAAACGAGTTACGCCGGGGGGGGCAGCTACCGACGCAAGAAATCCCCGTGGCCTCATCGTCAATCATCGCTTGTGGATCTTCGTTTCCACGGCCTCGGCTGCGGAAAGCTTCCGATCCCGGTGTGGTTCGGTGCGCGGGGCACCCGTGTGCAGTTCACAGACCTCTCCGATCGCTGCGCCACAGGTATTACAAGGCACGGATAATATCTGTTTCGAGGTAAGTTCTTTGGTCTTCACAACCGCATAATGCAACGCTCCACAGCGGGAAAGATGCTCAATATTGCTCACATTCAATACATTAGCCAAGCGCCAGCCGCCGTTTTGATTCGGCCAGCGGATCTTTCCCATTATGAGCAAGAGTGAACATCTTCAGTGATTACGATTCTGCCAAGATGATTGGGGGAGTTTAGCTCCGCTCCGGGAGAAGCCGTTGATGGCACCGCCAACCAATTTTGCCATGAAAAAGCGCGGTTTCGAACCGAAGGAATTCCTTGCCACTATCGGCGCTGGCAAGAAAGTTGTGGTTTTTTCCAAGAAACAAACAATCTTCGCGCAAGGGGACGCAGCTGACGCCGTCTTCTACATCCAGGAGGGCGAGGTTCGACTCACGGTCGTATCCAAGATTGGCAGGGAAGCGACCCTGGGCATATTGAGCGAGGGAGAGTTTTTCGGAGAAGGTTGCCTGGCTCGACAGCCTCTACGCATGGGGTCCGCAACCGCAATGACGGACTGCGAACTTCTGCGCATTGACAAGAAAGAGATGATGCTTGCGCTTCACCGGAAACACACTTTCTCCGATCTATTCGTAGCGTATCTCTTGGCACGAAACATTCGATACGAAGAAGATCTGGTTGATCAGCTCTTCAATTCCAGCGAAAAGAGACTGGCTCGGATTCTGCTCTTGCTAGCTCACTTCGGCAAAGAGGGCGTGCCCGAAACGGTCATTCCCAAGATCAGTCAGGAGACTCTCGCGAAAATGATAGGCACAACTCGATCGAGGGTTAGCTTTTTCATGAACCGGTTCAGGAAGCTAGGCTTCATCGACTATGAGGGCGGGAGCGGGCTGGAAGTTCATAGCTCACTTCTGAATATCGTTCTCCACGACTAGCTTCCGCGCTCCGATCCCACAAACAAAGCTCCGAGAGCCACGATGAGCAAGTCGGGCATTTGCTGGAGCTGCTGCGCCGCCTGCTGCTAGCGGCTGGGGAAGTGCGCGGCATGGGCCACCATCAGGAACCGTCATGTTACGATACGCCATAATGTTTGACACTCAGGCCCAAGCCACCAGGACTTGATTTTCAGGAGCCTTGATATGACCCACGTCAAGCCGAAAGTCGTTCGCACGTCGCTTGCCAAGGCCCCGACAGGAATTCAGGGACTCGATGAAGTCACCGGCGGAGGCTTGCCGAAAGGTCGTGTCACGCTGGTGTGCGGCAGCGCAGGATGCGGCAAAAGCTTACTCGCGATGGAATTTCTGGTGCACGGCGCGGTTCGATACGGCGAGCCCGGCGTCTGCATGGACTTCGAAGAGACCGAGGAGAAGCTGAGGGCCAACGTCGCATCTCTGGGCTTCGATTTGCGTGAGCTTGCCAAACGGAAGAAACTGCTGGTGGATTACGTTGCCGTTGAACGACACGAAATTGCGGAGACGGGAGAATACAACCTCGAGGGTCTGTTCATTCGGTTGGGCCACGCCGTCAAAGCGATCAAAGCAAAGCGCGTTGTCCTGGACAGCATCGAAGCACTTTTTTCAGGATTAACCGACTCAACGACACTGCGAGCGGAACTCCGCCGGCTGTTTCAGTGGCTGGAACAACACAAGCTTACCTCTGTCGTTACCGGCGAAGCGGGAGAGCACACGCTCACCCGTCACGGGCTGGAGGAATACATCGCCGACTGCGTGATCTCGCTCGACCACCGGGTAACGGAAGAGATTTCCACGCGCCGATTGCGAATCGTCAAGTACCGGGGCACTTCTCACGGCACCGATGAATATCCGTTCCTGATCGATCGTGAGGGCATCTCGGTGGTGCCGCTCAGTTCACTGGCACTTGACCACAAAGCACTGACCGACCGCGTGTCAACGGGAGTTCCGGCTTTGGACGAGATGATGGAAGGTAGGGGGTTCTTCCGTGGAAGCAGTGTACTGGTGTCGGGCACGGCGGGAACTGGGAAGTCCAGCCTGGCAGCGAACTTCGCCAGCGCCGCCTGCGCTCGCGGCGAAGATTGCCTGTATTTCGCTTTTGAAGAGTCTCCCAGCCAGATTCTCCGTAACATGCGCTCGGTCGGCCTTGATCTGGAGCGGTTGGTAAGAAAGCGCTTATTGCACTTCCATGCTATGCGACCAACCAGCTCCGGCCTGGAAGGACATTTGGCTACGGTTCACAAAATGATCGCCAAGCTTCGACCAAAGGTCGTGGTCATCGACCCGATTACGAACCTGGTTTCGGCCTCGGGTACGTATGACGTTAAATCGATGCTCATGCGCCTGGTCGATTTTCTGAAGGTGGAACAGATCACGTCGATGTTCACGAATCTGACATTTGCAGGAGACCCTCATGAGGGAACTGCGGCGGGCGTCTCCTCTCTCATGGACGCCTGGATTGTGTTGCGGGACAGCAAACCCAATGGACGACCGAGACGCGAGCTTTACGTACTGAAATCCCGCGGCATGGCGCATTCGCGCGAACCTCGTGAGCTAATCGTGAGTGAGAGAGGCATCGAATTGGGTGCCGTGCTGACTGATCACACGCTGGGTACGACCGTCGCGGGTCCAAGCGCAGTCCAATCCGTCAAGTAGGAAGCGTGGCCCATACAGGCCAGAGACACCGAGCACCGACATGAAGAAGAGTTCACTACGGAAGCGCCGCCCAGCCAAGACCCGCCAGAAAGATTTTTACCGGTTGCGGCTTTACATAGCGGGCCAAACCCCTAATTCGGTCGCTGCGATCGCCAACCTCAAGAAGATTTGTGAGGACACGCTGCGGGGCAAGTACCTTATCGAAGTGGTCGATTTGCTGGAGAAGCCGCAACTGGCCAAGGGCGATCAGATCATCGCCATTCCGACCCTGGTAAGAAGGCTCCCGCCGCCGGTCAAGAAAATCATTGGCAACCTCTCCAAGACCGAGAGTGTCATTGTGGGGTTGGATCTTCAGCCGTTACGCTGAAGAAGGGGCTCAAATAGCAAATGCCTAACAGGCGAGCGCGTTCCGATGGCCGAGTCCTCGAAGGACGTTTGCCCGGCAAAGTCGCGTCGAAGGCAGTTCGCAAAAGCCTCGGACCTTCTCCACGCAAACAGCCGTCATCCACGCCACCGGATCAGCAAACCAAGCTCCTCGCTCGGCTGAGATCTGCGGAGGAAACTCTACGCGCCATACAGTCCGGCGAAGTGGATGCTTTGATGGTTTCCGGTCCATCGCGGAGAGCGGGTGGTTTCTCTGAAAGGCGGCGAACCCGCTTATCGCATGCTGGTGGAGGCCATGAGCGAGGGCGCGGCGACTCTGTCCCGGAATGGCGCTGTGCTCTATTGCAATCGCAGGTTTGCAGAACTAGTTCGCAAGCCGGCTGGGAAAGTTGTCGGAATTGCGGTTCAGTCGCTGGTTGCGGAAACAGAGCAAGACAGATTTGAAACTCTTCTTGCCGACGCTCAGAAGGCGGTTGCGAAAGGCGAATTCAACCTGCGCTGCAAAAAAGATGGGAGTCTGGTTCCGGTTTATTTGTCGCTTAACCGGTTTCGTGGATACGACGGCCAAGCCTTGGGCATGGTGATCACCGATCTGAGCGAGCAAAAACGCAAGCAGGCCGAGGAAATCAAGCACGCCGAAGCGATGCACCGGCTCCTTCTGGAGCACGAGCTTTCGGCGCAAGAGGAGGAACGGCGCCGGATTGCGCGCGAATTGCATGACGAAGCCGGCCAATTGCTGACCTCTCTTCTGGTCGGGCTGCGTACTCTGGAAGACGCTCGAAAGCTGGCAGATGTTAAGGTGCAGGGACGTCGGCTACGGGAAATCACTGCCCAGGCCATCGACGAAGTCGGTCGGCTCGCCCGCGGGCTTCACCCAACGGTGCTGGACGATCACGGCCTGGGTGTTGCACTGAGCCGATACGTTGCCGAGTACACAAAGACCCACAACATAGCTGTGGATCTCACACTTGGCGAACTTGACTCCAGCAACCTGCCGCCAGCAATCCAGATCGCGTTGTATCGCATTCTCCAGGAGGCCTTGACCAACGTAGCCAGACATTCTGGAGCCAAGGCGGTCAGCATTAGATTCGCGCGTTTGGCCACGGCTTTGGAGGTAGCAGTCATCGATAACGGATGTGGCTTTGACGCTAAGGCCGTGGCTGTCTCCTCGCACCGCCTGGGGATTCAGAGTATGCGAGAGAGAGCTGCAATGTTGGGCGGAACGCTCAGTTTCACATCCCAGGGCAAGGGGACCAAGATTCTGGTGCAAGTCCCACTTGCCAACTAGAACTTCCAGCCCTCGGTGGGGCGGAGGAGTACCTGAAATGCCGGCGCGAACACACAAGATCAGAGTCATGATCGTGGATGATCACGCAATTCTCCGCGCGGGACTGAAAATGTTGGTCAATGCCCAGGCCGATATGGAAGTTGTCTCGGAAGCTCCCGATGGAGAGAAGGCGGTTCAAGTGGCACGGGAAACGAGACCGGACGTGGCCTTGCTGGACCTCACCATGCCTCGGGTTGGCGGTATGAAAGCGCTGCAGGAGATGGCGCGAAGCTGCCATGAAACCCGTGTGCTCGTCCTCACGATGCACGATGACCCTGCGTACTTACGATCGGCACTGGCGGCCGGGGCCTCTGGCTACCTGTTGAAAAGGGCGGTGGATGTGGAGCTGCTTGCCGCCATGCGAGCAGTGCATCGCGGAGGGACCTTCGTGGACCCGCGTTTGGCCGACGTTCTTGTCCAGGACGTGCTGGCGAAGAGCGGTACAAGAGCTGGCGCAAAACGGCCCGTAAGGATACTCAGCGACCGTGAGCTGCAGGTGCTAAGGCTTGTGGCGCGGGGTTACACCAGTGCCCAAATAGCCAAACAGATTTTTGTGGGTGTGAAAACGGTCGAGACGTATCGTTCACGTTTTGCTGAGAAGCTCGGGCTTCGGACGCGTAGCGACGTGATTCGTTTTGCCGTGCAAATGGGTCTATTGACCCCAGAAACGCTGGAGAGTGAGCCGGGCGACTCGGCTCGGTAGGAATTTTGTTTCAGGCCGCCTTTCTGCCCCGATATGTAGTGGCGCCTGCGCCCTCTTGTCAGGGTTTTTCCGGACAAAGCCCCCTATTATTAGCAGCATCCCCGATACCCCGCTTATTGCCTGGGCTGCACACTATTGTACAAGCTCAGAAAGTGTAGCTTTCCCCGCGAACCCAGGTCACAAGCTGGTCAACGGCGATTGGAGAACAAAGCGATGAGAGCGACAGCAAATGCCATCCTCCCGGGGCCGGATTCTGGAATTTCTTTGGTTGCGACCAAAAAGTTGAGCCCGGGTTTTAACCCTGAGACTTTTCTCGCAAAAACCGGTGTCGGCAAGACGGTTGTTAATCTGAAAAAGAAAGACGCCGCATTTTCACAAGGCGACCCAGCTAATGCTGTGTTCTATATTCAAAAGGGCAAGGTTCGACTCACGGTCGTATCCAAGATTGGCAAGGAAGCGACCCTGGGCATATTGAGCGAGGGAGAGTTTTTCGGAGAAGGTTGCCTGGCTGGACAGCCCTTACGGATGGGGTCCGCAACCGCAATGACGGACTGCGAACTTCTGCGCATTGACAAGAAAGAGATGATGCTTGCGCTTCACCGGGAACACACGTTCTCCGATCTGTTCGTAGCGTATCTCTTGGCACGAAACATTCGATACGAAGAAGATCTGGTTGATCAGCTCTTCAATTCCAGCGAAAAGAGGCTGGCTCGGATTCTGCTCTTGCTTGCCCATTTCGGCAAGGAAGGCGTGCCCGAAACGGTCATTCCCAAGATCAGTCAGGAGACGCTCGCCGACATGATAGGCACAACCCGGTCGCGGGTCAGCTTTTTCATGAATCGGTTCAGAAAGTTAGGCTTTGTCGATTACGGCGGGAGCGGGCTGCAAGTTCATAGCTCACTTCTGAATATCGTTCTCCACGACTAGCTTCCGCTTCTTCAGCAACCGACTGCAGATTGCCTTCGCATTCTTCGGGTTGAAGTGCAGTCAGCGTCGGCATCCAACAACGGCTATTCCACAGAATCCTTTTGACGCGTGGCCTTAACGCCCGACAGAATCCCAACGCCTAGGAGGACAATCGCGCCCACGACAATCCAGTGCGCGGGCATGTGCACCAAATGCGCGGCGTAAATCAATCCGCCGATTAAAATCGCAAACCCAATCGAGTAAAGTCCAAACGACATCGCATCTCCTTATCGAGTACGCTGTTGGCGGTTGACCGCCGGGGAAATCGTTCCTGCCCGCTTTAATTAAGAGAGCAGCTCGGAACGTGGCTGCCCTCTGGTTTCCGGGACGCATCAACTCGAGGTTGTGCCTAAAGTGATGGCGACGAACTGGCCTTCTGATTTTTAACCTGCAGGTCATTCACCACTTGCTGAACGTTCGGCACTCCGCTCGCTACTTGTCCGGCACGCGTTCGCTTGTCTTCTGAGTTCACTTCTCCGCTCAGCGTCACCACGCCGCTCTTCACTTCGTATTTCACGTTGTCGTGCATCTGGTTCTGGATTAACGCAGCGTCCAGATTCTGCTCGATGCCTTCATCCAGATCGGAGTTCACCGCCTTGGCATCTTTTTCTCCGCCCACCGGAATCACGGCAATCTGATCCGCGACCACCTGGACGCCTGCGAGGGATTTTGCCAAGGATTCCGCGTCAGACTTGGCGTTCGCGCTGGCAACCTGTCCGCCGAGGGTTACGATGCCCTTGTCGCGATCTTCGCTGACGGAAACATTCTTAAAGCCCGCTTGATCGAGCGATTTGCGAATACTTTGCGAAACATCAGGGGACTTCGCGGACGTCGTTGAGCATCCGACCAGAATCCCGGTGGCGACCAGCGCCAGCACGTTGAACAACAATTTAATCGTTTTCATATTTTTTCCTTTGATCGGATCGAGGTCGAATCCGAAAGAAGAGCAACTTCTGCCTGTGGAAACAGCCTATAGATTCGCTCACTTGCTTCGACAATGCTGAGCACAATCGCTCACTTTGTCAAAAAGCGCGTCGCATTGCCCCGTCTGCGGGATATTGGCGCACTGATTTAGAAAACGATCAATTCTGACCAGTCTTCCGAGGCCGGGAGCCAGATACTAGCAACTCACAAGGTTCTGACGCCAAAGGAAGCTCCGCGGACGGCGTCGGTTCTTGCGACATTTGACGCATGGAGGTTTTCGATGAATCTGAATCTGATGGACCCTAAACTGATAGCGCTCGCTGCCGTAGTCATCGTGATCATCGCGGTGCTGGCTTTGTTGTTCGTGCGAAAGCGCAGGAATACAACCGCAGACCTGCGAAAGAAATTTGGGCCCGAGTACGATCGCGCCGTGCTCGTACATGGAGCAGGACGAAAAGCAGAAGCGAAGTTAGAGGATCGCGAGAAGCGAGTTGAAAAGCTCAATATTCGTGATCTCGACCCGATCGAACACGAACGTTTTTTGAAACGATGGGAGTCCGTACAGTCGCGTTTTGTTGATTCCCCTAAGGGTGCGGTCACAGAGGCCGATGACCTGGTTTCCTCCGTAATGAAAGCTCGTGGCTATCCCGTATCCGATTTCGATCAGCGTGCCGCCGACGTTTCTGTGGATCATTCCCGCGTGGTCGAGAACTACCGGACTGCGCATGAGATTGCGCTGCGGGTTGCGAAAGTTGGAAAGGATGAAGCAACCACCGAAGAGCTGAGAACGGCAATGCTTCATTACCGCTCTTTGTTTGAGGAGTTGGTGCAGGTGCCCGGGAGTGTTGAAAGAAAAGAAGTGGCGTAATGGCACGCGACAACTACGCCCTGGCAATCGAGTGGGGACACAATCGGAGGTCATTACAAAAAGACAGGAGAAAGACATGAAACCAAGCACGCAAGACCGGACTGAGGGAAAACTCCACGAGGTAAAGGGGAAAGTTAAGGAAGAGGTCGGAAAGGCGACGAACGACCCCGATTTGAAAGTCTCAGGCGAAGCGGAAAAGAACGCTGGCAAAGTTCAAAAGTGGATCGGCCGCGTTGAAAAAGCCGTCGGAGAATAAAGACGTATCAACCCTGTTCGTAAGAATACACAGGAGGGGACGATGTCAAACCGTAGCGGAAAGAACAGCTGAACATAAGAGGTGAGCAGCGTAACCGTCAAACGGCTGTTGGTGCGGATTGCGCCCACGGGACGCCAGTTTGACCGCCGCGCTATACTCTGGCCGCGTTCTCTTTTGCGTTTTCCCCTGTGGCAATAGACGAAGAAAAACCGGATTTCGCTCTCGACATCGCCAAGGATGCAGGAGGAACCCTGCAAACGACATTCGCGACCGCCGCTGCCGCAGGAGCCTTTGCCTTTGCTGAAGCGACCCACAATATTCCGTTCGGTGTCGGCGCTGCTCTTCTCACGCTAGTCGGCGAGCTTGCAGGTCGGAGAATAAACAGCCGATTGAATGATGTGGTTGAACACTTCACTAATAGACTCCGCGAACTGGGAGAAGAAAAGATCGACCGGGAATGGTTCACGAGCGAAGAGTTCCAGACGTTGCTCTTCGATGCACTTCGTCAACTGCAAGTCACGCACGACAGCGCCAAACTTAAGATGCTCGGTGTCGGATTGGCTAACAGTGGAGCCGATGGTTTCAAGGACGAAGAACGGAAAGATTTGTTCATTCGCTTCGTGCGGGAACTCACGAGCCAGCACGTCGGCGTGCTTCTTAAACTTCTTCCTGAAACTTTTCCGTTGTCTAAGACGGTCGTTCGCTCAGAGAGGCCCACTTCGACAGAGGAATGGGAACACAGACTGGCGTGGAGTCGCAGGCCAACACTGACGCCGAGCAATGATGACGACCTATTTGCGGTTCAAATGCTGCACGCCTATGGACTAGTTGAGGAAGAAATCAAGTCGTCTATAAAAGAACCCCACTTCTCTAACATTTCAAGCGCGGGCCAAGCACGAGAGGCGTTAAAACAGTTCATCAAGAATGTCGAGAACGCCGAAGTTTGAGAGGTCATTCCGCCTCAGCGCCCTCGGGCACGATTTCGTAAACTTCACGGGACTGCGGGAGCCGACGACACCTCCAGCAGAATCAAGTGAATGACACACCTGTCTGAAAGCCAGCGACAACGCACTTTTCGATGACTGTTGACCCAGTTCGCCCCCACCATGCCACGCGCTCGCATTCTTTAACGGTATTTCGGTGGTGCACACTTGCTGCACAGTTGTGCCCAAACATGATCTTTGCTACCCGACAATGGACAGGCTCATCCGACGTAAGTCACTGAATCCGAACAGCAGGCCCCAGGACGGCTTAGTTTGCTAAACCGTTATACGGGCTAACACCTGTATCGAGGGTTCGAATCCCTCCCTCTCCGCCACACAGTCTGGAGTGCAGAGAAATCCGCTTGGTTGTTCCCCGAACATCGCGCGAAATCCCCGCCAATTCGCTAGTTTTCGTTGTCAAACCAGACAAGAGAAAGTCCTTCATGCTAGCGTTACGCTCGATGCTCTGCCTCTTTTCTCTGATCGGCAAGCGAGCAGTCCGGTTTACGCCATCCCGGTCGGCGAATGAAACACGACGAGAAAGCGATCAATTGACGAATGCGACTTGATTTCACTGGCCGTCATTACTTCCTCATTGCCTGTCATCTGACCAGAAACGACGCCAAGTGTGGATCACTTCCAGCTAGCCGACATGAACGAAGCCGCGTTGCGGCGGACGCTTTCGCGTGTTGCTGAGTCTACGGTCGAGGTGATCTGAGCTAGTTTGTGTCGCAGAGGAGGAACTCTCTGTGACCCATCTACGCCAGATCATGCTTGAGGAGTTACGGCGCCGCAACTACGCCGAGTCCACCATCGACACTTACATCCACACGGTTGAACATTTCAGTCGGCACTTCCATTGTTCACCCGATCAGCTTGGCCCCGAGCATATTCGCGAGTATCAGGCAGCGTTGTTCACGCGCTGGAAGCTGGCTCCCAACACCGTAATCCAGCGCTTGGCCGCTTTGCGTTTCTTCTATGTGCAGGTGTTGAAGCGAGGCTGGAGCGTTGCCGAGACACCGTATCCGAAGAAGGTTCTGCACCTGCCCGAGATACTCAGCCAAGACGAAGTCGCGCGTCTGATTGACGCAGCCGGATTTCCCTTTCATCGCATCCTGCTGATGACGCTGTATGCCACGGGCGCACGTCGCGCAGAAGTGGCGCGCCTGAAGATCAGCGATATCGACAGCCAGCGGATGGTCATCCATATCCGGGGCGGCAAAGGTCGCAAGGACCGCGATGTCATGCTCAGCCCGAAGTTGCTCGATGCGCTACGCGTCTATTGGCGTGGGCTCAGGCACAAGCCAACGAACTGGCTGTTTCCCGGCAACCGATGGCATACCGCAAGTGATCCGGTCACCACCAAGTCCTGTGGACTGCCTGTCAGAACGCCGCACAACGCGCTGGGCTTGAACACAAGCACATTCATCCCCACACGCTGCGCCACTGCTTTGCCACGCATCTGCTCGAAGCCGGTGCCGACCTGCGCACCATTCAGATGCTGCTCGGGCATCGCGACCTGGAGGAGACGACGATCTATCTGCATCTCTCCCGGAGACATCTCAGCGCCACTGGCAGTCCGCTGGATGCACTCACGATTCGAGAACAAGGAGAGCCGACACCGAGCGCATGAACCGGCCCCCTCTGGAGGTGGCCGACATCGTTCGTTGTGCGGGGCAGTTGTTTGTTGAGCGCAGTCGCCGCTGGATCACCTGGCAGCATCAGAAGATTTTGCTGGCCATTGCTCGTTGCCGCACCGCCGCGCTAGGCGGGCATCGCGATCGCTGCTCGGACTGCGGATATTCCGCCATCTCTTACAACTCGTGTCGCAATCGGCACTGTCCCAAGTGTCAGGGCAATCACGCCTGCACTGGCTCCAAGCGCGGGAACGGGAGTTGTTGCCCGTCAGCTACGTGCACGTCGTCTTCACGCTGCCGCGGGAACTGGCTCCGCTCGCGCTGCAGAACAAACGGCTGATCTACAACTTACTCTTTCGCGCCAGTGCTGCAACTCTGCTGGAGATCGCCCGCGATCCACGCCACCTGGGAGCCGAGATCGGCTTCTTCAGCGTGCTCCATACCTGGAACCAGCGGTTGCAACATCATCCTCATGTCCACTGCGTGCTGGCCGCCGGCGGCATCGCTCCGGATCACTCCCGCTGGATCTCCTCACGCCGCTCCTTCTTCCTTCCCATCAAAGTGCTCAGCCGTGTCTTCCGCGGCAAGTTTGTCGCCGCACTCAAGACCGCCTTTCGTGCCGGCTCACTCCAGTTCCACGGACATCTCTTACCGCTGGCGGAACCGCGCGCGTTTGCCTCCTGGCTGCGGGTGCTGTTCCGACACGACTGGGTCGTCTACGCCAAGCGCCCTTTCGGCGGGCCAGAACACGTGCTGCGCTATCTCGGCGCCTACACTCATCGCGTCGCCATTTCCAACAGCAGGTTGGTTGCTCTCTCTGAGGGCAACGTAACCTTCCGGTGGCGCGACTCCGCTCACGGCAACAAGAAACGACTCATGGCTCTGCCCGTCGATGAGTTCTTACGCCGCTTCCTCCTGCACCTGCTACCGCGCGGCTTCGTGCGCATCCGCAACTTCGGCTTCCTCGCTAATCGACAACGGGCTACACTACTGCCACTCTGCTTTCGGTTGCTCCAGCCATCCGATCAGCCAGCAGCAGACGCCACCTCGCCCACGCTGCCCATTCACTCACTGTGGCAATGTCCGCTTTGCGGCGGAACCATGCATGTTGTCGAGCGCCTCTCCGCCCAACGCCTCCTCCGATCTCCGCCTCGTCTCATCCAGTGCACCGCTTGAATCCACATCTCCAGCCTCGAATCTCTCTCGTGCTTCGGCGCGCACACTGGTTCTTTGTCTCGCATTCCTTAGAACGCAGTATGGTTGTGTGCTCAAGCCTCTCCGATGCACCGCCCCATGAGCATTCTCTCTGCCATCAGCAACTGAAACCAACGCGCACCGACAGCAACCTCAACCTCGCCAACGATCAAGACCGGCTCATCCAGATACAAATCCCATAGTCCTCCGGGGCGGCTTCCTTCAAGTCCTAGTGCTGTATCTGAAGCGCCCCTCCACAACGTCTCAACTCCCCGCTCTTCGCTTGGGGGCGCTTCAGATACAGCACTAGGACTTCTCGGGAGTAATCTCCCCCAAACCAGTTTCTGGACCGTTTCCGGTTGGCCGACCACTCGATCGGAATCGGCAGAGCGCGAGTGGACAGGTACACCTAGTTCTGGTTTCCGCCCCCATGCGTTTGACGGCAGATCTTGCAAAGCGTCGGCGGCTCGGTATTGTCGACATTGTGCCGCACCGGCTTGACCGTCCTCATAAAAGCAAACATCGTGCCAATATCCTCGTCCGTCATCCCGCGGTAGGTGTGCCACGGCATGATCTGGTTGAGCTTCCGCGCCCCGACAAATCCCGTGCGGATCACCTGAGTAAACATGGCTTGGTCGTAGTAAGAAATCCCCGATGGTTCGGGGGTGATGTTGGCGCTCGCCACGCGGCCCCAGGGTCCATCAAGAATGAGCCCGCCGGCAAAGTCCATCCCCGGCAACGGTTGCCCATGTGCGTCCTGCGGCGTGTGGCAATCCTCGCATCCAGCGAGTGTCACCAAGTATCTCCCGCGCTTTTCGGGAGTCGAAACATCGGGTTCAAGCACCGGCGCGTCCAATGGCTGCGGCACGCTGCGGATCAAGTATTTCACCGGGAAGATCAGGTCGGTCGTCGGCAGCTGCCTGCGCACCGGTGGCAGCGACCGCAGGTACACGATGATCGACGCCAGGTCTTCATCGCACATGGCCCGGAAATCCGGGTACGGCATGAACGGAAATAGCGCTCGCCCGTCGTGCCCGACGCCTTCGCGGATGGCGCGTGCCAGTTGATCGTCGCTCCAGCTTCCCGCGCCCGTTTCTGGATCTGGAGTGATGTTCGGCGCATACACCTTTCCAGGAAAACCCTTGAGGATGTTCATGTCCTGGCCTGCGCCGAGCGTGCTCGGCAGCACGGGTGCATTCTTCCCTCGGGGGAGAGGCGTGAGGCATTCGAGTTTTGGCCGCCCCTTAAAAGCTGATCTTCAGAATCATTCCATTCATGCCCACCAACCATCCCGCGTCCGGACTGGCAAATGCTACCGCCCAGCCTCCGGTCACGCCAGGCAGCACGTACCAACTGGACCCTTCATCGGGAGTCCACGCCGCATCTCCCGTATTGGCGGTGACCACCACGTAGCGGGCAACATCCTTGCAAAGTGGCCGATTGCAGGTGCCAATTTGCCGCACGTAGCTGAGTCCGAAAATGGCTCCAGTCACTGGAGGCCGGCTCGTAAGCCTCCACGTTTGACCGCCATCCCCAGAAATTGCCGTGCGCGCTTTACCTCGGTGAAGCCGTTAAAAAGCTCCGCTCTGCCCGAAATGCAAAGCGGTCTTTGCTCCGCAGTAGTGGAGCACTGGAGGGCCGGTCTGTGGTGGACGCATTGAGCGCGCCGGGCCGAGTTGTGTGCGGCCCCGGCTGCCTCATTGGACACTGAACCTAAGGTGTTATGAAACTGGAAAAACGGAGAGTGCGGTTTCCATAAGCCACCACTCGGAGCATCATCTGCCAGTCTTGCTCCCGGCCTCGACAGATTAAAGTCTATAGTTGGCGCTCGTCACATGAGGGAGCGCCCGGATGTCTAGTTTTGTCCTGGACGACGGAAGCGAGGGGATATCATGCAAACCAGTGGATATACAGGCGGACAAGACAACGCGCCAATAGAGGTTCTTTTGGTTGAAGACAGTCCGGGCGATGTCTGGCTAATGCGGGAAGTTTTCCGGACGCTCAACCCGTCCGTTCATTTCAACGTGGCCGTAGACGGCGCTGAGGCGTTGGCCTTTCTGAAACGTGAGGGTGCTCACACGGATGCCCCTCGACCGGACCTTACCTTGCTGGACCTGAACCTACCTAAAATGGATGGCCGCGAGGTTCTGGCTCGTATCAAGAACGATGACAGCCTGAAAACCCTCCCTGTCGTGATCCTGACGACATCGGACGCGGACACGGACATCACGGAAAGCTATCAACTGGGCGCGAATTCCTACGTTTGCAAGCCCGTAGGGTTGAGGGCATTTGAAAGTGTGGCAAAGAGCATCTGTGACTTCTGGCTGACAGCGGCCAAGTTGCCACGAGTGCAATAAGCATAAGCCCTCTGTTCAATCCTTCACGAGCCATGCCAGGGCTTCCTCGCGGCTTTTGAAGGCGGGAAATTCGCGACGGGAGAAGCTCTTCAGCATATCAACGAACTCGGTGGGGATGTACTCTGCTCCCAGCCATGCGGTTTTCTTGATATAAGGCTTGTCGAAGACAGCGGCTTCTTTCATCGCCCTCATTGCTTCCGCGTCAAAGGATGCTCCCGTGAAATCGGAAAGGATTAAGACCGAACCACGCGGATGCTCAGTCACCATGTCTGGAAGCTCTCGCAAAACCTTTTCGACCTCAGCCGCCGGACAGTGTGACAGGTCCACCAGAATGATCTGCTTTCCCTGATGGGTGATGAAGCGAACACGGTCGCGCTTTGGACCCGAAGAGATCCCCACATCTTTTAGAACGAGAAATAAGCGCTTGTCCCTTCACGCTGGGGCGTGCCCTCGACCGTTGGCGCAACACGGAAATGCGCTGTCCGAAATGCAAGGTGGTGTTCGTTCCGCAGTTATACAGCGACTCCACAGCGAGTGCAAAAGCGTGAGTCTACTTGCAGAGCTGATCCGCATTGGGTGCAATAACCCGCGACCGAGGTTGACGCAGATTGTGGCGGCACTCTCGATTGAGCAGGACCACTACTCGCCACTGGAACTTGAACCCTGGCGGTACGTGATGCTTACACGGTCGGCTGTCCGACTCCCGCCTGGAAGTAGGCTGAGTCCCCCCGTCAGCACGGCACCCGTGGCAGTGCGTCCCAAACGTATATGGCCGGGGAGTCCGGTCTGGTTCACACGTCCCAGCCGTTCGCAATCATCAAGTTTATGTGGCGCTCCATGGACATGGCACTGAGCCGCTCCGTCAGCACGCCTGATTTACCTGTATAAGTGTATGTCTCAACAGTGCCAACCGGCTGCCTTGCGGCACCAACGATTAGGGCCTTTTTCATACGGCTCTGAAACCAGAGCGTGACGACAAACACAACAACCGCGACAGCGATGATTACGGCCATAACAGATTCCCCAAGAGACCGATGATGGCCCCGAATACTACACGTGGCCGTAGGTGATTATGCCTTCGATTTGGTATTGAGCACGAGCTTTCTCAGGTGCGGCTTTGTCTCCCACAAAAAAAGGAAGAGATGCTTCTCCATGTTGTGCGGAATACGAAAACCAATCTCAATGCGGTTATCGTGTATACGCATCGTGGAGTGAGCGCGAATTGAAAAGTTCGGTTTATTCTCCTTGAAGGTCCGACGAGGATTTGTCCTCCAGGTCTTCTTGCGGTCTTCTGTCATCTCTTTTCTCCCGCGCCGATTCTACCCCACTCGCCAATAGAAAAGGCCGCCCGAACTTTCCCTGTCCCCGAGCGGCTTCCATTACCCCCGTTACCTTGCCCCGTGATTACCGACGCGACAAACTTACCTTGCATGTCTTGGGGGAAGTTATGCAGGCAGATGCAACCGCTTCGATCTCACCCGCTCCGCTGAAACCAACCTGTCATTTGATATTCAAAACAGGGCCGTGTGCTGACTCGTGGAGAAACTACGATCAGGCTATTCAGCGGTGGAACCAACAGTACGTCCAGCGTCAAGAGCAGGCAGCTACCGCGCCTCTGCAACAGCAGATTTCCGATGACCTACAAAAGATAACGACGCTCCAACAGCAGATGCAGACCGCTGCAACTACCGCGCTGCAAGCTAAGGCCGACGCGCACACGCAAGGCTTAGAGCAAGGTGCTGGTATCGGCGTGGGAGCCTCGCTCGTCCCAGAGTAGCGAAATCAACCGATCGGTAGGGCAGCGAACGGTACAATCACCGCCTCAGAAGAACCGCTGTTGTAAGGTTCTCACCGCATCACTCGCTATGCCTGTTGCAGGCGTTGGCGACGCTCATAAATCCATAAATAAGCGGCAGGCACAACAAAGACTGTCAGAACGACCGAGGTGAGGAGTCCGCCGATAATTACGCGAGCGAGGGGAGCATACGCTTCGCTTCCGGCTTCCAGTTTCAACGCCATGGGGAGCAGTCCTACCATGGTAGCGAGAGAAGTCATCAATATCGGTCGCAGCCGGACGCGTGATGCCGTGGCTATCGCTTTACGGACGTTGCGTTGTTCAGTGCTGGCCCGATTAGCAAAATCGACAATGAGAATGCTATTTGAAACCACCATGCCGGTCAGCATTACGATACCCATTAGAGATTGGATGTTTAGCGTGGTATCGGTAAAGGCCAGTGCAAACATAACGCCGATTAGTCCCGTGGGCACCGCGAGAATGATCAGGAGCGGATCAATAAAAGATGAGAATTGGGCGACCATGATGATGTAAACCAGCAGCACCGAAAGCAAGAGGCCGACGCCAAAACTCTTGAACGACGATTGCATTGTAGTTACCAGTCCGCGCACATCAATGCGGATCGCCGATGGGTGCTGAGTTTGGGCGATAATCTTCGCGATTTCCTTATTGGGTTTGCCCAAGTCCTCGCCTTTGGGCATCACGTACAAATCCATTACCCGCTCCAATTGGTAATGATCCATTTCAGTAGGACTCAGAATTGGTTTGATGTCCGCGACCTGGTTCAAATAAGTGGGGAATTTACTGTCGGCGGCACGCAACGGCATGGATTTCAAATCCTCGATTGACTTCACCTGGTTGTCCGGATATTGAACGGTGACGAAATAATTGTTACCAGTCCGGGCATCAACCCAATAGCTTGGCGCGATCATGACGTCTCGAGGTAAGTGCGGTGATAACGTTGTCTACCACTTCTTTAGGACTTAGGCCCAGTTCGCTGGCGCGATCACGTTTTACATTGAGTTGCAGCCCGGGGTAGTCCATGTCCTGTGGTATGTACACATCCGCCACATCAGGGAGCGCCTTGATCTTTTGCGCCATCTTTTGTGCGAGCTGATTGACTTCGCTCAGATTCATGCCGCTGACTTGTACGTCAATGGGCGCCGGCACCCCTTGATCCAGTACTGAATCGACCAAGCCGCCGGACTGAAAATACGTCCGCAATTCGGGAAGCTGGTCGGAAATCTGTTGCCGCACTCTATCCATGTATTGGAAGCTGCTTATCTTGTGTTTTTCCTTCAATCCTACTTGAACAAATGCGGTATGCATCGCTGAATTCGATGTGAATAGGGCGGAAAAATCCGGCATCACGCCGATATTGGAGACGATCGCGCTAAGATCTGCAGGCCGGACCACTTTTTTAACGATGTCTTCAACTTGCTTAATGTACTTGTCCGTAACCTCGATACGCGTCCCCGTGGCAGCCTTTACATTGACCACGAACTGCCCTTCGTCGGTTTGGGGGTAAAAGGAGATTCCGATGAGCGGATACAGGACGAAGCTCAGAACGAAGATACCTATGAAGCCCAGCACGACGAGTTTCGGACGATCGAAAGCTTTCTGCACCAAAGCGTCGTAGTGGTTCAGCATTTTGTCAAAGCGTGAATTGAAACCGGCGTGAAACCTCTCTGCCCATGACTGCCGTTGCGGTGCTTGATTGTCGCTGCCTGCTTCTTCATCAGCTTTCGAGCGCCGCAGAAAATTTGCGCAATAGAGCGGCACAACCGAGACCGCTACGAAATAAGACGAGACGAGGGAGATAACGACTCCGAGCGCGAGAGCCGTGAACAGAAATTTGCTTACTCCGTAGAGCAACGTGACTGGGAAGAATACGACTATCGTAACCAGCGTTATAGCCAAAACGGGCAGGGCAACTTCGTTAGCACCGTCTTGGGCGGCGGCAGCAGGGGCGGCGCCTTCTTCAAGGTGTCGAAAGATATTCTCGAGAACCACGACGGAATTGTCGATCAATCGTGAAAAAGCTAGCGCCAATCCGCTAAGCACCATGCTATCGATTCCTTTGTTCATCGAGTGCAAAACGAGAAAGGTGGCCAGCACCGAAAGCGGGATGGAAAGAAATACGGCCGCGGTTGCTCTCGGGCTACCGAGAAATATCAGAATCATAAGCGCTGTAAGCACCAGGCCAATCCCCGCCTCGTGGAGAACCGTCGATATGGCCTGTTTCACGAATACCGATTGATCAAACACCACATGTGCCTTCAGTTGCGAAGGAATGTCGCGCAACCGTTTAATTGCTTTCTTAATCCCATTGACAACGGAGATGGTGTTCGTGTCCCCGCCTTGCTTCATCACGGGAACATAGACAGACCGTTGTTGATTGACTCGCACGATGTTGTATTGCAGGTAAGACCCATCAACCGCGTGACCGATGTCCGACACGAAAACAGATCGGTCCCCGTCAGTCTTAACCGGAACGTCATTGAGTTCCTGCGGTCTGCCTACCTGGGCATTGGTGTAGAGGTTGTAATCGAGGGCGCCGATGCGCACATCGCCTGCCGGAAGAATTACGTTCGATGAGTTCGTGGCTCGTACCACATCCATGGGACTGAGCTGGTTTGCCTGCAATTTCAAAGGATCGACATACACCATGATCTGCCGGTATTTGCCGCCGAAAGGCGGAGGTACCGTAGCACCTGGAACTCCGGCAATCTGGTCGCGGATCTGATATTGCAGAATGTCATGTAGTTTGGTCTCATCCAGCCCTTGACCTTCGACCGTTAGCATGCATACCGGTAGAGTTGAAGCACCGGTACTTAACACCACAGGAGGCAGTGTTCCTTCGGGAAGCCGTTTGAGATCGGCCATCGCCAAGTTGGACATTTGAGTTACATCGGCGTTGGCGCTGGTTCCGGGCTGAAAGTAGACCTTAATGAGACTTACTCCGGCCAACGAGCGCGACTCCATGTGATCGATACTGCTTCCCAATGTAAAAAAACGTTCAAACGTGTCAGTAATATCTGCTTCGATCTGCTCCGGCGGCATTCCGTTGTAAAACGTCGCGACCGTTACCACAGGAATGTTGATCGGCGGAAACATATCGACTGGCATCTGCACGACGCTGGAAGTCCCGAGCACGCAGAACAGAATGCAAATCACGACGATCAAGTAGGGATGACGCAGGGAAAAGGCTGGCATTGGAATTCTAATCCGCCTGTGGGGGCTGAACGATTTTTGCGGTTACGTGCTCTCCCGGCGTGTACTCCGATTGCTCGCCAAAAATGACCATCTCGTTTTCCTGAAGGCCAGAAGCCACTTCCACGTCCGTCGCTGTTTTCAAGCCTAAAGTAACGTCCCGTCTCTCGAGTGTGTTGCCGTTCTTCACCACCATAACGCTACCCCTGCTCTCAGAGCTACCCTGCACCGCTTGCAGCGGGATCACCAGAGCGTGCTCTACCGTATGTATGGGGAGTTTCACCGACGCATACATTCCTGGCACCAGGATGTACTTCGGATTGGGCACATCAATTTCCGTGTGCATTGTCCTAGTGGTTACATCGATCTGATCTGAGAAACGCACAATCTTGCCTTCAAAACTCTTGTTTAAGGTGCTTACTTCGACGGCAATGCTGTCCCCAACATGAACATCAGGCACGCTCCGTTCGGGGACAGGAATTACAAGTCTAAGCAGATTGTTCTGAGATAAGTGGCAAAGGCTAAGATCCCCCTTGCTGCCCGATGTCCCCCCCGGGAGCAGGGCTCCGGTATAAGCGTTCAACCGGGTTACCACTGCGTCAAAAGGTGCTGTAATCTGCGCGTAGGCGTACATGGCCTTGTCTTTCTCGAGACTAGCCTGGGCTGCGTAAGACGCCTCTTGTGCGGCTCCGAGGGCTGCCTTCGCAGCGGAGACACTGGCACTTGCTTCGAGGTCTTTGCCCTTGGCAACGTCAACATCTTCCCGGGAGATTAATCCCGGTCGCTTGTTCCATACCCCCGACAGCCTCGTATACGTTAGGTGCGCAACATCGTAATCAGATTCCACTCGATTTTGTTCTTCCTGCATACGCGCCAAATCATTTTCGGTGCGACGAAGCGCGGCTTCGTCATAGCGAACCTGTTGTTGTAGCTCGGGAATATCCAAAACAGCGATGATCTGCCCTCGTTTGACGTGCGTGCCCCAATTAACATTTAGCTTTTGTATGTAGCCTGAAACTTTGGCATAAACGTCGACTTCCTGATAGGGCTGGAATTCGGAAGCAATTTGGAGAGTACTCGTCAGGTCTTTGCGCACTACCTTGACCACGGGCACCGGGGGCGCTTTGCTGGACGCATTATTTCTGCTGCTCTTGGATTCTCCGCAACCCGCGAGTGCTGCGAACGCCAGCAATGCCATCGCGAATTTGACCGCTTGGCACGATCGCAAGGTGGATCTGAATTGCAGCAAGACTTCTCCCTAAAAGCAAATCGATGTTTGTGATGCACATTTGCAATTCTCGGTTGCAATCGAAAATCAGGCTACCGACACAAATGTTTCTGCATCCAAGAGCCTGAGAAAAGCTCCTCAAACGACCTCTGGATCTACGGCTATCTTAGGCGGTCCACTTCGGACAAAAGGAATCGATATGACTTTGACGCCTCCGATAAATGACAGGGAACTAGATGCGCTCCGACGTGTCAGCACTTGCATGGTTTCGAATGCTATTGAAACATTTGGCGTTCGACTCAGGAATACAGGCTTCGCCGACTCAACAATTCGCTGCATCTTCGAGGATTTTCCTCCCATGGTGGGTTATGCGGCGACCGCTCGGATTCGCACCGAGGAACCACCGATCGCCGGAGGCCAGTATCACTACCGTTCCGATTGGTGGAACAACGTACTGCAAGTACCTGCCCCGCGTATCGTGGTACTCGAAGATATGGATAAACCTCCAGGGGCGGGAGCCTTTGTTGGCGATGTTCATGCAGCAATTCTCATGGCCATTGGTTGCATCGGATATGTGACAAACGGCGCTGTGCGAGAACTCCCGCGCGTCCATGAAATGGGCTTTCATATGTTCGCAGGAAACGTTGCGGTGTCTCACGCTTACGCTCACATTTTCGATTTTGGTTCTGTCGTTAAGGTTGGCGGGTTGGAGGTTCGCTCGGGCGACCTGTTGCACGCAGATCAGCACGGTCTGTTGACCATCCCCACGGAAATTGCCGGCGAAATTCCGGAGGTGGCGGCTCGGCTGCAAGAAAAAGAACGAAGAATAATTGAGGTTTGCCGATCCGAAAACTTCTCAGTGGAACGGCTGCGTCACACGCTGCATGACGTAAGTATGACTGGAAGCAGAGGCGAAGCCGCCTGAGGTCAGAAGAAGCGGTCAACAATCGTTTCAACTCCAAGATTACTGGATTCCAATTAATCGATGAAGGTTAGACAACACTCAACTTCGATCTTTCTTCTAGCCGCATTGGTTCTACTGCTGTCCATCGCGGCAAACGCCCAGGTGTCCAGCGGAGACGACCACATTAGCCTGCCACCAGCTCCCGATCCCCAATCGACGCGAACCGATGGTTCGAAGCCAACCCCGGAAACTCGGCGCGCATTGGTCGCCACCTTCCTATCGCAGAAGGAAATGCAATCATCGTCGCCAAATAACCAACGGTCCTCAACCGCTGCGAATGCTGGCGCCGTGATCCGTCTCACCCGCACTCAGGCGGAACAGTTGGCGATCAAAAACAACCCTCGAATTAGCGTCGGGCATCTGCTCGCCGTCTCCCAGCACCAGAGTTATCGCGAGACCAGGGCAGCTGAACTACCCACCTTTAACGGGGAACTAACGGCAGTCGATGCCAAAGAGGCCAGCCGCATCGCAATCGGTACCCTCAATGCTCCGCGTTTGCTGGTGCACGCTGGCGCTGGCGTCGAATTCAGTCAACTGATTACTGATTTCGGACATACCATAAACCTGGTGGCCGCCGCCAAGCTTCGGGAAAGAGCTCAAAACGCGAATGCGCTGGCAACCACTGAAGACATAGTTCTGGCTACTGACCAGGCCTTTTACAACGCGCTTGAGGCACAGGCGTTGCTGAAGGTAGCTCAACAGACGGTGGCCACTCGGCAATCTGTAGAGGATCAAGTTAACGAATTGTTGAAAAACGAACTAAGGTCAACCTTGGATCTGGCATTTGCTCAGGTGAGCCTGTCTCAAGCTAAAATGCTGCAGCTCGATGCGCAGAATAACGTCGATTCCACGGTGGCCGCGCTTACGGCGATTCTCGGCTCTGATAAACGTGTGCGTTACGAGCTAGTGGAGGAGAATACCGAATTAACAGCTCCTCCTCCGGATGTGGACACACTCCTCGATCTCGCTCTGAAGCAGCGTCCTGATTTGCAGGCGTTTCAGTATAACCAAGGCGCCGCAGACAAGTTCCGTCGCGCGCAATACGAGTTACGCCTGCCCACCATCAGCGCAATGGGTGTCGCCGGTGGAACGCCGGTGCGCCCTGACTGCATCGATGGATGCACAAACAGTTATTTCACCTCCAGCTGGTTCGGAGCGATTGGCGTCAACGTGAATATTCCGCTTTTCAACGGATTTCTTTTCAGCGCCCAAGCTTCACAATCTGCTGCCGACGCGAAAGCAGCTGCTGAAAACACTCGTGACATGAGAGATTCCGTTGTGCGCAACGTCCAGACCGCATGGCTGGCCGCAAACACTGCCTTTCAACGCATCGGTGTCGCTGCCGAACAAGCCAAGGAAGCCGACATTGGTCTCAGTTTGGCACACGATCGTTACCAACTGGGTTTGGGTTCGATCGTCGAACTTAGTGAGGCACAACTACAGCAAGCAAACGCCGCCATTCAATATGTCAACGTTCAATATCAGTACCGTCTGGCCCTTTCCACCCTCGATTTTGAGATTGGAGCGCAGCCCTGAGACCTGCGAAAATGTATTCGGCCTCGATTGTAGACTCTGGGCGCACCACGAAAGTGTTTCATTCTTGACGGGCCCCTATGAGCGGCACGGGCTTCGTGATTTCGACCATGATGCTCGGCGCATGTAGAAGCGTGTTGTGAATCAGGCAATGATGCGCTGCGTTCTCGGATGATGCACCCAGCGCTGCCATCCTGGAGCAGGAGCAACTACTCGATCGCCAGTATCAGTCCGCCATCCAGAAGTTCAACCAGTTCCTTTCAGACCGACGCGGCGGCGCTCAACAGCGCTATGTCTCAACACAAGCTAACCGGCGTAGTGACTGGCGATCCAGTACAGCCTTAGGCTTGTTCATGGTCTCAAGCTGAGCAGCGCGCGGTGACCTAATGGGGGGCGGGGCCACGGACGACCTGAACAAAATCGTCGGGATGTATCTGCTTGGAAAATGCCGCTTTCACTTGGTTGGCGTCGAGTTCAAAGTATTTCTTCGCTGCCCGCATCGGTTCGTCCAAAGGAAGGCCAATCTCTGCCCGCCCGAGAAGTCCTCCAGCCACCGCATCTTCACTCGACTCGCTCAAAGGGATCTGGCGTAGAAGCAGAGCTTTGGCCTGATGCAACTCATCCGCAGAGACATCTTCCGTACGCATCTGGTCAAGGTCATGCTGAATTAAGACTCTCGCCTTCAGAACGTTTTCAGGATTGCAGCCATAAGAGACAGAATAGCTGGCTCTGGTCTTCGATGCTTCCAGACTGACATTTACGGTATAGACATAACCTGCGACCTGTCGCAGATCATGATAAAGACGCGTGGCGTAGAAACCTCCTCCCAAAACGTGATTGCCCAGTTGCAAAGGATAGTAGTCGGGATCGAAACGGTTGAGATTGAGTTGCTCGGCAAGAACCACGGAGTCCTGTACCTGTTCTGGATCAGGCACATTCACGGTCGAAGGCTTATTTATCGGGACGGAAGGCAGAGTGGTATTGGGCTTGGGGCCGACGGCTTTCCAATCCCCAAACCATTTCTCAATTATTTCCTTGGCCTCGTCGGGTGACACGTCCCCAATTACGACGATGGTAGTCAGGTCGGGTCGTATCGTGGCGGCGTGATATTGTTTCACATCGTTCAGGGTCACCTTGCCGACCGTGGCTGGCGTAGCTTCCCGCAATGCCGGATCGCCCGGGGGCAACAACGCCAGATCGAGCGCTCGCGAAGTCCGGTAGCCCGGGCTCTGCAGATTTCCGGCAACAAACTGCGCGGTTTGTTTCTGGACCACAGCGAAGGCCAGCGCTGGCAGCGCGGGATGAAGTTCATTGTCCGCCAGCAATTGAACGCCGCGGGAAAAGTTGTCTTTCAGAATTTTCACAGAGAAGCTGAAGCCCGCACTCTCATTCGCCGCGATGTCATCCAGCGCTTTCTGGAATGCCAGCCGATCGAGCGTCTGTGTTCCATAAGAGAAGAGCCCTTCCAGAAGATCCGAAACGCCTTCCTGTCCGGCGGGCGTCTGAAGGTCGCCGTCGTGTTTCACTGAGCCCAGCACTGAGACCGTTGGACTCGTCGGATCAGTCTTGACGATTAAACGAAGGCCGTTGGATAGAGTCGTGTCTGAGATCGTGATGTGGTCAGCAGGCACTTTGAGCTCGGCCAGAGCACTAGCCGCCCAGGAGGGTAGCTGCACCGGTTTGGTGGGAGCGCTCGTTACTTTTTCGCCACCGCCAAATCCCTTCTCGGATACAGGTTGCCCGGTTGGCACTGGTTTCAATGTCGCCGTAATCGAGTTCTGATCAACCAGATATTGCTTGGCTACTCGGTTCACATCCGCCAGTGTGACGCGTTTGATCGCTTCGATGTCTTCATCCGGAGAAGTACGGCCTTCGGCTGCCAGAGCCTCCGACCACACGTTGGCCAAGCCAGGGATGGAATTACGTTGAAACTCCGCAGAAGCCACTTCACTGCGTTTCGCTGCCGCCACCAGATCTTCCGGGACGCCCTTTTCCCCGTAATTTGCGAGAATCTGCCGCATTTCGTGGATGGCACTGGAAGCGTCGGTTCCCGAAGGCAGAGCTACCAGTCCGTAGCCGACGCTGGCCTTGGGATAGGTCTCCGCCAGACCGAATTCGGCAGCGAGCGCCTTACCTGCGGGGACCATTCCGTACAGATCGGCACGCTGGCTGGCCAGCACATCGGCCAGGATCTGTGTCGCAGCGTAATCCGGAGAGCTTGTTCCCGGAAGGCGATAGGCGATGAAACCGAGAACGTAGGGAAGATTGCTATCGAGGGTGAAGGTCTCCGACTTCACCGGCTTAAGATCTACAGCTGGCCGTGCGGGGAGGGGATGGCTGGGAATATCGCCGAACCACTGTTTGATCTTCGTCAGCGTTGAGTCGGGATCTACGTCGCCCACGACCACAAGGATCGTGTTGCTCGGGGTATACCACTTCTTATAGAAATCTTTGAGCATTGCCCCCGAAGTGGCATCGAAGGAACTCTTCGTGCCCAATGGATCGTGGGCATACGGGGTGTCTGCGAACACGTCTTCATTCAGGCGACTAATGAATTTGTAAGTGGGATTGGAGAGATCGCGCGCTACTTCCTGTTCGATCGCACCTCGTTCCTGGGTCCACTCCTGCTGTGAGTCGTCAATACCGTGCAGGCAAGCTGCCTGGGCCTGCAGCGCGACGTCAAGATCCGCCGCTGGAACCGTGGCGAAATACTGGGTAATGTTCTGCTGCGTGTCGGCGTTGTCCTGGCCTCCAATCTGCGCATAAATGGCAGCCGTCTGGTCGGCCGTCATCCCGGCGCACCCACGAAAAGCCATGTGTTCCTGGGCATGGGCCATGCCCGGAAATCCCGCAGGAGTCTCATCGCCTCCAACCAGAAAATTAATTTCCACCGTGACCACCGGGGCCAGGGAGTTGCGGATGATCACGACGCGCATGCCGTTGGGCAGCGTGGTTCGCACGACATTCGCCTGCTCCGTGGTCGAAGCCGCGTGCAGACATGCTCCGAAGACGGGTACCAGCAGCAGCAGCGGCAGAAGACGTTTCAAGTTCACTTCTCTGTTCTCCAGATAGATCTGCAAAAGCAGACAATGTTCACGAGACTATGGAAATCCTCCAGCATAGTCCCCGCAGGGAGGGGACCGGCTCCAACACCCTGCTGCGATACATCACATGCTACCGGTGACCCGTAAGGAAGTCATAAAGAAATGCGGTGGTGCCTGTCGAGTCGGGTTTGTGAGTGATCGAACAGCCTTGGGGCAGATTTCTAAGCAAGCCGCGACGCGCACTCGGCAGCAAGCTCGATTTCCCAACGGGATCGAGTTCTCGTTATGGGGACGGCGGCCTTTATGACTTCCTTATCCCTCCTCACTAGCATAAGGCCGATGACCCAGCTTCAGAACGCAGGCAAACCTTGAAGAGCTTGGAGGCATTCCAGTTACCTTTGGAGGTACAAAGCTATGACCGCAACATGCATCAAACATGGTGAGCACTAACACGTCCACGGCCCGAATTGCGGCCACACAGACTATCTCCACGATGGGCACTTGCACCACGTCCACGAGAGCCACGTCGATGAACACAAGGTGTCAACCAATTCCGCAAATCCAGACGCGTGCATGCCGGGGCATAGCCGCGGTGCACATGAGGCAAATCACGTTCACAGTCCAAACTGTGGTCATGAGCGTGTGCCGCATGGAGATCATGTGGATTATCTCGTGAAGGGCCATTTGCATCGTCCCCACGGGAAGCACTGCGACGACCACGGCACGCTGAAAGCGGCGTGATAACTCTCTGAGCAAAGGTGCTCCTTATCGGCGATCTCTACTGTTGCTTGAAAATCTCATCTGCCGCGCACATAAGGGGGCAAGATTATCCGAATCCGGGCGCATGGGAAGACTTTATCACATGCCGAAGTGCTCGGTCGTCGCTGGGTGGAGGTTTGCTTGAAACTCGTACTATCATTCCTCATCGCTTGCCTTGTATTGCTTGGATCCGCATGGGCGGCGGAGACGCCTCATCCGGCCGCGGCTGACCTAGCGGCGGTCGTCGATGGCAACAATGCATTCGCCGTTGCTTTGTACGGAGAGTTGCGCAGTCAAAGCGGCAATCTCATTTTTTCGCCTGAGAGTATATCCACCGCGTTGGCCATGGCCTATGCAGGGGCGCGTGCCAACACCGCCTCTGAGATGGCAAAAACACTGCACTTCACGCTATCACCGGACCGGCTGCACCCGGCGATGGGTGCACTACTGAGCGATCTCAACGCCCCTCATGATGGATACCAGCTTCGCGTGGCCGACGCTCTCTGGGCGCAGCAAGGCAACACATTTCTCGATGATTTTCTCCAGTTGATGAAGAACGACTATGGTGCGGGGTTCAATCAGCTGGATTTCAAGGACGCAACCCAGGCGGCGCGACTGACGATCAACCATTGGGTCGAGCAGAAAACCGACGATAAAATCAAGGAGATGCTTCAACCAGGTGTGCTCACGCCTGAGACAAGATTGGTACTCACGAACGCCATTTATTTCAAAGGAACCTGGCAGACGCAATTCGACCAGGCACAAACAAGGGACGAGGATTTCCATTTATCCCAGACGAAGACAATCAAGGCGCAGCTAATGCATCGCGAGGGGCCTTTCAAGTATTTCAACGGCGGAACATTTCAGGCTCTGGAGCTTCCTTATAAGAGCGAGGAGCTCTCGATGATAGTCTTTCTGCCCAACGATGTAAGCGGTCTGCCTTCCTTGGAGCAATCGCTGTCCGCATCGAACACACAGCTGTGGCTGCGTCAGTTAGCGACAGTTTCCAAAGTCATTGTGACGATGCCCAAATTCAAGCTGACCCGACAATTCGGGCTCAAGGGAGTGCTGGTTGCCCTGGGGATGCCGCGAGCGTTTGAAAAGAACTCGGCGAATTTCTCAGGGATGACCGGAAAGCGCGATTTTGTGATGTCGGCGGTGATCCATAAGGCTTATATCGATGTTAACGAGGAAGGAACCGAAGCCGCAGCGGCGACGGCCGTAGTGATGAATCGAGCGCTGGCTGTTGCGCCGACCGTCCAGCCACCCATTTTCCGCGCGGATCACCCGTTCATCTTCCTGATTCGCGACAATCGCTCGGGCAGCATCCTGTTCATGGGCCGCGTGACCGATCCGACAAATGAGAACTAACGATGTTCTCTTACCGGAGTGTATCTCCCGCAAGCTTCTGGATGAGATGAGAACGTGAGCGTAGGCGCCGGAAATAGTCGGGAGGAACAGCTTCGCGAAGTTCTGGTGTTTGTTTTTCTGATCGCTCCTTCGATCGGGTTCTCCTTTTTCGCTAGTCGGGAGGGCAGCCTAAGTTTTCGGCTTAGTGCAGTTGCTACTATTCTGCGCGACCTTGCCCTGGTCAGCCTGATTGCCTTCTTTCTTTGGCGCAATCGAGAACCCATCGAACAGATCGGCTGGAGGCTAGCAGATGTATGGCGAGATGCTCTGCTGGGCGTCGTGCTGTTCGTTCCGATGTTTTTCGGAGCAGGTTCCTTGGAAGACATCCTCAGAAGCGCTGGTTTCACTGCTCCCGCTACCCCTACTCCACGCTTCCTAACGGTTGGAAGTCCGACGGAATTCCCTCTGGCGACTGTTTTGGTCGTAGTCGTCGCCATCACAGAGGAGATCATCTTCCGCGGATATCTCATTCCCCGGCTGCGAGCCGTCACTCGCAGCAACCTTGCTGCCGTGCTTCTATCGTCGATTATCTTTGCGCTGGGACACGGTTACGAGGGTACGGCTGGCGTGTTGGCGGTCGGTTTCATGGGTCTGTTCTTTGCGCTCGTCTACTCTCAAGAAGAAGCTTGGTGGCGCCCATCGTCATGCATTTCCTTCAGGATTTTATCGGTATCGTACTCATTCCGCTTCTCAAACACCGATAAGCTCAGCTTGTTCTTTATGACTTCCTTACTACCATGTGTTATGGCAATTTGGGATGATCGGTAGTATCGTGAGACGATGCGTATGAACACTCCGTGGCGCGACACCAGCGGATTTGCGAAACGTAAGGTGCGGACTGAGGTTCGAGGGCAATGCCCAAAAGAACGTTCGCCAACGGATTCTGCTTTTGTCCAGCGAGAAGCTTGAGAAATACCCGAGAGCCTGGGCCTTTAACTGCATGACTCTCATCATGCAGCTAGCGGCGGTTGATTGATTAAATTTTTGAATGTCTGACCATCGAGCGTTTCATCCCGCAAAAGTTCGCTGGCCACCAAGTCCAGTTGATCGCGGTGCTGCTGCAAGATCTGTTTCGACTCCACGTACGCTCCGTCCAAAATCTTTCTGACCTCCTCGTCGATTGCATGCGCCGTCTCTTCACTGCAATCCCGTTGCATGATGCCATCGGCTGGAAGGGGCAAGAAAGGGTTGGGCTGTTGCCCACAGTGGACGAGCCCAACCGACTTACCCATCCCCTAGAGGCATACCATTTGACGCGCCACGGTTGTTGCGTGTTCAAGATCGTTTTCTGCGCCAGTGGTGACTTCATTGAACACGATCTCCTCAGCTGCCCGACCGCCGAGCGTACCCTTGATCTTGTCGATGAGTTCGGCGTAGCTCATCAGGTACTGATCCGTCTCCGGCAGTTGGAGGGTATAACCGAGGGCTGCGCGCCCGCGCGGAATGATGCTGATCTTGTGCACAACATCGGCATGCTTACTATGCGCCGCCACCAACGCGTGTCCTGTTTCATGGTAGGCAACTCGCCGTTTGTCGTCGGGAGTCATGCGGCGACTCTTTCGTTCCGGACCAGCCACCACCTTCTCGGCCGCATCTTCCAAGTCTTTCTGGCCGATGGTCGTACCATTGTGCCTAGCGGTCAGTAAGGCGGCTTCGTTGATGAGATTCGCCAGGTCTGCGCCGGAGAAACCGGGCGTCTCCTGGGCAATCTTGTGAAGGTCCACATCCGGTGCCAGAGGTTTGCCGCGACTGTGAAGCTTGAGAATGGCATCTCGTCCTTCTAGGTCGGGTGCATCCACGACGATTTGACGATCGAAGCGACCTGGCCGCAACAAGGCACGATCCAATACGTCCGGACGGTTGGTTGCTGCCAAAACGACCACGCCGACATTGGCGTCGAAGCCATCCAAACCGACAAGCAACTGATTCAGTGTCTGCTCCCGTTCGTCGTTCACGGCTCCGATGTGTACTCCGCGTTGCCGCCCCACGGCGTCCAGTTCGTCGATGAACACGATACAAGGAGCGTGCCCTTTTGCCTGCTGGAACAGATCGCGCACACGCGCCGCGCCCACGCCGACGAACATCTCTACAAAGTCGCTTCCGCTGATCGAAAAGAAGGGTACTTTCGCTTCTCCGGCGACGGCGCGCGCCAGCAGGGTCTTCCCTGTTCCAGGGGGTCCGACAAGCAAAACTCCTTTCGGAATCTTTGCTCCCAAAGATTGGTAGCGCTCGGGATGCTTCAAGAAGTTCACAACTTCCTGGAGTTCGTACTTGGCTTCCTCGCAGCCCGCCACATCGTTGAAGCTGACTTTCGTATCTTGGTCGGCAATCAGCTTAGCACCGCTCGATCCGATGCGCATTACTGACTGGCCGAGGCCCCGCATTCCCCTGGACAGAAACCACCACAGCACGATCATCAAGCCGATCGGCAGGGCCCACGCCCACAAAAACTCCGACATGAAGCCCGGCCGTACGCCGGTGAACTTCACTCCTGCTTTTTCCAGGTCGCGCACCAAGTCAGAATCTTCAACTCGTACGGTGCGAAACATGAACGCTGCCGGCGCCTTGGGTTGAATGCTAACCTCCTTGGACTGGGCTTTCGATTTCGCTTCAGGAGCGGGTTTGTTTTCAGAGACAGCCTTGGCTTCAGGGCCAGCATTGGATTCAGAAGCAGCTTTCTCTTTTAGCGACTTCGTGGGCGATGCGAGGGTGTTCTCGGTCGCTGGGGTCTTGCTTGCCGGTGCGCTCGCGGTCGCTTTCTCTTCTGATGCTGTGGCCTTTGGATGGATCTTGCCTTCAATCTCGTTCTGTCCGATCGAGCACTCAACCACTTCGCCGCGTTTCAAATCCTCTTTGAAATCGCTGTAGGCAATGGTGCGAAACACTACCTGTCGCGCCGCCTCTTGCCAGACCCATAACATGCCAAGCATTAGAACGAAGTACCAAAGAAACGGCCGCCACTGAGGTGGTGGCCAACTTCCGGTTTTCTTCTGGGAACTGGGTAGAGGGGGTTTCATATTGCTCCTCCAGTAGCCTTCAACATTGAATTCCGCGCAACATCCCGAAAAACCGCATAGCGACCCCGTCACCCGGGATGGGAGGCAGTTTCTTTTCCTCGGCTGCCCCCTCGGGCATGCTAAACAGTCGCCTTCACGAGCTGGAGCCCAGTCTGCTTGTGGCCATGCCTACCGCTTCCACTTCGGTTTTCAGTATCCCGATTAGTTTTGGCCGTTGCACCGGCATGCGCCGCGTGGTGGGAAGGGAGAATAAGGAAGTCATAAAGATGAGATCAATGTCGCGTCAGTTCGCTCCTCTCTAACGAAATCTATGATCCAGGGCTCTCCATTCAGCAACTCGGCCTACAGAGGCGTCAAGGCGGCACGGCTACGTCCGTGCCGCCCCAAAAAGATTTACGAGATAGTTTCTTACTTCTGGGCGTTTGAGTGACGCTTTCGCCAACTATGCCGCTACCGCTTCGCCTGGGTGCATGTTTACCTCGGCGGGATGCGTGGTTTGGATGATGTCCCTCGCCCGAGCCACCTCGGCAGCCGTGCCGTGGGCAATGAGCACGAATTGATCCGAACGGAGTGCAGTTTCGTACTTCACAATACTGTCCTTGGGGATTCCAATGCTGTACAGAGCGGCTCCCAGAGCACTCAACCCTCCTACTGCCATTGCCCCTTCCAGCCCTGCCACGATCCAAGCAACTACCGGTCCGGCCGCTAAGATTGGGCCAAGCCCAGGAATCAGGAAAAAAGCAGAACCGAATAGAAGGCCCCAAAAGCCTCCCCAAAACGCGCCGATTTTTCCCCAATACTTCATGCGGTCGCCGGTATTGTAGTAGCCGATCACCTGCTCATCCGTGTGGTAGCCCTTGCCCACGATTGACAATTTGTGCATGTCGACTCCGCCACGCTGCAGTTCCCGTACTGCCTGATCCGCTTCTGCATGCGTTCGATAAACGGCGACAACTGAATTTTGTGCAAACATTTTATTACCTCCCCGGGTGTTTCCCATCGTTTTTCGATCGTTACGTTAAGTGCCAGCCCGCATTGTCCAACGAACTGGAATTCGAAGCAGCTCACCGACTTTCCTGCCGGCATCTTCGGTGTGGTAGACGGTGACTTTTGCGCCCTTCTCCATTCCCTCGCCAATATCTTTCCCTCCATCTTCAGCAGCGTGGTCGGTTAGATGAAACGGTGGATTTTGGCTTACGTAATCGATTTCCGTGCAGCATTTTCCCCAAGGCTGAGAGTCGGACGTCAGACACTCCCAGGTCCGCCTATGGGCAGTGAAATAGCGCTGCGCGTCCTTATGGTGGGGAGGTTATGCCCGCTCGCCCCGCCATCCCCGAGCCCGGCGTCGTATGTATGTACGCTTTTCTAAGGTGGCACTCTACTTTTGCTCTTCAGTGTGCTCCATTGGCTGCATGCCCTGTTGAGTGAAACGCTTCTCTTCTCTGCTCGGTTCCGTAACTTCCAGGCCACTTTTTGATCCTGCTTCGAAAATCTTACTCAGAAACTCAGTATTTCCATATTTCCGAAAAATGAGTTCCGAATGAGCAGGAGTGTGATTGTCTATAGCCGCGCCGACGACAAAGCTTACACTGGTTTTGTCGTTTTCACTGGTAGCAGTCATGACGGAATTCTGCGAATCTTGCAACACCTGGAAAGTATATTCACCAGGCGGCAATGTCGTGTTGCCGATCACGAAGCTGTGGTTGAGATGTGCTCGAATTTCGTTAGCAATCTGGGCATTCAACAAAGGCGCCTCTAATACGACAAAGAACAAGCAGGCGACAAGGGCAGCCAGGGTCCTCAAATAGCGTTTCATCTTCGTCTCCTTAACATGCATCGGGTTGAAGCATACTTTATTGGTTGCTAATAACCGATAAAAGGTTTATCCGGAACTGGGGAAACGTACGTTCGCTTCTGTTATAGGACGGTGAAGCTGGCCTCAGCATGACCGGGCCGATGTTTTGTACCAAGCGGAGTGTTAGTGTAACGCCTTGTTGAAGGGCAGATTTTTGATTCCAACCTGTGCGGCCGGATGAAACCAGCCGAGATGCCACAAGTGGATTGTGCGGCACTGTTAGCCCTTGAGCACCTGCTAGCAACAGCGAAGGAATGCAGTCAACCGGGCATGGTACAAGCGCAGCATGATTCCAGCAGTTCAGGAGATGCTGATGCACAAGCCGTGTCTGTCCAGGAACCGTCGAGGCGATTTGTTTTCCCTTCCAGCGAAGCTCCCCGAGTTGCCCGCAGAAGTACGGCAGAAGATGGTCCGACTCTTGGCCAGGATGTTGAACGAACACTGGCTCCGCCGTTGCGCGGTGATGACACCGGCGTTCTCGCCAGACGGGAAGTGGGTAAACCTTGGCGCAGCAGCTGCTATTGTGGGCCGTCTTGCGCCTGGGTTGGGACCGGCGAGGATGAATGTATCAGACTTTGACCGCATGGGTGGTGGTTCCTCTCAATTATTTCTGGCGTCCGCAGTTCGACGTGAACTGGGCACGCGGCCCGTTCTTTCGCGAACAACATGTCATGCCCGGTTCCACTGGTTGTCTATTTTCCGACGCATTTGTTGTTGCAATGGTGGGCCCGAAGAGGAGGTTTTTTACTGGCCACTTCGGAGATTGTCAGAAGACGTGGCTAAATAAGCACAAACTCATCAATGGCGTAGCGAGGTGTAAATTGTATAGCGCTGAGTGAAGCGAACAAGCATACGGGGGAGAGTCGGTTTACCTTTTCAACAGACTACTCATCATAGAGAGGGTGGGTCGAGAGGCTGGGTCCTGGTGCTTGCGCGAGAATCTACGATCCAGTTTGAACAAGCGGTGATTCGCATATGCGGAAGGAGCACCGGCTGTGACGCGCGAAGGCGAGCCTCGACTTCTGCTCGAAGCAGCTTTTCTCGGGGTAATAGGAGCGCTCACCGCACAGTTGTTCATGTGGCTGCTGCGTTTCTGTAACGAAATCTTTCTCTGTCACCTAGCCGGTTATCGCGCGCCACTGCGAGAGAACGGCGGCGCACTCACACAAACAATCGGCCCGCATGGTCTCTGGTTTGTTCCTCTCGTCACCACAGCCGGTGGCTTGCTGTCTGGTTTACTGGTTTATGGCTTCGCGCCGGAAGCCGAGGGCCATGGAACGGACACGGTGGTGGCTGCCTTCCATCGCAAGGAAGGGGTAATTCGGCCCCGGGTCGCGCCGATTAAGATGCTGGCATCCGCCGTCACGATCGGCTCAGGCGGAGCGGCAGGGCGCGAGGGCCCGATCGCCCTCATCGCGGCCGGACTTGGCTCGCTCTATGCACGCCTGGCGCACCGCTCCGAGCAGCAACGCAGGCTTTTGCTGCTGGCAGGCATGGCTGCGGGCCTGTCCGCAATTTTCCGCACGCCCATGGGCACGGGCGTCTTCGCGATCGAGGTTCTGTATGGAACCATGGAATTCGAGACGGGAGCGTTGCTTTACACGATGCTCTCTTCGGCCGTCGCTTACACCGTTAACGGCGCCTTTGTCGGGTTTCGTCCGCTGTTTGATGTTCCGCAGATACCCACTCCCGCAGCCTCGGATTATGCCGCATACGCGGCATTGGGACTGGGCGCGGGCGTGGTGGCGACTATTTTGCCATTGGTCTTCTACTATTTGCGCGATTGGTTTCGACGGCTGCCGATTCCGGTTTGGACAAAGCCGGCAGTCGGGGGCCTGGCCCTCGGCCTGATCGCGCTTCGCCTGCCTCAGGTTCTGGGAGGTGGTTACGGTTGGATCCAGTTGGCGATCGATGGCAAACTTGCCTTTTCCTTACTCGTAGCCCTGATCTTCGCAAAAATGATTGGCTTCGCGTTCACCGTCTCTTCCGGTGGTTCCGGCGGCGTTTTTTGCGCCTTCATTGTTTGTCGGCGCAATGCTGGGAGGGAGCTTTGCTGTCTTGTTGCATCAACTCCCCGCTGTTTTTGTGATTGTTGGAATGGCTGCTGTTTTCGGAGCGGCCGCGCGCGTGCCTATCGCCACCATGCTGATGGTCACCGAGATGGCGGGCGGTTATCACTTGCTCGTACCTGCAGGAATGGCCGTGATGATCAGCTACCTGCTCCAAGTCCGGCTCTCGTCTTTTTTCAAGTACCGAAGCTTGTACGAGGGCCAGGTGCCCACTAGAGAAGACTCGCCCGCCCACTATATGGAACATATTCAGGTTGCGATGAATCTTCTGGGCCGAAGAAATCTCCCGCTCACAGACGACCTCGGGCATCTCGACTTGCTCCGCTTGCTGCGATCCAGAGTTCGGTTTGACTTGCCGGGCGGGCGGCAACTCACCATAGGAATGGTACCGGAAAACAGTTCGCTGGCGGGAAAGACGATTCGTGCGCTCTACCAGCAGTTGAAGCAGTACGATTTCGAGGTTATAGCCATCATGCGGCGGGAACATGTTCTGTTGCCGCATCCTGACACCTTGCTCGAAACCAAGGATCGGGTGATCTTGATCGTATCTAAAGAGGCTGAGGAGCCATTGTCCAAATACGTAGTGCCGATCCCTCAGATCGAACAAAGTGGGGGCACGAGCACTTCTTACCACGCTGCTTAGAGTGTGTGCCCGCCAGGAGGAAAGCTCATGATGCATTCGTTTGATCACATTCCGATTCGCTTCAACAAGATCATGCTGGCTTCCGATTTCTCCGCTGTTTCGGCCAGGGCACTTCCGTATGCGGCGGCCATAGCACGCCGTTTCGGCTCGACTCTCTATGTAACGCACGTGATTCCACCCGAGGCCTACGACCACATTGCCCCGAGTGATCGTGATGTGGCGCTGGCCGAAATGAAGCGGCAGGCGGAAAAGCAAATTGCGTCTCAGCTCAGCACTTCTCATTTCGCGGGCATTCCCCATCAACTTATGCTCGATCACGGTGAGGTATTGCAGTCGCTCTCCCGCTTGGTTGAGAAAACCGGAGTAGATTTGATCGTGACTGGAACCCATGGCAAGCATGGATTGGCAAAGCTGATCTCGGGTTCCATGGCGGAAGAAATCTTTAGGCTAGCGAGTGTTCCTGTGCTGGCGATTGGTCCCGAAGTAGCAATTGATCCGCAATCCGAAGCGCATCTCGAACGCATTCTCTTCGCTACAGATCTCTCATCGGAGTCGAACCGCGCCATGCGGTATGCGTATGCGCTTGCCAGCGCGTACTTGGCGCATCTTTTCTTTCTGCACGTGGTCGAGGATGTCTGGAGAGAACCGCTTTCGACGAAAATGCAAAGCGACGCGTTCTGTCGCTTGCAGCTTCTTTCCGCAGGCTTACCGGAATCGGAACAGGGCATTCAACCGGAATTCCTGGTCGAATTCGGGTCACCAGAAACGTTGACGCTGGAGATGGTTCAGAAACGAGAAATTCAACTCCTGGTTCTCAATGTGCCCGGAACGGAGCACCCGGCTTTATCGGCGCATTTGCCCGGGCCGCTTGCCTACAACGTTGTCACCCACGCTCGTTGTCCAGTCCTAGTGGTGCGTGGACGGGCTGAAAGAACGAGTCATACCAGCGTGGAGTCTCAATCGGCAGCCGACTGAATACCGAGATCAAATCGGCCGCACTGACGACGCCCCGTACTCCCGTCAATCTATTCCGTCTCCACGACCATGAACGTCGTATTGCCCCCTCGGTTGACCAATAGAACCAAAGTATGTTGTCCCGCCTGTTGGATTAGGCGCTGGTAGTCGGATACGGATCTTACCGGCTGCTTATTGATTTGCTCGATCACATCCCCACGTTGCACCCCGGCGTCCGCCGCAGGCGAGGCGTCAGGGACATTGGTAACGACCACACCCTCGAACGTCAGATTTCAACTGAAGTTGTTGGCGTATGTCAGGCGTAAGCTCATCTACCTGTACACCACGCATCGGGCTGCTCTCCGCGGCGCCAGTCGAGGAATTGCTCCCATTCGCTTCCGAGGGGACTTGGCCAAGCGTCAGGCTCACGTCGCGCATTTCACCATTGCGGCTTATTTTGAGATGAATCGTAGTTCCGGGCGTCATCGTCCCAATCTTGAGACGCAGGTCGTTCGGACCGTTGACGGGCTGACCGTTCAACTCCGTAATTACATCACCTCTCTGCAAGCCCGCTTTGGCGCCGGGCCCATTGGATTCGACGTTGCCGATCAAGGCACCTTTTTCGGCCGGAGCATTAAAAGCCTTCGCCAGGTCTGGTGTGACCTCCTGAATCCCTACGCCGATATAACCGCGTACAACCTTGCCATGCTTCAGGATGTCATCCATGACATATTTAGCCATGTTGATGGGGATAGCGAAGCCGATGCCTTGATTTCCGCCGCCGCCCGAGAGGATCGCAGTATTGATGCCTATGAGTTCGCCGCGGGAATTGAGCAGCGCACCGCCGGAATTGCCGGGATTAATGGCAGCGTCGGTTTGAATGAAGTCCTCATAATCTTCGATAGACAGGCCATTGCGTCCATCAATGCAAAGAATAGTAGCCATACGAAGAACTCCTGATCACCGCTGGCACGGACGGTTGCTGCCTAAATTTGCAAGTCTGAGCGGGAAAACTGAGACGAAATTCTAGTACGAGTTTTCGTTCCGACAAAAGACTGTATCGCAATGACGACGGCTTTTGTACGCGAGCGTACGGACATGGTTGTCAGAACTTGCTATTTTTTATCTCTTCCGAAGAGGCGGATTTATGTCCACTCCTCTCTGCAGCAAGGGAAGTCCCTCTGCGTCGAAATGGCAGGAGCTTTATAGTATTGCCGTTTTTGAACTCGACAACCGCAGATTACCTCAGCGACACGTCTGGGAACGCTATGGGGTCGCGCTGGCGAGCGCCGTGCTCGCAATTTTGATGCGCGGTCTTCTGGAACCGTGGCTAGGACACGCCGGTTTCTATGTCACAGTTTATCTAGCCGTAGTCTACTCCGCAGCAGTGTGTGGTCTATGGCCGTCAGTTCTGACCGGCGTGGTTGGCACCACTGGTATCGTGTACTGGTTCGTCGATCCTCGCAACTCGTTCGGGATCGCTGACACAAGAGATATTCATGGGCTTATCGCTTGCGTTATAGCCTGTGTGGCTCTCATTGCTCTCGGTGACGCCAACCGCAGAAAGCAACTGCGACTTAATCAGGCTCACGAAAAACTTGAACAGAGAGTAGAGGAGCGTACAGCAGACCTCTCTCAGGCACTCGCCAATGTAGAGTCCGAAATGAAAGTGCGCAAGAGGGCCGAAGAACAGCTACGGAGTTTAACGGCTCATCTAATGACGATTCAGGATGAAGAACGTCGTCGAATTGCTCGCGATCTGCATGACACAGCCGGGCAAACGCTTGCGGCGATCAAGATGAGTTTGGACATGCTTCAAAGGGCAGCGTCGAGCGCCCCACATATCGGAGGGTTGGTGGATGATCTGAATATTCTCACTGACGAGGCGCTACAGGAGATACGAACTACATCGTATTTGTTGCATCCCCCCCTACTCGACGAAGCGGGATTTGCGTCGGCTGCGCGGTGGTTCGTTGAAGGCTTTGCCAAGCGGAGCGGGATTCAGGTGCATTGTGATATGCCCGACAAAGTGGAGCGCCTTCCTGAGGCGTTTGAACTGGCACTTTTTCGCGTGCTGCAGGAGAGCTTGACCAACATTCACCGCCACTCAGGGGCAACTGCGGCTTTCATCAGATTCATTCAGGATGCTGCCAGAATACAACTTCAGGTGAGCGACAATGGTTGCGGTCTGTCAGCGGAGCAACTCAAGCGATTCCATGAATCGGGTGGCGGTTCGGGCGTGGGTATTGCGGGAATGCGAGAGCGACTGCGCCGAGTCGGTGGGCAACTAGCGGTTCAATCAGACGGGACGGGCGTGACCATCATTGTTACGCTCTCTAATGCGCAGTCTTTCACGGTCGAAAAAACCGCCAGCTTCTCTTCTGCATAGAACCGCGTCCTGAGAGGATCAGTTACCAATAGGCATGATGAATCCTGCATATGCGTTCCTTGGCCGGCAGTCGAGAACGACGTTCGGCGCCGTTCAGGCTAACGCCAGCGAAAACACTTTTGGTACGCGAATAAGACAAAATCTCCGCATTCAATTTAAGGTCGGTGCCAGCAGCGGCGTTTCGGCCTACCGGTCCGGCTGCTACCGAGGCGTCGGCTCCGAGCTTGTATTTGTCGCTGAGCAGGCCCTGCAAGGGGTGATCGTTCATAAAGAGCATCACCAGGTCGGTGGAAGAACCACCGATCTGATAACCGACACAAATATGGGAGCGCTCCAGCCATGAGGAGTACGGCACGTCGCCACTCCTCTGCCGTAGTTGCCGCCGAATATAAAAGCGAACTTCACATCGCCTGGGATAATGGCGATACTTTTCGCCGATACCAGTAGATCGTGAGGAATGCCTCTCTGCACGAATCACGCGCCGCAGGGGCGGTCTCCACGGTGACCGCTCCGTGCAAGTTAACGTTCTTACCGCTCAAATACCACGTGATCACGGCGGTTCTGCTGCCAGCATTGCTCGTTATCGGCGGTGCAGAACGGCTTCTCTTTGCCATAGCTGATGGTGTTGATCCGGTTGGCGCTCACGCCTGCTTGCTCCAACGATTGCTTTAGAGTATTGGCGCGGTTGACGCCGAGCGCGATGTTGTACTCTTCGGAACCCCGGTCGTCACAATGTCCTTCCACCATGATCTTGATGTCGGGATGCTGGTCGAGAAACTGCGCATCGTCGAAGGTCACGGGCACTTCATCCGGGCGTACGTTGGCTTTGTTGAAGTCGAAGAACAAATCTTTGACGTTCTTGGCAAACAAATCCCCCTGGCTAGGCTGTGGTGTTATAACTTGGGCAGCTGTGGCCGGATTGACTGTTACACGCGCGCTTGCATCATCCGTGCCGCCTGGACCCTTGGCTACGAGCGTGTACGTTGTGGACATATCTGGGACGACACTGCGCGAGCCCGACGCTGGCACTATCCCCAGGCCAAGAATGGTGATGTCGTTCGCGTTCGCGGTTTTCCAGGTCAAGGTTGTGGACTGACCATACTGAATCACATTCGGATCAGCCGCCAGAATCGCGGTCGGGGTCGCGGGTGGCGGCGGTGGTGGTGGAGTTACCTTTGCCATATGCTTGTTGCAAGCAGCCAAGAAATACATGCCGGAGAGAGCTGCAATCAAAGAAAGCATCTTGAACTTTCCGCGTATCATGTTGTCCTCCATAGATGAACTGACGTTCCAACCGGGGTCAGCCCGGTCGCTCTGAAAAGAAATCGCCGATGCTGCTCTTAAGTGCTTGCAGCAACGAACAAAAAAAGCGAATGTCGGGAAGTCGGTCTGGCACCCTGGCAGGGATGTTGTTAGCAGCGAAGGATGGTGCTCTGTTCGGGAGGACTTGACTGCGCCAGCAGAATCATTTGCCGGGCCGTGTTCCGAGCGGCGAAGCTGGTGGGCATTATGCGCACTAATTGCAGCGCGGCGACCGCCATTCCCAGCCAAAGTTTGAATTTCGCGCGAAGGCTCAGCAGCGCTGTGACCGGCCCGTGAACAGCAGAGTAAGAGCCACTGGCTGCCGGGAAAACGAACATGACGACAGTGCAAAGGATCGCGAAGATGGTGAACTCGTACCCCAGGTGCCGGGATCACCATGGACCGCCCGGCACTTCAACGCTTATTGAAAAACGTCGAAGCCGGTAAAGTAAACGTGATCGTCGTCTACAAGGTTGACCGTCTCACGCGCAGCTTGGCCGATTTCGCCAAGATCGTCGAGACCCTGGATGCGCGCGGAGTGTCTTTCGTGTCTGTTACTCAGCAGTTCAACACCACGACATCCATGGGAAGGCTCACGCTCAATGTTCTGCTTTCCTTCGCGCAATTCGAAAGGGAGGTCACTGGAGAAAGAATTCGGGACAAAATTGCCGCGTCGAAACGGAAGGGGATGTGGATGGGTGGCCTGGTCCCGCTCGGATACGACCTCGAAGCCCGAAAGCTCATTCCCAATCCCAAAGAAGCTGCACTCGTCTCTAAGATCTTCTCTCTTTATCTCGAACTCGGTTGTGTATCGAAGCTGGCCATCCGACTGGCTCACGAGAACCTTAAGAGCAAGGTGTGGATCACAAAATCGGGCGCCAGACTGGGTGGCAACCTATTTGCGAGGGGTGCTCTCTACGATCTCCTGCAGAATCGCCTCTATATCGGCGAAATCCGTCACCACAAACAGTGGTATGCCGGAGAACACGAAGGCATTCAGGCGCGCGAACTCTGGGACAAGGTCCAGGCGCAGCTGCGCAGTAATCGGATCACGCGTCGGCACCGGACCAACGATCCCTCTGCAAGCCTTCTGACTGGCTTGATCACTGACCCGAGTGGGAATCGCTTTACTCCGTCCTTTACGATCAAGAACGGAAGACGCTATCACTAAGCCGACTCGCTTGGCCGCCCGCGAGATAGAAAACCAGATCACCGGAAGGCTCTTCTCCTTCCTGAACTGTGATGCAACCATAGTTGACGGTCTCAACGTGTCTGCTGAGAGCCCTTCCGCGATGCACGATCTCGTGGTCGCAGCCAAAAAGCTTGCCGCGAAATGGCCGTCGCTGCGCCCGACTGAAAAGAAGAATTTCTTCGCATCTTTCCTTCAGCGGGTCATCATTCGCGAGAACGGTATCGAACTGCTGATCAGCAGAGTGGGTTTGCGTCAGGTACTGGACAACGGCGGCCGCTCGATTACGTCATCCGAAGACAACATCGACAAATATATCGATCCAAGCGGTTCAATCTGTTTGACCATCGACGCAAAACTCAGGCGGTCGGGAAGCGAAGTTCACCTAGTCGTACCTCCATCTTCAGACAACCAGTCCCCTGCGCATCCGAACTCTTCATTGATCAAGGCCGTTGTCCGAGCCCACAACTGGTATAACAACGTGCTTAGAGGCGAATCATTCGACCAGGCCTCTCTAGCAAAACATGCCGGGTTGACCGAGCGATATGTTGGCAAGGTTTTCGGGTGTGCCTTCCTCGCGCCCGACATCGTGCAAGCCATCCTCGAAGGACGCCAGCCTCGCGACCTCACCTTTCAAAGGTTGTGCAGCGATATACCTATGAGTTGGGCACAGCAACGCGAACAGTTTGGGTTTCAGAACGCTACTCCTTCGTTTTGCGGGTCGAGAGTGATCGTGTAAAACTCGGAAACCTGGAGGTTTGCCACCAGAGAAGTCCACCGTTGGTTGCTGGGTTCGTATAGGAATACTTCCTGGTCCGCTGTCGCTATGGCATTTCCTTTCGCGTCGAACGCCATGTTGACCCAATCGAAGTGATTGCTGCCGCCGGTCAGGTATCCGATACCCGCATCGGCCTGCGACCAGCTAGCGCCTGCGTTCGTGCTTTCGTAGAGCGAGTAGGCGTCGTTGGTGAAGATGTGATTATCGTCCGAAGGGTCAACCGCAAGGAGCAGGTGCCACCAACGGTTTTCCAGATCTCCGCCTGTGGCGTTCAGTGCCATCCACGCTACTCCGCCGTCGGTTGTTTGGAAGCGTCGCACTGCGGTGACCCCTGGCGGCGTCCCGCTCACTGTGAGTAGCGAGGCGTAAACCACACCTGCTCCCGAGCCGGACTCCAACCGGACGCTTGCGCCTGCGGCCCCTAAGGCCGCACCGGACGGCAACCCTGTCATAAGTGTCCAACTTATACCGGAATCGGTACTGCGGTAAACCCCGTTTTGAGCCTGGTTGGACCCGCTGTTCCCGACTACACCCACATAAAGGCAGTTTGGGTTAAATTTGGCCATGATCACATCTGTCGCATATCCACCAGGCAAGGTGGCAAGTTGTTGCCATATGACTCCGCCGTCGGTCGATTGCCAGACTCCGAGCCATCCAGCCGAAATGTACATAAGCGATGTGTTGTAGGGGTGAACCGCGATGGAGGAGATATCTCGGCTATCGAACTGGCTGTTGGCCAGCAATTCCCACCCCCTCCCGCGTTGTAGGGCTTGAGGATTCCCGCCCCCTGTCCGGAAACGCAACCGAGTATGATGTCGGGATTGGCGGGATGAACGACCAGCGGATGACACCCGCCAAAGCTGAGGCTGGGCATGAAGTCGGTCAGCGGAACCCCACCCGTTGGGGATGTGCTTCCAAATTCCGCCGTTGTTTCCGGCGACGTAAAGCCCCGGATCGGTCGGGTGCGGCGCCGCCGCTTCGACGCGCCCCGAGATCTCAACGAGGCCACCCCCCCGCATTTACGGGCGCAGGTCCAATCGCTGTCCAATTTGATGCGTTCAGCTTCACGTTACCCATTGCCTTTCCATCCACGAAATGGCTATCAGCTAAAATTTTCTTCGGCGGTTCCCAGCGAGTACAGTCCAAAACGAGTCGCTCGAACGCGCCCGTTAACGTTGTTATTTAATATCGCTCAGCCCGCCTACCGCGCTCAGCCCCAGCCCGCATGGGCGCAAAGGTTTCAACTTTGCGAAGCTCTTAGCGTCATGTCCTCGACATACAGATCCCTTACGGTTCTGGGTAGCTCGTTGGGTTGCCTCCACAGCTCCGAGTCTTGCCTCTGTGCGCTTATGTGCGGCGTTTCGGAAGCGTTCGCAATACAACTCGGAAAATTGGAATGGCAAGAACCGCCAGAATAATCGCTGCCTCCCACGCACCAGTACCATTGTCTGGTGACATGCGCAAAACGCTTTCGATAAAATTCATAATGAACCTCGCTTTCTTTGAAATAGTGTTGACCTGCGGATTGGCTGTCCTACCTCTTACCGTGCGACGACTTGGTTGAACTTACGTCTTGATACTGCCACACATTCCGACAGGTTCAAGAGATCAGAACTCTTGAGTTCCACTCCCGCTGACAGGATTCAATCGGAAGAACCACGACGAAGCTACCCTGACTGGAACGGTCTCGAATTTCTAGGATGCTTGCCCAATTTTGTCAAGGTAATAATATGCCCTGTTACGAAAACCGAACACGGAGAATGGCAGCTCGCCAGCGATTCGTCGAAGATCGATCCTCGCCTGAGGAAGAGGGGGAGGAGAGCAAAGAGGCTCTTACCTACGTACGCGACGATTTCTGGGCGACCACCAGCAATAAGCAACCTAACTTCCTGCAGCACGTCAAGTCCTGCCTGAAGATTCACGGGCGGGCGGCGATCGTTGTTCCTGACAATGTTTTGTTCGAGGGCGGCGCTGGCGAGACGGTTCGCCGGGAACTTTTGAAGCAGTGCGACGTTCACACCCTGCTGCGCCTGCCGACTGGGATTTTCTATGCCCAGGGCGTCAAAGCAAACGTCCTGTTCTTCGACCGGAGGCCCGCCAGCGAAATCCCTTGGACAAAGACGCTATGGATTTACGATTTCCGCACGAATGAGCATTTCACTCTGAAGACGAACCCGCTGAAGCGCAGCAACCTGGACGATTTCGTCGCCTGCTACAACCCCGAGAATCGGCACGAGCGCAAAGAGAGCGAGCGGTTCAAGTGTTTCGCTTACGACGATCTGCTGAAGCGGGACAAAGTGAGTCTGGACATCTTCTGGCTGAAGGACGAAAGCCTCGAGGATTCCGCAAATTTGCCAGCTCCGGACGTGATCGCAGCCGAAATTGCGGAGGATCTGCAAGCGGCTCTGGATCAGTTCATGCAGATTGCGGCGGACTTGAAGAGATAATCGGGACGGAGGACAGCTAATGCCGGGTACCCAGATGGAAAAGAGTCCGTCCGCATTACCGCTCAACTTTTCACGATGCAGGCTCGGATGGCGAAGAGCATCGAACACCAGCACCTACTTTGTCCACTTCTGAACGCCCTTGCCCAGAATAGTTGAAGAGACACTGCTCAACGCGGCGGCCGCTCGCGACGACGTGTACGAAGACCCGCTATTCTACGCGGACTGTGCCCGCCGCTATGTCGGCGAAGTGATTCCGCACGCTATCGGTGTCACTTTTGGCGACTGAGCGCGAACCCGTCGGGAAGCTCTCGGCTATGCGCGGCGAGCTGAGCAAGTTTTCGATCTCCGCGTCCAACGAGTTTCCGTTCTTCATGACGACACAGGAATCCGAGCCCACTGAAATGGTGGTGTTGGCTTCGAGTTGGGGGTGCAAGGGGCTATCGCTCGCAATCCCGTGGCGGCCAAGCGCATCGCGCACGCAACTCCGAATGTGAAACCGTCTGAGGGCGTCGTCCATGTGTTCCTTCCTTGGCTTTCACAACGCAACCAGTCTAAATCAAGGTTCCGCACCTAGTGTGGATGGGTTATCAAGATATGCATGACGACTCTCCATGGCAGAGCCAAAGCCAGAGAAGGAGGTGGCGAAGGTGAAGGAGGCGAAGCTGAAACGCACGCCATCCCCCAGCAGCTTTCGATGTTAGCGCCTGCCGTCAGAGCGGGAACTGTCGACGAAGGGCGCGCGGGCAGTTCACCGCCCATCGCGGCGTTAACCTCAAGGTCAGCGGCATGTGCTCGCGCGGGAAGCGGTGCTGCTTCTCGGCGAACTGCACGTGTCCATGCCATCGCAGCGGGCACTGACTCGCCAGAGAGAGCGGCCATCAAACTGGAACGAAACCACTGTCGTTCCAGTTCTGACATGTATACCATGTATACCGAGTTGGGTGTTTTTCTGGGTTTTGATAGGTCGCGGCAGGTCGTCCTAGGTCGAGCAATAATCTCCTGAAATTATTGTTATCCAAGGGATTCGTGGCATAAGTCACTGGGCTGCGGACACTTGCCTAAAGCGCATGGTTCGAATCCCTCCCTCTCCGCCATCCTTTAATTGCTCCCTAAAATGGTGGGTCAAAAGCTAATTGCTCCCTAAAATAGTGGGTCAAAAGCGCGGCTACGTTTTTTTGCCTCTGCGAATCTCTGATTTTCCCCGACTCCTCAGTATTGGCGCATTAGAGGAGCGGAAATGCGAGTTTCATTATGGCTCAGGGTCACAACACCAACAGAGCGGCGAGCACAATCACGTTCGCACACTCGCCTGGCATACAGGGTCGTCCTTGGTGGGCGGTGAAAACTCTTGATTAAAGCGGCCTATTCCAGATCGGTTTGGGGTCGGTCTGCAATTTCGCCGCTAGATTCGTGGAAGCGATGCCGAGCTCTGTTTTCACTACCCTCGATCATACTCGCGCGAAGAAATCTGCTCCTTGGCTGGCAAGCACTCCCGGTTGGGGGCGGCTAGTCACACGCGCAACAGTCATTTTTCTCATTGTCATAATCGGTGCCCCCAGTTTGCGCGCCTACTCTGTTTTGACCCATGAAGAGATCGTAGATCTTGTGTGGCCCGACGAAATCCGCCCCCTTTTGCTCACGAGATTCCCGGGTTTGACCGACGATCAAATTAAACAGGCGCACGCCTATGCCTACGGTGGCGCCGTTATTCAGGATCTAGGGTACTACCCCTTCGGAAGCAAGGAATTCAGCAACTTGGCCCATTACGTTCGCAGCGGAGATTTCGTTCGCGAGTTGTTGGGGGAAAGCAACGATGTTAACGAGTACGCATTCGCGCTGGGCGCGCTGGCGCACTATTCGTCCGATATTACCGGTCACCCGGCGGTAAACCAGTCCGTTACCTATGCTGAAGACAAATCAGCTCATTTGAAAACCGAGTTCGGCTTCGACATGGTGCAGGTGGCGAAGAATCGCGATGCGCCCCAGCAGTACCACGACTTCATCGGCTTCCAGGTGTCAAAGCCGCTCCTTGAGCGTGTATTCCCGGTAATATACGGATTGCAATTGAAAGATGTGATCGCGCACGAAGATCTAGCCATCGGCTCCTATCGTTTCGCCATCAGCCGCCTCATCCCGGAGATGACTAAGGTAGCGCTCGAAACCCATAAAAATGAGATCGTGCGCGAGTATCCCGACTTCGCGAAGAAAAAACTTCTTTACCATCTCTCACGTTCCGATCACGAAAAAGATTGGGGTAAGGACTATACCAAGCCGGGAATTGGCGCCCGTATAATGGCCCGTTGTCTTTCGATTCCTCCCGAAGATTGATCCCTTCAAGGGACTCGGATTCAACAATCCCACCCCTCAGACCGAAGACTTATATTTCAAAAGTGTTAACGCCACCGTGAACAATATCGAAGTTTTCTGCATGAAGTGGGGGCATGAAATGGGAAATGATTCGCTTCGGCTAACGAATTGCGATCGACGACGGAAAAGTGACCGCTCCGGGAGAATACTCTCTCGCCGATGATACTTATGCTAAGTTGCTGCAGCAGTTGTCAGGAAAGAAGTTTGAGGGTACATCTACCGAACTACGCGCCAACATCTTAGATTTTTATTCCGATCCTGCCGCCCCCGTCGAGACGAGGAAGAACGAGGGCGATTGGAAGAACGTGCAGACGGAGCTTGGGCAACTAGAAGCAATGACCCCAAATGCAGGGACGAACACCGATCAGGGACGAACACCGATAACGATGCCATGCATGGCAATCGCCTACCTGAACCCAAGCCAGAGGGCAAGCGAGAAGGAATGTGCAGCGCAGGCCAATAGCACGCGCGCATCCTCGCGCACTATTTTCCGCCGATGGAAACTTAAATTGAGATGCTAGGCGCTAACCCTGACCGACACTAATTCCGGGTTGCAGTGGGAATTTTGCATGGATTTGACTGCGTCTTCCGCCGTAAACCTTCCCATTACCAACGCCAGCTTGCGATTCGTCGTCGTCTGGATGGGAAGCCGGTCGACACGCAATACGTATTGCGGAGCGTGAGCGCCGCCGCGGTTCACTTTCACTACAAACTTGATGTTTTTCATGATTCCTTCCATGTCAAGGTTTCGATCTGTCCAGTCGCAGGCACATGTTTCGGTCAGCTTGAAGCTTGGAGTCGGTTGATCCCCAGCCGACCAGAAGCATCCATAACTCAGTCTCCTCGTCGCAGAATAAGGAGACAATTTTCAGATAGGCTAACTTAGAGGATATGAAAGAGTAAGAAAAATACAATTATCACTACTAACAATAGGCCTATGGGACGCTATTGTCAAGCTTGTTACTATATCGGTGGCGGCTCAGTTTGAACTTGTCTTGAAAGGGCGCGGCCTCAGCCGCTTAGGGTCCGACTCACGACCACTCTCCTGCGCTCAGCGACGACGTGTCCGAGGCACTCGGCATCGCTTATCGGAATCCACGCATCCAATGGGGTGATGGGACGTAGAACCTCAATCTTTGACGAGAAGTACCGGGTAATCGCCATCGAGGGAAATCGGCTGCTCATCCGTGGAGTCCTGACCGGTGATGTACTCGCCATCATCAACCCCGAGCCCGGAACTCCGCTTACGTTGTCGGAGTATCCGCCTGGCAAGTTGATCGCCCTGAGCGATCCATCCACTGCGCCTTTGAATTGAGATTAGAAAAAAGTTTCAAGCCTGGCAGCCCGGCAGGGATTCGAACCCCGATACGCAGCTCCAGAGGCTGCAGTCCTACCGTTGAACGACCGGGCTGTACGAGGATTCTAAATCATTTCACAGCGACTGCAAAACAAACCCTATCCCGTCACAGAACGCGCAACTTATCGTAACCCACGTTAAAATCTCTGGACATACCGTGCTTGATCATCGTCCGAGCACTTGTGCTTTTTTGAGGAGCCATGATGCAAAGCAGCGAAATTTTCACAGGAACCGTTGTCCCAGCCGAAAGCGACTACGCAGAAATGGCGCGCCGCCCCTTGGATGCCGAGCAGTGCGCCCTCATCGTGGTCGATGTGCAAGAAAAATTGCTGCCCCCTATCTGGGAAAAAGACCGCTTTGTGCGCAACGTTCAATTGCTGACGCGCTTAGCGCGAACTCTTAAAATCCCAGCGCTGGTGACGGTTCAATATGCCAAGGGCTTAGGCAACACGGTGCCCGAGATTGCAGCGCTGTTGCCTGACACTACACCCATCGACAAGCTGACCTTCTCGTGTTTTGGCAGCGATGCTTTTTGTTCTTTGCTGAAACGCTTGCCCGGTCAACGTACAACGGTCTTGCTCTGCGGCATGGAAACTCACATCTGTGTCATGCAGACTGCGCTCGGAGCGTTGCGCGAGGGCTACCTGGTGCATGTTGCATCGGACGCCGTCAGCTCGAGAACAGAATTAAACTGGCGAATCGGCCTCGATCGCATGCGCGCCGCGGGAGCCATTCTCTCCTCCACCGAAATGATGATCTACGAATTGCTGCGCACGTCGGGAGCCCCCGCGTTTCGGGAACTATTGCCCTATTTAAAAGGGTAGCGACAGGGCTTGCCCCATCTCCGCAGACCCTACCCGGTCGCTGCGTCTTTCTGCTTCACCCGCATCACCGTAATCTTAGAAAAGCCTTCTTCAAACGTAGGAGCCTTCAGCTTGCCCGCCATCTTGCGCATGATATCTTCCGGCACCGCGCGCCCACGCCGCTGGTGCCGTTCCATGCAAACTTCCAGCGGAACATCGAAGAACAGGCCCTGCACATCGTAGCCATAATCCTTGGCCAGCTTGATCCAGCTATGGCGGTCATGGGGCGTAAGGTTGGTAGCATCCACGTAGTTCATTGGACGCCGCGCAATCAGCCGTGCCTTCAGCATCGACCGCAGATTGGAAAAAACGAGATCCTGAAAGCGTTGCTCCTGGGCGTCATCGAAAAGAAGTTCGCGCAACAGATCGCTCGATAGCGGATGAATGCTGTGTCTCTTAAACCACGAACTCTTGCCCGAGCCCGGCAACCCGATGGCCAGCACCACCGTTCCCTTGCTGGGACGGGGAATCGGCACAGCTTGAGCCGGGTCCGATTGCGCAGGCGGCGATTGCAGAGCCAGCGCCTGAGCCTCGTCCCCTGCGCCCGCCAACGGCGGAGCAATCGCTGCTCCCTGATCGGATGATCGCGCGGATGAATAGCCGGATCGTCGGACGGATGTTTCCGCCAGTGTCGCTGCCGATTGCGCGTCTGACGACTCTCCTGGCAGCGACGATTCCTCAATGGAAGACTTTGCCGCGGCCGCGGCGGCAGCCGCAACCGGCCGCTGACGAGAGCCGCCACGACGCCCACGACTGCGACGGCGCCGCGGCGATCGAGGTCCAGACGGCCCTTCAGAGGAGGTTGCACCTGTTTTTGCTTTGGACTCGCGGGCCGGCTGAACCTGTGCAGCAGCTCCTGCAACTGGCCCCGAGGTTCCTCGCGATTCAACCACATCAGCGTCGGCCGCAACTGAAGCCGCGACGTTGGGATCGTTGTCGTCGGGATCGTTGTCGTAAAATCTGGGTTGCAAGGGCTCGGGCGCTGCGGTTGCTTCCTTGGCAGGTTTGTCTCCCGACTTTTTTCGGCGCTTCAAGCGCTCGTTTATCCATTTGCGCATATAGCTGCTTGTAGCACACCCGCGCATTGCGGAGCAATCGAAGCCCCGTGGCAGCCACGGTACCCTGATGAGACAATGCCAGATCCAATCATTAAACCATCGAGGCACTATTTCAAGATCTCAATGATTCAATGTCTCAATGCCTCAATGATTGAATACAATAACTCCATGAATCCAACCCATCCCGCAACTCTCCCCGTCGCCGCCGGGCAACTCCCCGCCGTGCCGCTCACCATCGAAGGCTACGCTACACTTCACCAGATGATGCGTTTCCGCTGGACCGCCTGGCGCGCTCTGGCCGAGAATTCCCGCCGCGAGATCGCCGCCGAAGCCTCCAAACTTCTGGCCGAGATGGAGGCGAAGCCCGATGGCCAGTCGGCCCTCTTCTCCCTGCTCGGACACAAAGGCGACCTCATGCTGGTCCACTTCCGCGACAGCTTCGACCAGCTCAATCAGGCCGAGCTTGACGTGGCCAGGCTGCGACTCAACGATTTTCTCGAACCCACCACTTCCTATTTGTCGGTCATTGAGCTCGGCCTCTACGAATCTTCGCTGAAAACCTACAAAGCCCTCGCCGATCAGGGCGCCGAGCCACACTCGCCGGAATGGAATCAGGCCATCCAGGAAATCATCACCCGCCAGAAAGAGGCTATGAAGCCGCGCCTGTTCCCTACGATGCCGCCGAACCGCTACATTTGTTTTTATCCCATGGATCGTCGCCGTGGCGAGGACAAGAACTGGTATACGCTCCCCATGGAAGAACGCCAACGTCAGATGAACGAGCACGGCATGGTGGGGCGCCGCTACGCTGGCGAGGTAAAGCAGATCATCACCGGCTCCATTGGCTTCGACGACTGGGAGTGGGGCGTCGACCTCTTCGCCGACAATCCGCTGGTCTTTAAGAAACTGATCTACGAAATGCGCTTCGATCACGTCAGCGCCGTCTATGCGCTCTTCGGGACGTTTTATATAGGATTGCGCTGTCCCGCAAACCGTCTGCACGGCTTGCTGGAAGGAAAACTACCGGGTACAGAGTCATTGAATCATTGAGGCATTGAATCATTATCTCTTTAGAATCTCTTTAGACAAATGACTCGATTGTTAATGGTTCAATGACTAAATGCCTCAATGGTTCAATGATTCAATGGAACTTAAACTCGTGCCGCTTCATATCCACTCGCGTCCCTCGAAAACCCACCCCTTCCATCCGTAAGCGAAATCGCTGCTCGGCGGCGTTTTCTCCCATCAGCTTGATAGCGCCGCCCGAACCCACCACGCGATGCCAGGGCAATCCCGGAGTCTGGCGCAGGATGCGCACCACCTGCCGCGCTGCGCCCGGCCAGCCCGCTGCCTTCGCAATCGCCCCGTAGCTCGACACGGCTCTCGGGGGCAAAGCGCGAATGCAGCGCACAATGCGATTGCGCTTGTCTTCAGTAGCCTTAGGCTTTGTCTTTGTCTTTGTCTTTGTTTTAGTCTTAGCCTTAGCCTTCGCCATGCTGCTCTCACCGCCGAATTTCCCGGGCAATTATGCTAACCTAGGTTCTTCTATACAAGGTTCGCTGATACAAATTTACTGACCGGGTGAAACCCGACGCTTCGGAATCTGCATCCCATGCCTATAACCACCAAGACTGTCTTTTGGAGAGTGCAATGCTTCGCTTGCTGAATGCGCTGTCCGTCATCTGCGTCCTGACGGCCTTGATCTTGATTACTATCAGTTGCGGTTCCAACGATTCGGCGCAACTGCGGGTGGTGGATGCTTTATCGAACAACCCGAACAATAACCCTCTGGACATCTATGTCAACAACGCTCTCATCAACAGCACCGCCCTTTCTTACAGCAACGTTTTTCCGAGCCAGCCGAATTCCGGGCCCGCAACCTATGCGGGTGTACCGGGGGGAAGCGAATTGATTGGAGTCTATAACTCACCCCAATCCACCAGCCCTCCCCAAAATCCCATCTTCCCACCCATCAGCGAGACTTTGACGGGCGGGGACCAGTACACATTAGTTTTGGCGGGATCTCTTAATAACGTCGTCCACCCGCCGACGGCCTACCTTTTCACCGACACCAACATAGCGCCAGCCGCGGGCAACATCCTATTGCACATTATCGACGCGTCCGTCAACACGCCACAAGGCGGGTTTAGCATTTATATCTACCAGACCAGTGGAGGAATTCCTTCAAGTCCCCAAATCACCGGCCTGACGATAGGGAACCTTGTAACGTATTCTCCGGCGTGGGTAGCCAACACCAGCTATGCGGTGACGGTTGCTTACCCGACCGGGGCGCAATTCTACAGCTATTACCTGCCTTCTCCGAACAATCAGCAGATTACTACTCTGGTGATTAAAGACCTTCCGTCCGGTGAAACGGTTGAAGCCCAGCCGATAGTGATCACGGACCTGAATTAGTTGGGTACAAGGCGTAGCTGCGTTGTCGGCCTGCTGCTCCGGACAGAGTCCACAGAAGTCCAGATAAAGAATCGGACCGCACGAATGGTGCTGAGATCAACTCGGCAAGCTGTTGACAAATCTTTGCTTCCACCACCAAACTGCTTCTCGGAGAACTCGGAGAATTGAAAGAATGGTTCGCTTGTTGAAGGCCCTGTCGCTCGCATTGGCTCTCGTGACCCTGGCGGCGATAACCGTCATTATCAGTAGCTGCAATTCCAATGGAGTTGCGCAGATCCGCGTGATCAATGCCATTCCCGATGCCACGTCGTCGCTGGATATAGAGTTTAACGGTAGCAAGGCTCTCTCCGGATTAGCCTTCGACAGCGTTTATCCACCGTCGACCACCCCACCAACCTATTTTGGAGAGACCGCAGGTTTAGTCACAATCGAAGCGTTTTGTCATGGTCAAACCGCCAACCCGATCCTTGATTCCACTAACACCACCTTGACCGGCGGGGACCAGTACACGCTGCTTCTGTCCGGGTTTGTCGCTTGCCAGACTTCCCCACCCACCATCACCTCTCCCATCGCCGCCTACCTTATATCCGACAATAACGCGACGCCATCGGCGAATACCGTTAAATTCCGCGTCATCAACGGGTCGCTGTCTTCGTCCACGTCCCCTGCAACTGCCGAAGGGTTTGATATTTACATCCTGCCGCCGGGCCAGCCCATCTCCGGTATTCCTACGATTACTGGCCTGACCCTTGGTCAGAGCGGGCAGGGCTACGTGACTTTCAACTATTTGTCATCTTATACAGTATGGGTCACTGGCCACAAAAGCACTCAGCCTATAATTGAAAAGACCTACCCGCAGAACAATCCGCAGATTACGACCCTGGTGATTGTGGACCAAACGACCAGTACACCTCCGCCCACAACGGTTTCGCAAACTATGCTCGAATTGATTGACGTCCAGTAAGCGCGCAGACCGGGTTCGCGTCTCTAAAAGGGAAGCCGGTCGTTCTGCCCAACAGCAGCTGCTTTCTAAGCCGCGCCTTTCTTGAACGACCGCGCCGCCGCTTCCTCATTGTCAAATACTTCAAAAATTGTAAGCAGTTTTGTCACCTGGAGCAGGTCGCCGACGCGCTGGCTCAGGCTCGCCAGTTTCACTGCGCCGCCGGCACTGCGCGCGGTAGTAAAAAGCGACACCAGCGTTCCCAGTCCACCGCTATCGATGTAATTCACTTCACGCAGATTCATCACGATCTGCGGGGTTTGCGTTATCAGTTTCTTGACCATGTCGCGCAGACTGGCCGATTCTTCGCCAAACACAAGCCTGCCGCTACAATCCACCACCAACGCGCCCTCCAAGGTTCGGGTGCTCATTCTCAATTGCATAGCGAATGTCTCCGTGGTCACCGCAAGAAAGACTACTGCAAAAACGCAACTGCTGAGGGTACCGCGCTAGCGTCAGCCATGCAAGCGGCGACGCAGAGATGGTGTTTGTTCCGCTTTACTCCGCGGCAGGAGACGCGGCAAGCCGCGTCTCTACGAAAGAATCGGTTCCTGACGCTCGGCTCCAGACCTGATCAATCCAGAGCCGCGTCAGATTGTATAATCAGTGATTCCGATGAGCTATCAGGTCCTGGCGCGCAAATATCGGCCGCAGAAATTTTCCGACGTTATCGGACAGGAACACGTCACGCGCACCCTGCAAAATGCCATCGCCCAGGAGCGTATCGCCCACGGCTACATTTTCAGCGGCCACCGCGGCATCGGCAAAACCACGGTCGCCCGCATTCTGGCAATGGCCCTGAACTGCCGCTCTGCAGCCAATGACAAGCCCGTGACCGAGCCTTGCGGCGTCTGCGATTCCTGCACCGAGATTCGCAACGGCAATTCCGTCGACGTGATTGAAATCGACGCCGCCTCCAATCGCGGAATCGACGAAATTCGCGAATTGCGGGAGGCCGCCCGTTATCGTCCCGCCCGCGATCGCTTCAAGATCTACATTCTCGACGAGGCCCACCAGATCACCGACGCCGCCTTCAACGCGCTGCTCAAAACGCTCGAGGAACCTCCGAGCCACGTCATCTTCATGATGGCCACGACCCAGCCCGAGGATATTCCGCAGACCATCCGCTCGCGCTGCCAACACTTCAGTTATCGCGCCATGAAGTTCGAAGACATCATGGGGCAACTCCGCGACATCGTCACCAAAGAAAATATTCCCGCCGACGAAGACTCGCTTGCCCTGCTCGCCGAAGCGGGCGACGGCTCGATGCGCGACGCGCTTTCCATCCTCGACCAGGCCATCGCCTCTACCTCCGACCGATTGACGGTGGAGTCGGTTCGCAGCCTGATCGGCTCGGCTCCGGCAGCGGCGCTCGAAACCGTAATGCAGGCGGTCGCCGAAAGTTCAAGCGAAAAGATCCTGACGCTGGTCGACGAACTGATTGGCGAAGGGCACAATCCCTCGCACTTCGCTCGCCAGTTAGTGCGGTTCCTAAGAAACGTGACGGTGGCGAAGATCGCGGGTAAAGATTCGGCGCTGCTGCAAATTTCTTCGGATGAGCGCGCCCGCGCCCGCCGCATCGCCGATCTCTTCACCGAAGAAGACTTGACGCGACATTTGCAGATCATGTTGCGCACCCATGCAGAGCTGGGATATCGCCAGGAGCAGCGCTTCCATCTTGAACTGGGATTGTTGAAAATGGCCCACGCGCAACGCCTGTTACCAATCGAACAGTTGCTAAGCGAAGCGGCCGCTGTCGCGCCGGCAACTCGGACAGGGATCAGGCCAGAGATCGTCAAGAATCTTCCCCTTCCAGCGGATATTCGCCGCTCTGAGGCTGTCACATCGGCACGATCAAGGGCGGTGTCGCCGTTCGCGGCCGATTCCGCCCGCAAAGGCGCTCCCAAGGCAGAGGCTGACTACTCTGGTGGGTCGTGTGACGTGGGAGCCCCCGCCCGCGAACGCCGTGGTCTCGCCGAATTCATCGTTGGATCGGCTGCGCCAGCGATTGCCGACATGTCGCTGGAACCCGATCCGCAGCGCGCCGGGACCGCTGATGTAAGTATCGAAGTGCGGCCTAACATGAGAGCGGAGCCGAGCCCCGAAGCGAGCGCCGAGTCCCTTCGCGATGCCGTTCTCAACGCCCTGGGTGCCCAGCAGATGCTGGTCTCGATTCTGGAAGGCGCCGAGTGGATACTGAACGGAAGTTCGCTGCTCGCCAAAGTCGCTGCTTCGGCCACGATGATCGAGATGTCATTCACCGCCGAAGCGCGCCGCATAGCGAGCGGCGCCGCCAGCGGTCAGGCCGGACGACCGATCAGGATGCAGGTGGAGCCAGGTGGAACGCCGCAGAGGTCATCGGACGCGCGCCGGACATCATTACCAATATCAGGATCAACCGGAAGCGCCCGCAGTCGAGCTGAACAGGATCCGATCGTGCAACGGATGAAAGAGAAATTCGGAGCCGACATCAGAACAGTGATCGACCATCGGGAGAATCGGGAGAAAGGATGAAGCAATTGGTAATTTGCGATTTGTAGTTTGTAATCGAAAAACCTGCCGCGCAGGTGGTTGCGACGCTTCAAATTACCAATTACAAATCACCAGTTGTGAATTTTATATATGTCCGGATTTAACCTGCAAGAACTCATGACGCAAGCCAAGCAGCAGTACGAGACGCTGCAGAAAAAAATGGAACAGACGGTGGTCGAGGCCTCGGCCGGTGGCGGCACGGTCACGGTCAAAATGGATGGCCGCAAGCAGGTGCTCAACATCAAGATTGACCCGGAAGCCGTAAAAGCCGGAGACGTTGATATGTTGCAGGATCTGGTGATGGCCGCTGTGAACGAAGCCAGCCGCCAGGTCGATAGCGCGATGAAATCAAGCGTAGGCGGAATGCTCGGCGGACTAGGACTCAATTTGTGATTTGCGATTTGTAATTGGTAATTTGATACTTCAAGCAGCAGCCGTAAGCTCGTCAAATCACCAATTACAAATTACCAATCACAAACTCTATGTCCCGTTTTGCGGAACCGTTGGCCCGCCTCATCGACGAACTCAAGAAGTTGCCGGGCATCGGCAGCAAGAGCGCGCAACGCCTGGCCTTTCATATTCTGCGCTCGAGCGAGGATGACGCCGAAGCCCTGGCCTCCGCGGTTTGCGACGTTAAAGCCAAGCTGCGTCTGTGCTCCATCTGCAACAACATTACCGACATCGATCCTTGTGTCTACTGCAGCAGTCCTACGCGAAATCAAAAGCTGGTTTGCGTGGTGGAGGAGCCGACTAATATTTCTTCAGTAGAAAAAACACGGCATTTCAACGGTGTTTACCATGTGCTTCACGGCTCACTGTCTCCGTTGCACGGTGTAGGGCCGGAACAGCTCCGCATCGCCAATTTGATGACCCGACTCGGCGACGTTGAAGAAGTTATTCTAGCCACCAATCCCACCGTGGAGGGCGAAGCCACCGCCACTTACCTCGCCCAACAACTGAAACGCCACGGACATGGACCAGGACTGCGCGTGACTCGGATCGCCATGGGCATCCCCGTCGGGAGCGACATCGAATATACCGACGAAGTCACCATGCTAAAAGCGATGGAAGGGCGACGAGAAATGTAGGGATCGCCGATTGGTCGAGGGGCGAAGCCGATGGCGCGTGGTTGATGGGGGCGAAAGATTGGTATAGTGACTGGGCATTGAAACGAGCGAATTTCCGGCGCTTATGTTGCGAGGAATTTGTTTAGGCAACAGTTTTCCAAATGCACGCCTAGTCCGGCGTGCTCCCAATTCGTGTAAAATGGCGCGAAGTGCCAGTGGAGGAGCGACGCATGGGATTCAATCAGGAGACAGGTGGGGTGCCGTCCGAGATGAAAGCGGTCGCACCTGAGGGGTCCAAACTAACGCGCGGTCGAAAACCGTATCAGAAGCCCGCGTTCCGCTTCGAGCGCGTATTTGAGACCATGGCGCTGTCATGCGGGAAAATAAACGCGACGAGTCTCACTTGCAAGAACATCGGTTTGAAGACCTCTTGACACGAACTGAGGCGGTCACACTCGGGGAGGATGAAAGCTTTAGGAGAAACATGATGCAACGGTGTGTATGTTTTTGGTTCTGCGTGCTGGCTGGCTTGCTGCTGGGGGGGATTCCGCTTTCGGCACAATCAGGGATCGCTATCGGCAAAGACACGGATAGGACCCCGCCGGCGAACAGAAACAATGGGGCAGGCCACATCGGATACGTGCAGGACTGGAGCACCCGGCATTTAGTGATGCCTGGCGCGCGAATCGAGGACGTCCCGGCAGACAGAAATCGCGACCCGCGACTCATTTACAACATGCTGAGACACCAAGCGGCGGTGAAAGGATTGGACGCGCCAGGAGTGTCACTTTCGCCGGAAGCATCCCATCCGAAAGTCGACTGGGCGGTATCGCTGGAGAACGGGTACGTAGCGCAGGACCAATTTCCCGCAAAATATAACTTCGACATAAACACTGAGAACTGCCAGTCCGATTTCGTTGTGTTCGCGCTGAATATCACCACTAACATTTTTACGCAGGCCAATCTCGTCGGCATCAACAACCTCTACACGGGAATGACTCCGACGCCGTGCAATGGCGGATCGCCCTGGGTGACGTTTGCCTACAATACGCAGACTCAGCCCGGAGGGCAGATTTATACGTCGCCAGAGCCGTCAGCCGACGGGGAGATGGTCGCATTCGTGGAAAGCACTTCTACCGGATCGTACTTCCATGTTCTGGTGGTGCCGAATCCAATTCCGACGCCCGGAGCAACACCATCGCATGTGGGAACAGTATTGAGTCCGGCGATTCCAACTGCGTGCGCCAAGCCGAACCCGAACATTGCGGGCTGCATGACCACGCTTACGATCTCTTCCTCCAATTCCGTTTCCTCGCCCTGGATCGACTACGCTTCTGATACGGCATACATAGGCACCGACAACGGCATGCTTTACAAAATCACACCGGTGTTCAGCGGCGGCACGCCGGTACTGGTTACGAACTCTGACTGGCCGGTCACGGTATCGACGTCGCTAATCCCGATCCTGAGTGACCCGGTCGTGGATACCTACTACGGTGCCATTTTTATCGGAGACCTCGACGGCTACCTGTATTCGGTCGACCTGGCAAGCCCCGGCGGCACGTATACAGCGAAGATGGACATCGGGGTGCTAGGATACAGTGGCGCCGGACTTGTAGCTCCTCCGGTTGTGGTCATTGATCCCGCTAATCCTACCGTTCACCAGGTGTTTGCGTATACCGGATGCAGCGTGGTGTCAGATTACGGCGGAGCAATCACTCAGGTTCCAGCGAACTTCACGAGTTCCACTACCGCTACGACGGCGAACACAGTCAGTATGTCCACGGCGAAGACGGGAGCGGGAACGTGCACCGGGGGTAGCGTTCACTATGGCACACCGGATAACCTTTTCTTTGTGGATGGTTCGACCTCGGGCCACATGATCGCATGCGGATTCGTCAGCTCGGGAGGCAACGCCTCCAGGCCTAGGATGTATATGTTTCCCTTCACGGATCACGTCATCACAGCTTCGATAGCCAACTTTGGACCGGACACAACCGCGTCAGACGAGTGTTCGCCGCTGACCGAGTTTTACAATGGGACGACGGACCGCATTTTCTTCGGCGTGGGAAACTCGTTCATTGGGGATAAGACACCCGACGGATTTGTAGAGAGCGTGACACTCAAACCGAAATCTTTCACTCCGCCCACCTGCGGCAGTTCGCCGACATCCAGTTGCGTGACCGCCCCTCCCGCTATCGAGGGAGTCAGCGGGATTATCATCGACAACGAAGTTTCGGACGGTGGAAGCAACATCTACTTCACTACCCTCGCACCGGGATCGGTGAATGGGGGAAACTGCAGCGCGCCCGGCGGAAAAGCGAATCCTTATTGCGCGGTGCAGCTGTCCCAATCGGATTTTTGAACCAGGCACTCTGCGCAATCTAGCCACGGAACCTGTAGAGACGGGCTTGCCCCGTCTCCGCCCTATTCTAATCTCGAACCGTTCCCAGCAGAAATTCGTTCGCTTCATCTTGTTCCGCCACCAATCCCTCCGGCAAGGTGCCCCGGTTATACACGGCCATGCGGTTCTTCCATTTGAGGAAATCGGTAATGCTCTCCGGTTCAATACGAAGTTCGACCCGCCGCAGGCTGGCTAGGAGAAGATTCATCTCGTTTTCGAAGCCGCTGGCGGAGCGCAAGTTCTTCGCGGACCCCTTCACCCGGTCGATCTCTCGCCCGCATACTTCCAGCAGTCCCCATCCCCGCGGAAGGTCCTCGATCCGTATCAGACCCCTCGGCACCAGGTAGTAGCGCTCACAGCCAACACCCTCGTCGGGCATTTGCCGGAAGGGCTTGTCCCGATCAGCCAGGAAATCCGCACGCGATACTTTGCTCTCGACCAGCACGGAATGGCAGGCGCGCTTCCAGCCAATAGCGTCTGGCATCTCTCCACTGACGCAGGCCTGTTCGCTGAGCACCACTCCGCAGCGATAGCGTCGTAACCACTGCACCGCCATCGAAATCAGTCGTGCATGAGTCATCATCTTGGTATTCACCCTGAGAGTCCGCATCTGGCTCTGCGATGTGAGTCTGCAAGACGAAGACGGTTCCGAGAAGTGTCAGAATAGCTTCCCGTCTCCGCCATAGCTGAACGACAAGCCCTCATTACGCTCGTAACCCTCGATTCAACGACGATTACAGAAGTATTACATCGAAATGCGCTCGCTCTTGGTATTGTCCTATCCGGACCCCCATCAAATAGGTGTACGGGGAAAAAGAAAAGAGAGACAGAAACGATGAGCGAGACTGCACGCCAAACAATAATCGAAGCAACCGGTGCCGCGATGAACGCGGCCGGTGAAGGTGTCAATCGTCGAGACCGTGCCAACCGGGACGGGTTCAACTGGATCACGGCCATCGCTATGGGCCTCTTTCATGTAGGCGCCATAGCGGCGCTTTTTTTCTTTACCTGGCCGGCATTTTTCGTAGCCCTTTTCCTGTGGTGGGTTTCGGGCAGCCTAGGCATCGGCATGGCCTATCACCGCCTGCTGACGCATCGTGGCTACAAAACGCCGAAGTGGGTGGAGTACTTCCTGACCTGGTGCGCCACTCTCGCCCTCGAAGGTGGTCCCATATTCTGGGTGGCCACACATCGCATTCATCATCAGTTCTCCGACGAAAATGGCGATCCGCATTCGCCGATCGACGGCAAGTGGTGGTCGCACATGGGATGGATCCTGTCCGGTAAGTCGATGCATCACGACACGACGACCCTGGCCCGTTACGTTCCCGATCTGACCAAAGATAAAGTCCAGGTCTGGCTGACCAAGTATCACTGGACCTCTAATGTTATTCTGGGCGTGATTCTGTATGCCATTGGCGGCCTGCCCTGGCTCCTCTGGGGAGTATTCGCCCGCACGGTAGTCGGGCTGCATGCGACCTGGATGGTCAACTCGGTCACCCACATGTGGGGATCGCGCCGCTTCGCGACGAAAGACCTCTCGACTAACAACTTTCTCGTGGCCATCCTGACATTTGGTGAAGGCTGGCACAACAATCATCATGCTCACCCAGTGTCAGCGCGTCACGGATTGCGCTGGTATGAAGTTGATATGAACTGGTATGGCATCTGGGCGCTGAAAAAACTGGGCCTGGCGCGCCACGTCTACAAAGTCAACCTCAATAACCTCCCCCCCAAGCCGCAACTGGTGCGAGACGTCGAGGCGGCAGCAGTGTTGGTACCAGCCGCGGGGAACGACTGAGAAGCAGGTGTCAGGTGTTAGGTCTCGGGTGTCAGGAAAGGCTCTCGAAGCGGACGGCGGCGGCGAGAGCCTTCTTAGTGCAATCCCCGGTGTGACCCGAGAGTTACAAGTGAAACGGCGAACAGGTGTCCATCAGCGCCGAGGATGCACGCACACGAAACTCGCCGCGGTGTTGGTCGGCCCGCTCCCCGAATACCGGCTTTGTTGCGGAAATGGACAGAGCAGCCGCGTCCCACCCGTGGGAAAATTCTGGGCTACGCGCGGATCGAAGGGCGCGCCGGAAGGAAACGGCGAACTGGTATTCGCATTGGCAGCAATTATCGCCCCGGGCTTAACTCCGTTCTCCACCCAAGCGGTGAGCGCCGTCAACAAATTTCCGCTGAATACATCGGTCGCCGGCCCGCCACCGCAATGGGCCATGTTCGGTATCATGTACAACCGGCTGAAATCAGAAGCGTGGCCTCGATTCGCAAGATCCAGCACCTCGAAATAGGTCGCCAAATCAACCGCCGAGAAGATGCCATCGTTTACTGAGTCATAGAAAATAATCTTCCCCCCGTGATCCTCGAACTGGTTAAGAAAAGGCGACGCGCCATACGGAGTCCCAGTCATAAATTCCATCGAGCTCTCCGGATATCCAGGCCCCGTTTCATAAATCTTGGGAGCATCGGTATCGAAGTTATAGTTAAAAATGAACGCCTCCTGGCCATTCGTCCCCGCAACCGGCGTAACTACCGGAGGGGTGGTAAAGATCATCGGCACCGCGCCAGCACCCAGCGTCAAGTTCAGGGCGGTGTTGGTTCCGGGCGCTCCAAAGAATGATACGTTCCATCCCGCCCAGCCTAACCCAAACGCCGAGGGCGGATCCCAAATTCCCGCATCCCAAAACCAGTTCGTATACAACGGCTCTCCGCGCGAATTCCGCGGCCCAGCATAGATCTGCTTCAACGCCGTAACCTGCGCTGCCGTCAAACAAGTTCCGCCGTGCGGCGTGTTCCCGTGCGCGCCGTCAGCGCTGCAAGTAAACGCCCGCAACGCCGGGTAGACGCGATCATTGGTGCAGGCCGTGTAATTGTCAATGATGCCGTCCACCAGGCCGTCGAGCGCATCGCAAGCGCTCAGAATCGCGGCTGAGGCCACTTCCAAATCCTGTGGCTGAAAGGTCGGGGGCAAGTAAGGCTGTCCGTTTGAATCAAGGCTTGTGGCCAGCGGGGCCAGTTTCTGCTCGTTCCAAGCTTCGGTAACCGCCGCGCGCGGCAAGTCGAACCCGGGATTTCCCGCCACCAACCCGTCGAACATGTCGGGATCGCGCTGCGCCGCCACCGTTGCGTCACGCCCTCCGTCCGAACATCCCCACAGGTAAGAGAACTGTGGGCCCTGCCCGTAATACCGGGAAATAATCATCTTTGAAATCTTGGTCGTCTTTCGAATCCCGTTATACCCGTAGTCGGTACGAGCCTCTTCATCCACGCCAAAGTGCGCCGTCCCTCCGGCATTGGCGTCGTCATCAATCCAGCCAAACGCCGCATTTCCCGGCGCGTCCTCATGCCCGCCGTCATCCGCGGCCACGGCCCAACCCATGGCCAACTCCGTCCCCGCGCTCCCCACCGGACTGGAGACCGATCCGTCCGTCCCGCCGCCGCCCATCATTTCGAACCGCCCCACCCAGCTATCGGGCAGATTCAACTCAAATCCAATCCCATAAGTGAAGTGGTCGGGATCCTGTTGGCTGACGCGCTTATCAATCACGCCGATCACATTGCAATAATTCCCGCTGGTCGCCGTAACCTCGGTCGCGCTGATGAGGATTGTGTCAGGCAAACTCAGGTTGGCAACATTGGCGCAAGTCATGGCAGGCGCCACCGGAGGCCGCGGCTTGCTCTGCGCAAAAACGCCCGCCAACGGCCAAATCAAAACCGCAACCAGCGCAACCAACCTAATTTCCACGTTCTCGAAATTCATACAATCCCCCTTTAGCGTCGGCGTCTCGGCCAACCGCAAGTTCCTACAACGTCATTCCCATCTCACGTACTAGCAGACCCAAACCGAAATTTTCCTTTTGAGACTCCACTCGGCCCAACACTCTAGCCCTCGTGCCTGAATCGTGTCAACCAGTCGAACGGTGAAAACCGAGCGTCCCACCTGACACCCTACCCGCACCCCGCTACAATCTCCCTGTGCGCATCATCAGCCGGCAGAAGGCCATCTATTTTTTTCTCACGCTGGGCGTTTGCCTGGCAGCCGTGGCGTTCGCGGTCGGCAGCGGATGGATCATCCTCAACTGGCGCGAGGGCATCAAGGTTTTTCTTGGCATCATCTTCTTCGGTGCTATCGTCGCCGGCCTTGTCCTCAACACGATTTTTCTGGTCCGCGAAATTCGCCGCAACGAGCAGCATGACAGCTTCATCAATGCGGTCACCCATGAATTGAAGACGCCGATTGCGTCCATCCGCCTCTACCTCCAAACCCTGCAGCGACTCCCCGTAGAAGAAGCACAGCGGCGCCAGTTCTACGAGTTGATGCTCCTCGACACCGATCGCCTTTTGCATACTGTCGAGCAGGTGCTGAAAGCGGGCGCGGCAGCGCAGAAGAGGAGTCCCGTGCAGCGCTCAGCGGTGGATTTTAACGCGCTCGTGCAGGAGTGCATGGAACTGGCACGAACGCGCCATCACTTACAGCCCGCCGATCTCCAGTACCACGACTCTGTGTCTTTGTCTCTGGCTCCGCCGGCACGCAACGGCGATGGCGCGCTCGTGCTCGGCGATCCTGAGGAATTGCGCACCGCGGTCTCAAACCTGCTGGATAATGCCGTGAAGTATTCGCCCGACGGCGTACACATTTCCGTGGAACTCGAGGCTCCCGATGATAAGCGGGTTGTGCTGCGGGTGCGCGATCAAGGCGTTGGTATTCCAGAGGAGGAATTGAAACGCATCTTCAAGCGCTTTTATCGCGTGACCCAGCGCTCGCTGGCGCAGGTAAAAGGCACCGGTCTAGGCTTGTTCATCGTGCGCTCCATCGCGCGCAAGCACGGGGGCCGGGTCTTCGCCGAAAGCGAAGGCGCGGGCAAAGGAACGACCGTGACCCTGGAATTGCCCAGGAAAGAATTGCCGCGGAGGTCAGCATGAGCCGCGTGCTGGTGGTCGAGGACGAGGCGCACCTGGCGCAGGGTTTGCGCTTCAACCTGCAAGCCGAAGGACACGCCGTGGAGGTTGCCGGCGATGGCGAGTCGGCACTGGAGCGACTGGTCGAAAAAAGGGAACGCTTCGACGCCGTGGTGCTCGACGTGATGCTTCCGGGCAAGAGTGGATTCGATGTCGCGACCTTGCTGCGGGAAAAGAAAAATTACGTGCCGATTCTGATGCTGACCGCACGCGGCCGCGCCGAAGATGTGCTCCAGGGCTTCGCGGCTGGAGCGGACGATTATCTGCCCAAACCATTTGAACTCGCAATCCTCATCGCCCGTCTGGAGAGCTTGCTGAGGCGCAGTGCGTGGATGACAAATGCAGAGCCGGCGGACGACGGCAAGGAACATGAAGATAACCACCACGCCGATGACGAGCAGAAGCGGAGTCGGCGGCCAAGCGAGCCCAAAGCCGGCGGAGATACATTCAGTTTTGGCGGCAAGACGATCGATTTCGGAGAACTGGAACTGCGCGCACTGGGCAACACAATCCATTTAACTGTCATGGAAGCGGAGTTTCTGCGCTATCTGGTGCACAGCGAAGGTCGCATCGTATCGCGCAAGTCGATTCTGGAAGACGTCTGGGGATTGCACGAAGACACCGACACCCGCGCTATCGATAATTTTGTGGTGCGACTGCGGCGCTACATCGAAGAAGATCCGTCGCGTCCAAAACATCTGCAAACCGTGCGCGGAGTGGGATATCGGTTTGTGGCCGAGCCACCGTAGAATGGGGCTGACGTCCGCCCAGACCGCGCAAAATTTTCGTACAGCCTCCCTCGCCCTTTTCTCAAGTGCGGCGCCAACCCACTGTCTATAAACAGTTTGCAAGGATTTGGTTCCTAGCCTTTGAGGGCCGCATATGGCAATACGCTTGCCTTTTCCATCCTATGAAAATTGATGAAAAAGACTGGCAGAAACTCTGCGAGATGATAGAGCACGAGACCGATCCAAGCCGGCTATGCCGCCTTATCGAGCAACTTATTAAGGCGCTCGATGCGCGCAAACAGGGACTCCAACCGAGAAACAACCAAATACCGGCTCAGCCCGAATCTTCGCTGGACACGAGACCTACCGAAAGTAGACCAAAACTGCTTTGAAACAGGGTATTTGTGCGGGCTTAGGACTCGGCCAAAAAACTCGTCTGGGTTTATTAATGTTGCTTGGCGGAAGAACTGGCGGCGAGTTCACGAAAAAGCCCCAGCAAGACGGCCGCAGATTTTTGATCGGAAAGATTTTCGAGGACGACGGTTGCCGTGAAATGCGGGGATTTTGAGTTGAAGCGAACGCCGACGAAATCCTTGTCGCGCCACGCCGCCAGCGCGTTGACTACCGGGCTCAGTTCGACGGGCCAGTCTTCCTTCGTCGTCAGAATGACGGGCCCCGGCCGACTGATAGTCCAAGCACGATTGTTCTTCGTGATCTTTGCCTCGGCCTTTTCTCCGGTTTGGCCTGACCAGCGATGCCGTATGACATCGAGGTGGAAGCTTGGAGGAAATCCCATATTCGCTTCGAAGGTCAAGGTCTCCTGCTGCTGCCGCCAGCGACTCAAAGCCCACTGCACAGGCAGCGGCCGCGGCAATAGCCGTATGGTGAGATGGGCGTCCTCAAACCAGCGCGAGGAAAGACTGAGAGTAGCTTTCAATCGGGAACTGCTGGACTGCCAGCGTAAATCAACCACGCGCCCTTTACCCAGGCACGCCTCCTGCACCCACCGCAGTACCTTGCCGGCCCGCCGCCGGTTATAACGAATAAACCAGGCGTACCAGACCAACGAGAGCGCCAGCGCCACCGCCACATCGATGATGATTAAACGCCCCACAGCCGCCCCTGGGGAGAAATCCTACTTCTTATGGATGCAACTGCGCAAGGGGAGGGAGTCAAAAAAAGAGAGCTGGGTCGGTCGGCGGGAATGCTCGTCTGATAATACCAAAAACATCTTTCCGCCGCTTCCGCCACTACGCCACAAACCCGCTACAATAGCGGCGTGCGATTTCATATTCGGCAATTCGAAAAAGCCGATTTCAACACACTGTGGAAAATCGACCAAACTTGTTTCGATCCACAATTGGCCTATTCGCGACCAGAACTTGCCTTCTATATACGTCGGCCTGGGGCGTTTACCTTGGTCGCCACTTCGATGGTAGACGCTGCGGACTGTGCGGCTCCGACAAACGGCAGGACCAGGGCTTCGATTCCAGATTTTGGTATCGTCGGTTTCGTCGTGGCCGAGGCGTGGCGGAAGGTCGGACATATCATAACCATTGACGTGATTGCGGAAGTGAGGAGGACAGGAGTGGGCTCGGCTCTTCTCCACGCCGCAGAGGAGCAATTGCTGCGCGCAGGCACCGTCGCGGTTGCCCTGGAGACCCCGGTAAATAATGCCAATGCAATTCGCTTTTATAAGCAAAAAGGTTACTTCGTGGAAAAGACCGTCGCTGGCTACTATTCGAACCAAATGGATGCTTTGGTGATGGCAAAGGAGCTGACCGTCTCCACCTAGAAAAGCGTCGGGATGCATTTCCGCGCTCCACAAATGGCATAGTCCCCGTTCGCACAGGACCCTCGCGGTCGAAGAGAAAGCATAATGAAAATTGCAATCCAGGGGGAACTCGGTTCTTTCAGCCAGGAAGCGGCTGAAGCCATGTTTAGAGACGCAACGACGCGTACGGTCATCGTCCCCTGCGCCCGGTCATTCGAAGTCTTCGATCGACTCCAACGCGGTAAGGTCGACGGCGCCGTGATCCCCATCGAAAACTCGCTGGCTGGTTCTGTTGCCGAGCACTTCGATCTACTACTCAGTCGAGACGTGCACATCATCCGCGAGTTTCGCCTTCGGATCGTGCACAATCTGATCGCGGCGCCGGGCACTAATCTAAGCGCGGTTCGGCGCGTGTTCTCACATCCAGTTGCGCTCGATCAATGTCGCGAGCTCTTCGCCAGAAATTCGGAGCTCGAACCGGTACCGTTCTACGACACAGCAGGAAGCGTCAAGCATATCGTCGCACAGAACTTGGCAGAGAACTTGAGTGATGCAGCCGCCATTGCGAGCCGTCGGGCCGCCGACGTATACAAAGGAAAGATTCTCAGGGCCGGAATCGAGGACGACAAGAAGAACTTCACACGCTTCTTCCTGATCAAGAGGGGGAAACCCAAGCCATCAAGGCCGCAGTCACGAGAAGACAGGCATAAAACGAGAGCGGACAAGACTTCTTTAGCGTTCAGCGTAAAAAATATTCCCGGAGCCTTATTCAAAGCTCTGAGTGTCTTCGCGCTGCGCGACATCAGTCTAAGCAAGATCGAGTCGCGGCCCGTGCGCGGCCGTCCGTGGGAATATGTTTTCTTTGTCGACTTGCTGCGCGGTGACGACGAAGATTCGCGAAACGCTTTGCGTCATCTGAGCGAGGTCGCGGAACTGGTGAAGGTGCTCGGAGTTTATCTGGAAGCGTAAAGTCCATGCGGAGGCCGCATCTTAAATCCATTGCCCGACTGCCCCCGTTATTTATCACAATCTGCTGTGAGGTAATTCACAGCGCACTTGCCAACATCGCGCGTAGGGTGAACTCGGACCGATGCCAAGGTTACCAGGGAGGGCCAGCGTCCTCCTGCACCTTGCAAAAGCACAAAAAAGGTCTAGAATTCAACAGCCTAACGGAACAGTCCTGCATCTTTTTGGCAGTTTGGTTCATCAAAGTTGAGTGCAAGTCACTCAAGGGAAGCCATGAGCGATATTTCTACAAACGAAACAACTTACGTCGATACCACAGAGCGCTCGCTGCCGATTCTTCCGGTGCGAGACACGGTTTTATTTCCTCATGCCGTGCTCCCCCTGACGGTGGGGAGGGAGAGCTCTGTCCAACTGATTAACTCACTCGGCGATGACAAGACCATCGTCGTGGTGGCGCAGCGCGAGGCCCGCGTAGATTCGCCGCAGCCGACCGATCTGTATTCCATTGGAACCCTGGCTGTGGTGCACAAAGTTGTCAAGATGCCGAACCAGAGCCTCTTTGTGTTTGCCGAAGGGTTGGAGCGTGTGCGGTTGGCGGATTTTGCCCAGCTTTCTCCTTTTATGCGGGCACGGGTCACAACCATACCCGAGGTCATACCGCCGAAGGATTCCGAAATCGAAGCGCTGCAGCGCAATGTCCTGACCTTGTTCCAACAGATTGTGGCTGGTTCTCCGACGCTCTCGGATGAGCTTTCCACCGTCGCCATGAACATTGAAGAACCGGGCCGTCTCGTCGACTTCATCGCATCGTCGCTGCCGTCGCTCTCAACCTCCGACAAGCAGGAGACGCTGGAGACGACCGACGTCCGCGTTCGGCTGGAAAAAATCAACCAACACCTGGCCAAAGAGTTAGAAGTGCAGCAACTTCGAAACAAGATTCAGTCCGAAGTGCAGGATCGCGTACAGCAGACGCAACGTGAATATTATCTGCGCGAGCAGATGAAGGCCATCCAGAAAGAATTGGGCGAACAGGATGAAGGCGCGCGCGATACCGAAGAACTGAAACAAAAGATTGAATCCGCGGGCATGCCGGACGAAGTAAAGAAAGAAGCGCTGAAAGAATTAGGCCGCCTCGCCCGCATGTCGCCGATGGCAGCGGACTACTCGGTAACGCGCAACTATATCGAGTGGCTGGCAGTGTTGCCCTGGGCCAAAACCTCGGGTGGGGAAATTGAGATCCCGAAGGCGAAAGAAATACTCGATGCCGATCACTACGACCTGCAGAAGGTGAAAGATCGCATCCTCGACTATCTTTCGGTGCGTCGGCTCAAGCCGAGTATGAAGGGACCGATTCTGTGTTTCGTCGGGCCTCCGGGCGTGGGCAAGACCTCATTGGGTAAATCCATTGCCCGGGCGCTGGGACGCAAGTTCACTAGGCTGTCGCTGGGCGGAGTCCACGACGAAGCGGAGATCCGCGGCCACCGGCGCACTTATATCGGAGCTTTGCCGGGACAGATCATTCAAGGCATACGCCGCGCTGAGACCAAGGATCCTGTGTTCATGCTGGACGAAATCGACAAGGTAGGGCGCGACTTCCGCGGCGATCCCGCGTCGGCCCTGCTTGAAGCGCTCGATCCCGAGCAGAATGCTACTTTCCGCGACAATTATCTGGACGTAACTTTCGATCTCTCGAAGGTTCTGTTCATCACTACCGCAAACATGCTCGACCCTATTGCCGAGCCGTTGCGCGATCGCATGGAGATCATCGAACTGCAGGGTTATACGGAGGAAGAGAAAATTCACATCTCGTTCCAGTACCTGATTCCCCGCCAGATCGAAGAAAACGGAATCACAAAAGACCAGATCGATTTTCCGGAAGAAGCGGTCAGCTACATCATCCGTCATTACACGCGCGAGGCGGGAGTGCGCAACCTGGAACGTACCATCGGCACGATCTGCCGCAAGCAGGCTCGAAGACTAGCGGAAGGAAAGACGGAGAAGCTGATTGTCACCAAGGAGATCGTGCAAGAATTTTTGGGCGGCATAAAGGTTCGCAGCGAAGGCGAAATTGCCGAGCGCACTAAGCGGCCGGGGGTTGTTGTCGGACTGGCGTGGACCCCTGCTGGCGGCGACGTTTTGTTTGTCGAAGCTAATCAGATGAAGGGCAAAGGTGGGCTCACCATCACGGGGCAGATCCAGGATGTGATGCGTGAATCCATGCAAGCTGGGCTGAGCTGGGTTCGGTCGAATGCCAAGGAGTTAGGCATCGACGAAGAATTCTTTGCCAACCACGACATACATATTCACGTGCCTGCGGGCGCTATCCCTAAAGACGGTCCCTCGGCCGGTGTCACTATCGTGACTGCGCTAGTGTCGCTGTTAACTGGCAAGCAGGTTCGTCCCCTGCTTGCCATGACTGGCGAGATCACGCTCAGCGGAAACGTTCTGCCCGTTGGCGGTATCAAGGAAAAAGTCCTGGCCGCGAAACGCGCTGGCGTGCATGACGTGATCTTGCCCGCGGAAAACAAAACGAACGTCGAAGAAGATCTGACGCCCGAACAGTTGCTCGGATTAAACACCCACTACGTCAAAACCGTAGACGAGGTGCTGGAGTTCGCGCTGCCCAGTACGCCCCGCGAAGAGCGCCTCGACGCCGAAGAACGCGAAAAAGTGCTGAGTATCTAGGAGCAGTAGTCAGCTCTCATTCACGGCTCTCGTTTACCGAGATTGATTTCTTTGCCAGCTCTTACACGGGCTGGCAATTTTGTTTCCGGCTTGGCTCGCGCTAGTTAAATGTTCGGTGTTTCTTCATGCAGAGCCGGGCTGAAACTCATAGCACATAATCGACGCAGCCTATAATGATTGTTCCTCTATGATCTCTCCTGCACCAACGGTTCGGCCTGGGACCGGGTTAAAGAACAAAGCTTGGAACTTCTGGCTTCGCGTTAGCGAGGGGATGGAGCTCAATCAGCTCTGGTCGCAGATGGTCAAGGACGCACGCTCCAGCTACAGGCTCTATTCAGCTGGATTGGACCAGTTGCCGGAGCAGCCCTCCCGACGGCGGCGGGCCTGGCAAACGGCTAAGGCAGTGTTCTGGGCGATCCTGGAGAAGCTGACCCCGGCGCGGCGGGTCCTGCTGCTGGTGGCACTGTTTCTGCTGTTCTCCCCTTCTGGCCGGGTGCCTTATACCGATAAATCAGGGCATATTGAGTTCTTTGAGTTCGACGAACGCGTGTGGGGCGGGCTGCTGATGTTTATGGTGCTGCTGCTGGAACTAGCAGACCGGGTGGTGATGAAACGCGATCTGGAGATCGCTAAAGATATACAGACTTGGATGTTGCCCGGGGCGCCGCTGCAGATTCCAGGGTATCAGATTGCTTATGCTACGCGTCCGGCGAACACGGTGGCGGGAGATTACTACGACGTAATCCTGCGGCCGGGGCGGGAACCGACAGCCGACCGAATTCTGCTTGTGGTGGCAGACGTGGCGGGAAAGAGCATTCCCGCGGCCATGGTGATGGCCACGTTTCAGGCTAGTCTGCGGACGTTATCGACCAGCGGTGTCTCGCTTTTGGAGATCGTGGCCGGTGTGAATCGCTATTCGTGCTCGAATAGCCAAGGCGGAGTTCGCTTCACTACGGCTTTTTTCGCCGAGCTCGACCCGGCTACCGGGGACATCGTTTATGTAAATGCCGGGCATAACGTGCCGATTCTGCGGAAGAAATCGGGGCTAATGGAGCGCCTGGAGGCGGGTGGGATTCCGATTGGGATCTTTGCTGCGTCGGCTTATGAGTTGGGGAGAACGCGACTGGAAGTTGGAGACTGGCTGGTGATTTTTACAGATGGGATCGTCGAAGCCGAGAATGCGAAGATGGACGATTATGGCGAAGCAGAGTTGATACGCCTGATTGATCGCGAATCGGGGACGACTCCGGCAGAGTTGCTGCGCAGGCTGCTGACGGACTTGGATCACTTTGTCGGCAACACTCCGCAGCATGACGATATGACTTGTCTGCTGCTAAAGAGGGGCTGAGAAAAACAGCTCTCTGCTGTCAACTCTCAGTTCTCCGCTTCTCTGCTTGACCTCCATCGGACTACGACTGAAGGCTTAAACGCGGACAGCGTCTTCCGGTCGCGCCACTACAGTGGCTTCAGGCCGACCAGAGAGAGCAACTGTGCCGCCGCGTTTTGCGCCTGGCCTGGATCGGATGACACCTTTTGGACTTGCGCTAAGGCGAAATCGGCTTCCGTCAAGCGTCCCGCGCGACGCAGAGCCTGCGCGAGGAGCAGAACATTGATATCGTCGGGGGCGATTTTCACGGCATGCATGAATTGATCCACCGCCCTGAGAGACTGCCCCTGGCGCAATGCCAGAATGCCGGAACCCATAAGCGCCATAGCATCGTCCGGATTTAGGCGCTGAGCATTCTCGAAGCTCTCCGCGGCTCGATCGTAGCGGCGCAGCTGCAGGTAGGCTTGCCCCATCTCACTGGCGGCAGCAGCCCTGACCCTTGAATCCGCAGGCCGGCCGTCGTCGTTCAGAATAGATTCGCATTCCTCGAGCGCTTCCCGCGGATGCCCAACCTGCAATTCGTAGAGAGCGAGCTCGAGCGCCTGGGTGGGTTGATATTTGTGCAGAGCTTCGCCGGCGCGAAACTCGGCGATGGCTTCATCGGACCGACCCTGCTGACGCAGAGCCAGCGCCAGATTGTTATGCGCCACATAATTGCGATGGGTAACGGTCAATGTGTAGCGCCACAAGGTTTCATTGTCGTGCCAGCGGCCGACTTGCCGGTAAGTAAGACCTCCCAGGCTCGAAAGCACGAAAATGGCGACAACAGCCGGCCCGAAGCCGCGGATTCCGCCTGCCGCGGCCAGGTCGCGTACGGTCCACGCCGCCGTGATAAACAAGCCGATAAAAGTGATGTAAGCGTAACGATCAGCCATAGCCTGATCGCCCACTGTAACTATGCCGATCATGGGAACTAAGGTACCCAAAAACCACAGCCAACCTACGAGCAGATAGCGGCGGCTGCGCCAGCGAACACACACGGCCGACAGAAACAGCAGAAGTGCCACTGCTCCTGCCACTTGCCACGCGGGTAGCAAATTCTCCGGGCGCGGATACATGGGGGCGAGGCCGGAAGGCCACAGAGCCTTGCCGAGATATCTCACATAGGAGACGAGAGCATTCTCCAGCCGTATCGCGAAGGAAACCTGGGAAAGCGGGCGGACAATGCCCCCGGCGCGTTGCGCCATGATGGTGACCACGGAACCCGCTGCCGCAAAAATAAAGAGTGGGACTTTTTCCCAGACGAGAAAGCCGAATGAACGCTGATTCGACGGCGCAGCTAGACTTCCCGTTGGGAGTTCGGTGCCCAAGCGTTCCAGGGGCCAGTAGTCCCAAAGAAGCAGGACGAGAGGTAGAGTGACGATCTGCGGTTTCGCCATGAGGCCGAGGGCAAACAAAATGGCGACCAGCCAATAGAATTTCCGTCCTCCTCCGCGCGCATAACGGTCGTAGGCATGCAACGCCAGCAGGAAGAACAGCGTGCTCAGTGCATTCTTGCGCTCAGCGGCCCAAGCCACCGACTCAACGTTAATCGGGTGCAGGGCAAATAGAGCACCGACCGCCAGACTGGGCCAGGTGCATCCTGTCGCCCGCTGCAGCAGCAGGAACAGAAGCACCGCATTGGCCGCGTGCAGCAACAGACTTGTATAGTGATGGCCAATCGGATTGAGATGAAAGATCTGGCAGTCCAATGCATGAGACAACCAGGTGAGGGGGTGCCAGTTACCTTGATAAAATGTGGTGAACGACCACTTCACCGTGTCCCACGTCAGACCATGCTGAACATGAGAGTTTGCGAGAATATAAGCGTAGGTATCGAAATCGACGAACTGGTTACGGACGATGGGATTGTAAAAAGCAAGCGTGGCCGCGACCAGCAACAGGCAGAAGGTTGCAACGCGTTTTTCGCTGAACAGTTTTGCGCTGAACAAAGTTGCGCTGAACAATGACATGGCCCGCCTACAATTTTAGTCACGTTTGTTCGGCCGCGACCGCCTGCGGAGTTCGCCGCCGCTCCGAAGTAACAACTTCTAAGTCAGTTTATTCGGCATACATTCCCGGTAGATATGTTGGAAGGCGTACTTATCCACTTCACGCTGCCGGGCAAGCTCTAATCCTGGCGCGGGGGAACGCCTAAGAGTTACGAAAGGAACGCACGCCCAGCAGTTCCGCGCCATGATCGTTTGGTGGCTGGTTCAGAATAATCTATGAGTTCGTCTTCCACAGCCGCGGCATCGAAATGCCTGGAACAATCCGAGGCTCCGGCTTCTTCCAAGCCCTTCCAGTCGCCGGGCAAGCGCACACTGCTGTTGTGCCTCTTACTAACCGCGACTACGCTTGCAGTTTACAATCCTGTAACTCGCAATGGATTCGTCACCTTTGACGACAATGGGTACATCACGAATAACCCCCACGTGACTCGAGGCTTGACGTGGTCGACCGTCGCTTGGGCTTTCTCCAATTATTATGAGTCGAACTGGCATCCGCTGACCTGGCTTTCCCATGCTCTCGACTGTCAAATTTTCGGCCTGAAACCGGCCGGCCACCACTACGTCAGTGTTTTGCTCCATGCGGCAAACGCTGTCCTCCTTTTCTTGCTCCTGCAGAGCGCAACCGGTTTCCGCTGGCGCAGCCTGATGGTCGCGGCTTTGTTCGCGCTGCATCCGGTGAATGTCGAGTCCGTGGCTTGGGCCTCCGAGCGCAAGACCGTGTTGAGCACGATATTTTTTCTCTTCGCTCTCTATGGCTACGGCTGGTACGCGCGTCGACCCGGACTTCTCCGATACGGGGTGGTGGCATGCTGCTTTGCGTTGGCATTGCTCTCCAAGCCACAAGTAATCGCGTTTCCATTTCTGCTCTTGCTGTGGGACTACTGGCCGCTTGGCCGAATGGGTGCGCCCCTGGGTTCGAGCGCGGGCGCCCAGGGCGGGAAGTTGTCCACATCGCGCGGTGGACGGCTGGTTCGGAGTGTATGGCTGCTATGGGAAAAGGTACCGCTTCTGTTGCTCTCCGCCGCGAGCGCAGTGCTGACCATGAAGGCCCAAAAGTCAGGCGGCGCCATCCAGACTTTGTCCGACAACAGCCTGCTATATCGTTTGGAGAATGCGGTGATCTCCTATGTCCGCTATGTTGGAAAGGCCGTCTGGCCATCGAAACTGGTGCCGCTCTATCTGCATCCTGCGCTCTATCCCGCATGGCAAGTAGGCGCAGCCCTGCTGTTCCTGCTGCTGGTCACGGCCTGGGTCCTTCGTGCCAGCGACCGACGATATTTGGCCGTTGGATGGTTCTGGTTCCTTGGCAGCTTGGTGCCCATGATCGGGCTCGTAAAAGTGGGCTCCCAAACTATGGCTGATCGCTATGCCTATATATCGTTCCTCGGCCTGTTTCTGGCTTTGACGTGGCTGGCTGCCGACTGGGCACAGGCTCACCGCCTCTCCGCCGCATGGCTTGCAGTCCCTGCAGTTTCTTGCGCGCTGATTCTGGGGAGCATCACCTACCGGCAGATTGGCTACTGGCACGACACGGAAACACTCTGGTTGCATACCATCGCAGACACTAAAGACAGCTACGGCGCGCAGATCAACCTGGCAAATTTTCTGCTCAGTCAGAACCGGGGCGAAGAGGCCGCCGCGCACTACCGCGCCGCGCTCGCCATCCTGCCCAAAGCTCCGACCGCTACTATAGGTCTAGGCGACTATGAGGACCGCCGCGGCAATCTGCCCGCGGCGATCGTGCAATATCAGATGGTGGCTCGCCTCGCGGCCGACCCCGACACGCGCGCCACCGGCTACGACCGTTTGGGTTTTGAATATCGCAAAATGGGGAATTCGCTGCAGGCGAAGCAGTGTTTCGAAGCGGCTCTGCAGTTGGCTCCCGACCGTGCCCTGGCAATGACCGGACTCGGCTTGATCGCCCAGGAAAACGGCGACATGCCCGAAGCCATTCGTCAATTCTCGCGCGCGATCGCGGCAGAGCCGACCGACGTTGGCGACTTACTGCTGGCGCAGGCTCTACAGCATGCGGGACGCGTGGCCGAGGCCAATGCGATTTACCAGAGGACGGCGCGTTTCTCTCCAAATCTTGCGGAAGCCCGGAAGTCTGCGGAATCGTTTCTCTCCGACAAGTAAAGCAGGACAGACTTGCGGAACTGGCCACCCTTGCAATTACTTTCGTGCCCGTTGGTCGCCCGCCTCTCCGCGTGTACGGCTTGGGACGCTGATACCCTAGCTATACACGTCGAAATCGGAAACTAATGTTGAGTCGAGCCGGTCTCATAAAAACAGCGCTTACGGTGACGCTTCTCGTGATCGTATTCGCGCTTTCGATGAGCGCCGATTTTTACAATTCCTCGATAATTGATGCCTTCATGGCCATGGCTTTGGCCGGCGCTCTGGTCATGCTGCTGGTGGTGCAACCGTCATCTTTATTGATGAACCTCGCAATGGTGACGGCTTGCAGCCTGGCGTTGGCGGGAACCGACTACCGCGTCATGGGCTTCCAACCGCGGCTCATGGCTGCATTCTCGTTCGCAGGACTGAGCAGTTTGGCGGTGCTGGGCACGCGGGCGATCTGGGCGCGCAACTCAGAATACAGTCAGGATCGGACACTCCTGTTGCATGCATTTCTTGCCGCGGGTTTGTTCGTAGCTTCGGAATACATGGCTTCGACCCTGCTGGACTACACCGAGGCATTGCATCCCAAGACGTTCGATCTTTATTTGTATTCCTTCGATTGCAGCCTCGGCGTGCAATTCAGCTTTCTGGCCGGGCAGGTATTCTCGCGCCTCCAGTGGTTGCGGGTAGTCGGCTTGCTGTTTTACATTGCTTTACCGCTGCCGCTGGCGTTAGTCTACGCTGCGCATCTTGCCTTGAAAAACAAAACAGCGTTCCCGGTCATGCTGGCATTCCTGGTGACGGGCCCGATTGGAGTGCTGTATTACAACATGGTTCCAGCTACCGGGCCGGTCCACATTTTTGGACCAGGCTTTCCCTGGCACCCCCTGCCCACCTCGCAAGTTCGGCAACTGGTATTACAAACGATCGCGCTTAAGGGCGCGCGCAATGCCATCCCGTCTTTGCACATGGCCTGGGTGCTGCTGGCATGGTGGAGTTCCAGGGGACTGGCCCGCTGTATACGCGCGATCGCGCTGGCCTTTGTGGTTTTCACCATTCTGGCGACGCTTGCAACCGGCGAGCACTATTTTGTTGACTTGGTGGTCGCCTTTCCCTTCGCATTAATGGTCCAGGCCGCGTGCCTGTATCCCTTGCCGTTCAAGAGCGGACCGCGGCGCGTGGCATTCTTGTTTGGAACCTTTGCGAGTCTCTTATGGATGGCGCTGGTCAGTTTTGCCACGCCGTTGTTTTGGATTTCACCGGTCGTTCCATGGACGTTAGTGGCGCTTACGATTGCCGCCTCCATCTGGCAGGCGCATCGGTTGCAGAGGGCTGGGATCATGCAAGAAGAGCAAAGGCCAACGTTCCCAGAATGGGAGTTGGGGCATCAGACGGGCGGTTTGCCGGGTGGACGGGAAGAGCGGCAGATGCCAAAATATGTCAAATCGTGGCTCCAAAAATGTCATACTGGGCGAGCCGAGCCTCTCGGCGGGGGTGACTATCCGACGAACGCCATTGAAAGCACGGGCTTTGTGTCCAAAGGGCATCTGACTTCTGTTACTTGGGCTCTGGCCCCTGGAGTGCGATACAACAAGCGAGTTGGTCATCCAACCAAAAACAGTCAAACGGAGACGAGGAAAAATTCAATGCGGAAACAAAAGGGCTTCTCACTAATCGAATTGCTGATCGTCGTGGCGATCATCCTGATCATCGCCGCGATCGCTATCCCGAACCTGTTGCGCGCACGTATTGCGGCAAACGAATCGTCTGCGGTGGCATCGATTCGTACCGTCAACACAGCCATGATTTCTTACAACTCCAGCTATCCGACGGTGGGCTTCGCCGCCAACCTGGCGACCCTGGGTGGCACTTGCACAGGCACCACCGTGCCCACCTCGACTGCTGCCTGCTTGATCGATTCGACGCTGGCTGCGGGGACGAAGAGCGGATACACGTTCGCCGCGACGGCCCCCGGTACTGCGCCGGTAGGATCCTATGTCGCGTACGCAAACCCAATCACGGGCAACAGCACGGGCGTGCGCTCCTTCTGCTCCGTCCAGGATGCAGTGGTGCGCGTCACCGGCACCTCCAGCACCAGCGGCTGCGCCGGGACCGAAGCCCCGCTGCAGTAAGTTTGAATTTTGGCAAAGTACCTGGGGGAGGGTACAAGCCGGAGAGAAGAAGCAGAGGAGAAATCCTTTGCTTTTTCTTTTTGCTCCGGGGCAGGTCAATCCCTTGGAGCGCCGTCGCTTTGAAACGACCATCTCTCTAACGACTGACAGAAATTGGCAGAACGGCCCCGAATCGGCTGGCAAACTTTGTTAGCCACTCGGAACAGCATCGACCGGATCCTATTACACATACGCAAATCCAGTGAGCGCGAATAGCACGAGCGTACATTCCTTCTGCTCGGTTCAGCATGCAGTGGTTGCGCGTCACTGGCACCACTTCCACCAGTACTTGCGTTGGACGCGAAACGCCGCTCCAGTAACTTGCTTTGGCAAAGTACCTGGGGGGAGGGTACGGGCCGGGGGAACGCAGAGGAGAAATCCTCTGCTTTTTCCTTTTGTGGCAGTACTGGAGTGCGACCGCAACTGGTCTCTCATGACAGAACATTGACACAAAATGTCATTTGCGATGCCGCAACAATGAGGAAGCAGCCATCAACACAGGAAGGGGCATTGCAACCGCAGCACTTACTGTTGGTCCGCAGAAAGCTGAGTCCGGCAGGCAAAATGCAACAATCCTATTCGATAATCCGGCAAGTACTGCGGACGAGGAAGCGCGATGCGAAGGAGCAGGGGATTTACGCTCATCGAAATGGTAATCGTAGTCGCCATTATTCTCATCATTATGGCGATTGCGGTACCCAGTTTTCTGCAGTCGCGCATTGCGGCCAATGAGTCGGGCGCAGCAGCAACCATCCGGACCCTGAACTCGGCGCAGATTTCCTATTACTCCGCCTACCCTACGGTAGGCTATGCATCCACACTGTTAAGTTTGGGAGGCAGCTGCACAGGCGCCACTGTGCCCAGTTCGACCTCAGCTTGCTTAATCGACCAGGATCTGCAAACCGGCACCAGAAGCGGGTACACCTACGTTGTTAGCAATGTGAGCGGCACACCGGCCGCTACGTACAACGTTATCGGCGCTCCAACAGTGACGGGCTACACAGGAAATCGCAACTTCTGTTCCTACGATGATGCCGTCGTACGCGTCAGCATGACGGCAATCACAACCTGTGACGGCACAATTTCTCCCCAACAGTAGCTCTGTTGCAGCCGGCGAACGGTTTGCCAAGAGACTGTTTTGAACGAGCCGGTTTACCTTCGTAACCGCCCAAAAGTAACCACCCAGAGCGCCCGGAACCTACATGGCGCGCAACCATTGCTTATAATCGCTTCATCAAATCCCATTTAAGGGGTTGGGCATTCCGCGCGTAACCATGGCAGCGATTGAAATCGTCGATTTGGAAAAAAACTATCTGGTTGGATTCTGGCGCAAGCGCCCAAAACTTGCATTGCGTCCGTTGCGTCTCACGGTCGAAGAGGGAGAAGTATTCGGCTTCCTCGGTCCGAACGGCGCCGGCAAGACCACAACCCTGAAACTACTGATGGGGCTGGTGTTCCCGACGGCCGGAACGGCACGGCTTCTGGGCTTCGCAATGGACGATCCGCAAGTGAAATCCCAGATCGGGTTTCTTCCCGAACAGCCCTACTTCTATGACCACCTGAGCGCCCGGGAATTGCTGAACTATTACGGGCAGCTTTCCGGGGTCCCGGCAAAAGGCCGGGGGGCAAAGGTCGAGCAGATGCTCGCCCGCGTGGGGTTGAGCGATTCGGCCGGCGTCCAGTTACGCAAGTTTTCCAAGGGTATGCTGCAGCGTGTGGGATTGGCGCAAGCCATCCTGCATGATCCGAAGCTGGTGTTTCTGGATGAGCCGATGTCAGGACTGGATCCTATGGGCCGGCGCGAGGTGCGAGATCTGATTCAGCAACTGCGCTCGGAAGGTAAAACAGTTTTCTTCTCGACGCACATTCTGTCGGATGCAGAAGCGCTCTGCGATCGGGTCGCGGTCATCCATCAGGGTGAGTTGCGCGGAGTTGGTGCGGTGGCGGAACTAACCTCGCAGAAAAAGGGCAAAATTGAGATTGTTTTTTACGCACAGGGACAAAAAGTTCCACCGGCTTTGATTAACCTGGGCGCTGAGGCGCGGGTGAGCGCCAACATGGTAAATGCAGTGTTGCCGGAAGAGCAGCAGGAAGCAGCACTAGACGTTATCCGCCGGGAACGGCTCAAGCTGATTTCGCTGACCCCGGTGCGCAGTTCGCTGGAAGATTATTACATTCAGAAGCTGCGTACTGTTGAAGACCATAAAGAGGACAGTGAGAGTGAAGAAGGCCAGAAAGAAGAAAGCCGAAAGGGAGTGGGAGTATGAAGTCCAACGGAGTGAGTGCCGCGAATGCCCGGATCGGGTATATCGCCTTCAACACCTTTCGCGAAGCGGTGCGCGACCGAGTACTGTATAACCTGATTGCGTTTGCCGTGCTGCTCTCCGGGGCGGCCGTCTTGGTGGGAGAAATCTCAATCGACATCGAACGCCTGGTAGTGGTGAACCTGGGACTGACGGCCGTATCGCTGTTCGGGGTAGTAGTGGCAATTTTTATAGGGATTGGCCTGGTTTCGAAGGAGATCGACAAACGTACGCTCTACACCGTGCTCTCGCGGCCGGTTCGCCGCTGGGAGTTCGTAGTGGGCAAGTTTTTTGGACTCACCGGAACACTGGTGGTTAACACGTTCTTTATGGCTTTGGGCGTCTTTTTGGCTCTGCTTTACGTGGCGCACAAATTCGACAAGATGGATTTGTGGGTGCTGATTGCGCTCTATTTCATCGTGCTCCAGTTTCTGATCGTTTGCGCGCTGGCTCTTTTTTTCTCGTCTTTCTCCACGCCCCTGATGTCGGCGGTCTTCACCTTTGCCTTGTTCATCATTGGCAGTCTGGCGGAGGATTTACGGGGGTTTGCAAAGATCACGCATGGAGCGGGAGGATGGCTTGCGACGGCGATCGCCTATCTGGTACCAAATTTTTCTGCGTTGAATGTGATCGGCCAAGTGGCACACGGGGATTCAGTACCGGGAAGACTGATCCTTTACAACAGCCTGTATGCGGCGCTGTATTCCACGATGGCCATCTCGGGAGCGGTGCTGATCTTCCAGCGGCGGAATCTGAAATGAGTGCATTCCATAAAGGCACATGAGCCGGGCGATATGAGTCGGGTGAACCTGGTAGCGTTGGCTCTGTTGATTGCTTCCATGGCAGGGGCCGTTGCGACGCTGCGCGCGATCGACCGCGAGCCGCGGTTTTCCGCGGCGCAGGAGGCGCTTTATGTGAGCTCTCCGAAAGTGCTGCGACGCTTGAGCCTTGGCTACACCGGTTTGCTCGCCGACATTTATTGGACGCGCGCTGTGCAGTATTTCGGACGGCAGCACCACAATGGCGCCGGTGATTATCGGCTGCTGGCGCCGCTGCTCGAAGTGACTACGGAGCTGGATCCCAGAATCTTTCCAGCGTATGAGTTTGGCGCCAACTTTCTGGCTCCGAAACCGCCGGCTGGCGCAGGCTTGCCCGGGTCCGCGCTCGCGCTGATGAAGTATGGCATCGAGCAAAATCCCAACCAGTGGCGGCTCTACTACAACTTGGGATTTCTCTACTACACGGAACTGAAGGACTACGCCAAGGCAGCGGATGCCTTTGCGCAGGGCGCGAAACTCCCGGTGACCAACCCATTCATGCCCATTCTGGCGGCGCGGATGGCGCAGCACGCCGGCGAATTCGACACCGCCCGCATGCTCTGGACCACGACTTACGAGAACAGTAAAGACCCGCGCATCCGGCAGAATGCGGTCGAACACCTGCTCGCCCTTCAGGTGGATGAAGAGGTCACGCAGTTGGAACACATAGTAGAAAAGTACCGTGAAGAGCGCGGGCGGCTACCCGGCAGCATGATCGACTTGGAGCGCGCCGGGCTGATTCGTGGAATACCGAACGATCCGAAGGGACATCCGTATAGGCTGATGGCGGATGGGCACATCGAAGTGCAGGATCCGGAGAAAATTTATTTCATCACCAAGGGGTTGCCACCTGGGGCATCGCCCCCGCAGCCGCCGCACGAGGTGCATCCGGACGCGAAGTGATAAGAGCCCTTGGCTTTTCGGTGTTCGCCTATCCGAGAAAACTTGGATCTCGTGGCGGTTCCACATTTTTTCAGCTTCACTGCCTCAAGCGTTTTTCCCGCTCCCATAGTGTAACTCTTGCCCAGCCGTTGCCTAGACCCACTCCACTTGCGGCGTCTTCGGAATGATACCGGCCTTGTGGCCCATATCCAGCAGGCGCTTGACGGCTTCGCGGCCGTCGTCTCCATAATCCAGGGTATGATCGTTGACGTACATGCCTACGAATTTATCCGCGAGTTGGGCGTCGAGATCGCGCGCGAATTGCATAGCATACGCGAGCGCTTCTTCGCGATGGTCGATGGCGTACTGAATACTCTCCCGTAAGGCGTGAGTGACGCTCGATATGGTCTCTGGACCAAGGGACCGCCGAATGGCGTTTCCGCCAAGCGGAAGCGGTAATCCGGTGACCTTTTGCCACCATCGGCCGAGATCGACGACGCGGTGTAATCCCGATTTGTCGTAGGTGAGCTGGCCTTCGTGGATGATGAGTCCGGCTTCGTGTTTACCCTCGAGAATCTGCGGGATAATTTGATCGAAAGCGACGACTTCGACTTCGATGCCAGGCGCAAACAGTTGCAGGGCCAGGTAGGCGGTGGTGAGTTTGCCGGGTACAGCGATTTTCTTGCACTTGATTTCATCCTGCGTGAAAGGGCGCGTAGAGACCAGCATGGGACCATAACCATCGCCCACGCTGCCGCCGCATGACATCAGCGCATATTTTTCCTGAATGTAGGGAAAGGCATGGAATGAAATCGCGGTTACATCGTAGACGCCATCCTGCGCCTGGCGATTCAGCGTTTCGATGTCGCAGAGAGTGTGACTGAACTTCATCCCCGGCACGCGAACTTTGTTCGTGGCCAGGCCATAAAACATGAACGCATCGTCGGAGTCCGGACTGTGTGCCACGGTGATTTCGCGAACTGCAGAAGATACTGTACTCATAAGATTCCATAATCCTGTTCTATGACTTCAATGATGAAACATCTAGATTAAATATGCCCAGCCCTGGAGGGGCGGTTGCACTGGGACCGTTGCGGCGTTGCTAAAACAATGCTGTGATACCAAACCAAGAGTTCTTCAGATCATGCGGGCGACGAGCGCCGTTGGTGCCAGCGAGCAGCGATTCCCGCTGCCATCAACACTTTAATAACTTCCGCAAAAACAAACCAGTAGAGACCAAACTTGAGTGCCAGCGTGAAGGAGTGCGTGAGCACGGCGAGCCATCCTAGTCCACTGGCGAAGAGCACCAGTTCGCCAGCCACGGCTGACACAGCGGCCCACGCGAAGCGACGTTTTTCTGAGCGTTTTTCTGACCTATGCTCGTAAATGTAGCCAGCGACGAATGCCACCAGCGGATAGGCCAGTAGAAATCCCCCGGTGGGGCCAAGCAAGCGGGCAACTCCGTAGCCTAGGACGAGCGACGGGGTGAATACGGGCAGTCCGACGGCGCCTTCGAGCAGGTAGAGGGCAAGCGCGGCGAAACCGCGACGCGAACCGAGGAGCAGGCCCACGGCAAGAACTCCGAAGTTTTGCAGCGTAAGTGGAACCGGAGTAAAAGGCAGCGGAACGCTCACGCGTGCGCATAGCGCTACAAAGAGACTGGCCGCGATCACGACGGCTGCTTGCTTGGAGTATTCCTTTGTCCAATCTTGTTCGCGGCTCCCGGTCCGTGGGGAGGGAGTTAGCATCTGCGTATCTGTTTGAGACATCGCTTCCCTTTCTTCTTTCGCGCGGATACTGCTAATCGAAACTTCCTATCGGAAGTGCTTACTAGCGACGGGAGATCAAACTTCAGGCGACGAGTGGTCGACAACGTCGGTTTCCGCGCTATGGAGGGCCGCGCGCTTCATTTGCCGCCGGACTCGCATATAGATCCTAAGCGCAACCGACACGACCACCAAAATACTAACTCCCAGAATGAGAAACCACCAGAGCATCCGCACAACACATTAGAGGATAGCAGATGGGCGCCGCCGCACGATGTGATTGAGCTCACGAGCCGCAATCACAGATGCAAAAAGCGGCGGTCTTCGATCAGAACTTCTTCGATTCGAACTTCTTCGATCAGCTCTTCTTGGCGGGTTTGGCCTGCGCTTTGCGCCGCTGCTCGGCCATCATGACCATGCGCTCCAGACGCTTGCGGCCGGTTTTCGATCGCGTAGCGACTTTCTCCACACTGACGAAGGCTTCGGGATTGCTGATTTTATCGCGAAATTCCTTAAGGAACGGATAAATCTTTCCCAGAATAAAGAACATTTCTCCGCTGCAACCCGGTTGCAAAAAGAGCTCTTCATTGAGCGCGCCCTGCAGGACGAACGATGCGGCCATGTCCCAATATCCGCCCACCTGCCGCAGCCAAGCGTTTTCCTGGCTGGGGAACGAATTCGCCAACTTCACGAGCTCCTCGACGTTTTGCGGCCAGAATTCTGCCGTGAACCAGTGCCTTGCCTTGCGCATCTCGGGTTCGCGGCGGAGATCGTAGAGTTTCAGTATCAGCTGCGCGTCCTGCGGCGTCGCTTTTTTTGCCATTTTTCGCCTCGTGTCTAACTTCTTGCTGTCTGTTTCTTTAATGCTTTTTTAACTTCTAAAGTGTTTAACTGCGATGTCTATCTTGCGGAAATATTCTGACAAATCAGTTTGTCAGGCCTTTGAAACATCCGCAGTGGTGACTTCGACATCTCGCTCATAATCGCATTCCTTGTTCGGACATGCGACCACGGTTCCGTCTTTGCGGATGCGCTCTACCAGATACTCGTGTCCGCAATCCGGACATTTCTCGGGGACAGGCTTCGCCGCCGAAGTGAACTTGCACTTCGGATAATTTCCACATCCGTAGAAGGTATTACCTTTGCGTGCCCGCTTTTCGACAAGCTCGCCTTCTTTGCACTCCGGACACTTCACGCCGATGAAATTCTGTTTCACATATTTGCATTCCGGATAACCACTGCAGGAAGTGAACTCGCCGTAACGGCCGTGTCGCAGGATCAAATTGCGCTTGCAAAGCGGGCAGATTTCATCGAGTGGAATGTCAGGCACTTTTTTGCCCTGATCGAGTCGCCGCGTCGTTTTGCAATCGGGATATCCGGTGCATGCCATGAACTGTCCGAAGCGTCCTCGTTTCAGAACCATGACGCGGCCGCAATTTTCACAGTATTCCTCGTGCGCCGTCTCCTGCATATCGGCCGAGTCGAGGTCGGGTAGATTGATGGGATTTTCTTTGGTGAATTTGCAGGTATCAGGATTTTCTTTGTCGTAGGTGCTGCAAGCGTAGAACGATCCATGCTTGCCCCACTTGATCACGAGGAGCGACCCGCACAACTCACACTTTTCGTCCGTAGGCTTCTCCATACGCTTGATGTTTTCCATATGCTTCTCTGCGTATCGGAGATCCTTGGCGAACTTCTTGTAAAACTCGGTGAGCGCGTCGTTGCCCGTCTGCTTGCCTTCTTCAATCTCGTCGAGCTCCTCTTCCAGGCGCGCGGTGTACTGAAAGTCGAAAATATCCTTGAAGTTCTCGACCAGGAGATCGGTGACCACCAGGCCAATTTCGGTGGGCACAAATTTGCCGCCGATCTTCTGCGCGTACATACGCTCCTGAATGGTGCTGAGAATCGTCGCATAGGTCGAGGGGCGGCCAATACCGCGCTCTTCCAGTTCCTTAACCAGCGAGGCTTCATTGAAGCGCGGTGGCGGCTCGGTGAAATGCTGCTCAGGCAGTAGCGACTTGAGCGTGAGCTTCTGCCCGGCTTCGAGCGGTGGTAGCTTGTGCTTCAGTTCCTCGTCCTCTTCGTCCTTACTGTCTTTCGATTCTTCGTAGACCTTGAGGAAGCCGTCGAATTTCATCACCGATCCCGTTACGCGGAACCAGAACACGTCGTTGCCGGATTTGGCATCGATGTCGACCGAAGTCTGGTCGAATATCGCAGGATTCATCTGTGAAGCGACAAAGCGCTGCCAAATCAGCTTATAAACTTTGAATTCATCCTCCTGCAGATATTTCTTCACCTGGTCAGGATGCCGTGCCGCAGAGGTCGGACGAATGGCTTCATGCGCGGCTTGGGCTTCTTTCTTCTCCTTATATGTATTGGGAGAATCAGGCAAGTAGGGCGCTCCGAACTGTTCATTGATGTATTCGCGAACCTCGGTGATCGCCTCGGGCGCAACGCGCGTGGAATCGGTTCGCATGTAGGTGATCAGGCCGACCAGTCCCTCATCGCCGAGCTCGATGCCTTCATAGAGGCGCTGCGCAATCATCATGGTTCGCTTCACGCTAAAGCGCAGCTTACGCGAGGAATCCTGTTGCAGTTTGCTGGTGGTAAACGGCGGCGTGGCGTTGCGTCGCCGCTCTTTCTTCTCCGCTGAGCGGACGACCCAATCCGCCTTTTCCAACGCAAGCCGGATCTTCTCGGCATCCTCGCCGTTCGTGATTTCGATTTTCTCGTCGCCTTTGCCGAGAAACCGAGCGTCGAATGCCGGAGGCTTAGCGGCGGCGAGATTAGCGTCGATCGTCCAGTATTCTTTTTTCTCGAACGCTTTGATTTCACGTTCGCGATCGACGATCAGGCGGAGCGCGACAGTCTGCACGCGCCCGGCGGAAAGGCCGCGGCGTACTTTGTCCCATAAAAGAGGAGAAACCTGGTAGCCCACCAGGCGATCGAGCACACGCCGCGTCTGTTGCGCGTCAACCAAGTTGCGATCGATGTCGCGAGGATGCTCGAATGCAGCTTTGACGGCACGCTGCGTAATTTCGTTGAACGTCACACGGCGAATGCGGGCGCCATCGCCGATGTCGTCTATCTTCTTTTTAGCGGTCTTCTTGCCTTTCTTCTTTTTGGAATCGTTCTTGCTTGTGTCTTCACTTAGTTCGTCTGCAAGATGGGAAGCGATGGCTTCGCCTTCGCGATCGGGATCGGGCGCAAGGTAGATGTGGTCGGCCGAAAGCGCCAACTTCTTCAGCTTGGCGAGGACTTTTTCTTTGCCGGGGATGACGACATACTCGGTTTCGAAATCGTTATCAAGATCGACACCGAGACTGCTCTTAGGAAGATCTTTCACGTGGCCGAAAGAAGCGTCCACGGTGAATCCCTTACCCAGATATTTCTGAATAGTTTTCGCCTTAGCCGGCGATTCGACGATGACTAGACCTTTGGACAATGGTTCCTCAATATGGCGGTAATGGAATTGAAGCTAGCACGAATAGCTGTCAGCTGTCAGCTGTCAGGCAACCCCTTCACTTTTTGCATCAGCGACTAGAGCATCTTTTTTACTTCTACCGCCTGCGCGGTTAGGTTTTCATATGCTGAATCGCACAAATAATTCAAGTCATGCGCCAACAGAAATTGGGTACTCTAATTCGCTTGCCCATCCCATAGCCATCTGCAGGGACCTGGCCATCTCTACGTCACCTTTTCGGCAACAACCTTCTGCGATATTCATCCCTATTGACGACGAAGATCGCCTCATTTGACTTGTCAGACCAAACATTTCATCCCGAGGGAAAGCCTTGCTGGATGCATAAATTTCGGGAGTCAGCCGGTGCGCTTTCTCCCGCACTCGAAGATTGCGAAAACTCTGCACAAAAGCCCTTCGGTTTAACGAAAGCTGAGAGCTGATGGCTGATAGCTAAAAGCTCTTCACAAAATTCTTCCCCGGCAACTGCCGTATTTTCCCATTTAGTTCCAGTTCGAATAGAGCCGCGAAGATCTCAGAGGTGGACATTTCTTCTTCCAGCAGCTCCACCAGTTGATCAATGTGGGTGGACTCATCAGCCTTCAGCAATCGGAAGATCTTGTTTTCGTGCGGCGACTTTGCCTCGTCCGGGAATAGAGATGCAGTTTCTGGTTCGGAGGATTCATTCTGCCGTATGGCGCCAAGCGCAACCTGCACATCCGTCGGCAGTTCTTCCCACACATCTTCCCATGTGGCAACGAGCTTCGCGCCTTGCTTGATCAACGTGTTTGGACCCCACGAACCCTTGTTGGTTACGTTGCCGGGGACGGCATACACGTCGCGGTTTTGTTCCAGCGCAAGCCGCGATGTTATGCGCGTGCCGCTGTATTCCGCGGCTTCAACCACCAACACGCCGGCCGACAGGCCGCTGATGATTCGGTTGCGGATGGGAAAATTTTGTGGCGTCGGCGGGGTTCCCACCGGAAACTCGGTGATCAGCGCGCCCCCTAAGGCCACCATCTGTTCAGTGAGCCTCGTATTTTCTTTGGGGTACATGACGTCAATTCCCGTACCTAGAACCGCGACGGTTTTTCCTTTGGCGGCGACGGCTCCGCGATGGGATGCTGTATCGATGCCGCGCGCTAATCCGCTGATGATCACGAGGCCCCGCGACGCGAGGTCGGTGGAGAGGCGCTCAGCCATGCCGCTGCCATAGGGCGTGGGATGGCGCGTCCCAACCATGGCAATGCCAGGCTGGGCCAGCACGGCAACGCTTCCTTTTGCGAACAAGATAACAGGCGGGTCGTAGATTTCTTTCAGACGCGATGGATATTCGGGATCACTCAGTGAAATGATCCTTGCGCCGGCCTCCGTCACTTTCGCGCATTCTTGCTGCGCCAGTTCCATGGATTTTCCCGTGCAGATCGATTGTGCCGAAACCGCGCGCATCCCTGTGCCTTCCAGTTCGGTCAAGCTCGCCTGAAAAACGCGATTAGCGGTGCCATAGAATTCAATCAGTTTCTTGATACGGGAAGGACCCAAGCCCTGGGTGAGAGACAGCGCGAGCCAATAGGTAGCTTGATAGGAGGCGGGAGCAGGAGCGATAGCGGCGAGGGTTGACATAGAATTCCAGCGGGGAAACTTGGCTACAGGCTTCGAGCCGCGAGCTTCGAGCAAACCTCATGCCTCGCAGTTCGTGGTTCCTTGCCAGTTCGTAGCTCGAAGCTCGAAGCTCGCGGCTTTTCCCCGCAAGACAGGCTTAGCCCTCTCCACGAACGCTGTCAAGGATGGCCCGCACACCACTTTCGGTATAATTTGTAAAGTGATGAGCCGGCTAAAGATCTCGGCCATTTCCTACCTGAACACAGCCCCTCTCATGTGGGATTTTGAGCACTCCGAAGCAGGGGCGGATTTCGACACCTCCTACACCATTCCTTCGGCCTGCGCTCAGGCTCTGCGGGAGGGCACAGCCGATATTGGCATCATTCCAGCCGCGGCCTATGCGACCATTCCGGATCTCGTTATCATTCCGGACGTGGCGATTGCAGCGCGCCGTGCCGTGCGTTCGATTCTATTAGTCAGCAGAAGACGTAGCGATTCCGCGATGGCCGACGCAACGGCAGTAGGTCAACACTGGGCAAGCGTACGAACGGTCGCCCTCGACACGTCTTCGATGACGTCGGTGGCGCTGGCCAAAATTTTATTTGCTAACTGGCTGGGCGGAGCGCGCGTCTACAAACCGATGACTCCCAATCTCGATGCCATGCTCGACGCCTGCGATGCGGCGTTGCTGATCGGAGATCCGGCGCTGCAGGTCGATCGCATGCGCTACTTCACGCTTGACCTGGCCGAGGAGTGGGTGGCGCGCACGGGGAAGTCATTCGTCTTCGCTTTCTGGGCGGTTCGCCGGCAGGCGCTTGCTGGACGAAACGGATCGGCCATTGCTGAAGTATTCCAGAAGTCGCGCGATCATGGAATGGCGCCAAAAAATCTTGAAGCCATAGCGCAGCACTGGGCACCGCGCCTCGGCCTGGCGGTCGAAATCGTGCGCGTCTACCTGACGCATCACATCCATTATTATCTCGACCCGCCGTGCCTTGAGGGGCTTGACCTTTATTACCGGCTGGCGGCCGAAATTGGAGCGCTTCCGCGCGCGCCGGGGTTAAAATTTGTTTAGAACGCTGGATAGAACCAGGCAATTAGCGGCTTCTCCAACAAATTCGCTCACCTCCAACTGCGCCGCTTTCATTGACTCGCCGGATTCGCCCACGTAAGATTTGCCCCAATGATTGGCCAGACCATCTCGCACTATCGCATCGTCGAGAGACTTGGCGGCGGCGGCATGGGTGTGGTCTACAAAGCTCAAGACCTCAAACTCGGCAGACCTGTTGCCCTCAAGTTCTTGCCCGACGAAGTAGCGAACGATGCGCAAGCTCTGAGCCGTTTTCAGCGCGAGGCCAGGGCCGCTTCGGCGCTCAATCATCCCAACATCCGCACCATCCATGAGATCAACGACCAGCACGGACAAACCTTCATCGCTATGGAGTTTCTAGATGGGCTGACGCTGAAGAATTGCATTGGCCGCCGGCCCATGGAAACCGAGTTGCTTCTGTCGCTGGCTATTGAGATTGCGGACGCGCTGGATGCGGCTCACTCCGAAGGCATAGTCCACCGCGACATCAAACCAGCGAACATTTTTGTGACGAAGCGCGGTCACGCGAAGATTCTCGATTTTGGACTGGCGAAGGTCAGCCTTGCGGGCAGTTCTTCGAGCAGGATCGCAGCTTTTAACACGGCGACCGGTTCCGTGGACGTGGATCCATTGACGAGCGCTGGCACGATGCTGGGAACCGTGGGGTATATGTCTCCAGAACAAGTGCGGGCTAGAGAGCTGGATTCGCGGACCGACCTCTTCTCGTTCGGTTCAGTGCTGTACGAAATGGCGACCGGCGATTCGCCGTTTCACGGAGAAAGCTTGGCGGTCGTCTGCGAAGCCATTATGAACCGTGCCCCAGTGGCCATGGCGCGGCTGAATCACGACATTCCTCCGAAGCTGGAAGACATCATCAACAAGGCGCTGGAGAAAGACCGTAACCTGCGCTACCAGCACGCGGCCGATATGCGCACGGATTTGCAACGGCTGAAGAGAGATACAGAGACGGGACGAGCCATAGCCGCCGGCTCCGGCACAGTTGCGGCCGTATCGCAAAGCGGCTCCGGACTTGCGCAACCCCGGCTTGCCCCAGCGTCGTCGCCTACATCGGGTTCTTCTGGGCTTGCCTCATCAAGCACCGCAACCGTCGCGGGCAGTGCAGCGACAGATCGTGTGGTAACGAGCGCCTGCGCCCATCCAAGCCGAGTAAAGCTAGCCAGCTACCTCGCGGTTGCAATCTTGTTAGCTGCTCTTCTCGCAGGCGGCTTATACTATCGATCCCATCAGCCAAGCAAGCGCCTGAACGAGAAAGATACTATTGTTCTCGGCGATTTTGCCAACAGCACGAGCGATGCCGTGTTTGACGACACGCTGAAGACGGCGCTCAACATTTCCCTCCGGCAATCGCCTTTCCTGAACGTACTCTCCGACAGCGAAGTTGCGAAAACGCTGCAGCAGATGACTCGTCTTGCCAGCACGAAACTCACGCCCGAGATCGCTCGGGAGCTTTGCCAGCGGACGGGCAGCAAAGCCTACATTGATGGAGCGATAGGCAGTTTGGGCAGCAAATATGTTCTCGAATTGAAAGCGGTGAACTGCCAGAGCGGAGACACGCTGGCCGAGGAGCAGACGACTGCCGAGTCCAAGGAAAAAGTGCTGGATGTGCTCGGCCAAGCGGCGACAAAGCTGCGTGGCGAACTGGGCGAATCGCTGGCTACTGTGCAGAGGTTTGATGTACCCCTCGAACAGGCCACTACGTCCTCGCTTGAGGCTCTGAAGGCATACAGTCTTGGCATGAAGGCGACAAATGAGAAGGGGTTCGCCGCCGCCCTGCCCTACGATCAACACGCCATCGAGCTTGATCCGAACTTTGCCATGGGCTACAACGCCGTGGGCAAGGCCTACCACAATATGGGTGAACTAGCGCGGGCCGGCGAGTACCTGACCAAGGCATTCCAGTTGCGCGCACATGCTAGCGAACGTGAAAAGTTGACGATCACCGCCAACTATTACCAGTACGTAACCGGAGAACTGGACAAAGCGGCAGAGACATTCCAGGAAGAAGTTGAGAACTACCCTCGTGAGGCCGCAGCCTACGGCAACTTGGGCACGGTGCTCGCCGAACAGGGGCAGTACGAAAAAGCTGCGGAGGCCACGAGGGAAGCTTTGCGCCTGGCGCCGGGGCGTTTAATTAATTACGGAAATCTTGCTAACTATACGCTTGCCTTGCAGCGCTTTGACGAAACACGGCAGATCATTGATGAGGCGCGAAATGCGGGTGATCTGGTGCTCCACAATGCTCTCTATGCTCTTGCCTTTATCGGCGCTGACTCGGCCGCGATGCAGGAACAGCAACAGTGGCTTGCAGCTAAGCCCGATTACGAGAACGATGGCCTTGCGCTGGCCTCAGACACAGAGGCCTACGCCGGTCATGTCGGCAAGGCGCTGGAACTGGCTAAACGGGCCGTTGACTCCGCCATCCGCGCTGACAGCAAGGAAACTGGGGCAACTGTCCAAACCAATGCCGCTCTCGAACAGGCCGCTTATGGCTATCCAACAGAATCGCGCCAGTTAGCAACGGAAGCTTTGAAGCTTGCTCCGGCAAGTCAGGGTGTCGAGAGCGAAGCCGCGCTTGCGTTCGCCATGGCGGGGGATGCGGCACGAGCCAAACCGTTGGCCCAAGACTTGGCGAAACGCTTCCCGCTGGACACGCAGATGCAGTCGCTTTGGCTGCCCGCGATTCAGGCGCAATTGGCGCTTGACAAGAAGAATCCGACTGCCGCGGTGAATGCTTTGCAATCCGCCACGCCTATTGACTTGGGACAAATTCAGTTTGTCGCCGATATTTCCTGCCTCTATCATGTGTACATACGCGGCGAGGCATACCTGGCGTCTGGACAAAGCAGCCCTGCCGCGGCCGAGTTTCAGAAGATTCTCGATCACAGCGGCATTGTCTGGAACTGCTGGACAGGAGCCTTGGCGCACCTGGGCGTGGCTCGTGCCAATGCCCGGCTGGCGAGAACCTCACAGGGAGTTGATGCCGATGCCGCTCGCGTCCGGGCGCTCGCCGCCTACAAAGATTTCCTCACCCTCTGGAAAGACGCCGACCCCGACATCCCCATCTTGAAGGAAGCCGAAGCGGAGTACTCCAAGCTGCAATAGAAGCCGACGGTCTCAGCCAAGAAAAAATTGACCTTTGCTTCCGGTCCGACCTAAGATGGCCCTCCAGTGGTCTCCCACGACAGGAGCGTGTACGGCACTTTCCACGATTTCATTCCTTGGCATGACAGGAGGATACGATGAATCGAGAACGAGCACTGAAGATTGTGTTGGTCTTGGTGGGGCTGATCTTCTTGCTTGGCGTCTACCCGCTGATGATGTTTCTATGGCCGAGCGGGTGGCGATGGCAACCTAATCAACCGGAATACGAGCAGATGATTCTTGGCGTGTATGCCACTTTAGGTATTTTCCTGCTGCTCGCATCGCGCAACCCGTCGGCGAATCGCAGCCTGATCGCCTTCACCGCATGGTCGAGCCTCGTTCATGCCGCGATTATGGCAGTACAGGCATTCCAGAATGCGAGCGAACACGGACATCTGATCGGCGATGTCCCTGCCCTGATTATCGTTGGCGTTGCGCTGATCGTGCTCGCGCCAGCAAAGCAATCGGCGTAGCGTGCGTCGCATCCAGCCGCCTCCGGGTAAATATTGGGTGCAGTTAACCCAGGGTTTCATCATGGCCTTCGTTTCAACAGTCGGGCTACAGAACCAGATTCGTGCTGGTTGGAAGTGGTCCCTGTCGCTATTGAAGCGAGATTGGACGCTTTCCGACTACCCCATCTCTATATGTGAGCACGCAATTGATCAGGTCTATGTCGGTACTCGGCTGAAACAGCACCGATACTGGGCTTCGATAGTGAATTGGTGGGTTATCGGTGGCGGCGGTGACACAAAGGGGGAAGCGCTGGAGGAACTGCAAAAGAGGTTTGCCGCGGAAAACGCGACGAGATCGAAAGAACGCAAGCGACTCCCCCGCCCCGGAACACACGTTTCTCTTGAGTTTGCTTCGCGGCAGTGTGTCGACGCTCATCAGCAGCTAGCAGAGGATTTCGTCCGGCGCGTGCTGAACCTCGATAGGGCTTGGATTTCGGATGAGTCGAGCTTATGGGACTTTCACACCTCAGACGATAATCGAGTGCTGATTGCCAGAATCAACGAGGTCTACGGTGTGGATGTGTCCGACATCGAATCGGCAAGGCTGTGCGAGATTCTGGAACGCATCGCTGCCAACCAACCTTACTCATGATGGGCGAAATATCTGTTCGCGCTTATGCGGCTCGAACGTGTGAGACTGGCTTTTCTTGCAACAGTAGTTCCGTGGCCTGCACCCGGCGGTCAGAGTGGAACCAGCGCTGCACTACGTTGTCGCAGAGAACGTTGGCCAGCGAGAGCAGACTCATTCCCTGGTGATGAACCATCCACGAACGGACCAATTCGTACCTTGCTCCGCGGATTAAGGTGCGAGGGCTGGCGTAATCGGCCGCTTCGTAGAATCCATAAGAGCCAAACCATCCCATCGCCTCCATCTTATGCAGATTAGCCAGTGCGGCTTGGCGATCTACATTTAAGGCCAGAAATGTGGAGTACGGCGAAACTACCAGCGGGCCGGCTCCGCTCTTTCTGATCGCGAGGCTCGGCACGCCGAAGGCTTCGTAGTGATAATCTCCTGCTTCATTGCGCTTCGAGCAGGCCGATTCGGAAATGCCCCAGAGAATGCCTTTGCTCGTGGCGTAAGCCTGTTGCGATCGCACGGCGGCCTGACTGGCGCGGTCCAGCAGTGTGTTGGGGTAGCTGCGCATCCATACCGTGGGCATGAGGTACTCGAACATAGTTCCTGTCCACGAGAGTAGAACGGGCCGGCCTTCATCGCTGGTGAAGGGCCGGTCCAGGCGGAACCAGCAATCCTGAGGGATATCTTCTTTGGCTATGGCTATGAAGACCGCGGTTCTGGGCTCGGTCGCGAGCAGGTTATAACAGTACGGTTGCAGCTCCTCGGTCTGTGCATCGAAGCCAACGGACAGAAGCATACGTTGCTTATCGAGTAGAAACGAGAAGTCCATGGCGTTGGCTAAACTATTTGCCTCAAGGCCTATTTGGCGCACCTCGTCGATGAGACGTAGAGTGTTCCGCCGCGCCTGCGCGAGCAACGGAAGTAGTCGCTCAACTGCTGGGCTGTCGCCATTTCGAACCGATGGAAGAGCGTGATCCAGACGCGCTTCTAACTGCGAAATCAGATCGGGCAGTTGCTGGAGCGGTACTTCGTCAAGCCGCACGCCGGCACCGGGCAAGGCGCTATTCGGTGCGCTGCCGGCGAGCTCGTTTCGCAAGGCCGCAAACTCGGGTAGCTTCCACGGCATATACGCTTCGACGAGTTCGTGGATGCTTCGCACCCGCTGGTGCGCCTGCTTGCAGAACCACGTGACATCGGGAGAGCTGTCGGACTTCTGCGAAGATTTTTTTCCCTCGAGAAGTTCTTCCGGGAAGTTCAAGACAGCCGTCAGCCAGTCGTCAGTCTGGAACTGCGTCTCGCAACGTGAGAATGTTCGCTTGGGAAGCGCGCGCAGTTGGACGAGGGCGTAGAGATGGTCCAGCAGGCCACTGGCCAGCGCTTTTGCAACGAGCGGTTTGCGCAGGCTTTCGAGGCAGCCATGATGCAGCGTCCAGAGCGAGGCGACCAAGTTGCCGCTGTCCACTGAGGAAACAAAAAATGGCGGCTTTGCTTCGAGGGTATGGGTGTCATACCAGTTCAGAAGGTGGCCGCGATACTTGCGAAGGCGGGCTATGGTCGCCAAAGTCTTCTGCGTCAGTTCCACCATCTCCGGAACGGTGAGATAACCGAACTCGTTTGCTACCTGCCTTGCGTTGAGAAGCAGGCCGACATTAGTCGGAGAGACGCTGCGCGGCTATCTTTCGCGGTTCGTCTTCGATGTTGTCGGGCACTAACCAGTTTTGCTCTGCGCTGGAAAACTCCGCGAAGTATCGCCAGATATACAGGGCGGATTTGCGAAGCAGCCAGGAGTCGCCGCGCGTAATTTCAGGCGCCGTTTCAAGCGGCGAAGCGTTCAGCCAGAGGGCGAAGCTTTTGCTGCAGGCCCATAGCAGAAGAATTGGAGCAGCAGCGAACAGTGACTTGGGGCGCACAAACCAGAGCAGCAAACCGATTCCAATGGCCAGAACCGGCATCCAGTCGATGTACCGGTCAACCGTTGTACGACGCTCACCCAGCTCGGCTTCGGCGGCAGTTTCCCACTCGAGCATGCGTTCGCGCGTCACCAGACGCCTGACCAGGGCACGCACAACGGCGTCGAGCGATAACAGAGTCTGATGAGCCAGAAGGGTCAACGTCAGAAAGACCGTGAAGTTGCTGGCGAAGAGATTGCTTAGAGCCGCACGCGCGACTTGCAATTGGCGCGCCATGATTGCGCGCGTGAGGCCAAACGCAAACTCGACCCAGGCGGGAACGAACAGGAGACAGATGGTGGCCAGGGTCCAGAGAATGGGTCGGTCCATGACCAACCAGCTGAACAGAAGCAACGCGAACGTGGCTGGCTCGACCAGGCTGCGACGCAGGTTGTCAAGAATCTTCCAGCGGGAAATGAGTGATATCGGATTTGGGACACGCGCACCGGACTCATCGGGAACGCGGTCGGTCAGCCATTCGACGATCTGCCAGTCACCACGAAGCCAGCGGTGTTTGCGACGATTATAGGCGCTGTAGTGCGAGGGATAGTCCTCGATTACGATAACGTCGGTGGTGAGGCCGGCTCGAGCATACGCGCCTTCTATGAGGTCATGGCTTAGCAACGAATTCCGGGGAAAGCGGCCAGTCAGAACCTTATGCATGGTATCGACTTCGTAGATGCCTTTGCCCGCAAAGGTACCTTCTCCATACAGATCCTGATAAACATCGGAGACAGCCCGCGTGTAGGGATCAAGCCCGGTTTCGCCGGCGAAGATCGCGGCCAGCCGGGAACGCGCCGTGCTCTGCACACTCACGCCGACTCTTGGCTGCAAGATACCGTAGCCCGCGACCACAATATTACTAACGGGGTCAATGATCGCTTGATTCAAAGGATGCGCCATCGCACCGACCATGCGGTGCGCCGAACCTCGCGGCAGTTCAGTATCCGAATCGAGGGTGATCACGAAGCGGACCGTGGGCAGGATATAAAGATCACCTACCTTCACCGGAAAGCTATCGAATTGTTCGCGCAGCAGTTGATTCAGGTCGAGCAGCTTGCCGCGCTTACGCTCCCACCCCATCCATCCTTTTTCGCGCGGATTGTAGATGCGATGACGGTGAAGAAGGAAAAAAGAACCTTCATTTTTTTCGCCGTAGCGCTCGTTCAATTCCTCGATTAGTTCGGTGCATAGATCGACCAGCAAGCTGTCTTCCTTGCCTGGCTGATCCGAATCCGGCAGGTCGGATACGAGCGCAAAGTGCATATTGCGATCGTGGTTGCCGAGATAACGTACCTCCAGATCCTCCACCAGGCCGCGCACCTGTTTTTCATTGAGAAGAAGAGTCGGAATCGCCACCAATGTGACGCAATCGTCGGGAATTCCTTGCGCGAAGTCGAGTTTGGGCAGGCTGGCGACGGGCAGCAGGTTGGTGGCGATGTAATTCATCAACTGAACCGCTGCCTGGGAGCCGGGCAATAACAGAATCAGTATGGAGAATAGAACCAGGAGCGGCGACGTGGTGGCAGGCGTCAACAGCCACACCGCTCCGGTAATGATGGCAAGAGTCAGGAATGCGATTCCGAAAAGAAGGAAATCATCGGGATGAGTTCGCAGCCAGGTGCGTAGGCGTTCGCCGAAAGTGGGATTGAAGCCAACCCTCTCGCAGAGAAGGGATGTTCCTTCGGCAATCAGATAGTAGCCGATATGGCACTCCCGCAATTGAATACGCGGGTCTATGGTTTTTCTTGTGTTCGCCTCGCGCGCCAGAGCGAGGGCTTGCTCGGCCACTTCCAACTCGGAGCGATCGGACCGCTGCGCGATTCTCGATACGCGCTCGCGATAGATGTTCCGGCTCTCGATGTCCATTGAGGCGTAGGCGCCTGCGGGATCCTTGCGCAGTGTCTTGTCGAAGGGGATCAGCAACTCGAGAATGTCTTTCCACGAAGCCTGGGTAACATCCCGCAGGGTGCTAATGAATTTGGTAAGGGGCTCGGGTGATTTGCCGGTTTGATCGTTCGAAGTTTGATCATTCGCACGATTGGTGACCAGCGGGATGCCGCGCGCCGCGATCGCTTCGAGCAACACAAGCTTCAGCGCCGGTACGAGAGTACCGATCTCTCGATATTCGAGAGCCGTTGTCTCCTCAAAAGCGAGACAGAACGTGGTGAAGCTGGTATCGGAAAAAGTGCTGTCGGTGGTGGCGAAAAAAGCCTCCGCTATCGCCAGCACTCTCGGCAGGAGTTCTTCTCTACTGGACACGACGTGCGGAATATGGGAGAGAGAGCCGAGTTCATCCGACACAGATCGCGCCGAGGATGATAGTTGTTGCGCGTTGTCGCGGAGCCACAGCAATTCCTCCCATTTGGACGAACCGACCGATTTGGGTGGCAATTTGGGTGTCTCTGCGAAGGCGGCATCCACACGTTGAAATATGACTTCGAAGTCGGCGGCCAGTTTCCGGCAACGTGTGGAAAATATTTCGGACGAGGGGGTCCCGGGCAGCCACCCTAGACGCGCTGCCAGCTTCAATGCAGGGGCGCGCATAGCCTGAACGTCTGTCGCGCTTGCGGCGTAAGAATGACGACGCTCTTCTTCCGCAACGATGCTGGCGATTTGGGTTTTGGGAACCATCTTATTAGTATCAGTTCATTCTTCTTTCATCTATCACCTGCGTGAGCATCTCCGTGCCTTAGCGGTAGCTTGCGGCCTGAAGTTCGAACATCTCCGCGTAGCGTCCGCCGAGATGCGTCAAGGCATCATGGTCTCCGTCTTCCGCAATGCGGCCTTGCTCCAGCACTATAATCCTGTCAGCCATACGCACGGTCGAAAATCGGTGCGAGATGAATAAGGCCATCTTTCCGGCGGTCAAATCGGCAAATCGCTGGAAGACTTCATACTCGCTGCGCGCGTCGAGCGCGGAAGTCGGCTCGTCGAGGATCAGCACTTGCGCATCGCGCAAATAGGCCCTGGCGAGCGCAACTTTCTGCCATTCGCCACCCGAGAGATCGACTCCGCCATCAAAGCGCCGGCCCAGCATCTGATCGTAGCCGGAGGCAAGTTTGCCGACAACGTCGTTGGCCATGCTTTTCTGAGCCGACTGCTTGAGCAATTCGAGGTTATCAAGCAGCTCGATGCGGCCTACAGCGATGTTTTCTCGCGCGGTCATCTCGTAACGCATGAAGTCCTGAAAGATGACGCCGACTTCACGGTAAAGATCTTCGAGGTTATACTCGCGCAGATCGACGCCGTCGAGCAACACTTGCCCTTCGACCGGGTCGTAGAGCCGAGTCAGCAGCTTGACTATCGTGGTCTTCCCTTCTCCGTTTTCGCCGATCAAGGCTACCCGCTCACCGGGGCGCAAATGGAGATTGAGTTTGTTCAGGACCAGACGCGAGGATCCCGGATAGCGGAAACAGACATCTCGAAATTCAAACCCTTGCCGGATCGGTCGCGGCGCTGGCAAGGCGTTGGGCTTCGATCGAATGCTAGGCTGCATCTCGAAAAACGCTATGAGGTCGGTGAGGAACAGCGCTTGATCGGCGATGGTCGAGAGCGTGGAAAAAGTTTGCTGCAGGTTCGAGCTTGCATCCCGAATGGCATTCGCCAAAAAAGTTAAAGTGCCGAAAGTGAAGACGCCGGTGACGGTCTTCCAAACGGCGAACACGTAGGCGGTGTAGTAGCCAGCCGTGCCGATCGCGGAGAGGACCGAGCCCATGACCACTTTTTTGCGGGCCAAAGCAACGTCTTCTTCGTACACCTTGGTGGAGAGACCTTTGAATCTTTCGGTCAGAAAATCTTTCAGACCAAAGAGCTTTAGTTCCTTAGCGGCCTCTTTGCTGCCGCCGAGAATGCGCAGGTAATCGAGTTGGCGGCGAACTGGGGTCTGGCGAAAATTTTTGGCGTATCCGAGGAACGCAAAATGAGTCTCGCCTACGAAGGCTGGGATAACGCCTACGATCAGCAGCAGGAGGAGCCATGGCGAGAACACCATGATCGAAACCGACAAGGTAATCGTCGTAATTACCTGCTGGATGAGGCGCCCAATCGCCTGAATCATGTAGAGCCGGTCTGTGGCTTGCACACGAGCTCGTTCCAAGCGGTCATAGAACACTGGATCTTCGTAGGCCATCACATCGAGGCTGGCGGCGTGTTCCATCACACGAACGCTGATGTGGTGCGTATATCGGCCAGCGAGCACGGCGTCGAGGTAGTCAATGGCCCGGCTAAGCACGCCGGTGGCGACAGCGATGGAAAACTCCAACGCCACCAGCCACCATAGCCTTGCTCCGGCAGGCTGATGGGTGGTGAGGATGCGGTAGATGGTATCGATAATGAGTTTGGAAACCCAGAAGAGCGCGAGCGGAAGTAGAGACGCAAACACCCGTGTGATCAGCCCCAGAACGACGATCATGCGTCCGGATTCCCAGACAAAACGCAGGACAGCCGGGACATTGCGAAGGGCTGCGAAGCGTTCGCGCCAACTGCTCCAGAAATCAGATTTTTCGGTCATGACTGAATCCACATGGGGCCGGCGTGCCGGCGCAGGCCCCTCGGTCTACGAACCGGCGCTACCCCCACGTCAGTCCGAGAGGCGGATAGTGGGAGTGACAGTGAAGCAATTCCTGACAAGGGAGGGCCGCCTCATTTAATTCTAAAGCCACTCTTGGATGAAGGAACCGCATGCGCGGTTGGTCAGATGCGATGGAATACGCAGAACAGCGCGATGAACCGGCTAATATTTAACCACTCCAGCCCGGGCCATTCCGCGCTGCGCCTCCGGCGACTTCATGAAGGTAGTCCAGACGAAGCCGGTGCGCAGATTTTCAGCCATCAGCATCGTGATTCCCGTGTCAATTCCTATCACGTCGGAATCATACCAGTTCTTGAGGGGATTGAAGGCATTAACGAAGCCGTACTTGCTCCAGGCCGACGGGTAGCGGTTGCGGATCGTCTTCAAAACCCGAAGCGTGGCTGCCGGCAGGAACGGCAGTGACCCGCCAGCCGCACTCGAAACAACCGTGCCATCGATTGGCCCTGTGGCCGGGGGACCACCCCAAGCTACGTAGCCATATTCGGAATCAGAAGCGGTGATTCCCCAAAGGTCGTCGTTGTAATCAGGAAACTGCTTGCCTAACTCTATACAAAAACGGCGATGGACTTCCGTGGCAATGACAGAATTCTGGAAGTAATCCGCATATTTATCGCGCTTGCCGCGAAAATCAAACCAGGCCTGCGAATACTGGTGAACAAACAGCGGCGCAAATGACCCTATATAGCGCATACCATCGTATTCAAAGGTCAGGCGCTTCCAGGCGTTCCAGGTTTCGGGCGGCAGCGGATGGACGGACGAACCGATGCCCAACAGATACATCATCATCAGTTCGCTGTAATAATCCCACCGCGATGGAAGAAACCCGATTTCAGGAGTCCATCCGTGCGTTAGGAGAGTGGTGTCTTCCGAGAGCCAGGTCCAATCCACGCGTTTGAGGATCAGATCCGCCAGTTGTGCGACTGCGGGATGACGAAAGTGCTCGCGAACAGTAATGATTCCGCAGAGAAGAATTGCCGTATCGACCGAAGAGACCTCGGAGTCGAACATGCGCTCGCCGGTTTCAGGGTTGGCAAAATGATAGAAAAATCCGCGGTGGTTGGGAAGCTTTTTCCAAAGAAAACGAAGCGTAACCAAAACGCGCTCAAGCACAGCGGCATTGGAGATGAAGCCGCGCTTTTCTCCGATGCAGAGAGCTGTAAGACCAAAGCCCGTGGCGGCAATGCTGGATGCGATCCCCTGATTGTCGTCTTTGTGAACATTACAGCGATCCTTGACCATGCCCGTATTGGGGCTTCCCTGCTCCCAGAAAAAAAGAAAACCCGTCTGCTCCACGTCGTTCAACAATTGATCCTCTTCGGGTGAGAGAACCGGCGCGACGGTGGGCCTGCCTGGCGCCGCAGCGGGTTGCGCCTCGATGCAAACAGGTGAGAAGAGTTCCGCGATGGGCAGGCATAGGGTCGTCCCCAGAACCTGACGCAGAAGCTGGCGACGGGACAGGAGATTTGGGTTGGAGCCAGTCATCAGTCGGCGTTGGAGTCTGAGTTTGGTCGGATGCTCACAGTTTGGGACGTGACACTCTGCATGGTTTGAAGTTAAAGCCGCGCAATTTGGATCATTTTACTTTTGACCACCTTATTTTTGATCAATTTTGGAGAATAAGGGAATACAACTCGACACCAGCTGCCGACAGAAGACAGGTCAATTATTTATTTTTGTATTTGCTACTTCTATGTTTACGATACACATTGAAGGATGCAAAGAGAAAGCGTGCCGTTGCTGAATTTGGTGGAAACGTTGCAATTCGAGACGTCATCTTACAGATAATGTTGACAATAAAGCATGACTCGAGCGCACAAGATTGAGGCCTGGATCGCTTTGGCGGTAGCGGTGGGGCTCACTGCCAGTACCCTGGCGCTGGTGCAATGGCAGCGACAAAAGCCGATTGCGCTTCGTGGGGCAGTCCTCATGCAGGATTCGGACCCGCGAAAACAGCTACCGATTGCTGGCGTCGAAGTTTCCGCCGGCGAGCTGTCTGCGTCGACGGCTACGTCGAACTCTTCCGGCTTCTTTTACATTAAGCTGCGCAAACCTATTCGGAAGGGACACGCTCTCGTTCTGGAATTTCACGATCCGAATTACGAGCCGCTAGTTTTGCACGATGTTGTCAGCAGCCAACTGTACGTCGTTCATCTCGTTCCCATCGCCCGTAAGCCGGCGCCGGCGAATCAACCGGTGGTTAAAGTGACCAACGTGAGAGTTAGATATACGGTCAAGGCCATGACTGCTGTAAATGTGGGAAGCGCCGTCAAAACTTTTGAGGTTGAGAATAAGGGCAATGTGCCTTGCAAGGGCCAGCATATCTGCTCCCCCGACGGCAGATGGAAAGCCGCGGATGGGTCAGGATCTTTGGATGCGGGTGCCGGAAATGAATTTCGAGACGCACGCGCCTCGTGCATTGCCGGGCCTTGTCCCTTCACAAGAATTGAGGACGACCACTTCTCCGAGGGCGGTCAGGTGATCACGGTCTCGGCGCGGGATTGGTCCGACACCGCAACTTTTTTGTTAGAGGCCGAGGTCTTTCGTTCAATGGAGACGCAGGCCGAGCGCTGGTCCTATCCCGTAATCTTTGGCGAGGGACTCTCTTTCACCCTGCCCTCGGCGGCCGAGAGTGTGAGCATAGAAGCGGACGTCAACGGTCAGACCGTCATTTTTCCTTTGGGGCCTTCGCTTTTTTTGAGTTGGGCCAGTTGCGATGCGAGGGTCAATCCCGATAAAGCGCGGGTCTACCGCTGCGCACCTAAACCGGGATATACGTTTCAGTAATGAAACTTGCCATGTGCCAACTCCTACTTTTTCCGCGTGCCCTAAACGTCAAATATGCGATAGGCCCCTGGAGGTTGGCGCGCCTGAAGGAGCGTGATGGCCACGTTGTGCACCGGCACTCCCGCTGTGGTTTGACCATCGGGAGTTCCATGATGGGCATGACCGTGCACGACTAGATCAGCGCCGTGCCGGTCTATAACTTCCGCCAGTCGCGAGGTTCCAAGATAGGGAAAGATCTCTGGAGATTCACCTTGGACTGTGGCGGCGATGGGTGAATAGTGCAACACAACAACGCGCTTCCTGCTCCGCAGCTGAGCCAGGCCACGCTCCAGCTTGAGCGCCTCATCAATGGAAATTTTACAAAGGCTTTGACCTCCGGCTCGCCAAACGCGGTCAGCACGCCGCGTCCAAAACCGCCGATGAAGCCCTTGATACCAGCAAAGCCCACTCCGTCTCTCTTGTACCCGGTGCCGTCCAGCACCTTGATACCACCGGCGGTCATCATCTGCATGAGATCTTGTTCCTTGCCGCTCTCATAGTCGTGGTTGCCAAGCACGGCAATGATAGGCACGCGCAGCCGGACTAGGGCATTGAGTAGCGGCTCCATTTCGGCTGGCTGTCCGTAGTTGGTCAGGTCTCCAGCAAGCACCAAAACGTCGGCTTCGTCACGCGCCTTGCCTAGTTGTTCGAGCACAGCCGCGTGGCTGGCTGGAGCGAAGTGCAAATCGGCGGTGGCTGCAATTCGCATTTTTAGTTTTTCGCTTCCTCAACGTCGGTGTGCTGATCCACCCCAGGCGGACGGGAATCCGGTAAATTCCGAATCTCGGTGCGCCGGTGCCGGCATTCTCTCAGAACATCATCGAGACCCCATTTGTCGACATCGATGGCAAATATTCGCGGGTCAATCAAGCTGCCGCGGAATCTTGCTCGCGGATTCGGCGAGCCAATTGCGCTCGAAAGGCGAGAAAGCAAGTTGTTCCACACCTCCTTTGGGACATACCCGCTGTGGGCAGGGTATATATAACGAAACAGCAACAGGTGCCAGAGTATGAGTTCCCAATGCTCGCCGGCCAGTTCGAGGATCCGGTTCCAATGGAGCTTTCCGCGCAATGCAAAGATGATATGGGCTATGTCCGCACCGTCAAAGCGCTCCCGGCGAGTAACAAAGAGCTTAGAGGCGATGAGCTCTTCACTCGCCAGTATCGCCGATTCAACGTCAGCGACGGTGGCCGGACATGCGCGCTCAATCCAGGAACGATCAACGGTGATGGTGCCATCGCTCATGCCGGTAATGAGGTCAACAAAATAACCATCGCGATGCGCCTTGGCTAGCCAGACCGGATCGCAAACCTCGCACGCGAAGCCCCTCTCGCCAAGAAGAAACAGGGCTTTTGACGCGTCCGCAGGGCTCAGAAAAATGTCCAGATCCTTGGTGAAGCGGCATATGCCGGTATGCTGTTGCATGGCGAATCCTCCGGACACCGCATAAGGCAACTGCTCCTTCTCAAACAAAGAGAGAACCTCGCGGAACAGTGCCTCCTGCTCAGGGGGAGTTCCTCTGGAACCGACAACGTCACGGGGAGTTCGGTATCAGGCTTTTCTGCTGGCTCTCTCATAGCAATCGGCCCCTTTCATCGGAGAGCCTGCCGCTTGGTGGACGGCCATTCCGCACTCACTTGCGCACTCAGCTTCGCGCAGTCATTTTGCGCCCACATGAGATGCTGAAAGAACCAACTTGGGATTTTTCGGGAACCGATCCAAATACAGTGATCACTGTACTTCCGGTGCTTCACGGTGAGCGTAAAGTGGAAGCAAATGGACGATAGAGTTTTACTCTCCCTCGCAATTTCAGTTCGTGATGATCCGGGGACGGCAACTCTACCGGGAAAGGAAATTACAAATGAAACGCATCGAACCAGAAAGACCGAATCGATTAAGCCATATTCCGATCAACCAGCAAGAGCAAATCAGACTCCGTGCTTTTGAAATCTATCAGCAGCGTGGGGGAGGGGATGGCCACGAGTTGGAGGACTGGCTCCAAGCGGAGTCAGAGGTTCTCGACAACAAACGAACCATGAAAGCAGCTTAAGTAACCTCAGGTGCAGCCGTTGGAGAGCCGCAAGGTGCCGTGCGCCCACCTTTCTGCTCTCCGGATTCTGATCTCTATTATGATTCGGAAACTGAAATCTGGACAGTACCGGCTTTACTCCCGGAAAAAGGATGCCAAAACTGGCCGTCGGCGGAACCTGGGCACATTTGGTACCAGGAAAGCTGCGGAGGCTCATGAACGCGCGGTGCAATATTTCAAACATGGCTAGCACTGGTAACAGAGAGACGATAAATCCTTGATCCAGCGCCACTTCTGTCGCTGCCTAGGGCAAAGATTGGGCAACTCTACAGAATGCATTTGATTTGCGGCTCCGTCCATTGCCACGTAGATTTTAATAATGGGGATCGTGCGGCTACGCATCTGCAATAAATTCAGGCAACATAAGCCGCACGAGCGCGCCGGGTTTCTCGCCGAACGGACCCTCGTGCCGGAACTACGCCACGTATTCGAAACCACCGTTTTGGTTACCGCGGCTTTTTGTATTTTCTGCATACCTGCTTTGCCGCAGAACGCGACTGCTGATGAACACCTATCAGCGAGCGCGTGTTTGCGCAGGGCCGTCGAGGGCGAGTTGAAGGCCCAGGGAGACGATCACAGCCACTGGATGTACGAGGAACGAGAGAAAGTAGCGGGGAAAGATGAAGTGAAGTTAGTCATTGAGACTCCCGAAGGGCATCTAGATCGACTACTGTCCGTTGACGGGCAACCGCTGACGGCGGAAGAAGAACAACGTGAAGCACAGCGCATAAACGGCCTGCTGCACAAGACAGACGAACAAAAGAAACGGCAACACGCGCAACAAGAAGACGCACACCAGACCGAGCATATGTTCGAAATGTTACCGCAGGCGGTACTGGCGACTTACGGACGACACAACGGGGATCTGGTGGAGATCCTCTTCCGGCCTAATCCTGATTTCAAGCCTTTGACACGGGAAGATGTAGTCTTTCATTCCATGGAAGGGCATATCTGGATCAACGAGAAACAAAATAGGCTGGCGGAAATTGACGGTCATCTTAATAAGGAAGTCAAGTTTTACGGCGGCTTGCTGGGCTATCTAAACCAGGGCGGCGAATTTCACGTCCGACAGTCGGAGGTGGGACCAGGGCATTGGGAGATCACTTTCCTGCATGTCAATATGACCGGCAGGGTTCTATTCTTCAAAACGATCTCGGTGCAGCAGGACGAGATTCTAACCGACTTTCGTAGGGTGCCTGATAATTTGACGCTGGCTCAAGCTGCTCAAGACCTGCAAAAAGAATGCGCGGCACATTCCGCAGGAAAGCATGCGACAGCTTCCTAAAGGCGCATAACTGAGCCCTGGCCGAGACCTCAGTTATCGCGCAGTTACTGCTTCACTGGCTAGTTCAACAGGCAGAGAGCTACGGGGAATTCGGCCAAAGCGACCGAGACGCGGATCTTTGTATGTCGACTTGTTTGACCATCGCTCTCTTGCTCCGTCTGTATGAGTTCCAGGTCCTTCCCAGTTAGGATATTTTGACACCTCTCGCGACAAACGCACGGAAAAAGAACATGTGTGTCCTGCCAGATCTCGGGTCCTATCGGTGGAAGATCAGCATCATCGAGCAAGCCGGCTATCAGGCGCGGAGCGATAACTATTACGCTCGCGCCCTCAACTTTCCTGGCGAAGGCAATTACGTGATTGGCTTTTGCGCCTGTCACCGCTAGAGGCAGGTATTGGCCCCGCTGAAATACAGTTGGCTCTTGTTGACGTAGGCATAGAGATCTCCAGATCAGATATAACTTGATTTCACCATCCTCAGGTGTCTCCAACAGACTGCCTATCGATGATGTATCAGGAGCACTTAGACGGCCACTGATAGAATTGAACAACTTGCGGCGCTGCTGATAATCAATGGCACGACGATTATCGGGGTCGACCAGGCTCAGATCCCATAACTCATTACCCTGATAAATGTCAGGAACGCCCGGGCTTGTCAGTTTAAGAAGCGTTTGCGATAAGCTGTTCCACAAGCCGATGCGAGCCACGCGGTGCTGGAAAGGAACAAAGTCGTTGAGAAAACGATTTTTGGTGGACGGATCCAGCAATGCCTTTACGAAGGATGAGACCGCTTCTTCGTATTCGGTGTTTCGATTGATCCAACTCGTATTCTGCTTGGCTTCGCGAATCGCTTTGAGCATGTAACTTTCTATGCGCTCCTTGAAAGTCTTCCATTCTGTCGGGCTGCTCTCGCTCGAGAGCTGGAATGGCCACGCGCCGACCAACGTCTGATAGAACAAGTATTCGTCGTTCGTCGATGGAGCGGCCTCGTCGTTGACCAAGCGCTTATGCCGGCGATTGAAGCGCTTCCAGTCGCGCAGCCGAAGCCTCCATAGTCCCGACATTTCCGAAAGCACGTTAATCCGGGCCCGCACGTCTTCGGAGCGTTTCGAGTCGTGCGTGCTGGTGGCCAGCATGGTGTGGGGGTGCGAGCGGAGACGGTCCTGGCTGGCAGAGTGAAACTCAGCCGTGGTAAATCCAAAGCGGTGCAGATCGCCCCCCACGTCATTCAGGGAGACCAGCCGGTTGTAGCGATAGAAGGCAGTGTCCTCTAGCCCCTTGGCCATTACCGGGCTGGTGAACTGCTGGAATTTCATGGCAAAGTTTAGGACTGCGTCCCGGTACGCTTGACTTTGTCCATCAGCAACACCGGTCAGAAGCGCTTCGCTGATGAAATCGAAGATGCTGGTATCGGCGGCCGGACTTCTCCATTTGGCCGAGGCGACGGCAAGGCGGACGTAACGCGCGTCCTCGTCGGAAACGCCTGCGGCGCTGATGTAGGTGCGGTAGACGGGGAAACCGGCGACCACTTCCGTAAGTGCGTCACGCAAGCCATTGAGCGTAAAGTCGCACGTGCGACGCCTGGAGAGCGCAATACGCGACAGGCGGTTGGCGAGCACATTCAATTCGCTGGCCAATGCGACTCGGATAATCAGTTTTCGGCTGCGATAGGCCAGATTCTCAAATTCGATTTCACCCCCTGTGAAATTGCGATAGACGCGCTCCACTCGCATCTGGGCCTCGGGATCTACAAACAGGCCGTTCACGAGATTCGCGAAATCGTAGCCGGTGGTACCGCTTACCAGCCACTCGGCGCGAAGTCTCTCCGACCCGGTAAGAATTTTCTCGATGAGCACATAAGGAGACGTGTTGCTGGATTCGTTTTTCGAATCTTTCGTGGCAGCGGCAATACTACGGTTAAGGCGTTCGAAATATTGAGCGGGATCGTAGAGCCCGTCCGGATGATCGACGCGCAACCCATCCACTTTACCTTCTGCCATAAGGTTGAGAACGAAACGGTGCGTCGCTTCGAATACTTTTTCGTTTTCCTGGCAAATCCCGGCGAGATCGTTGGTATCGAAAAAGCGGCGGTAATTAATGTCGTCGGCAGCAACGCGCCAGTTAGTGAGGCGAAAGGCCTGAGCCTTGATAAGTTCGTGAAGTTCTTCGAAACTTGCGGAATCAGAGGCATCTCCGTTGACCGCGTCAACGGCTCGGAGAATGCAAGCCTCAACCTCAGGAGATCGTGCACAAAGTTCAGCCAGGCGGCGCTTGTGGATCTCCTTGTCGCGATTGCGCTCGGCGACGCGGTCGCTGCTCAATTCCCCCCTGCCTGGCAAGTGGCGGAAAGCGGTGATCAGGCTCTGAAACTCGAGTAAATCCGGGTTCTGTTCACCGAGGATTTCGGTCGCTTTGGTTCCGCAATGTTCGAGAACTCGGGGATATTCTTTGGGGTCGACAGGAAAACGATGCTCGCGATAGGCAATATCAAACTCACCGCGCTCCCGGTGAAAGACGAGCTTGAGTTCGCCGCTCTCCAGTACCGCGCCGTAATGATCATGCAGGACGGGCACGAGAACTTTGCCTATAAGTTCGTCCTTTAGCGGTTGCCAGTCTATATCGAAGTAAGTTGCGTAACTCGACGCTTCACCGTTCTCCAGCACATCTAGCCACCAGGCATTATCGCTTCCCATTACGCCCATGTGATTGGGGACGATGTCCAGAATTAATCCCATGCCGTGCTGGTGGAGTTCAGATATAAAGCGGTCGAACTCTTCCGCGCGGCCGATTTCGGGGTTGAAAGAATTGTGATCTACGATGTCGTATCCATGCATGCTGCCGGGGCGAGCCTTGAGGCAAGGAGAGATGTAGCAGTGACTGATGCCGAGCACGGAAAGATAGGAAACAATTTCGGTTGCCTGCTGGAATGTGAATTCCTTATTGAGTTGCAAGCGATAGGTGGCGAGCGGGATGTGCGAACGGGGCTTCATGACTCCAAAGACCATACTACCGACCACGCCGGCAGCGTTCCCTGCTGGAGAGTTTCTTTGTTCACTTCGTCGCTGGCGTAAATGATCTTCTTTAAAAAAGACGTGTCGGCCGAAATTGGATTACTTCCTAAATTCGCCACTAAAGTTAGTTTCGAGTTGTCCGCAAACTTCCAATGCGCGCTTAGGCCCTGATGGTCATTGACTCCGTAGCGCGCATCGATGCGACATGCATCATAAAGACGAGGGACGATGTGTTCCGACCTTAATTTGAGCAATCCTCGATGGAACTCGAGCCACTCTTTATGAGGCGATTCGGTTAGACAGTTCCAGTTGAGCCGGCAGGCTTCAAAGGTCGCGCCAGCGTTTGGATCGGGGATGCGTTCGCGTTCCGCTGCATCGCTGAATTGAGAAAAATGGCCGAACTCGTTTCGCCGGCCCTCGGTAACAGCCGCGGCTAGGTCCTTTCCGAAGTCGCAAAAAAAAAGGAATGGCGTTTCTGCTCCGAATTCTTCGCCCATAAATAACAACGGCGGCGAAGGAGCAAGCAGAACAATTGCGGCAGTTGCGCGGACGGCGCGCAGGTCTGCGAGTTGTGTGATCCTCTCACCGAACGCTCGGTTTCCGATTTGGTCGTGATTCTGCATGAAGGAAATAAAGGCAGTGAGCGGCACACCGCCGCTCGGTTCACCGCGGGTTGCGCCATTTCTGTAGGCCGACTTATCACCCTGGTAAGCGAACCCCTCGACCAGACAACGCCCCAATTGCTGCATAGGGTGGTGGGAGTAGTCTGTGTAATATCCGCCTTTCTCATTCGTGATCAGAACATGCAGCGCGTGGTGGATATCGTCATTCCATTGGGCGGTGTAAGTACGCGGACGGCAAGTTTCTTTTGGACTTGTCGCTCGTTGAAGGTAAGTTGATTGATTGCGATCGTTTTCCAGTATCAGGTGGACTTGGCGCTCAGGGCCCACAAATCTGCGAACCGTATCGGCCAGCTCTGTAAGAATACCTGACCGAGAGTCGTCGACGATTGTATGAACGGCGTCTAAGCGTAACCCGTCAAAGTGATACTCGGTTAACCAATAGAGCGCGTTGTGGATAAAGAAATCACGGACGGCTCGGCTTTCAGAACCGTCGAAGTTAATGCCATTTCCCCACGGAGTGTGATGCCGGTCGGTAAAGAATTGCGGAGCATAACAATTCAAGTAATTGCCCTCTGGACCGAAGTGGTTATAGACCACATCCAGCAAAACCATGATACTGCGGTCATGGGCACTTTGCACCAAGTCCTTGAGGTCTTCGGGCCGCCCATAACTGCTATCGGGAGCGAATGGGTAGACGCCGTCATAACCCCAATTTCGCTGGCCTGGAAAGTCACTAACCGGCATAAGTTCCAACGCCGTTATTCCGAGATCCGCTAGGTAGTCTATGCGTTCGCGCGCTGCGGTAAAAGTACCAGCGGGCGTGAATGTGCCGACATGCAATTCGTAGATGACGGCTTCTCCCCACTTACGTCCGTGCCACGCGTGATCGTGCCAGACAAAAGCACCGGGATCGATAACTTCGCTCGGGCCATGTACGTCGCGCGGTTGAAACCTTGAAGCCGGGTCAGAGACTTTCTGCGCCTCATCAATACGGAAACGATATTGAGTTCCGGCCTTTGCCGCGTCAGTTACTAACTCAAACCACCCGTTGTCACGCCGATCAAGAGTGAGGTGGGTAGCTCTGGTCACGTCGCAAAGGCAGAGCTCAACCTTATTAGCAGCGGGAGCCCACAGGCGAAAAGCCACGCTTCCGTCTTCACGACATTGAGCTCCGAACGGCATGTTATGACGGCGCTTCATTCGGTTCTTCCCTCCTGCTATTCTTGCGGCGCTCCATCAGGACGACCAGGGAGCGAGCCTGCAACGGGTAAACTGTAGCTGCGTCATACGTGTCGGCTGGGCGCAATCCGTTTTCTCTGGACGTGTCCATCCATGCGCTCCAGCGGGTGCCGGCACCAGATCCTGGCAAGGTAAATCCAGCGTCTTCGTGGTGAGCGTTCAAAAGCACTAAAAAGTTTTCGCCCCCAACCTTCCGGCCGCGTTCATCGGTTTCGTCCAGGCCCTGACCGGAGAGAAGCATGCTGAGGCAGCGAACCGAAGGATCGCGCCATTCGTCTTCGCTAATCTCATGGCCGGCGGGATTCAGCCACTGCACGTCTTTGACGTTTGCTCCCTTGATCGGACGGCCCTGAAAAAAGCGCTTCCGGCGAAACACTGGATGCCTCTTGCGCAGATTGATCATGCGCTGAACGAATGCCAACAGGTCGCGATCCTGGGGCTGCAGATTCCAATTCAGCCAGCTGATTGGATTATCCTGGCAGTAAGCGTTGTTATTTCCCATTTGCGTGTGGCCCATGTCATCTCCGGCATATATCATCGGCACACCCTGAGCGAGCAGCAGCGTTGCCAGCAGATTCCGCTTTTGTTTCGCGCGCAGAGCCAGAATGTTGGTATCGTTCGTCGGACCTTCTTCGCCGCAGTTCCAGCTGAGATTGTTGTTGTTGCCGTCGCGATTGCTTTCCCCGTTGGCTTCGTTATGCTTCTCGTTGTAACTCACTAAGTCCTGCAGCGGGAAACCGTCGTGTGCAGTTACAAAGTTAACGCTGGCGTAAGGGCGCCGTCCGCTGTGACCGTAAAGGTCACTGGAGCCGGTGATGCGGTATGCGAGATCGCCCACTACGCCGCCGTCCCCCTTCCAATAAGCGCGCACCGTGTCGCGATAGCGATCATTCCATTCGGCCCAGCCCACCGGAAAATTCCCAACCTGATATCCGCCTTCGCCGAGGTCCCAGGGTTCGGCGATCAGTTTGACCTGCGACAGCACAGGGTCTTGATGGATGATGTCGAGAAAGGCGCCGAGCCGATTAACCTCATGCAGTTCGCGGGCAAGTGTCGCCGCCAGGTCGAAGCGGAAACCGTCCACGTGCATCTCCAGAACCCAATAGCGCAGGCTATCCATGATTAATTGCAGAACGCGGGGATGCTGCATGTTCAGCGTGTTTCCGGTGCCAGTGTAATCCTTGTAATAACGGAGATTTTCGGGTACGAGGCGATAGTAAGTGCTATTGTCGATTCCTTTGAGAGAAAGAGTCGGGCCTAGATGGTTACCCTCGGCAGTATGGTTATAGACAACATCAAGAATTACTTCCAATCCAGCCGAATGTAAGGTCTTGACCATAGTCTTAAATTCGCGGATGGAGTTAATCGAAAGATAACGAGGCTCGAGGGCAAAGAATCCTACGGAGTTATAACCCCAGTAATTGTGCAAGCCGCGATCTATAAGTTGGCGGTCATCGATGAAACTGTGCACTGGCATGAGTTCGATGGAAGTTACTCTCAGCCGCGTGAGATGGTCAATCACCGGCGCTGTTGCCAGACCTGCATATGTTCCGCGCAAGTTGGCAGGAACATCGGGGTGACACATGGTGAACCCTTTGACGTGAAGCTCATAAATCAGTGTCTCGTGCCACGGTATACGCGGCGGCTCGTCCGCCCCCCATCTGAAGGCGGAGTCTATGACACGGTTTTTCGGCATGTTGCCGGCATTGTCGCGGCGATCAAACGACAAGTCCTCTTGTTTGTGGCCAATTCTGTACCCGAAGTGGGAGTCGGTCCAGTTCAAAGCTCCCTGAATTTGCTTGCCATAGGGATCGAGAAGAAGCTTATGGGGATTGAAACGATGCCCCTGCTCCGGGGCGTAGGGACCATAGACTCTATACCCGTAGAGTTGTCCGGGACGGGCTTCGGGCAAATAGCCGTGCCAAACCATATCGGTTTGCTCGGGGAGCGGAACCCGTAAAGTCTCACGTCTCCCTGAAATGTCGAACAGGCAAAGGTCAACCTTCTCCGCATGTTCAGAGTAGAGAGCAAAATTGACGCCCTCGCCGTCCCACGTTGATCCCAGAGGATACGGACGACCCGGCCAGACTATTGGTTGGGGTTGAGGGGGCATTTACTTTTGATTCAGCTGACACGGCATAGATTAAACCTCTCGACGGCAAGACACACTCGTAAGTTTCGCATGTACCATAGTGTCGGTTTCGCGCTCCAGTATATCGGGGATTTGATGTAGGCCAGCGGGCTCGGACTTGTATGGCTGGGCGTCAGGAAATTGATGTTAACATTGGCAAACTGTTTACAAACTTCTCCACACCCTACCAGATCTCTCCTACCACAATCCAGTTTGCATCTGATCGACTGCACCCGAGATCCGACTTATTTTGAAACGCCCCTTGCATTCTTTATCAAGGAAAAGAGATGACCAAGAAGTTGGCGAAAGCTGACCCACCCGCAATTGAAACCACGGTAACGACCCGCGCTGAAAAAAAACAGGTCGAAGAACGCCTGGCCATTGGCGCACACGTCGTTTATGAGACCATCCGGCGCGAGGGCGAAGAGGAACTACATCGCAAGGTGGCATCATTGGCGTGGTCGGCTTTCGCTGCCGGGCTCTCGATGGGGTTTTCGTTCGTCGCCGAGGGGATGCTGGCGTCTCGCTTACCCGATCAGCCGTGGCGGCCGCTGATATCGCGCGCAGGATACTGCGTCGGCTTTCTCATCGTCATCCTGGGTCGCCAGCAACTGTTTACAGAAAATACTTTGACCGTGGTGTTGCCTCTTCTGTTACGAAAAGACCTGTCAACACTGTCGCGAATGCTCCGCTTATGGGTTGTCGTGCTCACGGCGAATCTGGTTGGCACTTTCTTGTTCGCGCTATGCCTTGGTAAAATCGGGATCTTCGATGCACACACTCAACAGTGCTTGACAGAAATCGGGCTTGCGCATGCGGGAGCCAGCTTCGGTATTGTGCTCATGCGTGCCGTTTTTGCGGGTTGGCTAATCGCCCTGATGGTGTGGTTGCTTCCTGGTGCCGAATCCGCTCGGGTCAGCATTATTATCATCATTACCTATCTTGTTGGTATCAGCGGATTCAACCACATTATTGCCGGGTCCACCACTATGCTCTTCCTTGTGGTTACTCACGTCATGTCCTGGGGAACCTATGCCGCGAACTTTTTCATCCCCACCTTGATCGGCAATGTCATTGGTGGATTCGCACTCGTGGCTGCACTGGGTCATGCACAAGCCGTCGGCGGCAAAGAATAGTAAAGAAACCTAGCTTTTCATTCCACTAGCTTGCGGATCGGAACACCGATACCTATTCATACAGAATGTCCAGTCACGAAATGCAGACAATTCCTGATTTTGCTAACGAGCTGCATCAAATACACTTCTGTCGAGAGTGCAATTCGAAAGGAGTTCAAATGTCCACAATCTGTCACCGCTTTTTAACCTGCTTGATGGTCGCCGGCTTGCTATCATGTGCTGCTGCTCAGAACGCCATGGGCGGTTCGAACACCATGGGCAATTCGAATACGACTTCGGGATTGAGCCCCGCCGACAAACGATTCGTCAAAGAAGCCGCTCAGGGAGGTATGGCCGAAGTAGAGCTAGGTCAACTGGCGGTACAAAAGGCTTCCAGTGATGATGTGAAGAAATTTGGTCAGCGAATGGTTGACGATCATACTAAGGCGAACGACAAGCTCAAAGAAGTCGCATCCAGCGAAGGCATAACGCTGCCACAGGGTCTGAACGCCAAGGACGAGGCGACGAAGGATCGGCTCTCCAAGCTGTCTGGCGATCAGTTTGACAAGGCCTACATGAGAGACATGGTGCGCGATCACAAGAAAGATGTGGCTGCATTTCAGAGCGAAAGCACTTCTGGTAGGGACGCGGCAGTGAAGAACTTTGCATCGCAAACTCTGCCCACGCTGCAAGATCATCTGAAAGAAGCGGAAAGTATTGAGCCGAAGGTTATCCAAGCCCGCGGGACAGTGTCACCGGCTAACGCGTCGCAGCGGTGAAGTAGTTTTATGGCGCAGTTGAGGCCTACGAGAGATGCCGAGTGCCAAACGCACGAGATCCGCGAAACCCAAGGCGACCAGGCGGTGGGTGGCGGGAGTTACTACTGACTCCACTCACCCTCCGCCTGGTCTTTTTACGAAAAGCGCCGCGATAATAGCTCGAAGCCTGGCTTCAAAGAAAGTTTCGCCGAAAGGTCCGGCTTCGGGCATGCGAATGCTCAATTACTTCATTAACCGGGCCGGTCGCGGCCTTACCGCGACCCGACGGACTGAGCTGGAAAAAGCGAAAACTTTGCTCTCAAAGCGAATCGGACAAGCAAAAGGATCTGTCAACACGAAAGCCGCCTGAAAGGAGAATGAACATCAAATGCCAGAGCAAGAAACACTGGAACGAGCCCGAGAGGATGCGCGCGAGGGTAAGTCGCCTTCAACTCAGGCCGGAGAATTTGTCCGGGAAGAGATACATCATATTCGCGAGGGGAAACATGGCGCCAGTTCGCCGCAACAGGCGATCGCCATTGGCCTGTCCAAAGCGCGAAGAGCAGGGGTGAAGTTGAGCCCGCCGAAAGGCCCGGCGTCGATCCGAAAGAAAGCGGAGCAGGATACACGAGCCGCGAAAAAAGAAAAAGCGCATAAGCCATCGGTGGCGCGCTCGCGTGCAGTCGAGGCAGCATTGAAGCGCGAACCCCGTAGTGCAGCGAGTCATGAAAAGCTTTCCCGACAAGCCAAACGATCGGCTGCCAAACTTGGCAAGCCCAGCCGTCAGAAGGCGGCTGCAAAAGCAGCGCAAACGCGCAAAGCAGCTTAATCCTGGCGAAATCGCCCCGTCTGGGAATCGCGCAAACTTAGAAGCGTGATAGGTCGTCTGTTAGCGAACTCATCGTTCCTCGTTCTCGCCTTAGGGTAGATGCTGTACATATATGTCATATTCTCGGTATCCACGCTTTCTCCCTCTCTTCTTAGCGTCTAACGTTCGGTTTAAGGGAGGGGTAATGCAGAAAGACGAGCTGTTGAAAGCGGACTTGCTAAGCGAAATCGTATTGCTCGGTACTGGTGTGGCCATTCTTGTGGCGTTTGTAATGGTCTTAGTAGCCGCGCTAACTAGCACGATATTGCACTAACTACCACATCGCACCTAGTTTAGTGCGGCATAACCTCGCTTAGCTTACGCATAGGCCCCGGCCCTTGCTCCGTGGTCTCTGTGAAAGAATCTACAGCCACCCTGCGCCCGAAGTAAGGCCTCAACTGGATGGGAACCGCAGTGACCAGCCGGTAGTGTTTTTAGTGGATACTACTTGTTGATCTTGGAAGGAGAAAACGCCATGTCGGGAAAGAACACAGCAGTCTTCGGTATTTATCCGAGCTATGCGAACGTCGAGAGTGGGGTCGATGGGCTGCGAGCGGCCGGCTTCAGCAACAAAGATATCTCGGTACTGTTCCCGGCCAGCGCAGGGACTAGAGATTTTGCGCACGAGAAAGGTACGAAAGCGCCAGAAGGCGCCACAGCAGGCGCCGGAACAGGAATAGTGCTGGGTGGTGCCTTGGGCTGGTTGCTGGGAGTTGGCGCACTCGCTATCCCCGGGTTGGGTCCATTTATCGCAGCCGGCCCGATCATGGCCGCCCTCGCAGGAGCTGGCGTGGGAGGCACGGTCGGCGTCGTAGCCGGTGCCCTCGCAGGAATGGGAATTCCTGAGTACGAGGCGAAGCGATTCGAAGGCCGAGTTAAAGATGGTGGAATTCTACTTTCAGTCCACTCCGGCGGTTCCGATAGCACTAAACGGGCAAAGCTCATTCTCGAAGCCACCGGCGCTCAGGATATTTCATCGACGGGCGAGGCGCACTCTGACCGTATTGAACCTGACACAGAAGACTTGCGTCAGGCAAGTTAGCTCGAAACGCAAAGCAGCAAAAGGGGAAAGTAAAAACTGATGGACGCCGGTTTCGTCGGTTTGCAAACTGGCCGCAATTTGAAATCTTAACCCAGGTAAGGAGGTAGTCAATGAACTCAGATCAAATGAAGGGCAAGTGGAAACAGATGAAAGGATCGGTAAAGGAACGTTGGGGCAAATTGACCGACGACGATCTCGACATCATCGATGGGCAGCACGATCAATTGATCGGCAAAATTCAGGAAAGATACGGGATTGCGCGTGACGCAGCTCAGAAGCAGGTTGACGAATGGAACAAAGCTTCCCGCGAAGCGGAGATTGAAGTGAATAAAGAAGTGAGTAAAGATTTTGAAAGACGCAGGGCCAGCTAACCCGCTGTTCGAGTCCTCACAAAAAGGGAAACCGATCGTGGGCTTCCCTTTTTGTTTAATGAAAACTTTAATCAGAAAGAATCTTGGTTTGGCGCGAGCAGATGACGGTCAATCCCCCCGAGTTTGTGCCTCCTATGCCACGGACTGTTCCGTTGGAGTGGCTCGCGCTGACGGCATTTGCACCTGGATGATATCGTTCTTGACCGCGTAGACCACGAGATCGCGAATCGAGTGAATGTCGAGTTTGCGCATGATGTTGCTGCGATGCGTCTCCGCAGTCTTAGTGCTCAGGTTCAGAAGACAGGCAACTTCCTTTGAACTCTTCCCTTCCGCCAGAAGCTGAATCACTTCGAATTCGCGCGGAGTCAGCTTGGGTAACTGGGGAGCCTCATCGCGGGAGGTGTTGATGCCTTTATCAAGAAAGCCCGCCAGCACCATGTCATTCACGCGGGGCGTGAAGAACATGCGGTTGTGTTGCACCGCCTCCACGGCCGAGACCAGGTCGCGCGCGGCATCCGACTTCAGAACAAACCCGCGAGCGCCGGCATCGAGAGCCTCGCGTATAACCTGATCCGAATCGGTGATGGTAAGAACGATCATCTTCTGTTGTGGGTTCTGCTGTGCCAGTTGGCGCGTCGCAGCCAAACCGTTGAGGATCGGCATTCCTATATCCAAAATCACCACGTCCGGTTTCAACTGCCTGGCCATTTCAACAGCTTGGCGCCCGTCTTTCGCCTCGCCGCACACCTCCCAGCCTTCATGTGACTGCAAAAGCGAGGCCAGTCCGCGCCGAACAACTTCGTGGTCATCTGCGATCAAGATGCGCAACTTCATGGCTCACCTCCGTGAGGGATGCTAGAACCGCCAGATTCGTACAATCAAGTTCGCACAACCAAACTGCCAACTAATTGGGACAAGCAGGAAAATATGTGTTCGACCCCTCTTGCTCTAATTGGACTCTGTTCAAACCCGAATTTCAAGCCAGATGCACAATACTCTGTTCATACAGAATCGCCTGCCCCCGGGGGCTTGTGGCGAGAGAAAAACTGATGCTGACTCACTGCTTCTACCGCTGCCAGTAAGTCCCTGGCGGCGTCGGACTTTACAACGTAACTTCTGGCTCCAGCGCGCAAAGCTTCACGCACCATTTGCGCAGAATCGTGCTGCGTCACCATAAGCACTTCCGATTTTGGCGCCCTTTTTCGAATCTGGCGGCAAGCTTCCAGGCCATCCATCTCCGGCATACTAACATCGAGCACGACGACATCCGGCTTCAGTCGTTCTGCCCTCTCCACAGCTTCAACTCCATTTTCCGCCTCATCGACAATTTCCCAGTCGGAGCGGCTGCCGAGTAAAGTTCCAAGCCCCTGCCTCACGACTGGATGGTCGTCTGCAACCAGAATACGAACTGTCATAAGGCTTGCTGGCTTGGAAGGACGAACGGCGACGATTCATACTACCCCTCACCGCCGACGCCTGTCCGTCGCGTTATCGCCACTTGCCCGCGCGACCGACCGCCCCTCCGGATCTTTAGATTTTCACTTTTGAATTGACTGCGGAACCGGCATAGACGCTCGCACCTGCGTACCTTGCCTGTCCGACTCTACCTCCATCACGCCCCCAAGTTCCCTGGTTCGCTCGCGGATACCGGCCAGCCCGACACCCATTCCACTCCCGTTCTCATAAAAATGAGTGAGCAGTTTTTCGCTTATTCCCCTGCCATTGTCCTTAATCTCGAGAATCATTTGTCCGGCATCTTGCCGGATCGATACCTGCGCCTCAGTGGCGCCAGAATGACGATGCACATTGGTCAGAGCTTCCTGAAGCACGCGGAAGAGCGCAAGTTCGATAGCATCAGGTAACCTGCCTAGATTCTCGGGGACATCGAGCGTCACTTGAACACCACTGCGCTGGCCAAAACCTTCCACGTACCAACGAGCCGCCGATGCAAATCCCGCGGCGTCCATGGTTGGCGGGTGCAGCAGGTAGGAAAGCGTCCGCACTTCAGATATGCATTGCTGCATTAACTCATCCACATCCAGCCACAGTCTTTCGGAGGGCGATCGCTTGAGCATCTCCAGATTGAGTTTCAATCCGACTAGATATTGTCCCAGGCTATCATGCAGTTCGCGCGCTATCCGGCGACGCTCGGTGTCTTGCATGGCAAGCAAGCGCGAAGAAAGCTGTCTCAATGCTTTCGTGCGCTGTTCCACGATGGATTCGAGTTGAGCCTGGGTGCATCTCAGCGCCTCCTCAACTTTTTTGCGCTCCGCCACTTCAGTCTCAAGCGCCTGTGCCTTTTGTTGCAAAAGGCTGATCTTGCGTAGGCGCTGCTCATCATTATCGAGGCCGGAGTAGCTCTCGACCGGAATCACATGGGAGTGCTGAGCGCAGGTCTTAAGAAATAAGTCCCCGTGGTCTTCGCGGTCAAACACGCTGATCGGGTAGCCGCAATGGAGCGACATCGGAAACGAGCGTCCTATGTCGTTCCAGAGTTGTTCGAGCTGTATCGCCGCCTCGGGATTGCCTTGCTGCCACAATAAAGCGACCATTTCTCCGAACGCGGAAATGTGCGGAGTGTTTGCTTTAGCAACAGCGTTAGCGGCCCGCTTCAGAACGCTTCCGACGGACTGGCTGAAAAGCGCGGCATCGGGCACGCCATCGATCATGAATGTTCTCAAGGTGTCGGCCGCGTCCAGCGCGATGTAACGTCCCTGCTGGATGGCCCCGGATAGATCAATTCCACTAGAACGCAAGCATAGCGTTAGGTCGTCGCGATGCTCTTGGGTGGCGATGACAACGGTCGCATCTCCCGCTTGAAGACTGGTTCCGATATAACGATTTAATTCGTGTAACAGATATTGGCTGTCCGCATAAAACTGCGCCGTGTGGAAGTGACGGCCATTTTGGCACGCCAGACGCGGTAATGGCAGATCATTGCCGCTGGACATGGTTGCAGTGCTCACAAACATCGCCTCCGGATCAAAAATGCGCGTGGGTTGCAAATGGAAACCGATTGCGCGCCTTAGTGTACTTCTTTGATATTTCGCCGGAAATACCTGAAACCCTGTAGCGATGGTGGGTAGGTCGTGAGAGTGCCACTGAATCCAAAGCCAGCGGCTTATTTTGGGGCTTTCCAAATATAGAAATTTTCTTCGTCTGACAAAGTCTCGATGCCTAGCCCACGCGCGCTGGAGGCACGATGGACTGCGGAGCGCAAGTTGGCCAGAGTCGTGCCATCGACTTCAGCCAGCGGGATCTTGATTGCCGACCCCGGCGGCAACGACTCCAGATCCTGAAAAATCCCTCCCAGCAAGTCGTGATGTTTTCCGCGGCGCGTTCTCCGGATGTCGGCCAGCACCACGCGTTCGTATTTGACAGGCTTCTTGTCCCTGCTGCTAGTTTCTTTTGCCATACGGACTCCCCTGCTTTAAGAGGATTTTATATTATTCTTTATTTTTGTTGTCAAGACATTTTTTATGTTGCGTTTAAAATACTTTTATTATATTTTTAATTCGGCTGGAATTCACGCAGGTGTGTTTAGCATGCGCCTGTTTTTTAGTTCTCCGCTGCGTTCCTTAGTTTTGCGCGGGTTTTCTTTAATTCATGCGCATGAAGTATTCCCACCCCTTTTTAGTGGGGCATGTACTCTGAAACCTGGGAAGATTGAGGTGGCGCCATGAATCCGAAATATGGGTGGCAGGAACTTTATCGATCCGCGGTGCTGGAGCTCAAGCTTGAAGATTTACTGCAGCGAATCGCAGCCGCGGAGAGCGCGATTCAACAACGAATCACGGAGCTAAGATCGGATGATTCGGGTGCGGCGGAAGAACGTCTCGCCCTCGGCGATGCTCTGCGGATGCTGCGCTTCCTGGCGGTCACCGAATGCAAGGCTCCCAATACGACCGCAGCGGGTACAACCGCCGCGGGCAAGATCCCAGAGCAGGCGGCCTCATGAACCGGCGCTGGCTTTTTCTCCGCGGGGGTTCTGCGGGGGCGAAATCGGTACCGGTGAATTTTTCGAAAAGTGGAGGCTGCAGAAATTTCGCGATGTCAGCACGCGGCCGAAGTGATGCATCGGCCAGAAGATTGGACAACCAGTGGCGCGAAGTCCGCAGGCATGTGACAATTGAGAAAGATTCAGACAAGATGTTCAGGCTGCTGACAGCCGAACTCAACCAGCGCCGTCTGCTGGCGGAAGCTGGTGACAAAGGCGGTAACAGCTAAGTTTCCGCTTCCTCAATGATGGCACCACGGAAGAAAGCTCAAGTGGCATTCGCCTCGGCGGTAATGCTGCTCTTCCTCGGCGGTTTGGCTACCTATGCCACGATCAACCGCCTCCTGCAGAGTGAAAGGCGGGTCGTCCACACCTTAAAGGTCAAGACCGCGATCGGCGACATCGATCTTGCATACGTGAGAGCGGGGCGGGCACGCAGCGCTTATGTGCTTTCGGGGAATGAGGATTTTCTCAAGGAGTTCGAGGCGGCGGCTCCGAACATCCCCAGGAAGCTGCAGATTCTGCGCGAACTGACCGCGGACAACCCAAAGCAGCAGGAGCTTTGTTTGCGTCTGGAAGACGCCATCAACCGTAGAGTGGCGCTGCTGCGGCAATCGATCGAATTGAAAATGCAAGAGCCTCAGAATATGCAGGGCCAAGCGGATTTTGATCGCCGCGGCGTCCCGGTTTCTTCTGAGATGACTTCGATCACACAGCAAATGCGGGCTGAAGAAGAACGCCTCTTCGAGATCCGAGGAAGGGCTACGGATCGGTTGTTTATTCTGACCGTGGTCGTCTTGGCCGTCGCGTTCATCATGGCGCTCGAGCTGCTTGCGGTCCACTATCGGCTGTTGACCGCCGAACTGAAGGCCCGCGCGGACGCGGAACAGAGCGCCCGCGATAGCGAGGAATCGCTGCGCCGGCTCACCGGGCGCTTGCTGCAACTGCAGGACGCGGAACGCAGGAAGTTTTCGCGTGAGCTGCACGATAGTCTGGGACAGTATCTGGCGGGCGCGAAGATGAATCTGGAGATGTACCTCAGCCAGCATAAGGAACACTTTCTGGCAGAGGCAGTCCAGTTGCTCGATCAGTCGATCGCTGAAACGCGCACGATTTCGCATTTGCTGCATCCGCCGCTTCTGGACGAAGCTGGACTTTCTTCCGCCGCCAAATGGTATCTCGAAGGATTTGCGCAACGCAGCGGGATCGAAGTGAAGGTAGACCTGCCGGATGAATTGAACCGGCTGTCGAAACCCATAGCGCTCGGGCTTTTCCGGGTTCTGCAAGAGAGTTTGACCAACATCCATCGCCACTCCGACAGTGTCAGGGCGGAGGTAGCGCTTGAGCTCTTGCCCAATTTCGTGTCGCTCAAAGTAAGAGATTACGGAAAAGGAATGGAACCCAGATTATTAGAGAATTTTCGAGCAAATGGAACCCATTCCGGTGTGGGCCTGACAGGTATGAGAGAACGCATTCGTGAACTCGGTGGCCAGTTCAGTATTCAGCGCTGCACACCTGGAACGTTAATTTCAGTCACGCTGCCTCTACCCGCCTCTGTCGGAAATCAGACAAAAGAAAAGACCGCCACGGCTGACTGACTAGATCCGACTTCTTGAATTCTTATCCGGACTTGGCGTTCCTTCGCCGCAAAGTAGGTGCTGCTGATCAGTTGGGAAAGTAAGTTTCCTCACGCAATAGCGCTCCAACGGCGTCTATCACCGCGCCGATATTGGTTTTCGTGACGGCGCCGCGAGCGCCGACTTTCCTGGCTTCGTCCGCCAGCTGTTTCGAGAGGTAGAGCGTGACGATTAGAATAGGTATTTCTGGCGACCGCTCAGAGATGATACGGGCGGCATCGAGACCGTTCATCTCGGGCATCTGAAAATCGAGCACGATGAGATCGGGATGAATTCTGCCGAACCGGTCTACTGCGTCCCGGCCATCGCGAGCTTCATCGCAAACGCGCCAATTATCATGCTGTTCGAGGATCCCACGCAGAGAGCGGCGAACCGACGGGTTGTCATCTACCACAAGAATACGAACTGCGCGCTGCTTACCGGTTCGCTTCTCATCGATACAAGACAAATCCATCACAACACCATTGAATTCACAATATTCGCGTATTCGGCCTGGGGCAATACATCGAATGCTTCATTTCCCGGCCAGCTCTTTTTTGCAGACTCTCTAACTTAATTACACACATCACCAACATTCCCTCCGTGAAAATCAACAACTTAGATCATTTGGCCGAGAACATGCTTTTAGTAACGGGTCATCCACCACCTAACAGGAGGCACGTATGGCCGAGAGCAACGGCAACCACTAGGCGCGAGTTATACGTGGCCGCGTCCGAGGAGCATGACTCTGAAAAATTGTCGTTGTTAGTCAAGGAGCTCCTCGCTGCATTGGATGGAAATGAGAAGGATGCGAAAAACCAGCTCACGAAAGCCTCGTTACTTCCTTTGACTGAACCGTGATTGCGCCGCACCGCGCAACAGAATCCTTCCGACGGCTACACGCGCCCCATCAACACCAAGACAAGTATGATAATGAGAACCAGGCCGAGACCACCGCTGGGATAGTAGCCCCATCCCGTGCTGTATGGCCATGTCGGCAAGGCGCCGATGAGAAGTAGGACTAAGATGATCAGCAGAATAGTGTACATATTGTTTTGTTCGCTCCTTTTTCTAGATCCACGTCACCGGCAGGCCTGTCATTAGCCGACAGTGCGAAGGTACCTTAGCCCTCAGCGTCCAGGCATCGGTTCAAGTCTGTAGCTTGCGAGGTTTGGTTATGTACTTGGAGACGCAAGCTTTTAGACCAGCAAGTCTCTATAACTGTTTCAAAACAACTAACGGCCAAGCTGTGAACTTGGCCGTTACGTTCCATCGTTTCACTCGAGTGTCTTCTCCCGACACCGGACTTCGCTATCTGGGGTTGGTGTTTGCCGCCGCCCGGTGCTCTCTTGCCTGTTCGGAAACATCGTGCAGAACGGCGAGAAGCGGCTGGCTGCCAACTGGCGGCGCTATCCTGCCTTTTAGAATGTCTTCGAATGGAACCATCTTGCCAAACAGGATCCTGGTTTCGTCTCTATCCTGCTTTACCACGGACCCGGACAGATCCAAGCCGGCAAAAAGACCGCGGGAGCGAGAATAAGTCAAAATCTTGTCTTTCATCTCGACATCTGTGTCGGCAGAAGCGTCCCGTCCAACCGGGCCCGCGGCAGCGGAGGCATCCCCTCCAAGCTTGAAATGGTCGGACAACAGGTGTTCCATTCCCCGGTCACCCATAAACACCAGCACCAAATCGGTAGCTTGGCCGCCAAGTTGGAGTCCCCAGCTTCCACCAGAGATATCGATAGGGGCGGGTGCGCTCCATCCATGTTCAGTGCGGCAGCTCGCTACACCTTTTCCGTGTTCCCCGCCGAAACCTACTGCGAGCTTAAACAGGGAGGGTATGACCGCGATGCATTTCGCGTCGTCAATGATCTTGTCAGGAATCGCGTGGTCAGGAGTCGCCATGACCTCCTTCAAAACCGCCGCAGATTTGTCGATTCGCTTGTTGATATCAGATTCGTCTTTGTCGGCCGCCCAGGTCAAGCTACTGCAGATCAGGGCCATGGCGGTCAGGGTCAAAAGATACTTTGTTGCCTTCATGTCAGCCTCTTCTGTTGCTGTGCCCAATCCGAGCACCGGAATTTTGTTGTTTCTTACCTTGTAAACCCTATCCTCTAATGGCGGCTCCAACCATCCCCTTAAGACCTGAGACGACGCCCGTCTATGCCCTAGTCCCGAATTTCAGGGCCTTCGGTTAGGCCGCCGACCGCAGTTCGCCCGGAAACGGAGTGGCGTTCGCCGGTAGCGCCGACGGTAATGGCGTTATCCAAGCCTTGCGCCTTTCGAATCTAGGTCGGTCGGATGCCGCTTGGTCTCGTCTAGTCTCGCTGGTGGTTGTAGCCGCAGCCGACCGCAGCAGTTCGGGTTGAGTCTGAGATATAGAGGTCAGAAGTTCACGAATGCGCAATTTTGCTTTGTGAAGTTGTGACTTTGAAGTTCCGACTGAGCATCCGAGCAGCTCTGCAATCTCGCGGTGCTGGTAACCATCGACCTCGTGCAGAATGAAAATGACACGATAGCCATCAGGCAGCTCACTTATGGCTCGAGCCAGCGCCAACCGAGTGACTGAGGTTTCCAGGCGCCCATCCCTGGCTCCATACTCGCGGCGCACCGGTTTTGAGTCCCCACGGTCGCAATACGACTCATCCAACGAAACCCGGCACGGAGTCTTCTTGCGAAAATGCATCAACACAGTATTGACGGCGATCCGATAAACCCAGGTCGAGAATGCTGACTCTGCCCGGAAGGTGGCCAATTTTCTGAAAACCTGCAAGAACGCTTCTTGAGCTAAATCCTCGGCTTCCGCCGTGTTGTTCGTCATACGCAAACATAAAGAATAGATGCGCATCTTATGCGTATGAAAAAGGGTAGCAAATGCTTCCGCGTCCCCTCGCTGAGCACGCTTAATCAAATCGAGACTGCCACGATTGGCTGGGGTGCCGGTATCGACCTTCACTTGTGTCTCCTTCTAAGCCACGTTGATGCATTTCTACGGGCGGCGGTTCGCATGCGTGTGCGTACCGGTAGCGCGCAGCGGCGCCAGATTTGTCGGACTACGCATCCCTCAGACACTAGATCTCTCTGCGACGGTCAACTATCCAGTTGTGGCTTTAGTTGTTTGGGGTTGTTGCTGTAGCGGAAGACCTGAGATTAAGTTTGCGCGTCATGGATTAGTTCGATCTCCTTACATGCAATCCCTAAGACAAGTACACAGTCGCGGGGATTTCTGAATGTGGCTGAGGTGGCTAAGCTACAAGACATGAATTTCTTCTTGTCGCTTGTACCCACCTACCGAGCAGGGGCCGGTCAAAAACTGGCTCCTGCTCCTCGCCTCTTTTTTCGTGCTTCTGCGTAAGAGCGAGCGAGTGGCAGGACAACAGGACAGAGAGATCAGAATTTATCGGGATTTGATTGTCTCCATGGGGTCTTTCTCGCTCGACATATTCGCAATACCAAATCTCCTCGGAGGGTTTTATGAAGCTTGAATCACTGCAGGATCTCTATCTGGACCAGCTCCAGGATCTCTATAACGCGGAACAACAATTGATCAAGGCACTACCGAAGATGGCGAAGGCCGCATCCTCGGAAGAACTGAAGGCCGCTTTCGAAGAGCACCTGGAGAAAACCAGAGAACACGCCCTCCGCATCGAGAGCGTTTGTGAACAGATGGGCCAGAAGGCCGATGGAAAGAAGTGCGAGGCTATGGAAGGTCTGGTTAAAGAAGGCGATGAGGTGATCTCGGAAGATGACGTGGATCAAAGAATCAAAGATGCCGCCCTAATCGCCGCCGCGCAGCGTGTAGAACACTACGAAATAGCTGGCTACGGTTGTGTTCGCTCTTATGCCTCCAAATTGGGCGATGCGGCCGCGGCCGATGTTCTCGGCCAAACCCTGGAAGAAGAAAAACAGGCGGACACCGCGCTGAACGGTATCGCAGAGAAACTTAACTTCGAACTCGCTGGCGACGGAACTCCTGCCTCGCAATCCGCAGCTTGAGTTGTGGATGGGACGTTTTAGTCGTAAACGCATCTTTAGCTATTAGTTATCAAATGTTGAAAGGCAAGCGATGATGACCCATGATGCAGCAGGGAAACAACAAGCCGACTCTACCAATCATTTGAAAAGTGTCTTCGAGCAATCGCTCGCCGTACTGCGCGACGATAAGAACGAGGATAAGAGTAAGGGTAAGAATAACGACGATGATAAGAACATCGCAAAAAAGACTCGTCCGCAGCGCGTGCGGCGCGATTTCCTGCCGTTGCATATTGACCACGCTAACCTCCAAAAGCGTGCATTGGACGAGGCAGCCAAAGCATTGGCCTCGCTGTGGAAGATCTCGGGAGCCGGACATACCAAGCTTCCCGGCCGGGTCTTGGTCTCTCATAAGTAGAGGCACAAATCCGGCAACAACGATCAAAAATGAGGATGCCATGTTAGATAACACCGAAGCCACAACACGTTTAAGAGTATGCCCCAGCCGAGCGGGGATCTGCCCACTATGCCGGAACCGGGAAAGAATAATCCGGAAGGCGGTCCGCACTTGCCGACCATGCCCGACCCCACTAATGATCCGGAAAGGGGACAAAAGTTTCCCACCGAACCGGATCCCACTCGAAGACCGGATCCTATTGACGACCCCAGCATGGGCGACCGGCCTTCTAGGAAGATCGCGTAGCGCGTTTCACGCGAGAGTTAGCAAGCCAAACTTCTAGCTGATAAACCAGATCGGAGAAGAACTCTTATGATGAAAAAAGGCGTCACGATCGCGACTGACGTATTCGTCCTGGCGACCGTGCTGTTGGCGGGATATGCCGTCGTTAAAACGCTTCCAGATTTGCGGCGCTATATCAAGATCAGCTCCATGTAATTCACAATCCACACCACAACACGGTTCCCAAGCTACAGGATTTTTCTGGCCTGTCTACCCATCCCAACGGAAGGGCTCTTGGACTGTGTTCGCTTCTAAGTTTGAATGTTTGCCGCACTCGATTGCCCTGAACGCGATTGCAGAGCCTATCTTTCATGTTCGAAAGGGAAAAAATGCGACTAGTCTGGGGAATTGTGACGATTCTTATGATTTTGTGGCTGCTGGGCTTCGCCCTTCACGTAGCTGGCAGCCTTATCCACCTATTGTTGGTTGTGGCCGTTGCAATTTTAATCATTGATCTGGTGGCTGGCCGCCGAAGAACAGTTTAGCCACAGCTCTGCCGCTACGACGACGGTTTTTTGCGTCTATAATTTCTAAGCCTACCCTCGGAGGATTGCCATGAACACTGACAGCAACAGCCAATGCGCGCATCCAGCTTGCGCGTGCCCTGCCACGGACGACAGTAAATACTGCAGTCAATCCTGTAAAGATAATGCCGATCGAACAGAAATCGCGTGCCAGTGCGGACACGCCGGCTGTTCCGTTCAGAGCCGTCCCGCACCTTCGGCTCGTGTTGCGTAACGAACCAGCGTGGCCGCCCGGCAGTACGAAGCAGTGAACGATCTAGAAAGCTAGTCTCGACTCTCAGTCCACGAAACCCGCAGGAGTAGAGCAACACCGGGCAAACGAGGGATGATGAGCCAGAGGAATCACCATGCACGTCCGTTTAATTCGCACCTTGTTGTTCGCGTTCCTGTCCGGACTTGTTGTGCTGTGTATGTCCGCGACCTCCTTCGGAGCAATTGGTATCGCGGTTTCGTTTGCTCCTCCTCCAATTCCGGTCTATGAGCAGCCATTGTGCCCTGGCGACGGTTTCCTTTGGACACCGGGCTATTGGGCTTGGGGAGATGATTTTGACGATTATTACTGGGTGCCCGGGACCTGGGTACTCGCACCGGAAGTCGGCTTCCTATGGACGCCTGGATATTGGGGATGGGGAGACGGCGGCTTTCTGTGGTATGACGGTTATTGGGGACCGCAGATTGGATTTTATGGCGGGATCGATTACGGATTTGGCTATTTCGGCGTAGGATTCGTCGGCGGACGTTGGGATGGCGGACATTTCTTTTATAACCGGGCTGTGGCCAATGTAAACGTCACAGACATCCACAACGTCTACAACACGAGGGTCAACGAGACCAATGTGAGCCACGTGAGCTACAACGGCGGCCAGGGTGGAATTACTGCGCGTCCGACGCCTGCAGAAGAAGCAGCGGCGCATGAGAGACATATAGGTCCGGTCGCTGCGCAAGTCCAACACGCCCAGGACGCCCATAGTGATCCGCAGCAGCGCGCGTCCACAAACCACGGCAAGCCAGCGGTCGCAGCTACGCCCAGGCCCGGCGATTTTAAAGATCGCGGAGCGGTACCAGCCCGCGAAGCAGGAGGCAGTTACACGCCTCCGGCGAATCGTGGCGGAAATGCAGCGCGTGCGAGCGGCACGGCAACCCACGTTCGCGAGCTTCCACCAATGGAAAAACCCGCCGCCCCGAATACAGGTAACGCAAAACTCGACAAACAGTATCAGAAGCAACAGGAAAAGCTCTACGCGCAGCAGAACAAAGAGCGCGAAAAAGTGGCCAAGCAGCAGGAAAAGGAAGACCAACGTGCGGCGAAACAAAGCGATGCAGCAAGGCAACAGGTAGAGCAGCGTCACCAGCAACAGACGCAACAACTACAGCAAAGACATCAACAGGAACAACAACAGATGCAGCAAAGAATGGCAGCCCCGCGAGCCGGCAAACCTCCACGCTAGAGGAGAGGCCACGTTAAATAAGACGGCACCTTTCACCGTGTAACGACACGTGCAAGGTGCCGCATTTTCTGGGGCTGTTACCTTTGTTATCGAAGCCTTCGCTGTCACAGTAAAGTCGTCACAGAAAAAACAGCGTTAGCCGCAAGGGTTCAGAGCCTGGCGGCGGGATGCGTGACTGTCCTGACGGCCGTTCCGCTTCAGACAGCTCTAAGACAGGGAAACGGCAAAAACCTGTGCCGCATCTCCGGCCGCCTTAACTCGGTTTCAAAGTAACGCAGCTCCGAACGTTCTTCTATCAGGTGGATCGCCTAGATTGCGAACCTTTGTGGAAGCACGATACTTTGTGGAAGCACGATACATTGAACAGCCAGATTGTGCCTGATGACCAAAGTGGCATACCATCCTCATTTCGACGCACTACACGAATCGACCTATAGTATTGCCGGCTTGGTCTCATTAGAGTCGCGTTTGCGAAACCATCTGAAAGGGGATTCATTATGCGGAACATTGGAAACAAGAACGTTAAGGACTGGGTGCGGCTCGCCGCTAAATTGAGCCTTCTGTTTACCGAACCGAAAGTTCGCGCTGCAGTGGGCGATCGTATCAAAGACAGCGTGAGCGATCTTACGGACACTGTCTCGAGTAAGTTTGACGACGTGAGCGACACCGTCTCCAGCCGCTACGCGGATGCGGTCGATCGCTTCGACGCTCTTCGCGGCAAGAATTACTGGCCTTCCCGAGTCACCGGGTTTTTGCTGGGCGTTGGAGTCGGGGCAGCGTTGGGAATTCTGTTGGCGCCCGCGTCCGGCAGCGAGACCCGCGAAACCGTTCGCGGTAAAGCGGCCGACGTGACGGACAAGATCCGCCGCTCGGTGCTGAGTATGCCCCCTACTGGAACGGAATTATAAATTCCGTTCCCCGCTGTCCACGGCGAGTTGAAGGTGGAATTTTCACACGCTCGGAGTATGAATGTATTGACCCAGTCGTCAGTGCAGTGTTTTCCGGAGCAACCAGCCGTTGATCGCGGGTGCACCACTAAAGTTCTGAGATCCTTCATGAGCGCAAATCCTAGCATTACCGTGCCTGCAACCGTCGAAAAAATCATCCCACCCTTCAGTCCGGGCGAGCCGGAAAGGGCACAGATCGCGATTGAAGGGGCGGATGATTTATATCGTGAAATTCGGATCGAAAATACCTTGACTGATGAAACCGGCGCCCAAGTTCGCCTGAAGAAAGGCGCCGAGGTGGAAGTAACCGTAGAAGCCACACCCGGCGCCACGACTGCCTCGGATCATTCATAACAAAATGCCTAAGTCCTTGAAACACTCGTATTTGGGCGCGCGAGGGCCGAGCTTTTCCCCCCTTACCAACCCTGCCCCCGCCCGATCGATGTCGACTTTTCAACAGGCTGAGTTACCGAGGTGCACCTTCTCTACAGGATGTACCCTAGTGCTTCCGTGCCAGTTGTCAGTTAACTTCCAATGGAGAGAGATTTTTGTCGATCCCCGGTGAGTGGGCGCAGCAGTCTTATCGACTAGCCGCATCATCGATTAGCCGCATCGGCCCGCCGTCACACGTAACCCGCATAAATGTCCTTCTCTTAGGACACATGGACTGGAGACCTGATTATGGCACTGAGCACCCCAGCCGCTTACGGAATGTATGCCGAAGATGTTCCCGTTCAGCATATAGTGCAGACGTTGAACCAGTCAGGATTCGATAACGAGCAGATTTGCCTGATGGTTTGGCCCAGGCATCATATCGCCAGTGTCATGCGCGACGCGAATATTCTCTGCTCGGAGCGCAAGGCCAGCAAAATGTCGGTGGAGATGATAGGTTGGCTCATGAAACTGGGCGCTGTGATCATACCAACATCGGGCTTCTTCATACGTTCACGGGCGTTCCTCCAGGCCTTGGTCATGAGGAAGGATTCACCTGGCCTGTGCGGCAATTCAGGAGCGCTGGTCGGATTGGGCTTTTCTAAGAGAGACGCGGAGCGGCTTGAAGATCGAGTGTGCGAGATGGGAGTCTTGGTCTACGTCGCATGCCCTGAACGCGATCGCACATCTGAGGCCATGGAAGTACTACGCCAGACAGGGGCCAGCGAAACTGCAACGCTGGAAAGAGCTGTGGCTTGCGCAGCAGCCTGATAGCCGCAAGTTCAGAAGAGCACGGCTTTTCCGCGCGGCTTTTCTGCATGAGCGTCGGTGTCCGAAGCAAATACCGTCTTGCGCCGGAAAATGCCCCAATTCAAATCACTCCAAGGCAAATCTATGAAATCTCTGGGTTTCTATGGCTCTCCTTCAGTTTCGAGCTACAGTAAAAACCCTAGAGTCAGCCTGAAGTTTTTCCGGTAAAAAACTATGTCTGACTGATAAATGTTTGACCGATAAATCCGTTCGATCGTAGTCAACAAAATGTTTCGGGGAAACCCTGATATCGGTAGTGTGTCTTTTCCCACGCTGCGCGACGGTGCCTGCGCGCTTATGCCCCCTTCCCCCATGGCACCTTTCGCTTGGGCCGCCTCGGCCTCGCCGATATGCGATGTCGCCGGCGGCCTCGGCGGCCCGCCCCCCAGGAGAGCACGATGAAGAGAAACAGCCGGGAAACGGCGACGGCGGTTGCCAATGGCCGATCCCTTGAGAGCCACAAGAGCGACGACCCCAGGAATGCGGAAAACAAAAATAATGGGAACGCCGCTGCCGTGGCTGAGCCTGCTGCAGCCGGCCTGAGCGCGATTCTCGCCAGCCTGCAAACCATGCGAGACGGCGACTTTTCGGTAAGGCTGCCAGGATCGTGGACCGGATTAGAGGGCAAGATTGCCGACACATTTAACGAGATTGTGGCGGCCAATCAACAGATGGCCCAGGAACTGAACCGCGTTGGCCAGGTAGTCGGTAAAGAAGGCAGAACACGCGAGCGCACGCGCTTTCATGAAGCGCGAGGAGCGTGGGGCGATATTGAAGTCTCGGTCAACACGCTCGTCGAGGACTTGCTGCGGCCTACCGCTGAAGTTACCCGCGCGATCGCTGCGGTCGCACAAGGAAACCTGACCCAAACCGTACGCCTCGACGTCGATGGACGGCCACTCGAAGGCGAGTTCCTGCGCTCGGCGAACATCGTTAACACCATGATTCAGCAGCTCGGCATTTTTACCGCCGAGGTAACGCGCGTAGCTCGTGAGGTCGGCACCGATGGCAAACTCGGCGGCCAGGCCCAGGTGCCCGGTGTGGCCGGTACCTGGAAAGATCTTACGGATTCCGTCAACTCCATGGCCAGCAACCTGACTGGCCAGGTGCGCAATATCGCTGAAGTCGCAACCGCTGTGGCCAGCGGCGATCTTTCGCGCAAGATTACGGTCGATGTGCGCGGCGAAATTCTCCAGCTCAAAGAAGCCATCAACACCATGGTCGATCAGTTGCGGTCCTTTGCTTCGGAAGTCACGCGCGTCGCACGTGAAGTGGGTACTGATGGCAAATTGGGCGGACAAGCCGTGGTCGTCGGGGTCGCCGGCACCTGGAAAGATCTCACGGACTCCGTGAACGCCATGGCTGGTAACTTGACGGCGCAAGTCCGCAACATTGCCGAGGTGACCACGGCCGTCGCTCGAGGCGATTTGTCGCGCAAAATCACGGTCGACGTGAAAGGCGAAATTCTCGAACTGAAAGACACCATCAACACCATGGTCGATCAGCTCAACGCCTTCGCCGGCGAGGTCACCCGCGTGGCTCGTGAAGTCGGCACTGAAGGCAAGCTGGGCGGCCAGGCGCAGGTGCCCGGCGTCGGCGGAACGTGGAAAGATCTCACCGACAACGTCAACTTCATGGCCAGCAACCTCACCGGCCAGGTTCGCAACATCGCTGAGGTCGCGACCGCCATCGCAAACGGCGATCTCTCGCGCAAGATCACGGTCGACGTGCGCGGCGAAATTTTGCAGCTCAAAGAAACCCTGAACACGATGGTCGACCAACTCAACCGCTTCGCGGGCGAAGTAACGCGTGTGGCCCGCGAGGTCGGCAGCGAAGGCCGGCTCGGTGGACAGGCCAACGTACCCGGAGTGGCCGGCACGTGGAAGGATCTCACAGATTCCGTTAACTCGATGGCCGGTAACCTCACCGGTCAGGTGCGCAACATCGCCGAGGTCACCACCGCCGTGGCCCGAGGCGATTTGTCGCGCAAAATCACCGTCGACGTGAAAGGCGAAATTCTTGAGCTGAAAAACACCATCAATACGATGGTCGATCAGCTCAACGCGTTCGCCGGCGAAGTCACACGCGTAGCCCGCGAAGTGGGCACGGAAGGCAAGCTGGGCGGCCAAGCGCAGGTACCCGGCGTGGCTGGTACATGGAAAGACCTCACCGACAACGTTAACTTTATGGCCAGCAACTTGACTGGCCAGGTGCGCAACATTGCCGAAGTCTCCATGGCTGTGGCCCGCGGAGATTTGTCGCGCAAGATCACGGTTGACGTGAAGGGCGAGATTCTTGAACTCAAAGACACTATCAATACGATGGTGGACCAGTTGCGTTCCTTCGCGTCGGAAGTAACGCGTGTCGCGCGCGAAGTGGGCACGGATGGCAAACTAGGCGGCCAGGCACAGGTGCCGGGCGTCGGCGGCACTTGGAAGGATCTCACGGATTCTGTCAACTCCATGGCCAGTAACCTGACCGGCCAGGTGCGCAACATCGCCGAAGTCTCGACGGCCATCGCCAGCGGTGACCTCTCGAAGAAAATCACCGTGAACGTCAGCGGAGAAATCTTGCTGCTGAAAGAAACCATCAACACGATGGTTGATCAGCTCAACGCGTTCGCCGGCGAAGTTACGCGCGTGGCCCGCGAGGTCGGTAGCGAAGGCCGTCTCGGCGGTCAGGCGAACGTGCCGGGTGTCGCCGGAACCTGGAAGGATCTTACCGACTCCGTTAACTCCATGGCCGGTAACCTCACCGGCCAGGTCCGCAACATCGCCGAAGTAACCACCGCCGTTGCCCGAGGCGATCTCTCGCGCAAAATTACGGTTGACGTAAAGGGCGAAATTCTCGAACTCAAGAACACCATTAACACGATGGTCGACCAGCTCAATGCGTTCGCCGGCGAAGTAACGCGCGTGGCTCGCGAAGTGGGCACCGACGGCAAACTTGGCGGCCAGGCGCAAGTACCGGGCGTCGCCGGCACGTGGAAAGATCTCACCGACAACGTCAACTTCATGGCCAGCAACCTTACCGGCCAGGTGCGCAACATCGCCGAAGTCGCGACCGCCATTGCCAATGGCGATCTCTCGAAGAAAATCACGGTGGATGTGCGCGGCGAGATATTGCAGCTGAAAGAAACGCTCAACACCATGGTCGAGCAGTTGCGTTCCTTCGCGGCCGAAGTAACTCGCGTAGCCCGCGAGGTAGGCAGCGAAGGCCGTTTAGGCGGACAGGCTAACGTCTCCGGCGTCGCTGGTACTTGGAAAGATCTTACCGACTCCGTCAATGCCATGGCCGGTAACCTGACTGGGCAAGTAAGAAACATCGCCGAAGTAACTACGGCAGTTGCTCGCGGCGATCTATCGCGCAAAATTACTGTAGACGTAAAGGGAGAAATTCTCGAACTCAAAAACACCATCAACACCATGGTCGATCAGCTCAACGCCTTCGCCGCCGAAGTAACTCGCGTTGCCCGCGAAGTCGGCACAGAAGGCAAGTTGGGCGGTCAGGCGCAGGTTCCGGGCGTGGCTGGCACCTGGAAAGATCTAACCGACAACGTAAACGTAATGGCCGCCAACTTGACGGAACAGGTCCGCGGCATTGTGAAAGTCGTAACCGCCGTAGCTAACGGCGAACTTACTCAAAAGCTGACCGTAAACGCCAAGGGTGAAGTTGCGGCATTAGCCGAGACGATCAACAACATGACGGATACGCTGGCCACATTTGCCGACCAGGTCACAACCGTAGCCCGCGAAGTCGGGGTAGAAGGCAGGCTAGGCGGCCAGGCCAACGTGCCCGGCGCTGCTGGTACGTGGAAGGATCTCACGGGCAACGTCAACCTATTGGCTGACAACTTGACCAACCAGGTGCGAGCTATCGCTGAGGTCGCGACGGCAGTTACGAAAGGCGACCTTACTCGATCTATTCAAGTAGAAGCCAGCGGTGAAGTGGCCGAGTTGAAAGACAACATCAACACCATGATCGACAACCTCCGCCTGACGACCGACCGCAACACGGAGCAGGACTGGCTGAAGACGAACCTGGCCCGTTTTACAGGTATGTTGCAGGGCCAACGCGATCTGACCACGGTCGGACGCATGCTTCTGTCGGAACTGTCTCCATTAGTCAATGCTCAACAAGGCGTGATTTACCAGATGGGATCGGAAGAATCGGCAGAAATGGTGCTGCTCTCGGCCTTTGCCGGTGACGGCGAAGATGGGCATCTCCGGCGCTTGAAAATTGGCGAAGGACTGGTAGGACAATGCGCGGCCGAGAAGCGCCGAATGCTCATCTCCGAACTGCCGTCCAACACAATTTCGATCCGATCCGGATTATTCGAAGCAGTTCCGCAAAACGTTATCGTGCTGCCCGTACTTTTCGAAGATCGTGTAAAGGCGGTCATCGAACTAGCTTCACTTAGTAACTTCACGACTTCGCATCTGGCATTTTTGGAGCAGCTTACGGCCAGCATCGGCATCGTGCTCAACAGTATCGAGGCCACGATGCAGACAGAAGGACTGCTAAAGCAATCCCAGCAGTTAGCCACCGAACTCCAGATGCAGCAGAAGGAGTTACAGCAGACAAACGAGCAGTTAGCTCAAAAAGCGCAACAGCTCGCCGAGCAGAACGTAGAAGTTGAGCGCAAGAACCAGGAAATCGAGCAAGCCCGGCGCGCTTTGGAAGAAAAAGCCAAGGAATTGGCCCTTACGTCGAAGTATAAGTCGGAATTCCTGGCTAACATGTCGCACGAGTTGCGCACTCCGCTGAACAGCATCCTCGTGCTGGGACAGCAACTTAGCGACAACCCAGATGGAAACCTGACACCAAAACAGGTTGAGTTCTCGCGCACTATTCACGGCGCCGGAACCGACCTCCTGAACCTGATCACAGATATTCTTGATCTGTCGAAAATCGAATCGGGAACGGTCTCGGTGGAGGCGGAAGAGGTCTTTGTCGCCAGCCTGCTCGACATGATAGAACGACCCTTCCGGCATGAAGCCGAGAACCGGCGCCTTACTTTCGAGGTGCGCACCGACCCGCAACTTGCTCCGAGCGTGGTTACAGACTCGAAGCGTCTGCAGCAAGTATTGAAAAATCTATTGTCGAACGCATTCAAATTCACTGAACTCGGAGGCGTTCGATTGGCAGTGTCTGTGGCCAAGTCCGGGTGGAGCGAAGATCACCTGATCTTAGGAAAAGCAGCAGCCGTGGTTGCGTTTGAAGTTGCCGACACCGGTATTGGCATTCCCTTCGACAAGCAGCGCATCATCTTCGAGGCCTTCCAGCAGGCGGATGCCGGCACCAGCCGCAAGTACGGCGGAACCGGACTGGGACTGGCGATCAGCCGCGAACTGGCCAGCCTGCTGGGCGGAGAAATCCAGTTGCGCAGCGCTCCAGGCCGCGGTAGCACGTTCACCCTCTACTTGCCGCAAACCTATGTCGGGCCCTCTACTGCCAGCGCGGCCATGATCGAGCGCAGAACCGCATCGTCTAGTTCCCCCGTGCAGTTGTCGGCAGGAGTTGCGGAACATCCGATCGAAAAGATTCCGGACGACCGCGATAATCTGCACCCTGATGATGCCATCTTGCTTATTGTTGAAGATGACCCTCATTACGCGCGTGTATTGTGCGACCTTTCCCGCGACAAGGGATTCAAGGTGCTGGTGGCGATGCGAGGCGCGGAGGCTCTCGCCCTCGCCCGCCAATATCATCCGACCGCCGTGTCCTTGGATGTTTTCCTGCCCGACATGCTGGGCTGGACGGTGCTCAATCACTTAAAACAAGACCCAGCCACGCGGCACATTCCGGTGCAGATGCTAACGCTTGACGAAGACCGCCACCATGGCCTCGCTCGCGGTGCTTTTGCCTTTGTTACCAAGCCAACTACTCCCGAGGGATTGGAAACAGCGCTAACCCGCATCAAGGAGTACGCCGCTCCTCGACGCAAACGTCTGCTCGTGGTGGAAGATAATCCGGCGGAGCAACTTAGTATTCGCGCGTTGCTTGGCTACGACGACATCAACGTCACCGTCGTTTCCAGCGGCGAAGAGGCTATTCGTGTGGTGGGCGAGCATTCCTTCGACTGCGTCGTTCTCGATCTGCGCTTGCCCGATATTTCAGGCTTTGAGGTTTTGGAGCGCTTCCGCGACACGCCTGCACTAAGCGATTTGCCCGTGGTTGTCTTCACCGGGAAGGAACTTACTCCGGAGGAGGATGCGCGTCTGCATGCGCTGGCGCGCAGCGTGGTGGTCAAGGGCGTCGAGTCACCCGAGCGATTGCTGGATGAAACTGCTCTGTTCCTGCATCGTGTGGTCGCAGATCTTCCCGAAGAAAAACAGAAAATGCTCGATCGGTTGCACCATTCCGACGATGCTCTGGTCGGAAAGAAAGTGCTCGTGGTGGATGACGACGTGCGCAACATCTTCGCTCTCAGCAGCGTGATTGAGCGTCGTGGTATGGAGGTCATCACCGCTGGCACCGGGCGAGAAGCGATCGCAAAACTAGAGTCGACTCCCGATGTCGCGATCGTTCTGATGGACATCATGATGCCAGAGATGGATGGTTATGAGACCATGCGGGTGATCCGGCAGAACAGTTTGTTCCAGCGCTTGCCGATCATCGCCCTGACAGCTAAAGCCATGAAGGGAGATAGGGAAAAATGCTTGGAAGCCGGCGCGTCGGAGTATCTTGCCAAGCCGGTGAACACTGAGCAGTTACTCTCATCCCTGCGCATGTGGCTTCACCGATAGTCATTGATGCGGGGGTGGAGTGTCGTTTCGTGCGCGGCACGGAGTGAATTGATGAGTGAAAATCAGAAAGTCAACATTCTCATGGTGGATGACCAGCCGGCCAAGCTGCTCAGCTATGAGGTAATGTTGGCCGAACTCGGCGAAAATCTGATCAAAGCGACTTCGGCAAAAGCGGCGCTCGAAGTTCTGCTGAAGACCGATGTGGCCGTCGTGCTGATGGACGTCAGTATGCCGGAGCTCGATGGCTTTGAGTTGGCGGCCATGATTCGCCAGCATCCGCGCTTTCAGCGGACTGCGATCATCTTCATCTCAGCCGTGCATCTAACCGATCTGGACCGGCTTAAGGGATACGAACGCGGCGCAGTCGACTATATTTCGGTTCCTGTAGTCCAAGAACTTCTGCGGGCAAAAGTAAGGGTATTCGCGGAGTTACACCGGAAAACCAGGCAACTTGAAGAGTTAAATCGTGACTTAGAGCGGCGTGTCTCAGATCGTACCGAGGAGTTAGCGGCGAAAGCTGAACTGCTGCAGCAGCTAAATCTGGAATTAGTGGGCAGGAATCAGGAACTGGACGCAATCGTCAGCACCGCGCCGGATGTCATCTTCAGCAGTCAAGGACATGGATGTTACGAATATGTCAGCGAACGGTTTTATGAATATACAGGAGCATCACCCAGTAGCGGCGGTATCAGTTGGCTGACCTATGTGCACCCTGACGACGTCGAGCGCAGCAACGACAGTTGGATACAGTCGGTGAATGGCGGGTCGCAATACGAATCGGAGTATCGTCTGTGTTCGAAAGACGGCGACTATCGCTGGTTTAGAGCCCGTGCAGTTCCCATTCGAGATTCGGAGGGAAAGATCGTCAAGTGGTACGGCACGTGTTCCGATATTCATGACAGCAAACTGCTGGAACAATCGATTCGTAACAACGCCATTGAGCTGGAAAAAATGGTGGACCGGCGGACAGACGAATTGCGGCGTCTTTCCATCCGCCTGTTGTCTGCGCAGGATCAGGAACGCCGCCGCATCGCGCGCGACCTGCACGACGGGTTAGGACAAGAACTGGCCGTAGCTAAGATGATATTGGACAAGCTTATTCTGCAAAACCAATCCCAACCGCAGGAATCATGCGCCCAGGCCAGCAGCATGATCGATCGCGCGATTCAGCAGGTACGCACGATGTCTCACTTGCTGCATCCGCCGCTGTTGGATGAAGTTGGATTGCTCTCGGCGCTTGGCTGGTACGCGGAGGGGCTTACCAAGCGAAGCGGCATCGAAGCGGTGCTTGACGTTCCCGCCTGACTTTCCCCGACTGGCACCCGAAGTCGAGACCGCGGTTTTCCGCATAGTACAAGAGGCTCTCACCAATGTGTTCCGGCATTCGGAAGCTCGAAAGGTCTGGATCAGCCTCCATCAGAGAGATGGACTGATCGTCGTTTCGGTGCTCGACGATGGCAAGGGGATCGACGAACGCGTTGCAGAACTCCGACCGGAGAAAGTGGGAGTGGGAATCGGTGGTATGAAACAGCGTGCCTTGGAGTTTGGCGGAGAATTGCGGCTAAGAAATGCAAGCCCGGGGACCTTGCTCGAACTTGTGATCCCAACTTCTGCCATACTCAGAGAAACAAGCGCTGTGTTAGAGGGTGTACGTGACTTATGAGCATTGATATTGCGAATTTAACTTATAGGTCAATCAGGTAAATTCCCTACGCGGTGCTTGTAACAACCTCGACCCCGTTGACCTTTCCGAATTGCTGCACCTCTGTCCGATCCGTTAACCTCTTCCCAATCTCTCATTCCGATGATGATCTCGTAAACCGCTTCCAGTTTTCGCGCATCTATCCGTGTGGTCGAAGTTTCGCGGAGTACCGCGAAGTAATCAGGAGCACCAATGTCAAGTCAGCAGAGTTCCGCCCACACATTGTCTTCACTTTCATCGCCGCAGGCGCTCGAAACTCTATATACAGGGCGGCGACGCGTCGTGCCTCTAGAGACAGCGGAGGCAAGATCGGCCATGGAAAGGGTGAGTCCGGTTGGGCCGGACGCAATTTGGGGCCACTACAACAACTATCGCTCCAATGGTTTGCTGGGCTCTGTAATAGTGCACGGCGTATTGGTCGCTTTAATCATAGCCGTCTCAACCATGGGTTCGAAGGTTGTCCCGCAGATCATTTCACAGGAGACGGTAACATTGATCGCGCCTTCACCTGAAACTTATACCTTGCCGGTGGCGAAGAAAATCGCCAGCGGCGGTGGCGGTGGCGGAGAGCACGAAAAATTGACGGCGCCGAAGGGAAGGTTACCGAAGGCGGCAATGCAACAGATTACTCCGCCTGAGATTATCGTTCGCAACGAACAACCGAAGCTTGCTGCTGAACCGACCGTGGTGGTTCCTCCGCAATTGCATTTGGCCGACAATCACATGCCCAGTTTAGGTAACCCGGCCGCCGTGCCACTACCCTCCGCTCCCGTCTCGAACGGAATTGGTTCGGGTGGCGGAATCGGGTCCGGATCGGGCTCCGGTGTAGGTGTGGGTCACGGGCCGGGCGTGGGCTCCGGGAGCGGCGGCGGAATCGGCGGTGATGTGTTTAAGGTGGGCGGCGGAATCTCTGCTCCGCAAGCCGTTTCGACCCCAGATCCCTCATACACCGAAGAAGCGCGTAATGCGAAGGCCCAGGGAACGTGTATTCTCTGGTTGATTGTCGACGATACGGGTCATCCCCGCAATATCCGAGTCGTGCGCGGATTGGGCTACGGGCTCGATGCTAAGGCCGTCGAAGCCGTTGAACAATGGCGCTTCCAGCCAGCCATGAAAGATGGAAAGCCCGTGAAGGTTCAAATCAGTGTTGAGGTCGGTTTCCACCTTTTTTAGCGAACTATACTATGTGCGCTAGGCGGCAGAACCATGCCGCTCGGCAAAACTGCAAAAACTTTCGCTAAAAAGAAAGCAACGCGCCCATCACAAACCTCGCCTAATCATTACCTTCCAGCGTACAGCAAGTTCCGTAATCGATTACAGCAGCGCCCGGATGGGATGGGAGCCCCCGCTTCGCTAGTCTCTTGTTCGTAACGTGCATCTCGCGACCTAAAGGAGAGCACTCCAGGCATTGCGTTCTGATCGAAGGAGACTACCGTGGCAACTTGCGTAATATCCGCGACATCAACCAACCTGCCTCCCGTACGAGTGATTCCGCTGAGGGATGAAAATCAGCGAACTGAATCGGAGGCCAGCCTCGTGCAACGCGCACAACGCGGCGACGAGCAGGCTTTTGCGACACTCTACCAGCTGCATAAGAAGCGTGTGTATTCGGTTTGCCTGCAAATGACTCGAGACATCGCTGATGCGGAAGACTTGACTCAAGAAGCGTTTCTACAGGTGTTTCGCAGCGTCAACTCGTTTCGAGGAGATTCGGCGTTCTCCACTTGGCTGTACCGTATCGCAGTCAATACTGTGTTGATGAAATTGCGTCGCCGCAAGGCCCCGCCGTCGGTTTCTTTGGACGAGCCGGTATCGGCCGATTCGCCTTCTTTGAAACGCGAGATCGGGAAAGCGGATCCCAACTTAAGCGGCGCGGTTGACCGCATTGCTCTGCGCCGAGCTGTCGAGGAACTTCCCGCCGGTTGCCGTCAGGTGTTCGATCTCCATGAGGTGGAAGGGTTTCAGCATCACGAGATAGCGCAGCTTCTGGAATGTTCCATCGGGAACTCGAAATCTCAGCTGCACAAAGCGAAGATGAAAATGCGAGATGCACTGTTTCCTAAGAGGAAACTTCCACGAGCATCAAAAGCAAGCCAAAGAATTGAGACGGTTGCACAGTATCGCCAGCCGTAACGCATCGAGAAGACGAAAGGAATTGGCCACCTTTATGTCCACTTTCAGGTGCCGTGTTGCAGTTTGCTGTTTAAGTGCGATGTTGCTCGTCATACCTGGCTGCGCGGGGTTGGGGACAAGCACCGGCACCAGTCCCAGCCCGCCGCCGACCACTCCCAGCGTCTCCGTTCTCAATCACATTATTTTTCTGGCTCAGGAGAATCGTTCTTTCGACCACTACTTTGGCGCCATGCGCCAGTACTGGGCGCAGAATGGCATTCCCGACCAATCTTTCGACGGCTTGCCGCAGTTCAATCCGAGTTCGGGCCAGGCGCCTCTTGTGGGGCCGACTCCAACCAACCCCGGCTGCGATCCCACAGCGCCACCGCCGAGCGATTGCGTATATGACACCAATAACCAGATCACGTCGTATCACCTGATTACTCAGTGCATCGAAAACCCCAGCCCTTCCTGGAACGAGAGTCACGTAGACTGGGATTACAACGATCAGATTGGTTTGCAACCCGCCGCTTTAAACGGGTTCGTCTATGCTGCAGGACACGATGCTCGAGCTGATCAGCCGCCATTCAATGACGTTAATGGGATTCGTGCGATGGGATACTACGATGGTAACGATCTTAACTACTACTACTTCATGGCTTCGAATTTCGCCACATCTGACAGATTTTTCAACCCGGCATTGGCGCGCACCCAACCGAACCGAGAGTATCTTGTAGCCGGAACCTCCCAGGGATATGTGTATCCGTTAGGCACGGACAGTAACGACACGGCATTGCTGACCGCAACAACAGTTTTTCAGGAGCTGCAAACAGCCGGCGTGAGCTGGAAGATTTATGTCGACCCGCAAGGGAGCGCCTGTACCGGCCCGCCTTATGATCCTACTTGCTTGCTCACTTTGAGTTATATCCAGAATTTTCAGTGGGGCCAATCGATCCCAACGCAATATCCTCAGAACATCGCTCCGATATCTCAGTACTTCACTGACTTGCAGAACGGATCCTTGCCGCAGGTCGCTCAAATCGAGCCCGCGTCAGACGCAGGCTTCGACGAGCATCCATCCAACTCCGACGCGGAGCCCAATGATATACAGCTGGGAGCTAATTATGTCTCTTCGCTCATCAACGGCCTGATGACAAGCAGCTCGTGGAAGGATTCTGTCTTTATTCTCACTTATGATGAATTTGGCGGACTCTACGATCACGTTTCGCCGCAAATGGCGACAAGTCCAGATGGCATCAAGCCGGTGGATCTACTCCCTGGCGATATTTGCACCTCGACCACTGGCCCCACTTGCGACTTTGTCTACACAGGTTACAGGGTTCCCCTCATCGTAGTATCGCCTTACTCAAACAAAAATTACGTTTCGCACAGTGTCGCCGATACTACCGCGATTCTGAAGCTCATCGAAACGCGTTTCAACGTGCCGGCTCTCACCAAACGAGACGCCGCCCAGATCGACATGACTGAGTTCTTTAATTTCAGCAACCCACCCTGGATGACCCCTCCAAGCCCGCCTGCGCAAAACACCAGCGGGGCCTGCTATTTGAATAGTTTGCCTTAGGAGGTTTTACAAAAGGTGTTCTGCATGCCGTGAGAACTGTCTCGCGCGAACCCGCACAAAACCCGGACGGATAAATCGGATTCCACTCCATAGCAACAAAGTTAGGCTACTTTGCGCATCCAGAAACTCGACGGCCACACCCGATCACCGTCGATGCTGGGTAAAAAGCGACGGTTCTCCAGCGCCATGTTTTGATAGCTGTGCCTCCAGTGCGGGAACGCTTGCTCGAGTGCCTCCGGGTTAGAGCTTTGCATAGCGCTGCTTCCCCACACCACTTCGAACTGTGGATTAGACATAAGCAGAGCCGCCAGCAGATACTGCTCAGACCAGAAAGACAGACTCCTCAGCACAAGATCCTGCGGATAATCCGAGGGGATAAAGATGTCATGCGCATGAATCAACACACCCGGATGGATGCGTGGCACGATCTCCAGATACTCTCGCACCACGTCGCTGCCAATGCCTACAACGTGAGTAGAATCAAGAAATAGAAAGTCTCCGTCCTCCAGACTCATGAAAATGTCGAGATCGATGCTCTGCACCGACGCGGCGATCAACCGAACCCGATCACTTAGCGCTTCCTTTGGAAAGCGATCCGGATGCGGATCAATGGTCAGCAATTCTCCGCGCACGCCGTCCACTTTCAAATTCTGGTCCAGCGCGGCTGCCATAACTCTACTGCTGTGGCCGCCCCCGACTTCGATAATCCGTTTGGGCTTTACGTGTCGCACCAGGCAGTAAGCGATCTCCGCATCCACGGTTTCAAAGAATCCGTTGCCCTGCTTGTAACCTGCGCTGGCAATCGCGCCTGTTTCCAGCCCCCATTCCAGTTGATATTGCGGCACCACGTTGCGCAAAAAGTCCAGTTGCTTCTCCAACGCGAGATCAACGCCGATCGGGGGCTGTTCATCTGGCCACTTCCGGGCCTCTAATTCCTTGAAATCGGGGACTGGCCAGTAATAGTGATTCGGAACCAGACTGATGCCGATGCTCTGAAATATACGAAAAGTTTGCCGTATCATTCCGAGCGCTAGCTCGCTCGTCCGAAATTTCCTGGCGAGGCTCAGCAGTGGGCTTTGGTCCCGCATCATTTCCTTGGGAGCGGGGGGGTTAAATGTCTGCAATTGAAAGCTTTGGATTGCGGAGCGACGATTCACAGTTTGCACCCATGGGGGCGTTCCCCTTTCGAAGTGGTAGTGTTCTGATGCGGAGCGTGATAGAGGGGTTGACGACAAGTGCGTGGAATTGCAGTCGATCTCAGAATTCCGTCAGAATAGTCTGCACCACCGTCTAATCTTGAGATCGCCTCTCAGCGACCTGTGCGCCAACTGCGGGCTAGGAGACTCAGGATGCACTTCTGAGTATAAACCGGGCCGTTTTGTGTTGACTCTACAGCAAACCCTGTATTAGGTTTTGAGCAACATTCCTGAATTTCCGAATTGGTGGGATTGATCGTCGTGACTGCAGGGGCCATGTCCCGTTCGCGTCGGGACTAGTCTTTAGGCAATTTCAGGGCTTTGCGATTCCGCAACTACGCGTTCCAAACATACTCCTGAGGTTAAGTTCATGAGGACTTACTACTACGCTTTTATTTTCCTATTGTTAGCGACCTTCGCAAACGCAAGTGTCGTTGTCACCAGCCCCACGAATGGCGCTACAGTTGGCTCGCCGGTGCATTACGCCGCAACAGCGGCCACTAGTACTTGCTCTAAGGGCGTGGCTTCTATGGGCATTTATGTGGACGACCAACTCGTCTACGTCGTCAATGGAGCCACTCTGGCGACCAATTGGCCTCTCAATCCAGGCAACTATAACACTGTCGTGGAAGAGTGGGACTACTGTGGTGGCGCAACCTTTACGCCGGTGGCGATCACGGTCAGCAATGTGGCTGGGGTATCGGTGACATCGCCCGCGAACAACAGTCAAGTGAGTTCGCCAGTGCATTACGTTGCAACGGCGATCACGCCTTGTGCAAAAGGCGTGGCTGCCACGGGCATCTACGTGGACGACAAACTGATGTATACCGTCGGTGGAGCGAGTCTGAATACCAACTTGACCTTGAGTTCAGGAACCTACAACAGCGTGGTGGAAGAGTGGGATTATTGTGGAGGAGCCGCCTATACTCCGATTAAATTTACGGTTGAGGGTAAGGTACTCTCCAACCTGCAGGCCAGCCAGGGATGGAAGAGCTGGGGTGAGTTGGCTCCAAGCTATGACATCTGTCCCGCGCCGTGCCCGGGAGTGAACTGGTCCATGACGCAGGGGATCAAATCGCCTTCATTGACTGGAAAGTCAACCGAGTTCAGCATCGGCGGCACCACACCTTATTCGGACGTTCTGTCGAGTATTCCTCTGATCGGCCAGGGTTCGACGCAGGGCATTCCCGACACCAATCACACTCTCCTTCCAACCCTGCACAACTTTACCTATGACGCCTACTTCTATCCGACGAACCTAGCTGTGACGCAGGTCCTGGAGTTCGACATCAGCATGTACTTCGACGGCCTCGGATTGATTTGGGGCAACCAGTGCCGCATTGCGGGTGGGAACGAATGGGATATTTGGGACAACGTAAGCGCCCAATGGGTCCCGACCAGCGTTGGTTGTCATCCCGTAAACAACGCGTGGAACCATGTGACGATTCGAGGGCAGCGGGAATCTGACAATTGGCTACTGTTCCAGTCGATCACGTTGAACGGAGTGACCAGCACGATTAACCAGTACTACGCTCCGGGCTCCGCTCCTGCGGGCTGGTGGGGGATCACGGCCAATTACCAGCTGGACGGAAATTACGATGAAGCGGCGTATAGCACGTACTTGGACAACTTCAGCTTCATATACTGGTGAGCAGCTACCCGTTAGAAGCGCATGTGGTGAGCAAACGGTGTGCGCGCCGTTTTACTCTGAGGCATTCGGCACAGTACGAGCGAGAGATGAGAAATGAGGAGGGCCGTCAGGAACGAGTTTCTCTAGTACTCTCTGCAGAACTTGCTGTTCGATAACGTGTACCGCCTGTGGCGGGATGATGGTCATTCCGCCCACCAGTTCGCTCAAAACCAAATAGGAGTCACGGTTGCTTTGGAGAAAATCAAGCGGGTACTCAGGTTTACGCGCGCGAGCCCGCACCGGGTCCGCGTCCAGTAAGAAGGGGAAATCAGGTTGCGGCACCAACTCCGTCAAAAGCCGTACATAAATTCTTGCGAATCTGCTACGCAAGTTAAAATTCGCGAGTTCGTCATAAATATATCGGTCAAAAATCACTATGTCAGTATTAGCTTTCCTCGCCTTCGCCGCCACAGCCCGTAGCGAAATCGCATCCACAAGATAAAGGCAAAATCGTGCTACCGTCATATACCAGGACCGAACGTTTTTGTCTCGCCGGTTCACCGGCTTATTAGGCGTGCCAACGCCTTTCTCTCCTTTGAACAGGGTGTGGCCTGCCGCTTCCCGAATTTGCGTCAGTCTGGCCACGTCATTCCAGAAAGTAAATAACGACACGCCTGCGCCAATTTCATTCAGCCGGGCGCATAAAGCTTCAATTTGAGTACTCTTACCGGAGCCATCGATGCCGGAAAAACTCACTAAGATTGGTCTGCGACGTTCAAGAGTTTGTGGAATCATGCTCCAACGATTTCTTTCCCGGCGCGTCTTCTTCGGCTAGTGGGAGGGGTGACTGGGACTCGCACTGGACAATGCCGCAACCGTTCCCACCGCGACGGCCGCACCCGCGATCAAGCCAACTTTAATCAGTATTGAACGTGCTCGCCTCTGTTTTGCCGGCGCAATGGCCGCTCCCGCTGGTTGCGAGGCCGCGACACCCGTTGTTTTTACAAACGGTGCAGCAGCCGTGCCCACCGGTTCCTGCGTGCCGCTTTGCGGCTGCTCTTCGGGGGAAGGCTGTTGTGCCGCAACCCGGCTGTCAGCTGCTAGCGAGCGCACGGAGCCCGGACTATTAGGCAGCGTCTCCGGTTGAACGACCGGAGTCTCGCTATCTTTATCGCTAGCGGGCGCTGAAAGTTGCGTCTCGGCAGAGGAGACAGTCTGCTGTTCGGGCTGGCTGTGATTCTTCTCCTGCTGCGGCGATGACGCCGCAAAAGGAGCCGCCATCAGTACCAAGGCGAGGCACACAGCGATTTGTTGCACGAGCCAATGACCCGAGATTCTCATCATGCGTTGAATCGTTCTTTCCGGTTGAATCGTTCTTTCCTGGGGACTTCCATCGTTCTTTTCCTGGGGACTTCCTTATTCTGACTTACTAAAGCTCTGATTTACTAAAGTTCTGACTTATTAGAGCTCTAATCTAGTCAAGTTCTGACGTGCCCAACCATGAGTTACGCCTTTCGGCGCGTAATCAATTCTCTCAGCCGTTACGCAGCAGTCCCGAAAGCGGGAGCTGAATGACCGGGTCCTGAATACTCAGGACTCGGATACCCGGAATCGATAGCCGGCTGGAATGCGAACACGGGGATTTGGTGAAAGCTGTCCACTGCGTCACTGATGTTGTCAAACATCTCGAACAGATGGTTCAGCTTCGCGAGTTCAAGAATCGCTGCCGCTTGAGGAGAAACGGCCGCGAGCTTGACATCGCCATTCCGCTTAATGGCTTCCTCCAGGCAGCGTAGCAGCACATGGATTCCAGCGCTGTCCAGTTCCTCTACCTTAGAACCATCCAGCACCACTCGAGGCCGGTCTGAATTCAAGCAAGACTCTATTTCACGGAAAAATGCCCTACCTCGATGCAGAGTTAATTTTTCAGGTAACTGTTTAACGGCTACTGGTCTCCCACTGGCCAGATTAGTGATCTTCATCGTCCCAACTCCCAGTGTGCCCTTTTCTCCATCCGCCCCGAAGGGCGATACAGGGCTTGATCTCCACAAAGACTAGACTGGTCACGGCTTGCCGCCTATCCAGTCCTGGCTGTAGAGCGCTCTAGGGTTTGCGGTAGTCCTCAAGTTGCACATTTAGAACATTTTCAGGCATGGAGGCATCACGAGCCTGCAGCAGGCGCGCGAGTTCCGCCTCGGGATCATGCACGGCATGGGTCAACAGATTCGTGCCGTAGCGGAAAAGCGTCGCCACATTGGTTCGGTACCAACAGCACTGCGTCATCCGCGGAGAGAGTCCGCAGAGAAACCGAAACTTCTGTATGTCTTCCGGCGCTGTCAGGGTTGCCGCCACCAACCTGTGGTTTCCATCCAAAATCGTAAAGGGTTCGCGCTCGTTCAAACCGATAAGAAGAACGGCGCCCGGCTTGCTATTCTGCGGCAACCAGGCGCGGATCGATGCAATCTTCGATAGGAAGGCATCTTCGACAATGTTGTGGCTGCTAAACAAGCGTATTTTTTCGACGATAGCTGGAACGGAAAAATTGCCCCGCGCCAGCTTCCGCCATCGTGCCCGCGGAAACACTCGAATCTGGCCCAGGTCTGACGGTCGGACTTCTGCCTCAAACCACTCCGTTCCCTTGGGCAGCTCGCTCCACAATGCAAGGTGGCGAATGAAAAACAGGGCACGCCGCTTTGCATTTTCGGCCGCATCGTCGAGGTCGGGCATTGAGACCAGCCCGTGCAGAGCTTCCTGATACTCTTCGAACGCCGATTTACTGAAATCGCTCTTCAGAAATTCTGCGATGACTTCGTCTTCAGAGATGCGCCGAATAATCCTGATCGACTGCGAGGCCCACGATTTTTGCGTAGTGTGCGCTTCCGTCAGCACTTTCAAAAGGAATGGCACTGCCACCACAAGAAGCAAAGCCACCATCAGAACCAGCTGCACCCAGATAACTTGTTGTAATGACGCGTGGAAACGGCAAATGCCCGCGACGACAGCGCCGCTGAATGCCAACTGTACCCAGCTCGTGTTCGCAATTTTATATGACATCTCGTAGGTGATCACTACAACGCTGAGCGAGTAAATCACCGTCGCACTAGCGTACAAAGCCAGTAAATACGGGAGGCCATATTTGCCTGCTATTTCGAACTGAGCGCCAAACAGCGACGTCCAAATTCCTGCAGGCGCCATGCGAAGCCCGAGAGCCAGCGCGGAACCGATTGCCAACACGATCAGCAGGGGAGTTGCAAGCAGGCGGTGATCCCTCTTCCCCTCAGTGCCATTCCGTGTGCTCGCTACCAGTGGAAACGTCGTATTCACGACGGCATAGCAAAAGAAAAAAATCACTCGGCCTACCAGAGAAACTGCAGCATAAAGCCCCGCGGCCGTCGCTGGAAAAAAATGTTTTACTAACACGATGTCGCAATTATTGATCAGAGCTTGGCCGCCACAGAAAACGACTGCCTGCAGTCCTTCGCGAAACGCGTCGGGGAGGCGGAGATCGGCTGGAGTGACGCCCGGGAATCTGGGTCCGGTAGCGAAATAGGCAGCCACAACCGAGGCAGCGTTGGCGGCAATCACTCCCGGGACACCAAAACCTAGCTTGATGAGCAGGACAGATCCGCAGAGTCGAACCAGCCCCTCGATAACGATATTGATCGCGAGGCGACGGAAGCCGTAAGCGCCCTGGAGATAACCACGCTGGCTCCCGAGCGGAACATAAAACGCAGCTCCAACTTCGAGCAGCTCGATAAGGATCGGATTCGGCAAATTGAGAAAGTGCGCGATTCCTTTTTGAAAGAGGAACAAAAGCAGCGCGACCGTGAGGCCGCATGCCCACGCATTTCTGTGAATCCCTCGATGCACCGCAATTTTTTCTTCCTGCGAGTCCCGTTGCGCAACCACCTTGGCGGAAACGATTTGGAAGGAAAGCGTAACGGTCAAGAGCAGAATAAGCAGAGTGTAGACGGCGGTGGCTTGACCAAAACCGGTTGGACCGAGATATCTTGCGACTGCAATGTTGTAAGTGAAATTTATTGCCGTCGCGAGACCAGACCCCGAGAGTAATAAAACACTTCCCGAAAGAATGCGGGCCTGGAGAGTCTTCGATTCCCGGTTCAGACTATTCAACACGTTCTTGAGGCTCCAGGCAGCAAAAGGGAAAGCTAACTGCGAATACATCCGGCGCTGTCGGCGCGTGCGACCACCACGACAGTTCCCCCTCCGGCACCACTTCTGATGCGGCACGCGACCATTAGGCTGCTTGCGAACCGGCGCGGAAAGCGCAATTTGCTGCGGCGCCATGACAACCCGACATGTCCCCGCTACCTCTAACTAAGCAGCAGCCTATGATGGATCGTTTCGGCGTGCCCTCAGCATTGGTGTTTCTAGCATTATTGCCAGCATCTTCTAACTACGGCCTGCATGAGGCGTTGCTGGCCCAGAGTATTAGCGCCAGCCAAACTTCGTCGCAAATCGGTTCGTCGCAAGTCGGTCCGCCGCAGATCCTGGCGGTCAACGAGCCGTGGTTCGGACATCCCCATCACATCTTTGTCGGCTATTCCTCGCAAGATCCGGCTGTGATTCGCAAGCAGATCGATCAGGCTAAAGCTCGGGGAATTTCCGGATTCGTAGTCGACTGGTATGGAGATCGCGAACCCTTTATCGATCATGTCTATGCCCAGATGCAAACGATCGCTGGGGAAAAGAGCTTCCACGTTTCTATGATGTATGACGAAACCGATGAAGAAATTGGAGCAACCGACGAGACTCTCGCGGATTTCAGCTACTTCAGGGACAAGTATCTTTCGCCGAAGTCCCCTGGACGCGCCGCCTATCTCGCATATAACGGCCGGCCTGTGATCTTCATTTTCCCCAAGGGTGGGCATACCGACTGGAACCGGGTGCGTGAGGAGACTAACAAATGGAATCCAGCTCCCTTGCTCATCTATGAAGAAGACCCTAACTCCTCTACCTTTCCCGCTGCGTTCGATGGTCTTTACGCCTGGGTAAATCCCGGCAAACATGGCTGGGCTGCAGATGGGAGTAACTGGGGAGAGGATTATCTCGAACACTTCTATAACAAGATGGAATCGACATATCCCGACAAAATTGCAGTTGGAGGGGCTTGGGCAGGCTTCGACGATAGCAAGGCCTCATGGAGCCTTAACCGGCACATGTCTCCACGTTGTGGCCAGACCTTTGCCGACACGATGAAGCTATGGCGGCAATACTCCGCTGAGCATTTCATGCCCTTCTTATTGATTGCCACTTGGAACGACTACGAAGAGGGCACGGCGATTGAGCGCGGTCTACCCGCCTGTGGACCTGCACAGTCTGGGTCTAACGGGCGATAACCCCAGCCAGTTCGTGAGAAACAAACACTCCAGAAACAACAACTCCTAAGACGCTACCCGAAACCGCGCCTCTCGCTCCGCATCGCGGTGGGGCATCGTCGCCACTTCAGCGGAATTCAGCTGCGAAGCATAATGAACTTTGCCGATGATGGAAAGCGGGCGTTGACGCACTTCGTCGTACACTCGTCCCAGATATTCGCCGAGCACGCCGAAGCACAAAAGCAGAAGACCTCCAATTAGACAAATCGTAGCGGCAATGCCAAAACCTACGTGATTCATCGGACTGTTTGACAAAGCGGCGCAAAGCGCCAGGATGGCTGATAAACCGATGGCAAGACCCGATAAGACAAAACTCAGCCGTAAAGGCTTGTAACTAAAGCTCGTAATCGCGTCCATCGCGTACTTGATCCGGCTTACAAAAGTAAGTTTGCCTTCGCCACCCGCGCGGTCCCGGCGATCGTAGAGAACCACGCCAGTTTTAAACCCCACCCATGCACGGAGTCCCGGCAGATACCGATTCCCTTCCCGCAACGCATTAATCGAATCTACCGCCTGTCGATCAAGAAGACCAAAGATTCCAGCGTTCAGGGGAATGGGATAGTCTGAGAGTGCCCCGAGCACGCGATAGAAAAGTGGAAACAACACGGCTAAGATCTTGCGCCCCTCTTGCCGGCTCCTTCGAACTGCAGTTACAACTTTCGCACCGCCGCGCCACGCAGCCACCAACTCTGGTACGACCTCGGGAGGATCCTGAAAGTCGCCATCCATAAGTACAACGGCATCGCCACTCGCAGTCTGCAAACCGGCAGAGATAGCCCCCATGTGACCCCAGTTACGCGAGAGATCGACCACCACCACATGTGCATCTTCGGCTTGCAGGCCGGTTAGCAATTTTAGAGACGAATCTCTCGATCCGTCATTTACATAGACCACTTCCCAGTCTTCGCCCACATTCGTCATGGCATCAGCAAGAGCCCGGTGGAATGAGCACACGATTTCTTCTTCATTAAAAATAGGTACTACCACCGAGATCATACCGACGCCTCCTTGAGCTCAACACAGCTACACCTAACACCTCAACTGTTTGCAATATCCCTTTCTACCTCGCACTTATCGCTATGTGCATCCTTTCATTGCTGTATTTAGCACTAGGGCTCCGCCTGCAAGACACGTACTTTCCACCTTACCTCAGTCGGAGTTAGTACCGCAACGTAGCGTGCGCGAACGTGCTGCGTTGCCTGAACTTTATCGTGATCCACAACTTGCACGTCGTATTCAACCGTGTCTAACAGTTGAATAGACAGCCCTTCCGGCGAGTAAAAGACAAGCTGGATATCGTGCGCGCCGTCTCGATAACGTGTCTCCAAACCGAGCTTGTCTTGCTCGTGAATCGTCCCCGCCAGCTTCTCTTTAGCTACACCCACGAAATCTGCATCGAGCAAATCTGTACGATTCTGCTCCAGTGCACCGCTTAGACTGCGCCACGCTTCCAGGTAATCACGGACCACCGCAGTCGCGGTCTGTTGTTCCAGAACCCGAGGGCCAACTGAATTAGTCGGCTCAACCTTCAGCGCAGGCTGATCAGATGCGAGCACAAGCATCGCGGTAAAAACCACGCATACGGCGGAAAGAAGTCGTCGTGCGAGTCGAGCTTTCCCAGCCTTCTTCATCCGATGTTTTCCCCTTGAGATCATTACTTGAGTCTCGTCTCCCTAATTCTTGTCCCAGTGAATCTCATTTCCCAAAACAACTCCAGTTGCGACCGAAATCCTTGCCCCCTTGTAGGCCGGCATCTCGGTTTGTGCCACCCCGCGCTTGATCGGAACGTCGACCGTAGCTTCACCGCCGTTGTAGGTTTCTGTGAAGGTGACAATGGTTCCATCGGGCACGGCATTGCCGCTACAGTCGCGCACCGGTTCGGTTTCGAGTACCAGTCTCTTGCCCGACGGCTGCGCGCTCATCCTCAAACTGCACGGTTCACCTGGAACTTGTTGAATCACGCGAGTGCCACTCACACTTCCGGCTCTAGCTACGAACTGCGCGGTACCTTCCTTAGCGGCGGAATCCATCTTCGTCCAGGCAACGCCATTGTGAGTGGTCACGGTCCGTATTTGCCCGCCACCGGCGACCCCTGACAATTGAAATGACACTGGAGTCGGTGCCAGCACCAAGTTCTTGAAGGTATCGAAGACATATACGACGCCACTGATGCCATCATGCAAGTCAACCGGCAGGCGAGAAGGTTTTGCGAGAAAACTCAACGACGCCGGTTCTGCAGCTACCAAATCGAATGCGCCGCTCTCTGTCGCGGACTCACTTACTAACACCGCAACATAGTGGCCAGCGTTGTGCAGATCGCCCGAAGCGAAGAACGTCGCTTTACCTAATAGAACGTTACGTCGCAATACCTGGCTTGGCCCCACTATGTAGAGAACTGCCTTGCCGCTGCCAGTAGTTTGAATGGAGAACGCGCTTCCGACTTCGACGTTTCGGGGCAGGCGCAGAGCTCCCGTCTGCGCAGTTGCCTGTGTGACAGCTAACTGCGCAACGGCGATCGCCAGCGCACCCACCAGCGATGTGAAGCGTAATTTCATTGGAACCGGCTCGAGCTGTACGTGCTGACAACCGCGCGCTCACTGCTGACTTTGCGGGCAAGATCTGCCGGCAGTGGTACAGCAAACGATACCGGTGTTTCAGGCAGCAGTGCCCGGTCGACATATTGATCGGCGACCCATACCAGTTGTCCGCTGTTGTCGTAGAAAGTCCCCAAAACATGTGCGACATTGACGACTTCTCCACTTTGATTGACTAACTTGCCGGTCAGCGAGGCTCCGGGGGCCGGATTCAATCGCTGGTCCTCTATCTCAATGACGGGATCAGCCGACGCCGCGATCAGGCTTGATGACGGCTCCATGCGCACGCTGTCTACTTGTGACAGCTCGACGTTCTGAAATGCAATGAGAAATGGAGTAACTTGCTTGGGCAGGAGGGTGTGAGAAATTTTGTCAAAGCTATCCTCGGTAGCAATAGCAGTCCCGTTTTTCGCCAACAGAGTCGCTCTAACCGTCACGTAGGCTGGCACAACGTCTTCGTTCAGAAGTTCACCCAATAAGACGACTCCGTCGGCACGCTCCACCGGATGCATATCAACGATCCGAACGTGTGGCGCTTCAACGTCTTGTGCTCCCCAATCATCTTCGGGTCCGCGATAGATCACGTCCCATCGCAAGTAGTTCACAGCGATAACCTGTGGCGGCACTCGCGGTTCTTTGACGATAGGCCACGCCACCTCCCAGCGATCCCCGGTTCTTACAACTCTCAACTCTCGCGCGTCAACGAACGTTCCCACTACGGTCGACCAATGCAATTTCAGTTGCATTTGCGCTTCCTCGGCGGAAGCGTGAAGGGGCCGTACCTCGAAGTTATCCAGAGCTGCATAAGTGCGCAGACTCGAATAACTCCCAGTCAGGTCGCGCTTGAAATCTTCTTCGCTGAATTCATTCTTGTTGGCGAGATTGGAATAAGCTCTTCCCCAATCTTGCTGGCCGATTTCGTGAGCCAGATTTTCAACCGCGGCTTCCGGGGTAGAAGAAGAACGCAGCAAATCCGCACCCGAACCTGCCATCGCGATCGCGGACGGAATAGGCCACAGAGTGCCCACAACAATGAGTAACACTGTAGCAGCCGTAATTCCGATAGCGAGAAGACGTCCAGCACTCACGAGATTAACCTCTGGGGGACGAAATTCTCATGCGCAGCCGCGGGTTGGACGACTCGCCCGCGCTGCCATCGTTTCTCTGGAATCAACACCAGCAGCAGTGCGAATATGCTGCTGCCCATGGGGAGAATTCCCCACATTAGGCCTTGCCAACGCGGTGGAATCTGGGGGGCGTTCACTGGCGACGCAGGCGGCACGTCATCTTTGCTCCATACCGAGATGGTCCTGTCCTCAAGAAAATCGACCCGCTGCCAGCCACCAAACACTAAGATCGGCTCATAGTAGGGATCGCGGAGAATTACCCATTTCAAGCCGTAACGGTTGGCGTGATTAAGGATTGCCCTCAGCGAATCGAGGCCGGCTTTGCCAAAATATTTTGCACTGGTGAGCGCGGCGCCGCCATGTTCGGTCAATTCTGGAAGCATGCGCCCGGAGTTCCATTCACCATCCAGGCTGCTGGCATCGGTGAGAACGGCCAACCGTGAAATCTTGTTGCCGAACCCCAGGGTGATATAGCGGTACCGGTCGTGGCCATCGCGATTGAGCCACGCGGCCACTGAATCCACTTTGAAATCGGCTGCGTCCGCTGGCCTATAAGTCGACCATGCCACCGCGAAGCCACATGTCAGGGCTCCCGCTATGGCTAAGACAACCACCGCCCGCGATTGAAACCGGTCGATGAGCTCAGATGCCAAAAGCCCTACGATGGGTAGTGCCAGCAACGTCGCCCAATAGCTGAAGCGCTCCATGGTCAACACTTCAAAAGCTCGGCCTAACAGTAAACGGCCTACTGGAGTGGTTCCTCCCAGTCCTATCAAGAATGCCAGCCAGAATCCAAGCAGCAATGGACGAAGCCTGGAGACGGAAGAACCTCGCCACACGATAAAAGGCAACGCCAGAATTAAAGCTCCATAAGGAACTACAAAATAGTTCAGGCCCCACTGTGGACTTAGTATGTAATTCGCGCGACTGGCGTGGGGAATTGGAGTCTGCGTGACGGGATAGTGAATCAGCGCGATCCAGAAAGGCAGAAGCACCAACGCTACTCCCACGCCGACTACAAGGGCAATAATGCCCGTCCTAAACATGATTGCGGCAACCGACATGCGATCGCCATTGGTTCGCTCTGCAACGATTGGCTCTCCAACCATGCGATCGTCACATCGATCGTTTCTTCGATCAAGAATGGCCAGCGCCAGCACAGGCAGCGCAAACAGCAAAGACCCGAAGAGCAAAGTGGCGTGATGGGCAGCAGCGGCCGCAACCAGCAGCGCCGCCCCCTTGAAAAACGATCGCCACCTGCCATTGCGCACCCACTGAAACACGTAAGGCAGCGCGTTCAAATAAAGAGGCGCGGCAAGCGTCGTCGACAACTGGCCGGCGGAATACACGAGAAAAGATTCAGAACCGAGAAAGACGCTGGCGAGGGCTGCCAGTGCCGCAGCGCGCTGACTTACCCAAAGCAAGGAAAATCGATAGACGCCCAGGGCCAAAAGCAAAATCGCAACCAATTGGACAGCCATGTACGCCATGTCCAAACCGATGAGCCTTGAAATCAACGCCAGCCACTGCTGCGGCAAGGGAGGGTAAGTGGTCTGCGAAAAACCTGCATACCACTTGGGGTTCCACGGATCGAACCAATTGTGCACATAGTGAGATGCAAAGAAAATATGAAAGTTAGTATCGTAGGACTTCAGCGGCAGTTTCATCAGCAATAGCGGCAAATGAACTGCAAGAGCCGCGAGAAAGACCAAGCTCAACGGTATCGCTCGGGTTGTCGGTGTAACAGACTCAATTCTATCCAAAGCTTCCTCTCGAAACAAAACTTTCTTCTCGAACGGAGTTTGGATTCGATGCCGCCATTTCTGGTTGCCGTGTTTCTAGTTCATTGGGGGAACAGAATATTGCGGCACAATAAAGCACAACCAACACTTACGTCGGTTTCCGAATCGAAAACTCTGTCGAACGTTGTGTTGAAGACGACAGTTGGAGTCGACAAGTCCGGACGGTGAAACCTTGAATTTTGTGCTCGGATGTCTAAAGACCGCGCATGTCTCTATGCTTGTCATCGCCCTCGCTTGCTTTCTCCATGCGCAGACCTATAAGGTGCAATCGTCCTCAGACCAGCCCGATACCACTGGCAATCAACCGCCTTCTGCGAACAAGTCGCTCGGGTGGGGATCGAATATTCAAAACGCGCGGTTGGCGGGGGCCGCGGTAGCTGCATTGAAAAGCGGAAGCTACGCCGCCGCCGTTGACTATGCCGCGCGTGCTGCGCAGGCAGCTCCTAATGATCCGCAGCTATGGTTCCTGCTGGGATATGCGGAGCGCCTTGCGGGAAAATTGCAGCTTTCCGCCGATGCCTATAACCGAGGTCTTCGCCTGAATCCATCGGTACTCGATGGGATCTCCGGTCTGGCCCAGACTTACAGCATCATAGGGCGGACTGAAGAAGCCAAACGTCTGCTGAACCAGGTGCTTTCCTCCGACCCAAAGCGAATTAACGACGCGGTATTACTCGGTGAACTTCTGGTGCGATCCGGAGAATATGACGACGCGCTCGAGATACTGGGTCGGGCGGAGCAGACTCAGCCCGGCGCGCGCTCGGAATTATTGATGGCGCTTGCCTACGAACATCAACAGCGACTCGACATGGCAAACCGATATCTCGAGATGGCCAAGCAGCGTGATCCGGATAACCCCGATGTCCAGCGGGCCTTAGCGGGCTACTATCGGGAGGCGGGAAATTATGAGGCAGCCATCGCCGCCCTCACGTCGCTTCATAGTTCCAAACCCGACGTGGAAGCCGAGCTCGCCTATACCTACCAACTCGATGGCAAGCAGGATGAAGCCGCGAAGCTTTACGCGCAGGCCGCCAACGCCGCGCCAGGCGACTTAAATCTGCAGCTTTCTGCCGTGAGGGCCGAAGTAGCCATCGGGTCGATCGAAAATGCGCAACCCTTTCTCAAGCGCGCCACCACTCTCGATGCGGAAAATTACCGGCTGCATGCCGTCCGCGGCGAGATCGCGCGGCTTCAGGAACACGATGAAGACGCCGTGCGTGAATACAACGCGGCGGTGGCTCATCTGCCCCAAAACCCCGTTGAGGGATCTCTTTACGGCATTCAGTTGCACATGAACTTGGTGGGACTGTATCAAACTTTGAACGACGCAACCAACGCTCATCACCACCTCGAAATTGCGCAGAAAGAAATCGGAGCGCTCGATGACCACGGTCCCGCCAGACCGCAATTGCTGCGCCTGAGGGCTCTGATCAAGATGGACTCGGGCGACCTTGACGGTGCAGGTAGCGATCTCAAAGAGGCGCTCGCCATCAATGCTCAGGATCCGAGCAGCCTGCAACTCGATGGAGATTTGCTGATCAAGCTTGGCCGCACCGATGAAGCGATCGCTGCGTACAAGAAGATTCTCGCGATTGATCCGATGAACCGGTTCGCTCTCACATCTCTCGGCTACGCCTCCCGCGAAGGAGGGCACGACCAAGACGCCGAGAACTATTTCCAGCAACTCGCAAAAGCTTATCCAACCCTGTACATCCCTTATCTTGCGCTGGGTGACATGTACACTGCGCGCCGGGACTTTGAAAAGGCTGAAGCCGCTTATAACAGAGGTTATGAGCTGGCGCCAAAAAATAGTCTGATCGTCGCCGGAGGCATGAATGCCGCCATCGAAACCCATCATCTGCCTATGGCCGCCGTGTGGCTGAGCCGTGCTAACGCTGAAATGCAGCAGGAACCTCACGTCATGAGAGAAAAAGAGAGGTATTTAAGCTTCAAGGGCGATTATCAACAATCGGCCGCAGTGGGGCGAGAAGCTGTAAAAATGCTGCCTACCGACAGAGACGTGATTGTCTACCTTGGTTACGATTTGCTCTACCTCCAACAGTACGACCAACTGCTGCAACTAACCTCACAGTACGACGAAGTATTGCCAAAGGAGCCCGATATTCCTTTGCTGGCCGGATATGTGCACAAGCACGATGGAGAACTCCTCCAGGCGCAGAGGGATTTTACATTGGCGCTGCAGCGAGATCCCAAGGCCGTAACGGCGTATGTGAATCGCGGATATGTGTTGCACGACCTCCATCAATCGAAGGCCGCCGCTTCGGATTTCGATTCAGCGCTGAGGCTCGAACCCAAGAATGGTGAAGCACACCTGGGACTCGCCTATGCGAGCCTTGACTTGCATCTTCCGCGAATAGCTCTGCGGCAAGTTCAACTCGCCGCGGGCGAGATGGCCGATTCCCTGCCCATACATCTGATTCGCGCAACCGCCTATGGGCAAAATGGTATGCTGACAAAAGCCGCCCGCGAGTATCGCACCGCCCTGAAGTATGCGCCGAACGATGGAGCCTTGCACGTCGCTTTGGCTGACATTCTGTATTCTCAGCGGCAGTATCACGAAGCGATCCAGGAACTGCAAGCCGCCGAAAGACCTTCTACCTATAAAGATAAAGATAAAGATAAATCCGTCATTTACGCCCAGCTGGCGCGTGCCTATGCACAATTACAGGATCGAGAACAAACTCTACGATATGTGCAATTGGCGGAGCAGAATGCGCAACTGACAGCGTCCGCGACAAGCGAACAAAAACGAGAAGCGAGCAACGTATTTGTCTCGACTGGTCAGGCGCTGAGTTTGCTCGGAGACCGGAGGGCCGCCATGCAACACTTCGAGCGAGCGCTCGAAGCGCCAGGGAGCGATCGCGTCAGTGTGCGTCTGGCCATCGCCAAGATCATGGCGCTGGAGGGCCATTCCGAGGACGCAGCGCGCCAGATTGCTCTCGCCCTGATGGAAGCTCAGACCGGAGAAACGCTGCCAGCCACCGGCCAGCAATTGTTGGACGCGGCAGACGTATTCCTCTGCATGCACGACTACCAGCTGGCGCAGACCTATCTGCAACGCGCCCTGGCCGCCGGAGCCTCCGATACGGCGGTTCGCATCGGCATGGCCAACACTTATCTGGCGCTCGGCGAGACGGTAAGAGCAAAAGACGAGCTCGCCGCGATCAGCAACAAAGAAGGCGAAAATCCGGCGGGCGGCAATTCAGCGAGTGGCTATTCCATTTCAATGGCCGCAAGCTCGGCCGACAACGAACCAAGCTATGAGTATCTGCTGGCCAAGGCCAACGTCTATCGCCAGGAACATCAAAACACTCAGGCGCTCACTGCTTTCGCGCAAGCCGCTAACGCTGCCGGCGAAGATCAAACGGCACAGCGGGATTTGCTCGATGCCGGAGCCAACGAAGGATTGAGAATTAATCCGAGAGTAAGCTTTCTGTCTACCTTTTCCCTGGCTCCCATTTTCGAAGACACGACGGTTTATCCGCTCGACGCCAAACTGGATGTTCCCAACCCGTTGCCCGGCCGCCAGGGCCTGCTTCCACCGCCGCGCTCCTCGCTCGAAACGCAATGGACCGGCGCCTATCATCTCCATCTCGGCTCTATGCCTGACGCCAGCGGATTCTTCCAGGTAAGAAATGCGCGCGGAGAAATATCGGTGCCGAGCGACGACACAATCGTCGACCGCGATACGACTGATTACAACTTCAACTTCGGGCTGAATCCAACGTTTCACCTAGGCAACAATGTGCTCACCTTCAACACCGGCATTCAGGAAACCATCCGCCGCGATTCCTTGTCGCCGGTGCAATTGGATCAGAACCTTTTTCGACAGTTTGTCTATCTCTCCACCAGCTCGTTTTACGACTTGGTTTCCCTGAGCGGTTATGCCATTCGTGAAAGTGGCCCCTTCACCGAAACCAACATGCATTCGCGGAGTTTAACGGGCGCGCTGGATTTCCGCGTCGGCCGGCCGTGGGGAGCGACCGATCTGGTCACCGGCTGGGGAGCCCTCGACCAGTTGTTTGGTCCCGTCCTCGCCGAGGATTACTACACCTCCGCTTACGTCGGCATCGAACACCGGGTTTCCGAGCGGCTCAGCTTCAGGATCGTTGCGGAGGATCTGCGGGCATGGCGGATAGAGTTCGGCAAATACGATACTGCGCAGGCGGTGCGTCCCGCCGGTAGCGTTGATTTTGCCGCCACCCGTAACTGGAGCGTGCAGGCATCGGCAGCGTATTCCAGGGAGCAGAGTTTCCACGCCTATGACGCGGTGCAGACCGGATTTGCGGTCTCTTATCAAATGCCATTTCATCGCCAGTTTAACGACGGAGGAGAAAAAGTCGATCTGAAATATCCGATTCGGTTTTCGGCAGGCATGCAAGAGGAGTCTTTTTTCAACTTTACGGGCGGGCAGAACCAGCAGCTGCGACCTTACGTCAGCATTAGCATATTTTGAGAATGGGACCCCAATGAAAATTTGTCTAGTTGCGACTTTTCCTCCGAGCGGACGCCAGCTGAACGAATACGCGTTTTATATCGCTCGCGAACTACAGCGGAATCCCCACATTAGTTTGACCATCCTCGCCGATGAGCTGACCGAATATAAATTTGCCACCGACCACAACGGAAAAACGCTCAAGGCCCACCAGCAGTCCGAACTTCCCGGCTTCGACGTAATTCGCTGCTGGAAGTTCAACAGCCTGGCAACTCCTACGCGTTTGTTAAGCACGATACGAAGATTGAAGCCCGACGTGGTGTGGTTCAATCTCGTATTCTCGAGCTTTGGCACTCCCGAATATCCGATCGCGGCCTTCGCCGGACTGTGTGTGCCGGCCCTGACGCGGGCTCTTGGCTATTACACCCACATCACGCTGCACCACATCATCGAGCATGTCGATTTTGCCAGCGCCGGAGTCCGCCAGGAAAAAATGTTCCGGCTCGGCAGTGATTTAGCCACCAGGACTTTGCTGAAGGCCAATTCTGTGTCCGTTCTGCTGTCAGGATACCGGCGCACCCTGATTGAGAAGTATTCGGCACAAAATGTTTTATTGGCTACGCACGGCACATTCGCGCCTTGTCCCAGCCCTCCAGATTTTTCGAAACGAGGAAATGGCGAACATCGCATTCTGGCGATAGGCCATTGGGGAACCTACAAGCGCCTGGAGACCCTGATAGAGGCATTTCCGGCTGTCTTGCAAAAAGTTCCCAACACCAAACTCATTGTCGCCGGAGCAAATCATCACACGAAGCCGGGATATTGGGAGTCGATTCGCGCCTCGCACAACATGGGATCGAGAATTGAATTCCGCGGGTATGTGCCCGAAGAGGCCATTCCCGATCTCTACAGTACGGCCAGTGTTGTGGTCATGCCTTACGACTCCGCCACCGGCTCCAGCGGGCCTGCGCATCAGGCATGCGAGTATGGAGTTCCAATCGTGTGCGCTGACATTCGCGATTTTCGCGATATGGCGGCGGATGAAGATATGGCCATCAGTTTTTACAGGGTCGGGGACGCCACGGATCTTGCCGACCAGTTGGTTGCGATCCTGCAGTCGCCAGACCAGCAGCGACAAATGGCAGAGCAAAATTTTTCGGCGGCAATACACATGACTATGCCGAGCGTGGTCCGCGGTTACCTTCGCTGGTTTGAACTCAACCGATGCAAGAAAGCTGTCGCTATAGGTTCTTCACCATTGTTTCCCCGGGAACGCCCCTTTTGGCGGCGTTCTGTTCTTCCCCGTCTTGGTAAACTTTCCGCGAACTGGACCTTGTGTTCAGAAGCCTTGGCGGACAGCGAAGGTGATAAGAGTAGGGAGATTCTTGAGGAAACCCGCGAGGTCGCTCGATCTATTAAGATCACTGCACCTGTGAGCGTGCGAAGAACAAGAACCACGAAGAACTAACCATCGCCGATCCGTTTGATAAAGCAATCCGACTCCAAAGCAGTCGAAGGGATACCATCGAAACGAAAGAAAAGGCGTGCCTCTAGTCCTCGTTCAGTTCGCGTTGCAAGGGCGGCAGCACGGTCAATTGGTGATGATCTTTGTCCCGCCAAAATACTTCAAAACACTCTGCATCGTCTCCCTTGGCTTGAGTTGTCCATTTTGTGCCATCGCCATAAACGACCGCGCGCGGAAATAGCACCCAGCCCAAAATCCGATTTGCGAAACCTGGCAGGTAACCGCGCATTTCAAAGGTATGCTCGGCGCCCGGTTCAATAGGCTGGCTCCATGTCCATTCATGTTGATAGGGCCGTTGTCTTGACTGTGCAGATATCAAATGGTCGAAATCGACCACGAAACTGGTAATAGTCTTCGGTCCGATATTCTTCACCGTCACAGTCAGTTTTTTCGGGTTTTTCCAGAAATCCGCCGAAACAAATTGGATAGGGCAGTCTTTCGGCTGCGATTGGTAGATCGTATAGGTCGCCATCATGCCGGCTTCCATGTGGTCGGAGACATGGCAGTGAAAAAGCCACGTCCCAGGATTATCGGCAATCATGTCAGCCGAGGCCATGCTGCCCGGCAGCAACTCTACGACATCCGTATGCCGCCCTCTGTATTCGACGGTCTTGCCGTGCCAGTGCGGCGAGTGCAGGTCGATCTCATTGCCCATGCCCAGCAGATACCAGCGCACGTGGTCGCCTTGCCGCATCACCAGCCCAGGCAGGTTCCCGAAAATATAGCCGTTGATGCTATAAAACAGTCCTTCGCTCTTCCCTCTCAATTCATCGAAGATCATGAAGGAAGCTACAAACTCGCGATCCACTCCGATCGGCGTACCATCCGGATTGGCTTTCCCTTTGGCGGTGATAATAATCGGCCCCATAAGGCCGGCATTAGTCTCCGTCGCTTCGTCGGTGTGTCCGTGATACCACCAAACCACGGAACTGGCATCGTCTTTGCCCGGCCCACTTCCGTCATCCGCAAACCACTGATACGTGAAGCGTCCACCTGGCGGCACTCGCCCGCCAGCGACAAAGGGAATGTAAAGTGCTCCCTCATTCGCCTTGTCATAGCGAAGACCATGAGGGTGTATGCTGTGCGGCATTCGGCTGCGATTCAAAAAGTCCACCACAATCGTGTCACCAACCTCGCCGCGAATGATGGGCCCGAGAATGCCCAGCCAGTTGGGTTGAGGTTTACGGATGGAAAACGTGGCATCCGTGTACTCGATATACCGAGTCTTGCTCCATTGGGTGTGCCCCGCCCAAGGCAGTGGAATCTGGCGGCCATGCAGAACATCCTGGCCCCCGGGAGCGTAGTCCCACGTAACATCTTCAGCGGCAATGTAGTAATGCCGGGTCGCCGCCATGCCCGCGGGAGCTGTTGCCAGCGCAATCGCCATTACAAAGGACAACAGACCGGCAGACCTTGTCTTTATTGGAGCTGTCACCGTTATTGATATTCTCACAACGGCTGTCTGTCGGGGCGTGGCGACAATTCCTGTGCTCCCTGTGGTTAGTTTATTTCACCGATAGCGGTATTCCCGAACATTGAGTCAATGCGCGAATTCCACTGCGAAGATGAGTCTTCCGCAGCGCGAATCGATTTCTATGGCCTGGGCGGCGGGGAATTAACTATTAAGTTTTGCGCCATATAGCGCGTGCCGTCGAACCGTGTCAGCACCGTCACGTCCGCTCCCTGGTGCAGTTTGTCCTCGACCGAGACCACCGACGGATCGAAATAAATTTCGTAAGTCTTGCGGTCAGTCTCCGATGTCAGGACGAGCAGACCGGTGCGCAAGTTCACGGCGACGACCTGACCGGCAAAGGTGAAATTCGACCCCGGTATCGCCAGCACAGATGCCTCGCGCGCAACATCGCGGCCGTTCTTATCGGAGTCGAATTTCACGTTAACCAGTGTTCCGGGCACAAGTTCGCTTGCGGAAACCATGCGCGATCCAAGCAAGAAACGCGTCGAAGAAGTCACACGGACACGCAATGGTTCGGGAGAGAGCGCATCCCGCAGCCACAGCTCTGCTCTCTCCGGGTGATACGACATCACAGATCCCTGACTTTCGCCTTGCGGAGAGTTCGTATTGAAGCGGATGCTGCTGGCGAAAATTGCCGTCCCCGTCAAAACGGTATCGACATAAACGCGGTCGCCGGTTTTCAAGTCAGCGGCGGAAGTGACCTTGCCATCGCGGTAAATCCGAGTTCGCGGGTCGAAGAGGATCTTCATACGTCCTCCGCCGAATGGCCGCACGGTGAGTTCATCGCGAACCGGATCTAGCTTTTCAAGCGTACCCCCAACCAACGTCGCCTTGGCCGCCGGAACTGGAGCCAAAACCGGAGCAAGCGTGGCAGACTCAAGCGCCACGCCCGATCCCCTCTCAAAGGGTTGCGGCGCTTCCCGCATCTCACTCGTGGATAGCGCCAGTGCTGACGACGACGGCACCGTCGCTCCCAATTGCGTAGTTTCGCCCGACGGCGAAGGAGCGGCTTGGGCGCCTGCGAGGCCCACCAGAGTCAAACTGCCCAGAGCAAGACTTAACAAATTAGTGCGCATCACATCTCCCTTTCGTCCAAGTCCCATTCTTGAGTCTTTTTGGCCTTATTCTTAGGCCTTGAAGCCTGCCCCCAGTCCGCGGACTGACGGTCTTTAGCCTACAGTTCAAGGCAGTTGTTCGATGCCGGTTGTTGATCCATCGGTAGCCACGATTTTGCTCAAAAAACCAACGAATTACACGGCAAACAAATTCAGAGGTCGAGCATCGAACATTGGCGGCGAAATACCATATGGATGCCGTTTGGGAGAACGCAACTGCCGACACACAGCTCCATGTCGTTCAGGTCTATACTCATATTCCGGCCCATATCCACACCTCGATGGCTGGCGGTTACGATTTTCTTGGGTGCAATGTTGATGGGCGCTCCACGAGCGCACTCTAAAGACCTGAAGATCACAATTCCAGAGCGCAGCCATCCTACGCCCGTGCAGCGTTTGAATCGCGGAGGCGTCGATGCCATCCGCAAGCACGACTACAAGAAGGCCGAATCGCTCTTCTACAAAGCATATCTTCTCGATCCTGACGACCCCTTCACACTCAACAATCTCGGCTACACTTCAGAAATCCAAGGGCAGGTAGACAGAGCCGAGCGCTTTTATGCCTTAGCGGGCAAGCAGGCGACCGATGCCACAATCGACGTGGCCTCGTCACCGAAACTCAAAGGCCAGCCGATGAATGCAGCGCTCGCCATGCCCGGCGGCCCGCTGCAACTCAACTACGATAACGTCGAAGCAATACGATTGTTGTCGCAGGGGAACGCACCCGAAGCGGACCTGCTTCTACAGGACGCGCTGAAAAACGACCCCAAGAATGTATTCACATTAAATAATCTGGGTGTCGCCAAAGAGATGGAAGGTGAATCGGCGGAAGCCCTACGATATTATGACGCGGCCGCCGCCAGTAGCTCGAGCGCCGCCGTCGTCGTTACCCTGGCTCACGCGTGGAGAGGAAAAGCGGCCACTGCGATAGCTTCGCAGAACGCCAGCGTGCTGCGCCACCGCTTGGAATCGCGCGACAATCCTGAGGCCCATGCAGCGGAATTGAATCTGCGCGGCGTTTCCGCCATCAATCGCAACGACGCACGCGAGGCTGACCAGGATTTCCGCAAAGCTTACGCAATGGATCCTAACAACGCATTTGCCCTCAACAATATTGGCTATGTATCCGAACTGGAAGGCGACCAGGAGACGGCCCAATTTTTCTACGATAGCGCGCGCAAGGCGCCTGGAGCGAACGACAAGGTGATCCTAGCGACCAGGAGTTCGGCCGAGGGCCTCAAGTTATCTCAAGTGGCGGAAAATAGTAATGCGAAAGTCGAAAACAAAGTAGCCGAGGAGCGCGTCGCCCGCCGCCAGGAAGGGGGTCCAATTCTTCTTCGTCGCCGGGACAACAGCCTCGTGGAAGAGCGGTCTTCCCCGCCCACAAATCCGCCCGCAAAGACTCTGCAGCCGGTTGACAATCCGCCGATGCCGCAGCAAAACCCACCATCCCAGTAAGTAGCCTGTTTTAATCCAGGCCTGTGTAGTCCCCCAACAACCTTGCCGGTTAAATTCCGCATCTGAGCAAAGCCGGGCCGTGGTGTAATCTCACGAATTCCGGTTCAGGCAACGAGGGGATGTTGGGACAAACTATGCACGGCACGAAAAACTCTACTGGACATCTAACACTTCTTTCCCAGGCGTCGTTGCGGAGCGACGGAATCCTCAGCCCAACCCTGCCTGATGGCCTCGCGCCGCTCAACGAACCTCTCTCCACCTTTAGCCCTGAAGACTTCAGCGAGCTCTGGACACTGGCCACTTCGAATCACATAATCCTGCGCGCTTTCCCTGTTTTACTGCGCGCTTTAAATTTAAGAAAGACGCCCGCAGCCAGCGAGAGAATGGATCGGATTGAACCAGCCATCGCCCAAGCCATCGCGAAAGAAGAGGCGCGCATTCACCACGCCTTGTCTTTTCTCTCCCCCATTTGCCAGGCGCTGGAAGATGCCGGCGATGTGATCGTCATCAAATCCCTCGACCACTGGCCCGACTTGGGGAGCGATCTCGATCTTTACACAAACGCCCCAGCCTCCGATGTCGTCGCCCTCATGCGCAAACGTTTCCAGGCGCACCTTGCAGAGCGCAGCTGGGGAGACCGGTTGGCGAACAAGTGGAACTTTGTGGTTCCCGGTCTACCCGAGTTGGTCGAGGTTCACGTTACGCGATTAGGCCAGACAGGAGAGCAGATCGCCATCATCGAGTCTCTCCTCGCGCGAGCCGACACCGCCCAATTCGGCTTGCATACTTTCCGAGTGCCTGCGCCAGAAGACCGTATCATGATCAGCACTCTGCAACGGATGTATCGACACTTCTACGTCCGCCTGTGCGACATTGTCGACAACGCGAAGCTGGTGGATTCCGGAGTCATTGACTATGGGTATCTGAAATCTTTAGCGAAGTCGGCAGGCCTCTGGGATGGATTAGCCACTTACTTGGCCATTGTGTCCGGATATGTCAAGTCGTACCGCGGAGAAGGCCTTCCCTTGCCCCCTCTCGTGACCGATGCCGCGCGATTTGGCCACGAACTCATCCGCTTCAAACGAAACTTCCTTCGCATTCCAATCTTCCCCCAGGCTGCGCGCCTCTACGCCGCGGAATGGAAGAGGCTCCTGCTCAATGGTGAGTTCCAAAGCGCTCTGCGCTTGAGTCTGCTTCCCGGCTTGGCTACCGCAGCCGCCCTCGAGTTCAAGATCACGGGAAGCGATAAGGGAATTTGGTGAGCCTTGAATCCCTTTCCATGGTCCGTTTCCCTAGGGAATTTACAGTATGGAGAGGAGGTGACGGTACCGTTAACATTTTAGTTATCCCGGTCATGGTCCACGTACGGGTTACAGTCGACGCAAAAAGGAGTTTCTCGTTTGGTCCGAGTTCTACTAGCTGACGATAATCCGACCGTTCGACACTTTCTCCGCGGCCTGCTCGAACAACAGAAAACCTGGCGCGTCTGCGGCGAGGCTCGGACGGGAACCGAGGCGCTGGACAGGGTGCGCGCAAACCCTCCGGATGTGATCTTACTCGATTTTCAAATGCCAGATATGAACGGAATTGACACTGCGCGACAAATTTCACAACTCTTTCCCGATATTCCTATCCTGATGGTCACAATTCATCTTTCTCGACAACTGGCCGAGGAGGCACGAAAGGCCGGAATTCGTGGAGTCTGCTCCAAATCTGACGTTGGTTCGATTGTAGGAGCCGTGGATGCGCTCTTGCACCATCGAACTTATTTCCCACAGACGGCTTCGGCTCACCAATAAGTTGCTCATTCTATAGGCGCGGAGATACAGCAATCCCTGTATTCGACCCCGCCGCGCGACATGTTACTGTTGCAGTGATTTACTGATCTGGTGAGTTCTTGCACACATTGCAGACCGGGGAAGCCCCATCGAATCATCGGGAAGAGGCTCTTTTGTGGAGCCGGTAATAACTATGGCAGTGCGCATTCTGCTGGTGGATGATCATCCCGTGGTGAGGCAAGGGCTGAAGACTCTGTTGGCGGGGCGACCGGGGTACCAAGTAATTGGAGAAGCGTCGGACGGCGTGGAAGCAATCGAAAAGGTGAGCGCCTTGCAACCGGACGTTGTGGTGCTCGATGTCACGATGCCGCGAATGAATGGTATTGAAGCGTGCCGATTGATTCAGCAGAAGGCTCCTAAACGCGAGATCCTGTTTGTCACCCAACATGACTCTCCGCAGATGATGCGTGAAGCGTTAGCAGCGGGAGCCAGAGGCTATGTAGTGAAATCGAATCTAGCGCGGGATCTGGTGGAAGCTGTCGAAGCCGTGAGCCAGCATAAAGAATTTACTGCGCTCGCACGAAACTCACAGATTCAGTCTTAAGTGCTTGGGGCATTATCAGGATCGAACTTCGGGGGCTCTGTAGTAGGAGGATCTGCCATGAAATTACGCATCTTGTTAGCCGATGATCACGAGATTGTGCGCCGGGGCTTGTGTGCCCTTCTGCAAAAACGTGAGGGATGGGAAGTGTGCGGCGAAGCATCCGATGGCCGCGAAGCCATCGAAATGGCCAAGCAGTTAAAGCCGGATGTCGTGATTCTAGACATCGGCATGCCTTACCTGAACGGGCTGGATACTGCCCGTCAACTGCTGCAATACGATCCCCAATTCAAAATAATCGTGCTCACCATCACCGATGCCGATCAGGTCATCCGTGAAGCCCTCGACGCCGGCGCGCGTGGATTCGTGCTCAAATCGGACGCAGCTCGCGATCTCGTTTCAGCAGTCGAAGCCCTGCAAAGCAAGCGAATGTTCTTTACCCCGCGCGTGAACGACCTGGTCTTACGCGGATTCCTCGATAAGGGCCACGCCATATCACGGAACGAGCCGCCCGATCTACCCACGCTAACCTCGCGGGAACGTGAAGTCACTCAACTTCTAGCAGAAGGAAAAAGCTCCAAGGAAGTGGCTTCCCTGCTCAACCTGAGCACCAAGACGGTGGAAACGCATCGCAGTAACATCATGCGGAAGCTCAGTCTTCACTCCATCCGCGATCTGGTTGTCTACGCCATCAAGAACAACATAATCCAGATCCAGATGCCGCCCCAACCAACGAGCACCACCGAAACCACCGTGGCTTGAGCACCGTGCGGGGCCCTGAGCAACAGTAGCGGGCATTGAGCAACGGAAGGCGACGCCTGAGCAGCGATAGCTTGATTTTGGGTCGCGCAGCGGTTTACCGCTGCGTTAAGTGGCTTGTTCCAGTGTCGGCTTTAGTCGCCGAGGCAAGGTTGCGGCGCGGGAAAGACTTTCTAACGATGCAGCAAGTCCTCCGAAACCAATCGCCCCTTTAGGGCTGGGAGTCGGAATTGAGCGCTTGGTCGAATCATTTCAATGTGAAGATTGCGCAGCCATCGCTTGTCCACTCGTCGACGGACTACTGGCTGACGACGATTGACCGAAAGACGACTGACCGAAAGACGATTGCCCGGGAGAAGATTGCCCGGAATGAGAATATCCACTCCTCGTTATCACTGTGAGTTTGCCGTGTCCCGGCGCGCGAGCCTCTACGTGCAGCGAACGGTCGTCTGGCCGCACGTTCTGGTTCTTGGGCCGGTAAGCAATCATGTACTGCGATCGAATGTCATGAGCCACGGTTCGCGTGATGTCTCCCACTTGATCCAGAGACGCCGGAAAGTACGCCACGCCGCCCGTGCCTGCCGCCAACCGCTCCAGCGCCGCCCTGCCTTGCCCTTGATCTTCCATGCCGCGGCCCGTCAGCCCGATAGCGTAGAGTGTCGGGCCATATGTCGCGCCATTCCCTGTTGGCCCATTCGACTGTTGGAGCCGGCGCAACGCCTCGTCCAGGGTCTCCTGGCTCATGTTGTCCTGTCCATCTGTAATTACCAGAAGCACCTTTTTGTCGAGGCGCGTATTGTTCATCAGATGCACCGACGAGGCGACGACCGCGTCATACAGCGCCGTGTTCCCCGCTGCCGAAACCTGGTGTAAGGCTGCCTGCAACAGGTCTACATCCGAGGTGAAATCCTGGTCGAGATAAGGGTTCTGGCCAAAGTTCACCACGAAGATCTCATCCTGCGGATTGCTTGCACGAACCAGATTCAGCACGGCGCGATTGACTTCGTCTCGCTTGTCGCGCATGGAGCCCGAATTGTCGACCACGATGCCCATCGCTACCGGAACATCCTGACATCGGAACGAAGTGATCGGTTGCGGCACCCCATTTTCAAATACGGTGAAAGCGCTCTGATCCAGATTCGGCACCAGGCGCCTCTGCTCGTCGAGCACGATAGCGTGCAGTATGACCTCTTCTACATCCTTCTTGAACACAAACATGCTGCCCTGGTCATCGCCGGCCGGCTCCTGCGCAGCCGGTTCTGGCGCGCCCGCTTGTTGCGCGGCTGACTGTTGTGCGACTGATAGTTGCGCGGCTGATTCTTGCGGAAACGATTCTTGCGAGGCCGAGCCTTGAGAGGATGATTGTCGCGCCGCAGCCCCCTCCGCCGACTGTTGTCCGGCGTCTGCTGCTTGCGGCGCATTGCTCGCAGCACTCGGCTGACCGACACTAGTTACAGCGGTAGCAGCAGGCGCGTTGGACACTGGCGCCTGCTCGGCGGCTTGTCCCCACGCAGCCGCATTCACCATCACTAATACGCAAACGAACCGCAGCGGCGATTTGGCAAAGGCAGAGGCAAAGAGCATCAAGTTTCCTCAGTATGCACAACAAGAAGGCCCACAAACAAAAGGAAGTCCCGGCCATGCGGTCGGGACCCCAGTATCGTTCATGTAGGGGAGTTACGAAGCGCGACGCTGGCGATCCCGGTTCTGATCGTCCTCATCGAACTGACCCTGCTTCTTGGGCTGCTGTTGACCCTGTTGTCCCGATTGCTGTCCGGACTGCTGACCCGTCTGGCTGCCGTGCTGTCCCTGCTGCCCGGACTGTTGTCCAGGCTGGTTGCCATGTTGTCCTTGTCCCTGGTGTCCAGACTGCCCGCTTTGTTGACCCTGTCCGGATTGACCACTCTGCTGACCCTTTTTATCTTTATCGAAATCTTCTGCCATAAAAACTCCTCCTAATAAAGCACGAGCCGCCCCGCGCCTTGAGATTTATAAACATCTGAAAATTAGTTGCTGCAACGGATTGCAAGGTTGGACAGGATTACGAGAGTCGGGTAAGTGAATATAAGTTCCTGTCAAGCAACTATTTCACGCCAGTGAGGAGTTATCGGTCTCATTGCAAGAGCGGCCTTCCCCCGTGCGAGATCGTCGCATGAGGAAGGCCACCCGCTCAGCGCCAGCGAACGGCGCCAATTACAGCACTACAACGATCGCGAGGCGAACCCCGGGGTGAGCCAGGTCAAAGAGAAAATATTCGCCGTCGATATAGTCTATATAGCATTGGTCGGTGTACGCCCAGCCCGCAGGCCACGCATCCACCAAGGAGAATGAGTAACCGCCATACTGAAAAGTCGGCTGCCCCTGCACCACGGTCGGCTGCTGCATCACAAATGTGTGCTGGCGCCCAAAGCTGGCGTGGAATTTGTCATCCGGTATATGCCCGCCACGCTTGCCATTGGCATTCCCCTGCATCTGCGCTGCTGGATGCTGGTTGGCTGGTTGTTTCGATTCGCGCGCATTTCCGTTCTGTCCCGCTTGCGGCCGGATGTCTTCTTGTCCCGCCTTCTTGTCCTCGCTGCGTGCAGGATTGTTCATGTCCTGTGTCTTCTCGTCCTGCTTGGAAGGTTTAGCGTCCTCTTCCTTTGACGGTTTGACCCCCTTGTCCGGATTGGAATGCTCGTCCTGCTGTGACGGTTTGCTTGCTTCCGGTTGAGCCGGTTTGTTGTCGTCGCGCTGGTCCTGTGCCTGAACCAGAGCCGCGGTGCCGAGAAGAAACATGCTGAGGAACAGCGACAGCGTTGCCCTGCTAAGCCATCTTCCGAGTTTCATGTCTGCCTCCTATTTGAGTACATGCAAACAAAGCATGGCGCCGGACTACTTTTCTCTGCCTTGCCGAACCCGGCAACAGTTCAAACTCTGCTGCCGGCGCGGCCAAGGTGAGCGACGAGCGAAATCAAGAACAATACTAGAAAGATCACGAATATCAACTTCGCGATCCCAGCCGCAGCAACCGCTACGCCAGTAAAGCCCAGCACCGCCGCGATCACCGCTATTACAAAGAACGTTATGGCCCAATAAAGCATTGTGTTACCTCCGTTAATTTTGCTGGCACGATCATAGGTGGGAACTAGCTGCGGCCAAATCAGATCGAAACTGTATCTTCCCGTCCACAATCTTGTAAAAACCCGGCCATCAATCTAGGGCTTAAGACCTGGGTTTACCGATCAGTAAATACAGTCTCGTGTCATGGAGGAGCGAGGCGCCAGAATCTCTCCGCCCCATCGCCGCTACGCGACTGTTTGCGACTGCCTAAGGCATCCCACCGATGGGTTCCTCTCGCCGGTCAGCGCAGACTCCGCACAGTATGGATTCCTTTAGCGAGCGAAAGCTTGCAGTAAAAAGGAACAGAAAACGCAGCGCAGGAGGCTTTTCGATGTCCGCAACTATGTCCGTGACAAAGTCGGTAACAAAACTTACTTTCCTTTCGTTGATTCTATTCTGCGCCTGTGGGGTGATGGCGCAGGCTGCCCCCGGTGGTGGAGCTGCTCCAGGCGGAGCAGGTGGCGCGGGTAATGCAGGAAGCGCAGGACAGTCACAAACTCCAGGCACCGCGACACCGTCGCCGAACCCTTCGACGCCGGGAGGTACCGCGACACCAACCACACCGAGCCCGACCCCGAGTACCCCTAGCACGGTTCCCGGATCGAACTCCACCAACCCTCCGACACCGGGTAACACTACCCAGCCCTCTACCATAAATCCGAACACTACTCCGGGTAACAAGTCGAGTGGACCTTGCGCAACTGCGCCCGGCACTCCCGGAGCTTCCAATGATTCGACCCCCGGCACCGGGTCGTCGTCGTCAACTCCAGGAACCGAGCCACAACCCGGGACATCCTCCGGCGTGCCTTGCCCGCCCACCAGTTAGTGGAAGCGCAAGCGACGTAACTCTAGGTTCCCGTTTTTATCATGCGGACCCGACACTCTCCCGGGTCCGCTTTTTTTGCCCACGAAACTGCTGCCAAAATGTCCCGTAGAGACGGGGCTTGCCCCGTCTCCGGGACGCCGATGAACCGTGGTCGAGCACGTACGAAACGGAACCACCCACCAGCGCCCCAAAAAATATTTTTGTTTCGATGAGGGAATCTCGCCCGCAACGTCGCTCTTAAGGGTGAGCAGTAAGAATTCAGCAATCAAATCCAGGAGGAACCACCATGAAACTCAAAACCTTAGCTCTCTCCCTTGGCGCGGCCGTGCTGCTTTGCATGTCCTCCGCCTTCGCCCAAACCTACAGCTTCGTGACGGTCGACTATACCGGGGACGCCTTCACCCAGTTGCTCGGCATCAACAACTCCAACTACATCGCCGGCTATCACGGCGCGGACCCCAACATCGGATTCACCTACGATCTCACCACCAACGCCTTCACGCTCGAGAATTACCCGGGCGCGAAGCAGACTCAAGTCATAGGCATCAACAACGTTCCCTTCAAAACGTCCGGCTTCTACATCGAAGGCGGCAAGACCGTCGGATTCACCGATTACCAGGGCGCTTTCACCAGCGTCGCTTATCCAAAGAAGCCCTTTAACCAGCTCCTCAGCCAGAACGACTTCGGTCAAGCTGCGGGCTACTACAGCACCACCTCCAGCGGCAGCGGACCCGACACCGCCTACGTCTATGACGAAAAGGGCGGCGGCGTATTCGAGGCGTTCGAAATTCCGAACTCCGTCAGCGCTCAGGCTACCGGCATCAACAACTCCAGCAGCGTTTGCGGATTCTACATCGATAACGGCGGCACCAGTCACGGCTGGCTTGAGGTCCAGGGACAATTCACCGTCCTCAACTACCCCGACTCCAGCGGGACAGCCGCCCTTGGATTGAATGACAAAGGTCTGGTGGTCGGTTCCTGGACGGACACCGCCAACCCTCCCGGCACCCATGGCTTCGTGTACAACGTTTCGGAGAACAAGTTCACCAATGTCGACGATCCGGACGGAGTCGGCGAGACGATCGTGAACGGCATCAACAATAATGGCACGCTGGTTGGCTTCTACGGCCCGGGAGCTTGCAGCGGAGCAGTTTGCAACGGATTTGTCGCGTCCGAATCAGACTAACGTTCATATAAATAACACAAGTCCCGAGCATGGGAGTCTGAGAACCTCCAGACTCCCATTTTCTTTTGTTGTAGGCCGCGCGAATGAACTCTTGCGGCGAACCCCATGTGTCCCGTTTCGGATGAATAGAATACCTAGCGAACATCCCCCTTCACTAACCGCATTGCGTCGGCAACAGATGGCTCATTCCCATTCGCCTTCGCTGTTCCGATCGAATCTCCGATCGACGTTCCGATCTCATCTCCAACCGCCGCCGCATCACCCTCCCCCGGAGCCAGAAACAGATTGCTCTCCAGACCGTGCTGCTTCGTATATAAGTCGAAGTAACGTCCGCGCCGCGCATAGAGCTCTTCATGAGTGCCGTGTTCGACAATCTGTCCCTGCTCAACCACCAGAATCTGATCGGCGCGCCGAATCGTCGACAAGCGGTGCGCAATCACAAACGTCGTCCGCCCTTGCATAAGATAGGAAAGGCCCTGTTGGATCATCTGCTCCGATTCGGAATCGAGGCTCGATGTCGCCTCGTCCAGAATTAGAATGCGAGGTTCAGCCAAAATAGCTCGCGCAATCGAGATTCGCTGCCGCTGCCCGCCCGAGAGCTTCACCCCGCGCTCGCCGACAATAGTGTCGTACCTGTCCGCAAAGCTCTCCGCAAATTCATCAACTCGTGCGATCCGGCAGGCTCGCATAACCGCTTCTTCGCTCGCATCAGGCCGGGAGAAAGCGACATTCTCGCGAATGGTACCGTCAAACAAAAACGATTCCTGCAACACGACTCCAAGTTGCGTCCGGTACGAATCGAGCCGCACCGTGCTCAAGTCGATGCGGTCCACGAGCACCTTTCCCCGGCTCGGAACATAAAATGCAGAAATCAATCCGATGGTCGTCGATTTGCCTGAGCCCGATGACCCAACCAACGCTGTCACCGTGCCCGGCGCAGCGTGAAACGACACATCGTTCAGCACCGCGCGCACGCCATCGTAGCTGAAGCTGACTCCTTCGAAATCAATATTGCCCTCGATCTCAGGCAGCGCAACCGCACGCCGAGGGTCGCTATCTTCCGACGCTTCGGTTAGGATCTCGTGCGTACGTTCCAGTCCGGCCAGTGCTTCTGTAATCTGCGTGCCGATCTGGACAATCTGCATGATCGGCGCAATCAGGAACCCCATGAACAAGGTGTAAGTAAAAAAGCCGCCGATCGTAAGCGCCCCGGCCAGAATCTGCTTCGCGCCGACAAACATGATGACGGCGCCGACCACCCCCAGCAGCACGCTTGCCGAAAGCCCCATGACCGAGGTCGCAGTCAGCGAGCGCATCACATTATCGAGCAGCCGCATCGCTCCCACCGAAAAGACTTTTTCCTCCCGCTCCTCCGCGTGATATCCCTTGACCACTCGTACACCGCCCAGAGACTCCGACAAGCGCCCCGTAACTTCGGCATTGATTTTCCCCCGCTCGCGGAAGATCGGTCGAATGGTCTGAAATGCTTTTTTCAAGGCCAGTCCAAAACACAGCAGAAAGCCAAATGCCAACACCGTCATCAGCGTGCTGATTCGTAATAAGACCACCAGGGCGATGGCTGCCGTGAGCAGCCCTCCAGCAAGATCCACGAGTCCCGTACCGATCAGGTTGCGTACGCCTTCCACGTCAGTCATGATCCGCGAAACCAGCACTCCGCTTTTGGTCGAATCGTGAAATGAGACCGGCAACCGCCCGACATGAGCTTGCACCTTCTGGCGAAGCTCCGCGATCAGCCGTTGGGCCGCTTTCGAAAGCAACTGCGTAAGCGAGAACGAAGTAATTCCCTGAATAACCGTGGCTAGCAATACGCCAAGCACCAGCGGTTTGAGCAGATGAATGTTGCGCTTGATGACAACGCTGTCGATCAGATATCGGGTGGAATAAGGCAGTACCAGAGAGGCCACTCGGTTAATCGCCATCAAAACAAAACCAAGCGCCAGCAGGCCGCGGCGCGGCCGAACCAGTTCCCATACCAATGGCAGAACCGCACGCAGTTGAGGCGCCGTGACCGCGGCCTTCGGACGAGCACTAACCATTGCTAATTAGACACTCTCGGCTTCAAACGGGTTCAATTTGTAGACAACCTGTCATCCCGACCGGAGCGAAGCGGAGTGGAGGGACCTTGTGTTTCAGTGCTGCCAGCCTTGATCATGCTGTTTACATCACGCTGCTTACTTAGCGAAGCCACTAGCAGCCAACTCATCATCGCTAAACCCGTGCAAGCGGTCATAGATTCTCTTATTCACGTTTCTTATGATCCACTGTAACCCCGGATGCATGTGAAGAACGGCAGGCAGGGACAGCACGTGAGCTCCCCGCACGGCATAGTATTCATTGATGCCAGGACTCTGCCCAAGCATACTGGCAAAGATGGCATGAATCCCGGGCTGCTCGCGGCTGCTCATCCTGTAGCTGTGCAACAACAGGTCCGCCGCGCCAAGTTTCAAAGCCTTATTCGAATTGACCAGCGTCTTCAGGAAGAGCGTCTCCTGCACCAGACAGCCTATCTCAAACGACACGAGCTCTCGACCCGCAAAAGCCCCCAGTATCACGGTCTCGGGAAATTGAAACAGCGTATGCGCCCAGCGTGAAAAACCCTCCCTCGTCCTTCGGCTCCTGTCGAAGCTGTATTTTGTTCGCTCGTAAAACGACACATAACACGGATACGCACTCTCGGAGAACTCTCGTTCATCGGCGATTCGGTGGACCGTGACATCATTCTTCAACGCCTTCTTGATATGTTTCCGCACGCTGTAAGGCAGTTTCTGCATGTCATAGTCTCGCAGTTCATCGAAGACAACAGGGTTCAAATACGAATTGCAGGCTTGCCCATCTTCAACGCCGTGTTGGAAAGCGCCGATCCGGTCGAACTCTTTTGTCGTTTTGTTCAAATCGTATTTCTTGAAGGGCGCCAGCGGACGATAGAGGAAGGGGCGAACTTGATGCCACCAGATATCCCCAACCTTGACAACCTTCATCGCCGTCGCCCGTTCGAATGCGGCATACCTGTCAATCGTCATCGGCTGCCAGCAAGCTTCAAGTCTCGGAGTTTCAGGTACGGTCATCGTTTCACTTGTCGCCGGAGGAAGCAGATGGGTAAAGAGTAATCGCGGTCCGGATGAAATAACCTTGTCATCCCGAGATGAAATAACCTCTCATCCCGACCGGAGCGAAGCGGAGTGGAGGGACCTTGTGTTTTCAACGGCTGCCATTTTTCATCATGCTGTTTCAATATCCCCTCCGGAGTCTGAACCAACCCCTCTTGCGTCACCGGACTCTAAGGTTCCGGAGGTTCACTCATAAAAATGGCTGACGAAAAAGACATTGTAAAAGAAGTTGTTGAAGTGCTTCATGATGGACATAAGGGCTTCGCCGAACTGGCCGAGCATATCAAAGACCCACAGGTAAAGGCCTTCTTTGTGAAAGAGTCGCAAACTCGGGCCGAATACGCAAACGAATTAGAATCCGCAGTTCTTCTCAAGACGGACGAAGCAGGCACGGCGTCCGGCGCGATACACCGATTCTGGGCCGACCTGAAAGGTAAGTTGGGTGGCGGCGATCACACACTGCTTGAGACCGCTGAGCAAGGCGAAGATGCTGCCAAAGAGGCGTACAAGAAAGCGCTCCGGGAAAACGTTATTCGTGGATCGGTGCGTCAGATTCTCATCAAACAGCAGAGCCATGTGCAGCAATCGCACGATCAGGTCAAGGCGTTCCGGGATCGCAAAGCAGCGTAATCGAACTTGTCAGGGCAGGGCCACAGCGAATTCACTGTGGCCCTTTTATTTTACATTCTACGTTCAAGCTTTGGTTTTCAACTGAGCTCAGGCCGCTTTCGATTCATCGCACAGTCCCTGGTAGTATTCCCGTCCTCGCTGGTAGCCCCGTGTAAAGGGTTCCTCCACGTCAGCTCCCGGAAACTGCCGTTGGACCTCTTCGAGGTCACTCGCCATTTCCGCCGACACTTGATCAAACTCCTTGCACCGGCTTCTGGCGTGCAGGGCAGCTTCGAAGCCGAGCCGGTAAAACTTTTCATCTTCACTAAAATTACGGCTAAACTTCGTGTAATGTTCCTGTTCGGCGTTTCTCAAACCGATCCACCATTGCTCCCTCGCGGCATCGACCGCTTCTGCTCCCGCGGACTCCAAAACTTCGCGAATAGCTGTAGCCTGCCCTGCGTCTTCTGCAAGAGCAATCACCACGCTGCGCCCTTTGCGGAGGGCATCTTCGTAAACAAATATTTCATCCTCAGGCAGTCCTACGGACATAAAATTCTCAGCTGACCTGCCCACCACCGCGCCCAAACTTGCGCCCGCCGCAGTGAGCAATGCTGCCCCCAGCACTCCCAGAGCCACGACTGCTCCCACGCCCGGAAGAACCGCCACTACCAGTCCCGCCGATAGTCCGGTAGCTCCGCCTACCATAGCTCCTATCGCAGTTCCCATGCCCGGCTGCTCCGTCGTGTCGACCGGGACTGATTCCAGTTTCTTGAAACTCTTTTCGCCAGGAGTTAACAAGGTGATTCGGTCAGATCCTAGTTCGGTCGACTGTAGTTTTCTGACAGCCTGTTCCGCTTCAATTTGCGACAAGAAGACTCCCGTAACGGCCCGCATTCGACACCAGCCCTTCGTGACCGGAAAAGCGTCACCGTGGATTTTACGCCCCCTCCATCATCGTCAGTCTGGAAAACTCTACCATACATCAATCACCCGAGACCTAAGTTCAATTGCCGGACGATGATACAGCTAATCTTTGTAGAGAAACTCTAGCGCCAGCGGAAACCGCGCCGCCCAAGCCGATTCGCTGTGTCCAGCGCCTTCATCGATGTAAACCTTGAGGCGTTCTTCCGTCAAGCCCGATGCCCGTAGGATCTTTCCCAGTTCTCGGGCACCCTCGACGATTTTCGCGTCTTTCTCCTCATTCCCCAATTCCCGCGTCCCCATCCCCACATACATCAGCTCCGGCCAACCCCTGAATCTTCGGCATTCTTCCAGAATTTTTCCCTTCGCCACTGACAACGACGGGCTCTCGATCAGCAACCGCCCAAACACTCCCGGCGCGGCCAACTGCGTATACAACGTGATCAGCCCTCCTAGAGAAGACCCGCCCAGTCCAGTATTCTCCAGTCCCTTCAACACCGGATAACGCTCTTCAATGAACGGCATCACCTCGCGCTGCAAAAACTCCGGATAGCATTTTCCCCGTGGCTTCCAAACTCTGGGATCTTGAGACCTGAAAGGAATGTATTCGCAAACCCGATTTTTCGTGTTGTCGATGCCGACGATCACCAGCGGCCGAATCTTCTTCTCGGCGATCAATCGCGTTGCCGTCTCGCCCGCCTGCCAATGCACTCCCGCGAACGCCGTTGCCGGATCGAATAAATTCTGCCCATCATTCAAGTAAAGCACCGGATAACCGTTCGCCGAGACGTCATAATTCGGAGGCAGCCAAACCCGCACCAGCCGGGCGTTCCCAAAGATCTTGCTGTCAAGCTCGTGCAACCACAAAGTGCCGGACGGAAGCCGCGCAGCAATCCCGTCGGCAGGGAATGCTCTCGTCTTCAGTTTTCGAATTGTCGGCCGGGGCATGGAGTGATTTATTTATTATCGCGAGTGATCTGGATTCGTATCAGGGTATCGCTTTAGCGATACCGCAAGTTCTCAAAATTAAAGAGCCCTTCAGGGGCCCAAAGCGCTACTCGCTGCCGCGTCGCCTCCACCAGATCACCGCCGCCAGAATCGCAGTCATACTGATCAACGACAATGAACTCAGGCACAAAATGCAATACACGCCCAGCACCTGCGCCTCTATATACGTCAGGTATAAAGCAAATCCCAACCCCGTCACCGCCGCGCCCAAAAGCATCGCCGGAGTCTCAGGCCGTTCTCGATACACGGTCGCCAATCCCGCCAGCGCCGCATAGCCGAGCATCCCAATCAGCGCCACGGGGATTCCAAGAATCGTCGAATATTCGCTCCGATTCACAATGTCGCAATTGAAGTTTTCGCCAATATCGCAAAACAACGTCTTGGAGGTCGCAAAATGATGCTGCAGCGATACCGACGAAACCGCGATGCCGCACACCGCAAGCACAGCAACCAAGCTCATCAGCCGGCGCGTCACCCCGGTCATGGAAGCGGGCAGCCTGTACGGTCGCTAAGTTCTTGCAGAGTAAAAACCCGCTCCACCCGTTCGCCGGTCGGCGGAAATTGCCAGGTCGGGTAACCTTTGACGTTTTCGTCTTTACAAATCTGTGCTTGCCCGCTCGTCTGGCCTTTAATCCCGCATTCCACATAAGGCGCATACTCAAACGACGCCGCAAATTTTTCTTTTTCCTCCACGCAATGCGGACACCACCACGCCCCGTACATCTTAACTCCACGCTCAGTTAGACACTTCGCGAAGGCATCGTGCTTATGCTGCCTGCGATGATCCAAATAGTAAGCCACGCCAATCACCACCACCACCAGAGCGGCATAGATCGCAATGCGCTTCCAATTCCGCGTCAACGTCTTGATCCCCAGTCTCTCTTTTTGCCGTTCTCTTCGCTCTTGCGACATGAAGTTCTTATATCACGACTATTTGGAGCACGATTGCTCTGCCAGCAGGATGCGGAGCAGAACCAATCCGAAAACCAGCCCCGGCAGGGGCAAACCAGCCTGGCCCTGCGCTTCAGCGCTGGGTAGCAAGGGAGAAACGACCCAGTCCCGGAGGGACGGCCGATTCGCACGGGCCTCAGCTCTCACACCACCACGCGCAGCGCCGACGGCAGCACCTCAATCATCCTGCATTCCAGCGTCAACACCTCGCCGTCCACCATCACATCGACCGGTCCCTCCAGTTGAAACTCAACCCGCCGAACCGCCTGCCGCTCTGCCAGCGGATGCCGTGTGTGCGTACCATCATAAAGCGTTGCCAAATTACGAATCAGCCCCAGCCGTCCAATCGGCCCCCAGCGTACGTACTCAATCAATCCGTCATCGGTGATCGCGTCCGGCGCGATCATCATCGTTCCGCCCGTAAACTTGCTGTTGTTAAAAGTCAGAAATAAGCATCGCCGCGAGTCAAACTCGCCTTGGCCATCGACCCGCACCGGAAACGGCCGCCGATCAAGCCGCGCCAGACATAGAAAAATCGACAGCAGATATCCAAACTGTCCCAGCCTCTGGAACCGCCTGTGCCGCAGCATCGCCACATCCGCCGCGAAGCCCACACTCAACAGATTCGTGAAGTAGATCTCTCCATGTTTATGCCCCAGCCGCAAAACATCGCAGGCCCGAGAACGCCGCGCCAAAAGCGCCTGAATCGAATGCTCCAACCCGTCCAAGCCGGAAGCTCCATCGACAAAATCCCGCAAAAAAGAATTCCCCGTTCCCAGCGGAAGAAATCCGAGCGTAGGAATTCGCTCTTCCTCGTGCGCACCAAGAACCTCCTGAGACCTGAGACCTAAGACCTGAGGCCTGCCTTCCTGCGACCTGCTCTCCGGAATGATCCCGTTGACGATCTCGTAAGCTGTCCCATCTCCGCCAACCGCCAGAAATTTACGAAAGCCGCGCTGATAGGCTTCACGCGCAATACGAGTCGCCTCGCCAGCCGCCCGAGTCTCTGCCGTCTCGATCCGAATCCCCGCACCCCGCAACCGATCAAGCACCGAACCAACGCGCTCGCCGCAACGCCCCCCGCCCGCCGCCGGATTAATGATCGCTAGCAAAGTGTCATTCACAGATCAGGTCTCAGGTCTTAGGTGTCAGGGGCGTACATCCGATGGCATCAGAACCATCCGCATCAGATTTGCTGAAAGCTGCGACCCAAGGTGTTTACCCAGATTTTCTCCGTCCGTCTCTGTCTCCGTGGTAGGGTTCCAGCCTAAATCTCTACGACAGATGTTCGTGCAGCACCCGCCCCAATTTCCGCCGCCAGTTCTCCACGCTTGATCTTCAACGCCGCCGTTCGCGGAAAATCCTTCTCCCACAGCAAATACCCACCCACGCGCTTGAAGTCCGCCAGCCTCCGGTTCCGCGCGGCAATCTCCTCCCGAATGTGATCGTCGAACGGCTGATTCTGCTCCAGTCGCACCACCACTACCAGCATCTCGTCACCCAATGTCTTCTCCGGCCACAAGTAATTCGCCGCAAACACGCAGAATTCTTTTACCGGAAGACCGTCGAATACTCCCTCGATGTCCTCGGGATAAATATTCTTCCCTCCCGCCGTGACAATCATATTTTTCTTGCGTCCGAAGAGCTGCAGGTGGCCATGTTCTTCAAAGCGTCCCTGATCGCCCGTCAGCAGCCAGCCTTCTACGATTGTCTGCGCTGTCAATTCCTGGTCATCAAGATAATGCGACATAACCGCTCGGCTCCGCACCGCCACTTCCCCAATCCCTTCGCCATCCGGATTCAGCACCCGCACTTCCGTTCCAGGCAACGGCTTGCCCACTGTATCCGCGCGAAATGGTTTCAGATCGTTCAGCGTTACCGCCGTGCAGGCTTCCGTCAGCCCGTAGCCGCAAGCTACCGGAATTCCCAGATCGTAGAAAAACTGCAGCGTCGAGGGATCGGTAAATGCCCCTCCCACAATCAGCGCCCGCAATTCCCCTCCAAATGCCTTGTGGACCTTCGGCAGCAGATGCCGGCTGACTTCAACCCGAGGACGCGCCCGCGTTAGCCTCTTATTCAGCCCAATCAACCGGTTGAGCAGCCAGCGCTTGCGCGGCTCCAATTCATCAAACTTGGCGCACAGCCCGCGTTCCAGGTTCTTCAGCACCATCGGCACCAGGCTTACATAAGCGATGCGATAGCGCACAAACGCGTCGCGCACAAATTCCGGACGCAGCGTCCGCAAGTGGACCACGCTAGCTCCACAGATGAAGGGCCCTATGAATCCCACCATGAAATCGATCGCATGGTTCGTGGGCAAAATGCTCAGATAACGCATTCCCGGCCAAAATGGATACCACGCCGTCAGCGAAGCGCATTGTTCGAGATAACTGTCATGCGTGAGTACGCATCCCTTCGGACGTCCGCCCGTCCCTGACGAGTACACGATGCAAGCCGTATCCTCACGCTGTCGCGCAACAAACTGCGCTTCACCCTTCCTTTTGAATTCCTCCCAGCGATAACCGCCGCGCAAGTCCGCGCCCGCCGGCGCTTCCGTTACCAGCACAATTTCTGCCGCAAGCTTTGGGAACTCCGGCGACTGCGTGATCGCCCGCCACAAGTAGTATTCGACCACCAGAAATCGCGCCTTCGAATGCGCCAGCAGTTGCAGATGCTCCGCCGCCGTCAATTTATAATCCAGCGGAACCAGCACCCCGCCGCAGTAGAAAATCGAGTACGCCGAAATCAGCCACTTCGACTGATTCGTCATGATGATCGCTGCCCGATCCCCCACCCTGAACTCGGCATCCTCAAGCGCGCGGCAAAGCGGGCGCGCCATATCCTTAAAATCGGAATACGTGAGCCGAACTTTCTCGCGGTCGCGGTCGGCTTCAATCAGGCAAGTTTCATTCGGCCAGCGTTCCAGCGCATCCCTAAGCGCCGCACCCAGGCTGGCATATTGACGGAGATCAAGCATTCGATGTTCTTATCAATTCTCTAGAGCTTGTCATCTCTCTAGAGCTTCTCACCTCTCTAGAGCTTGTCATCCTGAGCGAAGCGAGGGATCTGCAGTTCGCCGCACAATGCAGATCCCTCGTTTCACTCCGGATGACAATTTATGTGATTCCTATAGCCGCGCCTGAATCCGATTCGCCAGTGTCCGAAAATCCGATACGCCCTGCAACTCATAATCCGGCAACTCGATGCGAAAATGGTGCTCCAGTCGCGTCAGCAGATCGAGTGCCTGCAAGCTGTCGATCCCCAGCGTCTTAAAAAAATCGTCGTCGGGACTAAGCTTTTCCCGCGGCACCTTAAAATGCGAGGCCGCCAGATTAAGTATTTCGTCCAGCGTGTGATCAATCGTAGTAGCTGACATAAGCGTGCTTTCCTAAAATTACAAATTACAACTCACCAACTACGTCAAGGCAAGTAAGGCTGCACTCCCTCATTCTCCACGAACTTGCGCAGCCCTTCTTCGACGGCAGGCCGCGAATAAAGGTCGCAGAAAATATCAATCTCCCGCTTCAACTCTTCATACGGAATCGGTTTCACGAACTCCTTCGCCGCCGCCGCCGTCCGCTTGTCGAACTTCCCCACCTGGCTGGCCGTGGCCCGTGCCACTCGCAGCGCCTCGCCCTCGGCGGCAATCTGGCTCACCAACCCAATTTGCTGCGCCTTCATTACATTGAAACTCCGCCCGGTCAACAGCAGATCGCGCACCACCGCATTGCCCAAATCCCGCTTCAGTCGAGGAATCCCGCCAAACCCAGGTATCAGCCCAAGCCGCAACTCCGGAAAACAAAATCGCGCCATGCGGTCCGCAACGATAATGTCGCAAACCAGAGCCAGCTCGAAACCTCCGCCAAACGTCACTCCATGCACCGCCGCAATCGTCGTCAGGGGAGTTGCATCGAACGCATTCATCACCGCATGAATGCGTTCCAGAAATTGCCGTACGCCGCGCAGGGCCGCCGGCTTTTCCATCTCCTTCCCGCGCTGAAACAGCTCCCGCAAGTCCGCTCCCGCCGAAAATCCCGCTTTCTGCGTCGAGTGAACAATCAGAGCATGAGCTTCATTCTCCAGCAGGGGCAAAGCCGCCGCAAACTGCTCCAATTCTTCCAGGGTCAGCGATCCGATCTCGTTGCAGGGATCGCGATGCAGCCCCAACTCAATCGCGCCGTTGACGATCTGCCACGAAAGCGTCTGGCCTTTAAATTCGTTCATGCGGTCAACGCCGTCGGGTTTTTCGAAGCCTGGTCTCTCGAAACTTCGTCTTTCGAAACCTGATGCTTAGAAGCCTCATACATAGCCTCAATTTCGTTTCGAAAGCGTTCGGCACTCGCATTCCGCTTCAGTTTCCCGTTCGTTGTGAGCAACCCGCTTTCAATCGTGAATGCTTCCTCGATCACATGAAAAGCCCGCACCTGTTTGTAATGCGGCAACTCCTGATTCACAATGTCGACCGCCGCCTGTGTCTCTTCGCTGCTCACTTTGCCCGTGACCAGAGCGGTAAGATATCCGCGCCCGTTGCCCAACACGACCACCTGAATCGCACCCGGCAACTCGCCCAGAATCTTATCCTCGATCGGTTCCGGCGCAATGTTATGTCCCGACCCAAGAATAATCAGGTTCTTGATGCGGCCGACAATCTTCCAGTTCCCTTTCGCGTCGACTTCGCCCTGATCACCAGTGTGAAACCACCCGTCGCGCAGCACCTTCGCCGTCTCCTCCGGACGATTCCAATATCCCGGAAAAATATTTGGACCGCGCACGACGATCTCCGCATTCTCGGCGAGCTTCATCTCCACGCCCGAGATCGCCGGCCCCACGCGCCCCGGAATAACCTCCGCATCGGGATCATCCATGGTGCAAATTGCAGTCGTCTCAGTAAGCCCATAAACCTGTAAAACGGGGATGCCGAGCATCAGAAAAAATAGTTGCGTCTCAACACTCAGCGGCGCGGAGCCACAAATCAGCGCGCGCAATTTGCCGCCGATCATTTTTTTGCGAATCGTGGGAAACACAAGCCGTTTCGCCAATCCCATCCAGATCCGGTCGCCGGCGCGCCCTCTGCCCTCCTGCCGCCGCGCCCACGCCCCTTTTGCCTTGGTGTAAACCTTCAACGGAAATCCACCCGTCTTCCAAAGCTGCTCGTCAACCGCTTTCCGCATGCGCTCCAGAAGCGCCGGTACATTCAGAAAATAATCCGGAGCCGCCATCCGCATCTCCGCGGCAATCTTTGTCAGATCCGTGTTCAGCGTCAGCTTGCTCCCGCGCAGCAGGCAGGTGAGCATCATGATCCACGATCCCGCAAAGCAAAGCGGCAGATAATGAAAAACCACGTCCTGCGGCGGAGGCGTTTGCGTTTCGCGACCCCGCACGAGCCGATCCAGTCGTCCCGAAGTGCAGCCCAGCATATGCCCCACGTTGCCCGCGTTCAGCATCACACCCTTCGCGTCGCCCGAGGTGCCCGAGGTGTAGATGATCGTCGCCACATCGTCTTCGGTCATCGTCAGCGCTGAATTCTCCACCGCCTCGCGCCCTGCTGTGAAAACACTCTCGAAGCAGAAATGCGGCGGCGCATCAGGCCACGCTTCCACAATCGCATCAGCCAGCGGCTTCTCGCCGCACGCAATCACCGCCGGCCAGCAGTCCTTCATCATCGCGACCAGTTCTGCCGGCGCCTGCCGCGCATACAGCGGTACCACAGTTACTCCCTCGGCCATGATGGCCAGATCCATCGCCACCCACTGCGTCGAGTTATGCGCCAGTAGCGCGCAGCGGTCGCCTTTCTGCAGCCGCAACCGCCGCAGATACACCCGCGCCATCAGCACCTGCGTCAATAGCTCTCGCGCTGTGACTGGAACCGCTTGCCCGTCGCGCATTTCCTGCAGCACAACCGCATCGCCGCCGCGCTCCAGGCTCGCAAAAATTTGTTCGAGAAAAGTCATTAATTTCTGGCGATCGTCATTCTAATCTTTCTCTGAAAGATGTCATCGTGAGGGTAGTCAGAGCTTCACGAAGTGAAGTTCTGGCGGAGTCGAAGGACCCCTACACGCTTTTCTCACCACTGCCGCCGCAAGGCATTCTCCCCGCGACTTCTACCCATAAGCCCCGACCAGTTCCCGCAGCCCATCGCTCATCGGCGGCAGGTAATCTTCCCAACTCCACTCCCCGCGTCGCGTAGGAAATTCCGGATACCGCCGCTGCACTTCTTCTTCGAAATACACGCCCATGCGTGCCATCAATTTCAGATTCCGCACCACCGTCCGCGCAATCCCGTCAGCGATCCGTTCTCCTTCCCGATCGAGAATTTCAAGCGCCGCCAGAGTCCGCGCCTCCAGATCCGGATCGTCCACATTCATCAGCAACTCCTGGTGCCCGCGCTCGTTCATCAGATTGCGTATGCGCTCATCCATCGTGATTCCCGCCGAAGCCACCAGCGCCGGCATCGAAGTCACAATCCCGTGATACCGCGAAGACACCATCATGCGGCAAGCGCGCAGAATGCTGACCAGTTCGTACATGTTGTAATCGTCCGAGGTCATCACCGGAACGCCGCCCAGCTTCTCCGAAATCCGCCCGCAAGCCCGCGCATCCATGCGCTCGGTAGCCGCCATGATCACAAAAACATTCTTCTTCTGACGGAACGCCGCCACCGCCTTCGCAATCGCACTCAAATAATGTTCATAAGCCCGGTCGGCCGCCGGACCCGCATTATGGAAATAAGGCCCGCGATAGTGGCTCTCCTTGTAAGCACCAGCGAGGCTGTGCAGCGCCGCCTTCGCCACCGACGCCTTTACCGGCCACTCAAACGGATTGATGGGACACACCACCAGCACCGGCGTCTTCTCATCCCACCCGACATCGCGCAGCGATTTCTGTCCATACTCCGCGCCCAGCGGCTCAAACGTCCAAGCCGTGTCCGTACCCAATTCCGTAGGCACGCCCAACTCGCGCAAAATTTTCCGCGACTCGTCATTGCGCGTAATCACCAGCGAGTTCCGGCAATAGCGCCCGCACATCTTCGCTACCAGCGGGTCCATGTGTCCTGCCTCGGCGCCATAGCCTACCGACAGCTTGTTCTCCGCCGCCGCAATGCCCAGCGACCCGATCATCATCGTGGCCAGCGCATTGGCGAATTTCGATTTGAACATCGAACCTTCGCACGCCACCACCCCATGATGTTTGGGCACTTCATTCGCCAGAAACGGCGGAAAAATATCCGGCAGCCGCACCTGCGAAGTGCCTTCGAAATATCCCCGCGACCGGTCGAAATTAAACGTCATCATGCTGAGGTCGACGTTCTCCGGGCCAAGAATGCGCCGAATCTGCCGCAGCATCTCTTCCACGCGCACATCCGACCCGGTATTTCGCGTCCCGTTGTACCCCGCAAACAATAGCTTCAATTTTTCGCCCGGCTGCCACGGCTCCCGCTTGCCCATCATCCACTGAATTTTCTTGCCTTCAATAATGCTCGATACCCACGCCTCCAGCACGAAGTCCATCATGCGGCGGACCCTCCCGCCCGTGTGCTCTCCGGCCAGGCCTGATAGGGATATTCAAAATTGTGTTCGCGGCTGAAGCGCAACAGCGGAAAGCTGTAATGCGAAAACGGCGCAGGTCTTCGTCCCAACTCCGTCGTCACTCGTGTGTTGTCAAACACCGTGTTCCAGGTCAAATAAGGCAGGAAGACTTTCATCAACGCCGCTCCATGCCCCGTTGGGCTCTTGCGGCTTGCCAAAATATCAACCACCGAAGCAAAGGGCCTTTCGAGCATCGGCAAGAACACTGGCCCGCGTTTGTTCTGCTCACCCGCCAGCACCTGTGTCAATTCCCGAAACGTCTGCGAAGAATTGCCCGAAGAAAGATGATAGATGTCGTGTTCAGGATTCGCCTTCATGTGCAATGTAGAAATCGCATCGGCCACGAAATCCACATTCACAATGTCAATCTTGTCCTGCGGACGAAACGGAAGCACCGGCAATCCCGCCAGGAACACGAACGACCGCACCATGTCGAACTGCGTGGTCTGCGGATACCGGCTGTCTCCCAGCACAATGCTCGGACGAAAAATCGTCAGCGGCACATCGGGCAGCAACTCGCGCACCAGATGCTCGCAGAATTTCTTCGTCCGCGCATAAGGATCATAATCCGACCGTTCCCACTCAATCGACCGATCCTCGACAACTACTTCATGGCTGCGCTTTCCAGCCACCGCCACCGTGCTCACATTCGAAAACCGTTGCAGCCCGTGATAGTACTGCGATCGGCGTGCCAATTGCACCACTTCGAGCGTCCCGCGCAAGTTCGCATTCAAACAACTTTTTTCCGACTTCCGATTCAGCGAAGCGGCGCAGTGAATCACCGAATCGGTTGTATGCACCAACCGGTCATAATCGCCAGTCTCCAGCCCGAACTGCGGCGACGTAAGGTCGCCGCGAAAAATCCGAATCTTCGCCTGCAAATATTCAAAGAACTTAGGGAACGGTAGATGAAGTTGCAAAGCCTGCCAGAGCCGCAACTCCGCGTCCCGGGGATCGCGGCCGCGCACCAGCAGATTCAAGGTCGCATCATGCTGCTCCAGCAGATTCGCGGCGACATGCGCTCCGATGTACCCGGTCCCACCGGTCAGGAATATTGCCACGTTGCTCCGTTCGTCCCCGTATTCACGGCATCGCCATTTTCATGCGCTGGCGGCGTCCCTGTCGTCGGCGGCATCTGCAGCACCCGTGGCTCACGCGCTTCCAGCGGACGTCCCTTCAATCAACGGATAAGTCCACCGCCGCAATGCCGGAATATGAATATCGATCCAATACTCCCACCAGTCCAGCCCGGCCGTGTCATATCCAAAAGTTTCTTTTTCCTCGGGGATCAAAGCCTGCGACAACTTCTCCACATTATCCGCGACAAAGTCATGCTCGTTCTGCAGAATAAACGGCTCGAATAACTCCACCAGTTTTTCCACGCGCTCCAGGTTGCGCTCGGTCTTAGCCAATGGCTTTTTCATCGCCGACGGCAGCGGAGCCATCACCCTCTGAATCGACTTAATAATCATCTTCTGCGCCGGCGCCGACATGCGGTTATAACGCTCCTTTGAAACCGGAATCGCGTCCATGCGCAGCCGCAGCCAGTATTCCAAACCTTCCTGCGCCCGATAATGCCGCCGGTGTCCAAGCGAAGTCAATTCAATCGACCGCCCCATGTCGCAAGGATTCGTCACCGACGTCGCCAACTGATAAAGCGGATCATGCCGCCGCTCCACCAGCGCTGCGCCAATCAGCGTCATGCCCGCGCACACCGCATCCACCGGAATAATATCCAGCCGCTTGCGCTCATTCGAAGGCAACTGCCGGAACGCCGTTCCCAGCAAATACGACAGCGACGCCGAAGTATTGATCCCCTCATTCCACCCGCGAAACGGTTTCGCTACCGAAGTCTCAACAATCGCCGGACGAACAATCGCAATCGGCAGCCCCTTGCCATATTTCGCAATCATCGATTCGGCCAGGCTCTTGGTAAACGTATAAGTATTCGGCCAACCCAACTCCTTCGCCCGCCGCGTGCCTTCTTCCGTAAGATAATTCTTCAACCAGCGCACCCGATTCTTGCGAATCTGATTCTCCAGCGCCTGCCCGCTCAGTCCTTTCGCGGCATGCTCTTTCTCTAATGCCTGCTTCTTCAATTCATCGGCAACTTCCGGCCCCTCGGCTCGCGCTTCGGCCGTCTTCACCAGCTCATGCAGACGCCGCCATTCTTTTTCCGCATCGAAATCCTTCAAGTGCAAAGGCGTGTAATTCAGACGCACCCGTTCACTCACCCGCCCATCGCGCTGCCCCGCCACATAACAAGTCGAAAGATGTAGCAATGCCGCGTGCTCCGATCCCCGTATGAATTCGATCAGATGATGCGTCGAATCCACATTCACCGCCAGAGCGTCCCGCAGATCGGGATTGAAATCCGTTAGCCCCGAGCTGTTAATGATCAGATCGAGTTCCTTCGACAGACGCGCGGCAGTCTCAGCATCCAACCCCATTCCAGGCTGCGAAACATCGCCTTCCACCACCTCAATCTTTTCCGCCAGCAATACGCCTAGCCGGTCGCCATATTTTTCAAAAACGGGATCGAATACCGGCGAACCTTCCATCATCTTTTCAAAACGCGCCCGCCCGGGACTCGACTTCTGCCGCCGGATCAGCAAATAGAGTTTTCCAATTTCGGGGAGATCGATCAGCGTATTCGCCAGCCACACCTTGCCAATAAATCCAGTAACTCCGATCAGCATCACGCGCTTCCCGCTCAGGGCTTTGCGCACCGAAAACGGTTCCCGATGCCGCCTCTCGTCAAAGTACACAATCGGACGCACCCGCCGGGCTTCCACTCGAACCGCCGGCACAATCGCCGAAGCCAGTGCCTTCGGACCTCGCAACCCCAAAGCCCGCACCCATCGCGCCGGACTCTGCTGCCCATCCGGCCCTGCCTCGCGAATCCGCGCAAACAATCCCCGCGGCCTGATCGCCGGGCTCAACAGCCGCCCCGTCGCCACCCCATCGCGGAAGTCCAGCCGGTTCGCGATAATCCATCGCACCCCCAAATGCCGCGCCAGCGGCCGCATTACATGCTCCAACCCCTGGCTCACCAGCACCACGTCCACGCCCGTTCCCTGTAGCGCCTTGAGCTGCCGCACTCCTTCTTCTTTAAGCAGCGGTTTCAGCTTGTATTCGAACTCTTCTTCGCCCAGCAGATCGAGCCGATCGCGTGTGATCCCGCGCAACACGGCATGCACAATGCGAGTCGCTGCCACGCGGTTCGCCGCATACAAAAACGGACGCAGCACAGCCATCACCAGCACCAGGCTGCGGCGCACTGCCCGAGCGATGAATGTTTGGCTGTTCCAGGTAAAAAAAGCGATGGGGCGCACCGTGGTCAACTCCAGCAGGCTGCCCTCAACCCGCCAGTAAACCGGCGAAGATGGCCGCAGTCGACGCATCGGCAAAGCAATATCCGCACTAGTCGCCGACCCGCCGTCCCCCGGCGTCCGCTTCTGAGCTTCGTCGATGTTGCTCACAGGTTCCACAAATCCATATTCGGCCGCGTTCACCTACGAAACCAACTCACAAGCTCACAGTCCCCCTACGGCACCCCGCCGAATCACCTATTTTAACCTCTCCATCACAAAGGACGAACAATAACTATCGGCCCGTGTAGCGCGGGCGCCACCGCCCGCGAACCGCCGACCGAGCGAGAAATTCGAGTGTATTCATCTCGCATATCGCGCAAGTAACAGTTACCCGGCATCGAAGCAAGAGCCATTCAATCATTGCCCCTCAATTCAATGATGCAATGACTCAATCACAAAATGATTCAATGTCTCGGCCCGCCGCTCCGCCCAGCACACATCCCAATACCTCCCAAACTTTCGCCCGTTCTCACTGAACACGCCCACTACCCTGAATCCGAATCGCCGATGCAGCGCATCGGTTGCAGCATTCGGCAACGCATACACCGCCACAAAACGATGAATATCCTCGGCCCTCAGCGCCTCGAACAGCCCCGCATACAACCGCGTTCCGATTCCCCGTCCTACCGCTTCGGGCGCGCAATAAACCGTCGTCTCCACCGTGGTCTCATACGCTGCCTTCGGGCGGAACTGCGCTGTCCCGGCGTATCCCATCACCACTAGATTCTCCTCGGCCACCAACAGACGATATCGTCCAGCCGCGCCGAACTGCGCAAACCATGCTTCCCGCTGCTCTGCTGTATAAGCCTCAACATCAAACGTCACCGGAGTATTCAAAACGTAGTAGTTATAGATCTCCGTGATTCGCGGCAGGTCCCCGCGTTCCGCCGGCCGAATCCGCATCTCGCTCATGCTTCGCCTCAAATTCGAATTAGCGCAATTAACGCCATCATGCCGACTAATGCACTACCCATCCAATGCCCGCTGCTCCTGCAATCACCCAGGCCGAGTTCACCCGAAACTGCAGCAGCGCGATCAAACTCGCGCCAAAAACGGCGAGCGTCATCCAGTCGACAATCGAGGCTCTCCCCAACTGCCACGCCACCACTGCCATCAAGGCCAGCGAGCCCGCGACTACTCCATCGAGCGCTGCTGCCACCACCAGCGACCTGCGCAGTCGAGGAAGGAATCGCCCTATACATGCCACCAGCACGAACCCCGGCAAAAAAATCCCGACCGTCGCCACCACCGCGCCCATCCAGCCTGCCACCAGGTATCCTATAAACGTCGCGGTTGCCGACAGCGGACCAGGAGTAAACTGGCCTACCGCGACCGCATCAAACAACTGTTTTTCCGTCAGCCAGTGCAGATGTTCGACAAACTCAGTCTGCAAAAATGCCAGCAACACCATTCCGCTCCCGAATATCAACGACCCAATCTTCAGAAACGAAAAAAACAACCGCACCAACCCAACCGGAGCAGCCTCGCCCACAGCCGCAACCGCCATTGCCCCGCCAACAATTTTCGGAAAGCCCACAATCTTCTGCCAACCTGCCCCATTCAGAATCCCCAAGCTACTGGCGCCAGCCGCACGCCTCTCCATCGCCCAAGCCGCTGCCGACGCCAATCCGGCAGACACCAGGACAAGCATCGGTCCCACTCCCAAAAAACTCAACACCGCCGAAACAGCCGCAATCGCCGCCAGCGGAATCGTCCGCACTCCCGTCCGTCCCAGCTTCACCACCGCCTGAATCACAATCGCGACCACGGCCGGCTTAATCGCGGAGAGCACCCCTTCGACCTTTGGCAGCGAGCCAAACCGCATGTAGGCCCAGGCAATTGCCAACACAATAAGTGCCGCCGGAATCAGGAAGCAACATCCCGCCACAATCAGCCCGCGCCAGCCGCGCTTCAGTTGACCCACAAAAACTGCGACTTCGGTCGAACTCGGCCCGGGAATCAAGTTCGCCGTCGCCAGCCGATCCAGAAATTCAGCCTCCGTGAGCCATCGCCGCCGCCGTACGAATTCTTCTTCCATCATCGCCAGGTGCGCCGCCGGCCCGCCAAAAGCAATCGTCCCCAGCTTTAGAAACACTAGGGCTATCTCGCTTAGCGACGCCTCCCGGGTTTTCGAAGACTCAGCCATTAGCACGCTCATCGGTTCTCTTTGTGACGGTTCTCAGTGTGCTGCGGACACTCTTGTCCGCAACCTCCGCCGACCGGAGAATCTGAGGTTACCGCAAATTTCGCTAGTAAGAATTAGTAAGGTAGGTCACAGCTAAATGAAGCTTGCGTAGAGAAAGCCGCCCCCGGCTGTCTCGCGAGCGTAGCTCGCGCGGATTAGCCGGCGCCAACCCTCAGAGCTTATTCAACCCGTCGAGCGCCGCCACCTTATAGGCTTCCGCCAGCGTCGGATAGTTGAACACTGTGTCGCGAAAATATTCGATCGTAGCGCCCATGGCTAGCACCGCTTGTCCAATGTGAACGATCTCCGCCGCCCGATCCCCAATAATGTGCACGCCCAGCAACTTCAGCGTATCCGGATCAAACAGAAGCTTCAGCAGCCCCTGATCGCCGCCCAGCATCTGCCCCTTCGCCAATTCCGAGTACCGCGCCAGCCCGCTCTCATACGGAGTCTTGTTCCGCGTCAGTTCTTCCTCGGTGGCGCCCACCATCGAAATCTCGGGAATCGTGTAAATCCCGTAAGGAATCAGATTCGGCAGCAACCGGCTTGGCTTGCCAAACATGTGACAACCCGCCAGCCGCCCCTGCTCCATCGAAGTGCTGGCCAGCGCCGGAAACCCAACCACATCTCCAGCCGCGTAAATATGCGGCACCGCCGTCTGAAAATGTTCTTTCACCGCCAGCTTGCCGCGTCCGTCCGCCGTCAATCCCGCAGCTTCAATTTTCAGCTTGTCACTGTTAGCCTGACGCCCAATCGTGTAGAGCAGCGCCTGTCCGCGAACTTTCTTTCCACTCTCCAAAGCCGCAAAAACTTTGTCCCGCTCTTCATCGAACCCCACCGACACCACTTTCTCTCCCACGCGGAACACCGTCCCCAGTTGCCGCAACTGAAAACATAGGCTCTCGATAATCTCCCGATCCACAAAATCCAGCAGCACCGGGCGCTGATCCAGCAGCGTTACCTTCACCCCCAGAGCCGTAAACATCGACGCATACTCCAGCCCAATGATCCCCGCGCCCACCACAATTAACTCTCTCGGAATCTCTTCCAGGCAATGCACCTGATCCGAATCGAAGATGCGCTTCCCATCCACCGGAATGCCTTCTATATGCGCCGGCCGCGTGCCGCACGCAATCAGAATCTTCTCTCCCCGAACCTGCTGCACTCCCTCTTCATTCACGATCTCAATCGTGTGCGGATCGGCAAAATGCGCATCTCCCTCCAGCGCCGTCACATAATTCCGCCGCAGTTGCGCCTTGATCACATCCACTTCCCGCGTCATCACTGCCGTCGCCCGCAGCGTCAGATCCGACATCATGATCCGGTCCTTCACTACATATCCGCGCCCGTAAAAAGACCGCTGCCGCAAACCGCTCAGATAAAGCACCGCCTCCCGCAGCACCTTGCTCGGTATCGTCCCCGTATGGACGCAAACCCCTCCCATCGTCAGCCGACGGTCGATGATCGCGACCTTCTTGCGCATCTTGGCCGCGCAAATCGCGCCCTTTTGCCCCGCCGGACCGCTTCCTATAACCACCAGATCGTATTCATTAGCCTGCATAAATGTGCGTTTCGCCGCAGCAAGAAACTACCATTTTTCTGATTCCACGTGGAAGCTATCTTTGGTATCGAACGCAAAATTAAGAGTCCTCTACCAATTTGCGTAGTGGGCTCCTTGAACGACTCTCTCCCTCAATCGCCGAGCCCATTGGAAGCGCTTCTACCGTAGCGCCGGCGTCTCGCCGGCTATTGCGGAACCGAAAGTAGCCCACTTACCACAATCTGCAGCCTGAGGCAAACGACCTGAAAGACGTGCATTCGAAAAGTGTTGGAGGATAAGGATGAGGATTGGCCTCTTTCCAATCCTCCTTACACGTACAGTAAAAACCACGACTGTAAAAACAACGACTGTGCGTTAATTGGAGTTTTGGTCTGGAGCATCGGCGCTTTTCTCGCTCTGGGATAGCGTAACCGTATCCTGTGGAATCGCACTAGTCTTCGCATTCTGTACAGTAGGTTGAGGCTGGCGAGCAGCCTGCTGTGTAGCTTCAGTATCGGAGTGGGAATTGTAGCTGCTAACTGGATTTATCATAAACCTGTCTATCGGTATTGTTTGAGGGCCGCTTTAGGGGATAAGCCGCGCACGAAGAACTTTCGTAAGAGTTACTGGATGTATTTCCGGGTTATGAGATTGCTCAAAAATCGGTTTCGTGTCGCGGGAAAGCAACTGTTTCGTCGCAAAAAACTCCGTAATCTCGTCGAGAAATAGCCTTGGGATCGGCTGGCTTCACTGGGTCGTTCTTCAACGGGTCCTTGATGACATTCTCCTCAGACGGTCCTTTAGACGGCTGGGGATTTCGCCACAGCGGCACGGACCTGGCGCCAGAGCTCGTCCTTGCCAGCGCCGGACTTCGCCGAAAATGCAACCATGGGTGCTCCTTTATAAGCTTCTGCCAGATTGTGCATCGCCTGCCGGAGCTGGTTGCTTGACAGACGGTCAGACTTGGTCGCGACCATTGCATACGGACGTCCCTTGGATGCCAGGAACTCCACCAGTTGACCATCACTTTCCTGGGGAGGAATGTTCGAATCGACGAGCACCAAACATAGCGACAGAGTGGAGCGCTGATGAAGGTAGGGATCGACAAAGCGCGCCCAGTCGGCGGAAATTTCGCGGGAGACCTTGGCATAGCCGTAGCCCGGCAGATCGGCAAAAAGCAGCTCGGGACGTGGATGCCCGGCGCGGCGCACTTCATAAAAATTGATGCTGCGCGTGCGTCCGGGAGTATTGCTGGTGCGGGCCAGCTTTTTGCCAACCAGCGTATTGATCAGGCTGGATTTCCCCACGTTCGACCGCCCCAAAAATGCGACCTCGGGCACGCTGGGGGTAGGGAACTGCATCAGGTCGGTCGCCGAGAGCCTGAAGCGCGAAAGAATCCGCATAGCAACAGTTTCGAGGCTTCGGGTTGCGGATGGCAAGCGCTCATTACAGATAGTTCGCAGAAAAACTTTTCTTTATCATCTTTTATTAAACGCCCGGGTGCCCCATCCTAGCGCGTTCTTTGCGCTAGGGTGGGATTCGACTACTCTTGCGCAGGCGGGTGGCCAACTTCTCCCGCGAAGCAGAACCGGACGCTGTTAGACATAGAACCAAGACAAGAGAGGGGTGCGCCACTTCTCGCCTTTGAAAAGTGGCCTTACCAACCGTCAACCCCGAGGCGGGTGGCCCGGTGCCCCAGGTTCCCGCCCGGTTTTTTTGGGCGGTAACCTGGGAACCGCGTCGGTATGTGCTAACCCGGGTTAGCGTCAAAAACCGACGCGAACCTGGAACACGAGGCATGTTGGACGCCCAGATATTAGAGGCCGAGAGGGCGTTTATGTTCAACGTCCTGTTCCTTGATCGGATGCAACTTGTGCCACAGCGCCAGGGCGCCTGCGATGACGACTCCGATGAGTACGCTGATCAGAAAGAACCAGCGATAAGCGGGAAGCGCTATGAGCAAAATTGCGACTACGGCGATGGCGACGATGAGCGCAGCCGAGCCTTTGAGGCTGAATCTAGACCGGCTGCCAGATCCCGGCTGCATGAATTTATTTTAGCGCGCCATCGCGTAAGTCCGGCGAACGCGAGCAGCGAGGAAAGCGCGTTAGTCTCCAGAGTATGAGGACAATCTAGTTTGTTCGATGGCCCAAGTTTGTGATGGTGAACATCCCCCACTCTGTCATCCCGACCGGAGAAGATCATCGCGAAGGCGATGATCTGCGGAGTGGAGGGACCTTGTGTTTAGTGTTTGCTCGGGACGTGGAAATCGACTCGGAACGGACACCCCCAAAACACGAAAGAGCCCGGTGCCCCAGGTTCCCGCCCGGTTTGGACGGTAACCTTGGACCCGCGTCGGTATGTGCTAACCCAGGTTAGCGTCAAAAAACCGACGCGAACCCTGGGCGCCAGGCTTGGCAAAGATTGCAACTGTAGGGATCACAGCCACCCGTCTGCTCGTTTGTCGCGAACTGTCCCAAAGCGAGAAACCGAAGGGTCATTGCGGCTCCGACAGCTTAGCCGCCGCAATAATTTATATGCTCGACTAGAACTGGGGACTGGCTCGCCGCGTTATAGTCGTCTCCTTCGTATTCCGCAGTGACACCAAAGTGCGTAAATCCTGTTCCAACTCGTTCCGAAATCGAAGCTTGCCCTCCGCTCAAGGTGACATCACCAATCCCAGTGAAGTGGACTTGACCTGTCGGCGTCGGCCCTCCGTTTGAACTCACAACCGCTGTGAAGGTTACGTCTTGGTGCCCGCAGGCTGGGTTCGCGCTGGAGGAAATCGTCGTGCTGGTGGTGTACTTATACACTCCCTGATTGATCGATGAATGGCTCGACTGAAAGGCGGCATTGGCAGCATAAGTCGCGGTGATGAAGTGGGTGCCGTCTGCCAGCGCAGAGGCTGTGAACGTAGCCACACCTCCGGAAGTCGTGCCGATGCCAATCTCGACCGCAACTTTGGGGCGTCCATCGTAGAAGGTCACCAGCCCGCCATCGGGAATCGAGCCAAAGAGTGACGTTACGGTGGCCGTAAAGGTGACGCTTTGCCCAAAATGCGCCGAAGAGTTGGAGCTGGTTAGGGTCGTAATCGAAGGGTAGGGAGCGGTGGGAGTCTTGACGTTTACGGTGAGCACAGAAGACATGCTCCCGGTGTTGTTGCTGTCGCCGGAGTACATCGCAGCGATCGCATGCGTACCCGGCGTCGAGTAGGAAGTCGTGTAGGATGCTTTTCCGCCCGAAAGAGATGCGGTGCCTAGTGTCATGCCGTTGTCTCGAAATGTTACTGTGCCCGTGGCTGCTCCGCCATATTCACCGGTCACGCTGGCCGTGTAAGTAATGAGCTCGATGGTATAAGGCGGATGAGCCGACGAAGTCAGCGTGATCGCAGTCGTGGCTTGGTTCACCACCTGAGAAACAGCGGCGGAGGTGCTAGGGGCAAAAGTGCTCGAGCCCTGGTAAGCGGCCGTGAAGGAAGTTTTGCCCACCGCTGGCGAAGAGACTGCAATCGACGCGCTCCCGCTGGCCAGGGTTCCGTTGCTGATTTCCGTCGGGCCTTTGAAGATTGCAACCACTCCCGTCGGAGTGCCCGAGGTTGATGTAACGCTGCCAGCCAGTGTAACGCTTTGGCCATAGATCGATGGGTTGGGTGAAGACGTCAGCTTTGTTTTGGTAGGCGTGTTTCCAACTGCGGTCGTCTGCAGCATGACCGCCAATGTCGACGTGTAGTTTCCAGAGACATCGTAGAATCCAGAGACAACCACGTCCAGAAGTCCGTCCTGATTGAAATCGCCAATCGTTAGATTGCCGCTCACGAGATCGCCAGTCACGGATGGGGAGGAAATGGCCGGCTGAAAAGTGCCGTCACCGTTGCCGAAAAGAACATCAACAAGGGTCGGTCCCTGGGTGCCCACGGCCAAATCTAGATTGCCATCCTGATTGAAGTCGCCGACCTGCACGCTCACGGCATTCGCCGCGACCGGGTAGGTTACAGGCGCGGCAAAGGTGCCATCGCCCTTACCGAGTAATATCGAAACGGTTGCTGATGTCTGGTTTGCGACGACGAGGTCCAAGATACCATCGCCGTTAACGTCAGCAACGGCTATATCGCCGGGACTTGGGCCGGCACTGTTTCGAATCGGTTTCTGAAATCCGCCGTCGCCGTTGCCGAGCAGAATGGCAACTTGGTTCGAGAGGGAGTTCGAAACCGCAAGGTCGAGGATGCCGTCTCCGTTGAAATCGCCCACCACACCGCCGGAAGCACCCTTGCCGCCGGCGTTGTAGTCCAGGTGAGGCTGAAAAGAACCATCGCCATTTCCAGGCAAGATGGAAACAAGAGAGGAATCGTTTCCGCCTTTGACGACCGCGAGATCGAGGATGCCCCGGCCTTGGAAGTCCGCAGTGAGTATGGCACCACCTCCGTTGCCATCAGGGTAATTTTGTTGGGGCTGAAACGTCCCATTCCCGTTGCCGAGCAGGACCACTACCGAAGTAGCGTAATTGATCCCGCTGGGGCCGGCCAGATCGAGGTTGCCATCCCCGTTAAAGTCGCCTAGAGCGAGGGATCCGATGATGCCATAGCCATACGTCACCTCGTTCTGAAACGTGCCATTACCGTTTCCGAGCATGACACTGATGTTGTCCGCCGCGAGCGCTAAGTCCAGGATGCCATCGTTCCGGAAGTCCGCGGTAAGGGCAGAGGACAGATTTCCTATCGGGTAATCGGTCGTATTGAAGGCGACGCTGGCGGTCGGCGCGTGGATGGGGAGAAACACGGCATTCGACGCGACCCTTCCGGGGACCGCCACGGTGATCGAGGCCGTCGAAGGCGAGGCAATGTCGGATGCGAGGATCGCCGCCGTCACGCGCGAACTGCTAACGAACGTGGTAGCGCGCGGGCTGCCATTCCAATATACGACCGAGTTCGAGTCGAATCCCGTCCCGTTGACAGTAAGCGTGAACCCACTTCCACCCGGCGCGACCGCGCTCGGGATCAGCGGTTGATACAGCACAGGTACCGGTTGTGCGCCGGCTGTTATTGCGAAGAAGATCAGCAACACGAACCCGGCCGAAAACGGGGCTGCTTTTGGACCGAGGGCTGCGACGCTGAACGTGCGATCTTTCATGACCAGGTGTCCTGTCATGGGGCGCTCCCTTGCACTCAGGGGGGACCATTCGACGGTCGAGTGCGTCTGACTATATAGCACTTGTCTAGGAGCTTTTCAAGCAAAGCGGGCCGGGGAAACTCGAAGCCCTGTAATAATTACAGTGTAATAGTTACACTACTGTGGCTGTTTAACCACAATCACCACCTAGCATTATCAATAACTTGAGAGGATGCCATTGCCAGTTTTCATGACCTGGAGTCACCGAAAGCCAACGAGCAAGCCCCACATGTTTCGCTTTTCGTGCGCCGAAACCTGGTCTTTGTACACATCCTATTGTACGTACATATTTATCACCACAAAGTGTTTCACGTGAAACATTGTACGTACATTCGACCTAGACCGGAGACTTCCCTTTAAACGGTGGCTTGAATCGCTGGCAGCGGGCAGGAGCGTCCGCTCTACACGGGGAGGTTGAAGAAAAAGGGCCGGTGGAGGATGACCGGCCCCGAACGAGTGGCTTATCTTGTTCTGCGCTATCAGCTCTCTATCAGGCTGAGATCAGGGATTCCAATGCGACGCGGCTGGGGATTACCAGGGTTGAGCCGGTCTGCTGGATGATGCGCTGTTTCTTCATACCCGCGAAAAGCCGGCTGACGGTCTCGCGCGAGGAGCCGATCATTTGGCCGATCTCTTCGTGAGTCAAAGCCAGCTTCATCTGCATGGGGTTGCGGGATTTCGTATTTTGGTCGAGCCATCCCATTAAGAGACGAGCGAGCTTTTCACTGGCCGAGTCGGAAAGAATGAGGTCGCGGATTTCGCGGCAGGTGCTGGCGTAATCCGCGCTGATGTTCTGAGTGACCCAGAGGGCGAAATCGCCGTGAAGACGCATGAGGCGGAGCAGATCGCTTTGGCGGATGAAGCTGATCTCGGAGGGCTCCTGGGTTTCGGCGGTGGCTTCGTATTGACGGCCGGAGACGACGGCGGCAACGCCCAAGGGACAGCCCGGGTGGACGATGCGCAGAATGAGAGTTCGACCGTCGCTGCCACAGACGGAAAGCTTCACGCGTCCGCGCCGGACGATGAACACGCCGCGGGGAGACTGCCCTTCGGCGAACAAGACCGCTCCGGTCGGATAGGAGGTGGTGATGGCCTCGTGCTCCAAGGCATCGGCTACGACTTGGGGAAGATCGCAAAAAGTCTTCTCTACTGGCGTAAGTTTCTGGGCATGATTTACGACTTGTGTGGCCATTTGTGTTGCCTCCGCTCACAGGTACTTTGGCAAGTCCCTCGCCATACTTTGACACGGGGCCCGAAATCAGAGGAAGTCGTCTAAGTGGAACGAAATAGTAGCATTGTTCGTGTGCGGTAGCGAACAATATTTTTCGCCGGGCTGGCGGGGTGCCTTCCTAGCTGCGTGGTTTCCCACAGCTATGTGTGATCTCCATCACCGACTGGTTGGTTATGTGACCCTTGAGGCTGGTTATGTGACCGAAACGTAGAGTGCCCAGCCCCTAAAAGGGGCGTCTGATTTTCGAAGAACTTACGGCATCGCTAAAGCGATGCCCTGATACGAAACCGGTGGCTGCGGTTGGATGGCGGAAGCCGCGATGCCCAAGATACCAAAACGGGATGGCGGCGGCTGGATGGCGGCGGATTGATGACGCTGGCTGGATTGGCCGGTTATGCCAATGCGCAGTGGATGGTGCTGAGCAGGGTCGTGCGGGTAAAGGGCTTTTCGAGCAGAGCGATGTCGCGGTTCAAGACTTCTCGTTCGGCCATCAGTTCGCCGGTGTAGCCGGACATGTATACAACTTTTAGCTCGGGGTGGGAGGCGTGCAGGCGCTCGACCAACTCGGGACCGCTCATACGGCGCATCACAACGTCGGTCAAAAGCAGATCGACGGGCCCTGGGTGAGCTGCTATTGCCTCGAGGGCGGATTTTCCGTCATCGGCCTCGATTACGGTGTAGCCCTGTTCCTGGAGAAGCTGCCGGGTGAGACTGCGCATGATTTCGTCGTCTTCGACGAGCAGGATGGTGGTGCCGTGACCTTTGGGAACGGCTTTCTCCGCTTCGGGCTTTGATTCGAGGCCGAGTTTGTGATCGGCGCTGGGGAGGTAGATCTTGAAGGTGGTTCCGTGTCCGGGCTCGCTGTAGACCATGATGTGTCCGGCGCTTTGTTTGACGATACCGTACACGGTAGCGAGGCCGAGACCGGTTCCTTTGCCGATTTCCTTGGTGGTGAAGAAGGGCTCGAAGATGCGGGCCACGGTGGCGGCGTCCATGCCGTGGCCGGTGTCGCTGACGGCGAGCAGAACGTATTTTCCTGGGGGCATGTTCTGCTGCTGTTCGGCGAAGGTTTCGTCAAATTTTGCGGAGTGAGTTTCGAGAATAAACTTGCCGCCTCGGGGCATAGCGTCGCGGGCGTTGACGGCGAGGTTGACCATGATCTGGTCCAGTTGGCCGGGGTCGGCCTCGACGACGGCTGCAGGCGATTTGGAGACGATGACAATCTCGACATCGTCGCCCATAAGCGGGCGCAGGAGCTTGCTGACGTCGCGCAAGCGCTCGTTGAGATCGAGGATGCGGGGTTGAATAGAAGATGACCGGCTGAAAGTGAGAAGCTGGCGAGTGAGCGCCGAGCCGCGTTCGGTCGCCTTCTTAATGTTGTCGACATATTGCAGAGTGCCGGAGGCGGCGGTACTCATGCGGTCGCGCAGGAATTCGGAGCAGGCGCCGATGATGCCGAGGATGTTATTGAAGTCGTGCGCGACTCCACCGGCCAGGCGGCCGATGGCTTCCATTTTTTGCGATTGATGAAGCTGGCCCTCGGCTTTTTTCTGGGCGGTGATGTCGCGGGCAATGACGGATGCGCCTACGATTTCGTCTTTGGTGTCGCGCAAGGGAGAAACGGAGATGGAGACGTCGAGGTGGCGGCCATCCTTGGTCAGTCTGGCGGACTCGAAATGCTCGACCGGTTCACCCTGTGCAATCCGGCGCAGAATCTCGGGGATTTCATTCTGGCGATCGCTGGGAGCCAGGATGGATATGTGCTTGCCGACAATCTCATCGGACGCGTAACCGTAAATGCGCTCGGCTCCTTTATTCCAGCTGGTGATGATGCCGTTCAGGTCTTTGGCAATGATGGCGTCGTCGGAGGAATCGATAATCGTGGCCAGGCGTGCGCGGTATTCTCCCAGTTGCTCGGTGGTTCTGCGATGGAGTTCTTCATTGGCGCGGCGCAGCTCTTCTGCGATGCGCTTGCGGTCGCCGATGTCGCGGATGGCGCTGAGAACGAAGGTTCCCTTATCGGTGAAGACCGGGCTAAGACTGATTTCTACGGGGAATTCGGAGCCGTTGCGGCGTCTTCCGTAGAGATCTAGATCGGCGCCCATGCGGCGCGTCTTGGGCGCGTCTGCGTAGCTGGCGCGATGCTGGCGGTGCTGCGGGCGAAAGCTCTCGGGCACGAGCACTTCCACTTTCTGGCCAATCAGTTCATCGCGGGTATAGCCGAAGAGCGCCTGGGTTTGCGAATTGATTTGAATAATGGTTCCATCACGATCTACGGCAACGATGGCATCGGGCAGCGTCTCGAGGAGATCGCTGGAAAGCAAAACCTCAGCGATGGTGTTGGCTGATGGAGAGGAGGACTCGTGATGGGTGCGAGGCTGCGACATGAGTATTCGATAGGTTCGTATGACCGGTGTCTAATTTATGTTGAGACGGGCTTTCTGTAAATAGTTTCGGCCTAGTAGTGAGGCGCGAGCGCAAGGACAGGTCATCTCCCCACTGCGATGAACCGGCCGTTTGTTATTGTAACTCAGCGTTCGTAAGCGGCGCGCGGGACGGCCGAGAGAGTCGGGTTGAAAGACGCATTGCTGAGGAAGCGGAATTCCGACATCCAGCCCCTGAAGGGGCGAGTGGTTTTAGACTTATGGCATCGCTAAACAGCTTGCGGAAAAGTGTTTCCCGCGCCGGAGTGTAACCTCAGCGGCTAAAGCCGACATTGAAAACAAACCACTTATCGCAGCGGTAAACCGCTGCGCCACCCAAAATCAAGTGCAACAGCGCGTTTTTCCGCAAGCTATAAAGCGATGCCCTGATACGAAGCAACGCTGCCCTGATACGAAACCAAGCGATGCCCTGATAGGGAAACCAAGTCGGGACGAGTGGACCATGGCGAACAAATCTTCGCTTGCGGGCGCACATTTCTGTCTTATAAACTTGGCTTGATCGCAGCCTGTATTGCCACCTTGAGGTGTTCGGATGTCTTCCCCCAAGACCTATACATTCCTGCCACATTTGCTCGAAGCCCGTAGATTTGAACATTGATCGGTATACAGACAAAAAGGGCCGGGTCGTCCATGAGGATTGCTATTTGAGAGATTCGAGGGGCGAAAGAGAGTTCTTCTACCGATCACCACGCCGAATAATCCAAAACGGCGCTCTACGAAAACCGATGCCGGGGTGATTTAATCTGGGCGTGGTCGCGCGGGCTACTTTCAGTTCCTCGATAGCCGGCGGGACTCCGGCGCTACGGTAGAGGCGCTTTCGATGCGTTCGGCGATTGAGCGAGACGACTCTTTACGCGGGGCGTCTTTGGGTTGTGCATGATCCGATGTTGGGCCACAATAAATCATGGGTGAAGCAGTCCATCTGAGGATCAGGGGAAATGGATTGTCCTTCCCAGGTTTGTCCTTGACTAGGTTGCCGCGCCTGTTTTCGCCACACTCGTGGCGGTGTAGAGTGCGCTTCTCGCTCACCTTCTCTTTTCTCATCTCTCTCTTCGTCTCGCTCTTCATCGCGATTGCATGTTTCGGCAGCGCCTGGTGCTGGGCGCAGTCTGCATCGGAAGATAGTGGGGTTATTCGCGGGGTTGTGATCAACAGCGTTACGCATGAGCCGATCGACCGCGTGCTGGTTTCTTCTCCCGACCATCGCTTTGCGACCCTGACGGACAGCGAAGGGCGCTTTGAATTCGCGGTGACGAAGAACGACTCGGGGAATGATGGTGGGTCGGATCCTAATCGGCCGGGCAACGGCCCCCATCGGGCTGGCTCTTCTAATCGGCCTAATAGCCTCACGGCCCGTAAGCCGGGTTTTCTTAGCGATCTCAACCAACAGGGCACTAACCTTCGGAACAACGCGGCCACGGACTTGACACTGGCGCTTACACCGGAGGCGGTGATTTCAGGGACGGTGACTCTGCCAACAGCAGAGGCGCCTGACAGCATCAGCCTGCAGTTGTTTCGGCGGGAGATCCAGGACGGGCGGGGGCGATGGGTTCCGTCCGGCGCCAGCCGGTCGATGTCGGATGGTCAATTCCGTTTCGCGGGGCTGGCAGCGGGTTCTTATAAGTTGCTAACGTCGGAACTGCTCGACACCGATCCGCTTACGTTCGACCGACATACCGATTCATCCGTGGACTCGCGTGCGCCGCTGTTTGGATATCCTCCGGTCTACTATCAGAGTGCGACCGACTTTCAATCGGCAAACCCGATTCAACTGGCGGCGGGGCAGACGCAGACGGTCGAGCTCTCTTTAGTCAAGCAGCTTTATTACAGGGTGAAAATTCCTGTGGTTTCGCCGGGAAATGATGAATCGACCAACGGATTTGGGGTTACGGTTTACGCGGGGCGCAAGGGGCCGGGATTTTCTCTCGGCTACAACCAGGCTCATCACGCGGTGGAGGGGATGTTGCCCAACGGAACATATACGGTCGAGGTATCGAATTTGCGGCAGAATGGGGCGACCGGGATGCAGACGATCACGATCAAAGGGGCGCCGATCGAAGGTCCGAGCATCGCGATGGTGCCGAATGGCTTGATTGCAGTCAATGTGAAGGAAGAGTTCACGGCCACCGACCATGGGGGCAGTGCGACATTTTCCAGCAACGGCACCACTACGGTGTTGAATGGCCCGAGGCGTTATTTGAATGTGACACTTGAGCCTGCCGACGATTTTGGGACGGGACGAAGCGTTTCGTTGCGAAATCCTACAGGGCCTGGGGACGATGCTTTGGTAATCGAGGGCGCTGCGGCGGGGAAGTACTGGGTACGGGTGCGGTCGTCGCGCGGTTATCCGGCTTCGATCCGGTCAGGGAACCTTGACCTGCAGCATCAGCCGCTGGTAGTGGGGGTGGGAGGGGCGGCGTCTCCGATAGAAATCACGATGCGGGATGATACGGCAGAGATCAGCGGCAGGATTGAGGGGATTGCACCGGCGCCGCAGCAGGGGCCCGGTGGAGCGGGTGGGGGACTTAATGGTGGACCGGGCGGATCGGGGCAAAGGCGGATGCATGTCTATTGCATCCCGCTCGCGGATAGCAGTGGGCAGTTCACTGAGCTGTGGGCTCATTCGGATGGGACGTTTGATTCGCCGGAAGTGGCGCCTGGGGCGTATCGCGTTCTGGCGTTCGATCAGGCGCAGACGGAGATTGAATACCGCAATCCTGAAGCCATGCAGACTTACGACTCCAAGGGATCTGTGGTCCATTTGACGGGGGGACAGAAGGAACGCGTGACGCTACAGCTGATTGCAACGGGCGCTTCCAGTAATGAGCAGAGCAACGGACTGAACGAATCGAGTAACGAGCAATGAGGGCTGTGTTTCCAGTACAGGATGGATGGGGCAAGAGGTCAGCCTTACGCTTACTACGTTTACGAGCGGGCAGGCGGCTGGCGGCGATTGGTGGTTGCTGGGTGATGTTGTTCGGTTGCTGGTTGGTGGGGATGGGGACCGCGGAGACGTCGCAGATTCCTTCCGGTCCGTTCCGCATCGCGGGGACGGTGGTGAGTGCGAAGGGCGGTAATCCGCTGGCGCGTTGCCGTGTGACCATCACGGACCCGAAGTACCGCGAAAGCGTGAAGTTTGTAATCGGCGGCGACGACGGACGCTTTGAGTTTCATGTTCCGGCCGGCAAGTACACGCTGGAGGGCGCGAAACGGGGATACATCACAGCTTCCTATAATCAGCATGAGCAGTTCTCGACTGCCATTGTTACCGGCGTCGCAGATCTCGATACCGAGAACCTGGTTTTGCGGCTGGCCGCCAATGCCGTGCTTACGGGACTTGTGCTCGATGAATTTGGCGAGCCGGTGCGGGACGCGCAGATCAGCGTGTATCGCGAGGAGCACCCGTCAGGTGTTGACCGTACTTCTCTTTACAGGGGCTCATCAACTGACGATCAAGGACGCTATGAAGTAACGCCGCTGGATGAGGGCACGTATTTTGTTTCGGCAAAGGCTTCGCCGTGGTATGCGGTGCATCCGGTTTTGAATACGGAGGGCGCGGCGAATGCGCCGGCTCAGGTCGATTCTTCACTCGACGTTGCTTATCCGATCACGTATTACGGAGATGCTACGGAAGCCGACGATGCCACTCCGATTCCGGTGCGGGGCGGGGATCGGCTGGAAGCTGACATTCATTTGAATCCGGTTCCGGCACTGCATCTGATTCTTCACGTTCCGACAGGCAGCAGTTTTCCTGTGCTGTATAAGACAGCCTTTAACGATACGGAGCAGCTCGAGGGGCACAGCATACAGAGCGTGGCACCGGGAGTGTATGAGCTGAGCGGAATTGCGGCCGGCCGGTACATGGTAAGAATGCCCGAAGCAAATGGTCATGCGGGCGAGCCGGTGGAAGTGAACCTGAATGGCGGCGGCGAACTCGATGTCTCCTCCGGCAAAGCGACGAGCCAGGTCAAGGCGACGACGCAGCTTGCGGGGGCTGGGAGTCTGCCGGAAGACTTGCAGATTTCGCTGCGGTCGAGCAAGGGAAGAACGGTTCGGGTTCAGGTCGATGCCAAGGGCGATGCCAATTTTTCGGAGGTTGCGGCGGGGAAGTACGACGTTTTGGCGGGATCTCCGTCGCAGCGGTTTTCGGTGGTGCGGGTAGCATCGGAGGCGGGCGTAATTTCTGGACACACGGTGACAGTTCCGGTGGGCGCGTCGCTTACGCTGGCGCTCTCGATCGCGGAGGGCTCGGTGAGCGTGGAAGGCTTCGCGAAGCGCGATGGAAAGCCGGTGGGTGGAGCGATGATTGTTCTTGTGCCGAAGAATTCGGAAGGCGATTCTGACCGCTTTCGGCGTGACGAGAGCGATCTCGACGGAAGTTTCCAGCTGAAGGATGTGGTTCCTGGCTCCTATACCGTGATCGCGATTGAAAACGGGTGGGATTTGGAGTGGGCGGAGCCGGCAGTGGTGGCGCAATATCTCAAGCACGGACAAACAGTCGAAGTCGGGAACGGCTCGACCAAAGCCATGCATTTGGCGGACGCGGTGGAAGTGCAGGTGAGGTAAAGTCTTTCAGCAGTTGAGCAAAACGGGGCGAAGCCCCGTCACCGCACGGGCAAAAGCATCGACTTCATTCTATAGCTACGAACTTCAGACAAACGGGCGCGGGGACGTTTAGCGTCTGGCCGGTGGGAGTTAGTCTTCCGCTGCTTTGGTCGATCCGAAAAACTACTATGTTATTGCTGTCTTGATTGGCCACTAACAGAAGCTTCCCCGTGGGATCTATCTCGAAGTTACGCGGGGTCTTGCCTTGAGTCGGAAAGAAATCAATAAGAGTTAGATCGCCGGTATGAGCGTCGATGGAGAATGCGGCTATGCTGTCGTCTCCTCGGTTCGAGGCAAAGAGGAATTTGCCGCTGGGATGCACTTTGATCTCGGCGGCGGTGTTGTTGCCGGAGAAATTCTTTGGAAGCGCTGAAACCGTATTCAGCTTTTGTAACGTGCCGCGGCTTTTGTCATAAGTGAATGCGGTGATCGTGGACTGCAACTCGTTTAAGGCGTAGACGAATTTTTGGTTGGGATGAGAGGCTAAGTGACGCGGTCCGGCTCCGGGGTCGAGAGCGGCATAAGAAGGGGTGTTGGGAGTTAGAGCGCCAGTTTTGGCGTCAAAGCGGTAGACGAGTAATTTGTCGAGGCCTAGATCAGCGGCTATGGCAAAACGATTGTCGGGCGTGGTCTCGATCCAATGGGCGTGCGGGGCTTGCTGGCGTTCTTTGTCGACGCTGGAGCCGGTGTGCTGAACGAACGCGGAAGACTTTCCCATGTGGCCATCGGGCTCGACGGGGAACACAGCGATGCTTCCTCCGGTGTAGTTGGCGACGAGCGCAAACTTGCCAGTCTTGTCGAAAGCAATGTAACAGGGGTCGGCTCCACCGGAGGGGACTTGGTTCAAGAGCGATAGCTTGCCGGTCTGGTGGTTGACGGCGAAAGCGGTGACCGCTCCGCTGCTGGCGCCTTTGTAGTTTGAGACTTCATTCACGGCATAGAGGGAGCGGCGAGTGGGATCGATGGCGAGGAATGAGGGGTTGGTGGTTTCTGCCGCCAGGCCGAGGGGAGTTAGGTCATTGGTCGCGGCGTCGAAACGGAAGGCGTAGATTCCCTTGCTGTCTTTTTCGGTGTAGGTGCCGACGTAGAGCAGGTATTTATTTTTGGGAGAACGGTTGCTGGGAAGATTCTTGGCGGTTGCGGTGACCAGCGAAAGCGCAAGCAGGGAAAACTGCAGGCACATGCACAGAGAAAATTTCATTGGGCTATCCATTGCGCTATGAAACCGCATTCGAGGATCGAGTGCAAGCTTAGGCCGGCAGGATTGAGAGAGTAGGCCGGTGAGGTATCGAGATGGTTGTAATCATGATGGGGGTTGCGGGGTCGGGGAAGACTACGGTTGGGAAGCTGCTGGCATCGCAGTTGGGCTGGAGGTTTGCCGATGGGGATGATTATCACTCGGCCGCGGATGTGGAGAAGATGCGGAACGGAATTCCGCTGACGGATGCTGATCGCGCGCCCTGGCTGGACAGTTTGCGGTCGTTGATTGCTTCGTGGATCGCGGAGGGAACGAACGCGGTCCTGGCTTGTTCGGCGCTCAAGGAAGGTTATCGAGAGCGTCTGCAACTGGGTCCGGAGGTGCATTTTGTTTATCTCAAGGGCGATCGGGCGTTGCTCAAGGAGCGAATGCATGCCCGGCACGGACACTTTATGGCGGAGCGAATGCTCGCGAGCCAGTTTGAGACGCTCGAAGAGCCTGAGGACGCGGTGGTGGTTGATGTGGACCGGTCTCCGGAGGAGATTGTTGAGGAAATTCGAAAGAGATTGGCACTGACGTAATAGTTTTGTAATGTCCTCTTGAATGTAATCAGGATCACGGCGAAGCAGGCTGCGGCACGATTAGTGTCGAATCAAATAGCCATGAAAATCACGGCAAAGGAAATTCATCACAAGGGAAGTAATGCGCGCATTTTGCTGAGTTCGGTGTTTGGGCCTTATGCGCAAGATGACGAATTTGGCAGCCGGACCATCAATCCGATGGAGCTCTATCACAACCAGGTGACCCGGGCGCAGGGCAGCTTTTCGCTGCGCATGTTCCATCGCTCGTGGGGCATCATGATGATTCAGGAAAATATTTCGGCGCCGTGCAGCGTGCTGGATTTTCCTACGCGTAAAGCGTTTGCCCGCGAATTGACGGCGAATCATTACGACATCGTCGGGATCTCTTCGATCATCGTAAATGTGGGGAAGGTGCGCGAGATGTGCCGCATGGTGCGGGAATTGTCGCCTGACTCGACGATTGTGGTGGGCGGACATGTGACGGCGATTCCCGGCATCGAAGAAATGATCGACGCTGATCACATCGTACGCGGCGAAGGCATCTCCTGGATGCGGCGGTATCTGGGAGAAGATGAGCACGCGCCGATCCGGCATCCGGCGATTGTTTCGGGGTTAGAAACGCGCATCATGGGAATCCGCCTGCCGAATCGGAAAGGCGGAACGGCAGCGACTATTATTCCGTCGGTGGGATGCCCCATGGGGTGCAACTTCTGCACCACGTCCGCTTTTTTTGGCGGCAAAGGGAAGTTTTTCAATTTTTATGAGACGGGCGACGAATTGTTTGAGGTGATGTGCCGCATCGAGTCGGAACTTGAAGTGCATTCTTTTTTTGTGATGGACGAAAACTTTTTGCTGCACCGTACGCGCGCCATGCGCTTGCTGGAGCTTATGAAGGAGACGGGAAAGAGTTGGGAGCTTTCCGTATTCGCATCCGCCAACGCCATTCGAAAATACACCATGCTGGAACTGGTCGAACTCGGAGTTTCCTGGGTGTGGATGGGGTTGGAATCTCCTCGGGCTGGCTATAGCAAGCTGCAGGGAAACGATGTGCGGCAACTTACGCGCGAGCTGCGGGAACATGGCATACGGGTGCAGGGGTCAACCATCGTCGGGCTAGAGCACCATACGCCCGAGAACATCGTTTCGGAAATCGAATCGGCGGTGGCGTACCAGACCGATTTTCACCAGTTCATGCTCTACACGCCGGTTCCGGGCACGCCGCTTTATCGGGAAATGGCGGAGCAGGGGCGCCTGCTGACCGACATGGATCCGGCCGACATTCATGGCCAGTTCAAGTTCAACTTCCGGCACGCGGCGATCTCGCGCGATGATTCGAAGCGCTTTCTTGATTGGGCTTTCTGGCGCGATTTTGAGAGCAATGGGCCGAGCCTTTATCGCATGTGCCGGACGGTGCTGAATGGGTGGCAACGGTACAAAGATTATCCCGATCCACGCGTGCGCGAACGGTTTGCGCGCGAGGCGAAGAAGCTCAACAGCGCCTACAATGCGGCGCTTTGGGCGATGGAGCGGGAGTTCAAGAAGGTGAATCGGAGTGTGAGCGAGCAGATTCACAACCTGCGCCGCGAAGTGGAGAAAGAATTTCCGGTAGTGGCACGCCTCGCCGCCGCATCGCTCGGGCCGATCTTACTATGGTCGACGCGGCGGGAAGAAAGACGGCTGGCATTGGGACGCACCTACGAACCACCGAGTTTTATCGAGCGGCGTAATTGGGTGACGGCCGTGTGAGCGTCCATCGGCGCGTTTTTGTTCGGAAGATTGCTACTGTTGGTTTAAAGTAATGCCGGAAAAGCAAAATTTCGACGACCAGTCCCTAAAGGGGCGATTGATTTCGGAGGAGTTAGAGGAATCCCTAAACAGGCTCCGTAAAAGTACTCATCGAGTATAAGGTTTGCCCTCACCGGCTTAAAGCCGCATTTCAAAACAATGCAGTTGACGCAGCGGTAAACCGGTGCGCCACGCAAAGGCAAACCCAACCTCGGTGAACCGCTCCACCACCCAAAATCAAGTGCCACAGCGAGTTTTTCCGCGAGCTGTAAAGAGCTGCCCTGATAGGAAAGCGATGCCCTGATACGAGTTCCACCACATCGCCAGGCGCGCCCGCCGCCTGTGACGCTCCGTCCAGTTCTGACGGCTGGCCTCCCTTTTGCCGCAGTCCAGAACCAGTTCACGCAACCTAGTTACTCTGGTACTAGCAGTCATGTGTTGCCTCGGCGTCGATCCACTATGATTAGAACCATATATGACCAAATATCTGGTGACGGGTGCTGCCGGGTTCATCGGGTCGTCGCTCGTGCGCGCTCTTCTGGAACGCGGCGACGCGGTCCGCGGAGTAGATAATTTTTCCACCGGCAAACGAGAAAACCTGAGCGAAATAATCAGCCGCATCGACTTCCGCGAAGCTGACCTTCTCGATCTCGATGCCATGCACCAAGCCTGCGCCGGCGTCGATTATGTGCTGCACCAGGCTGCGATCCCATCGGTCCCGAAATCGATATTGGATCCGCTCGGCAGCAACCGCGTCAATATCGACGGCACGGTCAATGTTCTGGTCGCGGCGCGCGATGCGAAAGTCAAGCGCGTCGTCTACGCTGCGTCGTCATCGGCGTATGGCGATACTCCTACTCTCCCGAAGCATGAAGCTATGACACCGAATCCGATCTCCCCGTACGCCGTGGCCAAGCTGGCGAGCGAGCTTTACATGGTTTCGTTCTACCGTTGCTACGGCCTGCAGACTGTGTGTCTGCGCTACTTCAATATTTTCGGCCCGCGCCAGGACCCGTCGTCGCCTTACTCCGGTGTACTCGCCAAATTCAGCTTGCAGATGTTGCGCGGCGAACAGCCTACGATTTTCGGCGATGGTGAAACCAGCCGTGACTTCACCTATATCGAGAACGCTGTCTCGGCCAATCTTCTCGCGTGCTCTGCCCCCGCGGCCGAGTGTGCTGGCCGCGTTTTTAACTGTGCCACCGGACGCCGAATCACGCTGAATCAAACTTTCCAGGCTCTGCGACAATTGACCGGCTTCAAAGGCGATGTCAAGTATTCTCCGGAGCGCGCTGGCGACATCAAGCATTCCCTCGCCGACGTAACCCAGGCGCAAACGCATCTCGGCTACAAAGTTCTGGTGAACTTTGAAGAGGGCCTGCGCCGCACCTTGGAATGGTACAAAACGCAAGACCAGCTTGTCGGAGTTGAGCGCCACTAGGGCGTCAGCGGGCTCACATTGGTCGTGGGTCCGGAATCGGAGTGCCCGGAGTCGGATCCCGATTTCGTAGACCTTTCCCAAGCGATAAGTTCGTTCAGGTCGTTGCGGAACGGTCCATAACCAGTGAAGGTCTTCTCGTCGAACAGCCGCATGGCGCCGCAGCTGAGGCAAACCTGATAAGAATATCCCTGCACGCCTACCGGCCACCCCATCTTGCTATGCCAGCATCCGCGGAACGCCACCACCGCCGCCGCGCTTGCCAAGCCGCTGGCTACGACTCCAGCCGGCCACCACCACATCGATTTCCTCAGTTTTTCGGGTTTTTCGGCGTTACCAACGCCATTGAAATTGACTACGTCGGTCATCATCACATCTCCGGGATGCTGCTTGTGCTGCTCAAAGATTAGGACGAATCGAGACGGAGGGCAAAATCTGAAGGGTCGTAGCTCCGGCGGCGGAAAAGTTCCACCTCGTCATCGCCATTTTTCTACATCTAAAGTCCTACTGGGACGTGTCCCACCGGACCTTGCGGCCCAAGGCAGAGGCCGATTACGCTGGAAAATACAGGTTTTTCGTGGCTCCGACCCAGACATGAGTGCTAATTCAACGAGCGCCGATTCAACCCGAGCCGACTGGCCAGCAATGGCGTCCGACGGCGACGCGCCTCTGCCCGACGGAAACCGCGTTCTCCAGTCGATCGCTCGCCAGGAAGCCATGCCCTCCCTGCTCGCTTTCTCCGGCTTTCACGAGCAGATACGCAACCGGCGCCTGGCTCCCGGACGCTGCTCCGATCTCGACTTGTCCGAGACGGAACGCTTCATCCTGGACGAAGTGCTGCAACTCATCTGTGACCGGATCTATGCCCTTACGCACGCCGACGCCGTCGTGGTTGCGCTTGTAGAACAAGCAACGTCAAACGGATCGAAACTAGCACAATCAAAGCAAGAACGATCGAACTCCGACCGCCCTAAAATTGTGCGCCGTGCTGCCGCTGGACCGCTGGCCACGCAACCCGACAATCCCTTCGACGGCAAATCCCGATTGCTGCAGGAATGCCTGAACACGGGTCGCATACTCCATATCGACGATTGTCGACAGGACGACCGCCAGAACAACGATCGTCCGGATAACGACTGTCAGAACAATGATTGTCAAAACGACGACCGCCAGAAGGAGACCCAACCCCGCTCGACCGTACTGGTACCTCTCGGAGGCACTCGCCGTCCGCTCGGCGTCCTTCAGTTATTCTCAAAAACTCCTGGCGCATTCACCGAGCGCGACCTTCGCAGTTTCGATCTGTTCGCCGAATTGCTTCTTTCCGCCCTGAAACCCGAAGATCAGGATCGTAGGATCCACTGGCTGTCGGAAGTAACCGAAGACGTGTTGCGGACAAATACAACCTCTGTAGAGACGGGGCTTGCCCCGTCTCCGGCAGCTCATCCGCGGCTGGATCTGCATCTATCGTCCTCAGTTCCACACTCGGCAACATTCTCCCAGTCGCCGCCCATTCCAGAAAAGACAATCGATTTACCCACGCCCGAGCTCTCGGAACCTGAGGTTTCCGAATCTCAATTTTCGGAGTTTTCAGAATCAGACCCTTCAGAATCTGAGTCCGCCGACGTTCCCTTCGACGTTCCATTCAACCACGAGTCTTTCAAAATCCTGCAGACGATACCAACTGTATCGCGTCCAACTTTCGGATTATCGTTCTTGCGCCGCACCTCTGCAGCCGGCCATTCGCGCCCGGGGTTAAGCGTGGTCATTGGCCTGGTTGCCGTGGCCGCAGTGTTTTCAGCCGGCGCATGGTGGGGCATGGAGCCTCGCGGAAAGACGCCATCCCCCAAGGCCGCCGCAAATCTCCCGACCACGAATCATCCAAGCCAATCCTCAGCGCTGACCACGGCCGTGGCTGGTGCGACGATTCGATCTACAGCAACCACCGATAATTTGATGTCACCGTCAAAGTTCGGTTCCGATGCGACATCGCTCGCCGCCGTCGCAGAAGATAGTGATAGTAATAAAGACAAATTGACCCCGCCGTCCCGGGTCACCCAAGTGCGTCATTGGTCTTCGCCCCTCGGTAGCACAGTGGTCATCGACATGGAAGACCAGGTTCAGTACGAAGTGCATCGTTTACTTTCGCCCGATCGCATCTACTTCGATCTGCATGGCACCATTCTGGCGCCGGAATTGGATGGCAAAACAATCGACATAGGCGATCCTTCGCTGACCCGGGTGCGGATCGCTCAACCCATCACCGGAGTCACGCGAATCGTGCTCGACACCAGAGACGGATCGAACTTTTCCGTCAGCATGGAGTCGAATCCCTATCGCCTGGTGATCGAACTGCGCGGCGGCGACAAAGCTTTGGCCGCGGACAAATCTGCTCCGAACCAACTTCCTTCGACCCAGGCCCGTTCGAATCCAACGTCAGCCTCTCTCAACCGAATGCCGGACACAGCAACAGCAGCTCCGGCGTCGGCATCGACGTCGACGGCACTGACGTCAATGGCGAAAACATCCGATCAGGCTTTGCCGGGGCAAACTTCGCCTGCAAACACTTTTCCAACAAAGACCTTCCCAACCAAGACCGGAAAGTTTCGCATCGTCCTCGACCCCGGTCATGGCGGTTGGGATCTCGGTACGGTTGGAACGTCAGGGATTGCTGGAAAAAGATCTCGTGCTCGACGTGACCGAGCGTCTGGGCAAGTTGCTGCAGACGCGATTGGGTTCGGAGGTAATGTTCACGCGCAGCGACGACACTTATTTGCCGCTCGAGCAGCGCGCCGATTTTGCCAACCGCTCGCAGGCTGACCTTTTCGTTTCGGTTCACGCCAACTACAGCACCTCGACGGCGGCGCGCGGCGTTGAAACTTATTACACTAATCTCTTTTCGGCTCCGGGCGCGCGTGAAGTCGAGCGCCACGACGATGGAACCTTCACCGACCTGACACCCGTCTCGCTATCGGCCGGAGCGTTGCACGAAAAAATCGAGGAGTCGCGCCGGCTAGCGGCCAGCGTCCAACATTCTCTCTATTCCACCTTGTCCGCGAATAACCCTAACATTCGCAATCGCGGCATCAAGGATTCCGCTTTCGTCGTCCTGACTGGCACGACCATGCCCGCCATTCTTACCGAAATTTCCTTTGTCAGCAGCCCCGCCGACGAGCGCAGTCTGCAAAGCGCGGCTTACCGCCAGCAGATCGCGGAAGCTCTCTACCAAGGCATCGCTCACTATCAGGAATCGTCGCCGCATGCCAAAGTCGCTCAATTGCAGAGGCCGGGTGGGCGGTAGGACGGGTCTCGGTGCGCCCGTGACTTGAGTGAAAAAGGGCGTCCGAAACTCCGAGTAAAACAACGGGCGGCCCGTGTATGGGTCGCCCAGGTACCGGTCGGTTGGTCAATTACGATGCCTACCCGAGTCGCGATTTAAAGTCGTTTGCCGCCAGATAGTAGCATGCTGACGTTTTCCCGACTTTTTGGGGATCGTAGTTTGCCATCTGGACCATGCCGTAATAGACCCTGAGTGTTTTGGCGAGGTTCTTCTTTATAAACCGGGCAGGATCCGTCTTCCAAGACACCTTCCCATCCTTGTACTCCATGAGCTCGCCCAGAGCCCAGACCAATGGCATTATGAATCCGTCGGGAAAGTCGAACTTGCACTCGTTCCGATAGAACTTCGTGTGTGCCGGACGTGACAGGTATTTCGGGTCGCCGGAACCCGCTTTTGCGGATTCCCAAAGGCGGACGCTGCTCACTCGTCCAAACCCCGGGGACTCGAGGTTATAAGCGACGGGGAACTCCTCGTAAATCAGATCGAAAAGACGCGGTATGTCTTTCAGCATTGCAACCGCGCTTTTCACCCCTTTGTGCTTGAGTACGCGAATTTCCCCTTTCGCTCTTTGGCTAATCGCGTCGGACCCCATGAGGCTGTTGTAGGCAGACACGCACGCGCCCTTGTTTCGATACATAGCGACAGGGCTGAACTCGTTCTTGCCGGGTATTTCCTCTTCTATGCGGGATAGCGCAATCCAACTGAGTGCCACTAGATCGCGAACTTTGATGCGGCCACCGTCATTGGTCTTCCACTCGATTTGCTCCACTAGGTCGGAATCAATCGACTCGCGGATCGCATCGTAAAACCCCGCCTTGTTCGCTTTAGTCTCCTCTGTTAATTCGGCGTTATTATTCCGTGCGCGGGCAACGTCTAGAACTGCATCCTCGAAATTGTCCCGGCCCGTCGCGCCTTCTTGCGGATAGATGACCTCCAGGGGGGTGAGAAATTCTAGTTCGGACTTAACCTTTTCGATCTTGTCACGATTTTCTCGCCAGACATCCGGCACATTCTCCCACCTCTTGACACCACGCAGTGTGCGCTCGTTATCCTCACCCAGCGCCGAGCGGAGGATGTGTAGCGCTATGGCCAACAGATTGTGGCCCCCGTCTAACACTCCTTCGATGTCCTCGTCGTCGAATGACAGCTGGAACCTGTTCCTCTCGCGTAACAGGCATTTGCCCGCCGCGAGTAGGATGCCCTTGGATTTGAAATGGAAAAGGTTGGGTGTTTCTTGGAGGGATTCTTCTATTTCATCGGTGACGTCCCCGACCTTGGCCTCGCGCGGGTTTGCTTGCAAGTCCGCTATGTCTATCAGTCGAATCATGCTGCCGACTGTAGCGGTGCCTTCTATGCGGCGCAGTTCGTATTTGTCGCGTGTGCACACCTCATCGAAGCGCATTATTACTTTCTGGTTTTTCATTGAATCTCCTTATGTGGGTGCTTGGATCCGCAAAGCATTGACTAAAGGAGTCGAAAGGAGGGTATCGCAGGCGGAAACAAGCCGCCCGTTACTTTCACCAGCCGACTTCGCAGTCTAGCTTTACACCTGCGTTCCATCCGGAACGCGCTTCCCTCGTCACTGGCGAGGCACCCCTATGACCGGGGTATACACAGTATATGACCTACCGCTCATGGCCTCCACTATTCTTTTTGTCAGGAGGTCAGCTCAGCAAAAAATACAATCCTCGATCAGGGCCCTAGTTCGCGGCTGGCACGCCGCCGTACTTCTCCAGCCACTTCAGTTCTTCGCGGACTTTGATTTTTCCATGCCACGGATTTTTGTCCAGCGAATGGCCTTCGCCGGGAAAGATCAGCAGGTCGCTCGGAACATTCAGTTCATGCAGCGCACGATCGAGCAAGTAATCTTCGAGCACGGCTACGCGAATGTCGTCGGCTCCTGCGACCATGTGCGTCGGCGTGCGGACTTTATTGATCTGGAAAATCGCCGCTTCGCTGCGATAGCGATCGGGAACTTCCCACGGCAATCCGCCCAGGAAATATGCGTCGTCGAAGGTGGTATCGTCATTGCCCCAGTTGGCCACATGCTCGACCGCTCCCGCTCCGGTAACCGCGGCTTTGAAGCGCGTGGTCTGCGTGATCAGCCAGTTGGTCATGTAACCGCCATAGCTGTAGCCGCCAACGGTCAGCCGATTTGCGTCCGCAATTCCGTCTTTCACCAGAGCGTCGACGCCAGTCAAGATATCTTTGCCAGGCCGCGAGACAATTTCAGGGACGATCTGCAGCGCGAACTTGTCTCCGTAGCCGGTCGATCCGCGATAGTTCGGCTCAAACACCAGCCAGCCCGCAGTCGCGGCCAGCCGATCCCACTTGTACCAATCGGCCTCGAAGAAGTTGCCATCGGCCTCCTGCGGACCGCCGTGGATCAGCACCAACATGGGCAAATTCTTCGCTTCAAACTTTCCTGGCGGATACATCAGCATGCCTTCCACCGGCGTGCCGTCGTCCGAGATCCAGCGATAGGGCTTGGCCAGCGGCAGATCGCGCTCGGTGAACAGTTTGTTAAACGAGGTGATGGCCCGCGCCTGCGCCAGTTTTTCCAGGCTGTCGGCGACATAAACTTCCGTGGGCCGCAAGGTTGCCGAGAACGCAAACGCAATCCGCGAGCTTTGACCTTGCGACCGCAATGCGGCAGCGGGATGCTCATAAGCTCCAGCCCATCCCTCGCGCTTCACTATCGTGGCTTTCGGACTCGCCTGCGACAGAAATTCTACCTCTGTTCCGAGACGGCAGGCGCACAGCACCGAGCCGTCGGGCAGCGGCGTGTAACTCACGACTTCGCCGCGAAAGTCGGCGAACCAGCGCCGGATTTGTCTTTTTTCGCGACTCTCTTTGGCAGGCGTGCCCTCGGAGATGTCGATCGCGTCGACCCAATAGAGGCGCGGTTGCGGATCTTCGTATTTTCCCTCCAGCGATCCCATGTTGACTTGAAAAAAGAGATGTCGATCGTCAGGAGCCCACTCCAGATTCTCCTCGACAGCTTCATTGTGGGTCAGTGGTATGGGTGTCGCCGTCGGGTTCGCATCGCGGTTCAAACCCCCGCCATTCAGACCCACGACGAAGATTTCGATATCCTCGACCTTCTCCTGACGCTGCGACACGGACGAAATCAGGAAAGCCAACCGTTGCCCGTCGTGTGCGATGCTGATTTGATCGACTCGCATCGGAGTATGCGCAATGGTCACAGCGCCTGGAGTGGCATGCGAATTCTTCTCCTCCTCAGTCGCCTCTTTGGTACCAAGGGCCGCGTGGCGGGCCAGGGCTTCCGCGAGATTAATACGAAAAATTACGTCGCCCCGTTCATCGCCGCGATAGCGGATCACGTCCTTCCAAACTTTCTTGTGATCATCGGCCTGCTCCTTGGTCCACGGCTGACGGGTAGCGAAAAAGATTGCCTTCGAGTCACTGGTCCAGGCAAAAGAATGGACCTCGTCCTCGCCTGAAGTAATAGCGATGGCCTCGCCGCCATTGGGTGAAATCAGAAAGAGCTGAGCTGTGTCTTTGCTTTTATTTTTGTCCTCATCATCTTTATTTCTGTTCTTGCGATTGCCATCCCTGTGCTTGCCCTCATCGTCGTCTGCGTCCTGATCGTCGGCGGCTTTTCGGTCTGAGAGGAACGCGATCCACTGCCCATCAGGCGACCATTGCGGTGAGTAGTCATGTCCAGATTGGGTCAATTGCAGCAGACTCTCGGAAGCCGCACGATAAAGCCAGAGGTCTTTGCGGAAGATCTGCTGATCCCAATCGGCTCTCTCGGTTGCGATGACGACGGAGTTGCCATCCGGCGAGAGGTTTATTGCGTCGAAGCTTACCGAGTTGAAGAATTCATCGAGGGTTAGTTTCGGCTTTGCTGTTTGCCCTGGCGCGGAGATCGAAGCGCAGAACAGGAGTGTGACGAGGAGTATGAATGGTCGCATAAGGGATAGTCTCGCATAGGTTGCAAGAGCTTGTTATCGAGAGCGACGCCTGAGTCCGCTATTCCGTCGCTTGGGCATTGCGTAGCGCCTCGTCCAGAGGCTGATTACTGGGCATGGCTTCTTCCATCACGCGCCAGCCGTCATCGTAGTTGCGGAAACCCACTGTCGAACGGTAGTGGACTCCGCTGTCGTAAAGCGCTGCGCCCACCTGATTGATGGATACCCAGCGCCAGATGAACTCAACGTCGGCGAAGTTTCCGGCTTTGCTGATTCCGGAAATACTGACCAGTTCCCGCTGCACGACCGGAATCTCGATCGGGCCATTGTCTGGAACGCCATTCGAAAGCAGCGGCCGCATGGTATCGACTCCGAGCGGGGTGAGCAATACATCCCAGCAAGGCGGAGGATTGATTCCCTCAGGACATTTCTTTTGTTCTACGCCGATAATCCATCCATGGCGCTGTAAAACCATGGAATCGGGAGAGCCGAAATCTTTGTTGGAAACGATTCCAGTTTGGAGCCGGAAAAATTGCGGCGCTTTGAATGTATCGGAAGCTGCAATCAAATCAGCGGCCAGCCGCCGCTTCAGAAAATCGCGCGGAGAACAGCCAAGACCGAACAAGATCAAACACAATGAGATCACCAAGAGTAGTATTCCGGTCGCTTTTGCGGGACTCATGAATCTCGCTTATAGGAGTATCGTTTATCGCTGTGAGAGGATTTTAACCAATTGCGCCTGCCTACGGGGGAGAAAAGGCGAAGCGGCGATCTGGCCGTCGAATTTTGTTGACCAGCGGCCCGGAACCGGCGTGTGACAAGTGGGACAATCGCCTTGCGCCGTCAACTTATATTTCTCCACGAGATAGCCATAGCGCTGTATCAGCAATTCGTCACAGTGATGGCAACGAGTGTGTTCCAAGCCCTCCACGCGTCCGGGAAGGTTGCCGGCGTAGATATAGCGCAATCCAGCTTTCCTTCCGATCGCCGCCGCCCGCTGTAAGTCTTCCGGACGCGTATCGGCGGGCGAAGTCATTTTGTAGTCTTGATGAAACGCGGTGACGTGCCAGGGAATGTCGACCGACACATCTGCGAGGAATGCGGTCAGTTTTCGCAGCTCATCATCGCTATCGTTGAAGCCAGGGATTAGTAAAGTGACGATTTCCAGCCAAACCCCCATGCGGTGCAAACTGCGGATGGTGTCGAGAATCGGCTGCAGGCGTCCGCCGAGTTCGCGATAGTGGCGATCGTTGAAGCTCTTGAGGTCCACCTTGTAAAGATCGACCCAGGGATGGAGATACTCGAGCACCTGCGGGGTTCCGTTGCCGTTCGAAACAAATGCGGTCAACAAGCCTGCCGCGTGGGCTTCGCGAAATACGGCGACTGCCCACTCGCTTGTGATCAGCGGCTCGTTATAGGTGCTCACCACAACTTTCGCCCCCTGGGCTAGCGCATCTTTAACCAGCAACTCGGGGTCGGCTTCGAGAGGCGGCGATATGGCATTCGGATCGCGGAGCGCCTGCGACGTAACCCAGTTTTGGCAATACGAGCAGTGCAGATCGCAACCGAGCATGCCGAAACTGTAGGCGAGCGCTCCTGGGTAGACATGAAAAAAGGGCTTCTTCTCGATCGGATCGCATTGCACTCCAGCGACGTAACCCCAGGGAACGTAGAGCGTGCCTCCGCGGTTGAAGCGAACTTTACAGACGCCGGGCTGGCCGTCGGGAATCGGGCAGCAATGGCCGCACGCGTAGCAGCGCACGCGATTGCTATCCAGTTTTTCCCAAAGAGCGGAGTCTCCTTCGCGGACGCGATCACCAGCGGTCAAGATGTCGTGCAAGGTGGCCATACATCTATTCTACGGCTGCGGGGTTCAGTCCGGTAGATGGACACTTAAGGAGCGGCTGGATCTTCTACGGGAGGTCGGTTGAGGGTATGGAACGTCGGTGAGACGATTTAGTTTTGTCCGGAGGACTCTCGCCGGGTGTGAGAGCTTATCCAGTCTTCAGCCTGTTGGCGGGCAACGGAGATTTGTGCCCCACTCATTTGGGAAGACAAGCCTTCGATCCGCGATTTGCTCATCTCATCACCCTGCGCCATGGCTATAGCGGACCAGAAATAGGCTTTCAATAGGTCCGCGGGAACTCCGCGGCCTCCCCAGTAATAGGCGCCAAGCGCGCCCTGTGCGGCAACATTGCCCCGCTCGGCCGAGAGTTGAAACCACCGCACCGCCTGAGCGTCATCTTGCGGGACACCTTGCCCGTGATGGTAGCGCACCCCCATCTGCCATTGCGCGTCTGAATCGCCAGCCTCGGCGAGCTTTTGCACCTCTTGCAGAGTTTTCGGTTGCTGGTCGTGAACGGTTGAGCTGGGATCAACTAATTTAGGATCAGCCGAACTAGAATCCACTGAACTGGAATCAGCCGAGCGAAGATCAGCCGGTCGCGCGGAGGCTGCTTCCGCGACGTTGATGGCTTTGGCCGACCTCAGAGCTAACCACCGCGAGCCCTGCTGCGATTCGCTCCAATTCTTCGACCAATTCTTAACTGTGGGAGCTAATACATAAGTCAAAGCTGCCACTGCCACTACCAGCGAGAGCCCGAGCAGCGCACGATAAAGCAAGCGTGCCGGGCGTTCGGGCGAGGCGGCCGGGTTTTCTTCAGTGATCTGCTGCGGGACTTCAGTTTTCAGAGCATCTTTCTGTTCGTAGTTCTCGTCCCTTAAGGCGTCACGTATCGCAGATATCGAATCTGACTTGCTTGACCCGGACGGGATCGAATCTGACTGTGAAGACGAAGACGGTGCCGGCACTAGCAAGGCTTCTGCTTTGTCCGGTACTTTTTCCGCTGCTCGGTCCGCAGTTTCCGTTTGGGCGGTTTCAGGCTGTCCGCTATGGCTGCTGAGTTTGGGGATCATTTCGGCGAGCCGCCCCAAAACCATGCCATAGGATTTCTTTAAATTGCGCGGATGCGGAGAAAGAACCTCCAGCACACCAACCACCCGGAAGCTCGACACAATGGGAACAGCCATGAGCGAACCAATGCCCAAATTGCGACAGACATCTGCATCCACTCGCTGATCGTGCTCCGTGTCCTCGCACGAGACTAGACGGCCAGTTCGCAGGCACTCTCCAGATAGCCCCCGTTGTGTGTCCAAAGCAGCTCCCAGCGGCGGGGCAGGTTCACCGCTTCGCGCCCGGCAGATCATCTTGCCATCGGTAAGAAACGCCACGACCGCGCCACTGGATTCTGTAAGATTCAATGCGCGCTCGGTGATCAGTTGCAAAACCGAATCAACGTCATCACCCAACTCTCGAACCCTGCCGAGCACTATCTCCAGGTCAAGTGGAAACTCCGGAGAAGTCATCGATCGGTTTGAATCCGATCGGTTTACATCCGCCATGGACGGGACTGAGCTGGATTCACGCAGCGCTACCGGTTGGGTCATAACACTTCTTCCGTTCTCTTCGTCGCGGAGCGCCCTTTGCTCGCTTCGGGCAGCGTGATTAGAACAAGCAATCAGTAAGTTGGCAAAAAGCCATTCCTTCAGCATTTTCCGCGAACTGCCAGAGAGCGCGGAAAACCGTATACCACAACGGCCAGAATCATCGCTCCAGATTACCTGGCCAGTGCCGTGAACGTAGCTCTTCGTTTCAGGCATATCGAGGCAAAGAGTAACCGCGCGGTTCGCTTCCAAGCATTCACCTGTCTGGATAGCGAAACCATCCTCGTGTAGGTCTAACAATTCGCTCAGATCCACAACCATGCCGGCTTGCGGTCCCTTGAAACTTGCATAAACAGGAGTGTGGGGTTTTTGACGAACTGAACGGCGCCGCTCGCCGTGAGCGAACTGTGCGATTGGATCCGGCAATTTGCTTATGCTCCGATCCATAGTGGCCTCATTCTAAATCATGATCGAGCAGGGATGGAGCGAGATCCTGTGGATTTGATTCGCTTGTTTCATTCTCGTTTGCGGTTGCCATATTCAATCGTTCCCATCCCTTTCTGTAGAGACGCGGCCTGCCCGCGTCTGAACGGGGCAAGCCCTGTGTCTACCCAGCGCTAAAGCCTTCCGACGCCAGTATTCGTTGTGTTCGCTTCAATCCATTTTGCGACTATGCGTCAGAGGTTCGCGGCCAGCCGAGTTTCCACCTGCGCCACAGCTTCCGGAACCTCAGACAAGGTCAGCACGCGTTCGATCGCGTCGGCTAGGATACCCGGGAACTCTGAAGTCAGGAGGTTGACATCCAGTTGAAGATCACGTCGGCTGTAGATGCGATAAACGACCATGGAGCCGCGGCGCTGTTTCGAACTCGTCACCAGATCGAGGGTCAGCTTCCATGAAGCCTCGTTAGCAATTGCTGCCATGTGAGGAAACTTGCGCCACTGAAAATGGCCGTTGTTTTCGCCGGGCAGCGCTCGATCGCCGGGAAGCGACTTCGCCTGCAACTCGAATGCATCAAAGTCGTTACTGTCGAAGGCCGCGATCAGGACGCTGCGCACCTGAGTGAAGTTGCGGGCAACTTTCAGTTCCTCTATCGCGCGGCGCACCGAGAGATTGTTGATTACAATCTGCCGCTGGTCGATAGTGCGCTGCGCCACTCGACGCAGTTCACCAAACTCCACATAGTTCAGGTGCTGGACCCCCAGCCATACGCCGGTTCCGACTACCGCCAGCACCAGGCCGAGCGTGCTGCCGGTGGGCCAAAGCAGAAACAGGCTGAGCATGGCAAACACAGCGGAGACGGCGTAGAGAACGATCACCACTTGCCGATGCGAAAAACCCATCTGCAACAACTTATGGTGTATATGTTCTCGGTCGGCGGTAAAAATCGGACGCCCGCTGATGAGCCGTCGCAGGATCGAGAGCATGGTTTCCAAAATCGGCAGTCCGAATGAGACCACCGGGATCGCGATCGCAACGAATGTCGGGGCTTTCTGCTGTCCTTCGAGAGCCAGCGCGCTCAGCATGAAACCGATGAACAAGCTGCCCGAATCTCCGAGAAAAATCGTGGCCGGATTGAAGTTGAAACGAAGAAATCCCAAGATGGCGCCGGCAAGGATGACGCTCATCAGGGATCCCAGCCATGAATGATTAACCAGCGCGCAAACGAAAAATACGAGTGTCGAAAACAAGGCCGATCCGGCCGCCAAACCATCCAAACCATCGATAAGGTTGAAGGCGTTGGTAACCGCAACGACCCACAAAACGGTGAGGGGCAACCCGAGAAACCAGGGCAGCGCGTAGGACCCGAAGATCAGTGGCAGATCGAGGACGCGCATTCCATTCTCAAACAGGACAGCGGCGGCGATGGCTTGCACAGAAAATTTCAAATAGGGGCCGGCGCCATGGAGGTCGTCGTAAATTCCTAAGCAAAAAATCAGGCACGCGGGGACGTAGATACGCAGCAGGGTGATGGGAGCGAGTCCTTGGACCAGTCGCGGAAATACGGCAGAGAGTGCAAGCCAGACGATCAAGCTGATCGAGAAGGCCAGGAAAATAGCGACACCGCCCAGGCGCGGAAGCGGCGTTTGGTGGACGTGCCGGCCATCTTGAGGCTTAGAAACCCAGCCCCTGCGATTGGCCAAGTCCCGCACATCCCGCGTTGCCACAAAGGAAACAATTAGCGAGAACGCAAATAGCCCAAAGAACAAGAACGTCAAAATCAGTGTTCCTTCCGACGGAAGCGTCCAGCAGCAGTCATTAACCGCGCGCTCTGCGCCGAAGTTTCAGTCTTGCAATCGAGACAGGATTTCCCCGTTTAGTGCAGCATGTGACGAATCCAATTTGTTTTTCTGGAACTATACAACTCCTCGACGTTGTTGAGCAATCGCTTTGCCGCCTCCGCCGCCCCTACCCCAGACCGCGCAAGCGCCGTTACCTTAATTGGCATTCGAAGGCGAAACATTTTCCGCCTTCTGTGCATTCCGGACTCGGTCTTCCCGGAAAGACGAATCAACAGCATTGACGCAAGGTGTGGAGAGAATTTTGTGAGAGCGATAGGATTTTGTCAGTCCCTTTGCGCACAAAGCAGTCATGCCTGGATGCTCAGAGACACAACTGCCTCTCGCTGGTGCTCATCGATGAAACTACAAATGGTTTTCCGAGCGCCGAAGCGTAGGCCCTGCGCCGATTTTCGTGGGTTGCGTATGTTAAACTCGACGCACGCGTAACTTCAGGAGTCTTGGTATGTACGGCGGGAATCGCTACCTGTTGCGGACCTTACTCATGTTTTTTGTCGGCGTATGCTGTCTTCGGGTTCAGGCTCAGACATCGCCAGCTCAGACATCGCCGGGAGCGAGCCAATCCGCACCGGTTGACGCGACCGACCGCACTTCGTCTTCTCATCTACTCGCTAATTCCAATGCGAAGCTGGGCATCGGTGACCTGATCGATGTTACCGTCTACGGAGTCCCCGATCTCTCGACAAAGGCGCGCGTCAGCGGCTCGGGAGACATCTATCTCCCTTTGATCGACTATGTTCACGTTTCCGACCTGACGACCGATGAAGCACAGGATTTGATTCAAAAGCGTCTCGAGGCGGGAGGCTTTGTCCGCAGTCCGCACGTTTCGATTTACGTGAACGAAGCCGCCTCCCAATCCATTACTTTATTGGGAGAAGTAGCACGCCCCGGCTCCTACGCTCCAATTGGCGAGCGGCGGCTCTTCGATGTGATCTCTGCGGCCGGCGGATTGACCGAGAAAGCGGGCCGCAATGTGACCATCGAACATCGCAGCGGCCAGAAGGTTGAGCTTCAGCTATCCTCGAATCTCGCCGAAGATACTCAGAACAATGTGGAAATCCAGCCTGGAGACACCATCATTGTTTCCAAAGCCGGGGTCGTTTACGTCGTGGGGGACGTGAACCATCCAAGCGGCTTTCTGATCGAGGACAGCAACCTCTCGGTGCTTAAAGCGCTGGCGCTGGCCGGGGGCAGCACCAAAACTTCCGCCTTGAGCAGAACCAGGATTTTGCGGCAGACCCCGAACGGGATAAAGGAAATTCCCATTAACCTCAAGAAGGTACTCTACGCCAAGGCGCCGGATCAGCCTCTGGTAAAGGGTGATATATTGTTCGTCCCGGGAAGTGCGGGCAAGGCTGCTGCATATCGCACTGCCGACGCTGCCATGTCGCTCTCTACCTCGCTGGCGATCATAGCGGTCGATCACTAATCTGTGCGGCGCGAAAACTTTTACGCAGTCTGTTTTCGTTAGGCAATCTTCTTGCTCTGCCAGCCGTCTAGCGCTTCCAGCACCCTGATGTATTCCTGGGCCGTCTTTTCCCGAGAAAACTTGTTGACAATGTATTGCCGCCCATTAGCTCCCATCTTTTGCCTGCGTTCAGGTTCCTGGGCTACATCGAAGATCGCGTTCACCAGCGCGTGACTGTTCCCGGGTTCTACAAAGATGCCAGCGTCGGCTTCTTCGACTATCTGGCGAGCCTGTCCGTCGACAGCAACAATGACGGGCCGCTCGCAGGCCATGTATTCCAAGAGTTTGGTGGGAATCACGGTCTTGAACAACTCGCTCTTTCTTAACATTACCAGGCAAACGTCAGCAGCCGAAACATAAGTGGGAATACGTTGCCGTGGCTGCTGACCCAAGAACCGAATATTGTTGAGTCCGCGCCCAGCGGCCAGTTTGACGATCCGCTCTTTTTGCGCTCCCTCTCCGATCAGTAAAAACACCGCGCACGGCAATGCCGTTTGCAGTTCTTCGGCGGCGGCGATCAATGTCTCGAGTCCATGCGCACTGCCCATGGTGCCGATGTAGCAAATCACAAAACGCTCTTCCAGTTTCAGTTGCTTTCGCAATTCCATCGCTGCCGGTTCTGGACGGAAGATAGCGGTCTCCACCCCATTTTCCACCACCGAAATCTTTCTCGTGGGAACATTCCAATACCTCACCAGGTGATCCTTAAAGGCTGGTGCCACGACCACTGATCGATCGGCACGACGGTAAAGAAATCCGGCAACGGCACCCAGGGCGCCATGGAGCAATTTCCCTTCGCTGGATGCGCCGACGGCCGCCAGCGATTCCGGCCAAAGATCACGTACCTCAAAGACAAAAGGAACCCGCTTGCACCAAGCCAGCCACCATCCCGCAAGGGCGCACAGCAATTGCGGAGACGTGGCGATAACCACCTCGGATTTAGGGAGAGCCAAGCCACTAAGCGCCGCTGAAACGCAGAAGGACGTGTAATTCAGAATTCTTTCGTGAGCTTTTCGGTTTGGAAGCGGCCAGAGCCAGGTACGAACCACTCGTACTCCATCGACAACTTCCATGTAGTGAAGCCGATGCAACCGCGGCCGCCACTCCTCGGGTACGATTCCGGTCGGATGGTTCGGAAATCCGGTCAGGACCGTCACTTCATGTCCCATCCGCACCCAATGCCGCGACAATTCGGCGGCGCGCGCGGCTGGCGCTCCCATTTCAGGCGGAAAATATTGTGAGACGTAAAGAATTTTCACGCTGAGTATTTAGAACGGTCGGTATTACAACAATCATTATTGTGATGATCAGTAGTGGAGCAATTTGAACACGCTCTTTTCGACCAGTGCGCGGGTTCGGTTAGCGCGGTGCTGAGCATAGCTCTCCCACTTCTCGGCGACCGCCGCGAAGCGAGCATCTCCCGTCAGCTTAAACATTACACGCAACTGTACGATATGTAACTGGTGATAAAAAGGGCTGGCCAGCATCTTTGGACGCGTTCCAGATTGTTCATATAATGACCAGTAGCCGGTATCAAATCGAGTCAGATTGCGAAGCAGGGTCTCCACTCCGCGATCGAAAATTCCCTTCGCCGATGCGTCCTTCCGCGCCAGCCAGAAATCGAACACGCCCCAGAGGGCCCACATGAATCCGTTCAAGATGTGGGTAGGCGGGTCGACCACATACTCTTCGATCCATAAATCGTCTTTGTCATCTTCAAACAATACTCCACCTTCCGCGATGGGCCGGGTTAGGGCGATGAACGCCTTTTCAGCGGCACATTGATACTCCTTGTTTCCCGTCCGCCCATGCACGCGCAACAGAAGCGAAACGCCCTGTCCCTGCGCCAGCCCGGAATACCAGGGCGCCTTGAGAGGGTCACGATAGTCCCAATCAAAATGATGATTCCACACCCACAGCCCGTGAGCATTCTGTTCGAGGTTAGTGGCAAGCCAATCGGCAGCGCTTAAAGTCTTCCGGCAAGAAGTGTCGTCATTCGTCTCGCAAAAACGGTTGTAGTTAGCGAGACCCCACTGCGCAATCGCAATCGGGTTATACTGCACGCCGATCACCCCGTGATAGTCGAGCATGGGAATGCCGGCGTCGTCGAAGGGCCCCGCATAATCTGCTTTCTCGCGAAATAACATGTAATATCCGCCGAGTTGAACGGTTGTAGCGCGCAGATTTATTTCGGGCACCTCGTGCCAGAATGTCAACTGGCTTCGCCCGGAGCCAAGTCCGGGAAAAAGATAAGCGCTGAAGATTCTCCGATAGTAATGCCAACGCCTAGCCAGGCTCACGATTCGACTTCCCACATCGTAGTGACCAGATCGTCCGTTTCGACCGCGATGGTCGTCGCGGCCAGATATTGAGTCGAGTTCTCGCCATCCGGAAGGAAAGCATTGCCGTACTGGAAAAAACGCATTGGCAAGTTGTCCTTCTTCCAATTAGCGACGACCCGCCAGTTCGCACCGTCGCTGGAGCCTGCGATTTGCACTTCACGACTCGTGTTTACTCCGCTAGGCTCGGCCATCGTCGAAAAGAATAAAGTCCCGCTCAAGCTTCGACCGACCTTGCAACCAAAGATTGAAGAGCTGGCAAGGTCGCCGATAAGCTGGACATTCCCTACCTCATCCGTCCGATAATCAAGCCGATACACGTGGTTCTGTTCGGTGGGCGTGTCAGTCGAAAAATAGAATCCATTTTGCGTAGCTACTCCCGCCACCGCCCGGGCCTGCTGGTTGCCCGACAGCACCACTTCAATCGAGCATAAATCACAGTCAGCGCGCAGAATCTTGCACTCGGCGCCATCGTCCCCCGTCAATATCCAAAGGCAATTGCGCCACCGGTCATAAATAATATTGTGAACGTGACGAATGCTTCCCACGGGAAAAGTGTAGGCGATCCGCCACCTCCCCCCGCTATCGTTCGAAACATAGATGTGAACCTCTTTACGTTCGCGATTGTCGAAATATTCGCCCCAATACATTTTCCCGGACGGAACCGCAGCGATGTGCAGCGGCCTTGTGCCGCGCTGAACACGATGAGTCACATGAAACTCGCCACTGTCCGGGGTGCACGCTACAATTGCGCCCGGAACCGCGCCCACCATAGTTCTTCTGTTTGTCTCGCTATGTGCGATAGCCAGCGCGTGGAAGCCATCGCGCATCAGGCGATAGGTCAGAGTGCTGCGCGACGTTATATTTCTCCACCATGGCGGAGGAAAGCGCGCGACTGCTTTCCACTCAGCGCTTGTGCCAAATTCGAGGGCGCTGGTATCGAGACGAACAATCGCGTAACCGCGACAGCCGTAGAGGATGGAACCTTCCCACGTTAGCACTCGAATGCCGCGCCAGGCAGCACATCTCCGAAGCTTTAGAGTGGGACATCCGGCCGCCGCGCCTGTGGATTCAGTCATCGCGGCAATGACGGTTCGCATTTGCAGGCAAAAAAGGGTCCGATGGCCAGCACGTCCATTTTGGTTCGCTGAAAGCAATCGACCGCTTCTTGCGGCGTGCACACGATCGGCTCATTCTCGTTGAAGCTGGTGTTCAGGATTACTGGAATTCCGGTCTTCTGGCCGAATGTCTTGATCAAATCGTAGTAGAGCGGATTTTCTTCGCGGGTCACGGTTTGCAATCGCCCGGTGTCGTCCACGTGACTTACCGCGCATAAGCTTTTTCGCTTCTCCGGACGAATCTTGTAAACATGCAGCATGTAGGGCGAAGGATGATCGTGTTCGAAATATTCGTGCTGCGCCTCGGCCAATATTGAAGGCGCAAACGGACGAAACCACTCGCGATGTTTGATACGGGAGTTCAAGACATCCTTCATATCCGGAAGACCGGGATGGGTGACGATGGAACGATTGCCCAGCGCACGCGGTCCCCACTCCATGCGCCCCTGAAACCATCCCACCACATTGCCCTTGACCATCTGCTCCGAAACAGCATCGAGCAGGGGCGCGCGCGCTAGCCGCCGGTATCTGACGTTCGCACTTTTCAATGTCGATTCAACCTGTGCCTCAGAAAACTCTGGCCCAAGGTAGGCATGATTCATCTGCTCTTCGTTACGGCGCGGATGTTTCAGCATGGAGTGGTAAGTGTGCAGCGCGGCCCCAATCGCCAGGCCTTCATCGCCGGCCGCCGGCTGAATCCAGGTGCGCCGGAAGGGCGTTCGGGAAAATAATTTGCCGTTGGCAACGCTGTTCAGAGCGCAGCCTCCCGCCATGGCAAGATTCTCGTCGGGAACGCGTTTGTATAACCCATCCACAAAATGAAAGATCACTTCCTCAAAACAATGCTGCATGGCGTATGCGAGATCCATATCCCGCTGCGTGATCTCGGCGTAAGGCGCACGGGGCGCGCCGAAAAGCTTTTCCATCTTGTCGGAAAAATGCCGCGCTAGGCGCACCGTTCCATCGGCCAGGACTTCCATCCCTTGAGTACTACCCAGGGGCTTGAAATAACTCATGTTGAGTTGGAAGCTGCCATTCTTGAGAGTGACAATCTTTCGGATCTCGTCGACATAGGTGTCTTTCCCGTAGGGCGCGAGACCCATAACTTTGCCTTCATCGCCATATTTTCTATAGCCGATGAAATCGCAGATCATGGTGTAGAAAGTCCCCAGCGAATGTGGCAGAAACACGCGGTCGAGTACCTCGATTTCAGGGCCCTCGCACCGCGCCAACATCGTAGAGACAAAATCCCCCGAACCGTCGTAGCTGAAGCCCGCCGCCTTTTGCCAGGGCGAGCAATAGTAGGCGCTGGCAATGTGCGCGATGTGATGCTCGACATGATGCTCCTGAAACTCCAGCGTAGAGGTATCGACATCGAGCGCTTGCGCCAGCAGCGAGCGCACGTCGCGCATCTTTTCCTTACGCTGCCTCATCTTGATAAAATTTAAAATCTTCGCCGGATTCGCGAGCGCATACCGCACTTTCTTTGCCAGGTTCGCGTCACTGTCCTGCCCTATGGCAACGTGCTGAACGTCCGTGATCTTCGCGCCCACCGCATCCAGACAAGCCTGCACCGCCAATGCAGGAAATCCGCCGTAATGTTTTTGCCGATTCAGCCGCTCTTCCGCCACGGCAAAAAGAATTTTTCCATCCTCGACAATTGCAGCCGAAGAGTCAGCGTGGAACATGTTGAGGCCCAGAATCAACATTTACCGCTCGTTCCCTTTCTCTTGCCGTTTTTCCGGATACGTCGACTTCCCCTGGATTGCCGAGGCGACGAACGCGCTCAGTTGCATTGCCAGAGGCTGCCCGGTTTGGCATGAGTTCTGCACTCGCAATGTCGCGAGCGTGGAACTCACGACCTGTTCGAATGTAATGGGAGCGGGTGACTTGCTGAGAAGGGTGTCCACGAATGCCTGTAACTCGGCTTTGTGTCCCTTGTCCTGTCCCCAGCGCGAGCGTGTGATTTGCTTGCGCCCGTTGCGGACCAGTTCGAGCCGCCGAAAATCCTCCAGGATCGCGACCGACCCGCCACCGAAGACTTCGACGCGCTCCTTCGAAGCCGACTTGTCGCCGTTCGCCAGATAACTGATCGTCGCCAGCGTCCCATTCGCAAACTTCAGCGAAGCGACGATGTTATCCAGGCTGTATTGCCCCGCATTACCCACCGTCTGTGCCAGCACTTCGATCGGGCATGCTCCCGCCAGAAAGCAGACAAAATCGACAAAATGACAAACCTCGCCAAGAATGCGTCCGCCTCCCTGTTCGATATCATTCACCCAGTGATGGGCGGGAATGTAACCCGCATTCACGCGATAATGGATGGCCAGCGGCTCGTGGACATCTGCCAAAAAACTTTTCATCTGCATCGCCATCGGCGCGAATCGGCGATTGAAACCAGCCATTAGCAGCGGTGAATTTTCCGCAGCCGCCACGCTGATAATGGAAGCCAATTCATCTTCGTTCACGCAAAGCGGCTTTTCGCAAAACACCGCTTTCCCCGCGCGCAACGCGGCCAATACCTGCCTGGCATGAAGGTTGTGCCGCGTGGCAATCAGCACGGCGTTGATTTCTGCATCCTGCAGGAGTTCTTCCTCGGAGTTCGAACAGTAGGCGAATCCGAACTTTTCTGCTGCGCTTCGACTGCGCGGCCCGGTCGCATTGCAAACCCCTATGAAAGAAACGATCGAGATGTCTTTTAGTGCGGGTAAGAGCGTGCTCTGCGCGAAATTGCCTGCTCCAAGCACACCCAAACGTACCGAGGTCAGTGACGGGGCAGCGCCAGCCACCGGGATTTTCACCAGCAGACTTCTCGACGAATCCGCCGTAGCTGCAGATTCGGCCTCTTCATACGTGATCAGCGTACCAAGAAAGAACTCGCGAGTCTTCCCGGTGATGAGGTCATAGGCCCGCGTGGCTTGTTCCATCGGAAAGCGGTGGGTGATCAGCGACTGCAGATTCAACTTGCCGTCCGCTATGAATTGTAGAAAGGCTTCGAGGTTGCGCGTTTCCGTCCAGCGTACGTGCCCCACCGGATAATCGCGGCCTTTCTGCTCATACGCCGCGTCATAGCGGCCCGGACCATAGGAGCGCGAAATTCGAAAATCTAATTCCTTGGCGTAATAAAGCTTGCGCTGGAGTTCCATGCCAACCGTGCCGACAGCAACAACGATGGCGCGATCGCGCGCCACTTCCGCCGCCAAGTTTACCGGCCCACTGCTGGGAGTTTCCGCCGTAATCAGCACAGAGTCAACGCCGACGCCACCTGTTTTCTGGAAGCACAGATCGCGAAACTCACCCGCGCCCGTGCACGCCTTCTCCGCCCCGCTGCCGATAGCCAGTTCGCCGCGAGCGGGTACCGGGTCGAGCCCGAACACGCGGCAACCGGCAGCCTTCAGCAGCTGAACCGTGATTTGTCCAAGCAATCCCAGGCCGATCACAGCGACTGTGTCGCCGAGCGTGATTTCCGCGGTTCGCAGGCCGTGGAGACAAATTGCTCCCACGGTCCCGAATGCTGCCTCTTCGTACGAAACGTGCAAAGATGTTTCCGTGTTCTCGGGAATCTTCGCCACCAGCATTCGCGGCACACAGGCAAATTCGGCATGTACAGCGTATCCCGCGCCCGCGCAAGCGACACGGTCGCCCACGCTGATGTCGGAGATTCCATCGCCCACCGCAACCACCCATCCGGAACTGCTGTAGCCGACCGATTGCGGCTGATCCAGACGCGACCGCACAGTGTACAAGGTGGAGGCCAGACCGTCCCGTCGGATCCTGGCAAGCACATCACGCACCAGGTCTGGACGAGCCTTTGCCTTTGAAAGCAGACCCTTGCTGGCGAATTCGGCTGACGCGCGCTCCGTGCCAACCGAAACCAAAGAAGCAACCACCCGCACCAGCACACAGCCAGGGAGCAATTGCGGAGCCGGAACTTCCGCCACATTCAATTCCCCTGTACGCGCGTCTCGTAAGAGTTGCTTCATGCTGTCGTTGTGGTTGGCGTTGGCTGAACCAAACTCAGTTGAGATGCGTCGATCTTCCGCTCGGCGAACGATTTCGCGCGCTCGGCGAACGATCTTGCGCCGCCATCCATAAAAAGCTGCATCCAGATTTCAAGTGTCAGCAATTGCCAGATTTGCATTGACCAGTCTTCCGTGCCCCGCCGATGCTCGTCAATGTAGTTGCGCACAACTTCAGGACGAAACAATCCTCTGCGCCGGACTTGAGATTCCGAGAGAAGATCGTCCACCACGGGACGCAAATCGTGGGCCAGCCAGTAATCAACCGGCGCCGCGAAACCCGCCTTCGGCTGCCGTAAGACCTCTTTTGGCAGCATACTGCGCATCGCTTCCCGAAAAATATGCTTCGTCACCGGACGCCATTTCCCTTTCAGCTTCCACTCCGGCCTCACATTCCAAGCTACGAATTCCGCGAGTTCACGATCTAAGAACGGCACGCGAACTTCCACCGACGACGCCATGCTCATTTTGTCGTTGTAAGTCAGGTTCAGCGTGGTCATGAAGATCTTAGTATCGAGATATAGCATCTGGTTGAGAAAATTAGCATGCCGGACTTTGTCGAATGCCGCCAAATGTTGGTCAGCAGGATTGCCGCTGCCGAACTGCGGCATGCTCCGCGTACATAAATCTGCCTTCTGCTGCGCGTCGAAATAGGTGCAGTTTCTGATGAAAGCTTCCACTGGGCTGAGCGCCGCGCTGAGCGCCATCTTTTTCGCTAATCGCACGGACCCTTTTATTCGCGTTCCGCGCATCGATGGCAACCCGAGTAGAGCCCGCTCCGCGGCGGAACGGGCGAAGCTGGGCGCACGGCGATACTCTTCCGCCCAGGCGTGCGCGACATGCTTGCGATATCCCGCGAAGATCTCATCGCCGCCCACTCCCGACAAGAGCACCGTCGCATGCTTCCGCGCTTCGCGGCAGACCAGATATGCCGTGATAATTGCCGGATCAGCCGTGGGCTCATCCATGTGCCAAGTCAAACTCGGTAAGAGACCAATCACATCAGGCTCGACCACGATCTCATGGTGCTCGCAACCCAACCTGCGCGCCAGGCGTTGCGGAATGCCGGGATCATCAATTGTGCTCTCGCCCACGCGATATTTTTCGGGAAAAGCAATCGTATACGTCCGCACCGGCTGTTTGCGCGCCATGGCCGCCACCATGGCCGTAACTATGCTAGAAGAATCCAACCCCGCACTCAGAAACGCGCCGATCGGAACATCGCTCACCATCTGTTGCCCAACCGATGCGCAGAACCGCTCGCGAATTTCCTCCGCCAAATCCGCTTCGGTTCGCTCGAAGCGATGGTCGGCTGAAGGAAAAGTCAAATCCCAATATTGTTGGAGACTGAATTCGCCGCGCTGCCAAAGCGCGTAGTGGCCTGCCGGAAGTTTGCGGATGCCCCCGAATATCGTCGATGGATCGGGCACCCAGAGAAAGGTTAGGTATTGAGCGAGCGCCTCCATGTTCATGCTCGCTTCGATTCCCGGCACCTCGAGCAGCGCCTTGATCTCTGAAGCAAAAGCGAGTTTCCCGCCGCGCTCCCAGTAATAAAGCGGTTTCACGCCGAAATGGTCGCGAGCCAAAAATAGCTTCGGCACAGCGCCGCGCAAATCGCAGATGGCCATGGCAAACATGCCATGCAGGCGGTTCAGGTAGTCTGGGAGGCGATCGGGGCCATACTCTTCGTAGAGGCGGAGGACGACTTCCGTATCGGTGTGCGAACGAAAACGATGAGCGCCGGATTTGCCCTCGAGTTCACGGCGCAGATCGGCGAAGTTGTAGATCTCGCCGTTGTACGTGATCCACACCGTCCCATCTTGATTGCTCATGGGCATGTGGCCACCGGCGGAAAGGTCGAGGATAGCCAGACGACGGTTGCCTAGCCCGATGTAGCTGCCATCGGGGAAATGCCGCTCCCAGAGCCCGGAGTCGTCGGGACCGCGGTGCCGCTGCACGTTCGTCATCCGGACGAGCGTTTCTCGGTCGCCGCAGTTCACGAGTCCGCTGATGCCGCACACGACCTTAGTTCCTCCTCGTCTTTGCTTCGTACCTCAGTTCGTAGATTTTGGCCTTGGTATGGAACATCTGCACGGCCTGGAAGATGCAGTAGATCAGACCGGGTACGCCATCGAGAAATCCCAGACGAAAAACGTACCGATACAAGAAGAGAAGAACCGGAGAACCCGGCAAGCGAAAGAGCTTCCTTTTGAGCCATCTTCGGCGCTGCGCCTGAGTGCCGAATAAATCAGCGCTCATTTCTTCAGAATCACCATCGGGCTGCAAAAGAACGCGCGCTTCCCAGTTCGAGTACTCATCGTGCTTTCGGATGTAGCGCGACAGGGAGTCGACATTGTGGTGGATCAGAGCATTGCGCAATTTCGCCGTAGGCCCATCGACCACCACATGTTCGTGAATTTCGATGTCCGCCATCGAGGCATCCTGATCTTTCAATCGGCACTCAAAACCGCCTCGCCCTTTTCGAAACAGCGACAGCTTCCAAAAACTCGCATCACAATGCCGCAAGACCCGACCGAGAAAATACATCTGCAGGCGGATGGAATACCCGTTGACATCCGGGTTTTGCAGCGCGCACTGAATTTCTTCCGCCAGTCGCGGCGTCAGGAGTTCATCCGCATCGAGCAGCAATATCCAGTCGTAGGCGAATGGCAGCGTTTCCATCGCCCATTGACGTTTTTTCGGCCAGCCGCCTGCGTAATGAAACTGGACCACCTTCGCACCGTGCGACTGCGCAATCGCAACCGTCGCGTCCGTGCTCTGCGAATCGATGACATAGACCTCACCGGCAACCGCCAGCGACTCCAAGCAGCGCGGCAGGTTCCGAGCCTCATTGCGGACCGGAACGATCACGCTGACCGGGAGCTCCGATACCGGGACGCTCGACCGTAACACGTCAGACTCTGGTTGTGTTTCGATCAAGTCCTTCCGTCGGCAGGTAGACAGTTCTTCCATGGTAGCTGAATTGAACGCATTCTTGAACGTGAGATCGTACTTAACCGGCTTCCTTCACAGGTGCTGCTCGCACCATCGTTTGAGCACGAACAGAGACCAGGGCCGTGACCATGAAGTCTCTCCCGCCAGAAAGCGGTTCCACACTTCTCGCACGGCGTTCGAACTGATCGAAATGTTCTCCCAATTACCCTTTAACAACGCGTCTTCGACCACCGGCCTAATCTTACCCCTCAGCCAGCGCTCAAAGGGCATGGTAAATCCGCGTTTAGGACGATTCACAATTTGCTTCGGCAAATCGACGCCAAGGCTCGCCAGCAACAAACTCTTCGGCAAATCGCCTTCTAACTTTCTCGACCCTGGAATACGGAAACATGCTTCCACCAGCGCCCGATCGAGAAAAGGCACGCGCAACTCCAAACCATGGGCCATGCTCATGCAATCGGAATCCCGCAACAGGGTATTACGCATGTAGAAGCGTGATTCGAGATAAGAGACGCGGTTGACTGGATCGAGCGACTGGCTATTGTTAACCGCGTCTTGCAGCATTCGATCCAGGGCTTGCTGCGAGTCTTCGCCATCCGCACAGATTAGCGCACAGCGCTCCGCCGCTCCGAACAGCATACGCACCAGGAAGTATGGATGAACAAAATCCCGACGAAATTCGGCACCCTGAACCGTAGTCAGCTCAGCCAGCTTGCGGCTGCGGTCGCCTTTGCCGGCAAAAAGTGCGACCGAAGCGGAAAGCGGCCGCCGTGCCCATCTCGGCAGACTTCGCGTGCGTTTTGAGAAAGCCTCCATCTGCGGAACGCGGCGGAAATTCGAGTACCCTGCGAACATTTCGTCAGCGCCCAGTCCGGTCAACGCAACTTTCGCACCCGCCGCTCGAGCCTTGGCGGAGACGAGATAGGTGTTGATGCCGTCAATTGTCGGTTGATCCATTGCGCACAAAGCAGCAGGCAACGCCGCCAGCATGTCGCGCTCGGTGACAGGAATCTCGTGATGCTCACTACCAAAGCACCGCGCAATTTCGCGCGAGTACTGCCCTTCATCGAATTCATGTTCCTGGAAGACGAGCGAGAAAGTATTCGGTCGTACGCCATTGTGACTCAGAACAGCGACGAGCGCACCGGAATCGATTCCGCCCGACAGAAACACGCCGACAGGCACGTCACTGACCAGGTGCGACAACACGGCATCGCGCAAGACCTCGGATAGCAAGACCTCGGATAGAGGAGCGACCATCGCATTTCCGTTCCCCGAAGCTCGCGCGGAAGAAGTTCGCTCCGACGACCTTAGCGCCGACCGCGCCGGTTGGCTCGTAGCGGCCTGCAGCGGATTCCAGTATTCCCGAATGCTTACCGATCCGTTCTCTACCGTGAGCACGTGTCCCGCTGGAACCGCCGTGATTCCCTCGACGACGGTCCATGGCTCATACACGGAACCGAACATGAGGTAAGTCAACACTCCCGCGGGATCGGCTTTTCGCGGCACCAGCCCCGTTTCCAGGACGGTTCGGAGCTCTGAAGCGAAAATAAACGCCTGGTTTGAGTTGTGATAGTAGAGGGGCTTGATTCCCATGGCATCGCGCGCCAGCAGCAAACGCTTGCGCATCGCGTCCCAGAGAGCAAATGCGAACATCCCTCTCAGCCGCGTCAGGCAGCCTTCGCCCCACACGCGATAGGCAGCGAGAATGACCTCGGTATCGGATTGACTTTTAAAACCGGCGCCCCCAGCTTCGAGCTCTTTCCGAAGGTCGCGGAAGTTGTAGATCTCGCCGTTAAATACGATCCAGTTGCCAGTGGCGGGATCCTGCATCGGCTGGTGCCCCAGCGGCGAAAGGTCAAGAATCGCCAACCGCCTGTGACCCAAGCCGATTTGCATCGGCTCAGGTTGCGCATCTCTCAGCAGCACTTCGTTCAGCAACCCTTGGTTCAGCAGCGCAGTCCCCGAATCGTCGGGTCCTCGGTGCGCGAGGGAACGAGTCGCTCGTTCCAGAACTCCAGGAGGGATCTCGGTCTTACGTGTTAGGATGCCGACAATTCCGCACATTTCGAATGTTGCTCCCTCCCTGCTTGGTGTTTATCTTATCGCGAAACAGGAAAGCCCCCATTAGAGAGATCACCAAGAATGCACCGCTCATACAGATGAAGTCAGTTGGCTTGTAGCGTTGCAAACGGATGAGGGCTGAGTGTATATTTCGCTCCGACTGAAGATTAAATCGGAAGGAGAGTCGCTATGGGATTTATCGCTTGGATTGTGGTCGGACTGATCGCAGGTTGGCTTGCTGGCCAGGTTATGAAGGGCGGCGGCTACGGCGTACTCGTGGACATCGTTCTCGGGATCCTCGGCGGCGTTGTCGGCGGCTGGATTTTTGGGGCTCTCGGTATCTGGCCGGGAGGTGGGATAATAGGTTCCATCATTGTGGCATTTGTGGGCGCAGTAATATTGGTCGGGATTACGCGTCTGATTAAGAGAGCCTGAAATTACGCTGACTGAAACCCCTCACGCTTCCTTCAAAATCAGAAGAGAACATCGAAGTCGAGCACAGCTCGCCGGTCGTTGTTGCCGAAGAAGACGCCATACTGCGGATCGGCAATGTTCGAATGCACCTCGAGCGGATTGAAGTGATTAGTCAGATTACGTACTGTGGCCGAGAGGCGCACCGCGTGTTTCGTGTCGACTTGAATGTCTTTCGAAACTCGCAGGTCCAGAGAGAAGTATCTAGGGAAGCGATATTGTGGACCATAGACTGCAGCTGTGTACTGCTGAAATACGTCGGTCGGCTGGTAGGGAAAACCGTTACGAAGTTCCACGTGTGGCGTCACCATGATCTTTTTTGGAAAAGCGTAGGAACCCCAGAGCAGAAACCGATTGGGAATTTCACTGGGCAAACTCGCCACGAGGCCGTTGCGCACCACAGGAAAAGGATAGTTTCCCAGGTAGGAGTTAGCATCGTTGATGTCGCCGTGAGCATACTGCCGAACGTAAGAGAAGAAAAACTGGCGATTGGAGGCCGTCCCAATCCGCGTCGTAAACTCGGCTTGTCGCGTGTGCCCTTGGCCAGTGTCACCGAGCACAAACGCGTTCTGGTTCTGAACCACTTCCGGCTGGAGTGTGATGACATTCTGTTCGTGGCTCTGAAGGTACTTCACGCGAACCAGGAAAAAGCGATTCACAGTACGTTCGAAGCCCAGGTTCCACGCCACGCTGTAGGGAGCGAAATTACCGCTCTTCTGCGCACTATCGATAAACGGAAAGTGCGATTGCACCGCCTGCGCGGTGAGGTTGATGTATTCGACCGGCGGCCCCACGGCGACGCCGAACGCATTGTAGGTCGTGATCGTCTGTTCGGGATAGCCGCTGAACGCATAAACATCAAGCGGCACGGAATCGTAAAAAACGCCGATGCCGCCGCGGACCACCGTTTTCCCAACGTCTGGGGTCCACTCGAAACCCGTGCGTGGAGCCGCGCGGCTGGTGTAGGTAATCGTCTGCGCTTCGAGACGCAGACCGGCGTCAATCGCCAGATGAGAATTGAGCACCCAGTGGTCCTGGGCAAACACCGCCGGCTCCAAGTCGGCTAGATCGTACGCTCCCGCTCCGGAGAAATTGATCTGCTGCAGGAGATGGCCGCCGGCATCGTCGATCAGAACTGGGCGCGCGCTAAACTGGCCCACATTCTCGCTATGGCCGAGCACGGATCCAAACTTCAGAATGTGCTCCCCGATGAAGTGCAACGTCCGCGGTGTCCATTGTTCAATCCACTCAAAACGATTGGCGCGACGCGATTCCTGGCCGAAGTAGTTGCCCTGGTTTCCGACCGGAGTCAGTACCATGTCGGCCGTTCCCTGCGCCGTTATGCCACTGCTCACCACTCTGCTCGAAATCGTGCTCTGCAAAAGCCCGCCGCCGATGGCCAGCCGGTCCGTGAGCGTCCCCGTAGTCTCGTGGAAATCCCCGTTGGGGGTTACCGGTTGCGGATTGAAATAATCCAGTCCGGCATACTGCAGCGTATGGGGAGCGTAATGGAAGCTGCCGGTCAGCGTCTGGTTTGCGGAAAGGATCGCATCGAATTGCGTGAAGGAGTTGAATGCCTTCGAGGTGCTCAGGCTTTGGTCAAACGGCAGCGTGCGCACCTCTTGCTTATCGAGCAGATATTCGACGCCTTCGAGGAAATAGAGGTGGTCGGAGAGGACGGGTCCGCCCACGTTGAATCGGGGAGCTGCGTCCCGCACACCGTCGAGGTGTCCGCTGCGGATGAAAAAGTCGGGAAACGGATCATTCAGACTGTAGTCCCACTTTTCACCTCCGCGTCTCGTATCCGCCGCGACTACACCTGCAGTGAAGCGCCCATACTCTGCTAGGTAGGGCACCTCCGACACTTCGATCGTCTGCACGCTGTCGATTGGAACACTGAGTCCAAAGCCGCCGGTAGCGGGATCGGTCACATCCACCGAATTGATCAGCAGCGCGCTATGGTCTTCGCCGAAACCGGCGATTCGTACGCTCCCGTCCGGACCGCGCACGATTCCAGGTATCAGCGGAAGGGCATCCACCAATGTAGCTGGGCGTAACGGGCTGTCCTTCGCTTGCGTGGGAGCCAAGGTTGTGGGGCTGCTTGAGGTTTCGGTTATCGGATTGGACGCTTCGCCTTTGACCTCCACGCTCTCCTTATTCACTGCCGCGTTACTAAGTACAACCTCGATATCCTGGGCGGTACTCCCTTCACTAACTTCCAAGGCGGTTGCGGTGGCCAGGTAGCCTTTCTTTTGAATGTTCAGTGAATATGTACCCGAAGCGTTAACCCTTAGCGTGGTTTTTCCCGTGGCATCCGTGCTGGCGGTGCTTACGACCTTCTCGCTTGCCCGAATCTCAACCACCGCATCGGGCACAGGCGAATTCTTCTCGTCAATCACCGAAAGGTGGATAACCGAGGGATGGGAGTCGGAGGCGCCAGAGAGGCGTGGGACGCAACACATCGCCATGCAGAGCAGGGATACACTCGCGACCGCTCTGCGGAAGAGGGCCGACGGTGATCGCTGACTAACACTGGCTACTTTCATACGCATGCGTACGGCAAGATGCATAAGGAATACGTTAAGTTTACGATCATCTTCTGCTGGGCTGACAAGCATCTTTCTTCAGCACTCGAATTCGTCATTTGTCGCGGCCTCGGCAGGCGTCGAGAGACGAGAAGATGAACGGAACATCATCTGAGTGAAAGAAAAATCGCCGTAAGCTATGATAACCACGTGAGTTCAGTTGGACAACGTCCGGCATCGTTCTTGAGTAACTAGGCGGTATCCAATTCTTCTCCCGACCCTATGTCGATGCCAAGGAACGACCACCAGATCCAAAATCCGGTGCGCATCAAGGTTCGAAAAGCGAACGCAGTTCCGATCTGCCGCAATTTGCGGAATCAAAAATCTCCAGGCTGAAAATAGTTGTGAAAGCCAGAATCAGTGGTCAGATTTGACTGGTTGGGTTGTATATTTCCACGGCATAAGCATCATTTCGACAACGTTGTTCGGCGCCGGTGCGCGAGGTACTCGATGATTTCCAGTTTCCGCCATGGGGTTCTTGCCGTCGCTGCCATTCCATTTGTCTATTACTTGATTGCCCTTTACAGCTCGTGGCAATTCTTTCGCCGCAGCGCGCGCCGCAACGCACCCAATCTTACCTTCACTCCGCCAGTGAGTAATCTGAAACCCATTCGTGGTCTTGATCCGGACGCCTATGAAAACTTCGCCACCTTCTGCCGGCAAGACTATCCAGATTACGAGCTGCTTTTCTGCGTCGGTGAGGAAGACGATCCGGTTGTCCCCATCCTACAGAAGCTGGCCTGCGATTTTCCGGAACGCAGCATTCGGGTGTTGTTTGGGTCAGGCGGAAGAGGATCGAACGACAAAGTTGTAAAGTTGGCGCGCCTTGTCAGTGAAGCGCAGCATGAAGTTGTTGTAATTAGCGATAGTGACGTGCGAGTGCAGCCGGATTACCTGCGCACCGTGGTTGCTCCTTTGGCCGACCCGATGGTTGGAGCTGTGACCTGTTTTTACGTGCCGATCGAAGAGAAAACCCTTGCCGAAAATCTCCAGACTGTCGGTATGTTTTCCGACTTCTATGCGGGCATCTTGGTTGCCCGTCAACTGGACGGAGTAAAGTTCGCGTTGGGTCCGACTATCGCCACCACGCGCACGCGACTGGCCGGATTCGGTGGCTATAGAGCGATTGAGGACCGTCCTGCCGACGATCTGCTGGTGGGTCGGCTGATCGCCGAAGAGGGATACGAAGTTGAGCTCTTGCCCTACACCATTTTGACGGTTGCCGATTATCAATCCCTGCGCGACCTTCTGCATAAACGCTTGCGCTGGATCGTGGTGATGCGCCATATGCGCCCCTGGGGACACCTCGGCCTGCTTCTCACGCAAGGATTGCCATGGTCTTTGCTGGCGATTGCGATCCAGCCCTCAGCGGGAGTTGCGCTCGTTTACCTCGGCACCTACCTTGTCCTGCGATTTGCCATGACCTGGATGGTCGGCATTTGGGGCCTAAAGCAGCAGGTGCTTTGGAAAAAAATGGGACTGATCCCACTATGGGATACTTTGGCTTTCTTCATTTGGCTGACTAGTTTTGCGCGCAACAGCATCCGCTGGCGGGATGGCGAATACTACATTCGAGATGGCAGGCTCGTTCCCGTGACTCCAAGCAACGCCGAGCCCGCTCGCTGAGGCCCCGGTTCTCAGCGAGTCCCGGCTTGCTATTCAACCGGCCACGCGCGCTCTTTTCGGAGTGCGACGCTTCCCGTTGTTTCTCTCGGTAGGTCCGCCCACGGTCTCAAGGGAAGCCTCAACAAGCAGGGGGTCTCGACCGGTCTGCACTCGTCGCTCGTTATTGGGTTGCCGCCAGTTGATGCGCGGCATCATCACCGTGGGATCGATCCGGTCGCGATACTTCAACGCAACATTCATCAGCGAGTCCAACAGAGAGTTGGAAAGCAGATGCGGTTCTAAACCGAGTTCGATCAGCTTCGAGTGTTTCGCGTTGTAATAGTGCTCCTCTGCCTCCACTCGCGGATCCGGCAGGTGCTCGACTTTAACTGCCAGACCTAGTTTTTTCCCGGCGCTTTGGACCATGTGTGCCAGGTCCAAAACTGAAAACTGTTCCGTGAACTGATTGAAGACCCGGCACTCACCACGGGCTGCAGGGTTCAAGCAAGCGATCTCGACACACCGTACGGTGTCGCGAATATCCAGAAATCCGCGGGTTTGGCCTCCCTTGCCGTACACAGTGAGTGGGTATCCAATCGCCGCCTGAACGCAGAAGCGATTGAGCACGGTGCCAAAGATTTCATCGTAGTCGAAGCGATTGATAAGCGCTTCGCCCATGGACACTTCATCGGTCATGGTTCCGTACACTACGCCCTGGTTGAGGTCGGTGGCGCGCAGTCCCCACACCTTGCAGGCGAACATGATGTTGTGACTGTCGTGGACTTTCGAAAGATGGTAAAAGGATCCGGGCTGCTTGGGGTACGGAACGGTGTCTCGACGTCCATTATGTTCGACGGTGATGTAGCCTTCTTCAATATCGATATTGGGTGTCCCATATTCACCCATGGTGCCGAGCTTGATCAGGTGACACTCGGGCTGAAATTCTCGCAGCGCGAATAGCAGATTGAGCGTCCCCACGACATTGTTTACCTGAGTGAACACCGCATGTTTGCGGTCGATCATGGAATAGGGAGCGGCGCGCTGTTCGGCAAAATGGATGGCTGCATCCGGTTCGAAGTCACGAATGACTGAGGAGAGAAAATCGTACTCGGTTACATCGCCGACAAAGAGCTCGATGGTCTCCCCTGTGAGATCCTGCCAAACGCTCAGGCGCTCCGCCAGCGGGAGGATCGGCGTCAGGGTCTGCACACCAAGTTCGTGGTCCCATTGCCGGCGTGCAAAGTTATCCGCGATAGCAACCGAATGTCCGTTTCTTGATAGATATAAAGCGGTCGCCCAACCACAGTAGCCATCGCCTCCCAACACCACAACCCTCATCTGGCCTCCTCGCCGTCTGTTCCTGAAACGACTGCCGATCTCTTGTTTTCCTACTGCACCGACTGCGCTTCGAACAACCCTGCAACCTTGTTCGCCCCACGGCCCGCCAGTGGAGGTTCGTCGCGGGAAACAGCAATCGGAAGATTCGTCAGAACGACCTTGCCGCCGCTTGTCGCCACCAAGTTAATATGTTCAGCTCCCACGAGTGATTCGAGTCGAGGAACCACATTCTGGTTTGCAACGATATAGGAACGCTCCGGTTTAAGCCAGAGATTCGTGAATTGCGAATCGTCTATGAACACATCGGGTACACCTGGAGCATAAGCTCCATATTCCAGATTGTTGAAGCGGCCGTTGCGCAACAGCGCCGTACGGTTGGTATAGAAAAAGATCGAAGAAAATGTGTAGTAGTGGTGATCCACAATCAGCGTCCCCTCAGGCGATTTCAGGATTGCCTCCGCCAGCGGCCGCGACGACAGATACGGGTCGAAAACGGCCATGGCAAGCCGGGCGGCATGGAAGAACAGTATCATCATCAGCGCCGCGGCCAGAAACGCGGGCTGGCCGGTCCATTTCCAGCTTGCCACCGCGCCCACACAAAACGCAATTGCAGCCACCAGGAGAGGCGCCCGAAGATAGGCAAAGGACCTTAGAGTGAGATCCTGCATATGCCCCAGGGAGAGCGTATAGGCACCGGGGTGGTGGCTAAGCGCCTGCGAGATGTCTCCCGGTGCGGGAAGGTTGCGGGTGAGAAAAAACAGCGTTAGCGTTATCAGGCCAATGCACGCCGCGATTACCGAGAGTGCGCGGGTACCGCGCCGTATCCAATCGCCTCCCATAGCCATCGCTGAGCCTATAAGGAGCGCAAGTGCCGGATAGCAAGGCATCGAATAATATTCCTGAGTGGTAGAGAAGGTAAAGAAGATAAGCACAAAACCTGCCCAACAGAGTGCCAGAAGCCGCGTTCGGCTGGCGCGATCGTTGGAATTCGATTTGCGGTTAAACGAGAGTTTGGCGACGGCGGGGAGATATACGCTCCAGGGAAACAACCAAACCAGGTGCAGCAGCCAGAAGTAAAGGCGCGGCACGGTGTTGTAATCTCGCGGATAACGCAGATTCAGAAAACGGAGTAATTGTTCGTTAATGAAGAAAAACCAAAGAAACCCGTGATATTGCCCCGGCCCACTGTGCAGCGTGAAGGCAAAGTAAGGCGGATTGCGCAACGTCGCCAGAATGTGCCAGGGCGCGGCAATGAGCAAGACGATCAGCAGTCCGCCGAAGGGATGCAACCGTCGCCAGACGGCAGCAGAAAAGAGTTGGTGGGTGATCCCAAGATAGATAGCAATTGCCGCAAGCGGAAATAAAATTCCAATCAAGCTCTTAAGCAAGAGCCCCAGCCCGAGGTTCATCGCCAGCAAGCAAGCCCAAAATCGTGGATGAGGTTCCTCGTCGTCCAAACAGCGAAGAAATGCCCACATGGCAAAGGCGACCGTTAAGGTCAGCATGACATCGGGGATCAAGACCCGAGTGAACAAGAACAGCCCAACGCATGTGGCCATGCATAAACCAGCATAGAATCCCGCTCGCTTACCGAATGCCCAGGCGCCGAACGCCATCGTCAACCAGCAGAGGGCGACGGCCGACAGGGCTATTGGGATGCGCGCTGCCCAATCGCGCGCACCGAAAATCTCGTAGCTCGCCGCAATAGCCCAGTACACAAGAGGAGCCTTTTCCAGATACGCCACGCCGTCCAGTCGTGCCGTCACCCAATCGCCTGAAGTCAGCATGTTACGGGCGATCTGTGCCTGCACAGCATCCACATCATCCATAAGCGATGGAGGAGAAATAATGCAGCCCAAGTAAATGGCTGCCGCGACGAGCAGAACGACTATGGATAGGTACCGGTCTTTTCCTGCATCCAAATGCTCGTCTCCCGGGAAGCGGCTGCCTGAATCCCCCATTTTTTCATCCACAGAAAGAGCACCATTAAGCCCCATAAGTGATATCCAACATTAATCTTTCTCTCCAGATGTTGGCGAATATATGTCTCGATTGCTTCCTGCCGGAATAGCTTCGCGTGTTCGGACGAACCGTCCAGCAAAACTTCCATCATTAGAGGGCGTAGACAGCCCCGAAGCCAATCATGTGCCGGGATGTCGAATCCGACCTTCTTCCGTCGAAGAACCGCAGGTGGAAGCTTACCTCGCATCAATTCCTTCAGAAGCACTTTTTGCTTCGAGCCACGAATCTTCAGCGATGTGGGCAGCGAGGCAGCGAATTCAACAATCCGGTGGTCGAGAAACGGCGGGCGCACTTCCAGCGAATGCGCCATGCTCATGCGGTCTGCCTTGTTCAGAATATCGTCGGGAAGATAGTATCTTTGATCGAACCACAAATAAGGCGCCAGATCGTCGTGGGCAGCAGTCGGCGCGAAAGACCGATCGCGCAGTTCGCCTAGAACAGAGTTGAGAGCAGGCGGGAGTTCCGCGCGCAGCAGGTCCCGCTTTTGCGCTTCACTGAAGGTTCCGTTCCAGTAGACGTGCGCGCTCTCGGGAGTCATCAGAGAGCCCTCGAGAAATCGCTTCAGTTGGTATTCGAAACTGATTTTCTCGTCGGAAACCGGCCAAGCACGTAATGCGCCCAGCGCAAGTTCGCGAGCCTTTTGCGGCAATCGCCGGGCAAGCGCAGCCAGGCGATTCGCTCGATGCGTAAGATAGCCACCAAACAGCTCGTCCGCACCTTCGCCGCTAAGACTAACCGTTGTCTTGGTCTTGCTCAGCTTAGATAGGAACCAGACGGGGAGCGCTCCAGCGTCCGCAGACGGCTCATCCGAGTAATATGCGAACGCTTCGATCGCGTCTCTCAGATCGGTCTCCGGATTCAGATCGAATGCCTCGTGATCGGTCTGGTATCGCTCGGCAACCTCGCGAATATACGCAGTCTCGTCGAAACTCCTCCCCTGGAATGAGATCGAGAAAGTCTTGAGCGGCGCACCGGACTCCATCGCCGCGTAGTGCAGAATCGTGGAGGAATCGATGCCTCCGCTTAGCCACATGCCCAGCGGAACATCGGAAAGCATGTGCTCGCGGATCGATTGCCGGAGAAGAGCGTCCAATTCCTCCCGAGCCGACTCTAACGTCCAATCGCGGACGACTCCGAACGGCAGGCGCCAGTAAGAATCGGTAGAAACCTTACCGTCCCGCCACTCCAGCCAATGCCCCGGCGGAAGCTTCTCGATTCCCTCAACCAACGTCCAGGGACAGGGCGCGTAGTTCAACGACAAATAGCAATCGAGTCCGTCCAAGCTCAATCGCCGCTCAATCTCGGGATGGATCAGAATTGCCTTTAGCTCGGAACCAAAGAACAAGTCGTCTCCACGCCGGGCGAAATAAAGTGGTTTAATCCCCATGCGGTCGCGTGCCAGCACGAGCCGCTTTGTCGCTCTCGTCCAGAGCGCGACCGCAAACATGCCTCGCAAACGTGCAAAGCAAGCGATATCCCATTCGAGGAACGCGTGAAGCACAGTTTCCGTATCGCAGTGTGAGCAAAAGCGATGGCCGAGCGCTTCCAGTTCGCGTCGCAGTTCCTGGTGGTTGTAGACCTCGCCGTTGAACACGATGGCCACATCGCCATCTTCAGAGAGAATGGGTTGGTTGCCGGAATCGAGGTCTATGATCTTGAGCCGCGTGGCACCTAGAGCACAGAGGCTAGACTCGAACACACCTTGCTGATCTGGTCCACGATGAATCAGCGTGGCGGCGGCACTCCGAATGCGATCGGAATCAGGTACCCAACGTTTGTGGGTGAAACCAACGATTCCACACAAGTGCGTGACCCTCTACTGTTTTCTTGAGATCAGCTTGCGATTCCCGCAGATTGGCTCGCGGAGACTATGACTTCCGGAACCCAGGGTACGGCGCAATCCGGCAAGCTATACAGACAAAAGTCCAATCCTAACGACCTTGTCTGTGATACGCAACCTGTCGCATCCCCCAGAGTTTTTCGAAAGGCCCAACACGAGATTCGTCGCAGGCTCAGCACCTGCCCGAAATTCAAACTTCAGATTTGGCAGAAAGCTGAAAAAAGCGCCTGCTCTCTCCCAGAACGTGCATCGAGTCAACGCCGACCCACGATCACTAGGGTGACGCCGATGCAGACCAGAAGCACGCCCGCCCATCTCCTCGGCGAGACCTGTTCGCCGAGAAAGAATTTCCCTCCTAAGGCGCCGGCCCCGTAGCTGAGAGCTGTGACCGGAACCACCAAACTAACGTTCTCCCTCGATAGCATTGCGAGCAGGGAGAAGAATGCAGTCCCCATGAGGGCCAGACCGACCCACATCCACGGAACTCGCAACGCACGGGCGATGACGCCCACCAGCGCAACCGGGCGAAAGTCCTTCACCTCGCCTACGGCCTTCATGGCTCGGGTAACGCATAGCTCGCCTCCGGTGCCGGCGCCAATAATTAGAAGATAGAAGATAAGCTCGCGCATTTAGCTTGGCTCCGTGGTTCGCGGAGGCGTTTGGCCAACCACCAGGACGCCCACGCAAATGAGCAGCACACCCATCCAACGCATCGGCGTAACCACTTCACGCAGCATGAAGTGAGCCAGCAGGGCGACCATGCCGTAGGCCATTGACGAGGCTGGCTGGACGTAGCTGTAATCCGCCCACGAGAGCACCAGCGTGTAAGCCACAAAAAAGGTAATCAGAGACCCGATGCCGAGCCAAATCGTGCCGGACGTGAGGACGAGGGAAAGGAAACTAAGCGCTCCCGCTGGCGTTCCGATGCTCGCAGCGCCAATGCCCTTCATCCCCTTGCCGAGCAGCACGTTGCCCAAGGGACCAAATATCACCATCAAAAAAATCAGCAGATAGGTTTTGAAGTGCAAACCAGAGGTGGGTTTCATTCGTGATGGAGACCTTCCATCTGGCTGAAATCAGGTCTTTTGTCCTGCGCGAGGCGGTTCGCCGGCTGCTTGAATATGGCGTCTTCCCTGGGAACAATGATCCGCGAAATACAATTCATACATTAATATTACCTGACTCTCTAAGTGTGCCTTATCATGTGCTAAGGTATTCTCACCCTTGAACGAGCACTTGCAGACTCCGTTTGACAGCGTCGAGAATGCCCAGCAATACATCCGTCTCTTGGTCGAGGCCATCGCCGAAGCCAAAACCGAGATCGCAGCCGATCTTGCCTCCGCCTCGGGGGCCAGATTGCAGCGCCGCTTGCAGGCCCTGCAGATCGTGCAATTCAAGTTGGACAAACTGGAACATCATCTGAAGACCAGCGGCCGCCTGCTCAACGACCTGCGCACCCTGCGCCGGCTATTGCTCGAAGAACGCTCCGAGCCCGTCGCCACAACCGACAAAGATCCCGCCGCTTAGTTTTCCAGGGATTCGTTACAGATTCGATTTCGGGCAGACTTCAAACTCTGCGAACTTCCGATTCACGCTCTCAATTTCGCGGCAAATTTCTTTTCCAGCTTCGCCAGCTTCGGCGAGATGACAAACGCGCAATAAGGCTGCCGCGAATTGTCGTTGTAATAATTCTGATGGTAGCTCTCGGCCCCGTGGAATTCCTCGGCGGGCTCGACCTCGGTCACAATTGGCTGCGGAAACACTTTCGCCGCCGTCATTTCCGCAATCACATCCTCCGCAATCCGCTGCTGCTCTTCATCGGCGTAAAAGATGACCGATCGATACTGTTCGCCAACGTCGCTTCCCTGGCGATTGAGCGTCGTCGGATCGTGTACTGAGAAGAATACGTCCAGCAGTTCGCGATAGCTGATCTGGTCCGGATCGAAGGTAACGCGAACCACCTCCGCATGGCCTGTATCGCCATCGCAAACCTGGCGATAGGTCGCTTGATCGGCGCGTCCGCCCATATAACCCGACTCGACGTGGCTCACGCCCGTGAGACGCTGAAAAACGGCCTCAATGCACCAGAAACATCCTCCGCCGAAAACCGCTGTTTGCTCTTTGGCCATGCCGATTGGATGCACTCCCTTGAAGAAAGATACCTGTTCCCGTTTCTCAGATGCGCGGATACAATGTCTGCCCAGGCCAAAACGCAGTGCCCAGAATTGCCTGCCAGGAGGATCTATGAACGTAAATTTCGGCGTCATGATGCAAACCGTAACCGCCGTACTGACCGCTGTGGGACTGAAGATTCTAGGCGCCATCGCCATCTGGATCATTGGCCGCTGGCTGATCGCCCTCGCGCTTAACATGATGGGCAAGGCCCTGACTAAACAAAGGATCGATCGCACCCTGATCCGCTACATCCACTCCGCCGTAGCCGCGCTGCTGAACATCGCGCTGGTCATCGCCATCCTCGGCTTCTTCGGCGTCGAAACCACCAGCTTTGCGGCTCTGATTGCCGCTGCCGGAGTCGCCATTGGCATGGCGTGGTCGGGACTGCTCTCGAACTTTGCCGGCGGCGTTTTCCTGGTGATCCTGCAGCCCTTCAAGGTTGGAGACTTCATTACCGCCGCCGGAGTCACCGGTACGGTAGAGGAAATCGGCCTGTTTGCCACTACTCTAAGTACGCCGGACAACGTCAAGACCATGGTCGGCAACGGCAAGATTTTCGGAGACACAATCCAGAATTTTTCCGCCAACCCCTTCCGCCGTGTCGAACTGACGGCGCAATTGGCGCACGACGTTGACCCGCAAGCGGCCGTCGCACTGCTAAAACCAGCCCTGGCCAAGATACCGAACGTTATGGCGGAGCCCGCGCCCGATGTCGAGATTCTGACCTTCAACTTCGCCGGCCCCGTGCTGGCCGTGCGCCCCTACTGCAACAACGCACACTATTGGCAGGTGTATTTCGACACCAATCGGCTGATCCGCGATACTTTCGCGCACGCCGGTTTCCCGGTGCCCGAGCACCATTATTCCCTGCGAGGAGTAGAAGAGCTCAGGCTGGCAAAGACCGCCTAGGAGTAGTTGTTCTCCGTGTCTCTGTGGCTCCGTGGTGAAATGAGCACGCGAGTTACACCGACACCGTGAACGAAGTCTCCGTCCGCGTAACCGGACGATACAGCGTGTCGCGCTCGATGGGCTCGCGTCCTGCCTCTGTAATCAGCCGCACCAGATCATGCCGCCGCAGGCCTTGCGGAGTGGTCGCTCCGGCATCGTGATAAATCTTTTCCTCGACCACGGTGCCGTCAATATCATCGGCTCCAAAGCGCAGCGAGATCTGCGCAATCTTCGGCGTCATCATCTGCCAGTAAGACTTAATGTGCGCGAAGTTGTCCAACACCAGCCGGCTGACCGCGATCTGCTTGATGTCGGTCATGCCGGTAGTAGTAAAAAGATGTTGCAGCGGCGTGTTCGCCGGATGGAACGCCAGCGGAATAAACGTCTGAAAGCCGCCAGTCTCATCCTGCAAGGCGCGCAGCTTGAGCAGATGATCGACGCGGTCATCATCGTTTTCGATATGCCCGTAGAGCATGGTGGCATTCGATTTCAGCCCGATCTCATGAGCAAGCCGCGCCGTATCGAGCCACTGATCGCCATCAATCTTGTGATCGCAGATGATGTGCCGCACGCGATCGGAAAAAATCTCCGCCCCGCCGCCCGGCAGCGAGTCGACGCCCGCCTCTTTCATTTTTACGAGCGTCTCGCGAATCGTCAGCTTAGCCCGTTTCGCCAGATACGCGACCTCCACCATGGTGAAAGCCTTCATGTGGACCTGCGGAAAGCGCTCTTTCAATCCAGAAACCAGGTCAAGAAAATATTCGAACGGCAAGTCGGGATGCAGTCCGCCAACAATGTGAAATTCGGTAATCGCTTCGGTATAGCCGGAAGCGGCCGTCTGAAACGCTTCTTCAAGCGCCATGGTATAAGCGCCCGGAGCATCCTTCTTCCGTCCAAAAGCACACAACCGGCAAGCCGCGACGCAAACATTCGTAGGATTAATATGGCGATTGACGTTGAAGTAAGCCTTGTCACCATGCATCCGCTCGCGAACCCGGTTGGCGAGCCAACCCACCGCAAGAATGTCGCCTGTCCTGTAAAGCGCAATCGCATCGCTCTCGTTCAGGCGTTCGCCGGCAAGGACTTTATCTTTAATCGGCAGCAGCCGCGAGTCGTCAGTCTCAAATGAGTGGGTCTGGAATGGGTGCGAAGCAGACATCGATTCAATGATAACCCAACCGGTGCCGGTGCCCCAGGTTCGCGCCCGTTTTTTGGGCGCTAACCTGGGCGTTACCTTCGCATCAGCGTTGCTGACAACCTTCATCCCATCTTCTGTGCGATGGTGACGGTATATCCATCCCCATCTTCGAACGCGAATTCCCTCATGCCATAGAACTGGTCGGTGACCGGCATGGAGATCTTCGCTCCCGCTTTCTGCACGCGATCCAGAACGGCTTGCAAGCTGTCCACTTCCATGTAGAGAGTCAGGCTTCCTCCAATGGTCGCGGCTAATTTGGGATACTCGGCGGCTACGGTCTTCTGGTCGTTGAAAAAAATCTCCACCGATTCGTTCGCGACCGATGCGAAGACGTAAGGCGACTGCTCCGGCACAGTAATAGCTTTTTCCAGTCCAAGTATCTCGCGATAGAACTTGAGGCTGTCTTCAACGTTGCGGACGACCAGATTGGGCGTGAGTTTCTTGATCTGCATAGGTTCTCCTCGTCTCGAAATTTAGGTTCGTAATTTAGTTTCGTGAACTGGCTCCGGACGAGTGCGTGTCATGGACGACGAAGGACGATGGCGCACACTTCCGGTGTGCTCGCATCGCCTCCATCCACGACCCCTGCGAGGAAGGACGTAGGTAGGAACCCTCATTGTCGGTGGCGCCGCCCCGTGTATCGAGATCGGCGCGCGGGTCCCGCGAGGTACGTCGAAAAGAATAACATGGATTGTCAAGCGCGAAGGTCTGGTTGTGAGCTGTCTGGTTGTGTGGTGACGGGCCTCTGGCCCGTCCAACGGGGAGGAACCCCATCACCACACACGCGAGAGGTTACAATGACCGCTCATTGCCGGGAGGGTTGGTGGCCGGAACGATTCTTACGGGAGCTGCCAGGGACGCTGTGCTCGACTCGCTGCGCACAGCGGTTGCCGCGGTGGCTGCCATGCTTCTCGCTCGCGTTTTAAAACTGCCAGAATATTATTGGGCGCCGATTTCGACCATAGTTGTTATCCAATCTACAATCCCTCCGCGAACCTTAGGATGGCAGCGATTCGTGGGGACAGCGCTCGGAGCGGTTGTCGGCGTGCTTCTGGCAACATTCTTCCAACCGACTGCTCTGGTCTACACTACTCTGGTTTACGCCGTGGGAATTCTTTTATGCGGCTCGCTGGCATGGTTCATGCGGCTTGGAGCCGCTTACCGCTTTGCCGCAATCACTTTGAGTATTATTTTGCTGATTCCCCGGATGCAGGCTCCGTGGATCGTCGGATGGCATAGGTTTCTGGAAGTTTCTCTCGGAATCGCGGTCGCGCTGGTTATGACCACAATGTGGCCGCTGCCGAAGAAAACTGGTTAGATTTGGCAGTTGATGCCTAAAATTCGGCTCTAGACGGCTCTCTCGGCATTCGAAATAGCTCGCGGACGGCGAAAACCAAGTCTAAAGGGGCTTAATCACAATAAAAAGGGGTTGAAAGGGATTAATTACACCCCACTTCGGTGGGATATTCCTACGTCGCTAAGCTGGGATAGACTTTGTATCAATAGTTGCAAAACATTGCCTGTGCACCGGCACATATTTGCTTCCACGAGCCTTTCGCTGCCGGGAAGGTTCTTGTAAACTAGAGCTTACGACTTCCGCGTCCCCCAATTCTCACGGCTTGATAACTGCTATCTCCCAGACGAGGCCTCAGCGGCCGGTTTTTCATTGGAGTTACCATGGTAACAATGTATTCCGTTCCATCTTCTCCTGTTCCGTTTGAGAGAAGACAAAGTGACTCACTGTCGCGCCGCAGTCTCGTCTCGCTCACGCTTCTTTTGTGTGTGACATTCGTTTCTCTGTGTTCAGCACAGCTCACGATTCCGCCCGTTCCCACGGGCCGTATGGATAACCAGCGCACCGGCCAAAATGTCAGTGAGACCATACTGACGCCCGCTAACGTGAATTCGAGCCAGTTTGGCGCGCTCTTTAGCTACCCGACTGACTATCAGGCGCTGGCGCAGCCGCTTTATGTTCCCGGCGTAACCATCGATGGAGCGATGCACAACGTCGTCTATGTTGCGACCATGGCGGATTCAGTCTATGCCTTTGACGCCGACAGCGCCGCGGCCAATCCGCAGCCGTTGTGGTGGGTGAATTTCACAGACCCTGCGAACGGAATCACTTTGGCCAGCATTTACGCTGACACCAGCACGGGCGCGATCTCGCTTCCGTGCGCCGGCAACGGAGCCGGAACCGTCGGCTTCTTCCAGGAAGGGATCGCCGGCACCCCGGCGATCGACACCGTCGGCGGAACGTTGTACGTGGTGGCGAAAACTTTGGAAAACGGCACGGTTGTCCATCGCCTGCACGCGCTCGATATCACCACTGGGGCCGAGAAGTTCGGATACACGAACGGCGTGGTCATCACCGCCAGCAGTACTTATACGGCTCCGGCCAGTCTTGGAGGCAAGACCTACACCACCACCTTCAACAGCCTGCACCAGTTGAACCGCCCCGGCCTGCTGCTGCTGAACGGCGTGGTCTACATGGCCTTTGGCTCGAACTCCTGCAATGATGACAGCACCGGATGGGTACTTTCCTACAACGCAGACACGCTGACGCAAATCGCCGCCTTCAACGATTCGCCCGAACACGGATTGGCTTCCATCTGGCAGACTGGCAACGGCCTTGCGGCTGACGAGAATAACAACATCTTCCTGGAGACAGCGGAAACCTGCAATGCGTGCTATGACATCAACCTCGGTGGCGCGACCTACAGCAACAGCGTGCTGGAACTCGACCCCAATTTGCTCACGGTTACCGGTTATTTCACTCCCTACGATGTGAAATTCCTCAACAGCAACGATGAAGACCTGAGCTCCACCGGCGTTCTTATCCTTCCCGATCAAACCGGCCCCGTTACCCACGAACTCGTCGCCGCCGGCAAGCAGGGCTTCGTTTATGTGATTGATCGCGATAACATGGGCGAATCGGACACAACGTGTGCACAACAAAATACAACCTGTGACAATGTCCTCTCCGAGTTCCCCATCATTCCCAATGCGCTGCCCACGAAGGTCAAGGATCTCTTGTTCAGTTCGCCCGCCTACTGGAACGGGAATGTCTACTTCACGCCCGATGGCGCTCCGATCTCGGCCTATCCAGTGTTGCCGAGCGGATTGCTTGGCGCTGCCATTCCGTCGTGTGCCAAAGCGCCTTGCACCACCGCAAACCAACAGAGCTATGTTGGTGCGCACTCGCCTTCGGTTTCGGCGAATGGTACGAGCAATGGAGTTCTGTGGGCTATCAGCGGCAACAATCTCGATGCCTTTAACGCGAGCACCATGCAACTGCTTTACAGCACCAACCAGAATAAGACGCGCGACCAGCTCCCGCTGGTAGGTCACTTCGCCACTCAGACCGTGGTCAACGGCAAGGTTTATGTGGCCACAGCCGATACCTCGTCGGCTCCTGCCGCGGTCTGCACGACGCCACCTTGTCCCGGGCAACTTTCGGTCTACGGGCTCTTGACCGGTCCAACCGTATACAGTGGCGGTAATGAGAGTGCCCCCGTGGGTACAACCATACCGATTCAGGTGCAGGTGGTGAATCCCTACAACGGGACTGGAGTTGACGGTTTGACCGTGACTTTCAGCGCCAAGAGTGGAACGTTCAATCCAACGAGTGGCGTTTCAATCACCAACTCGTCCGGTATCGCCGGAATCGTATCAACTACCTACACCTTGCCTACGACTGCAAGCGTAGTCACCATCACGGCGAGTGTTGCCGGGGGCGCGAGCGTCTCCTTCACGGAAACGGCGGTCGCCGGAACCCCAACAAAGATAATCGTCTTTTCGGGAAATACGCAATCGGAGCAGGCAGGATCGATCCTGCCCAAGCAACTGGAAATCAAAGTCGAAGATGTCCACAGCAACGTCGTGCCAGGCGTGACCATAACATTTGTCGACAAGAAGGGATTGGGCACTCTTAATCCGGCAAGCGGCGTCACCAACGCCAGCGGAATCGTGGCGATCAACTACCAGCTCCCAAACACACTCGGAGCCTACAAGATCATAGCCAGCGCCGTGGGAGTTACGCCAACGGGAACGTTCACCGAAACTGCAACCGGCGATGCCCCGGCGAGCCTGGAAGTTGTTTCCGGAAACAACCAGTCGGCTTCCGTCAATACAGCGCTATCTCAGCCTCTCGTGGTCCAAGTCAACGATAGTGGAGGAAACCCGATCACGGGAGTTTCGGTCGTATTCTCCGCACCGTCCGGGACCTTTACCGGCTCGCCCGCCACTACCAACTCCAGCGGACAAGCCACGGTCAACTACACGGCGGGGACTTCCGCCGGCCCGGTTACCGTCACGGCTGCGGTGGACAAGCTGACCACGCAGATCTCTGTGACGGTCACAGCAGGGACGCCCGCTTCAGTAACCATCACGAGCGGAAACAACCAGGCTGCGACTGCAGGTACCACGCTGCCGCAGGCATTAAGCGTCGTAGTAGCCGACCAATACAGCAATCCAGTCTCGGGTGTGGCGGTCACCTTCAGCGACGGCGGCGTGGGCGGATCATTTTCTGGTGCCAATCCGGCGACGACTACCAGCACCGGAACAGCCAGCCAGATCTACACACTCCCTCCGACTGCGGGTCCGGTCAACGTCAGCGCCACCGCTGCCGGCGTAACTATGCCCGCTATGTTCAGCGAAACCGGTCAATAGAAAATCGTGCTACGCTGCTAAAAGCTGGCCGTCGAATCAGTGCCGTTCGAATTTGCGCGCCGAGGAAAGATCGAGTGAGAGTGCTGTGGGTCAAGGGAGGCAAACTCCTCCCTGTCGATACTGGCGGCAAAATTCGTTCTTACAACATCCTGCGGCGGCTCGGAAAAGATCACGAGGTCACGCTGGTTTCTTATTACGGCGGCCAACGCGATCCTGATTACGAAGCGGCGCTTCCGCAACAATTTCCACATTCCCAGATCGTCTACACCGCCGCTCCCGAATCCGAAGGATTTCGCGGTGTGCTCGATTACCTTTACCGGTTGCCGCGGCTCGCGCCCTATTCGGTTTCGAAGTTCACCCATCCGGCTGTTTTCAAGCTCGTTCGGACCTACCTTTCAAGCGGGCAGTTCAACGTCACAATTTGCGATTTCCTGGCTCCCTCTTTGAATTTCCCTGCGAAGCTGCCGATTCCCTGCCTGCTTTTTCAGCACAACGTGGAGAGCGCGCTGTGGCAGCGCATGGCGGCGACCGAATCGCATCCGCTGCGGAAATGGTCATACACGCTGGAGGCCGCGCGCATGTCGCGCTATGAGCGGCGAACGCTGGCGCGATTCCATCACGTGATCGCGGTTTCGGAAAACGACCGGCAGCAAATGCTGGAAATGGACCCGGCATGTGAAATTACCGTCGTGCCAACCGGCGTGGATACGCAGCAATTTCAGGTTGCGCCGCCGTCAACGGCCACGCCTCCGCGAATCGTGTTTACAGGTTCGATGGATTGGGAGCCGAACATCGATGCGATGGAATATTTTTGCGGACAGATCTGGCCGCGAATTTTGGCTGAGTTTCCAGGCGCACTCTTCCAGATTGTCGGCCGGAATCCGTTCGCGAAGGTGCAGCGGCTCGCTTCGGATTCGGTGCAGGTTACGGGAACGGTTCCATCGGTTACGGATTATCTTCGAGAAGCGACCGTGGTGGTTGTGCCCTTGCGCATCGGCGGAGGAACGCGGCTCAAGATTTACGAAGCGATGGCCATGGGCAAAGCGCTGGTTTCGACCTCCATAGGAGCCGAAGGACTCAGCTTTCAAAACGGACGAGATCTCCTGCTAGTGGATGACGCCTCCTCTTTTGCCGAGGCCGTTCTGCTTCTGCTTCGCGATGGCGAGGCCCGACGGAGATTCGAGCAGGCTGCCGTGCAACTGGCCGCGCAGTTTGACTGGTCAATGGTTACGGCGCAGTTCGCCGACGTGCTGCAAAAGATCTCGCGCACGTCCGCAGTGTCGCGGCCCGATAAAGCTGTAGCAGTCAAGCCCTAAAACATGTGTAGTGACGGCCGGAGACTGTCCCCACCCACGAGAGGCATGTTGACAACATCAGATTCGGGCGAGAGCATGAATATTACCGGTGCAACCAGTTTTGAATCTCTAGGTTGCAAACCCCACCGATGACGACACAACTTCTCGCATATGCAATTGGTGTAGTGGTGGTGTGGTTGGTCGCGATGCGGCTCCGCTCGGTCACTGCCCGGCAAGTGCTCTATCTTGTCGCCAGCTATATCTTCTACTTCAGCTGGGGATCATGGTTGATCGCCGTGCTCCTTTTCAGTTCGCTCGTGAACTATGCCCTAGGCGAATGGCTCAAAAAGAACATTACCGCGGCGCGCTTGTGGACCGGAATCATCTTCAATCTGGCGCTGCTTAGCGTTTTTAAATATCTTCCAATGGTCAGCAACATCGTGCCTTCCGGTTCGCCGTTCCTGCTGCTCAAACGAATTCTTTTCCCCATAGGAATTTCATTTTGGACATTCGAGGCTCTTAGTTACCTGTTAGAGCTGTATCGCGAAGAGGACTTAAATCCCACGCTGCTGGAGTTTTGCTTGTACATGGCATTCTGGCCGACCGTGATCCAAGGCCCGATTTGCCGCATGTCGAGCATGTTGTCGCAATTTCGCCAGGGCTGGGGGGTCAGCGATGACGATCTCAAGACCGGAGTGCGCCGCGTTTCGATTGGCGTCCTCATGGTCGTGATCTCGGAGGTCATGAGCGGCGGGCTCTACGCCGGAGCGGGCGTCGACGCGATTTTCGATCACAAGGCTCTCGGTAGTGCCGCGGCACAGCTGAGCGGCAGCGACGCCTGGTGCATGATCATCGCTTATGCATTCCAGCTGTATTTCAGTTTTTGCGGATACTCTCACGTCGTGATTGGCGCGGCGCGCCTGTTCGGCATCCAGTTGCACGAAAACTTCAACCGGCCTTACCTGTCGACTACGATATCCGTCTTCTGGACGCGCTGGCATATGTCGCTATCGTTCTGGATTCGCGACTTTCTTTTTCTGCCGCTCGCAACCGTGCGGCGCGAGGTGTGGTGGCGTAACTTCTCACTCGTGATCGCCATGTTTGTTTTTGGCGTGTGGCACATAGGAGCTGGGCATACAGGTTTCCTGCTCATGATCTGGGGTATCTATCAGGGCATTTTGCTGGTGCTGCATCGGCAATGGCAGGAATTTCGCAAGCGTATGGGATTTGAATGGTCAGGTGAGCTCGCCACCGGAATCTCCTGGCTGTTTACATTTTCCGCCGTATGCATAGGCTATATTTTCTTTCGCGCCAATGACTTCCAGCAGGCATTCGCCATGCTCAGGGCGATAGCTTCGCCACGCAGTTACCTGCACCTGACTTTCGACCACAGTTTTTATGTGATGACGTTCCTGGCAGCGGCTGGATATTTCGCCGTCATCGGCGTGGGCGAATTACTGGATTACCTCGGTGACGTCCGTTTGCGCGAATCCTCACACGGACTTCTTGGAACCCTCTTCGCAAACATCATCGGCACACTGGGCCGCGAACGCTGGGTATGGATTACGCCCGTAATTGTTGTCCTCGCGCTGTATTTGAGCGTGATCTTCCATCCCGGACACGCTGAGACCGGCCCTGTCATGTACGCGCTCTTCTAAATGCCATGGACAGTGGCGACTGCCGACTGCGCAAGGCTGGACAGCCACAGGCAACTCCTACGCAAGATTGACGAAATTACTTCGGTGATTACCTCCACGGTTTGGGAAGCCAAAAACGCTGTGCTAGCATTCACTCAGGTTTGTAGCGGAGAGGTTTAAAGCGGAGAAGTGAGGGTCAAACGGTGGTGCCGTTAACAGAAAGTGAACCGACAGTGGAAAGTCCCGAGGCGCCTACGACTCAGTACCAGTCCCTGCTCAAGTACTTTGCCGTGCGCTTTTGCGTTGCCGTAACCCTCGGTGTGATTCTGCTGGCCGCAGTCGAATTCTATTCCTATCGGCGCTACCTTCCGGTTGCCGGAGACCAACTGGAACCGGCCGTCCAATTGGATTTGGCACAAGGCGGAAGCGCCACCGAGCGCGAGTTTTGGCGCGAATTCGAGCAGGCCAACAAAGTGACTTACCATCAGTACGTGCTCTGGCGGCGCGCTCCTTATCATGGCGAGATGCTCTCCATCGACCAGGACGGCGTTCGCCGAACACTACACACGCAATGCAATCAGGATGAGAAAACTTTCACCATATGGATGTTCGGCGATTCGGTGATGTGGGGAGCGGGCGCGCCCGACGAAGAGACCATCCCTTCCTACGTGGCGCGCGATTATGAAAAGGCAGGCAAGCCGGTTTGCATCGTAAACTACGCCGAAAAGGGCTGGTCCAACACGCAGGAAACAATCGGACTGATTGAGCAACTCAAACACGCCGCCCGCAAGCCCGATGTCGTACTTTTTTACGACGGAGGCACAGAGGCATTTGCCGCATATCAGAGCGGTCGCGCCGATGTACACAGCAACTACAACTCATTCAAGAATTTTCTGGATAACTGGGGCGCGTCGCAGAAAGCCGGATTTTCCTACCTCGAACAGACCAACACTTACCGTTTACTGGAGAAGATTGCGGCCAAAGCGCCCTTCCACAATAAGAAGGACGCGACACCCCGGCCCGCTCGGGACACGGAGGCGCTTTCTGCCGCAGTCGTCGCAAATTACGCGCAGAACATGGACATCGTGAGCTTGCTGGCAAAACAATACGGCTTCCGCGCAATTTTCGCGTGGTATCCGAACCTGGCGGTCGGGCACAAGGAATTGACACCCTATGAGCAACAGGTCCTAAGCATGGAGTACCAGAAATTTCCTGATTTGGGCGCGATGTATCAAGCCACCTACCAGAAAGGCCGCGAATTGAAGAATTCGGACTTTTATTATCTCGGCGACCTTCTCGACAATCAGAAAAGTTCGCTCTATATGGGCATCTCACACCTGAAACCCGAGGGCAACGAGATTGTCGCGGACCGGCTCTTTGATATTTTGGTACATAAGGGCTCGACTCCGAGCGGCGCAGCCGCGGCAAATGCTTCGAGTCCATCGCCCAACATTCACACTGACGAGCGCAATAATTAGCTGTTCGAATCGACTAACTCAAACAAAACTGGTGACTGATGTCTCCGGCGCAAAAATCTAGAAGCTTGGTCAGCGGCTTTCTCCGTTCCCTGCTGGCCAATCCCGGCAGCCCCGCGCTCGAACTCGGCGAGTTATCGCTGAGTTATGAGCAACTCTGGAATTATGCCGGCAGGATCACGGCTTGCCTCGACCATACTCTTGACCCCTCCGAGAAGGTGGTTGCCGTCCTCGCCAACCGAAGTATCGCCGCATACGGCGGAATTCTAGGCGTGCTCGCCAGCGGACGTGGCTACGTGCCTCTCAATCCCAAGTTTCCGCTGGAGAGGACGCTTGTCATGCTGAAAGCGTCCGGCTGCAAGACGTTGGTGGTTGGGCAGGAGTGCGCCGCTACGCTTGAGTCGTTGCTTCCGCGTGTAAATACGCCACTGACGCTGATCATTCCCGATTCGCCCGATTCCGGATGGGAACCGAAAAACATGTCGTTGCACCGTGTCATCTCTGCACACAGGTTGTCCAGAATCGCCGATCCGTGCGAGCCCGTCGTTGACGCAAGCGATACAGCGTATCTGCTCTTTACTTCAGGCAGCACCGGAGTGCCCAAAGGAGTGGCCGTCAGCCAATCGAATGTCGTCGCCTACATGGAATTCGCAGCGAAGCGTTTTGGCATGCATGGCGGAGATCGTTGCTCGCAGAACTTCGATCTGACCTTTGATCTCAGCGTGCACGATCTGTTTACCTGCTGGGATGCGGGGGCGACGCTTTGTCCTTATGCCGAGCAAACGCTCACTCCCGCGACTCTGGTGGAAGAAAAAGAGCTGACATGCTGGTTTTCCGTGCCCGCAGTGGCCATGTTCGCGTCGAAACTTGGCCTGCTGGAACCGGAAGCATTTCCTACCTTGCGCTGGAGCCTTTTTTGCGGAGAAGCGCTCTCTTCGAGCCTGGCAGCGGCCTGGCAGGCGGCGGCGAACAATTCCATTCTGGAGAATTTGTATGGGCCGACCGAGGCGACCATCGCTATCACCTACTACCGCTGGGATTCTGCAACTTCGCCGGCCGAGTGCGTGCGCGGTTTGGTGCCCATCGGCTGGCCATTTGACGGGCAACAAGTGTGCGCGGTAAATGACGGGCTCGCCCCAGTGCCGGTTGGCGAAAGTGGCGAGTTATGCCTCGGCGGATCCCATGTAACTCGCGGATACCTGAACGATCCGGAAAAGACCGCGAAAAGTTTTGTTCGCCTGAAGCACACTGGCGATCAAATCTGGTATCGCACGGGAGATCTCGTTCGCCAAAATGAACGCGGATGCCTGTTCTATCTCGGCCGCCGCGATTTTCAGGTCAAAGTAAATGGCTATCGCGTGGAGTTGCAGGAAATTGATCTGGTCCTGCGAGAGGCTGCGCGCACCGAATTGGCGGTTGCGATTCCGTGGCCTCTGTCGGACGGTTCGGCATCAGGCATCGTGGGCGTGCTCTCCGGCTCTGACCCGGCACACGACCAGCAAATCATCTCCGCTTGCGAAGCCAGACTGCCGCGTTATATGGTGCCGAACCGCATTTACCACTTTCCGCAGATTCCGCTGAACGTGAATGGCAAGATCGACCGAGGGAAGATCACCGAAATGCTGGCCAATTGGGGAAACTGAAGATAGGTCAGAGGTGAGAGGTCAGATTGCAGAAATGAAAACTCGGCCATAGCGGCGCCCGAGTCATTCGGGTTTTACTTCTGCAATCTGACCTCTAACTTCTGCAATCATTTCTTGACTGGCTTGCCAAACTTTTCCGCGGTGGCGAACATCAGCCGGACAGTATCCATGTCTTTGGCTTGCACCTTGCTGGCGGGGACCTTGAGGCCGGCGATTCTCTGCAGTTCGAGAAAAATGTCGATCAATGCGAAAGAATCGACCAGACCTGAGGAGACCAGCGGCGTGTCCTCGGTGATTGCAGTTTTGCCTTTAATCACTTTTTGGGTGATATAGCCGGTTAATTCCCTCATCTTTATTACTTCGCTGCTGATGATTTCGTCGCTGCCTGTTACTTGCTCAACTTCCACGATTGATTTCCCCAGAGTTCAGTTTGCTTTCGACTGCTTCATTTCTGTGCAAATTCGGATTCGACCAGCCCTGACTGCATCCTTATCTCGGCACCCTTATTTCGCCATATTCTTACTTTGAATGAGTGGAAAAAAAAGTCCAGATTGCGGACAGGTTGCCCGGTTCCCAGAGGTGTCCGATGCCATCCTCCCACATGAATTCGACCTCGACATTGCTCGCACAGACTGTGGCAATCTTATTGGTCACGCTCGAATTGGCTGTACTTCCCGAACACAAAGTGTTCGTCGTCGACAGAGTAGTGCAAGCATCCTGCGCCGCCCAGTAGTTGAAAGTATTATCCACCGTATCCAGCCAGAAAGTAACGCCATTGTAGGTGGTCGTGCCGTAGCCGCAGGGCCACAGGACGTCATCGGCCGTGCCGTGCCACTCCTGAACGGAGATAGGTGCGACCGCCTTGCCTGGCATAAGCACAGGCGGGGGCGGCGTCTGCTGGCCTTCCATCTGTCCTGAGACGGGAGCAATTGCCGCCACCAGATCGGAGATTTCCACCCCGACCCGCTCCGCCATTTGTGCGCCCGAGGAGAAACCCGTAACGTAAATGGCATTCGGATTCACGTTGTACTGACTTCTCAAATTGACGATCAACTGTCGCAGGAAACCTGCATCGTCAGGGCAACCTGTTGCCGGTGGTTCAATACACGTCCCAGACTCGGCCGCCGGAAACGCTCCATCCATGAAATACGCGTTCCAGTTCCACCGTTGCGAGCTCGGATCCCAGGTGGAAGCTGGTTGAACCAGGATAAAACCATATTCATTGGCGAATTTTTGCCAGCCCCAGTTCCGTCCCGTGACATCCCATGCGCCAGTGGAATCGGCGCCCCCATCGGGCGTATACCACGTTCCGTGCAGCATCAGGAGCATCGGTGGACTCGAAAAGAGAGCCGTGGGCAAAAAAACTCCGTAATAACGCGTGACGCCGTCCCAGATCATCGTGGAATTCGTGAATGTTCCCGAACCGACCGTTTGGTCTACTGCGCCCGAAGTGCTCGTGCTGAATGATTTGCTACCCCTATAGTAGGCCGCGGTTATCACGGCCGTGCCCACGGCCAATCCTGCAGTCGTGTAGTTGGCTACACCGCCGGAAAGCACGACCGTCCCTAGCGTCGTGCTCCCATTGTGAAACGTCACCTCGCCCGGAACCGTGCCACTGAACTCCGATGATGACACGCTGGCTGTGAACGTCACAGGCTGCCCAACATTTGACGGATTCTGCGAGGAAGTCAAAGTTGTCATTGTCGTGGCTGGGATTACCACCTGCTTCACCGCATTCGACGTGCTGCCACCGAAGTTTGCGTCGCCGGAATACACCGCCGTGATTGTTACGGTGCCCCCCGCCAGAGTCGAGGTTGCAAAAGTAGCCGTGCCGCCACTCAACGCCCCTGTTCCGATTACGTTCTTTCCCTGCACGAAAGCAACGGATTCTCCATTCGGCGGCGCCCCGAGTTTGGAAGTAACCGCTGCGCTAAGGGTCACCGCCTGGCCATACGTGGACGGATTCGGCAACGACGAGAGCGTAGTCGTGGTCTTAGTCACCGACGCGCTTATGGACGCTGTTCCCAGCAATAGAAGAATCGACGCTTTGGCGATCTTCATAGCGAATCCAGCATTACCCGCAAATTCTCCTAAAGCTTCTGACTCTATTCCGACTATTGCTTAGGATGAGCGGCGAAAAAGAGCCAGCGGTTGACATCGGTGGCCGGCTGCGCGTTGTGCGCGACACCAGGTTCCCAAATGACTTGCACCTCAACATTGTTGGCGCAGCCCGTGGCAATGTTGCCGGTATCGCCAGATATACCCGGAGTGGGCGCATCGTTTGCGTTGTTGGGCTCCCCGTTGGCACACAGCGTCGCTGTGGTTTGAAACGTAGTGCAGGCGTTGTTGCTCGCTCCGGTCGTCCAGTAGTCGAAGGTGTCATCCGCCGTATCCACGGTGAAGATAACGCCAGAGTAGTTGGTCTGGCCGTAGCCGCAGGGCCACAAGTTTTGGTCCTCAGTGCCCTCCCACAATTGAACGGAAATGGGTGCGACCGCAGAGGGTATGGGCCACGACTCTACCTGGGCCTGAGTGAGAGTTCCTTGTGCGTTGACAATTGGGCCTGCAACAGGAGCAATCGCCGCCACGAGATTACCGAGTTCCACGCCGACACGCTCCGCCATCTGTGCACCCGAGGAGAAACCGGTAACGTAAACCTGATTCGGATTCACATTGTATTGAGTTGTAAGATTTTGAATGAGCGCTCCCAGGAAGCCGACATCGTCGGGGCATTCTTTATCTGTCGAGCCACAACCCTCCGCATAGGGAAACGCTCCTCCGTTCGCTCCGTACGGATAGCATAGTGCCGTTCCATCCATGCAATACGCGTTCCAGTTCCATTGCGTCGTGGCCTGATCCCAGGTGGAAGCGGGTTGAACCAGGATAAAACCATACTCGTCGGCCACACTTTGCCAGCTCCAGTTCAGAGAGATGACGGCCTGTGGATCAAACGTAGAGGTATATCGGGTCCCGTGCAGCATCAGGACCATGGCCGGATTCGCAGGCAGAGCCGTGGGCACAAAAACCTCGTAGTACCGGGTGACGTTATTCCAACTCATCGTGGAATCGATGGTTGTCCCGGCGCCCCAGGTTTGGCTCACTGCGTTTGAGGTGCTGGTGGAGAATGAGGTGTTGCCGAGATATTCGGCCGTAATCGACTCGCTGGTAGCAGTCTGCTTTGTGGTCGTGTAGGTGGCTGTACCGTTGGAAAGCGCTCCGTTCCCCAGTTTCGTGCCCCCGGCATAAAAACCCACGTTGCCGCTGACCGTGCCGCCATATTCGGTGGGCGTTACGGTTGCCGTGAAGGTCACAGACTGCCCGACATTTGCCGGATTCGGCGACGTAACCAAAGTCGTCGCTGTCGGGGCCGCGTCAACCACCTGTTTCACAGCCGTCGACGTGCTGGTGGCGTAGGTCGAGTCTCCGCCGTACACCGCCGTGATGTTGTCCGTCCCACCCGCCGCCAGCGTCGAGATCATAAAAGTAGCCGAGCCGCCGCTCAACTTTCCCGTTCCAGTCGTGCTCGATCCTTGCTTGAAGGTAACCGTGTCCCCGTTCGCGGACGCCGGCAGCGGCTCCCCGCCGGCAGCGACCGCTGCCGTGAAGCTCACCGTCTGCCCGTAAGTCGAGGGATTCTGCGAAGACGTCAATGTAGTCTTGGTCGGCGTCGCCCCACCCGTGGAAGTCACTTTTTGGCTCAGCACGCCTGATGTGCTGGTTGCGAACGTAGTGCTACCTTTGTAGACGGCTGTGATCGAATCGGTGCCCGCGGGCAATTGCAACTTTGTGGTCGTGTAGCTGGCTTGACCTCCGGACAATGCACCGGTACCTAGTGACGCGCTTCCATTATAAAACCCGACGTTTCCGGTGATCGTGCCGCTGCCCCCCGACGACACGGTTGCCGTAAAGGTCACAGACTGCCCATAAGTGGACGGATTCAGCGAGGAAGCTACGCTGGTGCTCGTCGGGATTGGGTCTACGACCTGTTTCACCACCGTCGACGTGCTGCTGGCATAAGTCGAGTCCCCGCCATACACCGCCGTGATGTTGTCTGTGCCGCCCGTTGTGAGCGTCGAAATCGTAAACATGGCCGAGCCGCCATTTAACGGGCCCGTTCCCAGCACGTTGGCTCCCTGCTTGAATGTAACCGTTTCGCTATTAGGCGGCGCCGGAGTAACCACAGCGGTAAAAGTCACCGGCTGCTCATAAATGGAGGGATTCTGCGAAGACGTGAGCACGGTCGTAGTCTTGGTTAGCGCCGCGCTCAGTGTAGAAGTTGTCGCCAGCAATAGCAGGACGGTCAGGAGTCGAGCCATCTTCATCAGAATCTAACCTCACTTTGCACGAATGGGTTCTCGCGGGTCCCGAGCATCAGTTTGGCGGGGAAGGTGCCAACTGTCTATTGTCTTTCATGGAGAATATCATGCCGAGTAAGCTTGTCAATACCACCAACATGCTTAAACTATGTCCTGTAAAGTGCTGATAATACATACCTTATTTTCGTCACTTGACGAGATTCTAACAGGTTCCGCAGGATGGCGAGACTCGGGATCACAGGGTACTCTAAGTCCCAAAAACACCCCAGCGCGACGAGGCAACGTGACACCAGCACTTGCCAGATCCGATCGCATATTCTTTGGCTCGAGCCTCCAAAGCGAGCTTTGAACTTGAGCAGCTGGCACATGGGCGAAGATGGAAAGACTGTCAGCCAGGCCAAAGTCGGCGAGACTTCGCTGACAACCAGCGGTATCAACCTAGCGCTCCGCTCAATGTGAAGAACTGACAAAGCCTCTGACCAATGCGGCGATCTCATCAGGGGCTGTGTCCAAGGCGAAATGACCGGCGTCGAGCACGTGAACTTGAGCGGCCGGAACGTCCTTGCGGTAGCGTTCGGGCTCGCCGAGATCGAACGAGAGATCGTGCTTCCCCCAGAGAACCAGAAGCCTGGGCTGCGTTTTCTGTAGCCATGCCTGCCATTCTGGATAAGCATCGACATTGGTGCGGTAGTCATAAAAGAGATCGCTTTGAATCTGCACCTGCCCTGGCGCATTCAGGAATGCGTACTCGTCGGTCCAGAGATCGGGGTCGTAAAGTTCAGTCTTTGGATCGTCTCCGATGTGACGCGTCTTGGTGGTTGCAAGCGACAGCAGGTTCGTGCGCAAGGCTTCTTCATGAGCAGGCCGGTCAGCCCAGAAGGCCCGCCGTGTTGCCCAGTTCGCTCCCAGGCCTTCGTTGTGCGCCACCGCGTCCTGGACGATGAGAGACTCGATCCGGTCGGGATGGGCCAAGGCCATACGAAAACCAACAGGGCCTCCGTAATCCTGCATGTAGAGCGTGTAGCGCGAGAGGGCTAGCGCTTCGGGGAAATGATTCATGATCCCGGCGATGTGATCGAAGGTATAGGCGAATTTTTTTTGGTCTGGCCAGTCGCTGTGTCCGAAACCTGGGTAATCGGGGGCGATGAGATGATAGCGATCGGAGAGCCGGGCGAAGAGCGGTTTAAACATTCGCGACGAAGAGGGTAGTCCGTGAAGCAGGAGAATGGTGGGGGCATCTTTCGGTCCCGCTTCTCGGTAGAAGATCGAGAGCCCGTCTATCTGGATGGTGCGATAAAAAGTCGGGGGCACGGGAGTTTCCTCTCCTTGAGATTGCGCCGGCAATCAAAAGGATGCAAGCATTAGAAGAACCACCGCTGCGATGCGGAAGAGCTGAAAGCATTGGTTCATAGAGGAAGAGCTGAAAAGCCGCATCGTTTTACCTCCGGGCCAGGTGGCGGCGACCGACTGACCACCTCTTCCGGGCGATCTACGTTCAGCCGAAATCCGCGAGAATCTCTATGGGCCCTAACGCCATTACACGGTCAACGCGCGCATGTAATCGGCATCGATCTTGAGTGCCTGCATCGGCGGCATGTCAAACTCTTCCTGCTCCACAAAGGCATGCTCGATACGAGCTGCCCTGGCCGCTTCGAAGATGGGACGATAGTCGATGGAGCCGCGACCCATCTCGGTTGATGGGGGAGGCTCGGAGCCCGGCGTCCATCCGCTCATCTTGAACTCTTTTACGTGAAGCATCAAAATTCGCGAGGGATAACGTATAAGGTAGTCGACTGGATTCTTGCCGCCTACGACGACCCAACCACAATCCATCTCGAACTTCACTTTGGCCGGATCAGTTGCTTTCATCAGTTCGTCGTAGAATTCGACTCCATTTTCTGAGCGGAACTCGGCCGTGTGGTTGTGGTAGGCGAAGCGGATGCCCGCCGCATTGACGCGCTCTCCTATGCGATCGAACTGTTCCGCATTCCAGCGCCAGTCATCGATAGTCATCGCATCTCTCGCGGCGCGCGACCCAGGGTCTTTTACGCGTGACGGATCTTTCAGCCAGGGCGACGCGCAGACGATGTACTTGAGGCCAAGATCCTTGCCGAACTGAATGGTTTCATCCACCTTCGGCAACAAGTCCCTCAGGGGATAGTGGGCGCTCACACACGTCAGTCCGGCATGATCCATGGCCTGCTTCACCTGGGCCGGCGTATGGCCGAAGAAGCCTGCGGCTTCTACTTCGCGATAGCCCAGAGCACCGAGCTGGCGCAGCGTGCCTTCGTAGTCCTTGGGCAGCAGATCGCGGACTGAGTAGAGCTGCAAACCAATGGGAAGGCCTAGCGGATTGGCCATCAGCCGGGGTGCCTGGCTCGATACTGCGAAGCAGGCGGCCGAGGCGGAGGCAGTTTTCAAGAATGTTCTTCGTGAAATCCGACGCATAGTGTCCTCAATTCTAAGCAGGCGAATGGTGAAAGGCTTCGCTCATCCGCGGATCGTCTTTGCATTTGCATCCCAAGTTGCGATCTTATTGTTGAAATAGGCGTAATTCGCTAGATGGCAACCGATGGCAGCATGGTTGCCAAACTCCTCGTTCTCTACGGTGGGCTCGCGGGTGCGAACTGCGTTGAAGAAATTTGCTTCGTGAGCGGCCACATCGCTATATCCGTCGGGTGCCGTAAAAGTCTCGGCTTCGACTGCCTGGTAGTCCAGCGGGCCGGGCTCCGGATGCTCCGCCGCCCATTGCGCCAAGTATTCCTTACGCAAGCGCGCCGGCCAGCCGATGGTCGAGTATGTTTCGGGTTTCGGACTAATGTCTTGCGGCGTAAATGTGAGCGTCTGCCCGATGATTTCCATGGTGCCTTTGGTGCCGTGGAACCTGATAGGCTCGCCGCCGGCATTGTTCAGATTGCAGCGCAGCAGCACGCGAAATTTCGGATAGTCATAAAGCGTCTCAATCACATCGGGAAAATCGCGTCCATCTTTCCAGCGGAACAGGCCGCCGCTAGACTGCGCACGATGCGGCGCCTCGTTGGTTCCGGAGACGAAGTAAATTCCCGAGAGCAGGTGTACGAAGAGATCGCCGGCCAGTCCTTCACCGTAGTCGGAGAAGCAGCGCCAGCGGAAGAAGCGCGCCGCGTCAAAGGGTCGTTTGGGCGCGCCCTCCAGAAAAGCATTCCAGTCGATGGTCTGCTCGCTCGCGTCGGGCGGAATCGGATACACCCAGGCGCCGCTCGGCGAATTGCGGTCGGACGAGCCTTCAATGAAGAACACCTCGCCTAGCGCTCCGGCGGCGTAGAGCTCGCGAGCTTTTTCGTAGACTATGGAACTCACGCGCTGGCTGCCTACCTGCAGGATGCGGTTACCCTTTCGCACGGCATCCACCATGGCGAATCCGTCTTCCACCGTGTGCGACATAGGCTTTTCGCAGTACACATCCTTAACTGCGGCGCAAGCATCCACGACGATGCGGCGATGCTGGTGGTCGGAGACGGCTACGATCACCGCGTCCACATCATTGCGCTCGAGAATCTCGCGGTAGTTACGCGTGGCTGGAACCTGTTTCTGCAGGGACTCCTGCGCTGCTTCGTGACGGCTGTCGTAGAGATCGCAGACGGCGACACACTCGACGCCCGGTACGCGGAGCGACTCTTGGAGCAACTGGCATCCGCGCGTGCCGGTGCCTATGGCGGCAAATCGTACCCGATCGCTCGGGGCCACGGGGCGGCCTGCGCCCCAGAGGGCGGCGGGCTCCAGCAGAGTGATTTTCGCCACGGCTCCCGCAGCTACGGAACCTGCGCCGATGCGCATGAATTTGCGGCGTGTCAAAGGGTGCATACGGTCTTGCCTTTCTCCCGACTATTTCGATCCAGGTTTCGGTCTGCGTTTCGGTAACCCCGCCACGCGCGCCAGATGCTGCAACGAACTCTGGAAGAATATGCGCAACTGAACACGTTAGCCAGCCGAGTGACAACAGTGAAGTGATTAAATCGCGGGGTCCGCAGCATGTTCTCTATCAGAATGATTAGTGACACTCGAATAGAGTGTCAAGATGCAAATTCGTGGAGGGAAACCGCCGGGTTCTGGGCGACTGGCTCGGATTGGGGTGGAGTTGAGCCGAGAGGACAGGGTGCGATTGGCCTGGATGGATTTCTTTGGTCCGCGGCGACGCCGTCAGCCGACTTGGTCTTGTTGCTTAGAAGGAAAGGTTTTAGGGTTGCGGTTGCAGTTTCCGCGCTGGGGCAAGGATAAGCTGGCGGTTTTGCCGCGCCGCTAGCAGGAGTCGGTTTTCGACTTCGATGGTGGGCCGCATTCTCACCCAACTCCAGCGGCAAGCCCGATTGGTGGAAGCGCCGCGCACGGGAGTTCCGGGATCGTGCCGGGCGCTGCGGCCCCGTCCTCACGCCGTGCGAAAACCCAAGCAGTACGCGGTGTTTGAGCCTGGCGATCTGGTCGAGGTCGATACCCTCGAGGTGCGTCCGCTGCCGGGTGTGGTCTTCAAGCAGTTCACTGCCCGCGACGTGATCTCGCGTTGGGATGTGGTGCAAGCTCACATCCGAGCCACGGCGCAAGCTGCCACTGAGTTCCTCGACACCTTGCAACACCGCATGCCGTTCCCCATTCACGCCGTGCAGGTCGACGGCGGCTCGGAATTCGCCGCCCAGTTCGAACAAGCCTGCCAGCAGCGGGGTCTGCACCTGTTCGTGCTGCCGCCGCGCTCTCCCAAACTCAACGCGCCGTCGAACGCGCCAACCGCACCCATAGGGAGCAGTTCTACCAGGTCACCGCCTGCTCGCTCGAAATGAAGAAACTCAATCGCGAGCTGCGCCAGTGGAAAAAGATCTACAACACCGTCCACCCTCATCAGGCGCTCGGCTACCTAACCCCGCAGCAGTTTTTGCGGCAGATCTCATCCCAACCAAAGGAATGAAAAGTGTCACCCATCTACTGGACGAGTACAGAGGCTTGACAGCGTTTCAAAAAAGGCTGAAGGTGTGGTCGCCTCTCTTCTTCTCTTTGTTGGGCACAGCCGAAAGGCCGTGCTTTCCTGAAAAATCAGCTGCCCGCGCTCTTTAAATAAAACTCCGCCAGTTCCAGGTCGGCGGGGGTGGTGATTTTTATGTTGCGGGGCGACCCCATCACCACTGCGACTGGCAGGCCGGCTCGTTCAATCAGCGAAGCTTCGTCGGTGCCGAAGAAGCCGTCGGCCACGGCGTCGTCAAAGGCTTTTTTCAAAATGGCGTAGCGAAAAACCTGTGGAGTCTGCGCCATCACAATGCTCGCGCGCGGGATGGTGGCTTTGATGAGCGCGCCGTCGGCGGTGCGTTCCACTTGTTTCACAGTGTCGACGGCGGGCCAACCTGCTATGGCTGCGCCGTGCAGGTGGGCGGCGTCGACCACGTTGCCGATGATATCGGGCGTGACGAACGGACGGACGGCATCATGCACCAGGATGATGTCTTCCGGATCGGCCGCGGTATGGGCTAGAGCGCTGGCCACGGAGTCCTGGCGGTGCTCGCCGCCTTCGACCATCTGCAGGCGCTTGCTCATGATCTCTGGGTATTGCTTTTCTATCTGGGTGCGAAAGCCGGCGATTTCGTCGCGGCGCAGAGCGACAATGATTTCGTAGACGGCGGGAGTGGCGGCGAATTTGCGCAGGGTGTGGACAAGAATGGGCACACCGCCCAGCTCTTTAAATTGCTTGCTCGGAGCTTTCTTACGAGATTTCTCTGCCCGCGCTGCGGCCGAAGGAGGAGCCATGCGGGTGCCGAGGCCAGCCGCGGGAACAATGACAAACACCTTCATAAGGGGCGATCAGTATAGTACAAGTCGCTAGATTAAGGTGGCGCGCGGGGACGCCCGGCGCTCCACTAACAAGTGGCATTAGTCGACGACGCGGTCAGCTGCAGCCGAGGCGGACTTCTTTATGGGCTCGGTTCCGCTGTTGGCAGCGACCGGAGGTACGGCCACTGAGGGCACGGCAGTAGATGAAGTCTTGGAGTCGCGGTGGCCGGTCGCTCGCTCATCCCACTTGCCAAAAATCATTTTGCCGGCAGTGGTTTGCAGGACCGAGGTCACCGAAATGTCGATGGTCTTGCCGATCATTTTGCGCGCGTTGTCGATGACCACCATCGTGCCGTCATCGAGATAGGCGACGCCCTGGTTATATTCCTTTCCCTCTTTCAGAATGAATACCCGCATGATTTCGCCGGGCAGAACGATCGGCTTGAGCGAGTTGGCCAATTCGTTGATGTTGAGCACAGCCACGCCCTGCAACTGGGCCACTTTATTGAGATTGAAGTCGTTAGTGAGGATTTTGCCTTCATAGAGCTTGGCCAGTTCGATGAGTTTCAAGTCGACTTCGCGAACACTGGGGAAGTCATCTTCGACGATCTGGATCTGAACGGAAGCCGTTTTCTGGAGGCGCTGCAGAATGTCCAGGCCTCGGCGTCCGCGGTTGCGTTTGAGCGAGTCGGCGGAATCGGCTACCAGTTGCAGCTCGCGAAGCACAAATTGCGGTATGACGATGAGTCCGTCGAGGAAGCCGGTTTCGGCGATGTCGGCGATGCGGCCGTCGATGATGACGCTGGTGTCGAGGATTTTGTAGCTTTTCTTACCTGACCTTTCGCCGCCAAAAATGCCTCCGAGCGCCGCCAGGTTCAGCAGGTCGCCTTTATTGGCGCCGACCGCCAATCCCACGTAGGCCATGATCAGCATGACCATGATCTGGAGGAAACTCTGGGTTGGGCTGACAGGGACGCTGTTGCGAATGACCAGGGCGAAGAGGTAAGCGCCAACGATACCGAGGACGCTGCCGATCGCAGCCCCGATCAGGCGCTTCAGGCTCATCACCCGCAATCTCCACTCAAAGACGATGATGGCGACGCCGATCAACAGACCGACAGCGGCAGCAAAGTTGGCGGGCAGATTAAAGGGACGAATTAAGAAGCAAATAACGCCGACGATGAGGACCAATAATAAACGTATAAGCAGGACGTCCACGAGTTAATACCTCTCTCGGGGAAGGTACCGTTTGAGCGATTCCCGCCCCCGCTGGTCATTCAGGGCAAATGATAATAGGCCCTGCGCCAGCGTTCTATTCACGGGGCGGTATGAAGATTATGGGTGCCCCGTGCCCGGTCGTAGCCGGGTCTGTGCAAGAATACACCGAGAAGTATATACCCGGGTGAGACGCGGAACCAGTGGCGGGTTCTTACCCTGTGGAAGGGCGGTAGATGCCACCTGTCGCCGCCAACGGCCGCTCAGTCGAGGCGGCTCGAGTTGTTGTAAATGTTACCGCGTTGCTGATCTTCCCACCGCTCTGCTACTTTGAATGGTCCTCTTCTACCAAGGGCTGACTCTGGGGGTCTATATGCCGGCTATCAAATTCCGTGGAGTGGATTTCATAGGGTTCGACACGTTGCTCAGTGACGACGAGCGGCTGGTACGCGACACGGCGCGCAGCTTCATTGAAGATAATCTCGTCCCGATTATCGAGGAGTGCAACCGCGCCGGCCGCTTCCCACGCGAACTGGTAAAGCCGATGGCCGATCTCGGTTTTTTTGGCGCGTCATTGGACGGATATGGATGCGCCGGCATGTCGAATGTCGAATATGGGCTGGTCACGCAGGAATTGGAACGCGGGGATTCGGGCGTGCGCTCGTTCGTCAGCGTGCAGTCGGCGTTGGTGATGTATCCGATTTATACGTTTGGGTCGGATGAGCAGAAAAATACCTGGTTGCCCGCCATGCAAAAGGGCGAAAAGCTCGGCTGCTTTGGATTGACCGAGCCGGATTTTGGATCGAATCCGGGAGGCATGAGGACGCGCGCTCGCAAAGTTGGAAAAGAATATGTGTTGAACGGCGAAAAGATGTGGATCACATCGGGCACGATTGCCGACGTGGCCGTGATCTGGGCAAAGATTGAAGGTGAAGACGACGGCGAAGGGGATGGAAAAACGGTACGCGGGTTTCTGGTGGAGACAGACCGTCCGGGATTCAAAGCCGATGACATTCACGGGAAGTGGTCGCTGCGCGCGTCGGTGACGTCGGGGTTGTCGCTGCAGGATGTGCGGATTCCGGGGTCGAATCTGTTGCCGGGATCGGGCGGATTGAAGTCTCCGCTGATGTGCCTGAATCAGGCACGCTATGGAATTTCATGGGGTGCAGTGGGCGCGGCCATGGCGTGTTATGACTGCGCGCTGCAATATTCGTTGTTGCGGAAACAATTCCGCGATCAGCCGATCGCCTCGCATCAATTGGTGCAGGAGAAACTTGCGTGGATGATCAGCGAGATCACGAAGGCGCAGTTACTCGTGCTGCACGTAGGCCGGCTGAAAGACGCGGGAAAAGTGCAGCACCAGCATATTTCGATGGCGAAGAGAAATAACGTCTGGATGGCGCTGGAATGCGCGCGGCTGTCACGAGACATTCTGGGGGCAAATGGCGTGGCGGATGATTATCCGATCATGCGGCATCTTATGAATCTTGAAAGCGTAAAGACTTATGAGGGGACGCATGATATCCACACGCTGATTATTGGAAGTAGCGTGACCGGGATTGACGCGTTCTAAGGAAACTACGTCGCCGGAGAACACGTGTTTACCCCGTTGCAAACTGAGCGTCTGGCATTGCGCGCTTATGCGCTCACGGACATTCCTGCGCTCGTAACTCTGGCCGGTGCTCGCGAAGTGGCGGCAACCACAGGCCGCATACCGCATCCCTACAGCGAGGCAGACGCTCGGGACTTTATCGCCAGCACGCAGGAGGATGAGTTGCGGGGCACCGGCTTGCACCTGGCCATTGCTCTTCGTGACAGCGACGGCGACACGCTGTGCGGCGGCGTGGGACTGCGGATCGAGAGGGAACATAGCCGGGCCGAACTTGGCTACTGGATTGGCCTTCCTTACTGGGGAAATGGCTACGCCACGGAAGCTGCCAAGGCGCTGGTTCAATACGGATTCGAAATCCTTGGACTGCACCGAATTTTTGCCTGCCATTTCAACGGGAACTCCGCGTCCGCCAGGGTCTTACGTAAGGTCGGCATGCGTCACGAGGGCAGCCAGCGAGCGCACATAGTGAAGTGGGGAGAGTTCATCGACCTGGAGATGTATGGGATGCTGGCATCCGACGCGCAGCACGTCGGAACTGGAATTGTAACCGGAACTGCAACTCCAACTTAGGCCACTTTCCTCACGCGGAGTAGAGTTCTGTGAGCAACTCATACGCCCGCCGCATGTGCGGGATCATGATGCTGCCGCCCACCACCAGCGCCACGTTAATGGCTTCTTCCTGCTCGGCGCGCGTCACACCCAGGCGATAGCTTTGAATCACGTGGTAGTTGATGCAATCGTCACAACGCAAACATGCGGAGGCGACCAAACCCATCAATTCCTTGTATTTCGCGGGCACGGCGCCTTCAAGATAGGTATTGTGATCAAGGTTGTAAAAGCGTTTGACCAGGAAGTTATCCGCCTTGTCGACGTTTTCATTCAGACGGGTGCGGGTGCTTAGGAAGTGCCGTGCTGTTTCGCTTTTCTCGGCTACCTGTTTTTCGGTGAAGAGGTAGGCTGGTTCATTGCGGTCGTTTGTCATAGGGAAGAGATTAGCAGACAGATTGCAGCGGGCAGCACGGCTGGAGCCCAGCCTGCGGAGCCGGCGACGACTTTCCGGGCGCAAACAGCTCGCGGGCGAGGACGGCCGCGCCACACGGCTGTGACTGTTGCACTTCCATAAGGGCTGCGAAGGGACTATATTTCCTACTCGCATTTCTATTCAGGAGGCATTCATGGTCACCCAGGTTCGTCCAGCGCCGCATTCGAAGAATTTCGGAGAAAACCTTGAAAGCGATCTGGCGCTGGAATTCTTGCGCGTAGTGGAGAACGCCGCCATCGAATCGGCACGCACGATGGGCCAAGGCGACCGTACGCTCAGCGACCACGTAGCCACCGAGGCCATGCGCAAGACGATGGACACAGTTCCGATGCACGGCACCATTGTGATCGGCGAAGGCGAACGCGACGAAGCGCCCATGCTTTATATCGGCGAGCAGGTAGGCGGCCCTTATCCGGATGGCCGCCAGTGTCCGCATATCGACATCGCTGTCGATCCTCTCGAAGGTACCAACCTCTGCGCCACCGGCGCGCCGGGCGCAATCACGGTGCTGGCGGCTTCGGAGAAGGGTGGACTGCTCCATGCTCCCGACTGCTACATGGAGAAGATTGTGGTTGGGCCATCGTGCAAGAACGCGGTGGAACTGGATGCGCCGGTTGCCGTCAATTTGAAAAATATCGCGCGACGCCTGCATCGCGGTGTCGAGGATCTGGTGGTGATCGTGCTTGACCGTCCACGGCATGAAAAGCTGATCTCGGACATTCGCAAGGCGGGCGCGCGCATCAGGCTGATTGGCGACGGCGATCTCTCGGCCGGAATCGCCGCGGCGGTGATAGGAACGGGAGTGCATGCGGTGATGGGATCCGGGGGCGCTCCGGAAGGCGTGATTACGGCGGCCGCGATCCGTTGCCTGAATGGATACATGCAGGGACGGCTGGTGATCGACAAGCCGGAACTCGAAGAGCGCATTGCCAAGATGGGGATTAAAGACGGAAAGAAAATTTATGAAGCGGAAGATCTGGCTCCGGGCAAACAGTTGATCTTCGCCGCGACCGGCGTGACCGAAGGGGCGCTGCTGAAAGGCGTCCGCTTCTTTGGCGAAGGCACCCGGACCTCCTCTGTGATTCTTACGCTGAAGACCGGGCGAGTGCGATTCATCGACAGCATTCATCTCGATAAGGGACCGGATGTGCGGGTGCGGTTCGCGTAGGGCAGTTCTCAGTTCTCAGTTCTCAGTTCCCAGTTCTCAGTTCTCAGTTCTCAGTTCTCAGAAAGAGCTGGGACTTCGAGGAGGCGCTCTGCTCCTTGCAAGAACAGTACTCCGCTGGGCCGGGCTTCGTTTGATCGCTTCATCGTTGGAGGTTGAATCGTCGGAGCGGCGGCCGTGCGATACTGAATTCCATGGCGCTCCCTGATTTCACGCCACGCGTGGGGAACGATCCCAAGTCGGTGGTGGTTCATTTGACGACAGGGACCGGCCTGGAGATTGAATGGAAGGACGGGCACCGGTCCGTCTATACGTTTGCCTTCTTACGCGATGCTTGTCCTTGCGCGCTTTGCGAGGATGAGCGGGCCAAGTCACAACGCAAACGCGGCGAACCGGCGAAGCTTGCGCCGGGGGCTTTGCCGATGTTCAAGCCGGCGGTGAAGGCTGTATCCGCCGAAGCTGTGGGCAAGTATGCGCTGAAGTTTTCCTTCAACGATAAACACGATCTGGGAATTTTTTCGTGGTTTTATCTGCGCGAGGTTTGTCCGTGTCCGGAGTGCACTGCGGCTGCCCTCAGCCGCTGAAGCGGCAATCAGTCTGTATCTCAGCGCTAAGGAGCTGCGCCACCCAAAACTCAAGCGGGAGAGATTGGTTGTGAAGATAAGCATTCGGTTGGCAGAGGCTCGCGAGATTCCGTCGCTGCGGGAATTGATTGAGGCTTCGGTGCGCGGATTACAGGCGGGAGACTACTCACCCGAGCAACTGGAGGGCGCGTTGCGAACCGTTTATGGCGTGGACACACAACTGATTTCGGATGGCACCTATTTTGTGGCGGAGGCGACGGAATCTTCCACGGCAGCTTCTGGTGAGAAATTACTGGGCACGCCGCTGCTCGTCGGGTGCGGTGGGTGGAGCAAAAGAAAAACTTTGTTTGGCGGGGATCAGTTTGCCGGACGCGAAGATTCGTTGCTCGATCCGGCGAAGGATGCGGCCAAGATTCGAGCATTTTTTGTCCATCCGGCATGGGCCCGGCGCGGCGTCGGGGGAAGGATTCTGGAGGCTTGCGAGGCGGCGGCTGTGGCCGCTGGGTTTCGGCGGTTGGAGATGGGAGCGACCTTAACGGGAGTTCCTTTTTATCGTGTCAAGGGTTATGTGGAGTTGGAGGCAGTAGAGGCGCCGCTTGGCAGTGGGTTGACTTTGCCTATCGTGCGCATGCGAAAGAGCATCGAGACAAAATTGGCTTCGTAAGGTTTTAGGCAACAATGGCGTCCAGGTAGCGGTTTAGAAGCACTTCTGCCTGCTCTTCAAAATCCACGAACATGATGCCATTGCCGAATTGGGGATGGCGCGTAACTACGCGTCCGCGCACCACTATCGCGGAATCGGCCAGCCAGAGAGTGGCTTGCACGCGAAGGCCGACGGGCAGGGGCGTGAGCACCTGAATGTAGCAGCCGCTGCGACTGAGGTCGGTGGTTTCCAGACGGATTGGGACAAGACTGCCTTCCGGATGGAGTTCGATTTGCACCTGAACGGTGTAACGAGGATACCGGCGGCGATCAGTAGTTGTGAGAGCGGTCGCGAGAGCCGCGGCTGAGGGATCGAACGTCGGACGAATTCATGGATCGGCTCCAGGGCTGGCCAGAACGCTTGCCTAGCTTCTGAATGATCATCGGCAGTTAGTCCACGCGAGTCTAGGACCTGCGTCACAGATAGGTAACCAAGGAAGTTCGATTGCCGAAATCAGAAATTTCCCAGTTAGGATTTTTCCCGCAAGCGGATTGTGAGGTACGATTCAGCGATAATTGTTTTTGCACGTTTTTGCGCTAGGGCGTTACGCCCAACTCGGAATACAGTTCGGCGGATCGATAGAGCACTCCATCTTTTACTACTAATTCAGTCTTTCTGATGTCGTGAATATCGGCGGCAGGATTGCCATCGACCAGTGTCAGGTCGGCGAGTTTGCCGGGAGCGATGGAGCCGAGTTCCTTGTCCATGTTCATGATACGGGCGGCGTTCAGAGTTGCATTCTGAAGAACCTGACTGGCGGGGATGCCGGCTTCGACATCCAGCTCCAGTTCGCGGTGGAAGGCGAATCCGGCCATGGAGTCGGTGCCGGCTTCGATCGGAATTCCGGAGCGATAGAGAAGGCCGGCGAACTCCATCATCTTGGCGAAGGATTTTCTGTAGGTCTCGTCCATGCCGGCGGGCGGAGTCAGTCCGGTGGTAAGCAGGTTGCGGCGAACTTGCGATGGCAAGCGGCTGGCGATGGGTTGGTAGCCAATGGGGATTTGGCTGGCGCGGTTAAGATATTCCGCTTCGAAGATGTTGAGCGTGAGATCGAGTTTGGTGTGGTGATCCTGCAGTAACTTAATGAATGACTGGACTTGAGGCGAGGTAAGGTCGAGGCTGGCGCCTCGTTTAGCTGGTTCGACGAGACGGGCGATGGTGTTTGTGTTCTTGACCTCAGGGAAAAAATTCAGGACTAGAAAATTGATGTGCTGGATTTCGTCGTAGCCGAGTTCTACGCATTGCGCGGCGGTCATTTCTGCGGGAATGTGTCCGCTGACGCGAAGGCCGTTTTTGTGGGCCTCGTCGATGATGGCAGGGACGAGTTCGGGCTTCACCGAGCTGTAGATTTTGATCTGGACGTAGCCGAGGCGCTTGTAATTGTCGACGGCGGCGCGGGCTTCGGCCTCGGTTGAGACCAGGACTTTGGTCGGTCCGTGGTAGGCGTCGGGGCTGTCGATGATGCCGGCGAGAACAATGCGGGTGCCGATTTCTTTTCCGTCAATGATGCGCTGGCGGCGGGCGAGCAGGGAGTCGGTATCATTGCCCAGATCGCGGACGGTGGTGACTCCGGCGGCCAGGTTGAGCAGGCCGTCGTTGTCGTTGACGTGGGCGTGCATGTCCCAGAGGCCGGGGAGCAGGGTTTTGCCGGTGGCGTCGATGATTTCGGGACAAAGTGCCGAACATGAATAAATCGCCCCAGATGACGCCCTCACTTCGGCGATACGCTCGTCGGCAACGAAAACGTCCTGATCCGGTATGACTTTTGCAGTTTCTGAGTCAAAAACATTGGCGTGCTCGAACAAGATTCTTCGCGCATGATGCGCGAGTTTGGCAGCGAGATCGGCGGAGCGCGACTCTTTGACTTTATTTTGGGCGGCCAGCAAGGTCGAGGCCGAGGACTCCCATCCTTCGGGAACGACAGTACCCCAGTTGTCAACCGTGGCAAAGAACTTGCCGGAGTCGTCGAGCCAGAAATAGGTGGGCGAAAAATCGAGTCCGTTGGCGGCGTAGAGGGCGACTTGCTTTTTGTGTCCCGTGGCTTCTACGGTGAGCTCCTTCTTGCGCTCGACGCGAGCCTCGCCAGCGGGGAGCAGGGCGATTTTGCCTCCACGCTGCAGGGCGGCTTGCGCTAGCAGAGCAATCTCGGAGGGCCCGCCGTTGAGAGCCGAATAAAAGGCCGGCGCTGAAATTTTCTTCTCGCCCTGTTCGTCGTCGTTCTTCCAGCGCGCGGTCCCCGCCTCCAGCGAATAAGTTTCGTTAACTGCGGATTTCAAATAATCGTTGCCGGTGATGACCTCTGAAAGCTGCACGCCGCTCTGATCGAGCTTGATGACGCTGGTGGTCTTGGGGCCGCGTCCGCGATCGTTGAACTGAAAAAAGATGTGGAGCGATCCGTCGCTGGCGGTCCAGACGGCTTGTTGTCCGGCAAGATTGCCCATGAGCAAAAAAGAATAGCGGTCGGCGATGGAAGGCACGTCGGCGGGGAGCGCAGGCACAGCGGATGGCTGGGGGGATTGTGACCAAAGCGCCGAGGCGAGAAGGATCGGAAGAACCACGAAGATGGTTTTGCGGAGTGCGGATTGGGAAACGGTCATGGGAAGCCTTTCGTGGTGCAAAAACGTTCGTGCAGGGAGCAGGGGTCCTTCGACTTCGCGAAACCTCACTTCGTGAGGTTTCGGCTACGCTCAGGATGACTCGTGAAACTTATGATGACGCAAGAAACAAGAAACATTATCATCACCCGAAATTGCCGCGTAGAAGCTGGGAACTGCGTGCGCTACAGTATAATCTTCGCCTTGAACGAAACCGCATGACTGACACTCCACAGACTACGACTTATGAGCCAGAGCCCGTGAAAACGGGGATGGAAATTGGCGACATTCTCAAGATCCTTCCGCATCGTTATCCATTTCTCTTGATCGACCGGGTTGTCGAACTGGTGCGGATGAAGAGTATTGTCGCGCTGAAGAATGTGACTATCACCGAGCCTTTTTTTCAAGGACACTTCCCTGGCAAGCCAATTATGCCCGGTGTGCTGATTGTGGAAGCCATTGCGCAGGCGGGCGGCCTGCTGCTGCTGACCGAGGTTCCGAATCGCGACGAGATGCTGATGGTGTTCACCGGCATCGAAAAAGCGCGCTTCCGGCGTCCGGTGGTGCCGGGCGATCAGCTGCGGATTGAAGTCGTGGTGAAGGCCTGGCGCATGACAGCCGCTCGTCTGGAAGGCAAAGCTTATGTGGATGGCAAAGTCGCGGCGGAGGCAACGGTGACCTGCCGGCTGGTGCAGCGAGCCATGGCTGCGGGAGCGACGGACGCTGTGGGTGACGAAGCGTAAGCTCTGGGTCGTCCCTCCGGGACTTTAATCAGTTTCTCGAATTTTCCCAGCGCTGAAGCGCTGGGCTAAGCTGGTTCGCCCCTGCCGGGGCTACGTATGAGAGCAATCGCGATTTGACGATGTCTATCCATCCTACGGCGATTGTCGATCCGAAAAGCAAAATACATCCTTCGTGCTTGATTGGGCCATACTGCGTTGTAGGGCCTGAGGTGGAGCTTGACGAGGGATGTCAACTGCTTTCGCACGTCGCGATCGGAGGCGATGTTGGCGGTGCAATCAAGATAGGCGCGCACAACCGATTCTTCCCTTTCACTTCAATTGGCCTCGCGCCGCAGGACATCACCTATGCCGGCGAGCCGACTCGGCTGCAGATCGGCGACCATAACGTGATTCGCGAATTCGTCACGATTAACCGCGGCACTGCGAAAGGCGGAGCTTGCACCAGGATCGGCGACCACAACCTGATCATGGCCTATACCCACATTGCGCATGATTGCCAGATTGGCAACCACATCATCATGGCGAACGCGGCTACGCTCGGCGGCCATGTGATGGTGGAAGACTGGGCGACGGTCGGCGCGTTGTGCCCGGTGCATCACTTCGTGCGCATCGGGACACATGCTTTTATTGGCGGAGGCACCACGATTACGCGCGATGTGCTGCCATTTTCGAAGACCTCTGCTGAACGCGGCACCCGCGCCTATGGATTGAATGCCGTGGGGCTGGAGCGGCGGGGCTTCACGAAAGAACGCATTCGCAAGATTCATCATGCCTATAAGGTGCTGCTAGCCTCGAAACTGAACACTTCTCAGGCGTTGGAGCAGTTGCGAGCCGAGCCAGAACGCGGCGAAGACATCGACATGCTTATTCGATTTATCGAGGCGTCGGAACGGGGCGTGATTAAATAACGAGCCGCCTAAGGAACCGGAGCGCTGGTTGTTGATCCATGAAGCGACGCGTTGGCCATCGATCTGCCTCGCGTCGATGGATCAGCCGTTGGTCCGCCCGCCAGCGATGCGTTAACCAAGGACGCGCCCACGACCTCGCCCGTATCGGGTTCCTGCACGAAGGCGATGAGCCGCAAATTTGCAAGATCGGAAGTCGATTTTACTTTCACTGACAGTTCGCGATCAAAACTCTTTCCGGTTGCAACTCTCCCAACCTTGTCGATGCTCTCAGCTACCGCGACATGGCGGATGTCGCGGCCCTTGTTCTCACCTCCGGAAACGTGCGATTGAGCTTCATTAAGCGCGACCGCGACAAAAATATCGGCTTTTCTAGCCTTGAAGTCCGCAGGCAGTGCCTCAACCACAAGGTGAACGCGGAGTGTATTTGCATTCGCCAAAGAGACCGCAGAAATGTGAATGGGAATTTTTGCTCGGCTACGAGCATATTCAATAGCGCGCGCCACTGACGGACCATCGCTCCCATTCGTCTGTTTCGCTCCATCGATTACCATTTGCGGCGTGAAAGCGCTGCTGAGTCCAAAGCGCCGCTCATAATCTTCCTGGCGCTCAGTGAACAATCTCGAGGAGTAAGCATCCTTCCAGCCGTCATGATCCCAGTAGTCGACGTGTTCACTTAGCGCAATCACCTGTGCTCCGGGAATGGGTTGCGCTCCATCCAGGTTCCTCAGCAGAGCATCGGCGGGCGGACAGCTCGAACATCCCTCGGAGGTGAACAACTCGACCAGCACGGGCGTACGAGCATCGTGTTCAGGGAGATCGGAAGCGACCGCCCAATGTCCATAAGAACAAGAAGTCGCCAACGAAAGAACAATGAGTAGAAGGAAATTAAAGTTCGCGCTTTTCATAGCGATTCCATGGTCAAGATCTGATGATCGAAATATTCCCTTTGTTGGGCTGGCAGCTCGCAACAGCCGAAGTTTCAGGCACCTGAATTCCGTCTTATCAACCGCGCTGTAACGTGAGATGCCAGAGACTGGTTAGAGACGCGGCGGACGCAGCCACAAACTTGCACATGTTACGGGTTTCACATATTATTGGTATACATGAACATCACGCTCTCGATTGACGAAGAACTGGTAAAGCAAGTCCGCAAGATAGCCATCGAGCGCGATACGACCTTGACCGGATTGGTGCGCGCCTACCTACAGGAACTCGCCGCCGAAAATGCTCGATCCGGCCGCAGGCGCCGGGAACTGGAAGCTCTCGAACGAAGTTTTGAGCAGCTTCAGATCTATGTGGGCGAACGAACGTGGAAACGGGAAGATCTTTATGAGCGCTCCTGATTTCCTCGATACCAATGTGCTGGTCTATGCTTACGATGCAAACCATCCTGAAAAACAACGGGTCGCCCGGCAGTTGCTGAAGAGCGGGATTGCAGGCAAGGCGGTGATTTCAACCCAGGTGCTGGCTGAATTCGCGGCCACTCTGCTGCACAAGATTTCGATTCCGGCGAACGCCGATGCGGTTATGAAAAGTCTCGACGCAATGGCACCAATTCGGCTGATCACTCCCGATGCTGAACTTATCCGTCGCGCCGTCGAGGTTCGCGCGTCCTATGGCATTCATTTTTACGATGGCATGATTGTCGCGGCCGCCCTGCGCGCCGGCTGCGGGCGAATCTGGTCGGAAGACTTAAATCCGGGCCAGAAATATTTCGGTGTCACCATAACCAATCCGTTCCAATGATGAATCCTTATGAAGTCGGCTTTCCCCTGCTACAATCGCTAGCTTCATGATTCGATGGAACTTCCCGCACTACAGAAACGTACCTCTCCTGTGCTGTTAAGGACGGATCGGCGGCGAAGGGGTACGGCGCTAAAGGCTTCTGATTTCGGCGAACTAATTTCGGCGAACTAACGGAATCGCTAAAGCGATACTCCTTCAAGGCTTGGAGCAGTTTTGGAAGAAGCCCAAGTTGTCGGATTGCTCGTCCGTCGCTGCGTTGGGGGCGATGCCGCGGCCTGGGAGGAGATCGTCCAGCGTTATCACCGGCGAATTTATAACGTCTGCTACCGCTTTGCCGGGGATGCGGAAAACGCACAAGACCTCACCCAGGAGGTCTTTATCAAGATGTACCGAACTCTCAATACCTATGACGCTGTTAAGGGAGCGTTCATGACCTGGGTAACCACCATCACGCGGAACCTGCTGGTCGACCATTTTCGCAAGAGTAAAGGTGACCGGATTACGGATTCGCTGGATTCGGTGCCCTCGGAGCACGAGGATGCGCAGCCGCTTAGCGAGCAGATTGCCGACCGGGGAGTGCCTCCGGATGCTGCTGTGCAATCGCGGGAGACGCGGGAAATGGTGCATTTGGCGCTGCAAAAGCTGTCTCCGGAGCTGCGCGAGGCGGTGATTTTGCGGGATTTGCAGGACATGGATTATAGGGAAATTGCTACGGCTTTGAGGGTTCCGGAGGGGACCGTCAAGTCCAGAATTAACCGGGGGCGGGCGGAACTTGCACGCCTCCTACAACGTACATATAGACAGGTGATCTGATGCCAGAGGAAACAAAACACGGAACACCCACCCCGCCCGACCCCAACCGGGATGGCCGGGGTCTCCAGATCGAATGCGCGGAGTTCGAAGCGCTGCTTAGCGAGGTCATCGATGGCGAGAGTCTTTACAACGGACAGCGTGACGGCCAGCTAACTTCGGCGCGCAAAAACAACGAAAAGTTCGACGCCCATTGGCGCGTCTGCGCGGTTTGCGGTCCGCTATTCGCGGATGTGCAGGCGGGGCGGCAGTGGCTGCGGTCGCTCGAAGCGGTGGAACCTCCGGCTTACCTGGTGCACAACATTCTGGCAGCCACCAGCGGAGTCGTCAGCACACGCACGGCGGCAGTGCCCGGGGGCAGGACTACTCCATTTGCCGAACGGGCCCGAGAGTGGTGGGATTCTTTCATCACTCCTGTGACCGCCTTTGTGAAACAGCCGCGGTTTGTGATGTCTTTTGGGATGATCTTCTTCTCTTTCTCGCTGGCGCTGAGCGCAGCCGGCGTGAAGCCGAGAGACGTGGCCAGGGTTGACCTGCGGCCGGCGGCATTGCGACATGCCTTCAACGACGCAGAAATCAAGGTCGTGAAGTACTACGATAATATCCGCTTCGTGTATGAGATCGAATCGAAGTTGCGCGATTTGAAGCGGACCAGCGCTCCCGCTGAACCATCGACTGCGGAACCTAAACAAGATCACAAGAACGATACTAGTGGACAACCAGATCGTGCTCTACCAGATCAACGACAGGATCGTAATTATTCCCAGGAATACAACCAGCCGGTTTTAGCCGCTTTGCGGGCCCGGACCCCCAGCACGCCGCTTTTGCGTGGTGGGGTGGGGGATGCTGTACCTGCCATGACGGTGATCACCAATCGGAGGTTTGTATGAACTGCGCGAATCATTCTGATGCATCGGCGGTGGCCTATTGCCGCACTTGCGGGAAGGCACTGTGCGCGAACTGTACGCGTCCTGTGCGCGGCGTTATTTACTGCGAGGACTGCCTGGGAGCGAGGATGGAGACGGGAGGCCTTCCGGCGGGCGCTTCTGTTCATGCTTCGGGATTCGTTCCTGGAGCGGCTCCTGCGATGGCGGGGACGCCTGGAGCGGTACCGGCAGGCATGGCGGGCAGCGGACCCAATCCGGCGTTAGCTGGAATTCTCGCTATCTTTCCGGGCGTGGGCGCGGTGTACAACGGGCAATATGCCAAAGGGCTGGCCCATCTGGTCATCTTCGTTTTACTGGTGATCGGAGCTAATGCCGCCGACAGCGAGCACTCCACGGCTCTTGGCGTTTTCTGCGGGCTCGGCATCGCGTTCTTCGTCATCTATCAGATTTTCGATGCGGTGCGCTCGGCCAAGGCGATCCAGATGGCGCAGCCGGCACCGGATCCGTTTGGGTTGGCGGCGACTTTTGGAGGCGGCGCCAAGATCGAGACGAGCAAAATTCCGATGGGCGCGATCGTGCTCATTCTGGTGGGCGTGCTGTTCCTGCTGCACACCATGGGACTCACCGAATTCGGGCTCGATCGCTTCTGGCCGCTGATTTTGATCTTCCTCGGCGGATGGCTGTTCGCCCGCAACTGGGGACTGGTGGGTACGTGTTCCGTGGGATGCCAGTGCGCACGCTGCCGGACGCGGAGGATTATGGGTCCGGCGATGCTTATGACGATCGGCTTCCTGTTTCTGCTGGACCACACTTTGCACGTTGCTAACTTTGGCCGAACCTGGCCGGTCATTCTGCTGGTAATCGGCGCGGTGAAGTTGGCGCAAGGGAACGCATCGGTCGAAGGGCACATTCCTCTGTCGAAGGTGCTGGAGAATCTTGCGGGGAGATCGACTTCTCCGACACCGCCGGTCCCACCACCCCCACCGCCTGCGCCTGGCTCCGTTCCGCCGAGCGCCGTTCCGCCTGGCGTCGTTCCACCTGGCGTCGTTCCGCCAACCGGGGAGGTGAACCGTGGCTAGCCTAATCATTCCACCGACGCCGCCAACTCCGCCGCCTCCGCATCGTTCGATCGCTGGGCCGGTTGTGCTGATCCTGATCGGGGTGCTGTTTCTGCTGGGCACCATGGGGATCATGGATATCCACCATCTGGGATCGCTCTTCGCGCGGTTCTGGCCAGCGCTGCTGATTCTGTGGGGCATCCTCAAACTGATTGAACACGAACAGGCAAAGCGTTATGGCCAGCCGATGCGCGGCATTGGGGTTGGCGGCATTTTCCTGATGCTGTTCCTGATCTGCGCTGGACTGATTGCGACGCAAGCATCGCGGGTCGACTGGAAGAATCTGGGCGAACACATACAGATTGGCGACGATCAAGATCTGGACGAGATTTTCAGCGGCTCGACCTTCGACTACAGCGACGAGTTGAGCCAGGAAATTCCGGCGGGCAGCATTCTCCATGTGAATGACGACCGCGGGACGATCACGATTAACGTGGGCGACGCGAAGACTATAAAAGTCTCGGTGCGCAAAAAAGTTCGCGCCGAAAAAGAGCAGGATGCCGAGAGTTATAACTCGAAGACCAAGCCTCAGATCACGGTTACCGATAAGATCGTCACGCTGAATGCCAACACGCAGGGCGCTGGAGACAAGGGCGTGAGCACGGACATGGATATTTATGTACCCGCCATCACCCCTCTGGTGATCACTTCAAGTCGAGGCGATGTGACGCTGACGGGCATGAGCGGCAGCGTGGAGATCAATCACCATCGCGGTGAGGTCAACATCAACGACCAGACAGGAAATGTATTGCTCAATCTGGAGGGCAGTTCCTCGCGGCTGGCGCATGTGAAAGGCGACGTCACGATTCAGGGGAAGGCCAACGAAGTGGCGCTCGAAGATGTGGATGGCGAGGTGCATCTGAATGGAGAGTTTCAGGAGAGCGTGCGCCTGGTGCGCGTGAGCAAGACGGTCAGCTTTCATTCCTCGCGCACCGACATGGAATTTTCGCGGCTCGATGGACGGCTGGATCTGGATTCCGGCGACCTGCGCGCCGATTCGCTGTCGGGACCGATGCGCCTGACTACGCGGTCGAAAGATGTGGCGCTGGAAGGTTTGTCGGGCGATCTGCGGCTCCAGGACTCGAATGGGACGGTGGAAGTTGGACTGCGGAAACCGGGAAACATAGAGATCGATAACCGCAAGGGCGACGTGCAAATATCGATTCCGCCGAATACTCCGGTGAAGGTGGAAGCGCGCACGCGAGAAGGCGAGATCGAGAGCGACTTTGATGAGATCAAAGTCGACAATCGAGATAGGCAATCCAGCGCCAGCGGATCCATCGGTGTCAACGGCCCACGGCTGGCGCTGAACTGCGACAAGGGATCGATCGAGATCCGCAAAGGGACGGTGGCGGTCGCGGCGCCGCCGAGTCCGCCCACTCCGCCATTCGCGCCTCCGAACCCGGGCAAGCGGTTGAAGGCTTTGCCGGCTCCCAAGGCGCCGCCGGTGGAGAGCGAGAATTAGCGGATGTCGACGAGAGTCAGGTAGAACTTCTACAAATGACCGTATCGGCGCCCAGTTCGAACCTTGGCCGTCATGTGTTTGGAGTGGCGGCTTTGTCTTTTGGCGTAATCGCGTTGGCCTGGCACGACTCCAACGGCTCGCATCAGCTGCGTTATGTCGTCCAAACTGCATCCGCTGCCCTGATCTTCGGCGGGGCTGCCATTCAGTTTCGTCGAACCGCGAAAACGGGCGCAGCCGTCCTTGGTGCGGCTTATCTCGTCTTCACCTTGCTGTGCGTGCCGGGAATCGTCGCCGCACCGCGGATCTACAATAGTTGGGGCAATTTCTTCGAGCAATTCTCTCTCCTGACGGGTGCGACGATGGTTTATGCGCGCTTGTCATCTGCAGGGTCACGGGCATGGTCGCGGGAAACTCTTAATCGGATCGGGCGCATTCTTCTGGGCATCTGTACCGCTTCCTTTACTCTCGAACAGGCGTTTTACCTTGACGCTACCGCCCATCTTGTTCCGAAGTGGGTGCTGCCGAATCAGATGTTTTGGGCGGTAGCGACGACTGTTTTGTTCGCATTCGCGACTGTCGCTCTTCTAACGAATCGGATCGCACTTCTCGCGACTCGCCTATTGACACTGATGCTCCTGAGCTTTGGGCTGCTCGTGTGGGTACCGTTGGTTCTTTCAAATCCCCACAGTCATGCGAATTGGAGCGAAAACGCCGAAACCTTCGAGATTGCCGGAGCAGTATGGATTCTCGCAGACCTCCTCGGCGAGTATCGGCTTAATGACCATCTCCCGCGATGAGAGTTTCGATCAAAGTTTCGTGCATGGCTCGAAAGCGGACTCTCTGATGTCATCTCCGATAGATTTCGCCTACCACCGCGTGGCCCACCGAAACTGACAAAACTAGTGACCACCGGCCGGACTCGAAACGCTGAATGTTTCGGGCGGATCGAAATAGCATTGATGCCAAAGACCTGCGTCGGATAACGTCCCCGCCTTCCATTGCCGGACAGTAGGCAAAGTGGCGGCAATCATGCCCCCATCGACGGAATCGAAAATCAATACAACCCCCGCCAGTTCTTGAGATTTTCCCGCTAGTTCCGCGTAGTTCTTGTCGAGCAGCGACTTGGCATATTCCAATTTCGCTTGCGCGCCGCTGTCTCCCTCGTTTTCCTGAATCTTTTGCACCGAGATAATTCTCACGTTCTTTCCGCGCAGCGGCTCCCAATCGCCAGGGAAGGGCGCTGTTTCTTCGCGCGACACCTGAAACAGATCGGCCACAACCGGCGCGCCACGCGCCGCGGCCAGCGGGACGTCGGAAATGCCCTCCGGCATTTCCAGGCTCGTACGCCAGATCCATCCCCTCGACAACCCTGAAATCCGCACGTGAACCCAGTCTGCATCGAAATCCAGCATCTCAAATTCGTCGTGCGCGCTCGCTAAAAACAAAGTCTTGCCAGTCAGGCTTGGGCTACTCACTATCGGCGTTCCCGATTTTTTTACCGCGACGATGTTCTTGGGATGCGCCTGGTTCTTGAGCACCTCCTCCAGGGCAGCGGCCTCCGCCTGCAGGCTGGTTTGGGCCGGAGCTTCTGGCGCAGTTTTGTTGTCCGCTGGACGCGGAGATGTGAGACCCTGCTCCAAGGGCGATGAAAGCCCACGTCCCGGTTCCGGCGATTTTTCCTTTTCCTGCGGCTGGGGAACAGGAGCTGATATGGCCGGTTCATCAGCACTCTTGCCCATCGTGCCTCGCTTATTAGCCGATGCCACTGTGGGGTTTGACGTATTCGGCTTGCTCGCCAGCAAATCCGCCAGCTGATCCAGAAGATCGGATTCGAGCCGGCCGTTTGAGATCAACAACTGGTATCCGGAGTGAGACGGATTGGAATCCGCGTACCATGCGGTCACTTTCGTGCTCGCCCGCACCACCGAGTCGCCCGACGCACTGGAACTCACCTGCACGGCAGTTTGGTAATAGGCCCGCTGATAATGGTTCAAAGGATGATCGCCTGTCAAAGCGAAGCCGTCTAAAACAGGTAGCCGTCCACTCAGGGCCGGTTGCAACTCCTTAAGCGCCTTTTCCACAGCGCTTTTGGGCTGATGAAAGGTGCGCTCATACGAGCCGGCTTCGGCTCGACCGCTCTGCGCCATGGCGAGCACGATAATGGCCGCCCCAAGAGCTCCGGCCCAGAACGTCGAAGACGCTGCGCCAAGCAAGGACAACGACAACGTTGACAACCAACCGGCGGCTGCTCCGCGCTCCGTCATCGTAGTTGTTCCAACTGGTCGCGTCGAATCCATCCGTGATCGCCATCATGGGTTTCAACGCCATACCAATATGTTGTTGTGATCTGAATCAGCACTTCAGCTCCAGGTTGCAGTAATTTCAGCGTGCTGGCGGTGTGGAACGGAGCGGATTTTAGCGGGGCTCCAGGCTGCTTGACCAGTCTCCCTAATTGTTGGCGAAGTTCCGCCACGTGCTGCTCCAGCGTTTTGCCGGATTCCTGCCAGGTCGGAGCCGGTTGGGGCGGCGCGGATGATGGTGATTGCGATGAAGGCGTTGCCTGGGCGCTCGTCTTCCCACCGTTAGGACCGGCGGCATTCATGCTATCGCTCGTCATCACAGTTGACGGCGGAGTGCTCAGCATTTCTGTGTCATTATCTTTGCTGCTGCTCACCTCGTTGTTACTCACTTCGTTGTTACTCGCCTCAGCATCCAGGCCGGACCTTTTCTTCGCCAACATTTCCTGTTTAATTCGCAAAGCCTCGGCGGTTTCCTTCTTGACCAACTCAATCGAAGCGAGCCGGTCCTGGATGTCCTTGTATTCCGCGCTTTCGACCGAGCCGTTCGAGGCGTGCGCCACGCGGCGAAAATCTTCCACAAATATTGCGTCGATGCGCAGGACCGTATTCTTGTCACCCTGCGGCTTTACCACATAGCGCACGGCGAGAGTTCCCACATCGCTGCTGTCTTTGAAGTTCCTCGGATCGAGAGCCTGTTTCCGTACCTTGTAGAAGACCTTTCCGTTCTCCGTCCATTTCGGAAATACGGGCGTAGATGTGGCTGCGATCGCTCCCGCAACGTACTCATCCTTGTTGTATTCCTTGGTTCCCCGGATGATGGTATCCTGCACCTCTTCTTCCACCACTCCAGCGACTTCGGGCTCCGGCAGGGGTATATTGACGATTAAGCCCTCGCCGTACTGGAGAACATTCTTCTCGCGGCCGTGCGATGGGATCGCTCCTGCGGCGAGCAGCGGAAGAAGCGCCACAATCAGTCTGAGTTTCTGCGGAAGATAAAGTCGAATGCTGCTAAACACATCCAGCGCCTTACGGCGAAAGCTCCTATGCCAGATCACGAACCGGCTCCGGTATCCTGTGGCAAGAGTCTTATACGCTCGGGTGATTGCTGTCAACTCGCAATACGATACGTTCGGTAGCGTACAAAATCTTGGATACTCTTTAAACTCCCGAAAAAAATAATGTAACAACCCTATTGCACTTTGTACCTCGATGGTAGTAGTATCCACCGGCTAGTGAGTGGTAGGACCACTTCACCACAAAGAGTTTTTTGATTTCGCTGAAGCATAGTAGCTGGGCAGCGATGTTCGCGCTTGGTCGCTGCGTGGCTTTTTTCGCTCCTTCGCGTTGCAAGTGGGGTTGTTGCAAAATCTATAAAGCTTGTCTGAGGAGTGCAGCATGCGTATGTGGGCGCAGTCTCAACTCTGTCAGAAGGCGCTGCGTGTAAATTCCGTCCTCGCCGCCGCTTTCGCGTTAATCTTCGTGATCCTGACCGCCAGCCAATCGGCGAATGCGCTTCCGGCCTTCGCCAGAAAATATGGACTTCGGTGTTCGGCTTGTCACGAAAGCTGGCCGATGCTGAACTACTTCGGCCAAAAATTCAAAGACAATGGCTACCAGTTAATGAACGATCGCGACTCTCCAATCTGGCAGAATCCCGGATACTGGCCAGTCACCTTCCGCATCACGCCGATCTGGCACAGGGTCAGCACCAACAAAGTTCAGGTCGACACCTCCACCGGCATGAGCAACGGTGAGGCCAGAATCACAACTACGGGATTCGACCTCAGTGGTCTCGATTTCCACACCGGAGGCACGCTTGAAAAGAACTTCTCCTTCTATGTGCTGCCTTCGTCCGACCCCACAGCATCGTTCCACTTCGAAACCGTCATGGCGCGGCTCGACAACGTCGACGGGAGTTCGTGGCTGAACATTAAGCTGGGTAAGTTCGAACTCGACAACCTGCTTTCCGAGAAGCGCATTTTGACGCTTACCGCGAACGGGGGCATCTACCAGCTCTACCACTTCATTCCGACCAACGATCACAACATCTATGGGCAGATGGGAGACAATCAACTCGGACTCGAGGTGATGGGTCATTCCGCCAATGATCGTACCCGCTACTCGGTTGCGCTACTTAGCTCGAACGATGGACAGGTCGAATTACCCTACGGTTCCGAATCCTATTCCACTTTTATTACGGGCAGCCAGGCGTTCGATGCCGGCATACTTGGCGTGGAGCGTGTCGGCTTCTACGTGATGGCAGGCGGAGCGCCGACGGCTTTTCTCACCAACGGCGGTGCGCCAATCGGGGGTTCAGGCACTCAGAACAAGGGTTATAGCCGCGAGGGCTTCGTCGGGCAGTTCTACTTCGGTCCGCATTTTGACGTTCAGGTTGTTACGCAGCACGGCGAGGATAGCGCGTGGTTCGGCCAGGGCTATGGCGACCCGATTGATTTTTCGTCCGCGACATGCCCCAATGCCAATCCAACTGGTGTCTGCAACAACATTCCAGGAACGACGACCCTGCCTGCGGGTTCTCGCAACCCAACCTGGAATGGCGTGCTCTTTGAACCGCACTACGTGGTCAGCCCGCAAATGATCTTGATCGGCCGCTACGAAACCATCCGAATGTCGCAGCAATCGACCCCCGGCACGCCTTCCAATCTCGGCAACGTCTCGACGTACACCGTCGGCTATCGTTACAACCCGTTCATGACGAGCCGCGCTGGCTTCGCCTATCACGGCGAGTACAACTGGTTTCATCAGGACGGAACGTCACCCGTTACTGGCACAAACCTGACCAGCAGCGAACTACTATTTGGTATTGACTTCGACTTCTAAGGAGGGGGATGGCTGTGCATACAAACTTACTCAAGTGTTCGATTTTGTTGAGCGTGGTTGTCTTTCTCTGCTTCTCCACCGCCGCTTATGGGCAGCTTACCACGTATCAACTGCAAGACTGGCTGCACTCGCCGGCGGCGTCGAGCCACGTCGGGAACATTACCGGAGACGCCCAGCGCGCAGCTCTGCCCTATCGCCGCTACTGCGTCGGCTGTCACGGCGAACTAGGAGACGGTGAGGGCGAGAATGCGGTCTGGTTTACTACCCCTATGTACGCCCAGCCGCGTAATTTCCAGTTGGCGATTTTCAAATGCCGATCCACTCCGACCGGAACTTTGCCCACCGACCAAGATCTCTTCGATACGATTGGCCGCGGACTTGATCGCTCGAACATGCCTTCGTGGAACCCGTTGTCAAAGCAGGAGCGAGCGGATTTGGTGGCGTGGATTAAGCACTACTCGCCGCGCTGGCAGACGGAGAAGGCCGGCACTCCCATTCAAATCCCTCCCGAGCCTGAAATCACGCCCGAGCGGGTCAAGGCCGGGCAAGACGTTTTCGCCAAGATGCAGTGCTTCAAGTGCCACGGCGTGCAAGGTATGGCCAATGGCCCATCCGCCTCTACGCTTACCGACGATCTCAATCAGCCCATTGCGGCCTTCAACTTCACCGATGGTTCCCGACCGAAGTGCGGCAGCACCGACGTTGATATCTACAGAATCTTTATGACCGGTCTAGATGGCACGCCGATGCCGTCGTTTGCCGATAACATTAAGCCCGATGAGGCGTGGGACCTGGTATTTTATCTGCGCAGTTTGCAGCCCCACAACTCCTTCAACGAAAAGGAACGGCAAATTGCCCACCAACTGGGCCTGAAGCCGGTAAACCCGAACGCGGCAACGCAGTAGCAGTGATGTGGGAGGGTTACCCCTTCCGAATTGATCCGACCTTAGGAGAACGCCATTCAGGAGAGCACCATGAACCGTCAGTACAGCCGTTGGTTGGTCGTCGTCTTCGCCGGTCTAGTGTTGGCCGGTCTTGCCTCATTTGTCATGAGCCACAAGGCGAGTGCTGCCGGTGATGGCAAAATTACCGGCACCGTTAAGCTCAATGGCACGCCGCCACACATGAAGGGTATCGACATGTCAAAGGATCCGTGGTGTGTCAAACAACACGCCAATGATCCGGCTCATCTCCAGCTCGTTGAGGTGGGCAAAGATGGAGGCTTGGAGAATGTCGTCCTGTACATCTCGGAGGGGTTGAGCGCGACGGCGGCAGCCGCCAAGCCTACTGCAGTCCCCGTCTTCGATCAGAAGAACTGCATGTACACTCCGCACGTACTGGCGATGGACGTAGGCCAGGATTTCAAAGTCGAGACCAGCGATCAGACGGCGCACAATATCCACCCGCAGCCCAATCCTCTTGCTGGAAATATCCCGTGGAACCAGTCGCAGCCGCCAGGAGCTCCGCCTGTCACCAAGAGTTGGAAAGCGCCAGAAATGATCCCTGTGAAGTGCAACATCCATCCCTGGATGAGCGGATGGTTTGCGGTGGTAAAGGGCCCGTACGCAACCACCAATGAGGACGGTTCGTACACCATTGAGAATGTGCCCCCTGGAAGTTACACCGTGACGGCGTGGCAGGAGACTTACGGAACGCAAACCCAGAAGGTGACCGTAGCTGGGGGCGTGGCGGCCAAGGCCGACTTTACCTTTAAGGCTAAGTGACGTAAGGCTGAAAGTAGAAGTCTCGGATAACAACTTGATGCGCCACGGGTGCGGGATGTCCGATTCCGGCCCAGAGGGCTTTTTTTGTCCAAGTCGGCGCGCGTGATTTTGAGAAAAACGCAAAGGCCATATTCTGAGAGCCAGCGGGAGACATCATGGCGAAATTGTTTTCGGTCACCATCATCGTAATAGCCATTCTTTCTGCGATTCCTATCCTGCGTCACACCTGGGTGGCGCCTGAGGATATCTCGGCCCACGGAAGCCTGATCGACGAGCAGATGTCAGAAACCATGGCGGAGGCTGGGATAGCCTTTCTCGCCGCGCAGTTTCTCTTGGCTTTTTTCGTCTGGCGATTCTCCAACCGCGCCCCAGACGCGAAACTCAAGAAGTTTCCCGTCGGCGCCACGGGCTTGGTAATCGCCGCTTTCCTCGTGGTCGGTGTGGAAGTACTTGCCCTCGGAGTCTTCGGAGTAAAGGCCTGGGCCAACCAATATCTGACCCCGCCAGCCGCCGATGCCATGCCCATCCAGGTGCAATGCCAACAGTTCGCGTTTTATTTTCGCTACCCTGGTCCGGATGGAAAATTCGGCCCCATCCACCCCGAACTTATCAATGACTCGACGGAGAATTTCTTTGGTCTCGACACCACGAACGACCAGGATTCCAAAGACGATATCGTGACCGCCGAGATGGCGATCCCGGTGAATAAGGAAATTCATCTGCTCATGCATTCCCGAGATGTTGGCCATTCTTTCTTTGTCCGGGAGTTGCGAGTGCAGCAGGATTTTGTCCCCGGATTGGATGTTTCGGTGCATTTCACGGCAACGAAGATCGGCAAGTACGAAATTGTCTGTACGCAGCTTTGTGGCCTCGGGCACTACAACATGAAGGCGTACTTGGAAGTGATGTCTCAACCAGACTTCGATAATTGGCTCAAGCAGCAAGCGGCATTGCAATAGTTCCTTCCCCTCGGCGTAATCTGGCATCGAGGGAGCAAATCTTTTTCTTAGGTGAAGAAATGCACGATACATCAGCGCACGCGGTGCAACACCACGCTCCTCCGACCAGCTTTATTCGGAAGCATGTCTTCAGTCTGGACCATAAAGTGATCGGGAAACAGTATTACGCGTTGGCCCTGTTCGCCGCTTTTTGCGGAATGGTCCTTTCCTGGCTGATGCGCATCCACCTGGGCTGGAACAACGTGGCGATTCCCGGCCTCCAATTGCTATCGAAGACCGGCGCTCCCAACGGAGTGATGACGCCTGAATACTACCTGCAATTGATGACCATGCATGGCACAATCATGGTCTTTTTTGTGCTCACGACCGCGCCTTTTGCGGCCTTCGGAAATTTCTTCCTGCCCATTCAGGTGGGCGCGGAAGATATGCCGTTTCCGCGCTTCAACATGATGTCGTTCTGGGTGACATTCACGGCCTTCATCGTCCTGATGTCGTCGTTCTTCGTCGCCGACGGACCGACGCTCGGAGGCTGGACTCAATATGCGCCACTCAATGCGGTGGGTTCGGTCGGCGGTCCCGGCCAGGGCATGGGTGTGATTCTGTGGATGGCTTCCATTGCTCTGTTTTGCATTGGCCAGTTGTTGGGATCATTAAACTTCATTACCACCACGCTTGATCTTCGCGTCAAAGGTATGAGCCTGATGCGTCTGCCGCTCTCCGCCTGGGCGTGGTTCATTACGTCGTGCATGGGGCTGACGGCGTTTGCCGTCCTAATGCCGGCATGCATCCTTTGCATTCTCGACCACGTCGCCGGAACCAGTTTCTTTGTCCCATCGAATGTGGTGATCAACGGCCAAATGCAGCCGCACTCCGGCGGTTCGACTCTGCTCTGGCAGCACCTGTTCTGGTTCTTCGGACACCCTGAGGTCTACATCGCTATCGTCCCTGGCATGGGCATCGTCTCCCATATCCTGATGGCCAACATGCGTAAGCAGATGCTTAGTCAGAGAGTGCTCATCTATTGCATGGGAGCGCTTGCCGTCCTCAGCTACATGGTGTATGGCCATCACATGTTCGTCAGCGGCATGAATCCGTACTCTTCGTTGGCCTTCTCTTTTCCCACGCTGATCATCACCATTCCGGCAACCATTGTGGTGCTCATCTGGACTTTCAGCCTTTACGGTTCTAGGCTGCGTATCAACTCGGCTTCCCTGTTTGCCCTGGGCTTTATTTCGATGTTCGTGAGCGGCGGCGTGAGCGGGTTCTTCCTGGCCCAACCTTCGATCGATATCATGCTCCACGCGACCTACTTTGTGGTTGGACACTTCCACATGGTCATGGCGGTTGCGGCCATGTTCGGCATCTTCGCCGGAACCTATTTCTGGTTCCCCAAGATGGCCGGAAGAATGATGAACGAGACTTTGGGCAAAATTCATTTCTGGCTTAGCTTTGTGGGCGCATATTGCATCTTTATGCCCTTCCACTACCTCGGTATGGTCGGGAATGTCCGCCGCTACGCGTCTTTTGTAGATGACTATCTGCAGCCACTGATTCCGGTGCATCGCTTTATCACGGTTGCTGCACTCGTCACTGGCGCAGCACAGCTCATTTTTATCTATAACCTGATTCACAGCCGGTTCTGGGGCAAGCCGGCTCCGGATAACCCGTGGGAGGCCACTTCACTCGAATGGAGTACGGCTACGCCTCCACCCTTCGACAATTTTGGCGGTAAGCATCCGGTCGTTTACCACGATCCTTATCAATATGGTGTGCAGAGTTCAGTCGGTGACTATGTCATGCAGACATCGCCCGAGCAAGTCCACACCGAGAATGAGGAAAACTAACTGGAAAGAACGGTTTCGGCGATAACCGCTGCTCACTTATCGCGGTAGCTTCGCGGTCTGGTTTTCAAGGTATTTAGTTGGAAAGGATGTCTAGCATTTATGGCAACTACGGTTCATGAACCGCCACAAATCGATCCACAGCGTGTGCCCGGTCAAGGACACACGGGAAACGGCGGTTGGAAAAACCTGGCACCCTCGGGGGGCGATGTGCGCGTGGCCTTGAAATACTCCCCGCCACCTTCGTCAACTGCCATCTGGGTCGTGCTTTTCGGCGTTACGATGATGTTTGCCGCGTTCACCAGCGCCCTCATCGTGCGCAAAGGGGCATCGCTGGATTGGCAGACCTTCAACTTACCCTCCATTCTCTACTTCAACACGCTGTTGCTCCTTGCCAGTAGCGTAACCCTCGAGCTCGCCCGTCGCCGCGTCTCCGCTTTCATGGGCGGACTGAACAGTCAGACTGAAAGTCCGGCCCGCTGGCTGTACATAACCTTGTTTCTCGGCTTGCTTTTTGTAGCGGGTCAATACGTTGCGTGGTCGCAGTTGAGAGCCCAGGGACTCTATCTGGCGACCAATCCCAGCAGTTCATTTTTTTATGTTCTAACTGTTACACACGCGCTGCACGTTCTCGGCGGCCTTGGCGGACTAATCTACGTTATCGGCAAGCTAAATAAGTTGGCCTTGCGCCGGTACCAACTGGATGCGGCGGCCCGTTACTGGCATTTTGTGGATTTTCTTTGGGTGTATCTGCTTGTGCTGCTGTGGATGAAACTATAAGCAACTAAAATTTCACCGACTCGACCATCGGAGGCGCCGTGAGTTCAGCAGATTTGACTATGGGTGGACACTCGTCAGGTGTCACGTCAGAACCGCCATTTTCAATTCCTACAAAAAAGCTGGCGATGTGGCTCTTCATTATCGCCGACACCATGACCTTTTCAGCCTGCCTGGTCGCTTATGGATTTCTGCGCAATGGAACGCCCGACTGGCCACGCCCTTTCCACAGCATCACCAATGTCGCCCTGATGACGTTCATTCTGCTCACAAGCAGCTTGACCATGCTCATCGGACTTCGCGAGGCTCGCGCGGGCGACAAAGCCGCGGCCTTTCGCTGGACCATGATCACGGCCGTTCTGGGTATTACCTTTGCCTTCCTGCATATTCGTGAATGGCTGAGCCTCATCGGTGAAGGCATGACTATGTTCAAGAATCCCTGGGGCACGGGGTTGTTTGGGGCGTCATTCTTCAGCATAACCGGCTTGCATCTCACCCACGTGTCCTGCGGCGTAATCGCTTTGCTCGTAGTCGGCCTGCGTTATAAGGGCGGCCGCTACAACGCCGACGATATCGAAATCCTTGGTCTTTATTGGCACTTCGTCGATCTGGTGTGGATGTTCGTGGTGCCGTTCGTTTATCTCTTGAACCTTACACATTAGATCAAGATCTCGAGAGCGGAATGCGGGGCACAACATGACAAAAGTGGAACAGCATAACACGGGAATCGGCAAAGATCTGGTTGTCTACGTATGCCTGTTGGCTTTAGCAGGCTTGCAATTCCTGATTGCCTATCAGAACATCGACGCGGCGCAGATGTTTTGGCGCATGCTGACGGTCGCTTGCGTCGAGGCGGGGCTAGCCGTATTGTTCTTCATGCATCTCTGGTCTGAAAAACGGGTTTTTTTATGGTTTGTGGGCATCTTCACCATTTCTGTCTTGCTCGGGATGCAATATGGCTGGACCGACAGCTTCCGGATGCTGGTGGGCCATGCGCCATTTTCAAAATAACTGGTCGGCTTTGGTGCAAGCATGAGAACACGAAAGATATGGCAGAGTGGAGTCGTTAGCGTGGGACCCGATAAGCAAGTTGAAGTTATGACACTCATCAAGAAAGCGCTGCCGCTCTTTGGTGGGGCCGCACTGGTTATGCTTGCCGCCACGCCGGTCTTCTCCCAGAGCTGCGCGCTCTGTTATACACAGGCCGCCTCCTCCGGTGCTCGAATGATTGAGGCTTTGCGCAGTGGGATTCTGATTCTGATCGTCCCCCCAACGTTCATGTCGGTGGCCATGATTTTCATTGTTTGCCGCAAACGAAATCAGTTCAGGCAGGAAGCCGACTCGCCTGACTCTGAACGCAGTTGGTAGCCGAAGGAGTCGGCATCTGAATCGGCTTTAAGCGCAATCGATTCCCGGCAGAGTCCTTCCGCCGATCGGACTTGGGCTGCGACTTCGCCAGCGAAATGCCGATCGGCTGTCGGAACTTTGTGGAAACCAGGAGAAACCATTGGAAACTGCAATTGGAGTGTTTGCTTCTCGCGACCGTGCTGAAGCGGCCGTAAAAGAGCTAATCGATCGGAAGGTGCCCAAGGAATCGATTGTCTTTCTGACCCTGTCGGAGGCGGAAGCCAAGAGCGTCGGTCAAGGATTTGGCGCAACCGTCGGCGGGTTCATGGGCGCAGCCACCGGCATGTCGGCAGGAGTGATCGCAGCCACGCTCCTGGTCGTCCCAGGGATCGGACAGGTCTTTGCCCTCGGCTTCGGTGCAGCCGCCCTGCTTGGACTCGCTGGAGCCGGCGCAGGTTCGGCAATCGGAGGGGCTGCCACTGATAAAGGCGAGAGTCCCCTTTCGCAGGCCACCGAAAAAACTTCCGAAGACACAGCGTTTTTCCTCGACGTTTTGAAACAAGGCCGCAGCCTTATCGTGGTGCGCACAGAATCGCAGGAGACGGCGAACATTGCCTGCGAAGTGCTGGATCGATTGGGTCTCGGGGTTGCGGAGCGCACTCCTGTCAAGATGCAAGCTGCCGTTCGCCACGTCGAGGACGTTGCCATAATCGACATCAGTGGCCGAATAACTCTCGGCGAAGGCAATGTTATGCTTCGCGACAGCATTCGTCAGCTCCTGGAGAAGGGGAACAATAAGATCATTCTCAACCTGCACGGCGTGGGCTATGTCGACAGCTCGGGCGTGGGAGAACTGGTCAAGTCTTATACAACGATACGGTCTCACGGGGGACAGATGAAGCTCGTCAGCCTCAGCCAACGGCTCCATGACCTGCTTCAGATGACGAGGTTGTATACGGTGTTCGACATCCAGGCGGACGAGGCCAGCGCCATTCAATCCTTCTAGTGTGAGCACTCGATTTTGCCGGCTTCAACGGCAGTTGTCCGGCGCAGCATAGCCCTCGAACCGCGCCTTGATCCAACTGATCTGCTCCGCGGCAGACGCTCCCATTACGCCGCTGGCATCCAGATTCGGATACTTTCGAAAAAGAATTCGGCTTCCTTGCTTGCACATGCGGGCTACAGTTTTCGCCGACATATCCGCCGGTACAGCCGAGTCCGCCTCACCGCTGATCACGAGGAGCGCCCCGTGGTCCGACTTTTGGCCGGGTGTATTCCTGCTGAAGTATTCCACCACATGCGGATTGTTTTCCCAGCCCGGTTTCAGCATTCCGTCAGTGAACCCGAGCTCTGTTTCTCCGCCACAAGTCTGCGCGGCGCGATTGTAGGCAGGAATCGATGCATCTTTCAGCAACTCTCCCACCCGGAATTCCGGATAAAGCGATTGAACGCTCGATCCCAATTCGAGCAGCATACGGTTAGGCGAACGCAACGCCATGCGCTCATAGGCGTCCCGCGCATCCGCGAATCCCGAGACGGCAACGCTACCCAGGTAATTGGGATCGCGCACCGCGCTCTCCGCCACACCGGCTACAGCGAGCGTCCCCTGGAAAGTTCCCAACGCGATCCATCGCGTCCCAATCTCCTTCACAGCCGCGCACGCCGCCGGAATCGAATATAGGACATCCAACGCGTTCGACTCCATATCCACCACCGGCTTGCCGGAATCGGCGCCCAGTCCGGAATAGTCGGTCGCGACCACCGCATAACCGAGATTGGCATACATAGAGAGAATCGGCCCGACACCCAGATTTTGCATCAGTGAGGGAGCGCACTGTCGCGCCGCTCCTCTGAAGTCATGCGCCCAGGCAACCACCGGCCATCCTCCTGCCGGAGGCTTGCCATTCGGAACCAGCACCACTGCCGAGACCGCCACGTCTTCTCCGTTTGCGGTACGCGAATGATAAAGAATCCGCAGTGCGGATAACTCATAGGAAAGGTCGTATTGGTCGGCCGTCTCCGAACGTATCAGTTGTCCCGGCTTGCCCAGAGGCAGCGGATGCGCCGTGTTATAGAAGCTCGTGAGCGGAAGAGTAAGGGAATACCGGGATTCCTTGGTTGGAGCCGCGGTCTGACCATGGGCCAGTTCAAAACCCCCGGGCAGCCCTGCCAAAGTTAAAGCGACGCCGGCGACGGCTGCGAGCAAGATTCGCCCGCTGCGATTTGCCGGCCGGAGCAAGTCACCTTTCGTCATGCCGTAACCGAGCCATGGTACCACTTTGGGAGGCGAGACGCTCCTATAGGAGCGTGGCAGGCGATAGCAAAACCATTGGTGACGGCTCGATTATGAAGCTCATACGGGCGGTATTCTTATCTTGATCCTTGTCTTGACCCTCGCCTTACGGTTGCGCTCTGAAGCACACAACCGATCCCGCACGCGTCCTTACTTGCCGGAGAGAACAAAGTTGACCGTGCTCATCCCGCCTCCGGTAACCGTAACCGATTTCTCCCACATCTTCGGTTGAGTGAATACGGGCCGATCGACTCTCCGCTGGGATAGAACATCGTAGACTTCCTGCTTTCCCGCAAAACTCCAACCTTCATGCCACGCCACGATTTGATAGGTTCCGGAGGGCACATCGGTAAAGTCGAATTTCCCACTTTCGTCGGTGACCGCATAGTAGGGATGCGGCGCCACCATCATCTCAGCGCTCATCCAGACATGGCCGCCGTTGCATTGCAGGTGCACCAGTCCCGGCGTGGACATGGTACGCGCCGTAATTTGGTGCGTGAATGGAAAGGGCAGGTTAAATGTTGCCGCACCCTCCATATGAATGGTATGTAGCGTCGCATCGGAGCTTTCCATTTGTAACACGGCATTCTCGGGTACCAGCAGAATGTGTGGGACGTAGCGGCAATGCAACTGATTGAGATGGCGCCGTTGCTCAGGCAGGTCAAACGCCTTGCCACTTGTCACGTCCTTGAGATAAACGATGGTGTTCGCCACGCCGCCCTGCGGCCCAACAAGCAATCGATCCAGATCAACAGTCTTTTTGGACTCCGGGTCGCAGATCTGCGGATCCTTCGTAACCGGGTATTCGAGCCCGCGAGGTATCGGTCCCGACCATTTTACGGTGCCTGAAATAGTTCCACCGTTGGAGACAGTGATCACCTTGTAGTTGCTCTGTGCCGGCAGCAATGCTGTTACAGCGACAAGAAACGTAAAGAAGAAAAAGAGCTTAACCGAACTGCTTTGTATTTTTGTCATTGACGCTCCCCTTGAATCTGGCGTCAGTCCAATGCCCCCGTGGGTCCACTTACGCCCCCGCGTCTCAGTTGCTTTAGCGCACTGGCCAAATCTCATTTCGACCAGGTTGCAGGCACCTTTGCAACATCTGCAAAGCCCAAACTTAGATGTAGCGGACTGTCCTGCTTCTCTGCGGCAGACCCCACGTCGTGCCGCCCCATGCCTTCCCAGTTTCCAGACCGCGCTCAGGGGAACCCGCTAGAGGCCGGGGATGGCGATTGGAATCAGATACTGGAAGACTAAGGTGAGAAACTTTGAGCGACTAGATTCCCCTAGTCCATGAACATTAGGTCTATACGCTGCCACACGTGGGGTTACCGCAGTCCGAGCGATCGGCGATAGGCGGCGACGTTCCGATTGTGTTCTTCCAGGCTGTGGGCAAAACGATGATGGAGGTTGCCATCGCTGACAAAATAAAGGAAATCCGTCGTGTCAGGATGCAAAGCCGCCTCCAGTGCGCTTCGCCCCGGATTGCCGATGGGCCCCGGCGGCAACCCAGGAAAACGATAGGTGTTGTAGGGCGATTCGACCGCCAGGTCGGCGTGGTGGAGACTCCCCTGGTACGTGCCCATAAGTAATTCCGCGTAGATCACGCTCGGGTCGGCATCGAGCGCCATATTTTGTGCCAGCCGGTTATAGTACACGCTGGCCACGCGCGGACGTTCTTCTGGAGCCGCCGTTTCTTTTTCCACGATCGAAGCCATCGTTACCACGCTGGGGATATTGGAAGCGAGGCCAATCTGCTGCGCCACCAGCCGGAACTGGTGAACCATCTCCGCGGCCATCTCCTCGAGGCTTTGCGTGCGCGTAAATTGGTAAGTATTCGGAAAGAGATAACCCTCGAGCGACTTCGCATCGGGCGCCAGATCCGAGATAAGCTGGGTCTGAGTCTCTGCGACCCGCAGAAAATCGGCCGCCGATCCCAGCCCAGCCTGTTCCATCGCATTGGCGATGTCGAACATCGTGTAGCCTTCGGGTATCGTGACCACATGGAAGTAGATGTCGCCACGCGCGATCCGCTGGTAAACCTGCGGAAGGGTGGCGGCACGCTCAAATCGGTACTCGCCCGCCTTCAAAGATGGCTTGGGATGCAACGCGTGCCAGAGCCCAAATGCGAGTTCGCTGCGAATCACGCCCGCCTTTTTCAGCTCTGCCGCAATCCTTCGAGTCGAATAGCCGGAGTGAAGCAGCAAATAGGACTCGGCGGGAGGCGACACTGGGACATACACCTGCCAGGCAACCCAGCCAGTGACGGCGAGAATTGACACCAGCGAGAGTGTGATTAGCGCGCGCAAGGTTCTAGTGTAGAAGCCTTTTGAGACTGCAACAAAGTCCCAGAGTACACGGCCGATGAGTCGTTGGCCAAAATACGCCGGGGCGCTACCCTTCCTGGTGCGCAAGGCTGCGCAACCTGTCAGCTCAAAGGGACGCACCAAGAGATCCGTGGCCGCCTAACCAAGGCGACCCTAAGGCTTTTGGTTTTCCTCCAGCCAACTGAAGTGCATCTGTAAAACGCCGGCCTCAACAAAATCCAATCCGAAAGAAGTAACCCTCGACCTTTCGGATCGCGGACTAATCCACGTGGGTAATTGCACAGCAACTCGCTAAAGCGTAAAAAGCTTGCAAACGCGCCCATTAACCTGACTCCTCCCCCAAGCTGCCAGGCGCCACGAAGCGGAAGGAGTGTTCGATCATGAAACAACTTGTGTTTTTGATGTTGGTGATACCAGCAATCGCCCTGACATTGGGTGGCGTTGCACAAGCTCAGAACGTCGGTGACAACAGCATCTACTTCGTCAACTACTTTTCCAATGCGAATACAGCCGGTGCGCCGGATGAAACCGTGCGCGTTATCAACGACGGCGACCAGGCAACCACAGATGTTGAGGGCCAGGAAAACGGGCCACTGTGGGCATCGTTCTACGTGTTGGATGACAGCCAGGAAATGGCGGAATGCTGCAGCTGCGAGGTGACGTCAGACGGCCTGCTCTCTGAATCCGTGAATAAACAGCTCACGGCGAGCACATTCAGCGCCCGGACGGAAACTTCACGCGGGGTTATCAAAATCATTTCTTCTTCGGTCCAGGCCGGTGGCCCAACGAACTTCACGAATGCCCTGGCGCCTGGGCTGCGGGTATGGGCCACCCACATTCAGAGACTGACCAGTACGGCTGGCGGCTTCTATGTAAGCGAATCCACAGTAGCGGACGCGAATCTCGGGTCGACTGAGAAAAATGATCTCGAGACGCTGTGCATGTGGATCAACGCACTGGGCGGGGGCTGGGGTGTCTGCGGTTGCACGCCGGAAGACCAGGATTTTTAGAAACCAGATTTTTAGAACCAAGACTAGTCAAAGAGAATTACTGGCTCCTGGCGTACAATCACCTACTCGCCCAGCCAGTCTGCATAAGGCTTCATCGACTCTACGTGGTCGCATACGATCTTGATCGCTCCCGTGATCGGGATGGCGAGCACGAGCCCGACAGCTCCCCAGACCGCGCCCCAGAATAACAGTGCAACCGTCACCGCCAGCGGATTGATCTTGAGACGGCTTCCCAGCATTTTTGGATAAAGAACGTTGAGTGCCAGCAAATGCATTCCCACCACGCAAAGCGCCACGAAGAACAGTTCTCTGGGCTCGAGTTGACCTAGACCGACGAGGATCGGAGGCACCATGGCGAGCACAATTCCCAGGTATGGAACAAGGCTGAGAAAACCGCTGAGGAAACCGACGAAGTAGAAAAACGGCACGTGCAGCAAACCGAAAATGCCCACGCTCATGCCTGAGATCAGCAGCCCGATCAACAAATTTCCGACAATAAAGCTTTGCAGCATCTGCCCAATAAGACCGAGTGTCACGAACGCGGTGTGCCGGTGGTGCATAGGAAACAGCATCACAGTGGCCGAACGCGCATGGCTGTGCCAGGTCAGCAGAAAATAGGCCAGGAACGGAACGAATGACGCCGCCAGCACAATGTCGGTCACAGTGCCGGCGCCGTGGGTGAGCACCTCCGTCCAACTCTGTACCTCCCGCACCGGCACAACATTCTTGTCTTCCGGACTGACCACATCGCCCGTCTTTTCCAGCCGTTCGGCCTGCTGTTGGTATGGTCGCAATATCGAGCGGATCTTGAGCGAATACTTTGGAACGTTGTCCGCGAAAATGAGAGCCTGGTTGTATGAGGCAGCACTGACGCCGTAGAGCACGGCCAATAGTGCAACCATGGCGGTCAGCGCCGCCAACGGTCTCGGAAGGTGGAGATACTCCAATGCCTGCACTACTGGAGAGAGCATAAACGTCAGCAGGATGGCAAAAAACACCACTGCCAGGACCGACTCGCCGTAATACGCGAACATGACGATGAGCGCTATGCCGAGCAGGGTCTGCGACCAGTGAGGCCGAGATTGCGTTTCTGTGGTTTCCTGATTGTCCAATTGCTAGCCTCCGCATTCCTACAGGCCAAACAATTCTGCCTGACTGCTGCGAGAATTGCATCATCGGAATCACTTAGCCTTTACGCCATTGCCCAGGGAGGCGTGCCAGCTCGCCCATTTGACCGCGGCCTCCATCTACAATGAGCCGATGGACGCACTTGGAACACCCGGCACTGGCCGCATCATGGCCCTCGATGTTGGCTCGAAAAGAATCGGAGTGGCAGTCACCGATCCGCTCGGCATCACTGCGCAGGGTCTCGATACGATCCAGCGCCAAAACAAGCGTCGCGATCTCGAAGCCTTGGGAAAGGTGCTGACGAAATACGACGTCCGGGAAATTGTAGTGGGTCTGCCTTTACGCCTGAGCGGCGCGGAGGGCACGCAATCGGAAAAAATGCGTTGCTTCGCCGACGATCTGCACTCCCACTTCGGCGTACCCGTCCATCTATGGGATGAGCGTTGGACTTCGACCGAAGCCAACCGCCTGTTGCGCGAAACCGACCTTTCGATCAAGAAGCGGGGCCAGGCAGTCGACCGTATGGCCGCTATTTTAATTCTTCAGTCATGGATGGAAGCCCACGCAACGCGCTAACTCGTCTTGCCGTAGAGACAGGGCTTGGCCCGTCCCTCGGACGCCGAGACGCAACAAACGGCAGACACGGCTAGCCGCGTCTCTACGGGAAATTAGCTCACGATTCGGTCAGGAGGCTAGTTCGGAAATATCTGGGAAGCGCAGGTTGCACTTCGTCAGCGCCTTGGTCAGCGCTTCTTCAATCAGACTCTCTGCGCAATTGCGCGAGATCGCAATTTCGCTGACCAGCAAGTAGCGGGCGCGCTCCAGCATCTTCTTTTCGCGGAAGGACAACGACTTGACCTGTCCGAGGATGAGGAGGCTTTTCAGCACCGCTGCCACATCGGCCAGTGACCCTGTACGCATGCGGTCGGAGTTCTCCTTGAAACGGTCTTTCCAGTCGGCTGCGTTGATGCATTCGCCCGAGGATAGGTAATCCACGATCTTCTCTACTTCGCCGTTGCGCACCACCGGGCGCATCCCAACGCTGTTGACATTGGCGAACGGCACCATGACCTTCAAACTGCTGGCTGCAATTTTCAGCAGGTAGAACTTCTCGACCGTGTTGCCCATGGTACGGCTGCTGATCTGTTCGATAATTCCGACACCGTGGTTGGGGTAAACGACCTTATCGCCGATGTGGAAAACACCGTTTCCGTTCATGGAGGGGGCCTGCGCCCAGGAGAGCGTCGAACTGCCCATAAGTCTAGCTGAGTCTCGATCCTAAGGCAATGAGGAAGCGAGGCGCATCGACGAACCGATGCCGCCAACTCCGCAGCGTTCCCTCCTGCGCAGCTAAGTTGTTACCGGTTAGCGGGTTGGGCTGGCATTGCAATCGATCCGACGCCCGTGCACGCCCCATTGCCCGAGGGTTATAATGCCGAGAGCCATGACGGAAGACATCAAAAAGAAGCTTCGGGATGAACTCAACACCCTGGAGCACGAGTTAGCGTTCGATATCCCCAGAGAGCTCAAAAAGGCCGTGGCCTTGGGCGATCTTAGCGAAAACGCCGAGTATCACACTGCCAAACAGCGTCAGGAATATCTGAAGGCGCGCGTCCGTCAACTCGGCCAACGCCTTGCCGATCTTTCCCTTGTGAACATGAACAACATTCCCAAGGATAAAGTCGGCCTCGGCTCAACCGTGACAATTTTCGATGGCACCAAGAATGAAGAGATGAAATACGAGTTGGTGGCGAGCGAGCAGTCTGATGTGGCCGCCGGCAAAATATCGACTACATCGCCCATTGGCCGAGCCCTCCTCAATAAGAAAGTTGGTGACATCGCCACGGTCGTTACGCCCGGCGGAAGCCGCGAAATGGAAATCCTGAAGCTCTCTACCATGCACGATCTCGCCGAAGCCAAACTGGAAACTGAGCGGAAATCGGAATGAGCGGCAACATTGCAATCCAAACTTTGATGGGCTGGATCAGCTTGTGTGGTGACGGGGCTCCGCCCCGTCCAAGCGGGGCAAAGCCCCGCTTCCACACAGTGCCAATGAGCAGGGTCCTATGAGTTGGACCAATGGAGTCGGACGAGCTTGCGGCGTTCTGCTAGATGCCATCGTGCGCCTGCTCGCGCTCTCGCGCATCAATCCGAATGCTCTAACTGTTATGGGATTGGTAGTCAATACCTACGCCGCGTTCTTGTTTGGATACGCCAGCGGCGACAACCAGCGCCGCATGTTTTTCTATGCCGGCCTCGTCATTATAGGCTCGGGATTCTTCGACCTCGTCGATGGCCGCGTGGCCCGCGCCTCCAACCAGGTAACCCGCTTTGGAGGCTTCTTCGATTCCATCGTCGATCGCTACAGCGATGCCTCACTGTTCTTGGGATTGATGGTTTTTTACGGTCGCGGTAGCCGCTTCTTCTATATAGTCCTGGCTGCGCTCGCCATGATCAGCGCTATCATGGTAAGTTATGCCCGTGCCCGCGCTGAATCGCTCATTGGCCAGTGCCGGGTCGGTTTCATGGAACGCCCCGAACGTCTGGTGCTGCTGATCATTGGCGCCCTGTTCAACGTGATGGCGCCGGTGCTCTGGGTGATTGCCGTGCTTTCTACCATCACAGTAATCCACCGCGTTATCTACACCTGGCAGCGGACACGGGAGATGGACGCTCCCGCCAAGGCCGCCTGAGCAGCCGAAGAAAAAACCAACCACTTAGTTTAATCATCCGGCCGCGAAGTGTGCACGCAGGTCGTCGGCGATCCGCTCGGGTGCGCGATCGACGGCCGCTTCCCAGTGCAACCGTTCCATATGCATGGCGTCGCTGCGGTAATAGGGGAGCATCGCCGTGCGCGTGATTGTCGACAGATGCACCCGCCAACCACGCGAGTTGTTCCCCTTGTTGCTCAACGGCCCCGAATAGAGCGCAAGGTTGAAGCTGTTGTAGCCGATCAATTCGTACCACTGGAGCACGCGTGAGATTCCGGTGGAAAGCGAATTCAGGTCGTCTTCGGTAAGGTCAAGCAAGGTTTCGCAGCCAGAAACCACTGCCCGCACCTCGTTGAAGCCGATCGGAGCAAAAGCCGTAATCCAAGCGGTCCGGCCGATCCGAGCCACAAATCGCATCCCTCGGGCCGCTTCGGTCTCCACAAGATCCTCCCAATACGACCGGCCTTGGGCAGTCCAATAAGCGAGACTGGCGTCACGTTGCAGGCGCATAAGAGTTGTCGGATGGGGGTCGAGATATACCTGCGCGTGCGGATGGGGCAGCGACCCTCCGGACGGATACAGGTAATTTATGTTATAAGCGCAGTTCTCGGCTTTCGCATCGAAGGCATGCGCCTTGCGGACATAATCCACCGCAACTGCGAGGTTGTCGAAAAGTCGTTGCGGCGTAAACCCGCTCAATGCCAGCCAATGCCGGTCGGAGAAAACCGCGACCGCCGCATACTGCGAGTAAGGAACAAGGTTAGGAAACAACACCGACTCTCCACGCTCCAGGCGACCGCCGCGGTGTATGGGCTCCAACACTTTGGGAGTGACTCTGCCGATTCGCTCGGGGCAGAACGGGCAGTTCGCATTAGCCGCTTGAAGGGGAACTAGCGCGCCCTCATCAGCCTTGGAAAGTACGACACCTTCGGCAATGCGTGACGAAGTGCCCAGCAGAGGATCGAACCGAACCTCCAGAGACTTCGACACCTCGGCTCCATCGGGCGAGAGAAAACGCGCCGCAATTGGCTCCGAGCGGAAGCGGATGGGGCTGCCCTTGTCTTCTCGGTTTAAACCAGAGTCCTTTAAAGCTGGGTCCAAGGGCTACCTCCTGACGCTAAAATCACTTCCAGGCATAATACTTTCTCCGCCGCCTGCTAGACTATTTCCCGCAACTTCCCCAAGGACTGATAGTGCCGACAAAAGAGCCGACAAAAGTGCCAAGCAATCCTGCTCTGGTCATACACGGCGGTGCCTGGGCTATCCCCGACGATATGGTCGACGCGCACTTAAACGGTGTGAGCAATGCCGCCGCTGCGGGTTGGGCAGTGCTCGAGCGCGGAGGCTCGGCTCTCGACGCGGTCGAAGAGGCCATTGTAGTTCTCGAAGATGACGAGACCTTCGACGCTGGGCGTGGCAGTTTTCTCAACCGCGATGGCAAGGTCCAACTCGACGCCTTCATCATGGATGGCGCAACCCTGCGCGGCGGCGGCGTCGGTTGCGTCGAGCATCTGCGGAATCCGGTTCGCGCCGCGCGCAAGATTCTTAGCGACAGCCCCCATGTCTATTTCGTCGCCGAAGGCGCCGAGCGTTTTGCCGCTGAGCATGGCATCGCTCTTTGCCGCAACGAAGACCTGATTATCCCTCGCGAGGTCGAGCGCCTGCGTGCGTATCAGAAGCAGAGTTCATCGCATGGAAACGATTTGTTCGCGCCCGAAATTTCGTCTGACATCCTTTCTCACGATACGGTTGGCGCGGTCGCGCTCGACAGCCACGGCAATATCGCCGCTTCCACTTCAACCGGAGGCACGCTCAACAAAGCCCCCGGCCGTCTCGGCGACTCGTCGCTCATCGGATGCGGTTGCTACGCGGATAATCTCAGCGCGGCTGCGTCCACCACAGGATGGGGCGAACCGATCATGAAGCTCGTACTCGCGAAATGGGCAGCGGATCGGGTCGAATCCGGCAGTCTGCCCGAGTGGGTCGCCAAGGAAGCTATGAACCACCTGAAGCAGCGCGTCAACGGCCACGGTGGAATCATCCTGCTCGATGCCCAGGGCCGGTTCGGTATTGCTCACAACACCCCCCGCATGGCTTGGGCTCTGCGTGCCGCGCACAAACAAGACGCTGGAATCACCCGCAACCTCTAAATCTGGTTTTTCCGCCGTAGGTGTACGCGCGATTTAGTGCTGTGCCGCGAGCTTCATCCTGTCCAGGCAATCTGAAGAGCGGCAAGTACTACTTACGCGGGAAAGTATTATCGCCAATAGTAGGTTTTTATCGCAGCATTCACGCTTGAGTCACGTATTATTAACAACTATCGATTGTTGTCCTGTGTCTTGACTAGTGGGCCGCACATTCAACCCGTGTGCAAGGGACAATCAAATCATGAATCTTGATGAATGTCGTCTTACTGTCTTTTGGACAAACGTCTTAGGAACCTCATTTCCTTTCAATATCTGTGCCTTGATCCGCAAAGCCGGCCAGCTGTTATGCGGAGCCGGCTTGATCCTATGGCTCGTGTCTTCGTCATCTGCGCAGGTGGACCGCGCAGGTTTGACTGGCACGGTCACCGACTCCTCGGGCCGCGTTTTGCCCCAGACGCATGTCACCGCGGTGCGCTCTTCCACCGGACTGCGGCGCGAAACCACGTCCTCCTCCAACGGAAGGTATGACATTCCAGAGCTGCCCGTAGGGGTCTACACGATCACATTTGAGCACCAGGGCTTCAAGGTGCTCACCTTTGTAGATGTCGAACAGGTGATCGGCCGGACCCGCACACTTGACGCAACCCTGCGGGTGTCCGGTGGTGAGCAGCGGGTAGAAGTGTCGTCCAGTTCCGGGCAGTTAGATAAAACCTCTGACGCGCTAGGCACCAGCGTTAGCGAGGTACAGGCGAAAGAACTGCCGCTCAACGGCCGCAATTGGGCTACGCTCACCGCGCTGCAGCCGAGCGCGGTCGATACTGGCGGCAGTAACCAGCGTGCGATTCGTTTCGCCGGCCGGGGCCGCGACGACGATAATTTCACTTACGACGGCATCGACGCCACCAACATCGTCAACCAGCCCCAACAGCCTTACGTTCGCCTCGCCATTCCTCTCGACACCATTGACGAGTTCCGCGTCGACTCGATGCTCTCCACGGCCGAGTCTGGAGCAACCGGAGGCCCGCAGCTAGCCGTAACTTCGCCTTCGGGCACAAATCAGTTCCACGGCGACGCCTTTGAATTCTTCCGCAACAACGTCTTTGACGCTTTGCAGCCGGTTCCTCTTGCCACGACCCCGCAACCGCCTTTTCATCTGAATCAGTTCGGAGCATCTCTGGGGGGGCCCATCGTGCGCAAAAAAACTTTTTTCTTTCTCGCCTACGAAGGTTACCGTTCGAACTGGGGTTTTCCGCTGCTTGGCTACGTTCCAAGCGCCGCGTTCCGCACGCAGGTGGCTGCGGATTCACCCGCCCTCATCCCAATTCTCAATGCGTATCCGCAAGGCCAACTTCCAACCGGCAATCCCGACATTAACGAATTTACGAGCGACGGCAGGCAGCGGAACTTCGAGAACTCCGCCATGGTCCGGCTCGACCAGCATTTCTCCGCCGCCACTACCGGGTTCGTCCGCTTCAACTTCGATCGCGCGGTGAATACCCAACCGCTAGCCAGTTCCGGCAATTATCTTCTGGACCAGCAGCAGCTGACCTCAGCTCCCGTGAATGGCGCGACCGAACTCCTGCATATTTTTTCTCCGTCGCTGGTGAACGAGTTCAAGTTCGGTTATAACCGCGGCACTGCCGACACTTTCGACATCAATCAAACGGGAATACCCTACGTAATCGCGGTTTCTGGTTTCACCAATCTGAATAACAACAAGGTAAGCACCGGCGTGGGCAACTCCTTCTCCGAGATCGATAACCTTACCTGGGTTAAGGGCCGGCACACGATCAAAGCCGGGGTCGAAATTCGGCGCATCCAAATGAACCAGGGAAACACCGAAGCCGGAACGGTTACATTTGCCTCCACGACCGCCTTCGATGCCAATCAGGTAAGCACGGCCACTCTGAACGGCGCCCTGCCCATCAACGGTCTGCGCAAGACCCAGTTTTTCGGCTACGTTCAGGATGAGTTTAAGTGGACGCCCAACTTTACCTTGAACTTAGGCGCGCGCTACAGCTTTTTCAATCTTTTCCATGAAGTTTTCGGACGCGCCAATCCTTTCGATTTCGCCACCTGCGGATCGCAGGGCTTTTGCGGTGTAGGCGCCAGCTTTGGCCAGCCGAATTATGGCGACATCGATCCGCGCATAGCCCTCACTTGGTCGCCCGGCAGAAGCGCGCAGACCGTGATTCGAGCCGGTTTTGGGATCTACCATGAGGACGGCCAACTCGACGATCAAAATCTTCCCATCAGCAACGAGGTCTATGCCTACTCCTTGTCGAATAAGACCATCCCTGCGCTTAGCTATCCCATTACTCCGTTTCTGGCCGATACGACGGGGATAATTTCGCCGCGTGACGATGACCGCCGGCGCAAGGATACCTACGTCACGCAATGGGGATTGTCGGTACAGAAAACCCTGCCTGCGGACTTCGTCGCCACTTTCTCTTACGTCGGAAGTAAAGGTATGCATCTTTTGACCCTTTCCGAAATCAACGTCGTCAACCCGCTCACAGGCCTCCGTCCCTACCCGGATTTTGGACAGGTGAGTTGGCGCGGCAACTTGGACAACAGCAACTATCAAGGATTTTCTGTCGCCGTGAAGCGTTCTTTCTCGCACGGCTTCCTCTTCTCTGGAAACTACATGTGGTCGCACGAAATCGATGACGGTTCCGACGGCAGCGGCGACGGTGACTCATTGGTTGCTGAAAATGTCGCCTGCCAGGCCTGTGAACGTGCCGACGGGATCTGGGATGTTCGCCAGGTCTTCAACGCCAACGCCGTGTACCAGCTTCCTTTCGGGCCCGGCAAGCCCTACTTGAACCAGCCCGGAGTCGTGAATAGCATTGCCGGTAAGTGGGAACTGACTTCTATGCTCGTTGCCCGCACGGGATTCCCTGTGGACGTTCTGGTCAATCGCTCATCATCTGATGTGCCCGACGGTAATACCACCGATCAGCGCCCGGATCTCGTACCGGGAGTTTCGCTCAAACCACCCGGTGGCTCAAGCATCGGGGAATGGATCAATACCGCCGCGTTCGCCATGCCGGCGAACGGCACATTCGGCAATGCGCCGCGGGACGTGGCCCGTGGGCCTGGCGCATGGCAGATTGACATGGGTGTGGGGAAAAACATTCTTCTGACCGAGCGGGTAGGGCTCCAATTTCGTACTGAAGTATTCAATATTTTCAACCATCCCCAATACGGCCTGCCGCAAGCGACCTTCGGCGTTCCCGGCTTCGCCACCATCACGAACACGGTAAACACGACCACACCGGTTAGTCCGGTTGGAAGCGGAACGCCGCGCGAGATTCAGTTCACGTTGAGGTTCACCTTCTAGTTGCATTTCACCGAGAACTCAGAACCGGGACCCGGAAGCTCTCTTCAAAACTCGACATGCGCACGAAAGCTCGGCACCACCACCGGCCCCCGGTCGCGGTTGTAGCCGGGATTGTTGATGTGCTGCAAGCCGGGTGCGACATAGATTCCACGCCAAACGTGCGCCGTGTAATACGATTCGACGATGTTCTCCCGCCCGTAGTCCAGCCCGCCATCGCCCAGCAGAAATCCAAGCCCCCCGTCCGCCAGGTATACCTGGTGGTCTTTCTTGATACCGTTCGACACGAAAGCGATACCGGCCCGGTCTTGCTTGCGATGCCATAGCGCGCCATTAGCCCCAACGCCCTGATCAAAAGTAGAATCGATTTCGGTGTACGCAAAGGACTCGGTTTTTCCATTGTCCCATCCCCAACGCGCAAACGCCGTAAAGTTCCTCGTCAGACTCTGTTCCAGGTTGATGCCGAAGCCATATTTCCGTGTGATGTGCCAGGGGTGGTTGGTGATTTCCGGGACCGGAACCAAGCCCTTCCCAAACTGAGCGATTGCATCGCGGTAGATCCCCATATTGGCGTAGTTGGTGTACGCGAGCAACCGCACCACTCCGGCTTTTTTCGGCATAATGCCGTGACGCAGTTCGTATTCCCAATTTTCTGCGTGCACCTGCCACGGGCGGTACACCAGATCAATTCCGTTCGCAACCTTCGGCATGAGTCCCTCGGCGAACCGGAAACCCCAGTTGCGATCCTCATAATCCGCCACCACACCCACGGTATATCCCCGCGTGTCGGCGGCGTAATCCCAAGCGCCGTTGTTATCCACCGACCAGTTAGAAAATTGAAAATGGGTATCCGAGCCCACGGAGTTCACATCAAAGAAATCCGGCATGCTGAACTTGCCGAAGCGGATCTCCAGCCGCCGCCGCGGTAATTGATCGAAAAGAGATAGATAAAGGCGCTCATTCTCTACCTTATCCTTGCTGAACGCGAAAACCTTATGGATCATGCCGCGTCCCAGGTACGGCTCTTTGCTCAGTAGCGGATTGCGTACGATGTCCAGATCGGTGTTCCCCGCCAGCCCCAGGCCGGTGCTAAGCGCGGCGCCGCCCGCTTCTTCGATATCCACCAGAAGCTCGGTAGAATCATTCAGCCGCACGCCGGTATACAGCGTCATGACTCGCGAAGTCGCCTTATCATAATCCGGACTCAGGCTGTGGGGTCCGCTATAGTCGGCGTGAAAATCGGGATGGGTTTGAAATATAAAATTTACCTGCCCTGACAGCCAGAACCTCGTGTCCTTGAAATGTGGGAACATCGTTTCAGGACCGGCAACCACATCGCTCAGGGAGCTGGAAGGATCTTGCCCGGTTGCCGTGGTGGACGATGTTTCTTGCGGAGACGACGGAGCGGATTGCGATTGTGCACTCGCGCGGGACATGAAGCCGACGAGCACGCACCCGAGGACCATCAGTAGAACAAGCGCGCGACGAGCGCCGGCCCAGTTCCCGATACAGCCGCTCGCAATGAAAGTAAATTTCAAGATCATGGCATCAGGCATGCCTACTCGCACGTCTCCAAAGGGTCAGGTCCCTCGCATGTGATTAATCCACGCCGCGCACAGAGTTCATCAGTATCCGCTGAGACGGTTAATAGAGTGTTACGGTCGCAAAAGACGTCGTAAGAAATGATCTAAATCACTCCCTAACAATCCGTACTATTGAGGAGCAAGTATCGAATTCCCCTGCGCCCGCGTGGCAAGCTTTATCTGCTTTCGTATAGGCCAACTCTCGTATACCATAGGGGGGTATACTACGGTCAACGGAAAAATGCATACCGTCGAAGAAAAACCCAAACTCATTCTCCGGATCAAACGAATCAAGGGACAAATTGCCGCTATCGAGCGCGCGCTCGAGGCCGACGAAGATTGTTCCGATGTGCTGCAGCTCATCACGGCCGCGCGCGGAGCCATGAACGGACTAATGGCGGAACTGCTCGAAGGCCACATCCGCTTCCATGTGAACGACCCAAAGAAGATAAGTTCAGAGCAGGCGCTGGCGACCGACGAACTCATTGAGATTGTGCGCTCTTATCTGAAGTAATCGCCGGATCGCCGCGCTGAAGGGAATAAAGAGGTCGCGCTCGGCCGATTCTCTGGCCCGCTGCGGCAAAGCCGTGCAGATTAATAAAAAAGGACAGCCCGGAGCCCCCCAAGGCCGTCCTGATAGACCCTCCCGGTTAGAAGGGCAACTAGCAGTAACATAGTCGCGTGAGATTGCAGGAATATTGCAAATTTGTGAAAGTCCTATGAATTCGAGTCATCTTCAATCGAGCGCCCCGCTTCTCGATCTGCGGAATGTTCGTGTCGTTCGTGGGATCGTGCGTGGCAGTGTGACTCGCGGCGGCAGGGCTGACGGAGGCACGGCCAGCGGAGGCGCGGTTAACGGAAGAAAGATCGCGCTCGATGACTTCAGCCTTCGTATCCATGCCAACGAACATGTGGCGGTCTTAGGGCCGAACGGCTGCGGAAAATCCACTCTGATCAAAACCATTACCCGCGAGTGCTATCCGATGGTTCGTGAAGGGTCAAGCATGGCCATTCTCGGACAGAAGAGTTGGAATGTCTTTGCGCTGCGTTCCCTGCTCGGCGTTGTATCGAACGATTTGATGTCTTCGTGCACCGGCGACGCCAGCGGCCTCGATGTGGTGCTGTCCGGATTTTTCAGCAGCACACGTATTTTCCCAAATCACACTTTCGATTCGAAACAAAGAAAACTGGCTGAGGCCGCGCTGGCACAACTGGGTGTCTCACATCTGGTGGAGCGTGCGGTCGAGGAAATGTCTTCGGGCGAGGCCAAGCGCGTTTTGATCGCCCGGGCGCTAGTTCACAAGCCGCGAGCGCTCTTGTTCGACGAGCCCTGCAACTCTCTGGACATTTTGGCGCAGCGCAGCTTGCGCGAAACGATGCGCTCGCTCGCGCAATCGGGCATTGGCATTATTCTCGTCACGCATGAACTCCCGGACGTCGTGCCCGAAATTGAGCGCGTGGTGCTGATGTCGAAGGGCCGCATCGTGGCCGACGGACCGAAAGAAGAAGTGCTGCAAGCTGAACGATTGAGCAAGCTTTTTGGAATCGAAGTGAAACTCGGCCGCCGCGCCGGTTATTATCACATTTGGTGAGGAGCCTGGCTCGAATTCCTTGTGCTCGACATCACAAGTTGATGTGAGCGATTGTGCAGCAAAATGCAGCCGCGCCGCTGCTATATTGATCGGAGTATCTCATGATGGAGCGACGGGCGTCCTCGCCCGTCCCTCCGAACCGCAGGCCGTCTTATCTATAGTTTTTCTGTGGAGGAATGATGACCCGCCATCACGAACAATCCCGCAAACTGCAAAAGCGCGCCCAAGGCTTGATCCCAGGCGGAGTGAACTCCCCAGTGCGCGCCTTTCGCAGCGTAGGTTGCGATCCCGTGTATATCGTCCGCGGCGCAGGTTCGCGCATTTGGGATGCCGATGGCAACGAATATGTGGACTACATCGGCTCCTGGGGACCGCTCATTCTCGGCCATGCTGCGCCCGCCGTCATTGACGCTGTGATTTCGGCGGCACGCAGCGGCACCAGTTTTGGAGCGTCCACACCGGCCGAAGCCGATCTCGCCGAGTTGGTCATTTCCGCTTTTCCCCACATGCAAAAGGTTCGCTTCGTGAGTTCCGGCACCGAAGCAACCATGTCGGCGATTCGCTTGGCGCGTGGATATACGAAACGCAAATACATCGTGAAGTTTGAGGGCTGCTATCACGGACACTCCGATGCTCTTCTGGTGAAGGCCGGATCGGGTGTGGCGACGCTCGGGATTCCGGGCTCGGCGGGCGTTCCGGAAGAATTCACGCAGTTCACGCTTGCCCTTCCTTACAACGACGTTGGCGCGATCGAGTTGGCTTTCGAAAAATTCGAAAATCAGATTGCATGCGTGATCGTGGAGCCGGTCGTCGGCAACATGGGATGCGTACCTCCCGCTCGCGGATACCTCGAAGCACTGCGCGCCATTACCGCGCGCGACAAGGCCTTGCTGATCTTCGACGAGGTCATGACCGGATTCCGGCTGGCCTTTGGCGGAGCGCAGGAACTCTATGGGATCAAGCCCGACCTCACTACCATGGGCAAAATCATCGGCGGAGGTTTGCCGGTGGGCGCTTACGGTGGGCCGAGCGAAATCATGGATCTGGTGGCTCCGCTTGGTCCCGTGTATCAGGCCGGAACGCTGTCAGGCAATCCTCTGGCGATGGCCGCCGGTTACGCGACGTTGAGTTACTTGCGCGACCATAAAGATGTCTATGCGAAGCTCGACAAGCTTGCCGGAGAAGTGGTCGCGGGCGTGGCGGGCGCAGCCAAAGACGCTGGCGTGATCATGTGCCACAACCGCGTGGGATCGATGTTCACCTGGTTCTTTACCGCTGGTCCGGTTACGGATTGGACATCTGCTGCCAGGTGCGACACCGAAGCCTTCGGGCGTTTTTTCCGAACGATGCTGGAAAACGGAATTTATTTGCCGCCGTCGCAATTTGAAGCGGCATTCTTGGGAGCGGCACACACCGAACGCGACGCGCGGCAGACCATCGCAGCCGCGAGGCAGGCGTTCGCGACAGTGCATGCGTAGAACAAGCTCTCAGTTCTCAGCTGTCAGCGCTCGATAAGATGTCATCACTTCAGTCACGGCTACAAACTCGTAGCCTTGATCGCAATACTGCCGAATCAGATTGTCCGTCGCAATCACGGTCTGGGCGCGGTCCGTGCCCATGGCACAGTGCCTGCCATCGTGCAGTAAGACCACATCACCGCCGCGCATCTGGCGTATAACTTTCTTTTCAATCGCCGCGGCCGGCAGTCCTTTCCAGTCGTATCCGGTCACGTTCCACATGACAGTTTGCAGTCCGAGTTCGCGCGCGATCCTGAGCGTTGCTGGACGTCTTCCTCCAAACGGCGGGCGAAATAGATTCGAATGCTCGCCGATTGCGCCTTCGAGAGCTCGATGGCAATCGGCAAGCTCGGCGCGCGTTTGCGTCGCGGATTTGAAGATGAGCTGCGGATGCGTGAAGGTGTGATTGCCGATGACGTGTCCTGCTTGCGCTACCGCGCGCGCAATTTCGGGGCGCTGCTCGACGAAGCGGCCGATCATGAAAAACGTCGCTCGCACGCTGTGCTTGGCCAGCACATCGAGCAGCTTCAGCGTATGCGGATCGTTTGGGCCGTCGTCGTAGGTCAGGGCGATTTGCTTGCTTCCACGGATTCCACCAGCGAATGTTCGTCCGTACCACTGACCTGTCGGCGACATGGTTTGGTAGCCTGCGGCCGTGGCAGCAGCGGCAGCGGCCGTGAGTCCAACGAGAGCGGGAAGCATGAGCGAATTGTAAACGCAAGTCAGAAGTTAGAAGTCAGATTGCAGAAGTGAAAACCTGCGCGCGTGGCGGGATCGGTTTTACTTCTGCAATCTGACTTCTAACTTCTGACTTCTGACTTTCCACAATTCCACAATTGCGCCGACGCGGGAAGCAATATATGCTGCTTGCCAGTTCTCCACTACAATCGACATTCAATAACTCATGGCCAAGCTTTTCGAACTTCCCCGTTACATTGCGGTTGAAGGCCCCCTACGCGTTGGGAAGAGCACATTGGCGCGGGTTCTCGGCGAGCGGCTGGCCGCGCAACGCGTCATCGAACCGGAAGATAATCCATTTCTGAAGGCCTTCTACGAAGGTGAGCGGGGCGCAGCTTTCCAGGCGCAGCTGGCGTTTCTGGTTCGCCGCTTTGAGCAGTTGCGGGCGCTCGATCTTGGTCCGCGCTCGAACAAGACGGTGGTTTCCGATTACATCTTTGAAAAAGACAAGCTATTCGCTTGCCTCAATCTCAACGATCAGGAACTCGACACCTACAATCGCTACTTCAATTATTTTCGCGAGCAGATTCCAACGCCCGATCTGGTCATTTATCTGCAGGCGACGCCGGAAGTGCTGAAAAAGCGGCTGAAGAAAAAGAACGCGTCGGGCGAAAAGGCCATCAGCGAAGATTATCTGATGGAAGTGGTGAAGGCCTACGAACACTTTTTCTTTCACTACACGCAGTCCGATCTGCTGATCGTGAACACCTCGGAGATCGACTTCGTCGACCGCAACGAAGACCTGCAGGAGCTGCTGAAAAAAGTTTCCGCTCCGATCAAGGGGACGCAATACTTTCTGCCGCTGGGAAGCACGGAAGCGGCTAGCGCTTGAGAGCAGGTGTCAGGTCTTAGGTGTCAGGTCGCAGGAAATTCAAGGGCTCTCTTTGGCGCGGTCGTTTGATCAGCTGTCGGGCGGGCTTGTGGGCCGCGTCAGATCTATTGGTTGACCCCCACCCCCCTCCCTACTTTTCGCTAAAGTATTGTATGTAAATCACTTAGATCTAAAGCCTTTAAAAATAATGACTTAGATCGGAATAATTCGCTTTGGCGTGGGTTTGGAGAGCTGGAAGGGCGGCTCGGGTAGCAGTCTAACTGATCTCTATTTTCTCTTCTCTGCGGGTGCCTTTTATGTTTATCAAAGAGCTGTTTAACCGATCAGCCTTGGAAAGTTCTTGTCCCATCTCTGGAGGTGGGCGCACCACTATGTTGGCCAATCTAGATTTCATTTTCGCGCATGGCGGGTTGGGCGTCTGTGATGGGACGCACGGATGGTTTGTGATGAAAGAAGCGCGAACGATGAGTCGTTAGAAAAGGCTTTCCAGATCACGCGCCCCATGGAGCACTCGCAGGATGAGCAAGTCATTGTCCTCGAAGCTGTAGAAGACCAAGTGTTTGGGGAACGTGGGGATTTTTTAGAATTCGCAGCACCGCGGACGTCACTGCTTTACTCCGTCGCTCGGCTAATTTCCGATCCGATTTTTCTTCGTACCACTCGGCCTGTTCATTGATGTCGACTGCGGCAGCCTCGCTAAGCCGCAGTTGAGCAATGGTCACTTTCGCCGAGCCCTTGCGCGCAGGGCCGCGACTAACCCCTTCCTGCGGATCTCAGCGACCGAAATTTCGATCTTCTCGCTTTTAACCCCGGCGAGAAGATCCTGCTCAAGATTTCGCAGCCGCCGCTCTTTGTCCTGGCGGATCAGTTCGCGGATGTACTCGCTGGGCGTGCTCCAGTCACCGGAGTTGACTTGGCCCTCGATGTATTCTTTGAGGGCTTCGGGAAGAGAGATGTTCAGGGAGCTCATGGCCATACCTTCATAATATGACAGTTTATGAAGGCGGGACGGAAGATATTTTGTCCAAACCGACTCAGCGCAACAACCACCGAGCAAATCTGCTGAGCTCAAGAACGAGGCATCCGAAGATCAGAGTGCGTAGGAGGATCTTCTCACACACAGCGTAGAACCCGTCGATGCGGCGCTCCAAATCGCGATTGTTCTTTCGCGCCATGAGTTACAGCCCGGTGTCTTCTTTTCTCGTGCTTTTCTTCCCACCTGTTCCGACAAAACTAGAAGGCAATTGAGCCTCCAACAGTTTTTTTTGCTCGTTCCACTTGGCGAACACCGTCTCGCGACTCGGGGCCGACCAGCCGATATGCCGAATGAACGCCTTCGCTGCTAGGGTGGCGGAGTGGTACCCCTCACTAAACGCGAGCGAGTAGGAGTCCTTATCATTCTTGTGCGCAGCTTGCAGCGCGATGCCGCACGTTGTCTTATCCCAGAGAATCTTCACGGCTTTTACCCCGGACTTTTCGAGCAGTCTGGTCGCCGCTGCGTTCAAGGCAATGCGTCCATTTGGGGCCACCGCCAGAGCGGGGTCCTCGACCCTCACGGACCGTCTTGCAAATGTTTCGTAAGCCATATATAAGGTTCTCTAGTATTATTTTAGGTGTCTAGAAGCTCTTTGTCAAACCCTATATTAGATCTTATGTTAGGACCTTTAGGTCCGCCCGCCCGAAACCCAGGTTTTCTAGGGGTAAGCCCTAGGGCGCGCGGCCTCTCGACCAACGCCCCTTTTTCCGGCTATAATCGCGCCAGCGCCATCGAACCAACGGTGACGCGTACAGGCTCTATCCGCCCGGTTTGCGGAGGGGTACTGGAGGACACTGTGAGTCTCACACCCATCGGCGAGCCACGCCGCAAAACTACTACTGCTACCATCCGCGAAAAGAAACTTCACCATAGCCCAATTTCTTGCCTTACCGCTTACGACTACGCCACGGCGCGACTGATCGACGAGGCGGGCATAGACATTGCCCTCGTGGGCGATTCGCTGGCCATGACTATGCTGGGCTACGAGAACACGCTTTCGGTGACCGTCGACGAGATGCTGCATCACGTCAAGGCGGTGCGCCGCGGCGTGAAAGACGCGCTGCTTATCGCCGACATGCCTTATGGGTCTTATCAGGTTGACTCCAAGGACGCGATTCAGAATGCGGCTCGCTTTGTGAAAGAAGGCGGGGCTGAGGCTGTCAAGATGGAGGGTGGCGAAAAGCGCGTGGATGTGATCCGGCGCGTAATCGATGCCGAGATTCCTGTGGCCGGGCACATTGGGCTCACACCGCAATCCGTGAACGTGATGGGCGGCTATAAAGTTCAGGGCAAGACGCTGAACGCCATCGAGCAACTTATGCGCGATGCGGTTGCGCTCGACCGGGCCGGGGTGGCTTGCATTTATCTTGAGGGCATTCCGCGGGAGGTTGCGGCCATGATTACGGCCGAGGTCGAAGCGCCTACGATTGGCATTGGCGCGGGGCCGGATTGCGATGGGCAGGTGCTCGTATTCCACGACCTGGTCAACCTGACGTTTGGACATGCAGCGAAATTCGTGCGCCCCTATGGAGACGCGGCGGCGCTGATCACGCAAGCGGTGCTGGCGTTTAAGGCCAACGTCGTGTCGCATCAGTTTCCGAATGACAGCGAGAGCTATCACCTGCCGAAAGAGACGCAGGCGGCACTCGAAACGGTACTCCTCCGGAAGCGGGCCATGCAGCGATAATGGCGGGTGGAGGGGACGTCGTGCGAACCGTAAGTCTGGCCGCTTTGATCTTGCTTGGCGTTCTGGCTGCGTGCTCCAAGCCTGCGGAGACACCGGCTGTGGAAATGCAGGGGCCGACCGGGCTGGAGACGATTCCCATGGCCGACCCCTCGAAGTATCCGCCGCTGAGCGATATGGGTAGTTGGAAGAATCCCTATTTCGTGGTGCGCGATGACGGGATCGGCATAGTTGATCTTTCGAATCGCGAGATTCACCTGCTGACGCCGGAACAGATTCCGGCCGAGTTGGCTTCGCTGGGGTCGAGTGCGTGGCCGTATGGGCGCGTCGTGCTGATTGCCCAGGCGGCTCCGAAGAATCCTTCCGACCAAACGAAAGTCGATCTTCGCAAGAACCGCGCCTTGCTGCTCGGGACTCTCAAACAATTGGACGTGCAATTCCGCGAGGCGCCCTGAACGGCTTTCGAGACCGGGCTCTCGTCTCGCTTGCGCTGTTACGTGGCGGTCCGGAGAGGCGGCTAGCCGCGTCTCTACATTTCGTGTCCATACTTCGTGTCCATAATTAAAGATGAAAATATGCTGGACAATTTCCGAGGCGCGGGCGGCTTGCCGCGATGCTCGCGATGGTGGCAAACGGCTGGGGCTGGTTCCGACGATGGGCGCTTTGCATGAAGGGCACTTGTCGCTCGTCCGCGCGGCGAAGGCACAGTGTGACGCGGTAGCGGTTTCTATCTTTGTGAATCCGACTCAATTTGGTCCGACGGAAGACTTGTCCAAATATCCGCGGCAATTTGGGCGGGATTGCGAGCCGCTCGAAAAAGAGGGGATCGAGATCCTGTTCGCGCCGGCGGTTGAAGAGATTTATCCTGGCAGCGAAGTCACCTGGGTATCGGTCGAAGGGCTGAGCGAAAAGCTTGACGGACGGTCGCGGCCCGGGCATTTTCGTGGTGTGACGACGGTTGTCGCCAAGCTGTTTCACATCCTTGAACCAGATGCTGCGTTCCTTGGGCAGAAAGACGCCGCGCAGCTTGTAATAATACGGCGGATGGTGCGCGATCTGAATTTTCCAGTTGAAATTGTCGGGTGCCCGATTGTGCGCGAACCGGATGGCTTGGCCATGAGTTCGCGCAATGCGTACCTGAGTCGAGAAGAGCGCGTTCGCGCACTCGTCTTGCACAGTTCCCTGCAGCGGGTGTTGCAGGAGTTTCAAGCGGGAGAAAGAATCGCGGGCAGGCTGATTTCCGCCGCGAAAGAAATGTTTGCCCGCGAGCCGCGGGTCGTGCTCGATTATTTCGAGATTGTCGATCCAGACACGCTCGATCCGGTAGAACGCATCTCGCGAACAACATTGGTTGCCGTCGCCGCTTACGTCGGGTCTACGCGGCTGATTGATAATATTGTTTTGGATCCCTGCTGAGTCTGTGTCGCCGCTGGCTGACTTAAATCTTAACCCGGGGGACACGGGGTTCACGGGAGAGAACTCTAAGAGCTTTGGCGCGCGGACCCTGGTGCGCGCCGGGTTCGCAATAACCCAGCGCATGAGGCTCACGCGCTCGCGTGATTCTAGTCACTGCCCGCCAGCGCTGTTTCCCGTCATGCTAGGCAGATGACGCGGGGGACCCAATGAACTATCCCGTCTGGCAATTTGGATTTCCTGGAGGGCTGCTGATCGCGGCGATGGCCGTGCTCCACGTATTTATCTCGCATTTCGCGGTCGGCGGCGGTGCGTATCTGGTTCTAACCGAGCGTCGAGCGTATGCGCGCAATGACTTGGAGCTACTGGGGTACGTGAGGCATCATTCCAAGTTCTTCGCCTTGCTCACCGTCGTGCTCGGAGCCGTCACCGGCGTGGGCATCTGGTTCACGATCGGATTGGTCAGTCCCGAGGCAACGTCGTCGCTCATTCATACCTTTGTTTGGGGATGGGCAATCGAGTGGGTTTTCTTCTTTGTCGAGATTGCGGCGGCCCTCATCTACGCCTATCACTGGGAGACGCTGGACCGGCGCACCCATCTCATCATCGGCTGGATTTATTTCGTCGCGGCCTGGGCAAGCCTGGCGGTGATCAACGGCATTATTACCTTCATGCTCACGCCCGGACGCTGGCTCGAAACCAGGAGTTTCTGGGATGGCTTCTTCAATCCGACTTATTGGCCGTCGTTGTTTATTCGGAGTGCGATGGCAGCGGTTCTCGCGGGTATCTTCGGGCTCGTGACTGCGATGTGGGAGCCGTCTGCTCTGCGGGAACGCATTGTCCGTTGGGCGGGCTGGTGGCTGGTTTTGGGAATTGCGCTTCTGCCGCCTTTGAGCGGGTGGTACTTCCACGACTTTCCTTCTCACGCACGAACGTATTTCGACGGCACATACACGGCCGTTCACCATGCCCTGCTTGCAGCGGCTGTTTGTGTTGGTGTCGCACTGACGCTTGCTCTGGTGTTCGCGCTTCTCCGGCCGAAGATGATGAACGCGGCGGTGGTGGCAGTGCTGTTGGTAGCCGGGATTGGCGTTATGGGCTCAGGCGAATATTTGCGTGAGTTCAGCCGGTATCCCTACGTTATCAGCGGCTACATTTATGCCAACGACATCAGGGTAGCGCCGGCCGGGATGATCGCGGAGCACGGTTTCGCGACCTCGCCGTGGATTGAGGACAGCGGCGGCGAGGCCACGCACGCCTATGGCCGGCAACTTTTTGCCATGGGATGTGGCTCTTGTCACTCTGTAGATGGCTATCGCGGGATGCGCAAATTCGCGCGCGGATGGGACGCGAAATTTGGCGGCGAAATTCTGCTGCACTTGCCTCTGATTCGCGAAACCATGCCGCCGTTTGCCGGCGATGCGCACGACAGGGCGGCATTGGGCAGCTATCTTGCTTCGCTGGCGCCGGCGGCGCCCACGGGCGCAAACGAAAAAGAACTGGGTCAACAGGTGTTCGCGATTCATTGCGCCCTGTGTCACAGCGTTGGCGGCGAGCGGCGTCCACTCGATTTCAAGGGAACTGATCCAGACGGAATCGCGGGCATGCTCGGAGCGCTGGGAGATATCAATCCAGATATGCCGCCGTTTACCGGCACCGCCGTGGAAGGTCACGCATTGGCGGTTTATCTGAGTAATCCCCGGTAATTGCGGGGTTGCCTCGTCGTCGGTCGTGCGTGGTTAGTGTTCGTCATGCTTCGTCAGTCGTGTGTCGTTGGGCGCATGCTTCGTAGTCAGCAGGAGGGTTCATGGTTATGATTTTGCCTATTCCTCATCCCGATCTTATGCCGTTGCCGGCGCCAATCTGGCTTTTGCGCACGCTGCTCCTGCTTACGTTCTTTCTTCATGTCTTATTCATGAACTGCCTGTTGGGAGGCGCAGCCGTCGCGCTCGTCTGCGCGGCGCGGCGCGGGAGGTCGGCATTCTGCGCGCGGCTCGCCTCGGATCTCGGGCGCCTGCTGCCCTCGGTGTTTGCTTTTACCATCACTCTGGGCGTGGCCCCGCTGCTGTTCTTGCAGGTGATGTATGGGCAACTTCTTTACACCAGTTCAATCCTGATTGGCGTGCCCTGGCTGGCCATCATTGGGATGGTTGTTCTCGCGTACTATGGTGTCTATTTCTTTTCCATGAAGGAGCACGAAAACAAGGGCAAGACGACGGTCGTTCTGGCTCTTGTGCTGCTTTTGCTGGCATCGATTGCCTTCATCTACAGCAATAACTTCACGCTGATGCTGACGCCCGAGCGCTGGCTAGGCCTTTATCACGGCAATGCCGCGGGCTGGCACCTGAACTGGTCAGAACCCTCTCTTCTGCCGCGGTACCTTCATTTCGTTCTGGGCGCTCTGGCAGTTTCCGGACTGGGACTTATCGTGATAAGTCTTCGGCAGCAGGCGGATGAGTATCGACGATGGCTCATTGAGCAAGGATCGCTGCTGTTTACTGGCGCTACCCTGCTTAACTTTGGAGTGGGATTCTGGTTCCTGGTGAAAATGCATGGTACGGCGTTGCTGGCTTTTGTTGGCGGCAATAGATTTGCGACCGTATTGTTAGGGGTTGGAATGCTTCTTCCCCTGGCTGCGATTGCGCATCTCGTCATGGCGAAAACCAGCAAGTCTCCAAAACGGCAGTTGGTGATCGGCGTCAGCTGCGGATTGCTGACGGTGGCGGTGATGGTCGTCATGCGCGACTTGCTGCGAAACTTTGTGCTCGCACCATACTTCAGCTCCAATCAACTGGCGGTTGCGCCGCAGTGGGGCATCATAGGGCTCTTCGTTGTCCTCTTTGTGGCGGGTCTGGCCACTTTGTATTACATGCTTCGCAAAGTCGCAGTCGCATCCATGTGATTAAGGTCGCAGCCGGGCAGGCTCTGGTTTAGTGTCTACAGAGAGCTTGAACCACGGAGGACACTGGGAGGCACGGGGGGGGACCGCTGACACTTACTTAGGGTTTCCCGAGCTGTTAGAGACCTGAAATAGCGAAACTCTAGGTAGCACGTCCCGAGACGAACGAGTTTCCGGCGATGAAGTAGCGTAAGGGCTGTTCGGCTGATTTCACGATTCCGATGCGCCGCGTCACCGTTACAGCGCGCACGCGATGGCCGTCATCGGCAAGCTGCAGATCCGAGCTTGGGCTCACGAAAAGTTTGCCGTTATCCCGCTCGCGTGTGATTCCGAAGGCTTCGCACAGGCGACCAGGACCGGAAGAAATCTTTCTGAGCAAGGATATCTTCTCGAGGATCGCTTTCACCACCTCGATGCCGCGCGCTTCCGCCATCTGCTCGATGCCCGACAGCGGCTCCAAAGCGCGAAACAGCACGCCCCCCGGGATTCCGTCGGGCAGGCAGGAAACATTCAGGCAGTAGTGGTTGCCATAGATAAAGTAGACATAGGCGCGGCCGGGAGGTCCAAAGAGTACGGCGTTGCGCGCCGTCTGTCCGGCTGCGGAATGGGCCGCGCCATCGCCTTCACCGAGGTAGGCTTCGGTTTCGACAATACGGCCCGCCAGAATGCCGCCTGGTCCGGTCCGGATCAGCAGTTTGCCTAGGAGCGATCGCGCTACCCGGCGCGGGTCGCGATTGAAGAACGCTGGCTTCAGGACAGTGACATGGCCGATCGAGCTCGTTCGCATAGCGACTCTGCCGTTGCTGTGACTGGAGGCAGGCCGCCCAGCCGTGCTCGGCTGGACGGGGCGGAGCCCCGTCACCACACGATCATCTCAGGCCGCGCTCTTTAAATAGGCCAGGACTTCGTCAGCGTGGCCTTCCGCTTTCACGTTGTTGAAGACGTGCCGGATCTTGCCGTCGGGGCCAATCACGAAAGTCGTGCGCGCGATGCCTTTGACCTTCTTGCCGTACATGTTTTTTTCCTTTACGACGCCAAACAAGTTCGCGATTTTCTTCTCCGGATCAGCCAGCAGCGGGAAGGGCAAGCTGAACTTGCCTTGAAATTTCTTTTGCGAGGCTGCGGTGTCCGCCGAGATTCCGAGCAGCACTACGCCTGTCTTCTTGATCTCCGAATAGCTGTCCCGAAAGCCGCAAGCCTCCTTGGTGCATCCCGGAGTATCGGCTTTAGGATAGAAATAAAGGACGACGGTCTTGCCGCGAAAGTCTTTCAAGGCAACCTCTTTGCCATTCTCGTCCGTCGTACTGAAGTCTGGGGATTTATCATTGACCTTAAGTCCGGTATTCACTTCCATGGAATTCTCTCCTTGCCCCTCGTTGCTACATCGCAAGTTATATCTCAACGGGCGGTTCGCCGTCACGTTGGCCGTCACCCGGACCATCACTGTGGCCGCCGTGGTCTTGCTTGGCGGTTCGTGGCTCACAGCTCAGATTCTAGAGCCGCAGTTCGGACGCAAGCAGGAGCGCGACAAGGGGCCCCGCGCGCTGGGACTGATCCAGCTTGCACCGAAGGGCAAAGGGCGACTGATTCCGATCGCCATCATGATGGACGGAAAATTTTACGACGCAGGCGCGTTTAAGGCCGACCCGGTTCCGATGGCTCTCGACTTCGGAGTCGTCTACGAAGCGTTTCGCAGCGGCGTGTCGCAAGGCGTCTTCACCATCACACAGCCCGGACAACTGAACCATGTCTGGATCGCGGAAGGCACGTGGATTCCGGTGGGTTCGAAGGCGCTGGAGAGACATAAGAAGTATTCGACGCCGGTGATCGAAGACGATGACAAAAACGGGCCTCCTGTGCTGCACCGCCGCGTCCCAAAAACAGACTCGGAGAGCGACTCGAAAAGCGATTCCACCGGCAAGGATACGAACCCCAGTACGAATACGAGCGCGAACACAAATAAAAATACGAATAAAGACCAGCCAAAGACCACGAGTCCCGCGGCGGCCCCGACCACTGCGACGCCGGCCGGCACACCGAATTCGCCAGATGGCACGAAGGCTTCGACGGCGCCCGAAGCCAGTAAAGCGCCCCCGACGCAGGAGACCGCGAAGGCCTCTGCGCCCGCTTCTACAGGGCCAGCTTCTACCGGGGAGGACGAGCCGATTGAAGACCCGAATCGGCCCCGTCTGCGGCGCGGCAAGCCGGATGCTACTGCGCACAGCGAGCCTTACGCAACATTCGATGCTTTGCCGGACGCAACCCCAACTCCGAAGTCCGCGGCCAGCCTTAGCGCGAAATCCGATGCGACGGCATCATCAGTAAAAGCTTCGGCCGCGGCTGCGCCGCAGATTGTCACCATTCCCGCGATTTCCGATGCTGGCGGTCCCGATCCGCGCCCTTACGTCTATGATCTGAAGCCAGCGGAAGTGGCTATCTACCGTAACAAGATGCTCGATCTGGCCGCGACGCAAGTTCACCCGCCGGCAACGGCTGCGACCAGGGAGGCGGCAACCACGCCGAAGAAAGCACCTGTCAAATCGGGGGCGAAATCCGCGGCGAAAGCGACCAAGCCCGTATTTGACGATGTCAACCTGCGCATCTTCGACCTTTCCAATTCGAACGAACCGGTGCTTGTGCTCTCGGCGAAAACTCACCCGCCGGCGCCGAGCGCCAGCGGAAACGTGGAGGAACCGCAAGAGATCACGCTGATTGCGCGCACCAATCTCGAAGGCGAGTTACGAAAACTCTTCTTCTCGAAAACGGATTCGCGGCACGTGGATCTCACTCCGCGCATGGAATTGATCGATGCGGTCGACGCCGATGGTGATGGCCGCGGCGAATTGCTATTCCGGCGCACCTTCGATTCCGGGAGCGCCTATGCGATCTATCGGGTCACGGCTGATGGATTGTGGCCGCTGTTTGAGGGAGTGCCGTAAAGGGCAGGTCTCAGGTCTCAGGTCTTAGGTCTTAGGCTTCAGGTCTCGGGATGTCAGGTCGCGGGTCTTCGACTTTCCTGAGACCTGAGACCTAAGACCAAAGACCTGAGACCTGAACCAAGACCTGACACCCGGAATTTCCACTTGCCAGAAGGTACCAATCTGGTTACTATGCAGCATCCTGAATCTTGATCCTGACGTTCATTTTTGGAAATGAGTTAGTCCCGTAACCCATGAATATCGGCGAGACCATTCGCAGTTTCCGGCTGCAGCGAAACATGTCGCAGGGCGACATTGAAAAGCGCACAGGCCTGCTGCGCTGTTACCTGTCGCGGGTGGAGAACGGCCATACTATCCCTTCGCTCGACACCCTGGCCAAAATCGCCGGGGCCATGGATTTAGCCTTATCGCAATTCTTTTCCGAAGGCAAAAGCAACGGGCACAAGGGATTGCCGCAGCTCTCTGACGACGAAGTCCGCTTTCTGAGCCAGATGAGGCGCTACTCGGCGAATCTGAACGACAGTGACCGGAAGCTGGTGCTGGCGATGGTAAAGAAGATGGCGGCCAGCGCGAAGTAAGGCAGCTCTCAGCTGTCAGCTCTGAGTAGACATTAGGCCGTATTGGTTCGATATAGATTGCCGATCTGACGAATTGCTTTTGTGCTCGGGAAGAGCCTGGAAAGCTACCATCCACTCGTGTTTCAACCCTCTGAACGTGGTATAATTCCTGTATAAAATCTTCTAGATAAATGCCTGTAGATGCAAGCACTTAGCGACATTTGCTATGGAGCGGCGAGCGGCACTGGCGCAGGTTCGCTCCGTGTGGATTGCCGGAGGCGACTGGCATTTGATGAGAGCTGACAACTGAGAGCTGAGAACTGAATTTTATGGCTGACGATCAGAATCCTGAACTTCCTTTAACTCCTCCCGACGGAGGCGATGGGCCACCTCCTACCGGACCGGGCGCCCTGAACATGCAGCCGGTGAATATTGAAGAGGAGATGAAGCGGTCCTATCTCGACTATTCGCTGTCGGTGATTATTGGCCGCGCACTGCCCGACGTCCGCGACGGGCTGAAGCCGGTGCATCGGCGAATTCTTTACACCATGCAGCAGATGGGCCTCGCTCCGGGACGGGCTACGCGCAAGTGCGCCCGCATCGTCGGCGAAGTGATGGGCAAGTACCATCCTCACGGAAACCTGGCGGTTTATGACGCGTTGGTGCGACTTGCGCAGCCGTTTGCCATGCGCGCTCCGCTGGTCGATGGACAGGGCAATTTTGGCTCGGTCGATGGCGACCCTCCGGCGGCGGATCGATATACAGAAGCTCGGCTGACTCGTGTTTCGACGGCGCTGCTTGAAGATCTCGACAAAGAAGCGGTCGACTTTTATCCGAACTACGATGGGACCGAGACGCAGCCTGCGGTTTTGCCCGCGCGTTATCCCAACCTGCTGGTCAATGGTTCAGACGGCATCGCGGTGGGCATGGCTACGAAGATTCCTCCGCATAATCTCACTGAGATTGTAGATGCGACGATCACGCTGGTGAATAATCCGGCGGCGCAATTGCCGGAAATTTTGAAATTCGTGCAGGGACCGGACTTTCCGACGGCCGCCATTATTCACGGACGCGCTGGAATTTTTGAAGCTTACCGAACCGGCCGCGGGCGTTTCATGATGCGGGCTCGTGCCGCCATTGAAAACATTACGAAAGACAAGCAGGCGATCATTGTCACCGAGATTCCTTACCAGGTGAATAAGGCTCGGCTCATTGAGCGCATTGCCGATCTCGTCAACGACAAGACCATCGACGACATCTCCGATATTCGCGATGAGAGCGATCGCGACGGCATGCGCATTGTGATCGAACTGAAGCGCGGAGCCGAGCCGCAGATCGTGCTCAACCAGCTTTTTAAGCATACGTCGATGCAGGAAGGCTTCAGCATGATTCTGCTGGCCGTGGTCAATGGCCAGCCCAAGGAAATGGGGCTGATCCAGGCGATCAAGCACTTCATCGACCATCGCGTCGATGTGGTGCGGCGGCGGACTTCATATTTGCTGAACAAGGCTCGCGATCGCGAGCACATTCTGGAAGGCTACCTGACCGCGCTCGATCACCTGGATAACGTGATCGTCATCATTCGTGGCAGCGCTAACCGCGCCGAGGCTCGCGAAAATTTGGTCGCCTACTTTGGCGGCAAGAAGATTGACATCAATACTACGGGACGCGCTCCGAAGCTTGATGCCGATAAGCCGTTTACTACTAAGCAAGCTGACGCTATCCTTGAATTGCAACTGCACCGGTTGACCAAGCTCTCCATCGACGAAATTTCGAACGAGCTGAAGTCCGTGCGCGAGGCGATCGCTGAATACGAATCGATTCTGGCTTCCGAGGCGAAGCTGCGCAAAGTCATCATCAAGGAATTGGAAGAGGTCAAGAAGCTCTACGGCGACGCTCGGCGAACTGTGATTGAAGACGAAGCGGCGGAGATCATGCTGGAAGACCTGATCGCCGACGAGCAGGTTGCGGTCACCGTCAGCCACTCCGGCTACATGAAGCGGACACCGATTTCGACGTACCGGATGCAGCGCCGCGGCGGAACCGGACGCACCGGCATGAAGACGCGCGATGAGGATTTTGTCGAGCATCTTTTCATTGCCTCGACGCACGCGTACATTCTGATCTTCACTAACACTGGCCGGGTCTACTGGCTGAAGGTGTATGAGATTCCCGATATCGCCGCAGCCGGCAAGGGCAAGCACGTCGGCAATCTGGTCGGCCTGCAGCCGGGCGAGACCGTGCGCACGATGCTGGCCGTGCGCGACCTGGAAGAAGAAAACCGCTACGTTTTTTTCGCCACGCACAATGGCACGGTGAAGAAGACCGAAGTAAAAGATTTCTCGCATGTGATGCAGCGTGGGATTATAGCCATCAACATCGAAGAGGGGGACGAACTGGTCGCGGCTTCGCTGACGGATGGCAATCAGATCGTCTTCCTCGCTTCGCATGACGGGCAGGCGATTCGCTTCGACGAGAACGACGTGCGGTCCATGGGACGCAATGCCACGGGCGTGCGCGGCATGAATCTCGGCGAGAAGGATTACATTGTCGGCATGGCCACCACCATCAAGCCGGAGGCCAAGGCGGCCGCTAAAGAAGGTGATGTCGCTCCCGAGGTCGCTGATTTGGTTCCGGAGAAAGGTTCGCTCATTCTCTCTGTCACCGAGAATGGATACGGCAAGCGGACTCCTGCGGACGAGTATCGGCTTACAAATCGCGGCGGCAAGGGCGTGATCAACGTTAAGACCACGGCACGCAATGGGAAAGTTGTCGGCATCTCGCAGGTAACGGAGAAATCCGAGGTGATGCTGATCTCGCAGTATGGCAAGATCATCCGGATTGAGTCGAAGTTCATCCGCGAATCGGGGCGGTCGGCGCAGGGCGTGCGGCTGCTGAACATTGAGCCGGGAGACCGGGTCGCGGCGGCGGTGGTAATTCCGCCGGAAGAGCCTAATGGGAATGGGACGCTGATTCAGTAGCCATTTTGGGGTGCCGACTTCGGGCGGTCGATATCGCCCGGCCCATTGTCCCCAAAAGGTGTTCTCCCCAAGAGTTACAGAAGCTTCTGCGGACGCTTCGATGCCGTAGGTCCCGTTCTCGGCAAGAGTGTTTCCGGCTAACGTTGCGTGTGCTCCGGATTCAACATTAGTCCCGCTTGCATGGTTGTTATTGACCGTATTCCCTTCTATCGTAGCCCGGCCCCCCCTTGCTAATTCGGAGACCCGTAATCCACTCGTGAATGCGATTACGCGTTACGACGGCCTCCGATTCCATCACGACAATTCCGACAGATTTGCTTGCGATGTCATTGTCGTCGATCGTCGCGGTGGATTTTTCCAAAAGCCCTATGCCCAATCCGGATCGGGTTACGTTTTGGCGAACTATAGGCGCGGAAGGAGTCCACAGTACAACTATTCCCCAACCCCCTTCGACGCTGATTTCATTATTTTCAATCAAACTTCGAGCGCCCGCGACGATCATCCCTGGCTTCCCCCGTAGGCCGGCAATCTTGTTGTGGGTGATCTGAGGATCGGTTCCGCCTTGCAGGTATACGACAGCCCCGCTCGTGCTGGCAGTTCTCCAATATAGGTCTGCCTTGAGAGATGTCCAAGGCATTGTAGCCGGGTTCGCCGCTCTTGAGGTCATGCTCCTGCCGTATTGTCAGGTTAGCGATCCGCCCAATTGTTGTTTGAAAATCTGGTAGTGTTTGAAATGTGCGTTGGTCGCCTTCGGGCGTGGTGAGATAATTGCCTCAGCCATGCTTACGAGTCCATGTCGATATTGCGGCAAGAACGTTTGGGAACAATCAGCGGAGTGCGGCATCGAATCACGTAGACAAACATATCCGCAAACTGCGGCAGATAGTTAATTCCCTGTCTCTGGCGCGGGACAGGGATCTAACTTGAAGCGTATAAACAGCTACGCGAATTGTCGGCCCGAATCTGTCACCGCAAACCATGAGCGAATCACCATTGCGTGAGATCTACGTCAGCACGGATATAGAAACCGACGGACCGGTCGCGGGAAAACATTCCCTCCTGAGCATTGGATCGGCAGCCTATCTGGCCGACAAAGAGCTGCTGGGGACGTTCTCCGCCAACTTGGAAACGCTGCCCGCATCGGCCCCGGATCCGAAGACCGCCGCATGGTGGGCCACACAGCCGGAGGCATGGTCGGCCTGCCGGCAAAATCTCGAAGCGCCTGCTGTTGCCCTGAAGCGCTACGTTGCCTGGCTCAAGGCGTTTGGCGGACGGCCTGTGTTTGTCGGCTACCCGGCCGCTTTTGATTTTTCTTTCGTCTATTGGTATCTCACCGAGTTCGCGGGCGAGAACCCATTCGGCTATTCGGCAATTGATATCAAGACCTACGCGATGGCGTTGCTGCGCAAACCATATCGAGCGTGCGGCAAGCAGTCCATGCCCCCGGAGTGGTTCGATCCCGTGTCTCATACGCATGTGGCGCTCGACGATGCCATCGAGCAAGGACGACTGTTCTGCAACATGCTTAAGGCAAACTCGGCGCCTAACCGGCCGCTCACGGCTGCTGAATGTCGTAATGCTCCTGTGGCATGATCTGCCTTGAGCACATAAGTCGATGACCTTTACCTGAGCGCCAGCAATGGAGCCATCCGCGCGCGTGTACTCCACCGTGATGCCATCCACGAGGAGCAAGTGCGTGCGATGGTTGCGCGCAACGAGCGATGGCACGTCCGCCCGCAAGAGTTGCGCTGCGCTTCCTCGATGGCAGCGGGAGAAAGGCCAGGGTTCAGCCGCTCCAATGCTGCCATGCCTTCACGATACGGCGGCTGCGAGAGATCGGCAAGAGCCTAGAGTTTTCCACCAACGCACATTTCAGACACTACCGAAAATCTACCACATCTTCATTTGAATCAGATAATATGATTTTCTCGGTCTTGCCATCCCCGATGAGCTCTAGCGGTTTATTGATAGTCAGATGCTCTCGGTAAACGCCCGGTCGAATCAGGATCCTACTGCCCGGACTCGCGGCTCCGATGGCTTCTGAAATTGAAGTGTGCTGGCCACGCCCTGTGGAATCCACTACCAGCGTGACAGGTTCCGTTTTTGGCGCAGGAACTTCGCTCCTCTGGACTTCGGGGAGGGCCTCTAGTTTCAGAGTCGCCGAAATGTGGGGTTTCGGCTTGCCGCGGCGTTTTAATCGGCCGGGTTTCGGTATGGCTCCCTTACCCTTTGATTTTCCCGGCGGTCGTTGTAGCGCATCTCGGATCTGTTTGGCTATTTGAGCCAAAGATCTGCCCGCTTCAGCTGAAGTGAATGGCTCAAATCTTAGCTCTCTCCAATCCACGTACTGGCGAGCAGACACAAGCTTTGCGATCTTATTTTCTTCGATTTGTTTCTTATCTCGAAGCTCTAAACATTCCACGTAGTACACGGCAAGAATCAGATCTCCGCGGCCCAGTTTCTTTTCCCTCTCAATGAATCTCTCGACTTCCTTTCTGCAAGTATCGCTCTTGAAAAAGCCGGGCGTCAGAATGCAGATCAGGAAAGTGGAGTGGTCAATGGACTCGTCGATTCTTTTTTGCCAGTTTTGTCCCCAGCTAATGTCATTCCGATCCTGAAAAATAGGGAACTCTTCGCCGGTCTGCACTCTAACCTCGCCGCTTAGCCTCTTCCTGAACTCGGATAAGCGCCCGTCTTCATGTTCGTCGTCGAAGCGGACGTAGCTCAGGAATGCAGCTGGTTTCAGTTTCGCCATCTGGCTCCCTATCAGATAAGTCGCAACTAAGGCACGTAACTATAGGCCCCAAATCAGACAATGACGAACAAAAAGCAGATTTCGTCAGGCAGCGTTACCGCAGTAACTTCTAACGAACCCAGCTTTCAATTACCGTTAAACTGAGTGCCATTCCTCCCCGCCTGTGCCCGCGCGGTTGCAAACTGTTTGTGAGCGTACGCTAGTGCATAACAACGCGCATAACAACGTGCATGACATCGTAAGCGCTAAACCTGAACCCGCGTACCAGGAACTGCTGAGCCAGCCGATTCGCGAGCTGGGGCTTACGCTTGCCGGGTCTCCGGTGGAACGATTTGTCGAACAGCTTTATCGCGAGCTGGATGCCAAGGGGCTGACCAAGTTTCGTCCGGCATGCTACCTGACCGATGAGTGGGGATGCCCGTCGGGCGAGCCGATTATAGGGATTCCGTTTTATCTGGCGCATTCGGCTTTGGCGCAGTTGGAAAAAGAAACGCATGATCTTGAGGATGCTCGCGAAATCATGATGTATCTGCGGCATGAGGCGGGACACGCTTTCACTTATGCGTACAAACTGCACAACACTTCTGAGTGGGCTGGGGAGTGGAAGAAGATCTTCGGGCCGTTCCGGCGTCCTTATCGCGACAATTATCGACCGGCGCCCTTTTCGCGCGACTATGTGCGGCATTTGCCGGGATGGTATGCGCAGAAGCATCCGGATGAGGATTTTGCCGAGACGTTTGCGGTGTGGCTGACTCCGCGGTCGAACTGGCGGAAGCGCTATCGCGGCTGGGGTGCTATGGAGAAGTTGCGCTTCCTTGACCGGCTGGCGCGGAAGATCGGGAAGAACGAGCCTCTGCGGCGGCGCGGGCAGAGCGATCTTACGGTCGATGAGATGGAAACGACTGTGGCGGATTTCTATCGCCGGGATGGACACCAATCGCGGCGGGAAGAAGTGGCGGTGACGGAGCTTGGCGTTAATGAGCTTGGCGTTCATCAATTTGACGTTCATGAAGTAACAACGGATACGGATCTGCGCGACATTTTTCCAATATCGAAGCGCCGGAAGACAGCGCTGCCGGCGAGTGATTTTCTGCGCCAACATCGCAAGGCGGTGATCGAGAAAGTGGCGCAATGGACAGGAGCGCAGCGTCCGCTGATCAAGTCTCTGATCGACAGGATCGAAAGGCGCGCTGGCGAACTCGACTTGCGCGCCGACAAGGCGCGCAGCGTGGAGCATCTGGCGGAAGTTACAGCCTACGCGACCGCGCTGGTGATGACTTATGTGACGAAAGGAAAGTTTATTCAGCCGTAGAAGAGCAGGGTATCAGGTCTTAGGTCTCAGGAAAATCTCGGCGATTGAGAAATATTGGTTTCCCTGAGACCTAAGACCTGAGACCTGGGTTTCCTAGGAGATTGAATGGTCGGAACAAAGCTAAAAATCGCGCTGCTGTATGACCTGTGGAATGAGGACCCGGTCGCGGCCGCGGCGAAAGAAGAGGCGGATGCTGCGCGCAAGCCCCATAAGAAAGTGAAGAAGGCAAAAAAAGAGAAGACCGATCGCGAGGAAATTTTCGAGGCGCTGCAGAAGCTGGGACACGAGCCTTCTTACTTTGAGCTCGATGGGCGTCCACAATCGCTGCACTCGCTTTCCCGCTGCGATGCCGACCTTGTTTTTAATCTCACTGAATCCTTCGACGGGGACGACACCAAGGAAGTCAACGTGGTCGCCTACGTCGATCTGCTGGGATTGCGCTATACCGGGGCGGGTCCGCACGGCATTTTTCTCTCTCAGGACAAAGCGCTCGCCAAAAAGATTTTTGCGTTTCACCGCCTCAAGACTCCTTACTTTGCGACTTCCTATCGTGGGCGCGTTGAACACGCCGATGACATTTCGTTCCCACTCATTGTCAAACCTTCGTGGGAGGATGGATCGATCGGCATCGATGTGGGTTCGGTCGTCAAGAATGTCAAAGAGATGATGGAGCGTGTCGAGTATATTCAGGATGAATTTGATTCGCCCGCCTTGATTGAGGAATACATTGAGGGGCGCGAAATCTACGCTGGAATCCTGGGCAGCTATGAACGGGCGCAGATTTTGCCGATGGTCGAGCTTGATCTGTCGCGTTTGCCTGAAGGCACTCCGAAGATTGCCAGCTACGATGTGAAGTTCGAAAAAAGTACCGACGCCTACAAGCTGACAAAATCGCAGATTGCGGAGAATCTGGACGAAGCAACGATGAAGCGTCTGTGCGACACGGCGCTGGCCGCCTACAGGGCGCTCAAGCTCCGCGACTATGGACGCATCGATATGCGGCTGGCTGCTAATGGGGATGTTTACGTTATCGAGGCGAATCCGAATCCATGGCTTGCCAGTGGGCAGGAATTTGCCATGGCTGCCAAGGCTTCGGGGCTCTCTTATGCGGAGATGATCGGGTCGATTGTTGATTTGGCTATGAGCCGTTATTTGAATGTTCCGCTGGCGAGTGCGGCGGCGATGCGCTAGCATCGTCCTTCGGAAAGCTCGCAGCACAAAGCTTAACCACGGGGTGCACAGAGGAACACAGAGGAAGGCTTGCGTAAACAGTTACTTCATCACTCCGGTTGCGGCGGGTTGCAGCCTTTCGAAGACTTCTTCGGCCCGGCGCAGGGCGTCTTGTACGTTGCCGCAAATGTTTTCGGGACCGACTAATTCCTCGAACTCCGTTTGCTGAATCAGGCGTAAGGGCTGTTCCCTGGCGCCACAGAGAATCAACTCGCGGCCACTTTTCTTCAGAGTCCTGGCGACTTCTTCCAGCGAGAACAGTCCGGTGGCATCGAGTGCGGTCATGTTTCGCAGCCGCAGAATCACAACTGGCGGCAGTTCATGCAGGTTTTTGGTCACGACGTCGATCTTGTCGGTCGCGCCGAAAAGAAATGGGCCGTGGATGCGAAAGATGGTGGCGTAATACGGGATATCTTTATCCTGCAGAATGTGCACGCGTCCATCTTCAACATAGTCGTCTGTGACCTGCGAAACGGTAGTGGTCGCGGCTACACGGCTTATGAAGAGCAGCGCCGCGAGAATCATGCCTGCCTGTACGGCAACAGTCAGATCGGCAAATACGGTCAAGGCGAAGGTAACCAGCCAGACGCTGATGTCGGTTTTCGTAAGCTTGAGTAGCGACGGAATCTCGCGCCACTCTCCCATGTTGTAGCTGACGACCATGAGGATTCCCGCCAGCACCGCCATGGGCACGAAGCTCACCAGCTTCGAGGCGAACACCAGAATCGCGAGCAGGGTCAAGGCGTGAATCATGCCTGCTACGGGGGTTTTTGCTCCGGAACGGATGTTGGTGGCAGTGCGCGCGATGGCGCCGGTTGCGGGCAGGCCTCCAAACATAGGCGAAAACACGTTGGCGATGCCTTGCGCTACGAGTTCGACATTCGGATTATGACGGTCGCTGATGCTGGTGCTATTGCTCATGCGATCGGAAACTACCGCTGACATCAGCGACTCGATCGCGCCCAGCATGGCAACGGTTATGGCGGGGCCGAGCAGCCCGTGAATCAAGTCGGTGCGAAACGCGGGAATGTGGAGATGCGGCAGGCCGCTGGGGATTCCATTGAAACGCGAGCCGATAGTTGCCACTGGCAGTTTGAAAATCCAGACGGCGAGCGTGCCGATGATAAGGGCGACAATCGCTCCCGGGACGCGGTTGGAAACTGCCCGGCATACAAGAATGATGACGACGGTGCCGGCGGCCAGCGCAGTCGCTTCGAACGAGATGGAATGAAAATTCTGAGCCAGCGCCTCCATGCGCGACCAGAAAACGCCGGGAACTTTTTCCAGGCTGAGACCGAAGAAATCTTTCACCTGGGTGCTGGCGATCAGAATGGCAATGCCATTCGTAAAGCCGATGACGATTGGCCGCGGAATGTACTTCACCGCGGAGCCCATGCCCGTGAGGCCCATGACTACGAGAAGGATTCCCGCCATCACAGTGCACATGAACAGACCGTCGACACCGTGAACAGCGACGATACCGGCGATTACGACTACGAAGGCGCCGGTGGGGCCGCCAATCTGGGTGGTCGATCCTCCGAGGGCGGAAATCAGAAAGCCAGTCACCACAGCGCAGTAGATTCCGGCTTGAGGCGTAAGGCCGGAGGCGATGGCGAAGGCCATCGCCAGGGGCAGAGCCACCAGGCCTACTGTGATTCCGGCCAATAGATCGTGCAGGAATTTATTCGGACTGTAATCGCGCAGGCAGAGAATCGACTTCGGGAGCCAGCGCTGTTCGAAAAGTGTGAGTTCCATGGAAACAACAAGTATCGCAAGCGACAGACGATGGCCATAGTCCCCGAAAGGACAATGGACGAACTATGCTTATAGAGTAATAACCCGCCGAACCTAACTCGGTGACCCAGCCCCTAAAAGGGGGCATCGGGAATCGGAGGCTTGCGGTATTGCTAAAGCGATACCCTGATACGAAGCTTGCAGCGGGCCGATCTGCGCTCGGCGGGGACGGACGAATTGCGTCCGTCCCTACGAGAGCGGATCCGACTAAAACAGATTCCACAGGAACTGGTTGTAGACCTCGTGGTGGAACTGTACCTCGGCGGGCTTCACGATCGTGCCCAATAGTCTCGGGCAGCGGTCGGCCGATGCTTCCTTGAGGTCGGCGAAACGGCCCTTCACGTCTTCACCAAAAAGTTTGGTGGTCCAGTCGGCTTTGCGGAAGTCTTCGATTGCCGTGTAGATATTGTCGGGCAGGTAGCGTTCGGCTTGGCGAAGGTTTTTGATCTTGGCGGTCTCGCCTTCCAACCCGGTCTTGAAAATGGAGTACATCACCATGTAGGGATTAGCGTCAGGAGCTACGGCACGCACCTCGATGCGCATGCTGCGCTCATTGCCGATCGGGATGCGGATCATGGCGCCGCGGTCGACGGCCGAAGCCTTCAGTTGGTTTGGCGCTTCGAAATGCGGATCGAGACGGCGATAGGCGTTAACGCTGGAATTAAAGACGAGACAGAGATCGTTGCCGTGAGTCAGAACGCGGTCGAGGAATTCATAGCCAAACTTGCTGAGCTTCTCTTCGCCCTTCGGATCCCAGAATAAATTCTTGCTTTCCTTGCTGACGGAAATATTGGTGTGCATACCGCTGCCGTTGACGCCTACAACGGGCTTCGGCAGGAACGATGCGGTCAACCCCATATTGCGCGCGACTTGGCGGCAGATCAGCTTGTAGAGCTGAATGTGATCGGCGGCGGCCACGGCTTCGGCATAGCCGTAATTGATCTCGAACTGCGACGGCGCAACCTCTGGGTGGTCCTTTTCGTTCTGGAACCCCATGGAGCGCTGCACTTCAGCGGTGGTATCGATAAACGTGCGCAGGGGATCGCCCGGCAGCGAGTGGTAATAGCCGCCCGTATTGACATACTCAAACTTGCCCGTCTCGTGGTAAACACGCTCGGCCTCGGGACCCTGAAACAGAAAGCCTTCGATTTCATTGGCGGCATTGATGGTGTAGCCGTGTTTCTTATGCAATGCAGTGGCAAATACCTTCAGAACGCTGCGGATGTCGGCAGCATAGGGCTCTCCGGTTTTGTCAATGACCTCGCCAAAGACGAGCACCTTGCCCGGTCCGAACACGTCGGCTGGACCCCAGTAGAATGCTCCCCAGTCAATGCCGAGACGGAGGTCGCTCTCCCGCTGGGCCGTAAAGCCGCGAATCGACGAACCGTCAAAGGTCAGGTTGTCGTAGCTCTTCATCAGGAATTTCTTGTCGTAATCGAGCATGTGCAGACGGCCTTCGAGGTCGCTGAACAGGACGGTCACTGCCTTGATGCGTGCCTCGTCGGTGAGGTATTTCAAACGCTCTTCCTGAATTTTGTGAGGAGCCACGCGGTCGAGGCGCTGTTTCTTCGCCTTGAGATTCATCTCTTCCAGTTCGTCGTAGGGGATTGCAAGAAAATTCCGCAGTTCAGTTGACATGCCTCTCCTTAAGTTTTGAGCGCTACTCAGGAATTGAGTTGACGAAAGATAACCAATAAGGCTAACGCGTCAGGCGTCAGTAGACAAATAGAAATCGGTTATAGCAACGATCAGGTATTCCGATTTGCATCAATAATGGTGCGGGATCGGCTTCGAGCTGCCCGCTGCGGGCTTCGAGCCGGCAAGAACCATGAAATAATCGGATATCTGGGAGCTCAATTTGAGTTGCGCAATCTGTAACGAGCGAAGAGAAAAGCGGTTCTGCCCGGCCGTGCACGGGAGGATCTGTCCGCAGTGTTGTGGCGAGCAGCGTGAGGTGACGCTCGATTGTCCGAGCGACTGCCCATATCTTTTGCAGTCACGACAGCAGCGGGCGCAAGCGCAGAACGAGCGCCCGGAGCAAGTAGATCCTGCAGCTCTGTTTCCGGAGGTTGAGATCGATGAGCGGTTTCTATATGAGCGCGAGGAACTGATACTCGGACTGAGTTTCGCGCTGGCAAAGAGCGCTCGCAGCGGGCGTTCGCTCAGCGATCATTCTCCCGGCAGTCATTCTCTCAGCGATCTTTCTCTCGGCAATCAGCCCGTGGACACCGATTTGATCGCGGCTTTGAGTTCGCTGGCCAAGAGTTATGAAACGCTGGTGAACTCCAACCTGATTTACGAACCGCCGACCGCCAACCTCGCACACCAGAACATTGTTCGGGAGATTGCTCGCGAAATCGAGACCATGGTGAGAGAATTTCGCGAAACGGAACGCCCGCACATTAACGATCTGCAGGGACACAAGCCGCTGCGGGATTCCGAGGTGCTGAAGGGGCTGGTATTTTTGTTGCGCATAGGCTTCGCCCATACGTCGGGCAGGCCGAAGTCGCGGGCGTTCCTCGATAGTTTGTTGGCGATGTTTCCGGAAAAGCAATCGGTCCTTAGCGGGCCCGAAGAGGCCGGGAACCGGATCGTGATCCCATAGGCCCTGTGACAAAGGTACCCGCCTGCCGCACCTGGAAAGCTCCAATCCCCCGCAGAGACGCGGCTTGCCGCGTCTGCGGTGAGGAAGCACACTAGACGGGGCAAGCCCCGTCGCTACGACGCATCGCTTAGTCGCGAAGGTCCTGCAGTGCCTTCAGAGTCGCCTCACTGTCTGCCGGCGATCCAACTTAGCCAGCAGTTCTCTGACGGTTTTCCCGAGTACGGGATGGCGAACTTCGTGAGCGATTTCGGCCAGCGGCTCCAGGACAAACCTGCGCTGGTGCATAGCGGGATGCGGGATCTTCAGGCCGGGCTCATCCACCACCTCGTCCCCGAACAGCACCACGTCGATGTCTATATTGCGCGGAGCTTTCTCGCGCATGCGGAGACGACCCATTTCCGCCTCGATTCGCAACCCAAGCTGTAGCAGTTCTCTTGGCGTCAGGTCTGTCTCGATCGCGGCCACGCAGTTCAGAAACCACGGCTGCTCAGGAACATCCGTCGGAAAATCGACGGGCTGAGTTTCGTACAGTGCGGAGACTGCCAGCACGCGGCCTGCTCTCTGCAATTGCCCTAGCGCCGAGCGCAGGTTGGCGGCACGATCTCCCAGGTTCGACCCTAGAGACAAATAGGCGGTTTGGGGCACGAAATGAGTTTCGCGGGGATAGGCGAAAGAATCCAGAGAAAAGTTAATGGCAACAGCAATACGAACCAGTCTGCAGACGTTCGGAAAGAGACGCCTCTGAATTTACCAGCACCGCGCTGGGGTATCTTTCGGGGTTACCGACGAACGCGCGGCTCGGCAATTGTGCGTGGTACGAAGGTTACTTTCCTGTCCTCCCGGATGACGGTACTATGAAAATGCATGAATTTGGACTCTCTTCTCATCAGTCGGGACGAAGCTTTGGCTAGCGTACTCAATTCGGCGCTGGACAAGATCTCCGTCCGTCTTCAGATTTGCCGAGATGAGCAGCCGGCCCGTGACATGCTGACGAAGTCCAAGTTCGATGCGGTCATCATCGATTGTGACGACCTGCAAAACGGGGTTGATCTTCTCAAGAACCTGCGCCAGACCCAGAGCAACGGTAAGTCGGTATCGTTTGCGGTTCTGAATGGAAAGACGACCACCCAGCAGGCCTTTGAGTGGGGAGCAAACTTCGTTTTGCAGAAGCCGCTGAGCGCGTTGCACGCCTCACGCTGTTTTAATGCGGCGCTGAATTTTATGGTGCGGGAATGTCGCCGTTATTTTCGCCATCCCGTGGACATCCCGCTGCGGATCAGCTTGCCGAATAATCAGGAGATGACCGCTACTGCGACCAACCTGAGCGAGGGGGGCATGGCCATCCGGGTCCTCGGGAAATTATCAAAGGAGACGCAGGGGCAGTTTCGATTCATGCTTCCCGGTGCGAACCTTTCGCTTGAACTGAAGGGCGAAGTCGCGTGGGCCGATGGAACCGGGCACGCCGGCATTCGCTTTATCGAAATTCCGCAGACTTCTCAGTATCAACTGGAAAAATGGCTGACCGAACGCCTACAGGAAGAGATGCCCGACCGAATTCAGGGCTACGCCGCACTGCGCTAAACCCAGCTCATCCGCTCGAAAGAAACAATCGCCCAAAACATTCACCGTCTAAAGCATTCCGTGTACAAAGTACTCTAAGATATTCAACTGCCAGAATACGAAACGCATGCTCACGGAGGGCCTATGCGAGGGTTGATCCTGCTGGTTGGCGCAATAGCGCTTTTCGCCATCTCGAGGTTTTCCTTCGCGACCCTTCGTAGTTAACGCCGCAAATTGAAGCGCTTCCGGGTACGTCGTTGCCAAGCGGAAAGGGCTATAATCCTCCGTCTGTGCGTATCCTTGTCCTCAGCGACATTCACAGTAACCTTGAAGCGCTCGATTCCTGCCTGGCCGCCGCTCCCGCCTACGACCTGGTCGTCAATTTGGGCGATACCGTGGGTTACGGCGGCAATCCCAACGAAGTAATTGCCAAAGCGCAATCTCTGGGCAAGGTTTTCGTTCGCGGCAATCACGACCGAGCCGTCAGCGGTCTGATGAATCTTGAGGAGTTTAATCCCGTCGCCGGACTGGCAACGCTCTGGACGCGCGAACAACTCACCGCTGAAAATCTCAAATGGCTGCGCGACCTTCCGCAAGGCCCGCTCCATCTCGATGAACTTCCCGGCGTGCAATTTGTCCACGGCTCGGCGCTTGACGAAGATGAATACATGGTCAGCGCGCGGGACGCGATCGAGCCGCTCATCACGAATCAGGTCCCGGCCACGTTTTTTGGACACACTCACCTGCAAGGCGGTTTTGTGCTCACAGGCGAGATCAGCGAAGGCTATCGTCCCGCATACAGAACCGTGGGCCAGCCCGAATCCTCCGATTGGCCGCTGCGTAAAGACCGGCGCTATCTCATCAACCCTGGTTCCGTCGGACAGCCACGCGATGGCGACTGGCGCGCCGCCTTCGCGATGTTTGATTCTGAAGCATGGGTCGTGACCTTCTATCGCGTGCCCTATAACCTGCGCGTGGCTCAGGAGAAGATTCTGGCCGCCAATTTACCGCAAAGATTGGCCACGCGGCTTGCCACCGGAAGATAGAAGAAACGTGGTTTAGTGAGTCGCGCGCTAGCGTGTTAGCCACCCGAAAAGCTGCTTCATTCCCAGAACTGACACGACCGTGGTTGTGGCGAGAACGGTCAGTATACCCACCCACGTCATTATCAGAAGCCCAAGCTGGTGGGTTATCTTGTTTATGAAAGCAAACAGTTCATCGAATTGTTTTTCCTTCTGCTTCCAATTGTTCACAGGCATCACCGAAGCTTTATCGTTGCTAGTTAGAACCGACGCGGCGACTCTCCCACGCTGCTTTTAGCACTTCTGTTAGAGCGGTTTTTTCCTGCGGGCTCGGTTCCCAAGAGAAGTCGCATATTATGTGGTAGAACTTCAATTCGTCCCATTCGCCCCGTTCTATCTTCTCCAGAATGTCCCCAAGCTCATTTGTCCGGTAACTGCAGAGGACCAGGTTTTGATAGTCTCGGCAGGCCGGGTTAGGGCAACGAGTGAAGAAATACGCGCGTTTCGATTCGAGGAAATTTCGCGCAAACGTAATCTTGTCGTCTGAAAATCCGTATGGCTCAGCCTCCAAGATCGGCTTCCAGTACTGCTCAGGAATAATGAACCAAGTCGGAAGCCCCCGGGACTGAGGATTACCAATAGGGTTCTCCTTGTTCCCATTCCAACGCATTGCCAAGGCGGGTCGGTTTTCCCAACGCCCGATCGCGAGCGAGCTAGAGGAGGGATTGGAGTCGGTGGCTTCTCCTCCGTCGAAAAGAGCGTGAATAAGGGTCCAATGACGCTTCGGTGCGTGAACGTCACCGGGTTTTATGTACGAGTCCATTTTTCAAGCATGCACGTCGTGTTCTACATATGTCCATACGTTATGTTCTAGTTGGTAACAGATAGATAGAGATAGGCTTACCGTACGATGCGAACTCGATCGCCAACTCGCTCCTGGTTTTTATGATTGAGATTCAGCGGTCGGTCCCGTTTGGGATTCATCAAAGTGGGGCGAGACCGACTCGGTACACACACGCTACGGCTCTCTGTGAAACTTTTGTTCTTCTACAGGGTTCATTCGCCAGTGAGTCTGTTTTTCCAAATACCGTCGATGCATTTTCGGCATCTATTGCGAGTCACTAGAGGGGACATTACGCGAATGAACATCAGATCTGGCTTCGTCCGTTCGCTCTTTTTGGCCGCCGCCTTGGCGTCTTGCGCGTTAGTTACCGCTTGCGCGGAACATCATTACTACCGCGTCTATCCCCTACTACAGCGATTGCCACGTCTGGAATAATAAAGAAGTGGGCTTCTATCACCAGTGGGCCAACGAATATCATCGCGATCCGCATCGCGATTTTCGCAATCTGCCTCCTGAAGAGCAAAAGGAGTACTGGACCTGGCGCCATAGCCATGGCAACCCGCATTAGACTGCCGGGTCACTGACTCCAATGGAGAGCCGGGCGTCCCCGTCCGGCAGCTCTGACCGAACGTCACATCGCACCCAAAGCCAACCTCCGTTGTAAACTCGCTCTATGCCTTCGCGCTCGTCCGAATCTGGCAATCTTTTTTCTGCTTTGAAGCCGGTTGCACAATCCGCGGTCGCCTCTTACACTGCGCACGTCGATGGCGGAGCCCGTGGCAATCCGGGACCTGCGGGTTATGGCGTGGCTATACAGGACCCCTCCGGGCACCCCGTTGCCGAGCTGAGCGAATACCTTGGGCACCACACGAACAACTACGCGGAGTATCAGGGACTCATCGCCGCCCTCCGCTACGCGAACGAACATCAGATCAAAGCACTCAGGGTAATTAGCGATTCCGAACTGATGGTCCGGCAGATGAAAGGCATCTACAAGGTGCGGCATCCTGAACTGCGCAAGCTCTACGATGAGGCGCAGCAACTGGTCCGGCGGATTGAGCACTTCGAAATTCGCCATGCCATGCGAGAACAGAATCGAAACGCCGATCGGCTGGCCAATGAGGCTATGGATAGAGGATAAAAGTGAGATTGCAGAGGTTAGAGGTCAGATGTAGAACGGTGTCACAGAACCTGCAATCTACCCTCTGACCCCTACAATCTCCTCATTCTGCCGCTGAGTGATCGTGCACAATCTTCCATCCATCGGGAAATTTGCGGAAGACGAGCGTGAACAGCCCGTGCGGCGTTTTCCCGTCCGACATCGTCAGATGAAACTCTCCTCGCACAAATGCTGACTCCGGCCTCAGCATCTCGATTCGCAAATTGGTGAAATCGAGTTTGCCCATTTCGCGGCCCGCGCCCTGATAGTTTTTTCTTGTAGCGATCGAGCGCCGCCTGCCATCCCCTCGCTTCATGCGCCTCGGAGAAAAACGTCAGCTCCGGCGAATTCCAGTATCCCGCCATGAAGGCTTCGAGATCCTGCCGATTCCACGCCGCCTGCTGGTTTTCGATCACCTTACGAATGGCTGACCGAGGCGTCTTCTCCACCACTCGAGACCAGAGTGCCCTTGGTGGTTCACGGTTTCTGTCTTCATATCGCGAAACGGATTCAGTACCAACGGGGCCGGCCGCCGTCTAGTGGGGCACTGCCTCCCCGCCAGCTTGCGTTCGGGGAAGAAATAAGAAAGCGCATCCTAAACCCATGATTCCAATAGATTGAGGATATCAAAAAATCGCCTGAACAGATTCGCGACGCCCACTCAACCGCCGCCGTTCACAACCGGGCAACGAGCCCAGTGTCCAGAGCCGACCTCGACCAACGGTGGAAGTTCGACAGCGCAAGCGGCAACGCGGTGGGAGCACCGCGGTTCAAACGGACATCCTGAAAGAAGCTGGGCAATAGTCGGCACCGCGCCCTCGATGGTAGCCAGCGGAAGGCTGCGGTCGGTCGCGAGCGTAGGGATGGAGCGCAGCAGACCCTGAGTATAAGGGTGAGCCGGCGCGCGAAATATATCAGCCTTGGCGCCAAGCTCAACCAGATTGCCGGCATACATGACGGCCACGCGATCGGCAACGTGAGAGACGACGGCGAGGTCGTGCGAGATGAAAAGTATTGCCAGTCCAAATTTGCGGCGAAGCTCGTTGAGCAGATCGAGAATCTGCTGCTGGATGGTGACATCGAGCGCGGTCGTTGGCTCGTCAGCAATAAGCAACTGCGGACGGTTGACGATGGCCATGGCGATCATGACGCGCTGGCGCATGCCTCCCGAGAGCTGATGGGGATAACTGCGGGCGCGTTGCTCCGGATCGGGGATGGCAACGTCGCGCATGCCTTCGACCGCCCGGCGCCGTGCTTCAGCCTTTGCAATGTTGTTGTGGGCAAGCACGGCTTCGGCAATCTGATCTCCGACGCGCATCACCGGATTGAGCGCCGTCATGGGCTCTTGGAAGATCATGGCCATGCGCGAGCCGCGAAGCTGGCGCAGTTGGTCGGCGGGCAGCGTCGTGAGTCGAGTGGGCGCGGCGTCGCCGTTCTGAAAAGCGATTTCGCCGGTGACAATGGCCGCAGTTGGGAGCAGGCCCATGATAGCGAGCGAAGTGATCGATTTCCCCGAACCGGATTCACCGACCAGGCCCAGCACTTCACCGGGAGCAATGGAAAATGACAGATCGCGGACGGCGGCAGTTGTTTGTGGATGATCGCCGGATGCAGGCGCTAGCCGCGCACTGGACTGCGGAAACCGAATGGTCAACCCACGGACATCGAGCAGTGGCCGCACGAAGGGTATGGTATCAGCGACCATATCGCGGATGGAGCGCCGGCGTTCCCGCCCGGCCAAGATGCACACGCAAGCGCTCCATTACCTCTTATTTCTTGGGACGCGATTCCGGAGGCACTAATCCGGACACTCGGTAATACACCGCCAACTGACCGTAGTGTTCTCCCGAGTGCTCGATCAGGCCCCACGCCATATCGGACACACGCGTTTGCTGATTGGCAAAAGGATCGACTATCAGATCGTTCAAGCCCTTGTCGCCCTTCTTCTTGATCGCAGCTGCACCATCGGCAAATGATTTCTTCACGAATTCGACCACCGCGGCTTTTGTTTTGTACTGCTCGCGCTTCGGATCTTCTTCCGCCGGCGGCTTCAATCCCAGCGCTGGATTGGTGAAAAAATAATTCGCGTTCGCCGCGTGCAACAGCTGCTCTGCAAAGCTCCGCTCAGCGGGCACAGGCTTGAAGTCGTATTTGTCTTCCGGAAAATCTTCCGCCATCGCCGTCAATTTCCGTCCGATATCGTTCCAGTTATCCAACAGAACCTGCGAAGGCCCGACTGCCGGCTTAGGGGGCGATTCTCTCTTCATAGCGTTTTGCGCTCCACAGAGCGTCGCAAGCATCATTACCGCGAGGACAACGCCACTAATTCGCTTCTTCATTTTCTCAGTCCTTTCTAAATTGCCGTAGAGACGCGCCTTGCCGCGTCTCCCGCCCGAAAGATGGGCCACGACGCCCCGTCTCTACTCCAACCCAAAAAGTCTTGCAGGTTGAAGAAGGATGTTGCGCTTCATAGCCCCCCAAGCTTACCAACAGACTGCCTCGCGTACCAATCAGGAGATGCAGTTCCCCTTATAATTCTCGTGAATCATTTTGCGATTGTTCGAGGAGGTTCTTTGAAGGTTCTATTGCTGGAGAATATCAGCGGGGTCGCGGCTTCTCAGTTTGAAGAAGCCGGGTTCGAGGTGACTTCGCTGAAGGGAGCTCTCAACGAGCGCGAACTGGTCGAAAAAGCGCGCGGGGCTTCGATCCTGGGCGTGCGTTCGAAGACCAGTATTACGGCGGCGGTTTTGGATGCGGCTCCGGAACTGGTGTCGGTGGGAGCGTTTTGCATTGGCGTGGATAAGATCGATCGGGCGGCCGCGAGCGAGCGCGGCATCGCGGTATTCAACGATCCGCATTCTAACAGCCGGTCAGTGGCCGAACTGGCGATGGGGGAGATCATTCTCCTGATGCGGCGAACGTTTGAGGCCAGCACGCGTCTGCACAGCGGAGTTTGGAATAAATCGGCGGCAGGGTCGCACGAGGTGCGGGGGCTGACGCTCGGAATTGTCGGCTATGGAAAAATCGGGTCCCAGGTGTCCGACCTGGCCGAGGCCTTGGGCATGCGCGTGCAGTTCCACGATGTGGCGCATGTGCTGGCGCGGGGCAATGCGCGTGCCGTGAACTTCCGTGAATTGCTGGAAACTTCGGATGTAATCACCTTGCACGTTGATGGGAAAGCGCAAAATCAGGACTTATTTGGTGAAGACGAGCTGCGCGCCATGAAAGATGGGGCTTGCCTGATTAACTTAAGCCGCGGGTTTGTGGTGGATCATGAGGCGCTCGCTCGGCACTTGAAGAGCGGCAAGCTGGCGGGGGCGGCCGTCGATGTGTTTCCTCAGGAACCGGAGAGCGGCGGAGCATTTTCGAGCCCGCTCCGGGCGCTGCCGAATGTAATTCTGACTCCGCATATCGGCGGGAGCACCGAGGAGGCGCAGCAGAATATCGGGCAGTTTGTTTCGGCGCGGATGATCGACTATTTCAAGAGCGGGAATTCATTGTTGAGCGTGAATATGCCGCAGTGTCATCTCGACTATGAGCCGGGATCGCATCGCTTGACGCATATGCATCACAACGTGCCGGGCATCTTGCGGGCGATCAACGACATTCTGGCGGATCGCGAAATTAATATTGAGCGCCAGGTGCTGGATACGCGAGGCCCGCTGGGATACGCAATCTACGATATCAACCGCGCCTGCGACGCGGCGTTGCTTGCGAAGCTCAGAGCGGTCCCGCATACGATTCGGGTGCGCGTTCCCGGCGGGTGCGAGTAGGCCGCCGGACCGGTGCCTTGCGATCGACGCAAGGATCGTTAGAAGGGACAGTGGGCACACAGAGGACCAGCAGTCGCGCTTGCCGTAACTCAGCTAGTCGGTGGTTGACGCAGCTGCACTTTTGAGTGGATTTGTCGTTTGCTGAGTTTCGGAGCGACATTCGGACTTCTCTTCGACATACGGCCCCACGGTCGTGACCGGAGAAGACGGGATGCCGTTGATGTAGATGGTGGGGGCTGGGGTACCACCACGCACGGTTTCGCCTTCGGCTAAGAGACCCACGGCCCGATTTCTTCCCGCGCCTTTGGCTTGGTAGAGTGCAAAATCAGACAGCGTGAGCACCTGCTCGTGCGGCACGAGCTTCGGGTCGGTTTCTGTCCACGGAAAGACCGCCCAGCCGACGGAACACGTGATGCGCAAGTCCTCTTCTATTCCTTCCACGCGAAAGGGCTTGGACGCGACCGAGCCGAGCAGGCGATTGGCAAGAATGTGGGCTTCTTTACGGTCGGTATAGCGCGACAGGAGGAGGAATTCCTCGCCGCCCCAGCGGATCACGGCATCGGAAAGACGAGCGGCGGAGCTGATTCGCCGCGCGATCTCGCTCAGCACCTGATCTCCGATCTTGTGCCCGAACTGATCGTTCACCTTTTTGAAGTGGTCAATATCGATGAGATAGAAAACCAAATCACGATTGCGAATTTCGGGCGATGGTTTGCTGACAAATGAGCGCAGGATCTGCTGCACGTCGGTTTTGATCGAGTTGACAAAAAAGCGCCGGTTGCGAACGCCGGTGAGCGGATCGGTCAATGAAGCATCGAGCAATTCCTGATTGGCGTTGGCCAGCTCCTTCTCCAAGCGGCCTTGTTTCACTCTGCCGACAAAAGCGAAGACGACGACCGCGATGAGTGACAGCATGATGCGAAATTGAGACACCGGAGTGGGCAGATTGCGGTCGAGCAAAGACCAGGCCGCCAGCAGCGGCAGAATCAAAATAATAGGAGCGGCCAAACGAGAGGCCCAACGCCAGTAGCGCTCGCTCTCTGGATCGCCATGCTCGGAAACCGGTTCCAGGTGGTATGCCATCAGAGCGGCAACTGTCATGCCGCCAAGGCAGACGGCCGTCGTAACGTCGTACCAACTGCCAGTAAAGTAGACACCGTTTTGGGCAAGCGTATCCACGAAATACTCCGTGACGGTGTCGACTGCGACAATCCCCGTGAGCAGGAAATAAAACTGGCGCCATCGGCCTGAAGTGCGGAGCCAGCCGTGGAGAACGATCGAAAGCAGCATCATGTCCTCAGCCAAGGCTAGATACTTGTACGCGGGCGCATACGACTGAGGCTCAGGGGCAACGTACTGCCAGGGGATAACGAGAAACAAGTAGAGATAGAGACCCCACAACAAAAGTAAAAGCATATCCAGCGTTCCCAGGCGCTGATGCTGCGGGGTCAATTCCACATGGGGCCGCAATGCGAACGCTAGAATGAGGGCAGTCCAGGCAAGATAAATACCGGCGTCCCCCAGACTCATGGCGGGCGTTTGCTTGACTACCAGATCGTAATACATCGACAAAAGCTGGCTACCAGACTCGATGGCGTAGCCGCTGCCCAAAAGGATCCACACCAGGCGCTGCCGGCGGCTGCTGCTGAACGCGTTCCTGGCAAAAGCAAGCGACGCAGAAAGCATCAAGATGAGAGTGAGCCAATCGGTGATCGCGGTGAGCAGATAGGACTTCGGCAGGAGCATTGAAGCTGCCGCCTGCGCCATCGCAAGGCAGACAACGGTCCATGCCCAAATCTTCGAACTTGATCGAAGACGCACTAATTCCTCATCCTGTAATGAATTACAACGTCTTTTTCGGGAGAACCCAAGTGACCGAAGTAATGGCTAAAACAGAAATTAGAGAGAGCGCTTAGCGATCGAGGCCGCCCGTCGGAGACGATCCTGAATGGCCTCCCACTCTGGCGTACTGGGAGGAACGTCTACTGCAATCCAGTCGTAATGACCGGCATCTGCCTGGTGGAGAGCTTCGTAGAATGCGGCCGCGTAATCGATCGCTGAGTGCGGCATCTGGCGGACAACAACGTCCGCGCGGCAGGGCGGCTGCTGGTGCTGCAGGTAAATGCCCTGTCCGTTATCAGGCAATTTTCCATTGGTCGCCAAATATAAAGTAGTGAGCGGGCTGTAGTGACGTTGATGCATTCCGGGGGAGGGATGAACTCCGGATTGGACTTCCGGAGCGGAAGCGATTGGCCCAGCTATCGCTTCCAGATCTGTTCGCGAAACTGCGCCGGGGCGAAGCAGGGTCGGCTTCGACTCGGTGAGCGAGAATACGGTCGATTCAATGCCAACCTTACACGGTCCACCGTCGAGAATGAAATCTACGTCATCGCCAAGACCGCGGCGTACGTGATCTGCAGTTGCCGGAGAAAGTTGCGTGAAGCGGTTGGCGCTTGGGGCGGCGAGTGGAACGCCAGCCGCTCGTATGAGCGCAAGCGCGATCGGATGCGCCGGCATCCGCACGGCGACTGTCGACAAGCCAGCAGTAACAATTGCCGGGATCGGGTATTTTTCGAGCTGCTCTTCGAGTTGCTTCTCGAGAACGAGCGTCAGCGGGCCCGGCCAGAATCGTTGGGCCAAGCGGTCGGCGAGTTCCGGCCAATGCGCGACCAGCGACTTCGCCATCTCGATCGATGCTACGTGAACGATGAGCGGACTAGTGGCGGGCCTGCGCTTGACAGCATAGATTCGCGCCACAGCCTCCGTATCCAGGGCATTGGCTCCCAGGCCGTAGACGGTTTCTGTGGGGAAGGCTACGAGGCGCCCAGCACGAAGCAGGCGCGCTGCTTCGCCGATGTCGATTTCGCCCGGGGTGGCGTCCGGAAGCATAGCTGATTGTAGATTGCAGAAGCTAATTTCCGGATTGCCGAAACTATTTCTTATCGTTCTTCTTCTCTTCCTCCTCGACGACCAGGTTGTTAGTTACCGAGAATACGCCCGGAAGCTTGTTCGCCTGCATGCCGGCAATTTGTTTATCCATCGCGCGGGCAACTACGCCGTCGAGGGTTATGTGTCCATTCTTAACGATGATATGGATAGGTGGAACGGCGCGCAGCTGGTACTGGTTCAGAACTTCGTTGCCATAGATGGCGCGATAGGCAGCGCGGCGGATTTGATCGTCCATGATCGAGGTAGGCAGAACCTCAATGTTGTTGACGACTTTTTCCACGCCTTCGATGTGTTTGACCGCCCTTTCCGCATCGGACTTCAGAACCGGGTTGGCTACCTCACCCAGCAGCGTCACGGTCCCATCCGGGCCAACTTTATAAGCGAGGTTGTCGAAGACACCGTAATACGGAAGCATCACTAACTCGTGACGAACTTCTTTGTAGATGCGATCAAGGCTCTTCTGATCGACCGTGCCGGCCGGTTGATTGGCGCGCGCCGCGACACTGGTTAAGAACAGCAGCGAGAATATTAGCCAGAGAGAAAGGACTGTGAGCAGTGATTTTTTCAATTAGTTTGACCTCACGCGAAAACTCGTTACGACTGAACAATTAAGAACTCGGGACAAGCGCACTCCTCAAACGTCGGAATAATGCGAAAGGTTGCAATTTTTGTCGGGAGCCGTCAAGACACTTGCTTACGCGGTTTTTGGTTTGCGGCGACGCTCCCGGAAGCCTTCGATCAACAGGTAAAGTACAGGAATGAAGAACAGGTTCAGGATCGTGCTCATAATCATGCCGCCGAAGACAGTCGTGCCTACGGAATGGCGGCCATTTTCTCCTGCTCCGGTGGCGACGACCAGGGGAACGACGCCAAGGATGAAGGCGAACGATGTCATGAGGATCGGGCGCAGGCGAATGCGAGCGGCTTCAACGGCCGCGTCGAGAATAGTCATGCCGCGCTGGCGCAACTGCTCGGCAAATTCCACAATGAGGATGGCGTTTTTGGAGGCCAAGCCGACGAGCATGACGAGTCCGACCTGGCAGTAGACATCGTTCTCCTGGCCGCGTAGCCATTGCGCAGAGAGCGCTCCGAGTAAGGCCATAGGCACAGCGAGCAAAATGATGAAAGGGAGTACGAAGCTTTCATATTGCGCCGACAGCGTCAGGTAGACGACCAGCGTTCCGAGGCCGAAGAGGATGAGCGTGGTCGAGCCCGACGCCAGTTCTTCAAGTGAAATTCCCGACCATTCGTAGGTGTATCCCTGGGGCAAAATCTTTGCCGAAAGTTGCTGCATGGCATCGATGGCTTGACCGGAGCTGAAACCGGGCGCCGCGGAGCCGTCGATTTCTGCCGAGCGGAACAGATTGTAGTGATTGATGACTTGGGGCGCGGCGGTCTGCGTAACGCTTACCAAATTCGCGAGAGGCACCATTGCCCCGGAATCGGAGCGGACGTAGTACTGGCCGATATCCTGCGGGTGGGAACGGAATTGCTTGTCGGCCTGGACATACACACGATAAGACCGGTTGTTGAAATCGAAATCGTTAACGTAAGACGAACCCATGTAGACGCCAAGCGTGTCGGTGATCTGGCTGAGAGGGATGTGAAGGCTCTTGGCTTTTTCGCGATCGATGGTGACAACGTATTGTGGGTCGTTTGCGGTGTAGGTGGTGAAGAGTCCGGTGAGATCTTTTTCTTTGCGCTGGCCGGCGGCGCGAATGAGGTCGTGGGTGGTTTTGTCGAGATCCTGGAGGGTATGAGCTCCCTGATCGAGGAGTTCGTACTGGAAGCCGCCGAACTGGCCGAGGCCTTGGATGGCCGGCGGCTCGAAGGGAATAACGATGGCGCCTGAGATTCCGAAGAGCGGACCGCGGAGGCGATTGAGGATGGCGGCGGCGCTATGCTCTTCGCCCTCGCGCTTTCCGTAGGCGCGGAGAGGCAGGAAGACGATGCCGGCGTTGGGAGTGGCTCCGCCGAAGCTGAAGCCGGCGATTGAGAAGGTGCCTTGAACCTCGGGGATATTTTTTGTGATGGCTGAAACTTGCCGTCCGATGTTGCGAGTGTATTCGAGCGAAGCTCCGGGGGGAGCCTGGATGGCGACAATGAGATAGCCCTGATCTTCGGAGGGCACGAAGCCTTGCGGCACTTTCTTGAAGACAAAATAAGCGAGACCGAGGCCGACCGCGAACAGGATCAAAGCGAGGACCTCGAAGCGCAAGAACGTGCGCAGAGCGCGCACGTAACCTTTGTTGATGGCTTCGAGAGCACGGTCAACTTGTCTGAAAAACCAGCTCTTTTCTTTGTGTTCAATGCGGCCGAGCAGGATCCCTGCGAGCGCAGGCGCCAGGGTCAGAGCGTTGAAGGCGGAAATGGTAATCGAGAAGGCGATGGTGAGCGCGAACTGGCGGAACAGGATGCCAGTGGTGCCTGGGAAGAATGCAACCGGCACAAATACCGCAACGAGTACGAGCGAGGTGGCGATAACCGCGCCCGTGACTTCTCGCATGGCGTCGGAGGCGGCTTTGGTCGCGCTGGGCTCGCCCTCTTGCAGGTGGCGCTCGATGTTTTCAATCACCACAATCACGTCGTCGACAACCAGCCCCGTCGCCAGAGTGATGCCAAAAAGGGTGAGCGTGTTGATGGAGAAGCCGAGGATCTTGATGAAAGTGAAGGTGCCGACGAGTGAAACTGGAGTGGCGATGAAGTGAATGATCGTAGTCCTCCAGTCGCCGAGAAAAACGTAGATCACCAGGATGACCAGCAGGATCGCAGAACCCACCGTAAAAAGCACGTCGCGGATGGATTCGCCGACGGCATCGGTGGTGTCGAAGGCGATCTCATATTTCATGCCGGGAGGAAAGCGCTTGGCGAGGCGATTGAGTTCGGCGACGCAACGTTGATGAACATCAAGTGCGTTGGCGGTGGAGAGCTGGGTGACGCCGATGCCAACGGATTCGCGGCCGTTGTAGTCCAGGTCGCTCGTGTAATCCTCGGCGCCGAGTTCGGCGTGGCCGACATCCTTGAGGCGGACCAGAGTGCCGTCGGCATTGCTTTTGAGGATGATGTCGTCGAACTGCGCGGGCTCGGAGAGACGGCCGATGGCGCGGACGCTGATCTGGAATTGCTGGCCGGGAATGGAGGGTTGGGCGCCGACTTCTCCAGCGGAGATTTCGACGTTTTGTTCCTGGAGGGCATTAACGGCATCGTCGGCGGTGAGGCCGCGTCCGGCCATGCGGACAGGATCGAGCCAGAGACGCATGGAGTATTTGCGCTCGCCGAAGATGAGGACGTCGGCGACGCCGGGAACGCGCTTGAGCGTGTCGCGGACATAAACGTCGAGATAGTTGCTCATAAAGAGCGGGGAAAGACTGCCATCGGGGGAGAAGACGGCTCCGCCGAAGACGAAGTTTTGCGAGGTCTTGGCGACGGTGATGCCGATTTGCTTGACGGCCGCGGGCAAACGTCCGGAGGCGGTGTTGACGCGGTTTTCGATATCGACGGTGGCGAGGTCGGGGTTGCGGTTGAGGTCGAAGGTCGCGGTGATGTTGCTGACGCCGTCGTTGGTGCTGGAAGAGGTGATGTACTTCATGCCCTCGGCGCCGTTGATCTGCTGTTCGAGAGGCGTGGTGACGGCGGATTCGACGGTCTGGGAGCTGGCTCCGGTATAGACGGCCGTGACGCCAACCTGAGGAGGCGCCAAGTCGGGAAAGAGCGAAATCGGCAGCGTAGGAATGGAGGCCGCTCCGGCCAGAATAATGAGCAGGGCGCAGACGGTGGAGAATACTGGGCGGTGGATGAAAAAATCGACCATCAGAAAAAGTTCTCAGTTCTCAGGTCTCGGTTCTCAGTCTTTCGCGTGCTTTTTGCCATTGGTCTGAGCTGGGTTTGAGAACGTTTCTTTGGACTTTCAGCTGCTGCTGCTTTCTTGCGGAATTACGGGTATGCCATCGATCAGATACTGCGTGCCTGAGACGACCACTTTATCTCCTGGCTTGACGCCACCGAGCACCACATAATCGTTGCCGACGATTTGGCCGACCTGCAGGGGCTTCTGATGGACCAGATATCCGCCCTTCTGGTTAGGCTCGGCGACAAACGCGAAATAAAGGTTACCGATTCGCGACACGGCTACCACAGGAACGACCGGCTTTTCCTGGCTCCCCCAGACGACCCGGGCGCGTATGAACTGAGCCGTACGCAGACTGTCGTTCGAGTTTGCGATGGTCGCTTTGGCGAGCACGGTTTGGGTTGTGGTATCCACCTGTGGCGAAATGAACGTGATGCGGCTCTGTGCAAGCACCTTCCCGGAATCGTCTACGATCTCGACCGGAAGGTTCATCTTCAGCTGGCCAGACTTCTCGATGGGAACGTAAATGTAAGCTTCGAGGCTTCCAGGACGATCCACGGTAGTGAGTGTAGTGGTAGTCACAACGCGATCGCCGACGCGAACCGGAATATCCCCGACAATGCCTGCGCGAGGGGCGACCACTTGATAGTAGTGCAATTGGACCGTTTGCTCGTTCACTTGAGCATCGAGCGAATGGAGTTGCGCCCGTGCGGCGTCGAGTGTGGCGCGCGCCTGGTCGAGATCCTGCTTGCTGACTACGCCGGCATTGGCCAGGGCGCTTACCCGCTCGTAATTCTGCTGCGCCCATTTGAGCTGCGCATCCTGCGCGGCGCGAGCGTGTTCCTGGCTGTTGACCGTCGCCTGCTGCTTAGAAGGGTCGATTTGCATCATCGGGGCTCCGGCAGCAACCCGTTCACCAGAGTGCACGAAGATCTGCGTAATGATGCCTTCGACCTGCGGCATGACCACCGCGGAGTCGCGGGACTTCAAGGTGGCGACGTAGTCCGTGGTGTCATCCACTTTTTCATCCTTCGCGGTTTGCACTTTGACAGGCATCGCTTGTGGGGCGGCCGCCTTGGCTTCTTTGCTGCCGCCGCAGGCGGTGGTGAAAAGTACGGCTGCGAGCAGCACGCAGGCCAGCATCGGATATAGCGTTCTTAGGGACAATCGAGACATATACGCGCTCATCGAACTTTCGACCTATCGAAAAATGTAGTCTGTCCAGCACACAGCTGTACCATATTGTCAACAATATCAGGACATACGTATAGATTCAGGGTAACGGTTGGACGCTCCGAAGAATTTTTGCTTCTGCTAGATTGTTTTGTTATGAAAGTTTTGTTATGAAACCCAGCCGAAGTTTTGCCAGCGACAACAATGCCGTGGTGCATCCCGACGTGCTGGAGGCAATTGGACGCGCCAACCAAGGGCATGCCGTCGGATACGGTGATGATGCGCACACGGAAGCGGCCATCGGAAAATTCCGCGAGCATTTTGGAGCTGATGTCGCAGTCTTCTTTGTTTTCAACGGTACGGCAGCAAACGTGCTGAGTTTGCAGGCGCTGACGAGGCCGTTCCATGCGGTGCTGTGTCCGGAGCTTTCGCACATTTACACGGACGAATGCGCCGCGCCGGAAAAATTCGCCGGCTGCAAGCTCGTGCCTTTGCCGGCTCCACATGGGAAGTTGACAGTGGAAACGGTGGCTCACGCCTATCACGGAATCGGAGACCAGCATCACGCACAGCCGAGGGTAATTTCGATTACGCAATCGACTGAGATGGGAACAGTGTATAGACCTGGGGAGATTGAGGCGCTGGCGCAATTTGCCCACGAACGCGACATGTTTTTGCATATGGATGGGGCGCGCATTTCAAACGCCGCGGCGGCGCAGCGTCTGACACTGCGGCAGTCGACTCGCGATCTGGGAGTAGATTTGCTTTCGTTTGGCGGCACGAAGAACGGATTAATGGGCGTGGAAGCAGTGGTCTTCTTTCGTCCGGAATTGGCGGAGAATTTTTTGTTTGTGCGCAAGCAGGGGATGCAGCTGGCATCGAAAATGCGGTACATGTCCGTGCAGATGGAGGCACTACTGACGAACGAGCTCTGGCGGCGAAATGCGGAGCATGCCAACCGAATGGCGCAGCTGCTGGAGCAGCAAACGAGGGGGATTCCGCGCGTGAGGATTGTTTATCCGGTGGAGGCGAACGGAGTGTTTGTTCAGATTCCTCGTCAGGCAATCAAAAAAATACAGGAGCAGTACTTCTTCTACGTGTGGAGCGAAGAGGAATCGGTGGTGAGGTGGATGTGTTCGTTCGACACCACGGAAGAAGATGTCAGGACTTTTTCAGCTTTTGTCGCGGAAGTAGTGACGGCCCTCCCGCAATAAGGTGCGACGCATCTCCATCACAGACGAGGGTCGCCGACAAAATTCGATTTCCTTTTTCCTGATTGATACCGATACGGGAAATAACGGATTATTTAGGGACGGCGGCAGTATTTATTTCCGCTTCTTAGCGGCCCTAACCTTAGCCCATCGCGCCTTTTGTGCTGCCGCTATTCGCTTGCGGCCGGCAGCCGAAATCGTCCGTTTTTTGCGAGCTGCAACTGGCGCGGTCTTACTTCCCTGCATGAATACTTTTCCGAAAGTACTTAAGGCAGCCGTGATGCGATAGAGCTCATTCTCGAGCCGCGAACGTTCGTGCTGCAGTTGTTCCACTACAGTATCAACTATTGTCTTTGCCATTTGCAGATTCTATCACTTGTAAGTTCGACCTCAAGATTGTTTCTATTCGCTGGAGTGGTTGACTGGCGCGCAGTTCCCATTTTCGGAGGTAATCCCGCGTTAGGTGTTGGGTTTTCTATCCAAAGCACCGTTTCTCGGACGACGCAACCGGTATTTCTAATGAGTCCTTCGATCGAGCCCCTAGTTAGGCGGCTAACTCAGCTATTAGATCGGGTCTAACATCCAACTCGGCGAAGGTTGCGGGATGCGCGTATCAGTTGGCGTATAGTCCAGAACTTACTCGAGTTCCAATTCGATTTTCTTGGTTGCCGGGTCCAGCTTCGTTATACGAAACTTGCGGATCTGCCCCGGGTGCATGGCTTCCGGCTTGGTCTCGTTGGCGGAAGGGCCGCTCTTCCAGCGCGTCTGCAGCATGGAACCTAACGACGATAAATCGGGCTTCGATGAGGACGAGGGCGAATCCGATTCCAAAAGTTCCTCCGGTATTCGGCAAGTCGCCATGACACCTTCACCGAGTTCCACGCGAGCACGCCCTTCGGAAACTTCGACCATGCGGCCAGTGACAATGTCGCCTTCTTTATGTTCGGCGAGATATTCGTCGAGTCCGGTAGGAACCAGTTGCTTCATGCTCAGGCGTATGAGCCGTTTTTCCGTGTCGAGCGCCAGCACCTGCGCCTTGACCACTTGCCCGGACCGCAAGACTTCCTGCGGATGATTGATTCGCTTCTCCGCGCTGATTTCGCTGACGTGGATCATGCCCTCGACGCCTTCGCTCAGTTGTACGAAGGCACCAAACTTGGTGAGATTCGTCACTGGCCCTTCGACCACTGTACCCGGCGCAAATTTCTGTTCTGCTCCGATCCAGGGATCGCCCAGCGCCTGCTTCAGTCCTAGCGAAATACGGCGTTCGGCCGCGTTGACTCCAAGAATCACGGTTTCGACGGTGTCGCCCGCCTTTACCACGTCGCTCGCGGTTCTCACTCTCTTGGCCCAGGACATTTCGGAGATATGAATCAGCCCTTCGATGCCAGGATCAAGTTCAACAAATGCGCCGTAGTCAGTGAGCCGCGTAACCGTGCCGCGTGCCCGTTCGCCCGGCTTGAATTTTTCGGCGACAGCGTCCCAGGGATGGGGTTGCAGCTGCTTCGTGCTGATCGCGATGCGATGCTTATCGGAGTCGATTTTGATGATCACGGCTTCGATCTGCTGGCCGACGGAAAGCACGTCCGACGGCTTGTTGACGCGGCGCCAGGAGATTTCGCCGACGTGAAGCAAGGCATCGGCGCCACCGATATCCACGAATGCGCCATAGTCGGTCAGACTGCGAACCTCGCCGTGCACGGTGTCGCCTTCTTTCAGTTCCGAGAAGCGGCGTTCTTTGCCGGCGCGTTCCTCGTCTTCCGCAATGGCGCGGCGATCGACCACTACGTCTTCGTCTTCCACGTCGAGCTTGATGATGCGGCAGCGGATTTCCTGCTCGACCAGTTTCTCGAGTTCCGACGCGTCGTGGGTTCCGCTGCGCGAAGCGGGCATGAAGGCTCGCACTCCTATATCCACGCTCAGGCCTCCTTTGACTACGCCGGTGACGGTGCCTACGATGGTTGACTTTTCGGCGAAAGCCTTCTCCAGCGACGCCCAGTCGGTGGGGCGCTCGACCTTGCCGCGGGTCAGTTCGTAATATCCTTCCGGATCGCGCCCCTTGACGGTGACCTGCACTTTGTCGCCGGGCTTGGGCAGCTTGTCCGCTGGAAACACTGTGAGCGGCAACACGCCCTCCGTTTTGAATCCGATATCGAGGACGATGGAGTCGGCGGTCAAAGCTATCACCGTGCCTTCGCGCCCCTGGCCTCCCGATTCTTTCTTTCGGGAGTGGCTTTGTTCGTACTTAGAAAAGATGTCTTTGAAGGATTCGACCGCCTCGGCGGCGGGCGTGGATGCTGGAGCGTCCGGAGCAGCTTCGCTTGGGGCAGGAGCGTTGGAGTTGCGCACGTTTGGATCCGGTATGCTTGGATCGAGTATGTTTGGATCGGACATGAGGAGTTATAGGCCTGCGGCGTGATCTAGGATAACACTGGCCCGAGGATGGGACTGAGGATTGGTCCAGCGTGCCCGGAGCGCGGCGTGCCAGCGCTCCGCGGTGCTGGTTCAGTCTGCGGGCATGGGCGCTGTTCCGCTAATCAGCGTCGGCACTTTCACAGTCAGCGGATTTGCAATCTCCGCCTGAGCCTGCAGCCACTTGCGCACTTGCGGCAGCGCGGAGCGCATGGCCATTTCGCCGACGCGCATCAGTTCGTCGGCGCGTTTGAAATCGTCATAGTCAAACCCTGCGACATCGGGCTCGATTACTATGTCTGCCGCGTTTCTCCACACGGCACTCATCATGTCTTGCGCGATGGCAAACGATTGACCGATCACGTCAAAATAATGCCTGGGCCCATTCGTCTTCGACCACTGCCCCTTCAGATGCACACCGAGCACGCGTTCCGCGCCCATTTCGCGCAAAGGAACCGTTGGCACGGGATAAGAGAGCATGCCATCCACCAGCCAGCTCCCGCCGATCTCCACCGGCAGGAACATTCCCGGATAGGCGCAACTGGCGCGCACCGGATCGATGATTGAGCCGGAGGTGAAGACGGCTCCTTTGCCGGTCTTGAAGTCGGTGGCAGCCACGCCCAGAGGAATACGCATCTCTTCAAAGGTCTGCACCTTCAAAATGCGGGCCAGAAACGAAGTCATGCGGTCGTTCGAGGCAAAACCGTAGCGCGAGAGCGTCCAGCGCGCGAAAGTCGTGAAGCGAACCTTATGGGCGAGATCTTCCAGTTCCGCAATCGTGAGCCCGCTGCAATAGGCCGCGCCCATGATGGCGCCGACGCTCGTGCCCGCCACCATGCGAACCGGAATGCCTTCTTCTTCGAGAACCTTGAGAACCCCAATGTGCGCGATGCCGCGGGCGAAGCCTCCACCCAGGGCAATACCGATTGTAGGAATGCGCCACGCGTCGGCCACAGTCGTTTTGCGGGAGAGTTCGCGGCCGAAGGCCTGTACAGACCGTATTACTTTTCCCAGACGTTTCATAGGAACCCCACGTTCCTGGTTCGTCGGAACCTGATTTGCTGGGGGGCAAACGCTCCTTACATACGCGTAAGATGCCACAAATCGGTTTCTGGCTGCACTCCACCGTCGTGCTATCTGGCAGTTACAGTAGAATCCATGCCGAGTTACGGAAAGAAATGTAGGCTCCCGCTACAGAAGTTAACTCCTTTGTCCTCATCATCCACAGCTTCGCCAACTCCTCCCAATATTGCTTGCGCCTGGAACCAGCCCAAGCGCTAGAATCCAGACTTTGCCTAACAGTCTGTCTGACGCTCACCTAACATTTGCCTAGCGGCGAGCAAAAGCTGGATGCTGCGAGCGAGAAAGGGAACCAAGGGATGGCCAGCTACATCGGCGCCATAGATCAGGGAACGACAAGCTCGCGCTTCATCGTTTTTGATCGTTCCGGACGAATCGTGAGTTCAGCTCAAAAAGAGCACGAGCAGATCTATCCGCAACCCGGATGGGTGGAGCACGATCCGGAAGAAATCTGGCGCCGCACGCAAGATGTCATCGATGAAGCTATGGAAGCCCGTGGAGTTCGGCCCCAAGATCTAGCTGCTATTGGGATCACCAATCAGCGCGAAACAACTGTGGTCTGGCATCGGAAAAGTGGACGTCCGGTTCACAACGCGATTGTCTGGCAGGATACGCGCGTGGCCCCTGCGGTCGCGGAGTTCGCCGCGCATGGCGGGCAGGATCGCTATCGTGCCAAGACTGGCCTTCCGCTGGCTACCTATTTCAGCGGCCTCAAGGTTCGCTGGATTCTCGAGAACGTTCCGGGCGCGCGAGCACAAGCTGAAGCCGGCGATCTGTTGTTTGGCAACATCGACACTTTCCTGATCTGGCAACTCACCGGCGGACCCAATGGCGGAGTCCATGTGACCGATGTGACCAACGCCAGCCGCACGCAGCTGATGAACCTCCAGACGCTGCAGTGGGATCAAGAAATTTTGCAGGATTTCACAATCCCCATCCAGATGCTGCCAGAGATTGTTTCGAGCAGCGAGGTCTATGGCACCGCCAGACTGCCGTCCGTCGCGGGCGTTGCCATTAGTGGCGATCTCGGCGATCAGCAAGCCGCCCTTGTCGGCCAAGCCTGCTTCGCGCCAGGAGAAGCGAAGAATACCTATGGCACGGGCTGTTTCATGCTGATGAACACCGGTGAAAAGGCAGTATTCTCGAACTTCGGTCTGCTGACCACTCTGGCATACAAGGTCGGCGCAAAGCCGGCGTGTTATGCGTTGGAAGGGAGCATAGCTATTACCGGCGCCCTCGTGCAATGGCTCCGCGATAATCTCGGGCTCATTGGGAAGAGTTCCGACGTTGAAGCACTTGCACGCACGGTAAACGACAACGGCGGCGTCTATTTCGTTCCCGCCTTCTCCGGTTTGTACGCTCCCTATTGGAAAGATGATGCGCGTGGCGTGATTGCCGGTTTGACCCGTTTCGTCAACAAAGGCCACATCGCCCGCGCCGTGCTGGAGGCAACCGCGTTTCAGGTACGCGAGGTGGTCGATGCCATGGCGAAGGACTCTGGCATTACGCTCGACATTTTGCGAACGGATGGGGGCATGGTGATGAACGATCTGTTGATGCAGTTCCAGTCTGACATTCTTGCCAAGCCGGTGGTCCGTCCGACGGTGAAAGAGACCACCGCTCTAGGCGCCGCCTATGCCGCGGGATTGGCGGCCGGCTTTTTTCACGATACGAACGAACTCGCCAACAACTGGGCAGTCGATCAACGCTGGGAACCGATGATGGATGAAGAGACTCGCGAGCGGCTCTATCGCTTCTGGAAAAAGGCTGTGACGCGATCGTTCGACTGGGTGGAACCGGCGTAAATGGAGGGACGGGCGTCTCGCCCGTCCACGATGATGCTGAGGATGAGGAAGCCGGGCCGGGACGCCCGGCACTCCATCGAAAAACTTAGCAAGGAGGTCCTATGCACGGGCCGTTTCTCGGCGAGTTTATGGGCACGCTGGTGCTGATCCTGCTTGGCGATGGCGTCGTTGCCAACGTTCTTCTTAAGCAGTCGAAAGGCGAAAATTCCGGCTGGATCGTCATCACCACCGCCTGGGGAATGGCTGTCGTCGCGGGAATCTTTACAGCCGTCGCATTCGGTAGCCCAGGAGCGCATATCAATCCGGCAATCACTCTGACCGTGGCCCTTCTCTCGGGAGACTGGTCGAACGTCGCCCTCTTTTGGACGGCGCAATTCCTGGGAGCTTTCGCCGGCGCGAGTCTCGTCTGGATGACCTACCTTCCACATTGGAAAGTCACCCCTGATGCGGGGGCGAAGCTGGCGATTTTCTGCACCATACCTGCCATCCGCAATCTCCCCGCAAATCTGCTGACAGAAATTATCGCTACTACCTGCCTGATCGTGGTCGGCTTCAGCTTCGGGAGCAAGGCAGTATCCTCCACTGGTCTGCCGGCTGGGTTCGGGCCATGGCTCTGGGGAGTCCTGGTCTGGGCGATCGGTCTGAGTCTTGGCGGCCCCACCGGATACGCTATGAACCCGGCTCGTGACTTCGGCCCGCGCGTGGCGCACGCTATTCTGCCTATCAGGGACAAGCGCAATTCAGACTGGGGATATGCGCTGGTGCCGATCGTTGGTCCATTGATCGCCGGCGGAATCGGTGCGGCAATTATTAAGCTCATACAGTGAGCGATGGAGCGACGGGCGTCCTCGCCCGTCCACGATGATGCCGAGGATGAGGAAGCCGGGCGGGGACGCCCGGCGCTCCATTGCAACAAAACATCTATGAATAGAAGCGAAATGTGGCACCGAATAGAAGCTCATCCCAACTCTTGGGACATGATTGTCGTGGGCGGCGGTGCGACCGGCGTAGGCGTCGCCATCGATGCGGCATCGCGCGGCTACGATGTATTGCTCTTAGAGCAAAGCGACTTCGGCAAAGGCACGTCCAGTCGCAGCACCAAGCTGGCTCACGGCGGCGTTCGTTACCTGGAACAAGGCAATATCGGACTGGTCATGGAGGCACTCAAGGAGCGCGGACTGCTTCTGCAAAACGCGCCGCATCTGGTGCATGATCTGCGCTTCGTGGTGCCAAATTACGACTGGTGGGAGACGCCATTCTACGGCCTCGGATTGAAGCTCTATCAACTGCTCGCCGGCAAATACGGCTTTGGCAAGTCTGGCATTCTTTCCAAAGAAGAAACGCTCAAGCATCTGCCAACCTTGAAGACCGAAGGGTTGCGCGGCGGCGCAATTTACTACGATGGACAATTCGACGATGCTCGTCTGCTCATCCACATGGTGGCCACCGCTTTCGAGCAGGGGGCAACATTGCTGAACTACGTCGAAGTTGCGGGCCTGACAAAAGATGGTCAGGGCTTTGTCGACGGAGTCCTCGCCCGCGACGTCGAAACCGGCAACGAGTTTCGCGCTTCCGCAAAGGTTGTGGTCAACGCCACTGGTGCATTCAGCGATCTGCTTCGGCTGCAAGCCGAGCCCAGCGCTAAGAAGATGATTGCCCCCAGCCAGGGCATCCATCTGGTTTTCGACTTGAGCTTTCTTCAGGGTGACAGCGCGGTTATGGTGCCTCACACCACAGATGGCCGCGTCCTGTTTGCGATTCCGTGGCACGGACACGCGCTGGTCGGCACCACCGATACACCGGTTGCATCCGCAACGCTAGAGCCGGTCGCCATGGAGCAGGAGATCGAATTCATTCTGGCGACGGCCGGGCAATACCTGACGAAAGCACCGACGCGCGATGATGTGTTGAGCGTATTCGCCGGCATAAGGCCGCTGGTGGGACCTTCAGGGGCGTCAAGCACAGCGTCTCTGTCGCGCGATCACGTCATCAACATCGATCGCTCGGGCCTCCTTACCATCTGCGGCGGCAAGTGGACGACCTACCGCCACATGGCTGAGGATTGCGTCGATCAGGCGGCAACGCTGGCGCAGTTGCAGGAAAGCCCATGCGTCACACACCATTTGCACATCCATGGCTACCAGATCCCCGCAGAGGAAGCAGGTTCACTGGCTGTCTATGGATCAGACGCGAGCGAAATTCGAAAGCTTATTGAGGACAACCTCGCAATGAGCCAAACGCTACATGTTGATCTGCCTTACTTGAAAGCAGAAGTAATCTGGGCAGTACGAAACGAGATGGCTCGCACGGTGGAAGACATTCTCGCCCGGCGCACGCGCGCTTTATTCTTGAACGCTCGCGCCGCCATTGCCATGGCGCCAGCCGTCGCGGAGCTGATGGCTTTAGAACTAGGATGGGATGACGCAACCCGGACAAAACAATTGTCTCTGTTCCATGACGTAGCTTCGAACTATATGCTTCCCGACTCTTCAACCACAATTGGATCCGGCATGGCCCGCGGCTAAGAGGAAGAGGAACGCCACCAGGTGGGCGGGTTGCAAGTGGCCTCTAGCGTAACGATCTCCTGCGCCTCGCTGCTTCAAACAAGATCGTTGAGGCAATCATGCCCACGGCTGTGATGGCTCCAGGCATATTGTAGTCCGGTCCTGGTAAGTCGCAATCGGAACATGGGAGGTCCGCATCAACAGGCTTCTGGTTGGCATGTTCTTCTGCAAATTTCGCAGCCTCCTTGTTTTTCCCCTGGGCATTGAGAATTTTTATGTGGCTCTGAACATAGTCCCAATTGGTTGCAGCGGCTTGCTTGCTAACGGTGCAGAGGGCGCAACGTGACGCCTGTTTCTCGAACTTGCCTTCAACTTTGTCCTGATAGAGGATGAAGCACAGATAGCCGCCGGCGGCGACCGTAACAATGATCGCGACGACCGCGACTGCCTTAGTCAAATTCATGGCCGGAAATTATCTCACGTACGGAGTTCGATGGAGCGTCGGGCACCCGTCCGCCGCTGGTCCCTGCCTGATCCTCCCGTTTGTCTTTTCCATTTTGGCAGCGTATATTCAGTAGTGAATACTGTTGTGTCGTAGCGTCAGGATTGTCGAAGCACATCAGTGGGCGAAAGCCCACTTTTTAGTTTGGGCCGATTTGCCGGTCGGTTGTGGTAGAGATTAGCGCGACATCCTGGCTGCAAATTGCTGAAAACATGGCTCTTGATTTAGACAGGGTCCGGCAGATCGCCGAACGGGTGGCGGGTTCAAGCGGGCTGGAAGTGGTCGATGTGGAAGTTTGCGGCGCGGGCAAGCATCGCACGCTGCGGGTATTTATCGATAAGCCCGGAGCTGTGCCAGGCCCGCATCGTCCGGACGGCGTCACGCACGAGGATTGTTCGCGGTTCAGTCGGGAGTTCGGCACCATCGTTGACGTTGAGGATGCAGTGCCGGGCGGATCGTATGTGCTCGAAGTTTCATCTCCAGGACTGGATCGCAAGCTGACGAAGGCGGCGGATTTTGAACGCTTCCGCGGACAGCGTATGAAGTTGACGACACGGGAGCCGGTCAATAATAACCGGCATTTTGAAGGGAAGCTGGAAAGCTTCGAAAACGAAAAGTTGCTGCTCGATCTGAGCGCGGCACGGAAGAAGAAGATGCGGCCTAAAGATGGCGATTCTTCGAAGGTCGAAATCGAGTTAAAGAACGTAGAGAAAGCGAATCTGGTACCGGAAATATAGGAGCAAGGTGTCAGGTGTTAGGTCTTTGGTCTCAGGAAAACCAAAATCCTGAGACCTGACACCTAAGACCTGAGACCTGAAGATTTATGGCTAGTGAGCTTTACAACATTATCGAAGGGGTCAGCCGCGAAAAGGGCATTGATCCGCAAATTGTAGTGAGTGCGGTTGAGGACGCCATCGTCGTCGCTACACGCAAATACTACAAGACGCAGGAAAACTTGCGCGCCGTGTTGGATAAAGACAGCGGCAAGATTAATGCCTACGCGGTGAAATCGATCGTCGAGACTCCGGAGCAGGTGGAAGACCCGAATCTGCAGGTGACGGTGGAGCAGGCGCGCAAGTTGGATCCAAGCGCCGAAGCCGGTGGGGAGTTGCTGATTCCGAAGGTGACGGAAGGGATTCTGGGGCGCATCGCCGCGCAGCTAGCCAAGCAAGTCATCTTCCAGAAAGTGCGCGAAGCGGAACGCGACACGGTTTACAACGAATACATCGGGCACGTAAACGAGATTGTGAATGCGACGGTCAAACGGGTCGAGGGCCCGGATGTGATTCTCGATATCGGCAAGGCCGAAGCGCGCATGGGGCGCAAGGAGCAGTCGCGGCTGGAATCGTTTGCGGTCGGCGAGCGAATTCGGGTGGTGATTGTCCGAGTAGAAAAAGCGACGAAAGGTCCGGGCGTGATCGCTTCCCGCTCCGCGCCAGAACTGGTGCAGCATCTATTCCAGACGGAAGTGCCCGAAATTTACGATGGCACGGTCGTGATACGCGCCATTGCACGCGAAGCGGGCGAACGCACGAAGATCGCGGTGATGTCGAAAGACAAAGACGTGGACGCGGTCGGGGCTTGCGTAGGTATGAAGGGGATGCGGGTGCAGTCGATCATCCGCGAGTTGCGGGGCGAGAAGATTGACATCATCGAGTACCACGAGGATCCGGTTGCCTTTGCCGAGAAGGCTCTGCAGCCGGCGAAAGTAAGCCGCGTAACCATTGTCGATGCGGGAGATAAGCATCTGGAAGTGGTTGTCGACGATACCCAGCTTTCACTCGCCATTGGCAAAAAAGGCCAGAACGTGCGCCTCGCGGCCAAACTGCTGGGCTGGAAGATCGACATCAAGAGCGAGGAAGAAAAACGGCAGGAAGTGGAACAGCAGATGTCGGCGCTGGTCACGCAGACCGTAACTCCGTTAGAGAATGTTACGGGACTGGGCGAGGGGCTGGTTGAGAAATTGAAGGCGGCGGGTGTAAATACGGTCGAATCGCTGGCCGATATGACGCCGGAGCAACTGGAAGCGATTGAAGGCATTGGCCCGAAAACGGTGGAAAAAATCAGTATTGCGGTCAATAATTACTTCGCCAGTCTGGATGGCAGCGAGGCCGTAGCCTCCGCCGAACCAGGACGCAGCGAAGAGGCCGTCACCGAAACAGCGGTTGGCGAGGACGCGCTGGCGGAAGGCTCGATCGAAGAAGGCTCGGTCGAAGCGGATGCGTTGGCCGCTGAAGTGGAGAACGGCGGTGTGGGGTCCGTCAAAGACTCGGCGACCCCGGAAGAAAGCGCCGGGCTTTTGTCCGTAGAAGCTTCGTCCGGAGAAGCTTCGTCGGCAGAATCCGAGCCGGAAGAAGCTGCAAGTGAAGAAGCCGCGACCGAACCAGGCGCGACCGAAGAAGAAGCCCCGGAAGAAAAGCAGAGCTGAAACTGCGAATGGCGAGTTCGGACCTGCATCCGGACCGAAAGCGCGGCCCTCGCCAAACGAAGGTTGGATGAAAGCGAATTGCACTACGAACTCGGAGAGGTTCGACATGCGAGCTTAGATATTCTAAAGAGCGCGACAAGAAGAGGAAACGATAGCGGATGAGTAAGATTCGAATCAACGATCTGGCCCGTGAGTTGGAAGTCAAGAGCAGAGAGATTCTTGACGTACTGACCACGGTGGGCGTCACGGAGAAGAAAACGCACTCCAGTTCCCTGGAAGACCACGAAGCGGATCTGGTGCGGAAGCGCCTCCGCGGCCGTTCCGATGCGGCCCCGAGTTCGGCAAAACCTTCTACGCGTGCCGCTCACGGCGAAGAGGAGATCAAGACCAAAATCGACCTCTCGCATATTTCGCGCCCAGGAGACGTGCTGCGAGCGATCACGCAGCAAAAGGGAGCAGTAGAACATCCTGCGGCGCGTCCCCCAGCTAAGCCGCCAATTTCCGCGCCCGCGCCAACCCCGACTCTAGCTTCAACTTCAACGCTGGAAGCCAAGCCAGAGGCTGCATCTACGGTCTCGCCCTCTGCAGCGCCAATACCATCAGTGCCGAAAGCGGTGCCGCCCAAGCCCGCGACCGAGCCGCCTGGTCCAGCTGCAGCGCCGGCGGCTCCCAGAATCGTGACACCGGCGTCAGTCGCTGCAACGTACCGCCCACCGTCGGTGGTGGTGATTCCTCCCAAAGTTCCCGCACCGCAAACCGCAACGGCTTCCGCAAGCACAGTACCGTCTGCTATCGCCGTACCGCCTCGAGCGACGACGGCAGCTCATCCCGTAGCACCGGTTGGGAGCGCCCCGCCGGTGGCTCAGCCACCCTCAAGCGTCACCGAGATGCAGATTGTGGCACCGGCGAAACCCGTGGTTCCCGTTGCGCCGCCGCCACGAATGATCATGCCGCAGACCGGCCCGCGCCCCGTTTATAAGGCGCCAGCACCTCCACCCGGAGCATCAGCGCCAGGAATGTCAGCGGCCGGCGCCGCGTCGCGGCCAGCGCCCGGACGCCCTGTTCCCGGGCAGCCAATTTTTCAGCGTACCGCCCGTCCGGCGGCTCCGGGTGCGCCTCGTCCACCGCTTCGTCCCGGGGAACGGCGGCCCATGCACCCGACCCGCGTGGCACCCGCGGGAGCGCGTCCGCTTGGTGTAGGACCTGGAGCTGGGATCGGCGCACCGCCGGGACCCTCGCGTCCAGGAGCGCGTCCGGGCACTCCGTCCCGTCGGCCGGGCCAGCGTTACGTTCCGCGAGGGGTGAAGGAAGGCCCGATGAAGGGCTACACTCCGCCGCCGCGCATGACCATCAGCAACGAGCCGGCGCCAATCACGCGCAACATAACAATTACAGAAGGGATTTCAGTAAAAGATCTGGCCGAGAAGTTGGGCATTCGCGCCAAGGATGTGATCGCGCGGTTGGTGGTGCGCGGAGTATTTGCGACCATCAATCAAACCCTTGACGCGGAACTGGCCAGCGAGATGGCACGCTTCTTCGGAGCCGACACCGAAGTGATTACCTTCGAAGAACAGGCTGCGAAAGATACGACCCAGGCTACCGAAAGCAGCGAAGAAGGCGCGGAAGCCGTGCCTCGGCCGCCCGTTGTCACGATCATGGGCCACGTCGATCATGGCAAAACTACTTTGCTCGACTCCATCCGTTCCACCAACGTGGCCGGAGGCGAAGCCGGTGGCATCACGCAGCACATCGGAGCCTACAAGGTTTCCATTACAGACGAGGCGTCGCCCGCTTATGGCCGCGAGATCGTGTTTCTGGATACGCCGGGCCACGAAGCCTTTACGCGCATGCGTTCCCGCGGCGCAAAAGCTACCGACATCGTGGTGCTAGTCACCGCCGCCGACGATGGCGTGATGCCGCAGACGATTGAAGCCATCGACCACGCGCACGCCGCCGAGGTTCCCATCATTGTCGCGGTCAACAAGATCGACAAGCCGGGTGCGCTGCCCGAGCGTGTCAAAAAGCAACTGGCCGATCGAGGACTGGTGCCGGAAGAATGGGGCGGCAAGACGGTGTTCGTCGATGTATCCGCCAAGCAGAAAACAAATCTCAATCTGCTGATGGAAATGATCTTGCTGACGGCGGACTTGCAGGAATTGAAAGCGACTCCTGGACGCGCCGCCAGCGGTCTGGTGCTCGAAGCAAAACTGGATCGCGGCCGTGGTCCCGTGGGCACCATCCTGGTGCAGAACGGAACGCTGCACGCGGGCGACAACTTCGTCGTCGGCAATGTCTACGGAAAAGTCCGAGCCATGTTCGACGATCGCGGAAAATCGCTGAAAGAAGCGCCGCCCGCGACCCCGGTAGAGATCATCGGCCTCGAAGGCCTGCCCCAAGCAGGAGATCAGTTCGTGGTCGTCACTGACCGCGAGAAGGCGCGTGACATTTCCGAATATCGCGAGCAGAAAGCGCGCGAAGCTACGCTGGCCAAGAGTTCACGAGTCTCGCTCGAAGGCCTGGCCGAACAATTAAAGACGGCGGGCATGAAGGAACTGAACGTCATCCTGAAGGCAGACGTACAAGGTTCCGTCGAAGTGCTTGGCGATCTGCTCGGCCGCCTCTCGAACGACAAAGTACGGTTGAAGTTGCTGCGCTCGGGTATTGGAGCGATCACCGAGACCGACGTTCTGCTCGCCTCGGCGTCGAATGCCATCATCATCGGCTTCAACGTGCGTCCCGAGCGCAAGGCGCAAGAGTTGGCCGATCAGGAAAAAGTTGACATCCGCCTGCACTCGATCATTTACGAACTGCAGGACGAGATCAAGCGCGCCATGACTGGCCTGCTCGAACCGACGATCAAAGAAACCTATCAGGGCCGCGCCGACGTGCTTGAGACCTTCCGCATTCCGAAGGTCGGGACGATTGCCGGCTGCCGCGTAAGCGACGGCTTTATCAAGCGCGATTCCGAAGTGCGGCTGCTGCGCGACAACGTAGTCATGTTCAAAGGCAAAGTAGGCTCGCTGCGCCGCTTCAAAGACGATGCCTCGCAGGCGACCAGCGGCATGGAGTGCGGTATATCGATCTCGAACTACGGCGACATCAAGGCTGGGGATGTGATCGAGGCGTTTGTAACCGAGAGGGTCGCGGCGGAAGCGATTAAGTAAGTTAGTCGCAAGTAACTCAGTCGGCAACCGGCGAGAAAATAAGGGCGCGGCTCCGGGAGCCGCGCCCTTGTCATTTACCCACCGGCGAGAACCTACTTGCGCCGCAAGGCCGCGTGCGATCTCGCCAGCGGCCGAACCATGGAGATGGCCCGATGCGCTACTGCCGCGGAGGAGGATGAACTCTGCGCCACGAATGTGCCCAAGGCAACCTGCTCAGCGCCATTATCGGTCGCTGTATTGTCCACGTCGATAAAGAGGACGGTTGAGCTGTCGACCACGTAGTACTGCAGGCTGAAGCCGGTGAGCAGCGTGCTGGGGTTGCTGGAAGTGATCGAACCGCGGCCATCCCCGTTTGTATCCGGAACGTAGACGCCCGTCAGAGCTGAGGTCACTAGCAGATCGCCGATATCGTTTTCGTCTAGTGATCCTGTCATGTTCGCCGCGCCAGTCGAACTTGTGTCGGGGCTGCCGGCATTGAACTGGGCAATATCGTCAACCTCACCAAGGCCGTTGGAGATAATCGTGTTGAGATTATTTACGCCGGAGAGGTTGAACCCATAGCCTACGGACGGGGTGAATGAGGTGGCGGTCTGGGCCTGGGCGGTGCCAAAGGCTAGCCCGGCACTGTCGTCCTCCAACAGCAGAACACCGCCGCTGGAAGGATACGCGGCAAATGTGAGATTACTCGCGGTCCCATTGGTAAAGCCAGTCGTGGCCAGTTGGCACCGTCCTGCTGTGAACGCGGTACAGGAGGCGGTGAAGCTCGGCACCGTATTGAAATTGCTGCCGTTGTTGTAATCTTCAAGGCCAGCGGAAAGGCCGCCATTGCTGGTCGAGGTTGCGTAACCACCGGCCACGATGGGATTCCCGCCAGAGTCCTGACCTCCAACTGTGAAGACGAGTTGACCGGAGGGAAAAGTAGTCTGTTGGGTGAATGCGTCACCAGAGAGGACGTTTCCCGTACCATCGGTCTCGATGAATTTCAAGTGCGTTGAGTCGATCACCCAGGCATCAAAGCCAAGCTGGCCGAAGCTGCTAGAGGTTGTGAGCACCGCTGTCGCCAACGTACCTGCCGAGTTGAGAGTTGCTGACCCGTTAAGGACCAGGTCTAGAAATCCCGCGGACGTGTTGTCATCATTGAAATCCTGAGCGCCGGCGATGGAGGTGGAAGTGAGCGTGAACGCTCCTACTGTAGCGAGGGGATTCCCACCCGAGTCGGTGCCGGAAAGAGAGAAGGCGTAGGATCCGGTGAGACTCGCCGCTGTACTCTGCAGATTGATCGTACCACTGCCGGTCCCGATGTCGGTCCCGCTATCGTCGAAACGGCTGATCAGCCCGTTGCTGGTCGAGGTCAGAACGAAATCAAAATCAAAGTTTGCCACCGAAGTCACAATCGTGGCGGTGCCACGACCGTCTGTATTGACTTGGTATCCGCTGCCGGTTGGATTGACGGCTTGGCCGATATTCAAGAGGGTGTTACCCGGATCGTTGATGTCAACTGTGCCGCCCGTGATCCCGCCCGTGCCATTGGCCACTATCGTCCCCACGATTGCAAAAGGGACAATATCGTTCGTCGTGGTGTTGACGTCCGTGCCCGATATTGAGATAACGTAAGTTCCGTTCAGGCTGCTGGTGCCGAAGCCACTCTGGTTGGGCGGTGGAGTACTGCTGCTACTACCGCAACCGGATATCAGAAGAATGCTGGAAATCGCCGCCAGAGCCATGAGCAGGCGTAAGGCACACTGATAGGAAGCTTGGGGGTTCATGAGACACTCCTGTCTTTACTCGTTAGGATGCGCTAACCCGGATTTTAGAAGAAGGTTTCGGGAAAAAATATTAACGGAAGAGTTTCTGTGAAAGCGGGAATCGATGTTGACTCTCTAAACTTTGGTAATTGCCGGATTGCGGACAGGGGTGGGACGCTCCGCGGATATTTTTTCGTACACCCATATCCCGACACGATACGCGAGCAGGATGCCGAGCACAATCCCGTACTCAATAGGCTTGTGGCGATCGGCTTTGACCAGCCAGGTGTAATGGATAACCCCTAGAATTCCCGTGAGATAGATGAGGCGGTGTAGACGCCGCCAGTTCCTACCGCCCAGCCACCGAATCGACCACGCGGTCGAAGTCAGCGCCAGCGGAATCATGAGCACGAATGCAGAAAATCCAACCGTAATGAAGGGGCGCTTGACAATGTCTTTTAACATTTCGTGAACATCGAAAAACTTGTCGAGCCAGATGTAAGTCAAGAAATGTAAAGTTCCGTAAAAGAATGCAAATAATCCAACCATGCGGCGAAGGCCGATCAGCCAATATTGGCGCGTGATCTGGCGAAGAGGGGTGATCGTGAGAGTAGCGAGAATCAAAATCAGTGTCCAGTCGCCAGTTGAGTGCGTGATGACTTCGATCGGGTTCGCGCCTAAGCCGTCATGGAAAGCCTTCCAGAGCAGGCGTTCGAGCGGAATCAGTGCCGCGAGGAAGATTCCGATTTTTGTGAAACGGAGGACCATTTGCTAGAAGTTTTTCTTCAGGTCCATGCCAGAATAGAGGCTTGCCACTTGATCGTAGCCATTGAACATCAGGGTCGGGCGTTTAAAGAATTCTCCCAGGCGACGCTCCTTGGCCTGGCTCCAGCGCGGGTGGTCGACGTTCGGATTCACATTCGAATAGAAACCGTATTCGCGCGGAGCGTATTGTTGCCAGGTGTTAAGAGGCTGATCCTTGGTGAAGCGAACGCGGACGATCGATTTTGCGCTCTTGAAACCGTACTTCCACGGGACCACGATTCGAATGGGCGCGCCATCCTGATTCGGCAACGCCTCGCCGTACATACCGAAACATAGCAGAGCCAGCGGATGCATGGCCTCGTCCATGCGCAGACCTTCGACATAAGGCCACTGCAATATGCGCGTTCGCTGGCCGGGCATTTGTTTCGGATCGTACAAGGTGGTGAACTCGACAAACTTTGCCTTCGGCAAAGGGTCGGCGCGCTTGACTAATTCGCTCAGGGAAAATCCCACCCACGGAACGACGATCGACCAGCCTTCGACACAGCGATGACGGTAGATGCGTTCCTCCGGCGCAGCCATTTTGATGATCGTGTCCACATCGAGCACTTGTTTCTTTTTGACTTCACCGTCGATGGTTACAGTCCAGGGACGCGTTTTGAAATTCTTTGCCAGATCCGCGGGCTCGTACTTGTCGGTGGAAAATTCGTAAAAATTGTTGTAGTTGGTGACATCTTTGTAGGGCGTTTCTTTTTCGGTCGTGCTGAAAGGGCTCTTCTGCAAGCCATCAATCTTGGCGTTGGCTTCTGCGATGTAGGATGGATTAACAAGATCGGCAAGATCACTGAATGCGACCGCGGTAACGGCTGCCGCTCCCGCGGCGGCCATGCCGGCGAGGAAGTTACGCCGGTTCAGGGAGAGCGATTTGGGAGTAATTTCAGAAGACGAAATGTCAGCCGGTTTCCCGATCAGCATTACTAACCCCGATTAAGGTACGCAAAACAGGCCGAGATAGATCTCTCCACCGCGGGCCTGCCTTCAATATAAGTATAAGATTCGGGAACGAAAGATAAGTTGCAGCCGTGGCAGCGAACTCAGTTTGAGGCCGACTGCGCCAGGGATTTGAGGGCAGGCGTTGAATCGGATACCGATGCCGGCCGAGCGCGCAGGATCTCGCGGACTTTCTTGGCAAGATTCTGCAAAGTAAAGGGCTTTTGCAGAAACGCGGTGGCAGGGCCGGGCGCGACTTCAGTGATGACGGCGTCTTCGGTGTAGCCAGAGAGAAAAAGCACGCTAATGCCGGGACGCAGCGCAAGCAGCTTCTTGGCCAGCTCGCGGCCTCCAATACCGGGCATGACAACGTCCGTAATCAGGATGTCAATATCGCCTTTGAAAGACTCTGCCACCCGCAGGCCGGCGTCGCCATCTTCGGCTTCGAGAACCTTGTAGCCTCGAGAGACGAGAGTGATGCGCACGAGTTCGCGCACCGATTCCTCGTCCTCTACCAGCAGGATGGTCTCCGAGCCATCGGTTTCGTTGCACTGGGTTTTCGCCGGGCTCAGCTCTTCGGCCGAATCTTCGACCCGCGGCAGGTAGACGTAGAAAGTCGTGCCAGCTCCCGGCTCGCTCTGCGCGAACACATATCCATTACTTTGCTTGACGATGCCATAAACAGTCGACAGGCCAAGGCCGGTGCCTTTTCCTTTTTCCTTGGTCGTGAAGAAGGGCTCGAACATCCGTGATCGAGTTTCTCTGTCCATGCCGTGGCCGGTATCGGAAACCGAGATCACCGCATAGCGACCTGGCTGGATAAAACGGTGCTGGCTCAAGTTGTGACGCACGGTTACGTCAGAGCTCTGCAACGTAAGTCTGCCACCTTCGGGCATGGCATCCTTGGCATTGACGACCAGGTTCATGATGACCTGCTCGAGCTGCCCGGCGTCGGCGCGCGTGTGTCCGGTGTCAGAGGAAAGGTGCGTGATCAGTTCGATATTCTCGCCGATCAGAGGCCGCAGCAGGCGCTCCATGTCGCCAATGACACTGTTAACGTCGATCACCTTGAGCTCGAGAAGCTGCTTTCGGCTGAACGCCAGCAACTGCCGGGTGAGGCTTGCGGCGCGGTCGGCTGCCTGCTTGATGCACTGCACTTTATGGTGCATGGGGCCGCGCGGTTCCAGCTCCTCCAGCAACACCTCAGTGTATCCGTTGATCACCATCAGCAAGTTGTTGAAGTCGTGAGCCACGCCCCCGGCGAGGCGGCCGACGGCGTCCATCTTTTGCGCCTGGCGCAGTTGTTCTTCCAGTTGGCGCCGGTCGGTAATGTCTTCGGCCATCAGCTCCAATACTTCTTCCGCTTCGTCGCTACTCATCGTGGCACAGCCACTCAGCCGCACGATGATGACGCGACCGTCCTTGCGCTTCCATTGCACCTCGACGCCATTGAGAGTTCCGTGGCGGCGACAGTCCTCGGTGAGCCGGTCCAATTCCGGTGGATTCACGAAGACTTCATTCCTCACATCTAGCCGAAGCAACTCCTCGACCGATCCCCACCCAAGCATATTGATCAGCGCCGGATTGACGTCGAGGAATCTGCCACCAACCGTGCATCGACAAATACCGAAAGCGGCGCTCAAAATGATCGAGCGGGAACGTTCTTCGGAGCGGCGCAATGCCTCCTCGTAGCGTTTGTGCTCGATAGCCGCGGCTAATTGCTGCGAGACGAATTTCAGAATTTCTCGGTCGCGCTCCCCATAACGAGTGCTTTCGCTGTAAGTCTGGACGACCAGCACTCCGATGCAGTTCGCTCCACCCTTCAGGGGAACGCCGAGCCAGTCGAGGGATGGAGCCCCGATCAGATCGACTTCGCCGCGCCTTACCAGTTCGTCAAAAACCGCTGGAGTAGCCAGCAGAGGTTCGCCCGTGCGCAGAACGTACTCAGTCAGACCGCGGCCCAAAGGCTTGGGGTCGGGGGTTGGATCCTGTTCGTCGACGAAATAAGGGAAACTCAACAATTGAGACTGGGGATCGTAGAGGGCGATGTAGAAGTTGCGGGCGTTCATCAACTGCCCGACGATGTTGTGAATGGCGGCAAAAAACTGTTGCAGATCTTCGGCCTGGCTGCGGGCCGCAATAGCGTACAGCGCTGCGTTCAACTCCTCGGCGCGCTTCTGCTCGGTGATGTCACGGTAGCAGGCGTAATGACCAACTTTCTCGCCATTGAAGGTCACAGGCGAGGTGGAGAGCAGCACTTCGACCAGGGACTCGTCTTTTCGCCTGCGGCGAGTCTCCAGCGAAAGTTTATTCTGAGTCTTCATGCTCTCGGTGATCCACGCGGTTTCTGCGTAGCGATCTGGGGGCACGATTAGCGAATCGAGTCGTTTCCCCACGGCTTCGGCCGCGCTGAAGCCAAACAGGCGCGTAAACTCCCCATTGATGCGTACAATGTTCAGATCCTGATCGATAATACTGATTGCTTCCGGCGCATTCTCGAGAATCTGTTCGTAGTAAGCCTGCTCCACCGTGAGGGCAGGTTCGGCATTAACTTTCGTGCGCGCATCCATGGCTGGCAAGGCTGTTTCGGAACCGGATGCGTGGTGGGATGAGGCCGGAACAGGAAGCGTTCCATTCTGAGGAACGTCGGTGGGCGATTGCACCGGCGGCGGTTCGTTCCGAGTTGCTGCCGGCGCGATTTTCTCCCCCATACGGTCCTTTCCCATAGCGTGCCGGCAATAGCGCGATGCTACGCGCGCCATGCCACTTGCCGTTAGTTACGGCAGTAATGGGGGAAGGCACGTAGAACTTAGGAGGTGTTCGCCAAGACCACGCAGATCTGATGCAGTACTAGACGCTGTTCGTGGTTCATGACCAGGAACTCGAATCCGTGTCGCAGTCCTTTGTTGTATCGCACTACGGCTCGAACCTGGATCGAGTGCGGTGGCAGTGGGAGGGGGAATTCCAGAGAAACCACTTCTCCGGTCTGCAACTCGCCGTTCAGGGTCGCCCCGAGGCCATCCTGGCTGAGTTCGCCGGCTCGGCCCCAGTATTTGGTGGTCACGCCCTCGCGAAACACTGACAACTGGATGCGCGCGTCAAATCGGTAACGGGAACAACGTCGAAGTCGCTGGTGAGTTCTCGCAGCTAAAAGTGGCTGATTGTTCAATTTTGGTTCTCCATTTAAGGTCTGCAAATCGACTCTCGATTGTGCGTTATTGCCTGAGCGTTTCTCAACAGCATCAAAGTGCATGTACCATCGAAAATGACGACTTGGGCGGAGAGATTGTCCGGGGATAGCGTGCGCCTCCACAGATTCGTCAGCTGACTGGCGTTCCTGGTTCTCGGGTGTGAGTCTACAATCTGCGTAAATGCACGTGACAGACCGCGATGAGCCATCTACCATTGGGCTTCGGGCCTTCGGCGGTGACACAGCCGCCCGAAAGCTGCCTGGAGTTCTGAATTCGTATGCCTTACCGTTCAAATGCGGCCGAGGCCTGGTATCCCGGTCCTTCCTCGGGACAGGCGCAAATTCCCCTGGATCTCCTTCCACCGGAGAGTCTCATTCAGCCGCTTTGGCGGTCGCTGGCCGGCAATCTGCGCGATACCTTCGCACCGGAAAAATTAGCGCCCCTGCAACTTACGTCACGCCCGGTGAGTATCGGCCTGCCGTTAGGGGACCGTCTTCGCCTGCCGTGGTTTCGCACCGTGTTCACCAACATTGGGGACGTGCTTTCTCCCGAGACACTCCCGCCGCTTGAACTGGAATCGCGGCCTGTCGATGTCGGCGAGCTTATTACGGATCAACTCAGCCACTTCTGGTGGGGTTCGCTGCTCAGGAATCTTGCAGATCGTGTCGCGCCAGAGACGCAGCCCGCTCTCAACCTGACCGCCAAGCCGATTCCGGACATCATCCCAAAGTCGTGGATCCTGCTTCCGCTCTGGTCGGAGGTTGTGGACACTCCTAAGGTGTTCTATCCCGATAAACCGAAAACTGACCTGCGGCCGGTCAACCTGCAACCCGCGGCCTTGCCGATGGAAAAACTCGAGCCTCTGGCCTTCGAGCCTACTGCCGCCGACCTGCTGCGCGACATACGGCGCTCGCGCATTCGGCAACGAATCTGGGTCGGCCTGGCAGCGGCGCAAGTGCTTTATATGGTCGCAATGGCATTGGGGAAGGTCTGATTAAGTCGCGGGGTTCCTCCGTGTACCCTGTGGTGAATGCCCTTTGCTGGCACTTATTCAGAGGTTTCCCGGACGCTGCAATCCTCCTTTCCGTTGGTGGTCTTAGGATCGAAGGATGACGGGTTGAAATTACCTCTTACTGCCGCAAACCCATCCAGCCTTCCGCAATCACCATGGAATTTCCGGGGTTGCGCGAGTCATATTTCACCGAGGTATGCAGCCCGAGCCGGCAGGATTGCAGGTTGATCCACTGCCGAAGATAAGTGACATCCTGCGAGGCCTCGTAAGACACCCCGGCCACGTCATACTGGTAGATGAGCATCGTCGCCGGACGGTTCAAGGCGGTGGTAATTTCCTGAACATCGATCACCGTGCCATCGGTGATGCGGCCAACCGTATTCAGCCAGCCGCGCCGTTCGCGCTCCAGATCGTCAGCGTTATTTGGTTTCCGCCGCAGCAGGGCATAGCTGGCGAATGCCAGGCCGATCGCGCCCAGCACAATCGTGTAGAGACGAAGCGAAATCATTTGCAAAACTAATCCCAACCCTTTCGACCTTTCAGCATATGCCGTAACCGCGGGACCGCCAAGGGCACTAAGGTGTTCAAAAGTATTCTGGCGCCGTGACCGTGATTCAGGATTGAAATTCTGTCACAATAGTCATGATATTCATGGGAGGGCCTATGCCGAAGAAGCGAATTCTTATGCTGGCTGGCGATTACGTTGAAGATTACGAAGTCATGGTGCCGTTTCAGGCCCTGCAGATGGTAGGACACCGGGTTGAAGCGGTGTGTCCGGGCAAGAAGACGGGCGAATCTGTGCGCACAGCGATCCACGATTTCGAGGGCGACCAGACCTATAGCGAAAAGCGCGGCCACAACGTCACTCTCAATGCGAATTTTGATGATTTGCAGCCGGAGAACTACGACGCTCTGGTCGTTCCGGGAGGGCGCGCGCCTGAATATCTTCGGCTAAACCCGCGAGTGCTCGAAATCGTCAGGCACTTTGCGGAAACCAACAAACCGATCGCAGCCATTTGCCACGCGGCGCAACTGCTGGCCGCTGCCGGAGTGCTCAAAGGCCGCCGCTGCAGTTGTTATCCAGCCGTTGGACCCGATGTCGCAGCGGCGGGCGGGACCTATGCGGATATCGCCATAGACAAAGCGTGTGTGGATGGGAACCTGGTAACGGCTCCGGCATGGCCCGCGCATCCAGCGTGGCTGGCGGCATTTCTGGAAGTGCTGGAGAAAGCACGCACCGAGAAAAGCGCTGCATAGTTTCGGGCCCAGGGAATGGCTTCTAACGAGGCCTTAGCTCTGGCTAGCCGGGCTCTGGCTAACCGAGTCCTCGGCCGCGGCTTTCGTAATCCCGCCAGGGAGTGAGCATTTTATAACGTGGAATCGTAGTTGCCGTTTTCTTCGTCGAAGCCAGCAATTTTCTTTTGATGAGCCAGGAGACAGCAGCCTGCGCCGAGCTTTTCGATACTCCTATGCACTCGGCAATGTTCCGGTAGCTCGCCTCGACGACGTTCCCTTTTCTTTGTTCGCCGGCAAACCACAAATAGACCAGGAAGCTCACCACGCGACGATCATGCCCGACCAAGTCGCGCATGAGGACGTTGATGACATAGTCGTCGAGCGAAACCATACTATGAAACCATGCTATACCGATGGTGAGTATAGCATCGAATAGGCGATTGCATCTGCGAGTCCGATTTTTTATTCTCGGTTTCTAATTCAAACCGCTTTCGTTGCTTCGTGAAGGGGCGTGAAAAGGAGAAGAAAATGATTCGTGGTATCAAGTTCGCATGTGTTCCGACTCGCGATCAGGATCGTGCCTTGAAGTTCTACACCGAAAAGCTCGGCTTCCGCGTAATGACCGACCAGCCCTTCGGCGCGCAGCGCTGGATTGAACTCGGCATTCCCGGCGCCGAATCGCAAGTCGTTCTTTTCACGCCGCCCGGCCAGGAAGACCGCATTGGCGGATTTCAGCCGCTGACATTCTGGACCGACGACGTGTTTGCCACGGCTAAGGCGCTGAAGTCCAAGGGCGTGGAGTTTACGAAGGACCCCAAGAAGGAACCGTGGGGAACGAGCTCAATCTTCAAAGACCCCGACGGCAATCAGTTCGTTCTTTCGAGCAAGTGAGAATGCGTCGGATGCACGCGTAGGGACGGCCGCCCCCCGGCCGTCCAGCGGAGCAAAGCTCCGGGCTAGCCGGAGACAAATGCTGCGTTGTGAGTGTAATGGCGATTTTGCAACATCTACGCTACTGTTGTGGAGTAGCGAGAACAATTGGAATGCTTCGCCCCCAGGTTTGTCCGATACATACTTTGTGGCGAACTCTCGCCGTGGCTTTGGCTGTCAACAAGGTTTCATCGCGTATGAGGGAGACTTCAGCGTAGGCGCGGTCGACGGATTGTGCCGAAGTGTCGAACGGAAGATACAATTTGCCTTTGCCGATTATTCGTACCCATTCACCCTGCTGTAGCGTCAACATTGTGCCTGCGTGAGCATCATCACCGTACAGACTGACGCCGCTGGAATTTGAGCGCCATTCTTTGCCAGCGACCCACAACTCCACCTGGAGCTCCGAGTAGGAGAATTTCTGGGCTGGATCTTCAGGTTGGAGATCCGCTACGTGCGGAGAAAACGGAATACTCAAAGGTATCGGGCCGATGCTCTCAACGGTGACCTCAAATCTTGGTTCATCTCCAACCTCATAAGAACTACGGTCCAGCGACACTAAAGTTGTGCGCAACGCGGCATTGTCGCCAACTGAGTGGGGACAATTGTGGAGATCATCAAAGCCCGCTCCTCCACGTGCTTGATTCGCCTTCCCACTCGCGGGAGGACGGCGGAACTCCGTGCGTGCCGCGACCTCCGTTAGGTCAACGGAACCGATTTCTTGTGCTGTGCAGTTGATAACGAGAGCAGCGGTCACCGCTATGGCGAGAGTCACGGATGGCAAGCAATTGCAAGGCATACCCCCATCCCTTCTGTAGGAAACGAACTGTTCCGCGAATTATAGCCCTAGCTGACTGCCGTAAACAGGCAATTACACTCGGAACCCAAAGAAGATTAACCCTACGCCCGCCGTCGATAGTAGATGTTGAATTCGAATCCTGGATTGGGCGGAAAAATCTCCGCGATCTTGCGCAGCCGTTCGGCCATCGGAGCCGGCGCCAGCAGCGGATAATCGCGTTCGCGCAGGTCGTAGTAATCGACATCGAGATAGAGCGATAGCAGGTAGATGGAAATAGCATCCGCGAAGCTGGCCGCGAGATATTCGTTCTTGAATTTTTCCGCGTCCGCACCAGGAGCGGTAGAAAACTTACGCGCCTCCCAGGCGTCCAGCGAGGTTTCGCCCCTCACGCCGGACTCCACTTGCTGCCAGGCCAGATCGGCAAAATTCTGGGATACGCCTGCTCGTTCTACCAGCGCGTGCCCGACGTTGATGTAGAACTCGAACGCCACCGAAAATTTATCTTCCATCAGACGGGTCGAAATGAAAACGCACTGCGCATCGCCAAGAATCAAGTTGCGATGGCAAACCGCGTTATCGCTGAGCCCGACATCGTAGCGATCGGCAATCACGGTCTCGTCGCCCTGGCTTACGGTCAGCGGCACGAAGTAGTAGGCCTTGCGGCTGAGCGCGGCGGCCACCGGAACCGGCACCGCGGCCACCATGCGCTCGAGATCGTTGTCGGCAATTGTGATCTCGCCCGAGCGGGCATAGCAGATGCCATTGGGAGCCTGTGAAACCGGGCTGTTTTGCACGATCTCCGCCGGGCTCCGAACGATCGCCGATGCGCTTTGCGACATGACGGTATTGTAGCGCACGTGTGCTGCGAGAAGGCTGATTTGCGCGGTCGAAAAGCTGCAATCCTCCGCCTCAAACCGATAACCTCCACGATAACCGATGGTGTAGTTTAGAAGCATGGGGAGAGCGGATTCCGGCGGCTCGCGTTGGTTCGGCATTCTGGCGCGCGTACTCCTCATGACGTTTCTCTTCACCCTGCTCACTTTCGCGGTCACGCTGCTGTTGAGCATTCTGGGCACGGTCGCGTATGCGCGGATGAAGCACGTCGCTGGAAACTTTAAGTTCGCTTACCGCTGGATCGCGTTTCCGTGCGCCATCACAGCGGGTACGATTGTACTGGTGCTCTCTCTGGTCATGGAAATTCGGCACTACCGCCAGCGCAAGGCACTCGAAGGAATCGAGCGCGTGAGTTGAACTTTTGCGATTTAGCGAAATAAAGAGAGTTGCAGATGAATAGCCCGAGAAATTCCGCACCACGCATAGCGATCCCTATTCCCCATTCTGGCGATGGCGAATACGCCGCACGCGCGCTGCCGCAGTATGAAAATGCCGTACGGGCAGCAGGCGGCGAGCCTGTACGCATCGAACTTGACCAGGCACCCGCGCAGGTATTGGAACAGGTCGAGCACTGCGATGCCGTTTTGCTTCCCGGCAGCCGCGCGGATGTCGATCCGCAAAAGTACAACGCCAATCGCCACAAAAAGACGGCGCCTGCCGACGTCAAACGAGACATCGTTGACGGGTTGCTGCTGCAGGATGCCTACAAAATGCATAAGCCCGTGCTCGGCATCTGCTACGGGCTGCAGTCTTTGAACGTCTACCGTTCGGGATCGCTCGTGCAGCATATCGAGTCGGCGGTCAATCACAGCCCCGGACGCGGCGTAGCCAACGCGCACACGGTAACCGTCGAGTCGAAATCGAAACTGGCAGAGATTGTGGGGACGGCTTTGGGCTCCCAATCGACGTTGGCCGTGAATTCCTCGCATCACCAGTCCGCGAATGCGGTGGGCGATGGGTTACGTGTGGTGGCACGATCCACCGAGGACGGAATCGTCGAGGCTTTGGAAGGAACCGCTCCCGAACATTTTGTGCTGGCGGTGCAGTGGCATCCGGAGCGGAGTGTGAACGATGGGCCCGAGGTGGCAGAGTCGGCGCATGCGATTTTCCGCGCGTTCATTGAGGCGGCGCGAGCGAAGCGGGCGGATCGGAAAGAGGTTGAGTCCGCCAACAGCTAGGCGTCCGGGTTGGCACAGCCAGCTTTGCATTGCTTTGATTCGGCAATGGCTTAACGCGTGCCAACACTTTAGTTCTCCCACGCTAGTGACTCCGGCCTGTGATATTTGCGGCAACCTTTGCGCCTCCGGTGGGTTAGAACTGTAAAGGGAGCGGTGCGGCATGAAGCTCACTTTAAAAATCGCACTTGTTTGCTGTCTTCTGCGAGTCCTCGCCGCGCCAGGCTTCGCCCGGGCCGAGCAATCCGCAGCGGTCCCACCCGCTCGCAAATCCGCACCCGGCTCTACACCAGCGACGACGACGAAACACGCCATTGGCAAACCAACCAAGCTCACTGAAGAGCAGCGCGCCCTTCATGCTCTGAATCGTCTGACCTTCGGCCCACGTCCGGGTGATCTGCAGAAAGTCATGGATACCGACGTTAACGACTGGATCGAGCGGCAATTGCATCCCGAGGAGATCGACGACAGCGTGCTCGACGGCAAGCTTGGGCCGTTGCGCACCCTGCGAATGTCGACCCGCGACTTGTTGCAGACATTTCCGAATAACAAACTGGTCAAGGAAGCGGCCGAGGGAAAGATTCCTCTGCCGGCGGATCCTCTGAAACGTTCGATTTACGAGGTACGAATCAGCATCCTGACCGAACGCCAGAAGCGTGAGCAGGCAGCTCTCGACGGCAAAGCTTCGGACGACGATACCAAAGCAAAAAGCGACAAGCCGGATCAGGAAACGGTAGCCACTCGGGCGGATGGCATCCTCGCGCTGCCGAAAGACAAGCGCATGGAAGCCATCCTCGCCCTGCCGCCCGATGAACGCCGCCTCTTTGTTACTCACATTCGAGGACAGCAACGCGACCGCTTGCTGGCCGATCTGAATCCCGAGCAGCGCGAATCTTTTCTTGCCATGACTCCCGGCGGCGGCCAGGCCAACGTCGTCTTCAGCGAATTGCAACAGGCCAAACTTCTCCGCGCACTCTATAGCGAGCGCCAACTGCAGGAGGTGATGACCGATTTCTGGTTCAATCACTTCAATATCTATCTTCACAAAGACGCCGATCAATATCTGGTTACGGCCTATGAACGCGATGTCATCCGACCGCATGCGCTGGGCAAGTTCAAAGATCTGCTGCTTGCGACGGCGCAGAGTCCGGCCATGCTTTTCTACCTCGATAACTGGCTAAGCATGGGGCCGAAATCACTTGCGGCCATCGCCGCGGCCAATAAAGGCAAGCCCGGCCAGGGGGCACCCGGACTCAACGAAAACTACGGCCGCGAGCTCATGGAGCTGCACACTCTCAGCGTCAACGGCGGTTACACGCAGCATGATGTAACTGAACTGGCGCGCATGCTCACCGGCTGGACCATCCAACCGATCGAACAGGGTGCCGCGTTCCAATTTGATCCGAGGAAGCACGACCCTGGAGACAAAGTCGTACTTGGTCAGAATATTCCAGAAAATGGGATCAACGAAGGCCTGCAGGTTCTCGACATGCTGGCGCATAATCCGAATACGGCGAAATTCATCGCCACGAAGCTGGCCATGCGCTTTGTGGCCGACGATCCTCCGCCCGCCCTGGTTGATCGCCTGGCGCAAAAGTTTCTCTCGACCGATGGCGACATACGCGAAGTACTCCGCACCCTATTCAAGTCACCTGAATTCTGGTCACCCAAGGCTTATCGCGCGAAGGTCAAAACGCCGTTTGAGTTCGTCACCTCTTCACTGCGCGCCACCGGCACAGACCTCAACAATCCCGGGCCTGTACTGGGCATTCTGAACAAGATGGGAATGCCGCTCTACGAGGATGTGCCGCCAACCGGCTATTCCATGACCGAATCGACGTGGATGAATTCCGAGGCGCTGATCGACCGTATGAACTATGCGCTGGCGCTGAGCAACGGACAGGTCGGTGGAACCAATTTCGATGCCGGACGCTTGCTCGCCCTGGGCACACTCACGAGCCGCGGTTTTCCGCATCCGAATCCTGCTGATTCGGAGGCTGGCCGCGGCCAAGAAACTGCTCTGTTGCTGCTCGAAAACGCCCTGCTGAATGGCGAGGTCTCGGCGACCACGCAGAAAGCCATCCGCCGTGAGCTCGATGACCCGCAAGTTGCAGCGCATGCCCTCGACGATCCCAAGCGGACTCTCAACATCATGACCGCGCTAGTGATCGGATCGCCGGAATTTCAACACCGCTAGATTTGATTGCTTCCCCTGTAGAGACGGGGCTGGCCCCGTCTCGGCCAACAGCACAGACGCCGCGCAAACCGACCCCGGCGGACAAGTCACTGCAATTCGCGATGTAAACTCGGACCAAAAAACTAAAGGCCGGGCGATTGAGCCCGGCGCTTTATACTGAGAAACTGTCGATTGCTGAGTTGAGCTAGGTCAGTTCCCCATTAACCTCGTTTTATCCAAAATCTAATCTTGTCCAAAAGCCCAATCCACCGATATTGATGCGCAAAAACCCGGTACCATTATGACAAAAACTCACATCACCAGCGCGAGGCCTTCCAGTTCCCGCTCCAAAACCGGTAGTGAACAACCGGCCATTTCCACTCGTCCCGCGGCGTCGATGGCGGCGGTCTGAGAGACGCCGTAGCCACGCCCTGCCAAAAAGACCTGCAACAACTCAGCTGCCTCGCGAGAATCGACCATGCCGCCCTGGATCAGGTCATTTCGCAGGGCGCATAGTTCCGTCACCGTAAACCGTTCCTTCATGGCGATTCTCATCTTTGACCCCCTACCGTTGCCAGTTAGGTTCATCGGCAGCGTATTTCGTTACATGCAATCCAGGTGCCGTAACTTTAGTACGCTCATTGGTACCCATTTCCCCCCACAAGTCCTTAGAACCCAAGTTCTTGTAAAAGGTTGTGAGGATATGATCGGCAGGAAGGGCAAGACAAAAGACTTGCACATGTTGCCAGACTGACACTAATTGTCACTCACAGCTGGGGAAAAACCCAAATTGACGGGTCGTTCTACTCCGGGTCAATCGTAGCAGCGTCCAGCAGCATGATGGGTATATCGTCCCGAATGGGGTACACGCGACGGCACTCCCCGCACTTCAAGCTTTGCCCATTCGCATTCAGAACCACAGGCTTCTTGCACAGCGGGCAGACTAACATCGCAAGGAGATCCTGAGAAATCATGGCAGATTCATTGTAGCGCCGATATCGCACCGCCAGTACACCGGCGCCTGACCGGAGCGTGTGACGGCAGCCAGCAGGACTATGCGATAAAATCGCCTTTCGATTGACTGCAAGCAATTCACGACAACGCCCAGCGAGGTGGAATGGCAGCGCGGATTCTCGACGGCACCAGGATAGCGGCTGAAATCCGCGCTGAGGTCACCGCCCAGGCGAAAGCACTGGCATTGTCGGGCGTGCGGCCCGGGCTGGCCGTGGTTTTGGTCGGCAACAACCCCGCATCGGAGGCCTACGTTCGCGGCAAGGTAAAGAGCTCGCAGGAGGTCGGCCTGTACAGCGAGCAACACACGCCGCCGGCGAGCGCAACTACCGAGGAACTGCTCGCCCTGATCGGCGAGCTCAACCGCCGCAACGAAATTGACGGCATCCTGGTGCAGTTGCCGCTGCCGCCGCAGGTTGATGCCAAGCGAGTTCTGCTGGCGGTCGATCCCACCAAGGATGTCGACGGGTTTCATCCCATGAACGTCGGCAACCTCTCCACCCAGCGTCCCGGCCTCGTGCCCTGCACGCCGGCGGGTGTGATGGAAATCCTGCGGCGCAGCCAGATTCCAATCGGCGGTCAGGAGGCCGTAGTTGTAGGACGCAGCGACATCGTGGGCAAGCCCGTAGCGATGTTGTTGCTGAATCAAAACGCCACCGTCACCGTCTGCCACTCGAAGACGCGCGATCTGCCCGGAGTTTGCCGCCGCGCCGACATTCTGGTAGCGGCGATCGGACGCGCCGGCATGGTCACCCGCGACTATGTAAAAGCCGGAGCCACGGTAATCGACGTCGGCATCAATAGGATCACTGACCGTCACGAGTTTGATCGTTTGTTCGCATGGAACAAGGCCGGGACCAAAAAGCACGAAGAAACGTTTATGGCTAAAGGCTCAACCCTGGTAGGAGACGTTCATCCCGAGGTCGTCGAAATCGCCGGAGCGATGACGCCGGTTCCGGGAGGTGTCGGCCCGCTGACTATCGCTATGCTGATGGCTAACACGGTGAAGGCGGCAGCCCAGCGGCGCGGGATTCCAATTCATGCATCCGCGCCTATGTAGAGACGGGGCTTGCCCCGTCTCCGCCGGCATCTTCTTTGGTGTCTCAAGAGGCCGTGGCGGTCGAACGAGACGCGGGAAGCCGCGCCTCTACCGAAGTTTGATTTGAGCGTCTACAGCGTGAGCACCTCTTGCTAAAACTCGGCCTCACCGGCGGTATCGCGAGCGGAAAATCCGCGGTCGGCGAGATGTTCGTCAAACGCGGCGTCCACTTGATCCAGTCCGATGCCGTCGCGCACGCGCTCATGCAGCCCGGCCGGCCGGTTTATGAGGAAGTCGTCCGCTGCTTCGGCAGAGAAATCCTGAACGCCGACGGAACCGTCAACCGATCCCGATTGGCTGAAGCGGCGTTCGGTTCCGGCAGTGCGCCGCCACGCGTAAAGGAGCTCAACCAAATTGTCCATCCCGCCGTGATTGACCAGGAGAACAAATGGATCGAGGAAATCGGCCGCCGCGATCCGAATGCTATCGCCGTCGTCGAAGCCGCTCTGATTCTCGAAGCGGGAGCCGCCGGCCGCTTCGACCTTTTGATCGTTGTTACCTGCCATCCCGAACAGCGCGTTCAGCGTTTCGCCCGGCGCCTGGGAATTTCCGAAGAGGCTGCCCGCGCCGAAGTATCCCGCCGCATGGCGGCGCAGATCCCGGACCAAGAAAAGGTCAAAGCTGCCGATTTTGTCATCGACAATTCCGGATCGCTCGACGCGACCGAGGAACAGGTGCGGAGGGTCTTCACGGCACTGCGCGAACCTCCCTCACAACTCTGAACTGTTTCGGGTGCTTTTAGTCGGCTTTGCGGCTCGGCATGATCAGCCACTGCAGCAGCGAACTCACTATGCTCAACACGATGGCTCCGAGGAAAGCCGCCTCGAAGCTCCGCACCTGGAATCCTCGCACAAACGCCGACGCCAACTCCAGCATCAGCGCGTTGATCACGAACCAGAACAGGCCAAGCGTGAGCAGCGTCAAAGGGAAGGTAAGGATCTTCAGCACTAACCCGAGGGTTGCATTGACCAGGCCAATGACGGCTGCCGCGATCAAGGCTGCTACCGGCCCGCTAACGCTGATGCCCGGCACGATGCGCGCGACGATCCACACGGCGAGAGCGCTTACAATCCAATGGAGCAATAGACGCACGATGAGCCTCCTTTAAAAGCTGGAGTGGACACTATACAACGTGGCAGCGGCTCAGCAAATCGGGGCGGAGAGTTGGTTCAAAGAGTTGAAAGAGCTAGTTGAAATAAACGCGAGCCGAAACCTTGCCCTTAACATTTGAGCTGGAGATTTGAGTCGTATCTTGCGTCAGAAATCATGCCTCAGAAGACAAATGCGGCGCGCCTGCTCGACCAGATGGGCATTCACTACGAACTGCTCGATGTACAAGGTAGATCCTGATGACCTGGCCGCGGAAACTGTGGCCGCCAAGATCGGACTGCCGCCGGAACGGGTTTTCAAGACACTGGTGGCGAGAGGCGACCGCAACGGACTTGTCATGGCGGCGATCCCCGGCGACCGGGAACTTAATCTGAAGGCGCTCGCGGCCGCAGCCGCCGAAAGAAAAATGCAACTCGTCCCGGTAAAAGAACTGCAGGCGCTCACCGGCTACATTCGTGGCGGCGTAACCGCACTCGCGGCCAAGCGCGACTTTCCGGTGTATGTGGACGAAACCATCGAACTCTTCGACACCATTTCTATCTCGGCAGGCATTCGCGGCTTACAAATTCTTATCGCTCCCGCGGACTATCTCCGCGCCACCCACGGCAAGATCGCGGCACTCGCTGAGGCCAAGCGAGAATAAGGATATCCGGCAGCAGAGTGGATAGTGGCGAACAGAGAGCCCGTGAACACGCTCGCCGCATCGAACTTCAGGAAATCTACTTCATCCCCAGCGCCTTCAGCACCGCATCATCCACTACCGTCTTACCATTTTTCTTCGTGACCACACCAAACGATCCCGAATAGTCCCACATCGCCCAGCCAATGCCATTGCGTTCAAGAGCGGTGCGCACATCATGGAGCCACAACGCCCGGTCCTGCGGATCGGCATACTCGCGATAGACGCCATACTCGTTGCAGACGAGAGGAACTCCGCGCCGCCGCGCCCACTCGGCCGCTTGCTTCATCTCCGACTCAATGCGCGCGGCATCCCAATGGTCATGCCCGTAGCGGATCACCTGCAACCGGTCCGCTTCATTCGGCACCAGCGCCGCCGCGCGCTCCGCCGAGGCCGGATCCGACGGATACTTCAAGCCCCGCAGCCAGTGCCAGTAATACGCGCTCCACGTCGCGCCCTGATGCGTGAAGATATGCGGCTCATAAAAATGAAAGTTGTAAATAACATTCAAATCATGCAGCGGCTCCTGAAAAACCAGGTCATCGTCGTCCGACCAGCGCGCTCCCGCCGCAATGATCGTGAGCGCCGGCGCGCCCTCGCGTATCGCCGCCGCCAGTTTCATTTGCACACCCAGCCAGCGATAGCGATCGCTGAATTCCGGCTCATTCATAATTTCCAGAAACACGCGATCCGCATCCAGGTCCAATGTTGAATAATGCGCGGCCAAAGCCCGCCAGAAATCAGCAAACCGCTCGACAAAATCGTCGTCCTTGGCCAGCCTCGCCTTGAAATCGCTCTCCGGATGCAAATCGATCACCACCGCCAATCCATGATCGAGAATCATCTTGACTGCCGCATCAAGATAGCCCAGATACTCCGCGGGAATCTTATTCGACTCGCGCTCTGAAAACATTGGCTGCGGATTGACGCTCAGACGAACATGATCGAACCCCATCGACTTGATCAGCGCAACGTCGTCGGCGGTTATCCAGGACTGAAAATGTTCTGCCGTATAGCCGCGCTTGTCATAGACCTGCGCGAACCAACCGCTAACGTTGATCCCCCGCTTCAATCTTTCCGCCCGCGCAAATGCGGAATGGTAGTCGCGGAAAACCGACCCGCTGCCGCCGCCCTGCCCGGTCTGAGCGACCGCGCATCCCGCCACAAAGCCGAGCAATAATAGAAATGCAATCCGCAATTTCATGGCGCTCGTCCCCATAAGCCGGGTGGCAGACAATCTCATCGAGTGAAACACCATTGCCATTGATACACTAATCCCAAAGACTAGCCTATGCTTCCCTGCCAGCGCCATCTCTTCGACATACCCGACGACGTTGCCTATCTCAACTGCGCCTACATGTCGCCTCTTATGAAACCGGCGCTGGAAGCTGGAATCGCGGGACTCGCTCGCAAGGCGCACCCCTGGGAAATTACCTCCGACCAATTCTTTTCAGGGGCGGAAGAGTTTCGCCAGACTGCCGCGCAACTCATCGGCAGCTCGCCCGACGACATCGCCATCGTCCCATCAGCCAGCTATGGCGTCGCAACCGCCGCCAAAAATTTGCGGCTGCAAAAAGGCCAGAGCGTCCTCGTTCTGGAAGAACAGTTTCCCTCTCACTATTATTCCTGGCAGCGCCGCGCGGAAGAAACCGGAGCCAAGCTCAAAGTAGTCGCGTGGCCGCAAGACAATGACTGGAACGCTGCTGTCCTGAATTCTCTGACCGCCGACGTGGCCGTCGCCGCCCTGCCCCATGTGCAGTGGACAAGCGGCGGAAGGCTCGATCTCGTCCGCATCGGCGAAGCTTGCCGCAAACTGGGAGCCGCGCTCGCCCTCGATCTCACTCAGTCACTCGGCGCGTTGCCGTTTAGCGTGAATGATGTGAAGCCGGATTTCGCCGTCGCTGCCAGCTACAAATGGCTGCTCGGGCCTTATTCCATCGGGTTTCTTTATGTCGCTCCCAAATGGCAGAACGGAGTGCAGCTGGAGGAAAATTGGATTCAGCGGGAGAACGCCAGCGATTTCGCCAGCCTGATCTTGTACACAGAAAACTACGACAAGGGAGCGCGGCGCTTCGATATGGGCGAGCGCGCGAACTTCGCGCTGCTGCCGGCCGCGGTTCGCTCCATGAAGCAGTTGCTGGAATGGGGCGTCGTGCAGGTCGCGGAGACCTCCGGCGCGCTCAATCGCCAACTGGCGCAAGCCGCCGCCGAGGTGGGCTTCTTCGCTCCCGCCGAACCGCTGCGCGCGCCTCACTATCTTTGTCTTCGAAGAAAGGAAGCGATTCCGCGGGAACTCCCCGAGATGCTGGCGCGAGAGAAAGTGTACGTCAGCGTCCGCGGAAGTTCGATTCGGGTGACGCCGCACGTCTACAACACGGTAGAGGACTGCGAACGGCTAATAGGCTGCCTGCGGCGCATCGCCGTAAGACGTACGGCTTGATGCGATGGAGCGAGGAAAGCGAGGGAGCCTGTGTGGTGGCGCGGCTCTACCCCGCAAACGGGCCGGAGCCCAGGGCGGAGCCCCGTCACGACGCAGTCGAAGCTCACCATCATTCGGGTGGCGGGGCGAGCACGCCCGGCTCAACTTACTTCTTAAGCGACGCCTCGCGCCGCTGGGCCAGCGAAGCCGCCTCAGTCGACGGATTTTCTTTCACTACCTGATCGTAAATTTTCTTGGCTTCGTCGGGTTTCTTCTGCGATTCGTAGTAGCCAGCGAGTTCGATCTGCGCCGTAGCCTTGCTGACGACGATCGTCGGCTTATCAATCAGCTGCTTATAAAGATCAATCGCCTGCGTGTCTTTATTTTCCGCGCGATAAACCGAAGCCAGCGCAAACTTGCCGAGCGCCGCCAGGTTGGCGTTCGAGGAGTTAGCCACTTCCTGCAGATTTCGTTCCGCCGTTGCGTTGTCGTTAAGCTGCGCGGCCGCCAATCCCACAAAATAGCGCGCCATTTCCGCCGTGTGCGTGTGCGGATACTTATCGACGATCTCCTGAAATTGTTTGCGCGCCAGGGTGGCACGCTCCTGCGCCGACGCGAAGCTGTCGAACCCAGGCTGCGCGGGCACGCCCGCCGGACGCACCGGCGTTTCAAAGGTTCTAACCGCCGTCGAAAGCTCGAAACTCGCCTTTTCGTCCTGCTGGCTGACGTAATACCAGCCGCCAAACGCAATGCCGCCAATGACGACCAGCGCAATAACCGCCGCAACCACTTTCGACTGGTGTTCGACCGTCCAGCTGGCCGTTCTCTCCGCCGCCTCCATGGTGACCTTGCTGAAGCGGTCTTGTTTCAGTTGATGCCGAGCTTCTGCGCGCACAGGATTCCTTCTTAATCTATTGGTAGGATGGCAATTGTTCAGTTTAACAGGGCGGTTTCGGGAGCGTCAAAGTAGTGGACCGAGAGGTAGTGTCCTAAACTTGCATCTCGATTACACTCATCACTTCGGATCCGTCCGGTAACTCCAGAACCCAGTCATCTTCTCCTGCAGCACATGAAACGGCGCCTCGCGAACTTCAGGAGCCGCAGCCGCAACAGCATCTTCACGCACCGCGCCCTCGATCAAGTAATGCAAAGGCGCAAGCTCACACACCGGATCAGTCGCCGCTGCATTGCCCGTCACTAGAAAAGCCTGGCAACGGCATCCGCCAAAATCTTCCTTGCGGCGGTCGCAGGAGCGGCAGGGCTCGGGCATCCAGTCTTCGCCGCGAAATTTCTGGAATGCTTCCGAGTTCTGCCATATCCAATCAAGCGTATGCTCGCGCACGTTGTCAAAGCGCATGCGCGGAATCACTCCAGCCGCATGACACGGCAGCCCGCGGCCGGCAGGATCGACCAGCAGCAACTGGCGTCCCCAGCCTCCCATGCAGGCTTTGGGGAAGCGGGCGTGATAATCGGGAACAACCATGTCGATACGAACCGTGCCGTGCATCCGCTCCTCGGCCGCCGCAACCACGGCCACCGCGCGGTCGAGTTGCGCACGCGCCGGCAGAAGCGCTGAACGGTTCTGCAGCGCCCAGCCGTAGTACTGCGCGTGCGCGATCTCCATACGATCGGGACGAAGCGCTTCGAGCGCGGCAATCATCTCTTCGAGGTGGTCGATATTCTGGCGGTGCACGACCAGGTTAACGGTGAAGGCAATGGGACTGCGATGCTCGCCGATCTGATGATCGCGAATCCATGCCGCCAGTTCAAGCTTGTGCGCGTGCGCGCGCGTTCCGGCAATCCAGTTGGCGTGCCCTTCGCTAGAATCCTGAAAGCTGAGTTGGATGTGGTCAAGGCCCGCTTCCACAAGCTGCGCGAGCCGCTCGCGCGACAGGCCAATTCCAGAAGTGATCAGATTCGTGTAGAGCCGAGCACGGCGCGCTCCAGCAATCAGTTCAGCCAGATCGGGACGCGCCAAGGGCTCGCCTCCGGTGAGGTGAAGATGCAAAACGCCAAGCGCGGCAGCCTCCCTGAAAACGCGCAGCCAGTCGGCGGTTGCGAGCTCTTCCGCTCGCGAAGTCAGCTCCAGCGGGTTCGAGCAATAGACACAGTGCAGCGGACAGCGGTGCGTGATTTCGGCAATCAGGGCCAGCGGATTAGAACATTGAGCCATTGAGCCATTGAGTCATTGAGTCATTGAATCATTTAGTCATTGAATCATTTAGTCATTTAGTCATTGAAGTCCTTGCACCCAATGATTCAATACCTCAATGATGCAATGACTCAATTTTAGTAATCGATGATCCGTTTAGCGTGCAGCTGTCCCAGAAATGTCTGAACATCGGCGCGGATCTTATCCTTCGGCGCCAGCATGAACTGCGTTTCCAGCTTCTGCACAATTTCCGCCAGCGTGAAATGCCCGTTGCAGAGTTCAAGAATAACGCGCCCCGTCCCCTGTACGCGGATCGCGCCTTCCGGGAAGAGCACGACTGGCGCTTCCGTGGTCCCCCCCAGCGGCATCCGGCGGCGAACTTCGGAACGCTCGCGTCCGTAAGATCAGCCATGCTTCCGCTCGTGCTGCGCGCTATCATCAATCCTAAAAGCGCCCGGCGGCGGCCATCCCGGCTCGACGTAGGCGAAATAGAGAGCGTCGAGCTGCGCCCAAAGAATGTCGCACTTATCTCGCAATGCCTGAATGGAGCGTTCCTGCTCCGCACGCGTACCCGCGTGGTCAAATACATATTGAATCGCGAAGGCCGCGTCTTCCGGAGCCTCGGTCAGCCGCGCCTCAAAATAATCGAGCCCAGAAGAGAGCCAGGGATAGTGTTGCCGCAAACGATCCATGCGCAGCGCGATTAGGTCGCGTGAAAAAAGTTCGGTCAACGATGAAGCGACGCACTCCACAAAAGGCCGTGTCCGCACCAGGTTGAGATATTCGTTTCCGATGAAGCGCGTAGCCGGTAGAACTTCATCCCCGCGCATGACCCGCTCACGGTCAAGACCAGTTGCTTCGGCCAGCTTGATCCATCGCAGAATCCCGCCTTCGCGATGCTGGTCGCCATCGTGGTCCACAATCCTTTTCCGCCAGACGCGCCGGAATGATGGATCGGACGACCGCGAAAGAATGATCGAATCCTTGATAGGAATGATCGACTGGTAGTAATAACGATTCAGCGCCCAGACTTGCAACTGTCCGCGCGTGAGCTTGCCTTCGTGCATCAGCAGGTGAAAAGGATGCTTGTGATGATAGCGCTCTTCACCAACCTGGCGTAGCGCCGCGCGTAATTCCTCAAACGTAAGCTTGGCGTTTGCAGCTACAGTTCCAGTTGCCAATTGTCCTCCGCCACTTCCCAGCCGGCTTCGAGCACGGCTTTATGTTCAGGGCTCGCCTCATTCAGAATCGGATTGGTGTTGTTCAGATGAATAAATATCTTGCGCTTAATCCTGGCAGTAACGTCGTTTAACAGGCGCAGACTCTCTTCTATCGGAATGTGACCCATCCGGTGAGCGCTCTCGCCGCTGCCCTGCACGCGTTGCAGCTCGTCGTCGCTCCAGAAGGTGCCGTCAAAAAGCAGCAGGTCCGCATGACGAATTCTCTCCATAAGAGTATCGCTCAGGCTGCCAACAGCGGGAGCATATGCCACTTGCTTTCCGGAATCCGATTCAAAGAACAATGCAGCCGTCGCCTCGGCAGGCGCCAGCTTCGCCCTCTCAGTCCTGACGTATTTCGGATAGCGTCCCGAAAGGTACTCAACCTCGCATCGCAGACCGGTGTCTTTGCCTTCGGCGGATAATAAGGGAAAAGGCGCATCCGAATTGATCGCGGTCCACACCACCTGCCGCTCGACTCGGTTCAGCATACCGAACATGCTGTTCTCTTCGCGCAGAATCCGCAAGATCGACGGAGCGGCATATACCCGCAGCGGCTGCAGTTCGCGCAGCAGCAGCAATCCCAACACATGGTCGAGATCGGCGCTCGCCAGCACCACGCCCGCGATCGGCGAATCGCGCGGACTATCAGGCCAGGTATTATGCGGAGCGTTATGCGGCGTATCAGGTAGAGCGCGCGGAAGCAGCTCGGGCGAGCTTTCGATTTGCGATGCCAAGTCGGGAGAAGCTCCGGCAAGAAACCAGGAGGAGCCATCCGCGCTCAGCGCAAGCTGGGCTTGCGTGCGAGCTCTGCGGGTGGATTTCTTGAAGCGAGTGTTATCACGGACGGCAACACAGTTTCCGCAGCCGCAATTCCACTGCGGGAACCTGCCCCCGGCCGCAGAACCGGGGATCCGAATACGCATCTTTGTTTCTGCAGGTTTCTGCAGGGTTTAGAGTTTTGCGCTCACGTAGGAGTTGATTTCGCAGCACAGAACAACTTCTTCGAAAACAGGAGCGGTCCAAGTCATGAAATTCACCCTTTAGATCAGAGATTTTCCCCGCCGAACGCTAGGCACGGCGTAAAGATTAGAGGAATAATACCACGCCCTCGGTTGCTTTTGATCCAGCCAAGTTGGGCAACGTCATGGCCCGAACGGGCTACTAGCGGGTTTCGGGCGCACAATTCCGTCCAATCCATTGGAATCAAAAACTTAGGTTGGGCTAGATCCAGATCGAAGTTTGGCGCGGAATCGCTCTCCGGCCCGATCCTGGAATTGAATTTCGTGATCCGCCGACCCGATCGCCATCTGACCCGATGCCCATTATTGCGCGGCTTCGAGCAAGCCTTTTTCGGCTTTCTCCTGGCACTCGATGCAGTGTCGAGTCCAGGGCACGGCTTCTAGACGTTTGGCGTTGATTTCTTTGCCGCAGGAGACGCACTCTCCAAAACTGCCTTCGCGGATGCGAGCGAGAGCTCCATCCACCATGTTGAGCAACTGGCGGTCGTTATTGCTTTGGCTGAAAAGAAATTCCTTGTTATAGGAGCTGGCGGCGCGGTCGGCAACGTCCTGCGTAGCCTCTTCGTCGGCGGTACGACCATCCTGCTGATTGCGCACAACCATGTGGCGCAGCTCCCCGCGCCGGGTTTCCAGTCTTTTTCTGAACGTCTCTAGTTTTTTCTTGTCCATGATTCTGCCTGGGAATTTTGCCTAAGAGGAACCAAAAGTCGCTCCCCGCGCCAGCCGATTTCCCGTAAAGTCAAACAGTTATCCTAAGCGCGAAAGAGACAGGGCGTCAACTGGGCGAAGGCTGCAGGGCACGACGAATTCACACGCGGGTAATGTGGTGGTCCGAAACCCGTCCTGTGCGAATCCATGCGCGAACAGTCCGCATGGTCGCAAGATAATAATGCAAGTTGTGGACCGTATTCAGAACCTGCGCCAGCAGTTCGTTTGAAGCATAAAGATGCCGTAGGTAGGCTCGCGAATAACGCCGGCAAACCCGGCAATCGCAAACGGGATCAAGCGCGCTTTCATCGTGCGCGTATCGCGCCTGCTTGATCGACACCTTGCCCTCCGAGGTAAAGAGCAATCCATGACGTGCAGCGCGCGTAGGAAGCACGCAATCCATCATGTCGACGCCCGATTTCGCATACTGTGCAATTTCCTCGGGAGTGCCCACTCCCATCAGATAACGGGGCTGGTCTGATGGAAGATGCTCAAGCGTCGATAAGACTATGTCGCGAGTAAGCTCGCGCGGTTCGCCCACACTGAGCCCGCCAATAGCGTATCCAGGGAAGCCGATGTCAATCGTTCGAGCGGCCGACTCGCGGCGCAATGCAGCGTCCATCCCTCCCTGCACAATGCCGAACAAAGCCTGGGTAGCGCCTGGGCGGAGACGGGGCTCTGCCCCGCCCAAGCGGGGCACAGGTCCGCCGCCACACGCCCAAGGCACCTCGTGCTTGTGCTCTTCAAAATAATTCTTGCAGCGCGTCGCCCAGCGCAGGGTCAATTCCAGCGACGTGCGCGCACGCTGGGCGTCGGCCGGATACTCCGTGCATTCATCGAAGGCCATAACGATATCGGCGCCGAGGCCAATCTGAATCTCCATCGCTTTTTCAGGACTAAGAAAATGAGGAGACCCATCAAGGTGCGAGCGAAATGCAACCCCTTCGTCGCTGACTTTGCGAAGGTCAGTCAAGCTAAAGACCTGGAACCCGCCCGAATCGGTGAGAATAGCTCGATCCCAAGATATGAACCGATGCAGGCCGCCCAGCTTTCGAACTGTTTTCACCCCAGGGCGCAAGTAAAGATGGTAGGTATTGCCGAGCAGAATCTCGACCCCGAGCTCCTCGAGCACATCCTGCGAAACGCCCTTAACAGAGCCGAGCGTTCCAACCGGCATGAAGACAGGTGTCTCGACTAGTCCGTGCGAAGTGACAAGCTTACCAGTGCGGGCGGCGCCGCGCGTAGCTTCAATCTGAAACCGAAGAGTCACCGGGGGATTCTAACGGAAATTACCCTAGAGACGGGGCTTGCCGAGTCTCACGGCGTCCAGCGCGCCGAAGGTTGCGGTCACGTCGGAGACGCGGCAAGCCGCGTCTCTACGGAAGAATGGACTCACTTCGCGTACAGATTCTTAACCACCTCGCCGCCCTTCACCACAAACTTAACCCGTTCCAGCGTAGTAACATCCGCCAGCGGATCGCCATCCACGGCAACAATATCCGCCCACTTCCCGGACTCAATCGTCCCAACCTTATCTGACCATCCGAGCAAATCGGCGTCGTTGATAGTGGCCGACTGAATCGCCTGCAGCGGCGTCAATCCCAACTTCACCATGACCGCAAACTCGTGCGCGTTCAGCCCGTGCGGATACACCGCCGCATCGGTCCCAAACCCCACTTTCACCCCCGCGGCAAACGCGCGCGCCACGTTCTTACGCGCAGCGGGCATCACCTCGCGGGCCTTGGCAATCAACTCCGCGGGCGTACCAATCTTCTCCGCGTTCTCGAAAAACCAGTCCATGAGATAAAGCGTTGGCACCAGATAAGTTCCGTTCTTCTTCATCTCGGCGATGGCCGCATCGTCGATGTAAGATCCGTGCTCGATCGAATCCACACCGGCCTCGCTCGCCCATAGGATCGCCTGCGCCCCATGCGCGTGCGCCGCGACTTTTCGTCCCAGCCGATGCGCCTCCTCCACAATAGTTTTCATCTCCTCCAGCGTGTATTGCGACGCCTGCGGATTGTCGCCATGCGATAGCACTCCGCCCGAGGCCATGAACTTGATCAGGTCCGCGCCATACTTGATGTTCTGCCGAACCATGTGGCGCACGCCATCCACGCCATCGGCCACGCAGTCGCTGGACGCGTGATATTCAAACGGCAGCAGGTTATTGTCCGCGTGTCCGCCGGTAATGGTCAGCGGCGGTCCGCTGACCAGCATGCGCGGCCCGGGAACATCGCCGGCGTTGATGGCATCGCGCAGGGCAACGTCGGTGAAGCCGCTGGCGCCCACGTTGCGAACGGTCGTAAAACCAGCGTCGAGCGTGACTCGGGCATTGCGCGCTCCATAGAGCGCCTCGCGCGGCACGGAAATTCCCAGCCGCGAGTAGCCGAAGTTGGTTGCCATCGTGAGATGCGTGTGCGCGTCAATCAATCCTGGCAGCACGGTGGCGTTCGAGAGATCGATCACCTGGACACCGGCGGGAATCTGCACGCCTGACCCAACACTCGCTATCTTGTCGCCCTGGATGACAATAGTTTGGTTGGCAAGCGTCTTGCCGGTCTTCACGTCAAGCAGGTGTCCCGCTCGGATAACAATCGTTTTTGCTGAGGGCGTGGTTGGCTGCGCCCAAAACATGCTGTGTGAAATTGCGACAAAGCAGGAAAGCAAAAAAGTGGATGAATGCAGATAGCGGCGAATTGTCATTCCATCCCCACTTAGAATTGAGAATTGAATCTTGGCCGATAACCTTACAGCGCGTGAGGCAAAACGGCAACTTTCTAATAAATAGCGGGCTGGATCACCCTCGGAAGCGACAAACAAGTTGATCGCAGTTCACTTTCCCGCTCCTTCCGAACCTGCTCCTTCCGAATAATGCACAACTTCGAAATGCGTGACAACCTCATCGAAGGAACTCAAAACCGCCCGCGCCTCGGGCTCCACCACGGCCCGCTCCGGGTTCACCCCGGCGAACCTACTGATTGCCTCCATCGACTCCCAAAGCGTAAGCACGGCCAGTTCGATCACGCTGCCTTCAACCTTGCGCCGCAGCAGGTAGGCTCCACGAAATCCATCGATCGCCCGCAGCGCCGGAAAGACCTTCTTCGTCGCGTGTTCGACATATTCGCAGGATTTCTCAGCGGTCGCGCGCGCCGTCCACATCCGCAGGATCATGCCTTTGTCTCGGGGTGTATCATCTGCATGTCGGTGCACGGGGATTGAAGGCTGCGCTACTTTCCTGGCAGCCGCTTCGCGCAACAAGCGAAGCACCAACGCCACTGGCAGTCCCATTACGTTGCTGTAATCGCCTTCGATGCGAGGAATCCATCGCGATGCGATGCCCTGAATCGCGTAGGCTCCAGCTTTGTCCATAGGCTCGCCGCTGGCCACATAATCGGCGATTTCCTGGTCCGTGAGTTCATTCACGGTAACGACGGTGGTTGCGCTCGAGATGGAGCGCACACCGCTCGCCACTAAACAGACTCCGGTGATCACCTCGTGTTCGCGCCCGGAGAGCAGCCGCAACATGCGTCGAGCGTCCGCGGCATCTGCGGGCTTGCCGAGAAGTTCGCCATCGACGATAACCACGGTGTCAGCGCCTAGCACGATATCGTGCGGACGTTGGCGAGCAGTGCTGAGCGCCTTCTCGCTAGCCAGGCGTTCGGCGCATTCTTTCGCGCCTTCTCCAGGCAACGGATCTTCGGGAATATTCGCGGGCTGCGCCTCGAATGGGATTCCGGCGTTGCGCAACAGTTCCTGACGTCGCGGCGAGGCAGAGGCTAGCACTATGGGCAGCATTCTGGACTGCAATCAATCCTCGGATTGTGCACACGGTTCGCGGACAGGAGTGTCCGCGCTACACAAACTATTCCAGCGCTTCGGGCTCGATCGAGATGTTCTTCTCGCCCTTGGCTCGCTTTTCCCAGTATTTTTTTACCCAGGCTTCGTAGCTCTTACCAGCGGCGGTGTCGCGGCCGGTGAAGGCAATGGCCACGATTTCGGAGTAGGGAATCGCGGGGCGTTCGTTGCTGTTCGCGAGCATCAGGCGTACTACAGAGCTTTGGAGCGTCGTACCGATGCGGCGGTCGAAAAGATATCCGGTGACTTGGGTTCCTTCTTCACCTTTATCTTTATTTTTGCAGGTGATGGTCACGTCGCCACGATAGTCAAAGGCTTTTTCGATTACCGCTCGGATGTCAACTTCGGTGGCGAGTTGCGGGATCCACCCTTGAAGATTTTCGCGTTCGAAGCCGGGAACAACTTCCAGTTCGTCCGCAGGGCGCGGCGGCGCAACGACCGCTTGCGTGCTGTGAGGCAGCGCCGGATCGCGTCCATGTTCGCGTCCGCTCATACGCGGCTTTCTTCGGCTGGACTTATGTGGTGACGGGACTCTGCCCCGTCCTGGCTGGACAAAGTCGGCGCGTCTATTTGAATCAGCGGATTGTAGGAGTGCACCGGGCGCACTTCCCGTTCGAGGTCTTTCAGCGCGGCCTTGTCAGGATAGAGTGAAAAGGTCGCCTTCACCGCGTCCTTGAATCCGCGCAACGAGCCGAACATATCATCCACCGAAGTTGTTTCGTAGCCGCAATGCACCATGCAATTAGCGCACTGCGGATTGCCCGACTCGGTGCCATAATTCGCCCACTCCGTCGTTTCCATCAACTCTTGGAAAGAGTCGGCGTAGCCGTCTTGCAGCAGATAGCAAGGCTTCTGCCATCCGAAGATGTTATAAGTTGGCATGCCCCAGGCGGTACACCTGTAATCGCGCTTGCCCATCAGGTATTCGAGAAAAAGCGGCGACTGGTTGAAGCGCCAACTCCTCTTGCGATTTGAAAGCATGGTGCGGAACAAGCGGCGTGTCCGGGCGCGTCCCATGAAATGTTTCTGGTCGGGAGCTTTATCGTAGGAATATCCGGGCGAAACCATCATGCTCTCGACGCCTACTTCCATCATCTCGTCGAAAAACTTGCGCACGCTGTTCGGATCGGCGCCGTCGAACAAAGTCGTGTTGGTGGTCACGCGAAAGCCGGCTGCGATGGCGGCGCGGATTCCGTCGAGCGCGATGTCGTAGCCACCCTCGCGGCAGACGGAAAAATCGTGGTGCTCCTTTTGCCCGTCCATGTGGACGGAGAAGCTCAGATATTTGCTCGGCTTAAACAGGTGCAGCTTTTCTTTCAGGAGCAGCGCGTTGGTGCAGAGATAGACATATTTCTTGCGTGCGACCAGGCCTTCAACAATCTTGTGGATCTGCGGATGCATCAGCGGCTCGCCGCCGGGGATGGAGACCATGGGCGCTCCGCACTCATCGACCGCTTTGAAGCAGTCTTTCGGGGAGAGATCGGTTTTCAGGATGTGGGCGGGGTACTGGATTTTGCCGCATCCGGCGCAGGCCAGGTTGCAGCGGAACAGCGGCTCGAGCATGAGCACCAACGGATAGCGCTTGCGTCCGGCCAGCTTCTGGCGCAGAACGTAGGAGCCTACTGTCCACATCTGGGATATGGGAACTGCCATCGACCCTCCACGAGAATTCCTTTTGTTCCTCTTTCTGTTCTTGTTTCTATTCTATCGGATTTGGGTCGGGTGGTCGTTGGCAGATGGTGCAAACCCGTGGACTCGCCGAATGTTACGGGGTAGTCCGATCTGGTCGTTTTGATCTTTTTCAATTGCGAGAATTGCTAGCTACTAGTGTGGCACCCTGTCCCATCGAGGCATCCGGTTAAACGTCGGCGCAAGAGTTTTTTACTTACGCCTTAGCCAAAACCTCCCTTACTCTTTCGACTTCCTCCGCCATCGCGTATTTCAGCTTCTCGATCCCCTCGCCCGTAACCGCCGAAATCGGATAAAGCTTCAGCTTCCGCCGTGTAGCCCACTGCTTCAGTTTCTTCAGCTTCTCTGGATTGGTAACGTCGATTTTGGACGCCACCATCAAGGTCGGCTTCTTCTCCAGCCCCGCGTCGAAACTGGCCAGCTCGCCCCGGATCACTTCAACGTCCTTCACCACGTCCGGCCGTCCGCTGCTGTCGGAGACATCCACCATATGCACCAGCAGCCGCGTGCGCTCGATATGCCGCAGAAATTGCGTGCCCAGCCCCGATCCCGTATGCGCGCCCTCGATCAATCCCGGAATGTCGGCAACCACAAAACTTTCTTCTCGTCCCTTGTCGCCAACAAGCACCACTCCAAGGTTGGGCTCAAGCGTGGTGAAGGGATAATCCGCCACCTTGGGCCGAGCCGCCGAAATGCGCGAGATCAGAGTCGACTTGCCCACGTTCGGATATCCCACCAGCCCCACGTCAGCCAGCAGCTTCAACTCCAGCCGAAACTTCCGTTCTTCGCCCGGACGCCCCTCCTCATGCTCGCGCGGTGCCTGGTGCGTGGAGGTCGCAAACTGCGCATTGCCCCGCCCGCCGCGCCCGCCGCGCGCAATGATGACGCGTTCATCGGGACGCGAGAAATCGTGAACTATCTCGCCCGTGTCTTCGTCGTACACAATCGTACCGACGGGAACCTTGAGCACAACCCCCTCGCCCTCGCGTCCAGTCTTCTTCGAGCCTTCGCCGTGCCGTCCACGCTCCGCCGTGTATTCAGGATTGAAGCGGAAATGGACAAGCGTGTTATGGCGCTCGCTCGATTCCATCCAGATGTCGCCGCCCCGGCCGCCATCGCCGCCCGAAGGCCCGCCGCGCGGAACGAACTTCTCCCGCCGGAATGCCATGCAGCCATTGCCGCCGTCGCCCGCCTTAACCCGAATTTTGGCTTCATCGATAAACATTGAATTCCCAATGTGGAACGGCAAACGTTTGATTCTCTATGTCCTGCAATCACATACGATAGTGACCAGCCGTACCTCGGAGGCTATCCGCCATCACCGCTTCAGTTGAGGACCCCGCGCTTTACTCCCAGTGGGGGTATTGCATGGACCCCAACCGTATCGCTCCCATAGCCCTTGAGCTATGCGATCTTTTACAACTGCAGCTCGATTCGATCATGGGTCGCAAGTTGACGGATTTCACGCCCGACGAATTGGACGCTTATCAGAAGAGAAAATCCCGCATCGCTGAACTGCGATCCGAATTACACCGACTCGCCAATCCGAACTAGCAACCTTATTCTGGGATTGAAGTCGGCTTCGGCTTGACAGTGCCGGGCAGGGAGGAAGGTTGTGGCGGCGCTTCACCGGCGGCTGCTTTCTTTTCGCACTCGCTGAGAAGCCGATTCATCTCCGCGATGATCGCTTCCAGCTTCCTGGGGTTTTGTTCGTTCTGTGCGCGCTCCTGAAGATCACGCCAACCTTCGGGTTCGCCGGGAAGATCAGGCCAATCCGGTCCCTTGAATTTAGCTCCTGGCATTCCGCCGCCGCCCCCGTCCGGCTAACTCTTTCGAGAATCAAAAGACGAAATAGGGTTGTCAAGCGAATCAAGGATCGTAAGCTATGCTTCGACCGCTTCGGGCTCGACCATCACAAACTTGCCCATCGAACCCTTGTCGACGAACTTAATGCGCCCGGTGATCTTCGCGAAGAGCGTGTCGTCTTTGCCGCGCCCAACGTTGAGTCCGGGCTTGACCCGCGTACCGCGCTGCCGGACGATGATCGTCCCGCCGGGCACCAGTTGTCCTCCAAACGCCTTAAAGCCCAACCGCTGCGCGTTCGAATCGCGCCCGTTTCGTGAAGTGCCTTGTCCTTTTTTATGCGCCATAAAATCACTTCTCGGTGGCCAGTTGCCAGCAATCTAAATTCCCAACTATCTCAAACCAATGTCATACTGAGCGTAGAAGCCGCTTCGCGGAACGCGAAGCAGCTACGCAGTCGAAGGACCCCTACCCACCACGGCAGGGCATCCTCATGATGACTCGTAACCCCTCTACTTCTTTTTCTTCTTTGCAGCTTTCTTCGAAGCCGCTTTCTTCGCATGCGGGTGCGCAACGTGATGCGTAGCCTTTTTCCCCGGTCGCTTCGAGCGCTTCACTTCTGTGTGAGTTTCGTGCTCGCCGCCCTCATGCGCTGGCTTCGCTTTCTTCTCTTTCTTCACCAGCTCCGGTGCCTTAAACGACTGCCCATCAAAAGCAATCTCGGTGATACGGACCGCCGTATAGTCCTGCCGGTGTCCTCGCAGTTTCTTGTATTGTTTCTTGCGCTTGTAGTGGAAGACCAGAATCTTCTCGCCGCGCCCCTGCTCGACCACTTCGCCGGTCACAAGCGCGCCAGATCCTGGGGGCACGACGCTGCCCGCCTCGGCCGAAACCGCCAGCACGTCGCCAAACTCGATCTTGCCGTCCTTGTCTTCCTGCGTTTCCATACGAATCACGTCGCCCGGGGCGACACGATACTGTTTTCCACCTGCGCGGATCACCGCGTACATAGCTTCTCCTTAGGGTGCCCCGTCCAAGCTCCGCTTGGGCGGGTACTCTCAATCGCATGTAGAGACAGCCGCCCTTGGCCATCCCAGCCGAGCCAAGCTCGGAAATCTTAAGTGTGCTTGCTGTTTTTCCGCAACGGCTTCTGACCGGAAACGCGGCGCGGCCCCAGAACGGGTCCGCAAGTACAGGCAAACCCAACTAGTTTATCGTGCCCTATGGAAGTCGGTCAAACGGAAGTAGCGAGACGATATGTCGCTGCCCGCTAGGGTGCACCCGGCAAAACCATCCAGAGCGCAGAAGGGGCACGAAGGGCTTCGAATTCCTTCGTGTACCTTCGTGCCCTTGGTGGTAAGAGGTTTTGCACCAAAATCCTACGATCGGTCCGAGGTTTTCTTTCGCACGTGCAGCAACTTTTCGACCTCGGCGATGACGATGCCGGATTCGTCCCTTACCTCTACCCGGAATAATCGGTCAATCTTTTCTTCGGAAGCCAGGGCTTGTTTGATTTCGCCGATCTGTTCGTCCGAAACCCGGAACTTGGCGAAAACCATTCCGCGTCCCGGCTTTTTGAAGCGAATACTCGCCGATTTGTCCCAGACGATATAGTCCTTTCCCAAGTTCTCAATCAGCATGAGCATAAAAAACGGGTCAGCCATGGAGTAGAGCGATCCTCCATAGTGGGTGCCAACGTAATTTCGGTTCCACCACCGAAGCTTCATCTCCACATCAATTTCTTTCCAGTCAGGGGGAAATCGCCGGATTCGGATTCCCGCGCCCAGCAACGGCGGCCAGATATTCAAAAACACTCGCATGTGGCGCTTCAAAGCTGTTTTCACCCTGGACTCCGCGCGCGGAACTTCCCGCAAAAAATCGAAGATCGACGATCAATTAGTCCGTCCGAAATACTCCCGCTAGAATACTTTCGCTGAGTCCAGCAGGATTGTCACTGGCCCTTCATTGACCAGTTCAACCTGCATCGTTTCCTGGAAGCGCCCGGTCTCGCAGCGCAGCCCGGCAGCGCGGACCTTCTCCACAAAATATTCGTAGAGTTCACGCGCCTGCTGAGGTGGAGCGGCCGCGTCGAACGAAGGACGCTTGCCACGCCGCACGTCCCCGTAGAGAGTGAATTGCGAAACCACCAGCAGAGCGCCCGAAACCTCTGCAAGCCGCAAATTCATCTTGCCGCCAACGTCCTCAAAGATGCGCAGGCCAATGATCTTCTCGGCCAGGTAATCCGCCTCGGCTCGCGTATCGTTCGTACCAACTCCAAGCAGCACCAGAAGCCCGAGACCAATTTCGCCAGTAACCTCGCCGCCCACCGTAACTCGACAGCGGCTGACGCGCTGAAGCACGGCGCGCATTAGCGGTGAGCCCGCAAAGACGTCAAATACCATTGAATTTTTCACGTCAAAATCCTGACACGACTTCGGCGGAATGAGCAAGAGCACAGGTAGAGACGGAACTTGGTCCGTCTGCAGCCAAGGGAGAAGCGCCAAAGACGCCGGCAAGCCCTCTGTTGCCTTGCCGCGTCAGTTTGACCGCTCTCCCAGCCGCCAATTAGGATTCGTTAGTGATCTTCGGACAAGCAGCTTGTTTTGGCAGGCCATGGGAAAATTTCGGTTTCGTAAGTGGATATCGCTGCGGCGATAGCAAAACTGGGTTCGCAACATCCGGTGCCAATTTAGGCACTGAGCATTTCCGGACGCTTCCTTTGCATAGTTTGCCAATCCCTTTTAGACTACTCGTTCCTAATTCATACGATCCGTCTTTCATATGATCTAACGAGCAGCATGCAGTCGTGATGCAGCAAACGCCGGCCCGAAACCCGGACCCGCGACCCCAAACTCAGAAACGAGGAGAACATGGCAGCCGTTGATGAAAAAGTGAAACAGATTATTGTGGAGCAATTGGGCGTGGACGAGGGCGAAGTCACCCCCAGCGCCTCATTCGTGGACGACCTGGGCGCCGATTCGCTCGATACCGTCGAACTCGTAATGGCCTTCGAAGAAGCCTTCGATATCGAAATCCCCGACGAGGACGCCGAGAAGATTCGCACCGTGTCCGATGCCGTCGACTACATCGGCAAGCACGCCAAGGCAGGCAAGTAATTTTGGCAAGTAAACCGGCGGGTGATCGGCAGGGCCGAGTTGCGAACTAATTTACAAGGTAATTTGCATAGTAATTTCCCAAGACGGGTTGTGGTTACGGGCATCGGCCTCATTTGCTCGGTGGGTAATACTACCGACGCCGTGTGGCAGGCGCTGCTCGCGGGCAAGAGCGGCGTCGATCGCATTACCGGATTCGACGCCTCCGCTTTCGCCTGCCAGATCGCCGCCGAGGTCCGCAACTTCGATCCCTTCCAGTTCATCGAGAAAAAAGAAGTGAAGAAGATGGGCCGCTTCATTCACTTCGCCATCGCCGCCTCGGAAGAAGCGATGAAGATGTCGCAGCTCCAGATCACTCCGGAAAATGCCGAGAATGTAGGAGTTCACATTGGCTCAGGCATTGGCGGATTCGATGTGATCGAGCGCGAACACACCGCGCTCATCGAGGGCGGCCCGCGCAAGATATCGCCCTTTTTCATTCCTGCCGCCATCATCAATCTTGCCGCCGGCCATGTTTCCATGCGCTTCGGAGCCAAAGGACCGAACGAAGCGACGGCCACGGCCTGCACCACCAGCGCGCACTCCATCGGCGATTCCATGCGCATCATTCAGCACGGTGACGCCGACGTAATGATCGCCGGAGGCTCCGAAGCCGCGATCACTCCCATGGGTGTGGGTGGATTCGCCGCCATGCGCGCGCTTTCCACGCGCAACGATGACCCGTCCCGCGCCAGCCGCCCGTGGGACAAGGACCGCGATGGCTTCGTCATGGGCGAAGGCGCCGGTATTTTGGTTCTCGAAGAACTCGAACACGCCCGCCGCCGCGGCGCTCCAATTCTCGCCGAGTTGGTCGGCTACGGTATGTCCGCCGACGCCTATCACATGACGCAACCCGCTCCCGAGCATGAAGGCGGATTCCGCGTCATGCGCAATGCGTTGCGAGACGCGAAACTCGATGCCAGCGTCGTCGGATATCTCAACGCTCACGGCACCTCCACGCCCATCGGCGACACGCTGGAGGCGCACGCCATCAGAAATTTATTTGGAAAGAAAGTCCCGGTAAGCTCCACCAAATCCATGACCGGCCATCTGCTCGGCGGAGCCGGCGGATTAGAAGCGGGCGTGACGGTGCTGGCGCTGCGCGATCAGATTCTGCCGCCAACCATCAACCTCGAGAATCAGGATCCCGAAACCGACAACATGGATTTCGTTCCCAGCCACGCCCGCAAAACGAGCTTCGAATACGCCATGTCGAATTCATTTGGCTTCGGCGGCACCAACGGTGCACTGCTCTTCCGCCGCTGGACAGAATAGGAGCAAACAATCGCAGAAGTCAGAGGTCAGATTGCAGAAGTGAGAACCCTAGACCTTTGCCCCGCCTTACTCCTTTTTCATCTCATCGATCAACAAATAAAGCTTGCTCGTGTCCGTGACCTCAACATAGGGCTTCTCCGTGTGTTTGCTGGTTACCACCCAGATCGTAGGAGTGTGATCGATCTTCAAACTCAAGCCCAGATCTTTGTCGGCCCGCACCAGGCCAGCCAGTTTGCCATCGGGATCCACCACAAAGGGCAAACTCGTCTTGTGATCGGAGGCAAACTTGTCGGCATATCCCCGCAAATTCTGCGGATTAATTTCCATCTGGTGCGCGAACACCTCGGCGCGAAACTCGTTCCCAAGGTCTTTGGAATGCGTATCGAAATACCGCGCCAGCACTGCCGCGTCGAACGACCAGTTATGCATCGGCAACGGAAAATCGTGCTGCACCAGCGGAATCTTATAGGTTTTTGAAGCCTGCGCCAGCAGCGGCGCGACTCGGCCGCATTGCGGGCATTGCAGGTCTTCGAAAACGACGATCGCAATCGTCGCCCCCTTCGGTGGACGGAGCGCCTCCGGCACATCTTCCGCAAAAGCGGGCACGCAAGCCAGGGCCAGATAAGTGAGGACCAGACAAGCGAGACTCATGGTCTCTAGAACCATGAACACTAGAGCCATGGGCACAAGGCGCTGCAGCAGTCGTTGAATCTTCATAGTTTATTCTTGGATGCGCATCAAACTGCAAATATTGTATCGTAACGAATTCAGCCCATTCATGCACCTGAGGCATTGCCGGCGCCGTGGCGAAATCCGCAAGATTGCTGTAAAATTGGTGTTCACGGCAAAGCAGTTTCAGCAACAGTCAGGAAGGAATTCAGAGTTATGGCACGAGTTTGTGATATCTGCGGCAAGGGGCCGCAGTTCGGCAACACCATCAGCCACGCCCACAACGTGAGCAAGCGCCGCTGGAACGTCAACTTGCGCCCAGTTCACGCCAAGGTTGGAGCCGCGACCAAGCACATCCGGGTCTGCACCTCCTGTTTACGCAGCGGAAAAGTAGTCAAAGCCTAGTGTGTGGCGCGGACACTCCTGTCCGCGAAAAACTGACGCCACATAAAGACCCGCAGGCTTCCGCAGCTATTTCACATCCACCAACTGCACGTCGAAAATCAGCGTGGAGTTCGGCGGAATGACCGGCGGATAACCTGCCGCCCCATAAGCCAGATCGGGAGGAATGCGCAGCTGCCGCTTGCCGCCCACCTTCATCCCGGCAACCCCTTCGTCCCAGCCCTTGATCACCTGGCCTCCGCCGAGCATGAAGTCAAACGGCCGCCCCGTGCCGACGGAACTGTCGAACTTCTTCCCATTCGTGAGCCAGCCCGTGTAATCGACTTTGACATGCTGTCCCGCCTGCGCCACCGCACCCGTGCCCACTTTGATGTCCCAGTATTCAAGGCCGCTGGCAGTCTTCGTTGCAGCCCCGGTAACCTTCGTGGGCCCAGCCGTACTCGATTTCTGAGCGAAGGCTAACATAACCGCTACGAGCAAGGTGATGCCAAGCATCACGACTATAGTTTTCATAAGGTCCCTTTCTTGACGTTTCCAAAATAAAGTCGGCAAATAAGTTGACGGGTGCCCCAGGTTTCGCGCTTTTCGAAACCTGGGATTCCACGGACGCCATTCCATCGGACGCCTAACTCAGCGCAATCGCGTCAATCTCCACCAGCACATCCTTCGGAAGCCGCGCCACCTCCACCGTGGAGCGCGCCGGCGGCGCCTGATTGAAGTAGCGACCGTAGATTTCATTCATGGCCGCGAAGTCGCTCATGTTCTTAAGGAAGACTGTGCAGCGCACAACTTTGTCCAGTGAACTGCCCGAGGCCTGCAATATAGCAGAGAGATTCTTAATCACGCGCTCAGTCTGAGCGCTAACATCGCCCGCGACGACTTGCGAAGTGGCGGGATCGATGGCAATCTGCCCTGAAGTAAAAATCAGCCCTGCCGCTCGAATAGCCTGCGAATAAGGCCCAATAGCTTGCGGAGCCTCGACCGTAGCGATCACGTCCCGCATGTTCCAGAGTCCTCCGTGCACCTCTGTGTACTTCGTGGTTTATGGTTTATGCTTTTTTGCCGATACCAAATCACAATTCTTCTAGAACAACGAACTCTGCCGCCGATTAGGCGTAATCCCAAAATGCTCATACGCCAACTGGGTGGCCACTCGTCCACGCGGAGTGCGATTCAGAAAGCCGATCTGAATCAGAAACGGCTCATAAATTTCCTCGATCGCATCCGGCTCCTCAGCCAGCACAGCGCCCAGCGTATTCAATCCCACCGGCCCGCCTTGATACTTCTCGATAATGGTAAGCAGCAGTTTGCGGTCGACCTCGTCAAAGCCGTGGCGATCCACCTCCAGCATGGATAGCGCCGACTGCGCCGTGGGCAGATCGATCAACCCCGCCGCCCGCACCTGGGCATAGTCGCGCACGCGCCGCAGCAGCCGATTGGCGATGCGCGGCGTTCCCCGCGAGCGACTGGCGATTTCCGCAGCACCCGGCCGATCGATGCGAACGCCAAGAATCTCGGCCGAGCGCTCGACAATGACGCGCAAGTCGTCATGCGTATAAAACTCAAGCCGCAACAGCAACCCAAATCGCGACCGCAGCGGAGCCGAGAGCAGCCCCGCCCGCGTAGTGGCCCCAATAAAAGTAAACGGCTTCACGTCCATGGTGTGCGTGCGCGCTGAAGGCCCCTGCCCGATCATGATGTCGAGTTTGTAGTCCTCCAGCGCCGAGTAAAGGATCTCTTCGAGAGCCGGCTGTAGCCGATGCACTTCATCGATAAATAAAACCTGCCGGTCGCGTAGATTCGTGAGGATTGCAGTCAGGTCGCCCTTGATCTGCAGTGTGGGCCCAGAGGTTTGCTGAAACGCCGACCCCAGTTCGTTGGCGATGATATTGGCGAGCGTAGTCTTGCCCAGCCCAGGCGGCCCGTAGAGTAGAACATGATCGAGCGCCTCGCCGCGGGATTTAGCCGCCTGAATGGCGACATCCAGATTCTCTTTAACCTTGTTCTGCCCGATGAACTCCTGCAACCGCTGTGGACGCAGTTTAAGCTCAAAAGAAGAATCGTCCTCAACCGGTGCAGCCGAGACCAGCCGGTCTTTGGACTTGAAATGCAGCGCGGAATGATCTTTGGCAGCAGACACTGAAAGCGATGGTAGCAGTTCTGAGTCAGGGGTTCTAGATACGGGTTTGTGTAGCGCGGACACTCCTGTCCGCGAAAGCTCAATGAGGACTCCGCTACCCCAAGGGGTTCCAAGGTTGCCGGACAAGAGTGTCCGCCCCACATAGCCTACTCCCCAATCACTCCCAGCCGGACGCCCTTAAGCTTTTTCTCGTCGAACCATGCAACCTTCTGCTCAAACCAGGTCTTATTGCCGGAGAGCCTGTACTTTTTCTCAGCCGCCGCGAAATCCTGCGTCGCCAGCAAATAGGCAACCGGAGACTCCCCATACTTCGCGATATGCTCTGCCAGCCACCCTCCCCCAGCCGCCAGAATCACCGGCTCGCCCGGAAAGTACGCCAGCTTGCCAAAATCTCTCTCCTTCTCAATCACTGGATCGGACCATCCATAAGCCCTGCGGAATAGAGCAATCGAAGCATCCAGATCGCTGACTCCCAGCACCACATTCGCCACGCCGGAAACCGGCGCGCTTGCCACGCTGGCCGAAGTCTGCACCCTCCATGCCCGCGGCGTTTCGTCTTCAATGATGAAAGGTAGCACCGAGCCCATCGTTCCCGAACCAACGTCCGCCGTCTTCCACTCCACTGACATTCCGTCGGGCCGCTTGCGGCTGCCGGCCACGGGCGCCGTCACCGGAATCCCAGCCTTTTTCAGCCTGTCCACTTCCTGCAGCAAAACATTCGAGGTCACGGCCCAAGCGCAGGTCACAGCATCGTCGGTCATAAACTTCGCCCAGTCCGACCCCGCCGTGACGCCCGGCTTGATGGGAGCGATCAGTTCAATATAAGTCCCGTCACTGAACCCGATCAGAGCCATCTGGGTGACACCATTGCCGGGAGGACCGCCGATATCCGGAGTCAACCCGACCTCCGTAAACGCCTGCCGAAGCGTATCCAGATTCGATCCGCAGACGGACACGTGATCAAGCTCCAGCACCACAGCCTTACTTTCCTGGGTCATAGCAGATTGGATCATCATCATCAGCATTAAGAGAACGAGTGGAGCGAAGCAAAACCGGCCACAGATCAGGGAACCCCGCATGGGCATCCGTGCCTCCCGAGAACGAATCAACATCAAAAAGGGAATGTTACGCCAGAATGTGCCATTGGGGAATGTTTTCCTGCGCATGCGCTCGGAGTTAAAAAACTGACGTGGAGTAGTGTGAAGTGGAGCTTTGTGAATTACAAAAATTATAGGAGTCGTATCTCCTAGGAGAATCCGCGAAACAGCAACGACGACATTAAGTTGTTGCCCCTATTCCTCTTCTTCCCTAACCTCGCCCCGTTCCGCCTTAGCTTTGTCAATAATCTTGTCCTGCAGTTGTTGCGGCACCGTATCGTAATGATGCATCTCCATAGAGAAGCTGCCGCGCCCCTGCGTCATCGAAGTGAGATCGGCGCCATAGGTCAGCATCTCAGCCATCGGCACCTCGGCCTTGACGATCGTGTTCCCCGCCTTGTTATCCATCCCCTGGATGCGTCCGCGCCGGCTGTTAAGGTCGCCCATAATCGTTCCCGCAAACTCGTCAGGAATCGTGATCTCGACCGTCATGACAGGCTCCAGCAACGTGGGCTTGGCCATCTCCATGGCCTTGCGGAAGGCGATGCGCCCCGCCATCTGAAACGACAGGTCATTCGAATCCACGTCATGATAAGACCCGTCATATAAAATCGCGCGAAAGTGCACCACCGGATATCCCGCGAGAAACCCGCGCGCCGCCGCGTCCTTGATTCCCTTTTCCACTGCCGGAATAAAATTCCGCGGAATCGCTCCGCCGAAAATGTCGTTGACGAACTCAAACTCAGCCCCGTCGCGCGGCAAAGGCTCCATCTTGATCTTGCAGTCGCCGTATTGTCCGTGCCCGCCCGTCTGTTTCTTATGCCGTCCCTGCACGTCAGCTTTGCCGCGAATCGTCTCACGATAAGGAACCTTGGGCGCCTTCAGCACTACCTCGGCGTGGTAGCGCTTCTTCATCTTCGAAACCACGACTTCTATATGCTGCTGCCCCGTGCCCGCAATCAAAAACTCCTTCGTCTGCGGATCGCGAAAGAACCGCAGCATCGCGTCTTCTTCCATCAGCTTATGCAGCCCCACGCCCAGCTTGTCTTCATCCGCGCGGCTCTTGGGCTCAATCGCGAACGTAATAGCCGGCTCCGGCAGTTGCACCGCTGGATACCGTATGGGTGACGTCTTATCTCCCAGGGTATCGCCGGTAAGCGTCTCTTTCAGCTTCGCGACCGATCCTATGTCCCCCGCATGCAACTCCGAAATCGGCACCGCCTGCTTTCCCTGAATCAAAGAGATATGGGCAAACTTTTCGGCCGTGTTGCGATTGTAATTTTGCAGCGAAGCATCGTTCTTCAACACCCCGGAAAACACTTTGAAGTAAGAGATGCGCCCCGCGAAGGCATCCGACATGGTCTTAAACACATAAACGGACGCGGGTTCGTTATCAGTCCCTTTGCGTGTAGCCGGCTCAGCCCCCTCGGCCGTCCATCCCGTGATGGCGTGGTGCTCGCTCGCCGCCGGCGTGTAGTCCACAATAAAATCCATCAATTCATCGACGCCGATATTTCCCAGGCCCGAAGTGAACAACACCGGAAAAAGTTTGTCTTCGCGAATCGCCTCATGCAAAGCCGGAACCAGATGCTCCTCCGGAATCGTCCCCGTCTCAAAGAACTCCTCCATCAGCGAGTCCTTGCCCTCCGCCACCAGCTCCACCAACTTTTCATGAGCTTCCTTGGCAGCGTCTGCCATGTTGGCCGGAATCGGCCCTTCCTTGCCCTTGCCGTTCCCGCCCATCTCGTACGTGTAAGCTTTCATGCGCACGAGATCGACGATCCCGCTGAGACTTTTCTCGCTCCCAATCGGCAACTGCAGCGGCGTAACCGCGCGCCCAAACGCATTGACCAGCGATTCCAGCACGCGATTAGCGTCTGCCCGATCACGGTCCATGCGATTGACCACAATCATCCGGGGCAGCTCAATATCGTTGCAATAATTCCAGACGCGCTGCGTCACCACCTCAACTCCAGCAACGCCATCAACCACGACCAAAGCCGCATCCACCACCGGCAACACCATCTTGGCCTCGTGCACAAACATGTTGAAGCCAGGAGTATCCAGCAGATTGATCTTCACCTTCGAATTAGCATCCTTGCCCCACTCGACAAAAGCCAGCCCGGTCGCAATCGACATCTTGCGTGCGATTTCCTCCTCGTCGTAGTCGGTAATGGCCGAGCCATCGTCGACGCGTCCCAGGCGAGGCGCGCCTCCAGCCGTATAGAGCATGGCGGACACAAGCGTAGTCTTCCCCGCATGCCCATGTCCGATCAGGGCAAGGTTGCGGAGATTGGCTCCTTCGTAAACTTTCACGGGTTGTCTCCTTCCGCAGGCTTACGGGAAGGGTGATAAGGCCCGGAATCCGGAAATCCGGAACGAAATCCGGAACAAGTATGAGTACAGGCAACAGGCCAGCCCAACATCACCTGCGAAACTCCCGATGCTAACACAGCCGGTGGTTCGTGGTCAGCGCCCACCGCCAAGAAAAGCAAAATTCTCCCTCAACCCAAAGTCATTCTGTCAAATCTATTCCTTCTCCCGATCCTGTAGCGGAGTGGCCGCTTCGCGAAGCGAGACAGCTACGCGGTCGAAGAGCCCGCGTGAGCTTGCCGAAGGAACCCCGACACTTCCCACACTCCCGCGAAGTATCAAGGCATTCTCCCATGCCTCAGGGTGGCGCAGCGGTTCATTGCTGCGATAAGTGGATTGTTTTCCAGAGAGGACGGGTGCCCTAACCTTGCGCGTACTGTGCGCAAGGGTGGGATTCCGCGGCCGCGTCCCGCTACCGATTCTTGGCAAGCAGCGGCTAAGCGCCAGGTAGAACGCTGGATTTTTGGTGGAGCAGCAGTTCACCGCGGCGGTAAATGCATTGTTTTGTCAAGAGCCAAGCGCGCTATACTTTGTCTGTCGCAGACGTGGGCCCCTAGCCTGCCCCGGCAGCCGAAGCCAACAGAGAAGGCTGGCCCAGCCCACGAAGGGGACTGCCTCTGCTCACTGAGTTAGTGCTTGAAAACTTTCGTTGTTTTAAGTATCACGTGATACCCCTGCGTGAGAAAACTATAATCGTAGGTCGGAACAACGCAGGTAAGTCCACCATCGCCGAAGCCCTGCGCTTGGTATCGATTGTCGCCGACCGGTACCGTTCTTTGACATATAGGCCTCCGCCAGGCTGGCTGGAGATCCACAAGAACAAGGGCGTCGCGCCCTCACTCGACAATCAAGACTTCAATTTTGAGAAGATATTCCACCGCTACAGCCCTCCTCCAGCCACAGTGTTAGCGAAATTCGGCAATAGGGCGAGCATTACCGTCTACGTTGGCCCTGAGAGCGCAATCCACGGCGTCCTACTGGCTCCGAGTGGGAAGATCGTAGATGGCAAGTCGGCGGCGGGACGACTGAACCTTCCAAGAATAGGAATCCATCCTCAGATTGGTCCGGTTCAGGCGAAGGAGAAATCAGGACAGGGTACAGTAAGTCCAAGTCACAGATTCTAAAGGATTATCGCGAACCCATCCACCCGTAACTCCCATGTTATGAATATTTTGAAGTTGACCCCATTAGAATTAATATTTTAGACGAAATTAGGGAGGGGGTGGGGGGACAAATAACGGTAACCGCTAGGGTTTCATCCAACGCACCAACTAAGCTTGTAACTTTCCACCATCTGGGCGCATCTTGGACGCTTGAAGATCGGGGGATCGATGCTGAATCGTCGTCAGTTTCTCGTTGGTTCTGCTTTGGCCGTCACCAGCGGAAGTCTGCTTGCATGCTTCAAAAGTTCGGCTCTGGCAGTGGCGAACGCCAGGTCAGCGAATAATGATGATCAGCAGACAGTGACCATCATACGTTTCAGCGATTCCGGCCAAAATCTAGGTCCTGCTCAAATAAAGAAAGTGCACAAGACCGACGCCGAGTGGAAGCGGCAATTGACCGCTCTGCAATTTGAGGTCACGCGCCATCAGGACACGGAAAGGCCATTTACCGGCCAGTACTACGAGCTGCACGACAAGGGACTCTACCGCTGCATCTGCTGCGATAACGCGTTATTCAGTTCCGATACGAAATTTGAGTCAGGCACCGGATGGCCCAGCTTCTGGGCGCCGATTGCCAAAGAAAATGTTCACACCTCGACCGACACTAGCCTGGGGATGGTGCGCGACGAAGTCTCCTGCACCGAATGCGGTGCGCATCTTGGACACGTGTTCGATGACGGGCCAAAGCCCACGGGCCTGCGTTATTGCATGAATTCGGCGTCGTTGAAATTTATCAAGCGCAACTAGCGCCAGCGTGACGACGGTCGCGTCCCGCCAGTCGTTGCTAGACCAATCGTTGCTCGGCCAGCCGTTGCTCCACCAATTCCTCGATTCGATCCAGCACCTCGTCCTCGGTCATATGGGTCGAGTCGAGAACCACGGCGTCTTCAGCGGCCACTAAGGGAGACGCGGCCCGCGTCCGGTCACGCCGGTCGCGCTCGCGGAGTTCGGCAGCCATGGTCTCGGCCGGCGCGCCCCTTACTCGCTGCTGGTCAAGCCGCCGTTGCTCGCGAATCACGGGGTCTGCATCCAGAAAGATCTTCAAGTCGGCGTCGGGAAAAACTTTTGTGCCAATATCGCGCCCCTCCATCACCACGCCGCCCCCCACGCCCATCTCGCGCTGGCGCGCCACCATCCACTCCCGTACCTTGGGATGCACCGAGACCCTCGACGCTCCCTCCGTCACGTCGCGTTCGCGGATGCGCGCGGAAATGTCCTTTCCATTAAGCAGAACGCGATTGCCACCGATGATGCGGTCGAGGGTTATGTGCGAATCCTGCGCCATCTTGAGGAGCGTCGCTTCGTCGTCAAACGAAGCGTCCCACTCGATAGCGCGCAACGCCAACGCGCGATACATTGCCCCGCTCTCCAGGTTCACATAGCCGAGTTTGCGCGCGAGACGCGACGCGATTGTGCTTTTGCCGGCTCCGGCGGGTCCGTCTATCGCGATGATCAGTTTGCGTGGAGAGGGATCGGGCATGGGTCAAAGGGCATTGATCGAAAGGCATGGGTCGAACTGAGAATTGTACACGGACTGCGGGAGAGCCTTGCAGATTGAATAGAAGATTCAGCCGCAGCTTCAACGGGGAACTGAGGATTGCGTCAGTTCGCGGTGCAGCCAGGCTTTGGCCATCTTTAACTCTCTGTGTACTGTGGCCGGAGAAATCTTGAGAGCGGCTGCAGCTTCATCGTAAGTAAGCCCGCCAAAACATAGCAGCTCGATAATGTCGCTCTTGCGCTGGTCGTTCGCCGCCAGGCGCTGCATCGCCGCGTCCAGTTCCACGATTCCGCCCGTCGTTTGCGGCCCAATCATCACGGCTTCGTCCAGGGCAATCGTCTCCGCGCCACCGCCGCGTTTCTGCCGCTTATTCGCCTTCGCGTGGTCAACCAGGATCCGCCGCAGCAGACGCGCCGAAACGGCAAAGAAATGGACACGATCCTGCCACGCGATGTCCGCATCCACCAGCCGTATATAAGCCTCATGGACCAGAGCTGTCGCACGCAACGTGTGGTCGGGACGCTCCGAACGCAGACATATCGACGCCAGCTTGCGAAGCTGCTGGTAGACGACCGGCATAAGTTCGTCAAGCGCCTCTTTGTTCCCGCCGCCCCACTCTTTCAAAAGGCGCGTAACCAACTGCCGCTCCGGAGGGTTCTCAGTCATTTACCTAAACGGGTACAGTGAGCTGAAGGTGTCGGTCAAATCTACGAACGCGAGGAGAGGATTATAACTCAGATTCCTTTCGATTCGCCCCTTCGCGTTTCATCGAGTAGGAATGACATTTCTAGCAGCGGTGAGGTTTAAGCTAAACTGCGGCATCGGCTCCCTAGCCCTCAGCGCCTTGCGCTGCTTCTGCCGCATCGCCGACGCCCACCGCACTAACCGGCAATCGGTGCGCCACGCCGCGCCAGGCATTAGCTTTGAACCCATCCCGCACCAGCTTGAAGATAGTTCGCCGATTCTGTGCAATCACCTTGAGCCATGCCATCTTCCCCATCATCGGGAAATAAATCCCGCGGAAACAAAGCCGCGCAAGAAAGATGTTCACGCGGTAGCCCAGCGGCTGATCCTCCAGCGACTCGACCGCCCGAGCCAGCGCCTCCGGGCTATAAGCCTCCGCCCACCCCTGATTGACCTCGGCGTGAGCTTCGTCGACAGTCATCTTCAACGGAGTGTGCGCCATGGTAAATGGAATGAAGTCCTGCCAATGTTTCGGCCGCGTCAGCCGCCCAGCCTTCTCCAGTCGGTTGTAGAGCGGAGTTGCGGGCAAAGGAGTCAGCAGCCCGAAGATCGGAAGTCCCGGAGGCCATGTCGCGACCTGACCGAGCGTCCGTTCAGCCACTCCCACCGTATCGTTGTCCATCCCAAAAATAAACGAAGTGATCGCATACACATTGCGCGATGCCAATCGTTCCAGCACCGCCGCATACTCTCCCGGCTTGTTAAATCCCTTGTTGACGTCTTTCAGATTCGCCGGATCGATCGACTCCATGCCGATGAAAATCCACTTGCCGCCGGAAGCCGCGATCAGGTCCACCAGTTCTTCGTCACGCAGCAAATTGGCGCTGATCTGCGCCACCCAATGCACCTTGGCTTTGGCCGCAATGATATCGCGCAGCAAAGATTTCGTCCGCTTGATGTTGATGGCAAAATTATCGTCGATGAAAAAGACCGCCATCTGCCCCTTCTCGCGGCGGGCGCGAGCCTTCAGCAGCAACAGTTCATTCACCACGCTCTCGTTGGTGCGGAAGCGAATCGAGTCTCCGAAAAATCCCGTCACCGTGCAGAACTCGCACCCATAAGGGCATCCTCGTCCGGATTCGACCGGAATAATGCGAAACGATCCCCAACCTTCTCCAATCGTCTGGAGCAGGGCGGTCGCAGCCTTCGGCACCAGATTGAATTGCTTGAGATCGATAGACTGCCAGGGGATCACGGGATACTCCTTGAGCGACGGCTTGCTTTCCTGGCCGAAGGCGTCGACTGGTTCATAGAACGTCTTTAAGCTGGCCGCGCACAGCGTCATTAACAATCAGCGGCCATGTGGCATCGGCTTCACCCAGTGCAACCGCGTCGGCGTGCCGAGGACCGCCATCGCGACCGAGCGCCTCATCGGCCATCTCCGTGACGTGCGGTCCGCCCATCACAACGGGAACTCCGGCAGCGCGAACCGCATCCGCCATGCGATAGGCCTTGGCAATCATTCGAGTCATGGCGCCAATGCCGACCAACTCGATCTTGTTGTCGCGCACAAACTGCGCGATCCCCGCTTCATCCATCGGCTGGGCGTTGCCATCTACCAGCAGAACTTCGTGGTCCGGTGGCGTGAGTGCCTGCAGCAGAAACATCCACAGATGCGGCATGAAATTGCGGGTGACGCCATTATCGGGGTTATACAACAGAATTTTCATAGGGAGGTAGCGATTCTGCAAAGCGATGCTTTGCTGCGTGCTCGAATGGAGAAGGAAATCCACAACGCCGGAGTGGCAGTGTCTCCAGGCGTTCATTAAGGTTGGAAACTCTCGTTGAAATGTACCCTGGCGCACATTATACCGTACGCGGAGATACGGTCGTAGTTCAAGATTACGTAGCGACCATTGGTGCGGGGGACATTTCAAATCGGGAACTAAATCAGATTAAGTCCCCGCGGCGCTCCGTGCACCTCTGTGTACCCTGTGGTGAATGCCCTTTGCCAACCCCCAATCAGCGCTTACCGCTCGCGCGCTCGAGGGCTCGTACTCAACGATGTATCCAGCCACCGCGCTGGCTGCCACGGTCAGCGGCGACGCCAGGTACATCTGCCCTGGCCCGCTGCGTCCGGGAAAATTTCGGTTCTGCGCGCTGATCACAACTTGCTCCGGACGCGTCGACACTCCCGGACCCGCATTGATGCACGCGCCACAGCTGGGCTCAATCACATGCGCACCCGCCTTCTCGAAAATCTCGAGATAGCCATGTCTTTTCGAATACTCGCGCGTCTCCTGGGAGCCGAATTGAATCCAGAACGCCACATTCTCTGCAATTCGCTTGCCCTGCTTCAACGCGTCGGCAAGCACAGCGGCATACATATCCATGTCTTCGTTCTTCCCCGCCGTGCAAGTTCCGCCATAAGCGATTTCAATCGGCACTCGCTCGCCAAGTTCGCGAATGTACTTGCCGTTCCCCGGGTCGCCCGGAGTAGCAACCATGGGCGTGATCTCAGTCGCGTCGAGTTCAATGACTTCCGCATATTCGGCATCGGCATCGCTCTGCAACCCTTCGATCATCTTCTCAACTTCAGCCCGTTTCATGCCCCGGCGCTCAACTAGAAACTCAACCACCTTTTCATCAGGAGCCACAATGCCACTGAAGCCTCCAATCTCCGCTGCCATATTCGTCATGGTGGCGCGCTCGTCCACAGAGAGCGCTTCCACTGCCTCTCCCGCATACTCCATCACCTTCGCCAATGCCCTGCCGCTGCGCACGTAATCGAGCGAAAGAATTTTCAGGATGAAATCCTTCGCCGTGACGTTCGCATGACGCTTGCCCCGGATCACGATCTTCACCGACTCCGGCACCTTGACGCGAACGTCTTTTGTAATCCAGGAATTGAATATATCGGTCGTCCCAATGCCAAACGCGATGCATCCAATGGCGCCAACGTGCGGCGTGTGCGAATCCGACCCCACATTCACCTGTCCCGGCAGCGCATAAGTCTCCAGCATCACCGAGTGGCAAATGCCCTCCGATCCTTTTCGGTCGCTGAGTTCGCCATGTAGCTTAATTCCCTGCTGCCGAGCAAAATCGGCCTGCTTGAGCTTGAGTTGCATAGCCAGGTCCAGCAGTCCCAGCTTTTTCTTTTCTTCAGAAATGACTTCGTCGAGGAAAGTCAAATGGTCACGAAAAAAACGAATGCTAGAGGCATCGTTCACCGGAACCTCTTTACCAACAAGTTGCTCATAAAAAATCGCCGCCATAGGAGTGACATACTCATGACTGAAGCGCAGATCTACGCGCGTGAAGCCAGTGTCGCCAGGCTTGACCGCCGCTACTCCGACCGTGCCGTCGGGGTTGATCATGTGGCGAGCGAAAATCTTCTCGGCGAGCGTCATCGCCCGTGTGGCGCGGGCGCCCCCGCCCGCGATCGGTGAAAGAAACACTTTGCCCTGCATCCTCGCCACATTGAACGGAAACAGTCCTCCGTACTCAATCACCTGCCGCGTAATCTCATCTTCGCCAGCCGTAAATTCGCTGAGAGCGATTTCTTCCCCTGCGCGAATCCGATCGATCAAAAAAAAGTTCGTCGAGGTCAGCAGGCCCAAATTCTGACAGTTCTGTTTGTAGATGCGCTCTATGTTCTTGGCAATCGCAACTTGAATGCCCGCGCACATCTCCGCATAAGGAGACTGCTCGCGGCTCGACCCTTTGCCACGACGCTTGCCGCTCACCGAGCACACGAAGCCTCCTTTCTTGACATCGCCGCGCCCAATCGGCAGCACGCCCCCGCAACGCAAGCCAGTGTAAGGAATCTCGCCGAGGGTCCGGTCAAAATAGAAGCAGTAATGCGCCGGCGTAATCTCGTCGGTAGAAATGTCGTCGCGCAGTCTGGGATTATTGGCCGGGTTTTTCGTGTCCCACGGCAGATCCCAACCCGCCAACTGTTTCCTGATCAATTCCGGGTCTTCGGCGAGGAAAAGAATGCGTCCCTGCAGTCGCACCTTATCGGGACGCTTCTCGATCTTGCGTTCAAGAAGAGAAGAAATCACATTATTGATTGTACCGCTCGCTCCGTAGAAACGGGGCTTGCCCCGTCTCGGAGCGCCGCTACTGCGCAGGTGCCTGAGATGCAGCAAATTGCGTCTCTACGGAGGATGCTTCTAGAGGCTTCGAACCTTCGCATAGTCAACCGGATTCGGCAACTCTTCCAATCCCCTGCCTGCGAAGATCTCCTCAAATTCATGGATCAGCGCGTCATGCACCAAACCATTTGTCGCCAGGGTCTCGCGGCTAGCAATCTGAAACGCGCCCCCCGACAAATCCGTGACCTTCCCGCCCGCCTCTTCGACAATCAACACACCTGCCGCCGTATCCCAGGGATTGAGATTGAATTCCCAGAATCCGTCGAACCGTCCCGACGCAACATTGCACAGGTCAAGCGCAGCCGACCCTGCCCTCCTCACACCATGAGTGCGCAACGTAAGCTGGTGATAGAAATAAACATTCGGATTCTTGTGCCGCTTTTGACTCGGGAATCCGGTAGCGATCAGGCACTCTCCCAGCGTCGCCGTGGCTGAGACGTGAGTCGCTTCACCGTTCAGCCACGCGCCCCCGCCCAGTTCTGCGCTGAAAATTTCGTCGCGAGTCGGATCATAAATCACTCCCGCGACGCGTTCCCCCCGGCGCTCGACCGCAAGCGAAATGCAAAACACCGGATACCCATGGGCAAAATTCGTGGTGCCATCCAGCGGATCGACATACCACTTGTATTCGCCTCCAGTTTCGATCCGCGCACCCTCTTCTCCCATCACATCGTGACCCGGAAATTGCTGTTGGATCCGTTCGAGAATCAAAGCTTCCGAATTTCGATCGGCCACTGTGACCAGATCCACCGCGCCCTTATATTCGATCTTCACATGCTGGCGAAAGTAGCCCATCACCAGGCCCCCCGCTTCACGAGCCATAGCCTGCATCGGAGAAATCAAGTCCAAAGATGTCATCGGAAATCTAGGCTTTCATTTTTCAAGATGGGCAGTTGGAACTCACTGGCAACTGGGTACTGGCTACTTTTTCTTGCTGTCTTCCGCGATATAAACGATCTCATGTTTGAAGATAAACAGATTCGGACCATCTTCGCGGGTCACGCGCACCATGTTTTTGTCGTAATACTCGATCCAGCCGCGAACGACCTCGCCGTCAGCCAGCTTCAGGCTAACAACCTTCTGTTTTTCTCCCAGCGCCTTCAGATAGGCCGCCTCTTCAAAAGTTTCGTCGGGAGGAGGAGTGCGCTTCTTGCCAAAGTTAGGATTCCCCGTCTGTAATGGCATCCCACCATTTTACAGCCGGAACCGCCGCAGCTTCAGTCTTTCTTTGAAGAGAGGGCCTGGTTTGAGGCGGATGAAGAAATGTAAAACGCAGCTTCCTCAGGACGATGCACCCGCGGTATCCACAGCGGCCGCCGCAGTCCACCTGGGCCGGGAGCTGGACGAGTCAATGCTTTCCACCTTTGATAAACGGCAAACGAAAGATTGGTATCGACAAAGATGTCACCGTAGCGATCGTCACCGGAGGCCCGCTCCACACGCACCATCTGGTGCCAGCAATGCATACCAGTAATTGGATCGGGATGCACCGGGAAAGTAAGATTCTGGTGCACGCCCGCATCGCTCCACCACACTCTCTTCGTGTCGGAATCTGCGGTTTCGTAGGGTTCGACTCCCGAAGCCTGGCGCATCTTCCATTGCCCTTTGCCAACTTCTTTCAGATCGACCCACGCGCTCGACATGCGTTCGACATGATCATCTTTGTTGAGACGCCAGCGTCCCATATGGTGGGAGCAGGCGACGACGCCCGGAGCCAACCCCTCGGTCACCCACGCATGCAACACGAAGAAACCGATTTCCGTATGAACTTTCAGCAAATCGCCGGTACGAATGCCGCCCAGTTTCCCGGCGTCCACCGGATTCACCCATAGCGGATTCTTATGCGCGATCTCATAAAGAAATTTGGAGTTGCCCGAACGCGTGTGTATCAGATGCGGCAGACGGAAAATCGGCAACAGTGTATAAACGTCGCCGTTCGCATCTTTGGGCCATTTCACAAGCGGCATGTAGCGTCGGTCGAAATCTGAATCGGGATCCTCCCCTGATTTCCCCAGCGACGCCGCTTGCGCCGACTTGTGAACGTGGCTGCGATAATATTCCGGCAAGGCAAATTCAGGCCACTTCCAATCGGCCAGCGTTTTCGAAAACAGTTCAAGTTTCCGAGAGGGAGTGTTGTAGCCAACCACCGCTTCACCTCCGATCATCACGCCGACAGCTTTTCCTTCTTTTGTGACGACGCCGTTCGCTTCGACCTTCGAACCCGCCAGACTTGCCGCTGCTACCGGCTTCTCGTTCTGCTTGTAAACGTCGGTCGTCACTTCGTAAGCGCCATACTTGCGCATGTATTCCAGCGGATTCAATCCCTCTTTCGCCGCGGCCTCTGGCAATCCCGGAACTGAATTTTCAAACATCCATCGGTAGTATTCATCGACCGTAAGTTTCTGACCCGGATGATATGGAGACTCGAACCACTGCCGAATTCCCATCGAACCATTGGGGTCGATTGCCCAGGAAAGGTTGATCCAGAATTCATCTTCTTCCCAAACCTCGCCCGGATTCGCCTGATAGGTGTAATCGAATTTCTTTCCCGCACGTTCTTGCAAAACCCGCAGCACAGGCTGCCGGAAGCCGATCCACTTTCCGGCATAAGATTCCTGGCTCATCAGATCGTGGCGCTCAGAACTGAATCCCATCGGCAGAACATAATCCGCAAACCACGCAGTCTCGCTCCATGTAGGCGTCAACGCCGCGTGCAACCCAACCTTCTCTTCGTCCCGCAACATCTCGATCCAGGAGAAGCCGTCGGGATAAGTCCACACCGGATTAAATACGCGTGTGAAATAAGCTTCGATGCGGCCGCGGCCTTCCTTAAGAAAGTGCGGAAGAAGCGGCGACATCTCATGCGTGCACAGCGGCCACTCCAGCGGATAGAGCAGCTCATTCCAGCGTTTCTGCGGCGGTGGATTCTTGAACGGACGCGGCACGAACTTATTCCAGGCATGCAGATTGTGTCCGCCCGGAGTTCCCACCGAACCCGTCAACACATGCAGCAGCATCAAGGCCCGAGCGGATTGCCATCCTCCCAGATTCCCAGAAGAGCTGCCTCGCCACAGATGCGACGCAAAGCGGCTTCCAGCGCTCGCGATCTCGCGCGCCGTCTTGACGATGGCCTCCGCCTTCACTCCACTCTCTTTCTCCGCGAACTCGGGCGTGAACTTCGCGTAATGCCGCTTGAGGGCCTCGATCAGAGCCTCGAAACTCTGGCCCTTGGCGCAAAATCCGTCGACTTCAAGCTCTTCCCAGTTCGTCCAGTTCTTCACGAAGGTCGCGTCAAACCGATTTTCCCCGAAGATAACCATCGCCATCGCCAGCAATACCGCAGTCTCGGTCCCGGGATAACTCGGCATCCAGTAATCAGCCATGCTGGCGGTGTTTGAAAGCCGCGGATCCATCACAGCAAGTTTCGCTCCCGCCATTTTGCCTTCGATAATGCGCTGCGCATGAGGATTGAAATAATGCCCCGACTCCAGATGCGCAGAGAGCAGAAGGATGAAGCGCGCATTGGCATGATCCGGCGAAGGGCGATCGGCGTAGTGCCACAGCAGATAACCAAGCCGCGCCGAAGACGAACATACATTTGTGTGCGAATTGTGGCCGTCGATGCCCCAAGCCTGCAGCGTGCGCTCCATGATGAAGTCGTGCCCTGGACGGCCTACGTGATACATGACTTCTTCGCCGCGATTTTCCTGAAACGCTTTGCGGATGCGCGCGCCGAAAGTCTCGAGCACCTCGTCCCATGAGGTCCGCGTCCACTTTCCACCGCCGCGCGGGCCGGAACGCTTCATCGGATAAAGGATTCGATCGGGATCGTGAATCTGCGTGATCGTGGCTGGACCCTTCGCGCAAAGGCGTCCGCGACTGGCAGGATGTTTCGGATTGCCTTCGAATTTCGCAACTTGTCCGGTTTCCTTGTCGACATAGGCAAGAAGTCCGCATGCGGATTCACAGTTAAAGCAAATAGTCGGAACAAGCTGGTAATGCTTTTCGATGCGGCGCGGCCATGCATCGGCATCGTATTCGACCCAATCGTCCCACTTCTCGACCGGCGGATACGACGCAAGGTGACTGCCGTCGCGCTTAAACTCGGTCATCGCTGTTTCTCCATAGGCTGATTCTCCATAGCCGTTCGATCCCTCGAACACCCTATAGAGACGCGGCTAGCCGCGTCTCTATAGGAAATCAGCTGTTAGGCACGCTCTGCCCAGCCATCACGAAGCACCATTCAAAAACCAAAAGCCCGGCCAGAGCCAACGCGCTGGCCAACCCGGCCGCGATGCGATTGGGCGATGCGAACAGCAGCGCACCAACCAAAAGAAGCAGCAGCGGAATAACTCCGCCCATCACCACCGCCCCGCCCCAGAAGGAGCGCGCGAACGGTCCATGCGTCATCAGTCGAGCCCCGTAACGCGCATTGTCGGTGGTGTGCGGCATTGCGACCTCGCCGAGCAGCATGACCAAGTGCAATCCCAAACTAACCGTGAGGGCGGGCGCAGCGAATGCCACAGCCTTGGTCGAACCGCCCATCGAGTCTGGAAGCAGCGCCAAGACCGCCGATCCGCAAAGCAGCGCTTGAACGATCAGATGCGCCGGTAAGAGCGGCGTCTGCCACAAGTCGCGCCCTTCGCACTGCCCGAAAAGAAACGCGGTGTAGGCAGCCGCGCAGAAGCCGACCAATACAATAGGCCACAACAGAATCGATGTAACGATCGAGAATCGCGCAATCGCACCTAACCAGAAAACGCTGCACAGCCCGCTATATGCGATCAGAATGAACGCACCGCGCGCTAGCCAAGACTTGCTCTGCGGAGTAAACACCACGCGAAGGAATCGTTCTTTGTGATCGAGATCCCAAACCAGCAGCACGGTGGTCAGAGCCGTGAATAGGAGTGCAACCGTCGCCAGCGCAATATCGCGGACGCGGTCGCCCGACAATCTTCCTAGCAGCATGGCAATCGCCGGAATGGCCAGCGCACCCGAACCGATGGACTTAGTCCAGCAATAGGCCGGGACCTGCCATCCCCAGGGCCGCGCGTGCGAAACATCATACGCAACGACCGCGTCCCTTTGCAGCAACGGGCTGTCGACGGGATAAATCGCGCCACCGCCATGCACCGCGGCATTCCGTTGGGACCACATGTAAATCGATTCGTGGCGAGCTGCCGTCGGAACGATTGCGCTCTCGTCCCCATCGATGTAGTAGAGCTTCGGCCGAGTTCCCTGCTCGGGTTTGCGCACACGCACCGGCTCTCTTGCCACCAGTTTTGCCGCTTCGCTTGCAGGATCGCTCAGATCTCCGGCAATGATGGCATGTTCGGGGCAGACGATCACGCAAGCAGGCTCCAATCCAACTTCGATGCGATGCGCGCAGAAATGGCACTTCGCGGCCGTTCCATCATCGGGATCCATGTAAATGGAATCGTAGGGACAGGCCTGCATGCAGGCTTTGCAACCAATGCAGCGCTCAGAATTGAAATCGACGATCCCATCCTTGCGCTGATACATCGCAGTCACAGGGCAGATCGTGACGCAGGGAGGTTTCTCGCAATGGTTGCAGCGCGTGACCTGAAATACGCGGCGCGTGTTAGGGTAAACGCCCTTCTCGACGTACTTTACCCAAGTACGGTTCACACCGACGGACACATGGTTTTCGGTCTTGCACGCTACCGTGCAAGCGTGACAACCGATACATTTGCGATTATCGATTACAAATCCGTAATTCATTCGATGAAAGTTCGACGCGAATAAGGACAATCATACGTCGGCCAGTTCAAAAGGGGAGTTATGTTGGTGCGGCACGCTGATGGAGAGCCGACGCCCTGCCCATTGGGATGAGCGAGACGCACGTCCCTTCAACGCATGACTCACGCCGCATCGCGCTGTTAGATCTGATAGTCAACGTCTTCCATGATCCGCTGCATCGATTCGGAGAGTGGCTCACTTCCGCCCGTCCCCTCCAGCACGCGCACGCGTTCCGCCAACCGATTTACCTCCGAAGCCACTGCGGCCAGAGCTTCCGACAGCGGATCGTTGATCAGCTTGGGGTCCGTAATCACGACGCGTTTGCCCTCTCGAAAAATGATATGGCCAGGCACGCCCACTACCGTGGAATCGTCGGGCACATTGCGGAGCACCACTGAGCCTGCGCCAATCCGGCAATTGCTTCCCACGGTAATGTTGCCGAGAATCTTGGCTCCTCCGCCAACCACCACGTTATCGAGCAGCGTTGGATGCCTTTTCCCGTGTTCCTTGCCGGTACCGCCGAGCGTCACTCCCTGATAGAGGGTGACATCTTCGCCGACAATAGCGGTCTCACCGATGACCACGCCCATACCATGGTCGATGAACAAACGTCTGCCAATCTGCGCTCCGGGATGGATCTCGATGCCGGTGAGCCAGCGCGCCACCTGCGACAACCAGCGCGCCAGCAGCAGGAAATCGTGGTTCCACAACCAGTGATTCATGCGATAGAACCACACTGCATGCAAGCCGGAATAGCAGAGATAAATCTCCAGGCGGGACTTCGCCGCCGGATCGCGCTCCAATACGGTGGCTACGTCCTCGCGGATTAGCGACAGAAGATGCGGCATGTGACAACACTTCGACGATCAGGCCGGGAGTTGTGATGTCGGAATCTGCAGTGCCTGGTTCCGCAGCCCCTCGAAGAGAATACTACTCAAGTAGCGCTCGCCGAACGACGGCAGAACCACAACGATCAATTTCCCCGCGTTTTCGGGGCGTTTCGCCACCTGCAAAGCCGCGACCACCGCCGCTCCCGAAGATATGCCCACCAGCAATCCTTCTTCGAGGGGTAGTCGCCGCGCCATGGCAATGGATTCGTCATTGCTTACGGTGATGACTTCATCCACGTAGTCCCTGCGCAAAATGCTCGGAACAAACCCCGCGCCAATTCCCTGGATCTTATGTGGACCCGGCTTGCCGCCGGAAAGCACCGGGCTATCGGTAGGCTCGACGGCGATCGCCTTAAACGACGGCTTCCTGGGCTTGATGTATTCGGATACACCAGTGATCGTTCCCCCTGTGCCGACGCCGGAGATCAGAAAATCGACGCGCCCATCCGTGTCCTCCCATATCTCAGGGCCGGTCGTTTCGAGGTGAATTTTTGGATTTGCCGGATTGTCAAATTGCTGAAGTATGTAGCCATTGGGCGTGGCAGCTAGTAGTTCCTCGGCTTTAAGAATCGCTCCCTTCATTCCACGTGGACCCGGCGTAAGAACGATCTCGGCGCCCAGTGCGAGCAACAGGACGCGCCGCTCCAGGCTCATGGTCTCGGGCATGGTGAGGATGAGCTTGTAGCCCTTCACGGCAGCAACGAAGGCAAGAGCAATTCCCGTGTTGCCGCTGGTCGGCTCGATCAGAACGGTTGTCCCGGGCTGAATGCGGCCGGACTTTTCGGCATCGGCGATCATACTCACCCCAATGCGGTCTTTAACGCTGGCCAGGGGATTCTGGCTTTCGAGCTTTGCCACCACGTCAGCGACCGCGCCCTGCGTAACCCGGTTGAGACGCACGAGCGGCGTGTGACCAATCAATTCGGTAACATCCTTTGCGATTTTCATAGCGCGCTTTCACTCTCTCTTTTCTGTAACTGGGGCAGAAGATGGTTTCCCCTGCCAGCAACTCAATTAACTCTACTATATTACTTGTATATGTTTTTGGGGGATGCAAATCAGATCAAGTGCAATTCTCCTGCCCCGTCAGCTTGCTTCGCCGTAGGAGCACTTCGGCGATCCTAACGCGTCCCCGGCTTCCGCCGTCCCACCCGCGCCAGTATGCGGCGCACTTTCTTGGGAGAAATCGAGAGCCGAGCCGCAACTCTCGACACTTTTCGGCCTTCGCGCTCCCACACCCGCGCAATCACAATCTCCGCGAATTCTTCGCTGATTTGCCGGAATGTTTTCTCCCCTACCGCACCCTGCGACCATGCCTTCAGCGCCGGATGCACGCTCCCTTTACGAAGAATTTTTGCGCTTAGCGTCTGCAAATCCTGCCACATATTGTTGTCAGGTTGATTCGTTCCACAAGACGCCCGCGCCAGGTCATAGGATGCGCGCGCCGCCTCGGGATTGTCGAAAAAAGAATTGCACTGCGTCAACCCCTGCCATAGATGCGCGTTGGCGAGCAGCAGATGATGCTGCGTATGTTTGGCCAGATCGATCGCCTCTTGGCTGAACTCGAGCGCCCGGCGGGCGTGGCTCCCAGGATCGGCGCCCTCTCCGATCTCTTCCTCGACTTTCGCATTTTCAATCATGCACTCCAGAATGCGCGACCGGCCCATCAGAATATAGTCATGCTTCTCTTTGCCGAGTTCGTAGGCTGAGGCCGCTTCTTCCTCTGCCCGCTGAAAATCTCCGCCGTCGAGATGTATATACGCGGCATTGAGGTAAACCGTGCCGGCGCCGTGGTGGTTGGGACGCTGCTGATAGATGGCGCGAGCGGCATCCAGGTGTTCGAGCGCTTCGCGGCGAAGCTGCGTCAATCGGCTGCGATAGTCCGGCTTGCGCGAGTCCTTAGTATGAAGATCAATATTATGAAGATCAATCTTGCGAAGTTCCCGGCTGGAAGAGGTCTTCCGCCGCCGCTGCGCGTCGCGATCGATTCTTTTCTGCAACTGCAGAGCGATTCCACGCTTGGCTAGCGCCATGTTGGCCAATGATCGAGCCAGATTCAGGTGTCGCGGATCCCGCTTGCCATAATATGAAATCGCGTTCTCGAAAAACTCAATCGCTTTATCGAAACGTCCCTCCCGGCGCGCCATTCGTCCGTAGAAAGATTGCAGGTTGCCGAGCGTCACATAATCATCCGTCTCCCGCAGCACGCCTTCAGCCTCCTGCGAGATGCGCAGTGCATCCTTCCATTTGCCCTGCTGAAAGAAAAGCCAGCCTTCGAGCACCTGCATTACCGCTGCCATGCGCGCATAGCCCAAACCGAGCGCCAGCTCTTTTCCTTTGATGGTGTAAATCAAGGCTTCGTCATATTCACCGCGTCTCCGCAGGCAACGCCCCTTCCAGAAATAAGCGATGGAGAGCAGAAAACGATCATCCAACTCCTGGCCGAGGCTCAGGACAAAGTCGAAATGACCGATCGCCGGTTCCATCGCCTCTTCCACCATCGCAGCCATGCCCTCGGCCATGCGGAGGCAAATATATTCCGCGATCGAAAGCTTCGATCGCAATCCCGGCTCCAGCTGCTCAAAGCGCTGCAGAAGATCTTTAAGGGGCGGACCGCTGAAACCGATATCGTTCCATACCGCAAGCTGCACCAGCAAGCGAGCGGCATTTGCATGGGAGGGGTCGAGGTTTACGATCAGACTGTGATGTGATCCAAGGCATGCGATTCCACGCTCGATTTCACGCGCCGCAACCAGATCCCGTAATTGCGAAAGGAAATCAGATTCGATAGGGGAACGATCAATCGATACGGATTCGATTGGCACACCGTCAATCGGCAGGGTTGCCGGAATATTTCTGCGCGCGCCCTTCGTCATCAATTGACGTTTTAGTCCAATAAATCGTAACAGGCAAGCGTCAGAAACTCGGCAAACTCCTTACTCGTGGCCAATTCTTCAAGAACGCGAGCCGCCTGCCGCAACTTTTCGTCATTGTCCTTGCCTACTCCGCTGCCCAATTCTGCGGCCCGCTGATGAATCATCTTCCTGACCGCCCCTTCGGTTACGAGCCTGTCGTCTTTGAAATGTGCGCCGTGCTTGATCCACTGCCACACCTGGGCACGGCAGATCTCCGCAGTTGCCGCGTCTTCCATCAGGTTGTAGATCGGGACACAACCGGATCCTTGCAGCCATGAATGCAGGTACTGCAGGCCGACGTCGATATTCCAGCGCAATCCTTCTTCCGTGATATCACCCTGCGGAACCTCGAGCAGGTCTTTCGCTTGCACCGTCCGGCTAGGTGGTTGCTCAGAAGATCGTTGCGCGGAAATCTGATTCGGCTCGGGCATGTACTTATCGAAAACCTCTTTCGCCACGGGAACCAATCCCGGATGCGCAACCCAGGTGCCATCATGGCCGGCTTTCACCTCGCGCAGCTTGTCGCGGCGAACCTTTTCCAGCGCCTGTTCGTTGGCCGCCGGATCGTTTCGAATCGGAATCTGCGCCGCCATTCCTCCCATGGCGTGGATGCCGCGCCGGTGGCAGGTTTGAATCAGCAATTCGACGTAGGAACTCAGGAAATGCGCCTCCATCGTCACCAGCGACCGATCTGGAAGCACAAACTCCGGATGCGCGCGAAACTTCTTGATGAAGCTGAAAATGTAGTCCCAGCGCCCGCAGTTCAGCCCCGAGGAGTGATCGCGCAATTCGTAGAGAATCTCATCCATCTCGAACGCCGCCAGAATTGTTTCGATCAGAACGGTGGCGCGAATCGATCCTCGCGGAATCTCTAACTCGTCCTGCGCAAAACAAAAAACGTCATTCCACAGCCGCGCCTCGAGGTGGCTCTCTATCTTGGGCAGATAGAAGTAAGGGCCTGTGCCTTTGCTCAGCAAGGCGGCGGCATTGTGAAAAAAGTACAAACCAAAATCGAACAGAGACGCCGAAATTGGCTTCCCTTCCGCCAAAAGGTGCTTTTCATCGAGATGCCACCCTCGCGGCCGCACCACCAGCGTCGCCAGATTCGGCCCTAGCTGATACTGCTTGCCCTCAGGGCTTTCGTAGCGAATCGTTCCGCGAATCGCGTCCCGCAGATTTTGCTGCCCTTCAATATTGTTGCTCCAGGTCGGAGAATTTGAGTCCTCGAAATCGGCCATAAAAACGCTTGCACCCGAATTCAGCGCATTGATGATCATTTTGCGATCGACCGGTCCGGTAATCTCCACACGCCGATCGCGCAAATCCTTTGGAATCGCCGCCACCTTCCAATCGCCTTGCCTGATTGCGGATGTCTCCGGCAGGAAGTCCGGAAATTTGCCCTGATCGATTTCCTTCTGCACCATTCGCCGCTGTGACAGCAATTCCTGCCTCCGCGACTCGAAACGAGCCGCAAGTTTCAAGAGGAACGCCCGGGCATCCGGCGTAAGAATGTCGGCTTCGATCTGTTTACGAGTCTGCAGGCCGTCTTGAACGGAGCTCTTTTCAGCGATGGTTGGGTTCATAGCATAACATCATAGTCGTTCGCGCCCCTGTTTGCAGGCCGATGGTTGCCTCAACCTCGCCCAACTGGGTCATTTCGGACTAGTGGTCCCGGGTGGACGCCCCCGTTTGTCGGAGAGCTACATTTCGGCGTCTACTACCCTCGGAGGCAAACTCCGGACGCAAATTTCTAGTGGGGAAAAGTGGGGAAAAATAGATGACGACTACGACTTCCAACCGGTACACGGGCCACACTGACGAAACGATGTTTGAGGCTGGACATAGCCACGGCGTTACCACCCTGACGGTTCTGGATTATCCGTCGTTGACTGATCATTCCTGGGACGATGAACTGCTGCCGTCAGGCGACTAGCGAATGACTGGAAAGCCGGGCGTCGCGCGCCCGGCTGGTCCGATGGATTTGTCGCGAACTGCCTCGCAGGACACTCCCGCACCGCGTCTAACGCGCGCGATAGAAACTCACGCACCTTCAGCCATTTTTTGGCGTTCCCGTTTATCTTCACGCAGCTGCGCTGCAGTGAACGCGGAGCCGCAAGTGCCGCATCTCCAATTGCTGAGCGAATTGGTTCCCAGGCTCGGTCCAGCATTCACTGAAGGGATAATTGGGTGCATTTGAGTTGCGGGAGCTTGGTTCGCTCGCACAGCCAGAACCAACTCACCACCGCAGTCCGAACATTTCCGTTTCTGCATAACCTCGGCAAAGACCTTTTCAAAGAATGGCCGCTCAGGCGCAGCGCGCCATAATCTGCTCTCACGCTTCTAAGTCCTCTTTCACTATGGCACAGATCTCTGAAAATAACCGATCAATTTTGACCAAATCGCCTTTCGCGCCCGGTTCTGTCTTGTGTTCTTCTACCTCGTCCCGAGGAGAGAGCAAATTACCGTGGATTCTTTGGCTTCGCCCTGCCTTCCGACTTCTGGCCGCTAAGTTCCTGTAAGCCCGGTCGGCTTTCCGCCCAGAGAGGGGCTTTCAGTGTAACCTGGACACAAAAAAATCCGGCCAGGAGGCCTTTTCCTGGCCGGTGAATGCGTCGCGATTACAACCAATCAGTTAGGGAAATTAAACGCGTCAAAGAGATCCGTAATTGCCGGTCCATTGACCGGAACGTATGGGTTACTTTGCGACGTGATTGGATTCGGGAAATTGTCACGACTGCGATAGCTGATGGTGCCGAGCTTCCAGTTTCTCTCGATGAATTTGTCGATCGAAACATGATCGGCGTAGCCATGAGTGATGTGCCCACCCTTCGTATATTGCGAAACGATGAGCAGTGGAATGCGCGTGCCATCGCCGAAGAAGTCGAGCGGCTGGACGTAACCGGAGTCGTAATAGCCGCCGCCTTCATCGAAAGTGATGAAGATCGCCGTATTATTCCAATACGGCGAGTTCTGAACCATGTCGATGATCTTTTTGCAGTACAACTCGAATACGTTGAGCTTGGATGATGCGGGGTGGCCATCGGAATAGCCGCTGGGTTTGGTTATCGAAACCGCAGGTAAGGTTCCGGCGCCGATATCCGAGTAAAGGTCAGTTACATCCTTCATGTGGGCTCTAACCTGCGCCGGATTCGACATGATCGATGTGTCGTACTGGAACGGGTTGCAAATGTTGCAATATTCATCGGCATTCGGCCCGTTGGTCCCGTAATTGAGCTGGTATGGGTCGGAGACATAGTTGTTCCACTGATCGCCGTAGTATTTCCAGGAAATACCATGCGTGTTGAGGTCATCGCCGATGTCGGGCGTTGAAGAAGGTGGGATCGTAAAAGGGGTGTTTGCGGGATTCTGGTCGATGTAGGCGTTCTTGCCATTGCCGAACCAGCCCGGGTTGTAGTTGTTCAACAGGTAATAGTGACCGGGTTCGCAATTCGGATTGATGCCTAGGCTCTTCAGATAGTCGACGCGCGGCCCGACGCCCGGCTGCGTGGTATCTGAGCAATCGCTGTACGATCCGCCGCCGGAGACTGGGGCAGGATAATACGGAGGCGGGTAGCCGGAATTGTAACTGTTCCCGTACCCATCTTCCGCGTACCAGTTGTTGGTACCGGATGCCGGGTTGGGGTCTTCAATCTCATTCACGATGCCCTTGTCTGGATTGGGCCCACCGTCGTATCGCGACGTGAAGACAAGTTTGTTATTGGGTGGCACGGCGGGATTTCCGTTGCTATCGCTAAACCAGATCGCGTCGGCATGGCCAAACATGATGTGATTGGGGCCTGTGCCTCCAAGGAAGGATTGGTGGAAGTTATCGCTGAGGGTGTACTCATCAGCCAGGCTTTTGAAGTAGGGAGCATCCCCCTGCTGCACGTTGTAGAAAGCGAGGGCAGTCGATCCTTCGCCGGTGGTTTGCGCGTCAGGAACGCTGTTTAAATAGTTGTAGGTAAAACACGGAAGTTTGTCGCCGTTGGACGAGCAGAGAGGCGGCTGGGTGGCGCCATTGGTGCCAGCTCCGACGGTGGTTTCAACGTAGGAAAACAACGCGCCATTGCAACCGGAGGGATTGCTGGCGGTCGCCTGCGACAAGTCGCAATTCAACTGCTGCACCATCTGATAGAAGCGGTGAACCGGGCTCGCCGCATATGCGTTGTAGGGAAACGTGGTGCCGTTCGTGATTTGGAACGGTCCGGCGGGCAAAGTCTTGACGTCGGTGATGCGCTCATCCGGCGTGTGGCTGGCTTGTCCTGTGCCGCCGCTGGCCAAAGCAGAACCCTGGCCTGCCGGCAGTCCGGCTTCGGAAACTTCAGCACACTCGGCCGGAGAAAGCTTGGGTAACGTTGGACAAGCGGGGGAGCCGGAAAAATAACCGTATGCGCCCTTGGGACCACCCACGAGCGGCGCAGGCAAAATGTTGCTGGGAAATTCCTGGGTCGGAGGGGATAGCAGGAAGGTGTCGGTGTCCGTAGCAAAAAGCTGTTGCGCTTTTTTGAAGTTGGAACCACGGATTGCGTTCTTATTGGGGTCCAACGCGATAATACCTTCGGAAAGCAGGTTGTTGACCGTTTCTCCGTGTTTCGGCTGGTACGTGGCAAAGACGTGATCGAAGCTGCGATTTTCTCCGATAATCACAATCACGTGCGTGATGGGCGAGGCTGTTGCGGCATGTGGCTGTTCAGCCGCATTGGCGAAGGGGGCGCAGATTGCGAACTGAAACATCGCAAGCCCCGCCAGCCCAATGCGAAGATAATGCACTCCCTTTGATGCGAGTGACTTGTAAGACATTTTCTCCTCCTCTTTTCCCTGGTTGAGGTTGCCGTTTAGAGTGTCTTCTACGGAAACTGAACAGACTTCCGGCGAAGCCTCGCTGTTTACTCGTACTGGTTGGACCGGTTTTTGTCTTGACCAACTCACATAGAACACGGCGTTTGTTCATGGTTCTACTCGAATCAGCCCCATCATTCCTCCGTCTTCGTGTTCCAAAAGATGGCAGTGGTAAACAAAATCGCCGACAATATTCGGATCACGAAAATCCATCCGCACCCTGATGCTGGGATACGTAAGAGTTCTGCCGTTGTAATACGGCACGTTTACGGTATCGCGAAGAAACGGCTCATTCACCGGTCTGCCTAGGTAATCGAGCAGCAGGAAATGCATCTGATGAATATGGAAGGCATGAAGTTCGGCGGAGCGGTTTTCTATGATCCAATCTTCCACAGTTCCCTGCTTGGCAACGATGTTTGGGACGCCGGATTTGGGATCGAAGATCTGCGGCGTCTGGCCGTCTACGGTGATATAGAACCCGGTCGCGCTCGTGGGATCGTTGGGATCTACGAGCTTTTCGGAGAAATACAATCTTCGCGTCCGCACTGGAGCAACGCTGCCCAGCCACGGCAGCTGTGGCGGCGGAAGGGGTGAAGACGCCGCCGAGAGTTGAGAGGGAAGATGAGAGAAGGGTTCGACCGCGTCTTTCGAAGCCACAACCGTGGCAAGCGCACGATTGGGATCGTTTTCTCCGCTTGGGCCAGTATCGACAGTCTTCGTGACGAGAAGCCCCGAGACGCCCGACGGAGGGCCTTTCACGATGAATTCCATACGCGCGCCGGGTGGTATTCCCAAGTGCGTTTGCCAATCGATGAAATCGCGTGCCAGGCCATTTTGGTTGAGGGGCACGCCATCCATCGCCACCAGTCCAAGCGGTTGCGGCGTTTGGCCATATAAAAGTTGCAGGTTGAGGTAGGTGATTCCCGACGCATTCAATACGCGCCAGAGCTGCTGCTCCTCCGGCTTCATCTCGATCACCGCGGGGCGATAATCCGGGTACGGCGCAGGAATAAAGTTGATCGAGAGGTCCTTGGCCGGCTTGCCATATCCCGTACCGTTATTGGCTGCGTCGCCGTCGCGATCAATCAGCATCTTTGGGACAACGGGTTCCCATTTCGCGGGCGGAGCGTTCGGGTTGAGTAGATCCTGATCGCGAATAATCAAGACTCGTTCCGGCAAGCCAGCGACCGCTTTATCCGCTCGCTCAATACCTTCAACGATGAGAGCGCCCGAGGCACCTCCGAGCACTTGGGCTTTGGTAAAGCCGTGAATGTGCGGGTGGTACCAGTAGAGCCCCGGCGGCTCATCTGCAGGGATTCGGAATCGATATTCGAAAGGCGGATCGCCGGGCACAATTGCCGTTTTCAGCACATCGTCCTGATGGCAGACGGGAGGAATGGTCAAGCCATGGAAGTGCAGATTGGTTGATACGGCAGTCATGAGACCGCTGGTGCACGAGTTCCCGCTCGCTTCCATTTCCATGTGCATGTGTTGGCGGCCATTGTCGGCCGTGGCGGCATGGAAGTCGGTCAAGTCGTTTTTCAGAGTCAAAATGACGAGGTCGCCTGGGTTCACGCGCAACGTGGGCGATTCTCTGCCTTTTTCATCGACGAAACAGAAGCGGGTGGATCCGTCGCTCTGCCTGGAGTTGCGCGCGGTGAGTTCAACTTTCAGTTCACTGTCGTGGCTGCGCACATCCTCCGGCTCGGCGACCAGACTGCCTTCCGTCGGGCGTGGGCAAGGCTCTGCCGCGCCCTGTGCATATAGAGGCGCGCATGCTGGTGCCAAGCATAGGCAGGCGAACAGAACCAAAGAAAACTTCTTAATCATGCTGCTGGCCTTTACGAGCGATCTCCCAAGCTTTGCACCCAATGAAACCTTCATGTGTGCGTCGTTTTCTAATCGGGTAGTAACAAGTTTCTAGACGAAGGAATGCGTGCTAGGGCACTACACGGCGCAGCGTTCGCAAAACCATATGCGAAAAGTTCAATGTCCGTCCATTCCCCACATTGCAATGCGCAGAGTTAATGCCATAGAAGTTAAAGAGAAGTTAATGCTGTATGAATTCACTGTTAAAAAAAATTCAACATTCAGTTGAATCTTAGCTTGCAACTCTGCGCAATCTTTTCGTTTTTTGAACCGCGCTCGTTTAATGCAGTGGGAAACGGGAGAACCACAGAATTTGAAAACCCGAACTGGCCAACGTGGAGGCGCTGAAGTTCGATATATTCGCCACAGTAGTGGACTGGCGCGGTTCGGTAATTACCGAGTGATAAGCTCCAGAATCCGTTGGAGTCGCTTTTTGGCGACCGTCCGAGAGGGTCTTGGGTATTTGGGTCCCTTGCGCAATGGAGCGGATTGCCCGCATCATGGAGTCGATCGGAATATCTGCGGTGCTTCCGGGACAGCAGCGCCATCTGCTCTCGGATCCGAAGCACCATAGTTAACCTTCATCGTGCTGTCGTGGAGGACCGCTTGCCCGCGTCCCATCGTCGTCGAATACTCCTTGCGCACCTCTAGAATGTGTCCCATTTTTGTAAGCTGCTCGATGGACTCGGCTGTGACGCGGGACTCGATCACGATGTTGCACCCCAGTTTCGTATTGACCGTAAACCGGGGCTCTTCCAGAGCGGCCTGGATATTCATCTTGTAGTCCACAACATTCGAGACAAATTGCGCATGCGCCAATGGTTGATTCATTCCGCCCATAATGCCGAAGCCGATGTGCTGATCCCCGCGCTGCATGAATGCCGGAATGATGGTATGAAAAGGCCGCTTACGACCGGCGAGAGCATTAGGCGACGCAGGGTCGACTGAAAACAGCCCTCCGCGATTCTGCAGCACGAATCCCATCCCCTGCACCGTCACCCCGGATCCAAAAGCGGAATAGTTGCTCTGAATAAAAGAGAGAATATTTCCGTCGCGGTCGACCACCGACAAATAGGTTGTGTCGCTCCCGGAGAGCACACCGGGAGTGACGGCGCAGTTGGCCCTGGCAGGATCGATCAAGCGGGCGCGCTTGGCCGCGTATTCTTTGGAAAGCAATTGCGTTACCGGGATTTTGCCGAGCTTAGGATTGCTGAACCTAGGATCGCCGTTGTAGGCCTTGACGTCGGCGTAGGCCAGTTTCATCGCTTCGATCCGGGTATGCAACTCCGCGGCGCTGCGCGGTCCCTCGGGAGCAGGCTTGAACTCCTCCATGATATTCAGCATCTCGAGCGCGGCCATACCATCGCCGTTCGGGGGGAGTTCATAGACAATCCAATCTCGATATCTCGTCGAGATAGGCTCGACCCATTCGGCGGAGTACTGAGCCAGATCGTCGGCGGACATCGTGCCTCGTAACTCCGCCGAGGTCTTCAGAATGGCCTGTGCGATCGCGCCCTGGTAGAACGCCGACTCGCCCTCGTTCGCAATCCGAGTCAGCGCTTGGGCAACGTCGGGATTGCGAAATATCTGACCTATCTCTGGCACCGTGCCGCCGGGCAGAAAGACGCGCTGGCTTTCCGAATTCTGCATCAGTCCAGGCGCAGAAGCTTTCCAATAGTCATGAATGATTTCGGGCACCGGATAACCATGGTCCGCATAGAAGATGGCGGGCTGAAAGAGATCCCGCCAGGGTAGCTTGCCGAACCGGTCGTGGAGCTTCGTCCACCCGTCCACGACGCCCGGCACCGTCACTGAATCAATACCGGATTGTGGCATCCCGGCCACGCCTTTAGCTTTCAGATGTTCAATGGTGAGCGCTCTGGGCGCCCATCCACTGGCATTCAAGCCATGCAGTTTGCCGGTTTTGGCGTTCCAGTAAAGCGCGAAGAGGTCTCCGCCCATCCCATTCATCATGGGCTCGGCAACTCCTAACACGGCGTTGGCCGCAATGGCCGCGTCAATCGCGGAACCGCCCTGCTCCAAAATTCTTGCGCCCGCTTGGGATGCCTGAACGTAGCTGGTCGCGACGATGCCATACTTCGTAATCACTACAGAACGTCCGTAGGACCGATCCTGCGCCGATAGGCCAGCAGCGGCGGCGGAGAACGCGAGGAAAGCAAGTGCGGCTGTGCGGGAAGTCATTCGCTGATCTCTCCAATCCGGATAGGTTCGTGTACTTCTGAAGACGGAATTTATTCTGGGGGAGATTATCACATCAGCAGATGGCGAGAGCGCAGTTCCGTCACCAGAGCATTTGCCGAAATGCTTCAGTCTCTCCAATCGCTGAGCCGCTGAGAGTCATCTTGGTGCGCAGCGCCAGGAGAGTTCTGAGCGTCGTCGGCAAACCTAACCTCACCGGAGTACGTCATGGTTGCCGTCAGCCGCCGCAACGCTCGTGGCGGCCCATCGGGCATTCTCACTAAGTTCACGCATATTGAGCACGCCGGCGCCTCCGCCACCCGCGCAACGGGCATCTCCTAAGCCTAGACTCACGAGCTGCGCCGGAGTTTGAAGGCCGGTGTGATTTGTAGTGATGTAGTGTGCGATAGCACCAGAAGAGGTGTTTCTTATTTCGGACGACGAAACCGTGCCTTTAGATTCAAGCACTACCGCCGTTGCTACGCATCGTCTTCAATTCGTTTTCGAGCGTGATCGTCAGTTCTCGAACTCCGCGCCGGATTTCTTTGGAGTCTACGGCGGCGAACCCTAGCTGCAATCCCTCGCGCAATGCCGCTCCTTGACGGTAGCGGCTCAGCGCGGTCACCTCTACTCCACGTGTAGCTGCCGCGATCGCGACCGACTCAGCATTTAGGCCTCCGTGCAGCCAGCCGGCGATTTGTAGTCCGGCCTCGACGCCCGAAATCTCCAGCAGTCCGCCGAGGCTCTGCTGTGCGGACTCCAACAAGGTCGACAATCGCCGTGCGTACACTTCACGCATGTGCCGTAAGTGTCGCCCGAAATGCCCCTCAGTGATGAAATCGCAGAGAATTGCTTGTTCAAGCAGCGGCGCGTGGCGATTCGTCACCGAAAGAGCAGCGGCAAAGTAGCCCATCAAATCAGACGGAACCACCAAATATCCCACCCTCAGCGACGGGAACAGAACCTTGCTGAAGCTTCCCGTGAAGAGCACAAGTCCATGGCGATCGAGTCCCTGCAGCGCCGGCACCGGACGGCCGGCATAACGATATTCGCTGTCGTAATCGTCTTCGAGGATCAGCGTGCCAGACTTCGCGGCCCAATCGAGCAATTGCAGCCGCCGGGCGACACTCATCGTGACTCCGAGTGGAAATTGGTGTCCTGGTGTGACGTACACAAGGCGTGCACTACGCATGTTTGCGTCGGGCACCCGCATCCCCTCGTCGTCCACGGAGATGGCAGAGATTTTCGCGCCCGCGGCTTTGAACGCAATCGTCGCCCCAGGATATCCCGGATTCTCCATGTAGACCCGGTCCCTTGGATTCACGAAGAGTCGCACCGCGATGTCGATCGCTTCCTGAACGCCGGAGACGATCGCCACTTGGTCGGCAACGCACCTCACGCCGCGAGAGGCGCTCAGGTAGCTAGCCACGGCATCTCGCAGCGGCGGGTATCCCATCGGTCCGCAGCCGAGAAGGAGACTGGCTGAGATGCGCCGTAAGCGTCGCGCCGCCACTTGCGCCCATAGCGTCGTTGGAAATAAGTCCAGGGCTGGCATGTTTGGCCGGAAAGCACGGCTGGGCCGGATTTCAAAATTCGAAAACAGTTTCACCCGCCGTGCATAGTCAGAAAGCTTTCGCCGCTGTTTGTGTCGCATTGACACAGCTGGGCTTTCTCTCCGTCCGACCTGGAGCAATTCCTCGGGCAGGATCTTGTTCACATAAGTGCCAGATCCGACGCTGCCCCGGATGTAGCCTTCGGACTTCAACTGATCGAAAGCGTTGACGATGGTTCCCCGCGCAAGTCCGTGCTGTCGCGCCAGATCGCGCGTAGCCGGGAGCCTGATGCCGGGACGTAGCCGGCCGTCCAGAATCGCCACGCGTAAACACTCGTACAGCCAACGACTGGCCGACTTGTTCGAATCGCGCAATGGAAGGACCAACTCGAGGAGAGCCACTCGTTTCATGAGCATAATGGTATATCAGAAATACAGTAAATGGATCTTGTTGGTAGTCCACTCTTCGGTTAAGGTCGGAGCTGAAGGAGTCAATAATGAATGCTTCCAGAATACGAGCACTCGCAGCAATTTTGTTGATCGCGCCCTGGGGAAGTCCGATGGCATGGACTCAGTTGGCGACTCGGTTGCCCATCGATACTACTCGCCCTAAAGCCAAGGATCGAGCTCGCGTCGCCCTCGCTCATGCTATGCCGAAATTGGATGGCGCCCACCTGACAGCAACTGTGGTTGAGGTACACTACGGACCCGGCGAATCGTCACCGCAACATAGTCATCCTTGCTCGGTCGTCGGTTACGTAGTGGAAGGGGCGATTCGCACGCACGTTAAGGGGGAACCTGAAGCGATCTACAAGGCTGGAGAGGCCTTTTATGAGGCGCCAAACGGGATTCATGAAGTCTCCGCCAATGCCAGTCAGACCCAGCCGGCCACGTTAATTGCCTACTTCGTTTGCGATCACGATATGCCGCTGAGCAATAATGTCCGCGAAAACAACGATGCGAAGGAGCCATCCAGATGAACCAGCGCATGGATGCCATATCGGACAACGCAATCGTGGGGGTTAGTGAAAGATTGCGAGCGGTGAAGTGGGAGCGGGCAGGCGTTCTCTACGCCCGCTTTGCAGTTGGCACGGCATTTCTCTCCGCCGTAGCTTCGCGCTTCGGAGTATGGAACAGGACCCTCGACCTGACACACTTTGCAAATTTCATGCAATATGCGGCAGAAGTGAATTCCTTTCTACCGAAGGCTTGGATTCCCCTGATCGCGTGGGCGGCGACCATTGCCGAAACATTCATGCGGAATCCTGCTCATATTAGGGATATGGCCACGATGGGTGTCGCTCGCCAGCGCGGTTCTGCTCGCCATATTTGGTACGGCAATGGCGATCTCTTTCGGAATCAAGTCGCCCATGGACTATTCAGTTTTCTCTGCCTCAGCAGCAGCTGTATTGCTGACGCTGCACGGCTTCACGCAAGACGGCAAGCGATCTTTCAATCACCGAAATGGAGATCAATCATGACACAACGAAAGTGCAACACCGTGATGGCAATCGCGATGCTGGTCGTGACGACCCTGAGCTCCGCGAGTCTTGCCGCTGAGAGACAAAGTGATGAGGAGTTGCTCAGCACGCGCGAAGCCGTATGGCGCGCCTGGTTCGCAGGCGACACGAAAGCCATCGAGAAATTGGTGCCACCCGAGACCATTGTCATCAGTGGCGGCGAGAAAGAATGGAAAGACCAAGCCTACGTAATGCGAAGTGCCGCTGAATTCCATGCCAGCGGTGGAAAACTCGTCCGGCTTGAATTTCCCCACACTGAGGTTCAGCACTTTGGCAAGGTCGCCATCGTTTGGAGCACCTTCGTCGTGGAAACGGAGGAGAATGGCAAACGCGAGTCCAGCTCCGGCCGCGCAACGGAGATTTTTGTTTGGAAACACGGCCATTGGAGCAATCCAGGCTGGCACACCAGTTCGACAAAATGAGCACCGCATGTTTTGAGAATCCAGGAAAAAGGAGAACTAAATAAAGATGACGCATAGCAACGCAGCCTCCGTGAAGCCTAGAAGCCGAGAAAGTGTTTGCGGCACTGAACGCTCTAATTGCCACCGCTTCCACAGGAACAAACGCCGGCGCCGCTTCCCAACTGCTGAATCATGCTGCACTCGCCTGCCAGCACGCTAACTTCCGTGCTGCTCAGCTGGGTCTGCGCAAACGTTTCTTCTGTCACCTGCACGTTGGTAGTTGAGGGTAGAACGTTCGTGCCCCATCCCAGAATCACGCCATTCGGTGATAGCGAGGCGGCATTGCATTGTCCATTCTGCCCGGGATTCGAGGGCACAACCTCGATGACTCCTGCGACTGGTTTTTTCCCGGTCAGCGTATTCGCCGTGAGATCGTTGGCCAACGAGAGCGTCAGCAATCCGCTATCCGAGATCGTGCATCCACAGCACTCGTTCAACACCTGCTTCGAATCGAACACGTAAACCATCGCGCACAGGTTTCCTGACGTTAGACCCGGATTGGTGAGCCGGACTGTATCGTCAAAGCCGGTTTGCTGGGCATTCGCGAGATTAAAATAACTCGCGGCCATTAGTGGAATCACGGTGATACTGGCCGAGCCAATAATGCCGTTGACTTGGGCCTCGATCGATGTTGAGCCAACCCGCTGTGCCGTCACATATCCGTAGCTGGTCACGGCGGCAATGTCTGGCTGTGCCGAACTCCATGCAGCGGTAGCTGTCATATTCTGGATTGTTCCATCGCTCATGTTCGCCGTCGCCTGGAGTTGCTTGCTATTCTCGATCACCAGGGAAACTGGCGCCGGAATGATGCTCAACCCGACCACTACCGCGGGGCTCACCGTCAGGTTTGCCGATCCGGTTACCGATCCGGCGCTCGCAGTTATTATGGAGGTTCCTACCGCGTTAGCAACCACCGCCCCAGATCCGTTCACGCTGGCGATCGCAGAGGATGAACTCCACGTCGCGCTTTGAGTCAAATTCTGAGTAGCTCCATTGGAAAAGTTACCAATGGCTGCTAGTTGCGTAGATTCTCCAGCCGGCAGAGAGTACTGGCTTGGGCTGACCGTGATACTCAGCAACGCGGCCGCTCCCACAGTCACCGACGCGCTGCCTGTGATTCCCTGATAGACCGCTGACACTTGCGCGACGCCAGGGCTCGTGCCAGTGACTACGCCCTGGACACTCACACTAGCGGATCCTGATGACGAAATCCACGCCACCGATTGAACGAGACTTCGAGTACTGCCATCCGAAAAGTTCCCGCTCGCGGTCAGTTGTTCGGACTCGCCTAGCGGCAACGAGGACTTGTTAGGGCTGATAGTAATCGTAAGCAATAATGGCTGTGCGACTGTGACTGACGCGCTGCCGGTAATTCCCTGTGAAGTCGCAGATACTTGCGCAGCGCCCGTGCCAATAGCAGTCACGACTCCTTGCGTATTCACGCTGGCGATAGCCGAACCGGATGAGGTCCAGGTCGCGGACTGAGTCAGATTCTGAATACTTCCATCGGAAAAGTTTCCTGTCGCTGTCAATTGCCTGATCTCTCCCACGGGCAACGACGATTGATTCGGACTGACCGTGATAGTGACCAATGCGGGCGCGCCCACCGTAACCGACGCGCTCCCCGCTAACCCCTGATATACCGCCGATATCTGCGCAACGCCTACGCTCACACCTGTAACCACGCCCTGTGCATTCACATTGGCGGATGCCGATACTGACGAACTCCAGATCGCAGATTGAGTCAGATTTTGAGAACTTCCATCGGAATAGTTTCCGGTGGCAGCGAGTTGCTCGAACTCACCCAAAGGCAAAGAGGTCTGGTTCGGACTGACCGTGATGCTGAGCAATGCTGGTGCTCCTACCGTAACCGAGGCACTGCCCGTCACGCCCTGATACGCCGCAGACAACTGTGCGACGCCTGCGCCCATGCCAATCACGACTCCCTGAGCGTTTACTCTAGCGATGCTCACGACTGACGAACTCCACGTCGCGCTTTGAGTCAGATCTTGGGTACTTCCATCGGAGAGGCTTCCCGTCGCACTTAGTCGAGCGGACTCGCCGATAGGCAAAGATGACTGGTTCGGGCTTACCGTGATGCTCAGTAATGCCGGTTGCCCTACGGTGACCGGCGTAGCGCCCGTTACTCCTTCGTAGGTTGCAGATACTTGCGTGACCCCTTGGCCTATCGCAGTTACGAATCCTTGGGAGTCAACCACCGCCACAGCCGGCTGACTTGTCTGCCAGGTCGCGAAAGAACCTAAAGCTTCCGTTAATACTCCCTGGGTATCGCCGATCTCCGCGGACGGCTGACTTGTCTGCCGTGCCACCGAAAAAGCTAAAGCCGCCTTTACTTTTCCTTGGTCATCGTTCATCTCCCCTGGTGGATTATTGCGGTGCCAAATCACCCCTGAATTTAAAGTTTCCGCGCTCCCGTCGTCATAGACCCCTGTGGCGCTCAGCTGCAGAGTTGCCCCTTTCGGAATGCTCGGATTTGCGGGAGAAACGCTGATTTGCATGAGTTTTGCCGCTCGGCTGGCCGCGCCTCCCGAACCGCAACCCAACGCCATTCCGAAACACACGAACGCGCAGAGTACGGCGATGACACGAAGGGCGACAGAGGAACTCATCTTTAATGCCTGGGCAATTCGGGGGAGGACGGACTAACCTATACGAACTATACCGGGAGGATTACCCCCTCTGCGGTTTATTTCGTATTAACCCATTTGTATTAGTCCATTAGACTAGGTCTGCGACCCCAAGGCCGCGCTTCCGATAAACGTGTTCCACTTCTCTGAAATGACGCAAACTTATCTAGACGACAAACTGCAGGCCGCTAATGTAGCTCGCAGGTTTTTGTCCGCGCTTGACCGTCCATCGTACTTGCATGAGCGTGGGAATGGAAACGGGAACATCGGGCGCCGCTAGGTTGCAGCACACGAAGGTATCAGCCGGGAGCGGACTCGAGCTAAGTACGCAAACGCCGCCATTGCTCAGATTATGAATGCGACCATCGAATTCCTTGGGCTGGGTGCCCGGCGAGTGGCTCGATATTAAACTCCGTACATGCACCTCAAGCACCTGGGGAAAGCGCTCATGCTGACGTCGTTCTTGATCTGAGGGCTGCTTCACAGGATCGGATCATGCCTGAAGTCGCTCCGTTCGTAAATGCTTCAATTGAACTAATTCGCGACTAACCCGATGCTGCGAGGGATGGAAATTTAATCGTTGGCCCGGGAAGATCCGGCAATTTTCCCTGCAATTCCGGAGCGGGTTGAGACCTTCATCTTTACCATCACCAAGCGGAGAAACGCCTTCACGGTGTTGGGGCTAATCCCCATGCGGTTCGCAATTTCTTTACTGGTCAACCCCTGCAATAAAAACTCCACCGTTTCACGTTCTCGTTGCGTCAAATCAAACTGTTCAGAGATTTCTGATAGTGCCGACGGGCTGCTCGAAGCATTTCGCTCCAGCAGCAAGGCGAAAGCCGGCTGAACTGCAGACTGGCCATTACAGTCGATTTGAAAGTTCTTGCAAATATAACGGCGTTTACCCGATTTATACTCTCGGACAAAAACCGGACTCGCCGGATTCCGGTGATCGATGAGGGCTGTGCGCACTCGATCCGCCAGAAACACTTTCGGCTGCTTGATACGGTCGGCTCCACTTGGGAAACAAAGAATCTGGAGGGCTGGTCCATTCGACGCAATCAGATTTAATCCAGCATCCAGCAGCAAAAAGCCGTTGTTGCTCGGAGCCATGGTCACAATGTTCTCCCGTGTTCGAACCAGCTCTGTTCTCGGTCAGCAAGGAGATCTCCAAACGGCGAAGATCTCCGTGCTGGGCGTTAACTAGCCCGGTCGAATCTGCGATCAGAATAGACTGCTCTTATTGAATTTCCGGCTTCAGGTGGGGGAATGGCTCACAGCCTGGCCACAAAACCAAGGGCCGGAATGCGCAGCCATTATCTGGCAGACCGTAAGCCATTGTCAACCCTTTCCTTGAACGCTTTTTCTCTATCTGGGCGTCGGAGAACATTACGTTCACTATCGCGCAGAGATTTACCGCTGGAACTGGCACAATGCTACTGGCATCTCGCCGAATCTTACCTTAGAATGAGTGGGTAACTACATATGGCTTAGTCTAAAAGGGTTACTTTGTTATCCTTAGACAGGCTGGTTAGCCCGTTCGTGCAGTTGCTGCTGGGGCGGCTTCGTAGTCTACTGGTTGTGCCTACGCTCCCCCTAGCAGCGCGGCGTCTCCGCAGATCGTGGCGCAGCCGCATCCACGAAGTGAGTGTGCGTGCCATTGTGCGCAACGGTTTATGACTGCGCGCAGAGGTGAGGCGGTTATGCTGAGGGATAATCCACCAAGGCGCGGTCGCGGCATAGTTAATTCCCAAGGACCACCCATTCTCGAATTGCGCTCTTGTATCCCCTCTGGCATCAAAGATGGCGTGCGCATCGCCTTCGCAGTTGGCCTTCTCGCCTGTTTCGGGTCGCGAGCACTCTGCGCGTCATCAGCTCCAGCCCCAGCCGGCCTGACCGTCCAGCGATCGACGCGTGTGTTCCCGCACAGGTTCAACGTTCACCCCGATGGAGCGACAGTTGCTGCCAACCAGACTCAACGCTTTGAAGTTACCGACGCGCAGGGAAAAACAGTGGCTGTGCATTGGAACGTCTCAGGTCTCGGTTGTTCTGGTCTCGCCTGTGGGACCGTCGACGACCAGGGAGTGTATCGAACGCCGTCTACACTTCCGCACCCGGGGGTGGTTATTCTGGAGGGTGTTCTGGATTCGAATCCAAATTACTCCGTGTTAACGCAGATCGAGCTCGTACCTGCCGCCAAAACCGACGGAAGTCCTACAGGAAGTCCCAGCGGAGGTCGCGGCGCAGCTCCGGGTCCCGCCCGACTCGCCACCGCAGAACCGCAAACGATACCGAATTTGTCTGGACAACAGAACCCTGCCCGCAGCACCGCACTTCCGCCGTTGCCGAAAGCAGTGGCAGCCGCGCCCGTAGTTGAAAGACAGTTCGTCGCACGCACCGCGCCATCACAGCCAACTGTCACACGGCCGCTGCCCGTGATCGAGGGAAACAACGTTGCCCCGGCGCATTCAGTGCTGCCACTGCCCAATGCGGTTGCAGCTTCGCCCACGTTAGATAGACAAACCGCTCGCGCGTCACAGCCGCCACCAACTCCGAATGTCACAGCGCCCCTTCCCGTCATCGAAGCGGAGCACGTTGCTCCTCAGCATTCATTGCCGCCCTTGCCGAATGCGGTTGCCGCCGCGCCGGCCGCCGCGCGCCAGGTCATTGCTCGCGCAACGCCACCACCGCCGTTGCCGAGCGCGACAGCGCCCCTTCCATCGGTCGATAATAAGAGTGTCAGTCCTCGTCACACAGTTCCGTCCCTGCCGAATGCGGCTGCTGCTGGGCCATCCGCCAAAACACAGACCATCGACCTTGAGTCCATGACGCCGCCGGGCAGCGTCACTGTCAGGGTGCCTGTGAACGAAGCCAAAACCGCTCCTTCGGGACACGCGCCTACGCCCACGCCGAGCGGGAGTACGGCGACACCAGCCGTTCAAACACAAATAGTGGCTCGCACCTCCGTCCCGCCGCCGCTTTCGAATGTTATAGTGTCGTCCCCGGCAATTAGAGGCATTGAAGGGAACAGTCAAGGAAATAATATTGCGGCCAACCGAGCAGTGACACCGTCGCACACGGTTGCTGCCTTGCCCTTGTCCGAAACACAGGCCGTCCCTCACAACATTGCACCGTTACCGTCGCCAAAATTGCCGTCGCCCGTCACAATCGATGCAAAATCATCTTTTGAGCAGATGCCCAAAACCACAGTGAGAATCACAGCCCCTGTGGCTGAAGCAAATATTGCTAGCCGCGGAATACTGCAGCCATTGCAGGATGATGCTGCCACATCCTCGGCCGTCAAGAGTTCACCAGACACGCCCATCGTCACCTATCGCGACGGTCAACTCACGATTGACGCAAAGAATTCTACCCTGGCCGAAGTACTCAGACTGGTGGCGGAAAAGAGTGGGGCTAAGATCGAAGTTCCACCCGGCAGTGGACTCGAACGCATTTACGAACACGCTGGTCCAGGACCAGCCCAAGATGTCTTGGTTCAGCTGCTCAACGGTTCGGCATATGATTTCATCATCGTAAGCTCTCCGCAAACTCCGAACGCGCCAGCGCAGGTTTTACTGTCCCTGCGCGGAGCAGAGCCCGCTGCAAGCGCTGCGGTCGCTTCTAGTCAGGTAAGCCAGGTAATCGCTCCTGGCCAAGCCAAACCACCCGGTGGCAACCCGTATCTTTGGACACCCCCCACTAGCTCTCCAATGTTCTCCAATGGTGATTCCGACCCGGTCGTGCAGCGACTACCGGCTGTCGCTCCTCCGGACAAACCCATACCTCCAGATCAGCTTGAACAAATGTTGAAGGACTACAGCAAGCAACTGCGCGGCGGCCCACCCCCGCAATGATGTCGCAATTTAGAGAACTAGTTCATAAGCTTAAAACTAATCCATAGGCAGTAGCACAGGCCTTACTGTATTTGACTAAGCCACGTGGGTACTTGTAAAGTTTTTTGGAAAGTTTACATTTCCTCCAGCGCCCGTAGCTGATCCTCCCCCAGCGCAAGGCGCCACAATCAACCAGGAGGATCTTCCAGATGAAAAAGTTTGGCTTTGTGTTGTTCATGCTGGCCTTGGCCCTGATGCTTACGGGAAACGCCTTGGCCCAAGCACCTGTTGGTGACAACAGCGTGTATTTTGTCTCCTACTACTCCAACGCGAACACCGCTGGGGCGCCCGATGGAGTCGTGCGCGCGATCAACGACGGCGACCAGGCAACCACAGATGTTGAAGGCGTGGAAAACGGGCCGCTGTGGGCCGCTTTCTATATTTTCGACGACAGCGAAGAGCTGCAGTCGTGCTGCGCTTGCTTGGTGACATCAGATGGTCTGCTTTCGGAGTCTGTGAACAAACAGCTCACGGACGACGAATTCACTGGCCGTGCGGAAACCTCGCGTGGCGTAATCAAGGTCGTCTCGTCCTCGACGAATGACCCGACAAACCCCGTGGCGGCCCCAGGACTCCGCGTGTGGGGCACCCACATCCAGGCAACTTCGAACATCCCCGAAAAGGGGCCGTTCTTCGTTACCGAAACCAAGTTCGCCGATTCCAACCTCGGGAAGATCGAACTCTCGAACCTGGCGATCTCCTGCTCTTATGGGTTGACGCTGGGCAGCGGCTACGGACTCTGCGGCTGCACGCCGGAAGACCACGACTTTTAGTCTTCTGACTTGACGGGCCAAACAGTCGTACTGAAGCAGCTTTGCTGGGGCTTCGGCCGGGGTAAACCCCTAAAAAAACATCCCGGACGCCAGTTTACAATTGGCGTCCGGGCCTTTACACTTATATCGTTCTGTCTCCCCCCAAAAACTGAAGAGAGGATTTACACAATGCTAACCAAGCACGCTCTGATTGCGCTTGGATTGGGAATAGCCATGGGGGCTCTTTCCCTTCCAGCGGTGGGCCAGGATGACACAAACGTAGTAGCCGAGATTGCCGGTCATAAGATAACCGCAGATGAACTCGATCAAAAAGAAAGCTCGAAACTGCTTCAGGCAAAATACAAGTACTACCTTGCCGAGCGTGATGCCCTCGAGCAGTACATCGATAACCAGTTACTCGACATGCAAGCCAAGAAGGAAGGCGTAACTCTTGACGAATTGTTCAAGCGTCACGTTGAGAGCAAGATTCCGCAACCGACAGAGGACGAACTCCGCTTCTACTTTGAGGGCGTACAAACCGAAGACACGTATGAGACGGCGCGGCCCAACATTATTTCTACGGTGCATCAGATTCGCGCCAAGAAAGCGCAGGCGGCCTACATCGCTGATCTGCGAGCACAGTATGGTGTGGTGGTCGAACTGAGCCAGCCTAGCGCCAAGGCTGAAGTGGCGAATGAGCCGCGGCTTGGTTCTGAAAATGCCCCCGTTCAGATTGTCGAATTTGCCGACTACGAGTGCCCCTATTGCCAGAAAGTAAATGACGACCTGAAAAAGCTGCGGGAACAATTCGGCGATCAGGTCTCGTTGGTCTATAAAGACTTTCCTCTTCCCATGCACCAGTTCGCATCCCGGGCCGCGGAAGCCGCGCGCTGCGCCGGCGCACAAGGCAAATTCTGGGAGTATCACGATTCCTTGTTTGAGACCAAGAAGCTGCATACCACCGAACTGAAGCAAGAGGCGCGTGCCCTGAAGCTCGATGGCGACCGTTTCGACAAATGCCTCGACTCCGGAGAACAAACAGCCGTGGTGAAGAAGGATTCTGACGAAGCCTTAAAACTCGGGTTAAGCGGCACTCCGAGCTTCTTCATCAATGGTCATTTCATGACTGGTTCGATCGGATACGATAAGCTTCGGGAAACCGTATCGCTGGCGCTGGTTCAAGCGAATGCTCCAAAAAAGCAGAGCGCAGCCCTGGTGCCGGCAAAAGATGACGTGGAGAAGAAGTGAAACTTTCAGTTGCCCTCCCCCCTCCCCCAACCCGCTCGTGCTGTCGTTCGAAGCTAAGTCCGAGCCTAAGTTGGAACCTAAGCAAAGACTAGTCTCCGTTTCGAATCGTTTTTAGACTCATCGGTGACTAAGCTGCAGGCTTCGCATTCCGAGATCCCTATGCCGGATTGCGAATTTGACGCGTTGTTGGTACTACCTTGAATGTTGGACCGGCTCACGCCGAATTACAGGAATTGGAGACCCTATGACGACTTTGAGGAAGCTTGTTGCAATGATTGGTATGATTGGCCTTTCGCTTTTTGCCTCCGCTCAAAGCGCACCGCCGCGCGTAGCTCCCGCCGAAGCCAAGAACCATATTGGCGAATCGGCAACCATATGCGGAAAGGTTGTCGACACGAAGATTTCGAAGTATGGAATTGCGGGCCGCGGAAAGCCTGTAACCTTCGATCTGGATCAGCCAGAACCGAATCCCGTGTTCTACTTCGTGGCCTTCGGCGCACAGCCCGGCGGCCCCGACGAGGTAATCAGCGCCTATAAGGACAAGAGCGTATGTGTAACCGGCAAGATCACGGCAACCGGCGGTACGCCCTACATCATGGCTGGCGATCGTACCCAGATCAAGCCTCAAGCGGGAACTAAATAACGTAGAAGGGTTCTGTTCGCGCGCCGTTGAACTCTCCCCCAGCCGGCTTTGCAGGAGGTGGGTGGTGGGTTTGACTCGCACTTCATTGATTCGCATTTCAATAATTTTCTTGGCAGCGCACCTGGTCTTGGGTGCGCTCGCCGTGGCCCAGGTGGATGCACAGGCGGCTGCGGTAACAACCGCCACTGTGCCCCGTTTAATTCGGATCAACGGGACCGTGCATGATGACGCCGGGAAGCCCCTAAGCGGAGATCTCGGCGTCACGTTTACTCTTTATCAAGACGAGACCAGCCAATCCGTCGTCTGGCAAGAAGTCCAGACCCTGCCATTGGACTCGGCCGGGCGTTTCAGCGCGTTGCTCGGGGCAACCAGCGACACCGGTCTGCCGCTGGAGATTTTCTTCGCGGCCGAAGCACGTTGGCTGGGCATCCGCCCCGACGGACAAGCGGAGCAACCACGCATTCTGTTGTTGAGTGTCGCCTATGCGCTGAAGGCGGCTGACACAGAACTACTCGGGGGCAAGCCGGCTTCGGCCTATGTCCTCGCGGACAGTCAACACACGCCAGCGCAGTCCGCCTCCGGCGCCAATGCAGCACCCGCAAATCCTCAATCCGCAGCGCAGATTCTAACGCCGGGCGCAGGCGGAATCCTGTTGAGCCCGACGCCGCAAACCACGTGTTCAGGCCTCACTACCGATGGAACTGCAACTGTCAATCAGATCGCCAAATTCACCACTGCCTGCAACATCGAGAATTCCGCCATCTTCGAATCGGGCGGCAGCGTAGGCATCGGCAACACGTCTCCCGCCGGCACTTTGGACGTATCAGGAACCGCCTTCGTTCGCGGTGCCCTGACTTTGCCTCCAGTCAATACCGCCACGGCCACACTAGGATACGATTCCAATCCGTTGGTCCTCGAGGCTTCCACCTACAACACGACCCTGTCAAGGGCGGTGCCTTACATCTGGGAATGGCAGGCTGAGCCGGTCGGAAATGATTCCACGGCCACGTCAGCAACTCTTAACCTGCTCTTCGGTGTCAGCGGCGACGTAACTGAGACTGGGCTGAGCGTCAACCAGAATGGGACTATTAATTTCGCCTCCGGGCAAACCTTTCCGGGCCAGGGCACCGGAACTGTAACCAGCATCGCCACCGGAGCAGGTCTTACCGGCGGGCCGATCACAAAGACTGGCACCATCAGTATCCCCTCCGCTGGCGTAACAAACTCGATGCTCGCCAATCCGTCCGTAACCATCACCGCGGGATCAGGATTATCAGGCGGCGGCACCGTTGCTTTGGGCGGCACGGTAACGCTCACCAATGCTTCCCCAAGTTCAGGAGGAACCGTAACCAGCGTAGCCAGTGGAACCGGTCTTACCGGAGGACCGATCACCGGCAGCGGAACACTCAGCTTGAATACCACTTATACTGATGCGCGTTATCTGCAACTAGCTGGAGGCACTCTTACGGGTGGCCTGACCGGCACAACCGCTGCCTTCACCAGTGGCACGTTTAGTGGCGCCCTATCTGCCGCGGGAGCCTTATTGCCAGGTACAGGCACGGCGACGGCTACGCAAGGCTACAACTCAAATCCGCTCGATCTGCAAGCCTCCGCATTCAGCAGTTCGACTTCAAAAGCGATCACGCAAGACTTTCGCTGGCAGGCGCAACCGGCGGGAAATGACACATCCGCTCCCTCCGGCTCATTGAATTTGCTATTCGGATCCAATGGAGCCGCGCCTACACCCACAGGGTTTTCCATCGCAAGCAACGGCCTGGTTACTTTCGCCACCGGTCAGACATTTCCAGGGGCGGGGGGCAGCGGCAACGTAACCAGTGTTGCCACTGGCGCTGGCTTGACCGGCGGGCCGATCACCTCCAGCGGCACCATCAGCATTCCATCGGCTGGCGTGACCAACGCCATGCTCGCTAACAATTCGATCACGGTCACAGCCGGATCCGGCCTTTCCGGCGGCGGCACTGTGGCATTAGGTGGCACAGTCACACTGACAAACGCGGCTCCCAGTTCAGGAGGAACCGTAACCAGCGTAGCCAGCGGAACCGGCCTCACCGGTGGTCCGATCACTGGCAACGGAACGCTCAGTCTGAATACGAGTTACACCGACGCGCGTTACTTACGACTTGCTGGCGGCACTCTTACTGGTGCACTCACAGGAACAACCGCTGCTTTCAGCGGCGGACTCGCGGCAACGACCGTAACAGCAACGACCGGCGCATTTACCGGCGCCGTGACCGAGGGAGGAGCTCTGTTGCCTGGTACCGGCACGGCAACCGCCACGCAAGGCTTCAACTCGAACCCGCTCGATTTGCAAGCCTCCTCGTTCAGCAGCTCGACTTCAGAAGCGATCATGCAAGACTTCCGCTGGATGGCGGAATCGACCGGCAACGATTCATTAACTCCCTCCGGATCTCTGAACCTGCTGTTCGGGTCGAATGGAAGCAAGCCAACGGAGACGGGGCTTTCAATTGCAAGCAATGGCCTGATAACCTTCGCACCCGGCCAAACCTTTGGTGGAGGCAGCGGCGGCAGTGGCACGGTGACCAGCGTCGCGACAGGCGCTGGGTTGACTGGCGGACCGATCACTTCCAGCGGCATGATCAGCATTCCATCAGCCGGCGTGACGAACGCCATGCTTGCCAACAATTCCATCACGGTCACGGCCGGATCTGGCCTCTCCGGCGGAGGAACAGTCGCGTTAGGCGGCACAGTCACCCTCACGAACACCGCTCCAAGTACCGGAGGAACCGTAACCAGCGTGGCGAGCGGAACAGGCCTGACTGGAGGACCAGTCACCAGCAGTGGGACGCTTAGTCTAAACACGACGTTCACCGATAAACGCTACCTGCAACTCGCGGGTGGCACGCTTACCGGCGCACTAACTGGCACGACTGGCGCCTTCACCAGTGGATTAGCGGCAACCACGGGCACATTCACGGGTACCGTCTCCGAAGCGGGTGCTCTATTGCCTGATACTGGCACAGCGACGGCCACCCAAGGCTTCAACTCGAATCCGCTGGATCTGCAAGCCTCATCGTTCAGCAGCACGACATCATCGGCGGTCACGCAGGACTTCCGCTGGATGGCAGAGCCGACGGGGAATGACACATCGGCACCATCCGGCTCGCTCAACTTGCTCTTCGGGTCCAATGGAAGCACGCCCACCGCGACGGGCCTGTCCATTGCCAGCAATGGCCTGATCACCTTCGCCCCCGGGCAAACTTTCGGCGGTGGTGGCGGCAGTGGCAGTGGCACGGTCACCAGCATCAATACTGGCGCCGGCTTGACGGGCGGACCAATCACCAGCAGCGGCACGATCAGCATCCCCTCCGCTGGGGTAACGAATGCCATGCTGACTAATCCTTCTATTACAGTCGCAGCGGGATCAGGGTTGTCAGGGGGCGGCACGGTGGCCTTGGGCGGGACGGTCACGCTCGCCAGCAATTTGGCGGGAACCACCGACGGAATCGCATACTTCTCGAATCCAACAAGCGTCGTTTCGACAGCAGCGCCCACGAACGGGCAAATCCTGATCGGGTCGACCGGCAACGCTCCGGTGCTCACCACCCTCACCGCAGGCGAGAACATCAACATTACGAATAGTCCAGGATCAGTCACCATCTCCGCGACGGGCGGAAGCGCCGCGACTTTACCGTTCTTCGTCACCGGCGGCGAACATACCGGAGGGGTTCAACCTGCCACCAAAAATGTCACCAGGCTGTGGGGAATCCTCTTACCCTACAACGTAACCACTACCAAAATAACCTACGACGTAACCACCGCCGATAACACGGCGAATGCATACGACATCGGCATCTTCAACAATTCTGGAAATCTTGTGGCGGATATTGGGCCTACAGCGGGAGCAACCTTTGCGCCGTCCAAAGCTTTTCAGACCTTAGCATGGAGTCAAGGTTCCACAAGTCTCGCAGCGGGTCGATACTACCTTGCCTTCACGACGAATTGCGCGACCACCTGTGCCGCAATCGCGGCTTCGACAACCTACGTAAGCTTTGCCGTCGCCGTCTCAGCGGGACCCTCTACGGGCGGCACTCTCCCATCCACCATAACGCCCCCGGCAGACGTTTGGGGCACGGGAAATCAGCCGACCCTCGTGATTCATTGAATCTCCAGCCTGGCGACTTCGGTCTCAACGATACTGAATCACGCTACTTAACCACCGGGCGCTGCGCTAACTCGGCAAAATCTCCTTGAGCGCCCATTCAATCCTGTCGACTTCTTCCCTGATCACTCTTATCGATTGTTGGTTTTTCAACGGATGACCCACTGGAGTGATCCCTTCCACGGCGCCTCGTATTTTGTGGCTCCGGGCCCAAATAAAGTTGAGCCGCGCGCTTCTCTCTTTACGATTTCTGTAAACGCCGCCGACGAATTTGGCCGCCAGCCACGCAAAAACCAAACCAAACAGCGCCTCAATGGGAATACGGTCGGTGGCGCCGTCAAACTGCGCAAACAAGAGCCGATAGACCGCTTCCCCCGCCCCAAACGACGCGAACAATACGGTCGCGCCGAACAAATACACTTTTAAGCGCTCCACGGGCTGCAAGCGAACGGAGTCGTCTCCTTCTGCGCGTGGTCGAACAAAATCGATGGCCATCCCTCTTCCCCCAATAATTTTCCCAGCTTGAAACCGCTGCGGCGGCAAGAGCCTCGCTCAAATAATAACTCGAAATTCACGTGGCCCGAACTGTGAATTCCGGCCTCTGAATTCTATGAGAATAGGGTTCATGTTTCGACCAACCTTTACTACTGCTTCCTTGCAAGAGGCGAGTCCATTCCCGGCTGACTGAACCACTTCATCAAGCCGTAAAGTTGCGAAATTCCCCATATTTTCTAGGTTTGTACCCAGATCGCCCGATTCCACTGACTCGCAGTTGAGCTAATTTCAATCAGGGGCGTGAATGCAGGGGAAACGTATCTTGATCGTCGATGACCATCCCGCCGTGCGAGGACTTCTGCGCTCTCGCTTCGAAACTGAAGGATTTGAAGCGTACGATGCGGCCGACGGGGCTCAAGCCGTCAACAAAGCTCGGGAGGTTAAGCCAGACCTGGTCATACTCGATTTGGCGATGCCGGTCATGAACGGGTTGGAGGCAGCCCGTATTCTCAAGAGGCATGCGCCAGAGGTGCCGTTATTGATGTTTACGAATATAGACCGGCCGAGTGTGCAACAAGAAACTCGATCTTCAGGCATTTCCGCTGTCTTCAGCAAGTCCGATGGCGCTGAGCCGGTTCTCGTGCACGTAAACAAAATTCTTAAATTGATCGCAGAACGCCCCGCCTCCTGAGGTTTGCTGAACCGTCAGATACTTAGCAAACTGTATTGGATGATCGGCTCTGGTTATCTATCCTGTTTTTCAGCCATGACCGAGACCCGCCAGTTCTCAACCCGCTCTGAGTGTCAAAATCCGGTAGAAGTCGAAGATGCTAGGACTGACGACGAGGGAAATCCTGTGCACCCAGAGTGCTATCTTCTCAGGCTGCGACTGAAACGGAGCGCTACTCCGCCTACGGAGACATAATGCCAGACGAGCAGACCGAGCGCAGCAATTGCCGATTCCTGGTCAAGCAAGCGGTTGATGGCAAACCCTTCCTCACCGTGCAGCTGTACCATGACACGATTCCGCTACTCCGCGCAGCGACCATCGGATTTGAATTGCTTCGAGGCACAAGGATTGAGGACGCCAACAAGTTAGCCGATATGCTCAACGAGCGTGTGCTTGAAATATTCGTGACAACAAAGGCGACGTAGCGCCGGCGCGGGACCACCGGGTTTACCGTTCATACTTGATTCGTGCTCAATTTCCAAACCCTATAACCACCAGAGGCCAAGTTTCACGACGTTTTCGCAGTTCAAATTGTTTTCCTTCGTGAACCTTGGTGTCCTTGGCGATTTTGTGGTTTTGTCGTTTTCTTTTGGGAAGCGGAGTCTGCATTGCGATTCTACCGTCCACTCTTTTCCGCTATTCTTGATATCTTCATCGCCAGATCCCTATGGGCAGCGCCGCCACTCCCTCTGATCCCAGCTGCAATCGCCAATCGTTTCTCGCCACTGGCATGGCGGTTGTCTGGGCCATCGCGTTGACGAATCTGCTCTTCCATATTTATTTCAACAACCGCTACGGCTATTTCCGCGACGAGTTCGATTACATGTCCTGCGGCGATCACCTCGCCTGGGGATACGTCGACCAGCCCCCGCTCATCCCCTTCCTGATCCATGTATGCCGCGCCCTGCTGGGCGACACCTTGCGCAGCATTCGCTTGATCCCAGCCCTGTCCTCTTCGTTATTGCTTGTACAGACCGCTGCCATCGCCCGCGAACTTGGCGGTCGCCGCTACGCCATTCTCCTCAGCGCAATCTGCGCACTCATCGCACCACTCTACCTTTCCAACGGCAGCCTGCTCACCACCAACTGTCTTGAACCTACCCTCTGGATGGGCTGCGCCTATTTCGCCATCCTGGCCATTAAGCGCAACAATCCCCGCTACTGGCTCTGTTTCGGCGTGGTCGCAGGTGTTGGTTTGGAGGAAAAATACTCGATCGCTGTGTTCCGGCCTGGGCATCGTCGTCCGGCCTACTGTTGACCCAGCAACGCCGTGTCTTCCTCAATAAGTGGATCTGGTTCGGAGGACTCGCAGCCTTACTCATTTTTCTTCCCAACCTTCTCTGGAACATCAAATACGACTGGCCCTTTGTTCAATTGATGCACAACATCCGCGCCGAGGGCCGTGACGTAGTACTGGGACCGTTTGCTTACTTCTTCCAGCAGACGCTGCTGGTAAGTCCTCTCACCGCGCCAATCTGGCTCCTGGGTTTGTTCGCGCTGCTCTTCTCTTTTCGTCTCAAGCCCTACCGTGTGCTGGGATGGTGCTATCTCGTCTCCTACGCGGTCTTCTTCACACTCCATGGCAAGAACTACTACCTCGCTCCGATTTATCCCATGCTGCTGGCCGCCGGCGCCGTCGTGATTGAGTCCACGATTACCGATTGGGAAAGGATTGACGACAAGGACAGTGCTCACCCCCGCCGTCAATGGATCAAACCGGCCATTGCGTTCGTCCTGCTGGCCAGCGGCGTATATCTTCTTCCAGTGATGGTGCCGGTGCTTTCTCCTGACAGCTTCCTCGCGTATGCGAACCATCTCCCCTTCAAGCTCCCGGTTATGGAGCATGCCCACGCCCAGGCAATGCTGCCGCAGTGGTACGCCGACCAGTTTGGCTGGAAAGAAATTGCCGACGAAGCAGCGGTAGCTTGGAATCGCATCCCCGCCCAGGAGCGTTCCGACTGCGCCATCTTTGCGCAGGACTACGGCCAGGCCGGCGCCATCGATTTCTTTGGGCGCCGCCGCGGCCTCCCGCCCGCGCTCAGTGGCCACCAAACCTGGTTCATCTGGGGCCCGCGTGGCTACTCAGGCAACTGCACGATCGTTCTCGACGACAGCAGAGAAGTTCTCGAAGGCCTCTGGGAGCACGTGGAATACGTGGGGAGGTCTGCCGACAATCCCTACGCTCTGGAAAAAAAAATCGACGTTTTTATTTGTACGGGCAAGAAATTTGGCACGTTGGTCCAGCTCTGGCCGAGCCTGAAGCGCTGGCGCTAGGCCATCCGAAAATCTTTTCGCCCAAGAGTGTCATCCATGTAGCCGGTACATTCAGTTACCCATGTCTCCGGAACGGACAGGGGATGTTGGTCGGGGCGCGCGGATTTGAACCGCGGACCCCCTGCGCCCAAGGCAGGTGCGCTACCAGGCTGCGCTACGCCCCGACATGATCAGCTGAATTGATTCTAAGGCACTTTCCAGCTTGAGTGCTACTCGTGCTGGAATAGAGACATTGTACGATTCATATCTTCCAACCTCTCTCAACTTTACTATGCCGGAAGCTCTGACGAGATTACTCGGACAGCTCCTTTACAGCGTGAGTCCGCACGATACGTGGATATTCGCATTGGCTTTGACAGTGATGACAATTACTGCGCCCTCAGCTTGTCTACTGCCTGCTTAGCGCACAAGCCCGGACCGATCCCGCTCGCTTGCTCCGCGATTTCCTCTCAGGTAGTAGTTTCGAAACAGGTTTGATGGCGTACTGAAGCCCGCCCATTAAGATGAGCGGGCAACTCATCTCACCGGACTGAAAGTGTCCGAGCCTCTTTCACGCAAACAAAAACTCCTTAGTCCGCAGCTCTTTGATCCTATCTCGCAGCTTAGCCGCCTTCTCAAACTCAAACCGCTTGGCCGCCTCCCGCATATCGCTCTCTAACTTCGCAATGTAGGCGTCCAATTCCTCCTGCGATTTCAGATCGGGGATTCCGTCAACTTCGGCGCCCGTCAAATCCGCATAGTCGGCGCCGACAATCGCGACCAGCGTCATGTCGAGCGGGCGAATAATCGATTCGGGTGTGATCCCGTTCTCTTCGTTATACGCCTGCTGGATGGCGCGCCGCCGGTTGGTTTCGTCGAGCGCCTTTTTCATCGAGTCGGTCATGCGATCGGCATAGAGAATCGCCCGCCCGTTCAAATTGCGCGCACAGCGCCCTATGGTCTGAATCAAAGACCCGGCAGAACGCAGGAAGCCTTCCTTATCGGCGTCGAGAATCGCCACCAGCGATACTTCCGGCAGGTCAAGTCCCTCGCGCAAAAGATTGATACCGATCAATACATCGAACTCGCCCTTGCGCAGGTCGCGCAAAATCTTCACCCGCTCCAGAGTTTCGATTTCGGAGTGCATGTACCGGCACTTCACCCCCACTTCGCTGTAATACTCAGCCAGGTCCTCGGACATGCGTTTCGTAAGCGTGGTCACCAGCACGCGCTCGTTGCGCGCCACGCGGTCGCGGATCATGTGCAGCAAGTCGTCAATCTGCCCTTTGACTGGACGTATCTCCACTGGAGGATCGATCAATCCAGTGGGGCGAATGATCTGCTCCACCACCACTCCAGCCGACTTTGTCAGTTCATAAGGACCGGGCGTGGCGGAAACATAAACGATCTGGTTGGTGCGATGCTCGAACTCCTCGAAGGTCAGCGGACGATTGTCAAGCGCCGAGGGCATGCGAAACCCGTATTCCACCAGCGTCTGCTTGCGCGACCGGTCGCCGTGATACATGCCATGAAGTTGCGGCACGGTCTGATGCGACTCGTCGATGAACATGAGAAAGTCGCGCGGAAAATAATCCAGCAGCGTCGGCGGAGGCTCTCCGGGAAGGCGTCCGGTAAAATGCCGCGAGTAGTTCTCGATGCCATGGCAGTAGCCCATGGCCTTGATCATCTCAAGGTCGTACATCACGCGTTGATGGATGCGTTGCGATTCCACCAGCCGCCCTTGTTTTTCCAATTCCTTTTCCCACCATGCGAGTTCAATCTTGATCGAAGCCACGGCCGAGGCTCGGGTTTCTTCTTTCATCACGTAGTGCGTCTTCGGATAAATCGGCAGCCGCATATAACGCTGCTTGACCGTGCCAAACAACGGATCGATCTGCGCCAGCGACTCGATTTCGTCGCCAAACATCTCGATGCGGTAAGCGTTGTCGTCATAGGTAGGATAGATTTCGATGACATCGCCGCGCACCCGAAACGTCCCACGACGGAAATCCCCCTCCGTGCGCTCATACAAAATGTCGACCAGCTTGCGCGTGATGTCTGAGCGTTTGATCTTTTGTCCCTTCTCCAGAAACAAAAGCATCCCGTAATAAGCCTCGGGCGATCCCAATCCGTAAATACAACTCACGGATGCAACGATCAAACAATCCCGCCGCTCAAATAGCGACCGGGTCGCCGAAAGCCGCAGCTTGTCCAGCTCATCATTGATGGTGGACTCCTTCTCAATATAAAGATCAGCCGCAGGCACATAGGCCTCCGGTTGATAGAAGTCATAGTAGGAGACAAAATATTCCACGGCGTTGTGAGGGAAGAAAGTCTTGAATTCGTGGTAGAGCTGGGCAGCCAGGGTTTTGTTGTGGGCCATGACCAGCGCGGGGCGGTTCGCCGCCTCGATCACTTTGGCGGCGGTGTAGGTCTTACCCGATCCCGTAACGCCAAGCAACACCTGATGTTGCTCGCGATCGAAAACCCCGCGCGTCAGCGCCTCGATGGCTTTTCCTTGATCTCCTTGAGGTTTGTAATTGCTAACCAGCTTGAAATCCACCTGACAATTATAGGGTAGTGAACGACTGGGTGAATATTTGTACCTGTGTGTAAATATGCGCTTTGGTAGGTGAGGATATTGGAAGTTTGTTCTAGGTGTTTCACCCTAGAAGGACTGTGGAAGGGCCTGTAGTCGGGCCTGCAACCCGTCTATAATGATTGCCCTACCGGCAATTTCCCCCCAAAAATAGGGTTTCGGCGAATTTCACCTGGATTTAACGTGAAAGCGGCCATTTTGGCCAGCTGTTTGCAAAATGAGACGCAACGACTGAATTCAGATGTGCCGAGGGGCTTAGTTTTTCGCGCCACTTGCAGCGACCGAGGCGCACATTCGGCGAGGTGCAAGTGATCATGGAAGAACAATTTACACAGGTAGGACCTCGGGAACAGCAGATCATCGAATTGCTGCTCCAGGGGTGCGATAACGCGCAAATCGCTCGGGATCTCAACATGGCTGAGCGCACGGTGAAAGCTCATTTCAACCGGCTTTTTATGCGTTTTGGAATTAAAGGCGGTATCAAGCGGGTTAAGCTCGCAACTTTACTTTATCGGAGGCAATTATGTTTGGAGAAACAGCAGTCCGTCGCGGCACCAGCGAACGCGAACAATTCATCATTCAACGCGTAGCCGAGGGCTGCAAGAATCGGGAGATCGCCGATTCCCTGGGAACCACGGAACACGTGGTCAAGAACTATTTGCGCTCGATCTACGATAAGCTTGGATTGTGGAACCGGGTAGAGCTGGCGTTGTGGTACGAAGCTCGTCAGCACGAGCGGGTTTTCCAAGCCTAGTCTCGCCTGAGGCAGACGGCAAGTTTCCCATCCTTGCACTCCCCCGGCAAGGATGGGTTATTTTTTGAGTCCTGGATTACTTTTGTATGTACAATGTTTCACGTGAAACGTTTTGTGGTTGCTGTTTTGTACATATAAATATATAGTTACGGCATGAAGAAACGGAAACCGGCGCCAAAACGGGCGAAGAAGCGGGGGAAGATTGGCCGGCTGCGGGCTGCGGCGGACGGGGAGAAACTTCCGCTGGATTTGAGCACGTCGTGGCGGAGGTACTATAGGCCGCTCAAGATTGCGATTACGCTGCGTCTGGACGCCGACGTTTTGGCCTGGTTCAAAAGCCAGGGACGGGGCTACCAGACACGGATTAACAAAGCGCTTCGGAAGGCGATGGCGGAAGGAAAAGGCTAAGAGTTGGCCGCATCTCGCTCGCGGAAGGCGCGAGAGCATCGCGAGAACGGGCAATTGACGGGGCTGCAAGTCATTGATAACGCTAGGGGTCGAGTGTGGTTAATTAGCCACATGTGGGTAATTATTACACTGTAATTGTTACACAGTTTCCCTACTTCATGCAGTAGCGGAATCCCAGCTCTCAAATGCGAGACCCATCGACAAGCTCAGGGCAGGGTCTGCGGCACCCGGCACTACGCTAGGATGGGGCTTCGTTTGGGTCGGTCGTTTTGGTCGGAGTGGGAAAAGGTACCTGCTCTTAGAGGTGATTTGCAGCGTAAGATAGGCGCATGAACTTGACTCTCAGCGCAGTCTACGAAGAAGTCCCGGAATCGGAAGGCGGCGGTTATGTGGCCTACACGGAAGAGCTGCCGGGTGCGATTTCAGAGGGCGACACGCTGGACGAGGCGCGCAAGAATCTCCGCGATGCGATCGAGCTCCTGGTGGCGGCTAATCGTGAACTAGCCAGCCAGTCCCATCGCGGGAAAAAGATTGCGCGCGAGAAGATTACGGTTCCCGTAACGTGAGTTGTGAAGCGCATCGATTTGATCCGCCACTTGGAATCACATGGCTGCGTGCTGCTTCGCGAGGGTGCTAACCATAGCGTCTACCATAATCCTGCAGCGCAACGGACCAGCACTGTACCGAGACATCGTGAGGTTAAGAACCCTACAGCAGTCCGAATCTGCAAACAGCTTGCGGTTCCCGACCCACTGCGCTAGGCGGTTGGTTAGGAGGTGCACCCGGCTGGGAGTGCGCGGTCACAGCTTGGGTGTGGTGAAAAGCCTTCGCTCGCTCGGGCTCCCAGACTAAGATATTCGTGGGGGTTAGGTTGGCTCGTTCTCGCAAGAAACCGCTAATGGCCGGCGCGGAGCAGGCCGGCAATCCGAACTCGGAGGGGTTTCGTCCGTCCGACTACATGCGGGCGCGACGACCGGCCTTGTTCTCTGACTCGAAGGTATCCCGCCGGTCCACGCTAACTCGTGCTGTGTTCGAGTACCATCTCAATTCGTTGACAAGCCGGAACCAGGAGCGCGATTTCGAACACTTCTGCCGGGAATTGGCCGAAAAGAAAATCTGCCCAAACCTTCTTCCCCAGACCGGGCCCGTTGGTGGCGGCGACAGCAAGGTTGATAGCGAAAACTATCCGGTTTCCGACGAAGTCTCGATGAGATGGTATGAGGGCTTGGCTACAAGCGGTCAGACAAAGCAGCGGTGGGGATTTGCCTTTAGTGCCAAGCAGAAGTGGCGCTCAAAGGTTGAATCTGATGTCCGAAAGATCGAGAACACGAGACGCGGCTACAAGCTGGTTTACTTCATAACGAATCAGTTTGTGAAAGATAAGGTGAGGGCAGAGGTTGAGTCCGCTCTAACGAAGCGTTATCGGCTCAAGGTCCGCATCCTCGACCGAAGTTGGATCGTGGAAAACATCTTCAAGGATAAGCTGGAAGACCTTGCAGTCGAAACCTTGCACCTGACAGGGTTCGAAGCCGACCAGAAGGTCGCTGGGCCGCGTGATTTCAGAAGGCAGCAAGCACTCGAAGAACTTGACAAGCAGATTGAGGATTCGAATCACTACCGTGGAGTGGAGTACCAGTTGGGCGAAGACTGCCTTCGCGCCGCGTTGCTGGCACGCGGATTGGAGCTGCCTCGCGCTGAAATTGAGGGAAGGTTCGCGCGCGCCGAGAGGATCGCGCTCAAATTGAAACACCGCCAGCAGCGGCTCCGTGTTGCATACGCCAAGGCCTGGACCGCCTTTTGGTGGTTTGACGATTTCGAGCAATTGATCAGCCTGTACCGGCCCGTGGAGGAATTAGCGGTCGGTAGCGACAATGCGAACGATCTGGAGCTGCTGGCAAATCTGTGGGCCTTGTTAGCAGGCTGCGTCAAAACACATGGAATCGACGCGGGGGTTGCGAAGCTGGCCCCCCGCACAGCTACACTTCGCAGCGAACTGGAGCGTTTGGCATCGGACAAAGAGCGGCCGAACAACGCCCTTTTGGCAAGAACGAGCCTGATTTTGATGGGCTTACAGGAGCGACCTACAGACGCCGAAGTGACCTCTAGACTTCTCCGCGAGCTCAAATCGATTGTCGCTGAAACAGACGAGCTGATTTCCTACCCTGTGGAGATGGTTTCCAAAATCATAATCGAACTGGGTGACGTTCTAGGCGGCAATCCGGACTACGATGAATTATTTGAAATGCTTACGGATACTATGGCACGAAGAGCTAGCGAGGGCGACGCCGGTCGGATGCTGCTAGCTCGAGCCCACCAAAAGCTTCGAGCACGCAAAATCTACGATGCCATTCGGCTCTACGGTCGGGCGCAACTCATGCTCGCGAAGCGCGAGTACCGGTTGGAGTTAATTGCAGCTCTCGTTGGGGGCGGATTGGCGTACGAGGCTGCCGGTCTGCTATGGGCTGCACGATCTAATGTCCTTGCTGGCGCGAACCAGGCATTCTCTGACTTTGCCGAGGAGGGTGAAATCCCTCCGCAGGGCCTAGCCTGCCTTCGAAAGTTGGTGTGGCTTGAGCTTCAACTGGGAAGGGTCCCGGCTGTTTTGCAGTGGATCGAGGCGGCCTCGGGTATCGCCCAGAATCTTGCCTTGACCGGAAAACGCAGGGAGTCTTACGTGGAGGAGCGAAATACTCAAGACGCAATCTTGGGAATCTTGCTCTTAAAATCCGGATTCGCCGATTTAGATTTGCTCGCAACTTTGCCGCCCGTCCTCGAACAGCTCGGGCTCGAATCGTCCCGGATGGCTGTGCTGTACTCATTGGGCTACGAAGATCAGTTAAGGCAAGAGGGCATAATCCCGGAGAGTGAGGATCAAAATAGCGCTCGCGAATTTTTCACGAAATGGCTCAGGCAGCCAGCGAACCGTGACCTTCCTGCCAAGCCGGAGTTTGCGGCTGGAAATGAGGTGTTGCTTCGCTCGTCGGTCCTCGGCTGCCAAGTGACGGCACGTGTGGCAAATAGGCTCGACTCTCTTTGCTTCGGGGAGCGAATTTTGGCGTGCCTGGAATCGCTGCTGGCCACCAGTTTGGAGCGGCCTGGTGTTTTTCCTTACGCGCAAGAGTTCCCACTAAAAATCTTTCCCTCAGAGGATGCGTCAAGCAAACCGGATTATAAGTTCGAGTCGTCAAATGGCGGTCAAATTCTTGCAATAAGCCATCCCGCGGCGCCGGATTCTGGTGGGTCGCGCGTGGCTGCTGATTCGCATTGGCTGCAGGGCCTTGTTCTTGAGATCTCGCTCCGGATCGCTCTTCCGAGTGATCCCAAGGAATACGGCGAACAGGTGTTTGGCCGGGAACAGGGTTTCGGTCGCGCGATCACGTTTTCAGACCCATCAATTCCGCTGGGCAATATCCTTGGAAGCGGGATGCGCGTGCGCATCTCGGACTGGGAGGCACAAGGAAATCAGGAGAAGCGGCCGTCATTGCGCCGCGAGGTGTGGTCGCAAGGGCTGGAACCAGAGGCTCTGGGCGCCGAGGAACACAGATTGTTTGACAATATTGGGGAGGGGGATCCGCCAAAAGAACTACTTGACTTCTCTGCCGTTAAGCACAGCGACACACGCGTTTTTTCTCTTATTGACATGCCGGTTTGGGATGGGGCCGGGTGGAAGGGAGTGGGATATGCTTTCGGGCCCGATCTCAGTGAGCCGCCAATACTCGGTCTGGCCTTTATGAATGCTGACGCCGCTCGAAAGATCTTTACTAGTTGGCGCGCCAAACTCGGCGACGTCGACGAGCGCGAGGAGCTGCATGTGTCATTGATAACGGGGGTTGACAAAAAACACCCATTTAGCTATGCAGCTGTGATCGGGTCGAACCCGCCAACCTCGACTACCTCTGGCATCCACCACTTTGTGAGCGTTTCGAGAGTTCACCGCATGGACCCGTCGGACTCTAGGAATCTGGATGCGTTTCTGGCGAGGTTTGAGCGGCTTGGCGCATATTGGCTCGTGCCCGCGCACTTCGTAAGTGAGTCGCAGCTGCCGGAGTTCTTCTTTGATTTGGGTATTGGAAAGCGAACTCTGCGAGTGCTACCTGCCTGGAAACTCGGAGAGAATGACCCCGACTGTGTCGCGCTTCACGCCGACGATGAACCAATCATTCCCGACGCAGTTCAGGACGCACCGGTGCTTGGACTGCTTGAACGGAGAAAGCGGCAGGAAAAGTCCGCACGTGCCAGCCAGCTCTAGACTACCGTTTCCTCCCTTACAATAAGAAGGCCGCATGAAACGCATTGCCATACTGGGATCGACGGGATCTATTGGGCGCAGCACTTTGAGTGTGGTCGAGAGCTATCCTGACCGCTTTCAGATTGCGGGGCTGGCTGCGGGCAATAATGCGGAGCTCGCCTTGGAGCAGGCGGTGCGGTGGAAGCCTCGCGTCCTCTCGGTCGCTGGTGAGCAGGATGCCGCTTCGCTGCGGGGCAAACTTCGCGGCTTGGGGCTGGCTGAGATTGAAGTTGTCGAGGGCGCGGCGGGGACGGTGCGGGTGGCTACACATCCTGAGGTGGATTTCGTGGTCAGCGCCATTGTGGGCGTCGCTGGGCTGGAGGCTACTTATGAGGCGGTGCGGGCGGGGAAATCGGTGGGGCTGGCTAATAAGGAATGCCTGGTGGTGGCGGGGGAACTGATTACTTCGGAGGCCCGGCGGCAGGGTAAGGCGCTGCTGCCGATTGATAGCGAGCATAATGCTATCCACCAGTGTTTGCGCGGCGGGCAGATTGGTAATGACGAGAGCGGGAATGAGGTTGAACGGATCTGGCTGACGGCTTCTGGCGGGCCTTTTTTGAAGACGCCTCGGTCGGAATTTGCATCGATTACGGTGCAACAGGCGCTGAATCATCCTACCTGGAAGATGGGCAAGAGAATCACGATCGACTCGGCAACCTTGATGAATAAAGGTTTCGAGGTGATTGAGGCTTGCCGGCTGTTTAATGTGGCGCCGGAGAGGGTGCAAGTGATTGTGCATCCGCAGTCTACGATCCACTCGATGGTGGAATTTGTGGATGGCAGCATACTTGCTCAGATCTCTGTTACCGACATGCGTCTGCCGATTTTGTATGCGCTGACGTATCCGGAGAGAATTCGGTCGGATTTGCGATTTTCGATCGGTGACTTACGGCATCTGGATTTTTGCCCCCCGGATGTGAGTAAATTTCCTTGTCTGGCTTTGGCTTACGACGCGGCAGCGGCGGGGGGACGAAGACTATCGCATTGAATGCGGCCGACGAAGTCGCCGTGGCTGCGTTCTTGGAGGAGCAGATAGGGTTTGAGGACATTCCGCGAATTATTGAAGAAGTGATGCTTGCAACGCCAGCCCAGCAATTGGAATCTATAAAGAAGGTACTTGCTCTGGACACCGAGGCCCGCCTTTTGGCGCGGGAAGTGGTAAAGGAACGCCGCCGAAAGGGTTCGCCTATCAGGGCCATTTCGTAATAAGATTTTTTGGGAGTAGTCTGGAAATTATGCCGCAAATTCTGTCTATCCTTCATACCGTCTTCGATATGGCCATCGTGCTGGGATTTCTGATCCTGATTCACGAGTTTGGCCACTACGCCGCCGCCAAATATTTTGGGGTTCGCGTCGAAGTCTTCTCCATAGGCTTCGGCAAGCGGCTGCTGGGCTTTAGGCGCGGCGATACGGACTATAGGATCAGCGCCATTCCGCTTGGCGGGTATGTGAAGATGTCGGGCGAGAATCCGATGGACAGCCGTTCCGACGATCCCGGCGAGTTCCTGAATCATCCGCGGTGGCAACGCTTTATCGTGGCGATCGCGGGACCGGCAATGAATATCATGCTGGCCATTGTGCTGCTTACCTGCGTCTACATGGTGCATTACGAATATCTCGCTTTCGCGGATGAGCCGGCAGTGGTGGGATGGGTGAATCCGAATACGCCGGCGGAGAAAGCAGGCATACAGATTGGCGACAGGATTGTGCGGGTGGATGGGATCCAGAATCCGACTTGGGAGCAGGTTGAGATCAAGGACGACCTCAGCCCCAATCAATCGCTGGATTTCGGCATAGAGCGGGATGGCAAAGTGATGGATAAGGTACTGGTTCCCGAGGCGGTTGGCCCTAATCAATACGGAGATATGGGTTGGGTGCCAAAAGAGGGCAAAGTCGTATTGACCCTCGTCGAACCTGGCATGCCCGCAGCTAAGGCCGGGATTAAAGTTGGAGATCAGATTCTTACCGCAAACGGGAAGGATATTCCCCATCTGGCAGCGCTTATACAGATGCTGAGCCACACCAAAGATCAGCCGCTGAAGCTTGTAGTACTCCGGAACGGCGAGAAAATGTCCTTCACGCTGAAACCGGTGCTTGACCCGGGCGGGGCTGGGCAGGAACCAGCGTATCGCATTGGAATTGCGAGCCGTCCGACGAAAGTCATAAAGCTGAATTTCTCACAGGCGCTGCAACGATCGCTCTCCGACAACAAGAAGAGCTCTTTTCTGATTCTGGAACTGCTGCAGAAGATGGTGCAGCGTAAGGTCTCGATGCGTCAGGTGGATGGGCCGATCGGCATCGGCAGCGCCGTCGGCGCGGCTGCGCGTGAAGATGGCTGGGCTCCGCTCTTGGGCATCACCGCCGCGATCAGTTTGAACCTGGGCATCATGAACTTGCTGCCCATTCCGATTCTGGATGGCGGCGTGATCCTGCTCCTTCTCATCGAAGGCGTGATGCAGAAGGAAATCAGCCTTTCTATTAAAGAGCGCATTTACCAGGCGGCATTTGTATTTCTGGTGCTGTTTGCCGTTATGGTGATTTATAACGACCTGGTCAAGACTCTACCCGGGCTGACTCGGATGCCGTAGCTGGTGTGGTGCGGACACTCTTGTTCGCGTCATGCCGCCGCCGGGTCAGAAGCTCGCGGACAAGAGTATCCGCGCTACACCATAGTCTCAATACCACGACCCGAATGATAAAATAAAGCCTGATCATGGCCCAGATCCAGCGTAGAAAAACCTTTACCGCCTCGATTGGCGGCGTCCGCGTCGGCAGCAGTGCACCGGTTATGGTGCAGTCGATGACTAACACCGACACCGCGGATATTCCCGGAACAATCAAGCAGGTGGCTGCTTTGGCGCGGGCCGGCAGCGAAGTCGTCCGCGTGACGGTCAATAATGATGACGCGGCAAAGGCTATCCCGCACATCGTCGAAGGACTGGAGAAGCAAGGTCTGCGCACGCCGATCATTGGCGACTTCCACTACAACGGACACCTCCTGCTCACAAAATATCCGGAGTGCGCTGTGGGCCTGGGCAAGTACCGCATCAACCCCGGCAATGCCAGCATCGGACGCAAGAACGATGACAACTTCCGCACCATGATCGAGGTTGCCGCCAAGCATCAAAAGCCGGTGCGGATAGGCGTGAACTGGGGATCGCTGGATCAGTCGCTATTGACAAAAATGATGGACGAGAACTCGCGCCTGGCCGAGCCGAAAGACGCCCGCGAAGTGACCATGGAAGCGATTGTGGTCAGTGCGCTGACTTCAGCCCAGCTCGCCGAAAAGCACGGACTGCGGCCAGACCAGATTATCCTTAGTGCAAAGGTCAGCGGGGTGCAGGATCTGATCGACGTTTATCGCATGTTGGCCGCGCGCTGCGAATATCCGCTGCATCTCGGATTGACCGAAGCCGGCATGGGAGCGAAGGGCATTGTGGCATCGAGCGCGGCGATGGCAGTGCTTCTGCAGGAAGGTATCGGAGACACGATTCGCGTCTCGCTTACGCCTGCACCTGGAGGGGATCGTACCGAAGAGGTCCGCGTGGCACAGCAAATTCTGCAATCGCTCGGGATTCGAAGCTTCACTCCGCAGGTCACTGCGTGCCCCGGCTGCGGCCGTACGACCAGCACTTTTTTTCAGGAAATGGCAGAGCAAATCCAGACCTATTTGCGCGAGCAGATGCTGGTCTGGAAAGAGACTCATACGGGCGTGGAAGAGATGAAAGTAGCGGTGATGGGCTGCGTGGTCAATGGGCCCGGCGAATCGAAGCACGCGAGTCTGGGAATCTCATTGCCTGGCACGTTTGAAGAGCCGAAGGCTCCGGTTTATGTCGACGGCCGCCTCTTCACCACTCTCAAGGGCGATAAGATCGTCGCCGAGTTCATCGAGATTCTTGACGACTACGTCGAGTCGCATTACGCGGCTCGAGAAAAGGAAGCGGTCGTCTAGGATTCCAGCCCTCGTTGAGAACTCGAGAACGCTCTATCCACGGCAAGATCCGGTTCTTTCTCGAGCCATTCGAACAAAAGTGTAGCGACCAACGCGCCAGCGATCTGCGCGAAAATAAAACCTGGAACATCCGCTGGACGAATGCCCGAGAAGGTGTCGGTAATGGAACGCGCCACTGAAACCGCAGGATTTGCGAACGATGTTGACGCGGTGAACCAGTACGCCGCAACGATGTAGCTGGCAACTGCAACTGGAATCGCCATAGCCGAGCTTATTTTAATGCAGCCCCAGATTACGCACAGCAAACCGAATGTCGCAACAAATTCACTGAGCAATTGTGGTAACCCCGACCGCCGGTGGATCGAGACCGAGTACCATGGATGCCGGAACATCAAGTGAGCGACAATCGTGCCGAGTAATGCTCCCACAAACTGAGCGCCCACATAGAATGCAACTTCTCGCCAAGGCATGAGTCGGCGCACCGCTAACGCCAGGCTTACGGCGGGATTGAGGTGAGCGCCCGAACGCGGCCTAAAAGTCAGAATCAGAGCAGCCAAAGCCGCGCCCGTGGCGATGGTGTTTGCCAGCAGCGCCATGGCAGCGTTGCCCCCAGCCAGACTTTCTCCCATGATGCCGGAACCAACGACGGCTGCGACTAGCAGTCCCGTCCCCAGCGCTTCGCACACGCTGCGCTTGTAGAGAGAAAGAGAAGCGGGCTCGTTCATTTTTCAGCCTTTGGCGGATTCAGGAGCTCTCTTTCGATCCTCCGCTCAATTTCATCCCGCACCCGCCGGAACACCGCAATCTTTTCGTCATGCAAACCGGTGGCCTCGGCGGGATCTTCGAGGCTCCAATGCAAGAGCTTGTTCGCGTGCGGAAATATCGGGCAGCGCTGTTTTGCGTTATCGCAGACCGTGATCACATACTCTATCTCCCGCCCGAGAAACTCGTCTAAGCCCTTCGATGTCTGCCGCGAAATATCTATACCAATCTCGAGCATCGCCTCGATTGCCAGCGGGTTCAGACCTTTCGGCTCAACTCCTGCACTCAATGGTTCGAACCGATCGCCCGCGACGTGTCGCAGGTAACCTTCCGCCATCTGGCTTCGGGCAGAGTTTCCCGTACAAAGAAAGAGCGCCTTTGCTTTGGACATCAGGCCGCTCCTTAGGTCGCGGGAGTACAGCAACCGGGAGCGCAGCAAGCGGCACCGGGTTGCGCGGTCTGCTTCTCGGGCAAATTGTCTTGAAGAACGACAAAAACCTCCCACTCGTTGCCATCGGGATCGGGTACCCACGTCTTGTCCTGGGTCGCGTAGCAACAGTCGGTTTGCATTTCGTCGCGGGTCAGTAAACCGGCGTCGGCCCATCTCTGCCGAATGCTGAGTACATCTGCCGTCGACCGAACCTGAATGCCCATGTGCGACAGCGCGCCGGCGTCTTTGAATGGGACCTCGTTAAGCGTGAAGTTCAGCGGAGGGTTCTGCACGTCGAACTTCGCGTAGCCGCGCCTGACCTTGCTCGGTTCGATGCCGAACATCTGGCGATAGAATTCCACGCTTCGCGCTACATTTCTCACGTTGATGGCGACATGCGCTTTCAAAGCAACCACGGTTTCAGCGGTCATGATTCTCTCTCCATTCCTTCATATTCGCTTTAGCGAATGCGATGACCATAACACCCGTGTACACATTCGTCAAGGCGAATGTATTCTGTTAGACTGTCGACGTGAACGCTAATCACTCGCTGGATGGTTTGTTCCGCGCTTTGGGTGATCGGACCCGGCTCAGGCTGCTCAATCTGATCGCCGCGCAGGAGATATGCGTCTGCTATTTCACGAAAGTGATCGGCGCGCCCCAGCCCAAGATTTCCCGGCACCTTGCCTATCTGCGGAAGGCGGGCATCGTGGCCGCCAGGCGAGAAGGCAAGTGGATGCACTACAGACTGTCGCTCCCGTCCAATCCGCACGCCGCTGCCATCGTTAAAACTGCGCTCGGCGCGCTGAGGCATGACAAAGAAATGCAGGGCGATCGTCAGCGGCTCAGGCGCGCTTGTTGCGGACCGAAGAGCCTGATTCGTCTGCTAGGCGCACCGGCACCTACATTGTCGGGGCAGGAAATGGAGCGGGCGGATATTGCTCCTAAGTGTCCATAAGAGCTAAGCGTAAGTTCCCCTGCGGAGATTGTCTCGCCCTACGCCGACCTCTTTACACGCAGAGAGAAAGCAATCACTTTTCCAGCTTGTGAAGGCGGAACCGATTTCGCTTGTCTTCGGAAGTTTGCTGGGACGTAGAAACGAATGATTCGCGCCATAATGATTTCCCTTCATCCTGACATGGTCTGATTTTTAGCGATTTGGCCGGTTGCGATCGAGCTTTCTTGGAACAGCTTTACCACTCCCATTCCCACCCGCACCGACAGCGAACGCAATCACGCAATCGGAGCTTCATCATGAGTGCTTTACAAACCGCGCATGATCTCATCCACATGGCGTCTTCTCCGGACTGCCGAACTTGTTCATTCATGCATGAAGCAACTGGGCTGCCAAAGTGCGGAGCGTAATTTGGCCAAAAGGCGCGAATATGAATCAGAGTGTCCACGGATAGGCAGCGCGGAAACCGTTGCGATATTTGGAGATCGTCGCTCTAGGCGGCAGCGGAGGAGATTTCGGTTTCTGGGACGGGTGGGGGATGTCCCATTATGGGATGCGCCAATTTCCCTACTACTTCCTCACGACGATCGGGGGTTGCGGCTGGGATGGTTACAACTCTAACGGCATGGCTCAAGCCATGCCCTTTCAAAGCTATCCCTAATGGAACTTGGTCAGAGCTTCCTAGACTAGATTCCGTTCTTTTACAAAAAGGTATTGATTAAGCACTGCCGCCGAAAGCTCGTGAGGCGCCACTTCCATGCACAGCCCGCCGTGTTCGCGCAGGCGGCGGATCAGATTATAGACGCCCAAGTCCAGTGACCGTGGTGCCCACCGGTGGTTGTGAAATGGCGCTATAATCGGGTAAGTTTTCTCCCCCGCCAGCGTGCATCATGGACAAAGCCCCTGGGGTTTTGATCGCGAATCAGAGGGCCCCGCGCCCAGTGCGGGCGCCAGCGCCAGTGCCCCGGCTCAGGCTGCTGATCGAATGGGAACCGCGCCATCGTGTGTTCATGCACAATCTGGCGGACATGCTTCTGTCGCGGCGTCCCCCACAGCTCCGTCTGACCTCACGGCCTGCGCGCTACTGGAACGACGTTTTCGTTCCCACCGGCGCCCCCTGGTCTTCGTTCGCGGAGTCGATGCTACTGCATTTGCTGCTGGTGGTTTTGGTCGTGTGGGGTCAATCCAGAGTATGGACGTCAGTTGAACTGTTTCCGCAGCAACGTGCCCGCCACACACCTATTACCTACTATCCACCCAAGCCGTCCTTTCGAGCGGCTGAGGGCAGAGCGCAGAACGTTCGAGCGCGGGTGAAGCGTACACAACAAGCAGCCCATCAAACAGCGATGCCAGTGAAGCCGCAGCAAACCCATAGCATCGTGACACCGCCGGACATTAAGCAGGCGGCCCCGCCGAATTTACCCGGCTCGTATACGGTTACACCTACGGTGCCATTCCCGGCGACCTCGAAACTTCGGCGGAACGCGATGGCGGCAGCTCCGGGGGTAGTGGCCCCGCCGCCGCAGGTCGATCAAGCGGCAACTCGACGGATGGCGCTCCCTCACGCTTCCGCAGTGGCTCCAGCGCCCGAGTTGGGAGGCTCTTTCGCGGAGCGGGCTACAAAGGCGCCCAATGCCAATGGCTCGCGAGTGGTTCCGCCACCTCCAGCAGTCCAGATCGCGGGCAACTCGGGTAGAGGGGTCGGTTCGCTGTCGGCGAGGACAAATGTGGTGCCGCCTCCGCCATCGATTCAGGATGCGAATGCTGTTGCAGACGCGCGTTTGGGTTCGCTAACCGGCGCTGGTTCGCAAGTGGTACCACCGCCTCCGTCGGTTCAAGGCACGAGTAAGTCTGGCAGGGCTGGGCGCCTGACGTCGGGCACAGGTCCCAATGTCGTCCCCCCTCCTCCGTCGGTGCAGGGCGCCAGCAATGGTGCTAGAGATTCACGATCGGGTTCGATCGCAGGTTCGCAGGTGGTGCAACCACCTCCGTCGGTGCAGGGCGCGGGGAATATCTCTGAACATGCCAGGTTGGGCGCGCTGCCGGGTGCGAGTTCGGAAGTTGTCAAACCTCCACCAACCGTGGACAGCGCGAGCAACTCGGGCGGTGCACGCATAGGCTCATTGACCGGAAACGGCTCACAGATCGTACCGCCTCCTCCCGCTGTTGAGAGCGCGAGCAATTCGGGCGGACGCTTAGGCTCATTGGGGGGAAATAGGCCAGGAGATGTCTCACAAATTGCACCTCCTCCTTCATCGGTTCGCGGGGCGGGCAATTCTGTCGCGAGCACGGCGGGAAAGCTTCTGGAGCCAATGGATCCTTTGACAGACGATGCCGCTTCGCCTACGTCGGACGCCAATAACGACAGCAAAGCCTCCTTTGAAGAACTGCCGCTCGGCTTGCTCGGAGTGGTGTTTGTCCCGCCGGGTACCTCTTATTTTTCGAATTTTGAGGTCTTTGTCGCCAAGAGGAGGATCGGCAAAGAATTGCAACTCATAAAGCTGGTATATGAATTTCTTCCCTATCAACGACGGCTGTCGGAATACAATCTCAACAACCTGCCACAGCGGGTAATCAAGCTGCGCGTAATCCCAGATCCGAGCTGCGACGAGTCACTGGGGCAGATGATCCAGACTTCCGGCGACTCGGCTAGTCAATCCACGGGACGCGCGGATCTGCCAGCAGCGTTGCGTTCCTCTGACCTAACCGCAATGCTTCCCTGTTATCGCACCACCGCCAGCGATTTTGAGAAGGCGATGTCGCGAGGCCGTTGAGAAGCCAATCATTCAGAGGCCAATCATTCCGTCCGCAGAGCGCGAATCGGTTGCAGCTTAGCGGCCTTGCGCGCTGTCACTAGGGTTGCGGCCAGAGCTGCCAGACTTAGCACGACAATTGTCACAACTAAAATATCGGGCGCGTAAGGCTTCACTCCAAACAGTTTGGCGGTCATCATGTGTCCCGCCAGAATGGTCGCCGGAATGCCAATCGCCAATCCGATCGCAATCTGCACAAAGGCGCCCCGCAGGACGAGTTTCAAGACATTCATACGGTCCGCGCCCAGGGCCATGCGAATGCCAATTTCACTGGTGCGCCGTTCTACGGAATATGCGGTCACGCCATAAAGCCCGACCGATGCCAGCACAAGGGCCAGCAATCCAAACAACAACGTCAGTTTCGTGAGCATGGCGCTCTGCGCGAAGTTGCCATCCACTTGAGCGGCAAAGCTCCTGAAATCTTCCACCGCCAGGTTGGGATTCACCTGCGCCAGTGCGCGCCGAACCTGCGGTTCAAGCCCGGGCACATTGCCCTGCGTTTGCAGCACCACCGCGTCGAGATAGTGAGAGCTGTCTTCGAAGGCTTTGAAGCGCACCGCGTCGTATTCAACTCGCTGAGCCGCTGGGAGGAAGAAAGTTGGCGCAATTTTTCTGGTCGGACTGCGGTATTGCGTATCCTCCGTGACCCCGACGATCTCGAAATTTGCGGAGTACTTTTGATCCAGGTCTCCAAAGTGCTTTCCGATTGGGTCTTCGTTCTTGTCTTTAAAGAATTTCTTTGCGAATGCCTCATTGACCACTGCGACATTCCGCGTGGTCGCTGTGTCCTGTTCCGTAATCCCGCGACCCTTCACAATCTTGGTGCCGATGCTCTCAAAATAGCCGTCACTTACGCGCACCCACGATGCCTCATTTTGGTTGCTGCCGGCTGGGGACGGAGGCTGCCCCTCGATGTAAACTTCTTCGCTCCAGTTATCTCCCTCCATGGGAGTGTAGAGCGCAAAGCTCACGCGGCCCACACCCGGAATCGCCGCCAGATTCTCCCGTAGCTGGCGATAAAATGCGGGCAGCTGCTCCGCCGTGTATCCGGCCATTTGCGGATCAAAATGCAGGATGTAGCGATTCGCGGTCTCGAATCCAAAGTCTTGACGCTGCATGTTGCGCAAACTCTCGGTCAGCAATCCCGCGGCACACAGCAAAACCAGCGACAATGCCGCCTGGGTCACGACGAGAGTTTTTTGCGTCCATCCAGCAGCGTGTGCCGTGGAGCGGTGGGCTCCGCGCAAAGCATCGGCCGGATCGGCATGCGCTGTCATCCACGCGGGCGCAACTCCAAACAGGACTCCCGTCAAGAGGCAAACTCCGAAAGTGAAGCCCAATACCGGCAGCGAAGGCAGAGCACTGATGGCCACCTGGCTGTCTTGAAATGCGAGCCGCAGGATAAGCCGTGTGCAGGCGAACGAAAAACCCACGCCCACGATGCCGCCGAGCAGCGCGAGGACCGTGCTCTCGGTCAAAACCTGAGCTATCTGTCGCGATCTGGGTGCGCCCAGAGCTGCTTGCACGGAAGTGTGCTGGCGTCGGGTGGCGGCTCGCACCAGCATGAGATTCGCTACGTTGGCACAAGCGATGAACAGCACAAATCCAGAAACCCACATCAGCAGACGCAGCCCAGACTCATATTCGTCGCGCATCTCCTGCACGCCCGACCCGCCCGGAGACAGGCGCAGAGTCTCTTTGGACACCAACTCCGCTTCGCCGGGCTGCAATTTGGCGTCCGGACTCAGCAGCCACTGTTTCAATTCGACCTGCATCTGGGCTTCAATTGTTTTCGGGTCGGCCCCGGGCGCAAGGCGCCCGATCAGGTCAAGCCAATTCGCTTCCGGAAACTGGACGAGATTGCTCGGGCCATCGATCATCACTTCTGCATTCAGCGGCAGCCAGAAAGCCGGGGCCCTCTCCATCCGATCGCCATAGAATCCCGGCGGCGCAACTCCAATCACCGTAAATGGCATGCCGTTCAACATGCAGGTCGCGCCGATCACCGACGGATCATGGCCGTATTTCTCTTGCCAGATCGCGTAACTTATCATTACCACGGGCTCCGCTCCCTTTCGATCATCGTCCGGTGTGAAGATCCGACCTGCATATGCGGGTATCCCAAACATCGAGAAGTAGTTTCCGGAAACGTACTGGCTCCGCAGAGCTTCGGCAGGCTGGTTGCTTCCGCTGCGCCGAACGCCCAGTAGGGCGCGACCGGACTGAAAGGCGGCCAATTCGGTAAAGCCACGCGTCCCGTCTTGGAAATCTTTGTACATCTCATATGAAAAAATGGACCAATCATGTTGCAGTCCACTGTTGACGCAGCAGTGCTCAACGTCACCGATGCGAATCAGTTCACTGGGTCTGGCGACGGGCAGGGATTTCAACAACACGGCATGAACCAGCGTAAAGATGGCCGTCGTCGCACCGATCCCTAACGCAAGCGTCAAAACGGCCGTAGCCGTGAAACCGGGAGCATGGACAAACTGCCTCAGCGCATAACGGACATCGTCTATGAAATGCATCGCGCCTCCGACGGTCTAGACTAAGCACGATGGTAAGGTTCAGATTGGAGGGGATAAAGAGATCCCTTGCGGTTATCCATGGGGAGTTGGACGCTCGTTATGACTGTTCGTGAGCAGCTTAGTAGTAATTGATTGCCAGAATGAATGCCTCACATGCTGGACGAACGATGTTCCAATAGTTCCACAATCAGACTCCAGTGTGGTGTCCCGGAAATAAGCGACATTTTGCAACGAGCTGATTAAAAATGGAAGCCGTTGAAGACACGAGTTCCCTCCACTCCGCATCGGTCGGGATGACAAACTTATTTCGGGAATTGGTGGGACGGCACACTAGCGATCCGCATAATATCCGTCTCGGGTTTGCACGGTGAGATCTTTTTTCTTTACCGTCAGCTGAAGGTGGTGATAACCCGAGGCACTACTGTCTTTGTCGGGCGTAAAACCCATGTTGTACTGAGTTCGCAGTTCCTCGACGATGCTGTCGTAGATTTCACCTACCGTTTGTTTCTTCGACACTACAAAAAAGCGTCCACCGGTTTCTTTGGAAATCCGCTCCAATATCTTCTTGCCATCGACGTGCGATTCCTCGGGATGCCGTTGACCGCCTCCGCGACCACCACCGCCACCGGGATAACCACCTCCGCCGCCAGGCCAACCGCCGCCACCACCACCGGGCCAACCACCGCCACCACGCCCCATTCCGCCACCGTGCCTTTGACCTTCCTGGTTACGAGGCGCTGCGAAATAGACCGCGTAGATGACGGTGTCGGCACGTTGCGCCGCCTCGATCGCGCCCTCAAGATAAGTCTTGCTGCCACGGTCGACGCCGTCTGTGAGAACGATGATAGCTTTTCGCCCTTGCTGCTTTTTCATCAATTCGTTCGACGCCAGATAGACGGCGTCATAGAGCTGCGTACCTCCGCCATGATGCGAGTCTGATCCTGAAGGTGAATTGGAGGGGTCATTAGGGTCGTTGGAGCGATCACGGTCAGAAGGAGTCTGGAGCAAATCGAGCGCCTTCTGCAGCTTTTCACGGGATGAGGTCAAGTCCTGCAGCAGTTCTACCTCACGATCGAAGTGGATCAGGAAGGCTTTGTCTTTTTCCTGCACCAGCATCTGCTCAAGAAAATTGCGGCTCGCGTTGCGCTCGGCGTCGAGCACGTTGGTTTGACTGCGGCTGGTATCGACGAGCAGACCTAGAGTGAGCGGGAGATTGGTATCCTGCGAAAAATATTTGATGGTCTGCGGACGGCCGTCTTCCTGCAGAGTGAAGTCGTCTTTCGTGAGGTCGCGGATGATCTTGTCGTGCTTGTCGCGAACGGTTACCGGAAGAGTCACGACTTTAACATCGACAGCGATAGTGGCAGCCGCGTCCTGCACCGGTTTTTTCTCGCTCGTATCTTGCGCAAGCAGGGATAGGTTAATCGACAGAAGACAGACTAGAGCTGCGATCACGAAGCAGCCGGCTGGCTTCAACAACCACGAACGTTTAACCGTCATTTCTCGCCTGACTCCAGTTTGCTTGTCGAACCAATATGTCGAACCAACGCGTAGACACACGTTAACATGGGCCGGATTCTAACTGGATGCGCAGAGTATGACACGCAGTTGCCAACAATCCTGTAAAAACAGCGTCAATGCCGGGTAAAACTTCGTAAAGGATAAAAAGCGCAGCACTGGGCGATGCTAAAGTTAGGGAATGCCAGGTTTGCGATCGCGTGCGTTGCGGGTGACGACCATCGTATGTGTCCCGGTCGTGAGTGTTTCACTCATGCTCGGAATCTCGTCCGCCTGCGCTCTCGCGCAAGACAAAACCCAACCAACGACCGGTTCGGCAAGCGCGCAAGTGTCCAAGGCGGTGGGGGTCATCAAGAGCATCCAGGGCGATTCCATTGCGGTCGCGGCTGAATCCGGTAGCGAGGTGACGGCAACTCTGGCTCCAACCACCAAGATTTTGCGCGTGCCTCCGGGAGAAAAAGACCTTAAGAACGCAACTGTTCTGCAAATTCAGGATTTGCAGCCCGGAGATCGTGTGCTGATTCGCGGACTGGCTTCGCCGGACGGAGATGCGCACAAAATTGCCGCTCTCGCAGTGATCGTGATGAAGCAGTCCGATGTGGTGGCCAAGCAGCAACACGACCGCGAGGACTGGCAGAAGCGTGGCGTAGGCGGGCTGGTCACAAAAGTGGACACGGCAGCGGACACGATCACAATTTCATCCGGTGGGATGGGCACGAGCCGGAGCGTTGCCGTCCATATTGCGAAGGATACGATTCTGCGGCGATATGCGCCAGACTCTGTGAACTTCGATGATGCGAAACCGGTACCCGCCGCTCAATTCATGGCGCAGGTCAAGGCGGGAGATCAATTGCGCGCGCGCGGCACTCGCAGTGCGGATGGCACCGAATTGAGCGCTGAGGAGGTTGTGTCTGGCACATTCCGGAATATTGCCGGAATCATCAAGGCAATCGATACGGCGAACAATAGCATGACCGTGCAGGATGCAATCAGCAAGAGCGCCGTGGTGGTGAAGGTAACGCCCGACTCGCAAATCAAAAAGCTGCCGCTAGAAATGGCACAACGGATCGCAATGCGATTGAAGGCAATGGCGGGCGGCGGAAACGGGGATCGATCGGCCGCCAATGGACAGGGTCGCGGTCTGAGCAGTGGCCAAGGTTCTGCTGCGGGGGATGCCGCAGTGCGGCCGGCAACAACCGGAGAAGGACCAGCCGCACGCGCACCAGGCAATAGTGGTCCTCCGGACTTTCAGCGACTGTTGAGCCGTCTGCCGAATAGCACGCTGGCCGACTTGGCGAAGGGTGATGCGGTGATGATCGTCTCAACCGAGGGAGGCACTGCAGACGCTGTAACCGCGATCACGCTGCTGGCCGGCGTTGAACCCATTCTGACGGCGGCGCCGAATCGAAGTGCATCGTCATTGCTTTCACCGTGGTCGCTCGGCGGAATTGGCGGCGAAGGCGAAGCCGCACCTTAGTAACGAATCTAATGCATGGTTTGCTACTCAAAGATTCTTAAATCGATGATTCTTTAATCAGTGATTCTCAGTGCTCCTAATCCGCGTGATCTGGCTGGAAGGAAACGGTGCGTATTGAAGCGATCAGTCTTGATACTTACAAATCTGTTTTTTGCGGTTCTGATTCCTGCAACGTTGATTGGGTTTGCTCTGCCCGCACCGGCACAGACTTTAGCTCAGTCCTCGGCAGCGCCGGCCCAGTCTTCCGTACGAACATCGGCTCAATCGCCCGCTCCATCAGCGACTGGAACGTTGCGTGGACAGGTGACCGATCCTTCGGGCGCGGTGGTAGCAAACGCCACGGTTGCGGTCCTCGTATCGGGCGGGCAGACTTACTCCGCCAACAGCAACCGCAGCGGAGCTTACGAAATCGGAAATCTGCCGCCGGGCAAATACACAGTCACGGCGAATGCACAGGGCTTTGCCGTTTTTGTGCAGAGCGATGTAGACGTGTCGGCAGGACAGGCCGCGCAATTCAATATCGCCCTCGACATCAAGGTGCAAGAGGAGAAGATCAACGTCGAGGGACAATCGACGCAACTCGACGTTAACCCCGCCAACAATGCGAGTGCCATCGTGCTTAGCGGCAAAGATCTGGATGCGCTGCCGGACGATCCCGATGAGTTGTTGTCAGATCTGCAGGCGCTGGCCGGACCGTCCGCTGGTCCTGATGGCGGGCAGCTTTACATCGATGGATTTACCGCCGGACAGCTTCCGCCGAAGTCATCGATCCGCGAGATTCGCATCAATCAGAATCCATTTTCGGCCGAATACGACAAGCTGGGTTACGGACGAATCGAAATCTTCACCAAGCCGGGAACGGATAAGTACCACGGACAGTTTTCAGTCGTGGGGAACGACTCGGCATTCAACACGCGCAACCCTTTTCTCGGCCACGCTGAGCAAACACCGTACGACTCCGTAATCTACATGGGAAATTTCGGCGGCCCGATCAATAAGAAGGCATCGTTCTTTTTCGACCTCCAGCGCCGAAACATCGACGAGATTGCGGTCGTAAACGCGCCCGTGCTTGGCCTGAACGAGAGCATTCCCAATCCGCGCACCCGCACCAACATCAGTCCGCGTGTCGACTACCAACTCACTCCCAACAACACTCTCAGTGCTCGCTATCAGTATTACCGCGACACATGGCAGAACGACGGGGTCGGAGCGGAGGTGTTGCCGGAGGCCGGCTACAACACGTTGAACACCGAGCACACTGCGCAAATCACCGACACGCAGGTGCTCGGCACTAGGGCTGTCAATGAAACCCGCTTCCAATATCTGCGCGACGACACCTCGCAGAACGCGATCAGCAACTCCGTTGGCATCAGCGTGCTCGGCGCCTTTACGGGCGGAGGAAGCAGTTTAGGAACGGCTACCGACCACCAGGATCATTACGAGCTGCAGAATTACACTTCAATCTCGCAGAGCAAAAACTTCGTGAAATTTGGAGTTCGCTTGCGCGCAGTTCACGAAGTCAACACGTCCAATGCTGGATTCAACGGCACCTACACCTACTCGTCATACTCAAACTACCTGGCGAATACGCCCAGCCAGCTTGCTATCAACGTGACCAAAGCCCCCAATGACGCAGTTCCCACCGTGCCTGTCACTGTCTTCGATGCGGGATTGTACATACAGGATGACTGGAAAGTCCGTCCCAATCTCACGCTGAGTGGCGGAATGCGTTTCGAAACGCAGAACGACATTCACGATCACGCGGATTGGGGGCCTCGCCTCAGTTTTGCCTGGGGAATTGGAGGCGGCGGAAAAAGCCCACCAAAGACGGTTCTGCGCGGGGGTTTTGGCATTTTCTATGACCGATTCACGAACAGTTATGTCCTCAACGCGGATCGCCTTAACGGCGTGACAGAACAACAGTATGTCGTGACCGATCCGGTTTATACGCCTACTCCAACGGCAACCCCATCGGGGCAACAGGCGATCTACCAGATCAGCCCTGACCTGCACGCATCCTACATCGTGCAGAGCGCGTTCAGCATGGAAAGGCAGGTAACAAAGGTTGCGAACGTCACGCTTACTTATCTGAATTCCCGCGGCGTGCACCAGTTTCTATCGCTCGTCGCCAATGCGCCCTACATAAATTACCCCTACCCCACAGGACCGCTGCCCAATCCAGCCGTCTATCAATACGCTTCCGATGGAGTTTTCTGGCAAAACCAGCTGATTTCACAGTTCAATGTCCAAGCGGGAGCGAGGCTATCACTACGCGGTTACTACGCGCTGAATTTTGCCAATAGCGATGCTTCCGGGGCCGGAGTCTTTCCTTCGGATTCGCACGATTTGGGCCTCGACTACGGCCGAGCAACCTTCGGGATTCGGAATAAGCTGTTTATGGGAGGAACCATCGCGCTCCCGCGCGGATTCCGCCTGAGTCCATTCATGATTTTCAACTCTGGCACGCCCTACAACGTCACTGTAGAAAACGATTTGAGTAACGATTTACAGTTCAATGATCGGCCCGCATTTGCGACGGGTGTTTCTGGTGCATGCCTCTCGCCGACACAGTCTTGTCATTATGCAGTCCCCGGTACTTCCTACACCCCGATTCCCGTCAACTATTTGACAGGTCCGTCGCAGTTTACGTTGAACCTGCGACTGGCGAAAACGTTTGGTTTTGGACCAGAAACTGGAGGAAGGCCGCAGCAACCGGGCGGAGGGCCTCCAGGGGGCAGCGCGGGCGGTCACTCGATTGGTGCGCATGCCGGTGGAGGAGGCGGTGGAAATCTTGCACATCCCGGCGGCGGCGGAGGCATGTTCGGGGCGCCCGCAACCAACCGGCGCTACAGCTTGACCTTCAGCGTCAATGCACGCAACGCTCTCAACAAGGTGAATGCGGCAACGCCCATCGGCGTTTTTGGTTCACCGAATTTCGGACAGTCGGTTGCCCTGGCGGGGGGCCCATTCTCAACCCAGGCGGCCAACCGCAAAATTGAATTGCAGGCCATGTTCAGCTTCTAAGGCCAGGTCTCAGTGTTAGGTCTCAGGAAAAAGCCCAAACTGCCACTTGGTTCTCCTACGACCTGAGACCTAACACCTGAGACCTTGTCTACGTGGAATAGTCGGCGTTGATCCGCACATACTCGGCCGTGAGATCGGTCGTGAGAAATCGTACGGATTGCTGGCCCCGGCCAAGCTGCACCCGTATGTCGCAGACCGGCTGCGCAAGTTCGCGGTGAGCCTGGCGCTCGTTGAATACGCAAGCGATTCCGTTGCGGCACACCTTCTGACTGCCAATAAAAATCTGCACGCGCGCTGGATCAATGGGCAAGCCGCATCTACCCACAGCTGCGAGAATACGGCCCCAATTCGGATCGGTGCCCGCCCACGCAGTCTTGACCAGCAGGGAGTGAGATATCGTTCGCGCGACCTGTAGCGCCTCTTCCCTGCTCCGCGCCTGTTCTACAAAGAGACGGACGACGTGTTGAACGCCTTCACCATCACTGACGATCTGCTCCGCCATAGATTGGCACACCGCGGTAAGGGCCAGCGGCAGTTTCTCTCTGACGCCAGCATCTCTCATGCTGGCGCCGCTCGCGCCGCTTGCCAAGAGAAGCACAGTATCGTTGGTGGAGGTGTCGCCGTCGATGGACATGCAATTGAACGACTGATCGCACGCCTCGCGCAGCAAGGGCGGCAGCTCGCCGGGGCTGGCGTCTACGTCGGTGAAGAGGTAAACCAGCATGGTCGCAAGCTGTGGATGGATCATGCCTGCGCCTTTCGCGATTCCCAACACGGTGATTGTTTTTGACGCCGATTGGAAGCGCGCGGACGCGATCTTCGGCCGCGTGTCAGTAGTCATGATCGCGTGGGTGAAGGCCAAGACCCCACGCTGGCTGCGCGATCGCGTTGCGATAAGTTCCGGCAACCTAGCGCTGATTTTTTCCACCGGCAATCGAACTCCTATGATGCCGGTCGAAGAGGGAAAGATTTCGCCGGCGGGGACGCCGAGCAGTTTTCCGGCTTCGCGGCAAACGCGCTCGCAGGCTTGAATGCCACTGGGTCCGGTGGCGCAGTTCGCGTTTCCCGAGTTCACGATGACGGCTCGAACACGGCCGCCGGTGGAGAGCAAAGACGCCCTGCCAACTTCTATGGGAGCGGCGACTACACGGTTTTTGGTAAACAACGCGACCGCTGCCGCCCCACCGGCCGCGACCGAGCTTCGCTCGCCTTGCCGACTTCGCTCAGGCCGAGCTCGCGGGGGCGCGCATCCACATACGTCTACCAGCGCCAAGTCTAGACGCCCGCTCGCTTTGATGCCTGCAGCGACAGCGGAGAAAGAAAATCCGAGCGGCAAAAGAATTTTTTCGGGAGAACTTCTTAGGGAAATTCGTAATGACATCATGCCTGAATCTTCAGCCAGTTTTTCGGCGGCGGCAAGATCGCAAACGCTGGCAGCTGCCCGCGGATCATCGGCACTTCGTCGCAGCGATAGAGCCTGGGGCACTTGTAACAATCTTTGTGGATCTTGTCAGGGAGATCCTGATGATTCGCGACGGTGAATCCCATGCGTGAGAAAAATTCCGGGATGCGCGTAAACAGGCACACGCAGTTGACTTTGTGTTTTTCCGCCTGGGCCAGAAGCGCCTTGACCAATCGCCTGCCTCCGCCACTGCTTTGGCTGGAAGGGTCAACGGTGATCGAACGAATCTCGGCCAGGTGCACCCCATAGAGGTGAAGCGCGCCGCACCCGATGATGCGCCCGTCGTGTTCGAGGACGACAAAGTCGCGGACATTCTCGCAGATCTCCGCCAGACTACGCGGTAACAAGGTGCCGTCGCCGGAGTAGGCCGCGATGAGAGCGTGAATCTGCTCGGCATCGGGCAACACAGCGTCACGCGTGCGCATGGACTTCCTTGCGCCGCGGCGGCGCGGCTTTTTCTTGCTTGAGCTTGGATTCCGCATATTCGCGTAGCGCAGCGTCCAGCGCTTCGACCAGTCGATCCACGTGCTTTTTCTGAATCACATATGGAGGTAGAAAACGCAGCACCGTTTCGTGGGTGCGATTGATGATAATGCCATCTTGCAGCAGCTGTTTCGCAATCGCTTTGGCCAGATCGGGTGAGTCCACTTCCACGGCCTCCATCAGGCCGGCTCCGCGCACATCCTGAATTGATTTGTGTTTCTTGTCGAGTTCCCCAAGCGCGGCACGAAAGTATTGGCCGAGTCCCCGGACATGTGTCAGCAATTTTTTCTCTTGACGCAGGAACTCTATAGCGACGGCGCAGGCCAGCGGGCCGCCACCGAAGGTTGTCCCGTGCATCCCAGGGTGCATGCAGCTCGCAACGCGTTCTGTGGTGAGAATGGCGCCGAGCGGCAGGCCGCAGGCTAAAGGTTTTGCGACTGTTACCACATCTGGCAAAAGACCGTAATGCTGGTAAGCAAAATGCTGCCCGGTGCGGCCCAGGCCGCATTGGATTTCATCGAGGACAAGCAACGCGCCGCTTTTCCTGGTCAGGTCTGAGGCGAGTTCGAGAAATTCCTTGTCGACCGGACAAATTCCTCCTTCACCCTGAATCGTCTCGATGCAGACCGCGCATACGTTCGAATCAAACTTTCGCTGCAGGTCGTCGACGTCATTGAATTTGACGAAGGTGACGCCGGGCAGCAGTGGAACAAACGGAGCGCGATATTTTGGCTGACCGGTCGTGGCCAAGGCACCGAAGGTGCGTCCGTGAAAGGAATTGTGCATGGCAAGGATGCGCGTCTTTGGGCCCGCTTTGCTTCCGTTCCTGTGGTTCGTCTGCGCAAAGGCGCGGGCGAGTTTGAGCGCTCCTTCCCATGCTTCGGTGCCGCTGTTGCAAAAGAAGGCGCGGTCAAGGCCGGAGATTTGCGTCAGCAGTTGCGCGAGTTCGGCTTGATATTCATGAAAAAAAAGATTCGAGACATGAATCAGCCGGCCGGCTTGTTTTTTAATCACCGACTGGACCGCAGGATGATTGTGGCCGAGCGCGTTAACTCCGATTCCACTTAGGAAATCGAGGTAGCGCCTGCCTTCGGAATCCCAGAGATACACGCCCTGCCCGCGAGTAAAAAGAATAGGCTGGCGCTCGTAGGTCGGAAGCAGGAGCTTCGCTTCCATGCGGGAGACGGAAGCTAAACTCATGCTCGCAGCACCTCCGTGCCACATTCGATCTTTGTGAAATAAAACAGCGGCAGAACTTCAACTTGCGTTGCGGGCATGATGCGGACTCGTCCTACACCGCTCTTGAGAGCCTGCGTGCAGGCTTCGAGCTTGGGCATCATGCCGCCACTGACGACCAACTCGTCGATGAGTCCCGCTGCTTGCTTCGTGTCCAAGCGCGCCATCACGGAACCATCAGCCTGTTTTACGCCCGCAACGTCAGTGAGAAAGATCAGAGAGTCGGCCTCGCACGCAATCGCGCATGCGGCGGCCATCTGGTCTGCGTTCACGTTGTAATACTGCCCGTCGCTTCCGAGGGCCAGCGATGAAAGCACGGGGATGCCGCCTTCGGCCCAGATGGCTCGCAGCCAGCGCGGTTCAGAAAAACAGATTTCGCCGACGAATCCCAGGTCGTGTTCCGCGTCCTGCTTTTTGCGGGCGCGAAAGACACCACCGTCTCCGCCACAGAGGCCTATAGCTGGTGACCCTGCAGCGGCGATCGCCGCCACCAGGCTCTTGTTGACAATGCCCGCCAGCACCATCAGGGCAACGTCACGCGTCTCGGCGTCGGTCACGCGCAGGCCATTGACGAAGTCACTTTTTTTCCCGAGGAGTTCCAGGGTTCGCGTCAGCGCGCTGCCGCCCCCGTGTACGACGGCAACTTGGTGTCCGTCCTGGGAGAGTTGTACTACCGCTTGGGCACACTTCTTGAGGGTCTCTTTATCTTCCAGGGCAGCCCCGCCGATTTTGATAACGACTTTCATTGCAGGCCTTCCGCCTCGCCCCAACCGTACATGAGGTTCATGTTCTGTACGGCTTGGCCGGCTGCGCCCTTGAGTAGATTGTCTAGACATGAGACCACGATGAGCCGGCGTCCATCGCGCGCGAGACTGAAACCTATGTCGCAGTAGTTCGTGTGCACCGACCATTGGATTTCGGGTAAACTGCCTGCCGGAAAAATGCGTATCCACCGCTTGCCCTTGTAGAAATCCTGCAGACAGCTTTGAATTTCATCCGCCGTCATTTCGCGCTTCAAATACACATAAATTGTGGACAGAATTCCGCGTGGGATCGGCAAAAGGTGAGGAGTAAAGATCAGCTGACCCGAATTGAGTGCCAATTGCTCGAGGATCTCGCCGGTGTGACGGTGTCCGAAGACCGAATAGGCAGAAAAGTTATCAGCCACGGCGACGAAATGGGTGCGCGGCGAGGGTTCCTTGCCGGCACCGGAGACACCGGACTTCGAATCGGAGATGATGCCGCGATCTGTATCGACCAAGCCACCCGACAGCAGCGGCGCCAACGCGAGAATGATTGAGGTCGCGTAACATCCAGGATTCGCAACCAGTGCCGCGGATGGTATCCGGTCGGCATTCAATTTCAGCTCGGGCAGGCCATACACGGCGCGCTCTGTAAGTTCCGCCGCGGTTACGGCGTCGGCGTCTTTGAAACCGTAGACGACACGATTCCGATCATCTTTCAGGCGCCACGCTCCGCTTAAATCCACGATACGCAGGCCACGCGAAACTGCTTCCGGGACTAGCTCGCGCGAAACGGCGTGCGGCGTAGCCAGGAACATCAGTTCGACGCCGCGCTGCTGCAGCGCGGACCATGAAAACGGTTGCAGCGGCAAATGACCGTTGCCATTGGAGCAGATTTGCGGCGATCCGGCGGCCGACTCATCGCCCTCTGCACTGCTCTCTGCGCTTCTCTCTGAACTACGGCGCAGAAGCAACGGCGCGTCAGTCTGCGGATGGCGGCTGAGGAGGCGCGCGAGTTCCAGGCCGGAATAACCGGTCGCCCCGAGCACTGCAGTTTTAAGTCTCGCCGCCATCAGAGTGGTTAGATTCTTACCCTCCCGCCGCCATTATTTTCTTCGATGAGGCATATTTATCCATCATTATGAATAAATATTCACTATTTTCAAACAGTCTCGCCGCAGTGTCAAGTCGAAAGCGGGGATTGCCGAAGCTTTTTCCGATTGCCGACCGATTACTATCGCCGACCGATTACTAAGGAGAGACTATCTATAGCATCGACGGCTGCCGAGCTGCGCTCGTCTCGGACAGCCGAGGGCGGCTGTCCCTACACGTGGATCGGACGGGGCAGAGCCCCGTCACCACACGAGCCACTACACGAGATGGCCGGGCCTGGACGCCCGGCTCTCCATTAACAGAATTGTCTTACAACCTCAAGCGCAGGTCGCTTGAGGTGCCACCAGCAGCCGGAACGTAGCAATTGAGCGTGTAATCCATCACCATGCGATCGGCGTTGAAGCGCCAGCCGAGAGTGCGGATGGTGCGCTTCATACGCTTGATCCACCCACGCGGAAGCCCGTCGCGATCGCGCTGATAGTAGAGTGGGATCACTTCGTCGCGCAGCACGCGCATCAGATCGTCGCCGTCGCGCGTGTCGTGAACATTCATATCGGAGTGAGTTCTGCCGTTGCCAATTGCGAAGCCGTTCATGCCATCGTAAGCTTCCGCCCACCACCCGTCGAGCACCGAAAGATTCAAGCCGCCGTTCAACACGACTTTTTGCCCGCTGGTTCCGGAGGCCTCTAGCGGACGCCGCGGATTGTTGAGCCAGACATCGACCCCTTGCGTCAAATGGCGACCCACGTTGATGTCGTAATCTTCGACGAACACGAACTTGTCGGAAAATTGCGAATCGCGCATCACTTGCGCGATCTGTTGCAGAACGCGTTTGCCGGGTTCGTCCAGGGGATGCGCCTTGCCGGCAAATACGAACTGCACAGGGCGTTTCGGATCATTGACCATGCTGGCTATTTTATGGAGATCGGTCAAAATCAGATTGGCGCGCTTGTAAGTGGCAAAGCGGCGTGCAAAACCTATGGTGAGTGCGTCGGGAGTAAGGACGCGTTCCAGTTGCTGCAGCACCTCGCGGGGCTCGTCGCGGCGCGCAGCCTGTTTGACGGCGCGGCGGCGCACAAACTCGATCATGCGCGACTTCAGGTTGAAATGGGTCTCCCAAAGCTCGCCATCGTCGACATTCTCAATGCCGTCCCAGATTTTCGATTCGCTGCCGCGCAAATGCCATCCCGTACCGAGATGGCGATCGTAGAGGCGGAACATTTGCGGCGCCAGCCAGGTAGGGACATGCACGCCGTTAGTAATGTGCCCAATCGGAACCGAATCTTCCAGTTTGCCCGGAAATAAACCGGTCCACATAGCACGCGATACTTCGCCGTGCAGCGAGGAAACTGCGTTGGCGCGCCGGGAGAGCTTCAAGCCCAGGATCGTCATGCAAAACCGTTCGTCGCTGTCGGGATTCTCGCGGCCGAGTGCCATGAAAGCTTCCTTGGAAAGACCGAGAGCTTCGCGCAGCGGGCCAAGGTGCTCTTCGATCAGATCAGCGTCGAAGCGGTCATGGCCCGCGGGCACGGGCGTGTGAGTGGTAAAAACCACTTCCCGGGCAACCCGCGGTACCGCCTTATCGAAACCAATTCCCTCGTCCTCCATGCGCTGGCGAACCGCTTCGAGGACGGCAAATCCGCTATGCCCTTCGTTCAGGTGAAGAACCCCGGGGGTGATGCCGAGCGCCTTCAGAGCGCGCAGACCGCCTACGCCCAGAAGCAGTTCCTGATGCACGCGGACGCGGCCGTCGCCTCCGTACAGACGCGAAGTCATCTCGCGGTCTTCGGGCGTATTGCCTTCCACATCGGAGTCCAGGAGAAAAAGATCGCACCGGCCAACTTTCACGCGCCAGACTTTGGCGTGGATTGCACCATGGCGGGTCTCAACCTGCACTATGACCGGTCTGCCGTTGGTGCCGATGGCCGTTTCCATGGGCAGTTGGTTGACGTCGATCTCCAGGTACTCTTCGCGCTGCCAGCCGTCGCGATCAAGGCGCTGGCGGAAATATCCCTGGCCATAAAATAAGCCGACGCCGACGAGAGGGATGCCGAGATCGGAGGCGCTCTTAATGTGATCGCCGGCGAGAACTCCGAGGCCGCCGGAATAGACGGGCAGAGATTCGTGCACGCCAAATTCGGCGGAGAAATAGGCGACGGGACGGGTGCGCAGCACTCCGGCGCGTCGGGCACCCCAGGTGCGTTCCGCCTCTTCATATTCGCGTAGACGGCGGTAGGCGTAGTTGATGCGACTGTGCAAGGCAAGTTCGTTGGCGCGCGCTTCCAATTTGGCGAGAGGATACTCATTCAGCAGCGATACGGGACTGTGATTGAGCTGGCTCCAGCGCAGCGGATCGATATCGCGGAAGATGCCGGCGGAATCGTGATCCCAACTCCACCAGAGATTGCGGGCCAGCGCCCACAGCCGCTCCTGGGCCGGAGCGATGAAACGGTCGAGGGTGCGGGCTTCGCTCACGACATGCGCCACGCGAGTCGCGGCCTCGGTGAGCTGACGAATCTCGGTTTCCGGAAAGACGCGCGGATCGACGGTTTGGACGACTAGCACGCCTTGCAGCACGCCGCGGTCGATCAGAGGAACCCCGAGAAAGGAACTGTAAGCGTCCTCGCCAGCTTCAGGAAAGTATTTGAAGCGCGGATGTTTTCTCGCTTGCTCCACGGCGACCGGACGCACCTGTTCCGCAACCAGGCCGGCGAGCCCTTCGTTGATTGCCATGCGGAGTTTGCCGACGCACTCGCGGCGCAATCCGAGCGTAGCGGCCAGGACCAGATTGGCGCGATCAGGCTCCAGCAGGTACGCTGAGCAAACCTCGGTGCCAAACCGTCTGGCAATCAAGGCGACAAGGTTCATCAGGGTCTCGGCTGGCTTGCCGGGTTCGGCCGCCAGGGAAGCAATCTCCTCCCACGTCAGCACATAGCTGGCATCGAGGGAGCAGGCAGCATGCTCTTGATCCTGGACGAGTTCACTCAGTCGATCCAATTTTGTCTCCATTTGCTTACTTCTCCGGACGCGCCAACCGGCCGGTCAGTCGGTCAGTTTCCCAACTCCCAGAAACGGTCAGAGAAAACGGCCCCTGAGCCATTCTATCGGGTATAGGCACAAGAGCTCCACTCTGGCGAGAAAATCGTGATTACCACGGTGCAAATATTTCGGCCGAGATTGCTAATTCTTGGCTGCGTGGCTGCCGATACTTCCCAACATCCAAATGTTGCAACAACTTTTATAACCAAACTTTAATAGCCGGTTCGCACCAAGTCCAATTCGAAGCGCTGATGGAATGTATCGGCGACGAGTTGTGGCTGGCGGCTCCGGAGTGAAAAAAATACGCGCCGCGCTCCACCCGCCAGGAGGTTGGGTGGAACGCGGCGCGTAACGCAACGGCCGAGTTTCGCTGGGACGGGAGAGCCGCCCGTCACCACACGAGCCGAAAGTTAGCGTTAGCCTTGCGATGGATGCAAGACGCGGAAGGTGCTGCCTCCCTGCGACCAGACGAGCACCAGCACATCCTGCCCGTTCGGCACGTTCCCCAGCGCCTGAGCTGCATCGGCAGCGGATTTCACGGGATGCCGGTCCACTTCCATGATGACATCGCCGCGCTGCAGGCCGGCGTTGTCGGCGGGGCTGCCTGGCTTCACGTCCTCGACCATAGCTCCGTGAACCGACGGCTGGGCTTGCACTTCCTGACGGGTGTCAGGAGTCAGATCGGCAAGACTCAATCCCCAGCGACCCTTTCCGTGCTCACTGCCAGCGATCTCGGTACCTTTGTCGCCGCCGAGCGGTTCCAGCGTTACCGCAATCGTCGTTGGCTTGTTGTCACGCATGACTTGCAGATGGATCGTTTCTCCAGGCCGTTTTTGCTCGACCAGCATCTGCAATTGTCCGGCGTCGGTCACAGGCTTGCCATCGAGCGCGGTGATTACGTCGCCTGTGCGCAGGCCCGCTTTGGCCCCGGGTGCGTCAGGCTGGACTTCTGAAATCAGCGCTCCCTCGGCTTTCTTCATGTCGAAGAACTTTGCGTTATCGGGAGTTACGTCGGAGATCTGAATTCCGATAAAGGCATGCGCTACTTTGCCGTCGCGAATCAGAGTCTCAACCGTAGGCTCCGCGATCTGGGTAGGAATCGCAAAACCCATGCCTGAGAATGATCCCGAGTTTGAGATCAGGAAGGTGTTGATTCCGATCAGTTCTCCGCGCGCGTCTACCAACGCTCCGCCAGAATTTCCGGGATTGATGGCCGCGTCGGTCTGGATGAATTCGCCCGGCTTGTGACGATCGCTCGAGTCGGGATTCGGGCGATTGAGCGCGCTGATAATGCCGCGTGTTACCGTGAACTGGAACCCGTAGGGATTGCCAAAAGCCAGCACCGTCTGTCCTGGATGCAGGTTGGCCGAGTTTCCCCATGGAACGCTCGGTAAATTGGTTTGGTTGACCTTGATAACCGCGAGGTCGGTCAGCGGGTCAGCGCCCACTAGCTTCGCTGGAAACACACGCTTGTCGCTCATGGTGACGCGGATGTCGACGGCTCCATCGATCACGTGATTGTTGGTGACGATATAGCCGTCAGGCGAGATGATTACGCCGCTGCCCAGGCCATGCTCAATGCGGTTCTGAGGCTGCGACTGAAAATTGAATTGACGCCCGAATTGATGGCCGAACTGTCCCCCAAAGGGACTGTCGGGGCCGAAAAACTGCTGCATATCGGGCATGCCTTCCGTCTCACCCTGCTGCGCTTTGGATTTTGAGACTACGGTTACGTTTACGACGGCCGGCGTAACCCGTGCCGCCAGAGTTTCCATTGCCTGGTCGAGCGTGAGCAGCGCTCCGACGCTGTTGTCATCGAGCGCAGCCGCCGCCGGAGCTGGCGCCGCGGCTGCCCTTGCAGACTTTGTGAATGTGAACGTAGCCACCGACCCGACCAATCCTACAGCGACCACAGCAGCGGCGATGCGTCTTGTTGCTATTCGCTTACAACGTTGTATACAACCTTCTAACCACGACTTCATTTTCTTCTCCTTGTACCGCTGATTGTTTTGAAAAACCGATTGTCTTTACAACTAATTATCTAGTTGTTCGTTGCAAAAAATTTTGCCTGGCTAAATCGAATTCGAAACCGGCGCACTCTTCGCATGTCCGTCGAGCGAATGTCCGTCTTGCATACGTTCGTTGAGAGTGCTCACAAAAGTCACTTGCCACACCTGGAAGCTCCACACCGGCGAACCGTACGCCACGTACGGCGTGGCCTCAAATTGAATGAAAACCAGCGTTTGGAATTTTGGGGCGAGCTCGTAGTCAGCCTTTGCGCCAGTCTGCACGACCTGAGCGGGCAGAGCATTCACATTCCGATTCCCGCTCGCCTGCCCGGTCGCCTTTCCAGTCCAACGAGCCTCAATCGCGCGAGCCGGAGCGAACTGGCGCTCGGCCACAGCATGCGCGTGAATAACTTTGGCGGGGGACATTCCGGCCGGCACGCCCGATGATGAATCGCCCGTCCGCAGCGCAGCGGGAATTACCGCCGCGCTCATTGCAGGTTGAGAAGCGGAAGGTTGAGATGCAGGCCAGCTGGCCCGAGCCGAATGAACGTGATCGACACTGCCCGGAGGCATACTGCGATCAAACGCGACGAATTGCGGAGCGTGCGGCAGCACCGCCAGACAAACCATGGAAAAAACGGCGACTACTCCCAACGCCGGTTTCCACACTCGCGTCGCCACGGGCCGGTTGGTATCGAGGATTTGTGCCAGCCGCAGCGATGCTTCGCGCATTCGGTGCACAGCGGCTTGGGCCAGAGACCAACCTTTATGGTCCAGTCGATGGGCTAAGCTTTTCTCGAGCAGAGAGACCAGACAGTTGGCGTAGCCGTGCGGGTTCGAGGTCTCCGCAAGCACGGCATCGTCGCATGCCATTTCGCGTTCCACCGACAGCCGGCTCTCGATCCACCACACGGCGGGATGGAAGAAGAAGACAGCGCGCACAATTTTCTGAATGAGATTAGTCCAGTCATCGCCGCGCCGCAGATGCGCGGATTCGTGCAGCAGGATGACGTTGATATCTTCGGTCGGCAGTTCGCGCAGGGTCCAAGATGGCAGAACGATGGTGCGGTTCCAAAATCCTATGGCAGACGGCACGCGCACCTTTTCTGAAGTCGCAATCGTTACCGGTTTCGAGGCGGTGCCCAGCAATTCCACCGTTTTTCGCACTGCAGGATCGAGCTCGACCGCGGCGACCGCCGTACAGCCCCGGCGTAATTGTCGCAGCTGCCAGAGCCCAGCGACTAAGCGCGCCATGGCCACGAGGACACCAAGAGCCCACGCAGCGAATACACAAATCGCCCAGCTCCCCGGGATGGTGATCGCAAGGTGGAGGTGTCCCCACGTCATCCCGGGAGCCGGAACTTTTCCCGCGCTGCCGATGCCAAGCAAAGGAAGCGCAGCAACCATCAGCAAGGCCACGAACCAGACGGCAAAACGAGTACCAGAATTTTGTTTTCTTAATACGCGCAGCAGTACCCAGGCAAACAATGCAATCAGCAGGCCTTCGGGAAGCGCGTTAAGAATGCGCTCGACCGACACCTGGGCCATGGTTAGAGCGCTTGCTTGCGACATCCCATGGAAGCCGAGCCAGTTCATTTCGTGTCGCTCCCAGACATGCTTCTTTGAGTCGCGCTTTTTTGACTCACACCCTTCTGAGTCAGCATCTCGCGCAGCCGGCCGATCTCCTCCGGCTCGATGCCTTCATCCTCAAGCAGGTTCAACACGAGCTGCTCATGCGAATTTTTGAAAAAACGACCCACAAGATGCCGGATCTCCGAGCGCGTCGCCTCTTTTTGCCCGACGAGCGGCGTATAGACATGTGCCCGGCCATCTTTTAGATGTTTCAGGTAGCCCTTTTTCTCCAAAACGCGGATCGTAGTCAAAACTGAGTTATAGGCCAGACTTGGCTTTTCCGCAATAGAATCAAGCACTTGCTGGACGGTCCCAGACCCTTTTAGCCAGAGCACATTCATGATCCGCAATTCGGCTTCGGTTAAGGTTCCCGACTGTCTGGGCGGCACTGGATTCTCCTTCTACCCCGTACTCTCTTAGACGTTCTAAGAAGCAAAAGGTCTTAATTAATTAGTTGGATGCAGTGTAAAGGCGAAAAGTTACGAGGCCGTGTGAGTTTATATCAGCGAAGCGGTCCATCGAAGAGATAAGCTCCGCCCCTTTAGAATGGCTGTGGGACTGAAGATCACCATCTGTGCGCAATCCCAGGCCCGTGCGCCTGAGTCCATGAAAACTAGAACCTATCCCGACCCTAAGCCTTATCCCGAGAAGGTGCGGCTCGTTATCTTGGACCTGGATGCCTTTCTCTACCCTTACGATAAGGTATACCGCAACGCCGTTCTGCGAGCTTGGCGGGCGGTAGAAAAGGAATACGGCCTGCCCATATTCCGGAAGAAAACAGCGCAAAAATTGATTGAAGAGGCAAAGGAAGGAGCGAGGAAGAATCCAGATGACGCATTGTGCCGGTCCATCAGCGAGATGGCGGAACGCCTGGAAAGCATGGGCCAAAGCGCCTCCGTGATCGGCATGCTGGAAGCCTATCGTCGCGTCCGGAGGGTAGCGCGCTTGGGTGGGACGGAAATTGGGGCGCAAAAAGATATGCAGCATGATCGCTCTCTTGATCCACCTTACCTTGATCCGCCCTACAAGGACATGATCGCCATGGCCTTTAATCTGAGGCTCCTTCAGAACCGCAGGAGCGAAAAGAAAGCAGGACGGACGTCCGACGAACTGCGAGGAAAAATCCTGGAGGGAGAAAAAGGGGTTACACGGCTGTGGAATAGGCATATGGGCAGCGCGTTCATCCGGCCCGATGCTGGATTGGTAAGCAGGATACAGCGGCTAACTGACGCTGGGGTCGAGGTTGCTATCCTCTCGCATTCGTTCAAGCAGGGGGAAGGACAAGCAATGGAAAAATTGGAAAAGCTTGGCCTCAAAGGGGTGATTCCCGAGCACAAAATTTTTGGGCTGGAAGAGATTTCTCCCTATAAGAAAGGCGAGTACCCCGAGGTATTTGAGAAAACGCTCGCGGCCATTAACAACATGCGCAACCCGGCGGACCCGATTAGGCCGTCCGAGACAATCATGGCAGAAGATACGATCGGCAACCTGCGGGGTGCCAAGAAAGCAGGCATGCAGACCGTGTGGGTGCCGCGCAGTCACAAAGACATGCCAGATCATCCGTCACAGAAGCTACGGAAAAAGCTCGCGTCGGCCGATCATATCGTCGATCATATCTACGCTACGCCGCATCAGTTTTTGGATGCGCTGGAGGCTGCGATCCACATTTCTAGACATGCTACCGGACGTGCTTCCAGAGAAGACCTGTAAGGGCGGAGTTACTCCCGAGGCAGGAGCAACGCTTTCGGATGCTCTCAATCTAGATCTCAGTCGCCAAAAACCGGGTTACGTATTCCTTGACTCGTTTTCCTCGACTCGTTCCGCGACTCGCCATCAAGGGCGCCTTGCTCGCTTTGACAGGCCCCAAGGCCACCAGTTCCAATCACCTGCAATACGAAGGAGCGCGGGACCGATCACAATACGAACGAGTGTGGCGTCAATCAACACGGCGACCGCCAGCGTGAATCCGATCATCTTGACCACCAGGAAACTTCCGAAAGTGAATGCCGCAAATACCACGATCATGATCGCGGCGGCGCTCGTAATCAGGCCTGCGGTTCTCGCCAGACCCTCGGGAATCGCATCCATTTCACTTAGACCACTTCTTCTGGCTTCGAGAACGCGTGCCACCAGAAATACCTCGTAGTCCATGCTTAATCCGAAGACGATTGCAAAGGCGACGATCGGGACCAGAGGAAACACGCTACCCGTTGCTTCAGGAACTCCCAGGAATCTGCTTCCCTGCCCGTCTTGGAAAACCAAAACCAACGCTCCGAAGGACGCGGCAACCGAGAACAGGTTGAGTGCGATGGCCTTCAGGGCGACGAAGATAGATCGGAACCCGCAAAGTAACGCAATGAGCGTTCCGCCGACTATCAGACCCGTTACCGACGGAAAGCGGTCTCTAATAATCGTTTCATAGTCGGCGTTGAGCGCCGGAATACCGCCAACAAGAAGGGTTGCGCCAGGCACTCCGGTGAGAGCTAGCGCGCCCGTTTTCCGAAGCTCCCGCACCCAGTTGACCTGGCCGCGCACGGAGACCGAACTGGCGGGTACGACCTCAATCAGCGCCGCTCGTCCGTCACTACTCAGAAATGTTCGACGGGTCTCCCGCGCGATGTTAAGGAGAGAAGACCGGTTCCCGTCCGCAATCGTAGTGATGGAAATCACGCGCTCAGAACGGGGGTCGCTCGCGAGGCGCTTGGTGAGACGATCCAGCACATTCCACCCAGCGTCGGTTTGTGCGATGGAGTCGGATGGAAGCTCGACAATAATGCGCAACGATTCAACCACGCCTTCCCGATCCATTCGTTTTAGAGTGTGGAGGGCCTGGACAGATTCCGCCGCTGGCGGAAGCCAATCGCCTCGCGGAAGACTGGTATCCAATCGTCGGACCTGCCATGCGAGCAGAAGCAAAGGGGTGCCTGCCACAAAGAGGGCGAGCCAGGGATGCGCGACGATCGTCTTGCCCCATTGCCGCCAGCGAACGCCAGTGCACTCAGCCCGATGCGCATCCAATTTTGGAGTAAAGGGCAATCGGCCAATATTAATCCGCGGGCCGAGCCACGCCAGCGCCGTCGGAACGATGGTGTTCGTAAGCAACACACACATTCCCGCCACCAGGAATCCCGCGATACCAATGGAACGGATTTCGCTTATCGGTACCGTCAAGAGGGCTAGAAATCCGATGGCTACCGTTGAGGCTGAAATCAAGAGCGTGCGACCTGCCTGACGTGCCGCGATGACCGAGGCCGCGGGTCCGTCGTGCCCGGCGGAAATCGCTTCCCGGAAGCGGCTGACCATGAGGAGCGCGTAGTCGATGCCCAAGCCCAAGCCAAGCATGGTGGCCAAGTTCTGAACCAGAATTGACAAGTGCCAGCGCTGGGCCAGGAATCCCGTAATCGCCATAGTGGTGGCGATGGCAAGCTGACCAACCGCCAATGGAATCAGGGCGGCGATCAGGCTTCCAAAAGCCACCAGCAGAAGTGCGAGGGTCGCGGGGATTACCAGACTTTCGCCGCGGTCCACATCGTCGGAACTCGCCTTCCGAATGTCGAAATTCAGTGGAATCTCGCCGGTGAGTTGGAGCTTTACCGCCGGATAATGGCCTCGCAGTTGATTTTCAAGCGAGCTTGCCAGTTGGTGAAGCTTCGGAACCAGCAACTCCACGGGACCTTCGGTCGACGCGAGTCCCACCAGAACGAACGTTCCTCCTCCCCGGCCGAGGAAGATGGAATCGCGAGAGTCGAGATAGGACACCACTCCCGAAACGCCGGGTTGCTCTCTGAGTGCCGTCGCGATGGGTTCTAATACTTGCGCGCCGTCCTCCGAATCCGCAGGCGGCAGTCCCTGAATCACCAGGACTACCTGGTCCACGAACGGCGACCGAAAACGGTTGGCCAACTCTTGCTGGACAGTTGCAGCTTGGCTCCCTTCGACACGGGTCGCGGTCTCCAGGTGGCGTTCGGCATGAAAAGAGAATGGAAGAAGTGCGATGGTTGCTGCGAGGACGATCCCTGACACCCATAAGCGGCGGACGTGCATGGCACTCATCATGGCATACCAGATCGTTGTCATTAAAGCTCTCTTGCGGAACTTGCGCACCACTCCCAATAACAGGCTATGTGAATCTGCTAAACTTTCGGCATCACCGCGGGAGGATCAATTCGCACCTTACTGTTGTTTGCACTGCTTGCCGCCGTCCAGCCTGGAGCGCCAGACCCTCGCATCGGCGTTTGGACGCTTGTCTCCGCGCAGTCGAGCCTGGATCCTCCGAACCGGCTCTCCATTACACACGTACATGGCGGCGGGGTGCATGTAGTGATGTCCGGCGAAAGGCACTTCGATTTCACTGCCAATCGGAACGGACACGATTCGCCCGCGCCCGGCAATCTTGGCTTCAATCAAATTGATCTGCATAAGATCGATAAACACCTAGCTGAGGTCACCGAGAAAAAGGACGGAACGGTGGTGGCGACGGTTCACGAACAAGTTTCGAAGGATGGTAAGGAACTGACGGCCACGACTACGACCGCAGGCCATCCGGATAAGATCACCGTCTGGATGCGAACCGGAGGTCAGAAGCTCGCCATTGACCCGTTCGTTGGCGATTGGACGCAGGATCTCGGCAAGACCCGTTTGCGGCAAGGGTTGGTGCTCAAAATCGAGGCGGACGGAAGCGGCGGGATCCGTTTTCTGGGCGACTTCAGCTATACCGCCCGTTTTGACGGTAAGCAATACGACCTAAAGAATTCGCGCAACGATACCGTGACGCTCGAACTTGTCGATCCTCACACGGTGGATGCGAGTTACCAGCGGGACGGTCAGGTTACTCAAAAGGATACATGGGTCGTTTCCTCGGATGGGCGGCAGATGAGCGTATCCACCACAGGGACGTTGGAAACGGGGCAACGGCTAACGGAGAAGCTTGTGTTTAAGAAGCAGTAGCGGATAAGTCCACTTTCGCTCATTGACCCGGCGCTCCTCTCACAGCTGCTCCGAGGCTTCGATCTTTGGAATCTCCTCGGGTATCTCCGCGACGCACTCTGGCTCTCCCGCATCGGCCAGGCATTGCAGGCAATTCGTACTGCAATCTATACCTCTCCGATGGGTCTTGATGTTCAGTTCGCGTTTGAAGATCGGTGATACCGCGTTGACCTCACGAGCCGCGATCGAAATGATCCCCTTGCGATACATGAATTTCAGAATGCCGTTGACCGTATCTTCCAGAGACGGGTCCGGTTTGCCCCACACGGAGGCATCCCGGGCCATTTGATAGGAAGAGCTGTCATAACGTTTGAACTCCATCGCGGAGATGTTGTCGACAGAGCCGACCAGAAAATCGAGCAGGGGAAAGAGAAGATCTTCTTTCCGGCATCTCCGGATCAGCTCGGGAACGAAATCGGGAAGGCTGAATATTTCGAATTGACGGCCCGTCGCTTTGGTAATAAGCCCGGTTATATCCATCATGTTCGAATAATCGTCGCGAACGACATGGTAAGTCTTATTCGCTGTGCCGGGAGTGGTAGAAATGGCAACGATGTTGTTCGCCACAATGTCGGCCGGAACAAAGCTGACCTGGTTGAGAGTGTCGACGCCGATGCCGTGATTCACCATAAAGGCAACTAAGCGAACGGCGATATCGAAGTTGTTGCCTCCGCCCGTGACCGAAGGACTCACGAGAGCTGGCCGGAAAATCCGCGCTGAGAGTCCGCGGCTGCGCGCGTCGACAACCACCTGTTCTGCTACCCATTTCGATTGACTGTAGCCAAAATCGAGGAGCTCCATATTCTCGTTCAGGTCGGTCTCATACAAAACCGATTTGACCGCCCAGCCAAATACGAAGGTCGTCGAGACATAATTGAATTCTTTGGGCCTTCCCTCGAACGCCAATCTTACGACCTCATTGGTTCCGAGCACGTTTGCGTCGCGCATCAGGTCGTAATTGAACAGGTAGTTCACGGTTGCACCGTTGTGGAATATGGTGTCGATTTCACTCGCGAGAAAATCCCACATATCCTGCATCAGCCCCAGCTTGGGTTGCCCTAGATCGCCGGGGACGGGAATCACGCGCGCCTCGAACGTCTCCATCAGCCCTGCCCCGGATGGCCCCATTGACGCCATTGCGGTTCTCAGTCTTTGCTTACCCCGCTTTTCGTCGGAAGACCTGACGAGAACATAGATCTTCGCCCGTGTCTGTTCCAGCAAGCTTTTTATGAGGAATGGCCCTATGAAGCCGGTCCCGCCGGTGAGCAGCACTTGTTTCAGCGCCGGTATATCCGGCATGGGCGCAGGCACCGGAGGCTCGAAGATGAGCTTCCTGTCGTTGCTCATCATTCGTTTCTCAAAACCGCACTGCTCGTCACGGAAAGCCGCAAGGGAATGCCGCAGATGAACCAGCGCCTCTTCGGGAGCGCGCTCCAGTTGCTCGGCTAGTTCAAACAACTCGGCTACACTGACACGCTGAATGACACCAATATCTACCTGCCTCGCCAGCATCTCAGCGCCTTTATGTTTCAGGAGTTCCTTGAGTTCATGCATGAATACAACAAGATCCAGGGAATCCAGGCCAGCTTCGACGAGGTTGTACGATTCCTGACCGGTCAGGTTGTATCTGGCTTTCAATTCGGCGAAAGTGGAATGCATGTCGGAAATGGACGCGAAGTTGCCGGCGTCCTTCTCCCGCGAAAAGTCGGAGAGAACGGTGAACTGACCTTGCAGCCACATCTGTTTGGTCTTATGGCGCATGATCTTTCCCGAACTCGTTCTCGGAATCGCACGAGGCGCGATGAGGGAAATCACCGCCACTTCGACGTTGAGATAATTCCGGACCGCGGCGGCAATCTTTCGTGCCTCGGGAAGCGCCTTAGGATTTTTGACTTCGGCGACGATTGCTAGCGCGGGTTCGCTGTCTTCCTGAATCTGGAACGCGACGACGCAATTGTGCCGGAGCAGATTGGAGGATTTCTCCACGACGTTCTCGATGTCCTGCGGGTAATAGTTTTGCCCGCGGAGAATAATCAAGTCCTTGATGCGGCCGCAGACGTAGAGTTCGCCGTCGTGAAGGAATCCTATGTCGCCGGTCCGAAGGTAGCCGTCGTCGTAGGGAGTATCGTCCACCAGCCGCGCTCGAAACTGCTTCAGAGTCAATTCAGGGTTATTCCAGTAACCCTGGCACTTGCCGCTTCCGGCGACCCAAATTTCCCCGGTGCGTCGTGGTTTAAGAGCGAAATGTCCTTCCGGATCCACGATCTTCAGGTCGAGACCCGGCAGTGGGGTTCCACAACTGACAATCTGCGTGGCCCCGCCGATTTCTGAGACCTCAGTTGTCATGCGCGCCGTTCCCAGCGCGAGGGCGCGCTTATTGACGGAAACGATGTTGCGACCACCCAGCGAGACCGCCAGAGTATTTTCAGCCAGCCCGAAGGCAACGTAGAAACTTTCGGACTTGAGTCCATAGGGCTGAAACGCTTCTAGAAACCGGGTGTAGGTATCGGGCTTTACGGGTTCCGCCGCGCACATCAATACGCGAAGCGAGCTGAGATCACAAGCCTCCAGACTTTCCTTAGAAAGCCTCCCAGCGCGCAGGCAATAGTCGTAGGCGAAGTTGGGGGCAGCCGCCGCAGTGGCATGGAATGTCGTTATCGCATTGAACCATAGGATCGGGCGCTGAATGAAGTCCATGGGAGCGAACCCGTAGGTCGTGCCACCTTTCAATGCTGGATATAAGTAGCACCCGATCAGTCCCATATCGTGATATTGCGGAAGCCAGGAAACGACGACCGGTGCTGGATGGTCGATCACCAGCGGACAGGTAGTCAGAATATTTTCGTGGGTAACGATCACGCCCTTGGGCTCCGTCGTCGAACCCGACGTGTACTGGAGAAACAATATCTTGGAAGAATCGATAGGTAGACGATCCGAAATCGTATCCACAAAATCTTCCGTCGCGATCCACGGAAGACTGGAAATGTAATCTACGTCGACGCCCGACGCCGAGACTCCACTTCTGGCGAGATTCGTCCTCAGGGATGCGTGGTAGTCTTTGCTGGTTAATATCCCAGCGGCCTGGCAATCCTTTGCGATGTGGACCGTCTTATAAAGAGCGCTCTGGAAGCCGCGCGAACTGGGTGGATAGACGGGCACAGGGATCAATCCGGCGCGCACGCAACCAAAAAACGCGCAGATCATTTCGAGCCCTGGCGGGTAGGCAAGCAGGAGCCGGTCGCCCGCCGCGAACCGACCCTCTTTCAGCAAATGTCCGGCGATCGCTTGCGTTCGGTGAAGAAACGAGGCGTAGGTGTAGCTTTCAATCGGATCGCCGTTTACATCAAGGTACGAGTAAAGTAGTTTATTCGGGTGCTCATCTGCCAGCCCATCCAGGTGGTCCAGAATTGACGCCGTCGACATTATCAATCAGCGATCCTCCAAGGTCGAATAGAACGCGAGTCAATAAACGAAACATACCTCGCGAGCGAGCGAGGTGGTGAAACATAATTGAGTCTCAAACTGCAGATCGAGAAGCAGACACGGAATGTGGGACTGTGAGAATGTACTCTTAATTTTTTTCTCACCACAAGCGTCGCTCGATTAGCCGTGGAACGGACGTTCTCCTTTTTGCCGCGCAAGACGCGAAGCGGACTTGTGGAACTCCTATACCACATGCAGGAGGCCCGTTCACTAAGGTTCATTGGTTGGTATATTAGCAAAACGTTTGCACAATACCATGCGTCATCGCTTCCTGGGATGAGGTACCATGATCCAAAGCTTCGTCCGTTCTGAATTTTCTTGATTGCTCTTAATGGCTCGCACTAAAATATTCAGCGACTGTCGACGGCGCGGCAACAATTTCGCTGCGGGTCAGGGCTACGCATGCGGCAGATAGAGCGCATCGGGTCCCCATTACCATGATCGCGGAGGCGCCGGTGACGTTCCAACCCGAAGCGGCGATTGCCCTGGCGCCGATTGCCCATCAGCCGGACATCGCGGATCTTGTACCATCGGAAACTTCAGCTTCGCCGATTATTGAATCGGCCGGTGCATCTTCATTCCCGAAAGTCTTGCGTAGCCGCCTGGATCGTTTTTTTGCCGACCAGAGGATTTCTCCAAAAGCTGACCACACAATGTGGGTCAAGATCGCTATCGGCCTGACCGTGCTCGCGGGCGCATGGATAGCTCTGTATACGCTCAGGCCGGGCTCATGGACGTTTGTCGCCCTCTACTTATTGGGCGGCCTGGCGCAGACATTCCTTTTGCTGAACATCGCCCATGACAGCAATCACAACGCCATCTCGTCCCGGCCGCGGGTCAACAAAACCCTGAACTATGTCTTCGATCTGTGCGGGATGAGCTCGTACATGTGGCGTATCCTGCATCATCGGGGTCATCACTCCTGCATCAATCTCCACGGCGAAGATGACGCGCTTTCGGGACGCGGCATCTTTCGCTTTACGCCTTATGAACCCTGGGCGCCATGGCACCGGTTCCAGCACATCTACGTGCTGTTCGTTTACGCCATGTTCTCTCTCGATTACGTGTTCTTTAGGGACTTTCAGTGCTTTTTCTTTCCCACCCACGAATATCTGCGACGCACAAAACATCCTCTGCGGGAGTATGCCATTCTCTTTGCCGGCAAGGGCTTCTACCTCACTTACATGCTGATCTTGCCGGTGGTGGTGCTGGAAAAATCGCCTCTGCTGGTTGCCGGGGCGTTCCTTCTCGTCCATTTGATCGTCGGTTTAAGCGTAACGCTCGTATTCCAGTCGACCCATACCGTCGATAGCACCTACTTTCCCTCGGATCGTGGCGAGTTTGAAAACGGCGTGTATCACATCTTCGCGACCACGGCCGATTACGCGACGGAAAATCCGCTTGTAGGTTGGCTCGCGGGCGGGCTCAACCATCACGTCGTTCACCATCTGTGTCCTTTTGTGTGCCATACCCACTATGCTCCGCTGACTAGAATTGTGAAGGAGACTGCCAAGGAGTTTGGGGTTCCCTATAGGCAGCACGCCACGATGACCCTGGCAATCCAGCATCATCTGATACTTTTAAAGCAACTGGGGAATGAAGACTGATTTGAGCTCATCAACCTCTACGCCTGTCCCCGTTGTTTCCCGCCTTCGCTGCTTCGGGGATTCCCGCGCCATGGCCCGCAATCCGGTGCAGATTTTGTCGCGCTACAACGAAATTTTCGGCGACACATTCTGGATCCGCATAGGCGGTCTCAAGGAAGCGATGATCACCATCGATCCCGCTGTCATTCAGCACGTGTTGAAGACCAATGCGGAGAACTACCAGAAATCTGAAATTCAAGTGAAGAGAATGGGCCACTTCCTGGGTAAAGGCCTGCTCACGACCCACGGAGAAGCCTGGCGCACGCAACGCCGTCTCATCCAGACGGGCTTCGATCGCAAGCAACTCGATGCGTTGTCCTCCATCATGCAAGACTCCCTTGCCGATTCGCTGCGTGATTTTGACCGACAGATCCACGCCGGCCCCGTGGATATTTATCCCCAGCTCATGAAAATCACCTTCGCCATGGTCGCACGATCGCTATTTGGGGCACGGCTGAAAGATGAAGACATCGACCTTGTCAGCCATACCATCTGCACCGTCCAGGAATTCATTGTCCGGCAAACCCTTCAGCCCTATCTCAATCCCTGGTTCGCCGTATCGGGCGAACTGCGCAGACACGAAGACATGCGCACCCGCGCCGACGCCGTCTTGCTCGAATACATAAAGAAGCGCCGCAACGAACCACCTGGACAAGATCTGCTGCAGACTTTGATGGATGCGCGTTACAGCGATGGCAAGGGCATGCCCGATGAACTCATCCTCAGCGAGAGCATGCAACTTCTGGTTGCCGGACATGAAACATCGTCGAATGCGCTGTCGTGGATTTTTTATCTGTTGAGCTCGCGTCCGGATTGTCTCGAGAAGGTGCGGCGGGAGTTTGATTCCGTGCTCGGAGACGCGCCCATAACATACAGCGACGTTCCCAAGTTCGAATTTACGACTCAGGTCATTCTGGAGGCGCTGCGCCTCTACCCGCCATTTTGGATGGTCGACCGCATGGCTGTTGCGGACGACCGCGTAGGCGACGTCGCCATACCCCGCGGATCGATGGTCATTGTGTATGTGTACGGTGCGCACCATGCTCCGCGCTACTGGCAGAATCCTGAGAACTTCGACACGGAGCGTTTCACCAAGGAAAACGACAAGCTGCGCGCACCCTTCACCTATCTTCCCTTCGGAGCCGGACCGCGAGGCTGCATTGGCGGAAATTACGCGATGCTGCAGATCCTTATGATTTTGAGCGATCTGCTTAGAAAATACGATTTTCAGCTGGCTCCGGGCCAAACGATCGAAGCTCGCCCGATGGTCATCCTGCGGCCAAAGCACGGGATCCGCATGACATTCACCAATACCATCGCTCCCGCCCCGTACGTCGCATAAGACGCGATCCGGGATGGAAGGGACTTGAGTTCCATTTCTAATCACTCAAATTCTAATCACTCAAATTTATAGGTTCGTTCCTCTACCAACAGCCGGCATTTACTTCCATTTCCCTTCGCCTTCGACCAGGGAAATGTAGCGATCGATCGGCAAATCCGTATAACGTTGAACTCGGGCGCTCGGTTTAGGCCACTTCACTTCGATCCAATCCATCTTGCTTCCGTCGCCGACGCCAAGCACTATCCTTGGGTCGTGAGACGAAAGATAGCTGCCTCCGCCGATCTTCATGGTATTCCGTTTCAAATCTCCTGCCTGCCAAGCTATACGGGCGCCTACAGCGTCGCGATTACAAGTTTTTCCGATCAGGCTCAGGCCCAGCCAGTGGTTTTTTTTACCGGCATTATTCTTCAGGAGTAAAGGCGCCGCGTCGTTATTGGAAATCAGAACATCCACAGCTCCGTCATTGTTAAAGTCGCCGAGCGCCAGACCTCGGCCCGACATCGCGCGCGAAAAAACCGGCCCGCTTTCGTGGCTAATGTTCGTCAGCCCGGCTCCATTGTTATGGAATAAGAGGAGGGGCTCACGATAGCGCACGCTATCGTAAATCTTCTCGATGAGATCATCCGGATGCCCGTTAGCGATCAGAAGATCGAGATTGCCGTCGTTGTCATAATCGAAGAACTTCAGACCCCACCCGCTCATTAGCTTGGTCGCATTGCCAACACCTGATGGACCCGCAATGTCGTCAAAGGTCTCGTCGTGCCGGTTCAAGTAGAAGGCGTAAAGTTCGTGATCCAGATTAGTCACGAACAGATCCATCCACCCATCCTGATTAAAATCCGCGGAATCGACTCCCATGCCCGAACGCGCTTTTCCCCCTTCACCGAAGCCAACTCCGCTGGTAAAACCGATTTCCTCAAAGCGGCGCCCCTGGCGATTCACGAAAAGGAAATTGGGAACCGTATCATTGGCGACAAAAAGATCGAGCCAGCCATCATTATTAATGTCTGTAGCAACCACTCCCCACGACTTGCCGGGATTGTCTGTGATTCCCATCTTCTGACTCACATCCATAAATGTACCGTCGCCGTTGTTGTGAAAAAGCCAGCTCGGCATTGGCGAATATACCCTGGGGTAGCAGTATTCGCGGAGTCCAGCGAGCGCAGGCAGGGTAGGAGCACCACAGTGGTGATGCTTGGACTTATCGAAGTCAACAAACCTGCTTACGAACAGGTCGAGAAGTCCGTCATTGTCGTAGTCGAACCAGACAGCGCTGGAAGCCCAACCGGGCGCGGCTACACCGGCTTTCTCCGTCACGTCGGTAAAGGTGCCATCGCCATTGTTGCGATAGAGTATGCTTCGGCCGTACTGCGTGACGTAGAGATCGGTGAATCCATCTCCGTTGTAATCAGCCGCCGCCACTCCCATGCCGTAGCCTCCGCCGGGGACGCCTGCTTTTTCAGTCACGTCGGTAAAAGTGCCGTCGCGATTGTTGCGGTAGAGGGCATTTTTCAACGGCCGCGTTGGGGTAAAAAAGTCGCAGGGACCGCTGTTGACGAGGTAAATATCCATCCATCCGTCATTGTCGTAATCGAAAAAAGCGCAACCCGCGCCGGTTGATTCGGGTAGGTATTTTTCCGCCGAAACGCCGGCAGTGTGAGTCCAGGTGATGCCGCTGACAGAAGAAGGAATCTCGGAGAACGGATAAACGAGAGCAGCATCGGCCGCCCACCGCAATCCCCTAAGCCAGGGAAACGCCAACGTTCCCGCCAAAGCCTGAAGAAAGTTTCTTCTCCCGGAAAGCACAGGTCTGAACCGCGACCCTAACGAAAACGGCCGGAACGGCATTTACTTTTGCTCCGGCGCCTGACCTGCCTGGTTTTCCATCGCCGTAGCCGCCTTCCGTTTCACCGACTCTAGCGCTTCTGACGATTGCCGCTGCAGCGCGGCCTCGCGATTGGCATCTTCCCGGCGACCCGCTCCAGCATAAGCGACGGCAAGTTGATAATGTCCGGTTGGACTATCGGGGGCCATCTTCTCGTACGTTTCCAGCGGCGGAATTGCCTCCGTGAACTGTTTTGCCGAGTTCAACGCCGTCCCCAGACCCAGGTATGCTTCCATGAATCCGCTGTCTATCTTGGTGGCGCGGGTAAAATGCTCGATCGCCGTAGAGTTGTCCTTGGCATCCGCCGCCAGTTGCCCCAAAACAAACTCCGCGACCGCATTCTGCGGATTGATCTCAAGTTCCTCCTGAAAATTCTTCCTGGCCTGTTCGACTTCCGCCGGTGAAGGTTGCGATTTCGACAAGAGCGCGCGTCCCAGGCGAGCGTGAATCCCTGGCAGCATCGGGCTGATCTCCAAAATCTTCCGGTATTCCACCGCCGCCTGATCCCACTTGCCCTGAACTTCCAGGGCCTCCGCATTCAGTTCGTGAACCTGAAAAGAGAACGGCGCTTCATGCGCCAAATCCTGCGAGGCTCGCATCGACAAGTCGGAGTACGCATGGGTCGCGGCATAGAGAGCTTCCGGATCGCGAGGATAGTCGCGGCTCAGAACGCCCAGAAAATCGAGCGCTTCATAAGAATCATGGGTCATGGCACAATGCAAGCCGTCGAGCGCCAGCCGCTTTTTGAAGTCCTTATCGGTGACCTGGCGAATCGTCTTCTTTAATAACGGGAGGGCCTCTTTGCAGTGCCCGCTCTCGGCTAGCGTGGTGGCGCGCTGAGCCTCTCCGCCGGCGGCGGCAGAACTTTTCACGGCGCTCTGCCCTTGGCTATACGCGGGCATGACGATGATCGCCGCCGCGAATATAAACAAGACGCGAATCTGGAAAAAACGGAGCATTTGGCGATTATATGCCGATGCAGCTACGGTTCAATTCGGATACGGCTGTCCCACACGAACAATCCGGATCCAATGGTCGGTGAAACTCGAATGCTGGATGGGCGACTCGATTTTAGGCATATGACAGGTCACACAGTTCCTTCTGCTCACCGGGCAGGCGGCACCGGGGTAGTCTGCGGTTGGCTTTGCTCCCGGCTGATTGACATGGCATAACAGACAGCGTGAATCGTAGGCTGCAGCATCGTGCTCCAGAGGCAGATGGGGATCGTGGCAGGCTACGCAGGTGAGACGAGCGTCTGGTTTGCTCCAGCACTTGCTGTTTTCGAGCCGGTAAGGCGCAAAGCGGGCGTTCAACACCCCGAGTCCGACGAAACCGCTGGTCACAACGTCCTCCCATGTGCGATGGCACGCGCCGCAGAAGTCCACGGACTCAACTGGGTCTAGGCGGCTGGGATTCATGATCGTTTGCGAACCCTGCTGCGGCAGGTCCGATTTCATGGCGGCCACATGAGTGGCGCCCGGTCCGTGGCAGGCTTCGCAGGTGACGCCAAGCATCGCGCCATTCACATCAAATTGATCCTTGGTCACGGAGGCCGTCGTGTGGCAGGAAAAACATCGCCGGCTCTCCGTAGAAGGCATGCGACGGCCAGCCGCATCTTCAAGGCCGCCGGGCGTGGCTAGCGATTGCCCCGGAGTGATATTCAGATCCTGGGAAGACGCAAAAAAGCTCAGATGGCTTTCGTAGAAGCTGCCGTTCTTCTCGTAGACATAAGTCTGACCCATGTGGCCAATTCCGAATGCCCAAAGCAGGTCGGCGGAGAGGGACGCAGCATTATCGCTAGTGGTGATCGTTAGAACGCTTTTCTCGCCCTTCGTCACGATTTCTTCACGATAGGGGCCCAGGCGGAAGGATAGATGGTCGTGCTGGCGAAGTACCTCCGCATCGGCAGCGCGAACCGCGGCGTGGGCCATGGCGTTAGTTTGCTGGGTCGCAACCTTGGAAGCGTGACATCTCGCGCACACAGGCGTGCCGACATAGGAGTCTCGTGATGCATCCCCTTTGGTGGGCCACCAGCCGGGAGACTTAACCCGCGATTCGGTGGGCATGGAAATGCCCACGGGCGCAGACGTTTGAGCTAAGGACGTAGAGGCCACAACCCAGAATGCGAATGCCGATATCAGTCGAAAAACGATACCGGCCCTGTTGGAAAACATCCAAAAACATGCGGCGAGAAAGTGGTAGTGCCGAGGATTCTTAGCCGCATCAGCTCGCACAGTCATACATAAGACTTTGGGCCGAGAATTTCTGACCCCTAAAGACGGCTGCTATTGTCTCCTCATTCCCGGTTCGCGGTCAATTTTATGATGCAGAGAAAGAGGGCAGGCGCTGGCACAGCGCCTGCCTCGGTTCAACGTGACTATCCGTGCGCTAGAAATAGAACTTTAAAGCAAGCTGTAGTTCGCGTGCCCCTTGGGAGCCGGTTATTTTGCCAAAAGTGGCATTGGCGCAACTACCGGGTGGGAGAGCTGAGGGACAACTGCCGTTGATAGTGGAACCGCCTGGATCGAATGATCCGTCAGCGGGCCCACCGGAGAAATTCCAAACCGGATGGTTCAAGGCATTCAGCGCTTCGAAGCGGAATTCCAGCCTCTTGCTTTCTGTGAAAGGAATGCTCTTGTGCAGACTTAGATCCACATTGGCATAGGCTGGACCGCGAACGTTGCCAATACCGCAGGTTCCAAATGTATTCGGAGCGGCAGCAACGACATTAGTGGGAGACGGGTCGATATATTGAATGTATGCAGGCGCCCCACTCTGCGCCGGTACCTTTTGATAGAGAACGTTGACTCTACCGTTACAGTCCGGCAGTCCAGCCAGCGTTTCGGGATTGACTCCGTTGGTATTGTCCGCATTGCCTCCATCGCCAGACCAGCCCCCAAAGTTATTTAGGGTCAGGGCGTTTCCAGTGTGCAGAGTGACGATTCCGCCGATCTCCCAGTTTCCCAGCGCGGCGTTTAATGCCGGATTCATGTCATGGCCAAACTGCTTGCCGTGGCCAAAGGGCAGCGCATACGTGACGTAGCTGGTGAGGATGTGCCGTTGGTCGTAGTAGCACGGTCCCCAATCAAGACGCGGATTGTAGATATTTTCCCAGCCCGGCTGTCCGCTCGAACTGGTGGCTCCGGTGCTGCCCCAGCCCTCGCCGAAGTAACCCGGAGAATTGCTCATGCACTTCGACCAGGTATAGGACACTTGAGCTTCCAGACCGTTGCTCATGCGTTTTTGCAGCACAGCTTGGAGCGCGTTGTACGACTGATCGGAGTTCGATTCGTTGGTTCCGGCCAGGGTTTCTACGCCACAGATCGGATTGCCAGCGGTCCCGCAATTCGCAGCATTGAACTGGGGGTTATCCGCAAGATACAGCGATCCAGGAGTTGCACCTCCGAGGTATGATCCGGGTTCGCGGGTCACGATTGGATCCCCCCGACCCGCAACCTTCCCGGCCGCATCCAACGGAACGGATTGTGCAATGTCCTCGAAGTTGAGCAAGTGCGAGCCCCGCTGCCCGACATACCCCAACTGGAAAGTTAAGTAGTTGCTCAATTGTTGCTGGAATGTCACATTCCACTGACTGACCGTGGCCGGTCTGAAGTTCTGGGGAAACACTCGGATTCGTACCCCGTCATAGCAGGCTTGGTTGATGACGCCGCCGCACGCGACAGCTGTGGTACCCGGAAACCCATTTTGAATCGTTCCGATGCCGCCGACTGCCTGTTGCTGGAGAAAACCGAAAGGCAGGTTCTGCGTTAGTTCTTCGTTGCCGCCGCCTCCTTCGAGGAAGGAGGATATCGCGAACCCGGCGCGAAATACCATCTTGCCGCCCTGTGCGGCGGGCGCCCAGGAAAACCCGATCCGCGGCTCCCAATCGCCGATCCCGAGGTAATTGTTGTAAAGCGCCTTATTGCTGAAACTCGCGGTTCCATCCACGCCGTTCTGCGTATATATCGTTCCCGTGTAAAGACCAAAATTAACTTCGTGACCGTGGGTTTCGTAAAGCGGAGTATGGTCTTCGAAGCGTATCCCGAGATTTGCGGTGAATGTAGGAGTCACGCGCCAGTCATCCTGTACAAAGCCAGCGAAAACATTGCCGCGAAGCATCGCGGGCGAAGAGAGTTGGCTGCCGGTATCCCTCTGCGAGCCGGACCCGCCCGCGACGCTGCCGAGCCAGAAATCGGCGAGGCCGGAGCCCGTGTCAGTAGTGAAACTAAAGAAACCCAGAGCACCATTATTTCCCGGATAGATGTAATCCTGCCGTTCGCGCACGTACTGGAAGCCAGTCTTGATCTGGTGACGGCCAATCGTGTAGATCACGTTATCCTCGACCTGGCCCTGGGTAGAGTGGAAGTCCTGGATCAGGTTGCGCAGCCCGAGATTGGCTAGTCCCGAGTTGTTACCCGGAATATCCAATTCAACCAAGCCTGGCGCCTCAACGTTGCCGCCGGCAATACCCAGCGTCTGACTTATATCCCCGAGTGAAGAAGTTGGGGTTACGTTTTGATTGAAACGTACGGCATTGAAGCCAACACGAGCTTCGTTCAGCAGGTTGGAGCGGAACGTATGCGTCCAGTTGACAACGGCGTTTCGGACGGGTTCGTCACTGCCCTCCACGGCGCCATTGTTGCAGAAAACGCAGCCCGTAAAAGTCGGCTGGGTGAGATCCATTTGTGACCAGCGTCCGAAAATGTGGTCTCTCTGAGACGCGTTGTAATCGATTTTCAGATCACCCTGGTTGTTATTCAGGTTATTTCCGCTCTTATAAAAAAGGTTGTTGGTATTGAGCGTGTTGAGCTCAGGCACAGGATAATACTTGGTGTCGGCGAACAGATTCGAGGCCACGGTGTTAATCGTGTATCCAGCCGTAACCAGATTGTTATTCGGAATCGGCTTCCCCATGTTTGGACCGTTGGGGTAAATCAGCTGGGTCAAAACGTTCGGCGGGGGCGACGCGCCAGTGCATACCCCGGCGCCATTGAATGATCCGCCCCAACCTGTGCAAAGCTGCCCGAAATCTCCGGTGCGCGCCTGCGCAGTGAGAACCTGGGATCCGTAAATACTCGCATTTACCAGGCGCTGGCCCTGATAGTCGGCGAAGAAGAAGAGTTTATTTCTAATGATCGGCCCGCCGATGGTGCCGCCGAATTGGTTGTACCTCAGTTCAGGCTTAATGGTTTCGCCTGTGGGGGTAAATCCCGGGATGCTGCCGTTTATGCAGACCGCTCCCGGAGCGCCGCAAACGTCGACCCCTTGGGTCCATCCCGAAGAAGCCTCGTTGGCATTCAGGTAATCACTGCGAAAGAACTCGTAAAGATCGCCGTGGAAACTATTTGTGCCCGATTTCGTGCTCACGCTCACCACCCCGCCTTGGTAATTGCCGAACTCAGCGGAGGCGTTTTGCGTAATCAGGTTGAATTCCTGGATGGCGTCAACGTTCGGTGTGTAGCCGACCTCGTTGTTCTTATCTTCGCTGTTGAGAACGCCGTCGATCAGGTATTCGTTCGCCTGCTCGCGATTGCCGTTGATGAAAGGCCTGCCGGAGTTGAGCATGTCTTGCGGCGACCGCATCTGATCCGGGTCGACAACGGTGACTCCGGGGGCGAGCAGAGTGAGTTGTAAATAATCGCGCGCAGCCAGCGGCAAGCTCACGTTGGTGTTAGCGTCGATTACAGTGCTGACCTCGGTCGTCTCGGTTTGTAGCAGGGGCGTCGTACTGATGACCTCGACCGACGTCGCGACTTTTCCCATTGCCATTCGGACATCGACTCGTGCCGTCTGGTTCAGCACCAGCGTGAAGGGGGCATGTTCGACGGGTTGAAAACCTGGGGACGTCACTTTGACTACATAGGCGCCAATCGGCAAGCGCAGGAGATTGTACGCGCCGTCGTCGTTGGTGACGGCGTTCCACACCGATCCCCGATCCACATCGGTGGCCGTAACCGCAGCCCCTTTGATGGGGGCTCCGCTGGGATCGGTGACAGTGCCTACGATATTGGCGGTTACTTCCTGGCTCCAGACGAGCGGGGACGACGCGTTCAGCAAGACCAGGGTCGCGAGAAGAGTCAACATAACGGTGAGGGACTTTTTTGTTCTCATCACAGAACCTCCGGGAGACACGAGGAAACCCACATTCAAATGTATTACATGCTATATAGCAGTATGTTTTGTGCCGTCAAGGAAAAAATGAACGGCTGATAAAAAAGATTTGGGTGCTATATAGAAAAACTTTTGGCTGCTATATAGAAAGACGATAGCAGCGCACGGCAGTCTTTAACGCTACCAAAAAACGTAGAAAGTTGCGGAGCTACCGTAAAGCGGATTTCCACAGCCAACATATGCGGTCCACGCACGTTTAGGCGCCTCTGAAGGTAGATTCGGCTCGGGATCCTATACTTACAGCTATATAGCCCTGTCCTTACAGCTATATAGCTTAGTGCTGATTCTCCTGGTTGCGAACAAGCCATCCTCGAAGAAATCCAGCTTTACTTTCGCCCGGTTGTCAGCTATATAGCAGATGAGGCCCCGCTATTTGTCGTTGCCAAACCTCTGCCGCGACTAGGATGATTGCTTATGGCTGAACGCCGTCGAAATGGCTTGCCTGCCTACCAGAAGATTCAGCGCGCAATCCGCCAGCGCATCGAGGCCAAGCAACTAAAGCCCGGCGACGCAGTCAGTTCCGAACGCGAGCTAGCTAAAATCCACAACGTCAGTCTCATGACAGCACGCCACGCTCTCGCAACTCTCGAACGAGAAGGTATCGTAGAACGCCGCCGAGGCGCCGGGACGTTCGTGGCACCGCCGCGTATTCAGTTCAACAAGCTCATGAGCTATACCGAGCAGATGGCCAGCCGCGGATTGTCACCCAGTTCGAGGGTGATTACCGCGAAAATCGTTGAGGACGAGCAGGAAATCGCGGCCCGGCTAGGCCTGGGTGCCACGAGCCGAATGGTGAAGATCGAGCGAGTGCGGCTTACTACGGACGAACCCTTCGCGATGGAAACCTGTTATCTGCCGGCCACCGAGTTTGCGGAACTAATCCACGCGCCTCTGGCCCGCGGCTCGCTGTTTTCAGCGCTCGAGCACGATTACGGCATTGAACTTGCCTACGCCGACGAAGAGGTAGATGCCACCGTTGCCGAGGGCCGCGTAGCCCAACTGTTGAATTTGCGGGCGGGTGCTCCTCTACTACGCATTCGGCAGGTCATTTATTCTTCGAAGAACCAGGTGGTGATTTACGTCATCGGTGTTTACCGTTCGGAACGGCACTCGCTGTTTATTCGCCGGCTGCGCTGACGAATGGCTCTCCTGGTTTCTAAAAATCCGTTTTGAAGAGAGCTTTCTGTCCATGCGAACCGTTATCCATCTCGTGCTTCTCGCCAGCCTCCTCGCACTAACCTGTTCCACGTCGGCGAAAGAACGTTACGCGCGCTCAGGGCCGCCTCATATGGATCGAGCCGGCGAAAGGTGGGTCCGCCGCACGCTGAGTAAGATGTCGACTGAAGAAAAGGTCGGACAACTTTTCATGGTGTGGGCCCGGGCGGAGTTTTTCAATGTGAACAGCCCGGAGTACCGGCGGTTGCTGGACGAGATTGAGCGTTATCACATTGGGTCCTTCGCGCTCTCCGTTCCCGTAGAAGGCCCCTTCATTAATAGAAGCGAGCCCTACGAAGCCGCAATGCTCCTAAATCATCTGCAGGAACGCTCCAAGCTGCCATTGCTAATTGCTGCCGACTTCGAAAGTGGATTGTCCTCACGCCTGAACGGAACCACAGTGTTTCCGCAAGCCATGGCTTTTGGCGCAGCCGGAAAAACTGAATACGCCGAGAGCTTCGGCAAGATCACAGCTCTTGAAGCGCGAGCCATCGGTGTCCATTGGAATTTCTTTCCCGTGGTGGATGTGAACTCCAACCCCGCCAATCCCATCATCAATGTTCGTTCCTTTGGCGAGAACCCGCAGCAAGTGGGAGAAATGGCGGCCGCCTACATCCAAGGCGCCCGATCGAACGGAATGCTTACCACCGCCAAACACTTTCCCGGTCACGGGGACACTGCGACCGATTCACATCTCGGGGTAGCGCAGGTCGGTGGCGATATGGCTCGGCTGGAGTCCGTCGAGTTGCCTCCTTTTCGCAAAGCCATCGAGGCTGGAGTTGACGCAGTGATGGTCGCGCATGTGACCGTGCCTGCTTTCGAAAGCGATCCAAACCGGGTTGCCGTCACCTCTCCCGCGATTGTCACTCATCTATTGAAGGAGCAACTCGGCTTCCAGGGAATCGTCGTTACTGATGCTCTCGACATGGCGGCCCTGACCCATCTTTATGCCGCGGATATCGGCCGCGCGGCCGTGGACGCCTTTAAGGCCGGGAACGACGTGCTGCTTATTCCTCCCAGTCTGGATGCCGCATACCGCGCCATGCTAGCGGCTGTCGGTAGCGGCGATATCTCCAGAGAGCGTCTGGATAGTTCAGTGCGAAAGGTCCTCCAGGCAAAAGCCTCCCTGGGCCTACAGAGAGCACGGCTGGTAGATATTAATGCGCTCGACCTTCTCATCCATCAGCCCGAGAACGTTGCGCTCGCTCAAGGCATTTCCAATGACGCCATAACCCTGGTTCGCGACAACGGCAAGGTTTTGCCCTTAAAGGCGATCAAAAAGTCTGCCGCGCCGCTTCCCTACCAGACTCCCGAAGCTATCCGCAATCGCTTGATCGCCGTCATTTTTTCCGACGATGTGCGCCTGCAGTCAGGTCGTGTTCTGGAGCAACAGCTACGGATCCGCGCAGCCGATGCACATGTCATCTATGTTGACTCCAGCATCGCCGCGGCCATGTCGGCAGACGTACTGAAAGCAGTCGATGAAGCTGAGAGCGTCATTGCAGCGGTTTATGCAGTCCCGACTCCGGGAGTGAGAGGGAGTGGGAACAACGTTCGTGCAACGGACCCGACCGGCACTCTGTTGCACGGCATACTCGACCATGCCGCGGCAAAGACTGCTGTAGTCGCGGTTGGAAACCCCTATCTGGTCGAGGGTTTCCCCGACGTCCAAAACTACCTTTGCACCTTCTCAGCTACGACCGTTTCAGAGACAAGCGCGGTCAAGGCGCTTTTCGGGGAGATCCCGATTCGCGGGCACCTGCCCGTCAGCATCCCCGCTGTCGCTGAGCGGGGCGACGGTATCGAACGGGCGGTGAGTGAGAGGCACAAATGAGGTAACCGGCCGGCGCGATCTACCGGCCGGCCTAATTTAGCTGTTGCGGCTGCTTGAATACCCTCACCGAACCTTCCCCTTCCCAGGCAAAGTGTAGATCCTCCGATTGTCAATCCAGTGGATCTTCGCAAAGTCAAAATCTTTATAATAAACACCGAAAATGTACGGGAAGTACGGCGAGTTGCCCGCTCGGCTAAAACTTAAGCGACTGCCAGATAGACGTAGCGCAGAATAAAGAGGGCGGTAAGAATCCATATCAGCACGGTGATGTCGCGAAGTTTGCCGACGGCGATCTTGACCACCGTGTAGGAGATCAGCCCCAGGCTAAGTCCAGTGGCGATGCTGAAGGTCAGCGGGGTGGCCAGCATGGTGATGAAGGCCGGAACCGCCTCGCTGAACTCGCTCCAGTCAATGTGCGAAATCGACTGCGTCATGAGCGCGCCCACCAGGATCAGTGCCGGCGCCGTCGCGAAGGCCGGGATCGCAGCGGCCAACGGTGCGCAGAAGGTGGCCATCAAGAAGAGACCGGCCACGGCGACATTGCTCAGGCCGGTGCGCGCTCCGGCGGCTACTCCGGCTACGCTTTCTATATAGCTGGTAACCGTGGATGTGCCTGTCAGCGAGCCGAAGATCGTGCCCACGGCATCGGCGACCAGAGCTTTGCCTACGCGAGGAATCTTGCCGTCTTTGATGAATCCTCCCTGCTCGCATACGCCGACCAGAGTGCCGACGTTGTCGAAAAGGTCTACGAATAAAAATGCGAACAGGATTTCGAGGAAACCAAGATGGATAGCGCCGCGGAAGTCGAGCTTAAGAAATGTAGACGAAGGATGAGGAAAAGATAGAATTGCAGCCGGCCACTGGGAAATGCCGCGCCAAATTCCCACCAGCGTCGTTCCGAAAATGCCGATGAGAATTCCGCCATTGACCTTGCGCGCCATGAGTACGATGGTCAGCACCAGGCCGAAGCAGGCGGTTTGCACTTCTTTATCAGAGAAACTGCCCAACCCGACGAAAGTAGCGGCATTTGCCACGACGAGTTTCGCATTGCGCAGTCCCACGAAAGCTATAAACATGCCGATGCCTGTGGCCGTCGAGTGCTTCAGGCAATCGGGCATCCCGTTGACAATCTGTTCGCGGACGCGGGTGGCGGTCAACAGCAGAAACAAGCAACCGGAAAAGAAAACCACGCCCAGCGCCGTCTGCCACGGGACGTGCATGTTAAGACAAACGGCGTACGTGAAATAAGCGTTCAGCGACATGCCCGGCGCAAGCGCGATGGGGTAGTTGGCATAAAGGCCCATCACCAGCGTGGCTGCGGCAGCCGAGATGCACGTCGCAAACACGACGCCTTCGGGCGGCATTCCAGCTTGGGCGAGGATCTGCGAATTGACGACGATGATGTAGGCCATCGTCACAAAAGTCGTGAGTCCGCCGAGCATTTCCTGCTTGATGCTGGTCTGATTCTCGGCGAGTTTGAAGTAACGTTCGAGCAAGGTGTCAGGTGTCAGGCCTTAGGTTTCAGGTCTTAGGTCTTGGAATCTGCTGTTGCTCATCATTAAATAGATAGCCCTACACGCATCGCTTTTACTGAGAACTGACAACCAGAAACTGAGAACTCAATAAGGAATTTTGCCCGGATGTTCTTCCCAGGCTCGAAATGCTGCCAACGCTTCCTCTCGCATCATCTGAATCATGGGAATCTCGCGTTCGGCGTGCAGCTGGGTGATTTCCGCGTAGATGGCGGAATCGTCGAATCCGGCTTTGGCTGCGTCGGCGGCGAAACCGCCAAAATAAACCTTGTCGATTCGCGCCCAGTAAATCGCACCCAGGCACATGGGGCACGGTTCGCATGATGTGTAGAGATTGCAGCCCTTGAGTTCGAAGCAGCGAAGTTTCTGGCAGGCCTGCCGTATGGCCAGCACTTCAGCGTGCGCCGTGGGATCGTTCGCCGCCGTGACTTGATTGGCAGCTTCGGCCAGGACATTGTCATCTTTCACGACGACGGCACCGAAGGGACCGCCGCGTCCAGATCGGACATTCTCGAGCGCGAGTTGAATGGCGCGGGCCAGGAAAGCTCTGTCTTTGTCCATGGGGATTAGTCCCGTCATCCGTTAAGCGTCATGCGCAATCGTCACGGGCGTGGCTGATTTTCCCTTTGGCTATAGCTGCCCTTGCCTCTGTGCGCAAATAGGTGGTCATGGACTCTTTCGCAGCCGCGGCGGAGAAACTTGCGAAAGCAAGTATAAGCGGGGCGGAGTAATACGCAAACCTTTTCTCGCGAGCAGCCACCACTTACTGCCCTGACGCGCAGCAAGCAGGCCAAGGACTGCGGATATTCCGACAGACGCAAAACTAACCGGCTCTCGCCAGTTGGAGAATGGGGGGACGAACACGCTTCCAAGCAGAACCGCGCTAACAATCCCTAGCTGTCTAGAGCGCATCATGCTGCGACCTCAGCGATTTGACGTTCTAATAATCCTACCAATTCCTCGAAACTCCAAGCGCTATTCCCTGACGACAAAGGTTGAAAAACATGGAAAGGCGCGATAGGCTCGGGCATGCGCGGGCAGGCTTTTCTTTCGCGTCGGGTCGCGGTCCCTGACGGAATTCGTTCAGCTGCGATTCTGGTGCGCGACGGAATGATTGACGCCGTCGTCCCCGTTGCTCAGGTGCCCGCTGACGCCGAGGTAAGTGACTTTGGCGACTCTGTCATTCTCCCCGGCCTCGTCGATTCTCACGTACACATTAACGCGCCTGGGCGTACCGAATGGGAGGGCTTTGAGACAGCGACGCGTGCCGCGGCGGCGGGCGGTTACACGACGCTGGTCGATATGCCGCTTAACTGTTTGCCGCCGACCACTACGCTCGCCGCGCTCGCAGCCAAGCGCAAAGCTGCCGAGGGAAAATGCTGGGTCGACTGGCTGGCCTGGGGCGGAGTGGTCCGCGACAATCAGCAACAGATTGAAGCGCTGGCTTCCGCAGGGGTGCCGGGCTTCAAGTGCTTTCTGATCCATCCAGGAATCGATGGCTTCACCATGGTGACAGAGCCGGAGCTGGGCAGCGCGCTGCCTCACGTCGCTCGAACGGGTTTGCCTTTGCTAGTCCATGCCGAACTTCCCGGCCCCGTAGATGCAGCCACGCGGCGTCTGCAAAACGATGATGCCGACTGGAGCCGCTACTCGACCTATCTGCATTCGCGGCCTGAGGAAGCAGAACTCGCGGCCATCCGTTTATTGCTGTCACTCTGCCGTCAATACAAGTTCCGCTTGCACATTGTCCATCTCTCGGCGAGTTCGGCGCTTGCGGAGTTGTGCGCCGCGCGGGCTGAAGGGCTTCCAGTCAGCGTTGAAACCTGTCCACATTACCTGCACTTCTGTGCCGAAGAAATTCCGGATGGCGCCACGTTGTGGAAGTGTGCGCCGCCGATTCGTTCGCGCGAAAATCGCAAGAGATTGTGGCAAGGTCTTAGAGATGGAATTATCGATCTTGTGGCAACTGACCACTCGCCCTGTCCGCCTGCGATGAAGCGGCTCGAAGAAAGAAATTTCAAAACCGCTTGGGGCGGCATTGCGAGCCTTTCGCTGGCCTTGCCTCTGATGTGGACCGAAGCCAGCCAGCGCGGATTCGCTCTGACCGATCTCACGCGCTGGATGGCGGAAGCTCCGGCTCGACTCGCTGGCTGCAGTGCTCGCAAAGGCCGCATCGCGCGCGGATGCGATGCTGACTTCGTTGTCTTCGATTTAGATACGGAATTCGTAGTGACCGAAGATCGGCTGTATTATCGTTATCCCGTGTCCCCGTACTTGGGGGAAAAGCTGCGGGGCGTAGTCAAAGCAACTTATCTGCGAGGCAAGGTCGTATTCAGCGATGGGCAATTCTCCGCCGAGGCGAGAGGGCAGGAGGTTTGGCGCTAGCGTGGCATCTCGCAAACTCTTGCGGATAGCGTTTGCTTGGCCGGGCAAAGAGCATCGCCTGGAGAAAGGGACGGTGGTCTTGTGATTTGGCACGGAACAACTCTGTGGGCTGCCGGCCTGTCGGCTTTGGCCCTAATCGCATGGTTCCTGTTGCAAGGACGCTTGAGGGTCCGCCAGTACCATCGGATCGCTGAGGCGCTAGGATTCACGTACCTAGGCGGTACAGTCCCAGAATCGCTCGATCTTACGAAAGCATCTTTTTCGGGAACCTTGGGACGTGGCTACAAATGTGATGGTGGGAGCTTTCAAAGGCGTCGAAACCGTCGCGTTCTACTTCCACGCCAATCATGGAGACATGGGATACAAACAAACGACCGTAGCCATGAAGTCAAGCGCACGAATAGTGGAGCTGTCAAGCCTTTGGCAGACTTCCGGGATACGTGCGGAACGGATCGGGGAGTGGATCATCCTGTTTAGACCGAAGGAGACTATTGAGGCCAGTCAAATCCCATCTTTTCTGAATGACTGCAGGAACTTGCTTGGTATTTCGAAGATCACCAGGACCAGCAACCATCGGAGCAGCACGCAAGTCGATCCTAGAGGCCAGGAATGACAGCAGAGAGCATCATCGGCAAGTCAGTACCGCGCAAGGAAGGCCGCGACAAAGTTACCGGCGCGGCGCGGTATATCGACGACATGACCGTTCCTGACATGCTTTATGGAGCGACTGTTCGTAGCCAGATCCCGCGTGGCCTCATCAAGGAGATTTCATTCGAGCCACGGTTCCATTGGCGCGACTTTGTAGTCGTCACCGCGAAAGACATTCCGGGCAAGAACTGCATAGCCCTGATCGGAGACGATCAGCCCTGCCTGGCAAATGGAAAGGTCAACCATCCTGAGGAGCCGATTCTGCTGCTGGCGCATGAAGATCCGCATCTTCTGCGGAAGGCTGTCGATGCCGTCTCGATCGAATACGAACCGCTTCCGCCAATTTTTACCATTGAGGACAGCGAACAATGTTCTCAAATCATCTGGGGAACGGACAACCTATTCAAGACCTACTTGATTGACAAGGGCGATGTCGATGGCATCTGGGCCAAGGCCGACTACATTGTCGAAGGCGAATATACAACCGGGGCGCAGGAGCAACTTTACATCGAAAACAATGGAGTGATCGCGGCCTACGATGCCGAGCACGGAATCACAGTTTGGGGTTCGTTGCAATGTCCTTATTACGTGCACAAAGCGCTGATGAAGTTGTGCGGCCTGGGGGAAGATAAGGTTCGCGTCGTGCAAATGGAAACCGGCGGGGCCTTCGGCGGCAAGGAGGATTATCCGTCAATCATCGCAGGCCACGCATCACTTTTGGCCATGAAGTCGGGACGGCCGGTAAAAATCGTTTACGACCGTATGGAAGACATGACGGCAACCACCAAGCGCCATCCTTCGCGCACGCGGCATCGCACTGCGGTCAGCAAAGAAGGCAAAATCCTGGGAGGAGAAATCGACTTCACGATTGATGGCGGCGCGTATGCGACTTTGTCGTCGGTCGTGCTCTCGCGCGGAACCATCCATGCCGGTGGTCCTTACTATTGGCCAAGCCTTCGCACTCGCGCCAAGGCTGTAGCGACAAACGCTCCGCCGCACGGGGCGTTTCGAGGCTTTGGAGCGCCACAGAGTATATTCGCGATGGAGCGGCACATGGACCGCATCGCGCAAGTTGTGGGACTTTCTCCGGTAGAGATTCGACGCCGGAATTTTCTCAAGCCCGGCCAAACAACGGCCACCGAACAAACGATCCGCGAAGAAATTGATCTGGGAGAACTTCTTGATCGCGCGCTCGAACTTTCCGATTACGACGCAAAGAAAACCCGTTTCGCTCAAGAAAACGACGACGACAACGACAACGGCGTGGGCTCAATCAGGAAGGGCATGGGGATCGCGGCCTTTCTGCACGGCGCAGGGTTCACCGGGTCAGGAGAGCGCTATCTGGCATCGGTAGTGGGCGTGGAAGGCTGCGCCGACGGCGATACTGACGGCAAGAGTACTGTCCGCGTGCTGGTCTCAAGCACCGAGTTCGGACAGGGGACAAACACCGTGCTTTGTCAAATCGCGGCCGAAGCGCTCGACCTGCCCTATGATGACGTTCGAATCGCGTCGCCTGACACGAGTCAAGTTCCGAACAGCGGGCCGACGGTCGCGTCGCGCACAGCGATGGTCGTAGGAAATCTTGTGCGCTCCGCTGCTCTTGGAATCAGGCAAATCCTGACTGCCAGCGGCCTGCTCAACACCTCATACTCGCGGGAAGAATTTCGCGCGGCGTGCCGCCGTCACATCGCCGAGCACGGCGAACTCAAGTCATACGCGCGCTACGACGCTCCTGCTGGTGTTTTCTGGGACGATCAGAAATATCGTGGTGAAGCCTATGCGGCTTTTGCCTGGGCCGTTTATATTGCCGAAGTTGCCGTAGACCTCTCCACCTACAGCGCGAAGGTCGAGGACTTCGTAGCTCTGCAGGAAGTGGGCCGGGTTATTCATCCCGTTCTGGCGAAGGGTCAAATCGCGGGCGGCGTCGCGCAGGGGATCGGATATGCCTTGTACGAAAAAGTCGTTTGGCAAAATGGACGCATGCAAAACGGCCAGATGACAAACTACATCATGCCAACCTCAGCTGACCTGCCGCCAATTCGCGTGCTCTTCGAGGAAATCGGCAATGTTCACGGGGCCTATGGCGCCAAGGGAATTGGCGAACTTCCAATAGATGGTCCCGCGCCGGCCATCGTCAACGCAATTGAGGACGCGCTTGGAATTCACTTCGACTCCATTCCACTTTTGCCGGAGGATATTTTCGAAGCCGTTTCGATGAAGTCCGAAGCCGAGTTGCAACTTGCCGATGGAAAACGATGACAGGCTTCCCTAAGAACTGCGGAAAATGTGAGCTTTCTTTTGTGGTGAATGGCAAGCCGGAAACCGTGCGCGTCTATCCCATGGAAAGATTATTGGATGTGCTGCGGCACGAACTTAAGTTAACGGGCACTAAGGAAGGTTGCGGAGAGGGCGAGTGTGGATCTTGTTCCGTGCTGATGGACGGCAAGTTGGTCAATAGTTGCCTTGTTCCGGCGCTGCAAGCGGCGGGCGCCAATCTCACCACAATCGAAGGAGTCGCCGACGGTCCGCAATTGGGCGCGCTGCAGAGAGCTTTTCTGGAGTGCGGTGGCGCGCAATGCGGCATCTGCACGCCCGGCATGATTCTCGCCAGCCTCCAACTGCTGAACAAAAATCCCGAGCCGACTGAAGATGAAATCAGAGAGGCCTTGGCTGGCAATCTGTGCCGCTGTACCGGATACATACAGATTTTTGAGGCGGTAGAGCAGGCGGCGAGCCGCGGGAATCCCAACTCGTCTTCTTAATTTTGATGAGATCGAATCCGGCTGATTACGAGTTGATAGCACCGGGCAAACTGCAGGCGGTCGTATCGCTTCTGGCGCGGGAACCTGGCAAGTGGCTACCCATTGCTGGCGGCACCGATGTGATGGTGCAATACGCTGCGGGAAAACTTGCGGCCAGGAAGCTTGTGAGCATCTGGAATCTGCCAGAGTTGCGCGGCATCGAAATTTCGCCGCAAGGAATCAGGATTGGGGCGGGCTCAACTTATACCGAACTTCGCGAGCACCCCATCGTAGCACGCGAATTTCCGTTGCTGGCTAGTGCTGCGCGCTGGACCGGCGGAATCGCGAATCAAAATCGGGGAACGCTCGGAGGAAATATTGTTAACGCATCGCCCGCTGCAGATTCGCTCCCAGCACTGCTGGCCTACGAGGCGGAACTGATTCTAGTGTCGGTGCGTGGCGAGCGGCGGGTGCCCTACGTCGACTTCCACACCGGCTATAAAAAGATGAGACTGGTGCCCGATGAGCTCATTCGAACCATTTGCCTCACGCGAAACTTTTCAGATTATTTTCATCATGCCCGAAAAGTGGGAGCTCGCAATGCTCAAGCTATTTCGAAAGTATGTATAGCCGCTGTGGGACGACTTCACAAGGGAGCGATTGGTGGCGCGATTGGTGGCACGATTGAAGATGTTCGCATCGCGCTCGGTAGCGTTGCGCCGGTTCCTATCCGTTTGACGGGGGTGGAGCGGTTCGTGACCGAGAAACCGGTCGGTCCGGACCTCGTGCGGCTGGCAAGAAAAATGACAATCGCCGCGATTCAGCCGATCGATGACATTCGGTCGACGGTGAGATACCGCTCGGCCGTGACTGCCAATCTTGTCGCTGAATTCTTCGAAAAACTGAGAGCAACTGCCGAGTGGCGGAAAGATGCTTCGGGCGACACGCTGGGACGCTGGAATTTTCTTCCCGTTGCGGCAGCCGTCGATGAGATACTGCCCTGCTGTGGCTCGCAAGCGTGGGCCGATGCGATCGTGGCACGAAGACCGTTGTCGGACGAAGCAATGCTCCTGCAAGCGTCGGACGAAATTTGGAGCGGCCTCACGGAAGCGGACTGGCTGGAGGCATTTCGCAGCCATCCTCGCATTGGTGAAGCGCGAATTGGTGAATTACGAGCGCCGAAGCTAGCTTCGCCTCGGTCAGCGGCCTGGTCAGGGCAGGAGCAGCAAGACGTAACGGCTGCCGACAATGCCGTGAAAAGTGCGCTCGCGGAAGGCAATCGTGAATACGAGCGAAGGTTTAACAGAATTTTCATCGTATGCGCGACCGGCAAATCCCCCGGTCAGATTCTGGAGGTTTTGGAACGCCGGCTGAAAAATGACGAGCACACCGAGTTACAGGAAGCGGCGGAGCAGCAGCGGCAAATCACGCAGATTCGCCTAAGAAAATGGCTTCAACGATAATGATCGGGAAATGGATCGGGAACAAGAATTAAAGATGATCGGCATTTCAACACACATTCTCGATATCGCTCTGGGGCAGCCGGCGAGGGATGTTCCGGTGCGTTTGGAGCGGCGGGATGCATCCGGCGTCTGGCGACTGCTGGGAGCGGGCCGCACCAATCAAGACGGCCGGTGCGCACAGTTGTTGCCCGAAAAAGAAGCGCTTACTCCAGGGCTTTATCGTCTGGGTTTTGAGACCGCCACGTATTTTGCCGCGCGCAAACTCGACGCCTTATATCCGCTGATAGAAATCACTTTTCATGTTCGGGATGGCGAAGAGCGTTTTCACATCCCTTTATTGCTGAGTCCGAATGGCTACACGACTTATCGCGGAAGCTGACGATTATAAGTAAATCGTCCGCGGGAAACCGGCAAACATGACCTTTTCAATCCGAGAATGGATTCACCTCGCGCTGCGCTGGTTCCATGTCTTTGCGGGTATCATGTGGGTCGGCCAAACCTACTATTTCACCTGGCTCGACCGCCAACTCGGAAAACTCGAGAGCGAAGCCGCCTCGACAAACGCGTCTCCGGCGGTGTGGATGGTCCACAGCGGCGGGTTTTATAGCGTCGAAAAACGAAAGTCTCTTGGAGTTTTGCCCGAGTCAGTCCATTGGTTTCGTTGGGAAGCATTAATGACCTGGCTCAGCGGAATGGTGCTGCTCTTCCTCGTCTATTACTTCACCGGCGGACTGCTTGATCCCAACGTCGCCAACATTTCCCAGTTAGCCGGCGTTGCCATCGGGTTGGCCGTTTTGGCCGCTGGCTGGCACCTCTATGATCTTGCGGTCCGATCATCTCTCGGAAAATCGCAACCGGCGTTTGCTGCATTTTCGCTGGTGATGACGGCCGCGATTGCCTGGGGACTGACGCATGTTCTCAGCGGACGTGCCACATATATCCATGTGGGTGCAATGTTTGGGACTATCATGACGGCCAATGTGTGGTTCCGGATTCTACCCGCGCAGCGCAAGATGATTGCTGCCGCGGCCGCCGGCGCAAACTTTGATCCCGCGCTCGGCGCTCAGGCCAAGTTGCGTTCCAAGCACAATACCTTCATGGCCGTGCCCGTCGTCTTTCTCATGATCAGCAATCATTTTCCGGTGGGAACTTATGGCAACAGGTATAGCTGGGAGATACTGACCGCTCTCGTCCTTATCGGCTGGGGGGCAGCAAAACTTATTCGGGAAACTTAAGGCAGCGGAGCGGCCAAGTCATCACTACGGGTGGATCGCCGTGAGGGTGAATCGTCGCTAAGGGTGACCGGTGGAAAAAAGCCACGACAAACGAGATTGCGCCCGCGAAGTCATTGCCCGCTGTCAGACTCTCGCTCGCTTCAGTGAAGATGCCGACAGCATTCGCCGCACATTTCTATCTCCGCCCATGCGCGAGTGCCATCGCGAAATTGAGGAATGGGCTGCTGGTTGTGGGACCGCATCGAGAGTCGATGCAGCCGGAAATTTGCGCATCATTTATCCTGCGGCGAAACCGAATGCTCCCCGCGTGCAGCGTTTACTCATTGGCTCGCATCTTGACACCGTACCCAACGCTGGCGCATACGACGGCATTCTCGGAGTAGTCCTTGCCATTGCGGTGCTCGACTGCTTAAACGGCCGCAAGTTTCCCTTTGCTATCGAAGTCGTAGGCTTCTCCGATGAGGAGGGCGTTCGCTTTGGCGTGCCATTCATCGGCAGCCGCGCGCTCGCGGGCAGCCTTGATGAAGAATTGCTGAACCGGCAGGATGCGCAAGGCATTTCTGTACGCAAAGCGATCGCAGACTTTGGTTTGAATCCAGCAGAAATTCCGCAAGCTGCAATAGGCGGCAACGTCCTCGGCTATTTAGAGTTCCACATTGAGCAGGGGCCCGGGCTGGAGAATGCCGATCGGCCGCTAGGGGTTGTCGAGGCTATCGTCGGCCAGAGCCGTCTGGAGTTCACATTCACCGGCCAGGCCAATCATGCGGGGACAACGCCCATGAATCTCCGCCACGATGCTCTCGCAGGCGCGGCCGAGTGGATCAGCGCAGTCGAGCGCCGGGCGCAGACTACCTCCGGCTTGGTAGCGACTGTCGGCGCAATTCAAGCCACACCCGGCGCGGTCAACGTAATTCCCGGAGAAGCACGATTGAGTCTGGACGTGCGTCACCAAGATGACGGGGCGCGACGCGATGCTGTGGATTATCTTGTTCGTGCAGCCGAAGATATTGCCAGGCATCGTGGATTAGCTGTCGAATGGAATGTCGTGATGAACCAGCGAGCTGTAGCGATGGATCCACTCCTGGTAAGCCAGGTAGAACAATCTGTAAGCAACGCTGGATGTGAGCCCCACCGAATGGTCAGCGGCGCGGGGCACGACGCTATGATTATGGCCGTGAAGGTTCCCTCCGCCATGATTTTTCTGCGATCGCCCGGCGGTATCAGCCACGATCCGGCTGAGTCCGTGGAGGTCAGCGATGTGGCGAAGGCTGTCGATTGCGGATTACATTTGCTGGAGCAGTTGGCATCCTCGTCTGAGTTTCGAAGTTGAGTTCTAGAGAAAGAACAGAAATGCATAATCTCGGCCGTACACGAAGTTCGCAACAGCCCAATCATTTGTTGCTGACGCCTGACACTTTTGTGCGTACCACTGTGCCGGGCATGAAAGGTTGCGCCGCCATCGTCCATGCAGCCCCGTCGATGGGCGCGCGCTTTACCGAATACACGGCGGAGTTTGACCCCGGCGGCGAAATGGTAGGCGCGCGGGCGCAACGCTTTATTTTCGTGATGGAAGGCGCGGTCAACTTCGAAACTCCGGACAAGCGAAGCAAACTCCCTAAAGATGGTTATGCCTATGCCCCGTCGGGCTTGGCGCATCGTATCATGGCGACCGCGAAGAGCCGCGTAGCTGTAATTGAAAAACCATATGAGTCGCTGGCAGGTGTTGCGTCGCCGCATTTAATCGTGTCGCATGAGGATAAAGTTGTGGCGCATCCACTTGCCGACGATCCCGCATTGCAGGTCAAGTGTCTTTTGCCGGACGAGATGAGCTTCGATTTTGCCGTCAATACCATGGTCTACCAGCCGGGGGCCGCGCTGAGCATGGTCGAAATGCATGTGATGGAGCATGGCCTCATCATGCTCGAAGGCGGAGGCATCTACCGGCTCGGCGATTCCTGGTATCCGGTTACGGCCGGGGATTTCATTTGGATGGCGCCGTGGTGTCCGCAATGGTTCGGAGCAATCGGAAAAGTTCCCGCAAAGTACCTCATCTACAAAGACTGGAATCGTCATCCGCTAGCCGGTCAGCAAACATGAAACTCGAAATCGACGGGGCTCGGCTAACGTCTCGAGATTGAGGCTCTGGCCTCGATTTCCGACGCGCCAGCGCCTGCGGTTACACGAATTGTTTTCACGCCCGCGGACCTGAGAGCTCGCGAATGGCTGAAGGCACGGTGCGAAGAAGCGGGTCTTGCGGTGCGGCATGACGCCATCGGAAACATTTTCGTACGATGGGCAGGTTCTGACCCCGCGCTTCCCGCAGTCGGCACAGGTTCGCACATCGATGCGATTCCCAACGCCGGCAAGTTCGATGGCGTAGTCGGAGTTCTTGGCGGCCTAGAGGCGATTCGAGCCTTGCGGCGGAGTGGGTTCCTTCCCCGGCATTCCATCGAATTGCTGGTGTTCACCTCCGAAGAGCCAACGCGCTTCGGCATCGGATGCATCGGCAGCCGTTTACTATCGGGGACTCTTTCTGCCGATGCTGCACGGCATTTGCATGATACCGACGGCAACTCGCTCGACGAAGTTCGCGCAAAGGCCGGCTTCGATGGAGAACTGGAAAGGGCACAGCTGCCTGGCTCCTACTACAAGGCGTTTGTCGAATTGCATATCGAGCAGGGTCCTGTCCTCGAGCAACAACGGGTTCCCTTGGGAGTTGTCACGAGCATCGCCGCGCCGGCGAGCTCGCGTATCTCCATCGAAGGCGCGGGCGGCCATGCGGGCGGAGTACTCATGCCGGATCGTCGCGATGCGCTCTGCGCCGCAGCCGAGTTAATCCTCGCTATCGAAAATGCTGCGCGAGCCACGGACGCTATCGACACGGTCGCTACCGTTGGCATCTGTGAAGTTTTTCCCGGAGCCATCAACAGCATTCCCAGCCGGGTTCACTTGAGCTCCGACATTCGCGACACGAATCTCAAACGGCGTGACGGCGTGATGCAAATGTTGGAAAGTTCCAGCCAAGAGATCGCGGCCAGGAGGCAGGTGTCAATTCGCACCGAGTTGCTGAACGCCGACCCTCCCGCCGATTGCGCGTCCGAAGTGATCGAAGCGCTCTCTGCCTCTTGCAGGAAACACAATCTCAAATTTTTTCCGATGGTGAGTCGCGCTTATCACGATTCGCTTTTTATGTCGCGCATTGCTCCAACGGCGATGTTGTTTATCCCCTGCCGCAATGGCTATAGTCATCGTCCAGATGAGTATGCATCGCCGGAGGACATCGTCCGCGGAACGCTGGTGCTAGCGGAAACTCTGGCGGCGCTTGCGCAGTGAATGTATCCGCTATCGCGAAGAGTAAACCGGCGTCGCAGACTTACGAATCCTGGCATAGCCGGGCTTGATCACCGAGTAGATGAAATCGCAGCGCTGGTTATAAGGAAGAAATGCGCTCTTCATCGCGTTGATGGTGATCTTTTCGAAATCATCAATCGACAAGCCGAATGTATTTGCTGCTGCTTCAAACTCCTGCGTCATACTGGTGCTGCTCATCAGGCGGTTGTCGGTGTTGAGCGTGACGCGAAATTTTTCCTGATACAAAATCTTGAACGGATGCTCGGCCAGGCTGGGCGTCGCGCCGGTATGCACGTTGCTGATGAGGCAAATTTCCAGAGGGATTCTTTTGTCGAGTACGTATTGAGCAAGATCGCCTAATTTCACCGTCTTGCCATCGACGACGGCGATATCGTCGATGAGGCGCGTTCCGTGACCTATTCGATGCGCTCCACAATATTGAATTGCCTGCCAAATCGATTCTTTACCGTAGCCTTCTCCCGCGTGAATTGTGATGTTGAAATTCTCGCGTTGAATATAGTGGAAAGCATCGACATGTTTCTTCGGAGGATAACCGCCTTCTTCCCCCGCAAGATCGAAGCCCACAACTCCGCGCTCGCGGAAATCGACGGCCAGTTCCGCCATTTCCAGCGACACATCCATGTTGCGCATAGCACAAATGATCAACCCCGAAGCAATTCCAAAATCCTTACGGCCTCGCTCCAGTCCCCTCAATGCAGCTGAGACAATCTGTTGGTGGGTCAATCCTTTTTGCCGGTGAAAGAGCGGCGCGAAGCGAGACTCGAAATAAACCACACCGTCGTTGCTCAGGTCTTCGGCTTGTTCGTACGCAACGCGCTCCAGAGCCTCTTCCGTTTGCATGACCGCGATGGTATGGGTGAAGCCCTCGAGATACTTGGCGAGGCTCCCCTGGTTTGCGCCGCGATGAAACCATTGCGACAGTGCTTCAGGATCGGAAGTCGGAAGGCCTTGGTAGCCTGTATGTTCGGCCAACTCAATCACGGTCCGCGGACGCAACACGCCATCCAGGTGTTCGTGCAAAAGAACTTTCGGAAGACTCTGCAACAACTCGGTATCGGGTTTCATGGAATACCCTTTCTCGCGTCACCGCTAAGCTTGGCTATCCGTGACGAGCCGGCTGGAACTTGAAAAAATAATACACCGCTTCTCCGTTCCGATGCTCACATTGTCCTCAATGCGGCGTCGTCGCTGCGGCGGCCTTTCGCAAGTCATTGGCGGAGCGTGTTGTACAATCCCAGCCCAATGCAACTTCAAGATAAGTCGCCTCTGACGCCGGTCGCCCCGGAAAATTCCTCGACACCGGACTACGGCTTGCGTCGCGAAATTCTTTCTCCCCTGGAGACCTTGGCGCAGTCCGTCTCCACGATGGCTCCAACAACCACGCCCGCAGCGACGATCCCGCTGGTCTGTGCGCTTGCCGGGAACGGCACCTGGCTGGCTTATGCGCTCGCGACTGCGGCGGTGTTGCTTGTGGGATTCTGCATCAGCCGCTATGCTCGCCTTTCTGCCTCGCCCGGTTCGTTGTACACCTACGCTTCATTGACCCTGGCTCCGTGGCTGAGCGCGACGGTTGCATGGAGTCTGCTGCTCGCTTATGTCGCCACCGGGTCGAGCGTGATAGGCGGCTTCTACCACTATGCGAATCTGCTGCTGCACGATGCCACCGGCCACGCCTACTCCACCGTGGCGCTCGCGACGTTGGTCACGGCAATATCAATCTGGATTGCCTATCGCGACATAAAGATTTCGGCGCGCCTCATGCTGTGGATCGAGGCTGCATCTGTAACTGTGATTGTGATCGTGGTTGTGCTTTTACTGGTGCGGCATGGCTGGCATTTGGACGCGGAACAACTCCGACTCCACGGCATGACCGGGAGCGGTTTACGTTTGGGCCTGGTGCTGGCGCTCTTCAGTTTTGTTGGCTTCGAGAGCGCAACTACGCTGGGATCGGAAGCACGCAACCCGCTGCAGACAATTCCGCGCGCGGTTATCCAAAGCGCCTTGCTCGCCGGAGGGTTCTTCACGGTCTGCGCTTATGCGGAAGTTCTGGGCTTTCACACGGCGGGCGGGAATTTGGGCGCGAGTCAAGCCCCTATGCATGTGCTGGCACGAGTAAGCGGCGTCCCGGTGCTGGGATTGTTGATCGATATCGGCGCGATGGTGAGTCTGTTTGCCTGCACTCTTTCGTGCATAACAGCGGCAGCACGTGTCCTGTTGCTGATGGCGCACAATGGGCTTGCTCACAATCTTCTTGGCACCACGCATAGCCGCAATCGAACTCCGAGTCGGGCCGTCGTCATCACTGGCTTGGCCGCTCTATTGCCAGTGGCTGTACTGGCCGCCCGCAGGGCCAGTGGTTTAGACGTGTATGGATGGCTTGGCTCGCTCGCGACCTACGGCTTCATCGTAGCCTACGCCCTGGTCTGCATCGCGCTTCCACGTTACTTGCGCGAGCATGGCGTTTTCCACGCGGGAGCGCAGATCGTTCCCTGGCTGGCGGGGGCGGCTATGCTGCTCGCGCTGGTAGGGAATTTATATCCGTTGCCTGAAGGCCCCTATGGGATGTTGCCCTACATTTATCTCGCTTATTTGACGGCGGGACTGCTCTGGTTCGCGCTGCGCAGGCTGCATAAAGAAAAGCTCGGCAACGACTGAAAAGCGAGCACTCGGCGCGCCAACTCGCCGTCATAGAAATATCTAATGCAGGTTAAAGAAATTTTCACTAGCCGAAACCTTTCATTCCGTTTCCGACTGGCGTAGATTTAGTCCGTCTTTTTTGCGTGCACGAAGCGAGCAACCCAGCCTTGCCCGCGAACGTCGCTTCAAATAGCAGAGCAACAGTTCGACTGCTGGCAAGCAGAAGCGTGGAAGTGTCGGCAAATTTTATATGAGGTATCGATGCCTATGAGCAAGACAAACAAGAGACTCGGCTGGCTCGCGATCGTTCTCGCTTCATCCCTGTGGATTCCATTGAGCGCTATACCCTCTCAAGCGCAGCAAACGCTCGGCGGCGTTACGGGCGCGGTCTCAGACAAATCCGGCGGCGTTTTGCCGGAGACCGAAGTAACCATTGTGGGCGACCAGACAAAACTAACGCGTACCCAGAAAACTAACACAAACGGCATTTACGATTTCGTCAATCTGCCAATCGGCACTTATACCCTCACCTTCACTCATGACGGATTCGAGACGCAAAAAATTCCATCGATAACGGTTCAGGCCGATCGCACGGCCACGGTCAACGCCGTACTTCCCGTGGGAAAAGTGGGAACGGTGGTCGAAGTTCAATCCGAGCCGCTCATGAACGCGGTCGATACTACGAACGGCTACGTGTTGGACGACCAGCAGATTCAGACCATCCCGCTGCCGACCGGCAGTTTCACTGGACTCGCTGTTCTTTCTCCCGGAGTAAACGCCGAGCTGCCCGGTGGCACAGGCGTAAACAGCGGTCTCGGGAATCAGCCCATCTGGGCGAATGGCCAGCGCGATACCAGCAACAGTTTCCTGCTCAACGGCGTCGATGCCAGCAATCTGTTCAATGGCAAGAGCACAAGCCAGGTGGCCTCGGCCCGCATCGTAAACAACACCGGCGTCGCGAATCCCAACAGCACCACGGCAGCACCGGTGCAGAGCACTGCGTCTGTCTATCTCGCGGTTGGCCAAGCCCTGCCGACGCCTGCGCCGGAAACGGTTCAGGAATTGCGCGTCAATACCTCCATGTACGATGCGCAACAGGGAGCGACGAGCGGCGCGCACATCGACATGAGCACCACCTCCGGCACGAACTCAATTCACGGGCAGCTCTATCTGCATCGGGAGACAAATTGGCTCAACGCCGCGCCCTTTTTCGACAAGGAAGACCCGAACATTCCCTCGTATGACAAGAATCCGGAATTGCACCGTTACACCGCCGGCGGAACTGTCGGCGGCCCGCTCATCAAAGACAAGCTTTTCGGTTTCATCAGCTACCAGCACATTCACGATTCCGATCAGGATATAGGCCTCTCACGACTGATCGTTCCGCCGGGTCTCACCGACTCGAACCGCACGGCCCAGGGGTTGGCTGACCTTGCGAACACCAACATCAACTTCCCGACCAATTCCTACGGCCTTCCGCCGATCACTGCAAGCCAGGTGAGTCCAATCGCACTTGCCTTATTTCAATACAAATTGCCTAATGGCCAATACTTGATTCCATCGTGGGATGGCCAGACAGCTGACGCGACTTTTCCGGAAAACGCCATCAGCCCGGGCACCGCCTACTTCACCTCCGATCAAGCCGTCGCCAATCTCGATTGGAACAGAAGCACCAAGGACACCATATCGGCAAAATACTACTATCAGCATGATCCGAGCATCGCACCCTACGCTTACTCCAGCATTCCGGGCTTTCCTCAGCGTCTCGATGCCGGCAGCCAGGTCGCGTCGCTGACCAATACGCAGACCCTCAGGTCGAACCTGAGCGTTACGGAAGTGCTCGGAATTCTTCGCGAGAAGGTTTACAGCACCATAGGACAACCCTTCACGCCACAATCGTTTGCCGGTCAAACCGGCACAACGCCGATCAACACTTTTGGCTCTTCTTTCTTTCCAGGCATCAGCATCGTGGATCCTTTCGGCATCGGTAACCCCACGAATAACAGCGGCGTCGGGCCCACCTGTAACGCAGCCAATCCGTGTCCAATAGCCAACCAGCAGCCTCTGGTCATTGGACAAGGGTCGGCATCGCAGGGAGCGTTCACCGGAGTTTTTCAGAATCGCATCATGCCGTCAGCAAACGCCATCTGGGTTCATGGCCAGCACTCGTTCAATTTCGGCGGCAACTATGCCTACACGCAGCTCAACGCTCGTGACCGTAGAACCAACCAGGGCATCATTTCCTCGGCCGATTTTTCCGAGTTCATTCAGGGATTGGTCGACACCAACGACGACTTTACCACCACCAAATTTTTGCAAGGTAACGCCGACCGCTATTATCGGGCCGGCCAGTCCGGCCTTTATGTCCAGGATAAGTTTCAGTTCCGTACCAATATCACGCTGACGGCCGGGCTGCGCTGGGATTGGGATGGCGGGCTCACCGAGAAGTACGGCCGCATCTTTAATTTTGATCCTTCGCTCTACTCCTATGACGATGCCACGGACACCCTTACTTCTAACGGTCTGATCATTGCAGGTAATAACAAGCTTTTTCCGAGCAGAGGTGTAAGCAAAACCACCCTCACCGGACGGCAGTGGGGATTTGCGCCGCGTCTGGGCGTTGCTTGGAGTCCAAAGCGCTTCAACGACAAGATCGTCGTCCGCGTGGGAACCGGCATCTACTACGACCGAGGCGAACTGTTCTCCTACCTGTCGCCAGGCTACGCTGAAGGCGTGATCAACGGCGGACCGTTCGGCGTTAACCAGACGCCTCCCTTCGTCAACGCAACGTCGTGCACGAGTTTTCAATCCAGCGCATATGAGGGTTTTATTCCTACTTGCGACCCCACGAATGTCGCCACCGGCGGTTCACTCGCTAACCCGTGGAGTTCCACTCTCGCTCCTCCTCCAAATGGCAATCCAGCAAGTATCGATCAGTACTTGCCCAATACCGGGGTGCCCGGAGCAGGAGTAGAGGCGGGAATTGCGCAGGGGCAGCAGCTCTTCTCCTTTGCCACCTACAACCGCGCCAACAAACTGCCATATACCATCAATGACACTCTCGATATTCAATGGCAGCCGCGTCACGATCTGGCCATAGAAATCGGATATGTCGGCAACCTCGGTCGCCACGAAGTGATTCCCTTGCCGTTCAATCAGCCGGCAATCGCCATGCCGACCAGCCCCACCCACCCCAATTCCCAATACCCTCAGCAATACACGTACGGTTACACGGTGGTCAATTCCAGTTTTAATGCCATCAACCTGCCCAACAATCAAGGCCCGTTTCTCGACACCTTCGAAGGCGGCAATGTGGACTTGCGCGTACCCTACCTAGGTTATTCGGCGGAGACGGAGAGCTACACCGCCGCCGGAATCTCGGCCTACAATGCGCTGCAGACGCACGTCGAAAAGCGCATGAGCCACGGATTGCAGCTCGGCTTCTCGTACACATACTCCCACTCGACGGATGAGCAGAGCGGCATGGGCCTGTTCTTCAACGGCAACAACCCGCTGAACTTGCGCTCGGCTTACGGATCGTCCGATTTTGACCGCACCCATGTTTTCAATTTCAGTTATTTATACGAGCTGCCGAAGTTTTTCCCCGGATCCTCGCTGAAAGGCAAAGTGTCGGATGGTTGGGCGGTTGAAGGCAGCACAGTGCTGCAGAGCGGACAGCCCTACAGCATCATCGACTACACGGGCGCGGTGGGCAGCATCTTCTACAGCGTGTTCGATGGCATCACTAACCCGGTGGTCCCGCTCGCTCCCGGCTGCACCGCAAAGAGTGCGGTCACGGGTTCTACGGGGGCTTTCGGAAATGGCGACGCGGCGCTCAGGGCGTCATGCTTCACCCTGCCGTTGCTCAGCCCCGGAGATCTCAATGGCGCTATTCCCGCAGGCGATACTTTCGAAACCAACTTCACCACCGGCCAGCGCAATATTTTCCGGCAATCCTGGCAGAGAGCTGCGCAAGTTTCTTTCGTGAAGGTGACCCAGCTCACCGAGCGCTATACGTTGAAATACACTTTCGATATTTTTAATCTGACCAATACCAGCAGCTTTGACATCCCCATCGACGATGTTTCGCAGAACCAGTTCTACAATAATTTCCCAGTGCAAGGAACGACACCGCTGCCCAGCGGCTGCGGCACGGCCAGCGCAACGAGCGGCTTTTACAACTGTCCTTCTGGCTTGGGAGTAGTAAACAAAACCATCGGCAGCCCGCGCCAGATTCAGATGACCCTGCGAATGCTGTTTTAGAGCGGGATTCGTCGGGCCGCGATGCGGCCAACATCGGCCTGGACTCCCAATGGCATTAATTGACTTGCCTTACCCACAATAACCCGCATGATCTGTTACTAGTTGGCACGATAGTTCACTTGACAAAGGGTACGGAGGCGGCGCATGATTAAGCCGTTTCCGAAGCCGTATCCAAGGCGGCTTCCTTTAAGGAAGCATATGACTCTCTGTATAGCGGCAGCGTGCCACCAAGACAATGAGCCTAGAATCGTGCTCTGCACGGACTGGCAACAACAGATAGAGAATATCGGCGGAGCCGAGAACAGAAACAAAATGGATTGGGTTAAGGATGGATGGCCTGCTTTAGTGGCCGATACACTTTGCCACGCTGAAGAACTAGTCGGTATCTATGCCGCCCACCTGAAAGACATTGAGTTGACCGGAGCCAATGTCCTGAATGAAATGAAAATTCCAGCCCGAACATATAAAGCTACTCTTGCCAACGACTATATTTCGCAGACTTTGGGCATGGAGTACAAAGACTTCCTGCGATATGGAAAGCAGCGTTTGCCAGACGAGTTGTTTCGCGAGAAGTGGAGCGAAGTATCTAGACTTCGACTGGGCGCGAGTTTAATAATCGCGGGCTTCGCAAAGTGCGCGCGAATCGGCCCGTATCGTGAAGAATTACAGCCATTTTTGTGTGTTGTTGAGGACAGCGAAGAGCACCGAGATGTGGTTAGATTAGAAAACGATTTTGCCGCTATTGGTTCCGGTTCCTATGTAGCCAATGCTTCCCTTTTCCATCGTGGGCAAAACTGGGAAGAGTCGTTGGGCCATACAATCTACGCCGTCTTCGAGGCCCATAGATTTTCGAACAAAGTGCCGGGCGTAGGAGAAGCAATGACTATCGACGTACTAGAGCCAAATCGGATACGTTCCCTCAGCGACAAGGGATATGTATTTTACGAGAAAATGTTCAAGCGTTTTGGGCCGCGAGAGATAGAGGCGAAACATGAAGGCAAATTTGCAATGGACGATGACTTTTTAGGGACTTTTGACACTGGCCAAGATGGGACATGGCCAGTTACGCCGTCAGATTCTCAAACGTCAAAGGATCAGTAGTGACCATATGACGCAGCGTATCAATGAACAGATCGGAGCGTTTCCGGCGATTGAATCGGAAAGTCATCTCGTCCAAGTAGGCCGGGAGATGTTTGGCGCTGATCTTGTGCCACGATCCCACGATGCCGCGTTTCAAGAGCGAGAACGCCGATTCGACTGTGTTGGTGGTAATGCAAGCACCGTTCTCGTAGCGGACATACTCTTGGGCCAGATGGTTGACTGTCTTGTGTTCAGCGTCTCCAACGGCTTTCTTGTAGGCGGGCAGGGTATCGGTGATGATTACATCCACATCGGCACTCACGTTTTCTTGGATGTACCGTGCAAGTGTGCCAGACTTAGCGTCCTCGGCATGGAAGAAACGGAGATCGCCATTGCGCTGGCGGATACCGATTACGACTTCCTTTGCAGCTTTGGCCGCTTTCGATCCGAAACCTTTCAACTTGCCACCAACGTAGGTCTCATCCATCTCGACAGTACCGTCCAGCATTGGGGCATCTACTTCTTTCATGGCAGCACGGATGCGGTGACAGAGATACCATGCCGTCTTATAGGAACCTTTGTGCTGGCCCCAGATCGTTCGTTTCAATTGATGAGCACTCATCCCTTTCTTAGCTTCGCACAACAGCAGAACGGCAATGAACCAAATCGGCAGCGGCAGGTGGGAGTCATGGAAGATCGTCCCGCTAGTCGCGGTGAACTGATATTCACAGCCAACGCACTCGTAGCGGGCATATTCTTTCAGTCTGGACACGCGGGTATCTTTGCACCGTGGGCAAATGACGCCTTCGGGCCAGCGCAGCCGTTCAAGCAACTCACGGCAGCGGTCGTCAGTCGAATAGAGGATATTCACTTCAGGGAGCGTCATGACAGCACCTCGTAAGCCGTCAGAGAAGTCGCCGTTACAGCGAATCCCGACCCGAAAATTGGTCGCAGGGATAAAGAAGGATTTACGCCAGATGCTAAAGTCTGATCCAGTCGTGAAACCGAAGAAAGGAAAGGCATAACGGCGACCATGACAGTATAATGACATGACCGTTACCCTTTGTCAAGTGAATAATCTTGCTAGTTGGTAACAGTGAAAAGTGTTTCTACCCCTCTCCGCTCAATCGAAGTGGGATCGCAAACCGACATTCTCGAAAGCGTCAATCGTGCGCGTGACGCATTCCGAGATTTTGTAGAGCGTTGTGATGACGGGCTGGTTCTCAAAGGGCGTTCCTACATTGAATACTATCGCAAGGGCCGCATGGCCCTTGTCCTTCACTGCAAGATTGCCCTTCCGGTCGAGCTTCCAGTGGAACGACGACTCGGTAATGTAGTCCTTGTCGGCGACAAAGACTTCTTTATCGTTTTGAAGGCTGATGTCGGAAAACCTCATCACATCGAACAGTGGGATCAGCAGTTGATGCTTGTCCGTGATGTTCATATCGTGCAAGGCCCAGAGGGCATAATTCCCACCCTTGTAGGATTTTATGACATCCACGATAAGGGCGCGAATCTTCATAGCGCTAGGATTATCGGCGATACCCTTCTCTTTCAATCCGCCGTCTATGGAGGCTACAAGTTCCTCTCGGCTCTTTCGGATTGGAAATCGCGTGCGGTGATCAACTCCACCAGCGGTGCAGTAAAACGCGCGGTAGTAAAGAATATCGACCGCGCTTCGGAGATTGTGCAGAACGTCGCCAATAATCAGGGCGGCTTCGGTCATGGGGAACCCGCTTTTGTCGATGTCGATGAACAGGTGATTACTCCCTTTGTATTCCTTGACGCTGACGGTGTAAAAGTCCGACGCGGCGAAAGCATTCAAAAGTTCATTAAGGTCATGGATGTGCTTCATGGCCCGTTCAACCTTACTTCTTGAGGCTGGGAATTTCATAAATAGAAAAAGCCCGGATGCCAGTCTTCGGGTCAGAGCGAAGAAAATGTCAAGTTCAGATCAGACTACCAAAGACTCGTATCCCAGCCAATTTCTTCGGCTTGCTTCCTCATCGTCAAAGGTTGACGGGGCGGATTGCCTTTCGGGCACGCGGCGTTATGCTGCTTCCATGCGGCGGCGACGTGAGCTGCAAAGCCAGCGGGGTTGGTATCGCGCTTCACTGGCGCGAACACTAGCAAAGGAAATTCGCAGCCTGCTTTGTCGCATTCGAGAGTTGCGACGAGATCAATTAGACCATCGGGGTGTCGTGATAAATCCACTACATCAAACGAGAGCAAGTCATTTGGTACGTCAGCACGCGATAGATAGTTGCAGTGAGGACATGCATAGTTTATGCGTACACCGCCCTCATATGACTCCAGTGGATTACGAATTATTTGCTGAAGCATGGGCCTTGGGTGCCTGCTGGGCTTTCCACAACACAGGCAGTGAACCTGTCGCATGATTAGCATGTTGGGCATAGCACCGCGAACCATACGCCGCTTTTGCATTATGATGGGCGCATGAAGTCTAAACTTGATCCAGACACAACGCCAGAGCAAAAAATGGAGCGCTTCCAATCTGCGCTAGGTCGTGTGCTTCAGGTATCACATGATGAAATGAAGCAGAGACTTGCTGACGCAGAGAAGATACGTCGCCGGACGAAAGGCAAGCCCGGTCCTAAGCCTTCGGCTTCGGGCCGCGCTTCCGATAGCGAAGCCTAGAACGGTATTTCCCCGTTCTTACCCGTGAGTTCGGCAAAGGTGAGACGCTTTCCAGCAACTTGCGAGAGCGCCAGAAGAAAGCGGTCAGAGTCGGTCAGTGGGTTGTCTTTTGTGGCGCGGTTGTTATAGCGAAACACTTGTTCGTCAACGTACCGCTCAAGATGAAATGGTTCCACTGCAACGTAAGTCCCTTTCAAATTCCTTTTCAGCAATGACCAGAAATTTTCCAGACCGTTCGTGTGCACTTGTCCGCGCACGTATTCTTCCGCGTGGTTTACAACTTCGTGAACGTAGCGCCAATGCGGTTTGTCATAAGGCACTGCATCGTCGCTATAGACTTTCGTCCCGTATTTCACGTTCTGTAAAACTTCAGTCTGTAATGTCTCGCGCTTCACGTTGGGGACGACCATTGCGCGAACCTGCCGCAGATCACGGTCAAGGATGCCATGCACAATAGTCTTGCCAGTGGGGCCGCCAGTGTGACCGCTCTGCGCTGCGAAACGCTCACGCCGATCCCGGTGCATGTTCTTGAGTTTTCCGCCGACGAAAGTCTCATCAACTTCCACGCCGCCGCTCTCGGTACCACCAAGCTTCGTTCCCATTGTTCCGGTCTTAACAACGAGTCGGAGACGGTGCAGCATGAACCAAGCGGACTTCTGCGAGACTCCGAGATCGCGGTGAATTTCGTAAGAGGAAATGCCGTTCTTGCAATTGACCAGCATCCAAAGGGCAGGGAGCCACTTCTGCAAGGGGATGGGCGAATCCTCGAAAATCGTAAACTTTTTGACCGAGAACTGATTCCGGCAGGAGCGACATTTCCAACGCTTTGCGGCCTTGAGATAGTAGGGATTTTTGGCGTCGTCGCCAAGGCAGTACGGACAAAGTGGGCCATCAGGCCAGCGCATAGCGGCTACAGCGTCAATGCAGACTTGTTCGTCGCTAAAGTATTGAATCGCTTGCTGCAATGTCTGTGGAATATTCATGCCAACAATATAGCAAATTGGCGTGGGTATGTCAAGTTAATTAGTGCCCTCCCAATTCACTCAGAGTAAGCACTTTATTCGCCGATGTCCTCGTTCCACACTGCGGGATTTTTGCGGATGTAGTCGCTCAGAAGTAGAGCGCATTCCGAAGAATCGAGATCGATGACCCTGACACCAAGCGATCGCAGCCACTCGATGCCGCCCTGAAAATTGCGACTCTCGCCGACCACTACCGATCCGAATCCGAACTGCCGGACCAGTCCGCTGCAATACCAGCACGGGGCCAGCGTCGTGACCATGGTCAGACTGCGATAACTGCGTTGCCGTCCGGCATTGCGGAAAGCGTCGGTCTCCCCGTGCAGCGACGGGTCGCCATTCTGCACGCGCCGGTTATGACCGGAGCCAATCAATTTACCTTCTGAATCAAAAATCGCAGCCCCAATCGGAATGCCGCCTTCGGCCAGCCCTTTGCGAGCTTCCGCCAACGCCACGGCCAGCATTGCTCTATGATCGAGATCGATTTCAGCCATGACACTATTATGGACCCGGAGAAACTGCCGGTTGGATGGCCAGGGCTGGTTGAATGGTCGTGTCTGCTTTAGCGGGCTTTTGCGTCACCTGCGTCGGGCTTGGCAATTGCGAGCTATCCCACCCTCCGCCCAGAGCTTCCACGAGCGCTACGGCCGATGCCATCTCCTGCACCTGAAGACCGTTCAGCGTTTGCATATCGGCGAGTACAGTGGTCTGCGCAATCAGCACATCGATGTAGGGATCGATTCCGGTGTCGTAGCGCGCGTGTTCGAGTTTGAGGTAGGTTTGAGCGGAATTCACCACCGTCTGCTCCTGCTCAACCTCCTTCGACAGAATGCGAACCTCGGCAAGAGCATCTTCGACCTGCTGAAATGCGGTCAGCACAGTCTGCCGGTAGTTCGCTAGATCAGCGTTATAGGTGGCCGCGTATTGCTGGACCGTGGCGCGGCGCAGACCCGCATCGAAGAGAGTTTCAGAGAGCGAAGAGCCGACCGACCAGAAACGGCTCGGCCAGGTGAACCATTGAGAAATCGATGAACTTTGAAAACCGCCTTCGGCAGTCAAAGACAGGTTCGGATAATAGGCCGCGTAGGCAATGCCGATTTGCGCATTCGCTTCGGCCATGGTGCGTTCGGCGGCGGCAATGTCGGGGCGTCGCTCCAGCAATTCCGAGGGCACCCCAACCGGGATAGGAGGCGGCGCCGTAGTCATGGGCTTCACCGGAATGGAAAAATTGGAAGCCACTTTACCCACCAGCATGGCGATCGCATGCTCGTACTGCGCTCGCGCGACTGCGACGTTGGTTGCTCCGGCTTGCGCGGCCTGCAATGCGAGCTGGGCTTCGACCACGGAGATCTCGTTATCGATGCCGAGCTGATAAAGCGATTGGGTCAGTTGGAGCTCTTTCAGGTCCGCTTCGACTGTGTCGTTGTAAATCTTTTGCAGCATGTCCTGTCCGCGGATTTCGAAAAAATATTCAGCCAGACTGGCCCGCTCCGTCAGTCGTTCATTCTCCAGATCGGCCGCGCTGACTTGCGCCGCATATTGGGCCTCGCGAACAGTGTTGCGCACCTTACCCCAAAGATCGGGCTCCCATGAAGCTTCGAGCGGCGCCGATAAAACCGTGCTTTGCAGCTGCGGAGTCGAAGAGCCCGTGCCGCTCTTGGAGACGGGGGTGGTGTTCAGGCTTCCCGAGGTTCGCGAGCGGTTGTACGAAGGCGCGGCCGATAGCGTCGGAAAATATTGCGAGCGCGCTTCGCGCACGAGGGCGCGAGCTTCCATGTAGTTCTCAAAATACTGCTTAATGTTCTGGTTATTAATATCCAGTTGTTCTTCGAGGGCGTCCAGTTCGGGATCGTTGAAGATCTCCCACCACTTGCCGCGCAGTTTGGAATCCGATGGCTGAGCAACCGTCCAGGGTCCGTTATCGCTGAACTGTGTCGTCGATTCCTTATAGACCGTAGCTGGCACCTGCGCTGACGGTGCATGGTATTTGGGCCCGACTACGCAGCCCGACAACATCCCTGCTAGAGCGACGGCGAAGATCAACCCGGGCAGCGCCCGCCCTGTCGTGCCGTCCGGTATTTTTTTTCGAAAGATGATCATAGTATTTCCGCCTGATATTGTTTCCGTCAGCCAACTCTTCGTTGCGCCCTTTTTCAACATCAATCCGCCAGCCCTCCGCCGGCCCTAGCTGGCCTCAGGCGCCGGAACCGTGAAATCGTCGTGGTGCCTCCCCTGCACCCGAAGCCGCCAGCGATCCAGGAACAGATAAACCACCGGTGTCGTATAGAGCGTCAGCATCTGGCTCAGGATCAATCCCCCTACAATGGTGATCCCCAGCGGTCTGCGCAGCTCCGATCCGGTGCCGGTGCCGAAGGCCAACGGCAAAGCACCGAACAGCGCTGCCATCGTCGTCATGAGGATGGGACGAAAGCGCAACATGCAGGCTTCGAAGATGGCGTCTCGCGTACTCTTGCCCTCCTGTCTTTCGGCGACCAGGGCGAAGTCGATCATCATGATGGCGTTTTTCTTCACGATGCCGATCAAGAGAATAATTCCGATGATAGATATTACGTTCAAGTCTATCTTGAACAGCTTCAGCGCCAGCATCGCTCCCACGCTGGCGGAGGGTATGGTCGAAATGATGGTGAGTGGATGCACCAGACTTTCATAGAGAATGCCAAGCACGATGTAGACCGCAAGGAACGCCGTTATGACCAGCACCCATTCGGTACTCAGAGATTGCTGGTAGGCCTGTAGCGTGCCCGCGAAGAAGCCGTGGATGGTCGAAGGCGTACCCAGTTTCTGCTCCATCGCTTGAATACGCTGCGTGGCATCACTCAAGGAAACTCCGGGCGCCAGATTGAATGACACGGTTACCGAAGGAAACAATCCGGTGTGGTTTACCGCCAGCGGCGTGGTGGTCGATGCGGCGTGTGAAATGGCGTTGAGAGGCACGTTGCCGGCGCCGGGGGCGTTTCCGCTGGTAGACGAGTTGCTGCTGCCTCCCGTGCGCAGATAGATGTTCTTCAGGCCTTGAGGGGTTTGCCAGTATTGCGGCGCCACCTCGAGCACCACGTAATACTGATTGAGTTGTGTGTAGATGATTGAGACTTCGGCTTGGCCGAAGGCATCGTAGAGCGAAGAGTCGATCGCTTGTGCCGTCAATCCTAGTTTGGCGGCGGTGGTTCGGTCATAGGTCATGAGCTCTGAGAGGCCGCCATTCTGCTGGTCGGAATTTACATCCTGCAGGCCGGGAAGCGTCTTCATTTCGGTTAACAGGATCGGACCCCATTTCGACAGATCCTGCACGTTGTCGCACTGAATGGTGTACTGATAAAGCGCAGCGCTGCCCCTGCCCCCGATGCGCAGATCCTGGGCGGCTTGCAAGAAGGCGGAGGCGACAGGCAAATGATTCATCCTGGGTCGCAACCGGTTGAGGATGGCCTCCGCGCCAATCTTGCGCTCATCGAGCGGTTTGAGGGCAATATAGATAAAGCCCGAATTCAGTGTGCCACCTCCGCCGGTGAACGCTATGACATTGGCCACTGCGGGGTCGCTTTTGATCACGCCCACCAACTGCTTGATCGAGTTGTCCATCACCGGAAACGACGCGTCCTGCGGGCCCTGCAGCTGTCCGATCAAGGCGCCGGTGTCCTGCTGCGGGAAAAATCCCTTGGGAATTTTCGCAATGATGGCAACATTGAGCGCGATTGTGAACAGCAACACCGTGAGCGTAAGCCCTGAGTTGTCGAGCACCCAGATCAAGGTGCGGCGATAGGTCTCCAGAACCCAGGCGAAGAACTTCTCGCTCACCCGATACATCCTGCCATGGTCTTCCGCCCTCTCTTCTTTCAGCAGATAGGCACACATGGTTGGCGTGGTGGTCAATGAAACCACCATCGACACAACGATGGCAGTCGAGAGCGTGACCGCGAACTCGCGGAACAGACGGCCGACGATGCCTCCCATCATGAGAATTGGAATGAAGACCGCGATCAGCGACATGCTGATGGAAAACACGGTGAATCCAATCTCTTGCGCACCCTTCAACGCCGCCGCAAAGGGCTTCATTCCCAGTTCCAGGTGGCGCGAGATGTTCTCCATCACCACGATGGCATCGTCGACCACGAAACCGGTTGAAATCGTGAGCGCCATCAGCGAAAGATTGTCGAGACTGTAGCCCAGCAGATACATCACCGCAAAAGTGCCAATCAGGGACACAGGAACGGCAACGCTTGGAATCAGCGTAGCGCGTGGATTGCGCAGAAAAATGAAAACAACCAGAATGACCAGGACCACCGAGATTATTAGTGAGCGCTCGACATCTTTAACTGAGGCCTTAATGGTGGTGGTGCGGTCGAGAACGATGGTTGTATCAATGCCTTGGGGAATCGAAGCTTTCAGAAATGGCAATGCGCTACGTATATTTTCATTGGTCTGGATGATATTCGCGCCCGGCTGGCGGAAGATAATCATCATGACCGCTGGGATACCATTCAGAAACCCGCCGGAGCGAATATTCGAGACAGCATCGGTGACCTGGGCCACATCCGAGAGGCGCACCGCGGCTCCGTTGTGGTAGCCGATGACTATCGGTTTATATTCCTCGGAGGTTGAGATCTGGTCGTTGGCGATAATGTCAGCCGTCACATCACCATCAGTAATCTGTCCTTTAGCCAAGTCGGCATTCTGAACGCTCAATACCGCCTGCACATTGGCCAGCGTCAAACCGTAATTGTTGAGTTGGGTGGGATTGACGTCAACACGCACCGCAGGCAACGAACTGCCACCCACCGACACCTGGCCGACACCATTGATCTGGGAAAGCTTCTGCGACATCACGGTGGAAGCTACGTCATACAATTTTCCGGTGTTGTATTTGGTGGAGGTCAGGCCGATGATCATAATCGGAGCATCGGCGGGATTCACTTTGCGATAGGTGGGATTGGCCGGGAGGTTTGCCGGGAGATAGGTGCGGGCCGCGCTGATTGCCGCTTCGACATCTCGGGCCGCTCCGTCGATGTTCCGGCTCAAGTCGAACTGAATTGTGATTGACGTGGTGCCGAGCGAACTTGCGGAGGTCATTTCCGTGACCCCCGCTATGTGACCGAACTGCCGCTCCAGCGGCGTCGCTATCGAGGATGCCATGATCTCGGCGCTCGCGCCGGGCAGCGCCGCACCCACCGAGATGGTGGGAAAGTCGACCTGCGGCAAAGGAGAAACTGGAAGAACCGTAAACGCAATGGCTCCGGCAATCGCGATTGCGATCGTCAGCAACGTTGTTGCCACCGGCCGCCGTATGAAAAGTGCTGAAGGGTTCATGCCGGCTCCGCAGGTTGCTCCGGACCTTGCGATGTCCCTTGCGAACTGCCTCCTGAAGACTCATCCGAACGAAAGCGCGAACGGAAGCGCGAGAATCTCTCCCCAAGAGTGTCAAAGAAAATGTAAATCACCGGCGTGGTGTAAAGCGTGAGCGCCTGGCTCAACAGGAGTCCGCCGACCATGGCAATTCCCAACGGGCGTCGAATCTCGGAACCGATGCCCCTGCCGAATGCCAGTGGTATGCCGCCAAGCAGTGCGGCCATCGTGGTCATCATGATGGGGCGGAAGCGCAGCAAGCTGGCTTCGTAAATGGCATCGGTCGCGTTTTTGCCGTGCTCACGCTCGCCTTCGAGAGCAAAGTCCACCATCATGATTCCATTCTTCTTCACAATTCCTATCAGCAGGATGATGCCGATGATGGCGACTACGCTCAGATCCTGCCCAAACAACATGAGCGCCAGGAGCGCGCCTACGCCGGCTGAGGGCAGAGTGGAAAGGATGGTGACGGGATGTATGAAGCTTTCATACAGAACGCCCAGCACGATGTAGACCGTCACCAGAGCCGCCAGAATGAGCAGTGCCTCGTTCGATAGCGAATTCTTGAACGACGCCGCTGTGCCCTGGAAATCCGCCTGCAAGCTCGGTGGCATGTGCATGTCCGCCTGCACTTTGTCGATTGCGGAGATAGCGCTGCCCAAAGCCGCATTGGACGCCAGGTTGAACGAGACAGTGACGGAAGGAAACTGTCCCTGATGGTTTATAGAGAGCGACTCACTCGCGCGCTGGAAATGCGTAAATGCGCTCAACGGAACCGCATTGCTCATGGTTGAACTGGTAGTTGTATTAGTCGAGGAGTTTGTCCCCGAATTAGCCGATCCGCCGCTCGGCGCCAGTGCGTTCAAAGGAGCGATGAGCGCACCCGACGACGGCGTATACAGGACGGAAGTAGTGGTCGCATTCGATCCCGCGGACGAAGATCCAGACGCCGAATAAGAGGTCGACGCGCCCGGGCCCGAGGTGCCGGAGGAGGCGTTGGCTTGGATATACAGCCGTTGCAGCGTATTCGGATCGGTCTGAAACGCCGGCACCGTTTCGAGAATCACATGGTATTGATTGAGCTGCGTATACATCGTATTGATCTGGCGCTGTCCGAAAGCGTCATACAAGGTGTTGTCGATGGTGGAAGGTGCTATGCCAAGCCGAGAGGCGGTGACGCGATCGATGACCAGCGAAACCGCCAGCCCTCCTGTCTGCTGGTCAGTTGCCACATCTTCAAGCTCCGGCAAGCTTTTTAGTTTCGCGACAAAGCGATTGGTCCAGTCATTGAGTTCATTCTGATCCGGATCTTCGAGTGTGTACTGATACTGGGTGCGGCTGACTCGGTCATCGACAGTTATGTTCTGCACCGGCTGCATGTAAAGCGCGATGCCCTTGACCTTCTTCAGGTTGGATTGCAGCCGGCGGATAATGTCTGAGGCGGTGGTATGGTGGCGATCGTCCAGCGACTTCAAGTTGATGGACATGCGGCCGCTGTTGAGCGTGGTATTGGTGCCGTCGGCGCCTATGAATGAAGAAAGACTTTGGACCGCTGGATCCTTAAGGATGACGTTGGCAAGTTCCTGTTGCTTCTGCGCCATGGCCTGGAAGGAAATGGTTTCGGGAGCTTGCGAGATGCCCTGAATGACGCCCGTATCCTGTACCGGGAAAAATCCCTTAGGAATCACGATGTAAAGAATGATGGTGAGAACAAGCGTGCCTACTGCTACCAGAAGCGTGATGGTTTGATATTCCAACACCTTCTTCAGCGTCCGCCCATAGAAAGCGATCATGCGTTCGAAAACGGTTTCGGACCACTTGTAAATGCGCCCTTGCTGCTCTTTCGGCTCATGCCGTAAAATACGCGCCGCCATCATGGGAGTCAGGGTCAGCGACACCACGGCTGAAATCACGATGGTGACTGCGAGTGTGACGGCAAATTCGCGAAAGAGACGGCCCACCACATCGCCCATGAAGAGCAGCGGAATCAACACGGCGATCAGCGAGACGGTGAGGGACACGATCGTGAAGCCGATCTGCTCCGCGCCTTTGAGCGCCGCTTCCATCGGGCGTTCACCCTCTTCGATAAAGCGCGAGATGTTTTCAATCATCACGATGGCATCGTCCACCACGAATCCAGTGGAGATGGTCAACGCCATCAGTGAGAGGTTATCCAGGCTGTAGCCGAGCGCGTACATGGCGGCGAACGTCCCCACCAGCGAAAGCGGCACAGCGACGCTGGGGATGATGGTGGCATAGAGACTTCGCAAGAACAAAAAGATGACCATCACGACGAGCCCGATGGTCAACATCAATTCGAATTCGACGTCATCCACCGAAGCCTGGATCGCCGTAGTCAAATCGGTGAGCGTGGTCACCGTCACCGATGCGGGAAGGTTGGTTTCGAGCTGCGGCAACAGCTTCTTAATGCTCTTGACCACGCTGATGGTATTGGCGCCCGGCTGGCGCTGCACGTTCAGAATGACGGCGGGCGTCTTGTTCATCCATGCCGCTTGCTTGTTGTTCTCCACGTCATCCACGATTTCGGCAACATCGGTAAGCATGACGGGCGAGCCATTGCGGTAGGCAACCACCACGCTGCGATAGTCGGCGCTGCTGACAAGTTGGTCGTTCGAGTCGATCTGGTAATCCTGCCGCGGACCGTCGAAATTGCCTTTGGCAGCGTTCACGCTCGCTTGCGTCAGAGCCGTGCGCACATCCTCGAGATTGATGCCATAAGAGGAGAGCGCCACGGGGTTGACACGAATGCGCACCGCTGGCTTCTGGCCGCCGCTGATGCTTACCAGGCCGACGCCAGCCAACTGCGACAACTTCGGAGCGAGGCGCGTATCTACCAGGTCTTCCACCTGCGGCAAGGGTACGGAATCGGAGCTGATCGCAAGCGTAAGCACCGGCGCGTCGGCGGGGTTCGTCTTGTTGTAGACCGGGGGCGCCGGCAGATTTGCGGGCAGATAGCTTTGCGCCGCATTGATTGCCGACTGCACTTCCTCCTCAGCGACGTCGAGGTTGAGGTTTAAAGTGAACTGCAACACGATGACCGAAGTGCCGCCCGAACTGGTGGAGGTCATCTGGCTGAGCCCTTGCAGTTGTCCGAACTGCCGCTCCAGCGGCGCGGTCACCGTGGTCGCCATGACCAGCGGGCTGGCGCCCGGATAGAAGGTGACAACCTGGATCGTCGGGTAGTCGACCTCGGGCAGAGCGGAGACGGGCAACTGTGTATAGGCCACGATGCCAGCGAGCATGATCGCCGCCATCAGCAACGAGGTCGCGACGGGCCGCAGAATGAATGGTCGCGACGGACTCACTGGGTTGGACCCTCATTCGTGGAAGCGGGAATTGGTGTCTTCGAAACTACGATCTTCGAATTGTTTTGCAACTTCTCAAAGCTGCTGTTGGCGACCACGTCTCCCGGGTTGATACCCTGAACAGCCGTGTTGCCGCCGTCCGTGACACCTGTTTTGATGTTTCGAATTTGCGCAGTGCCATTCTGAATTAAATAGACAAACGCGGTCTGGCCGTTATGTTGAATGGCAGAGGTTGGGATTAACGTGACCCCGTCGAGAGTCTTTACGAGGAGCTTGATGTTTACAAACTGATTGGGGAACAGAGCGTCGTCTTTGTTGTCGAAGATCGCTCGCATCTTCAGCGTCCCCGTGGTGGTGTCGATCTGATTGTCGAAGGTCAGCAGCTTGCCGGTAGCGATTTTGGTCTGCTGGCTCCGGTCGAAAGCTTGCACGCTGAGCTTTTGCCCATGCCGCGTCTGCGCCTGCACCTGAGATAGATCGTCTTCCGCGATCGTAAAGACCACGGTGATGGGCTGCACCTCGGTGATCACCACCAGCGGATTGGTGCCGTTCGACGGCACCACATTCCCGGGATCCACCAACCGCAAGCCTACGCGCCCGGAGATCGGCGCCGTGATATGGCAGAAGGCGACCTGGACCTTGTCATATTGCACCGTGCCGTTGTCAAGTTTTACTGTGCCCTGATCCTGCAAGACAATTTTTTCCTGGTCGTCAAGCGTCTGCTTGGGAATGCCGTTTTTCGCCCATGCATCGCGATAACGCTGCAGGTCCATTGTGGCCTGTTCGAGCACGTAGGTATCACGCTCGAGCGTACCCTCGGCCTGCAATAGCTGCGCATCGAAGGGTCGCGCATCGATCTCGATCAGCGGGTCACCTTTGTGAACCAATTGGCCTTCCTTATAGTGGACCTGGCTCACCAGCCCTGTGACTTCGCTGGTAATGGAGTCGGTGTAGATTGGAGTGACGGTGCCGATCTCATCGAGATACACTCCTATGTTTCCCTTTTGCGCGGTTGCCGTCGTGGCGGTCACCGGACCCCCAAAACCTCGCCGGGACGGAGCAGCCGTTTTTCCCTCGTCGTGATGACGCAACACCAGCCAAAAGATAATCCCGACAATCAGCAAGCCTGCGATCCACATAAACCAACGTAGCCACCTGGATTTGTGGGGCTTTTCTGGTCTCGCGGGCGGTAGCTGGTGCGACCGATCTACATGCGAAGCGGGAGGTTTAGTTTCCATCCGATCTTCTTGCATCAATTGTCGTAGCCTTCTAGCCGGCCGAAGCGGCGTTAGTTTTGGAAGCGCTCAATATCGGGATTACAGATCTTAACAGTCTAGCGCGACATCCTGACTCCGGCGCTCATCTCCCAAAACACGCTACACCCACACTACAACGATGATCGCCCTCAACATCAAGATGTCGTATGCTCACGCCCCGGAGCAATCGTTTACCCCGGCACGATTCTCCCCTATATTAGCCGATGGCCGACTACCGAAACTCCACGGATTAGCGGTTGCATGAGTCTTAGACGTTGCTCTTTTAGCGTTGATCTTCTGATGGGAACATTTTTTGTTGTCTGGCAAGGTAAAGAATCAGTAATAGAAGGTAAATATTCGTAAGCAGCCTGGCTCCGAAGCACATTGCGGCTATTTTTCTTTACCCTTTTAGCCTTGGCTACTGTTTTTTACCGATTGCGCTGGGCTCGTCTTTATGTCCAAAATCTGCGCCGAAATGAGGTGCCGATTCCGTGCCCGTAATTTTGAATGGAACCTCGGTTCCGGTGCCGTTCTTGCTGAAAAACGGATCCACTGGTTTCAGCAACAGCGACTTCCAGCCAGTTACCATTTCCGAGAGTTTCGCGTCCATTCGCGCTTTGCCATGAAAATCGAATACCTTCCCGTCCAGGCTGTAAGTCCCTGTCAGATTCGCTTGCGTTCCCGGAACTGTGAACTGCAGTTGCGAAAAAGAAATAACTCCGTTGCTGAGGCTGAATGTACCTTGCATATCGGAGCCCACGTTCGTAGCCATGTCGTCCTGAAGCAATTTCGGTTTACCCTGGCTTCTCATACTCAGATCGTCGATTTTTCCCTGAATCTTTTCGTTACTGAAGTGCGCCGCGGATATCTCAAAACTTCCTGTCAGCTTCAGCCGATTGGCAAAATCAGCCTGCCCGGGCGGCAAGTCAAACTTCGTCTTTAAGCGAATTGCGCCAGTCATGATCGGAGGATTGGTGCGGACCGCCATTTTCAGCAGGTCGTCAATCTTCCCTTTCTCCATCACCACATCTAATTCCACCCTGTGGCCATGGGGTTTCATCCGCACCACCGACCCATTTGCCACCAGCCACGAACTCAGAATCTCAGCCTTGACCGGCTGCAGATAGGTGTCGCCGTTGGTTCCATCCACGATGGCGTGAAACTCTGTATGCAACGGCACGTTGCGCCCGCTGATTGCAATGTGAAAGTCGGGGGTTTCGGTTGTGCCATCCACGACAATTTTGTCAAGGACGCCAGCGTACTTCCCCGTTGATGAGAGAATTCCGCCAATGCCTTTGATTGTGCCCAAGTCCGCATGATCAAACGAATAGGTCCCGCTCACAGCAGTATCGCGCGGACTGTCCGGCTGCCATGGTCCGAACAGCCCGCTGGAAAGGATTTGTCCCACGGGCTTGGGATTCGTTAGCTTCGCATCGAAATGCATAGGAGAGCCGGGTCCAATCGTCGTCATTTTTAGACTCTCAATATCGAACTCCAATGGAGGCTTGTCCGGCCACGGGGTATTGACAATCAGTTTTGCCTGATCGCAGACGAGTTTATCGACGACGATTTCTATCTTTCCGTTCTTAGGCCCCATATTCTTCATCTCGCCGCGATGTTCCCGGGGCGGCAGATTCAACTCCAACCCCTTTACGAACACTGTGTCGACATGCATGGGAGAGTGAAATAGATCCCTGATCCCCATGTGAAACCGGAACTCGCCAACATTAATAATCGGCTGAAATCCTGGCTCGTAACTGTTGGGATCGGTTTCTCCGAAAATTCTGAGCCCCGCGCCAGAAACCTCAAGGCCCTTGATCACCGAGACATGGAAAGCGTCAAGCTGAACCTTGCTCTTGAATCTGGTCGACAAGGTCTCGATTACGGTTGCGCGAATAGTTGGCTCGGCACGATAAACCACGATGCCCAGTACTGCCATAGCTAGTACGAAGAGCAACCCAATCGCAGCGACCCATAGCCAGCGGCTGCCTCGCTTCTTGCTGCGAAGCGGCGGATTTTGTTCGGTTTCTGTCATGAAAGTTTCTGCAAGTCAGAAGCAACCGTTGTGCGGGTCTTGCCGGTTGCAGCCTCTTTCGGCGAACCTGCAGATACCAGGCTACACGTTCACCTTTGATTAGTATCGTTCCCGCGTCCAGGAGTTGCTGGCTGACGCAGAGGTTTTCCCCTGCAGGAACATCTGATTGCCCTCCTGTAGCCGACCGCTTCCAGTGGCGAACCCGACTACCGGCGCCGCAGAACAATAAGCTCGACAGCATCCGGGGCAAGAGGACTGGATAAGTGAAAACTACCTCCGGTACCGGACCTCTCTTCCACCAACTCAAGATTCTGCGTCTTGCTGATCCGGTAGCGTTTGACGCTGAAAGCCTTCGCGCCCCACGGCAGATTTTCCATCGTGAGCGTGTAGCCGGCATTATTACGGTAGACGATGTCAGTTCGGGGCGGCAGGAACTTAAGTTTGGAAAAGTCAGGCAGCGGAGCTGATGATTTCAACACCTCCGGCGGCATCTGCATAATATGCGGCTTGAAGCCCTTGGGTATCGCGTAATTGCTGATGATGATCTGCACTGTGTTGCCATCCTCGGAGCGGCCAGCAAGCGCTGCCAAGCCGAAAGTGTCCGCGCCCACAACCCCAAGCCGCTCCGGCGTGTCCAGCATTTTGCCCATGGCTTGGAACGTGTAGGCCGTTTTAAAGTAATGCCCATGTAGGTCAAACAGTCCCATCCACGCCGCGTCGCCGCGATAAAAATGGGCGTGATCAATGGGCGCGTCCTGGAGATAACTGAGCACCGCACCGATGTAGGCCGCATTCTCCACGCCTTGAAGCCGCGTCTTCTCAGCATCGGTAAAGTCCGGGGTCAGATTCCACTCCGAGAGAATGCTCTCCGCTTTAGGAAAACCATGAGTGTTCAGAATGTCGCGAATCTGCCTGGCGAGGCGGATAGCATCATAAGGGTCGGCGGAAGAGTCTGTATAAGTGTGCCAGGAATAAAAATCGAGTGGCACTTTGTGTGCGGCGCAGTAATCGATAAAGCCTTCGCGGTAACCTCCATCGTTATAAGGAGACGCTTTGCCCACCCCGCCGACCTTTAGTGTAGGATCAACCGATTTCAAGGCCAGTGCTGTTCTCCCGTACAACGAGTAAAACTGCTCTGGCGTGCCTGACCAGAAGAGACCATCCGGCTCGTTCCAGAACTCCCAATAGCGTATGTCGTAGTGAAAGTCGCTCGCCCATCCCTGGTTGTAATGCATGGCGATGTGTTTCACGACGCTCGCGAACTTGTCGAAATCGGCCGGCGGATTAATGTTGGCACCCCAGCTGCGTCCAATGCGGTAATAGATTTTCGCGCCCCTGGCGCGAATGGCGGCTAGCACTTTGTCGGTCGGCGCGAAATTGTAGCTCTCCGGTTTTTCGGGATCGGCGCTCCAGTTGGGAAAAATGATGCTGGCATCGCCCGCTTTCACCACTCCGGCCCGCTGGGCAGGATCGGGAATCAGCCAAGTGAGCAACGCGTTGGCTTCCTCGAATTTTGAGTCAATTTCTGTAGGCCCCATAAAATCGTGAGTGCGCACCTGGTTAACGCGAAGTTCTTTATATTGCTGCACAAGATTTGGAAGTCCCGCCATCACCGGGCTGGGCGGCCCATTCACTCCCTGGAATGAGCGGATCGTGCCAATGACTTTTCTGGCGTCAACGTGCAGGGATCGGAAACCTTGCTTATCGGAGTTCTGGGCGACTGCGACAATGCAAAGCAATAAGGCACAGAGACAGTTGCGTGATAGCGCGTTCATCATTGGACTCCTTGCCTGTTTTTCCCGCGTGACACCACGAGTTTGTGCATTGCTTACACCTTAGCGTGCTTCTGCAAAAGCATAAGCAGCGGTCGATCAAGTTTGTGCCCGTTCCAGTCTTCGAACTTCGTTCCCGGACGTTCCGTATCGAGCACCCCAAACGGTCCACGGAAATTCCACAGCGCCCATCCGGAATTCAGCTCACCCAAAACCTCGAGGCTATCGTCAAACCAGGCCAACACCACATCCGGCGGAGTGTGCTTGTAACAGCCCATTTCACCAAAGTGAATAGGAACCCCCTGAACTGCAAGCTCGGCCCAGGGATGAAAGATCTTCGCGAGCGTTTGCCGGTCGCAAACAACTTCGCCTTTTTGGTCCTTCAGGGGCCAGACCGGCAAAGGCTCTTCGCCGGTGAGAATGCCGCGCGCCCACTCGCACTGGTAATGAGTGAGCTGAATGGGATTGTAAGTATGGCAGCTTTGCAGCATGCCCGTGTCGAAGAGCGCGGGGATCGGTGCCCCGGCCCCTGGATATCCATCCGTAACCACCAATCGCTGCGGGTCGTGCTTTCGAATCGCATCGTCAGCTGTTCCGGCCACACGCGTGTAATCCTTGGCGTGCTTCCGCAATCGTTCTCGGTCGAAAAAGTCCGCGGTTTTGAGGGAACCACGGCGCTGCAGTTCTGACATCTCGGCTGCGTCGGGCAGAACGATGGGCTCGTTCACTAGGTTGAAGCTGAGCCGCTGGCCGGGAATGCCATTGTAGCGATCGGTAAAGAAAGTCCACTGATGTACAAAGGCCTCGAGCGTTCGCGGATCGGTGAATACGTCTGTCTTTTCCTTCGTGACCGCAATGCCCGTCAACTTCTCATTCATGGTGTCGAGAATGCACAAGCCGGGCGCACGGTGAAGGCAGATGTTCACATGAATTCCGTACTTTTCCCCCAGCCGTATGGCCCGGTCGATCGGTTCGATCCGCTTCTCGTTGATGGTGAAAAGATCGGGAGCGGTCCAGAGGCGGTAATCCATGGGTAGGCGCACCCAATTGAATCCCCAGTCGCGAATCCAGCGAAAGTCGTCCTCTAGGAACATCCCATCGTTTTTGTACGGAAAATATTTTATCCAATCACGATCGGTGGAGAAATACTCGAGGAGATTAAAGCCGTACCAGCGAGGATTCGTCGCGGATGCTATAGGCTTCGACGCACCCGGCTTTGCTGCGGATGCGTTTTGCCCAGAAAATGAGAATCCAAAAGGTGCGTGTCCGAGGGGAAAGATAGCGGCAGACGCAACCGCCGCAGCCGATCTGAGCAGACTGCGGCGAGTGCAGTGAGTCGGATCAAATGCTGAGGTGCGGGCCTCCGTTTCATCGCCAATTTCTCTCTTCATAGCTTCCTTCACTTTGTTCTTCTATTTTGCGCGCCCTATCCCGTGACGGCCGATTTGTCTTCCGTCCAGAATTTCGTGATCTCTTCGAGTGACCGCCCCTTGGTTTCGGGAACCAGCCAGCCGACGAGAATGACCGTCAGCAACGCGCCGGCGCTGAAAAGCCAGAACGTACCATCCGACCCCAGATTCTTCTGCATCATCGGAAATGTCTGGTTGCCCAGGTAGCCAACCAGCCACAGAGCCGTCGTGGCTATAGACATTCCGCGCCCGCGCACTTTGGTGGGATAAATCTCCGAGATAATGACCCAGCACGCCACGCCGTTGCCAAACGCGTGACCTGCAACAAAACTCATCACAAAAATCAAAACCGCCAATCCGCTCCCGTGAATGTGATAGAACCACCCGACCAAAGCGAAAGACACGAATTGTAAAGTCGTCCCTGCCAGGATCAGTGTCTTCCGTCCGGCGCGATCCACCAGCCAAAGGGCGAAGAGAGTGAACGAAAGGTTGACGAGACTCACTAGCACGGACTGAAAAAATGCGTCGCTCGTCGCCGTTCCAGCGGCGCGAAAGATCTCCGGCAAGAAAGAGAAGAGCGGCGTAATCCCGCTGATCTGTTGCAGCCCCGCCAGCATGATGCCCAGCAGCAGCGGACGCCGGAAAGTGGTAAAGAGTTCCGAGATATGGCCCTCTTCAGTGGCGAGCGAGTTTCCAATTTCTGCAGCGTCCTGGCGTGCCAGGTCAGCACCGTTGATTTTCGTCAGCACTTCGAGAGCCTGATCCCGGCGGCCCATTTTCATTAGCCAGCGCGGACTTTCGACCGCTGGCAAAATCATCAAGCCAAACAGAATCGCCGGTAGTACGCCGGCGAGAAACATCCAGCGCCAGCCCGTCGATATGTTCCACGCCTCGTCGCCCATGCGTTGAATGAGCATATTGACGAACACAGCGGCGAGAATTCCCACCACAATTCCAAGCTGATAAAGAGTCACACAGCGGCCGCGAACTCGAGTGGGTGCAATCTCGGCAATATAGTTTGGAGAAATCACCGATGCCGCGCCGATGCCCACGCCGCCGATCAGCCGCCACACCACGAACTGATGGAGATCCGCCGCGAAGAGCATGCCCACCGAGGAGAGCGCGAAACAAAGGGAACAGAGCGCGAGGCCTTTTTTCTTGCCCAGATAGTCGGCTACGGTTCCAGCCGCCGCGCAGCCAGCGATGCATCCCACCAGCGCGCAGCCCGCGGCCCAGCCGATCCCTGCTGCGTCCAGGTGAAACAACTGGCTCAGGTATCCGATCGCACCGCTGATCACAATGTTGTCGTATCCAAAAAGAAAACCGCCAAGAGTGGAGACGCTAGCGGCAATGAGCAGCGGACCAACGATCAGCGGAGCGCGCGAACGCGCCGGGCTGGATGGAGCCCTCAGGTTATCGGTCTCCATAAGAATGAGAAGTGAGCGCCAACTCGGCTGCGTATCGCGGCTGAGATTCGAGCGCGGCCTTCGCCGCCAGCATAAAGCCGAGAGTATGCGCCATTCCCGCATGCCAGGGCGCGTCACATGTCATTTGCGGAGTGTGATCAGGAATAAGCACGCCATCGAACCGGTTGCGGTGCAGGATGGCAAGAATCCGAATCATATCCACATCGCCCTCGTCGATGAAAGTTTCGCGATAGTGCGGCACCTTGCCCACAACATTGCGCAGATGAATGTAGGCGATCTTACCTTGCCTGCTGTATCGATCTACCGCGTCGTAGATGTCGCCTTCCGTCATCTCCGCCAGGGTTCCGACGCAAAGCTCAAGCGCGTTGTTGTGACTGGGAGCGAGATCAATGAGCCGTTGATACATGTGGGGCTGATAGACGAGGCGCGGTTGCTGCCGCATCGTCGGCATGGGGGGATCGTCCGGATGCGCAGCGAGCCGCACCCCCGCCCGCTCGGCCACCAAAATGACATCCTCCAGGAACCTTTGCAGCCGCCCCCACAGTTCTTCATGCGAAATCGAGGGAAGAACGCCAGCAGGCGCATTGCGGTCGTAAATCATATTCCAAATCATTCCGTTTGGAATGGGCACATCTTCTGCGGGACCATCCATTCCGAGGGTAGTCGCACGCCCACGACCTAGAGGAGCAGTTATACGCCCACAGACACCGGCCAGACTGAAGTTGTAGCCAAGCACGGGAATTCCGGCTTCGCCCAGACGGCGAATGATGGTCTTCACTTTCTCGATTTGTTGCGGACGTTGCGGACCATCGAGCAGAATATCGTGCCAATGCGCGGGATCGAGGTTCTCCACCGCAGCCAAGACCAGCCCGGCGTCTTCAATCTCCCCGCGAAGACTCGTAAGTTCTTTTACCGTCCAAAGCCGATCGGAATCGCCGGCAACGCCCCAAGCTTCGTATTTTGAGCCGGTCGGCTGATTATTGCGTGGGTTGGAGGGGCCCTGATTGAAATAATCGACCAGATGAACCACGACATGCGTACAGCCGGCTTGGCGCGCAAAGTCATAATAGTCGCGCGTCAGCATGTGACGATAAAGTCCCAGGCCAATCTTCATAGGCGATTCCCAATGCCTGCGCCATAATCGGGACTGAGTATTTGTCCGTTGATCTCGGCAGCCAGCGGCGAGCAAAGAAAAACGAATGCGTTGGCGATTGATTCCGGGCTGTTGCGCCTGCCGAGCGAAACTCGCAGTACAAATTCCCTGTAAGCCGGATCTTCATCGAAAACTTTCAGCGAACTGCCGGCCGCGACGTTCCCCGGCGAGATCACATTCACGCGAATTCCAGTCGGAGCATATTCGAGGGCGAGGCTGCGCGCGAAGTTTTCCAGAGCGGCCTTGGCCGACGAGTACGCGGGGATCTGCGTGTGCGGCATCCGAGCTACATAAGAGGATGTGAAAATCATGTGACCCGCAATATTGCGCTCAGTCCATTTCGCGAGCACGGCCCGCGCCAGATAAGTTTGCGCAAAATAGTTGAAGCGGAAGATACGCTCGTAATCGGCCTCCGAAGTCGTCGCGAACGGATGCAGCCCACAACCACCCGCATGGCCGATAACCGTGTTCATATTTTGAAATTCTTCGAAGGCACGGTTCACGACGCTGTTTACCTGGCTGGAGTCGGTAATATCGGCGGCAAAATATCGATACGACGACGACGGAACTTGCCAGTCATTGAGCGTCCGCCGCGCTTGATCGTCGTCTTTAATATCGGTCAGCACCAGCGTTGCGCCGCTCGCAGCCAGTCGCTTGACCATGTGCTCGGCGATCGCGCCCAGAGTTCCAGTAATCAGAATCACCTTGCCGGAGAGATCAATCGTGATCATGCTCGATGGCCCCTAATTCTCGCTCCCGGCAATTCTCGAAAGCACTTCATGACCTGATGGCGTAACCAGCACATTATCTTCGATCCGCGCGCCCCCGCCGCGTTCGGGAACATACACGCCCGGCTCGATCGTAATCACCATCCCGGGCTCGAGGCAGAGCAGACTCCCCCGGAAGGATCACAAATCCCGGATCATGATAACGAAAGCCGACATGGTGGCCGGTGTGATGAGTGAAAAACGCTGAGAATCCCTGTGCGGCAATCTTGTCTCTAGCCAACGCGTCAATGTGGTCAGCCGAAACTCCGGGGCGAATGCCATCAACCGCCGCTTGCTGCGCGTCTTTAGCGAGATCGAGTATTTCCGCCACGGCAGCCTTCGGCGAACCCACGGAGGCCGTCCGCGTAAGGTCGCTCCAATAGCCATTGACGCAAGTGGCCAGTTCGATTAAGACCAGATCGCCATTCTCCAACCGCCGCCCAGTTGATCGATTGAACCGCCCGGCATCGGCGCTGTTCGGCCCGGACTGCACCATCGCCCAGCCGCGGGAATGAAATATGCCGTCGCGCCCAATTTGCCGGTAAATGGCCGACTCCGCCGCTGCCGCCACCTCGGCCTCCGCGATTCCCGGCTGCACATTTTCAAAGAACGCCTGCAGACCAACATTCGCCACCCGGTTTGCGCGGCGGATGGCCCGGACTTCTTCCGCAGTTTTTCTTAAATAGAGAGCCGCAAAAGCCGCCTGGCAATGAGCGTCTGTCTTGCGAGCAAGCGCTGAGAACTGCTCGCTGAAATTTTCAGGGATCGGAATCTGCTCCCCCGCCTGAATCGGCAAAGAAATTCTGGCGGAGCCTGGATTCATTCCAGCCTGATCAGCGTCAGCTCCAGCCTTGGCGAGTTCATCCCTCACTAGCGACACCAGCACAGAATAAGGATCTGAGCACCTGAGATCGCCCCAGGGATATTCCAGAACACGCAAGCCGGCGGGAATATGGTCTCGCGGTTCCAGTTGCGGAACGAAGAGAACAGCCTCTGCATCGGCAAAGCAGATCAGCAGCGAAGCTCCCCAGAATGGAAAATACCCGGAGAGCATGAGAAGTTCGTCGGGCCGCCATGCGATCCAAGCTCGTAGATTATTCTGTTGAAGAAAGCTCTCTATCTGCCGTGGGCGAGATAGTGTCGTTGTATTCACGGCACCAACACTCCCGACGCTTTCGTTAGAAATCCGTGTCCCCATCTTCCTCACATAATTCCATACTTCTCGAATGCTTTAACCGCACTGCTTCCTTCTTCAATCGCCCTTCGTACCAGCTTTTCGCCACGCGCCTTCTCCAGCGCGCGTGAGAAGACTTCGGTCTCAGCTTCCGCGGGAACCAACAAGACACCATCAATGTCGCCAAAGAGAACATCGCCGGGATGCACACGCACCGCTCCAATCTCAATCGGAATGCGGAAGTCGACAACCTTATAGCGTGGGGCTGAGTCTTGTCCGTAAGAACCGAAGCCAAACGTGGGAAATCCCATGTTAAGGATGGCCTTGGTATCGCGCACATAGCCGTTCAACACGGCGCCGCGGCTGCCCAGTTTGTGGGCTCGCGTGCTCATGAGTTCTCCCCAGAGCGCGTTTCGCGGCGAGGAGCCGGTGTTCACATAGACTTCGTTAATCCGGAGATCGTCCAGCGCCTCGAGCATCATGCCAAACGGCTTGTCCATCAACTTATTGGCGCTGCCGGCGATCTTCTCGGCGAATACATCAACTGACAGAACCGGCATGGCGCGTCCGAGCACAACCATATCCTGCCTCAGAGGCTGAATCTGCGCCGGAAGGAACTGGTGTTGAAGGCCCAGCTTGTCCATCACATCGCCTACCACACAAGTAAACAGCTCACGCTCCGCGAGCGCGAAAAGTTCGTCGTCTGAGGTCCAAAGCTTAGTCGTCCTCTTCTTCCTGCTCTTTGTCATGCTCTTCTTCACTCGAAAAATGGTTCTCCGCGGCGCGCATAACGGCGGGCCACTTCCTCGTTCAACGTTACTCCCAGCCCCGGATTTTCGGGAACCTTGATGAATCCGCCCTGAATCAGCGGTTTCGGCAAGCCCTGTACCAAGTCATTCCAGAAAGGAACTTCCGAGGAGTGAAACTCGAGCGCAAGAAAGTTTGGAATCGCGGCGCAGAAGTGCACTGCGGCCAAAGTGCCGACCGGACTGCTGATGTTGTGTGGGGCCACCGGCATCGTGTGCGCGTCCGCGAACTGCGCAATGCTCTGGCCGACCCACAAACCTCCAACTTTCTGCAGGTCGGGAGTGACAATACTGAGTGCGTGTTGCGCAATGATCTCCTGAAAGCCTTCAAAAAGAAAAAGATTCTCCCCCGTAGCAATCGGCACCTGCACTCGCAACGTCACTTCCTTCAGAGCCGCAGTGTTATTGGGCGGAACCGGATCTTCGAGCCACATTAGCCGGAAGGGATCGAGTTCGCGCGCGACCTTCACCACATCGCTGGCGTTATAGCGCCAATGGCAATCGACCGCAATGTCCGTATCCTTCCCTACCGCGTCGTGAACCGCGCCAATCAGACTCACCATGTGATCGATAGCCCGATTGCTGAGCACTCGATTGTGAGGATCAGGACCTTCTGTACCCGGCACGTCCAGATCAAACTTCAGGGCTGTGAATCCCTCCGCTTTTTTCTTGAGAGCTTGGCGGCGATAATCGTCCGGCGAGGCCGGAGGCTCTTCACGCCACTCGCCGTAGTAGTTTCTGGCGGAGTGGTTATGATTCTTCGGATCTTTCGGTTCCCACGACGCCGGCCGGGAGCGCAACACCTCGTCAAGGCTCTCCAGCGCTTCGCCGCCGTGGCAATCGGCATAGATGCGGACTTTGTCTCGAAACTTGCCGCCCAGCAGACGATAGATGGGGACATCGAGCCATTGGCCCAGAACATCCCAGAGCGCGGCTTCGATGCCGCTGATCGTGTTGTAGATGATGCCTGCCACCGACCCCGCGCCAGAAGTTGCGAGCTGCAGTTTCCGAAACAAACGATGAATGTCACGCGGGTCTTCGCCCACCAGCAGCGGCTCCAGCGAGCGCAGCATGGAGGTAAGGCCGGGCGCAAAGAAGCACTCGCCTAGGCCCCGAATTCCTTCATCCGTTTCAATGCGGACGAAGGTCCAATCGAAATTGCCCTCAACCACGGCAGTCTTCAGCCTGAGAATCTTCACGCCAGATCCGTTTTTCTTCCGGGCGATTATACCTAACTGCGCTATGATCCTGAGCGGAGCGAAGGACAAGGACGCGGACCACGAGGCGCGATGAGGAATAATCGCAAAATGACCGCAAAATTCGGACAAAAGACAACCTCAGGTGACATCTGAAAATATGAAGGAGACTTGGCGGTGGTTTGGCCCTGGCGATCCGGTTCCTCTGGACCATATCAAGCAAGCGGGAGCCACCGGGATCGTGTCTGCCCTGCACCACTTTTATCGCGGCGAACCGTGGCCGTTGCAAGAGGTCTTCAAGCGGCGAGATGAGATTCTCGCGGCAGGCTTCTCCTGGTCGGTGGTCGAAAGTATTCCCATTCACAATTCGATCAAGCTTCGATCGGGACCGTATCAGCGTTACATAGCGGCTTGGAAGGATACTCTACAGGCGATTGCGAAGGCGGGTGTCGAAGTCATTTGTTATAACTTTATGCCTGTCGTGGACTGGACAAGGACCGACCTCAAATGGAGGCTGCCGACGAGCGGTTATGCATTGCGTTTTGATGCCGTGGACTTCGCGGTGTATGACCTCTTTATTCTGGCACGCAAAGGGGCTGAGGGAGATTACTCAGACGACCGAGTGCGGGCAGCGCACGCGCGCTTCGACTCCATGCCAGAGGCACGCACAAATAATCTGGAACAAACCATCATCGCCGGTCTCCCCGGCGCCGAGGCGTCCTACAACCGCGAGACCATACGCGGTTTGATCGCTGAATACCAAGGCGTAACTGCACTCGAATTGCGCAAGCACCTCATCGCATTCCTGCGGGAGGTGGTTCCGGTCGCGCAGGAATTAGGGCTTCGCCTCGCCATACACCCCGACGATCCTCCCTGGTCCCTATTCGGGCTGCCGCGGGTCGTCTCAACCGCGGACGATGTGAGAGCGATTCTTGCCGGTTGCGACATGCTGGCAAACGGTCTCACGTTTTGCGTCGGATCCTACGGAGCCAGAGCCGATAACGATTTGGCGGCTATGGCTCGCGAATTCAGCGCTCGCATTCACTTCGTGCACCTTCGCCAAGTAACCAGAGAGACAAACGGATCCTTTCACGAAGCGGAGCACCTGGCCGGCAGTTCGGATATAGTGGGCGTGATCCTGACCATGATGAAGGAAGAGGCGCATCGGCGGCGTTCGGGCCGCGCCGATCATGAGATTCCCATGCGTCCTGATCACGGGCACCTGCTCGCTGACGACATCGGCAAGAAAATAAATCCCGGTTACTCGCTGACAGGGAGACTGAAAGGCCTGGCCGAACTGCGCGGCGTGATACAGGGATTGAAGCACGCGATTCCCGAATTGTCGGAGTGAGGCGCACTCTCGCGTCGAGGGTTACGCGTATTAAACAGCAGCAATAATAATAATGACGACGAGCGAAGCGAGGATCCAACTCCTATGCAAGAATTTGCCGGAAAAGTAGCACTGGTCACGGGTACGACAGGAATTGGCAGCGCAATCGCCACGCGCCTGGCCGCCGGGGGTAGCCAGGTTCTAGCCTGTGGCATTGATGCAACTGGGAACGACGGCCTGGCCCGCGACGCGGCCAAAACTGGACTGCCGCTGCACATAGAAACCTGCGATGTGACCAATCCCGACCAGGTACGCTCAGTTATCGCCACGACCGTCAGCCGATTGGGAGGGATAGACATCATCGTCAACGCGGCCGCCATTCATCCCTTTGGCACCGCTCTCGAAACCGACCTCGCCACCTGGAACCGCTGCATGATGGTGAATGTGGGCAGCATCTTTCTTCTGGCGCACCTGGGCATCCCGGAGATGAAAAAGCGAGGAGGCGGCTCCATTATTAATCTGGCATCCGTTCAAGGGCACGCCTGCCAGCGCGGCGTTGTCGCGTATGCCGCGTCCAAGGGCGCGATCCTAAGCTTGACGCGCGCCTTGGCCCTTGATCACGCAGCCGATAACATACGGGTCAATTCGATCAGCCCCGGTTCGGTGCGGACGCCCATGCTGGCCCGCTCGGCAGCACATTTCGCGCCCGGTCTGCCCGAGGAGGAGGTCTTCGCGCGTTTTGGTGCAGCCCATCCGCTGCGGCGAATCGGCACGCCGGAAGAGGTCGCCGAACTGGCTGCGTTTCTGGCCTCAGACAAAGCCGGATTCTGCACCGGAGGCGATTATCTAGTAGATGGTGGCCTGCTCGCTGGCATCGGCGTTCAATAGATCGGCGTTTAGTAGCCTGTCGTTGAGCAATTCGACATTAATAGTACGGAGCCTTCTTGCCTCAAACGGCCTCGACCGATCCAGCAGTGCCCCGCAGGCGTTGGCGAATCGCGTTCCTGCTTGCGTTGGGAGTTCTGGTCAACTTCTTTGACCGCATCAACCTCTCGGTTTCACGCGATGCGCTGCACCTCTCGTTCGGCCTGTCGCTCGTGGCCTTCGGGTATCTCTCCAGCGCCTTCAGCTGGACCTACGCCGCGATGCAGATGCCTGCCGGAGTGTTGCTCGACCGATTGGGAGTGCGCCGCGTAGGGCGGATCAGCGCGTTTCTGTGGAGCCTAGCCTCTTTCGCAGCCGCTCTCTCCCCCGGCCTCAGTTGGTTCTTCGGAGCGCGCCTTCTTCTAGGCGTGAGCGAATCTCCTACCTTTCCGGCGAACGCCAAAGCCCTGGGATACTGGTTTACGCGTGAGGAGAGGAGCCTGGCAACGGCCATCACCGATGCCGCGGCAAAACTCTCCAGCGCCGTTGGAGTTCCATTTATCGGCCTGCTCCTCGTGTACTTTGGCTGGCGCTGGAGTTTTGCCGCCACCGGCTTCATCAGCTTTTTTTATTTCGTGCTGTTCTACGTGTTCTACCGCAATCCCGGCGAAGATAAAGGACTATCGGCCCACGAACTCGACTTCATTCTGCGAGGTGGCGCCCAGCTAGAAGACCAAGTCAAAGCGCAAAGTGGCTCCTCGCTTGGCTATCTTCTGAGACAGCGAAAAGTTTACGGACTGGCGCTTGGCTGGGGCGCCTATAACTACACGTTCTTTCTTTTGCTGACGTGGCTGCCCAGTTATCTTTCAGTTTCGCTTCATGTGGACTTATTGCACTCCATTTTTTACACGAGCGTGCCATGGCTGTTCGCGACTTTTACAGACCTTCTGGTTGGCGGATGGCTCGTAGACGCTCTGATTCAGCGGGGGTGGAATGCAAACCGTGTGCAGCAAACTGTGTTGGTCACCGGAATGGCATTCGGTCTAGCGATCTTCGGCGCCACCAGCGCTCACAGTCCCTGGACAGCCTTGGTCTGGATCAGCCTCGCCCTGGGTGGACTGGCGGCAGCCGCGCCGGTAGCGTGGACCGTTCCATCTCTCATTTCGCCGCGCGAAAGCGTCGGCACGCTTGCCAGCGCGGTTAATTTCTCTAGTCAGATCGCGGCCATCTCTGCGCCCATCGTTACCGGTTACATCGTCTCCGGAACCCACTCCTTCGCCGCCGCTTTTGTGACCGCGACCATAATCCTTCTGCTCGGAATTGTGGGTTATGTTTTCCTGTTGGGACCGATCGAGCCGATTCCAGAGCCGCCCGAACAGGGTGACAGAAATGTTAGTCTCGGTTAGAAATCTGAAGTACCGAGATCTTAAGTGCAAGGGACTGCCAAATGTCCAAAGCGAAACTCAACGTGGCGATGATCGGTTCCGGGTTCATCGCCAACGTGCATTCGAATGCTTTCCGCCAGGTGGGGCATTTCTTCGATATTCCTTACGACGTTTGCTGCAAAGTCATCTGCGGCCGCACTCCGGCAAAGCTTGAAAAAACGGCATCGCGCTGGGGTTGGAACGAGATGGAGACAGACTGGCAGAAAATCATCGCCAGAAACGATATTGACGCAGTCGATATCGCCGTCCCCAATGCGCTGCATTCCGTGATCGCAATTGCGGCGGCTGAAGCTGGAAAGATCGTGCTCTGCGAAAAGCCGCTGGCCGCGTCGCTAGAAGAAGCTGAAAATATGACCAGAGCCGTGCGCACTCCGAATGCTGTCTGGTTCAACTACCGGCGCATTCCTGCGGTGGTTTTTGCGAAACAACTTATCGACGAAGGCCGCATCGGCCAAGCGTTTCACTACCGCGCCCTTTATCTGAATCAATCGGGAAACGATCCGAGCAAGGGGAACACCTGGCGTTACAAACAGAGCGAAGCAGGAATGGGAGCCGCGGGAGATCTGCTCTCCCACTGCCTCGACCTCGCGCTCTATCTTAATGGAGCCATCACAGAATTGTCGGCACTGATGCACACTTTTGCTCCCGGCCGCGACGTAGAAGATGCCGCGATGTTCCTTGCTCGTTTTGCCAACGGCAGCATTGGAACATTCGAAGCCAGCCGTTACGGAGTTGGCTGCCAGAATCGCAATATGTTTGAAGTCAACGGCTCGAAGGGGATGTTAAGCTTCACGCTCGACGACATGAATTATCTTGATTTCGTCGATGCTACCGCCCCTGCGAACTTACAAGGCGGGCAGCGCGTGTCCGTCACTGCGCTGGACCATCCCTATGGAAAAAACTTCTGGAAGCCAGGCCATACTTTGGGGTATGAACATCCATTCATCGCCACGTTGGGAGACTTTCTCAACTCGATAGCCCGGGAAGAACCTTTTCACGCAAACTTTGAAGATGCCCTCGCGGTGCAAAGACTATTACACGCCGTGGAACGATCCTCCGCCTCGCGTAGTTGGGTGACGCTGGATGGACTAGCCGCCTAACAGATGCCGAAAAATTCTTCGTCGATTCTGATTTTGGGTGGCGCAGAGCGGTTTACCGCTGCGATAGTTTCGTCTGTGAAAGGGCGGCTTTAAGCTGCTGAGGGAGTGTCTTGGGCATCCCGCTGCCGACGGTCACCAGTTGCCGCGCGTGATGGCGCACTCACGGAGCCTTCTGCGCGCCGATGAACTCCAGCGCCATCGTGGCCAACTCGATGTCCTCGCGCGACGAGAGCCCGCTGACAGCGACGGCGCCCGCGACAGCACCGTCCTTCCAGATCGGCAGACCACCGCCCCATCCTACAAATCTATGATCTCCGTAGTAGGCAATGTCGTGCCCCTGCTCAGGATGCCGCACCTTCTCTCCAATTTCCTTTGTAGCTTTTCGTTCGCGGGCAGCAGTCCACGCCTTATTCGCCGCAATTTGGATCGAAGAAACGGGAGCCCCGTCCATCCGGGCAAAAGCAATCAGCTCACCATGCGAATCGGCAACGGCAACCACAACAGACTTCCGCATCTCCGCCGCCTTTCCGACAATCAGATCGACCATCCTCTTAGCGTCGAAATAATCGATGACCGGAACGTTTCTCATACGGGGCGGAAGACAATCAACACAAATGCGGACGAGGATAAATGCTACAGCATTGGCCGCTCGGTCAGAGAGTACGCAAAAGGGCACGAAAAAACCGGACTGAGCAAAATGCCCAGTCCGGTTCTGGCACCAAAAGTTAGAATACTAGCTTCAAGGCGAACTGAATCAGACGTGGGTTGGCGTCTCCATTATCCGACGTGATAACACCAAATCCCGATGCGCCGAAGCCAGTCGCTGGCGGCGCAAATTGAGGATGATTGAACAGATTGAAGAATTCCGTCCTGAACTGCAGACCAAACCTCTCGTTAAACGGAATCCGCTTGAATATGGCGAAATCGAAGTTATTGATCCCGGGCGCGCGGAGTGTGGGATCCACGCGAGCCTCGCTACCATAACCCCACTGTGGCGGGTCGGCGAAGCAATTAGTGTTAAACCAGTTCGACACGTGGCCGCCGCCTGACTGTTTGTCACACCCAGGCACAACGTCGGGGCGTATGTTGCCGACACCAAAGCCGGCATTCTCGAGAGACGTGGCCGCACCAGCCCAGGTAATCTTGAGCGGAAAGCCCCTCTGGAATGTTGTGATGCCGTCAACTCCCCAACCGCCGACGATCCTGTCCATGGCTCCTGAAAAATTGGAGGCCCACATCTTGCCATGCCCAAAAGGCAGGTCGAGCACGTAGCTGATGATTAGCCGCTGGGACACGTCCTGAGAAGAAAGTGACCGCTCTCCCTTAAGATTGTTGTAGTCCTGCACCGCTCCAACTCCACCGGTTTCACTTGAACCTTCAAGCCAGCTCGTGAGGGTATCGGTGTTACTGGTCAGTTTGGCATTTGTATACGCCACCAGCAGGTTGCCGCCGCCGATGAACCGACGAGTAACACTTATCTGCACCGAATTGTAGATGCTTTCACAACATCCATAGCCACCAAGGTATAGGTTGCTGTATTGGGGATATGGGCGGAGAAGCTGTCCGGCTCTTAGGACCGCCGGCGGTTCGAGGCCGCTATTCGCACCCACGAGAGGATTCGTCGTGACCGGCTGGTAGATTGCGACAGAGCCATTCGCGCACGTGACCTGTGCGTCACCGGTTAGCCCAGCGCAGGGACCGGAAACGGCTGCGTTGTATTGCGTATTAGCTGCGGCTATAGCCGAATCTGGAATTTGATCGATATTGGGGTTGTACTGCTCAAGGTGTACGCCGTGCGAACCGGCATAGGCGACATCGGCGAAGAATCCAGCTGGCAATTGGCGCTGGATGTCGAAATTATATTGTTCTACGTACCCCTCCTTCTGGTTCCCGTACGGCGCCAATGTGGGTGAACCATTCGCCGCCACGAAGCTCGATAGGTTGGGCGTCGCCGCCGGAAAGTTGTTGCGCCCCGGTGGCCCTAGAATTCCACCTACGAAGGGCCCACCTCCCGTTCCCGTCGGTGAACTCATGCAGTTGCTAAACCCAATCGTCCCGACAGCGGCCTGTTGGGTATACGTGCACCCGCTTTCGTCAAGATTGGCAATCGGAGAAACGTAACCGTTATTGGTGGCAAAGAAAGGAGTGGTCGCCAGGTTGATTACATCGTTGTCTGGATTCAAGCCGAAAGAGACGTAGTTGGGAATCCAGAATATGCCATAGCCCGCACGGATCACAGTTTTCGAATCCAGGGCGTACGCAAATCCAACCCGGGGAGAAAACTCCTTCTTATCCAAGGGCAGGTTGTTGCCGCTTGAATTGAAGCCGGTACCAACCAGGGAAGCGTCGCCGATACACACAGATCCTAAGGTACCGCCGCAGCCGGTCACGGCGGCGTTAGTCGCAGTGGGATTCCAGTAACTCAAACGGCCGAACCGCTCTGACCACCCTCCTTGAAGCTCATAGCGGAGTCCAAGGTTCAATGTCAATTTCGGCAATACCTTGAAGGTGTCATCCGCAAACAGCGCCCGGTAGGTCTGCTTCCCAGCCGTTTGAGAAGGGACCTGAGCCGCGCCTTCTGTCTGGTTCACAAAAGCTGAAGGGCCCCCTTGCGCCAAACCCAGCAGAAAATCAGCCCAGGCGTCTGCGGTGCCGCCTACACCCGTCCAGCTGCCCTTGAAACCAAACGCGCCGCTGGCGATATTGGTCTGATAATAATTGTCCAGGCCCAACTCGTACTGAGCGCCTGCCTGAATCGTGTGTTTGCCGCGAATGATAGTGATAGAAGGCGAAACGTTGTACTGGGTGTTGTGGTCGCCAATCCCGCTGTTTCCCTGGCTCTTACCGATATCACCATTAAATGGAAACGCCGGCGTAGGAGGCGTCCGCAGCACTGACGGAACGGTAGAATTATAACTGGCTGGCCATCCGAGTTGCGTGAGATCGTAACCGGCAAGGATTGGCGAACGCAGATAAATGAAGCGGCTCCCTGAAATATTCAAATCGCCGATAAGGTTCGGGCTGAAGGTGTGGTTAACATCGAACGCAAGAGCTTTAGTGTGATAATCCTCCGCGCAACGGTCGTTGCACAAACCAGTTCCCAGAGGATTGTTCGGAAGGTCAAGCAGGCCATAGTAGGTGAAGCGCCCGAACATACGTGTTTTGTCGGTGAGGTTTTCGTCGACGCGCGCCACAAACTGGTTCGTATTTCCGCCGGTGCTGGCTGCCGATGTGTAGTTGCCGGTGGTGAAGCTCGATGCCGACGACGCTACGGGAGTGTAGTACTTATCCCACAATGCAGTCGCTGCCGTGCTCCACTCCGTCGATGGAATTTGGTTATTGGGATACGGTAGTTTCATCCCATAGTTTGGATTTGTTGCGGGCGTTCCAGTAACGTTGGTGGTATATGGGTCATAGAGCTGCTCGGTCGGCAGCAGCGAAGAAAAATCGCCCATACGGAAGGCGGCTATCGGCACGCTCGTAACCACAACCTGGCCGGCACGTTGCCGGTACTGTTCCTCACTCACAAAAAAGAACGTCTTGTCCTTAATGATCGGACCACCGATGTTGCCTCCGTAGTTATTCTGAACATAAGGTGGCGCTTCGTTCGCCAGTCCGCTGGCCAATTCAGATTCTTTGTTGAAATAGTCGTTCGCGTTCAATATTTTGGCGCGTAAATATTCATAGAGCTCACCGTGGAAGCCATTCGTACCTGATTTCGTGCTGAAGTTCGTAACCGCGCCGGAGAACTTACCCCATTCCGCGCCCACATTGTTGTATTGAACTTTGAACTCGCCAATGGAGTCCTGAGTCGGAATGATAATCGGCAAGTTGATGTAGCCAATATTCAGAGGTTGACCGTCGAGGTACTCGGCCCCCTGGTTGGCGAAAGAACCTGCCACCTGATAGTTGCCCCAGCTAAATGGGTTTTGCCCGACTGCGGTGCCGCCCGATCCGCCCTGCGCAACCACGCCCGGAGAAACCGTGATCAAATTGAAAACATTGCGGCCATTCAGGGGAAGCTCGTTGGCCTTGCGCTCTTCAATCACCTGACCGAGAGATGAAGTCTCCGCCTGCAGCAAAGGAGTCTCGGCCGTGACTTCCACCGTCTCCGACGCTTGGCCAACCGGCAAGGTGGCGTCAATGTGAGTTTCCTGCTGCACCTGGACCACGACATTGGTGCGGGCAAAATGCTTGAAGCCCGACTTCTCAATGTCCAACCGATAATTTCCAGGCTCCACGTTCACGAACGTGTACAAGCCCGCATCGCCCGTAGTCTGAGTGTGCTTTTCCTGCGTGCCAGTGTTAGTGAGCGTGACTTGCGCGCCAGCCACGACAGCTCCCGTGGAATCTGTCACGGTGCCATCGACCGTGCCATAAGTGCTCTGGCCGTGAAGGGAAAGAGAACTCGTCAGGACAACAACCGCACAAAGCAGCAGCGTCTGCAACCTGGAAGACGTCATACTTGTCCCACCCCATTTCTTGAGTTGCGAAAGTCTCGAATATTTATAAGGTCTTGTCAAGAAAAAAATGACGTTTTTCCATTAGGGTAAACGTTAAAATATGGGGAATTGTAGATTTTCGGATTTCGGTGTTATGCTTGCGCGGCTATGGCAGTAACCATGATGGACATCGCGCGAGATCTCAAGGTCTCGGTAGTTACGGTGTCCAAGGCTCTGCGCAATCAGGGTAAGATCAGCACAGAGACTCGGCATCGCGTGTTACAGCGCGCAAAGCAGTTGAATTATCAGATGAATTGGGTGGCACGCAGTCTCGTGACTCGTCGCACCTACACCATCGGTTTGCTGCTGCCGGAATTCACACACTCGTTTTTTGCGGAAGTTGCCCGCGCCGCCGCGCAGACTTTACGGCCACACGGATATCACGTAATCACTTCGTATTTCGACGAAGATCCTGAATTGGAACTCAGCGAAGCCGATTCATTACTTGCCCGCCAGGTTGATGGATTGATCATCGCTTCGGCCCAGCCCGTCCATTGCCTGGATCTGTTCCGCCGAATTCGAGAACGAAACGTACCCTACGTATTAGTTGACCGCCCCATCCCAGGACTGCAGGCATCTTTTGTTGGCACCGATAACCTCGCCATCGGCAAACTTGCTACCGAGCATCTCATCCAGCGAGGATGCTGCCGCATTGGCCATCTACGCGGTCCTGCAGTCGGGATCGCCGCCGGGCGTTTCGAAGGTTACCGCCGGGCGCTCGTAAAACACGGCTTGCCAGCAAGCCGACGTTATGTTGTAGCGGCCGGCCACACAGATGAGACGGGACACGCGGGAATGAAGCGCTTGTTGCGAGCTCGCCCGTTTACCGATGGCGTTTTCTGTTACAACGACCCGGTCGCAATCGGCGCCATCAAGGCGATTCGCGAGGCTGGCCTACGCGTGCCTGAAGACATTGCGGTGGTGGGAGCTGGCAATGTTCACTACTCCGATCTGTTAGCGGTTCCGCTAACTACCATCGACCAAAGCACCTGCCAGATGGGTGCCCAAGCCGCTCAAATCCTGCTCGAACGAATTGGGCAAAAACCGTCCATGCGACCGCGGAAGATCCTTATTCCGCCGAAACTGGTGGAGCGCGAATCAAGCCGGCGAGGTTAGAATGGGTCACCCCACGACTCAGCCCACTTATTCCTTGAGCCCGGTGTGCAGCGTGCACGCAAGCGCGATATCCTACGACAACTGAAGGAATTTCAAGTTGCTGAAGTCTCTGCTACGCGCACTGCTCCTTATAACCACGGCGATGCCGGCCGCGCCGCTCGCCGCGCCGGTATTCGAAGTTAGCGCACCGCGCGGCCTCAACTTCACGCTAGAGAATTCTCCCACTCCGCAGAAGCATCTCATCGAAACCATGCCTGGAGGGGTTGCCCTACTCGACTACAACAACGATGGCTTGTTGGACATTTTTTTCGTCAACGGTGGACGGTTGACCAGCCCTTTGCCGGCCACTGATAACTTCGACCGTCATGATCCGAAATATTGGAATCGTCTCTTCCGCCAGAACAAAGATGGAAGCTTTACCGACGTGACCGAGCAAGCCGGATTGGCGAATGCCGGCGATGGCAATTACGGCATGGGAGTAGCCGTCGGCGACTACGACAATGACGGCTTCCCCGATCTCTACGTCACCAGCTATGGCAAGAATATCCTGTATCACAACAACGGCGACGGCACCTTTACGGATGTGACCGCGAAGGCGGGAGTAGCAGCAGGCGGATGGTCCGTCTCCGCCGGATTTTTCGACTACGATAATGACGGCAAGTTAGATTTGTTTGTTACCCGTTACATGGATTGGGACACGAAGCACAGCAAAGACTGCGGGGGCAATTACCACACTTATTGTCCGCCCGAGGACTTCCCCGCCACAACCAATATCCTTTATCACAACAATGGCGACGGCACTTTCACGGATGTAAGTCAAAAATCCGGTATCGCGGCAAAAAAAGGTCGTGCTCTAGGCGTAGGATTTGCCGATTACGATGGCGACGGTTATACGGACATATTTGTGTCTAACGACGGTATGCAGCAGTATCTCTTTCATAACAACGGCAACGGAACCTTCTCGGAAGTTGGCATGGAAGCCGGCGCCGCGCTTTCCGAGGACGGCCGGCGCATGTCGGGCATGGGAGTAGCATTTCAAGATTATGACAACGATGGCCTGCCAGACATTATGGTAACGCTTTTGCCCAGAGAGATATACGCTGTCTATCACAACGACGGTGGCGGCTCGTTCAGTTATCGAAGTTTGGAGACGGGCCTCGGCGCGCTCTCCAGCGGAAGTTCTGGCTGGAGCATCGGCTTGGAAGACTTCGATAACGACGGTTGGAAAGACCTATTTGTCGCCCAAGCCCACGTGCTCGATAACGTTGAGAGCATCGACCCTTCCCTCCACTACCGTGACGTGCCGCTCCTAGCCATGAATCGCAATAACCGGTTCGAACGCGTCGATTCCGGAGTCACGACTCCCATGGCCGCGCGCGGGGCCGCGTTTGGCGACTTGAATAACGACGGATGGCAGGACGTGGTGATGACTTGTCTCGGCGGTCATCCTCAAGTGCTAATGAACAATCTAGGCAAAGCAGGCAGTAAAGCGCACTGGCTGGGGATCACACTGCGCGGAACGCGCAGCAATCGCGATGGATACGGCGCCCGTGTCCAGGTCAACGGACAGACGCGATTCGCGACTTCCACTGTTGGCTACCTGTCGGCAAGTGACAAACGCCTTCATTTCGGACTCGGGACAGCCGACAAAGCTAAAGTAGAGGTCGTGTGGCCATCGGGCATTCACCAAACCTTGAATGACGTTCACGCCGATCAGTACATTGAGGTCGCAGAACCGGAATCCCGCGAAGCAGAGAAGCTGAAGACCGAGAAGCAAAAAAGATGATCCACGCACTTTTATTTTTAGCGTTGGCCCTGCACACTCCCGCACCCGAGGCCGCCGAGCATATGCAGGCCGGAATCGCAGCCGACAAGCAACGGCAGTTCGATGTTGCAATCACGGAATTTCGCAAGGTCACGGAACTTGATCCGGCATACGTCGACGGCTTCATCAGCCTTGGCCAGGCATACATGGAGAAACGCGAATTCGCTTCGGCCATGGCTCCCCTAAAGCATGCGGTCGAATTAGATAAGGACTCGGCGCCAGCCCATCAGTTGCTGGGCTATGCATTGCTCGTACAAGGTTACGCGGCCGAAGCGATTCCACACCTCGAACGCGCTCAAGAAAAGACCGCGCTAGGTATTGCGCAGATCCAGACTGGACAACTGCCGGAGGCGGTAGCGAATCTGCAAGCGGCGTTGGCCGCGCGTCCCAACGATCCCGATCTCTTGTATTACCTGGGCCGAGCCAGCGGATTGCTCTCCAAGCAATCGATCGACACTTTGATCGCTGCTTACCCCGACTCTCCGCGCGCACACCAGGCAATGGGAGAAAACTATTTCGTCCTTCGCAACATGCCTGATGCCGAGAAGGAGTATCGCGACGCGCTGCGGCTGCGACCGGATATCCCCGAAGTTCACCTGGAACTCGGCGAAGTCTATGCCGGCGCTTTCCAGTGGCTCAAAGCAGAGGAAGAATTTCGGGCGCAAGTCAAACTGCAGCCCGGAAATGCCGAAGCAGTTTACCGTCTGGGAGCGGCCTTCCTCGAGCAGGGCAAAGTGCACGAAGCACGCACGGAACTGTCGCGCGCCGACAAGCTGATGCCAGACATGCCCGAGACCCTCTATTCGCTGGGAAAAGCCGCGTCCCTGGAGGGCGATGCCGCCGCCGCCGAAAAAGAATGGACCAAACTTCTTTCCATCGAAAAGGAAACTTCATTGGCAGCGCAGGCGCATTTCGGCCTGGCCAGTCTCTACAGAAAACAGGGCAAGACGGCCGCCGCCCAGCGTGAAATGCAGGAATTCCAGAGATTGCAGCCGAGCAATCCGGCGCAACCGTCCGCCAAGGAAGAGACGCAGCATTAGCCAGATGGTGCATTTGTCATCAGTCGTGTCTAGCTGGCTCTCGACATCAAAGCTGAAACTTGATTTCCTCTCCCGGCTGTTCTCGTCGACCCGACGTAGGGTTCGCGCGATCGGACACAGACGGCAAAGATTCGGCCAGAAGCGGCAACACCGAAAATCCCAATGCTTCCAGATCGTCTTTAAGCTGCGCAACCGAACGAAACACTATCCCGCGAATTCCCAGAGCATCCGCTGCCCTTATATTGGTCTCCCGATCATCTACGAACATGGTTTCCGCCGCTGCCACGCCGAGCCCCTGAAGAGTGTGCTCAAAGATCGCCGGGTCAGGTTTGATGAGCCTCACATCGGCAGAGAATGTTTTGAAATCAAAGTTCTCCATCCATTGGAAATTCGCCAGCACGTATCTCATCAAGTCCAGAGGCATGTTAGATAGCAAACCGGTCTTGATTCTCGCCGCGTGAAGCCGGCTCAGCCAATCGAGCATGTCGGGATCAGCATGCGCCCAGATTTCGACTTCCACTTGGCGCAGGATCTCGATTTGTTTGCGAGTAAGGGTAGTATTCGTCCGTGACGCCAGCTGCATCCAATACCGCTCCGCTGTAAGATCGCCCCGGTCATAGACATCCCGTGTGCCCTCCCACAGTTCGTAGAACGACTCGAAGGGCACATTAAAGATTTCCGCCATGCGCCCGAATTCCAGCACAGTGGGGCAGCGCACCAGCACCTGGCCGTAATCCAGGATTACCGCCTTAATATTGGGCGACCTATCGCGCCGATCTTCTGACACTGGGAACATGGGATGCTAACCCTCCGCCTGGTTCAATACCAACCATGGTCTTGACATACTAACCTGCTGGGCATGGGACCAGAGCGCAAAGGAGACTCTATTATCAAGCGCCCTTCTGTGCCCTCTGTGTCCGCTGTGGTTCAAGCTTTCTGCGAACGCTTAATCGGAGTTTTCCATTCCGCAATTTTTCCTCGGCGGCGTATACTGTGCCGGTCTCGATGCGGAAGTGACCCCTTCGACTTCCGCACTAGACTGGGGCCGTGAAGCCTGCATGACAGATACCCACGATGGATTGGTTGTAGGGGTGGATATTGGCGGCACCAAAGTTGCCGTCGGGTTGGTCGACGGCAATGGTGAAATCAAGACCCAGCTTCGCACTCCGATGGTGGCAAACGGCACAGCCGCGGAAGGATTGGCGGCAGTGGTTTCCGCAATCGATCTGCGCTTCGCCCGCGATGCGAAGATCCGTCCTCTGATTCGCGGCATTGGCATGTGCGCGCCCGGCCCGCTCGATCCTTCGACAGGAGTCGTAATCAATCCTCCCAATCTTCCCTGCTGGCGAAATTTTCCGCTGGCGGCCGAGGTCGCCGCCATCTACCGTGTTCCCGTGAAGGTCGAAAACGACGCCAACGCCGCCGCACTGGCCGAAGCCTACTGGGGCGCGGGTCGCGGTTATCGCCGCATTTTCTATGCCACCGTCGGGACAGGAATCGGCACCGGCATCGTGTTTGACAACCGCATCTACAACGGCCGCACAGGCGCAGCCGCCGAAGGCGGACACATGAGTATCGACTATCGCGGCCCGCGCTGCGGCTGCGGCAAGCCCGGTTGCATTGAAATCCTGGCCGCCGGTCCCGCCATCGCCCGCAGAGCGCGCGCCAAGCTGGCTTCCAAGGCAGCGTCCGATGTGCCAGTGGAAGTGCCGGTAGAAGATGCGCCACCAGAAGGTCCGCCACTAGAAAAAGCTGCGCGCTCCGTCATGCTCGACCTGGCAAACGGGAATATCGATGCTGTCACCAGTGAGATGGTGGGCCAGGCCTATCTTGCCGGCGACCCGTCGGCCAAACGGACCTTGCTCGAAACTGTCGATCTGCTATCGCTGTGGTTGAGCAACATTATCGATCTGCTGGAACCGGACGTCATCATCATTGGCGGCGGCGTAGCCGCCATGCTAAACCCATTTTTTGGAGAGCTCTCCAAGGGCCTTGCGAAATACTGCATTAATTCGCGGTGCCTGGAGATTCCCATGCTCAAAGCGCGCTACGGCGCTGATTCTGGAATTGCTGGCGGCGCCGCGCTGTGCTCCGAGTTGCCGATCACATGATCACGGCATCTTGGTTTACTGATGAAGATCAATTCTGAAAACTGAAATAGGAGCCCTGAAATGAAACCGCATCGGCCGCGATTCTTCCGCTTCATCGGGACGGCAGCATCTTCCCTGATTTTTCTTTCTCTGCTTGCAACCTGGCCCCTCCAGGCAGCCGAACCCTCCTCCCGAAATCTAGATTCGGATTGGCAGTTTCGCGCCGCCGGAAACATCGTCGGACTCGAAGGCTCCGGCCAATCCGCCGTCAACCAAACTGAAGCTAACCAACCCGAAGTTAAGCGGGCCGGAGTTAAGCAGAACGAAGTCAACCAAACCGAAGTCAAGCAGTGGCATCCAGCCCAAGTTCCGGGCGTCGTTCAAACCGATCTGCTCCACAACAAACTCATCCCCGATCCCTTCGATCGTGACAACGAATTCCGCTTGCAGTGGATCGGCCTGACTGACTGGGAGTATCAGACCGTTTTTCAATCCAACGCTGCCGAACTCGCGCACGACCACGTCGATCTGGTGTTCGAAGGCCTCGATACGTTCGCCGATGTCTACCTCAACGGTCAAGCCATTCTCCACTCCGACAACATGTTCCGCCACTGGCGAATCCCCGCAAAGTCGCTGCTCAAGCCCGGCCCCAACACGCTGCGGATAGTTTTTCACTCTGCAGTCGAAAGCATGATTCCCTACGTCAAGACGCTGCCTTACATTTTGCCCTCGATATCCACTCATAATTACGGAAACGAAGAAGACATAGCGACCGCTCCTTACACCCGCAAAGCGCCCTATAACTATGGATGGGATTGGGGACCACGTTTCATGACCGAAGGCATCTGGCACCCGATTCGCCTCGAAACCTGGGATGCGATGCGCATCGAAAATTTCCACATCCACCAGGAAAAAATCACCGCCGCAACCGCCCTGGTCACTGCGGAGCTAGACATCGAAGCCAGCCAACCCACCACAGCAACGCTCGCTTTGGCACATGCCGACCTTTCTGGTGCGCAACCGACCGGAGTGCCGACATCTGATGGCACCCAGACCCTGCAATTGGACGCCGGCATGAATCACGTTTCTTTTCCCATCCGCATAGCCTCACCAAAACTCTGGTATCCCGTCGGATACGGCGCTCAGGATCGCTACCGTTTCTCGGCCTCGATTCGTCTGAATAAAAAAGTGGAAGCAGCCCACGCGGAAGTCAACACCGGCTTGCGCTCACTGGAACTACGCCGCGTCCCCGACCAATGGGGAAAGAGTTTCGAGTTCGTAGTCAATGGCATCACGGTATATTCCAAAGGCGCAGACGTTATTCCATTCGATAGTTTTCCCAACCGAGTCACTCCCGAGATTCATCGCAAGATCCTTGAGGCCGCGCGCGATGCGCACATGAATATGGTCCGTGAATGGGGCGGAGGCTACTACGAATCCGACGACTTCTACGACATCTGCGACGAGCTGGGCATCATGGTCTGGCAGGAATTCATGTTCGGCGGAGACATGATTCCCGGCGACGTCCCCTTTCAGCAAAATGTCCGCGAAGAAGCAATCGAGCAGATCAAGCGCCTGCGCGATCATCCCAGCATCGTGATCTGGTGCGGCAATAACGAAGTCGAAACCGGATGGTATCACTGGGGCGACCGCCAGGAATTCAAAGAAGCTATCTCTCCTGAAATCCGCGATCGCGTCTGGCAGGATTACATCATCATGTTCGCCGACATCCTCAAGAGCGCGGTCAACGAATACGCCGATCCCACCCCCTACTGGCCGAGTTCCCCGAGCGCCGACTTCGAGCAGATTCCCGATAATCAGCACAACGGCGATATGCACTATTGGGCGGTTTGGCACCAGCAGGCGCCAGCGCAAGACTACACCAAGCAATTTCCCCGCTTCATGACCGAATACGGATTCCAATCATTCCCCGAGATGCGAACCATCCGCACCTTTGCCAACCAGCCGAGCGACTTCGATATTCACTCTACCGTCATGCAAGCGCACCAGAAAAACAAAGGCGGAAACGAACGCATCCTGACCTACATGTTGCGCGAATACCGCGAACCCAAGGACTTCGAGTCGTTCGTCTATCTCAGCCAGGTGCAACAAGCGGAGATCATCAAGATTGGCGCCGAGCATCTGCGCCGCCAGCGTCCACGGACCATGGGTTCACTCTACTGGCAATTGAACGACTGCTGGCCCGTGGCATCGTGGGCCAGCATAGATTATTACGGACGCTGGAAGGCCCTGCACTATTACGCGCGGCGCTTCTACGACGACGTCCTCGTCTCGCCCTTTTTGCACGACGACAAGGTGGATATCTACGTAGTGACCGACAAACTGCAGCCGTTTTCCGGAACTATCCACACGCGGCTTCTAGATTTCTCCGGCAAAACTCTGCTCGATCAATCGAAAGACATTCAAGCTCCCGCGCAATCGAGCGCGATCTACCTCACTTTCGACAAAGCCGATTTGGCCGCGAAAGGCAACCCCGATAACAGCTTTCTGGTAGTCGATCTCGAAGCAGCCGGCAAGAAAATTTCGCGCAACCTCGTATTTTTCGATGTAACGCATAACTTGCAACTGCCGGTTATGCCGAAAATCGAATCCACGATCAGCCAAACGGGGAAAGACTCCACAATCACGCTGCGCTCGCCGCAACTCGCTCGCAGCGTCTATCTTTCTTTCGGAGATCTCGATGTCGAAACTTCGGATAACTATTTCGATTTGCTTCCCGGCGAGCCCATTACCGTTACTCTCAAGTCGTCGGCCACCCTCGACCAGCTGAAAAATTCGCTGAAAATCGTTCCCTTGACTGACGCCTTCGCCGCCAAGTGATGCACCGGCGACTCAAAACGCGGGAGTGTATACTGTGCCAGATTTTGAGTGTACGAATTCGGCTCCCAAATTTGGGAAACAGTTCTTGGAAATAGCTCCGAGAAATAGTTCGATTCTATGACAACAACCAGCACCAATAGCCCGGTCACAACAGAAGCGCCTGCCGCCAGCTATAAGAGCGCTCTGGTGGTCCTCACCACCCTCTTCTTCATGTGGGGCTCGCTCACCTCGCTGAATGACGTTCTGATTCCCTACGTTCAGCACGTTTTCAACATAAAGCTCGGAGCGAGCATGCTGATTCAAACGGCATTCTTCTCGGCCTATTTCATCTTTTCGATTCCTGCGGCCAAGATCATCGACTGGATCGGATACAAGCGGGCCATAGTCGTTGGGCTGCTCACAATGGTTGCAGCCTGCCTCGCTTTCTATCCCGCAGCGAAACTTCCTTCCTTCCCCTTCTTTCTCGCCGCGCTCATCATTTTGGCGACCGGAATCACTATTCTTCAGGTCGCGGCCAACCCTTATGTCGCGGTTTTAGGCCCGCCACAGACGGCTTCGAGCCGTCTGAACCTTTCCCAGGCATTTAATTCCTTTGGGACGGCAATCTTTCCCTGGATCGGCGCCCACCTCATTCTTGGCACCACAACTTCGGCCATTGCTGAAAACACCACCAAGGAAGCGGACGCCGTTGTTAAGCTGTACGTGTATTTTTTTGCCGTAGCCTTGTTGCTGCTGGCCACCGCCATCGGATTTTTCAAACTCCCCAAGATGGAATCGGCCGGACACCATATTGGCGAGAAAGTTGCCGATTCGCTGTGGAAACATCCGAACCTCGTCTTTGCCGCGATTGGGATTTTCGTATATGTAGGCGGAGAAGTCGCGATCGGCAGCTCCATCGCCAACTATCTCGCGCTGGATAATATCGGCCACTTTATATCGTCCTCCGCCATAACTGACCCGGCGGCCCGCTATCATGCTGCCCTGGGCCAGGCCGCCCGATACATCTCCGTGTATTGGCTGGGTGCCATGGTCGGACGTTTCATCGGGTCGGCGCTCCTGCAAAAGATCAAGGCCGGCACACTGCTTGCGTTCAGCGCGATCATGGCCGCTCTCTTGGTCACCGGTTCTGTACTAAGCGGCGGTCACGTTGCTATGTGGTCCATTCTAAGTGTCGGATTCTTCAATTCGATCATGTTCCCCTGCATCTTTACCTTGGGAATCGCTGAACTGGGCCCGCTCACCGGCGACGGGTCGGGCATTTTGAATATGGCGATCGTCGGCGGCGCTGTAATTCCGTGGCTGGTAGGACAAACTGCCGACCTGATCAACGGCCGTTATTACTCGGCAATGACCGTGGGAGAGACCAGCTGGGGTCAGGGTATTCATTACGCGTTGATCATTGCCACGGTCTGCTATCTCTACATCCTATTTTTTGCGCTCAGCGGATCAAAACCGAACAGCGAGCGCTTCGCAAAGGCGTAGCAAGAGGAGTCAGTGTTGGTAACGGGATTCATGATCAGGCCGACAGCTCACTTACTCTTGCTCCTCGCAATCTGCGCAACGGTGTTCCCTCTGGCCGCTCAAAGCCCGCCCTCTAAGCCGGTTAACCCAGCCGTCGACAAGGTGACTTCCCGCCTGCGCTCGCTGACGCAGCTTCCGGCCGAAGGATGGCGCTACCACTCGGGCGACCTGCCGCACGGAGAAGACGTCGCCCTCGACGATAGGGACTGGACTGTCGTCAAGAATCGAAGCGAGGCTCCGGAAGGTGCCGTGTGGTATCGCCGATGGATTACTGTACCCCCAACACTCAACGGATACGATCTCGCCGGAACGAAGCTCTGGTTCCAGTTTGTCGCGTACGGCAACGGCCCGATTCCTCAAGTCGTTTATTTCAACGGCCGCCGCGTGGCCATGGGCGACGATCTGGAACCAATCATTCTGCTCGATCCGGTGAAATCCCGTGACGAGGTTCTAGTCGCCATCAAGCTTCTGCAAACCGTCGACAAAAAGCATTTCGATCAGGCCATCGTACGCATCGATTTTGCCAGCTCTCGACCAAGCCCGCTTGATCTGCTGCAGGAAATCGAATCTGCCATGGCCATCGCTCCGTCGCTGGGAGCAAAATCGGAATCCGTTGAGGAAGAAGTGGAAAGAGCCGCGAGGGCCGTTGATCTCGACGCGCTGAGCGCAGCCAAGCAGCAGCCATTCGATGCGTCGCTGAAGAATGCTCACTCCCTCTTGTCAGCCGTGAAGCCCGACCTCCAACAGACATCAGCACGCTTGACCGGAAACTCCCACATCGACGCCGCCTGGCTGTGGCCCTGGACCGAAACCGTCGATGTCGTCCGCCACACTTTCGGCACGGCGTTGCAACTGATGGACGAGTACCCGCAATACACCTACACGCAATCGGCCGCCGCCTATAACCAATGGATGGAAGAAAAATATCCCTTCCTCCATCAGCAGATTGTCGATCGCGTGAAACAAGGACGCTGGGAAATGGTCGGCGGCATGTGGGTCGAACCCGACCTCAACATGCCCGACGGCGAATCGCTGGTGCGTCAACTGCTAGTCGGAAAACGCTACTTCCAAGACAAATTCGGCGTCGACGTGCGCATCGGCTGGAACCCCGATTCGTTCGGCTATAGCTGGCAGCTTCCCCAGATCTACAAGAAATCCGGAGTCGATTATTTTGTCACGCAAAAGATGGCCTGGAACGACACCAACAAATTGCCCCTGAAGCTTTTCTGGTGGCAGTCGCCCGATGGAAGCCGCGTCCTCACCTACTTTCCCCACGACTACGTAAACGATATCGACCCGGCCAAAATCTCAAATGATGTTGCCATCGCGCGCAAGTTGAACCTTGGCACGCCAGTCATGATGCACCTCTACGGCATCGGCGATCACGGCGGCGGCCCCACGCGCAGCATGTTAGATAGCGGAATTCACTGGACGATGCCCGACCGCGTAGCTCCGCCCATGAAGTTCGGCACCGCGCAGAGTTTCTTTTCAGATATAGAAACCGAGCTCGACACCCAACACGCTCCAACCTGGAATTACAAAGTGATGGCCAGTGGCCATGCAACTCTTCCCGTCCCTTCCGAAGGAAAACTCAGCCTGCCAGTATGGAACGACGAGTTGTACTTTGAATATCACCGCGGCGTTTTTACTACTCAGTCCAATCAGAAACGCAATATGCGGCGAAGCGAAGAGCAATTGCTCAACGCCGAAAAATACTCATCAATAGCTTGGCTCTACGGATCGCCGTACCCGCATGACCGTCTTAACGAAGCCTGGCAGAAAACTTTGTTCAACCAGTTTCACGATCTGGCCGCAGGCTCCGGCATTGGTGTGATCTACAAAGACGCGCAGCGTGATTACGATGTGGTCCGCTGGGCAACAAATGAAGCGACAAGCAACGCGCTCAAGAAAATTTCAGCGGAAGTCCAAACAGAAGTTGAAACCGCCGGCCCATCCGCCGGAATACCCGTGATGGTATTCAACCCCCTCGCTTGGTCGCGAACCGATCTCGCAACCGTCAACGTCCAGATGCCAACTGCGTCGACCACGGGTCTTGCTGTGCTCGATCCTCAAGGCAAGCCCATGCCGTTTCAGGAAATTTCCAAAGACTCATCCACGCACACCTATCATCTTCTGGTAGAAACAAAAGATGTCCCGCCCTTCGGGTATGAAGTGCTGCAGGTTGTCCCAGGCGGCGATTCCCCAGCAACCGATCTGAAAACCAGCGGTCTGACTCTCGAGAACTCACTTTTGCGCGTGACCGTCGATCCCGTCACCGGATGCATCACCAGTCTTTACGACAAGACTGCAAAGTTCGAATCGATCGCCGCCGGCGGCTGCGGCAATCAACTCCAAACCTTCAGAGACACGCCAAAGAAATATGACGCCTGGAATATCGACGCCGATTTCGACCAGACAGTCACCACGCTAGACAAGGCAGACTCCGTCGAGTTGATTGAAAACGGTCCCGTGCGAGCCACCATCAGAATCGCCCGCAGCTGGCAGAACTCCAAATTCGCGCAGGAGATCAGCCTTTACACCGGCCTCAATCGCGTCGACATATCCAACAGCATCGATTGGCATGAAACCCATGTCTTATTAAAAGCCGCATTTCCTCTAGCTGCGTCAGGCCCCGAAGCCACCTACGAAATCCCCTACGGCTCAATCGAGCGCCCAACCACGCGCAACAACAGTTGGGAAGATGCGAAATTCGAGGTCCCCGCGCTCCGCTGGGCCGACTTAGGCGACGGCGCCCATGGTTTCAGCCTGATCAACGAATCGAAATACGGATACGATGCCAAAGCCAACGTACTTCGTCTCTCGCTCCTGCGTTCTCCGGTCTGGCCTGATCCCGAAGCCGACCGCGGCCATCACCAGTTCAGTTATTCTCTCTATCCTCATTCCGGAGACTGGAAACAAGCCCTCACCATGCGTCGCGGCTACGAATTCAACTACACCCTTCAAGCATTTCAGGTCGAGTCCCACGAAGGCAGCCTGCCCGCCCAGCACTCATTCGTCAGCGTTGCCGAAGACAACGTCATTCTCACCGCTCTAAAAAAAACCGAAGACGGAGACGCGTTACTCCTCCGTTTCTACGAATGGGCCGGCAAAAATACCGACGTGCACATAATGCTTCCTGAAGGTGCAAGCGCAGCCTCGCTAACCAACCTGATGGAAAAGCCCGCCGATGCTTCGCTTTCCGTGACCAACCATCAAATTACAGTCCCAGTGCACCCCTACGAAATTGTTTCCGTCCGCGTAGAATTCGCGCGCCCTCACTCCCAACCCTGACCAAAGCCGCCTTGCGTTCCGAATTTCTTGCTTGCGTGGCGACGTTCCCTTATATCCCCATATAAGTCTCCCTTCCTAGCAGAAAGACTTATGCCTAGCAGAAGAAATACGAATTGGACTTGAGCCCCTGCCGACGATAATGTCAGCTCTTAACGTGGAGAGCGGGCGTGTGCCCACTCCGCTCACCAAGAAAGAGACCAAGAAAGAAGAGAAGATAAGAGCGAGCAACCCCATGGCAGAAGACGAAGTAAAAATGAAACCGACGGTAGGCTTAACCGGCCTGACCATGAACGCAATGGCCCTGATCGCCCCCGGCGCCTTCCTTTGGCTAACATTCTTCATTCAGGCGACCACCGGCGTAACCGCACCGTCCATGTGGATCGGCATCGTCGTCGCTCTACTGCTCTGCCTCGCCACCGCCGTCTGCTACGCCGAAATGGCCAAGCTCTATCCCGGCACCGGAAGCTCCTACTACTTCGCCGAGCAATCTTTTCTAAACCACGCAAAAGTTTGGCGCTTCGCCCGCCTGTCGAAGTTCGTCGTGGGCTGGGCCTCGCATCTTTATTATTGGATCTACCCCGGCGTCATGGTCGCGGTCATGGGCATCCTCTGCGGCTACCTGGTCGGCACTCTCTGGCCCAACTTCATGAACGCTTCCAACCCCGGCCCCGCGTTCATGATGGCCGTAGCCGTAGTTTTCTCCTTTGCCATTGCCTACATCGCGCATCGCGGCATCACCGGATCCACATCCATCAACATCGCCATCAACGTAATTCAGATCAGCGCCCTGCTCATCTTTTCCTTCTTTGCGCTAAGCTACCGCGTCAGCCACAAGCCCGGCAGCGAAGCCTTCCAGTTCGACTCGACCGCCGGCAACGCCTACAACTACGAATTCGCCACCACCTCGCAAATCGTCAACGGCCAGACCACGGACGTGATCGTCCGCGATTCAAACGGCGTGCCGCAACCGAAGCTCGATGTCGCCGGCAAGCCCGTGCCCTATCGCATCAGTTATCCCAAAACCGACGACAAGGGAAATTTTCTAACCCATCCCAACGCCAAATCCGTCGTAGGCATTCATAGCTTCGGCTGGGCCTTCATTCAGGCCACAGTCGCGATTCTGATCCTGGTTGGATTCGAATCCGTCACAGCAATGGGAGGGGAAGCCAGGAACGCCAAGCGCGATGTACCCATCGCCGTGATCACCTCGCTCCTCGTGCAAGGAGCCTTCTGCTATCTGATCGAATATTTTGCCGCCAATTACTTTCTCAACAGCGGTTACACCATGCAAAGCGCCTCCGGCTCAGCCGCACCCATCGGAGACATGATGGTCATCGTAGGCAATCATTTCTTCAACGGTCACGGCCGCACCTTCATGCTAGCCGAAGCCTTCACCGTATTCCTCGCGCTCATCGGCACCACGCTCTCCTGCATGAACACCGGCGCCCGCGTCACCTACGCCATGGGCAAAGATCGGGAGGCGCCCGCCCACTTTGGCATGTTGCACTCCAGGAATCTCACTCCGCACCGCGCCATCTGGACGCTGGCCGTAATCTCCGCCATCGTCGGCTGCCTCGCCGTAGTAATGGCGTTCGGCGACGCTGGAGCGCCCGCCGATTCGGCGATTCAAGGTCTGCCCCACGGATTCTGGTCCAGCTTCGGCTACACCACCCACGACAAGATGGCCGCCATGCCCAATTCCCTGCTCACAGTCACCCTAGCCTCAAACTTCGGCACCTTCCTACTCTACGGACTAAGCTGCATCATCTGCATCGTCGCCTATCATGGCCATCCAAACTTCAAGCTGATTCGTCACCTAATAATCCCCATCTTCGGATTGCTAGCCAACCTTGCCTGCATGGCCTTCTACCTTATTGGCCCATTCATGGGCTATGGCACAAAAATGGAGCCGTTGCTCGCCTTGGGAATCGCAGCCGTATGGGGCATCTACGGCGGAATTTACTTCTTCCGCGTCAGCAAAGGCTCCGGCCGCTCCACCATAGCGCAAGATCGTCTGACGACGAACGCCATCACGTAATGCCCCGGCTGATGGAGAGCCGGGCCTCCCCGCCCGGCCCCCAGCTGTAAAGGAGTTCCGCGTTTGATTTGATTGGCCCAGCCTTTGTTTTTGGGTGGCGCAGCGATTCACCGCTGCGATGGCGGCGTTTTCTCGAATTGCGGCTTCAGCCGCTGAGGTGACAGCTCGCCGCTCCACGTTCCGCTAAGATATTCTCAACCCGAAACCAGTAGCGCTAAAGAATGGGCAGGCGCACACGCAACTGTTGCATGTTAGACCTTGAATTCGCTGAACTCACCGACCCCGGCCGCGTGCGCACACGCAACGAGGACTACCTCGGCCACGTTGCCCCCGGCTCCCCCGCCGAAACCCGCTCCCACGGATGGCTCTTCGCCTTAGCCGACGGCGTAGGCGGCCAACGCCAGGGAGAAGTCGCTTCGCGCGCCGCCGTCCAGGAAGCGCTAGCCGGTTTCCGCCGCGCCAAAGATGGAGCCCTCCATAAAGATGTGGTCACGCACATCGTGCGGTCCGCCAATGCTCGCGTCTGCGAATCCGAAGCCCTCTCCGGCCGCATGGGTCCTGGAATGGCCTCGACCATCGTAGTCGCAGCCTTGCGCTTCGACCGCGCGACCATAGCCCACGTTGGCGATTCCCGTTGCTATCTGATCCGTTCCGGCGACGCCAGGCAAATCACGCGCGACCATACTGTAGCCGCCGACCAACTGCGTTTCGGCCTGATCTCCGCCGAAGACGCCGCCGAGTCCTCCCACCGCCACGTTCTCAGCCGCTCGCTAGGAGCAAATCTTTTCGTCAACATCGACGTAGACGAGATCCAGCTTTTACCCGGCGATGTACTGCTATTAAGCTCCGACGGCCTTCACGGCGCAGTCACCCCCCCCGAAATGGCAGAATCCGCACGCCGCCACCGCGATCTTGCCAACGCCGCCCACGAACTAGTCAACCGCGCCAACGAACAAGACGGCAGCGACAACATCAGCGTGCAGCTAATCCGCATCCGCACCATCGAACGCATGGGGATGTACCGCGGCCGTCCCTATAAGCTACGCTAGAAGCCGTCATGAACCATCAACTCACAGATTGTCATCCTGAGCGTAGCCGCACGATTCGCGAAGCGATTCGTGCAGCGGAGTCGAAGGACCCCTACCTCCATCCCAATCGCAGGCCAGCATGACCGTCCGCGCAGGCGACCAACTCGATCACTACCGCATCGAAGCCCTGGTTGCCCGCAGCGGCATGGCCTCCATCTTCCGCGCCACCGATCTCAACACCGGCCGCCCCGTCGCCATCAAGATCCCTCATCCCGAAGTCGAAAGCGATCCCGCCCTTTTCGATCGCTTCCGCCGCGAAGAAGAAATCGGCAAACTCATGGATCATCCCGGCGTAATGAAGGTCCTCTCCGATGACGACCGCAGCCAGGTCTACATGGTCATGGAGTGGGTCGATGGCCGCCTGTTGCGCAAGACTCTCGCCGAACAGCCGAAACTCCCGCCCGAGCGCGCCATCCGCATCACCCTTCGCATTCTTGAAGCCCTCGACTACATTCACTCGCGCGGCGTAGTGCATCGCGACATGAAGCCCGAAAACGTAATGGTCGACGAGCACGACAACATCAAGCTCATCGATTTCGGCATCGCCGGCAACGCCGGCTCCCGCCGCCTCACCTTCGCAAAATTCTCTCCCACCATGGGCACGCCCGATTACGTTTCTCCCGAGCAGGTCAAAGGCAAGCGTGGCGATCAGCGCAGCGACCTCTATGCGCTGGGAGTAATGCTCTATGAAATGCTCACCGGAAAAGTCCCCTTCTCCGGCGCCAATCCCTTCCTGATCATGAACGACCGCCTGTTGAACAATCCCGTTCCGCCGCGCGAAGTCGATCCCGCCATCTCCCCGCAACTGCAAGAGATCATCTATCGCGCCCTCGAACGCGATCCCAAGAATCGCTACGCGAGTGCCCGCGATTTCGCCGCCGACCTCGAGCATCCCGAGACAATAGGAGTCACCGACCGCCCCGAATTCCGCAACTGGAAAGACCGTCGCACTCCATGGCGCAAGAACGTTCTCTTCTACATCCTGCTAGCGCTGATCCCAATCATCATCTTCGCCCTCTTACTCTACGTAGCCCACCACAGCTAGGGTGCGATTCCACAAAAAAGCGCTGCAAGCTGGCCGTCGTTACTCGTTCCACATTCGAATAACTTACAATCCAGAGTTTCGCGCGTATCATACTGCATAGGTTTCGCACCCGGTACGCAGGATTCAAAATCATAGCTGCGGCGGAGGAAGCCAATGAGTGCTGAGACGTATTACTCCGTTCTCGGTATTTCCGAAACCGCGACGCAAGACGATATTGAGCGAAGGTATCGGGAGTTTATAGCGGCTTATCGGGTGCTCTCGGATCCGGCCCAACGCTCATCCTATGACCAGCAGCTAGCCCAACGTCCCCAACAAACTCCTTTTGCAACGCCAGTCCCGCCGAACGCTGCCGTAACTTCTCCGCGGCCCTCCTTGCTCTTGCCTCCCGAACGATGGGTATGGCCGAAAGGAAATTACTGTTTGCTCCCCCCGCGGGATACTTCAACGCCAAACCCGCTGCCTCGGCCACAACACGGTAAGTGGCCCATCGATTGGATGGACTTCGCGCCCTTGGCGGGTATGTTACTTCTGCTTGCCCCGTGGTTGATGTTGTTTGTTTTCGCTGGAAGCCTATCACTGCCAAGAAATGAGTACAGTCATCGAACAGAGGACATAGCGTCATATTGCCGCGAGCACCCGACGGACCTTTACCCTGGTCCGGGACGCGCTTCAGGCTTGAGTTGTTCCTATTGGCTGCAAAACCAGAATCAGTTGAAGCATCGAGGCCAAAGCCTTCAAACTAACCCGACTGAGAATTGAACCTAACAGCACACTAATTCGGGATCTTTTGTCGCTGATTGCACGAATTCACGCGATCGCACTCAGATCACCGACTAATGTGTGCTTGTAGCGATTTCGCAACAACTATTCGATCTACGTCTCGGCTGGAAAAACTAAACCAAATCGCTGGAACAGTTTCCGGGCTGCTGGCCACAGAAGACGACCGATTCCAAGCAGAAGTCCGATCCCCAGTCCCCACAGAGTAAGGAGCCATCGGTCTGGAAAAACAGGATCTTCGGGAAGATCGGCGCTGGCGGCTATGTGCATCTGCTCGCCCATCTGTTGGTTCTCCATGGAGGTACTAAGCGCGGCGGAGTTTCTCTTGGCCAGCAGTTCCTTATAGAAAGCCAGGCTAGTGTCGTTGTCGCGGGTGAGCAACTTGTATTGCTCCTCGATGATCGGATTCGCAGACATGCGCCCGTTGTTGTCAGCGCCGCTCGGCAACTGACCCATATACTGCTTTTTGAAGGCGGCCAGCTTGGCATCCTGGTCGTCCAACGCCCGCTTCGCGTCATCAACCTGGCGGTTGAGAAAATCGGTGGTGCTTTGCGCGACCTCGGAGCGCGAGCGCAGGTTTGCATCCACGATCAGCGAGGTTACGGCATTGCAGATTTTCTGGGCGCGAGCCGCATCCGTGTCCGTATAGGTAACCGTGAATCCAGCAGCCTTGGCCGGTTCCGCCGCTGCGCTCATCGAGGTGATCACCGGATCGACTTGCATATTTTGCTGGATGTCCCTCGTAAGGCTGCTCTGCTCCTCGGGCCTGACATATCCCAGGCTCTGCAGCATGGGATGCAGGTGGCTCGGGCTCTTGACTTCCTCCTCTAGGCTCTGGACGCGTTCGGCAATGTCGGAAGTGATGATCGAATGGACGTATTCCTCGGGTATTTTCGGACTCTCCACCAGAATGGTGGCCTGAGTCTGATACCGTGTCGGGAGCATATAGGAAATCAGAAATCCACCCAGCGCACCCGATAGAGCTAACGTCAGAATCACCTTCATCCAACGGCGCGGACGCTTCGTCTCATTAGTCAGGGGAGGCCCATTCTCACCCTCTCCAGTCATCACAGAACCAGAGCGCCAGAACATGCGTTTCACTCCCATCGGCGGGAATTCTACACCTTTGGAGAAATAATCCGCACCGGCACCTGAAAATCACTGGCGGGTTGTCGACGTAACCAGGCATCGCCACTTAGAACCCGCCAATGAGTTATACGGCGATGTTAGGACAACGACCCTTGCGCCAGGGGCTCAGAGCATCTCTGGTCTGCGGACAAACGGGGACAAGCCTATCCGATTCCTACTTGCCCTTCAAATTATCGCTGCTGCGGATGAACTCCGCGACGTTGTCGTGAATCGCCTTCAGCGAGGCTTCGTGGGCGTAGACCATATGCCCCGATTCGTAAAACTTGAATTCGATATTCTTTTGCAAATCCGGCGGAATCGGCAGGTGTTGCATCTCATAGACGCCTTCGTAAAACGGGGTTGCGAGATCGAAATACCCTGCGTTCAAGAGGATTTTGAGTTGCGGGTTGTACTTCATTGCGGTGGCAAGGTCGAGCATCACGTTGGTTGCCCCTGGCAGAGCGAACGGGACGCCGGGAGGCTTGTGCGCAAAACTCCACCATTTGAAGAGTTCAATTTCCGGTTTGTATTCCTTGTTCTCGCCATACTTCAGATCTTTTCGAACGTAGTCGTTGAACGCGGAAACATACGCCGACGAGATGGCCGCCGACTGCGGATCGTACTCAGCCTCTTTGCTGAGCGGATCAAACGTGGGTCCGGAAAAGCGCGTGTCGAGACGGCCGGTGGTGAGATCGCTTTCGTCCTGCAGGTTCTTTGAGAATTCTCCCCCATTGATCCGCAGATCGGCTTTCTCGATATATGCCACCGGAAGGCCCGTGTATTCATGAAGCTTGGCACCAATGGCGTGGCGTTGGTCCGCCGGAAGCGAAGATCCGGCCCCAAGCGCCAGAGCATAATCGTTCATGGCGAAGTGCTCCACCTCGGTCAGCAGAGCCGCGAGATCCGGATGAGAGTTCGGCAGTTTGTGGTGATACCAAGCCGTGGCGGCATAAGTGGGAAGGTTGAGTTCATACGCCACATCCACGCCAGGGTTGAACTCAGGGAAATCGGAATCCAACGAGAAGTTTAAGATCTGCGACAGAAGAATCACGCCGTTGAAGTCGACATCGCGTTCGGTTTCCAGAATATTACTGAGCACGGCCGATCGCGTCGTACCATAACTTTCGCCGAACAGATATTTAGGCGAGTTCCAGCACCCATATTTGGAGAGGAACTGGGAAATGAAATCGCCAAACGCCCACGCGTCCTGGTCGACACCGTAGAACGCCTTCTCCTTATCCTTTCCGGCGATGCGGCTAAACCCAGTGCCAGGCGCATCCACAAAGACCAGATCGCTCACGTCGAGGAGGCTATATTCATTGTTAACCACCGGATAAGGTGCCGCCGGAGTGTGGGTGTCATCGGCGGTAACGACACGCTTCGGCCCGAATGCTCCCATGTGAAGCCACACGGTGGAAGAGCCAGGGCCGCCGTTGTAAAGGAAAGTGACCGGACGCGGCGCGCCTTTATTATCCGATTTGAAATATGCCACGTAGAACATGCTCGCTTCGGCGGGCTTGTTCTTGTCATCTTTGTCGGCATTCTGCGGAACGTCGTCCCAACCCTTGGGATGAACGACAATCGTGCCTGCGAATGCGTCGTAATTAATGACATTGCCGCCAATGGTGACCGATCCCTTGCTTGCCTGCTGCTCCGGTTTGAACTGTTCCGGGTTTTGCGGCTCGGTCTTGGCAGGTTCGGGCTTAGCGATTGGCGTTTCCTGCTTTACCTGGGCAAGAGCCATGGTGAGTGGGAGGACCACGGTTGCGATGGTTAGGGCGGCAAGCTTCTGCCTCGTAATCCCCAAAATAAAGACGAACGTTCGCATTAAGCATTTCTCCATTGTGTAGAAACGGATTTGTGAGGAAACGGATCCGGGATTTTTGCAGTGCGGAGTCAATCTATCACATTCCCGCCACAGAATTTGTCAAGCCCTAACCCTAGCGATTTTCCGCGTAACTCATTGCACCTGCTACAAAAATTACCGTTGGCAAGCGCGTCCAGTCAGGAAGGGCAGAATTGATACAATAGACATAGACGGAGATCAAGACTAAAGGTTGTGGAAGGATCGTACTTATTTCTAATGCTAGAGCGGAATCAGGGGCGCCACGCACACCCGAATCCTTCCGCGCTAACTTATTACTCCATAAGACTTTACATGTAAGTCTAGTAAATTGAATACTTTGCGAATCCGAGAAATCCAACCTTCCATAACTCTATGATTCCAAAGGGTTAACGAACGCGTGAATTTGGCCAAGTCCTTATTATTGAATACTTTACATGTAAGTCATTTAAAATTAATACTTTGACAAAAAACAGGGAGGGTACCCACCTGCAACTTGTTGTGCCAGCCCGTGGAGCACCAGGATCCAAGCCGGAACCAACCTCAGCGCTGCAAAAGATCATCCCCGTGAATATCAAACTCCGGATAAGCCCCCGCGCCCAACCCGCATAAATCCATCCCCTGCAACTCCCCTTCGCGGCTCACCCGCTGCCGATAGACACGATTCAACAACCAATTCAATCCATAAGTAAGCGGCAGGACAAAACCCAGCAGCGTTGCGATCCCCACCAACTGCGCCAGCCACTGCCCCCCCGCACTAAGACCTGCCGCACTAAGACCCGCCGCACTAAGACCATCAGCACCGTGACCCGCCGCACCGACATCCGCGAGCAGCGCCACCGCGAGTAGCCCCCAAAGCCCGCCAACCGCATGCACCGAAACCGCGCCGCCCGGGTCATCAATCGCCAACTGGAACTCCAAAAAATCCGCGACAAACACAACTAAAATTCCGGCCATACCGCCGACAATCATCGCCGCAGCCGGCTTCAAAAATGCCGCCGCAGCGCTGCTGGCGACGAGCCCCGCGGTCCATCCGTTGGCGGTCAGCGAGGCGTCGGGGCACCCGAACCTGACTCGCGTCACCACCGCTGCCGCTAGTCCAGACGCTGCCGCCGACAGCGTAGTATTGACCGCGATCAGCACCACGCGCCCCGGTTCCACGCCCAGAAACAGCATCGCGCCTGCCGAATTCAGGCCCATCCATCCGATCCACGCGAACAAACATCCGAGCAGCACCAGTACCACGTTGTGTCCCGGAAGCGCCGCTGGCATTCCCTCCGCCGAGAACTTCCCGCGCCGCGGACCAAGAATCCACGTGATCGACAACGCCGTCACTCCGCCCAGAACCTGTATCGTCCTCGAGCCTCCGCCATCCACAAAGCCACGTCCCAGTCCGCAATTCGCGCCGAGTTGCGCCAGCCATCCTCCGCCCCAAACCCAGTGCGCGAACAGCGGATACGTCCAGCCCGCCAGCAGCGCCGTCGAAGCGCAGATTGCCCCCAACCGCCACCGGTCCGAGCCGGAGCTCAGCGGAATCATCCCCGCCAAACCCACGCTGAAAATCTGTAGTAGCACGACCAGCGCCGACGGTGATAGATCCAGCTGCAATCCGCGCAGGAATAATGGCTCAGCCGCAATCCACCCCCAACTCTTCCCTGCCACAGTCAACACATGGTCCGGACCTTCGGCGACGCCTTGCCACGAGAAACCCGCGATCACATAGACCAGTGCGGCCACCGAGATGACGCACAGCGCGCCGATCATGGCATGAGCGGCGCTTCGCGATCTCCCCAGCCCCGAATTGATCAGAGCGAGCCCAGCGCCGGCAAATGGAACGAGCAGAATAAGAAGCAAGCAGAGGACAAGGACAAAGCCTGCAGATACGTCAGAGAAAGGCGGCAGCGAGGGAGCCACCAAAGGCGTCACTCTCCTTCCGCCGGCAGAACCAGATGAGATCGCGCAGCAAGCGCGAGCCCCAACAACTGTGTCGCCAAACCGGCCAGCGCAAAGCCGAGTCGCGCACCAGCCGACGGCAGCAGCGCCACTGCGGCCACCACGATCGCCCATCCTGCAACCAACAAAAGGAAACCGGCGAGCTTCATAACTCCTTGCCCCTACAACATCTGGATGTTTCTCTTCGAACGGCGAGCGACGCTGGCCCAGCCGCTTAGGCTAATGCGCTCTATACGCAACGTCCAATTGAATTTTTCAATTGTACCTAGAAGCGGAAAAGGAAGCGGAAAAGACCAGGTGAACCTTCCGCTCCTGTTACGATGGCGGGGCGCTTTTAACCTCTGCCCATGCCTTACAGCCCATGGTCTTACAACTCGTGGTCTTACTACCTATGAATGTCTTACAATCTATGAGAGAACTGGTCAACAACCTCGTCGTGCACCGCAGCGCTGCGTTCTTCGTTCTGCTGATCGCGGCTTTCCTTGAAGCTTATGGCGACTCTTGCTTTCAGTCCGCGCTCTATCGCGCCTCCGGAATAAGCCGCGCACTCGCTTTTGCGGGCGGGGCAGCGTCGCTTGTAGCCTATGGATTGATCGTCAACGCCCCGCGCTGGGAATTCGGCAAGCTACTCGGTATCTACGTTGTGCTTTTTTTCTGTCTGGCGCAGATCATTGCCCGAATAAAGTTCGGCCAGACGCCCACGCTCCCCATTTGGATTGGCGGAGCGCTCATCTGTCTTGGAGGCGTAATCATCTCAATCAGCGGGTAGCTCGGTGGGCAGTACCCCGAGAAATCTCGCGACCTTACAGCTCCGACCGAACTCCCTCCTGATGTACGTACTTGATAGCTCAACGTCGGAGATGGTGCGGAATTGCCGCGCTCACACTCCCCCTTATCCGATTAAACAGCGGGCGCTCTCATCGCCTTCCCGCCTTGTTGGACCGAACCTCGCAGTTTGTCGACAACTTCGCAGGCCGATAGAGGCTGGCTGAAGTAATATCCTTGAATCTCGTCACAGTGATGGGCCCGCAGAAAAGATATTTGCGCTTCGGTTTCGACGCCCTCGGCAATCACCTTGAGATTCAAGGTTTTTGCCATGCTGATGATTGCGGCTGTGATGGCCGCGTCGTCCGCATCAACCGCGACATCACCAATAAATGTGCGATCGATTTTGAGCTTGCCGATCGGAAAGTGTTTCAGGTAACCGAAGCTGGAATATCCCGTGCCAAAGTCGTCGATCGCCAATTTCACCCCCATCGCATTTAATTCCTGGAGAACGGAAAGCGTCGCGTCTGCGTTCGAGAGCAGAAGGCTTTCCGTGAGTTCCAGTTCCAGGTATTGCGCAGCGAGGCCGCTTTCGTCGAGCACTCTTCTGATGAGTTCGCGAAAACCCTTATGCAAAAACTGTGCCGCTGACACATTCACTGCAACCGGCAACGCAGGCAGGCCCTCGTCCTGCCATTTCCTGGCTTGAGAGCACGCGGTTCTTAGCACCCATTCGCCAATGGGCATGATTAATCGAATGTTCTCGGCAATCGGTATGAACTCCTTCGGCGGCACAAGACCCAATTCCGGACACTGCCAGCGGAGGAGAGCTTCCAAACCGGTGACCCTTCCCGTTGAAATATCCATTTGCGGCTGATACAGGAGAAAGAGTTCCTTTTTCTCGAGTGCAAGTCGCAAGCTGTTCTCTAAGTTCAATCGCGCCGCAACCTGGACGTTCATGTCTTCCGTAAAAAACCGGAAGTTATCACGTCCATAATCCTTGGCGGAATACATGGCCGCATCGGCATTTTTGATCAGAGTTTCGCCGTCTGCGCCATGTTCCGGGAAAATGCTGATGCCGACGCTGCAACTGACGCTAAGAGAGTGACCTTGCACGAGGAATTCAGCGGTCATGGCGTCCATGAGCCTTTCGGCGGCGATTGCGGCGGCGGGTATGTCCTTTACGTCCGTCATTACGATCAGGAATTCATCTCCGCCCTGCCGCGCAACCGTATCTTGTCCACGCGCCCATTTCTTGAGGCGGTCGGCAACAGCCTGCAGAAGGAGGTCGCCTACGGAGTGTCCAAGCGAGTCGTTGACGAATTTGAAACGGTCGACATCGAGGAAGAGGAGCGCAACCTTGTCTTTTTGCCGACGGGCACGGGAAAGCGCATTGGACAATCGATCCTGCAGCAGAGTGCGATTAGGCAGTCCGGTCAGCGCGTCATAGTAGGCCAGATATTGGATCCGTTCCTCGGCAACTTTCCGATCCGAGATGTCCTCAACCGTGCCTTCGTGGAACGAGAGGTTGCCGCTGGTGTCGCGTACAGCCCGCAGACTCACCATCAACCACTTTTTCGTACCGTCTCTGCGGTATATTTCAACTTCAGCGCCGCGGACCACCCCATTCCTATCAAGTTCGCTAGCCAATTCGCCGATGCGGTTGGGATCGACAAACTGTCGCGCGATATTCGAAATTTCTGCCAGGAGTTGCTCCGCAGAATCGTAGCCATACATTTGGGCAAGCGCCCGGTTGATGCTTAGAGGACGGCCATCAGGCGTGATCTGAAAGATTCCCACCACTGCGTTTTCGAAGATAGTCTGATACTTTTCTTCCGCGCGCCGCAGCGCCTGCTGTTCCGTCAAGCGGTGACGAATGCGTTCGAGTTGAAAATGCTGATAGATTGCGTATAAGTCGAAGAGTAGCACTAAAGCTGCCAGCCCGCGCGCCCATTCCTTGAGCTCGAACCAGTAAGAAACATCCTGCTGTCGAATAAGCCAAGGAAAGGTAAATGAAATAATCCCCAGGGTCAACGCGACTGTTACCACAACGGCAAATCCCCAAAGGCTCCATTCTCGATGCTCAACGTGGCGCATCTGAATCGGAATCGTCTCGGAGCCGTTGCTGATCGCTTTGGATGCCTGCTGATTCATGCTCCCACTCGAAGCATTCTAGCTCGCGCGGTTCTGGCAGTAAGAGTTACTAAAGATTAAGTCGTTCGGCAAGCCGCTTCCTGCTTACTCTTGGCGTAAGCGTCGCCATTGTTCAAAGCTCATCGGGAGACATTTCCCAACCTTTTCGGCCACTTCCCATTCAACTCGTCATTACTCTCGTAACCGGATCAGCCGACTACCGGCAATCTTTAGTGATCTATTGCTTTCTGTTGCAGAAGGATAGGCTGACTGTATCCGACAGCAGGATTTGGGGGAGAGCCTGCATTCGCAAATGGCACGCTTAAGTCAGTTTCTATCTTACGAACGGACAATGTCCGGAAGGACGGTGTACACCGGTACTTTGACGTACCCCGGGACAATTCCTACGATCGAGTTATTCTGGCCAGCTCGCAATAGTATCCGCAAAAACGCCGCGGGTAACCGGCTGACCACTCATAGTTACATGATTGTGCGCGATTTAAGTTGGCTGATGGCGGGGCCAAGGATTTGCCCCTACGACAAATGCTTATGAGAAGCCTGAAAACGAATGGACGCCATCGCCGAAGCACAACGAGCGGCTTCAGCATGCTGGAGATGATCACGGTAATGACGATCGCCATAGTGGTGGCGGTGGTGTCGGTCATTGGCCTGATACCGGTTATGAACGCCCAGCATGTGATTAACGGCTACAACATAACGCTTTCGGCGCTTAGGCAGGCGCGCGATAACGCGGTGTCGCAGTCGACATCGTACTCCGTAGCTTTTTCCAACAGCGTTACACCTAATACGATCATAGTGGCCCCTACGCTGACATTTCCTGGCGATCAGCGCTCAGTGACGTACAGCCTACCGACCGATGTCACGTTTCAGACGAATTCAGCTATCACCTCGACAACGCCGCCTGACACCATCGCGGGGGCAAGCTTCGGCTCGGGCACAAATGCAATTGACTTTGGCTACACGGGGAGCACGAATGCGGGAGGCTCGACCGCATACACGATTTACTTCTGTCCCGATGGGTCCGCACAGACCTCCTCGACCTGCGCCGGTGGGAATTACTGGGATGACGGTGTTGTGTACATGGCGCGTGCCGTCGGCACGGATTTGTTGAGCTCGCGGGCAATCACGCTATGGGGCGGAACCGGCCGCATTCACGGATGGCGGCTGTACTCCAAGTCCGGAGGAGGCTATCAATGGGTTCGTCAATGATCGGTCCAACAATGATCGATCCAACAATGATCGGTCCAGCAAGAATTCGCACATCAAGGATTCGGATGTTGAGCACCGGCAGCGGGGGGAATAATCGCGCGGCGCAACCAAAGGACGGCGGATTCTCGTTAATTGAAGTTGTGATTTCGATGGCCGTGCTCACGGTGGGCATGGTAAGTCTGCTGGGTGTTTTCGGGCTGGCCATGGCTTCGACGCAGAACGTCGCAGCAAAACCTGATCGCCAAGCAGCTGGCGGATGAAGCGATCGAGAGCATTATTACGGCGCGCAACACAACCCAGATCACCTGGAGCCAAATCCAGAATGCAAGCTCCTGTTCCGGGGGCGCCGACCCCACCTCCGGCGGCATCTTCCTGCCCACCACGAGCACGAGCCCGACCTTCTATTCCATCTATAACTCGGGTGCGGACGGAATCTACGGGACCTGCGACGACACGGGCTCGACGCCACTCCTGCAAACTCTGGCGGATCCAGGACCGGATGGAATCTATAACACGACCGACGATACAACTATTCCTTTAACAAACTACCAGCGCACAATCTTGATCTCGCCGCTGTATGACGCCAACAATAACCTGATCCCTACGCTGCGCGGCGTGACCATCACAGTGCAGTACTCGACTCCCCAGAATCCACAGGCGACTTACGTTCTGAACACGTACATTTCGGAGTACCCGTAGAGAGGGAGTTATGAGCAATCGCTCAAAAAAGCGCGAGTGGGGATTCAGTCTGGTGGAAATGGTAGTCGCCACGGCTCTGGGGACAACAGTGCTTGGGGCCGCGGTTTCAATTTACATCCAGGGTGTGAACGCTACCTGGACGGTTACGCAGCGAGCGGAGATGCAGCAGGATTTCCGGGCCGCCTCCAACATATTGAAGAACGACCTGAGCCTCGCCGGGGCGGGCCTCGGACAGGGCGCGGCAATTCCCTTGCCAACATCTGCGACGGTTCCGAGGTACGGCTGCGATCAGACTTCAACCCCCTGCTACATCAACGGCACCTCCGGAGTGAACTATCCCGTGAACGGAGGTACGCCCTTTATTTATGGGCTCCTTCCCGGATATGGACAGGGACCGACGGTCAACACCATGTCGACCGATATTGTCACAGTGATTTACACGGACCCCACTTTTGCCTTGAACTGCTACACGGCAACCCTCGCGAGTGCTACGACCGTGACGTTTGCGCTGCCTGGGACACTCACTTGCACATTGCCGATCGGCATAGCTTCACCGCAAGCTCTAAGTGGGGGCGGACTGGGTCTGACGGCTGGCGATCTAATCTGGTTTACCTTTGGCTCGACGCAAGTAGTGGGAGAGGTCACCGGCGTCAGTGGAAGCACCGTAACCTTTGCCTCGGGCGACGTTCTAAAGATGAACCAGGCGAATACCGCGGCCAATAGCCTGGCCTACACGTATAAGAACAGTGGCAGCGTTACCGGAACCGGACAACGCATTCTGGTCATCACTTACTATCTCGACACCAGCGTGAGCCCGTCGCGCATGATGCGGCAAATCAGCGGACACAGCCCCATGCCCGTGGCGGAAAACATCGTTTATCTGAATTTTACGTATGACCTGTTCAATGCCAGCACCGATGCGCCGGCCCTGGGCTGTCCCAGCCCCGGTACCGCCGTCGCATGTACCACCGGCTCCTCGTCTGGACTTCTCCCCAATCAGATCACCAAGATCAACATTGCGCATATGGATATTGATAGCACGGTGAAGAGCGGCATGTTTGGCCAGAACGGGTATCAGAGAATGGATCTGCAGACCTCCGTAAGTGCGAGAAATTTGACTTACGTCAACAACTATCCTCAAAACTAGCGGCGCAAAACCAGCGGCTAAGAAAGGCGGGTAAGCCGAAGGGTACTAAATCGATAGGGGTTGAACATATGAGCAACTACAGTATGAGGAGCGCGGGGAGGCACAGCAAGTTAGTGCTGACCAACCAAACGCAAGCCGCTGGAATAGACGGCAGCAAACGGCGTAGCCGCGGATTCACGCTGATCGCATCGTTGCTGATGCTGCTGCTTCTGTCTGGAATTGCAATCGGCTTGCTAATGATGGCCAACACCGAAAGCAAGGTGGGCGGAACCGATATGCAGAACAACATTGCCTATCACGCAGCCGAGGGCGGCATCGAGAAAATGTATTCCGACCTGAGCGCGGTGTTCCAGAATTCACAGGCTCCCACTACTACCCAAATCTGCGCCGTAAGTAACACTCCGCCCAGCATGATCGGCGTCACGTGGAAGACATATTCGGTGACGCCAAACTCCGGTTGCGGGACGAGTGCGCCGGCTACGCCCACAGCGAACTGGAACACGCTCAGCGGCGGACCAGATGCCGGCTTGTATGCCCAGATCATTCCCGTGAACATGCAGGTGACGGCTGCCATGTCGGGCGGGCAGGAAGTCAATATGATCCGGACCGCGCAGGTGGCGTTGATTCCGGTGTTCCAATTCGGTGTGTTTTCTGACAGCGATCTCTCGTTTTTCAGCGGCCCCAATTTTGACATGGTCGGTCCGGTGCACACCAACGGAGACCTGTATCCATTCGTTGGCCCCGGCAGCACACTGACTTTCCACAACAAGCTTGAGGCCTACGGCAACGTGGTCCGGACCCAGTTGGCCAATGGCTGGCTTGCAGCTACCAACTATAACGGCACGGTATATATTCCGACCACCAACAACGGCTGCAGCACTCCGACGGCACCGGCAACGGCGCTGGTGAGTTGCCAGGCCATGGACGGGCCGACCGCAGCTTCCTATGGGGATGGCAGCGTTACCGGTGCTGGTTCATCTACAGCGCAGTCGGGTTCGAACTATAACGGCCTTCCTACCAGTGGGACGTGGAACACGTTTTCCAATAGCACTACCAGCAACATGATTATCAACGCTAACTACTGGACCCAGTCAGCGACCACACCTCCGGGGACCGGGGCCCAGAATCTCACCATGCCTTTTGTGAATGGGACGACGCTTGCCTACCAGCTTATTCGGCGTCCACCGGCGGGAGAGGACCCAACGTCGGCACTGGCCCAGTCGCAGGAATATAACCTGGCGCAGATTCACGTGTTGTTGAGCGACGATCCGGCTGATTTGCCCGGCGGAGCTTCGGATGCGAATAACGTCCGCTTGGCGAATATCACGACGACCGAGGCGACGGCAACCGGTGGGACCGCCACCAATGCCTACGGAATTACCATGACTGCGGGCAACTACGCCTCGACATTCACGGCACCAGGGTCGGGCACCTACAACTTGTACTTCGCCGCCGCGTCGAACGCGGTTCCATCCGCTGGCACGGTGACTGCTTCCAGCGCTGCTGCCAGCAACGGCGTTGACAGCCCAGATTGGCCTTACGCACCCAACCCGTGGTTTGGCAATGCGAACAACACAAATCCCACGCTACAAGGATTGCAACCGAAGGGTCCGACCGGGGGGCCCGGCGCCCCGACCGTCTTGGGCGGGCCTAGCAGCGTCGCGCCGGCACTCGTCCTTTGCCCACCGGTATCACCAGGCACATCAACAAGCGGAACCGCCTTTAGTGCTATAGCGGACGGCTATCCTACGGGCTGCACGAACGCGCCGGTATCTCCGTATTACACGGTGGCTGGCGCGGCCGCCGTGAACAACTCGACCTCCGTGGCCGCCCAGACCGCATCCTGGAACCTGATCGATGGCTATCTGCGCGTGGAATACAAGAACAATTCAGGCACCTGGGTCCCCGTAACCAGTGAGTGGCTCCAGCTGGGATTTGCGCGGAGCACGGCACCACCTACACTTCCTGGAAGCAGCGCCCCAGCCGCCGGGACAAATCCGATCAATCCAAACGCGATTCTGTTGCTACAAGAGCCTGCGGATCGCGGCACTATAAGTTCTGGCCTCCCGACATATGCGCAGCTAGCCACCGGGATTGCCCCGAGCTGCACCGCCACAAACAGCGTAACGGTTGGCCACACCACCACTACCTATTGCACGACCTGGGCAGCCACGCCGCCACTTCTGCTCGACACGGGGGCCACGTATTGGCAGTTTGGCCTAACCCCCGCATCGCCGACTACTCAGAGCGTCACGCGCTTTAACTGGTATCCGCTGAACTTCTACGATGCCCGGGAAGGCGAGGTTCGCGACAACGCGGTGACAGATAACAGTTGCACGGCTAACGGAGTGATGAATGCCGTCGAAATCGATGTGGGCAATCTGAAGAGATGGCTGGCGGGATCCATCGGGTCGAGCGGCTCAAGCGTGAACTATACCGCGCAGAATGGATACGTCCTCTATTTCTCCGATCGCCGGGGCATGCTTATAAATCCGAATGCACCGCCTCCGAACGCTCTAGATACCAAGAGCGGAGACTCGGGCTTGGAGGATGTGATCAACAGCTCCACTGCCGGTGGTGCCGGTGGTGCCCCCGGTACGCCTGACGGAGCGCTGGAGCCGACTCCGGCCGGACGGACCTTTTCTCCCGAGGACGTTAATGAGAATGGAGTGCTCGACAATTTCGGCGCCGCAAACTTGGGATTGGGCTTCTGGGGTACGCAGGCCACCCCTGGTTCGCCGGGTGTGCAGGGAACGAACCTAAATACTCAAATCAACAGCACGGCGCACCCCGATCCCTTCGGCACCGCGGCCAATGCCCGCATTGCGAGTTGCAGCACCACCGGACGCAAGAACTGGGTGAGCGGTGCGCGCCACGCTTTGAGACTGGTGGACGGCTCGCTCGGCGACGTACCGCTTGTCCCGACGGGAACCATAACCGATCCGGGCGGGTTCACCGTGGCATCGGAGAATCCGGTATACATCTGGGGCGACTACAACAGCAGCCCCGCCGACACGACCTGGAACTCGCCGGCTGTAGACGTGCTTGGGCACTCGTCTGCCGCTGTTATCGCGGACGCGGTTACTTTCCTCTCAAGCAATTGGACCGATCTGCCGAGCTTTGGCCTCGGCGGCGACGGCACCGTAACCAACCCAGGTAACCGGACTGCTAGCACCGACTATTACCGCGTCGCAATCGCGGGCGGGAAGAACATCAACTTCCCGAGGCCAAGCTGGGAACCAGCCTATCCCAATTCGACTGGAGAGGATTTCGGCACCGACGGAGGCGTGCACAACTTCCTGCGCTACCTGGAAAACTGGACCGGAACCCTGAATTACAAAGGTTCAATTGTTAGCTTGTTCTATGCAACTTATGCTACCGGCATATATAAGTGCTGTACCGTCGTCTATAGCCCCCCAACCCGAAATTACAGCTTCGACTTGGACTTTTCCACTCCGCAAGGCTTACCCCCCGGAACGCCAATGTTTAAAGACGTGGAAAGCCTGAGTTACAGGCAGATGTTCTCGCCACGAACAGATTAAACAGAAAAGAGAAGTACAGCAGCAGGGATTGAGCAAGTGGGGAAATTACCGTATGACGAAGTCACTGCAAGCCAAGGCAATACATAAGGGAATACTGAGAGGAATAAAACATAGCAGAGGATTCACGCTGATCGCATCGTTGCTGATGCTGTTGCTTCTGTCGGGGATAGCGATCGGATTGCTGATGATGGCCAACACCGAAAGCAAGGTAGGCGCGACGGATCTGCAGAACAATATCGCCTATCATGCGGCGGAGGGCGGCATAGAGAAAATGTATTCCGACCTGACCGCGGTGTTCCAGAACGCGCAGGCGCCAACCACCGCCGAAATCTGCGGTGTAAGCAACACCCCGCCGAGCATGGTGGGCGTCAACTGGAGCCTCTATTCAGTCGCGCCGGGCTCGGGTTGCGGGTCAAGCGCACCGACCACTCCTACAGCGAAGTGGAACACTCTCAGCGGTGGACCGGAAGCGGGTTTGTATGCTCAGGTCATTCCCGTGAATATGCAGGCGACGGCATCAATGTTTGGCGGGCAGGAAGTGAATATGACCCGCACAGCGCAGGTGGCGCTGATTCCGGTCTTCCAGTACGGAGTCTTTTGCGAAGGCGATTGCGCTTTCTTCGATAATCCCACTCTCAATTTCGTCGGACGCGTGCACGCCAACGGCGATCTCTACCTGGGCGTGATGTCCGGCTACAACATAACCTTTCACGACAAGCTCGAGGCCTACGGAAACGTGGTCACCGAGTTCCTGCCGAATGGGTTATCGATCAACAGCGGCGCATCGGCCGATACCGGCAACGTGTACATTCCGACCATCAGCGGCGGCTGCAGCAGCACCAGTCCGCTGGTAAATTGCGTGTTGAAATCTGCAAACACCGATCCCGCTACCAGTCCCTACGGAGACGGCAGCGTGACGGGCAAGGGTTCGGCCACCGCGCAGTCGGGGACAAACTACAACAGCACAAACTGGACTACGTTCTCCAATAACACCACCAGCAACATGGTCATCAACGGAAACTATTGGTTCCAGGGAGCCACTACGCCTGCGGGAACTGGAGCCAAGAAACTATCGATGCCGTTTGTCGGCGGCGGCGTCGAGCCTTACGAAATTATTCGCCAGCCTCCGAGCGGCGAGTTGTCGACTTCAGCCGTGGGTACGTCGCGCGAATACAACATGGCGCAGATTCACGTGCTGTTGGCCGACAACCCAAGTGAATTGCCGGGAGGAGCTGGCGACTCGAATAACGTTCGCTTGGCGAACGTAACCCAAAACATGGTGAACACTTACACTGCCGCCGGTAACCCTAATTGGGCAGTCACCAATCCCTGGGGAATTTCGATCGCCGCGGCCAATTGGGGACCTGGTCTCAATACAGGAGCAGCTGGCGACACCAGCAACCTGTATTTCGCCGCCGCAACCAATGCTTTTCCATCTGCCGCATGCTCCAGTTCGACCAACTGCAACGTGACCGTCAACAATGCCGCAGCAGATTGGCCCTACGCTCCTGCGACGTTTGCTGGCTGGTCTACATCACAGGGACTTCAGCCGCAATCGGCTCCGACCATCTCTAACGTCAACAGTGGCACTACCACGATCGCGCCATCGTTCACTCTTTGCCCTACTGCGACTCTGCCTCCGCAGAACTACCCGTTTCTGCCGGCCAACAAGCCTGCAGTTTGCCCGGCGAGTGCGGCAGCCCCATATCTCTACCTGAGCGGGACATGGAATAACGCCGCTTACAGCACGATCTTCTCGAACACCGCCCTGACTACCTATCAGACCTCCACCTGGAACCTGATTGACGGCTACCTGCGCGTGGAATACAAAAATGCGTCGGGCACCTGGGTTGGAGTAACCAACGAATGGCTGCAACTGGGATTCGCGCGGGGCTCGTCATCACCCACCGCCGCGACTCCTAATCCAATCAATCCCAACGCTATTCTTCTGCTGCAGGAGCCGGCGGATCGCGCCACTCCAACCGCGGGCACTTACCCTGCGACCGTCACCGCTATGAGCAGCACCGTGTCCGCTCCGCAGTGCACAGCGACGAGTAAGGTTAGCGGGACCAACTACTGCACTACCTGGGCCAGCACCACTACACCGCAAGTTCTGGTCGATTCTGGAAACACAAACTGGGAGTATGGTCTCACCCCCACCGGGCAGTCCAATACCTCGACCACCGCAACCCAGAGTCTGAGCCAGTTCAACTGGTATCCCATCAACTTTTACGATGCCCGCGAAGGTGAGCCTCGCGACTCAGCCACCCACCAGGGAGCAGCCGACAACAGCTGCACAACCAATGGCGTGATGAACGCTGTTGAAATCGATGTGGGCAACCTCCAGAACTGGCTGAACGGCACGATCGCAGGAAGCGGCACCAGCGTAGACTACAAGGCGCAAAATGGATACGTGCTGTATTTCTCCGATCGACGGGGAATGTTGTTGAATCCGAATAACACTTCTTCGCACCCGGCCAACACCAAGAGCGGAGACTCCGGCCTGGAGGATGTAGTCAACAGCGGCAACGCCGCAGGCACACCCGACGGCTTGCTGGAGCCTGTAGCCGCTAATTACGTCACTTCTCCAGAGGATCCCAATCTGAACGGTGTATTGGACAACTTCGGCGCGCAGAATCTGGGACTGGGCTTTTACGGCACCGTGGGCAGCGCTGCACAGAACCTGAACTCGCTGATCATCAGCACGAACCCGGCGCCAGATCCTTATAACACGGCAGCCAACGGGCGCATTGCGAGTTGCGGCACCACCGGGCGCAAGAACTGGGTCAGCGGAGCGCGCCATGTTTTGAAACTGGTGGATGGTTCGCTCGGCAACGTGCCCTTGAGCCCCGTATCCACTGTTGTTAACGGCGTGACTTACTGGGGCGGATTCACCGTGGCGTCAGAGAATCCGGTGTATATCCAGGGAGATTACAACAGCAATTCCACCGACACGTTTTTTTCGGGCGCAACCTCCACCGGACCGGGAGCGGACAAGCCCGGACATTCAGCCGCTGCGGTTATCGCCGACGCGGTCACGCTTCTCTCCAATAACTGGTCTGACCAGAACAGCATGCTTGGCAATCCGGGCGGCGGCAGCAACTCCGTAACGCAACCGGTAGGCAACCGTACGGCTGCTACAACCTACTATCGGTTAGCTGTCGCTGGCGGAAAAAACCTGTCCTTCCCATTCCCGTCATGGGCCAATTCCAACCCCGACTACCCATTCGCCACCGATGGAGGAATCGGCAACTTCCTGCGCTTCCTCGAAGACTGGAGCGGATCAACCCTGAACTACGGAGGCTCGCTGGTGAGCCTGTACTATGCAACCTATGGCACCGGATTATTCAAGTGCTGCACCTACTCAGTCTATCTGCCTCCGACACGTAACTATATTTTTGATTCAGACTTTACGCTGCCAGAGGGCCTGCCGCCGGGAACACCACTTTTCCGCGACGTGGAAAGCTTAAGCTATCGGCAGTTGTTCAACCCACGAACTGACTAAAGATGACCGACTAAACAATCAGTCACGAGCCATCAGCCCCGACTCCGCAAAGGTCGGGGCTTTTTTTGTCCGCAGAGTGGGATATTCGCAGAGCTGATTAGTGAGTGCTGACGAACTCCGACCCGGGTTCGTGCACGGGCGTCTTCGCGCTTTCTGTCGCCTGGTCAATGCAGCCACGGAGGATGGCCGCAACCTGGCCAACACAAGGCTCTACCAGGCTAAAGCGGGGACTGATCGGAAGCATGAAAAGGCGAACGCCACCTAGCGCCACCTCGCCCCAGCCTCCCAAACGATCGCGAAAACCCGCCAGATGGCGCTCTGCCAGCAAGACAGTCAATTCTCCGGGATAGGGCTTGACGTTGTATTGAGCAAGGGCTTCTTCGTAAACCTCATAAATAGCCGCATTTTCGGCCTGGGTGGTGGCCATGAGGGAGTTCGGCAAGAGGCGATGGCGCAGACGGGCCCAACGAAAACGGGCGGATGCCTTAATCCGGGTGGTCTCGACGCGCAGCCTTTCCATGAAACCGCCAGGTTGGTCTGCATCGTCGGCTCGGATGAGATTCTGGAGGTGAAAATAGGGGTTGAGGATAAAACGATTGAGAACCCGCTGGTACAACGGGAGCGGCCAGCGCATGGCGCGGACATTGTAGTTCTCAATCATCGCTACCAGGCCCACAGTCTCGTCCGACGCGATGAGCTGCTGTGCCATTTCCAATGCCAGAGTGCCGCCCAGGCAGCACCCGCCCAGCATGTAGGGGCCGTGCGGCTGCACTTGACGGATCTCATCGATGTAGCGGCGTGCCACATCTTCCAATCGGCCATCAAGCTGGGAGCGCCCGTCGAGGCCACCGGATTGCAAACCATACACGGGTTGATCGGCTCCGAGATGTTCAGCCAGCGAACGATAGAGCAAGACGTTGCCCTCCGCCGCATGAACTAGAAAAAGCGGCGGACGATCGCCGTGACGATTGATCGCCACGAGCGATCGCCAATTTTGCTCACTGTTGCCCCGGCTGAGAATCGCCGCCAGCAACCGCGGCGTAGGAGCGGCGTAGAGAGTTGCGAGTGGTGCGGCGCAACCCAACTCCTGCTGGATCAACGCAAACAACTGCGCCGCCGCTATGGAGTGACCACCGAGGGCAAAAAAGTCGTCGTCCGGCCCAATCTCGCGCATATCCAAGATGCGCTCCCAGAGAGGCAATAGCGCTCGGAGCAATTCGGCTTCCGCCATCATCGTAGATCTCACGCCGTTTGACGGCGAATCCGAGGACGGCGGCGACAGTTCGGGTGCCGGGATCGAACCGGTCGGGAGAAACTCACGAGCAGCTTTCCGGTTTGAGCTCTGAATGTAAACAATTTCCTTTGCCCGTGAAACCTCAGCACGGTTGAGCCGAGCTAGGCCCAATACTTCCCGCGAGGGATCCAGGGAAAGCTCCTGAAAGATTGAACCAAGCGTCAAGAGCCATTCTCGTATGGTGATGGCTTCAAAAAGCTTCGTGTCATAGTGACAACGAAGTTCGAGGTTCTCTTCTATCTCGACCGCATTCAAATAGAACTCAAACGATTCATAGGCTTTGGGGTTGGCTTCGTAATCGACGGTAAATCCGGATTGCGGCAGCTCGTTGGGCTTGAACTTTTTGACGTTGGTGAGGCCAGTTGAGATCGGCGAAATTCCGGTCCCAGGCATGGCGGGGTGCAGATCTTCCAGCAAACTGACCATCGTGAAGATGGCATGATCCTGAGTGGCAAGCAACTCCTTCTGTATTCTCTCGATGAAGTCTCCGGCGGCTTCGCCTTCACCTAACTCAACAGCAAAGGGAAGAAGGTTTACGCAGTGTCCGACGAGGCCGGGTTGCCCTATGACAGGTTGTTCCGCAATTGGCAGGGCGATCACAAAACGACGCTGCCGCGAGACTCGGGCAAGAAGGATGGCCAGCGAGCTAAGAAGAACAGCGAAGAGACTGCAACCCCTTTTTGCCGCCAGCACTCTGAGACTTTGCACGACTGCGGCCGGAATAGCGTGATCGACACGGTGCGCGCCGAATTCACGCCGCGCGCTGCGCGGGTGATCGGTCGGGAGCACGAGCACCGGGAAACCATTCTTGAATTTCTCCTGCCAATAATCGCCCGCCTCCTTAAATTCGTCGGAGCGTTGGCGCCCGGTTACGCTCTGCACGTAATTGAAGTAACTCGTCATCGGCTCCAGGGATGCGGACACACCCGAGATTTCTTCTGAATAGAAAGCGCAAAGATCGTGGATCAGGACGTCCAACGACCAACCGTCGCAGATGATGTGGTGCGCCGTGAGAATAACCGCTGCGCGATCGGCACCAAGCAAGACCATTTGGCAGCGGAACAATGGACCCGCAGGCAGGGGGAACGGCAAGGCGGTCTCGTCGGCAATCAGTTTGCGAAGGCGCTCCTCTTGCCGATGTAGGTCGCGGGTCGAGGATTCGTTGGAAGTCGGAGATCCGCTGGAAGAGGATTCGCCGGAAAAAAGATCGATTACCGGCATCGCTACCTTCTGCGCCGGGGCGATCTTCATCACCAGGCCGGCTTCATCGAAGCTAGCGCGAAGAGCATCATGCCGCTCCACCAGTCGTTCGAGAGCAAGCGCCATTTTCTCGATGGAAATGTTGCCCGTCAACCGCACAGTCACCGACTCGTTGTAGGAGGCCGACAACCGATCGGAAAGACACGAAGAGGCATAGATGCCGCGCTGCGGAATCGTCGATTCAGCCACAAGTTGGCCTGAAGCCACCGGGGCAGGCAGTCCTCGCGGCGAGACGGGCGTCGCGCCCGTCCAGGCGGAGAGCATCTGCGGAGCCTGATGATTACCGCCAGCCTTTTCGAGAAGGGCCACCAAACGGGCGATGGTGCGTGCTTGCTCGGCAACCACTTCCTCGAGCACGCTGTTCGTCCGAGGGCTCGGCCGGACTTGGGCCGGCTGCCGCACACTCTGTGGCACAGCAATAGGCAGACCGGCCGTGATGGTCGTATTCTCCGCAAGAATGTCAGCCGGCAGTGTGGCGTCAAGATGCGCCGCACAGCATGTCTATGTTGGGGAACTGATTCATGAGCTGACTGAAGCTGATCTTGGTGGAAAACTCCTTGCGGATGGCAAATGCAACCTGCGTCAAAGATAAGGAGTCGAATCCCTGCTCCATGAACGTGGCGGACGTGCTGATTTGCGATCGCTCGCGCCCGGAGACAGGCATGAGAAGGTCAATCACTCGCGAAGCGATGCGGTCTTTACGTGAAGGCGACGTTCCTCCTGGAATAGCGCACGTTATCGGCAGGGCGCCGTTAGCTGGCTCAACAAATGGATCGATTGGTTCGATCGAGGGACGATTGCCCTCGGCAGGACGCTGCGGGCCGCCTGTTCTGTGCCACGCTTGCCTCTGGCGCAGGGTCCACCCAGAACCGCTGCCGCTCAAAAGGATAGGTTGGCAAAGGGATGCGCCGGCGTTCTTCGTGGGCGTAGAAGGCATCCCAATCGATCGAGACGCCGTTCTGCCAGAGAGACCCGAGGGCGAAAAGCAGAGTCGCCCACTCGGTGTTGTTTTCCGAAGTGTCCGGGAAGCGTAGGAATGGCTGTGCAGGGGTGGTCGGGCGTGAACTGCTGCCGCGCCAGGGAACACAGAGTGGAACGCGGTCCACATTCTAGGAAGAGGTCGTAGCCCTCGTCCTTTGAGATACTGGATTGCTTTTGAAAACTCCACCGTTGCCCGCGCATGACGGGCCCAATAGGCGGGATCGGTGGTTTCGGCAGCCGTAATCGGGCGTCCCGTGACGGTCGAGACAAAGGGCTTCGACCGGAGCGCGCAACTGGATTTTGGCGACGGCCTCGCGCAACGGCTCAACCATAGGATCCATCATCGCGGAGTGAAAGGCATGTGAGGTATGCAGTTGGCGGCAGACGATGTCTTTCGCTTCGAGTTGCTTCTGGAACTCGATGACCTCCGCTTCCGGTCCCGACACCACACAGAGAGACGGAGCATTGTTGGACGCGATCTGAAGTGTAGCGGGAAGAATTTTCGCGATCGACTCCGCGCTGCCGTTCACCGCCATCATGGAACCGCGAGGCAGGTTCTGCATGAGGCGGCCGCGTAGAGCGATAATGCGGAGAGCGTCCTCAAGATCCCACACGCCAGCAAGAGTGGCGGCGACAAATTCTCCGATGCTGTGTCCGGCCATGATGGCAGGTTCGATGCCGAGGCTCTGCCAGAAGCGCGCCAGCGCGTATTCGATCACGAAGATCGAGGGTTGGGTGAAGAACGTATCCTGCAGCGAGATCTGCGGCCGTCTTCTCATCTCCACTTTGGGGATAGAGAAGTTCGCGCAAATCGCGGCCGAGATGCGGCTTGAGGTATTCGCAGCAATCGTCCACGACCGCGCGGAAAAGAGGCTCATTGCGATAGAGGTTCTCGCCCATATTGACGTACTGCGTTCCCTGGCCTCCGAAGAGGAAGACAATGGGAGGATCACGGCGCTCACAACGTTTACTGCCGCAGCGCAAAGGATTCGGTTGCATCAGCAAATTGGCGGCTTCGGTGGAACTGGCGGCGACCACGAACCGCCGATGTGCCATCTGTTTGCGCCCGACTTGAAACGTGTAAGCCGTATCCGCAAAAGCTTCCGGCGGCGCGCTCGCAAGATTCTCCGCAAGATGCCCTGCCAACGCCCGACTGTAGGCGTCGAGGGCCGCCGGAGTCTTAGCGGAGAGCGGCAAAAGCTGTAGCGGACGCGAAGCACTTGCCGTCGTCCGGGCTGGTGCTTCTTCCAAAATGACATGGACGTTAGTCCCGCCAAAACCAAAAGAACTGACCGCCGTGCGGCGCACTTCCTCTCCCCGAGGAAACGGGACGAGCTTGTCGGCCATGATGAAAGGGCTGCTGTCAAAATCGATCTTGGGATTAGGCTTTTTGAAATGGAGAGTTGGAGGAATTTGCTCGTGATGCAGAACCAGCGCCGCTTTGATCAGGCCCGCAACTCCCGCGGCATTGGTCGGATGCCCGATGTTTCCTTTGATCGAGCCGATATAGCAGAACTGCTTCTTGTCCGTCTTGCTCTCAAAAACTTTCCGCAGCGCTTCAAATTCAATAGGGTCGCCAACCGGAGTGCCCGTGCCATGCGCCTCAATGTAGCGAATGGTCTCGACGGGGACATTGGCATTCGACTGCGCCAGGGCAATGGCATCCGCCTGCCCCTCCACGCTCGGAGCCAGGAAAGAAGCCGGGCGTGCGCCATTGTTATTCTTCCCGGTGCCGCGAATGACGGCATAGATCGTATCGCCATCGGCGAGAGCATCAGCGCAGCCGCTTTAGGATGACCACGCCGGCACCATCGCAAAACATGGTTCCGGTGGCCTCAGCGTCAAAAGGACGGCAGTGCCCATCCTTCGCGAACGTGCCTCCCTCTTGATAGAGGAACCCGCTCTTTTGCGGGACCGTGATGTCAATGCCCCCGGAGAGCGCGATGTCACACTCGCAGTCGAGGAGCGAGCGATAGGCCTGATCGACCGCCAGAAGAGTGGTTGAACACGCCGTGTTCAGGCTGATTGCGGGCCCTCGGAGATCCAGCAGATAAGCGGTCCGAAGCGCGATGTAGTCTTTCTGGTTGCCATACTCGACCGCGAGCTTGCCAGCCATGGCCAGCAGATCCGGCTGGGTCAGGAGATTCGTTGTGTAGTAGTGGTTGTCGCCGATGCCTGCAAATACGCCGATGCGCCCTTTGTAGCGCTCTGGATCGTACCCTGCATTCTCGAGCGCTTGCTGGGCGAGTTCCAGAAAAACGCGCTGTTGCGGATCCATGACTTTGGCTTCGAGCGGATTGATACCAAAGAAGGCGGCATCGAAAAGGTCCGCGCCCTCGATCAAGCCTCGAGCGCGGATGTAGTCCGGATCGTGGCGCAGATGTTCGTCAATGCCAGGGCCCAGTTCCTCCGGTGTGAAAAAGGAAATGGATTCAACGGAATTACAAAGGTTACGCCAGAGCTGATCGAGATTAGCCGCGCCAGGAAAACGGCCCAGTCATGCCGATCACTGCTACAGCATTGCGCTTGCTGTCGTCCTTGTTATCGTTCACGGCTTCAGCGCCGTAGTGCTCCCTGCGCCGATGTCGCGCCCGGTTTTCAGCATCGGCAAGAAAATCAGACTTGATCTCGCTTTCGTCGAGAAGTTCCGCCAGCTTCGAAATGTGACGGGTATTGAAACACTTTAATCGGCGAAATCTCGCGCCCGAAGCGGGCGTGATAGTGACTCACCATGCGCACCGCTGCCAGCGAATTGCCCCCCAGCTCGAAAAAGCTGTCGTCGATCCCAACTTCTTCGAGTTGCAGCAGTTCACACCAGAGATCTGCCAACTGTTTTTCGGATGCCGTACGCGGGGCGATAAAGTCCTGCGCGAGAAGTGGCCGTTTGCTCTCGGGCCGAGGCAGGGCCTTGCGATCGAGCTTGGCATTCGGCGTCAAGGGAAGTTTTTCCAGGCGCAAGAAGGCCGACGGAAGCATGTAGTCGGGCAGGGTGGTTTTGAGTGTCTCTAGCAGCGATGTGGAACTCAAGCCTTCGGGCCCGGTGTAATAGGCGACCAGACGTTTATCGCCGGGACGATCCTCTCGCAAGATCGACCACGGCCTGCGCGATTCCCTCGATGTCAGTCAGCGCGCTTTCGATCTCACCGAGCTCGATGCGAAATCCGTGGAGCTTCACCTGCTGATCGAGACGCCCCAGAAATTCAAGTGCGCCATCGGCGCGGTAGCGGACTTCGTCTCCGGTTCGGTAGAGACGCGCATCAGGTTTCTCACTGTCGAGATCGGTCACGAACCTTTCGGCCGTCAGATCCGGACTCTTAAGATACCCGCGCGCCAAGCCAGCGCCCCCAATCCAGAGCTCGCCACGCGAACCCTCGGCGACCGGCTTGCGGTTCTCATCGAGAACATGGAATTGCGTATTGGCCACGGGCGAACCGAGCGAGATATGGTCAGCGGAAGTGATGCATGCAGTGGAGGACCAGATCGTGGTTTCAGTCGGCCCATACATGTTCCACAGTTCGGAGCAACGTGTTAGCAGTTGACGAGCAAGGTCCGCGGTCAGAGCCTCGCCTCCGCAGAGAATTCGCAGGTCGCGCTTCCCTTCCCATCCGCCTTCGACCAGCATGCGCCAGGTGGTTGGCGTTGCCTGCATCACCGTGACCGCATGTTGCCGAAGCAATCGCTGAAGTTCGCTCGCGTCCGCAGCACTGGTCTGCGGTGGCCATGACGATGTGGGCTCCGCACACCAGCGGGAGAAGAAATTCGAGGATTGAGATATCAAAAGAAGTCGTAGTAACCGCCAAGAGCGTATCGGACGCGGCGATCCCCGGCCTTTCCGCCATCGATAAGAGAAAATTGACGAGCGCACGCCGCGGGATCATAACTCCCTTGGGTCTTCCAGTGGAACCGGACGTATAAATGAGGTACGCGAGATCTTCAGGCTTGCCGGTCAAAACGAGTTCCGTCGAAGCAGTCCTGGAGAGTGAATCGTTCTCTCGGTCGAGCAGAACGACTCGAGCGTCGGTGTCGGGCAAACGCTCTTGTAGGGATGAATGTGCAAGGAGAAGTGAGACTTCGGAGTCCGCCAGCGATGAACTCCAGACGATCTTTCGGAAACCTCGGATCCAACGGCAGATAAGTTCCACCAGATTTGAAAATCGCGAGGAGGCTCACGACCGAATCAAACGACCGGTCGAGACACACCCCAATCAGGCTCTCGGCGCCAACTCCTCGCTCACGAAGGAAACGCGCTAGTTGGTTCGACCGCGAATTCAGCTCCCGGTAGGAAAGCTGTTCCGAGCCCACCGTCAGCGCGGGAGCATCGGGCGTGCGGTTGACCTGATCTTCAATGAACTCGTGTGGTCCTCGCGTCAGAGGGTAGTCCCGCTGGCCGTCGTCGCGAGAGTCGTTGCGAGGAATAATCACTCCAGTTCCCATCTGCAAGCTTTAACAAGCAATTCATGTGCCAATATTAGTCACTACTTCCGGTCCCGCCCGCGATGTAACCCTGTGCTTCCGATTATGTTATGAGTCACCCCCACTAGCCAGTGACGACGGTCACGTTTTACGGTGGGTATATTGTGAGGTACGTCACACGAGCGAATGCCCGGAAGTGGAACAAGAATTCCTATCCCATCGAGACGAAACAGAACACGGAGACGAAACTTTCGGTTGTGACGGTCGTGCTATTCATGACGGTGAGGGTTACTGCTACTCTAGTAAGGATCGGCAAAGCTTTGTTGACCAACGCGGGTGAAGTAGGCGATGGACCCGACCAGGGTCACAGCGACGGTGCCGACTCCGTTCCACCCGCTCCAAATCTATCTGAACACGAAGTTCGCCGGAGTTCGTCGCGACGGCAATCCACAATGCTGAGCACAATCCCTAATCACGGCATAACTAGGAATAGATCGGCTACGTTGCGATCGCGATCAGCAATCGTCGATAGGCAACATCCATTAGAAGGCGTCGGATGGGTTAATCTGTGACTGCGATCGGTGATCGACCTATTGATGAGAATTAAAGTAATCCGAATCCTGCTAGCGATGTGTGCTTTGCTTTGTCTCGGGCTTGCGTCCTGCCACAAAGGCCCGCACAGCGTTACGCTCAACTGGCACGGCTCGCCAGCGACGCGGGGAGTTTCGGTAGTCGGCTATAACGTTTATCGAAGCACTACTTCAGGCGGCCCATTTGTAATGCTCGCCTCTCGTGTTTCAGAACCGCATTATGAGGATCACCTGGTAGTCAGCGGCCGCACTTACTTCTACGTCGTGACGGCTGTGGATCAAGCCGGCCACGAGAGCTGGTTCTCTGCCGAAGCAAAGGCCATAATTCCCTGAAACGAAGGTCCGGGATGATGAAAGTGTCGCAGGCAGAGGTCTCTGCTTGTCAAAAGGCGCCTGGGAGCGCCGGTTACGAGGCTTACGGACTTGGAATCACAGCTTGCGCTTGATTCGAGTATCCACTCTCATTCGAATCGCTATCTACGGCCGTCACTACGTAGTAATACGTCTGGCCCGAGACTACGGTGTCATCGGTGTATGCGGTCGTACTTTCCAACGAAGAGTTGATCACGGCGTACGGCCCACCCGACGCGGTCCCACGGTAGATGTTGTAGCCGACCGCATCCGTCGAGGCCGTCCAGGCGAGGTCCACGCTGTGTTGGACGGGCGCAGTTCCCGTGCCCGTCATCGATATCGATTGACTGGCTGGCGAGTTCGATGCATTGCTCGAAAATGATAAGGATGCCGAAGTGCTTCCGCTCGACTGCGGCGTGAAGGTGACAGTGAACGAAGCGGGTTGACCCGCCGAGATTGTTGCCGGCAGCGAAATTCCAGAAACCGCGAACTCACTATTGTTAAGACTAGCCGACGTAACCGTTATCGACGAACCGCTCGCCGTCAAACTGCCCGTAAGTGACGAGCTTGATCCGACAACGACGCTACCGAAGCTGAGACTGCCAGGGGACACCGCCAACTGGCCCGCAGCCGTCTCCGCTCCAGAGAGCGCGATAACCAGCGGCGAGTTCGATGCGTTCGACACTAACGACAGATTTCCGCTCGCCGCCCCGGCACTGGAAGGCGCGAATGTCGCCGTAAACGTCACGCTTCCGTTGGGCGTAAGCGTCAGGGGGAGGGTTAATCCGCTGATCGAGAAAGCCGCCCCCGTCAAATTGGCTTGCGAGATGGTCGCTGCCGATGCGCCAGTGTTGGTCAACGTTTCAGACAAATTCCCGAAGCCGCCCGCCTGCACATTGCCAAACGCCAGACTGGCGGGACTCGGCGAAAGCGTTCCTTGAGTGCCAGCCGCAACCACACTGGCGGACGCGGACAGCGAAACCAGGGTCTGCCCATTTTGGCCTTCAAAGGAAATAGTGACGGATGAAGTTCCGGCAGCCGCTGGTTGGAACTTAACATTAAAGGATGCCGATTGTCCCGCCGCGAGCACCAGCGGCAGCGTGACGCCAGTGACCTGAAAGCCGGAGCCCAATCCCGCAATCGAGCTCACGGTAACCGAAGAAGAAGTATTGTTGGCAATCGAGTCGGCCACCGTCATGCTGCTGCCGACGGCTACCGTTCCGAAGCTTAAGCTGGAGTTCGCCACGCTGACAGCGGCTGCGGCCGTTGTTGGACTTGAACTTCCACCCAAACCCCCACAACCAACGAGCAGCAGAAGGCAGACAATTACCAAGGCCGTCGCCAAGCGACGCCAGAATTGATTATCGTTCAACACGACCTCTGTTTGCCGTCGCCGGATGTTAATACAGGCGAACGGGTTAGTGGTCTTACATGCCCTAACTATTTTTTTCTAATAGCCAGTTTCACCCCTGGCAGCCGAGTGGCATAGATCGCGAAAGGACGGGGTCTAAATCCCATTGGCGGCTAGAACCGTGGTGTACCAGCTGGAGGAATCGCAAATCTCGCTGATGGGTCAGTCTAAACTTGCTTTGAAAGGCATGGCTTCACAGCTTGCAGAAAAAATCAAAATCCTCCAGTGGCTGTATCGGCACAGAAATCTTCAGCTTGGCTTGGGCCGCATCATGGATACCAGAGGGAAAATCGGTGCAGTATAAATATTACATTGTAATTCTTACGCTAGTGTGGCTTTAATACCACAAATTCCAATTGCATTATCAATGACTTGGGAGACATGGTCGCAATAAATACCGACCTCAAGTCATACTAAGAAGGGGCGAGAACCAGAATTTTCGCTCTTTGCGCGCCCCCGACGTGTCTTCGACTCCTTCAAAGGTTTACTTTACAGTACGTACATATTGGTAGCTACAAAGTGTTCCACGTGAAACACTTTGGCAGTTACAATCATCGGCGCCGAGTGCTCCCTGGATCGGAAAATCCTAAACTTCGTGCGATGGGGCACCCGGCATCCACGATTTACCCGTTTTCATAGCCAAACTTGGCGACAATTCCGGCGACTTCAAATTGGTCGCCGCTTTTGAGCTCCTGTTGGCCTTGTGTTAGCTCGGCATTGTTGACTTTAATCCGGACGTTCTTTGCCGACCGCACGAGGAAATATCCGTCTTCCCGCTGCTGTATCGAGGCGGCGACACGGGGAGCAAACCATGGCTTCAGACGAATGCTGGCCATCATGGATTTGCCAATCACGCTGAGCTTGCCGGAGAGAAGGTACTGCTGCCGGTCGGTTCGGCCGGCGATGATGGTAACCATGCCTATTTGTCGCTGTCTCGCCGCCCTCGATTCGCAGGCCGGCACCAGTGCGATGCCCGACGGCCGGACAGGCGCGCTGGCGGCCATTTTGGCCATCATTTCTTTGAGCTTGCCGGTATCCAGCACCATGGTAGCTTCCAGCTGCGGAGGCGCGTCTTTTTCTACGTGAGCCTGCCAGCCGCTGGTGCGATCGTGAGTCGCGGACGAGGACGACGCATCGCGCTTTCCCACCTCACTGTGAAATTCGATTCGATGTTTGCCGATTACGATGACGTCCCCATCGCCAAGCGCCGCCCTCGAGACACTGTGATTGTTGACGTAGGTGCCGTTGAAGCTTTCATTGTCTTCAACAACATAGTGATTGTTTTCCCAGAAGATCCGGGCATGGTGGCCGGAGACAATGGGATTATCGATCTGGAGCAGGTTGTCCGGCTGTCGGCCGATTGTGACCACGCCCCCACTCAAGGTCACTTCCCGTAAGACGTTATCGTCGAATTTGAGAGACAACTTTGCTGTTTTGTCCTGCCAGCGGCTGGGTTCCTGCTCCAGGTATTGTGTCACCGCTAGGTATGGCGTCATCGGGGCTCCAAACAATAAATTTCAGCGACCGCTCTTTCAGAAGCAATCCTGGGTCCAGGTGGAGACGTCAACGAGACTTTCTAAGTGACTAATTCCAGACACTGATGAGAACAATCTAGCGCGCATTAGGGACGAGTTGTCCCGTGCCTCGCGGCCAGAGGACAAATTGTCGCGGGTCGGGTTGTTTGGGTAACATCCCGGGTAACCTCTCCATAACACTTGTAACCCGACGGTTACAAGTGTAAACGCCCATCATCAACTTCTCCGCGTCGCTTGTTGTTTGGCGCGACCATGACGTACGATGTTGCGCGTCAGAATTGTGGTGGCCACACATGGCAAAACAAGTGGAAGCCTGTTGTAGCTCGCCAGCAACAATCTGTTATTGGTTCATGGTCTCGCTGATGGCGTGGGGAGTTCTGAGCCTCATAGGGATCTATTGGCGTCCTCTCCATGCGTCGTCAGCTGCGTGCCTTCTTGCCATCTCTATCGGCTGTATAGCTAACTGGTTTAAGAATCGCTCTCTTCACTGCACCATTACCGGCCCACTGTTCCTGATCGGTGGCATCACGTTCCTGCTCTCAGGGCTGCGTTTGATCCCACGAAGAGACACCCTTTGGGTCTGGCCAGTCCTTTTCATTGGCATCGTCATCGCGTTTCTTCTGGAATGGCTGTATGGCAGAAATCCTGCTTCCTAACTATTGAGGCATCCCCATAACACTGATTGGCGTGTTCTGAGTAAATCGTCCCCGTTAAAGTGAACTGCTCCCTGCAAATCGAACTGGGCTGCGCCAAGGCCACTAGCTTCCGGTGCCGAATGGGCCAGGGTTGGTCCAGCGGTAATAGCCAGCCAGATTTCATACCCCGACTTGCGGTGCCCATGAGGCTCTTTGACGAGAACACATTCCGGGGTTACGGCCCGTTTCGTTATGACCAACCAACTCATCGCTTTGGAAAAGTCGAACGGCGCAAGACTCCATCTAGTCGCGAGCCGGAACCGGACTGCATAAAGCTACAATTGCGTTTAGGCGCTCTTCTTCCTCGCCTTCAACGAAACAGGCAGGGTTATAACTTCAGCGGGCTCAGAATCGAAGACTCTTACTGCCTCTGGCGAATGAGTCCGCCAGCCCAATTCTTCCAACCGCTTTCGCATTTCAATTCCATAGTTCTCACGAGCGCAATATTGACAGTCCGGACTGTGGATTCTCAGCAGGGACAACAGGTAGCATCTCAACTTCACAGACACCTCGCGGGGCATTCAGTCCATTCCACGGGACGTTGCATCCCATGGCGTGAACGGTTTATCGAAGAGGCCGCGACTCATTATGCCATAAAATTGCTCTCCCTATTTTGATTTAAGCAGCGGTGCGAGGAAATCTCTGACCGCAGCAAGGAAGAGACGGGGCTGATCCACAAAGGTCATGTGTCCGCTCCTGGGCAAAATGACAAGTCGCGAGCCGGAAATCTTCTCGTGCATTTCCCGGGAAAGTGAAGGATCGCATTCGTCGTGATCTCCCGCAATGATAGATAACGGGAACCGACTCCCGTCTGCGACCGCGCAAGAGACGCCCGCAACTGTAGCCACAGCAAATTGACATTTTGCGCTCACGCTTTCTAAAATATTTTTAGTGCTGCACTATTCAGGTGACGGTCGCATCCAACAGGGTATACCCACTGTTGCCAACAAATTTTTATGATCAAAGTAGAAGCGCTCACCAAGAAGTACGCGCGCACCATTGCCGTTGATCAGATTTCGTTTGAGGTAGAGAAAGGCCAGATTGTAGGCTTTCTCGGCCCGAACGGCGCCGGTAAGACGACGACGATGCGGATGTTGACATGTTTTCTTCCGCCATCCGCCGGTACGGCCACGGTGGCTGGTTTTGATGTGCTCGACCAGCCAATGGAGGTCAAGAAGCGAATCGGCTACTTGCCGGAAACGCCGCCCATTTACCCGGAGATGGAAACGGCGGAGTATCTGAAATTTGTCGGCAAGCTCAAAGGACTTCGCGGGGCCGATCTGCAAAAGCGCGTCGATTACGTCTGCGATCGCTGTGCCGTGGCCGACGTTAAGAAAAAGCTTCTCGGCAAACTGTCGAAGGGCTATCGACAACGAGTCGGACTGGCGCAGGCGATCATTCACAATCCCGACGTTCTGATTCTCGATGAACCCACCGCCGGTCTCGATCCCAAGCAGATCAATGAAACGCGCGACCTGATCAAGGGTTTTGCCGGCGACCATACGATCATTCTCAGCACGCATATTCTTCCTGAGGTCGAGCAGACCTGCGAGCAGGTGATCATCATCAACAAGGGCAAGCTGGTGGCCACCGACTCGGTGCGCAACCTGCAAGCGCGGGCTCGCGGAGCGGAATCCGTTCTCGTTGAAGTGGGCGGGCGCAATGGCAATCTGGAAGCAGGGATGGTGCAGCACAAACTGGAGCAGGTCGCCGGCGTCAGCCGCGTCTTGACTAAGGGCCAGGAGAACGGCCACGCCGTCTTTGAAGTGGAGAGTCAGAAAGGACGCCTGGTTCGAGGCGACCTGGCGCGGGCTGTGGTTGAATCTGGCTGGGACCTCAATGAACTTCGGCCCGCCGCCATGAGCCTGGAAGAAATCTTCCTGCAGCTGACCGGAAGCGAAGCTTCGGTGGGAGTGGAGCAAGCTTCCGGGAAAGGGGAGCAGCAGTCGCAATAACAATAACAATGAGAAATGCCTGGATCATTTGCCGAAAAGAACTGCACAGCTATTTCGTTTCGCCCGTCGCGTACCTTCTGCTGACCATGTTCGGCTTGATTTTCGGTTTCTTTTTCTGGAACGCACTGGGCTATTTCGTGATCGAGGGCATGGAGATGCAGATGCGCGGGCAATCGTTCCCCATGAACTTGAACGAACAGATCATTCGCCCGCTGCTGTCGAACGTCAGCGTAATAGGACTGTTCTTCATCCCGATGATTACGATGCGCCTGTTCGCGGAAGAGAAGCGTACGGGGACTATCGAATTGCTGGCAACGTCGCCTGTTCGCGATCTCGAAATCATCGTTGGAAAGTGGCTGGCGGCGATGGTGCTCTATGCCTGCATGTTGCTTTTCACCGCGCTGAACTTCGCCTTTCTATTTAAGTATGGCAATCCAGATTGGAAGCCCTTGGCCATCGGGTATCTGGGCTTGTTGCTGCAGGCCGGCGCGTTGCTGGCCATCGGGACGTTCATTTCTACGCTCACTAAGAATCAGATCATCGCCGGTGCCGCGACGTTTGGCGTTTGCCTGTTGCTGTGGGTTCTAGAGTGGGTGAGCGGGTATGAAACGGCTTCCTGGGCGCGCGTGCTCGCGTACATGTCGGTGATCACGCACTTCGAATCGTTTGGTAGAGGAGTGCTCGATGCCAAAGACGCAGTTTTTTATTTAACCGTAATTTTCCTCGGACTATTTTTCACGGCGCGTTCCATGGAATCTTTGCGCTGGAGGTCGTAATAGGAGGGACGATGGCAAGCCAGTGGCTCAAGGCGAGACAAACGAGATACGCGGCCTACGCGACGATCTACATTCTGGTCGTGATTGCCGTGGTGGTCGTTGCCAACATGCTCGCCAACCGCTACGACAAGTCGTTCGACGCGACATCGAACAAGCGTTACAGCCTTTCCGACCAGACCGCCAAGATCGTCAAGGGTCTGAAACAGGACGCAACCATCACCTACTTCGATCAGAGCACTCGCTTCCGTGAGGCGCAGGATCTGCTCGATCAATACGCCAATCTCTCTCACAAAGTGCGAGTCGAATATGTCGACCCGGACAAAAATCCGCAGTTGGCGCGGGAAGCGGGGATCAGGAACTTGGGCACCGCTGTCGTTCAGATCGGGGCGAAAAAAGAAGAAGCCAAGAGCATGACCGAAGAGGGCATCACCGGCGCCTTCATCCGCGACCTAAAGAGCAGCACCAGCACCGTGTGTTTCGTGACCGGCAGCGGAGAACACCTGCCGGACGACAGCGACCGCGAAGGGCTTTCGAGTTTTAAGGATCTTCTGGGCAAAGACGACTACGAAACCAAGACCATCGACCTGTTGCAGAAAGCGGAAGTGCCGAGCGACTGTACAACTCTGGTTGTGGCTGGGCCTACGCGAAATTATGAGCAACCGGAAGTCAACGCTATCAAGAAATATGTGGAGGGAGGCGGTCGCGCCTTCTTCATGCTCGATCCTCCGCTAAAACTCGGGCGCTCGGGAATTGCCGACAACGACGCGCTCACCAGTTTGCTTCAGAGTTGGGGCGTGACGTTAGACAAAGATCTGATTCTCGATCTTAACCCGATTGGTCAGCTCGCCGGTCTTGGCCCGCAAGTGGCTCTCGTTACCACCTACAGCTCTCAACCCATCGTGAACGAGATGAAGGGCACCGCTACTGGTTTTCCGCTGGTCCGTTCGATGGAGATCAAGAATACAGATAAGACCAGCGTGCAAAAGCTCTTTGATTCCTCCGGCAGCAGTCTGGCGACGGACAATCTGAGCTCAGATTCGGTCAATATCAATGATCCCAAGAACAAAAAAGGACCGTTGACCATCGCCGTCGCCGGCACCTACAACACAGGCAAGGAAACCTCGCAGGGACGTTTCGTAGTCGTCGGCAGCTCATCGTGGGTGGCCAACCGGTTCATCAATTTCGATGGCAACAATGACCTGGCTTTGAACGCTGTCAACTGGCTGGCGTCCGATGAAGACTTGATATCCATCCGCCCGAAGCAGCAGGAAGACCGCCGCATTACGATGACGCGCGCGCAGCTGAACCTTGTGCGTGTGACCAGCCAGTTCCTGCTGCCGCTCGCCGTCGTTTTTGCGGGCGTGGGCGTTTGGTGGAAGAGGAGGTAGGAGAAGCTCTCGACTCGTCCAGGTCATGTTTCGAAAAGCATTATGAAAATCCGGGGTCTGATTGTTGCGTCTTTCGTCTTCTTTATTCTCACTGGAGTTCTTTACTGGTCAGATCACCACAAGCCTGCGGCGAACGCCGCCAAGGCATCGGCCGACACCCCGCCAGCTATCCTGAAGCTGGACGCGTCGGCGATTACAAGACTGGATCTTGAAAAGAAGAACGCGAAGCCGATTGTCCTTACGAAAGTTGGCTCGGGAGAGTGGCGAATCACAGAACCGCAGCCGTTCGGCGCCGACCAGACTGAAGTTTCGGGCATCGTCTCCACCCTGTCTTCCTTAAACTCACAACGTCTGGTGGAAGACAAAGCGGCTGACCTCAAAACATACGGTCTAGACCAGCCAGCCTTGCAGCTTGACATCACTGAAAAAGACAACAAGACGCAAAAGCTCCTCATCGGCGACGACACGCCGACCGGCGGGGCGATGTATGCGATGCTCGCCGGCGATCCGCGAGTCTTCATCATGGCCAGCTATTCGAAAACCAGTGTGGATAAGAGTCTGAACGACCTGCGCGACAAGCGCCTGCTGACCGTGAATCCTGACAAGATCAGCCGAATTGAACTCGTCAGAAAGGGTCAGGACATCGAGTTTGGCCGTAATAAAGACGAATGGCAGATCCTGAGGCCCAAGCCGCTGCCAGCCGACAGTTCACAAGTGAACGAACTGGCTCGGAAATTGACGGACGCCCGGATTGACCTCAACGGCTCCGACACCAAGGATGTTACCTCGGCATTTGCGCACGGCGTGCCACTCGCAACCGTGAAAGTCACGGATGAGTCAGGCACCCAGGAGCTTCAAATTCGCAAGACGAACGGAACCAAGGCCAACGCGAGCAAGACCCAGGCCGGCCAAAGCGCTGGCCAAAACAACGACGCATACTACGCCAAGTCAAGCGCGGTGGAGGGCGTCTACAAAATCAATTCTGAGCTCGGGCCGGCTCTCGACAAGGGTGTCGACGATTTCCGCAACAAGAAACTCTTCAATTTTGGATTCGCCGATCCTAACAAGGTTGAGCTGCACATCGCCTCGAAAGCTTACTTCCTCACACGAAGCGGAGAAGACTGGTGGCAAGATGGAAAGAAGATGGATGCCGCGGTCATGCAATCGCTCATCTCAAATCTGCGCGACTTGACCGCGGACAAGTTTCTTAATTCCGGTTTCTCCAATCCAACCATCGATGTCGCGGTCACTTCCGACGATGGCAAGCGCGTGGAGAAAGTGTCGATCGCGAAGTTCAATGACGGTTATGTGGCCGAGCGCGACAATGATTCGAGCCTCTACCATCTGAATTCCAGCACAGTTGACGATCTGCAAAAAGCAGCCGATCAGATCAAACCTTCTGCCGACACAACCAAGTAGAGAGCTACCGTTGGCGTTCGTTTTGCACACAATAGCGCGACTCAGCGCACCTGTCTAGAATCGCCTCGTCAAATACCACATTGTTCTTTTCGAGCAGATTGCCACGCGCGCGGTCCAGCGACAGGAGCGCCTTCATGCAGTCGGAGCGCGCGCCGCAACCTCCGTCGAGCGCGCCTGTGCCAGATAGGCCTCGTCCTGGACGATCATAAAATTGCTGCTGGCGCCGACCGGAAGGCCCATAGTCGCGCCCGATTTCGACCGGCACAATCTGAATCTTCTCATCGCGCACTACCGCCACTGAGGTCCGATCCTGCCGCACGACGACGGCGTCCCCGGGCACGACCAGGGGCGAAACACCGCGCACCTGCACAAAGCTGACAATGGCATACATGCCCGGATAAAGGCTGCCGTCGCGGTTGTCAACATCGACTTCGGTGAGCATCGTGCGGGTATTCTGGTGGATGGCATTTGCGAGCCGAGTAACAGTGCCGGCGATCGGCTTGCCGGATCGCTCCGCATGCCATTGCGAATGAATGCAGCGTAACCTTCCGGAACCGACACCAGGATGCGAAGCTTATCGAAACGTGCGATAGCAAAAATCGGGCCGCCTTGCGCCTCTCCAGTGGAAGGAGGCGCCGCCTGGTTCGTCATTGCCGTAGTGCCGCTGGTATTCGAAGTCGCAACATTCGCCGACCCTCCCATAGGAGTCTGTGAAGTCTCCTGCGGAGCCGTCGATGCTGCACCCGTCGTCCCCACCAGCGCGCCGATATCCGTGTTCCGTTGCGTAATCACGCCGTCAAAAGGGGCGGTGATGCGCTCGTAACTTTGCAGAGCGATCACACGGCGCAAGTTCGCCCGATGGCTTTCCACGTTGCGTTCGGCCGAGGCAACAACGGCGAGTTGCGCCTTATAATTTGCTTCCTGCTGATCGCCATCCTGCCGCGAGAACACTCCTTTGGCCACCAGAACTCGCCAGCGCTCCCACGTTACGCGAGGCAGATTGAGTTGTGCCTGCTGCTGCGTCAACTGCGCCTCGGCCTGATTCAACTGCTGGCGCGCCTGATCCACTTCCTGATCAAGATCCGGCGCGTCGATCAGCGCCAGCAACTGCCCCTTCTTTACATGGTCGCCGATATATCGACAAAGCGTTTGCGCAGATACCCATTCGCGCGCGCGTAAATGAAAGCCTCTGTCTGCGAGGCGGTGGTGTCGGGAGCGGTTAGTTCGCCCGGAACACCCGTCCGTTTCACTTGCACGACGTCAACCTGAGGTTGTTCCTGCTCGCGCTGTTTGGCCAGCGACTGCGCCTTTTTCTCACGCTCGTGTCGAGGGATGTAGCCGACAACAAAAATCAGCGCCAGCACCAGCACCCCGCCGCCGACCCACAGAAGAATCTTTTTCCAGTTGTGCTGCTTCCGTTTTCGTTTGCGATCATACTCCTGCTGCACCTCGCGGTCGTGTTTAACCTGCTCGTGTTTCTTGTGCGCCGCCTGTCTGGCCAGCGACTCCTCCTGCTCCCACTCCGCCCGCGTCATCCGCCGATCGGGATGCTCCTGAATTTCGCGCAACTCCTCGTCCTCCGGATAGACGCGCTGATCCAGATAGTCGTTGGCCTTGCCTTTATCTTTGGCCTTATCTTTCTCGCTGTTATTTCTATTTTTATCTTTTCCTTTGTCGTCGCTCATTTGTCAGTGCCAGTCATTAGAGGCCGCGCGCTGTTTGGCGAAACTAAGCGTTCTGCGGCTGTTCGCCCTGTTGCCCCGGCTGCGATTGTTACTCTGTCCGAGCGCGCCTTCGAGAGTGGCAAGAGATATCCAAAGAATCAGCGAGGTCGATTTGACCTTCGGGCACCACAAGCGACCGATTCCTGCGCGGTTCTTTTCTGATGATAGGTTCATCTGATCCGCTTTCAGAGTTGCCGCGCTTGCCCCATCTTTTTGCTCATTACCAGAGGACTTCCCGCCTCGCCCTGACCGGAGGACACTCGGGTGCCCTGACAGGGCTCTCTCACTGCAGACACAGAGCTGCTTGTGTCTTCATCGACTAGGTGCGCCGGAGCTTGATTATCATTCCCATTGGTAAAAATCTCGGACGAGCGGCTAGAGCTTAGGTTGGAGATCAATTCTGCCGATTACCCCTATGACCCAGGTCATAAATCCGTGCGCCGCATTTTACTGTCCTTAGGAATGGTCGCAGGAGGCATCCTTCTAAGCGCGATCATGTTCGCCACGATACGAAGCTTTGAAACCAGAAATACGGAGGCCTCTTTCAAGGGCGTTGCCGAACAACGTCTCGATGCCCTGGAGACCAACATCATGCTGACTATCAATAACCTGGTCTCGCTAGGCGCGCTCTACGATGCTTCGCAAGATGTCAAACGCGATGAGTTCGACCGGTTCACCTTATCGCTGTTGGCCCGGAACCAGGCCATTCAGGCATTGGAATGGATTCCGAAGGTACCAAGACGATTGCGCCAGAAGTACGAGCAGACTGGGCGTGAGGCGGGCTTCCCATCTTTTGAATTTAAAGACCGGCCTGCCCCGGGAAGGTTTTCCAGAGCGGGTAAGCGTGAAGAGTACTTCCCCGTTTTGTTCGTTGCGCCTTGGCGGGGCAACGAAAAGGCTCTCGGGTTCGATCTTGCATCCGACCCCGTGCGTCATACGGCTCTGCAAAGTGCGGCACATTCAGGCCAACTGGTGGCAACCGATCGAATCAGGCTTGTGCAGGAAACATCGGATCAATATGGCTTCCTGGTTTTTCGTCCCGTCTACCGCGGAGGTACAAAACCTGAAAGCGCCGGGGCGCGTGACAAGAATTTAATCGGCTTTGCCCTCGCGGTGTTTCGGGTGGCGGATATGGTGGAGAGGGCTGGGGCGGCCCCCACTGCCACATCGGGTGTTGACCTGGCCATCTTCGATAGGAACGCTCATCGCGGAGAGAGATTGCTTTATCCAAAAGGCGCGCGTTTCGACAGCATCGAGGAGCTTCCTTCGGGTTTCAAGGTAACGCGAACCGTTTCCGTCACAGGACGTAGCTGGGAACTCGCCGCCTATCCTGTCCCTGGCAGCTTCACGCCGGTGCGCTGGAGCAGTTGGGCGACGCTGGTAGCCGGCGTGCTCTTAACCTGTCTGGTGATGGCTCACCTGGCCGAGCGCCATCGGGCTGAAGAGAGCCTCCAGCACAGCGAGGAACGTGCGCGCTTGTTGTTCGCTACGATTCCTCACGCAGCCTTCGTTTTCGATATTGCGACGTACGATTTCCTCGAGATCAACGACGCTACTGTGCTGCAATACGGCTACAGTCGCGACGAATTCTTGCGGATGAAGGCCACGCAGATTCGTTCTCCCGAGGAAGTGGAACGATTCACGAGTTACATCGGCCAGGCGCGATTGGCCGACGGAGCCGCAGGCCAGTGGAAACATCGCAGCCGGGATGGGCGCGTAATCGATGTCGAGGTCCACTTCCAAAGGCTCGACTACGACGGTCACAAGGCTTGCCTCGCCATCGCGCAGGATGTCACTCAGCGCAACCGGCTGGAGATGGATCTTCGTCACGCTCAGAAGCTCGAGGCGGTGGGCAGGCTGGCCGCTGGGATTGCCCACGAAATTAATACCCCCATCCAATTCATCGGGGATAACACCAGATTCCTGGGTGATGCTTTCTCCGATCTCAACAAAGTCATGGAAAAATATCAGCGCTTGAGCGACGCCGCCGCCAATGGCGTGGCCAGTCTCATGTTGGCGGACGAGGTCGCCGAGGCTGAGATGGCGGTGGATATTAATTATCTGGTTGAGGAAATACCCAAAGCCATAAGGCAGACCCTCGACGGCGTGACCCGCGTTGCCACTCTAGTGCGCGCCATGAAAGTATTTGCCCACCCCGATGGGAAAGAAATGGCGGCCAGCAATATCAATGAGGCCCTTGTCAGCACACTGACTGTGGCACGTAGTGAGCTGAAGTACGTTGCGGATGTGGAGACAGAATTCAATGACCTTCCGTTGGTGGTTTGCAACATCGGCGAAGTGAACCAGGTTTTCCTCAATCTACTGGTGAATGCCGCGCATGCGATCAGCGACGTAAAACAAGAAACCGAAGAAAAAGGCGTCATTCGCGTTCGAACAACCGTCGAGAAGCAGTACGTTTTGATATCCATTGCCGATAGCGGGTGCGGCATCCCGGAAAACATTCGGGACAAGATTTTTGATCCGTTCTTCACAACCAAAGAGAGCGGTAAAGGAACCGGGCAGGGTTTGGCCATTGCCCGTTCGGTTGTGGTCGAAGGGCATGGAGGGACACTGACTTACGAAAGCGAGATCGGCAAGGGAACGACATTTTTTATTCGATTGCCGCTGGAGGCCCCAACGGCGGTCAAAGAGAAGAGTGCTACCCTCGCTGTTTCAGCATCGGGGTCTTTGTAAGACGGCGGCTCGCGGCAACTGTAATTGTTTCAAGAGGCGCCTTTTACAAAGGCAAGGGTGGTTGTAGGCATGGAGACAGTCGCATCTCCGGTGATGGCGCGGCGGGCGTGGAAGTTCTTGAGCTTGACGATGAGGTGCGGCGTGACCTCTTGACCTTTGGCAACGAGCAAGGTTCCATCCGCCGTGCGCATTTCTTCCTGGATGACCATGCCGGCTGAAAGCTCATCAATCCGGCATTTGCGTATCTCGCCACTTTCGGCGTTCGGATCTAATGTCACCAAGGCTTCGAAAAATTTCGAACTGAAGCCCTTGTTTTGGCTGGCCAGTCGGTGCGCCGCTTCCGTTCGCGACGTGCCTCTGTGAATGAGTTGTTCGTAGGCAAGGGTAAGCCGGAGGATTTCCGCCCCCAGGCGCATCTCGGACCTATCGGATTCCTCGACCTCACGGACCGGGCGATTCTGGTGCTCGATCATCCATGCAATCGGCTCCAGCCGCGGGATTCTTGCGAGCAAACCATAGGCGACGCTGGGATGGGCGTCGTATTGTGTCTGCTCATTCGCGGAGAGCTTCTCGCCACTGTAGACAGCCTCAATCGTTTCGGGAGGCAAAGTCACGCATCCCAGTTGAGACATCATGGCCGCGACCTCGTACTGCCAGGGATTCGCCAACTTCATGGATGTGACGATATGGTGGATGTAGCGGCGCGCTCGCTCGGCGCGGCTGAAGGCCGCGGGATTTACCAAACTCAGTACGTCGGTCAATACCTGAATGGTGCCGCTTAGAGTTTGTTCAAGCAGTTGCCTTTCAGCGGTGACGAGCCGGTACTGGACCAAAGCCGCGGTCAAAGTCTTCGCCATCGTTTCCTTGCTGCACGGCTTGCTGAGGAAGCGGAAGATGTTGCCCTCATTGATCGCGTTAATGGCCATTTCGATGTCCGCGTTGCCGGTAAGAATTACCCTTGTCGTGTCAGGAGATTGCGCCTTGATGCGGCACAGAAGCTGGATGCCATCCATGCCCGGCATTCGCATATCGGAAACGACTACCGCATAAGGCTCATTCTCAGCGGTGATTTTCAGGGCTTGCTCACCGCCCATGGCAGTTTCCAGCCGAAACTCGCGGCTTAGACTGCGCCGATAGCCGTCGAGGATGTTGCTATCATCATCCACTAAAAGAATCTTTTCCGTCATACATTCCTCTTTTCTATTTCTGATCAAATCTGTAACGTCGCATTCCGGCAGACGGCGGGCCGGGCTGAAGTCGTCTCCTACCATCATCGACTATCGCTGAACTTTGCTTTAAAACCGCAGGACCGAGTGATGTGGCACACACGGTTAACCTTGCTGGCAAGCGTGTACAGTTCCACATCAGACTGCGTCACTTGCATCAACCAAAAACCTGAGTTTTTCGTGCGTCAGATTCTGCTTCGGATTTTGCGACTAAGGGCTGTTCATGAAAACCGTGCCAAACAGCTTCCCGCTCGCGCAGCCCGAGACGGTCAAGATAGTTCAGGTCCAGCTCGATATCATGGTTCAGAGGCGACGGGTCGGTTTGGCTCGCAATGGCGTCCGCGGCATGGACCGCGGATAGCGATGAAAACTGATTTTCTCCCGTGTCCAGAGGATTATGGTGAAAGGCGATGGCGTGCACCAGAGGTACCGGAAGGCCCCAGATGCTTACCAGATAAGCGCCCACTTGCGCGTGGGTGCAACCCAGATGCTCAAGTTCGAGAGCCAGAATTGAATCAGGTTTAGCACCAAGAATGTTTTTATATCGGTCGAGCATCTCGGCCAAAAGAACTACCTTACCGACGTCGTGCAGCAAGCCTGCGGCAAAGCTTTCCTCGACGAGCGCTTTGTCGGCTTTTTCTGAAGTGGCGATGCGCTGCGCAAGAGTGGCCACCGTCACGCTATGATCCCAGAGCGCTGACAGGTACGGAGCGATCCCGGAATTTTCGCACTCGGAAAAAACGTGGAACGATAACACCAAGGTACGTACGGTCTCCGTGCCGATCAAAGACACCGCTTGCAAGAGACTGGATACTCGCCCTCGTGCGCCGATGAAGGCGGAATTCGACAACTGCAGAATCTTGGCCGCCATTCCGACATCCTTCGAAATTATGCGTTCGATCTGGGTCAGGGAGGGGTCTTCCAGACGTAATACAGCCGTCAGTTCCTGGTACAGCGTGGGCAAGCTCGGGATCGACCGCAAGCGCGAGATGACGGTCTTTAGGGATTGATTCGAGAGCAGATCGCGCATGGTGAAGGCTTGGGCAAGCCGAGTCACCAGTTCCTGGGGATCGCACGGTTTCGACAGGAACTGGTGAGCGGGTGCAATGGAGCGGAAAACGGCTTCGCGGCTCGCCTGTCCGGAGAGGACGATGCGAACAACTTCGGGGTGGCGTTCTTTGACCAGTTCGAGCAATTGTGCCCCATCGGTCACAGGCATGCGCATATCGGTAACGATGGCGTCATAGACCTGTTCCTCCAAAGCCTGCAGCGCGGCTGCGGCGCCATCGACAAATTGCATATCCCATTCCGCGCGCATGCCGTGCAAGGCTCGCCGGAGGCCATTGAGGACCATGGTTTCGTCATCGACAAAAAGAACGCGCTTGGGCATCAAATCTCCTTCTCGGGGCTGGCTGGACCGATTGGAAGGTTGATGAAGAAGGTAGTGCCGCAACCCATCTCGGTCTCGAACCAGATCTTGCCAGCATGTTTCTTGACGATCACGGTATGGGCGAAAGCCAAGCCTTGTCCGGTTCCTTTGCCAACGTCTTTGGTGGTGAAAAACGGGTCAAAAATTCGGTTGCGGATCCCGTCAGGAACGCCGGTGCCGGTGTCGGTAATCGCGATCTCGGCGAACTCGCCCCGGGTTCTCGTAGAAACCGTAATCCGGCCCATTTCGCCGTCCTTGAATCTCTCGTGAATTGCGTGCGCAGCATTGACCACGAGATTCAGAATGACCTGGTTGATGTCCCCGGGATAACAAATCACCGGAGGCAAGGTTTCATCGAACTTGGTCTCAATCTCGGCCACATACTTCCACTCGTTTCGGGCCACTGTAATTGTGGATTCGATGGCTCGGTTAAGGTCCGCGGCAGTCTTATCGACGGAGTCGGGATGGGAAAATTCCTTCATCGCGCGAACAATCTTGGCCACCCGGCCGGCGCCATCGAGACTCTGAACGATGGCACGGGGGGCCTCGGCGGTGATAAATTCCAGATCGCAGTCTCGTTCGGCTTGCTCCAAACCGGCGATCACACCAGGCCCCAGTACTTCCCCCGCATGCTGAATCGCTCCGCGGTACCGTTCCAGCAATTCGAAGATGGCTTTCCATGAATCGCGCAGGAACGTGAGGTTGTCGGTCACAAATTGAGTGGGCGTGTTGATTTCGTGAGCGATACCGGCGGCTAACTGGCCAATGCCTTCGAGCTTTTGTGCGTGGCGGAGCTGGCCCTCCAACTTGCGCCGCTCGGTAAGGTCGCGCACGAAAGAGAAAACGTATTCCTGCCCGTCCAGTTTCAAGTAGTTTGCCGTGACCTCGACCGGAAAAACCCTGCCTTGTTTGGTTGACTGCAAGGTCTCCAGGGTGATCGCGCCGCGAACCTTGATATCTTTCCAGAAAGCAACCCACGCTTCCCTGGGAAAAATCGGAGCGATGTCTGGAATCGTGAGGGAAAGAAGTTCCTCTCGGGAACGTTCGCAAGAATGGCTTGCCTGCCCATTGACATAGAGAATACGGCCCTCCGGGTCTACCCGAAAAATGGCGTCTGACGCATGTTCCATCGAGAATTGTGCCATCCGCAATTCCGTTTCCGCCCGTTTGCGCTCCGCGATGTTCATGAAAGTCACAACCGTGCCGACAACCTTTCCGTCCCGGTGTATGGGCTGCGACCAGTATTCGGCGGAAAAACTTGTGCCGTCACGGCGCCACAGCACTTCGTCATCGATGTGTGTGCCCTGTCCGCGGCGAAAAGCTTCATAGATGTGGCACTCTTCCACGGGGTAAGGCGTTCCATCCGCCCGCGAATGGTGGAGCACAGCGTGCATATCCCGTCCATACAAGTCTGCAGACTGCCCATACCCCAAAATTCGAAGGCAGGCGGGATTACAGAACGTGCATTTGCCCTGCATGTCGATACCGTAGACGGCCTCGGGGACTGAATCCAATACCAGTTTTACGAGTTCGTTGCTTTCCCGAACCTCTTCCTCTGCGCGCTTGCGCGCGGTTATGTCTTCGTAGGTGCCGATAACGCCGGTAACCTTGCCGTCCCGGTCCCGCAGCGGCAATTTGTTAGTCTGGAGCCAGAGCAGGCTTCCGTCGGGTATGCTCTGGCGTTCCTCAAAGTTAAGTTTTGACGATCCCTGGCCCATCACCAATTGGTCATCGGTGCGATAAAGATCAGCCGTGCTGGCCCAGGCAAGGTCAAAATCGCTTTTGCCGATAATCGCGGCCGGGGAGTCTAAACCCGCATCGGCCGCAAAAGCCCGATTGCAGCCCGTATAAATGCAATTCCGGTCCTTCCAAAAGACGCGTTGCGGAATGGCGTCGAGAATGGATTGCAGCATCTGGCGTGAGCGATACAGTTCGTCTTCCGCGCGCTTGCGCGCGGTGATGTCGCGCGCGAAGGCGAAGCTATATTCCTGCCCGTCGAAGTTCAGGTAGTTCGCCGTGATTTCCGCGGGAAAGACTCCTCCTTGTTTGGTTTTCTGTTGCGCCTCAAAGGTGATCGATCCCCGCGTCTTGAGCTCCTCCCAAAAGGTCCCCCAAGCGTCTTTCGGGGAGAGCGGATCGATATCCCAGATCGATTTTGAAAGGAGCTCTTCGCGAGTGAATCCTAAAGAGTGGCAGGCCGCCTGATTGACATAGACAATCCTGCCTTGTGCGTCGACCCAATGCACGTCGTCCGATGCATGCTCTACGGAAAATTGTGCCAGCCGCAGTTCGGTTTCCGCCTGCTTACGCCGCGTAATATCGCTGAGAATTCCGTCGGCATAGGGAATGCCGTCTTCCAGGTGCGTGCCGAGGGAACGGACGTGGACCCAGATCCATTCCCCGTCTTTCCGGCGAATGCGATATTCCTCGTCCAATGGGATCTGCTGCTCAAAAAGAACGCTATAGGCCTGTTTTACGCGGCCAAAATCCTCGGGGTGGATGCGGCCCAGCCAGAGCCCGGCACTGCCACAGATTTCCTCCTTGGTGTATCCGAATACAGCTTTCACCTTGGGACTGATATACATCGTTCGCCCTTGCAGATCCGTTGTCCAGACCACATCCGGAACACTCGCCAGGATTCTGCGAAATTTCTCTTCGCTCTGGCGCAGCACGTCCCGGGCGCGCTGGATGTCGGTCAAATCCTGAAAAGTAAATACCGAGGTCGTCTGGCTCGACGGCCGCAGCAGCGGATGCGCCTGGTATTCGGCAAGGAAACTTGTCCCGTCCTTCCGCAAAAGCAACTCACCCACGACATGAATCGGCTGGCGCGTGTAGGGCGCTTTGCGAAAAGCGCAGTCTTCCGCGGCGTGCCCCGTTCCGGCCGGTAGGTTGTGATGTAACAGTTCATGAAGATTGCTGCCGATCAATTCGTCGGTGCGATAGCCGGTCATCTTCAACAGGGCAGCATTGCAGAACGTCGCACTGCCACCGGCGTCCACGCCGCAGAGGCCCTCGGTGATGGCATTCAGGATCAGCTGCAGTTCAGCGTTCAACTCTGCGGCAGGGCTTTTCAGCAATTGGCTCAGTGGCATGGGCGAATCCGCGCGTATTACATCGGCGGAATCGCAATTTGACTTCACTTGTCGAGTCTCCACGCCGGCCCCGCCCTGAAAATGCGGCCGCTGGATTGCTGAGAGTGCGGCAACGCTAAGCTCTTCCTTTATTTTTCTCTTAACGTCCGGCCCGTCTCCTTAAGTCATTTCCGGTTATTGCCGATGCAACTTTAAGTCAGGCCTATGCCGCCGAACTACCTTGGTGAACGGAATGCGCAAGCTACGCAAATGAAGGCCAAATGAAGACAATGGGTCTGGGGACTGCTGACGACCGGGCGCGAGTTCTCTTTGTTGATGACGAACCTTCAGTACTCGAAGGGTTGCGTCGTGCCGTCTACACTGAGTTTGTCGCCGACCTCGCCCTTGGTCCTGACGAGGGCCTCGCGAAGTTGCGAAACCACGGCCCGTATCCCATCGTCGTTTCGGATATGCGCATGCCAGGCATGGACGGGGCTGAGTTTCTGGCTGCCTCTCGCAAGATTTCACCGGTTTCCATCCGGGTGATGCTGACAGGTTTCGAGGACGTGAAAGCAGCCGCGAGAGCTGTAAACGAAGGACAAATTTTCCGCTTCCTCACGAAGCCCGTCACCCGGGAAAAGCTTGTGGATACACTTCGTGAGTGCAACGTTCAGTATCAGGTAGCGTGCATCGAGAAGGACAACCTGAAAGTGACAATTGCAGCACTGGAAGAACTGGATTTAGGGACCCTCACTTCTTTGGCTCGCGCAATTGACGCAAAATCAGCGTGGACCGCGGGCCATTCCGAGCGGGTGACAAGTCTGGCTCTGAAAATGGCGCATGCTATGGATTTGAACCCCAAGAGTCTGCACATCATGCACCGCGGAGCTTTATTGCACGACATCGGAAAGATTGGCACGCCCGCGATTGTTCTGGACAAGCCGGGTACGCTCAACGCCGAAGAGATTCAGATTCTGCGCGACCACGTGAAAATTGGCCTTCGCATCCTCGAACCAATACCATGTTTCCGCGATGCTCTGTCTATGGTTGCCCAACACCACGAATGGTTCGATGGTTCCGGCTACCCCGCAGGTCTGACGGGAGAGAATATCGATTTGCACGCGCGCATTCTCGCGGTCGCGGATTCTTACGATGCCATGGTTTCCGACCGACCCTATCGGAGAGGACTTACGCCAATGCAAGCGATTCAGGCATTAAAACAAAGATCGGGCACACAATTTGACCCGCTCGTCATTGAGATATTCATGGGATTAACTGACGCGGGCGAACTTGGGTAAGCGGTTCCCAGTGGATGTCAAGATCAGGATTGCCAGTGCATATTGCAAACGTGGATAGGCTGGAGTTACCCAGTTCCGCCTTGCCGACCACATGAGAGTTATGGCGCGGCGGTTCGAATATAATGACGAATGTGCCCATGACCCTAACCTCCAACGCCAAAACGACGATCCACAACCACGTGCAGCTTGTTTTCCAGCCTCGCCTGAAGTAGCCGTTCGCAAGAGCAATTGCGAGAGGGGAACAACCTCGCTTTAGGGTCGCATGAAGATTATTGCCAATGCCGAGAGTGAGCGCTACCGGAGCGGCGCGAACCAGTATGCCGCCTACCTCGACACGCCCGAGGGCCGGTTGCGCTCCGACTTGGCCTTTACCAACCTGCGGGATTTTCTACCTCTGCAGGCCAAACCTTCGTTGCGCGTACTTGATCTCGGGTGCGGGACGGGAGCGACGGCGATTCGTCTGGCACGTCTTGGCATGCACGTTACGCTGCTGGATTCGTCTCCGGCGATGCTGGATCTAGCAAAACACACAGCGCAGGAAGCAGGAGTTACGGATAAAGTTGTATTGCAACATGCGGACGCTACGCAGTTGGCGAATTTGTTTGACGTTGCATCGTTCGATGTGATTCTGTGCCACAACGTACTGGAATATATCGACGATCCGATTGCTGTGTTGCGCGGGGCGGCTCGCGCCTTGCGGAATTCATCATCAATATTGTCAGTCCTTGTGCGGAACCGGGCCGGCGAAGTATTCAAGGCAGCTATCCAGGCAGGCGATTTGGAGGTTGCGGAAAATAACCTCACCGCCGAGTGGGGACAAGAAGCTTTGTACGGAGGCCGGGTACGACTATTTACGTCGGATAGCCTGCGAGCTATGCTGAAAGCGGCGTCGCTCGGAGTGATCGCCGAGCGCGGTGTACGCGTCCTAGCGGATTACTTGCCGTCGCGGATTTCTCGCAGCACCGAGTATGAGCGCATTCTTGAACTGGAGCGCAAACTCGGCAGCCGGCCAGAGTATGCCACAGTCGCGCGCTACACACAGTTGTTAGTGACGCAAGGCTTCGCGCGTTTGCCTTGATTGTCGACGGTCGATGTTCGATGGTCGACGAGAATGGTCCCCACCACCCCAATGAACAACGTCGCCGGCAAATCGTCATCGATCCCCCCCGGCGCGAGGGCGCCTGACGCCACGATCTCGCTTGGGCTCGGGCTCACCAACGAGTGTAACCTCTCCTGCACCTTCTGCTACCGGGATCCAACCCGCGCAGACCGTCTCTCCTTGGAACAAGTGAAGTCAGTCTTGGAACTTCTACCCGTAAGCTCCGTGAATCTCGGCACCGGCGAGAACGGTATGCATCCGGACTTTAAGAGAATCCTTGCCTACTTGCGTATGCGACCGATTAAGCTCACCATTACGTCCAACGGCCATAGCGTGGCAGTTCTTGATGATGACGAATTGCGCGCTTTCCACGACATCGAGTTTTCTCTCGATTACCCCACGCAAGTGGAACAGGATGCACAACGCGGACCCGGCAATTGGGCGCTCATCCAGCAACAGGCGGAACGCTGCGTCAGGCTTCATGTGCCCGTAACCATCGTTGCGGTCATGATGAAGTCGAACTACCTGCGTCTGGCGGAGGTAGCGCGCGTAGCCAAACGATTCGATGCTCTTTTGCGCGTCAATGTATACCAGTCCGTGCGGTCCGACGTATATGCGCTGACCTATGAAGAATACTGGGAGGGGTTCCGGCATCTCCTTGCCGAGACCGATGTAATAGCCATCGGCGAGCCGCTGGTTCGAGCGATGGCGGGTCTACCGCCGTTGAGAGGAGGATGTGGCGTTAACACCGTGAGGGTCACACCGCGAGCCACTACCCAACCCTGCATTTACTGGCCAGGACCCGGGGAGCCACTACCGGATTTGTTCTCGATGGGGCTCGACATTCTAGACTCGGCGCCCTTCGAACAAGCCCGCACGCTTCCCGATGCGTGCCAGCCTTGCGAGTTCCGGGACTCCTGCCACGGAGGATGTGCTGGACGTCGACGCCTGCAAGGGGCGCTGCTTGAGCCTGATTCCTATTGTCCGATCGTTCGCGGAGAACGTCCAATCCTGGAGGTCCGCATGGCACCCGCCCGCGATCTGCCGAAACTAAACAGTTCCTGCACCACCGTGGTGATTGCCAGGGGGGACTGACTGGTGATAGTGTGGCGACGATCCGATTGCGATCTTGACGACGCCCGCTGCCATGGGCTATAACGATTTACCCCAGCTGATTGGACGCGCATGCTCATCCATCGCAAACGCGGCTTCACCTGACGGTAGATTCCTCAACGCCGCTCGGTCTTTTCGCGAATCCCTTTCCCAACGCCGCTCGGTCTTTTCGCGAATCCCTTTCCCACCGCCGCTCATCATACGTGCATCCTCTCTGCGCAAAGAAGGAAGCCATGCATTCTCAGCAGATTCGGAGCCAGCCCTTCTTCTTGAGTTTCGTGGTGGCCAGCGTTGCCGCAGGAATCTTTGTCCGCGCTTTTGGTGGCGATGTCTCCAAGGCGACGCGGCCAAAGCAGGCGTCGTTCCAGGTAAGAAATGAGTTCAAAGTGCAAGTAGCGAAAGGGGCCAAGACGGTGCGCATGTGGTTTAGCGTTCCACAGGAAGACGCCGTGTCTGTGATTCGTGAATTCAACGTCGCTGCCGATTTTCCCATTCACTATTACCGGGACGATTGGGGAAATCGCGTAGGGTATGCGGAGGTCGACGCGCCCGCCGAAGGCCCGATCACGATCCGCGAAGGATTCGAACTGACGCGCACCGAGACGCTTAACGACATCGATCCAACCAGGACGCGTCCGCTGACGGATCAAGAACGGGCCGCTCTTTTCGCGTATCTGCAACCCTCGAGCCACGTCATCATCACCGACCAGATTAAGTCTCTTTCCGCTTCGATCGTCGCGGGAGAAACCAACCCCATTCTCGCTGCTCGAAAGATTTACAACTGGACTCTCGAAAACGTGGATTACTGGGTGAAGGACCCCGACCACCTGAAGGCCTCGCCAGTGGGCAGCACAGAATATTGCCTCCGTACCAAAACTGGGAACTGCACCGATTTTCACTCACTTTTTGCATCGCTCGCCATGGCAGCCGGTATTCCCACCCGCATGGTCTATGGTTCGCTTCTAAAGCCCACCTTGAATGGCATCCAAATCGACGGAAGCTATCATTGCTGGATCCAGTTCTTCGCGCCCAACTACGGCTGGCTCCCTCTCGACGTTTCACTCGCGAATATCTATGGCAAGGAGTTCCTAGTCACAGATAAAAATAAGAAGCTCGTCGAACTGACGACGGCGACCGGTTATAAGGGTCTCGATCCAAGCAAGGTGAATTATTACTTCGGCAACCTCGATGAGAGACGCGTGACATGGTCTACGGGGCGCGACCTGATCCTGCAGCCTCCGCAGAATGATGGGCCGGTGAATGCGCTTACGAAAATCTACGTCGAAGTGGATGGCAAACAATCCGCGGATTGGACCCGCGAATTCACCTACACCGAGGTCACGAAATAGTCGCTAGTAGTTAGTCGTCGGTTGTTGGCAATCGACCCATGATCAATGATCAACGACGAATTCAAAACTAGAATTCCTTTCAGCAGAGGAGACCACACGTGGAACTTTGGAAACCTGATCCCACTTTTTATCCTTCACCGAAAATGGCGATGAAGGCGCCCCCGGAAAAGCTGGCGTTTGTGTCCTTGCTCAATGCAGAAAGTAACGGACGTCCCGACGCCGTCGGTGTCGTCGATGTAGATCCGGCGTCCACGACTTACGGTGGACTTGTCGGCCGCGTGGACATGCCCAACTCCGGCGACGAATTGCACCACTTCGGTTGGAATGCGTGCAGCGCCTGCCTCTGCCCGTACATGCCGCATCCCCATACGGAGCGCCGCTACTTGATCGTGCCGGGAATCAAGTCCTCGCGAATCCATATCATTGATACGAAACCCGACCCGAAAAAGCCAAGGATCATCAAGGTGATCGAGCCGAAAGTCCTCGCGGAACGTGCTGGCTACAGCCGGCCGCACACGGTGCATTGCGGTCCTGAGGGAATTTTCTGCAGCGCGCTTGGCTCAACAACGGGAGAGGGGCCGGGCGGGATTTTCGTCATGGACCCGGAAAGCTTTGAGATTCTGGGAAAATGGGAAATCGACCGTGGGCCGCAATTTCTGGCCTACGACTTCTGGTGGCATTTGGGCTTTGACGCCATGATCACCAGCGAGTGGGGGACGCCCAGCATGGTGGAAAGCGGCATCAACCCAGAGATTCTTTTGAAGGGCGGCTACGGCCACGCGTTGCATGTTTGGGATCTGCGAAAGCGCCGTCACCTTCAGGCATTGGATTTGGGCGCCGAGTACCAAATGGCTCTCGAGCTTCGCCCGGCACACGATCCGAGCCGCGCGTACGGATTTCTTGGCGTAGTGGTATCGCTGAAAGATTTGTCCGCTTCCATTTGGGTTTGGCATCGCGACAATGGCAAATGGGGCGTGACAAAAGTGATCGAAATTCCCGCCGAGGCCGCCGACCCGGAAAAGCTGCCGCCGCTGCTCAAGGGTTTCAAGGCCGTGCCGCCTCTTATCACCGACATCAATCTGTCGCTCGACGACCGCTTCCTTTATATTTCCTGCTGGGGAACCGGGGAATTTCTGCAATACGACGTGTCCGACCCTTTCCATCCCAAAAAGACAGGGTCCCTGCATCTGGGTGGCATTGTGCGCCGCGCCGGACATCCGAAGAATTCCAGCGCACCTTTGAACGGCGGCCCGCAGATGGTGGAGGTGAGCCGCGACGGACGTCGAGTTTATTTCACGAACTCGCTTTATGCGCCGTGGGACGCGCAGTTCTATCCCGAAGGAATTCAGAGCTGGATGGTAAAGCTCGATGCCAAGTCCGAGGGCGGCATGGAGATTGATCCCAATTTCTTTCTTGAATTCGGCGATCTCCGCGGCCATCAGGTCCGTTTGGAGGGTGGTGACGCCTCGTCAGACTCTTACTGCTACTCATGAACCATTTTCCGCTGTGGCCCTGGGCCGCGTTGTTTTTGCTCGGGGCCTACCATGGCGTCAACCCAGGAATGGGTTGGCTTTTTGCTGTTGCTCTTGGAATGCAAAAGAAGAGCGCTGCTGCGATATGGCAATCCCTCGTCCCGATTGCTGCAGGACATTTCGTGGCGATCGGACTCGTAGTGGCCGCGGCCGCGATTGCTGGCGCGGTCCTGCCCTTGCGTTACATCAAGATCGCCGCCGCTTGTATTCTTCTTGCCTTTGGACTTCAGCAGTTAGTACGGAAACGCCATCCCCGTTGGGGCGGAATGCAAATCGGTTTTCGCGATCTGGCCATTTGGTCCTTCCTGATGGCCTCCGCTCACGGCGCCGGCTTCATGCTTCTGCCCATCTTGCTGAAAATGTCAGCGCTCCACGCGGCCGCCGGCTTCGCCGACTCTGCTCACGATCTGCACGCGCTTGGTTTTGCGGGATCGTCGAGTGGCGGATCGTGGACTGTAGGACCCTGGACTGCGTCAATCGCCTTGGTTGTCCATACGCTCGGATATCTTCTCGTCACCGGGCTGATCGCATTCGTGGTCTATGAGAAGCTAGGCCTCGGCATCCTGCGAAAAACCTGGGTGAATTTGGACCTGATCTGGGCGGTGGCCCTTATCGCCACCGCCGGCTTTATGCTGTTGATTCCCACGTAGAGCAATTGCCGAACCAGCCGGTCCGTTCTTTATTGCCACATTCATCCAGATGTCTGACCTTGTTAATCGATTCTTTGTATCATGGCGAGTAACGGGTGAAGACAAAGTCGCGAGCTTTGGCAGACACGTGGCAGGGAAAGCAGGTTTTGAGCAACGGATCCTCGGCAGGTTTGCGGCCTTTGAATTGAGCAAACCCCCAACCGCCCGTCGCGGCGTATTTTCTTGAGTCCTTGACCATAAACTGAACGTTAATGGGGGAGCCGGCGACGAAAGACTGGGCATGGCCGAAGACTTTATTGTTTTCTTCGGACGGAACGTAACTCCAGGCTAGCCGGGCAATGATTGTACCGTCCGGGAATGGAACCTTTCCTTCCCGGTAGGCCTCGATCGCTATGTCGTTGCCCAGTATGGCGCGCAAATCATTGTTGTTACCTGCCTCGTGGGCCACAGAGATCAACCTCCAGTCGCGGTATTCGGGGGGAATTGTGATTCCGAAGATCGGAGCAACCTCTCCACTGGCATTTCCAGACGCGGCTGTAAAGGTAACCACGCCGGCCACCACTGCGATTGCAACCAGCAAGAAAGCGATCTATTTTATAGCTTTCCTCCTTTCTAATTCTTGAGCGTCACCCCTCGCCTCCACAGTCACGTGTTCGGAGAACATCAATTCCCCGAAGTTAGCAACCTGCGGTGTATTTGCGCGTTTGTCTTATTTCGCTTCCACCCAGGTATCTGAGCCCGTCAGCTTGACTGCCACGTTAGAAATGAAGATGTGCAGCGGCTTGACATCAGCAGTACCGCGGTGCTCCGTTGAAATCAGCAGCGGACCGGCCTTCTTGTAGCCTGCCCAAGTTGCCTTAACGAGGCTCGGCTTCTTGTCCCCGCCGTGGTGGAAGACAAGATACTGGACGCGGTTGTCTTTGCCGATATAGAGGTCCCAGGTGTCGCCGGGTGTGTAACCGCCGAGTTCCGCTCCATACTTCACAGACACCAGATCGGCCGAGCCGTTGCCCGCCGGCAGTTTTTTCATGCCCTCATCGGTCACGGTGGCGCTCGTGTCCCAGTAAGCATGGAAGGGGAACAGAAGCCAATAGTTGTCGTTGAGGAAACCCGGATCGACTTCGTTTTTCACATTGTCAGGTTGGCTGCTAAGCTCGGAGCGCAGGTAGGTAACCTTCACCGGCTTGCCCTCTTTATCCTTTCCCTCAAAGGAAACCTTGCCGGTTTTGGGCTCCCACTCCCACTTGCGAGCCGTTTTGAAGAGTCCGGTGATTTCCCCGTTCCAGGTGTAGCGTATTGCCTCGATTTGCCCGAACGAATCGAGACCATAGGTTTTGGCGACCTGTTCGAGAATGGGCGGTCGATTCTGCGCCCACGAGGTTGCAGCAAGGACAAGCACCCCGAACGCCAAAAGACGAATCATAGTTATACGGCTCGCATTTGTCATAGAGTACGCTCCTCGGTAAATTAGACGAATGCTGTCTTGGATGACGGTCAGAGGCTTCCGGATACAAGCGTCGAGGGTGCAGCGGCAATTACCCTGAACGTCCGAAGATCGAGTTTCCCGCCCAGAACTATTCAAGATTCGCATCATGGCCGCAAGAACACATCACGGGATGCAGTGTTTTTTGGCTACCACGGAAGTTGGGCATGCGAGTACCACGTTTGGGGTAGCGATTCCGGCGAGGAGCCTCGTGCACCTTCACCGCGACCGACAGAATTATCCAGAGTCTGACCGTAGCCGACGCGAGTGATATCGGCGCAACAGGATGATGGCAGCGGTCATCGCGACCGATCCGTATTCCAGCATCATCATCCAGCCCGGAACCAGCCACGGACGGCCAAGCGTCCGCAAGTGCCAAACATAGTAAGTCGGAGTGATGCTGACCGTCCAGATGATGATCGGCAGGGTCGACGCCGACCGCAGGAACGGCAGCAGCCAGAGCAAGTACCATGGATATACGACCGGCGCACATAAAAGCGATGCTGCCATCGGCCAGGCAAATGCTTCCCAGGCAAATGCGTCCGAAGACCATGGCACGGATTTTCTTCTCTGGCAGATTGCGGTAAGAAAACCGACGAGCACTGCCAGACCGGCGGCAAGCTGTGGAGTCGCCACTCGTTCGAGGGTTGCAAACACCGGATCGTTAAAGCGGAAACTCCGCACGTAAGTGCCGAGCGAGCCGATCGGAATCCGCCCGTGATTTAAGAATGGCCCGTGGTTGAGAAATGGAAGATACAGGAGTCCGACCACAACGGCCGCCAGCGCGCCATCGCGTATGCGAACTCGCCTCCAGTAGAGTGGCAAAAGCACGATCGGGAGAAATTTCACTGCAACGGCCAGCCCAAATGTCACGGCTGCAAGCGCACGCCAGCGCCGTCCGAGCGCGGCGAAAGACACTAACAGCAGCAGCGCGCCGACAATATCGATGTGACCGCTGCCCGCCACTTCTATCGCCAGCAGTGGATTCCAGGCATAGGCGAGAACCCAGTGCATTCCTTGCCGACCACTACGCAAGATATCGAGCAGAACGAGAATGATCGCGAAATCGCAAACTACGAATGCTACTTTCAGCGTAAAGATAGACTCGTGAATCGCAGTAACGGTGCGGAAAAAAAACTCGGCGCCCGGTGGGTAGGGGCTGGGTAAATACGCGTTGTTCAGCGTGCGGGTTTCGGGTGTGTGCAACGCGGCGAACGATGGGTCGCTGGGAACGACAATATATGGGTTATAGCCGAGCAGCTGAATGCGGCCATCCCAAAGGTAGCGATGAATGTCATCATCGGAGCCGGGCTGCGTCAGAAGAAATGGAACATGCCACAAGGCAGCCAACGCGAACCCGATGACGATGACGCGGCTTGGAAATTGCGGAGTCGAGAAGAACTCGCGGATAGCAAGGAGGTATGCGATGCCGGCAACTGCCAGCGGAATGATGAAGGACGGTGCACCCATGCTGCTAAAGTTGCCGGAACAGATCGTCAGGGCCACCAGCATGACGACGCCGAGAGCGTACAGCCGGCGGGATGGCGTGATCGTCACTAGTACATTTCTCCAGTGCCTGTCCGCAATTGTGCCACCGACTTACTCCGTTGTTTAAGCCAGGCCGCCGTTCGTGGGGCTCTGGCGGGAGCGAGTCGCAGTTCTGCGGCGAGCCGAGTCAAATCGTCTTCTACGTCGATGTCGTAGAAGGGGTCGGTGAAGCCAACGGAAAGCTGCAGTCCGCGAGCGCGCGTCAGCAGCACCTCAAGCGCGCTCTTCGTGCCCATGCCATCGCCATCGAAAAGCGCTGGATGGGCGGCCTTGGCGCCTACGAGATAATAGCCGCCGTCGTGCGTCGGTCCGACAACAACGTCGTGGCTGTTGAGCGCCTCGAACGCGCTTTCAAGAACCGAAGCCGGCAGATGCGGGCTGTCGCTGTTGAAGGCAACGACGCTTTGCCTGCTCGGCGCTGTGAAGTGTGCAAAGACCGACGTCAAGCCTGCCGCCAGGCCCTCGCCCTTTTGCGCCACTACACTCACCTCGCCTTGATCTTCCGTCAACCACGTTAAGTCTTCGACATCCGAAGCAGGGCACATAATGGCAACGTCGACGGCGCTCAACGAGAGCGCCAGCGCCATTGTGTCGTGCAAAAGGCAGCAATAGAATTCGGTGACGGCTTCCGCGGGAAGGCTCTGGGTTAGACGGGTCTTGACCCTTCCAGGCGTCGGCGCTTTTGCCATGATTACTAGCGTGCGGCCACTGGCTGACGAGCGCACCGCCATCTCGCTTGGAGATTTCATAGATTGTTGGGGCAATAATATACGACGGCTGGCGCTGTAGAACTCCCCACTCAAGCCATAATCAGGGTTGAGCGGACCACCCCGCCGCGGAGTCTGCGGGCCTACGCGGGCCGTGGTGTTCGGGCCTTCCGATGCCGAAAATAATAACGTACTATCAAGGAGAGGATGAACCACCCCGCTCCAACTGTGCCCTTCACCGTACCGCTAATCTTCGATTTCCCGATGCGCGGATAATAGCTCACCGGCACCTCAACGATGCGGAATCCACCGAGCGTGCCTTTGAGAATTATTTCAACGGCCCAGCCGTAAGTATTCTCTTGGAGCTCAAGCCGGCGGAGAACATCTGCACGCCCGGCGCGAAATGGCCCGAGGTCGGTAATCTTCAGGCCATACAAAAACCTGATCAGGAAAGCTGCCAAGCGGTTGCCAAACGTGGCGTGCCAGGGCAACGCGCCGCGAATGCTCTGCTTGCCCAGGCGCGAACCCAGGGTAATATCGGCTCGGCCATCAATGATGGGAGCCAGCAGAAGCGGCAGCTCAGCCGGCCGATCGCTGTAGTCGCCGTCGAGGAAGACGACCACATCAGGAGTGCTCGCATTCGCGAGCCCCGTCAAACAGGCTCGACCGTATCCGCGGCGAGGTTCGTGGAGGACGCGGGCTCCCATCTTTGCAGCGATCTCGGGAGTTCCGTCGCTTGAATTGCTATCTACAACCAAGACCTCAGTGACAATACCGGCCGCAGATTGAAGATCAGCTAAGACGCGGCCGATGGATTGCCCTTCGTTGTGCGTAGGAATGACGACCGATACTCGCACTTGATCTTCGCTCGGGATCAGCAGGCTCAAGTTAACACGCCCAAATCACCACCATGGAGACGATGGCCACCGCCGCGCCAGCAAGGCGTCGACGCCCCACGCTCGACCGGCCCGTCCAACCGACAGCGCAAGCGCTGCCATCACCGACACCAGTAGTTCCCAGATCCACGACGTGCCCCACTCCGACACCCAAAGGCTGCCTAAGTACAAAAATGCGATAAACGCGGCGGGGCGCGTCAGCAGACCGATGACCAGCAATATTCCGAGACCGATCTCGGTCACAGCCTGCATGGGCGCCGCCATCGCGGCGTGACTCGCCGCTAAAGCCATCACAGCCTTCCATGCGGCAGGCGCGTGACTCGCCTTGATGTAATAGTTGATCAGGCCTGCGTAGCCCCCTGGAGTGTAGAGACCCTTCCCCAGGTTTTCGAAGAAGACCCACACCAACATCGCGCCGATCGTCACCCGAACGATTGCCAGCCCATTTGCCGCGGGCGACTGCTTGGCCACATTTTGAGTTGGGCTTGCGTTCGTCATCGTGAACCTCGTATTCAATGGATACCGTACCAGTTCGCGACGGGAACGGCGAGAGTGGACATCTTAAGCGATTCCCCCTCTTCCTGCTAGTGGATGCAAAGGTTTACTAAGTTGCAGCAGGACGCAAAGCGCGCTCTTAAAACATGGAATCCATCCACGGGTTTGAAGTACACGATCCGAAACTCTTTCAGTCGAGCATTCAGGTCTCTCTCTGCTGCTTGACTAGGAAGTGTTTGTTGACCACTGATTGTCACGTTGCCCAGCCAAATGATACGTTTCCTTTTGTTGCAGAATCGGAGGGTCGCTGTATATTCTCCGAGCTCAAGAACAAGAGTCGCGAGTGTCCAAAAATTACTGTTCCACTGAGGTGAGAGATGCTCGAGCAAGAGCGCAAGCGAAAGGGTGATTTGGCTCCGCCGCCGCATCTCCCTGAGTTGATGAAAGCCGCTGCTTTAACGTCACCTCAAGAAGTTCTGAAGAAGCCCCTTCAGGTTAGCCAGGTTGCGAGGCCGGAACCGAATCCAGCTCAGGTTCTTGTGCGGGTGCGAGCGTGTGGAGTATGCCGAACTGATTTGCATATCGTCGAGGGTAACTTGCCACCTTTTCGCCCTGGAATCATCCCGGGACATCAGATCGTCGGCGAAGTCGTATCGAGAGCTACACAGAATTTTCCTGTCGGCACCCGTGTTGGCGTTTCCTGGATGGGAGGAACGGACGGGACGTGTCTGTATTGTCAGCTTGGCCTGGAAAATCTCTGCGATTCACCCACATTTACCGGGTACATGGTGGATGGCGGTTATGCTGAATACGCCGTTGTCCGCGCCGATTTCACGTTTCCGCTTCCAGATGAACTTGATGATTTACATGCCGCCCCGCTGTTGTGCGCGGGCATCATTGGCTTTCGCAGTCTTCGTGTAGCCGGTGTCAAGCATGGCGATCGTGTGGGGTTGTTCGGGTTCGGCGCTAGCGCCCATCTGGCAATCGCAGTATTACGCTCATGGAATTGTGAGGTCTACGTCTCCACTCGAGGAGCGACTCATCGCCGCTTGGCCGATTCTCTTGGCGCGGTTTGGGTGGGACGCGAGAATGACAACCCGCCAGTGAAGCTTGATTGCGCAGTGACGTTTGCTCCAAGTGGCGATGTCGTAGTAGCAGCGCTCGCCAGCCTGCGAAAGGGAGGAGTAGTTGCCATCAATGCCATTCACCTGGACCGCATTCCACAGTTTGACTATGACCGCCTGTTGTGGGGCGAGCGCCAGCTTCGGAGTGTCACGAACATGACCCGTGCTGATGCTCGAGATTTTCTCCGAATTGCAGGCGAGATTGGTTTGAAACCGAAAGTAACCGCGTTCCCACTCGATCACGCCAACGAGGCCCTGATTGCGGTGAAGAAGGATTCCATCGATGGAGCTGCTGTTATCGTTGTTTGAAAGGTCGAGCGCTCAGCGGCACGTGGAGCAGTCGTTTACATCCTTCCATAGTGTTTCTTAGTTTCCGGGACCCTTTTCTTCTCGCTTTATCGCGCTACTAGGTGAGGCAAAAGGGACTTTCTGAATCCTCGATCATTTCAGATGGGTTCAGGCTTCCTTAATCGCCGTCAGAATACATATTCGAAGCTAAGGGAGAATGATTAGGAAACTCACAACGAATGTAACGTACGCGAAGTTGCAGTAACGGGCAACGGCGCGATCGATCACTTCACTGGTTCCCAGCCCTCTGGCAACATATCGAATGCCAGCGTGTCGCGGTATGCATATTGATTACCTTCCAGTACCGCCACTGGTGTCAACATATGCCATACACGGTCATCGTCAAAAATGTAACACTCACCGCATTCGCGCATCGTGAAACGATCCATTTCGTTTTTGTCGTTGTCCGTTATGACGACCTCGCCACCCTGAGCGCCGCACCGGCCGACCAGATGCGTGGCGATGTACTTTTCCCCGTCTTTATGTAAACCCGGGGGGCTTGTGTCGCACGGCCGACCCGGCGTAGCCGTGAACCTTATCAGATGGACGTTCACCAAATACCTCGTACCCGCCGCCGAGAGGGGCAGATAATGAAGGTGGTATGCAATCATCTTGCGAACGCCAATGGAACCGGCGATTGCAGGGGGCAGCGGAGCATACTCTCGCGGCTGACCGCCGATTGTCGTGTTGTATTTTTTCAACTGCACATAGGGCGTGCTCTCTTCGCTCAACGAAACCTTTACACCTTCCTCAACAATCTCGGCGCGGATACGATTCAGGGAGCGATACCTGTCGCCCCCGTCATAGTACTCGTCTTTTGGAATCGACCATGCGGCATGGGCTAACTCGTTCAACGAACGCGCTATGTCAACATCAATTCTAAGCGACTGACGACTGAACCCCCGTTCGATGAGGTCGTTCCGCGACCTAACATTCGCTGCAACCGGGATAAAACTATCTTGTTCCATGATTTGCTCCTGAATTCGCTTGATGATTGGATGACTATTGGTTGACCATGAAGATTCCCCCGGTGGCAGCGAATCGAGACACACGAAGCAGCGGCCATTGGAGGGAAATCTGCTTTTCACTTCAAGAAATGCTGGCGATCATACACCCATCTCGTCACGATCACGCGGAAGCATTATCAAAACCGTGTCGTTTGTGGAACTGCGTATGAATATGAATTGGAAGAAAATGCAACGCACTGATCGTCTGCTGCTGATGAACGAACCGCAAGCCATTGCCTCGGCGCGGAGTCGATTGCCGGGAACTACGAATTGACTAAGACAGTCTTGACGTTCTCTTTACACTCTGAACTGAGTTGGGGAAAGACTAGGAGCGGCGGCATCCGCCAAATCTACCTGGCCCGAACTCCGACTTCCATGGCGGCCAGCCCTGCCTGAAGTTCCGCAGTCTTGCTATAGTCACCGTCGCTCTCCGTTATGAACTCCGCACCGTAACAATTACCGTCGCGGTTACGGACAAAACACCTGAACATCATCGGATGATCGGAATACGGCGGTGTGAATTCGACTCCGATTTGCGCACCCACAGGCAAGTCGACTTCGGCCCTTACCGCTAATCCCCCGCCGCTGATGTCGGTACCTTGCCCCTCGCAGGCCACGACCCTGGTAGGCCCTTGCGTCGTCAATCGAACTCGAACCGGGAAGTCCGCAGCGAATCGCGGAAATCGCCTTTTGGTCACAAATTCCAAATCATGATCCATGAACAACCAACCTCCCACTTCCCAACATTCTGAATCTCTCGCAGATGCCACTAAGACTACCGTGATCTGGAGGCAATGTGGCGAGTACGCCGGTCACAGAGAGACTATTACCGTTGCGCAGTCTTGTGCTTTTGGCTGCGGGGGTGGCACCATGCCAGGTTCGGGATCCTTGTGTGTCATGGCCGTCTCGAACATTGAGATGTCGCAACCGGTGATCTCGCCCAGAAGCCCACCAGTGATATGAAAGTTTTTGTCAACTACCGTAGGGTCCGCCCAATTCCTTGAGTTGTGGCGTTCTAGTGGGAGTGGGCGGCCAGCTGTGGTAGCATCCGTCCCGAAGGGTTACCTATGCCGTTTGTGGACATCAGCAGCCTCCGCGTTGTAGAACGCTTGCCGGGTTGGTATGGACGCTATTTTCACTCGCCAAGCATGACTTTCGCGCATTATGACTTCGTGCGCGGCTCCTCTATTCACGAGCATTCCCATCCTCAAGAAGAAGTCTACGAAGTGATCGAGGGTGAGCTTGAGGTGACCATCGACGGGGTGTCACAGATCGCCCGAACTGGCGTGGTCGCGATCGTACCGTCTGGCGTACACCATTCAGTCAAAGCCCTTACAGATGGACGGGCAATCATCGTTGATTATCCGATGAGGCCCGAGTTCCGAGTGTAACCGAGACTTATCAACAACCACGAGCAGATCCCAGTTTCCGAGTTTTTCACGACCGAAAGTTCGTAGAGTCTTCCTGGGGCAACAGATAATTGCCGTGGCCCCAGTCGCACTCCCCGACCTCGCCGTTGTTGGCCGGTAATTCCAGGGGCAATCGTGAACAGTGGACCGTTGGCGCGGGCGCTGACCACGCTTGTAATTCTGTATGTTGGGCCTGCGACACACGCCGACCCTGTTGTTGATGAGGGCACGGTGATCGAAAATGTTCACTCTGATCTTGCTGGAACGTGGCGCTCCGCTGCTTCGTGCTGATGTTTCCTCCGCGATGGCAGGATCGCCGAAGTCGGCAGGAACTTGGTTCTCGGTCCACATACCCGGCGGATAAACGGCAGCGGGGGATTTCTCATCCCCGCACTGATCGATTCGCACGTGTATGCTGCGTCACTCCGCAGCGCTGGATGACAGCGCAATCGCCGCCCACCCAGAACTTTGGGCTACTGCAACCGATTGAAAGGATTTGGTTGCGGGGGGTGGATTTGAACCACCGACCTTTGGGTTATGAGCCCAACGAGCTACCAGACTGCTCCACCCCGCAGAAAAAGGATATCACAGCGGGGCGAGGCGGGGTCGAAACTCAAGCGTATTCGACGCGGACGGTACGGACTATTTCATCGGCTATGCACTATCTTAGCGGCTTAACTTCTTGCGCTCGCATGCGTCTACGATCTTCTTGGGATCGATGGCGTCGCGGTCGATTTGCTCCTCCAGAATTTTCCCGTCTTTGCCGATTAGAAAGTTGACGCGCCGCGCGGCTTTATATTTGTCGACGTAGATGCCGTACTCGCGCGTGACGTCCCCACCCCAGTCACTCAGAAGCGGAAACGTGACACCAATCTGGTCGGCGAAGGCTTTATTGGCGAAGGGACTGTCCATACTCACACCCAGAACCTGAGTGTCGGCGGCTTCCAGTTGTTTGAGACTCTGCTGGAAGGCCTTCATTTGCGCGGTTCAACCACCGGTGAAGGCGAAGATGTAGAACGCCACTACCACGTTGCTCTTGCCCCGGTATTGGCTCAAGCTAACATCTTTCAGATCGCTCCCGTCGAAATACTGCAGTTTGAAGTCGGGAGCAACGTCGCCGACTTTCAGTTTCAGGTTCGCGGACGCGGGCTTGCTCGTCTGAGCCTTGTTGTCCTGAGCGCTCAGCGAAACCACAATCGCTATCATAAACAGACACGCCCAAACCTTCGAAATCTTCCTTCGCTTCATGGAAAATCCTCCGGAGCATCCTCTCCAGCGTACAGTGCAATCAAGGATGCGGTCAAAACCTCACATCGATATGTGACGACTGATGTCATAAGTATGTGTGACAACGTGGTCAAAGCGCTTCTGCGGACTCTCCGGGCTGCGTACAATGATTCTGTAGAGTAACAGCGAACTCTGATCGGATCGGATGAGCCTTCATACTCTGAACGATATTTTACTGGCGGTCTGCAAGAGCCGGCGCGAACGCGTCATGCTCCAAAGACAGGCTCTAGGCTGGGTCCCGATCTCCTCGGCAGAGGTTTATCGCAATGTCGTAGGTGTGGCGCGCGCGCTTGAGTCTTGGGGTATCGGCCGAGGCGATCGCGTTGCCATCCTGAGCGAAAATCGCCCGGAGTGGACCATCGCTGATTTCGCCGCACTCGCGCTGGGCGCGGTCACGGTTCCAATTTATTCCACGCAGACAGCAGACCAAACTTCATACGTCCTCAACGATTCTGGAGCGCGCGTCATCGCGGTTTCGACGAAGAGCCAACTGGAAAAAGTCCTGACCATTCGTCGGCACACACCCCTGGAGCGGATCATAGTGATGGATGCGGTCGAAACCGCGCACGCGGTCCACATGTCGGACCTGATGCGGTATGGCCCGGCCGGCCTTGATTCGAAGAGCGGCGATCCGGAGATCCGTGATCCGGAGACCGGTGATCCCGGCTTCGAGGCCCGGCTGCGTACTGTCAGACCCGATGACCTGGCGACCATCATTTATACCTCGGGCACGACCGGCGCCCCGAAGGGAGTGATGCTCACCCATGGAAATATGGCGTCAAACATCTCGTCCTCAATGGAGGGATTTGGCTTCGGGACCAAGGAGGAAGTTAGTCTCTCTTTCCTCCCGTTATCTCATGTAACGGCACGCCATGTGGATTTTGCGCTGCTTTACCGCGGAGTGGTACTCGCGTATTGTCCGGACATTGCGCATCTGGCAAGGGCTTTAGCGGAAGTACGGCCCAACATCTTTATTGCCGTGCCGCGCGTATATGAGAAAATTCGCCAACAGGTAATCCTTAAGACTGTAGGTTTTCCGAAGAGCGCCATCTATCGTTGGGCGCTCTCGGCAGGGCGCGCCCACCGCAACGAAATTATGGCGGGGATTCCGCCCGCGGCGATCTCTTTAAAGATGAAAATCGCGGATCGCCTCGTGTTTTCCAAGGTGCGTGCCGGCATGGGCGGGGAAGCGGAAGAGTTTATTTCCGGAGGCGCGCCGCTCGGTCGCGAATTGGCGGAGTGGTATGCCGATATCGGAATTCCCATCCACGAGGGCTACGGCCTGACCGAAACTTCGCCAGTCATCGCCGTGAACACACCCAAAGTGCACAAGCTCGGCACCGTCGGCAAGCCTCTGCCGAACGTCGAAGTGCGGATCGCCGATGACGGCGAAGTGCTGGTACGCGGGCCGTCGATCTTCAAGGGCTATTGGAATCGTTCCGAAGAAACCCGCGAGGCATTCGTGGATGGCTGGTTCAAAACCGGAGACATTGGCCATGTTGATGACGAGGGCTATCTTTCGATCACCGATCGCAAAAAGGATCTGATCAAAACCTCCGGCGGAAAGTTCATCGCGCCGCAGCCGATTGAAAATTCTCTGAAGCTGAATCCACTCATTGGGACCGCGGTGGTTCTCGGCGACCGCCGAAAATTTCCCGCAGTGCTCATCGCGCCGCACTTCCCCGTGCTCGAAAATTGGGCGCGCGCCAACCAGGTTGACTTTGCTTCGCGACAAGCACTAGTGGCAAACCCCAGGGTGCAAGCGCTGTATGAAGGCATCGTCGAAGAACTCAACCAGAATCTGGCACGCTTCGAAAAAATGAAACGTGTGCTGCTGGTAGCCGAAGAATTTTCGGCGGCCGATGGAACCATGACACACACCTTTAAAGTGCGACGTCGCGGAATTGAGGAACGCTACCGAGTCTTGATTGATGAAATGTATGCAAAGGCGGAAACCGAAGCCCTTGCGGGATGACTTGGCATCTGTGATCTCGCCGTGCCAAGTCAATTTGTGAACGACTGCTTTGTCATGAACCGAACACTGCCCCAACTGTACCGTTGACGGAGCGGCGGCGTGCATGCGCATGCTGGGTCTGGTCCCGGGCGCGCTCCTTAACTATGTACAGGTACAGGCAGAAGTATGCCACCCCTGCCACAACCTCATGAGCTAGCCACCACGGCACTCCTTTGGTCATAGCAATAAAGCCAAGTTCCAGACGAACGATGTTCAACCCGAACACCGCCACCAGCACTACACTCAGTCGCAGAAGGTTCTGCGACCATGAAACGGCGCTCCGCCATAGCAAAGGGATGGCGCCAAAGAAGGCATCGATCATGGTGCAGGCGACTACAAATTGCGCACTGATACCGGCGACCCTGATCACATCGGCGGCCAAGCGCTGCATAGAAACCCCCAGCATCGCCGAGATCTGAACCAGCGTGACCGTGGTCAACACCCGCAGCCATGACCAATCATAGAGGTGGCAGACGGCTACGAAAACCGGGACCAGGAGCACACGAGCCGTCAGTCGATGTTCGAAAGTACGTTCGAGCACCTTGCTCACTCTAGCCTTCACCTTCATTGGCGCCTATCCCTCATGAACGCTCGTTCAGCAGCCTCACGCTCTCTGCCGCCGGTGACGTATCCACTGGAAGCCGATGGCCAGAATCCCAAGCACGGCGAGCGCGAGCAGGGAGGGTCCGGCTTCAAAGAATCCGGGACCGAAGGGACTGTCCTGAGTCTGTGCACTTGGATTCGAATTCGTCTGATTAGGGTAGCCCGAAACTAAGTCAGGTTGCCCGAGCACCAGAGAGGCGTTCATACCACTGCTGATGGGCGGGGTAAATTGCAGAGTGCGGCTGTTGTAAGAATCGCCCACCCACATTGCACCGGGTTGAGTAATGATGCCCCAAGGGGAGTAAAGCGTCGCAGCGGTCGGTTCACCGAATATGTTGGCGCTCGATCCCGCAAAGTCGGTTTGCCCCAGCACCACATTGGCGGGCGCGCCGTTCTTGTGGATAGCATGGTTGAAGATAAGCACGCGGTTATTCTGCGTGTCGGCCACCCACAGGCCGCCGCTCGAATCAAAACCAAGCCCGGTAGGGCCATCTAGTGAGGTTGCGGAAACCCCGCCGTTATTGGCGGTATTTGACGTGAAGGCTGTGGCGACCGGCTGCCCATACTCCTGCACGGCGCTTTTGCCTATCGCCGGTGTGTATCGCAACACCCGGTTATTCGACGAGTCAGCCACCCAAAGGCCGCCGCCAGAGTCAAACGTGATTCCCTGGGGAGCGCATAAGCTAGCCGCGGTGGGAGGATTGGGACATTCATTGGAAACAAAGTCTGCCTGGCCTACGACCAGTTTAGCCTTTATTCCAGTCTTGAAAGGAGCCACGAATTTCAGCACGCGGTTGTTGCTCGAGTCAGCGACCCAGAAATTTCCGTGGGTGCCGAAGGCCACGCCGCCGGTTGTGCCTAAAGTGCTGGCGCTCGCTGCGCCGCCGCAACCGGTGTTGGCATCGGGCTGGCCGATCACGATTGTGGCTTCTTCTCCGTCGCTGAAGGGTGGAGGAAACACTAAGACGCGGCAATTGCCGCTGTCACTCACGTAGAGGTTGCCGCTAGAGTCGAAGGTGTACGCTTCGGGGGCATTCATGTTGGTTGAGGACGTGCCCGAGACGCCTGTGCTAGAGGTGCTCTGGCCAAGCACCACATCGGCGGGGGCGTCGTTGGCTGACGGGGAATAATAGATCAGAACGCGGTTGTTCCCTGTGTCAGGCACAACCAGAGGGTTTGCAGGGATAGCCAGCGCAAGGCCAGATAAAAACAATGCTGCAAGGCATAAGGCTTCCACATGGAACCTGGTTCTAGGCATGTGAGTTTCTCCTTCTGTATTTTTGGCTGAGTGGAATCTTTGCGACTCCGGGGAGCACGAGTATACAACGCGATTTGGCTCGCAAACAATGTGAAAGAATTTGCGGTGCAAGCTCGCCCTGCGGGCTGCGGAGTCATCCTGGCAGGCGCACAACTTTGGCGTGAATCTCCGGAGTTCAATGTGTGGACTCAGCAGGAGTTTGTAGAGAGGCTCCACTACATCGTCGCAATTCATTGCGGTCTCATCCCCCAAAATCCCTTGACAGGCTCGCTTCGTGAGGCATAATCTAGGCGAACAAAATACGAATATACAACGGGAGTATTATGGTCTCTCTTCCGCTGCTCTCAGATTCGGAGTTCCAGCCCCAGTCCCCAAAGTTGATCGGCATCGCGCGCATTGCGGCTGCAGGCGAGTCGCTTCGCGAAGGACACAACGTCGAATACTTCACGCTCGGAACCCGTTCGCTGCTCAACCGTGTAGTCAGCGGACGCAATCTTCCTTTCACTTGGGCCATCAACCCTTATAGAGGCTGCGAGTTTGCTTGCAAGTACTGCTATGCACGCTACACCCATGAGTTCATGGAATTGCGCGACGGAGCGGACTTCGAGCGAAAGATTTTCGTCAAGCAGCAAACCGCCGCGCTCCTGCAATCGGAGCTGAAAAAAGTCAAGCGCGGTGAGGAGATTGCGATTGGCACAGCGACCGATCCATATCAACCGGCGGAACGGCGTTTTGAGCTGACGCGGGCAATCATCGAGGAACTGGCGCGGCACTCCGGACTCGAAATTGGAATCGTAACCAAGTCCAACCTAGTAACCCGCGATGCAGAGATTCTGCGGCGCGTGGCCGAGCATAATCGCATCTTCGTGAATGTGACCGTGACTACGGTCGATACGGAACTGGCGCGGAAGCTGGAGCCGCGCGCGCCCCGCCCCGATCTCCGCCTCGAGGCGGTTCACCAATTAAATCTTGCGGGCGTCGATGCGGGAGTCATCTGCGCCCCGGTTTTGCCCGAAATTACGGACCATCCGCGCGACCTCGACGCCTTGGTCAAAGCCGCCAGCGAAGCGGGCGCGAAGTACGTTTATGCCAATCCACTTTTTCTCAAACCATGTTCGGCGGCGATATTCATGCCTTTCCTGACGGAGCACTTCCCTGCCCTGGTCGATAACTACAAGAAGCGTTATCAGAGCCACGCATTTCTGCCCAAAGGACACAGGCAGAGACTATCGCAGTTAATGGCGGCATTGCGGCGCAAATACGATATTGGACACAAGCACGCTCGCGGCAGTAGCGGAGCGCATATCGCAGCCGCGCAAATGGAGTTGTTTTGAGGCGTCTTCCCGCGAGCCCGACGTATGGTCTCCCGCCAAACGCGATAGAATACACGCGGAATCAAGCCTGCGTCGCACGAACCAGCGCTGCCCGGCTGATGATGCTTCTGGAAGAATCTATGCAAAGAGGCGACAATGGTTCCCATAAACCGAAGGAGTACCGGTGGGAGCCAGTCCAACTCTAAAGCAAAATCCGAAGCCTGATTCGAAGCCCAGTTCGAAATCAGCGAGCCCTCAGTCGAAGCTCGGGCTGCGCCACTGGATGAATCGTGTCCTCGAAGAGTGCGATCGCGCGAACGACGGTTTCGACGTAGAAGCCGTGCACGATCTCCGTGTAGCCCTCCGCCGCTGTCGCTCGCTCGCTGACGGATTGCGAGCCATCGACCCCGATTCTTCATGGAAGGAAATGAAGAAAGCGGGCAAGAAGCTTTTCCAGGCGCTCGGCGATTTGCGCGACATGCAAGTGATGCAGGAGTGGATCGAAAAATTAAGCGATGAAAAACCAAGCACCGCCGATCCGGAGGCCGCCACTTCTTCCGACGATCACGCCTTCCACGACCACTCCTCCGAAGATCGTTTTTCGAGGGATCCAGTCGCGACCAAGCTGCTCGATCACGCCCAGCAACGCGAAGCCGAATGCAAGCAACATGCCTTCAAGGATCTGAACCAGTTTGACCGCAAACAATGGCGCCAGTGGAGCCGGACTCTGCCGCAACGTGCCGCGCGCGTGCGCCCTGGGAGCGCTGTCTATCTCCATCTGGCGCTCGAAAGGTGGACCGCCGCTTATGATCTGCACAAGCACGCTATGCGTAGCCGCTCGCAAGTCTCCCTGCACCAACTGCGCATAGGCATCAAGCGCTTCCGTTACACGGTAGAAAATTTTCTGCCGCAACGGCATGTGAAATGGGGGGACGATCTCAAAGAACTACAGGATCTGCTGGGCGAGGTCCACGATCTCGATGTCCTTTGGGCCACGGCCATCGATCGCAATGTCGGCGCCTTCCCTGACCTGGAAACTCGCCGCCTCTGGCGTGAGAAATTGACGCACGAGCGCACGAAGCGTATCGCACGTTATCGCGAGAAGATGATCGGCCCGCAGTCGCTGTGGCGCGTCTGGCGGGCAGAGCTGCCTTCCGGTCTGCAATTGCGCGCCGCCGCCTTGAGCCGCCTCCGAACATGGGCCGGATACCTCGATCCCGATTTTTCGCATTCCCAGCGTGTAGCCCAGTTGGCGCTTCTTTTGTACGACGGATTGAACCACTCCCATCTGCTGACGCCCCAGGGGGTACCTTTGAATTCTGACCCCGATCCCCGAACCGTCTTGCAAGCGGCGGCACTCATGCATGATGTCGGCAAAGCTAAAGCTGGCGAGAATCACCACAAGAAGTCATATCGCATGATTCGCAACCTGCCTCGTCCTCTAGGTTGGAGCGCCCGCGAACTGGAACTGGCCGCGGTAGTGGCCCGCTATCACCGCGGAGCACTTCCCCGTCCAAACGCCAAGGCCATGCAAACCTTGGACTTGGCGGACCGTCACCAAGCCATGCAGTCCGCCGGAATTCTGCGTTTGGCAAATGCGCTCGACAGGCGCCCTTTGATCAGTGCGACCGAAAAATCCCCCCGGCTTGAAGTTAGCCCGATCGAAGCTGGCGTACCCATCCGTTCCGCAGTCGTAGTGCGCGTGGCTGGATACTCGCCGCTCGACCGTTCGGCGGAAACCGTAGCCGCCGCGCGTCATCTTCTCGAAACCGTGCTGCGCCACTCAATCATGGTCCGGCCTCTGCGAAACTCGCCGCCTCCGCGAGCGCAGGTGGCCCGCAAATCCAGGCGTAGTGCCCAAGCGGCGTAGCCGCCGGAGGTTCCCCTTGCAACTTTTTGGTGCGCGCTCCCATGTCCAGGAGTATCGTTATTTGTTCAAAAGTATTTGTTCAGCCGTGCTCCCCGTGCGGAGGAAAGCCAAATGTCAAACCATGACGCAGTAAAAAAAACTCTCCTGTTTGTGGTGTTGTTATTTTTCGCATGCGCTTTGTGGGCGCAAAATCAGAAGGATCAGCCCCCTGCGAAAGCGCCCGCCCAGGAATATAAAATTCCCCCTGAAGATGCCGCCAAGGTAAATCCCGTGAAGCCCACAGCCGAATCGCTTGCCAAAGGCAAAAAGCTTTATGGCTACGACTGCGCAATGTGCCACGGAGAAAAAGGCGACGGCAAGGGCGACATGGCCTCGGATATGAAAAACGTCACCGACTTCACCAAGCCGGACGCATTGAAAGATCGCACCGACGGCGAACTCTTCTACGTTATCCGCAATGGCAAAGGCGATATGCCCCCCGAAGGCGACCGTGCCAAGAATGACGATATCTGGAACATGGTGAATTACGTCCGCTCTCTGGCCAAGAAGTAGAAGCGCAAATCTGGCGTCGATCAAAGGGCTGTTTTTGGCAAATTAGAATGTCCGGGTTTCTTAGCAAGTGAAATGCCCGGTTTTTGCTAATCTCCCGTAGCCGCCGTGGAGGCGGTGGGAACGTAAAACGTCGCTATCAAGACTGTGCCCAGTACAAACGCGCCGGCGTCCCCGCCAAACACAATCGAAGATCCTGCAGGCAAACGGAGGAAAATCAGTTGCACGATGAGCGCCGCGCCGGCAGCACAAAACAACCCCAGCCGCTGCCACCTCCATGCGAGAAATCCCCAATACATAATGACAGATGTCACCGCCAGCACGACCCACCAGGATCGTTCCTCGCCGTGCATCGTAACCCAGAGCAAAGGAACTGCCCAGCGGCCCGTAAGCCACGCGGTGATCGCGTGTCCACTTTCGTGCAGCACCATTGCGAGCATGCCCAGCGGCGAGCGCGCCACCATGCGCGCAAAGACCAGGGCCAAAGGCAGAGCGAATATCCGGCACTTGAACTCCCGCAGCGCATCGTTTCGGAGCGCGTCATTTCGGAATGGTAGGGGTGCATTTGGCGAAAACGCCCGAGTCTGGACCACCGGCGCCTCAACACTCGCCTGTTTGGCGGCTGAATCGAGCTCTGCTAGGTAACGCGCAAAAATGATTCCGCACTTCAGGCACTCGGTCGTCTGCAAAGGAAGATCGAATTGGCATTTGGGACAGCGCATTTTGATGGAGGCCTGACCCATTGTATGAGCGGATCGCTGTGGGTCTACACACCCCTCGGTGTCGACAGAGATACCGGTACACCATCACCGGAGTTGAAAACTCCAGTTTGCAGTCTCTGGTCGAGTTGCATTGACGCGTCGTGCCCAAACCCTTACGCAAATTGCAGACCCGCGGTCTGCCCGTTCGGACCGATGGAATCGTTCCCCGTATAGTAGGAACTGTAGTCCATGCACTTGGACCAGGTGTAAGCGGTACGAAACTGGACATTTCTACCAAACCCTCGATCCAGCGCCACCTGCATGGAATTGTAGTTGGAAGTTCCCACTGCAAAACGGTCCACGACGTTACTGAGATTCGGATTCACCGGAGGGCATGCCGCCGGGTTTAAACCATAATTGCGAACGATCGTGCCGTCTGGAAGAACCTGCGTCGGCAAGCATGGACTGGTTTCTGACCAATAAATAAATGGTTCGCCCTCGAGCCAATGTAACCGAGCGTCAGTACAGTGTGCGCAGCCACGTCCTGTTGCAGGTTCAGGTTATATTCCATGATGTAATCATTCATTTTCGGGTCATATTCGGTTTGCTGACCTCCGCCTGGCAGACCAGTCACAATGCCGCTGCCGAAAGGATTTGGAATCGTCGGAAATAAAATTTCAGTGACGTTGTAAATCGGCGGGTTAAACAGGTAAGCGATAATCACATGCATCTCGAGCGGGAGATCCGCAAATGCCCCAAATCCGCCGCGCGGAGAGCTGTCTTCTGGTTGCCAAAGAGGTCCAACGCAAATCCCACCCGAGGTTCGAAATTCCATTTTGTAACGTTGTGCTCGAATGCGTGCGGCACGTGGACGCCAGGCGTCAGCAGAGTCAATTGCACGAAATTCCGGCCGTTTAACGGAAGATCCCGGACCTGATTCTCGCCTACCAACCAGCCGACTGTACTGCTGTTTGTGTCAACTTCGGGAACGTCCGCAGCCACTTCCACCTTCTCCGAGACCTGCCCAACCGTCAATACAAAATGGACTGTAGCCTCTTGCCCAACCGTCAATACAAAAGGCCCGCGAATGCTGGTCCGCTTTCACCCCACGGCAATTCCGCTCGCCGCTTCAAAACTCCGAGGTGGAAGATGACCCCCGGAATCCGCCTCAACAATTCCGTTGCCGAGGCATCTCGGATCATCCGCCGATGACCGTAGACTTGCCGCTTGCAGAGCCAGCGAAGCTCGCGCGCTAAGTGGCGAGAACGAGAACAAACGCGCAATGTTTCCCGATTTTCGGTAATGTCCTAAAGTTTAGATAATTACCCGATTTTCCGAGCACAGGACATGTCATGTAACGTAGTAGAATTGGAGGGTTAACCTTTGTCGGGGAGTGGCTCAGCCTGGTAGAGCACCTGGTTCGGGACCAGGGGGTCGGAGGTTCAAATCCTCTCTCCCCGACCAATCTTTCTCTCGCCCATTCAGTCAGTTACGCAGCTTTAGTGGCTTCCGATTGATCCTCTTTTTTCGGTACATTCGGTACAACTGAGGGCAATTCAAAGCCAAATCCGCTTTTTTCCGCCCACATTTTGCGAAACGGAACGTCCTCCCTGATCTTGTCATAGAGGTCGCTCATATCTTTTCCCGCGTGTCCCAACCAGTAATCGTAGAGTCCTTTGGGGCAAGCGGTGTAATTCTTGAGATATGTGTTCCGAAAACGCCGAAAGGCGTGGTTCCCCGCCTTGTGCGTTCCAGTGTGGGGATTAACGTAGGTGAGCTCCTTGAGAGTCGGGTGCAGATGGCGACGGATGACGTTCGATGACGCCAGTGGCTTGCCGTTCCGTGAAGAGAACAGGAAACCAGACTTGCGTTCCCCGACGAAATTCTCCAGCAAATTGGCAATCGCAGGATGGAGGTCAACATCTCGCAATGCGGCAGGCGTCTTTAATCGTTCTTCCACCTTGCAATGACGCACCTTCTGCCTGACGCTGATAGTCAGGAAATCGGACGAAATGTGCTTGCCGATTTCGATGCCAAGTGCCTCGCCGATTCTGAGGCCAGCCGCACCACAAAGGACGAATAGCATACGCTCTTTCGGCCTTCTATACCTCGCCAAGCCCGTCATCACCGTCGCCGAGAAGCTTGGCGTGTTCTGCTTCGACTTCTCGACCAGTGGGATGTCCATGAACTCGTGGTTCCACTTGCGTGGATAGATTTGATTGCCATCATCATCCATAACTGACGCAACGACCATTTTGGGAACTTGGATATAGTTCTCGATGGTCTTCGCCGACAATCTCTTCTCCACCATTTGCACCACCAGCTTTTTCAGAATTCCGTTGTTAACGTTGGAAACGGGGCAGTCTCCGATGTGAGGATTTATCCAGTTGTGCAGGATACGTTCCCACTCATCGACCGTTCCTTTCCCAACAGGTTTACGTTTGCGTGCTCGCAGACGTTCAAGCCAGACCGATGATTGAGCCTTGAACGTGACACCGTCGTTCTTCGGTTGCTGTACGACTGTGTTGAAGTATTCAATCGAGTCCGCTCCGCTTTCGCGGATGATTTCACGTGCACGCCGTTTGCGTTCCGATGCCGAGAGTCTTCCGACTCCAGAAATCGGACAAATCCTTGCTCGCATGTGCTTTCGCTTTTCGTTCGCTGGCACATCCATCCACCACCGGACAACCCACCACTTTCCACTCCTTTCAATGTGTCCATTCTGACCAGTTCTGCGGGACATGCTCTTTCCTCTCCGCTTAACTGGTGTCGCGGGAACGACCTTAATATCACTGGATGGGAATTGCAACAGCTTGGTCTGCGGTCTGCCGACTGGAATCGGCACCAGAAATCCTTGGGGGCAGACCTCCCCACAGACCCCGGAGGGCACGTCAGAAAGAATCACATCCACGCTGGTGGTGGGTATCGAGGCCGAAACTTGGAGGCAGGCTCCCAAGACAAATGTCCTTCAATGTGGTATTTCGTTTCGCCATGCCTTTCGTATTCCTCAACTCTTCGAGTAGTCGGAGCGATAAATCTGAGGGGCAGGAAACCTAAGGCAACCGCAGAGTACATCCAAGCTACCAGCCGTGTCGGTCGCAGCCGTGCGGGTCTGGTTTGTACGGTGCTGAACTGGGCTCGACCACGTGATTTGTCCCACTACGAAAGATTCGAACACTACCACGCTACCTTTTATCAACACGTCGAAGCCCTCTCGGTAACTCCGTTTGCGCCTCGTGCCATCGATCGGGGGCTCTCAGCATTATTGGTTTCGCTGATCAGACTTGCTGGGATTGATTACAACCCTAACGATGGCGCAACGGTCGTGAAATGGGACCACGAATTTGTGAAGCGAGCAATTGAGACGATCGCGAGCCGAGCAGAACTTGTGCTGGGTAGCAAACAGGCAGGCGATGACATTCGCAACGAGCTTAAGCATCGCCTCGATTACTGGCTGGCGCAGGCTGCAATGAAGACGGGGGGGAGCAGGCTCGGTTATCAGGAGAGAAAAGACGGTCTTACCAGAGGTCTTCTCCAACAGCCTACGCTTGGGCGTTGGGAACAATTCTCTTGTTTGAACTCGCTCCGTGAAGTCGAGCCGACCGTAAATCTGGTGATCGATGACGGCAACTTCGATGATGAACCTGTGGTTGCACAGGCAGCACCAAGCACTGGAGGTCTCTCCTCATGAGTCCAGCACCAGTGGCTGAGAGACATAGAGTCGGAGAGCTTCGACCCAGCCAGTTGTTGTTTTCGTTTGGTATCGGCTCGGTTGTCGATCTGCCGCACCTCTCCGTGATGGTGATGGGGCTGGATGACTGGGAGCGATCCCAGTTGAGAGAAATCGGTGAAGAGCGGCTCCTAGCAGCTGTTCGGAAACAACTTGGGAGTCAGGTGAAAAAACTGTACCTGCCTCCAGCGGAGGATGACAGTGCCTTCTCGACCAACCCATTCGACAGAGACCAGAGGACTGGCGTCCCAGTTGTCCCGTTCCCACGCTGGATGCGCTGCCCTTGGTGCAACCTTTTAGCACCTCTGAGCACGGGTCTGTACAAGCTAAAGACCGATCCTTACCGACCGGACAGAGCACAGTACGTCCACACGAATTGCCCCAAAGCTGGTAGTTCTCCGGCAGTCATTCCCGCGCGGTTTCTTGTCGCATGTGAGCATGGGCACGTGGATGATTTTCCTTGGATGAAGTACGCGCATCAAGGTAAGCCCTTGTGCAACGGTCCACTGCGCTTGAGGGAAGAGGGCGTATCTGGTGAGGCGGCGGACATTTGGGTTACTTGCGATGGTTGTCGCTCAACTCAGAGCATGGCGCGAGCGTTTGGAGATGATGCGGGGCCAATCCTTGGCAAATGTCGGGGGCGGCGTCCGCACTTGCGAGATTTCGCTGAGAAACCGTGCCCCGAAACAGCGCAAACGATTCTGTTAGGTGCCTCGAACAGCTGGTTCCCGATCGCGCTGTCAGCACTCTCCGTGCCCGCAAAGTCCAACAAGTTGGAACAGCTCGTAGACGAATACTGGGTCGTGCTGGAGAAGGCTACGGGTGTTGAGATCATTACGGCGTTCAGGAATATCGGGCAATTGAATGCTTTCCACGACTACTCAGATCAGCAGGTGTGGGATGCAATAAAAGCAAAGAAAGAAGGGGCAAGCGAGGAGGGTGGAGAACTACCGGATCTGAAGCTGGCGGAATGGGAAGTCTTCTCCCAGCCAGATCCAGACCGTAACGGCCCTGACTTCAAATTGAGGGAAGTCGAGACTCCAAAGGCTTATTCCAAGTTTCTCTCCAGAGTTGTGCTCGTGGAGCGTTTGCGCGAAGTTCGCGCACTCACAGGTTTTACCCGAATCGAATCGCCTGGTGACTTGGCGGATGAACCCGACGTTGCACCCGAAAAACGCGGATCGTTGTCGCGTCGGCCGCCGGATTGGGTTCCAGCTTCAGAAGTGCGTGGAGAGGGTGTTTTCCTGCAATTCAACGAGGGTGTTCTGGCGGAGTGGTTGCGTGAGAAGGCGACCATAGACCGAGAGAAGGAATTCCGAGAAGCACATCGACGCTGGCGTCAGTCTCGGAAAATCGAACCTGCTGCTGCGGACTTTCCCGGCTGTCGCTACGTGCTTCTGCACTCTTTTGCTCATGCACTGATGAGGCAGTTCGCAATCGAATGTGGCTACTCAACTGCCAGCATACGAGAAAGGATCTACGCTCGGGGTCCCGAAGAAGAAGGCGGGCCTATGGCGGGTATCCTTCTCTACACAGCTGCTTCGGACAGCGAGGGAACTCTCGGCGGACTTGTCGCTCTCGGCGAGCCCAAGTCGCTCGGCAGACACATAGAGCAAGCTCTGGAGCAAGCGAGGCTTTGTGCGTCAGATCCGCTTTGTGTTGAACACCACCCTGTTCGAGATGGAGTCACGCTGCATGGAGCCGCCTGCCATGCTTGCCTATTTGCTCCTGAAACATCGTGCGAACGCGGCAACAAGTACATGGATCGCACCTTGCTCGCTCCCACCTTCAAAGAGGGTGGTCGTCCATTCTTTGGGGGCGTCTGATGGACACGCGGCGAGCGGCACAACTCGTAGCAACAGTCGCGGAAAGATTGCCAAGGGCTATTCTCTCGCAGCTCGTTGACAAGTTGGCGACACTGGACGACCATTCCAGTTTTAGCGAGCGGATGGCAGTCAGTTACACGACCTCACAAGGCGATACCCGTGAACTGGTCGCAGACCTAGTTCGCTGCTGGAACGAGGAAGAACCTGATTTACCGCCGAAATCTCTGGCTCTGGCGTTGCAGTCCGCATCGGAGGTCGATGAACACCACCGGAATCGTGAAGAGGTACAGCTGATCTGGACTGGGCCCGATGTGGGTAACCTTCCGTTTCGACGCACTGAGCAGGCTTTGATCGAGTTGGTCGAATCCGCCAAGAGATCTTTGCTAATAGTTGCATTCGCTGCCTATAAGATCCCTGACCTAGTTGAGGCCATCAACGCCGTAGCCAGTACTGAAGTGAATGTAGTGTGTGTATTTGAGTCACACGATGCGAGTGGGGGGAAGGTCTCGTTCTCTCCTGTTAAGCAGCTCGGTTTGGCACCTTCGGTACGAAACTACGTATGGCCCATGGCTAAGCGGCCGAAGGACTCGCTTGGGCGATACGGTAGCCTTCATGCGAAGTGTGCCGTTATTGACGGCAATTTGCTATTTCTGTCGAGCGCGAATCTGACGGAATTCGCTTTCAACCTAAACATGGAGCTCGGTGTTCTTATCAAAGGCGGCTCGCTCCCCTCCGCAGTTGAGACCCATTTTCATACGTTGATTGCGACGGGGTTCTTGGAACGCATCGGAGGTATAGATTAAGCCTACGTAACGGGAGCGGTATCGGATCCAGCCGTCGCAGATGCGCCCGGACTGCCTTCATGCGGTTCTTCTTCTGGCAGCGGTCGAGGTGTCTCAAGTTCCTGCTCCAATGCCTCCCTGGTTAGAAAATCCGCGTAGCGCTGCAGCAGGACATAGGATCGTGGCTGAGTCAGCCGGGATATGCGCTTGAAATTGTACGAGAGTTGGTGTGTCTCTCGGTGAAACGTAGGGACAAATACGTCCTCGTTTGAACACTTGAAAACCGTCCTCACAACGTCTTCGCGCTGTTGCGGCGTAGGTGCAATTCGATCATAGATGGTTTCGAGCTTCTGAAGATCCTTCTGAAGCAGGCCGTATCGCTTCTGCCATGAAGGCACCATACCTGACGGTGGGTCGCCTGTCAGCACAATCTGCGCTGTGCCGTCTTTGTTATAAACGCAAAGATCCAGCACCGCCAGTTTGACGGAGTGGGTGCGCTTGAAATCAACGAAAAACTGCTTCCCTTGAACGAAGTGTTTCAGTTCCCAGCTTCCATTCTTGCGTTCGTGTGTGACAATCTCCGCTAGAGTTGCTTCTCTGATCGTTCCCTCTCGTTGGCCATTGCTTCGGACGGCCAGATCGCAAGGGGGAAATATGAGGATATACTGGCTTTTTCCTCGCTCAAAGATGTCTCCGATTGCCAGTGGCAGTCTCAAAGTCACGATCTCGGAATCATCGAAGCTTTCTGAGTGCTGAATGGGCCAGATCTTGTGAGCGGGCTGTTTGGGGGAAGCCGTCTGAACTTCACTGACTCGACGTATTTTGGCACTCAAGGAGTGAACATCCGCGTCGCCGAATACGCGCTTCCGTGCCTCCAGCCTAATTAACAAATTGAAGACCCTCACGAGAGTCTCAGGTTCCCAAATCCCTTCCTTGATGGAGGACTGGAAAACTATTTCCTCCATGTCATAGATGTTTACACGGCGCAGATTCGATTCTGCTTCCGCCAAACTAGCCAATAAGATGTCCGTCACACGCGTGCGAAGACTGTCCATGGGCTTGGCGACAACAGCGAGCTTGATCAGACTTGCAAAACCGGCAAGATCCTCGTCGGCTAGCGCTTTTGGAATCAGGACAAACCTACTGCGATCGAAACCTTCCTCGGTACAGAGCTGCTCCCGGTCATCGTGTACATTTCTGGGTTCGTAGTTGTGACTAACGAGACCACACATGACCTTTTCAGGATCAGTATTTTTCAGAACTTCCTGAACCAGTGGTCGCCCCGCTGTCCGCGACCTTCCTTCTTTACTGAAGTCCTCGTCGACCAATATCAACACAGGCGCAGTTTCTGCGAGGATGGATTCACGGCGTTTTTCCCATTCTTCCAACGAAAGGCCTTGAAAGTCGTGGCTTGCAAAAAGCTCAGCGAATTTTCTCTTTGCTACCAGATCGGTATCATCGGTTGAGCTGGTTTTTGCGCGAAGCTCATCAATGAGGTTCTTGCGTTGTTCCTCATTGAGCCCTTCCCAGAACAGTCGCAGGCGTTCGTTGCGAATCTCTTCATCTGTGTTGAGGTCCACGCCTGATGCCGCTCCCAGTACCGCAGCCGCAACTTCGCGATCTAGTGCCGATACGAGGCTGATCAGGTCTGTAACACTGACTCGCTCACCATACATGTCGTCAATCGACACGACGCGGCGCAACCCTGCCGCAGCGAAGAACTCGTCTATCGCAGAATGGATCTCAGAGTCAGTCAACTACTACTCCAGAAAGATCGATTTCAAACTTGAACAGACGCCCGAACTTATTACGTTCACTGGAGAGATCGATGTGGCAGCCCAAAACGTACTTTGGAAGGGTACAAGTAATAACGGTTTTTGATGCATCTGGCGAGGCTGCGGCAAACGGCGCAGACCAGCAAGCAGCTTCGGCAAGAACGCCGATCTTCAGGTCCCCGAAAAGAGGCTGCGTCCGAGTATGGGTAGGTTATTCCCGCGACGACGACGTTCGCGAATTGCTCCCGCGCATGGCTGAGCTGAACAGATTGACGCGCAAACCCTGATTTGCTTCGGTCCGCTTGTAGGGGCCGCGATTGTCCATGGGAGTTCTAAATCAGCGCGACCCCGACAATCGCAATCACAAAGCGGGTCATGTCACTGATAGCTGGGACTGACGCGACGGACGCGGAGAAGGCCTTCGGCATCGTTTAGTGTTCGCACGGCACAGTAAGTGAGCCCCACGATTTGATGTCCGCAGTGCGCGCGGCCTCGGTATTGCAACTGATCGAGAGAACGAGGCAGGGATAAGAAGGCTTCACTTGGTAAAGAGTTTTCACAACCCAAAGGAGTCGAATTACTCATGAAGAAACGGATGCGGTATTTCGACTTCAGGCGTCGTTGGACCAAGCGGGTCTCCCCGCACCTAGACGACTGGGAGTTTAATCGCGTGCTGATCGACGACTTCAACAGGTACACATTTGGCCGCTGGGGGCAAGAGTTCAAGCCAGGGATGTTGCCGGAACAATTTGAGTCTTGCGAATGGAGACTGGGTCATCATGGCCCGACTCCCCGGTTCTGGATGTACGTGAAGCATGGTGCCTGTCACTGGCTCGTGAATGCGGCGCTGCGCCTAGCAAGGTTGGTGGGACCCGGCGATGCCTGGCGAATTGTCACCTCCGACAAGCATTCCACCGTGTGGGATGGAGATCGAACGCTGTTCGCATGCAATTTTCGGCGCTGGACATTGATCCCGACGAATGTTTCAGGCTGGCGCTTCACGAAGGAATTGTGCTGCCAATCGGGGAGTACATGATCCTAGGCGACTGCGCGCAATCGCGGAGGCCGGAATGCGTCGATAGCGCGCAATTACTAGTTAAGGGCGAATCATCGACCTTTGGGTTATGAGTTCAAAGGGAAATTGATACCAAACAGCTTACACGCGCACGGATGACACCTAAGCACCTGTAAGTTGCTGCAGGAAACGCACTCTAGTCCTTCGTTTAGTCCCTAGTCCCTCGTTAGTCCCTCGTTTTTTCAGATCGGTACTCAGCCAATCCATTCGCCGAAGGTTGTGGGCGAACGGGGCCCGTATGCTTCATCCCAGTGCCCTTTGTCGGAAGTGCCGAAGCACCGAATCGTCGCCGATCCGGTGCTCGGGACTTTTTCTGTGTGCTGGTTCAGGCCGCGACGAGGCTTGGCGCCACTAGTCTCTTCACACGCTTTCTTGTAGGGCCTCCTCTGCTTCGGGATATGGTCGTCCCCCGTGATGAAGCACTTGCCCAATTGCCGTATACGAGTCCGCAGCCCGTCGTAGGTATTCCGAGTGTTCGTGGCAATACTCGTCGTCCGCCTCGCCACAAGTGTAGGTATCGACACCCGCGGCCAGCGACAAGTTACCCCTGTGGCACATGGCGTCCTTTCTGCGTTTGGAGTGCATGGTTCTGAACTTGTTCGCGAGGCACAGGTTAACGTAGTTCAGAAACCGAGGCTGGTGAGCACCATGGTGCTTGGCTGCGTCGAAGGTTTGCACGATGTCCTCTTTCCCACCTTCGCGGTGCTTGGATGTAGGCGGCAAATATTTCATGCGGATTACTAGGTCCTGCGTCCAGTCCTCCAAATCCTCCTTTAGGGCAAGCCTGTCGGCGTGCCTCTTCACCCAGTTTGGGATGTGGTGTGGAAACCGTTGGTGGAACTCGTCGAAATCCTTTCGGGACGACAAACCCGTCGTGCCCGACGTAGCGGCCATCGATCAACGTGAACGGGTCAGTTTTGTACTGCTTTTCTTCAACAGACAAATTCAGGGGGAAAGTAGGTTGATTGGTGGCAATCGCAGTATTCAGCATGTGAGACACCTCTTTCGAAAGGAGTTGAACTTCATGCGAGAAAGCTTACGAAGAGGTCGGGACGAGTTGGCCGGGAGGGTTCAGCACGCTTTGAATTTGTCCACCAAGAAAGAAGCAGAGCACATTGTCAACACCGTGATCTCGTGCATCGAGCACACGCTGCTCAACAATTTGGGGACGAACGGGTTCACCATGAAGCTGAACAGCCTTGGCAAGTTCTCAGTGCGTCACAGGTCGGGAACACTCAGGAAGATTCCGTTCACGGGTGAGACGAGGCTTACGAAAACAAAGAGGAAGATCAGGTTCATTAGCTTGGGGATGCTTCGCCAGTTGGAGCCAGTGGACTAAGCAGAATCGGTCCACATAGTTTCAGCCCATTGCTGAGAATGCGCAGGAGTTCATGTCATTTCGCTTTTGACCCTGATGGTTTGTTATCTTTGCGTGCGTCTATCATTACCACGTCCCTGTTGCCCGTTAGTTTCAATCTCTTGAGAATCCCTTCGACACGTTTTTTCTCTGCGGCTCTGAAGTAGACGATGACCTTGATCGCGCGCTCGGCATCGCTGGCCTTCGCATAGATCGCCGTCTGATTCTTTAGATTACGTTCCAAGTGAGAGTTTCTGGCGAGCTTGAACTCGACCAGTGTCTTATCAGCGTTGCCACGCGATACCTTTAAAGTCAACCGGGCCGCGCCCATCATTGGCTTCGCGGGTGACGTCGGAAATGGTCGCAAACCAGGTCATACGGTAGAGGATGTGTAGATCCTCCTCGCGTTCCAACGGGGATCCGCCGACATAGAAGAGACGGTGGCCGCCTTTGTTTTCGATTACGTCCTTGAAAAACAGCACCCGCTTGTAGGCGTCATCGTAACTGTTGCCGGAAATGGCATAAAAGTCTGTTTTGCGCCGCAGCAACTCTGCGAGTTCGCGGAACTGTTCCAAATAGAGTTGTTGCGAGAATGCGACTCGCTGGCTGGCGATGTTTTCCGCGCGGTCTCCCGTGTCCTCCTTGTGTTTGATGTAGAAATCGATCAGCTCCAAAAAATGCTGTATCGTCCGGAATGCCGCGTCGCGTTCGCGATGTGAGCGGTTACCGCGAACGGCTGGCAAAGTTCGTGGAATCCCAGGGCGTTACGCTGGGTTATTCCGACAGGATTGCGCCTGCCAAGGGCCTATCCCACGGCGGGAAGATTACATTGCTTTCCGGGATGCAGCCCGCCGAGGAATTCTCCACGCTCGCGCATGAGATCGCGCATGAGATGTTGCATCGTGGCGACCGCCGCACTCTGACCACAAAGCAGGTTCGGGAGACTGAAGCCGAGGCTGTCGCATTTGTCGTCTGCCAATCGGTAGGACTCCAGAGCGGAACCACTTCCGCTGACTACATCCAGCTTTGGCACGGAGACGCCAATCTTCTGCGCGAGAGCTTGGAAGCCGTCCAGCAGACCGCAGCCGTGATCCTCGGGGGCATTGCCCCCGAGGATTCAACTGGTCTTTAGACGGTAGCTTGCGAGTGGCCGACGATCCGGGAATTGCCGCGGCTTGCCGCGCTAGAGCTGATCCCGATGTTGTTCCAAGACGATACGCACCAATTGACTGCGCGTACGGACCCCGGTCTTGGAAAAGAGTTGCTGAAGTGTGGCTTTGACCGAACTCTCCGACACTCCGATTCGTGCCGCAATCTCTTTATTCGCAAGCCCCTCGAACACGCAGGAAATCACCTGCTGTTCCCGCTCCGTGAATGGCCGTGTTCGATTGTCCTGCGGGGGCCCGACCTCAGTTCTGAGGGCGGTTTGCAATTGCTCTTGGTCCAGCCACACCTTGCCGGCCATCAGGTCACGAATTGCTTGTGCTAGCAATGCGGCAGAATCGTGTTTTCGAAAAACTCCTGAAATCCCAGACCTGATCAACTCCGCAGCCACGCCCGCATCCACACCCGCCGTGACAATGAGAACTTTTCCCTGAAATCCCTGTTCCTTTGCCAATCTCAGAAACTTCCGGCCATCGCCCTCGCCGAGATCAAAATCAAGGAGCACAACGTCAATCGCTTTGCGCCGCAGAATTTGCAGAGCCTCTTTAATTGTCCCGCAGTGGGCAGTTACCTCGAATCCCGACTCCGCCGCGAGCAGTCGGCTTGCACTCTCTCGAAATAAGGTGTGATCATCTAACAACAAAAGATGGACTGTGTTCACCCCAGTTTCAGGCATTCACCACCTCCTCTTGTGTGACACCCAGGGGTAAGACGACGGCGAAGCAGCAGCCTTCCGACCTCGGCTCGTACGAAAGCACTCCTCCAAAGCTGCGCATGATCGCGCGGGAAACGTACAGCCCGAGACCGCTGGACTCGGCGCCACGCTGGAACGGCCGGAAAAGGTTCTCCGGCGAAGCGACGCCAGTTCCTGTGTCTTCGAACCGGATTGCGACCGTCCCTTTCTCCTCTTGCGCGGAAATTCGAAGCCGCTTCGTCCCAGTAGAGGCCATGGCCCGGCGACTGTTCTTCGCCAGATTTAGGAAAACCTGAATAAGCCCGTATCTGTCAGCCCAAACCAACGGCAATGATTCCTGAACATCCCACTGAATCTCGATCTTTGATTCGTGGTAGGTCGGTTTCGATCAATATCCGGAATTCGTCTAGCACCGACCTAAGCTCAACGACCTCACCATTCTGAGATGCCGAAGAACCCAATTCCAATGCGGACACTCTTTCGAGGCTCTGGACCAAATTCCCCAAGGCCTTGAAGTCCTCGTTCGACTCAAGCTCTTTCACTCGGGAGAGGTTCTTATGCACGACAAGCACAGCGCCGCAAAGGTTCCGAATTTCATGGGCAACTGCGCTCATCAGGATTCTCGTGTTCTTCAATAAATGGTTTAGACTGAGATCCTCGCGATTCCGAAGGTCCTCAGAAAGATCCACAATGATGGCTGCCAACCGGGGCCCCGATATCGTGCTGTAGGTTGAAAACCAAACACCAGCCAGAAAGACTTCCCCATCGCTCCTTTTACCCGTGCACTGCAGAGTGGTCCGAAATACTCGCGGCTGTTGGTTCTTGAGGACTGTTTGCAAAGCGGGGAGATAAGAATTGATTTCCTGACCTTGCAAAGGCGTCCCTTCGGAGGCGAGCAAGCGTTGAGCTGCTTCATTGGCCAATAGAACTCTGCCGGCTCCGTCAATTGTGACGATCGCAGCTGGACTGCTTTCGACGAGAGAACGCAACTGCTCCTCAGCATCCTCGCGCAGCTTGATCTGCCCTTCAAGTTCTTCGACGTGCGCCATCGTAATTCGGCGATTGCGGATCATCTCCGAAATAAAGAGTCCTGTGCCGACAAACCCTGCCGAACTGAAAAGCAAGCGGATCACAGCTTCATTCTCCGGCAAATTGCTGAACGCTTCCTGCAGAACGGCACAAACCAGCGCAACCCCTACAAGCTGAGTCCTCGACAAGAACCCGCCCAGAATCATGATGGGGAACAGGTAAAGAAATCCCAAAGAGATGTAGGGCTTAGTCGCCCAGTCAACCACTGCGATAGCTGCTATCAAGAGACCAGCAACAACAATCAGCTTGGCGCGATTGGCCGACGCGTAGATGTACAGAGGGTCTCTCACGGGCGGTGCGTAGATTGGCAGTGGCTGTTTCATGGCCATTCTAATGGTGCGCTATCTTCGCGCACCATGAAACTGCATTGTCAAGAACTGGCCAAAAGATAGGCTCCGAGCGGTCGAAAGGTAGTGTTGGAGCACCGAAGATAGGATTGCCTTCGCGATCAGCGTCTTACACAATCATTTCAACGCATCCAGCCCTGCATCCTTCGAGGCTGAGGTTTGTCTGGAAGGCTTGAAGGTCGAACGAAATGATGAAATATCCGGTTCAGGTCAGCAAGAGATTTGTCGTGGTGTCTGTGGCGACCGCGATCGTCATTGCAGCCGGAGTTGTGGAATCCGCCTGCAGTCGCGGTCAGGCCGCAAACGCGAATGCGCCGCAGGACTCAGCTCCGAAATCGAGCGTGTCAAGCTTGGACCTTTCATCCAGCCAACTGAACTCGATCAAGATCGAGGCCGTGGGAAGCTACCAGTTTCCTGTTGAGAAGGATGCGGTAGGCAATATTGATTTTGACGAAGATCTTTCGGTTCAAGTCTTCCCAGCTTATCAGGGCACCATCCTCAAGACGTTTGGGGAACTGGGCGCCAGGGTTCAGAAGGACCAGCCCCTCTATACGATCAAAAGCCCTGACCTCATCCAGGCTGAGTCAAACCTGATTGGCGCGGCCGCGACGTTCGACCTGACCAACAAAGAACTGGTGCGCGTGCAGGGTCTTGGTGGAATTGCTGAGCGCGAGAAGGAACAAGCCACGTCAGATCAGCAAACCGCCGAGGGCGCTCTCAAAGCCGCGCGGGATGCCGTTCTTGTTTTTGGCAAGACTAATGCCGAAATCGATCAAATGATCGCTTCGCGCAAGATCGATCCTGCCCTGGTGGTGCGGAGTCCGATTACCGGAAAGATCACCTACAAAGTCGCGCAGCCCGGATTTCTGGTGCAGCCAGGAAATCTACCGGCGCCTTACTCGGTCGCCGACGTGGCGATTAAATGGATGCTGGCGAATGTTAGCGAAACAGAAATCCCGTTGTTTCACCTGGGCCAGCCGGTTCAAGTGAAGGTGAATGCCTATCCCGACCACGTGTTTCACGGCAAGGTTTCCAAGATTTACGAGACGGTTGATCCCAATACTCATCGAGTAACCATCCGTTCCGAAATTGCGGACCCCCACGATGAGCTGCGTCCCGGGATGCTGGCCAACTTCGTCATTCGCGTCCACGACCCGGTGGAAGCCACGGCTATACCGGCCAATGGCGTGGTCCGCGAAGCCGATGGCACGATGACCGCTTGGGTGACAACCGATCGCCACCGTTTCGAACAGAAAATCATCAAGATCGGTCTGCGCAACGACGACCGGGTTCAAGTTCTCGATGGCTTGCGGCGCGGAGAACTGGTGGTAACGGACAACGCCGTGTTTCTGAGCAACATGCTGTCGGCGCCCCCAAGCGATTAAGTTGAATGCCGTTTTATTTCAGTAAAGACGAACCATCATGTTCAAATCTCTCCTCGCATTTTGCCTCAGCCGCCGCGCCATTGTGGTGCTGGGATTACTGCTGTTTGCAGGCGCCGGGCTGGTTGCCTTCAAAATGCTCAACATCGAGGCGTATCCGAATCCCACGCCGGTCATCTTGGAAATCACCTCGCAGGCGCCGGGCCTCTCCGCCGAGGATATGGAGCGGTACTATACGATTCCCACAGAGATTGGGCTCTACACGACCCCCGGCATCGACGTCATCCGCTCCACCTCGTTTTATGGCCTGTCCTTTGTGCGCGTCAGCTTCAAGTATGGGGTGGACTATAACTTCGCCTACGCGCAGGCGTCGGTTGCGATGCAGCAGAACGTCAGCCTGCCTGGCGGTCAGGTTCCGAACATCCAGGCCAATAGCTCGACCGGAGAAATCTATCGTTATCAGGTCGTTGGTCCAAAACATTTTGGGATCACGAATCTGCGCACGGTTCAGGATTGGATCGTAGCCCGCCGGTTGTTGACCATTCCCGGCATCGCAGCCGTCAACAGTTGGGGCGGCCCTACAAAGGAATTCCAGGTCGAGGTGGACCCGCACAAGCTCGAAGCCTACAGCGTCACCATCCCACAAATCCTGACCGCGCTGGGCAATGCGAACGTCAACGTGGGCGGACGTGAAATACGCATCGGCCAGCAGTCCGTCAACATCCGCGGCGTCGGCCTGATTGATGACGGCGGCAACTACGACGTGGCCCAGGGTTACAAGGTTGACGACATCGAGAACGTGGTTCTAACCCAGGAGAACGGCGTCCCCGTGTTGATGAAGGATGTCGGCAAGGTGTCAGTCGGTTACCGGCCGAGGCTCGGCATTCTAGGACGGGACAACCAGAGCGACGTGGTTGGGGCGATCGTGGTGCAGCGGCGCACGGAGAAGACCGCCGACATGATTCCGCAGGTCGAATCGGCAATCGAAAAGCTGAATCAGGATGGAAGCCTGCCGCCCGGAGTCAAAGTAGTTCCTTTTTATGACCGCTCCTCGCTGATCGCCCTGACCACGCACACGGTTCTGCACAACTTGATCTTCGGATGCCTGCTGGTCTTCCTGATCCAGTGGATTTTCCTCGGCAATCTGCGCAGCGCGGTCATCGTGGGACTAAACATCCCGTTCGCGCTTTTCTTCGCCACCATTCTGCTGGTCATTTTGGGAGAAAGCGCCAACCTGCTGTCAGTGGGCGCAGTGGATTTCGGAATCATCGTGGATTCGGCCGTCATTCTGGTCGAGAACATCTTCCGGAATTTTCAGAGAAACAAGGAAGAACGACAGGGCCTGCTGCAACGTTTGGCGGAAGGCCATTGGGGGCCGGACCCGACGAGACTCTCTGCAGAAGCTGTAACACCAGGCCACGGATGGACGGATCGCCTGCGGCTGATTCTAATCAGCGCGCTACAGGTGGACAAGGCAGTCCTATTCTCGGCGCTCATCACTGTGGCCGGTTTCGTGCCGCTGTTCACCATGCAGGGAGTTGAGGGTCAGATCTTCGGCCCCATGGCGCGCACTTACGGTTATGCACTGGCCGGGGCGCTAATCGCAACCTTTACCGTCACGCCGGTCATCGCTTCCATTCTGCTCCCTGCGCGCGTGAAGGAAACCGAAACCCTGGTCGTGCGCTTCCTGCACCGGATCTATAACCCCGCACTACGTTTTTCCTTGAATCACCGCGCTCTCGTAGTAGGAATCGAGCTTGCCCTTTCTCTGGGAACCTTCTTCCTGATAGCGCCGCGGCTGGGCAGCGAGTTTCTCCCGCACCTGGAAGAAGGCAACTTCTGGATTCGCGCCTCCATGCCAACCACGCTCTCTCTCGAAGATGGCGAAGCAGCCTCGAAAAAGATGCGCGAGATCCTCCTACGCCACTCTGAAGTCCTTACGGTGGTTTCGCAGCATGGCCGGCCAGACGACGGCAGCGATGCTTCGCCATTTTCGAATGTGGAATTGTTCGCGCCGCTGAAACCGTTTGACGAGTGGCCCCGCGGATTGACCAAGGAGAAACTAACCGAGCAAGTGCAAGCGGAGTTTGACAACGAGTTGCCGGGAATCGTCTTCAATTTCTCGCAATACATTGAGGACAACATCGAGGAAGGGATCTCGGGGGTGAAAGGCGTCAATTCGGTCAAGATCGTCGGCCCCAATCTCGAAACCCTGACGCAGTTGGCCGAGAGAGTCCGCGACCAAATGAACGGGGTTCGCGGCATTACCGACCTTGGCATCTTCCCGGTTCTGGGACAGCCCAACCTGAACATCAAGGTAGATCGTGCCAAGGCCGCGCGCTATGGCCTCAATTCCGGCGATGTGAATTCAGTCGTTCAAGCAGCGATGGGCGGAGCTGTGGCGACTTCGGTCCTGGAGGGCGACCGGCAGTTCGATCTGGTTGTCCGCTATACGCCTGCATACCGCGACACCATCGACAAAATCCGCAACATCAAAGTTGCCTATACCACCAGCAGCGGCGCCAACGCCTATATACCGCTAAGCGAACTCGCGACGATCACATTGGATACAGGAGCGGCCTGGATTTATCACGAGAGCGTGCAGCGCTTCATCCCGGTCAAGTTCAGCGTCCGCGGCCGCGACCTTGGGGGCACGGTCGAAGAGGCTCAGCAGCGAATCGCGAAGAACGTCCAACTTCCATCTGGATACCGGTTGGTTTGGGCCGGAGAGTTCGGTGACCTTCAAGAAGCCAAGAAGCGCCTGGAGATCATCGTGCCCATTAGTTTCATCCTGATTGCCGGGGCGCTCTACAGTTTGTTCAACAACTTTCGCGACAGCATTCTGGCGCTCGCGGGCATTCCCGACGCGGTGGTTGGCGGCATCCTCGCGCTCTATCTCTCAGGTCAGAATTTCAGCATCTCCGCCGCCATCGGCTTCGTCTCGCTCTTCGGCGTGTCTGTCATGGACGGCATCCTGATGATTACTTTCTACAACCATGAACGATCTCAGGGCCTGGCACCGGTGGATGCGATGTATCGCGCCGCTTCAACCCGCATGCGCCCACTCCTGATGACGTCACTTTCAGCCTGCATCGGCCTTTTTCCCGCGGCAATTTCCACGGGTATCGGCAGCCAGGTGCAGCGTCCGCTCGCAACGGTGATCGTGGGCGGCATGCTGCTCGGCCCCGTCATGCTGCTTCTCGCTGTGCCCGCTCTGCGAATGATATTTCTAGGCCGCGACGAGCACCCGCACACGCAATCAGAGGATCTACTATGAAGGTCAGCTGCCTTCCTTTTCTACTTCTGACGGTGAGTTGTGCCGCGTTAATGCAGGAGACAAGTTATGCGGCCTCACCGCAGCACGCCTCTGACAAGAATCACCCGCACAGCCGTGCAGGCCTGATCGCGTCAAATCGTCCGGAGCAGCTTCCGGCTACCCAGAAACGTCCCCTGCCTCGGAACGAAGCCAGCCTTCGTCAGCCGGCCTCAGCTAGATCTGGTGCTGCCGCAAAAAGTGCATTAATCCAGAACGAAACAGCCAAACACGCCCCGCCCGCTCGGTCGACAAGTGTTCGGCCCAGCGTGGCATCGCTCAACCCATTACCCACTAATGTGCGCCATCGCGGATCGAACCCGGCGGTCGTTGGTGGATTGGCAAACTCCGGTATTAGCAATTCCGGCGCAATCAACGGAACTGGTATGCACCGCAGGCCTTAAGGAAATCATTCGTATGATTCGCACACGCAAATCGTGCCTCACCGGCTTCATCGCAGTCTCGGCCATGCTGCTCACGGCAGGTTGCGTGGTTGGGCCGAGGTTCAAGAAACCCGTTGCTCCAGATGTTAGCGGTTACACACCCGCTCCAATTACGACCACTACGAGCACGCCCAATATCGGCGGCGGAGAAGCCCAACACTTGGTGGACGGGCACGACATTCCAGGCGAGTGGTGGACCTTGTTTCACTCGAGGCCATTGGACGAGTTGATTGAGCGGTCGCTCAAAGCCAATCCCGACCTGAAGGCGGCGCAGGCGGCACTGATAGTTGCACGAGAAAATATGCTGGCCCAGCGTGGCGCTTACTATCCCAGTGTCACGGGCGGTTTCTCGGCGACCCATGCTAAGTCATCGGCAGATATTTCACCGGTAACCAACACCAGTGCCCTGACCTACAGCCTTTACACGCCGCAGGTGAGCGTTTCTTTTGTGCCCGACGTTTTCGGTCTGAACCGGAGAACCGTGGAGTCGTTGCAAGCGCAGGAACAGCAAGCGCGTTTTGCCCTGGCCGCAACCCATATCACGCTGAGCGCAAACGTGGCTGCCGGAGCCATTCAAGAAGCGTCATTGCGGGGACAGATTGCAGCGACCCAGGAACTCATCATCATCAACACGAACATGTTGAAGATCCTGCGAGAACAGTATGCGAAGGGATATGCCAGCGAGCTTGATGTGGCAGCACAGGAATCTCAGCTCGCGCAAGTGGCCGCTACCTTGCCTCCGCTGCTCAAGCAGTTGGCGCAACAACGCGACCTGCTTGCTATGCTGGCTGGCGGATTTCCCAACCAGGATTTGGCCGAAAAGTTTGAGCTGTCGAGCTTGCAACTCCCGCAGGAACTGCCGGTAAGCCTTCCTTCACAACTCGTCGAGCAGCGCCCGGATGTGTGCCAGGCCGAGGAAAACCTGCATTCAGCCAGCGCCCAGATTGGGATTGCCCGTGCGAACCGCCTCCCAAGCTTTGTACTGACTGCGGACGCTGGCAGCATGGCGGTGGTTCTCGGGCGATTGTTCTCGGGCGGCAACGGCTTTTGGGATGTAGCTGCAGGGATCACGCAGCCCATCTTTGATGGCGGCACCCTCATGCATCGGGAGCGCGCCGCACGAGCCGCTTATACGCAGGCCGACGAACAGTATCGCAGCACCGTCCTAACCGCCTTTCAAAATGTCGCCGACACGCTGAACGCGCTGCAACAGGATGCCGATGCCTTGAAGGCCGCGGCGGCCGCAAAAGATGCCGCTGGCATCACCCTCGACCTGACGAAGAAACAGCTTGAATCCGGATACGCCAACTACCTCGCGCTCTTGAGCGCGGAACAAGCCTATCAGCAAGCCTTGATTAGCCTTGTGCAAGCTCAGTCGAATCGGTATGCCGACACTGCCGCGTTGTTTCAAGCTCTTGGGGGCGGATGGTGGAACCGTGCCGACATTCCGAAGAGCTAAATTAGCCGGAAGATAGCCTTGGACGTCCTAAAGACGTTGCTCACATCCACAAGATACGATTCTCATCTCCCGCATCCCGGTTTACACAAATGGAATGTCTGGAGATCAAGCTCACTGCCTTACCACGGCTGTAGTTACAATTCCGTGGGATCGCTTCTTCGATCAGGGCGAGCGGGTCTTCGAGGCTGTTTTCCTTGTGCTATGGCTTGCGTTCATGGTCTTCCTTGTCTGCTGTGCCGTAAGTTTCCTTCGCGAACACGCCAACGCGAAGACGAAGAACAGGAAGAAACGACGTGATCGTCCATCAACTTCCGTCGTGCGATAATACTGACCCAAATGGCTTCCGTGCAGCAGATTGCTACCCCAGAAGCTATCCACCGCATTCGGCAGGTTCAAGTACTCACCATCGTTTGGATGACAGTGGAGGCTGTCGTGTCCCTGTTGGCATCGTGGAAGGCACGCAGCCCAGCCCTGCTCGCGTTCGGCGGAGACAGTGCCATCGAACTCTTTTCAGCGGTGGTTGTGCTGTGGAGGTTTCGGGCCACGGCTGCTCACGAGGACGTGGAACGGAGGGCCGCTCGCGTCGCGGGAGCCTTGCTGTTCGCACTTGCTGCCTATGTCGCAGTTAGTTCATCCTTGAGTTTACTGGGCTATAGCGAACCCAGACCCGCACTTGCTGGGATGGCTGTTCTGGTTGCCGCTCTTGCCGTCATGCCGTTGCTTGCGAAGGAGAAGCGCCGTCTGTCCGCAGCCACCGGCAGTGCTGCGTTGAGAGCGGACGCAGCGCAGTCCGCATTATGCGCCTATCTTTCGCTCATCGCCTTGGTGGGATTGGCAGTTAATGCAATTTGGCACATGGCGTGGGCCGATCCGGTTGCCGCTCTGCTCATAATCCCACTGGTTCTGCGCGAAGGCTGGCAGGCAATACGAGGCAGACCTTGCGACTGCTGCTAAGAAGCGCTACCCATAGCAAGTCGATTTCCCGCTTCTGAGAGTGGTTTGCCTATCGGCACTGTTGACATCTTGCGAACCAGTGAAGCGCTGTTCTGCGGTTGCCCTGAGCCGCTACATTTTTCGCTACAATCGTGGTTATGGGCCAGAGAGAAACGGCCGCAAAGTTAGGGACATAACCGAGCGTCAACGTCCGATGGACTTAATACTGTGGCAATATGAAAATACGGTATTACCGGCGGCCCGCAAATATCTCCCTCCCAGCAAAGCCTATGCCAATATCGTTCTCGACGGCAATGCAGACCTGCTGACCGTGGAAAAGAGCCTCTACGATGCCATCGCTGAAAGGCGCTCCGTCAAAACGAAATAAGGGCCGCCTGCTTTAAAGGGCTTCACTTCATCAGAGAAGCGAGTGGAGGTGTTTGGGGAGGTTTTAGCCTTTTCCCTCTTGGTTGACTCTGCTTAATGTGGGAGTTTCATACCATGCGACGATTGGTTCCCTCCCAATCCAAGCCAAGGCTGCTGCCCATTCACCACCAGCAGGCGATCAGTACGTTGCATCTTCTTCCAATCATATTCGTACGCGGTTCCACAAACGAGACAGATTTGATAGTGCTGTCCATCGACATTGAGCCGTGGCCAAGCAAAGCGATGGGGGCAAAGTTCTGCGACGAGTCGCTGCAAGAATGTCATGTCTATCCTTCGCTTTCGTAAGTCCAGGACTCGGTGGCGTTGGAACTAATCTGGAAGTGGCGAGTGAATTGATTTGACTACCATCGGAGCACACTTTCAAATTACGAGAGTGCAATGTGGGTGCGGGTTAACGGGGGGCTGGTGGGCGCTACTGCAACTTCGCGTACTCTGCCTTGGCTTGCCTCAGGATGGGGATATCCGGGTCGGCGTCTTTCCAGAGCGTGAGGAAATCTTTGTAAGCGGCGAGCGCGCGGATGTGGGCGGCATCGGCATCCGCGCCCTGTGAGGTTCTCGACTGCAAGGCATTAGCGCGAGCGACTCCCAGATGCGCCAACGCTCCCGTCCAGCAGTTCCAGACGATGCCGCTATGATCGAGAATTTTCTGAAACTCGGCAGCGGCAGCACTACCTTGTCCGGCGGCCAGGTATGCCTCTCCGCGAATATACACGTGATAGAGGCAGGAAATATTGGCAACGAATGCGATTTGACCTAACTCAATAGGAGTAACAGCTTGTAGATCGTTCAATGCAAGAGCTGGCTTCTTTCTATTCAGCGCTAATTGCGACTGAATTGCTGGCAGCCAAAGCTTCTGCATCTGCGCATCCAGCGGATAAGGTTTTGCCAAATCTTGAGCCAAGGATTCCGCTCGCGTTGTATCGCCCGAAATGGCAAATGCAAGCGCTGATAAGCTCTCGACACCCTGACTCGCAGGATACATCTTCAAAGCTTCCGCCGCTGTCCACCGCGCTTCTGCGGCATTGCCGTAAGCAGCCTGTTGCAGAGCTGCGTTTGCCAGCCATATTGCCCCATCTTCCTTATTGTCGGCCCGAATGGCAGAGTCCACGGCCCGCCGCGTCGGCATCCGTGACAACCGTCACGCTTGCGGGCTCGGAGTCGGTACTGGGTTCGGTCGGCTGGGTTGTGGCCCCCGCGGCGACTGGTTCGCCAAGTTGTTGCTCACTGGGGATGACTTCGTTCCCCTGATCGGATTCCGCCACCTCACTGACTTTGCCTGCGCGCTGCGCTTGCGCCGACCTAAAAAGCGACTCGAAATCCGTCCCCTCGGCTGCCTCGACCATCGAGACTGCATCTTTATTCGTAAAGCCGAGAGCGACGAGTGCATCTACGACTTCTTGTTGTGTTTCGGTCAGGTGTTCGCGTGTATTTGAACGGGCGGCCGGAACCTCGCCGCCGAGCATCAATCTTTGCTGCTCGGCATGGCGTGCGAACTAAGGAACAGTCTTATAAAACGGCGGTGGCGTCCTTGCCCTTGAGGTAGGTGAGCGTCACGCCCAGCGATTCCTGGCCGAGGCGGATTCGGATCGCCCTTGCGCAGGGCCACTCCACTTGACTGCGGTTTGCTGACAATCCGGGAGTTGGTCCTACTGTGGCTTGTGTTTCAGCGGCTTGCCAATCGCAAGCAGGAAGATGGCACTCTTGTCTCTTGCGTGCGGTGAAAAGAAGCTAATCACATCATCGTCGAAGAATGTCAGCCCGGTCGCACCCAGGTGCTGGGCATACGCAGCCAGGTACGTCCTGCCACCAATGGCACCTGCCTCGAGTTGGACGGCCCGGTAGCCGCGGTTCCCGTATTGCTCCAGAATACGTTTTAAATCGGCGAGAAAGAAGATGTCCACGCAGGCATCCGCCGACAGTTCCTGTTCCAGCCCAAGGTGATAGGCCTCGGCGCGGAATTTCCCCTCCTTCAAAAGCTCCAGGGTGTTCTGCTCAGGCCGGAAGAAGTAAACGCCCGGCTTGAGCCCCTGCACCGAATGCACGATCAGGTAAAGATCGTTGAGATGCTCGCCGGGGGGCTTAAGGAAGTCAGTCGGAAGATGTCGCGTGGCGTAGTCGAAAATGGTAGAAAGTTGTGCCAGCGTAATGGATGCCGCCTTATCGAACGTTCGGGTAGAGCCGCGGCGCAGGATTACCTGCTCAATCGTGTCCTTCGGTTGTTCTTCTTCCGGCAGTCGCGGGAGGCGAACTGCCTCGCCCGCCAGAGGTGAATAAGGGAGGACCAGTGGCTTCCCGCGCCACTGAGCTACTTCCTCTACCGACGCAAGCGAAGACGCGTCGTGCATCTCAAGCATGGCGGGACATTCGATCTCGCGCTGCGAAAGCGGAATCGTCTCCAGGCCGAGCGGCGGAGCCTCTCTCGGTTCCGGCAGCGAACGCTCGAAGGTGCGGCCGATCGGTACCAGGCACAAGGAGACCTCACGCCGCGTATCGAGATCAAGCAGGCGGTTCGCTTCGGTGTCCACGAACCCGAGCACGATCTCGGCCGGCAGCCCCGAAGCCGCCGCAACGGCCAGCATATTTGCCAGCAGGGTGCCGTTGTCCCAACCAAAATGGCGATAGGTGCGCGCCTGGTACTTCCAGGCGTTCCGCCAGTACGTGCCGGTGCAAATGATACACGCGGGCGCGTGAGCCACCGCGGGTTCCATCGCCGTCGCCCGAGCTAGGTTTCCGCGAAAATCACCTTTTCGCAGAAGCCGTAAGGATACATCCGCCGGATTGAAGTGATACACGCCGGCATCCAGCCCCGGGAGATCGTCCGTCACGACGTACAGTTCGATCTCGTACAGAGCTCCGGTGCAAGCTGCGGCGCGAAAGTAGATTTCTCCACCTGGATATGCACGCTGTTTGGTAATCCCTGCCGAAAAATAGAGGAGGCGCGCTAGATCCTGAAGGTCAGGAACCGAGTCAGCCGGCGACGAAGACGCCGGTTCTGAGATTGCCGAGAGCGCGGTCACCCCTGTTTGCGGCACGTCCCGCGGCAGTGGAAGAGGCTCGATCTCTGGGTAGATTTTGAAAGACTGCGGCCGATTCGCCCAGTCCAAGATGTGAGGATGGTTACGAATACTCCAATAGGAGTGTTTCGTGCCATCGTGATACTTCCAAGCTGCCTGGATTTCACTGTTGTTCATCAGCTGCTTCGTCAGACTAGACCTGTCGGGACCACGGGCGCAATGAGCCTGGTGACTGCGGATTGTGCCTAGATGAGGGGCAACGCTTCCCAATAGTAGGGGCAAGGCGATTGCGGTCGGTGCTGACATCTCCAAGGCAGCAGATGTCGCGCGGCTATTCAAAGAAGTAGATTCCGCGTTCGGAAGACTGGATGTTCTGGTCAACGACGCTAGCGCGGTCGCGTCACCGATATCGCACCCCTGGCGGTGTTCTTGGCATCAGACGAATCAGCCTGGATCACCGGAGAGGTGATCAGGGCGGCAGGCGGACTTGTTGTAGTCACCTGAGTGCAATGAGCCGACCGCTGTAAACACGGACTACACCATCCGTCCTGCAACTCTCAGGCAGTTGCGGATTCTGATAACTGGGATTGGCTCGCAGAACAACCAAATCAGAGAGGAGAGTACGATGCAACTTCAAAGTGACTATTTCACTGCTTATCACAACCTAAAGCTGACCCGAGATGACAAAGGTGTGCTAGTTGCTGAGTTCCACAGCAACGGCGGGCCGTTCATTATGTCCGCGCAAGCTCACACGGAACTTATCGATGCCTTCTACCGGATTTCGCAAGATCGAGCGAACAAGATCGTAATCCTCACCGGTGCAGGTGGGGAGTTTATTACTGATGTCGATTGGTCCTCTTTCGGCGACGTTGCCGATCCCGGGGTTTGGAGCCAAGTTCACGACGAAGGCGTTCAGGCTTTGGAAAACATAGCCAACATACGCGTGCCTGTCATCGCGGCCATCGAGGGACGTGCCCACGTGCACTCAGACTACGCGCTGCTTGCCAGTGTAATTGTGGCGGCGGAGGGTGCGACCTTCCAGGATGTGGCCCACTTCTCCGCAGGCGTCGCACCCGGTGACGGAATCTTTACCACCTGGAGTTATCGCGCGGGAGCGGGGCGAGCGGAGGCGTTCCTGCTGAACCCACAACCGCTGCCGGCGCATACTGCACACGAATGGGGAGTGGTAGCCGAAGTTGTGCCGAAAGGTAAGACGCTCACCCGGGCGCGGGAATTGGCCGAGCTGTACCTGAAGGCCCCGGAAGTGACACGCCGCAACACCCGCATCCACTTCATTCAACCGTTGAAGGAACGCATCGTGCGAGAAGTTGGCTACGGATTGTCGCTTGAAGGAGCGTCGTCGGCCGACCTCGTCAAATCAATGCGAGCCAAGAGTGAATCTGTCGCTCGGAAAGGAAAGGTCGCATGACAGCCAAAAAGATTAACTCATCCGCCCGCATAGTTAACAATGCACAGCCTGAAGACTTCGATCTGGTGATTCTCGGTGGCGGCACGGGTTCGACCGTTGCTGCCTGGACATTTGCCGGAGAAGGAAAACGCGTGGCGGTCATCGACCGCAAATACATTGGCGGATCGTGCCCCAACATCGCGTGCCTGCCAAGCAAGAACATCATCCATACGGCAAAGGTCGCATCCTATTTTCGCCAAAGCAAGCAGTACGCCATCTCCTGCGACGGGTTCACAATTGATATGTCGGGCGTCCGTGAACGCAAGCGCAAGATGGTGCGTGGCCTGAACGACATGTATATGGAGAATTACAGGAACACGGGGGCCGAGTTCATATTGGGAACGGCCCGCTTCCTGGCTCCGAGAACTGTGGAAGTCACCCTGGCGGATGGGACCACACGTCAATTGCGGGGCGCGAATGTGATCGTTAGTACGGGCACGCGGGCCGCGTTGGGAGCAATTCCTGGCCTTGCTGAAGCGCAACCCCTTACGCATGTGCAGGCGCTCGAACTCGACGAAGTTCCAGAACATCTTCTTGTCATTGGCGGCGGCTATGTTGGAGTAGAGCTGTCCCAGGCAATGCGGCGCTTCGGCAGCAAAGTGACGCTGATCGATCGCAATCAGCGGTTGATGTCTAAAGAAGATGGAGATGTATGCGACGCTCTTCGCGGTCTACTTGAGGAAGAAGGCATCGATATTCTTCTGAATGTAGGGATCAAGCGGGTGTCGGGAAAGTCGGGAGACTCGGTGAGCGCCGTCATCGAGCAAGATGGAGTAGAGAAAACCATGATGGGCAGTCACGCGCTGGTCGCGCTAGGCCGCACTCCGAATACCTAGGGACTTGGTCTGGAGTCAGCCGGCGTCGAATTGAACGACCGTGGATAGATCATTGTCAATGAGCGGTTGCAGACCACCGCGCCCGGCGTTTGGGCGATCGGAGAGATTGCGGGCAGCCCGCAGTTCACACATATCAGCGTCGACGATTTCCGCGTAGTCCATGCCAATCTAACCGGCGGCAAACGCGTGACTACGGGCAGACAAGTTCCATATTGTCTATTCACCGATCCTGAACTCGCTCGCATTGGCCTGAATGAAACCGCGGCGACGGCGCAAGGGATTTCGTATCGCCTGTTCAAAGTCCCCATGAAAGCCAACTTGCGTGCGCGCACGCTCGGTGAAACGCGAGGATTTATTAAGGCACTCGTGGAAGCAGACAGCGATCGCATTCTCGGCTTCACGGCTCTCGCGGTTGATGCAGGAGAGATCATGGCTGCTGTCCAGGTTGCCATGATCGCCGGACTGCCTTATAGCGCGCTGCGCGATGCCGTCCTGACTCACCCCACATTGGTCGAGGGGCTTATTCCGCTATTCTCATCGGTGGCGTCGGTGCACAATGCTGTGGATGCAATCTCCAAGTCGGCCGCATAAACTGGGATTGGGCCTTGTGAGGATCAGATCGTAGCTAACTCCCGGATGACGCTAGTGCTTTTTCAGAGGCGACGCCGGGACGAGTGCTCGAGGTTGAAAGAAGGTGTGAGGCATCGCGTTCGAAAAAGCCGTCAGAAGGAAGCCGCTGGCGCAGCGGACGCGGTTCTTACGCAAATTGAATGGAGCGGGGGAGAAGTGTTGCCGTTGGTGAAGTCACCACGAAGCGGAGGAGGGGGCCGGCGAGGGCGTGGAAGCGAGAATCGTTATTCGAAAACGGTGTGATAGGGAGCGCGAAGTAGAGATGGTGTCAGGAGCAAGGCGGACGGGAACGGGGCGTGGTGAACCGTGCGGAGGTTTCGAGTTGTGGGCAAGCCGTTTCATGCTGCAGTAGTGATCAACGGTGGTGGAGAACGGAGTTGGAGTTGAGCAGCGGCAAGTCGTTCGATGACCGCCATTGGTCCGCCGCACTTGGGGCAAAGCCAAAGAGGGTCGGATTCCTAGGCGGGAGAGGTCTCTGGTTCGATCTGCGATGGAACTGTGCCCAGTGCTGCAAGGCGGGCAGCCCGTGAGATTGGCAGCGGCTCAATTCAGGCGGCGTTTGGCTGCATTCGTTTCATTTCACCCAGCTTCTGAATCATGGCGCTGCCGATTTTTTCTCCGCGCAAGCAGCCGACAGGCCGGAGATTTCCTTTATTCTGCACCACCGGCAGCCACGAGATGCCATGATCTAGCATCGTAGCCGTGGCCACGAAGATTGAATCGTCGAGGGAGACGTAGAGCGGATTCCCAACCAGTAGTTCACTTAGCTTACGTTGCGTGACGTCACCGCTCGTTTGCTCAGGCATTACCGCAATGCGCGCGATGATGCTGTGCAGATTGTTACGGTCCAGCGTGCCCCACAGTTGCTGTTTCTCGTCGAGGATCAGCAGTTCGCCGCCAACGCTTTCGTTCAGTGCAATCACCGCCTCGGCGAGCGTTATCTCTTTGCTCAGGAATTTTGCAGGAAGAGGATCAAGGAAAGACGCCAGCGGCTCGTCGGCCAGCAGCGATTTCGCCAGTGGCAGGCGCCGCCAGAAATCGCCGGACCGGCGCGTTAACGCCTGGTAAAGGAGTTCGCGCAGTGCCGTCGATGCTCCGGCCAGTTGAGAAAAAAGTTCGCCGCCAATCTGCGTCAGGCGCACAGCGGTTCGTGCGCGAACGCTGGTTTCGTGTTGTCGATTGCCCATCAGCATGGCTTCGCCAAAGGAGTCTCCCTTGCTGAGAACGGCAACAATTTGAGGCTCTGCATTTTGCCCCATCGCTTTCAGGGCCTCCACCTCGCCCTCTTCGATGATGCTGAAAGTGTTCGCCAACTCTCCCTGGCGGTGAATAAAATCACCCGGACGAAAGTAGGCATGGGTCACATTTTGCGCCGTGTCTGTATTCAGAAAACTCAGGTCGCGAGGAAAGAGCACGTCCCAACCCCAATCCAGCGCCACCTTTACTCTGCGAGACCACGTCGGCAACTTCAAAAGGTAAACGCCCCGCCAGATGAACCACGCCAGGAAACCGGAAATGCGCATACCAAACATTTCCGCAACCGCCTCATATCCGCCGATGGAGCAAAGTTGTCCCTGCGCTTTGAATCGGAATGGCAGTGCGGCTTCGCCCTTCACAGAGCGCACCAGGTTCAATGCCGCTTGCCGGCCCTGGCGTTCAGCGAATTGTGCCGTCGTCGGCGAAGGCTCATTATCAAGCGCGTTAATAATGTACGCGCAGTCGCCAAGGGCCCAGGCGTTGGTCTGACCTTCGATGCGCATTTCCGGAGTGGTGCGTATGCGTCCTTTTTCCTTGGGCACTTCGAGATGTTGCACCAGTGGAGAAATTGCCGTTCCAATCGTGCACACGATCGTCGAACAGCGCAGCATTTTGCCATCTTTTAACTCGATGCCTTCATGGGTGGCTGCCACAGCTCGCGTATTCAAAAGCATGGTGACGCCATTTTTCTCCATTTTCTTTCGGGCGAATTCGCGCAGGCTGGGCGCCACTTCCGGCAGAATCTGCGCCTGCGAATGCACCAGCGTCACGAGCACGTCTTCCTTGCGGAAGTTGCGATAAAACCGGGTGCTGCTGCGCACCAGTTCGTTTAATTCCCCCGCCACTTCCACGCCGCTAAATCCCGCTCCCACCACGATGAAACTCAGCAGAGAACGCCGACGCTCCGGATCGTTGCAGGCTTCGGCCAGTTCCATTTGCCGCACCACGTGCTGCCGCAGTTCGATGGCATCGCGCATCACTTTAAACGCAAACGCGTGATCGTTCATGCCCGGAATAATCCCCAGATTGCTTTCCGCGCCACAGGCCACCACCAAGTGGTCGTATTTTATGGACACCAGTGCGCCCGTACCGTCATCATATTCAATTTGAGACGATTCCAGCAGGATGCGCTGCACTCGTTCCGTCCGGCACGCCACTCCCGGCAGCATTTGGCGCAGCGGCGCTGCCGCACCGTCGGCATTGACTGATGCGCCGGCCACATCGGCGAGCAGCGGATGAAACACCATGTGATTCTCACGGCTGAACATGACAATCTCACATTCCGAAGCGCGCATTTTCTTGCGCAATGTTTCCGCGAACTTCACCGCGGCAAATCCTCCTCCGACGATAACAACTCTCATAGGTTTCCTTTCTCTTGTACGCACGATTCCAGGTTTTCCTTGGTTTGCGCGAGCTGCGATCGGTGTTTCGCCTTGGCCGAGTTCTGCCGCCTGCCGTCGCCGGATGCCGAAGGTGCCGAAATTTCTGGCCAGGGAGGGGAAATTGTAACTGTAGCGGGCGAAGGCTTCGACCTCAGAGATGTATTGGCTTTCGCCAGGCGGACGACGGCGCTAGATTTTTGAACTTCAGCGCGGGCTTCGGCGATTTCGGGATGAGATTCGAGGGCTATGCAGAGATATTCTTCTGGAATTGCATTTGTGGTCGAAGCAGCGGCCATGGTTTCATCTCCTCAGTAGGGTAAAGCTTGGCTTACACTCTCGATTCGATGGCCAAGGTTAGGCCCTGTAAATAAAATTTTCCATTGAAATTAAATACTGGAAAGTTTTCAGGTACCTGCAAATCCACCATGTCTTCAGTGACATTACCGGATTGACCGGCCTGGCCATTGTAGACGCCATTCTGGCTGGCCAACGGGACGGCGCCGAGCTCGCCAAGCTGCGGCATCCAAACATCCATGCCGACACCGAGACCATCCCCAAATCTATGGAGGGCAACTAGCGGCCCGAGCATCTATTTGCCCTCGGTCAATCGCGAGATCTGTACCGCATCTATCAGCAACAGATCGTGATATCAGCGGCGGGAAACTGCTGTGGCGAGGAGCACGAAAGGTGAAAAACCGCGCTGGCCATTTATTTCGCATGGCCGCCTTCTCCCTCCATGGTAGCCTCACGCCCTTACGCAACTACCTGCGTCGAATGAAAGCCGAGCTGGGCCCCGAAGCTGCCACGATGGCAGCCGCCCACAAGATCGTAGTGATCTTTTACGCCATGGTCAAACAACAAGTCGAATATGACGAGACCCTTTGGGACGCCAGAGAAGCCCAGAGGAGAAATGGTTGGGGGCAAAACTCAAACGCCAAGCCAAACTACTGCGCTACCAACTTGTTCCCATCGGGCCTCTGGCCGCATAACGAACCAGTTCGCACCCGGCTGTTCCTTGGAAGTCTCCGGTTTGCCGACAACACACCCAGAATCGTTGCATATTCTCTAATGTGCTGCACGGTCTTTTCCCAGAAGCCCTCGGTGCCGCCACCGTCGTGATGCCGCTCAGATCGAATAGCCGCTGGGTCGCGAAATCTGCGTTGCGCTGGTATTGGACACCGTGAGGAAAATTCGCCGTATCCGGGAAATTGTGAGCCGAGAAGATTCCGTGAAACTCGTGATCGATCGCCTGAAGATCCGCATAGTCCCCGATATATGGGTCATACACATAAGTCGCGCTGTCAACGGACGTGTTGGCCAGAATAACACAATCACGAAAGGAACTCTCATATTGCCCTTGGGCAGAACCAAATAGCCCGCGCGGTCGTAGTCTTCGCGGTACATCCAGGCGATTGCCATTTCCGGTCGGAACCCACCTGGATTTGCAGCTCTCCATGGAGACCGTCATCTTAGTCGCCGCCAGCGTGGTCACCTGCGATCCCAGGTGGGAAATGGGATCAGGTTCTCCAGGATGCTCGACGAGGACAAGAAAGCGCTGCAAGCCTTTCTGGAAACCACTCAGCAGGAACAAAACCAGACGGAAGAGCAGGCGCAAGAGCAAAGCCAGGAACAAGCGCAAGAACAAACCCAAGAGAAAGCCCAAGACCAAGCCCAAAACAAAGACCAAGCCCAAAAACAAAGACCAGAAAACAAGCTCCGGCGAATTAAGCAAGGGGCCCGTCACTCTGGCCTAGAAGCAGAAACCCAGACAAGTTGTGCCAACCCTAGCCACTGTTTTATCCTCACAACGAGCGCAGATGGGGTTGATTCTCTCTAGGGAAAAACTCCTCTCAACTGGCAGGCATCGGAGCCTATGACCTTAATTCGCTTCGTGACCAAGAGCGCGTTTCGCAACAAGCGGCGCAGCATCCTCACCGTGCTGAGCATCACCTTCTCGCTGCTGTTGCTGACTCTGATGATGACCATCTGGCGCGCCTTCTATATAGACACGTTCAGCGCCGAATCCGCGCAGCGCTTGATCACTCGTCACCGCGTCTCTCTCACCGAATCCATGCCCTTGTTTTACCGGGAGAAAATCCGAGCCATTCCCGGTGTCGTGGCCGTCGCTCCCAGCAACTGGTTCGGAGGCATCTATAAAGATTCCAAACCAGAGAATATGTTCGCTCAGTTCGGCACCGATCCCGACGAAATCCTCAAGATCTACACCGACTTTAAGATTCCCGCTGATCAACTCCTCGCCTGGCAACGCGATCGTGCCGGCGCCATTGTCGACGACCAACTCGCCAAGCGATATGGCTGGAAGGTAGGCGATCGTATCGTGCTCCAGGGCACCATCTATCCCATGGATCTTGAACTCACCATCCGCGGCATCTATACCGCGCCGGAGCCTACGGAATCCGTCTACTTTAATCAGAAGTATGTCGAAGAAGCTGTCGCGTTTGCTAAAGGCAAAGCGGGCATGTTTTCCATTCTCGCCGATTCTCCAAAAAGCGTCTCCACCGTAGCTTCCGCGGTAGATGACATGTTCCGCAATTCTCCCGAGCCCACGAAAACCGAGAGCGAAAAGGCGTTCCAACTGAGCTTCATCAACAGCATTGGAAACGTGAAGGCATTTATCCTGAGCATCTGCTTCGCAGTGGTGTTCGCGACTCTTCTGGTTTCGGCCACGACCATGGCGATGTCGATCCGCGAACGGACCCGCGAGGTAGCAGTTCTGAAGACCCTAGGATTTACACGGCAGACGATCTTGCGCCTTTACATTGGCGAAGCGGTCCTGGTCGCTTTGACCGGAGGCGCGCTCGGATGTGTCATGGCAATCCTGCTAGTCTCGGCTCTATCGCACGCCCCCGGCATGAGTCTGTTTCTTTCCGGGATGAAGGTGACGCCCCCCACGCTGCTGCTCGCTATCTTTGTCGCAGGAATGGTCGGATTACTAAGCGCGATTGTTCCCGCCTACCACTCATCAAAATTAGATATCGTGGAGGGCCTGCGCTACATCGGTTAGCTCTTTGCATCGTTAGTATGATTTTGTGTCAGGAATACCGTGATTCGTATGAGGGCCGATTCCGGGGATGCCTGAATCGACCGAGGCACGCCGATGCGTATCAGGGTATGCCTTCAGGCATACCGTAACGCGCTATTTTCTGGATGCGCCTTTAGGCGCTGTTTTTAGCGGTACGCTGCGTAGGTGAAGAAACACTATGGCGATTCCGATCAGCTATAACATCCGCAATCTAAAGTTGCGCAAAGGCCTCACCATCATGACGGCCCTTGGCATAGCGCTCACCGTAACCACCGCGGTGTTCCTCATGGCACTCCTGGCCGGTCTGCAGAAAGCCTTCAAATCCAGTGGCGATCCCATCAACGTGCTCGTCATGCGCAAAGGCTCGACCGCCGAACTTTCAGGAGGCTTCGATGCCAATCTCTTCCCAACCTTGAAAACCTTGCCCGGAATCGCCAAAGACGCCCAGGGAGATCCCATCGCCTCCGCCGAATGGGTGGTCGTAGTCGTACTGCCGCGCAAAGATGGCACCGGGGAAGTCAACGTTTCGGTTCGCGGGCTGATGCCGGCGGGACTTACTCTGCGTCCGAGCGCGAAGCTCATCGAAGGCCGCTGGTTTACTCCTGGACAGCGCGAAGTGGTCGTGGGCAACTCCATCCACAATCGTTTTAGCGGCGCGAACGTCGGCGACACGCTCGACTTCGCCAAGGGCCAGTGGAAAGTCGTTGGCGTCTTCGATTCCGGCGGCACCGCCTATGATTCCGAAATCTGGGGCGACGTCAACCAGATCGCCGCCGACTTCGACCGCCAGGGAGCCTACGCCTCAGCCTATCTGCGCGCCACCGACCCGGTAGCGGCCGATGCGCTCAAACACCGTGTCAGCGACGATCAGCGCCTGAAGTTAGAAGGCACGCTCGAAACCGAATATTACGAGAAGCAAACCAGCTCCGGCGGAGCCATCAAATTCATCGGCACCTTCGTCGCCATCATTATGGCGATCGGCTCCAGTTTCGCCGCCATGAATACCATGTACGCCGCCGTCGCCCATCGCTCGAAAGAGATCGCCACTCTGCGCATCATAGGATTTTCGCGGCCCAGCATTCTCACCTCGTTCGTGATTGAGGCCTTGCTGCTTTCGCTGCTCGGTGCGGCCGTAGGCATCCTCCTAATCTTGCCTTTCAACGGCATGACCACCGGTATCGGCAACTCGCTCACCTTCAGCGAAACCGTTTTCAGTCTGCACCTGACATGGGCGGTCGCGATAACGGCGGTGATTTTTGCCTTGATCATGGGCCTGCTGGGCGGCTTCGCCCCCGCCTGGCACGCAGCCCGCCAGGACATACTGACCTCGCTGCGAGCGTAGCAGGGTTTTTGTATCAAGGCATCGCTTTGCAGGCTGCGGACAAACTGGCTGTTGCACTTGATTTTGGGTGGCGCAGCGGTTTACCGCTGCGATAAGTCGCTTGTTTCCAATGTCGGCTTCAGCCGCTGAGGTAAGGCTGGGGCGCGGGAGACACTTTTTCCGCAAGCTTCTACAGATGCTGAAAAATCGCAGAATCAAAGCCGCTTTAGGGGCTGCATGTAACATATATCTCGTACAATCGTGTGCATAGATTTTGAACCGTTAAGCGAGTTGGAGCGTATCTTCACCAATGCCCACGGAAATCGGCCACGCCGATAGCAAGCACGACGACCTCCGCAGTCTGCGCATCGATCACTCCCTGCGCGATGGCGGCGGAGAACCGCCCGCCTGGTCGCGCCGCTTCATCCTGGGGGGAATCGCCGTCGTCGTCCTGCTGGGAATCGCCGCCTTGGCATATCGCGCGCTCGACTCCCGAACACCAGAAGTAGAAGTCGCTCGGGCAACCGCCGAGGGCAGCGACCCCGCTGGCAGCATTGTCCTTTCGGCCAGCGGATACATCGTCGCCCATCACAAAATCAGCGTGAACTCTAAAGTCACCGGCCGCGTCGCCTGGATCGGCGTTGAAAAAGGCGACAAGGTAAAAGAAGGCCAAGTCCTTGTCCGCCTCGAAGACGAAGAATTCCGCGCCCAATACGAACAGGCTAGGGGAGCCGTCGAAAGCGCCAAAGCCCGCCTGCTCGAACAGCAGAATGGTTCGCGTCCCGAAGAGATAGAGCAGGCGGATCACAACCTGTCGGAGGCGCGAGCCACTGCCGTGAATGACAAGATCAATCTCGACCGCACCCGCGATCTCTTCGCCCAGGGAGTAGCCTCCAAGCAGAGTCTCGACGACGCCATCGCCAAAAACGACGCTTCGCAGCAAAGAATGAATTCGCTGGAGCGCGCATTCCGCCTCATGCAACTTGGCCCGCGCTCCGAAGAAATCGAGCGCGCCAAAGGCGACCTGCTGCAGGCCGAAGGCCAGATGGCCTATGCCAAGTCTCAGCTCGACGCCACCGTGATTCGCGCCCCCGTCACTGGCACGATTCTCGAGCGCACGGCAGAAAAAGGTGAACTCGTCACCGCCCAATTCGCCAGCGGCGCCGAGGGCGGTCCGCGCGGATCGGTAGTCGCATTAGCCGATCTGAACGACATTCAGGTCGAGCTCGATATCGCGCAGGACGACTTCGCCAAACTGTCGCCCAAGCAGGAAGGCATCGTCACTCTCGATGCCTTCAAAGACCGCTCCTATAAGGGCGAGATCGCCGAAATGTCGCCCGAAGCAAATCGCCAGAAAGCCACCGTCCAGGTCAAGGTTCAGATTCTGCAACCCGATTCCTACCTGCGCCCGGAGATGAATGCCACCGTGCAGTTCAAGGCAAAAGCAAACGACGACAAAGCTGCGAGCACGAAGCAGAGCTATGTTTTCGTTCCGACCGCCGCCTTGCGCGATAAAGACGGAGCGAAGTTCGTCCTGCTGGCTTTCAACGGCAAAGCTCTTCGCCGCGCGGTTCATATCGAGGGCCAGCGTTCTGGAGGCTATCTGGTGGATTCGCTCGGCGGCGGCGAAAGCGTAATTACAGCAGGGCCCGCGGATTTACAGGACGGGCAAAAGATACGTATCAAGGGGCAATCATGAGTGCAATTCCAACGACACAGACACCGGCGCAACCGGCCATCGCCAGCAAAGTAGTCCAGGCGCGTGCAGTCAGCAAGATTTTCAAGCGCGACGCTTTCGAAGTGACCGCCCTCGATAACGTCTCCATCGACATCGCCGGTGGCGAATTTCTCGCCCTGATGGGCCCCTCGGGATCAGGCAAGACAACGCTCCTCAATATGATCGCCGCCATCGACCGCCCCACTTCAGGCGAGCTTTTAGTCATGGACAAGAATATTTTCAGCCTGAACGACGGCCAGTCAGCCAAGTGGCGCAATACCCATGTCGGCTATGTTTTCCAGACCTTCAATTTGATCCCTGTCTTGACCGCCTTCGAAAATGTCGAACTGCCGCTTCTCCTCACCAGGATGACGCCGCAACAGCGCCGCGATCATGTGATGACCGCCCTCAAATTAGTTGGACTCGAAGACCGCGTCCATCACCTTCCCAAACAGCTCTCCGGTGGACAGGAACAACGCGTAGCCATCGCTCGCGCCATCGTTGGAGACCCCACGCTGATTCTCGCCGACGAACCAACCGGCGACCTGGACAGCACGTCCGCAACCGACATCCTCGAGATCTTGAAGCGCCTCAATGAAAGTTTTAACAAGACGATCGTGATGGTAACCCACGATCCGCACGCCGCCCAATATGCCCACGTGACGCGCCATCTGGAAAAAGGACGCCTCTTGCCCGCGTAAAGGTTCAAAGGCGTCGCTTCGTGTCAGGGTATCGCTTTAAGCGATACCACAAGCCCTTCAAAATTAACCGCCATTTCTCGCTTGGATACGCTTTTTCCGCAAGCTGTTAGGGCTTCAAATTCTCCGCAGGGACGTCAAACACAAACAAGCTGTGATTCAGGATCGTTTTTATCGGATACTTCGTCACCCATTGGTAGCCCTTGGGATCCACAAGATATTGTCCGGTGAGATGCGTCTCGCTGATCACAACCGTTCCCGATACTCGTTCGTTTTCTTCCAAATGAGTCGCTCTGATTCCATAGACCTTCGGATTGACATTGCCGAAGTAAGCCAGATGTATCGACTCCTTGGGATGTTCGGCTTCGTACCGTCTCAGTGCAAGCAAACCCTGTCCCCAGTCGACATTACTATCGCTCAGATACCGGTAACTTGAGCGATTCGGTACGACGATATTCATGTAGGAAAGATAATCCGGGGCATACCGCAGCGCATCGCCTGCGTTCAAGAGCACCGCCCCAACGATCAGGATTGTCCAACCTGATCTAGATCCAACGAGCGCCCGGCCGTGCGCAGTCTTACGCCTAACCGCAAACTCCCACACTCCAGAAGCAATCAGAAGAACGAAAGGATAAACCGGCAGGAAGTGGCGCTCTCCCATCGTCGTCCGCGCCAACATCACCACAACTAAATAGCACGCTGGATACAGGAACATGACATAAAGATCCCGCGGCGGATCTAGCTTTCTAAACAACATGAGAAAGACTGACCACAGGAAAAGCAGCCAAACCACTGGAGGCCATTTCAACAGGGCCACAACGATGTAAAAGGCCACACTTGGGCTCCGCGTAAACCTCCCGTTCACGAAGGTTCTGTGGCCATGTTGGTTGTGCAGTGCGATGGTGCCGATCCCCTCCAGATATTCACCCGCTGGAATTAGGAGCGTGAGATGCTTTTGCAGTGGCGCCCTCATGAAACTGAAGACACGCCCGACGGCTTCCTTTACGACTGGTTCGCGGTTAGGCGAATATAGATAAACCGTGCCATCGCCAGTCTTGAGTCGGGAGACGTGAAAGAAATAGCCAGCCCAGAATACAAATAGCGCCGTGCACAGTGCCAGAGCAAATGCCCGCTTGTTCCATCGCCGCGGAGACCACTCCCACCGGTCGCGTTTGAGAACCAAAACCAAGCCCAGGGTTAGGCAGAAGATCGGAGGCGTAGATAGTTTGGCCAACAGCAGTAAGCCCAAAACCACACCCAGTAGGATGGTCTGACCTCGAGACGGATTCGACTGCCAGCGAAGAACTTGCACCGCGGTGGCAAAGACCATTAATGTACAGATCCCGTCCGTTGTAACCAGAGAAAAGTGCGCAATCAAAGAAGGCGAAAAAGCAAACAGGGCAATCGCAACGTTGGCGGCACCCTCGGAGAAAAACCTTCGCGCCGTTCCCCACAACAGCACCCCCGATAGAACTCCGAGCACGATATTCACCGGGCGCGTGCGGTTTGCCAAACCGACCGGATCGGGCGTAATCGACTGGACCCTCCCTTCCTGCGACGCATCGCCCAACGTGATGTTCCAATCGCCGCGAGCAACGAGTAAAGTTGGCAGCAGGTGCCCGAGCGGCGGATGGTCCAGGGAATCCTGAAACCGTCCGTAACGCCACGCTTCCAATCCTGCGACAAGGTGCCACGGTTCATCGAAAGTAAAAGATTGAGTGCGAACGAACCAGACGCATTGCAGGATGTAGAGAAGAAGCATCAACGCCGGGAAAAACAAGCGCTTCCATCCCGAACCGATCATCACGCCAAACCCTCGATTGCGTTTCTCAGCTGATTACGCCCCACAACCGCCCAAGTTATGGCATAGACTGCGCATCCCAGGCCTACCAAGGCCAGGGGGTGCATGTGCCGTGGAAGCGCAACCCACAAGACAACGCCCATGAGCAGGCTCGAAATCACCGAAACATTCAGCAATGGCGTCTTCGCGGCAGCGCGCACCTCCGGCGGGCACAACAGGAAGGCACAAAGCGCTACCCCAAACTCACCCAGCACCAGCGCCACGCAAGCGCCGATAACTCCAAACAGGGGCGGCAGAATCAGATTAAGAACTACAGCCGTGGCCGCGCCCGTCAATGTTGAAACAAAGTAAGCCCTGTGCCGGCCCATGGCGTAAAGAATCGTTCCTGCGAACAAAGTCGCGGCTGGTGCGGTAAGCATATAGAGGCTGACCCATTGAAACACATGGACGGACTGCTGAAACTGGCCGCCAAGAAGCCACGGAACAACCACTGGGGCGGTGACAATTCCGCCGACCGTCAACGGAACGCCAAACCAGACGAGGACCGAAGCCGCAACCCGCGTGAGCCTCGACAGACCATCGCCGGAATTTGCCCGCAGAGCCATTCTCGGCATCAATACGGTCTGGGTCACCGAAAGAAAATTACGCAGCACATCGGCCAACCGCGCTCCGGCGGCGTAAAGACCGAGCGCATGTTCGCCGAGATACCACCGCACCGCAATCTGGCCGCTGCGGAGATAGAGATTCGACATCAGTGCAGATCCCGCATAATGCAGGCTGGGCGCCAGAATGACGGCCCAGCGTCGCGGCGCAATCGACAACCGGCATCGATATCCCGCGCGCCACAACAACACCCATCCAATCAGGCTGGCCAAAAAAGCGGAAACCAGGATACTGACCGGCACCCAAACCACATCCTTGGGTGATCGAATCAGCGTGAAAATGCCGGCGGCATAAAGACTCTGTTGCGTGATGGAAATCAATGATTGCGCGTGGAACAACTCCAGCGAAGACAACACATAATCCAGCGATAGAGCGCTGGTTAACACCGATGCGACCCCGAACAACTTCAGAAGAAAACGCACGTCCGGCCGGACTTCAAAACTTGCCACCACCAGCACAGCGATCGCAGCCACTCCGCTCGCCAGAATGCGAAGTGCCAATACATCGGAAATAGTCTCGAACGCCGCCTCGCGTCGAGCCGCAACCTGCTGCGCGGCATACGACGTAAGTCCGGGATTGGCCACCAGATTGGTGAAGGCACATACCGCAACCACATAGCTCCACAACCCATAAGTATCCACGCCGAGACGCCGCACCAGGAAAGGAAAGGTAGCGGCCGTGAGCAGGATCCCCACAACGCGAGCTGTAGTAACCGAGGCCACAAAGCCTCCGTAACGCAGCAGCGGCCTAGAAACGCTCACTAATCCATCCCATATCACACCGTCCAGACCCAACTCTGGTCACGATCCGCACGTACGAACCCAGCCGCGCCAACGACTCTCTTGGCCAGCGAGTCTGCGGGCTCCGAACATTGATAATATTAAGATTAATAATCTTAAGATTTCTTGCGGCGCTTGCTGGCCGCTTCCAGAAACACACGTTGCCAATCCTGCGCAACCTTGTCCCAATCGAATTGCCCCGCATGTCGGGAGGCTGCGGCCGACATTTCGAGTCGCAAATTCTGGTCCGATAGCAGCAAACCCAGCTTCTCGGAGAGTTCGTTTTCCGATTCTACCAAGTACCCGGTTTCACCGTTGACAACGTAGTCGGGCCGGTATTTGTTCATCGCCACAGCCGGCAATCCACAGGACGCGGCTTGGACAAGAACCTGCGGATGCCCCTCCAAAACACTGGGGAAAAGGAACACGTCGGCTCTTCGCATTTCTTCGGCCACACACTGCTGTGTAAGATGGCCAACGAAAGTGACATTACGACATCCCAATTCGCTCGCCAGAGACCGGCAGTTCCCTTCTTCTTCTCCTTTTCCCAGCAGCCGAAATTCGACCGAAGGCCACTTTGCGGCCTCGCGAACAACGAGATTTACTCTCTTCCGAGCCTGAAAAGATCCGGCATAGAGCACGGTTAGCTTTGATCCGGGCCGCCGACCCTCGATCGGCGGATGGAACAACTCCCGATTGGTCCCGTCGTAAATTGTCCCGCATTCGACTCCGAAGCGGTTTTGAACAGTCTGCGACACATAGCGCGAGTTACCAACCACACAATCGGCTTCGCGAATCGAACGCATCATCGTGGACCCGGGAACGATCTCATCGAGAGCCATCACGATATAAGTCACCAGCGCGACAGGAAGTCCCAATGCATGCCGCAAAAATAGAAATGAGCTATCCAAAGGCCCCTGGCGCGGGAAGAAATAGACGTTGACTTTTGAGGGCAGCGCTCGAGTAAGCCATCGCGCCGCATTGCCATGCCGCGTGGAACGCAGAATGTGGGTGTTTTCGCGAGCCGCAATTCGCGGATCAGGTGCGCCGCTGCCCAGCAGTATCACCTTGAACCGTTCAGGCGGAAGACGGCTGACCACCTCCTTCACGGTCAGGTTCTGCGCATTGGTGTTCGCTTCGTCGGCGAACGATGGAGTAAATACGGTAATCATGAAAGTGAGTGGCTTCAGCGCTCAGCGGTACTTGACGTTAAAAAAAGGAGCGCAGTTGCCCCTTCTGGCCGTGACGATCAGTTCCGAGTCGAAGTGCCCATGCCGATTGACTCCAAAGAGACGGTGCCGAATCTGGCTTGCTCTTAGGTACGGCCAGCGTACGAATTTGCCGATCGTTTGTTTGAAGCGCAAATGTTTAAAGCTCGAATGTGGAGTCGACGGTTGATGAAAACGAATCTCGTCGAAGCCGCAAATATCCAGCAGCGACTCCAGATTCCCGCTGCTGAACCCATATTCGTGCGCCAACGTTACATACAACGATGAATTGGCGCAAGGTCCTTCCATGTTTGGCGTGCGCAACATCAGAACGCCCCTAGGCTGCAGTGCGCGATAGAGCGCGTCGACCACCCAGAGCAGCGAGTACTTGGGAATGTGCTCAATCACGTGAGACATGTGGATAAACTGAAACGTCTCCGGTTTTTGCGCCAGAAAACTGCCGATATCGCTCTCGATTTCCGACAAGGTAATAGCGTCGGGCGCCCACGCCTTCACATGTCTTCTATGGGCGATGCCAAAATCCGCGCCCGAAAGATTTTCGTAACCGAGCCGCAGGCAAGCCGCCAGAAACCATCCTCCGCCAAAACCAACATCGAGAATCGCGGCACCCCCGTCGCTAGGTAGAAGACCACTGGAGACAAGACTCAGCAACTCACCTTCCGCCTGCAACACCCGGGGATCGTCCTTTATTTCCGCCCAGGCTGGGGCGCGCTGCACGTCGCGATGCCGCAAACTCATGCGGCGATAAACTTCAGCTACAAATGCGTGAGCATCCACTCGGTTTCAATCCAGGATTTTTGATCCTACCACACGCGCTCTTTCTCGCTCAGTTCATCGACTTCAATCATCGTTCTCTGTTGGCGTGGAACTCGGAGGGTGCTTTAGAGGACTGGCCTAGAAGCTCCGACAGGCTCTTAGGAGAGATCGGCTGCACTAACCGCCGAGCGGTGTCCGGGCCAGGCATTGCTTCGCACAGCATGCCTGGAATCCGTAACAGGTCATCCGGAAACTCGAGCATTCGCCCCACGCCGAAAGCAACATATTGGGGAACATATCCGGAGTAAGCATGTCGCAACCAGCCGCAGAGGAAGGCCGGGATTCCAACCGCGGCGCCTTCGAAAGCTACTGTCGATTCCACGGTCACCGCAACCCATGTCTTCTGAAGAATCTCCACAGACAGCGGCGTATCCGTCACGCCCACCAACTTGAGGTTATCTCCGCCTAAGATGCGTGCCACTAACTTCCGCCGCTGCCGGACGCTTTCAAACGGATGCAATTTCAACATCACTTTCTTGCCCGTTCTGCGAGCGACATCGCAGAGGCGTGGCAACACCTCACGATAAATCGCTTCCACTCTCCAGAGGTCGGTTTCGTAGGGCTCGCTGAAAAACGTAATCCAGGGTGCGCGTTCACTCCAGATGGACCCATTCTCCCGCGGGCAGGTTGGCGCCCCAATACGAATCCTGCGGTTATCGACTCCGCAGACGCGTTCTAGATAATCGCGTTCCATCTCGCCTTTGGCCAAATAATTTGATAACCGAAAATTCCTAAACGCCATCCGGCAATCAAGCGCGCCATGATGGCATGCGAGCGCCGGGATACTCCGCTGTTCCGCCAAAAGAAGCGGAATCCGCGTATACGGATTCGAATCATCGGCGCTCAGGCAGCCCACCACCGGCCGCGTTTCGAAGACTCGAATCCAGGCATCGCGAATCGGCAGCCCCCAGCGCAACCAGCGAATCCCTTTTTTCAAGATCCCGACTTGAGCCGCACCACGGTATGCCGGATGCGTCTGCAATAACTTCTCTACCTGCCTCCAGCCAGCTTCCAATTTCAACAATTCATTCTTGTCGCAGCCCGTCTTTGCGAAACCCGCCAGGCGCGCTACTTCTACATTTGCCGGAGTCGGCGAAATCGCTCCCGACTCGCGGGCCAGCACTAGAAGAAACTTCTGCTCTGGCAGAATTCTGGCGTAACTCTGCGCTGTCTTCGTGACATTGGAATAGGCTGACGGAAGAAGGACGACCGGATCCGATGATTTTGCCTGTCGCGCCACAACTTTCCTTCGCCAGCGATAATGCGGGTCGTACTTGTCATACACTACCTGCAGTAATTGCTCGGAGCTGAGATTCGTCGTGGCGGCGCCGCGACGCCTGATGATGCGCACTAGACGCCTTGGTAATGCGTGCGACAGAAATTGTGCCGGAGATCCCAATTCCAGCCCCAGCACTTCCGTCGTAAGCGACGGCTGGCTTGACACAAGCTCCCCACAGCCGCGCAGCCTCTCGGCCAGCCGAAGCGCGAGTCGAACCTGCTGCAATTCCTCTTGCAAAACCAGGCTGATAACATCCCACCAGTCGATGCCAAAATCGTCCACCAAGCGGCCCAGGCCCGGCTCTAGCAGAGAGCGCCAAATCTGCACATCTTCAACTTCGATGGCAAGATCGAAGATGCTGAAGACCGGACAGCCGAGCATGGCACCGCGTTCACCATAAAACGACATTGGAGCTCGCCCCAGATCGACCACCAGATCCCAATGCTGACGCGTCCACGATCCTCGGAAGCCGTCATCGGGATGTAAGAGGAAAACTCGCATAAAAGCGGGGCAGAGTCTCAGATGATCAGACAGACGATTAGCGGCCTGTACAACCAAACATTACGACCTGGTTTTGCGTGCCACGAGCTTGTTATACATCTCCAGCAGACGAGGGAAGTTCTTATCCCAGTCCGCTCTCTCTGCCACAACGCGTCGATTACATTTCGAAATCTTCTTCCGCTCCTGCGGTGTCAGCTCCGCCACCAGCAACATTTTTTCAGCCACCGCCCCCGCAGATCCTGATCGGGCCAGCCATCCGTTTTCCGGTCCCGCCACCCATTCTCGATTCGATGGAATGTCCGTCACAATCACCGGCAGCCCGGTTGCCATCGCTTCGAGCAATGAAATAGAGGTTCCATCTGACTTCGCACAACTTATATAGGCGTCGGCTGCGCGAAACCACATCGGCAATGTCTCCACAGGCTGCGATCCGACCACCGATACGGCATCGTTCAAGTCGTGCCCCTTAATAAAGCTGAGAATATTGCAATCTTGAGCTCCGTCTCCCAAGAGCAACAAGTGCAGCGCAGGATTCTTGCTCCGGGCTCTCGCAAAGGCGTCGAGGAGCACGTCGAATCCGTAAAGCGGTTCATACGAGCGCGTATAGATAAAAATTGTTGTCCCCGTTCTTCGCGTGAACTGGTCTCTCGGCGGTAACGGCCCCGCTGGCGAAAATACACCCTGCTTCACGCCCCAGGGAAATTGAACGATCTCAGCGTCGGAAAACGCCCGAAAATTGTTCGCTTTTTTTCGAACTGTATCGCAGTCACAAAAAAAAGCATCGGCCTTCCGCAGCGCAAACGCCGTCGCTTCCTGCCACTCGGAATTTCGCTCGGCATCGAGCAGCAGGTCCGAACCCCACGATATAAGAAGCATGGGATGAAAATCTGATAGCGCGCCTAAATATCCACCGCTCTGTATCGGCCCAGCATGAACGATTACTGGTTGAACTTCCTTCAGCACGGATTGCATTTGAGGCAAAAGTTCCCGGTATTGGGCCGGCGACGACCCGTGCTCGATCCTCTTCGTGGATACGATCATCCGAACTCCGGCGGGAAGCTGATCGACGGTGCCATGGGTAGCCGAGATATTCCACGACCATACTTCATATCCCGCGGCGGCCAGTTTTTCCAGAAACCTTCGATTGTGAACGGAATTATTATCCGTCAGGTAAAGAACCCTCACTTCCGAACCTCTTCCAGGCTCGTCCACTTGAGACATTCTCCAGCTGCCAGATCGCAAGTGAGTTTCTCTCCCACAACACGCGGCAGATCGAAGGGGAACACGGCATCGCGAGGCGCAGGACGCAAAGCCTCCAACATCTCTTCCCGCAGCACAGTTCCGGCAGTCAGATCCCTGACCGCTCGCAAACATCGCCTCTGAACCACCACCGTGTCTCGTTCATTCTCCGCAACAAATTTACTGGAAGACCCCAGGGCAAGCTCCAGCTCACGCGTGCGATCGACCATTTCTCGCCAGCCCGATGGCGTCATTGAGAAGGGATGGTCGGGTCCTTCCCTGCGATTGTCGTCGGTAAAGTGTTTTTCAATGACGCGCGCGCCCAGCGCCACGCTACCGAGCACCGTAGCGTGGCCCGGAGTATGATCGGAGAGGCCCAAAATCACACCCGGGAACATGACGCGATAGCTATCGAGTACTCGCAGGTGAATGTGCCGGAAGTTTCCGAGACTCGCTGTGTAGTTGGTATTGCATTGCATCAGCACGAGTTGCGAATTGATCTGCAGAATTTCCTCAACGGCGCGCTGCACCTCTTCAATATCCGAAGCTCCGGTCCCCAGCAAAACCGGTTTTTGCTTGCTCGCCACCTTCCGCAACATTTCGGGCCAAGTGATGTCCCCGGAGCCGATCTTGAACAGTTCTACGAAGGGATCCAGCATATCGACCGCTTCCAGATCGTATGGCGCAGAAAAATAATCGATTCCGCAGGCCCTGCACTCCTCTTTGAGCACGGGTGTCCACTCCCATGGCAGCGTGGCCTTCTCGTAGACCTGAAGAACGCTTTTTTTCCACTTCGACTGATGCGATAGCTGCCCGCCCAGGCTTTCGAAGCCAACTTCGCTGACAATCTTGCGTGCGCGAAAATTCTGGAATTTAGCGGCGTCCGCTCCCGCCTCTGCGCAAAGCCGTATGAGTTCCTTGGCGCGCTCAAGTTCGCCGTCATGGTTGGCCGAAATGTCCGCGACGAAATAGGTAGGGTGCTCCAGGCCCACCAACTTGCTTCCCAACTTCAAGGTGGTCGTCACGACTGCCCCCGATCGTCCAAATAATTCTTGAGCTGTTGCGGGTATTGCCGTTCGCGCAGTGCTCGAAAGGCGCGGAGACCCGAATCGACATCGGGCATCGACCGCCCCAGCGCACGACTGATCTTTTCGGTGTTAAGCGATACATCCAATGGACGCTCTGCCTTCAAATTCATATCCTTGACCTGGCAAGGTGTAATCCGCGCCGGATCGAATCCAAAAGTGGCAGCCACTCGCCGCGCAAATTCGAATTTGGTGATTCTCTCCGACCCAACAACATGGTAGAGACCAGTTAGCTCCCGTTGCAACATCGCAAACACGATCGCGGCGAGATCATTGGCCAGAAGAGGATTGAACCAGACATCCGTAAAACCGGGAACATCCTTCCCCTCTTCCAGCCGTCTAAGAATCCACTCCGCCAGGCTCTCTTTGTTCTGGGCGTTCCAGCCATAGATGTTCACGCGAAGAATTGTGGACGACGGATTGCGTCTCTGTATCTCTCGCTCAGCCCCTATCTTCGAACGCGCGTAGACGTTGAGAGGAGCAGGTTCGTCAGTCTCAATGTAACCACCTCTCTTGCCATCAAACACGGAGTCGGTGGAGATGTAGACAAATCGAACATTAAACGAAGCAGCAATCTCGGCTAAAAGCGCGGACGCGCCGCCATTAATCGCCTCCGCCTCCTCCGGATTCGCTTCGCACCAATCTACGTCGGCAGCGGCAGCACAGTGCACAATCGCATGGGGTCGAGAATCAGAACGAACATCGAAACGGTGATCCGAGAGAAGGTCAGAGAAAAGACCGCGCGTAGCCAAGCTGTCGGTCAAATCTATCCTGGCGATCCGCAGCGAGGGATCTCGTATCAAGTGCCGGTGGCAAAGGCCGACCACATCTTTCTCCCAACCCGCCTCTTGCGCCGACCGTAACACGCTCGCTCCCAACAACCCGCTGGCTCCCGAAACGACGAGCATTAACGCACCCGAAAAACCGGCTCGATCATCTCGCCTTCAAGGTGCGTTTCAGGATGCGGATCGCTCAGCCATTTCGCCATCGTCTTGCAAACTTCTGCGTAGACCTTGAGAGTCCCCTCAATGGCCAGCGGATCGTGGGCCAACGTCATGTTATGAGTGGCCAGCAAGAGCACCCCACGTTTTACACATTCCTGCGTGAACAGACTCCGCAGCAGAAAACTGTCCTTGCCGTCCGCATCAAGAAACTTGATGAGCGACCAGAAGGGATAACCAACGCACTTGATGCGCTCCTGCAATCCCGCCTGTTTTGCCATCGCGTTCAGTCCCTCCTGCAGCAAACGCCCGTTGATGTTGATGCGAGGCAAAGCATCGGTCCCCTCCAGAATGTCCAACGCCTTCATGGCTGCTGCCATAGACGCCACTTCACCTCCAAAGGTGAAGCTGAAAAAGATGTCCTCGAAGATCTTCATGACGTCTGCTCTTCCGACAATGCACGAGATCGGTAAGCCGTTCCCCATCGCTTTGCCGAAACAAGCCAGATCAGGAATTATGCCGAACATCTTCTGAGCTCCTCCGAGGCCGAAGTGAAAACCGCTGCAAATCTCGTCGAAGATCAGCAGCGCTCCCTGCCGGCGGGCCAGGTCCTTTACTCCTTCGAGAAAACCCTTGGCGGGAGGATAGAAATTCGCCGGTTCCATAATGACCGCGGCAAACTCGCCGTGATGTTCATCGAATAGTTTCTGCAGCGATCCAAGGTCGTTGTACACAAACGGATGCGTCAAACCTCGTACCGCCTCCGGAACGCCGGCATTCCGCGTCGTGCTCCCGATAAACCAGTCCTGCCATCCGTGGTAGCCACAGCAGGCGATACGCTCGCGGCGGGTGAAACCTCGCGCCGCTCTGACGGCTCCAGCCGTCGCATCCGACCCATTCTTGCCGAAGCGAACCTTCTCCGCGCACGGGATGAGGCGCGTCAACCGCTCCGCCAGAATCACTTCCAAGGGGTGCGGCAAAGAGAAGCTATGGCCTTGTGCCAGCTGCTCTGCCACCGCCGCATTTACCTCTTCGTTCGCGTAACCCAGAATATTTGGCAGCAATGCCTGAACGTAGTCGATATATTCATTCCCATCCACATCCCAAACGCGGCACCCCTGGCCCTTCGCCAAAAACATCGGCGCCACACCCCGAACGTGCTGGTTCGCCCCTTTGCTGAACGTCTGCGCACAACCAGGAATGACCTTATTGGCTCGCTCGAACCACGCTTTCGATTTTTCAATCGTGCGGCGCGGCGCGGCCTCCGCGTGCGCATCTTCAAAAAGACTCTTGTAATACCCGACATTGGAAACAATGTCCGAATTCATTTTTGCCAAGCTCGGATTTTTCTCGATTAATTCCAAAATATCCTTCATCTTAAAAATCTCCCTGTCTCGGAAACCTTTGTACACCGCTCGAATGAACTCCAAATCCTCCGCCTCATCCACCGTCCAGCGATAATGTTGATACAACAACGTCGCATTATTCTCGACATTAGCCGTTCGAAATTTCCCTGAACGCAAGTACGGTGTGACATGCTCGCGCTCAGCACTCTTAGTGGATTCGTGCCATGCCCGTTCCAAAGCAGAAAAAGAACAAATCTCCGTGTCCAGCCCGTCAGGATAGGTTCGTACCATGGCGTTCGAGGCATAGTCGAGATCGCCGCGCTGAAAGCGCCGGACCACCCGATCGACCACCTCCGGATCAATCAACGGACAATCCGCCGTGATCCGCACCACCTGCGCCGCTTTTTCCGCGCGCGCAGCATGGTAGAAACGGTCGAGCACATCATTCTCACTGCCTCTGTGACAAGGGATGCCGATCTCCTGGCACATCTTCTCGATGGCATCGTCCGCCGCCGCAGTCGAAGTGGCCACTACAACCCGATCCACCAGCGTGGCTCGCTTTGTGCGATCAATGACGCGCCACAACATCGGACGCCCTTCAATTTCTGCCAGGCTCTTCCCCGGCAACCGGCTCGAACCCATTCGCGCCTGGATGATCGCAACCACCGGACCTTCCGCAGATTCGGTCGCCCAGTTCAACGCCTTCGGCCTGCCCTCTGCCGACGACCTCTTGGCCGCTTCGACCACTAAAATCACATCCCTGCCCTGCTCCAGATCGACGAGCGGGCCCGTTCCGCTTCCAAGCGACTCCAGGAAGTGAACCATCTCCGCTACATACATATCGTTCACTTCAAAACTGTAGGGAATGCTTTTCCAGCCGGGCTCTTCGGAAGAAAACCAACGAACTTCCTGCAGAGTAAAATCCCACAACGCAGTCCCCGTCTCGCCTACGACTTTGCACGTGCGCGTATAAGCGCGTTGCACAAAATCCAGGTGCAGTTCGGCCCGGCGCCGCTCCGGAAAACTAAGATAGATCCATGCCGAGTCTTCCACGTCAACATCCAGAGCGCTCAGATGTTCAGCCCGGCAAACTACTTCCGTGGGGCGCCCCAACAGCCAGCAGATGTAGTCCAGTTCGTGCGAACCGTCGAGGATGATGCCGCCTCCAAGCTCATGGCGAGCGCTGTAGCTTTCCTTATAATTCTGCCAGGGACGCCAATCTGGAAGGTACTGCCCGGCTTCCGCGCTCAACCACAGCACGCGTCCGATCTTGCCGGAATCGATCAGGTTTTTCAGGATCTTCAAACCGGGGTGGAAGCGCATATTGTAGCCGACCTGAACGTTGCGGTCCCGCCGTCGCGCCTCCGTGATTAATGCCTGAATTCCACTCGACTCATGAGAGAGAGGTTTCTCGATGAAAACGTGGGCGCGAGCCTGCAGCGCGGCCAGTGCTTGCTCTACGTGGTAGACGGGCGGTGTGCAGATGAGAACTATGTCCGGCCGAAATTTCTGTAGTGCCTCCGCATAGTTAATAAAAATTTCAGTAAAAACTTCTCCGCGCAGTTCATCCCGGCATTGCTTCAAGGCTTCCAGGCTCGTATCGCAAAAGCCAAGATGCCTAACCCTGAGCGAGTTGAGATTAGTGGCGTGCCGGCGACCAATCGAACCACAACCTACTACGAGAACGCGATAATCCATCCAGTCGGACCTTTTTGACATGACTTACTTAATTGCCCGCTCTCGCGCCCATGAGAGTTTTGGCCTTCCTTTCATATTCTGTTTCACGCCTTGCTTCAAAGTGCGACAAAACTTTATGCAATGCCGAGGTCACGTCCTGCACATCCTGATCGGTCATGGAATGGAAGATAGGCAGGCTGATCAATCGTTCATACGCATCTTCGGCCACCGGATGGGTCTCCGTGTCCTTGAAACGCTCGCGGTAGTAAGGATGCCGATGCACCGGAATGTAATGAACACTCGCCCCTATATTTTCCGCCCTTAATGCCCGAACAATTTCTGCCCTATTCACCGTGAGCATTTCCAGTTGCAGTCGTATTGGATACAAATGCCATGCCGGATCGACGCCCCGACGCACCTGTGGCGTCATAATCGCGGGCCAATCACCCAACCCTGCCTGATATTGCGCCGCGATCTCCCGACGTCGTGCCAGGTTCGAGTCCAGCCTTTCAAGCTGTGACAGTCCCAGCGCGCAAGCAATATCGCTGAGCCTGTAATTAAAGCCGAGCAATACCATCTCGTAAAACCAATCCCCGGATTCCCGCCGCTCACCCGACTCTCTGCTTATACCGTGATTTCGGAAGCGCCGCAGCGTCCCGGCCAGCCCCGCATCGTTGGTCGCAACCATGCCACCTTCACCGGTGGTCAGGAGCTTCACCGGATGAAAGCTGAATACCGTCATATCGGCAATGCTGCCGACCCGTTTGCCGTGATATTCCGCGCCCAGAGCATGGCACGCGTCCTCAATCAGAAAAGTTCTTCGTGCCTGCGTTTGCGCCAGCCTCCCGAGTTCATCGAGCGCAGCGGGATGTCCCGCGTAATCGACTGCGATAATAGCCTTCACGCGGCCGGTTTCGCGCACAGAAGCGTTGCACCGAGAGAGCCTGTCCGCGACTGCCTCAGGATCAAGGTTCAACGTATCCGCCGACACGTCCGCGAAAACCGGGGTCGCCCCCTGGTACAAAATACAATTGGCGGTCGCGCAGAAAGTCATGGGAGTGGTAATCGCCTCATCCCCTGGCCCCAATCCGGCGGCAAAAGCCGCACCGTGCAAAGCGGCCGTTCCCGAACTAAAGCTGACCGCGTGGCGCGCTCCGACCCGCGCTGCAAACCGCTCTTCGAACTCGCCCACGTTCGGACCCGTCGTCAACCAGTCTGATTTCAGAACTTCAACCACCGCCCGAATATCCGAGTCGTCCACGCTCTGCCGCCCGTAGGGCAACAGTCTCGCGCGAACCGGCGTACCACCATCAACGGCAAGTTTTTCCAGTTTCGTGGGCAAGGCAATCATGGATACCATCAGTGCTGCGCGTAATTTGGTCAGGAATGTCTTTAAGGGAGTTCTGACTAAGTCCGGAGGCCTCCGTGCATCCCTGTGTACCCTGTGGTGAATGCTCTTTGCTTACACCTAATCAGAGCTTTCCTTAAGCGACGGTAGAAGCCTCCGCCACTGCACACCTAGGGACAGACGCTGTCGCCCCTCCCACCGAGCGAAGCTCGGCATCATCTCTCATGCCCACGTCGGAACCGCCTCCGCAGCGCTGGTTTCAGGCGCCACCAGTTCTGCCAACTCGCGTTGCGTCAGCCAGCGCTCGTTCGTGTCACTCGAATACCGGAATCCATCCGCCAACGGCTTACCGCCAATCCAGTTTTCCGATTTCCACCATGGATGCGCCGGCTGAATCACGTACATGTCCTCAGTCTGCAGCGTCTGTCGCGATTCGTCTTCAGAAAGCAACACTTCATGCAACTTCTCACCCGGACGAATCCCAATGTACTCCACTTCGCATCCGGGAGCGATCGTCTCCGCCAGGTCCACGAGTCGCATGCTGGGAATCTTGGGAACAAAAATCTCGCCGCCGTGCATCTGTTCCAGACAGCGTATGACAAACTTCACGCCTTGCTCCAGGGTGAGCCAGAATCGGGTCATGCGCGGATCGGTAATCGTAATCTTGCCACGCCGCCGCTGCTCGAGAAATACCGGGATCACGCTGCCCCGGCTCCCCACGACGTTGCCGTAGCGCGCACAACTGAAGCGCGTATTCTTCGCGCCCGCATAGGCATTTGCCTGCACGAACATCTTTTCCGCGCACAGCTTGGTGGCGCCATAGAGATTAATCGGATTCACCGCCTTGTCGGTACTCAGCGCCAGAATCCTGCGCACCCCCTGATCGATCGCGGCATCGATCACGTTGCGCCCGCCCATGATATTGGTTTGAATCGCTTCGAATGGGTTGTACTCGCAGGCCGGCACCTGCTTCAGCGCCGCCGCGTGCACCACCACCGTCACCGTGGAGAGCGCGCGCTTCAAGCGCTCCACGTCTCGCACGTCTCCAATAAAATACCGCAGGCTGGAATGATCGAACCCCGAGGTTCTCATCTCATGCTGCTTCAATTCGTCGCGGCTGAAGACCACCAATCGTTGCGGGTGGTAATCGCGCAGCATGATCTCGACAAACTTTTTTCCGAACGAACCCGTCCCACCCGTAACCAGTATCGATTCCTGCGGCCAATTCACCATTCCGTCCTTCGAAATATCATTTTAATTTGGCAATAGTAGCCAGGCACTATGGTACCGCTATAACATTCAATGCACTCTTCTTCCCGCATCAGCTGCCTATTTAGGATTGTGCATCGAAGAATATCGTCTTTTCACGTTAAGTCCTTGTCGTCGATAGCATAAGAAAGCTCAACCGCATAGCGTTTCATCGTCCAGCAGTCGGTGGCGTAGCGAGGAATAGAAGCCGGAAATATGGGCCTCAAATTCCGCTAGGCTCATATCGGCTGTGACATGAACGCGCGGCATGGCAAAGCGATTGATCTTCGCGCCCAACCCCCCGCCAGCATTCATGAATGCACAGCGGAAGCCAGCTCGCTCCGGCAGAAGGATATCTCTTGCGGTGACCGTAGCATCATTGCCAAACGGGTACCCAAACGCCCACACGGTCTGCCCAAGAGTTTTCTCCAGAACACTCTTGCTTTCCGATATCTCCCGCCAAGCCAATTCGTCGGAGGTCCGCGCGAGAATAGGGTGCGAAAGGGAATGGGCGCCGACACTCATTCCCGCTGCCGCCAGCTGCCGCAACCCACTCCTATCAAGCATCAGAAACCTGCAAGCGACAGCCGTGTTCTGGACAAGATGCGTAACCCAATTATCCGGAAGCGCCAGCTGGTCTCGGATTTGATCAAGAAATCCTCGCCTGACTTCTCTGTCAAAAAGTGAAAGCTGGCCGACCAGCTTCCACCAGGTCGAATGTCTCTCATCCGATGCGATTGGGCCAAAGTGAATCCCCGCGGGGGCGATGCTGACTTTGACGGACTGTTTGGCCAGCAACAACATCAAGTAAAGTTCCTCAAACCAAAGCATGGATGGCTTCTCATCGGCAGACGCTCCTGTGGCGAAGAAGAGACAGGAAAAGCCCGACTCCTGGAGTATCGGAATCATGTCTGTAAGCTCGTTCCGCAATGCGTCGTCACAGGTCAACAAGATCGAACGGGATGGCAAGGATAGCTGGCCCTCAGACCAATGAAGAAAATCTTCGGGCGTGATCACATGGTAGCGGTTCTTGAGAAGCTTCAACTGACGCCGCAGCGAATGGGCGTGCACTAGATTGCCGTCCAGAGGCCCATCCCTTACCTCGTATCCGCGGGGGAACACGCCATGATAGGTCACTACCACAGGACCAGCTCCGGCCGCGTAGCGTAGGCATCCGCTTCGTGACAGCACCGGAAAAACAATGTGCTTCAGAGCAGGACTGACGAATCTCAAGAGCCCACCTTGTTCGCTTAGAATTCTATTTAACCCAGATGCCTGGCACAATTGGCCGCTATTACTTGACGCGACAGCGTCGTTTTCCCTAATTTCCGACTGCTTACCAGTGAAAATCGATACACGAAACCAGCTCTAAGAATCCCACGAACAGAAGACTCATTCCTGGCTGCGCTGAAGATCCAGGGTTGTTTTTGTTGCCTCTGCAGTTGCGAAGCAGCGAGGCGAATCGCTGTGGCATAGTGACCGTGCCCCCGCTGCGCCGCGGGGGTCCAGCAATCAAATATCATGACGGCGCTCGGGTTGCCGGATTCGAGCTTGGAATTGATCTCCGACAAGTAAAAGCCGTCATAAGCGTCTACCCACAGAAAGTGTAACGGTTGTATTCCCTTTCCCGGTAGAAAGTAGCCGACCGAATTGCCTTGTGCCAAGCGTTGCGCACAGCGTGCAAGATATTCTAACGTCTGCTCGTCATCGGCGCTGCCGATTGCGGCAAACGCGATGAAATCCCAATCCAAAAGACGCAACGACAAACTCTTGCTTTCTGGTGCCTCCATCCAGGGTGCTTCAAACCGGGGTGCTTCAAAAAAGACAAGCTCATCCTGAAACATCAACCTCCTCTTCGCGCTGCTCAGCGCGTGTTTTGCCGTCGCGATTATGCCAGTCTCGTCAATTCGCCTTCTTATGCGCCGAACCAAGTCTCTACCTGTACGAAGCCGCTGGTCGACAGCGGGGAACCTTCGAGTCGAGGCCGCCATCCAATACCGTCCAACATTTGCCAGATGCTGTGGCATGCTGATTGACAACTGCAGATAACGTGTTGAATGATTGGCATTGCAGAAGCGCGCTTTGTAACTCTCATCACCTAATCCAAGATCCAATCGTTTCACTGACGGGTCCGAGCAAGCCTCATCCGTTAAGAGTCGGAGTAGACAGGATCCTGGAGATGAGTCGGCGTACTGGACCAGGAAGGTTGGCAAATACCAAAACCAGCTGTCATGAAATCGGAACCCATAATTCCACGCGATAGGCTGACCGTTGACTTCCAACTGACTGACCTTCAACCAGCCGACACAACTTAAGAGTTTACCGAGTTCGATTAAGAAAATCCGTCGCTGCAAGCTAATTAGAGAACTGAAGCGATTGGTAACCAGGAAGCGTGAAATCTGCGCAGAAAAGATCGCCTCCAAACCGACGGCCAGCTGCTCTTCAGTAAGGTGAGTAACCCGAATGGCGCCGAGCCGGCTTAGCTTGTTTAATCCACGTTTCTCTTGTTGTTTCCGCAAGACCGATCGAAGCACGGTCTGACGTTGCTCGTTGTCCCCCAGTAAAATGACGGGACAGTCATACGCAGGTCGTTCGTTAAGATGGAAACCATGAGATCTAGCAGCGGATCTAATTGCCTGTAGGGTATTAGACTCCAGCGGGACATTGGCAAATACCAGATCCCGCACATTTCGCTTATTTAGCTCGTGAAACACAAGTTTCAGCACAGCGCCGCGAGTCTCCGGCGCGCTTACAACATCGCAGTAATCCGCGGTACTCGCCGCGAGGAAGAACGCGGCGTCAGGCGACCGGCGATTCGTCGCCATGGCAGCCACTCCCACTAGCTCTCCGGATTCATAAATGAGGAAAGTTAACGGACGGATGCCGCACGAAAAAGCGCGGCTCGCGGCCAAAGCCCACTGCTGGGTGAAGAACACCTCCGGACGCTCCATTCGGGACACCAGATTGTTCCAGCTAAGAATGGTTTCCGGATCTTCTGGAATCATCTCCAGAACTGTTACCTTCATAAATCGGAAGTCACGTGGGACGGTGCGAACCAATGTTGATCGATTGTAGTCGTCAGCCAGTTCTCGCCAGTATACCGCCCTCATCCTTGGAAAGAACAGCAGTCCCGGGCTGAAACCTGGCACCAGCCGGGTTCGGTATGGCACAGATGAAAGTCACGCCGGTGACGATAAGAGCCCAGATCAAGTAGCGCAATTCAGGGGAGGGAAATAGCGCGAAGTGAGCTACAACCGCTAGCCACACTGGGACGAGCCACCCTCGATGCGGCGAAGACCATTTCCAGGCAACAATACCCAATAAAATCCATATAGTTACTTCAGGGATAATCGTCTCGGCGCTGTGGGCAACCACTCCCAAATATTCCCGGAAGCCGAAATGCGGAACGACTTCAGCAGGCGATCTACCCCCTAGGAAACTGAATTGAAAAAGGACACGCCAACCGTAATTTCCCGACAAGTGGTTGATCAGCTCGACGCAGCCAATGGATAGGGCCGAGATCACCGCGGCATCGACCCACGTCATTCGCTTCTGCCACAAGAGGTAACCGACAACGGCCACCACCACCAACAGATTGTCAGTGCGGAGCCAAATCGAGGCCAGCATAAGAAGAATACCGATCAAAAGCCTGTTTTGACTAAGAGCCCAGAGGCCTGCCAGAACAACCAGCGCTGATAAGCCATCCGGCGTGCCCATTCTGCCCAGGATGACAACTGCGGATGTCGCCACCAACAAGGCCGAATAGCCGGGCCTTCCTGTCCATCCAAGCACTACAATGCCAATGCCAAACAGCGACAGGGCGGAAATCAGATTGATACGGGCCTGGATCGGCAGGCGTGTAAAGGCAGTCGCTTCAATCGCACTCACATACAAAGGTTTTATCGCGTAGAGCGGCTCGAGTTGTCCGAGATGAGTCGCGCTGTCGAGCACGCTGCTCTCCTCTGCGCGCCGATTTGAGTGCTTGACGATGGGATACACGGTTTCGACACTGTCATACTTTCCCCGCACCAGCGCTTCGTAGATATATCGGTCGAAATCATCGGGCACGGGACGGCGAAAGCAGGCCCAGGCAACGCCCGCGATGAATCCAACATAAAGACATGTGGCGAAAATATGCCTTGCGCTCATAGGCCGCGCGTCGCTCGCTCTGGAATTGAGCCCGATGGGGTTGGCTGGCATCATCGGCTCATCCTAATACAAATGCACGCCCGCCTTTAACCAGGCATATCAGTGAGCTCAATTTTGGCGACGCTGATACGACCCAGAATGCTAGAATCATGTGAAATTTCCTAACAGCCCGCTCTCATCGCTCAGCCTGGCTGCGCAGATTCCGGGCTTCAGTGAAGACCTGGCTAAGGAGTAACGATGTCCTCGGGACCCCTGGTTCCACGAAATAACGACCCAAGAAATATTAACGATCCAAGAAATAACGACGCACTGAGCAATCCGAGGAGCGACATTTCGAGTAATGGCGGCGCGCGTCAGTTGCCCAGCGAACCGGCGGAATTCCTCAGGCCGTTGGGCTCGGCGCTCTATAACACGCTCCCAGCGCAGGAATCCACACTGCGCGAATATCTCCGCGTTCTGATCAAGCGCAAGTGGATGGTTCTCTCGGTGCTGACCGGCATCTTCATGGTCGTCGCCATTGCCAGCCTGCGCCAGACTCCCATCTACGAAGCCGTGGGCCGCATCGCCATTAATAAAGCCGATAACAACCTCATTAGCTTCAAAGACTCGCAGCCGGTTCTCGACTACTACGATCCCGCCGATCTCGACACCGAGGTTCGCATTCTGCAAAGCGATTTCATGGCCCTCCAGGTGATCCGTCAACTGAATCTGGATAAGCGTCCCGAATTCGGCGGTCATGCCGATGCCAGGCAATCCAACCTTGTCGCCGATTCGCTGCAGACCGATTCCGCCCGCACCTCTTCTCTGCTCGGCATCTTTCGCGGAGGTCTTCACGTCACCCTCATCCCCAACACCCGGATTATTGAGATTCATTACCACAGCCCTGATCCGCAGCTCGCCGCCTCCGCCGTAAACACCCTGGCCTCCACCTATGTGGAGCAAAATTTTAAGACCAAATTTGAGTCCACCATGCAAGCTTCCGACTGGCTCTCAAAACAGCTGGTCGACTTGCAGATGAAGGTCGAAACCTCCCAGGAAAAGCTCGTACGCTATCAGAAAGAGCATGAGATTCTAGGCACAGACGAGAAGCAGAACATCATCACCGAAAAACTCGACGAACTTAACAAAGAGATGACCCAGGCCGAGTCTGACCGCATGCAGAAAGAGGCGATCTACCGTCAGACTCAGTCCAATGACCCAGTCGTGGTTGCCGCGGCGATCGTTACCAACACCACCGGTAGCGGAAGTGCAGCCAGTTCCGGTCTTTTGGATAGGTTGCGCGATCAGCAGGCTAATCTCGGAGTCCAGATCGCCGACCTCAGCACCCAATTCGGTCCACAGTATCCGAAAGTTCAGCAGCTCAACAATCAACTGAAAGAGATCGACCATCAGCTGCAACTGGAAACCAACAAGGCCGTAGACCACCTCAAGGGACAGTACCTGGCTGCCTTGCAGCGCGAAACTATGTTGCGCGACGCATTCGACAAGCAAAAGCAGGAGGCCAACAAACTTAACGAGAGCGCCATCGAGTACAGCATCCTCAAGCGCGACCTTGACAGCAACAGGACCCTCTACGAAGGCTTGCTGGAAAAACTGAAAGAAGCAGGCGTCACCGCCGGCCTACGCTCCAATAACTTCCGTATCATCGATGCCGCCCGCGTGCCCACCGCTCCGAGCGAACCCAATATCCCGCGCAACCTGTCTTTCGCGCTTGTGCTCGGCCTCATCTCCGGCGTGGGCCTGGCTTTCGTGCTCGAGAACATGGATAACACCGTCCGCACCCCCGAGCAGGCGACCGCGCTATCCGGCCTTCCTGCTCTCGGAATGATTCCCCTCGGTTCCAAGTCCGGCAACCGTGGACCCTATGGCAAGCGCCTGGTTTTGACCGCCCCAGTCTCCAAGGAAGTTGTGGAGACCGTTACCCAGGTTCGCCCGCAGTCCCAAATGGCCGAGTCCTATCGCGCCCTGCGCACTTCGCTCTTGCTCTCCAACCTGGGAGCGCCGCCCAAAGTCATCGTGGTGACCAGTGCCCGTCCCCAGGAAGGCAAGACCACCACCAGCATCAACACAGCTATCGTGCTCGCGCAAAAAGGGGTTCGCGTCCTCCTCGTCGATGCCGACCTGCGCCGCCCCAGTGTTCACAAAACCCTGGGCATGGGCCCGCGCTCCGGTCTCAGCAATGTCCTCACCGGAACCGCAACCTCCGAGCAGACCATTACCACCTCTCCGATTCTGCCGAGTCTTTTCATCATGCCCGCAGGCACTCCGCCTCCCAATCCCGCCGAATTGCTGGCGTCGTCCAACATGCGGGATTTGCTCGCCGAGTTGCGTGGGTTGTACGACCATATCGTGATCGATACGCCGCCTACTCTTTCCGTCACCGACGCGGTCGTGCTCTCCCCTCGCGCCGACGCCACTATCCTCGTAATTCGCTCCGGCCAAACCACGAAACAGGCCTTGCGCCGAGCCCGCGATATATTAATGCAGGTGAACGCTCACGTAGCTGGAGTGCTGCTGAACGCCGTAGATCTTAGCTCGCCCGATTATTACTATTATTACGAATATCAAGGGAAGTACGGACAGTATTATCAGGAAGACCCTCCCGGCGCAGGGAAGAACGCGGAACCGAAGGCGGTTTAGCAGCGCCGCTATCGGTCCGCCGAAATGCTGGTTTTACAAGATATTGACAGAACCCATTGCCCATTCCACTTTCAAACGCGCGGCGTTGGCAGTTAGCGGCTGCCGTGGTCTTTTTCGGCTGCATCTACTTTTTCCTTATCGGCAAACAGTTTGCCGCCAGCATCCTTGCTGCCCGGCCGGAGTTGCCCAAACTGCAACTCGCCGTTCGGCTAGCGCCCGGAAACGCCGATTATCGCCATCGACTTGGCCGCTACGTTGCCTTTGTCGCGGGTGATTCTCAATCCGCGATCGAAGATTTTCGCGCCGCCGTTGCCCTCAATCCACACGATGCCCATTATTGGTTGGATCTCGCCGGCGCCTATCAGGTCACCAGCGACGTCGCCGGACAGCGAGCCGCACTCGAGCACGCCCTGCAAGCCGAACCTACCGCGCCCAACGTCGCCTGGGAATCGGCTAACTTCTTTCTGGTTGATGGTGACATTGACCGCGCCCTGCGCGAATTCCACGTGGTCATTGAGAACGACAACGAACTGATCGAGCCTTCCATCACAGCCTCCTGGCGCGTTCGTCCGGACGCGGATGCGCTCTTGCGCGAAGCCATCCCCGCTCATACCGGTTCTCTGATCGCCTTTCTCAACTTCTTGATGGGCAAGCAGGAAACCGATGCCGCCATCAAAACCTGGGACCACCTTGCCCAGTTACATGAGAAATTTCCGAACCGCTATCTTTACGATTTCGTACACTACCTAATTGCGGCCCATCGCCCTGACGCCGCACTCTCTGCCTGGGAACAATCTGCTGACACTCTCGGCCTATCCGCCTACCAGGCCACCGATGACAACCTCGTCGTGAACGGCGACTTCAGCCTCAACGTCCTGAACGGAGGCTTCGACTGGATCTACGAAAATCGCACCGGCGTCCGCCCCGTGCTTGATCCGAGCGACTTCCACCAGGGGCATCGATCGCTTGCACTCACCTTCGAAGGCCCCGGCATCAACGACGCCGGCATATTTCAGCTCATTCCCGTGCGCGGCGCAACCACTTACGACTTCTCCGTCTACTACAAGTCGGCGGAATTCGAGGGAGCCGGCGGCCCGGAGGTCGTTCTGCGCGATGCCTATACCAACGCCCCGCTCTTTGCCAGCGACCCGCTCACCGACTCTGACTTCTGGAAGGAAGTTCACTCCAAAGTGACGACGCCCAACTCGACCACGCTCCTGCGGCTCGCCATCGAACGTTTCCCCGCCGGAGCTGCGATTCGCGGCAAACTCTTACTCGACGATTTCGAACTTTCTCCAGACACGACCTCCGATAACTCCGCCGACGATTCTCCGCGTGAATCCCCCGAGCGCTCCGAGAATTCCAACTCCAAATCCAGTCCCAGTTCCACTTCCAAGGACAAACCGTGAGTTCCGCCCTGGCACCCCCGCACCCCGAACCCGCGCCCGTCGCTAAGCTCTCAGAACCGCGACTCAGCAATAACACGTTGTTCGTCGGCACCTGCAGCGCGCTGTTGTTCGGTCCGCTGGCCTTCGGAGCGGTCGAACCGTGGTCTGTTTTTGTGCTGGAAACGTGCTCCCTGCTGCTTTTTGTTCTCTGGGCGTACCGCCAATGGATCAACCGTCAAATTGAAGTGTCCGATAACCCGCTCTACCGTCCCATGGCCGCCTTTTTTGCGTTGGCGTTGCTCCAGCAGTTGTTTGGAACTACCGCGTATCGTCAGGTGACGTACTCGCACCTGTTGCTGTACGCGGCCTATGGAATGCTGGCGTTTGTCGCCACCCAAACGCTTCGTCGATCTTCACAATTTGAGATGATGGCCAAGATATTCACTGCTTACGGTGCCGTAGTGGCCTTTTTTGCGGTGCTCGAGGGTCTAGCCCCGAATGGAAAGCTTTACTGGATCTGGACCGTGGAGCACGGTGGAACAATTTATGGGCCCTATGTGAACCACAATCACTACGCCGGCCTCATGGAGATGCTGACGCCTTTCCCCTTGGTCTTGGCCGCGACCCGCTTCACTGACGGCAACCGCAAGATCGTAGTGGCTGGAATCGCGGCGCTCATGGCGGCAAGCATTTTTCTTTCTGGTTCGCGTGGCGGCATGGTGGCTTTCGCCGCTCAAATGGTTATCCTCGGAGTGCTTGTGCTCCGCAAGCGCGAAGCAGGATGGAAACAACCGCTGATGCTCGGCGCATTCCTGACCCTTGTCATTGTTTTTCTTGTTTGGATGGGTGGCAATGAAGTTACTCGCCGCTTGCTCAGTATTCATTCCGAGACCCGCCAGGAGATCACCGGAGGAACCCGTCTCACCATCGATCGTGATTGCCTGCACATGCTGCTGAAGAAGCCGTTTCTCGGCTGGGGGTTGGGCACGTTTCCAATTGTCTACCCGGAATTTCGCAGCTTCTACACAACCTTTTTCGTCAACCAGGCGCACAACGATTATCTGCAACTGCTGGTCGAGACCGGCTTGGCCGGATTCGCCATTGCGATTTGGTTTTTGGCGCTGGTCTTCCGCGGAGCCGCCCGCAAACTCAAAAATTTGACAAAGGACGACGGGAACGAAACCGCCAGCGGCGCGCTGACCCTTGCGGCGCTCCTGGGCTGTGTGGGCATATTGATTCACGGCTTCTTCGACTTCAATCTGCAAATCCCGGCGAATGCGGCGCTATTTTACTTTCTCTGCGCGATCGCCGCGGCCGGTCCACTACAGGAATCGCAGCGCCGCCGCACCCTGCGCCGCCGCCATCATCTGATCGTGCAACCCAACCCTGAGAGCCCAGCGCTGTAATCGGTCTCCTGTCTGTGGTCGGTGTCGGGTTCAACCGCCCGAGCTCAGAATACAAAGCGGCTCAGTATCAGGGATTCACCACCTGATCCACCGCCGTGGATGTACTTGCCGCCGAGGCACCGTCCCCCAAGTATTCCGCAGTGATCGAGTGTAAACCTGCAGCGAGCGTGGATTTGGTGAGACTGGCCACGTTCCCGCTCGGCGCCGCCGATCCGAGCGCGGTGGTTCCGTCAAGGAACCTTACGCTCCCGGTCGGCGCCCGCCCGGACGATCAAACCGTCGCGGGTAAAGGTCACATCTTGGCCATGGTCGGAGGGGTTCAAACTGGAGACAAGCGCTGTCGCCGTTGCGTATTTATCTACTACCTGCGTCACGGTCCCGGTGCTGGATGCGAAGGTTGAATCGCCAGCATAAATAGCTTTGACCACATGGGTCCCTCCAGGAATCGCTGAGGTCGTGCAGGCTACCCTTCCGCCAGAAAGCGCGACCGAGCCCAGCACCATATTCCCGGTGGTGAACATCACCATTTCTACGGTGTTACAATTCGCCACCAGCAAGTTGGGCTTGCCCTCTCCGTTAACGTCCGCGATCATGACCGCGTTTGATCCCGAGCCGCCCGCGCTGTAGAACAAGCAGCCGCAGGCAAAATCTCCGTCACCCACCGCCGCCCGGATTCGCGCATACTATAACTCCGCTCAGGGCAGACGGTCGCGTTCTTTCCCCACAGTCGCAGCCGGGTATGTCCGAGTAGCCTCTGGTTAACTAAGCATGCACTATCGCGTTCTAACCAACCCCCAATTTCACCCATTTTTTGTTGTTGTCGCAACTGCCCCTGACGTATACTCCTCCCCAACAAAGAAGAAGCTCCCCGCGCCGCTCCGGCCAGGGTTTCCAGTGTTCAATCGCATGTCAAAAGGCTGTCCTTCAAAGGAGAGTTCGTGATTCGAAGCTTAGAGGTGTCCCTGCTCACTCTCATCGCTTTCGTGTGTCTTGTAAGCGCCATCTCTCAGGCGCAGTCCCAGACCCTGCTGACCCGCCATGTGCGCGAAGCGGTTCTCAATGGCGAGGCGGAATCTGTAGGACGGCTCCCCGCAACCCAGTCTCTCCGCTTCGACATCGTCTTGGCTCTTCGCCACCAGCCTGAGTTGGAAGATTTTCTGCAGGAGCTCTACGACCCTTCCAGTCCAATCTACCGGCAGTTTCTCACCGTGCACGAATTTACAGAGAGATTTGGCCCCAGCCAGGAGGATTATGACGCCCTGATTGCTTTCGCAAAAGCGAGCGGCTTTACGTTGGTCGCAGCTTCGCGCGACTCCATGGACGTGCAACTTAAAGCTCCGGTGGCGGACATTGAGAGAGCCTTCCACGTGGCTATGCGTCTTTATCAGCATCCCACCGAAAACCGAACATTTTATGCTCCTGACCGCGAGCCCACGGTGGACCTGCCCATCCGCCTGTGGCACGTTTCCGGATTGGATAACTATTCGATACCCCGCGCCGCGCTCCAGCACAGCGATCTCACCCTGCATTCCAACGCCGTGAAGGGCTCCTGTCCTTCAAGCTCCTATTGCGGCAGCGACATGCGTGCAGCCTACTACGGCGGAACAGCTCTCACCGGCAAAGGCCAGACGGTTGGGTTGCTCGAGTTTTACGGATACGATCTCGCCGACTTCAACACGTACTTCAAAAACGTTAAGCAAACCAACAAAGTCCCTATCCACGCCATCTCCACCGATGGAACCCCCCTGGCCTGCCTCAATTCGCAGGACTGTGACGATCGGGAACAAATCATTGACATGACTCAGGCGGTCTCCATGGCTCCCGGCTTGAAAGGCCTGTATGTCTACGTGGGATCCAGCGACACCACCATCCTGAGCTCCATGTCCACGCATGCTCCGCTCGATGCGCAATTGAGTTCTTCGTGGACCTGGGAGCCTTCTGATCCCAAGACCGACGACCCCTATTTCGAGAAGTTTGCCGCCCAGGGTCAAAACTATTTTCAGGCGGCGGGCGATAGCCGCCGCTATACAGCGGGTTCCCAGTACGTCTGGCCGGCGGATTCCGCTTACGTCACCACGGTCGGCGGCACGGACTTGAAAGTCGTCAGCGCCGGTGGTGCCTGGAGCTCGGAAACTGCATGGTCCGACGGTGGCGGCGGATTTTATAAGCCGGATGCCATTAAGATTCCAGCTTGGCAACAGCTCACAGGTGTAATCACCGCCACCAACGAGGGGTCCCAGACTTTGCGAAACTCGCCTGACGTATCCGCCGAAGCTAATTTCGACTTTTACAGTTGCGCCGACCAGGAACCCTGCCAGGAAGGCTGGGGGGGCACCAGTTTTGCGACCCCGATGTGGGCCGGCTACATGGCCCTCATCAATCAACAGGCCGTTGCCAACGGTCATCCCACGCTTGGCTTCGTGAATCCCGCAATTTATGCGCTCGGCGTGGGGCCCGACTATCACACCGACTTCCACGACATCACCAGCGGGAACAATGGCTCTCCCGCTGTGAAAGGCTACGATTTGGCTACAGGTTGGGGCAGCCCAAAAGGGAGATCTCTGATCACTGCCCTTGCCGGATCGGACTAGCAGCTTGCGGAAAAATGTCTCATAGAGACGGGGCTTGCCCCGTCTTGGAACACCAATGAACTGTTCTGGAGTCGAGCCTGTAGGTCAGAGTCTCGCCCACATATAAAATTCCGAGACAAGCGGAACAGAGCCGCCGACTTGGGTGGCTCTTCTTTTACGAAAGTCCGATTTAGTGGAAGCGGTCCTCTGTGACCCCTGTGTCCTCCGTGGTTCACGCTTTCTTCGCACACTTAACCGGAGTTTCCTCTTAGTAAGGCACTGAGTTCCATGGTGCGCCTGCCCTATGAATTCGAGTTTCACCCGACCTTGCGGGCAAATCACACGCCGCGCCCGGCCAGCTACCACGTCCTTACGGGTATTACCTCGGTAACCCCGCGCTCGTTCTGTGCTTCTTTCGGAGTATTCCGTGTGATATAACGCCGTTAGCTGCTCGTTACGCTTTGCGCTGGGAATTGGTTGGTTTTCTGGTGTTGCCATCCTGGCTTAGTTTTTCTGCCTTGTTTTTGCCAATGGATTTAAGAGCGCAAAGCGACAGCAACGAAGGAGGAGTCGTGACCGAAGCGCGTACCGGAAAAAGGTTTCCGCTGCATTTGCCGATCAAGATTCATAAGGAAGATGCCACGATTGAAACCAGCGGCATGACCGGCGATCTCAGCGCCGCCGGTGTTTATATCCGCGCCGACGCAGCGCTGGAGGTCGGCTCGCCCGTAGAGTTTGAGATCACCCTTCCGCCTGAAGTCACCGGCGGCAAAGACGATGTTGTGATTCAGTGCCGCGGCCGCGTGGTGCGGACCGACGAGCCTAACGCCAGCACCGAACCCGGACACAGCCGGGGCGTCGCTTGCGTAATCGATTCTTACGAGTTTATTCGCAATAGTTAACTTGAGAAGCGAACCTGGGCAGCTAACTTGGGATCGATCTGACTGGTAGCGATCTAATTGTAGCGATAACTGGGACGGATCTAACGGAGACGGATGTAACGGAGACGGTTCTAACGGAGAACGATCAATGTTGAAGCTTATTTTGGCCGACAATCAGGCAATCTTCCGAGCGGGCATCGCCAAAGTGCTGGCCGTGGAAGACGAAATGCGCATCGTGGCGCAGGCGCAAACCTCCGAGCAGATGTTCATGGCGCTCGACAAATTCCGCGCCGCCGTGCTCATCATTGCCGGGGGTTTCCACTCCGACTTCAACTCGGTTCTTTCCGCTGCCAACAAGAACAAGACGCGTGTCGTCGTGCTCGCCGATACCGGCGAGAGCGCCCAGCGCTACATGGCGTCGGGCGCCCACGGTGTCGTCTATCGCAATGTCACCAGCCCCGCGCTGGTCGATTGCGTGCGCAAGATTGCCCGCGGCGAAAACTGGGTCCAGGATCTCGCCGTGCCCAGCGAGTTGACCGAAAACGATATGGTCGGTCTGCGCGTCCGTGACCGCCTCACCGCCAAGGAACTGCGCATCGTCGCCCTCATCGTGCAAGGCTACAAGAACAAAGAAATCGCCACCCAGCTAGGAACCACCGAGCAAGTGATCAAGAATTACCTGCGCAACGTCTACGATAAGATCGGCGTCTCCGACCGGTTGGAACTCGCGCTCTTCACCATCCATCACCGCATCCTGAACGAAGCCGCCGCTGCAACCGCCGCTGCTGCCGTTCCGCCCGCCGCACAGAGTGCCGGGGTCAGCAACTAAACGATTTTGCTTGAAACGCGGCCGCCCGCGGGCGGCCCTTTTGTATCCAGCAATCAGGACTTAGCGGCGAACCCGTTAGTTGTCAAGCCCCCGCCTCTTCACTTTTCCCCGCAACCATATGATTCGCCAAGCCAAATGAACTTGGCAACCAACTTACCCAGTCAAAATTGAGATACTAGATATATAGATAGACAGAACCAGATATGGCTATTAGGCATTAAGAAGTCCGACTCCCCCATGGAGTGCCGGGCGTCCTCGCCCGGCCACCACAGAAAATGAAGATAATGACTTTCAAGACATTTCCGAGCAAGCACCAGAGCTAAATCATTGATTATAAATATTTTACCTGTAAGTCATTTAGAACCAAAGATTTGGAAGCAACTTTCGCGTAAAATCAATGATTCTATAGACACAAAATTTAAAAAAATCAGCCCGCCTTCCGGACAAACCGTCGCTAGCCACGTGCGGCAGTTACTCAGCGTCTTTCGACCGAAGACCAGCGCGAGCCAGCGAGCGCCGTAGCGACCTCTCGCCTCCAGCCCCGTGTTTTGTGTCGACGATCTTGCCATCGCGATCGACGACAACATAAATCGGATAGCGATTGGCAGCATACATAGCAGCCAGGTTCGTGTCCCCAGTCATCACGATGTGACACTTACGCGGATGGTCCTTCAAATACTGCTGCACAACTTTCTTCGACTCGCCAACATCGACCGCAATCACGAGTAGTCCCTTGTCGGCAAATTCCGTCGTGAGGTCGTTGACCATACGTTCTTCGCTCTTGCAATAGGGGCACCACGTGCTCCAGAACTGAAACAGCACCACCTTACCCTTGGTCGAATCGTTGTTGAATTGTTCTCCATCGAGCGTCTTGGCGTGAAACCGAGGAGCCGCCTCGCGATCGTCGTCCCCAATCGTGATATCGCGATGGACGTCTTGAGCAAGAACGATGGGAACAGACAGGACGATGGCCCAAAGAATGCAATTCAAGACCGTGCGCTGCGCTCGCATGGCCCGACACTATACCATATCCTGAAACCGTGAACATCCACTTCAGGCTTAGGCATTCCTCCATCATCGCCTTCGCAATTATCTGGTCGGCCGTCGCGGCATCGGCTGCCGAGCAACCCGACGCCGTCGACGACTATATCCACGCGGAAATGGCCAAGCAACACGTTCCTGGGCTCGCGCTGCTGGTTTCCCGAGGAGGCCAAATTATCCGCGCGCAAGGATACGGACTGGCGAATGTCGAGCTGCAGGTTCCAGTCAAGCCCGAGACAATTTTTCAATCCGGCTCCGTGGGGAAGCAATTCACCGCAACCGCAATCATGATGCTGGTCGAGCAAGGCAAAATCGGCCTCGAAGATCCGCTCACGAAATTTTTTCCCGATGCTCCCGCCGCCTGGAAGCAGGTCACAATTCGTGAACTGCTGAGCCATACCGCTGGATTCACCGACTATCCCAAAGACTTCGACATGCGGAAAGACTACACCGAGGCCGGGCTGCTCAAGATTGTCGAAGGCATCCCGCTCGCGTTTCCGCCGGGCACCAGCTGGAGTTACAGCAACCTTGGCTATCTGGCCCTTGGCATCGTGATTCACAAAGTCACCGGCGAGTTCTATGGAGACTTTTTGCAGGAGCGCATCTTCCGCCCGCTCGGCATGAGCACAATCCGCATCATCAGCGAGGCGGACATCATACCCAATCGCTCTGCCGGATACCGGCTGGTTAAAGGCGAACTGAAAAACCAGGAATGGGTTTCTCCAACCTTGAACACCACTGCCGATGGCAGTCTCTACTTTTCTATTCTGGATCTCGCCAAATGGGACGCTGCGCTTTACACCGAGAAACTTCTCAAGCAGTCAAGCCTGGACCAGATGTGGACGGTGGCCAGGCTGAAAAGCGGGCAGCCAAACTCCGGCCACTACGGCTTAGGCTGGATGACCGGTAAACGAAACGGACATTCTGTGGTTGAGCACGAAGGCTCATGGCAAGGCTTTGAGACAGATATTGCGCGTTATGTGGATGACAAGTTAACCGTGGTCGTGCTGACAAATCTCGCCCAAGCGAAGCCCTACGTCTTCGCGAACCACGTGGCGGGAATGTATTTGTCGGGCAAGACAAAGGCCCCTTAGTGACGTGACTTGCCGCGTCTTCCACGGGGCGTGAAGACGGGAGACGGGGCAAAGCCCCGTCTCCACACAAATTACCCGATCTTTTCCCCCACGCTCTTCCCCTGCGTGAACAGATACAGATAATCCGGCCCGCCCGACTTGGAATCCGTGCCCGACATATTGAACCCGCCAAACGGATGCGCGCCCACCATCGCTCCCGTGCACTTGCGGTTTAGATAGAGATTGCCTACGTGGAACTCGCGCACCGCGCGATCCAGTTTCTCGCGCGAATTTGAATAGACGGCGCCGGTCAGCCCGAATTCAGTGTCGTTCGCGATTTCAAGCGCGTGATCGAAGTTGCGCGACTTGATCACCGCCAGCACTGGCCCGAAAATTTCTTCCTGCTCCAGCGTAGACTTCGGCGGAATATCTGCGATCACCGTAGGCTGAATAAAGTAGCCGTCGTCGATATTTGCGCCAGTGGCGCGCGCGCCGCCAGTGATCAGGCGCCCATCTTTCTTGCCGATTTCGATGTAACGCAAGATATCGTTCATCGAGCCTTCGTTGATCACAGCCGCCATGTTCGGATTCGCAACCGGATCGCCAACGGTGATGCGCTCAACCCGCGATTTAAGTTTCTCCAAGAACATCTCGTAAATACGCTCGTCAACAATCGCTCGCGAACAAGCCGAGCACTTTTGCCCCTGGAATCCGAAAGCCGCCGTGGCCACGCCTTCCACCGCCGAGTCAAGATCGGCATCGGCATCGACGATGATCGCATCTTTGCCGCCCATTTCGAGAATCGTGCGCTTGATCCAGATCTGCCCCGGCTGCTGGTGTGCAGCGGTCTGGTTGATGTGCAATCCCACTTCGCGCGATCCGGTGAAAGCGATGTAGCGAACCTTCGGATGCGCCACCAGCGCATCGCCAAAGCTCGCGCCCCCGCCGGGGCAGAAGTTCACCACGCCTTCGGGCATGCCGCATTCTTCGAGCAACTCCACGAACTTGGCCGCAATCGTAGGCGAATCGCTGGAGGGTTTCAGCACGACGGTATTTCCACTGACGATCGAAGCCACCGTCATGCCCGCCATGATGGCGCAGGCAAAATTCCATGGCGGAATCACAGCGCCGACTCCAAGCGGAATATAAGTCAACGTGTCGCGCTCGCCGGGCAGTTGCACCGGCGGTTCGGCCTTCGCGAAGCGCAGCGCCTCGCGCGCGTAGAACTCGCAAAAATCAATCGTCTCTGAGATATCCGCATCAGCTTCAAACCAATTCTTGGAAACTTCAAAGAGGAGCCATGCCATGTATTCCAGCTTGCGCTCGCGCATTACATCAGCCACATGAAACAGAATCGATGCCCGCTCCTCGACCGACGTATGGCTCCAGTGCCCAAAAGCTCGACAAGCGGCTTGCACGGCGGGCTCGACCTGTTCCTTGCCGGCTTTCTGATGAACTCCAACCACCTGCGAAGGTTGAGCCGGATTGATGGACCGAATTTTGTCCGAGGTCTTAAGGCGCTTACCGCCAATGATCAGGTCGTACTCGCGGCCTAGTTGGCCGCGGACCTTCTCAATCGCGGTGCGCATCTTGCGGACATTCTCTTCTTTAGTGAAATCGACAAACGGCTCATTCTTGAACATATCTTGATGAAGGCGAACTTGTAGGCGTGGCGGGGCTTCCATGGTTGCCATAAGAGATCCTTTCCGGGACGGGATATTGGATGTTAGCGTGGTTACTCTCGACCTCTAATTTTACACCGCGCGGCGACTGATGATTGCCCAAAACCGATTTAGCCCCACCGCTGTAGCTCACTGCCGGCGCCCGCAGAAAGTTCACTTCGCTCCCTGGCCATTCCTCGTAAAAACCACGGCATGCGGATCTTCATAAACGAGCTGAAACCGCGGATCGTGGTACAGCAGTCCGGCCAGTTGAGCCCGCCGGTCCAACAATACCAGCCGTGCAGCTTCCAGGTCGGGATCGCTCCACCACTCTGGAGAACCTTGCTCGACTCGGTGGAAGCGACTGAAAACCTCGTCCCCATAAAGGTCCGTCCTGCCATCGATGACGACGGGATATTGCGGCAGGCTCCAGATAATGAATCCTCCCCAATTCATGGTGTTATAGATCGGTTCGGGCAGGTAATTGGCGCGGATGAAATCGCAGGCTTGCACGGGAAAATAAAATCCCAGCGCCCGCTTAAGCGAATCGTTGTTGACCTTCGAGTCCCATGCCACCAGCACAAAGACCAGAACTGTCCCTAACGCCGTCGCAGCTGCGTAAGCCCACGCGCGACTCCGAAAAACCACTGCTCCATCAGCCGCCGCCCTCTTGCGCTCCGAAATAAACACCAGCGCCGGAATGCAAACCAGCCATGAATCCCTTTGCATGCGAAAAGCAAGTAGCGTGCAGGCCACCAGCAACACCAATTTCACCGGATCCCGAGAGCGCTGCCAACCCAGGCTGAAAAATGCCGCCACCACAATCAGAAGCACAAGAAAGTGTTCGGTGGAGCGAAAGTCCATCGCCTGCAACTCCACAATGATGGTGTAGGGAGCCTTGCTTCGCATATAGCTCAGGACCACAACATAAAGCCGCCAGGAATATGGTCCTATCAGCGTTGCCAAACCGGAAAGCAAATCCACCGTGACCAGTCCTGCAACCGGCAACAGCCGTTCTGGCTCAAGCGCAGCGGTCCAATTTTTCGGCAGAATCTCGCGCACAATGGAGACGGCCACCAGCAGCCCAAGAACAAAGAGACCATAAATAAAATGGATGTGCAGATTGGCCCATACCAGAAATAAGATCGGCATGAGGAAAAGCGGCCCGATCCTTCTTCGCCTCCGAGCCTCTGCTATCAGCCCAATCTCAATCGTAAACATCAGAACGGAAGTCAACATCGGCTGCAGCCCCAGGCAATGATGCATCGCCCACATCCCCACCGCCGTCAGAGCCCACGCTTGCCAAAAACTGCCACCGCTGCGGAGAAGAATGACAAACAGAAGGGCGGTGATCGCCACTTCGAGCCCAGAGCGCAATCCCACCAATCCGATCAGTCCAAACCAGTGATAAAAACGCGACACAATCACTTCGAAGCCCCAGCTATAGGCCGCCCACGGATGGTTCACATACTGCGAGAACACTCCTTGATGGGGCACCGCGTGCTGGGCAACGATCGCGTCCCCATCGCGCAGGTGCCACCACAGATCGGGATCGTAGATGGCGGAAACCAGCGGCTCCAAATGCGTCGATCCGGTCAGCAGAATCACCAGCGCGAGACAACGAATGACCGGACGTTCCGAGATTTTAAGAAGATCTCCCATGCCGCTCTTGGAACGCAGAAACACTGCCAGCGCCAAAGGGCGCACGCTATCATGTTCAGCCTAAAGTTGAAAATTCGTTTTTATCCTACCATTTGGGAGTAGCGTCTTTCGCATCCGCGACCGACCTCGGATGGCGTGCCGCAGAATTTACGGTCGGCTCACTGCCATCCTACTTCTCTAGAAAAGCTGAGGCGCGAGCGTCTATGGCAGCCTCTTCACATGCGGGAGTCTGGTGTCCGCAGTCGCTGTCAGATCGGGTGGGGCGAGGAGCTCAGAAATTCCGGACGCCGGTGGATCGGCGTCCGGATTTGGAGGAGTATCGCGCGTTTAGAAGTCGGCGTCTTCTTTCGTGCAGGGGCAGAGTCCTTTGCCACTCCCAATTGTCAGTCCATAGGAACAGAGGGTTCCCAGATTATTCAGTTCGACTCCACCGAGATTCGCATCGTGTAAATCGGTCCTGGTGACATAGAACGGACCCTTCGAAGGGATATTGGTGGTTGCATCTACAGTAGTAAACCAGCCTCGCAGTCCGGGAACGGCCATGGGGCTGGTCGGGTCATTCGATGTCGACGAAACAATCTTGATAACCCCACGGGTTGGTTTCTTTCCAGTAAATGTATCGGCCGTGAGCTGTTTATTCACTGATTCCGAAAGCATACCATCTGACGTTATCGCGCAGGCGCAGCAGGACTGCAACTCCTGGCTGTCGTCAAACACATAGATCGCGGCCCAAAGAGTTCCGTTTAACTGTCCCTCTGATTCGTAGGTTGCCTGATCGCCATCGTTGACGACACGCACGACTGAATCTGGAGCTTGGGCCGTATTCGCGTTGGAATAATAGGCGACGAAATAAGCAGCTTCGTCACCGGTAGATTGAGCTATGGCAGTTCCACCGAGGATCAGGGCAACGGCCAGCACCAAAAACAACAATCCGTACTTCTTCATTTGGTAGACCTCCTAGGGGTTGTAGCGCCTTAGGCTGGGGGAAAGGTCCACTTGCTGTGTACAGCTATGGCGCTGCCGTGGAATGTAAGCCTTTGTCAGCTCTTTACAATTACCCACGTGGGTTAATACCTAATCTACTACTTATGGAGTAGTTTCTAATTCATGGCAAAAGCTGCCGGTTCCGGCGTCGGGCTCCGCCACCTTCTCTGCCACATTCCCCGCCTTTCAAGCTCGTAGTTTCGGTATTCACGTTGTCGTATCCGAGGTCGCTCAAACCTTTGTAATACTGTGACCAGCCAAGCTCATGCCGACTCTATAACCGGTTGTTACACTGGTAGTCGCTGGAAAATCCATCAGAATCTTAACCACCAGAATCGCGGGCAAGCCGAGGGTATTTTTGACAACTGTCGAACCATCCAATGACCTTCGGCGAAAGGAATCAACCCTGATTCGTACTTCTCCTTCTGCGAATAGACACGTTGCATTCAGCATCCAAGTTCGCATGGCCCTCCGATTTGGACCGATGATCTTCGTGTTTATCCTTCTGGGATGGGCGCACTTCTGCTGGGGACAGATCCCCCAATCCACGACTGTTCCCGCTTCCGGCGGCCAACCATCCGGAAGCATGTCCGGTACCATCACGGGAACGATCATCGATCAAAGTGGTGCTCTCGTCACTGGAGCTGAGGTGAGACTTACTCGCAAGGGTGTTGGCAGCGGGAAAGATCAATCCGCGAATGGGGAGGCCGTTTCCGCCAACAATGGCCAGTTCTCCTTTGCCAACGTCGCTCCCGGACCTTTCCAGCTCGTTGTTACCTCGGCCGGCTTCGCGCCCCAGACATTCTCCGGAACCCTCGGCGCGGGCGAGGTCTACATTGTTCCGGAGATAGCGTTGTCGGTTGCGGCCAATATTACCGCTGTCGAGGTCGGGCTTCCACGGATCGAAGTCGCCGAAGAGCAGATTAAGATTGAAGAGAAGCAGCGTGTGCTTGGCATTCTTCCAAACTTCTATGTCAGCTATATCCCCAACGCAGCCCCTCTCAACTCAAAGCAGAAATTCAAGCTCGCATGGAAGACCGTAACGGATCCCTTCACCCTTGTATTCGTGGGCGGCGCTGCGGGAGTGGAACAGGCTCAAAATCACTTCGCCGAATACGGGCAGGGCGCACAAGGCTATGCAAAGCGCTTCGGCGCCGGTTACGCCGATGCGTTTGCGGGCACATTTATCGGAGGCGCCATCTTCCCGTCGTTTCTGAAGCAGGATCCGCGATATTTCTACAAGGGAACCGGCAGCACCCGGTATCGAGTTCTATATGCGATTGCCAATGCCGTAATCTGCAAGGGGGACAACGGACGCTGGCAGGCAAATTACTCGAATATCCTTGGAAGCCTGGCGGCTGGCGGCGTTTCAAATCTCTACTACCCAGCGCAAGACCGCAATGGACTCGGACTAACTCTCGAAAACGGGGCGCTGGGGGTTGGCGCAAGTGCCATCTCCAACCTGTTTCAGGAATTTGTGATCCGCAAGTTGACTCCAAAAGTTCCCGGCAAATCCTCTAACAGCTACACGGCTGGAAACTCTGAATGACTCGGCTCTCGGATAGCTTTCAAGGGGCATGGCCTCACAGCTTGCGGAAAAAGTAGCTGTTGCACTTGATTTTGGGTGGCGCAGCGGTTTACCGCTGCGATAAGTGACTTGTTTCCAATGTCGGCTTCAGCCGCTGAGGTAAGGCTTCGGCGCGGGAAACACTTTTTCTCCGCAAGCTCTTCAGCCATGCCGTCAGAAGCCACTACACGGCCGTTTAGCCGCGGAGAGGCGCCTGCAATAAGTTCAGTACTGCCGATGAAGACTTAATCAGACCCTGTCTGGCCCCGTTCGGCAGATGCTGCGCGCGCGCGCAATCAAGCTCGCGTGCGAGCCGCTACTTCAGCCGGCACGGGCTCCAGTTTTGCCGTGAAGTGCCGCAGGAATGGCGCCTCATAAGTGAGCTTCATGCCGTGAATCTGCCCCCGCTTCTTCCATACTTCCAGTATCACTTCCACCGCGTAGTCAACGTGGCTCTGCGTGTAGACGCGCCGCGGAATCGCCAGCCGCACCAGGTCCATCTTTGCCGCATCCCCGAACATCAATGTGCCGATCTCGACCGAGCGGATGCCGCCCTCAAGGTAGATTTCATTGGCGAGCGCGACCGCGGGAAAGTGTTCCGGCGCAATCTGCGGCAGAAACGCGCGCGCATCGATGTAAACGGCATGCCCGCCCGGCGGTTGCACGATCGGCACGCCTTGCTCTGCAATGTGATTGCCCAGGTACGCGGTCGAGGCGATGCGATATTCGAGGTAGTCCTGATGCAGCGCCTCCTGCACGCCGACGGCAATGGCTTCGAGGTCACGGCCGGCCAGGCCGCCATACGTCGTGTAGCCCTCCGTCAGAATCAGCAGGTTCTTTTCCTGCTCGGCAAGCCTATCATCGTTAGTGCAGAGGAATCCGCCAATGTTAGCCATGCCGTCCTTCTTAGCCGACATAGTGCATCCGTCACCGTAGCTGAACATTTCCCGCGCAATTTCTTTCGGCAATTTCTGCTCATAACCTTCTTCGCGAATCTTGATGAAGTAGGAGTTCTCGGCAAAACGGCACGCGTCAAAATACAGCGGAATGCCGTGGCTCCGGCAAACTGCGCTCACCGCTTTGACGTTCTCCATCGACACGGGCTGTCCGCCGCCGGAATTATTGGTGACGGTCAGCATGACGAGCGGCACCCGCTCGCGACCAACTTTCTGGATAAGCGTCTCAAGCGCCGCGACGTCCATGTTGCCCTTGAAAGGATGCTTAAGGCTCGGCTGGCGGCCCTCGGCAATCACCAGATCAACTGCCTCCGCACCCACGAACTCCACGTTCGCCCGCGTCGTGTCGAAGTGCGTGTTGTTGGGGACGACGTCTCCCTTTTTACACATCACGCTGAACAGGATGCGCTCGGCGGCCCGTCCCTGATGGGTGGGAATGACGTGCCTGTAGCCGAAAATGTCCTGCACCGACGAACGGAATTGCTCAAAGCTGCGGCTGCCCGCGTAACTCTCATCGCCCTCCATCATCGCCGCCCACTGGTGTGTGGACATCGCGCCTGTGCCGGAATCGGTGAGCAGGTCGATCAAGACATCATCCGCAGGCAGAAGAAAAAGATTGTAGAAAGCGGCGCGGAGCAGTTGCTCGCGTTGCGCGCGCGTCGTCCAGTGAATAGGTTCGACGCTCTTGATACGAAATGGTTCGATGATGGTGCGCGGCATTTTGGTTTCTCGTCCTTACCAGACACGATTCGGCTGTGCATGTCAATGATTGGAATCACGTGAAGAGCACAGACCGGCGGCGGTTGTCCGCCTATCTAGGCGTGGCGCCCGCTACTACACTTTGACTGAATCCCGCCGTTCCGCAGGCACATACTTCACCGCCGCCGTCCGATCCAGTTTGTCCCACGCAAACGGCAGGCCCTGGATGGCTCGCTTCACAGTTCGGAATAGGACCAGAGAAAAAACCTGCCGATAAGCGAAGCGTTGCAGCCACACCTGGCTCAGCAGCCAGGCGTCTTCGCGGGACTCAGGCTGGCGGCGTTCCAGCGCAAAAGCAATTGCCGAAGCCACAAAATCAATCACCAGAAAAGCGCCAAAGAAAATCAGCAAGCGCTGGAAGCTGGCCGGATCCGTTGTGTCAGGATGAAAGTGTTTCTGAACGAAGTACCAGACCACGCCCATCAAAAACATGACGTCAATGAACGGTGAGACCAGCGGAAGCAGGATCTGGAAGATGAGAATGTTCGGAAGCGCGACCAAGCCCAACGCGCCTTTGCGCGCAAACACGCCCTTATGTTTGAAGACCGCCTGCAAAATTCCAAACGACCAGCGAAAGCGCTGCCGCATCAGCGCATTGGCGCTCGTCGGAGCCTCAGTGAAGGCGAGTGCGAGGTCTTCATATTCCACGCGATAACCATTGCGTAAGAGCGCCATCGTGAGATCGGCATCCTCGGCGACCGTATCCACATGGTAGCCACCCGCTTCGCGAACCGCCGAAGTGCGCCACGCGCCGATTGCGCCCGGCACCACGCTCACCGCGCCCATGGTATTAAGCGCGCGCCGCTCAAAATTCTGGCTGGTGATGTATTCGAGCGCCTGCCAGCGTGTCCACAGGTTGACCCGGTTTCCGACCTTGGCATTGCCGGCCACCGCTGCAACCTTCGGATTCAGGAAATGCGGCACGAGTCGTGCGATCGCATCCGGAGCAATAATCGTGTCGGCGTCGATGCCTACGAACAATTCCGCATCGCCGATGTGCTCCAATCCAAAGTTAAGCGCCTCGGCCTTACCGCCATTGGGCTTGGTAAGAATCAAGACTCTGCCGGCTGCTTCTTCGGCGGCGAATGCGCGCCGCGTGATTTCTAAAGTTCGATCCTTGGAGCCGTCATCGATCACGATCACGCACAAATTGGGATAGTCGGAATCGAGCGCGCCCTGAACCGTGCGTTCGATCACCTTCTCCTCGTTGTAGGCCGGAATGAGCACCGCGACTTGCGGCTGGTACATAGCAATCTGTTCGGGCGTTCCATACACGTGCGTGCGTAGGCGGTCGTAGATGGCGAGCACGCCAACTGAAACCAGGCGTCCAGTCATCAGAATGTCACCCAGAAAAAAGATGAGTGTGATGCCCGTCATGATCGCACTAGCCAGCCAGAAACCAATCCAGTTCAGGCGGGCCGACCAAAATTGATTGGCGGGTAGCGGCGGCATAACCTCGGCCTTCGTTTTGCCCATCAAGCTGGAAACAGGGACAAACTCGAATCCGCGGGCACGCGCGCCGTCGATAATCAGCGGCAGCGCCGCCACCGTTCGCGCCCGGTTTCCGCCACCATCGTGCATCAGAATGATGTTGCCGCACTGCTGATCGTTCGGCTGGCAGGGTGGCAGATGATCAAGAACCCGCGCAGCGATTTGTTGCGGCGTAAGCGGCGGCTCGTCGTTCCAGTCCCGGGTATCGATCTTATTGCCGATCGTGATGTAGCCCATGCTTTGCGTGAGTTCAAGAGGCTTCACCTCGTCTTCGGTATCCGGTTCTGCATCCACGGAGTAGGGCGGCCGGAACAGTAATGTGCGAATGCCCAGTCGGCTGGCGAACAACTGTTCGGTCAGGTTCAACTCCACCTTCATGTAGCGCGTGCCAATCGAACTGATATCGGGATGCGTGAAAGTATGGTTCCCAATTTCATGACCTTCGCGGTAGATGCGCCGGGTCAATCCGCTGAACTTCTCCGCCTGAATTCCAATCAGAAAGAACGTTCCCGGCACGCGCTCGCGCTTCAGCACATCGAGAATCTTCGGAGTCCACTCCGGATCAGGACCGTCGTCGAAGGTCATCGACAGTTCATTCTTGCTGGCGCCGTAGCGTGCCATGCGATACGGCTCGGGCAGGCTCTTGAAGTCTTCCCCGTCGATCAGGCCGGTTTGCTTGTCGATCGACAATTCGCGCTCGCCATTGGCGGGCTTCGCCTCAATGTGCAGGATTTCGCCGCTACCCTCCATGTCAACGTCCTGCCCCGGTGGAACGTCCTTCAATCGATCGGATGCGTTGGCTTCTCCCGGCATATCCCAGACTCGCCACAGCGAGCGGTCCTCCGAACCGAGCCGCCACAACGCGAAGGTCTGTATGCCCACCGTCTGCGCGGCGCGCATTTCGTTCAAAGCCGTCACCGCGTCGAGAAACCATACGTCGTGTTGAAAGTGATCGTCGTCTTCGTAACTGAAATGCGGGTTTAACGCGTCTCCGTCATAATCGATATCCTCTTCGGAATCGCGCGCCCCGATCCAGGCCTCCTGCACAGACACGCTCTTATCCGTCACACCCGGAGGCAGATGGCCTTCTTTCGGCTTTTCGGCCCAGTCATAACCGTAGTTGCCTATAGCGCAAATCAGTTTCTCTTTTGGAATCTCCTTGACCGCTGACTCAAGGTTATCGGTGAACCAATCCTGCGACGCCACAGGGCCAGGACTACCGCCCGGAAAATGCTCGTCATAGTTCATGATGACCACGCCGTCCACAGCCGCTGCAATGGCCTTGTAATCAAAATCCTCGTTACGCACCTGTACGCTCACATACAGCTTCATCCCCTTGGCGTGCAAGTCTCCCGAGAGTTCGTTCAGCAAATCGACGTATCCAGCTTGCCCCTTCTTGGGGAACGATTCGAAATCGATCATCAGGCCGCGATAATGATCGGAGGCAAGAAAAATTCCAATCTCCCGCCGAAATCTCGCCCGCGCTTCTGGATTGTTCAGGAAATCCACGACGCCTGGGACAAAATCAGTGCCATCAAAATTCTGCACCACCGGAAAAACTTCCATCTCGGTGTCTTCCGCTTTCAGAAACGGCATGACCTTGTCATCCACGGGATGGACGGTTTGCCCCTGAATCACGTCGAACATGCTATTCGTTTCCGGATCCGAGGCTTGCAGGTGGCCGTCGGCGCCGAGAACCTGCAGCCAGGTCGGAAAGAGCAAGTCGATCTGGCGCGCATATTCGCGCAAGGAAGAGAAGCTGGCCGCGTCCCAGGAAACGTAGAATGCGGCCCGCACCCCTTGCTCAGAGTTCAGCGTAAGTTGCGAAGGAGCTTTGCGAGTGAGGTGGCGATGCCCGGCGCGAGCGATCGTTGCCAGGCGGCGCTTCTCGCGCGCCTTCGCTTTTTCGTTCTCCTTCAGAGCATGGTAAGGCCTCTTCTCCGTAAGCCACGAGAGGTCGGGCAAGGGCTCGCTGCGCAGTGCGCTATAAATGAAGAAAATTACCAAAAAAGAAAACGCCAGCGCCGCCGCATCGAAAATGCGGCGAATGCGCCGCCAGCGCGCCTGCATCGGATCGTAAAAAACCTGTTTCACCATTTCGTTGTCGTATTCATCCTAAGGTGACGGCAGCAGGGGGTCAAACGCCTCTAAGCGCTGTTCACTATTCTTCGTTCGCTATTCGAAGTCCTTGCGCGATTGCCTGGTCAGCGAAAAGCGGATCGAGCGTTTTTCGTTGTTGACGCGGAGAATCACTTGATTCGCGATATATTCCCAACGTGCTCCGCTTGATCCGCCAACATCCCCGTTTCTTCATGGCAGGTATAGCCGCCGCCTTTGCCCTGCGGCTGCTCTTTTTCGTCTACTTTCCGGCGCTTACGGATGACTCCCGCAGCTACGCCGACATCGCAACCAACTGGCTGCAACACGGCGTCTATGGCCAGACGCAGGGGATCGAAGTCGTGCCCACCGACACCCGCCTGCCCGGATATCCCGCCTTCTTGGCGCTGATTTTTTTCCTATTTGGAGCCGGCAATTTCCAGGCAGTGATGCTGACCCAGATCCTGATTGACGTGGCCACCTGCCTGATTATCGCCGACCTCGCCCGGCGGGCGGCCTCGGAACGTGCGGCCAGAATCGCATTCGTACTGGCGGCATTGTGTCCATTCCTCGCCAACTACTCCGCGGCCGAGCTCACCGAAACCCTGGAGATCTTCTTCACCGCTGTCGCTCTCGATTGTGCCATCGCCGCGCTGAATCGAATGGGCGAGCTTGGTCCAAAATGTCATCCGGGCATTCTCGGGCAGACTTCCCTCAAGCTTTGGTCCGTGGCGGGAGCGGCTATTGCAGCCTGCATTCTCTTGCGTCCCGACGGTGGCATTCTTTTGGCGGCTGTCGCGCTCTCTCTGGTGGGCCTAGCTCTCAAGGCGTGGTTGCCAAACAAATGGTTGCCAAACACTGAGATTTGTCATTCTGAGCGACCGGGGCCCCCAGCCGGCCGCATTTGCCGGATCGGGTGGGGGACTGAAGGACCTGCTTCTTGGCCTGCACGGGCAAGGGTTCCACAGGCCACCTATAGCCTTCTCCTCGGTGCAACCATAGTTGCCGTTCTCGCTCTTGCTCCGCTCGTTCCGTGGACGATTCGCAATTTTCATACCCTCCATCATTTTCAGCCGCTGGCACCGCGTTACGCCAACGAGTCCGACGAAACTACTCCCCGAGGCTTCAATCGCTGGGTGAGTACATGGATCCTCGATTACGTGTCGGTGGAGGAGATTTACTGGAATGTCCCGGGGGCTAAGATCGATCCGCAGAAACTACCGTCGCGTGCCCTTAGTAATGCGGATGAAGATAATGCGGATGAGGACCGCGCGAACGAAAAAGCTGCAACCCTCTCCCTGATCGAGGACTACAACCAGGATCAGGACCTCACGCCGGAACTGGATGAGCGCTTCGGCCAACTCGCTGCCAGCCGTATTCGCGCTCATCCTCTGCGCTGCTACATCGTGCTGCCCCTGCTGCGCGTTGCCGACATGTGGCTGCGCCCGCGCACCGCGCTCCTCCCTCCCGACCCTCGGTGGTGGGAATTCAATGACGATCCGGAGCATTCGATCACGGCGGTAGGATTCGGCCTGCTGAACCTGGCCTACGTTGGAGCGGCGCTGCTCGCTGTGATTCGCAGACGCCCCCGCACCGCGTCGCGCAAGCCCGGAATTCGAGGCTCCAGTCCCTGCTCGATATGCCCCGGACTGCGATGGTCAGGATTGCTGCTCGGCTTCGTGCTGCTGCGGTCGGCATTTCTGCTCACACTGGAAAACCCCGAACCGCGCTACACGCTGGAGTGCTATCCGGTTGTAATCGTCTGCGCAGCCGCCTACCTCTCTGGCAAGAAGCAGCGAAAGCAATCTGATTCTCCATACGCATCCTGATTTCCATAGGCTAGTGCCCACAATACGAGAACACGGAGCATGACGCGCAGTCATGCGTCGCTAACTTCGTAACTTTTCACACTTGTCTCGATGGAACATAACATGCAATATTTGTCCCAACTCTCATTGAGGTCTCCATGAAGCCCGTTCTCCGCTGCGGAATTCGTGTATCCATTGCAATCTCCGTTGTTTCTTGCCTGGCGCTTCTGGGAGTACATCCAGCGCTTGCCCAACAAGCTACCGCAAAGATTGTGGGCACGATCACCGATCAGCAAGGAGCGGTGGTGCCGAGCGTCAAGATCACCGTCACAAACACCGCCACGAACATGGCCACACAGACAGTCACCGATAAGGGCGGCTTTTACGAGGTCTTGAATCTGCCCATTGGCACGTACAAAATTGTTGCTCACCGCGAAGGTTTTCGAACGGTGGACGTGACCACTGCTCCGCTGGAAATCAATCAGTCATTGCGAGTCGACTTAAAGTTGGAGGTGGGCGGAGCCAACGAAGAGGTATTGGTTGAATCGCAGGGTTCGGGGGTTGAGACGATAAACCCAACGCTAGGCCAGTCCGTCACCAGCCGTCCCATCGTCAATCTGCCATTAAACGGACGCAACGTGCTGAGTCTCGCTCTTCTGCAGCCTGGCGTCACCGAAGACAATCCAGATGACACCAGTGCTTCTCAAGGATTCAATATCGGTGGGGGACGCACCGATTCGGTGACCTACTTACTTGATGGCGGCCTCAACAACGATCTTCTCACTAACGGTGTGGTCTACAACCCGAATCCCGACTCAGTCGCCGAGTTCCGCATTTTGACCAGCAACTACACGGCAGAGTATGGCCGCAATGGCGCCGGAGTCATCGAAGTTGTCACTAAGTCGGGCTCGAACCAATTTCACGGCAGCGCGTTCGAGTTCGTACGCAACACCGACTTCGACGCCGATCCTTATTTCAACAAAGACCCGCTCGTTAATCCCGTACCCTTGCCCAGGAACAACCTCAAACGCAACCAATTTGGCGGGACGTTCGGCGGCCCCATCGTCAAGAACCACCTTTTCTTCTTTACTGCCTACCAGGGGCAGCGCCAGATAGAGACCGACGTCCTTCAGGGAACAACAGACCTTCACGACCGCCGAGCTAACGAATGGAGATTTTTCGCACGCGCTGCCTTACTTGACGGCGCCCTATGATAGTTTCGGCAATCCGGAACCGTCATTACAATGCGCGGACCCGGCCGGGTGCGTTGATCCGAATGTTGCCGCATTTCTGAAGGTAAACCCATATTTCCAGCCGAATAAAACCCTCGCTGCCCAAGCCATCATCGATCCCGCCAGGTTCGACCCTGCCGCGCAAGCCTACATCGGTGCGAAGCTAGCCAACGGCCAACCAATGATTCCGTCGAATGCGACGGGTGAGTTTGTTCCCTCGGACGGCAGCACGGACAACGCCAATGAGCTGACGGTCAAGATTGACTTCGACATTACTTCCAAAGACAAGCTGACGGGCACCGTCGGCGGCAACCGAAATCCCGTACTTTCGCCTTTCGGGGGCTTTAGCTCTAACACTGCCCCCGGCTTTCCCAGCACAACCACCGACCGCACCTACTTTCTAAATCTCGCTTACACTCGAACCTTTTCGTCCAGCGTGCTGAACGAACTCCGTGGAACGGCGCAACGCCACAGCAACCTGCAGGATCAGCCGGTTACCAACTATCCAGCCTTTCCCCAGTTTGGCATTCTGTCGGACATCGCCACCGGTCCTCCCATCCTGTTTTTCGACAATGGTTTGCAGCTCGGGCCAGACCCGTATGGGCCGACTCACTTTGCCGGCAACACTTTTGCGGTTGCGGACACATTCTCGTGGGTGCGCGGACACAACGCCTGGAAATTCGGCGCGGGATTTTCCACCTACCAACAGAATACCGTCTATGCTTTTTTTACCGACAGCGAGTTCAGTTTTGCCGGATATGACGAGGGCGGCGACGGCACTGGCAACAGCCTTGCCGATTTCCTGGTGGGTGCTCCCAATAACCTGTTTGAGGGGCCAAACGCGGCCAACAATATCCGCAGTAAGACCGTTTTCGGCTTTGCCCAGGACGAGTGGCGTGTAAGACCTAACCTGACCTTAACTTTGGGCCTGCGTTATGAATACAGCACTCCCAAACTCGACACCGAAGGCAGAACTTTTTCCATCGTCCCCGGCGATCAGTCTGTGAAGTTTCCCTATGCTCCGCTCGGCCTGGTGTTCCCCGGAGATCCAGGAACTCCTCGCGGCGTCAATTTTCCCGACAAGAAAAACTTTGGGCCGCGAATCGGGTTTGCCTGGAGTCCGAGGAGCAACAGCAAGACTAGCATTCGCGGCGGCTTCGGTATCTTCTACGACGTGCTGAAGGGCGAAGACAACCTGCAATTCAACGGCGCCCCGCCCTTCTACAGCGAACCCTATGTCTTTTTCCCGTGCATTCCAACCAACGGAGCCGGATCTTGTCCCGTCAATCCCAAGACTAATCCGGCATATAAGACGGCCGGCACGCCCTTTTACAGCGCGCCATGGGCCAACTCCGACACTCCTTTTCAGGGCAACCCATTTCCATCGCAACTGGCGAACCCAGCCACGGCATTCAATCCCTGCGAGAGCGACGGCTACGCCTGCCCCTACTACAATTTTCTCCCGGCCGCCGGCGGTTCGGTCTACTTTGTGGACCCGCATCTGCACACGCCGTACACCTATCAGTACAACTTGAGCGTCCAGCAGGAAATAGCCAACAACCTGATATTCGAGCTCAACTATGTGGGAAGCAGCTCCAAGGGACTTACTTCGCTGATCGACGCCAACCCTTTCGATTTGACCACCATTAGCGGTCCGAACCCAGCCCGAATCCTGAACGAGCAGCAGACCAATGCTAACCTCATAGCATTTTGTGCGAATCAAGGCGGCCCTGCCGATTGTCCTTTTGAAAATGCGTCAGAGTTTGGCAATGTCAGCTTCGCCAATTTCAACAGCATGGAAACTTCGTTGACCAAACAGAATGGCAACAACCGGATCATCGGCAACACCTACTTCACGCTTGCGTATACGTGGGGCCACAGCATCGATAACGCATCCGGATTCCGCAACCGGGATTCGCAGGTCCCCTATTACAACCCTGGTATCTTCCGCGCCTCTTCCGACTTCGACATTACGAATCGAATTACGCTCAGTGGCGGATGGGATTTGCCCTTGGACCGCGCCCTGGCATCGGCACCCAAGCGCCTCGTGAATGGATGGAGCCTCTACCCCATCTTCAGCTGGCGCAATGGATTTCCGCTCAGCATCAATTCGGGGCTGCTCGACTCCTTCAGTCCAGCGGATCCCGGGCCCTCGGGAGCGGGGGACGGCTACCTGGCCAATGCCGATTTCGCGCCCGGGTTCAACCACATTACGATCTTGAACCCCAAAACGAATGGCGGTTACTACTTCAACCCCGCGGCGTTTGTGCCAATTCCCGATGTTTATGATCCCAGTGCTCCCTACGGCACAACGACGCGGGACTTTTTCCGCGGGCCTGGCCGCATCAACCTCGATATGGCTCTGGCCAAAACCACTGCGATCAGCGAGCGTGTGCACCTCGAACTACGCATGGAGGCCTTCAACGTATTCAACCACACAGAGTTCGCGAATCCGACGCTTCCACCTTACACGACCGTCGGCGGGCAAGATTTCGGCCAAATTACCAGCACGACGCTCGGAACGGGCGTAACGGCTGTGCAAACCCAGCGCATTGTGCAACTCGCCGGGCGGATAACGTTCTAGATCGGATTTGGCTTGCGCAGCCGGGAAGGCCAGCGGATGGCCTAAATGCGTTTTGGGTCGGAACCGTAGCTAGCTCAACGGTGAGTCGCTCATGCGGAACCGCGTGCGGACGTGTTCCGATAGCAATTCGATGGCCCCGCGATTAGCTACCGGATCGGCCTTCGCCAAATATTTCATCGCTTCTACCAGCATCTTCTGGCCGTCAACATAACGGGGATCGGTAGTGCGTTCACGCTTCTTGCGGAAATCCGGAGGCACTGTAATCGTGAAAACTCTAGCCATGCAAACTCAACTTTCGGAGGTTCTTGTGCAGTATATAGTCCCAGCCGGTCTTTTTCAGCTTGTTTCTGCTGGTTCCAATTTCGCTCGATGTGGCTCGAAACTCTAGCCTTGCGGAGACAGAAACTTCGTTTTCGCGGTTGTCTTTAGCTTAAACGCGCTCTCCGGAAGTTTCTGGCCGATTTGTATATCCGTATACTTCGCCAATCGATAATCGCCACCCGGTTCAAAAAACTGCTGCTGCACCGAAATTCCCTTGGAATCAATCCACAAAAGAATGCGCGCAATATTATTTTTCAAGCGCGCCGACTTCGGAATCAACTCCAGCTTTCCAGTGGCAACGTTGTTGATGGTCTCGGTCCCAAGAAATTTCACGTCGTAAGAGTCGAGCAACTCGTGCCCGCTGCCGCCGAAGCCAAGCACCAGAAAACTCTCGACCTCGCTCCGATTCTTTCCAGCGCTGTATTCGTTAACCTGATCGATCTTCGGCTGGTAGACCTGCACTTTGCCGCCTGAATAAATAACGTACTTTTTATCGGGTTCGACGAAATCGGCAGCCATCTGCACTTCACCGCCTTCACGCCGAAAATAAATTTTGCCCTTTTCGCTGTCGGTTTCGTTAATCACCCTGTCGTATTGGTCCCAAACGACGCTCGCCTCCGCGCTCTTGAAGCTGTGGGAAGCCGCATCCATCTCGCCGAGAACGCGTTCGAGCCCAGCGGAATCGTCTGGCGCCGCAGTCGCTGAACTCAGCATCCAAGCGATTGCCATACTCCCGAGAACAATCGTCTTGAGTCCCGTTCTCATTCTTCAACCGTGAGACCTTGAAACTCTTAAACCTTCCTCTTCTAATCTTTTTCGACCCACACCTTGTAGCTCATCGGGTGCCCGGACGTATCTCTCAGCGTCTCGACCTTAGTAATGCTGACTGCTCCCGAGATCGGTTCAATGATCTCCTGCAGTTGCCGGCGAATATCCTGCCCTGCCGAAGTATTCACCGCCGAGGCCTGGATCTGATAGATAAATCCGCCCTTGGCTTCCGAAATCACAACCACGCCGGTAAGATGCGGATTACGTTCGACCGGTTTGTCTTTGAAGTTGACGAAGCGCGGCGACACGAAAACAAAGAGCAGAATCAGCGTCACCATAATGTCGTAATGAAGGCTGCCCCGCTCATACGACCAAAGAATGTATCCGCGGATTGTGCGCCAGATCGCGCCCATGGGAGAGACGGCGCTTCCAATCACCGTCGAGGCTTCGGGTTGTTGCCAGTGTATTTGTGAATTCATGAGATATCAAATCGACGTTGACTTTGTTATTCAGTCTTACCTTTGCTATTGAGTTTTTGCTTTCGCTATTCAGGTTCGTATCGGGGCCGCTTCAGCGATGCCGAAAAGCTCGGGCTATCGCTGCCCCTCTAGGGGCCGCGTTTTGTTAACCGCTCCGCACCGAAATCCGATCCGTTCCCATATAACGCTGCAGCGCCTCCGGAATGCGCACACTGCCGTCGGCTTGCTGATAATTCTCCACGACCGCAACCCACGTCCGCCCCACCGCCAGAGCGCTGCCATTCAACGTGTGCACGAACTCCGTCTTTCCCTTGCCCTCGGGACGATACCGTATATTCGCCCGCCGCGCCTGAAAATTCTCAAAATTCGAGCACGAAGAAATCTCGCGGAAAAGATTCTGCCCCGGCAGCCAGACTTCAATGTCATAAGTCTTGGCCGCCGAGAATCCGATATCGCCCGTACACAGCGTGACCACGCGATAATGCAATTCAAGTTTCTGCAGCACCGTCTCGGCGTTGTGCGTCAGCTTTTCCAATTCATCGTAAGAAGTCTCAGGACGCGAGAACTTTACCAGCTCCACTTTTTGAAACTGATGCTGCCGTATGATTCCGCGCACATCTTTGCCATACGATCCCGCTTCGCTGCGAAAACAAGGGGTGTAGGCCGTCAGTGAAATTGGCAGCCGCGCCCCGTCCAACACCTCATCGCGGTAAAGATTAGTCACCGGAACCTCCGCCGTAGGAATCAGCCAGAGATCCTTTTCCCCGTGCCGCACCCGAAACGAGTCCTCCGCAAACTTCGGCAACTGTCCCGTGCCATACATCGACTCCGAATTCACCAAAAATGGAGGCAGCACCTCCGTGTATCCGTGCTCGCCGGTGTGCAGATCGAGCATAAAGTTGGCGAGCGCACGTTCCAGTCGCGCCCCCAGCGCCCAGTACACCGCGAAACGGGCGCCCGACAATTTCGCGGCACGCTCCAAGTCGAGCACACCTAGCGATTCGCCCAGCTCCCAATGTGGTTTGGGCTTGAAATCGAATTGCGGAGGCGACCCCCAGCGACGCGCCTCAACATTATCGTCCGCGCTCGTCCCCACCGGCACACTGGCATGCGGAAGATTCGGAATCGCAGTCAGAATTTCGCGCAGCCGCGCTTCCTGTTCCGCCGCCTTTTTCTCGGAGTCCGCAATCTGCTCGCGCAGCTCTTTCGTCTCGTTGATCTGTGCCGAAGCGTCTTGCCCGCTCTTTTTGAGCTTGGCAATCTCCTCTGAAGCGCGGTTGCGGCGCGCTTGCAGAGTCTCAGACGCAGTAATGGCCTGCCGGCGCTCGGCATCGATCGTGCGAAAACCTTTCAGAACCTCCGCCGGATTCATTCCCCGCTGACGCAGCTTTTCTTCCACCAGCGCAAGATTGTCGCGAACAAAATTCAGATCAAGCATTCTCTTCTAACTGTAGCTGAAAAAAAACAAATCCGTGCGCGCCGGTTCCCCTAAAGACAGCCGCTCCGACTATCTTCAGGTGGGCTAGTGGGGAGAATCGCCATTCGACCCCGCCTTTCCTCCAAATACTGCGGTAAATTGGGCACTGGGCCGCTCGGTGTGGTGAAATAGAAACTGGTCAATCGGATGGCAGCAACATCAGTATCAAAGTCAGTGGCATTGCGCCGCAAGCTCAAGGCGGCCGAACGGAACGTTCACGGATTGTGGCAAATCCTGAAGGCCGTCGTGTCTACCGACCATCCTCTGCTGGCGCATCTTATTCCTATACGGCGCTGCAATCTGGCTTGCACCTACTGCAACGAGTTCGATGATTTTTCTAAGCCGGTGCCCACCGACGAGATGTTGCGGCGCGTCGATCGGCTGGGCGATCTGGGCACGTCCGTGATTACCATCAGCGGCGGCGAACCGCTGCTGCATCCGCAACTGGATGACATTATTCATCACATGCGCCGGCGGCGGATTGTTTCCGGGCTGATCACCAACGGCTATCTGCTGGTGGAGGAGCGCATCAAGCGGCTCAACCGCTCGGGGCTGGAGTGGCTGCAGATTTCGATTGATAACGTTGATCCTGATGAGGTTTCTAAGAAAAGCCTGAAGGTGCTTGACCGCAAGCTGGAGCTGCTGGCCGAGCACGCGGAATTTCACGTGAATATTAATTCGGTCGTGGGCAGCGGGGTTAGCCGTCCGCAGGACGCACTTACGATTGGCAGGCGCGCTTTGGAACTGGGGTTCAGTTCTACGATTGGAATCATTCATGATGGCTCGGGGCAGGTGCAGCCTTTGAATGACGAAGAACGTCGCGTCTATCACGAGATGAAGAACCTCGAGAAGCGTAGCTTCACGCGCGTGAATGCGTTTCAGGACAACATCGCGTTGGGGCGTCCGAATCAGTGGCGGTGCCGCGCGGGCGGACGGTACCTGTATATCTGCGAGGATGGGTTGGTGCATTACTGCTCGCAGCAGCGCGGGTATCCGGGGATTCCACTGGAGAAGTATACGATTGCCGATCTGCGGCGCGAGTTTTATACGGAGAAGGCTTGCGCTCCGCATTGCACGGTGTCGTGCGTGCACCAGGTCTCGGTGCTGGACGGATGGCGCGCGCCGCAATGGCCGGCGCCGGTATCGGCGGCTTCGAACGGACTGGTACAGATCGAGTAGCATCAGCACTTAGCAACTAGCACTTAGTACAACCTTCTCCAATCGAGCTGACCGCCAATCTGGGAGAACCTCACAACACGAGCGACCGCTCGGATTTCCGACCTGATTGAATGCTAAGTGCTAGATGCTACGTGCTGCCTTTAGAACGTTGTCGCCACCGTGAAGCGGAAGGTCTTTCTTGGCTCCAGCAGCCTGTAGTTCGAGCCAAGAGTCGAACGCGTGAGGTTATAGGTGTAGTTCCCGGCTTCGTAGTCTTGACAGGTTGACTGCCCCAACATAGATGGCGGGCAAGGGAACATGTTGCGGTTGACCGGGATCGGCGGATTCGCAGTTCCATCCAGGCGTAGGGCGTTGTATGCGTAGTAAATGCGGAAGGGCGCATTGACCACCGGAAGCATGGTCTGCAGTTCGAGGCCTGTGGACATGCGCACAACCCAGTTGGTGCCGGGAACCGGCTGGAGATACTGCGAGAAAGTATTTGACGGAAGTCTTGCGCCGCCTTGACAAGCGTAACCATTGTCAGCCGCCGGCGCGATTGGGCAACCGAAGAGCGTGCTCTGCAGATTGCTGTACTGGATGGGGTTGATCTGCAACTGCGACGTACGCAGCACCGGATCGGTGCCCAAATCGACGAAGGGCGCGATGGCGACTGGACCGGCGATGGTAACGCGGTATTCCACATTGCCGTGAATGCTAAGGTCCCCGCCCGGAGTTACGAGCTGATAGTACGGAACCGGAATATTAACGCAGTTAGTGACGCATGCTCCCGAGGAACTGGTTCCGACTGGAAACAGCGGGTTGGCGGGAACGAATAATCCATCCTTGCTGCGGAGCGATACGGATTGGGTGCTCGGCAGATAGGCGATGGGTGAGACGGTGCGGATGTCGAAACCGCGCAGATCATTTTCGCCGCCCAGGTAGGCTCGTTCGAAGGGAGGAGCGACAATGCCGCCATACCCGCTGATGAAGGATCCCTGGATATTGTACCCGAGGGCATTGCGGCCGCGCGGACTGCCGGGGCCCTTTTGCATGGGGAAGAACTGTTTGTATTGAATGATGGGCCGGATGACGTGAACCGTGCCTCCGACGCCGGCGAACTCTCCGCCTATGAAGAGGCTTTTGCCGTGGTGGGGCGCGTAGTAGTCGTCGAGCGTATTGATGCTGAAGCTGGGAGTGACCTTGCTGGTGATGATGCCGTTGAGCGCGTTGGGGCCGGTAAGGCCGCGGAAGTTCAGATTTTCGAATAGCAGCTTGGAGGCGTTGCTGACGGCGATCAGAGACGACCGGTCGAAGGAGTAGCTGATCCCGACGCGCTTGAAGGAATGGTGCAGCGGATAGCTCACGCTCACGGTCGCTCCGTGACTGGACTGCGAATAGTTTTGCAGATTTTGCAGGTAGGCCGAGGGCAGGTTCAGGTTCTGTCCGGTGGCAATCGCGTACTGCCGGGCTTGATCGTAGTTGGTCTTTCGGGCGTAGACGTTGAAGCCGGCCTGGATGGGGCGGTCGAATAGATAGGGCTCGGTGAATCCAAACACCACGTCGCGCTGGCGGCTGCCCAGGCTGGCTTGACGGAGAGCGTCTCGCCTAATCCGAGAAAGTTGTTGGTGCTGTAGTTGATGCCGACGAAGGCGCCAGCCAGTCCGCTGACGCCGCCTTGCAATCCAATGCTGTTCTTGCCTTTTTCTTGCACCTTCAGCGTGAGATCGACGGTGCCGTTCTTTTCGTCGAGGTGGCGTTCGGTGGTATTGGGATCGTCAGGCTTGAGCTGGTCGAAATAGCCGAGCTGGTTCAGGCGCAGCAGGCTAAGTTCCCAGAAACGCGAGTTGTAGATCTGGCCTTCTTCCAGCGCGATTTCGCGGCGGATGACTTTGTCGCGGGTGGTGGTGTTGCCCTGGAACTCGATGCGGCGCACGTAGAACTGTTTGCCTTCGTCGACATCGACTTCCAGATTGACGATCTTCTTTTCGTCGTCGAACTTGGTGTCAGGGACCGAGGTGAAGTTGATGTAGCCGGCCTCGCCGTACGCTTTGCGGAGGTTCTCCAGACCCTTGGCGACTTTTTCGCGGCTGAAAATTTCGCCGTCTTTCATGGGGAAAAGGCTGCGCAAAGCGGCATTGTTCGGGATCGCTTTGTTGTTCTTGAAGGTGATGGTGCCGAGGCGGTAGCGATCGCCCTCTTCGATCGGCATGGTGATATCGACGGACTTTCCCAGGCCGGGCTGGAAAAATGGAATGTGGGGGCCGGTGTGGCCGGTGTCGTGAATCTCGGTCTTGGGGTCGTCAACCAGCACCTTGAAGTAGCCACGATTCTGGTATTCGGCGCGGACGCGTTCGGTGTCTTCTTCAAGCTTGGTGGCGTCGTAGGTTTTGGCAAACAGGTTTTCGAGGAAGATGGAGTGCGGGATGCCGATGGGCTTGAGGTTCTTCATGGCCGCGCGCAGCGTGCGGTCATTGATATGTTTGTTGCCCCGGAAGCGAATGTGTCCGACCTTAACCTTGGGTCCTTCCTTAACGACGAAAGTGACGCCGACCGCGGCGGGCGGGATGGGGCGGACTTCGGTGCGGATGGTGGCGAACTGACGTCCGTGCTCGGCGAGCAGTTCCTTCAGGACGACTTCGGCCTTCTTGATTTTGGTGGGATCGTACTGGCTCTCGACCGAGAGCCCGACTTTGCGTTCCTTGAAGCGGTCGAGCACGTCGCTGGTGGTGACCGCATTCAGGCCGGTGTAATTGATTTCGCGGATCGTGGGCCGCTCTTTGACGTAGATGTGAATGATCCAGCCCTTGGGGTTCTGTTCGCGCTCAAAGCGGATGTCTTCGAAGTAGCCGGTGTTCCACAAGGCGTTGAAGTCGCGTTCGATGGCGGCGTTGTCGTAGACATCGCCGGGTTTGCTGAAGATTCGAGCCTTGATCGTGTCCGCGGGAATACGGCGGTTGCCGTGGATCATGATGGCGACGATGAGGTCCTGCTGGCCGGCAACTGGGGCAACAAAGAGTACGAAGAATTAATAAAATGAGCAGGCGATTCCAAACAGAAACGAAAATGGAACGCGGCTTCCAAACATCTGTGGGGGAAGCAGATGGAGACCACGAGGCGTATCCCGATTGGTCACTTCTAGGGCCCGACTCCTGGCCGAGACGCGGCGCGGGCGCAGAAATAGCATGATGACGGCGATGAATTGCAACTACCTCGAAGAACTAGAGTTAGGAAAACGGTAATTATACGGTAGAGAGTGAGAACCGTCCAAGGCGAGAAGGAATTTCTCCCCGAGCGTCACGCCCCAAAAAGTTCCACTTCAACACAGACGGAATAGAACGTCGCCGCGTTGCCCAGATCGGAAAGTTTTTCTGAGGTGAGCACATTGATATTGGTACCTCCCGGACTGAAACGCGCCCAATCGAGTCGAGCGGCAACAACTCCAGGAGCGACAGAACCGTCAACTTGAGCTCGAAGGACGATCTCTCCACGCGAGTTGAAGACACGAACGCGGTCACCATTGCGAACACGGCGAGCTTCAGCGTCGGCCGGGTGCATCTCGAGGTCGCCGAGCTGCGGCTCCATTTGCGCGGACGGATGCGAGATTGGCGAAGGTCGAGTTGAGATGGTTGTCGGGTTTGCGGGCGAGGAGTTCAAGCGGGAAGCCAGCCGCTTTCGATGCAGATCCATGGCGCGATTCTTCAGGTGGAGTGAAGGCCAGGACAGGGTCTAGACCTTGACGCTTTAGAGCTTCGCTGTAGAACTCGGCTTTGCCGCTGGGCGTGCGGAAGTTTCCTTGGGCGAAAGGGAGGAACGGCGCGGTACAGACTTCAGGCGCAACGCAGGCTTCAGGCGCAGCGCAGGCTTTAAGGAGATTCGGGTTCGTATCGGGCCATCGCTTGAGCGATGCCGTAGAGCGGCGGCTTTCATCTGCCCCTTTAGGGGCTGCCGCGGCGAAATTCAGACGAATGCTGCGCTCTTGTTCTAATCGCTCGCGGGTGATCCCCTTGAGCCACGGGTTGGACGATTCTAGAGCGCGGTCGATCATGGAATCCACTGATTCCCGAAAACATTCATCCTCGAAACCCATGCGCTCCGCTAGGGCGCGGAACAGATCGACATTCGACCAGCATTCACCGAGCCGGTCGATCGCTTGATTCGAAACCTGCAGATAGTGGTGGCCGTAAGCCGTCTGCAGATCTTTGTGCTCAAAGAACGTCGTGGCCGGCAGCACGATGTCAGCATAGTCGGTCGTGTCGGTGAAAAATTGCTCGTGGACGACGGTGAAGAGATCAGGGCGCATGAGTCCGCGAATAACTTCGTTGTGGTTGGGGCAGACGGCTGCGGGATTCGAATTGTAAACGAATAGCGCCTTGATGGGCGGCGCGCTCAATGCCTTCAGCGCGGTGCCTAGTTGCACCATGTTGACCGTGCGCGCGGGACGCCCAAGTGACCTCTGCATCAACTCGGGCATCTTGAGCGCTGCGGTGTTCAGTGCAAAAGAGCCGCTGGTCGACATCTGCAGTCCGCCGCCGAGTTCTTTCCACGACCCGATCAAACAAGGAAGCATGGTGACGGCGCGCATCGCCATGCCTCCGCCATCGTTGCGCTGGATGCCGTAGTTAACGCGGATAACGGATGGTCGGACGGTGGCGTACTCGCGGGCCAGCTTGCGAATGTCGTCGGCGCAGATTCCGGTCCAGTTGGCAACTCTCTCCGGCGGATACTGCTCGGCGCGAGCCTTCAGGTCTTCGAAACCCAGGGTGTAGCGCGAAACGTAGTCGGCGTCGAAAAGACTTCCTTTGATGATGACGTGCATCAGGCCAAGAGCGAGCGCGGTATCTGTTCCGGGATTGATAGGCAGATACCAGTCGGCGAGCTTCGCGGTGCGGGTGCGATAAGGATCGATGACCACCAGCTTCGCCCCTTTGCGGCGCGCCTCTTCGATGAAGGGCCAGAGGTGAACGTTGTTGCCGTGAATATTCGAAGCCCACGCGATGATGTAGCGCGAATGCACGAACTGCTCCGGCTCGGTGCCGAGCTTGACGCCGAGGACCGATTCCAGGCCTTTTTCACCGGCGTCGGAACAGATGGTGCGCTCCAATTGCGAAGCGCCCAGGCGGTGGAAGAAACGGCGATCCATGGAGGCGCCGTTGAGCGCGCCTAGCGTGCCTCCGTAGGAGTAGGGCAAGATGGCTTCGGATCCGTGCTCGGCGATGATCGTTCGAAAGCGATGAGTAATTTCGTCGAGCGCTTCGCCCCAGGAGATGCGCTGAAACGCCGATCCACTCGCTTCTTGTGTGGCGCGGGCACCCTCGCCCGAGTGCGCTGCATACGCTGCCGGTCCCTTAGGGCCGATCCGTCGCATCGGATACAACACGCGATCTGGCGAGTACACGCGATCGAGATACTTCGCGACTTTGGCGCAGAGGAATCCGCGGGTAACGGGATGCTCGGGATCGCCCTGAATTTTAGTGGCGCGGCCATCTTCGATGGTGATCAGCACGCTGCACGCGTCAGGGCAATCGTGCGGGCAGGCGGCGTGGACGACGCGCTTCATCCTCAGATTATACGGTGAACACCAGATGCCAGTTGCCAGTGTCCGGCAGTCGCTACCTTGAGAATTGGCGAATAACGAGAACTAGCCACATCAGCGTGAAAAGAAAACCTGCGAAACCCATCCAGCGGAGGTAGGTAGGGTACCAACTCTTCATAACCATGCTTGAAAACGGCCATCCCCTAGCCCATTTGGGACTCTGCAAATACCTGTTCCGAAAATACGCGGACATTTTGTCTGGCCTTGCAGCGCAAAACGCGCACAGCGCGCGAGGGCTGTTCCTGCGCCAACGCCGATCAGAATCGGGATCATTCGGTCCATTTACGCTGCTCTTTCAAAGTAGCCCACTACCCAGCTGCAGGTTTTTCTGGCGAGTGCCAATCGGCAGCTGGGCCACTGCTTCTACTTAAACTCCAGCACCTCTTTTTCTTTGCCTTTGCTCATCTCTTCCATCTTTTTGATTTCGTCGTCGGTTAGCTTCTGAATTTCATCGAGGGCGCGCTTCTCGTCGTCTTCGGCAATCTTTTTGTCTTTCAGCGTCTTCTTGATGGCCTCGTTGCCGTCGCGGCGGACGTTGCGCACCGCGGTGCGATGTTCTTCGAGAATACGATGCAGGTGCTTCACCATATCCTTGCGGCGGTCTTCGGTGAGCGCGGGGACAGGGACGCGGATCAGCTTGCCATCGTTCATCGGATTCAGGCCAAGATCGGCGCTGCGGATGGCCTTCTCGATCGCACCGAGTTGCGACGTATCGAACGGCTGCAGCGTGATCATCTGCGGCTCGGGCGCGTGAACCTGGGCGATCTGGTTGAGCGGCATCTGCGATCCGTAGTAGTCGACGGAAACCGTGTCGAGCATGTGAACGTTGGCGCGTCCGGTGCGTGTGGCCGCCATTTCGCGGCGGAAGTCTTCGACTGCTTTGTCCATCCGCGTTTTGAGTTGTGCGAAGACGTCTTTCAGGGCAGGATGAGCCATCTTTCTCAGCTCCCAAATTTGGCGATAGTAGAATGGTGAATTATAAATCAGTACCCAGCTGCCAGCGCTCGCACCCGGGTTCTTCTGGGTACCGGGTACTGGCAACTGGTTACTGATTTTAGGCGCTGACCAGCGAACCGATCTTCTCTCCCAGTACGACTCTGCGAATATTGCCGCGCTGGTTCAGATTGAAAATGATAATGGGCAGATTGTTATCTTTGCACAAAGAGATTGCGGTCGAATCCATCACTTTTAGACCTTGCTTCAGCACGTCCATGTAGGTGAGGGTCTCAAACTTCTTGGCATCTTTCACCTTCATGGGGTCGGCGTCATAAATGCCATCCACTTTGGTGGCTTTGAGGATGGCATCGGCTTTGATCTCCATGGCGCGCAGCGAGGCGGCGGTGTCGGTCGAGAAATAGGGGTTGCCGGTGCCGCCCGCGAAGATCACGATGCGTCCTTTTTCAAGGTGGCGGATGGCGCGGCGGCGGATGAACGGCTCGGCTACCTGGTTCATCTCTATGGCGGTCTGGACGCGGGTATAGACGTTCTGTTTTTCGAGAGCGTCCTGCAGGGCGAGCGCGTTGATGACGGTGGCAAGCATGCCCATGTGATCGGCGGAGACGCGATCCATGTTGCGGGCCTGGTCGGCTACGCCGCGAAAGAAATTGCCGCCGCCAACTACGATGGCCATCTGGATACCGAGATTGTGGACATCGGCAAGTTCGGCCGCGACTTCGTGAATGCGGGCAGTGTCGACCCCGAAGCCTTGGGTGGCGGCAAGGGCTTCGCCGGAGATTTTTAGCAGGATACGCTTGAAGATCGGTTCGTCCATGGCAGGGCAGTTCCTTCGCGTCGCACTTCGCACTTTGTACTTCGCACAGAATAGCTTGAATTACTATGCGTGGCTATGGCGACTGGGCTATGCGTAGAGAAGCATAAACGAAAGGGGCGCCGTAGCGCCCCCGAATTATTCGGCTGCTACTTAGCAGCCGGCGAAGACTGCTCGCCGCCCTCACTGTCTGGTTTGGTGCCGACGAAGGCGACGGTAGCCGTGGCATCGCCCACCTTGAACCGAGCAAAGCGGCGGACCGCGATATTCTCGCCGAGCTTGCCTACCTTGGCGGCGATGAGTTGCGAGATGTTGATGGTCTGGTCTTTGATGAACGGCTGCTCCAGCAGGCAGACCTCTTCGTAGAACTTTTCCATCTTGCCGGCCACCATCTTTTCGATGATGGCGGGGGGCTTGCCCGTGGCTGCGGCCTGGGCGCGATAAATGTCTTTCTCGCGCTCGAAGGCCTCCGGTGTAACGTCTTCCTTGCGGACGAACTTCGGATCGCTGGCCGCAATGTGCATGGCGATGTCGTGCACCAGCTCTTTGAAGTCCTCGGTGCGGGCGACAAAATCGCTTTCGCAGTTGACCTCGACCAGCACTCCGATTTTACCGCCGGCGTGGATGTAGTGGGCTACCGAACCTTCGCTGGTCACTCGTGTCGCCTTCTTAGCTGCGACCGACACGCCCTTTTTGCGCAGCAGGACAATCGCGTCCTCCAAGTTGCCCTTGGCTTCGGTCAAGGCGCTCTTGCAATCCATCATGGGCGCTCCGGTCTTTTCGCGGAGCTCTTTTACTTGTGCGGCAGAAATGTTTGCCATAGTCGTGCTCATTAGAATTAGAACCTCAAAATTACAACCTCAGATTTAAAAGTTTCAAGGTTTCAGAGTTCCAAGGAGGGTCGGTCGGGGGGCGATCAGAGGACCAATCAAGGTTGCAACCCTGAAACTTTGCAACCTTGAAACCCTGAAACCTGCGTTTTGCTAGAACCGGCGCGTCTCGGCTTGCAGTTCGTCTACGTCTTCCGTGGCAGCCGTGGGACGCTTGCGCGTACCCTTGCCGAGCACGTCTTCCATGCGGATATCTTCACCGTCAAGGCCGGTGCCAGCGCCTTCCGATCCAGGCGCAGCCGCGGTTGCGCTTTCGGCGGCAAGGTCGGCAAGCAACATGTCTTCCGGACCCGCATTTGCCTCGGCCGCGGGTTCCTGCTCTGCCGCAGCCTGAATGTCCGCTGTCTGCTTGTCGTCGCGAGCATGAACGCCCTCGGCGATAGACTCCGAAATCTTCGACGTAAAGAGTCGAATCGCGCGCAGCGCGTCGTCGTTGCCCGGAATCACGTAATCCACTTCGCTCGGATCGCAGTTCGTATCGACGACGGCAACCACCGGGATGCCCAGCTTGCGCGCTTCGCGCACCGCGATCTGCTCTTTATTTGAATCGATGACGAAGATCGCATCCGGCAAGCGCGTCATATTCTTGATGCCGGCGAGATTTGCCTGCAGGTGCTTGCGCTCGCGCTCGAGCTTGATCACTTCTTTCTTCGGAAGCAGGTCGTAACGGCCATCGGTGGCCATTTCGTCAAGTTCCTTGAGCCGCTTCACGGATTTCTGTATGGTCACCCAATTGGTCAGCAGGCCGCCCAGCCAGCGCTGGTTCACGTAGAACATTGAACAGCGCTGCGCTTCTTCGGCAATCGCGTCCTGGGCCTGGCGCTTGGTGCCCACAAAGAGGATGATTCTACCCTCGGCCGCCAGATCCTGCACGAACTTCGACGCCTCTTTGAACATCTTCAGCGTCTTTTGCAGATCGATAATGTAGATACCATTGCGCTCACCAAAGATGTACTCCTTCATCCTTGGGTTCCACCGCTTCGTCTGATGCCCGAAGTGAACGCCCGCTTCGAGCAACTCCTTCATTGTGATGTTTGCCAATCAACCTCCTCAGTTGGTCTGCATCCGGACACTGAAAGGCTCCGGATTGCCATTCCCGTCCACCCCATCTCAGGGAGGTGGGGGGATGAATTTTTACTACGTTACTGTTGAGACGCGGCTTGCCGCGTCTCGCAACCTGAGACGGGGCAAGCCCCGTCTCTACAGTTATCTCTTGCTGAACTGGAAGCGCTTCCTTGCGCCCTTTTGTCCGTACTTCTTCCGCTCTTTGGCTCGAGGGTCGCGAGTTACCAGGCCTTCGGCCTTGAGCTTCTTGCGCAGTTCGGCATTAAATTCCATGAGTGCGCGCGTGATGCCAAGGCGCACTGCGTCGGCTTGTCCAGCAACTCCGCCGCCGCACACATTGGCCAGAACGTTAAAAGTGGCTGCGCTGTCGGTCGAGACGAGCGGTGATTTCGCGCTGATGCGCTGTGACGGCGTCACAAAGTATTCATCGAACGCTTTGCCGTTGACCTTGAACTCGCCGCTGCCAGGACGAAGAAAAACGCGCGCGATCGCCGCCTTGCGTCGTCCGGTTCCGTAGTATTGAACTAGTTCTGCCATCGTTAGCATTTAGCACTCAGCGTTTGGCATCTAGCCAAACCAAAGCGTGCTTCACCCTTTCCAAAATTCCGTCGTGCCAGTTTTCCCGAGACCCAAGACCGGTCACCTGAAAGCTTGTTTGCTACGCAAACACCTTTGCTTCAGGCTTCTGCGCTTCGTGGGGATGCTTGTCTCCACGATAAACCTTGAGCTTGGTAAACATCTGCTTGCCCAGCTTATTCTTGGGGAGCATGCGCGACACCGCGGATTCAATAATCAGTTCGGGCTTGCGCACCATGCGCTTCTTCATTTCCTCGGCGCGAATTCCGCCGGGATAGCCCGTGTAATGGTGATAGACCTTCTGGTCCGCCTTCATGCCGGTGATCTTGACCTTGTCGGCGTTGATGATCACCACGTGGTCGCCGGTGTCGATAAACGGAGTGTACTTCGGGCTCTCTTTGCCCATTAAAATGCGGGCAACACGCGAAGCCAGCCGGCCGAGCGGAAGCCCGGTGGCATCTACTACAAACCACTTACGCGCAATATCTCCCTCTTTGGGGAAATAGGTTGACATCGGAAATCTCCCAGAAATTAACGAGCTTTATGAAGACTGCTGAGTGCCCTAAACTATTGCCCTAACTATAATGATCTATCCACGCAGAACGCGCGCTAGGTATTCCAGGCGGGCAGTCGCAGGACTTCCAAAGAGTTATAGGATAGCCCAGCACCAACATTATTGTCAACGACTTGTAGCTCGCGGGTAGTGTCCTGATTTCGTGCGGCTATTGTAGCGCCGCCGTAGTCCCGGCGGCATTGTTGGCGTCGCTACTTCGCCGGTAACATACCAAATTAGGACAAAACTCAGCTCGCAAAGGTAGCGGCAGGAGTCACCCCCCAGCCTTCGTCTCGGGCGGCTCGCCTCGGATCGCTCCACCTCTGAGATCATGCTTCTGCGCTTGTGCGCGAACTTGGGATTTCTTGCTGTGGCGAGAGTTTCACGGCCAGTCGCCTCAGATATCTTAGTTAGCGCAAGCCGCGGCATAAACACGCAGGACAGTTCGGATGTGTTCCTGAATCACGTCCTCGGCATGTGTCGACCGTCGCCCAGACCTTATCGCTTCGTACTGTGAAGGCAGGTATTGACTGAACAACGTAGCAGGCGGAGGGCAGGCACTAAGGTTGGCTCGCAGTTGGGCTAGCTCTTCTTGGACCCTGGCGTCGCCCCAGTAGTAGCGGCAACGGTCGCTGTAACTGTAGAGGCGCGCCAGATGTATCTCGTCCTCACTTCCGTGATAGTAGGATCGCCAGTAAATGGGATTGCGCAACATGGCGGCTTCGAGCGCTTCGCGGACTTGCGAAAGATGGATGCCCCGCCGATCAGCCAGCAATTCCTGCTCGATTGAGCCTAAAGCGAATACGGCCTCCCGGAACGCGAATGTCAACCACGGCCCCACTTTCAAGATCGCAAAATGGTCTTCCACCATCTGTGCAAGAGCTGTAGGCCTCTGGTAGTCGGTGGAGTGCGCCTCGTAAACGAGAGCAGGACTCTCCGGCAAGGCGGACGAGAGTGCCATCGCCTTCTGCCGGTCATAGTCGAAGATCACCTGTTCGCCAAACTCCACGCCGGGCTGTACCACCATGCCAATCACCCCTTCCCACGCCGACGCCACTCCCTGCTCATCAAAGGCGGTGCGGAAAATTTCCAAGGTGTGCTGGATCTGGCCTGCCTGGGATATTGGGGGAGAAGTACCCGGAAGCGATTCGCCGCCCGGGGCCGGGACCTCCGTCCCAATTACGTAAAGAAGGGGTGAAGAACCGTGCGACAAATCTTCAGCGGCAGTTTCGGCAGCAGCACTTTCGGCAATACGACAGAGGATAGCGGCTCGTCGCGCGATAGTGCGCTCGTCAGGACCCGAGGTTGCATCATCGGCACACCCCGTACTCGCATCGAGATGAATCTTCTTATATCCGGCATGCACGCACGATCGAACCAGTTCCCGAGCATTGCCCATCGCTACATCTGAAGGCTGCTCTCGCCAGGGATAAGGGCCCAGGTGGTCGCCGCCCAGTAGCACACGGTTCCGGGGAAGTCCGCCATGCTGCGCGGTGGCGTGAACGAAATCCGCGAACTGAGATGGAGTTTGTCTGATGTAACCGCCGAATTGGTTCACCTGGCTCGAGGTGGATTCCACGAGCAGGAACGATTCATCTTCGACAGCCTGTTGGACGGCTGCGGCAATGACACTGGGATGAGCCGAGCAAACGGCGTACACTCCCGCTTTGTTCAAGCGGCGATTGCGACCGATGACCTCGAGCAATCGCTCGCTTGCGTTCTCAGGTTGAGGTTCCATGGAAAACCGTATTAGTCGGGCCACGGCGCATCATCCCAAGTCAGAACGACGTCAGAACGAAGTCACAAGAAGGGGCACGGATCGAAGTCCGCGCCCATCGTGGGCCTCATACTATCAGAACAATTCCCATTCATGGAGCGCCGGGCGTCCCCGCCCGGCCACCCCAGGCATCGCAGCGCCGGGCGGGGACGCCCGGCCCTCCATTTCCTTATTACGGACCCGAGGTGTAAGTGACCTCGGTTGACCCGAGAGTAGTGCTGCCATTGATCGTGTAGAGCGTGAGGTAAATGGTGGTACCGGGATTGGTATCCGGCAGAGGATTGGTCAGCGGATTCGTCGTGCTGAACACATTCCCCAGATTGCCAGATTGCCAAATATCGTTTCCGCCCGGAGCGATGGCGCTGATATCCACCGCGTACGTGTCGCTGCAGGCGGGGTTTGCGTTTGTCCAGCTGAACGTCGCCTGCGTCCCGCTAAGATCAGGATCGCCGTTCGCCGGTGAAGCTATGGTCGACAAATTGGCAGCGTAGAAAGTGTAAGTGTTGCTCTGCCAGGTAACCGGACTGTTGCTCACCTCCGTGTATAGTGTGACGAAGATCTCGCTGCCGTTCGTCGGCAATCCGCACACGTTGACCGATGTCGTGGAGTTGCTGAGGCTCTTCGATTGGTAGTAGTTGTTGCCGCCAGGAGTGCTGCCGACATCAATCCAGTAGGCGTAGGGAGCCGGGCTTCCTGCCGTCCACAAGAAGGTTACGCAGTTTGAACACAGATTCGCGCCAGAGGTCGGCGAAGTGATCGCCCCTAACGTGGCCGCGCCCCCTACTGCCGTGTAGGTGTAGGCGTTGCCGAACCACTGACCGCCCACCATTGAGTAGAGAGTCACGTAAAGGGCTGAGCCGTTGGCGGGAAGCCCGGTCACGGTCGTCGTGATGGTATTGTTCAGGTTCCCCGATTGATAGTACTGGCTGCCCCCGACCGAGCTGCCCACATCGATCCAGTATGCTGTGGCGCCCGTACCAGGCGTCCAGGTGAAAGCCACGCTGGTGCCGCTCAGCACTGAGTTTGGAGCGGGCGTCGTGATAACGGCTTTGCTGGCGCTTCCACCCAGCGCCGTATAGCTGTAGTCGACAAACTGCCAGGTTCCGCCTACTAGGTAGTACCAGCGCGCCCAAACCATGCTGCCATCCGTCGGAAGCGTACTGACGGTCTGCGACGTTGTGGAAGACGACAGACTGCCCGATTGGTAATACTCGTTCCCGCCTTGCTCCTTGCCTACGTCCAGCCAATAAGCCGCGGCATTGACGTTGCCAAACCACTCGAACACTGTGGGCGCGCTGGTCAGCGCGGTGTTGTTGACCGGACTGTAGATCCCTGGCGAGCCCGAGAATGTCACGGTAATGGGCGCCGAGTTTGCGCTGGGGTACCAGGCAACCGGTGTTTGTGCTCCTCCCGGCGGATTTGATGGATTGCAACACGGCGCGATCGAATTCCCCGAGTACACTGCGGTGATCGAGTTGCCGCCTTGTGCGAGCTGTGATGCGCTGATCGGCATACTGGCCGCGGATGTCGTGGCGCTGGTCGGTAGCAGGGTTTGCGTTGCCAGCAAGTTCGACCCAAGCATGTAGTTGACTGTTCCGCTGGGCACGCCGCCGCCACCTGGAATGGCCGAGACCGTGACTGCCAGAGTGGTCGACTGGCCTGGCTCCAGGGTGTAATTGCCCGCGGTCAGATTCACGACCAATTGGTTGGAGAGTGGCGTGCCCGTGTTTTGGTAGGCGCCAATGTCAATGTTTGCGCTGCTCGTGCGCGGATTTCCCAGAAAGTCGGTGCTGCCATAGATGGAGTTGGGAGAACTGCCATTGGGATCGCACCACCCCACGCTGCACGAGAGGCTGGTGCTGCCTCCGCCGATGGCCGGCGAACCTGCGTTGGTGGCAAAGTTCGGAGGCGTATCCACGATATCGATGAAGAGCGGATCCATGTTCAGGGAGTTTGCATCCTCTCCCCCGACATTAGTGGCCTGGTAGTTGGAGAAACTCGTGTAGTTACTTACATCAGCCCACAGGATTGAAGTTCCTTCCACGTAACCCGCAACCGAGTCGTAGATGTTCCAATTGAGCGTCGCTGGCGGGGCCGGGTATGTCAGCGAATCAGGGTACGTCTGGTTCGAGGGGACGAAGCTGTTGATCCACATATTCGGTGAGGTGGAGTAGGGTGAGGCAGAGGACTCGTAGATAACTGTGTTTTCGTAGATATCTCCTTGCGCGCTGCCCACCTGGTACTGCGTCTGGAAATCGCCGCTTGGAGTGCCTTCGGAATCGTTGCCGGGTTGCGTCCCGTTGTCGAAGAGAGTGTTGTTGACGAAGACGTCGTGGTAGCTGCTGCCTCCTCCATTGCTCCCACCACCTTTGGTGGTAGCGAGCGCATAACCGCCTATGGAGTTGCCGCAGGCATTTTCATAATAGAAGAGGTTGTTACGCACCGTCGCGTACATGCCGTAGCAGGGTAACTTGCCTTTGGCAGGGGTTCCGACACCGTAGGCACCAGACCACTCAGTGCCGGTGGCCTGACAGACTTGATTCTCGCTGGTCGTTTCAATGCCGTAGTCGACCTGAAAGATCGCGTTCCGCTCGAACGTTACCCACGCACAGCCGTCGCAGTAGAGGCCATCGGCATCGTAGGAATTGCCCTCGCCGACATTGCCTATGCCGCTGATGTTATAGACCGTATTCCCGCTGACGACCCCGTAACTGGCCTGATCGTAGCCCACGGGACCGGTGCCTTCATATCCGATGATGTCAATGCCGATGTTGTCATTGTCGTGAACCAGGTTGTTGGTGACCTGAAAATAGGTCACGTTTCCATTCAAGGTCATCGATTCACTATTGCCGGTCTTCAGGTTGTAGAGCTCGTTGCCGCTGACCACCAACTGCGTGATGGGAGTCTGCGACGTACCGTAAGCAAAAAATCCGCAACCGTTGCCGCTCTTTTCCGACGTGGTCGTGATGTTGTGGATCAGATTATTCAGAATCTGGACTCCCGTGCCCGAGCCTGTGATCCAGACACCGCAGGGAACTTGCTTGGAACTGGTGGTGGTTAAGTTGCGCAGTTCAAATCCGCTGACGGTGATGTAGCTGCGAGCTCCCACGATATTGATCAAACCCTCGGTTCCCGACGACCCGCAACAGCTCAGCCCGGTCCCGTCAAGCACCGCCAACTGGCCGGGATAGCTTTCGAATGTAATCGGCTCCGTTGCCGTGCCGGAGTTCGGGAAGGTCACCGTCTCGTTGTAAACTCCGCCCATGACATAGACGGTGGCGCCCGCCGTTACCGTGGTTGCTGCGTACTGGACGTGGCGCCAGGGCACGGCCATGGTGCCAGGATTGGCATCGTTGCCAGTGGTTGACACATAGTAGGTAGCGCCATTTTGTCCGGCCAGTGACTGCGCTAGCATCAGGATAATCACCAGGAACGCAGCATGGACAACGCTTAATTTCCGCAGAATCGAGACACTGCGTTGCATAAGATTTTCTCCTTGGAAGCCAGACCCTCCCCGCGTCGGAAGCGCATGAGCGTTTGGTATATTTACGGACGCTTACATTTACTTTCGTTTTACACTCATTGTCAAGGAAAAAAATAACAATTCGGGGGTTGGCCACGCAATGCTCGGCCACCAATGCTCCGCCTCTTTATCGCTTTCCGTTTGCTTCCGGGTCGGCTTGCTTGAATTCGGCCTTCTTGAATTGCTTGAAAAGTCTTTCAGCATTCCCGTGGTAGACCTTTTCCAAAACAGCATCGGGAAGCCCAATACCATCGATCTCCCATCGTCCCTGACCGGGGTAGCCCCAATAGTCGAACTGCTCATCGCTGGTTTCAAGCCAGCGGAAATAATTGCGATACATCCCGGTCTCTATGCTGCTGTCAGTCCCGAACATGATGCGGTCCTGGTATTTCAGGAATAGCTCGCGGGTGCGGCGAGGCTCCCGGCCGAGTTCCGCTTCGCGGGCTCCGAATTCCACCATCACATTAGGGTGTTCATCGAGCATCTGGGCGACCCAGTCGAGATTTTCCGGCCAACCCATGTGTAAAGATACGAAAGTCGTCTTCGGGTGTTTCGCAAAAACGCGATTTCGCCCTTCAAGGAGGTTCGGCAGGCTGGGAAAATCAGATCCATAGAAACTCCAATCCGGGTGCTCAATGAGTTCTTCATAGCGCTCATTGCTTCCATCCGTCGGATGGAAAAAAGCCTCCGGGTCGCCAGTGTGAATGAAGACTGGAATTCCCAGCCTGCCACATTCGTCCCAGATGGGGTCGAGGCGGGTGTCGTCAATGGCAAGCAGCTTCCCGCCTTTATCGCGCACACCCAAGCCAAAATCTTTCAGGAACTTGAGACCCCGCGCTCCGCGCCCGACTGAATCATCAAGTTGCGCAACCATCTCCTGGCTGAAGTTCGGATCGTCAATTTTGCTCCAATCCAACTGAGCGAAGACCATAAACCGTCCCGGGTAGGGTTTGACCATCTCATCGATTACATGCTGAAGTTTGTCACCCCACATCCCGGTCAGAATCACGACGGTCTTGACGTTGGTGCTGTTCATGACCTCCAGCACGCGCTCCGGTGGCATGTGCTCCTCAATTCGCGCGGCGTCATTGGTGTGGTTATGCACGTCGATGACATAGAACTTGGCGCGGTCAACGTCGTGCACCGGCAGATGCAGCATGGAGCGCGGATGGAAATCCTTCAGGAGAAGCGTTTTTTTCTGTTCGGCGTCGGGCGCGGTCTGATAACCGATCGACGCCGGCTGCTGCGATGCGGGCTTAGGCTGGTCCTGTGAGAAGAGCTGGTCTTGTGAGAATAATAAGAGCGGCAGAAGCGCCGGCACTAGAAAGATGGCCGCAAACTTTGTGTTCCGCATGGAAGGACTCCTGGAAATCGATCCGGTTCATGGCGCGGGACTGAATCGCCGGTTGCGGTCGGGTTGGAAGTGCTTTTCGATTTCTCCGCTGACCGAGACTGTGAAAGTGGCTTCGAAGGGCACATTTTCGATGCCCTCCGCCGCCAGATGAACTCGGAAATCGCCGGCATGAGTGTAGCTGTGAAGAACCGAGGGGCCAGCAGAATCCGAACCATCGCCGAAATCCCACCGATAGGCAAGAGCCGGAACGCCGCTCGGATCGCTCGCGGCCGAAAAGGAAACCGGCAATCCGGCAGTCGCATGCGCCGGAACCTGCGCCCTGATCGTAGGAGCCGCGGGAGCGATCGACCCATCAACGATTTTCACCATGCGCGCGGAGTGCGGCTGGATGTCCAGCGTAAGTAAGTTGGACTTGCTCCCGATAGTTTGGGTTTCCAAAATATCCGTAACCTCGTAGTTCGATCTCTCGTTCGATCCCACGAGGCCCAGGTCGGCAAAAGAAAACTGACGCGAACGTGGCTTGTCTGTCCAGTTAAAAACTGTCAGGATGCTCTGCCTCTTACTTTCGCGCAAGAAAAATGCGCTGGGCATGCCATCTTCCCGGGCATAGCTCATCAAATCGATCGGCTTTGAGGCGCGTCCCAACCGGGCCATGTTGATCACGTCCTGGTTCTTTACCAAAGCCATGCGGTCCGCATCCTGAAAAAGGGTCGGGAGATCATCGCCGATTTCGAGCATGCCTCCGGAAACCGCAGAGAGCGCAATGGACGCTCTGGCCTCATCCAGGGTGAGCTCTTTCTTCCCGCGGTGCCATCCCTCTTCGCCTACTTTTTGGCGGGAAACAGTGAACGCGTCAGGATCAGCGATGAAGAAATTGCGGTTCATGTAATAACGGGCAGCCACGCCGGGGGCAGCTTCCTTAGTGGCTTCGAACATATGGCCGGTGTCGCACGAAATCCGTCCAGCATCCACGAGCCCCACCGGATTCAGCATGACGCTGCCGTCCTTATCCAGCATGACGTCATCGCCAACCACTTCGCGGATGATGCGCAAGCCAATTCGCTGCGCTTCCATTGCCGTGGTGTGGGGACGATAGTAATAGCCCTCGACGGCCGAGTCGTCCATGAAGTCGAGCTTAATGTAGCGGATGCCCCACTCCCGGGTCAGAGTAGTGTAGGTATTGCGCAGGTATTCCTGTGCTCCAGGATTAGTAACGTCGAGCACAAAGAGTGGATCCAGGTTGTGTTTGGTCTTGGCATCCTCAATAACAAAGCCGGCATGAATCGGCTGACCCTGAGCGTTGTGAACCAGCCAGTCTTTGTGATTCTGATACACCCAGGAACGCTCAGAAACTTGAAAGGGAGAAGTCCAAATGCCGGGAACGAGACCCAGACTGCGAACCTGATCTTCGAGCGGAGCAAGGCCTCGCGGAAAGTGAGTCGCGTTCGGAGTGCTGTATTCGCCACGTGCGAACTGATATCCCTCATCCATGTGAAAGAATGTGTAGCCGAAATTCTTCAGATGCGATGCCAGGACTTCCGCATTGGTCAAAGCTGTCCCTTCGGACAATCCAAAATAGTAGGCGGTCCAACTCCACCAGCCCATCGGGGTTGGGGAAGAAACGCGCGCGTGATGCAGGCGGCGGACCAGGTCGCCATAGGCTTCAAGTTGCGCGTGATAATCGCTGCCGACGCTCACCAGCAGACGCTCCGATGAAAGGCTCGCCGCTGGTGCGACTGGCAGACTTAGCTCGACCTGGTCTTCGGAGGAAGACTGCTTCAATGAATTTTCTTTGGCGAGTTCAGTCGTTCCCGTGGAGTCAACCTCGTAGCCTGTGATTTGAGGCTGCTTTGAGTTCACGGCGAGGCGCATTACGGTCAGCCATCGCTCCGAAGTCAAAGCCGCCAAAAAGAGACTGAGATGGCTCTGGCGGTTGTAAATCAACTGGCTGCCGACAGCACGATGCGCTCCTTCGGTTGTATCGTTCAGATCGTGGATCTTCATCGAGGGACGATCTTCACTGAAACTGTCCGAGAGCACCCGATCTGCGCTCTCCGGTCCATTCAGATCTATAGCGGAGGGCGTGGCCGAGTTCACCATGCGGACGGCCTGTACCGTGATCGGCTTTTCGCTCGTATTCCGAACCTGTACGTCAATCTCAGCGAAGGCCGGAGCCGCGTGAAGCCGCAGGATGCAGAGCAAGTCCGGTTGACCGGCAAGTCCTGTGTTCGTTTCCATGATCTCAGTGCCGGCGCCAAAGTCGTCTGTAAAAGAGGAGGTAACCGCCTGATGTTGTGGATAATCGGTTGAGGAGATCCAGTGCTCATCGATCTTGGCGCCCGTGGCCGCAGTGATGCTAGCTTTCGCCGACGTGCCAAGCGGAGACGTGCCAAGCCGAATCGTATAGTTGCCAGTCGTTTGATCTACTTCGGCAATCAGGCCTCCGTTCTCGATCCGTATCGTGCTCACAGCCGCAGCGTCAGGAGCGCCGAATGCCATGAAAAGAGGCGCCGCGAGCAACACGAAGTGCAATGGAAGCTTAAATGCCCAGGCCATAAGTAGATTCTCCAAGTGCTGCGGACAGCAACCGAGCGTCTCTCCACGCGAATTTAATTCCCCGCCGGCAATCAGAAATAAAACTTCAGCGCGAGCTGGATCTGTCGTGGCGCGCGAGCTGCCAGGGGAAAACCGAACTCAGACTGGCCTAGTTCGAGCGGGGTGGGCTCGGCACTGATAGCGCCGAATTGTCCGAACAGATAATTCACATGGTTGAGTATGTTGAAGAATTCCGCGCGGAATTCGAGATGCATTTGCTCGTGAATGGGAAGCTGTTTGACGAAAGAGGTATCCCACTCGGTGTACCCGGGTCCTTCGATGATATTGCGACCGGCGTTGCCGAAGGTTCCAAGAATCGTGTTGTCGGCAAAGGCACAGGTGTTGAAGAGCGTTCCGGGGGCGCAGGGCGAGGCGTTGGGATTGCCGACGATGTTAGGGCGTGAGCAATAGAAGCCGACGGTGCCGCCGCAATCGCCGCCGGAGACATTATTGATATCAGTGGCGGTGTAGTAATTGCCGGTCGCCTTGGAAAAGACGCCGGTCATTTGCCAATCGCCAATGATTCCGTTGATCACGCCGGAAGCATTGGCGCCAACCGCGCGGCCGCGGCCGAAGGGCAAGTCGTAAACGTAGCTGAAGACGAAACGTTGACGCACGTCGAAATCGGCATTGCCATAGTTCTGGTTGGGAAAGCGCTGGTCCTGAAAATCTCCGTTGTTCACCGAGCCCAGGCTGGCGCTGGAGGCATTGTCGAGGGCGTGGGAGAAAGTGTAGGCGGCCTCGAACTGGAGTCCGTGAGAGTAGCGCTTCTCCAGGCGGGCCTGCAACGAGTTGTAGTTCGAGAACGCATTGGAGCGGAAGGTATCGATCTCGACGTTGAGCGCGGGATTGCAATTGTTAGCATCGGCATAGTCATTCGCGGGATTCAAGTCGCAAGGGCCGGCAGCGCCCGGCCAATTGTTGTTCTGAGCGGGACGCCTGGGCGCTGTGGGAAGCGAGTCCGTGCCGAGGACGGGGACGGCCTGATTGCCGTTGTAGAAGGCGAAGAGCTTCAAACCGCGAGAGCCGGCGTAGGACACTTCGAGAACGGTGTCGGCGGGCAACTGGTATTCGAGACCTAGGTGCCATTGTTGCGTGTAGGGCGTGACGAGGCGGGGATCAAGCGAGTATAGTTCGGGCGCATTCGGATCGCTGAGCGGGCTAAGGCCGGTGAGGGTGTTGTTGGAAAAGCCCGCCTGCAGCCGGTTGAGAGCCAAGCCGCCGTTATTCGCGGCCGAGATCGAGCAATCCTGCTGGCCGTTCGCAGGATTTGCGCTGGGCGCTTCACAGGGCGCGTTGTATGCCTCCGACGACAAGAACGGAGGATTGAAACCGGGACTGGGATTGGAGAAGGGGCCGTTTTCCTGGCCGCCATAGAAGACGCCGTAGCCGGTGCGCAAGACGAGCTTGTCGGACAAGGCATAAGCCAGGCCGATGCGGGGCGCGAAATTGTTGAGGTCGGGTGAGATGAGTCCGCGAGAACCGGTGTTCTGAATGGCTAGCTCAGTGCCGAGGGTGGGCGTCAACGGCGTGTTCTGTCCACTGGGAGCAATAAGCGAGATGGAGGCGAAATCGAATGTGGCCTGATGATTGTCGGCTTCTTTTATCGTAGTGAAGAGTTCGTAGCGGAGGCCCAGATTGAGCGTCAGCCGCGAATTTACCCTGAAGTCGTCGAGAGCGTAAACCGAATAAATCTGGCGGTTATAGATGATGTTGGGAGTAACGCTGGTGATGGATCCGCCGTCGCTGATGCCCTGCATGAAAGAGGCGAAGGCTTCGCCGCCGGTGCCGGGAGCCGCGAGGTTGTCGTTGATAAGAAAGTTGCCGCCAAAGTCAATCGCGCCGCGCGCAGCGGCGGGCTCAAGTATGGTGAACTGTTCGAAGCGCAGTTCGCCTCCGAACTTCAGAGCGTGGCGTCCGCGAGTCCAGCTTAGATTATCGGTAATAACGTAGCTGTGCTGGTGTTCGTTGGCGGGCAAATATTCGGAGGCGCCAATCTCGGCGGTGCCATCTCCGAAGCTGATCGCAGGCAGGCCGCCGATTTCCTGGCCGGCGTTGAATGGCACTCCTGGAAAGGGGATGGGCAGCTGCGTGGAAACGTCGTCGTTGTAATAAAGATTGTAGCGATGCGAGCCGAGATGATTAAAACCAAAGCGAAATTCGTTGATCAGGTTGTTGCGAAATGTGTGGAGTTCGCTGGCGGCGAGGCCTTCGGCCGTGTTGTTGCCGTAGCCATCCTGAAAGCTGCCGCCGTCCAGCACGTTGCTGAAGGGTGAGGGAAGGAAGGTGCTGTCGTTGCCGTAACTGAAGCGAGCGAAGAAATTGTCCTTGTCGCTAATGGTCTGGTCAATGCGAATGTCGAACTTGTTTTCAGTTTCGCTCTTTTCGGGCTCGGATAGGTAATTGCCGGCGGCTATCAGAGTACTGATATTGACATTGGGCGCGGGAAACAAATTCGCCAGTTCTTGGGCGAGCGGATCGATCGGAGTGCTGGTTCCGCCAGGGTTGGTGAATTTGTTGGTCGGAGTGCCGGTGTAGTTGGGCCCGGTGGTGCCGATGGGCAGGCTGCAAGGCCCGCCATTGTAGGCGGAACTGGTTTGCGCCTGGGTCGGATCGAAGATCTCTCCCTGGTAAGTGGGGTTGCCGTTGCAGTCGGCCACACCCGCGATGGGATTACTGAGCTGGAGAAACGAGGAGAAATCTCCGCTAACCTCGGCGGGCGTGGGGACTGTAGATAGTTGCGGCAGAGCCTGGCGAATGCGGAGGCCTTCGTAGTCTCCGAAAAAGAATAATTTGTTCTTGATGATCGGGCCGCCAAGCGTGAAACCGAATTGATTCTGCTTGTAGGGCTGCTTGCCGAAGATGTCGAAGTAATTGTCAGCATCGAGCTTTTGGTTACGCAGAAACTCCCACAGGTCGCCGTGGATCTGATTGGTGCCGGACTTGATGACGGCGTTCATGATGGCGCCATTGCCGCGGCCGAACTCGGCGCTGTAGGCATTGGTTTCAACTTTGAATTCTGCGATGGCGTCGACGGCGGGCTGCACCACATACGCGGCGCCGTTGAGCACGTCTCCCAGATTTGCGTTGTTGTCGATGCCATCGAGCAGGAAGTTATTTTGCAGAGAGCGGGCGCCGTTGGCGCTGAAACCGTAAGTGGTTTCGACTCGCGATCCAGGCTCGGCGGCTGCCACGCCGACCCCGAGTAGAGCGAGTTGCGCGTAGTTACGTCCGTTCAAAGGAAGCGCGTTGATGCGCTGGCTGTCGACCACCTGGCCGAGTTCGGAGGTTTCGGTTTCGAGCTGAGCTCGTTCACCGGTGACGGTGACGACTTCAGTGGCCACGCCGGGCTGAAGATTCAGGTCGACGCTTATACGATCCTGAATGTTGACCTGCACCGGGCCCGCAACCGCCTTTTTGAATCCTTGTTTTTCCACGCTGACGCTGTAACGGCCGATCTTGAGCGGGCTGGCGACATACTCTCCATCGTTATTGGTGGTGAGGGGCAACTGAGTGCCGCGATCAACGTCAGTGACGGTGACATTAGCGCCGGCGACGACGGCGCCGCTCTGGTCGCGCACCGAGCCTACAATGGCTCCAGCATCCTTTTGCGCCCACATCGGCGCCGCCAGCAAGAGGAACATGAGAACCAATAAGGCCGAGTTCGTTGGCAGGCGGTGAACACGGATGGGCATGGCGAGCCTCCTGAGTTGTTGAACCCGAGGGAATCGCAAGGGGGCTCGGTTGGGCCGCGCGAAGTGTCGGGTCCTGAAATACAGCTCTCGCTGCAGTATTACGAACCATTACTTTTACTTTCGTCTGGTAGCGTTTGTCAACTGCGATTTTTTTCCCAGACGAATCAACGTCGAATCGACTGCCGAATCGACAATGAATCGACGAATATTGGGACGCGCGTGCTCATAATCGCCGGCAGGCACGGAATTGCGCTATTTCGTATAGCGTTCGAGTGCACGGCCGCAGGTCCGCCATCGGAGGTGACCGGACTAGGCGTAAATCGTCACATTTTGAACAACCCGGCTGATCGCGCCATTGGGACTGGGCCGATCCGGGGTCAGGTTCCAGCGCAAAGAGAAGAAAAGGCCAAGCAACTGACCGAACATAACATCGACTGGCGGACGACAACCATCCGGCACCGGTTGGCGAATTTGCGGCGAAAGATAGCGGTCTGCAAGACCATCCATGGGCAGCTCTGAATACCCCCCAACTGCGATCTGAGTTTTCACCAGCCGCTTTCTCGTCAGTTCTCGCAATAGATCCTGTTCATAGCGGAAAACTTTTTCATCGCTCGAAAGAAAAGCAACCAGTAGCGTGGTTTTATCGAGAGCCGCCATGGGACCGTGTCGCAGTCCCATGGCTGATTCCGCCATCGTAATGGTTTTGCCCGCGGTTAGTTCCAGCACCTTCAACCCGGATTCAACGGCCACACTCTCGAGCGCGCCCGATCCGAGAAAGCAAACCTTTCCATACGGCTCTGCGGCAAGTCCCTCCGCCAGGTCAGCGGCACGTGGCAGGAAAGTTCTTCCCGCTTCGACGAGCCGGCCGAGTATGGGTTCGTATTGCTCTAGATTGTGAACATGGCCCATGCATTGGCCGAACACAACCATATTCGAGAACGAGCTCGTCATGGCTACGCCCCGGTCGTTAACCTCGTCGTCCAAGGCTACGGTGAACGCCTGTTTCTGGCCGGCGGCGCAACGAATCATTCGTCCTGCCGCGTTACACGACACGATGATGTGATGGATCTCCGGATGACTCACTAGCGCCTTCTCCAGCACCGACACCCCCTCTGGGCTGTCACCTGAGCGCGAGAATGAAATCCAGACGTAGCGATGACCTGGGATCAGCCATTGTTCCACGTGGGTGAGAAGGCTGGTGCTCGGAACCGCAATAACTTCACATTGCCAGAGTCGGCGCAGAACGTGCGCAAGGCTTCTGCCAACATAGTCGGAGGTGCCCGCCCCGATCAGAAAAACAGTCGGCTTCGGCCGCGTGGAATGTCCCAGTCCGGCATCCGCAAGAAACTCCACAAGTTCCGCTCGGCGTTTCTGAAACAGCGCGAACGTAGACTCCCAGGTGAGAGGTTGCTGTGCGATTTCTGTAGGAGTGTACAAAAGACCGCTTTCGATCTTCTCTTCTTTCGAAAGATCCAGAAGTTTAGCAAGAGCATTCACAGCCACGGACTCCTTGTGTGAAACTCCCAGTGTGAAAACTCTTTATGCGAAACTCTTTCGAAGCGCGGCTCATAAAGCTCTCGATCTTTCGTAATGAGCCCCTTGGGCAAGAGAGCGAATTGTCTCGGGTCTGCGGCCGCGCAAGCCTACAATATACTTGCGACTTCTTACGAACGTATACATTTACTTGCGTTCGAAGTGGAAGTCAAGCGCAAAATCGCCGAAATGGCCTCCGGGGCGAGCATCTGCCTCTTTAACTTCGGAGCAGCCCTGATCGCTTGAACTCTTTTCCATGGACAAACGGGACTCGTAAGCGATAGAAAGGACTGCCTGCGACTTACCATCGCCTGCGACTTTTCACCGCTGCGAGAAAGCCTTTGCTGATCGAAGAACGTCGAAGGGCGATTCTGGAAGCCTTGCGCCGGGACGGACGCGTCTTGGTCGCCGAACTAGCCCAGCGCCTGCGCACGTCGCAAGTGACCATTCGCAAGGATCTCGAGATTCTTCACTCCACCGGAAAAATTCATCGTACTCATGGGGGTGCCCTGCCCTCGCGCGAGGGAGCGCTTGAGGACCCCACGCTGCTGGAAAAAGAAAAGCTGCATCGGCGGGAGAAGATTTTGATCGCATCCGCCGCAGCGCATATGGTGAAAGAAGGGCAGGTGGTGATTCTCGATTCCGGAACCACCACGACCGCAATCGCGAGAGCACTTCGCCATCATCACAATCTGACGATCATTACCAACGCGGTAAATATCGCAGCTGAACTGGCTGGCGCGTCCCTGGATGTGATTCTGACGGGAGGAACTCTGCGCAAAAATTCTTTTTCCCTGGTAGGGCCGATTGCAGAAGAAACCTTGCACCGCTTGAACGCCGATATTCTTTTCCTGGGAGTTGATGGTTTCGATGTTCAATATGGGCTCAGCACACCGAATCTTTTGGAAGCAAAAGTTAATCGCGCCATGATGGACGTAGCTCGACTAGTAGTGGCGGTCTGCGATTCGAGCAAATTTGGCCGCCGCAGTCTCTCCCTCATCGCGTCTCCGTCGGCGGTTCAGCATGTTATCACCGACCATTTTGCTCCCAAAAAGGATATTGACCAGTTGCGCCGGGCTGGAATCGAGATCACCCAGGTTCATGCCGGCGACCGGCATGCATCCTAGGACAACCTATTCCTCAATTTTTCTCACCAGCCTGCCGCGCAACAGATTTGCCACCAACATCGTAAACATCGCCGCTGCCAGCCCGAATTTAAACGGTGCTGGCACCGGCGAAGGCGAAAAGAATCCCTCGATCGTTCCGGCCACGATCAACATCGGAATCACTCCCACCAGCAAATGCACCGCCTCGTTTCCGCCCACCGCCAGCGAGTCGCGGCGAGACAGCGTTCCCGGAAAAAGCAACGCCTGTGCCAGGCGCAAAGCCCACACCTCCGGCGATTTAATGTGGAGAGCTGCGTTCAATGTGGAGAGCCGGGCGTCCCCGCCCGGCCACCTCTCTGCAGAAATGAGCCCGGCGTTCCACCGCACGACTCGTCGCACGTTCACATCCGCTAGCCAGCATTCCCAGTAACCGTCATTGGGTCCAACATCTCAGCCAACGCCAGAACCTTATACGTGGCATAGTTGTACCCCGGCGACATGGCCAAAAGTCGGTCGAGTTCTTCGTTGGATGTGACCTTGTAAATCCACGCGCCGCCATGACTGCCGATGACGTGGTAGCGGCATTCCAGTTTGTCTCCCAATTTCTTGGCATAGTCCGGCATCTGCATAACCGCACGCGACACCTCGGGCCCCAGACGCGTCAGGTCGAAGTGCCAGAGCACTAGAAATTTCATAGTTTCCTCCTGCCCTTCTCTACTATTGATAGATACGGATTCAATTTAGTAGCAGGAAACATCGGAATCAAGCCAGCCCCAGTTTCAAGACTCGAAGGTCTCACCTTGTGACGAGGATCACATCGTCGCACTCGTCGCTGCAATAAGCTTGAGCGTTGATGAAAAATTAAACAGCGCCCGAAGCGCTGACGTAAATCTTTGGAGAACTGGACATGCCAACCGCGGCCGGCATAGATTACGCCAAACCTGTTCCACCCGATGCGCAAGATAAGCGCTGGCGCATCGTCGATGCGACCATGCGCCGTCTCGGCCATCAGTCGCGGTCCCTCATAGAGACCCTCCACACGGTGCAGGAGGCCTTCGGCTACCTTGATGAAGGAGCCCTGCGCTACGTGGCCACTTCTCTTCATGTCCCCATGAGCCGCGCTTATGGCGTGGCCACTTTCTATCACTTTTTCACCCTCAAGCCTGCCGGCAAACACACCTGTGTGGTCTGCACGGGTACCGCCTGCTACATTAAGGGCGCGCCGCAGTTGATCATCGCTATGGCAAAGGATTACGGGATAGCCCCCGGCGAGACAACCGGCGACGGCAATATCTCCCTTTTAACCGCGCGCTGTCTCGGATCCTGCGGACTCGCACCGGCCGTCGTCTACGACAACCAAGTCGCCGGCAAAGTATCGCCGCAAGATTTGCGCCAGCACATGGTGAAATGGATGTCCGCATGAGCCCAGAAGAACTCGAACAGATTGCGGAAACCGAGCGCGAAGAGCAGAAGAAATTCGCCCACACCATCAGCGTTTGTGTCGCCGCCGGCTGCATGTCATGTCAGAGCCAGAGCGTCAAAGACGCAATCGACCAGGAGATCAAGAAACAGGGCAAGCATGAAGCCTGCAAAAGCAAAGGCGTGGGCTGCATGGGCCTCTGCGCCGAAGGGCCGCTCGTCTCCACCGAGAGCGGCGTACTCTACCAGCATGTGAACCCCAGTGACGCGTCCGACATCGTCTCCGGAATCGAAGGTGAGACGGTCAGCCGCCTGCTATGCCGCACCAACGTCCCCTTCTTCCAGCGTCAGAAAAAAATTGTGCTCGAGAATTCCGGCGTCGTCGACCCCGATCGAATCGAAGACTACGTCGCGGCCAACGGCTATAGCGCCATGATGCGCGCCCTCACCGAAATGACGCCAGCGCAAGTCGTCGAAGAAGTAGTCAAGAGCGGACTGCGCGGACGCGGCGGCGCTGGCTATCCAACCGGGTTGAAGTGGAGCACGGTCGCGAAGGCGACTCCCAAGAAACTGAAATTCGTCATCTGCAATGCCGATGAAGGTGATCCCGGCGCCTTCATGGATCGCAGCGTGCTCGAAAGCGACCCCCACCGCGTGCTCGAAGGCATGTTGATTGCCGCATATGCCGTCGGAGCTTCCGAAGGCTTTATCTATGTGCGGGCGGAATACCCGCTGGCCATCAAACGCTTGCGTCTCGCCATCAAGCAGGCCGAACGCCTCGGACTGTTAGGCCACAACATCTGCGGCACCCGCTTCAGTTTCGGAATCGACCTCCGCCTCGGAGCCGGCGCTTTCGTATGCGGAGAAGAAACCGCGCTCATCTCCTCCATCGAAGGCAAACGCGGAACGCCTCGGCCTCGCCCGCCATATCCAGCCCAGGAAGGTCTGTTCGGCGAGCCCACGCTCATCAATAACGTCGAGACCTATGCCAACATCGCGCCCATCATCCGCAACGGCGGAGACTGGTACGCGAAAATCGGAACCGAAAAGAGCAAGGGCACCAAGGTCTTCGCGCTCGCCGGACGCGTCGAAAATACCGGCCTGGTCGAAGTCCCCATGGGCATCACCTTGCGCGAAATCATCTTCGAAATCGGCGGCGGCATCCCCGACGGCCGCAAGTACAAAGCCGCGCAAACCGGAGGTCCCTCCGGCGGTTGCATCCCGGCTGAATTTCTCGATATGCCCGTCGATTATGAATCCCTCGCCAAGGTCGGTTCTATCATGGGCTCCGGCGGAATGATCGTCATGGACGACACTTCCTGCATGGTCGATGTCGCCAAGTACTTCATGGATTTCTGCATGACCGAGTCCTGCGGCAAATGTATTCCATGCCGCGTAGGCACTTACCAGATGAATGAATTGCTCACCCGCATCACCCGTTTCGAAGCCGGCCCCAACAACGTCGGCCTCATCGAAGAATTGTCAGAACTGATGAAGAACACAAGCCTCTGCGGTTTGGGCCAGTCCGCTCCGAATCCTGTGCTGAGCACGCTGCGCTATTTCGCCGACGAATACAAAGCCCACATCGAGAAAGGCCAGTGCCCGGCAGGCGTCTGCAGCTCCAATCACGAACCTTCCGTGGAGACGCGGCTTGCCGCGTCTCCCTCTAACCAGGCGGTGTCACGATGAGCCCCGTCAGCAACGTCAAAACCCTGAAGATCGACGACCGCAACGTCAGCGCGGGCCCCGACGAAACTATCCTCGACGTGGCTCGCCAGAACAACATTTTCATTCCAACTCTCTGCGAATTGAAGGGCCTGTCCGAAGTCGGAGCCTGCCGCCTATGCCTAGTCGAGGTCAAGGGGACACCCAAGCTTCTGGCCGCCTGCGTCACAACTGTGCAAGAAGGCATGGAGGTCACCACCAACTCCGAGCGCCTGCAAAAATACCGCCGCCAGATCATCGAATTGCTGCTCACGGAGCGCAACCACATCTGCTCCGTCTGCGTCTCCAACGGCCATTGCGAGTTGCAATACCTTGCCCAGAAGCTGGACATCACGCACGTTCGTTATCCCTATCGCTATCCACAAGTGCAAGTGGATGCCTCGCACGATCGCTTCGTGATGGATCCGAACCGCTGCATTCTCTGTACCCGTTGCGTGCGCGTCTGCGACGAAATCGAGGGCGCGCATACCTGGGATGTCATGGGCCGCGGCATCAATGCGCTCGTCATCACCGACCTCCACGAGCCTTGGGGATCGTCGCAATCCTGCACCAGTTGCGGCAAGTGCGTGCACGTCTGCCCCACCGGCGCTCTTTTTGAAAAAGGAAAATCGGTGGCCGAAATGCTGAAGCGCCGCCAGTTTCTCCCTTATCTAACGCTCATGCGAGGGGAGGAGCAGCAGTGAGCAAGCCGCGTTTAGCGACAGTCTGGCTCGACGGTTGCTCGGGATGCCACATGTCCTTTCTCGATATTGACGAGCGCCTCCTGGCCGTCGCTCAGAAGGCCGATCTGGTCTACAGTCCGCTGGTCGACGCCAAGATCTTTCCCGAGGGGGTGGACATTACGCTCGTCGAGGGCTCTGTCAGCAGCGAGGACGATCTGCACAAGATCAAGCTGGTGCGCAAACGAACCAAGATATTGGTCTCGCTCGGCGATTGCGCCGTGACCGCGAATGTTCCGGGCATGCGCAATTCTTTTGGCGTAAAGGCCGTGACCGACCGCGCCTATTGCGAAAACGTGAGCATAGGTTCCGGTGTTCCGACCGAAATCGTTCCCAAGCTGCTGGCGCGCGTCTGCCCGGTGCATGAAGTGGTCCCCGTCGATGTCTTTGTCCCCGGATGCCCGCCTTCAGCCGATACCATTTTCTACGTGCTCAGCGAATTGCTCGAAGGGCGCAATCCTGAAGTCAGCACCAGAACAAGATTCGGAGCGTGACTGTGGCGGACGCGAGCGTTACCACGAACAGCAAAACCATCCTGATCGACCCCGTAACCCGTATCGAGGGCCATTCCAAGATCACCCTCCATCTCGACGATCAGGGACGAGTCGAAGACGCCCGCTTCCACGTCACCCAGTTCCGCGGCTTCGAGAAGTTCTGCGAGGGCCGTCCCTTCTACGAGATGCCGTCGCTCATGGCCCGCATCTGCGGCATCTGCCCCGTCAGTCACTTGATCGCTTCCGCCAAGGCCTGCGATCAACTCCTAGCCGTGCGTATTCCTCCCACGGCCGATAAGTTGCGCCGCATCTTTGGATTAGCCCAGGTTCTGCAATCGCACGCGCTCAGTTTCTTCCATCTGTCTTCGCCCGATCTCGTTCTAGGCATGGACGGCCATCCCGAAAAGCAGAACATCTTTGGCGTCGCCGAAAAAAATCCCGAGATCGCCCGCAACGGCATTCGCCTGCGCCAGTTCGGCCAACAGATTATCGAGCGCCTCGGCGGCAAGCGCATCCACCCCGCGTGGATTGTCCCCGGAGGAGTGAGCGAGCCTCTAACCCAGTGCAATCGCGACGCGATTCTAGCCGGCATTCCCGAAGTACTGAAGATTGTCGAACACACCCTCGATTGGTATAAGAGCATTCGAGAAACGTTCCGGGAAGAAATCACAACCTTCGGCAACTTCCCGACGCTTTTCATGGCGATTGTGAAAGCCGATGGTGGATTGACCTTCTACGACGGCGGCGTGACCATCGTCGACGCCAGCGGAAAAGTCGTCGCCGCCGGCCTCGCGCCCGAGCGCTATCTCGAATACATTGGAGAAAAGGTCGAGCCCTGGAGCTATCTCAAATCCACTTATTACAAGCCCAAAGGCTACGCCGATGGCATCTATCGGGTCGGCCCTCTGGCGCGTCTGAATGTAGCCAGCCAGTGCGGCACGCCCCGCGCCGACCAGGAGCTGGCGGAATTTCACGAACTCCAGCGCACCGCTGTTCTAAGTTCGTTCCACAACCATTTCGCGCGCCTCATCGAAGCCATGTATTGCGTCGAGCGCCTGGAGCAGTTTCTAACCGATCCCGATATCCTCTCCAAGCATGTGCGCTCCTTCGCCCGGCCCAACAGCATGGAAGGCATAGGCGCCTGCGAGGCCCCGCGCGGCACTCTCTTCCATCATTACAAGATCGACGAGCACGGCCTCATCCAATGGGCAAATCTGGTCATCGCCACCGGCCACAACAACCTCGCCATGAATCGCAGCATCCTGCAGGTAGCCAAGCATTTTGTAGTGGCGGACCACATCACGCCCGGGATGTTGAACCGGGTCGAAGCCGTCATCCGCGCCTACGACCCCTGCCTCAGTTGCTCCACCCACGCCGCTGGAGAAATGGCTCTAGAGGTCCAGTTGATCGGCCCGCAAGGCGAAATTCGAGACAAAGTTCGCCGCCCTTAAGAAGTGAGTTTTGACTTGGCTTTGAAAGGGCGCGGCTTCAGCCGCGCCGTTGCGCCGCACTTTGAACGCGCCTTTAGGCGCTGAGGCTGATATTGCAGATTCCTCCCAAGCGCGCCCTGATCATCGGATACGGCAACCCTCTCCGCTCCGACGATGGCTTCGGCTGGCACGCCGTCCAGGAACTCGCCTCCCACCTTCACAACCCGGATGTCGAAATAATAACTCGCCATCAGCTCACGCCTGAACTCGCAGAAACCGCAAGTCACTCCCACCTAGTCATACTCATCGATGCTGCCCGCGATCTTCCGCCCGGAGAACTGCGTTGCGCGAAAGTTACTCGAAGCGAAAGCCCGAACCAATCGGAAGCGTTAAGCTTCTCCCATTTCCTCACCCCGGCATCTTTGCTCGGCTGGACCGCCGATTTATACCACCAGTTCCCGGATGCTTACTACATCTCAGTAGGCGGCGAATCTTTCACTGAAGGCGAATCCATCTCGCCCGTCATGCAAGCCGCATTCGAGCCCCTCATTGCACAAGTCCGATCCCTCCTCGACCAGTGATATCCGCGTCGCTAGCCGTCTCATCTAGAGAAACTTTATGCCCTCCTTATAAATTGTTTATCCGATCTTTATGCGTTTTCGGATGACATAGTAGCTTCGCCCAAAACCAGAGGAAATACTGTCTAAGCATTCATCAAGACCGCAGGACGGCTATTCGCCAGTGAGAACCGGCCTCGCACCGGAAAGGAATCAACTTGAACATCATGAAAACTCTATTCAATAACGTCCTTACTCTCTCACCCATTCCCGCAATGCTTGTTTTAATTCTCGCTATCGGTCAAACATCACCCTCTTACGCGCAAACTGGCGCGCAGCCCGACGCCCCAGCCAAGGTCGCTGCCATGCACGATCCAGCGCCTGCCGCCGATGTTCCCGCCAAAACCACGCCCGCGCCCGACGCGGTCCCGGCCGACATCGTAAAGGAGCTGGAGGCCATGAAGGCCCGCATCGAAGAGCTCGAGACCGAACTGAAGAGCCGGACATCGCCAGGAAATACGCCGACAACTGCCGTGACAACGGCCACAGCAAACGCAACCACAAACGCATCTCTGGTGCCGGTCCTTCCCGCAAAAGCGGCGCTTTTGCCGACCGCAGCGCCAGCTCCGGCATCTGCGCAAACCTTGACCGAGGCCACGGCCGCGCCCGCAAAAAAGGAGAAGATCGATCCTTTTTCCGATTGGGACTGGACTTGGCTCAACGGCAACCCGCGCAACAAAGACACCGCCTTCGATTCGAAATTCTTCACCCCGGAAATTCGTGCCGATATTACCTACAACTACGATTTCAACAAACCGATTGACAATTCCATAGGCGGCTCGAGCGAGATATTTCGCGCCAACGAAATCCAATTGGAGCAGCTCGGCCTCGGCGGCGACTTCCACTACGACAACGTTCGCGCTCGTTTCATGACTCAATTTGGCATGTATTCCGAAACCACGCCACGCAACGATCCCAGCCCGGCAAAGGGCCAGTGGGACCTCGAGACTGCCGATCGCTACATCGCCGAGGCCTATGGCGGCTACCACATTAACGCCTTGAACGGAGTCAACATCGACGCGGGACTTTTCCTCTCGTATATCGGCCTGTTCAGTTATTACAACGCCGATAACTGGGCCTATCAGCCCTCTTATGTCTCTTCCAATACGCCATGGTTTTTCGAGGGCTTGCGGGTGCAGATTTTTCCCACTCCCCACTTGAAGATCGAGCCCTGGTTCATCAACGGTTGGCAATCGTATGGCTCAGCCAATTCCAGGAAGGGCGTGGGTGGGCAAATTAAATGGACCCCGCGACCCTGGGTGAACATTATTTCCAACAATTATGGCCTCGGCCACGACGATCTCTACATACCGAATCGAGGCCGCATCCATACCGACAACAGTATCGAGGTCAAGTATTTCGACCGGCCCGGACAAACCCTCGACAAGATGGCCTTCTCGTTCACCGGCGATATGGGTTGCGAATTTGGTCCCAGCACGGCCACCTTGGCAGGCGTGAGCTGCCACGGTGACAAGAAGGACGCGCTTGCGCAACCGAGTGCCAATTTTCCGCAGGGGGGAATCGATCCTAAACAAAGCTTTATCGGCTATATGTTTTACAACCGCATGTGGTTCAAGAGAGACACCTACGGACTCACTCTCGGCGGCGGCCAGATCAACAACCCGGGACGCTATCTTGTTTTGCTTCCTCCCATCAACGGTGAAACTGCCCCTTCCGCAGCCATCAACGCCCCCTACTTTACCGGCAATCCCGGAGACCAGTTCAAGGCCTGGGATTCTTCGCTCACGTTTGATTACATGCCCAGGCAGTGGCTCACTTTCCGCTGGGAATACGACTATCGCCACGCCAGCGTGCCCTATTGGACTGGTCGCGGCGGAATTACGCCGCCAGGTCCCGGCGGAGTGCCTTACACCAACAACGGATATCCCGAGTACTTTGCTTGCAACGACGGGAATTCTTCGATGTCGGAGACTCTCAACGGGCCCGGCGGCGCTACCGCAGCTTGCGCGTCACAGGGCAGCAGCGTGTGGTTCCCTGATCTGCGCCGTGACGAGTCCATAGTCGATATCGACATCCTGGTCAAGTTTTAGTTCAAGTGTCGAAGGCAGGCTTCCTGACAGGAAGCCTGCCTTACTTGATGGAGCGATTTTTCCAACGGAGGTGGACTATGTTTAAAGCTTGGCCGATTACTTGCACCAGCATCGCGGTGCTCCTAGCCGGAGCCATGGCAGTGGGTGCCGCTGCACCCCAACACGAGAAATCAACGGGGGTAGTTTCTCCATCGCCCGCGGCAGAAAAAAGTGAAAAAGAAAGGAAGATTGCCGAAGCCACCGAAACGGCGAAGCGACTGTTGCTCATAATGGACACGGGCAGAAGCGGCAAGGTCTCCAAAGAGGAATGGATGAAGTTTATGGAAGCCGAGTTCGACCGATTGGATACGAGGCATGACGGGGAGCTCGACGTTCAGGAATTAACCCAATCACGAGTTCGATACCGTCCAGCTGTCGGCAAATGACTGCCAAGTAACCCCGACGCCGAAGTTCAATGAAAAAGGGCACCGCCCACGCGGTGCCCCACCTACCAGCAACTTGATTTACTTATTCTCGTTCTGCGATCCGGCGCCAAACTCCTTGCGTTGTATCATCGGACGCGCCGCCCTGGCTGCCGCTACCGCCGGCACCGCCGCTGCCGCTCCGTAACGCTCGAGCAGCACGGGCACCATCGCGCCTTCCGCTTCTTTCACAAAGGTGAGTTTGCTCTCCCCATGCAGATCGACGCGGATAAAGTCTCCCAGCTTGACCTGCCCCGTCGCCACCAGGTTCGCCAGCGGAAATACCAGATGGCGTTCAATCGCGCGCTTCAGATGCCGAGCCCCATACTTTGGGTCAGTACCTTCGGCCAGCAGGAAGCTCTTCACCTCCGGCGTGCAATTGAATACAAATTGATGCGCGCCTGCCGCCATCAGGACTCTCTGCTGCACCATCCCCAATTCGATATCCAGAATCTGCCGCAGGTGCTCGGAACGCAGGGTCTTGAAGACCACGATTTTGTCGATGCGGTTCATGAACTCGGGCGCAAACTTGCGCCGCGCAGCATCGACCGCCGAGCGATTGATCTTTTCGTCGAGCGAGTTATCCACCTGCACCGCTCTCGGAGCAAAGCCCAGTCCGCCATCCACCAGCCCGTTCATCTCGGCGGCGCCCAGGTTCGAGGTCATAATGATGATGCAGTTCGAAAGATCGACGCGACGGTTGTCACCCAGCGTCAGGGTAGCCTTGTCCAGAATTCCCAGCAACAACTGCCACAGCGAATCCGACGCCTTCTCAATTTCGTCAAACAGCAGGATCGAAAGTTTCAGTTTTTCCGTGTGCCACTGGTTGAGCGCTTCCTGCGTCAGCAGCGGGTGCGTCTCGCGGTGCCCCAGGTATCCCGGAGGCGAACCGATCAGCTTCGCAATCTCATGCGAATGCTGAAACTCAGCACAATCGATCTTGATGCATGCCTTCGCATCGCCGAACAGTGACTCCGCGACCGCCTCCACAACCCGCGTCTTACCCGAGCCGGTCGGCCCCAGAAAGAGCAGGTTGCCCACGGGACGGCCCGGCGCGTTCAGCCCGGCCAGAAACATCTGATAGATTTCCGCGACCTTTTCGATCGCTTGGTCCTGGCCGACAATCTTGCGGCGCAGAGCGGCTTCAAAGTCACGAGCGTCGTTGCTGCGGCGGCTGGGATCCAGCACGGTTGCTAGATTCGTTCTCATCTCGGTCCCCTGTTTCCTTTCCGGGATCTGCATGTTTTCTGCTGCGAAAGTGCCTAATTTTGTCATTCGCCTTTTGCTCGGCTGTGGGCTGGAGTTACTACTGTTTTCTCCATCCGTACTCTCCTTGTGCAAGCCATTCGCCATCCCTCAGACTCCACGCTACCCTTAATTTTTCATCGGCTTAGATGCTGCTACCGCGCTTTGCGACAAGGTCATTGCACAACCGCCGATTCCCCAAGAGCAATTGTTTGCAGACGCCGGGGAACTTTATCTCAGCCCCCTGAAAAACCCCGCGACCAATGGCCGCCCAGCCGTACCCAAGGCTGTCCAGACGTAACTGGCGCGTGCGTTACCAACGTTGCACAGTAGAAACAGGCTTTCCCCCCTGGAGAAAATCCTTGTTCCTATCATCAAAGTCCCTATTATCAAAACCCCAACCGTCAAGGCCCCGATTCCTCAAAACGACCATTGCCCCCGTCTTACTCCGGCTCGGCATCGCCCGTTTAGCCCTCGCCGGTTTCGGCCTGCTCTGCCCTACAGTGGCCGCTGTACAGAATCCCCACGCCGCACAGCTCGTTCAGGCCAACGCCGACGCCGCGAAACGACCTGACCTTTCCGCTGGCGTCCTTTCCGCCCCGCTCAATCTCCCCCCCGGGTCCGATCTTTATGTCGCCCAGCGCGGAGACAGTATTCCCTCCATAGCTCGGAAAAATCTGAGGCGCACAAAATACTTGACTTCAACCGAACTCACCGAAGCCATTCGCGCCGCCAACCAAAATCGCCAGGGAGTTTTTCTGAAGTCCGGAGAGCGAATCATTATCCCCGGAATCCTTGAAGCGCCCATTGTAGAGAAATCGGTGCCGGTTGCAAGAGATTTTGAAGTCCGCGCCATTTATCTCACCGGAGTCATGGCCGGCAGCGAGCACGGAGAGCGCATCATCCGCCATTGGCGCGAGGTTGGAGGCAATGCGGTGGTTTTCGACATCAAAGATAGTGACGGCATCGTCAACATCGCCTTCGACCATCCACTGGCCACCGGACAACGCCACTATATTTCCGACCTGCCGAAGCTCATTCACTTCCTGCATTCCGAAAACATGCACGCCATAGCTCGTATCGCCATCTTCCGAGACGAACACCTCGTCACCACCCATCCCGAACTCGCCGTAAAGTCGCGTAGCACCGGCCAGCCCTGGCGCGAAAACGGAAAGCTCGTCTGGACCGACCCTTCCAATACCAAAGTCCAGGATTACGACATAGCTCTAGCCAAATTCGTAGCCCAATCCGGAGTCGATGAAGTGCAGTTCGACTACGTCCGCTTTCCCGCCGAAGGCAATCAGAAAGATGCCGAATTCAATTACCAGACCGCCAACGAACCTCAACGACCCCCACTCTGTCATCCTGAGCGCAGCCGAGTCAGTCGCGAAGCGAATGACTCCGCGAAGTCGAAGGACCCCTACATGTCCGCGCCAACAGCAGCCTTGCGGGGAATTTCCGCCACGGCGACTTCCGCAACTTGCAAGGACTCAGCCCCGAAGCCACAAATGCAGCGTTCGGATGTAATCGTCAATTTCCTAGACCGCGCCTACGCCCAACTTCATCCGACCGGCGTCCTCTTGTCCCTCGACGTCTTCGGAGTCATGGCCTGGCAGCGCCCCGTCGACCTAGCCCACACCGGCCAGGACATCGTAGCCATGGCCAAGCACTGTGACGTGCTCTCCCCCATGATCTATCCTTCCCACTTCTTCGGCATGGACGGCATAGCCCACCCCGGCGATGCGCCCGAACATTTCATAGGCGAGTCCATGGACCGCTTCAAGCTGATCACCAAAAATAGTGGAGTGGTGATCCGCCCCTGGCTGCAAGCCTTCGCGTGGCGCACCAAGACATACTCTCCACAATATGTTGAAGTTCAAATCGAAGTAGCGAAACAAAAAGGTGGAGTAGGATTTCTCTTCTGGAACGCCAACAACGACTACTCGAAGCCCTACACCGCCATGCCAGAGATGCGAGCAGCCAACAACGCAGCCAAGAATAAAGACCGTTACTTCCGAGGAGACGAAATCGGCGCAAAGCCGGAAACCGTAGCAGCCGCGCCAGCCCCCTCAACTACCCCGACCGTAGAGACGGGGCTGTCTCCGTATCCGGCCGATGGCACCAAACCCGCGCAAAAAAATTGGCATCATTAAGGTCGTGCTCTTGATGGAGGGACGGGCGTCCTCGCCCGTCCCTCTCCAACTAGGCGCTCTTCTTCTCCCGTTCCCCAACCGGCTTATAGGTACCCGGCTCCGTTCGCCCGGAGATCGCCAGCCGGTTCCACGCATTGATAGCAGCCACCGCCAACGTCAGATCCGCCAGTTCTTTCTCCGAGAAATGTTTTCGCACATGATCATAAACTTCATCGCGCACATGTCCGTCGCGTATGTTAGTCACCGCCTCCGTCCAAGCTAGCGCCGCCCGTTCCCGATCGCTGTAATAAGGAGACTCCTCCCACGCGTCCAAACCATACAGCCGCTGCTCATTTTCACCCGCGGCCCGCAAATCCTTCCAATGCATGTCAATGCAATAGGCGCATCCATTAACCTGCGAAGCCCGCAGTTTGACGAGGTCTAGCAACGTTTCCTCCAGCCCGCACTCGTGAAGATATTCCTCCAGCCCCAGCATGGCCTTATACGCTCCCGGCGCCACTTTAAGATACGCAATTCGACTTTCCATAATTCCTCCAGGCAATTCATTTCCTACTATGATGAAATCCGGTCGGGCAGGATTCCGCAGCGAGACTAAAAAATGCCCGCGTTTACTTTCTGTTCAAAGCGAGGCTCGATGAGCAAAACCGTATTCATGGTGATCGAAAGCTTCAAGAATGGAGACCCCAACCCTGTCTATCGCCGCTTTCGCGACCAGGGCCGAATCGCTCCCGCCGGACTGACCTACGTATCGAGTTGGGTAACCGACAAGCTCGATCGCTGTTATCAGCTCATGGAAACCGAAGATCGCGCGCTCCTCGATCAATGGATGGCAAATTGGAGTGACCTAGTAGACTTCGAAGTGCATCTCGTCATCACCTCGAAAGAGGCAGCCGAGAGAGTCGCATCCCAGCTATAAGCGTCCAGGGGGATTCCAAAAGCCTCAGGTCACCGTCCCGACGTTTATCGTCGAGTTCAGGTTCGCTAGGCCTATGGAGCGACTTCAAACACAACGCCGTTTCCAGTCGATCCACCCCAGGCCGTGCCATAGAGGTTGCCCGCACTGTCGCGAATCATGCTGCTGCGCGGCCGGCTTCCGTCATTCCCGTTGAAACTCCAGAGAACCTTCTCACTGTACTTCCCGCTGCTAGCTGGGGGCACGAGCTCGAAAACCGTGCCCAAACTGTACGCGCCACCTTCATACGTGGTGCCATAAATGTTCCCGGCTGCGTCGAGCACAACCCCCGCCCAAGGTCCATAATGAAAAGATTGGAGAAGCTGCGATGTCCATTTTTTCTTCCCTCGCGTCAGCTTGTAAACATCCCCAGCCCCATCCTTGTTCCCGGCGGTGCAGTATAGGTTTCCGGCCCCGTCGAGCGCGGGGGTGCCAAAGCTGCTGTAGTTGGGATTCTTGAACGGAAAGGTGTAAATCACGGTCGCATCCCAACCGCCGTCGCCGTTCGGTGACAGCTCGAATACTGTCGATTGATCCGAGGCCCCAAAAATGTTCCCCTCGGTATCCATCGTCAGCCCGGCCGAGAGTGAGCCGACCTCGTAGATCACTTGCTCCGTCCAGTCGCCACCGGTCCGGCTCAGCTTGAAGACACCTCCGCTCCCGTTCGTCCCGCCCTCGTAAGCTGTGCCGTAGAGATTGCCCACGGTGTCCATGATCACACCGCTCGACGGGTAGGCGCCGTCCGCGCCTCCCGCAAAATTGTAGAGGACGGTTTCCTTCGAGTTCGCTCCCGCGGGAGTAAGTTTGAAAACTACGCCGTAACCGTTCGTTCCCCCAACGTACGCCGTACCGTAAAGGTTGCCTTTGCCGTCGAATATGACGTTAGAGGAATTCGGATAACCCCCGTCTGTTCCGCCGGTGAAAGTATGGAGCGTGGTCTCCTTCCACCCTCCGCTGCCATTTGGCGAAATTTCAAATACGGTCCCATATGCTGCATGGTCGTCTACAATTCCCCCACTGCTCGCCGTCCCATAGAAGTTCCCTTTGCCGTCCGAGGTAAGGCTGGCAGAGGGGTCGCTTCCATCGCCGAGGCTTGTGAAGTTATAGAGTGCAGCCTCACTTTGTGCCAGCACTGGGCGAGCGGCAACCAACAGCAGGAGAGTCAACAGTAGGACAGAAAGTACAACTGGAAGAGCGCCGCACAACGCGCTGGTTGCCAGCTTCGTCGAGTCGAATCTCGGCTCGACAACGGAAATGTTGGGACGGTTTTTCATGCTTCGGTTCGTTTCTGCGGAATGCATAGCGGGTCTCTTTCGTGGCGACGAGGGTGAGCTTTCGTTTCGTTTTGAGTGGCCGGAACTCGAAATGCCCACATTTCGATCTCTACGGCGAGCCGAGACGAGCAGACGGACGGAACCTGCCGCTGAAAGTTAAGCGCATTGTCCCGCCCGTCGGGGCCTCTGTCAAGGGGTTAGCCCGACTGGAGAAAACGCAACCGCCCAAACACTCCCATACTCCGGTGCGTTTCTCCACTCCGCGTTCGGCGACGAGAGCTGACAACTGGGAGCTGACAGCTAGCATGTTAGATTCGACTCATGCGCTCCATCCTGCAAAAACGCTCGCTGCGATTCGTCTTCGCCGCGAACGTGATCTCCATGCTGGGCAGCGGAATGAACTCCGCCGCCGTCGCCTGGACGATCCTGCAGCGCACCCACTCCGAGATGGCACTCGGCACGTTTGCCGCGCTACAAACCATCCCTGCCATGCTGATGCTGCCTTTCACCGGCGTCATCATCGACCGCGAAGACCGTCGCCGCCTGGTGATGTGGCTTGACGCCCTGCGCGCCATCATCATTCTTGCAGTGACCGTCCTGGCATTTCTAGGCCGTGTGCAGGTGTGGGAACTCTACCTCATGAACACACTGGTAGCCGCCGGCTTCTGGATGTTCTGGCCGACAATCACGGCGCTGATTCAGGAACTGACCCCCGAAGGCGCATTCGTGCAATCCAACACATTTCTGCTGGCGGGCATCCAAGGCGGCTGGCTGATTGCCGGAGCGCTGGTCGGCTTCGTCTACGAACACATTGGTCTGGGCGGCGTGCTGCTCATAGACGTCAGCACCTACGTCATCTCCTTTTCCTGCTATCTCGCCGTTCGACAGGGCCGCCACGTCGTCCCCCGCGTAGTCGAACTCCGGCACGACCTTGAAGCGGCAGAGACCGCCATCGGACGCTTTCTCCGCGAAATGCGCGAAGGCCTACTCTTCCTCCGCGAGCATCCAAGCGTAGTTTTCCTCGGCACAAGCTGGGCTCTATTTCTAGGCGCGATGATGACGGGAGTGGTCGTCACCGCACCGCTGAGCGATCGCGTCTTTCACGCCGGCGCCACCGGCTATGGATGGCTCAACGGCGGTTGGGGAGTAGGCGCCTTCCTGAGCGCCCTGTATGCTCCCTCACTAATCGCCCGCATGGGCTCACGCAGTTTGATCGCGCTTTCCATGCTGCTGCTGACGCTGAGTATGGCGCTTGCCCCATTTTCACCGTGGCTGGCCATAGCCGTACTGCTCTACGCCGTGATGGGCTCCGCCCGCGGCGTCAGCGGCGTAGCCATGAACACAAGCCTGATGGAGCAAGTTCCTCCGCACTTCATGGGCCGGGTGCAAAACACTTTCTATTTCTTCGGCACCTTCCTGCAAGTCTCGCTCGGCCTGGGCGTAGGCTGGATCGCCTCGCGCATCAGCCTGGCAACAGGCTTCGGAGTAATCGCAGCCGTCTATGCCGTAGCCTTCGGCAGCGCCTGCTGGCCAATCAGAGCACAGAAGGCCGCAGCCGCCGTCGCAGAATAGCCTTTCTTTGGAGCGGACACTCTTATCCGCTGCCTTTGACGTTGCTGTTAATGTTGACTTTTGACTTTTGACTTTCGTTTTCGATTCAGTCTGCCCCAAGACCACTAAACTAGAGTCCCCGCCGCCCAAACAAATTAAGGATGCTGTTATCCTTTTTCCTTTCCGGGAGGACAGTCATTCATGTTCGATGATCTAAAAGGCCGCACCGCGGTAGTCTTCGGCGTAGCCAACAAGCGCTCGATAGCATGGGCCATTGCCCAGGGCCTGCACGCAGCGGGCGTCAATCTAGCCATCACCTATCAAAACGAGCGCATGGCGATGGAGGCCAAAGACCTGATTCTCTCGCTCCCCGGCGCGGAAGCCTTCATGTGCAACGTCTCCAAAGACGAAGAAATCGCGCAGCTTTTCGACCAGTTGAAATCACGCTACGGCAGGCTAAACGCCCTAGTCCACAGCGTAGCCTTCGCCCCCGCCGAAGAGTTAAAGGGCGACTTCGTGAACACAACGCGTGAGGGCTTCCGCATGGCACACGACGTAAGCGTCTATTCCCTGATCGCCGTCTGCCGCGCCGCCGTCCCGCTGATGGAAGATGGCGGCAGCGTCATCACCATGACCTACTACGGCGCGGAAAAGGTCGTTCCGCACTATAACGTCATGGGAGTGGCAAAAGCCGCGCTCGAATGCACTGTCCGTTATCTGGCGCAGGATCTCGGCCGCAAAAAAATCCGCGTCAACGCCATCTCTGCCGGACCGGTCAAAACCCTGGCCGCACGCGGCATCTCCGGCTTTGGCGACATGCTTCACTCCCACGCCGAGCGCGCTCCTCTGCAGCGCAACGTTGAAGTCGCCGAGGTCGGCAGCACCGGAGTCTTCCTAGCTTCCGACGCCAGCTCCGGCATCACCGGCGAGACCATCTACGTAGACTGCGGCTACAACATCATGGGATTCTGAGACAAGGTCTCAGGTGTTATGCCTTAGGTCTTGGGATTCAATTGAAGGGTTTTCCTAAGACCTAACACCTAAGACCTGAGACCTGAGTGCTACAGCGAACTTCCTTTCCCCGCGATGTACCAACCTTCCGCCAGAAACTGCTCGATCGATCGCTCCTGCACCCCTTCCTGCACCCGCAATTCATCGTTGAGAAAATGATAGGAGATAGTTTTGGCGCCGTTACGCGAATCGATGCGGTCAACGCGAATGCGATTCCCATCCCGATCGGCACAAATCGACCCCACTTCGAGGTCTGACTCGACAGCCTTCCTGATGCTTGCGTCTGTTGTTATAGCCATCTTTGATTCCAGGTTGGAGTTGTTGGATGAAAAAAGTCGCCACCAGGAACCAGCCGAGTGCAGTGCAGTCCCTCTACCGTAGCGCCGGCGTCTCGCCGGCTATTGCGGAACAAGTTTCTGGTTGTGTGGTGACGGGCCTCTGGACCGTCCCGGCGGTCTGCCAATCGGTCCCCGTTGCTATGTTCCGCAGCAAGCGTCGTGATGTGAGCATGAGCCATCGTCGTCGCACAATTAGTATTTGCAGTATTCGCGGCCGCGATGCTGTTCTCCGTGCTCCGGGAATGGAGCGCGCCAATAGGCTGCCCGCGGACGAAACTAACTCATACCGATTTGCGGCATCGCCAGCCAGGATCGGTATAGGCAGATCAGTATTTTCCGCGAAACACCGCGTGGTCGATGTCCGGCCAGAACTCCTTTAATACATTGAACACGCCGTCCAAGCCCACCTGCGTTCCCCAGCGTTGGTATGTTTTCACCCACGGATTGTATTGCGCCGGGTAATACACGTTGCCAATGCCCGCAGCGGCTCCAGCCCCCACGACCTCCGAGAAATTGAAGGTGTTCCCTCCCGTGTTCGTCCTCGTGATGAACAGTCGGCTTACCGCATAACCGGTCCGCTTAACGAATCCGCCTTTGCCCAAGGTGTAGTATCTCGGATCTTCTCTCGTCACCGCCGGCACAATCGCTTCCGTCATGTAATTCTCGATGGCGCCGTCGACAAATACATGCCAGTAGTATCGGCCATAGCCTGTAGCGCCCTGTCTAAAGGAAGGCTGTGAGTCGCTGGCCATCGAAATTCCCGCAAGCCCTCCCACGAAAATGAAATCGGAGTAGTCAAATGTATCCTGGGTTGCCAGCCAGAGTTCACTCTTGAAATTCAGCGGAGGCAATTGAGTGTTGGCGCTGACCGCGCGGTAATTCGGAATGATACCCAGAATTCTCTTGGGTTGCTTTCCAAACTCATTGGGGTTATTCGATTCTGCGGGCGCGCCCGTCGCCGTTGGCGCGTCTGGCGCAGAGGATTTTCCATTCGTCGTTGTACTGCCTTGCTGTGGGTCCGGCGAAAGCGATGAAGCCTCGTCCAGTTCCCACCGTGCAATTACCTCGTCTCCTTCCTGGGATTGTTCTCGCGCGCTCGTTGGTCCCTGGGCTTGAACAGACGCCGTTCCCAACGTCCCCGCCAGCGCTACCGCCATGCAAAATGATCGAATCGATTTCAAATCTCCCCCTACATTCGTAGTTTCCCTTGCGGACTGTTTCTACTGTGCTTTTCACGGTAAGTCCGGCTGATACCTCAACGTTGGATTGTTGACATCGGAGTTTGGATGCATGCTACGACATAAAACACGCGGGTGGAACCAACAATGGGAGAGTGCTAATTGTTTTGTTTTTCTTGTTCTTTCTCCAGGTGCCGGGCGTGTCTTTTCTGCAGGTAGCCATGAATATCGGGCCAAAACTCCTTCAGCTCATTTCCGAAAGCGTCTATGCCCATCTGCACTCCCCAGCCCGTGAAACTCGACAAAAAACCACGATCGGAGGCAGGATAGTAAACGTTGGAAATGGCAATCGCCGTCGCGTTGCCCATAAACTCGGGAATGTTGAACATACTCCCGCCAGAGTCTTTTCGTGTGACGAGAACCCGGCTGATGGCATAGCCGAACCGGTACCCCAACCGGCCCTTGCCTAATCGAAAATAGCGAGGATCTGTCTTTAAGATCGTCGGGTAAACGCCTCCCACCATGATATTGCCATCCACTTGATCGGCGAAAGCTGTTCCATACCGCTTGAAATATCCCGACGCTCCCTGTCCAAACGCCGGATAGGAATTCTCCCCCTGACGGATGCCCGCCACCACACCCACGATTACGAATTCATATGGGTCAAAGGTTCCTTTCGCGCTGATGGCGAACTTTTCTTTCCAGGAGATCGGCTTCACTTGCGACTGATTCTCCACCGTCAAGTAGTTCGGCATCACGTAAAACATACGGTCGTCTTTGGTCTTCTTTGAATCTTCATTTGTCTTTGTATCTTCCGGCTTTGTGTTTTGTTGCGGGCTGTTCTGATCCTGGCTCTGTGCAGACGGCTGGTCTGTTGGCTTATCCATCTTCGGAGGGCTAATCGCGGGCGGTTGGGTGGATGGAACCGGCTCCGATGTTTGAGGCCGCGGGGCACTTTGACCCCTGCAAAAAGTCGCAGAGGACAACATCGACAAAATCAGGAATCCGACCCAAGCGGAAGGGCTCAGTTTCAAGTTGATTATGGCTCCCTGTTTAGCTGATTAAGATGCGCGCAGGCGGCGTTGGGAATCTATTTCCGGGAGCCCGTTCCCGGTAGATTCCTCTCGACACGCCTACGAATTGACTACGTAATCCTTAAAATTGCACCGGCAAGGTTGGTACGTCAAAGTGGGTACGTCGAACTTTGGTACGTCAACGTGCGGTCCTGCGGATTCTGCGCCGACTTTCCCCCACCTGATCGTCATCGAGCCGCTCGCCCTTTACTCTTTCGAGCACAATCTCCATGTACCGATCGCGTCGTAAGCCGGGGAACTTCTCTCCCCACTCTATCAGTAAGATGCTATTGGGTGCGAGCAGGTCGTCGAGCCCCAGCGTTTCCAGTTCGCGCGGAGTGTCGATGCGATAAAGGTCAATGTGGTATAGCGTTACGAGCGGTCCGCGATACTCGTGAATGAGCGTGAACGTAGGGCTGGTCACGTTTTCGGCAAGAGCAGCCTCAAATCCTTCGGCAATCCCCTTGACCAGTGTGGTCTTTCCCGCCCCGAGATCCCCCTTCAGAAGCACAGTTAAAGGGGGAACCAGTTCAGCGGTCAATCTCCGCCCAAAAGCGATCGTCTCCTCAGCGGAGTAAGTAATGGTCTCAGTCGTCATCCCGACGACACAGTATAACGGAGGAAAACAGGTCGCAGGTCGCAGGTTCCAGGCAAACTCGAATGATTGGGATGAGAGCTTGTTCTTTCCTGACCTGAGACCTAAGACCCGCTCCCTGAGACCTGCTTCTAGAATCCAGACGCTTGCAGCCCTTCCGGAGCCTGGTTCAGGAAATTGCGGTCCATCGCCGAATCCAGCGCCATCCGCAGTTTGCGGTGGTCATCGTCGGCCAGGGCAATAAAGCGGAAAGGCTGCAAGCATGAACTCTGGAACTTGCGCGCAGGCTCCAGCATCTCTGCCATGCCGTGAACGGCGCCAGACCGTGTATAGAAAGCGATCTCGATGAAGTCTCCGATGGAAAGCTCTCGCGGCAGCTCGAGCAAACCGCCGTTGACCGAAATAGATTGAAGTTTTGCGCGCGCTCGCTGGCCGCCTTCGGCCGTTAGCGCGGCCGCGATTGATCCATTGAGTTGCACACGGTGGGATCGCTGGTTGGCAGTGTTTCGGGGGAAGTGACTCATAGCCGATTCAAACTATGCCATGCTCCCCACGCTTCGGGCAGATTACGAAAGCACGAGCAGCCGGTCGACCGCTTTACACGAGAGGGCCAATCTGGTTCTGCCGATAGCCCGGATTTGCGATAATGACATTAACCATAATCATCTTTAGATCATGATCTTTACGGTCATCAGACTTGCCATAATAACGGCAGTAACTTTCGTGCTCGCGTTCAAAAGAGTACCTTTGGGTTAGGCCACCAATTACCGGAGTGACGCGTTAGGGAAGACGTGAGGCGTTGGGGTATATGCGTATTTCTAAAGTTTTTGGCTTTCATTTCTTAGTAGCAGCAGTTTGCCTGCTCGCGGCGCTCACCGCGTGCTCGCGAGATCCAAACGTCCGCAAGCAAAAGTATCTCGAGAGCGGCGAGCGTTACTTCGACAAGGGAGCATACCGGGAAGCCGAGATTCAGTTCCAAAATGCCATACAAGTCGATGCCCGCTTCGCCGAAGCTCACTACAAGCTCGCCCAGACGGCCATGAAGCTAGAACAATGGCCAGCCGCGTATCAGGAACTGTCGAAGACCATCGAAATCCAACCCGATCAATACGCCGCGCACCTCGACATGGCCAACCTGCTGATCCTCGGTCATCAATTCAATGAGGCCAAGCAGCATCTCGATCTGCTCGTCCAAAAGCAGCCCACCAACCCCGAGGTTTTCCTGGCCCTCGCCGACTATGATGCCGCTACCAACAACACCACGGCCGCGTTGGCCGATATCGAAAAGGCGATCGGTCTAGACAAGAATCGCTCCGAAAGCTATTTGAATAAGGCCTTGCTCGAGATGCACGGCCAACAGTGGGACGCAGCCGAGGCCAGTTTCAATCAAGCGATCAAACTTGATCCCAAGTCCGTAAGCGCTCTCATCGCGCTCGGAAACTTCTATCAAACTCGCGGACGTTTCCCCGAAGCGGAATCGACGTTTCGTCATGCCATTGACGTGGCCAAGGACGATCCGAATCCTCGGCTCTCCCTCGCCAGCTTGTACATGGCCGAAAACAGGTACGCACAGGCCGAGCAATTTCTCCGCCAGTCGAAAAAAGATTTCCCCTCGAATTCCGTCGGCTACCGCATGCTCGGCGACTTCTACTATGCCAATAACCAGATCGACAAAGCCACCGACGAGTACGCCGCCATCTATTCCGACCATCCCAAAGATCCGGTGGTCAAGAAGAATTACATTCAGCTGCTGATCCTGAAAGATCGCCTCGACGAAGCTCGCAAATTGAATGACGAAGTCTTGAAGGTCAGGCCTGACGACGAGGACGCTCAGATCTACAAGGGCGAAATTGAGATTCGCGGCGGCAAGGCCAACGACGCCGTCAACACGCTCCAGGCTGTTCTAAAAAGCGATCCGGACAATGGAATCGCGCACTATCAGCTCGGTTTGGCCTTCGATCAACTGGGGAACATCAATCGTGCCGAGTCAGAGTGGCGCGATGCGCTTCGAGTGCGCCCGGATATTGTCGAAGCGCACCGCGCCTTGGCCGGCGTTGCCATCCATAACCGCGACGCCGCAGCGCTGGCGCAGGAAGCGGATCAGATCGTCGCCCTGCAGCCCGGCGCTCCCGACGGCTACTTGCTCCGTGCCATAGCCGACATCGATCGCAAGGATTACTCATCAGCGGATGACTACATTCACCGCTCCCTGCAAAAGGAGCCTAATAATCCTGGCGCGTATGTCCAGTTGGGCAACCTGCGGATGGCCCAAAACCAGTTAGCCGAAGCGCAAAAAGCCTACCAGCAGGCGCTTGATCAGGATCCCACCTCCACCGACGCCCTGGGTGGCGTGTTGAACGTATACCTGGTTCAGAGGCAATCAGACAAGGCGATCGCTGCCGCGAAAGCGCAGTTGGCCAAGGTTCCCAAGAGTGCCGGATTCCACATCATGCTCGGCCAGCTTCTCATGGAACAGTCCCATGACTCAGCCGGCGCCGAACAGGAGTTCAGAACCGCCGCCGACTTGGACAAGAAAAACAGCGAAGCGCTCATCAAACTCGGCTTGGTGCAGAACCTAAGTGGCTCCCCCGATCAGGCGCTGCAAACTTTTCTCGACGGTTCCAAAATCAATCCCAACGAAGTTGCCTTCTATCTCCTCGCCGGCGGCATCTACGAGAGCAAAAAGGATTGGGAGCACGCCAAGCAGCAGTACCAGAAGGTGCTCGACATTCAGAGCGATAATCCCTTAGCCTCCAATAATTTAGCCTATGTAATGCTGCAGCAGGGCGGCAACCTGCAACTTGCCTTCGAGATGGCCCAGACCGCTCGGCGCAAGCTCCCCGACAATCCGAACACCGCCGACACGCTCGGATACGCTTTCTATAAAAAGAGTGTTTATGGCTCGGCGATCACCTTGTTTCAGGAGGCTGTAAAAGCACAACCAGAGAATCCTCTCTTCAATTATCACTTGGGACTCGCCTATGCCAAGAGCGGTAAAGCCGCGCTAGCCCGGCAACAACTGGACCGTGTCGTCAGACTCAAACCGAATTTCCCCGATCTTGACGAATTGCGCGAGGCGCTAGCCGAAGCCAAAAGCTGAGAACGCTCTGTAGAGACGGGTGCTCGCCCCGTCTTCCGGAGAACCCGTCATAACCCCGTAGAGACGGGGCTTGCCCCGTCTTCCGTAGAATCCGTCAGAAACAAAGTTATGAAAATTGAGAACAAAGCTATGAGAATAGATAGGAGACAAAATAAAAACATAAGGCGTACGTAACCTCGCCTGTAGTTACCTTACGAAACCCGAACCAACCCGGTTAAGTTCCCTTTCCGCTAGGCTATGCCAGAATCTGTTGTACAAGAATAGGAAATTCAGGGCGCGACAGCGTAAATCTTGCCTCCTGAAGAGCTTTTCTTTCCCTGGACTTGCCTGTAACCATTGTCTTTCTAATAAGGTGATTTGGTGATTCACTTGCGATCCGAGAAATAAAGTAAGTAAGGATTCTCTTCATATGGCAGAAGCAGTCGACCAGGCGAGCCACGAGTTTTGGCGCCCTCCAATGCCTACTTCCGTCGCGGTTACTACCCCCGAACGAAGTGCAACCTGCTCTTGTGGAACCGAGTTCATCGTTAGTTCCCTCTACTGTCATGCTTGCGGCGCCAAGCGCGCCGACCTGAATCCCGCCCACTCCTTTGAAATTCCAGGTTGGTCCGAACTCGTCTCCGTCGGCGACCGGCTCGGCCTCACCATGCCCGCCACTATCGCCTTCTTAGTCGGCCTGTTATGCGTCGCCGGAGCCTTAGCCGTCAGTCTCTTCTTTAGCGCCCGCACGGCTCTCGACTGGCAAGCCATCCAATTGTGGCGGATTGAGTGGCTGATAGCCGCAATCGCCTCTTTCGTAGCCGGCTGCCTGCTGAAGAACTAGCTGACAGCTCTCAGTCTCTCCAACCCAAAAGTTCGTGTGGTGATGGGGCTCTGCCCCGTTCTCGCCAACTTCTAGGCTTCACATCCAACCCAAAATTTACTTGCGCGAATGCGCGTGCTCCGCTTCCGACACCACCGTGCTAGCCCGCCGCTGCCGGCTCATACGATAAAGGTGATGCAGCGGCCCCACCCCATGCCCCAGCGGATGCGCATTTGTAATCGCCGCCGACACATACACCTTGGCGAGAAGCACCGCTTCCGGCAATACCCTCCCCTGCGCCAGGTGGCAGGCCAGCGCCGTGGCAAACGCACATCCCGTCCCGTGCGTAGCGTTCGAGCGCAAACGCTCCGCCTTGAAAACTTCCTGTTCAGTCCTCGCGACGCCACCCCGGCTCGTAGCAAAGCTGAGGAGATCAATAGCCTTCTCCAAATGCCCGCCCGTGATCACCACATTCCGCGCTCCGAGAGCATGCAGTCGAACCGCCGCCTCGCGCATTTCTTCAAGATTCGTGACCGCGATCCCAGTCAAAGCGCTGGCCTCGTCAAGGTTAGGAGTCACCACCTCCGCCGCCGGAATCAGCCTCTCGATCAGCACTCGCGTCCCCTCCGCATCCAATAACTCAGTCCCCGAACTCGACCTGAGAATCGGATCCAGCACAACATTAGGCAACTCTGTCTCGGCCAGAAAATCCGCGACCACCGCCGCCACCCGCTCATTCCCCAGCATGCCAATGTGGACGGCGTCAACCCTGACATCCGAAACCAGCTCCTGCAAAGTTTCGAGGATGATCGCAGGATCGACGCTCTCGACCCGCCGCACACCTCGTGTCGACTGCACTGTAAGCGCCGTAATGCACGAGACCCCATAGCATTCATGCGCGGCGATCGTCTTAATGTCAGCGGAAATGCCCGCTCCCGACGAAGGATCAAACCCCGCAATCGTCAGCACCACCGGTGGAGTCACAGCCATGCCGTCACTCTAACCCGAAACGAAGAATAGCGAAACGTTACTTCCAGAGTCGGGATGGCCCATCCTAACGTCGTGGTTTTCGACGTTAGGGCGGGATTCCACTGCCGCGAGAAGCTTGGGATTTTTCCTGGAAACTAGTTGTCGAGAATGCGTGGGAACCCACGGTCGAGTGTGTGCGGGTAAGAACTAGTTGCCTAGAATTCCAAGTAAGGAATGTCCTAAAATCCAGCCCCGGAGGGGCGTCCCATCTTAGCCCAGCGCCTGAGCGCTGGGAGAAGTCCGAGGAGTGATACGAGTCCCGCAGGGACGACCCAGTTCGCCGACCTCAGCCGGGTTGCCCAGTCCCCAATCCTACGTCGTAGTACGAGATTTCACAGCAGCCCGAAGCTAAGAATTTGCCAAAAGCGCCTCAGATCTTTCATCACAACCCCGTTGACCGCCTTCGCAGATTTTCCCAGCGCGGTTCCCGCCCATGGCACCCGACCTGGTCCCGGCGAGACATACCAAGGGTCCCAAAATGGGCCTTCGAAACCTCGTTGACCCAGAATAGAAATACTCCTTAGTAACAAGAATCGAGGTTACGAGCAAGTCGGTCCAAGGCAGGGAAAATTCCCAATTTGGTAGAATTTGGCGAGAAACGCGGCCTAAGGCATTATCCCACAATGCTTTAGCTGTAAGTACCTTGCCGTCAATATTTTACAAAGTACTCACCATAACCTCATGATTTTAAAGACCGATGGAGTGGGGGTAGTAATAGACCAAAAGTTATTACGTAAAAGTACCTAGGGAAATATCCGTCCCAACGTACGGAGACGACCGGTTGACACGCCGTCCCCACCCCGGTAGCATTTCACAATCGTCTGATGAAAGGAGCATACGACCAAGACACGACTTTCCACAACGGGAGGTAACTGAATGCGACGACGTTTAGCCGAAGGTCTGGCGGTGCTTTTATCGATCGCCACTCTGGGGGCCGGAGCCGCATCCGGGCCAAGCAGCCTGGAAGCCGCCAAGGTCACACAGCCACCGGTGATAGCTCCCGGAGGGCACAATAACAGCAAGACCCACAACCCGAAGTCGAAGGCTTCGCAAAGTAGGCCCTATCAGGTAGGTACAGCCTCCTGGTATGGAGAGCAATTCCAGGGCAAGACTACAGCCAGCGGAGAACCCTTCGACATGCGCGACTTCACGGCCGCACACCCAACCCTGCCATTGGGTACGTTTGTCAAGGTTACAAACTTGAGAAACGGCCGAGCCGTGGTAGTGAAGATCAATGATCGGGGTCCCGTAGTCGATGGACGCATCATTGACCTCTCCTACAACGCCGCACAAGCACTGGGTTTCAAAGATCGCGGAGTGCAGACTGTACGCTTGGACGTTCACTCGTCCCCGAAGCGTGAGCCAGTAACTATGGCTTGGCTGCAACCACTAGCGAACTTGAAATAAACCAGATAAACTCGGCAACGATGGTTGCCCTTGATGATGATTGACAATTTGGATCCCCGTCATCGTCTCATCGTTGCCTTGGATGTATCAAGCGCCGAGGCCGCCCGAAAAATCGTGGCGGCCGTCGGTGACTCCGCCCAAGCCTACAAAGTGGGCATGCAGCTTTACACCGCCGAAGGTCCATCCATTGTCCGCGAACTGGTCGATTCCGGCCGAAGCGTATTTCTCGACCTCAAGTACCACGACATTCCGACCACCGTCGCAGCCGCCGTGCGCGAAGCTGCTGAACTAGGCGTAAGCATGTTGACCGTGCACGCCTCCGGAGGCGGCAAGATGTTGCGAGCTGCTATTAATGCTGCCGCAAACCAACGGCCCGACCTGCTCATCCTCGCCGTCACCGTACTCACCAGTTTGGATGATGTCGAACTAGGGAAGATCGGCGTCCGCGAAAGCGTGGTCGAACAGGTCTTAAGACTAACCGCACTGGCCCGCACGAACGGCTGCAAAGGAGTGGTAGCATCCGCGCGCGAAGCAGCCGCGCTAAGAGAGGAATTCGGCCGCGATCTAACGATCGTGACCCCAGGAGTGCGCCCCGCCGGCAGCGGACACGACGATCAGATACGCGTAGTGACCCCAGCCGAAGCCATAGCCGCCGGAGCCTCGCACATAGTAGTGGGCCGCCCCATTACAGAAGCCGAAGACCCGGCCGCCGAAGCGCGGGCCATTCTGGCACAGATCGCGTAAAACAGTTCTAAGGTGTTAGGTCTCAGCAACAAAAGGCACGACGGCGAGCCCGGTATATTCCCTACATTTTGCGGGCAAGGCCTAAGACCTGACACCTAAGACCTAAGACCTGTTCCTCTACAGTTTTTCAAAAAATTCACAAGCCGAACACGAAATGTAGATCCCTCCGGGTACGCCACGTTCGCGGTCTTTCATCCGTTTGACGATACGAGTGTCCTTGCCGCATTTGGGACATGCGGTCGATTTCGTAGTGTCCATGACCTTTTTTCGGTCGGCAGTCTTTGCGATTTTCGCCATCTAACTCTCCTGACAGGAATGTGCCGCCAACCCGAAGGCCGCGGTTCTACCTGGAAATTTGGGAGTATCGTCCTTTGGAATACGATTCCGCCGAACCACCTTCGACCAGCAGAATCAAACACGCGCGGAAGCGCTGCACCTGTACTCGCCACTAGAATCTTACACGAATTGCGCTCGAAGCGGAGACCAAGGGGACGCCCTCGCGGTAGTGGCGCAATTTGCGAATTCATTGACCACCAAGGCCACGAAGGTACACTAAGGAAACATCGGAGGCCCAGTGCCTTCGTGATACTTCGCGTCCTTGGTGGTTCAGGGTTTTGCGGGCTGTATCGCGGAACCCCACCCTTACTGCTCTCGTCCGTACCAATAAATAGCCCCGCATCTCTGCGAGGCTGATTATCGGTATGGTTATTCAGACTGGTTATGCAGCCGACGCCCTCATTTGCCTGTGCCCGTCAGACTTGAAGTCTGCGGGCTGCCGATAGCGCTGTCCGCCACTTGCAACGAGCCAGTAGTCGAGCCCGTCGCGGTGGGCTGAAAAACCACGCTAATCTTGCAACTGGTCTTCGCGGCCAGGCTCGTCGTGCAGGTCGTGGTGGAGACGCTAAAGACCCCAGTCGTCGAGATCGCGATGCTGTTCAGCGCGACGCTCTGTTTATTGGCCAGCGTAAATACTTTGGCCGCACTGGTCGTTCCCACTTTCTGCGCCGCGTACGTCGCGCTTACGGGGGTCAACGTGGCCTGGGGTTCGCCAGTGCCGGTCAATATCACTGTCTGTGGGCTGTTCGAAGCGTTGTCGGTAATCGTAATATCGCCGCTGAGTGCTCCAAGTTGCGCCGGAGTGAAAGTAACTTTGATGTTGCAACTCTTAGTCGCAGCCAGTGTGCTGCCGCAGGGAGTAGCGCTCGTGGCTTGAGCGAAGTCACCGCTCACAGCGATGTTGCTGATGTTCAGCGTTCCCCCTCCAGTGTTTTTGAGCGTGACGGTCTTCGCAGCGGCGGTCACGCCCTCAATCACGTTACCAAACGCCAGAGACGACGCCGACAGCGTCACCGCCGGAACGCCAGTCACCGTGAGGCTGAGGGTTGTGGTATTCGTCAACGCACCTGACACGCCTTGGATCGTCACCGTCACCGTGCCCGTGGTGGCTGTGGCACTGGCCGTCAGATTCAGCGTACTGGTCTCGGGGGTGGTGCCAGCAACCATGATGGGATTGGAATTGAACACCGGCGTCACGCCCGTCGGTAGACCCAGGGCCGACAGAGTAACGTTGCCGCTAAATCCATTCGCAGCAGTAATGGTGATTGTGCTCGGCCCGCTGCCGCCTTGCGCAATGGTCACGCTATTCGGGTTAGCGGAGAGCGTAAAATTCGCCGCCGCTCCCGGCCAGTTATTCACCAGATTGTTAGCATTGACCGTGCCGATTCCAGTGGCGAAGTCCCATCCATTTTGCGTGCCGAAAGCCAGTTGGTAGGCGCTGTCGGAAGTGGAAAGTACCCCGTAAGTGCCCGAGGTCAGGTAGCAGTCGAGTGTGCCCGTGCAGTCCACATCCATGTCGCCCTGCGTCACATCATAAAAAATGCACGAGCTGCTGACGGCATTTCCAAGGCTTGAATTGCAGGAACTGTCGCCGCTCGCTCCATATTCAGTATCTGCCAGCTTATAGTAGTTAGGATTCGGATTGCCCTGTCGCCCGCCGGCCGACTGGTTCACCAGGGCCTGAATGCCAGCCATGATCGGCGAGGAAAACGACGTACCTCCCGCTCCCGACCAATTATCCGGCGTGCCCGAACAGGGAGTGCCACCGTTATATTCGTCGCTCCAGCAGAACGCGTAGTAGTGTCCCCACACCCCATTGGCCGCAAAAAGCGAGACATCGGGAAGGTCGCGTACCCCGTCGCTGGGATTTCCTACCAGCCATTGCCACCATGGCTTTGCCCAACCTTGGCACGTTCCGCTCACCACGCCCGATATGGACGGCTTCCCCGTCGCGCATCCACTCGGCCCACCGCTCCCTGCGACCGTCGTCTGGTATCCGTCTAGCAACGCTGTGTTGCTGTTGCAGAAGCCACTCGATCCATAAGTTTCGCTATAACCAAAGAACTCCGCGAGCAGTACGCCGGCACAGGAATCGTTCCAGGGGATCTCGTTGATGTACGACTTGGCCGATTCATAGGTTGAAGAATTGGTTGCGTTCCAGTACGTGCTGTTGGTGCCAGCATAACTGTCTCCGTAATCAGTACCTCCTACGGCGACGTTATAAATGCTCGATGCCCAGGCATTGACTCCGATACCGTGGGTCGCCCAGCTTGCATCAGGGTCGCAGCCCGACCCCGCTTGGTCGCCCGAGGAAACGAAAACCGAAATTCCTTCGCTCACCGCCTGTTCGAAGGCCGAACTGAACGCCTGATTCGAGGTTGAGCCGTTTTCGGCTTCGCACTCGCCATAGCTCATGCTCATGATTGCCGGCGGCGTGCTCTCAGTCAACAGGTTCTGGATGGCAATCAAGCCGCCAAAGGTTGCGGTGTCGTTGCAGGAAGCCAGTTCGATGGCGGCGCTCGGTGCGGCTGCGCTGGCATACTCGGCATCCAGAATCGCTTCCCCGTCGTCGCCGTTTACTCCCGGATTGCTGCAGTTATTCGTGCCGCTCGACGGCGCCGGATGGATTTCCGTGAATGAGCCCCCGGTGTACGACGAGAGCCCAAACGTCGAGCGGAACTTAGTCCAATCCGCAGTCGTGTAGACGTTCGTGTCTTCGACCACAACAATCGTTTGCCCTTGTCCCGAAATGCCAGCGCTAAACAGCGGATTCATGTTGTAGATGGTCGCCAGATCCCCGGGAACCACCAGGTAAAGCCCGCCGCCAGCCGTATAGTTCGTCCGCGACTTGTAATTGGTATGCGGCTTGAAGTCATGCAACGACACCACTCCCACAACCGCGGGAGCCAGAGCCGCTGGAATCTCCGGATCACTCATGTTGGCGATATGCTTCACACCCTTCAGGTCCAACTCGTGAATCTCGGTGTGGAAAGCTTCCCGTACCTGACCTGCCGTCCCAGAGAAGTCGATGAGAATACCGTTCGTGTAATCGACATTAACCTTGAAACCATGCGACTGCAGCCAGAGCTTGATAATGTCGCGGTCCTGTTCTGCAACCCCGAATCGCTCGCCATATTCCTTGGCGGTGAGCCAGCGATGAAAATTCGGCGAAGACTTGTCCGTGAGTTCATCGATCAACTGTTGCAGTTCCCGCTCCTGCTCCGGAGACCGCCGCAACTGCAGCAGCATGTGGTCCATCGCCCTATCGCCGGCGACCAGCCCGCGATCATATTTTGCCTGCGCCTCGGGCCGCGTATTCCCTGCGAGCGTCACCAGTTTGCTTTCATCAACATTCTGCGTGATCAGAACGTGCTGCCCGGTTTGCGCCTGCACAACGCCGGCAACAAGCATGTAAAGACATGCCAGAACAGGCACCAGGCTGTATGCCAGAGAGAATTCACGACGCATGGAATCCCTTTCTCAGAGGGGGAGATTGCTGGGTTAACAACTGTAGCTGGCGATACTCAAGCGAAATACTGCACGCAAGACGCAGCGGTTGAACAAAAGTATTACACGAGAAATGCCGCTAAACAAGGCGAAAGTCCGCCAGAACCTGGAGGTTGTTACCTCGCAACTGTGCCTGCTAAATACACGAGGAAATCGGCAATAATTGGTATTTCGGGTCTTCTTCTGTGAACATTTTTTCAGCGTTATTGATTCAAACCGTACCTGATTACCAACCTCATTACTGAACATGATTACCGAAGCTCGATTACCCTGGCCTTCCTGACGCCCGACACCTAAGACCTAAGCAAGTTCTGATTAAGTCCCGGAACCCTCCGTGCGCCCCTGTGTACCCTGTGGTAAATGCCCTTTGCCGACACTTACTCAGAGTTTTCCTAAGGCCTGAGATCTGAAACCTAAGACCCGCCTTGAGCCGCTGCCCACGGAACACACTCTTTCTCCCGCGCTGTCTCCAAGATCGCGGCGACTGCCAGCACAATCTCGTCTTCCCACGGCCTGCCTACAATCTGCACCCCGATCGGCAACCCCTCTTCTGAATGTCCCATCGGAACCACAGCGGCGGGAAAACCCAGAAGATTGAACCACTCGCAATAGCTCCAGGCGTCCAGATATTTCACCGTCGTCCTTTCCACCTGCCACTCCCGTTCGCCATGATGAAACGCCGGAATGGCAGCCACCGGGCAAATCAGCACGCGATGCTTCCGCATCTGCAAAAGAATCTTCTCGCGCAACGCATCGCGTCCCAGCCACGCGGCCAGCAACGACTCCCCAGTATGCGGAGGCGAACTTTGAGTCCACCCCCGAAACTCCCGCAAAATCGGGCTAAGTTCAGACTCGTGGCCGCGCAGCATAGGCTCAAGAATCATTCCGCCAGCCCTCCCAAAGAATTCCCACCAGAGCCGCCGCGCGTCTTCGAGTCCATCCGGCCGAAACGCATCCACCTGGAACCCGCAGCCCATCAGCAAGAGCGCCCCATGCCGAACCGCCTCCCGAGTCTCCGAAGTCACTGGAGTCCGTCCATCATCCTCAAAGAATCCGATAGAAGTACGCTTGACCCAGTCGTCGGCCCCCAGTTCGTGTTCTCTCTGAGAACTGAGAACCGAGAACTGAGAACTGACTTCAACAGGTGCGGAACAAGGATCGCCATCATCCGCACCCGCCATCACCTCAAACAAAATCTGCAGATCAGCCACCGTGCGAGCCATAGGCCCGACGACTCCAATCAAAGCAAACGGCCCGCCCGCCTTAGGAAAATGTCCAGTAGAAGGAATGCGTCCCGGAGTAGGCTTCAACCCGCAAATCCCGCAAAAGTGTGCCGGGACGCGAATCGACCCGCCCCCATCGCTCCCCACTCCGCCCGCCGAAAGCCCAGCCGCAATCGCGGCCGCCTCGCCGCCACTCGACCCGCCCGCCGTTCGCGTCACGTCCCAGGGATTGTTGGTTCGTCCATACAAAAGATTGTCGGTCTCCCAAGCCATAAGCAGTTCCGGAGTATTAGTAACCCCCAGAATCACCGCCCCAGCCGCTCGCAACCGAGCTACCAGCCGAGCATCCTCCGCCGCAACATATCCAGCCCGCAATCGCGACCCAGCCTCACAAAGGTACCCAACCACATCAATCGAAGACTTAATAGAGAGAGGCACCCCATGCAATGGCCCAAGTTCGTCTTTATTCGTACGCAAAAGCGCCTTTTCGGCCTCACGAGCCTGAGCAAGGACAGCCTCTGGCTTGTAGTCGACAAACGCGTTCAATGTTGGATTCAGGCGTTCGATGCGATCGAGATGTGACTGCGCTACTTCAACCGGCGAAACTTCTCTGCGTCGGATTTGGGCTGCGATTTCGACCGCAGACACTAGATGTGGTGCGGGGGCCACTCACCGGGGCCTTATAACGTTAATGTGAACGCTGGTGTTCAGCTTGACACTCACTGCCACGCCATCCTTTAGGTACGGGTCAAATATCCATTCCTCAGCCTGCTGTTCGATCCGAGACTTGACCTCAGGTGTCGGAGCGCCTTCTGCAACTGCGTTCCTCACCACTCCGTTCTTGGCGATATCTAGGGTCAATTTAATGGTGTACGGACCTTGCGCCTTTTTGTCGATGAGAATCTGATCCAAGCCGCAAACGACGCATTGAGATCCCTGAGCGGAAGAGGTACCTAATGGTCCGGGGGCTACTGCAACTGGCAATCGGCCTTCGCTCAAACTAGGGTTGACGACCGGCCTCAGGCCAGCGCACTGGAGGCCGTTTCCCACATAACATATGGCAGAGCCACCCGCCGCCCATCTCGAGGTCAACGCGGCGATTGGTGAGAATTCTCTATAACTCGTCTTCTCTGAGAACAACTCAGTAATCGTGCCGTTTGCAGAAAGGCAACCTTGAGCGGTGCATGCTATGCACATGCGCAGCTTGCACTCAGACAGATCATTGTTAGAAAGATCCCACTTCACCCCATCTGAGGAGTAAAACGCAGCCGGTACTCCATATCCGCCACCCGGCTGATCTTTGTGTATCACTTCAGTCCCAACCGTCCAGTATTTGTCCTGCACGCGCAGAAAGCTATAGAGCGTAGTATTCGGTATTGAAACAAACTTCCAGGACTTTCCCGAGTCCTCCGTAACCAAGAAACGCTGCCCTTCATATTGGGCGGAGCCCGCCTTCATCATGACGGCCATGTGGGCACTATCGAGGGCGACGAGCGAAAAAGTATAGGGGAAATGTTTGATGTCGTCAGAATTTTGCCCCTCTGGGACGACCTCCCATTTAGCGCCACCGTCGGTCGTGAATAGCAGTGACGTGAACGTCCTAATCAGTCCATGTTTTGTATCGGAAAAAGAAACCTGCAAAATCGCACCCTTGCCGGCTGAGTGTGGCGCCCAAGTCTGACCCCCATCCTCGGTTGTAAGGAAAAGGCCGCCTGTGCCCGCCGCGTACCCGAATTTGTCGTTCGCAAAACCGATATTCAGCAAAACAGCACCGTCTACTGTCTTGTGTCTTATCTGCCAATGTTCTCCCGAATCCGGGGAGACCGCGATGGACTCATCAGTCCCACATATCCACATCGAGGAGCCATCGCTAGTCACGCTTAACACGCGGAAAGGAATATTCTGTGCGTGCCACTCCGACGCAGTCTTATCCTCCGCTCCCGCGTCAATGACTACAGGCAAGATGACGAACGAAAGCACAACAATGAATGGAAGTCGACAACTAGTTCTCTTTTTCATTCGCGTTACCCACGACATTGTGCCACAGGGTAACATCGTCATGTCGTTTGAAATACGGGAGGAATGTCCTTAGCGTGAAAATCCGGTTTGCACGTCTTTTTCTTTTAACAATTTTCCTTTCAATCCCAGCCTTTCCCCGCTCCCACTCGCCGAAGCAGGAAATCCCCACCGACGCCGGCTACGTCTTCGCCCTGGCCGCCGCGAACTATTTCCTGCACGCCTGGCAAACCGGAGACCTCGAAAGTGGCATGGTTCTCCTAAGCGATGGCCTCCGCCACTCGCAGAACGCCGACCAGATGGAAGATTTTTTTTCAAACGCAACGACAAAGATTCGCTCCTTCGAAATCACCACCGGCCACGGACATCCCGGCCACTACACTTTCCCGATCGTCCTGGTAACGCCCAGAGGCTCCCATATTAGCCGCAAATTTTCAGAAATCACTCTAATCGAAGCTGGCAAGAACGACTGGGTAGTAGATAAACTTCCCTAGGAGTATCTTGACCTAGTCTGATAACGTCTTGTCGCATTCGACAGCTGTTATGACTAATAGCGCTTGACCGTCGGTGCACGCGCTTAACTGTTGTTGCATTTGATTTTGGGTGCCTCAGCGGTTTACCGCTGCGATACGCGACTTACCTTAAGCCGGCTTTAGCCGCTGAGGTCGCTCGCCGATCGCACATTCATCAAACCAACTGTTCTGATCATAGGAGTTCGCATTTATGAAGCGCATCAATAAAGTTGCTGTCCTCGGAGCGGGCACCATGGGCGTCCGCATCGCCGCACACTTCGCCAACGCGGGAGTGCCTTCCCTGCTGCTCGACATGGTTCCCCCAGACGCCGACGGCCCAGCCCGCAACAAAATCGCCGCCGCCGGACTCGAAGGAGCCAAAAAATCAAAGCCCGCGGCATTCTTCGAAGCGTCCCTTTCGCGCCTCGTCACCATAGGAAACTTCGACGACGACCTGAAACGCCTCGCCGAAGTCGATTGGGTCATCGAAGCCATCGTCGAGAACCTCGAAATCAAACGGGCTTTATTAAAGAGGGTCGAGGCCATCCGCAAGCCCGGCACCATCATCACCACCAACACCAGCGGCCTTCCCGTCGCCAAAATCGCCGAAGGCTTCTCCGAAGATTTCCGCCGTTCGTGGTTTGGCACCCACTTCTTCAATCCGCCGCGCTACATGCGCCTGCTAGAACTGATCCCAACCCCCGACGCCGACCCTGCGCTGATCGCCGCCGTCACTCACTTTTGCGACCAACAACTAGGCAAAGGAGTAGTGCGGGCAAAAGATACTCCCAATTTCATCGGCAATCGCATCGGCACATTCTCCGTGCTCAACGTGATGCGGCTGATGCAGGAAATGGACCTTACCATCGAGGAGGTAGACGCGCTCACCGGCCAAGCCGTAGGCTGGCCGCGCTCGGCTACGTTCCGGACCATCGATCTAGTAGGCCTCGACATTCTCGGCCACGTAGTCTCCAACATGACCCAGAACGTCCACGACGAGCGCAGCGAACTGCAGATCCCCGCCTTCTTCCGCCAAATGGTCGAACGCAAATGGCTGGGCGACAAAACCAAAGGCGGTTTCTACAAAAAAAGTGTGGCGCGGGCGCCCTCGCCCGCGAACCCCGGCAAAGAAAAGAGTGACGAAGAACGTTTAGCCCTCGACTGGAAAACCCTCGAATACCATCCGCGTCATAAGCCGAAATTCGCGGCCCTCGACATGGCGAAAAATGTAGAAGAGACAGGAGCCCGCCTGCGCATGCTGCTAGGTATGAACGGGGCAAGCGGCGCATCGCAAAAGCCCGACAAAGCCAGCACGTTCCTCTGGTCCACGCTCACCGACCTGTGGTCCTATTCCGCCAATCGCATACCCGAGATTTCCGATTCCGTGGTGGAGATCGATCGCGCCATGCGCCTCGGCTTCGCCTGGGAGCTCGGCCCCTTCGAACTCTGGGACGCCGCCGGCGTTGAAGCAACCGTCGCGCGCATGGAGAAAGAAGGCCGTCCAATTGCCGCCAACGTAGAAAAACTGCTCGCCTCCGACGCCAAGTCCTGGTACGAAGACGATCCCAAGACGCCATCCGGCCGAGCCTACTTCGATCTCGACCACGGTAGTTTCAAGCCAGTCGAAGCCCCAGTCGGGGTCTGGTCCGTCGCAGTAGCAAAAAAATCCAACTACGTGGTCAAGAAAAATTCCGGCGCATCGCTGGTTGACCTGGGCGACGGTGTGGCCTCCATCGAATTCCACTCCAAAATGAACGCCCTCGGGGCGGACATTATTTCCCTGATCCTCCAGGCGCTAAAACCCGGCGGAGCAGGCGACGCCTTCGACGCTTTCGTCATCACCAACGACGCGCAGAATTTCTCCGTGGGCGCAAATCTGATGCTGCTTCTAATGTCAGTTCAAGAGCAAGAATGGGACGAAGTCGACCTCGCCATTCGCCAGTTTCAAGGCATGACGCAAGCCATCAAATTTTCGCCGAAGCCGATCGTGATCGCACCCTTCGGACTCGCCCTCGGCGGCGGTTGCGAGGTCTCGTTGCACGCCGCCGCGCGCCAGCCTCATGCCGAGCTTTACATGGGCTTAGTCGAGGTCGGAGTGGGCCTGCTTCCCGGCGGCGGAGGTTGCAAAGAAATGCTGCTGCGCGCCGTCGACAGCGCAGCTTCGATTCGCCCCGATCTTCCTTCGAACGCAAGAGGTGAATCAGTCGAACTGCTGGAGGCCATGAAGAAAGCTTTCGAAACCATCGCCACGGCCAAGGTCTCGACCTCAGCGCATGAAGCCCGCGGACTCGATTTCCTGTCGAGCTCCGATCGCATCACCATGAACCGCGAGCGCGTCCTCTCCGACGCGAAAGCGCGCGCATTGGAACTGGTGCGCGCCGGCTATGAGCCTCCCGTGATGCGCACAAACATCCCCGCTCCCGGCGAGAACATTCTAGCCGCGCTCAAAATGGGCGTTTACCTGATGCGGCAAGGCGAGTACATCAGCGATCACGAACTGAAGCTGGGCACGAAAATCGCAGAAGTACTCTGCGGAGGAAACATCACTCCCGGAACGCCAGTCAGCGAACAATACCTGCTCGACCTGGAACGGGAGGCCTTCAAATCCCTATGCGGCGAAAAGAAAACACAGGAAAGAATTCAGTTCACGCTGAAGACGGGTAAGACACTGAGAAACTAGAGCAGAATCCGCGCAATCATTCGGCAGCGCCTAGGAGATGCGGCTAGCCGCGTCTCCTGCGTGAATATGCCGCCCAGGGCATCGACCGGCAAGCGATCTACTTCGAAAGCGCGTGATCCACCGAGAACGCCCCTCCCCCGCGCAGCAGCAGCGCCGCGGCAACGGCAATCGCCAGCAGATGATACTCGATGCCCTCGCCCTTCTGGTTGCCCATCCAGTTCATGAAGAAGCCATTCGGCAGGTGAACTATGAATATCGCCCCGATCATATCGCCGGCTATTCCGAGCGCGGCAATACGAGTCAGCAATCCGACAATCAGCCCCAGCCCTCCGAAAAATTCGGCGCAGATAACGAGCAATGCAATCGGCGCAGGCATTCCCATGTGCGTGAAGAATCCCATCGTGCCGTGAAACCCGTAACCCCCAAACCAGCCCAGCATCTTCTGCGCCCCATGGGCAAAGAACACCACCCCGAGAATCACCCGCAAGATTGTCAGCGCTACGTCGTTGCTCGTACTCATTACCCGCTTCAGCATCGCCTTCTTCTCCCCGCTGGATTTTTTCGACCTTTCCCTGTCCCGCTTCCTGCCCCACAGTTCTCGTTATAACGGCGGGCTATTCCGATTCCATGACCGACCTCAGGATTCATCTTCCTCCACCGCATACTCCGCCGCCCCACCGACCAAACGGCCTCGTCGCTAAAGCGGCGTATAATTTCCCAACGAGATCTTGCGAAGGATGGTACAGACGAAAATGTCCGCAGGCAATGCAGATCACAACATTTCTACAAACAGCGCGAATGGCAACGGTTTCGATGCGGTCCTAAAACCGCGAGCGGAGTGGCTGGCGAAGCGAAAACCCGAGAACGCCAAAAATAACGACAGCAACTTCTCGCAGATGCACTACGCGCGCCAGGGCCTGATCACTGAAGAAATGCGATACATCGCCCACCGCGAAAAAATCACGCCAGAATTAGTGCGCGACGAAGTCGCGCGCGGCCGCATGATCATCCCCGCCAACATCAACCATCCCGAACTCGAGCCCATGACCATCGGTGTCGAGTCACTTTGCAAAATCAATGCCAACATCGGCAACTCCGCCGTCACCTCGAATGTTGACGAAGAACTCAAGAAGCTCCACACCGCCGTCCACTACGGCGCTGACACCGTCATGGATCTCTCCACCGGCGGCGACATCCACACCATCCGCGAAGCCATCATAAGACATTCGCCCGTCCCGATCGGCACCGTTCCAATCTACGAAGCCATCTCCCGTGTCAAGCGCGTAGAAGATCTCGACAAAAACGTAATGCTCGAAGTCATCGAAGAGCAAGCGCAGCAAGGCGTCGACTACATGACCATCCACGCCGGCGTGCTCATTCAATATGTGCCCATGGTCTCCAAGCGCATCACCGGCATAGTAAGCCGAGGCGGCGCAATCCTAGCCCAATGGATGACGCACCACCACAAGCAAAATTTCCTCTACGAATGCTTTGAAGACATCTGCAAAATTTTCGCCAAGTACGACGTAAGCTTCTCCCTGGGAGACGGCCTGCGCCCCGGCTGCCTGGCCGACGCCAGCGACGAAGCCCAATTCGCCGAACTAAAAACCCTGGGCGAACTAACTCGCATAGCCTGGAAGCACGACGTGCAGGTAATGATCGAAGGCCCCGGCCACATACCGATGCACAAAATAAAAGAGCAGGTAGAAAAAGAAAATGCCTGGTGCGACGAAGCCCCGTTCTACACCCTCGGCCCGCTCGTAACCGACATAGCTCCCGGCTACGACCACATCACCTCCGCCATAGGAGCCGCCATGATTGGCTGGTACGGCGCATCGATGCTCTGCTACGTAACTCCCAAAGAGCACTTAGGCCTGCCCAACGAAAAAGATGTAAAAGACGGAATCATAGCCTACAAAATCGCCGCCCACGCCGCCGACGTAGCCCGCCAGCGCCCCGGAGCCCGCGACCGCGACGACGCCCTAAGTTACGCGAGATACAAATTCGACTGGGAAAAACAATTCGAGTTATCCCTCGACCCCGAGACCGCCCGTAACATGCACGACGAAACCCTCCCCGAAGAGGGTTACAAAACCGCAGCCTTCTGCTCAATGTGCGGCCCGAAATTCTGCTCGATGAACTACTCGTCGAAAGTCGATGAGTACAACAAGCAGGTGCACGGGCTGGAGAAGAAGGACTACTCGGAGCTGGTGGAGAAGCTGGTTTCGATCAAGTAACACTCACGTAGGGATCCGCCCTCAGCTGTCCAGCGGGCGAAGCGCGCCCGTGCGCCGACTATTATAGGCGTCGCTCCCAATACTCTGGTCGTCTGCTGCCGTGGGCGATCGCCCAAATTGTGACAACCGATTCTTCTTCCGAATAGATGATGGCAAAAGCGAACCGCCACAACAGGAATCGTCTGGTATTGTTCTTTCCGGTGGGCCAGCGATCGGGAGCATCAAGGATTGTCTCCGCCGCTCGGTGCAGTTCTTCTACGAGGTCCAAAGCCGCTTTCGGACTGCGCTTCCGATACCAGGCAACCGCGCTCTTCACATCCGCAATTGCCCCCTGGTGATAGTCAACGCGCTTAGCGCTCATTCACCAGGGCCAAAAGCTCGCCGCGCAATTGTTCCCAAGGGACGGTCACAGCCTTGCCCGTTTTCAGATCCTCGATTCGACGCGCTACTTCCTCATCCCAAGCTTCCTGCACAGAGCCATCTGCAGTTTCTAGACTGTCAAGCAAAGTATTGGCCAATGCAGCCCGCTCTTCAACCGATAGGGCGAGGGCCCGTTTGAGAAGATCGGAAGTCTCAGGACTCATGCCCCTATCTTACATCACGCGAAAAACCATGGAAAACATGCGGACGGGTGCCTCGATTATTTCGTCTCCACGCTAAACACGTGTGTCGCCCGCCCGGGCAAGAATTCAGAACTAAGAAATGCGGAGCGGTCGCGTCGTAAGCCACGATGAAGTCGTAATGCGGCTCAGGTCAGCGCACTAACTTTTTTCATCACAAACAGCCGGTGAGCGCCATCACAAACGTCAAACCTTCTGAGCGCGACAATAGTCGTCTGATCGGGCTGTTGAGAAGTCTGCTCGATTCCCGAAACGGGCCTCAAAGTGGCCCCAATCCATTTTCAGCGGTCTTTGACAATCCTAAATCATTGATTCTGGAAGACTTTAGCTGTAAGCCCTTTAAACTCAAAGATGTGGCAGGAATTTCCGCCTAACTTCATGATTCCACAGCGAAGGGGGGAGGGGGGAGGGGGGGTACCCCCACACCGTTTGTTCATTATCCGAAGAGTAAACTGGTTGGATTCTTCCCGGAATGTTCGGCTCTGCTAAGAAGCCCTACACCACAAAATACTTAGCTCCCGGATGATGCACCACGATCGCCGATGTACTCTGCTCCGGCTCCAGCAGGAAGCCCGAAGTCAACCGCACGCCGACGTTCTCCTCCGGCTTGAGCAGAGTAAAGAGCTTGGTCTGATCCTCCAGATTCGGACACGCCGGATAGCCAAACGAATACCGCGAACCGCGATACTTCTGATGAAACAGATCGCGAATATGCGGAGAGTCCTCGCCCGCGATACCTAACTCTTCGCGCATCTTCTTATGGAGAAATTCGGCGAGCGCTTCAGCGGTCTCGACGCTCAGGCCGTGGAGATAGAGGTAGCGAGTGTATTCTCCGCCTTCGAAGAGGCGCTGGGTCTCAAGCGACGCCTTCGGCCCGATGGTTACGAGAGAAAGGCCAAGAACATCCATCTTGCCCGAGGAAGGCGCGGCAAAAAAATCGGAGATACAGAGCCGTCGGCCTTCTTTCTGCCGAGGGAAGGTGAAACGCAGAAGCTCCTTTGGTTGTGAGGAGACTGACCGTGTGGAGACTGGCTCATACACGACGATATCGTTGCCATCGCCCTGAGCCGGAAAGTATCCATAAACGACCTTCGGCTCGAACCATCCCGCCGCTATCACATCTTCTTCCAGCTTCTTTTTGATCGGACGGTATTTCTCCTCCACCAGCCGCAAGTAATCTTCTTGCGACGCCGTCTTGAGTTGCCACTGATTTTTGAAGAGCGCCGTGTCGTTGATGTAATTAAAAATCTCGCGCAGATCGTAATCCTTGACCACGCGAACGCCCCAGAACGGAGGCACGGGAATATTGGGCGCATCCGTCACAACCGCGCTGCGCTCGGAAAATACCGGACCAATCTCTTCATCGACGGCAGCGGCTTTCGCGTACTCTTTTATGGTTCGGCCGTCTTGCAGGCGCGCTTCGCGCTTGCCATCCTCCGACGCGAGATCTTCCATCACGTGCAGGCCGGCGAAGGCATCTTCTCCGTAGAAGACGGCATTCGAATACTCGCGGCGCAGGTCGTCCTCCACGTACTTGCGGGTCAAGGCCGCGCCGCCGCAGATCACCGGGAACTCCAGCTTCTGCCGCTCCAGTTCCTGGATCACATACTTCATCTCCAGCGTCGATTTCACCAGCAAGCCGCTCAGCCCGATGGCGTCGGCCTGGTGCTCCTGCGCCTTGTGGATGATCGCGTCGCCCGGCTGCTTGATGCCGAGATTCACCACTTTGAATCCGTTATTCGACAGAATGATATCGACGAGATTTTTCCCTATGTCGTGCACATCGCCCTTCACGGTGGCGAGCACGATTGTGCCTTTTTCCTGCGAGCCGGTCTTCTTCTCCATCTTCGGTTCCAGATAGGCGACAGCCGCTTTCATCACTCCGGCTGAATCGAGCACCGACGGCAACTGCATCTTACGTGCTCCAAACAAGTCGCCGACCGTTTTCATGCCGTCCAGCAGCACCGTGTTGATCAGGTCGAGCGGCTTGTACTCGACGAGCGCGTGTTCCAGCAACTCCTCCAGGCTGCGCTTGGTTTTTCCTTCGCCCACCGATTTTTCGCCGTTGATGATCGCATACTTCAGCTTGTCTTCGATGGAGAGCGTTTCCACGTGCGCCGTAGTCTGCGCCTGCGCCTTGCCTTTCATGCCGGCGAAATGCTGCATGTAAACCTGCAGCGGATCGCCATTCGATCGGTCCTGAGATATCAGCTTGCGCGCTAACTCCACTTCTTCCGCAGGAATCTTGTACAGCGGATAAATCTTGGTGTAGTTGACGATCGCAACGTCGAGTCCGTTTTCTACCGCTTCGTGCAGAAACACAGAGTTCAAAACGCGGCGCGGATAAGCGTCCAACCCGAAGCTGATGTTGCTCACTCCGAGCACCGTTTTGACCTCAGGCAACTCCCGATGGATGCGCTTCACCGCCGCCAGCGTCTCCATGCCAGCCGAGCGGTACTCTTCCTGGCCCGTAGAAATCGGCAGCGTCAGCGTGTCGAAGAGCAAATCTACCGGACGAATGCCATATTTCTGCGTAGCCAGATCGAAGATCCGGTGCGCGATGGCAACTTTCTTATCGGCGGTCAGCGCCATGCCCTCTTCATCGATGGTCAGCGCGATGACGCTCGCTCCGTAGCGCTTCGCCATCGGCAACACTTTCGAAGTGCGCTTTTCGCCATCTTCCAGATTGATCGAGTTGATGATGGCTTTGCCGGGGATGCGCTTCAGCGCCTCTTCCACTACGTCGGCCTCTGTACTGTCGATCAGCACAGGCGCAGGCACGCGCGTGGCGATTTTTTCCAGGATGGCGGAGATATATCCCTTCTCGTCTTCGCCGACGATTGCGCAGCACAGGTCGAGCATGTGCGAGCCTTCATTCGCCAGCTTCTTGGCCAGCGTCAGAATGTCGTCATACTTTTTGCCCTGCACCAGCTTGCGGAAATGATCCACGCGTGTCGTCGTGTTCATCTCTTCCGCAACGATCAGAGGCTTAGGTTCGAGATCCAGCGGGACTGATGTGTAGGCGCTGGAGGCCGCGCCGACGGGCTTCACATCACGCTGCGCGGGCTCGACGCCAGAGACCGCGTCCACCACGGCTTTCAGGTGTTCGGGAGTTGTTCCGCAGCACCCGCCGACGATTCTCACACCGTAATCTCTTACAAAATGTTTGTGGAAGTCCGCCAGATCCTTCGGCGCCAGCTTGTAGACAGCATGTCCGCCTACATTCTGCGGCAAGCCCGCATTCGGCAACACCGAAATCTGTTTGGTGGAGTTCAGCCCCAGATAGCGGACTGCCTCATTCATCTCGGCTGGGCCAGTGGCGCAATTGAGTCCAATGATGTCGATGTCATAGGGCTCAAGTGCCGTGAGCGCCGCACCAATTTCTGTCCCGAGCAGCATCGTGCCCGATTCCTGCAACGTAACCTGAACCTGCAGCGGCAGGCGCTTACCGGCTTTGCGCATGGCCTCCAGCACAGCTACCGTGGCGATCTTCGCCTGCAGCAAATCCTGACAAGTTTCGATGAGCATCACATCGACGCCGCCTTCGATCAGCGCCAATGCCTGCTCTTCATAAGACGCTTCCATCGCATCCCAGCCGATGTGGCCGAGCGAGGGCAATTTAGTGGTTGGGCCCATCGATCCGGCCACGAACCTCGGTCTGTCTGGCGTGGAGAACTGCTGCGCTACTTCACGCGCCAACTGCGCCGCTTTCACATTGATTTCGTGAACTTTGTCGCGCAACTCGAACTCACCCAGGACCAAACCGGTGCCGCCGAAGGTGTTTGTCTCTACGATGTCGCAGCCCACGCGGAAAAAATCGGCGTGAATTTCGCGAATGATATCGGGGCGGCTCAGGACCAGAACTTCACTGCAGTTTTCCTTGCCCCAATAATCGTCCAGGGTGGGGTTGCGCTTCTGGATATTGGTGCCCATGGCGCCGTCGTAGACTACGACGCGATCTTTTACGAGTTGGAGAAAAGTGGACATTCGACGTTGATCGCGACCTCGGCGGCTTAAAGCCGCTATCAAAACAGTGTAGCTATCGCAGCGGTAAACGCTGCGCCACCCTAAAGCAAGTGCAGAAACCAATTGCTGGCTAGATGCGGCTGTGGAATCCACCCTTGCGCAAAGAACGCGCAAGGATGGGGCCGTTCGTAAAGGCGCGAGTGACCAACGACCAGCGACTAACGACGGCTCCCATACAACAACGCCGGTCCTCGCGGGACCGGCGTTTGGTGGAAAAAATCCAGAAGCTTCTAAGTCCCCTTCACGTCCGCATCCAGTTCCGATCGCGCGAACACCTGATTGGCTCCCATGTGCGCTGGGGCCGGTGCCAGCATCTGTTCTTTTCTATAAACCAGATTGCTGGCGCTGAAAGTCGCCAGCTCAAATCCGTGTCCGTGCGTAATCGCATCGGTCGGACAAGCCTCCACGCAATACCCACAAAATATACATCGATTGTAGTCGATGTTATAGACACGAGCGTAACGTTCGGCGCCTGAGACTCTGTTCTCGGCGGTGTTTTCCGCGGCCTCGATATAGATGCAGTTTGCCGGACAAGCGGCGGCACAAAGGAAACAGGCGACGCATTTTTCCAGTCCATTTTCGTCGCGCTGCAGCACGTGCATACCGCGAAAACGTTCTTGAAACTTCGCCCCTTTCAAGGGGCCGGGGCCGTCGGGATAGTTCTCGACGATCGTAGGCTGAAACATCTCCTTCAGGGTGATGGACATCCCTTGGGCGATGGCTCCGATGTTCTTGATCACGGACATTGCCTTATCAGTATAGCGGATGTTGGAGGGCAGGTCTCAGGTCTTGCGTAGTGGGATACTTTGAACTTGAATAGTCGCCTCTCTCAATCGCTGGACGCATTGGAAGCGCCTCTACCGTAGCGCCGGCGTCGCGCCGGCTATTGCGGAACTCTCGGCTTCCCGGCCGGCTGGCTACCAAGGATGGCGAGACTTTCGTGGACGTGGAAATTCCTCTTTTATCCTTGAAACTCTACTGGTGCGCAGCGTCGTGCGTGCGCAAGAGTTGCATCTCAATTTATGGTCCGCCGTGTTTTGCATTTCTCAGTCTTTATCGTCTTCACAGTTATCTTGGCTTTGCTTTGCGGAGGAATCTTTTCAGTCGGCGCCTACGGTCAGGCTACGGCAACGGAAACGGCCGACTCTCCAGAGACTAGCGCGGGGACTACTGAGAGCGGAGATGGAGCAGGCGGCCCCCACCCAAACGGCACGGGCCAAGAACGAGGAGGGAACCCTCCTTATCATAATTATTCGCAGGGTGATCTGGGCTGGAACTGGAACCAGCGTGGCCGGACCGTCCCTCCGGGACAATCGGCCGCGGAACTCCGGCTTAGGGCCTATAGGCAGAAGATGGCCATGCGGGCTAGACGTGCGACCGCAAACGGCCAGTCAACAGCCCCACCCAAGCAGAGCTTCGATGGGGCACCCTCCAGAGCATGGACGAAGGCGGAGTCCAGAACAACATCAAGCTCTACCTGGGTTTCGGTGGGTCCCGCTCCCTTAGCCTCCGATGCTACCGGAGACGGAATGCAGGATTACAACTGGGTCTCCGGGCGCGCTACTTCGGTCTTGATCGATCCAGCAGACGCCAGCGGAAACACCGTGCTTTTAGGCGGAGCTTATGGTGGTCTTTGGAAATCGACCAACGCGGGCAGTCTTAGTTCCAGTCCAACTTCCGTCACCTGGCAGGCTCTGATTGATGATCAGCCTACGCTGGCAGTGGGCGCGATTGCTTTGCAGCCCGGTAACAGCAATGTGATTCTCGTCGGCACCGGAGAGACTAACAGCTCGGGTGATTCTTATTACGGACTGGGGATTCTAGGTTCCACAGACGGAGGCATGAGTTGGGCGCCGCCGATCCAGAGCGCTGGGACGGGGCAATCGTTTCTTGGAATCGGCTTCAGCAAAATTGCTTTCAGCACCGCGAATCCCAACCTGGTAGTAGCGGCCACAGCGGGAGACAACGGACTTTACCTTGGCCTCGAAGAGGACGGAATTTCAACCGCGCGCGGACTTTATTTTTCCGCCGATGGCGGCATGACGTGGAATCGCGTCATCCTTTCCGACGGCGCGGTTCCGGCCTCTGCCACGTCCGTGATTTATAACGCGGCCCAGGGCGCTTTCTACGCTTTCATCCGGCGACACGGCCTGTACTCATCGATCGATGGACAGCATTTCACACGGCTGCCAACACAACCGACGGCCGGCTTGGCCTCCGCCAATTGCCCGGCGGGTTCGAACTCATCGAGCTGCTTGATCTATCGCGGCGAATTTGCGGTGGTTCCGGGACGCAACGAAATGTACGTGTGGGTGGTCGATGAGCAACCGGACGAAAATGGCGACCCCGCAGCAGCCGACGAGGGCATCTGGCAGACATTGAACGGCGGAACTGGGACCGGCGGCGCGAGTTGGACACAAATTCCGGATAACGGCATCACCAATTGCGGCGACGACGCCTTCGGACCGGACAGCGGCTGCGGGGTCGAGCAGGGTTGGTACAACCTGGCGCTCTCCGCGATCCCCGATGGAGCCGCAACGGATGTTTACGCGGGTGCAATCAATCTCTACAAGTGCACGCTGACGCCCGGAACCACCACCTGCACCCAGGGCGACTGGATCAATCTCACCCACGTTTACGGATGCGACCCGGGGCCACTGGCCGCGCCAGCGCATGTGCATCCAGATCAGCACGGAATTGCTTTCATGGTTGTAGGCGCCACCTCGCCCGGCTATTTTGCCCATGATGGCGGAATCAGCCGAACCCTGGATGGCTATGCCGGGCTCAACACCGGAAGCTGCACAGGGACAAATCAGTTTGACAGTTTGAGCCAGCCTCAGAGTGCGGGCAACACCCAGACCCTGGGCTCGATGACGGAATTAACTTCGTTCTCGGTGGACTCGACCGACGCGGACATTCTTTTGGGGGGAGCACAGAATAACGGCTCACCTAAGACCACCACCGCGACCAGCAGCAGCAGCACATTTCAAAATGCCTTGGGCGGAGAGGGCGAATTCACTGCCATCAATCCTACGAATCCCAGCGAATGGTTTGCCGCGAACCCCTACGTCACGATCGCGAAGTGTGAGGTAGGCACGGCGTGCAACGACACTTCATTCGTTCAGGTCGTCGGCTCCAACGATCTTGGCGGCGACCAGGGAGCCTTCACCACTCCGTACATTTTGGATCCGCAGAACAGCAGTCAAATGCTGGTAGGAACGTGCCGTGTGTGGGGGATCACCACGAGTGGAACAGCTCCGCTTCAGCTTAGTAACGACTTCGACACGTTGGGAACGGGCGTGTGCACGGGTAGTGAGATCAACCTGGTGAATGCGCTAGCAGCGGGTGGTCCGCTCAGCGCCCATGGCAACTCGGAGACGGTCTACGCGGTAACGAACGGATACGGGCCGCTGAGCGGATCTCCGGGAGGCGAAGTCTGGGTGACCACCGACGCCGGCGTCACGCTGATGACGAATGTTACCCAGGCCGTGAATCCGCAAGGCTATGCCATTTCGACCGTCGCCATGGATCCGTCCGTTTCGTCGGGCAACACGGCGTATGTCGGGATTATGGGATTCAGCACGCCCGGGTATCCAACGTCGCACGTATGGCAGACCACGAATGCGGGTGCGAGTTGGAGCGACTGGAGCGGTACGGGAGCTACGGAGCTGCCGGACAATCCAGTGAATACGTTGTTGGTGGATGGGCAAGCTGGGTTGCTATACGCCGGAACCAACGTCGGCGTGTTCATGAGTTCGACCAGCGCCCCTGCCTGGACTGAGGTCGGTCCATCGCCGGCCCCGGGCATATCCGGATTTCTGCCCAATGCTCCGGTAACGGCGCTGCAGATTTTCAATCCTAACTCGGGCACGAAAACGCTGATCGCCTCGACATATGGACGCGGTATTTGGGAATACGGGTTGGTAACGACACCGGATTTTGCAATTGCGGTAACGGCGGCGCCAAACGTCGCGGTGATCAATCAGAACGTGACCTGGAACGGAACACTGACGGCTTTAAACGGATACAGCGGGACCGTGACACTGACGTGCACGGCTGGAGCTCCGGCGACATGCGGAATCACGCCGGCGACGCTGACGCCAACAGTTGCGGGCGCTCCGTTTACGGTGACGTTGGGCAGCGCCACGACGGGAACCTTCACTTTTGCGATCCAGGGAACGGACGGCACGCTGACAAACGCGACGCCGGCGGAAACGCTCACCGTGGGAACGGATGTTACGTGGACTGATACGGGCAGCCCCACGGCGACGGTGCTCGCGGGACAGAGCGCCAGCTACATGTTTTCGGCGGCTCCGGTGGGAGGCACGACATTTACGTCGGCCGTGAATTTTGGGTGTGCGAACTTGCCGGCATTGACGAGTTGCGTATTTAGCCCCGCATCAATTGCTGCAGGGTTGGCCACAACCCCGGTGACGCTGACAATTACAACGACGGGGCCAAACGCGAATACGCCGTCGCAGAGGCCAGCGAAGGCGCTGCGCACGGCTGGGACCCGTGGCCCTCCCCAACGGCTTCCGCAGTCCATCCAGCCAAAAACAGATGCGCCGGAATCGCCAGTTCGAGCCAACCTGCAGCAAAGCGAACGGCATCTCGTGGGTAGACGCGCTTACGCGTCCGCAGAGGGGCCACGCGCGTTGCCCTTGCCTCTCTTTGCGCTGGCGTGGGTGATGGCAGGAATTGTGTGGTCGGGGCAAAAGAGAGGCGGCAAGCCGCGTCTTTACGGTGGGATTGCAGTCCTTTGCTTAGGACTCGGATTCATGGCCCAGATTTCATGTGGAGGAGTTGCCGGCGGCAGCAGCGGGACTTCGGGAAATTTCACAATAGCGGTGACGCCGAATTTGCTCTCCACTTCGACGCCTGTGAATTCGACCGTGAGCTGGAGCGGGATGGCGACAGCGTCGGACGGATATAGCGGCACCGTGGCCTTGACGTGTACATCGGGAGCCCCGGCAACATGCGAGTTTGCACCAGAAGTCGTAACGCCAACCGCCGCAGGAACACCGTTTACAGTGACATTGGGTAGCGCCGCGACTGGAACATTCACCTTCACCATCTCCGGAACGGACGGCACGCTCACGAACGCCACACCGACGGAAACACTGACGGTGACGCCACAAGGTCCGGCCCCGGACTTTGCCATTGCGGTGACACCAACTCCGGGCTCGATAGCAGTCAATCAGAATGTCACGTGGAACGGAACGCTGACAGCGCTGAACCCATCAAGCGGAACCGTTGGCGGCGTGAACCTGACCTGCACGGTGGGAGCTCCGGCGACATGCGCGGTCGCACCGCCGATACAGATACCGGCACCTACGCCTGGCGCTCCCTATACGGTGGTGTTGACCAGCCCGGCGGCGGGAACGTTCACTGTCATGATTCAGGGAACCGATGGAACACAGACGCACAGCACACAAGGGACCTTGACGGTGACGCCCCAGGGCACGGCGCCAGACTTTAACATCATGATGACGGCGACTCCGGGCTCGACAGAGCTGAATGAGAACGTAACCTGGACCGGAGTCTTGACAGCATTGAACGGATACGATCAGGGGGTGACTCTGAGCTGTACGGCGGGGGCACCGTCGACGTGCGCGTTCGCAGCACAAGTGGCGACGCCCACCAGCGCTGGCACTCCGTTTACTTTGACATTGAGTAACGCGATAACGGGAACCTTCACGTTCACGATCCAGGGAACCGACGGAACCCTGACGCACTCTACGCAGCCAGAAACGCTGACAGTCGGGGACTTCCAGATTGCCCTGACGCCGACTCCAAATTCCGTGGGTGTAAGTCCTCAAAGCGCCGTGTGGGATGGAACGCTGACCGCGCTCAACGGGTACATCGGGAACGTCACCCTGAGCTGTAGCACGGGAGCTCCGCAAATCTGTATACCCACGGGCCCGGTGACGCCGACAGCAACGGGCGCTCGCTTTACGGTGACATTGGGCAATCCGACGGCGGGATTGTTTAATTTCACCATTCAGGGAACGGACGGGATAATAACCCACGCCACACCGACCGAAACGCTGGTAGTGGGAACCGTGGTAACGATCAGCCCGGCGACGGTGAGTCTCTACGCCGATGAACTGGACGCTAATGGAACAAGTAACGCGTGGCCGCCCGCGCTCACCCAGCAACAGTTCACAGCAACAGTGAATGGCTCGGCTAACCCGAATGTAACGTGGGCGATCTCTGGTGGGAGCGCGGGCGGGACAATCAGTCCCACGGGGCTGTACACCTCCCCCGCAGTGGTTCCCAGCCCGGCCACAGTGACGGTGACCGCAACATCGCCCGCAACCACTGCCCCCGGTTCAGCTACGGTAAACGTGGAGACGCCGACGCCGTTGGGGACGTATCCGATTACCGTATCAGCCATGGCAGTGGGCGGAGCGACGCATGGTGATGCGGTGACGCTAAATGTGCAGTAAGAAGCGTTCACAGCCGGGATGCGGTGGAGTCGAAAAAAACTTTCCTGCTACCGGGCCGACGCAATGTCCGCTCCCTTTTCCTGCATCACTTGTTTTATTCTACGATCGCGCGGAGATCCTGAACCAGAAATCCTGAAAATGGTGCCGGCGTAGATCACAGGCGAGCGACTGGAACAACCACGATTCTGGCGGCTAGTGTAGTCTTCCGTAGAGACGAGGCTTGCCTCGTCTCATCGTTAGACGCGGCAGGCCGCGTCTCTAACTGGAATTTATTTCTGGAGAAATCAGATGGCGCAAAATTTAGGCTCGAAGAAAAAAGTGGCCATTCTGGGCGCGGGCAAGATGGGATCAATTCTGCTGCAGTCCTTTTTGCGGGACGGATTGCTGTCGCCAGCACAGAGCTGGGCGACAGCGGCGCATCCGGAACGTGCGCGGATGCTGAAGGAGAAGTTGAAGGTACACGCGGGGACAGATAACTCGGAAGCCGTGAAGGACGCAAATATCATTTTTATTTGCGTGAAGCCGCAGGTGGTGGCGGACGTGGTACGGGAGATTCGCGCACACTTGAATGAAAAGCAGCTCATAATTTCGGTGGCGGCGTCGGTTCCGACCGAGATGATTGAGCGGGCCCTGGAAAAAGAAGTGCCAGTGGTGCGCGCCATGCCGAACACTCCTTGCGTATTAGGCGCGGGCATGACAGCGCTATGCAAGGGAAAGTTCGCGACGAAGCAGCATCTGGAAACGGCGTCCAAATTTTTCGATGCGGTTGGGCGGACAGTGATCCTGGACGAAAAACATATGGACGCGGTCACGGGATTATCGGCGAGCGGCCCAGCCTATATCTACATTATTTTGGAATCACTGGCGGAGGCAGGAGTAAAGGTCGGATTGCCGCGCGATGTAGCTACCCTTTTAGCGGCTCAAACCACAATGGGCGCAGCTCGGGTGGTGCTAGAAACCGGGGATCATCCGGCTCTGTTGAAAGATGCGGTCACGACTCCAGCCGGATGCACGATTGACGGAATCATGGAACTGGAAGAAGGCAAATTGCGCGTGACACTGATAAAAGCAGTCGTGAAGGCAGTGCAGCGCGCTAAGGAACTGGCGTTCTCCTAGAGCGCTTCGAGGAGTGCTTAGAGCTAATAGCCGCCCCACGCATTCGCACGAAAACGCGGACGAGCGAGGCAGCTAGCCTTTCGCCGCTTCTGCTACGACCTTCTGATTCTGCTGTCCGAGACCCTGAATGCCCAATCGCATTCGATTCCCGGCACGCAAATAAACCGGTGGCTTCTGGCCCAGGCCTACGCCGGGAGGCGTTCCGGTGGAGATTACATCGCCGGTTCTCAAGCTCATGAACCTGCTCACGTAACTAATCAGATAGGCCACTCCGAAAACCATGGTTCGGGTTAATCCGTTTTGATAGCGGTGACCATCCACCTCCAGCCAGATATCCAGATTTTGAGGATCGGAAACTTCATCGGGACTGACCAGCCAAGGCCCAATCGGGCCGAAGGTGTCCGCACTTTTGCCCTTCACCCACTGGCCCGTGCCCTCGAGCTGAAAAGCGCGCTCGGAAAGATCATTGACCACGCAGTACCCGGCAACATGAGAAAGCGCATCAGCCTCTGCCACATACTTCCCTGGCTTGCCAATGACCACGCCGAGTTCGACCTCCCAGTCCATCTTCGTCGATCCGCGCGGAATGACGACATCATCGTCAGGACCGCAGATGGATGAGGTTGCTTTCATGAAGATAACCGGTTCGACCGGCAGAGCCATCCCCGACTCCTTAGCGTGATCGGAATAGTTCAAGCCAATGCAAACGAATTTCCCTACGCTCCCCACGCAGGGCCCCATGCGAGGTCGTGCTCGAACTATGGGCAAACGCGAGAGATCGACTTTTCGCAGTTTCTCAATCGACTCGGGAAGCAATGCCTCTCCAGCAAGGTCGGGAATGATCCCCGACAAATCTCGAATCTCGCCATCCGCAGCCAATATGCCCGGCTTTTCCTGACCCGCCGGGCCGTAGCGCAGCAATTTCATTCTCTTTCTCCGAGAGGGATATTGGTATTAGAGGCTGAGGCCACCGTCAATAAGATGGGTTTGGCCCGTAGTGAAGCTGGATTCATCCGATGCCAGGTAAACAGCCAGCGCTGCAATCTCCTCCGGCCGGCCGAGGCGCCCCATCGGCTGCCGCGCCACGAACTCGGCGCGAACTTTTTCAACTTCAGATTTGCCTTGCGCGGCAATCCGCTGCTCCAGCGACGGCGACTGCACCGTTCCCGGGCAGATCGCATTGCACCTGATACCGCTGCGAATGAAGTCGGCAGCGATGGCCTTAGTTAGTCCAATCACCGCCGCTTTGGTGCTTCCGTAGACAAAGCGGTTTGCCACGGCCTTGACACTGGATACGGCAGACGAAATATTAACAATGCTTCCCTTGCCAGCTTTCAGCATGCCTGGCAGAAAAGCCCTGCAGGTGCGATACATGCTTTTGACGTTGAGATCGAAAGAGAAGTCCCAATCTTTTTCTGAACAGTCCAGAACGCTACCGTGATGAACATAGCCCGCACAATTGACCAATACATCGATCGTGCCTGCCTCGGCAGCACATCTTGCAATATCGTCGGCGTCACGAACATCGAGACGGCGGGTTCGCATGCGCGGCTGATTATTAAGGGTCGCGAGGGACGGCTCGTCGATGTCGGTCGACCAGACGATCGCTCCCTCTTCAGCAAATGCAATTGCGGTGGCCCGCCCAATCCCCTGCCCCGCGGCGGTAATCAATGCAATCTTTCCCGCAAGCCTTCCGCTCATTTTTCCGACCTTGGCGCCTCAGGGCGCCTTCATAACTTGGCATTTCCCGCGCCGCGCCAACGTCGCGATTTGCTTCCCCCAGTTCAGTTAGCCAGTTCCGTTAGCCAGTTTAGTCAGGAAGAGCAAAACTTAGTGTCACATCGGTTTGGAACTGAGCGGGATGGTCATTCTGACGATAGGGTTGATAGCGCCAATTGCGAACGGCCTCTGTCGCGGCAGCGGCGAGAATCGGGTCTCCACTGAGAGTACGAACTTTCGACACCGAGCCGTCTTCGGCTACCTGGACTTCGAGGACCACATTGCCGGAGCGGTGAGTGGCTCGGGCCATAGCGGGATAGTGAGGTTCGGTGCGACTGAGCAAGAGGGCATCGGCTTTGTCGGGGGAGATCCAGACACTTGCCGCACTGCCGGTCGCAACGCCGACCTTCGCGGTGCCGACCCTCGCGGTGCCGTTCTTGCCGGCGCCAATTGACGCGTCCGCGATCGAATTGCCATTCTCATTGCTTGAATCGAGCTGGGTTCCGTTTCCTTTCAGTGAGTCAGCCGCAGTCGGAGAGCTTTTCATACGGAAGATGACTTTGCCTTTCTCGTAGACTACTAGCTCGCCGGCGGCTGGCATGTCGGTAGTCGGCCATGACGTTGCCCGCCGGGGCGCTTTCTCTGACGCTTTGGCTGATGGTGAATGATTTGCCGGAGGGGCCGCCTCTGGTGCTGCCGAGTTGGGTTCGGCTGGTTCCGGCGGGGCGGTCTGTCGGACTACGGTTTGCGGCGTGCCGAAGCGTAGCCATCCGATGCGTGAGCCGATCAGGAAGCTGACGGAGATGATGGCGAGAATGGCCAGCGCCCCGAGGAAAAGCGTCCATCCTTCATAGCTCGTGCCTGGAACTTGGTCCGGTATAGCCGCGGGAAACTCGGGCTCCCTTGATTCGGTCAGCAATAATGGTGGTATCAATTCCGAAATGACGGGCTCGGGCGCGACTCTGGGCGGCTCCGGCTCCGGTGCTACGGGTTCGGGTATGATTCGCAGCCGCGGCTCCAACTCCAATGCGGCGGGTTGCGGAGCAACTACCTCGGTCGCCACGAGCTCCGGTTTGACCAACTCCGGTTTCGCGACCCGAGGGTCGGGCTTACTCTGGCTCGATTCCGTTGCCGCTTGGCGGATCAGAGCGCACTCCTCCGCGAAACCTTCGAGCAGTTTCAGATCGGAGTTGGAAAAGGCGCCGGGAGAAATGGAAAAAACTTCCAGAATCCCAGTGAACTTCCCGTTTCTAGTGTCGAAAACAGGGACGATAAGGATGGAGCGTATGCCGAGGTAACGAGACACTGCCCCTTCGACCCGCGGATCCAACTCTGTGTCGGTGCAAAGCTGCGGCTCTTGGGTCTTGAGACAGGCGCCGGAAAGTCCGTCGCGAAGGTTGATCGGGAAGCCGAGATCGGGCGCTGGGTGTCCGGTAGCGGCACGGCAGACCATCTCGTCGTTTCGCAAGAGAGCGAGAGCAGCAGCGGTGGCGTGGGTCTCTTCGGCCGCGCGGACCACGATTTCGTTGAGCACTAGATCAAGCGCCAAGTCGGGCGGAAAACCGGCGCGGCGATGCTGTTCCAGGATACGGAGTGGTTCATTTTGCGTATCGTCAGGGCGAAATCGGGACTTCGACATCGGTTGCGGGAACATAAATTTGTTCCGAAGCCTGCTCGGACACGTAGAAATACAGGCTTAAAGCGAGTTTCCCCCGAAATGACGGGGAAGTCAATTGGGCGTTGCAACTAACTAATTCGGATCGCCCATTTTTGTGAGGTTTCAATTCCCATTCCTGAGCGCAGCGGCGCTGCGATTGCGAAGAAGAAGCTCTCGACACAGGAAACACTGTTAAAGTAAGAATCAGCACGCCGACGAGCCGGATGTGCACCTGATTCAAAGAGAGAAGGCTCGCCATGCGTATTGCGGTAGTTGGTTCAGGATATGTGGGGTTGGTGACAGGCGCGTGTTTTGCCGATCTGGGACACGAGGTTCTGCTGGTTGATAATGACGAGAAGAAAATCTCGGGGTTGCAGAACGGCGAAGTGCCGATTCACGAGCAATTTCTGCCCGAGTTGCTGGGACGGCATCGAGGAGAGCGAATCAGGTTTTCCAGCGACCTGCAGGCGGCAACCCGGACGAGCGAGGTAGTGTTGATTGCGGTCGGAACTCCGCCGACTGAAAGGGGCGACGCCGATCTTTCCTATGTGGAGTCGGTCGCGTGCGAAATCTCCGGCGCCATCGATGACTACAAGGTTGTCGTGGAGAAGAGCACGGTTCCGGTGTACACCAGCCAGTGGATTCGCACCATAATCATGAGGAATGGAGCCGATCCGTCTCACTTCGATGTGGCGTCGAATCCAGAATTTCTGCGGGAAGGAACGGCCATTACGGATTTTCTCTATCCCGACCGCATCGTGGTGGGAGTCGAGAGCGAGCGAGCCGCGGAGGTGATGAGTCAGATTTACAGGCCTCTCACGAGCGGGTGGTATTACGGGCGAACGGATGCGATTCCACGCAGGGAATCGGCCAAAACACCCCCGCGTTTGATTATCACCAGCACCAAAAGCGCGGAGCTTATCAAGCATGCAGCCAACGCATTCTTGGCGATGAAGATATCTTTTATCAATGCGGTAGCATCGATCTGCGAATCCGTGGGCGCGAATGTGCAGCAGGTGTGCGACGGCCTGGAATCGGATTCGCGAATCGGGTCGAGCTTCCTGAGCCCGGGGATCGGATATGGAGGTTCATGCTTTCCCAAGGACTTGATGGCATTTCGTTCCGTCGCGAGGGAAAACGGATATGACTTCCGCTTGCTGGAAGAAGTAATCCGTATTAATGAGGAGCAGCGACACCGTTTTTTGCGCAAAGTGCGGAGCGTGCTCTGGACCTTCCGTGGCAAGCGGGTTGGCGTGCTGGGCCTGGCGTTCAAGGGCGGTACCGACGATATTCGTGAATCGCCGGCCATGTTGCTGGTGCAGGAATTGGTGCGCGAGGGCTGTCGCATTTGCGCCTATGATCCAGCGGCGATGCAGAACGCAAAAAACGTGCTGAAGTCGGGGGTCGATTTTGCCGCGGACCCTTATGAGGCAGCGACTGGAGCGGATGCCCTTCTGATCCTGACGGAGTGGGGAGAATTTGCCACCCTGGATCTGGAGCGTCTCTGCGATCTGTTAAAGTATCCGATCGTCCTGGATGGGCGAAATCTTTATGATCCGTTAGAAATGCTGGAGCACGGATTTTCTTATTACAGCGTCGGGCGTCCGGCGGCGTTGATGGAGGAATTACCGGCGCGAACTTTGGTGAGGAACTTGGTCAAGAACAGTGAGCGTGCCTGAATTGATGAATATGCAAGCCCTTACGATCGACCCCATGGTCAAATAAACAGGGTCAAACAGATAGAATCAGATCAACCATGCTCAAATCAAACATGATCAAGCGCGCGCTGGTGACGGGAGGGTCCGGTTTTCTCGGTTCACATTTGTGCGATGGACTGCTGGGCGAAGGTTATCGGGTAGTGGCTGCGGACAATCTGCTGACGGGGCGGCTAGCGAACATTGATCACCTGCGGAACGATTCCCGGTTCGAGTTTGTGGAGAAAGATGTTTCCGAGCCCAGTAATTGGGGCACACTCGATTATGTGTTCCATTTCGCAAGTCCGGCGAGCCCGGTGGACTACGCCGAGCATGGGATTGAGACATTGCGCGTTGGCTCGTATGGGACGTTTGAAGCACTTGAAACCGCGCTGCGATGCGGTGCGAAATTCATGATGGCGTCAACGTCCGAGTGTTACGGAGATCCGCTGGTGCATCCGCAGACGGAAAGTTATTGGGGAAATGTGAATCCGGTTGGACCCCGATCGGTATATGACGAGGCCAAGCGCTTTTCCGAGGCGGTGACCATGGCTTATCACCGCTACCATCGGGTGGACACCCGCATTGTGCGCATTTTCAACACTTATGGGCCCCGGATGCAAATTAAGGATGGGCGAGTGATCCCGAATTTCATGTGGCAGGCTATGCGCGGAGAGAAGCTGACGGTGTATGGAGACGGCAGCCAAACGCGCAGTTTCTGCTATGTGAGCGATGAGGTGGAAGGAATTCTGCGCCTGGCGCGATCCGCGGAACATGAGCCGGTGAATATTGGTAATCCTACGGAGTTCACAATTCTAGATTGCGCACGGCAGGTGATTGCCACCACGGGGTCGACGAGCCAAATCCGGTTCGAAGAACTGCCGCAAGACGATCCGAAACAGAGGCGTCCGGATATTTCGAAGGCAAGAACTCTGCTCGGGTGGGAGCCGAAAGTGGAGTTGGAGGGCGGGCTCCAGCTTTCGCTGGAATACTTTCGCCAGATCGTAGCCGAGCAAGCGCGCACCGGCTAAAGGACTTGCCGATGGGGGCGTCGCGTGCTGGCGCAGAGCAGATCACTACGCTTTGGACTTCGCCCCCGCCGAGGTTCCCTTTGCTAAAGAACTCCCGTTAGTATTGATGAACTCGCCATACTTCCGATCGACAGTCTGGATGTGGTTCGTGAGCCAGTTTTGGAGGAACTTCATCAAATCCGGAGTAATACTGGCAATGCCCGCATCGAAGTCCTTCTTAAATGCCAGGACTTTGTCGATCAACATCTTATGTTCAGCCTGGTGCGCTGCCAAGGCAGGATATCCTTTTTGCACCATCAGTTTTTCTTCCGCCGCGAAGTGCTTGGCGGTGTAGTCAATCAGTTGCCGAAGAACATCTGCCGCAACTTCTTTACCCTTGCCTGACCGCATTGCCGTGTAGAGTTCGCGTATGATTTCGAACAGCCGCTTGTGTTGATCGTCCATCGCACCGACCCCAACGCTATAGGTGTCGTTCCACTCGAATGCATGGTCCATTGGGACTCTCCGCGCGCTCGGAAGCCTCGCGAGCATAGAATAGTGCGCCTACCTTGAAGCGCATAGATCACCTCTGGTCGTGCCCAAGAAACTGGAGTCTTCAGACGCAAACATAAGGCGTAAACATAAGACGTGAACATCGGAAGTGAACATCGGACGTAACCTTCGGAGTAAGGTCACAGGTGAACATCAGAGTCACGATTAAAAATGGGAACCAGCCAATCGGCGTGTAGCCACAGCTTAGGAGTTCTTGATCAGCAGACCTAGCGGGGTTGTACGTCCAGCGCAGGACCGGCGGAAAGAACTGCGAGCAGGCGTAGAAGCTCTTCGCGTGCCGCGGAATCGCGGAAGACGAAACGCACACCCATGCCAAACCCAGGATGGGTCGTAATTACTTGGCCCCTGACCTTCATCTTCGTGCGAGCCGTGCGCACCAGTATCTCTACGCTCGACTCCCCTGATAATGGGGATGGCATTTCAACGTAGCAGCCGCCCTCGCTGATATCGGAAAGAGTACAGAAATTAGGCACGCTGCGGTCGACACCGTAGATCTCAGCTCCGAGTTTGCACGCCAGACGTGTCTCACCCCGCCGGTTGCCGGCATTAGCGACGAGGGTGGGATCTTTTGATCCGGGAGCCGACACGGCCGATTGCTGCTGCAGACCAGAGGCTGCCCCGGACGACTGAGTTGACGAGACCTTACCCGTCGAGCCAGCCACTTCCGCTTCTGGACGGGAACTGTTGCGTTGCAGCCACGCCTGGATGGCGCGACGCGAGGCCTGGGGCACGTCGAGGAAACGGATTCCGGTGCGGCCGCTTGCGTCTTGCCAGGCAACCTCACCGCTCAAGCGTACCAACTGCTGCTGACCGGGAAGGGCAAACTCAAAATAAACTTTGCAGTTTGACGGAATTCGGGTTGTGGTTCGGAGCAGAGTTCCACCATCGCTGAGATCGGACAAAGTAGCGCTGCTCTCGGGCGCTCCGGGGTAGGCGACATTGGCCGTGGAGTTCACAAGCGCGCGCGGGGTGCGCCGGCGTTCTCGGCGCATGAGGCCGCGCGCGGCGCGCAAACTGATACGCGCCCGTTCCGAAGAGAGCGGACGATAGAGAACAAAGTTAGCCCCGAGCCCAAATACGGGGCGGGCATTAAACTCGCTGTCAACCACCGCAATCAGCACGCTGGCGTGGTTCTTGACCGAACGACGCAAGCTTGAAAGAAACTCCTCGGAAGCCTGGTCCGCGCGATAATCCAAAACGATGCCATCGTAGTGATCGGTTTCGAGCAGTTCTAATCCGCGGGTGATCGAGGAGGTATGCTCGACCGTCATCCCCAGTTCAGACAGGATTAAGGTAAGCAGGCCGGCAGAATCCTGATCCGGACACACCACGAGGGCGCGTAGATCCATAATGCCTGCATGGTAGAAGAGGGCGCTGCGAGCGACAAGTTACCTCTGTCATAGCGCTCTGGCAACTAATTCGTAGCAAAGTCACAAGATTGGGCAGCGCGGGGAGCGCACCACCGCAAGAGGGTTGGGGTATAGGGGTTCTGAGTGTAATCGCGCCTGTTAACAACAATTGACAGTCAGTTTCCGGTTTGCCAGTTATTGATCCTCGGTATTATGCTGCCCTTCAGTTCTCCAAGTTGAAACTCTGAACGAATCAAGGAGAAATCATGTTCAAAATCAGTGCGTTTGGTTTCGCAGTTCTCGTGGCTGGCCTTTTATGCTCTGCACCTGTGGCGCAAGCTCAGGTTGCCGTTGGCGTAAACATCGGACCAGCTCCCGTGTGTCCTTACGGATACTTCGACTATGCCCCATAGGACTGTGCTCCTTACGGCTACTACGGGCCTGATTGGTTTGTCGGCGGGGTGTTTCTTGGCGCGGGTCCGTGGTTTCACGGCCCTCACGGCTTTTACGGACATGTCGATAACAGGTTTGATCCTCATCACGGTTACGCTGGACCGGTGCCGGAGCGCGGGGCGGAGCGCTTCAACCACTTCCAGGCAAACGAGGCGCGAGATGGGCGAGGCAACGTAGGCGAAGCCGGCCATGAAGGGAAGGCTGAGCACGCGCTCCCGGGATATCGGGGTGGTGGCCATGCTGGTGGACGTGGCGGCGGACGCCACTAGAGCGCAATTCGGCTTACGCGATGCAAATTACGCGATTCGGTTTAAACGATCCAGTCTGAGCGAGAGACGAGATAAGGCATCGCGTTGTGTCTTATCTCGTTTGCGCCCCGCAGCTATTGTGAGCGGCCCTCTCTAGGCCGCCGCATCGACACGGTAGGGGCGAACAGATGACGCAAACTTGCGCTATTGCCTGATAACAGAAGTTACCGCTCAACTAGTTCCGCGTGATGCAAAAGAAAAGCCGCCCGAAACAGCGAGCGGCATTCGTTATTTTGTGTTCACTACAAATTCTTCTAGCGAGTGAAAATCCCACCCTAACGTTGGAGAGCGGACGTTAGGATGGAGACCGGCTTGTTCTAATCGCACTTTTTGTTCGCAATCCCTGTGCCCGTAATGGGCACCTGTACCGGGCTGCCGGGAGCGTTAGTCACGATATTCAGCGTCGCTGATTCCGGTGCCTCTTCGGAAGGACTGAATTTCACTTGGATCTGGTAACTGCGCCCTTTCCCGGGACCAAGGATTCCGGTGGTGCTGTAGGGGCGGAAGCTGAAATCGGACTGGTTTCCCGTAACGTCGATCAACGAAATGGGGCCGATCTGCACCAGTGTCGCGTCGTTATCGTGCAGCGCCAGAAGCGCCGTCTTTGTCCTGCATAGTTCGACGTTGCCGAAGCTGACGCTGGATGGAGAAGCACTCACCTGTGCCCCTTGGATCAATTCGAAGGCTCCGATGTCGCAACCTGTGCCTTGCGGACGCGTGACGCCGCGCTGGTCGGTGGTGACAGGATTTCCGAAGGCATCCGTACACTCGTTGACCGGAGTTACGGGGATGGCATCGATGGCCGTGCTGCCGGAGAGCAGCGCGATAGTCTGGGTGGTGGGTGAGCCGTTATTCGCCAAGGGTCCGAGGTAAGTTGCAGCGGTGGTGACGTCGTTCTGGTCGCCGGCCGCGGCCAGGAAAGTGCAACTGCTGTCGTCCGAGAGGTTGTAGCCGTCGGAAGTTGGGGTGCCGCTATATAAGGACGCAGTTTCCTCCCGAGGATTCATTCGCCAGAAGCGTGCTCTTCATCGTCAGCGTGCCATCGTTGTAGATGCCGCCGCCGACGAGGATGGTGGAGGAGTTGCCCGACAGGGTGCTGTCGCTCATCGTTAGGGTGCCTGTGTTGAAGATACCGCCGCCTTGGCCGCCGGCGGCGGTGTTGGTCGACAGGGTGCTGTTGCTCATTGTCAGCGTGCCGTCGTTGTAGATGCCGCCGCCTTGGTCGGCGGAGTTGGCCGACAGGGTGCTATTGCTCACCGTCAGCGTGCCACCGTCGTTGAAGATGCCGCCGCCGCCGTTGCTGGTGTAGACGCCGCCAGAGTTACCCGAGAGGGTGCTGTTGCTCACCGTCAGCGTACCACCGGAGCTGTTGAAGATGCCGCCGCCTAATTCGCCCACGCCGGCAGAGTTACCCGAGAGGGTGCTGTTGCTCACCGTCAGCGTGCCACTGTTCTGGATGCCGCCGCCGGAGAGGCATATGGGAGAGTTGGTGCAGATCCCGTTCTCGATCGTCACGCCGGATATGGTCGCGGTGACCGCAGCATTAACCACAAACACTTGGCACGCGGTGGCGCTGGGGAGGCCGCCGCTGATGGCGAGCTTTGCCGCGCCCGGTCCGCTGATGGTCACGTTCTGGCTGATTACGAGCGGTCCGTCGCCGGGATCGGTGCAATCGAGAGTGATCGTTCCGGTCACGCTGAAGACAATCGTGTCGCCAGAAGCCGCATTAGCGAGCGAATACCGCAGCGTTCCCGCAGTTGTGAGGCTTGAGGAGTTGTCGACCAGGCTGGTCACCTTGTAGGTCGTGGCCGAACTGGGCAAGGCGGCACCGAGGACGATGAGGAACAGGCTCACCACCAGCACGTGCCGGGCGAGTTTCGAGGGCAATCGCCGCCGCGATGTCTTTGAATTGAAAGACGACAAGTTGGCGAGTGAGGCGGCATTCAGCAAGTGTGCGGAGGGAGTGGCCATGGTGGAGGGTCTCCTACGTGGGAACGTTGAGTGTCAAAGGGAGGAGCGTGGGACGCGTGCGGCTCCGGACTTTGGTAATCGCTAGGAAGCATAGCAACGCGCTTGGCGGCGGTCAACGTGCATGATTTTGCATGTTCTTTGCGGCCCGGAATGGTTGCAGTTTGTTTAGGGGGTATGAACCGGTAGCCGCGTAAGTTATCCCAGGAGGATGGTTGTCGCAAAATCTCAATTACACTCACGACGCACCGCAGTGCAAAATCGGAAGGATGGGCAGCGTACGCAAATCGTACTCAAGAGTTATCACCAGTAGAGTCGCCCTCACTCAGCGGGGCTTGCGCACTGGTGGAATTGGTTCAGTGACCTTCCGCACCGCGGCTTCGGGCGGCGGAGTGCTGACTGCCAAATCCGATGACCAGCAATCGGCAAGAATCTTCCATGTTCCGGCCGGTTGCTTCACCATCACGATCAGGTATTTGCCGCGCTCTTCGCGGCGCTTTCCCATGGCGACGGGCACGAGCATTTTGCATCGACCAAGATCGAGCGCGATATCACCCATCACCTCCAGGCGCAGCGATTCCATCTCTACATCCCCCAACCCGGCTTCGAGCAGCGAAATAAGAAATTCCCGAATCGCTGGCAAACTGCGAACCGGCGGAACACTGGAGCGGATGACAGTGGCGTCCGCGGCGTAGAGCTCGAGCAAGTCGTCGATATGCTTCGTGTTGCACGCTTGCGCCCAGTCCTGGACGATTTGGCGCGCACCCGCTTCCGCCCGCCCGCCAGTCACGTTGCCGGGCGACCCGGGAGCCCGTCCGCGAGGACCGGAGGACGCTGGAGGCTCGGCCTCGGTCGCAGGCGCAACTGGGGCCACTCCAGTTCCAAGATGATGATGATAGTGGTGGTGTACGTGAGTTTGGCCGGGACGAGTTATAGCAGGAGCCTCGTCAGAGACCGGGATTCCGCACCAGACACAGAAGCGGGCATTCGCCGGCAGCAAACCACCGCAGGTTGAGCACGGCGATTCAGGTGCGCCATCCACCGCCAGATCTTGCGCAGCGGCGCTGCTTCCAGAAACCCGCTGGATCGCTTCCACCGCCGCAGCTATTGCGTCCGCGTTCGGCTTGGGCCAGCGGAAGTTCCCTGGGAGGCGTTGAAAGAAATCTTCAACTTCCTTGCTTCCGACCGGCTGGTCTGGCTGATCGTCGAGTTGATTGCCCAGTTGATCGCCCGTTGGATCGCGCTGCTCTCCTTGACGTTCGTCTTGTTTCGGCCTGAGAGGGTTGGGATTCTCTTTGCTCACGGCAACCTCACCGCTGACATTGTAGGAGAATTCGCAGCCTAGCGGATCATGAATCTTACTCGCGCTTCGGAATCCGTTGGCACACCGTTGCAGAGCGCGGGGCGATATCGCCAGCGATTGACCGTTCGCAAGACTTGACGATCCTCCTCGGGGCCGCCGCTATCCAGAATAAAGGCGCTGTGCACGTAGCCGTCGGATCCAATAATAAAGCTAACACGTACATTCAAATCGTCATACTGACCCTGCAGCAGAGGGTCCGGCGTAAGCAAAGCCTCCGGCGGACGAACATTGCCACACTTAGGCAGGGCCAGGGGCTCTGACACAGGTGAGAATTCGGAGATATGCGCGGGGACGCGATCCAAGTTCTTTTCTAATTGCGTTAGCGGAGGCCTATGCGGAATCAGGCGCGATGCAGGGATCATGGCGCACCAGAAGAGTACGCCGCCGAGAACAGCGAACCACACACCGATCGTGAGCGCCTTGCTCTTCGTCGTTTTCGCGCCCGGCCACTGGGAAAGACACCGCATCGGCGTACCACGGGCAATTCTCCTTCCAGCCACGGCGAATCTACCGGTCTTTGTCCTCAATCATTTACTGCAGACGTTTCTCCCAGACTTTTGCCTCTGGTGCAATCGGTTGCAAACCAGTCGCATAACCGGCACCCAGCGGAGAATGATCGAAGCTTCCAGCCTTCGCTTGTATTTCCGATTCTTCGCGGGGTATGGAACAATGAGAACTCTGGGCTGAACCTACTTCATGACCGCTCATCGTCGTCCATGACCGCCACGCCGAATAGCCTTCAACTGGCGCTCTTATCCGCGGCGATTCTTGGCTTTCGTCACGGGTTTGACTACGACCATATTGCCGCCATCTCCGACATCACGAGCGTGCAGACCAATCGTTGGCAGGGTATGCGGCTCGGTTTGCTCTATGCCGTGGGACACGCGGCGACGGTAGCCGCGCTGGGCAGCGCGGTAATAGTCTTCCAGCTCTCGCTGCCTCATGGCATCGATCGAATCGCCGAGCGGCTGGTTGGGCTAACGTTACTCATCCTCGGGGTCTATGTTCTCGGGTCGCTCTTCACCGGCAACCCGGCGCCGCGCAGCCGCTTTCACCTTATGGCGGGAGCGGCGCGCTGGGCCCATTGGAAGATGAAAAGTTACTGGCATGATCATGAGGTCCCCCGGCCCACGGGCAAGACCTGGAATTACAGTTCCAAATCTGTGCTCATGATCGGGGTTGTGCATGGGCTTGGCGCGGAAACGCCCAGCCAACTCATGATCTTCTTACTGGCTGCGAATCTTGGCGGAATCGGCAAGGGTTTTATAGGTCTGGCCATGTTTATCGCGGGACTGCTGGTAATGAACACGGTGATGACAGGGTCTGCCGTGGGACTCTTCGGCTTCAGCTCGCGGCTGCCTCGATTTCAGTTTATAGTCACCGCGCTGACGGCGATCTATAGCCTGGCGGTAGGTACATTATTCCTGTTCGGATCGTCCAGCCTACTACCGCCGCTAGGATGAGTCTCTGCGTGGCCCATTTGAGGCCAAGTTATCTCCGAGTCACTCATCATTTTGTCAATACTCCGCTCACCGTAATTACACCTCCAAGTAGGTGGACAAAGCTATTTACACATAATCACATCGAAATACTAATAAATCATGACACAAATGAAGGAGTTAGTAATACAATGACCGACGGTAAATACCCGAGGGGGAATTGATGACAAACATTGCTAAGGCGATCGACCGGCTCCGTGAGGAACGCCGGGATGCACAAAACCAAGTCCAAAAGCTTGGGGAAGCTATTTCCGTTCTGGAAAAACTTTCCCGTGGATCGAACTCAATGCACGCGGTGGCGCCGTATCGTGCCAAGCGCGTTCTTTCCGCAGCTGGGCGGCGCAGAATTTCTCTGGCCCAGAAAGCGCGTTGGGCCAAGATCCGACAGACGAAGAAGGCAGCATAAACGCCAGGCGGGCCCACAGGCTGTGCGAAGCTCTCGCGCGATTCTGAAGCCCGCCGGATTTTTGTCCGGCAGCTTAGACAATTCCTTGCTTTTGTTTCAGTGTCGCGCTGTCTTCAGAATTCGCTAAAAGGACGAACGAAGGACAGGGGTCTGCTCGAGACTCACGGCTCCATCTACCCATGTCCCCCACTCAACTCGCGCACAATGCTGCCGACGAACGCCTTGGCGTCTCCAAATAACATCAGGTTGTTATCCAGATAGTAGAGCGGGTTATCGATGCCTGCGAAGCCGGGATTCATGCTGCGCTTGATGACCATTACGGTATGAGCTTTGTCTACGTCGAGAATCGGCATGCCATAAATAGGGCTTGAGCTATCCGTTCGCGCGGCGGGGTTAGTAACGTCGTTCGCTCCGATTACAAGAGCAACGTCGGTCTGCGGGAAGTCGCCGTTGATCTCATCCATCTCAATCAGGCGATCATAAGGAATATTGGCTTCGGCAAGCAGCACATTCATGTGCCCCGGCATGCGTCCGGCAACGGGGTGAATGGCAAAGCGCACGTCCACGCCGCGCTTGGTCAAAGCATCGTAGAGTTCGCGCACTTTGTGTTGCGCCTGCGCCACCGCCATGCCATACCCCGGAACCACAATGACACGATTCGCTCCAGAAAGGATCGCTGCGGCTTCCTCCGGAGTCGCGCTGCGCACCGGTTTGGCTTCTTCTGCCGCGCCGTGCGAAGCCTGCACCTGGCCGAAAGCTCCAAACAGGACGTTCGTAAACGATCGGTTCATAGCGTTCGACATAATGATGGAAAGGATGAGCCCCGACGAACCATCGAGAGCACCGGCGATGATGAGCAGCTTGCTGTTAAGCACAAAGCCCATGGCCGCCGCCGAGAGGCCAGCATAGCCATTCAACAACGAAATCACGGTCGGCATATCAGCTCCGCCTATGGGTATGATCAATAACACGCCAAACGTCAGCGCAATAAGAATCATGAATGGAAACAGCGACTGCTCTCCCGGATGCAGCACCAGAGTTATAGCGATCGCCAGGGCGCAGGCCAGCAATAGAAAGTTAACCAAGTTCTGGCCCTTGTAAGTCAGAGGCCGTTGCGGAAGAATTTCCTGCAGCTTGCCGGCAGCCATCAAGCTCCCGGTTACAGTTAGCCCACCGAGAATGACCTCCAGACACAGCACCGACATCATGAAAGGCGAGATATTGGGAGTGCGCAAGTAAAATTCAGCGGAACCAACCAGGGTTACGCAAAGCGCGCCAAAAGCGTGGCTAAGCGCAGTCCGTTGCGGAACCGCCGTCATCGCCACATTCCCGAGTGGAATGCCAATGATGGTACCGAGTACGAGCCCAGTCGCGATCAGCCGGTAGTCCATGCCGTGGTTGAGCAGCGTGCCGCCTATGGCTAGCACCATGCCGATTTCGCCCGCCCAGATGCCGCGACGCGCCGTAGTCGGCGAACTCATCCATTTCAGCGACAGGATGAAGAGCACGCTCGCAATGAGATAGAGAAATTCGATGACAACCTGGACGGTTCCGACTTCGGCTGTCATCACTTTTCCACCGGTGGAGCCGCGGGTTTTGCCGCGGGACGGCTGGATTTGAACATCTTCAACATGCGGTCGGTGATGAAAAACCCACCAACAATATTGCTCGTTGCGGCCACCACGGCGATGAATCCAAAAACCGTCGCAAGATGGCTTTTATGTTCGCCAACGAGCACGATCGCACCCACCACCGCGATCGCGTCCAGGGCGTTGGTGAGCGACATCAAGGGAGTGTGCAGCAGGGGCGAAACGCGACGGATCACTTCAAATCCAATAAACCCTGCGAGCACGAAAATAAAAAGTGCATTGATTAGGGTCGAACTACTATTCATCTTTCCTCCACTGTTCTCTTATCCCAGGGAGCGCCGGGCGTCCCCGCCCGGCCACCCTTCTGCTAGATCGGCGAGACGCCGTCCCTCCACCTTCACTTCGTGAGCGCAGGCAATTTAAGAAATTCCCGGACGCGCGCCTGCGCAATCTCGCCGCCGCGAGTGAGCAGGGTCTCGCGAACAATCTCATCTTCCAGGTTCAGATTCAACTTTTGGTCCTTAATGAGATAAGTCAGGAAAGCAGTGATGTTGCGGGCGAACATCATGCTCGCGTGATAAGGCACGCCATTAGCCAGGTTGATCGCTCCGACGATGGTCACCCCATGCTTGATCACCGTCTTGCCAGCTTCCGTGATTTCGCAGTTGCCGCCGCGTTCGGCGGCTAAGTCAACAACAACCGACCCAGGTGCCATCGACTTCACCATGTCTTCCGTCACGAGCACCGGCGATTTCTTTCCTGGAATCACCGCCGCGGTAATCACCACATCGCTTTCCTCCACTACTTTCCCGAGTAACTCGCGCTGGCGGCGATAAAAATCCTCGTCTTGCGCACGAGCATATCCACGCGCGTCCTGTGCGTCTTTCGCCTCGATGGGAAGTTCGACGAACCGTCCCCCGAGACTCTGCACCTGCTCTTTCGCCGCCGGCCTTAAATCGTAAGCCGAAATTACGGCGCCCAAACGCCGAGCGGTAGCGATTGCCTGCAGTCCGGCCACGCCGCATCCGATCACGAACACGCGAGCCGGAGTGATGGTTCCAGCCGCAGTGGTGAGCATGGGAAAGATGCGCGGATGAAAGTCAGCCGCCACCAGCACAGCTTTATATCCGCAAGCCGTCCCCATGGAGGAGAGCGCGTCCATGCTTTGGGCGCGCGTTGTCCGCGGCATCAGCTCCATTGAAAACGCGGTGACCCGGGCGTCCGCAACCTCCTGCAAGACCTCTCTCGTGCCGAACGGTCGCAGAAATCCGACGAGAATCTGATCGCGGCGATAGAGCGCTACATCCTGCTTCCCCGTCATGTCGTTCGACCCATAGCAAAGAATCTGCACGACGATGTCGGAGCCCGCAAACACCGCCGCCCGATCCGCAGCGATCGTCGCGCCCTTTTCGACATACTGGGAATCAGGATAGCCGGCCTCGCTGCCAGCGCCAGTCTCTATGTGGACTTCGAAACCCGCTTTGGTCAGCACAGGGACAACTACGGGCACGATCGCAACCCGCCGTTCCCCCGGATAACTTTCTTTCGGAACACCGATGATCACGAATACCTGCCTGTATGATTTTCTATTCTCTATATTCTTAAGCGCGATGGTGAAGCTTGGGAGCCGATTTTATCCATCCTGCTCTTGCGGCAACTTCTGGACAGACAGCTTCAGGGAACTCAAGATTCTAGTTGAGCGACCCGCCGCGCGCAATGGTCTTCCCCAGACAATACCTACTCTTATAGTGCGAGGTTCACTTGCAGGCCATGCGCCCCATCACCGGACGCTGTGACGTCGGAGCAATTCTGCACGACCCAATCCGCGCCGGCATCTTCAAGGTCGCGGCAGGTCATGGTCGTAAGAATTGCAATCACTCGCGCGCCAGCGGCCTTCCCCGCGCGAACTCCCGCGGGCGCGTCTTCCACCACGATGCAATCGGAAGCAGCAAATCCGAGCTCGCCTGCCGCCTTTAAGTAAGGCTCGGGATCGGGTTTGCCAATCCTTACGTCGCTCGATGTAATCATTGTTCCTGGGATAGGAAGGCCCGCAGCGCGCAGACGCACTTCGGCCAACGAACGCGTACATGACGTCGCAATAGTCCAGCGTTCGGGAGGTAGAGCGTTCAGGAGTTCTCGGGCTCCCGGAAGCAAGACAAGGCCATCGAAATCCTCCATTTCCCGGCGTTCGACTTCGCGATTCTCGCGGTCGATGTCGGAGTTGGGTAGAAGTTCGCGAATGGTGGCTCGACTCGGGCGGCCATGTGCCATACGGACCACAGCGTCCGGATCAAAACCGTGCTCAACTGCCCACCGATACCAAACCCTCCTGACTGCAGGAGTGGAATCAATCAGGACGCCATCCAAGTCAAACAACAGGGCACTACAGCAGATTGCAATCATCTCATCTAATTTACATTGCGGGGGTCTGCCTGCAGATACGCCGGAACGGAAATCGCAAGGTCATCGAAGAGAGCGCCGCGTTTGCATGAGCACTGCTGTGAACATTCGGATATTTTTGAGTCGCTTAAAATCCACGTCCAGCCTACAATTGCGCTCCAGACGTTGGTCGTCGCGCGCGGCGGAATTCAGGGCAACAGATTTTGTTCGCCGCATAAAACATAAAAGCTGATCCGCGATCTGGATTTGCAAGGAAAGGGAGTGTCAAGTCAGCTAACACCAACACCGAACCATGTCGCACGACTTAGCACCGCCCACCCGCTTCGCCGCGGCAGCAGAAAAGACCAACCCCGAAGATGCCGGAAGTCCTCCACGCGTGGTCATCGTGGCCCCTCGCATACAGCACAAACATGGAGGACAGGAAGTTCAGGCTGACTTGCTGCTGCGATTATGGCGTGACGATCCCGGCCTTCACATCTCGTATATCCCCACAGATCTGCCATTGCCAGTGTGGATAGAGCGCATCCCTTATCTGCGAACGATGGTGCGCTTCCCCATATATTTGGTCAAACTCCTATTTGGATTGCGAGAGGCGGACATTGCTCATATTTTCTCCGCGGCCTTCTGGTCCTTTCTCATCGCCACTACTCCCGCCATCTGCGTGTCCCACATTCTAGGCAAGAAGATTCTGGTTCACTATCACAGTCCGCTAGGCGAGAAGCATTTGCGCGCTTCCTGGATTGCGCGCAGCATTTTGCGCAGGGTTGATATGGTGGTTGCACCCTCTGCATTTCTTGTTGAGGCATTCCGCAAATTCCATGTCCCAGCGCAAGCCATTCCCAATGTGGTCGATCTGACCGCTTTTTCCTATCGTGCCCGCGAGATACTTCGGCCTGTTTTGTTGTGCTCACGCAACTTCGAGTCCCGTTACGGAGTTGATCTAGTGCTGCGAGCTTTTGCAGATGTACAAAACGTTTTCTCTGAAGCGCAGCTTTGGTTAGCGGGGGAGGGCCCGGAGGAGAACGCTCTTCGTCGCCTGATCGCAGAGCTCAATCTCACGGGTGTTGAAATGATGGGGAGGGTCACAAGGGACAATATCGGCCGCTGCTATGATCGAGCCGACATCTTTATCAACGCTCCGCGCATTGATAACATGCCGGTATCCATCTTGGAGGCATTTGCCTCTGGCCTACCGGTCGTGACCAGCGACGCCGGTGGAATTCCCTACATTGTGCGACACGAGGAAACGGGGCTGGTCAGCAGAACAGAAGACTGGAGAAAACTTGCGGCCGATGTAATTCGGCTTCTCCAAGATTCGACCCTCGCGCGCCGGATTGCCCAGAACGCATACCAGCAGTCATTCGCTTACCACTGGAATGCCATCCGCCAACAATGGCTGCGTCTCTACCGCGACCTCAATCATCCCGCCGAGCGGAATTAAAGAGTGTGCGATTCGCGCTCTTTCAACCCGGCCTCTGGATCTGTGGTGAGCGCGGCAGGAATCGAACCTGCGACCCACGCCTTAAAAGGGCGTTGCTCTACCAACTGAGCTACGCGCCCTCACCTCGTTGCATGTCAAATAAAACAAGTAACTTAATCGATGTCTCCAAAAGCCACCACCACAGCACTCTTTACCTCGCTATCCGTTCTAGTGTCGGTTGTTTTTTGGTCAGCGGAAAACAGTATAGCAGTTCCTCGCGTCCTTTCGAGCGCATTGAACGCCGAAACCTTTTCGACCGCTGCGGCCTTGTGGGCCGGTGCCAGATGAGCATATCGCCTGGTCATCTGAATATGTCCAATCAAGTCGGCGACCGTAGACAAATCCACTCCTGCCATGACGAGACGACTGGCAAATGTGTGAGGAACTCGGCTTTGGGCTTTTGCTTTTCCTTTCGAAGGGTCAGAGGGTCTTGCCGGGTGGGCAATACGGCTTCGCCTATTCCTTCAAATCCACATGCACAACATCGTGCACGGGAAGGCCCAGGAATCGCGTTCCCATCTTCCTGAATTTCTCCGCTGAATCGGTTGCGAAAAACTTAAGTTGGGGCACGCCATTCCGCTCGTTTTTCGTCGTGACGACCGCTGACGACGTAGCTGTGTCGGGCTTCAGTTGACTCCCCAACTGATGAGCCACGGCTTCGGCGGTCGAGTCGGCTGAGTCCACGATGGTCACATGAGCCGGCGCGATTCGCCGCAGCAGGGGCTTTATCAGGGGATAGTGAGTGCAGCCTAACACCAGCACGTCAGCCTCGCGAGAATCGTTGTCGCGAGAATCATTGTCGCGAGAATCGTCAGAGAATGCCTCGGACAGATAAATCCTTGCCACCTGCTCGGTCACGGGATGTTCTATCCAGCCTTCTTCAACCAGCGGCACAAACAGAGGGCACGCCTTCTCGCGCACCGCGACTTTGCGGGCTTCTAGGGCCCGGCGGTAAGCGTGGCTGGTGACGGTCGCCTCGGTGCCGATGACAACCACTTGATGCTTGCGGGTGGCCGCAGCTGCAGCTGCCGCTCCGGGTTCGACGACGCCGATGACTTCGACGCCCGCTGCCGCTTTAATTTCGTCCAATGCGAGCGCGGTCGCCGTGTTGCAGGCGATCACGAGGAGTTCGGCTCCCTGAGCCTGCAAGTAGCGCACCGCTCCAACGGCGTAATGGGCTACCGTGGCGGCGGATTTTGATCCGTAGGGAAGGCGCGCGGTGTCACCGAAGTAGAGATAGTCGGCGTTGGGGATACGTTCGAGTAATGCACGCAAGACAGTGAGCCCGCCGACGCCCGAGTCGAAGACGCCAATCGTATGCCGGAGCGGCCCACGGGAATTAGGCACGGTGGACAGAGTTCAACCTTCCGCAGTGGTGGGACCGATGACTGAACGGACTGCGGAGATTCGATTTGCCGGGAAACCTCCCTGGCGGGCGTGTTCGCGGATCATCTCTTCATTCGGAGCGATGTAAACGCAGTAGATCTTGTCGTCGGTGACAAAGCTTTCGAGCCATTGCACCTGCGGACCAATATTCCGCAAGACGCCACAGGACTTCTGCGAAATGGCGTGAAGCTCCTGCTGGCTTAATTTGCCGGCATTCGGAATCTCGCGCTCAATAACATATTTCGGCATAGCTCGCTCCTGTGGTTCAAGTTGTTGTCTGCTGTAAATGCGAACCAGGATTCTAACACCGCCCGAAGTCCCGCACATATCACTAACTCTTCTACCGCGAAGCGCTGGCTTCCCTGAACGCGGAGTCTACGTCCGAAAACGAGAAGGCGATCGAGACATTCGGATTTTCTTTTCCGCCGATTTCTACATAGGGATAGACAAAATAATTCAGCGGCGGGCCATCCTGCGCCGGCCTGAGTTTCAGATCGCGTCCTTCGGTGAACTGAACCCGATTTACATCGTGGGCGCCGAAAAAGTAATCATGCTTCTCCGGATGTTTCCAGGCCTCGGAAATGTCTACCGGAACCCAGCCGGTCGAATTGAGATAAAACTCTGCCCAGCAGTGGTAGCCGGGAATCTCGGCCGAATGTTTGTTGGCCGGGATGGGGAAACCAATCTCAAAGCGCGCCGGAATTTTTTCGGCTCGCGCCATGGAAATAAAAACCGAGTGAAAATCGGTGCAGTTGCCATGTTTGGAATCGCAGGCCCAGAGGGTGTCGCCATGTCCCCAGCCTTCGCCGGACTTGTCGTATTTCATGGTACGAAAAACGTAATCGTAAATGTCACGCGCTTTTTCTAGCGGCGTGGTGGCTCCTTTTGTTTGCTGCTCGGCCAGTTGCGCAGGGACTCCGGTCACTGGGACGAGGCGGTCGGGCTCGAGAAAGCGTGCCAATTCGATGCGAGGTGCTTTTTCAGGCTGCGCGCCTGTTAAAGGCCTTCCATTGACCAACACGATGTGCTCCTTGCGCACTACGTCATAGTCCACGGAGAATTTGTATTCGCCCTTATCTGCTTTCGAGCTTTCGGCGAACAGAACCTCATTTCCGTATTGCGGCTGGCGAATCTGTTTTAACGGCAAGTCGCCATCCTTGCAAACGACCTTCACAACTTGAAAGGAGTCCGAGTGGGCCAGAGGAATCCAGACTCGCACGCGCTCGCCGGCGCTGACATTTTTCACGGTGAAAGCGTAATGGAAGTTGAAGTGGCGTTCGTTTTGCGCCGGAGCAGTCTGGGCAACGGCAGAGAGAGAGAACAACAGAAGCAAAAGGAAAGGCAAAAAACGACGCGGCATAGTACACCCTTAATTATCTGAATCGCAGAAAATCTTTAGCTAAAAGCAGAGAAACGGCCAACGGACGTTTTTGGGCGGGATTATCGTCACGCAAAAACGTCAAGTAAAACCGCGGCCGGATGATCGAGGTACGAATCGCATATTTTGGCAGTCTGCCTCTCCAAGCGACGCACTGTCAAATCCATTTCCAGTTGCCTCACCCATCCGCTGCCCGTTATTCTTCTCGCCATGTCGAGCACTCTTGTGGAATGCGTTCCTAATTTTTCGGAAGGCCGCGATGTGGCCAAGGTTGATGCCATTGTCGAGGCCATGAAAATGCCTGGAGTCTATCTGCTCGACCGCGAGATGGACTCCGACCACAACCGGTGCGTGATTACGCTGGTTGGCGAACGCGAAGCCATTCAGGAAGCCGCGATTCGCGGCGTTGGGAAGGCCGCCGAGTTGATCGATCTTACCAAGCATAAGGGGGCGCACCCGCGCATGGGGGCTGCGGACGTTGTGCCTTTTATTCCGATTGACGGGGTGACGATTGAAGACTGCGTCGCCATGGCGCGACGCGTGGGAGCCGAAATTGCGAAACGCTTTCAGATCCCGGTTTATCTGTATGAAGCCGCCGCGGCCACGCCCGAACGGCAGAATCTGGAGAATATTCGGCGCGGGCAGTTTGAAGGAATACGGGCCGAGATTGCTACAAACCCGGCGCGCAAGCCCGATTTTGGCGAGTGCTGCGTGCATGCTACGGCCGGTGCGACGGTCGTCGGGGCGCGCAAGTTTCTGGTTGCTTACAACGTCTTTCTAAATACGCCTGATGCCGATATCGCTAAGAGAATTGCGAAGGCTGTCCGTTTTTCGAGCGGCGGGCTGCGCTTTGTTAAGGGTGCGGGGTTTCTGGTACGCGGCCTGGCGCAGGTCTCGATGAACCTCACTGACTTCGAGCAGACTCCTATTCATCGTGTTTTCGAATTCGTGAAGCGAGAGGCGGCACGCTATGGAGTGACGCCGGTGTCGAGCGAGATTGTCGGGCTGATTCCGAAGAAGGCGCTGGAGCAGGCGGCGGAATGGTTTTTGCAGATTGAAAATTTCGACTCTTCGCTGATCCTGGAGAATCGGCTGATGGCGGTGATGGGCGGGAAGATGGCGGTGGGCGGGCTCCGCGCTGGCGTCGAGCCTTTTATCGAACAGCTGGCTGCGCCGGCGGCGACTCCGGGAGGTGGGAGCGCGGCGGCGGCGAGCGGGGCCATGGCTGCTGGACTTGCGGTGATGGTCGCGTCCATGTCGCGCGGGAAGAAAGCGTATGTGCAATATGAAAGTCAGCTCAGCTCAGCGATCGCGCGATTGGGACAGCTTCGCGAAGATCTCAAGGCTGCGATTGACGCGGATGCTGAGTCTTACAACCTGGTTATGAAGGCGTATAAGTCGGCGAAGGAATCTGCGGGCAACGCAAATGATGGCGACGCTGCGATTGGGTCTGCTCTCAAACAGGCGACCAGCGTTCCTCTGGGCGTCGGCGAAAAGGTGGTCGAAGTCGCGAAGATTGCTACTGATCTGAAGGCGATTAGCAATCCGAATATGAGGTCGGACCTGACGACCGCGATCGCGCTGGCAAAGGCGGCGCTTGAAGGAGCGCTTGCGAATATCGAGATCAATCTTGATGCGCTGGAAAAGGATTCGCCGAAGGACGAGTCTTTTGTGGCCGGGACCCGAAAGCGAACGGCGGCGCTGAACGTGTAGAAAACTATCACCCGTCAGGCGACCGCGCTCGGAACCTGCCGGTCTGCGGACGGTTCCGGTACCGGAAGATAGGGCAGTCGCGCCGAGGAGGCCCATCGCGAGACTACCGGGCCCATTAATACGCTGGAAAGATCCTTCTTGGCTCTTCTCATGGAGAGGAACTTCTTCGTCGTTCGCCCCAGCCAGTCATTCCCGTAGCAGGACTCGAAACCCTGTTCGAGCAGAGATTCAAGCACTCCAGGAGCGCAATTCGGGTGGTTCCACACAAGATGCTTGGTGTCGAACTTGGACCAGTCTTTTTCGAAAATACCGTAGCCAGAATCGAGTTCATGCCACATTTCCGTCTGGGGATGCGGGGTGACAATGGTGATTTGCGTGACGTCAAGCTTTAGGGCTGCCAGGGTTCGCAGATCCTCAGCGATCGATCCGGGGGTCTCGGGCGGCAGGCCGATGATGTAATAACCGTGGGCGTACAGGCCCGCACCATGGAGACGGTCGACGAGTTCGAACGCGGCCTGCGCTTTCTCGTTCTTGTGCATCTGCTTCAGGATTTCCTGATGAAAACTTTCAATGCCGAAGAGAGCGCCTTCCATACCGGCGTTTTGCCATTCGTTGAAGTTCCGCAGAAGGAGGTCGACGCGCGACTGGACCAGCCAGCGGATACGGTGACGTGCCAGGAGTTCTATGACAGCGTCGGCGTGCGAGGGAATATTGCCGAAATTCTCGTCGAGCAGAAGAACGAAATGAATGCCGTGTTGGGTGTAGAAACGCAGCACTCGATCCAACGAGGCAAGAGAGATTTCCTTTGGTTTCGGCGCAAATGAAGTGGTCTGGCAGAAGGTACATCGAAAGCTGCAACCACGCGAGGAAAATAGAACGCCCAGCGGGAACGACCAGCCTCCGGGCAGGCGGAAGCGGGTGACGAGCGGTGGATGCTGGATTTCATCGAGACGCGTGCCCAGTTTCTGCGCCAGGGCGTCTTCGCTATAACTGGTGAACACGTGATCGAAATGGGAATGGATGGAGGGAGTGAGAGCGCCGTAATTCCCTGCCCATAATTCCCGGACGCCAGCCTGCCGGGCTTCGGTGGCCATCGCCAGGATGTCGTTGGTCTCTTCGAGGTAGAAGGAAAAACCGACGGCATCCCAGCCGCGCTTGAGCTGAGCGGAAAATTCGGCGCGGGTGGGATATTCGAGGATATTCACGTGCGGAAGATTCTGGCGCAGGAATCGCAGACCAAACGAGATGGACCGTGGCATAGCGAAGCGCCAGCGGAAATTCCGGGGGGCATTTTCACGAAAGTAATCGTAGAGGCCGGAGTCGCGGCAACGCGTGGTCAGCAAAATTCGAGGCATTTTTCCTTACCTGCGAATGACTTATCTCGGCGTTGAAGGATGATAGCACCGTTGCCTGCTGGCATAAAATCGCGTTTAATCGTTGGCGGGTTCTGAGTGGTAACGCCTGCTAACAACAGTTACGCGAACGCAGCATGTTCATGGAGCATAATAAGCAGACTCTATGAATCACGATGCCGATCTAGACGAGGCTCTGAGCTTCGTTGTAAAGAAGATCGAAGGAGAAGCTACGCGGTCGGGCAAACTACTCTCGGAGGAGGAGGGCGTCCTCCTCAACAACCTTCCCACCAGTCCGCTATTCCCGATGGGGCCATCGGGTGACCCGGAGTTTCCGGCTCCAATGCCTATTCCAAGAGACTTGGCATACGAGAGATTGATCGCGTTAGCAAAAGAGGCGCGGCAGCGCGATGTTCAAATCGATACCACGTCAGATCGTACATGGAGATACGTGGCCACCGTTTGCAAACTCAATCGGCACCCCGTGTCTTGGCTGTTGCGCTGGTCAGGCATAAGGGAGCAGAAACCATGGTGGGATCGTTCGCTTTTGCTTATCAGTGCCACCTTATTGGTATTTTGCTTTGTAGGGATGATTTTTCTGGGCATAGCTGAGACTTGGACGCGATTAGGCTGGATCGCCGGTGGTGTCGGATTTTTCGTAGTCGTGCTATTGCTCTACTTTGCTTCTCGGCACGTTGAGGACTGGCAGTTGAGGCGAGAGGTAGAGAAGTATCGGCCTGCATTGCAAGACTAGCGGCTGTCAACTGTTGTGACATTCCGACTACGCTCCTTGATATGTTGCTGAGCGGACTCGCGTTGACCCAACCTTGGTCTCCAAGCGCGATTGTTCGTCCATCCCTTATCATTTGTTCTTGTCCCGCTCTTGTCCCTCCGCCCTGCGCAGCATCTTCGGCCAGCTTTGTCCGCGATGCCGATCGGCGAGAATTTTTTGCTCCTCCATTTGTTGGGGCTTCCCAAAAATGCATGATTGCTGTCCCACGTGCGGTCTCCACTTCAATCGCGAGCCGGGATATTTTCTCGGTGCCATGTACATCAGTTACGGCTTGGCCCTCGCTTTCGTTTTTGTTCTTGGCGCCACCGTCTGGGTCCTGACCGGTTGGCGATTGGACAAGATTGCAATCTGGTCGTTCTTGTTGCTCCTGCCCTTCGCCCCCATGCTGACGTTTCTTTCGCGCGTGCTTTGGATTTATCTCGATCAGAAGATCGATCCAGAGCCCTTCTAGGGTGCTCCAGTCATTGAATGGGGCTACTGGGAATGGGGCTACTGGCGGCGATCCGACGGAAGCCGGTCGTTATCGTGCAAGATGCTGCAAAATTCCCCGATCCCGGCGTTCTAACGTTATGCTTGGAAGGGATACACTTTAGTCACGATACCGCCGTGCGAATGAGGGACTAAAATAGCTTCGAAACGGGTAACGATCGCTAACTGATGGTTTGCGATTTGCATCTAAGCTTTGCAGACTCACTCTTTAGGACTTAGTTTTGGGGACTTTGTTTTCGAACTCTGTTTGGAAGACCGCATTTTGAGGATGTCGGTGTGAGGAACTCTATGAAGAATTTTTGTGTTGCGGTATTGCTTCTTTGCGCTACGGCTGGTTTTGCTATGCCTATAGCTTCTTCGGCTCGAGCCATGGTGCCTTCGGAGATTCAGCAACTGATTGGCGTCGATTACCGGGCGCTCAAGGATTCGCCTACGGCGCAGGCCCTTAAGGATAAAGTGCTGCCGCAAAATCTTAAAGACCTCGAGAGCGCGTTGAAGGGGATTGGCATCAGCTCGGCTCGCGATCTCGATCAGCTCGATTTTGCCTCTTTCCGTACGGATAAGAAAGGCATCCAGACCATCGGCGTGGCGCAGGGATCGTTCTCCGCCAAGGTCGTCCTCAAGAAGATGAAGATCAAGAAAATCTCGGCCGTGAAATATGGTTCGTACAAAATTTATCCGATGGATAACGGACTGGTGATGACATTCCTCGACGACAACACGTTGGCCTTCGGTGAGGAGGCGTCGCTGAAAAGCGCGCTCGATACGCTGGACGGCAAGCGTCCGTCGATGGATTCGAATCCAGTGATGACCGAGCAGATGACGGACGTCGATGGCGGGCCGCTGTGGAGCATCCTCGACCAGAAGGGGACGCAGGCGATGATGTTCTCTGCCATTGGCGATGCCGCCTCGAAAGTTCCGGACTTCGATAACCTCAAGCAGCGGATTTTGGCCTCGCGTTATACCATGACCTTCCAGAACGGGGTGAATTTCGATCTCACGGTGCAAACTGCGGATTCGATAACGTCGGCCACGCTGTCAACGCTTCTCAAGGGCGTCATACTTTACAAGAAAATGAGTGCCAGTCCGGCCGAGAAGACTGCTTATGAATCGGCCACGGTCGACTCCGACAGCTCGAACCTGATGCTCCATTTCAAGAGCGACGACCAGAAGTTTCAGGCGCTGATGAACACGCCGCTGTTTGCGGCAGTTTCGCACTGAGGTTTCGGAAAACATCTCAAACCCTTAACCACCAGGGGCACGAAGGTACACGAAGGGAAACTCGTGATACTTCGTTGCCTTGGTGGTTTTGTTTTTTTAGCAGTGTGGAAGCCTGTCTACTGGGATAAGCGGCCTAGTAAACTGAACATATTTCCGGTGCATGCGTCACATTCTGAGGCGATGCGCTTTGGTATGAATGTTTGCAGAGTCTCTGGAATCCCCTCCGATTCCGAAGTCTTGGAGACGAGGGGATTGGTATGGACGGCCAGCTTGCAGCTCTTGGGTGTCAGGTCTTAGGCCTTAGGGATCAGGTCTCAGCTCTTCGGGAAACGGCTGCGATTCGCCACGGATTTCGAGTAGCTAGTTTCCTTCTATTTCTGTTTCAGATCGTCATTATCACTATTAGCTGCGGCGCCTGGGGTCAGGACGCGTCTGCGGGAGCTTTGCGTGGCATGGTCGTGGATGCTCAAGGAGCGCGGATTACGAACGCGGACATTGTGGCGATACGGGTGGAGACAGGGACCCGGTATCACTCGGCTACGGATTCGGCGGGAAGGTTCGTCGTCGACCTGCTGCCGCCGGGGCAGTATTCGGCGCGCGCGGAGGCGGAGGGGATGTCGCCGGAGATCTCCCCGGTGATGCGGGTGGAAATAGGAGCGGCTGCGGTGTTGACCTTCAAACTGAAAGTTGCGGGCCCGAAGGAGTCCATCACTGTATCGGATGCGCCGCGGACGGTGGAGATGGATCCGAGCGCGGAATCGGCGCTGGTCGATGACCGGGCGATCAAGGATTTGCCGATGAACGGGCGCAGATTCACCGATCTCTTGCTGTTGATGCCAGGCGTGACTCAGGATCCGCGAGGCTTGACATCGGAATCGAACGGGGATCTTTCTTATGGGGGAATTCGAGGCTACAACACAAGTTTTCTGATCGACGGATTGGACGACAACAACGGATTCTATGCGCAAGCCTCGGGGCGTTATCGCGCGCCCTATCAGTTTTCTAACGAGGCGGTGCAGGAATTTCGCGTAACGTCGAGCGGGTATGGGTCGGAATCGGGGAGGGCTGGTGGCGCGGTGGTAAACGTGGTGACCAAGTCGGGCACGAATCATTGGCACGGGAGCACTTTTTATTTCTTGCGCAACAGCGCATTGGGCGGTTCGGCGCCGGCGTTTGTGGGCTTCAATCCGAATGATGTGCAGCACCAGTTTGGAGGAACGCTGGGGGGGCCGATCCAGCGCAGCAAGACGTTCTTTTTTGCGGGATACGACGGGCACCTTTTTGACGTGCCTGCAGTGGTGCAGTTTGAGAACGGGTCGACGGTGGTGATTCCACGGGCGGGGACGTATCCGACTCCTGGAGACTACGAGGTGTGCGAGCCGGCGGTTGGGGGACGAGCCTGCGATGAGGCGCTGGTGCTGGCATCGGCGGCGCAGTTGTCAACGCTGGGAGGGACGTTTCCTGCGAATCTGTTGGGAGGAACTGGAATTGTGAAACTGGATCGCATTCTGACGGCGCATCAGTTTTTGTCGGCGCGGTTGAGCATGTCGCGGTCTTACGGGACGAATAACGTCTTCTTTGACCCGGGGAGTCCGATCACGAATTATGCGATGAGCGCGAATGGGGAGGATTACGTGAGGACCGAAAGCGGGTCGCTGAGTTTGTTGGGGCGCATTACGCCGCGGCTGACGAGCCATCTGCGGGCGCAGTTTTCGCGCGATCTGGAACAGTCGTTTCCCAATGTAACGGGGACGCGGACGAGCATCTACGACTGGATGGACGACATCGGGCAGTCGTCTACCTTGCCGCGGCAAACGCGAGAGCACCGGTTGCATGTGGCGGAAACTTTGGGTCTGAACGGAGGACGAAGCGAATGGAAGTTTGGCGGCGACAGCATGTTGACCTGGGACTATGACTATTTTCCGTCGCTGTATGGGGGCGAGTATTTTTTTGACGATGTTTCGGTGAATCCGTTTACTTTTGTGCCGCAGCACCAGGGATTGCAATTGACGCCGCTGCGGGCATGGGCACATCAGGTGCCGCGATATTACGAGCAGAATTTTGGGAATCCGGTGTCGCATCCCGACAGCAATGACTATGCGGCGTTTCTGCAGAACACGCTGCGCGTGACGCCGCACCTCACTTTGAGCCTGGGGGCGCGGTACGACTTGCAGACTTTTTCGAAAAAAGGAATGTTGAGCAATCCGCTGTGGACGCCGGCAGGGAAAATGCCGTTGGATGGAACGAATTTCGCGCCGCGGGTGGGAATAGGATATGCGCTCGGTAACGATCATCCGACGATGGTGCGGGCGGGATTCGGAATTTTCTATACACGCATTCCGCAGATTTATCAGTCCGCGGTCATCAATAACAACGGGCTAACTGATAGCTTTTTGTCACTCGACAATATGGATTTCTACGAGAACCAGGTTTTTCCTGCTTATCCGAATGCGGCAGTGAACTGTCCTCGGGGACCGGCCACGTGCATTCTGCCTGATTTGTGGCAACAGTATACGACCAGGGAGATTTCGGCATTTGCGCCAGGGTTTAGAACGCCGCGCGTGCAGCAGGCGAGTCTGAGTCTGGAACACCAACTGGCCGAGGGAATCACGGGAACAGTCTCTTACCTCTTTGTGCATGGCGTGGATATGATCCGGGCGCGAGATGTGAATCTGCCGCAGCCGACTTATTACAGTTATCCAATCTTCGATTCGATCGGCGCTAACGTGCCGGGCGCGTCTTATAACGTGGACTCATTTGCGACGTGGCAGACAAGTTACAGCATAAGTTGTCCCTATCCACCGTGTATCAATCCGTTGAATCGGCCGATTTCGCAACTGGGAGCAATCGACCAGTTTGAGAGTGCGGCTTCTAGCGTGTACAACGGCATGACAGTTTCGGTGCACACGCGGCTGTCGGGAGGGATATTTTTCCGGTTGGCGTATACGTGGGCGCACGCAATCGACGACGGACAGGACGCGCTGGTGGCGGGGCAGCCGTCGACGGTGCAAAACCCCTATGACACGAAGGCCGAGCGGGCACCGAGTGTGACGGATCAGCGGAATCGGCTGACGATTTCAGCGATTGAGGAGCCAAATCCGTTTGCGGCGGGGCAGAAGGCTCTGGCGACAATGTTTGATCACTGGAAGGTTTCAGGGATCATGACGTATGGCAGCGGGCGTCCGGCGAATGCGTTGGTGTCGGGCGATCCGAATCAGGATGGGGACACAAGCAACGATCGTCTGGCGGGATATGGGCGCAATGCATTTATCGGTCCGGACTATGCCAGCATTGATCTGAAGCTAGGTAGGAAGATGAATTTAGGCAGATACTCTCATCTGGAGTTAACGGCGGATTCGTTCAATCTTTTCAATCGTGACAATCAGAGATTCACAATCAGCGATGAGGGCTTCTATGATTCCGCGGGACAGTTCATAAAGTACATGCAATTCCTCGGAGGGACTAACTATCCAGCTTATTATCAGCAACCTACAAGTTTAATGAAACCTACAAGCTCATTTGCTCCGAGACAGTTGCAATTCTCCATGCGACTAAATTTCTAAGTGGGAGCTGAAAGTTTCTGCACATTCCACTTGACTTAGAGGGGTAAGGCTTGCCATAACTAACGAGTCCACTTTGGACGAGCGGGGGGGTGTAGTCCGTTGGCGGAAGTTCGACTTCAAGAGGGTGAATCCCTCGAAAACGCGCTGCGGAGGTTCAAACGAAAGGTACAAACCGAGGACATCATTAAGGAAGTAAAGCGGCACTCGTTTTACCTGAAGCCTGGCGAGAGAAAGAGAGTAAAGGAAGCTCTGGCTCGCAAGCGCAGCCGTAAGAAAGCACGTAAGGAGCAGGACTGACAAGAGACGGGCCGGTCGCGATGGCGGCCCGTTGCTTTACTCGAAAGTGGGGAGACGCGGTAAGCCGCGTCTTTACCGATGGTTTTTGCTCCACTTTTAGGTTGTTGTGGTTTCTCCATCAATCAATCAGTAACCATGCGGTGCACACCGCATGGCGGGCCGAGTCCAAGGGGTCAGCATGAGGGGGATGTAAATCTCCTGCCCACGTTGTGAACCGGATCCTTCCCTATTCGGGTCTCCCGTGAAGAGCAGGCACGCGGAATGGGAGCGCCTCTCCAATGGAATACCAGGACAAGTTTTTGAAGTGCATCGATTGTGGAACGGATTTCGTGTTCACAGCAGGCGAACAACAATTCTTCCACGATAAGAAGTTCACGAACGAACCCAAACGCTGCAAGAACTGCAAGGACAAGCGCGTAGCGGTGCTCGGAGGTGCTTCGCGCGGAGCGTCCGCGCACAGTTCAGGCTCGCACGGATCGTCTCGGGGATACTCGAGCGGCAGGACCGAGACACGGACAAACTGTTCTCGCTGCGGGAAAGAGACCACCGTGCCGTTCCGGCCGACTCAGGGGCGCCCGGTGCTTTGCCGCGAGTGTTATCAGCAGGGGCGGCAGCAGGTGGCAAGCGCTTGATTAGTTCTGAGGCCGCATTGGTGAAAGGTTACCCGGATGATCGTCGAAAAGGACGATCATCGAGAGACGAACCGAGGGACGAGCCGAGCGGACAAGCGTTTGATGGAATTAGACCAGCGGGGCGGTCGCTAGCGAGAAGGTCGTTGAGAGGCTGACCCGGAAGGTTGATTCCGGACGCTCCTCAGGAACGGTCATTTGTCATTGGCATGCTATCGGGACGCGGGGACGCTCATCCTGCCCGATGCCGATTGTCTTGTGCGTTCGCGGCCGTGTTGCGCTGGCGGAGTTGCTTGTCCGCGTGGCTGACGAGCAGCGCCTCCACCTGGCGCAAAAGATCGCCGGTGCCGAGCGGCTTAATCAGCACCGAGTTGGGATTCTCTCCCGTGCTGTCGTTTCCGTACAACCCTCCGTTGCCGCTTACTTTGTCGTTGGCTTCGTCCCTGTCCTTGCGTCCAGCGCGCACCCATTCTCCGGGAGGTGCATAAGCCGTGAGCAGAGCCGTCGCGGGGTCATATGCCTGGCTGCGCGCTCTGCGAATAACCTCGAGGCCGGCATCTTTGGTCTCCATACGCAAATCGCTAATGACCATCTGGTAGACGCCGGTATCCATGCGGGTAAAGGCCTCAGTGGAACTGGCGGCAGTTTCGACTTCGAAACCATGAAGTTCGAAAACAGCTTTCAGGGTCAGCAGGACGGCGAGATCATCGTCGACGAGAAGAATGCGACGTTTCATGATGCACCTCTTCGGCTGGTGGAGAGGCAGTACAAGACGGCAGCCGCTTGTGACTTCACAGCCAACACCGTGCGCAATCACACTATCACGAAACACCGTTGCGCGAACATCGAGTGATCGATGCGACGATTGCGCGGAGCATCAGCCGCAGCATCCGCTCGTTTAATATGAGAGCGTGCCTCGCTTCTACATAGAGAATTTTGGCTGCCGAGCTACGCAAGCAGACGGGGCTGCACTGGAGCGGCAATTTCTCGAGCGTGGGCTGGAGCGAGCGGCTACAGCAAGCGACGCCGAGATTGTTGTGCTCAACACCTGCACTGTAACCGAGGGCGCCGACAAGGATGCTCGTGCGTCCATACGGCGGCTGCAACGGGTGAATCCTAATTGCCGCATACTGGTGACGGGTTGCTACGCGCAGCGCGCACCGCAGGAACTGGCGGCGCTGCCGGGCGTGACGTGGGTTGTGGGGAATTCGCACAAGCATAGGGCGGCGGAGATTGCGACGGCGTCTTCAACGGGATTTGTTTCGCTGGCGCAGCTTTCGGGCGCACTGCCCTCAGCGGCTAAAGCCGTCCCTGAAGAAGAGGGCGTTATCGCAGCGCTGAAGCGCTGCGCCACCCAAAAGCAAAAGCAAGATCCAACCCAAGGACGACAACAAGATCCATCCCAAAAGCAAAAACAAGCTCCAGTTTTTCCGCAAGCTGATGAGGATCAATTCCCCGGGGCTCAGACCGCCGCCGTGATTGTGGGGGATATTTTTGCGCATACCCAACTGCTCGCAGCTCCCGTATTTGAAGCAGCTAACGAGCGCACGCGTCCCAATTTAAAGGTGCAAGATGGATGTGACAACCGCTGCTCGTTTTGTGTGATTCCCTATGTCCGCGGACAAAGCCGTTCATCGCCGCTGGAGCGCGTAATCGCGGAGGTGCGGACGCTGGTTGAGGCAGGGTATCGCGAAGTGGTGATTTCCGGGATTAATTTGGGACGGTGGGGAAGGGATCTGGGGAGTTCTCTGTGCTCGGTGCTCAGTTCTGAGTTAAAGCCGACGACGAGCGACCAACGACTTATCGACCTAATTCGGGCCATTCTCGAGCAAACATCTTTGCAGAAATTGCGGATCAGTTCGGTCGAGCCTATGGATTGGAGCGATGCATTGATTGAACTGGTGGCGTCGTCTTCGCGAGTTGCCAAACATGTGCATGTGCCTATGCAGTCGGGGAGCGACGCGGTATTGCGGCGAATGCATCGCAAATACAGGCCGTGGCATTACCGCGAGAAGATCCTGAAGATTCGAGCCGCCATGCCGACCGCCGCTATTGGCGCCGACGTGATGGTGGGTTTTCCGGGGGAGACGGAAGCGGAGTTCGGCGAGACGCGGCGCATGATCGAAGATCTGCCCTTTACTTACCTGCACGTTTTTACGTATTCAGCGCGGCCGGGAACGCCTGCCGCGGAACATCCCGGACAGGTTCCCGTGAGCGTGGCGCGGCAGAGAAACCGTGTGCTGCGGGAGATTGCATCGGCGAAGAAAGCAGCGTTCATGCGATCGCTGGTAGGGACAACCGTCAGGGCAATTACGCTGCAATCGGACGGCACGGAGTTCACCGAAGCGCTGACGGAAAATTATTTGAAAGTGAACGTTTCCGGCCACCATGAGGCCAACTGCTGGCTGGATGTGGACATCGAAGGCGTGGACGGTGAGATTCTTTTGGGCGAACTGAATGCGCCCAAACCTGATGGGGACGGCCGATTGAGTGCGGTCGATGAATCGATGAGCCGCTCATGGTGACTCTGGAGTATCCGGTGCCGAACAACCGCATTGACCTGTAAACCTTTGCGGGCTTACTATAGGCAAAATCGCAAGTGCGGGAGTTGAGTCCAATCATGTCGCAGTCAGCGTTGCGGTCGGCAGTGTGCTGTTTGCTGGCGATTGTTTTTCCGGCGCAGATGATGCTGGCTGGAGAAACGGCATCGGCTATGTTGTACACGAACGGCTCGGCTTGGCTGAACGGGAGCGATGTGCCGAAGTCGGCAGCCGTTTTCTCTGGAGATCTGCTGCAGACGCGGGCCGATTCCACGGCGAGCATTCAATCAAATGGATCGAGCGTGATGGTGCTGGCAGACTCGCTGGTGAAATTTCAGGGGTCGGCAGTGGAACTGGAGCACGGTGCCGTCCGGGTAACAACATCGCGAGGTCTGGCGACGCGGGCTGGCGACGTTACGGTGAAGCCGGCCGCCGAATCCTGGACGGAATTTCAGGTGACAGACGTGGACGGACGCGTGCAAATCGCGGCCAACAAGGGCGACCTCACGGTGCAAGACGACAAGGGAACGACCACCGTCAGCCAAGGGCAGCAGACGACGCGCGATGATACCTCCGACAACGACAAGAAGAAAAAGCATCGGCATAGCAACAACGGAGCAGCACCGGCCGCAGGTGGAGGCATCATGAGTTCGACTCCGGTTGTAATCGGCGGATTGGCTGCAATTGGTGGGGTCACCGTGTGGGTGTTGACAAGGTCGGGATCCCCGATCAGCCCGAGTTGTCCTACTAGCACGAGCTGTCAAGAGTGATTGTGGCGGTACATTCCGTATTGAATTTTTGTTCTGAATTCCTTCCAGTGGGTTCTGGGGTGGGCGACTGAATCTATGTCGCGCTACGTTTCCTACAGAGATTTCGATTGGGTTTTGATGAGCTTCGTGCTGGCGATCTGCGCGCTGGGCGTACTGCAGATTCACAGTGCGACGGAGCACACGAAATTTGCCGGTGCCCACATCAAGCAAATTTACTGGATTCTGGCCGGCGTGGGAGCGATGTTTCTGGTCAGCCTTCTCAACTATCAGGCCCTTCTGGAACAAGTTCACTGGATGTACATTGCCTCGTTGGCCTCACTGATCGCGGTGATTCTGTTTGGGCAGAAATACCTTGGCGCGCGGCGCTGGATCAAGATGCCGGCGGGCGGGCATTTTCAGCCGTCGGAGTGGGTAAAACTGATCCTGATTCTGGCGGTGGCGAAGTACTTCGCCGACCTGCATGAGCGGGAACTGTCGTGGCCGGACTTTATGAAGGCGGGCGCGATTGTCGGCTTTCCGATGCTGATGGTGCTGGCGCAGCCAGACCTGGGTACGGGGCTTACCTACTTGCCGATCGCCTTAATGGGACTCTTCCTTGGGGGGCTCAGGTGGCGGCAGGCGGGAGTCGTGCTCCTGCTGGGGGCACTGTGCATGCCTCTGGCCTGGCACCATATGAAGGATTACCAGAAGCAGCGGTTGCTCAGCTTCCGCGAGCCGGATGCCGATCCTAAGGGCTCGGGCTATCAGGTGACGCAGTCTCTGATTGCAGTGGGCTCGGGCGGCATTTGGGGGAGCAGCCAAGGATCGCAGACGCATCTGGCGTTTCTGCCGGTACCGCAGACGGACTTCATTTTCGCTGCGTTCGCCGAGGAACACGGGTTTGTAGGAGCTTTGGCGGTACTGCTGTTATACTTTATAGTGCTAATGCGTTTGACTCAGAATGCACAAACAGCGCCCGATCGCGCTGGGGCATTTCTGGTGATGGGTGTGGTGGCTGTGCTTAGCTTCCACATTCTGGTCAACGTCGGCATGGTGGTTGGCTTTATGCCAGTTACCGGGATACCTCTGCCGCTCATGAGCTATGGCGGGTCTTCCGTTCTTTTCATGTTTTTGGCGCTGGGGATCGTGATGAACGTCAGAATGCGCCGTTTCGTGAATTGAGACGGTCGGCAGAATGTGCGCGCTTTTCAACCGTTTTTCTCGAAGACGAGAAGGCGGACAATGCAGAATGTTAGGCAGCGAAAGTAGGCATCAAAAAGATTAAGAAATAACGAAGATTACGAAGGCCCTCGCGAAAAAGGAGGGCAGAATGCCGGCGGAAGTTGCGGCCGGACAGGATTGAAGCCAGCCAGGCGGGGAACGGCCCCTCCAGCGAAACGGAGAGAGTGGCCACAGACCTGAAACAGGCTTAACGCGATCAGTGCAGACGAGGAAAAACAATTCACTGCAGTGTGAGTCCCGGGAAGAAGTTAGTTTCTCCAGGTGACCGCGCCCGCTCCTTCCCGGAGCGGCCTTGAACGCCATCGATCTTTTCGTCCGCCTTGCAGTTCTGGTCCGGCGAGAAAAACCGGAGTAGAAATGAACAAGGAATTGTATGTATCCACCACTCCCCACGAAACCAAAGTCGGGATCACCGAAGACGATCAATTAGCCGAAATTTACCTCGAACGAGAAAACGAATACACATTAGCAGGATCGATTTATAAAGGCCGTGTAACCCGCGTGCTGCCAGGCATGCAGTCGGCCTTTGTTGACATTGGATTGGAGCGCGACGCGTTTCTCTACGTCTCCGATTTCATGGATCTGGAGCAGCAGGATGAGGACCTGGATGAAGCCATTCCGGCCAATCGTCCTGTAAGCGAGGCGCGTCCACACAACGGCGCAGAAGCAGGGCCAGCGATCCATCATGAAGAGCCTGCGGAGAGCGGAAGCTTAGCGCACGAAGAGGGCCAAGCAGAGGTTTCTGCAGACGCACCGAGTATTGCTCCGGGCGGTTCGCGTGATTATCGCGGACGACGACGGCGGCGCGGACGTCGCGGTGAGATTGGACGCGGCGAGCGAAGCGAGGCTCGCACGGGCGAACCGCGTACCGAGGCAAATAATCGGACTGTCAGCGAAACTACTCTCGGCGAACCTCGTGACGAATCCCGAAGCGAAACGCGAAACGAATCGAGGAACGATTCTAGGAACGAGCGCTTTAACCGTGGCGACCGGCCGGGACGGGACTCATCCGAGTCGCGATTTTCGCGGTCGACGGCGGGTGTCCGCCCCGGGCGGGACTATGATTACGGACCGCCTCCCGGATATCAACCCATTGTCCTTCCCGGTGAATCCATATCAAAGTACCAGCGCCAAGGCCACGCGGCATCGCTACCGGTGGAAAATGGTACGGCGGAAACGTTTGCCCCGGCGGCGATCGGTACGAATTTTCCAGAGGATGAACCCATCTTCGCTGAGAAGGCGGCCACCGAGGTTGCCGAGCCTCTTCACGAGCAACATGAGTACGTCACGCACGCGGAAGTGGATGAAGAAGTACGGGGGTCGGCTTCAAGCCCGGTGTTAGAAATAGCGGAGTTCAGGAATCCAGCACCGACGCCCGAAACATACTCGCTGCCGGAGACTTCAGCGCCGGAGACGGTTCCCGCGTGCAAGACCACTCACGAAGAGCAATTCTTAGCCGGTCCGCAAGGTACTGGCCAGGGTACTCCTGAAATCACTTCCAAGGTCACCAGCGGAGCCAATAGTTCAGAGTTGCATGAAACCGTTGAGGAGCAGGAGATTGAAGAGGAAGAAGTCGAGCTTACTTCCTACGGCGAAGAACCAGGAGATGATGAGGGTTTCGAGGAGCTTGAAGAAGAAACACGGGCGGCTGGTGGAGAGTTGTCAGGGGCGGGAATTGTAGAAGTCTCTCCCGGGTTGGCGGGCAGCGGCGGCGAACAGGCAATTAACGGCGAGGCGGTTCCCGAAGCTGCTCTTGAAGCGCAAGTCGAGGCCGAAGAGCGAGAAGCTGAGGAGTTGGAACTCGAAGAGGCGCAAGCGGAAGCCGAAGCGCTGCTGGAGGCGGAGGCGATCGGCGAGGGCACCGTCGATGCGAGCGCAGTGGTTCGCGGTCCCGCTCCCGAGGCGATGCTTTTGCACAGGACACAGCGTCGCGGTCCAGAACGAGGGTTCGAACGTGGGCGCGGACGGCGTGGTGGACGCCGCTTTCGCAGTCGTGAGAATACGGTGGTACCGCAGATCAGCGAACTGCTGAAGGAAGGGCAGGAGGTGCTGATCCAGATTGCGAAGGAGCCAATCGGGAAAAAGGGCGCGCGCATCACCAGTCACATTGCGCTTCCGGGACGCTTTCTGGTCTTCATGCCGACCGTGAACCACACGGGGGTGTCGCGCAAGATCGCATCGGAGGAGGAGCGGCAACGATTAAAGCGGATCATCCAGAGCGAGCGCGAAAATGGCGGCGGTGGGTTCATCGTGCGCACTGCAGCAGCGGGCGCTACGGACGAGGAGTTGCGAGCCGATATACGGTTTCTCAAAAACCTCTGGAGCGAGATCAAATCACGGTCCGATAGCAGTAAGTCTCCGGCACTGATCTATCACGACCTCAACGTAGTGGAGCGCGTGCTCCGCGACCAGGTGAGTTCGGAATTTTCCGCGATCTGGGTCGATACGGAACAGGAATATGAGCGCATTTTGCGGTTTGCAAATCGCTTCCAGCCGGGGCTCGTCAAGCGCGTCAAGCTCTATACGAAGGAGACGCCGCTCTACGATCAGTTCGGGCTGAATGAGGAGATCAGCAAGGCACTGAAGTCGAAGGTGTGGCTGAAAAGCGGCGGTTACATCGTGATCAATCAGACCGAGGCGCTGGTCGCAATCGACGTCAATACCGGCAAGTACGTGGGCAAGACGGCTCGCCTGGAAGACACGATTGTGAAGACGAACGTCGATGCGATCAAGGAGATCGTGCGCCAGGTGCGGCTGCGCGATCTGGGCGGCATCATCATCATCGACTTCATTGACATGGACGAACGCCGCAACCGGCAGAAAGTGATGCAGGCGCTGGAAGAGGCGTTGCGCTTCGACCGTGCGCCGTCGAAGGTGCTGCAGTTTAATGACTTCGGTTTAGTGGCTATCACGCGCAAACGCGTGAAGCAGTCGCTGGAACGGACGATTGGATCGCCTTGTCCGTATTGTCAGGCAACGGGCTTTGTGAAATCGGTGAGCACGATTTGCAATGAGGTGTACGTCGAGATGCGCAAGATTTCGAACCACTTGGAGCACAGCGACGTAATGTTGCGAGTGAACCCGGAGGTTGCGAAGGCGCTGAAGGCGAACAATGCGAAATTGCTGAATGAGATGGAGGAGCTCACGAAAAAGACGATTATCGTGAAGTCGGATCCGGCATTGCACCAGGAGCAGTTCGACATACACTAGGCGTAAGCGACCTGAGTTTCGGGAAAAGGGATCGGCGAATAGCCTGTCCCCTTTTCATTTTGTGGGTATTCTTTCGCCGACAAGCTTTGTGGCCTCGGCGACACGTTGGCGCAGTCTTTCGAGTGAGGCGCTGAGAGGTTCGCTACTTGATTGCGTTTCCGGTTCCTTACCGGAGGCGAGACCGTGCTGATCAAGATCCTGGCCTTCCATGACACGTTTGCCGAGGTCGAGGAGAGCCGTCAGAGAATCGGCGTGCAGCTTCCAGATGGAGAGGGAATTCTTTGAGCGTTTCATTTCCTCGATCTCGGTCCTAATGCGCGCGTTGACTGCTACGGTGCGAAGCAGCATTCGAGCGAGATCCGCATGCCGTCCGGCCTCTTCGAGATAGTCGGCGGTGCAGGCTTCAATCTCGGCGGGACTGAGCATCAGATTGAAATAGCGCATGGGGACGATCTGACGGGACTTGGCATCAGCCACGCGCACGAAGACTCGTATCGATTCTTCCACTCTGCGCAATTTTGCTTCTTCGAAGGAAAGCAACTGTGGAGTGATCGCGGCGGGAACATAATTGGCTGCTAGATCCGGATCGACTGCCGGAGCCGCGGCCGCGCCGTGCGCTCCGATTGCATGTGCGGCGCCCGTGGGATCTGGGACGCGCCTGATGGGTGGGCGGCGTTCCAATTCCCGCTTCAGCCTTGACACACGGCAAAATTTTTCCAGCGCTGCCGCGTAGTCAAGTTTCAGCAATGCTTCCTGGTTCATGGCAGCCACATGCTCCACCGTGACTTCAACGCCGTCGACGATCCCGAGAATGTTGCCCCCCAGTTCTTCTAGGTTTTTGGCGAAATCCTTGATCTCTTGCGCGGCAGCGGCAAACAGCGTGTTGAAGCGGTCGCCGAACGCGGCGTTGTAAGAGGCGAGCGTGGCCAACACACCGGGGTGATAGACCGATTGGCCAAGCGCAGCTTTTAACTCCCGGACCCGGGTGATGATGCCCGAATCCATAAGCGAATTAAAATCCTGGAAGCGATTCGCCTGTTCGAGCAACGGGCCAAATTCTCGCAGCAAATGTACGTCGCTCTCCGAGAGCACTGGAACGTCGGATTCAGAGAGTATCTCCAGAAGCGCAATTTCAAACGGAGATAGCGGAATGGATCCGTCGAGGCCGTAGCCTCGACGTTCCCACTGGCCAGTTACGCGCGGATGGCGAAACAGGAAAGTAGCGACCAGATCAGTCTTGTCGCGATTAGCGCCGGAATCGTCGCGATACCGGGCAAAGTAGCGCAGCAGAGCTTCGGCAACTTCGGGATCAAGGTCGGATTGCACTCCCAGCCGCAACATCGCTGGAGTGATCGCCATGTCGAGCACCTGGATCCAAAGCTGCATTTGGTCGAGGGTGGCGCGCACGTCAGAGGATTGGGTGATGACCTGGGGCACGAGTTGGGCGGGCACAGGCAGTTCCCCACCGAGTTGGGTACTCAGCAACCGCTGAAAGAAACTCTGCACCGTAGCCAACAGCGCCAGTTCCCATTGCGGATCCTCAGTCAACTTCAACTCCTTAAAAGACCGCATAAGGAATGTTCCAAATGGGTTGTCTTCAGTAAAGCCGAAAGAGAAGCGTAGCGCAATTGGTTACCTGGTTACGGAAGTGGGGGGACTGGCAAGGCCTAGGCAGCTATTGAAAGACGACAGTTTTGTTCCCGTACAGCAGGATGCGGTTTTCCACGTGCCAGCGGACGGCGCGCGACAGGACGACCTTCTCAATGTCGCGACCTTTCTGGACTAGGTCGTCAACGGTGTCGCGATGGTAGATGCGGACAACATCCTGTTCGATGATGGGGCCGTCGTCGAGGACTTGAGTAACGTAATGAGCGGTAGCGCCGATCAGTTTGACGCCGCGCTGGAACGCCTGGTGGTAGGGCTTGGAGCCGATGAATGCAGGCAAGAAAGAATGATGAATGTTAATGAGATTCGCGGAGCCGATGGTGGCGATGAACTCGTTGGAGAGCACCTGCATGTAGCGCGCGAGGACGACGAGACCGCATTTATACTCGCGGATGAGCGCGACCTGTTTCTGTTCGGCCTCCCGCTTGTTTTCTTTCGTGACGGGCTCGATGAAGTATGGAATGCGGTAGAAGTCTGCGATACGCTGGTTGTCGGGGTGGTTGGAAATGATCAGCGGAATTTCGCAGCGGAGTTCGCCGCTTTGGTGGCGATAGAGAAGATCTTGCAGGCAATGGTCATACTTCGAAACGAAGATGGCGATGCGCGGGCGGCCGCTGGAGTTGGAGTTGGAATGGGCGAGGCGCCAGTCCATCTGGAAGTCGCGGGCGATGGAAGCAAAGTGCTCCCCAAACTGGGCAAGATCAAAATCAAAGTCGGCCGCGTCGAACTCCACTCGTGTAAGAAAGAGATTGGATTCTTCGTCGCCATGCTCATCGTTGAACAGGATGTTGCCGTTGTGGCGAAAGATGAAATCGGCGATGGAGGCAACGACTCCTTTGCGGTCGGGGCAGGAGACGAGAAGGATAGCGGAGTCGTGCATGGGGAACTTCCGATTCAGTAGGCTTTTTCCGTGTTTCTCTGCGAACTCGGTGGCAGAGTTCCAGGCGGCGTTATTTCACCTCGACTGCTGGATAATCTTCAATGTACTCCTCGCCATTGCAGCCGTAGTAGGCGACCTTGCGCGCGATCAGATCGATATCATAACGTACAACACCGGCGCGCCAGCTGCCCGCAAGAAACTCGGGAAAAGTACTCTTCCCAGCTTGGTCGGTGCGCAATGCCGCGATCAGTGCTCCTCGGTTGAATGGAGGCACGTCAAAGGTGCCCGAGGACAATGGTGTGCCTAGCGTGACGACCGGCCCGTCCTCGGTTAGATATAGACTCTGACACGCCGGTAAATGCCAGAGATTGCGGGTTACACCCGCGCGCAGCAGAGTTTCGGCCAGATACGGAAAGCCCCCGACCTTTGGTCGACCGTCCATTGCCCGCTTTTGGGCGGATTGTAAGTTTTCTATCGCTTTGCTCATAGAGATTTCTCACTTTCCTAAACTCGAGCTACTTCTTCAGTGCCTTCGCAATCTCTCGTGCCGCGTTGGCGCCGGAACCGCCGGTGAGTCCGGTTCCGGGATGTGTTCCACTGCCGCATAAATACAGGCGTTCGATTGGGGTCTGATAGCGTGCCCAGTCTAGCAGGGGACGCATGGTGAAGAACTGATCGAGTGCTAATTCGCCGTGAAAGATATGGCCTCCAGTGAGGCCGTAGGTCTCTTCGAGATCTTTGGGGGTGATGATTTGGTGGTGCAGGATGATCTGGGGCAGATTCGGCGCGTATTGCGCGACGGTCTTTACCACGGTTTCGCCGAGAGTCTTGCGCTGACTCTCCCAGTCGCCGTCTTTTAGTTTGTAGGGAGCGTACTGCATGTAGATGGACATCACGTGTTGTCCAGCCGGGGCGAGCGAGGGATCGGATAGCGACGGAAAGGCAATTTCAATATATGGATTATGCGAAAAGTTGCCATACTTCGAATCGTCGAAGGCGCGCTCCAGGTAATCGATTTCGGGGCTGATCTGGATGCGGCCCTGCAACAAGTTGCCATTGCTCGTCGACCGTGAACCAGACTTCAACGCGGTGAATTCGGGCAGCGCGGTGAGCGCAAGATTGATTTTCGCGACTGTCCCCATGGAACGATAGTTCTTGATTTTCTGGATGAAGTCCGGCGAGAGATGCGCAGGATCGACCAGCCGCATCAGTGTGCGCTTTGGATCGGCGTTGGACACGACGGCGCGCGCGGAAATTTCTTCGCCTGAAGTGAGGACGACGCCTGTGGCAACGCCATCCTTTACTCGAATTTCGGAGACTTCTGCGCTGGTGCGAATTTCCACGCCGGCCTGCTTCGCGGCGGCAGCCATCGCCAGAGTGATCGCGCCTGCGCCACCGGCAGGGAACTGAACGCTGCCGGCGGGAGTTGAATCGGCCGCGGCGCGGAGCAGCAATACGAGAGCGCTGCCCGCCGACCATGGGCCGAGGAATGTTCCGAAGATGCCGCGGGCGGCGATGGTGGCGCGCAACGGCTCGGTATCGAAGAACTCGGCAACCAGATCCGCGACGGCCATCGGTCCCCAGCGCAGGACGCGGTATAAATCTTGCTTGCCGAGATTGCGTATCGACCTTCCTGTTTTCAGCATTCCCCAGAGATCGCCGCTGCTGGGGCTGTCAATGTTCGGCGGGGTGAACGCGAGCGCCTCGCCGATAACCTTGCCGATCTTTCCGAGCGCGGCACCGAAGTCGGCATAGGCCGCAGCGTCTTTCTGCGACCACTGTGCGATTTCCTGCGCAGCCTTCTTTGCGTGGGAGTAGAGAACGAGCGCACGCCCATCTGGCAGGACCGAGACGGTGTTTACATCGGGAGTCGTCAGTTTGAGGCCATGCTGCTCTAACTGCATGTCGCGAACGATGTCGGCGCGAAGTGGGCCAGTGTTATGCGCGAGCGCAGAGCAGCGGGATCCGGGATGAATCTCTTCTGTGATGGCCGCTCCGCCAACTTGGGCTCTGCGTTCGAGCACTAGCGGTTTGAATCCGGCCCTGGCCAGATAGAAGGCGGCGACCAGGCCGTTGTGTCCGCCACCGACGATGATTAAGTCGCGCGTATCGGCCATCGGTCTTTTTTCTGACATCAGGCCGCCCCGTCTTTGAGAATTTCGAGCGCTGCCAGACGTCCAGGAGCACCCATGATGCCACCGCCGGGATGCGTGGCCGATCCGCACATGTATAGATTCTTGATGGGCGAGCGGAACTGTGCCCATCCAGCGACCGGTCGCAGAAAAAATAGTTGTTCGAGCGAGAGTTCGCCCTGGAAGATGTTGCCCTCAGTCAATCCCCACTCGCGCTCGAGATCGAGCGGAGTGACGACTTGCCTGTAGAGAATGATGTCTTTGATGTTGGGTGCGTATTCGGCGATGGTGTTGACTACGTTGTCGCCAAATTTTTCTTTTTCGGTGTCCCAGTCGAGGCCGGGCGCTAGCTTGTACGGGGCATATTGCACGAAGCACGAGAGAATGTGCTTGCCCGGCGGGGCTAGTGAGGTGTCGGTTAGCGTTGGAATGACCATGTCGATATACGGGTGCGACGACCAGTGTCCGTATTTCGCCTCGTCGTAAGCCTTCTCCATGTATTCGACACTGGGTGAGATCGACATGGCGCCGCGCAGGTGCGCCCCTGCTCCCGGCATGCATTTGAAATTCGGCAGGCCGTCGAGTGCCATGTTCACTTTGCCGGAAGAGCCGCGGAACTTGTAGCGCTTTACGCCATCCATGAATTCATCGGGCAGATTGCCGGGCTCGATCATCTTGGTAAACGTGAGCCGCGGATCAACACTGGAAGAAACAACGTCGGCGTAAACCTCATCTCCGTTGCCAAGCACGACGCCGGAGGCGCGTCCGTTCTTAACGATTATTTTCGCAATCGGAGCTTCGGTGCGGATTTCGACTCCAGCCTCGCGAGCGGCGCCGGCGATTGCGTTGGAAATGGCGCCGGTACCACCGCGCGCGAATCCCCAGGCACGGAAAGCGCCGTCAATCTCGCCCATGTAGTGATGCAGCAGAACATAAGCGGTGCCGGGCGAGCGCACGCCGAGAAAGGTTCCGATAATGCCTGAGGCGGACATGGTCGCCTTGAGCACGTCCGTCTCGAACCATTGGTCGAGAAAGTCGATGGCGCTCATGGTCATGAGCTGGACCTGATTGTATTTATCCTCGCTCGACATCCCCTGGAAGCGGCGTCCGATGAAGAGCAGCTTCATCAGTTCTTTCGGATTCAGGGTTGCGGGATCGGGCGGGATCATGCTGAGGATTGGCTTCACGAAGCGGCACATCGCCTGCATGGCTTTGCCGAATTCGTCGTAGGCTTCGGCATCTACGCGGGAGTGGCGGGCGATTTCGCGGTGGGTTTTGCCGTGGTCGTTCACCCGCCACAGATGGTCGCCGTTCGGCATGGGGGTGAAAGTGCCATCGAGCGGAAGGATTTCCAGGCCATGGCGCGGAAGATCGAGATCGCGAATGATTTCGGGGCGCAACAGCGAGACTACATAGGAGCAGACGGAAAACTTGAAGCCGGGGAAAACTTCCTCCGTGCATGCCGCTCCGCCGAGGACGTGGCGGCGCTCCAGCACCAACACTTTCTTTCCGGCTTTTGCCAGGTAGGCGGCGTTGGTGAGGCCGTTGTGGCCTCCGCCAATTACGATCACGTCGTATTTCGAACCGCTCGATAAAGGGGGCATAGCTTGATCCAATACGGATCCCAGTTCGCTTGAAATCCCACAGAAAATGACTCGCCATTCTATCGAGAAAGTATCAGTTTGTCTCTATTTACGCGGTGTTCCTGACTCGTGGTCAGGACTGTTTTGGCGCTTGCGGCGAAAGTGTCGCGATGCATATAATCCGGCGTCAGGGTTTGTTACTTTGTGCGCCTTGGTGTTCCTTCGTGGTCTCCGCCTTTTTCAACCACCAAGGGCACGCAGGTACACGAAGGAAATTTGCACGAGGCTACCTTGCCCATTGGAACTGCATTTCACGAGAGAACTTTCGCTCTTTGCCAGAGTCTGAACTATCGCGAGTGGTCAGGATATTACACGGTCAGCGTTTACGAAGTGCACCATGAACATGAGTACAACGCGATCCGCAATGCTTGCGCACTCATTGATATTTCGCCGCTCTATAAGTATCTGATCACGGGCAAAGACGCGACCAAGTTGGTAAACCGCGTGATCACGCGTGACGTTAGTAAGGTTGCCGTGGGGCAGGTGATTTACGCCTGCTGGTGCGATGAAGAGGGTAAAGTCATCGACGACGGCACGATCACTCGCCTCGAAGAAAATGAATATCGCTGGACGGCTGCCGATCCGAGCCTGCGGTGGTTCCGGCGGAACGGCCTGAACATGGATGTTCAGGTTGAAGACATCTCCGAGCAGACGGCCGCACTGGCGCTGCAGGGGCCGGCATCGGCGAAACTTTTGAAGACAGTGGCCGAGGCGGACATTGCTAACCTGAAATACTTCCGCAAGACAAGCGGCAAGATTGCCGGCGTGTCGGTAGACATTTCGCGGACGGGATATACGGGCGATCTCGGATACGAAATTTGGATTCCTCTTCTTAGCAATGAGGATCAGGCGGTCAAAGTCTGGGATGCGCTGATGGATAAGGGCAAGCAGTTTGATATTCATGCGGCCGGAATGTTGGCGCTTGACGTGTCGCGCGTGGAGGCAGGACTGCTGCTGATCGAGGTTGATTACAGCAGTTCGAAGAAAGCTTTGATTCCGTCGCAGAAGTATTCGCCTTATGAGTTGGGATTCGGGAAGATGGTGCATTTCGACAAAGAGAACTTCATCGGAAAGCGCGCGCTGGCGCGAGACAACAAGCAGGGCGTGCCGCGACAGTTGGTTGGGCTGGAAGTGGATTGGGTGGAAGTAGAGGAGCAGTTCGACAAGTTCGGACTCTCTCCGGCCGCGCCCAGCCAGGCATCGCGGATTGCGGTGCCCATTTATGCGGGTGAAAGGCAGGTGGGCAAGGCGACGACCACGGCGTTCTCTCCTTTGCTGAAGAAACTGATTGCGCTGGCGAGCGTCGGCACGGAGTATTCCAAGCCGGGAACCAAGCTGCAAATGGAGTTGACGATTGAAGCGCAGCGGATGAAGACTACGGCTACGGTGGTGGCGCTGCCGTTTTTTAATCCTAAACGGAAGACGGCGACGCCGGTTTAGCAGACTGCGGAAAAACTGGTTCCCGCGCGGAAAGTGTGACCTCAGCGGCTAAAGCCGCATCAGAAAATAATCTACTTACCGCAGCGCTGAAGCGCTGCGCCACCCAAAGGCAACGGCGCCGCGCCATCAAGAGTCGGCAACACACCGAACCAGAAGGCAAGCGCAGCGCCGTGTTTCTCCGTACGCTCCTATTGTGTGAACGCGTCGTAAATCCTCAGGAACGGCAAGGGGTCAAACGTCAGAAAAGCCGGTGGTGTGGGCACCAACGAAGTACCATTGATGTAAACATTGTAGCCAGAGCCCAGAAACTCCGCCTCGTTGTTGAGATCGGGAACGGTGAGGTCCTTCCATTCCCCGGTTGTCAGACGGAGGTCGAGGGTTTGCAGGGCAGTAATCGTTTCCGCCGGCGTAAACGCGCAGTGACCGGCGCGGTGTATGTAGGTCTGTCGCAGCATCGAGCTGTCGTGCGCCTCGCCGACAACCCTGCGATAGGCGCTCTCGTCTTCCACCGGCACCAGTCCGTCGCCAGTCGTGTGCAGCGTCAGTACGGGAAACGGGAGCTGGCCATTGTAGATGATGTTCTCGCTTAAGTAAGCCAAAGCGGCTGGATCGGCATGAATTCGCTTGGCGTGGCCGAGTGTCGTAAGGTCCGCCTCCAGGTTTAGCCCGGCAGCGGCGTAGAGTGCTCGCACCTCCGCATAATCGACGGAGTGCGTCAGCTCTTCTTTGTAATCCACGCCGTTGTTAAAGGAAGGATTGCCTCCGGCGCGAGCCTCCAGTTCGGCGCGCAGCGCAAAGATGAACGGGAAATCCACCTGCGACAGCCACAGGAACTGATTTGCTATCTGGGCAGCGTAATCGTTGCGCGCCGGTTCGGGAGACGTTGGGTCGAACCAGCCGGGCAAATCTCCAAGGGCCGCCGCCAATGCTACTCGGGCTTGCCCTTGAGGCGTGGTCGCAGCGCCGGCGAGTATCTCTTCGGCGTTGGTGAGATTCTGGTCTGGATTGGTGATGTTGACCACTTGCAAAGCCCCGCCTGCCACCAGCGTGTTGAAGGCGAAGGCAGAATCGAGCGAGCCGTTCCAAATGCCGACACCACCGCCCAGGACTCCGCACATGGGAAGCGCGGCGTTGAAGCGACTTGGGTATTCCTGCACCAATCCGGCGGTGATCATGCCACCGAGAGAGTGTCCCCAGGCGATGGTCTTGACCGGAGTTCCAACTGCACTTTCAAATGCATCGAGGGTCGCAATCTGATCGGGAATCGCTTGTTGCACGGCCCAACCTGTGGTCGCATACGACGAACCGGCCAGCGCATAACCCGCCGCCAGCATATAACCGCCGGTGATGGGATCGCCCACGTCCATGGCAGGATTTGGCGAACCGGGTACGACATATCCATGGCTGTAAAGAAGCAGAGTACCGTTCCAGAGCGGAGGGACGTCGATGACATAGGTTGCGCCATCAGGCAAGGTGCCGGTGAGGTGCTGCTGCGCGGCGGCGTTTCCGCAGAATACGGCAATCAGAATGACGGCCAGGGCTGACAAGACAATGGGCTGCTTCGTTTTCGGCTTAGTTTTCGACATGGAAAACTTCCTCCTGAGAGAGTGAAAACCGTCTCCCCTTGCGGGATTCGGTGGGCGCCGATGAATTCGGACCGCCTGCGATTTTGTGCCCCTTCCGCGAAGTTGTCAACGCGAAAGATCGGGGCTCCTTCGCGCCCGGCGCTTTCCTGTCCAATACAACCACACCCCGATCAGTACCAGCGCACCGCAGCCACCTACGATTTTAAGATCGGCCAGGGGCTTGTTTGGCTCATCGGGCGGCGGCAGAACGGAGAGAGCGATGGTGAACAGCGTCGTCGCGAATCCCAAAATCGCGAGCGCATAGGCCGCCGGTTTTCCGCCAGGCACTCGAATGATTTCTGCTCCGGCGGGTTCGCTCTGCAATTTGAACATCGACGCGAATAGATATAAGTAGGGAATGAAATATGTAATCACACCCATGCTGACCAGGACGTCGTACGCGCCTTTGACAGAGGTGCCTGCCTGGCCAAGAAAAATGAAGACCGCGCCGATTACGGCCTGAACCAACAGCGCGACCCAGGGCGTCCCCCAGCGACGATGGAGCTTTGCGAACGCGGGCGGCAGATAGTGGTCAATACCGGCCACGAAGGGCAGGCGGGCGACAGCGGCGAGATAGGCGCCTGAGGCGCCGACGTTACTGAGCGCGATCAGAAGCGCCGCGACCGGTAAAAAAAAGGGAAGGCCGACACGATCGGAAGTTTTAGCGATTGCCTGCACCAAACCTTGCAGTGGGCTGACCTCCGACGGCGGCAACGCCAGCAGCACGCAGACCGTGCCGATGATGTAACAGAATGCGACGGTCAGTCCGCCAAAGAATAGGGCTAGCGGAATGGTTCTCCGCGCGTTCTTGATCTCTTCTGCCATGAACGATGCGGTTTCGCATCCGCCGAAACCAAAGGTCAGTACGGACCAGAAGATGATGTCGTCGAAGCGCACGCTTGGCTTCATGGTGTGCATGGAGAACGTTGTTGCCGATCCGAAGCGGTGATAGGCGAGCAGGCCCATGCCGATGACGATCAGGACGGGAATCCACATGGCGAGCGCGCCGATGTTATGCAGCCATTTGCCGACGTCGAGGCCGACGACATTCAACAACGTGGCGCCGGCGAGCGTCACCAGAGCAAAAATGATGAAGTAAGTGGAGTTTGCGGAAAGATGCGACCACTTGGCCGGGCGCATGAAAAGGATGTTGCTGGCGGCGAAGTAAAGCACGGCTGGGAAGTAGGGCAGGTTGCTGGTCCAGTAAGTCCAGGCGGCCATGAAGCCGGAGAAATCTCCGAAGGCGCGCTTCGACCAGACGTAGAGTCCACCTTCATTCGGATAGCGCGAAGAAAGTTCGAGGACCGAGAGCGCGAGCGGCGTGTAGAAGACAAGCCACGCCCCGATCCAGATGACGATGGAACTGGGGCCAGCGGCGGCAGCGGTGGCGATCCAGCGCAGACTGATGCCGGTGACCACATAGAAGAGGAGCAGGTCGCGAAATCCCATAACGCGTTTGGGGCGGTTGGGATCGGTCGCTTCGGCGATGGAGATGGCGGTTGCTGAGAGGTTAAGTGGTTCGGCGTTTGGTCGGTTTTCGGGGCTTGGGTTACTCACTTTGCGGTATCTTTTCGTCGAGAAAAGGTAAGCGGTAAGAATTATCAGAGGCACCCAACATCGGCAAGATCTTTTCAGTCGGCGAGTTTGTCCGGGCTCTTGCGCTTCCAATATAGATATCCCGGAACGCCAATTAGCACAATCAGAGCGCCCCAGAAGGCCTCGGCCGGCCGCTGAATAACTGTGTTGAGCGTCCAGGCAACGCCGACCAAAACGTAGATCGCGGGCAGCCACGGGTATCCAGTGCAGCGATAGGGGCGGGGAACATCTGGCCGTTTCCAGCGCAGGATAAAAAGGCCGATTACGGTCAGCGTGTAGGACAGAATCATGCCGAAGATGACGTAGGTGTAAAGCTGGTCGTAGCGTCCGCTCAGGGTGAGGACGGCGGCCCAGATGCCTTGTCCGATGAGGCTGAAGGCGGGCGTGCGCCACTTGGGATGAATGGCGGCCATGCGGCGGAAGAACGCACCGTCCTGAGCCATGGCAAGGTAGACGCGCGAACCCGACAGGGTGCAGGCCGCAGCCGCGCTGAAACAGGAAATTGCAATCATTGCCGAGAGCCACACGGCGGCGCCGGGTGAAAACAGCACCGCAGCGGCGTCGTGGACAATGGTTTCGTGCCTGGCGATTTCGCTCAACGGCAGGGCATAGACGTAGGTCACGTTCATTGCCAGATAAATCGCACCTACCACGAGTACGCCCAATACCATAGCCAACGGAACATTGCGGCGCGGATTTTTGACTTCGCCTGCGACCCAGGTTACATAAACCCATCCATCGTAGGCCCAGAAGACGGCGATCAATCCGACGCCGAGTGCGGAGATCAGCTGCATGGGAGTTAATCCCATCGTCATTCCTTGATTCAAGCCGCCAGACGGGCGCGCGCTGAAATTCGACCAATGTCCCCTGCCGATGGCGAATCCGAGGACAACGAAGGCTGCCATGGCGACGAATTTTGTCCAGGTGGAGATGTTTTGGAGGAGCGCGCCCCAGCGCAATCCAACAACGTTGACGTAAGTGAGGATGGCGATCAGCAGCAGTCCGACGGCGTGGGCGCGCGTGATCGGCATACCTGCGAGCGAGGAGATCACGTGCTCTTGCGAAATGGCGGGAATGATGTTCCCCATGTAGGCGGCAGAGGCGACCGAGAGCGCGGCGATCGAGCCGCCATTGGCGACCGCGAACAGCATCCAGCCGTAAAGAAACGCGACCAGGTCACCGTAAGCTTCGCGGAGGTAAATGTATTGCCCGCCAGAATCGGGATACATGGAGCCGAGTTCGGCGAAGGCGACGCAGGCGCAGAGAGAGATGACGCCGCCGAGAATCCATACGCCAAAAAACAGCAACGGGTTGGGCAGCGCTAAGGCAAGATCTTTGGCGGTGAGAAAAATGGAGGAACCTATGATGCCGCTCACCAACAGCAATACAGAGTCAAGCAAAGTGAGTCCGCGAACCAGAGTCGGTTTTTGAATGGAAATTTCGGTTTCGGTCAGCGGGGAAGCAGCGTCCATTGCTTTAGTGATTCAGTCTGTTCCCGGGAGATAACGATATAGCGGTCGTCGTCGCTCGTCTCATCCCATTCCCAGTTCATCGGAAGACTCCAGTGGCGTTCCGCAGCGGCGACAGATCACGGCCGAGCAATCGCCACAGGTGAGCGGATCGCTGACTTCTGCGGCGCAGACGGGGCAGTAAAATGGTGCGGGCGTATGAGCTGCGGGCGCTGGTTTCGGGGATATCTCCATCATCATTATTTACATGAACTATGTTCATCAACTTCTATCATGAGGTGCGAGCACGAAACTGTAACACAATTCTCGCGCAAGCCGTCGCCAAGATGCCGAACTGCGCTCCGCTGGACAGCCGAGGGCGGCTGTCGCTACGCCTGAGTTACTCGGGCGGCTTTCTCAGGATCAAGTCGCCTTCAGTCGGTGGCAACGAAAAGGGGAATTGCCAGATCTTGTCTTTCATCCAGACGTTAAGGATGAAGTCCTCGCGCTCTTTCCACGGGCCTATCCACCTGTTCTCGGTTGAGAACAGAACCCAGCCATGGGACTCGGGATTGCCCGGGGTCAGGACGACTGTGTCAGACGGCAGGGTTTGCGTGCTGAGAAACTCGAGGAATTCGGTTGCTTCCTTTTGGTACTCGCGCAAGAGCGCTGTTTTTTCGTCCGCGATATTAGGATTCTTCTTGATCTGACGCTCGGTTTCGAAGACCTTTGTATCGACATCTTTCTGGAGTTTCGTGGAGAGCTCCGCGGGATCCTCGTAGGCTTCAACAAAGTCGTGATGGCGAACAAAGTCGAGCCGAACGTCCGCCGGAAAGTCAAACTTGGCTTGCCCAGTGTAGGTCACGCTTATAAAGGCGCCGAAGAGGTGATAGAAGCGGTGACGGCTTTTTGCGAGTTCCTGGGAATCCATGAGGAGCGTGATGGTGAGGTCGCGACCGGTCATCGTCCAGAGGTATTTGCCGTCATCGCGGCGTTCGAATGTGCAACCTGCAGCACCGGCAGTCCAGCGCACGGTGGGCAAGTCCTTTTTCTTCCAGGGATAGCCGGGTGTTGGCGAAAGAATAGTGCAACAAAGAATGGCAGAGATCACCATCGGGCGAGACAAAATCGGGCCACGGCGGAGCGCAAGTCTGGCCCTGAGAAAATGAAGAGTCCGCATAAAAGCAGAGTGTATAGCTTTTGCTCGGGGAACGTCATAGTCTGACGCGCGTAGAGGCGTCGATCATTGATCGTTGATCTGGCTCCGGTTGAGGCTTTGCGACCGCCGCTTATTCCGAACGACCTTCACCAGTTGCTAGAAGAACGACGCCTTGAATTGTTCGTGCCGATGGAGGGCCCGTTTCATCAGGCTTTGAAATTCGGGCTCGTTACGGAGAGTTTGCACCAGCGGATCGCGTACGAAATAGGGATAGCAAAAGAAGCCTCCGTCAATGCTGTGACTTAGCATATGCAAGGCCGAATCTTTGTCTCCCAGCACTGCATAAGCTTGCGCAACCTTGTACATGCCTTCGGGGTCGCTTACCCCGCGCTCTTCAATCTTACTTTCCGTTTGGCGCAACAGTTTCAAGCCGCTGGCATCTTCGTTCTTAATCGAGAAGCTGAACGCTTTTCCTACATCAGCCGGCAGCAGAGAAGAGTCCATTTCGAAAGCTCGATCGAAGTCGCGCTCCGCCTGCTCTCGATTGTCGAGATAGTATTCACCAAAACCGCGGTAGAAGACAATGTACACAGAATCGTTAGGCGGCAGGCTCTGCAGAAATTTGTCATATTCGCCCAGGTAAAGATAGCTGTTCATCGCTGAGCTGTTCAATTTGACCTGAGGGTTGTTTTGCCGGGCTTTCTCACACTCCGCCACGGATTCATCTAACATTCCGGCAAAACGGTAGGCATATCCCAACTCCCAATGGGCCTCGGCGTTATTGGGACTATCTTGCAGCACGGATCGCACTAGGGGAACGGCTTGCTCTACTCTGCCAGTGTCGGTTAATAGATTCGCCTCGTAAATACGTGGCTCAACCAGTGCGGGATTTAACGCGATGGCCTTTTCATAGGCAACCTGAGCCTCGCCATAGTCTTCGCGTCCGCCAAACTGCAGCGATGCATTGGTGGTGTATGCCCTGCCTAGATGCGCCCAGGCTGGGGCATAGTTGGGCTCGATCGCCGTAGACTTCTTCAGCATCTCGATCGCTGCCGCGAAATCGTTCAACGAATAAAAATCAATTCCGCGAAGGTAGTCTTCATAAGCTTCGCTGCTGATCTGTTTCTCGGGTTTGAGATTCGCGGCTTCCCTGGGCGACAGATTCAGTTCGAGCTCCTTAATAATCTGCTGCGACACTTGATCTTGAACCGTCAGCAATTTGTCGTACTTCAGGTCAATGGAGTCTCGCCATAGAATCCTGTCGGGCTTCACATCGATCAGTTGGGCGGTGATCCTCAGGTCGTCGCCGTCTTTAATGAAACTTCCTGTTAGTAGCGTGTCCACGTTCAAATCGGCGGCAACTTTTTTGGGATCAATGATCTGATTGCGATACTTATCGACAGACGAGGAAGGACGAATGGTAAGAGCATTAACGTAGCCAAGTTTGGTGATGATCTCATCCGCCAACGAGAAGCCGAGGAAATCGGTCGCAGGATCCTGTTTGAGATTCCGGAAGGGGAGAATTGCCAGGCTGCGGGGCCGCGCCGCTGTCGGCAATAGGTTCGGTCTCCTGGCATACAGGTAAGCGAGAATCCCAACAACAGCAACCAAAAAGAGTCCAAGGCACCATAGCCAAATCTTGGCCGGAAAAGTCTCATCCGGGATTGGAGCAGGCAACGTCCCTCGCGCGGGCGTTTTGCGGCCGGAACTCGTCGATCGTTCAGTACGGAGCGATTTTTGTCCCTGTGCGAGCAACTTGGATTGAAATTCCCACTCCTTCTTAAAGTCCTGAAGGTCAATCAGCAGGTCTCGCACCGACTGGTAACGGGTCTCACGGTCCTTGCGCAGCGCCTTGCCGATGATGCGCTCAATTTCAGGCGGCACGTCGGGAACAAAGTCTGCTGGCGGAGGCGGTTCAACTTTCAGAATATCGGCGATTACATCGCTCGCGGTATCGCCTTCGAATGCCGCTTTGCCGGTGACGAGTTCATAAAAAACCGATCCCAGGCTGAAAATGTCGCTGCGGGCGTCTACTTCTAATCCGCGGGCCTGTTCGGGAGACATGTACCTGGCTGTACCGAGCACCATTCCCGGTTCGCTAATCGAAGACGTGACGGTCATGCCACTTCGATAAGTTGTGTGGCCGAGTCGCTTCTCGCCCAGTTTGGCGATGCCGAAGTCGAGGACTTTGACGATTCCATCCGTCCGGACGATCACGTTTTCGGGTTTGATGTCGCGATGAACAATTCCGCGCTCATGCGCGGCCGCAAGAGCGCTGGCAATCTGTATTGCAATATCAATCGCGGCGTTTAGCTCGAGTTTGCCAGCAGTCTTTTGACGAAGGGTCACGCCGTCAATAAACTCGGAGGCTATGAAATGGAATCCCTCGACCTGGCCGAATTCATAAATGGTAAGAATGTTGGGGTGATTCAGCGCGGAAGCTGCATGCGCTTCATGTTCAAAACGGCGCAAACCGCGCTCGTCACTAGTCAGTTCTGGCGCCAGCATTTTAAGCGCGACCTTGCGCCGGAGCTGCAAATCCTCGGCCAAGTAAACTTCGCCCATGCCTCCAGCTCCAAGCGTTGACAAAATCCTGTAGTGCGCCAACTGAGTGCCAGCCGCAACCATTTCACATCGACTTTCTTTCATCATTTGGTGAGCTGCATCGACGACGGGTTGCTGCAGGAAATCCATTGGTTTTTCCGCAGAATCCAGAAGGGCTTCTACTTCTTTTCGCAGCTCCGCATCGCCAGCGCAGTTCCGCTCAAGAAATGCTAAGCGGGATTCCGGCTTCAATTCGAGAGCTTCGTAAAACAAAGCCTGGAGCCGTTGCCAGCGAGTTGACGAAGAGGCCATGCTACGCGATCCGCCTTTAAAGTCTGTTTCGCGAGCGCATTACAAGAGCGCGCGGCTGGGACATGGGTCGTGAGTACGGGCATCATCCTTTTGGATGCCAAGAAGTATATTGGGCTTAGGGTTGACAAGCAACAACGTCACTGAGGATGAAGAGCAGGGACCGACGCTATCGTCGCGCAAGGGATGGAAGCCGGAGGACATTGCGGCGTTTTTCATCCGGCCAAGCCGAACAGCAAATGGTGGGGTTGATGGCCTTGTTGTCCTAGCGTCAGACCAACTAAACCGGTGTCAATAGCACCGGTATCCAGGCCGGTGCCGTCTCGACAGGCATTGTCTGAGGCGGCAACAACTATCTGCTTAACTTTGTGTTCACAGTGATTGAACAAAAACGGCCGCTCGCGCGGCCGCCTTCTGGGCTCCCGACCTTTTGTCTGTCTCAGTACAAACGGAAGCTGACTTCCACGTTAATCGGCACCGACACCGGCTTGCCATCTTTATAAGCCGGTTCAAAGCGCCAGTTCTTCACCGCTTCAATGGCCTTTTCATCCAGGCCCAATCCTAAAGTTCGAGCCACCCGGACGTCGCGCGGCCTACCATCCGGACCAACAATCAGCCAGAGCACGCAGGTGCCTTGAAACTTGGCTTTGCGCGCCTCCTCCGAATACTCAGGATCGGGCTGATAAATGACCTTGGGAGCAGAAACGCCGCCGCCAACATGGAATAGCCCACCGCCTGTGCCACCACCCTCACCCGCGCCGACTCCCGGACCGGTGCCCGAACCGACGCCGCCTCCGCTGCCCGAGCCAATGCCGCCGCCAGATCCAGTACCATTCGAAGGCACAGACGGCAGGCGGGACAGCGGATTGCCCAGGTCGGGAACGTTCGGCTGCGGAATCCTAATATCGGGAGGAACCACCACCGTCGGTTCCATCGGCAACTTCGGATCCGGATTGCGCACCACCGCCAGAGGCGGGGTGAACTGCTGCATGGACTGCTTCGGCAACCGGCCCATCGATGCCTCAAGCTTGTCGCGATCGCCGCCTCCGCCACCGCCGCCGCTCCTGGTCTTCGAAGGCGGCAGGTTGGGAATGTCATCGGGCGCTATTAGCATCACGGTTTCTTTCGGCTTGACGACATCGACGATCTTTCGCCCTAGATACGTGGCCGCGATGATCAACGAAACAGCGATCAAATGGATGACTGTCGAGGCGGCGGCGCTGCGCCCCTTGTAGTTGTAGAAGCCCCAGATGTCGCGCACCGCGACCGGCTTCGACGTGAGCACCAACGGCGGGAGTTTCTTGGGAAAGAAGAATTCATCAATGTTGCGAAACAGCGATTTCCACAAGGGCTGGTCCAGAGTCTGATTCACCAGGAGGAGATGCAACTCCGGCTCTGAGCTTAGAGTTTGCGGATTCAGCGGCGTCTGAAGATCTGCCATATTTCCCCGGGCGGCAAACAAATTGACTTAACGCAATTCACGAGACACATTTTGCGGAACTGTTCGCAGAGATGAAACCCATCACTTAGATGCGCCCGCGCTCCCCAAAGGTCGCATGTCAAAAACGTCGCACGCAAAAACAAACGAGCTTCACCGCCCAACATTCCCTCGTCGGTTAGATGCACGCTGGTCGTCGATCTTCGATCCTATGGGAAATTGTACACGCTTTCCTAGCACGCGAGGCAGTACTTTTTCCATTTTGCGCCGGTCTCTGCGCGCGCTTGGACGTGTTCTCTCGCGCTCCCTATATAATGAAAAGATTCAATCAGTTGGGAGAGCTTGTGCCAGTACAGATGGATCTGAAATCCACCATTAATCTGCCCAAAACCAACTTCCCCATGAAGGCAGGCCTGCCTCAGAACGAGCCCAAAATGCTCGAACGCTGGGAGCAGATGGGCCTCTACGAGCGCATTCGTCAAGCCCGCAAAGGCAAGCCAAAGTACATTCTCCACGACGGCCCTCCCTACACCAGCGGACCGATCCACCTCGGCACCGCGATGAACAAGTGCCTCAAGGATTTCATCGTCAAATCGAAAAACATGTCCGGCTTCGACGCGCCCTACGTCCCTGGCTGGGATTGCCACGGCCTCCCCATTGAAATCAAAGTCGACAAGGAACTCGGCGGCAAGAAGCTGCAGATGCGCCCCACCGACGTCCGCGCCGAGTGCCGCAAATACGCGCAGAAGTTTCTCGACCTGCAGCGCCAGCAGTTCAAGCGCATAGGCGTCTTCGGCCGCTTCAACCGGCCCTACGCCACGATGAACCCGCAATACGAGTCGGTCGTGCTCTCCACCTTCTTTTCGTTTTACGAAAATGGGTTCGTCTACAAAGGCCTGCGCGCCGTCTACTGGTGCATGCACGACGAGACCGCCCTAGCCGAAGCCGAAGTCGAATATGAAGACCACACCAGTTCAACCGTCTGGGTAAAGTACGCGTTGCTGGATGATCCGGCGATGATAGACCCCGCGCTCGCCGGCAAGAAAGTCTCGACCATCATCTGGACCACCACTCCCTGGACACTCCCCGCTTCCATGGCCGTCGCCTTCCATCCCGACGAGGATTACGTGGCGCTCGAATCCGGCGCCGAAGTCTACATAGTAGCCGCCAAGCTCGCGAAAGATGCTGCCGACAAGTGCGGCCTAGCCAATCCGCGCGAACTGGCCCACTTCCCTGGCCGCAAACTCGAGCGCCTCAACTTCCAGCATCCGTTTCTAGACCGAAAAATTCTAGGCGTTCTAGCCGACTACGTCACCATGGACACCGGCACCGGCGTAGTCCATACCGCGCCCTCGCACGGCGCCGAAGACTTTATGACCGGAGTCAAATACGGACTCGACGCCACCAGCAACGTCGACGAAAAAGGCATACTGCGCAATGGCCTGCCCGAATATACCGGCAAGCGCGTGTGGGATGCCAATCAGCCCATCATCGACCTGGTCAAAAGCCGCGGCTCCCTGCTCCACACCGAAAAGACCGAGCACTCGTATCCCCACTGCTGGCGCTGCCACAATCCCGTGATCTTCCGCGCCACCGAGCAGTGGTTCATCTCCATGGAGACACCCATGCCCGGAGGACAGGGCAAAGAAGACACGTTACGCACCCGCACCCTAAGCGAAATCAAAAACGTGAAATGGGATCCCGCGTGGGGCGAAGAGCGCCTCTCCAACATGATTCAAACCCGCCCCGACTGGTGCATTTCGCGCCAGCGCGTATGGGGAGTTCCCATCGCCGTCTTCCTTTGCGAGGCCTGCGGCAAGCCGCTCAACGACCACGCCGTCAACCGCAAAGTCGTCGAACTCTTTGCCCGCTCCGGCGCCGACGCCTGGTTTACGAACGAGCCTGACACCATCGTTCCCGCCGGCACCAAGTGCCCGCACTGCGGCGCCTCGAAGTTCGAAAAAGAAACCGACATCTTCAACGTCTGGCTCGAATCTGGAGCCAGCTACCTGGCGCTGATCGCCGACGAACCCGACTATCACTATCCCTGGCCCTCCGACCTCTACCTCGAAGGCGGCGATCAATACCGCGGATGGTTCCAGTCCTCGCTCCTCTGCGCCATGGGCACGCATGCCACCCCTCCCTATCGCGGCGTGGTCACGCCGGGCTGGACGCTCGACGAAAAAGGCCAGGCCATGTCGAAGTCGCGAGGCAACAACGTCGACCCGGTCGATATCGCCAGCCGCCTTGGCGGCGAGATCGTGCGCCTATGGACTGCATCCGTCGACTTCCGCGAAGACGTGGTAGGCTCCGAAGCCCTGATGCAGCGCGTAGGCGACAACTACAAAAAGATTCGCAACACCTTTCGCTACATATTGAGCAATCTCTACGATTTCGATCCGGTAAAAGACGCGGTGCCGTTCGAAGAGATGGAGGAGCTCGATCAGTACATGCTGAGCCAGACCTGCTCTTTTGCGGCCGACGTGCGCGGTGGCTACGACGAGTTCGCCTTCCACAAGATCTACCATCGCGTAAATCAGTTTTGCATCGTCGACCTGAGCGCCTTTTATTTCAACGTCCTCAAAGACCGCCTCTACATTTCCGCTCCGAAGTCCAAATCTCGGCGCTCGGCGCAAACCGCCATATGGCGGATCGGAGAAGCGCTGGTCCGCTTGCTAGCGCCCATCATGACCTTCACCTGCGAGGAAATCTGGCGATATTTGCCGCAGATCGCCGCGCGTGAAGCGAGCGTGCACCTGGCGTCGTTTCCCTCCACTTCCGATATCGCTGGAGAAGATGGCTTAAAGCCGTCCCCAACGTCGAGCCCGGACCTTCAGAAATTCGTAGACAGGTTCGCTGACAAGGCAGACAAGGAGGGGAACACCGCGTGGAATGAATTAAGACGCGTCCGCGACGACGTTTTGAAGGCTCTCGAAGAGGCGCGCAACAACAAACTCATCGGCACGGGCCTCGAAGCGCAAGTCCTGATCACCGCCGCCGATCCGCTGCGCGCCCTTCTTAAGCGGCATGAAGCCGAACTGCGCTACCTGTTCATCGTCTCCGCGGTACAGACACGGCTTGCCGCGTCTCCCGACGGCGCCGAAGCCCTCAAAGTAGAGATCAAGAAAGCCGAAGGCCAGAAATGCGAACGCTGCTGGAACTACTCCATTCACGTGGGCGAAAACAAAAACTACCCCACCATATGCGAGCGGTGCAGCGCTGTGCTAAAGGAAATTGGCGGAGAGTGAAGAATCTGCATTTTGCGGCGAACTGCAGGTCCCTCACTTCGTTCGGGATGACAAAATCCTGAAGGGATGACAAAACCTTGAAGGATTGCGTCACCGAAAGTGCACATAGACCTTGAAAGGGTTGCGTCACCTGGGTGCAGATACAAAGTTCCACATATAATAAGAGCAACCCTTGCAATCATGCGCAAATATCATTTCCTGATCGCACTCTTTGTCATCGCACTTGATCGCATCACCAAGATCGCGATCGCGCACCGTCTCTCCCTGCATGACAGCATTCTCGTCGTTCCAGGATTTTTCCGCATCATCCACGCCGAAAACCCCGGCGCCGCTTTTGGCATCTTCGCCGATTCCCCTTCTGGATGGAAGGTCGGAATGCTGATCGGGTTTTCCGCGGTTGCGCTGGTGATCGTCTCCGTGCTCCTCTGGAAAAACAGTCATAGCCTCACCTCAACCGGAATCGGACTGTCGTTAATCCTCGGAGGCGCAATCGGCAACCTGTGGGACCGCCTCGTCAGCCGCCACGTCGTCGATTTTCTTCTCTTCTATATAGGCCCGCATCAATGGCCCGCCTTCAACGTTGCCGATAGCGCCATCGTAGTCGGAGCCGGCCTTCTCGTGTTTGAGATCCTGTTCACCAAGTCGCCCAGCGAACAGTCGGCCTGAAACCTTCCTCAAAGCGCAGATCCGGGAGCGCAGACGCCCGGCGGAAAACGCCGCGCAAGTTGAGGATGGCGCGTCGTTCCATTACTGGAACGCTTCCGGTTCGCGACCTACACAAAAGTACGTCCCCGCCTATGTACTATCGGAGAACGGGTATAGGCCGAACGTTCTGCTAAAATCACAGTATCCGAGGCCGATGATTTATGTTTGTTGGGCGAAAACTATGGTTAACGCTTGCTTTCACCGTTCTAATGGCAGTGGCTTTTGGGGTTAGCTGCCGTGGATTCTTCCAGCCCAACGTTCTCGAGTCGATTGTTATCCAGCCTCCGAGCGTTAATCTTTCGGTGAACGCCGTACAGCAGTTCTCAGCATACGGAACCTACGAGGATGGCACCCGGTCGCTGATTAGCACCGGGCTGGTATGGACCAGCAGTTCACCGTCAATATCGATTACCGCCGGGGGAAGCGCAACTGGTCTGAGCGTGACTACCGCCGCGGCGACGATCACCGGATCCGCTCAGGGTCTTAGTGGCACAGCCACCGCCACCGTAATCGGAGATGTCACGAGCATTACGGTGAGCCCCACTACCGCCACCATAACGGCCGGTGGTGATCCCGTGTATTTCACTTTTGCTGCGACCCCGGGCCCACCGACCTTCATCAACGAGAACAACGGTGGTACGTTGACGATTACAACGGAAGACAGTTTTTTAACCTGCACTGCCGCAGTTAACCCAGCCAATAATCCAGCGGAAGAGTGCCTATTATCTCAGGGCGGTACCGCTACCTCGTATACGCTCCAAATGAGCTACCCGAGCACTTCCGGCGGAACGGTGAGCTCGCCGATAGCGACGTTGACGGCGGTCCAGTAGCTGGGTGGATTTTCGATTGAGGGTGCGACACCTCTCGGGCTCTTCGGTGGGAGTGGCGCGCTCGCGGCACACGGGGTAAAATCCCAAGCTTTATGGGACCGTGGAATACCACTCTAACGTCGAAAAGGCCGACGCTAGAGTAGGGCACCCGGCAAAGTGCGCGAAGGGATTTTCCGGAGCCGATTGGGGGAGCATCCGAATGCCTGCCAGCGCAACCGGGCTCGCGCTATAGTGGTTAACAACCCGTGAAAAGTTTTCTCCATAGCTTTTTGCCGTTAGCTTTCTCGCCGTTGACTCCCATTCTTTGCCTGGCTTTTCTGTCAGCCTGCAATCGCGGCCGCGAGCACGTGCTAGAGACTGCCTATGTTTCCGCCGTTCAAGCCGTCCTGCGCGACCACGTGGCTGCTGTGTTCGAAAAAACCGGAGTAGTAAAGAATGGCGACCGCGTCGAAGTTCTCGACCATGACCGCCGCTTCGTTAAAGTACGCACCGCCACCGGCGTGACCGGATGGGTCGAGCAGCGCTACCTGGTCAGCCAGCAAGTCTACGATCAGATCCAGAAGCTGGCCGCGGATAATCAGAACGATCCGGTGCAGGCCCAGGGAACAACGCGCAATGACACGAATCTGCACGTCGAACCGGGCCGCGAAACCGAACACCTTTATCAGATTTCTTCGGGAGAAAAGCTGTCGTTGCTGAAGCGGGGCACGGCCGAGAAGTCGAGCGCAGCCGCTTCGCCGTGGCACGCCGCAGTTGGAGCGCATCAAGAAGGTAATAAAGGAGCCAATAAGAATGTAAACGAAGGAGAAAAAGAATCGGCCCAGGCGGGCGCTACTCCCGCAAACGCTGCGCAGGAAAAGCCCGCTGCGGCAACGCCTCCCCGATCAACTCGTGCCCCATCAGCGCCTGCTCCGCCAAACCCGGCGGTGGTTAAAGAAGATTGGTGGCTGGTGCGCGACTCCCACAACCGGGTCGGATGGGTGCTCGCGCGCATGGTCGATCTCGACGTGCCGCTCAACGTCGCGCAGTATGCGGAAGGGCAGCGCATTGTCGCGTTCTTCGTGTTGGATGAAGTTCACGACGGAGACAAGAGGATTCCACAGTATTTGACCGTCCTCACGGAGCCGAAGGATGGCCTGCCCTTCGACTTCAACCAGATTCGCGTCTTCACCTGGAACGTAAGACGCCATCGCTATGAGACAGCCTACCGCGAGCGCATGGAGGGCGTGCTGCCGGTAACCGTTGCGCAAGAAAATTTCGACAAGGAAGGCGCGCTGCCGGTGTTCACCATTCGAGTGCAGGATGACAACGGAAACGTAAGCGAGCGCAAATACAAGCTGAATACTCCGATCGTGCGTAGAGTGCTCGCCCCCGGAGAACAACCAACACGGACAGCAGCAAAGAAAGCTGAGAATAGAAAGACGAAGCGGAAGCGGAGAAATAAAATGTAGGTAGAGACATTTTTCAGCAGGCTTGTCAGCGATGCGGCCTGGAGAACTTCGGAGTCAGCTGTAGAAATCCGCGATGCTCTCGACCACCCACCGAATCTCAGCCTCGGTTAACTCCGGGAACATCGGCAAGGCCAGCACTTCCTCGGCAGCTTTCTCGGCGACGGGCAAGTCTCCTGGCTTGAGTCCGAGATAAGAGAAAACAGGCTGCAGGTGCAGCGGCAAAGGGTAGTAGACCTCCGACCCGATTTTTCGTTCCGCGAGAAACTTGCGCAGGTCGTCGCGGCGCTGGGCGCGAATCACATACTGATGAAACACATGTGTAGCCTGCGGACTCCGCGAAAGCAGCCGCACTGGCGCACCGCTTTCGTTGGAAGTCAGGGCGGAAGTCAGCCCGGATTCGACAAACAAAAGATCGTAGTTCGCAGAGTGCTGCTGGCGTCTCCGGTTCCAATCGGCGATGTGCGGCAGCTTCACGCGCAAGACCGCAGCCTGAATGGCATCCATGCGCCCGTTCCAGCCAAATTCGTGATGATAGTAGCGCCGCGGACTGCCGTGATTGCGCAACCGCCGCATGTGCTCGGCCATCCGCGGACAGGTAGTGGTTACGATCCCTGCGTCTCCGTAAGCGCTCAAATTCTTGGTCGGATAAAAACTGAACGCTGCGGTTACTCCGAGCGAACCGGCGCGATGCCCGCTCCATTCGGCGCCAATAGCCTGCGCAGCATCCTCGACAATTGCCACCTCAAATTCCTCAGCGATTCGATGGAAACGCTCCATGTCGGCGCATTGGCCGTAAAGATGTACCGGAAGAATGGCACACACGCTGGTTGAAGGCTGAGCGGGTTTGGTCTGATCTGGCTCTCGGCGCAGTCGTCGACCAACGAGCACGGCGTCGAGATTCAGCGTCTCGGGGTCGACGTCCACGAAGACTGGCGTGGCTCCAGCCCGCACGATCGCGCTCGCCGACGCGAAGAAGCTGAATGGCGTCGTGATGACCGAGTCTCCAGGCTTTACTCCCGCCGCGACGAGCGCCAGCCAGAGAGCTTCCGTTCCCGATGCGCAACCGACGGCGAACGCCGCGCCTGTTAGGCTGGCAATTTCGTTCTCTAGCGCTTCAACTTCCGGACCGAGGATAAAGCTCTGCGAATCGCATACGCGAGCAATCGCGGCGAGCACCTCTTCACGAATGCCCTCATACTGGCGATGCAAATCAAGAAGAGGAACGGACGCTGGCGTGTCTCGCGGCCGCGGCGAACTCACGGGCGATGAGAGTCTCGACTTCACAACAATCGGATTCTAACAGGCGCGGTTAGCGGCGTTGCTCTATGGAAACTCTGAATAAGTGTCGGCAAAGGGCCTTCACCACGGGGTCCACGTGGGTGCATGGGGGAGCCCAACGACTTAATCAGAACTTCCTTAGCGTCGCAGCGCAATCCTGGGCAGTGCCGACGGTCTCTTAGTCGGTCTTTCAGCACGGATAACTCGCGCATCCGCAATCTCGCTCGCAACATCTCTCGCAACATCTGCCGCAGAAATGGCTGCGGGCTGCTGACTGTCCAGATAGCGCCGCCACGGGGCCAAGTCAGCGCGCAGCCGGTCAAGATCGACGTTCTGGAAGCGAGCTTTCCGCGCCCTTCAGATTGCGCATGGCGCGCTCCAAAACCGAGCGGGCGCCCAGATTGTTGCCAGTGCTTTCATGATGAAAAGCGACTGCCAGCTGAACCATGCCCTGAAGATGCCGCCGCCGATGCTGGTCATCAGCTGCGGAGCGCCAAACGTCTTCAAGAACTTCATGCGCGTCAAAAAAGTGGGCGCGATTAAAAAGATCGAGGCCCTTGATGAAGTCGGCGCCGTGAGTGTTGGGCAGCACCGTCATCTCGAACTGTGTTTTGGCCCCTGCGCCGCGAGCCATGCCGTGCTGGCCAGCATCCCGCACCATCCCACAATGGGGACGGTGCCGCCGATCACGGTGTCACACGATAGCACCCCGAAGCCTGAGAAGATCGTGTTCCAGTCGTGCTCGACGAAATCGGAATCTCCTACGGTGACGAGCGGCAAAACCATGGCGCGGGCATCGGCCATGTAGGTCGCCGTGTAGAGCCAGTTCTCAAAGAAGAAAAACAGGCAGAACACGAACTCAGCGGGCTGGCGCTCGCGAAAGAAATAGGCTGCCAGCAGGAGCGGAACCAGCCACTGCAGAATGGTTCCACCCCAAAGGCCGATTGTTCCGCCGAAGCAGCCGAAGAGCAAGTGGCCGCCTTCGTGGACGACAAGATTTGCGGAGTCTATAAAGAGGAAGCTGCGATGCATGTTGAAGGCGTAGATCATGAAGAGAATGTAGAAAATAACCCACGCCACAATCGCCCAGCGGGAGATTGGACGCCAGTCTTCCAGGTATTCGCGCATAATAACGGTCTGGTAAAGGCTATTTCCCGAACATCGGATAATGGCTCGCGGCCCCCATCAGGAACAACATCGGAAAAGAAAGCACAAAATTGGCGCGTGACGTAAGAAAACCTTGCCGCGCCAGATATTTCGCTTTGTCCGGGATGGCTGTGCCATTGGCCGCATTGTCGGCCGTCCATCGAATGATTTTCTTTTGCGCCCGCCAGATTACGCCCCAGACGTTGAGCATCATCACCCATCCCATGCCGCCGCCAATGCCAATGGCGAGCAGGCGATTACTCTCCCATCCGTGCTCGTTGAAGTGCAGGAACAGCCACGAAGCTGCGACCACGATGACGGTGTAGATCGCGCCCAGGACCGGTCCCTTGTCGAGCGCGCCTTTACCGGGAATGGTGCAGGCATACATCAGGGCCCAGGCGACCGTCCAGATGCCAAAGAATGTTCCCATCGGACCACCGGAGGTTGCACGAAGAGCTGCGTCGGCGTTCTTGGCATCGGAAGCGACGATGTTGCCCCAATACGCCAGACCCATCAACACCGTGAGTACCGACGCCCAGCGGAACCACCACAGGGCGCGCGACATTAGGCTGGGCAAGACTTTGCCTTTGGTGGCAGAATCGAGTTCCTTCATGAACGGGACATTAACAAGGTTAAAAAAATACAAGAGGCCGAGCCAGGTGACGCCGCCGATAAGATGCAGCCAACGAAACAGCATCAGCAGGTTAGTGTTGAAGTCGGAAGGGAAATTAATATCCATCAAGCTCTGGCTCCTATCGTGAGACTCTGTTCTAGAAGTGACGATTGTAGATGGCTGGCGACGGAAATGAAACTCGCCGATCATCCGGTAATGTCCTGGTCTGCTTCGTTCACGACGGAGTCACAGAGTCACGGAGAAAAACTCAGACGTGCAATCACTACAAGAGAAAGGTGTTGCCAAGCAGTTGGTGGTTCTCCATGTCTCCGTGGTAGAAAATACGCAGGAATTTACTTCCTAAAAAGTTGAAAAGCGCGAGACAAGGACGTATTGTAGGAGCCACCCGAGGAGAGCTGCCGCCGATTCCCCGCCCTAAACACACGGCGCAGCATCGAATCAGAAGCAAAAGGAGATCGGCAAATGGAAGCCAAGCCGGCGCAACAGAATATTCAGGATTCCTTTCTTAACACAGCGCGCAAGGAACGGCACAATATCACGATCTATTTGGTCAGTGGCGTGAAGCTGACGGGACGGATCCGGTCATTCGACAAATACTCGGTGGTTCTCGAAACCAGCAACCAGGAGCAGCTTATTTTCAAGCACGCGATTTCGACGGTTGTCATTTCGCGCGGCGCGCACGGTCACTCCGATGCCAAACCGACCGCCGTTGCGTCCTCTGCTGAGGCGACGGCTCCGCACGTCGATTCCGGAACCGGGACCGAAGGATGAAATGAGTTTGCTTGCGCCGAGATGACTCCAGACTGACGGGCCGCGATACTTCTCCGGAAAGTTCGAGCGAGCGTTCGAGCAATGGTTCGAGGAACCGTTCGCACGATAGTTCGCGGGGAGGCCCGCGCCGCAGTTCGCGCCGTGAGCCGAAAGCGGTGCCCAATCGCTCCGAGTTGCAGGAACGTGCGTTCCTGGTAGGAGTGGAGTTTCGCAACCAGAGCCGCGCCGCAAAGAAACACGCTCCAAGCCTCACTCCCGGGGCCCAGGCAGCTCGCGATCACGCCACTAGCGTTGCCGCTTCATCATCATCCTTATCCTTATCTTTACCCTCGCCGGCCGATTCGCCGGACTTCAGCCAGGAAGAATCTCTTGATGAACTTCGTTCGCTGGCCACGAGCGCGGGCGCGAGCATTGCTGGAGAATTTACGCAGCGCAAGGATCGCCCCGATCCCGCCACGCTGATCGGCAAGGGCAAGCTGGAGGAAATTGCCGGCGCCGCAGGCTCGGTTTCCGCCGATGTAATTCTTTTCGATCACGACCTCTCGCCCTCGCAACAGCGCAACATTGAGCGAGTTCTAAACACGCGCGTCATCGATCGCACGCAATTGATCCTCGACATTTTTGCGCGGCACGCCCGCACCCGTGAAGGTCAGTTGCAAGTGGAGCTGGCCCAGCTCGAATACATGCTGCCTCGGCTGGCTGGCCGTGGCGTGGAAATGTCACAGCTCGGCGGCGGCATCGGCACTCGCGGACCGGGCGAAACTCAACTGGAGACCGACCGGCGAAAGATTTACCGACGCGTTCGCCACGTCAAACAGCAAATCGAAAATGTGCGCCGCATACGGGCGCAGCAAAGGCAGCGGCGTGAATCGGTGCCTGTGGCCACGGTCGCGCTTGTGGGGTATACCAATGCGGGGAAGTCCACGTTGTTCAATGCTCTCACCAAGTCGAACGTGGTTGCGTCGTCACGCATGTTCGCCACGCTCGATCCGACCATCCGCGGCGCTGAACTTCCCTCAAAACGCAAGGTGCTGTTCTCCGACACGGTAGGTTTCATCCGGCACCTTCCGCATACGCTGGTTTCGGCGTTCCGCGCGACTCTCGAAGAAGTGCAACGCGCCACGCTCATTCTGCAGGTTTCGGACGCCAGCAGTCCGGTCTCTGCCGAGCAGGACGCGCAAGTGGAAAGCGTTCTCAAGGAACTCGAGGCAGATAAGAAACCGCGGCTGCGGGTGATGAATAAGATCGATCTTTTGCTTCCGAAGCAGCGCGAGTCGCTGCGGGATGGCGAATCCACGATCCACGTCTCGGCAGTCAAAGGAATCGGATTAAGCGCGCTGCTCGAGCACGTCGATGCCCGGCTCGATGAAGACCGACCCAGCCGTGTTCACCTGCGCATCCCGCAAAAAGAGGGCAAGATGCTGGCCCAGTTGGAGGCCCGTGCCCGCATCTATTCGCGCCGGTATCAGGACGGGCTGGTGGTGCTGGAAGCGGAAGCGCCGGCTTCACTGGTGCGACGCATGCGGGAGTGGGTGGTGGAATGAGGTTTGTCTTTCCAACAAAGCGCCAACACGGCGCGATCCGAGTTCCACGGAACTTTTAAATCGGAGGAGCGATGGGCACCTATGCTGTCACTGCGGGCCGTATGGTCGCGCATAACATGGTTACCACGCAGTTCGAGCTCGATGGCTTTCGCGTGGTGCGAACGCTGGGCGTGGTGCGTGGAATCACGGTGCGCTCGCGTTCGATCTTCGGAACCATTGGCGCCAGCTTGCAGACGCTGGTCGGCGGCAACATCAGTCTTCTGACCAATCTTTGCGAACGGACTCGCGCCGAGGCCTTCGATCTGATGTTGAAACACGCGGCGGAGATGGGCGGCAATGCGGTGGTCGGCGCGCGCTACGACGCGACTGAAGTGATGCAGGGCGTCACGGAAGTTCTGGCCTATGGCACGGCTGTTTTTGTGGAAGCGGCGAGGTAGGCAGGAGCAGCTCTTAGTCTGGTTTCGTTTGGTTGTGCAATGTGGCAGACAGCTGCTGATCGTGCGGACGCAAGGGATAGGATCGAGCTCGGATCAAGAATTCTGTAAGCTGCTTTTCGGGGGCGAGATGAGAATGAGATTCGAAGTGGCGGCGGCGGTGATGAGTCTCGCCCTGAGTGTCGGAGCCCTGACGGTCGCGGCTCAGAAGGAGATGCACATGCACATAGTCCATGCCAAAGGTTCTTTCGACATCAAGATGGCTCCCGCCGAGCCCACCGACTTCGAGAAGGCGAACGACATTAGTCGTGTCACATCCGAAAAGACTTGGCATGGTGACTTCGAAGGCGTCAGCCATGGAGAGATGATCACGGGCTCGACCGCGAGCACCGGCTCCATGGCCTACGTTGCGATTGAGCGCATGACCGGCAAGCTTAACGGCCGACAGGGCAGCTTCACCTTCGCGCACCGCGCCTCGATGATGAAAGGCGACGCCCCCTCTGCGGGAGAGCTGAGCGTGACGGTTGTGCCCAGTTCCGGCACTGGAGAACTGACCGGACTCACGGGTTCGCTCATGATCCACATCGACGCTCAGGGTAAACACACTTGGACCTTCGATTATTCGCTCCCGTAACCGACTGCGGAGGTTTGCGCGGTCCCGCCCTTTCACAATAAACCGCTTTCCTATGATGGTAGGGTGCGGAAAAATTTCAATATCGCCGATTTTTCAATATCGCTGATCTTTAGAATCACGCGATTAGCGTGGTAAAAAACGGCTTGACACACATGTGCTCCTAGTGTAGCATCTGTGCATGGACGCCACTCTTAAAACTCCTAAAACCTTGCAAGAAGCGATTGCCTACTTTTCCGATCCCGACCGGACTTTCGAGTACGCGAAACGGTATCGCTGGCCCTCTGGCGAAGTTACCTGCCCGCGCTGCCAAAAAGCGAAGCACTCGTTTATCAAGACGCGGAAAATCTGGTTCTGCTATGTCTGCGAGAAACAGTTTACCGTTAAGGTCAAGACGATCATGGAAGATTCCCCAATCAGCCTTGATAAATGGATGGTTGCGTTTTGGATGCTGTCGAACTGCAAGAACGGAATCAGCAGCTACGAATTGGCCAAGGCGATTGGCATTCATCAAGAGTCGGCATGGTTCATGCTTCAGCGGATTCGGGAGGTGCTCAAGGGCAAACCGACCGGGAAGAGTTCGGGCGAAGGTTGTGCCGAATGTGAAGCGCGAGACTTTGCAGAATGAGGTATTGAACAACGTCCGCTATGGTTCCACCGTCTATACCGACAATGCCGTCGGCTACGATCTCCTGCACTCTCGGTTTATCCATGACGTTGTGAACCATGCTGAGACTTACGTCAAAGGCCGCGTGCATACCAATGGCCTTGAGAATTTCTGGTCGCTTCTCAAGCGGACTCTGCGCGGGACTTATGTTGCTGTTGAGCCGTTTCATCTTGACCGTTATGTTGACGAACAAGTTTTCAGATTTAACAATCGCAAGGGCAATGACTCTGACCGCTTCGCGCTGGCTATGAGCCAGATCGCCGGAAAGCGGCTGACCTACGCCGAACTCACTGGCAAGGATACCGACACGCTTCACACGTCCCCGACAGGGGCGGGGAAACGCCAGTCCCCTTCTAGTCCTTGCCGGATTTCTTCGGTTTCCTTCGAGAAGCAGTCTTCTTAGGCTGCTTCCCTTTCTTGCTCGGAGCCTGTAGAATCGCGGTCGCAAACCGTTCAAAATTCTCAAATGCTTCCGGGCCTTCTACGTATTCTCTTTTCATGGATATACTTTATACCCGACCAGCAGCATCATATTATCTAAATATGGCATACCTGACAGACTCGGGGTGTACGGTTCGAAAGGCGGAGCAAGTCGCGGTTGTCTCACAATCTTATTAAGCGACATACCAAAACTTTGTGCGGACGTAGCCGGTTCAGAACGTGCTGCTGCGCCAGTCGGATATACAACACTAACGCCAGTGATTGTTTCATGCCGTGAAATCCAATACTCTCGCTCCTTCGCTTCTTCGCCTTCTTTGTAGGTTTGGGGGCGTTTGACGGTCCATCCAGCGTTGTTAAAGATGTCTTCCAATGTTTCTACAAAATTCCTTGATTCTCTGTCGCCGGGATAGGCAGCAATAATTTCTATAACCAACGACCTGTTCTGTCTTTTTATGGAGTCAGCAAATGACTTTAGCTTTGTGAATAGATATTCACGCTGTTCGGCATTAAAATGACGGTCTGGAAGATAACACACGGCATTTAGCTGCTTTGTACACCGCTGTAACGCGCTCCCATTCGCCGCCTCACAGCGTTGCTCGGCACTCGCGTTTGAGTCTTTAAGTTGTCTAGCTAAACTTTGATTCTCCCCAAACAGTTCTGAATTACTTGCCGCAAGTGTTTGACGATCCTCCCGCGCCAGTTTGACAGCTTGCCAGATAAATTGTGGTCCGTAGACTGCCAATATAGCCGTTACGAGAACTACTGCCGTAATTAAGGCAGTCTCCCACCAATGCTTCAGCATGGCATCCCAACCTTGAACGACGCCAACGCAAACCACTGTGAGAATGATGCTGAGGATGGAAAGAATAGCGGGGCTGATGAAACCGGCTCCGGTCGAACCAACATGGACCAAGAATGCCATCCATACCCGATATGAAAATCGCAGTAATCCTTGGTGCCACGTGGGAGCCCATAGCACAGCGATGAATGTTCCAACTGAAATGATGTAGAGTGAGAGAATAATGTAAAACAGGAGTTTGAAGAATCTTCGCCACATAGCTCAAGCCATGTTAAGTGTATCACGCTTGACACACATGTGCGCCACACCGTTTGTTGCCATTAGCGTAAAATTCCTCGTAAATCAATGGATTCAAATGAGTTGTATGTACGATACTGTTAAATAAGGAGTTAGAGGTTTCGTGCGCGTTGGGGATGTGGGTGGGTCTCGGCTCCAAGGTAAGCTTGACGTTTGGCGGCGGTGCGAAGGGCGCGCAGGAGCCGAGATGCGGTGCGATTGTGGGTCGCGAGCTGGCGCATAACGTTGGCAAGGCCGAACTGGACGGAGTTTGCATCCTCCAGGGTGGGGAGCTTGATGATGCCGCGCTCGCTGAAATTCATGTTGATTTCGGGGCCCACGAGGCGACTTTGATCGTGAAAGAAACAATGGCTCTCGTTGCGCTTGGCGGGCGATCCGCATTGGATGCCGTTGACTTTGATGTGCTGGCAGCGGCGGATGGTTACGCGATAAGTCGACATAGTGCTCTCCTTTGGTCAGGTGTCAGGTCTCAGGTGTGAGGGTCTCGGTTAGTTGGGGGTGCCTTATCTGGATACGGTAGAAACTCTTTATACTTGGACTGGATGGGTGCGGATTCAATGGAAAAAGGGTGCGGGAGTGGATCCGCACCCCCTATCTTATTCATGGACTTATCGGGAGAATCGGGGAAATGGGGGCTTGACAAGATTTGCGACGGGTTGCGGCATCTTTCCTGACACGTCCCAAACTCGTGCCGCAACACGCGCGTACATTACTTGAAATGTCGCTCAACCGATTGTCCAGACCAGGGGTCCAATAAAAAGGCTGGCAGCGCATGCTGCCAGCCAGTTGAAGCTTCTCACTGTGTCTGGAGTTCCTTACCGGCGTCCGCCCCCATGACCTCCACCACCGTGACCTCCGCCACCGTGGAAACCGCCACCTCCACCACCATGGAAACCGCGGCTGTGGGATCCGCCATGGAAACTGCCGCCTCCGCCATGGAAACCGCCGCCGCGGGCAAAGCCGCCATGGGCATAGCCACCGCGTCCGTAACCTCCATAGCCGTGGCCACCGTGTCCGTAACCTCCGTACCCGTAGCCACCGCGTCCGTAGCCCCAGCCTCCTCGGCCGTAGCCGCCGCCCCAGCCCCAGCCCAAACCATACCAGGGGCCGGCGCCGATAAACACTCCGCCGTTAAACCACCCCGGACCGTAGTAGCCGTAGGGTGCGCAGGAATATGGATAATAGTCGTAGTACCCGTACTCACACGCCGGCGGCCCGTCAACGTAGCCCGGTCCTACTCCGATGGCAACTCCTACTTGCGCCCGCGCGAAGGCAAGCGGCAACATCAGGACTGCCAGCAACGCTAAATATCTCAGGTAACGCATATTGACCTCCCAGGTCCGCCGAAATCTCGGACCGGATCCAGAAACTTTCCCGTGACTGTGGTCTTCGTGGTTGCCCTTTTTGTCACCAACCACGGACCAGGTCTCTACTTAGTTGGGAACACAGAAGGGAAAGAAAAGTTGCAGGAAGAGGGGCGGCTCATTTCAACCATCTTATTTGACTTCAACCACTTACCGCAGTGGTGCGGAGGGAGACTGGGGAAGTGCTTGTTTCGCATGGAGAACCACCGGGTTAAAAATTAGTGTCAGAACCCATGCACGATTTAGGGGATTGGATCTTCTCCATTGGTGCAACATCAGCGGTTCGCTCAGCCCGCTGCCCACCGTGGACTGGCGACGAGGCGAGGCGGTTCTGCTTGGCGGCTATCAAAACAAAGATTCGCACAAACTCCGGCACATGAATCTTGCGATACGCTTACCGTCGGGCGCAATGACATGCGCGACGTTAAAGCCGCACGGCCTGACAATTTGGCCGAGGCAAAAGAAATTCCCTTCTAGTGAATGCTCTTTCATCTCAGCTGTATCAACTTAAAGGAACCCAATGAATTAGCTTTGTCGGCTGCTCCACTTAGCAGCCATCTCTCTTCGGTTTCATCGGCCTCCCTGGACCCAGAAATGCAGCTATGGATGGGATCAGCATGGACGGTCATCAACGTCCTGAGGGCCGCGTTTTTCGCGCCCAGCGTCGCCAGGAAGCATTTCGGAACAAGCATGCATTTCGGAAGACCTGAGGCCCGCAATTGAGATCTTTACCGATCGCTCTTGTCCTTTTCCTTATGACCTCAATCAGTGTGCAGGGGCAAGCAGCTTTCGCTGGCCACGGTGAACTCCCAAACTGTCCGTCCACAAGCTTCTGGACCAAAGCGAATACCACACTCCTCGCGCTGGATGCCGCCGCCAAGGGCGCTGACTACTACTACACCATGCGAGGCATGGACCATCCCGGCTTGGCGCTTGAAGCCGACCCTATCGCTCGTCCCTTCGTCTCCCATGGCAACGCATTGGCGGTTGGATATTTCGGCGGGTTACTAGTCATTGATGCCGCTGTGTCATACGAATTACACAAGCATCATCATGACCGGATGTCGAAGGCCGTCTTGATCTTCGGTATCGTGAACAATGGGTATGGTGCACAATATGATGGTCGCCAATACTAAAATTCTAAGCTAATCGGTTTAAGGAGTGGGTCATGAGCACTGAAGTTACGGCCAGGCCGGTTGCCATCCAGAAGTTTGCCGCCGGATTGCGAGAACTTCCCGAGTCAGCATTTAATCGTACAGATCAGGTACTCGATTTTCTACGGTCGGCTCGGGTCGCTGCGGATACGCTTGTGCCATATCTCATCTGGGACGGCCAGCACTACACACGCAATCTCATAGATAAGACTCCGCTGTATGAACTGATCGCGATTTGCTGGGAAGTAGGACAAATCAGTTCGGTGCACAACCATAGGGACCAGAATTGCTGGATGGCCGTGCCAATGGGGAGATTGTTGGTCCAAAACTACCGCACGATTTCGCAAGACCTAAGAAGCGGCAAATGCAAGCTGGAGGCGGCGAGCACAGTGGAGATGAATCCCGCGCATCCCTGCGCCGTTGATCCCCGGGAGCCGGTGCATCGAGTACTTAATCCTCGCGAGTTTGAGCAGAGAGCTGTCAGTTTGCACGTGTATTCACGCCCCTTTGATTCTTGCGTTGTATATTCGCCGGAGCAAGGCACCTGCGGCGAGATCAAGCTGCACTACACGACGGAATACGGGAAGCCGGTGAACAACCTTTAGCTATTGGCTCTCGCCATGCTCAGCGCAAGCGACCGGCGTGCTCACCATCCTTCAGCGACAATACTGATGCGTATCCCCGGATTTTCATCTTTCCTCTCCTGCAGCGATCAGCAGATAAGGTGAAACTAATTGCGTAGAGGAAAAATGTCATTACGGTGAATCGTGTAATCGTCCTTTAAGATTAAAATGAGAGAAAGAGTCGACCAATGACCCAGCCAACAGATTCAAATTCCATTGGTTTACGCAGAGTCGTGCCCCCGATCATAGCAGTTCTTGCTGCTGTTATCGTCGCATCCGCCGCTCAGACTGGCGCCGTTGATGACGGTTTATATCAGGGGAGCACGAGTCCAGCGGTTGTCCACAACTCGTGGAGCAAAGGCGCGTCCTTGCCCACGGCGGTTACCTATCAGATGACGGGCGTGATCGAAGGCAAAATCTACAATATTGGCGGCCACACTACTCAGGTCGTCGGAGACAACCAAGTCTACGATCCAGCTACCAATACGTGGAGCACCGCAGCTCCTCTACCCACGCCTACCTTGAATGCCGCGAGCGCAGTCGTGGCAAATACTCTTTATGTCTTTGGCGGTTCCACCAGCGGCGGAATAACCAATGCGGTGTGGGCATACGAACCGGGGACGAACACCTGGACGCCCAAAGCTGCCATGCCCACAGCAAGGCAGGGAGCGGTGGCCGTGGTGGAGAGCAATACCATTTATGTAATCGGCGGTAATACGTCGAGCAAGAGCCGGCTTTCCACCGTGGAGAGCTACGATCCCGCCACTAATAGCTGGACGACGGAGGCACCTCTCCAGGTCGCTAAAGCCAGGCCAGCGAGTGCTCTTCTAAAGACAACGATCGTCGCCGCTGGGGGGGTAACCGACTCTGGGGTGACAGGCGACAACGAGGGTTACGACGCATCCACCAATGTCTGGTCATCACTTACAGACGATCCTATGCCACGATCACATACTTGCAATGGGGTGGTGAACGGCGCGTTGTACTCCGCCGGTGGTGCCAACACCGCGGATGACGCCCTTGCCGTGAATGAAGCATTCAATCTGTCGAAAAATGGTTGGACGAATGAAACTTCTATTCCCCAGGCTGTCGCCGCGGCGGGGTCAGCTGTTTACAAAGGTTTGCTATATTGCTTCGGGGGCTCATCGAAGGATTCAATACCTCCTGGTACAGTCTACAAGGTGGTACAAATTTACCAGCCCTAGTTTGCTATATTAAAATTGCGACACTCGCGGGCCCTGTCTCAAGCCATGGGCTCACCCAATAATCAGTCCTGCTAGAGCAACACGCGTCGCTGTGCTCGCGTCCTTTATTGATAGATGTAGTTCCAAGTTCTAGCTAAGCGCTCGCAGTACTGTTGGAGGTCCTGCAGCACTTGCTTGCTTGCGTTGTGGGTCTGACGGCGCTTGCTGCCATTGGCGAGCTCCGCCTCAATCTCTTCTAAATATGCTCTGAGAATCAGTTACAAGAACTCTCCCTGATCGTGAAAAAGATTGGCTGCGAGGTTATGGAGAAGTATTACGGCCAGTTCTCCCGCTGCTCTGCTGCCCACAAACAGAAAATTTTGGGCAGTTCTGCGAAAAGCAAACTATTCGCGTCTGAGGGGCATCGGCCAATAACAGACGAATGCGCTCTAGTAATACTGTCGGTTTCTCCTCATCGTTTTGACGTTAACGCAGATTCCGGCGAGGGATTCCGTAGGAAATCGCGTACCGGGAAGAGGAAGCGTGCCTCGCCTGACGGTCGTTCCGCTTCGGTCGAGTCCAAGCCAGGGAAACGACAAAAACCTGGGCCGCTCTCTACTCCAGCAAGAATAAAAGCTTTCTCGGCGTGTGCCTGCTCACAATTGCTCACTATCGCGGGAAATCACCCAGAACCAGAATCTGTCGCATGTATCGAGAAATCCGCATTGAAAACACATTGACGGACGAAAGGGGGGCAAGGTGCGTATCAAGAAAGGAGCTGATGTTGTCGTTATTTGGAGTGACCATCGGCGAGTCCGGTTCGTTTTTGATTTTTGCTCAGAGGGACAGCAACCAGTCAAGACAGTCGCAGACTCTTCAGCGAGGCGTGCGCTGCTCCTCCGCTGATGTCGGGCACAATGACCAACTCAAGAACGTTGACTCCTGAGAGTTCGACTCGATACTCCTCGACATCGCATATGGAGTTAGGAGGACTGAAATTCCACTGCTGGCGCACGATCTCTTGAAACGAGCCCCCGTAGTCCGCAGACCATCGCAAGACAAACTCTTGGGTACGCTCAATGTCGGTTTCTTCGAAGACGAGCGCGATGCGTTTGAGCGTTTGCGACTCATCGAAGACTAGCCGGATGGTTTGAGCACCAGAATCGGCAGCACGCCAGCCCCGTATTTGTCCTGAGACCAGCGCCGACTCGACGGGATAATCCGTTTCTTCCGAGGTAACTTCGACCACGGCCGCACCATCGAGGTTCAGCCAGCTTTCGTCGAAAGGCGGAACATCCTGAGGAATCGGCGTGATTAAGCGCTTGCGCATAACGTTAGTTTAACTCCACCGAGCCACGTTTCCGGTCGCCTCATGACACGTCACCATCACGAATCCCGCCGAGAAAGGTGTGCAATATTGAACAGACGACGCCGTGCGCCCCTCGTTATGCTTCAGTTTTCCTCTAGGGGCTGCCAGGTACACCTCCCCCGAGCAAGTAGACGGCAGTTTCCCCTCTGGCGGTGTGGCGTGTTCTCGGGCGTTGAGTCGCACCGCTTCTTTTTCCAAAGTAAATTGTGGGGCTGGGTTGGCGCACAGGGTTTCAGGTGATGGCGAGCAGACTGCCTGACGGCCACTCGTTCGAGGAAGAATAAATGGCAGTTCCCAAGGATTTCACCTGCGAACTGTGGCCCTTTGAAGGAATGCGGGCCCCCGGCTCAAACGAAAGCTGGTCGAACTGAGCCCTTCCTTCGACCCACGTGTGGTTTTTGTCGATGGTGATCTTGCGAGCCAGACCGAGGTCGGAAATCTGCATGTTTCTCAGCTGAATGTCGATCCCTTCACCGATGGACTTGCTTCCGGTAACAAGGGCAAGTTTCTGCAACATACGCTTGCGCTCGTCCCCGAATCCGGGTGCTCTTACGGCAGCAATCTGCAGCGGACCACGCAACTTGTTCACGACAAGCGTGGCCAACGCTTCGCCACCGACATCGTCTGCGATTATGAGCAGAGGCTTGCCAATCTTTGTCATCTGTTCCAGCAGCGGGAGCAGGTCTTTCCTGGAACTGATTTTCCCTTCGTGAATAAGAGGGCTAGTGCACGACCATCCAACTCTATCTTGACAAACGCGAAAGCCAACCTCTCGCCAACTGTAGAGCGATGAGAACTCTGCGGCCGGAGACGGACAAACTGGATCTCAACTTCCCTATGGCCGACAAACTTGGAGGTGAGCTGGCGGACATTTGAGAACAGCCCTGCTCCAGCTGGCGTTCATACTCAGCGGCATCAAAGTGGCCTTCCGAAGCAGCTATCAAACCGTCGGCTGCCATGTGCCATCTCTCAAACCCGCTGATCTGAACTCTATGGCCTAAGCCTTCAGGCCCACGGTGAGTGCCGATCAGCGTCCAATGGTACTCCGCACTATCCTCATGGATACACAGATCGATGGCCGAGGTGAGCCTAAGTGGGGAGAGGAAGAAGATGTTTGGGCGCAACGGAGACACACTTCGGCGAGACGCTCGGAAACGTGCCGACAGCGCGGTGTGTGGGCGAGTGATTTCATGCAGCCGTGGCCAGGAGCGGTGGAGAACGGAGTTGGAGTTGTGCGGCTGTGAATCGTTCGACGACGGCCATCGGTCCACCGCACTTGGGACAGCGCCACAGCGGGTGCGCTGTAGGAGCGGTCGACGTTTCCGATTGGTTTTTCGGTGGAGTGGCGTGGAGAGCGGCGAAGCACCGTGGCAGCAGGGCGGCGCGCCTTCGGTTGGCGAGGAAGCCGAAGTGGCGGATGCGAACGAAGCCCTTGGGGAGCAGATGAAGTAGGAAGCGACGGAGAAACTCATCGCGCGATAGAGTCATCAGTTTCTGCCGATTGTGGTCGGCAGAGTCACGCCAGCGAAAGGTAACTTGGCCGTCCGCCAATGCGACCAAGCGATGGTTGGAGATCGCGACGCGGTGGGTATAGCGGCCGAGATATTGCAGGACATACTCGGGTCCGCCGAAGGGTGGTTTGGAGTAGACGATCCAATCTTTGCGGAAGAGCGGACGCAGCCAGGCAGCGAAGAACTTAGGATGGGTGAGCGGTGCGAGTTCTCCGGCCAGGTGCAGTTGACGGCGTTCGAAGGCAGCCTTCAGGCCGGCGACGAACTTGCCGCGGAACACGCGCCGCAGTACAGCAATCGGAAGAAAGAAGCGTGGATGGGATCGAATCCAGCGACGGTGATCCAGCGAGAGTCCGCCGGCGGGAACAACGCAGTGGACATGGGGATGAAGTTGGAGTTTCTGGTTCCAGGTATGCAGCACGCTGAAGAAGCCGATCTCGGCTCCGAGATGGGCGGGGTTACGAGCCACTTCCCGTAGAGTTTCGGCGCTGGCCCGAAGCAGCAAATCATAGATGAGTTTCCTGTTCTGGAGAGCCAACGCAGCCAGTTGCGGCGGCAGGGTGAAGACGACGTGGACATAGGGCGTGGGCAGCAGTTCACGACGACGCGCCGCGATCCAGCGTTCACGCGCACCGGTCTGACACTTCGGGCAGTGCCGGTTGCGACACGAGTTGTAGGAGATGGTGGCACGATGTCCGCAGCCGGTGCACTCGTCGATATGACCGCCGAGAGCGGCGGTGCGACAGCGCGCGATGGCCAGCAGGACCTTAAGGTGGGTCCAGCGGAGCCAGTGACGGTTGCGCGCGATGAAGTCTGCTCCTGCGCTGCGAATGATATCGGCCACCTCTAACTGTGGCCGACTCATCTACTCCTCCTGTGACGACCTGCCTTTCTTGAGCAGCAGCGCATCGAGCGGACTGGCAGTGGCATGCAGGTGCCGTTGCGAGAGGTGGAGATAGCGAGCGGTTTCTTTCAGATCGTGATGGCCTAACAGGATCTGGATGGTGTGCAGGTCAGCGCCGGCTTCGAGCAAGTGGGTGGCGAAACAATGGCGGAGCACGTGGGGATAGACACGTTTCTTAATCCCGGCACAACGGGCGGCCTCGATGCAAGCGAGGTAGGGCGTCTTGTCATCCATAGGGTGATCGCCGCTGTGCCAGCGGTTGCCAGGAAATAACCAGACGGACTTTTTGCGCAGACGTCGCCAATGAGCCCGCAGTTCCTCGAGCAGGACGGGGCTGAGCATGACGTCGCGGTCTTGCCCGCCTTTGCCGCCCTGAATGTGCACGACCATGCGTCGGCTATCGATATCGCTGACCTTCAGGCGCGTGAGCTCGGTGCGGCGCACGCCGGTGCCGTAGAGGGTCATCAAAATGGTGCGATAGAAAGGAGTCGGCACAGCATCGATGAGCTGTGCTACCTTCTTCCTGACTGAGAACAATGGGCAGGCGATAGCGCTTCTTGGGATAGGGAGTGTCGGCAATGCTCCAGGGCCTCTTGAGCGTCTGGATGTAGAGGAAGCGCAGGGCGCAGAGATGGTTGGTCACCGAACCGGGAGTCAGTCTGTGCACGGTGAAGAGTTGCGCTTGGTACTCGCGGATGTGCCGCGGTCCCAGGCGATCGGGCGAGCGGTGGAAGTGCTGGGCGAACCGCTCGATGAAGCGAATGTAACGCTGTGTGGTAGCCTCAGAGTAATGACGTCGCTGGAGTTCTTCCAGCATCATTTTGCGTAGATGGGTCACAGGGACACCTCCTTGTGACCCACAAATTATCTGAGCTGAAAATCAACGACTGCCGACATCGCCCGCGCGGCAGCGTCCGCCGCGCCAGCGGCTTCGTTCTGACGCGCTTAGGGGAACTTACTGAGTGGCCATTCCTGTTTGTCCTAGTGCTGTATCTGAAGCGCCCCCAAGCGAAGAGCGGGGAGTTGAGACGTTGTGGAGGGGCGCTTCAGATACAGCACTAGGACTTGAAGGAAGCCGCCCCGGAGGACTATGGGATTTGTATCTGGATGAGCCGGTCTTGATCGTTGGCGAGGTTGAGGTTGCTGTCGGTGCGCGTTGGTTTCAGTTGCTGATGGCAGAGAGAATGCTCATGGGGCGGTGCATCGGAGAGGCTTGAGCACACAACCATACTGCGTTCTAAGGAATGCGAGACAAAGAACCAGTGTGCGCGCCGAAGCACGAGAGAGATTCGAGGCTGGAGATGTGGATTCAAGCGGTGCACTGGATGAGACGAGGCGGAGATCGGAGGAGGCGTTGGGCGGAGAGGCGCTCGACAACATGCATGGTTCCGCCGCAAAGCGGACATTGCCACAGTGAGTGAATGGGCAGCGTGGGCGAGGTGGCGTCTGCTGCTGGCTGATCGGATGGCTGGAGCAACCGAAAGCAGAGTGGCAGTAGTGTAGCCCGTTGTCGATTAGCGAGGAAGCCGAAGTTGCGGATGCGCACGAAGCCGCGCGGTAGCAGGTGCAGGAGGAAGCGGCGTAAGAACTCATCGACGGGCAGAGCCATGAGTCGTTTCTTGTTGCCGTGAGCGGAGTCGCGCCACCGGAAGGTTACGTTGCCCTCAGAGAGAGCAACCAACCTGCTGTTGGAAATGGCGACGCGATGAGTGTAGGCGCCGAGATAGCGCAGCACGTGTTCTGGCCCGCCGAAAGGGCGCTTGGCGTAGACGACCCAGTCGTGTCGGAACAGCACCCGCAGCCAGGAGGCAAACGCGCGCGGTTCCGCCAGCGGTAAGAGATGTCCGTGGAACTGGAGTGAGCCGGCACGAAAGGCGGTCTTGAGTGCGGCGACAAACTTGCCGCGGAAGACACGGCTGAGCACTTTGATGGGAAGGAAGAAGGAGCGGCGTGAGGAGATCCAGCGGGAGTGATCCGGAGCGATGCCGCCGGCGGCCAGCACGCAGTGGACATGAGGATGATGTTGCAACCGCTGGTTCCAGGTATGGAGCACGCTGAAGAAGCCGATCTCGGCTCCCAGGTGGCGTGGATCGCGGGCGATCTCCAGCAGAGTTGCAGCACTGGCGCGAAAGAGTAAGTTGTAGATCAGCCGTTTGTTCTGCAGCGCGAGCGGAGCCAGTTCCCGCGGCAGCGTGAAGACGACGTGCACGTAGCTGACGGGCAACAACTCCCGTTCCCGCGCTTGGAGCCAGTGCAGGCGTGATTGCCCTGACACTTGGGACAGTGCCGATTGCGACACGAGTTGTAAGAGATGGCGGAATATCCGCAGTCCGAGCAGCGATCGCGATGCCCGCCTAGCGCGGCGGTGCGGCAACGAGCAATGGCCAGCAAAATCTTCTGATGCTGCCAGGTGATCCAGCGGCGACTGCGCTCAACAAACAACTGCCCCGCACAACGAACGATGTCGGCCACCTCCAGAGGGGGCCGGTTCATGCGCTCGGTGTCGGCTCTCCTTGTTCTCGAATCGTGAGTGCATCCAGCGGACTGCCAGTGGCGCTGAGATGTCTCCGGGAGAGATGCAGATAGATCGTCGTCTCCTCCAGGTCGCGATGCCCGAGCAGCATCTGAATGGTGCGCAGGTCGGCACCGGCTTCGAGCAGATGCGTGGCAAAGCAGTGGCGCAGCGTGTGGGGATGAATGTGCTTGTGTTCAAGCCCAGCGCGTTGTGCGGCGTTCTGACAGGCAGTCCACAGGACTTGGTGGTGACCGGATCACTTGCGGTATGCCATCGGTTGCCGGGAAACAGCCAGTTCGTTGGCTTGTGCCTGAGCCCACGCCAATAGACGCGTAGCGCATCGAGCAACTTCGGGCTGAGCATGACATCGCGGTCCTTGCGACCTTTGCCGCCCCGGATATGGATGACCATCCGCTGGCTGTCGATATCGCTGATCTTCAGGCGCGCCACTTCTGCGCGACGTGCGCCCGTGGCATACAGCGTCATCAGCAGGATGCGATGAAAGGGAAATCCGGCTGCGTCAATCAGACGCGCGACTTCGTCTTGGCTGAGTATCTCGGGCAGGTGCAGAACCTTCTTCGGATACGGTGTCTCGGCAACGCTCCAGCCTCGCTTCAACACCTGCACATAGAAGAAACGCAAAGCGGCCAAGCGCTGGATTACGGTGTTGGGAGCCAGCTTCCAGCGCGTGAACAACGCTGCCTGATACTCGCGAATATGCTCGGGGCCAAGCTGATCGGGTGAACAATGGAAGTGCCGACTGAAATGTTCAACCGTGTGGATGTAAGTGTCGATGGTGGACTCGGCGTAGTTGCGGCGCCGTAACTCCTCAAGCATGATCTGGCGTAGATGGGTCACAGAGAGTTCCTCCTCTGCGACACAAACTAGCTCAGATCACCTCGACCGTAGACTCAGCAACACGCGAAAGCGTCCGCCGCAACGCGGCTTCGTTCATGTCGGCATACCGTACCTAATCGCGTTGCGCATCCCGAAACGTTTTGCTTCACTTGACAGTCAGGACACAAGAGAGTCACACCCGCCGCTTCGCCGCCACACAGCGGTATTAAGTGTCGGCACCGGACGCCCCGCAGCCAGCCAGTTCGCAAAAGCGCCCGCTCAATGAAAAAGATCTCTTCGACTTCGTGTGGGTCGCCAGCCCTCACTGCACCCGATGGCGCTCGCGTCGCATTCACCCGCGTCACTGTCGACGAGAAGCGCGGGGCCCTTTCCATGCGCTAAGCGTTACAGCATTAGCGCTGACCCTCATTTCGCCGGTGGAGCGGGGTCAACCATGCGGATAGTGACCGGCCCATCTTTGTCATCGACGATCTTGTAATCGCTGGGAACCGTGAACAATGACGGATCCGGCTCAGAAGTGTTGACGTTGGTGAATTGCGTCTCCAATTCTCCGGCCCAAGGATCGTCGTGCTTGGTCATTACGGTCGCTTTCAGATCGGGCGAGTACCAGCGCTCTGACGTGACCACAATCGGCTTGTCGTTTCCCATCTTTCCACTGGGGATGGTGGTGGTTATGCGCGTGCCGGTGGCGTGGATGCCATTGATCGTCTGATCGCCAAGATTTTCGTTGTTGGGCGCGGGTTCGTCGGAATCTTGCCCTGCTCAGTTGTAACGCCCTGTATGGCTGCGGCACTCTATTCAAGTTGGATGCCGCCAGTAATGAGACGGTGTTGCACATATTCGAAGGCGGTACGGGGGATGGAGAAACCCCAATCGAGAACTTGATTGTTGATGCGGCTGGCAATCTCTACGGCAATACCTTCAACGGTGGTGGAGACGGGTGCGGGCGCGTCGGCTACGGATGCGGAACCGTGTTCGAACTGACGCCTTAAGTCTTTAATCGAGCAATCGAGTTTGCGCTCTGGCATGTGCCGAGCGGCAGTTTTGTCGGCATCATTATATTGGACGGCTAGTCAGCCTAACTGGCCGACCGTGGCGGTGTGTGCCATCAAAACTGGGCTCCCAGCAAGGGTCTAAAACAAGCGCAAAGCGTAAAAGAAGTCAGTCCCCCACACGATAGAGCGGGTCACGACCTTTGCCGGGGCTGACGAGTACGCAGCACGCCACCTCTCAATTTGAATGTAACAGTTTCCGTTAGACGCTATCGCGCCTTGTTCATGGACGCCTGAGAAATCTCAAGTAGAAAACTACGAACAGCAAGACAATGCCTATATTCACTGTCAGCCGTTCCCAGAATCGGTTTCTGAAGAACACGAAATCTACACCGACTATGACGGCTGCCATCGCCGCCACGTAAAGCGCGACAGCTACCTGTCTGCCCGTTTCAGGGGGATCGCCATTTTGAGTTCTCCTTCAAGCTGGTATCCGTGTTGCATGTGCGACAGCAGGTCTTGTTCACTGTCCGTGAGTTTCGGCGGGACACTAGCAGTTTTCTTGTTTGCCATTTTTCACGTCCGTTCGCGGGAGGGTTAGTTCTCCACCTCGCCCAGCCGCATTACTGGAGCCTCGGAGCGGCAACAAACCCCATACCGTTGCCAAAGCTGAAACCACGGGCTATGTGCGAGTAGCTCGTCGTGCCTGCGATTGGCAGCAGAGATGTCGTTTGCGCTGAGTGGCCTAATATCCGGCGCTTCGAACATTTCCTGTAGCTGCTCAATCTCGTCAATGATGCGTTCAACGTCCATGCGTCACAATATCTAACAGAAAGACGCAGAGGTCAATTCGGAGCGGTATTGCTCTTTCCTGAGCGATTCGTCCTCGGCCAATCAATCCGCCAGCGCCCGCCCCTAACAGGAACAAAGAACAGCTTCTTTAGCGGTGTGCCCCTCGCGTGGTGGTAGAGCACGCCTGCCCTCTCATAGAAGCCGCGAGTATGCCATGAATCCGCAAATCCAAATTTCTGGAAATCGAGATGGTGACAGAACTCGTGGAAGAGGTTGCTGAGGAATGTTCCGAAGGAAGTAATTTCTTTGCGCACCGCCGTCCGCATCCACACGCGAATCAGCATGGAGTCGGGGGCGTAGTCGCCAAAGAGTTCTGTTGACCAGTGCTCACGCACTCGCAATGGCCGGGCTGCAAGCACTCGGACGTTACAAGAGGGTACTTTGTAGAACCCCGATACAGAATCCAGAAATTCAGTGCAAGCATGGCGGACATCCCCAGTAGTTCCACCCTTCATCGCCGCTTGGATGGATTTTGTAATCCTGGGTAAACGTCCGTCCTGCGGCAAGTCGAGGATTTTGATCCGATCACTTTCAAGAAATCCTGCACGGTTCGTTTTCTTGGGTGGGGCGTCGGTGAGCACCGTCATTAGGGCTTCGCAACAATTAAAAGATACAGCATTAGCAGGAGCGCCATAGAACTAAGGACGCTTCTGACACCGTGCAACACGCCCCAGCGTGAAAGGAGCCGATCTGTTTCGGCTGATTGCTTATCGAGTGTCGGGCTCAACAATCGCTTGTTGGTTGGTAGGATCACAATCAGCGTAAATGGGATCACCGAGCCCAACAGTAGTCCAGAAATCACCACAAGAAAGATGCTCCCGCAAGCCACGCCGCTACTGACGACAGCAGACCCAAGGCTGCGCAAGTTGCCTGCATGACAGTGGCTCGGCGGTACCTGGGCGCAAACTCCGTCGCGGCTATCTCGACGCCGCATTCCATTCTACCCGGATGTTCGACAAGGTTGATATAGACGGAGGCTCCCGTGAACAGGCTACAGGCGAGGGCGGCAACGAATTCAGCAAGTTGGCGCATCGCTCTATGCCGAGAGCGGCTCCATCACAGGGTGGTCAGCGGTTTTCGGCACAAACCTTCCCAGCAGAGACTTGAGTTCCGGACTCAAATTTAGTTCCGCACTTTCCTGCTCAAGTAACTCTCGTGGGTGATCCGCTGTCTTTAGCGCGTAGCGGAGATACTACACCCTAACGCTTGCGAACTTGCCATCGTGCAGGTGGGTTGCATCTCGCGAAGAACTTCTCACCCTGCTCGTCGGAGTACACATGAACCGGGGTGTCTTTCGGGTATCTCGGCGCGTCCTCTTTGTATATGACCAGGGCGAGTCCGTGTGCTTTGAGGAACGCATTGACTCGGACGAACTTGGTGTTCGCAGTTCGGCGCGAACTGGTAGGACTCTGCTTGCGTGCCCGCGCTGCGTAGTTAATGACATCGAGCCTCGTGATTTTCGACAGGCTGCGCTTCCCGAGGCGCTCGCAGCTGGCTTAAAATTCCCTCAGCACTTGCTTGTACGCTTCGTGGGTCTTCGGACGTTTGCTGCGGTTGGCGACCTTCGCTTCGAGCACTTGCAGGAAATTCGTTACCGCCTCGTCAACCGCGCCGTTCTGTGCCTGCTGCGGGCGCTGCACGATGCCATGCTCCATCGCGTTGAAAAGCGCTCGCTGGCGCTCCGCAGCCGCCAGCGCGTCGGCAGGCTTCGGGCCGCACTTCTGCCATGTCAGTTTTGGGCTGTAGTAGCAGATGCAGTACTCGCCCTCTGGGTGGTGCTCCTCGTGGCTGTTGACACGCACCATGTTGGGGACGATCTTTCCCTTGCTGTCCAACACGGGACGACAGTAGCGCCAGTTCCCATCGTCTAGGCGCACATGTTTCCAGATGCTTACGCTACGATTCATTCGCATGATCCTCTTCTCCCTAATACCGAGAATTTGCGAGAATCGAGGGAAACATTAGAAAAACATTAGCGAGGAACGTCGGAGTCCCTGAGGAATCAGCGGGGTAGAGAAAGAATGGCTCCTCAGGTAGGACTCGAACCTACAACCCTCCGGTTAACAGCCGGATGCTCTGCCATTGAGCTACTGAGGAGTAGAAGCACGCACGGTGCGTGATCGCATTGTCAAAGAAATGATATCAGAGGCTACATCCGATTGGAAACTCGTGCGTTTGTTCTCATTAGCCAGCAGTTCATGGAGGACGCGTGGACGAGCGATGATACCGTCATCTGCTAACCTAATTCTTGGCCTTTCGTCCACAAGCAGAGTGAGGTGTTTATGCTGGGAGGTTCGCGTTTGCTGACTGCACTTATGATAATTCTGTTCGGTGGGGTTGCCTCAGTTTTGGCTAATGATTCCCCGGTCGCCGGTTCGGCCGTTGCTGCTAACTCCGGTCCGCCGAAGGCCAAAGTTGCACCGGTTGAGGATACCGTCCAAGGGCACAAAATCATCGATCCTTATCGCTATCTGGAAAATCCTAATGATCCTGACACCAAGCTTTATGTCGAGCGGGAACTTCGCTATACGAGGTCCATTCTTGACCCGCTCCCCGGGCGCGGCAAGATTAACGTCCGGCTCTCGCAATTGCTGGAGATCGGCACCGTTGGGGCTCCGCAGATGGGTGGTCACTATTACTTTTATACCCGGCGCGAGGGGGATCAGAACCAGCCTATCCTTTATGTGCGGGAGGGCCGGAACGGTGCACTGAACAGTCAGGACCGCGTACTCCTCGACGTCAACAAACTTGCGGCCGACGGGACGATTGCGCTCGATTGGTGGTATGCGTCGGAGGATGGCAAGTATGTTGCCTATGGCACTTCACCGAGCGGATCGGAACTGAGCACACTGCATGTGATCGAAACTGCGAGCGGCCAGCTGCTGCCGGATGCGATTGACCGGACGCGAGCCGCCAGTGTTGCCTGGAAGCCCGACAATTCCGGATTTTTTTACACGCGCTATCCGAGGAAGGGAGACGTGCCCGAGGGCCAAGAGGTCTACAACCGGCACGTCTTCTATCACGTGCTTGGGACTGATTCAGCGCGGGATCCGCTGATTTTCGGTGAGGGGCGCGATCCTGAGTGGTGGCCTAATGTCAGTCTCTCGGAAGACGGACGCTGGTTGCTGATCGATGAGGAACACGGCTGGACGAAAACGGAAATGTTTCTCAAGGATCTCAACTCGGATCTCGCTTCCGATCTCAATTCGAAGAATCCGCCTGTCGAAATTACCGCCGGCAAGGATTTCCTATACACCGCTGATTTTTTTGCGGGAAAGCTCTACATCACCACTAACGAAGACGCACCTCACTATCGTGTCTTTGTGGCTGACGCGTCCAATCCCAAGCGCGAAAACTGGAAGGAAATAATCCCTGAGACCGATGCTGTGCTGCAGGGCGCCAGCGTAACTGGCGGCAAGCTGCTGGCGCAATACGAACACAACGCGACTTCTCAGCTCGCGCTTTTCGCGCTCGATGGAAAGAAGATTGCCGATATTCCGATGCCGGCTCTTGGGTCTGTTTTCAGCGCATCCGGCCGCTATGACCGCGATGAAATCTTTTTTGGATTCCAGTCTTTCACGGTGCCGCCTACGATCTACCGCGTGGATTTAAACGAGGTGAAAAACGCGAGCCTCAAGAGCTCGATGTGGGCCAAGGTTGACGCGCCTTCCATCGATCCCTCCGCTTATGACGTTGAGCAGGTCTGGTACGCTTCGAAAGACGGGACGAAAGTCCCGATGTTTGTCGTCAGCAAGAAGGGAATGGAAAAGAACGGCAAGAATCCCACGCTGCTGACCGGCTACGGCGGCTTCAACGTTTCGTTGACCCCATCTTTCAGCCGCAGCATGTACCTCTGGATGGAGCACGGCGGCCTTTATGCGGTCGCTAATCTGCGCGGCGGCGCGGAGTTTGGCGAAGACTGGCATCGCGCCGGCATGTTGGAGAAGAAGCAGAACGTGTTCGATGACTTCATCGCCGCCGGAGAGTATCTCATCGCGCAGAAATACACAGATCGCGATCACCTGGCGATTCAGGGCGGCTCGAACGGCGGCTTGCTGATGGGTGCCATGATCACGCAGCGGCCCGACTTGTTTCGCGCCGTCGTGTGCCAGGTTCCCTTGCTCGACATGCTGCGCTACCAGAACTTCCAGATTGCGAAACTTTGGGTGCCTGAATACGGCTCGGCCGACGATGCCAAACAGTTCGGCTGGCTCTACGCCTACTCTCCTTATCATCATGTGAAGGCGGGGCAGGAGTATCCCGCCATCCTCTTTATGACGGGTGATACTGACACGCGCGTCGACCCCATGCACGCCAAGAAAATGGCCGCGCTCATGCAGGCCGAAGCCAAGAATGGCGACAGCCAGCAGAAGCCGATTCTGTTGCGCATCGAAACCAAAGCAGGGCACGGTCAGGGCAAGCCGGTTACCAAGCAGATCGAAGAGAGCGCCGATGTGTATTCATTTTTGTTCTGGCAGTTGGGAATGAAACCCTAGCTGGGGAGTGACGGGCGTCCCCGCCGCGCGTCCAGCGGACCGTCGACTCGCGGCGGTTTCGGTAGTGTCGCAGTTTGAAAAGGAAGCGAGCCAAGCGTGTGATTAGTGCGGCAAAAGCAGGTCCTTCGCTCCCCCACCCCATCCGGCAAATGCGGCCGGCTGGGGGCCCCGGTCGCTCAGGATGACAATACTTTGTGATGTCTGCCAAACTGAGACACTACGGCGGTTTCCCTGTGCGCCCTTGTGCCCTGTGTGGTTAAATGGTGTCGGTGTCCGCCGATTCAAAAATCCGCGTATTAGTAGCGAAGCCCGGCCTTGACGGTCATGACCGCGGCGCGAAGGTAATCGCCCGGGCGCTGCGCGATGCTGGCATGGAGGTCATCTACACCGGTCTGCGGCAGACGCCAGAGATGGTCGTCAATGCCTCGCTCCAGGAAGATGTTCAAGTCATCGGACTCTCGATTCTCTCGGGTGCGCACAACGCGATCGTGCCGCGCGTTATGGACCTGCTCAAGCAGAATAAAATGGATGACGTGCTGGTGCTGGTCGGCGGCATTATCCCCGATCAGGACATCGAAGGCCTCAAGAAAATCGGCGTGGCGGCAATCTTTCAGCCCGGCACTCCGATGGATGACATCGTGAAGTTCATCCGCGAGCATGTAAAGCCGCATGGCGTGCCTGCTGTCTAGTCCGGCGACCTCAATTTAGAGATAACAGGTTGCACTATTGGACGCGAGGCAGGCCCGGTTGTCATTGCTACTCGCAGGAAGCAGCGGGTCCTTCGCTGCGCTCAGGATGACAAGTTCTAAGCTAGATTCTAAGCTCAGGATGACGAATTCGTGTCTCCTCCTTTCTTCCGAATCGATTCGGCGGCGCGGGCGCGTATTCTGCGTCTGACTTCGTCCGACGGCACCAACCGGCTTACCCGCGCCTGCGTGCTCGCACTCACCGCCGCCCTGGCCGAATTGAAAAAGGAAATCTGTACCCTGATCATCTCGGGAAATCACCGATTTTTCTCTGTCGGCGCTGACCTGAACGAAATTGCCGCACTGACTGGCCCCGAAGCTTATGAGTTCTCCGCCATGGGACAAGCGCTGATGAACACAATCGCCAGCTATCCTGCTTCGGTCGTCGCTGCGATCGAAGGGCACTGCATGGGCGGAGGTCTTGATCTCGCCCTCGCGTGTCAGCGCCGTATCGCAGCGCCTCACGCCGTCTTTGGGCATCGCGGCGCAGCGCTCGGCATGATGACCGGTTGGGGAGGGACACAGCGCCTGCCGCGGCTGATTGGGAAAAGCAGAGCGCTGGAGCTCTTCGTCGCTGCGGAAAAAATCTCCGCGGCGCGGGCGCTCGAAATTGGGCTGGTGGATGCCATCGCTGAGGATCCAATCGCCGCTGCCATCCGCGAGTGAATCGACGCACGCCACCCTCGGGCACGCTGGTATAGTGAGTAGTTTCGTAAATGTTATAAAAACTCTGCTCTCATGGCCGAACGTACCGTCTCCACCGCTTTGACCATCAACAACCTTCTCGCTACCAAGGTTGATCCGAGTTCGCTGCGCTTCGAATCGAACATGCGCGCGCTTGCCGACATGGTTGCGCAAGTCCGCAATGAAGAGGAAAAAATTCGCGAAGGCGGAGGGCCGAAAGCTATCGAAAGCCAGCACGCTAAAGCGCGGCTCACCGCCCGCGAGCGCATTCACCTCCTGGCCGACCACGGGTCTTTTTTTGAGCTTGGCCTTTATGCGGCGCACAAAATGTACGAAGAATGGGGAGGAGCTGCCGCCGCCGGAGTGATTACCGGGCTTGCCCGCATCCACACCCGCATGGTTATGCTCATCGTGAACGACGCCACCGTTAAAGCTGGCGCGTTCTTTCCGATGACGTTGAAAAAAGTTATCCGGGCGCAAAATATTGCCATCGAGAATCGCATTCCGACGATCTATCTTGTCGACTCCGCCGGAGTGTTTCTGCCGCTACAGGAAGACGTCTTTCCTGACACGGACGATTTTGGCCGCGTCTTTCGCAACAATGCGGTCATGTCAGCAATGGGCATCCCGCAGATCGCGGCCATTATGGGCATGTGCGTGGCCGGCGGCGGATATCTGCCTGTGATGTGCGATCACGTTCTGATGACCGACGGCAGCGGCCTTTTTCTCGCCGGGCCTGCGCTGGTGCAAGCCGCTATCGGCCAGAAAGTTTCCGCTGAAGAATTGGGCGGCGCGGCCATGCACTCGGCGATCAGCGGCACGGTCGACTTCCGCGAACCCAATGATGAGGCCTGCATCGGCCGCATTCGTTCGCTTATCGAAAAATGGGGATACCGGCGCCAGTCGCTCTGGGATCGCAAACAGCCGGTGGATCCGGCAATGCCGGCGGAAGAGATCTACGGAGCCTACGATGCCTCGGCCGCGCGGCCTTACGACATGAAGGAAATTCTGGCGCGTGTCGTGGATGGAAGCCGCTTCGACGAGTACAAGCCCGAGTATGGCAAAACCGTGATCTGCGGCTACGCGCGTATAGGAGGCTTCGCAGTCGGCATTGTCGCCAACCAGAAGCTCCACGCGCAGCAGACCGATCATGAAGGTCACAAGCGCGTCGAGTTTGGCGGTGTCATCTATACGGAGTCTGCCGAGAAGGCCGCTCGCTTCATCATGGACTGCAACCAGGACCTGATCCCGCTGGTATTTTTCCACGATGTCAACGGATTTATGGTCGGACGCGATGCCGAGTGGAGCGGCATCATCAAGGCGGGAGCGAAGATGGTGAATGCGGTATCGAACTCGGTGGTGCCTAAGATTGCCGTGATTGTCGGCGGATCTTTTGGCGCGGGACACTATGCCATGTGCGGCAAAGCTTTCGATCCGCGCTTCGTGTTTGCCTGGCCGACTGCGAAATACGCGGTTATGAGCGGAGATGCCGCTGCCGGCACGCTGGTGGAAATCAAAGTGAAGCAACTGGAGCGCAGCGGGAAGAAATTGAGCGACGAAGAGAGAAAAGAACTGTTGGATTCGACGAAGAAAACTTACGACGAGCAGACCGACCCGCGTTACGGCGCGGCGCGGCTGTGGATCGACAAGATCATCGATCCGATGGAGACGCGGCAGGCAATTACGCAGGCGCTGGAAGCGGCCTCGCTCAATCCGGAAGTAGCGGAGTTTAAGGTGGGAGTGCTGCAAACGTAGTAGGCGCGGGTGGAGAATGTTGACGATTAGCAAACAAACCAAAGTCGTCGCGCTCATTGGAATTGTTTGTGTTGCGGGAGCCCTGATTTGGCAGAATTCTTCGCATTTGACGTTCGAGTTGACCCGCAGCCGGGCCGCGGTAAAGCACGATACCGCAGGTGATGGCACGTGGGACCCGGGCGCACTCTATGTTCACCATCCAGTTGGCAGCAACATCCTTTTCTTGATCGGTATATTTGGATTGTTGTTTGCTCTACCGTCGTTAGTCGGAGACATCAAGCGCTCGCGACAAGTCGATAGGCCGGAACTCGAACATGAGTGATTCCGTGAAACTCGTCGAATGCCCGCGCGATGCCTGGCAAGGGCTCAAGGCGCAGATCCCTGCCGATCTCAAGACCAATTACCTCCAGGCGCTGATCTCCGCCGGTTTCAAACATATCGATGCGGTCAGCTTTGTCTCTGCCAACGCGGTGCCGCAGATGGCCGATTCCGAAGACGTCTTGAAGGAACTGGATTCGCCCGGTAACGTGGAAATCATCGGCATCGTGGTTAACGAAAAAGGCGCGCAACGTGCAATTGATACTGGGAAAGTGCAAACTCTGGGTTTTCCGTATTCGATTTCGCCGACATTTCTGCAGAATAATCAGCGGCAGGCGCCGGAAGATGCCATCGAAGAATTGGAGGAAATAGAGAAGAGGGCGGACGGAGCGGCACTTGAGACCATCGTCTACATTTCAATGGCCTTCGGCAATCCCTACGGCGATGACTGGAATGTCGACGAAGTGGTTGCCGCCGTAGGCTTGCTTGAGTTGCAGGAGATTCGCACGATTTCGCTCGCCGACACCGTTGGCCTGGCACCGCCGGAGAAAATTAAAGAAGTCATTTCCGCCGTGATCAACGAGTACAGCTATCTAGAAATTGGAGTCCACCTGCACAGTCGGCCCGAGGAAGCGGCAGCCAAAATCTTTGCTGCCTATGACGCCGGCTGCCGCCGCTTCGACTCGGCCATCGGCGGACTTGGCGGATGTCCTTTTGCGCAGGATGCCCTGGTTGGAAATATTCCGACGGAGACGGTCATTCAAACTCTGCGGGAACGCGGTGCGCAATTGCCGCCGCTAAAGTCGCTGGACACGTTGTTGAGAGCTACGGCGGAAATCGGCGCAAGATATAAAAACTCCGCAGTGGAAGAGCGCTGACGCCCAAGTCATTGGCAGAGAGCCCTTCACGACCCGAAGGTAGTGATGGCACGGTCGAAAAGCAGGGCCTTCGCTTCTCTCAGGATGACAATTGATTTGGGATTGTCCTACGCCGAAAACCGCACAAATCTGCAGTGACGCTTCGCACAGCGACTCTCACCTCAAATTTGTCCTGCTGAGCGAAGCGAAGCATCTGCTTCCCTATGCGCCATTTCTACGTTTACATCCTGTCCAGCAAATCGCGCGTGCTTTACACTGGCATCACGGACGACATCTATCGCCGGATTTGGGAGCACAAGAACGATGTAAATTCCGAGTTCACTCGAGATTACAGAGTTCATCGACTCGTTTACTATGAAACGTTCAAGTATGTGAACAATGCTATCGCCCGCGAAAAAACTATCAAGGGGTGGCTGCGCAGCAAGAAGGTTGCTCTCATCAGGTCAACTAATCCGACGTGGGAAGACCTCAGTGAATCGTGGTTCGACGGAAAGCAGGTCTTTCGCTTCGCTCAGGATGACAAAATCTTTGGGCAGAATGAACAGTTAAGAAATAGTGCTCATACACCTGTTTCAGGCATCCGAATGAACTATAAAACGCTCCAACTCGTCTTCGACTCTGCCGTCGCCACGCTTACCCTCAACCGGCCCGATAAGCGTAACGCTATCAGCTATGAACTGATTGACGATCTGATTCGCGCTTTGGACGAGGTGAACAACTCTTCGGCTCGCATCCTGATTTTGACTGGAGCGGGGAAAACTTTTTGCTCGGGGATGGATCTGGAGAATCTGAAAGCCTTGATCGGACGAACTCGCGACCAAAACATAGAAGATTCTCGAACCATGGTGAGGCTGTTTCGAACCCTCTATGAATTCCCGAAGCCGACGATCGCTGCGGTGAATGGCGCGGCCATTGCCGGGGGCACCGGCCTTGCTCTGCTCTGCGATTTCACGCTTGCCGTGCCGGAGGCCAAGTTTGGCTACACCGAGGTTCGGATCGGATTCGTGCCTGCTATTGTTGCGACTTTTCTGCTGCGGCAGGTCGGTGAAAAAATTGCTCGCGATCTGCTGCTCACGGGCCGCATCTTCGACGCCGTGGAGGCCCTGAAAATCGATCTGATCAATGAGATCGTTTCGCCGGAAAAGTTGCTCGACCGCGCCCGCGAACTCGCTTTGCAGTTGGCGGAGAATAGTCCGCTTTCGCTGGTGAATACCAAACGCCTGCTGACTGAGCACGCGCGCTCCGAACTCGATTCGCAAATTGAGGCGGCCATCCGCGAAAATGCGGGCATTCGCGAGAGCGCCGACTTTCGCGAGGGTATTACTTCGTTCCTCGAAAAGCGCAAGCCCAAATGGACGGGCAGATGACTCAGCCTCGCGCGTCGATGCCTCCTCAGTCAAATCAAAAGTTAAATCAAAGTGCATTCGCGAATATGAATATGCATATGAACGAGACTCGCATGCGAGTCCGCTACGCCGAAACCGATCAGATGGGGGTCGTCTATCATGCCAATCATTTCATCTGGTTTGAAGTGGGGCGAGTGGAGCTGCTGCGCCAATTCGGCTTCAGTTATAAAGATATGGAACGGGAAGATGACTGCTGCATCGCGGTTGTCGATGCCCGCTGCCGCTATAAGGCGCCGGTGCACTATGATGACGAGATCGTTGTGCGGACCTATCTGAAGCGTGTGCGCGAGAAGGTCCTCCACTTCAGATACGAGCTGCGGAAAGTTGAAACTGGCCAACTGCTGGCGGAAGGCGAAACGACGCACATTGTTGCCGATTCAAAATTGAGGCCACGCGCGCTGCCGGAGAAATACATGCGCGTGTTTCGCGCGGCCTTGGTGAAATAGGAGAAAATCCTGATGCCCGAGTTTCTTTACAAACTGCAACTGGTGCGTGGCGATCTTCTCCGCACGGGGCCAACCGAGGTGGAGCAGGCGATCGTTGCCGAGCACTTCGCATATCTCCAGAACCTCAACGCGCAGCGGACAATCATTCTTGTGGGCCGGACAATGAATACCGACGAAAGTGCGATGGGGCTCGCGATCTTCTGTGCCGAATCCGAAGAAGCGGCACGTCAGATCATGAACGACGATCCGGCCGTCAAGAAGAGCTTGATGACGGCAACGTTGTATCCGTTCAAAGTGTCGTTGCAGGGAAAATAAGAACTCGAGCCAAATTCGGAAATCCGAAGACCAGAATCCGACAAACTAGAATTCGACAAACAAGGACTACTCTTGCAAGCTCTGCACATCAATGGAAACGATCTGACGCTCGAAGCGGTGGGCGAGGTTGCGCTCGAGAAGCGGCCAGTGCTGCTCGCTCCTGACGCGCGCCGGGCCGTCGATCGCGCTCGCGCAGTGGTTGACGCGCTGGTGGCGAGTAACAGGATTTCCTACGCGATTACAACCGGAGTCGGCAAGCTGAGCGACGTGCACATCGTGGGCGAGCAGGTCCGCGAACTGCAGGTCAATCTGGTGCGTTCCCATGCCGTAGGAGTGGGAGAACCGCTTTCGATTGCGGAGACACGCGCCATGATGCTCTTGCGCGCCAACTCGCTGGCGAAAGGCAACTCGGGCGTGCGTGCCGTTACCATCGACACGATTTGCGAGATGCTCAATCGCGGGGCGACGCCGATGGTTCCCTCGCAGGGCAGCGTAGGAGCCAGCGGCGATCTTGCTCCGCTGGCGCACCTGGCCCTGGCCTTGATCGGTGAAGGGGAGTGCTTTAGTGCGGACGAAAAGGGAGCGCGTGTCGCGAGTGCCGAGGCGTTGAAGCGCGCACAAATTAAACCGCTGGTGCTGGAAGCGAAAGAGGCGGTGTCGCTTATCAATGGCACGCAGGCCATGCTAGCCATCGGCAGCCTGATGCTGCTCGATGCGCAGACGCTGGTCGATTCCGCCGACGTGATCGGCGCGATGGCTTGCGATGCGCTTAAGGGGACCAACGTCGCTTTCGATGAGCGCATTCAAAGGGCGCGTCCCCATGCGGGGCAGATTAAGACCGCGGCGAATCTCCGCCGTCTGCTGGAACAGAGCGAGATACGCGAATCGCATCGCGACTGCGGACGCGTGCAGGATGCTTACTCGCTGCGCTGCATTCCGCAAGTGCATGGTGCGGTGCGTGACACGCTCGCCCATTGCCGCCGGGTGTTTGAGATCGAGACGAACTCCGCCGTTGATAATCCGCTGGTGTTCGTCAAGAATCCGAAGGCGATGGATGGCGAGGGCGATGTGATCTCCGGCGGCAATTTTCACGGCGAGCCGCTGGCCTTCGCGCTCGACTTTCTGGCCATTGCTTTGAGCGCGCTGGCCGGCATCAGCGAGCGGCGACTGGAGCGCATGGTGAACCCTGCGCTTAGTGAAGGGCTGCCGCCGTTTCTCGCGCCGGGCGCGGGCATGAACTCAGGCTTCATGATGCCGCAAGTCACCGCCGCAGCATTGGCGAGCGAAAACAAAATGCTGGCGCATCCGGCTTCTGTCGATTCGATTACGACGTTGGGAAATAAAGAAGACTTCGTTTCCATGGGCATGACGGCGGCGAACAAGTTGAAGAGAGTGGTTGAGAATACGAGGAACACCCTGGCCATAGAGGCGATGGCGGCGGCGCAGGCGATCGACTTTCTGGCGCCGCTGAAAACTTCCAAGCCGCTGCAGCAGGCGCACGCGGCGATCCGATCGGTGTGCGCGACGATGGTGAAGGACCGCGTGATGTACCAGGATTTCGCGCGCATTGCTCGACTGATCGCCAGTAGTAAGTTGGCCGAAGTCGTGCGGTGAGTCCTCGATAGGAATTTACGCGATAGTGCTGCAGTTACAGATTTCGTCCGAATTCTCTCTATTCAAGAATTGGCGACAGCATTAACAGGCGTCGAGTGAGAATGTTTGCACATTGAGTGCATATTTTCTGCCATTCAAAAAGGAACAAGATCTTTATTTACACTTCACTGTCGTTCCATTAGACTTCCCCGACGAGCGCTCCATCCCCCAAGCGCGTACGTCATTCTAGACGTTATTTGCCCAGCGTTCCGTAAGTCCGCTGCAAAATTTAGCGATTGTTCATTGTTCAAGGACAGAACATGCCACGAAATCGTCATGGGAATTGCCGCATCAGCGGCGCCGCCATTCTTGTTGTCCTCGTTTTCACTGGCGCGAGTGGATTGCTGGCGATGGGCCAGGCCTCGATCAACACGTACCACTACGATACCTACCGCACAGGTTGGAATCAGAATGAATCGATATTGACGCCTGCCAACGTGGGGAACGCGACGTTTGGCCTGCTGCAGACCGTTACGCTCGATGACCAGGTGGACGCTCAGCCGCTGGTTATACCGGGGGTGCAGATCACAGCCGGAAACTATCAAGGCACGCACGACGTGGTTTATGTGGCGACCGAGAACAACACGGTGTATGCCATCGACGTCCATACCGGTACGGTGCTGTTGAGTCCGAATTTCGGAACGCCGGTGTCGTATCCGTTGGGATGCAATAACAACGGGCCAAATGTAGGCATCAACTCGACGCCGGTAATTGACCCTAGCAGCAACACGCTCTACGTGATGGTTTACACGCAGGGTTCGGGTGGTCCGACCTACACGCTACACGCACTTGACTTGGGAAGTTTGACGGATAAAGTCACGCCTCAAGTAGTGACCGCGTCACACCCTCTCGCCAATGGAACGACATTCAGTTTCAACGCGACCTACCAACGCCAGCGCCCGGCATTATTACTCGCGAACGGCAGCATTTATGCGGGGTTTGGGAGTTTCTGCGATTTCTCAGCGAATCTTTCGCGGGGATGGCTGCTGGGATGGACGGCAGGGACACTAGCGCCATTTCCATCGAACAACCTCAACAACCAACTGGCGACTTCACCGAATGACTTCTTTCTGTCGTCGATCTGGATGTCGGGCTATGGTCCGGCCGCCGATGATACGGGTAGCGTTCTCTTCGTTACGGGCAATTCGGATTACTCAGGGACGACATACGACGGGATCACGAACATTCAGGAGAGCGTGGTCAAAGTCTCATCCACACTTGAGAGTGTTGAAGGCCTCTTTACTCCGGATAATCAGTCGAGCCTGGATCAAGGCGATCAGGATTTCGGTTCGGGCGGGGTGCTGGTGCTTCCCGACCAGCCGGGAGCTTTACCGCATCTGGCAGTGGCAGCGGGCAAGGATGGGAACATGTATTTCATGGACGAGGACGATTTGGGCGGATACTCTCCGATGCAGAATAATGTGCTAGGCACGTATCAGGTGGGTGACTGTTGGTGTGGGCCGTCGTACTACGTCGATCCGACAGATGGACTGGGCCGGGTGGTGAGCAGCGGCGGCTATACAGTGCGAGTCTGGAAAGTGCAGACCTCGCCGACGGTTTCGTTGACGAATGTGACGAACGCGGGGATAAGTGGCAGTATACAGGATCCAGGATTTTTCACCTCGATTTCATCGAACGGAACTTCCAATCCGATCATTTGGGCCCTATCGCGGCCGGCGACGAACAGCAACGGGTCGCCGATTTCTCTTTATGCCTTTAATCCGGAGTCGGGCGGAAACAACATGACGCAGCTATTTCACGCGACGGCGGGCGCGTGGCCGAATGTGGGTGGCAATGCGAATCTGGTTCCGGTAGTGGCTAATGGTCTGGTCTTTGTGGCAAGCCATCAGCTATTGCAGATCTTTGGACTGACCGGGTCAGTGGTTGCGACTAGTACGACCTTAAGTTCGTCGGTGAATCCATCGGTGTTCGGCAACAGCGTCCTTTTCACCGCCACGGTTTCCGCGCAATCGGGAGGAGGAATTCCGACGGGGACGGTCACCTTCTATAACGGCGCGACGGCGCTCGGGGCAGTTAGCCTCAGTAATGGGAGTGCACAGTACAGCACGACCGCATTGCCGGCCGGTTCTAACAGCATCACAGCGGTTTATGGAGGCAACGCTAGTTATAGCGGGAGCACATCATCGCCACTCAACCAGGTCGTTCAGACCGCGTCAGTGGTGGCGACTACCACGACCTTGAGTTCGTCGGTGAATCCATCGGTGTCGGGAAAGCCTGTCGTTTTCAGCGCCACAGTTTCTCCACAGTCGGGCACAGGAGTTCCAACCGGCAAGGTTAGTTTCTATAACGGCACGACCGCGTTCGCAACGGTGTCGCTGACATCTGGCTCAGCTAAGTACACCACCTCTAAATTGCCGCCAGCTACCAGCAGTATCACGGCAGTTTATGGAGGCTCCTCCAGCAACAGTGGCAGCACGTCAGGCCCCGTGAATCAGGTCGTGACTGCGGCGACCACGACCACACTCACTTCCTCGACAAATTCATCCGCCTACGGTCAGTCTGTGATTCTTACAGCTGCGGTCAGTTCCAGCATTGGATCTCCGCCCAATGGAGAAAGCGTCTCGTTTATGAGAGGCACACTCCTGCTGGGGACGGGGACGTTGAGTGGCGGATCGGCCAGCTTCCAGACCTCAACACTGACCGTGGGTACATATGAAATCAAGGCTGTCTACGGCGGTGCCCCGAACTTCTCCACTAGCACGTCGAAGTCAGTAGCGGAGCAGGTCACCAAGGCCACAACGACGACGGCGTTGGCTTCGTCGCTGAATCCCTCAAACTTCGGACAATCTGTGACCTTCACCGCAACTGTGGCAGCGGAGTTCAGCGGCACGCCAACCGGGTCGGTAGTCTTCAAGAATGGCACGGCGACGCTGGGAACTGTGACACTCAGCGGCGGCATGGCCAGCTACACCACCACAGGCTTGGCTGTGGGCATGAAGTCGATTACGGCCGTGTACGGCGGAAGCAGTTCGTTCATACGCAGTACGTCAGCTCCTCTGATCCAGACCGTAAACTAGGCGAGCACCACGACCGCCTCGGTCTCGTCGCCGAATTAAGATCTTTGGCTTACCGCGGCTTACCGGCCGGAGCGCAAAGGCAAAGGCAACGACAACGACGAAGAAGTAAGCGAGCAGAAGACGCTATGCGCCACGTGCGAGCCCCAAATCTTTAGCGATCAGCTTCATGGCTTCGATGCAGAAAGCAATGTGCTCTTCCAGATCCACGCCCAGATCGGAGGCGCCTTCGACGATGTCTTCGCGATGGACGCTGCGGGCGAAAGCTTTGTCCTTCATTTTTTTTCGCACCGATGGAGCTTCTACTTCGGCGAGCGATTTGCCGGGCTTGACGAGAGCGCAGGCGGTGATGAAGCCGGCGAGTTCATCGCAGGCGAAGAGAGTCTTTTCTATGGGTGACAGGCGCGCGACGCCGGAGTACTGGGCGTGCGACATTATGGCGCGGCGCACTTCCTCAGAATAGCCGCGTTCTTTTAGAATCTCGCAGCCTTTGTAGGGGTGTTCTTCAGCGCTCGGATATTTTTCGTAATCAAAATCGTGGAGCAGGCCGACCACACCCCATAGTTCTTCGTCGGCTCCGGTTTTGCGGGCATAGGCTCGCATGCATGCTTCGACCGCGAGCGCGTGTTTGCGGAGACTCTCCGATTGGGTGAACTCAGTTAGTAAACACCATGCCGCCTCGCGCTGATTCATGGTTTTTCGCCTGTTTTCTGCCGATTTTATCGTTGCTTGGTCGCGGTTTTGCCATTTACACGCATTGTTTTGCCTAGTTTTATCTTGACATTCACAGGTCCAATACCTCAGATTACGCACTAAGTTGTTTTGAGAGTAGCCCCGCTCTGGCACTCGCAAAACCTGAATGGCGACCACATTAGCTCCCGTAGACTCACGGGAAGTTGTACGATGCGACCGTTGCTTCTTGGTGCAATTCCGCACATCAAATAGTCTTTGCCGCCGTTGTCATCTGTCATTGGATGAGGACGAGGCCGAGATAGCAGCGATGACTCCGGTTCCAGAAGTGTTGCCGCTAAACATCCATTCTAACGGACGCGGGCATCTGAAACTGGCGCACTCGATACGATCATTGCGGCTGCGCAATGGATTGAGCCAGCGGCAGCTGGCGCTGCGCATGTCGGTGCCGCGGACGTACGTATCGAAAATCGAAAACGAGAAGGCAACACCGACGTTATCTTCCTTGGAACGCCTGGCTAGGGCGCTCGAAGTCAGTGTGCCGGACTTGCTCTCTGGCGGAGAACGCAATCGGCAGGAAGAGGTGCGGGAGTTGATGGAGGATCAGTTTGTCGCCGAGGTTATGCCATATTTGTCGCAGCTCAACGGGATGCAGATGTCGAGCATTCTGGCGCAGGTTCGGGATCTGACAGTGCGGCCAAGACGCAGCGCGTAAACGGCGACCAAGTTTGGCTGAACGACTTTCGCCGAACAACTTTCGCCGAACAAGACGCATCCTAAGTTTGCGCCGAATAGGTTGCGCACTGTAAGTTGCGCTGCAGTCGATTTCGGCTTTGTTGTTCGTGACTTTCGTTGTTTTTTGACTTTATCCGGGCACACACCAACTGGACAGCCGGGGCTTTCGAGTCCCGGCTTTTTTGCGATTGGCCACTCGCGCGAGCGGAGCGCGCCGCAGAACCAAGAAAATTTCAGCAGTTTGTGCGCAACACTTTGCATAGGTTTCGGATATTTTTCGAGTCCGCGCGGGTTTCCCCTTGACCTGAGCCGTCAGAGGAGCTAACCTCGCAAAATTCCCCCTTAGCTGGGAGAAATCACACCCGGCAAAAATCCTTGGTGAACAGGAACCGTCTATGAAAATCTCTCAGATTTTTGCGGTGCTTATGTTGCTGGTGGTTGGGTCGGCGATGGCGTTCGCCGACGGAATCAACGATCCGTCAATCGTCATTCACGGTGCCGGTAGCAACGCGGAGGCTTGTCCGGTTGGTGGATGCACCGGTATCACCGGCTTGACTTTTTCGTTCAAGGTACCCGCGAGCGGATCGGGCACTCTATTTTTCACCAACAACAGCGGGCAGAATTGGACTTCGCTGAAGCTCGTTGAAACTGGCGTGCCGGCAGCCGACATCAAATGCCACTCGGTACAGTTCCGATACTGCTCAACCGAAACGCTGAAGGACGGCGCGGTGGAGATTCTTCTGTCGACAAGCAATGGCAACAATCCCAACGTGGGGATTAAGAACGGCGCGAACTTCGCAGTTACTTTCGCCTGCGTTGGTGAGAGCTGCTGGCCAGGGAATCTCAAGATCGGCGGATATGCGAACGGCGCCACGATTCCGGAGCCGGGCACGATTGCGCTGATGTTAACGGGATTGGGAGCGCTGGTGTCGCGCCGCAAGAGATGGAAGAACCGCTGGAACTCTTAGGGGTTCTTTTTCGTGAACTGGTTCACCAATTGTAAGAACTGCGGCAGGGCCTGGAGCTTCTGAAGTTCGGGATCGTTCCAGGCCTCCTGCGCGGGATAACCCTTCTCGAACGCCAACTGCAGCGCTTTCAGCGCATCTTCCGGCTTGCCGATCAGCGTCTTGACCTGAGCTTCCGAGTACATCAACTGCACGTCATCCGGACTGATGGCGCGCGCCTGGTTGGTGTACTGAAGCGCGTTCTCGGCGTCGCCCTTTTTAGCATAGAGAAGTCCCAGGTCGCCCATGATGGCGGACGATCGCGGATTCACCTGCAGCTCCTGGAAAGCGAGTGAGATAGCCTTGCCATAAGCGGCCGCGGCTTGGTCGGAGTGGCCCGACCAGCGGTACGCATCACCGAGATTGCCCTGAAGTTGTTCGTCGTTGGGAGTCATTTCGACGGCTTTTTCGTACATCTTCGTGGCTTTGTCGTAATCCTTCATGAAGAAGTACGCAGTCCCCAGGTTGGAATATGTTGGCGAGTCAGGAGCAATGCTGAGGGCTTTGGTGAATTGAGGAATGGCCTCGCCCCACTTACCGTCCCGCATGTACACCGTCCCGAGGCCTTCATAACCGAGGGGATTGTCGCTGGCAATTTCAATCACTTTCTGATACTCGGCCAGCGCCTTTGCGTTGTCGCCGAGCCGGAAATAAGCATTGCCGAGGGCGGTGTGATTCGTCCAATAATAGGGATTGGCGGCGACCGCTTTCTGGTAGGCGGCGATCGCGTCGCCGCTTTGGCCGCCGCGGCTGTAAGCCTCTCCCAGGTTTCTGTAGGCTTCATCGGAGTTAGGCGCTAGCTCCAGTGCCCTTTTAAGCTCGGCGACTGCCTGCGTGCTCTTGCCAGTAGCGGAGTAAACGCTGCCCAGCGAGAGATGAACCTCCGGCAAGTTGTTCGAGAGCCGCTCGGCCTGCTGCGCGGAGAGAGTGGCTTTTTGAGCCCACACCCCATCCTTGCTTTCCTGGTACATGCGCAGGCTGGAGTCGGCCAAGCCAGTATAGGCAAGGGCAAAGTTGGGGTCGGTTCCAATGGCTTGTTCGAACAATCCTACAGCTTGTTTATAGGCATCCTGATTATGGCCGTTGCGCAGGACGTTTCGGCCCTGCAGATAGAGGTCGTAGGCTTTGACGTTTTCCGTCGGGTGAGCGCCGACGCGAGCCTGCTCTTCGTCGGTTACTTTCAGGGAGAGGGCGCTGGCCAAGGTGCCGTAAATCTGGTCTTCGAGAGTGAGCAGATCGCCCGGGGCGCCGGGAAACTCCTGGCTCCAGACGCGCTTGCCCGAGGCCGCGTCATCGAGACTGAGCGTGACACGCAGCTGGTCCTGATTGCCTTGAACGCTGCCCTGCAAGATCAGATTGACGCCGAGTTCGCGCGCCAGTTTCGTCAGCGGAAGATCCTTGGCGGTTGCGGCCTCCACTGCGTCGGGCGGGGCCAGGTGGACTTCCTTGAGCTGAAAGAGCTTGGCCGCGAGAGCTTCCTGAATGCCATCCGCCACGTAGCCCAGGGTCTTCTGGTCACCAATCTGTTTCAGGGGCAGAATGGCGACATACTTTCCCTGTTTCAGCGCAGGAATTCCTCGGTTTGCTTCAATCGCCGATGTTGCCTCGCGATTCATGATCGTGTGGCCGGCAAAAATGGCAAGCGCGATGACGAGCACGGCACCGGAGATCCACATCCAGCTTTTCCCCGGCAGATCGAGGTTGAAGTGCGACCGGCGGATGATCGGATGCGGAATCATCTGCGAGAGCGATTCGACGCTGATGTTGGGATTGGCTTCCCAGGTCGTCAATTGCTGCAGGAGTTCGACAGCGGAGTGATAACGATTGACGGGCTCGCGCTCCAGGCAGCGGCTGACGATGGCGCTGAGGGATTTGGGAACGGAGGGGTCGAGATCGGAAGCCGGTTGCGCCTCCTCGCGCGTGCGCTTCATGAGGCTGGCGATGGCGGTGTCGGCCTGATAGGGAGCTCGACCGGTTAGCAACTCGAAAAAGATGAGGCCGACGCTGAAAATGTCGGAACGCTGGTCGAGCGTGTCGCCCAGGGCCTGCTCGGGAGACATGTATTCCATGGTGCCAACGATGGCTCCGGTCTGGGTCATGCCGGATTCGCCGAGTGAGCGCGCCAGCCCGAAGTCCATGACCACGATGCGGCCGTTTTTGTCGCGCATGATGTTCTGCGGCTTGAGGTCGCGATGAATCACGCCTTCGGTGTGGGCGCAGTCGAGCGCGCGGCAGACCTGCTCCACCACCGAGATTGCGTCCTTGGGCGAGAACTTTCCTTCGCGGCGCAGAATGGTGCGCAGATCCTCGCCGTCGACGAATTCCATGCTGATGAAGCGAATGCCCTCCGCCTCGCCCAGATCGAAAATGCGGACCACATTCTTGTGCGTGATGTTACGGGAGAGAATGAGCTCCTGCTTGAAGCGGGCGAGGATTGCGGGATCGGTGGCCAGCTCAGGACGGATGACTTTGAGCGCGATCAGGCGATCGAGTTCGCGGTCGCGAGCCTTGTATACGGCGCCCATTCCCCCCTGGCCGAGGACGCCCAGGATCTCGTAGCGTTCACCAAAAAGAACGCCCGGCAGCAGACCCTGAAAGGCGGAGATGTTGCTAACCGCGGAAAGTCCGGGAGAAGTCTGGCGAGCGTAGGGGATGGCTTGCGAGAGGCCGGGGATTCGAGTTCCGTGGGCCACGGTGGGAGCGTCAGACAGCGGTGCGTTCGACAGTGGCGGAGGCGTGAGGGCGCCTACGACCTCTTCGGGCAAACGGCTGCCTGCGAAGGTCGGGCTATCGGCATCGTCGCCCTTGTGCTTGCGCTCATCCATCAAGATTGCCCGGGGAGAGCCAGCGAGGGAGCGCGCCTCGTTCCGCAATCAATGTCTGCAACGAAGGCGGCATTTCGCCTAAGGTTGTCGATGGGGAATTCGAGAACCTAGCACTCCAGTTGGGTGAGTATAACCCGGATTTGGCTGGGAGGAAAGCGTTGGAAAAGAGCGGTAATTTCGAATATTTTGGTCTTTTTCGTTTTGGTCTCTCCGGGACTTATTCTGTGGTTCTCGCTACCCAGCGCTGAAGCGCCCGACTAAGTCTGACGCCGCCCTCCAGGGCTGGAGGGTTGAGATTCTGCTGTCTTGAAATCATCCATCCACCAGGACTCTAACTTGCTCGCGGCACGCGGACAGGAGTGTCCGCGCTACACAGGCCTGATTCACGGCTTCGGGAGCAGGACTGTCCCACGGACCGCAAGATCAGAATCACAATTTCTGGAATCTGGCCCGAGAAACATATGGGTGTCGCTCCCAGCCAACCGGTCGGTACAACGATTTCATTATTGTTGCCGTCCGTGCTTAAATGAAAAGTTGGACGCCAAGTTTTGCGTCATCCCCGCGCGCGGCATCCAGGCCATCAACTTAGAACGAACTGCAGATCCCTCGCTCCGCTCGGGATGACAAATCCTTGAGGGAAGTAGGAAGCGGCAAGTGTCTAACAGAAAGATCCGCTGGAGGAAAATTGGATTTTCAATTGAACGACGAGCAACTGCATTTGAAGAAGACGGTACGCGACTTTGCCGAGCGCGAAATTGCTCCCAACGTCATGAAGTGGGATGAGGCGGGCGAATTCCCCTTGGCGACGATCAAGGAACTGGGCAAGCTCGGCCTGCTGGGTATGATCTTTCCGGCGGAATACGGCGGAGCCGGCATGGGCTACATCGAATATGTGACCGCCGTCGCGGAGCTATCACGCGTCGATGGATCGGTTGGCATCATTGTTGCCGCGCATACTTCCTTGTGCTCGAACCATATTTATGTGGCGGGAAACGAGGCGCAGAAAAAGAAGTATTTGCCCAGGCTGGCCACCGGCGAGCACCTGGGTGCGTGGGGATTGACCGAGCCCTCGGCCGGATCCGATGCAGGCAGCGCGCGCATGACGGCACTGCGGCGGAAGGGCGGATGGGTGCTCAATGGCACCAAGACCTTCATCACCAACGGCCACTATGCGGACGTGCTGGTGGTGCTGGCGGTAACCGATCGGGCCGCGCACACGCATGGGCTTTCGGCCTTCATCGTAGAAAAGGATACGAAGGGATTTCGGGCGGGAAAAAAAGAAAACAAGCTTGGACTGCGCGCGAGCGACACGGCTGAATTGATCTTCGAAGACTGCTTTGTGTCCGATGAAAATCTGCTGGGCAAGGAAGGCGGCGGCTTTATCGATGCGATGCGCGTGCTCGACGGCGGGCGCATCTCGATCGCAGCGTTATCGCTGGGCATGGCCGAGGGCGCATATGGGGCGGCCTTGAAGTATTCGAAAGAGCGCGAGCAGTTTGGCAAGCCGATTTCGGAATTTCAGGCGATTCAGTGGAAACTGGCCGACATGGCTACGGAAATCGAAGCCGCCAAACTTCTTACCTTGCGCGCAGCGGCCATGAAAGACGCCGGCATGAAGACCACACTGGAATCGTCGATGGCCAAGCTCTACGCCAGCGAAGTCGCGGTGAGGTGCGCCAATGAAAGCGTGCAGATCCACGGCGGGTATGGGTTCATCAAGGATTATCCGGCGGAGAAGTTTTATCGCGACGTCAAGCTGTGCACGATTGGCGAGGGGACGAGCGAAGTCCAGCGGCTGGTGATTGCGCGGCAGTTGCTGAAGGACTAGTCTCGTGTCTCATAACTTCGCGACATAGGTTTGGCTCGTCATACTGAGTCCTGGGCTTGTGAGTTGTGCCACAACTTATCGGCGAGAAAGGAGTTGCGATGATTACGGGAACTCACGTCGTCGTTTACAGCAAGGACCCGGAAAGCGACCGCGCTTTCTTTCGCGACGTTCTCAAATTTGCGGCTGTGGATGCGGGGCATGGCTGGTTGGTTTTTGCGCTGCCGCCGGCGGAGGCTGCGTTTCATCCTGCCGAGAAGAATGATGTACATGAGCTTTACTTCATGTGCGACGACCTGAAGGCGACGATGGAGTCGTTCGCGGGGCAGAAGGTGAAGTGTGGCGTGGTAACGGAGCAGCGCTGGGGCAGTCTGACCACGATCTCTCTTCCCGGCGGCGGGAAGGTTGGGCTCTACCAGCCTAAGCATCCGACGGCGATTGGGCAGTGAGGTCGATCGCTCATCTATTCCGCGGTCGTGGCGCACGTTTGAAAAGGAAGCGAGGTCATGATTGCGGCGGCAAAAAGCAGGTCCTTCGCTTCGCTCAGGATGACAATGCTTTGTGATTTTCCACCAAACTGAGAAGTTACATAATTATCAACGCGGATCGGCCCCGATCGTCAGACTGTTACACTATCGTGTTTGACTTCTGCGAGTACAACTCTTGTTGACCGCCTGCGCTCCGGCGACGCGCGCGCGCTGGCGCGCGCCATTTCTATAGTCGAGAACCGGGCTGCAGGCTGGTCGGAACTGCTCAAGGCGCTTTTTCCGCATACGGGCCACGCGCGAGTCATCGGACTTACCGGCCCGCCCGGTGCGGGGAAGAGCACGCTGGTCGACCAACTGGCCAAGCTCTATCGCAATAAGAGAGAGAATCGAACCGTCGGCATTATCGCGGTCGATCCTACTAGTCCTTACACCGGTGGAGCGATTCTGGGCGACCGCATACGCATGCAGGATCACCATGGCGATCCGGGAATTTATATCCGCAGCATGGCTACACGAGGATCGCTGGGAGGGCTGGCGCGGGCCACGGCGGATGCTGCCAGTGTGCTCGATGCCTCCGGCCGCGATTTGGTTATGATTGAAACGGTCGGCGTGGGGCAAGATGAAGTCGACATTGTCCGGCTGGCCGATGTCACCATCGTGATTCTTGTGCCCGGCATGGGCGACGATGTGCAGACGATCAAGGCTGGGATCATGGAAATCGCTGACATTTTCGTGATCAATAAGAGTGATCGTGAGGGCGCTGAACGCGTGGAACGCGAGATTCGCGCTTTGCAATCCATTGCTGGGCGCAAGTCTTCCACCATCAACGACCATTGGACCCCTCCGATTGTGAAGACGGTAGCCAGTAAGGGTGTGGGAACCAAAGAAGTAGCGGCGGCGATTGCGGATTATGAGGCGTACCTTAAGAAGAACTGCTTGGCCTTCAAGAAGAACGTCGAGAACTGGCGGTTGCGGCTGGTGGAAATGCTGCGCGATGCGATGCTTGACAAAGCGCGCGCGCAGCTGGACGCCGGCGGTCTCGAGCGTTACGCGGCGGAGATCGCCGAGCACAAGCGGGATCCGTATTCGCTGGTGGAAGAGATTGTGGGCGGCGCGGAACGCGGATAGATTCGATGGAGGGCGTTCTGCCCGCCGTTGTCGTGTGGCCGGGCGAGGACGCCCGGCGCTCCACCGGCTAAGCTAGTTCAGAGGCGTCATTATGGAATTCTGCATCGATCATCTCGGCATTGCGGTGAAGTCGCTGGCGTCGGCGAAATCTATTTACGAGAAATTGGGCCTGCGCATTTCTCCCGAGGAGACGGTCGCGCAGGAAAAGGTTCGTTTGGTGATGGTTCCAGTGGGCGAAAGCCGGCTGGAATTGCTGGAGGCGACCTCGGACGATTCTGCCATCGCCAGATTCATCGCCAAGCGCGGCGAAGGGCTCCATCATGTTTGCATGCGCGTCCCGGATTTGCGGGCGGCGGTGGCCAAATTGAAGGGCGATGGAGTGCGGCTGGTATCGGAGGAAATCAAGACAGGAGCGGGCGGGCACCGGTATGTGTTCGTGCATCCGCAGAGCACGGGGGGCGTGCTGCTGGAGTTGGTGGAGAGCCACTAAATTTGCGATTTGTAATTTGCAATTTGTAATTTGAACTGCACTTGGTTCGAGCACACAAGGTTTCAAATTACCAATTACAAATTAGCAATCACAAATGCCCCAGCTTCTGCTCGCCGTTGACACTTCCGGGAAAAACGGCAGTCTCGCCTTGGCGCGTACCGTGCCGGGCCAAAGCGTCGAGATCGTCGAGGTCGTCCCTCTCACGGGCGGAGCGTTTTCGGCCCAACTGGTACCGGAGATTGCCGCTCTACTCCGAAAACACGGATATAGCAAGAGCGACCTGGGGGCATTTGCCGTCGCTAGCGGGCCCGGCTCGTTTACGGGGCTGCGCGTGGGGTTGGCAGCGATTAAAGCGCTAGCGGAAGGACTACAAAAACCTATTGTGGCGATTTCGCTGCTCGAAGCGGTTGCGTGCAGCGGGTCAGAGCGGGGGCGAGTTCTCACCGTGCTTGATGCAGGCCGCGGCGATTTTTATGTCGGCGACTACGAAATCCTGGCGCAAGATCCTGGGCAGCTTCATAGCGATGTTGCCGTGCAACTTCATAGGCACAGCGAGCGCTTGCTGAGCGGGAAACAGTTGCTTGCTGAGGCTGGGCTACGCGCAGAACAGATTAAGGCAGGACAGGTTCGGGCAGTCGTGACGCCGGACGCCGCACTGGATGAGAAGCTTGGAGCTTCCCTTCGAGACTTGGGGCTTCGGGTTGAGCGGATTGAGTATCCGAACAGCGCGGTGATTGCGCGTCTCGGCTGGGAGCGGCTGCTACAGGGGCAAACGGTTCGTCCCGAAGAACTGGAGGCTAACTACATCCGACAATCGGACGCTGAGATCTTCTCGAAGCCAGGGCCGCGAGGTTAGACCCAGATGCTGCAGCCCCTAAAGGGGCGGCTGTTCTCAGCATCGATGGTATCGCTAAAGCGATACCCTGATACAGAGCGATGCCCTGATACGAAACCCTGTTTGTTGGCATTCCCCTATGTCTCTGGTTATCCGATCTGGGACGTTGAAGGATGTCCCCGCAATTCTTGCCCTTGAACGGCAAGCGCCGAGCGCGGGTCATTGGACTACCGCGCAATACAACGGGTTGGTAAATACAGGAGTGGTGCTGGTGGCCGAGGAAAGAGGCAAGCTTTGCGGATTCGTTTGCGCAAAGGCGTTGCTGGGTGAATGGGAGATCGAGAACGTAGTGGTGGCTGCGGAATGTCTGCGTCTCGGGATTGCGAGTGAGTTGATGCGCAGATTGATCCAGCGTGCGAAGAGCGAAGCTGCGCCGGTAATCCGGCTTGAAGTCCGCGAGTCGAATCTGCCGGCGCGCGCGCTCTACGAACGACACGGTTTTCGCGAAGCTGGCCGACGACGCAGTTACTATACTGAACCCGCCGAGGATGCGATCCTGTATTCCCTTAGGGTTTGATGCGCCATTTTGGGAGAACCCGTCAAATCCAGTTTTCCGCAGATTTTACACCATTTGTGGTTCATTTTCTTGCACTTCGAGGCACTTAAGCGCAGTGGAAATCTTGTGCGAAATCTTCATTGAACGCTCCTTCCGCCTGTGCTACTTTTTAATCACGCTGTAACAAACAGCAAGGAGGTCTGGCAAGGATGCTGACTCCAAGAGAGCAAGTCCTGACCCGTCATGAGGAGCTGCAAAGACTGGTTCAGGAGCATTCGCAATACTCCCAACGGCTGGAATCCCTCACCGAGAAACGATACCTCACAGAAGAAGAAAGACTGGAACAGGTCAGGCTTAAGAAACTTAAGCTGCGCCTGAAGGATCAGATGCAGAGCCTGGAACATCACCGGCAATCTGCATAGAATTGCGGGCCTGCGATCGGGCCTTAACATCAAAACCGCGGACCCTTGCAGTTAAGTTCTGCCTCCATGACGGGCGCTTCTAAGCGCCTTTTTTTATTGCGTTTATGATGGACAGCGTCGCTCTATAATCAATTCGATCCCCATGGTGTGTGACGGCTACTTTTATGGCGCGGGATGTCTGCTGGCTGCGGGCGTGATTGCCTGGCTGGCAGCTTGGCCTTATGCTGTGCCGGTATTGTTGCTGGCGGCGTTCTTTCTGTGGTTTTTCCGTGATCCTGAGCGCCAGATTCCGGCCATGCCGGGGGCCGTGGTTTCTCCCGGCGATGGCAAGGTCACCGATGTTGCTGAGGTGAGCGCGGACGGGATTTCTCCCGGTACTTTGTCCGAAGCTTCTTCCGCCACTTTGTCCGAGAGCCGGCTCCAGCGGATCAGCATCTTTCTCAGCGTTTTCGATGTACACGTCAACCGCTCGCCGATCGAGGGAGTGATCCGGGATGTGCGCTATCAGCGTGGCAAGTTTCTCAATGCCATGGGAGCGCAATCGGCCGAGGAGAATGAGCAGAACATTGTCACCGTCGAAGGCAACGGCCATGTCGTAATATTCAAGCAGATTGCGGGCTTGATCGCGCGCCGCATCGTTTTCAATTTTCGAGTGGGAGAACACGTAGCCCGCGGGGAGCGGGTGGGGCTCATCAAATTTGGCTCGCGCGTGGATGTCCTGTTGGATCGAGATGCCGCAATTCAGGTGAAAATTGGCGACCGGGTGAAGGGAGGAGCGACGGTGCTTGCGCTCTTGCCGGTTCATCGGCCCGTCACGAACTCCGATGTGCAGCCGGTTTCGGAGGCAATTCCTGCGGGAACGAGCTTGGAGCGGGAGGCACAGAGTTCGTAGCGAGAATTCGTAAGACATAATTTGTAAGACATTGGTAATGAAGAGTCCTGAATATGACAAGCCCCGGAATAGGAGCGCGCAATGAACACGGGTGATCTAAGGCCGCACCGCCGGGAATCGGACCGTCCAAGCGGAAAAATGCGCAAGGGCATGTACATACTGCCATCGCTGTTCACGACAGCGAACATCGCGGCTGGCTTCTACGCGATTCTGCAAACCGTGCATGGCAGCGCGGCTGAACCCTGGCACATGGACTTCGCCGCGAAAGCCATCGGCTTTGCGGTATTATTCGACGGCATTGACGGGCGTATCGCGCGCATGACGAACACAGCCAGCGATTTTGGGCGAGAACTCGATTCGCTGGCGGACGTGATTACGTTTGGCGTGGCGCCGGCGCTGCTGGCATGGATGTGGGGCTTCCATTTATTACCGGTGGTCAAGATTTTCCCCGAACTGCACTTGAAGCTCTCGCAGTTAGGGTCGATCGCGTGCTTCGCCTTCCTGATCGCTGGAGCGAGCCGCCTGGCGCGGTTCAATATTGCAAGAAATCCGCAGCCTTCGAATCCAGGACGTCCGGGCAAGAAATATTTTGTGGGCATGCCGATTCCGGCTGGTGCAGGTGTGATTGCGGCGGTGGTGCACTATACAGGGGGAGAGCCGATTACGTCATGGGTGACCGCTATCAGCTGGCTGATGATGGTCGTCGTGGTCGGCTATCTGATGGTGAGCACGTGGCGGTTTTACAGTTTCAAGGACATAGATTTCCGTTCGCGCCGGCCCTTTCGCTTGATCGTGCTGATCGCCATCGTATTCGCGTCTATCTGGTACTTCTCTCGGCCAGCGCTTTTCGTCATCGCGATTTTTTACATGGCTTCGGGGGTGCTTTGGCGTCTGCAGTGGATCTTCCATCGCAAGGCTCCGCCTGCACCTCCGGTGTATCGGGAAGCATCCCACACTCCATGACTCCCATGTCGAAGGCTCCGCTTACGAAGACCTCCGTTTCAAAATCCGCAGCCTCGCAGCCCGATCTGCGCGGCACGAATTTATATCGCGTGGCGATCGTGGGTGCGGCGTCACTCAAGGGCAAGGAGATTGCGGAGATTCTGCGCGACCGCAATTTTCCCGCCGTCGATGTGCGGCTGCTGGATGACGATGAGTCACTCGGACAACTGGAAGCGGTTGGCGAGGAGATGAATTTTATCCAGAGCATCCGCTCGGAGCAGTTTGAGCGCGTGGACTTTGCCTTCTTCGCTTCCGATCAGCGCTCGACGCGCAACAACTGGAAGGCGGCGCGCGACCTGGGCGATAGCATCGTCGATCTTTCGTTTGCGCTTGAAGATGAAGTGGGAGCCTCGATCCGGTCGCCCTGGATCGAGCGCCAGCGGGGCCAGTCCATGAGTCCGGAGTTGCAACCGGGTCCGGTGGTGGTCGCGCATTCGGCCGCTACGGTCCTGGCGTTGCTGGCTTTGCGTGTCGAGAAGGCCGCCAAGATTCAGCGCATGGTCGCTACTGTGTTTGAACCGGCGTCAGAGAACGGTCAGAAGGGGATGGACGAATTACATGAGCAGACGGTGAATCTGCTTTCCTTCCAGGAACTGCCGAAGAACGTGTTTGATATTCAAGTAGCCTTCAACATGGTTGCGCGCTATGGGCCGCGGTCTAACTTCTCGCTGGAGCGCGTGTCGCAACGTATACGGAAGCACTTCCGGCACATCGCAGCGGGTGCTCCCGAACCTGCCCTGCAGGTGCTGCAGGCGCCTGTCTTTCACGGTTACGGCTTTTCGATCTACCTGGAGATGGGGAAACCCGTTGCGTCGGCAGAACTTTCACAGGCTTTGGGTGGAGAACACGTGGTAGTGATCAGCGGTCCGGAAGATCTTCCCACCGATGTGAGCGCAGCCGGCCAGGAAAATATCCTGGTCTCGCCGGTCAGCGATCCGAGTCATGAGGACGGCGTGTGGCTCTGGGCCACTGCCGATAATCTGCGCATCTCCGCCTTGACCGCGGTGGAATGCGCTGAGAGTATGACGGCATCGCGGCCCCAAGGCCAGATTCAGTGACATCACACGCAACGAAGCTGCGGGTGATCACAGTTGCGCTCGGGGTGGGCATAGTCTTAATTTTGATGGGCTGCATTTTGATGAGTTGCCTTCTGATCGGCTGCGGCTATCACACAGCGGGGAGTGCGGTCGAACTGCCGCAGAATATCAGGAGCATAGCGATCCCTGGATTTGTGAGCCATAGCCAGACTTTTCGTGTCGAACAACTGCTCACCGATGCGGTGGTGCGCGAATTCAATGCCCGCACGCAGTATCAGGTGGTTCATGATACAAAGAGTGACGCGGATGCGGTGCTGAAGGCGACAGTTTTATCAGCGTCGGCCACGCCGCTGGTTTATGACTCCACGACCGGGCGCGCCGTCAGCGCTCTGGTTACCGTGAGCGTGCAGGTGGCCATGACCGATCGGCAGGGCAAGGTGCTTTTCGAGAATCCTTCGTATCTTTTTCACGAGCAGTACGAAATATCGAGCGACCTTCCCAGTTTTTTTCAGGAAGATTCTCCCGCCATCGATCGGTTGTCGCGGGACTTTGCGCGGAATCTGGTGGCTAATATTCTGGAGGCGTACTGATGGTGGAGGATCATTGCTGACGATGCGCGCCTTCAGCCAGACCAACCGTTTTTTCTCCGAGATCGAATCGGGAAAGCTGAAGCCTGCTTACGTGCTGGTTGGCGACGAGGCCTTTTTTCGCAAACGCTGCCGCGATGCCGTTCTTGAGCATCTGGTCGCGCCCGACACGCGTGACTTCGGGCTGTTCGAGTTTGATCTGGCGGAGACTTCGCTGAATGAGGTGTTGGATCGCGCACGCACACCCTCGCTGATGGCGCCCTTTCAGGTGTTCTTCGTGCGCGGCGTCAAGACGCTTTTTGGCCGCGGATCCAATGAGGACAAGATCGAAGCCATCGAAGCCTACTGCAAGAATCCCAATCCCGATGCGCTGCTGGTGTTCGTAGCCGACCATATCAGCATTCCCGCCGACGCCCGCCGCATGGAGATGACGGATAAAGATCGCTACCAGAAGATCCGCGAGGCTTTGGGTCCGTTCTGCGGCATTGTCGAACTGTCTCGCGTGCAGGAAGGTGAAGCGGTTCGCTGGATTGAGGAGTATTGCACCGGCCGCGGGATCAAGATCGATGCCGACGGCTCGCGCGAGTTGGTGGATGCGCTGGGCGGCGACATGATGATGGTGTCGAACGAACTGGAGAAGCTGATTCTTTACGTCGGCGAGAAGAAAAGAATCACGCTTGGCGATGTCGAGACCATGGTGCTGGCGGCGAAACAGCGGTCTTTATACGAGTTGACCGATGCGATTTCGTCGAAAGATCGCGTGCGCGCGCTCGAAATTCTCGATGCGCTGCTTTCGACCGGCGACGGCGAGGAAGCTGCGATTGGGCATCTTTACATGCTGGCCAAGACTTTTCGCCAGATGCTGGTGATTCTGGAGCGCAATGTGCGAGACCAGCGCATGCTGTGGGCGGCCTTGTGGCAGGGCTTTCGCGTGCCGCCGTTTGCGGCCGACGATATCATCCGGCAGGCGCGGCGCTACAAGTCGAAGCGGGATTTGACACGTTCGATTCGCCTGGTCGCTAAGGCCGATCTGGCGCTGCGCTCGAATCCTCCGGGGAAGCGGCTGGTTTTGGAAAAGCTGGTTCTGGAGCTTGCCAGCGAACCCAAGGTCGAAGCCGCAGGCGGATGGATGCAGGAAGAGCTTCCGGTGTAAGCATCAGTAATGCTAAAACCTGGCGATGTAATTTCTTATCTAGAGATGTGCGCTCCGTTTGGAGTAAATCTCCAACGTGGGATGAACTATCGGATTAGGAGTGAAGAGAGCCTTATTCTGATGAGCCAGCGGTCTGGCGCCCCATATCAGGACAGGGTTGAGGAAGATGGGCGCATTATTATCTACGAAGGTCACGATCTGCCGCGGGCAAGTGGCGCGATCGATCCCAAATTAGTTGACCAACCTGAGTTTCAGCCGAATGGAAGGGCAACACAGAATGGATTGTTTGCAGAGGCGGCAAAAAGATATAAAGACGGGACCGCCGCTGCAGAACGAGTCCGTGTCTTTGAGAAGATTCGCGACGGAATTTGGGTTTACAACGGAGTCTTTGAACTGATTGATTCGTGGCGCGAGAATTCCGGAACGCGCCAAGTGTTCAAATTCAAGCTTCAGCTAATAGGCGATGTGCCGCTTCTGGATAGGGCTCGGGGAGTTTATATCGAGCACGATCGTGTTATTCCTACTCAGGTTAAGTTGGAGGTATGGAAGCGGGATAATGGATGCTGCGTTAGGTGTGGCAGCTCCGAGAATTTGCATTTCGATCACATAATTCCATATTCGCTCAGAGGATCATCGAAAGCCGCCGAAAATATCCAACTCTTGTGCGCCAAACATAACCTAGAAAAGCACGATACGATCCAGTGAGCCCGTCTGAGTATCATCGAAAGGTTTTCCGGAACTCCCGATCGGTTAAACTGAGTTAACGTGCTTCTCTTTTCCCCCCGGCATCGGCTCACCTTGACAGCCATCATTCTGCCGCTTCTCGCGCAGGTATGTCTGGCGGCGGATCCTGCGGCTTCAGCCGCATTTCATCCCGCAGATTTACGTCCCAATGATCCCTTGAACCAGGCCGCTTTCGAGCACTACTACAATTTGGATCACGATGCTGCGGTTCAGGATTTCGAGAAGATCCTGGCTCGTCATCCGAACGATCCGTTTGCCGTGAATCACCTGCTCTCCGCGATTCAGGTGCGGGAGTTGTATCGCATGGGGGCGATGAATACGGGCGATTACTCGAATGACAATTTTATCGGCATAGCGCACCGGCCGGCCGATCCGGCACAGAAAGAACGCATCAAGCAGCTGGTTGGGCAGGCGGAGAAACTGGAAAACGCTGAACTCGCCAAGAATCCCGACAATGTGGATATGCTCTATGCTCGCGGGGTTACGCGCGGACAGTTTGCGCTTTACACCGCGCTCATCGAACGCGCCTGGTTCTCTGCTCTACGGAATGCGGTGGGTGCGCGCCGCGATCACGAACGGGTTCTCGAGTTGGATCCGCATTATGCCGACGCAAAGTTAGTCGTGGGCGCCCACAACTATGTGATGGGCAACCTGCCGCTGGCGGTAAAGATCGCGGTTGCTTTGGTTGGATTAAGCGGGGATAAGGAAAAGGGACTCAGGTATCTGAGCGATGCCTACCACGCCAACGGCGAAACCAGCGTCGATGCCGGGGTCGTGCTCATGGTCTTCCTGCGCCGCGAGCACCGCTATAGCGAGGCTTTGCAGATTACAGCCGCGCTCGGTCCGCGGTTTCCGCGCAACTATCTTCTGCCGGTGGAGGAGGCGAACTTGCTGCGGGAATCGGGCAAAAGCCGCGAAGCCGAAGAAGAATACAGGCGGGTGTGGCAGAACGGGCGCGAGGGTAAATACGGAAGCTTGCATTACGAAATTGCGGCGATCGGGCTGGGAGATCTGCTGCGGGAAGAAAAAAAGTATGAGGCTGCGGCTGCCGCTTACGACCTGGTGAGCGAGGTGAGCGGAGCCGATCCGGAATTGCTGCAGAAAGCGAATCTGGGCGCGGGGGAAATGTATGACCAGCTTCAGAAGCGGGACCTGGCGTTGAAGAAATACGAAGCGGTGGTGGCCACGAATTCCGGCAATGCCGCAGCCGATAAGGCGCGGAACAGGATGAAAGAAGCGTACCGCGAGTGAAACCATTGAGTCATTGAATCATTGGCCTTAATGTCTCAATGACTCAATCCCTGAATGATTCAATGGTTTCACTCGCGCTGTCAGCCGGTCTGGGAACATCTTGCCTGCAGCCGTCGTATCATTAGACAGGAGACGCGACCATGTATTGCAATGCTTGCGGCAAGATAATCGCTGAGGACGGGCGATTTTGCTCTCACTGCGGCAACCTAGTGGGAGTTTCGCCCACGCCAAGAAAACTGATGCGCTCGCGCGCTGACCGAAAAATTGGGGGCGTTTGCGCCGGGCTGGCGCAGTATCTCGAACTCGATACTTCGCTGGTGCGCATTCTCTGGTTCTTCGTCACTCTCGCTTGCGGGGTCGCCCCAGGGGTCGTGGCGTACATCCTGGGATGGATCATCATTCCGCAAGAGCCGCTTCTGCTGCCAGTGGCGGCGTCGCAACAGCCCGTGGCGAACTAATATCGGATCATTTAGTGGAGCGACGGGCGTCTCGCCCATCCAGTCTAGCGGTGGCCGGGCGAGGACGCCCGGCTCTCCATTGGCTTGACGTTCCGGTGTAGCGTTTCCTACGCAATATAATCTCCTTTCATGGAACGCCTGCGCAGCGACGCCGCCGATATTTTCTATGAAACTCGCGGAAACGGGCCGCCCGTCGTCCTGCTCCATCCTTTTCCTTCTCATCATGAATTCTGGCATCCGGTGGCAGCGGCGCTTGAATCGCGCTATCGGCTGATTCTTCCCGACCTCCGCGGGCACGGCGATTCGGAGATCGGCGATGGGCCAGCTCTCATGGCGAAGCACGCCAACAACGTCGCGCGCGTCCTGGATGCTGTCGGCGTGAGTACAGCGGCATTTATCGTTTGCTCCATTGGCGGATATATCCTGTTTGAATTCTGGCGTCGCTTTCGCGCGCGAGTCACAACGCTTGCCCTCTGCGATACTCGGCCTCAGGCCGATACTCCCGGAGCGCGCTCGAATCGTTTGAAGACTGCGGCCACGGTCCTGGAGCAGGGAGCTGAGCCGTTTCTCGAGACGATGATTCCAAAGCTGATGGGACGGACGACATTGACCACGCGTCCGGATCTGGTCGATGGAGCGCGCGCCATGATGCGGAAGATGTCCGCCGAGGACATCAGCTTGGTGTTGCGCGGAATGGCGGAGCGTCCCGATTCGGTCGCCGACTTGAAGACCATCAACGCGCCCACACTGATTGTGATTGGAGAAGAAGATGTGCTCTCGACCGTCGCCGATGGCGAGCTCATGCGGCAGAACATTGCCGGCAGCAAGTTGAAGGTGATCCCGAAGGCGGGGCATTATGCGGCGTGGGAGCAGCCGGAGCTAGTCGGCAAAATCCTGCGCCAGTTTCTTGACGCAACGTTCGTTTAGCGACGGCCTTCTGGCAATTGTTTTCCCCGCCTATCAGTCTCAAACGTGATTTGCGCTTCGATGACTTTCAGAAACCGGTCTCACCGCGCCGCTCTTCGTACGGCATCCAATTCGTCGATCTGGCTCTGGTGCACACGCCGACAAAACATGCGGCGAGGGCCGTATAACCTGGAAGATATCCCGGCTCAGCCAGCACCCCGCCAATACAGAAAAGAAGCAGTCCAGCAAGCATGATTGCCAATCGCGACCAGAACCACCATCCGCGGTGAAAGTCTCTTTGCCGCTCCAGTTCTGCACGATAGGAAATAGTGCGATCCGTGCGATCATCAGAGGAAACCTCGCGGACGCGCCGGGCCAACAGTTGATAGGTCATGTGGAGCATGGCGGCAATTGTAAGCAAGCTACCCAGCCTCTGGATCGGGTTTCGAACGAGGAACAGAATGCAGCCGAAAGCCACGCTTTCAAACACGGTCACCACAACACTAAGAGTTCTCGCATGAACCCTGTCCGCCAGGTTTTGCGCCGCCCGCGGAATGTCAGCCACACCAGTTACCGGAACTTCTCGCGGGAGGCAGCGTGACTTGATACGGAATAGAATTCGCGTGCCGCTCAGCGCCCAGAGCAAGGCCGTCCAATCGCTTTCGATGAAATCCATTTCGCACAACATGGCTTTTGCCCAATCCTGAACTCCGGGCGGTGCCATGCGAAGCACGGCCCTCGAGATTTTCAAAGCCAGTCTTCGGGCATTAGTCATCAATTTTCTGCTCCACGAAACGCGGGTTGGCGAACCGGATGTTTTGCAAGGGAGGCGACGTACTCGCGGGCGTACTTCGACCCTCCGGCGGTAAGCTTGTACATGTGCCGCGGCGGTTTTCCTGCTTCAGGAGCCTCCCAGCGCGTTTCCAGCAACTTTCGCTCTGCCAGCCGCATGAGGATTGGATACAAGGTGCCAGACTTCAAGCCGGTGTTATGGCTGATGTCGTAACCATAATGCCAGTTTTGCGGAGAGTGCAGAAATTCACGCAGCACGAGCACAGTTTGCCTGGAATTGCGCAATTTCATCGCTATGGCATAACTCTACATATATAGAGTTTAGTCGTCAATTGTTTTTTTGCATTGCAAACAGTGGTCAATCGCCGATTACTTCGATCTCGGCCGAATCGAGTTGGTCGAGCGGGCGGCTGCTGATCCGAGCAAGCCACAAACTTAGCAGCGAAACTCCTCCCAGCAGGCCGACGCAACCGGGCCATGCTGCCCAACGCCAGAAGAAGTCAGTCAGCGTCGCGCCCAGGCTGCCGCCGAGATAGTAAAAGGTCACGTAGAGTCCGGCGGCAGAAGAGCGCGCGCGGCCGGCGATTGCGCCTGTCTGCACAGTGGCTGCCGCTTGCGCCACGAAGACACCTGACGAAAAGATGGCGAGGCCGATGATCACGACCGGCAACGATTTGACCAAGGTGAGGAGCAACCCCATGATCATCATGGCGCAATAGACCAATGTTGTGTGACGGAATCCGAAACGATCGAGAAAACGGCCGGCTTGCGGAGTGATGACGACTCCGAGAAGATAGACGAAGAAGATGCTGCCCAGTTGTGCGGAGTTCAAATGGAAGGGCGCGGCGGCGAGGTAGAAGTTGGCATAAGTAAAACATCCAACAAGCGCGAAAAGAACGGTGGCACCCATGCCGAAGTTGGCGAGCAGGCGCGGATTGCGCAGCTGTTCGCGGGCATGGCCGAGAACCTGCTGCAGGTGTTCCGCGCGAACAAAATTCTTCGCCAGAGGAAGCCAGGCGCGGACCAGAACCGCACCGATCAAGTCGAGTACTGCAAGCACCAGGAAAGTGGCGCGCCAATGCCAGTGAGCAGCGATTACGCCGGAGATGAAGCGCCCCAGAAATCCGCCGATCACAGTTCCCGTAATGTACGACGACATGGCGCGGCCCACGCCGCGTCCGGCCCATTCTTCATTGACGTAGGCGAGCATGACGGCGATGACGCCAGGAACGAAAAGGCCCTGAGCGAAGCGCCAGAAGATGAGCGCCGGCAGGCTGCTGGAAGTCGCCGCTAGCGCGGTAGGAATTGCCAGCAGGAAAAGCGAGGGAACGATCACTTTCTTGCGTCCGCGACGCTCAGCTAGCATGCCTATGATGGGGGCGGTGAGAGCGGTCGCAAAAATCGTTGCACTGACGGTGAGACTAACTTGCAGCTCTGAGGCTCGGAAAACCTGTCGCAAGAGCGGCAGCAGCGGCTGGGTGCAGTAAACATTGAGAAACGTGCATATGCCCGCCAGCATGGTCGCGACGGTCGCTTTATCGGGCTTTTCCAAGAGAAAGTGAAACCTCGCTCCTGATTTTCTCCTAATTTTTGAATGAAGCGATTTGATGATACGCGAAGCGAGCCGCTCACTCTGCTAGAATCGGCCCATTATGATGGATGCGTTCCTCGTTCCGGAAAAGACGGTGGTCAATGCCAAAGGCGACGGGCCGGCATTGGATGTGAGTCGCGCTTCTGGCCGGATTTTCTTGCTAACGCTGGCAATCACCAACATCATTGAGCAGGAATCGCTCGAACGTCGGCATATACGGGTCGGCGGATGGCGCGACGTGGGATGCCAAACCGATCGTCGCTTTCCCGCAGAAGTTCTATCGCGAGGAAATTCCGTTGCTGCTGAATCTCACGGCGCGGCCGGAGGTCAAGTTTATCCGCGCACACTGGCACGTGGCACGGTGGGGGCGCGGTTCGGAAACGCCTATGTTTGAGTTTCATGTAACGTTGCGCGAAGTTCCGCAGGAGATTCTTGCGGAAGCCGCCGGGCGAGTGCGGGTGCATTAGCGCGAGCACGCCCAATGGTTTGTCATCCCGAGCGAAGCGAGGGATCTGCATTTTGCGGCGGCCTAAAGAACCCTTTTACCGCCGTGTTCAGCCGTCCGAATTCTTCGTTATATTAATTTCATGTCCAGTGATTCGAAGCTCGACGGTTCGACTATTGTCGTCCGTCCGGCGCGAGCGGTACATGGAGTGGTTCGCATTCCCGGCGACAAGTCTATCTCGCACCGCTACGCGATGCTGGCGGCGATTGCGGAGGGCGCGAGCCGGTTCCATAATTTCTCCGAGGCGCGCGATTGCGCGAGTACGCTCGCTTGCGTGGCGAAACTGGGCTGCGAGTGGGAGCGAGCGAAAGGCGAAGACGGGACGATTGAGCTGCATGGCGTGGGGCCGCGGTTGAGTGCCCCAGCGGAAGCGCTGGATTGCGAGAACTCGGGCTCGACCATGCGCATGCTGAGCGGAATTCTCGCCGGCCAGCGGTTTACGAGCGAATTATGCGGGGATGAGTCGTTGTCGAGGCGGCCGATGGCGCGCATCGTGACGCCGCTCGCGCAAATGGGCGCCAGCATCGAGTCTGCCGATGGTGGGCGCCCTCCTCTGAAAATTCACGGGGGCCCGCTGAAAGCGATTCATTATCGCCCGGAAGTAGCCAGCGCGCAGGTGAAATCGTGCGTGCTGTTTGCGGGATTGTTTGCCGATGGGGAGACGGTGGTCGAGGAGCCCGTACGCACGCGTGATCACGGCGAAATTGCGCTGCGCGCGTTTGGAGCGGAGATCGAGCGCGCGCGGAATACCTTGCGCATTGTGGGCGGACAGCGGTTGCACGCGATGGAGGCGCGGGTGCCCGGCGATCTTTCGAGTGCGGCGTTTTTTCTTTGCGCGGCGGCGCTGTTTCCCGGATCGCAAATTACTTTGCCCGGAATTCTGATGAATCCGACGCGGGCGCGGCTGCTCGATATCCTGATGCAGATGGGGTTGAAGGTTTCGGTCGCGCACGTGGAAGAACATCAGGGCGAACTCGTCGGAACGATTGAGGCGCGCGGAGCGGCATGGAAGGGAGCGATAATCGCTGGCGCCGATACGCCAGCGCTGATTGACGAGATCCCAGTGCTGGCGGCGGTTGCGCCATACACAGAAGGCGGCATCGAGGTGCGCGACGCCCAAGAGTTGCGCGTGAAGGAATCGGATCGCATTGCGGCGGTCGCAACGAATCTGCGCAAGATGGGCGCGGAAGTCGAAGAGCGCCCCGATGGAGTGCGCATTCCCGGCGGCCAGCGTCTGCATGGCGCGGAACTGGATTCATTCGGCGATCATCGTATTGCGATGGCATTCGCGGTGGCCGCTTTGCGAGCGGAAGGCGAGACGACGATGCGCGGCGCGGACGCGGCGGGAGTGTCGTATCCGCCGTTTTTTGAGGAATTAGAAGCAGTCGCTGGTCGATAGTCGTTGACAGAGTTTTAATGGAGACACATTGTGTTGCATGACAAATCCCAATCTCCCGAAGATCGCTTGCAGCACGAGTTCAACCGCTGGGCCGATGAGGGCGAGGGCGCGAAGATGGAGCGCCATCACCTCGATATCACCGAGAAAACCATGCGCCGCATGGATCTGCGTCCGGGGGAGCGCATCCTCGACCTCGGCTGCGGGTCGGGGTGGGCGACGCGCCTGCTGGCACGTATGGTCGGCGAAGGGCCTCAGGGCTTTGGCCAGGTCATCGGAGTCGACATTTCTGACGAGATGGTGCGGCAGGCGCGAGCTGCTTCGAAAGAATTTGACAACGTGATGTTCGTGGTCGGATCCGCGGCGCAGATTCCCTGGGAAGAAAATTTTTTTGACAAGATGCTATCGGTGGAGTCGTTTTATTACTATCCCAACCAGGAACGCGCTCTGGCCGAGCTGTTTCGCGTCATGGCGCCACATGGGCGGCTGTTCATTCTGATCAATCTTTATAAAGACAATCCGTATTCGCTGCAGTGGGTGCCGAAGTTGAAGGTGCCGGTGCATGTTCGTTCGGCGGAGGAATATGTCGAACTTTTGAAGACGCACGCCTTCGAAAATGTCGAATATGCGCAGATTCCCGATGACACGCCGACGCCCGAGAACTACCAGACGACCTCGTTTCATTCGCTGGATGATCTTAAGGCGTTCAAACGCATTGGCGCGCTGTTGTTGATGGCGTCGAAGCCTGATGTACGGAATCCGGCGCCGGGGTACACGATTTACTGAGCTGCGAGCTTCGAGCTACGAGCTAGCAGAACCTGCCTGAGCGGCGGTTTGGCTTTTGCTCGCTCGCAGCTCATGGCTCGAAGCTCGCAGCGTGGCCCAAAATCACGCTCCCGGCTTATGATTAGTAAGTTATCCTGTAGGACGAGAAAAACCTGATGAGCTGGCTCCAGAACAAATTCGAAAAGAATTTCATGATCTCTACGGTGGACTACGTCTTCAACTGGGCGCGCAAGTCGGCGCTCTGGCCGATGACGTTTGGGCTGGCGTGTTGCGCCATTGAGATGATCGCTTCTTCGACGGCGCGCTTCGATATCGCGCGTTTTGGGTCGGAGGTGTTTCGGCCCAGCCCGCGGCAGTCGGACCTGATGATTGTCTCGGGCACGGTAACGCTGAAGATGGCGCCGGTGGTGAAGAGAATTTATGACCAGATGCCCGAGCCGAAGTGGGTGATTTCTATGGGAGCGTGCTCGTCGGTGGGCGGTCCGTTCAATACCTATGCCGTGTTGCAGGGCGTTGACCGCATTGTACCAGTGGATGTATATGTAATCGGCTGCCCGCCGCGTCCCGAGAATTTGTTTTATGCGCTGCTCAAGCTGCAGGACAAGATCGACACCATGACACTCGCCAAGCGGCCCACTGAAGTGCGGCTCGAAGCGCAGATGATGGAAGATTTCAAGCGCCAGGTGATGGTTGCGCAGACGATGCAGCCGAAATGAGCGAAAAGCAGGTCCTTCGCTCCGCTCAGGATGACAACTCAACTTGATGGCGAGCAGAATATTGCGCAGAACGAGTCAGTCCTGAGCCGCCTCGCCCCCCATTCAACACTCGTATAGAATCACCCCACAACCCAATGTCCCGGTCACTGAGCGTCGCTTTTATTGCCTCCTTTCTTCTCGCCCTGCTCGCCGCGACCGGTCCGGCCGCCAATCCGCAAGAAGCGGCTCGCCTCAACAATCTGGGCGTGGCTTACATGAATCAGCAGCTTTTTGAGAAGGCGCTGAAGGCGTTCGAAGAAGCGGCGGCGGATGATCCGGCGTTGGAGGTTACGACTGTCAATCGCGGCGTGGCCCTGCTCAACCTGCAACGTGTCGACGAAGCGAAGGCGCTGCTGGAGAAGGCCGTTAAGAGCAATCCCAAAGATGCGCACGCCTGGTATAACCTCGGGCTTTATTACAAAAACTCCGCCGATGCGGAGGCTGCCGTTGACGCGTTCCGGCGCGTCACGGAGATTGACCCGAACGACGCCGACAGCTGGTACTTTCTCGGATCGACCTATGCGCAACTCAAGCAATTTCCGGAAGCGATGGCCGCTTTTGAGCACGCGTTAAAACTCGACCCGCTCCATGCCTCGGCGCAGTTCGGATTGGCGCGGGCATACCAGCAGTCCGGGCAAGCCGATCGCGCGCATGAGGCGATGAAGAAATTCCAGTACATCACGCAGAACAAGCTGGGAGTGCCGATCAGCCTGGCCTATGGCGAGCAGGGAAAGTATTCACGCGCGGAAGAATCGCCGATGGCGGTCGCGAAAGTCCTGCCAGAGATTAACGTGAGGTTTGTGGATGTGACTGGCGAGGCCGGGTTGGTGGCGAAAGCTGACACCCGGCAGGAAGAACAGGAGAAGCAAGGGAGCACTGCATTTGGTCCCGGCGCATGCTTCCTTGACTACGATAACGATGGGCAGGTTGACGTGTTACTTGCTGACAATGGGCCTGAGGGCGGACTGGCGTTGTTCCACAATGCTGGCGGCAAGTTCGAAGACGTGACGAAGAAAGCCGGACTCGACCCAACCTTGCACGCATTGGGATGCACTGCGGGAGATTATAACAACGATGGTTTCGCAGACATAGCACTGACCACGGGCGACCGGGTGCTTCTACTCCGCAATGAGAAGAATGGCACTTTTAAAGATGTGACGGAAGCAGCGGGAATTAAGAACGGCGACTTTTCATTGGGCGTTACTTTCATCGATTATGACCACGACGGCGACTTGGATCTGTATGTCACGCGATCAACCATGGCACCGGGCGTTGTGTGCGGCTTGCATTCCTATTCCGGACCTATGGGCGGGAGGAGTGATACGGGTCCGGGGTTGTGCTTGGCCACTTTGCGCGGCCAGAGGGGCAATGCCGAAGCGGCAAATACAATGTGGCGCAATAATGGCAATGGAACTTTTTCAGATGTGACGGAAAGCACAGGCTTATCCAATAGGGGCAACGGCGGTATCGCCGCTGTGGGAAGCGACTACAACAATGATCGCGCGGTGGATGTGGTTGTCGATTCCTGGGCAAGCCCGGACGGCTACGACGGTCCGACCGCCTTTGAGAATCCGCGCGAAGGGCAATTCATGCCAAGCCGCCCGTGGTCCCACGATATGTCAAGTGCTTCGGCTTCGATGGGCATTGCCGTGCTTGATTTCAATCACGACGGCTGGATGGATTTCGCGTTCACCCACTTCGGATCCCCGGGTATCTCTCTCTGGCAAAACGAACAAGGGAAGGTTTTTGACCAGATTGCTCTGCGAGTTCCCCTGCCAAACCAAAGCCCCCTTCCAACTGTGCCTTGGGCCCGCGCCTACGGCGTCGCCGCCATCGATTACGACAACGACGGCTGGGTCGATCTCGTCGCCGTCGGCGAGACGAGAGACGGCAAAGGCGAGGTTCGTGTCTTCCGCAATCTCGGCCCTGACGGATGGAAGGATGCCACCGTCGAAACCGGACTCGACAAGATTCAGCTCAAAGAGCCGCGTGCCATCATCGTTGGTGACTACGACAACGACGGAGCCGCCGATCTGCTGATCACGCAAAATCACGGCCCCGCCGTGCTGCTCCGCAATGAAGGCGGCAACAAGAACAACTCTTTGCGGCTCGCGCTCAAGGGACTGAACGATAACAAGAGCGCCATCGGCACGAAGGTTGAAGTCTTCTCCGATGGCATTCGTCAGAAGTTTGAAGTCTACGGATCGTCCGGCTACCTCGGACAAAATTCTCCCTATCTGACCATCGGTCTCGGACAAGCGAAAGAGGCCGACGTTGTCCGCATGTTGTGGCCGACCGGCGTGCTGCAGGATGAAGTCGAGGTCCCCGCCAATAAGCTGCAGACGATCACTGAACTCGACCGGCGCGGCAGTTCGTGTCCTACGCTCTTTGCTTGGGATGGCACGCATTATGAGTTGGTCGGGGACATGCTTGGCGCGGGGGTTGTGGGACACTGGATCGCCGCGGGCGAAGGCGGAGTCCCTCAGGGGCTAAAGCCCGCATCCTTAGCGGGCGTTAACCGCGCGGCGGAGGCAAAGCTCGCGGCTGAAACGAGTCATCAGGCTGAAACCAGTCATAAGGAGGAAGCCAGCTCTCGGGTTGTGCGCAATATTGCGCGGCCTACGGAAGTCATCAAACTTGATCGTGCTGCGGTCCGCGAAAAGGATGATTCCTACCCTTCCCAAAACCGGGGGAGAATGGGGCACCCAATGCTCAGCTTCAGGTTCATGGAACCGCTCGAGGAATCCGTTTACCTCGACCAGGTGCAACTGCTGGCTGTCGATCATCCAGCCGATGTCGATGTTTGTCCCAATGAATATTTCGCCAGCAATCCTCCTTACCCGCCGTTCAAGGTTGTGTTGAGCAACAAAAGTGATACGCGTCCACCCGACGGTGCTTGGGATGAGCACGGTCACGACGTTCTTTCCGATTTACTCGCGCATCGCTATTTCGGGGATTTCAAAGTTCTTCCGTTCCTGGGATTCGCCGAACCTCACACTCTGGAGCTTGATCTGGGCGAGCCTTATCGCGGCGGTCCTCTGTGGCTGTTGATGCATGGCGAGATCGAATACTTTTCCGCAACGAGCATGTACGCGGCCGATCAGGCCGGTCTGCGCCCGATTGCGCCGTTCGTCGAAGCGCAGGTGGCGACTACAGGGTCGGCCGGAGCTGAGGAAAAAGACAAATGGGTTCGCGTGATCGACGACTTGGGATTCCCAGCCGGAGGAGCGCGCACGATGACGGCCGATCTTACCGGCAAACTTCCGCGGGGTACGCGGCGAATTCGCATTACCACGAATCTGCAGATCTACTGGGACAATATTCTGATCAGCCGGACCTCTCAGGACAATATTCAGGGCAATATTCACGGCGGGGGTCAAAACGCCCGCGTGACTCCAGTTCCGCTAGTGCGTGCTGAACTTGGTTTTCATGGCTTTCCGCTGAAGATCGAAGGCCAGCCGCCGGGGAATGTGAAATACATTTACGAAAAGACGAGCGCCACTGGTCCCTACACGCGGCCCGCCGGAGCATACACGCGGTACGGCGATGTGCGGCCGCTGCTGGAATCGATCGACGACAAGTTTGTCGTCTTCGGATCGGGCGATGAAGTTGCGATGGACTTCGATCCCTCAAAGCTGCCTGGGTTGCCGCACGGCTGGGTTCGCGATTATTTCTTTGTGGCCAACGGATACGAAAAGGACATGGACTTTTATGCATACCGCGGCGATACGGTTGATCCACTGCCCTTCCGCGATATGCGAACCTATCCTTATCCCGGACAAAACTTCCCTTCGGATGCTGAGCACCTGAATTACTTGCTCGAATACAACACGAGGTTCATGTCGGGCAATGAGGCGAGCGGATACTCGTTCCACTACTCCGAAAAGTAGACATTGCACCTTGGGCGAGTCAGATTTGGGGATAAAAAGTTCCAACAGCATCTTTTCTCATTGACAGACTTTCGCTTCCGTATAAGACTCAAGGGGAATTTGTGGAACTGCGGCAGGCGTTCAATTTTACGACTGCAAGCCACGAATAGCCCTCCCCCGAGCCCCGTTATCACCGCAGGATAACGGGGTGCTAGGTCGACCTCAGGGCTGTTCCGCTTCGCAATCTCTAAGGGTTGTTTGGGTTACCGTATGCGGTCCATGCGTTTTCACTTATGGGTCGTGTGCTACCTTCGGTTCCGCGATAGCTGGCGAGACGCTGGCGCTATGGTAGTGTTGCAGTTTGAAAAGGAAGCGAGGCGAGTGCGTTATTGCTGTGGCAAAAAGCAAGTCCTTCGCTCACCCACCCCATCCGGCAAATGCAGCCGGCTGGAGACCCCGGTCGCATCAGGATGACAATATTTTATGATGTCAGCCAAAATGAGAAAGTACCCGGCGCTACGTTCGAACTTACGAGTCGCAACACTAGTTTATAATTGTTGATTCCGACTTCCAGCATATAGTCACCTGACGGAATTGTCTGACGGAGTAATCTCACTATGATTCGACAGCTTCAAAATGCAGGGCCAACCCTGAAGATCATACTCGGGGCGCTCCTCGTCATTATTTGTGCCTCCATGGCGATCACGTTGATTCCGGGCGGAATCGGCTCCAGCCTGGGTATTGGCGCGCCTCCGGCTGGGGTTGTGGCCACGGTTGGCGACCAAACGGTTACCGTGCCCGAGGTGCAGAAGACGGCGCGGGATATGGTCCACCAGCAGTTTCCGAAGGGCGGACCGCAGGCCAGTATGCTGCTGCCTTATTTTGCGAGTCAGGCTGCCGAGCGGCTCATCGACCAAAAGGTCTTGGTTGACGAGGCCCATCGCATGGGTCTGCGGGTCACCGATGAGGAACTTCGGGACGACCTGCAGCATGGGCAACTGGGCGCCACGCTTTTTCCTAATGGCAACTTCATTGGGCAGGAAGCATATGAAAACCTGCTCCAGGAACACGACCTGACGATCCCTCAGTTTGAGGCGGATATCAAGGACGATATCCTCACGCGCAAGTTGCGCGCCCTGGTTGCGAGCAGCGCCTTCGTGAGCGACGCCGAAGTTCGCGACGAATTCGACCGCCGCAACACCAAGGTGAAGTTCGACTACGCGGTGATCACCCAGGCCGACATCCTTAAGGAACTGCACCCTACCGACGAGGAGTTGAAGGCTTATTACGAACGCAACAAAGCGACTTACAACAACACGATTCCTGAAAAGCGTCAGGTAAAGTACGTTGTCATTGATAACGCGAAACTTGCCGCGAACACAACGGTGACCGATCAGGACTTGCAGAGCTATTATGACCAGCACCGCGAAGAGTTCCGTGTGCCTGAACAGGTAAAGGTCGCACACATTCTGATCAAGACTCCGTTGCCCGCTCCGGGCCAGAAGGAAGACGAAAAGGCTGTCGCTGACGCTCGTGCCAAAGCTGAAGACGTGTTGAAACAGGTCAAGGCGGATGGAGATTTTGCGAAGCTCGCTGAGAAGTATTCGGACGATCCCGGTAGCGCGAAAAGCGGCGGAGAGCTTGGCTGGATAGGCCGTGGCCGCACGGTGCCCGAGTTCGAGAAGGCGGCGTTCTCGCTGCCAAAGGGACAGACCAGCGACCTGGTCAAGAGCAGTTACGGTTTTCATATCATTCGAGTGGAGGATAAGCAGGAGGCTCACCTCAAAACGCTTGCCGAGGTAAAGAGCGAGATTGAAGAAAAGGTCAAGCGGGAGAAGGCAGCGCACGCCACCGAAGTGGCTGCAAATACCATGCTCAGCAAGGCGCGCGCAGACGGTCTTGACGCCGCGGTTGCGGCCACGGGCAGGACTGCGGTCACCACCGACTTCTTTGGCAAGACCGATAATTTGCCAGGGCTGGGCGCGAGCCCGCAGTTTATGGATGCCGTGTTCAACGAGTCGGCCAAGGCGCCGCCCGATGTGGTGCAGGTGCCGCAGGGTTATGTAGTTTTCCAGTTGCTCAGCATTAAGCCTCCAGCTACGCCCACGTTTGAAGAGATTCGTGCCAAGGTCGAGGCGCAGTTCAAGAATGAGCGGGCCAGCTTTTTGTTGCAGCAGAAGACGCAGGAACTCTCCGACCGCGCGAAGGCGGAACACGATCTGAAGAAAGCTGCGAAAGATCTGGGTGCAACGGTGAAGACGAGTGATTTGGTTGCGCCTGATGGGCAGGTCCCTGATATCGGGTCGATGAGTAGCGCAAGCGCAATATTCTCTCTGAAACCCGGCGAGATTAGCGGGCCGATCACCGCCGGAGGCAACGGTATTGTGGCTCAACTTCTCGATAAACAGGCGCCCACGGATCAGGAGTTTGCCGCGAAGAAAGACGAGATTCGCCAGCAACTCATCGAAAACAAGCAGAACGATTTGTTCGGTCTGTTCGTTACCAACCTGCGCAAGGAAATGGAAAACTCACACCGGCTGAAGGTCAATCAGGAAGAGATGAAAAACCTGACGCGGCGGGGTGAAGAAGAAGGCTCGTAGCGAAAATGCAAACCGTCCGGTTTCGATGCCGGGGATCTGATTCCCCGTAGAGACGCGGCTTGCCGCGTCTGCGACCGCCAAATGAGACGGGGCTAGCCCTGTCTCTACACTATAGAGAACTGATCCTAAATGCCTTTTCCCCGTGTCAGCGGAATTCTGCTCCATCCCACCTCGCTCGCATCGCGCGGCGGGATCGGCGACTTGGGTCCGTCAGCCTATGCGTTTGCGGATTTCTTAGCCTCCGCGCGGCAGGGCCTGTGGCAGGTGCTGCCTCTGGGCCCGCTCGGTTACGGGAATTCTCCTTATTCTTCGACTTCGGCTTTCGCGGGAAATCCGCTGCTGATCAGCCTGGAGAGGCTCGCCGATCATGGCTGGATTGATCGTTCCCGCGTGGACGCGCTGCCGGATGGAATCGGACCGGTGGATTACTCTTCTGTTTTTCACGGCAAGCTGCCGCTGCTGTTTGAAGCGGCGCGCAATTTTTTGCGCTCGGCAGTGCCGAACGCTCGTGCGCGATACGAAGGCTTCTGCCAGCAAAACCAATGGTGGCTTGATGACTTCGCTCTTTTCGACGGCCTGCGCGCGCGTTATAAGCTGGAAAGCTGGAACCGCTGGCCCCACGAACTGACTCACCGCGATCCAGTGGCGATCGAGAAGGCACATGCGGAAATGCTGGAAGAGCTTGACGTCCGCCGCGTCGTCCAGTTTTTTTTCTACGAACAGTGGCGAGCCCTTCGGTCGTATTGTGCGCGGCATTCGATTCGCGTAGTGGGCGACATAGCAATCTTCGTTAATTTTGATAGCGCCGATGTGTGGACGCATCCCGAACTGTATCGCCTGAACCGCGATCTCGATCCAGAGGTCGTTGCCGGGGTGCCTCCGGATTTTTTCAGCGAGCAAGGGCAACGCTGGGGCAATCCTCTGTATCGCTGGGATGTGATGAAGCAGGAGGGATATTCGTGGTGGATCAATCGTATGCGCTGGGCCACGCACAATTTTGACTACGTCCGGCTCGATCATTTTCGTGGGTTTTCGCAGTTCTGGGAGATTCCCGCGAGCGAACCTACGGCGATTCATGGGCGCTGGGTTGACGGTCCAAAGGATGATCTATTTGTGAAGCTGCGCGAAGCGCTGGGCGGACTGCCATTTTTTGCCGAGGATCTCGGCCACATTACTTCCGACGTGCATGCGCTTCGCGAGCGGCTAAAGATTCCCGGCCTGGCTGTTCTGCAATTTGGTTTTGGCGATGTCGGAGCGCACATTTATCTACCGCATACCTTCACAGCTGACAAGGTCGTGTACACCGGCACGCACGACAACAACACGCTGCTCGGCTGGTGGGAATCCGCCGCCACCGAGCACGAACGTCAGCAAGTGGAAGCGTACCTGGGCCGATGTGAAGACGGCATCAACTGGGCGATGATACGGGCCGCCTCCACTTCGATCGCCAGCCTTTGCCTGGTGCCGCTGCAGGATGCGCTGGGCCTCGGAAGCGATGCTCGTATGAATGTGCCCAGCCGCACGGAGAGAAACTGGAACTGGCGCTTGAGCCCCGAGTCGCTGCGTCCGGAGGTGGCAAAAAAACTTGCCGCGCTCGCCGAGGTCTCCGATCGGCTTCCGCAGCCGTTCCCGGCGGCCACTGGCTCAGGCGTCGCAAAGTCAAATGACAATGAAGAATGGCTAGCCTGAGTAGTGTATTCTCGGTTGCGAACCCAATTGATCAAGCGTCAGGTCTCGGGTGTCAGGTGTTAGGTCTTAACCTCGGAGTCCATCAGCGACTTTTTCCAGAAACCTGAGATCTTAAGCCCAAGACCTAAGACCTGAGACCTTCGTTTTTCGCAGGAGTACGACCCCGTGACCGAGCCCATTATTCGCGCCCAAGCGGTAGAAAAGTTCTACCTGCAGCCCGATGGGAATCGCATTGAAGTTATTTCTCCCGTCAATCTCGACGTAGAGCCGGGAAAAATCATCACGCTGCTCGGTCCTTCGGGATGCGGAAAGTCCACTCTACTGCGGATTCTGACCGGACTCAGCCAGCCTTCGTCGGGTAAGGTCCTTTGGCATGGACAACCGATAACATCGCAGAACGCCGGCGTGGCCATCGTCTTCCAGAGTTTTGCGTTGTTTCCCTGGCTGACCGTGCTCGACAACGTTGAAGCGCCGCTCGAGGCTCGCGGCGTGCCGGCCATGGAGCGGCACAAGCGCGCCCTGCGCATCCTTGATACTGTCGGCCTCGATGGCTTCGAGAGCGCTTACCCGAAAGAGCTTTCCGGCGGCATGAAGCAGCGTGTTGGTTTTGCGCGCGCGCTGGTGGTGGAGCCCGAAGTCCTGTTCATGGACGAACCGTTCTCCGCGCTGGACGTGCTCACGGCGGAAAACCTGCGCAATGAATTGCTCGAGCTCTGGACCAGCAAAAAGATGCCGACCAGCGCCATTTTCATCGTCACCCACAACATTGAAGAAGCGGTTCTACTGGCGGACCGCGTCATCGTGCTGGCAAGAAATCCAGCGTGGGTGCGGGCAGATTTCACGGTCGAACTTACCCATCCGCGCGATCGCAAATCCCCGCGTTTTGTCGAACTGGTGGATTACATCTACAAGATAATGACGCAGCCGCAACTTGCTATGGTGGTGCCTGACGCTGCCGCAGTTGCGCAAAAGCCAGCTCGCCAAAAATATCAGATGATTCCGCACGCGCGCGTTGGCGGTATCGCCGGCCTGATCGAACTGCTGCAGGATCGTGGCGGGAAGGAATATCTGCATCGTCTGGCCGAAGTCCTTATCATGGACGCCGAAGACTTGCTCCCGATCATCGAGGCTTCGGTGCTGCTGGGCTTCGCCACGCTGAAAGAAGGGGATGTTCAAATCACGCCTGAGGGCACCCGCTTCGCGGAAGCCGATATCCTCACCCGCAAAATTTTTTTCCGCCAGGCTGCTCTTAAGCACGTCGTGATACTGCAGCAGATCGACAGCATCTTGCATGCCAAGACCGATCACTCCATTTCTGAGGAATTTTTCTACGACATTCTCGACGAGCATTTCAGCGAGGATGAGATGCAGAGGCAATTCGACACGGCGATGAACTGGGGCCGCTACGCTGAGATTTTCGATTTCGATCGCGAACGTCATCGGCTGGTCTTGGCCGAGCCCGTCGGAGAGCCGCATCCGCCAACCACCACCCCGGTGCAGTTGTGAAGCGTCCGCAACGGGTTACTTTTCGACCCCTGGTTCGGATCTGGTCGGTGTTGCCGCGCGCCAGCGTGGCGAGCCTGCCCGATCTCTTGATGTTTTCCGGTGGCCTGGCGCTCTTCTATGGCATCGTCGAAGTTGGGCGCAACTGGCTGGGGCCTTTCCATCCCCAGGTTGAGATTAGCCGCAGCCTGGGCGCGCTTCCCGTCTATGCTGGATACTCGCTACTGCGCATTGCGCTGGCTTACCTGCTGAGCCTGCTCTTCGCCGTCACTTACGGATACATCGCCGCGTACCGTCCGCGCGCCGAGCGTTTCATGATTCCGCTGCTCGACGTTCTGCAATCCATTCCAGTATTGAGCTTCCTTCCCGGAGTGATGCTGGCCATGGCTGCGCTTTTTCCGGGACGCCAACTGGGCGTCGAACTGGGCGCTGTTCTGCTCATTTTCACAGGACAGGTCTGGAACATGGCATTTAGTTTTTACGCCTCGCTGAAGAGCATTCCGCGCGAGATGCGCGAGGCAGCCGCGATTTACCGTTTTAACTGGTGGCAGCGTTTTCTTCAGATCGAATTGCCATTCGCCACCATCGGCCTGGTTTGGAATTCCATGATGTCGGTCGCCGGAGCGTGGTTTTTTCTGATGGCCTGCGAGCAATTTGGCGACTTCCGCCTGCCCGGTCTCGGTTCGTATCTCCAAGCCGCGGCGGATAACGGCGACACGCGGTCGATTGTGCTTGGCATTGTCACTATGGTGGCAGTGATTGTGATGATCGACCAGTTTGTATGGCGTCCTGTAATTGCGTGGGCGGAAAAATTCAAGATGGAGCAAGTCGAAAGCGCGAGCGTTCCCACCTCCTGGGTGCTTGATTTTCTTCAGCGTTCTCACGGCATAGCGTTGCTCCGCAAGCGGGCATTTAGGCCTCTCCGCGAACAGATGGTGAATTACTTCGCCCGCCGAGGTGAGGTACGCGCCGAAACGACAGGCGAGAGTCCGGCAGTCTTGTGGTTGTGGCGATTCGTGGGGATCGCCGCCCTCAGCGCCATCGGGTATGCCGTAGTTCGTGTCGTCATGATCTTGACCGGACTGCGTGGTTCTGAGTTTCATCAAATCGGCATTGGCCTGGCCGCGACCTTTCTGCGCGTGAATCTTACTCTTGTGCTTGGCGCGCTTTGGACAATTCCGGTAGGTGTAGCCATCGGATTCAATCCGCGGCTGGCACGCATCGCCCAACCACTCGCGCAGATTGCCGCTTCGGTCCCGGCCACGGCTTTGTTTCCGGTGGCGCTGCTTGTATTGATTCGCCTGGGCGGAGGCTTGGGCGTTGGCTCGATCGTTCTGCTGCTGCTCGGCACGCAGTGGTACATTTTGTTCAACGTGATCGCAGGAGCGATTGCCATTCCAACCGATTTGAAAGAAGCTGCGAGCGTATTTGGTATTCGTGGTTGGGAGCGTTGGCGCACTCTCATACTGCCTGGAATTTTCCCGTTCCTGGTGACCGGTATGATTACGGCTTCCGGTGGCGCCTGGAACGCCAGCATTGTCGCTGAATATTTTCATTTCAAAGGGCAGACCTATTCAACCGTCGGCGTGGGAGCTATGATTTCCGGGGCTACCGATGCGAAGAACTTCGATCTTCTTCTCGCGAGCACGATCGCGCTGGCTGCGGTGGTGGTAACTACCAACCGGCTGCTCTGGCGGCGTCTCTATCGTCTTGCCGAAACACGATTCAAACTCGAAGGCTAGCCTACTGTGCCGGGGTGCAGCCGGCATACCTGCACTGCTTGGTCCAGAACACGCTCCAATTCGTGTCCCAAAGCTTTCAATTCTTCGGGCCGCAACCGCTGCTGCATGACCTCGAATAGTTGTCGCTCTTCCTTGCGAATATGGCCGGAGAGGAGCTGCGCGAATATTGTCAGTCCTGCTTCGTCCATCTTGCCTTCTCCGGCACGAACAAAATATTCCCGCAGTCGTTCGTGTTCTACACTGAGTTCCCCGACCAGCGCGGCGAGTTCCGGAAGTTGCCTGACCGCCGGAAATAAGATCTTTTCTTCCGCCACGAAATGAAATTGAACTTCGTCCGCGTAGAGTTGGTGCGCTTCCGTCTGCCATACGCGTGGATCCACAGCACCGGCCTGAAGCGCCCGCTGGAGGCGCACACAGAACGCCAGGGCGTGCTGGTGCTGATGCGAAAGCGGGATCAGGCTAGGATCACGAAGCATGGACCTATTATCCTCCTTTGCTAAATCCGTCCGCCTGTTGAACAATGAGTAGTGCGTTGGCGGTTTCGATTTCGCCGGCGCAAGCAAAAATACAAGGAGCCTTCATGCCCGCAACTGGAGAACTGATCCGCCACATGAATTACATCGACGACATTGCCACCACGCTGCGCCGTATCAGCGCCAGCATTCCGGCGATGACCAAGGAGGAGTGCGCCCGCCTCGGCGACTATATCCGCAAGTCCGAACCAAGCTATGAGAGCGTGGTGCAGCGCCTCGAGAAAGCGGGCAAAGAAAACAAAGAGGACAAAGAGTGACCGAAGTCCGCGCGGTTGCGGTCATTGGCGCGGGCATCATGGGACGGGGCATTGCGCATGCCGCCGCTCTCGGCGGCTATCGCACCATTCTCGAAGACCTTCTGCCGAATGCGCTGCGCAAGGCGGAGACGGAAATCCGAGCCAATCTCGACCAAGCCGTCGAACTGGGCAAGGTCGATGCCGCCGACGCTGACGCAGCTTTTTCGCGAATCGAGTATGCCGGGTCGGTTGACGAAGCTGCGCGCGAGGCCGATCTTGTGATCGAAGCGGTCCCCGAGGAGATGGAATCGAAGATTGAGATCTTCACCATGCTCGACAAGATCTGCCGCCCGACTACGATACTTGCTTCGAACACTTCGTCGCTTAGCGTGACTGAGATCGCTAGCGTTACATACCGGGCCGGGAAGTGCGTTGGCATGCACTTTTTTAATCCCGTGCACAAAATGAAGCTGCTCGAAATCGTGCGCGCGTTGGAAACCGATGCCGACACGCTGGCTGCCGTGGTCGAAGTGGGCAAACGGATGCGGAAGGAAGTCGTGGTCATCAAAGAATCGCCGGGCTTTATTACCAGCCGCATCAATGCCATGATCGGCAATGAAGCCTTCTACATGCTTCAAGAGGGCATCGCTAGCGCTGCAGACATCGACAAGGGGTTGAAGCTCGGCCTGAATCATCCTATGGGGCCGTTCGAACTTGTGGATCTGGTCGGACTTGACACTCGACTGCATATTCTCGAATACCTGCACAAATCTCTTGGCGAGAAATTTCGTCCTTGCCCGCTGCTGGTGCAATATGTGAAAGCTGGGAGACTTGGCCGTAAGTCGGGGCGAGGAGTGTTTGAGTATCCGGAGTCGCAGGCCAGATCTTCATAGGTACTGGCAGTATCGGCGTGCCGAGTGGTGGCCGTGACTGCGGAACGAGCTATTACGGTGTTCTCACTCTGGGGTGCACATAGCTATCCATCTTCGCCGTCCACTTCAGGAAGCGCCATAGGTTGCTTCGCTCCGTCCATAAGAAGCCCCAGAATTCCAGGAATCCGATTTGCGTCATCTTCACCCCGGTGTAGGTCTCGAGACGCCAAAGAAGATATGGGCTACGCCAAGGGGCGAGCCTGTGGCCTCGAGTGGAGTTCCAGAAAAAGCGTAGCATCGGCCGCATTGGTTTTCAGTATAGCGCCTGCCACTCCATACAACACGGGCAAGCCCCCGTCTCTACTCCGCTTGCTTGGTGATATTCAGCAGCACTCCGACGCACATCAGGGTAACAAACAGCGAAGAACCTCCATAGGAAACGAACGGCAGCGGGATGCCTTTGGTTGGCATGAGGCCCAGAACGACACTGATATTAATAAAGGCCTGGAGCACGATCATACTGGTGATTCCAACAGCCAGGAAACGGCCAAAGTTATCTTGTGTGCGCAGCGAGGCGAGCGTTCCGCGCCACAGGAAAATCGCAAACAGGATAATGACGGCGAGAGCTCCGACCAATCCCAACTCTTCGGCGGTGACCGCGAAAATAAAATCCGTGTGCGGCTCGGGAAGATAAAAGAGCTTCTGCTTCCCTTCCATCAGGCCGCGTCCGGTGACACCGCCGGTAGCGACGGCGATCAGCGACTGAATGATATGGAAGCCAAATCCCTTCGGATCGGCATAGGGATTGAGAAAGGCCAGGATGCGATCCCTTCGATAGGACACATGAAAGATGAGGAAATAAAGCGGCAGAAGCGCGGCGGCGAAGGCGTATCCGAAGTAGCGCAGGCGGATGCCGGCGACAAACAGAACGCAAGCGGTAATGCCGGCACAGGCGATGGCGGTACCGAGGTCGGGCTGAAAGACGATAAGTCCTAGAAAGACCGTGGTAGGCACGACAGCCGGAATCAACGTATTTCGCCAGTCGTCCATAGCATGGGTCTTATTTTCGAGAAAAAAGGCGAGAAACAGAATGAGCGCAGGCTTGGCCAACTCCGAAGGCTGCAGCGAAATTGGACCCAGGTGAAACCAGCGGTGCGTGCCATGAGCGCGATCGAGGAAAAAAACAGAGACCAGAAGAAGAGTAGTAAATCCGAGAAAAGAAAAAACCAACGCCGGATGCCGCAGGCGTTTGTAATCAACCTTCATGGCCACGACCATGGCAACGAATCCGGCGATAGCCCATACCAATTGCTTAAGTAGGAATTCGTAAGCCGAGCCGAATCGTTCTTTGGCCATCACCGCGGAGGCGCTGAAGATCATGACCAGCCCGACGAAGACGAGGATCGTGGTCACCGTGAACATCCAGCGATCGACACTCACCCGCTTGGCCATAGGGAAGAATCTATTTCACCATGACAGAGGAACGACAGGGAGGAGTTTCAGCGGTGGAACTTGTGCAGGGGATAACTGAGTTGGTTCGTACATGGCTGCCGGCGCGCGGGCGCTCGCCCTTGACAGCAGTCGCCCTTGACAGCCGAGGGCGGCTGTTCTTACGCGGCTGTCCCTACGGTTGTCCCTAAGAAGATCGAGCCAGCGCCAATGAATGCACTACTTCCTTGAATACCCGCCCTCGATGTTCGTAGCTCTGGAATTGATCAAAGCTGGAGCAGGCCGGAGCGAGAAGAACGGCATCGCCCGCCGCGGCAGATTCGCTGGCGCGTCTGACGGCATTTTCCAGAGTCTCCGCATGTTCGATTTCAGCGCCCTGAATTTGAGATTCGATCTTGGCGGCTGCGGCACCAATGGTGTAGACGCGTTTCACTCGCTGCCTCAATAATTCGTTGAGCACGGTATAGTCGCTGCCCTTATCCTTGCCGCCGAGAATCAGGTGAACATTCGCCGGAAAAGATTCCAGCGCCTTGACGGTGGCGTCTACGTTCGTGGCTTTAGAATCGTTGTAGTAATCGACTTCCGCAATCCGCGCCACGAACTCGAGGCGGTGCTCCACGGCCTTGAAATTGCGAACTGCCTCGCGAACTTCGGCGGGCTGACAGCCTACTAACATGCCAATCGAAATTCCGGCCAGCACGTTCTCCACATTGTGTGGCCCATGCAACGGGACTTCCCCACGCGTCATGATCTCGCGCTCGCTCTGGCCGTCACGAAAATGGATGTGTTCGCCGCGGACGTAGGCCCCACGCTCTACCTCATTCTTGCGGCTGAACCAAAACAACTGCGCGGGGGTGCGGTTTGACAATCCAGCAGTTGTGGAATCGTCGGCGTTGAGGACGGTGAAATCGTCCGCGCTTTGGTTCTCAAAGACGCGCGCTTTGGCGTCGACATAATTCGCAAATGTCTTGTGGCGATCGAGATGGTCGGGCGTAATGTTGAGAATCACAGCGATTTTCGGACGAAAATCAACGGTCGTTTCCAGTTGAAAACTTGAGACTTCAAGCACGATCCAGGTTTTCGGTCCGGCCTGATCTACAAAACTGATGGCGGGCGTACCGATGTTACCCCCAACCAGCGTGAGGAATTTTCCGGCGGCAATAATTTCGCCGGCCAACGAGGTAGTGGTGGTCTTGCCGTTGGCTCCTGTAATAGCGACGATCGGGCCAGCGAGAAATTGCGACGCCAGTTCGATCTCGCCTATGAGAGGCTCTCCCAGGTTCCGCGCCTGCAACAGTTGGGGCGCGTCGATGGGTACACCCGGGCTGACCACGATTAAGTCCTGCTCGCGAAACGTACGCTCGCCGTGGCCGCCGGTTTCGACGGTGATGCCATGCTCAAGCAAAAGCAGGATTTCGCTGCGTAATTCGTTTTCGGGCTTGGAATCCGACACGGTGACGCGAGCGCCGCGTGACTTTAGAAAAAGCGCGGAGGCGACCCCGGATTTGCCCAGGCCAACGACCAGCACGCGTTTGTTGTTGAGATCCATGAAATTCACTTCACCACGGAGACACAGAGAAAATCAAAGATTGTTTTTTATCTCCGTGGCTCCGTGCCTCGGTGGTGATAACTCATCTCAGTTTCAGCGTAGTCAGTGCAAAGAGCGCAAAGACCAGCGACGCGATCCAGAAGCGCACAATCACCTTCGACTCCGACCAGCCTAGTAATTCGAAGTGATGGTGGATGGGCGCCATTTTGAAGATACGTTTCTTGCGCAATTTGTAGGAACCAACCTGCAGGATCACCGAAAGGGCTTCGATCACGAAAACACCTCCGATGAACGGCAGAAGCAGTTCCTGTTTGATCAAGACGGCAACGGTGCCGATTGCGCCACCGAGGGCGAGAGAGCCGACATCGCCCATAAATATTTCCGCCGGATGTGCGTTATACCAGAGGAATCCAATGGCGGAACCGACCATGGCTCCGCAAAAAATTGTGAGTTCGCCTATCTGTGGCATGCGCTGCAATTCAAGGTAGGTGGCAAAGGTGGCATGGCCGCTCAGGTAGGTGAGAACGGCGAGCGCTCCGGCGGCGATTACGGTGCAGCCGATGGCGAGGCCATCGAGGCCGTCGGTGAGGTTGACGGCGTTGCTCGAGGCGACGATCACAAACACGACAAACGCCACAAACGGCACGAAGGCCAGCGGCCAGAGCTGGGGATGAGTGAGCCAACTCCCGATCACCAGATCTGGGTGGAATTGTTTGAAAAAGGGGACAAGCAGCCTGGTCGAGTAGTCTCCGCGATACTGCAACGCGATCAGCGCTATCGCAATCACACTACTGGCCGCGATCTGGTAGCCAATTTTGGCGCGCGCAGTCAGGCCGAGATTCCGGCGATGGACAACCTTGAGATAGTCGTCGGTGAACCCTATAGCGCCAAAGGCCACCGTCGAAAAAACGGCGATCCACACGAATGGATTGCTTAGATCTGCCCAGAGCAAAGTCGGCACCAGAATGGCGATGGCGATCAGCAGACCGCCCATGGTCGGCGTTCCCGCTTTTTTCTGATGGGCTTGCGGACCCTCTTCGCGAATGTACTGCCCAATCTGAAAATCGCGCAATCGCCGAATAACGATAGGGCCTATGATCAGGCCGGTAAAGAGCGCAGTGAGGCTGGCGAAAGCGGTGCGGAAGGTCAAATATCGAAAAATTCGGAATGGCGGAACGTAATGGTAGAGCTTCAGATAGAGCAGCCAGTAGAGCAATCCGCCTCCGACACCCGCTGTCAGCTCTCAGCTGTCAGCTCTTATTTATGAAACCAGTTATTAGACCGTGCGCCCGACGAGGCATGGGGAAGACCGTCGGGAATACTGCCTTTTCGCTTCCACGTCTCCAGAGCTTTTTCCAGCTTGACGCCTCGTGACGCTTTCATTAAGACTGCGTCACCGTCGCGCGCCTCGCCCGCCAGCCACTCGCCTGCTTCTTCTGGCGAGACCACGAACTCCGCTTTCATCCCGGCTTCGTGCGCCGCTTCGACCATCGGCTCCGCCAACCCTCGCACGCCGAGCAGGATGTCTACTTCGCGTCCCGCAATGTAACGTCCACAGTCGCGATGCAGTTGTTCGCTGCTTACGCCGAGTTCCAGCATTTCTCCGGCGACCACAATGCGGCGTTGGGCGGGCATGGCGGCGAGAGTATCCACGGCAGCCATAAGCGCCTTTGGACTTGAATTGTAACAATCGTAGAGCACGGTGATGTTACCAAGTTGGACGACCTGTCCGCGCTTGTCGGCGGCCTGGAGCGAGGGCAGAGCCGCGGCAATCTCGGACGGAGTGATGGCGTGCTCGAGCGCGATCGCGGCGGCGGCGAGCACGTTGTAGACGTTGTGCTTACCAAGCAGCGGGCTCTGCATTGGCTGACGCACCTCGCTGACGATGTGAGTGACGAGATCGAACCGTGTGCCCTCGGAACCAAGAAGTTCGATGTTTTCTGCCCGCACATCTGCAGTGGGTTTCAATCCAAACGTGACAACCGTGCCCTTGAAGTCGCGGCTGAACTGGCAGACATATTCGTCGTCGGCATTGAGAACGGCCGTGCCGCCGTTGGGAAGAGCTTCTATCAGTTCGTATTTTGCGCGGGCGATTCGGGCGAGGGATTCGAAATTCTCGAGGTGCACGGGGGCAACATTCGTAACTACGGCCTGGTTCGGCAGAGCTATGCGCGCTAAGGCGGCAATTTCCCCAGGGTGCGACATACCCATCTCGACCACGGCGACGTCGTATTCCGACTCGAGGGTCAGCAGCCCGAGCGGCAGGCCAAAATGATTGTTGAAATTTCCCTTGGTGCGATGCACGCGATATTTGGCCGCAAGCAAATGGGCCATGGCTTCTTTGGTTGTGGTCTTGCCCATAGAGCCAGTGATGCCAATCGCCGTCTTGCCCCAGATTTTTCGGACCGCCGTCGCGATCGTCTGCAACGCGACCAGAGTGTCGTCCACGGCAAGCAGGCCGGAGGGATTGGAATAGTGCGGCAGTTGATCCTTCCGCACCACTGCGGCAACCGCGCCTCGACTGAGTGCCGGCTCGACGAAGTCATGACCGTCGAGGCGTTCGCCCTTAACCGCAAAGAAAAGTTCGCCAGTTTGCACGGTGCGCGAGTCGATGGAATATCCCTGCGCCGTTGCACTGCTGTCGAAATGACCGGTGGCCGCGATAAATTCGGCGATGCGCGGCAGCGAAAGCCTCATGCAGTTACCCCTGCAATTTCGGCCTTAACGAAGCGCGCGCAGTCGTAGCCCAGGGCTTTCAGGCTTTCCCGTGCGACGTCCACATCATCGAAGGGAATCGATCCCTCTTTTGTGGTTTGCACTTTTTCATGTCCCTTGCCGGCGAGGAGTACGATGTCGCCTGGAGTTGCCTGCTGCAGAGCGAGAGTGATGGCTTTGCGGCGGTCGGGCTCCATGACATATTTTGCGCTAGACCTTTGTAGTCCAACCACAGCATCGTTCATGATGGCCAGCGGATCTTCGGAGCGCGGATTGTCGGAAGTGAGGATCACGAAGTCGCTGCCTCTGGCCGCAGCCTCGCCCATCAAGGGGCGTTTGGCGCGATCACGATCTCCGCCGCAGCCGAAGAGCGTAATGACTTTGCCCTTGAGTCCGGCGCGCGTAACAAAATCGCGAGCCAGAGCGGTCAGGTTGCGAAGGGCGTCGTCAGTGTGGGCATAATCTACAACCAGCGTGAACGGCTGGCCGCAGTCCACGCGCTCAAAACGGCCGGGAACGCGCGCGAGATCGAAGATTCCCTTTGCAATCGCCTCGACAGAACAGTCGCGGGCATAGCCCGCGGCAGAAGCCCCGAGCACGTTAAATACATTCACATTGCCAATCAGAGGAGACCACACGGCGATGTTTCCCGACGGCGTCACCATTTGAAAACGAGTTCCGCGAGGCGTGATTTCGACGGACTCGGCATGAAAATTGCCGGAGGTCATGCCGTAAGAGAGCACAACGGAGCTTTTCTTTTTGCAGAGCTTCAAGAGTTGGCGTCCGTATTCATCGTCAATGTTGAGAACGGCGGCGCGAGGCGGGTCCGTGCCGCAGCCTTCGAACAGCGCCTGTTTGGCGCGGAAGTATTCTTCCATCGTGCCGTGGTAATCGAGATGGTCGCGAGTCAGGTTCGTAAAGACGGCCACATCAAAAGGAATTCCGAAGACACGCTGCTGCTCGAGGGCGTGCGATGAGACCTCCATGACGGCTTCAGTGACTCCGTCGCGCAGGCCTTCTGACAAAAGTCGATTTAACTCCAGAGCTTCTGGCGTGGTATGCGGAGCTGGGAGAATCTTTCCGGCGACATGATATTCGATGGTTCCAACCAGCGCGGTTTTGCGGCCGGCCGCCTGCAATATGGATTCGATCAGGAAAGCAGTCGTGCTTTTTCCGTTCGTACCGGTGATTCCAGTATTCGCGATTCGCTCAGCGGGACGTTTGTAGAAGTTCGCGCTGAGGCGGGCTAGGGCGCGGCGTCCATCGACGACTTGCGCCCAGGCGACGGCCGGACGCGGCGCTTCGGCTGCTGAGTCAGTGACGATGGCCACCGCTCCGGCGGCGATGGCCTGATCGATGAAACGATTCCCGTCGCTGGTCTCGCCCTTCATGGCGACAAAAACCGTTCCGGGGCGCACTCGCCGGGAATCGTATTCCACACCGGCAATGCCCGGGTTCCCACTCTGAGAGACAACCTCGGCGCCTTGCAGGAGCTGTTGGAATGTCATTAGAGTGATTATAACGACCAGGAATTGCGAAGGCGCGGACACTCGCGTGCAACCGGGCAACCCGAAAGTGTCTGCCTTTCTATTGTTCTAACGGGTCTACGGCTGCGGGTATTCAATATTGATTTGCTTGGCTGAAGGAAGAGGGAGTTCCCATGTCCGAATAACTTCAATTCCGAGGGGTGCCGCAAACGTCCCAACGTCCTCATCGTCCGAGCAGATTGGATCCGCCTTGTTCGTCCTGGCTATGGCGACAATTTGACGGTCGAACCTGAGTTTTGCCCATGTACTTGCAGAATCGCCCCGCTTGCTCCCCTTCTCGCGGTCTTCGACCTCCCTTGCCGCAAGTTCAATAGCAGCCAATTCGTCGAATGGCTTGATAAGGATGTTCTTCATGCCTGACAGTTTGTCGAGATATTGCGGGCCATCCTTCCCGGCCAATATCAGGAACTCGCTGAGCACTGGAGTCGGTAGAATGATTCGCTCAGAATCACTGTCCAGATCTTCAAGCAGTTTCTCGATGCGGTCGCCTATTCGTTCAACAGGCTTACCGGTGGCAGGATCTTTCGGAGACTTCGCACGCGGGTGCAACATAAGCGAAAGAAACGTGTTGTCAATCGCAACCATTTATTGCAACTTCGTGCCACGTCTTATTTGCTCTAGCTGCGCGAGAGAATCGTCCAGCTTTTTCCACTCACCAGGTACTTTACGGAGTTCACCGATGTTCCTCCGAATATCTGCGCCTTCGATCACGGTGAAGGAGGTCGCATGAAACGAAAGCATCTCCCATTCCCCATCAGTGTGCCTGATCCACCGACCCGTGCCTTCTACCCGAACCACAGAAGTAAACAAGTGCTGAGCGATGTCCTTGGCGACCGAGCGGCGTGCCAAGATGATATGTTTGTCCTTACCGTCCTCCAGGTGCACCGGAACGGGGTCGTTCTCGCCGCCGACTTTTATCGGAATGCCTTGGAATACTCCCGCTTGACTTACCGGGCCAAATTCCATTTTCGTAGCATTTTCTCGACCCGGAAACCGGAAGACCTTGCTGCCCACCGGGTCAACCAAAACTGCTCTGGCATTGTCTTCTAGCAAACGACGATCTATGTCCTTCGCCGCTCGTTGAGCCTCCTCCGGCGCTTCGTGGTTCTTGATGGCCCGAAGACGATCGCGCACCTTCGGCTCAGCTTCCCACTCCACCATTACAACTGGCACGGTGCTTCCACCTTCAATTTTCAGCAGATGGACGTTGTTGTTGTTCCCAAGAACCCTCGCGAGATCGGAGATGTATTCCGCGAGCCGGAACATCGGAATGCTCGTCGGACTGAAGGCATCTATTTCGAATCTATACTCTCGGTGTTTTCGAGACTTCCGCATGAGAGACCCTCCATAATACCCCGTGCGCCATTTTGCGACCTCTCGGCACCCTAGCTTTGCGTCGAGGACCTTTATCGTCCAAACTTCACCACCACTCGTGATCCCGTCGCCACGTGTGCGCCGGGCTGCGGGGATTGTTCGCTTGCCACGCCGCTGCCGATAGCTTCGAGTTCGAGACCGGCGTCCTGCGCCGCCTCGAGAGCAACGCGCAAGGTCTTGCCGAGGAAAGACGGGACCACAATTCCTCCCTCTTCCACGTCGAGAATTACTGTTCCATTAGCCGGCAGCTTTTCTGCAGGCGGGTTTTCAGGTTGTGTTGACGGTAAACTGGCGGCCGGCAAGTTTGAAGTAGCCGTCAAAGAAGCGGTAGGCGTGGTTCGATCCGTTTCTTTCGTAACCTGCGCCGCGGGAATGACCTGTGCACCAACCGGGCTGGGCTTGGCCGTTGCCGGAAGAGCAGGAGCTTCGCTGGCATCGGCCATATCCAGGCTTGCGCCAAGATGATCGGGTGAGCTCTCCTCTAGGCTCGCATCCGGAACGTCACGACGCGCCAGCAACACCTGACGGCTGGGTGGAAGTTGTACATCGTGCGGGACGTGCAGATATTCGAGTGTTTGCTGCATGACGCGTTGAAAGACCGGCGCCGAGACCTGTCCGCCCTGATGAAGGCCGACTGCGGAATCGAGAATCACCACCACCGCAATTTGCGGATCGTTGATCGGAGCGAAGCCCGCGAACGACGCGACATACTTCGTCTTCGAATAAGCACCTGTGGCTGGATCAACTTTCTGAGCCGTTCCAGTTTTGCCCGCCGAGCTGTAGCCCTCGAGAATAGCTTTGCGTCCAGTGCCATGTAGGACCACGCCTTGCAGCATCTGCCGCATCTGGGCAGCCGTCAGCGACGAAATCACTCGCGTCCCCTCTGCGGGCCGGAAGGCGATAGGTTGCGGAGCATTCGGCGACACGCTTCCGGCCGCGATTGTTCCCGACGCGATTGTTCCGGCCACGATGCGCGGCGGAACATGCACACCGTCGTTGGCAATCGTCGAGATCAGCGAAGCTAGTTGCAGCGGCGAAATGCCAATCTCCTGTCCCATCGAGATCGCACCGATGGAAACCTTTGACCAGCGTTCGACCGGCTTCGTCAAGCCGCGGGTCTCACCGGGGAGTTCGATCCCGGTCTGCTGGCCGAATCCGAAGGCGCGGATGTATTTGTAGAAGCGATCTTCGCCCAACCGGAGCGCGACCTTGATGGCGCCCACATCGCTCGACTCCGCTATGATGTCGGCCACAGAGAGCATGCCGTGTGGCCTGCTGTCACGAATGCGCATGCCGTTGATAACGATCGATCCCATCTGGCAGTCAAACATTTCGTCGGGACGCGTGACCTTCTCTTCCAGCCCGGCGGAGATCGTCACCATTTTGAAGGTCGAGCCGGGCTCGTAGATGTCGCTCACGGCGCGATCTTTCAGCGCCTCATTCTTAATTTCTTTTCTGATGTTCGGATTGAACGTGGGCCGGTTGGTGAGCGCCAGAATCTCGCCGGTGTGCGGATTTTCCACGATCACTGTGCCGGCGATAGCGTCCGTATCTTCCATGCCCCGTTCGAGTTCGCGCTCGGCAATGTACTGGATGTTTTGATCGATGGTGAGGACGACACTGTCGCCGGCTTCTGGTTCTTTTTCGACGCTGGCAAACCAGCGCTTGCGCGCGTCGACGGAAATCATCAGCTTGCCCGGCTTGCCTTGCAGTTGCTGATTGAATTGCCGTTCCAGCCCGCTTAAACCCTGATCGTCGGTGCCCACGTAGCCTAGAACCTGCGCGGCCAGTTCACGCTTGGGATAGAAGCGCTTTGCCTCCTTCTGAAAGTGTATGCCTTGCAGATTCAGCGCCCGTATGCGCTCGATGACCTCGGCATCGGCTTTGCGCGCTACCCAGCAGAACTTGTGGGCGCTACAGTCGGCGAGCACGACGCGGGGATCGTCCTTGGTGATGCGGGCAACGAGGCTGATGGTGTTGGCAAGGTCGGGAGTTTCCGAAGGGACGACGAAGGCCGAATCCACCTGAATCGACATCGCCAGTTCTCGCCCAGCCCGATCATAGATGACTCCGCGCTTCGGAGAAAGATCGAAGCTGCGCTGCTGCTGATGCTGGGCGCGCCGCTCGAAATCGCCATAGCAGAAAATCTGGAGATAGACGAGCCGCAGGCAGATCGCCAACAGCCAGAGGCACAGCAATCCAGACAAGGCGTAGAGCCTGAATTCTGGACGGTTCGAAGAGGTAGTTGCCGCCACTTGCAGTCCTCAGAAACTTTCGGCGGCTCTGAAGAGCCGCCGAAAAAGAAACGATTTTCCGTAGAGACGCGACTTGTCGTCTCTGCCGCAGACTGAGACGGGCAAGCCCTCGCTACTGAAGAGCTATCGCACTGACACTACGGCAACCGGAGTTACGCTGGCCAGCACTGGCGCTGTCGCGTCCGTGGCCGAATCCATGCGCATAACTTGCCCAGGCTGCGGTGATTGCAGGCCGAGTTTGCGCGCCATTATGTCGATTCGCTCCGGGTCGCGCAGCGAGGCTTCCTCGAGCCGCAGAGCACGGTTCATGTTCACCAGATCCTCGCGCTGTGAGCGCAGAATCTCGATCTTGTATCCGTATTCAATGGATCGGAAGTGCTGCAGCGCATAGCCCATGACGAGAACAAACAGGCAACAAAGAGCAATTCCAAACTGTTTCATCTCACGTTCGCGGCGCGGATCTTCGATCTTCACAAGCCGCGAATTGTCAATGACTTTGCGGAAGTAAATTTCCGGGGTTCCCAGCCAGCAAGACTGGGGGCGGCTCGACCGATGTGCGCTTTGCATGGCCACGGCGCCCATGACTTATGCCACTCCAATGAATTTCGAATCGTAATCTGCGTTCTCTGGAACAGAAGTCAGCCAAGGCTCGACAGAAAACTGCTCGACGGAAAAAACCTCGACCGCCGATGCTTCAGCAAGTATGGGTGCGTCGAGCCTGGATTCGAGAGTCGGGGTTCGGTCCGATTGCGTCCGTTGTTCCGCGCGCTCGACCGTTGCCATCAGATCTTCAATCATGGTGCCGGTAAACATGGTGCCGGTAAATTTCATTTTCGAAGGTTCCATTTTTCTTTCCGGATATTGCCTTTTTCTATTTTTCTTAGCCGCTCCGGAAAAACTCCACCACAGAGTTGCGGCCTGCTCTTACCGAACGACCGCCCTATCTAAACTTTTACCCGGCACGCCTTACTATCACCGCACCGGGGAGCCCGGCAGTTTCTCCGGGGCAAACCTCAAAAAATCACTGCCGATTCGTCCGCGGCACGCGGACAGGAGTGTCCGCGCTACATTTTTTCGGCGGCGCGCATCTTGGCACTGCGCGACCGCGGATTCCGATCAATCTCGTCCTCATTTGCCGTCACCGGCTTCTTGGTGAGCAAACGAAAGTGCTTGTCCTTCGCGCCCCCACGCATTGCATCCTTTACGATTCTGTCTTCAAGCGAGTGAAAGCTGATCACCACCAGTCTTCCGCCCGGCTTCAGCACCCGAGGTGCCGCTTCCAGCAATGCTTTCAGATCGTCCAATTCACGGTTTACGAATATTCGGAGAGCCTGAAAAGTTCTGGTCGCAGGATGAATTCGAATGCGCTCATGCTTGTATTTCATTGACCGGGCCGCGGCCGCTACCACCTCGACAAGTTGCGTCGTAGTGCGTATCGGCCGCGACCGGACAATGGCTCTGGCGATTCTCCGCGACCTCCTTTCCTCACCGAATTCGTAAATCACATCGGCCAGCTCGCGCTCGTCGATGTGGTTTACCACTTGTTCAGCGGTCTCGCCGGACATCGGGTTCATCCGCATGTCCAGCGGTCCCTCCGCCTGAAAACTAAACCCCCGCGCCGGGTCCGAAAGCTGCAAGCTGCTCACGCCCAGGTCCGCCAGCAAACCGTCCAAAGAAGCAGGAGCGACGCGCTCACCAACTTCCGCGAACGATGCATGAATCAGCGTGATCTGCGGCCACTCGATGCTTGCTTCGGGAGTTGCCGGCGAGACGCCGGCGCTACCCTGCAATAGCTCGCGCGCTCGTTGCAGGGCCGCCGGATCCTTATCGAAGCCAATCAAATGTCCCGGGGCGCCGAGGCGTTTTGCGATTTCGTAACTGTGTCCGCCCAGCCCCACCGTGGCATCCAGATAAGTTCCGCCACGCTTTACGGCTAGAAAATCGATCGCTTCTTTTAAAAGAACTGGGACATGGCCAATCGCCCCATGCCCACCCCGCTCGGGGGTGTTTACTGAATCTGAATCCGTATCCACTAGATGCCCAGGTCGTCGAGCGTCTTGATGTCGTCATCCGTGAAAGCTTCTTTAATCTCCCGGTCGAGCGCTTCCATATTCCTGACTTCGAGGTAGGTCAGATTGCCGAGCACTGCCACTTCACCGCGAATCTGCGCCGACTCACGCAAGATTTGCGGGATCAGCAGGCGCCCCTGCCCGTCCATCTCTACGACCTGCCCGTAATAATTCGTGCGGGTTAGAAATTTTTTCTTCGTCGGATTGAAGGTCGAGAGCGCCGCCAGCTTCTGCTCGATCCGCTCCCACTCCTCGAAGGGATACACTTGAGCAACAATCCCATCCTGACTTGTGATGTAAAATTTCTGCGCATATTTCTCGTCGATCACGCGCTTGAATTCGGCGGGGACCTTTAAGCGTCCCTTTTCGTCGACGCGCGTTGGGTGATTTCCGCGAAACATGTGTCCTGCTGGTTATTGGGGTCCTTTTATGTATGGCTGCTACCACAGCCAACAGCACGAGGGAGGTAGAAGCGGTTGCAACCACGGTGGACTCGGGTAGGTTGGGATTGGGCTCGTTTTTGTTGGTGTCAGTCTCAGAAACCACTGGCGCCTCGAAACTTAAGTCTATTGCCCACTACCTCTTATGTCTGGTCCACTTTTAACCACTTTTGTCCACATACTACGCCTAAATCGTTTGTTGTCAATAAGAAAGTTGTAGGTTTATGGCTGTCCAGAGAGCTCAGGTTGCAAAGCGCGAGATATTGTGGTTAACCAGAAAGATGACCACTAGAGAAGGTATTTACGTCCTGGGATCATTCGCTATTTATTCGCTACGATTTATGTTGCATTTTCGAAAGAGTTGGGGTTTCCTGCGAAATCCTTGAAGCGAAGCGGCTTCGTACTCAGAAAGACGATGTTATTCTGGCGGTCTCTGACATCCTGTAGCCATTGATCGCATCGTTTTTGTCGGCTCATATCGGAGGCTTAAAATAACGCCCAGACTTGCTGAACACAGGTCAAGCACGACCATGCTGAATCCAGTACCAACTTTCACAAAAGCCTGCTATTCCTACGTTCGCTTCGTTTGACTGCTGGAATTTTTACTTTATTCCGCCCGCCCACGCATCGAAGAGATTGGTTGCGTTGACCGAGCCTAGTCCGGTGGCTAGGTCATAGCCTACGGTGGCTGGATATGCGGGTTCACTCGACGACCTAGAGGTTGAAAGCTCGCCGATAATCCCGCTGGCGTTTCCGTAGCAATCGTAACTGACACCTTTGTAGTCCTGGCCGCAGGGGATATCCATATCGCCTAGCGTGACGTCATTAAAGATGCATGAAACAGCGGGCAGTTTGCCGGTGGTTTGACTGGCGTTGCAGGCTTTTGCTCCTTGTTTTGTGAACTGCTTGGCCGCCAGAGCGTAATAGACGTAGTTGGCGTTTCCCTGCTTGCCGTATTTCTGATCGATTAGCGCTTGAATGCCCGCCATCGCGGGCGAGGCATACGAAGTGCCGCCGCCGCCGAGGAACACGGCATCATTTTTTGCGGTACAGGGAGCGCCGCCCTGGGTCTTGTCGGACATGCAGGTGACGAGGAAGCTTCCCCAGACACCGTTCGCGGCGAAGAGTGAAAGATCGGGCTGATCGCGCAGTCCATCGCTGGGAATGCCGGGGACTCCGGTTTGCCATGCGGGCTTGGGGTTGCCTTTACAGGTGCCGCTGACCACGCCGGGGATCGCAGGCTTTCCCGTGAAGCAGGTGCTTGGCCCGCCGCTGCCGCTCACCGAATAACTGAATTCTCTGCCCAGCTTCGTGTTGCAGAAGCCAGTCGGACCGTAGGGTTGCGCGAAACTGCCGTTTACGGGATCGCTGTAGATGAGTTGGCTCGTGCACCCATCGTTCCACGGGATCTCCGGAATATAGGACAGCGCGGAAGCTTTGGTTACAGGATCATTGGTGGCACTCCAATAGTCGCTGACCGGGATTCCGTGGGCGTCAGAGTTGTATTGCGCCATGAAATCTGTGCCGCCCACATCAACGGCATAGGCGGAGGCGGTATTGTCGCCGCTGTTGATCCCGAGGTGAGAAACAAAGCCCTCCACGGGCGAGCATTCGTCGGCGCCGGTGTCTCCCTGCGCGATGAAGAAAGTGGTGCCTAAGGCGGTGGCGATTTGGGCTTCGCGATTTTCGAGGGCGACTTCGGCTTGGCCGGTGATGGTTTCGCACAGGCCGTAACTGTCGGAGATGATATCCGGCGGTTCGAGATCGAGCAGGTTGAGAATAGCGAGGTCGAGGCCGGAGACGGTGCGAGAGTTGGCGCATGACGAAAGTTCGATATTGGCATCAGGAGCGCTCGCACTTGCCCACTCCACATCGAGAGCTGCTTCAAACTCGGCGCCGTTTTGGCCCGGGCTGGCGCAGTTGGGATAAATCTGCTTGAAGTTGCCATCGGTGAAGCCTGTCAGGCCGAGGGTGTCGCGAAAAGAGTGCCAATCGCCGGGATGGGCGAGGTTGGAGACTTCGACGGTGGCGATGGTGACACCTTTGCCGGTGTATCCGCGCTGCCAAAGCGGAAGGAGATTGTAGATGGTTGCGAAATCATAGGGGCCTACGGTATGGAAAGTCTGTCCCTGAAAGCTGACCGTAAAGTGCGGCTGCCAGGTGCGGGTTGCCGCATCATATGAGACCGGGCCAAGTTGCATGGCGCGCGAGCGGGGAAAGAAATCGTGGAGTGAGGCGATGCCTTCGATGGCGGGGGCGAGCGCGGCGGGGATCTGCGGATCGCGAATGTTGGCAATGTGTTTTTCGCCGTTGGGCAGAACCAGGTTGTGAATCTCTGTGTGAAACGCTTCGCGGATTTGCGCGGCGGTGCCGGTGAAGTCTATGACCAATCCATTTTGGTAGACGCGATTGACGGAAAAGCCGTGCGCTTCGAGCCAATGCTGGATGGTCTCCCGATCCTGCGGCGCTACGCCAAAACGCTCGCCTAATTGTTGCGGCGTGAGCCAGTGGTGAAATTCCGGCGACCCCTGACTGTGCATTTCGTCGATCAGCTTCTCCAGGCGCACTTCGGCTTCGGGCGCGGGCTTGAGCGCGAGCAGCAGGTGATCGAAAACCAGGCTGTCTGCGACAGGGCCGCGATCATTTCTTGCGCTGAGCGCCGCGGGGGTCGTGTTCCCTGTGAGAGTGACGAGGTTAGATTCGTCGATTGGTCCGGTAACGACACTAACGCTGACCGGTTTCACATCGGCATTGCTGCTCTGTGTGGACGATTCCGCAAAGGAGGCTGCAGTGCAGAGGGCAATAGAACACAGGATGAGAATGGGAGCGTAGCAACGCATAGACAGAACCTCCTAAGGCATGCGGTCGAGAACCGGGAAAGGAGAACTACAAGTCGCGCAACCCGGCAATGCTAGCCGCTTTTGGCGCGAGCGGTCAAGGGAGAAACGGCGGTGGTGGCTGGTTGCGAAACCTTCAACCACAGAGGGCACGAAGGTACACGAAGGAAGGCTTTGAAACCGGTGATGATGCACCGCCGGTAAATGGCTGGTGACCCTGAGCCTCCCGGCGGCTCCGTGCTATACTTTTCAAGCACCTTTTCTGTTGGATCAGCCTGCCAGTATCCAGTTACCAGTAACGGTGTTATCAGTATCTGTGTTAATAGACGGAGGATAGTATCGACAAACGTTTTATCCGCATGAACGAGCGCATACGGGCGCGGGAAGTTCGCGTGATCGGTGATGAAGGGGAGCAGATTGGCGTGATGCCTCCCTTCGAGGCGCTCAAGATGGCCCGCGAAAGAAACCTCGACCTGGTGGAAATTTCCCCAACGGCGCAGCCTCCGGTTTGCCGCATCATGGACTATGGGAAATTCCTCTACCAGAACGAAAAGCGCGAGCGCGAAGCCAAGAAGAAACAGAAGACCATTACGGTCAAAGAAGTGAAGTTTCGTATTAACGTGGACGATCACGATTACGAAACGAAAAAGAATCACGTGCTGCGCTTTCTGGATGAGGGAGACAAGGTGAAAGCGACCATCTTCTTCCGCGGACGCGAGATGACGCGGCAAAGCTTGGGGCGGCAGATTCTGGAACGGCTGATCAAGGACGTTGACCAGAGAGGTCTTGTGGAGTTTCGTCCTCGGCAAGAGGGCAATACGCTGCATCTGATTCTGGCGCCGAGTAAGAAGGAAGGCGGAGCGCATTCCAAAGAAAAGCCGCCCGTCCGCTCGAAACCTGCGCCTCCACCGCCGCAGGGCGGCGCGCAGACCGCGTAGGAGCAGCCGTCAGTCATCAGTCATCAGTAAACCCAGCCGCGCATTCATTCGCGCTAACCTGAATCCGATGATCTGACTGAGAACTGACAAGAGAGAACTGAGAATAGACTTTATGCCTAAACTAAAAACACACAAGGGCGCTGCCAAGCGCTTCAAGAAAACCGGGACGGGTAAGATACTACGTCACAAGGCGGGATTGCGGCACATCCTGTCATCCAAGGCGAAGAAGCGCAAGAAACAGCTGGGCCAGCCAACTTTGGTGAGTGACGGAGATTATAAAAAAGCGGCCAGAATGATCCCGTACATGTAGTGGAGCGACGGCGTCCGCGTCCGTCCTTAACGAGTATGCGAATAAGTCTGCGAAGCGCGAAGCGTGAAGCATCGCAGCGGCGCGTGAAGAGGTCGGGCTTCAGAAATCCTGACAGGTAGAAGCCTCCTTACCTCCAGCCACCGGCAGCAAAAGAAGAAACAAAAAAGGAGAACAGTCATGCCTCGTGTAAAACGCGGAACCAAACGCCGCGCCAAGCGCAAAAAGATCCTTGAACGCGCCAGTGGATATTTCCTAACCAAATCCAAACTCTACCGTTCGGCGAAAGAAGCGGTCGAGCGGGGGCTGAAGTTCGCTTACTCTGGCCGCAAGCAGAAGAAGCGCCAGTACCGCTCTATCTGGATCGTGCGCATCGGCGCCGCCGCCCGCCTGAATGGCCTGAACTACAACCAGTTCATCAGCGGACTGAAGAAAGCCGGCGTAGAGCTGGACCGCAAAATTCTGGCGGATTTGGCGGTCAATGATGCGGCTGGATTTGCTAGTCTGGCCGAGCAGGCGAAGACGGCACGTGTAATCAAAGTTCTCGACAATTAGCGTTCACCATAGGACTTGTCATCCCGAGCCGCTCTTGCGAGGGATCAGCAGTTTTTGCAGCCGTCGAGAAACTGCAGATCCCTCGCTTCGCTCGGGATGACAATTTCGCTAAGGATGTTTGAGAAGCATGCCTTACACCGTCCCTAAACTCACCGACTTCTCGGCTGCAGCGCTCGATAGCTCCGCACGCGAACTTCTGTCTGCCCTAGATCAGGAATCGGTCTCGATTGATTCTGAAAACGATTGGAAGGTTTTTCGGGACAGGTGGTTGGCCCGAAAGAACGGCTTGCTGACTCAAGTTAACGAGCTCTGGCTGAAGGCCGCGCCCGCCCCAAATAAAAGGGGCGTTGGCCGAGAAGTCAACTTATTGAAAAGTTCGGTAGAGCAGAGAGTTGAGTTAGCACATAAGCGTTTGCTTTTCAAGAAAGCGGCAACAATAGAAGTAATTCATCCCGGCATCGAAGTTCCGGCAGACGAGCTAGAAGCTTATGCGAAACGGGTCAAACTCGCGGCCGAGCGCCTCGATATCACGCTCCCGGGCATTCGCCGGCCCATTGGCGCCGAGCATCCCGTCATCAAGACGATGAATGAGATGATTGGCGTCTTCCGTAACCTGGGTTACTCAGTTGAAGAAGGCCCGGAGATTGAGACCGATTTCTACAATTTTGAGGCGCTGAATTTTCCTCCGAACCATCCGGCCCGCGACACGCAGGACACGCTGTTCATCGCGGGGCAGGAATCGAAGCCGCTGCGCGAGCGACTGCTCTTGCGCACGCATACTTCGCCGGTGCAGATTCGCACTATGCAAAAGATGAAGCCGCCGGTGCGCGTGGTGTGTCCTGGAAAGGTTCACCGCAACGATGCGCTCGACGCGACACACTCGCCCATCTTTCATCAGATCGAAGGCTTAGCAGTCGATACCAACATCACTTTCTGCGATCTGAAGGGCACGCTCGACCACGCCATGAAGGCGATGTTCGGATCGAGCGTGAAGACGCGCTTCTATCCGTCATTTTTCCCGTTCACCGAGCCGAGCGCCGACGTGCAGGTCAGTTGCATTTTCTGCGACGGTAAGGGCGTGCGAGACGGCGCTCCCTGCCGCAACTGCAAGGCCAGCGGATGGATTGAGCTGCTCGGCTGCGGTATGGTCGATCCGAATGTGTACGGCTTTGTCGATTACGACGCCAGCAAAGTTTCGGGATTCGCGTTCGGCATGGGCGTGGAGCGCATTGCGATTCTGAAATACGGCGTCGATGATATTCAGCTGTTCTTCCAGGGCGATGTGCGATTCTTGGAGCAGTTCGGGTAGCCGATCGTGAGTCGTTAGTCGCTGGCCGGTGGTCGTTAGCTGATCGTCGTTCGCTCCTTTTGGAGCACCGTTCATTTATGATTTGTCATCCTGAGCGAAGCGAAGGACCTGCTTCTCACAGCGCGAAAGCAGATCCTTCGCTTCTCTCAGGATGACAAACCCGAACAATCTTTCATGAAAATTTCTCCTCACTGGCTGCGCGACTTCGTCGATCTCCCGGTCAACTATCATCGTCTCGCCGAAGAACTCACGCTTGCCGGCATTGCCGTCGAAGGCATATCCGGTGAGGGCGAAAACACGGTCTTCGAGATGGAGATCACGACCAACCGTCCAGATGCAATGAATCACTATGGCGTGGCTCGCGAGGCCTCGGCCCTTTACGATCTGCCGCTCCGGCCAATTGATCCGAAGCTGCCGCCTTCGGAGGACAAGTCCGAAGTCACCATCGACATTCAGGAGCCGGAACTCTGTCCGCGCTTCACCGCTCGCGAGATTCGCGGCGTTTACGGTGTCAGCTCGCTCAGAACCGTGGCACGTCTATTACTGCTCGATCAACGACCGATCAACCTAGCCGTCGATGCCACCAACTATGTTTTATGGGAATCGGGCAAGCCGACGCACGTCTTCGACCTCGATCTGCTCGAGGGGCGGCGACTGATCATTCGCAAAGCTCAAGCCGGTGAAACGCTTAAGACGCTGGACGGCGTGGAGCGCAAGCTTTCCACCGAAGACCTCGTGGTTGCCGACGCGAAAAAGCCTGTGGGACTGGCCGGAGTGATGGGCGGGTTCGACACCATGATCACCGAGCGCACCAAGAATATTCTGATCGAATCCGCGTGGTTTGATCCGGTCACCGTGCGCCGCATGTCGAAGCGGCACGGCCTGCACACCGACGCTTCACACCGCTTTGAGCGTGGAGCCGATTTCGAATCGACCATTGCTTCGGCCAACCGGGTCGCTGAACTGATTATCGATTCCGGCGGGGGCACGCTCATCGGTGGCGTGATCGACGCGATCGCGCGGAAGCTGGATCTGGCTCCGGTGGAACTCGACCCGCGCGAAGTTCGGCGGATTTTGGGCGAAGAACTCAGCGCGCTCGAAATCAACCGGGTCCTTACTCGTCTCGGCTTCACGCTGCTGCCGGACGGTGAAGATAGCTATCTGGTCCACATCCCGAGCTGGCGTCTGGATATCGAGCGCGAAATCGACATCATCGAAGAACTGGCACGGTTGCACGGCTATGACAAGTTTCCCAATACGCTTCCCGCCTACAGCGGAGAAGTTCGCGACCTGCCCGATGCGCAGAAAGATGCGCGGCTGCGGTCGTCGCTGCTGGCGCTCGGTTACAACGAAGCTATTTCGCTGACATTTATTTCCAAAGAAGATGCGCGACGCTTTTCGACCGCTGCCGAGCTCGACCTCGCAAATCCTTTGAGCGATGAGGCTTCCGTGATGCGCACGTCGATGGTTCCGTCGATGCTCAACATGCTGGCCTATAACCTTAATCGCGGCAGCGACAATGTACGCCTGTTTGAAGCTGGGAATGTATTTGAGGCAACGGGCACGGATTCTGGCGTAGCAGCGATGCCACGGGAGTTGAAGCGTATCTCGATTGGCGCGACGGGGAATGTGGATGCGGAGGTGGTACGCGGGCTGGCTCCGGGAGCGGCGGCGCGCCCACTCTCGTTCTTTGACCTTAAAGGCGACGTTGAAAGCCTGCTCGCCCCGTTCAGCCATTGGACGCTGTATTACGATTCGCAAACCACCGACTACTATCATCCCGGACGCTCGGCTCGCGCCGTGCTGGATGGCGCTACCGTGGCCCAGTTTGGACAGATTCATCCCGATGTGGCCGGGGCGCGCAAACTGCGGCAGGATGTTTTTGTTGCCGAAATCTATCTCGACCGGCTTTATCAGCACGACCTGCGGCAAGTGCGCTATGAAGCGTTGCCGCGCTTCCCTGCGGTCGAGCGCGACTTTTCATTTGTGTTCGATGACGGAGTGGAGTTCTCGAAAATTTATGAGAGCGTTGTGGGATTGGGGATTACCGAGCTGCGCAGTTTTGTTCCGAAAGAAATTTTCCGCGGCGAAAAGGTTGGCGCGGGCAAGTACTCGATTCTGCTGCGGGCTACACTCCAGTCCAGCGAACGGACGCTGCGGGACGACGAGGTGGCGCAGTGGGCGGGGCAGATTGCCAAGGCACTGGAAGGGCTGAGCGGCGTACAGAGGGCGTAGAGACATCTATTTCCTGTTGTCCACGTTTTATGCTCTTCGTCGATTCAGGCCCAATGGTCTAAAGTCCGGTAGTTATGAGACCTGAACTAAAACGCAAGTTACGGCGTTACGGCGGCTGCGCTGTGGCTGCTATTGCTGTTTATTGGCTCGGTCCACCGCTGATGATGCGGTGTTGGCAGATAGGTTGGCACGTCGCACACCGCAACCAGTTAAAGCTTTCCAGGAATGTTTACACTGTTCCGCTTCGGTGGCTTGTGAAAATGCCGGGTGCCTCAGACGCGCTTCTCGTCGATGCCCCATTGTTGGTTAAGAGGGTCACGACAATATTCATTTCCGAGACCACTCCAAAGAGACAGGTTGTTCTTGATAATCTGCTGGCGTTACATCAGCAGATGTTTGTCAATGACGGTAATCTTCACAGCAGCCGTCGACTGCACACTGATGCCGAGGAGATCGCCTGTCTAGAAGGAACGCTACGGTCATTGCCAGGTTTTTATATCGTCGACTGTTACGGATCGTCGGGAATGTACTCGTTCTTCGCAGGAGATCCCGCGCGTGTTGAGGCGTACTACACAGTCATTGCTAGCGCCCGCCCCATCTGAGTAAACATCCGCTCAATGGTTGGCCAAAGTTCGAATCGTTCCCAATCCCAGCAAGCGTTCGTCGGCTGTGACCAGCGTCAGGTCTAGAACCTCGGCCGTGGCGGCTAGAATGCGGTCGGCGGGGTCCTGATGCAGAGGTAATTGTCGCGCTACGAGAGCGATCTCGTGGGTAAACGGCGCTTCGCGGGTGCCGGCGGTGGCTCGCGCCAGCCAGGTCGCCAAGTCTTCTTTAATGCGAATTCTACCTTTATGATTGAGGGTGAGCGCCTCCCATGTGCTCATGGGCGAAAGCCAGAGTTCGTTTTCCCTGTCCTGGAGATGCCGTAAGACGCGCCGGCCAAGCCGGCGCTGATCCTGAAAATTCCAGAGCCAGATGTGCGTGTCCAGCAGTAGCCTCAATCGCGCAAAACCTCCCACTCGTCCTCGTCATTCGCTGGAGACACGATATCGCCGAGAATTTCGAACGTACCTTTCATCGATCCAATCCAAGCGGCGCGATCTTCGACCGCTGTCGGCGGTATGACTTCGGCTACTGGCTTGCCAAACCTGGTGATGCGAATCGGCTCTTTCGTGGCGCGAACCTGTTCTAGCACGGCTAGGCACTTCGCTTTGAATTCGGAGATGGCGATTTCCTGCATATTCTCTCTCTGTGGTCATATTAACACACTATGGTCAACTATTTTGACCGTTTAGATACCCCCCGCGGTGCGGGGCTTTGCCCCCTGGACAGCCCGGGGCGGCTGTCCCTACGTGAGCGTTGGTTGCGCTGGCATGGAACGCTGATCGTGCCCTGTGATGCAAAAGGCATCCCAAAGAACTCGGGATGCCCGTTGCATTTCTGACTTCTTATCTGATCGCCGCTACGCGCCCGGCGGCTTCTCCTGCTTCTTTTTTTCGTCTTCCTGCTTTTTCTGCTCCGGCGTCTGTTTTGGTTGCTGATGCGGAGGAGGCGGCGCGGGCTTCGCTGCCGGTGGAGGCGTGCGTTGCGGCTGGCGCTCGGCGGGCGGAGGCGTTTGCGGCCGCGCGGCGGGCTGCGCCAGTTTCGGCTCCGGACGAGCAGCTTCTGGTCTGGCAGGTTCGGCACGATTCGGCTGGGCTGCCGGCGGACGATTCGGTTCCGCTGGAGCGGCCGGACGTTGAGCTGGAGCCGATTGAGCGGGCGGACGGTTCGCCGGCTGGTTAGCTGGAGGATGTCCTGGGCGGCCAGCATTCGGTTGACCCGGCTGATTCGGTGGATGTCCCACGGTCGGCGTCGCCGGTTTGCCGGGAGGCGCGACCTTCACCATTGGACGCGGGGCCGCAGCGCCCGTCGGACGCAAGCTTTGCATCTCGCGCGGGGCGATTGGTTGTCCTGGATGCGCTGCCAGCGCCTGCTGCTGTTTGGCAAACGGTACGGGCGGAGGCGGAGGCACTCTCTTCGCGACCACAGCGCGGTTCATAACCGCCGCGGGCGGGGCGGTTACGTGGCCGACCGTTGAAGCCCTCGCTCCAAGGACAGCCTGCTGTGTGGGGACTACCGCTACCCTCGCGCTGACTGGAGCGCTGGCCAGTTGCTGCGCGCTGACCGCGACAGCTGCATGAGCCACGGGCTGCGCGCTGGCGAAGGCATGTTGGGGAACGACCATTACCGCTCCCTGCACGCCTCTGTTCGCGTAGGTGATATTCGTGATGGTCGTGCTCTTATTGATGATGGTGGTGTTATAGACGTTTGTCACCTGGGTGATATTCACAGTGGTGTTGCTGATATTGACCTGATTCATGTAACCGCGACTAACCTGATAAGGGGGCACATAGACTTCCCGCGGACCGAGCGGGAACCATCCCACATTGCTTCCCCAGCCGCCTGGGCCGCCGCCGATGAAGACCACGAGCGCCGGCGCATAGACGGCTTGCACGGTCGGCGGCCCGGGTATCCAGCCCCAGCTTCCGCCGACAAACACCCAGCGTCCATAATGGAAGGGCGCGTAGCCCCACGGAGAATCATCCACCCAGGTGTATCCCCAGGGAGAAATCCAATCCCAATGGCCGGTGTGATAGGGAGCCCAACCGGCTTCGATATGCGGGAACCACACGTGACCGTAGTTGGGATCGTCGCGCCAGTCGCCGTTCGCATCCAAGTCTTCGTACCCGACGACATTCCAGGCGAGATAATGGGCCGAAGGCGACTCATCGTAGCGGCGGTCGCGAGCGTAGGCCCAGTTGTCGAATGGGTCGGGACCACCGATATCTTCTACGTCGGCATTGAGTGAATCGGTGCCGCTGAAGGTGCCCTGCTGTCCGCCGTGCAAGGTGTAGGTCTGGCCGTTGCCGGTCGCCTGGCCTCCGCCGTCGCGCAGGCCGACTACCGTGTAGGTTCCGTCCTCGCTCGCGTTCACGCGATACCTTCCGGGCTCGGAGACTGTAAACGCGAGGTTCGGCGTATCAATTTCGAAGTCATCGTCACCGTCGATGCGGCGCACTCTAACGTTGATCGAACCTGACGAAAGCTGGAGCTGCACGGTATGGTCATCCAAATTCAGGAATGAGACGCCCGTGTTTTCGTTTAAGCGGATCACGGCTGAGCCGAGCTGCAATTCGACGCGTGAGTCCTTGTCGGCCCAGAGCTTATCGCCGGTCGTCATGGGGCGATTGGGAACAGCCTGTACCCAGTCGTCTTCACCGGCGGGCTGGAAGGAGACGGAACCCTCCATGTAGCCGAGCCGCGCCACGCGGGTGGGGGGATCGTCCTGATCATCCTGACCTGACGCTTTTGGGGGTAACAGCACGGCGGAAAATGTCAGCGCGAGCACGGCGCTCCACCAGCCTAACTTCTCAAGTTCTTTTGTGATCTTCATTTTCATCGTCATCGCAGTGTCTCTCTCCAAGGTATTTCTCTTATTTTCTCTTACGAATTTTCCCTTCGCGAAGCGAGGTGCGCGCGGGTGGGTTTTGTCTTTGATGCTGGAAGTTGTAATCGCAACCATGCGAGCGAGTTGCGCCACAGGACCTAGTCTCTGTAGATACTGGCGGCGGAACCGCAAGATGAGCGTTTGCTCGCCGATTCGATTGAGTTAAATGTGATTCGAGAAAGGATAACAGGTTCGCTATACTATCGTCTTCGGGGGCGTGCGGGAGTCGGTGCGGTGGTTGGCATGTTCATAGAGGTCGCCAAGCCGGTCGCCTTTGTGTTTTGCCTTCTCTCGTTGTATGCCCTATTCCACGCCGCCTTCCTAAATCCGGCAAGCGATCTGGAGGAGAGGATTTATGAGTCTCTGAGTCTCCTGGCGCTGGCGGCATGCATTTCCGTTCTAAGCGCTATGATTTTTCGCCAGACGACGCGAGAATCTTATGCACGGAGCGCGCGGCTCAGTTCGACGCTGCCAGTGCAGATGTTCTTCTGGGCCTCGGGGGTTATGTTCATTCTTTTTCTCATTTCCTTGTATCTGGAACGCCACTTCATCTTCTATAGGGATGTGCGTGTCTTCTGAGACACTTGTCGACCCTGACTCTTAGTGGAGAACCGGTTCGTTTTGACCGAAAACTTTGACCGCAAATTGGGGATCGCGAACTAAAAAGGTGCACTTCGACTACTTACTGCTCTGCGCTTCGACCTTCGCCAAATAGTTCCTCACCGCGATGGCATCGCCGGGATCATTGGCGAATTTCAAGTACTCCCGCAATTGCGCGGTCATCCTGGCGCGATCACCCTTGGCCGCGTAGATTTGAGCGAGCAGGTAAAGCAATCGTGGCTCGGAATGCTTGCTGTCGATTTCCAATGCCCGCAGGGCGCTCTTTTCGGCATCGGCTAAATGGTGAAGATTCAAGTTGGCAGTGGCATTGTAGGCGTATGCGGCGGCATTGGCGACCGGGTCAATTTCGAGGGCGCGGCCGCTTAGCTTCAGCACATCATCCCAATTATTTGCGCGCGCGGAAATATCTGTGAGGCACAGATAAGCGGGCAAATAATTGGCGGCGGAGGTCAGAGGGTGGGAACATGCGTCGCGGGCTTCGTTGGTCTTTTGCCGCGCTTCGAGTACTTGACCGAGCAGGACCCAGGCTGCCGCATACTTTGCGTACTCCTTCACAACCTTGCGCAAGTGTGTTTCCGCATCCGCCATTTTTTTGTTCCTTACGGCGGCACAGCCATCTTCGTATTCCTTTTGCGCCTTGGCCGGAACCTGCAAGTCCGCGACCTCCACGGTTGCCGTATGCATCCCAGTTAGCGGGGGAAGAAAACAAGTGTCGTCCTGCGATCCCCCGGAAGCATTGGATCCAACCGGGTTTTTGGCACCGAGGACCAGTTCGGATTCGTCAAGCGTTGCTGGAGCCGCTGACACCGGCGGGGTTGGAGGCATCATAACCGGGGATCTCTTCTGGCCATGCGCAGGCATTACGCCTAGCATCAACGCGACGGCGAAGATGACTGCACACAAGAGATTCGAAAGGGAGGATTCAAAACGATGGGCGGGCGATTGCTGCTTCTGCTTCATGAGCCACTTCCCCTGCAGGTTCGAACCTGGAGTTCGACCTGCTACGAGTTCTACCTGCTACCCGTGGGCGTTCATGAAACAAGATCGTAGCTCGTTTCACGCTCCCTGTCCACAGCAAAACTACGACTGAATGCGTGGTGGCCAAGCCCGGGCCGCCCATATCGAGCATTTCGTGTGCTAGTCTGACTTTCGATGGCACAGGTTTCGGAGCACGCGAAGGATCTGCATTTTCTCAGCGCCAAGGTGGGGCATTTTACCGAGTCCGTCATCCGCGACATGACGCGGCAGGCGATGCAATATGGCGCGGTAAATCTGGCGCAGGGGTTCCCGGATTTCCCGGCGCCGGCCGAAATCAAACGCGCCGCGCAGGAAGCCATTGCCGCCGACGTGAATCAGTATGCCATCACGTGGGGAGCGAAAAGTCTCCGCCGTGCGATCGCCCGCCAGATGCGGCAATGGCAGGGCATCGAGGTTGATCCGGAGAAGGAGATTGTGGTGTGCTGCGGCTCAACCGAAGCTATGATTGCCACTCTGCTGGCGGTGTGCAACCAGGGCGACGAGGTTGTGGTCTTCGAACCCTTCTATGAAAACTACGGGCCCGACACGATTCTCAGCGGAGCCAAGCCGCGCTTCGTGAGCTTGCGGCCACCGCAGGAGCGCGGAGGCGAGTGGACGTTCGACGAAAAGGAATTGCGCGCAGCGTTTCAACACCGGACTGCGCAACACCACACCAAAGCCATCATTCTGAATACGCCCAACAACCCTACCGGCAAGGTGTTTAGCAGGAGAGAACTGGAACTGATTCGCGACCTGTGCGTGGAATACGACGTGCTGGCGATCACCGACGAAATCTACGAGCACATTCTCTACGATGGATCGGAGCATATTTCGATCGCCCAACTGGATGGCATGCGCGAACGGACCATCACTGTTAATGGTCTATCAAAAAGCTACAGCGTCACGGGATGGCGTGTGGGGTGGGCGGTTGCGCCGGCGGCGATCACGAACGCAATTCGCAAGGTGCACGACTTTTTGACGGTGGGCGCGCCCGCACCTTTGCAGGAGGCGGGTGCGGCGGCCTTGAGCCTGCCGCCAACCTATTACCAGGAACTTGCTGAACGGTACCGGGCACGGCGCAATCACCTGATTCCCGCGCTGGAGAAAGCCGGATTCCGTTGTTACCTTCCGCGGGGCGCGTATTACGTGATGACCGACATAAGCGGCTTCGGATTCGCGAACGATGTGGAGTTCGCGGCTCATCTGGTCAAGGAAGTCGGCATTGCGTGCGTGCCGGGATCGAGTTTCTACAAGAATCCGAAAGACGGATCCCAACAGGTACGTTTCGCTTTCTGCAAGAAGCCTGAGACACTGAATGATGCGGCGCGACGGCTGGAGAAATTGCATTCGCGTGTTTAGACGCGGCTTGCGTGTCTTTGCGCGTGACGGAGACGGGGCAAGGCCCATCTCTACGGGTGACAGGGTTCCGATCCTTTATGGCGGGGCGGAGATTCAAGACACAACCGTCTCTCCGCGAGGTGCACCAAAAGTGACGGCTCTTCCACAGCAAGTTGCGCTATACTTCGCCTCAACGCTAAGAAACATTCCTGAAAGCGAGTGTCGATGTCCATGTCTGTAAAAACCGTGGAAGAGGTATCTGCCGAGGTTCCAGCTGAAGATTTTCAGGCTCTGGAAGAGAAAGTATATCGCACCATAGAGTTATACAAGGCCGCGAGAGAAGCGCGGGCTACCGCCGAGCGCGACGCCAAGCGGCTACGGGAGCAACTTGAGGAACGGGAGGAAGAAAACGAAAGGATGCGGCGGGAACTGGTGCAACTGCGCAAGGATCGCGAAGACATTCGCGGCCGCGTGGAAAAAATGTTGAGCCAGATGGATATCCTGACTCATGAGCAGGCGGCCAGCTGAGCAGTGGGGCAGACTCTAAGTTCTAATTCTAATGATGACAGCGCCCATCCCTGTGTCAGGCAAGCGGTCCGCCGGTGATTGATCCGGCAGCAAGCGAACTGCCGAGGAGTAACATGGCCAGTGCGAGCAAAGAGCCCCCGACCGATCCATTGGGAAAAGATGCATTGCCGGAAAAAGACGCATTGCCAAAAAGCGGCCTGACTAAAAACGCGTTGCAAACAGATGTGCCGGCTAAGCATGCGAATGCCACCAACGTAGGCAGCGTGCGCGTAGAGATCTTCGATCAGGTTTATAACCTGCGCGGCTCCGATGCGGACTACATCATTCAGCTGGCAGAGTATGTGGATGGCAAGATGCGCGCCGTATCCGAGCAGACTGCCACGGTAGATTCGGTGCGGCTCGCGGTCTTGGCGGCGCTCAATATAGCGGATGAATATCATCTGCTGAAGCGGAGACTGGAGACGGCTTCGCCGGAAGTGCGGCAGCGCACCAGCAAGTTGGCGAGCGCGCTCGATGAAATTCTGGAAGATACGCGGCGAGCGGGATAAATCGTTAGTAACGTCGGGTTCATCTATCACGAATTTGAGTATATATCTCGAATCGGGGCCGCTAATCTGGCGTCGATAATACGGCCCCGCCCCCGTCACCGCAGAACTAGAGTTACACGAACATTACTTCTAGCAAACCTTCTGCCAACTATTTTGTATTTTCCTCTTGCGAATCTTCGCGGAGTTTCCTAGCATCCAGAGTGAAAGCCGGCCTGCGGAGTTGGTGTTGGTGGTAACCGATTTTTGAACCAATGCCGAATGAACGGGGACTCGACTCGCAAAAAGATCCGGTGTGCTATGTTCCGCCATGCGGAAAAGCCTAATGGGTCGCGGCGGGTTCCCACCGTCTGAGACGGGTTCATTCTCGGCCCACCACACGGCCCAGTGGGTCGGCTTGTCTGTTTCAGGTCTTAGGTGCTAGGTCTCAGGAAAAATCTTAAGGATAGCTTCGCAGTTTTAATTTTTTTCCATCTTCCCTGGTAGTGGATCAGTCTCAAATTCTCGCGGGTTTTCTGGGAGCGTGGCTAGCGTGGGGACTTATTACAAACCGACTCAGTGGCGGGGAAAGCGCATGATATTTGAATCTATCGATCCTGCCGAGCGCAAGAGGCAGGCCGTAACGTCGTGGATTCTTATTCGCCTAGGAATCCTGGGAATCAGCGTCATTGTTTGGCTCATCCGCTAAAATTTCAAACTGACCCACTACCTCTTTCCTGTTTTGGTTTGCGTCGCGATGTTTGGGATGCCAGTTCCGAACTGTCGAGCTTCGGTTGAAATTTCGAAGCGCGCGACTGGTTTTCAGGAAATAGCAAACACCTCAACCCTTCCAGTACTTTAAGAGCGGCCCTCCAACCGCGAACAACCGTTAACAACCGCCGCTATCCGTGGCAATCAGCGTGCCAGAGCAATCCCGGAACACGACGGAGGCACGATTTATGCGGGTCCTCGACTTAGGTTGCGGCTCGGGGTTGGATCTGGCTTCATGGGGTGTCCTCGCTTGCGATGAAGTAACGGGAGTTGATATCGATAGCACGCGGCTGGCTGCTGCGAAGGTGCGATTTCCAAACCGCACCTATCAACTTTGCGCCGGCGAGTGCCTGCCATTTAAGGCTGCGACTTTTGATCGCGTAATTTCTTCGGTTGCGCTCCCTTATATGAACATTCAGCGAACGCTGTCGGAGCTTCGCCGCGTCCTCATTCCGGGTGGAGCTTTGTCTTTCAGCTTGCATTCTCCGAGTTTCACATTCGATGAACTTCTCCACAATGCTTTCCCTAGACCGATTCCCACGCTCTTTCGGCTCTACGTCATGGCCAACGGTTTGTGGTTCCACTGCACGGGCAAGACAGCGGGGTTTCTCCGCCGCCGGACGGAATCGTTTCAAACGGAGCGGGGAATGAGAATCGCACTGCAGCGTGCGGGATTCGAGAATCTTTTATTCAGCAGCGCAGCTGGGCCGACCGGAGGCAAGTTTCTCGTGGAAGCTAAGTGCTTCTCTGGCGCGACGCGAAACCGAGACGCGAAGTACTCGGTCCCCGCCGCGCTTCCTGCTAGACTCTTTCTTAGTACTAAGCCATAGTGCTCGGTCGTAGTGCTTAGCCTGCGTCAGGAGCATCTAAAAAAACGTGTTTCCCAGACTTTTTCAGATTGGCAGCTTTTACCTGCCCACCTACGGCGTGCTTGTCGCCACGGGTGTGCTCCTAGGCCTTTGGATCAGCGTTCGCAACTCCGAGAAACAGGGTATCAATGGAGACGACGCCTGGAACCTTGGCATTCTCATGGTTCTCGCGGGAATCATAGGGGCCAAGATTCTCTACGTCATCAACGACTGGAGCACCTACGCCAACAACTGGCGGGAGATTTTCAGCATCAACACGCTGCAGGCGGGAGGCGTATTCTCGGGCGGGCTGCTGGCCGCGCTGGTGATGGCGGGCTGGTATATGCGGCGTCACCACATGCCGGTGCTGCGCACGACCGATGGCTTCGCTCCGGGACTGGCCTTTGGGCATGTCCTAGGGCGCTTCGGTTGTTTTTCGGCAGGCTGCTGTTACGGCAAACCGACGAACCACTTCTGGGGTGTGGTCTTCACCAATCCTTTGGCTCATGAGGTCAGCGGAACTCCGCTCGGCGTCAGGATCGAACCTACGCAGCTGATCGAAGCCGGCGCCGAGTTTTTCAATTTCGTACTGTTGATGTGGCTGCTCAAGCGCAAGAAATTTGATGGTCAGGTGTTCGGCAGCTTCATGATTCTGTATGGCATCGAGCGTTACTTCATAGAATTTCTGCGCGACGATCCCGGACGCGGCGAAGTATTCGGCGGCCTGATGACGGGGACGCAGCTGATCTCGATTCTGCTGGTCGTTGGCGGTGGATTGATCTGGTGGCTGAAAAGTGGATCGGCCAGCAGAGTACCGGCGCAAAGCAGCGTTTAGCTGCATCGCTTTCTTTCCATGCGTGAATACCCAATAACACTTATCGTCCTTGAGGACGGTGCAGGACAGCGCCTGGACCAATATCTCGCGTCCCATCTTTCCAGGGCCAATCAGTCGGAGATGAGCCGCGCCCGAGTGCAGCAACTCATCACAAAAGGTGAAGTGCTTGTGAACGGAGCGGCGGCCAAGGCTTCGCTGCGGCTGAAGGGTAATGGCGAAGAACAGATCACGGTGATGGTTCCGCCGCATGCTCCGCCGCTGCGCGCGATGGCCGAGGAGATCGCGCTCGATATCGTCTATGAGGACGACGACCTGGCAATCGTCAACAAGCCCGCGGGCATGATGGTGCACGCGGGCGCTGGAGCCACCGACGATGCGCGCAATCGCGGAACGCTGGTCAATGCGCTGCTGCATCACTTTGGAAAACTGTCAGCAGTCGGCGGCGAGCTGCGTCCGGGAATCGTGCATCGCTTGGATCGCGCTACCAGCGGACTGATGGTGGTGGCGAAGAACGATGAATCGCACCGCCGCCTGGCGAAGCAATTTAGCGGACGCGAAGTACACAAGACCTATGTTGCGCTCGTCCACGGCTCGCCAAAGCTGGATCGTGGCACCATTCAGAGCGCCATCAGCCGGCACTCGCAAAAACGCACGCGCATGACGACACGCGGCTTTGGCGGCCGCGATGCGGTTACGCATTACGCGGTGCAGCGTAAGATCGACTCGCCTTACGGCAAGTTTGTGCTTGTCGAGCTGACCATCGAGACGGGCCGCACGCACCAGATTCGCGTACACATGTCGTCGCTGGGACATCCGGTGGTGGGCGACGCGCTCTATGGCGCGCCCGGGGAATTGCGCTCGCAATCGAACAAGCGGCGGGCGGCAGGCATGCCCGCGACGCTTACGCTGGATCGAAATTTTCTGCATTCGGCGGCGCTTGAGTTGAAGCATCCCCGGACGGGGGAACTGCTGAAGTTCTCCAGTCCGCTGCCGTCGGAACTGGAAAGTTTCCTTGAAAGTCTGGAAGAACCCCTCGCAAGAGGTCGTCTAAGTAAACACTCTCCGTAGAGACGCAGCTAGCCGCGTCTCCGGGGCAGTGACCACTGCCGGCGCGCGCGGAGACGTGGCAAGCCACGTCTCCACCAGCAGTCTCTAGCTTGGGCCTCCCATCTGCTTCGCCACAGGCTATAATTGAAGCAATTGGTCTGAGTCAATCGTGCTGATGAAATCGCGCATTTCCCCGCTTCTTGTTGCTTTTCTTACTTTGGCTGGATGTCTTCTCGGCCAGACGGTGTCATCTACATCCACGCCGGCAGCGTTGCGGAACTCGTCTGAAGCAAGCGCTTCTGAAACGAATGCAAGAGCTGATATCAGGACCCAAGCCCAGCCAGCGAGCTCGGCCAGCCAAGCGCCGGCCCCCACACCGCCCGCCACGGCCGGACAGGCTTCCGGCACCCCCGACACCGATAATTCCGTCACCACCCTCAAAAAGACGGTCAACGAAGTTCGCGTGGTGTTCACGGTAACCGACCGGCACGGCCGCTACATCAAGGATTTGAAGGAGAACGACTTCAGGGTGATCGACGATCAAAGGCCCGCGGAGATGCGCAGCTTCCATAGCGAGACCGATTTGCCGTTGCAGGTTGGTTTGCTCATCGATGCCAGCAACTCTGTCCGCGATCGCTTCAAGTTCGAGCAGGAGGCGGCGATCGAGTTTCTGAACTCCATCATTCGCCCGGGCTATGACAAGGCCTTCGTGGTCGGTTTCGACGCCACTCCTGAAGTTACGCAGGATTTCACCGATAACACGGAACGTCTCTCGGCTGGCGTGCGTATGTTGCGGGCGGGCGGCGGCACCGCCATGTACGACGCGCTCTACTTCGCGTGCCGCGACAAGCTGATGAAGCAGGAGCAGACGGGTCCGGTGCGGCGAGCCATCATTTTGCTTAGCGACGGCGACGACAACCTCAGCCACGTAACCCGCGAAGAAGCCATCGACATGGCGGCGCGCGCCGAAGTGATCGTCTATACCATCAGCACCAACATCAGTGGAATGAAGGGCAAGGGCGACAAGACCTTGGAGCGCATTGCGGACGCGACCGGCGGACGCGCGTTTTTTCCGTTCCAGATGCGCGAAGTATCGGACTCATTCCTCTCCATTCAAGAGGAGTTGCGCAGCCAGTATGCGGTCGCCTACAAGCCCGCGAATTTTATCGCGGATGGGCGCTACCGTACGATCGAAATTTTTGCGCAGGACAGAAATCTGAAGGTGCGCACCCGCCGGGGATATTACGCTCCGAAGCCGTAAGATACTTCCAATCAACCTTCGAACTATCATCATCACATGCCTGGATATTCGGGAACCCCGCTGGCGAAGAAGCTGGGCATTAAAAATGATTTTCGCATTGCACTCTTGCATGTTCCCGAAGAAGTAAAAGCCGAGCTTCGCGGCGCTTTTGCGAATTGCAAAATCGAGCGCATTACCAGTAAAGATCTCAACTTCATTTTCCTCTTTGCCAATTCGCGCGCGGGTCTGGACATGGAACTGTTGCCAGCGGCAAAGGCACTGGCGCCCGCCGGAATGTTGTGGGTCTCATGGCCGAAGAAAAGTTCTGGCGTCGCCACGGATCTCACCGGAGATGTAGTGCGGCGGAGGGGCCTTGATATTGGGCTGGTCGATGTGAAAGTCTGCGCCGTCACCGACGTGTGGTCGGGATTGAAGTTTGTGATTCCGGTTAAGAATCGGCCGAAAAAATGAGAAACGTGTGGCGCGGACACTCTTGTCCGCGAGGTTCCGACTCGGCGCTAGCATTGCGCGGACAGGAGTCCGCGCCACACTACCGCGCAACTTGACTCCGGAGACAGGGTTTATAACTGTTCATAAGCTCTCGTGCAGTTATGCGACGTTAGTAACTTGCCGATCTGTTGTGGACCGGGTTCTATTGGGCTCAGATAAAGTGCAGATACAACGAGCAGAGCAATAACTATGCGGATCGGGATTCGCCAGGCAGCGGTAGCGATGATGGGAATCATGCTTTGCTGGTCGGCATACGGCCAGACGACCGCGACCCGCGGGGAGCGGGAATTGTTTGCCTCAGTCAACCAGGCGCGGCGGGCACAGGGACTGCAGCCGTTGCGGTGGGACGAACAATTAGCGGCAGCAGCGCGGCGTCATGCGATGATAATGGCGGAGCGCGGATCGGCGCGGCATGGCTTCGAGGGCGAATCGAATCTGTCGACAAGGGTAAAACAGGCTGGCGCGCGGTTTACCTGGCTTTCCGAAAATGTGATGGAGGGTCCGACGCCAGAGTTCATCCACACCCAGTTCATGAAATCAACTGCCCATCGCGCCAATATTCTGGACAGGGATATGGATTCGATTGGTATCGGCGTGGTGGAAGAGCACGGGCAGTTATTCGCCGTGGAGGATATGTCACAGGCGCGGTAGGCGGCAAATTCGCTATGCCAGTTTGACGCACAGCATAGACTGGCTCTCCGGAAGCTGGCGCAACAAAGAAGCGCCGGGAGTCGAGGAATCCGATTCCCGGCGGGATTTCTAAACTGACGTTTTACTTTTTTCGGCCGAATGGGCTGAACTTGCCCTTGGCCTGGGCCTGGGCACGTGCAACGTCTTCCCCTGCGACAAAGGGGCACGACGCGGCGGAGGCGGCAAGTGGGAGCGGCACCGTGTAGTAGGTTTCGGTGCCATAGCTGTTGCCACCGCCCCCGTAGAACCAGTCATCCAGAATTCCGGCGCATTCACTTTCCACCACGCTGTTGCCGGTTGCGGTATTGTTCTGGCCGGTGGTTCCGCCGTTGTCTAAGAAATTGCCGCAGGAGGAATCGAAATGCACTGCTGACTCGTCGCTGTTGTAGATGGCGTTGTTCGTAATCGTATTGCCGTTAGTGCAGACATCGATAGCGTCTGCGGTGTACTGCGGGGTAGAAGTTCCCAGGGAGGCCCCAAAGATTTTGTTTCCGCTGACAGTAACGCCGTTTCCATCGTACGGCGGATCGTCGTAATAGCTGATAAGCCCGATGGGGACCTGGCTGTTGCCAACGGTGTTGGAGTTGACCGTGATGCCGCTATCGCTTGCGGTGTCGTAGAGCAGAATATCAGACACGGTGGCTGCTGAGGGATTGAAGTATATGTTGTCGATCACTATATTGCTGGTGATGTGGCCCGTGGCTCCAAAACCAAGCTGGATACCGTTCTGACCTGCGGCATTCGAATTCACTCCACTTCCCTGAACATAGTTGCCGCTAGCTGTTAGAGTGGTGCCAGGGTCGTTACCCGTGATGCCGTTCTTGTTGTAGTTGTGGACGGAACTGTTTTCCACTGTCACCTTGGAAGTGAACCCCGATGCTGTCTCAACGTAAATACCGAGTCCACTCTGACAGCCGCTCAAGGCGTTGCCATCAACCAATTGATTGCGTGCGGCCACGTGATTCACTGTGCCGGATGCGTTTTGAAACATAACGCCCACGATGTCGGGGCTACATCCGCCAATCCCATTTCCTGTACTTCCTGTACCATCCACTGTCAAATTGGTGATGGTAACGACGGCGCTGTCTTGGACCAGTATCTGGGCTGCTGTCGGAAGAGCAGCTTGGTCGAAGTCAGTTGTGTTCGCAACTGCGCCTCCTGACGGGGGCACAATTACAGCAGCGTCCTGACCCGCGGAAGCCACGCCTTCGAGAGTCAGATTCTTGTCGATTGTGACCTGTTCGGGGTAAATGCCAGGGCAAACTTCGATAATGGTTCCGGCCTTGGACGCGGTTACGGCGGCTTGGATCGTAGTGTAGCTATGGGCTGCTGCATTCGGAACGGCGCAGGTACCGACCTCAGCATAAGTAGCAAAGGCTTGCCCGCTGAATGCGACAAGCATGACCGAAAATAAACAAGCAAACGTGAACCTGCGAGCAGAGTGCATAGATGTTCTCCTTGAATTTGTAATTTCGCGCGTCGTAAACCGCGCGAGGCAACCCGCGCGTGGTAATTCGCGGCTGAGAGCTTACGTTTCCTGAAATCGCGTGCCTAACGCGTGCGCGTAATTCGCGCCTGACGACCTTACGAGGGGAAGTTAAAACAAAGTGAAACAGTGGAGGTGCAACTATAGCTCTGAGGGCGGACTAATGCAACCCGAGACTCGTCGCGGAAACCGATTCCAGCGCACGATTTTGCAGAGATGTTGCAGAAGCTTTCCTCTACTCTGGAGTTGCTGTCGAGCTTTGATCCTTACGATTCGCGCGCCCCCTTCGCTCGGGTGGGCAAAAGAGCAGGCTCGCGGCAGCGCCGTTGTCATATGAGGGAGTTCTACGCGCGGGTCAGTCTTCCTGCCGCGGGGTGGCGTAATAGCCGCTGCGGGCCTGGATTTTATAATCACCTTGTTTGGGCTTGATTTCAACTTTACGGAAAGATCCATCGCGGGCGGTATTGGTCGGCACATAACCGATGTTGTACTGGCTGCGCAGTTCCTGGGAAATTTGATCGAAGGCCTGGCGAAGTTTTTCGATCTTGTTTCCGACTTCGATCACGCGTCCGCCGGTTTCCTGCGTCAGCTTTTTCATCTCCGAATCGCCGCTATAGCCGCCGAAACCGTAAAAACCGCGGTCGGCGATGAGCAGCACATAGCAAATGGCATCAGCCTTTTGCGCGGCCTCGATAGCATCTTTAATCTTGAGCTTGCTGCCTTCATCTTCTCCGTCGGTGAGCAGAACCATCGCCTTGCGGCCGACTTCGTGGCTGAGTTCGTCATGCGAGGCAAGATAGACCGCGTCATAGAGCGCCGTGCCGCGCTGGCCGGTCGAGGAGCAGGGAATCGGCCCCTGCGGGCCAATCGGACCGCCGGAGCAACCGACTCCGCCGGTATTGATCCTGGCCTCATTCAGCGCATGCCTTAGCCTGCCCACGGAGTTGGTGAAATCCTGCAGCAGCGTAATGTCCACGTCGAAGCTGATAACGAAAGCCTCGTCCTTGGGGCGCAGCGTGTTCTCGAGGAACGAAGCTCCAACTTCCTTCTCCATATCGAGAACGCGCATCTGGCTGCCGCTCGAATCGATGAGCATCCCGAGGGTCAAAGGCAGATCGGATTCGGCCTTGAAATATTTGATGGTTTGGGGCTGGCCATCCTCGAACAGATCGAAGCTCTCTTTGTTGAGATTCGGAATCAACGCGCCGTGTTTGTCTTTGACGTTGAAGAACAACTGGACGACGTCAACGTTCACCTTAAGAGTGGCAATGGATTGATCTTGCGACTGATCGCCCTGGGGATGATCGTTCTGAGACTGACCCGGCTGCGGCTGATTGGCGGGCGGCTGAGTATTCGATGGCGAAGCGGCTGCGGACGAACCCGAGGCCGGCGGTGGAGGGGCATTCTGCGCGCCGACAGCAATCGATAAGGCCATGGCGAAAACTGCACCAAAGAGGCTCGTGGTCAGGCAGGGTTTGCAATATAGTTTATTCATGAGCGTTAATATCCCGAGACTTTGCTAGTCTATCCTGTAAAGACCTTTAACGCTTAGATGCAACGCCCAAGCGAGGTTGGCATCTGAATTGGTGGAAAAGACGGTCGGTGTCCCAGTCGGCAAGGCCAATTCGGTTCGGTCGAGAGCGTAGTGAAGAAGGCAGAGTAGTGAAAGCACGGTGGTGAAGGGCAGTAGCGAAGGAAAGACAGAGGGTTTTGCGGATGGCCACGAAAACTAAGGCGCTGTTGAGGCTGGGACTGGCGTTGCTGCTGGCAGGGTTGCTCTTGATGTCGCTCGCCGGCGGTTTGGCGGCGCATTTGGCGGCACAGCAGACGCCCAATGACATTCCCGACGCTCCCTCGGCGACGCGCCCGGTCCCGCCGCCGGAACCAGCCAGCCCGCGGCCGGGCGCAAATGACGAAGATATTCCGCCGGCGCCACCAGCGGATAATTCGAGCAGTTCCAGCTCCGCTACCACTCCCTCGAACGATCTTCCCCGCAGCGCTCCAGATTCGAAGCCGGCGGACACTACCTCCCCGCCGCCGATGCCTCCCGTCAAAACCGTTCCCGCCGGCAGCGTGCCGAAGGATGTGGACACCGGCGAAGAGCTTTACAAGATCCCGGTAACCGTCAACCTGGTATTGGTCCCGGTTATGGTGACCGATGCCGACGGACGCTTGATCGCCGGCCTGCAACCTAGAGACTTCAACGTTCTGGAAAACGGAACACCGCAGAGGCTAAAATTTTTCACTAGCGATCCCTTCCCATTGTCGGCGGCGCTAATCATTGACACCGGGATGCCGAACGTAGCCTTGAAGAAGGTTCAAGATACTCTGTCGGCATTGCAGGGAGCATTTAGCCAGTTCGATGAAGTCGGAGTCTATACCTACAGCACCAGGGTGGGTAAGGTTACAGATTTCACCAGCGTGAGCAAGGAGTTGACAGTCGCTTTGAACGAAGTGAAGGCCTATAGCGGAGAGAACAACGGTCCTCCCGTCACCAGCGGGCCACTCGGGCCCCAAGGACCGATGATCAATGGTCTTCCCATCGATACACCGACCACGCCCGTGATCACGCCGCCCAAGGAGGCGCACGTATTGAATGACGCTATCGTCGCTGCGGCACGCGATCTGGCTAAACGCGGCCGCGACCGGCGAAAAATCATCTTTATTGTCAGCGACGGACGGGAACTGAACTCGACCGCCAGTTACGCGGATACACTAAAAGTCCTGCTGACGCAGAACATTACCGTGTACGCCGTGGGTGTGGAGGGCGCGGCCATCCCAATCTACGACCGGCTGCAGCGCATCCACCTGCCGAAGTCAACCAAGGCGATGGGATACAGCGACATTCTGCCAAAATACGTCAATGCGACAGGTGGAGGAACGGTGCACGGCGAGTTGACCCAAGCCGACATTGAAAAGGCTTATACGCAAGCGATTGGTGACGCACGCAATCAATACACGCTGGGCTATACCAGCAAATGGAGTATCGGCGGCTACCGCGAGATCGAAGTGCAGGTGCGGCGGAAGGGTTTGAAAGTCTATGCCAAGCGCGGATACTATCCTTTGCCGACGCCGCGCTAATCATGATGAGAGGGTTCGGCAATTAGGCTCTGCAAATCGGATAGAGCAGGCATGAGCCCGGTCATTATGAACAGATTTCCGTGATGCAGCACCGGAACTACAACCGTACCGCTGTTTTGGCACCCGATACTGATCTAGTAACCTGGGTAACCTGCGCCTGTGCCTTCCAGTATGGTATAAAAACCAGCAGTAACCAATACTTGTATTGAAGTGGATTCAGCGAGGGGCCTGCGGCTTGAGGAGCGGTTCGCGAGGGGCTTTTTCGCTGGCATTTCCGAGGAAACCTTTTGAGTTTCATCAACTTCGCAGCACGCGAGATTAACTGCAAGATCGTCTACTATGGCGCCGGACTGGGCGGCAAGACGACGAATCTGCAGGTTATCTTCCAGAAAACGGCCGAGCAGCAGAAGGGCAAGATGATCTCCCTGGCTACGGAGACCGATCGAACCTTATTCTTCGACTTCCTGCCCCTCGATCTGGGCACGGTGCGCGGCTTCAAGACGCGCATTCATCTCTACACCGTTCCCGGCCAGGTGTTTTATGATGCCAGCCGCAAGCTGATTCTGCGCGGCGTGGACGGCGTCGTGTTCGTGGCCGACTCCCAGCAGGAGCGCATGGACGCCAACGTCGAAGCCCTCGAAAACCTGATGACCAACCTGAAAGAGCACGGTTACGACTTCAATAAGATTCCCTATGTGCTGCAACTGAACAAGCGCGACCTGCCGAATATCCTCCCCGTGGATGCTCTGTCGAAAGAGCTGCGCAAAAAGAATGAGCCGGTGCTGGAAGCGGTGGCGTTCCAGGGCGTGGGCGTCTTCGAGACGCTCAAAGAAATCGCCAGGCAGGTGCTCACGGAGTTGAAGCAGGGCGGGTAGGGCAGTTCTCAGCTCTCAATTGTCAGCTCTCAGTAAAACCCCGGCACAATCTTTCTGTAGAAACGCAGCTCGCCGCGTGTGCTTTGGCTTCTGTGATGACGGGACTCTGCCCCGTGAGCCAAGCGCAGATCGGCATTTTCATTCCGAGAGCCCTGCGCTCATTGCAGCGTGCCTGACACCTCTTCCCACTCCCGCATCAGGCTCTGCAGCACGCTTTTCTGCCGAGCGAGTTCCTGCTTCTGACGTTGCATTTCTTCTGCACTCACGAAAGTTAGAAGTTCGGTTTCACACAATGCGATCGCGGCTTCGGCGCGGGCAATCTCTTCTTCTATTTCGTGCAGACGGTCTTCCATTTGCTGGCGCTTGATCGGATTGAGGCGCTTGCTTTTGGGTTCAGCGGCCTCGGTGCTGGGCGCTGGCGGAGACGCGGCAAGCCACGTCTCTACAGTCGATTTATCGCCGTTCACCGGCACGGACGACGGCTCCGGCGATGCAGTGGGCACTTTCGGCGTCTCTACCGCCCTCCCTGCCCGTTCCTGCTTGCGCCAGAGATAATCTTCGTAGTTTCCCGGATAGATTTCGACTTTTCCATCGCCGATTTCGAAGACGCGCGTGGCCAGCGTGTCGATGAAATAGCGGTCATGAGAAACGAAGACGACCGTGCCCGTGTACTTCATCAGCGCTTCGAGCAACACGTCCTTCGCGCGCAGATCGAGATGATTAGTTGGCTCATCGAGCAGCAAAAAGTTGGCAGGGTGCAGCAGCATCTTGAGCAACGCGTAGCGATTGCGTTCGCCTCCCGACAACACGCCGATGCGCTTGAAGACATCGTCTCCCGAGAAAAGAAAACAGCCGAGCAGGCTGCGCAGCTGGGTTTGCGTGGATGCGGGTGCGAGTTCGCCGAGGTCGTCGAGGATACGAGCTTCCGGGTCGAGCTTCTTATATTGGTCCTGCGCGAAATAGTCAGGCTCGACGTTGTGGCCGAGCTTATATTCGCCGGCGGTTAGAGGCTCTTCGCCGGACAGCAATTTGATCAGAGTCGACTTCCCCGCTCCGTTGACTCCGACCAGCGCAATGCGCTCGCCGCGCTCGATCATGAAGCTGACTTTTTCGAAGACCTTGTGTTCGCCAATCTCCGGCTCGCCATAGCTCTTGGCGACATTGGCAAACTCGGCGACGATGCGTCCGCTCGGCTTCGGCTGCGGAAATGAAAAATGTACTGTCTTCTCTTCTTCCGGAATCTCGATCCGCTCCATTTTTTCCAGCTCTTTGATGCGGCTCTGCACCTGCTTCGCCTTGGTCGCCGTGTAGCGGAAACGATTGACAAATACTTCCAGCTGCGCGATGCGGTCGTGCTGCGTCTTGTAGGCGGATTCGATCTGCTCCTTTCGCGCGGCCTTGCCTGCCAGATACTGATCGTAGTTACCGGCGTAGAAGTGCATCTTCTTGTTCCAGAGTTCCACGATGCGTTCCACCGTAATGTCGAGGAAATAGCGGTCGTGCGAGATGAGCACGAACGCGTTGGGATAAGTTGTCAGGTACTCCTCAAGCCAGTTGCGGGCTTCGAGATCGAGGTGATTGGTCGGCTCGTCGAGCAGCAGCAGATTCGGTTTTTGCAGGAGGAGTTTGGCAAGCGCTATGCGCATCTGCCAACCGCCGGAAAATTCCTCGGTCTGGCGCGTCCAATCATCGCGATGAAAGCCGAGTCCGGTTAAAACCTGGCCAACCTGCGCTTCGAGCGTGTAGCCATCGCGGGCGACAAATTCATGCTCAAGCTTCTGATAACGGTCTGCGACGTTCGAATATTCCAGGCTCTCATGATCGAGCTCGGACATGCTGCGGGTGAGCGCCTCCATTTCTTTTTCGATGGCATGAAGTTCGGCAAACACCGACATGCACTCGGCGAAAACCGTGCGGCCCGTCATGGTAAGGCCGTCCTGCGGCAGGTATCCGGTAGAGATGCCCTTAGCGCGCAAGATAGTTCCGTAGTCGAGCGATTCACTCCCAGCAAGGATCTTCATGATGGTCGACTTGCCGGTGCCGTTCGCTCCGACCAGGCCGATGCGGGATTCAGGCGTGATCAGCCAGTCGGCGTTCTCGAACAAAAGCTTGTGGCCATAGCGCTTGCCGGCGCCGGAAAGTTGGATCATGGTTGTCTCTATTAAATATAGCGAAGAGGAGCGCGGCTGCTATTGAGCTTAGCGCGTCGTAGCCATGCGCGCCACGCCAATATGCTCCAGCGCGCGATCAATCACGGCCTGGAGTTCGTGGGCGTACTTCACTTCGCGGCCCTTCGTGAGGGTGATGCGTGCTTTATCCGCGTCGAACCAGGTTGGGTCGCGCCCGTCTTCCTCGGGACGGCGAGTTTGGCGGACTTCCATCAGAAAGGCTTTGACCAAGTATTCCTGCACCCCGCCGGGCTGCCAGAAGACGCCTTTGGAGTGCACGTAGATGTGAAAATGGCGGGGCTCGATGACGCCGATCGCTCCGGCTTCTTCTTTAGCCTCGCGCTCGGCGGCCTGGCTGTGCGACAGGCGAGGTTCGGGGCCTCCCTTGGGAAACGTCCACTTATTGCCACCGTTAGTATGCACCAGCAGAAACTCGGCACGCGAATTCATCCGCCGGTAGCAGACCGCAGCTACCTGCAGGGGCAGCGCAAACCGAGAGACGCGGGGCAAGCTCATCGTTTGCAGGTTACCAGAAAGATATTTCAGGAATGTTAAATGCAGCGAAAATGGTGCATACCTTTGGTACCGGGGCCTTTAGTGCGTCCCCTGTGGTACCCAGATCAGTGGCCAACGCTTAATTGTGGGCGGCGGGAGTCTTGCCGTCCGACGGTTTCTTGGATTGGGCAATCATGTCGTCAGTCTCTTTCGCCACCCTTCTTTGGACAGTTTCCACGTACTTACTGACGATTGGCATCATACTTTGCATCGCCTCTGTCGTAACGGAGGGCATCTCTCGCAACACCTTCTCGCCGGTGGGCGTGGAGTAAAACACAATCAGGTTGTCGATATCGCCCTTGGTAAAGTGCTTCTGATATATCGGAACCGTGGCCCGCATCATCTCGTTCCAGGGCATCTTCCCGAACATACCGTCCATCATCGCATTCATCTTTGTTTCGTAGTCGGCGGGCAGGTCATCTTTGTGCTTCAGATACTGCTCGTGCAACATCTGACGCGTACCCTGGGCCATCGCCACCGCCATCTTTGCTGTCATGCCGCGAGAATGGATGGCCTGAAGATATCTTTCGACATCCTCTTTCGTCGCGGGAGAGTCGTCGGCGCTGGTCTGAGCAAGGGATGGCCAGCTAAGCAGTAACACTACAGAAACAAAGAGTAAGCGCTTCATGATGACCCTCCGAAAGTTCCGCACAAGTATAACTTTTCCACACCCAGCAATCCGCCCATCTCACTGAGAACCGGGAACCGCTAACTGAGAACTCCTCCCGTAGCTCAGACCACTTAGGGCAGCAATCTTTTGCCGGTCCACGCCGCGGCTGGCAATCAGCACTCGAAAATTCTCTCCCATGCCTTCAGGAGTAACAATGTGTTTGAGTTGCAGCGCGACTTTCGCACGTTCTTGGGGGATGCGACAGTCCTCGAAGGCGTCGGCAAACTGATTTGTCTCGCCGATCCCCAGCAGAAATTGTGATTGTGTAATCAGCTTTTCGCAGCGCATGCCGCCGCCCCGCTCGCATGCCGCGGCGAGCGCGGTGAAATTGACATGGGTAGTAAGGTCTTGTTCGCCAGGAGCCTGATAGGGATCGGCACTGGCGCAGTGCTGGCGGTATGCCATGAGCGTGCCGCGATAGCGACCGGCGAGCTGTTCGTTGCGCGTGTAACCGTAGTCAATTGTGATGAGCAAGCCTGGCCTGATTAGAGCCGCGATCTGTTGGACCGAGGTCTGCGCCGCCATGGGCACTTCGATGCGTTCACCGGCTTCAGGATGTACGCCGTAAAGGTCGAGAAATTCCAGCTCTTCGGCCAGCGGCGGGAGCCAGATTTCCCGCAGGCGATCGTTTTCAATCGCGATATGGAGTTTGCCGGCCGGACTGAGAATCTCGATGGGTAAGGCGTCAAAGAATTCGTTGGCAAAGACGATCAATGGTGCTTCTGGCACGAGGGCACGGCGCGGACCGGCGAACAGTCCCCCTGGGACTTGGTCGTCGTCGTTTTTGCCGCTTTCCCCAGCGCTGAATCGCCGGGCTAAGTTAGGTCGCTCCTCCGGAACTTTAGCCTTTCCGGATCTAATGTGTTCACGCAGCGTTTCCTGTAGTTTCGCCCGCAAAGCGGACGAATTCTCCTGCAACGTGTAGGTGAGAGCGGCAAACAAAGCGGGGAATTTCTTGCTGCTCCAGTCGAGCACATCGCGGGCAAAGAGGCCGCGTCCGGGGCCGAGTTCGAGAATTTCGATTTGAGGCGGACGGTCAAGAGCGCGCCATATTTCGTCAAACTGCCGGGCCAGCAGGCGTCCGAAGACGGCATGAACATCGCTTGAAGTGTAGAAGTCTCCAGCTTTACCGAATTGTTCAACATTTCGCGAATAGTAACCGAGCAAAGGATCGTACAGGCAGATCTGCATATAGCGCGAGAACGATATGGGCCCGTGCTGGTGAATTTCCGATTCGATTTGTTCGCGCAGCGACAAAGCGCTGAACGTCCTCTCCAGTTTTGGTTGAGTCGGCTTTGGTTAAGTCAGCATTCATCGGGCGGCGGGTGCTGCGATCCTGCGGGGTGCGAATGAACATCTCGATGAAATAGTCATGCAGCCCGTCATAGAGCTGGTGCTGCAGATGCCAGGCAAATTGAGGATGATCGAGGTCGCGAGCATGAATCGGAAGTACGTAAGTATGGACCGGCACGGATAGATTCTTGAGATCAATCAGAACTTCGACAACACCGTTTTTTTCACGCGCAGAAAAGGCGAGCAGAGGATGCTCGTAAAGTTGCAAGTGATCGATAACCTTTTGCAGTGAGTTGGAGTTCGGCACTGGTTCATTGTACTAAGCTGGAAAACGCCAGACGCGGTAAACCGGGTCTCTACAGAGAAATATTGGCAGGTCCGGCGGCTACTCGTAGCGCAAGGCCTCTATGGGATCCAGACGCGAAGCTTTGATGGCTGGGAGCATGCCGCTGACCACGCCTACGAATCCGAGGATCATGGTGGAGGCGAGCAGCGTCGTGGAATCGATGGTGAGATGGATATCGCCTTCGGTGCCGTTTTCCACGAAGGCGCTCCAGAGCGTAAGCGATCCGACTGACCAGGAAACGATGTAAGCGAGAAGCACTCCAGCCAGTCCTCCAATGAGCGTGATGACCAGCGCTTCGGCAAGAAACTGAACCAAGATGTGCCAACCCCGCGCGCCGAGCGCCTTTTCGACGCCAATCTCACGCGTGCGCTGCGTCACGGAGACGAGCATGACATTCATCAAACCCACGCCGCCAATACCCAGCGTCAAAAGGCCTATGAAGCCGAGCATAATTTTGATGCCAGTCGTGATCACGCGCAGGTCCAGCAGATCGGCAAACACGTCGAAAACAAACACGGCGCGCTTGTCTTTGGGATCGAAGTCGTGATGAAAGGCCATGGACCGGCGCACAGCCGCAGCGACGTTCTCGTGGTCGCCCTCGTATTCCATGGCGACGGCATTGAGATAGTAAGTGTTAGTAAGATCGCTCATGGCGCTGAACGGGATATACACTTTGCCGTTCATATTCTCGTCGCCATTCTGAATGACATGCTTGAGCACGCCCGTCACTACATACGAGATTCCGTCGATTCGGACTTTCTCGCCGAGCGCATTTTGGCCTGAGAACAATTTTTTCTTAACGTCGGCGCCGAGAATGGCAACGCGGCTGCGCGCGCTTTCATCGGACTCGGTAAAGAAACTGCCGTCTTCGACCTCCATGCGCCGCATGTGCGAATAATACGGATAAACTCCGCTGATGCCGTAGCTGCCGCTCCGCGATCCATAGGCAACGGTGCTCTGCTTGGCGGCTTCGGGCGAGATGCGCTTGAGCAAAGGCACCTCGGCTTGCAGGTAGTCGAGATCGTTGACGGTGAGTTTAATTTCGCTGCCTGCTTTAGTGCCGCCCGCCTGCAGCGATGTGCGTCCAGGGAAGACAAAGACCAGGTTCGTGCCCCAGGATCGGAAAGCGACCCAGAGCCCGCGCTCGAATCCAGAACCGTAGGCGAGCAGCAGCACAACCGTCGCAATGCCCCAAGCCATGCCGAGCATGGTGAGAATGCTGCGACGGCGATTGTGCCGCAGAGCGTTGTAAGCCTGGCGGGCGAGTTCGAGGATCATAATTATTCCTAGTCCCGTAGAGACGCGGCTTGCCGCGTCTTTGCTGGGAGCGGAGACGGGACAAGCCCGTCTTTACAGAAGAAGCTACTCCTGCCGGAGAGCCTCCACCGGTTGCAGCAGCGCGGCCTGCCGCGCGGGATATAATCCCGCCGCGATGCCCGCAAATGCTAGCGCGAGGATGGCGATTGCCGCGGATGACGGAACGATGCGCGGCGTGTCGAATCCCTCAGGAGCCGGTAAAGCGGCGAGGACAGTTACGAGTGCAGTCGTGATCGCCAGCCCAATGCCGCCGCTTAATGCGGTTAAGAACGCACCTTCCACAAAGAACTGCGTCAGGATCGCGCGATGCGTGGCGCCGAGAGCTTTGCGCAGCCCTATCTCGCGCGTGCGTTCCGTAACCGAGACGAGCATGATATTGATGATGCCGATCGCGCCTAGCGCAAGCGTGATTATTCCAACTACGCCTAGGAAATAGTCCATTCCATCGAAGATCTTGCCGACGCGCTTGTTGTCTTCGATGGTGTCCCAATCTTCAAATGACTCCGTTAGCTTGGGATCGAAGCCATGGCGGCGGGCGAGAATGTCATGCACTTCCTGCTTCGCCGCCAGATCTCCGGCGGGCGTAAGGGGACGGTAATTGAGAAATGAAATGGCATCTTCGCTGTTCTCATCTTTCAGCCGAAACAGGTTGCGCATGGTGTCGATAGGAACGAAAATGCGTGCATTGGTGCCATTGTTGCCGTCCTGGCCTACCTTGCTGAGCACCCCGATGATTTCGAAACGTATGCCGTTCAGCAGAATGGCCGAGCCCACCGCCGGACGTCCGGGAAATATGTTTTTCAATAGCTCCCAGCCGACGACGGCCACGCGGCGCGTTTCGGTATTGTCCGCATCGTTGAACCAGCGACCCGGGCCAACGGGAACGTTGCGAATCTGGTTATATTCTGGCGCAACGCCAAACACCTGGCCATTGGTCGAACCATATTCGCTGACCGCGCGGATGTCCTCGCGGTTCAGCACCGGCGAAACATACTTGAGCGATCTCGCCTCGCTGCGAATGGCGAGGTAATCCTCGTAAGTGAAGTGATAAGTGCGACCCGATTGCGTGCTGCCCTCAACCGCCGGGATGCGGCCGGGAAAGGTGAACATTATGTCCTGGCCCAGATTCTTCAATTGCCGTGCCTGCCCGCTGCGAAAGCCCTCGCCCAAGCCCACCAGCAGAAGCAGGGATCCAACGCCCCAGGCAATGCCAAACATAGTCAGAAACGAACGCAGCTTGTGAGCCCAGAGCGTGGATAGCGACTGGCGAACGATTTCTAGGAGCATGCGCATAGTGTGGTCGGCAGAGTCACCCTTCTGGCGCTTGAGCGAACGTCTTGACTGCCCTCTGCTGTTTGATACGAGTTTGGGGGGAAGCGAGTTCCATGAAAAGGAATGCTTCCCTGCTGAGCTAGACGCTGAGGGTGGCCGTGCGGTTAGCCGCTGGCGCGAGAAATCTTGACCTCTAAGGACCAACCCCAAACCCGCCGGGTATTCACCGGCGAAGCTCTGGGGCCAGGGTTGCGAGTTTAGACCCAAGATTTCTGAGAGCCGAAAATCTGGCAGCATCCTACGGGATCGTACCGAGCACTTGGCCAGCGGGAAGATCGTTAGCGGTTGACGTGAACCAATCATCGCCGCCGCTAAATGCTATCGGGACGATCTTGGCGACCATGGCCCACCCGCCAGAGAAGTCGCTGCCCGTGCCGGAAAGAGGTGTATCCGCTACTAGCCAATACCGAGTTCCGCCGGTAACTGCGACGGGGGTAAAGTCGGCAACGGCAAGGGTACAGCAGGTTCCTTCGTCGGGCAGATTGGTGACTGTTACTGGCCCCGCCAGTAGAGTTCCAGGGGTACCCCCTGAATCCCCAAAGAGGCTGAGGTTCACTTGGTTCGCTCCGGCGGAATAATTCACTGCAGCCCTCACCTGAGAGACGTGGGAGTTGGATTTTGGCGTAAAGGGTATTGCGATAAAAGTGGTATAGCCGCCGGTTGGCCCAGAAAGCGCCCAGCCGTCGGCGTCATCGTAAAGGTCAGTCTTCGAGCTACCTAAGTTACTGTAAATGATTTTCAAGCTCGCCGGAGTTTCCCGCGGTGGCACGTGTATCGCAGACTTTTCGGTGGTATGCACTGTTCGGGGATCTGTTTTCGTCTGAGCAAAAAGGGTCGGGTGGCAGAGCGCCAAGAGGCAGGCAAGCATCAGAGCTCTTTTCACGAGCTTTCCCTCCATATCGTTGTCGTTTTTTTGAACGGCAATTTGTCAAACTTTGAACGGCGATTTGTCAAACCTTGATAGGGGACAACTCCCTCGGGGATCGGCTTGTTAACTTCATCTGGCATGACCGGACGTTGGCCCTGACAACGCCATCAGAAGGACCGGTAAGCGTATAACAGGGCTGCATCATTTACAAGGAGATTACTCCTGGCGGGTAAGTCGAGATTGCCACAGGACTTCGGAAGCGATGCAAAGTTTTGCTCGGAGTTATGCTCACCAATAGACCTGTAGCACGTCTAACCCGCCGACCAGGGGTGGGCCCGCGACTCGTGGGCCCTTTTCAGACATTTGGATTGACACGTCGATCGACACATCGAAGGAGGCGTTCCCCATGTTTAGAAGAGCTTGGTTTCAAGCAGTTTCGTTGAAAGCAGCTTCGCGAGGATTTCTCTACTGTCTGATGATGGCAACTCTGTCAGGCGCTCTATCAGTAGTAAGCTCGGCGCAATCGATGGTGCTCGATCTTCCTCGCCAGAGCCAGCGCGCGGAAATTACACAACGTATCGGCATCACCGACATCACCATCGTCTATCACCGTCCGCTGGCCAAAGATCGCAAGGTTTGGGGAGATTTGGTTCCCTATGGCAAGGTGTGGCGCGCGGGTGCGAATGAGAACACAACCATCACATTTAGCGATCCGGTTATGATCGAAGGCAAGCCGCTCGATAAAGGGTCCTACGGATTGCATATGATCCCGAATGCCGATGAGTGGACGATTATTTTTTCGAAGAACTCCACTTCGTGGGGATCGTTCACCTACGACGAAAAAGAAGATGCGCTGCGCGTGACCGCCAAACCCCAGGCTGCGGACGTGCACAACGCGCTTACTTACGACTTCGACCAGATAGAGCCAGATTCGGCCGTGGTTGAAATGGAATGGGAGAAGGTCGCCGTGCCTTTCAAAATCTCCGTCGATGTGCATGACATCGTCGAGGCCAGCCTGAAGAAACAGCTTCGTAATCTTTCGGGTTTTGGCTGGCAAAGCTGGGACGACGCGGCGAATTATCTCCTGACCGAAAAGGTGGCACTGGATCAGGCGCTGACATATGCCAACAAATCGATCGAGAATGAAGATCGCTTCGACAACGAGGACACTAAGGCAAAAGTGCTTACAGCGCTCAATCGCAAGGATGATGCCGCTATGGCGCAAAAGCGGGCGTTGGAGCTTGCCAACCCGCTGCAACTGCATCTTTATGGCCGCCAGTTGCAGGCCGAGAAGCGCAGCGAAGAAGCCTTCGCAATCTTCCGCGAGAATGCGAAGAAGCATCCTGACCTGTGGTTCGTGCACACAGGCATGGCCCGCATTTACAGCTCGCAAGGCAAATTCGACGATGCTGTGAAAGAGATGAAACTGTCAGAGGCGGTCGCTCCCGAAATCCAGAAGAGCTATCTTGATGGACTGGAGAAAAAGCTGGAGTCGAAGCAGGACATCAACCAATAACGATAAGACGGCGGCGCGGGACTTCCGCACCCGCGCCACCTCTATTCGGATCTTTTATCCCTGTGCGCCGGTCGGATTGTAGGACGAAGGGAGGCAGTGATGGTCCGTCATATTCGGGCATATCTCCTTCTGTGCAGCCTCGTCGTTACTCTGCAGCCGCTGCGAGCCCCCGCGCAGCAGAATTCAGACGCGGCGAAAACGGCGCCTCAACCAGCAACCACCGAACGGAATGGGCAGCACGATTTCGACTTCGAGTTGGGGTCGTGGAAGATTCACCTCAAGCGCCTCCTGCATCCATTAACCGGTTCGATGACCTGGGTCGAATTTGAGGGCACTTCGGTCACGCGAAAGGTTTGGGATGGCCGCTCCCAAATAGAAGAGTTCGAAACCGATAGCCCTGTTGCCGGCCACATCGAAGGCCTGACCCTCCGTCTATACAATCCGCAAGTTCACCAGTGGAGGATCTATTGGGCTAATGCAAAGGATGGCATCCTAGTCCCGCCCCAGATCGGCGAGTTCAAGGATGGCCGTGGCGAGTTTTATGCCGAGGACACATTGAACGGCAGGGCCATCCTGGTTCGATTTATTTGGTCGGACACCAACACGGCTAAGCCTCACTTCGAACAGTCATTCTCGGATGATGGAGGCAAGACCTGGGAAGTGAACTGGATTACGGATCAAACGCGGGTGCCGGAGGAATCCGACAAAGCACACTGAATTCCTCGAATTTTGTGGTTCAATAAGCATCTCCGAGTAGATCTATGAATTTTGTGGTTCAAGTAGATTAGGAGAGATGCTCCGCGAGCCCGATGATCTCCGCCAAGCACAATGATGGGTTGACCTTGCGCCGGGCGGCACTGATCGCGGGCCTCGGCTACCTGCTCATGCCGGTCACCACGGCTGAGTTTTGGATCATGCCCAAGCTGGTGATTGGGGGTAACATCGAACAAACGGCTCAGAACATCGCCGTCCATGGCAGATTGTTTTTTGCCGCAATTCTCTGCTATCTAATCACGTTGATACTCGACGTGGTAATTGCCTGGGCCCTCTATATCTTGCTTGCGCCTGTGAACCGCGCAGTATCATTGCTTACCGCGTGGTTCCGCTTGATGTATACAGCGATCGCCCTCTTCGGCTTGATGAACCTGGTGACCGTTTATAGACTCCTGCACACTCCGGATTATCTGACAGCCTTTGGGGCCGGTCCGCTGCGCGCCCAAGTTCAGCTTCTGCTCAATTCGTTCCGCTACGATTGGTCGATGAGCCTCATAGTTTTCGGCATTCATCTGGTTCTGCTGGGCTACTTGATTTACCGGTCCGGGTATATCCCCTGGATAGTCGGGATTCTGCTGGTAATCAATGGATTGGGCTGGGTGATCGATAGCTTGAGGCCCTACCTTTATCCGAACGCTCCACTTGGATTCCTCTTTATCACATTTTTGGGTGAATTGGTCTTTATGCTTTGGCTCTTGATAAGGGGCTGGAAGATTCCTGAGCCCTCGGAGGTCCGATAACCGTTTCCACGAGAAGCTACAAATCTTTCTTGGTTCAAACAAATTGAGTCGAATTAACTCTTGAACAGAGGGGATGCAAACCTCGCTCGCCTCATCGTCCGTCCATCACAAGATTCACTTCGCTTCCCTTGCCCGCGCCCAGCAACTGGAAGGCTGAGCCCCGGTTGGCGGCGACCTCCAGAAAACCCATGCTGCCTAGAATCCCGAAGACCTCGCCGGGCGCGCCTTCGGCGTAGCTTGTGCACATGCGCGTCGCCTGTGCTTTCGTCCCAATCGCGATCTTGAACGCGGGCGGAGTGGCCGCAAAAAGTAGCGGCGCATCTTGGCGCGTGATGTTGGTGATGAGATTGCCAAAGCGATCGACCTTCAGAACCACTCCCCGCAGCGTGCGCTCATCTACCGGCATGGGGCGGGGCGCGGAGAAGCGCACATAATCGCTGATTTCTTCGCCGAAACGGTCAGCGCTCACTCCCTTGGCGAGATAGGCCGCAATCGGCGAAAAAATATCTCGTCCGTGAAAGGTGTTGCTGCGGGGCTGGAGAAAATAATGCTCAGCAGTGACATGGCGAACTGAGATTCGCTCTTCGCGATCGTAAACCATCGAAAGCACGCCGTTGTCGGGAGCCACAAACAGGTGGCGGTCGCTGCTCAGAATTACAGGGCGGCGCGCCGTCCCCACTCCGGGATCGACGATCACCATGTGCACCGCGCCGGACGGAAAGTAAGAGTAGGCCTGAGAAATGGTCAGCGCGCCATCCAGAATGTCGAACGGCTGCACCGCATGGCTGATATCGACGATCTGCGCATCGGGAGCAATCTCCAGAATGACGCCTTTCATGGTTCCAACGAAATGATCTGTGAGTCCGAAATCAGTGGTCAGGGTGATGATCGGAGTGCTTGCCAATCCGTAGCCTCGCTGAATCCTGAAATTGCAGGAACAGTTCGCAGTATCGGACGGCGCACGAAGCGGCGTCAAGGCAAGTTGTCGTGAAGCGCGGACAATCCCCGCACATCGGTCCTTAGGCTTCGGCGAGGAGGCGTTGTGAAGCGTCCGTCTCTCGGCAATGATTCATCCCGCGTGGAAGCTCTACTCCACCCGCACGTCCCCAGATCCCGTGTGCACGGAAATCATGGGACCGCCGCCGCGCACTTTGCCCACCACGCTCTTTCGCGACTCCTGAATGCGGCCCTGCACGGTCGTGCTCACCGGGTGGCCCATCGTGACGCTGCCGGAATTCGACGAGACATCCACATCGAAGGCGGCGTCCGCCGGCACGTTCAGGGTCACATTGCCCGAGCCCGTGCGGACGCTCCACATGGTTTTCGGCACGCCTTTGCCGTGAATATCGCCACTGCCCGCCTCGGCATGGAAGCCGCCGTTGATGCCGTTGGCAGTGATGTTGCCGGAGCCGGTTCGGACCTCGATGTCGCCCTCACCCACTTCCTCAATCTCAATGTCACCGCTGCCCGCTTTGATTCTCGCCGGACCAGATAGCTCGCGCCCCCGAATGTTTCCAGAGCCCGTCTGGAAATGCATGTCACCGGTAAGGCGCGCCAGTCGTTGGTCGCCAGATCCGCTTTCAAGATCGACGTTGCCCTTCAGGCCTTCGACCGTCTGATCGCCGCTGCCGCTGTGCGTACGAACCGCCGTGTTCTCTGGGACGGTAATCTCGTAGTCGATCGAAATGTTGTTGAAATTGACGTAGTCGATGCGGATGCTGTTTCCGTTCAGGCGAATGGGAGGATTCGTCTGTAGCTCCTGCACCTCGGCTTTGTGATCGCTGCCGAACAATAAGGAAGTGCCCGCGTGAATCTTCGCATGAATCGAGACCGTGCCAGCAGAGCCGTTGCGCACGGTAATGTCGCCAGAGCGCGTAAGCACTTCGAGGTCGACGTCGCCATTGACCTGGAACGAACGGTCAAAGGTTCCGATGACCCCGGCAAAGCTGGCCAGCGAGGCAGCCAGAATAAAAATCGACGTGCAGATGGCGCGATGAGGATAAGTCTGAGTCATACATTCAATCGTCCCCGGGATCAACAAGGTCGTAGGTCTTAAATATCAGGTCTTAGGAAACCAAGTGCCAATAGTACTCCCAGACCTGAAAGGTAAGACCTAGAACCTGCTCTTACTGCAGCACTACCTGGTCGCCTTCCTTTAGGCCTTGCAGCAACTCGGTCTTGGCGCCGTTCGAGATGCCAATGTTGACCGCAATTTTGCGCTTGCCTTCTTTGGCTTTCGGGTCCGGTATTTCGACCGATGCGTTCTTATCCTTGTCGTAAAGGATGGAGCCCTCCGGAATCTGCAGCACATTCTTATGCTCTTCGAGAAGGATTTCGGCATTGGCCGTCATCATGGCTTTCAGCACACCTTCGGGATTATTAATCGAAACGCGTACTTCAAAGGTCGTAACATTGTCTTTTTCGACGCCCATGGGAGAAATCTTCGTCACCTTGCCGGTGAAAGTCTTGTCCTTAAAAGACTCGACTTTAATCCGGGCGGGCTGCCCCAGATAAACTTTGCCAATATCGCTTTCGTCGACTTTACCTTTGACGTAAACTTCGCTGGTATCGCCGAGCGTCATCACTAGTGTGGCCGACGAGCCCAGCACGAGAATAGAACTAACCGCATCTCCAATCTCCACATCGCGCGAAAGAACGATACCATCGAGCGGTGACTCGATGGTCGTGTAACTCAACTGCTCTTCGAGTTGTTTGAGATTAGCGCGATCCTGACCGAGCTGTCCTTCGGCCTGGCCGATCTTAGCTTGCAAGACCTGCAACTGCGCCTTGGCCACATTTTGCTTGTTGAGCGACATCTCGTAATTCTTCTCGGCATCGTCGAGCGCGGATGCGGAAACCACGCCCTCCTTTGCCATCCCCTGCGCCCGTTCATACGCGCGTTTCAACAGCGGGACGTCGGGACTTTCCGCGTCGACCTTGGCGCGAGCCAGATCGGCGCGCGTGCCGTTTAAGCTGGCGTTCGAGGCTTCCACCTGGGCGCGGGCCTGATCGACGCGAGCTTGAATCTCGTCGCGATCGAGTTCGGCCAGCACCTGTCCCTTCTTAACGTTGTCGCCATAATCGACGTAAAGCTTTTTCACGATGCCGCTGGCCTTGGATTTAATCTCGACTTTAGTGATAGGCTCAATCTTGCCTGTGGCCACCACGCTTTTGGCCAGGTCTCCGCGCTCGACTTTGGCCAGCTTCGAGGCATCGATTTTGATTCCGCCAGTAGTGGCCGCAATCAGCACTCCGGCAACCACGAGAACCAAAGCCGCCGCAATCGAGCCGTAGATGATGCGCTTACGCCGCTTCTTCTTGCCGTTACTATTGCCTTCCACCACCGCCTCCCGCTTAACGTTCAGTATAAGGACTGCCACTCACATGTTGTTACGGTAGAAAGCACAGAATAGTTCCGTAAGAAATTCCAGGCCTTCGCACGAGAGCACCGCATGTATGTATTTAGACCGACCCCGAGCAAAAAAGAAAGCGACCGATTTGGGGTTAACGTAGCGACAGCCGTCCCTAGCTGTCGAGCCGAGCGCAGCTTGGCCGTTGGCAACGTCCCACAGTCCGCCGCAATCCCCGCTCGCAATCACTCCACGCCTCCCAAAATCAAGGAATCGCCCCTTTGCAATGCTAGAATTAGGGTTCCATGGTTGCATACGTGCTGCTGCGGGTGTTCGTCATCCTGCTCCTGGTGGCGGCCAATGCCTTCTTTGCCGCAGCCGAGTTTGCGCTCGTCAGCGTGCGCGAAACTCGCATCCAACAACTGATCGAAGCCCACCGCGTTGGCGCCCGCGCCGTCCTCAAACTCCACCAGCAACTCGGCCGCGTCGTCAACGGCGTGCAACTCGGAATCACCGTCACCAGCCTCACTCTCGGCTGGCTGGGCGAACCGGTTTTGGCGCGCCTCTTCGACTCCTGGATCGGAAGCATACCCCACGCAACCATCTACGCTCATGCCATCGCTGTAGCAACAGCCTTCGTAATGATCACCAGCCTGCACGTAATTCTCGGCGAGCTGGTCCCTAAATCGCTCGCCTTGCAACGGGCCGAGCGCGTGGCCCTGGCAGTCGCCGCGCCCATGGACGTATTCCTTACCGTCACCGGTCCCCTGACTACTGGCATGAGCCGCGTGGCTGGGTTTGTCCTGCGCGCCTTCGGAACGCACGAGATCAGGCACGGCTCTGTCCACTCCCCCGACGAACTCAGGCTGATCGTAACCGCCGCCCGCACCTCCGGCCAGCTTTCCTCCTCGCAGGAAGAGATGCTGCTGAACGCACTCGAACTGGATAGCATTGCCGCGCGTCAGGTGATGGTGCCGCGCACCAGAATTTTTTCCCTGCCCTCCGACCTCAACCTCGACGAGGCCCTCTCGCGTGTGGTGGACGAGCAACACTCGCGCGTCCCCGTCTATGATCCGCAGCGCGGTCCCGAACACATAGTCGGGGTGCTCTACGCCAAAGACCTGATGCGCTGGATGCGCCAGCGGCTGGGCTATACTGCCGCTCCGTCTGCCATGGCCGCCGCGCTGCGCATTTCGCAGATGAAGATTGGACAGATCATGCACGAGGTGCTGGTCGTCCCCGAAACCAAGTCTTTGCTCGACCTGCTCGGAGAATTTCAACAACACCGCAGGCATCTGGCCGTTGTAGTCGATGAATTCGGCTCGACGGCCGGAGTTATCAGCGTAGAAGATGTGCTCGAGCAACTGGTGGGCGAACTCGAGGACGAGTTCGACGTAGCCTCCAGACAACCGGTGACGACAGACGCAAGCGGCCCTCTAATACTGGATGGTTCGGTCAACATTCGCGATTTGGAGGCGCAATACGAGCTGAAGCTCCCGCAAGATGAGGGCTACGAGACCCTGGCCGGCTTTCTCCTTTCCAGGCTGCAAAAGATGCCTACCGGAGGCGAAGCCTTCGATTATGAAGGCCGCCGTTTTATCGTAGAGAAAATGGAAGGCCATCGCATCGCGACCGTGAGGATCGAGCCGATACCCGTGGCGGCGGCAGCCCCAGTGCCAGCAGCAACAGTAGAGCAAGCCGGCGACTAAGAGGAAATTAGCGTGGAGACGGGCTTTGCCCCATAGAGTGTGCAGTAGCAAGAACCAGCGCACAATTTCAAGAATGGGCACCGCCGATTCGTATCAGGGCGTCGCTCTAGCGATGCCGCAGCAGATCCAAACTCCGATGCCTGTTTAGGGGCACGCACCTATGCCGCGCTACATCATCGCCCGCGTCCTCTACACCCTGCCCGTAATCTGGCTCGTGGTCTCGACCGTATTCCTGCTAATCCACTTCGTCCCCGGAGATCCCATCCAGCAAATGCTAGGCGAGGGAGCTGCCGCCGGAGACATCCAAGCCGCACGCCACGCCTACGGATTAGACGTCCCATTAGGCGAACAATATCTCAACTACTGGAAAGGCGTGCTCCACGGAGATCTGGGTAAGTCGCTGCGCTTTAACCAGGAAGTTACTCGCCTGATAGCCCAGCGCTATCCCTTCACTTTACAACTAACTCTGGCTTCATTATTCGTAGCGATCGTGCTAGCGATTCCCGCAGGTGTCTACTCGGCTCAACACCGCAATCAATGGGAGGACCGCACGCTAAGCGTAATAAGTCTATTCGGACTCTCGTTCCCTAACTTTGCCTTAGGACCTGTGCTGATCTTATTCTTCTCCGTCGAGCTAGGATGGCTACCGGTTTCCGGTTCGGGCAGCATAGCCCACTTAGTGCTCCCCGCCATCACCATGGGCGGAGCCTTAGCCGCGATCCTGACCCGCATGGTGCGCACGTCGATGTTGGAAGAGTTAGGCCAGGACTACATTCGCACCGCCCGCGCCAAAGGCCTGCCCGAGCGCACGGTAGTCTATCGTCACGCCCTGCGCAACGCCATGGTTCCAATCCTAACCGTCTTGGGATTACAATTCGGTGCACTCTTAGCAGGAGCGATAGTAACCGAAACCATCTTCTCCTGGCCCGGCATAGGACGCCTGACCATTCAAGCTATAGCCAACCGAGACTACTATCTGGTGCAGGGTTGCATTCTGGCGATTGGGCTGACTTATGTGGCGGTGAATTTTCTAACCGACTTACTCTACTCCGCCGTGAACCCGAGAATCAGACAGTGAAGCTAAACTCGGGATCGGAACCAACTAAGTTTGGCCGACATCCGACGCGAGTTCGTGACGAAGTTGTTGCCCCAGGGTACTGGCCACAGAAGCCAAGTCCCTGGCGAGTGCCAGCCGCCACTTTTCCGTAGCTTGTAAGGCGAGCTCCTCGAATTGTTGCGCGATTGACTGCAGGGCTGCCTCGCCTTGAGCCTTCAAGGAGCCAGAACAGGAGTTTTCGATGCGGTTCTGAATGGTTCTGAGATGGCCGCAGATCTCGTTGAGCGCGCTTTCGACTTCATTTGCGCCCCGCGTCTGCAAATCTTTGAGGACGAGAGCGCTAACATTCTCTAGCTGAGTTCGCGCTTTGGAGACGAGCTCACCCGCAACCTTCTCGAGGTGCGCGTCAAGATCTGATTCCAACCTGCGCACAGACCCGTTTAGCGCTGCCATGCTACGGCCCAGGTCGTTGACTTCCGACTGAAGTTGGACCGCCTTTACGGCGGCATTGGCATGGATCTGTTCGATCTCACGGCGGTGAGCAACGTGTGAGCCCACAAGTTGTCCCTGCAAAGAAGCGAGCAGCCGTTCGCCTTGGGCATCGAGCTGTGATCCCGCCTCCAGTGACTGTCGGCGTAGTTCTCCTAGGCCAACGAGCAGGTGCTGCTGCGTCGAGGCGGTGAGCTCTTTTGACAACACCTGTGCGCGCTGTTCGACGGCGTGCAGTTCACCGGAAAGGCGGTTCCGAAACTCGGTCAGCCCTGCACTGGTCTTTTGCTCGATGGCCATTTTCGCCGACGCGAGTATGGCTGCGGACTGTTCCTGAGTCTGCTGCAGAACGCGCGCCCCCAGGTCCTGTCGCAGCCGCTCCCATAGCTTCTCCTCCAACTCCGGAGGAATATATCCTAGCGACACCTCGAAGCGGTTGCGCTTGGCGCTAGCGGCCAGCTTCTCTCGGAGTTCAGTAACTTCGGCCTGCAAGGGCCGCACGAGCGGGGCCAGTATGCCTCGCAAACGGTCTTCCGAGAGATGGTCCTCGATGGTGTCGAGAATCTCTCGCGAAGCCGGGGAGGGCGGTTGCGGGCGCACAACAATGGATTGGGAATTGGAGTCGGATTTTGCCGCCTGTTTCTGCGGAGGCCGCTGCGCGCCCGGCGCGGACATCTCCAGCACTCGCCAATCATCGGGATAGGATTCCAATCCCCAAAGGTTCTGCGGCCGGTCGAGCTGCGCGCCCAGTCGAAAGCCCTGCCCGTCGGATCCCATGGGCTGGCAGAACACCACGTAGGCTGTGGCCTCCTGGCCTTGCCGGCTGTGCAGGCGCAGCGCGCTTCCGGTATCCAATTGCACCGGAAGGCGGAGCGCACAACCATGCGCGCTGACGACCAGCGTCTCACAGATCTCGGAGAACTTGGCCCGGGCCTCTATGCTGGTGACGCGGATGGGAACTTTGGCAGGTACTCGCGAACTGCGCCGAACTGCATGACCGTTGGTAGCGGGCATAGTGATCCTCTGCTGGAGGGGGAGGTTTGCACGGGCACAGAGCCCTCGCGCCCCTGGATTAAAGTACCGCGAGGCGAGGGCCGATACATCTCTCGGGAGTTCGCTTCCAAGATGTTCGAGCGTACAACGCCAGAATGCCCACTTGTCTGAACCGCGATGTACTTTGGGCCAACTGGGACGAACTCCGCCGAACAAACTCAGTGGTTAGTCATTGGGCGTTTCTCGTAGTAATGCGTCGGCCAGACTTCATCTTCAAAAACGTGGCAAAGGATTCCGGGTGTTCAAGCTCCGCAACCGTGGTTTAGGGGGTACCCCTGGCGTTCATTGCGAGTCTATAATTTGAAAGCGCGTGATTTCGGTCGTCCAACTCGGGCAGCTCCATTATGGCGAAGGGCTTCGCCTTCAGCGAAAGTTGGTCGATCTGCGCAAGGCGGGTGAGATCGGCGATGTGTTGCTGCTTCTCGAGCATTCGCCGGTAATCACTCTTGGTCGAAACGCGAAATCCGCGAACGTACTCGCCTCGACTGAAGCGCTCTCCGCGCGCGGAGTCGAACTCTTCGAATGCGATCGCGGCGGTGACGTTACCTTTCACGGCCCGGGGCAACTGGTGGGCTATCCGATATTCGATTTGCGCGAATATAGCAGCTCTCAACTGCCAGCTCTCGCCTCTAAGCTAGAGCGTCCACAGAGGAAGACGCTGGGTGCGGTTGACTTCGTTCGGCGGCTGGAGGAAGTGCTCATTCGCACCTGCGCGGATTTCGGCATTCCGACTCGGCGGTTGGCGGGGCTTACTGGAGTCTGGACGGAGGATCGCGAAGCGGCCAATTTTGTCGAAAAAAAGATCGCCGCCATCGGCGTGCACATCTCACGCTCGGTTACCTCGCACGGCTTCGCGCTGAATGTGAATACGGATCTCAGTTATTTCGAGCTGATCGTGCCTTGCGGAATTGCGGCGAAGCCGGTGACATCGATGCAGCGCGAGATTCATAGGGAAGTCAACCTGAACGAAGTGGCGCAGGCGGTGTCGCGCAATTTTGGAAGCGTGCTGGGTAGCCAGATGCTGTGGGTCGATACCATCGACGCATTGCTTGGGAACAGCGTGGGAGTTCCGATGAAAACGCCGGACACGCTTCGCCGGCTTCGCGGTGAGGATGAAATCTATCTTGGCTAACGCGGGGCTATGGTTCTGATGCCAGGGTTCGCGGGCGAGGCGCCCGCGCCACACGATGTAAGCATGTTTCGGGGAACTGATCGATATTGATGCCGAAAAAACAAGCGAAAAACAAGAACGCTCCCACCGACTCAAATCCCAAGCCTAAGAGCCAAGAGCTTAGAGCTAAGAGCCCAGGGCAGAACGCCGATCTCCGCAGTTATACCATCCGCGATTACCGCCTCGAAAAGCCTTCTTTCACTTTGCGGCGGGTTCGGGTTGGCGAAGAGGTTCGCTACGATGTGGAGAGCGGCGATCTTTCTTGGCAAACCGCGCCCGCGCCTGCAATTCGCGAGTCGAAATATCTCAGCCGCCGGCAGTGCATCGAAATCTATCGCTGGATGCTGCTCAACCGCCGCATGGAAACCGCGCTGGAAAATCTCTACAAGCAAGGACAAGTGGTCGGGGGCGTTTACTTTGGCCTCGGGCAGGAGGCTTGCTCGTGCGCTTCAGCCTATGCTTTGCGCCAAGACGAATGGCTCGGCCCGATGATTCGCAATCAGGGCGCGCTTCTCGTGCGCGGCTTCTCGCCCGCCGACATCATGATGCAGTACATGGCAAAGGCGGGATCTCCCACTAAAGGGCGCGACGCTTCTTCGCACTTCGGCGATATCGTAACGCGAAATGTAGTGGCTCCTATTTCTACTTTGGGGGATCTGATTCCGGTGCTCGCCGGAGTCGCGCTGGGCGCTCGACTACAAGGCAAAAACATCGCGGTCATGACTTACATAGGAGACGGCGGGCAATCCACGGGCGTGACTTATGAAGGGCTGAATTTTGCCGCGGTGCAGGATCTTGGCCTGGTACTGATTGTCGAGAATAATCTGTGGGGATACTCGACGCCCGCCGACATGCAGTTTCGCGTCAAAGATCTCGCCGAACGCGCCATCGCTTACGACATACCGGGCGTGATCGTCGATGGCACCGACGCTTGCCAGGTCTACGACGCCTGCCACGAAGGCTGCGAGCGGGCGCGGCGCGGCGAAGGGCCGACGCTGATCGAAGCGAAGATGATGCGCATGAAGGGACATGCTATTCATGATGCGGCGGATTATGTTCCGAAGCCGCTGTTGGAGTATTGGAAGCGGCGGGACCCAATCGCGCGATTCGAAGATTATCTGGTGCACAAGCGCAAGTGGCTTTCGCCCGCGGAGAACGCAGAGCTGATTGGCGGCGTCGAGCGGCAGCTGGAAGCAGATCGGGAAGAGGCGGTGAATTCGCCCATGCCTACGCCGGAATCGGCCGCGGGCGGCGTTTATTGCGAGGCCGGATGCCACGAGATCAAGCCAAAGTACGCTATGCCCGATTCTTCGAAGCTTAGGGCGGCCGGCGGCACGGTAGCTGCCTCAAAGCGTCCTGAGGCGGCGGTACATCTGAAATAGCTGACTTGGCTCGTGTGGTGTCGGGCCTCCGGCCCGATTACGGGGCAGAGCCCTGTCACCACGCGATCATGCCACTGAAAACTGAATCTCCCCGATAAACAATTTCGATTGGACTTGTTGTCCAGCGGAACCTAGAGTTTTGAGCGTGCCGCATACTCGTACCCGACCGCGAAGTTTCCTGCGACCTGTGGACGTGACGGAGCCTGCTCGCGCCCTTTTTCGGCCTCCGTTCCGGAATTATCAGTTCGACAGCGCCTACGACGAGATGTTTGAGGCGTCCGGCATACCGCGTCCACACTATCAGGCGCTCTTTCAAACACTTCTCGGATTGCCTGCCGAAGAGATGCGCAGGAGTCAGCAGGCGGCGGACCTGTCGTTTCTCCATCAGGGCATCACCTTTACGGTCTACGGAAATGACGAGGGTACGGAGCGCGTCTTTCCGAACGATCTTCTGCCGCGCATCATTCCCCACCAGGAATGGCGGAAGATCGAAACTGGACTGACGCAGAGAATGAGCGCTCTGAATCTCTTCCTGGAAGACGTTTACCATCGCGGAAGAATCCTGGCGGATGGCATCGTGCCGCGGGAATTGATCTATAGCTGCCGTCACTTCCGGCGTGAGATGCGGAACCTGACGGTGCCGCGCGGAATCTATGTCAGCATCTGCGGCACTGATCTCGTCCGGCTGCCGGATGGCAGCTTCGCCGTGCTGGAGGACAATCTGCGCGTGCCGAGTGGCGTCAGCTACATGCTGGCCAACCGCAAGGTGCTGAAAAAAGTTTTCCCGACTTTGTTCCGCGACTACGGGGTTTGCCCGGTCGATCATTATGCTCAGGCGCTGCTGGCGACGCTGCGGGCGTTGAGCCCATTGCACTCCACTACGCGGCATGAGCCAGCCGTCGTGCTGCTGACTCCCGGAGTATTCAATTCGGCATATTTCGAACACACTTTTCTGGCGCAGCAGATGGGGATTGAGCTGGTCGAGGGCCGCGATCTGCTGGTGCATGACAACGTGGTTTATATGCGCACCACCGCCGGATTGAAGCGCGTCGATGTGATCTACCGGCGCGTAGATGACGATTTTCTCGACCCACTCTGTTTCCGGCGCGATTCGAATCTGGGCGTACCCGGGTTGTTCAACGCGTATCGCGCCGGCAGCGTGGTTCTGGCGAATGCCGTCGGCACGGGCATCGCTGACGATAAGGCGGTCTATGCTTACGTGCCGGCGATTATCCGTTATTACCTCGGTGAAGATCCCATCCTCCCGAACGTACCAACCTATTTGCTGACCGATCGCTCGCAACGGAGTTATGTGCTGGAACATCTCGACGAGTTAGTGGTTAAAGCCGTCGGCGAGTCGGGCGGCTATGGAATGTTGATCGGTCCCCATAGCACCGCGGAGCAGCGGGATGAATTCCGGTTGCGGATCGAGGCGGAGCCGCGGAACTATATTGCGCAGCCGACTTTGAGCCTTTCGCGGGCACCTTGTTTCCTGGAAGGCGAAGCACAGGCGCGGCATGTCGATCTTCGTCCCTATATTCTTTATGGCGAAAACGTGACACTGGTGCCGGGAGGGCTTACACGTGTGGCATTACGCCGCGGGTCGCTCGTGGTCAATTCGTCCCAAGGCGGAGGCAGCAAAGATACATGGGTGTTGCGCGCATGAACTACCACAGGGGCACGACCATGCTCTCGCGCGTGGCCGACAGTCTTTACTGGATGAGCCGTTATCTGGAGCGAGCCGAGCATACGGCACGCTTGATTGACGTGGATTTTGAGTTGCGCCTGGACCAGTCTCCGGAGGCGGCTTCGGGACGCTGGCTGCGACTACTCGAAGCTCTCCACGCTCCCGTTCCGAAAGACGGCAAAATCGACGCGACCATACTCACGCATATTCTGGCGCTCGACAAGACCAACTCGTCCTCTATCCTGTCATGCGTGTCGGCGGCGCGGGAGAATTTGCGGCAGGTGCGGGAGCAGTGCAGCTCGGCTATGTGGGAGCAGCTGAATCGACTCTATTTGCAGGTCAACAGCACGACTGCGGGCGAAGGGTGGCTGTTGCACTCTTATGTGTTTTTTCGCGCGGTGCGGGATGGAGCTCACTTGTTTCACGGCGTAACCGACTCCACGATGTCGCACGGGGAGGGGTGGCAATACATTCAGCTGGGAAGATTTGTCGAGCGGACGGACGCGGTCGCGCGGTTGATTGGCGCTTACCTCAGGCACCTTCCTTATTCTCATTCCATGGATCAAGCGGCTGAGAGCGAGGAGTATTTGGAGTGGGTGGGATTGCTGAAATCCTGCGCTGCGTTTGAAGCCTATTGCAAGAAACACACAGCGGAACTGCGGCCCTTGCGCGTCGCCGAGTTTCTGCTGCTGAATCCGGAGTTCCCGCACTCGGTCCGATTTTCCGTCGACAAGGTGCATACCGCCCTGCGCGCCATCGCCGAACTTACGGAACGAAAGGCAGAGCAACCGGTTCGTCTGGCGGGGAGGCTGGGCGCGTCGCTCAGCTTCAGCCAGATTGACGAGGTCATGGCTTCGGGAGCGAGCGCATTTGTCGACAGCATACGTCAACAGTGCGCTCAAGCGCACAATGCCATTCACCAGATTTATTTTGACTATCCAGTGGAGACGGCGCTGGCCTAAGGCATTTAGTCATTGAATCATTGAGGTATTGAGTCATTGATTCGATCCCCTCAACAAGCAACGAGCAATGAGCGGCTCGAAATGATCGAATGACTCAATACCTCAATGATTCAATGACTAAGTGATTCAATGACGCAATGATCTACTCCGTCCGACACGTTACGACCTTCCGCTACGAGCCCGGCGTGCGCGAGAGCGTCATGGAGGTGCGCATGCAACCGCGTAGTGAAGGACACCAGCGCTGTCTCAAATTCACTCTCAACGTCAGCCCTGCGGCCAACATCACGCAGTATTGCGATTCTGCCGGCAATACGGTGCATCATTTCGACATTGCGGGGTCGCATACCGAGGTCAAAGTCATGGCCCAATCGACGGTGCAGGTAGAGGCGGTGCCAGCTCCGCGGCATTCCGAGGCTGGCGACTGGTCGGATTTGGACGCCATGACCGCGGCCGACGATTACTGGGAGATGATGCTGCCGAGCGAGTTCGCCCGTTCCAGCGTAGCGCTCGATCAACTGAACAGCGAACTGGCAGCTGAGCGTCGCGACGGTCCGCTGGAAGTGTTGACTGCTTTAAACGAGGGCATCTACCGATTGTTCGATTACGTACCGAACAGCACCAAAGTAGATTCTCCGATCGAGGATGCTCTTCGGACGCGGCAAGGTGTGTGCCAGGATTTCGCGCACATCATGATCACGCTCGCTCGATCGAAGCGTATCCCCTGCCGCTACGTCAGCGGTTATCTCTTTCATCGTGAAGAGAACGGACATCATGATCGCTCGCTCGAGGGAGCGTCGCATGCCTGGGTTGAGGCTTTGGTCCCGCGCTTAGGTTGGACTGCATTCGACCCGACCAACAACCTGATCGGTGGAGATCGCCATATCCGCGTGGCCATTGGCCGCGACTATGCGGACGTTCCGCCGACACGCGGTGTGCACAAGGGAGAAGCCGCCGGCGACCTGAGCGTTGCCGTAACGGTAAGTCCGTCTGACGCTCCTCCATCCGAGATGCCCGCTCCGAGCATTGTCATCCAATCCCGCCCTGTGTTCGCGCCTCTCAGTTCGCGTAGCATGCAGGAGCAGCAAGTGCAACAGTAGCGCTTGCTCTCTCTGTAGAAGATGGACAATCCCTGCTTTCCTTCCTATAGACCGTCATTACACCGTTCATCAACCGTGGCGTGTGAAATAGCCGCTAGTGCCACTTTCTGCAACTAATGTAAGGAAATCGGGCAGATGCCGAACGACACTCCTTTCGAAAGGAGGGGTTCTCGCGTGTTATGGAGGAAATTCGGTTGGTAGAACGGCTTTCTGTGCCTGGTAAACCTCGCAAGGAGATCGAGTTATGAAGAACGTTTTTCACAAGATTGTCCACACAGGGCTTTTGACCGGGTTGCTGTTTGGCGGGATCTTATTAGCGTCAGCTCAAGAACCCGCGGCGGCAGCGCCGGACAACACCAAGGTTAATGATCAAGACCGGAATTCCGACCAGCCCACGGCCGATCAGCAAAAAGATAACCGCTCCGATCTGGATATCACGTAACAGATTCGGCAAGCAATCGAAAAAGATAAGTCGTTATCTACCTACGCCCATAACGTGAAAATAATTACCCAGAATGGTGTGGTCACGATCAAAGGCCCTGTCCATTCAGAACAAGAAAAGCGGGCCGTGGAGGCGAAGGCTTTAGCGGTGGCGGGCATAGCCAATGTCAACAATCAACTCGACGTTAAACCGTCGCACTAACGCAAATCATGAAGGAGAAACCATATGGCAGGAAAAAATACAGCTGTGTTCGGCATTTACCGGACTTATGCAGGCGTGGAACAGGGTGTTGATGCACTGAAAGTGGCAGGGTTCCGAAACATCGACATTTCCGTATTGTTCCCCGAGAACGTGGGAACAAAAGACTTCGCGCACGAGAAACATACCAAAACACCGGAAGGCACAGCGACAGGCGCTGGAACGGGCGCCGTAATCGGCGGCGGCTTGGGTTGGTTGGCCGGAATTGGAGCTCTCGCCATTCCCGGGGTCGGGCTCCTTCATCGCAGCGGGCCCGATCATGGCAGCGCTGGCCGGAGTGGGAGTGGGTGGCGCGATCGGCGGCATCGCCGGAGCGATGATCGGAATGGAAATCCCTGAATATGAAGCCAAGCGTTACGAAGGCCGGGTGAAAGAAGGCGGCATCCTCTTATCTGTGCATTCCGACGATTCTGCATGGACGAAGCGGGCCAAGGAAATTCTCGAAAGAACGGGAGCGCAAGACATCTCTTCAACAGGTGAGGCAAGCGCTGACTTTGCCAAGACCGACAAGCCGATGCCGCGCGCCAGTTGATCGCTGGATAATCACGTTAGTTCGCTTATTTTCGATGAAACGCTGGGCAAGTTTCCGCTTGTCCAGCGGATTCCTCCATCTCAACAGGAGTTTCAATATGAAGAACGTTGTTCTCATCGGTTTCGTATTGCTGATACTCGGATTTATGTCTTTCGTGGTGCCGGTTCCGCACAGCGAGAACCATGGCGTCAAGGTCGGCGATACTAAGATCGGAGTTCAAACCGAGAGGAGCGAAAAACTTCCGCCGGCTGTAGGAGTTGTTTTGCTGGTTGGAGGGGTCGTGGCTTTGGTTGTCGGAGCCCGCAAAAGCTAGGCATCGTGGCCAAAAACGAAAAGCGCCCCCGACTCCGTTTAGAGTCGTGGGGCGTTCCCGTTCACCGCTCACATTGCAGCCTATGCCAAAGGTTCCGTCAAAGGAATAGCCCCGGCGTGCCACGTGGCGCACTGAGGGTCTAATCATTTAGGGTCTAATCACTTCGAGTAGCCGTTCGGGTTACATCATTTTTCAAAGAGCTGCGCTTCGTCATTTCTCATTTCCCGTGAGCACACCCCGCACCCGCGGACAAAGTCTTCGTTCGAGAACGTAGTAACTTGCCCTCTCCTATTACTTGAGTAACTTGAGGGTAACCGCTTCACAGCCTCATCATGCCTTAATAGAAAAAACGGGAGAAGCTCCGAACTCCCGAGCTTGAGAGGTGTATGTGAGATGTGCCAACCGCATTGCGTGGCTTCCAGGAACCGTCGTTCCGGGATTGATCATTCTTCTTACGCTAGGCCTGCCAGGATGCGGTGGCAGCAGCTCAACTCAGCCTATCGGCGTGAGTTTGACGTCAAGCATCAACTCGACCGGCATCGATCAAGGCCAGCCTTTTTCTATCACCGCTACGGTTACGAATGACTCTAAAAATGCCGGCGTAACGTGGACCGTTTCGGGCACTAATGGCTCGCAGGGCACACTCAGCAATCAAACCACAACTTCGGTCACCTACAACGCACCCGGTTCTGTAACCACCGCATTCACGGCAACGATCACGGCGACCTCCGTTACCAACGCCGCAGAATCGGCCACGCTGCCGATCAAGGTTAGCCCACCGCCTGCCATCGCGACAACTTCACTCCCGGCAGCGATTGCTGGCATTGTCTACACGACCACGCTGAGTGTTTCCGGAGGAACCAGTCCGTTCAAATGGACGATCACCTCCGGGACATTACCCTCAGGATTGGCTTTGAGCCCTACTAACGGTTTGATCGCGGGTACGGCGACCGGCGCAAGCAGCCGATCGTTGACCTTCCAGGTGACCGATGCAGCGAACAATTCTGCGAGCCAAAAGATTACTTTAACAGTGAATAACGCGCTGCCCTTGACCGTTACGACTAGTTCTCTGCAAGGAGCGGAACTCGGCGTGGCATACAGCCAGACGCTAACGGCCACCGGTGGCGTGGCGCCCTACACCTGGGGCCTTACCTCCGGAAGTTTGCCTGCTGGTCTGACTTTGAGCAGCGCCGGTGTGATCTCGGGCACGCCGAGCGGAACAACCGGCACAGCGAACTTCACAGTCAGCGTCACTGACTCGCAGACGCCGACGCCGGCCGGCAGCAGCGCCAACTTGAGCATCACAGTTACTGTGGCGCCGTTGAGCGTAACCACAACTTCGCTCGCAGGCGGAGTTATCGACACAGCCTACAGCCAGACTTTGCAGGCCAATGGCGGCTTTCCGCCCTACACCTGGAGCATCTCCGCGAGCACATTGCCGGCAAATTTAACCTTGAACGCGACTACTGGAGTTATCACCGGCACCCCCAGCACGACGGGCACCTCAACCTTCACAGTCAAGGTGACAGACTCGACACAAGTTTCGGCGACGGCGAGCCTGAGTATCACGATCAGCACTGCGCTCGCCATCACCACGACATCACTGCCCGGCGGCAGCGTCAATACGCTGTACAGTTCAACAGTCAAGGCAGGCGGCGGTGCGACGCCTTATACGTGGAAAATTACCAGCGGCAGCCTGCCGACGGGACTTTCTCTTAACTCAACCAGCGGAAACATCTCAGGAACGCCAACCGCGACGGGCATGTCGAGCTTTACGATTCAGGTTACCGATAGCGAATCTCCGGCCGTCTCAGTCAGCGCGAATCTCAGCATCACGATTGCCACTGAGGGCTGCACGAATAATACTTTCCTCAATGGAAGCTACGCCTTCGTGACCAGCGGCTGGAGCAGTTCTACGACCGAAACATCCATCGGGGGTAGTCTCGTAGCCAATGGCAACGGAGCCATCACCAGCGGAATCGTGGACATAGCTGACCAAAACAGCGCACCAAGTACCGTGAGCGGAACATTCACTGGGACTTACTGTGTGGACTCGAGCAATCTTGCCACGATTAATTTGACCTATGGCGGCGGGATCACAGGCAGCAATACGTTTGTCGCCGCGCTCGACTCCAGCGACAGCAACGGCCACATCATCTCCTATGACAGCAGTGTGCGGAAGGTCTCCGGGCTGCTGCGCAAACAGACGACCTCCGCATTCTCTACCAGCATGATCGACGGCAACTACGCCTTTGGAATTGTAGGTGTCGACCAATACGGCATACGCCTGGGTATGGCGGGCGAATTCAACTCCAATGGCTTGGGCACTCTTACTGGCGAAGATGACAGCGATACCGGCGTGCCTCAAACCGCCCAAACTCTAAGCGCCTCGAACTTCAGCGTGGCGTCCACGGGCGCCTCTGCTGGCCGCGGGACCGCAACCATAAACTCCACGATCGGCAACACTAACTTCGTCTTCTATGTGGTCAGCTCCTCCGAAATGCTGATGATGGCGCTCGATACCGAAACGCCGCCCGTGATCCTGGCCGGCCAGGTGTTGCAGCAACAGAGCGGCACCTTTACCGATGCGTCGCTGAACGGCATCAGCGTGATTGAAATGCAATCGCTCGGGACAAATGTCGAGCCCACAGTCACGGTCGGCCTTTTCACCACCACAGGCAACTTGGCGACCTATACTTACAGCGCCGACGAGAACCAGGGCGGCACCATGAGCACACCGAGCGACACGGGAACATTTAGCTTGGTGTCGAACGGCAGCGTCTCGTCGAACGGGCGCGTGGCGCTGATTTCCAATGGAGGAGGCAACTTCCCACCCGTTTTATATCTGGTTGCGCCGAACCAGGCGTTTGTGATTGGTACGGACGCGGGGGTGAGCTTTGGCATGATGAATCCGCAAGCTACGACCAGCTTTAATGCCGCGTCATTGAGCGGAATCTATTTGGGCGGAAGCCAACCACCCAGCAGCCCCTACGTGAACGAAGTGGCCGACTCCGTGGACTCCAATGGCTCGAACACTCTTACTGGAACGTCGGACCAGAACGGCAGCGCAGGCCCGGACTCGGAAACGATCTCGGCGACGTATGCCATTTCTCAAGCCGGACCCAATGGTAAGTTTGTCGTGAGCCAGAGCGGCATTCCGGTTATGTATCTCTATATGATCTCCACCTCGCAGGTTGTCACCCTGCCAGTGAGTTCAAGCCAGAATGCGAACGCGAACCCACCGTTGATCGATTTTCATCAGTGACCAACTGAGCGACGCTAACCGCGGACTGGGGGCTTCTAGTCGCCGGTCCGATTCTTTTTGCTGGCAAACCGTTTTTGAGGAATCGGGCGCCCGTTGCGGCGCTCACAGATTCGCTGCATACTTTCGGCCATGGCAGAAACGATAAGGCGCGAACATTTGATGTTGGCCGGCAGGCACATTCGGCTCGAACCGCTCGACCTCCGGCACGCCGACGGCCTGGTTGCCGCGGCGGCGGGAGATCGATCGCTCTATCAGTGGAGTCCTGTTCCGCAGGGAAAGGTCGAGGCCACCAAATATATCGAAACGGCGCTGGCGTGGCGCGAAGCAGGTAGCGCGGTGCCGTTCGCGAGTGTGCGTTTGGATGACGGCGTCGTCATAGGTTCCACGCGTTTCTTCAACCTAGAGTTTTGGGCGTGGCCAAAAGGCCACGCGCGGCACGGGCGCGTTGTGCCAGATGCATGCGAGATCGGCTATACCTGGCTGACGCGCCCGGCCATTCGGACGGCAGCCAACACAGAGGCTAAACTGCTCATGCTGACACATGCTTTTGAAACCTGGGAAGTGCTCCGCGTCTGCCTGCATACAGACGTGCGTAACGAGCGCTCCCGCGCGGCGATCGAACGCATCGGCGGGAAGTTCGAAGGAATCCTGCGGGCGCACCGTATGGCCGCCGACTTCATCGCTCGCGACTCGGCCCGCTTTTCGATGGTGGCAGCGGAGTGGCCGGGGGTGAAGCAACGGCTGCATCGTCTGCTGGATCAGGCATGATACGCGGGTCAAGGCGCGGCTAACTGATAAAATCAAATTTCGTCATGTCCGCATCCTCACAGCTCATTCAGATCGACGTTGGCCCCACGGTTCGTAGTCCGAAGCCCTCATGGCTCAAGGCGAAGGCTCCAGTTGGCGACAATTTTCATAATCTCAAAAAGCTTGCGCGCGGGCTTGGCTTGCACACGGTGTGCGAATCGGCGCAGTGTCCTAACATTGGAGAATGCTGGCACCATCACACTGCCACGTTCATGCTGCTGGGCGATATTTGCACGAGGCGCTGCGGATTTTGCGCCGTGCCTAAAGGTCGTCCGGAAGCGATTGACTGGGACGAGCCCCGCCGTGTTGCCGAGGCCGTCGCAACGCTTGGACTGCTGCATGCGGTCGTGACCAGCGTGAATCGCGACGACGATAATATTGGCGGCGCGAGGATTTTTGCCGAGACCATCCGCCAGATTCGCGAGCTGGTTCCGGGGTGCCGGGTCGAGGTTCTGATTCCCGACTTCCAGGGCCTAGAAGAACCGCTCCGCATCGTGCTCGACGCCAAGCCCAACGTGCTGAATCACAATACTGAGACGGTTCCCCGGCTGTACCGAGCAGTGCGCTCAGGAGCGCGCTACCAGCGCACACTCGATCTGCTGGCCAACGCCAAGCAGTGGGATCCGGCAACGGTTACCAAGAGCGGCGTGATGGTTGGAATCGGCGAGGAGACTGATGAGCTGATCGCGGTCTTCCGAGACCTGGGCGAGCGTGGCGTGGATATTCTGACGATTGGCCAATATCTGCGTCCGTCAAAAGATCATCTTCCGATGACACGCTACTACACGCCCGCTGAATTTGTTTCGCTGAAAGAAGAAGCGCTGAAGTTTGGATTCAAGCACGTTGAATCGGGTCCGCTGGTGCGGTCGAGTTATCATGCGCACGAACAGGCGGATGTAGCGGCGGGATAGCGGTCGTTAGTCGCTGGTCGTTAGTCGTTCGCGAATGTAGACCCCGGACAGAGTTCCGAACGACCAACGACCGTTCCACTCAGAAGACCTTTACGTGGAACGTTAGATATTTCTTGGGATTTTCCCGTATCGCCTTGACCAGCTCGCGCGTCTCCACCAGCATCTGGTCGCTATTGTTGTAGAGTGAAGGATCCTTGAACAGCAAGCCCGCCGTGCCCTCGCCCTTTTCGAGCCGACTGGAAAGCGCCGCCAGATTGTTGATCGTGGTCTGCAGCTTGTCGGCAAATTCCTGGTCGTACGACAACTTCCCTATCGCACCCTTGCCGGCATTAATGTTATCGGTCAACTGGCGGACGTTGGCGATCGTTTTATTGGCATTGTCAAACAGTACGGGATCTTTCAGTAATTTTCCGGCTGTACCTTTGCCCGCCTGCAGATCGTCAAGCATCGAGTTAACTTTGTCGATGGCCGCGACCGCTTTCTTGTAAGCTTCATCGCTGGTGAACAGGGGACCGAGCGAACCCTTTCCGTTCTGGATATCGTCGACCAGTCCCTTGAATTCAACCACAGTCGCGTTGAGCTGATCGTAGAGCACCGGACTGTAAATCACCTTGCCGATCGAACCCTGGCCGCTTTCAATAAAAGCCATGATGCGATCCACGCGCTTCAGCAGCGTATCGATATTCTGCAATGTGCTCTGGCTCGCCCGCACCACATCTTCAATGGCGGGCGCTTCGCGGGTTGCGAGCGTGTCGCCGTCGGTCGCCTCCGGACCCTTCGCCGTCGCGCTCTCGATATCGACGTAGGTTTCGCCCAGAATTCCGGCGGTGCTCAACATCGTCACCGAGTCTTTGCGCAGATTGAAAGAGTACTTAGTGTTGACCTTCATCGTGACTTCGACGGGTGTCAGCGGTTTGTTCACAACCCGGACGCCTGTGACGTTGCCGATGTCCACTCCAGACAAACGCACTGGCGCTCCCTCGCGCAGGCCCTGAGCATTGTCAAAGTATGACCGGAGCACGATCTTGTGGGTGAACCATCCGCCAGTTCCGCTCATGAGGAAAATCAAAACGGCAAGGGTGACGCTCGCGACTACGACCGTCAGTCCCACGCGGAGTTGAGACCATTTCAGCTGCTTCTGGCTTGGCAAGGTAGTCAGTATACGGCAGAAGCATCATAGCAAACGATTCGAAATTTCAATGATTTGATTTGAAATGACCCTGATTTATTGAAATCTGGAGGCGTCGTTGCGCCAAGAAAGGAAAAGCTCCCACCCCTTCGCTGTAGATACGAAGGAGTGAGAGCCTGTTTGTGGCAGCCTACCAGTTGATATCGCCCGCTTCGATCGCTTCGATCGTTGGCATTGGCATTGCCCTAGCCGCGTCCTTCTTTCTTGTCAGGCTTTGCCTGTTTAGCGGGTTTGGCCGACTTAGCAGCTTTTTGTTGAGACTGCTTGGCCGGCTTGGAGTGTTCCGCGGATGACTTCTCACTCCGATTTCCCGCCTCGCTGTTTCGAGCCTGATTGCTGCGTGCCCCATTGTTCCGGGACTCGCTGTTTCGGGCCTGATTGTTATGTTCTTCGTTGCCTCGCCCTTCATTGTTTTCAGACCGTGTGGACATAGCCGGACGGTCTGCGCGGGTGCCGTTGCGAATTGCTTCATTCCGAACTGGCTCATTTCGAACCGCCTCGCCGCGATTGCCACCCGAGGCGCGCGCTTCTTGTGGCGACATCCTTGGCTCATGATAAGCCGCTCCCGCCGCGCTCGCCCTGGTCACATTGCGTCCGGAGAAATCGCCCGGCCTGCCCGTAGCGGCAATCGCTGGGCGTCCATGATTCTCGGAGGCAAATAACTGCTTGTTCTGGCTGGCCGCATGTTCATGTTCGGTCTGCGCCGCCAGTGCCGGAGTGTGCGACTCATGGGCATAAGCTTCTTCTTGCGGAGTCGGGCGCGCTTCGATACCGCCCGGTCCGTTGAAGGCCACATGCGTGTTATTCACAACGACGGTGCGACTGTATACATTGGTCACGCTGTGCACGTCAACGTTCATCACCGCGCGGTTGTAGAAGAAAGCGCCGCCTCTCCATTCGCCGCCAGCAAAGCCTACGCCGCCATATCCGAAGCCATAGTTAATTCCGCCATAGAAGCCAACATGCGGTCCCCAATAGCCGGCGTGCCAGCCATAGAAGCCGCCGGCAAAGCCCCAGTAACCCGGCGTCCAGAGCAGGCCTACCGGTGCAACCACCCACGTGCCGGGAACCCAGTAGTAGCCGCCTACGTCATTCCATGCCCAATAACCCGGCGTCCACAGATAGCCGGGACCAGGACAAATAGGTTGAGCGTAAACCGGCAGCGCCGGCGGACCAACTCGCACCGAGAGCCCAATCCCGATGCCGATTTGCGCAGAAGATGTCGTCGAAAGTGATAACACCCCCACCGCCACCAGCAAAATTCCTAATACCAACCCACGAACGGAGCGATTCATTTTCATTGCCTCTCTTTTTTAGTACCGTCATTTGAGTCAAACCGGTAACCCGGCCGCATTACGATTCGGCTATACAAACCCGGATCTTGGGAGCATGTTGCGCGGGCGCGTCAAGTCATTTTGAATTAGTAGGTTGGTATGCCCTCACATCGTGGCGATGGCCGCGCCACTACAGAGGCCGTGACGATATCCACCAGTTGAGAGCTAATTCTCTAAAATGACGTGCGCCAGCGCCTGCTCTGAGGTGTGAGTGAGCGAAAGCGCTATATTTTTCGTGTCGAGCTTAGCCGCAATCGCCGCCGCCTCGCCGTGAAATTGCAGCGTAGGCCGCTGTCCTTTCGGGCGCACGACTTCGATATCTCGCCACCGGACACCGTTGCTCCATCCCGTGCCGAGCGCCTTCATCCCGGCTTCCTTCGCGGCGAAACGCGCGGCATAGCTTTCACAGCGGTTGGCTTTCCCCTCGCAATAGCGGATCTCGCCGGCAGTAAAAATGCGATGCAGAAAACGGTCTCCAAAGCGCTCGATGCTGTCGCGTATGCGGGAAACTTCGGCGATGTCCACTCCGGTGCCAATGATCATCTCGACATTGTCGATTGCTCGTTTGTAATTTGCAATTTTGGCGGGAACTCTGGGTGCGGCCCGGCTCAGAAGAGTTCGTCGCCCCGGTAAATCATCTGCCCATCGATCATTCGCACTTCGGGCAAAAGTTTGTGTGGGCGTGCCGGTCCCTCCGCATCGATATGAAAGATTTTGTGCCCGTGCGCGACCAGCCAATCCGAAACGATCATGCGATGGCAACGGAAATAAACGCGCTCGGCGCACATGTAGGCTGTACGCGAGGCGCGCGCCATACCCAGCAGTTCGGCAATGGCGCTTTCGAACTCTGGCGTCAGCGTGTAGTCCGCGTAGTTGCGAAGGCTGGCGCTGCGCAGCGCGGTATGGGGAGAATCCTGGCGCGTCGTCTTGCGGTATCCGCCGAGAGCCTTCATCCAGATGTAGCGGATGCCGTGCCGCGACAGTGACTCTTCAAGCGCCTCACGATTAAAGTGCGGCAGGCGGCGTGACGCGGGAAAGGCGCGGATATCGGCGAGCGTCTCGATGCCGTGCGCTTTCAGCGCCGACACAAGTTCATCAAACGAGCGCGCGGAATGACCGATGGTGTAGAGGGTTGCCAAACAGATCTCAGCTCTCAGGATAAAGATGCTAGCGCCGTGGCCAGGGCTGCATCCTGCTCCGCGAAGACGGTCCGCAGGTCGAGCAAAACACGCCCTTCTTCAACGCGGGCGATTATCGGAGGGGCGCTGGCGCGGAGACGTGCATTGAGTTCATCGGCGCTCAGGTTGGCATGCGTGAGCGCGATCAGGCGGGTCGGCAACGCGGCCGAAGGCGCGGCGCCGCCGCCAATGACGGATTCGCCGTCGAGGAGCTCCAGCTTGAGAGGCCGGCGCTCATTTTGTGCAGCTTCGACGCTGGAAACGAGGGCCTCCGCGCGGCGCCCGATCTCATCTTTCGACAACCGCATCATGTGCAGTATGGGGACCGCATCATGATCGCGTTTGACATAAGCTAGCAGCGTGGCTTCGAGTGCAGCGTAAGTTAGCTTATCCACGCGCAACGCCCGGAAGAGCGAGTTTGAGCGCATGCGCGTAACCAAATCGGTCCGGCCGCTGATCAATCCCGATTGTGGTCCGCCAAGAAGTTTGTCTCCGCTGTAGGTGACGACGTCGACGCCAGTGCGCAGGCTGTCGAGCACCCCCGGTTCTCCGTTGATGCCGACCGAACCCAGATCGAAGAGCGCGCCGCTGCCCAGATCTTCCATCAGCGGCAGTTTGCGTCGGCGAGCCAGTGCCACCAGATCGCCGAGCGCGGGCTGCTCGGTAAAGCCAGTAATCTCGAAATTCGACCGATGCACGCGGAGCAGGAGCCGTGTGCGTTCATTGATAACTTTTTCGTAATCGGTGAGGCGCGTGCGATTGGTGGTGCCCACTTCTCGGAGTGTGGCATTTGACTTCGACATCACGTCCGGGATGCGAAACGACCCGCCGATTTCGACCAGCTCTCCCCGCGAGACGATGACTTCGCCGCCCTCGGCGAGCGAGTTGAGCGCGAGCAGCACAGCGGCGGCGTTGTTGTTGACCACGATGGTGGAGATAGCGGTCGAGATGGCAGTGGAGTTCGCCGCCTCGCTTTGTTCGGCGGGGGCGGGTTCTGAGCGAAGTCGAAGGATTGCGCCCGTCCCTACGTGATCCGAAAGTAGTTTTTGGAACAGGCGATCCACGTGGACGTCGCGTTTTCCGCGTTCGCCGGTTGCGAGATCGAATTCCAGATTGGAATAGCCAGCTGTGGCCTGGATGTGATCGAGCGCCGCCGCAGCCAGCGGTGCGCGCCCGAGATTGGTGTGCAGGATCACTCCGGTGGCGTTGACTAGCGGTAGCAATGAGTAGCTTAGCGACTGGCGGAGTTGACGCTCAACGGCGGCAGACAGGCCGCTGAGCGCGAGGTCGAGCGATTTTTCGTCCAAGCCGTTGCCGCTGATTTGACCATCGGCAATTTCCGCACGAAGGCGCGCAAGCACGACGCGAATGCTTTCGGCCACGGCTGGGTGACCGTCTCGTTCGATCAGAGCCTGCAGATCAGGCCGACGGAGAAGCTCGTCTGTCGACGGAATCTTCTGGAAGAGCGCGGCTTTGTTGGCGGCGGGCACTGGGTGATTACTTCGCGGACGATTATTTCATGGACACAGCCACGCGGGCGAGGGGGCCCGCGCCACACGAACCGCTATAGCGTGTGCAGATAGGCAAGCAGGTCTTTGATCTGCTGGTCGTTCATGACCTGGTTGAAGCCTTCCATCTTAGCGCGCCCAAACTTGATGATGTCGGTGATGCGCTCGTCGTTTGCGGGCAATCCGCTCAGCGACAGGTACTGCTTCTTGAATACGCCTTTCAGGCTTGGGCCTTTCTTGCCGCGCGACGAATAAGGCTCGTGGCAGCGGTCGCAATAGTTGTCGTAAAGCCGCCTGCCCGCTGCCTGTTGCGGATTGAGTCCCAGTTCGGCGTCGGACTTGCGCCGCTCGACATCGCAACCGGCGAGTGCCAACAACCCGAGGATCACCACCGAGACACGGAGGCACGGAGAAACCTCTTTCAAGAAATTCATAATGATCACGGCGTCTCCTGCGAGGACGCAAAGGTAGGATAATACGGAAGTGATGGGCGTTGTCGTCAAACGCGTCTACGAGGCCGCTTCCGCGTCGGACGGGGTGCGCGTGCTGGTCGATCGTTTGTGGCCGCGCGGGATCACGAAAGAAGACGCGGCAATCAAATTCTGGTTGCGCGATCTGGCGCCTTCCGGCGAGTTGCGGAATTGGTTTCATGCCAATCCTGACGGCTGGCCTACGTTCCAGAGGCGCTATCTCAAAGAACTGAGAGACAGCGCGGCTTCGGCAGCGCTGGAGAAGCTGCATCATCTGACGGAAGGCAAGCGGCCAGTCACGCTGCTCTATGCCTCACGAAACCAACAGTACAACAACGCGACCGTGCTCAAAGAATTGCTGGAAGGAATGCCCAAGCCTCCGTCGAGCGTTGGCCGCGGCGCGGCTGGACGCGGACGGATTCGAAAAGCGAAAAGCCAGTAAGCAGCTGCCGGTACTCACCCAGTAAAACCGCGCAGTCGTTATTGCCGCACTTCGAAACGTAGCTTCAGTTGTTTTTTTCACTGGGTACTGGGCAACTGGATACTGCCCGTCCAACTATAATTTCCCAGTCATGTCCGGTTCCACTATCGAGAAAAACATCGAAGCTCTGCGCGAGAAGATTCGGCACCACGAGTATCGCTATTACGTGCTGGACAGTCCAGAGATTTCGGACGCTGACTTTGACGTCCTGATGAACGAGCTCAAGTGGCTCGAGGCCGAACACCCTGAGACTGTCACGCCAGACTCGCCTACACAGCGCGTAGGCGGCAAGCCGCGAGAGGGATTCGTTAAGGCGAAGCACTCCTCTCCTATGCTCTCTCTAGATAATGCTTACTCCGAAGAAGAGCTGCGCGACTGGGAGCGCCGCGTGCATGAACTCAGCGGGCGCACCGACCTCGAATACATGTGCGAATTGAAGCTGGATGGAATGTCGCTGGCGCTCGTTTACAGCGATGGGCGCCTGGAACGCGGCATCACGCGCGGCGACGGCAACATCGGCGAAGACGTGACTTCGAACGTGCGAACCGTGCGCTCGATCCCCTTGTCTATTCCTAAAGACAAATTGAAGAAGGCCGGGATACCCGTCGACTTCGAAGTGCGCGGCGAAATGCTGATGCCGCTGGCGGCTTTTCGTAGGCTGAACGAAGAACGCGAGCGGCAGGGCTTGCCGGTGTTTGCGAATCCGCGCAACTTCACGGCGGGCACCGTGCGGCAACTCGAACCTTCAATCACCGCGCAGCGCCGCATGGACTTCTTCGCCTACTTTTTGTTGCAGGACGGGCAAACCTTTTTCGACCGGCAATCGAAAGCCATGGATGCGCTGGATCTCGCCGGCTTCAAGGTAAATCCGAACCGCAAGCTCGTACACAATCTCGAAGAGGTCTGGAAGTTTATTCAAAGCTGGGAGGCCAGGCGCGAATCGCTGCCTTACGAAATCGACGGCATCGTCATCAAGGTTGACCGGACGGCGTGGCAACGGGAACTGGGCTTCACCGGCAAGGCTCCGCGGTGGGCGATTGCTTATAAATACGCGGCGCGCGGTGCGGTGACATTGATCGAGGCCATTAAGCCCCAGGTTGGCCGGACCGGCAAACTGACGCCGGTGGCTTGGCTCAAGCCGGTGCCGATTGGCGGAACCACGGTTTCGCGCGCCACGCTGCACAACATGGATTTCATCGAGCAACTCAACGTGAAGATCGGCGATTGGGTCGAAGTGGAGCGCGGCGGCGACGTGATTCCGAAGGTGGTGAGGGTCGTTGACGATAAAGACCATCCTCGCGGCGACAAGCAGTTCGTGATGCCTGAGCATTGTCCGGTGTGCGGCGGCAATGTCGTGCGCACGCCGGGCGAGGCCGACCACCGTTGCGTGAATGCAAACTGTCCTGCAAAGCTGCAAGGAACAATTCTGCATTTTGCCTCGCGCCACGTGATGGATATTGATGGTTTGGGCGAGGCTCTGGTTAATCAGCTTACCGAACGGCGCCTGGTCAGGAACATCGCCGACCTCTACAAGCTGAAGAAAGACGATCTCCTCAAACTCGAACGCATGGGCGACAAGTCAGCCGACAACGTGCTGGCGGAGATTGCGGCCTCAAAGGAGTTGCCGTTGGAGCGCGTGATCTATGGTCTCGGGATACGGTTCGTGGGCGAACGCACGGCGCAGTTTCTAGGCGAGCACTTTGGATCGCTCGACGACATCATGAACGCAAGTGCGGAGCAACTTGAGGAAGTCAACGAAGTGGGGCCGCGGATCGCGGAGAGCATCGTAGAATTCTTCGCCGATGAACATAATCGCAAACTGGTGAGCGATCTGCGCAAAGCAGGGCTAACGTTCACGGGGCAGAAGAAAGAGAAAGGCACCAAGCTGGCAGGAAAGACCTTCGTGCTGACGGGCACGCTGGCGCGCCACACCCGCGACGAAGCGAAAAAGATGATTGAAGATGCGGGCGGACGCGTCTCCGGCTCGGTGAGCAAAAAAACGGATTATGTGGTCGCGGGGAGCGACGCCGGGTCGAAGCTGGATAAGGCTCGGGAGCTGGGAGTCAGCGTGATTGGGGAAGACGAGTTCGAAGGGCTGTTGTAGCTGCCTTAACATGCAACCATATGGTTGCATGTCTATTGGACGTGGAGTAATATGCAACCTGGAGGTTGCATAACCATGAATGACCGTATTGAGAAGCGCATCGAACTGAAAGCGCCGGTCTCCCGAGTCTGGCGCGCCTTGACGGACTACCGTGAGTTTGGCGAATGGTTCCGCGTGAAACTGGATGGCCCGTTCGTCCCAGGTCAAGTCTCGCGCGGCAACATTACCCATCCTGGCTACGAGCACATCCGATGGGAAGCGCTGGTGCAGAAAATGGAGCATGAGCGGCTCTTTTCCTTCACCTGGCCCCATCCCAAGTCGCTTGAGAAAGCCGACTACTCACCGGACTACTCAAAGGAACCGACGACGCTCGTCGAATTCCGGCTGGAGAAGACCGCGACGGGCACGTTGCTGACGCTCATCGAGTCCGGCTTTGATGAGCTTCCCGGTGACCGCCGTCTCGAGGCGCTCCGCAGAAACGATGTCGGCTGGACAGAGCAAATGAAGAACGTCGAGAACTATATTTCGGAGAATCGTGTCACACAGAAGCCATAGCGGGCAGGCTGCTCAGCGGCGGACGCACGCACTCGTCTTCGCGGCTCTAGGCGAAACAACGCGGCTATCGCTGGTCGCGAAACTCTGCGGCCGTCAACCGTATTCGATCTCTCAATTGACGCACGGTTCCAAGCTGACCCGGCAGGCGATCACCAAGCATCTTCGCGTGCTGGAGAACGCGGGAATCGTGCGTTGCGTGCGAAGAGGCCGCGAGAGCCTGTTCGAATTCGATCCGCAACCCATCGAAGGGATTAAAGAATATCTCGATTTCGTTTCCGAGCAATGGGATCAGGCGCTGAGCAGGCTCAAGTCGTTCGTCGAATACTGAATGGCGAGCGCGATCGACCCACCTAAGCGCAATCATTTTCCACAACGCGCCGCCGCGAAACGGCGTCATTTGTGAGGCGCCGCCCTCACCTTGGTGCGCCGCTGCGGACCCCAGCTTGCTTCGGGAAATCAGACGACGATCTTTGTTTCTTGCGACGTTCTAATAAAACTAACTCGAATAAGCCTCAGCTAACCATGTCAGGTTCTGACACCGTCCGCCAGTTTGTGAATCAAGACCCTCAGCCTCCTTTAGTGCAGCCGCACGACCGAAGCGCGCGGCAAGGCCAGGCGCAGGGCCAAGGCCAACACCAATACCAACACCAACCACCGAGTACGCTCATACCCAGCCTGCTGCTGAATGCCGTCCGTCACCACCGAGCGGGGCGGCTGACCCAGGCTGCGCGGATTTACCGGCAGATTTTGGCTATCGACGCGCATCAGGCAGACAGTCTGCATTTGCTCGGGATGGTCGCATTCCAGGCTGGAGGGCACGAGCTCGCGGCCGTGATGATACGCAAGGCAATTGCGATCAAAGTTGCGAACAACGACGACCAGTCTTCCTATCATTGCAACCTAGGCACCGTCCTCCAAGCGCAGGGTAATCTGGATGAGGCCGCGGAATGTTATGAGCACGCACTAACTCTCAATTCGCAGTTAGCTGAAGTCCACGTTAATCTCGGCAACATCCGCCTGGATCAGGAAAACTTCGACGAGGCTGTGGCTTGCTATGCGCGCGCCTTGGCGCTGAAGCCGCAATTGGCCGAGGCCCACCATGCCATGGGGAAAGTTTTGCAAACCATGGACGCTCAGGCCTTAAACATCGATACGAACGAAGACAGGCTGGACGACGCCGTCGCCTGCTATGAGCGGGCGCTCGTCCTCAGGCCGGGCTACGCTCAGGCCCACTACAACCTGGGCTGCGCCCTCCGTGCGTTGGGCAAAGTGGATGAGGCATTAGCGGAGTACGGAACAGCTCTCGCGCTTCAGCCAGGCTATAGCGCAGCCCGGTTCCGAGAGTCATTGGCCCAGTTGCTCAAAGGCGACTTCGCCGCTGGATGGCTCAACTATGAACGGCGTTGGCGATCGAAAGATCACCGCACCCCGATGCGATCTTATCCGCAGCCGCTGTGGACCGGCGGGAAGCTGACCTCTGGACGCCTGTTGATCTGGGGTGAGCAAGGCGTTGGCGACGAAATCATGTTTGCGGGACTTCTGCCAGAAGTGCTCCGCAGCGGCAACCGCTGCAGGTTGGATTGCGACGTCCGGCTCAAGCCTCTATTCGCTCGTTCCTTTCCCGGCATCGAACTGGTCTCGGGAGACGAAGTGGAGAATGATTTGGGGCACAACCCCGACCAGGATATCTCCGCGCACCTTCCGATCGGCAGTCTGCCAGTTCTTTTCCGGACAACCGAGTCTGCGTTTACCCTTACCAAGTCACCCTACCTGTTTGCGGACCTGGTTGAGCGGGAGCGCTTTCGCTCCCGCTATGCAGATGCGGATGGAAGCCGGCTTATCGGCCTCGCCTGGCACACCAGCAACCGTAGGACGGGCCGTTGCCGCTCCATCGACCTATCGTTGTTCGCACCGCTTTTCGCACCGCCTTTCGTGCGGCGCGGGAACCGCTGGATCAGCCTGCAATATGGAGATCACGACGCTTTGCAAAGGCAGGCAGCGGCGGCCCATGCGCCAATCGTCATCGACCGCTCCGTCGATCAGTTATCAAACATCGATATCTTCGCGGCACAGGTCGCGGCGATGGACATGGTGATAACTATCGATAACTCCACCGCGCATCTGGCCGGCGCGCTCGGCGTTCAGACTTGCGTTCTGCTGCCCTTCGCGCCTGACTGGCGTTGGCTCCTGGCGCGGGAGGATAGCTTTTGGTATCCCACATTGCGCCTCTTCCGGCAGCCGAAGCGCGGCGACTGGCAATCGGTGGTGCAAAAAATAGCGAGCGTCATTTAAGCACCCGCACTCACAACTAAGCACCCGCACTCACAACCTCTGCTTCACTTTTTTGCCGTCGGCGGCAATATGCCATTCTGGCGCAAATACATTGCGGCTTCGGCATAGTGGTCGGCCCAATTGCTGGCTATTCCCAACGCAAATCTGGCGCGAGAGAGTGGGTGACCGCCGAAGCCCGGGGTCATTTCGCCGAGCTTGGAATCATCCATTTTTGACAACGCGTCGGCGCAGAAATCGAACGACGCCTTGAGCACTGCGACTAGCTTGTCTTTTGTATCCGTGTCTTTCACCTCTTCAGCTTTCGGGGCGGGGACACTTGCGGCGTTGCTGCACAGTCCGTAGTTCGCCTCGATCATATGGGCTACGAGATGGCCGAATGTCATCTGCTCGGCCGAGGGCTTGTAGCTGAATTTATCGGCAGGCATGGCTTCCACAGCGGCAATAGTATTTTTCTGACGGCCGGGCAGGATGTCGCGGAGTGCGGTGCTGACCGGATTCTTGATTTCGGCTGGGGCTGTTTGCGCAGGCGTTGTTTGGGCAGTCGCTGGCTGGGCAACGAAGGCGGCGGCGATTAGCAACAAGCTCTGGATCACGTGGAGCTTCTTCATTTTTGTACTCCTGGTGTTGGGAGAAGGATAGCGCGGGAGCTGGTGCACACGCCACCTCGACCCAGGAGAACCCTTTTCTGGCGCAAGCGCACGCGGGCGAGGGCGCCCGCGCCACACTTGCGACCTTGCGCTATGCTTAGAGAATGCACGCGCATGGAGAACAAGGGCATTCACATGGGACAGGTCGGGTGCTCCGCATCTCGCTCGCCGTCACGATGCTTTACGTCATCCTGCTCGTGATTGCCGGACTGCGTGCGCATTCGCTGGCTTTGCTTTCGGAGGCGGGACATAACCTCTCGGACTTCCTAGCGCTGCTGTTGTCTCTGGTCGCAGTATTTCTCGAAGGCCGGCCGCCGAGCGCCACCAAGACTTACGGCTACAGACGCGCTGGAGTGCTGGCGGCGCTGGTGAATGCTCTGTCGCTGGTGGTGGTGTCGTTCCTCATCTTTTACGAGGCGTTCCGGCGGTTGCAGCATCCCGAGAATGTTCGCGCCACAGTGATGATTTGGGTAGCGGCGGCGGGTGTTGTTATGAACGGCATAATCGCTCTCTTGCTGTGGCGTTCGGGTCGGGATGTGAACATCCGCAGCGCGCTGCTGCACGAGGTGGGGGACACGCTCTCGACTGCGGCGGTGATTGTGGGCGGCTTTGCAATCTTGTGGACCGGACAATACTGGATCGACGCGGCGCTGTCGATCGGAATCGGCACTTTGATTTTGTGGTCGAGCTTTGGGATCGTGCGCGAGACGCTGAATATTCTGCTTGAGGGCACTCCGCGCGGCATGAGCCTGGAGGCGGTGGAATCGGCGATGCGCACGGTAGCGGGTGTAAGCGACGTGCACGATCTGCATGTGTGGAGCATTGGCTCGGAAAACCATGCGCTCTCTGCGCACGTAAAAATCGCGGATATGGCCACATCGGAGAGCGATGCGATTCTGCGGCAGATCAACGAGAAGCTCGGGCGTGGCTTCGGCATCCGCCACACGACGATCCAGTTAGAACACGCCGTGTGCGAGACGGCTCACAGTTGCGTGATCGCAGTGCGCGAAGAAGTGCGAGAAGAAGAACGCGAGGAAGACCATCGCGGGCCTGACCATTCCCGACATGATCATGCTCACTGAGACTCGGTTTAAACTAATCTCGAATCAGATTAATAACGACCGGCCATCCACTCGAGATCAAAGTCTCTGATCCTGTCCTCATCATCACGCTGAATGTTGCCGATCGTAAATTTCTTTGACTGTCTCTAGCGTGTCGGCATCCTCGGGGAGTTTATCCGGATGCAGGCGCAGAATCCGCGGGAAGCGCAGTGCGTATCCGCTCTCGTGTCGCGAGGAGCGCATCATGTTGTTGAATGCCACTTCCAGGACAATCTTGGGCTCCACCTCCAGCCTTAATCCTTGTTCGCTGATCTTGTGCGCCAGAAACCACTTTGTCATTTCGGTGATTTCGGCATCGGTAAGTCCCGAGTATGCCTTGCCGATGTTAACCAGGCGCTCGTCATCCCATACTGCGAAGGTGTAGTCGCTCAGCACGCCGATGCGCTTGCCGTGTCCGTACTCGACGGCTGTTACAACCACGTCAAGTGTGGCCAGTTCTCGTTTCATCTTGAGCCAGGATTTGCCGCGCCGGCCGGGAGTGTAAAGAGAATCGAGATCCTTGATCATCAGGCCTTCGTTGCCGCGAGCGCGCGCCGCGGTAAAGAGAGTTTCGATCTCGTGCGGCGAGTTCGCTCGCGCGATGGGAGCGCGGAGAACGGTCGCGCGCGGAAGTTCGGATGTAGCAAAACCGAAATGTGCCTGGGGCGGGCCGGAGGATGCGGTCTCCGTGGTGGTTTCTGCGATCCTTTTTTGTGCGATCGTTGTCTGTGCGACCGTTATCTGATCGACCAATTGATCGAGAATGATTGCCCGCTCCTGGAGGGGACGGTCGAGGAGTAGTTCGCCATCCACGTAGAGAACGTCGAAAACGAGGTAGGCAACAGGAACGTCACGCATGAGTTTGGCAATGACTTTCTTCCGGCCCAGACGCTGTTGCAGAGTTGCGAAGGGCAGAGCACGCCCTCCACTCGATGAGCTGCCGTCTGAATTCCAAGCCACAATCTCTCCGTCGAAAATCACATCTTTCGGCACCCTGGCAAGGGATGGACACAATTCGGGAAACGACTCTGTGATTTCGTCCCGGGTGCGTGAAAAGATTCGGACTTCGTTTCGATCCCAACTGATGTGGGCCTGGGCGCGGATGCCGTCGTATTTGTCTTCAATTGAGGCATTCTGAAAATAGCTCAGCGCCTCTTCCGAAGATTCGACAGGACTCGCGAGCATGAAGTCGATGGCGTGGAAGAGACGAAGCCGTGCATCGGCCAGTTTCGCAGTGGAGGCCAGGCGCAGAGTTTCGCCGAGGTCGCCCAGCAACATGTTGGCGCGTTCGACCTGATCGAGTGGGGCTTCGAAGGCGCGAGCAATGGCTTCTTCGACGAGACTTTGTTTCAGCCCGATGCGCAGGTCTCCGCTGATGATCTTCACAATGTATTTGGCCTCGAGCGGCGTGGCTCGCTCCATAAGTTGGCGCAGTAGAGCCGCTTTGGCGGTGGGACCGCGCGCGGCGGCAATCTGTAAGAATGCCCGCTGCACTTCGGTCAGCGTAAAGCCGGAATCCGGCTTGGCGGGTAGCGCCTCTGCTGCAACCGAGCCAGCATCCCCATGTTTGCGATAAATCTCCGTCAGTTCGTGTTCGGACTTGCCCGAGAGCTCAGCAATCAGGCGCCACAGCAATGCTCCGCCAACCTGCAGCGTCGCTTCATCGTTGGCGGCGAAGGGACTTCCGGAGAGAAAAATAGCGGCGGTTGCAGCTTCGCTCAAGGGTAAGGTTTGCGATGTCATAGGCAGCGATGTCGTCGGCAATAGCGATCGCAGATAGTCCGCGACCAGCGCCGTCTTCTCCAGTTTCTTGATGGTTGCACCGATCGCTTCGCAGGTCTGGGCGAATCGCAGCATTCTCATTGGATTCTCTCATTGGGCGGCAAGTACGGTGGATGTGGACCCAAACCTCGGCCGGATCTTGATTCCACAGTCGATGCATCCCCAAACCATTGACTTATAGGGAGATACGATCCTGCTAGCGATGCTTGCAGTCGTCCCAACCTGTGATACTCTAGCAATGGCGTTCTAGGACCGGCGCTTAACGACCGGGCAAGTCGACCTACCTCAATGCAACATCCAATGGCCATACGACGTTGGCGGCAAATTCTGCGTTTTTTGGCGGCGGTACAGCTGCTACCCGCTCTGGAGAGTGGCGAGGAAACTCTCGTCGGCGGGCAGGCCGTGCTTGAGGGCGTGATGATGCGCTCTCCGCATGCTTGGGGCATTGCCGTGCGCAAGCCGTCGGGCGAGATTGTAACCCACAGCGAACCTTTGGAACGGCCCTCCGAGCAGCATAAGTGGATGGGCTGGCCGGTGGTGCGCGGCGTAATGACCCTAGGGCACGCCATGACGCTGGGATTCCGCGCGCTCAAGTTTTCCGCCAATGCTGCACTCGAAGAGCTAGCCGGAGATAAGGACGGCGACGATTCCCACTCCAGCTCCACCAACGATCAGCAGAAGAAACCGGTTAAGAAATTTGAAATCACTGGCTGGATGGCGGGGCTGAATGTGGCATTCTCCATCGCTTTCTTCATTTTCATGTACAAGTACCTGCCGCTGGTGGCCACCACTGAACTGAAGAAAGTCAACCCGGTCTTTGGACAGCAATTCGTCTTTAACCTGGTTGACGGACTGATTCGGATCACGATGTTCCTGCTCTTTGTGTGGGGCGTTTCGCTGTGGAAGGACATTCGACGCGTCTACGAATATCACGGAGCCGAACACAAGACCGTATACGCGTTCGAGAGCGGCGATCCTCTGGAAACCGCAGCAGTGCAAAAGTATTCGACCTATCATCCGCGGTGCGGGACGAGTTTCCTGATGACGGTCATGATTATTTCCATGTTCGTTTACATGGCCATCCCGGTTCAGACTTTCTGGGCTCGATTCGGTATTCGAGTTGCGCTGCTGCCGCTGATTGCCGGCGTTTCCTACGAAATCATCCGCTTTTCCGCCAAGCGCTTATCGGCCAGGAGTTCTTCGGGTCAATCCGGTGTCTCGCTCTTCGCTCTGATGACTGCCCCAGGATTGTGGCTGCAGCGCATCACCACCCAGCCTCCAGATGACCGCGAGGTCGAGTGCGCAATCGTTGCGCTGGATGAAGCGATGAAGCTGGAGAAGCAGCGCGGCGGCGAACTGGTGATTGCGTAGCGGTGCCCACCGCGAACTCTTGTTTTCTTCCCCATTCCACCTAAAATTGATTAGAGTAGAGATGCGACTCGCGGCATCTCCACCCGCAAAGTGAGACGGGGCACCCCGTCTCTACCGATGAAAACAATGTTTGACCGTCTTGAACAAATCGAAGTGCGCTACGAAGAACTGACTCGCGCGCTGTTGTCGCCGGAGATTGCTAACGATTCAGCGAAATACCAAAAGACTGCCAGAGCGCATAGCGAACTGAGAGAGATTGTCGAAAAGTATCGCGAGTACAAGGACCTGAAGCGCGGCATCGCCGAGAGCAAGGCCGTGCTGGCGGATGAATCCGATGCGGAGATGCGCGCCTACGCCGAAGAGGAACTGGCCAAGCTTAACGCCCGCATCGCAACGATTGAAGAGGAGCTCAAGGTTCTGCTGCTGCCGAAGGATCCTAACGACGAGAAGAACGTGGTTCTCGAAATTCGCGCTGGGACGGGCGGCGATGAGGCGACGTTGTTCGTGGCGGAGGTTTTCCGCATGTATAACCGGTACGCGGAGACGCAGAAGTGGAAGGTGGAGGTGCTCTCCACGTCGGAATCGGGCGTGGGCGGGTTGAAGGAAGTGATTGCGCTGATCGAGGGTGAGCGCGTTTATTCGCGGTTGAAATATGAGAGCGGCGTGCATCGCGTGCAGCGCGTGCCGGCGACCGAACAGCAGGGACGCGTGCATACATCGGCGATCACGGTGGCTGTGTTGCCCGAAGCAGAGGAGGTGGACGTCAAGATCGAAGCCAAAGATCTGCGCATCGATACGTTCTGTTCATCGGGACCGGGCGGACAGTCGGTGAACACTACCTATTCGGCGGTGCGTATCACGCATATTCCGACGGGAACCGTCGTGAGTTGCCAAGATGAAAAGTCGCAGATCAAGAACCGCGAAAAAGGCATGCGCGTGTTGCGCTCGCGGTTGTACGAAGTCGAGATGCAGAAGCAGGCGGACGCGCTGGCTAAAGAACGCAAGCAGATGGTGGGCTCGGGCGACCGCTCGGAGAAAATTCGAACTTACAATTTTCCGCAGAACCGGCTCACGGATCATCGCATCGGCTTCACCATTCACCAGCTTGAGCAGGTTATGGACGGCAAGCTGCAGCCGGTGATCGACGCGCTGATCACGCACTATCAGGCGGCGAAGCTCAAGCAGGAGACAGCGGGCGTGGTGTAAGGAGGTCGAGGTCGTTCGTCGTTCGCAGGGCAGTCAGCTTGACATCTCGCGCGTTTTCTCCATCTTTCCTCTCTTTTGTTTTCTCTGTCTCTCTGCTCTCCGTGGTGAAATAGAAGGGTGCAGCTTCGGCAGGCTCTAAATTCCGCTATTAATCAGCTGACGATGGCACGCGTTCCTTCTCCGCACATGAATGCGGAACTGCTCATCATGTTCACGCTCGATTGCGACCGAGCGCATCTGTATGCGCATCCGGAGCGAGAACTCAGCTCCGAGGAAATGCGACGTTATGACGAAGCTTTGGCTCGCCGGGCTACGGGAGTTCCCGCGCAGTACATCACGGGGCACCAGGAGTTTTGGGGGCTGGATTTGATCGTGTCCCCGGCAGTACTGATTCCGCGTCCGGAGACGGAGCACTTGGTCGAGGCGGTGCTGGCACTCGTCTCGCGACATCATCCAGATCAAAAGCAAGAACGAGGTCAAAAGCCGCGGACGGGGGCGCCCGCGCCTCACGGGCTATGCGTCGTGGATGTTGGGACCGGATCGGGAGCAATTGCGCTGGTCCTGGCGCAGGAATTGCCAAGGGCCGAAATCCACGCAACCGACATTTCTCTCGAGGCACTCGAAGTTGCACGGGTTAACGCCGCGCGGCACGAACTAACTTCGCGAATCCAGTTTCACCACTCCGATCTGCTCGGCGGTCTGCCACGGGCTTCGTTTGACATCGTGGTTTCGAATCCTCCGTATGTAGGCGAGTCGGAGGAAGATTCAGTGCAGCTCGAAGTGCGCAAGTTTGAGCCGCGCAATGCGGTGTTTGCGGGAGCGACCGGCGTGGAAGTGATCGAACACCTGATTCCGCAAGCGCGCGCGGCGCTGCACCCAGGAGGGTGGCTGATATTCGAGATCAGCGGAACGATTGCGGATCGCGTACGGCAATTGCTCTGCGATTGGGGCGATGTCGAGATCAGAAATGATCTGCAAGGAATCGCGCGTGTGGCACTGGCGAGGAAGAACGATTCTAAATCTTAGGCGGTGGAGGGTCCGCCGTCCAGGTCGTCGAAACCGGAGCTTGACAAGATTTTCCGGCGGCAATGCGGTGAATCCGCACTCTTCCTGTTCCAGCTCCCTGCATCATTTTTCAGGTAAAACCGTAGACGGGAAAGCCACTTCACCACATAACCACGACTAGAATGTCACCCGAACGCCCAGTTGCGCGGCGAACGGAATTCCTACCGTGGTGCCCGGACCGAAGAAATCTCCTAGAGCTCCCTCGGGGATTTCCAGTTGTTTCAGGCTAGTGATGGGCACGGAGGCTGCGAGTGTGCAGGTCTCTGGAGTTTTACCCGGACAATAACTGTTGACGATAGTCTGACCGTTTGCATTGGGCTGCATCTCGCCCATGGGTACCGGGAGCTGGACGACATTGACGGCGTAATTCGCGCCGGAGTTGTTGCGGTTGAAGATGTTGAAGAACTCTGCGAAGGGGTTAATCTGCCAACGCTCGCCGATCTTGAAGGGACGTGTGACGCGCAGGTCGGACTGAATGTAAGGCGTGCCGCGAAATATATCTAGGCTGGTGTATTGCGGCGTTCCATTGTTGAACGCAACCCAGATACGCCCGGTGTTATCCGCACTCGTAATGGTGATTGGCCGTGCGCTCTCGACTTGATTGATGGTGCTCAATTCAAAACCGCCGGGGATGTGCACCGTCCCGGCGAGCACGAAACGATGGCGAACGTCTTCGCCGGAGGGGCCGTAGTCGCCGGGCCCGAAGGCATCGAGCCGTCCAGCGTTTGGCAAATTTAACCCCTGCGGCACCTGGCAGACGCCATCCACGTAGTCGAAGAGTTCGCCGAGCAGGCATCCCCAGGTCTGCGCCTTCGAGAGCTGGTAGTTCGCTACCAGACTGAAGCGGCGCAAGTTGGCCTGGGTGTGCAGCATCAATGCGTTGTAACTGGACCGGTTGTCGGACTCAAACACGTTGAAGTTCGGCACAAGAGCTTGCTGGTCCGTTGTGTCGGAGGCCGGAATCAGCGGGGAGGTTATAGTGGGTACACCAGCATCAGTGGAGGCGCTGCTGTAAGGAAAGGCGCGGTAGCCATGATTTCCCTGCTCGTGAACGTAATCGGCGCTGATTAGCCAGTGTTCGTTGAAGGCGTGCTGGACTCCGCCCGTGATATGGATCGCGTAAGGCGTCTTGTAATCGGAGCCGATGAGGTTGCCGGTCGCGCCTGCGCCGCCAGTGAGGCAGCCAGTCCCGGTGAGCGCGTACTTGCCCGGCGACGATCCAGAGAACGAGCAGGTCCCCGTGATCGCGTTCGTGTTGTTGACGCCTTGAAAGGCCGTCGCCCATCCGTTCTGCGCGAGATCGTCATAATAGAGACCGAAGCCGGCACGAATGACCGTTTTCTCGCTGCTGCCAGGTGAGTAAGCGATCCCTAGACGCGGGGCAATCTGTTTGTCGTAATCGTGTGGCACGCTGGTTACGATCGGAATCTGCAGCGCTTGCAGAGTCTGATATGCGGCGTTGTCGGCTTCACTTCGCCCCGACCCGATCATGAGCCCCCAGGTGTTCTGATAACGCAGGCCGTAGTTTACGGTGAGATGGTGAGAGACGCGCCACGAGTCCTCGGCGTAGAACGCGAGCCGCTGAACATTTTGTGAGAAGCTGCCATCGCCAGCGGGAGTGTAGGTGCAGGTCGAGCCGTCGGAGGCAGGTATGCCGGCACACTGTGGAGCGAAGGTTCCAAACATAGCGGGGTTCTGTACGTAATAGCTCGGGTTATTGACGTACTGGGCAAGCGTCTCGGCCGTGGACGCAAACGCGCCGCCGAGCACCGGTTCGTGGATGAAATCGACTCCGAATTTGAGCACATGGCTTCCGGCAACGTGTGTCAGGTCATAACGAAATTGGTATTTGTCCTGATTGCGCAGGTCTGGAAACAGAGTAATGGGAGTGGCGAACTGGTTGTCGCCGAAGGTTTCGAAGCCCGAAATCGTCAACGCGGTGGAGCTGAAGGGAAAGGCTAGGGCAAAGCCGAGATCGGAGTTACGCGTCTGGGTAAGATGCAACAGGCTGGCGCCGAGCACCAGATTGCCGAGCCAGGTCGGGGTGAACGTATAGGCATTACTGATCCCCGCGTTCCAATAATTGTTGTGCGTGGTAAGTCCGGTAGAGGGTAGCGTGCCCTGCTCCACCAGCGCGTTGTGTGTGAGATAGCTATCCTGTGAGACGCGCAGGAACCATTCCGACTTGGGGGACTCAGCCCAGTCAAAGCGCACCGAACCAAGGTAGTCCCGGAAGGGGATGGGAACATTTGGGGGAACAGCGATGGAAGGAACACCGGAAATGAGGCCGTCGGCAGCCAACTGGGCGAGTGCATCGAATTGCGTGATGCTGGCGGGACTATAGGCCACGCTCGCGTTCTCATGGACGTTTTCAAAGGACATAAAAAACCAGGCTTTATTCTTCGCTATCGGCCCGCCGATCGTGCCGACATAATTCTGCCGCGAGAAGGGTTGCTTGGGATTGGGCGCCGGATTCTCGATTGGAAAACGGGCATTGAGCGCCGCTTGGCGGTCGTAGAAAGCCGCATCGCCATGCCAGTCGTTGGTGCCATGCTTGGTCGTGATGACGACGGAGCCGGCGGTGGTCCAGCCGGTGTCGGCGTCCTCATTGGATGTGCGGACAGCAAATTCCTGAATGGCATCTGGCGAGAAATTTTGCAGGAAGCCGCCGATCCAGTCATCGGAGTTGTCGGCGCCGTCAACCGAGAGTTCATTATTTAGGCCCGAGCTTCCGCCGGTGGAGACGGCGGTGATGCGCGCCTTGGTCGGATCGGAAGGCTCGACAGGCTCAGTTCCCGGCACGAGGTACGCGATGTTGGCGAAGCTGCGTGCTGGGAGGGGGAGAGTTTCAAGGTCGCGGCTGCCGACTACGCCTCCACGCACAGCGCTCGCGGTGTCAATGGTTTCGCTGGTAATCGAGGATGGAATGCCTTCGACATTCACGGTGGCCCGCTCGGTTGCGGGCTTGAGCGTGACGGAGATATCGCGCACCACACTGACTGCAACGTCAACGTCGGCCGTAGCTTCCGCAAAACCTTTAGCGGTTACGGTGACGTGATAAGAGCCGGGCAGCAGGCTCTCAAGGCGAAATTCTCCGCGGTCATTGGCTGTGGCCTCACGAGTGATAGAAGATCCGGCCGATCGCACTACCACCTTAGCGCGTGGCACGCGCGCGGCGCTTCCGTCCTGGACCTCGCCGCGAAGCGCGCCATAGGAATTCTGCGCCTGCAAAAGCGAAGAATTCGAGGCCAAGACACAGATGCAGACAATGATCAAGGGGAGAATCTGGGGTATGACAGCGAGGCGCGGGAAAGCCCTCCGACGCATCTTGGCTGCCGAAGAACTAAAGCGCATGTAGACCATCCAACCAACCATCCATCCATCCACGAGCGAGGCAATCGCTGCTGTCACACTTGAAAGAAGAAAAGCCTATGGCGAAACAGCTGACCGATCAGAGTATTGGGGAGGAAAGGGGTACTACCAGAGATAGTCGTATCGGTTCTTAGTTATCGTTATCAGTTCTCAGTCGAACGATTTAACAGGGAGCTGCCAGCTTCGGGAGCGAGGCAAGCAGAGAAGATAATTAGCGGACAAGCCATTCTGTAAGTTCGTGGGTCAGCGCCAGAGCGGGGCCGTAAGTGACGCCGAGGCAAAGCAAAGCCATGCACACGGCTGGAATCGCGCGCGATGGGCGAATCCAAGTCGCCTGAGACTGGCTGGCCTTGATTTCATTCCAGGCAAGCAGGCGGGCCACGCGGACGCCGATGGGTCCAGTCACGAAGCCGACGGTGCAGACCGCAGCTGCGTCGACGGCCACTAGGCGGGCGAGCTTGACTAGAGCGGCGGCCAGGTCAAGGGCGCCCGCCAAGTTCGAGACGGCAGCATCATCGGCCGCCAGTTCGGCGGTTTGAGACCAGGCGCTTTCCAGCTTGGACATACCGGGAAAAGGACAAAAACGGAAGACGAGTTTCTTTAAATTGTCGCGAGACCGCGCATGTGCGAGTTCGTGTTTAAGCGAAATGTGCAGCTCTTCATGACTAAGCAGCTCAATCGCGGATTGTGACACCAGCACCTTCGGTCTGCGGACGCCGACCAGCGTGAGTGGGGGAGCGTCAGGCCCGCATCGAAATGCCTCGGGCGGATTCCCGGCGCGCAGGGGGCGCGTACCATCCAGCCATTTACCGTCAAGCCGTTTATCGTGCAACCAGTGAGCGACCATGCGAGCAGTTGATACCTGAGCGGCGATCACGCGGAGGCTGCCGCAGACGAGCAGCAGAAAAGCGCAGATGCCGAGCGCGAGCGGGATGGCGCCCGTTCCCTCGTCGATTGAACGGGGCTCCAGCAACTGAAAGGACGGGACGACAAAAGCCAATGTAATGGCGACCGACGCGACTAACGGAAGAATGCGCAACGCGAAGAGCAGGTCAGCCAGGTTCCGCTCAGTTGTATGCAGCCGCTTCAACGAGCGCCAAGCGACGGCAACGATCGCCGAGAGAAAAGAATAGAGCAGAACAAAGAAGGTGAGTGAGACCGCGATTCCGCGCAGCGCAAACATTAATGTTGCTCCTGGGTGTTTTTTTCACGGCCTTTCATGTGCATGTGCAGCTCGCGACGCTTACGTTCGACAAGCCGTTGCAACTCGTCGAGCAGTTGCGCATCGTGGGTGCTGACGGCTTCGACCAGATATGACAGAGGCAGCGAGGAAGCGTCTCCCGACCCCAGCAGTTGCCGGATGCTATCGAGAGCCGCGACCCGCTGCAGTTCCTGCTGAGTGTGACGCGGAGTGTAGCGAAACGCTCTGTTTTCGGCAACGCGGTCGAGCAGGCCCTTTTTGTACAGACGGTCCAAGGTTGTCATCACGGTCGTGTAAGCCTGGCGAATCTTGCCATCGGCGACCAGTTCGCGGACGGTGGCGCTGCCGTGGGACCAAAGCTCTTGCATCATCTGCTGCTCGAAGGGGCCGAGTTGAGGCTTAGAACCGGAGCCGAGAATGGAAAAGGCCTTTGTCATTCGAACTGAGGTTATTCGCATGCGCATGTGGTGACACGTTACGCGTCTGCAAAGAATATCACCCCATGGCGAGCCATGCGTACAAGAAGTACACGAGGCTCAGCCTGCGGACAGCCGGGGCGGCTGTCCCTAGGGAAACTCTGAATAAGTGTCCGCAAAGGGCATTCACGCCAGGACACACAGGGGTGCACGGAGGAGCCCTGGACTTAATTGAGAACTTCCCTAGGCGGAGGAGACCGCCGGCGGTATCTCTTCAACGTCGACCTTAGTCGGATACTTTCCCGTGTAACAGGCGCAGCAGTAGGTGGTTTTCTCTCCGTCTCCACAAGCTTTCTTGAGACCTTCGATGGAGAGATAGGCGAGCGAGTCGGCTACTATGAAATCGCGGATCTCGTCCGTCGTCTTATTGGCGGCTATGAGTTCTTTTTTTGAAGGCGTGTCGACCCCGTAGAAGCAAGGGGAGATGGTTGGAGGGCAGGAGATCCGCATGTGGACCTCTTTTGCACCAGCGCTCCGAATCATCCGCACGATTTTCTTGCTGGTGGTGCCGCGCACTATGGAGTCGTCGATCAGGATTACTCGTTTGCCCTCGATTAGGCTGCGGACCGCATTCAATTTCAGCTTCACGCCGAAATCGCGGACTGACTGTTGCGGCTCGATGAAAGTACGGCCGATGTAGTGGTTGCGAATTAGGGCCAGGCGAAAGGGGATACCGCTTTCGGCGGCGTATCCGATTGCTGCGGTGTTGCCGGAGTCGGGAACGGGAACGACGATATCGGCGTCCACCGGCGCTTCGCGAGCGAGTTGGCGGCCCATGGCGTCGCGGCTTTGATCCACGGAGCGGCCAAAAACGAGACTGTCGGGGCGGGAAAAATAAACGTGCTCAAAGATGCAGCTCGACAATGCGGGAGACGGCGAATAAAAACGGGAGCTGATGCCCTCGGGACCGACGATGACGAGTTCACCGGGCTTAACGTCGCGCTCGTAAGTTGCGCCGAGAAGATCGAAGGCACAGGTTTCGGAAGCAAAGACGACGGTATCTTTTTTTTCGCTGGTCAGGGCCGGAATGCGGCCCATGGCCAAGGGGCGGAAGCCGCGCGGATCGCGGGCGGCGAAGATTCGGTCGCGGCTGAGCATGACCAGCGAAAACGCGCCTTCCACGCGGCGCAGCGCGTCGGCGATGGCATCGGGCAGGGTCTCTTCGCGGGAGAGCGCGATGAGGTGGACCAGCACTTCGGTATCGCTATTGGTTTGGAAGATCGATCCGAGGCCTTCGAGCTTGGCGCGAATCGATTGCGCATTGACGAGGTTGCCATTATGAGCAATTGCGATGGTGCCCTTGTTGGATTGCACCATGATGGGCTGGGCATTCAGCAAAGCCGAATCGCCAGCAGTCGAATAGCGGGTATGGCCGATGGCTAGGACTCCGCGCAGCGACGCCAGCACATCGTGGCCGAAAATATCCGCCACCAGACCCATGGATTTGTGCTGGCGCAGGCGTTCGCCATCGGAGGTAACGATGCCCGCCGATTCCTGTCCGCGGTGCTGCAGGGCGTGCAGGCCGAGGTAGGCGAGCTTCTCGGCTTCGGGATGGGCATGGATGGCAACGACGCCGCATTCTTCGCGAAATTTGTCGGAGGTCAACATTTGGCTGTTGGTCGTTCGTCGTTGCTCGTTAGTCGTTCGCAATTCGATTACGCTTTCAGCGCCGCTTCCACGCTCAGCGCGTTTTCCAGCGCCCCCTCATATGTTTCTCGCAACTCGGCGATGCTTGCGGAAATCACCGGCTGTCCGTCGACAGCAATTTCGATCCTATCTGACCCCATTTCGCCCAATTGGGTGTCGCCCAACACGTCCGCGAAGACGCCGTATTCTGTCGCTACTTGTTGGATTCGCGGCAGATGGATTGGGTCACAGCTTATTACCACGCGGCTGGCGTCTTCTCCGAAGAGCACGTATTCAAGCGCTGTTTGCGCCCTGGGCAAAGTAACAGTTGCGCCGACTCCAGCTGGAAGTGCGGATTCAACTAACGCCCCGGCAAGTCCGCCGTCAGCGCAATCATGCGCCGACTCGACCAATCCCGCCTGGATTATCTCTATCAGGGCGCGCTGCAGGGTCGCTTCTTTCTCGATGTCCAACTCAGGCGGGTATCCCCACACGGCGCCCAGAATCTCTTTCGCGTACTCGGAGGAGCCGAATTCTGATTCGGCGTCAATGGCATCGCCGGGTTCGTTCGCGCGCAACAAGACAATCTTCCTAACGACCCCGTCAGGGGCAAAGTGCATCTTCGCTGCCTTGTGCACGTCTTCGAGAATGCCCACGACTCCAATTACCGGAGTCGGATAAATTCCCTCGCCCAGGGTTTCGTTGTAGAAGCTGACATTGCCGCCGGTAATCGGCGTATCCAGTTCTTCGCAGGCTTTGGTGATGCCATCAACGACCTGTGAAAACTGCCACATGATGTGCGGCTTTTCAGGGTTACCGAAGTTGAGGCAGTTAGTAGCGCCGATTGGAGTCGCTCCAGCGCAAGCCACTTTTCGCGCTGCTTCAGCCACGGCGTGCATGGCTCCGAGGCGCGGATCGAGATAGCACCAACGGCCGTTGCCATCGAGCGCCATGGCGAGGCCACGGCTGGAGCCTTTGATGCGGATGACGCCGGCATCGCCCGCTCCGGGAGCTTCGACCGTGTTGGTCTGCACCATGTGGTCATATTGCTGCCACACCCAACGCTTCGAACATATATTTGCGCTCGCCAGAAGGCGTTTGAGTTGCGGCGTGAACTCCGTGCTTTCGCCAAGGTGGATGCCCTCCGGCATTTCGCGATCGACGGGCGGCTCCCAGCGCGCGAGCGGGCGCTTGTATACCGGCGCGTCGTCGGTGAGCGCGGCGTTGGGTATTTCGGCAACGACTTTGCCATGCTCTAGTACGCGCATCTTCGCGTCGCGAGTGACTTGGCCGATTTCGACGGCATCGAGTCCCCACTTCTGGAAGACGCGGAAGACTTCTTCTTCGCGGCCCTTCTGCGCGACCAGTAGCATGCGCTCCTGCGACTCGCTGAGCATGATCTCGTAGGGAGTCATGCCGGTTTCGCGTTGCGGGACGCGGTCGAGTTCGATTTCAACGCCGGTGCCGCCACGCGCGCCCATTTCGCAGGTCGAGCAGGTCAGGCCGGCGGCTCCCATGTCTTGTATGCCGACGATGGCGCCGGTTTGCATGGCTTCGAGGCAGGCTTCCAGCAACAACTTTTCGAGGAATGGATCTCCGACTTGAACGTTAGGACGCTTGGCTTCCGAGCCTTCGCTGAACTCTTCGCTGGCCATGGTTGCGCCGTGGATGCCATCGCGTCCGGTCTTGGAGCCGACATAAATTACGGGATTGCCTTCGCCGGAGGCGCGTCCGTAAAAGATCTGGTCGCGGCGAACCAGGCCCAGGGCGAAGGCATTGACCAGCGGATTGCCGGAGTAGCAGGGCTCGAATTTTACTTCGCCGCCGAGGTTGGGGACGCCGAAACAGTTGCCGTAAGAGGCGACGCCGGAGACTACGCCCTCCATCACGGAATGGTTCTTATGGATCTCAGCTTCCCTATTAGCCTTCTCCCCACTGATGGGGCCGAAGCGCAGGGAGTCCATCACGGCGACCGGCCTTGCACCCATGGTGAAAATGTCGCGCAGAATTCCGCCTACGCCGGTGGCTGCTCCCTGAAAGGGCTCGATGAATGACGGATGATTGTGCGACTCGATTTTGAAGGCGCAGGCCCAGCCGTCGCCGATATCGACGATGCCGGCATTTTCGCCGGGTCCCTGCACGACCAGCTTGCTGCGAGTGGGCAAGCGCTTCAGGTGAACCCGCGATGATTTGTAAGAGCAGTGCTCGCTCCACATCACGCTAAAGATGCCGAGTTCGGTGCGGGTGGGCTCGCGTCCTCCGAGCAACTGCTTGATTTTCTGGAACTCTTCTGGAGTGAGGCCGTGCTCCCGGATCATCTCCGGCGTAAGGGCAATAAGACTGATCGCAGAGCTGGTCATTGGACGTGGACGTTGGGGAACCTTTATTGTCGCATCTTGGGCGAATTTTTTATATGCCGAATTGAGGCGCTAAATCCAAATGTTCTGGCAGCCGCCGATGATGAGGAAGTCGCCGTGGGCGCGCATTCCGGGCCGCAGGAACGATCGCTTAACGTGGCTGCCGAAAACCAGGCCGGTGGAATACCCGGTCCTGAAATATTGCATGTAGGCCATTCGCTGTTCCCTGGCATTCCAACGCATGACTCCGACGAACGCCAATACCAAATCCGTGACCGCCCTTTCGCTTCGGGCAATTCTGCCACGGATCGCCTGGTCGTTTTCCCTGGAATCCGTGGTCAGGATCTCCCACGGATAGACTTTCTCCTTTGTGGACAATCGCACATACCATCGGTCGCCGCCCAAGTCGTCGAACTGGAGCAGATCGGCCAGGCTGGCCCGCGCATCATTGATCAGCGCGCTAACTTTCTCTTTTTCCGTCTGCCCGCCTTCTGCCTTCCCGTCTTCTGTCTGCCCATCCGGCATGATGCTAAGAGTATAGATTGCAAAACGCCACCGTCGTCCCGTCTATACTGTCGCTGATGAAGTCGGTTATTGTCGGCACCGCCGGACATATCGATCACGGGAAGACCTCGCTGGTGAAGGCCCTGACCGGCATCGATGCCGACCGCCTCGAAGAAGAAAAACGACGCGGCATCACCATCGACATCGGCTTTGCCCACTTCGAACTTGCTGGCCCGGATGGCCAGAGATTTCGGCTGGGATTTGTCGATGTGCCCGGCCATGAGCGTTTCGTGCGCAACATGCTGGCGGGCGTTGGCGGCATCGATCTGGTGCTGCTGGTCATCGCCGCCGATGAGGGGATCAAGCCGCAGACTCGCGAACACTTCGACATCTGCCGTCTACTCGGGATCAGGCGCGGCATCACAGTGCTTACTAAATCCGACGCTGTAGATGCAGAGACGATCGAGGTCGTGCGGTTGGAGGTGGAAGATTATGTGCGCGGATCATTTCTCGATGCGGCGCACTCGCCGATTGTCGCGGTGAGTTCGCTGACAGGCGCTGGATTGGAAGAATTGAAATCCGCGCTCGCCAAGGTTGCGTCGGAAGTTGCGGCGAAGGATTCAACTGCTCTGGCTCGTCTTCCAATTGACCGCGTCTTCACCATGAAGGGCTTCGGCACGGTGGTCACGGGAACGCTGGTTGCGGGAACAATCCGCAAAGAAGAGGAATTGCAGCTATTTCCTACCGGCCAGCGAGTGCGGGTTCGAGGGGTGCAAGTTCATGGTTCGGCGGCGGATGCTGCATTCGCGGGGCAGCGCACGGCTCTGAATCTCGCCGGACTTTCTACCGACGAACTGGCGCGCGGGATGACGCTCGCCTCCGCGGACACTTTTCATTCCACAACTCGTGCCGAAGCGTTGCTTTCTCTTCTTAGTTCCGCAAAGCCTTTCAAAGACGGCGCGCGGGTTCACTTTCATGCTTACGCGTCGGAAACCATTGCCGAGGTCCGACTCTATGGAGCGAAACAACTGAAACCGGGTGATGAGGCGTATGCGCAGCTGCGATTCGCAGAGCCCATGCTGCTTTTGCCGAGAGATCGCTTCATCGTGCGGCAATTTTCGCCGGTCGTCACCATTGGTGGCGGCGTTGTATTGGATGCTTCGCCTGCAACTCGGAGGCAACACTCGGAAGATGCGCTCGCATTTCTTAAGACCATGCGAGCTGGCTCTGCGGAACAAATGCTGGCCGCTCGCGTCGCACGGCGAGGCGCCACGGGTCTGCGCCTGGACGGTGTTCCGGGAGAAATGAGTATTCGGCAGGGGGAAGCGGCGAGACTGGCGATAAAGGCCGGCCTATTGCTCTGCGACCAGGTGCTGCTTGCGCCAGCCGCCTTTGCGAAGGCCAAGGCAGATGTACTTCACGCTCTCAAGAAATTTCACGATGCGAATCCGCTTGTCGCAGGGATGAGCAAAGAAGAGTTGCGCGATCGGGCCAGCCTGGGTCCCGAGGTTTTCTATGGCGTGCTGGGAAAATTGGCGGAAGAAAAAACTTTGGCGGTCTCGGGAGAACTGGTGCACCTGGCTGGGCGCGGCGTGGTCATGAAGGACGAAGAAGCCGAATCCAAAGAGATCATCGAGCAGGCGTTTGCGTCCGCCGGATTGAAAGTTCCTTCCTTGAAAGAAGTGTTGGCGGGGTTGAAGGTCGATAAGGTCAGGGCACAGAAGATTGTCACGCTGCTCTTGCGCGACAGGGTTCTGATCAAAATTTCCGACGAGCTGGTCTTTCACCAGAGCGCGCTTCTGGACCTTCGGCAGAAGGTCGCCGCGCTCAAGACTAGCGCACCGAAAATTGACGTCGCGCGGTTCAAGGATATGACCGGGGTCAGCCGCAAGTATGCGATCCCGCTGCTCGAGTATCTGGATCGCGAGCGGGTGACGCGGCGCGTGGGAGACGAGCGGATAATTCTGTGATCGTGCGGTTACGGGGCTTCGCCCCGTCGGATAAAGCTCCGCGCGGGTGAGTTGCGCTCTCAAAAGGACGGGGCGAAGCCCGTCACCACACGAACTCCTAGATCTTTTCTTCCGCGAATTCCACTTTCAACGCCAAAGGACCGGTGACGCGGTTGGTCAGGTTCGCTAATCCGATCAGCATGTGAAGATCGACGATCTGTTCATCGGAAAGATGTTTCTTAAGTTCAGCGAAATCGGCGTCGCTGGCGGCGTCGGGGGTGCACGTCAGCTTTTCGGCGTAAGCCAGCGCTGTTTGCTCAGGCACGCTAAAGCTTGAGTAGTTGCCCTCATTCAGTGCTTTCAGCTGTTCGAGCGTTAGTCCGGCGCGTTTGGCGCCCTGGATGTGGTGCTGCGAGCAGTAATGACAGCCGTTGATCAGGGAGATTCGCAGATACACGGCTTCGTAGAGTTTGCGGTCGAGCGAGCGGCCGACGCTGGCATAGAATCCCATAAAGTTGGCGAGCATCGCGGGACGGTGCGCCAGCGCTTTCTGAATATTGCCGGGTTTGCCTTTCAGCTTGCCATTGTAGATTTCCTTGACTTCGGGGCTGGCTTGCGCTGGTTCAATCAGACTGATTCGGGACATGACAATTTCTCCTGGGTGATGCGCCCTATAATAAACAGATTCGGCGAAGTGGCGCTGCAGTCGCGGAGGATTGAAGCGGCATGAAGTGGTTTGCATGAAAAAAGTTCGCATCATCGGCGCGGGACTGGCGGGGTCGGAAGCGGCGTGGCAGTGTGCGCGGCGCGGCATTGCGGTGGAGTTATTCGAGATGCGGCCGGCATGCACCACTCCCGCGCACCAGACGAATAATTTTGCGGAGCTGGTCTGCTCCAATTCTTTGAAATCCGAGAGCGAGAATACCGCGCCCTGGTTGCTGAAGGAAGAACTGCGGCGAGCGGGTTCTCTTCTGCTCGAGATTGCGCGCGAAACGGCAGTGCCGGCCGGACACGCTTTGGCAGTGGACCGAGCTGAGTTTTCAGCCAAGGTGACGGAGGCGATTTGCCTCGAACCGCTCATCACCGTTCGCCGCGAAGAGGTGACGCAGGTCCAGATCGAAGGCGGCGAGCTCACGGTGATTGCTACCGGGCCGCTGACGTCGGACGCGCTCTCGCGGGAGATTTTGCGGTTGAGTTCTTCGTGCGATTCGGCGGGAGAAGTCAGTGCCGACCCTTCGCGGGCGGGGGCGCCCGCGCCACACGACAATACGCCACACAACCTGTATTTTTACGATTCCATCAGTCCAATCGTCGAGGCCGAGTCCATCGATACGAGCAAGGTCTACCTGGCGGCGCGTTATGACAAAGGGTCGGCCGACTACATTAATTGTCCGATGTCGAAAGACGAATATGACCGGTTTTACGACGCGTTGCTGGCGGCGCAATCGGTCGAACAAAAAGATTGGGAGAATCTGAACTACTTCGAGAGCTGCCTGCCGATCGAAGAAATCGCACGGCGTGGACGCGATACGCTGCGTTTTGGGCCGATGAAGCCGGTCGGACTCAGGGATCCTCGCACCAGCAGGATGCCCTATGCGGTGGTGCAATTGCGGCAGGAAAATCTGCGCGCCGATTCCTACAATCTTGTCGGATTTCAGAATCACCTTAAATTTGGCGAACAGGCGCGCGTACTAAGTTTGATTCCGGGACTCGAAAACGTCCGCTTTCTACGCTATGGACAGATTCACCGCAACACCTATATCAACTCGCCGGCATTGTTGACCCCGACGTTGCAAATGAAGGCACATCCCCAGGTGATGTTTGCGGGGCAAATCTGCGGCGTCGAAGGCTATGTCGAATCGATCGCTACCGGCCTGCTTGCCGGAATGAATGCAGCCGCGCTGGCCGACGGGGCTGAACCGATGCCTCCGCCGCGTCCGACGGCGTTGGGATCGTTAGTCAACTACATTTCAGCGACAGAGAGCAGGAATTTTCAACCAGCGAACATTACATTCGACCTTCTGCCTGCTCTCGAGACGCGCGTTCGGGATCGCAAAGAACGGCATCGCCAGCAGTGCTTATCGGCGTTGAGCGAGTTCGACGAGTGGTATGGCAGGACCAGTTGCCGGTACCCAGTGCCCAGTACTAAGTGAGAGACCTTCGGTTCGCTCAGGGTCTGAATTATGAGGTTTTTGAGATTTACTTGACCTCTCCACCGTATCACTTTAGGGTGCTGATGTCGGATCGAGGTGCGTCCCTTGCCAGTTTCTGCGGTTGATTGCGTACAGCCCGCGCTGCAGCACGCCCGTGAACAACTCTTCACTCGTTTCCGCTTCGGCCAGTGGTCGCGTCTGGCGGTGGTGGGGATTCTGGCGGCGGAACTGCATGTCGGCGGATGCGGTTTCGGAAACTTAGGTAGCCATTTCCCTTCCACTCATCCCAGACATGGGAGCGAGTTTCTGCCCTCTTCGGCCATGCGCTCGGGACTGCCGGATATCATTCCTCCCCATATTTCCGAGCACATCGCGCAGTTCATCGGATTCATCGTGGTGGGCATCTTCGCATTGATCGTTCTGGGAACTCTTTTTCTTTACATCAGCAGTGTGTTCCGGTTCATCCTGTTTGAATCGGTTCTGCGGCGGCGATGTTCGATCGGAGAAGGATGGCTGAAATGGCGGCGCGCCGGCGGCCGCTTCTTTTTGTGGCAAATCGTGTTCCAGATTGCAGCCTCGCTTTTTTTGGCGATTATGATTGGGCTGCCCCTGGCTCTGGCGCTGGCCGCGGGTTGGACGTCGGACTTGCGCGAGCATATCGGACGGACGATCGCCGGTGTGATTCTACTCGGTGGGCTGTTTGTCGTGTTTGTGTTGGCGGCAGTCGTGGTTCAGGTTCTGGCCAAAGATTTCCTGGTCCCGATCATGGCTCTGGAAGATGTCGATTTTGCCGACGGGTGGCATCGATTGCTGCAAATGATCGAGCGTGAGAAAGGAAGATACATTGCCTACCTGCTGCTCAAGCTGGTGCTTTCCATCGCGGCGGGCATTCTGTTCAGCATTCTCGCGATCATTGTGGTCTTGTTGGTCGTGATACCCGGTGCCGCTGCCGTGGTGGCCGGACACGTCGCTGGGTTGGAATGGACCGTGACCACGATTAGTCTGGCAATTATCTTCGGGACGCTGCTCCTGCTGCTTCTGATTTACCTGATTGCCTGGGTGTGCGTACCGGCCACGGTCTTCTTTCCGGCCTATGCTTTGCACTTTTTTGCTGCTCGATATCCTCGGCTTGACGCGCTCCTGAATCCTGCGCCCGCGCCTCCGGCACAGGTTTTGCCGTCGATTGCCGCACCGCCTTCAACGTTCGAACCGCCCCCACTGCCACCTGCACCGGAAACGCTGTAATTCACAAGGGCCGAGGCGTTTCTATTTTGATACGCGTCGTGAATACGCATGGCGCAGAGAAAGTTAATTGCCGACTCGGAGCAGTCGTTACGAACGTATCTGAAGTAACCTTGATGCAACTCTGGCCATCCCTCAAACTTATCTCTAATGCAGGCTTCTCGCACTCATCTCGCTATTTCCCTTGGCTCCGCCGGCCTGCTGGTAATCGTATTCCTCGGTTATCTGAGCTGGCTCAGTCATCAGGGGCCGGTTCTGTCGCGCTCTGAAGAACGCGATTCTCTTACCCAGCTGCCGGTGAGCATCACCATGAATCCCTTTCGCGACCGCACCATTGAACGCACTGCCAACGTTTTTATCTCGGCAATGCGCGATGGCAACTGCCGACAATTGCTCACGGCATGGGAAAAGGATTACCGCAAGAAGCGAGCCGACTTCCTATGCAACTCCGAAGCGCAGCACCCGCTGATTTCCTGGAACCTGGTGGATTGGGAAGACGCGCCCCCACTCGTTATTCTGCACTACAGGGGACAACGCTACAGCACTCCCAGTCATGACGAGACTTACAAAGATTTATTTTCGATAACTGAAGAAAAGAAAGATTCTGGCTGGGAAGTTACTAAGTACGACTCGTTCTACTAAGCCTTTCCTGACAACTGCGAGCTTATCCCGCGCTTTATCCACCGATGTGCACCATCGTCCGCGATGCAGGCACGAAATTAGTCTCTCCGATGTGGTGACGCTCTTCTTTTTTCTCCACCACTTTAACGATAAATTCCGTTAGCTTCTCATCCGTCGCGCCACGGCGCATCAATTCGTATAGGTCATGGTCCCACACGGAAAATAAACAGGTGCGCAGCTTTCCGTCGGAGGTGATGCGAATGCGGCTGCAGTGGCCGCAAAATGGATGCGAAACTGGCGCAATAATTCCAATTTCGCCCACGCCATCGGCGAAGCGATAGCGCCGCGCGGTCTCGCTGCGCTCGTGTGCAATTTCTTCCAAGGGCAGATACTCCGACATACGGGAGACGATCTCATCGAGCCCAACCACAATTTCCGGCGTCCAGACGCGGTCTTCTTCGAGCGGCATGAATTCGATGAAGCGGACCACCACGCGCTCTGACCGGGCAAACATTCCAAACGGAATAATCTGATCTTCATTGAACCCCCGGAGGAGTACACAATTGATCTTTACGGGATCGAGACCCGCCTGCTGTGCGGCGCGTACTCCGGCGAGGACGTTTTCATATCCATTCGGAACGCGCGTGATACGGGCGAAGCGCTCGGGATCAACGGCATCCATGCTGACCGTCACACGATCCAGCCCAGCCTCTTGCAGCGGACGCGCAATCTCGGCCAGGAGATGGCCGTTCGTAGTCAGGGCAATTTCGGGCTTCTTGCCCTCGAGCGTCTGCAGCTTGGACAAGTCGCGCACGAATTTGACAATACCCTTGCGCAACAGCGGTTCGCCGCCGGTCAGGCGAATCTTCGTGATCCCCAGCCCAATGAGTATCCGCGCCATGCGCAAATAATCGTCGAAGGGAAGTTCGGCATAGGCCGCACCGTTGGTCCCTGTCCGACAGTAGACGCACCTGTAGTTACAGCGATCCGTGATCGAGATCCGCAAGTCATGAATCGAACGGCCGAATTTGTCGGTAAGCGGCATTTGGCAATTAGGGGAGCTCTGATTAAGGGTCGGCAAAGAGCATCACCACAGAGTACACAGGGGCACACAAAGGACCCCAGCCTTAATCAGAACTTCCTTAGCACGTAGCCAAGCTCTCGCGTGGCATTGAACGGTCTAAAACAATGAATCAAGTAATTTTCCACGAAAGGAGGCAGGCAGGCGCGAACCAGCGAGCGTTTCCTTTCCAAACACGGGAGGCGCGGATGTTTCCATCCACACCCTTGGATCGCACCAGTTCGCGCAACCCTTGCCTCCCAGGCCAGTAAACGCTCAGGCCACGGAGGTCGGAAACTCGATCACCATTATAGATGCCGAAGGCGATCACTGCGACGCGGCTTCAGGACTGTTAAACTTTCCCCATGAAAGCACTTGTCATCGCACGATTTGGCGGACCGGAGGTGCTCGAATTGCAGCAGGTTCCGGAGGCGCATCCGACGCCCGAGCAGGTGCTGGTCAAAGTGGAAGCGGGCGGGCTCAACTTCGCTGATTTGATGACCACGCACGGCGGATACGTGGGCACTCCCAAGCCTCCGCTGACTGCGGGCCGCGAATTCGCCGGCCGGGAATGCACGGGCAACCACGCCACTGGGCGCCGCGTGATGGGCTATACACAATGGGCCGCATTCGCGGAAAAAACCGTAGCCAATCGCAACTTAGTCTGGCCCGTCCCGGAAAACTGGACCGCGGAACAAGGCGCGGCCTTCCCCGTAAACTTCTTCACTGCGTTCTTCGCCTATTGGAAGGCCGGTTTGCCGAATCAAGCTAACACTCAAACTCAAGGCCAGAACAATCAACCCACCAATCCGCGTGTGTTGATTCACGCCGTCGCCGGCGGCGTCGGCACCGCTGCCGTGCAAATTGGCAAACTTCTCGGCATAGAGATGTACGGGACGTCTTCTTCTGAAGATAAGCTGGCGCGCGTACGCGAACTCGGTTTGCAACACGGCATCAACTACAAGCAGCACGATTATGTCGATGCCGTCAAGGAACTGACGCACGGCGAAGGCGTTGACGCCGTTTTCGAAATGCTCGGCGGCGAGCACGTAGCCAAGAGCGTCAAATGCCTGCGCGACTTCGGGCGCGTCATCGTTTATGGCGCCGCCACCGGGCAGACTCCGCAACTCGACACCCGCGTTCTCTACGCGAAAGGCGCCAGCGTTCACGGACTTTGGCTTTCCTATCTCAGCACCAATCGACCGCTTATGGAATTTGCGTGGAAGCAGCTTTCAGAATGGCTGGCAGCCGGCAAGTTGCATCCTGTGATTGGAAAAGTCTTTCCGCTGGAGAAAGCGCGTGAGGCCTACACGCTGCTGCAGGAAGGCAAAAACTACGGCAAAATTGTGTTGAAAATTGGCTAACGGCATTCATGCGCTGTGCGCCAGCTGTCCCTTAGAGTCCATAGATTCTGCCTAGAAAGCGAGTGCCTCGCTTTCGTCAAATCCAGAACAAGACATCTACAGCTTGTTACTGCTACACATTGTTACTCCGCGAGTTTCTCTGGCTTGTGCTAACGCGACACTCCTCGGTGCGTCCAATAGGCATGTTGGTTAAGATGCTGGAGGAAAGAACGTTGGCGGCGACCTGCAACCCGTTCATTTTTGGACAGCGTTGTACAAAAGAGAACAAACGACGGCGCTGGTCAGAATGGATCGCGTTCTCCGTGTGAGAGTTACAACGTCTCTACTCTGGCAGTAAAAATGCCGCATCAAAAGACATGGTTCGCACAGAAATAACACGGGAACTTACTCGAACCGAGACTCGTATCCTGTAGCGAACCAACGTGGAGTGGACCAATACCCGGTCCACTTGAAGGAAATTTGCAGGGTGACGGGACTGGCGCACGCATGGTTTGGCGGCCCTGGTGAACCAAGTCCGAGCAAAGAGATCGAGGTTTGAGGCCCGCGTCTTTTTGCGTCACCCTGACAGGCGTATTGTATGAGTTCGCGCGGAAAAGGCAAGCCCTCAGTCGAGCGTTCTCCAACCATCACCAGCCGCCCCTGACATCCCGGCCATAAACCGGGAAGAAAGTTAAGGAGCATATGAAACTGAATAACCTCGCTAAGACTGTTGTGCTCGGGCTGGCGGTGCTGCTCGCATCGAGTGCTTTCGCAAGTAATAAGGGTACGGTGGCACTACGGGAATCGCTCGAAGTCAACGGCCAGCAGCTCAGTCCTGGGGAGTATCAGGTACGCTGGGATGGGACAGGACCGAACGTCGAAGTAAGCTTCATGCAGGGCAAAAAAGAAGTCGCCAAAACTTCGGCAAAAGTCGTCGCCCTCGACAAAGCTTACGAATATGACTCTGCAGTCGTCGACCACGCCGACGGCAAGGCAGCAATTTCTGAAATCCGCTTCGCCGGCAAGAAGTACGCTTTGGCCCTCGGCGCTACGGAGAAAGCCGAGATGAGCGGGGATAAGTAACTTACCAACTCCTAAGAAAATCGACTAACGCACAGGGAGCACTTTGGTGCTCCCTTCTGTTTGTGGCTGTGTATGAAGTCTGATGGGCCGTGCAGAACGGCTTCTTCTCAGACGGGACTCACGAAAAACTGAGCCGCACAGAACTGTGCCTTTCCTGTTCTAGGGGAGAAGCGCGATGCTGCAAGAAAGATGCCCAGAAGTCGAAACCTGCAACTTAATCTCTCAGTTCTTTACCGTCATCGCCTCAGAGTCAACGGCTTTTTTTCCCGATATGCCTTCCAGTCCCGCCAGCACGCCGCGATAATCGCTCTTGTCGCATCGCATGGCGAAGTCACCTTTCTTATCGGCATCGGCCCAAGTCAAACCGACATAGTGCTTCTTTGATTTCGTTAGCGCCATCAAGGCCCCGATCCCGAAAGAAATCACAGCCAGCCCAATGGCAGCTCCAACGCGGCGATGGACATCCTGTCCGTCGCTAATTTCGGTTATCGACGCGGCAGGAATGGTTGTTATATCCATTTTGTCTTTCACGAGACGAACTTGATTAGACTCGATATATAACTTAACCCCCGTCCCAGACTTAATGTCAGGCAACGACCCGCCGTCGTAGATAACCTTGTAGCTGTTGTCTCCGGCGAAGACCATGGTTGGGATTGCGATGCAAAGAAGAACGGCCACCAGATTTCTCATTTCGTCTCCTTCAATACGCTCGGAGGCTATCACCTTCAGAGAAATCACGCTGTGATGAAAGACCGCAGAAGAGCAATAAGTGTCTACTATTCCCACTTCAGTACTTAGGCATCTTAGGATCGATCCGCTCAGCCCAGGCCACAATCCCGCCGGTCAGGTTATAAACCTTGGTAAATCCCGCGCGGCGCAGGAAGTTTACCGCCTTGGCGCTGCGTCCGCCCATTTTGCAATGGGCTATGATCTCGCGGCTGGAGTCGAGTTCGTTCACGCGCTTGGGTAAGTCGCCGACTGGAATGAGATATCCCTTGAGGTTACAGATCTGGTATTCGTGCGGCTCGCGCACGTCGAGAATAAAAACGTCGGCCTTGGCGTCTAACTTCTTTTTTAACTCTTCCACTGAGATCGACGGAACATCGTTTCCCGCCGGCTCTTCCTGGCCCCGAATGCCGCAGAACTGATCGTAGTCAATCAATGCAGTAATCGTTCTGTGGGTGCCGCAGACGGGGCAATCGGGATTCTTGCGCAGCTTCAGCTCCCTGAACTTCATGCCGAGAGCATCAACCAGGAGCAATCGTCCGGCTAGGGAATCGCCTTGTCCCAAGATCAGCTTGATGGTCTCCGTGGCTTGAATCACGCCGACCAATCCGGGCAGGATGCCGAGCACTCCGCCCTCAGCGCAAGAAGGCACGAGACCCGGCGGTGGTGGCTCGGGATAGAGGCAGCGGTAGCATGGGCCGTATTCGGTCGCGAATACGCTTGCCTGGCCCTCAAAGCGAAAAATCGAGCCGTAAACATTGGGCTTGCCGGTGAGCACGCAGGCATCATTCACGAGATAACGAGTGGGAAAATTGTCGGTCCCGTCGGCGACGATGTCGAACTCGCGAAACAATTCGAGCGCGTTGGCGCTGGTCAGTTTCATATCGAAGGGGCGCAGGTTCAGGAAGGGATTGATCGCCTTGAGCTTGTCCGCGGCTGAGTCGAGCTTCTTGCGGCCCACGTCGTTGGTCGTGTGGATGATCTGGCGCTGCAGGTTGGTGTAGTCGACGACGTCGAAGTCCACCATACCGAGAGTGCCGACTCCGGCCGCTGTCAGGTAGAGGGCAAGAGGCGAACCGAGCCCACCCGCTCCAATGCACAGGACCTTCGCGGCCTTCAGCTTCTGTTGTCCTTCCATGCCTACCTCGGGCATGATCAGATGGCGCGAATAGCGCAGGATCTCGTCGTTGCTTAGAGTAGCTTGGGCTTCGCCGGGTTTGAGGTCAATAAAGGTGGCCATACGGGATCCTTCTTGCTCTTCTTGCAAAGCAGGGATGCTTCGACTGCGGTCGAGCTTCGTTCGCGATGCTCAATCCTCGCTCAGCATGCCAGGGTTCGAGCCCCCGGCGATCGACGGCACTATGGAAATGGTATCACCGTCTTTCAGGGCGGTGGCTTCTTTCTGCAAATAGCGCATGTCTTCGTCGTTAACATAGACGTTGACGAAGGCACGCAGTTTGCCGTCGTCGGCGTACAGGTGCCGTTTGAGGTCGGGATGCTGTGACACTAAGCCGGCAAGCACCTCGGCCACGGTTTTTCCCGGAACCTCAACCGAGGCCTGTTTCCCGGAGTATTGCCGAAGCGGAGATGGAATTTGGATCTGTGGCATGTGAATAAAGATGCTATGGTTGGGACGAAAGATGCAAGCAGGAAATGAAGCGACGGGCGCACCAGGGCCCGCCTAGCGCGAAACGCGGCGGCACATGGAAACTGACAAACATCAATGCCCGCTGGGGTTCATCCCCATTGGCGGATTTTTCTTATTTGGCGCAACCATGGCCGCTTATGCCGCTGGCACGCTGCTCAGACCCAGAACCCCTTTCGATGCGTTGTGGTCGCTGAACAAAACAGGCCATGCTCAACTCTTGGAAATAGGAAAGGGTGCGGGGTTCGGTTTTGATATCCTTTCGGCGTTATTGTGCGCCGCTTCGGTTGGATGGTTCCGGCGCCGCTACTGGGGATGGTTTCTGGGAACAACCATCATTGCCATCAACGCAGGGGGCGATCTGGTGAATCTGGCATTTGGGCAGCGTTTGAAAGCCGCAGTGGGAGTAGTGATCGCGGGGCTGCTGCTGCTCTACATGACGAGAAACACGGTGCGGAATTATTTCGGACGCAACTAATTGTCTTCACCAACGTCAGGCCACTTCGGTCTTCTCGTCCACAAATCTTTTGTCGCCTTCGTCGCTGCCGTTGAGCTCGAACGAATTTGTAATGGTCGCGGCGCCTTTCTCCACGCTCGTGATTACGTAGGAACACCCGAACCAGTGAGCTTCCGCGAGGTCGGTGGACGACCATTGCGCGGGATGGTCGGGATGGGAGTGGTAGAAGCCGACTATATCCTCGCCGCGCTCGCGGCCCTCGCGCTGGATGCGGATGAGTTCCCTGGGATCGATGCTATAGCGGTTGTGAGGCGAATCCTCGCGGGTGTTGCCGCAGCGGGCGATGCGCGAGACGGTCTTGGTGACGGGACCGGAGCCGTCGTCTTCGAAGTGCCCGAGCAACACGCCGCAGCACTCGTGGGGATAGGTCTCCTCTCCGTGTTGACGAAGGGAGACGTAGGCGGATTTCGAGAGCCGAATCATTGAGTCATTGAATGATTGAGTCATTGAGTCATTGAAGTCAATGCCTCAATAATTCAATCGCTCAATGGCTCAATCCTTTCCTTCGTGCCAGAATTTCTCGCTCAGATATTTTTCGCCCGAATCGCAGAGGATGGTCACGATGGTTGCGCGTTGATGTATTTTCAATCTCTCGGCAATCTGCAGGCAGCCCACCAGGGCAGCGGCGGCGGAGACTCCGAGGAGCAGTCCTTGTTCACGTGCCATGTGCCGGGCCATGGCGTGCGCGGCCTCGGTCACGATCTCCAGATTCTGGTCGGCGAGGGACGCATCGTAAATGCGGGGCACGATCGCCGAGGGCAAGTGCTTCGCGCCTTCGATGCCGTGGAAGGCTGAGTCGGGTTGCAGCGAGATGCATTGAATTTGCGGATTCAATTCTTTCAACCGGCGCGTGGTTCCGACGAAAGTCCCGGTGGTGCCGAGCATGGCGACGAAATGGGTGATGCGGCCCTCGGTTTGCTGCCAGATTTCATTGGCGGTAGTTTCGTAATGCGCACGCCAGTTGGCGTCATTCGAATACTGATCGGCGTAAAAATAGAGGTCGGGATGGCGCTCGGCGAGTTGGCGCGCAATCTTGAGGGCGCCGTCGGAACCTTCGGCGGGATCGGTGTAGATGATATTCGCGCCGTATGCCTGTAGAATGCGTTTTCGCTCGGGAGAAACATTCTGGGGCACGCAGAGCGTGACTGGGAATCCGAGAGCGGCGCCGAGCATGGCGTAGGCGATGCCGGTATTGCCGCTGGTCGAATCGAGAAGAATTTTTCCGGGAGCGAGTTTGCCGGAGCGGCGTGCTTCAGCGACGATATTGGCCGCGGCGCGATCTTTGACCGATCCGCCGGGGTTGTACCATTCGGCCTTGCCTAGAAGTTGTACGCTCGCGGGCCGTCCGTTGGAAGCTTGATGGGGAAGATGACGAAGGAGCGAGTCGAGCGGCAGCAAAGGCGTGTTGCCGATGCCGGCGAGTACAGCTTCTCCTCTAGGGAGTTCTGCTTTTGCGACGGTCTTGCCCGCAGCCTGGAAAAACCAGTCCGGTGACGCGGAGCCGGAAGCTGTTGTTGTCATAGCATGTAATACCTGGCCTGCAAGACCTTGTGACTAGAGTAACGTGCCCGCAATCCTAAAAAGGTATATCTATACTAGCGTTGCACCATTCTAACGTCAGTCCTTAGATTCGCGGAAGATAGCTTTGGTTCCACCGAATCGTTTCTATCGAATCAAGGACAGCGGCATCTAAACTGATGGAGAAGGAATTGAGTTCTTAAAATGGCAGCGAAAGTCGAACAGCGAACCTACGAAGACGCAGTCAACTGGCTGCGCGAACATGGCTTTGATCTGATTGAAGCTCCGGGCGCGCAAACGCGCGTGTTTCTTAAGAAATATAACTGCTCGGCGGCGATCCAGAAGACGGATGACGGCGGCGTGAAAATTTTTGCCTATCCGGGATACATGATCGGCAGCGAAATCTCGAAGCTCGTCAATCGCGGCTATCAACAGTTTCTGAAGACAACCAAGACCGAAGTGCCGGCGACGGCCGACCATCTGAAGGCACTGCAGCAGTTCTCCGAAGAACTGAAAGAGGCGCTCGGAATACCCAGCCTCTACAACGAATCACTCGGAACCACCAGCGACTCTTATCATTATGATCGCATCAAGGACCGCGACGAGCCCGTGGTGGATCGTCCGAAGCGTCCGTGGGAAACGGTGAAGGTCAAGGCTGCCACGGCGGCGAAGAAGAGCCGGGTGTAGAGATCGGCTCCGGGTGCCAGCCATCAACACTTTGAATAAGTTTCGGCAAAGGGCATTCACTACAGGGTACAAAGCGGTGCACGGAGTCCCGGGACTTAATCAGAACTTCCCTAGATCAATGCCTTGATCATTCCCTTAATTCACTTCCTAAGAATCGAGATTTGTCTCTCAGCGGGCCAGGGGCGCAGAGTTTAACCCTGACACTGGTCTTTTAAGCGCTGAGAATGGCTGCAGAAGCAAACGCTGGCATAGCGGCTTCATCTTCCAGCGTGGTTTCTTCCCAATATGACTGGTCGCGTAAGATGCGCGACACCAGCGCCGTATGCATGGCATGACCGGCGCGGTCGGCTACCACCGACCCCAGTATCTGTTTCCCGATAAGAGCCAGATCGCCGATGAGATCCAGAACTTTGTGGCGCACGAATTCGTCGGAAAAACGCAATGGAGGATTCAACACTTCGTCGCGGTTCATCACGATGGCGTTTTCGGTTGATGCGCCGCGGATCAATCCCTGCTGTCGCATGGCCCCCGCTTCATGTAAGAACCCGAAGGTGCGCGCCGGTGCGATTTCGCGCAGATAGCTGCCATTGGTCAAGGGCACGCAGAAGCTCTGCTTGCCAATTAGTGGGTGGGGAAAATTGATGGAATAAGAAACCGAATAAATGTCCGCGGGATAGACGGCTATGAATTTATCGCCCTCGCGCAACTCGATGTCACGCACAATGCGAAGATAAGTGCGCGCCTTGCGCTGGTGCCGGATACCGGCCTTCTGAATCATTTCGATGAACGGCCGGGCGCTGCCATCGAGAATCGGCAACTCCAGATTATCCAGTTCGACGATGGCATTGTCGATGCCCATGCCGGTGAAGGCCGAGAGCAGATGCTCAGTGGTGGAAATGAGCACGCCCTTTTTCATCAGGCTGGTGGCATAACTGACCCGGGCCACGTTGCGTCCGCTGGCTTCGATGGCGAAACCGTCGAGGTCTGTGCGGTGGAAAACGATTCCGGTTCCGGCAGGCGCGGGCAGAATGCGCAGACTGACCGGAGCGCCACTGTGGAGACCGATCCCCGAACAAGTCGCTACCGCACGAATTGTTTGCTCGTGTGTCAATGGGGAAGAGCTGTAAGTCCTTTTATTGCTAGCCAGCTTAACAAAACCTGGCGGGTGATCGTCTGTGGCAAAACAACCACACTCCGTGGTTAGTTCCACATTGGGAAGGGCTAAACTGTTAAGGGAGTTGCAGATAGTTGACGGTGTAGGAGGGAGAACTCGGCCCAATTTTTCGAGGGGATCGGTGGTTTTTGCTGCTGATTACCGCTTTTTCTCGGGCAGTTTAGGGTCGTAGGTGACGGAGGCTTCGAACATCGAATCCGGCAGCTTCTGGTTGTAGCTGGCCGTGGCGATGAAGCGCTGTTGCGAGGACTCGCCATTGTAATAGCGAGTCATGGAGTAGGGCGTCCAGATTCCTTGCACCTGTTTGTAATGGTCGTAAACCTCGTCTTCCACATTTTTTTGCTTGTCTTTAGGATCGCGCCACGAATAACTGATCTTGACCGGATAGTGGGTATCCAGGTCGACGTACACGCTCACCGAGTCGTCCTGATTGTTGAGCAGCGTTACCTCTTCGGTCTCCTTCCCATCCACCACCGACTGCCCATCGTAGAACAAGGCTACGTTCGGATCGCGTATCCATTTGCGGAAGATCCATTCCAGCGAATGCTGCCGGCGGCGAAGATAATTCCGCAGATCCTCCGGTTCCTGCGCGGCCGTTCCTTTGTAGGTGGTTTCGTACCCCTTGTCGCCATTGTGAATCAGGACAAGATCGACCTTGTTGGACTTGACGCCGCCAATGTCGATTTGGCCGGGTATGACATGAATGTCTTTCGATTGGAGGACTTCGAAGCGGTCCTTGTCCGGATATTGGACGTAATAGTGATAGTAGATGCCGGTGCTGTTAGTGCGTCCGTGATAAAGAGGATAGTAGCGGCCGGTCTCTTCCCTGTTTTCGTAAGTGAGGTAGAGCTCTCCGCCTAGCGCCTGGATGGTTTGATCGAGAACCGCCTTCGCCTTACGGGCGTTGTCGGAGTCGTTCAGGTTGATGGCGGGCGGAGGAGCAGACGATGGGGCTGTGGGCGTGGGGGCGGTTTGGGCTTTGCCCAGCGCACACAGCAGCAAAATTGCTGAAAAACGATACATGTCTATCTGATTAGAAGCGCCTAGATTGATTTTAGCTGCACTTGGAACATGTAGCCACGGACGCATTCTTCCGTCCGCGCCCATTATCTGAAAATCAATGTCCCGGTAACTGGAAATTCAGGGCAATGTCGGTCTCAACTGGTACTGGCTCCCCGTTGAGCAGGTAGGGCTTGTATTTCCATTGCTTGACAGCCTTGATCGCGGCTGGGGCAAGCAAGGGGTGGCCCGAAACCAGACTGACGCTTTCGACGTTCCCTTGCTTGTCGATGACGGTTCTCAGAATGACCTGGCCCTCAATGTGGCGGTGCCGCGCATCTTCAGGATAGGGGGGCTGATCTCCCCTGATCAAAAGGCGTCGGGCAACGCGCTGGGAGATATGGGTGCCCTGCCAAGTAGAACGCAACATCTCCGGCGCGCCCCTGGATGGTCGCCTCCTGAACCACCGACTTCGCCGGTTGAGGTTTGCTGGGCGAAGGTGATAACTGGAACAAGAATTAAGGCGATAATTAGGCGCGACCATATATCCTTCATGGCTTCTACCCCACTAGGACCGCTCCGCCATTAACATTGAAAATCTCGCCCGTGATGAATCCGGCGTAAGGCGTGCAGAGAAACAGGATCGGCCCCGCGATTTCCTCCGGTGTTCCAACACGCCCCATTGGAATGGTACGAAAAACCTTATCGCGGGTTGGCAAATCGTTCAGCGCCGCAGCGGACATATCCGTATCCACCCAGCCTGGAGCGACGCAATTGACATGGATGTGGTCGCGGGCGAGTTCCGTGGAAAGACCTTTTACCATGCTGATGAGCGCGCCTTTCGAGGCCGCATAATCGCAGTGGAAAGCTTCTCCGCGCTGGCCCGCTGTCGAACTGACAAGGACAATGTGCCCTCCGCTCTCTTTATTATTACTTGCCTGCTGCTTCTTCATTTGCCCGACAGAGTGTTTGACCAGGGCGAACACGCTGTCCAGATTGATAGCGATAGTGCGATGCCATTGGGCGTCGGACATTTGATCGACGGGGGCGTCTTCCGGCGGCCAGATGCCGTGATTGGCGACCAGGATGTCGAGGCGCCCGAAGGCCGCGATGGCAGACGATACCAGTTGCTCGGCCGCATCGGTGGTGGAAAGATCGCTTTGCGCGGCGCGACAGTTCGCGACGCCGCATTCCCGCACCAGAGCGTCGGCTTGCGTTTTGGCCGCCTGGTAGTTGAAGAGTACTTTTGCGCCTGCAGCTACAAACATTCGCACGGCTGCGGCGCCAATTCCGCGCGATCCGCCGGTGATCAGAGCAACTTTATTATCGAGTTTCAGATTCACAATGCGTACAAGTATCGCACGCCTGACCTACCGTATCGTTCCCTGGCAGTTCGTGGACTTGGCCCGAGACGGAGCAAGCCCCGTTTCTGCGCGAGCCTTTCCGCAGTCTGTCAGGTGGCCTTTGGTGCGGGCCGGAACTGATCGACGACCTCTCCTTGCGACAGGTACCAGGCCACTATGACTCGCACGATGATCCCGAAACCACCCAGGACCAGCCCTTTCAGTTCAGTGTTCACGGTTGCGGCTGACACGCTGGGCACAAGCATTACGATTCCGGCAATAGCGATGAGCACGGCTGCGTGGCGGACGAGGTTGTTCAGTTCCAGGAGACCCCAGGCTACTCCGATTCCGACGAGCGCCATGAGCAGGAACATGTAGGGTCCGGATAATTCCAAGCCGAACAAGAGAGGTGCGCCTGCCTTCATCGATATTGTTCCGGGGCGAAGCAGCATCAATGCGCCGGCAATCGCCAGGTAAGTTGCGCACAGAGCGAATAACGTGGCGGTGGCTCGCACTCCGCTGGGGACCGGGTTGGCGGCGTCATCGCTCAAGCCCATTGCGGATCGTAGAATACAAGTGTGGGCGGGCCTTCACAAACCAAATTGATGGTGTTGAATCTCAAGGCTGGAATGCCTACGGTCGAGCAGGCGAAGCGGCGATTGCTGGAATCATTGTATGCTCCGCGGGGAGCTGGCGGGCCGGTGGTGAAGATCATTCATGGGTATGGGTCTTCGGGGAAAGGTGGAGCGATCCGTGCGGCGATCCGCGAACAGATGGCGCAATGGCAACGCGAGGGCAAAGTGCTCCGAGTGGTGGCTGGCGAAAACTGGAGCATCTTCGACCCGGCTTCGCAAGAACTGCGCCGGCGCTATGCTTTTCTCGGTAAGGACGAAGACCTTGATCGCGGAAATCAGGGCATGACGCTGGTCGAGTTTCCGGCCGATACCTCTCGCATTTTTCGCTAGGAAAATTCGCTAAGAAAGAACGACAAGAAAAGAACCACATTCCGATGCATTATCTTTTGTTCTACGAGGTCGGTGAGGACTACGTTTCGCGGCGAGCGGAGTTTCGGGATGCACACCTCGAAAAAGCATGGCAGGCGAGCGAACGCGGCGAACTGGTGCTCGGCGGCGCGCTCTCGAATCCGGTCGACGGGGCCGTATTGCTGTTCAAGGGCGAGTCACTAGAGGTCGCTGAGAAATTTGCCCGCGCTGATCCCTATGTCACGAGTGGGATCGTGAAGCGCTGGCATGTACGGGAGTGGAAGACGGTGGCTGGAGAAGATTCCGCGACGCCCATTAGGCCAAAAGAAGCTAGTTCTTAGTTTTCCAGTTCTAGGTTCCCGGTTGTCAGATCCTAGTTGCCGGGAAACCAAAACTCTTTACCTCTTGCTGTGAGAACAACCTTTATGCGGCAGGAGGCTTCGGCGGCTCTTTGTCCTTCGTCTCTGGCTCTTTCATGGAGGCCTTGAAATTCCTGATGCCTTCACCCAGACCTTTGCCTAAATCGGCAAACTTGCTCGGCCCGAAAAGCAGCAGCGCGATTCCTATAATCAACAGAATGTGCAGCGGCTGAAATAATCCTTCACCCATAAATCCTCCACGGGGTTCCCTGTAGCGTCTTTCGGCGCAACATCGGGTCGCAGTTCAACGACCAGTCAAACGACCCCAAATTGAATTCTAGGCTAGTGTGGACCCGCAGGTCAAAGCTAACTGTGCCGTTCGTCACAGGAGCTTGTGAATTTGGTCACACGGCTTACTCATTGTATTTAAAGCACATGGCCGCACCGAGACGATCCCCGATTTTCCCGATCAAGCCTGTTCGATCAGGGCAGCTATCAGCGTGGCCCGACGGGGCAATTCCGATATCAGGATGTGCTCGTGGATGGCATGGGCTCCGTCGCCTACGCCGCCGAGGCCGTCGAGGGTTGGAATGCCCAGTCCGGCGGTGAAGTTGCCGTCGGAGCCGCCGCCCACGGCGGCTTCGCCCAGTTTCCATCCCACTTGGCGCGCTATGGTTCTGGCCTGTTCGTACAAAGCGGCCACACCGGCAGTGCGTTCCATGGGAGGACGGTTAATGCCTCCGGTGACTTCGATTTTGCATTGGCGATTGAAGGGGCGCAGATTGCGCATCTTCCTATCGATTCCAGCGGCGTCTTTTATGCGCGCTATGCGCACATCGACCTGCGCTTGCGCTTCGGCTGGAACCACGTTGGTGCGCGATCCACCGCTTACGATTCCGACGTTGACGGTCAGACCTTTTTTTAGATCGGTGAAGCTGGAGATTTTTTCGATCTGGCGGGCGAGTTCACGAATTGCGTTCACACCTTTTTCGAAGTCGAGGCCGGCGTGCGAAGCCTTGCCGGTGACTTTTATTGCATAATCGCCGACTCCCTTGCGCGCCGTTTTCACGGCGCCGTGCGGTCCGTAGGAGGGCTCGAGCACGAGCACGGCCGCCGATCGTTTGGCCAGCGCCTCGGTGATTTTTCGGGACGAGTCGCTGCCCACCTCTTCGTCGGAGACGAGGAGGACGGTTACGGGGCGCGGCATTACGCCCTGCCAACCCTGGTTTTGCCAGTCTTGGTTATGCCAGTATTGCAAGGCCCCGAGCGCGTGGAGCATCAACGCTATTCCCGATTTCATATCGAGGACGCCGGGGCCAGACAGTTTGTTGCCGGCTACGCGGCAGGGCATTGAGGTTAGCGTTCCCAGCGGATAGACGGTGTCGTAATGGCCCAATAGGAGGACGGACTTGGCCGACCTGCCTCCGAAATTCACCTGTAAGTGATTTCCGAAGTCTTGCGCGCGATGGAAACGAATCTCGCCTCCGAGCTTGGAGAATTTGCCCGCTATGAACTCGGCCATGCCATCGGCAGCGGCCTTGTTGTCGCTGGGAGATTCGATTTCAACCAGCTCGCGGATGGTCGAGACGATCTGGTCGCCGCTCTCTTTGAAATAGGCCAGACGGCTCTGCGCCTCGAGGCTCGCGGAAAGGGTCATTGGAGCTAAAGTTGTGTCATCCGGGGCTGAAGCCCAATCAAGATAAGACATTATCGCAGCGGTAAGAGCCTGCGCCACCCAAAATGAAGGGCGATGCTTGTTATGCAAGGTACGGGAGCTCCGCGAGCTACGAAAAACTCCTACCAAACCCGTCCGAGCGTCGAGCGCCAGACTCATCATGGTATTGGTGAGTGCTGTAACGCCAGTTGAAATCGTTCTGCGCCCAATGAAAATTCTTTCAAAACCGGCACGCAGCAAGCCAAATGGGGGTACAATGGCACCGCTTTCCAAACCCAAGAAAACTTCGGACTTCTCTGGGCCATCCTTGGCCGAAAGAGCCCAACCTCAAAAGGAGGTAGTATGCGACGAGAAATCAGCTCTCTGCGTTTCGCTGTGCTTGCATTGCTTCTCTGCCTGATGGTGTCCGCGCTGGCGAGCGGTCAGCAGGTTGGCGGCAACCTTCTCCCAGATGGTTTCTACATTAGTCCTACGGCGGCGCCCGGGTCGATCTTCCAAGACCTGCCTACTGGCCTCAGGCCGGATGGTTCTGCTAACGCTAACGGAGCGGTGAATACAGCGCTCAGTCCTGACGGTACGGCTTTACTGATCCTGACCACCGGCTACAACACAGGCTTTTACACTCAGGGACTGGATGGCACTGCCATCTTATGGCCTGCGCTTTATCCGTTGACGGGGCTGCCGTCGTCGGACCTGACACCGAATGCGGAGTGGGTTTTCGTTTACGACGTGCGCGGCGCCAAGCCGGTGAAGAAACAGCAGATCAATATTCCCAACACCTATCACGGCTTAGTCTGGGATCCTTCCGGGAGCAAGTTCTACGTGGCGGGAGGCATCGACGATCGCGTCGAAGTGTATGCGTCGGACACCGCCGGAGCCAGCGCCGATGGCAACTATGTGCCGAACGCTCCATTTGTGCTCTTGAATCACAACCTGCCGGCGAATGTTCCGATACAGAACTATCCGACGGGAGGATTGTTCAGCACTACGCCTATCAACAACAGCCCGATTGCGCAGTATATGTATATCCCGTTCAGCGCGCTGGCTGCGGGGTTGGCGATCAGCCCGGATGGCACGACGCTGTTCGTGGCTAACTATCAGAACGATTCGTTGTCAGTGATCGACACTTCGACTCGTCTTGTCACTAATGAAATTCACTTCTTCGTGCCGGGGCAGGCCACGGCGGTTGGCGAAATGCCTTACTGGCCCGTGGTGGTATCGAATGCTCAGGGCGCTCCGGTGAAGACTTATGTGAGCAGCCAGCGCGATGGCCAGGTGCTCGATGTCAGCGCTTCGGGGTCGTTCACGGTTATTAAGGTTGGTGGGGAACCGAATCGGATGGTGCTCTCGGCCGATCAGTCGACACTTTATGTCGCTAACGGCGATCTCGATGAGATCGAGGTCATCAACACTACCAAGGATGTGGTCAAGAGCCGAATCTCGGTGGCTCGCCCGGGTTATAACTACAAAGGGTCGAGTCCTAACTCTCTGTCGCTCAGCCCTGACGGCACGCGGCTTTACGCCACGCTGGGTGGTGAAAACGCTGTGGCTGTCATCAATGTGCCGACGCAGCAACTGCTGGGGCGCATTCCGACTGGCTGGTATCCGAGTTCGGTGACGGTCAGCGCCAATGGCAACACTTTGTATGTAGTCAACATGAAATCGGATCCGGGTCCGAACCTGGAATACCGGGTCGATTGCCCGGGGGTGGGCATTCCACCACAGTATACGTCGCTGCTGTGCCCGCCACCGAATCCGACTTCGCGCAACGAATACATTCTGGCGCTGCTGAAGGCGGGATTCCAGACGATACCTGTGCCGGATGCCGATACGCTTAATTATCTGTCGCAGCTGGTGGATGCCAACAACGGCTTCAACAATCCGAAGCACGATCCGATGATGGCGTTTCTGCACAGCCGTATCAAACACGTGATTTACATCCAGAAAGAAAACCGCACCTACGATCAGATACTCGGCGACCTGCCGCAGGGCAATGGCGATCCGAAGCGGGTGCAGTTTCCGCAGCCGATTACTCCCAATCATCACCTGCTGGCTACACAGTTCGCGCTGTTGGACAATTATTACGATGCCGGCGATGTCAGCGGCGACGGGTGGAACTGGGACACGCAAGGCCATGCCAACAACGTCACGACCAAGAACGTGCTGGTTGGCTATGGCAACGCTAACTACAACATTCCCTTTGACTGGAATGGCAATCCACGCAACATTGGAATTGCCCTGCCTGACACGACCACGGGGACTCCGAGTCCGAGCACGGTGCGCATAACGACTTTGTTCGACCCGACCGGCGGCTCTTCGATTGAACCTGGCACGAAGGACATTACCGCCGACGAAGGCGCGGATGACCTCGATTCCGATGCGCTTGGCGGCTACATCTGGGACAGCGTGATGCGGGCCGGCCTGACGGTTCGACATTACGGCCTTTATGCCGACGAGAATTATTATGTCGATCCCGGGGCGGGCGCACCGTTCTACATTCCCATCGACCGCACTGCCTTCGCCGACAAGGTGGTCCAGGCGGTACCAGTGCGTAAATCTCTCCTCGACAAAACCGATGTCTATTGTCGAGGCTGGGATCTGAACACTCCCGATCAATACCGTTTTGAAGAATGGAATCGGGAGTTCAATGAGTATGTGAAAAAAGGCAATCTGCCGAGTTTCGAGATGGTCGATTTTATGGAAGACCATTTCGGCAACTTCTCAACGAATGCAGCGAATCTGGAAAATCCTCTGGCGATGATGGCGAGCAATGACTACGCCGTCGGACAGCTGGTAGAGGCGGTGAGCAATTCTCCGTATTGGAAGGATACGGCGATCTTCGTGGTGGAAGACGATGCGCAGAACGGGCCGGATCATGTGGATGCGCACCGCTCGACGGTGTTCGTGGTTTCTCCGTATACGAAGAGCGGAGCGGTCGTGCACACCATGTACAACTCGACCAATGTGCTGCGGACAATCGAGGATATTCTCGGCGTCAATCATCTTGGCCTCAACGATGCGAATGCGGTTCCGATGTCGGACGTGTTCATCAAGGAACCGAACCTGCAGCCCTATACGGCGCCGATTCCGGGTATTTTGTGCGAGCCTCCGGTGGACCCGACGCTGGTGCCCGAATGTAAGAACCCTGGAAAACGACCTATCACTGCCGCGGTCAAGTCCCTGCATGATGGCAAGTGGTGGGCGCAAGCTACGAAGGGGTTCAACTTCAGCCATCCTGACATGGTGAATGCCGATTTGTTTAATCGGATTCTGTGGCGGGGAATTATGGGTGATGACAGACCCTATCCCGGGGCTGCCGTACAGTTGGTAAAGAAAGCCGCGGCGGACGATGATCGCGATTAATGGTTGATTCAGCGTTCCGCTGGAGAGCTATAGGCCGGTGGGTTATGCCACCGGCCATTTTGTACAGGAAACTTTGTGGCGCATGAGCTTAGTCCAGTTCGTTGCGCTGTTGTCAGGCTACGCTGCTGCGCTGCGCCTCATTCCTATCTAACTTTTCCAATTTCTCGAGCGTCCGCGCCAGGATCTCGTCGGGAGTTCCTTTGGCTGCTATCGGCAGCAGCAGACCTAGATTCTTGTAGAACTCGATGAGCGGGGCGGTGCTTCGTTCGTAGGCCGCGAGACGGACGGCGATGGCTTCGGGACGGTCGTCTTCGCGTTGAAAGAGAACGTCCACCGCAATGGTCGCACACGGCCTCGACCTTCGGTGGTCTCTCTTTCACGTTGAAGACGGCCTTGCACTTTTCGCAGGTGCGGCGGCCGCTCAGGCGCTGGACGATTTCATCCACCGGCAATTCGTAGTTGACGATGGCGCTGAGCGCAAGCTGGTCGCTTTCCAGGAGCTCTTTTAGGGACTGGGCTTGCGCGAGCGTGCGCGGGAATCCATCGAGAATGAAGCCATTGCAATTGAGGAGACAGGCGCTGCGCTCGCGAACCATCTCCCATACGGTGGAGTCGGGCACGAGGTCGCCGCGGCGCATGTATTCGAGGGCGGCCTTCATGGCGGGAGACTGATCGCAATCACTGCTCTTGCCGGCGGCTCGGAAGATGTCTCCGGTGGAGAGATGGCAGGCGTTGAGACGTTCGGTCAGGAGTTCGGCTTGCGTGCCTTTGCCTACGCCGGGCGCTCCAAGGAGAACCAGTCGCCACGGGTGATCGGTCTTGGGTGGAACGACGGAACACTTGGCGGACGCATCGGACGCAGGTTTTCGTCCTTCTTTTTGTCCTTGCAACCACTCTATGCGATCGTTCTTGAGGGGCGGGTTCATGGCTATTAATTTACGCAAAGCTGCACGCGTTGCAGTGACAAAAGTCACATATGAAACAAACTTACAGAATTAATTATTGATCGTCTAACTGGGGCTGCATGGACTGGGGTCGACAGGCAGCTGCACTGGGGAGGATTGTTGTAAGTCAAAAAAAAGGCTTAACCACAGGGGGGCACAAAGGAACACGAAGGGAACTACGGATCTTTGCTCCCCGCGGCAATGCTCAGATTAGACCGCGTTCATCTTGCACTTACCCCTGGCACGCCTTGGGTTCCCAGGTCACACCCAGGGAGTGGAGGATCAGGGCGTCTCCGGGGATCAACTGAACGGGATCCAGGACAATCTGATAGGCGTAATAGACCACCGGATCTTGCGTGATACACCAGGCCTCATGGCGGATGATACCTTCGCAGTGCTCGCACGCGGCGTCCGCGGAGTAGCGGTTGCTGTGAAACTTAGCGGCTTGAGCGTGATCAGACATCGGTATTTTCCTTAACCTTAACCTTGTTTGTCGAAGTTACCGAGCTTACCTAGGTAACTCTTTAAGACTGCCCTGTGAGTGCATCCTAGGACGACTTGAAATGCAGGGCGGTGGTTGCCATCACATGAATTTGTGATCGGCATCACGTGAGTAAAACTGGATAACCTGTGAGAAATCGGCTAACTCGTGCCCCAGATTTTGCCGATGATGCGCTGGAAATTTGCGCCTAGCACTTTCTCGATGGTTGCGGAGGGTTGGCCGCGTTTGGCCAGTTCTATGGCAATGATTTCCATGTGATCGGGGCCGTTGAGGTCGGGGACGTAGGGATAACGATCTTCTCCGGGGGCGCCGATGCCTAGCTTCTTGCGGCGTGCTATGTCCTGGTCGAAGGCGGCTTTCTGTTCCGCGGTCAAAACGGTTTTCTGAATGGAGCCATCGGAGCCGATGCCGACGTGATCGGCACCGCAGACGTTGATGGCGTGGACAATGTGATCGAGCACATGTTCGCGCGTGGGCACGGTGGGCGACGCGACGACATAGGGCATGAGATAGACGCCGAAATAACCACCGCGATCGGCTAGCGATTTTAGAATCTCGTCGGGTTTGTTGCGGGGATGAGCGTAGACGGCGGCGCATCCGGAGTGCGTGATCAGGACGGGCTTGGCGGACTCGGCGATGCCTTCGGCGGTGGTACGGTATCCGCTGTGGCTGAGGTCGACGGCTACTCCAAGATCATTCATCTTCTTGACGGCGGCTATGCCTGCTTTGCTTAAGCCGGCGTTGCCGGGTTCGAGGCATCCATCGCCAAAGATGCTCCGATTGTTGTAAGTAAGCTGCATGATGCGCACCCCTAACTGGCGGAAGGTTTCGATGCGCTCGGTCTTCTCCTCAAGAAACGCAGTGTATTGGAAACCGAGCATGATGCCGATTTTGTTTTCCCGCTTGGCGCGGGCGATATCGGGATAGCGGCGGACGAGCAGGAAACTTTCGGGATGCTGCTCGACCAGCGCTTCTACAGCGGCGATGTTGGCGACCGTGCCCTCGAAGGTGGGGTCGGAGATGGTGAAGTTGATGGCGGTGATGCCGGATTGGCGGATCGCGGCGAGGGCTTCAGGGGTGGGTGGCGCGTCCATGTCGGTGAGTGGGCCGCAGAGGGAATCGATGACTATTGCGTGTTTGTAGAGTTCGGCGATGGAGGGCGGCGCAGTGTCAGCTGAGTTGTTGAGCGATTGGGCGAGCAGACTTGGGGATAGAAGGCTGGCGGCGGATATTCTTAGGATGCCTAGATTAAATTCGCGACGATGCATGAGCATGGCTCCTGCGGGATTCTAGCGCATGGGAGGGATTGGGTGCGATTCGCGCGAGGCGTCCGTGCTGGGTTCGAGAGAGACGGGGCAAGCCCGTCTCTACAGTTTTCTTTTGCGTTTGGCTAGAGCGGTAAAGAGCGGCGCGCCCCATCCGCCGATCGAGAGCAGCGAGCCAAAGAGTATCACGGCATCGATGCTGGAGCGCCCCTCACGCACGAAGTAGACATCTTTCAGATTGAGCCAGAGGGCAAACTCGTCGAGGGTCAGGGCCGCGCCAACTCCGTATAGGATCGACATGAAGCGGCTGGCGAAAATCGACGACTCATCGCTACCCGTGCCAAATTCACAGAGCCACCCGTACCCAACGCCAAGCAGAATCAAAATTCCGACAACAAGGTGGTGAATGTGGCGGCCACTCATGATGATGTAGTGGAACGGCGGAATCTGATGACGGATGCAGAAAACCATTCCGCGCACAATGGCGAAGGTGAGGAAAAAGCTCACGGAGGCTAGAAAAAGCCGGCGGCGCGGCCGGTCGGCAATGTGCTCGTGCACGAGTGAACCCAGGCGCGTGCGATGAAGAAGCGCCAGCAGAAGCGCGACCATCACCAGCAAAATGAGGAGGAGGACCGCAGCGTCGTCGAGTTGCGGGTGCATGGAACATTAGACCGCGACGCGGATGCGGGCGGCAACTCGAGGGGAGCTTGCTTTGAGGATGCGCGAGTGAAAACTCCGGCATAGAATGGCAAGCATCGAATATCAAAAGTTGGAGTATCAAGAACGGGGACCTACCACTTGCACAAATTCAGATTGTGTTCGGCAGCTCTTATCTGCACGTGTGCCTTTATTTTGCTGACCATTTTATTGCCAATCTTTCTCGCGCCATCATTGGCGGCTGCGGGGAGCGTTCCGCCGGAACTGTTCAACGGGCTCAAATGGCGCTTGATTGGGCCATTCCGTGGCGGGCGCGCGGTCGCGGTCGCGGGCGTGCCGGGCGATTCCACAACGTTTTATTTTGGCGCGGTCAATGGCGGGATTTGGAAGACGACCGACACGGGAACGGTGTGGACCCCGATTTTTGATGGGCAGCCGGTCGGTTCGATCGGGGCGTTGGCTGTGGCTCCTTCGAATGCTAAGACGATTTACGCGGGAACGGGCGAGAGCGACATTCGTTCCAGTCTTTCTTTTGGCAACGGAGTTTATAAGTCTTCTGACGGCGGCGCGACCTGGAAGCACATAGGCCTCGATGATACGCGGCATATCAGCAGAATTGTGATTGATCCGCAGAATGCTGACGTTGTTTATGTGGGCGCGCTGGGGCACGCTTATGGCCCGAGTGTGGAGCGCGGTGTTTATAAGTCGGTCGATGGAGGAGCGCACTGGGCGCGGGTTCTAGACTTTGGTCCGGAGATCGGCATTTCCGATCTGGCGATCTGTGCTTCTGCGCCGCAGATTCTGTTTGCCGGGGCGTGGCATACGCATCGTCCGCCATGGAGCACTTACGCTCCGATCGACGGACCGGGCAGCGGTCTTTACCGTTCTCGAGATGCGGGTAAAACGTGGACCCGCGTTCAGGGGCACGGGTTGCCTGATGGCGATTGGGGGCGCGTGGGCGTCGATGTGGCTCCGGACGGCAAGCGGGTGTACGCGCTCATTTTCATTCAAGCTGAGACTCAGATTCAGATGAAGACTCGGATGCAGCCCGAGACTAGCACTCCGGCGACGAAATCAGGACTTTATCGCTCGGACGACGGCGGGAACACTTGGGTGTTTGCTAACTCCGATGCGCGTCTTACGAGCAGGGCATGGTACTTCAATCGGGTCACGATCGATCCGCAGAATCCCGATGTGATTTACGTTCCTAACGTCGCTCTCTATCGCTCGGAGGATGGCGGGAAGACGATATCGATCGTTCGGGGGGCGCCGGGGGGCGATGATTATCATCAGCTGTGGGTCGATCCGAAGAATTCGGCCAGCATGATTCTTGGAACCGACCAGGGAACAACGATCAGCCTCGATCGCGGCACCACGTGGAGTACCTGGTACAACCAGCCTACGGCGCAGCTTTATCATGTAACCACCGACAATCAGTTTCCTTACGTGGTGTATGGCGCGCAGCAGGATAGCGGAGCGGCGGCGGTTCTTAGCCGCACCGACCATGGGCAGATCACGCCGCGGGATTGGTTTCCTGCGGGGCCGAGCGAGAGCGGATATATCGTGGTCGATCCGAAAGACCCTGACATTATTTATTTGAGTGATACGTATGGGGGCGCTCAGCGCTTCAACAAACGGACGAGTCTTAGTCAGGACATAAGTCCCTGGCCGGCAGTTACGTGGGATGCGGACGTACACGAGCGCAAATATCGCGGCCCGTGGAGTCCGGTGCTGGTGCTTTCTTCAGCTGACCAAACGGCGCTTTATCTGGGGACGCAATATGTGATGAAGACGGTTGATGGAGGTTTGCATTGGGAGACGATTAGTCCTGATCTTACGGGAGCGAACCGTAAAGCGATCAGTGTACGTGCAGCGGATGACGGAAAACCGGCGCCTGCACGGGCGTCTGCCCCGGCGTCTGCGCCAACTCTCGAAGACGCTGAACGCGATGGTTATGGGGTCGTGTTTACGATCGCGCCGTCGCCGCTTAATAAGGATCTGATCTGGGCGGGAAGCGATACGGGATTGATTCATCTTACTCGGGATGGCGGCAAGAAATGGAACGATGTTACGCCGCCGGGACTAAGTGCATGGAGCAGGATATCGCTGATCGAGGCTTCGCATTACGATCCTGCGGTCGCGTATGCGGCGGTCGATCGCAGCCGGCTCGATGACTTCAAACCTTACATCTATCGAACGCGCGACTACGGAACTACCTGGCAACTGATTAATGACGGCATAGGCGCGTCGGCGTTCCTGCGCGCGGTTCGGGAAGATCCGCAGAATAAGGGGTTGCTCTTCGCCGGAACGGAATTTGGAGTTTACGTATCTTTTGATGACGGCGACCATTGGCAGTCACTGCAATTGAATCTGCCGACGACTTCGGTTCGCGATCTCACGATTCACGGGGACGATTTGGTAATTGCTACGCACGGGCGGTCTTTCTGGATTCTGGATGACATCGCGCCGCTTCGACAGATGGCGGACGCTCGCGGGGCGGGCGGGGAGTGGCGCAATCCTCATCTTTATAAGCCAGCCACGGCGGTTCGCGTGGACAATGACTTTTTTACGGGTACACCACTTCCGCCGGAGGAACCTACGGCTGAAAATCCTCCCAATGGCGCGATGATCGATTATTTTCTACCGTCGTCAGCTGGCAGCGTAACGCTGGAGATTTTCGATGCGCAACAGAATCTGGTACGAAGATTTTCAGCGGACGATGGTTCTGACGGTACTTCTAAAACAAGAAAAAAAGAGAAGCATCCTCTTCCCGTTGCCGAACGCTGGCTCCCCAAGCCTGAGGTCCTCGACAAAAACGCCGGGATGCACCGGTCCGTCTGGAATCTTATCTGGGGCAGTTCCGGCGGTGCGGACGCGGATGAGGAATCCGAATATCGCAATCCGCGCGGGCCGAAAGCTGTGCCGGGAACTTATGAAGTGCGGCTGACGGTCAATGGAAAAGTGCAAAGCCAGTCTTTGAAAGTTGTCATGGATCCGCGCTCGCCCGCGACTGCGGAGGTGCTTGCGCAGCAGTTCCAGTTGGGGCAACAAATTTTTGGGGAAGCGGTTGAGGCGCGCCGCGTTCTCACTGAAATTGGGTTGGTTCAAGAACAACTGGCTGATCGTCAACACAAGATCGAGCAGCTGACAGGACCGCAACAGCTACAACTAAAGTCGGCGCTGGAGGAGACGCAATCTGCCATCGGCAAAATTATGAGAGGCAAGGAGCATTCCCCCGGTGAGAGCTCTGGACTGCAGGATGCCTACAGAGGGCTGGCATCGACTCTGCGAGTGGTCGAAGGGGGAGATCGCGCAGCGCCATCGCAAGCGATCCAGGTTTACCAGGAAACAAGTACGCAGGTTAAAGCACGCACCGCCGAATGGACTGAGCTGAAGAAGGTACGATTGGACGAACTGAACCGCGAACTGCACGAGGCTCACTTTGCTCCCATTGAGAGTGGGCATTGAGTTGGGAGTTCGTGCGGAGGTGAAAAAGTTCGGGACGGTTTTTGGGATTGGGAGCTTTCTCCTGACGATCTCGCTACTCGCGTTGTTCGTGACGTTGTTTGTGACTTCGTCCGTGACTATCGGAGCAACTGCGAAAGCCTCGTGGCAGGGGCCGGGTTCGGCTGCCGCGCCTCGCGAAAAGAATGCTGCGCCCACCTTTTATAAGGACGTGCTGCCGATACTCCAGAGTAAGTGCCAAAGTTGTCACCGCAGCGGAGAACCGGCGCCGATGCCCTTGGTGACTTATGAGCAGACGCGGCCCTGGGCGGGGCAAATCGCGGCGGCGGTGAAGATGAGGATGATGCCGCCATGGTTTGCCGATCCGCGCTATGGGCATTTTGCGAATGATCCTTCGTTGAGTGACGAGCAGATAGCGACGATTGCGGCATGGGAAAAAGCTGGAGCGCCCCCTGGAGATGCGCATGATGCCCCGGCTCCGCGAAAGTGGAGCGGCGGCTGGAATATTCCGCAGCCAGATCTGGTGGTCAAGATGCCTCGGCCGGTGGCGATTCCAGCGCGGGGCGAAGTGGAATATACATACGAGATTGTGGCTACACATTTTTCAGAGGATAAGTGGGTGCAGATGGCGGAGCTGCGGCCTTCGAGCGCGGCGCATGTGCACCATGCGGTGGTCTACATTCGGCCTCCCGATTCAGAGTGGTTGCGGCATGCTCCGGTGGGAGTTCCGTTTACGGCGTCGATGTTGAGCGACCCGAACGAACGGCGGCAGGCGCACGAGACCACCAGCGATCTGCTGCTGGTGTATGCGCCGGGAAGCGCTCCGGATCTTTGGGCGGACGGAATGGCAAAGTTCGTGCCAGCAGGATCGGATCTCGTGTTTCAGATGCATTACACGACGAATGGGACGGCGACTACCGATGAGACTAGCGTGGGATTGGTATTCGCCAAGAGCGCGCCAAAGCAGAGGGTGATTACGCTGCAATTGAATAATCATGCCCTGTTGATTCCTCCAGGGGCAGAGGATTTTCGCGTCGAGGTCGAAGGCACGCTGCCCAACGATACGATTTTGCTCAGCTTTTGCCCGCATATGCATCTGCGGGGGAAGCGCTTTGAATATGACATTGTGCATGATGACGGAACCGTGGCGACGCTGCTGCGGGTTAATTATCACTTTCACTGGCAATTGAGTTACAAGCTGGCCGAGCCGCGGGAATTGAAGGCGGGGACCAGGTTGCGAGCGGTGGCATGGTACGACAATTCGCGGAACAATCCGCATAATCCCGATCCGGAGAAGATGGTGACGTGGGGCGACCAGACGTTGGATGAAATGATGGTCGGTTTTTTCGACGTTGCGGTGCCGGCGGCGATGGACAAGTGGCAGTTCTTTATACGCCGCGACGAGAGTGGAGGAAAGAAGCAGTGACGCGGAGGAGTATGATGCGGACAATCGATTCATTGAGTTGACAAGACGGAGTAGACCCATGCCTGAGTCCATAGACTGGCCGCCGCCGCACTCGGTGCGGCCGCCGCGATCGCCGCGACATCGCCGCCGCTTTATCCTTATTCTTATCGCGCTTGCGGCCATTGTGTTTGGGGGCCGAACGGCGTTGTCCTATTACGTAGAGGCGCTGTGGTTCGGCTCGCTCGGCTATGGCGAGGTATTTTGGAAAACACTGAGTTTGCAATGGGAGACTTTCGCGGCTTTTGCCGCGGCCACATTTCTGATTCTGTATGGATCCTTTCTGGCTCTGAAGCGAGCGCACCTGCCCGACCTGCCTAGCGGGCACACGATTTACATTGGTGGACAACCGCTGAAGCTGCCGGTTGAACCTGTGTTGCGGCTGATTGCGCTGGGGCTGGCGCTCGTGATTGCGGCTGCAACCGGCGCGGGCATGATGGTGGAGTGGCCGACGCTTGCGCTTTTTTGGTATGCGCCTCGCTACGCACCGGGCGTCTCGGGCAGCCTCGTCGATCCGATTTTTGGCAAGCCGCTGAACTTCTTTCTATTTACGCTGCCGGCATGGCAGCTAATTACTGGCTGGCTGCTTACTCTGGCGGTGATTATCTGTGCGCTGGCCATTTTCTTTATCCTTATTACGGGTGGAAGCCGCATGCTTGCCGGGCGACTTAGCCGCTCGGTAACATTGCCCTGGCGCGGGCTATCTATCGCATTGGCATTTCTGTTGCTGATTCTTGCGACCCTTGCTTATCTCGGGCGGTTCGAGCGGCTGCTTGACGATCATACGATTTTCGGCGGCGTGACTTATACCGATGCGCACGTAACGCTTACAGGGACGCTGGTGGTGTGCGCCGCGCTTGTTGCCGGCGCAGTGATCGCAGCCGTTAATGGGATGCGGATGTCGCGCGGGAGTTGGCTGGTGGCGGCCATCCTCCCGGCTGCGATCTGTTATGTGGGCCTTCAAGGGATAGCATGGTACGTCAGCAGTTTTATCGTCAAACCTAACGAACTGGTGCGTGAGCAACCCTATATTTCCTACAACACCGAGCTCACTCGGCGGGCTTATGGATTAAATCTCGTCGCGCAGCGCGAGTTCCCCGCTGAGACTACTGTCGCTGCGGCCGACGCTGCAAATAATCAGGCGACGCTGCAGAACATACGGCTGTGGGACTGGCATGCGCTCCAGGATACGCTGCGTCAGATTCAGGAGATCCGCACTTACTACGACTTTCCCGACATCGACATCGATCGCTATGACATCGACGGCACGACCCGCGAGGTAATGCTGGCTGCGCGTGAGTTGAATGTTGAGAAGCTTCCGGAGAGCAGCCGCAACTGGATCAATGAAAAGCTGATTTACACGCACGGGTACGGCATCACAATGAATCCGGTCAATGGGTTCACGCCAGAAGGGCTGCCGACGTTGATTCTGAGGGACATGCCTGTCCAGAGCACAGTGCGCGGCTTAACTGTGACACGTCCTGAGATTTATTTCGGGGAGTTGACAGACACTGACGTGTACGTAAAGACGCGGCAGAAGGAATTTAACTATCCGCAGGGCGAAAGCAATAATCTGACATCTTATGAGGGCAACGGCGGCATCGTTATTGGCAATTTTCTGCGGCGCGCCATTATTGCGCTTGACCGCGGCGACCTGGCAAAGCTTCCTTTCAGCGATGACGTGAACCATGATAGCCGTCTGCTAATGCAGCGCAACATACGCAATCGCGTGGCGGCTTTGACGCCTTTTCTCACTTACGATCCCGATCCTTACATAGTGCTTGGCGACGATGGACGGCTGTCATGGATCATGGATGCCTACACGGTGTCGGACAGCTATCCTTACTCGACCCATTACCAGCTAGATAACAGTCTTATTAACTACATGCGGAATAGCGTCAAGGTGGTTATCGACGCGTACGACGGCACGACTACGTTTTATGTTTTTGATACCGAGGATCCGATCATCGCAGCTTACCGCGGCATTTTTCCTGCTCTGTTTAAGGATGCCTCCACTATGCCGGCGGGGCTTCGAAAGCACGTACGCTATCCCGAGCTGATGCTAAAACTGCAGGCGGAAGTGTACGGGCTGTATCACATGACCGATCCGGAGGCTTTCTATAACCGCGAGGATTTGTGGACCGTGGCTACGGAGGTCGGCATGAGCGAGGGCGGCGGGCAGACGACACAGGCAATGCAACCTAACTTCGTGCTGATGAAGCTGCCGGGCGAGAGCGGCGTAGAGTTTGCGGAGATTCTTCCTTTCACGCCGGCCAACCGGAATAATCTGATTGGCTGGATTGCCGGGCGCAGCGATGGCGCAAAGTACGGTACGTCAGTCGTCTACAACTTTCCCAAGACTAAGCTGGTCGATGGGCCTTTGCAAATCGAGGCTCGCATCGATCAGAACGCGGAACTTTCGGGACAATTGACGTTGTGGAATCAGCAGGGGTCGCATGTGAGGCGTGGGGCGCTGCTGGTCATTCCCACGGGGCGGGCGCTGTTGTATGCGGAGCCTATTTACCTGCAGGCGGAGCGCAGCCCCATGCCCGAACTGCGACTGGTGGTGCTGGCGCTGCAGGATAAGCTTGCGTACGGTCCGACGTTCGAATCGGCCATGGCCGCGCTTTTTGGCGGAGGGTCGTCGTCCTTGACTGCACCGTCTCCGAGTATGCCAGCGGGCGCTCCTACGGCGAGCGCATCAGTTAACGGCGCGCCCGCATCGTCCGTGGCGGGCCCGCTTGGAGCGGACGCCAATCTCAATGTGCTCATCCCGGAAGCTGCGAGGGATCTTGCCGACTACCAACGGCTGACAGCGGAAGGCAAATTGGGAGAGGCCGGGCAGAAACTTGAAGAACTGAAGCGCGCCCTCGACAGGCTGAATAAACGTCAGAAGTGAATGCAATTTTTATTCGGGGTTCGGCACGAGCGTGCTCGCTGACAGCTATGCCGTTATCCGGGTGTATATCTGCGAAATTGGGGGAACATCGAGATGGATACAGATTCCAGCATAACGGATGTCGACCGACGTTTCGGAATTCCGGGCGTTGCCAAGGTGAGCGATGGCAACGGCGCGATGCCGCGAGTGCAGATAACTTCTTCATCGTGTGAGGGCGAGATGTACCTGCATGGTGCACATGTGACCTCATGGAAGCCTGCGGGGGCTGAGGAACTGCTTTTTCTCAGCTCGAAATCGCGTTGGGAGGAAGGTCAGGCTATTCGCGGAGGTATCCCGATCTGCTTTCCCTGGTTTCGGGGAAAGGCAGACGATCCCAAGGCTCCCGCTCATGGGTTCGTGCGCACGACGGCGTGGCAACTCGAAGCTATCGTTGAGAGCGAAAGCGAGAACGGAAGCGGAGTGACCGTCACCATGTTCACGGAGAGCAACGAGCGCACCCGACGTTGGTGGCCGGGCGAATTTCGACTGGTTCATCGGGTGACGTTTGGCTCCGAGCTGAGACTGGAGCTGGAGTGTAGCAATCAAGGGACGGCGCCGTTTCGTTTCGAGGAAGCTCTTCACACTTACAACCGCGTGGCGGACGTGAATGACGTGCGCTTGCAGGGTCTGGAAGGCGTCTCTTATCTTGACAACGTCGACTCGAATAAAGAGAAGACGCAGAGTGGTGATGTGGCGGTTGTGGCACAGACCGACAACGCCTTCCTCAACACCCAGAAAGCGGTGGATCTGTCGGACTCGAAGATGCATCGTCGTATTCGGCTGGAGAAGACGAATTCACTCACGACCGTGGTATGGAATCCGTGGCGCGAGGGAGCTCAACGGATGCGGGATCTTGGAGACAGCGAGTGGACTCAGTTTCTCTGTGTCGAAGCGAGCAACATTTTGAGCTCCGCGATTGGTCTGGAGCCCGGACAGAACCACACAGTGACGGCTGTGATCAGCTTGGCGAAGCTCTAATAGGCCGCGGAAAAGGTATTTCTCGATCAGAGAGTCCTCTCTCATCGGCTGAAGCCGGCGTATCACGAACGTGAGCGGCATCACAATATGCATCCCAGCCGCTAAACGCTGAAACCTGCGCTGCCTTATACTAATCAATTATCAATGCGGCGAAGGTTTTCCCAGGTACTAATGTATCGTCCTCATTTGCGCCTTCTGTGGCTTCTAGTTCTCTCGATAGCGACTGTTCCGCTGGGTGGGTGTCTGTTCCGGACACGAACTCTCGACCGCCAGTTATCGAACCAGCCGCTTAAGAGGGCGACCCAACAGCAACTCATCGACTACGTCAACAGCCAGGCCGCCAAGATTCAGTCTCTGCAGGCCACGGTAGATATCGACGCTTCTGTGGGAGACGTTAAGAACGGGCGGATTACCGATTACAAAGAGATTCGTGGCTATGTGCTGTTGCGCAAGCCGGCCATGCTCCGCATGAAGGGCCTCCTGCCAGTGGTGCGGAACACGGCCTTCGATATGGTGAGCGATGGAAAGGAATTTAAGCTATGGATTCCTCCGAAAAATAAGTTCGTCATCGGATCGAGCAAAGAGAACTCGAACCATAACGATAACGGTAACAACACTGACCAGGCTGAGAAACGCTTGGAGAACATGCAACCGCAATACATTTATGAGGCGTTCTTGATACCGGGGATTGGCCAGGACGAGATTGCGGTGCTGGAAAACGGCTATGAAATCGTGCTGGATTCCAGGAAACATCGGGTCGAGCAGCCCGATTACGAGCTGGCGGTGATTCGCAAAGGGGCGGTGGGTTGGTATCTGGCGCGCCGGATCGAGTTCAGCCGCATTGACCTTATGCCACACCGCCAAAGAATCTATGACCAGCAGGGCAACGTCGCGACGGATGTACACTATCAGGATTACAAAGACTACGATGGCACTACCTTCCCAAGTCTGATTCAGATCGAACGGCCGCGGGAGAGTTACGACATCACCATGAGCATGGTCAAACTTGAAATCAATAAAGCCCTTACGGATGACCAGTTTGCTTTGGAGCAGCCACCCGGAGCTGAGGTCGTCCACCTCGATCAGCCCACTGCCAGTGTGCCGAAAATCTCGGATAACCAAAGTAAGTAGCGGTCTTTGCCATTAGGCTCTTGGCAATAAGCTTCTGAGAACAGACATGATGAATCGGATGATCGTCGGGAATCTCGTGCATAGGCCGTTGCGCTCGCTGATCAGCGTAGTGGCAATAGCGCTTGAAGTCACGATGATCCTGCTGATCGTGGGCCTTTCGCTGGGAATGCTGCAGGATAGCCGCACCCGAACCGCCGGCATTGGAGCCGACGTGCTGGTGCTACCGCCAGGGTCTTCGTTCATTGCCGGGTTGACGGGGGCGCCCATGCCCATCAAGATCGGCGATGTGCTGGCAAAACTGCCGCATGTGAAGACTGTTGCTCCGGTCGTCACGCAGATCAGTTCGGTGGGTAGCCTTGAGATCATTGCCGGAATCGACTTGCATAGCTACGAGAGCTTGTCCGAAGGGTTCCACTATCTGGAGGGTGGTCCCTTTCAAGGGCCCTATGACGTACTGGTTGACGATCTTTTTGCCAAGTCGAAGCATGTGAAGGTGGGCGACACGACTGAGATCCTGAACAACAAGTTCCGCATCTGTGGGATAGTGGAACGAGGCAAGGGTGCGCGCAAATTTATTCCGCTGGCCACCATGCAGGACCTCATCGGCGCTAAGGACAAGGCCACCATCTTCTATCTCAAGCTCGACGACCCGGCGAACGCCGATGCGGTGGTGGACGAGATCAAGCACGTGCCTGGCATGGAGCGGTACGTTGTCAACTCGATGGCGTCCTATCTTGCCATGATGACTACCAGCAGCTATCCAGGGCTATCCACGTTTATCGATGTGGTGGTGGGTATTTCTGTGGTCATCGGGTTTATTGTGATTTTTCAAGCGATGTACACAGCCGTGATGGAGCGGACGCGGGAAATAGGAATTCTGAAGTCCATGGGAGCGTCCCGGCTCTACATTGTGAACGTGGTGCTCAGGGAGACCGTGCTGCTGGCCCTCGGCGGAATCGTGCTCGGTATTCTTGTCAGTCTGGCGGCTCGCGTGGCGTTGGCCGAGAAATTCCCGCTGTTGCAGGTGGTAGTTGACGGTGGGTGGATGGTCCGCTCGACCTTGATTGCTATCGCCGGGGCTATTGCTGGCGCACTGTATCCGGCGTTCAAGGCGGCTCGGAAGGATCCCATTGACGCTTTGGCCTACGAATAGCGGGGAAAATCTACCGTGTTTCGCTTTTATTTCTCCCCGCTGACCACGCACCCCTGCCCCACTATTTTTTCTTCATGATTTTCCTCGCAAATCTGGAGAGAATGCACGATACTGCCCCGTGAAACTGTACATGCTATAATCACGCGCCGTTCCGCAAAAGCAAGTGCAGTTTCGCGGCTAGTTGTCCTAATTTCTCAGGCTGCGTACGCATTGCGTGCGTAACCGCAAATACTAGAGGAGGAGATATGCGCTTCGATGATCCGACCCTATATGGTCGGGACGATGAGACGGATGAGTACAGCGACAGCGGCGCCTATGGCGAATCGCTGGAAGAGGATCTAGAGGAAGAGGAGGAAGAGGAAGAAGAGCCCGTCCTGGTGGTGGAAGAGGATGAGATTAGCATGCCGCTAGCGGAGCGCGAACCCGCCCCGGTAGCGCCGTCGGGCGGCGGGGAAGGCGGGCCTCCGAAAAAGAAGGCGCCGGCGAAGAAGGCGGCAGTGAAGAAGGCTCCCGCGAAGAAAAAAGCGGCAAAAAAACCAGCGAAAAAAGCCGCAAAAAAACCGGCCCCGAAGAAAGCGGCCAAAAAGAAAGCGCCGAAGAAAGCGGCTAAGAAAAAAGCGGCTCGCAAGAAAGGCCGCCGTTAACCGCTGGTTGAACGGAAGTGGTTGCACCGAAATTGTTGCACGGAAGTCGTTCGCGATGGCGGAGCCGGTTCTGTTTTCCGGCTCCCGCCATTCATTGATTTCCCTCGGTCACGATTGCTTCCGCTTCGATTTCCAGCAGCATCTCTTGGGAAACCAGAGCGGTAACCGCCAGCATTGTGCTCACGGGGCGGATATCGCGAAAAAACTCGCCGTGGGCTTTCCCTACCTTCTCCCAATCCCCAATGTTGGTCAGGAATACTCGCGTGCGAACAACATCTTTGAGCGAGGCCCCCGCCCGCTCTAGCGCGCGTTGGATGTTTTTGAAGATCTGAACTGCCTGCGCATAGGCGTCGCCGGTTGCGATTTTTCCGTCGTCTCCGGTTGCGGTTGTGCCCGCAACGTGAACGTAGGCGCCGACGCGAACCGCTCGAGAGTAACCGACGATTGGCTCCCACGGTGTCCCGCTGGAAATGTTGAGTCGCTCCACTTTGCCCTCCTTGTTTTTCACTTTTCGTGTAGATAAGTTCGGGCCGAACATGTAGATGCCTTCAGTAAATCATGTAAGTCGATTCCATGGATCAAATTTTTCGATTTGTAACATGGAGTTAGCAGTCGCGCCTGTCGGCTGCCAGTAAACATTCGCAAACCCCGCGTCCCGCACGTGCTTCTAAGGACAATAGTGGCTCAAGAGTGCCGTTGCATTCGATACGAAATCGCGGTATCTAATGCGCACGGCTTATTGTTCCGATGGGAACAAGAGGGGGCCACGGTTTAAGGGAGAAACGTTTTAGGGAGAACAACACATGGGAACAATTCCGGAAAAGCATCCGCTGCAGCAGTTATTTCTTGAGCTGGTAGGACGCCATTATGCGCAGGAGCTCGGAATTCGCGACCCGCAGCTGGTGAGCTACGTCGCGCATCTGCTCGCGGAGTTCTGCGACGCCGAACAGTTGTTAAAGATCCGTAATGCGGTCGGAACGCCGTTGGATGACGTGGGCGAGATGTTGATGGAGTCCGATCCTATTTACGGACCTGCGCCCTCCTTCGACCGCGAGCGCCAGGTACGCAAACACATTGGAGACTACACCCTGTTCTATGCTGGCATGTTTCCGGAAAGCATCAACCACTATCGACTGCGGCGCCAGCGAGTGGAAAATTTTGTGGATTGGGTGAGGGCTGGAAAAGAAAGTTACTACATCGTCTCGAAGTTCGAGCACTTCGAATATACGAAAGTGGCGCCGCTTTTCGCGCAACTATCACAAAGGTTTGAGCAGTGCGTCTACGGGCTCAATCTGGTGAAGAACGAACTGCAAGTGATGCAGCACCCGATCGCGCGAAAAACGAATGAGTTAATCATGTAGGATTGCAGAGCTAAGACGGCCAAAATTGCGGAGATGAGAGGTTAGATTGCAGACGTGAAAACCAACGCCCTGTGAATTTTGGGTTTTACATCTGCAATCTGACCTCTAACCTCTCAGATACCGCCTGCCCACGATCTCAAATTTCCCTTCCAGCACCATCTTGATCGCTTCGCTGTAGGCGATGTGTTCGTGCTCTAGAATTCGAGCGGCGAGCGTGTGCTCGTCGTCGGAGTCGAGCACGGATACGGCCTTCTGCACGATGATCGCGCCGTGATCCAATTCTTCATCCACGAAGTGCACGGTGCACCCGGTGATTTTGACGCCGTAGGCGAATGCCTGTTTTTGTGCTTCAAGGCCCGGGAAGGACGGGAGCAGCGATGGATGTATGTTGAGAATTTTCTGAGGAAACTGCTGCACGAACCAGGGCGAGAGCAGGCGCATATAACCGGCGAGGCAGATGAGATCGACTTTGTTTTCTACTAGCCCGGAAACAACTTCGCGATCGTGCTGTTCGCGCGGTTTGCCTTTGGACGCTATGAAGAGTGCATTGAGGCCGCGCCGGCGGGCAGTCTCAAGACCGGGGGCTTCGGCGCGATTGGAGATCACAACCGAAATGCGGGCGTGGGGAATTCGGCCGGCCTCGATACTATCGGCGATGGCCGCGAAATTCGAGCCCCGTCCAGAAAGCAGAATGCCGAGATTCTTCATCAGGATAATATTATTCGCCACAGGTAGACGGGGAGCAAATCGAAAAGGGCGCCTCTGGTTTTGTCATCCAGAGGGAAGCGAGGGATGATAATTCATGGCGAGGTCGCAAGAAACCGGTCGCTAGAAGCTAACTTAGCTGAATACAACCTTGCGATCGCCCTTGGCGATACGCCCGACACTATAAAACTTTTCTCCAGCACGCTCCAGCAAGGTCTGCGCTTTTTTGAATTTTGCGGCGGGCACGACGATTAACATACCGAGACCCATGTTGAAGGTGCGGAGCATCTCATCCTCGGCGACATTCCCAAGCTTCTGCAGATGTTCAAAGAGCGGCGGCACCGGCCAGGTGCCGAGTTCGATTACGGCCGACGTTCCCTTGGGCAGCACTCTAGGCAGGTTCTCAGTGATGCCGCCGCCGGTAACATGCGCCAGCGCCGCGACACAGTCGCCCGCAATCATTTTTCGGATGATGGACCAATAGCTGCGATGGGTGCGCATGAGCTCGTTGCCAACCTTATTCTTGATCTCACTAACAAATGTTTCCAGAGAATAGCCCGCCACTTCAAAAAGCAGTTTGCGAGCCATCGAGTATCCGTTGGTGTGCAGGCCATTGGAAGGCAACCCGAGCACACAATCCCCGACCTGCACGTCTTTCCCACTGATGACGCGCTCGCGCTCGACGACTCCGACAATAAATCCGGCAAGATCATACTCCCCGTCGGGATAGAAGCCTGGCATTTCCGCCGTCTCACCACCAATCAAGGCGCAGCCGTTATGTTTGCAAGCCTCTGCCAGGCCAGCCACAACCTTTTCCGCAACATCCGGGTCCAGCGTGCCAGTGGCCAGGTAATCCATAAAAAACAAGGGCGCCGCGCCTTGCACCGCAATGTCGTTCACGCAGTGATTGACGAGGTCCGCGCCAACGGTGTGGTGCATCTTCATTTCGAAAGCGACTTTTAACTTGGTTCCTACGCCATCCACGCTTGAAACCAGCACGGGATCAAGATACTTCTTATCGACCGCGAATAATCCGCCGAAGCCGCCAATTTCGCTGAGCACTCCCTTGGTAAAAGTTTTGTGCGCCAGATACTTGATGCGCTGCTTGGTTTTGTTGCCGCGATCAATGCTGACTCCGGCATCCGCGTAAGTGATCGAGCCGCTCGGTGAATTGGAATTCTGTGCCACTTGTTCAGTCCGTCATTGCGAGGATGGAGAGAGCTCTCGTGCGCCTTAGAGCCGGCGACGCGTTTCGGGCGCACCAAATTCTAGCACGACTAGAGTTGGCTACGGAGGGACTGACCAAGCCTTCGATAGCGTGATTTCGAGAAAACGCTATAATGCTCGTCCAATTCTTTTTCTTTCGGAGACAAGCATGAAGGTTTTCACAATTCTCGTTTTCCTGGCATTGACGATGTCGATTGCAGCGCCGCAACAGAACCAGTCGCAGGAGACACCCGATAGCGCGAAGCAGAGTGCGGCCAAGAAGGATAAGAAGCAAACGATGCCGACGAGTTCGACAACTCCGGATAAACCCGAAGAGAGCGCTAAGCCAGCGGAGCCGCCCAAGGCCGACGCGAACGAAGCCACCGACAAGGAAGAACACTACGATGTTTCGGAAGTCCCGCCCGTAATCACGCATCATCAGATCGCTCTGAACGGCAAAAATCTCAGTTACACGGCAACGACGGGCAGGCTTCCGGTCAAGCGCGGCGACGGCAAGATTGAAGCGGAAATGTTTTTCGTCGCCTACACGCTCGATGGACAGGAGGCTGCAAAGCGTCCCCTGACTTTCTCATTCAACGGCGGCCCGGGCTCGGCCTCTGTGTGGTTGCACATGGGCGCGCTCGGTCCGAAACGCGTGGTGCTGCAGGCTAACGGCTTCATGCCCGCCGCGCCTTATCGGCTGGAGAATAATCCCGACACGCTGCTTGATCGCAGTGACATCGTCATGGTCGACGCCATGGCCACAGGTTATTCGCGGGCCGCGACCGCCGAACTAACCAAGAAGTTTCTGGGCGTGAAGGGCGACGTGCAAGCCTTCGGAGAATTCATACGCCTCTATCTCTCGCGCTACGATCGCTGGAGCTCTCCACTTTTCCTGCTCGGTGAAAGTTACGGAACGACGCGAGCCGCGGGCTTGGCTGGTTATCTGGCCGATCATGGCATCGCGTTTAACGGCGTTACGCTGCTCTCGATGGCCGTCGATTTCCAGACCCTCGAATGGAATAAATCGAACGATCTGCCCTACGAGCTGTTGGTGCCTACCTTCAACATGATTGCCGGCTACCATCACAAACTATCTGCCGAGTCCACGCAAGACGTGGCGAAGATGCGCGACGAAGTCGTCCGTTGGTCGGAAAACGACTACGCGCTTGCTCTTAGCAAGGGCGACGCGCTCACGCCGGATGAACATAAAAAGATCGTCGATCAACTTTCGCGCTATATCGGGCTGCGGCCGGAAGTAATCGAAGCTCACGATCTGCGTATCGATGTTCCCACCTTCACGAAAGAGTTGCTGCTCGATCAGAAACTGATCAGCGGCCGGCTCGATGGCCGCTTCACCAGTCCCAATCCCGGCGATGACCATTTTTACGACCCGACGAGCTCCGCCATCCTGCCGCCCTATACCTCGGCATTTAACAACTACCTGCGCACCGAATTGAACTACAAATCGGACATGCCTTACAGAGTTTTCGCCTATGACCAACCCGGCTTCCAGAGTTGGGAGTGGGGCAATGCGGTAGAAGGTTTTCCCAGCACGGCGGGCAGTTTGCGATCAGCGATGATTAAGAATCCGTATATGAAAATCCTGGTGATGGAAGGCTACTATGATCTGGCCACGCCGTTCACCGCCGCCAACCGGACCATGGAACATCTCAACCTCAGTCCGCAGTTCCGCCAGAATATTTCCTACTCCACCTACAACGCCGGGCACATGGTATACATCGATCGCGCCGAACACGACAAGATGAAAAGGGATCTGGTGGATTTCATGCAGAAGTGCCTGCCGTAATCGCTTCAAGTAGGGACAGCCGCCCCGCCTGTCGAAGCCGAGCGCAGCTCGGCAGCTGCCTGGGTAACAGCAACTCTAGACTCGGCATAATGTCGAAGTCTCAGCTAAAGCCATGCGCGCCGCTGTCATCTTCGGTTTGGGAACTTCACCGGCAGACTTGAAGCTGTTTCAAGCTGGCTCTTCAACCGAGTGGATGCAGGGACTGCCTGCCTCTTCGAGCGAGGCTGATGCCATTCTAATTTTTGGCGGTGATGGGACCATTCACCGTCATCTGTCGGCGCTGGTTCGGCTACAGCTCCCCGTGCTGATTGTCCCTGCAGGCAGCGGAAATGATTTTGCCCGAGCGCTGCAACTGCGCTCGCTACAGGATTCGTTGCGAGCCTGGCGCGATTTCGAGTCGGGGAGAATTCAACGACGGACCGTCGATCTCGGTGTCATTGTTGAACCCGCTGCGCCGGATCGCATCCACTATTTCTGCTGTGTAGCCGGGTGCGGCCTGGATTCTGCCGTCACCCGGCGCGCCAATGAGATGCCACGTTGGCTGCGCGGACACGGCGGCTACGCATTGGCCCTGGTGTCGCTGCTGCTCAAGCTTCCCGCGTTCTCGATGCGGCTGGCGCAGGTCGATGGCACCGACGCAGGCGCAGACGATGATGATGAAGATCGCAACGGAGCCGAAAGGCCCACTCTGCTCGCCGCATTCGCCAACACGCAATTCTATGGCGACGGCATGCGCATCGCGCCGCAAGCAGATTTCGCCGATGGAAAACTCGACATCTGCCGCATCAACAGATTGAGCCCGTTCAAACTGCTGATGAAGTTTCCAATGGTTTATTTCGGACGCCATCTTCGCTTGCCAGAGGTGGAGTATTGGCGGGCTGAACGGATTCAGGTGCAAACCGAAACTCCGCTCGCTATCTATGCGGATGGAGAGTTTGTATGCGAGACACCGGCCGAGATTTCAGTTGCCGCGGGTGCACTGAGAGTAATTTGTTAGCCGAGCTAGAAGTCGTGTAGGGATGGGGTTTTTGCAAGCCTGCCCTGAGCGAAGCCGAAGGGTCCATGCCGGGGGCAAAGCCCCGCTACCACACAATCTACTCCTTCGCGCGTCCGTAGCGGGCATCGAGGGCGAGATTCAGTTCGAGCACGTTTACGCGCGGCTCTCCCAGGAATCCCCATTGCCGGTTTTCAGAGTTATCGTGCACCAGGACCGCGATTTCAGCTTCGGAAGCTTTGCGTTCCAGAGCCACGCGGTGAATCTGAAATTCGGCGGCCGCGGGGGAAATGTCGGGATCGAGCCCTGAACCCGATGTCGTTACGAGATCGACGGGAATGGGAACGCCGGGATTCTCGGCCTGGAGCTTGGCGACATCTCCATTCACACGAGCAATCAATTGCGCATTGGTGGGACCAAGATTTGAGCCGCCAGAGGCAGTGGCATCGTAGCCCGCGGCACCCGCGGCAGAGGGCCGCGAATGGAAATAGCCCGGTCCCGAAAACGGCTGACCTATGAGCCGCGAGCCAACCACGACGCCATCGCGCTGGATCAGTTCGCCGTTGGCCTGTTTGGGAAAGATCAACTGCGCGAGCCCGGTGACCAGCAAGGGGTAAAGAATTCCCAGCAGAACCGTAGTCGCGATTGTCATAAGTACTGCCGTAATCAGATTCTTCTTCATAGCATTTGTAATTTCTAATTTGTAATTCACAAACTGAACCCATTAGCTCGATAGTTCCGCACCCGCGTTCTTTAGTTTTTCAATCGCAAATTACAAATTCCTAAATCAACTTGATGCCGGTGATGAACATGTCAATCAGCTTAATGCCGATGAACGGGACCACCAAACCGCCGAACCCGTACACGAGCAGATTCTGCCGCAGCAGAGATTCGGCGCTCATCGCCTTATACGCGACCCCGCGCAAGGCCAGCGGAATGAGCGCAACGATGATCAGCGCGTTAAAAATAACGGCGGAGAGTACGGCCGATTGCGGCGTCTGCAAGTGCATGACGTTCAGCGCATTCAGCACGGGAAATGTTCCCGCGAACATTGCAGGAATAATCGCGAAATACTTCGCAACGTCGTTCGCAATGGAGAACGTAGTGAGCGCGCCGCGCGTCATCAATAACTGTTTGCCGATGGCCACGACTTCGATCAGCTTGGTGGGATTCGAATCCAGATCGACCATGTTTCCGGCTTCTTTCGCCGCTTGGGTACCGGTATTCATGGCCACGCCCACATCAGCTTGAGCGAGCGCGGGAGCATCGTTGGTGCCGTCGCCGGTCATCGCAACCAGTTTGCCGTCGCCCTGTTCGCGGCGAATCAAATCCATCTTGTCTTTCGGAGTCGCTTCCGCAAGAAAGTCGTCGACGCCCGCTTCGCGTGCGATCGCCGCCGCGGTGAGGGGATTGTCGCCGGTGATCATCACCGTCTTGATGCCCATGGCGCGCAGCTGATTGAAGCGCTCACGCATCCCGCCCTTGACGATGTCTTTCAGGTAGATCACGCCGAGCGCCCGCTGATTCTCGGCGACGACGAGGGGAGTACCTCCCGAGCGCGCGATCTGCTCGACGCTGGCTTGAATCTCGCGCGGCAGCGATGTGCCAAACTGATGCAGGTATTTGGTGATGGCGTCGACCGCGCCTTTGCGAATTTCGCGGCCGTCGAGGTTCACGCCCGACATGCGCGTCTGCGCGGTGAAAGGCACGAACACCGCTTCGTGCGAAGCCAGTTCACGGCCGCGCAGAGCGTACTTTTCTTTCGCCAACACAACAATCGATCGGCCTTCGGGCGTTTCGTCGGCGAGCGATGAAAGTTGAGCCGCATCGGCCATTTCGGCGGCGGTGATGCCTGGCGCGGCAATGAACTCCGCTGCCTGGCGGTTGCCGAGAGTGATCGTGCCGGTCTTATCGAGCAGCAACGTGTTGACGTCTCCAGCCGCTTCTACGGCGCGCCCTGACATGGCCAGCACGTTGTGTTGCACCAGACGGTCCATCCCCGCGATACCGATGGCGGAAAGCAAACCGCCGATGGTGGTTGGGATCAGGCAGACCAGCAGTGAGACGAGCACGAATACTGTCTGCGGCGATCCTGAATATATTGCGAAAGGCTGCAGCGTGACCACCGCCAGCAGAAAGATAATCGTTAGTCCCGCCAACAGAATGTTGAGTGCGATCTCGTTCGGAGTTTTCTGCCGCTCAGCGCCCTCGACCAAAGCAATCATTCTGTCGAGGAAGGTTTCGCCAGGATTCGACGTGATGCGAACTTTGATCACGTCAGAGAGCACGCGTGTGCCGCCGGTGACCGCCGACCGGTCGCCTCCGGCTTCGCGGATGACGGGCGCGGATTCGCCGGTTATTGCAGACTCGTCCACCGAGGCAACGCCTTCGATGACTTCGCCGTCGCCAGGAACGAGTTCACCCGCCACAACCAGCACAACGTCGCCAGAACGCAGCTTCGCGCTCGGCACGGTCTCTGTGCAACCGCTTGGCAGCAAGCGCTTGGCCTCGGTTTCAGACCGCGCTTTACGCAGCGTATCGGCTTGCGCTTTGCCGCGTCCTTCAGCCATAGCTTCCGCGAAATTCGCAAACAGCACCGTGAACCAGAGCCAGAGCGTAATCTGCAGATTGAAGGCAAAGTTTTGTTTGTCGCGGAGTAAGAGCAGAGTCGTGACCACGCTGCCGACCTCGACCACGAACATGACCGGATTCTTCATCATGGTGCGGGGATCGAGTTTGACCACAGCATCGACCAGCGCCCGCCGTATGATTTTTGCGTCCCACAAACTCTTGCTTTTCTTTTCAGCCATGTCTTACCCCGGGACTGCTCGTCCTCAAATAGATCGACCTAGAAAGCTCAGCCTCAGAATGTTCCGCATCCGCAGGCTCCGCATCAGAAGGTTTTTCCCGCCACCATCAGCAGATGTTCAAGTACGGGACCCAAACTGAGAGCCGGGAAGAATGTCAGCGCGCCTACGATCACAATCACCGAGACCAGCAATAGAGAAAACAATGGAGTGGTTACTGGGAACGTACCCGCAGAAAAGGGCACAGTTTTCTTCTTCGCCAGATTGCCGGCAATCGCCAGCATGGGGATGATCATGAAGAATCGCCCTATCAGCATCGTGAATGCGCCCGCAGTGTTGTACCAGAGCGTGTTGCCGTTTAGTCCGCCGAACGCGGAACCATTATTCCCTGCCATGGACGTGAAGGCGTAGAGAATCTGGGTCAAGCCGTGTGGACCCGCATTAGTTATGCTCGACGTGCCAAACCCCTCGACCGTGGAAATACCGGTGAGCGTCAGAATGACCAGCGGAAAAACCAGCGTCACCAGCATTGCCATTTTCACGTCGTAGGCTTCAATTTTTTTGCCCAGGTATTCCGGAGTGCGCCCGACCATCAGGCCAGCGATGAACACCGACAGAACCACGTAGATCAGGATGCCGTACAAGCCCGCGCCCACTCCTCCAAAAACGGTCTCGCTGAGCATGATGTTGACCAACGGCACCATACCCCCCAATGGAGTAAACGAATCATGTTGGCCATTGATGGCACCGCAACTCGCGTCGGTCGTAACGGTGGCGAAGAGGGCGGAATTGGCGACGCCGAAGCGCACTTCCTTGCCTTCCATGTTGCCGCCCGCCTGCAGCGCCGTCGCTTGCTGGTCGACTCCGTGCAATAGCGGATTTCCTCCGGCCTCGGCCCAGTAAGCAGTTGTAACCCCACACAGAAACAGAAAGGCCATCGCCGCCCAGACCGCCCAGCCATGACGCGGCGAACCCGTCATTCGGCCCAACGTGTAAGTAAGGCCGGCTGGAATCGCAAAGATGGAAAACATCTGCAATAAATTGCTAAGCGGCGTGGGATTTTCAAAGGGATGGGCACTATTAGCCCCAAAGAAACCGCCGCCGTTCGTGCCCAGCATCTTGATCGCTTCCTGCGACGCAACCGGCCCTTGGGCAATGGACTGGTTGGTTACTGTATCCATCACTGCCTTGCCATCCGGCCCAACCATCGGCTTGCCATCGGAGCCCACCCTCTGGACCTGCTGTGGCTCGAGCAGCTTCGCGGTGTCATAGGGCTTGAAATTTTGTATGACTCCCTGCGAGACCAAAAGCAGGGCATAGACGATGCAGGCAGGAAGCAGCACCCAGAGCATGGAGCGCGTCATGTCGACCCAGAAGTTGCCAATCGTCTCTTTTTCCTTGCGCGCGATTCCGCGAACGAACGCGATGGCCAATGCAATGCCCACCGCCGCAGAGGCGAAGTTGTGGTAGGCCAAGCCAGCCATTTGCGTGAGATAGCTCAGGGTGGACTCGCCCGAATAGTTCTGCCAATTTGTATTCGTGGTGAAAGACGCGGCGGTGTTGAAAGCCAGCGCCTGGGCAACGGCCCCAAATTTCTGCGGATTCCAAGGCAGAACCTGCTGCACCCGCTCGATCAGATAAAGCAGCAGCATGGAGGCGCCGCTGAACAGGAGCATGGTGTAAGCGTATTCCGTCCAGCGCATCTCGTGCTCTTCATCCACGCCGGTCACGCGATAAAGCAGACGTTCGATTGGCCGTAGCACGGGGTCTAGAAAAGTGCGCTCACGGCTGAACACTCTTGCCATGAATACGCCGAGCGGCTTGGTGATCGCCAGAATCAAAGCCAGAAATACAAAGATTTGTATCCAGCCATTGGTCGTCATTTCAGAACTTCTCCGGTTTCAGCAAGGCATACAGCAGGTAGACCATCAGACCGGCGCTCACAATCAGCATGATGATCGATTCAGCATTCATATGGATTTACCCGTGTTGATTTATCCGTGTTGATCTAGCGTGTTAATTTAACCAGGATTTGACTGCAGGCGATTGTTCTCAGCGAATTCGATCGCAGAATTCCACGTAACCGAGCGACAGCAGGAAGAACGCTATCGTGACCACGACAAAGATCAGGTCTTGCACACAACCTCCTCCAGATGCGGGCACACCTCACACTTGTGAACAACACACTTGTGAACAAGGGCACAACGAACAGTTGTCTTCAGACCTCGTTGATTAGACAGGTTTCCTCATAAAGGTGAGGTAAGCGATTCATAAAGAAGTCATAAAGATGAAAGTCGTAAAGATGAGCCGCGAGTTCGGCGCCCGACTTAACTTAACAACCCCAATCGGCTTCGCCGGGCTTCGCGAAATATCGCCAGTTTGGGCGCTCGCTGGGGGCGAGTTCGACTTCAAGCAGAGCCTTGCAGCAGCAATCAATCTGGTTTTTCCGGCGAAGGCACACTTTCCCACGCATCCTTCGTGCGCAAGTAGGAGGCATTTCCAGAATCATCGGACAGCGCCTGATGGTAGTGGTGAAAAAGTTGTGCAAACCGTTCGGCGGATACTTCCTGAATGGACATAAACTTTCCTTTAACTTTCCTTTCCTGCGGCCGGCTTTGACAGGCGCTCAATCGATTAGACTCGAAAGGACGCAAAATCCGCATAAATCGAAAATTAGAAAAGTCGTAAAGACTTTAGGCAGGACAATCGCCGACTGGCAGGCGGCAAAACAGCGAAGACCCGAGCACCCGGAAGCCGCTAACCACCAGGCTCGAAGCGATAACCGACCCAGGGGTCAGTCAAAAGATAGCGAGGGGAATTTGGCGCGGGTTCAATCTTCTTGCGGAGTTGCGCTACAAAGACGCGCAGATATTCGACCTGCTCCGTACTTTCTCCACCCCAAACTGCGCCTAACAATGCGCGATGAGTCACCACTTTCCCGGCGTGGCGAGCGAGATAGGCCAGCAAGTCAAATTCTTTCGGCGTAAGGTGGACGGCGCGATCTTTTACAAAAACGCTTCGCGCTCCAGGATCGATCTTGAAATCTCCTGCGGCGATCGGTTCCAGTTCCGATGCATCCGTCCGCGAACGCCGCAGGTTGGCGCGGACGCGGGCCAGGAGCTCCTCTATGCCGAACGGCTTGGTCACGTAATCATCGGCCCCCGCGTCCAGAGCCTTGACCTTGGTCCGCTCTTCGCCCCGCACCGAAAGCACAATGATGGGGATTTGCGTCTTCGTCCGCAGCCGCCGGCACAGCTCCAATCCATCCATGTTCGGCATCGCCAAGTCGGTGATGACCAGATCCGGCGACCAGTCTTTCATGATCTCAAGCGCAGTCTCGCCGTCGTTGGCCACGCGAATGTCATAACCGTGGCTGGAGAGAGATGTCCGCAGTGCCCGCGAGATCTGGGCTTCGTCATCAACCACCAGAATATGCTTATGCTCGGACATATAAACTATCCTGGTTCCTGCGTCACGATGTGCACGTCCACCGCCGGCGCGTCCCGCAAAAACTGATGAATTGCGGAAAGATAGAAATACCGTTTCCAGCCGCGGGTTGCGGAGCGTCCAAAAACTACTTGTGTGATGTGCTTCTCGTTCACGAATTCGGCGACCGCGTGGGCCACGCTCCTCCCTTTCAGCCGCGCAACCGTCGCCCCAACGTTCTCCGCAAAGCGCACATTCGCAGCCAAGGTACGCTGGTTTTCTTCGCTCGTGTCCTGCCCCAGGTCGGTATAAACCACAAACAATTCAGCATTCAAACCTTGTGCCATGCGCGCTCCACGCGCCACCAGATATTGCGCCGCCGGGTTGGAGCTGATGCAGACGGCAATGCGCTCGCGAATAGCAACCGGCGCCCGATCTTTCTCTTCTTCTCCGCGATGCTGCTCCAGGCTTAGGTCTACCTGCTGAGCTACCTGGCGCAATGCCAGTTCGCGCAAAGCGATCAGGTTGGTCTCGCGAAAAAAATTTCCCAGCGCCCGCCCCACGCGCTCCTGCGGATAAACATCGCCGCGCCGCATGCGATTTTGCAGCGCCTCCGGCGTCAGGTCGATCATCACCACTTCGTTGACTCTCTGCAGCACCCAGTCCGGAACCGTCTCCCGCACCACGATGCCAGTCACGCCTTGTACCGTCGGCGTCACACTCTCCAGGTGCTGGATGTTCATGGTGGAGAGAACATCGATCCCCGCATTCAGCAACTCGAACACATCTTCATAGCGCTTACGGTGCTTGCTGCCTTCTATATTGGTGTGCGCCAGTTCGTCGACCAGCACCACACTCGGCTTGCGCGCGAGAATCGCGTCAACATCCATCTCTTCGAAAAGCGCGCCCTTGTATTCGATCGCCCGCCGCGGCACCGTTTCCAGACTCGTTACCAGTTCCGCCACAGCTTTCCGTCCGTGCGTTTCCACCACGCCAATAACCACATCTTCGCCGCGGCTGTGCCGCCGGATCGCCTCCGTGAGCATGGTGTGGGTCTTGCCTACGCCCGGAGCGTAGCCAAGAAAGAGCTTGAACTTGCTGCCCTTCTTGGTCGGCGCAACGTCCTCCAGCCACTGGTCGGGAGTCTTGGGCATCGCGATCATTGTCTCAGAAAAAAGTTTTAACGTTTCAAAGTTTCAGAGTTTCAAGGTCAGGTCGCTTGCGTGCAAGCCTCCCGCCTCAACCTTGAAACTCTGAGACCTTGAAACCTCGCTTTGTCATACAATCGCCTCGTGACCGTCACGGCTAGAGCCGGAACCGGATACCTGATCGCGGCGCTCTCGGTCGCCGTGGTAACACTCGTCGGCTACCTTTGGCTGCACTTCAATTCAACCACGATGGCGCTCATTTTTTTGTTGGGCGTACTCGCAATTTCGGCTGTTTGGGGCTTGAGCGAAGCGGTTTTCATGTCTGTAACCGCTGCCATTGCCCTTGACTATTATTTTCTGCCTCCGATAGGCACCTTCACCATCACCGACCCGCACAACTCGGTCGCGCTCGTCACCTTCCTGGTCACCGCCATCGCCGTGAGCGAATTATCGGCGCGTGCCCGGCGCGAGGCCCGTTCTGCCGTCGAACGACGCAGGGAACTCGAACGCCTCTACGCGTTCAGCCAATTACTGCTCTCGAGCGACAGCCCCGCCGAGTTGCTAAACATGATTCCCCGCTACGTCGTAGATTCCTTCGGCATTCGCTCGGCGGCGATTTCGCTGTCCAGCCGCAGCGACATTTATCGCTCCGGCCCCACCATCGACGGATTGGAAGCGCACGATCTTCAAATGGTGTGCGTTCGAGGCGAACCGCGGCTCGACGCGGTCCATCATATTGGCTTTATGCCGCTCCGCATGGGTATGCGCGTCGTCGGCTGCATGGGAGTCTCCGGTTCAGCGCTGTCGCGGCAGACCCTGGAGGCCATCGGGAGCCTGGTCGCTATCTCCATCGAGCGCGCGGGTGCGGTGGAAAAACTCAGCCGCGCGGAAGCCGCGCGCGAAAGCGAGCAATTGCGCTCCGTACTGCTCGATTCGGTCACGCACGAATTTCGCAGCCCGCTCACCGCCATTAAAGCATCGGTTACATCCCTGCTTGGCAGCCCGAATCATTCGCCCGAGGAGAAACAGGAACTGCTGACCATCATCAACGAGGAAAGCGACAGGCTCAACCGGCTGATCGGAGAGGCCGCCGAGATGGCGCAACTGGATGCCAACAAAGTGGAATTTCGCTTTGAATCGGCAACCATCCGCGAACCTATCGCCGAAGCGCTCGAAGACTTGAAGCAGCTCCTGGTTCAGCATCCCGTGGAGGTCAGAATTCCCGACAATCTTCCCAACGCGCGCATGGATCCCGCCCACGTCAAGGAAGTCATGGTCCACCTGGTCGAGAACGCCGCCAAATATTCAGCCGCGGGAACTCCGATCCGAATCACGGCTGAAGCCAAGGCGAGCGAAGGAATGCTCAACATCAGCATCGCCGATCGCGGTCCCGGCATCGATGATTTTGAGCAATCGCTGGTGTTCGAGAAGTTCTACCGCGGGCGAAACCAACGTGTGCAAGTCCACGGAACGGGCATGGGGCTGGCAATCTGTAAAGCCATTGTCGAAGCCCACGGCGGCCGGCTTGGCGTCACCAGCCAGTTGGGACATGGATCGGTCTTTTATTTCAGTTTGCCCATCGCCTAGCGCCGATGCCACTGGACTCGCAAGAAAAGAGCCGGCGGAGAAATGCGCCCGTCTGCTGCGTGGTTCGGGCTGCAATCTCGCTTCTTATTTCCCCGCCAACTCTTTCTTTACCGCGTCGCTAACCACCTTCCCGTCAACCCGCATCCCCGCCGCGGCAAAACGCGCCATGGCGGCTTTCATTACCGCTCCCATGTCTTTCAGCGTCAGCGGACCCGTCATCTCCGCAATCGCGGCACGAACTCCCGCGATGATGTCCTCTTCACCTACAGCTTTTGGCAGATAGGTTTCTATGAGCTTGATCTCGGCGGCCTCTTTATCCGCCATCTCCTGGCGTCCGCCCTTGGTGAACTGCTCGACCGAGTCTTTGCGCTGCTTGATCAGAGTGGAGAGCACCTGCTGTGATTCCTTGTCGTCGAGCGGCGCCATTTTCTCGATCTCGCGGTTCTTGAGCGCGCTCTTCACCATGCGCAGAGTGGAGAGACGCTGCTCTTCGCGAGCCTTCATGGCTGCGACAATGTCTTTCTGAATCTGATCGATTAAGGGCATGGCGGGATTATAGAACCTAATATTCCGAAAACGCTGGCAGCGACCGTGATTTTTGAATTTGACTCCTATGCTCTTTGAAATCTAAAGTTGTGGACTTCAGCGCGAGGCCTCTCCGTGCCAACGATTGGACCGATGATTTTGCGGCTGGGATGCGAGGTCGAGTTTGACATTCCTGCTCCGGTGGCGATGGTGGCGTTGCTGAGCGTGCATCCTTCGCGAGTCGCCGACCTGCGGGCTCCAGATGAGTTGCGCGTCTCGCCGGCGGCTCCGCTCGATCATTTCATAGATAGCTTCGGCAATCGCTGCACACGGTTCGTGGCGCAACCGGGTGCGCTCCGATTAAGTGGCTCGACTTTGATTTATGACGGAGGCATGCATGACGCGGTGAACCTTGCGGCGCGCGAAATTCCCCCGCAAGAATTGCCCTACGACGCTCTTCGCTATCTCTACAACAGCCGTTATTGCGAGGTCGATAGATTCTCAACAATTGCATTGGAGTTGTTCGGCTCGACGCCTCCGGGATGGTCGCGAGTGCAGGCGGTTTGTGACTGGGTCCACACCAAAGTCAGTTTCGGATATCAGTATGCGCGTCCTACGAAAAGCGCTTTGGACGTGTTCACCGAACGCTTCGGAGTCTGCCGTGATTTTCAGCATCTTGCGGTTACGATGTGCCGCGCGCTGAATATTCCGGCGCGCTATGCGACTGGATATTTAGGCGATATCGGAGTGCCAGCATCACCCGATCCCATGGATTTCAGCGCCTGGTTTGAAGCCTACCTCGAAGATCGCTGGTGGACCTTCGACGCGCGCCATAACCACCCGCGCATAGGAAGAGTGCTGATGGCAACCGGACGCGACGCCTCCGATGTGGCCATCACGACTTCGTTTGGAGTTGCCAATCTGAAGCAGTTCACCGTCGTAACCGAACAACAGTAGGCGTAGGGACAGCCCCCCGGCTGTCCGGCCGAGCGCAGTTCTGAGGTCTGCAGAGTCTGCAGACTGACCGACGAACGGCGCTTGCCTGTTTTGCGAATCCGCCATCTTCCACTATCCTGATTTCTTGGCTTTGCCATCGAGCCAGCTGATTCCGATGATCAAGAAAAACAGGCTTTTCACTCCTGGCCCCACGCCCCTCTTGCCGGAAGCGCAGATGGCGATGGCATCCTACGGGGCGCACCATCGCACCGCCGAATTCCGCGCTCTGTTCACCCGCGTTCTCACCGATCTTAAGGAGTTCATCGGTACGAAGAATGATGTGCTAGTGCTGACCTCTTCGGGTACGGGGTTCATGGAAGCCTCGGTCTCGAACCTGACTTCTCCCGGCGACAAGGTGCTCGTGCTGACTGCAGGCAAGTTCGCCGAGCGCTGGGTGTCGCTGGCGAAAGCGTTTGGCTGCGCGGTCGAGACCGTGACCGCTCCCTATGGCGAGACATTTTCACTCGACGAGGTGCGCCGGAAGCTGACGCCGGAAATCCGCTGCGTCTATATGCAGGCGACGGAGAGTTCCACCGGCGCGGGGCATAACGTCGAGTCGATTGCGCGGCTGGTCCGCGGTTTGCCCAACGCTTCACCCAGCACTTCGCCCGGCGATTCGCCTGGCACTCTGCTGATTGTCGATGCAATCACCGGGCTCGGTACCACGCGACTCGACGTGGATGCCTGGGGGATTGACGTCATCATCGGCGGATCGCAGAAGGCGTTGATGATTCCGCCCGGGTTGGCCTATGGCGCCGTCAGCGAACGGGCGTGGCAACGTATGGAGACGACGAAGTCTCCGCGCTATTACTTCGATCTTCGGAAGGAACGGAAATCGGCAGCCAAGGGAGAAACAGCATACACACCCGCGACATCTCTGTTTGCCGGACTGGCGGCTTCGCTTGATTTTGTGCGACAGTTAGGCAACGGCAACCTTACAGTAGGTCGGGACGCTTTGATCGCGAACGCCGAGTTGTGCGCGGCGATGACGCGCGCTGGCGTCGAGGCGCTGGGCTTGAAATTATTCGCGCCGCACGTTCCTGCGGCAGCGCTGACCGCTGTCGCGGCGCCGGCGGGCATCGATTCGACCATTATTTGCAAACGCTTCCGCCAGCAGTTTGGCGCGGTCGTGGCCAACGGACAAGCGGAGATGAAGGGGCAGCTGTTCCGCATCGCGCACATTGGTTACTACGATTATCTGGACACGATAGGACTACTGGCCGCGCTCGAGCACGTGATTGGCGACTCCACCGGCAAGGAGGTCGAATTTGGATGCGCAGTGCACGCAGCTCAGGAAGTCTATGTGAAGGGCAGAGATTAGAGGTTAGAGGTCAAATTGCAGAAGTTGGACGCCTAGGCCGTTGCCGAGTCTGGGATTTTCACTTCTGCAATTTGAGCTCTAACCTCTGACCTTCTAGGAGTCGAGCGCTTCCCGCCGCAATTTGCGGCTTTCGGCCAGCAGCGACATTGAGTGCATCAGGTTCTGCAAGGTGACGATTCCGACCAGGTGCTGTTCGTCAACCACCGGAATGATGCTGAGATTGTGGGCGGAAAGCTTGCGGAAAGCCGAAGCCAGCGACTCCTGCTTGGCGGCGACTTCAAAGATGCGGTTCATTACAGCTTGCACGTAGCCGTTGCCCTCGGCACGCAGCGCTTCGAGAAGCTTTTGCCGGGAGACAACGCCCACCATGTCGCTACCGCGCACCACGGGGAAATCATCCTGCAGCGTGTGCACGGCCTTTTCCAGCGCGTCTTCCAGAGTGTCGGCGGGCGATAGAGTGGCAAAATCGGTAAGCATCACTTCTTCCAGGCGCACGCTCTGCAGCACGGATTGAAACACAGCCGACCGCTCTTCCAGTTGTGCTCCGGCAAAGAGGAAAAAGCCGATCATCATCAGCCAATAACCATCCCAGCGCGTCTCCGGGCGGCTGCTCATCAGCATTCCGACCATGATCATCAAGATGGAAAAGACGTGCCCGATGCGGACTGCACGTTGGGTAGCGCGAACCATATCGGAGCGGCGCGAAAAAATCGCGCGCAAAACGCGGCCGCCATCCATGGGATAAGCGGGCAGCAGATTAAATAATCCGAGATAGAGGTTGGTCCAGACAATGCTCCGCAAAAGGGCGCTCGAGTGCATAAGGGGCCGTGCCGTGAGCGACAGATTAGGCATGGCCGAAAGCAGTATCAGAGCGGATAGGCCGGCAATGAAAAGATTCACTAGCGGACCGGCCACCGCGATACGAATGTCACGCTTCCACGCATTGAGCGGGTCGGGAATCGCGTGCGCCTCGTCGAAAATCGTGATGCCGCCGATCGGGAGCAGGATGATCCCTTTCGCTGGAATCCCCGAACCGCGGGCCACCAGGGCGTGGCCCAGTTCATGCAATACGACGCTGCCGAAAACGATGCCGACCAGAGCGAATACCCGCAGGGCAGCGCTCGGATCCTGTGTAACCCCTTCGGTGCTCAACACAAAGACCAGCAAGAACAAAAAGGTCAGATGAATGCGAATTTCGATTCCAAAGAGACGACCGACCGGGATAGACCAACTGCGCATCGACACTCCTGCAAGTATTCTATCTACTTAGAGTCCGAATAGCGCGACCTCGATGCGAAAACGAGAATCGGAAGGGCTGGACCGGTGAGTGCAGTGGCCACGGGCACGGGTCCGGAGTAGAGACGCGGCTTGCCGGATCTCCCACGGACGACTCGGATAACAAACGTATGCGCGTGATTGCGGGACAGTACCGTCGGCGGTTGCTCCGGTCCTTAGCTGGGAGTGAAATCCGTCCAACGGCCGATCGTCTGCGCGAGACCTTGTTTAACGTCCTGTGCTCGGGCGATCCGCCTGCGCTGGCGGAGTCGACTTGGCTCGACCTCTATGCAGGGACCGGCGCGGTCGGTATCGAGGCGCTGAGCCGGGGCGCGCGGATTGTGTATTTTGTCGAATCGTCCAAAGCGGCGGCGGATGTAATTGCCGCCAATTTGAAGTCGCTGGAGATTGTGAGCGGGTTCCAGATCATCAGAGTTGACGCCGGGAAGGGTTTGCGTCAATTGGAGCAGGAGGGAAGCACAGCGGATTTCATATTCCTGGACCCGCCCTACTCGATGCAGGATGAATACGCAAAGACGCTGTCAGCGCTGGCGGAATCGAGATTGCTGCGAGAGTATAGCATCGTGATTGCGGAGCATGAGAAGAGATTTGAACCAGCAGAAGCGTTCGGCGAATTGAGGCGCTATCGGAAGCTGGTGCAGGGAGACGCGGCGCTCAGCTTTTATCGGCGGAATTAATCCCTCCCAAGAGTGACCGCTCTTCCGCAGCAGCATCGCTATAATCAAAACGCATGGCTAACTTTCCACCGGTTGACGAACAACTGGCCTATCTTAAAAAGGGCGCGGCGGAGATCGTCAAGGAATCCGAACTGCGCTCGAAGCTCGAACGCTCGCTTGCATCGGGCAAGCCGCTGCGGGTGAAGGCGGGCTTTGATCCGACCGCTCCCGACCTGCACCTGGGGCACACCGTTCTGCTCCGCAAGCTGAAACATTTTCAGGATCTCGGCCACACGGTCATTTTTCTGATCGGAGATTTCACCGGGATGATCGGCGATCCCACGGGCCGCTCGGCGACGCGGCCTCCGCTGACGCGTGAGCAGATTGCGGAGAACGCCGAGACCTATAAAGCGCAGGTCTTCAGAATTCTCAGCCCAGAAAAAACCGTTGTGGACTTCAACAGCCGTTGGTTCTCAAAATTTTCCGCTGAAGACTTTATTCGTCTAACCGCAAAATATACGGTCTCGCAGATGCTGGAGCGCGAAGACTTCCACAAACGCTTCCATGAGGAGAAGCCGATTGCCATGCACGAACTCCTTTATCCGCTGGCGCAGGGGTACGACTCGGTAGCGCTCGAAGCGGACGTGGAGCTCGGCGGCACGGATCAGAAATTCAACCTTTTAGTTGGGCGCGAACTGCAGCGCGCCTACGGGCAGGAGTCGCAGGTGGTGCTGACCATGCCCATCCTCGAAGGCCTCGACGGCGTGAACAAGATGTCGAAGTCGCTGGGCAATGCCATTGGAATTCACGAGCCTCCACTCGAGATCTACGGCAAGGTGATGTCGATTTCCGACGAAATGATGTGGCGCTATTACGAATTGCTGACGGACGTGCGCGCGGAGCAGATCGCGGCTATGAAAGCGGATGCTCTGAGCGGGAAGGCGCATCCGATGGCGTTGAAGAAAGAGTTGGCACGGTCGATTGTGGCCGATTTTCATTCGGCGGACGCGGCGACGAGAGCCGCGGAAGATTGGGCAAAGCAGTTTCAGAAGAATGAGGTTCCCGAAGACGCCGAAGAGATACCAATCAAGTTTGAGGATGTTCTTCCGATTCCGATTTCTGCAATTGAGTGGTCAGTAGATGGTGAACCGCTGGGGAAATCCTACCGAGGAATTCGTCTGGATCGTCTTCTTGTTAAGTGTGGCTTGGCAGAGTCCGGCTCTGATGCCTCTAGGAAGATCAAACAAGGTGCCGTCAAAGTTAATGGTGGAGTGGAAGCCAGTGTATACATTCAGGTCATCTCACTTCCCGCCAGATTTTCGCTCAGGGTCGGTAAGCGCGTGAAGATAGCTGTTATCTACACCGACAACCCCTAGCGTCGCCACTGGCTTACACCTCACGCTGTATCACGGCGTCGCGTGCACCGCGTCCAGCGCCTTCTTCACCGCCTGCAATTCTTTCAGCACTGCGCGCAGGTTTCGCGTGTCGAGCGCGTTCGCTCCGTCGCTCTTCGCTTCTTTCGGATTGTCATGGACTTCCATGAACACGCCATCCACGCCCGCCGCAACGGCCGCACGCGACAACACGGGAATAAATTCCGGCTGGCCTCCGCTCACCGCGGGTTCATCCTCATCGCCATGCGAAGCCGACGGCAATTGCACCGAATGCGTCGCATCGAATACAACCGGAGCGAACTTGCGCATAATGGCCAGCGACCGCATGTCCACGACCAGATTGTTATAGCCGAAACTCGATCCGCGCTCCGTCACAAACACCTGGCTGTTGCCCGCATCGCGGCATTTTGCGACGGCGTGTTTCATGTCCCAGGGAGAAACGAACTGGCCCTTCTTTATATTCACCGGACGCCCGCTCAGCGCGGCGGCAACAACCAGGTCCGTTTGGCGGCAGAGAAACGCCGGAATCTGCAAAACGTCTACAACCTCGGCGACCGCAGCCACGTCGGCGACCTGATGCACATCGGTCAGCACCGGAATGTGCACCTCATCTTTTACTTTTTTCAAAATGCGCAGCCCTTCCTTCATCCCCGGCCCGCGATAGCTCCGAATCGACGTGCGGTTCGCCTTGTCGTACGACGCTTTGAAAATGAACGGCACATTCAGCGAACGCGCCACGCCCTTGACGATCTCCGCCATGCGCAGCGCGTGCTCTTCACTTTCAATGACACACGGCCCTGCGATTAGAAATAGATCGCCGGCGCCGACGCGAACATTATCGATTTGGAAAGATAGGGTCAAAGGCGGATTGAGTCATTGAATGATTGAGTCATTGAGGCATTGAGGCATTTCAATGATTCAATGATTCAATCATTCAATGGCTTATCTTCTTCCTACTTTTTCCGGCCGCAAAAACATTTCAACTTCCGCCGCGCCTTTGTGTTCTTTCCTTTTCTGGCCATGCTCATACGCAGCGCCCACAAATGAGTTGAAGAGTGGATGCGGCTCCAGTGGCTTCGATTTAAATTCCGGATGGAACTGGCAGCCGATGAAAAACGGATGCCCCGGGATCTCCACCATCTCCACATAAGTGCCATCGGGAGTTGAGCCCGAAATGCGCAGTCCCGCCGCTACCATCGGCTCTTCATACTCGCGATTGAATTCGTAACGATGACGGTGGCGCTCGCTGATTTCGGTCTGGCCATAAACTTTGTAGGCCAGCGTCCCAGTCTCGATTTTGCATGGCCATGCGCCCAGCCGCATTGTGCCGCCCAGTTCTTCCACACCGCGCAACTCGCGCAGCTTGTAGATCACGCGATGCGGAGTAGCCGGATCGAACTCACTGGAATTTGCATCCGCCAATCCGCAGACGTTGCGCGCATATTCAATACACGCCGTCTGCATGCCCAGGCAGATTCCGAAATAAGGCACGTGCTTTTCGCGCGCGTACTGAATCGCCCTCAACATGCCTTCGATACCGCGCTTCCCGAATCCGCCGGGAACGAGCAATCCGTCATACTCTTCCAATTGCGCTTCGTAACTCTTGTCGGATTTATTGGAAGCCTCTAGCCCCTCAGCTTCAATCCAATTCACTTCCAGCTTCAAATTATGCGCAAGCGCGCCGTGCACCAGCGCCTCTTTCAGCGACTTATAGCTATCTTCGTACTCGACGTATTTTCCAACAATGCCGATGCGAACCACATCTTTCGGGTTGTAGACGCGATGCACCAGATCGTTCCATTTCGAAAGATCGCGGTCCTTGGCTTCTAGCTTGAGCCGCCGGAGCACCAGCGTGTCCACTTCTTCATGCGCGAAAACGACCGGCACTTCATAAATGGACGCGACATCTTTGGCCGTGATCACAGCTTCTTCTTCGACGTTGCAGAACAACGCAATCTTCGATTTGATTTCCTTAGAGAGAAAGCGGTCAGTGCGGCAAAGCAAAATATCCGGCTGAATTCCGACGCTGAGCAATTCTTTGACGGAGTGCTGCGTAGGCTTCGTCTTCAATTCCTGAGCCGCGGCGATGAACGGCACCAGAGTCACGTGCACAAACAAAGTGTTGTCGCGTCCCAACTCCTGCCGCATCTGGCGGATCGCTTCGATGAACGGCAGCGACTCGATGTCGCCCACCGTGCCGCCTATTTCGACCAGCGCCACGTCCACATCCTGCGCGACTTTCTTAGCCGCCGCCTTGATTTCGTTGGTAACATGCGGAATCACCTGCACGGTCTTGCCCAGGTAATCCCCGCGCCGCTCCTTGGCAATGATCTGCTCGTAGAGGCGGCCGGTGGTCCAATTATTGTCGCGAGAAAGTTTGGCGTGGGTGAAGCGTTCGTAGTGACCGAGGTCGAGATCGGTTTCCGCGCCGTCGTCGGTGACGAAAACTTCGCCGTGTTGAAATGGCGACATCGTCCCTGGATCGACGTTCAGGTATGGATCGAACTTCATCAGGTTGACCTTGAGGCCGCGGCTTTCGAGCAGGCATCCTATGGAAGCCGCCGCCAGACCTTTGCCTAGTGATGAGACCACACCGCCGGTTACAAAGATGTACTTGGCCGACATCGCTTCCTCGCTTTAATTTTGTTGGGAATTTTGTGCGGGTTGGGGTGCACGAACAATTATGGCAGAGTTTTTTCCGGAAGGGAATGTGGAAAAAACAGCTTTCAGTTATCAGTTTTTAGCTGTTAGATCGAGCCCTTGTTGGAAGCGAACGAGACCGGGGTGCCCCATCCTTGCGCGTACCTGGCGCAAGGTGGGATTCCACGAATGTGACCCGCTTGGGATTTCGCCATCTTTACGGCACATAACCCGCGCCCCGCAACACTTTCCCCGGCAAGGCTCCCGTCATCTTTCCGTCTTCGATTACCGGCACGCCATTGACCAGCACATACTGCATGCCTTCCGACAAGCGGTTGGGATCGTCGTAAGTTGCCAAGTCGCGCACCGTCTCCGGATCGAACACAACTACGTCCGCCCACATCCCTTGCTTCAGCACGCCGCGATCGGTTAGCCGCATACGCTGCGCGGGCTGCGCCGAGAATTTGCGAATGGCATCTTCGAGCGTCAGCTTCTTTTCCTCTCTCACATACTTGCGCAGGATGCGCGGGAAGGTGCCGTAGGCTCTCGGGTGCGGATGCTCCTCGCCAAGCAGGCCTTCGGGCGACGTGCCGGAAGCATCGTTGTCGATCGAAACCCACGGCTGCTGCAGGGCGAGCGCCACGTCGGGCTCCGACATTCCGAAGACCGCACACTCGGTGAAGGCTTTATCTTGAATAAGGATGTCAAAGAGCGCGTCCTTGGGATCTTCATTCAACGCCTTCGCGACTTCCGCGAGGCGCTTGCCCTGAAACTTTTTCAGATCTGGATTCTGCACCACGCCGATCATCACATCCTGCGGTCCGGTGATTTCCTGCCACTCATTGTCCCAATCCTTTGACGGCGTATCCATTTCCTTGCGAACGCGGGCGCGGGCGGCGGGGTCTTTGAGCCGTTCAATCAGTTTTGCGTCACCGCCATCGTGTGCCCATGCCGGAACGAAAGCTGACATGCTGTTGAACCATGCCGTATAAGCGTAGGTGTCGGCTTCAACGTCAACCCCCGCGGCCCGCGCCTGGTTGACGCGCGCTATTAACTCCGGCATCTTTCCAAAATTAGATTTGCCCGCAACTTTGAAATGCCAGATCTCCACAGGAATATGTGACTCGCGCCCGATGCGAACCGCCTCATCGATGGCCTCGAGAGCACTGTCACTCTCGTTGCGCATGTGGGTCGCATAAATTCCTCCGAACTTCGATGCTTCCAAGGTAATTGCGATAAGCTCTTCCGTTTTCGCATAAGGAGCGGGCGCGTACATCAGCGCAGTCGAGACTCCGACAGTGCCATCACGCATGGCGTCGCGGACCAGAGCTTTCATTTTTTCCAGTTGCTCGGGCGTGGGCTGCACGTCGGCGTCGCCGAGCACCATGCGCCGCACTTGAGTCGCGCCTACGAAGCTGGCCAGGTTGATACCCATTCCTTGTTTTTCAAGGCGCGCGAAATATTGCCGAAACGTGCGCCAGTCGGGATCGATCTTGTAATGTTCATAACCGGCGCGGTCGGTCGCGATGATCGCGTCGTTCAACGGAGCCACCGATCCGCCCTCGCCAGTAATTTCGGTAGTGATGCCCTGATAAATCTTCGAAGGCAGGCGCGGATCGACAAGGATCGTTATGTCGGACTGGCCCAGCATGTCGATGAAGCCGGGGGCGACCACTTTGCCCTGAGCGCCAATGGTGCGCTTGCGCGCCGCGGCGGAGAGATTGCCAATGGCAGCGATGTGGCCGTCGCGAATTCCGATGTCCCCGGAATACCACGGCGAACCGGTGCCGTCGATGATTTGTCCGTTCGTAATGACGATGTCAAAGGGTTCGTCGGCGGCGAAGCCCACGGCGATGATAGAAAGGATCCACATTAGTATCAGCGCAAGACGGTAAGTTGCGGTCATGAATTTTGTTCCTGATCGATATTTCTAACTGCAAGGTGTGTGAGCCCTGCGCGTAGCTGACGATTTACGCCCAACGACAGTGCCAAGGATAATCCAGAGCGCGAGCGCGAACCACTCCCAGCCCGAAAAACTTCCTGGCACACGTGGCACTAGCTTCATCAGTATCATCGCCAGACCAACCGATGCGCCGAGCGCGGCGATCAGCCGGCCCGCGATCTGTGGCTTCATACACAGATAGGCAGAACACACGGCGAACCATCCACTGGCGGAAGCGACCGATCCGACCTCAGAGATCGGAACCAGAATTGCGCTGCCGAGAAACATGCACAAGGCTGTGGCCATGCCAACCAATACGACCGCCGCGGCCGGCGTTTGATTCCGCGGATGCACGCTGGCCACTCTCGCATCGACCAGGCCGCGGCGGCCCATGGCAAACAGCAGGCGGCTGGCGGCGATAAAATTTCCGTTGAACACTTTGAATAGCGAGAGCAACGCGGCGCTTAGAATAATGCTCACGATCCATCGCGAGCCGACGGCGTGTTCAAACGCAACCGCGGTCATAAATGGCGCGCTGGTTAAAGTACGCCACGGCGCGACGAAGCCAACCGCGGCGATAACAATAATGTAGAACACGGCGCCGACCACGATCGCCGCATAGATTGCGCGAGAGAAACCCTCGGCTCGGAATTGCGGATTGGCCTCTTCGGCCGCCTTGGTCACCGATTCGTATCCCGTCATGTAATACGGCACGATCTGCAACACCAGCAAAATTGAAATGAAAGGCGTGTGCGTAAACAGAGGCGGAAAGTTGGCGGGCGAGCCGCGCGTGACTCCGATGGCTACAAAAATCACGAAGAGCGCAAGCGTGCCGAAGGTGGTCCAGTTTTGAAACGTGGCGCTCAACCGGACGCCGAGATAGTTCACCGCCGTGACGAGAGCCGTTAGACCTAATCCGATGACCAGATGCGGCAGGTATATCGGTTTGCCGGCCACGCGATATAACTCGAGGCAATTGATCGCCGGAAAAATATAGCCTGCGATTCGGCCCACCGCCACAGCCTCCCACGGACAAACAATGAAGTAGGAGAGCATCATCATCCATCCGGTGTAGAAGCTCACCGCTTGCGGAAAAACCTTCGCCGTGTACGCGACCTCGCCTGAAGCGTCAGGCATGGCCATCACTAGTTTGCCATAAACATAGCCGATGGGGAGCAGAAGAACCCCGCCAATCGCGAAGCCCAGAATGCCGCCGAGCGGCCCTCCACGCAGCAGCCAATCGTCCATTACGACGAGCCAGCCGACGCCGACCATCGTTCCCCAACCAAGGGAGAAATAATCGGTCACTCGCAATTTGCGGGCGAGTTGCGTCATCGGGAGGGATTAAGAACTTCGAGCATCCACGAACGAAGATGACAGAAGGGTTGCGGGTCTGCCGCGCGGAATCTAAAAGAACTGGCGGGCAAGCAATCCACACGGTTCAGCGTGCAGTTCTGACACCTAAGACCTGAGACCTGACACCTGAAGTTAGATTGCATGGGCGGCGCGAATTATATCGCATCGCGCCCCCAGCTTTTATGCAGACGATTTATTCAGGCGACTTATTCAGACGAGGTTTTCAGGCGAACCGTTCAGGCGACTGCGAAGCGCGGCGGGCATTCCCTTCCGCGCAGAATGGAGATTGCTTCTTTCAACGACGAGATTTCAAATACCGAGTTCAGGTGCGTCGTCTCAAGCAGCGTGCGGAAAAATGCCGGCGGGTTCACGAGCTTCAACTTCGCCGACTTCTGTGTGGCCCACCGGCGCATTAGCAGCAGGGTTCCCAGGCCGCCCGCATCGAGCTGCTCGACCTCGGAAACATCCAGCACCAGCACGCGGACACGATCAAGCTGCTCCGTCAGTTGTTCAATCCGACGCCGAAAGCTGTCGAGCGCGGCGCCGCGCACCATGCGTCCAGAGCAGTTGACGACGGCGATATCTTGCAGGCATTCGACTTGATATTTCAGTTCCCTGTGTCTATTCATAAAAACCAACCTTATGTCTATTGATACGAGGCGGCGCTGAAAAAGTTCCATAATCTCACTCTTCCCTATAGACGTAGGAACGGGGCAAATGTCACCCTTTTGCGAACAAATTTGCCTCGGCTGAAAACATTTTGGACGAATGTCAAAGATATATGAATTTCCAAGACATGCAGAAAAGACATGTAAATTGTGCGCTGAATTGTTGAATTATATTCTTGAACTATAGATGTCAGGCGTTTACAACCCCGCTTCAATCCTCGATCTGGGGTCGAGAAGGTCGCGTAGCGCATCACCGATAAAGTTAAACGCCAGAACCGCGAACATTACCGTCACCGCCGGGAAGAGGACCAGATGCGGAGAGTCAAAGAGATGGGAACGAGCATCGTTGAGCATCGACCCCCAACTCGCCGTGGGCGGAGGCACACCGAGGCCTAGAAAGCTCATCGTCGCTTCGGCCAGAACCGCGCCTGCCATGCCGATAGCCGCCTGCACGATGACCGGCTGAATAATGTTCGGCAGAATATGTTTCGTAATAATGTGCAGATCTCTAGCGCCGAGGGCGCGCGCAGCTTCGATAAATTCACGTTCGCGCACCGCCAAAACCTGCGCGCGTACCAGCCGCGCGTAACCTACCCAGCCTCCGAGCGACAGCGCGAGAACCAGATTGAAAATTCCCGGCCCGCGGAAGGCCACGAAAGCGATTGCAATAAGAATTCCAGGGAACGAAAGAAACGCGTTCATCAACACCACGTTGACAAATCGGTCGATGCCTCCGCCGTAGTACCCAGCGAGGCTGCCGATAATCAGGCCGAGCAGCAGAGAACCGGCGACCACGCTGCTGCCGACGAAGAGCGAAATCCGCGCTCCCCACATGAGGCGCGAAAGAATGTCGCGTCCCAGTTCATCGGTTCCGCACCAGTGCTGCGTCGACGGCGATTGCAGGCGATTCGGCAGATCGATGTGCGCGGGATCTTGGGGCGCAATCCAAGGCGCGAAGATGGCCGAAAAGGCAAAGATCGATACCAACACAACTCCGACGGCCGCCAGTGGATTGTGGCGGGCCAGGCGCGGAATCGAAATGGCAACGCTAGACATCGGCGACGATTGAGCCTCACTAATAATAAAGCGCAGGGCGAGCGTGACGGCAATTTCTGAATTACTAATAGACTTCCGCTCGCGCCGCTCGAGTCATCAGATCGTCGATGGCTTGCTGCGGAGACTTGCAATTTTCGAGGATCGCGTACATCTGTTCCGTGATCGGCATTTCGACGTTTTTTTTGCGGGCGAGACCAATCGCGGCTTTGGTCGTGAACACGCCTTCGGCGACCGCTCCGTGCATGCCGGCGATGATGTCGGGCAGGCTGCGGCCTTTGCCGAGTTCAACGCCCACGCTGCGGTTGCGCGAGAGATCTCCTGTGCACGTCAGAACCAGATCGCCCAGCCCGGCAAGTCCAGCCATGGTGTCGAGACGGCCGCCGCAGGCAACGACCAGGCGCGCTACCTCCGCGAGGCCACGCGTGATCAGAGCGGCGACGGAGTTGTGGCCGAGCCCAAGACCATCGCAAACGCCCGCGGCAATGGCAATGATGTTCTTCAAAGCCCCGCCCAGCTCGACCCCTATGACATCGTCGTTGGTATAGACGCGAAAGCGAGAATCATTGAAAGCCTGCTGCACGGCACGTGTCACGTCTCCGTCGATAGATGCTACCGTCACGGCCGTCGGATCGCCGCGCGCCACCTCCTTGGCAAATGACGGGCCGCTGAGCGCTGCGATTCGCGGAGTAAACTTGCGGCCCCGCAACACATAGGCGATGACCTCCGTCATGCGCAAGAGGGTGCCGCTTTCGAGCCCTTTGGTGCAGCTGACGAAAAGCATCTCAGGCCGAAGAGCTGGCGCCATGCGCTCGAATAAGCCGCGGCAATGCTGTGAAGGCATCACGCTGACGACAATCTCCGCGCCGCTGAGCGCCGCGTCGAGATCGCTCGTGGCCGTGATCGATTCCGGAAGTATGAAGCCAGGCAGGAAGTGCTCATTCATTCGGCGGCTGGCTATGCTCGCGCAAACTTCCGGCTCGTTCGCCCAGAGACGAACCTCGTGCCGGAAACCCTGTGTCCCTTTGCGTCCGACGACCATAGCCAGCGCAGTACCCCAGGCGCCCGCTCCAATGACGGCCACGCGAGTCATCGTCGTTGCCTCTTTGTTATTGTTGTTGTCATTGCCGGGTTGTTCCCAAGGTTTCCGATTCTGCTTTCGATTCTGTTTTCGATCTATGCCCGAGTCTGGATTCCGTTCCCGTAGCGAGCCGTCCGATATTTTGCCGGTGCCTCCAAATGACGAGCAGCGAAACCAGCCCAATCAGCAACAATTGCCGTGAGTCGCTGTATTCAGCAAGAGCCCATGCCAGCAGCGGAAAAGCCGCCGCCACAACAACTGAGCCGAGCGACACGTAGCGGAACGCAACCGCGACGAGCAAGAACAGGACCACCATGCACAAGATTGACTTCGGGGTGAGCAGTATAAAAGCTCCGAGGCTGGTAGCGACGCCCTTGCCGCCGCGAAATTTGAGCCAGACAGGAAAGAGATGGCCAAGCACTGCGAAGAACGCGGCCACCGTCATAATGAGTTGTTGCTGCGGCCCGTGGAAGAACTCGCGTGCCATCAGAACCGCTGCCAAGCCCTTGGCCGCGTCGAGCAGCAGTGTCGCAACCCCGAGCACCGGGGACCTCCGCGCCACGTTGGTCGCGCCAATGTTACCGCTGCCGCTGGCCCGCACATCCTCGCCTTTGAAAATCCGCATCAGCACGTAGCCGAAAGGAATCGATCCCAAGAGGTAACTCACGGCGGCGATGATGAAGTAGGAATTCATGTTCGTCCGAAACTGAGTTTGGAGCGCCGGGTGCCGCGCCCGGCCACCACCTCCAGACGCGCGAGTCGCTGGTCGCTCCGCGGTCCTCACTTCAAAGCAAACCGTTGCAGCTTCGTATACTTCGATCCCGCCCGCGAAAGCTGACTTTGATAGAGAATAAACTCGCGTGCCGTCATCGTTCCGAAATCAAGGTCGGCCATCGCCCTGAGCCACTTTTGGAGCACAGCAAACGCCACGTTCGGAGCGTCGCCCTTGCGCCATTCAGGCGATCCAGATTTTCTCCCGCCGCCAGCGCGCGCCAACGTCAGATGCGGACTGTAGGGCCGATCTTCTGGCGCAACGCCAAGTTCAGCCGTGGCCGCGTCGATCTTCTCCGCCAGTTCGGCGAGTTGCGACCCGGATTGAATTCCAATCCAGAATACGCGCGCAGCCTTTGCCGTAGGAAAGAATCCGTATCCGGCCGCGCGAATTTCGAACGCGCTGCCCTCAATACGCCGCAAATATTCAGCGATGGCATCTACTTGCTCCGTCTTCTGTTCTCCAATGAACTTCAAAGTAATATGCAGCGACTCAGGGCGCACCCAGCGCGCCTCGGGCGCGAACTCCTGCACACCTTCAAGGAAACGCGAGATGCGGGCGCGAACCTCATGGTCAAGATCGATGCCAATGAATATTCGCATCACTCTGGTTGCGCGTTCTGCTTGTGTGGTTCTGCTTGTATGGTGACGGGCCTCTGGCCCGTCCTGACGGGGCAGAACCCGTCATCACACACACATGAACCCAGGTTGCATTACAACAGCGCGCGCCGGATCATCTCCAGCGCCTGCTGCGTCGCGAACTGCCGGATGCGCGTGCGATCTCCAGGAAAATTGCGTTCGACCACCTGCGTGCCTTCTTCACCCGCGAGCGCGATATAAACGAGACCCACCGGCTTCTGCTCCGTTCCGCCGCCCGGCCCGGCGACTCCAGTGATTCCAACTCCATAGCTCGACAAACAGCGCTTGCGAATGCCTTCAGCCATCGCCGCCGCCACCTCGCGGCTGACCGCTCCATGCTGATCGATTAGGGCCTTAAGAACGTTTGCATATTGCGTTTTCAACTCGTTCGAATAGACGACGGCCCCGCCAATAAAATAGCGCGAACTGCCGCCGAGCGAAGTGATGCGCTCAGCCAGCATCCCCCCTGTGCAGGATTCGGCGACAGCCAAGGTCATGTTGCGCATCTGCATCAGGTAACTGACAATCTGCTCGATGGTTTCTCCTTTGCGCGAAAAGATAGCATCTCCCAGTTCGTCCTCAATTTTTTCGGCAAGCGCTTCAACGCGCGCCTCGGCCTCGGCCTTTGAATCTTTCCTGCAACGCAAGTGAAGTTGAATCTCGCCCGCTCCCGCGAGGATCGTGGTTTCCACATCGGTATAAGTTTTGTAGATGGGCGCGACCTTCGCATCCACTTGCGATTCGGCCATCATCGCCATTTTGAGGGTGCGCGTCGCGATGTGCTGCAGCGGAAGTCGCGCGCGCAGCCGAGGAATGCATTCCGCTTCAAACAGCGCCTTCAGTTCATGAGGAGGGCCAGGTAGCAGCATCAACAGCCGCTCCTGCCCGTCATACTTGCCCGCGATCCACTGGCCGGGCGCAGTACCCAGAGGATTCGGCAACACCGTAGCGCTGGTCAGAACGTCGGCCTGTTTGGCATTGTTGGCGGAGAATTTGTAGCCGCGCTTGGCGAAGCGCTCTTCAAGCTTAGCAATGATCTCGGGATCGCGTTGCAGTTTCAATCCGAGCGCATCGGCCACCGCCTCGCGCGTGAGATCGTCTTCCGTGGGGCCGAGTCCGCCCGAGAAAATGATGATGTCCGATCGTCTCATTGCGAGTTTGGCTGCGGCGGTCAACCCTTCAGCGTCGTCGCCCACAATGCATTTGAAACGCACTTCAACTCCCAAGTCGTTCAGCTTCTCCGTGAGGTAGAGCGAATTCGTGTCCTGGCGGTGAGGAGTCAGCAACTCAGAGCCGACGGCGATGATCTCGGCGTTCACGGCTAAAGTGTAAATGATGAACGAGAATAGCTGCCCGCACGAAGCCTGCGAAAAACTCGAACCAATCAATCAAAAAAGACAAAGAAAAGAATCTCCTCTGCCCTACCCGGTGCTCCTCGGTGTTCCCCGTGGTTAAGATTTGCGCTGCTTCAAGCTTGGTCGCTCGGATTTTCAGCGACTCGGCTGCTGCTGCGTCATGCAATGCAGCGCACCGAATCCCCAGATCAGGTCACCGCAATAGATGGGCACAATCTCGCGAGCCGGGAACAATTCCGCAAGCGTGTTGAGCGCAATAAGATCGTTAGGATCGTTGAACACCGGCACCAGCACCACGCCATTAGCAATATAAAAATTGGCATAGCTGGCAGGCAGCTGCCGGCCGTCGAAGACGACCGGACGCGGCATTGGAATTTCGATAATTTCAAGTTTTCGCTCATCCGACGCTCGGGCGTTTCTCAGCCGGCCCAGGTTTACATGCAGAGCCTCGTGATTCTCACTCCGCTCATTCTGATCGATCATGGTGACTACTGTATTCGGTGCGGCAAAGCGGGTGACGTCGTCGACATGACCATGAGTGTCGTCGCCGGTGATTCCGCTATCGAGCCAGATCACGGATTGCGCGCCCAGATAATCGGCAAACATCTGCTCATAGGCCGCGCGATCCATGGACGGGTTGCGTTGCTGGATGCTGGAGAGCAGGCATTCCTCAGTTGTGAGCAGTGTGCCGCAGCCATTGACGTCGATCGATCCGCCTTCAAGCACCACGCGGCGCTTGTCTTTGTTTGGACGCACGAGATGAGCCCCGGCGGCCTGTGCCATCCGCTCGCCATTTTTCTCGTCGAACTTGTAATTCGGATATTTTGCCCAGGCGTTGAACTGAAAGTGCAGCGCCAGCAGTCCGGTGTCCACCCGATTTGCGTTGGGCACTAGAAAGATACAGCCGGAATCCCGCGCCCAGACCCGGTCCGTGCGCCAGCGATGAAAGCGGACATTGTCCGAAAGCGCATCCGCTTTCTCGAGAACAGCCCGGGCGCGTTCTTCCCAAATGGCATCACTGACGATCAGATCGACGCGCTCATGCCGAGCCAGATTGCGGACAATCTCGGCATAGACCCACGCGATGGGTTCAAACTTCCCCGGCCAGTCGCCGCGAAAGTGCGGCCAAGCGAGCCAAGTGGATTCGTGAGGCTCCCATTCGGCTGGCATGCGATAGCCCTCCGCGCCGGGAAGCAGCGCTGCGCGCGCGGAAGACTGCCTGGCGATTGTTCGTTTAGACATTCTCCGTCCCGTCACTTCCCGTCAATCATGCGGCTGGTAATGGGAGCGTAGCTATCGATGCGGCGGTCCCGCAGGAAGGGCCAATTGCGGCGAACGTCCTCCAGGTGACGCAGGTCTACTTCGCCAAGCAGAATCTCTTCTTTGTCGTGCGAGCCCCCGGCGAGCACACGTCCAAAGGGATCGCAGAAAAACGACCCTCCCCAAAATTCCAGCCCTTTGCCTGGTACAGAGTTACCGCGAACGTCGCCGGTCTCGAATCCGACGCGATTCACCACGCCCACGTAAACGCCATTAGCGATGGCATGGGCCCGCTGGATGGTACGCCAGGCATCATGCTGCGCCTCGCCGAATTCAGCTTTCTCCGCCGGATGCCATCCGATGGCCGTAGGGTAAAAAAGAATACTGGCTCCCTGTAACGCCGTGAGCCGCGCGCCTTCCGGATACCACTGATCCCAGCAGACCAGCGTGCCGAGCTTTCCGGCGGCAGTGTCGAAAGCCTTGAAGCCGAGATCGCCGGGCGTGAAATAAAACTTTTCATAGTAGAGCGGATCGTCGGGAATGTGCATCTTGCGATAGATGCCGACGAGTGCGCCGTCCGAGTGGCCATGCCCATCACCATGCCCGTCAAAAATCGCCGCCGTATTGTGATACACGCCGGGCGCGCGCTTCTCAAAGAGCGATGCGATCAGCACGACTTTACTCTTGGCGGCAGCGGCCGCCAGCTTCTCGGTGGTAGGGCCCGGGATTGGCTCGGCGAGATCGAACAGGGCAGCGTCTTCGCGCTGGCAGAAGTACTGCGTCTGAAAGAGTTCAGGCAAACAGACAACATCGGCGCCGTTGCGTGCCGCTTCCGATATGCGATCGAGGGCCTTGGCCAGATTGTCGCCGGGTTCAGGCCCGCACGACATTTGGATCAGGCCAACGGTGAATTTGTCTCGCACTTTCAACACGCGCTCTAGCATATCAAAGTGCTCGATGCGTGCGTGATTGTCACGCGAATGTGAAAGCATGCCAACGCGTTCCCCGCAGTTCTAGTAAATTGTTTCTTCGGTCAAAATGATTTTGATTCTGGAAAGTGCGCCCTGGGAGGTTCGTCCTTGAAGCAGAAAAGTGTGGCGAAGCACGACCAACATCCGAACAACCGTCACGAAGAAGGCGCAGGCATCGACCGTAAGTTGCACGATCCCCTAGCCGACCGCCTGATCCCACTCGAGCCGCTCGATCTCGGCAAGATTCGATCCATCGACGATCTCGTGCGCGCCATGTCGAAGACGGCCTTTACGGGCCGCCAGCTCGGCGAGGCAGCAGACGTGCTCGAGGCCATGGCTCGCGACAAAGACGCTTTCATTGTTATGACTCTGGCGGGTGCTATGACCGTAGCCAAGCAGGGGCTGGTGATTGCCGAGTTGATCGATCGCGGTATCGTGAATGCGATTGTCTCGACCGGAGCGCTGATGGCGCATGGGCTCGTCGAAGCAACCGGGCGCGCTCATTTCCGCCACAATCCCGATCTCAGCGACGAGGAGCTCTACGAGGCGGGATACAACCGCGTTTACGACACGCTCGAACCCGAGCAGAATCTCGATGACGTGGAACGCGTAATGGCTGCGACGTTTGGCGGATGGGATGCCAATGAAGTGATGTGCTCCTACAAGTTGAACCGCGCCATCGGAGCGCATCTTTCCAAAACCGCCAAGGGACAACGCGGCATCTTGAAATCAGCCTACGAAAAAAATGTCCCCGTATTTGTGCCCGCGTTCTCCGATTCCGAACTGGGCCTCGATTACGCATTGACCAACCGTGAGCGCGACAAGAAAGGGAAACCGCGCTTCCGCTTCGATCCCTTCGAAGACCTGGAATACTTCGCCGCAACCCTGCTCAGTCAGAAGCGGCTTGGAATTTTCACCATCGGTGGAGGCGTTCCGCGCAACTGGTCGCAGCAGTTTGGACCGTTCATCGAACTGCGCCATCGGCGGGGAGGGGAAGACCTGCCGCTGAAGCGCTATCACTATGGGCTGCGCATCTGCCCGGAACCAGTCTACTGGGGCGGCCTTTCAGGCAGTCCCTACAGCGAAGCGGTTTCGTGGGGCAAGTTTGTGCCTCCGGCGGAAGGCGGAAAATTTGGCGAAGTGTTTGTGGATGCTACCGTGGGCCTGCCGCTGATCGTCGCGGCGGTGTTGGAGCGGCTGAAGAAGAAGCCGGCAGCGAAGAAGACAACCTCCAAACTGTAGAGACGCGGCTTGCCGCGTCTCCGCCTTCTGCGAAGATGCGGTGCTGGCCAGAACCGCCGAGCGAAACTAGTCGAAAATCAGCACAGCCGACGCAATCACCGTAGTCCAAAGCCCGCGCTTGTCCCCCACCGCCGACTGCGTCACATTAGCCGTCCGCACGATCTTGTTCGAGATGCGATAAATTTCTTTCTTTTCGTCCCACGATCGATCCGAATCAAACTCCACATTCAAAGTTGTGGCGAGCATTTCGGCTGCCAGTTCTTCCGCGTAATCTCCAGCGGAGTCTTCCGTCTCACCAAACGAGTGGTGTTCGCTCAGATATCCATAGGTGTTGCGGTCGGCGGGAATGGCCACTCCGATCGACGAGGCCAGCAGGCGGTGCGGCTCATGCGTGGAGTTCTCGGCCACCACCGCAAATACGACTTCTCCGGGCGATAAGTATTTGAGGCCCTGCGACCGCGGCACCAGCTTGCAGTTGGGCGGAAAGATGGATGAGACGCGAACCAGGTTTTGCGCCGCAATACCGGCGTCACGCAAGGCAAGTTCGAAAGAGGTGAGCCGCTCTTTGTGTTTTCCCACGCCCTTGGTGAAGAAGATTTTCTTGGGGACCATGTCCTTGCCCAATTCAGTTGCCTCCAGAAAAGTTTTGCGTTGGTCCGTATTTTGGTCTGAGGGGCAAATCTAACACAGTGATTTGTAAAGATTGTTAAAAAAACAGTGGGGTAGTGGCTGAATTTGAACTGAGTCAAATTCAGCCAGTACCAACAGTGGAATACAGTATTTTCCCGATGAGCGCCGCTTGGTCGCCGATGGCCATCGGCCACGGGAATCGCTGCGCTGGGTACCAGACCACCTGCGCTGAACTCAAGCCGCGTGCGAACGGGCCTTCGACAGTGCTAGCTGAATAATCGCCGGTTTCACCAACGCGCGGAAATCGGAAAATTTCATCCGCATCAATTCGCGGTGCGAACCCGCGTTGAAGGCGATCTCCTGGTCCTCGGCGAGAGCCTGGTCTACGAAAACGTCCATGCCATACAGATTGCCGAAAGGAGGCATGGATCCCGTCTCGCAGTCCGGAAAACGGTCGCGAAACTCAAATTCGCTGGCCAACTCCACCGAGTCTGCCGCTAGATATTTCTTAAGCCGGTATAGGTCCACGCGGAACGAAGCCGGTACAACCGCCATGGCCAGCTTTCCATCGATCATGACCATGACAGTTTTCGCCAGCTCTTTTCCGGGTGTATGGGTGAGCGCGGCAATCCCCTGCGCCGTGTAAGCCACGGAATGCGAGATCACCATATATTGAATGTGATTACGATCCAGAAATTCCCGAAGCATGGAAAGAGGCATAGACACCTCCGGTCCGAACCGCAAGCGGAAAAGCTTCCAATGGGCTACCGAAGTTTGCTCCGCGGATCGGCGCCGATTCAATTATGCGCTCGCCGCCTCCCTAGGAGTTAGCGATATTTTGGAATTCGACTCGCGGTTAGACTAGAACGGGAAAATGACAGGAAATACAGAGCAGAGTTTGATCAGCACCAACGAAGAATGTTCAATTCTTGCCGCAAAAAGTCTGCCGCGAAAAGGTCTTACGACAGCGCCAACCGTTTACGCAGCTTCTTTCGTAACCAGGGAGCGCGCGACCTCTTTCGCCTGTGATCCCACGATCTTCATTTCCTGCCAGTCGTACCTGAATTCCTTGCCGCAATCCAGGCACGCAACATAGGTACCGGAACGCTGCGCCATCGGCGTACGAGGCGAACCCGCGCGCACCGTGATCGGAAAACTGTACCGGGCATGCCGGCAGCCGAACATGGCGTCCATTAATTTTGACAACATGGGGAGCCCTCCACAGAACCGGAGCCGTCACCCTAAGGTGGAAAAACGCTCCAAATAATTAGATTCCAGTACGCCGAAAAAGGTTCCTGCTGGGAATAACTGAGTTAGTGCTTCCCACCTGCTCAAAATGAAGCACTTACGAGGACTTATCAGAGAACAGCAGAAGATATGCACAACCGCAAAAGGGAATGGAGCGCTCAACTCGTGGGCGGCTGGGATTTCTTATGCGCCGTACATTTGCTCATGATCGCTGCACGCAGGCGCGTGCGCAGATCGTCGGGCAATTCGTAGAGCTCCGAGTCTCGATAAATTTCGATAGTCTTGCGAGTAGTGTCGCAGACCACATAGCAGTTGTGGCACCATGCCAAATGATCGTCGAGTTCGGACTTGGTCCGGGCATCCAGCACACCGTCGAGATAGTTGGTCAATTCGTTGAGAAACTCAGAGCACTTCACTGGTCGACATCTCCACTCGCCTTTTTCTGAAAGAAGCGATTAAGCCGCTCGCGCAATTGCAGGCGCGCACGCAGCAACCGCGACTTAACTGCCGGAATGCTCAGCTCCAGCGCCTGGGCCGTCTCTTCTGTCGAAAGGCCCTCTACGTCGCGGAGCACAAACACCGTCCGAAATCCCGCCGGCAATCCCTGAATCGTTCGCGTGAGAATGTCGCGCAACTCCGCCTGGTTATACATCTGCTCCGGATTGGGACTCCAATCCGCAACCTCACGGGGCAGCGAGTCATCCTCAGTTTTTACATCTTCGTCCAGAGAAACCGTACGTTCCGGTTTTCTCCGGCGCAATTTCATCAGCGCTTCGTTAACCGCAATTCGCACCAGCCAGGTATAAAACTTGGACTGTTCCTGGAACTTCGCCAGGTTGCCATACGCCTTGAGGAACGCTTCCTGCACCACATCTTCAGCGTCCTCGCGATTCTGCGTAATGTGCTGCGCAATGCGGAAGACGTTGCGATCATAGCGCCGAACTAACTCTTCGAACGCCTGATCGTCGCCGCGCTTGGCGCGCCGGACCAGCTGCATTTCTTCGCTGACTGGTTCCTCTATGTTGGGTTGGATGGTACTCATTCGTAAGTCGATGCAGATTTTTCCGAACGCCTGACTGATTCCCAGGTGCTATTGTACACGCAGAAACAGTCGCCCTCGGCTCTCACTCACGTAGCAACAGCCGCCCTCGGCTGTCCAGGGAGCGATATCCATCGAGCTCAGGCGTCGTATCAAGGTATTCTCAAAGCCAGACGCGCCTTTAGGGGCTGAAAACCAAAAGTCGTCTTCATCCGTGCTGCCCTGAGGATAAAGAAGTCGCGCTCTCTTCTCCCGCCTCGCCCTCAGTTGTTGAAGCTACCCGGTAGGGCAGGTACCATGGTTTCCAACGACTGTCCGCAAGCCATCCTATAATCAGAGCTTAGAAGGCTTTGCCTTTCTTCCCCTAAAAGCGTGTACCAAAATAGTCTTATACCGGAGCTGGAATGAAGGAGCGCGGTTGGATTGAGCCAATTGTAGAAAGAGTGGTTGGCCAGGTTTTAGAGAGCCATGTCGCCCAACTGCGTACCGAGATCGTCCGCCGGGTAATGGAAGAAGTCGAGGCCGCAACCCAGCCCGACAACGAGGATGCGGTCTCCGCGTCCTCCGCTTCTTCTGATTTGGCCCGCGCCGTTTCCGAAATTCAAGCCGGTACGTCGCAACGTGAAATTCTGCGGGCCCTGCTCGATACCAGCGCTCGCTACGCCGCTAGGGTTGCGCTCTTCGTTGTCAAGGGAAGCCATGCTACAGGATGGCAGGCCCGCGGCTTTTCGAACAGTGAAGCAATCAAGGACTTCGCGCTCGACGAAAATGCTCCCGCCATAGCCAGGGTGCTCGGCAAGCCGCTCCAGCGCACGATCGACCAGGAAGCTGCGAGTGTGCCCGTTGCCGACATGGACTCGCGCTTTTTCCAGCAAGTTGGAACGCCGGCCAGCGGCGACGCCCGAATCTTCCCCTTAATCTTGAAAGACAAAGTTGCAGCGCTCGTCTACGCCGACAGCGGGACGGACGCTCCTGGTTTGCCGAATGCTGGTTTGCCGAATGCTGGTTTGCTCGAGGCCGGTACGCTCGAACTTCTGGTGCTTTCAACCAGCGCGTGGCTCGAGGTCAACTCACTGCGCAAGCAAGCGCACAAAGAACCGTCCGGGTCGCACGCTGACAGCGTTAGCACCCATCCGCCGGATGCGCCAATCTACCCTGCTCCTGCGCAGTCGGCGCCGGCTTCCCCAGCTTTCCCAGCCTTTAATGATCCCTTCGCTTCGCATAGGCCTGCTTTCGCTCCCGCCCATGCCAGGGCAGTTGCAGCGTCAGCGGGCGAGACATCCAGCGCGGCTGCAGGCGAAGCAGTTGCGGCTCCGTCAACGGAAGGTCCCTCGGTCGAGGCGCAGACCATGATTGCCCATAACGCGATCATGGAAACTCAGAGCGCGATCGCCCCGTTGCTATCTGAAGTTCAATCGGCGATTGCTGAAATGGAGCCAGCGCTAGCCGAACCGCTGCCGGTCGGCCACGCCGAATCCGCACTTGCACCGCATCCAGTGCTGGCCCCGGCGATGTCATCCGAAGATCAGGAAATTCACCGCAAGGCTCAGCGTTTCGCCCGCCTGTTAGTCGATGAGATCAAACTCTACAATCAGGCTCAGGTTGCCGAAGGCCGGCAAAACCGGGACCTCTACGACCGGCTGAAAGAAGTAATCGATAAAAGCCGCGGTACGTACCAGAAGCGTTACGGCAACACGGTTGCAGCTTCCGCCAACTACTTGGAACATGAAATAATGAGGAGTCTCGCAGAAGACGACCCGTCGATCATGGGTGCCAATTTTCGGCAGTAGGCAGGCTTGAGTGCGCCGTTTCGCAGTCTCGGTTTTCACCGCAATTTTTTTCTCTCTTTGGCTGGGCCTGTTCTGCATCTCCGCACCGCCAGCAGCCGCCCAATCCCAGCGGTCCGTAGAGACGGGGCTTGCCATGGCTCCCGCTGCAAGTGTGCCGGCCCAGGGTACGGCATCGAAAAGCACGTCGTCGAAGAGTACCACTGCGAAATCCTCTTCAACGAAACACGCTGCGAAAAAAAAGTCCACCGCTGCCACGAGCAGGAAAAAACATAAAACCGTCTCTCCGCGCGTGCGCCGGGTGCGGCAGGCCTTTGTTGCCTCGGCCAGTCTGCGTCCGATGGCGCAGCAGTTGCTGCAAGACCGCACCCCCACCGCCTATGCGGGAGTCGAGGCCTACGCGCGCCGTCACCCTAAAGAAGATGCCGGAGCGTTAGCCTGGCTCGCCATCGGCTACGCCCGCACCCTCGATCACGACTATGCCAAAGCCATAGAGCCGTTGAACCGGGCCAAAGCCGGCCCCAGCGAACTGGGAGACTACGTTGCCTATTACCTCGGCGAGGCCTACCTGAACACGGGGCGCAACCCAGAAGCCCTTTCCACAGTCGCAGATTTCGGCAAGAGCTTCCCCGACTCGCTTTTGATCCGCGACGCACACCTCGTCTACGCCAGCGCCCTGCTGACGGAAGGCCGAGCGCAGGAGGCGGCATCCCTGCTCGAAAAGGACCGTGCTCCTGTGCGCAGCGATTTGGAACTCACCATCGGGCGCGCCTACGAAGCGGCGGGCGATCATGAAAAAGCTGCCAGCGCTTTCCGTAACCTCTATTTCAACCTTCCCAACAGTGCCGAAGCCGACGCGGCGGGAACGGAATTGCGCGAGCTGGGAGTCTCCGGCTCGCTCGCCGAGCGCCGCACTCGCGCCGATCTTCTGTTCAAAGCCAAACACTATGACGAAGCCGCGCGCGACTACCGCGATCTGGCAGGCGAAGTGAGCCCACCCCAACGTCCAGAAGTGCAGTTGGCGTTAGCCGGATCGCTCGAAAAAAGCGGCAAGAGCCATGATGCCCGCCAATTGTTGACGAACATGGGTGCGCAGACCGGCGATGCCGAAGCCGAGCGCCTCTACCTGTTGAGCGAGACTCAGCGTTCAGCCAGCGATGAAGACGCGGTGCAAGGGACGCTGAACGAATTGCGGCAGTTTGGTCCCACCAGCCCTTGGCTGGAACAAGCGCTGCTTTCAGCCGGCAACATGTATCTGCTGAAGCGCGACTACGACCATGCCATCGATTACTTCCGCGAGCTGCAGGAGCGCTTTCCGAATGGCACGCGCGCTTCTTATGCGCACTGGAAGGCCGCGTGGCTGAGCTTCCGCCAGGGCCGAACCGACGAGGCCCGGAAAGGCTTCGAAGATCAGCTCGCGCTCTATCCCGATTCCGCGGAAATTCCCGCCGCTCTGTATTGGCGTGGGCGTCTGGCCGAGGAAGAGAACAATCCTGCGATGGCGCGAGCGTTCTATCAAAAGATTTCCGACCGCTTTCGCAACTACTATTACGCGGAGCTCGGCCGGCAGCGCTTGCAAGGCTTGCCAACCCCTCCCAATGAAGAAGTGCCGCACTACGCGCTACTCGACCGCGTCCCTCCGCTTTCCAGCACCCGGAAAATTACCTCCGGCGATCCTCCCGACGACAACCTGCGCGTCGAACGGGCGCGCCTGCTCTCCAATGGAGGCCTGGCGGATTTGGCGGTGCGCGAGTTGCAGGCCGCCGCCAGCCAGGAAGGCGGCGCCTGGGCTCCGCCCGAGATGGCCCGCGTTTATCAGGATCTCGGCCGCTACGATCGCGGCATTGAGATTATGAAGCGCTCCACACCCAACTATTTCGCCGTAGACATTCCCGACCTGCCGCGTCCCTACTGGGAAGCGCTGTTTCCCAAGGCCTACTGGACCGACTTGCGCAAATATTCCGAGCTTAACGGCCTCGATCCTTATCTAGTCGCATCGCTGATAAGGCAGGAATCCGAGTTCAACGCACAAGCTCTCTCCCGCGCCAATGCCGTCGGCCTGATGCAGCTTCTGCCCAAGACCGGCAAAAACGTTGCCAAACAAGTCAAGCTGCGGGGTTACAGTTCGACCCAGCTTTTTACGCCCTCCGTAAATCTGGCGCTCGGCACGCGCTACTTTAAAGACATGGTCGACAAATACAACGGCCAGTTTGAGTACGCGCTGGCCGCCTACAATGCCGGCAGCGACCGCGTGGGAGACTGGCTCGGTCAGGGCCACTACCGCGATCCGCAAGAGTTTGTCGAGTCTATCCCCTTCACCGAAACCCGCGAATACGTACAAGCCATTCTGCGCAATGCCAAAGTCTACCGCCAGCTCTACGGGACACCGTAGCCGATCGCCAAAACGCGATCTATAACAAATTTGACTGAAGAGACTTGACCGAAGAAGCCTCGGCCAAAAAAGAATTGACCAGAAAATGACTGTCTGAAGAGTGATTGACTGAGAACTGAAAGCTGAGAACTACCTCGGCCGCTTCTTCCCCGCATTCGCGATCCGCTGGTCCACCGGTTTCCTTCCGGCGAAGCCTTCATTGGTGCCGTGCCAATGCGCAATCTCCGGCTCGCCCAATTTCCAGCACAGCAATAGGATCTCCCCTTCCACCTTGCACGGAAAGTCGAGCAATCCTATGTCGAGATCTTTCACTTGAACACCGGTCGCGCCGATTTCGGCCAGCGCATCTTTAACGCGCCGAATCGACTTCTCGCGCTCTGCTTTGCGTCTGGCCAGGTGCACGACATTCAGCAGCATGCCGCCGCTCAGAAAAACTCTATGCGCGGTCTGCTGCAATTCAGCGTCCACCTCTTCAATCAGTTTCTTGCCCTGGATTGCCTGTTTGAGGAGCGACTCCAGGATCGGCAGGAGCGTGTGCGCTTCTTCGAGGGTGAAAGTGCGGTCGGACATTTATCTCTATTGTAGCGGAGGTCGCGGAAAAAAACCGGTCCCAGACAGCAGGTCTTACGAAAACTGACACCGCCTCCGTTATCTCCAGGACCCGACCTGAAAACATCTTCGACGAACAAAAATCAACTCTCGGACTCGGGATGATACGCCTCCACGCCAACCAATGCCGCCTGCGGCAAGGGCACTACTTCCGAAAGGACAAATGAACTTTGCGCGATGGTTTGACGGGCTTCCACTGCCAAAAGATCCAGGCCGACGGCCATCACGGCAATCAGCACGCACATATTCCGAAGGTCGTCCCCACTATAGAAATTAACGCCGAAGAGATCTGTCAAGGCCAGACCCAGCACGCAAGCCGTCACCGCTAGACCGGCCTTCGAACGAGATGCCACGGAGCGCACAAGAATCAACACCATGGGCAAGGCGACCACGTGCACATCGTATTGCATAATGCGCGGATTCAGGAGAGTGGTACCAACCAGCAGAACTGGAATCCAGCTTTCGCCTGAGATGCTACGCTGATGATAAAGCCGGCTGAAGTAACAGAGCGCCACGAAGAGCATTCCTCCATAGACCAGGAACACCAACGTGGGCACCGTCGTATACGGCAATCCGCGCCAGTACAACGCCCGCCCAAGATTGCCTGCCAGGCTTTGTCCGAAGTCCGCGTTGAAGTCAAACTGCAGGCTGACGCTCGTCAAATATTCACGGAACTGAACTGGCCAGAGCAGGGCTTGCATCGCGAACAGGCTGAGACCAGCTGCGCCCACGCCAGTCGCCTTCATCCATTGTCGCTCTCCCACCAGCGCAGGGATTGCCAACAGCGTGAGAAAAGGAACCTTAAAGCAGGAGGCTATTAGTACGGCTACGTAAAACCAGCGCCAATTACCGCGCTTCCAGCCCACTATCGTCGCGGGGAAAAGCAGTCCATAGAAAATGTAAGCCACATTCCCGCTGAGGATGACTTCATCCGGCATGAGAGCCGGGAAAAAAATCACCAGCGGAACAAAATATTTCATGACGGCTCTTTCCTGCGGACGGAAGCACTGTGTTACTGCCCACAAGAGTGCCGCGTAACTCGCGCAATAAGCTCCCCAGTAGAGGGCGGCAGCTAACCACACGGGAAGCAGATTAAACCCGCGCAGCACGGGCAGCGTCAACGGCGGGTAAACATAAGTGAAAGCGTGTTTGCCGGCAGCATTCGCGGCAAATTGCCGAGCCAATCCCGCGGCATAAGGATCCAAGCCAGCATGCACAGCCAGCATGGCGCGGTGATAAATAGCTACGTCCCAGAATATTCCAGGGGTGAGCCACACTGGACCCTCAACCCTCCGCGCGCCAAGCATGAGGATGACCAGTGAGACAAATAAACCTACGTAGACGAAAACAAGAAAAACTCCGCGCTGCTCCAAGCGTTTTAAGCTGAGATGCGATAGCAAGCGTGTCTCCTTCTGCAGTTACAATTAAACGGACAAAGGACTCCTGGCCTACGATGCGCTCTCGCGCCTGCGCGGTTGGTACAAAGCAGAAATTGAAAACTTTTTGCGAATCTTTCGGGCAGGGCGATCTGCTAGTGCGCTCCCTCCAAACTTATTTCGATCTCTAATCCCCTCGATTTCGTCGTTTAACTCGGACCTCGGCGACTGTATCGTGTCCCTAAGCCGCACTCTTTTCTTCGCTTCCGGCTGGAATCACTTCTATTTCTTCGGGTAAATTCTCTTGCGGAAGTTCGAATAACTGCGCCTCGTCGCAAACACAGGACGACGTTAGTTTGTACGGTAATCGACATTGCCACGCCAGGATTTGACTTACCGCGTAGTTCCAAGCCGAACTCACTGCTACCCCCGCCATCCCTGCCACATACCACGGCAGGTACATCCGCCGTAACCAACCAGCGAAACCCACATTTGCCAGCACACCAAACGAGCAAGCCAGCCAGAACGCGGCCAGCCCTGCCCAGACCCGGAAACCGCGCAAACGTCGGTCGCGATGAAGAATCAGATTGTGAAGCAGGAAACTCACAGTCACACCCGCAAACGTTGCCAGGATCTGCGCCCAAGTGAAACTGAAATGTCGCGCCAGAAACAGCCACATCATGCACGAAAAGTACGCGGTCACGGCAACCGCGCCGACCAGGGCGAAAGCGGTAAATCCCGGCGACACGATTCCGCCAAGAAACTTATTCACAATGAGAAAGAGGCATTCAGCGGCAGCATTGGCGTCCAGCTTGCTCTCGCCCCAGGTTCGGTTGTTGAAACGGTAGCCAACCTCGCCCAGGCGAACTGGACAATCGTTGGAGGCAAGCATGTCCAGAAGAATCTTAAAGCCACCCTCCTGTAACCGCGGGACGACCCGGTGAAAATACGTGCGGCTGACGACGAAGAATCCGCTCATCGGATCGCTCACCTGGCAACGGCACACGACTCCGCTGAGCTTCTTCCCTAAACTGCTCAATCGCACGCGGGCGCGAGCAAAATCGCCCATGCATCCACCCGAGCCGTTGCGCGTGGCCACCACTACATCCAGTTTCTTGGAACGCAGGCGCTCGACCATATCGGGCAGTATGCTCTCGTCGTGCTGCAGGTCGGCATCCATCACCGCTATGTATTCAGCAGGCGTCGCCAGCATGCCCTCAATGCATGCAGAGGAGAGTCCGCGGCGTCCAATGCGGTGCAGCAACCGAATACGGCGATCTTTCGCAGCATATTCTCTAATCAGCTCCGCGGTGCCATCGGGCGAGTTGTCGTCGACAAAAATCAGCTCCCATCCGAAATCGCGCAGCACACGCTTTAGCCGAGCGATAAGTTCGGGCACGTTGCCGCGCTCGTTATAGGTTGGAACCACGACGGCAAGGTCGATCCATTCATTAGGGGAATTATTACCCGGGCACACAATCATTCGGGTCAAGGGTTCGGCAATCTGGGCCATCGTCCATAAGATGCTAAAGAGCTAAAACGAGTTGAGTAGCATAGCCAAATTTTGATTTGAAAAACTTTGTAAAGATTTATTTCGGCCGGGCAACCTACTGATCATTAATCTGATGGGACTTGCTAGCATCTGAGATGATTCGTGAAATAGGAAGGCATGGCAATCTCAGTCTGATGAATTCGCCTACCTTCCGCTCGCGTTTTTGGCGAACACCTCCATGCTATTTTCAAGACACGAAATGGACAGGCCGACTCCACGCTCTTACCCATCTACACCCCGCAATGTATACGTTTTCGGCCTGACATCATTTCTAAACGATACAGCCAGCGAAATGGCGTATTGGGTCCTTCCCGCCTTCCTGACCTCTCTCGGCGCCGGGCCGGCGCAACTCGGGATCATCGAAGGCATCGCCGAGAGTGCCGCTTCCTTCGCCAAACTTTTCTCCGGCTACATGACCGACCGTATTTCCCATCGCAAGCCCATCGTGGTCGGCGGCTATTTCGTAGCCAATGCGGTGAAGCCTCTGCTGGCGCTGGTTTCGTCGTGGTGGCAAATTCTGGGAATCCGCTTTTCCGATCGTTTTGCCAAAGGCATCCGCGGAACCGCCCGCGATGTGATGGTCGTCGAGTCCGTCGATAGGTCAGCGCTCGGTTCGGCTTACGGCCTGATTCAAGCGATGGATTCCGCCGGAGCTGTCGCCGGCCCGCTGCTGGCGCTCGCAGTCATCGGACGCTTCGGTATGCGCGGCGTTTTTGCGTCGGCTGCAATCCCGGGAGCGCTCTGCGTGCTCGTAGCCTGGGTAGGGATTCGCGAGGTCCGCAAGCGAGCGGACAGGCGCGGACACTCGCGAGTCAGTGCAGGAACAGCCGCCCTCGGCTCTCCAGTCGAGCGCAGCTCGGCGGCAATCTCTTCCGCGAATCGCAAGTGGCTACCACATTTGCCGCTTGCCTTCTACTACGTGCTCGCCGTGGTCACGTTGTTTTCCCTGGGAAATTCCAGCGACATGTTTCTCGTACTGCGAGCCGGAAACATAGGCATTCCCGCGTCTCGCGCGCCATTGCTCGGATTGGTCTTCAACATCACCTTCACGCTATTTTCCTGGCCAGCCGGAAAATTCAGCGACCGCTTCTCGCGCTCCGCCATTGCCGCCGCTGGATATTTCGTTTTCGCCCTCGTTTATTTTGTCTTTGCGCGCGCGCCTTCGCAACTCGCAATCTGGCTGACCATGGCCTTCTACGGCCTCTTCTATGCCCTGACCAATCCCGTACTCAAAACGATGGTGGTTGAAAGCGTGGCTGGTGATGTGCGGGGCCGGGCCCTCGGAGTCTATTCGTTTCTCACCAGCGTGACCACTCTGCTCTCCAGCGTCATAACCGGGGCGCTGTGGAAGATCTATGGCCCAGCGGTCCCCTTTTATGTTTCTGCCGCGATCGCAACCGTCTCGGCCTTCGCGCTGTTAGCCCACCGTTCGCCGCATCCAGCGTGATTGTAGAAGTACTGATGGTAAAAATAACGACGGTAGAGACAGAGCTTGCCCCGTCTGGAATTTGCCGTCAAACTTGAAATCGTCGCGCATTACCTCTGAGATGTGTCCATCACATGGCTGCTGTATTGCATGTTAGAAGAAAGTGATTCTGCCTATGCTCTATTGGATTCTCATCGTCGGAGGCCTGCTGATCATGATAGGGCTCACTGGTTCACGCGCAGCAGCAGGAGCGTGTCGTCGAGCTTGACGTTAGCTTTTTCCGAGCTCACCAGCGAACCCCGAGTCGCATCGAGCGCTGCCGAGAGCTTCAGGTTCGCAATTCCCACGACACCTGGCGTATTGCCACTGATCGGCGGTTGCGCTTGAGTTTGCGCGTCCGTCGGTGCGCTGCTTGGGATTTGGGGCACGGTCGCAGTCGAGGAAGATGTTCCTCCCATCGATCCTGGACGCCCACCGGGGGCCGTGGAGCTTATCTCGCGGCCGGGATAGCCGGACGTTGTCTGAGGTGCGTTGGCGGGATTGCGATTAGGCGAAGCGATTACGGCCTGGATTGACATGGGCATCTGCATCGCTTCGCCGTTCTTCAGAACGGCATGGTCGAACGCGATCGCGAGTTCCGATTCTTTCTGTCCTTTGCTGCGCGCCTGCGCTTCGGTTACATGTCCGATGACCTTTGCATCTTTGGGCACGATGACGGTTCCAGCCTTGTTTCTAAGATCTTCGGTCACTTTGGCACGACCTCATCGCCCGGCTTTACTTTTTTGCGTCGGCACTCTTTGTGAGTCCTTCCGCGAGGGGGCGTAATTTAGATTCCTGCGGGCAACCCTCCGCGAGGGGCTATTGCGTAGATGCAATATTCAGTCGGAGGGTAGTCGGTTTCTGAACTGGCGTCGAGACTTCCGTGATGGTGACAGTTTCGGAACTGCCAAGCGAGCGACGCCGCGGCCATTGAAAACCCGGAGGGGACGCCAACGGTACAAAATGCGATCACTATGTCGCGTACACCGCCGTGCTGGTTCGCATGTCCCGCGTCACGCCCGATGTGCACGAGAGTAATTAGACTCACGGACAAGGGCGCCGGTTTCAGAAACCAGCAGTCTCTGCGAGCGAAGTATCCGATCCGAAAGCAGCACATTCAAGTCGCGAGTTTATGAGTATTACGATCCCGAAATAACTTCGACGGCGCGGCCTGTGCAATTGGAGGTGCGCCCGCGCTGGTGTTGCGGTCTGAGAGCAAAACCCTAAACCACAGGTGACACAGAGGAACACAGGGGGATTCTGCTGGGGCTGTCTGCGAATGGCAGAATCTTACTGTGAAGCGGTTGGAGCACTGGGCTTCACTGTCACCATTACGACCGCATGCGATGCCACTCCGGATGTGAACTTGCCGGTGAATTGGCCCAACTCTTTGTGCTTCCACAAATCCCGCACCGATGCGCTCAAATAATTGGGATAGCCAAGTTCTTCCCAGCTGGTAGAGATTTCCTGCTCGGCGCTGCTGCGATTCAGCAACACGACCGCGCGGCCGCCGTCGCTTAGTTGTTTAGCCCAGACTTCCAGATCGCCGTTTTGGTGCATGCGCGTTCCCTCGCGCCCAAGCGGGTCTTGATCCACAGCAATTACTTCTTTGTTGGTGAGAATTTCCTGGATCTCGGGCCGCATACTGCGCAGGTCATTGCCAGCGATAAGGGGCGCGGCGAGCACCGACCACAGGCTGAAGTGAGAGCGGTATTCGGTGTCGGTCATGCCTCCGTTGCCGACTTCGAGCATGTCGGGATCGTTCCAGTGGCCCGGGCCGGCATAAGACTCGACGCCCACCTGCAGGTCCACGATGGCCAGCATGCCGTTCGAACAACAGCTGCCGTCGGGCCACTTAGTCTGGCCTGACCATTTGTCGGTGATGTCTCCGGTGGTGCGCCAGAGATTGCCGCCGACTTCTTCTCCCCAAAGCCAGGGCTTGGCCGTACCCCATTCGCAGATGCTGAGGACGATAGGACGCCCGGCGGCATTCAGCGCGGCACGCATGTTGGCGTAGGAAGCCTTGGCGTCCTGCGTCGTCGTATTGCACCAATCGTACTTTAAATAGTCGACGCCCCAGGCCGCGTAAGTCAGGGCGTCCTGATACTCGTGGCCGAGTCCGCCGGGGCGGCCGGCGCAGGTTTTCGAGCCTGCGTCGGAATAGAGGCCAAACTTCAGCCCGAGCGAGTGCACGTAGTCGGCAAGCGCTTTCATGCCGTGCGGGAAGCGCTGCGGATCGGCGACGATGTTGCCGTTCGCATCGCGGCTCACCTGCCAGCAGTCGTCGACGTTGACATACTGATAGCCGGCGTCTTTCATACCCGATTTGATCATGGCGTCGGCCATGCCTCGGATCATTTCGTCGCTGACGTTGCAGCCGAATTTGTTCCAGGAGTTCCATCCCATGGGCGGAGTGAGGGCGACGGGTGGGGGTTTAACGTTCTTTTCTTCCGCAAAGAAACCGGTGACTAACAGCAAAATTCCGACGAAGACAAAAACAGATCTGTGTGCTTTCACGGTAACCGCCGTTTAGTTCTACAGCCTCTTTTACTCGCTATTCAACGTTTGATTTCTTTTGTGCATTCTTCCGACTGCTCAATAACAGAATCAATCCCACGGCCAGAAGGACCAGGCCCCAGATGAGGTTAACGTTAATTCCAAGCGATCGCTGATAAATGTCCCGCGGGCTCAACGCTCCAAACGCAGAAAGCATCAGACCCATGATCGAGAACATCAGGCCCATCGGAATACGCACATCCAGCCCCATTAATTCTCTCCTACCGGACGGGGAGCCTAATAAAACAACAGGTTTAACAGCACAGCCAAACCCAGGATACAGAGCCCCAGTGGAAGCGGGCGTATAAACCAAGATACGCCCGGGTCTTCCTGCGGACGAGCTGTCAGTGAATAGACGAGCCCAATCAAATCCTCCGGCTTGCGCGGCCGGGTCCAAAGGCTGACGGCTACCGACACAATAAAACATGCAAAAAAGGCGTAGATAGAGGTCCAGAAATTCTGCGCCATTTCGCTTGGATACAAGGAAACAGGATGAATCCATCCGCCCTTGATTCCAATGGATGCTCCGGCCGGAAGGCTGAGGCCGTTATGGATAGCCGCGGCAGCCGTGCCGGAGAGTAATCCAAAAAATGCTCCGTGGCCGGTTGCTCGCTTCCAGAACATGCCTAGCAGAAAAGTGGCAAAAAGCGGTGCGTTCACAAACGCAAAAACGAGCTGAAGAAAATCCATGATGTTGTTGAAGCGCGTGGCGGCATAAGCCGCGAAGACGGAGAGGATGATTCCGCCGACGGTCGCCATCCTTCCCATCCAGAGATAGTGCTGATCGGAGGCGCGCTTGTTGATGTAGGCCTGGTAGATGTCACAGGTCCAGACGGTGTTGAAAGCGGTGACGTTGCCAGCCATGCCCGACATGAAGCTCGCCAGCAGGGCTGTCAAGCCGAGGCCTAGAATCCCTGTGGGGAAGTAATGGAGCAACATATTCGGGATGGCCAAATCGTAGTCGAGAATGGGCTTGCCATTGCTGTCCAGCTTTGGCGCGCCGGTCTCTTCATCAACCTTCACGGGAATGAGGCCACGTGCTCCCCATTGCGCATTTGCATGTATCGCAGAACCGGCGGACGCTACAGGGGTGGGCAGAGCGATTGCAATCATTCCCGGCAGAATTACCAGAAATGGGAAGAGCATCTTTGGAACCGCCGCGATAAGTGGCGTGCGACGCGCGGCGCTCATAGAGTCCGCAGCCATGGCGCGCTGCACGACTAGAAAATCCGTGCACCAGTACCCGAAGGAAAGCACAAAGCCCAGACCCATCATCAGGCCAAACACTTCAACCCCCAGGGGATTGGTGTTGGCATGCGCCATGCCTCGCCAGGAGTGCGTAAATGCGGGTGGCAATTGATGTTTGAGTCCGCTCCATCCACCAACATTGCGCAGACCCAACAGCACAAGCGGCAAGAAGCCGGCGACGATCAGGAAAAACTGCAGCACCTCATTGTAGATGGCGCTGGTGAGACCTCCGAGCAGAATGTAGGCGAGCACAACGAATGCGGACATCATGATGCTGACATGCATGGTCCACGAATGCGGCAGGCCAAGTATGGCGAATGGCCTGTCCAGGATGTGCAATACCTCGATAAGCTTTGCCATGGCGTACATGGAAATGCCCGAGGAAAAGACAGTCATGGCGGCAAAGGACACGGCGTTGAGCGCGCGCGTCTTTTCATCAAAGCGCAGCCGGAGGTATTCGGGCACAGAGCGCGCTCGCGAGCCGTAGTAAAAAGGCATCATGAAAACGCCGACAAAAACCATAGCGGGGATTGCGCCGATCCAGTAAAAGTGGCTGGTGGCGATTCCATACTTGGCGCCGGAGGCGGCCATGCCGATAACTTCTTGCGCTCCCAGATTGGCGGAAAGAAATGCCAGTCCGCAGACCCAGGCAGGCAACGAGCGGCCAGCGAGAAAAAAGTCCGAGGCGCTTCTCACGTAACGCTTGAGGGCAAAACCAACCCCCAGCACGAAGACGAGATAGACCAGCATGATCGACCAATCGATCGCGGTTAAATTCATAGCTTTCTCTGGTGCGAGTCGGTCACGTTCTATTGGCCTGTGGTCTTACCTTGCTGCCTGGTCTGTAGGCAAACTACCAAAGTGTATAGTGCGATTCGCTCACTTCGCGCAGCCGAGCGGCCGCCCACTCCGCTGCCACATCGCGCTGTGGAGTAGCAAGCATTTCGTACCCTACCATGAACTTGCGTACAGTGGCCGAGCGCAGCAGAGGCGGATAGAAGTGCGCGTGGAAGTGCTGTTCCGGATGTTCATCGCCGTTGGTGGGCGATTGGTGGAAGCCCATCGAATACGGAAAGGAAACTTTAAAAAGATTGTCATAGCGAGTGGTCAGGCGCTTCAGGATATCGGCGAGGGCTCGACGCTCGGCATCATTCGTCTCCATCTCGGCGAAGCTGCCGAAGTGGCGATGGCTAAGCAGCAGAATCTCAAACGGCCAAATCGCCCAGAAGGGCACAACAGCCGTAAACCGATCATTGTCGCAAACCATGCGTTCGCCGCGATCGCGTTCGAGCTTGAGATAGTCGCACAGCAGACAATGATCGTACTGTGCCATGTACTCGGCCAAAGCCTGCTGTTCGTGCCGCGGTTCGTTAGGGATGCTGGAGCTGGCCCAAATTTGCCCATGCGGATGGGGATTGCTGCATCCCATCATGATGCCGCGATTTTCGAAGATCTGCACGTAGCTGATGTCGCCGCGGGATCGCAGCGAGTTGTACTGTGCCGTCCACGCATCGATGACTTTCATGATCTCGGCTTCCCTCATCTGAGGCAGGGTGAAGTCATGGCGAGGCGAGAAGCAAAGGACGCGACAGATTCCAGATTCGCTTTCTGCGCGGAACAGGCCTGGAGAGCTGTCACCTCCCTCTTTAGTTGTTGACAAAGTTGCTGACAATGCAGTTTGCGCTGGCTTGAGGGCAGCGTAGTCATTTTCAAAAACAAAAGTACTTTGATAGTCGGGATTGCTCTCGCCATTCGCACGGCGATTCCCGGGGCAGAGATAGCATTTCGGATCGTATTTCGCCGCAGCCGGCTCTTGGGCTTCCGTTTGGCCTTGCCACGGACGCTCGGTCCGCTGCGGAGAAACTAGCACCCACTCGCGGCGCAATGGATTCCACCGGCGGTGCGGCTGTTCGAGAACTGGATTTACACTCACCTGATTTCTTTGAATCTTTTCTTTGAATCTTTACCTGAATGTTTACCTTCTGGTTGGCACCTGATTGCCCGAGATGGAGGCTACGGATTCTCCTCCGTCACACGTCCGGCGCCGTCTGCCGCGTCGCAAATATAAATCTGGGGAGTGATACTTGCAGCGGACCGATAGCCTGCCTCCATTTCCTTCTGAAAGCGCGCAACCGAATCTCGGCGAACCAGGTTCACAGTGCAGCCGCCGAATCCGCCGCCAGTCATGCGCGCACCCAGCACGCCTTCAATTTGTTCGGCTAGCGAAACCATGATGTTCAATTCGTCGCAACTCACTTCATAATCCTCGCGAAGGCTTTGGTGCGAAGTGAGCATGAGTTGGCCGAAGCGTTCCATCTTTCCGGCCCTTAACGCGTCAGACGCTTTAAGCACACGCTCGTTCTCCGTAATAACATGGCGGGCGCGGCGAAAAATAGCTGCGGGCATTCCCTGGCAAAACTCTCGCAATTCGCTGAGTGTGAGGTCCCGCAACGCGTCAACCCGCTGCGATCTGGACTTCAGATACACGACAGCCTCCTCGCATTCGGCGCGACGCCTATTGTATTCACCAAAGGCGATCTCGTGCTTTACGCCCGTGTTGCAAATCGCGATGCGATACTCCTGCGGCATAGCAAGTAGCTCATACTCCAGTGAACGGCAATCGAGGAGTAGCGCATTCCCCGCTCGTCCGAAACACGCGATGAACTGATCCATGATGCCGCAACGAGCGCCAGTGTATTCGTTCTCGGCCCGCTGACAGGCGAGCGCAATCTGCTTGCGGTCAAGCGTGCATTCGGAGTTATGCAGGAGGGCGAACGCAGTCGCGACCTCAACCGCAGCCGACGAACTCAGCCCCGATCCCATAGGCACGCCGCCAACTATGACCAGATTTGCACCCCGCAATTTAAGTCCGAGTGCAGTGAGAATACCGGCCACGCCACGAACGTAATCACTCCAATGTTTCTTGTGCGCGGGTTTGGTGTCGTCAAGCGGGATGACGCAAAGCTCATCGAAATCTGTCGAGAAGACGTGAAGTGTTCGGTCTTCGCGCGGTCCTATGGCGACATGCGTTGAGAAGCCGAGAGCCACGGGCATGACAAAACCATCGTTGTAATCGGTGTGCTCACCGATAAGATTGACTCGCCCCGGCGCCCGAAAAACAACCGGATCGCCCCGAAATTGCCTGCGATACACATGCGCTGCGGAACCTATCGGCTGCGAGGTTGAAGAACTGGAAGGTGGCGCGGCAATCATATCAAGATCCACTACTCGGGGGCGAAGTCGATAGGGAAGACTTGCGCAGCCTGCTAATTATAGGCGATTGATTTGGAACTGCCCGGCGAATTCAGCGAGTGGACGGCTACTTTCGCTGAATAGATTCTAAATACCTGGTTATATTATCCAGGCGCACATTGCCCAGATCCTGATCGGAATCGATTTCGTGGAAGATCGGTCCCCAGACCGGCATCGCTTTCGAACCGTGTGCGGGCAAGAGATCATCGGAGCCAAAGACAATTGTGTTGCGCACATGCACGGCAGGAAAAGTGCCGTCATTGCGCTGCGAGAGTCTCGTCAGGTCGGGAACGTCTCTCTTTAGTGTTCCGGAAAGAAGTCCTTTGCCGCGCCCATCGAGCCCGTGGCAGCCAGCACAATTATTTCGAAAGATGCTGGCGCCCTCCACCGGCCGGACAGCTGGTTGTGGTGGGCTCGTCATCTGCGCCGAAACGGAAACGACCAGAGAGGCCGTCATCACCAGAAGTAACATCGGCACTTGTCGCTTCATTATCGCCTCCGCCGAAAAAGTGCGTGGACGAGATACGACTGATAAATAGGATATACCGCTTAAGTGCTTGAGTCTGTGACGCGTATGACAGAGTTGTGTGATGCGGTTTTGTAATAGCGAGTCTGCCACGACGTTATTACGAATAGGGAGCTCTACTTTTTTGAGCCTACGATTTTGAGCCTATGATCAGGCTGCTTGGTCCAGGTAAGTTGGTGCGGCACGTCCCCTTGAAACCCGCGGATTGCATCCAGCCGGTATATTCAGACTCGCTGTAACTTGCGCCGGCGTCGGTGCTGACCAGCATGTTCAATGAGAACAGGGCCGCATGCTGGGGCCCGGTCTTGTCAGAATTTAGAATGAAGTCCTGCACGACGACGCGGCCGCTCGGCGCGAGTGCCACGTAAGCGCGACGCAAGATGTCGCGATTCTGCTCCTCGGAAAACATATGGCAGATCGCATTCAGCATGATCATGTCGTACCCACAGCCAAAATCGTCGCGCAGCATGTCTCCAGCGCGAACGCTGACTTGCGCTGAGACGCCGGCTTGGCGGACATATTCCTCCGTAAGCGGAACAACTTCCGGAACGTCAAGAATCTCGCATTGCACATTCGGATAGGCTTTTGCGAAGGCGATGGAATAGGCCCCGGAGCCTCCGCCCAGATCGAGAATGCGGCGGACATTGGAATGGGAATTGGAATTGGAATTGGAATTGGAACTGGAACTGGAACTGGAACTGGAACTGGACGTGGATGCGGATGCCGATGTGCCCAGAGCCTTCACCAACAGTGGGGCGCGATCTTTAGCATTGCGTTGCATAGCGGCGATGAAGTCCCGCGTCCATGCAGGCGGTTCCTTGCGATCAACTTCGCGACCCACGGGAACACGGGTGCCGCGGCGCACTGCGTCGGTGAGTGTGCTCCAGCGATGCCAGATGTTGGCTATGTGCAGCAGCCCATTGCGGTGGTTGTCTTTGGAACCTTGGGCAAAAAATCTCGCCGATTCGGGTGTGTTCTTGTAATCGTCGCCGCTCTTCGTGAGCATCCCCAGGGCAACGAGCGCATTCAGCAACATGCCTGTGGCGCGTGTGGGCGCGTCAATTTTCTTCCCGATCTGTGCGGCATCGGCTCCGGCCGCGACTGCGGTAAAGATGTCCAACTCCAGCGCCGTAAGAAGGCAACGACTCGCCATGTAGCCGCGGATAATCTGATCGAGGCGATCAGGCAGCGTCCCGGCTTTGTCGCGGGCCGCCATCGCCTCACGAAACTTTTCTCCATGCTCGGTCGCCATGGCTTTCATCGCCGGCGCGTCGTTCCATTCCAGACGGGCAACTGGCTTACCGTTGCTGAGATGAGTTCCGACTAGTTCGGATACATCCGATGCTTGCACGCGCCTGTACCACACCCCGGCGGGATAGACGACCATCACCGGCCCTTCATCGCACAGGCCCATGCATCCACAGGTGGTGAGTTGCACATCGTGGCTAAGACCGCGCGCCTGGATCTCGCGATCTAAGGCGCTGAGCAGGGCGAACGATCCGCTGGCCGGACACGAGGCGACACCTTCCGGCTTTTGCTGTGTGCAGACGAAAAGATGAATGCGGAATGGTTCCATGCCATCTCCGTGGGATTGGATTTCATGATTGGATTTCAAAGATGAGTCGAGACTCAAACCGGGTCGGAGTTACGACTCCCAGGATCTGCGCCACAAAACGGCTGTCGGGTTCCCGGGATCCCCTGACAACCTTCGTGCGGATGACTTCTTCTACCGAGCTCGGGACACCAGTTCACTTTCACTCGACGAGGCAATATTCGCCAATCTTCTTGGCTGCCTCCGGCTTATCCTGATCCCCTTGATACATCTCAACGTTCTGGCAATCGTACATCCCGTAATTCTTGGGAAGTTCAACCATCAGATAATTACCGCTCTGAAGAGCTTTGCAGTCACTCGCTCCCTGGTTGCACTGCAGTTCCAAAGTTTTCGCGTCCTTCTGCACGTGAACGATGACAACCCCGGTTACAATTTCTGAGTTTTTAACTTTAACCGGCGTTCTCTCCTGCGCTAATGCGGCAGCCGAAATGAGGAGAACAGCGATCAATAAAACAATCAGGCAAATGGTTCTTTTCATAAGTGCCTCCCGCGAATCCGAAGACTCTTAAACCCAATCATATTTTCCGGCTTGGGACGTTGCTCTGTCTGTGATCTCTGATCATCTTCGTGTGATCTTGATCGGGCAGCGGATGCCGGCAGGCCACCATTGTCAAACTCTGTAAGAAAGGTCGATTTTGGCTGGGTGAGCCTCAGAGAGCGTCTGATTCTGAAGAACTTAGGGATGGCTGAAGCGAAGATTTTGCTACAAACATTGGACTTCTCCGCAGCGTGCCGACATTCGACAGACTCTTACGGCGTGGCAGGTCACCGTCCGTTGTGACGTATGTACCCCGCCCGGGCGGCGACTACTTGCCGGTGTAGAGCTCGGGAAACTGTTGCTGTAGATGAACAACTTTCGGAGCATCGTTATAGACGATATATGGATTGTCGGGATGCAAGGCGGCATAATTCTGGTGGTAAGCCTCGGCCGGATAAAAAGCTTTCAAGGGGACAACTTGAGTCACAATACGGCGAGGGAAGACTTTGGCGTTGTCGAGTTGCGCGATATACGCCTCGGCGATTCGTTTCTGTTCATCGTTGCCATAAAAAATAGAAGAGCGATACTGGCTGCCGGTGTCCGGTCCCTGACGGTTTAACTCGGTGGGATCGTGAGCTACCGAGAAGAACACGCGCAGCAGCTGACCATAGGTGATTTGCGACGGGTCGAACGTGATCTTCACAGACTCGGCATGGCCTGTGTCGCCGTTGCTCACCAGTTCGTATTCCGCTGTTTTGGCCGCCCCGCCGGAGTAGCCTGACGTTGCGCTGATCACACCCCTCACATGCTGGAAGACGGCTTGAATTCCCCAGAAGCAACCACCGGCAAGGACGGCGGTTTGCTCGGACTTCGCGCTTGCCAGCGAAGCATCGATGGCGGGATTCGGGACCACGGTGGCCGACCGGTCGCTGGCATTGCAGGCAATTACGCCCGCCAGGGTGATTAGCAAAAGCACGGCGGATACACGCGCAGGTAAGGTTGACATGGCAAGCTCCTCGAACATGGATCGGCTAAGCGACTTCGAACTCTAGTTGAATAGACTCGGCAGCGCGGAAAAAGTTACCGATTTGAGTATGGAGCGCCGGGCGTCCCCCGGCTTATGATGCTCGAAGCCGGACGAGACGCCCGTCACTCCATTGCTCTTCACGTGTTGGTGAGGTATTTCCCCAGGCAGCGAAGGCAGGGCGTGTAGCCCTCCAGCGAAGCCTCTGCCGCGGTTATCGTTCGCCGTTTGTCTTTGTCTTTTTCGTGGATAAACGTGCACTCAGCCAGGTGAAACAATTTCCCCTCGTCCGCGACGACCACCATCAGGTCCGGCGGCACGCCGAAGCCGCGGCGCGCCATTTCGGAACGCTGATCTGGCCGGTACGTGGTACCGGCGCGAACCAACTCCAGGCTTCCAGCAATCAAAACTGCCGCGGTCGCAGCAACCATCCATCCCAGAAAAGTCCTTCGCGTCCGGGGCATGGAGGCCGGCACGTTTTCATCGATTCTCTGGTGCAGACGCTGGCTGAAACCAAGCGGCACTTCGAGCATGCGTTCGTCGCCATACAGTTGGATCACGTTCTTCGTGCCGGCCAATACGGCAGCGCAGCGTTGGCAACCGCGAACGTGTTCTTCGATAGCAACGCGCAAGGTGGGATCGACTTCGCCGTCCAGATAGTTCGAAACCTCGCGCCAAACCTCTTCGCAATTGACTACCATGGCTTGGTCCCCTTTTCAAAAGACAGCTTGCCGCTCAGGCTCCATGCGCCATCCAGGCCGGGGGCGAGCAGATCGCGCAACATGAGCCGTGCCCGCAGCAAGCGAGTTTTGACCGACGCGGCGGAGATGCCCAGCGCCTTAGCGGTTTCGTCGATGCTAAGGTGCTGCATGTCGCGCAGGACGAAAACTTCGCGGTAGATTTGCCCCAACTCGGCCAGCGCCTCGGCCAGCTTCTGGCGAACTTCGTTGCGTTCGAGCGTTTCGGACGGAATCTCGCGCCAGTCGGCGAAGTCGCGCGGCGTATAGTTGCCTTCCTCGTCCTGATGAAAGGCGATCGGTTCCATAATGTTCGCGTGCGCTTTTCTTTTTCGCATACGCGCCTCGTTAACAGTGATCTGAACCAGCCAGGTGCTGAAACGCGCCTCGGCGCGAAACTGGCGAATATATTTGAACGCCTTTAGAACCGCCTCCTGGGCGACGTCTTCTGCGTCGGCCTGGTTGCGCAGAACGGCGAAGGCGGCGGCGTATATGCGGCGTTCGTAGGGTCGGATCAACTCATAAAAGAGTTCATGCTCGCCGTCGCAGACACGCCGGATCAGCATCGCTTCGTTCAACTGTTCGGCTGGACGTTCCAGCGAAATCGCTCTTTCCGGCATTGCTCCTCACTGCATTACCAATTCCACTCGACTCGGCACTATTATGCGCCCGACAAACAGCGCGCAGGATTACGTCTTTGGCCGTGCCGTGACTTCTTCGTCCGCGGCGTGAGACTACAGAAAACCCGAAGCTGGCTCTCAAGCGCTAGTAGCCAAGGTCTAGTAAGATTCTCAAGCGGCAGCTAAGTTTCGGCATTCACTGAATAACACCTTCGCCGAATAAACAAAGGGACGATCGCCTGGCACGGTTGTGCCATTTCGGGCCAATTCTCCACAGTGTTCTACGGTTTGTCACTTGCATTCCCGCACACAAGTTCAGATAATCGCTTAACGAAAGTTGACAGACGTGTATCGTTACAGCCGAGCAGATTTGATGCGCATTCTTCGGCTCGTTCCTCGCCAGCTTCAAACCTGGGAGAAGGCCGGATTGATAGCGGCAACCGAAGATTATTCCTTTTTCGATCTGGTGCAGATCAAGAAAGTGCGCGACCTGTGCGCGCAGCGCGTTCGTCCAGCAGTGATCCGGCAATCCCTCGAAGCCATGCAGAAACAGGTTGCCGGCATGGAGAACCCGTTGCTCGAGGCTGGCGCCTATCGGAACGGACGGCGCATCGCCTTCCGGCACCAGGGACGGCTGGTGGAGCCCATCGCCGGACAGTTCATGTTCGATTTCTCGTCTGAAGAGAATAAAGTGGTGAGCAGCCCGGCGCGAAGTGGCCCGGAACTGGTGGTTACTGACGTTGCCGACTTATTTGCGCGCGGCATTGTGCTCGAAGAAAATCCCTCCATGCAAGGCGAGGCGATCGCAACCTATCAGAGAGTTCTTGAAATGGATCCCACTCACGCCGCCGCGCACATCAATCTGGGCACGCTCTATTACAACCGCCAGGAGTACGGGCTTGCCGAAAGGCACTATCGGTCGGCGATTCAGATCGATCCGCGCTACGCTCTCGCTTATTTCGATCTGGGCAACGTGCTCGACGAAACCGGACGCGTCGAGGAAGCGATCAACACTTATAAGACCGCCATTCAGCTTGCGCCCACCTACGCGGACGCACACTACAACATCGCGCTGGCCTATGAAAAGATTCGCGAGCCGCGCAAGGCGCTGCAACATTGGCGCGCCTACATCAAACTCGACACCACCGGCCCGTGGACGGTGCACGCCAAACATCAGATCCAACGCATCCTGCAGAGCGATAGCCTGAAGCTGGTGCACTCCCGCAAGGCAAACTAGGTCAGATATAGCGCTCCTGCTTCACTTCCATGATTGGGGGGAAAATGAAGGCCTATCGTTGGACTTGGATTTGGATACTCACTATGGTAGCGATGGTCGCTTGCGCCCAGCGCGATCTGTGTTAGCCAAGCGGTTCAGCACGAGAAAGACATTTATTCGACGACGGCGGACGCGCACGTTGAAATTAAAGAAGCTCTGGAAAAGGCGGCAGGCGAACACAAACGCGTCATTATTGTGTTTGGAGCCAACTGGTGCTTCGACTGCCATGCGCTGGATAAGGCTTTTCATCGTCCGGAGGTGGCGCCGATTCTTGCCGCGAACTATGAAGTCGTGCACGTTGACATTGGCCGGGGAGAGAAGAACCAGGATTTGATGGCGAAATGCGAGGTTCCAATGAAGCGCGGCATTCCTGGTCTCGCAGTGCTCGATTCCGATGGAAAGCTGATTTACAGCCAGAAGAATGGCTAGTTCGAGAATGCGCGACACTCGCCCCGGAAGACGTGATCGCATTCTTGAACAAATGGGAATCTGTGCAACGGAGCTAGCCGCGCTCTAATTTGCACATTGCGCAAAAAAAGGCGCGGCTTTCGCCGCGCCACCAGGAGAGAAAAAGTAACTTAATTGTCGAACATCCGTTGTTCATTAGTTGGATTACTTAGTGTGCCAATTAGTCCACCACCAGCTTGTTCTCGACGCTGAAGGCGCCCGGCACAGCATTCGCCCGGATTCCAGCGATGTTCTTGTCCATAGTGTTCTCGACACTTCCGTAAAGCGTTATGTGCCCGTTGTCCACCACGATGCGGATGGGATGAACGGGGTCGCTCGCGTAACGGCCGAGGACCGAGTCGCCATAAATCGCGCGCGCCGTCCGCGCCCGCAGCGAATCGTCAAACAGAGAAGTCGGCAGCACGGTTACGTCGTTCACCACGTCTTTAACGCCGGGCGTCTGAGCGACAACCGCGAGCGCCGATTCTTCCGGAGCAGCCCACATGGCATCGCCGGTCAGTGTAACCACGCCATCCTTTACGTCAACCGCAAGATAATTGAATGTGTTGTCGTAATATCCAACGCGGTCATAGGCCAACTTCTTTGCCAGTTTCTGCTCAAGTTGGCCATCGGGAACGGTTGATCCCGCGACCACGATGTCGTTGCGAACTCCGGTTACATTTGCGAGCTTCTTGATTTTTTTCGCGGCGTCGAGCTTATCCTGATAAAGGTTCACCGTGCCGGTCAGGGTCACGATGCCATCCTCGACGCTTGTATTCACACTCTGCAATTTCTTCGCATCATGAATTTTCTGGCTGACCGCCTGCTGAATCTGCTCATCATAGCGGCCTGTGGCGGCCATGGCAGTCATGCTCAGCAGGACCAGCAACGCCATTGTCACCGCAATGAATTGTTTCTTCATGGTTGCCATCCTTACTGTAATTCCGGTTTCCCGCTTGTTAACCGGTTAGTTAAATAGATGCCTTGCGGCTGTGGCGGGATGCGCTTCGGGGACGGTTTTACAAACTATTACAACTCGAGGAAACGACAATGGCTATTAAAGGTAGACGTGACCCGCCGGGTCTGGCGCTTCGCAAAGCCGCTTGCTCCCAGCCGAAAAGGAAGTAGGATTATGACTACCGATGAGCAGTTGGACCGTTGGACTGAAAGGCCCCTAGCGCTAGCGGAAAGCTTGCAGTTGCTAACGATCGACGTGCAGGGTATAGCGCAGGTCGACGAAGGAGTTGCGGGAGTCGATAAACGAACTGACACAGTCGGTAAGAGAATTGCGAGAGTTGGGAAGAGACCACGACCGGGATCCCGCGCGGCCATGCCGATCTTACCGGCGACTTGGTCAAGATCGCTACCGCCGACGAACGGCGGCTTGATCGCGTGGAAGGCAACCAGGCCTGATCGATTTGCTGCCAGCGCTATGTTTTCCGATGGGCCGCCTTCTTCTTTGCCAATTTCTTCCCTGCCGACGCGGCGCCTTTGTTGGCGGCGGTCCTTTTCGTAAACACTCTTCCGAAGATTTTGTCGATGTTCTTAAGCTGCCGCTTCGGGTCAAATGCGCGCTCGATTTTCGCTCGCGGCACTTTTCCTCGAATCTCGGGATCGTTCACGATCAGTTCATGGAAGTCCAAATCCTCTTTCCACGCGCGCATGGCATGACTCTGCACCGTTCGATAAGCGTCCTCGCGGGAAACGCCGGCCTCGACCAGGTCGAGCAGTAACTGTCCGCTGAAGACGAGGCCGCGTGTGCTTTCGAGATTGGCGAGCATGCGCCCGGGATAGACGAACATGGTCTCGATCAGGTTCGCGGTCTTGTTAAGCAGGTAGTCGGCGAGCGTAGTCGAGTCGGGGATGATGATGCGCTCGGCCGAGGAGTGTGAAATATCTCGCTCGTGCCACAGCGCTACATTCTCGAATCCAGCCTGCGCGTACGATCGCACTACGCGCGCTAATCCGGAGATCTGTTCGCTGGTAACGGGATTGCGCTTATGTGGCATGGCTGACGAACCCTTCTGCTTTTCGCTGAAAAATTCCTCGGCCTCGCGGACTTCGGTGCGCTGCAGGTGCCGGATTTCGGTGGCGATCTTGTCTAGAGTCGACGTGATCGTCGCGAGCGTGGCCAGGTAGTGAGCGTGACGGTCACGCTGAATGACCTGGGACGATATTGCGGCAGCCTTCAATCCCAGGCGCGCGCACATTTTTTCTTCGAGTTCGGGCGTGAGGTGGGCAAAGGTTCCTACGGCTCCCGAGAATTTACCCACGCGAAGATCTTCGGCGGCGGCCTGAAAGCGCGCAATGTTGCGTTGCGTCTCCGAATACCAGTTAGCGATCTTAAAGCCAAAAGTGATGGGCTCGGCGTGGATGCCGTGAGTGCGCCCGATCATCGGAGTGTCTTTGAATTCCCAAGCCCTGCGCTCCAGCACCTCGGCGAGACGATCGAGGTCGCCGGCGATCAGCGATGAAGCTTGCTGAATGAGCAAGGCCTGCGCCGTATCGACCACATCGTTGGAGGTTAGTCCATAGTGAAACCACCTCGCGTGCGGACCGACAATTTCGGCCACGGCCGTAGTGAAGGCGATGACGTCGTGCTTGACTTCGGCTTCGATCTGGAAGATGCGCTCAACGTTGAAGTCGGCCCGCGCACGGATTGCCTTGGCGGCCTCTTTCGGAACGATGCCAGCGGCGGCCAACGTTTCTGTTGCGGCGACTTCGACCGCCAGCCAGGTGCGGAAGCGGTTCTCATCGCTCCAGATGCGAGCCATCTCGGGCCGGGTGTAGCGTGGGATCACGGCGGCGTCTCCTGAAGGGGAACTGGGGATTGTAAATCAGGCGGGGAATGCGTGCAGTGCGGCGAGGCTGACTCAGATTGCTGCGCCAGCAGAGACGGGGTAAACCCCGTCTCTACATCGGAGCTTGGACTTACTCTAACTATTCCACCGTATGTTTCGCCGTGTAGCCTTCTCGCGCGTAGACGATGTACTTTATGTCCTTGCCCTTCTGGTCGTGAACTTTCAGCGGACCACCATCCGGTGCTTGGAGTTCGACTTTCAACTTCCGGTAGGTGCCGTCGAGCTTCGTGTTCGTGGGGTGGTACGTGATGCTGTACTGGTTGCGGATGTCGCTGGCGATGTCGTGAAAAATCTCCGGCATTTCGCCTTGGAAGCGCGGGGAATACTCCCGGCCTCCGGTCAATGCCGCGAAGGTCTTGAGCTGATTCTCGTCCTGCAGCCAACCGACTTCCTGCATTCCCCCTGCGTGCCCGAAGGCATCCTGCATTTCCCTATGCTGCCATCCGATGCTGATCGAATAAATCGTAATGTCTTTGGTGGACTTGATCTTCTTTAATATCTGATCCAAGGTCAGCTTGCTGAAAGTGTCGTGTCCGGTAGAGACCAGAATGATGTATTTCTTTCCGTCGATGCGGTCGATGCGGTCAATCGTGTCAAAGAGCGCGTCGAACACGCAGCGTTCGGAAAATCCTGGAATGCGCAGCATATTCAGGGCGCCCATGATGGCGCGCTTATCCTGCGTGAAGTCCACGAGGATCTGCGGCTTCATATCGTAAGACACGACGGCAACCCAGTCGTCCTTCTTCAGTTGGCTGGCGAAGGTGTAAGAAGCATTCAGAGCTTCATACATATAACTCAGGTTGGTCGCGGCGTATTCGATGAGGAGGACGGCTGTCATCGGCGCCTGGGTCTGATTGAAAGTCGCAATCTGTTGCTGCGTTCCATCTTCGAGAATTTTGAAATTTTCTTTCTTGAGGTTGGGGATGGTCTGGCCGTCTTTGGTGGTAACCAGGACATCAAGGTTCACGATGGGCACGTTTACGCTGATCGAGTAATCGGGCATGTTCTCGATCTTCTTCGGCTTTTCGGGCGGGGGCGGAGGTGGTTCCTCTTTTTTCTTGGGGATGACGTAGGGCCCAACGTCGTTCTGCGGTCCACCCGCCTCCGGCGGAGCCTCCTGCTGATTCGGATTCTCAGAAGGTTGTTGCGAAGTCGACTGAGAAGTTGACTGCGAAGTTGACTGAGACGTTGACTGAGATGGGCCTTGCGCCTCTGCCGCGAGGGTCGCAGCGGCCATCCAGCAAAGCGCAAAACATAGGAGGATCAAACGCTTATCGTAAACGGACGTGGCTCGGTTTATGCCGCCAAACAGGCCAGAAAACATAGAGATGTCCTCGAAAACTCTTGTGCTAGTATAGATGCAAGAACTCTGCGGTTGGGATATTTGCCCTGCCGTAAATGTCTCCTCCTCCTGGCAAGGCCGACTGATAGCGCGCGGAGTCTTTGCAAACAAGGTCATACTTTGACCTCCGGGGTTATTCAATGGGAAACGCCGCACGCACTCTCGCCGTGCTTCTAGTTATTGTCTCCGCAGTGTGGGTTCAAGCACAAGAAGTTAAGGGACTCGAGATCAACGCACACGAAGCTAAGGCCCCCGAAATTACCCTGCCCGGTCGTTCGGCGCCGGCCCTTACCGTTCCCGCCATTATGCCGCTCGACCAGATCCATGAAGGAATGAGAGGCACGGCGCTCACGGTGTTTCAGGGAGTAAAACCGGAGTCCATGGATGTGGAAGTTCTCGGCGTGATGCACAATGTGAATGGTCCGAAGGGCGACATCATTCTGGTGCGTCTGCACGGCTCGAAGCCCGAATATACCGGCGTGGTTGCGGGCATGAGCGGCAGCCCGGTTTATTTCAATGGCAAACTGGCCGGGGCCCTGGCCTTCCGCATTGGCGAATTTTCGAAGGAACCGATCGCGGGTGTGACTCCAATCGCGGAGATGCTGGAGATCAGCGCGCTCGATCATAGCCCGGCACATGGTCCGTCATTACCGTCGCTGCGAGCGGGTCTTAGTACAAACAGCGGGGAAAACAGCGGCGAAGCAGCGATGCAAGCCGCAAGTCCCGGCGAAGGCCCCGTCGTTCCGGGCCAGAATTACAGCGATTACCTGCGTCCCATCGACACTCCTCTTGTGTTCAACGGCTTTTCCGCCGACACCTTGCAGCGCTACTCCTCGCAGTTCGCCGCGGCGGGCATTGTTCCGGTGATGGGCATTGGCGCAGCCAGCGATGTTAAGCAGCCGGAGCCGATCGAGGCAGGCTCGGCGGTCAGCGCCGTGCTGGTTCGCGGCGATATGGATATCGCGGCCACCTGCACGGTGACCTACGTCGATCCGCAGCGTCTGCTCGCTTGTGGACATCCGCTGCTGCAGTTTGGCGAGGTCGATTTGCCGATGACAAAGGCCACGGTGCTCGCCACGCTGCCTTCTCCAATGAATGCATTCAAGATTGTCAACACGACCGAGACCGTTGGCGCATTTGTGCAGGACCGGCAAAACGGGATCATGGGCGTCCCGGGGCAGGAGTCGAAGATGATCCCGGTGACCGTCGCCATGCACACTCAAGGCGACCATGGGGTGGTGGCAACGAAAGAATTCCATTACGAAATACTCAACAACGCGAAGCTGAGCCCGTTGGCCATGATGGCTACTGTGTTCAATGCGTTGCACGGCACCAACGAATATGGCGAGGACACCACTTATCGCATGAATGGCGTGCTCAGCGTGAAGGGCTATCCCGATGTCGAGCTGCGGAACATGTTCGCTCCGCAGGACAACGGGCAACCCGCGGCCGCTTTGGCTGCCGCCACCATTGGCGACCGCTTTGGACGCATTTATACGAATGCCTTCGACACTCCCGATATTGAGGGCGTGAAGCTCGACTTCGATCTCGTCCGCGAGCGCCGCTCGGCTCATCTGGAAGCTTCGCGCACCGACGTGACCGAAGCCCGGCCCGGCGACCAGATCATGGTGGAGACGGTGATCCGTCCGTATAGAGGCGAGCGGCTGGTGCGTCAGATTCCGATACGGATTCCGACCTCGACCTCGAAGGGAACGCTGCGCATCCTGGTGAGCGACGGAGACACGCTCGACCGCATGCACCGCGGAACCCCTATGATGAACCGAGGTCTCGGCCTGGGTCCGACGATTGCATTGCTCAACAAAGAACGCGCCAACGATCGCGTCTATGTTTCGCTGATCGGGTCCGACCCCGAAGCGATGATTGCTGACAAGGTGATGCCGACGCTGCCGCTTTCCGTCATGAACGTGATGGATAACATGCGCGGCACGCAGGATATGGTTGTGCTCGGAGAATCATCAGTCAGCGAAGCTTCGACCGAACCGCTGGACTACGTCGTCTCCGGCGCGCAGATGCTGACGATTAATATTAAGTAGCGGATTCGGGGCAGTGCATCGCGAGCCATGACTTGTGCACGAGCATCATCGCCGGTGTCTCAGCAATATCTTTCATTTGTCGCATCTACCCCAGGCGCATCCACCCCAGCGTTGTCATCCTGAGCGTAGTGGGAGCTCCATGAAGTGGAGCTTCCACGGAGTCGAAGGACCCCACAAAAGTGTGTGCCAAGACGAACGCTGCAGGGCGTTCGCACGATACAGTCACACGCACGGGCTGAGTCCGCGAAGACGCGTCGGCTTCGTTGCGAGAACTGCCCGCAGCGGCATTGCCTAAAGGAACGAGGTAAGGGGAACTTTCGACTCCACATGGTTATCGGCTTCGCCGATTACCACGTTCCGCTCAAGATGACAGGGCTTAGCTCAGAGATGATTAGGGTTTGGAAATGGTAAAGTAAATTCAATGAGGTACGACTTTGGCTCGTAAGACGCTTGCTCCACTATCCGCACTCATTCTTTCCACCCTCGCGCTTTCCGCATACGCTCTCGCCGATGGCACCCGCACCTGGGAACAATCCAAATTTGACGAACTGACCAAGGGCACTCCCAAAGGAATCGCGCTGCGCAGCGAGGGCGGACTCGAACTGGCTCCAGCCTTCAAGGCGCTCGCTACCACGGCTTCGACTTACATCTGGTCGATTGCCTCCGATTCCGCAGGCAATGTTTATGTGGCCGCCGGGTCTCCTGCGCGTGTCTATCGCATCACGCCAGATGGGCAAAGCACGACCATATTCGAGCCGCAGGAATTGCAGGTGCAGGCTCTGGTCGTTTCTAAGAACGGCTCCAAGAGCGGCGCCAAGAATGACGATAATGTCATTGTCTACGCGGCTACCGCTCCGGATGGCAAAGTCTATCGTCTCGAGCCTGCCAAGGTTGAAGCTGGCAAGAAATCGTCGTCCTCATCGTTGTCCTCATCATGGAGCGCATCTCCCTACTTCGATCCCGGCACCAAGTACATCTGGGACATGGTTCTCGACCGGGCGGGCACGCTCTATGTCGCGACTGGCGATCACGGCGAAATCTACAAGGTAAGCTCCAACGGCCAGCACTCGCTTTTTTTCAAGAGCGACGAGGTTCACATTCGCGCTCTGGCACTTGATCCCAAGGGGAATCTCATTGCCGGCTCGGATGGCAGCGGCCTTGTCTATCGCATCGCGCCGAGTGGCGAAGCTTTCGTTCTTTATAGCGCCCCCAAGAAGGAAATTACCGCGCTCGCCATCGACAGCGCGGGCAACATTTATGCCGCGGCCGCGGGAGAAAAACGGCCTGAAGCGGCTACTTCGGGACCAAGCATCACGCTGTCCTCGCCTGCGCCGAGCGCACCCTCCCCCGGCGGCAATATCACCATCACGGCTGCTCCCACCTCGTCTGCCACAACGTTTCCCGCGCCCGCGGTTGGAGCGAGTGGCGGTTCGGAGATTTATCGCATCGCGCCCGATGGCGCGCCCTCACGCCTGTGGAGTTCACACGAGGATCTCGTCTACGCTCTCGCCTTCGATCAGCATGGGCGCCTTATCGCGGGCACCGGCAATCGCGGCCATATTTTCGCCATCAATGGCAACGAGGCTGACGATTACACCGATCTTGTAAAGGCCAGCGCGACGCAAATCACCGCCTTCGCTGCCGCGCCCGGCGGGGGGCTGTATGCCTCGAGCAGCAATCTGGGAAAGGTTTTTGTCCTCGGCCCGAGCCTCGAATCAGAAGGCACTTACGAAAGCGATGTCTTTGACGCCCATATTTTTTCTCTTTGGGGGCGGGCGAACGTGCGCAGCACGGGCGGCTCCGGCATACAGTTTTTTGCGCGCAGCGGCAATGTCGATAATCCCGATCGCAACTGGAGTCAGTGGATCTCGGTCGATCTCGCCGGCGGCTCAGAATTGAAGGTTCCCGCGGCCCGCTTTGTGCAGTGGAAGGCGGTGCTGCATGCCGGCAATCCCGCGCCTCGCGTCGATGACGTGCTGCTGAACTACCTGCCCAAAAATGTTGCGCCCGAAATTGACGACATCACGGTGCAGCCCGGATACCACTACCAGGCGATTCCGCATGTGCCGGGCAGCGATCAGCCTGGGCAAGGCCCGGGGCAGGCGCGTTTTGAGGCTCCGCCACCGCCTGTGCGCGACCGCGATTCGGTCGCCATACGCTGGTCGGCGCATGACGATAATGACGACCAACTCGTCTATACGGTGTACTACCGCGGAGATGGCGAATCGCGCTGGCTGCTGCTGAAGTCGGATCTCTTCGATCGCTTCTATTCTTTCGACGCCAGTCTTCTGCCCGACGGCGGCTACACGGTCAAAGTAATCGCCTCCGATGCGCCATCGCACTCGCCGGGAGAGGCGCTCTATGCCGAGCGTGTCAGCGCGCGCTTCGAGGTTGATAGCACTCCTCCGGTGATCTCTAATCTGGCTGCCACAAGCGATGGAAATGGAACTGGAAAGCAGGCCAGCCAGCAGATCCATGTGCGCTTCCAGGCCAGCGACTCATTTTCGCCAATCAAGCGAGCGGAGTATTCGCTTGATGGAAGCGACTGGCAGTTCGTCGAGCCGGTGGGCCAGTTGTCGGATTCGAAAACAGAAGATTACGACTTTCGCGTGAGCGTACCCCAGCCCCCGGCTGCGCCACCTCCGATGGAGAACAACACGGCTAACGAGCACGTGGTCGTGGTCCGCGCCTACGACCGGTTTGATAATCTCGCCACCGCGAAAGTGGTGCTGAAGTAAGGGTTCTCGGTGCAGTTCCCCGCACCGTGCCGAAGCTTGAGACGGGGCAAGCCCCGTCTCTACCGAAGATTTGTATTTGCTCTAAGTTAGGCCGCTTAACGGCGCCCCCTCTGGATGTTGCATGCGACGAGGTGGCCGGGCGAGGAAGCCCGGCTCTCCATTGGCTAGGTTATTGCTTCGCGAAAATGATGGACGGATTCGGATTGGTCTTGTCCTCGTCGATCATTAGAAAATCCTGGATCGCACACACAGGATTTTGCAGGCTGCAAGCGCCTGTGCTATCGACAATGTAGATCACATAATTCTCGGCCGATGGAGCAGTCAGGGCGATTGTACCGTTGCCGGTATCCATGAGCGTATACGCTCCGACCAGGGGCATGATCGATAGGATATTGTCGTCGAGGATTTCATATTCCGTTCCCATGAGGCACTCCGAGGTGCATGTCCCGGTGTTTGCCCATGTCAGCAGGAGGTTGGCAGCGAGCGGGTCGACTCCCGAACTGGCGCTGCTGGTAGTGGCCGCGGCAAATGTGCCTGTCATCTCTGAACCGCTGAGGATCCCGCCCTGGGTCCCACCGCCTTTGCCCTGCGGATTCATGGTTCCCGTCATCACGGACGAACTGCTTTGATCGAGCAGGAACCCGCGGTTGGCTCCGCTGGCGTAGAGGACAAACGGAATCGGCGCAACCACCGGGCTTGCGCTTGGATTGCCCAGCATCTGGAACATATAGCGCCCGGTGGTGCCACTCGCAGCGTAGGTGTAGGGAGATGTCGTTTGGGCGGCGGAGGGGAATTGAACGCTGGAAAGGATCGTACCGGCTTTGTTCTGATCGAATTGACCGGAGAAGTTTCCATTGCCGTCGGTCGAGCCGAGTGTCAGCGAGACATTCGCATTCGTCCCATTCGGGCCCGTGCCCGTGAGGGCTGAGACGGAGGTGCCATTGAAGGCGGCGTTGTTGTAGGTCTGCGTGGAATCCTGGAGCACCATGGTTCCCGAAATTGCCGGGTGCGTATTGTCGATGGGACTCGTGGAAATGGCGTGGAAAGTCAGCGGATTTGCTTTGCCGGTGGTTCCGGAGGCGATAAAGAAGTCGTAGTTCATGGTCAGCGAACCCGAGGTGAGAATCATGTGCCACAAGCCGCTGATGGTCGAGTCGGCAGTGTAAGTGCCTGCGAGGGCGCAGGGCCCGGTGCCGCAAATGTTGGTGGCATTGCCGTTGTCATTCGCATCCATCTGGCCGCTGACTATCATGCCGCTGCCGTTCATCGGCAGGGTGCCAACAAACCCAACGCGGTTGCCGCTGTAATCCACGCCCGTGAAGCCGAAGGCGTATGTCTGCGTGCCGGTGAAAAGGCTGGCGGACGAAGATTTCTGCGCGATGCCGGAGCCCGTGCCCTGGCCGTCGGCTTCGATCATCTCGAGGTCTCCATTCCCGTCGAGAACGACCTGGAAACTGTCCGAGGAAACCGCAGTCGTGAGCGTCAAAGTGCCGGAGTTGTTCGAGTTCGGACTGGAGGAGGAGATGGGAGCGTAGGAACCGCCCGTGATCGTGCGCTGTGCCGGGCCATTCGAGGTTAACTCGTCTTCATAGCCGGAAGTGATCGTTCCATTCGCCACGGTGAACGTTCCCACAATGGCGGTCGCGTTGTTGCTGTTGTCGTATCCGGAGAACCGAAACGCATACGAGCCGTTAACCCGGTTTGAAACCAGCGAAACTTTGGCAATCGTGCAATTCGTACTGTTCGAGCACCCTGTTGGATCGAGGGTTGACGCCGCCGATATCTGGACGCAGTTGCCGGTGCAAGAGTCAGCGGCCGTGTAGATTGCGGGATTGGCCGAAGCGACACCCGGGGCCGGGCTGAAGTTCGCGCACGCACCGGCCACCATACCGTTTACCAACGTGGAGCAGGTCCACGTAAACATTTGGGGCGCGTCGTTTGGAAGAGCCACGGCTGAAAATTGCTGGGTCAGACCGCTGCCGACACTCAATGTGTTTGTGTTTGGCGAAACGGCAGTGGTGACGTCAACCACAGTTATCGGTTGAGTGCCCGTCACAGACGTGTCGCCAACCAAGGTCGCGGTGATGACTACGCCCGAAGTTGGAGTTGAGGGCGCCGTGTACATTTCGTTCAAAGAGTTTGCGCCCGCCGCAATAGTCCCCCCTCCGCTCAGGCTCCAGGTGACGGATGTAGCCGTAGAGTTCGATATGGTCGCTGTAAGCGTCACGGTCTGCGTTGGGTAGATCGCACTGCTGTTAGCGTTGGCGGGAGACGTGATGTTAACGCTGACGCTTGGTGAAGGAGGAACGATTCCATTGCCACCCTTGGCGCAACCACTGGCCAGCGCCAGACTTAGCAACGCCATTGCAACAGACAATTCTTTATCATGATGAAATCTCACTGAATAATCCTATTCCAATCTGCTGACAGAGCCGGCGGCCGGGACCCCTGCACTGTCACGGTTTTAATGAATAGTCGAGACGTTTCTGACTGCTGACACGGGAGCCTTGACTCCTGATTCTACAGGGACCGTTTCCACAGGCGCGCGCTCGGCGGTTTCCACTAAAGGACGCAGGCCAGCGGCGGTGACTCCGAGGGTTCCTCCGGAAAAGCCGTCAATGTAAGCGGAGTTGATGCCGACTACCTCGCCGCGCAGGTTCAGCACCGGTCCGCCGCTGCCGCCGCGAGCTGTGGGGGCGTCATAGATCAGCTTGTCGCCGGTTACATCTCCGATGTGGCCAAAGGTTGCCGACGGGCGGATCAGCGATAATGCTGCCAATTCGCCGGCGGTCTCGGCATTATCCGGATGCGAGGAAAGACGTTCGTAGACAACAGCGGGAGACTTCGCGACCATGCCCGTTACTCCCATGGGATAAGCCAGCACACTCACCGACTCGCCGACGTGCGGCGGTGCCTGGGACAAGTTCAGGGGTCGCAGTTTCCTGGTGAACGGAGTCGTTTCGATGCGCAGCACGGCCAGATCGCCGTGTGTGGCAACCGCTGCCGGTTCAAGATTTACCGGAAGTGGCGAGCCAGGGAAATACGCGACCATCTTTTCCAATACCGGAGATCCGCCCTGCCGCAAGGCGACCTCAACTTCGTGGTCGCCATACCAGGGCTCGGCCACGTGGCGATTGGTGGCCAGAAGGCCCGGAGCTACGACAAAACCAGTCCCGGATACGCGAGCACGAAAGCCGTGCGTGCGGCCGGACACATGATAGATCCCGTAAATGTAGGCGACCGATTCTCGCGCATTGTCCACGGCAATAGAGGAAAACGACTGCTGGTGCTCCAGATCAGCGCGCTCCAGATCAGCGACCTGCCGAGATAATTGGTGCACTTGCTGCTCCAGACCCTGGTCTGCACTGTTGCCATTACTGTTGGTTGCCGCAGGCGCGTAGTAATGAGCCATTGCCAAGGCGCCGGCGAGAGCCAGCACTCCGAGCAACCCCTGCACGAAGCGCTGCCAGGTTTCGACGACTGCGTTTTCCTTGTTGGATTCCCCGCTATCGGAATTGAACATGAGGATCAAGTCCGGCTAGGGGGAGATACCCGGAGCAGCCACTATCGTGACGCATTCAGACCAAGGCTAGTAGGGTACAGAAGTCCGGCGGAAAAACGCCTAAAGTAACTGTTGAGACGCGGCTTGCCGCGTCTCGGCGTTGCCACGGATGTCAGAGAAGGGGCAATCGTGCAGGCCCGGCCCCGGTATTGGGCGTGGCTGAGACGGGGCAAGCCCCGTCTCTACTTAACTTATCTATTCCAGGCCCAGGCGCTTGGCCATTTCTTCGTATAGAAAACCCTCGGCTGGATCGTAGGGCTGCACCCATTCTCCATCAATCACAAATTGCGGAATCGCACGCTTGCCGGTTCGTTTAACGACCTCGTCAGCGGCTCCCGGTGTGGTTTCGATGTTGATGTCGGTGTAGGGCAGCTTGTGCTGATCGAGGAAACGCTTGGCTTCGCGGCAATCTGGGCACCAGGGAGCGGAGTAAATAGTAATTTCCATGATCAGGTGAGCTTTCGGAATTCCGCGTCAGAGGTTTCGCATCAGCCTCGCACCATTAGACCACTTTGCGTCAAACGTCTTCAAATCAGCTTCTTCCGTAGAGACGCGGCTTGCCGCGTCTCGCTCTTGGGAAAGCCTAGATGGAGCAAGCCCCATCTTTAAATCAGACGCGGTCCAACTCGTGCAGTGTCCGTTCGTTCTCGACGTTGCCGGTGTTCAATGTGGTGGCCGGTTCAAACAGAAGGATCCAGCATTCTTCCTCAGCCACCGGACGGTGTTCTACGCCATGGGGCACCACGATAAACTCCCCCTCTTCGATCCATTCATAACGGTCGCGAAATTCCATGCGGAAACGGCCTTTAACCACCAGAAACATTTCGTCTTCGTGCTCGTGATGATGAAAGATGAATTCGCCCTTGAGCTTGTCGAGCTTTACGTACTGGCCATTGAGCTCGGCCGCAACGTAGGGCTTCCAGTATTCGGTGATCTTCGAAAACTTGTGGGCGATATTGACCTTAGAAAGAGAATCCGACATAGAACCCTCGAAATTTGAACTTAGACGCAGCGCAATTCAGATGCCAACTGCAGTTAACGTTATGACCGAAGGCGGCGCTCCTTTGGTAATGAGGAAACTGCCGTATGGTTCGACCCTTTATTAGTAGTCATCCTTATCGTGCGAGGTTCCCATGCCAAAGTCGATCATGATCGTCGATGATAGCGAAATAATCCGCCGCAGCTTGCGCGATTTGCTAAGTCACAAAGGCGATTGGACCATTTGCGCTGAAGCTGTTGATGGCCTTGAAGCCGTCGAGAAAGCTCAACACTTTCTGCCGGACTTTATCGTACTCGACTTCAACATGCCAATTATGGATGGCCTTGAGGCCGCGCGAAAACTGAAGCATATCCTTCCCACAACCTCCATTGTGATGCTCACGGCGTTCAAGAACCAGGCTCTTGAGGAGCAAGCCTACAAAGCTGGCGTCAGCTGGGTGCTCTCCAAATCGGAGGCACCCAAAGTCCTCGATTTTGCCCGCATTCTGCTTAGACCGGATCTCGAGTGCGTGCAGCCAAACGGCCGTGCTTAGGAGGGATGACAAATGTGGTCCGCCGGTCGCAGGAAATTTGGCCGGCGGCGAATACATAAGCTCGGCGCGGACGGGCGAGGGACGCCCGTCCTCACGCGAGCATTGCACATGTCGATCGTTACTAAATACAGCGCTAAATACAGCCGCGAGTTTCTAGAATCCAGCCGTCGCGTTGGGATGCCCGCCGCGCAAAATAGTCCGCACTCCGCGCTGTGTGTTCACGCGGGTGGTTGTTGACCAGTCCACTTCGTCCGTGCTGATTACACCGCTTCCCCCGCTGGCGAGTTCGTAATTAATGCGGCCGTCCTGATAGGTGTAATTGCCAACCTCCAGAACCATGCCTGATCTCAGCACGAAAACAGGCACCCCAGGAGCCGTGCCGCTAACCGACGCGCCTTTGGTGACGTAGCTGGCATAAGCGACTTGCGGCATATCGTCGACCGTGGCGGTCGTCTGCTCGGCAGTGGTCATCCCAGCCGTTACACTCACTCTGCGCACCGTTAGCTGAGGAACACCGTTATCCCCGGTTCTTAGGCTGGCACCCTGATAGGAGCCCTGGTAATACGAGTCGTTCTGCATGCTCGAACCGTCCGGCCGCCCGAAGAAATGCCAGTCGGGCCCGTTGGTAGTCGCGACCTGCGGAATCAGCACGTCGTCCATCAGGCGCAACTCCAGTTGACTCTCGCCCTTGAGCGTGGGCCGCGGGCCGCGGGCCGGCAGCATGATGATCTTCCACGGCCAGAGCGGCGGAATCATCCATTCGACAACGTCGCGCGTAGCATGTCCTTTTCCGCGGATGTCGCCATCTTTATCCACCTTATAACCGCGGGTTGCGATGACCTTGGCGTCGAGCGGCATATCGCCGTTGGGCAGGCCGATGCGATCGAAGACCAGCTTCATGTTGCCCTTGCCCCAGAAGTGGCCGGGTTCCTGCGCAGACTCGAGATGACCCACCAGATAGGCGCCGCGCGGAAAGGTCTGCTGGCCGAATTCCGTCACCGAATGCAGATGACACAGCACGGGATCGCCGACCGCCACCGTGGCGGAAGAAAAGTTCGGTTCATTCATGGTGCATTTCAGAAGGGTACCGGCGGGCAGAACGGTCTCACGCGCACTGGCACTCACGCTTAAAGCGGTCAGGCTCAGAATGGTTACTGCTAGAAGAGACACTACTGGAACGGCATACGAGCTGGACTTCATGACGTCACCTCGGTCTCACGCCCCGGAATTTTTACTTTCTATTCCCAAGCAACTGCTATGAGCCAGCCCCGATCATGAAGTTATACACAACCAGACACGACCGGTCAATTGCCCGTTGGGAGGGGCTAGGGCTCGATGCGCAAAACCGTTAACCACGACGGGCACTGAGGTTCACGAAGGAAAAGCCTGAAACCGGAATCCTTCGTGATACTTCGTGCCCTCTGTGGTTAAGGGTTTTTGGCGTTACATCCAGATTCCGCTACGCCTCGGAGGTTTCGTTCTCCAGTTCGGTAAGAGTTTCTTCGTCTACGTCCCATTTTTTCAGAATCGCGAAGATGGCCTTCGCTCCAAAGCCGGCGCGGGTTAGCTGGCGAAAGATGCGCGCCGCCTGCTTCTGATCTTTGTTTTTCGGTTTCGGCAGGCGTTTACGGCGAAGATAATCGCGTGCGAGATTTTCTTCCTTTACGTCATCGTACACGGAAGAAACTGCTTTCTCGATGACATCTCCGTGTACTCCCTTGGCCTTGAGGTCGTTGACAACTCGCCTGCGCCCGAATTTTTCGTTGTCGCGGCGATAGGACGAAAAGGCTGCCGCGTACTTGGCATCGTTCAGATAGCCCTGGTCTTTGAGGCGAACCGCGATCAACTCCACCAGCGTCTTGCCGATTTCCGTCTCTGCTTCCACGCGGTTGCGCAATAGTCGCTTCAATTCCGCGACCGAGCGCATGCGGCGCGCCAGCGCACCTACGGCGTAGTCGTAGAGCTCAGCTTCCGCGTAAATCTTCTTGGCACGGCCGAACGCCATGGTTACAAGATAGCGCGAGACCGGGCTTGGCGCTTAGCGCTCATTCCTCATAACTCATTGCTGATTCCTGGTTGTGCCCGTTCCTGATTTCGGTCGATCGAAGGAAACGAATCCTAAGCTTCTTTAGCAGCTTATTTTGGCGGTGCCGTCGAACTCGGGACCGGTGGTGCGGGCGGGACTGGCGACACCAGCGGCGCGGCGGTTGTTTCCGTACTCGCCCCGATTGGAGCCACCAGCGCCGCCTTTGCCGACGGTGGCAGCTTGTCGGCATTGGCCAGTAGAAGCGCCACTTGCCACATCTGAGTTTCTGAGAGCGATTTGCTGAAGCCGGGCATGCCCGTCAAGCGGATGCCGTTGAAGATCTTCCAGTAGGTTACGCCCGGCTCATCGTCAGTCACACCCTTGCCCTCGAACAACTGCGGTGGGTGCGGATACATCCCCGTCGCAATGGCCGTCTTCGGCGATAACGGCAAGCCGTGGCAGACCGCGCAATGCTGTTTGTAAAGTTCGGCGCCGGCCAGGAAGTTAGCTTCCGTCGTGGGCACGGGGACGATCTTAGGCATGTCTTTTGCGATACGCGCATTCAAGGCCTTATGCGCAAAAAAGTTTTCAAAGGGCACGTCGGAGTCGGTAGTGGCGACGGGCGCGCTGCTGCTGGTGAGATACATGTAAATCACAAGGGGCACGATAATGAGACCAAGCACCAATCCGGCTATGAATTTCACGAGCGGCCCTGCCTTTCTGAATTTCATACTCTACCATCATGAATCCTCTTCCCACGTAGTTTAATTGGCATCCAGGTTCCGGGATAGGCTAGACTGTCGTGGCGGATTGGCCGAGACCCAGCATGCGAGATACGAGCGGCATACGAGCGACGACAGAAACATGCGAATCGTAAGCGCGGCGAGCGCTTTTCCCCAGCACTACTATTCCCAGGAGATGTTGCTGGAAGCGTTGCAGGAATACTGGGGTGATCAGATCGAAAATCCGCACGTGCTGCGGCGCTTGCACCGTCACGTGAGCGTCGACGGGCGTTTTCTCTCCCTTCCCAAAGAAGAATATCTCAAAATGAGGACCTGGGGCGAAGCCAACCATCACTGGATTCGCACCGCCAAGGAGTTGGGTGGGAAAGCCGTAACTTGTGCGCTGGCGATTGCCGGTCTGCACGCCCAAAAGGTGGGAGCGTTCTTTTTTGTTTCGGTGACCGGGATCAGCAGTCCCTCGATTGATGCCCTGCTCATCAACCAGCTGGGATTGTGCAGAAATATTCGCCGCGTGCCGATTTTCGGCTTGGGCTGTGTGGCCGGCGCGGCAGGCATTTCGCGAGCGGCCGATTATGTGCGCGCTTATCCGGATCAGGTTGCGATGGTGCTTTCGGTTGAACTATGTTCCCTTACCCTGCAGCGCGAAGATATCTCGATGGCCAATTTGATTTCATCCGGCCTATTCGGTGACGGTGCGGCCGCTGTCATTGTGGCCGGCAGTGATTGTGGACTTTCCGGGCCTTGCATTCTCGCGACCCGCTCCGTCTTCTATCCCGACACTGAAGAAATGATGGGCTGGGACGTATCGGAAAAAGGCTTTCGCATTGTCCTCTCTCGTGAAATTCCAACCCTGGTTCGCGAAAATCTTGCGCACGATCTCGATGACTTTCTCGCCGAGCGCGGCCTCACTCGCGCCGACATCGGTAGTTGGGCGCTGCACACCGGTGGTCCGAAGATTCTCGAAGCGACGGCCGATGCGCTCGGCTTGAAGAATGGCGAACTCGATGTTTCCTGGGATTGTCTGCGCAGGACCGGGAATTTGTCATCGGCCTCGGTGCTAGTGGTGCTCGAAGAGGTCATGAAAAACCGTCGGCCCCCGCCCGGCACGCTCGGCTTGCTGGCTGCGATGGGGCCTGGTTTCTGCTCGGAATTCGTTTTGCTCCAATGGTAGACGACGTGGCGTCCATCGAACGCGCATCATCAGTCAAGCATCCAATCAATCGTCAAGACAATCTGTGGAATCTCCCTGCCCCAAAACGTGGGATGTATTCGTAGCCGGCGGCGGACCTGCCGGCCTGGCTACGGCCATAGCAGCGCGCCGCCGCGGATTGAGCGTATTGCTGGCGGATGGCGCGATTCCGCCGATCGACAAGTCCTGCGGCGAGGGACTCATGCCGGAGGGAGTCGACGCCTTGCATACTCTAGGCATTTCCATTCCCCTGGCTCAATGCCATCCATTCCGCGGCGTTCGGTTCATGAGTGGCGGCATAGAGACTGAGGCTCAGTTTCCTCGTGGGGTGGCATACGGAATCCGGCGCACTCATCTGCACCGCGTTCTGCTCGAACATGCTTCAGCTTGCGGAGTTCACATGATGTGGCAGACGGCTGTGACCGGTCTCAATCCAGAAGGCGTGCTCCTTGCCGGAGAACTGGTGCGTGCGCGCTGGGTGGTTGGCGCCGACGGTACAGGTTCCCGTGTTCGACGATGGGCAAAGCTCGATCGACAGCAGCGGAAAGCGCACTACAATGGACGTTTGCGCTTCGGCTTTCGCCGCCGCTATCGCCTTGCTCCATGGTCCGATTTCATGGAACTGCACTGGGGTCGTTGTTGCCAGGTTTATGTCACCCCCATTAGCCGCCAGGAAATTTGTGTAGCGATGATTTCGTCCCATCCGAACTTGCGGGTCGAAGACGCACTCCAGGAATTCCCCGAACTTTGCGCACGGCTCGAAAATGCGGAACTAGCCTCCAGCGAACGAGGCGGGATTACCCTCACCCGAAAACTGCGCCACGTGTATCGCGGACGGACGGCACTGGTCGGCGACGCCTCCGGCGGGGTGGACGCCATTACTGGAGAAGGTCTCTGCCTCGCATTCCGGCAAGCCACGCTTCTCGGTGATTGTCTCGCTGGCGGAAACCTTGCTCGCTATCAAGAAGGACATCGCGCGCTGCTCCGCCGCCCTGCCCTGGTAGCTCGCATGATGCTGTTTCTGGCTCAACACAGCTATCTGCGGCTGCGAACCATGCGGGCATTCCGGTCGAATCCCAGCTCTTTTGCGGGCATGTTGGCCATGCACGTAGGCGAAGGATCCGCGCGCGATCTCATCTCGAATGGAATTGCCCTCGGGTGGGAGTTGCTGAGGGCCTGACGCCATTCCGGTACTTCCTTGCGGTTACCGGAAGTTACCGACAGCTGTTACTAGCTATGATCTGTCCCATTTAGGGCGGGACAATCTGCACATCTTTTCACTTTCCCTTTTCCGCAATCGGCAAGTCGTTGACAACAGTGGCCGCATTTTCTGCATCTATTGGCCTTCATCGTGCACTATGCGTCGTATCTCACCAGAAAAGTTTGTTGAAAGTGTTAGAATTCGAGTTGCTTTTTGGAGGATCCATGTTGTCACGTAGCCGATCGCTCTGTTCGCTGGCTGTCGCCCTGTTCCTTTCCACGCTGGCTTTGGCCGATTCCGCTCCTGTCAGCATTGCGTACCTCCACTCCAGCACCGGCGCCTACGCTAGCGCCCAGAGCTACTCTGATCACTCGTCCATCAGCCAGAGATCGGGTACGCCCATGATTCTCGCGGCCTTCAACTCGCCATCCAGAGAAAAGCCGGATGCCCGCCTCAACGCGCCTCTTTTCGGGAACGGGTCCATCCAGGTACATGGCACCGTCAGCCGCAAGAATGGGGACTGGGGTGTGTGGCACACGCCCGAGACCACCGGCCCAGGAGCGTTAGCTACGCCAGAACCGGGCAGCCTGATGCTGCTTTCAACCGGCCTCATAGGGATAGCAGGAGCTCTGCGGCGAAAGTTGCGCCGCGCTTAAATTTCAGGATCGGTATACGACTTCGCGACTCAGGTTTCCTCGTCTCCATTCGACTGCCGCTATCAGCGAAAATCTGATAGCGGTTTTCTTTTTCGAGTTGCAGTAACTTCCTCCCGATTTTCCTGAGACCTAAGACCTGAAATTTTCTTTACTCCTGATACTCCGGCTCGCGTTTCCATCCCGAAAACATGGAGAAGAAGTTAGACCAGCCGTGCAGCACAACCATGATCAGATGGGCGGGAATAAACGCCAGGAATCCGCACATCGCCGCGAAGTGCCAGATCCGCGTGAGATGATAACCGCCGAGCAGAAACGCCAGCCACGAAAATTGCGTCGGCTTATACAAGACAATCCCAGTTAGAAGCGAGAGCACGCCAAAGGCTACGGCAGCTGTGTAAGCCAGCTTTTGCAATGGATTGTACTGACCCATCGCTGGAGGTTTCGAACCAAAGAAAAAATAGTGACGGATCATTGGCCACACGCCGGGAATATCTCGCGGCATGAACATCACCGTGCGATAGTGGCCGCTGAAGATCTGATACGCCAAATAGAATACGCCGCTGGCGACAAAGAACCACATGAAGGTGAAATGCCACTGCAAAGCCCCGCCGAGCCATCCGCCGAGCGTAAGCGATTTTGGCACGTCGAGTAGAACCTTCTCTGGAATCTTTGGGCCGAAGCTGGGAAAGGCACGGAAAATTCGGAGACCACTGCCGATCAGCACGAAGAGACTAATGGCATTGACCCAATGCGTAATCCGAATCGGCAGAGGATGCTCGTAAGCGGCGCGAACCGGAGGAGACTCTTCTGTTTTCTCGGACGGCTGAGCCCGTGCCGGCTCGGCGGGCGTCTCCGCCCTAACCGTCGCCGCCTTAAGTTGAGTGATCTCGACTACGCACGCCTCATCTGCTGGGAACGGTTCCGATGGCAGAGCCGCATCTTTTTTCTCTTCTTTTGGAGGTTGGTGTGGTTCCTGGTTTTGTTTCTCCACCCGATCTTCTTCGTTGGAGTCCAACATCACAACCCTCCAAACCAGCTATAGCCTTGGTCTTCCCAGTAGCCGGTCCGGCCAGGCTTCAGAACATGGCTGACGCGGACGACGGTCAGATACTTCGCCTGCTTGTATCCAAGCTTCGTCGGCATCTGCAGGCGCAGCGGAGCTCCATGCCCGCGATCGAGCGGCTCGCCATACATTTCGTAGCACATCAGTGACTGCGGATGCAGGGCGGAAACCATGTCAATCGATTCGTAGTAATCGTCGGCGCACTCGACTTCGAGATAACGAACGCTCGTGTTCGCTCCCACCAGCTTGAGAAAATCTGAGATGCGCGTCCCGCCGAACGATCCCACTACGTCCCAGCCTTCCACGCAGACGTGCCGCGTGTTCTGGGTTATCTTAGGCAGCGCCTTGATTTGCGCCAGCGTGTATTCGCCCGGATGCCGCACGTCGCCCTCGACGGTGAGAGTCCACTTCTCGAGATCGACTCCGGGGTCGACCACGTCGTAATAGTTGTAGGGAAATTTCGCAAAGGGGACAACTTCAAAATCCGAAAATGTCTGAGCGGGATGCTGTGGACGAAAGAGTTCTCCCGACGCCCAATCGCTAAAACGAACTCCGGCCGCGACCAGACGCTCGCTAACTTTGGGGAACGCAAACACGCCCAACACAGCGACTGGCGCCAGTTTCAGGAGCTGACGGCGACTCTGGCGGCGGAGTTCCTTCTCTTCGAGTCGGGTGATCATCTTGACCCTTCGGACTGTTGCCCTTCCGAACAGACCTTAGCACAAGATGGGATTCACCAGCCTGAGCTAAGTTTCAGAGACGCCACGGGCCGCCGCCGCGTGTCACGCAGAACACGCCAGCGTTGATCTACAGACGCAATCCGATCAAAGGCCAATCCCAACTCCATTGTTTTCAGTCGAGTAGTTCTGGGTGTTCAGCTGCTTTTAGTAACGGCTATGGAGGCAAGTCATGGAAACGATGCTGCAAGGTCTGGTCATCATCGGCGGTCTGACGTTCTCGCTAGCCGCTTCTTTGCTGATCGAAGAACTCATCTTCGGCCAAATCGTCCGCGTGGCGTTCACGCGCCGTCCGGCGATCCCTAAAGACTTTTCTGAACACGCGCATAAGAATTAAAAGGAGCACTACCATGCTGTTACTGAAATATTTGCTGCTGAGCCTGGGGATCGCGATGTTCGTGATCGCCGCTGGAATTCTCATCTACGATGCTTATCTGCTCATCGCCTGGCCGCGCAGGCGACTGCATCCAGATCCAGAAGCGGGCGCGTCCGGCCCGGCTCCGGCCATGCGCTGGCGCACTTCGGTTGCGCTGGTAATGCTGGCCTGGGCTCCGCTGCTGATTTCGGCTGGCATCGTGATCGTCCCCAGCGGAATGGCCGGCGTTCGCGTCAGCCAGACCAAAGGCACGCTGGCCGGAACTCTCTATCCAGGCGTGCACTTCGTCATGCCGCTGGTCGAGCGCGTCGAACTCTTCAACACGCGCGACCAGTTGTTCACCACCGGAATCAGCGAGGATGCGCTGGCCGATTCTTCGGCTAAGGGACTGACAAAAGGTGAAGCGCCGCGCGCGGAAGCGCTGCACGACCAGGCCCTGCAGGTCCAGGCTAAAGAAGGACTCACCCTCGGCCTCGCCATTACCGTGCGCTACCAGATTGACCCCAAGCGCCTCGACTACATTGAAGCCAATCTGCCCCAGCCACTGGAGAAAGAGATCGTGCCTCCCGTGGTTGCCACCGCGTGGCGCGAACTGGTGCCGAACTACACCGTGCGCGAAGTTTTCTCCGCCAAGCGCGAAGAAGTTCGCCAACGCTCCGCCGAAATGATTCGCAAAGGGCTGGCTGCCGACGGCATCGTCGTGAAAGAGGTTATGCTGCGTGACATCGAGCTTCCGCAAGAGTACGCGAAGGGACTCGAATCTCTGTTGCTGAAGGAACAAGAAAACGACCGCATGGGCGTAGAAACCGAAATCCATCAAAAGCAAGTCAAAATCGCCGAAGCCGATGCCGACGCAACCAAGGTGCAAGAAGTGAAACAGGCTGAAGGGCAGGCTGCCGTGCGCGTACTGCAGGCCAAGGGCGAGGCCGACGCCATGCAATATACGCTCCCGCTGAAACAGAAGCAGATTGAACAATCGAAGCTCGAAGCCGAAGCGCGCAAAGAAGCCACGGTTAAGAACGCGGAAGCTGCCGGAGAAGCGAAGCTCATCGACAGCAAAGCGGAAATGGAACGCCGCAAACTTCTGGCCCAGGCCGAGGCCGAACGCATCCGCTTGACCGCCGCCGCCGATGCCGAGCGCATGACGAGCGAGAGCGCGATCCTGAAGCAGAATCCGCTTCTCATCAACAAAATTGTCGCCGAGCGCCTTTCCGACAAATTGCAGATCATGATGGTTCCAGCGGACGGCAAATTTTTCTTCACCAACGACGTGCTGCGCGGCATGGGCGCTCCGACCCACGTCAGCCAGGCGGACGATGTGGATGGAAAATAATAGTCATGGGGAAGAGTTCTCAGTTCCCAGTTCTCGGTTCTCAGTAAGCGCGGTCTAGAGATTTTTCTGAGAACTGAGAACCGAGAACTGAGAACTTTTCTTATGAACAGGCTACCATCAGGTCCGCGCTATAATCAGCCCATTCCACAAATGCGAGCGCTAGAGTTCAGGCGACAGTTCGGCCGAAAGTTCAGCCGAGAGTCCAGTGGTTTGCGGGTGCGTTGGCTGGCTTCGTTCCTGCTCGCAACGGTTTCTCTGCCGTCTTCGTTGTGCGCTTCAGGATTCGGAGATGCCGCCCGTCAACTGGCACACAAGATCTCGGCGGCGTCGGGTCCCGGCGCTTTCGCACTTGATATCGCCAATCGCTCGTCGCTCGACGAAAAGTCAGTGCGCGAGGTTAGTAGCGCGCTCGAAGCCGAGTTAGATGTCGAAGGCGTGCACATAACGAAAGCCGAGCAAGCGACCGGAACCGTGGAGATCGTTCTCTCCGAGAGCTTGCGCGATTACGTTTGGACGGCTGAGATCACCATCGGGTCCGATGAGAAGAAGGTCGCCATGGTCTCGTTGCCGCGGCCGCCCACGGAAGCGCCATTTGCCCCCGCCTTCCCAGTCGTTCTAAAAGCAACGCTTCTGTTATCGCAGGAACGGCCAATGCTCGACTTCGCCCTGGTCGATATGCCCGGAGGATCTCGGCTGATCGTCCTCGAAGCCGACGCCGTTGCGGTTTATCGTCACCAGGGAGCGATTCCATCAGCGGCGAGCCCAGGAGCGGTGAGCCCAACCGGTCCGAATTCAGCCGGGAATTCCACTGGCGGATGGGAACTCGAAGCTTCGCTGCCGATCAGTCACTCACGCCCGTTTCCTCGCGATTTGCGCGGACGCCTGCTCCTGCGCCGCGACCACTTGTTGGACGTGTATCTCCCCGGAACTTTCTGCCGGACGAATTCCAGTGTGGGCGCACCGCTGACGATTGCTTGTAATGACAGCGACGACCCCTGGCCCCTCGCATCCCTCGGATCTGACGAAAGCGGAGTACGCGCCTTCTTTGCCTCCAAGCGCAATTTCTTTACCGGCGCGCTCTCTCCGGCTATCGGAAAAATTTCCAATGTTCCCTCGTTTTATTCGGCGGCCGCGCTGCCGCGATCGAACTACACGCTTTGGGCGTTCACAGCTCCGGATGGATCGCTGCATCTCGTGGACGGAGTCACCGACCAGGCAATCCGCGGCGTAAGGTGGGGTAGCGACGTGGCTGCGGTTCACTCCAGTTGTGGAGCGGGCACACAGTTGCTCGCCTCAGAGGTCGAAAGTCCGCGGCTTGGGGAGAAGGAGCACGATAATCTGCGCGCTTACGAGGTTCCCGATCGCGACCCAGTGGCGGTCAGTACGATGGTTGAATTCGTCGGACAAATCTCCGCGCTCTGGCCGGAAAGCGGCGGCAATGGCGCAGCAGCAATCGTAAGACGAACGGACACGGGGTGGTATGAGGCGTATCGCATATCTGTTTCTTGCGGCAACTAGCCTGCTGGTCGCGGCATCCGCTCCAGTCGCAGCAGAAACTCGCCCGCACTACGGTGGAACCTTGCACGTGATGTTGCAAACTGCGCAGACTGCACTTGAGGTTCCCACTAACACTACGCCCACCACGCCCGCCGATTACTGGGACATCGCGCGCACGCTTTCGCTGATCGGGGATACGCTCGTCACGCTCGACGCACAGGACCGTCCGCACCCGGCGCTCGCCGTCGCTTGGCACAGTGACGACAGCGCGCGGCATTGGGAGTTCACGCTGCGCCACGGAGTGAGATTCCATGACGGAAGTACGGCATCACCTGCAGCCATCGCGCAGATTCTGGGCGCCCTGCATCCGGGCTGGAATGTGCGCGTGGCCTCGGGTTCAGCGGCGACAGATTCGCTGTCGATCGATACCGACGTTCCCATGCCCTCCGTGCTCGCCGAACTTGCGCTGCCACGCAATCTCTTGCTCAAGCGCAGCGGGAATGGAGTTCCCGTCGGCACCGGTCCGTTTCTGGTCGCGGAGTGGCAGCCGGGGAAACTGCTCAAACTCGCCGCGAACGAAGAAAGCTGGGCTGGCCGCCCATTCGTGGATGCCGTTCAAATCGAGTTCGGCAAATCGCTTAGTGACCAGGCCATCGCGCTCGAACTGGATAGGGCCGACTTGATCGAAGTTGCACCCTCGGCGTCGATAGGACTGCCGCAGCACACCGAATCTTCATCTTCGTCTTCATTTTTGTCCCTGCCTGTGGAGTTGCTGGCGCTTGTTTTTCCTATGAACTCGAGGGCGGCGCAAGACCCCCGCATCCGTGAGGCATTGGCGCTGGCGCTTGATCGCAAGCCCATCCAGTCGGTGCTGCTGAAAGGCGCGGGAGAGCCTAGCGCCAGTATTCTCCCCAACTGGATGACTGGCTACAGCGCCGTATTCTCGGTGCAGGCGAATCCGCAACGTGCCCGCACGTTGCTCGTCGGTTTGTCGCAACCCGCGCTCAATCGGCGCTATAACCTTAGTTATGACCCACGAGATCCGCAAGCCCAACTGATCGCCGAGCGTATCGCTCTCAACGCGCACGAAGTCGGCATCCCGGTGCAAGTGAGTTTGTCGGGTCCGGACGACATTCGCTTGATGCGCGTCATCCTGCCGAGTCCCGATCCAGCTACGTCGTTGGCTGAGATTGCACGGCAGTTGGAATGGCCGCCGCCGGCGTTCGCGGCGACGCCTCTCAACAACCCGTTAGACGATCGTTCGTTGGAGGATCATTCTGCGGGCGGTAATCTTTCGACCGTTCGTTCTTTGGACGATCTTTATCAAGCCGAGCGCAATTTTCTAGAAGGATACGAGATCATCCCGCTCTTCCATTTGCCGGTGGCAAGCGCAGCCGGCACGCGCGTTCACAACTGGCAACCCGGCCGGCTCGGGGGTTGGGGTGAGGCGGGATCTTCGATGGCGGACGTTTGGCTGGCAGAATTACGCGCCGAGGCGGGCTCGCGATGAGCTTCCGCAAGAAACTTCTTCTGTTGTTTGCGGCGACCGTGTTGCTCTGCGTCGCCGTCATTTCGGCGTCGGTGTACAGCACCATCCAGCGCTCGTTCGAGCAGGCGAATCAGGAGCGCGCGAATGCGATTGCCGCTCAGTTTCGATCGGAATTCCAGCGCCGGGGGTCTGAAGTTGCCCGGAAGCTTGAGTCGGTGGCAGCCAACGAAACCGTCCAGCGCCTCGCGCTGGATGCAAGTCGCGGCGCGACGGACACAGGTGAGTACGTGAGCGAAGCGCGGGCGCTGGCCGGTCAGCAGCGGCTCGATTTTCTGGAACTGGTCGACAGTCGAGGCACGATCCTCTCCTCCGCGCAGTGGCAGGCGAAGTTTGGATATCCAGAAGCCGCGATTCCCCAAGGTTCTTCAACAACCACACCCGCCGAGGCGGTTCCGGCTGGAGCATTCTTAAAGCGCGAAGAACTGCCGGACAACCCGACTCTCGGGCTATTTGCCGTGCGCACAGTTCGCGTCGGAGAGCAGCCTTTATACGTGATTGGCGGCGAGCGCCTCGACCAGGGCTTCCTCTCGACGCTCGATATTCCGGCGGGAACGCGCGTGTTGCTTTATCAAAACCTGGGCCCGCAATGGAATCCGAAATCCCTGCTCGATTTGAACGGACCGGCTGCGGGAGCCGACAAGATCGCTTCGCTGATCGCCAACGTCCGCGGCACACTGCTGGAATCTCAGGCCGTGATCCGCTGGACTTCGACTCCCGATTCCGCGGACGCCGAAGTCTTTCACGCCATCCCACTCACCGGACCCGTGCCGAATGCGTCGAATCCAGTCGCGGCGAATCAGCAACTCTTAGGTGTGTTGCTCGTCGGCAGCTCGCGGCGTCCGCTGATCGAATTGCAAAAGCAGATCATATCCACCGCAATGCTGGTCGGCGGTGTTGGAGTTCTCGTGGCGGTGCTGGCCAGCCTGTGGTTCGGGGCTCGCGTAACCCGCCCGGTCGTGTCACTGGCTGAGGCCGCGCGCCGGGTAGCGGCGGGCGATCTCGGCGCCCAGGTCGAAGTGGAATCGAGCGATGAACTGGGCGAACTGGCGTCGTCATTCAATCGCATGACGGAAGACCTCGTGCAACAAAAAGATCGCGCCGTCCAGGCCGAGCGTGTAGCCGCATGGCGCGAACTGGCGCGCCGGTTGGCTCACGAATTAAAAAATCCTCTTTTTCCGTTGCAGGTCACAGTCGAGAATCTGGTGCGTGCGAAACAGAAATCGCCCGAAATGTTTGAAGAAGTTTTCCAGGAAGGAACCGCGACTCTGCTGGCTGAAATCAACAATCTGAAAACCATCATCGGCCACTTCAGCGAGTTCTCAAAGATGCCGCAGCCCCAAAAGCAACCAACGCAGGTGAACGATGTGGTGCGTTCCGTGCTGAGCGTCTTCCATGCGCAATTGCAGCAAGCGCAACTGCAGGAGCGGAACCGCATCGCCGTGCATACGGCGTTGGCCGAACCGCTGCCCGAAATTTCAGTCGATCCCGACCTGCTGCATCGTGCGCTGCAGAACCTGGTGCTCAACGCCATCGATGCCATGCCCGAAGGCGGAGAGTTGACCTTGCGCACCGCCAGTCTCGGCGATCGGATTGAAGTCTCGATCTCCGACACAGGCTCTGGCCTAACCTCGGAAGAATGTGACCGGCTGTTCACTCCTTATTACACGACCAAGCAACATGGCACCGGGCTCGGCCTCGCGATTGTGCAGTCAGTGGTGAGCGACCATGGCGGCAAGATTTCCGTCGAGAGCGCGAAAGAGAAAGGGACCACGTTTCGCATCGAGCTACCGCGCACTTAAACACTTGTGGCAAACCGAACAGATATAAGAAGTCTTAACAGGAGACAACCGTGGCGCAAAAAGCGCACTTATTGATCGTAGATGACGAGGCCAACACGCTCGCTTCGCTATCGCGCGCCTTCCGCCTGCAGGGCCACGAAGCCGCCGTCTGCGACAACGCAAACAAGGCTCTCGAACTGGCCAAGTCGCAATCCTTCGACTTGATTCTCTCGGACGTCGTGATGCCCGGCAAAGATGGCCTGACGCTGCTCGAAGAACTCAAGGCGCAGGGCGTTCCGGTTCCGGTCGTCATGATGTCGGGCCAGGCCCACATCGAGATGGCTGTACGCGCAACCCGGCTCGGCGCGCTCGACTTTCTGGAAAAACCGATCTCCACCGAAAAATTACTGCTTACGGTGGAGAACGCACTGAAGCTCGGCCGCCTCGAACGCGAGAATCGCGACCTGGAGCGCCGCCTCGGCAAACACGAGATCGTCTGGCAAGGCGACACCATGCGTCGTTTGATGGCGCAAGTGGAGCGCGTGGCCGCGAGCGAAACGCGCGTCTGCATTCTCGGCGAGACCGGCACCGGAAAAGAACTCGTGGCGCGCACACTGCATGAGCGCAGTCCGCGCGCAGGGGGTCCGTTCGTCACGCTCAACTGCGCTGCCGTTCCGGCGGAACTGATCGAATCCGAATTGTTCGGCCACGAAAAAGGTTCGTTCACCGGCGCCGCTGGACGCCACTTGGGCAAATTTGAGCAAGCCCAGCACGGCACCGTCTTCCTCGACGAAATCGGCGACATGCCGCTCGCCATGCAAGCCAAGCTGCTGCGCGTGCTCGAAGAAGGCGAAGTCGAGCGCATCGGCGGCGAGCGCGCCATGACGGTCGATGTGCGCGTCGTAGTCGCCACGCACCGCGATCTCGAAGCGCAGGTGCGCGACGGCAAATTCCGCCAGGATTTATTTCACCGCGTGTTCGTTTTCCCCTTGCGGCTGCCCCCCATTGCGCGAACGCCGCGAAGACATTCCCACGCTGATCGAGCACTTTGCTCAACAGGTGAGCGCAACCAACGGATGGAAGCCCATGCGCTTTACCCCAGACGCTATGGCCGATCTGCAACAGCAGCCGTGGCCGGGCAACGTCCGCGAGCTGAGAAATGCAGTCGAGCGCCTGATGCTGCTCGCAACATCCGATGAAGTCACGTCGGAAACCGTGGCGCTCGCGCTGCCCGCCTCCACTGCCACGCCCGACTCTACGCCAGGCACCGGCCCGCTAGCCGAACGCGTGCAAGCCTTCGAGAAGCAGACCATCCTGGCGGAGTTGAAACGCAATCATCATCAGATCTCGAACACGGCGCGCGCGCTGGGATTGGAGCGGTCGCATCTTTATAAGAAGGCGGAGCAGGTGGGGATTGACTTGAAAGCTACGCGAAACGAGACCGATCGCTGAGAGCGAGTATTCTTGCTCCTCAACTCCACGTAGTTGCAATTTCCATCCCCCACAGACGACAATCAGTCTGTGCCCAGCACCAGCTTTTATCAAGAGCCGCAAGCTGCGAGCCCGTTCCGTCCGGGCGTGCTCGTGATCGCGACGTTAACCAACCCGCGCGAAAAGTTTTGGGGTGCGATTCTCCACCTCGCCGCCGAGGGCCTTAGCCTGCGCGGAGTCGACGTGGCGGGCTTCGACGATCTCGCCTCGCAGATCAAGAATGGCGAGGCCTTTACCTCCGGAGTAATTTTCTTTCCCATGCACCGCGTTGAGCGTATGGAATTGGATCTTCCCGAGGGTGACATTCTGTCGCTCGCCCAGCGCTTCGCGCAGAAAACCGGACAAGACCCGGCGCCAATTCTAGCCAGCGAGTTCCTGAACTCCGGACATTCCGGAGGAGAGAAGTTGCGGTGAACCTACGGCAGATTCTGACCGCGCCCAACCAACTCACCCTGCTGCGGATGATCTTTCTGCCCTTCATCGTAATCAATCTGGTCAAGCATGATTTCAAATGGGCGCTGGCGCTGTTTGTTCTGGCCGGATTGAGCGACGGCCTCGACGGCCTGCTGGCCCGCACCCTGCATCAGCAAACGCTGCTCGGCCAGTATCTCGACCCCATCGCCGATAAGCTTCTGATGAGCACCATGTTTCTTGTGCTTTCGATCGAACAACGCAGACTCGTGCCGTGGAAGTACACCATCGTCGTATTCAGCCGCGACATCTCTATCCTCCTGATCAGCGGCGTGCTTTTTATGATCGCCGGCCTGCGCGATTTTCGTCCCAGCATCTTTGGCAAGGCCAACACCTCCGCGCAAGTCGGCGCGATTTTCTTCGTGCTGCTCTTCCTGGTCAAACCGATTGTGATCATCGATAACCTCGCCACGGTGTTTCTTCGCGCGACGTTCATCTTCACCATCGTCTCCGCGGTGCATTACGCATTCCTGGTGCAGCACCGGCTGCACGTGCCCGGCGCGCCTCCTGCGATCCAGCCCTAATTTTCTAAACTGGTTACTAAAGCCACGCGCAGTCATTTGACCCCTTTTCTTTCGGCACCCTAGAATGAAACGTTCATCGTTCATCGTAGGCTCGCGAATAGGCGCGAGCTCATTCATGGCACTGCGCCTCTATAACACCCTATCCGGGAAGACCGAAGAGTTCCAGCCGCTCGACGGCAACCGCGTGCGCATGTATGCCTGCGGGCCGACCGTCTACGACTACGGCCACATCGGTAATTTCCGTACATTTATCGCCGTCGATCTGCTCTATCGTTTCCTGCGCCAGAGCGGATACGACGTCCGCTATGTCATGAATATCACCGACGTGGACGATAAGATCATTCGCAACTCCGCGCGCGACGGCGTCAGCGTGCAGCAGTACACCGCTAAATTTACTCAGGCTTTTCTGGAAGATTCGGCTACGTTGAGCATTGAGCAGCCGATCCTGGTGCGCGCCACCGAGCACATCCCAGAGATGGCCGACTTCATTGCCGAGTTGGTGAAGAAGGGCTTTGCCTATCGCACCGACGACGGATCTTATTATTTCCGCATTGCGAAGTTCCCCGAGTACGGCAAACTCTCAAAAAAAGATTTTGCCGGCATGAACGACGGCGCGCGCGTCGACGTAGACGAATACGAAAAAGACAGCGCCCGCGACTTCGCCCTCTGGAAGGCACCGAAGCCGGGCGAGGCCTCGTGGGACACGGCGATCGGCCCGGGGCGTCCCGGTTGGCACATCGAGTGTTCAGTGATGTCGATGGAGGAACTGGGGCCAAGTTTCGACTTGCACGCCGGCGGCGAAGACCTGATTTTTCCCCATCACGAGAATGAAATTGCGCAATCCGAGTCGCTCAGCGGAAAGCAGCTTGCGCGCTATTGGTTTCATCCGCGCTTCCTGCTGGTCGAGGGCCAGAAAATGTCGAAGAGTCTCGGGAATTTTTTTACCATCCGGGATCTGGTCTTGCGCGGCCATAAACCATCTTCGATCCGCTGGCTGCTGACGCAGGTGCCCTATCGCAATCAGCTGAACTTTACGTTCGACGGATTGAAGTCTGCGGCCAGTTCGGTGGAGAAGTTGCGCAACTTCCGCTTCCGCCTGACGAGCGCGCAGTTCCCCGCCGGTGCGACCCCGCAGATGGCGCAACTGGCGGAGGAAACCATCACGCAAATGAAGAGCGCTCTCGACGACGATCTGAACACCGCCGAAGCCCAAGCCGCCATGTTCGACATGCTGCGCAAAGTCAACACCGCTCTCGACGCCACGGAGGCCGGCCAGAATAGCATTCGTCAGGACGACGTGAAGCGTTTGCTCTGTGCGCTCGAAAAGTTCGACCAAATATTCGGCGTATTGAAAGATGACGACCAGCCCAAGATGAAAGCCATTCTAGACTGGGCCCGCGCCGAAGGGCGCGAAAACGAAATCAGCCCCGAGTTGATGGAGTCCGCCGGCTCCGTGCAACTATCCGATAAGCAGGTAAATCAGAAGTTAGCTGAAATGGAAGCGGCGCGAAAAGCGCGAAACTTCAAAACGTCAGACGCGCTGCGAGCCGAACTGACCGCTGAGGGTATTATCGTGGAAAATACAAAAGACGGAGTACGGTGGCGAAGAAAATAAAGGGCGATTTGTAAACTCTTAATTGGCGGCTTGTAAGCATTGTCATCCTGAGCAAAGCAAAGGACCTGCTTCTTGCGGCGAAACAGCAAGTCCTTCGCTTTGCTCAGGATGACAAACTTTACAGAATTGCAAATCCCATGCTCTCCCTCGACCAATATCTCGCCGAAGCCGAACGCGCCCACGGCCATCTCTGCGCAGGACAAGTGCTCGGCGTTCGCCTCGCGATGCTTGGCCTCGAGAAGTTGGGCATAGACGATCCTCGAGGAAATAAAGAAGATCGCAAGCGTCTGGTTACCTTCGTGGAAATCGACCGCTGCGCCACCGACGCCATCGCCGTAGTCACCGGATGCCGTCTCGGCAAGCGCGCCCTGAAATTTCGCGACTGGGGAAAAATGGCCGCGACCTTCGTTGATCTCGGCGTAAGAGATCTGGGAATAAAGGACGTCAGCCCCGGCAAGGCAATCCGCATCGCCGCCAAGGAATCGTCCAAAGCGGTGGCGCGCGCGATGCATCCCGAAATCGAAAACAAGAACCAGCAGCAAATGCTGGCCTATCGCGAAATGTCCGAAGACGACCTATTCACCAAGCAATGGGTAAAAGTAAAACTCCCCCCCGAAGAATTCCCCGGCTACAAAGCCGACCGCATAGTCTGCGCCGAATGCGGCGAAGGTATCAACTTCTGCCGCGAGGTTGTGCGCGACGGGCGCGTACTATGCAAGGCGTGCGCGGGCGAGTGTTATTACGAGATTCTGTAACGTGCCGCCGTCCCGGCGCGAGAAACGTGGCGCGCCTACGTGATCGGTGAAGGCTTAGTTACGTGCTCATACCCGTGTGCCACTCGTAGCAACGTGGCTTCATCAAAGTGCTTGCCGAGAATCTGCAACCCAATCGGCAACTTCTCATGATTCTCGCCACAAGGAATCGAAATCCCAGGAATGCCGGCTAAGTTAGCAGTCACGGTGTAGATATCGGCAAGATACATGGCCAGCGGATCATTCACCTTCTCACCTAACTTAAACGCAGGAGTCGGACAAGTCGGCGCAGCAATGACATCCACTTTCTTGAAAGCCTCATCAAAGTCACGAGTAAGCAGCGTGCGCACCTTCTGCGCCTTGAGATAGTAAGCGTCATAGTAGCCCGCGCTCAGCGCGTAAGTGCCGAGCATGATGCGGCGCTTGACTTCCATTCCGAATCCGCCATCGCGAGTCAGCCGGTACATTTCAGCCAGCGTATTCGCCTTGGCCCGGAATCCGTAGCGCACGCCGTCATAGCGTGCCAGATTCGCCGATGCTTCCGCAGTGGCAACGATGTAATACGCCGGAATCGCATACTCGGTGTGCGGCAAGCTCACGGGCACCACTTCGCATCCGATCTCAGCCAGTTTTTGAATCGCATTCTCAACAGCCGCGCGCACTTCGGGATCGAGTCCATCGCCGAAATATTCTTTAGCCACGCCGACTCTCAAACCTTTTACCGGCTTCTCAAGTTCGGCCACATAGTCGGGAACCGGAACCTCAGCCGAGGTCGAATCCATGGGATCGCGACCTGCTATCGTGCGCAGCACCAGCGCGACTTCCTTCACTGTCTTAGCAAAGGGACCGATGTGATCGAGCGACGAAGCAAAAGCAATCAGCCCGTAGCGTGACACTCGTCCATAGGTCGGCTTTAATCCGACCACGCCACAAAACGACGCTGGCTGGCGAATCGATCCGCCGGTATCGGAACCGAGCGTTGCCACGGCCATCTCCGCCGCGACCGCCGCTGCCGATCCACCCGACGATCCGCCCGGCACGCGACTTTTGTCGCGCGGATTGTGCACGGGGTAATAGGCTGAGTTTTCTGTGGACGAGCCCATGGCAAACTCATCGCAGTTCAGCTTGCCTAGCACGACTGCGCCCGCAGTTTCCAGACGTGCCACGGCCGTGCAGTCATACGGCGGAATAAAGCTTTCGAGAATCTTCGAGCCCGCGGTAGTGCGAACGCCGTTCGTGACCATGACATCTTTGATCGCAACCGGAACCCCCGCGAGTGGCGGCAAGGGCTCGCCCGCTGCCGCTATCGCGTCGATGCGCCCGGCCTGCGCCAGGGCACGCTCCTCGCAAAGAGTTAGAAACGCCCCAATCACCGGATCTTCTTTTCGGATACGCGTATAGAATTCACCGGCCAGAGCGGTTGCGGTCGTGTGCCGCTCGGTGATCGCGCCGCGAACTTCATCAATCGTAGATGCGGGCGTCTTGGTCGTAACTGGCATCTCTTTCGTAACTCGATCGTAACTTTGTCCTAATTCTCGCGCCCTAGCGCTCAATCACTTTCGGCACTTCGAAAAATGTCCCGTCAGTGTCGGGAGCATTTTTCAAGGCGACATCGTGTGGCAGCGATTCCCGAAGGCCGTGCCTAACGTCCTCTCGGATGGCATATGCGAATCGATCACTGCCCTGCCGCGACTGGTCTTTATCTTTATCTTTGTTATTGACCTTGCCGTAGCAATCTGAGACCTGGGCCATGGGAGCCACCTTATCGGTGTCGAGTTCACCGAGTCGCGCGACATATTCAAGAATGGAGTTCAAATCGCGCAGCATGCGAATGCGTTCTTCGTCGGTCAACTCAAGATTCGCGAGCTCGGCCACGTAGGCTACGTCTTTGTCGGTAACTTTCATCGGGCGTCCAGCCCCTGAAGGGGCTTTTAATCTATCGAACTTTATGGCATCGCTAAGCGACGCCTTGATACGAAAACCGATTCGACTGCATCGCCACGCGATTCTCCGATACGGTGGCAGTTCTGCCGCAGTCTCTTACGCCTTCTCCACGAATTCAATTCGCTTTACCGCAGCTACGGAATATTTATTGATCGAAGCGACGTAGCGCGGCGCCAGGTTAGCGAGTTCACGACACCATCCTGCGTCAGGCACCTCGACTCGCAGAATGCCATCGCAAAAATCGAGCGCCCGAGTGCGGTCGGCTACCGCGCTGCCACACGCGACAGACCATGCCAGCAGCGCGCTCTGACTGGCCGGCGCGCGATGAACGGCTTTGGCGACAATGGTTTCGAGTGCTGCGAAAGCGCGCTCCAAAACATCTCTCCAGGCTCGCGAACGCGGTTAGAAGGGCTAGCGTTCGGAAGAAAGTTCGGAAAGAAGATTGTAGCATTGGAAAAAGGGACGTCTTTGCGGAGTATCCGGCCGACCGCTTAAGAGTTGGCAGCTGACGCCGCCTTGGTGCGCTTTTTCGCGATCTTGCGCAAGTGCGAGGCCGAATAAAGGCTGCCCCGGCAGCGCTTGGCGCCGCATAAACAGAGGGCGTCATCTTCGCCGTCATAGAGGTTGTAGTCGTAGGTCAATTCTTCTCCTGCCGCAATATCGCGCAGCGCGATGATCCACATCTTGCCGCGGATTTGATCGGTCTCGCAGTTGGGGCTGCAGGAATGGTTGACGAAAGCGGCCACGCCGTAGCCGTCGATGATTCGCTTGCCGCCATCCAGTCCGAACAGATACGTGTTCTCAAAGTCGTCGTAGAGATCGTCGGCCTGTTCGCACGTGAGATAATCGCCGACGTATTCGACGATCAGTGTCCCTTTGGGAATCGGCCGAGTGGTGTAGCAACCATAGGAGTGGATGCGAGATTGGCGAATCACGAGCGTCATAGGGAGTCCCTTATCTTTTGTCTTTTATCTTTAGCACAAATGGCACTGGATCATGCAAGAGCCAAACGGGAGCTCTCGGTTTCCAGCTCTCGGCTCTCAGATTCAGGGTTTAGAACGCACCAGACTCTGTGAGATTTTCCTGACAGCTGAGAGTTGCCCTCCAAACCTGCTAATATTCTCAGCCGGAGACCTTCACGGTATGGCGAAGCATCCGCCGCGCTTTCTGAAAATTGTTGAGGACGCGAGGCAACGTGTCCGCGAAACCAATGTTGACGAAGTCAAGGCCCGGATCGATCGCGGCGACAAATTCGTTCTCGTCGACGTCCGCGAAGACCGCGAATTCGATGCCGACCACCTGCCGGGAGCAATCCACCTGGGCAAAGGCGTGCTCGAACGCGACATCGAGGGTAAATATCCCGATCTGCAGACCCCGCTCGTGCTCTATTGTGGCGGCGGTTTCCGCTCGGCGCTGGCGGCCGATAACCTGCAGAAAATGGGATATACCAATGTTATTTCCATGGATGGCGGAATCCGCGGTTGGCGTGAGAAGGGTTATCCGCTGGAGAAGTAGCGCTGAGCAGGTCGAATACAGAGGCTCAATTTGCCAAACCCTGACCCTAAAGGTCGTGGGCGGTTTGCATACCACTCACTTCTCTGAAAAGATACAGTAACGATCAAGTGGGGTTCCTACGATGTCCCAAATAGGTAGCTTTGCGCTGATGCTGGCGCTCGGCCTGAGTGCGTATTCCTTCTTAGCGGGATTGTTGGCATTATTCGGAAAGAGTGCCGCCTCGGCTCGCCTTGGCGAAACAGCCCGCCGCGCCGGAATCGCCACTTTCGGTGCCGTGCTGTTGGCTGGCATTGTCCTGGTGGTGGCCGCGTTCAACGATGACTTCTCCATCGCCTACATCTTCCACCACAGCAATCGTGACCTGCCCGCTGCCTATAAGTTTGCCGTGCTGTGGTCCGGGCAGGAAGGTTCGCTGCTCTTCTGGTCGTTGCTCCTGGCTGGATACGGATTCGTTCTCCGCCTGCGCTACAAGACCGATCAGCGGCTGTTTGCCTATGCTTCGGTGATTATCGCCTCAGTGCAGGTTTTCTTTTTGCTGATTCTGAATTTCGCGGCCCACCCCTTCGCCATCATGCAGGGCGCGCTTCCCGCCGATGGCACAGGATTGAATCCCCTCTTGCAGTATCCCGAGATGGTGATTCATCCCCCCATGCTCTATTTGGGATACGTCGGTTTCACCGTTCCTTTCGCGTTCGCGCTGGGAGCGCTCATCATGAAGTATCCCGGCGAGAAATGGATTCACATCACCCGCCGCTGGACCATGGTGACGTGGTGCTTCCTCACCATCGGCGTTTTTCTCGGCGCGCACTGGGCTTACGCTGTCCTTGGATGGGGCGGTTACTGGGGATGGGACCCGGTGGAGAATGCTTCGCTCATGCCGTGGCTCACGGGCACAGCGTTTCTGCATTCCGTGATAATGCAGGAGAAGCGCGGCATGTTGAAGGTATGGAACATGTCGCTCATCTTCGCGACCTTTTTGCTTTCGATGCTTGGCACCTTCCTTACCCGTTCGGGTGTGATCAGTTCGGTGCACGCCTTCGCGCAATCTTCGATCGGCACCTGGTTCCTTGTCTTCATCGGATTGACGCTCGCCGTCTGCAGCTTTTTCCTCGTGGCCAACCGCTCGCATCTCAAGTCCGAGCACAAACTGGAGTCGCTGGTCTCGCGTGAATCCAGCTTCCTGTTCAACAACCTTCTTTTGCTGGTCGTCTGCTTCACCATATTGTGGGGAACGTTTTTTCCGATTCTGTCGGAGTTCGTCCAAGGACACAAAGTCACGGTCGGTCCGCCGTTTTTCAATCGCGTGGCGATTCCGGTTGCCTTGCTGCTCCTGCTGTTGACCGCGGTCGGGCCGCTGCTGGCCTGGCGTAAGACCTCAGTCGAAAGCCTCAAGCGCAATTTCCTGTTTCCCGCGATCGGGTCGCTCGCCATCGGCGGCATGATGATTCTCTTCGGCGTGCGTCCGTGGGAGGATCCCTCGTATTTTTACGCGACCATGGCCGCAGTGCTGTCGGCACTGGTGATCTTCACGGTCATTTCTGAGTTCGTCCGCGGCGGGCGCGTCATCGCCGGCAAGAGCCGGCAGAATCTCTTCTCCGCGATGATTCACCTCTACCATCGGAATACGCGGCGCTACGGCGGCTACATCGTGCACTTCGGGGTCGCGCTCGTCGTGATTGGAATCCTGGGCACGCCTTTCAACAAAGAAGTGGAAAAAGAAATGGGATTCGGCGACAAGATCAACATCGGCCCCTACACGCTGGTTTGCCAGTCCTACACGCAGGACGATAATCCTAATTACGCCAACGAGTGGGCGATCATCAACGTTTTTCGCGGCGGCAAACAGATTACGACCATGTATCCCGAACGCCGTTTCTACAAGGCCAGCCAACAGCCGCAGACGCTGCCGCGCATTTATCCCAGCTTCCGCGAAGATCTGTTTCTGGTGACTGATGTCTACCTGGTCTATGAAGGCAAGAACGAGACCACCGGCCGGCCGATTATCAAAGCGCACTTGAATCCGCTGGTGCCATGGATTTGGATTGGCTTGATCGTCATGGTCTTCGGAACCATCACTGCGCTTATCCCGAATGCAGCTGCGGTGCGGGTAACAGCAACCACTCCGGTTCGAGAACCGGCGCAAGTGGGGGCAGGTGACTAAGATGGAATCCTCAACGACATCTCAGAGACTGGCGCGCAGTTCCACATACGTGAATCTATTTTCGACATACGTGAAGCTATTAGTGACTTGTCATCCTGAGCGAAGCGAAGGACCTGCTTTTTGCCGTAATCTTCAAAGATCCCCACGCCGCTGGCTACAGACTGCCATCCTCGCCCTCGCGGTAATTATTTTCATGGGTGCGGGCGACGATTCCCCGCGCTTCAAAGACCTGGGCCATCGCATGATGTGCACCTGCGGATGCGGCCAGGTCTTGCTGGAATGCAATCACGTCGGCTGCCAGTCATCGGAGAAAATGCGCAACGAACTTCTGGCTGCGCTCGATAAGGGCAACACGAATAACGATGACCTCATCCTGCAAGGCTTCGTGCAGGAGTATGGACCGACCGTCATTGCCGCGCCCACAGCTACAGGCTTCAATCGCGTGGCCTGGATCATGCCTTTCTTAGTCTTAGCGCTCGGCATCGCCTTCGCGGTTCACATCGTGCGCTCGTGGAAGAATCGCCCCGAACCGGCGCTCGCCGATGGCATCGTCATCCCGCAAGGCAATGACTTGGACGAATTCCGCCGCCGGGCCCGCAAGGAGACCGACGTATGACGATGTTCAGTGTAGCGCGGACACTCCTGTCCGCGAAAAGCCGCGATCTGCTCACGAGTCGTAAGGGGGCTGCCCGATGATCATTTTCGTCTGCGCCGTTTTCACCCTCGCTTGTCTCTACTACGTTTTCTTCTTCCCCGGCGAAGTCTACGCCGGAGAAGAGAAGACGCGCCTCGGCTATCTGCGCGAGCGCAAGGAAGCGGTCTACGAGAACCTGCGCGACCTGAATTTTGAATACAAGGCGGGCAAGGTGCCGGACGCCGACTATCAATCCATGCGCAGCTCGCTCGAAGAGGAAGCGGCCGCGATCATGACGGAGATTGCGCGCCTGGAGCAGGTCGCGGGGCAGTTGGTGTGATCGGCGGATACGAAGACCAAACAGCGCATCCGTCCGATTCATGACGTACAGTTCCCGCGTAATGAGCGACTATAGCTTGGAAATCGGCGAGTATGTTTACCGTCTGACGTGTGCGTGCTGCGGCTTGGAGAAGAACCGTGTGTGGGGCTTTGTTTCCAAAGACAGTGACGCGCACGCCGTCTATTACGCTCTACTCAACGTGAAAGAAGAAGTTCCACGTGTGGGACTGACCCTAAGCGTCGGTCCGTGGTGGGACGGCGCCGAACCCTTGCACCGTGCATGGGTACATCTCAACACTTGGTCAGACGAGAACGGGACCCGGATGAACATTCGCGATCCGAAAGAATCGAACTTTTACCCTTGGGAAAAAGCCCGCGTGCCGCTCAACCGTGAACAAGCGAAGCTCAGCGCTGTCATCGAAGAGATTTGGGCCGTAGCGGATTTCGTCGTCGCGCAAGACGGGGCGATCTCATCGTATCTTAAGGGTAACGCCGTTGACCTCAGAGGCCGCGAAATGCGGGACTTAGGCGGCGATGTGAAAGGCTGTCAGTGAAACAGCAGAGCGCGCTGAAACCGAGTCTGCCCCACAGGAGTCGTTTTGATTAGATTAGCAATGTCCGCCTTAACAGCCGCGATCTTCTCGCTGGCCATCGCCTCCTCCGCCCAGACCCTCACCGGCACCGTCACCAATGGCACCACCGGCAAGCCCGCGGTCGGCGACGAAGTCCTGCTCATTGACTTCTCCAGCGGCATGAACGTGGCCGCCACCACCAAGGCCGACGGCGCCGGAAAATTCAGCTTCCAACTTACCGGAGCCCCCGGCCCGCACCTCATCCGCGCCATTCATCAGGGCGTCACTTATCACCAGATGGCTCCTCCCGGCGTCAACACTGCCGACGTAAATGTCTACGACGTTGCGACCAAAGTCACCGGCCTCGGGGTGACCGCCAACGTCATACGCTTCCAGGCCGACAGCGGAAGCATGCAGGGCGTGCGTCTGTTCGTCGTCGATAACAAATCGTCTCCCGCAAAGACGCAGATGAACGATCACAACTTCGAGTTCTATGTGCCCCCGGGCGCAAAGATTGAGCAGGTGCAAGCCCGCGCGCCGAACGGGCAGCCGATCAGCGCCGAAGCCGTGGCGCAGGCTGAGAAGAACCGCTACGCCATCAACTTCCCGCTGCGGCCCGGAGAAACGCAGTTCCAGGTGGAATTCACGCTGCCTTATTCCGGCGAAATCAAAATCGACCCCAAGCCGCTTTATCCGGCTGCGCATCTGGTTATCGTTCTCCCCAAGACCATGCAATTCACGGCCGCAAATCCTTCAAGCTTCCAGTCGATGCAAGATCCCAGCCAGGGCGACAGCCAGGTAGAAGTCGCGCAGCAGACGAAGCCCGGCCAGCCAGTCGGCTTCACCCTCAAAGGTAACGGCGTTATCAACGAGTCTCCCGCAGAAACTGCCTCGGGCGCTGCCCAACAGCAGGATCAGCAAGCGCAAGGCGGCAATCGTTCCGCCGACAATCGGCCTGGTGGCGGACTCGGCGTCCCGATTGACGCTCCCGATGCTCTGCAGAAATATCGCTGGCCAATACTTTTCGGATTCGCCGTTGTCCTCGCCGTCGGCGGATGGGTGGTAACGAAGCGCCAGCCTGCAACCAGCGTGGCTGCCACTTCAGCCGTAAGGCCCGTCGCAACCACAATTACCCCCGCCGCGGTCCCTACTTCACCCGCGCCGGCGGCCTTCGCGCCAGCACCCGGCACTCCAGCCGCTAAATCATCGATGATCCTCGAGGCGCTGAAAGAAGAGCTGTTCCAGCTTGAGGTGGAGAAAAAACAAGGCAAGATCACGCCCGAGGATTACGAAAAAGCCAAAGCCGCACTCGACCAGACGCTCGAGCGCGCGCTGAAACGCCAGGGTTGATGTTCGTGTAGGGCGGACAGGAGTGTCCGCCCTACACGGGCACGATCAGATCCAAGCAGCTAGTGCCCGCATCTAATCACTTAAGCCAAGAACCGAGGCACTGATTATGAGCAACATATTCAAAACCACACTTTTGCTGACCGTCATGACCCTGCTGCTCATGCTGGCGGGGCGCGCTTTCGGCGGCCAGAACGGCATGCTGATGGCGCTTGCTTTCGCCGCTGTCATGAATTTCGTCGCGTACTTTTTCTCCGACAAGATCGCGCTCGCCACCTATCGTGCGCAGCCCGTCAGCCGCGAAGACTTGCCTCGTGTCTACAACATCGTCGAGCGGCTGGCGCAAAAGGTAAACTTGCCCATGCCGAAGGTGTACGTGATCCCGACCGATTCGCCGAATGCCTTCGCTACGGGACGTAATCCGAACCACGCGTCTGTCGCGGTAACTCAAGGCATCCTCGGGCTGCTCAACGACGAGGAACTCGAAGGCGTTCTGGCTCACGAACTCGGCCACGTGCGCAACCGTGACATCCTCATCAGTTCGATTGCCGCTACGCTGGCGGGCGCCATCACCTGGCTCGCCTCGATTGCCAGATGGGGAATGATTTTTGGCGGCATGCGCGGCGAGCGTGAGGATCGCGGCGGGGGCGGCGGCATCGCGGCCATTGCCATGATCTTCCTCGCTCCATTCGCGGCCATGCTGATTCAGTTAGCAGTCTCGCGCTCCCGCGAATACGGAGCCGACGACACTGGCGCCCATTGGACGGGCAATCCCTATGCGCTGGCCAGCGCCTTGTCCAAAATCGAAAACTACTCGCGCCGCTTGCCACTGGCGGCGAGCCCATCGACGGCGCATCTATTCATCATTCAGCCGTTCCTGGGTGGAATGAGTTTCGGCAATCTGTTTTCGACCCATCCGCCGACGGCGAAGAGGATCGAGCGGTTGACGGGAAGGCCGGCGGAATTTTTTCAGTAGAGACGCGGCTTGCCGCGTCTCTACTCTGTGACATCGGTAACCGACCCTCACACCACTCCCATAGTAGAATCGCCCATAATGGCTCCCGAAGCTCTGGTAGCAACGTCCCGCCGTGCCGCGGCGCTCGAAACCAGTCTGCGCCGCGTTATTCGCGGCAAAGATGACGTCCTGCGCCTTGCCTTGGTTTCCATCTTCGCCAAAGGCCACCTGCTGATCGAAGGCGTCCCGGGAGTTGGCAAGACCACGCTCGGCCAGGCGCTAGCCCGCGCCATCGATTGCTCATTTCAGCGCATACAGTTCACCAGCGACATGTTGCCGTCTGATGTGCTCGGGATCTCGATCTACTCCGCCATCGAACAGAAATTCGAATTCAAGCGCGGACCGGTCTTCGCCAACGTTCTGCTGGCCGATGAAATCAACCGCACTACTCCGAAGACGCAGTCAGCGCTGCTCGAAGCCATGAATGAGGGCCAGGTCACAATCGACGCGCATTCTTACGCGCTGCCGCAGCCGTTTCTAGTTTTGGCCACGCAAAATCCTATCGAGCACCATGGCACTTATCCCTTGCCCGAGTCGCAACTCGATCGTTTTCTGATGAGAGTTCGCATGGGATATCCCGAAGGCGATGCCGAGCGCGAGATCCTGCGTGCCGAGGCCGGTGTCGCTCAGCTAGAAAGCCTGCGCCCGGTTCTCAACGCCGCCGACGTAGTCGAAATCCAGCAGGCCGTGGCGCAAGTCCATGTGGATGAATCGCTGATTACTTACTTGCTGAACATAGTTAGTAAGACGCGCGAGTCCGAGTATCTCTCGCTTGGAGTATCTCCCCGAGGATCGCAGATGCTCTACCGCGCCGCGCAAGCCATGGCCTTCCTCGAGGGCCGTGATTACTGCACGCCCGAAGATCTCAAGCCGCTGGTCGTTTCCGTCTTTGCCCACCGTGTAGTAGTAAGTTCGGCTTACACGTCCACTCTGAAAAAATCCGAGCAAGCTGAGCAGGTTTTGCGGGAGATTGCGGAGAGCGTGCCGGTGCCGGTGTAGAATCACTCATCTCATGGATGCGGTCACACCTGTCACTCGGGTGTTCTACCTAACGCTGATGTTGACGACGTTGCAGCGTCCGCGATGACACAGACTATTTTTCTCGGTTTGCAACTTATTCTTCGAGGCACGCCGTGTCGGCGCTCCGCGGTGAGATCTCACGTTTTAGCAGTCCTACTCGCCCGAGGCCACCGGCGGCCCCGGTTGCAAACTAGACAGCCGCGAGATCGTAGCCACCATCATTCCCGAGAGAAACTGCATTGTAGCCACATCGTTGTTGTCAAACGCGCCGGGCGTCGACGACAGCACCTCGAAAACTCCGAGCGTCCGCCGAAAATGCCGCAGCGGAGCTACCAGGATGGAGCGCACGCCCATCCGCCGACAAGTTGGCCAATCCACCCGTGGGTTCGACTCGGCATCGTCGCACAGCAACACTTCGCCCGTCCGCACGCATTCGGCCGACAATCCGCTATCGGTTTGCAAGCGGACTCCTATATCAGGAGCGGTGCGGCCGGTGCGCGCGCGGCAGACGATTTCGGCGCCCCGGCGCAACGCTATGGCAGCCCCGGTGGCGCCCGTCAGCGCCTGCGCTTTTTCGGCGATGATGCTGATGCCAGGCTCAAGATTAATTTCTCCGGCGTTGATGAGGGTGTGCGGCATCGGGAGCGGCGCATAATGGTGATGCCGGGGGCGCATGCGATGGCGAGAGGAAAAAGCTGCGGCGGAAGAAAGCTCCGATGCATCGCCCATCCGATTTTCTTCCATCCGATAAGCGTCCTGATTCACGCCCACCTGATTCTCGTCCGCTTCCACCACCTGCGGCACCGTATAGAGCAGCGACCGCACCAGTCGGTCCAGTTCCGCGTCTGCGATGAGGTGCGCCGTCGGCTGCCCGCGCAACGATCCGCCGAGCACGCGTGAAAGGCTGAGCACCGCGGCACTGCCGCAGGCCAGACAACGCGTCGTGTTATTGTCGCTAAGCAATTCACACTGGACGCAAAATACCGCCGACTGCAACGAAACGAAATTAACGTCGGTGGCCGTCAGCGAACGCTGTATGTGCATGGCAATGACCCCTTCCGCACCTCATGGGGGAAGATTGAGGGTAACGGCCCGCGCAAACAGCAGTAAGTGACGCCGTTGGTTCTCCTGTGGATAACTTGTTCTGCGACAGATTGCAAGAAAGCGAGGAAAGCGCCCGAGGCGCATGGTTAAAGGCGAAATCGTATGGCGGGAAAACTGTTCAGACATGCCCAAAACGGGAAAGCGTGAAAAATAAAAAACGTCTCCAGTCATCGTCCTACGCGCGTCTATAATCTCGCTCATGTCATTTCTACGTTTCCTCATGCTGTTGTCGCTGGTAGTTTGGCTGGGCGGCCTGATTTTTCTGGCTTTTGTAGAAGCGCCCATCGCCTTTTCGCCGGGACTTCTGCCTACCCGCCATATGGCCGGATCAATCGTCGGCCATTCGCTCGATCTGCTGCACTACATGGCCATTGCTTCCGGAATTGTTTTCCTGATTGCGTCCATGTTCTATAGTCGAATGGCAACCGGCAATGCTCGCCCGATGGCGGCGCGCCACCTCTTAATCGTGCTGATGTTGCTGCTGACGGTGATCTCACAATTCGCCATTTCCCCGAAAATGCACGCCATTCGCGCCGAGGTTGGAGTGATCGACAATGTGCCTCTGGACAACCCCCTGCGCCGCGAATTCGATCGCCTGCATGTGTGGTCGGAAAAGTTTGAAGAGGCAGTCCTTTTGCTGGGGCTGGTGGCGCTGTATGCGACCGCGCAAGCGTTCCATTAAGAGACTGTTAGTGCTCCGGCTTGTTCGCTGCCGTCGGCGGTTTCAGGGTGTCATCGAGATACGCCAGGTACTCTGCAATAAGCTTGTAGCTGTCGTAATAATCGTTCATCTTGATGGCAGCCAGTTTGTCGGATGGCGAATGCAGGATCGACCAGGTTTGCTCGGTCACCGAGTGCAGCGTGATGCGCGGAATGTGGTAGCGAGCGAACGATTCGGAGTCGGCGTTGGCGCCATTCTCCGGGTTCATTACGGTCGCGGGGAGCTTACTGGCCTGCGCTGTAACGAACAGCGCGTCGAGCAGCATTTTATCGGCGTGTGATGCCCAGACTTCGGTGGGGCCGAGGCCCAGGCTATCGAAGTTGACCATGGCCTCTATGCGAGCGCGCTGCGCGACGGAAAGGTGTTCCACGTAAGACCGCGAACCGACGAGTCCATCTTCCTCTCCTGAGAATCCAACGAAGATGAGTGTGTGATGACGCATCCTCGCGCTCAGGCTATAGAGTAAGGCGGGCAACAAGACCGCTCCCGTCCAGTTGTCGACCACTCCATCGCCAAAGGTATCGACCTTATCGGTATGCGCGCCGACGACGATCGTCTCTGGCGACTTACCCGGCAGAACGCAGATGACATTCGGCGAGAGATTGCGGTCGAGCGCCTGTTCGGAGAGATTCGCATCCTGGCATCCTGACTCGGCAAGCCATTTTCGGATGCGGGCTTCGCGCTCGCTGTTGTTGTCCGAGAACGACTTCAGGCGGCCCTCAATGACTGCACGCGTCTGCAAACGAAAGTGAATTCGCGCCGGGGCTTGCGCAAGAGATGATGAAGAAAAAACGACGCACGCGATCAGTGCCCCGGCCAGTTGGCGCAGAAACCGGCCTCGAACCGTTGTTCCATCGAACTGCATTGTGCCGAATGTAGCATGAGTGGTCTCGCGATGTAATGTCGCGATGCACGTCGCAGCAATGACCACAAAGGGCACCAAGCACCACGAACGAGATCCTGCCCAGTGCTGCCTTCGTGTACCTTCGTGCCCTTTGTGGTTGAAGCTTCTGAACGTCGCGCGCGTATGCGTATCGAGTGCAATGATTTATTCTTTGGAGTTCACTGACAACCGAGAGCTGAGAGCTGCCCCCATGAAAACTGGCATTATCGGCCTGCCGCAAGTCGGCAAGACATCTTTATTCCGCATTCTGACGAAAGCGAATCTTTCCGAGCAGGCGTACTCGAACCCGCGCGAGGCGCACATCGGAGTCGCCAAAGTGCCCGACGAGCGCCTCGACAAGCTGGCCGCGCTCTATAACCCGAAGAAGCTGACACACGCCTCGGTCGAGTACGTGGACGTAGGCGCCATCGGCCAGGACGCGCTGAAAGAGACCGCCTACGTCGGCCATCTGCGCCAGGTGGATGCGCTCATACACGTTCTGCGCGCGTTTGAAAACGATGCTATTCCGCACGTTGGCCCCATCGATCCGCTGCGCGATATCAAGAACGTTGAGTTCGATCTCATGGTAAGCGATCTAGGCCAGATCGAAAAACGGCTGGAGCGGCTGGAAAAAGATTTGAAGAAGATGAAGACGCCGGAATTGGAAAAGGAAAACGAGTTGCTGATCAAGGCCAAAGCTCAGATCGAAGCCGAAAAGCCTCTACGCGAAATGGAGATGTCGCCCGAGGACAAGAAGCGCATCCGCGGCTTCATGTTTCTGAGCGAGAAGCCGATGCTCTACGTGCTCAATATCGGCGAGAACACGGAACTCGGCAAGGACCTGGAAGCGGCGGTAGAAAAATTTAAGTTAACCGAAGTGGCCGCGCGTCCGAATGCCGGAGCCACAGCCATCTGCGGCAAAGTAGAAGCCGAGCTAGCCCAGATGTCCGACGAAGACGCCGCCGAATTTCTCAGTAGCTACGGCCTCACCGAAAGCGGTCTCTCGCGCCTGATCCGCAAAAGCTATCACCTGCTGGGCCTGATCTCATTCTTCACCGCCGGCGAAGACGAATGCCGAGCCTGGACCATTCCGCTGAATACGCGGGCTCAGAACGGCGCAGGGGCTATTCACTCCGACCTGGAAAAACACTTCATCCGCGCCGAAACAATTCGGTGGGATCAACTACTGGAAGCGGGTTCCGAGGCCAATGCCCGAGCCAAAGGCACGCTGCGGCTCGAAGGCAAAGATTACATTGTGCAGGATGGAGATGTAATGCATATTAGGCATAGTGGATGAGGTCGTACGCGAAACCGGAGGGCTTCTTTTTGGATTGACGGCGATCGCTTTCTAATCCTTAAGCTTAAAAACGAAACTGATCGCTCGGTAAAACAAGCCGCTGAAAAAGAACCGAACAAAAACTCCCAACACGACAGCGAAAGCAATACCCGCCCAAACCCACCCCCCACGACGATAAACACGCTGGGCGGCGAGAGATGCACCCAAGGTTACAAATACGAAATACAGGAGTTTCGATGAGCGTCATGAACGCTCCTTTGTTCTCTCAATGCACGTGAAAAAACCGATCCAGCAAAAACATGCACGCCGCTCCCACAAAAACCAGCAACGCCATCTTCACCCCAGGTTCTTTGTTCACTTCCGGGATCAAATCTGAAGCCGCCACATAAATCGTAACTCCTGCCGACAGCGGCAGCCCGACCGCTACGTCGTGACGAAAAATAGCCATCGTCATCACGCCACTCAAAGTAGCCACGCCAAGCAGCATCGATGCTCCCCAGGCAAATGCACGGCTGCGTCCACTCGCCAGCATCACCGACGAAACGGTGAATCCCTCCGGAATCTTGTGCAGAAAAACCGCCACGAAAATAATCCACCCGAGCTCCGGAGAAACCAGAAATCCCGAGGCAATCGCGATGCCGTCGAAAAAGGTGTGGATCAGCAAGCCGATCAGCACCGAGTAGCCTTTGTGAGCGTGAACGAACTCGTCGGCGTGCGTTTCTTCTCCAAAGTGGAAGTGCGGCGTGACCGTGTGCTCAAAGAAATGGACGAGCAGGTATCCGCCAAGAATAAGAAACCCGGCATAGGGGCCCCGCAGCTGAATGCTCTCCGGCACCATTTCGACGAGCGCCGTTGCCAGCATAAAACCTGCGCCCAGCGCGACGAAATAGCGCAGGTAAGAACGCTCCCAATTTCGCTGCACAATGATGGCGCCGCCGAACACATTCGCGCCCGCCGCCGTCAGCCCCAGCAGCACGCTGGTCAGGATGGGAGACATGAGGGAAAAGAATAGCAGGTCGCGAGCCTCGCGCTTATCGGCGATTGCTGTAGAGACGCGGCTTGCCGCGTCTCCTGCCGCCCCCAGAGAAGACGGGGCGGTCTCTGCGTTCGGTATAGCAAAGCGCGCCAGCTATAATCCGCAGTAACTGAAAGCTGACAACTGAGAGCTGACAGCCGCTTCATGCGCTTCGAACTTTTCGTGGCAACCCGCTATCTGCGCGCCAAACGCCGCCAAGCGTTTATCGGCATCATCACGGGCATCTCCATCCTGGGAGTGGCGGCGGGAGTGGCCTCGCTGATCGTGGCGCTCGCTATCAACAATGGCTTTCGGCAAGATTTGCAGGCGCGGCTCTTGGGTTCGACGGCGCACATTAGCCTGTTGCGGGTGGAGAGTGACGGCATACGCGACTGGCGTCCGCTGCTTGAGAAGTTAGCGAAGCAGCCGCACGTCGTCGCTGCTGCGCCGGCGATTTATGAGCAGGTGCTGATTTCGCGCGGTCCGCGGGCGCGTGGGGCTGTGCTCAAGGGGATGTTGCCGCGGTATGAGCGGAAGGTAAGCGATCTGCTGAATTCGGTGACGATGGGATCGGCCGCGGCCCTTGACCAAACGCCCCCGGACGAGACGGGGAAATCTGACAGAGCAAGTTCAAAAGCAAAAACAGAAGCAAATGCAACCCCAACGGCAGCGGACAAGAGTGTCCGCTCTACACGAGCAGAATCCCCTGACGATCTCGCAGGCGTGCAGGAGCGCGTCGCGGCCATGCCCCCCATCATTCTCGGAAAAGACATGGCGGAGGAACTCGGCGCGACTCTTGGCTCGGTGGTGCTGGTGACGTCTCCGCAGGGTGAGCTGACTCCCTTTGGCATGGTGCCGAAATACATCCGCTTTCATGTCGCGGGAATCTTCGACTCTGGCTTTTTCGATTACGATTCATCCTGGGCATTCATACGCCTCTCTGACGCGCAGCAGTTGTTTGGCCTGGGAGATGTCATCTCGGTCATTCAATTCAAGATCGATGATATTTACCTGGCCGGCGAGGTTGCGCGCTCGCTCGAACAGGCTGCAGATCTTTTCTCAGGAAGCCACGGCTTTATGGCCACCAGTTGGATGGAGCAGAACAAACCCTTGTTCCGAGCCCTCCGCCTGGAGCGCGTCGTGACCTTCATCACCATCGGCCTGATCGTGTTCGTGGCGGCACTCAACATTCTGATTTCGCTGATTATGATGGTCATGGAGAAGACAAAAGATATTGCCGTGCTCATGTCGCTCGGGACGAAGAAGCGGCAAATCCGCCGCGTCTTTATCGCCCAGGGCGTGCTGATTGGCGTGATTGGGACTGCGATCGGCTTGGTACTCGGGTACGCGATCTCGTGGGCGGGCGGTCACTATCACTTCATTTCGCTTTCGCCCGAGGTGTATTCGATCGACTACGTGCCCTTCGCCCCGCGGCTGGTGGATGGCCTCATTGTAGCTTTGGTTTCGGTCGGCATTTCGTTTGTGGCTACAATTTATCCATCGTGGTCGGCGGCGCGGATTTTGCCGGCTGAGGCGTTGCGTTACGAATGACAGATGATGTGTTGCGGAGGACGGTCTTGCGGGGGACAGTCGTGCCGAGGATGCTTTGCCAGATATGTTCGGATGGATCATCCTCAGGTAGATGGTCTAATGGATCAGAGACCACCGTCTCAGGTTTCGGCCGGAGGCGCGGCTGGTGCTTAGGAGGGAAAGTTTGCATCCAATAGCTGAAGATCCTCTGTTGAGGGTCGAAGGATTGAGTAAGGTCTTTCGCTCAGGCGAAGCGGAACTTGTGCTCTTTGAGAATCTGTCTTTTCAGGTCGCGAAGGGAACCATGCTGGCCATCGTTGGGCAATCGGGTGCGGGAAAAAGCACTTTGTTGCACATCCTCGGTGCGTTGGATCGCCCATCGGCGGGTGCGGTCTTTTGCGCTAACCTCCAAGTGAATTCTCTTTCAGAGGATGATGCAGCCGAGTTTCGTAACCGCGAAATCGGCTATGTATGGCAGTTCCATTATCTGCTGCCTGAGTTCACCGCCCTGGAGAACGTCGCCATGCCCCTGCTGACGCGCGGCCAAGCGCTATCTTTAGCGGAGAAAGAGGCTTCGCGGTGGCTCCGCGAGGTGGGACTAAGCGAGCGCGGGCATCATCGTTCGGGAGAACTCTCCGGCGGCGAGCAGCAGCGCTTGGCGCTCGCCCGGGCATTGATCACTCAACCTCAAGTCCTGCTTGCCGATGAGCCTACCGGTGATCTCGACGGCCGCACCGGAGAGCTGGTTTTTGAGTTGGTAGCCAGATTGCACCGAGAGCATCAATTGACGTCTTTGATCGCAACCCATAATCTGTCGTTTGCACGTCGGTGCCATCGCGTTTTACGGCTGGATCAGGGCAGAATAGAGGAGGTCGCACCGGAGTCCCTTCCGGTGCAATAGGAGTAAAGGGCAGAACAAAAGCAAGCTTAAAAGGATCGAAATCGAAACATCGGAGTAATCTAAGGTAAGGGTGTACGTTACTCCAAGGCGAATATCGCTTGGGCTATTAGGCGATATAAATGCATAATGAGAATGAGGTAGGGCGAGGTTTTCGCGGAGCAAAGGGCGCTCCGCAGGAAGTCCGGGGGGAATGGTTATATGTTTGAACGCTACACGGAGAAAGCCAGGCGCGTAATCTTTTTTGCGCGGTACGAGGCCAGCCAGTTTGGGTCTCCTTACATTGAGACCGAACATCTGCTCCTTGGACTGTTGCGTGAAGACAAGGCCCTGACCAATCGTTTTCTGCGTTCTCATGCTTCGGTGGAATCGATTCGGAAACAGATCGAAGGTCACACCACTATCCGTGAGAAGGTTTCTACTTCCGTCGATCTTCCCCTGAGCAATGAATGCAAGCGCGTGCTGGCCTATGCTGCGGAAGAGGCGGAGCGGCTTTCGCACAAGCATATCGGCACCGAGCACCTGTTGCTCGGATTGTTACGCGAAGAAAAGTGTTTTGCTGCTGAGATCTTGCATGAACGAGGATTGCGGCTTTCCACGATTCGCGAAGAGTTGGCACGCACCAGCCAAGAGAAATCTGCGCCGCAAAGAGGACAGCGCGAGTCGTCTCTGTTAAGCGAGTTTTCCCGCGACCTGACGCAATCCGCCATGGATAGCCAGCTTGATCCTTTGGTTGGCCGCGACGGCGAAGTGGAACGCGTAGTCCAGATTCTGTGCCGCCGCACCAAAAACAATCCTGTACTCATTGGCGAGCCCGGAGTGGGCAAGACCGCCATCGTAGAAGGCCTCGCCCAGCGCATCGCCGACGGCGAAGTTCCATCGTTCCTCGCCGACAAACGCATTCTTGCGCTCGATCTTTCGTTGATCGTCGCCGGCACAAAATACCGCGGACAATTCGAAGAGCGCCTCAAGACCATCATGAAAGAGTTGATGGAGTCGCAGAATTCCATCATCTTCATCGACGAACTCCACACCCTGGTAGGCGCGGGCTCCGCCGAAGGCTCGCTAGACGCGGCCAATATCCTGAAGCCCGCTCTCTCACGCGGTGAAATTCAGTGCATCGGCGCAACTACACCCGCTGAATACCGCAAGTCGATCGAAAAAGATCGCTCACTCGAGCGTCGCTTTCAAGCCGTAAGAGTTCCGCCGCCGAATGAGACCGACGCCATCAAGATTCTCTTCGGAATCAAGGAGCGCTACGAAAAGTTTCACGCGGTCACCTATACCGACGATGCCATCAACTTTTCAGTATCCCATTCGAATCGCTATATTCCCGACCGTTTCTTACCAGACAAGGCCATCGACCTGATCGACGAAGCCGGAGCCCGGGTAAAGCTGCGTCAGACCACGCTGCCCGAAGAATTGACCGAAGTCCAGAAACGTATCAAGTTCATCGTCCACCGTATGGAGAACGCAATCGCGAACCACGAGTTCGAGAAGGCGCGCTTCTACTCCGACGAAGAACGCAAGGAGCGCGAGAACCTGCGCGCCCTTCGCGAAAAATACCACCTCGATGAATCCTCCACCGGCGTTGTCGGTCGGGAGGACATCGAGGACGTGGTATCGCGCTGGACCGGCGTTCCCATCACTTCGATCAAAGAAGAAGAGACCGCCAAGCTGTTGCGCATCGAAGAAGAGCTGCACAAGCGCATCATCTCGCAGGAGAAAGCGATCAGCGCACTGGCGCGAGCCATCCGGCGCTCGCGTGCCGGCCTGAAGAGCCCGAACCGTCCCATCGGGTCGTTCCTGTTCCTCGGGCCGACTGGCGTCGGCAAAACCGAAGTCGCGCGCACCCTGGCGCACTTCATGTTTGGCAGCGACAAAGCTCTGGTCCGCTTCGATATGTCGGAGTTTATGGAGAAACACTCCGTCTCGAAGCTCATCGGCTCGCCTCCCGGATACGTGGGCTACGAAGAAGGCGGACAGCTGACAGAACGTGTCAAGCGCGCGCCATATTCTGTCGTCCTGCTGGACGAAATCGAAAAGGCGCATCCCGATGTCTTCAACATTCTGCTGCAGGTTTTCGAAGACGGCCAGTTAACCGACGGCTTGGGCAACACCGTCGACTTCAAGAACACCATCATCATCATGACCTCGAACATCGGCGCCCGGCACCTGATGAAGCGCGAGGGCCTGGGCTTCCAGTCGTCGAAAGATGAGATGGTTTCAGAGAAGGTCGAGGATCTGGTCAAGAGTGAGGTCAAGCGCACCTTCAATCCCGAGTTCCTGAACCGCGTCGACGAGATCATCCTCTTCTTGGCGCTCAGCGAGCAGGATCTGATCCAGATTCTCGAACTCATGGTCAGCCAGCTGAACCAAAATCTCGCCCAGCGTTCGATCACAGTGACCGTGGCCGACGAAGCGAAGAAGTGGATTCTGAACCAGACTCTGACCGATCGCAGCTATGGAGCGCGTCCGCTGCGCCGCGCTCTGCAAAAGTACATAGAAGATCCGCTGTCGGAGGCCTTGATTCAGGGGACGATCACCACGCGGCCGGCGTTCATTGAGGTCTTCCTCGAAGACAACAAACTGTACTATCGCCCGGTAGACGCGGAGAAAGCCGAAGGCGTTTTGCTATATGAGAGCTAAGTAAAGACGCGGCTTGCCGCGTCTTGTAATCTAGACGAGTCTTGCAGCCGTCAGTGAAAGCTGGCGGCTTTGTTTTGAGGCGATGGGCTCTCGCCCGTTTCCGCTCTTTTCGTCCAAAACTTCTCCCTCCGAGTTGCGCGCACCGTCGCACTCTGATAAAACTTTGCAGCTGAGGAACTCTCCTACAATTCCCTCGGAGGAACCATGCAAAAGAAATTCTCTTTGTTAATGATGGCGGTCGCACTGTTCGCTCTGACTGCGTTCTCCTACGGCCAGGCCGGCGATGACATGAAGAAAGCTGCCGACGACACCGGACACGCCACCAAGTCCGCCGCCAAGACGACAGCACATGCCACGAAGACCGCCGCGAAGTATACCGGCAAAGCCACGGAAAAGGCTGCCGACAAAACCGGGGACGCCACCAAGACCGCCGCCAAAGACACCGGACACGGCGTAAAAAAAGGCACCAAGGCGGTCGGCCACACCGTAAAAAAAGGCGCCGAGAAGACGGACGACGCGGTGAAATAGAGCTGCATTCTCACGACGGCGTCGAAGCGCCCGACTGCAAACTCCCTGGGTAGCAGACCTTCGACGCCGCCACTCCCTGACCAGGCAAGTCTATTTCTTGCGCAAGCGGCTTCCACTAGCCGACTGACTAGGCGGCTCCTCCCTGTGCACCACTGTGCCCCCCGTGGTTATCGTTTAGAATTTAACCTTGACCACTCAACCGCCGATGCTCACTGGCTCCCAAATCCGCCGCAAGTTCCTCGACTTCTTCATTCAGAAGGGACACCGCGAAGTGCACTCATCGTCGCTCGTCCCAGCGAATGACCCGACGCTGCTTTTCACCAACGCCGGAATGAACCAGTTCAAGGATGTTTTCCTGGGCCTCGAGAAGCGCGACTACAACAAGGCGACGACCTCGCAAAAATGCGTGCGCGCCGGAGGTAAGCACAACGATCTCGAAAACGTAGGCTTCACCAATCGCCACCACACGTTTTTCGAGATGCTGGGAAATTTTTCCTTTGGCGACTACTTCAAAGAGAAAGCCATTCCCTACGCGTGGGAGCTGATCACTTCGCCGGAGCGGTTTGGGATTGAAAAAGAGAAGCTCTACGTAACCATCTTCAAAGGCGAAAACGGAGTCCCGCGCGATGCCGAAGCCTACGACCTGTGGCTCGGCCATGTCCCAAAAGATCGCATCTACGAGTTCGGCGCGAAAGACAATTTCTGGCAGATGGGCGACACCGGCCCCTGCGGCCCGTGCAGCGAGATTCACTACGACATGGGCGTGGCAGCCAGCGATCAGGGTCACACCGACTGCACCTTTGGCTGCGATTGCGGGCGCTATGTTGAGCTGTGGAATCTGGTGTTCATGCAGTTCGACCGCGATGCGAGCGGCAAGCTCACGCCGCTGCCTAAGCCATCCATTGACACGGGCATGGGGCTGGAGCGGCTGACAGCAGTGCTGCAAGGCGTGATTTCGAATTACGATACGGATTTGTTCACGCCACTGATTAAGTGCGCGGCAGGGTTAACGTGTTCGTCGCTAGAGTCAGGGACAGAGACTAATGCAAGATCTGCGGCGTCATTGCGAGTGATTGCGGATCACTCGCGGGCAGCAACGTTTCTGATTTCCGATGGCGTGTCACCGTCGAACGAAGGGCGCGGGTATGTGCTGCGCAAGATCATTCGGCGTGCGTTTAGGCATGGGCAGATTCTCGTGGGCAGAACGCCGTCGCCATTTCTGTACAACATGGTTCATGAGGTCGTCAACCAGATGCGAGATCAGTACCCGGAACTGGAGGACTCGAGGGACCGAGTCTCGACGATAGTCCGTACCGAGGAGACAAGGTTCGTCCACACGTTGAATGCGGGCCTAGCACGTTTCGACGAGACCTTATCTCGCCTAACGGGAACAGGCCTATGTACGCTAGACTTCGTGCGGAAGCTTGCCAACCGTGGTGTTGTAATTGAATATCCTGGTGCCGAGGCTTTCAAACTCTATGACACTTACGGACTACCCAAGGATTTCATCGAGGAAACCTGCAGAGACCTGGGTATCGAGTTCGACAAAGCTGGATTTGATCGAGCGATGGAGGAGCAGAAAGCGCGCGCACGCGCCTCCTGGAAAGGCGCAGCCAAGCAAACTGCCAATCCTGCCTACCAGCAACTTCCGAAATCCAACTTCGAAGGCTATCGCCAGACCCGCTCCAACAACTGCGAAGTCCTGGCCATCATCAAAGCCGGCCAAGGCGCACACGAACTCAAGCCCGGCGATCACGGCGAAATCATCCTGGACCACACCCCCTTCTACGCCGAGTCCGGGGGCCAAGTCGGCGATCGCGGATGGTTCTATTCCGACGATCACAACACCGTCATCGCCGAAGTGACCGGATGCTACTACCCAATCCAGGGTGTGCGTGCGCATCAGGTGGTGATGAAATTCCCACGCTACGAAAATCTCGCGGTAGAAGAGCGGGAGGTACGAGAGGTCATCGACGTGCTAGATGCGGGGTACACACTCAAAGTTGGCGGCAAGGTCGACGCCGTCGTCAACACCGAAACCCGCGAATCCACCATGCGCAATCACACCGCCACGCACCTGCTCCAGGCCGGACTGCGCGAAGTTTTGGGCAAGCACGTCAAGCAGGCAGGGTCGCTCGTCGCTCCCAATCATCTGCGCTTCGATTTCTCGCATTTCACCGGAGTCGCCGAAGAAGAGCTGCAGGATATCGAAGACATCCTCAACAAAGAGGTTTTGCGCAACGAGCGCGTCGAGGTCATCGAGAACGTTCCGATTGACGTGGCGATCAACGAATATCACGCGATGGCACTGTTCGGCGAGAAATACGGCGACCGAGTCCGCGTGATCAAAATCGGAGATTTCTCCACCGAACTCTGCGGCGGCACTCACACGGCTCAGACAGGCGAAATCGGACTGATCAAGATTCTGAAAGAGGGAAGCGTGTCTTCCGGAGTGCGCCGCATAGAGGCTGTGACCGGCGAAGGTTCGCTGCGCCACTTCCGCAAAGATCACGAACTGGAAGGAGTGGTAGCTGCGCTGACTACTCACTCCGAAACAGCTTCTCCCGCCGACGCCTTGAAGCTGGAACTCGAAAAGAAAGACGCCGAGATCAAACGTTTAGCGCGCGAACTCGATCAGGCGCGGATGAAGTCCGCATCGTCGAGCACCGCCAACATCAGCGAAAAGGTCAAAGAAGTGAAAGGCGTCAAAGTCCTTACTCATCGAGTCGATAATCTGGAGCGCGCGCAGATGCGGACGCTGGTAGATCAGTTGCGCGATAAGCTTGGCTCCGCCGTGGTCGTTCTGGGCTCGGCCTCGAATGGCAATGTCTCGCTGATCGTCGGAGTAACCAAAGATCTCACCAGCCGCATTCAGGCAGGGAAAGTCATAGCCCCCGTGGCGCAGAAAGTTGGCGGCAAGGGCGGCGGGCGTCCGGATCTGGCCGAAGCAGGTGGCAAAGACGCGGCAGCCCTCGACTCGGCGCTCAGCGAGGCATACGGTGTTGTGGAGTCGTTACTGGGGTAGATTTTCCCTGTGACCTCTGTGCGGCTTGTGGTGAACAAAAGGACTTAACCACAATCGTCACCAAGGTTTCACATGGGAAGGCCCTCGGGGTCTCACTATGGACGATCGCATCCATTTCATCCAGCATCAGGGCAAACGGATTCTGTTGACAGACTTTTCTCATGCCAATGCCCAAGAGATGCAACTCCTGCTCGAATATGTGCGGATCACGGTCGCCCAGCATGGGCACGAGTCGGTCGTGACGCTCGCCGATTTTACCGGTGCCACCGTCGATCACGCGGTTGCGACCAAAATTAAAGAGGTGATGACCCTCGACCGGCCGTTCGTGAAAAAGACAGCGTGGGTCGGCGCCGAAAGTATCCCGCACGCCTTCATGGAAAATTTCCACAATTTTTCCCAACGCGAAATTGTGACGTTCAAGACGCGTGAAGAGGCGATGGATTGGCTCGCTGCGGAGCAGTAGTGTCTCAGGTAGTTGTTGGTAACAGCGATAATCTGTAAAATCCACACGGCATACCTGCTGGTAAAGCGACCCCGGGCAATTTGGTCCCCAATTCCTTCCCTGGAGGTGCTTCATGGGCCGACCCCTGGTGAATAGCGAAGCCGTTCTCTACGGCAAATTGGTGCAGGGCGCATATGCCATGTTTAAGCGTGAACCTGCCAATCTCAGGCCTGAACCTAATTCCGGCGATATTCCCGACCCCTATGAATTGGTAGCTTGGATTCGCATGTCCGATTTCATTCCCTTTCGCTCGGAGCCCAGATTCTACGGCTATGTCGCGCGCAACAAGAATAACCAGCAAGATTTCGCGATTGCCTTTCGTGGCACTGAAGGCTGGGCCGAATGGTGGGACGATGCCTCGGCCTATATGATCCACTTCGCGCAAGTTCCGCATGCCGGCCTCGTGGCGCACGGCTTCGACCGAATTTACAGCACACTACAGATCGAGCAACAACCACGCACCGCTCCTGCTTTGACGGAAGCCGATTCTCAGCCGCAACTCCAGGGATCCTTCGGCGACCAACTGGAGCAATTGCATTTGCGCCTCGAGAGAAGCAGCCCCCTACGAGCGCTCATCAACGAAAGCAAAGGCCGCCCCGATCGTCCTTACGTCGTAACCGGCCACAGCCTCGGAGCGGCGCTGACGACGCTGTTCGTGATGGAGAACGAGGAAAAGAAAAAGTTCGATATTACGAACGTCGTGTAAGTTCGCGTCCCCGCGCGTAGGCAATGCGCTCTTTGTGGAAGCGTTTAATTCCTTGCCCATTGCCTCATGGCGTATCGTCAACTCGCTCGACTTGGTGCCCAAACTTCCGGCTGATATACCGCCTTTATTTGCCTACCAGCACGTCAATACGATCTATGAATTCTCAGCGGAGGGTGCGGTCAAACCGAACCCCGGTTGCTGGCATTCGATGGACACTTACCTGCACTGGCTGGACCCGAGTCTGCCGGTGGACGATAGCTGCAAACTCTAGCTTCTCCACCTCAACGTTACCGGGCCCGTCATTGGATGCCGGAACTCGCCGCCGTTTTTCTTCATTTCCATCATTGCGTTCTTCAACCCGAAATACCATTTCGCGGGACGGTCGGCATCGTCGATCAGCATCAGATGCGGATTATGTGTCAGGCCCTCGGACTGAAGTTCCATGGTGCGCCGGTCTTGCTCCACAAATTTTGCGAAGACAAATTTCAGCAACTGGGGGCCAAAGGGAATCCAGCGAAAGAGATTCCACGCTGCTACCACATCAATACGGCACTGATTGCGCGTAATGGGAGTAACCGTGGTGAGACTCGAAAACCAGTACTTGCCGGCGCGAATGACTTCCGACCGCAGATTGGGCAGCACGAAATCGATAGTCGTAGTAATCGAGTCGGCGTCGGCATAGAGCCGCAGAAGCTTGTAGGGAGCGCTGTTCGAGCTGGGTGTGTGCGCGCTCATGCGAAATCCGTAGGGGATGGGTTCGAAGTTCTTACACTTCTCGTGAATCGATTTCTGCGTGCGCCACCACCAGGCCTGGTGGACAAACGGCCCGTGCGCAGGATCCATCAGTCCGATGATGCCGTGGTCGACGGAACAGGGCAGGTCGGCGGTCAGATATGCGAGTTTATAATGTTCGCTGAATTTTGGAATCTCCGGCGCAGGTGCAGGTGCAGGCACGCGCTTCGTAAATCCAGCACCGGCTTGGCCCAGGTCCGGAATGAAGGTCCAGATGAAATCGTCGCGCTCTTCACAGGGATAGCTGCCGGCATAAATCCGGTCGATTTTCAAATTCTGATCGGGGACGAGAGACGGTATTAGCTTGCACTGGCCTGATTGGGCGTCGAATCTCCAGCCGTGATAGGAGCATTCAATTTGTTCGCCGTCGAATTGTCCGCAGGAAAGCGGCATGCCGCGATGAGGGCAGGCGTCGCGCAGGGCAAAGGCTTGGCCTTGTTGGTCGCGTCCTATTACGAGCGGCTGTTCCAGCAACATCGTCTTTGCCAATTGTCCGCGGCTGATTTGATTTGCCGGAAGCGCGCGGTACCAGAAACCGAAGAGCATGAGCGCATCGGGCGTCTGAGACTGGAGTGGGAAGTCGTCGGGCATGGGAACAGGTGAGGATACCGCAGCGGCCGCGAAATCAAAACCTGCAACCGCGGGGGACACAGAGGTCCACAGGGAAAAATCAGAACCAGAGAAAACCAAAACCGGGGAGCTCGCGAAAATGTGCTCCTGGGCGAAACAAGCTTATGTGCGCTGTCCGGAGCGCAGGCGCGCACCCACCTGGGCATAGAGGTCGCGGGCTGCGCCGGGTACTTCAATGTGGGTGAGGAAGAGCTTACGCAGCGCCGCAGTTGTCGCGCGGCCTCCGAGATAAGCATCGTATAGATCGTTGCCGGTGAGATATCCGAGTTGCTCGGCTGCATATTCATACTTGTGCCCCGTGAAATCTGGAGCGGGCAGGAGTGATTCGGAGGCGCTGGAGTCGTTTTCGCGATGCAGAGTCAGGAAGTCGAGAACTTCGACAGCATCGGCGAAAGACAGTGAGGTCTGATGTTCAAGATCTTCGCGGGTTATGTCGAAGAGATCGCTTATCTCGGCATCCGTACGAGCACGTCGCGCGGGGTATAGGATTCGCGATCCAAGAAACGCTAGCGCATGTTCGACAACAGCTACGTAAAACGCGTCGTCTTTATTCAACAATTGGTCAGCAGGCGCAGCCTGAATTGCGTTGCGTTGCGCTGGTGTCTTGCCCTTCGAAAGATTCGGCAGTCCGCGACAGGCTTGATGCAGAAAACGCGTGGCGTCCTCGGCGGAAGAGGTCATGTGGAACTGGCGCACGTAAACGGCGTTGATGGGCGCGAGATAGACACTGCCGCGCTCACTGACCCGCCGAAGCAGGGACCGGCGATGTTCGGCGGTGAATCCTTTGCGGGAGAGCAAGCGCCGCAAGAGAGCGTCCGAGCTGCGCGAATACACTTCTGGCATGAGGTCAACCAGAAGTCGAGGTTGCGTGGTGTTGTGTTGGGAGTATTGATTGATCCCAAGAAAACGCACCAGGCTGGCGATCAGGTTGTAAAGCGTTGGGCCTAGATCGGGGGCGCTGTTGTCGTTAACGTTGCGGCCCCACCGGTCAAGGCAAAGCCTGTAGTTCTCATATTTCTCCAGGGGCGTGGCGTTGAAGACGCAGAGGACGTTTTCGCGCACGGCAACCGCCTCGACGCGATCGTGGACTTCTCCGGCTGCGCGCCAGTAAAGCGCGTCAATGTTTTGCAGAACTGTGAGTATGGGCTCTGTCGGAAGCTTCTGTTTGAGCACGAATGGCAAGTGTTGCGGCGCCAGGTGCGACTCGCCAAAGAGCACGAGAATCAGCGCGTCCGCATGCCGCCGCCGGAGTTCCGCAATTTTTTCGGCAGCGTGCCGGTCTCGCGCCCCTATTTTGCGCAGATCTTCACGCGGCATGCAATCCAATCCGTAAGCGTAGGCCCCGTAGTCGCGGGCGGCGGAGAGCAGTTCGTAAAATGGATTCCAGTCGTATCCCCAGTCCAGCTCGAAGCGAATGCGCTGGCGCAGTTCCACCTCGTCAATCTCACCGCGAAACCATTCGTCGAGAATGTGCTGATCGCGGGAAAAAATAGTTTCCACTCCCAGCACCACCGGCCTGTGGTGGCGCCGGAACTCGCATAGCAGCGAGGCCAGATAGCGCTGCGAGCTTGGCAGGGCGTGGTAATCGCCCACCAAAACGACGCCGGCTTTGGCAACCTCGCGGCGAACATCGCTAGCGGTGAGAACTTTCTGGTAGGAGCAGTAGGCCTCGCGAAAATCGCGCAGATATTTGCGTCCTGAGGCAGGATCGATGGTCCGGATCTCACGCTCGACGCTGGCAATGGCGTGGAGCTGCGCCGCACTGCGCCGCGATCGTAAGATGCCGGTAGTGGCCATGACTTAGAGTTCCATGACTTCGATTTGCAATTTCCTCCGCCGTCCTGTAATCAGGAGGACGGCAAATTGACCGACCTATAGATGCGACCTCCGCGACGGAGATCACTCCAGCGAATTACCTAGCAGCCTTGACTTGCCTTCTGACCGTCCCTATCCTCAGCTTTTAGTTTTTCGAGGATTCTGCAAACTAAACCGAGCCTCGTGGAGCGCCAACTTTGCCGCTACCTGCGCCAGAAAATCTGACGGTTGCCACTACTGGCGCCAGCGGGTCTATATTTTTGAAACAGCTTCTACTCACCGTCGAACGCGATTCTCGGGTGAAGACTGTAAATTTCATCGCTTCCGACAGCGGCCTGCGCGTCATGGCCGAAGAGCTTGCCATCGAAGGCCGCTCTGACCTTCTACGTCAACTCATCGGCTCGCCTTCGACAAAAATTCAGCAGCGGTCCAACACCGATATCGGCGCGAATGTGGCCAGCGGGTCGTATCCTTCGGACGCCATGGTTGTGATCCCATGTAGCGTCGGAACGCTAGGCCGCATTGCCAACGGAACGGCTTCGCATCTGATTGAGCGCGCCGCCGATGTGACTCTCAAGGAACGTCGGCCGCTCGTGCTCTGCGTTCGCGAGTCCCCACTCAACAAAATTCACCTCCGCAACATGTCGCTGGCGGCGGATGCAGGCGCGACGATTTTCCCGCTCATTCCGACGTTCTATAACCATCCGTCAAGCGTCGAAGCCATGGCGCAGGAATTCGCGAACCGCGTGTTAGCGCATCTAGGCCTCGCCCAACCGGATGCATTCCGCTGGAAAGGCTGAATCCAGTTCTCGGTTCCCAGTTCTCAGTTCCCTGTTCTCAGAAAAACTCTGGTCCCGCAGCTCCGCTGGTCTTTACTGGTTTTACTGAGAACTGGGAACCGAGAACTGAGAACTTCTTGAAAGATCATCGACTTGGGGGACTCGGGGAGAGTCGTTCCTGCTTTTGCAGGGGTGTTTTCAGTCTAGGGAAGGGGCAGTAACGAAGGTAGGTATCTGGCGGGCATGTACCGCGAGTACTTGGAAACACGAAAGTGACGCCGTCCTCCGGATAGAGTGTCTACTTCTGCGCGGGGTAGCGGGGCAGTTTGAACTTACGAAACGCCTTGCGCTCTGGCGAGCGTGTGGCGCGAGCGTTTCATCTTGTACATTGTGTTATCGGCTACTGACAGTAATGTCTCGGCGTCTGCGCCATCCTCAGGATAAGAAGCGTGGCCCACGCTGAGAGTCAATACATGGTGCGCGCAGATTTCATTCCCCACATCCGTCGCGGTTCTTTGCAACCGTTCACTCATCTCAGCGATTGCTTCTGCCGGCATGCCCGGTGCCACCATCACGAATTCATCGCCACCAATTCTTGCAGCGTAGTCATACTCGCGGCATGTGTCCTTCAGGGCCGCGGCAAACATTCGGAGCAGATTATTCCCCTCAATCTGCCCGAAACGGTCATTAATCTCCTTGAATCCATTCAAATCCAATACCAACAGGCTTAGCGGAGTTCCCGAACGTTTGCAGCGAGACAGCTCCCCATCCAGATGTTTGTAGAGGGAGCGCGTATTGGGCAGACCGGTTAAGGAATCTGTGGTACCCGAGTCTTCCGCTTCCCTGAATTTAGACGTGCTGTCGATGGTGATTGCGAGTTTCGAACTCGCATTCAGCACAATCCGCAGATCATCCTGCGTAAATGCATCTTGTGCAGCTCGATACAAGGCCAGCACCGCAACCACTTCAGAACCGTTCTGCAACGGCACGGCAAGCGCGGATCGCAGAATGCTGAACATGGTGAGATCATTCACATATCCCGGTTCCACAGACGGATTTCCGTTCACTATCGGTTTGCTGTTATGTGCAACCCACCCGGAGAGCCCCTCGCCCACCGGAATTCTAAGCGACGAAAATAATCTGAAATTGTCGCCACTCACGTACTCCGCTTTCAATTCCTCCCCCTGACGTACATACACGGCCAATGCGTCATAGGTGACCAGGCGTTTGAGTCGAACCGCAAACAAAGAAAGGACGTCGTCGAGCCGCAGTGACCTTCCCAGGTCGTGGCTTAACTCAAACAAGACTTGCGCTTCGCGCCGCGCCGCCGCCATACTCGCCAGGAAATCCCCGCCAAGTACGTCCGCAGGGTTGCCCGCGGATTCGTCATTTCGCTCAAAGCCCGCGGCGGGCGCCGAACCCCTCTCCACCTTTACATCGACAGATAGTTTTGGCGGGCGCTCATCATCTTTCGCGTGGGCCAGCTTTTCCAGCTCCACGTATCTCTCCTGCAATATCTTGACAACCCGGGGGTCAAAACTCTTTCCTGATTCGTCCGCAACCTTTGCCATCGCCTTGTCCAACGGAAGCGCCGGCCTATACTGCCGATGCGAAGCCAATGCGTCCAGGCAATCGACTGCCGACAGAATGCGCGCGCCAATCGGTATCTCCTCTCCTTTTAGGCCGGATGGATAACCCGATCCATCCCATTTTTCGTGATGCGAATGTACAATCGGCGCAACCGGATAAGGGAATCGCACCTGTTCCAGAATTTCCGCCCCAATAATCGGGTGGATTTTCATCTTCTCGAACTCCTCCGGCGTGAGTTTTCCAGGCTTCGAAATGATATGCTCAGGCACCGCGAGCTTGCCGATGTCGTGCAGCAACGACGCTGCCTGCAACGCTTCTGTTTCCTCAAGACTTAAGCCTAGCTCCTTTGCAATCTCCATGGCATAAACGCGAACTCGTTGCAGGTGTTCGTGGGTGGTCTGGTCCTTCGCTTCGATGGCGAGCGCCAGCGCTTCAATCGTGCGCAGGTGCAGGTGGGACATTTCTTCCGCATGAAGTTTTCCATCTTCGAGCTTGCCGACGTAGAGCCGATACGATCGATAGACAACATGAATGACCGGAAGCGCAAGCAAAGCGGTCTGCCATCCGATCTGGCGATTGAGGTAGCTCACAAAGCCGGCGATAGCAGCTCCGATTAAATAGTATGGGAACGACCACAGGTAGCCGTCGATCCACACTTGCCGAAACGACTTCCTATCGCTCAAAGAAATAACGGTCGACATCGCCCACGTATTCAACAAAAAGTAGACAGTGGCGGCGCAGGCGAGCGCTAATGGCCGCTGTTCTCGAAGAGTATGCAATCCAAGCCAATTGAACGAGCAATAAGCAGCCGTTGTTGCGACCGTCAATTGAGAGACATTGAAGATGACTTGAATTGGTTTCAGACGTTTCAGTGAATGCCAATAAGATTGCACTACGACGGACGTCACCACCAGCAGCAGCGTCTCGGCATAGGTCATTTCCAAAATGCCTAAGAAGAGGAAGATAAAACTTACTGACAAAGTCCCATCAATTCCTGGCAGGGTGACTTTGAGAGTTGAGGTCAGCGCCACTACGCAGAAATAGCAGAAAAACTCGGCGTACCCGTTAAACACGGGATGGGCGATTGCTACCGCGAAGCAGCCCAGAGCGGCCACGGCATTCAGGGCGACGAACGCTTTTGTAGGGTCTGCTCGGAACATTATCTATTGTTGCTTGAATTGTTGCGAATGTAAGCAGTGCGCCGGTATTTACCGTTACCAAAGTGTGTTGTCCCGGCATCCGAAATGAATGCTTTTCCCACATTTCTCGTCACATTCCTGGTGCTGCCGAAGTGGTTCCGAACTGTCGCCCATAATGGTGCCGAAATTTTGGCGAACGTGTCACTCCCAGTTGTCTCAGACTGCGGCGAAGTATGCGCATTTAAAGAGTGAGCCGCGCCCGATGCTGCACGATTACTTCGATGGGACAAATTGGCGCGGCTAGAGTGCACCAGCCATTTTGTCTCTCCACCCCTCCCTTGAACGCGAACACGTCACCTTTAATTTCAGTAATTTAGCTCCAATCCGGATGGTTAAACACATGCTTCTACGAGATTGTGGCTCAGTCGTAGTAGTTGGACTCTCTATGCGAGTTTTTAGCGCTTTATGAGGCAGTTCGGCACTGTCGGGCAGCTCCGCTCTCTGGGGCAGCAGTGAGACGACCACCGATGCCCTGACCATCACGATCAACGGAGATAATAACTGACCATGTCTCTCAATTCTGCAGCGATCAATCGTGGGGAACGGTTAAGCAAGGAGGTTAGGATTTTGGCCAATTCAAATTCACAGCGTGAGGCACCGTCACGAGGCTGCTTGTTAGAGCAAGTCCAGGATTTGTCGGTCACCATGCTAAAAGCCACTGTCGCCGCCATGGCGGTTCGCAGCCCGAGAACCGCGCTTTCGTTAGAGGAGTTGGCGGGTGGCTGCCTGGCATTTTGCGGCCCTGACGTGCCCTTGACTCGCGCGATTGGGGTGGGGACCGCGGGTTCGGTTCGAGAAGCAGAAGTTGCCAGGGTGGAATCCTTCTACCGGGCCCGAAACTCGGCGGTGCGAATTGTCATCTCGGAGCGTACTGATGCCTGGCTGCCAGCGATTCTAAAAAAGCGAGGATACCAGGCGGCCGATTACATGCAAAATTGGTGGCTTCCGCTGGAACGCAAAGCACCCGTCCAGGTTCCCGACGACATCGAAATCGTTCCTGCCGCCTTGAAGGAGGCCGACTTATGGGTAAGAACCGTAGCGGCCGGTTTCGAAGAAAAAGATTCACCAGTCAATGAAGCAAGAATTCAGCGGCGAACGCTGGATACATTTTACTGTTTAGGATTCGCTGAAGGCGCCCAGCCTTTTTTCGCCAAATACAAAGGCGAGATCGCCGGGGGAGGCGTTCTTCATATATCCGGGGAGACAGCTTCCATCCGAACCGCAAGCTGCCGTCTGGAGCACCGCAATAAGGGCGTCCAGCGCGCCTTGTTGGCCTTTCGCTTGAACGCCGCGATCAAGGCAGGATGCCATTTCGCTTTTTCGAGCACCGACAAACTAGGCGCATCCTCCCGCAACCTCCGACGCTTCGGATTTAATGCCCTCTCCAACAGTTTCACCATGTCGTCTGTACACTGATCGAAACCCGGGTTCCTATCCGGCCTCATTCCTGTCAGGTCGTCAGGTGTGGTGCCCTGGTCCGTATTAGATGACGCGTGCGGTGTTTAGCCGCTGCGCTGAGAATAGGCCGCGGAATTACTTTTTCGCTTTCTGCTAGATCACAAAAGGAAGCAACATCCAAGTGCTGCGCTCATATTTCTTAAATGCAGCGCCAAAGTTCGCTGCCAAAAGTCTCTCTTCCTTTCGGACCCGATCCCATACAAACCCTATAGCCAGCAAGAGGATCGGCACGGCCAGATAGCTGGCGAAGACCAGTGCAACCCCAGTGGGCGCCAACAGCAAACTAAGGTAGAGCGGATGGCGAATACTGGCGTAGATCCCGTGTTGTACCAATCGATGGTTCGGCTGCAGCGTCACATACGCGCTGAAATATGCGCCCAGCGCCTTGAGCGATAGTAAGCGCACAGCAACACCGATGCAGCAAAGAAATAGACCGAGGAAGCGCCAGTAATTGTGTTTCAAAGTCAGGATCCCTCTGCGATCTGCAAAAGGCAGAAACCAAAGCAGAGAAAGCGACAGCAGCAAAAGTACTCCCAGTTGCAGGTCTTGCCATCCAACTGGCGCTGAACCTCTGCGAAGGGGACAAAAATCCAGATGGAAGAAGATACCAGTGATCGCTCCGCCGAAGACGACGACTGCCAATCCCGAGCGCGCCGGGTTCCGAAAGAGTCCCAATGCGTCATCGAAACCCCACCCAAGCAAAATCAGCCAACCGCCGAACGCCAGTTGAAGAGTGAGAAGCAGGCTAGATCGAAGCTGCGCGAGTGGACTCATAAAGTTACAACAGCACCCAGTCGACAAGATTTTGAAGTGCAGCTTGGGCAGCACGCATATCTCAATTTAACAAAGCCGGTGCGTCGCCGAACTCCGGCGCTTGGTCTGTACCGCAGGAGGCTTAGGCAAGTGATCCGCCATGCTTGCGCGAACTACGTCCGCGGGACATAATCGACATTCAATCTCTCATCTCGATCTCAGGATAAGACGAGTATCAAAGAATTGGGCTGCAACAGAATTAAATTCAATCGAGACGAGACCGATGACAGCGCGTTGGCGGGGAAAGATCGCGTCCATGAAAATTCTAATTCTAAAGCTGCTCGCGGGCACTCTGCTTTTTTCGTCGCCGGTGCGCGCATCTGCGGCCAACGCTCCTCATGCAACAGCGCCGCGAAAACCCACTCTTGAGGTCGTAGTTCTCGGTTCCGGCGGCCCGCGGCCGTTTGGGCGGGCGGGCTCGAGCTTCATCGTAATGCTCGACGGCACGCCGCGCATTTTGCTGGATGCCGGGCCCGGCGCCTTTCTGCGCATCGGCGAATTGCAACTCGACTTGGAGAAAGTCGATATCGTCTTACTCACGCACTTGCACGTCGATCACAGCGGAGACCTGGCAGCGTTCTTTAACGCACGCGCTCTGACCAGCGATGGACCAATTACGTACCGCATATTTGGACCGGACGGCGCCGGACTTTTTCCAAAGACGTTGCGGTTTGTGGACTTGCTGGTCGGGGATGGCGGCGCCTTTGCCTACCAAAAAACGTTTGGCGCCGACGAAACCTTCGCGGTGCACGATCTTGCCATAAGTCTGAATTCGCCACGAACGAAAATTGTGGATAACGAAGACGATGGCTTGGTGATAGAGGAGATTGCCACGCACCACGGCGATTGTCCAGCCGTGGCTTACCGCATTACCTACAAGCGTCACACAGTGGTCTTTTCCGGCGATATGGATGCGTCGGCACTGCCCAATCTCGTGCAACTGGCGAAGGACGCTGATCTGCTGATTTTCAATTCCGCGGTGCTTGATCCGCCGGAATCGCCATCGCAACTCTACGACCTGCACACACCGCCAAAAAAGATCGGCGAAGCCGCGCAGCAGAGCGCTGTGAAAAGCCTGCTGCTAAGCCACCTCGCGCCAGACGTCCTAGGCAAGAAAGAAGAGGTGCGCAGATCGATCCGCGCGTCCTACGCGGGCCCCATCGCGTTCGCGACCGACCGTTTGCGGTTACCTATTGGCCAGTAATCGATTAACAAGATCGATTCAATCCCGGGGCACTCGATGGGACGTGCTCGGCCCTCGAAAATATAACTGGAAATCTTGTCGCCAATCTTTCGGCGTCACGCCGCTTTTTGTGTTTGAACGCTCCGCTCTTCTTCTTTTTTGTGGATCTCAACCTGCTCGTGTTTGATGTCCAGGCGCAAGTGGTTGTAGATACTCATGTACTGGTTTGAAATCCAGACCAGCGCGAAGAGAGCGACCCAATATCCCCGCCATCCGGTATACAGAAGTTGAAACCGGGTGATGACGAGAAAAAACGCGGCGACGTAATGGCTGAAGCAATATTCGCACGTGAAAAGATAAAAGAATTTTCGTCGGGGAAAGTTCTTAGCGTGTTTGGACTGTTGCTGGCAATAGTCCCGAGGCTCGCGAAACGCCTCTTCGTGAGTAACCGTCCAGGAAATACAGGCGACGGGTATCGACAGAATAAGCAGCCAGACAAATTGGACTCCTATCGACATGGTGTCATTAAGATGCCACGCCACGGAAAATGGCTCGATTTCAGGCTCCGTTTTGACGCTTTGGCAAAGTCAAAAGGGAGGAACGGGCTCCAACGCTCGCGGCCTCGATTTGAGCAGAACTTCGCTTGGATGATTTTATCGGCTTGCCGAAGCGTAGAACCACGTTGCTGAAAGTTCATCGCCCAGCGCCTGCCCCAGCGCCGCTTGCTGCGGAGCTTAGCTTCGCCCCGCCGGAAGTCAGATACAGCACATCAATCGCCATCTGCCCTTCCGTCTCGATCAGCGCTATTTCGATGTTGCAATCCTGCTTCGAGATCTGCGAGCACATTCGGTAAAGCAATCCGGGTCGGTCCTGGGCGATGACCTGCAGCATCGTGCTCCCCGCTGAACCATGATGTGGAAATTCTTATGTAAGCGTACATTCCACCTAGCGGCGCTCAAAATGGGAAGAAGAACATGGAATGACGCCCGCCTCACCCTGTGTTTCTCAGTGCTCCGTATGGTAATCGTCCCACCTCGCGACCGAACGCAACTGTACTCCAATTGACGCCGAAGGGCTTTCTGCGGTTGGATGGAAGCTGCGTGGAATCCGCACCTCCCATTTTCGATCCCGAATCGCGGCGGTACAGCCGTCTGGACGCGATCTGGCTGACTATCTGGCTGGTTTTCCTTGCAATCCTGGCCGCTCTCCCACCAGAACTCGAATGGCACAAGCAGGTAATTCTGCTTGCCATCGGCATAGTGCAGGTGCTGGAAGCGAAGATCACCGCGCGTCTGCCCAAGCGCGGAGTGTCCTATGTAATCTTTCTGAAGATTTCGCTCGCCACGCTGCTACTCGACCACACGGCGGAAGTCGGTATTAACAGCAGTTACTGGCCCATCTACTTTGTTCCGGTCGTGACCGCCGCGCTGTATTGCGGTCCCTGGGCGACGTTGCTGTGGACCCTGTTTACTTCGGCTGCCTATTGTTCCTATCTCTACCCGGCAATGCAGGAATACGACTTGACACCTGAGGCGCTGGGATTACTCGGCCTGCGTATCCTGTTTTTCTTTCTGGCGGCCATGGTGGTCAACCGCTTTGCGCAGCAGAGCCAGCATCAAACACAGTTGTACCGCGATCTCGCCGAACGCCTGGCCGAAACCAATCGCCGCCTGGAACAGGCTCAGGCCGAAGCGCGCCGATCGGAGCGGCTGGTCGCTCTCGGCCAACTTTCCGCCGGACTGGCGCATGAGATCCGCAACCCTCTTGGAGTCATTAAGGGCTCGGCCGAAATGTTGACCCAGAAATTGCAGGCCTCCGACGAACTATCTCGCGAGCTAGCCGGCTACATTTCGACCGAGGTCAACCGGCTCAGCGCGCTCGTCACCGAGTTTCTAGACTTCGCTCGTCCGCTGCACGCGCAGCTGCATCCTGCCGACCTAACCGCGCTGCTCGATCGCGTCCTGCAAACCGTCGCCGGCCGCTTCGCCTCGAAGCAGGAAGCGGGTAAGCTTGTGCGGATCGAACGCCATTATGCCCAGGGGCTTCCCCTGGTTCCGCTCGACGAAAGCTTATGCGAGCAGGCCTTTCTCAATCTCGTGCAGAATGCCTACGAAGCCATGCAGGAAACTCGCGAGGGCGGTACGCTGCGTGTCGATCTTCAATCCGGCACGCGGGACGAACAAAAAGGAGTGGAACTCCGCTTGGCCGACACCGGTCCCGGCGTGCCCGAGGAATTGCGCGAGGAAATTTTCAACCCGTTTGTGACGACGAAAAAGACTGGCGTCGGATTGGGTCTCTCCATCGTTTCGAAGATCGTGGACGGTCACCACGGCTCGATCCATGTCGAGAACGCGCCAGATGGTGGAGCAGTCTTTACGCTTTTCTTTCCGCTGGAAGAGCCTGGAGAGTCCAAGGTAGCGCAAGGAATACCGCCGGATAAAATCAACGTATAAGACCAGCGAAGAGCAAAAACACCAACCCATGCCCACTGTACTCATTATCGAAGACGAAGCCAAGATGCGTCGCCTGCTTGAACTGAACCTGGGCGACGACGGATTCAAAACGCTTTCCGCCGGCGATGCTGAAACTGGATTGAAGCTGCTCGCCTCTGAGCCAGTTCATCTCGTTCTTACCGACCTCAAACTCCCCGGCATGAGCGGGCTCGAGTTTCTGCAAACCGCCAAGCAGCAGAATCCCGCTTTGCCGGTCGTGGTTATGACGGCATTCGGTTCGGTTGAGACTGCGGTCGAGGCGATGAAAGCTGGAGCCAGCGACTACGTCCTCAAACCTTTCTCTCTCGCCGAAATGCGGATGGTGGTCCACAAAGAGCTCGATAACTCCCGCCTGCGCGAGGAGAATCGCTCTCTCCGCGAAGCCCTCGGACAAAAATACAGCCATCCCAACATCGTAGCCATCAGCCGCAAAATGCAGGAGGTTCTAGCCACCGTTGAACGTGTTGCGCCCACCAACTCCACCGTTCTCCTCGGCGGCGAAAGTGGAGTCGGCAAGGACCTCATCGCCCGCGCCATCCACGAAAAGTCGCGCCGCGCCTCCGGTCCGTTTATCAAGATCAACAGCACCGCCATCCCTGAAAATTTGCTGGAGAGCGAACTTTTCGGCTACGAAAAAGGAGCCTTCACCGGAGCCGCCACCAGCAAACCGGGTAAGTTCGAACTCGCCGATAAAGGAACACTCTTTCTCGACGAAATCGGGGACGTTCCACCTGCCATCCAGGTCAAACTTCTCCGAGTGCTGCAGGAGCGCGAGTTTGAACGCCTCGGCGGCACGCGCACCATCAAAGTCGACGTCCGCCTTCTAGCTGCCACCAACCGCGACCTGCGCGCCGCGCTGGAAGAAGGAACGTTTCGCGAAGATCTTTATTACCGGCTAAACGTGGTGCCCATCGACATCCCACCGCTGCGCGAACACAAAGAAGATATTCCTGGTCTCGCCAATCTGTTCCTGGCGCGGTTTGCTAAGGACTCAGGGAGAGAAGAAAAGATCACCGGCATATCCTCCGCAGCCATGCACGTTCTGGTCGGCCATTATTGGCCGGGCAATGTGCGCGAACTGCAGAACGTGATCGAACGCGCCTGCGCCCTTGCCACAGGCGGACAGTTGGAAGCGAGCGACATTCAACTCGACTCGCCGCGCAGTCGCAGCGGGACCGCATCCGATCGCTTCCTGCCCGATGGCATGACGCTCGACCAGTGGGAAGACGAAATGATCCGTGAAGCCCTAAAACGCGCCAACGGCAACAAATCGCAAGCCGCCCGTCTGCTCGGCCTGTCGCGCAACGCCCTACGCTATCGCCTATCGAAAATTGGAATCGACGACAACGAAGCGGAGTGACGCGGATCATCGGGTCATGGCTTCGCTGTTGCTTTTTGATCCGTTTGCCTCGGCGTTGGCGTCGCCGGTGCACTTTGTGTCGTTGGGGCCTGCGCCGAGGCCGGGGTCAATTGGTATTGAACCTCGAACCTGCCCGTTCGCAGATCAGTCTCTACCGTGCTTGCCTTACACGCCTTATGCTTATTCCGGCGGACGAACAGGAACTTCTGCAGCGACCCGCCTGACGAGATCTGCTCTGTCGCCCCGAAGCTTTGAGACGTTATGTTTTGAAGCTGTTCCGTTGACATATCCACCAGAACTTCCTTGGACGCAGTGGTGAAGCCGCCCCCTAGGATGGCGACCCCTTGGGTGAAGCCGTGGGCAAAAAATGGCTCCACCGCGCTACCTAGAGTGGCCAGAGCCTGAACCACATTGAAATAAACCGCACGCCGACCAGTCAGCTTGCGGTCCGAAGAGTAAACGCTGGTGACATGATCGAGGGAGAACGGGACCAGAGCGCCGGCCTCTTCGCACTTCTCGTTCTTGTCGGCCCTGTGGGTCTTGTCGGCCTCGTCGGCCGGGTTTGCCTTAGTCTCGGTGCCCGGAGTAACGGTGGGTTTACCGGTTTTCGGCTGGTCTTGAGGGACTATCGTTATTCCGGCCAGCGGCACAACGACTGGCATCGGGCACTGGTTGACGATCGAGAGTTGAATAACGTGGAAACCGTCAGCCACGCCATTTCCATACTTGTTCCCAGCTTGGTCCTTCGGGACAATCTGGGGCGTGACATTGACTTTGTTCTTAAAATCGCAGGCCGCCGTTCCTGTGTTAAACGTGGCAAAGGTCGAACCCGTTGCCGAGACGGCGACCTGTTCCAAAGCATAGTTCGTCGGCGCGGTGAACTGGGCAAACATCATCGACTTGTCCGCCGAGAGCGTAATCGCAGGAGATGTAGACATCACAACACCCGTTGAGGGGAAAGCGATGATCCGCACACTGCCCAGATCCTTGATGCTGTCGAAACCTTTGCCAACAATCTCCAGGAGGAACGTGGACATTGGCGTCTGGTTGGAGGTAGTCGTGGATGTGGTTTGCGGTATGGGCTGCGAGAACACGCTCACCGAGCTAATTTGCGGCGTTGTAACGGCTGGTGGTGGCTGCGGTTGCGCCGTTGCCTGTGGCGTAGTCTCAGCGGCGGATTCCTTCGTTTGAGCTTTTGTTTCTGGTGTTGTCACATTGGCGGTTGCTTTATTTGCGGGCGTTGCTTGAGCACGCGCGGCGGTACTTGTGAGAAACGTGAAAAAACCCAAGAAAAGGTAAGTGGCGTAGATCTTTCCGAATGCACGGCGACGAAGGGTGCAGAAATACACAAGGGACCTCCTTCACGGGCCCCCTCGACCGTGGGCATATTTCTTACCACACTCGCCGCACGAGAACAATATCAGAAATTCGTTCGTCCTCTCTCTATCCAGCTGCACTGACTGGCCGAAAACCACCACCCTGGTTGAACCGGGCCACCAGAAACGCCTGAATATCGAGATGGACGATCCTCCCGACCCACCACAACTTTCTGAAAATACACCGGTTAACACAACTCCGTGCTCCTTGCCAAAAATTGGCATGCCACATGCATCGTTAAAGGCACAGCCCTGTCAATTGCGAAGGTGGAGATACTGATGAAACTAAAATTCATAGCAGCACTTCTAGGATTGACGATGTCAATGGCGCTTCCAGGCGTCATCATGGCTCAGAACCAGGATGACCAGGCCCCGGATCAAAACTCCAAGCCATCGCCAAATGTCCAGATGCAAGGGCCAAACGATCAGGCTTCTACCGACCAGGACGCGGCGGATCAGGATGCAGCTGATCGAAGAGCCGCCGCCAATGGGAATCCAACTGATCAACCTTCAGATCAGCCTTCAATGACTCCGGGCCCGATGAACTCCGGTCCGAACGACCCCGGCCCGAACTCCAACGACGCCAACTCCGCCAGCCCCAGCTATAACACGCCGGCGCCGGAGGAAAAGAATGGCGTGGCGCGCATCAGCCTGATTCATGGCGACGTTTCCACGCAGCGTGGCGATTCCAAGGATTGGTCGGCGGCTGCGCTCAATGCTCCCGTGCTTGCCGGTGACCGGGTTTCGACTGGCGACAAAGCACGCACCGAGCTCGAGCTCGACTATGCCAACGTTCTCCGCTTGGCGGAGCATTCGCAGGCTAACATCACGCAGCTCACGCACTCGCAAATCCAGATCCAACTGGCCCGCGGCATGGCGAACTACACCGTCTACAAGGGCAGCGACGCGGACGCCGAAATCGACACACCCAACGTTGCGATTCGCACCGAGCGCCGCGAGTCGAGCTTCCGCATTCTGGTCACCGCCGACGATCACACCGAAGTGCTCGTCCGCAAAGGCGAAATTGAAGTGACTACTCCGCAAGGCGGCACGCGCGTAGGCCAGGGACAGTTCATCACCATCCAAGGCACAGGCGCCGACGAGCAATACAAGATCGGCGAAGCGCCCGCGCGCGACGATTGGGATCAGTGGAACACCGATCGCGACAACATGATCCGCAATTCTGAAGCGCGTCGGCGCACCAACGACTATTACACCGGCAGCGAGGATCTCGATGGCCACGGCACCTGGACTGAAGTTCCGGACTACGGTCCGGTGTGGCGTCCGGCAGTGCCTCCGGGCTGGGCTCCTTATCGCAATGGCCGCTGGGTCTACGAACCTTATTGGGGATGGACCTGGGTTTCGTATGACGACTGGGGATGGGCTCCTTATCATTACGGCCGCTGGATGTATGTCGGCGGAGGCTGGGGCTGGTGGCCTGGTCCGGCCTACGGATACCCTTTCTATCGTCCAATCTGGGCGCCAGCCTATGTTTCGTTCTTCGGCCCTGGCTTCGGAGTAGGTTTCGGCGCCGGATTCGGATTTGGCTTCGGCATCGGCTGGCTGCCACTTGGGCCGGGTGACTTCTTTCATCCGTGGTGGGGCCGTTGGGGCGGCGGCTTTGGCTACGCCCGCTTCGGCGAATTTAATCGCGGCGGTTTTGCTCCGTTGCGCGCCGGTTCGCGATTTTCGAACGTGAACCTGGCCATGCATGATCCGAACTTCCGCGGGGCGACTTCGGTTTCCGGTAAAGAGTTCGGCAGCGCGCACATGAATGCCCAGGCGGTGACTCATGCGCAGATGCAAAACGCGCGTTTCAATACCGGCAGACTGTCGGTGAGTCCGACGCGCGAGAGCATGTCGGCCAGCGGACGGCCAGCGGCAGCCTCAACAACTCGAAACGTGTCGCAGAATCAGCATTTCTTCTCGACCCGTGCCGCGGCGGCCGGTGCGGCAAACGGCAGATCGTTTAATAGCAGCGCGTCGAACGCATCGAACGTAAGATCGTCGAACCAACGATCGTCGAATGAACGATCGTCGAATGAAAGATCAACGTCGAGCGGACACGAAGCTGCGAGAAGCGGAAACTCGGCGGGCGCTCGCGTAGCCGGCAACAGCGGCGGCTGGCAGAAATTTTCTCCGATGGCCCGTTCATCTTCGGAGTCAGCCCGCACAGGTGAAGCGGCAGGACGCGCATCATCCGAGAATCGGTCAATGGCTAGCGGAGAAAGTCGTAGCGCGGAAAGTCGCAGCCCGTACGGTTCGTCTCGCGGTGCGAGTCCCCAAAGCCGGAGCTACGGTTCAGCGGGACGCGGCTACGGCGGCTATTCTCGACCGCCGCTTAACATGCGGCAGCCGATCGTCACCCCGCGCTCTTATGGAGGAGGCGCATACGGCGGGCGCTCATCGGGTTACGGTGGCGGGCGTTCGGCTCCGAGCTTCGGCGGTCACTCCGCGCCCAGCAGTCACGGCGGCGGATCGTCGCACGGCGGCGGCGGTGGGCACGGTGGTGGCGGCGGCCACGGTGGACATGGGAGGTAAAACTACGCCGGGACCCCTCCCAGCGTAGCAAGGCAGCACAGCAACACTCTACCCCAGCAGTGAGACGCGTTAAACACCGCATCTCACTGCTCTTTTTTTCTAACCTAAAATTTGTCTAACCTAGAATTCCACCCGCAACGCAAGCTGCCCTGTGCGGTTGCCCGCATTCTCCGCCGTTTGCGGAGCGCTGAGGACGCCGAAGGTTGCCGGCACATCGACATACGTCGAGGGCGGAGCAAAGTTCGTGTGATTGAGCACATTGGTAAACGTGGACTCGAATCGCACTTTCACTCCCTCGGTGGCGTGGAAGACTTTCGCGAGGCCGAGGCTTGCCGCAGCCGTGCTGGGTCCTTGCAGGATGCCAACTCCTGCATTGCCGAAGCGGCCAGCGCCGAGCGGAGTCGGTGAAAACGCCGCCAGGTTAAAATAATGCGCCCGCGATTGCCCCTGGTAGAGATTTGTCGAGATCTGGTCGGGGCGCAGAAACGCGCCACGATTGACGACGTTGGTGTTGGATTGGTCATTGGTTTCCGGCTGACCGTTCAAGAAAGGGCAGGCGTTGGACACCAGCGCCACCTGGCAGCCTCCAGGGCTGATGCTCGGCGTGAGCCACGGACCCGTTTCAAGCAGAGTCACGTTGGTCAATTCCCAACCGCCAAGCACGGCGTTCTTCCAGCCTCCGGTGTTCACGAAAGTTCGGCCCTGCCCGAAAGGTAACTGATAGACGCCGGTCAAGAGAAACCGGCTGCGGCGGGTTCCCTCGACATTGCCGTAATCATTGACGATATGGAAATGGTCTGCGATGGGAATGCCGTAGTTTACTTCGCTTGCGTAGGCCGTGGGCGTATCGCCCTGATTGTCGGCGAGGTTCTTCGCCAGCGTGTAATTGGCGTCGAAGTAAAGGCCGTGTGACGTCTTGTGGCTTTCCTCGATCTCAAACGCGTTGTAGTTCGCTTCGCCGGCGTTGAATGTGCTGTAGAGCGTGAACCAGTTGTGATAAGGCGCGCGCGGATCGACGTATGGACTGCCTGCTGTCGTCTGATATGGCGTAGTACTGGCCGGAATCTGGTTGAGGTCCTCGGTGACGCTCAGGCGATAAGTGTGCATTCCAACATAACTGAGTCGCAGGCTGTCGCTGTTAGTAAGCTGGCGCTCCACGGTGAGATTCCATTGATTGGCTTGTGGGTCGCGGAAATTAGGATCGACTCCCTGATCGAGGCCTCCGCCGCCGTATTGCACGCCAACCGTCGGCGGCGCGGTGTTGGGAAACTGGATAAGAGGCGTTCCAGCCGCTGTCAAGCTGTTGGTGTAAGTATGCAGCGCGGATGTTGGATTGCCGCTGTTATTGAAGGACAACGGACCAAGATTAGTTATGGTAAATACTCCAAAACCCGCCCGAATGACCGTCTTCGTATCGTTGAAGGGACGATAGGCGAGCGCGAACCGTGGCTGAAAATTCCGCTTATAGGTGTTACGCAAGGATTGAGGCAGGTGGTCCTGGCTCGCGGTGATGTAGTTAGTGCACGGCAGTGCGGTGTCACCTCCCGGGAGGTTGCAGGCATTGAACGACTGCTGGAAGCCGAGATTCGAGGCCTCGATTTTCTGCGACGCCAGATAGGCGGCTAGATTATTTGGTACGACGATGGAGTTGTTTCTCTGATCGAAGTTGGCAAGGTTGCCGCCATCTTCGGTGAAGCCGGGTAGCAGCTGCCACCGCAGTCCGTAACTGAGAGTAAGCCGGCTGGTAAGTTGGTATTCGTCCTGACCGAAAAGACTGTACTGCCACGCGGTGCCGCCTACGTCGGGGCTGGAAACGGCGAAGCCCAGCGTGGTCGGCTCGCCCAGGAGGAAATCTCCGAAGGCGCTCGCCGCGCATGGCGTGGATGTGGATGGTTGCGGGCAGTACGCTCCCGAAAAGCTGGGCTGGAAGGTGAAGTCGCCGAAATCGTCGGAGTTAAACACCGGGGCAAAACTCTCCAGATCGAAGTAGCGTACCCGGCGCACGTCAATTCCAGCCTTCAAAGTGTGCTTGCCCCGAGTCCATGTCAGATTATCAGTGAACTGGGTCGTCTTCGACTGTGTAATGCCAGCCTTGTCGCGGCCAATGGGTGTGAACCCCGTTCCGGCGCTGAAATTAAACGTAGGAAAGGCGTGTGTAGTGGGATGCTGGCTGATGTTCACTCCGGTCAGATCGAGTTGCGCGAGCGCGTCCGCGCCTTCGATGGGGAAACCTACACTAGTCGAGACGTTCGTAAATCCGAAGCGGAACTCATTCACCAGCCGTGGCGTGAGCACCGACGTATGCGAGACCAGCAGGCTGCGATTGTGCACGCTGTCGGAGTCGTCCGGCAGAAGAGGGTTGGCATAATCTTCGGTGATGTTTTTGCGGCTGAAGCGCGCATAGACCGATTGTTTTGTGGTGAGGGTCTGGTCGACACGGAGATCGGCTCCGTCGGTGCGCGCGGGCGTGGACTGAAAGTTTTCGTAGTTATAGTTGGCTTGGCCGGTGACATTGGGCAGCGGATAGTAGTTCAACAGCGCCGTGGCGGTCGGATTGATGCTCGCGGGCGATATTACAGGCCCGCCAAGGGCAGTCAAATTGCCGTTTCGCTCGGCCTGCGTGGGAACAAGAAACTGCTCGGCGAGAGCGGTCGAGCGCCGGTTGCCTTCATAATCGAGAAAGAAGAACGTTCTGTCCTTGCCGTCGTAAAGATGCGGAATGCTCAACGGTCCACCGAGCGATCCTCCAAAGGTGTTGAAATGTTTTGGCGCCTTGCCGTTAAAGCCGTAGGGATCCGCATCAAGCGCGTCGTTCTGCAGATACTCAAACAGGCTGCCGTGATACCGGCTCGTGCCGCTCTTTGTGGTGAAGGTAACATCGCCCACCTGAGAAAATTCCGCGCTATTATTAAAGGATGTTACTTTCACCGCCGAGATTCCCTCCTGCGATGGGTACGCATCCTGCAGCGCGCCATTCTGCCGAACGTTGGCGGTGGAGATGCCGTCGACGGAAAAGTTCACCATCGCCGAACTCGCGCCGCCCAGCGCGATGTTCCCCGAACTATCCTGTTGTACGTCAGGCGAAAGCGCCAGCGCTCCGAGCGGACTGGTTGTAGTGGCACGGTTATTCAGGGGAAGATCGGTGATCTGCTGATTGTCGATGGAATCGCTGAGCGTGCCGTTTTCGGTGTCGATCTGCACTGCCGAGTCGTTCACCTCTACAACCGTTGAGGTGGTCGCAATCTTGAGTGTGATGGGAATGCGAAGGTCCTGCCGCGCCTCCAGCGTGGCTGAACCGACGACAGCATCGGAGAGTCCTTCGTGATGCACCGTCAATTGATAGCGGCCGGCTTTCAGGTTTTCCACGACAAAATCGCCCGCGTCGTTCGTCATGACCTGCCGGTCAAAATTCTCATCCAGTGAATGCACGGTCACCATGGCACCGGGAATTACAGCCCCGGAATCGTCTTGCACGGTTCCGCGAATGCTTCCGAAGGTGGATTGGGCATTCGAAGCGGCGGCGGCGAGAAACATCGCACAGGCAAACAACCATGCAACTGGCGGATACACTCTGGGCACGTAACACCTCCATGGAGCGGCGCAGGCTGTCTGACTTGTTTTGAAGTTGGGATTGCGCAATGCGCTCTACTTAGAAAGTAGAGTGGAGGGCATAAGAAAGCAGTAAAGAATACCTATGAAATAAGTAAGCGAGAAAGATAGATATTTTGGATAGACGTGGCGGTAATCATATCGTAGTGCGCGTTGCGTTTTTCAACACCAGGAAAGTGATCAACCCCCGGGGTCCTCCGTGCACCCCCGTGTACCCCGTAGTCAATGCTCTTTGCCGATACTAAATCAGAGCTTCCGCTCCAGCATGCGGTCGAGACATGCCGCGCCCGGTCCGGCAATCAGCAGCGTGAGCAGCACTCCCAAATAGAGCACGATCAGTTCGCCATGATCGCTCCCCGGTCCCTTGCCCGCAAACGCGAAATGATGGACGAAGGCCCAGGCGACAAAGATGTTCCCGAGACAATAGAGGGCAGCCCAACGCGTTCCCAGCCCGATAATCAGCAGAATGGAGCAGACGAAATCTGAGAAGAATGCAAAGAAGAACGAAGGATGAGACCCGATCCCAATAGGATTCGGAAAGTGCGCCATGAACTGCGCCCAATGAGCCGGTTGCTTTTCCAGCCCGTGCCGCAAAAACAGCGTCACACCCGTGCACACCCGCAACACGGCGAGCCCGACCTGCGCCCGCTCTGGAACAAACCGCATCAGCAGAACATCCTTCAACCTGGCCATATCAATTCCTCTGGTGCGGCTTAATGACTCGAGCAACACACGCACAAGTTCAGATTCATTTTTTGGGATTCTGGTTTATACGCAATCGGGTTCGGAAAGCAAGTCTTTCAACGGTCTGATTGTATTGGTCTGAGTGTAATTGATTCGATGACAATGTCGGCTCCCAAGCCCGAGTAAACTTTGGCGGCTCCAACCAACCAAAGGAGCTCGCGAAAAACGACCGAATCTCAAGGACGCATTTGCTGAACCCGAATGCAAGACCGAGGACGCCGCTAGCTGACCTAGTTGATCCCCCGATAGCTGTTAGTTTTCCAATTGGAAAATTTGAGCAACAGCAATTTCCCGAATTCTGGGGCGAGGGCAAGACCGAACCGGGCTTGCTCACATGCATAGGCTAAGAGTCCCCTTGCTGCGCTAGTGCCGTAAGCAAGCACTTGGGCTGGCGGCACTCATCCTCGTTTCTGGGCTGCAAATCCTATTACTGCGGGCCTAAACTAAAGTGAATGGGTCGCTTCGCGTCAACGGTTGAATATTATGCTCGCTACCGGGAGCCGTATCCACCAACTTTCTTCCAGAAAATTGCGGAGCGGATTGCTTTGCGCGGGGACGAATCTCTGCTTGACGTTGGCTGCGGCCCCGGCCTGATTGCCATCGGCTTTGCCCCGTTTGTCGGACGCTGCACGGGGCTCGACCCGGAAACAGGGATGATCGCGGCGGCGAAGGCCGCGGCGGCGGAAAAGGAAGTTGCACTCTCCCTGATCCACGGTCGAATCGAAGAATTCCCAACGACTCAAACCTACGATGTCATCGCCATTGGCCGCGCACTTCATTGGTTGGAACGGGACGCGACCTTGGCGGTGCTGGAGCGGATTCTGTGTTCCGACTCCGGGCGCATCTTGATTTGCAGAGCCACAAGCGCCGAGACACCGGAAACCCCTTGGGTCAAGCCCTATGAGCAAGTGCGCCGTTCTTGGGCGTCGGGGCCAGAGGAGAAGCATTATCGGATTGATCCGAAGGAATGGTTCGCGGACTCGTGCTTTAGAGCACTCGGCGAGACATCGGTTGCCGAACGCCGGCAGGTAACGATTGCTGACCTAATCGGGCGTGCTCTATCCAAGTCGAATTCCTCGCCTGAAATTATCGGCAAAGAACGGGCGAGATTTGAGGAAGAGATAATCGCTGCGCTCGAACCATTCGTTCAAGACCGAGTCCTAGTGGAGCAAATAGTAGCCCGAGCGACGATGTTCGGTTGTCTCGCGCATACAATGACGCCATGAAAGACCTCAGGGATCGAGTGGCTGTTGTGACTGGCGGCAGTCGCGGAATCGGAGCCGCAGTCGCCATCGCACTGGCTAAGGCTGGTGCCGATGTCGCTGTAAACTACCGCGAACGAGCCGACGCTGCGAACGCGGTCTGCGCCGAGATCATTGGAATGGGACGCAAGGCAGTGGCGATGCAAGCCGATGTATCGGTCGCCGCAGATGTGGAGCGTATGGTGGCAGGGATTGAGGCGCACCTTGGTGGCATCGGCATCCTGGTCAACAATGCAGGAATCGCCCATCCCCGCAAACTGGAGGAGATTACGGAAGCGGAATGGGACGAAGTCCTCACCGTCAATCTAAAATCGGTTTTCTTGGTAACCCAGGCTGTGATTGGCGGCATGCGACAAAAAAAGTGGGGACGAATCATTAACCTGTCTTCGGTCGCCGCACAGACGGGCGGAGCTGTCGGGGCGCACTACGCCGCGTCCAAGGCCGGGATTATAGGGCTGACGCATTCCTCTGCCTCCGCATTCGTCAAATATGGGATTACGGTGAATGCCATTGCTCCGGCGCTGATTGAGACCGATATGGTGACCAGCAACCCCAACGCGAACCCGAATCTTATTCCGATGGGACATTTCGGTTCGGTTGACGACGTGGCTTCGGTAGCGGTGATGCTGGCGATGAATGGCTATATGACCGGGCAAACAATCTCGGTCAATGGTGGGTGGTATATGAGCTAGTCCCATCAACTCTGCTCAATGGTCGTCCTTCCGTTTGACCCATTCCCGCTGCGTACTGGATGATTAGGACCACATGGACGCTGAACAGACTATCGCTGAAATTGGGCACTAATATACTTGACAGACTATAGCTAGTTTGCTATTCTTTGGGCATGGAAAGCCCAAAGACACTCCAGCAAGCCATCCAGTTCTTCGGTGACTTTGAGAACTGCCGTCAGTTCATGATCGCAGTTCGCTGGGCCGATGGTAAAGTCCGCTGCCCGGTTTGCGATTCCGAAAAAGTCACTTATCTCGAAAAGGCGCGGGTCTACCGCTGCTATGGTGAGCACCCTAAGCAGAAATTCTCGCTCAAGGTCGGAACCGTATTTGAGGATTCGCCCATCCCGCTCGAAAAGTGGCTTCCCGCCGTGTGGCTGCTCGTAAGCTGCAAAAATGGCATTAGCTCTTACGAGATCGCCGAGGCGCTGGGCATCACTCAGAAGTCGGCTTGGTTCATGATGCATCGGATTCGTCGCGCTATGCAGTGTGGTTCCTTTCGCAAGCTAGGCGGTGACGGCGGCGAAGTCGAAGCCGACGAAACTTTTATCGGCGGCAAAGCGCGGAACATGCACCTCAGCAAACGCCAGCGCCGCATTACTGGCACAGGCGGCAAAGATAAAACCGCCGTGATGGGAATCCTTGAGCGTGGCGGTGAAGTTCGCACTGTCGTAGTTGGGTCTCGCCGCAAGGCCGTGTTGCAGACCGAAGTCAAGAAGCATGTGGAAGCGGGAGCCGCGCTCTACACCGATGCGCTGCTTTCTTACGATGGGCTTGCTGGCGAGTACGCGCATCAGGTGATTGACCATGCGACACAGTACGTCGATGGCCGCGTGCATACCAATGGGCTTGAGAACTTCTGGTCGCTGTTGAAGCGCGGTGTCTCTGGCACTTATGTGAGCGTCGAGCCGTTTCATTTGTTCCGATACCTTGATGAGCAAACCTTTCGGTACAACAACCGCAAAGACGAAACTGTAGACCGTTTCAAGCTGGCACTCTCGCAGATTGTAGGAAAGCGTCTGACCTATGCGGAGGTGACTGGCAAGGTGGGAGAAACGGCCTTCTAATCCTTTGCGCGGGAAGCGCGGGAAGAAGCCTTCCTCCGCTTCTTCGCCCGCTTCTCAGCGTCGAGTTTCGCCTTGATTTCAGAGTGCGGGACCGCGACAAGTCGGCGCATAAAATTCGTGAATTGACCAAAGTCGCCTTCAACATTCTTGGCGGAGTGGACCGGGCGATCTGGCTTTTGCGGCACGACGGGATTAGTGTGCGATGTCCTGTCACAAAAGTCAAATTCCGCGCGTCACCATCCAAGACTATCTTGAAGAGCCCATAGAGGGAGATAACGTCTTGGAGTTCAGGCTGCTCTATAGCGGAAAAGTTCTCGGAGCATCGCGGACCAATTCCCGTCCGGAACTGAAACACGAAATACGCAAAGTATTTCATCCGCAGCTTCGGCGTCTCTGGATCACTCATAACGAACTATTGCTAAGGCTGCAACGTGGTGCCTTCGAGACCGCACGCCAGCGCCTCTTAGCTATGCCAAATTCTGCGAGAAGAAATGAGGCGCATCGAGATTATCTCAACGGTCCTCACAATGATCGAAATGTGTATATTCCCGAAGGAATAAAGGTACTTGGTGCGGAGTGGCAAAGATGCGGGTATGAATTCATCCCGCTTGTTTCGCGGAAGTACTCACTGCGATGCTCGCTCGATATTCTCTTCCTCCGGCCAGAAGAACCTGGATTCCTGATAGAAAGCGGCGATTTAGATAATCGAGTAAAGACCGTTTTTGATGCGCTGCGTATGCCATCAACATTGTCTGAAACCGCTGGAGTCGGGCCAACAGAGGACGAGAAACCATTTTATTGTTTGCTGGAGGATGACAAGTTAATTTCGGAAGTGCGGGTAACCACAGATCAATTGCTGCTGCTCCCCCACGAACGGGAGTTGAAGCCAAACGACGCTTTCCTTGTGATTACCGTGAAAACCAAGCTAGCGGAATTCACACTCCAGTGAGCGTATAATTCGCGGCGCTATTCAGTCATATGTGAAAACATAATTGTGGGCAGCGAAGGATGTACCCATCCGCTCATCATTTGCGTCTGCCAATGACTGCAATTTTTTGATCGACTCTGCTGATAGCCGTCGACAACTAGAGGCATCGCATACAATGGCCTCTAGGCCGCTAATGCGATCTGGGCCAAGTTTTCCGGCAGACACGATGACTTGAGCGGCGATGGGAAGCAACTCGTAAATGGGGCGAGGACCATAATAACGCTCGGACCAAAAAACCGCTGGATTGACCGTATCTCCAGCTAATCCCTTGTCTGTCATCTCCCAACATGTCGGCACCGGCTGCGGCCCTTTGCTCATATCCGCCATCATTTCGAGGACAAATAATCGCAGACGTGAAACGCCGGAAACAATTAGGCAATTAATGTCCGAGCGATTGTAGGGTGTCGCAAGCAGAGCTTTCTCGGCAAGTTTTTCTATACGATCCTTTGGGGATTTCCACTCCTCGTTACTGAGTTCATTCGCTATCATCTGCGCTGCTTTTTCTGAACTTTCCATGTTCCTTGCAAAGCTAACGGCGATGGGTCGCTCGCGACTTATGATTATCTTGGAGCGGCTATAGGTATGGCGAGTGGATTCGTTCTGGGCCGACCATTTTGTATCGCTGGCGAGCACGATGCCATCCGTCCCGATCATTGCGATCTGCATTGTCATGGGAGAGTCCTCATCATCTACAAATGAGGAGTACCCTACACTATGAGATCGAGATGGTAAATCCGACATTGCATTCAATGATAAATTGGCTGTGTTGTAATTACAACATTGCGCGTCTAAAATGCACTGCTCCTGTCACGGCTATCCCAGCCTAACAGAAAAAGTCAGTCAACTATATTAATGCCTGAAATTGAGTGGCTGGAGCGCACCTTCGCAGCGCCGGACACCAGACCGCTGAGCGCGAGCGACCTCTGTGCTGTGAATAGAAGACACGACGAGATGCTCGCGAATAGCCCGTGGTTTCGCCTTTGGCAGCGGTATGGGGTTTGCTGCCGGACGAGTTTCGAATGATCCGACTGGGCGATGTCGATCATGCGGAGTGGCTCGCACCCTCCCGGCAGGGACCAGCCGAGAACTTTACTGGCTCCGTGCGCGTCGATCCTCTATTCCCAGGCAAACGCTCCGGCGCGCCGTCGGGCTCACTCGTCACGTTCCAGTCCGGGGTACGCACCGCATGGCACACCCACCCGCTGGGCCACATCCTTATCGTGACTGCGGGCATAGGGCGCGTGCAGCGCTGGGATTTCGCAGCTAATCAGCGAACTGGCTTCTGTCGTGTAGAGGCTCGACACGCAAAAAAGGGGGAGCCATTACGGCTCCCGGCCCTTGTTCAAAGGCCCAGCTTAGAAGCTCAACCGAAGCGAGAACTGACCGAAACGCCGCTCGTCGTGGTTGCCGCCGAGGGCTATCGTGTTGAGACCGCCCTTCAGCCCGATGACCTGCAAAGGTTGACCAATCGTGCCCGGAGTGTTAGCCACGTCAAGAATAGATTCGTTTACGTACATATTGTGATGGTTGAAGACGTTGAACTCTTCGGCTCGGAACTCAAGGCCGAAGCGCTCGGTCACTTTGAATTTCTTGCCTAAAGATGCATCCATGTTCCACGCCCCGGGTCCGCGAAATGCGTTTCTGGCCGTCATGTTGGATGGAAACGGCCCGAAGTCGTCGATGCCCAGAGTTGGGTTGAAAGGCGCGAGGTCATTCGCTCCGGGAATGGTGTTGAGCAGGAACTGGTTCGGCCCTATCGCCGGCCCCGACGTGGCTTTGTAGCTCGTAATCGAGGTGGAGGGCACGATTCTCGGCACGCCGCCGTATGAGTTTAGATTGTAGGTATAGTCGTATGCAGAGAAGGGTACGCCGGTGCGCACGGTGAAGATGCCCGTTAACGTCCACCCTCCCAACGCCTCATTGGCCGCGCCTCTTCCGCTCTCAAACCACGGAGTTTCCCAAATCGGAGCTACGACGAGGCGCTTCCCGATGTCAAAGTCCGAACTGCCCCAGTCAAGCTTCGGGTTCAAGGGATCCAAATACCCGAGGTTGCCGATGTACTCGGAACCACCCTGGGAATCTTGGGAGAAGGTCGAACTCAAGTCATCCAGGGAGTGCGCCCAGGTGAAGTTCGACACCATGCTGAGACCGGTGTTGTGCAAGTTTTGCGTCTGGAACTTGAGGTTGAGGGAATTGTAGCTGCTCGTGCCATTGCTTCCGCGGACGTTGACGCCGGCGTATGCGCTGTTTGGCCGCGAGTAGCACTCGCCAGTTCCTGTAGAGGGATTGGTGTAGGTATCGCACCCTCCGCCCGTAATCGGGTCAGTGCCGGCATAGAGCGGCTGACCCAGGTATTCCTGAGCACCGCCGATGGGATTCCCCAAGATGATGTCATAGAGGTGAACCCCGTGTGCGCCGCTGTACTCCACGGAAGCGAGAGTATTGCGGGCCAGCTTATGTTCGAGAGCAAGGCTCCAGAACTGGGTCTGGGCTACGTTGATATTCTGGTTCACGTTACGTAGTTCAACGGGGGGCAGCGGAGTGGCCGGACCCGGAGCGGCCAGCGGACCAAGGTTGCTGCTGGTTACTGGGACGGTAAAGGCCTCCAGCACGCCATAAGCCGGGACGTTCTGAATTGTGTTGTAGGTTACGTTCCCGAAGTTGCGCTCGTAGCTGATGCCGAAACCGCCACGTAGGCTGGTGTCACCGTTCCCGAATACGTCGTAAGCAAAGCCGACACGCGGCGCAGCCGTGCCCCATCGGGGAGCCCATAACTGACCAATGGAGCTCTGAGGAGCAATTTCAACCGTTCCGCCGGCTATCTGCTGAAAAATATTTGAACCGGAGCCGTAGTACATGTTGGAGTCGAGGTTTTGATTGTCGTTGTGCTGCACGCCGTAATGCTCGTAGCGCAAGCCGTAGTTGAGCGTTAGTCTCGGCGTCGCCTTGAAGCTGTCTTGAGCATAGAGAGCCCAGTCCTTGAAGCGGTAGCTGCGGGCGAAGCTTGGCGAAGTTAACGGAGGGGTCACCTCGCAGCTTGGGGTCGCAATCTCGCTGCCATCGGGGTTCGTGGCACAGGGAAACTTGCCTTGCGGGTTGATCGCCGCCTCGAAGTACTGCAGTGTGCCGGTGGTCATAGCACTCAGCGCGGGTCCGAGACCGGTTCCCAAATATTCGTCTGCCTGCGAATAAGCGGCGAACGGTATATTGAGTTGAAGGTAAGTGAACTGCCCGCCGAAACGCATGTTGTGCTTGCCCTTGGTCCATGACACATCCTGCTCGAATTGTATGGTGTTCTGGGGACCGCCAAAGGGCAACGAGCCGGCAGCACCGGCGAACATATCATTTGCCAATCCGGGGAAGGTAATTTGGAGGTTATTCGCCGTGGCAGCTCCAAACAGCAGCTCCGGCACGTTTTGATAGGCCGAGTTATAGGTGAAGGGGTCCGTGAGCCGGCTAACGCTTACTTTCGAATTGCTCAGCAGATAGGAATTAAACGTGTGGGTCAGGGAGAAGAGCCCAGTGTCGTTGTTTACAGCGGTGCCCACGTCGTATTGCGGATACGGGCCGTAGAAATCTTGACCCGAAAACAGCAACTGGTTCTCCTGTCCGAAGCGCGCGAACATCTGAGTTTTGTCGCTCAGGTTGTAATCCACGCGTCCAAGTAAGCGGTATGTGTTCTGTGGAAAATCGCCGCCCGCATCCGCGTTTGCCGCGAAGTTGACTTGGCCCAGAATTGGCGCCGCGGCAGGAACCCCGGGCAACGTGACCCCCAGCTGCGACTGGTTATAAGCGATGCTGGGCACGTAGGGAGTAGCCCCAAAAGCGTTGAAGTAAGCTTGGACGTTTGGAGCCGTATAGCTTAAGAACCCAGGAGAGGATCCGGGACAAGTAACGGGACCACCACAAGGGATCAACTCTGTCTCAACAGCCGCGCTGCGGACGCGGGTCCACTCCGTGGTCATGGAAAAGAACAACTTGTTCTTGATGAGCGGGCCCTCAACGTTGAAACCGAACATGTTTCGCGTATAGACGCCCTTCGCTTCCCCGAGTGCCACGTCATCATAAGTATTGGCGGTGTAAGCGGAAAGGCGGTTGAACTCCCAGACCGAACCGTGGAAATTGTTGCTGCCCGATTTCGTGGTCACATTGACCACACCGCCCGACGCCCGGCCGTACTCGGCTGCGAAATTGCTAGTAATGATGCTATATTCCTGCACCGCATCGACCGGGATTTGCACGCCAACGTTGGCAGCAAAAATTTCTGTGTTCTCGACGCCGTCTAACAAAATCTCGGTGCCCGCTTCCCGCTGTCCATTGATGGCGTAGCCCACACCCTGGTTCGAGGTATTCTGGCCGCTGTTGCTGCTCATACTGTTGCCCATGTTGGTGCTGTTATCCCCCCCGCTGACGTTGCCGGAAAGCGCAACAAAGTCGTAGATGTTGCGCGTCAGGCTGGGCAGTTGCGCGACTTGCTGCGTGTTGATGAGTTGGGAAAGCTCCTGCGTCTCCGTATTTACTTGCGTAGACGCTCCGCCCACAACGTCAACCACGACTGAACTGGAGCCGATCGTCAGTTGGGCATCCACCGTCGAAATGCCGCCGACGGTGACCACTGTGGTCGTGCGGGAGGTCTGAAACTTGTCGCCGCTGATCACGACCTGATAATTTCCTGGCGTCAGCGCGGTAATCGTGTATTGACCAAGCGTTCCAGTTGTCGTGCTCCGTTCGGCTCCTGTCGCCATACTCTTTGCCGTTACCGTCATGCCAGCGATCACGGCGCCGGAGGCGTCCTTTACCGTACCAGAAATTGATCCGTCCTCGGCCTGGCCAAAGACCGGAATTGCGGTCAATAACAACCCCAGTAAAACACCGATGAGTGTCTTCGCTTGTCTAGTCATGAAAGTCCTCCTGAGAACCTTCGTTGCAGGTGCACCCGCGTAGAGTGCTGGTTGGAACGATGCAAGCCGTGGACCGTCTTTGGAGGGAAAGACGTGAGGTTCCAATACTCCGGTGCGTGTTTCCGGGATAGAGGGTGACGAATTGACCGATTGCAGAAACAAAGTAAAACAAGCGCACGCATCAATTCATACGGATATCAGTAGAGATCGCCTGCGATGCTATGAGATTCGGTAGTCCGGCCTCGACAATCACAGTCGTAACATGCATACTAGTTGGTATGTTAGTTGCTAGAAACAAATCAACACACGGCGGGGCCACACCGCGCAATCCAGAGCGCACGCGAGGGCGCTTGTTGCGTGCCGCCTTCCAGGAAATGCACCGCTCAGGATTTCGAAACGCTGACCTGGATGCCATTCTGACTAGAGCAGGCGTGACCAAGGGCGCGTTGTATTACCACTTCGATAACAAAGAAGCCCTCGGGTATGCGGTAGTGGATGAGGTCATGGCAAGTGACCTCCACCAGAAGTGGGTGCAGCCTTTACTGAAGGCCAAGAACCCCATCGACGTTCTGGTCCGCATTATTCAGTCCGAACCGCTGAAAAGAAAAGACGTTCAGCGTAGCTGCCCCTTGCTTAACTTGTCTCAAGAGATGTCAGGTATTGATGAGGGATTCCGCAGAAGGACGGCAAAACTTTTTAGGGACTGGCATGATGCAATCGCGGGGGCACTGCGTAAAGGACAGAAACGTGGGCTGGTGCGGAGTGATGTAAACGCGGACGAAACCGCCACTTTTTTGATCGCGGCGTACGAGGGTTACGTCGTTTTAACAAAGAATTCGCAGGATGCACGGACCATGCGATCCGGCCACAGAAGGGTGAGCGGCCACCTTGACTCGCTGCGCCCGGCGCGCGGCCGGGCGCGAGCCGCAGGCCGAGACTAGCCGCACCGTCTTTTGTGAGGGTTGGAACATCCTCCGTAAATCCATAGTGCAGTCACCGACTTTGCGCCAGCAACAGATGGCGGTTCGCCCCGATGCAAATGTTATGTTGCTTCTCTCCACCATACCTACCGGTATGTATTATGAAAGTACAACGAGCGGCTGTGATTCCGCATCACAGGTTTGAAGGGCGTATTCAAGTCCGTAGCGAAGGGGAAAATCAAATGAACCGAAGGATAGTCAGGACGATCACAGTAGGAAGCTTGGTGCTGGTTGTCGTGCTGATCACGGCGTGGCGAGCCCTAGCACAGGACACCAAACCGAAGTATCCGAGCATGGCCCCGCTTGATCAATACCTAATGGATCGAAACGCAGAGATTGCCATGGCGCGAAGCGCGGCCCCGGAGGCCATCTCGCGCGATGCCGAAATCTTGGTTCTGGGGCGGCATGGCTATGAAACCGCAGTCAATGGCAAGAATGGTTTCGTATGCGCTGTGGAGCGAGGGTGGATGGGTTCATTCGACGGCGCTAATTTTTGGAACCCTAAAATTCGAGGCCCGGTTTGCTACAATCCGCCGGCTGTTCGCTCCATCCTGCCGCTGACCTATAAACAGACGGAGATGATATTGGCGGCCCAATCCAAAGCTCAGATCATCGACGGCATCAAGACATTCATCAAGCGAGAGCTGCCGCCCCTGGAGCCTGGAGCCATGTGCTACATGATGTCGAAAGAACAGTACCTTACCGATGGCAGCCCCCACAACTGGATCGCTCACCTGATGTTCTACACTCCTCTCATGGACGGTTCCGTTTGGGGTGCTGATCTGCCCCACTCTCCCGTTATGCTAAGTCCACAGTTCAGAGGCGCTCCGGAACCAATCGACGTATTCATGGTTCCCGCGGGCTGGTGGTCGGATGGAACGCCGGACCCGGTCAAGGACATGTAGGCGCACACGGCAAGGCGACAGAATGCGATTACGCCTGATGGAACCCTGATGGAACAAAGATGGATGGTGAGTGGAAACCATGCGAGTGCTGATCGTGAATGATGAGCACCTGGCCCAAACCGCTTTGCCAGATGTCCTGTCGGCAAGGAGCGACGTGGAGCATTTCGATTCGGCCAACGACGCGATCGAAGCGCTGGAGAAATTGTCCACGGACTCTTACGATGTTTTGCTTCTCGACATCAATATGCCGCGCCTGTCGGGCACTGGGCTAGCAGACCAGCTTAGGGAACGAAACCTTCCGCTGCCGTCGATCGTATATGTAACGGCACACGTTGACCACGCCGTCGCAGCCTTTCAGAGGCACACCGTAGACTACGTGCTAAAGCCTTTCTCGAACGAAAGGATCAATGAAGCCTTGGACCGGGCCTCTCGGAGAGCAAAGGGCGAGCGAGCCGCAAAATTGATTGAAGCTTTGCCACAGTTGCAGAAGCTGTCTCGTCCGGGTCACCCAATGATCGCAATCAAAGCCAAAGGAAGGATTCTCTTCGTCAATCCCGGCGACGTGGTCGCAGTTCAAGCTGAGGGCAACTATGTCTCATTGCAGCGCGAATCGGACTCCTATCTGCTGCGCGAGTCAATCTCTATGGTGGCAGAAAAGCTGAAGCCGTACGGATTCATTCGGATCCATCGATCTGCGCTCGTGAATACCTCGTTTGTGGTAGAGATCAAGCCGTACTCGACGGGAAGGTATGGTCTCCGCGTTAAAGGTGGGAAGGAGTACACAGTTACTAGCGGTTACAAGAAGAATCTCAAACCCCTTACAGAATTCCGGATCGGCGGTGGTGTGTTCCCTGCGGAATAGCCTACTCATCGATGAAACGTGATTCACGGATATTCGGCCGTGGGCAAGGACCAATTCTCAGCTCTTTCGGGTGATGCAGAGAGCGGAATGCATTTGTGCATCCTCCTCGATTCAGAGCAGATCGAGAGCCGGCCCGAGCTATTGCGCTAAACCCACTTGCCGCACCAGAGTCTGGAACCGTGGGTCGCCCCGTAGCGGATCGTAAGTGGGATCCACCTTAAGCGCGGTTAGGCCATTGGAATGTTCCATGTATGCTTTTTCCAGCCACGCCTCGGAACCCCACCTGGCTTTCAATCGCATCGTCGTGGTTCGTACCGCATTCATCTTGAAGAACGGGGCCTGGCCGCCAACACCATCAACCAGCAGCTTGCCACCGTTCGGCGGCTGGCATACGAAGCGGCGATGCGGGCTTGCTCAGCCCCCCTTGCATCATCGCCTCCTCACCCTCGTCACCGCCTTCTCCGTCATGGGTTCCAACCAGCTTCGAACTGGTCATCATTCCTGCGCCAATAATCGCAGCGAATGTCAAGACCACTCCTATGGTTTTCAAAGACTTCCCTCCCATTGACTCCGCCCCCAACCCGCGCTACGCTTGTCTCAAATGGTTGGTAACCGCCCCGTAACCGGGGTGCGCAATCCGGTCTGCTCCACTTCCCCTTGCAGCTATTTGCGTGCGAAAAACGCTGGCGCCGATTTACCCGAATCCGGCGGTACAACCGTTCTCGCGAAGGAACATCCAAGAGTGAGCCCAGTCCAGCCGCGGAGGCGGCGATGCATCCTGAATGAAAAAAAACATTGAACTCACGCCCGACATCGAAACCCTCTTCGGCACCCGCGATGAAAATCTTCACGTGCTCGAAGACGGCCTCAACATCAACATCGATCTGCGCTCCGACCGCATAGAACTCGAAGGCGCGCCCCGTGACGTGGCCCGGGCCGAACAACTCTTCGCCGACTACGAATATCTCCGCCGCACCGGCCATCAGTTCGTGAACGGCGATCTCGGCAGCATGTTGCGCGTGGTCGTCGGCGATCCGAACACCACTCTGCGCGGCCTCGCCGAAGCCGGCCGCCAGCGTTCTTTCGGACGCCGCACCGTCCAGCCCAAAAGCCCCAACCAGCGCCGCTACCTCGAAGCCATCGAGAACCACGACATGGTCTTCGGCGTCGGCCCCGCCGGCACCGGCAAGACCTATCTAGCCGTGGCTATGGCGATTTCTGCCCTCCTGAATAAGCAGGTCAACCGCATCATCCTCGCGCGGCCCGCGGTCGAGGCTGGCGAGCGTCTCGGCTTTCTCCCCGGCACTTTGCAGGAGAAGATTGATCCGTATTTGCGTCCCTTATATGACGCGCTCTTTGACATGCTCGAGCCCGAGCGCGTCGAGCGCTACCTCGAAAAAAATATCATCGAGATCGCTCCCATCGCCTTCATGCGCGGACGCACGCTCAACGATTCCTTCGTCATCCTCGACGAGGCGCAGAACACCACCTCCGAACAGATGAAAATGTTCGTCACCCGCCTCGGATTCAATTCCAAAGCCGTGATCACCGGCGACGTCACCCAGATCGACCTGCCCACTGCGCGCCGCAGCGGCCTCATCGAAGCCGTCGATATCCTGCAAAGCGTGAACGGCCTCGCCTTCGTGCATTTCGACGAAAGCGACGTAGTCCGTCATCACCTGGTGCAGCGCATCATTCGCGCCTATGACGAGCACAAAGCGAGGCTGGCGGAGCAGCAGCTATCGCTCTTGGAGCCGAAGCCGGTAGTCCCGCAGCCAGCGCCCTTGCCGCCACCGTCCGACGAGCCGCGCCTGCGCAATTAGTGCGATTACAATCTTAATTTGTCATCCTGAGCGAAGCGAAGGACCCGCTTTCTCGTCAGTGCAAGCGACAGCAAGTCCTTCCCTTCATTTGGATGACAATATGGTGAGAGCTTGGTCATCTTTCAAAAGCCCATCCCCGACCTCACCGCCCTCGCCCTGGACCGCTTCCTAGCCCGCGCCCGCAAAGCTGCGCGATTGCACGGAACCGTCAACATTCTGCTCACCTCGAGCGCCGAGATGAAATCCCTGAACCGCCATTTCCGCGGAAAAGACAAGCCCACCGACGTGCTTTCTTTCCCCGCCGATCCTAATCTCCAAAAAAATGCCCGCAAACGCCTCGCCGGCGAAATCGCCATCTCCGCCGAGATCGCATCCCACAATGCTCGCAATCTAGGACATTCGCCCGCCGAAGAAATTAAAATACTAGTCTTGCATGGCCTTCTGCATCTGCGCGGCTACGATCACGAATGCGACAATGGACAGATGGCCAAGCGCGAAAAGCAATTGCGAGCTAAACTCCACCTGCCGCTTGGCCTCATTGAGCGAACCAATCCGCCTAGGGAAACGAGTAAACGACAAACGAGTAAACGACAAACGAGCAAACGACAAACAAGGAAGCAACCACAATGATCGGCGTCGGCATAGCACTCGCGCTCCTGTTCGCCCTGCTGACGCTCGTCTCCTACGTTGACCGCCTCTACCAGGAGATCGGCAAATTCCTCTCCCGCGATTTTCAGGACAACATCGACTCCTTCGAGCAGATCGTCGAGCCGCGCCTCGGCGCGACGCGCGCCCGCGCCTCGCTCTCCATGGCCATCCTGACGCAGCTCGTCACCGCAGCCATCGCCATGATCGTCGGCTTCACCGTCTTCCGCGACCGCGCCTGGAGCATCTACGAAGTCCTCGAGGCCACGCTCAGCCTGGTCCTGATCATCATCATCTTCAACCGTCTGCTGCCCTTCGTCTTTTTCTCTCGCACCCGCGGCCGCTGGCTCGCCAACTGGGCGCTGCTTCTGCGCCTCCTCATCTATCTTGTTCTGCCGATCACGCTCGTCCTCGGATTCTGCAAATCCGTCACCGCGCTCACCCGCGAGCACGCCGACGCCGAACCCGAAACCCCCTCCGAAGCCGTCGATGCCCTGATCGAAGCCGGACAGGAAGAAGGCATCATCCAGGAAGGCGACCGCGAACTGATCCAGTCGGTCGTCGAGTTCAGCGGCAAGACCGTTCGCGAAGCGATGAAGCCGCGGCCCGAGATAGTCGCCGTACCCACCGACTATACCGTCGAAAAAGTAGTCGAGTTGCTCAAAGCCCGTCCCATCTCGCGCATCCCCGTCTACGAAGGCTCGATTCACAACATCAAAGGCATCCTCCATACCCAGGATGTGCTGCAGGTTCCCGACTCCGAGGCCCACACCCGCACCGTCGCGAGCCTCATGCGCAAGGATGTCTACTTCGTTCCCGAAAGCAAGTTAGTAAGTGACCTGCTGCGCGAGATGCAGCGCAGTAACATCCGCATGGCCATCGTAGTAGACGAATACGGCGGCGTAGCTGGCCTGGTAACCATAGAAGACTTAGTGGAAGAAATCGTAGGCGAAATCGGCGACGAGCACGAAAAAGCCCAGGTCGTGCAGGAAAACGACCACTCTTACATAGTTACTGGCAACATGGATGTCGACCGCCTCGACGAACTCTTCGGCATGCGTCCTGAAGGCCACGAATCCTCCACCATCGCCGGCCTGGTCAGCGAAATCGCCGGACGCATCCCCAAAAAAGGCGAGGTCATCGAAGACGAAGGCCTGAAGTTCGAAGTTCTCGACTCGACCGACCGCCGCGTAGAGCGAGTCCGCATCACCACCGCCACCGAGCCCAAGCAGCTAAAACTAATCTAGCTGTAGAGATGCGGCTAGCCACGTCTCCCGCGGCATAAGTCCCGGAGGGACACAGCTCTCCTCGGCCCTTGCAAAAGCATCCCCAAGCAGTACAATTCAACCGAATCACTCATAAAGAAAAAACTCCCGGCTAAACGGGATCGGACCGTGACGCAATTAATTCGGTTCAGACGCCATCGGTTCGAGACCTTTGGAGGAATGAACATGAATTTCTCTCGCCTGCTCTTCGCCATCACTCTAATCAGCGTCGCAATGCTGACCGTAGCGTGCAGCTCGTCAGAAAATAAGCCCGCGTCCGAAACTCCGCCCGCCGCGCCCGCCAAAAAAGAGCCCGCGCTCTACACCGGCCAGCAGGCCTTCAATCAAATGACCGGACTCGCCCTGAAGTGGTCTTCCGATGCCCAGCCCGCTCGCATCGAATCCGTTCTCAATTCCGAAACCAACGGCCAAGACGGAAAATCCACCGTCTGGCGCGGATACTTCGTCTCCCCCGCCCGCCGCGCCACCGAAACCATCGTCTGCTCCGGCAGCCGCCTGCCCGACGCGCCTCCCTACGGAGTCTCCGTCGAGGGCGGCGAAGGCCCCTACAACGCCGAATCCGCGAGCCTAGCCTTCTTAGGCCTGCTGCTGAAAACCGATACCGACGAAGCCTACAAGATCGCGCAGCAACACGGAGGCGAAGCCATCGTAAAAAAAGATCCGCAGCAGCCCATCTCCTACGTCTTGCTCAAGGAGCCGAAGCACAATGTGCCCGTCTGGTATGTCATCTACGGCTCCAGCGAAAAGGACAGAAAAGGCATCGGCGTAATCAACGCGACTACGGGGGCTTTCGTTAGCGCGGGTAAGTGAGACGGTGATGATCTGGTTTACTACAGGGATACTAACTAGTCTTCTATGCCCCCGCTTTCGCCTTGGGCGTCCGCCTTTTGGCGTCCCTCTCAATCCTTAATTGTTGAGCGTGGACTGAAAGCAGCTCGTCGAAGAACGCGACCACCGGTACTGCGCGAAATCGCGCATCAAAGGTCAACGAGTCGCAGGTTTCGTGTTATTTTTGGTACTCAAGCCAGTGGAGAATCCTCAAATGGCGGAACAAAAGGAAATGTATCGGCCATATTTATCAATGGCTATATTCTGCGAGAAAGTTCTACGCGAAACCGATAATGTTATGAGCGTCATTCGCGTGATAGATAGATTCAATGTACTCGGGGGCACCGCGGAAATGGCTCCGACTCCCCTCCAATTCACGGTGCTAATTTCCTTTAAATCTGGGTTTATGCGAGGGAAACAAATGTTAGCCATTCGTCCCAAGTCCCCCAACAAAGAGGATCTACCTCAAATGTCATTCCCGATGCTATTCGAGGGAGACGAGGATCGGGGAAGTGCACTAATCGCACAAATGAATTTCGTGGCAACTCAAGAAGGAGTTTATTGGTTTGACGTGCATTTCAATGAAGAGTTGATTACTCGGATGCCGTTACGTGTGACTTACCAACAAGGCGGGCCGATAATGGTGAGTGGATAAGATCAGTAGATGAAGCGCTGACCACGCTGGATTGTCGGTTTGAATCGGTGAATGTATTCGCAATCTGCTGCAATTCCAAACGAAGGTCTTGTTCCGACAATGTGCCTACATGATACTCCGCCAAGCGAAGTTCTATTTCGTAGGCCAAAAGCTGGCTCTCAATTTCCGCGGATTTATGAATATTCCAAGTATGGCCAACAAGCCAGTTCTCGAGCTGATCCAGAGACTGCTCTCCAGCCAGGAACTCACCGATAGAAGAACGGATTGCCAACGCATTGACCATGACGGACGATTCTATACCAGTACGGAACCTTTCAAAGAAACAGATGCAAGAATTGTGCCACAAGCATAAGCTTCTGGATAAAATCTCAAACAAAGAACTTAACCCTATTCTTTTGTGGGAGCGACACGCCGACCCTTTGAAATCAGGGCAGGTTTTTTGTACATATAGCCAAATTTTGTCATATCACGACGCACAGGCAAATGAAGTGATCAGAGCTCACCAATACAAGAAACCCGATGGTACGCTTGGGGCCAGTAAAATGCCCGACCCGTTAAGAGCATTCATCGACGGAGTGATCTATAAACTTGAGGTCAAAGAGAAGCAATCTAGGTAAGCGGGCTCCCAAAGCCCGCCGCGTGGATCTCCGCACCGAAACGCGTGAGCCGAACCACCCTAGAAGCTGCTAAGATTTTTCATCACAAACGCCTTGTGAGCACCATCACAGACTCCCAACCGCAAGCCGGCGACAATGAATGGCGACCTGTATCAGGTCCGAGGTGCGCCCGTCTCGCAAGACGGACCCTCGAAACCACTCCCGCTTCAATTTGGGAGACTCTTTGACAACCAAGCGCAACAAAAGCACCGCTAAGTCATTGATCCAGAAAGACTTTATCTCTAAGTCCTTTAAACCCAAAGATCTGGCGGAAATTTTCTCCTAACCCGATGATTCCAAACCGAGGGACCCTGGGGGGTATCCCCATCTTTGGCAATCTTTGCCAATCGCACAAATTGTCATATCGGTCCACAGAGTGAAGGAGAGTCCCGTAGCCATGCCCACCCGAAACGTCAATTTGACCGACGAACTCGACTGCTTCGTAGCCTTCAGTGTCGAGAGCGGACGTTACGAAAACGCCAGCGAGGTAGTCCGAGCCGCACTCCGGATGTTGGAGCGAGCCGAGCGCCATCACGAAGCAAAACTGGCAGCGCTTCGCGCACCGATCAACCCGCCGACTAACGGGGACAAAGCGACGAATGCGAGCTGAGAACCGGGAACTGAGAACTCACCCGCAAAAGCGAGTACCCTATCCTAAATGTCCTTCCACTCCGGATTCGTCTGCATTCTCGGACGCCCCAATGCGGGCAAGAGCACGCTGCTCAATGCGCTCGTCGGCGAGAAGCTGGCCATCATTTCTCCCAAGCCTCAGACCACGCGCAACCGCATTCTCGGCATCATCAATGTTCCTAAACAAAAAGGCGATCGGAAAGAAAAAGACGCCGGGCAAATCGTGCTCATCGATACGCCAGGAGTTCACCAGTCCGGCTCGTCGCTCGGACGCAAGATGATGTCCGAGGTGCGCGAGGCGCTCGAAGGCTGCGAGCTGATTCTGATGATTGTGGACGCGACCAGAAAATGGGATCGCGACGACGCCCGCGTTCTTGACCTGGCGAAAAAGGCGGGGACTAACGCGGGGACTGCGGTGTTTTTGCTGCTCAATAAAATCGATCTTCTCGCCGACAAAAGCAAGCTGCTGCCGCTGATCGCCGAGTTCCAGACGCTGCATGATTTCAAGGAGATCGTCCCTATCTCCGCGCTCAAAAAGAAAGGGCTCGACGAACTGCTCGCGTGCGTGCTGAAAGCTCTGCCCAAGGGCCCGCGCTATTTCCCCGAGGATCAGATCACCGATCAGCCGGTGCGATTCATGGCCGCGGAGCTGATCCGTGAGCATGTGCTGATGCAGACGCATGAAGAGGTGCCGCACGCCGTCTCGGTCGCGATCGAGCAGTTCGAAGAGAGCCCGAAGCTGACGCGGATCGCTGCCGTGATCTATTGCGAACGCGACGGGCAAAAAGCCATCTTATTAGGCAAAGGCGGCCAGATGCTGAAGAAGATCGGAACCGCAGCCCGTCTCGACATAGAGAAAATGGTCGGGACAAAAGTTTTCTTGGAGCTCTTCGTCAAGATCAAAGCAGGCTGGCGCGATTCGCGCAGCTTCGTAGAAGAACTGGACTGGCGCCGCCAAATGCAACAGATTGGCGGCCCGCCGGAACCGCAGGAGTGAACATTCATTAGTTTCTGAACGCTCATGATTTCGTAATTTATAGTGTTTGTCATCCCGAGCGAAGCGAGGGATCTGCATCTTGCGTCGAACTGCAGATCCCTCGCTTCGCTCGGGATGACAACTCGCGAAGGTTAATGTCCTTCAGGGTGTTCGGGCCGCCAACGGGCTTCTCAACCCGCTCCCGCGCGATATGTCAAGATTTTGTAAATTCAAATAATGTTGCATCTGAAGCCGTAAGTCCCTAGAATTTGTCAGCGCCTTTCTGCATCTCATTTAGCGGAAGGCTGGGAACAACCCTGACCTCCTTATGGCAGATTCTCCATCGCCGGAAGAGACGACAAATGAGCCGCAACTGACGCAGTCCTGCGACTTCGACGCGCAGACACTTGACCTCAAGCTCAGCGTGACGCTGGCTGGCGATCGCGATGCCGTCGATCCGGTCGTCCGCAGCGTGATGAATATTGTGCGCGAGATGAAGTGCGCTCCTGGGCGCGAAGACGACATCGAACTGGCCTTGACCGAAGCCCTGGCCAACGCCGTCATTCATGGAGCGAAAAACGATCCCTCAAAGACCATCGAATGTGACGTGGCCTGCGACGGCGAGCGCGGCATGCTCATCGTAGTACGCGATCCCGGCCCCGGCTTCGACCCTGCCAAGATTGCCGATCCCTGCCACGGCGAAAACATTTATTCCAATCACGGGCGCGGCATTTACCTGATCAATCAGCTGATGGACGAAGTCAAGTTTCATAAGAACGGAACTGAGATTCACATGCTGAAGAAATAAGGTCTTAGGTCTTAGGTCTCAGGAAAAACAAAACCCGCAGAGTGCGTCTCGCTTTTCCTGAGACCTGAGACCTGAGACCTTATTTCCTACACTTCGTACTTTTTCATGAGATGGCGAAACGAGCGGTAGGAAATTCCCAGCACATCAGCCGCTCGGACTTGCACTCCGTTGGTCTGGCTAAGCGCGGCCTGCAGCAGAGAGCGCTCAATGTCGGCGACATAGTGTTCCATGTTGACGCCTTCGGGCAGAACCGCGCCCGCTGGAATCGAAATGCCCGTCGTTGTGGTGCTTGCGCCGTCCGCGCCCGCGGCCGCAGCGCGAGCTTTCGGACGTTCGGCCGGCAATTCGACGTGCAACTCGCTTGTCGATTCGAGCGCCACCGCGCGCTCGATGGTGTTTTCGAGTTGACGGACGTTTCCTGGCCAATCGTATCCAGTGAGAGCCTCAAGCGATGCCGCTGCGAGGCCGTGAATGCTCTTCCCTGCTCCAGGCGCATATTTCTTGAGGAAGTGATTGGCGAGGAGGGGAACGTCTTCGCGGCGCTCGCGCAATCCGGGAACGCGAATGGGAATGACGTTGAGGCGATAGTAGAGGTCTTCGCGAAACGTGCCCTCGGTGACTTGGCGATCGAGATCGCGGTTGGTGGCGGCGATGACGCGTACGTCCACCGGAATTTCGCTGGTGCCGCCGACAGGACGAACGGTGCGCTCCTGCAACACGCGCAGCAGTTTGACCTGCATAGGCATGGTCATCTCGCCGATTTCGTCGAGAAAGATGGTGCCCTGATCGGCAACTTCGAAGAGGCCGCGACGGTTCTGGTTGGCTCCGGTAAAGGCGCCTTTGACGTAGCCGAAGAGTTCGCTTTCGAGGAGCGTTTCCGGAAACGCGCCGCAGTTAACGGAGACAAAAGCCTCGGCGGCTCGCGGCGAGCAGGTGTGCACGGCGCGGGCAACGAGTTCCTTGCCGGTTCCGCTTTCGCCGTAGACGAGAATCGTGCTGCTGGTAGTGGCGACAGTGCGGATGGTCTGCTTGAGCTTTTCGAGCGCCGGACTGGCGCCGACGATGTTGTCGAGCGAGTTGCGCGTGGCGGCATCGCGGCGCAGGGCAAAGTTCTGGCGGCTTAAAGAAACTTTCGTCAGGGCGCGGGCAATGGCGAGCTTGATATCGTCCATCAATCCGGGACTCTTGCGGATGTAATCGGTCGCGCCGCCTGCTTTGACCGCCTGCACGGCGGCTTCGTAATCATCGACGGCCGTCATTAGAATGACCGCGGAATCGGGCGAGATCTGGTGCGCGTGGCGCAGCACTTCGACGCCGTCGACGCCGGGCATTTTGATGTCGGTGACAATGACGTCAAAGAGGGCGCTGTCGATCTTGCGCTTGGCCGCTTCACCGCCAGTTACAGTTTCGACTTTGTGGCCGTCACGGCGAAGAGCGATATCGAGGAGTTCGCAGATGGAACGTTCGTCATCGCAGACGAGAATGTTACCCATGCGAGCTTCCTCCTGCGGCTGGCGCGGCTGCTGTGTGCGAGGCCGCCAGCGCGGTTTCTACGGAGGATGATGAAGAGGCAACTCCCTTGTCGACGCCGTGCGCGCGGTCATACTTCGGCGCATGCGCGTTCGCGTTTGTATATTCCATGCGGCGCAACCGCACTACGAAGCTCGATCCCTTGCCGAGTTCAGAACGCGCCCAGACCTTACCCTCATGCGCCTGCACGATCTGGTAGACAATGGCGAGTCCGAGACCGGTTCCGCCTTCGAAGTTTGACTGGAAAGGCTCAAAGATTTTTTCCGTCTGTTGGCGGTCGATGCCGGCGCCGGTGTCGGCAAAGCTCATCTCCCAGTCGCCGCCGCGCTCGGCCAAAGACACGGTGAGGGTTCCGGCTTTATTCGTCTTTTTTATGGCGCGGACAGCATTTTCACAGAAGTTCCAAAAGACCTGTTTGAGCTTATCGCCATCGGCCAACACCCAGGCTTCGGACCTGACGAAGCTGCGCTCGAGTTTGATGCCCGCATTTTCGGCAGTGAGACGGTGCTCGAGCAGAGTGAGGGTGTCCTCCAGGAGCGGAACTAGGTTTACGCGCTCGAAGCGATACTGCTTCCCGCGGGAGTACGCCAGAAAATCGGTGATGATGTTGTTGAGGCGATCGGACTCGCGGTGCACGATCTGCAGCAGGTGCCGCTCTTCGGGATTCAAGGTGGGCGCATCGGACAACATGCTGACCGATCCCGCGATGGAAGTGAGAGGATTGCGGATTTCATGGGCGATGGCAGCGGCCAGACGGCCAACCGCTGCCAGACGATCCTGCATGCGCACCTCGCGTTCGAGGCGGCGGATCTCGGTAAGATCGTCGAAGGAGTAGACAAAGCCCAGATCGCCGCGCGCGCTCACATTGAGCGCTGAAACCCGAACCCGAAAAGTCTTGCGAAATCCGTTGCCGGTCGTGTAGCGGACTTCAGCGTCGCCGCGCTCTCCCCCGAAGTGGGGCAACGGATCCTGAAAGAGGTCGCCCACGGAGCGTCCGCGCAACTCGGCTTCGGAGATTTCGAGCAGTTGCTGGGCCGCGCGATTGACGAGAGTGATGCGTCCGTTGAGCCCGGTCGCGATCACACCGCCGCTCATGGACTGCACGATGTTTTCGTGGAGCGCCTGGAGATTTTCGAGGGCGCCGCTAGCATCTTTCAGCTGAACATCGACTTGCCGCAGTTTACCCATCAGCAGACCAGCCAGATAGGCGATGGCAAAGAAGGCAAAGAGGTTGACGAAGATCACCACCTGCAAGGCCTTGAGCTTGGGATGCGAGATGGAATACGAGGGAATGACCAGGTAATAGTCGAGTTCGAGGATGGCGCCAAAGAGGATGAAAGCCAAGGCAGCGCTGAGATATCCCCAGGCTCGCGGCAGCAACATGCAGGCGACCACGATGACCAGGGGATAGAGGAAATTCAACGAGCTGTCGATGCCGCCGGTGGCATGGACGACCAGGGTGACCATGACCAGATCGGCGATCACCTGGATCATGGCCTGCGGGCGGTACTCACTCCAGGCTGAAACCAGAAGAAGAAAAAAAATGGAGAGCGCGAACCAGAGCAACATGCCGGTGAGAAAAGGAAGGATGGGCAGCGGGCTGGGGGTGAAGCGCATGACGGCCAGCTCGATGGCGAGCAGCACCATCAGGATCAGGATTCGAACCTTCACCAGCCAGGTCAGCCAGTTTCGCTCATCGGTGATGGAGTGCATGAAATCGGTCGTCGGTCGTTCGTCGTTGGTCGATAATCGTCGGTCGTTCGGAGCTCGAATCTGGCGCGGGCTGCTTCGAACTTCGAGCCGCGAGCTTCCAGCACCCTCAGCAGTTGTCTGCTCGCGACTCGTTAGCCCGAGTCCTCAGCTATCCGGCCAGTTTGGCGATCATGGAGAACAATGGCATATACAAAGAAATGACGATTCCGCCGATACTGAGGCCCAAGATGGCGATGATGACCGGCTCCAGCATGGCCAGCATATCTTTGGTGGCGGAATCTACTTCATCTTCGTAGAAGTCGGCAATTTTTTGCAGCATGGAGTCCATCGCACCGGTTGCTTCGCCTACTCCGATCATCTGCGTAACCATGTTGGGGAAGACTCCGCACTCACGCAAGGGATCGACGATGGTGCGGCCTTCTTCGATCGCCTTGCGCACCTTCATCAGAGCTTCTTCGAGAACGGCATTGCCCGAGGTGCGAGCGGTAATGGCCAAGCCTTCGAGAATTGGAACGCCCGACGTGATCAGGGTGCCAAGGGTACGAGTAAAACGGGCAACCGCGATCTTGCGCAGGAGCAAGCCCAGGATCGGCAGCCTGAGCAGCATGGCGTCGAAGTAATAACGGCCCTTCGGATGCTTGCGGATCTGCTTGACGCCGAAGACGAGGCCGACACCGCCGACGATAAAGAACCACCAGAAATGACCGACAAAGTCGCTGAGTCCAATGACTATGCGGGTAGGCAGAGGGAGCGCAACTCCCAAGCCGACAAAGAGGTTGGCGAAAATCGGCACCACCCACTTCAGCAGTGCGGCTACGATCAGCAGGGCGAGGGAAACAACGGCAACCGGATAGATCAATGCCGACTTGACGGCCGCGCGCAACTTGACCGCTTTTTCAACGTAGATGGCGAGACGCTGGAGAATGATGTCGAGAATACCGCCGGTTTCGCCCGCCTCGATCATATTGGTCGTGAGGTCGTCGAATATGATGGGATATTGGCGCATGGCATTGGCCAGGGTGGCGCCGCCTTCGACTGTGGTCCTGACGCCGAGCAGGGTTTTCTGAAAGCCGGGGTTCTCCTGGTTGGCGCCCAGAATCTCAAGGCACTGCACCAGCGGCAGTCCTGCATCAATCATGACGGAGAACTGGCGGAAGAAGACTGCAACTTCCTTGACCTTGACTTTGCCGCGGCCGAAGGTGGGCATGGCAAATTCTTTGCCCTTCTCCCGTATGGAGCCGGGCGTGATGTGTTCCTTCCGGAGTTGCGAGGCCAGCCCGTCCTTATTGGCAGCTACGCGCTCTCCCTGAACTTTCTCGCCCGCAGCGGTCTTCCCTGAAAACGTAAAAACCGGCATGGTACTTTCTCCTTATCTTTGTTCCACTGCTAGCCGGCCGGCTCTGCCGGCTGGTTTCGCTCTCCTGTTTCTGCGCCTATCACGTGTTTCGTTCTTATTAGTCTTGGTGCTAGTCTCGTTATTCGCTTCCTGATTCGACTTCTTAGATCCTGTCTTCGTTCTGCTTTCGCTGCCCTTATCGCTTGACAGTCATAGAACCCTTAGCCATCGGAGCGGGATTGGTGCGATTCGAAAGAGTCGATCCGCGCGCAATCATCTCCTGCAACTCGTCCTGATTGCTGGAGCGCGTCAGCGCCATCTCCAAGGTGATCTGCTTATCGAAATAAGCGGTGGCGAGGGACTGATTGAATGTCTGCATGCCGAACTTCTCTTGTCCGGATTGCATGGAGGAGTAGATCTGGTGAATCTTGTCTTCGCGGATCAGGTTGCGCACGGCCGCGTTGGGCACGAGGATTTCCATGCACATGGCGCGTCCCTTGCCGTCGATTTTAGGCAACAGGCTTTGACACATGATGCCTTCGAGCACGAGTGAAAGCTGGGCGCGGATTTGCGATTGCTGGTGCGCCGGAAACACGTCAATGACGCGGTTGATCGTGGACGAGGCGGAATTGGTGTGCAGCGTCCCGAAAGTAAGGTGGCCGGTTTCGGCGATACGCAATGCCGATTCGATGGTTTCGAGATCGCGCATTTCGCCGATCAATACGACGTCCGGATCTTCACGAAGAGCGGCGCGCAGGGCGTCGGTAAAGCTCTTGGTGTCAGAGTGCAGCTCGCGCTGGTTGACCACGCAGTTTTTGTTCATGTGCACGAACTCAATCGGGTCTTCGATCGTGAGGATATGTTCGTGACGCTCGGTGTTGATCTTGTCGATCATGGCGGCCAGCGTCGTGGACTTGCCCGAACCGGTCGGTCCCGTGACCAGTACTAAGCCGCGCGGTTTGTCGCACATCTTGCTGACCACCGGCGGCAGGCCCAACTGGTGGAAGGATTTGATCTCGAACGGAATCAGACGAAAGACGCAAGCCGAAGCGCCGCGCTGATTGAAGACATTGGCGCGGAAACGGGCGAGTCCCTTCAGACCGAAGGAGAAGTCCAGTTCGAGGCTCTCCTCGAAACGGTGTTTCTGGGAATCGGTCATGACACTATAGGCCAGTTGCTTCGTCTCGGCGGGCGTCAACTGGGGCAGGTCAAGTGGAACGAGATGCCCGTGCACGCGGATTTGTGGTGGAGAGTTAGTGGTGATGTGGAGATCGCTTCCTCCCATCTCCAGCATGCGGCGGAGCAGATCGCTTAATGAAAGTGCCATAGTTTTCTTTCCGTTTCCTGTTGCAGTTTCAACTGCCGTGGTTCTTAGTGAATCGTTTCGCGAGCCACTTCTTCGAGTGTGGTCCAGCCTGCTGCGACCTTGATCAGCCCGCTGCGACGCAAGGTAATCATGCCGCGTTCAATCGCCTTCTTCTTGAGTTCGACTGCTGAAGCGCCGACGAGAACCAGTTCCCGGATTTCGTCGTCGACTTCCATAACTTCGTACAAACCGGTGCGGCCTTTGTAGCCAGTCTTGTTGCAGGTGACGCAGCCTTTTCCTTTCATGATCTGAACGGTTTTGCTTTCTTCGGGTGAATAGCCCTCCTCGATCAGCGCCTGCGGCGGCACATCGACCGGCTCGGCACAGTCCTTGCAAATGCGGCGCACCAGCCGCTGGGCGCAGATCAAGTGAACCGAGGTCGCTACCAGAAAAGGTTCGATGCCCATGTTCATGAGGCGAGTGATGGTTTCGGGCGCGCCATTGGTATGCAGCGTGGATAAAACCAGGTGACCGGTAAGCGCGGCCTTGATGGCGATCTCCGCCGTTTCAAAGTCGCGGATTTCGCCGACGAGAATGATATTGGGATCTTGCCGGAGAAAGGCACGCAGGGCGGTGGCAAAATTCAGACCGATCTGCTCCTTCATCTGCACTTGATTGACGCCTCCCAGTTGGAACTCAACCGGATCTTCGGCAGTCATGATGTTGGTATCGGGTTGGTTCAACTGTGAGATGGACGAGTAGAGCGTGTTGGTTTTGCCCGACCCGGTCGGCCCTGTGACCAGCACCATGCCGTAGGGCTTGAGGATGGCCTTCTCGAACTTGACCAGAGATTCCGGCTCGAAGCCGAGCTTGGTCATGTCGAGACGCAGGTTCTCCTTGTCGAGCAAGCGGAGCACGATTTTCTCGCCCCAAAGCGTGGGCAGCGTAGAAACGCGGAAATCGAGTTGCTTTTTCTTGCCGCCGATCTGCATCTTCAGCATGATGCGGCCATCCTGCGGCAGCCGCTTTTCGCTGATGTCGAGCTTGGCCATGATCTTGAGGCGCGAGGTGATGGCGTCTTTCAACTTGAGCGGCGGGTTCATGATCAGCTGCAGAACGCCGTCAATGCGGAAGCGGACGCGGAATTCTTTTTCGTAGGGCTCCATGTGAATGTCGCTGGCTCCACGCTTCACGGCGTCGGTGAGCACCAGGTTCACGAGTTTGACGATGGGAGCTTCATCGGCCGCTTTTTCCAGTTCCCTGAGCTCGAGTTCCTGCTCTTCGTTCTGCACCTCGATGTCGGTGCCTTCACCGGCCTCGTTCATCGACTGCATGACACTCTCGAGCTCTTCTTCTTTCGAAGTGCCGTAGGCCTTATCGATGCCCGCGAGAATGGAGCTTTCCGAGGCCACGACCGGTTCGATATTGAACCCGGTCATGAACTTGATATCGTCCATGGCAAAGACGTTGGTGGGGTCGACCATGGCGATGGTGAGCGAAGCGCCGACGCGGCTGAGCGGCAAAATCTGATAGCGTTTGGCGGTTTCGAAGGGAATCAGCTTGACGACGGCGGGATCGATTTCAAAATAAGAAAGATTGATGGCGGGCACGCCATACTGGCGCGAGAGAAAGTTGGTGACATCCTCGTCAGAGAGGAAACCCAACTTCACCAGAGCCGACGCGAGGCGGGAGTGCGACTCCTTTTGAAGCTTTGTCGCCTGGTCCAACTGCTCTTGGGTAATGACCTTTTCTTTGACGAGCAGGTCACCCAGCCGCTGAGACATATTTCTCCTGTGTTCCCGAGATGCAAGGGTCAGTGCGAAGCCGCTGATTTCCGGGGGGATCAGCTGGATGCTTTCGCACTGACACAAATTGTCAACCCAATGGGAATTCCGCAAAAGTAACTTCGGTACCTGTACTCCGCGGCAACCGCGGTTTATGGCCGCTGCGGGCGGATTTTGCGCAGATATTCGGGGCGTGACGAGGGTTTACTACCGGCCGATCATGTGCTTTAGTGTGGGGATAAGTGCTTTACCCCGGGGAACACCGAGAATACATAGAGGAAGCCATTCGTTTTGAAACTTGGCGGAGATCTCCCTCTGTGCCCCTGGCCGCTGTGGTTAAGGTTTCAGCGCGCAGCTAGAATCATCGCGTCTTCTTCGCATGGGCTATGAGCGAAATCGAACATGATGCCATCCGCGCTTACTACTACACGCTTTTCGGGACGTGGGGACGCCAGCACTGGTGGCCCGCGCAATCCTGCTTTGAGGTAATTATTGGAGCCTACCTGACGCAGAATACTTCCTGGACCAACGTCGAGAAGGCGCTTGGCAACCTGAGAAGAGCACGGGTTCTGTCGCTTGCGGGTATTCGCCGAACTCCGCTGCATCAACTTGAACAATTGATTCGCCCGTCGGGATACTTCCGGCAAAAGGCGCAGCGGCTGAAGACCTTTGTGAGACTTGTCGATGCGCGCTTTGGCGGTTCGTTAAAGAGAATGTTCGCCCGGCCCACGGCGGAACTGCGCGCCGAACTGCTCGCGCTGAACGGAGTTGGTCCGGAGACCGCCGACTCCATTCTTCTTTATGCCGGCAATCATCCTGTTTTCGTCGTGGACGCTTATACTCGGCGCGTTCTCGAACGGCATGGGATCATTACGAGCGCGGCGAGCTATGACGAAATTCGACTTTTGTTCGAGAGAGCTCTGGGCGGCGAAATGGGCCCGCCCAACCAAAGCTTAGACGGGGCAGGCACTGTGGAGGCGGGACCACCAGGTTCTTGTCATAAGCCTTCGCGCGTCAGCACGGCCGAACGCTCGGCTCTGTCTCAAATCTTCAACGAAATGCACGGGCTCATCGTCGGAGTGGGCAAGACCTACTGCCTAAAGTCACAACCGCAGTGTGAGCAATGTCCTTTGCAGAAGTTTCTTCCAGCGGCAGAGTAAGACATGCTGTGGCGAGAGTGCGCTTTTGTTTTGGCAGTCGTAGCTTTTTGCCTGGGATTCGGTGCCACTGTTTCAGGGCCATCTCTCCGCGATGCGGCGCGAAGTTCGGGAATGCTCATCGGCACCGCAGTGAGGCCAGCGCAACTTTCCGAGGCGGCCTACGCATCCACGCTCGCGCGCGAATTCAACATGGTGGAACCGGAAGACGCGCTCAAGTGGGAGGTTGTGCATCCGCAGCCGGGGAGCTTCGATTTCTCTCAAGCCGACCAGATTATCGATTTCGCCCGCAGGCACGATATGAAGGTTCGCGGTCACACGCTGGTGTGGCACCGGCAGAATCCGAAATGGCTGACGGAAGGAAATTACACTTCAACTGAGCTTGCCGGAATTCTTGAGAAACACATCAAGACGGTAGTCGGGCATTATAGGGGCAAGATATTCGCCTGGGACGTCGTCAATGAGGCCTTCGACGAATTGCGTCCGGGCCAACCGCGCGACACGATCTGGAGCGATCAGCCTGGAATCGGCCTGGCGAGTGGTGGCGTCGCGGCTCATAGCTCGCCGCATCCTTACTCCTATATTGAGCGCTGTTTTCGGTGGGCCCATGAGGCCGACCCGCAAGCGCTCCTTTTTTATAACGAGGCCGAAGCGGAGGTTGTCAACCCGAAGTCGGATGCTATTTATGCCATGGTTCGCGATTTTCGCGAGCGCGGAGTTCCCATCGATGGCGTCGGATTCCAGATGCACGTTCCAAAACTTTACGCCGATGTTGCGTCGATTTCTTCCAATATCCAGCGCTTCACGGCTCTGGGTGTTCAGGTCCATATCACCGAACTGGACGTTGCCCTGCCTGTGGACGCGGAGCACAATGCTCGCCCCGAGGATCTGCAGTTGCAGGCGAACATCTATGGCCAGATCGCCGCCGCCTGCCTGTCTCATCGTCTTTCTCATTCGGGATGCACGGCGATTCAGACCTGGGGTTTCACGGACAAGTATTCGTGGATCGGATCGCATTCGAAGCAGACGCAGGGCGCGGCGCTGCTGTTTGACCGGAACTATCGGGCAAAGCCTGCGTACAACGCACTGCGGAAGGCGCTCGCAGCGCGATCAGACATCCAGTGACGAGCCGATTCCGGCATTGGGAGTGATATGGGGATTTTGCAACAGTTTAGTGCTCAGAGACTCCACCAGCTATCCGCGTCGGCTAGAAAGAGCTTGGCTGAGCTTGCAACCGTATCTGTTGGTGTCCCGTCATCAAATCTAAACCAATGCCCGTCCTTCCCCGGACTAGGAGGACCGAGTCGCCGCCGCTGATTCGGATGCAAGTCCCATGCTCTGATTTTGTTTGGCGGGATTTGTTCGCCCCAATGAGTGGTGAATCGTTCTGGTGGACATTTGGAAATTTCGATGACGAAGCCGCCGCCGTGGCGGTCAAACTGAACCGTCAACAGCTCAATCTGATTCTTGCGCGAAAGTGGGGGAATGAGCCTTTAAATCCGCGTTCTTTCAAAGCTGGCACGAACAGCTTCTTGAGGGACGAAATCATATCATCAGGTTTCATAGGCTTGTATCGGCAGCAACAAGAAGCCTCCTTAATGCGTCGCTGTTGGCACGGGAAACTCCGACAATGAGGATTCTAGCGGACTGCTGGCGAAAACAGGCGTTAGCGCTCACGACCCGGAGTGGCTGAGGCCGGATTCCGATAAGATCACGGGCTGCTCAGAAGCGACTCGCTCGCTTGGACAGACGGGGCATTCGCCACCAGACCCGCCGCTGCGGCTCTATAATGGAGGCGATTCCGTCGCCGGCTCTGTGTTCCTGCCGCGACGCTTGGCCTTGGCCGCATCGACTCCAATTCGCGACGAAACCAGGACGTCCAGCCGCCGGAAAGCTGTAATCGCGCTGGCCATCGGCGCTTTTCTGCTGCTCGCGATTCTGGTGGCACAAGCTTCGTTCAATCTGAAGTTCATCAGCCCTGACAGCAATGAACAGCTTTTGTTTTTCGCTGGACTCACCGGCCTGATTTTCTTTGCCTTCGTGGCCCTGACGCTCGTCCTCGGACGCAACCTGGTGAAACTTTATGCCGAGCGGCGTCAAGGAGTAGCCGGTTCAAAATTCCGCACCCGCCTGGTGGTGGTGAGCCTGTTGCTTTCGTTCTTGCCCGTGATCGCCATGTTCTGGTTCTCGTATGGACTGATGAACCGGTCGATCGATAAGTGGTTCTCCCAGCCGGTCGAGGAAGTGCGTGCCGACACGGCCGCAATGTCGACTCTGCTCTACGATTACGCGGGCCAGAATGCCGCCTCGGAAGCGCAATCCATAGCGCAGTCAGAAGAATTTCAGGGAGCCCTGGCCAGCAAGAATTTCTTTTCGGCGAACGAAGAACTCCGGGAACATATTCCGACGCTGCAGGGCGGATTCGTGGTGGCTCTCGCGAACGGCACAGCGGAAGCCAGTCTCAACGCGCCAGCGCCGTGGCCGGCGATGCAGGGCCGTTTTCCCTTACTCTCCGCGCTGCGCGGCGAGCACCCCCGTTTCCAGTGGGGAACGATAAATTATATTATCGCGTCGGCGCCGCTCCGAGGCGGTGCCGTATTTGTCGCCATGCCGCTCCCGCCAAAATTTGCCGAAACGGCCAAGCAGATTCAGGAGAGCCAGCAGCGCTACATCGAACTTGCGGCAAAGAGAAAACTCTTTCGGCGAACTTATATCGGATTTCTATTGCTGTTGACGGTGGTCGTGCTCTTCGCTTCGACGTGGCTTGCTCTACTGCTCTCCAAGTTGGTGAATCGACCGGTGGCCGCGCTGGCCGCGGGTACCGAGGCCATTTCAAAAGGGCAACTGGATTATCGCGTCGATATCCGCGCCACTGACGAACTGGCCGAACTGGTGCAGTCCTTCAACAGCATGGCGGAGCAACTGGAATCCAGCCGGCAGCAGATTGAAACCTCAAGTCGTGATGTGGTGGCGGCGAACGAAGCTCTCGAAAGCCGGCGCCGGTACATCGAAACGGTCCTCGAAAGTATTCCGACTGGAGTCATTTCGATTGACGCCCGGCGCCGTGTGACGCTGGCGAATGCGGCCTTCTCACGCATGTTCTACCTGGAACGGAGCGAGTATGTGAGCCCGGCCTCGCTGATGCACCTGCCGTTGCGGGAGGTGGTGCCCGCCGATGTGCTAGCCGACCTGGAACCATTGCTGCGCCGGGCCGATCGCATGGGCATCACGGCGGCTACCATGGAACTGGCTTTGCCGCGAGCACAATTGAACGTTGCGGTAACCGTATCGGCGTTGCGACAGAATGCCGAGGGGCTGGGGTATGTGCTCGTGTTCGAAGACCTGTCGGATTTGCTGCGCGCGCAAAAACAGGCTGCCTGGCGCGAAGTGGCCCGGCGAGTGGCGCATGAGATCAAGAATCCGCTGACACCGATAGCACTTTCCGCCGAGCGCATTCATCGCCATCTGATGCGTGGCGGCGTCCCCGACGCAGCCTCGCTCGAAATAATTCGGACTTGCGCCGAAACCATACGGAACGCCGTCGAAACAGTTCGCGAACTGGTAGACGAATTCTCTGTACTGGCGCGTTTTCCGGCCTCCCGCCCACAACCTGCAGGCTTGAACCATCTTGTGGAAGCGGCGCTGGTTATGTTCGACGGGCGACTGGAGGGCATTCGCGTACGTACAGAATTGGCCCACGATCTGCCGGAAGTGATGGCCGATCCGGAAGCGATCAAGCGCGCGGTGGCAAACCTGGTGGATAATGCCGCCGAGGCTATGCAGGATGCCATCCTGAAAGAAATTACGATTTCGACTTCGCTCGTGGCCAGCCGCGATGCCGTCGAACTGGCGGTCTCCGATACCGGGCAGGGAGTTTCGCGCGACGTTAAGGAAAGATTATTCCTGCCATACTTTTCGACCAAGCAACGCGGCACGGGGCTGGGCCTGGCGATCGTGAGTCGGATTGTGGAAGACCATCGGGGATCGATCCGGGTGGAAGAGAATAAGCCGTTCGGCAGCCGTTTCGTGATCGAGTTGCCTGTGACTGTGGAGACTGTCGGTGCTCCCGCGGCAAGTTAGAACGCATGTGTAGAGACGGGGCTTGCCCCGTCTCACTCCGCTGCAGGAGACGCGGCAAGCCGCGTCTCTACGGGAATTGATTGGGACGTTTAAGTTCCACGGTGTCCATGGCGCACATTCTCATCGTCGACGACGAGTCCAGCATTCGCGAATCTTTGCGCGGCATCCTTGAAGATGAGGGATACAGGACGAGCGCTAGTCCCAGCGGTGAAGACTGCCTGGATGTGGTACGCAAGAGCCGCTTCGACCTCGTCCTGTTGGACGTATGGCTGACCGGCATCGACGGCCTTGAAGTGCTGGAGAAGATTCGCGAGATGGAGGATCCCCCAGAAGTCATCATGATCTCCGGACACGGGACCATCGAAACTGCAGTGCGCGCTACGAAACTGGGCGCCTACGATTTCGCGGAGAAGCCGCTCTCGCTCGAAAAGACCCTTATCCTGGTTAAAAACGCGATCGACGCGCGGCGCCTGCGGCATGAAAATCTCGATCTGCGCAAGCAACTTTATGCCAAGAGCGTGATCGTCGGAGACAGTGTACCCATGAAGGCGCTGCGCCAGCAGATTGGACTGATGGCCCCGACTAATGGCCGAGTGCTGATCTACGGCGAATCCGGAACGGGCAAGGAGTTGGTAGCGCATGCCATCCACACCCAGAGCCTGCGCAAGGATGAAACCTTTGTGGAGATGAATTGCGCCGCAATTCCGGAGGACCTGATCGATAGCGAATTGTTCGGTCATCGCAAGTCATCGTTTCCGGGAGCTGCGGCCGACAAGGAAGGAAAGTTTTTGAAGGCAGATCGCGGAACTCTATTCCTGGATGAAGTCGGGGACATGAGTTTGAAGACGCAGTCGAAGGTTTTGCGGACGCTCGAGCAGCAACGCTTCAGCCCTGTGGGGAGTGATGACGCGGTCACCGTGGACGTGCGCGTGATTGCTTCCACCAACAAAGATCTGGAAGAAGAAATTGCAAAGGGGAATTTTCGCGAGGATCTTTTCTATCGCTTGAACGTGGTTCCTTTTGTGGTGCCCCCTCTGCGCGAACGCAAGGAAGATATACCACTTTTTGCACGGCACTTTCTGAAAGAATTTGCGTCAGCATATGGACGACGTCCGAGAGAGATTACCGACGACGCCGTCGATTCGTTGATGCGTTATTCCTGGCCGGGAAATGTCCGGGAGCTGCGCAATGTGATCGAGCGCATCGTAATCATGAATCCGACTACCACGCGATTTGAGAGGAAGCATCTTCCACCCCTGGTTCACCGCGATGGTAGCCGCCGGGTCGCTGGCAGCGAGAGTTCCACGCTACACCAGGCACGGGCGGCTTACGAACGAGACTACATTCTGAAGAAGCTTGACGAGAATCATGGCAACGTAAGCCGCACGGCCGAGGTACTCGGGCTGGAGCGCAGCCACTTGTATCGCAAAATGAAGAGTTTAGGGATTGCAGCGAAAGAGTAGAGCAGGATTTAGGAAGACCGGACGAAAGTGGTGGCAATTGCGACGCTCGTTCCTGAGACCTGAGACCTGAGACCTTTTTCTACGTGACTCCGCTCTTGACTGCTGGGAACTTCGAGTTATACTCAGGCGTCCTGCGTTACCGGGTTCTTTCCTGAGGGGGCAACGGATCCGGAGGAGGCGGAATTTACAGTCTTCGCGGAGAGTCCTCCTTATCCCCCGGGCGCCGCGATTCCCGCCTGCCATGTGTCTCGCTTGATAACTCTATTGCGTGCGTATTTACCTTGGGAGAAATGGCTATGTTCCGGCCAAGCAAGTGGATGGGCCCCTTTGCAGTCTGGATGCTGAGATTCGCGTTCGCAGGCGCGCTCCTCGCTAGCGACTCCTACGCGCGGGAAGAAGGGAAAGAGGCTCTCAAGTCCACCCCTGCCGTTACCCCTTCTTCGACATCCGGTGCCGATACTTTAGCCGAGGCTGGCAAGCGCTATCGCGAAGGTCACTTCGATGCGGCCATTCAAAAGTATCAACAAGTCCTGATTGAGAACCATAATTCGGCCGAAGGCTATGCTGGCCTAACGCGCGTGTACTTGAAACAGAAGAACGTCCAGCAAGCAAATGACACCATTTCCCAAGCTCTCCAAGTCGCGGACGGCCCAGCCACCCGGGTTGCTCTGGGAGAGGTTTATTTTCGCCAAGGAAAAATTCCCCAAGCCGAGCGCGAGTGGGTGAACGTCATCAATTCCGGCCACGCCGATGCTCGCGCCTACCTCGGCCTGGCGCGTGTGGACAAGGCCCTGTCGCTCTACAAGAAATCGAAAGACATGGTCGACAAAGCTCACCGCCTCGATCCCAACGATCCGGATATTCAGAGGTATTGGACCGATACATTGAGCAGCAAAGAACGCATCAAAAACCTGGAGGAGTATCTTGCCAATGTAAAAAACGACGATGAGAAGACTCGAGAGCACCTCCAGCATTACCTGGAGTATCTGAAAGCACGGCAGCAAGGACCGTCGAGCAGTTGTAAGTTGCTCGGCAATGTGACTTCGACCGAGACGAAGCTTGTGCCTCTTCTTCGCGACGCCAACCACTTGCGCGGGCTGGGACTGAGCGTTTCCGTGAACGGAGCCAAGGCTAACCTGATGCTGGATACGGGCGCCAGCGGAATCTTAATTGACCGTGGGATAGCGGAAAAGTCTGGGCTTGCCCGGCTTTCGGAAATCACAGTCTGGGGCTTCGGCGACAAAGGAGAGAATGCGGGATGGGTAGGTCTAGCCAACTCCATCAAGATCGGCGAGCTGGAGTTTCAAAATTGCCCGGTTAGAGTCATGGACAAGCGCTCCGTAGTGGACGAAGACGGCCTCATCGGCGCCGATGTTTTCGAACGTTTCCTCGTAGATATCAATCTCCCCGGCCGCAAACTCCGCCTGAGCGAATTACCGAAGCGTCCCGGGGAGACGGGCAACGTAATCAAACTGAATGCTGACAGGGATGATGCTGAGAGCGAGGACACGGCGCACGAAACTACCGACACGACTTCCAAACCTGCGCTGGCGCCCCTGCCACCCGGTCCGTTCGATGCTTATGTCGACCCCGAGATGAAGTCCTACAGCAAGGTCTTCCGTTTTGGGCATGACCTATTGGTTCCGACCGGGATCGGCGACGCTCCAAAGAAGCTCTTCCTGCTCGATACCGGCTGCTTTAACAACCTAATCGACCCGAAGGCCGCGAGCGAAGTCACCAAGGTTCACGGTGATGCGAACACGATATTCAAAGGCGTCAGCGGTTCCGTCAAGAATGTTTACAGAGCTGACAGGGCGGTGCTGATATTCGGGCACATCAAACAGGAAAACCAGGACATTATTTCCTTCGACTTTAGCAAAACCAGCGACAGTGCTGGAACGGAGATATCTGGGACCTTGGGCTTCGTGACATTGAATCTGTTGGACCTCAAAATTGATTATCGCGATGGCCTGGTGGATTTCTCATACGATCCCAATCGGTTTCATTGAGCGCTGAGCACCGTTAAGATCCGAGCGCACTTATATAAATAAGCTGGGGAAAGCTGCGGAGCGGTGCTTTTGGTTTAGGGCATATATGACCATCCCGGGACGCAGAAAGGCCGCCATGGGGCGGCCTTCTGCATTACCCGAGACGGTTCCGCTACTTGAAGCCGATCACGCCAAAGGTGCCCGCCAGGTTGTTAAACGGACCGGCGGCGAAGAAGAGTTGGTTGCTCTTCCCGTTGTTTGCAGTGCCTCCGCCAAACGCAATTCCCCAAAGCTGGTCGATGGCGATGTCCTTGTCGCTCGCGTCTTTGAGGGTGCCCACGAAATGGCCGGTTTCGAGATTAAAGCCGCTGATAGTGGCCGGATTGTTCAAATTGTTCCCGACCAGAAGAGTGTTGCTCAGCGGTCCAAAATTACTGGGCGCCACGGCGAGGCCATAAGGCTGGTTCAAGGGCGGGCCCTGCGCCAGCACTTTTACGAATGTCCCGTCCTCCTGGAAAACATCGATTTGGCCACTTGGGGCACCCGATGCGAGTGCGAACGCTACATAGACTAACCCATTGATATCCGCAACGTTGAACGGTCCGTAACCCGTCGGCAGCGTGGTGTCGGTAAACGTATTGACGAGGTTGAAGCTCCCGTCGTACACCTCGACTACGTTATTGGGAAGATTAGCCGCATACAGAAGATTCCCAGAAGGGTGGTTGGTAATGGCGAGGCCGGTGTAGCTTGCGCCCGCCGCCCAGTTATTCACTGCAATGATCGAAGCGTTGGCATTGGATTTCGGAGCCCATCCGCTGATGGTCCCATCCAATGTCGCGAAAATGAAGAACGCGGAGTTTCCCGCGACCGGAAATTCTCCCGTTCCGTTGAAGACAATTCCCGTCGGCTGACCCGGGCCTGCGCCGTTGAACGAAGGAACCGAGACGATCAAACCCTGCTTGACTCCCGTGCCATTGTAAAGTGTCGACCAACCGGAGCCTTGATCGCTCACCCACCAGGGTCCGCCTCCGCTGCGGGCGATGCCCCAGCCGTTCACCTGCAGCGGATCTATGAACCTCGCAGTTTTTGCCTGATTCGAATCCAGATTGGTGAGTTGATACTGTGCCAGGGCTGCGCTGGAAAGCAATGTTACTGCAAGGCCGAGGCAAATCGTGAAAGCAACCTTGTTACGCTGCATAGAGAATCCTCCTTGGATGGTGCGGGCCGGAGCGGGAGGGAGCCGCGACATGACACGATGCTCGAAGGACAGTTTCCCGGTCCAGCTGGCAATCGAATGCTAGTTCGGGCTCAGAAGGAGATTGTCAACACGGTGTCACGTGTTTGTACAATTCTTGTCGGCAGCGTTAGGAAAAGAATGGGCGGCCTCGCGGCCGCCCATGCAACAACTGTAACTTGCCGCTTCAGTTGGATTGCGGCGGTTGCGCCACCAGACCGGCATAGAACGCGATGGTGCCGGGGTTATTGGGTTCCTCAAGCAAGAGACCGCGCGTAATCAAAGGCACCGACGTGGTGTCGCCCGCCAGCGCACTGAGGCCGGACAGGTTGAAGAACAGAGTATCGTTGCCCGTGTAAACGGTCACCGGCCCGCCGGCAGCGTAGCCGATCAAGCCGCCGTTCGAGAGCTGGAAGCTCCCCTCGTTGCCGCTGACCACGGTGACGCTTCCTTGCGGCGGTACCACCAGCATGCCGTAGACGCCCTGATGCCGCAGCGAAATCATCTGCGGCGTAAAGGTGGAGCTCACATAGCTGCCTCCGATGAAAATTCTCTGGCCAACTTCCACCGACGTGTTGTTGAACAGTGCGTTGGTGATCGGGCCGTCGAAGAAGCAGATCTGATACTGGCTCACGGCACTGATGTTGATGGTCTGGATGGTATCCACGTCGCTGACCAGGTCGGCACCCGTTTCGCCCACCCACATGGTCACAGACTGCGCCTGGCCAGACCCGTTGTTTGTCACCTGCAGAACACGTCCCGAGAGGAACGTCTGGGCGGTAGTGATGACTTCCACGTCGCTGGCCATCAAACTGCCATCCGCCTGGAATGAGCCCTCCACCCCAACGATTGCCGGAGTAGCGAGATCGTTGATGTTCCAGCCGCTGTTGAACTGTGTGTTGCTGTTGACGTTTACCGTCAACTGGCGGCCATACGGCCCTTGAATCACAAACGAGTTACTGGCCGCATTCACCGAAACCAGGCCACCGGTCAGATCCGTAATCTGAGCATCAGGATCGCTTGCCTGCGTGGCTTTGATATATATGACCGGATTTACCGCGCCGGTGACCTGCCCGTTGCTGACCGCCAGCGATTGCCGGATATCGAAATCCATTTTCAAGCCAGCGAGGCCATTGCTTCCCACTACCATTGCGGTGGGAAAATTGACCGTCAGCGAGAAGGGAGACTGGGGCAGAGTGCCGTTGATCGTATTGAGTGCCGGCGGATTCTGTGTCAAATCCACCCAAGAAATCACCGGGTTCGCGAGCACGAAGGTCGCGCTGGCGTAAGTGCCGGCAGGAACGGAATTGAAGGCGAGCGGGGAACGCAGGCCTACGAGGCGTGCGAAGTCCACCGTTGTCGGAGTCGAGACTACCTGCGAATTGCTTTGGCCGTTCAGGGTGATAGAGTTAATGGTGATGTAAAGGCCCACTACAGAGGGCAAGGCGGCATCTTCGCCGGTCACGAACACGTTGCCCGACTGTTGCGATTGTGACGGCGGGGTGGTGGTTGAGGTCGAAGAGGTAGACCCGCAACCGACGAGCGTGATGGTTGCGAGCAGCATCAAAGTGAACGCCAAAGTGAACCGTGCAAAAGCTCTTTTCATGCCTATCTCCATAATGAAACATTCTTGGGATCAACTGTACGAATATGGAAACACGCCCATTTAGGGAATGTCGCATGACCATAGAGAGTGTTACTGGTGAAAGATTTTGTTGGCATACGCTTTATTGGCCTTGGCTTTTGAGGAAGTTAGAGAGATATGTACCAAAACAGGCCATGGGACATGTACGAGAGAAACGCCAACTTTGAGCGTGGGATCAGCATGCGAGCCGCACTGGCACGTCCTAAAGTTTTAGAGATAGCGGCCGATAGGATAGACAAGCGGGAGTGGACTAACTCCCGGGTTAGGAGAAACTATGAGTGTTGGGCCGATTTCGGCGGTGGGGCTCAGCCAAAGTGTTCTCTTGTCGAGCAACTCCACTGGGCTTCAGCAAGTATTACAGACTCTGCAAGACAGTCTTTCCTTGGGTGACGTCAATGGCGCCCAGGCCGCGTTTACGAATTTGCAGAACCTGACTCAAGGCCTCGCGATTGCCAGCGGAGGCAGTTTGTCGAGCAATTCTCAGTTTTCTACGGACCTTACGGCCCTTGGCAGCGCCCTCAGCACAGGCAATTTGACGACGGCTCAGTCTGCGTTCGCCACGGTGAAGAACGATTTGAACAACAGTAACTCACCATCGCTCACAAACGAGACCGCGGCAGCGTCCCAGTCGGTGCAGTTAGTCAACGAACTTCTCAGTTCATTGAGTGGGAACAGCACGCTGAGTGGGAACTCCACTTCCAACGCAACCGACAGCACGACTTCAGTATTGGAGAGCGTGTATGGAAGCCCGAGCAACCTTAACGTGTTGGCCTGACTTATTGGGCTAACTGGTAACGCTAACTAGTAACGAAGAATGGGGGAGATCGGCGCAGGTTTCGAAGTCGACCCGTATCGTCGCGCGCCCATGAACCGGCCTGTGTGCAACGTCCAAATCTTAGCAGGCTACATCGAAGCTGCCGCCGCAATCTCTGACTGGCATAGCTCGACAATCTCTAATCGATCGTTCGCTCCAACCTTCCGCAGAATGCGATGGATATGGTTCTTGACGGTTTGCTCGGATAGATTTAAGCGGCTTCCGATCTCTTTGTTCGAGAGCCCGAGGCGAATCAAGCCTACCAGTTGCTGCTCTCTTCGAGTCAAGCCGAATTTCGTGTTTTGAGGCGGCTTGAAGGAGAATGTTACGTCCCGGGCGGCGCATTCGAATAAAGACAGCGAAAATCGTGGCGGACAGATCGCTTCTCCGGCTGCTACGGCGCGGATAGCCCTAACAATCTCAACCGCTGGCGCGTCCTTGAGAACGTAACCGACGACTCCTTCGCCAACCGCCCGCAAAAAAGTGGCTTCATCATCTTCCATGCCAACCATAACGACTCTGCGACTGTTCCCCGCCTGACGCATGTGGGAAACCATGCGCGGACCGGTGAGCGCGATATTTGGCGAGTCGAACAGGACTACATCAGGATTGGCGGCTGTTACCTTCTCAAAGGCAGAGGACGAGAAAGCGATGGCTCCCGCTACGACTATGTCGTCTTTTTTCCGGAGAACACGTACCAAAGCTTCGCGGAGTAGACAATTCTCCGCGAGAAGAAAGGTAACAATACGCTCGAGAGTCACCAATTACCCTCCTGCTAGCGGCTCCAACGACATGTCAAGGAGCCCCCCTCGAGCCAGCTACAAATCCTACCACAATAACCTACCAAATTTTTCCACATCTTTATTATCTTACTATTTCCGTCGTTCCTACTTCTACAACCTTGTGATCGGCAGTACCAGAATGGGTACTCAACTTATAGTACAGATCGGTACCATTCCACTCCCCGAATGGAGTTGCCCCACGGGTACGTAATTGAATCTTGCTCTACCTTGCGCAACACGGTAGAAGTGCCGAGAAGGATAATGCGAGGATACTACTCTGAAACGAGTCCGAGTTTTGGTGGCTAACCGACCGCGATTGATGCGCGAACTTGTGCTCGCCGTCATCGCCGACCAACCCGACATAGAAATCATTGGTGAAATCGAGGATGCACACGGACTCGCAGAAGCAGTCGAGGACGCCGAGCCCAACGTCTTGATCATCGCACTCGATGACGCCGACAAACGAATCGCCCAATGCGGCTTTCTACTCGGAAGATATCCACAAATGAAGATCCTGGCGCTGGCGCCGGAAGAGAATCGCGGTGTCTTCTATTGGGCAACCGTAGACGTCCGGACGAAGCCGTTGGAGAGTTCCGAAGCGGGAATTTTAAGCGCTTTGCGGGAGCGTCCGTCGCTGGTTGGCACTGTGCATACTTAGTTACTAGATTTTTGCTTATAAGTTGCTGATAGTTATATAACTTAGGGTGATTTGCTGAATGTAACTGAGAGGGCGGAGCTGTATTCAGAGGCTAAAGAAGTGCTTGAGAGATCTCACTTAAACTGCGAAGGATCAGACGCTAAGATGCTGGGTCCGACAGCTGGTTGCCAGGAAAGGCCGTTGCCTGCCGAATCTTCGTCTGTCGAGCGCTTGTCTGCAGAAAACTTGTCTGCACAACACTTGTCTTCAGAGCATTGGTACGTAGTAACGGTTCGTCCGCGCCACGAGAAGACAGTTACTCGGCATTTCGAACACAGGGGATTGAATTATTTTCTTCCGGTCTATCGCAGCAAGCGCCGATGGAAGGATCGCCACAAGGAATTGGACATGGCGTTGTTCCCGGGCTATGTCTTTGTAAATCTCAATCTGCGAGATCGGTTGGGCGTTCTTCAGTCTCCCGGAGTTTCACAGTTCGTGACTTTTCAGGGCCAGCCTGCCGCGGTTCCGGACCTGGAGATCCGCGCGCTGGAATCAGGCCTCTCCGCAGGCCTGCGGGCGCAACCTCATCCTTATCTTCGTCAAGGCAAAAAAGTTCGAGTCAAGAGCGGGCCTCTGGTGAATGCGGAAGGAATCATGCTCCGCCGCAAGGAAGGTTTTCGCCTGGTGCTCTCGATCGATCTGCTTATGCGTTCGGTGATGCTCGAGGTAGATGAAGCCAACGTCGAACCCGTTTAGAAACATCCTGACAGCCAGCCAAAAATCATTTCCGGTTATGTTCGGTTTGGTATTCGCAGCGAGAAAAGACATGGACCGTCAGGCACAGGAAGGATCACAGGCCCTAATGCTACAGCCGATTCGATCGCACTGCTCCAGAATGGTAATACTGGCATCGCTCTTGACGCTTTGGGGCGGCTTTCTATCGGCTCAGGATTCGCCCGTTTATGGGCGCACGCGGGCGCTTGACGAATCGCATTCGCAGGCGGAGCGGCAAGCGGAACAGATGGTTTCGCTTTCAGCGGAAAAGCTGATTGCGCTTCTGCAAAAGGAAACCGGCCTGCTTCTGGAAGTGAAGAAAGCCCTGGTAAGAAAGGCATTCGAGCAAGGCAGAATTCTGGACCCCAAGGATTTAACCGACGAGGCGCTCTTCCGCTTGCTGCGCGAGGATGAGGGCATCCGGGTGCTGGCGACGCAGGAAGTATCGAAGCGGCTTTACATCCGAGCTCTGCCTACTCAGGACGAGCGCCGGCGCGAGCTGGTTTTGCACGGTCCCACAATGCCAGTTACGCAAGAAACAGGTTCGACGCCGGAAACTTCAGACAAAACTCATATTCCCAGCCAGGAAGAGCGCTATTGGTCAGATCAGGAAAGGCGTGTACCGTTAGGCACTCAACCGGCGCAAGATCAAAACAATCCGACGTACGGCCCGCAGTACAATCCGCAGACTCCGGAAAACTCACCCGGAACGCAATCTCAACCTGAGTTCGACACCAGGCGCGCCCTCGAGCAAGCCCAGATGCAGGATTCCGATGACCTTGACGCCATGCCGGGCGGTGCGGAATCACCGGGATCTGGGTCAATGGGATTGGGATCAGGGTCAGCAGGATCAATGGAACGGATCAGTCCCGAAGATCTTCCTGAACTGATTCGAGCACGGTCCGAGCAGCAGATGACTCCGGGGACAGGTGGCGCCGGAAGCGATTCAGGCCAGCCTTCGGAATCAGATTCCAGTCGAATGCCCGGTTATCCATCGCAAATGCAGCCAGGCGCGGAATCCGGTGGCGCCAGGCCGGCGGGCGCGCAGGATCAGAGCTCACTTAATCAACGCGCCTCATTGGATACGCGCCGCAACCGCATGTACGTGCCGCCGCTCACTCGTGATTATCATCCGCCCCTGCGGCATCGGGTAAATCCCTACGCGGACGTTCCTTCGCTCTACGATTTGTACTCCCAATATGGCAGGCAATCGCCTAAGTTGGTTCGCTTCGGGGATGACATCTTTCGCAACGGCACAGGAAATTTCGATCAGTTGCCGATGGACCTTCCCGCTGGCCCGGATTACGTGCTGGGACCTGGAGATGGGGTCACCATCAATCTTTGGGGCGGAGTTTCTCAACGATTGCGCCGGGTTGTCGATCGTGAAGGCAAAATTTCATTGCCTGAGGCGGGCTCGGTGCAAGTCTCAGGCCGAAGCCTAGGCGATGTCCAGCGGCTAGTACAAACCAGTTTACGGAGCCAATTCCGCGATGTTCAGGCCGACGTATCGCTGGCGCGGCTGCGCACGATTCGAGTTTACGTTGTGGGAGACGTAGAACGCGCCGGGGCTTACGACATCAGTTCGCTTTCCACGCCGTTGAACGCCGTATTTATGGCGGGCGGCCCGACTTCGCGCGGATCGTTGCGCACACTGCGCCACTATCGCGGAAACACGTTGGTTCAGGAGGTCGATGTTTACGATCTGCTGCTGCACGGTGTCCGCAACGGCGTGGAGCGACTGCAGTCTGGAGACACCGTGCTGGTTCCCCCGCTTGGACCTGAGATCACCGTTGAAGGCATGGTCCGGCGCCCGGCGATCTACGAACTGCATGGCGAGAAGGATCTGGCCGAGGTGCTGGAACTGGCAGGCGGCGTTCTTAGCTCGGGGACGCTGCGCGACGTGGATGTCGAGCGTGTAGAGGCGCACGAGAGCCGCACCATGCTGCGCCTCGATATTCCGGAAAACAACAATCAGGATAGTGTTAACAAAGCGTTGGAAGATTTCGCGGTGCAGGACGGCGATAAGATCAAAATCTCGCCCATCCTTCCTTATACGGACAAAACCGTCTATCTCGAAGGTCACGTCTTTCGCCCCGGGAAATACGCCTATCGCGACGGCATGTTGATCACGGACCTGATCAAGTCGTACAACGATTTGCTTCCGGAACCTTCCAAGCTTCACGCCGAAATCGTTCGCTTGAATCCGCCGGATTACACGCCGCAGGTTATCGCCTTCAATCTGGAAGAGGCTTTGACTTCGAAGGAACAGCCGGTCGCCCTGAAAGCGTTCGACACGGTTCGTATCTTCTCGCGCTTCGATTTCGAGGATCCGCCCATCATCACCGTGACTGGAGAAGTACGCGATCCCGGCGATCACCTGACGAATGGCGCGGCTCGCGTGCGCGATGCCGTGTATCTTGCGGGAGGGTTGACCCCCGATGCTTCCACCGATTCGGTGCAGATATTCCGCCGGACCGGCGACAACAAACTCGTCGTATTGAGCGTCGATCTGCGCAAGGCGCTGGCGGGCGACGACCGGGACAATCTTCCACTGGAACCGAAAGACCGGTTGATCATCCATCGCAATCTCGCCAAGGTAGATCCGCCGACCGTCACTATCGAAGGCGAGGTAGGGCGGCCGGGAAAGTATCCGCTGGGGCAGGATATGACCGCCGCTGAATTAGTTCGGACGGCTGGTGGCTTCAAACGCGGCGCCTATACCGAGGCAGCCGATTTGACCCGCTACACGGTGGAAGGCGGCCAGAGTGTGGTCGGCGAGCATGACACCATCCAGATTGCTCGCGCGCTCGCCGGAGAACCCGACACAGACATGCGCCTGCGCGACGGCGACGTACTCACGATCCGCCAACTGGCGGGCTGGCGAGATGTGGGAGCGGTGATCACCGTGGCTGGCGAAGTCATGCATCCGGGAACCTATGGGATCGAGGAAGGTGAACGCCTGAGTTCAATTCTCCAGCGGGCTGGAGGTCTGCGGAGCGATGCCTATCCCTATGGCGCCATCTTTGAACGCGTGCAGGTTCGCGAACTGGAAGAGCATAATCGCGCCGAACTGTTGCAGAATGTCGAGCAACAAGGCTCGGTTTTGAAGGCTGAGCCCGATTCGGACGCCGACAAGAAGGCTGCCAAAGATGCGGCGCTCCTGCAATGGCAGTCGACGGTGGACCGGCTCCAGAACACGCCACCCCAGGGACGCATGGTAATCCACATATATAAGGATACGAAGCGTTGGCGGAATTCGGCCGCGGATATTCAAGTGCGCGCCGGAGACAAGCTCTACATTCCGAAGGTTCCAACCTCTGTGATGGTCGATGGCGCCGTTTATAACGCAACTGCTGTGTCTTACAAGCCCGGCAAGTCCGCGGGTTGGTATTTACAACAAGCTGGTGGCCCGAGCAATACGGCTTATAAGAAGGGTATTTTCGTTATTCGTGCGGATGGCTCGGTGGTCGGCGGATCGCACGGATTATTCGCCGGTGGAGTCGAAACGGCTGAAATGCGGCCTGGCGATATGGTCGTCGTACCCGAGAAGGCCTTCAGCGCGAATACGCGATGGAAGGATATTTTGCAGGGATCCCAGATCGCCTATGCAATCGGCATCGCCATTGAAGTCGGGCGTTCGTTCTAAGGGGCGCATGCGGTTGTGGGCTTTTTTAGTAACCCTTGCGATTCTTGTGCCGATCGAACGGGTCCTTGCTCAGACCGCGGCTCGGACCGATTCTCAGCCGGCTTCTGCCGCGTCGGACACCAAAACAGAGTCACGAGACAGTTCAATTCCATCCACTCAAAGCGTGAATCCCCAGACGAGCCAGGCTAGATTACCGGCAGGAGCCGATTCCGCTGTTGTGGGTCGGAACTCGGCACGTGTGGGTGGGCAACAGAACGGCTTGATGAATAGCTCTGATTCAGGTCTTCCTGATGCCCCTCAGCCCGGTCAGAAGCAGAATGTTGTTTCACAAACCGTTTTGTCGCAAGATGATGATCCGCAAAACACGGTGATGGGTCTTCCCTGGGCATTGCTGCACGACCAGATCGGCATTTGGACGAGCCCTGCGAAGGCGCGACCAACGGATGCCACATGGCTGGTTCCGCTCGGAGGATTCGCGGCTGCACTATTCGCCACCGACAGCGATATCAGCCGCCATCTTTCGAACGCGCCGGACACGATTCTGCGCTACAAACATATCTCGGACTATGGCGTCTACTCCATGGCGGGCGGTGCCGGAGGACTTTATCTGCTTGGCCTCGTCGACCACGATGATCACCAGCGTGAAACCGGATTCCTGAGTGGAGAAGCGGCCGTCAACAGTCTCGCCGTTGTGGAAGCGCTTAAGTTTGCGGCCGGCCGGGAAAGGCCCTACCTGGACAATGCGAACGGGAAATTCGGGCGCAGTGGTTCCTCGTTTCCATCCGAGCATTCGGCAGTAGCCTGGTCGATTGCGGGAATAGTGGCGCACGAGTATCCCAATCCATTTATTAAATACCTCTCCTACGGGCTGGCGACTCTGGTAAGCGCGTCGCGGGTCACAGCCAAGGAGCACTTTAATTCTGACGTTCTCGTGGGCGCGGCGCTTGGATACCTGATCAGCGAGTACATCTACCGGCAGCACCACAGTCCCGAGTTGCGCGGCGAGGCTTGGGAAACTCCTGCGATCCGCCCCGAGGGGCCATCGCATTGGCAGTCGAAATTCATGGGATCGCCTTACGTTCCGCTCGATAGCTGGGTCTATCCAGCGCTGGAACGGCTAGCCGCGCTCGGATACGTCAACAGCGGTATTGCCGGAATGCGCCCGTGGACGCGGATGGAATGTGCGCGGCAGGTGAGTGAGGCTTCGGATCTAATCGTCGAAGACGAACCTAAGCAAGACGAAGGAGCACGAATTTATAGCGGATTGCTGAGAGAGTTTAGTAGCGAAGTGGAATTGTTAGGGGGCGGGGACAACGCTGAACTCCGCCTGGAATCTACCTATACTCGAAGCACGGCGATTGCGGGCAGGCCGCTTACCGACGGCTATCACTTTGGGCAGACCATCACCAACGATTTTGGGCGGCCCGAGGAACAGGGCTTTAACAATGTTTCGGGCTTATCAGGATGGGCCGCGGGCGGTCCGTTTGCGGTTTATGTCCGCAGCGAATATCAACATTCTCCTTCGGCGCCTGCTCTGCCTACAGCCGCTCGCGAGGCCATATCGCAGGCCGATTTTGGCACACTTGGTCTTGCGCAGCCTCCTGTACCGCCCGATACGGAGACAGCCGGGCTTGACCGCGCCCGCCTGCTGGACACCTATGTCGCAATGAACATCTCCGACTGGCAGCTTTCCTACGGCAAACAGAGCCTGTGGTGGGGACCGAGCGAAGGGGGAGGAATGATGTTGAGCGACGCTGCCGACCCGCTGACCATGTTCCGCATTAACCGGGTCACGCCTCTCTCGCTGGGATTCCTCGGAGAGATGCGAGAAGAGTTTTTCATCGGACAGTATTCCGGCTATGAGTTCATGTACACCCCTTCGGGGCTGGTCGGTCAGTATGGCCAATCGTTGCACCCACAGCCTATCGTCCACGGGGAAAGAGTCAGTTTCAAGCCCACGCCGAATTTCGAGTTTGGCCTCTCGCGGACGACCGACTATGGCGGACCGGGCTACCCGCTGACCTTGCACACGTTTCTCCGGAGCGTGTTTTCGACCGCTCTCACCGTCCCCGGAGCTGCCAACAAGCCGGGAGCGCGCCGGTCGGGATTGGACTTCAGCTACAGGATTCCGCGATTCATGGGATTGACTTTCTATGCTGATGGCTTCACCGAGCATGATACTTTCAGCCCGATCGCCGGTCCCGATGTGGCGGCATGGCTGGGAGGAATCTATGTTCCCCGGCTGCCGAAGATACCGAAAATGGATTTCCGCGCCGAAGGAGTGGAAACCGATCCCCCGATTGGGGGACAGGTCGGACACGGCAACTTTTATTATGATGGAACCTGGATTACTGGCTTCCAGAATGCAGGCCATTTGATGGGCAACTGGGTCGGACGGGAAGGCCAGGGGGTACAGGCTTGGACCACCTATTGGTTCACCCCGCGTAACAAACTACAATTTGGATTCAGGCACCTGAAAGTGAGCCGCGAGTTCATCGTCCCCGGGGGCGGCACACAGGCCGACGCAAGTGTCCGCGCGGATTTCTGGGTGCGGTCGAGCTTTAGCATGTCTGCTGCGGTCCAATATGAGGCTTGGACTTTTCCGGTGATCGCGGCGGGCAGGCAGGCAGATGTCAGCTCATCGGTGCAATTGTCATTCTGGCCTAGGGGTCTTTCACGAAAGAACACTTCGGACTACTGATTCGGCGAGCCTGACACATGCTGGCTAATCAGGTCCAACGTGAACTGGCCACTTCAGTCCACGCATACATGGCGCTCGGACGCCCAATAGTGGGGTTATGGTACAGCGAAGCCTAATCGAACCGCCATCGGAACTGGAACTGCCGTCGAATGGTGACGGTCGGTTCATGCAGGACGGTCAGACGACCGCTCTTTCGAGGCTGCAGTTATTATGGGTCAACCGGCGGCTGCTTTTCCGTTTTGCGGTCTGGGGCTTCATGGTGTTCGCCGTCGTAGCGTTTCTCATTCCAGCGGAGTATGACTCGGTCACTCAGCTGATGCCGCCCGACTCTGATACCTCGGGCACAGCGATGTTGGCCGCGATCGCCGGCAAAGGGGCAGACGCCTTAGGCGGCTATGCCAGCAATCTGCTGGGCGTCAAGACCTCCGGGGCACTATTTATTGGCGTTCTTCATAGTCACACCGTCGAGGACTCAGTTATTAACAAGTTCGATCTGCGCAAGGTCTATTGGGTGTCTCGCATGGAAGACGCCCGGAAAGAGCTCGAAGAACGGACATCCATCTCCGAAGACCGGAAGAGTGGCATCATTACAATCCGGGTGCGCGACCGCAGGAAGGAGCGTGCACAAGCTATGGCGCAAGCGTACGTGGACCAGCTGAACATTGCGGTCGCCACACTTTCCACGTCCTCCGCCCGGCGTGAACGCCAATTTCTGGAAAGTCGTTTGCAAGCCGTAAAGCAGGATCTCGATCAGGCGGCTCGAGATTTTAGCCAATTTGCCAGCAAGAACAGCGCCATTGACATCACCGAGCAGGGTAAAGCTATGGTGGAGGCGGCGGCTCGGCTGCAAGGTGAATTGATCGCCGCCGAGGCCCAACGCCAAGGACTCGAACAGATCTACACGTCTAACAATTCGCGTGTTCGCTCAGCCCAGGCCAACATTGACGAGCTCCGCCGACAACTCAATAAACTCGGCGGATCAGGCACAGGGTCTGATATGTCAAGCGGCGAGAGCCCACTCTATCCCTCGATTCGGCAACTCCCTCTTCTTGGTGTTGCCTATGCAGACCTATACCGACGTATCAAGATTCAAGAGGCTGTGTATGAGACCTTGACCAAGCAGTACGAGTTGGCCAAGGTGCAGGAAGCCAAAGAAATTCCCACTGTCAAAGTGCTGGATCCAGCGAATTACCCCGAGAAGAAAGCTGCACCTCACAGGCTATCGATTGCCCTGACAGGACTTATTCTTTTTCTTGCTGCGGGCTGTATGTGGGTTCTGGGAAGTGCGATTTGGCAAGAGACCGATGAGCAAGACCCAAGTAAGCTGTTCCTCCACGAAGTCTCGGCTGGCGCAAGGCACGATTGGTCGGCCCTACGACACCAGGTTGCTCTCCGTTTGTCGAAAGTGAAGCGCCACCATGGACAAGATGAGGCCAAGTCCTCCAGCCCCCAGATGCCTCAGTGAAAAGGCTGCGATTACCCTGGCAGATACTCCCTCGGCGACAGTTCTGCAGAGATGGCCGTCTTTGGCGAAACTGAAAACACTCGTGCAAGTCACTCCTGGAATCAGCGCCCGCAGTTTAAGAAGTGTACTCAGTTCAGTTTTCAGCCTCGGGGTGGGCCAGGCGGTTTCGGTGCTATCGTCGTTGCTGCTCTTTGCTTACCTTTCTCGACGCTTCGGGGTCGAATTGCTCGGAATTGTCGCGTTGGCCCAAACAGTTGCCCTATACGTTACGCTGGGAACCGACCAAGGATTGAGACTGATCGGTGCGCGCCTCGTAGCGCGCCATGGTGGCGGGGCTTCAGTCATCATCAGGGAGATACTCGTAAAACGGCTTCTGTCTTGCGCAGTTTGCGTTGCGCTCGGCTGCACATATGCTCTGTACGGTCCAGTGCCTCATTCCGCCAGGCCTTATGTTTTGGGTTTCGTGCTGGCCGTTGTCCCCTACGCATTTTCCCTGGATTGGTTAGCTTGGGGGCTGAACAAGTTCGCCTGGCTTGGAGGGTTCAACGGTGGAGTAAGAGTGCTCTTTCTAGTCGGTTGCCTAATCGGAATTATTCTCACCAAGAAAACATTGTTGCCGCTGATCCTGGCGAACGGTTGCGCAGCGATCCTGGGCGCACTGGCGCTATGGACTGTCTGGCGGTTGCGATGGAAGAACGAGGTTGACTCAAATCTGGTGGCTGAGGACCTCATCCGGAGGGAAATCCGTTGGCTTACGATTCTACCGCTGGGAATGGCCACCATACTAAATCAGGCATTTCACAATCTCGACACGATGTTGCTGGGTGCTATGTCCACCGCCGCCGAAGTGGGACGTTACTCCGCCGCCTATAAAATACTGTTCCTGATCTTGGGCACATACTGGCTGGTGACGAGTTCGCTTTATCCTAAGCTCTCACGTGCCAGGGGCGGGCCCAATGCGCAAAGCCTCCTTTTTGGCACCCTGCTGCTGGTTACGGCCGCCGGCGCAGCGCTGGCCGTAGTGATCGGCGTATTCGCCCCGGCGATCTTGCGGGTCATCTACGGTAGCGATCTTGGAGCGACCAACCTGCTTCGTGTATTGGTCTTTGCCATACCCATGGATTTCTGTGTTGCGCTGCTCGGCACCGTCTTCGTTAGCCGCGGGCATGATCGCGCAATCCTTGCCGGCACGGGTAGTGCCGCTGCCGTTAATATCATTCTCAATTTGTTTTTGATTCCTAGATTCCAGGCACTGGGTGCCGCTATCGCTACACTAGCTTCTTACTCGTACTTGCTGACGTTCCTCTTGCGGCACTCCATCACAAAACCCGTCTTTGCGGATACAAACGCGCCGTCGGCTGCTTTTTGAGTCCCGTGACCACGACCCCCTATTTCGAGCATTATGCTCGCTGTAACGACTTGTCGCCCGCGGGCAGGGAGGCGTACTGGCCGATGTATGATCATCTGCTCTCGGACATCCTTCCTCACGACAAACACGCCCGGATTCTAGACTTGGGGTGCGGTGCGGGGCTCCTCCTTGAATGGTTGTCACAGCGGAGAGGGTATTCGAATGCAATGGGGATCGATAAGGATCTGGGCCAAATCAGCTTTGCCAAGAATCTAGGGCTGCACGCAGAGGTCGCAGCAGACACGAGTGAATGGCTTTCGGAGCAAGCTGCATTTGAACTCGTAATCATGACTGACGTGCTTGAGCACGTTCCCAGTCCCTGGGACGTAGCCCTTCTAAATAGCATTCGGTCAAACATATCGCCCACCGGAAGTTTATTTCTTAGGGTTCCAAACGCCAATTCTACATTTGCCGGCCGCTATCGATACGGTGATCCGACCCACCACCGTAGTTACACGGAGGATTCTCTCATGCATGACCTGTCGATGGTAGGCTTCCGGCGGGTAAAGATTTCTGCGGAACCATTTGGCTTCTCGAGGTCTGTTGCCGGGTCTGGCCGATTCGTGCTTCTGTCGCTGGTTCGGGCTTTGCGCCGGCTGGAGGCTATTGCCGAATTTGGCCGCCCGGGGCTTGACCTGCCCTTGTCGTTGAATCTTGTTGCAACCTGCTGCGGGGGCGAGTTGTGAGCCTCGTCGTCGATTTATGCGGCACTCTCATCGCGGAGAATACGACACACTCATTCCTCCGTTCACTTTCGCTCCGTGGCGCGGGACGTTTCTACTCCGTGTTGGGGTTGTCGCCTGCGGTCTCATGGTTGGACGGCAAGACAAGACGAAATAGTGGACGCGCCCTTCAAGTCTTCGCGACAAAGGGTCTTAGTCGAGCGTTCTTATATGAAGAAGGTTCAAAGTATGTTCGTAGCCGCCTCCTGACTCATGCCAATTCCAAAGTTTTGGAGGCCATCCGCGAGGGTAAGCTTCGATCTGCTTCAGTGTACTTGGCGACGGCAACTCTTGACCCCATCGCCGATGCGGTCGTCAAAGAACTAGGTCTGACCGACATGGTTTGCTCGCGACTTGAATACAACCGGGACGGTATTTGCACCGGCCGGTTGGCCCTCGATCTCTCGGGTCGCAAATGGCATTCGCTATCACAGCTTATTCCTTCACATGATCGCGAACTAGTGGTCTACACCGATAATCCTGATGATACTGATTTAATGGAACAGGCCTCGCACGTGTACTATTTCGGCAACAGGGAAACAGTTCGGACTTCAGCTCTGTCCAAGTTCACTTTCATCTAGAGACAATGTCAACGCTACTCTATTATCTGCCGTTGGGTTATACCTATCGTTCTCGGCTCCATACCTATCGCGGGATAGTCGCGTTTGCTCTCAGTGAGGTGGTACCGCTTACTCTGTGCCTGACTCTCATCTATCATGTCCCACTGTGGCTGGTTTCGTTAATGTTTTTAGGTTACCTTTCCTTTTATGAGTGTGGTTACTTCTGGAACGACATCGCGGATTCGGCAACCGAACCGGGCGGTGACCGACTGTCGGAGAGGTCACTGAGTCTGAGAGTCTTTGTCTTCATCCGTGTTGTGCTTCTGGGTCTCGTGTCAGTGGCCGTTTGTTACACGCGTGGCCTAGGCAGTATGTTTTCCTTTGACTTAACAAGTGTTTGTTTAGTGCTTCTCTTAATCATTCACACGAGTTGCAGCGTTCGGAACATTCCTTTTCTTCGACTGACTAGCTTTGCCGCCCTGGCTTTTTACAGATACCTACCAGAGTTGCTTCCGTTACTGCCTTGGGAAACTGCCATTAGTCTTCTGACCGCTGTGTTTCTAAGTTGGGGTTTATCGAGGGTGCTGGTCTACGCACTTAGAAAATATGGTGATGCCGAGGCGCGAGCCTCTTGCGAATCTTCCCAGCCACTCCTGAGGGCTGTCTTAAGCGTCGTCTTCGCTCCACTTTTCCTGACAATGGCAAATGTCAGAAACTGGCGCGAGTCTGGACCGTTGGTCGCCTGGGCATCTCTTGTCATGGGTCAGATGGTCTGGACTGTCCTCCATAGCCTTCGTCGGTTGCTCGCTCCAAGTGTTGTTCTTTCTCGAAAGCCAACTGTTAGCTAGATGAAGACGCTCGAACAGATATTGCATCGAGAATCGCCCCGCCCATCATCGGCACCCCTGTTGAAGTTTTCTCTAATCCTGGCAACAATCGACCGTACGGTTGAACTTTCGAACTTCCTTTCGCATCTCGATTGTCAGTCCTATCGCAACTTCGAGCTCATCGTCGTCGACCAAAACTCTGATGATCGTTTGGTTCCGATCCTCACCCCCTATTACCACCGGTTTGCCATCCAACGTCTTCGATCCGCGAAGGGGTTGTCGCGGGCCCGGAATGTTGGCCTGCGCCACATCTCCGGCGATATCGTGGCTTTTCCTGACGATGATTGCTGGTACCAGGCTCCGCGGCTGGAGCAGATCGCGCGGCTGTTTTCCGAGCACTCGGATTGGGATGGTGTCGTCGGCAAATGCACTGCGCGGCAAGCCCGTCACTTTCTTGATCGGGAGATCGGATTCCTTGACCGGTTCAACCTGTGGGGTCGAACCGTTTCCGTCGCGATATTCCTCAAAACGTCAACGGCTAAGATCGTGGGCGAGTTCGACGAACTTCTGGGAAGCGGATCTGGGTCAGGTTTCGGCGGGGCAGAAGAGGTAGATTACGTCTTGCGTGCGATTGAGAAGGATTGCCGGATTCGCTATGCGCCGGAAGTGATCATTGACCACCCTGACATTTTTGTCATCGATAATGATCAGAACATACGGAAAGCCCACTCGTACGCGCGCGGAATGGGGTACGCGCTCAAGAAACACCGCTATCCATTGTGGTATCTGGGATATTATCTGCTGCGCCCATTGGGTGGCGTGATCCTTTCACTGGCGGGCTTGAGTGGTCCGAAAGCAAGTTATTACTGGGCGCTCCTAAAAGGACGACTGTCGGGATGGAGAGGACCACAAGCTTCACTGCATGGCAGAAAGACTCTGGCAAATCAATTCCAAGTTGAGCTTCCGGCAGCGGACTCCGTTCAACTTCCAGATGTGAGAGAGCCACTCCCTTGATTAGAACGGCGGCGTTTTTTTATGCACTCGGTCTATTGCTGATGCCATTGGAGCTAAAGCCCATATTGCACGGCGCCAACATTGCCTGGGTTCACCCGACGCTGGTTCTCGGATTTCTCAGCTTCGTTCTGGTAAAAACACCCGTGAAAGACAAGATGGCGCTGTGGGTGGTTGTCTATGCTTTCTTGAGCGCATCAGTGGGATATTTCTTCATGGCGGTGTCCCCGGATCGGGAGAACTCATCCCTGTATGGGATCTATATCGAGCCGATTCGTCTTTGTTTGTACATGATCTGGTTCTGGCTATCGGTCGAGTTTCTGAGCACACGAAGAGAGTTCGTGCTCCGCTGGCTGGCCATTTCAGCCACCATTCAGCTTGCGCTCGCAAGCTATCTGTATTTGGCTTTGTATGATTTAGTGCCAGTCCCCGACATTGTCGCGCTTTATCTAAACGTCTACAAAATGCGCCAAGTCGTATGGTTTGGGGACACGCCGGTGTATCGGATGGCGGGTACCTTCATCGAGTCTCCTCCGTTTGGGCTGTTCATGTTCAGTTGTCTGGTGGTGTTTGCAACATTTCTCGCAGGGGGCAGGGGCGTCAGCCTGCAAGGGGATAACGAAAGAAGATGGGCTCGGTTGGGTGTCGCAGTGGCGCTCATTGGCGCGATCGCATCCTTGTCCGACGAAGTTCTTCTCGCGGTGATCACCTTCGGGTTGTTCTTGTACTTCAGCATGCGCAAAAGGGCGGCCAAGCCTTGGATGAGGAAGTCAGCGGAGATATTGCTGGGAAGTCTGTTGTTGCTAGGTATAGCCGCCTACGCCTTGCCACGCGTGATGGAAAAATGGACGGAGGCTGCTGCGACCAAACCCGGCGAGATTGGAACCATCGGAGAAGCCGGCGGCGAGCGTATGTTTCACACTCGTTATGGGTTACAACTCTTGTGGGACAACCCGTTGGCTTTTTTCACCGGTATCGGGCCCGGCCGGTACGGTGATTACGTCGTGAAAACGGGCCAGTATCCGTCAGACGTTCCGATTCAGGTGACGCCAGTCGCGTGGCTGGTCGAATATGGAGCCTTCGGCACGGTGCTCATCTTGAGTTGGCTTTGGAGTATCACAAAAAGAGCCCAACAAACCTATCCGGTCTTGGCGATCGGTGCTGGTATCGGGCTTATTATCGCCAACATTGCTCAAGGAGGCTGGCAGTTCGACATTTGGTTCTTGGCCCTCGCGTTCCTGTATTGTTGTGCAGCCCGCGTCGAAAAACCGAGACTGAGTCTACCTCGTTGATGCCTGGCAGGGGAGAGGTCGCAGTTAACACCCGGGTGTTATATGCCCCCGTGACGGGTGTGCAGCGCTATGCAACCGAACTGCTGGCACGGTGGGATGGCATGGTTCATCCCATAGCACCTAGCGGTTCCTTGCACGGCCTCGCAGGGCACGCCTGGGAACAGTGCGTCCTGCCAGCGAAACTCCATGGCAGGTTATTGTTTTCGCCATCGAACACGGGTCCTCTGGGCACGGAAAGACAAGTTTTAACTCTTCATGATATGTCGGTGTTCGACTGGCCCGAAGGTTTCAGTCCCCATTTTGCCGCTTGGTACCGATTCTTGCTGCCCAGACTGCTGAAGCGCGTGCTGCTGATCACCACGGACTCGGAATTCACTAAAGGGCGCATTCTGGCTCATATTCACATCGAGCCGGAGAAGGTCAGAGTCGTTCCCTGCGGAGTGAGTTCCCGCTTTCGTCCAGAGGCAATCTCGGAAACAGTCCAAACCATAGCTTCCCTGAAACTACCATCGAGCAATTACATTCTCACGGTTGGTTCGCTTGAGCCACGCAAGAATCTGTACCGTCTTTTCCGTTCCTGGGCGCGCGTGTTGGAGCGGATGCCTGAGGACCTGTGGCTTGTTGTTGTGGGTGGCAGAGGAAGCGGGCGGGTCTTTGCCAAAGTGCAAGTCGACCGCACGCCGCCCAGAGTCTTTCTGGCCGACCATGTTAATGATTCCGAATTGCCCTCGTTATACGCTGGTGCATTGGGGCTGGCTTATGTTTCTCTCTATGAGGGATTCGGGTTACCGCCATTGGAAGCAATGGCCAGCGGCATTCCTGTGCTTGCCGGAAATCGTTCTTCACTGCCCGAGGTGGTGGGCGATGCCGGGATACTGGTAGACCCGGAAAATGAGGAAGAGATCGCAGAAGGAATTCACGCTCTGGTTGAAAATCCCGCGCTCCGGCGAGATTTGCGGGAACGGGGATTGCTGCGTGCAAGGCAGTTCTCCTGGGACGAAACCGCCAGAAGAACATGGGACGTACTTGAAGCGGCGGCGTCGAACTGATATGAGCCATACTAAGCATTCTTTAGCTGCCGTTCCCGCGCCCTCTCTGGATGCGATGAGGGGATTTTCAAGGGAACAGCTCATAGAAATCGAGGCTTGGAGAACCTCCCCCACTGATAGCCCAGAATCAAACGCGGTTGAGAACATCCTCCACAAGTGCGCCGAAGCCCGAATTTTTCTGACGGAGCTCAGGGGCCACAGTGATTTCTTTGCGCGAGCCTCGGTCACTCTTGAGCTTGGCGCCGGCCAAGCATGGGCCTCGTCGCTTGTGAAACGTGAGTTTCCCCACTTGGTGACGTACGCCTCGGACATAAGCCCTTACGCCGTCCAATCGGTATCTAAATGGGAACATGTATTTTCCAGTAAAGTCGATCGGGTTTTTGCCTGTCCCAGCAATAAAATCCCGTTGGAGGCTGACTCCGTCGATTTGGTCTTTTGTTTCCAAGCGGCCCACCACTTCCGCTCCCATCGCAGCACGCTGGTTGAAATCAGAAGGGTTTTGAAACCGGGTGGTTTTTGTCTCTATCTGCAAGAACCTTGCTGTCCACGGTTTTGGTATCGCGCGGCTTATTGGCGGGTGAACCGCAAGCGGTCGGAAGTGCCGGAGGACGTCATAGTTCACCGAAAACTGGCAGCCATGGCCAAGGAGGTCGGATTCTCAGCTTCTTACAATCTGGTACCTCACACCATGAACAGGGGGTTGGTTGAAACCGTCTATTATGCATTCTTGTGCCGGGTCAAACCATTGCAGCATCTGCTGCCCTGCAGCGCAGATTTCATCTTTCAGAAGCGTGGAGAATCAGGGAGAGATCGCTAAGGGAATTCATGCTCTGGTTGAGAATTTCACGCTCTAAGTCCGGCGGAGCTCCCTAGAGAGGAAAACCTTTGAAAGTCGCTGTCATTCATGACTGGCTTGTGACCTACGCCGGAGCCGATCGGGTCCTGGAGCAGATTCTTGCCTGTTTCCCGGACGCGGACCTGTTTAGTCTGGTGGATTTTCTGCCTGCAGGGGAGCGGGATTTTATTCGAAACAAACCGGTGCGCACTTCATTTATTCAGCATCTTCCCATGGCGCAGAAATGGTTCCGCAAGTGCCTTCCGTTGCTTCTTCTAGCGGTCGAGCAGTTAGATATGTCGGCCTATGACGTGATAATTTCCAGCAGCCACGCAGTTGCCAAGGGGGTGATTACCGGTCCTCACCAGTTGCACATCTGCTGTTGCTATTCTCCCATGCGATACGCGTGGGATTTGCAGCACCAATACCTTGCCGAGTCGGCTTTGGATGGGGGGATGAAGGGCTGCTTCGCCCGCTGGATGCTTCATCACGCCAGAATCTGGGACTTGCGAACGGCAAACGGGGTAGATGAATTCATTGCGATCTCGCATTACATTGCGCGTCGCATCTGGAAAGTCTATAGGCGGGAATCGAGCGTCATCTACCCGCCGGTGGACGTTGATTCCTTTGAACTGATCCGAGAAAAAACTGACTTTTATCTGACCGTCTCGCGCTTGGTGCCCTATAAAAAGGTGGGTTTGATCGTGAAAGCCTTTAACAAGATGCCGGAGAAGAAGCTGGTTGTCATAGGTGACGGGCCCAATTTCAGAGATATAAAATCCATTGCTCGCGACAACGTCACCATGATGGGCTTCCAAGCTTTTGAGGTGGTACGGCAGCATATGCAGCAGGCGCAAGCCTTTGTGTTCGCCGCAGAAGAAGATTTCGGTATTAGCGTAGTCGAAGCGCAAGCATGCGGCACGCCTGTGATTGCGTTCGGAAAGGGCGGATCCTTGGAGACAGTCCGGGATCTTACTATGGAAGAACCCACCGGAGTTTTTTTTCAAGAACAGACGCCCGAAGCGATCGTAAATGCCATTCATCGTTTCGAAAGAGAACGCGCATCGTTTGATGCAATGGCCTGCCGAAAGAACGCTGCGCGATTCTCATCGGAACGATTTCGCAATGAGTTTCAGGAGTTTTGCAACCACGCGATAGGGAGATTCAGTGACAAGATCAAGATGCGGCCGGATCACTCTCTATTTCCGGCTGAAGTGCTGTGACAATTTCATGGGATACGCGGTCCCGTTGCTCTCCCCTGCGAATTGACCCAGCGGGCCGCTGACACGCAAAGGCATCTCCCATGCGGAATGAAACCCAACAGGAACACTCCGGACCAACAATCTTGCTGAGCGCAAATCACATTTCCGTGCTGCAAGAACCGAAGGTGTGCCGCGAGCTATCGCCTGGCGGCATGGCAATGAAGCGGGTTATGGACCTGGTTATTTCCGGGGCAGCATTCCTCATTTTGCTTCCCCTAATGATTCTGATTGCGCTACTCATCAAACTGACGTCGCTAGGTCCAATATTCTTCCGTTGGAATGTTATCGGCAAAGGAGGTCAACCCTTCGTTGGTTACAAGTTCCGGACGATGTTTGACGGTGCCGATCGGATGAGGGAGCAACTGCGCGAGAAGAACGAGATGACAGGTGTATTCTTCAAAATGCAGAACGACCCTCGTGTTACCCCGGTCGGACGCGTCCTCAGGCGATTCAGCCTAGACGAGTTGCCTCAATTGTGGAGTGTTCTTAAGGCGGATATGAGTTTGGTAGGACCGCGGCCCACTCAGATCTTTGAGTATGAACAGCTTAAAGATTGGCAAAGGCAAAGGGTTCTGGTGAAGCCAGGATCCGTTTCGCTCTGGATCGTGTCAGGTAAGACCACTGATTTCGATCAGATGGTCCAACTTGACCTAGAGTACATAAATAATTGGTCGATCTGGCTGGATTTAAAGATTCTCCTGGAGGCTATCCCTTACGTGCTTTTAGGAAAGAACTGCTGACCCGATCTATAGAAGACGACGATCATGCTCTGTACTGTGAGTGGTGGTTTCGAAAACGGAAGCAGCGTTACTTTGACCGACTCTTCATTATTACCACCAGTCGGGCGGGACTGTGGCGAAGGAAGCGGTTACATTGGCGGAAAGATCATGGTCTTCTCGTTCCTAGGTGGAACGACCAGAATGATGATGACATTGGAAGTCAGCGTGGCACCGTAGCATAGTTACGTGCGTCGGATCCCTTCACGATATAGCGATCTTTTCTTGACGAATTAGACAGCATCTACCTCCTTCCTCACCTCCGGAGACGTATATGGACAAAAGTCATTCAGCATCAGCGCAACCTTGCACCCCATCGCTGATCCGCAGTTCCGAAGAGTACTTCGAGATGCACCCGCGGGTCGTCGCGAACCTGCCTCATGGCATGATTGAACAGACAATCAGCGAGTTACTTCGCGCATACGCAGAGGGCAAGAGCGTGTTCATTTTCGGGAACGGAGGGAGCGCGGCCTTGGCATCACATTTTGCCTGTGATCTCGGTAAGGGAACTCTGTTCGGAAACAACGGTTGGAAGCGCTTTCGTGTTATGGCCCTTACCGACAACATACCACTCATTTCGGCATGGGCAAACGATACTTCATACGAAAGGATCTTCGCGGAACAACTGCAGAACTTCGTGGTTCCCGGCGATGTAGCATTCGCTATCAGTGGCAGCGGCAATTCACCAAACGTCCTGCAGGCGCTCAAAGTAGCCAAGCAGGCTCAGGCCACCACCATCGGCTTGACGGGGTTTAAAGGTGGAAAAATGAAGAGCTTGTGTGATTTTTGCGTTATTCTTCCATCCGATAACATGCAAATCGTCGAAGACTTCCACCTCAGCGTGACCCACGCCATATTCTCCGTCCTCCGCCAGCGGATTTCGGAGACTATTCTCGCGAAGCCACTGGCGGCAGGAGCCTCGGCCGACTGACGATTCGCGGAGAACTGTGGCGACCTGCCACGGTGAGACGCGACTGGAGAGAGAGCGACGCCAGCAGTCGACCTATAAACATTCATCAGTTGCTGAACATCTTTCCCGGAAAGAAGAAAAAGAAGTGAAGACGCAGAAGTTACGATACCTGATTCTCGGCGCTGACCTCATTTGGACCGTGGCGGCCATGGGCTTAGCGTATTTTTTGCGCTACGTTTGGGTGGCGGAGAATACGAAACAAAGCTCGATTCTTACTTTTATGGCTCCGCTCGTACTGGCGCTGTTCCTGTGGAGCGCGTTGTCATCTTGGCTCCGACTGGACGGATTCCGCGGGGGATGGAGAGTACCGGCGGTCCTTTCGCAATTGTTCCCCGCTGTCCTGGGCCTGATGGCAATGCTGTTCGCCAGCGGATATATCGCACAGGTATTCATGTCTCGGCTAGCCCTCGGTTATTTTGGGGTTCTTCTGTTCCTTGGTTTTGTTGTCATACGTCTCACTCTGCGATCGTTTCTCGTGTCACGTTATCGCGTGGGTGCGGTGCGTAGAGCAGTGATCGTGGGCGATGGACCTCTGGCGCGGGAGATGGCAACGACCATCGACCGTCATCCCGAACTGTTGTGCCAGGTTGTTGGGTTTCTTCATCCCGCTCAGAACGGCTTTGACCTGCCGTCGACTGAAGCCGCAACAGATCTGGTCGTCCTACAGACGGTGGGCATAGTTCAGCTTCTGCAATCTTGCCGGGTAGACGAGATTATCCTCACAGTTCCCGAACCCGGTCATTCTGAGATCTTGGAGCTGGCGACCAACTGCCGGAACGCAGGACTCGCCGTTAGCTTGGTTCCACAACCCTATGAACTCTACCTGTCCAAGCCGGAGCTTCTGGACCTGGATGGGCTACCGTTGCTGAAGTGGGAGGGCGCCGCCGCAGTCGCGGCGAATCCGCTGTGGAAGCCAGTTCTGGACTTGGCCATGACAGCCTGTCTGTTGCCCTTGGCGCTAGCTACGGTGGCTCCAGCGGCTCTCGTGTTGAAGCTTTGTAAGGGGAAGAGTTTCCGACGCGAACTTCGTTGTGGACAAAATGGTAAGGAATTTTGGATGTATCGTCTGAACTCCGACCGCCGTGCTACCGGACTGCCCACCTACGAATTTCTCATGCAACGCTCCAGCCTTACCGAGTTACCCCAGCTATTGAATGTGCTGCGGGGCGAGATGAGTCTTGTCGGGCCCCGGCCGGAAGGACCCGAGCGAACGCGCCATTACGGCGACTGGCACAGACAACGGCTTAGTGTGAGGCCCGGGATAACAGGACTCGCCCAGGTTCATGGCTTGCGCGATCAGAACTCTTCGGAAGATAAAACCAAGTACGATCTGCAATACGTTTTACACCGTTCCCCGTTTCAGGACATTTCCTTATTGCTGCAGACCTTGTGGACCATCGCGAAGCGTCTGTTCCAATGGCGTCGAGTGCAGACGAACTTCCCCCAGGTGGCGACAGAGACTCGCCAAGAAGCCCTATTTGAGGAGACACTAGCCAGTGCTCATAGTTCGCAGTCCAGTTCGGATTAGTTTTGGCGGCGGCGGGACCGACCTGCCCGCCTACTATGAGCAGTTCGGCGGCGCTGTCCTGAGCGCAGCCATTAATAAGTACTTCTACACGATTCTGGGTAAAAGGTCGGATGGTCGTGTGCAGGTAATCTCATCTGACCTTCGAGTATGTGAGACGTGGCACGACATCGCGGGCATGAGCCTCGAAGGCAGCGCGTTGGAAATCCCGCTCGCTGTTCTTAAGGAGATGGACTGCGATTTAGCTGTCGACCTGTTTCTCGCGTCCGAAATTCCTCCTGGAACCGGGCTGGGATCGTCTGCGAGCGTCTGTGTAAATATACTCAAGACGTTGACGAGCTATCTCCAACGCCCACTCTCCAAGTACGACCTTGCGGAGCGCGCTTTCTTCGTCGCGCGTCATATTCTCGGTAAGCACGTGGGAAAGCAGGACGAATACGCCGCTGCCTTCGGCGGCTTGAACTACATCTCGTTCCACTCCGATGGGACGACGCTGGTCAAACCGGTGGAACTGGAGGCTGCCGTTTTACGCGAACTGCAGTCGAATCTCATGTTGTTCTTCGCTGGCGCTGCGCATCATTCCTGGACTATTTTGCAAGAGCAGGAAGCGTCCACGCGTAGCGGTCACGGGGTTGCGGTCGAGGCTTTGCATGAGGTAAAAGCGCTGGGTGCTCGTATGCAGGAGAGCCTCGAGCGAGGTAATTTGCATCAATTCGGTGAGCTTTTGCACGAAGCCTGGCAGGCCAAACGTCGGATTTCCGATAAGATCTCGACCCCCCGCATCGATAAGCTGTACTCCCTTGCGCTGCATCATGGCGCCCTCGGCGGGAAAATTACGGGCGCAGGCGGTGGGGGATTCCTTTTGTTCTATTGCGAACCAGCCCAGCAAACCGCAGTTCGGGAGGCCATGCGCGAGGAGGGCATTCATGAGATGACGTTCGGCTTTGACACTCAAGGAGCGCAGGTCATCGTGAACGATCCCTTTATCGACAGCGACGAACGTGGCGGCTCTCGCTGGGTGTTCGTCCCCAAAGCCCTGGCGGAACGTAGCCGCTTGGACTAGCGTCCAATTCCTTGGAGGGAGGCCCCTGAAAGCGTTTTTGCTGGCAGCCGGTCATGGTACCCGGCTACGTCCCATCACCGACACCATTCCCAAGTGTCTAGTGCCCATTCAGGGCGTTCCGATCCTCGCGCTTTGGCTCCAGTGCTGTAAGCGAGTAGGTATTAGCGAGGTCCTGATCAACCTGCATGCTCATGCCGCGCCCGTACGAGAGTTCTTGCTACACAATGCAGATGCCATTCAGGTACGCATCGTGGAAGAACCGGAGTTACTGGGCAGCGCGGGTACCTTGAGAGCCAACCGCGACTGGATTGGGTCGGAGGATCTATTCTGGATCTTCTACGCTGACGTTCTCAACTCTGCCGACCTCGGAGCCATGTTACGGTTACACCGTGATCGCAGACCTGCAGCTACTCTGGGGATCTACAAGGTACCTGATCCCCGGCGATGTGGCATTGTGACAACTAACGGCGATGGAGTGATTGAGCAGTTCGTCGAAAAGCCCCTGAATCCAACCGGCAATTGGGCGTTCTCCGGCTTGATGATCGGCACGCGAGACATGCTGGACGTTATTCCCGAAGAAACCCCCGCCGATATCGGCTTTCATGTGCTGCCCAGACTTACCGGGCGGATGATCGCCTTTCCGATCCACGACTACCTCATCGACATCGGAACCATGGAGAACTACCAAAAGGCACAGGCGACCTGGACCGGATTCCCGGAGGCATGAGGTGACTGGAATGTTGCGCGGAGTTGTGTTTGATATGGACGGAGTTATCATCGACAGCCATCCAGCTCATCGTTTGGCGTGGAAGGCTTTTCTGGAAAGCGTAGGCAGGGAAACCAGCGACGAGGAGCTGGATTTTATTCTCGATGGCTGCAAGCGCGCTGAGATTTTGAAGCACTTCCTGGGAGAGCTTCCTCCCGAGCAAATCGCAGAGTATGGAAACCGCAAGGACGAACTGCTCAAGAAGCACAACCATTCCGTGCAACCCATACCGGGTGTGGTTGAGTTCCTGGGCGACCTGTCGGAGGTAGGTATCCGCACCGGCCTTGCCACCTCCGCGAGTCGGAAGCGCGCGCTTGGGACTCTTGAGGAATTGGGACTGGCACATTACTTCCATACGATTGTGACCGGTGACGATGTCACTGCCGGCAAGCCCGATCCTGCCCTTTACCGGTCAGCCGCAGAGCGCATGCAAGAGTCTCCCGGGCTTCTGCTCGCGGTGGAAGATGCAGCTTCCGGTGTGAAATCCGCCCGTGCCGCCGGGATGCGGTGCCTGGGGGTTGCCACAGCGCCGCGAGCCCACTTGCTGCAGGCAGCCGGTGCAGACCCCATCATCCCAGATTTTCGGTCGTTCTCGCTTATCCAACTGGAAGCCTGTTTCTTCTGACTGTTTAGTCTGATCGAAGCCGAAGCTGGTGGGATTCGCTGTCTTTATTTGCAAAACTGCGACTTTCACACTGGACATTTGCACGACACTCCAAGTGGATCAAAAACGCGGGACTCCAATGGGCCCATCGACGCTGCCAAGAACCGGCGGTGTCTTGAAACGTACCTCGGTTGCAGGCGGCGGCACAATCGAAATCTGGGAGATGAATAAATCTGGACGTTGCTGAAATCCGCGATTGCACGCCCACTGGCCGTTCCACGCATTTCGTTTTGATCCTCTTGCCCGCAAATCTTGGCCACAGTCTCCAATCAACTCCCTCACTGTGACGTATTTCGGGCAATCGACGTTCGCGGGTCCAGGCAAATCGGACTGCATAAGCAAAGAACTTGTAATAGCGCGAGATCGAGTTGAGCAGAATTTCCGTGTGACCATTGGAGATGTGCTCCTGCCAGGAAGTCCGCGTAGATCATCTCCAAACACTAACCGCGCGATTTGTCCTTGCCGAGCATCAGGGCTGTCGTCTCGATCGCCTGGTCGATCTCTTGGATCTGGCTCTTGTAAACTTTGCCGGTTCTTCTTCCCTTCCTGTAAGTTCCCCTCCCCGCCTCCCGCCTGAATACTTCTCTCGGCATTGATCGGGCTTTGTACACCCAGGGTGCACAATCAGAGTCCTGACCGTCTCGGCGTGCGATCTTCGCCAACTCCCTTCCTTTCGTCCAACCGATCTCCTTAAAGTCCTTCCTGACATGCGGTGGCCGGTGCTCGTGGATGGACATTAAGTAGTACGCCTTCCTTCTTGATTCCGGAAATTGTTCCTGAGCAGTTCTTCCTGGCGGCAGCTGCCCAGAACATCAAGCGACTGGTCCACTTCCTCCAGCCAAGGGCCGAGACCAGCGCTCGCCGTGACAGCTTAGTTATAACGCCCTCGCGAGGAAAACTCCCCCACTGCGCCCCCCCACCGGTACGATCTCAACTTAAGCGCCCTTTTTCAACACCCACGCCTGATCTTAGCAACCAAACAGTAAGCGACGAGAAAGCATTCCTTCCCACTATCCGATCTGGCCCCAATTCCCGGCAAACCTTTCATCACATTTTCGGTGTGACCGAGCTCACTTTCCCTAAGCCACGTTTTCCGCATACTGGCGGTGGCCAATGGGATGCGTCAAGGCAGGCCGACGATCCCCTTGCCCAACAAGGAGGAAGCAGGAGTTTGCCAACGGTAAGCCAGCCAGACTTCTTCATCGTGGGAGCGCCAAAATGTGGCACGACTGCCCTCTATTGGTATCTGGCCGGTCACCCGGACATAGGCATGTCGAAGCACAAAGAGCCGCATTTTTTCGCTCCCGATATTTTGGACCACCAGAGACAATCAAGAACGTTGGCACAATATCTGGTCAATTTTGACCACGCCACCGGAAAAAGTCGGATCGGGGAGGCATCGACAGGTTACTTAGCTTCTCGAATAGCCCCTCGAGAGATCCTCAACTTCAATTCTTCTGCTCAGATCATAGTCATGGTGCATAATCCAATTGATGTTATTCACTCGTTGCACAGTATGTGGCTGTGCGAGGGAGCCGAGCACATCACCCAATTAGAGCTGGCTATTGATTCTCAGGAAGCGCGACACTGGCAGTTTGGGCCCTTTCGGGGTAAACCCGTTGTAAGTTCGGGCTATCGCGAAATAACCAGATTTTCCGAACAGATCCAACGATACTTCGACACGTTCAGTAGGGAACGGGTTCACGTCATCCTGTTCGATGATTTCGCCAGTGCTCCCCGTATTACATACGAGAGAGTTCTTTCATTTTTGGGACTACGTTCGGACGGAAGGCATAACTTCGAGATTCTCAACGGTAACAGGCGTATGCGCTCGAAAGCGGTGCAGCAGCTTTTGCAGAGGCTGGCGCAGTCCGATGCAGTTCGGCCATTAAGAGGCAGGCTTCCGACTCTATGGCAAGTAGCAAGAGCGATTGTGGTCCGACTAAATTTTGTTTATGAGCCCCGTCCCGCCATTGAGGCCGGGTTGCGACAACGACTGGAGAGGGAATACGCTCCAGAGATCCATAAACTGGAGAGGTTGCTTGGTCGAACTCTCGCGCCATGGCTCGGGGCAGGATGATCGTCGCAATATGTTGCGCAACTATTTGTACACTACAATAGTCGTGCACTACTATAGTGTGTTGTTGTAAAGGAAGATTACCTTGTCTTGAAGGAAATCGATACATCGCTAGAATCTCGCGGTGTTTCAATTGACGTGTAAAGCGGAAGTTCTTTAGCACCCGACTACTAAGTGCAATTCGAACCCTCGCGCTGGATCTTCCCACGCCAGTAATCCAGTAAATCCCGAAGTGTCTTTTCAAATGGGGTCTGCGGACTCCAACCCGTTTCCCTCCGAATCTTAGTTGCATCCCCAAGAATCTGCGCAACCTCGTTGGGCCGCAACCGGCCTGGATCGCTATCGATTTGGATGGCTATGCCGGAAAGCGCCTCGAACTTACTTATGACATCCGCTAAACGACGTGCCGACCCGGAACACACGTTATAGACTTCATTGCTGCGCCCTTCCTCGAGCACGGCAAAGTAGGCAGCGACTACGTCGCGAACGTCGGTAAAATCGCGCTTCACCTCGATGTTTCCAACTGCTAGCCTTGGCGGGCGTAGACCGGCTTTGATTTCGGCGAACTGCTTTGCGATTGACGGCAGCACAAAGCTCGGCGTTTGTCCGGGCCCGGTATGGTTGAAGGCCCGAGCTGTGACGATGCCACCACCGCTGCATTTCCGGTACTGCACTCGCAGCAGTTCCGCCATCGCCTTGCTGGCGGCGTACGGATTATCCGGACTTATCGGGCTGTTTTCGGTCAGAATCGTGTCCGAACTGGCATACACCTGAGACGTGCTGACATTCAAAATCCTCGGAAGTGAAGGCAGGCTCATGGCTCCCTCAAAGAGGTTCGATGTCCCCAACACATTCACTTCGAATGTAAGCTGTGGGTTGCTCCAGGAAACGTCCACCGCGGAAATGCCAGCAAGATGATAGATGTGAGAAGGACTGATCCTACGAACGACAGAGCGAACCTCGTCAGCTCTGCGGATGTCAAGCTCATAGTAATCTACTCCAGTCTCCTGCCGACACGGGCTATCTCCTGTGGCGATTACCGCTATAGTCAAGCAATCGGCAGTCGAGGAATAAGACTTCAGAAACCGGATCAGATGTGGGCCCACAAATCCAGTTCCACCGGTGATGAGAACGCGCCTCACTCGATCCTGATTGCAACCGATCCAGGTTTTCAAAACAGGTGCTCAAAACAGCCTAACGTACTCCGAAGGTCGCAGGCTTTGCGGTGATCTTTGAAAGCATTTCGAGATCGCTGTCGATCATCATTCCGATCAGCTCCGTAAAGGTAACTCCCGGCTCCCAGCCTAGGGCTTTCTTAGCCTTGGCGTAGTTACCCCGTAAATGATGTACCTCGGCAGGCCGCAGCAGTTCCTCGTCGGTCTCCACATATCTCTGGTAGTCCAACCCGACTCGCTCAAATGCGATTTCGAGAAGGCGTCTGACCGAGTTGGTCTGTCCGGTTGCGATTACATAATCGTCGGGCTTTTCCTGCTGCAGCATTAGCCACATCGCACGGACGTAGTCCCCAGCAAAGCCCCAATCGCGCTCCGCCTCGAGATTCCCCATTTTCAGCTTCTGTTGTAGTCCGAGCTTTATCCGCGCAACGTTGTAAGTAACCCTTCGCGTTACAAACTCGATCCCGCGCCGCGGAGACTCGTGATTGAACAAAATGCCAGAACAGGCGTACAAGCCATAGCTCTCCCGGGCATTGACGGTAATCCAATGGCCATAGAGCTTGGCAACTCCGTAAGGACTGCGGGGATAGAATCGGGTGGTTTCGCTTTGGGGTGATTCTTCCACCATCCCAAACATCTCGCTGGAAGATGCCTGATAGAAGCGGATCGCCGGATTTACAACGCGAATCGCTTCGAGAACGCGGGTAACGCCGAGGGCGGTAAACTCTCCCGTCAGCACAGGCTGAGTCCAGGATGTTGGAACAAACGACTGCGCAGCAAGGTTGTAAACTTCGTCCGGCTCGGCCTTGTTGATGGCAGCAATAAGAGAGCTTTCATCGAGGAGATCGCCAGGAATCAGTTCGACGTCATCCTGAAGGTGAGCGATCCGCTCAAAGTTTATCGTGCTGCTTCGTCGCACGAGTCCGCAGACGCGATAATTCATTTCCAGCAGGAATTCTGCCAGGTATGAACCATCTTGACCAGTAATCCCAGTGACAAGGGCCTTGCGTGCCATATATTCGGAGCAGTAAGACAGTCAGTCTAGCACAAAAGTCCGGCCGCGCCCTTGTTGTAGTCGCCAGGCCGTTAATGGCCCAGTTCGGACAATCCAAGTTCGGATAATTCGAGGTATTACGACTAGCAATTCACGGCAATATAGAAATTTCTTGCTTCGGACGTTGTGAGTTTCTCTTCCAGAGCGAGCACGCTGATCGCGGTGTTCCCGTCGCAGGGACTCAGCGCTCAACCCAATAGGATCGGCAACAGTACTCCCAGGCCCAAAACCAGAAACCAAAGTGCAGGAGCGGGTGTTCCCGCCGGTCGCACGCGGCGCTGCTCTCGCAGGGCAATGCGTGGGTCAAGCAATAGCCAACGGGTATAGCGCCGCTCCAGGAGCAAGAAAACCAGCGCCGTGACCGCTCCGAACAGCAGGTGTCCAATTAAAGAAGGCAGCAGCGCCGAAGCCGCATCGGTGCTCCAGTCACAAACCCCCGTGAGCATGAGAGGCAAGAGGGTCATCGGACCCAGATACCACCAGATCAGCCCAAAAATCCATCCCCATGCCACGCCCGACCCAAGATTCGAGGACTCATTGCGGAACAACAATCCGAAGGTCATGCCGATCAGGGAACTGACCAGGAGGTGGATCAGCAGTCCGTGCAGGTTAGAAAGCCTGGTATCCAGGCCCACGACCTTCGATAGCACTCCGGTCCGCAACATGATGGGACTTGATACGATTCCACCAGCAAAGCCTGCCAAGGCTCCCCAGCCAAGCGATTGCAGCACGCGCAATCCCGGCCCGTGGGCTTCGCGATTGAGGGGATCCGACTGAATGAAGAGCCGTATCCAGATCTTGTCGAGGGTCGCATAACTTACTCCGAGAATTAAGCCGTAGATGATATGGCCCACCAAGGCACCGAACATGGCGCTCGCGTTCCCCGCGGACCAGTCCAGCGGTGTGCGCGACAGAAGCGGAAAAAGCGTAAGCGGCCCGAGGAACCACCACAAGATCGCGTATCCCACACCCCAGCCCATGCACGAACCGTAACTACGAACGTCGCGTTGAAATAAAATGCCGAAGATCACGCCCATTAGAACGGCGATGCAGAATTGCAGACCCAGGCTGGAAACCCGCGAGGACAATGCGCTCAGGCCCGAGAGCAGCGGGAAGTAGTCGCCGGCGGACATCCAACGATCGAAAATAAAACCGCCCAGCAAGCCCGCGAAGCCACCCGCCATCATGGCTCGCCCCCAGTGAAAATGAGTCTCACCCGATTTCGCGCGGAGACTGCCCCGAATTCCCAGCACAAGACCGACCGGCGTTCCGAGGCACTCCAGGTAAGCCACCAATAGCGTGAACTGGTCGCGAGTATCACTCAGCATAGCCATCGAATGACTACCCGAGGAGAACAACGGCTGCAGTCCTGCGGGGATGACGAGCCACATCAGAAAGGCAGCTGCCAGTCCCCAGATCAGGCCTGCTCCCGCGCTGGTGGCTCGTTGCCCGAAAAAGATCGCAAACATAAGACCGAATAGACCGCCGATCGCCAGTCCGTGAGTCACCGGCGTGCCCAGCGCGAAGCTTTGCACCATGCCTCCGCTAAGCCCGACCACAAGCCCTAGAGTCTCTACCCGCGCCCAAATTCCCAACTTCGGTTCCATCTTCGGTCCGAAGTTCGGTTCGATCTGGGGTGCGGCAAGCGATCCCGTCGAAGGCATGTTGCGTTCTCTCCTAGCGCGAGTCTTTCTATCGCAGATCTTCCTAGCGCAAGTCGATGGTCTGGACGATGTCTTTCGGAAAGAAAAGCTCGACCGTCCAATCCACCAATACTCGAATCTTGCGTTCCAAGCCGGGCAATTTTCCTAGATAGATTCCACGCCACATCAACCACGCGAGCAGTCCGGAGAAGCGCATCGACCTGCTGCGCGCGAATGGCACCGTAAGTTCGGCACAAGCCGTCTGATGACCCACCACGCAGAGTGCGCCTAGCGAGTCGAAGTGAAATCCCTGAGTTGGGCGGTCCTGCAAAGTGGCGCGAATATTCCTCGCGAGGGTTGCAGCTTCGCGCAAGGCGAACTGAGCTGTCGGTGGACACGGACATCTGGTTCTTGCGTCCACGACTGCGGCGCAGTCGCCCAAGGCCCAGACTCCGACGCAGCCACGCACGGCAAGCGTCGCATCCACGATCACCGCACCCCGCTTATCTTTCTCTACGGGCAGCGACTTGCTCAAAGGATTTGGCGAGGTTCCGGCTGTCCATACCAGCGTCTCAGAGGGAACTTCCGCATCGTTGAGCAAAACCATACCGGGGCGCGCGTCGGCCACTCGGGCATTCAGGCGGAACTCGATGCCACGCGCTTCCATGCGGCTTTGCGCGTAACGGCCAAGCGACTCACTCAGCTCGGGCAGAATGCGATCCCGCGAGTGCACCAGCAGAATGCGCACATCCTCGCTTCGCAGGCTTGGATAGTCGGCGAGAATGCCGCGGGCGAAGTCGTTGAGGGATCCAGCAAGTTCGACGCCGGCGAAGCCTCCGCCGGCAATGACGAAGGTCAGCAGCGGCTTGCGCACAGTGGGATCGTTTTCACGGTCGGCGCGCTCGAACATCTCGATCACGTGGTTTCGGATGCGGATTGCATCCACCAGGGTCTTGAAGTCAAAGGCAAGCTTCTGCACATTGGCCAGTCCCAGATAGTTGGAGACGGCTCCGAGCGCCAGCACGAGCTGATCGTAGGCGAGTTCGTTGCGGCAACTTTTGTTGCCCGCTGTTTCCCCGCCTATCTCCGCACCTATGTCCGCACCTATGTCCGCGTCGAGGAGGACCCGCCGATTTTCCAGATCGACTGAGGTTACGCGCCCGCGAAGAAACTCCGTGCGGTGTAGCGCGCTGCGCAGAGGCGTACTGATGTGGCTCGGCTCCAGACTGCTACCCGCCACTTCCGCAAGCATCGGTGTGAACAGCAACGCATTGGTCTCGCTGACCAGGGAAATCGTAACCGACTGATCTTTCTCAAATTCTTTTTCCAGACACTCCGCCGTTTTCATCCCGGCGAATCCGCCACCTAGAATCAGTACGCGTTTCTTTCGCGCCGGCTTAACATCAGGGGGCGCTGGTTCGGGGCCGAGAAGCTGTTCTGCGGCATCATTCAACGTCTGCGCCAGAAGTCCAAGGGCCACGCCATAGAGCACCCATCCCACCAGCGCGGGGAAGTGCTCGCGCATCTGCCCCGCGCTCCACGCCGGCATTTGTCCCGCCAGCAACGGCAAGGCGATGACGCTCAGAATTCCCCACAGGAATACGCCGAGCGCTCCCGCCGTCATCATGCTGTCGATATAGGCGCTGGAAGTCGAACCCGTCGCCAATGCGAAGGCTGCGCCGATCGCCGCGCCCAGCAGCAGACTCAGGCTGGCGTGATGAATGGTGGCGATCAGAGCAGCCGAGGCCGCCCCGCCCGCCAGCACCCCGATCAGGCTTCGCCGAATCATGTGCTTTATTTGTTTCCTCTACCCGATGCAGGGATGATATTAGCAAATGCTGAGATTCGCAGTCGCAGAAGAAGTTACGGCGGCAATGGGATGCCTGGGGCAAAAGAAATGCGTCGAAAGAAATTCTTGGCTCTTTTTGTAACCTTTCGCCAGAAAGCTAGTCTCAGTATGGAGCAAGTTGGAAACGGAATATGGCTGGCGTAGGGGTGTGCCCTCATTCCGTTCCATTCCTTGTCGCCCAGTGGGGGCCTAAGGAAAAAAAGATTGTTTCTGTGGTAAAGTGATTTCCCCTTGCGGGATGACTCCCCGGGATAACTCCCGAAGACGACTCCCGCGTCAACAGTCACGAGCAAGGTAAGGAGCAAACCGTTCAACTTCAACCCTAACTGCATCAAGGAGAACAATAACGATGACGAAATCAATGAAGTCACTGATGATGGGCGCCGCGCTGGCCGGTTTGATGTCCGGCAACGCCGTGATCGCGCAAAACACCTCCTCCACCAATTCCTTTTCCTTCGGGAACAACGGACAGATATCCAATGCGCTGCAGGACAAAACTGAAAAACATGCCTGCAAGGGACAGAATTCCTGCAAAGGCAAGGGTGGCTGCAAAACGGGCGACAACGGCTGCAAGGGCAAGAACTCCTGTAAAGGCAAAGGCGGCTGCGCTACCGATGGCTCGAAGCCACCTGCACAGTAAGTACAGCAACCAATGGCAAGGGCCGGAGCGATCTGAGCTATGGCCCTTTTTTTCTCCCGTCTCGGCGGCATTCGGCCGCTCGCCGAAAGTTACGCTAAGCGACGGGTTGACTTGACGGATTATGCCAGCCAACCGCTTCAACGGTTTCACACAATACGGCGTCGGGATCGGGTTGCGCATACCGCACTACAACCACATCCTCGAGAAAAAGCCTGTCGTCGATTGGTTTGAAATCATCTCAGAAAATTTTATGGTTGACGGCGGCCGGCCCCTGCACGTGCTGGATCGGATTCTCGATCAGTATCGTGTCGTGCAGCACGGCGTCTCCATGTATTTTGGTTCGGTTGAGCCGCTCAACCGTGAGCATCTGGGGCGCCTTAAAAAGTTGGTACGCCGCACCAGAACTCCGTGGCTTTCGGATCACCTCTGCTGGGGCAGCGTGGATGGCTCGTATTCGCACGATCTGCTGCCCATGCCCTACACCGTCGAGGCCGCGGCCAAGACGGCGCAGAAGATTCGCGAGGCTCGCGATTTTCTTGAGGTTCCAATCGTAGTAGAAAACGTGAGCAGCTACGCCGAGTTCCATGCCTCGGAGATGACCGAATGGCAGTTTCTGACGGAAGTGGTCGAACGGGCCGACTGCGGAATTCTTCTTGACGTCAACAATATCTACGTTTCCTCGCGCAATCACAGCTTCGATCCCCTGGAGTATGTGAACAGCGTGCCGCACGAGCGTGTGGCGCAGATCCACATCGCCGGCCACTCCAAGTTTGAGAAGTATATCCTCGACACGCACGACCATTCGGTGATCGATCCGGTGTGGAATCTGTACGCGCGAGCCATTGACCTGACCGGCCCTACTGCAACCCTGCTGGAGTGGGATGACCGCATCCCATCGTTCGACGAGGTTCACGGCGAGGCTCTGAAGGCGAACCGTTACGTCGCCGAAAAGGTGGGGGCGTAATGGAATTCGATCTCGATCTCGATCATATTCAGCGCAAGATGTTCGACGCCGTCCGCCAACCATTGACCGCCGGAGAAGGCATGCGTCAGCGCACGCGCGAAGGCAAATCGCTGCGCGCCATCGCCAATGAGATCATTAAGCCCAACGACCGGCTGACTTCGTTTGAGCGCCTGGAGATCTACAACCGGCAGTACTGGTTCCGGATTCTGTCAGGTTTGGCGGAAGATTTTCCCGGATTGCGCGCCATCATCGGCGAGCGCCGCTTCGAAAAGCTGGCTGTAGCTTACCTGCTGGATTGCCCATCGCGCTCGTTCACGTTGCGCAATCTCGGCTCAAGGCTCGAAGAGTGGCTGCGCGCACGTCCTGAGCACATTGCGACCTTCGAGGAGATCGCCTTGGATATGGTGCGCCTGGAATGGGCTGAAATCGAGGCTTTTGACGAGGCCGCCAAGCCCGCCCTGACCAAAGCCGAACTGTCTGCTCTCGGCCCCGATTCGAAGTTTGAATTGCAACCCCACGTCCGGCTGCTTGATTTGACTTATCCGGTAGATAATCTGCTCGTCCGCGTTCGCAGCGAACAAGAAGAAGCCGACATCGTCAGCAACGCAGTCACGGAGCGGGTTCGATCGAGTGCGAGACGCCGGCGCTTACCCAAGCCGGAGCGCATTTTCCTGGCGGTGCATCGCGCCGACAATTCCGTATATTTCAAGCGCATCGACAAAGAGGTTTTCGCCATTCTTTGCGCTCTTCGCGATGGTAAGACCCTTTCTGATGCGGTTGAGGCAGTGGACTGGAGCAATCGCCCGCCAGAAGAAGCCTCGACAGAGGTACAACAGTGGTTCGCCTACTGGTCGGCGCAGGGCTGGTTTTGCAAAAAGGACGAATAGTCTCTGATGGCCACTTTGATAAACCGCGCGCAAAGCGCCTACGCATTGCTCGTGCGTTGCGCAAACTCGCTGCAATCCCCATTTCTTCTATTCGTTCGCGTCTATTGGGGATGGCAATTCGTGGTAGACGGCTGGGGCAAACTGAACCACTTGCCGAAAGTCATCGAATACTTCGGCAGCCTCGGATTGCCGGCGCCTGGCCCGACCGCATACTTCGTATCGATTCTCGAATTAGTCGGCGGCGTCTTGCTCGCAATCGGACTAGGAAGCCGTTTCATCGCCCTTTTGTTGACCGCTAACATGACCGTGGCCTACATTACCGGCGATCGCGACGCGCTGCTGTCCATCTTCTCCGACCCCGACAAGTTCTCCGCCGCAGCTCCGTTCACGTACCTCATGGCGTCGCTGATCGTACTAATTTTTGGCCCCGGCCGTTTTTGTTTGGATTGGCTCATCGAGCGTTTGTGGCTTCGCGATTCACCGCCGCCAGCGCAATAGGATCAACTGGGTACCTGTGAAGTTCCATCTACCGCTGGCGCTTGTGCTTGTAACCATCGGCTGTGCTGTCGCTATGTCTACCTTGTTTCAACAGTCGTCCCATGCTGCGGACGCAAACCAAACAATCTCCACCTGCGGTTCCACCATTGAAATTCGCTTCGAAGGTGACAACGGCGGCATTTCACGCGACGACCTGCTGAACTGGATCAACCGCGCTGCTACTGCCGTCTGCAAATACTATGGCAAGTTTCCCGTCCCGCATCTCACGCTCAACGTGCACGTGCGCGGCGGCCCAGGCGTCCATAGTGGCGTCACTTATCCCGCGGACGATGGCGGCCTGATCACCATTTCCGTGGGCTCCGGAACTACGGTTGCCCAACTGAACAACGACTGGATGCTCACCCACGAGATGATCCACCTGGCATTTCCTTCCATGGCTAGAAATCATCATTGGATCGAAGAAGGCATATCTGTTTACGTCGAACCTATCGCTCGCGTGCAAGCCGGTCAACTCTCCGCGGCAGAAATGTGGAAGGACGTGGTTCGCGACATGCCGCAGGGCGAACCCCAACTCGGCGATCGGGGTCTCGATCACACCCACACCTGGGGACGCACCTATTGGGGTGGCGCGATGTTCTGCCTGTTGGCGGACATTCGAATTCGCGAGCAGACGCAAAATCGCAAAGGACTTCAAGACGCGCTGCGCGCCATCCTCAATGCCGGCGGTATGATCACTCAAGACTGGGAGATCGAGCGCGCGTTCGCAATCAGCGATAAAGCGACGGGGACCACCGTGCTTACGGATCTTTACCACGAGATGCGGGACAAGCCGGCGACTTTCGACCTCGATGCACTGTGGAAGAAGTTCGGCATTCAGCGTAAACCGGACGGCTCAATCGAATTTGTTCCCGGGGCACCCGACGCGAGGTTTCGCGAGGCGATTACGAGGACGGCAACATGACACGGGAGGAAATTCGATTATCGGAGTCTGGGGCGCGCAAGAAACACTGGAAACGCTGGGGGCCTTATCTCAGCGAGCGTGCATGGGGCACTGTGCGCGAAGACTACAGCCCGAACGGGGACGCCTGGGAATATCTGCCTCACGACCAGGCTCGTTCGCGCGCCTACCGCTGGAACGAAGATGGCCTGGCTGGGATCAGCGATCGCCGGCAAATGATCTGCTTCGCGCTCGCACTGTGGAATGAACGCGACCCCATCCTGAAAGAACGGCTCTTCGGCTTGACCGGCAAAGAGGGGAATCACGGCGAAGACGTGAAAGAGTACTATTTTTACCTTGATTCGACTCCCACGCACTCCTACATGAAGTACCTCTACAAGTACCCGCAGGCGGAGTTTCCTTACGATCAGTTGGTGGAAGAAAATCGCCGGCGCAGCAAGAGCCAGCCTGAATTCGAACTGCTCGACACGGGCGTGTTCAATGACAATCGTTACTTCGACATCTTTGTGGAATACGCCAAGGCCGACACCGAGGACATCCTGATCAAGATCGCGGCAGCGAACCGCGGCACGGAAGCTGCCAATCTGCGCCTGCTGCCGACGGTGTGGTTCCGCAACACATGGTCGTGGGGAGATTCAAAACGCCGCCCAGAACTGCACCAGGCACATCCCGCTCCCAACCCGATCATCGAACTCAATCACAACCATCCCGGCAACCGTTGGCTGCATTGCGAAGGCTCGCCGGAATTGCTGTTTACGGAAAACGAAACCAACACGAGCCGTCTGTTTGGAGTCAAGAACCCCACTCCTTACGTCAAAGACAGCATCAACGACTACATTGTGCACGGCGATAAGCAAATGGTGAATCCGCAGGCCACGGGCACGAAGGCGGCGGCTCATTACAAGCTCACGATCGCTGCGGGAGAAACCGCCGTGGTTCGCTTGCGCCTTGCCGATTCCGATTTCAAAGGCAACGATGCCTTCGCCAATTTCGATAAAACATTCGCCTCTCGCCAACGCGAAGCCGACGAGTTCTACGCAACGGTCATTCCCGACCACCTTTCGTCGGATGCGCAGAATGTAATGCGTCAAGCCTTTGCCGGAATGCTATGGTCCAAGCAGTTTTACCACTACGTAATAAGAGATTGGCTGGCGGGAGACCCAGGTTATCCTACTCCACCACCCGAGCGCCTTCACGGGCGCAACCACGGGTGGCCTCACTTGTATAACGCGGACGTAATCTCCATGCCCGACAAGTGGGAATACCCTTGGTATGCGGCCTGGGATCTGGCGTTTCATTGCGTGCCCCTTGCGCTTGTAGATTCCGATTTCGCCAAAGAGCAGCTCACATTAATGCTGCGCGAGTGGTACATGCACCCCAACGGGCAGATTCCCGCTTACGAGTGGGCTTTTGGCGACGTCAATCCGCCCGTGCACGCCTGGGCGGCGTGGCGTGTCTACAAAATCGACAAGAAACGGCGGGGCAAGGGAGACCGTGAATTCCTGCAACGTATTTTTCACAAGCTCATGCTCAATTTCACCTGGTGGGTGAACCGTAAAGACGCCGACGGCATGAACATCTTCCAGGGCGGATTCCTCGGTCTCGACAACATCGGTATGTTCGATCGCAACCAGCCTTGGCCCACGGGTGGATACATCGAGCAATCCGACGGAACCAGTTGGATGGCAATGTATACCCTCAATTTATTAGCGATCGCTCTCGAACTGGCAGCGGAAGAGCCCTGCTATGAAGACGTGGCCAGCAAATTCTGGGAGCACTTCATTTACATAGCCGATGCCATCGGTCATCGCCGCCACGACGGCATGGGACTGTGGAACGAAGAGGACGGCTTCTTTTACGACGTGCTCAAGCTGCCCGACGATACTCACTTCCCCATCAAAATTCGCTCCATGGTGGGGTTGATCCCGCTGTTCGCGGTGGAGACCCTGGAGCCGGAAGTTCTCGACAAGCTGCCTGATTTCAAACGGCGGCTGGAATGGTTCATCGACAACCGTCCCGATCTCGCGCAAAATGTGGCCTGCATGCGCACCGCGGGCATGGGCGAGCGCAGGTTGCTTTCCATTGCCGACCAGGACAAGCTCCGCAGCATTCTGAGATTTATGTTGGACGAGCGCGAATTTCTTTCGCCTTATGGAATTCGCGCTCTCTCCCAGTACCATCGCGATCATCCTTACACACTGAACGTCAACGGCACGGAACACCGCGTAGATTATGAACCTGCTGAGTCGTCGACCGAATTATTCGGCGGCAACTCAAACTGGCGTGGGCCCATCTGGTTTCCGGTGAACTATATACTGGTCGAGTCGCTCCAGAAGTTTCATCACTATCTCGGAGACAGCTTCCAAGTCGAGTTCCCCACCGGATCCGGAAGGATGATGACCCTGTGGCAGGTCGCGGGAGAATTGTCGCGCCGCATAACGAGCATCTTTCTTCGCGATGAAGAGGACCGCCGCCCGGTGTTCAGAAATCTCCAAAAATTTCATGCCGATCCACACTGGCGGGACTTAATACTGTTTCACGAATACTTCCACGGTGATTCAGGAGCAGGAGTGGGAGCCAGCCATCAGACCGGATGGACCGGCCTGGTTACCAAGTTGCTGCAACAAAGCGGAGAGTCGCGGCTAGGCAAGAGGCGGAGTCGGCGGCAAGGCAACTGATCCCCCGAAGGTGACCTTGGTGACACTACCAAAAGGTGGAATGTCGCCGCACCCCGCTCTCAAGCTATAATCGGCGTCGGAAGTCATGTCCAGCTCACGCTACGCTTTGGTGACGTATCTCCGGAATCCGGTAGGCGAATTCATCGCCCAACTGCGAAGCGAACTCCACCCGACCCTAGCCCACATGCCCGCCCATCTCACCATTCTTCCTCCACGGGAACTGGTGGGAAGCGAGGCGGCCGCGCTCAATTTCCTGGAAGAAGCTTGCAGCCGTGTTGTCCCCTTCAGCGTCGAACTGGGAGATGTTGAGACATTCCTGCCCACGACTCCCACTGTGTTTATTCAGGTGAAACGGGCCGCGTATCGAATGCGAGAATTACACGATCAACTCTGCGGTCGAGGGCTGAGCTGCGAGGAAAACTGGCCCTATATTCCGCACCTCACGATCATGAAAACCGAAACGGATGCGCAGGCAAACGCCGCATGCGCAATCGCGCGCGAGCGCTGGGCGCAATTTCCGGGTAAGCGCCAGGTCGATGTGGAAGAGTTGGTTTTCGTCCGCGAGCATGGCGACCGGTGGCAGGACTTGGCGCTCGTGCCATTGGGACGCGGCCAATTGTCATCCAAGACTTAACCCCCCAGCTCCCCGTTTGGGCCCCGCCCAATTTCACGGACTTATCCCCTAACCTCTCTGGAATCACCACCCAAAACCCTCTACCAGCGGCCGGTTGCGCCCTCCGTGGGACATGTACCTTTCACCCGTTGCTAACCTCATTGAACCGATTACCATGACATTAACCGGGCTGCACCATAAAGCCGGATCCCAGGCTGCGGGCTTGATCGAGAGTTATCAGAAGTTCGACCGTTAAAGGTTCGATCGATATTTCGATCCGAAGAGAGCATATGCAAATTGGGGTCTATGGATCCGGTTACCTCGCCACCGTCATTTCCGCCTGCCTTGCCGATTTCGGCACGCCGGTCTGCTGTTGTCACGCCGACGACTCGCGCCTTGTCGAGGTCGCCAAGGGCAACATTCCTTTCTTCGAGAAAAATCTTCAGGAAGTGATTCGGCGCAACGTGCGTTCCGGGCGGCTGGTTTATTCCTCGGATCCCGAAGAATTGGCGCGTAAAGCGCAAGTAATTTTTCTCGCAGAAGATTCTGCGGAGGGACTGGAAGCCCTCGTGCTCCGCATGGCAGGCGTGGCTGGCCGTTTCCAGGTGCTCTCGATCGTCACCCCGGTGCAGGTGGGTTCGACGAGAAGGATTGAAGAATCGCTTCATGCCAAAAATCTGAGAAGCCTGCTCATCTGCCAGCCCATGTTCTTCACCAACGGATGCGCGGTTGAAGACTTCAACTGGCCTGACCGGATTATTCTCGGCACGGCTTCGAGCGAGGCTGTTTCTAGCGTCAAACAGATCTTTCATCCTCTCGTAATGCGCGGAGTTCCGGTGCTGGTCACAAATTACGAAACAGCGGAGTTGGCGCGCGAAGCGACAACTGCGTTCGTGGCGACCAAGATCTCATTCATCAATGAAATTGCCAGCCTCTGCGAACACGTGAACGCCGACGCCGTCAGCCTGTCGCTTGCTTTGGGATTAGACAAGAAGATCGCCCCACGCTGCCTGCAACCGGGCGCGGGCATGGGCGGAATCTTCGCCGAGACGGAAATGGAATCCATCACTGGCCTGGCCCGTGCCAACAGTGTCGAGCTGAGAGTATTGAATGCTGCCCGCGAAGTGAATCTGAAACTGGCCGACCGTCTTCTGCAAAAAGTCGCCGCCGTCCTTCACACCGTTCAGAACAAGGATGTCGGTATCCTGGGCCTGGCCTTCAAGCCGAATACCAACTCCGTCGCCGGATCGGCCTCCGTGCAACTCGCGCAGAACCTTATAGCGGGAGGAGCGCGCGTCCGCGCCTACGATCCCGTGGCCATTCCCGATGCGCGCCTGCAGCTCAACGGCACGGTGAAATACTGCGAATCCCCCTACGGAGTCGCTGAAGGAGTCGATGCCCTCATCATTGCCACCGGCTGGCCCGAATTCCGCACCCTGGATTTTACGAAGATTCGCCACTTAGTAAAACATCCCGTCATCATTGACACCAAGAACCTGCTCGACTCGTCGCGCCTGCGCGCCCTGGGCTTCCAGTACATGGGCATCGGCCGCTCCTAAGCGAGGGCTCTAACCATAGATGTTGGCCGAGTTTCACCGAGGTCAAGCACAGGAAACTCCAGTCCGCGTCGGCATCTCGCCGGCTACTGCGCAATTGAAAGCATCCCACTACCCAGCTCGAGCTAAAACCGCAATACCGCCGCAATTGCTATAATCGTTATCTGTACGATCACATCTGCGGTGGGAATAGCTCAACTGGTAGAGCATCGGACTGTGGCTCCGACGGTTGCGGGTTCAATTCCCGTTTCCCACCCCAATTTCAAAGAAGGTCATAGTTTGGTCTCGCTGCGGCTCAAACAGCCAGTTGGAACCCCGTTCAACATCGGCGATGCATATTCCATAGAAGGAGCAGGCAGCCAGAGTGACGGAAACGGTGAAGATACTTCTGATCGAAGACAGTAAATTCCAGCGGCTTGCGGTGGAACGGGCGCTCGTCCGGGCTGGGTACGGCGTCATCCAGGCGCGGGACGGCGAGGAGGGGCTGGCTGCGGCTCGCGCGAACACTCCCGACCTTATTCTGCTCGATATGATGCTGCCCAAATTGTCGGGTCTCGATGTTCTTCGGGCTCTTAAAAGCGACGATTTGCTAAAACACATCCCAGTCATCGTTCAGAGCGGACTTGGTCAAGCCAACGAGGCCAAACTCCTTAACGAGGGCGCCGCCGCATTTTTGGTGAAATCAGAGAAATCGTTCGAAAACAATACAGCGGGCTTAATTCAGACAGTCCGGGAAGTGCTTACCCGAACCAAGGCGGGGAAATAGCGGGTACTAACATTCCGCCGAGATAGGCCATGAAGAGCGGCGAATGAAGATAAAGATGATTGCGCCGTCAAATCACTTAACTGCCGAGCAGAAATTGTTCTTCGACCACCTAAGAAAGCCCAACCCCCTTGCCGTCGAGCGGCGGCTGGACGAGATGCCCTCGTCCTTGTAGAGAGTTGGGCCCTAATTTGGGGTATTCAGTTTTTAATGCCTCCCCATTTCAAGAGTAATCCGCCGATTCGCTGCTGTCGGTGAGATTCGGCACCATGCGAGGTGACGCTTGCCCCTTATAACTGCCAACCAGCTCTTTCAGTAATTCAGGGTTGATTTAGGGTTTGGTTTGCCTCGTGATGGAGGCCATGTGGAAGCGGGTCCGTGATTCCCGCCAGCGCTCCCACCACGCAGAGAAGGCAGGCCGCGGATCACGAATCGCGTTGCGGATGGCAGCGGGCTCTCGTTCCAGGGATCTCATCATGGTTTTGAGACGGCCGGTCTGGCCACGCGGTTCGATGCGCAAAGGCTGCTGCGTAGTTTGTGGCGAGCCGATGCTCTGGGTCTGATTCTGGCCGCTGACCGAACTCGACATTGATATACCCCGATGAAGCGTTAACTGTTCGGCGCGGACTCGCCTACAGCCCTGTCGCCGGAAAAACCCCGATTGACACCGTTGTCAACTATGGAGCACGCCTGCTTCCATATGCCGCGCGAAGGGATGAGACAGTCTTTCGTGGCGGTTACAAGAAATGGGATTCGTTCGATCACGCAGGAATCTCCCAGGTGGGGCAAAAGTTACCCCACGCACACGCGGCAAGACTTGCTGCAAAAGCCGCGTCTGCGAACGCTATCCTCTTTAACGTTTTCGACTTTAACGTTGTCGACCATTTCCTTGCTGAATATTGTCCCGCCAAAATTGACTCAACTGTCTCGACAAAAATCACGGCTACTGCGATCGATGGAACACGAAAAAGAACACCATTATGCTAAAAGAACCGAAAGCGTAGATGAATGATGAGAAAAGCGACGTTGCAGGAACCAGGCCCCGCAGAACATTGAGCAGCGTGAAGACAAATGTGATCAGCAAAAGAGCCGTCGTCAGCATGGTTCCGACGAGTGCGAGCAGAGATGCATTCTTAATTGTCATGGTCGAAGTATGAACGTTGCCGGGTGCGAGTCGCAACTCTGGTTCCACGTCATAGGGCATGTTCCCAAGAGCTTATGAACCCGGCCCGGCGTTTTGCGGACGGGCCTTTAAAGGTTTTTTGGCTCCAAACAAGAAGAAAGTAGAGGTACCTTCGTAACTCTCAGTTGGGCTCACGAAGGCGATATTCTAGGTGCGAATCTCCCCGATTCTTGGCCAATTTCACGTTCAGTTGTATGGCGGCTTATTCAGCGCGAGGCGATTGTTAATGGCGACGATGTTCGGCCGTTTCGAAATCCAAAGCGAGCTTTCGAGATCAGATACAGCCTTTATTTATAAGGCGATGGACCTGAAAGCCAATGAGGTCGTTGCGCTCAAAACACAGAGGCTGACGCCGCTGGGCGGCCGCGCGGACGCGTTTGTCGAAACTCTGATTGCGGAGGGAGAGAGCGCTCGCGAACTGGCCAGCCAGAACATTGTAGTTCTCTACGGAGCGGGCGAAATTGAGGGACAATTTTGCGCCGCGATGGAATATGTACAGGGTAACAGCATTGCCACCATGGTGGCGCGCAATGAAGGGTTCTCCATTTGGGATCTGATCGACATAACTCGCCAGATTTGCGCGGGCATGGAGAAAGCGGCCGAAAAGAATGTGACGCACTGTTCGCTGGAGCCCGCGAAGATCATGGTGCAGTGGGATGGCATGGTCAAAATGCTGGGCTATGGCATTTCCAACATGAGCCTGATCGGGGCCGAATCTGGAAAAGGCCTGGGTCCGCTCATGAGCTATTGTTCTCCTGAGCAGATTCGCGGGGAAGCGATTGACCTGCGCTCGAATCTGTTTACCCTGGGGACGATCCTCTACGAGATGGTGACGGGGCGGAAGGCTTTCGATGATACGGATCCGGTTGGGCTTGTCAGCCAGATCGAAAATGAGATGCCGCCGCTGCCATCTTCTGTAAATCCCAAGATTCATCCGTTAATGAGCGCTCTGATCATGAAAGCGCTGGCGAAAGATCCGGTGGAACGCTATCAGAGCGCGCGGGGGCTATTGGATGACCTCGAAAACTGTAAGGAGAGCGGCAAGAAAGCCGGCACGGATACAAATAAGCCGAGTGTTGCGTCGAGTGCGCTCGTGAGTTCCGCGGCTCGTGCGGCGGCGGCGAAGAAGTTTGTCTCGTCTGAGTTACGCGATCCTTTAGGCGGTTCGTCAAGCAATTCGTCAAGCGCTCCGCCGTCCGCTCCTTCCTGGCCCTCTGGACCGTCGGCCACGCCGAAGCCAGTGGTGCGTAATCCTGTTTCTCCGGCTTCGCCGCGAATTGACTTGCCGATGTTTGCGCACGCCGCCGCGTCAGCAGGAGGAACCACGGCAGCGGCCCACGATTCGAATTCGGGGGCGCGCCTCATCAGCGACTTCGAGGTGAGTGTCGAGGGGGCTCAAACTGCGTACGCTTCGGTTTCTGCGGCGCCAGCGGCGGAGATCAAGAGCGAGATGCATTTGCCCCGCTTGCCGCTCGACCCGCTAATGTCCGAGCCCATGGCGAGCGCCTCGGGCAAGAGCTTTTCCGATCTGGCAGAGATGCCTCCGCTTAAGGAGCCACTTTCCCCTCCGCCGATTCCCGAGCCCGCCGAGCCATTGCCCACGGTCGCGCAAGCCGCTGGGTCGAGCTACTCGGCCAAACAACATTCGACTAAGGAAGAGAAGCCGCGAATCGCACCGCGGGAAATCGCCGATGAGGCCCTCCACCAAATCGCCACGATTCCGCCACGCCTGATGCTCTTTTCGATCATGGGGGCGCTCGGTCTGATCCTGGTGGTTGCGATCGCCGTCTTTTTTCATGTTCGTACAGAGGACGCGGATGTTACCGCGACACCGCAGAAGATAGCGACCGCGGCACCTAGCTCGACTCCAATTCCAGATCAGCCTGTTGCCGAAAGACCGGCGCCGCCACCAGCCGTACAACTGGCGCCCCCGCCCTTGGAAGTGCAACCGAAGCTGACGGTGCGTCCAGTCGCGAAGCGCAGCGCGAGAAACAGGCCACCGGCTCCGGCACCGGCTACAGCTCCAGTCGTGGTCGCGGGCGCGGTGCTGATCGACTCCAGCCCGCAAGGGGCCTCGTTTCAGGTCGATGGGAAAAGCGATCCGTCGTGGGTTACGCCATTCACTGTTACCGGTCTCGCTCCCGGTAAGCACATCGTGTCTGTCGCTGAGTCTGGTTATTCCTCCGACATACACTCGATCGATGTTGCCGCCGGCAGCAAACGATCTCTAGCAATCCACTTAGCGCCCGTCAATGCTTTGGTGGTAGTAAGTAGTACGCCCGCCGGCGCTGAGATCACCATTGACGGCAGGTCAACTGGTCGTCTGACCCCGGCGCAGTTCGCCGTTGAAAAAGGAAGCCACACCGTTCTCTTGCGCAAGCATGGCTACCTTGACGAAACCACCACTGCCGATCTCGGCCCGGCTCAGAATTTCCAGTACGCGCCAACCCTCAGGGCGCTCGGCAACACGGAAGACATGCGAACGATGAGCCCATTCAATCGGCTGCTCGGCCGGGGTGGACAGGGTGTGGCCGGCATGGGCTCCATTGTCGTTCACACGCAGCCGAAGGGTGCACAGGTGGCCATCAATCAGCAGATGCTGGATAAAACATCGCCGCTCGGCGTGGTTGTGGGACCGGGAAACTATATCGTCGATATTACGCTGACCGGATTCAAGCCGATCCACAAAATCGTTAGCGTCGACCGAGGCAATCGCACTTCAATCGACGAAATTCTCGAACGGCAATAAGGGCCGCCGCCTAAGCCACGCCGTCGGCCGTTCACGACGCATGTGGTGTTCCTGGTCTTCTCCTCGTCTGGCCTTCCATTCTCGGCGCGCCACCGCTAACAACGTAACTGCGTGTCTTTTCGGGAAGAACTAATCCGCAATAAAAAACGCCAGCGCGCTTCAAGGGGTGTAGTCTGAAGCCATGATGTTACCTAGAGGCGTGATTGGAATCACAGGCAGCAGATATTAGAGGCATGCAGACTGGGCACAGGCAAGAAGATAGACAAGAAGAAGGTGACATTTTGTTGTGGCGACCTATGCCGCGGAAATTGAGTCCCGTGCTGGTAAAGACGCTTCACGGAAGCAGACGGGTGCAACGGTTTGCTGAAGGCGCCGCGCTGTTTCGGCAGGGTTGTGCTGCAAGGGGCGTTTATGTGGTGGAGAGCGGAGAGGTTCGTTTGCTGCTGGAGACCGCTGGATGCCAAAAGCAGCTATTGGAAGTTGCTGGTCCCGGAACCATACTCGGACTGAGTGAGAGCATGTGCGAGGGAAATTACAGGGTCACCGCCGAGGCAGGCTACCCAACGACGGCGGTCTTTATTCCACGCCATGAGTTCCTTGCGTTTCTGCGCGAACACGGGGATTTCTGCATGCAGATTGTTAGATTCTTGAGCGAGGATTTGGACGGGCTCTACCACAAATTTCGCGGCATTAGTGCGCATCCCGGACGTCCCCGCCAGCGCCCTCTTAACGAGCAACTGAATTAAGGTGCCAGGGGTCAGGTCTTAGGTCTTAGGTCTCAGGAAATCCAAGTGGATTCATGCCGGCGCAGAACTCAGGACCTAAGACCTGAGGCCTAAGACCTGCTTTTTTAGTTCGGTCTGAAATTGACCGTGATTTGGGTTTGGATTTCGACCGGCGTACCATCCAGATAGTATGGTTTATATCGCCATTGGCTGACGGCTTCCAACGCGGCGTGCGCCAGAACGGGTTCTCCCTTGAGCACTTTTGCGTTCTTGACGAATCCCTCTTTGTTAATCGTTGCCTCGATCTCCACTGCGCCCTGAGCATGAACCAGAAGCGCGCCCCTCGGATATTTTGGCTGGACGCGCTTGATGAGAAGCCCTTCGGAGACGCCCTGGGAAATCTTTAAGGTTGAGACCGATAGCCTAGGGACGCTGGACGGCTCAGAAGAAACTATGCTGCTCAAGTTGTTTGCGCTTGCCGACGCAACTGTGGTGGGCAGTTGCGGCGCGGACTCATCTTCCTTCGTCCGAGTTGCGGTCTCCCTGCCGTTAGACCTTACTCGTAGCGGTTTCGACTCTGGCTTCCCGATTTCCAGTTGATCGGTGGGTGCGCCGTCAGCAGCGCTGTGTGCGCCTGTGTTCGCCGCTATGCTTATTACTGCGGTCTTAGCCGGAGCGTCTAGCGGCTGGCCGGACGACCCGGTGGGCGCGGATTTGCCAGACAAGGATGTGGTCGCCACGGTGGGCTGGTTTTGGGCGCCGGTAGAAGATGCTGCTATCGCTGAAGACTGGGAATCTGATCCTGCGACGGGATGATCGGAACCTGCACTGGGAGGTTCTGACTCATGCGACAGGGCTACGGATTGTGAAGCGCCGATTATCTTCGATTTAACGAGCAATCCATAACCCAGGTAGACCAGCGCGGCCAGAGCCAGAACAATAACCGCCGCGATCAACATCTTTTTGTTGGCGCTTAAACCATCGGAGTCCTTGCTTACTCCCGCAAACAGCGGAGAGTCGTTAGCTGCCTCCGAACTGAAGGTGGCACTTGCCGTAGAGTCACGAGATAAAACGCCAGACGGTTGCTTAGGAGATGGACCGGCGGGCTCCGACTCAACAATCCTATTCGTTCCGCGCACGGGGGTTGCTTCTGGCGCCGAAGCCGGTGCGGTGGCCGATCCTGTGGATGATGGGAAAGAGGACATTGTAGCGCGAGCCGATGCGGAACCGGAGCCGGAGAGACTGGTCTCCGATTCAGTTTTAACCTGCTTCGGCACTACGCCACTCTCGACTGCGATGTTATCGGACTGCCCAGTTGCTACGTTGGCTTCCGCCGCGATCGTGATCCGGTTGCGACCTTCTGCCAGAGCGGCAATCTCCGGTCCGTCTTCAACGGTTGGCGTCGCAGTGGTTTCTGGAAACGCACCCGGGAACGCTCCCGGAGACTCCGCAGATCGCGCTTCCACCGAAGGTCCAGACTCGGATGTCTCAGGCTGACTGGAAGAGAAAACCAACCTTGGCGCTTTTCTACGGTCCGGTTCACCGGAACCGGCGGCGGCTGCGAAAGATGGACTCGCAGGGTTTGCGGGCACGCCCGCACCGCCGCTGGGGGCAGTGACGCCGGCCGCCTCAGAAGTTTTTCGCAGGAGCCCTCGGGCGACCCGAAGCGTTCCTTTGGTCTGTTCGACATTGATTGGCTTGGTGACAACCAGGTTCGCGCCGATGCGATACGCTTTGGTGATGCCCGCCTGTCCTGCCACCATAGCTATAGCCAGGGCACTGTGATTTGAACTGGAATTTCTGGCGCTCTTGAACAGCAGCGAAGCGTTCTGTTCGTTCTCAGTGTCCACGACTATGGCATCGTAATGTTGCGCCATCAGTTTTTTGACGGCGGCAAAAGGTTCGTGCACTGCCTCTACTGAGAAGTCCAGTTCCGCGAACAATTGACTTACGACGATCGAGAGTTTTTCATCGGGACAGAAAAGTAAAGCTTGGTAACCCATGATGAGGCCATCCTAGGTAATGCTTGGGGTTACCGGCAAGTTACGGGAGTAATTCAAGTGGCTGTTTCCTTGGTCGTTGGTCCTAACTCGTTGGTCGCTAGTCGTTGGTCATTAGGTCGCCAGTGCTTCGCGCTCGCAGAATCGCCTCGATAGGTCACTGGTTGGCGACCGACCAACGACTAGCGACCGACGACCCTTCTTCAGGGCCGCTGAAAATCAACGATCACTACCGTCTGGAAGGACTGTGCCTTGCCATCCCGCAGATAAGGCCGATAGCGCCACTGCTTCACGGCTTGGATGGCGGCGGTTGCCAGGGTAGCGTTGCCCTCGACCAGGCGTACGCCATCTATCTTGCCGCTGTCATCCACGACTGCCTTAAGAACGACTGTTCCCTCGATCTTGCCCGGGAGCGCTTCGACCGGGTATTTCGGTGTAACGCTGTAGGTCAGGCGTTTTTCTGCGCCTTTGGAAGACAAAATGATCGCGCTATCCTCCCCAGGCAGGGGTGCCGTGGAGGGAGCCGGAGGAACATTTTTCTTTGTGTTGGAGGACTTTGTGTCGGAGGATTTGCTCTCGGACTTGTCGACAGATGGCGCCGCTGCGATTGTGTTTCCGGCCGCGACAGTAGCGACCGCGGAAGGTGTTGCCGGTGCAGGAGTAGAGGCGACTGCAGGAGCCGACGGTATCGTTACAGCAGATGCGGGACCTGTCGCTAGTTCAATTGTCGAAGCAGCCGGCGAAGCTGACGTGGAATCAGGAGCCGCCGCTGCTGCGTTATTCGAAGCTGCTGGCGATGCGGATGCTGACGCCGCCGGCGCCGGTTGAGTCGGCAGTTTTGCGGAATTCTGAGACGGCGTTGCCGGCAACGCCGCCCCGAGGAGCGCCAGGAAGCGATCAATCTTCGGCTTGGCCATTGTTTGGAAGCCGGGCTGATACATCCATGCGGCATAGAAGCCACAGATGACGAGGATTAGCACCAGTAACGCGACGACTGAACCCCGTGTTTTTTTCCGGCGGTGACGCGACGAGTAGGCCGCAATGCCAGATGTGGCCGCCGATTCTTTCGATACCGCGATCGTTGTTTTGGCCGTTTTATCCAGCGCTGGACTTTGCTTCTCGCTCTCGGCTCGTTCCGCTTCTTCCTCTTCGGTTCTTTCCAGCTCCGCAAGAACAGGATCGTCGGAAGGGATCTTAGGTCGAACGATATTTGAACTCGCGGTAGCAATTTGAATCGAAGAGGACTCGGACGAAGACGAAAAAGATGGTATTGCCAGAGACGGGGACGCTGCCATAGAGTTCAGACTCGCTGGTGTGGCTTCTATTTCAGCATCCAAGGATGACATCTCCGCAGTGGCGCTGGGCGAAGAGACCGTCGCGGCGAGGGCCGCGGCTGGAGCCGTTGCCGCGCCAGCACCTGAAGACGAACTGGAGACGTAACTCGGAACAGGATCTGAAAAGCTGGTCAGCGGCGATGAAGCAGCCGCCGCTGCTTGCGCGCGGACGTCGCTGTCGACGGCGCTGGCCGCCTGTGCGGAATCGGTTTCGTTTGTCGGGACCTCTTTTCGGATCCGGCTAACGGCGGTGCGGATGGTGCTCCTAGCCTGGTCTTTGGCGACCGGCTTGGTGAGAATCAGTTCCGCTCCCAGGCGAAAGGCGGTGGGCAGTCCGGCGCGGCCATCGACAATTGCGATGGGCACGGGATTATGCCCATTATTCCCACGGCGGCAAACGTCAAAGATGAGCTTTGCTGCCGGCAGATTCTCGCAGTCGACCAACACTAGATCGAAGTTTGTCGAATTGAGTTTATGGGCGGCGGAGACTCCATCCAATGGGCGCTCGCAAGTTACTGACATTTCTTCCAGAACGCCTGTAATTGCGTTGACCGCCTGATCGTCCGGCGATAATAGCAGAGCATGGGGCATATAGCTCTAAATGCTAGGAACCGCCGTGCAAACCCGCAAGTTACGGGAGTAAGCGGCCATTTCTACTCTAGGGAAGTTCTGATTAAGTCCCGGGCTCCTCCGTGCACCCCTGTGTACCCTGTGGTGAATGCCCTTTGCCGACACTCGTTCGGAGCTTCCCTAGCGCAGATTGGGATTACTTCCCGGTCGCCGACTCCGGCGGAGGATAGATGATCGAGCCGCGAAAGGCCGACTTGTCGTCGGGCGCGAAATCCGGGAAGGGAAGCTTGTGTTGATCCCGCCATTGTTGTACTTGCTGCTCGGCTGCCGCCGCTTTCTCTTTATCGAGGCCGGAATCGCGCGACAGATATAAGGTCTGCGATGGGAACGCGAAGCCGCTCCCCGAGGCTTCGACGATAGTCATGATACGCAGCAAAAGGTCTTCTCGAATCGCGGCAAATTCGTCGGCATCGCGGGTGAGCACATAGCAGGAGATCTCAAGGCGCAACGCGCTGGTGTCAAAATTGGCGAAGCGTATGCTCGCGCTCTGGCTTTCGACCTTCGGATGTTCGTATAACATGCGGCGGACTTCGGCCAGCAGATAGCGCAACTGTTCCGCCGATGTCTCATATCTGATGGCGAGCACGGGGTTGAAGAGAATTTTGTCGCGGCGGGTAAAATTCTCCAGGCTCATGGTGGCGAGGGTGCCATTGGGAATGGAGAGCTGCGTTCGCGCATCGGTGCGAACGCGAGTGGAGCGCAGGCTGATGTCTTCCACGGTTCCGGTCCGATCGCCGAAGCGGCAGTAGTCGCCGACGCGGATGACTTCATCCGCCAGTACAAAAATTCCACCGAAAAGATTTTCCAGCGTCTTCTGCGAGGCGAAGGCGATGGCAATGCCGCCGATGCCCAGACCAGCGAGTACAGTAGTCAGGTTGAAGCCTAAAATAGCGAGTACAGCTAGGATAGCGGCGACCACCACCACCGCGGTGAGGAGGCGCTCGGCCAGAACCATAAGCGTTCCGGTGCCAATGCGTCCGCCGGTTATGGCATGGTTGCGCAAGCGTTGCATGCTAAGGCTCGAAACCCGCAGCAGAAACCAGAAGAAACCAATGCTGATGAGGACGCCGATGGTGCGCGAATAATAAAGACGCGGCAATAACGGCAAGCCGAGGTAGCCAGCCATCGCGCGGTGAGCCAGCGCGCTGAATGAGACCAGCAGCGGCTTGGACATACGGCTGTAAGAATGCAGGTTGGGACGATTTCTGAACTTGAGCCAAAGCCGGCGCGGAATCGCCAGCAGCAGAACCAGCGCCCAGCCGATTGCAATTGCTATAGGAATCGCCGCGAAAAGTGCCAGCCATTGCCAGAGCGGCATTCCCAGAAACACGTTTCGTACCAGGCTTTGCGGCAGCTTGTTCTCTACCTGGTGAGCCTCGACGTTGTCATACAGCTCAGGGACTTTGCTGAGCGTGTCGGCAGAAAAAAGCCAAATCTTTCCGTCATTTGGATCCGTAACCCGGACGAGAACGATGGGAACATCCGAATCGCGAGTAGAAAAAGTGCCGATGGTTTGCTGATCAGTGCCGCTTTCCGGATCGCCTTCGGGACGGGTGCTGATTCGCCGCAGACTGCCCACGAAAGCGCTATCCATCAGTAGTTTCAACTTGCCGGCCATGTCGGGGCCCTGCGACTGGCGGCGGGCGGGGCTCATCTGCAGATAGTCGGCGGCGGCTCTTTCATTTCCGTCTTGCGCGGCTTGCAGGAATCCGAAGACGGTGCCGGAGGGCGTGCTGCGTCCGAGCGGATCGGCGGAAGAAGGGTTTGGCGGCGGGGCCGCAGGCGCAGTCTTCAACAAACCTGGCACCGATTGGGCAAAGAGAAAGACCGGCGCCGGCTTCAGCCCGAGAATGAAAGCGCAAACGAAAACGATAAGAACAAGCGCCAGTTTTTTCATTGCAACCTTGTGTACTCCGACGGCAAACAGGTAGCGCCGGCATCCTGCCGGTGTCCCTATAACAACCTTCGGCGCGGCGGGCGAAAGCTTACCCTCAGCGAAGCCGAGGGACGCCCGCTGGATAGCCGCCGGGACGGCGGCGCTACGGTTCTATCTCTTAGGACGATAAATATCGGTGGCTTGTCCGTAGAAAACTTCAGCCGACTCCATCATCGTTTCCGAGAGCGTTGGGTGCGGATGGATCGTCATGCCCACGTCGGCCGCCAGCGCGCACATTTCGATGGCGAGCACGCCTTCGGCGATCAATTCGCCCGCGCCCGCGCCGACAATGCCTACGCCGAGCACGCGCTCTGTCTTTGGATCGATGAGCAGCTTGGTGAGTCCCTCGGGACGATCGATGGTGACGGCGCGGCCTGATGCTCCCCACGGAAATTTGGCGACGGCGATCTCGCGCCCTTGTTCTTTGGCTTGCGTTTCGGTCAGGCCGGCCCAGGCGATTTCAGGATCGGTGAAGACCACCGCTGGAATCGCATTCGGCTCGAAGGCTACTTTGTGGCCGGCGATGGCTTCGACGGCGGTGCGGCCTTCGTGCATGGCTTTGTGGGCGAGCATCGGTTCGCCGGCTACGTCGCCGATGGCGTAGATCGTGGGATCGGCGGTCTGACGCTGACCGTTGATTTCGATGAATCCCTTTTGATTGACTTTGACCTGCGTTTTGTCGAGGCCGGGGATCTCGGAATTTGGACGGCGGCCTACTGACATCAGGACGCGGTCGAATACTTGTTCCTTTTCTTTTACGTTTGGACCTTCCAGGGTTACGCGAATGCCGGTCTTTTCGTCCTTGAGCGATTTGACTGTCGTGTTCAGCAGGATTGCGGCGAAGAGTTTTTCCAGGCGCTTGTGCAGAGGAAGGACGAGGTCGCGGTCGGCGCCGGGCAGCAAGCCGGACATCATTTCTACGCAGGTCACCTTGGTGCCGAGGGTGGCGTAGACCGATCCTCAGCTCGAGTCCAATGTAGCCTCCGCCGATGACCAGCAGCGTTTTCGGGACGTCAGGTAGATCGAGAGCGCCGGTTGAATCCATGAGACGCGGGCTGTCGAGTTTCAGACTTGGCACGACGGTCGGACGCGAGCCGGTCGCGATGATGATGCGGTCGAAGGTCAGGTTCTCTTCACCGCCGGCTTGGCTCTTCGTGACTTTGAGCGTGGTCGAATTCACAAAAGAGGCTTTGCCCTGGATGAACTGAACCTTGCGCTGTTTGGAGAGCTGACCCAATCCACCAGTCAGCTTGTTGACGACGCCTTCTTTCCATCCGCGAAGTTTGTTCAAATCAATTTTTGGCTCGGCGAATTCGATGCCCCAGTTCTTGGCCTGCTCGGCTTCTTCTAACAGCTTGGCCACATGCAGCAGCGATTTGGAAGGGATGCAGCCGCGATAGAGGCAGACGCCGCCGGGATTCACTTCCGGATCGATCAGCGTGACTTTCATGCCCAGGTCGGCGGCGAGGAATGCGGCGGCATATCCGCCGGGACCGCCGCCGACTACTGCCACACGGAGATTTGAGGCGTTTTCCATTTCGGTTATCTATCCTTTGGAGATTGAGCGATTCTGGCAGCGGCCTTCGCTGGATGTGTCGACTACCATAATCCTCGTACCACCACATAGGTACCAGCGTCGGCGATAGTGGCCACCCCTAGGGCGATGCCTATTCTGAGCCAGGGCGGTCTACCGTCGTCGGCCAAAACCCACGAGATCGCGCTGACGGCCAATCCTTCAGAGCAAAGGGCAATTCCCAAAAACCTAATGGCACGCGATCCGAACGTCGCCAGGTCCCGTTCCCGGCCGCGCAGACCTACAATACTGCCGTACGCGACCCCTTGCGCGACATAGCAAAACCATGAATAAGCGGCAGCTAGAAGCAGAAGCGCGGCCAAGCCCAGGAGCGCGAACTGTGATCCTCGACTTTTCATAAGTGCCACTATCCCTGCACCGAAAGCAGGAACGGTTGTTCGAAGGCCTCGGCGATCCAGCGCAGAAAGCGCGCGGCGTCGGCTCCATCGATCAACCGGTGATCGTACGAGAGTGAGAGCGGAAGAATCAAGCGCGGCTCGAATTTATTGCTGACCCACTCCGGCTCCATGCGCGACCGCGAAAGACCGAGAATCGCAACCTCGGGATGATTCACTATCGGAGAGAAGCCGGTGCCGCCAATTCCGCCTAGATTCGTGATGGTGAAGGTGCCGCCTTCCATCTCTTCGGGAGTGAGCTTGCGCTCGCGTCCTTTCTTCGACAGCTGCGTCATCTCCGCGGCCAGTTCGACGATATTTTTCTTGTCCACGTCGCGAATCACCGGCACCAGCAGGCCGCGATCGGTGTCGACGGCAACGCCGATGTTGATGTACTGCTTGTAAATAATTTCTTCCTTGCCCATATCGATCGAGGCATTGAATTGGGGGAAGACTTTGAGGGCGGCGCCGCAAACTTTCAGTGCGATTGCGGTGACGGTCATTTTGCCGCCAGCTTCTTCAGCCCGCGGCGCGAATTTGGCGCGCAGCTGCTCCAGTTCGGTGATGTCGGCGCGATCCTGCTGGGTGACGTGGGGAATTGTGTTCCACGCTTGACGCAGGTGCTCGGCGGTCTTGCGCCGCACTCCGCGCATGGAGACACGCTCGGTCTTGCCCCACTTGGCGAAGTCGGGCAGTTCGGGCTCGACGAAGCTTCCTCGCGGTGTTTGCGCCGCTGCGGCCGCTGCCAGCAGAGCATTTTTGGCGCATAGCTTCACGTCGTCTTCGCTGATACGGCCGCCAGGGCCGCTGCCTTGCACGCTGCGAATATTCACGCCGATTTCACGCGCCAGCCGGCGCACGTGCGGCGCCGCAGGAATGGGCTCGTGGTCGGTGCCGGCAACCTTGCCTAGTTGCACCGGCATGCTGAATTCGGCAGCCGGCGCTTGGGGCTGATCGGGTGGGAGCGCCTGTTCTTCGGTTTTGCCCTCGGCTCGCATAGCTAATTGAAATCCGAGTCGGGCGGCTTGTTGTCCGGAGATATGTTCCACGGGCTCGTGACGCCGCGCGGGCTCAGCCGGCGCGGATGTGCCGCCCTGCAGCGTAAAGATGATTTCACCTACCTTGACCTTCTGCCCTTCTTTTACCTTGATGTCGCGCACAACACCGCTGACTGTGGAGGGAACTTCGACCACGGCTTTATCGGTTTCGAGTTCCATCACCGGCTGGCCTTCAGACACGCTGGCTCCCGGCGAGATCATCAAGCGAACCAGATCGCCGGAATCGATGTTCTCGCCCAGTTCTGGGAGCCTGAACTCGTTGGCCGTGGAGGACGAAGAACTGGACGCGGTTCGCTGGTCCGGTTGAGGGGCTGCGGTTGCAGCCGGTGTTGCGGGAGTTGCGATGGCGGGAGTTGGTGTTGCGGGAGTTGCGGTTGCGGCGGCGGCCGCGGCGCTTTCCGTCTGCGCAGGTTTCTTCTTTTTCGGAGGAGGTGTGACTTCCGCGCCGCTTCCGTTTTCGACGGTGAAGATGACTTGCCCCACGCGCAGCTTATCGCCTTCTTTTACGCGGATTTCGCCGATGGTACCGGTGACTGACGACGGAACTTCGACGACCGCCTTGTCGGTTTCGAGCTCCATCACCGGCTCGCCCTCGGTAATGCTGCCGCCGGGCTTGATCATCAAGCGAACGAGATCCCCGCTCTCGATATTCTCACCCAGTTCGGGCAGTTTAAATTCCGTTGCCATGCTTTCGTTGTCCCTCTGGCTCTCGTGTCCCGGCATCGACATTCGCCGGTGGAGAGCCGGGCGTCCCCGCCCGGCCACCACGGTGCTGGACCGGCGAGACGCCCGTCGCTCCATTAACTAGCTCGTGGCTGGGTTGCGTTTTTCCGGATCAATGCCTAGATCGCGGATTGCCTTCTCCATGACCTTCGCCTCGACGCCCAACGCATGCAGCGTGGCCAGCACGATATGTTTTGCGTCGACTTCAAAAAAATCTCGAAGCGACGCACGATTCTCGCTGCGTCCAAAGCCATCCGTTCCGAGTGCGACCAGCTTGCCCGGAACCCACTGGCCAATGCTCTCCGGGAGAACCTTCATATAATCGGATGCCGCGATGAATGGGCCGGATGCGCCCTGGAGTGTCTGGGTTATGTACGGCACTTTCGGCCCCTCTGTGGGGTGAAGCATGTTCCAGCGGGCGCAGTCGTTCGCTTCGCGGTAGAGTTTCTTGTAACTGGTTACGCTCCACACGTCGGCCCCGACGTCATAGTCTTTTTCCAGAATTGCCTGTGCCTTGAGTACTTCAAACATAATGGTGCCGCTGCCCAGCAACTGCGCGTGCAGCTTTGCATTTTTCTTTTCGGAAGCGCGGTAGCGGTAGAGGCCTTTGAGAATGCCTTCACGAATGCCCGGCTGGCTGGGCATTTCGGGCATGGGCAGCGGCTCGTTGGTGACAGTCAAATAATAGAAGATCGATTCGCCATCGACGTACATGCGCTTGATGCCATCCTGAATGATGATGGCGATCTCATAAGCGAAGGCGGGATCGTAAGCGAGCAGGTTCGGTACCGACAGAGCGAGGACATGGCTGTGTCCATCCTGATGCTGCAGGCCCTCGCCGGCCAGCGTCGTTCTTCCCGCAGTACCTCCGATCAGGAAGCCCCGGCAACGCATATCGGCCGCTGCCCAGATCAGGTCGCCGATGCGCTGCAGTCCGAACATCGAGTAATAAATAAAGAAGGGAATCGTGTTGATGCCGTGATTGGCATACGCGGTTCCAGCGGCGATGAAGGAGCACATCGATCCCGCTTCGGTGATGCCTTCCTCGAGAATCTGGCCGTTCTTCGCCTCCTTGTAATAAAGGAGCGTATCCATATCGACCGGCTCGTAGAGCTGGCCGACGCTGGAATAGATTCCGACCTGGCGGAAGAGCGCCTCCATGCCGAAAGTTCGGGCCTCATCGGGAACAACGGGGACGATGAATTTTCCAACCTCAGGATCGCGCAGCAGCTTCGAGAGCATGCGCACGAAGACCATGGTGGTCGAGGCCTCGCGACCGTCGGTGCCCTTATAGAACTCCTCGAAGAGCGCTTCCGAAACCGGCTTCAGCGGCGTGGCGCGCACTTTGCGCACCGGCATGTAGCCGCCTAGCTGCTTCCGGCGCTCCTGCATGTATTTGATTTCAACGCTGTCGTCGGCGGGACGATAGAAAGGCGCGTCGTGAAGCTCGCCGTCGGGAATCGGAATGCCGAAGCGCGAGCGGAAGATCTGCAGTTCATCGTCGTTGAGCTTTTTCTGCTGGTGGGTGATGTTCTTGCCTTCACCGGCTTCGCCGAGTCCGTAGCCTTTGATGGTCTTGGCGAGAATAATCGTGGGAGATCCGGTGTGCTCGACTGCAACTTTATAGGCGGCGTGCACTTTGATCGGGTCGTGGCCGCCGAGCCTCATGCGGGCGAGTTGCTCGTCCGAAAGATGCTCGACCATCTTCAGCAGACGTGGATCGGTACCGAAGAAATTCTGCCGGAAGTATGCACCGCTTTCGACGAAATATTTCTGATACTGTCCGTCGGTGATCTCGCCCATGCGGCGCACCAGCAGGCCGTCGCGGTCCCGCTGAATGAGCGGATCCCAATCGCCCCCCCAGATGACTTTGATGACGTTCCATCCCGCGCCCCGGAAAATCGCTTCCAGTTCCTGGATGATCTTGCCGTTGCCGCGTACCGGTCCATCGAGACGCTGCAGGTTGCAGTTGACCACGAAAATCAGGTTGTCGAGGCGCTCGCGCGACGCCAGAGTAATCGAGCCGAGCGATTCCGGTTCGTCCATTTCGCCATCGCCAAGGAAGGCCCAGACCTTGCCGCCGGTCGAAGTTTTCAAACCGCGATTTTCCAGATACTTGATGAAGCGCGCATGATAGATAGCCTGAATCGGACCGAGTCCCATCGAGACGGTAGGAAATTCCCAGAACTCGGGCATCAGCCAGGGATGCGGATAAGACGACAGTCCGCCGCCAGCCTTCAACTCCCGCCGAAAGTTTTCCAATTTCTCTTTGGGGATGCGGCCCTCAAGATAGGCGCGGGCGTAAATTCCGGGCGCGGCGTGTCCCTGGAAATAGACGATATCGCGGTCGCCAGATTCGGTCGCTGCTTGAAAAAAGTGATTGAACGCCACTTCGTAGAGCGTGGCCGCCGAGGCAAACGTGGAAATGTGTCCGCCAATACCCTCCTGCAACTTATTAGCCCGGACCACCATGGCCATGGCGTTCCAGCGCACCAGGCTCTTGATGCGCCGCTCCATCTCCTGACTGCCAGGAAACGGCGGCTGCTGCCGCGAAGCGATCGTATTCTGGTAAGGAGTAGTCGCCGAAAACGGCAGGTTGATTCCGGCCTCGCGCCGGGCATGCAAGGCCAGTTGCTGCAAGAGCCGCCCGGCCCGCTCCGGCCCGCCTTGTGCCAGCACATAGTCGAGCGAGTCCAACCACTCCCGCGTTTCGAGGACTTCAATTCCGTTGGTTTTTGTTAGTGTCTGTGCCGGTTGCATCAAAGCCTGTTGCGTCTCAGCCACACTGCCCCCACGAGTAGGAATCCGTTTTCCCCATCATAAGCAATTGGCAGGAATTTTGCTGCGTGGCGAGGAAGGTCCCGCCGGAAAAGACTGCGTCCTTTTATGAAGCGTCAGTGTTCTCGGTCGAAGGCGCCGCAAACTGCTATCTGTCACACTCCACGCCGCCGATGAAGGTCCGCATCACCTCGCCTTTAGCATTCAGCACCAGGAAGTCCGCGTCAGCACCCACCGCCAGGACACCCTTGGTCGGAATCTGTGCCACGCGTGCAGGATTTTCACTTGCGGCCGCCAGGGCTTGTGGCAAATCCCATCCCGCGAAGCGCGCCAGATTTTGTACGGCACGGTCCATCGTCAGAACGCTTCCGGCTAGTTTTCCGTCCACGGTGCATTTGCCCTCGCGAAGATCGACTTCGAGAGTTCCAAGTCGATAGCGGCCGTCCGGCATTCCCGTCGCCGAAATCGCATCTGTGATGAGGACAGTTTGATTTGGGCGCTTGGCCGCGGCGACAAGTTTCACGATCGCCGGATCAAGATGAACGCCATCGGCGATAATGTCCGCGCTCACCCGATCATCTGTAAGTACGGCGCCTAATATGCCGGGATTGTGATTGTGCAAGGTACTATGATCGAGCGGACGCATGGCATTGAATGTATGAGTAGCGTGCAGCGCTCCCGCGGCAATCCCGCGTTCGGCAGCGGCAAAGTCGGCATCGGAATGTCCCAGGCTGACGCAAACTCCTCGCCCCGCCGCCTCCGTAATGACCTCCAGCGCGCCCTCCAATTCAGGAGCAATCGTCATCATGCGAATGTGCCCTCGCGCCGCCTGCCAGAATTGCTCAAACAAAGGCAGCGTGGGAGCCAATAAGTATTCCGGGGGATGAGCTCCGCGACGCACATGGCTGATGAAGGGCCCCTCGAGATGGATTCCCAGCGGGGCGGCGCGGCCTTTACCATCTTCATTATTAGCTCCAACTTTAGGTGCGTCGTCAGCCAGTTCGCGATTTTCAATGGCGTCGGCGAGTCGTTCGAGTGCGCGCAGGGTCACGTCGACCGGAGCGGTGACCGTGGTGGGGAAATAACTGGTTACGCCGTGCTGTGCCAGCAGTCGGCCGATCGCCGGCAGCGCCTTCACATCGTCGTCCATAACGTCATATCCGGCACTGCCGTGAATATGAAGATCAACGAAGCCCGGTACCATCACACCATCTTCGAAATCGGTGAGAGAAACTCCGGTGGGCATCTGGCGGGCGCTCACAGCGGAAATTTCGAGGAAACGGCGCTCCTCGACGAGCACAAGAGGGTGCTCAATGGCGTGCGTTGGCGTCAACAGTTTTTGAGCAGTAAAAGCCAGCATAGAAAGGTTAAGGTTTTTAGTGAGTAAGGACGATCAAGCTGCGATCAAGATTGTAGCAGTCTTAGCTTAAGGAACTGTGCTCAGGGAACTGCGCCCCGAGTTTATGCCACGAAACGGGACTGGGAACACGAGTGCATGCCAGTGACTTGCCGGTGCACTTCCTGCCAATGTGTATGACCGCTCGAATCCGTTCGGTTCCAGGATTGTCTCCCAATTGCCGTTATCACGAGAACCGACGGCCGAGAACCGACGATCGACACCCGCCAATCTCCCGCCCCGTCACTCAGAATGTGTTCCGCCAGTGTCTGAATAGACGAAGTCCGAAATGTCGATCCCATCGATCAAGCACCCTAGCGGGAGTAAACTACAATTACATTCACTGGGTGGAGGAGGCAATGGCCACTCGAACTGCCCTCCTTGTGCGTATCCTTTCGACCTTGCTGCTGGTGATCTGTCTTTTTGCACCTGCAGGCGCACAACACGGAGGCGGAGGCGGCCACTTCGGAGGTGGTCATTTCGGTGGCGGGCACTCCTCCGGCAGGCAGTCCAATAGAGGCAGGCACTTCGGATGGCTGCGTTTCCGGTTCGGAAAACACTCTGGCCGGTCAGAGGAGATTGGAGCGCGCTACGCTTCGAATTCCCTGCCCCATCTGCCGTCAGACCTATTGAACACCACGTCGTCCCGCGTGCCATCCCTTACTCGGATTCCGCCAACGCTGCTGTGGTCGCCGCCGCTATTTTCACGCCGCCCCGGCGGCCAATTTTCCTCTATTTCCGCTCCCATGCACACTCGCGGTTTCGTGTTCAACCGCTTTGCTCGTTTTCCTTCGTCAGGATGCTTCTTTGACGGCGTGACTCAGCTATGCTTCTTCGCACCATTTCTTCCGCTGTTTTCCTGCTACGGTGACTTTGATCCTTTCTATCCTGGCTACTCACCGGATATCGGCGACGACCTAAATTCAACCCAGGTTCTGTCGGAAATGTCGGTAACACCGCCCACAGCCTATGCAACAGATGAAGAGATAACCGACGAAAATTCGTCGAAGCGCCCCGGAGCCACGCTCGTTGTGACAACTGGAGACCGGGTTTTGGACAAGGGAGTATTCCTGCTGGTGCTGAACAACGGAGCCAGCCACGCCGTGACTGACTATTGGGTGGCTGACGGCTATCTCGAATACATCAGCCCAAATGGCACACGCAGCCATGTTCCACTCGACACCCTCGACCTGCAAAGCACGGTAATGCAAAATGCTCCTCGTGGCCTCCCGTTTGTCCTTCGCTTCGCGCCCGCACAGAATCGTTAGCACCAACTCGCGCGGAGCTAAGAGATGCACCGCCCGAGGAAAGCAGGGAAAAGATATGAAGCGTATCGGCGACTGCCTTGTACCCAGGAATCCGCAGACGCCGTGCTTAGAGCACCGCTGGAGAGAGGGGAAGAGGCAGCTCTTTTTGCGCTACCTGACGCTTCACATTGATCAACCTGGCAATGTGCGCCACCCGCCGATATGACTCCAACCTGTCCGCATGCTCATACATATCCGTTACCATGATCACTTCGTCGGCTCCCGTATCATTCACCAGCTTTTCCAGGCCCGCCTTCACAGTCGCATTCGATCCCACAATCGCTGCGCCCAGTTTGCTCTGTACGGCTGCTCGCTCCCAGTCCTGCCATAGCAGCTCCATGGAATCCACTGGGGGCAGCAATTCCACCGGCTGGTTTCGAATCAGTCGTAGGAAGCGTTGCTGTGAGGTTGTGAACAAACGGTGGGCTGCCGCATCCGTCTCCGCGGCAATCACCTGCACCGCCACCATCAGATAGGGCTTGCGCAGCACATTGCCTGGCAGAAAGTGTTCGCGGTAGAGCTGCGCGGCTGCATACAGGTAATCGGGAGCAAAGTGCGCCGCGAACGCAAACGGCAAGCCCTGCATCCCCGCTAATTGTGCGCTGAAGCCGCTCGATCCGAGCAATGTGATCGGTACATTGCTCCCCTGTCCGGGAATCGCTTTGACCACTTGCCCGGGTTTCTCAGGTCCCAGGTAGGTCTGTAGTTCCTCAAGCAGCGCTGGAAAATCTTCCCTGCTTTGCTGCAGATCCCGTCGTAGCGCCCGCATTGTTTGGAAGTCTCCACCCGGAGCACGCCCCAGCCCCAGATCAATTCGTCCCGGATACAACGCCTCCAGAGTCCCAAACTGTTCCGCCACCACCAGCGGCGCATGATTCGGCAGCATTACTCCGCCGCTACCCACACGAATCGTTTTCGTCGCTGCCGCCACATGCCCAATCAGCACCGGAGTGGCGGAGCAAGCCAGTCCAGAAATGGAGTGATGTTCTGCCAGCCAATAGCGCCTATATCCCAACTGCTCCACGTGTTGTGCCAGGTCTACCGACCGGGCGATTGCGCTGCCAGCGGATTCCCCTGCCCGCATGCCCACAAGATCCAATACCGAAACCGCTAATTCATTACCCATAGCGAATTGGATGAGAAAGCCGACAAAGCGGTGCGGAAGCCCCTCCCTGACCGGGACCAGCAAGTGAGGCAGCAGACTGGCCCGGGGGGCCCGAACCCTGGCGGGGATTTTGGTCCAGGCGAGCGCTCAGGGTTCATGCCAGGCGTCAGTTCCGCAGGCCTTACATCGAACCATCCCGACACGCCACGTGCAGCGTCCTCAAACCACGCTTTCCTAATGACGACGGCTTTTGTACGTTTTCATCAGCACATCCAGAATGGGCGGAGTTTCTCGATGGCTAGGGAAGGCATTTCTTCTAATGGTTAGGCTGTGTTCTGCTTGTCCACCCATTTCCTATCTGCACCCTCATGTGCCAAATCTGTGCCGGTCAGATCGCTTTCGAGAGACAGCCCATTGAGGTCTGCAGCGTTCACAATTCGACGCAGTGCGCCCGAAATACGCTCCAAGGCTTCACTCCTGATGCGTTGCTGCTTATCCATATCATCGAGATAAGAAGACATGGTCAGCTGGGTGATTGCGTTCCGAATGTGATGATTCAAGAAAGTGAATTCCTGCGCCTGCCTGATCGTTTTTCTGCGACGTTGTTCGAGAACGATCAGCAGCAAGACGCTGACGATGACCAACTGCCCAAGGCCGCCAGTAGCCGCGGCAATGTGCCATGGAATTTGCAGATAACGCGACAATGCAAACAGTGCGATACCCACGGAGGCAACTATTACACCAACCAGAGTTGCCATAATCAGGGAGTCGAAGAAGGAGTAGGAACGAAATCGAAACCGCCCTTGGTCGTGGGCTAGTTGCGGCTGATAGGTCTTCATGACGAATCCTCCCGCCACGGAACGAACCTACTTTTTTATGTTACCACCTCCGTCCTTCCGATTGGTACTTTCGGGCGGAGGGAAACTACTTGGTGAACGCCTACTCGTCGCCAAGATTTTTTGCGACAGGCCTCTATTCTGAATCATCATCTCGATAAGTGATACCGCAGTTCCATCTAAGGAGATTGCAATGATTCTGATCACAGGGGCAAATGGGAATGTTGGGCGTGAAGTCGTGAAACAAGCATTGGCCGTGGGGCTGAAAATACGTGCCACTTTCCAGTCGCCTGCTGTAGCGGCCAAAGCCCCCGCGGGATTGGAAGGCGTGATCATAGATTTCGCGAAGCCAGAGACGATTCGTCCAGCATTGGAGGGAGTAGAAAAGATTCTTTTGATTGGACCGCCGGTTCGGGAACTGCCCGCATTGGAGGCAAATTTCGTCCAAGAGGCGCGCGCTGCGGGGGGAAAACACATTGTCAAGCTTTCCGCTTTAGGTGGCCGGGAGTCGATTTTTACGAGCGGACATCGCGAGTCGGAGGAGAACATTGAAGCCTCAGGCGTGCCCTACACGTTCTTGCGTCCCAATGGCTTCATGCAGAATTTCGTCAACTACAACGCGGACACGATCAGATCGCAAAGAGCGTTCTACGGCTGCCAGGGAAACGGCGCGGTCAGCGTAATTGATATCCGGGATATTGCGGCGGTGGCAGTGATTGTTCTCGCCGCCACTGAACATGAAGGCAAGTCTTATACCTTAACCGGAGCAGAGTTTCTAACCAATGAGCAGGTTGCCGAAAAGATATCTCGCGTTGCTGGGCGCACAATCAAATACGTGGACCTGCCACCTACTGAGTTCAAGAAAGGCATTTTGTCTACAGGCGCACCAGAATGGACAGCCAACGCTCTGGTTGATCTGCAGCGTTTCTATCGCGAGGGAAAAGCGAGTCTGCTGACGAACGATGTCGAGCGGCTCACCCGCCGCAAACCGATCACCTTCGATCAGTTTGCGCGTGACTACACCTTTGCTTTCCGAATCGAGGGTCGGGTTGCTAGTTAAGCGTGTGAATTCCTATCACGTCGCTCATGTTTGAAAATCCTCGGCGGCGGTGCAGCAGGGAATTTCTGTGAGGCGGCGAAATGCGACATGGGGAGATTATCGTCCGGCGAAACGGGAAGCCGCTACCTGGCGGTAGCAACTCTCCGTGGTGCAACTTGATCGGATTCTTTACGAATCTTTTTTCGAGCACGCTTTTGAGCCAAAGCTTGCTTCACGCGGCGTCTCTCGCCCGGCTTTAGGTAGAACGAGTGCCGCTTGACATCTTTAATAATGTCTTCTGTCATAACCTTGCGTTTGAACCGCCGCAGGGCGTTCTCCAACGACTCGCCTTCTTGCAGTCGAACTTCTGCCATTCTCATCCCCCCGCCGACCGGTTTCAGTCGGATGCTTAGAGCTTACTCCTTTATTGTGTGCCGCGTTCCGCGGAGCACTGCCAAGTACGCCGTTCCGCTTCGTTAAGCGAATGTTATCACGGAGCGTGGAAAGGCTCCGTGCGTCCTCATGGCTTGTCGATGATATGTTTCAGTTGGTCCGTAAGAGCTTTCGTGATTTCGTAAAATTGAACAAGATTGCCGCGCTGGAATTCCATGTCGGTTTTTCTCAAGTCCTCGGTCAGAGCTTGGCAAAGCTGATAGGCGGTACGAATACGTTCTCCGGCTAGAAGCGAAAGCACGCTGGTTGAGTCTTGGTCAGTCTCCTTGCGGACCACATACTGCTGGGCAGCCCATGCAGTATTCCTGACTCGATTCAAAGCATCACGAAAATCTGCCAACACATCAGAGTCTACCTCGTTGGTAAGCAATAGATGGTGGAGCCCTAGCAGTTCACCGATGCCCTTTTCCAAGTGCGACCGAACATCCGGATCATTAACCGTCGGCTGGGTCGCCGTTTTTGGCGCCGCTTGCGAAGTCACCTCTTGCGGAGTTAGTGTCGCAGAAGGCCCCTTTTCCTTCTTCAGTTTTCGAGGAGGCGCTGGCTTGCGTCCCGCGATTCGAGACGAACTCCGGGCTTCTACTGCATCTGGTAGTAGTTTGGACATCACACCTCTCATAGTTTGCTCAGAAGCACCGCTCGTCAAAACAGCTGCGACGGTCCGAGTCTCACTTTTCGTTTAACGTTGGATTGTTTCGGAGACGGGTTCTTCCGCCTGGCGCATACATCATTGTAGAAAGAATTCTGGGAGACAGTTCGCACGGAAGGTCAGCCGGAGCGCCGTCCCTTTTCCCGCCAAAACTCGCATTGAATGCGCTATTGGTACCTGACCGAAATCTGAACCCAGTATTTTGTCACGAAGGCTAGATGCGACGATCAATCGAGGAGGGCCCACTTCCCACCAGGAAGGGAAAGATCAAGCCGAAAAGCATGCAGTAGTCTGTCCTCGCCTCGTGAGCCATGCTCCAAAAGCCTGTCTTGGACAACATGGGAATCTTCGTCGAGATGATGGCAACGCTGATGTCAATGATTAGCGGAATCGTGGCCAGTCGTGTGACCAAACCGATGATCAAAAGTATTCCGCAAACTATTTCAACGAGGCCCACAAAGGGAGCGAAAAACTGCGGAGCCGGAATACCTATTTTTGTGAAGCGTCCTACGCCGAGGTTCGCAGGAAACAGAAATTTTTGAATACCCTCTGACAGGAAAACCGCACCCACTAGCAGGCGGATAAGAATAGTGCACCTTGGAGCGTTTGTTTTGAGCAAGAGATTTGGCAGGTATGGAGCTCCACCTCGTAACTTTGGAGTTGGTGTTATCGTATTTTGGTCGAGCGATCCGTGTTCTCTACGTTCTCTTGCAGATGTCGATCAATTTCGAAATCATTTGTGCGATTCAATGCAACGAAACTATGCAGCCGGAGCCTTCGGGAAGCGATTGCCAGCCTGGTGGGCAGGGACGATTCGAATCGGCGCGCCAGACTGCGGCTTTTGCACCGGAATCAGCCATGGATTGAAGCGCTGCCTGTTGCACGGCAGGCTGTGCCGACCAGAATTGCGCGGTATCAATCGTCCAAATTTCGGCTACGACTGCAAGCTTAGCGAAATGCGCCCAGTAGGCTTCTTGTCCGTCGCCGATACTCGCTACCATGTCGCCCGGTGCGAGACCATAGCGGGGCAGCGTTTCAGCGATCACCACATCGCGGGCAACTAACTCAGTGCGTTGCGAAATCACGTAGTGGAGCAGCCCTGGCATTGCATACGCCGCCATCACGATCAGTGCGGCGAGCATCGCTCGACGGGCGAGGAGTTGCAAGCTTGGCAGATAACTCGGAGGCGCGTACACCGACGCCCAGGCGGCGCCCCAGAGTAGAAGCGAAAAACCTATCACGAATCGTCCGACCAAGTGGACGAGCAGATACATCGCAAATACGGCTAGCGCGGGCAAGGTGAAAAACCAGGCTGCGGCGAAGCGGCGCAGGAATGCTTTGGGTTCGTACCACACGAGAATCAGCAAGGGAACTGTCAGCGCGGCTCCTTGCCCTAACAACGTTTCCCTGGAATAGCGAAGGTTGACCGCAAGCTGCCGAAGTTGATCGCGCAGGTTAAAGAACGGATGACTGCGCTTGTCGAACCGTGACGCATCGTACCAGGGAGCGTAAGTGACGCCTTCGATGATGGGAATGCGGAAAACTCGCGGTGAGTCAAAAACGCGTGGACCGGGATAAAAAGGAACCGGCGCACCGCCGGGCGAATCTTTTTCCCACGTTCTTGTCTCGGGTCCGTTAACGAACCAGGCATAGTTCAACCTGCCGCTGTCTCCGGCAGTGAAATGGCCAAGCGCCCGTGAGGTGATGATCACGAACGGCGACACGAATACCACGAACACCACGATCGCGGTAAGCGGTTCTACGAAGCGCCGGGAGCGAACAGCTTGGATGACTACTGCTCCAAGGACGAAGACCGCGAAATACAACATAATGGCTTTCGCATAATAGCCAACTGCGAGCAATAGGCCGAGCCAGGCATACGCGCCCATGCCATGGCGCGTGGCTTGAGACTGATTGTTTTTTCTGAGCTTGAGTAAAAAAGAGGCGATGGCAAAGACTATTGTGGCCACAAGGATGTCAGGGTTTACGACATCCACAGACCAGATGAAATTGAGAACGAACAGCATGTATCCGAAGATGGTCCAGACAAACGGACTGGCGACCGCGATTGGAGTGTCGTCGGTGCCGATGAGTTTGCTCCATTCCGCGAGCGCGCGCCAAAATTTGCCGAAGGCGTACAGGGCGGCAGCGAACAGCAAGAAATTGAGCGCACGGGCCACGGCAAATTCTGAATGAATGCCCGGCCGAAAAACCCGCATCATGATCGCGAGAAGCCAGGCATAGAACGGTCCCCAATATCCGTTTATGGCTGTATGCCAGTTATGGCCAACGTAGGAGCGAGCTACGTCCAGATAAGCAAGGCCGTCAGCCTCGACGGGCAAGTTACGCCCAGCATATGCACACCGTGCGCCCAGGAGGAGCACTATAAGCTGGCATACTCTTTCAAAACCGGATACGCCAGCGAGAACTTTAGGAGATTTTTCTTCGAGCAGCGTGGAGTGGGCGGCCATTGTAAACTTGCGTTGTACTCCTCAAGCAAAGCTGGCGGAGGTTCCGGAGGTTGATTCTACCTTGTGGCCGGCGACGCTGTCTTAAGCGCCCGAATTGCAGCACGGTGCGGAGCGATTATGCAGTTGTCAGATTCCAGCTGGCATAATAGAAAGGGCTGAAGGTTATTTGCATTTTTTTATATTTTTTAGCTTTTCTTAGCTTTTTTAACTGCGGGGCGATCTCGAAGTTCGAGTCGAAAATGCGCCGGCGGCTGGTTCTGATTACGGAGATCATTGCCCCCTACCGCATCCCGGTTTTTAACGCTCTGGCTCGGCGACCGGAATTAGATCTGCACGTAATTTTTCTGGCTGAAACGGATGAGGCATTGCGGCAGTGGCGTGTTTACCTGGATGAAATTCATTTTCCCTATCAGATTCTGCCGTCGTGGCGATGGCGCGCGGGAAAGCACAATCTGCTGATCAATCGAGGACTGCGGTCTGCTTTGAACAAGCTGAAACCGCAAATTATCATCTGTGGCGGATACTCCTATGTTGCCTCATGGGAGGCGCTACTTTGGGCGCGGCGGCACCGGGTTGAATTCGTTTTATGGTCGGAGAGCACTCGCCAGGACGCTCGCGGAAGACGGCCATGGGTGGAATGGATCAAGGCCTATTTCTTGAGGCACTGTGACCGATTTGTGGTGTCTGGGAGAGCGTCTTTCGACTATCTCAGATTGCTGGGATCTCCGTCGGCCAGAATTCTGACCGCGCCTAATGCCGTGCATAATAGCTGGTTTGCGGCGGCGGCGGAGAACGCCACTCTCCATGCACATGAACTTCGGCAGAAAATGAAACTGCCCTCGCGGTTTATTCTTTTTGTGGGCCGACTGGTGCCGGAAAAAGGTGTTTTTGATCTCCTGGCAGCTTATGCCAAACTAGACGTTCACCTGCGATCCGAAGTGGGTCTGGTATTTGCGGGAGACGGCGTCTCAAGAGTGGAACTGACGAAGCGAGCAGCACAGATCACTCCAGGGATCGTTTGCTTTCCGGGATTTGCGCAGCGCGAAGATTTGGCGAGTCTTTATGCGCTGGCGGAGTTTCTGGTTCTGCCGACACACAGCGATACATGGGGTTTGGTGGTGAACGAAGCGATGGCATGCGGACTTCCGATTATCATCAGCGGCGTTGCAGGATGTTTGGCCGATTTGGTCGATGACGGATGGAACGGTTATACGGTCCCAGCGCGAGATTCGGGGAAACTCAGCGCGGCTATCGACTCACTTGTGCGGCACCCCGAACTCAGGCAGCAGATGAGCAAGCGCAGCTTAGAACGAATTCGAAACTTTTCTCCTGAAGCATGCGCAGAGGGTCTGGCAGCGGCCGCGATCTGTGCGGTCACGGAGGTTCAGTGAAAGGGCTTGGCTTGGCGGGCGTCTTGTTGGGCGTTGGTCTGGCATTGTATGTCGTCTTTTATTACTCGCACTACTTCACTAATCTGTCGTTTCTAGGGGGAATCCTGCTGTTGGAGTTGCTGGCCGCCAGCTTTTGGAAGTACAAGCAGCGTTTCTTCGTCCTGCTGATGATCGCTTTTGTTTGGGCGGGCATGTCTGTTCCCCTGCAAGAGTCCTTTAGAGGTGGCGGACGCTGGGTCGTGTTGGCCGCGGGTACGGCGGTGGGCTTCATTGTTTGGACGAAGAGTCCCCTGAGACCTTTCGGATCTATACATCTGGTCGCTTTTTTCTGCGTTTCCGCTGCATTTGTTTCCGCGACCGTTTCTCCCTGGGTACAAATGGCTTCCCTGAAGGCTCTTAGTTTGTTTCTTCTTTTTACATACTGCGCTTCAGGGGCTCGCTTGGCCGTCCTCGGCCGGGAGGAGCATTTTTTCCACGGCCTGCTCTGGGCGTGTGAGTTGGCGGTCTATATCACAGCGATGGCTTATTTCGGTCTTGGCGACAGTATTTGGGGTAATCCCAACTCCCTCGGCGCGGCGATGAGCATCGGAGTGTTCCCCATACTGTTGTGGGGATGGCTCACCGATGACCGGCCAGGGGAGAAGTTGCGCAGGCTGGTGGCGCTGCTTCTTTGCACTTACCTTGTTTACTTCAGCATGGCACGCGCTGCGATGATATCGATCATGGCAGTGATGCTGATCTTCTTAGTTTGCTTGCATCAGTACAGATTGCTGGTCAAGGTGGTGGCATTTGGTCTGGTCCTGATTGCGATCAGCGGAATGCTAGATCCTGGAGCGCTAAATAATAAGCTGGAGGGCGTTACGGATGCAGTGCTCTACAAAGGACACAAGGAAGGAGGGCTGCTTGGCTCCCGGAAGACCCCTTGGGAAAAGACGAAGACTTCGATCAAGGAGCATCCGTGGTTCGGAACCGGCTATGGCACGGCCCCGACAGGCGACGATCCTGGATCGGGTTTTGGGATCGTTGCGTCAACTTCCGAGACGTTGCGTGAGCATGGTAGCAGTTACATGGCCATCGCGGAGTGGCTGGGTCTATTGGGTGTGTTGCCTTTCGCCGCGATTCTGGCGCTAACGGCTTGGAACGTATGGAAAGTCTGCAGGTGGACGTGGCGAACCGGCAACCCACGCCATTATTCAATTCCGCTGGCCATGGTAGTCATGTCCGGTCTAATCCACGCCAGTTTCGAGGATTGGCTGTTTGCCGTGGGTGCGTACCCCTGCGTTTATTTCTGGTTTTGTGCATTTCTGCTCGCCGATCTTACCCCCGGCGCGGTTGACGTTCCATTAGCCAACGTTGCTCCCCGGTCTTCCGTTTCCTGGCGCGCCGGATTTGGAGCGATCGTGCCCGACCGATGATTAGATTGTTTGTCAATGGATTTGCCGCGAGCGCGGGCGGTGGCCTCACTTATCTTCGCAATGTCATTTGCCATCTCGCGCTAAGAGTTGGTGCTGAGACCACGGTATTGCTAAAACCCGAGTTCCGGAGGGAGTTTGGCGAACTACCCAACATTTCCATGGTTGAGGCACCGGAGGCTTACGGCGCGTCCCGGCGTTTCTTTTGGGAGCAGACGACGCTGCCGAAGCTGATACGGCGCAGTGGCGCGCAGGTTCTGATTTCTGCGGGCAATTTTGCGCTTTGGCGGTCTCCCGTTCCGCAGATCTTGCTCTCGCGCAACTCGCTCTATACTTCCGGCGATTTCCTTGCCGATGTACGCGCGCGTGGAGATTACGCAATCTGGGCAGACACTCTGGTTAAAGGCTGGGCGGCGCGGCGATCCATAGGCTGCGCCGGCATTACGCTCGCTCCGAGCGAAGCGTTTGCCCAGGAGTTGAGTGAGTGGAGTGGCAGGAAGGTATTTTCGCTGCCTCATGGCTTTGACCATGACGCTTTTAACCGTGATGCCGGCGGGTTGACTTCGGAAGTGAAAAGCCAGCTGGAGCGAGGGCAAGACGCTCTCCGGCTGCTCTTCGTGAGCCACTACAATTATTACCGGAATTTCGAAACTTTGCTGCGGGCAATACCCATCTTGAGCAGCCGCCTGAGGGGGAAGAGAGTGAAACTCTTTCTTACCTGCCAACTGAAATCCAATGAAAATCCAGGGAGCTACCGAGCCGAGTCTGCGGCGTCGCTTGCCCAGAAGATGGGAGACAAAGTTGTCGAACTCGGAACGATTCCCTATCGTTCTCTCCATCATCTTTATCGTGCCTGCCATATCTACGTGACCCCAGCTTATGCGGAATCCTTTGCGCATCCGCTGGTGGAGGCCATGTCGAGTGGATTGCCGGTAGTGGCCTCCGACTTACCCGTGCATCGCGAGATCTGCAGGGACGCAGGAATTTATTTTCCCCGGTTCTCTCCCGACGGGTTGGCGGAACGAGTGCTGCAGATTCAGGGATCGCCGGAATTAGCGGCGAGGCTGTCGTGCTCCGGCTTGCGGCGTGCTCGTGACTTCAGTTGGGGCGAGCATGTTGAACGCCTGGTGATTATGGCTCAAGAGTTAGCGCGGTTGGACCGGCAGTAATGTGTTATATGGTACTCGATGGCTCTATCCATGGGGATCTCAACGTCGGAAGTTAAGCGGGCCGCGATATGGAGAACAGAACCAACGGTGGTAGAACTTCTGCTATTGGTGGCCATGGGAGGCGTACTCTTTGGTCTGACGCTAATCGTTTTTCACGGCTGGCATAGCATGGTGCTGATGTATGGCGATAACGGCGCGTACGTAGAAGTGGCAAACGCAATCCGGCAATGGGATTTCCACGGAGTCGATATTCAGCATTTCATGGGCTATCCGTATGCGATTGCCACCGTCGCCATGGTCTTGCATCTTCCTCTCAGTTCGAGCCTGTGGCTCATTGCAAGCGTGTCGTCGGTTGTCAGTACTCTCCTGGTCGCTCGTCTTTTCGGCCCATGGATAGCCGGCTACTTCGCGTTCTCAAATTTCGCGTGGTTACAGACATCTTTTTTGGGGGGTTCCGAACCTCTGGCGGTTGCTCTCGGTCTGGGGGCCTTTTGCAGCTTCCGGCGTGGGAATGTTGTGCTTGCTGCTTTGCTCGGGTCCCTGGCAAGCGCGGTTCGACCGCTTATGTTCTTTACACTAGTCGGTATAGGTATTGCTTTGATCTGCCGGAAACGCTTCCTCGAATTCTTCCGCGCTTTCTCAGTAGGTCTAGCCGTAGGCATTTTGTATATGTGGCCCCTCGGCCACTATTTTGGAGACCCGCTACTGACCGTTCACAGCTATACCTCCCGCGATTACGGTGCGGCCAACCTGTCTGGCCCCCACGGACACTTATTCGGTTGGCCGTTCCACGGTATCATCGTGGGCACTTTGTTATACCCGTCACCATGGACAAATCTAATACTGAGTTTTTCGTGGATTACGCTGGTAATCGCTGGAACGGTGGCGATGTTTTCCCGAGATCTCCGCGATTACTGGAGGGCTAACATGGCCGAAGCCATCTTCTGCGGGCTATATATTTTCTCTATTTTCAGCTATGACTATTTGGGATGGGCACGCGGCAATTTTATGCGTTTTGCAATTCCCGTCCTCCCATTTGTGCTCTTTGCGCTGTTACGCTGGCTACCGAAGGATCGTCGGCTGCTTTTGTTTTTCAGTGCACTTATGCCAGTGCTCGCCGCATGTTCCGCGATCGGAATTAGAAATCTTCCGTTCTTTCGCTAGCAAAATTAGAGTCCGCAACGATGAATGGCCCAAGTCGAATGGAATCGAGCGTTGAGCCCAGGCATATAACGCAATCCGAAAAAGGTGTCTCGCCTGCAAGAAGGGGAGGAAAGTCCGCACTTCACGTCCTCACGATGACGCCATTTTTTCCCTCCGCTGGCGATGAAGTGAGCGGCTGCTTCATTGCGGAACAGACTAGGGCGCTCGATGAGTTTGGCGTCATCTCCAGCATCATTGCCGTGGCCCCGATGTACCGTCGTCGAAAAGAACCGGCTCCCTCGGCCCCCGCGGATTGGGTGAGATACGCGCAAATTCCGGGAAATCTTGGCTTGTCGAGCGCGGGACGATGGTTATATATGCGCCTTCTATTGCAGGCGCAGCGACTCCACAGAGAGAGACCGATTGATGTCATCCATGCGCATTCGGCGTTGCCTTGTGGGCAAGCAGCGGCCTTATTGTCGCGCCACCTCGGGATTCCATTCGTCGTTACGGTTCATGGTTTGGACGTGTTTAACAGTTGCTTCCTCGGCGGAATTGCGGCGCGATGGCGGCGTAAAGTTTCTATCGATGTCTATCGTGCGGCGCGCAGCGTAATCTGTATCAGCGGCCGGGTACAGCGTGCTCTGCGAGATGGAATGGGGGATGACGTCCGCAGTGCGGTAGTGTACAACGGTACCGATACGAATTTTTTTTCGCCACTGCCGGACGTGCCGCCCCCGCAACAGGAAATCCTAATTGTTGGCAACTTGCTAGTCGGGAAAGGACATGAACTTGTGTTGCGGGCGATCGGCGGGCTGGATAAGTGTCGCCCCCAGTTGCACTGCCGGATTATTGGCGATGGCGCTGACCGCGCTCGATTCGAGGCGTTGAGCATCAAGTTAGGAATTGGGACACGAGTGCGGTTTGAGGGAAGAAAGAGCAGAGCGGAAGTGGCAGATGCCATGCGGGCCTGTTCGCTGTTTGTGTTGCCCAGCCACAACGAAGGGTTGGGATGCGTATATCTGGAGGCCATGGCGTGCGGCAAGCCGGTGATTGCCTGCCGCGGGCAGGGAATCGAAGAAATCATCGAACATGGGAAAAATGGTTGGCTCATTTCGGACTGGGTCAACTCAGACACGAAGAATTCGGACGCGACCAACTCAGATTCGAGCAATCCGACCAACGTGGTGGACGAGCTCGCGCAGGGACTCTCGACTTTACTGGAGTCCTCCGAGTTACGCTCGCGATTGGGTATAGCTGCGCGCGATACGATTCTAAGCCGGCTAACCCTGTCTCATCAGGCGGAGCGTTTGGTGCAGATTTACAGCGAAGCGATCTCATGAGCGATCGATCGATTACGAAGTCAGTGCGGAGGTCCTGCCACAAAGTTAGTACAATATCGGAGTCCGACATCCTCGAACTCGCGCAGTTTATTGCGGCTCAGTCTGCTTCTCTCCATGCCCGGGAACTACCGACTGCTCCTCGGACTCTCCTTACTGATTTGGCGAACGGAAATCGAGTCGTACTACTCGACCGCTGAATACCGATTCATGTATTCGGGTGCGATTAATCCTGTTTGGGCCGGTTGGCGTCGGCGGCTCCAGTCAATGCTGAAGGCGTAGTTTCGAAAACCGCTGACGATTTTCGAACCGGGCTTGTGGATAACTTGGAAAGGAGCAGCGATGCGGAGTGTAATCTTGGCAGCGGTTTTGTTGCTAGTGGCGATCGCGGGAATGGCTTTCATTTCCACTTTGCAGAAGGGCAGTGCGACGAGTGGAGCGTCGACCGAAAGGCTAGCGGCCGAAACAACGAACGTCTCAAGTTGTGTAACAGGAAACTCAAAGGGCGGATCTTGTGTCGCACCTGCTGGGATCACTTACGCCACAACCGATCTGAACTGGAAGCAGACTATTTCCACTCCGTTAACGGGTGACTCGCGGGAAACGGTTACTCTTGCTCCCTGTCCGGCGGGCGTAGACACTGTCAGTGGAGCCGGGTATCAGGTCTATCTCTCTGGCGGCGGGAATAGCGAAGCTGTCAATGTAGTTGTCACTGCCGGCGGCTGTACTTCGGGAGCATCGTCAGGGACGATTACTTTCACGCCAATTTATTCATACCGGGCTGGATATACAATTAGTTCGGCGTCATCGGGCATTCAGGAAGCATTGAACATAGGTTGTGGAGTTAGCGCTACCACCTACAAAAACAGTCAGTGCAATGTGACTATTCCGGCAAACGGGCCTTTTAATTCACTCAACACTTACAATGTCTTCGGGACAATCTATCTGCATTCCAATCAATCCGTATTAACCGGTTACGGAGTCTCACTGAATTGCATGGGTCGGGGGGCTTGTTTACAAATAGGCGATCTGCATAATAGTAACTATTTCACGGACAATACGATTTTAGGCCTAAGCTTCCGGTCCCCACTAAATCTTTCTTCGAGTCCGGCCTTCGCCGGAGCAAAGATAATACAGACGCAAAGAACTTCGCAGCTCGTGACTATAACTACGGCTCGACCGCACGGGCTTCGTGTGGGCGATATGGTGACGATTATGTTTACCGACAGCAGCAGCTATTGGGGCGATGCCAGGGTAACCGCCGTACCTAGCTCAACCTCATTTCAATATACACACCCTGGCGCTGATATTGCCGCGCAGGTAAGTCCGGGCGTCGTGGCATTAGCATATGTGGCCGTATTAGACAATGCAATGAATACACATCTTATTGATATATCTTATGATAAAGTTGGCGAAAACGGCCACTTCAATAACTTTTTCGATATCTGGGACGATGAAAACGTAACTATCGATCATTTCAACAACCAGGCGATATCGCTGAATACTAGTGAAAACTGGACCGGGTCATTTGTGTTCTCAGCCGGAAACCAGAGCATGCAAGTTGCCCCAGTTATCACGCTTCGAGACTCCACGATCACGGCTAATTGTTCGAATGGCGTAACCGACTATAACTCGAATGGGCTTTATGTCGAAAACACGGTATTGCAAGCGACGGGGTTGTGGCAGGTGTATTCGTCTAACTCCACAGGAAACTATCAGGGTGCATATCTCAAGAACATTTATTCCGAAAGCAGCATTAATTTAAACCCTCTAACCCCGCCTCGTTCTCCCTTTCCTGGCCTCGGATTCGCTGGCTTGATTGCAGGGCGCTCATCCGGAGCTGCGGACTTTCAGATCGCAGGGAATGGAGGGGTAGATGGAGGCGCTGCCGGTGGGAGCACAAATGGGGGTACGGTCCAATACTATTACTTCATTGTCGCACGGCATGGCCGCATGCAAACCTCGCCGATGCTGGCTTGGAGTTGGAAGTCTACGGGGAAAGATTCGATTCAGGTTCGATGGCCAAGAGTTGCGAATGGAGCCGACGCCATCGCCTATGACGTGGTTCGCATAGGAGTTACATCTCCGATAACCCCCGGATTTACATTGCCATCAGCTGGGAATTGTAGCGGTGCTTCGACTACCGCATGTGGTTCGGTTGTTACCGGCATCACTCAGGCTGAGGCATGTGGTAATAGCCTGACGTGTACTTATAGCGATAAGGGTTCAGCAATAACCTCTGCCTATACAATCAGGCGAGGGAATTATAACGGAAATATAGTGTTTTGGCCGGGCTCAATTGTGTCCGTTGGACGTGCGGTTCATACAAATAAAGATTATGGCGGAGCGGTGGGAATAGGGTTGAATGGAAACTCGTTGCAGATAGCCGATCGGTGTTTTAATTGGGGGCAAACATCGACAGGAGGGTACACTGTTTGCCCAACTAGTGGTAACTCCGGAGGAAATCAGACAGGATTCATAGTGCCTGATGGGGCACCCAACCTAGGGCGGGGATCTGTATCGAAAGGGAAGTTGCTATTTGAAGCGACCCCGGACACTCCGATCATCGCTCACCACATTCTCACGTTAATCGACTCTCAACCAGATCTTACAGAGGCGACCATTGGATTTCGTCCACCTGCGAGTGCAAATGATACGTGGATTGGCGTGGATGTTCCGAATAACGCGACTCCGGCCCTCGGGCAGCTGGCGTTTGGATCTCCTGTCTCAATTACTAACTATATTGCACAGACTGGCGACGGCATCCACGCAAACTGGCTGGAACGCCTGACGTCCAAGGAAAAAATCTTCGCAGTGCCACTGACCATAAAAGAAGGGAACAGTTTTACATTGGGAGCCGGCTCGCCGCTGTCACAAATGAAGATGTACAAAGTTAGTAATGTTGTTGGCACACACGTGGCGGCCCGCAGCTGCGTTGACATCGTGGGGCAGGCAAAAGGACTTACGAGATCAGACGCGATTACCAGCGTTACACCACCTGGCCGACTAGGGAACGTTTCCCTTAACGCATATTCCGGCGATGAAGGGTCGATTGTTTTGCATTTCTGTAACCCCACTAATTCTGAAGTATCCACGCCTTCTGGGTCATACTCCTTTCTGGCCGTGCATTGAACTCGTCAGACGAGGTCGAGTAGCAGTTTTGGCTTCCGCTGTCGTCGGCACGGATTGTGATGGCGGGCGTTTAAGCAAAGGTTTGAATGGGCCGAGAATATCCTGACAATCCGCTGATCGGAGTGGGGGCAGTCATCATAGAGGCAAACCGCGTGCTGCTAATTCGCCGCGGGACGGCTCCTCTGCTGGGCGAGTGGTCATTGCCGGGAGGCGTTCTCGAATGCGGCGAAACTCTGCGCGAGGCGGTGGCCCGTGAAGCTCGAGAAGAAACAGGGCTGCTGGTCGAGCCGACTGAAATGCTGGGTGTGTATGAGCGCGTGATCCGAGATGAAGAGGGACGAGTGCGGTACCACTACGTTCTGATCGACTTCCGGTGCCGTGTGCGCGGTGGTGATCTTGCAGCGGGGAGCGATGCGGCCGATGTTAGCTGGTTCATGCGCAGTGAATTGCCTGCGCTCAAGCTTACGGTCGACGCACACGACGTTGTGCTAAAAGGGTTGGATCGGACATGAGGAGCCCCGCGCGTGCGGTTGGATCAAAATTAAACGTAAAGTGTTCTACTCCGCAGTCAGTCGTCTGTGAATCAGACAGTTCAGTCTGCCATCTTGGCCAGGTGCACCGTGAAGCCAGTGTCGGGCAGCAGCGACCGCAATTCAAATACCTTGAAGCCGGCGCCGGTGATTTCTGTCTGGCGATAGATGCCGGGCTCCGTCTCTGCTGTTTCGTGGCGGCCCTCCAGTTCGCCGAGAAAGTTCTGCGCGTCTTTGAGGTTCGCCTCGCCGCCTTTCGCACGCGTCACTACGGCTTCGGCGGCGTAGGAGCGGACGAGTTTCGGCCAATATTTTTGCAGTAACTGGGGGCTCGCGAAGATATCGGCCCAGACGATTTCGCCATTCACAGCTACGACCACACCTACTGCCTTCTTATCCCGCAGTTGGTGGATGACGCTCTCATAGTCATGCTGCACGGGCTCGGCGACGGTATCTACCTTCTGCTGCACTTCTCTGTTACCCATCACCTGTGCATAAGATGTGGTCGAACTAACTTCCGTGGCAGCATCTCCTGTGACTGCCATTTCCATCGCCTGTTTCGATTTTTGTACATTGTCCCAAACCTGCTGTTGATTCTTAGCGTCCATTGCGCTCGCACGCACACCGGGCGCAGCAAAGACTCCGCCACCGATGCCGCCGACTGTAAAATGGTCCTTGCCGTTCGCAGCGACCCAACGTCCAGGTTCAACACAAAAAACACTTAGATCGACCGGATCGCTTTCGGCGGGCACAATACGGTCTTTGCCGATGACGCGATCCTGCTTACCTCCGGTGACTATTTCGCCGGCGAGGAGTAACAATGGTCGCTTTGAGTTATTAACCAGAACCAACCGGTTTACGTCGGCGCCCCCGATGGGACGAATGACGGATGAATCAGCAGGACGGCGCCGGATGAGGCCGCGAGCCTGCCCCGCTTCGGTAATGACGACATCGCCGCGCCGCAGGCCTTCATCGAGGGTAAGGAATTCAGCCGTGTCATACGACTTGCCGGCGGCCACGGGAAAAACGGTCAGGTTACCGCTTCGAATTGGGTTAAGGAGTGAATAACTCGATGTTGATGGTGCTTCGCTTGCCTGAAGCAAACCAGGAACCACGATAACCGCAACGATGAGCAAAGCGATTCCACAAACCACGATGACGAGCCGCATAATTGGGCCTCTCCGCAGTTATAGAAGTTATAGACAATAGATAACGATAAAGCCTAAACGCTCTCGTATTTTCCTAGCAGGTTGCAATGTGTTGTGCAGACGCCGCCGCTCCCGCTTGCCCCGGCACACTAAAGTTAGAGCGTGCCGGGGTGCGCCACCGCGAGTCTTCCAGGAGTGTCTTTGCTCGCTGATCGAAGAACGTACGATTTCTTATTCCTTGCGTCTAAAAAATTGCTAGCATCATCTGGGGCCTGTCAAACTGACATGCCCGGGTCCAAATGCCAAAGCCTGCCCAATCTGATCATGAGGTGGCCGTTGCTGCTGCCCTGTATGAGCGCAGCGGTGCGGCGGCCTACGGCTTGAATGCCGAGCAGTTTGCAGCCATCCTCGATGAAATCCTGCGAAAATATTTGCTTCCAAATCACAATACTGGACTCGGCCTACCGGGCATTACAGCAAATCGGAAAGCTGATTTCTGCGCTGCGCTGCGTCTGGAAGAACTCGCTCTGGCGCGCGCATGTGCCGCAGGGAACGAGCGGGCGTGGCAGGATTTTATCACTCGCTATAGGCAGAGGTTACACGGCATGGCGCTACACATTACGCGCGACGCTGCCCATGCCGCCGAGTTGGCGGATTCGCTGTTTGCGGATTTGTACGGCATCAACGCTCGCGATGGGCTGCGCAACTCGAAACTAGTGTTCTACACCGGACGCGGCTCGCTCGAGGGCTGGCTGCGTACAGTAATGGCGCAAGAGTTCATCAATCGCTTTCGCAAGCAGAAACGCACGGTCAGTCTTGAAGAACAGACCGAAGAGGGGGTACAGTTTGCAGCGGCGGTTCCCGATCAGGTGTCAACTTCAAATCGGGGCTCCGAAGAACGGCTGGAAGCAGCGACCGACGAGGCTCTCGCGGAACTGTCGGCGGAGGATCGCTTTACGCTGGCGTCGTATTACCTCGATGGAAGAACGTTGGCTGAGATAGCACGCACGCTGGGGTTGCACGAATCAAGCGTCAGCCGACGGCTTGACCGCCTCGCTACGGGCCTCAGAAAGCGGATTCTGGCGGGCTTGAGGACGCGGGGAATGAGCCACGCTCAGGCTGCGGAAGCATTGGAAACCGACGTGCGGGATCTCCAGTTGAATTTGCGGTCACGTCTAGTGCAAGATCCGGGGCTAAAAACGTTCCCTGGAAGGGCAGGAAAGGTTCCAGCCCAGGACTCAGAGGAAGGAAGCGATGGATGAAGGCACGAAAAAATGCAGCAACGAACCGGAACAACGAACCATGGAACGCGGATGACATACCCGTGGCTGTGACTGACTGAAAATGATTCTGGCAGACATGACCGCAGAATTGACCAATGACTGAAGTACCTAAAATCGTGTATGACCGCTTGCGAGCTGCCTCGCAGGAGCGAACTCCGACAGGACGAGATCCGCGCCAACAAGCGCATCCGGATTCGGATCTGCTGACAGCGTTTACCGAACAGACGCTTTCGGCCACTGAGCGCGAGGGGCTGCTCAATCATCTGTCGCTCTGTGGAGAATGCCGCGAGGTAATAGCTTTGGCGCTCCCCGCTGCCGAAATTCCGGTCCAGACGAACACGGTTCATGCAACAACAATTCGGGCGAAGGCGCCTGCGAACTGGTGGAGCGCGTTCACCATGCCCAGCCTGCGCTGGGCGGCGCTAGCCGCAGCAGCTGCGATCATAGTTGCGGTGGTTGTGGTGCGCCCCGTTAGTCTGGATCATACGAAGCAAACGTCCGAGAATTCGCAGGTTGCAAATACTTTGTCTTCAGCGCCAGCCCAGCAGATCGCGCCACCGTCAACAGACCGGTCGATGAATCCAGCGCCAATGAACGAATCGGTCGCAACTCTCGAGACTGAAAGAGCAGTCCCGAATGCGAGTGAAAGGGCAGTCCCCCCACTCGCGCAGCTGGAACCCCATCGATCCAAGAGACTCAATCCCGGACACGAGGTAACGCCGGCGGTGCAGCGTGAATCCGGAATGACACTGGCAGACAACAAACCAGATTCAGCCCTGGCAGGCAAGACGACGCCTGCGCCCGGCAGGCGCGGTGCGAATGAGATTATCGAGGCAACTGGAGCTTCCATCCCAGCTCAAGCCGAGGCTTCCCCTGCTCCCGACGATTCTTTGATGGCGCAAAACCTTGCACAACCGGTTATAAAATCGAAACCGGCAGTGGAAACCGAAGCGAGTCAACTGCAGGGAACCGTTTCGCCCAACACGTTCGCCCAACTTCCCCTGACGGGACGAAATGTGACGTCAATGGCAAAAGCAGCTCCTGCGATCCAGCCTCCGGCAAACAATCTCACTTGGACGATCACGGCCGGTGTCCTGCAACGGTCACTGGACGGCGGTCACACCTGGCGAAATGCTTTGCAATCAGACCATGCGTTCCTGTGCTATGCAAATAACGGACAGGAGGTGTGGACGGGGGGTCAAGCGGGGACGCTCTTTCATTCCGCCGACGGCGGAGTAACTTGGGTACAGGTGCGACCTTCGATCAAAGCTCAACAACTTGGCTCGGATATAACTCACATTGAATTACGCAGCGGATTGGAAATTGCCGTTTCCACGGTGACCAAGGAAGTCTGGGTTAGTGGGGACGGTGGAGGGACATGGGAAATGGCGGCTGCTTCTCGGCAATAGTCGACAGATGTGTCATCCGCTTCGTTAATCTACCTGATTAGTATCCTCTAACTCAGTAATGTGATTTTCAAAGGCGCGCTTGTAGTACCAATGGCTAAAACAACTCTGAATAAGCGTCGGCAAAGAGCATTGACCACAGGGTACACAGGGGCGCGCGGAGAAGCCCACGGCTTAATCAGAAATTTCCTAGGATTAGAGATGTGTCATTCCCTGTCCGGCCAACATCACGAGCCGGTTTAGGCGCCGACAGGAGGAGCATTATTCTTGGCTCCAAAAATCGAATCCACTGTGGCTACGATCTGATCCATAGCCCCATCTATGTCGAGCGTTAGACGAATGAGGTCTATCTTGTCAAGCGCGGGATAGCTGGCGACCAGCAGTTGCCAAGCCGCATCGTCACCCAGGTCGATTCCAATGATCTCATCATAACCGTAGCCGAGGTAGCGCACGCGGCATAGCAGATCACTAAGGTGAACCAGGCAGGCCAATGGTCCCGCGTCGGGAAGAAGAATTACATTGTGGTGGCATCCGGCAACGCTCGCCAATTCTTTGGACAGGGCCCAATGCTCGCAGAGCATTTGCCCTGTATCACAGTGCGTGAACCCGAGTATCTGCTGCTCGATAACATGCAGGGGAACGTGCCGCTGAGAGGCGGCTCGCAGACATTCTCGAAAACCCTCCGTACAGACGACCGAGTTCACAAGCAATCCCAGGTCATGCAACAGCCCGGCTAGATAAGCTTTTTCAGGCTCTGGATATTCGATGGCCTGCGCGATTCGTTGAGCGACGAGTGCGCAGCCCAGCGCGTGCCGCCAGAATGCATCCGGTTCTATCACCCACTTATCTTCGGGGATAACTCTATGTATACACAATCCCAGTAGAAGCGAGCGAATGCGCTCGATACCGAGAGTCATGACAGCCGAACGCACGGTCTCGGTCTGGCGCCTTCCGAAGAGAGGGGAATTCGCCAGGCGGAGACATTGCGCCGCAATGGATCCATCGTAGGAGACTAATTCAACCACTTTTTCGATTCGGATCTTCTCGCTTGGCAATCGCAACATGTCGAGCAGCGGCAGCAAGATCGCTGGAGCGGTCGAGATCGAGTCGAGCTGCTTGATTCGAGCCCACACTTCCAACTGCATTTTGGCGTTCACTTTTTCACACTCCCAGTCCGATCGGCCTTCGGTTTGCAATAGGCTGTGGTCCCCGTGAAATGGACCAGCCGAAATGCATCGTCTACCTGGAACAGTGATTCGGCATGCCCCAAGAAAAGGTATCCACCCGGCAAGAGATTGGCATAAAAATGCTGTACGACCCTGCGTTTTGAAGCCAAATCGAAATAGATCAATACATTGCAGCAGAAAATAATGTCGATGCCCTTCTGGAATAACATCTTGGTGTCGTCACGAAGGTTGATGCGGTCAAAGTGGATCTGCGCTTTGAGCAAATCGTTGGACTGGAGTTTACCGTTGCCGATGTCTCTGAAGTACTTGCGGCGCAGCACATCGCTGGTATTGCGCAATGCGTACTCTCCGTAAATGCCAGCGCGTGCGGCTTCCAGCGAGTTATCGTTCAAATCGCTAGCAAGAATGTCCCATGTCCAGCCGGCGAGGAGCTTATCTTTTTCTTCCAGCAGAAACATGGCCAGCGTGTGGGGCTCTTCTCCAGTCGAGCAGCCCGCGCACCATAGGCGAACACGTTTGAGGCCAAAAGAACCTTTGGTTTCGAGGATCTGGGGGATAATCACGTTGCGCAATGCGTCCAACTGGGCAGGGTGGCGAAACATGTAGGTTTCGCCGATCGTGACTTCGTTCAACAGCAGGCGTAGTTCCGCGTCGCGATTCCCGCGAGTCGTAAGATGTTCCAAGTATTCCGAGGGGCTGGTTACGCCGACAACGCTCATGCGGCGCTCGCAGCGCGAAACCAAAAGATAGAGCTTGTCCTCGGAATGATAGATTCCGGATATCCGATAAATCAGATCGCGAATCTTCAGATACGCCGGATCACCCGGGGTTGACACCGGCGTTGGCACGGGCTTCGCTTTTGAGGTTTCGATCATCGTCTCATCTCTCGCCAGCTCACGTCAGTAAGTTTCGTATTAGTAAGTGCTACTAATGCGCGGGATTGACTCTGGTAAGCGCATTCATGCACAAGTCGGCGGTGCTTCATGGGGAAGCAGCGCTAGCTATAGTTCTATGCACCGCAACCCTGCGGACGATTCCCAGCGCAATACCGCCCAGGGGATATATGTGATCGGCGAGGCTGGCGGCAACCACACTTCCAGGCATGCCCCAAACCACTGAAGAAGCCTCGTCCTGGACAATAACCTCACCACCCGCCTGCCGTATGACGGCGGAGCCACGAGTGCCATCGGCTCCCATGCCGGTAAGCACGACGGCCAGCGTGTTCGCTCCGTAGACTTGAGCTACCGAACGGAATAACACATCCACCGCGGGGCGACAGGAATTCTCCTGCGGGGCACGATTGGTCCCAAGGACGAATTCGGCGCCCTTGCGCGCCACCGTCATGTGCTGGTCGCCGGGCGCAATCCAAATCTGACCACGCTCCAATTTTTCTCCTTCCCGGCCTTCCCGCACCCGCAGGCGGCCCAGTGTGTTGAGGCGGTCGGCGAGCAGCCGCGTAAAGAGCGCCGGCATGTGCTGCACGACAACGAGGGGCACGGGGAAATCGGCGGGCAGTTCTGGAATCAGCGCCGCCAGTGCGTTCGGTCCTCCGGTGGAGGTGCCGATGGCCACCACGTCGATCCGCGCCGGCGGACGGCCGGAGACGCGGGCGGGCGCCGGGGCAAGCCGTGGCTGCGGCGCGCGCGGCGCGCACAAGGACTTTATCTTTCGAATCAACTCGTCCCGCACGCGCTCGCGCGAGGATTCCATGCCTCCGCTCTGCGAGGGCTTGGTGACATAGTCGCTGGCGCCCCGCGCCAGCGCGTCGAGAGTTGCGGTCGCACCGCGCTCGGTTAGAGTGCTGAACATGATCACTGGTAACTTGGGATAGAGTTTGCGAATCTCGACCAAGGTTTCCAACCCGTCCATTCCGGGCATTTCAATATCGAGAGTGACCAGGTCTGGTTTGGTATCTGGAATCCGGGCGAGCGCCTGATGGCCGTTGCCCGCGGTACCGGCCACGACGAGCTCGGCATCGGCCGCTAGCATGTTGCTGAGCACCTTTCGAACCACCGCAGAATCATCAACGATCAATATGCGAGTTGGTTGCATGTTTCATGTCCTAGCGGGCCCGTCTAGCCCAGGGCACCGCAACCCGCTCAGGGCGCCCCGGCGGCATGCCTGGCCGCCTTCGGCGAGGCAGATGCTTGCACTTGCGTTTGGTTCCGGGCGTTGACTTTGAACTGGCCGACCAGGTTCCGCAACTCGTTCGCCATTTTCGCCAGATGCTCGGTCGCCGTCTGCGCTTCGCCGACGTTCGTCGAGGTGTCCTGCGCCGCTTCCGCCACACCCTTGATGTTGTCCGAAATCGTCGCCGCTCCCCGCGCCGCTTCCGCCACATTGCGCGTCATCTCGCTCGTCGTCGCACTCTGCTCCTCGACCGCGGTCGCAATTACCGTCGAGATGTGGCTGACCTTGTCGATCACTCCCTTGATCCCCCCAATCGCCTCCACCGCTCCGCCCGTATTTTCCCGAATGACGGTGATCTTCTGCTTGATCTCTTCCGTCGCCTTCGCCGTCTGCTTGGCCAGTTCCTTGACCTCGTTGGCGACGACCGCAAATCCCTTTCCCGCCTCGCCCGCTCGCGCCGCTTCGATCGTCGCATTCAGTGCGAGTAAGTTGGTCTGTTGCGCAATCGACGTGATCACCTCGACGACCTTCCCAATCTCGACGCTCGAATCCCCCAGCTTTGATACCGTCTGATTGGCCGACTCCGCCGCTGCGACGGCCTCGCCCGCAACCCGCGCCGCCTCGGTTGCGTTTTTGGCAATCTCGCCGATGGTGGAATTCATCTCCTCCGCGCCCGAAGCCAGCGTCTGCAGGTTAGTGTTGACCTGGCCGCTGGCTTCGGAAACCACCTTCGCTTGCGCCGTCGTTTCTTCGGAATTGGCCGTGATCTGCTGGCTGGTAGCGGAGAGTTCCTCGCTCGCCGCGGCCACCTGCGCCGCGTTTTCGGTGATATCCAGAACCATCCCGTGCATCCGGTCCATGAAAACGTTGAACCACTTGGCCAGTTCTCCAATTTCGTCATGCGAGGTAATGTGGATCCTCTTGGTCAGATCCCCCTCCCCCTCGGCCACGTCCTTGACCCGGTCCACCATGCCCTGCAGGCGCAGAAGGATCGAACGCGAAGTGGCGATCGACACCACCAGCAGCGGAATCAGGCAACCCAAAGCAAGCCACGACGCCGTCATGGCGCTTCCCCGCCAGGCGGCATCGACATCGTCGATGTAGATCCCGGTCCCAATCACCCAGCCCCAGGGCGCAAAGCGCTTAACGAACGAAAGCTTATCGACCCCCTTGTCGCTCCCCGGCTTGCGCCACAGATAGTGGACGTACCCTCCGTCGGGCGCCTGCGCCGCGCGGACGAATTCGACAAACATCGCCTTTCCATTCGCATCTTTGAATGTTGTCAGATCCTTTCCATCCAGCTCAGGCTTCACCGGATGCAAGATCATGGTTGGATGTTCATCATTGATCCAGAAATAATTGGTTCCCTCGTAACGCATGGTCCCGATGACTTCGAGGGCGCGCCGCTGCGCTTCAGCACGGCTGATTTTTCCCTCGCTCTCCAATTGATACTGCTTTTCCATGATGGAGTAGGGCACCTCGACCAGGTTTCTCGTCTTCTGCATTTTTTCGGTGAGCATCGTCGAGCGCTGGTTCTTGATCCAAAAGCCGGCCACCCCGAGCAGGCCGGCGGCGGACACCATAATCATGACCTTGAATTTTGTTTTTATGTTCACGCAAAATCCTCTTGTTTCGCCTCGTCTCCGCCGAGTGTGCCTGGCTCGCTTGCCCCTCTTCAGCGGCCGGCGGCATGTGCGGCGGCGCCGAGCTTCCTCTGGATTCTTGCCGAAGAGTCGCCGTCCCTCGGCCTGGAACTGTCCTCCTCAAGCTTGAAGCTGCTCACCTGATCCCGCAGCTGATTTGCCATCTTCGCCAGGTGCTCGGTTGCGGTCTGCGCCTCGCCGACGTTCGTCGAGGTGTTCTGCGCCGCCTCCGCCACCCCTTGAATGTTGCTCGCGATCGTCGTCGCCCCCTGCGCCGCCTCCGCCACATTGCGCGACATCTCGCTGGTGGTCGCACTCTGCTCCTCCACCGCGGTCGCAATCGTCGTCGATATCTGGCTGATCTTGTCGATCACGGCCTTGATCCCTCCAATCGCCTCCACCGCTCCGCCCGTATTTTCCCGAATGACGGTGATCTTCTGCTTGATCTCTTCCGTCGCTTTCGCCGTCTGCTTGGCCAGTTCCTTGACTTCGTTCGCCACCACCGCGAACCCTTTGCCGGCTTCACCCGCTCGCGCCGCTTCGATGGTCGCGTTCAGCGCTAGCAGGTTCGTCTGCTGCGCGATCGAGGTGATCACCTCGATCACCTTTCCGATCTCGACGCTCGAATCGCCCAGTTTCGACACGGTCTGATTGGCCGCTTCGGCCGAGGCAACCGCCTCGCCCGCCACCCGCGCCGCCTCGGTCGCATTCTTAGCAATCTCGCCGATGGTGGAGTTCATCTCCTCGGCGCCCGAGGCCAGCGTTTGCAGATTGGTGTTGACCTGGCCCCCGGCTTCGGAGACCACCTTCGCTTGCGCCGTCGTCTCTTCGGAATTGGCCGTAATCTGCTGGCTGGTGCTCGACAACTCTTCACTCGCGCTTGCGACCTGGACGGCCGTTTCTGTAATCGCCTTGACCAAAGCTCGCAGATTATTCTTCATCGCATTCAGCGCCGATATTGTCTCTCCGATCTCGTCCGCGCTTTGTACAGGCAGATCCGCCGCAGCCAGATTGTTGTCCGCAATTTCGCGGGCCAGAGCCACCGCCGACGACAGCGGTTGGGTGACGAGGTTGCGCACCAGAACGAACAAAACGCCGGCAGCGGCCAAAAGCGTAAGCAAGCTGGTCAGGAAGAGCGCAATCGAATTGGAACGGGCGGTGTGGACCAGCCCTTCCGTCGAGGCTTTCACGGTAAAGGCCCCGCGCAAGTCGCCCGCTTTCATGCCTTCCTTGGCATAACCGAAAGGATCCTTCTCTCCTGCCGGATCGCCGTGGCACAACAGACAGTCTTGCGTCAGGCGAACCGGCTGCGCGTAGCGCATGACGTCCTGCCCGTTCTCAACCGCTCGGTCGGAGTATTCCAAAAGAGAGGAATCTTTACGAAATGCTTCGAGCGCGCGGCGCTCGAATTCGTCGGGCTGGTTCTTCGGGTCCCGCGGGCTCAGCGAAGGCGTATGAAACTCCATGGATTGCGATGTCGCGTATTGCCGCGCCACGCTCCACGCCGCCACCACGGGCACCTGGTTCAGGCTCTTGAAGTTCTTGCCGGGCACCAGGGTGTCGATATTGTCGGAAAACCAGGTTCGCGTCGCCCCAGCCATGCCCGTAATCTGACGTACCTTGTCGCGAAACGCCTCTTCCGCTTGGTGGTTGACCCGGCGCTGCGTAATCCAGAAACTGGCGGCCGACGTCAGCAATAGGGTTAGGGCAATCGCTCCGAGAATTTTTCCATTCAGTTTCATCTTCCTAAGCATTGAAATCTCCAACCGATCTTCAACCGCTCAAACTCGTTGCGCGCCCATCGGACTTCTTTACCGCGCACCGGCGGCACGTGCCGTTACTTTATTCATGGAACTTGCGGACAGCGTCGTTGAACTCCCGGCGCGTACCTTGAAACGGCTGACCTGGTCCCGCAACTCGTTCGCCATCTTCGCCAGATGCTCGGTCGCTGTCTGCGCTTGACCTACGTTCGTCGAGGTGTCCTGCGCCGCCCGCGCGACCCCTGCAATGTTCTCCGAGATCGTCGTCGCCCCTCGCGCCGCTTCTGTCACATTGCGCGCCATCTCGCTCGTAGTCGCACTTTGCTCCTCAACCGCCGTCGCAATTTCGGTCGAGATGTGACTGATCTTGTCGATCACTTCCTTAATCCCGCCAATCGCCGCGACCGCCCCGTCCGTGTTCTCCCGGATCACGCCGATCTTCTGCTTGATCTCTTCCGTAGCCTTCGCCGTCTGCTTGGCCAGTTCTTTGACCTCATTCGCCACCACCGCGAAGCCCTTGCCTGCTTCGCCAGCGCGCGCCGCCTCGATGGTCGCGTTCAGCGCCAGCAGGTTCGTCTGCTGCGCAATCGACGTGATCACCTCGATCACTCTGCCGATTTCGACACTTGAATCGCCCAACCGCGACACCGTCTGGTTCGCCGCCTCCGCAGATCCCACAGCATCGCCCGCAACCCTCGCCGCTTCGGTCGCGTTCTTGGCAATTTCGCCGATGGTCGAATTCATCTCTTCCGCGCCCGAGGCAACGGTCTGCAGGTTGGTGTTGACCTGGCCGCCGGCTTCGGAAACTACCTGCGACTGCGCCGTCGTTTCTTCGGAGTTGGCCGTGATCTGCTGGCTCGTCGCCGACAGTTCCTCACTCGCCGCTGCCACCTGTTCGGCGGCGCCACGCATGGACTGAATCAACTCATGCAGACTGGTCTGCATTTCGTTGATCGCCCCCGTCAGATCGCCCAGTTCATCGTTGTCCTGAGCTTTCAGTTCCTCGCGGGTCAAATCGCCGGCGGCAATCGCCTGCGCCCGCGCAAGAATAGCCTGAGTGCTCGCCGCAATGCGGCGGCTCATGAAAACTGCCACGAAAATGCCGATGCTGAGCGCCGCGAAAGTCGTCAGCGCCATGGTCAGAGTAAGCGAGTCGTTCACCGCATGCACGGCTTCCTCGGTCTTGCCCAATAGCATCTCGAATGAATCCGACATGCCGTCGAGTGATCGCTTGATGGCCTCATTGGCCGGAATACCGTCGTCGGATAATTGATCGCCCGCTTTAACGATGGCATCGCGCTCACCGCCTGCGCCACGATTGATCGCAGCCTCTTCGACAGCGCGTAGCAACGGAAGCTGGCGCTTAACCTCGGCCAAACGATCGCGATTTTCCTGGAGCGTCCAGCGCGGAGCCAATTCGTCCATTTTGGCTATGTCGTTTTCGACGGCGTTCCAGGCTGTATCGAAATCCTTCTTCGCTTGTTCTCTTCTGGCCGTTCCTGCCCCCGCGAGCACGATCTGGCGAACCTTGCTTGCGGTCTGATTCAGATCCCGCTGCAATTCTCTTACGACTTTGTCCTGCGGGATGCGCACAGCGAAGGTAGCGTCTCCAGTTGTCCTGATTTCAGCCGACTTCAGGTACGTCATCGTAGAGCTGAAAACCATCAAGCCAAGGATCACACCACAACCGCATCCTAATTTTTTCCCGAGTGTCAATCGCATAGTTCCCCTAGTTGCACACTCTGAAACCGAAACCCCTGGCCACTGTGCGGACAGAAAAAGCGTTTCCAGCCAAGCCCGCCCTCGTAGCTGAATTCCTCACGCCTCGGCCGCCGGGCTCTGCCCCGCTCCCCGGACCTCGCACGCCTGGTCGGTATCGAGGACGTGCATCAACTGGTGCTCGAGTTTGTGCACGCCGAGGATGACCGAGCGCAAGCGTGGAGACAGCGTCTCGGGGGAAGGCTCGAAAGTCTCCTCTTCAACGTCGACCACGTTGCCCACTTCGTCCGCGAGCAGGCATACCGTGCCCGAGGCCGAGCGCACCACCAGGCAGATCGGAGTCATCTCCGCGGGGCGCTCGGGCAGCTCCAGCTGGCGGCGCAGTTCGAGAGCCACCACCACTTGTCCGCGCAGGTTCATCAAGCCGCTCACCACGGGCGGAGCCAGAGGAACGGCCCGCAATTCGCGGTAGGTGACCACTTCCTGAATCTTCTGCGACTCCACTCCAAACAGCAGGCGATCCAGGTAAAAGGTGCAGAATTGATGGGTGCTGGTCATAAGTTCAGGTCTCAGATCTCAGGTTTTAACGCCTGCGGCCCTGGCGCTGGGGTCTCCTAATTCCCCGCCGCATTGGCCATTTCCGGTTCGTACGCTTCCCCGCCGCGCAAGAGCGCCGGAACATCGAGCAACTCGGTCACCCGCTCCGCGATCACGGAAGAATGCAGAACCCCGGCACGGGTGGCCGGAGATTGAGGTTGGAGCGTGCTTTCCACAATGTCGAGAATCTCGTTGACCACCAACCCGAAGGAATGTTTTTCGCTTTCGAGGACCAGAACCTGGAGCATGGCCGTGGTCGGCAAGGGAAGCATGTCCACGCCCGGAGGCAGGTGCCGGCGCTCTTCGAGCGCATGACTGACCCGGATCAGGGGAAGAATCTGTCCCCGGTATTGCGTCACCCAGTGATTGCCGGAGCGCTCGACCTCGGTGCCGGGAATATTTTCCAGCCGGGCTAGCAGCTGCAAGGGCACGGCCATGCGCGCCCCGGCCAGGCCCGCGAACAGCACCAGCTTCTGCTTCCCGCTCGCTCCTCCCGCCGCGGCTACGGCGTCATCTTCCCGCAGACGCTCGCGCCCCTCGGCCAGAATCTTCGAACACTGTGCCAGCCCGAGCACGTCCAGAATCAAGGCCACTCGGCCGTCTCCCATAATGGTGGCCCCGGCATAGACGCTGATGTTTTTCAGGTGCTTGCTCAGGGGCTTGACCACGATCTCCTCGGTGTCGTTGATTTCATCCACCACCAGCCCGAAATGCCGGCCATCGGCTTCGAGCACCACGATGTTCACGCGGCCCGAATTTACCGAAGAAGCTGCCGACGAATTTACGGACGACGTTACGGGAGAGGATTCGGCCGCGTTGGCCGCCCGGGCCTGCAATACATTTTCCAGGTGGACCAGAGGCAGCAACCGCCCGCGTAACCGGTACACCGGCGAACCATGGATCGACTCAATACCCTTCCGCGCCTGCTCCCCGTCGAGGCCGACTAGCTCCAGCAGATTGACCTGCGGAACGGCATAGCGCTCGCCCGCGCTCGAGACGATCAAAGCGGGAATGATGGCCAGAGTCAGCGGGATTTTCATACGGACGAGAACGCCCTGCCCTGGCTTGGATTGCAGGTCGACAGTGCCGCCGATTTTCTCGATGTGGGTCTTGACTACGTCCATGCCCACGCCCCGGCCGGAAACGTTGGTGATGGTCTGCGCCGTGGAAAAGCCCGGCAGGAAGACCAGATTGACGATTTCGCGGTCGCTCAAGCGGCCCGCCTGCTCGGCGGAGATCAGGCCCTTTTCCAGCGCTTTCTGGCGGATCCTCTCCTGATCGAGGCCCGCCCCGTCGTCCGCGATCTCGATATTGACCTGCCCGCCCTCATGAAACGAGCGCAGCGACAGCCGGCCCTCGGGATTCTTCCCGGCGGCCTGGCGCACCTCGGGGCGTTCAATGCCGTGATCGACGGAATTCCTGACGATGTGGGTCAGCGGATCCTTGATGGCCTCGATTAGAGTCTTGTCGAGTTCGGTCTCTTCACCCTCCATCTCCACCCGCACTTGTTTGCCGCACTCTAGAGCGAGATCGCGCACCGTGCGCGGCAACTTGCTCCAGATGTTGCCGATCGGCTGCATCCGCGTCTTCATCACCCCTTCCTGCAGTTCGCTGGTGATCAGGTTGAGCCGCTGGCTGGCGGCGAGAAGGCTGCCCTCTTCTGTGCTGTTGGCGAATTGCAGTATCTGGTTGCGTGCCAGCACTAGCTCTCCGACGAGATTCATCAGCTGGTCGAGCAAAGCCACGTCGAGGCGGATGGTCCGGTCGCTGGCGCTCTGCCCGGGCATCGTCTGCTGCACTCGTAGCGCTTCCACGACATCGACTGGCTGCGCCGCGCCTTGTTCCACAAGAATCTCGCCCGAGTGGCGCGGATCGCCTTCGGTCTGTTGCTTGGCCGCGCGCTCAATTTCTCCGGGGGTGACGCCTGCTCTCTGCATCAGAAGGTCGCCGATATTAGGCGGTGCGGCCGCCGTTGCGGACGGACTCTCAACCGCGGGCGCAACTGCCTGTTGCAGCCGGGTCAACCGCGCAATCAGCGCGCTGTCGTCGCGTTCCCCTTCCACGCCGCTGGCTTCTATGCTCGCCAGCATCTGACGGACAGCATCGACCGTCATCAACAGCGCGGTCGTGATTTCCCGATTCAGCTGCAGTTCGCCATCCCGGAGCTGGCCCAGCAGGTTTTCGCCGACGTGGGCCACCGCTCCCAGCTTGTCGAACGACAAAAAACCCGATGTGCCCTTAATCGTGTGTATCGTGCGGAAAATGCTTCCCAGGACTTCGCGGTCGGTGGGATTTTTCTCCAACGTAATCAAATCGCGGTCCAGGCGATCGAGGTTTTCGTAGCTTTCAACCAGAAACTCTTTAACAATGTCGTCGGAATCATTCATAATGGATACTTCTCCATCGGCCGGATTTTCTTTTACTTCAGCGCAAAAATACGGGCCGTTCTAGGCACAATTCTTTCTATTCCTCCCGGTTACCCGGAGAGACCCGGCCCATTAGGAAGCCCTCGCGGTTCAGTTCGACCATCCATCGGGAAGCATTTGCGAGCCCATTGTCCGCATCGCCCGGTACTTTTGAACGCCTTTAACGAAGGAACGAGCGACGGTCGATGGCTAGGTCCCGAAGTTACGTCGGAGCTGGCGAGGTGAGAGTGTGGCGTACGGGACGAGAATAGAAGACCGCAGAATCCAGCCCGGGACGGGCGAACTACGTTAGCCCAGCGCTTCGGCTTAATCGGTCATCTTTGTCGGAGTACAAACGAGTTCGGATTAAAAGCGACAGAATAAGAAGGACGAAGTAAGACGTTAGACGGAGTAAGAAACACCATCCTGGGTTGCGCCGGTCGCGCCGCCTTCCTGGGCGGAGGCAGGCTCGACCGACTTGCTGCCGCGCCGCATCGCCACGATGCCGGTGCGCACCATTTCTAATATTCCATAGGGACGCAGCACTTCGAGCAGTCCGTCGATCTTGTCTTCCGCGCCGGTGATTTCGATCGTCAACGATTCGGTAGAAACATCAACCACGCGCGCCCGAAACACGCTGGCGAGTTCCAGCACGTGAGAGCGCGCCCCGTGGGTGGCGGCCACGCGAATCATTGCCAGGTCGCGGACAATGGCAGGTTGGTTGGTGATGTTTTCGACCAGCAGCACGTTCACCAGTTTGTATAAATTCGCCTCGATGCGGCGGGCCTGGTCGCGATCGGCGTCGACGGTGATGGTCATGCGCGACACTTCGGGCTTCTCCGTGCGCCCCACCGTCAGCGAATCGATATTGAAGGCGCGCCGACGGAACAACGACGCCACGCGGGTGAGCACACCCGGCTTATTCTCGACATAGACCATGAAAGTGTTCAGCATAGTTTTATTGAATCATTGAGTCATTGAATCATTGGTTTTTCAGTGTCTAAATGTCTCAATAGATTCATTCGTCTTCCGCCGTCTCGACGATCGGGCTCGGCCGCCGAATCATGTCGTGCAATGCCGATCCCGCCGCCACCATCGGGTAAACCGTGTCTTCCTGTTCCACTTTAAAATTGATCAGCACCGGCCCTTCATGCCGGCGCGCCGCTTCGACGGCGGGCACGACCTCTGAGCGCTTTGAGATGGTCATGCTGCGAATACCGTAGGCCTCCGCCAACTTCGCGAAATCGGGATTGAGCAGCGGGGTCGCCGCGTAATTGCGGTCGTAGAAAAACTCCTGCCACTGCCGCACCATGCCGAGAAAGCCATTATTAATGATGGCGATGTGGATTTTCAGATTTTCCTGCACCAGCGTAGCCAATTCACACATGGTCATCTGAAATCCGCCGTCGCCCACCACCACCCAAACCTCAGACTCAGGACAGGCGACCTTTGCGCCAATAGCGGCCGGCAAAGCGAAGCCCATCGTGCCCAGCCCCCCAGAAGTAATCAGCGAGCGCGGACGTTCATGCTTGTAGTACTGCGCCTCCCACATCTGGTGCTGGCCTACGTCAGTGACAACGATCGTATTGCCATCGCGCGTCTGCCGCCACAAATCATTGATTACGTGCGCCGCGTAAAGATGGCCGCTATCCGGCAGGTTCTGAATATCGCGCACCGCGGAATCACCCTTCAGCCGGTCGATCGAATCCAGCCACTCGCTGCGATCAATCGACTCAACCTTCGGCATTAATTCCAGCAAAACCTCGCGCAAGTCGCCGACCAGGGGCACATCGACCTTGACGTTCTTATTGATCTCCGCAGGATCGATCTCGATATGGATCTTCTTGGCATTGGGCGCGTAGTTTTTCAGGTTGCCAGTGACCCGGTCGTCAAAGCGCATGCCAAAAGCGAGCAGCAGGTCCGCTTCTTGAATCGTATGGTTGACCCACGCCTCTCCGTGCATGCCCATCATGCCGAGGTTGAGCGGGTGCGAGGCCGGAAACGCGCCGAGTCCAAGCAGTGTCATTGCAACCGGAATGCCGGCGCGTTCTGCAAAATCGCGCACCTCGCGCATGGCTTCAGAAACGATGATGCCGTGCCCCGCCAGAATCAACGGCCGTTTCGAATTGTGAATCAACTGCAGCGCTTGCGCATACTCCGCCGGAGCAGGCGACAGATCGGGCCGGTACCCTGGCAACTGCGGCTTGGCCGCATCCCAGTCGAACTCGCACGTGCTCTGTTGCGCATCTTTCGTGATGTCGATAAGCACCGGACCAGGCCGCCCCGAGCGCGCCACGTAGAAAGCTTCGCGCACCGTGCGCGCCACTTCGCTGGCGTGAGTCACCAGATAATTGTGCTTGGTGATGGGAAGCGTCACGCCCGTGATATCGGTTTCCTGGAACGCATCCGACCCGATCAGCTTGCTGCCCACCTGCCCAGTAATGCAAACGATGGGGATGGAATCGAGCATGGCGGTGGCGATTCCGGTAACCATATTAGTAGCTCCCGGCCCCGAGGTCGCAACCGCGACTCCGACCTCTCCACTGGCGCGAGCGTAGCCGTCCGCCATATGGGTTGCGCCCTGCTCGTGCCGCACCAGCACATGATGAATCTTGCTGTGCTTCAGCGCGTCATAGGCAGGCAGAATGGCGCCGCCGGGATAGCCAAAGACCACCCTCACGCCCTCCCGTTCCAGACATTCCCAAAGAATGCCTGCCCCGCTCATAGTTTTGCTACGGGTTTTGCTGCCGTCCATGTTGCTATCAATAGTCTTGCTGTTGATGGTGACGCGAGTTGGCGGTCTCTTTGTGTCCGTCATAAAGGCAGTCCTGGTTAAGATCGTAACCGACCGACCGTCCGGTTAGCAAGCCATGGGCGTGCTTACCAGACGTGCGGCATAAGGCGGTATCGCACCTTCTCGCGATAGGCACGATAGCCTTCCAGATCGCGTGTCAACATCTTCTCCTCGCCAAAGATGCGCAGAATGAGCAACCCGACCATGGCCAGACCTGGGAGAAGGCCATAAACGGAGCCGAGCAGCAACGCCGCACCAACGAACGCCAGGCTCGCTCCCAGATACATAGGGTGGCGGACAAAGCCGTAGACACCCTTGTCAATGACATGCTGGCCGCGCTCGATCTGAATACGCACCAACTGCGACGCATACGTGTTGTCGCTGAACGCGCGGAAGAACGGGAAACTACCCCCGAGGAGCAAGATACCTCCGCATACTTTCCACCACCCCGGTAGACGGGCTGTCCAACCGAAGCGCACATCCAGCGCCGGCAAAACGATCAAAGCCAGAAAGCACACCTTTAGCCCGATGAGGATAGCCACATCGTAGCGCGATTCACCGCCGCTGCCGGGCATGCGGAAGCGCTCGGCCAACAGCGCAGGGTCGCGGTAGTGAAGCCACGACAGAAGAGCGGCAGCGAAGGATACCCACCAGACGCCAAAGATCCAGCCTTCCACCCAGCGCCAATCCCCCGACAGCCATAGCATGAGGGCCGCTAACGCTAGAACGCCAGCGGGCGGAGCCACCAACTGGAGCCCGGTGATGATCGGCTTGGGGCGCATCGGAAGCCGAGAACATCATACTGCCGAGCCGTGCTTGCCTTCTACTGTCGGAAGCGGACTGCCGCCTGGGTTTGACAGGACAGCAAGGCCGCTTCGGGCGGATCATGGGCTACTCTTACCCAACCCAGTAAGGTAAGGTTTCCCAACGATCCGATCGAGGCCCTCCACTACCCCCTACAACCCCGGCCCCGGCGGATACGTCGGAAGATCCGGAGGCCGCGCTGGCAGTTTCTTGGGATTGGCCTTAATCTGCTCCATCAGCAGCTCGACGGCTTTTTCCAGTTGCGGATCCTGTCCCTTAACAACCAGGTCCGGCGGATTATCCACCACCACATCTGGCTGCACGCCGCGATTCTCGATCAGCCACTTACTATCAAGACTGGAGAGCGAGAACTCGGGACGCGTAATGTAGCCGCCATCCATCAACGGAATGGGGCCCCGAATGCCGCGCACTCCACCCCAGGTGCGCTCGCCGATGAGCGGTCCAAGCTTGTAATACTTGAAGAAGTAGCTGAAAAAATCTCCATCGGACGCCGCATAGTGATTGGTAATGCAGGCCATATAGCCGTAGAAAACATCTTGAGGAACGGTAGCCGATTCAAAATTGCGAGCCGGACTCATAGCAGCCAGCACGCGCCGCAACCGCTCAAAAATCAGCTCATCGACGAAGCCTCCGCCGTTGTAGCGGACATCGATAATCACGCCCTCCTTGCGAATCTGCGGAAAGTATTGCTTGACGAATTCGTTGAGTCCATCGTCTTCCATATCAGGCAGGTAAACGTACCCGATACGGCCGCCGCTGGCCGCATCCACTTTTTTGCGGTTGGTCTCGACCATATTCAACTGGCGCAGGCTGTACTCATCACCAACTGGTTTCACCACCACTTTACGAGCGCCGTCCGTCGCCGCTTTGGAGTTGACGGTGAGCGTAACCACTTCATTAGCCGTATTCACCAGCAACTCATCGGGAGTCTGCGGGACCCGCAACGCGCGTCCATTGATGGCAAGCAGATAGTCGCCTTCTTTTATATTCACGCCCGGTTCGGTCAAGGGAGAGCGGGTATGGGCATCCCAATTCTCGCCGGAGAAGATTTTCTTGACTCGGTACATGCCACTAGCCGCGTCCACTTCATAGTCAGCACCCAGCAATCCAACATTGACCGGGTGTAAGTCCGGGTAATCACCACCTCCAACATAAGTGTGCGAATTCGATAATTCCGCGATCATCTGTCCCATGATATAAGTCAGGGAGTAACGATCGGAGACGTATGGGAGTAACTGAGCATACTTATCTCTTACCTTCGGCCAATCTACTCCGTTCATGGCAGGCTCAAAAAAGTAATCGCGCTCCTGACGCCAGACTTCGTTGAACATCTCTTTCCACTCTTGTGGAGGATCGACCTCAGCCCGCATGCCGTCGAGTTTGAGTGCGCCGTCGCCAACCTTATGGGGCAACACCTCCGGTGTCTTGGCATCCTCTTCTTCCTCCTCCCTGTGGACATTGGCGTTGATGATGCCCATGGGTCCGTCGTCCTCGGCACGATATAACACTTTCGAACCGTCACGGGAGAGCACAAATCGATCAGCGCCCTCCAACAAGACCTTGCTTTTGCGGTCCTTCAAATCATAGGCGCGGACCGCCCGCTCTTCTCCGGGAATCGGTCCCGACAGGCCCTGAATCGGTGAAGTCGAATAGTAGATCGCTTCTTTCGAGGCATCAAGGTTGCGAATCACGGCCGGCGGAACGGCTAACGCCACGATCCGGTTCTGGATACCATCCAGATCGATTCGGAAAACCTTCGGCGCCTCTTTGGTCTCAGTCTGCGCGGTTTTCTCCCCCGTCTTTGGTTCCTCTTCCGGCTTCTTATTGGGCGGTTGCTTGGTATTTTTTTTTGTCTCGGGCGCCGGCCCCGCCGCGGCAGGTTCTTCGCTTTTCACCTTAACTTCGTCGCTCAGGGCTGGAAAAGGCGAAGGCTCGTCCGCCGTCAAGGTAACTACGTAGACCCGAGTTGTTTTCGGATTAGCAAACTCGAAGTCGACATTTCCGAGCACTTCGTTGTAGTCACGATCGGAAAGGAAATATAAGTAGCGTCTGCCGGGATCGAACACAGCTGAGTAACTATTATTCAAAGTAGAAGTAACCGCGGTAATTTTGTGGTCGGCCAAGCCGTATAGATAGACCACCGAATAGCCAGTGTCCAGACTCTTATCATAGGCCAGCCACTTACTATCCGGAGACCAACTGTAATTAGTGATCTCAGCATACTTGCCGCGATCCACCTCGACTGGTTTCTTTTCTTTGATATCGACATACCAGAGCTTCAAGTCCTTATCAGCCCAGGCGATTTTCGAGCTATCCGGAGACCATGCTGGCTGAAACATGAAGCCCTTATGTCCACTGGTGATTTCTTCTTCGGGAGCGAGTCCATCCTGCGGAACGATGTAAATCTCGTCTTCGCCGGTGCGGTCGGAAATGTAAGCGATCCACTGCCCGTTCGGAGACCACGATACATGCTGCTCGCGCACTCCAGGAGAATGCGTCAGATTGCGAATGCTTCCCTCTTTCGCGGGTAGAGTGAAAACTTCTCCGCGCGCGGCGATTACGGCTCGCTTGCCATCAGGCGCGAGGTCGAAATCCGTAATACGCTTGCTCGTACTGACCCAATGCTTCATTGCCTGATCCTGGTCGCCATTCACATGGATGGTGAGCTTCGTCGCTTTATGGCTTTGCAGGTCAAACGTGTAGAGATGGCCGCCGTTCTCAAAAATAATCGCATCCGGACCAAGGCTCGGCCACATGATATCGAAGTCGTCGAACTTAGTAAGTTGCTCTATCTGCTTGCTGCCTTGATCGTAACTATAGAGATTGAGCCGATGCTCGGGCCCACGATCGGAAGTGAAATAGATTGTGTTTCCGTGCCACATGGGAAAGGTATCGGTCCACTCCGTGTGAGGAATGACCTGATCGACGACGTTATTCCTGACGTCGTAAATCGTGATGTCTTGCGCCATGCCGCCTGTGTAGCGTTTCCACTGCCGGAAGTTGCGGAAGATGCGATTGTAAGCGATCTTGGTGCCGTCCGCGGAAAATGAGAGCAGACCGCCCTCATCCATCGGCATCGGCTGAGGCAGTCCGCCGTCAACGCCAACCGTGTAGGGTCGCTTCGTCCATCCATTCGAAGCATCTCGCCTCGAGAGGAACACTATATTCTTGCCATTCGGCGTCCAGCCAATCACTTGGTTAAGTATGCCCATGCGATCAGTAAGTGGCTGCGCCTGTCCCTGATAGAACGTTAACTGCTTTGGTTGGCCGCCTTCGGATGACATGACGTATACATTGAAATTTCCATCGTACTGCCCGGTAAATGCCAGCCACTTTCCATCCGGCGAAAACTTCGGAAACAGCTCCCGTCCTGGATTTGAAGTAATGCGGCGAGCAGTGCCACCCGCGCTTGAGGCCAGCCAGAGATCGCCCCCATAAACGAATGCAATTTTGTCTTTATAGATATCGGGGAAAAGCAGCAAACGGGCCTCCGACGTCTCCTGCGCCGCCATAATGCAGGCCCCGGCGACAATACCGACGACAATCAAGCAGATTACAAGACGCGCGAAAAAATTTCGGATAGAAATCATTTGAGACCCTCATTGGGATATTTCTTGCGAGAATTCGCGGCAGAAAGAGAAACCATCTCGACAAGCGGGATTGTAACAGCTTATAAGCTGCTCCGACTCTAAATACAGATTAAGGGCCTTGCTTACCGCCTGCTTCGAGCACCGCTTTTTGGCAATTGCCAGCTGCGGTTAACACTTTGTCAAATGCTGTATCTGTCCTAAGTTTTGCGAGCAGGGGATCGGACAGCAGATTTTCGTGCGCGCAATAGTTCTGCTCGACCGCGCTCTGCAAGAGGTGCAGTGCGGCTTGCTTTTTGCCACAGTAGGCGAAGATCGCTCCCTGGTAGTACCACGTCTCCGGATCGGGCTCGGTGGGCAAACTGGTTTCCGCTTCTTGCGCCATGCGATCCAAATCCGCGGCGGGCCGCAATTGCAGGCAAGACTCCAGCAGGTCGCGACGATAACGCGGCGCGGTGGGCATGCGCTTCACCGCCTCGCGGGCTTCCTCAATCTTGCCTTCGCGGAGAAGAATTGATGGCGTTACATATGCCGCCCACTCCGAACCCGCATCCAGCCGCACAAAATCTCTCGCCCGCGCCGTCTTACCTAATTCCATGAATGCCCAGGCACAAGAACGGAAGGTATAGTTACCCGGATCAAGCGCCAGCGCCGTGTTGCACTCGTTCGTCGATTGTTCCAGCATTCCGGCATAGCGATACACAAAGCTCATCACAAAATGGGCCTGGGCGCTTTCAGGACGCTGTTTGACCAACGTCTGGGCCGCCAGATACGCCTTGCCGAGTTCGCCGCGCTCGACATGGTTGATGACAAGCTGCCCGGCGGCGAGGATCCGATTCGGATCAAGTTCGAGGGCGCGTTCGTAGGCTTTGCTGGACCGCTGGAACATGGCCTCGCCGCCATCGGAGTAGTCGGCGTCATAGTAGCAACGCAAACCAAGTTGCTCCCAGGCCGGGGCGTAGGTGGGGTCCATTTCGACTACGCTCTCCAGCACCGCGATGGCGTCCTTGTTCGGGCCGGCGTCATGAGGCAATGCGAGGCTATGCAGATAGAGATCATAGGCCTCAGCGTTTTTCGGGCGCGTGCTGGTATCGAGATACCCACCCGCCACACCGAGCGCCGGCAACAACTCCTGCCGTATTTTGGCGGCCATTTGGGATTGCAATGCGATCAGATCCTGAGCGGGCGCGGTGATGGTGGTTTGCCACAAGAGCCTGTCGCCCTCCACCTGAATTGCCTCCAGCGTAATCAGCAAGCGGTCGCCCTGCTTCAGGAAGTGGCCGGTGATAACGGTTGCAACGTGCAGTTCCTTGCCTGCCCGCTGCGGATCGATGTCGTTCCCGACAAATTTTCGCGTGAGCGCCGATGGACGAACATCCAGCGTGCGGGTGTAGGTAAGCGTATTGGATATTTCATCGGCGAGAGCGAAACGAAGAAACTCCACACTGATATCGCCATTCATGTTCTGCAGCGGAAGGACCGCAATCGTGTTCTTCGGCGCGGCGGCGCCGGACATCTGGCGCAGTTTGAACCACCATGCGCCAATGGCGACCAGCACCGTGAGCAACAGCGCGCTCACCCCTAACAGCAGATACGTGGAAAATTTGCTGGAAGTTTGAAACGTGGTTGTAGCCAGCCGATACGGCAAAGTCGGCCGCCGCGCTCCACTCTTCGTCATCCCCGATTCCGTTTCCCTCCGCAGCGACTGGAGATCGCCTTTCATGGCCAGCGCATTCGGGTATCGGTGGCCGCGGTCCTTTTCCATGGCACGGCCGATTATGCCTTCCAGATCTCGCGGGAGCGACGGGTTAAGACTGAGCGGAGACACCGGTTTCTGGTTCAGAACAGCATCCAGCGTGGTGATCACATTGCCGGTGGCAAAAGGTTTTTTGCCGGTCGCCATTTCGTAGAGGACAACGCCCAGCGAAAACAGATCGCTCCGCTGATCCAATTCTTCGCCACGCGCCTGCTCCGGAGACATGTAAACCGCAGTTCCGGGAATAATACCCATGGCGGTCAGCGAGTCCTCCAGCGCCGCCTCGCTCGATCCCGCTTCGCGCGCCGACTTGGCTAACCCGAAATCGAGTATCTTGGTCTGGCCGGTTGGAGAAACGAAAATATTGGCCGGCTTGATGTCGCGATGGATGATGCCTTTAGCGTGCGAAGCCGCCAACGCGTCCGCCACCTGGATGCCAATGTCGAGAACCTCGTCGACTTCCATCGGCTTGCCCCGCAGCCGGTCCTTCAGGCTGATCCCCTGTAACTTCTCCATGACAATGAAGGGATGCCCGGCATTGTCGTCGATGTCGTGAATGGTGCAGATTCCGGGATGGTTTAACTGGGAGGTGGCGCGAGCTTCACGCAGAAAGCGATCGAGCGACTTGCGGTCGTGGACCATCTCCTCGGGAATGAACTTGAGCGCGACATGACGGGCGAGGCGCGTGTCCTCCGCCTCATACACCACTCCCATGCCGCCACTACCGAGCTTTCCCACAATGCGATAGTGGGAGACTGTCTGGCCGATCATTCCAAGGGCCTCAGTGCCTTCGGCGGCTATGTTAGGCCGCTGCCAAAGCCTAGGTCAACCCTGAGACGCGCCGGTTGGAAAATCAGGACGTATCTTTCGATACACGGTGCACCGAATAGTCAACCCTGAAACCGCCTTTTCGGTCTTATGATGGTAAGTCAGTGATGGTGAGTCAGTAATGGTGAGTCGGGTTGAGGGGCTGATTCCACGATCGATCAGCCTCACCATCTTCCAAGAAATCAGATCTTCCAAGAGGTATCCGTGAGCGACTGTTCATCGTTAGACCCAGCGCAAGTATCAGCGCTTGGGGCGACCGAGCTAGGGAGCTCTAAGCTCATGCAGGTCTTGGTGGTCGATGATTCTGCTGTCTATCGCAAACTGATTGGAGATCATTTGCGAAGCTGGGGTTTCGGAGTCAGCCTGGCGGAAACCGGTTCTGACGCATGGCGAATCCTGGCGCAGATCGAGGCGCCCAAACTCGTCCTGCTTGACGGGGTGCTGCCCGATCTCGATGGCACGGAAATATGCCAACGCATCCGCTGCGCCGGATCGTCCCGTCCCTATATTTACGTCGTCCTGCTCACTAGCAACGAAGGCCGCCAGAACATGCTTGACGCCATGCAGGCGGGGGCTGACGACTATCTGGTCAAACCCTTTGACGAGCTGGAACTGAAGGCGCGCCTGCTGGTTGGCAAGCGAATTCTTGACCTGCAGGAGGAATTGGTTTCCGCGCGGGAAGCCATGCGCCATGCCGCCACCCACGACAGCCTTACGGGATTGATGAATCGGGGAGAGATTGTCGCCATGCTTCAGCGCGAACTGGAGCGGTCGCGCCGCGAGCATCACCCGGTGGGCGTGATTCTTGGCGACATCGACCATTTCAAGAGCGTGAATGACACGCTGGGTCATCTCTTTGGCGACGAGGCGCTTCGTGAAATCGGCCGCCGTTTGCGCGCGCAACTCCGTATCTACGACGGCGTTGGCCGATACGGCGGAGAAGAATTTCTCATGGTTTTGCCGAGCTGCGATTTGCCCGACGCCATGTCGCGCGCCAATGAGTTGCGAGAAATTATTTCCAGGACGCCGGTGCTTTGTTCTGGCGAGGAGAGGCTGATCACCATGAGTATGGGAGTCGCCGTTTCCGCTAGTGCTAAGAAAAATGACTTGGAAGCTTTGTTGAAACAGGCTGACGCCGGCCTCTACGAGGCCAAGGAGAAAGGCCGGAACCGGATCGAACATTGCCCTTCGATGGCTAAGAAAAGCGCAGCCGGACGCGAGAGGAAAAGCTAGAGGGTATCTCCCAACAAACCGTCCATTATTACGTCATGACTCACTCGACGATGAGCGCAATTGCGATTTTGCGACGGTTAACCGAGAATCAGCATCCGCACTGGCGGGTAACCCAATCCTTTCCGTGGTCTACGCCAAGCCCGCTATCCGACTGCGACCATCTACAAGCCGCAAAAATCATGCAAGATCGTGCACATTGACAACGGCCAAGGGCCTTGCTAGCCTTCCCGAAACTTGGCCAACCATAAGCCAGTCCCGGCGGGTGGTGGCTACAGGGATCTAAAGCCCGCAACAACTGACCATGACCGCGGCAAACTGGCGCTGAATTTGGTGTAGCGGAGCTTCTAATGACCCACCTTCAGAAAACCGGCGGGCTGCCAACTTCGCCCCCTGCGGGAAGATGAAAAAGGAGGAAGTAATGAGGAAAGTTGGCTCGTTGAAAAGGGCATGCATCATCTTTGTGTTTTGTATCGCGACCGCTACTGTATTGCACGCGCAAACTTTCACCACCCTCCTAAATTTAGGTGGCACCAATGGCGCCTATCCCGCGTATATGTCTCTCATTCAGGGCGCCGACGGAAACCTCTACGGAATAACTGGGGCCGGTGGAACCTACGACCAGGGCACGGTGTTCAAAGTCACTCCTGCTGGGACGCTGACGACTCAGTATTCCTTCTGCTCCAAAACCAACTGCACCGACGGCTCAGGGCCACAGGCTGGGTTGGTGCAGGCCGCCGACGGCGATTTGTACGGGACAACCTATACAGGCGGGACTAAGAACCAAGGCACAGTTTTCAAAATCACGCCTACAGGCCAGCTAACCACTCTGCACAGCTTTGCCGGGGTACCGACGGACGGCGCCTATCCTGAGGCCCCGCTGATGCAATACGGCGGGAACTTCTACGGAACGACCTTGGAGGGCGGCACAACCTCGATCGACGGATACCACTACTCCACTGGCACGATCTTTGAAATCACCCCAGGCGGCAATGTAACCATTCTTCACAGCTTTTGCTCTCAAACTAACTGCGCTGACGGCTCCCAGCCTGAGGCGGGGTGGTGGCATACGACGGGAGCCTCTACGGCACGACGAGCTACGGCGCGGGTACGGTCTTCAAAATCACTCCGGCAGGCCAGTTGACTACTCTTTATACTTTCTGCTCCCAAAATAATTGCACTGACGGACAGAACCCTTTTAGTGGACTGGTGCAGGGCACCGGGGGGAACTTCTATGGCACAACTTACCTTGGGGGGCTGAAGAAGCTGGTACGGTCTTCGAAATCACCCCGGCGGCAATCTGACCACGCTTTACAGCTTTTGCTCCAAAACCAACTGCACTGACGGTGCCTATCCAATCGCGGGACTGATTCAAGCCACCGATGGCAACTTCTACGGCACAACACAGATTGGTGGAACACCGGGTTGGGGCACAGTCTTCAGAATCACGCCAACCGGCGCGCTGACCACGCTCCACACATTCACATTGGCCGACGGCGGTCAGCCTTATGGCGGGCTTCTCCAAGCCACAAACGGGGACCTCTACGGAGCAACGGATAACGGCGGCAGCAGGCACGATGGCACGCTCTTCACCCAGTCGCTTGGTTCGAAGTGACCCCATCTGTGCCAACAGGCTGAGAACAGGAAAGACCGCAATGCGAGTGTTTGAGGGGTGCCTTACCTCGTGCCCGTGGGCTGCGCGCTTCAGGGATAACTTCTGCTAACAGGGCGAGAGCGCTCAGAACCCCGCAGCGTCCAGATTCGCCAGCCGGGAAAGTGGTAGCCTTTCTCAAGGATGCTGGGCCCGCCCTGCGTCTCGACTAGCGGCGCCACTTACCACCTTGCCGACCGACCTCCCAACCCGTATCAAGCAGTTCGCCCGCAACGCCGGATTCGATCTCTGCGGCATCGCTCCAGTCCGCGATTTCGGCGAATTGCATGTCTTTCCTGCCTGGATCGCGGAAGGAATGCACGGCGAAATGAAATACATGGAAGCCCGTGATGACGCGGGAGGACTCAAGCGCGCAGCCCTCGCCCGGGTCGCTCCCTGGGCGCGCAGCGTGATTGTTTGCGCCATGAATTACAACACCGCGCATCCTTATTCCACACAGGTGCAAACCGACGACCCGGCACGAGGCTGGATTTCGCGCTATGCCTGGTCTCGTACGGATTATCACGACGCGGTCCTGCGCCGCCTGAAGCAAATAGAAGACGATTTGCGCAGCTTAATCGAGGCAAACGGCAACTCGCTTCAGCTTCGTTCGTACGTCGACACGGGGCCTCTCATCGAGCGCGTCTACGCCAAATACGCAGGCATTGGATGGATCGGAAAGAACACGTGCATTATCAACCAAAAGCTCGGATCATGGCTGTTCCTGGGGGTGATTTTAACTTCGCTGAAGCCAACGAAAGAGCCAACGAAAGACAACCTCACTTCCGACCTGCCTGCGCCAGATCGTTGCGGAACTTGCACGCGCTGCATTGCCGCCTGCCCAACCCAGGCGATCGTTGCGCCCGGCGAATTGGACGCCCGGCTGTGCATCTCCTATCTGACCATTGAAAAGCGCGGCGAGATTCCAGAAGAACTGCGCTCAGGCATCGGTCGCCACGTCTTCGGATGCGATATTTGTCAGGACGTTTGTCCCTGGAATCGCAAGGCGCCAGTGACTTGTGCGGAAGAGTTCGAACCCCCGGAGCGGTTAGTCAATCCGGCGCTCGATTGGTTAGCCGAAATGCAACCGGAAAAGTTTCGTGAAGTGTTTCGCGGATCCCCGATCCGCCGCGCGAAGCTTTCCGGGCTGCGAAGGAATGCGGTGATTGCAATGGGCAACAGCGGCGACAAGAAATTCTTACCCAAGTTGGAGAAACTGAGCGAGGATTCCGATCCCGTAGTAGCCGAACACGCTCGCTGGGCGTTGGCCGAGTTGAAGTCCGAACTCCCGTAGAGACGCGGCTTACAGCGTCTCCCTTAACCGGCACGAGCCACGATCCATTTACAATCGTCGTTTCACTTGGTTGGAGGACTCATGTTCCAGAACAATTTGCTGCAAGCCAAGCGCATCCTCATTACCGGCGGTGGAACCGGGCTGGGCAAGGCCGCTGCGCAGCGCTTCCTTGAGCTTGGTGCCGAGGTCTACATCTGTGGCCGTCGACACGAGGTTTTGGCCGCGACCGAGCAGGAATTACGCGAACGTACTGGTGGCAAGATCCACTCCCGTCCTTGCGACGTGCGCGAATCTTCTGCGGTCGACGAACTGCTCGGGATCATCTGGAGCGAAGGTCCACTCGATGTGCTCATGAATAACGCGGCCGGAAACTTCCTGGCGCGCACTGAAGAACTTTCATTGGGAGCATTTCAATCGGTGATCGGCATCGTCCTGATGGGCGCCCTGCATATGACGCTGGGGTGCGGCCGGCGATGGCTGGCAGCGGGCCGCGGAGGGGTAGTTCTGAACGTGACCGCGACCTATACGACAACTGGTTCAGCCTACGTGGTTCCGTCGGCGGTTTCGAAGGCGGGTGTGCAGGCGTTGACGCAGAGCCTGGCAGTCGAGTGGGGCAATCGCGGGATTCGCATGAATGCGATTTCTCCCGGGCCGATTCCAACCGCAGGCGCGTTCTCGCGTTTGCTGCCGCGTCCAGAACTGGCAGAAGCGGCAAAGAAGCGAAATCCACTGGGAAGGTTTGGCACGACCGAGGAGTTTGCCAACCTTGCCGCATTCATGATCAGCGATGGGGCCAGCTATCTAAATGGAGAGGTCGTTACTATGGATGGCGGTGAGTGGCTGCAAGGAGCGGGCGAATTTACGGCTATGGGCCGTGAACTTACGGAGAAAGAGTGGGAGATGATGAAGCCGAAAAAAAGCGCGCTGAAGGTACGGGAGCAGGGAAAATGAAGACACGGCGCACTCCGGTCGAGCTTGAACTTGACCCCTGAACTTCTGCATCGAAAAAACGAAAGCGCCCGGACTCAGTTAGAGTCATCGGACGCCCGTTTGAACAGCCCTCCCCCGAAGTCTGCTCGAGAACTACTCTACGTTGAATGCCTACCGGGCGGAATGGCACGAACGGGGAATTACTATAGGACATTTTGGTAGGTCCGAGGGCTCGACGCTGCAGGCTCGGCTCCGAATTCTGGGCCACAGTTAAGTGCTGCCATGCCAAGCATTTACAGTGGTTCACAGGTTTTCCACGGGTCCTTCTTACATCCGGTGCTGGGTTTTTTCGAAAGCGCGTGGCCTGTTGGCTCCGTACATAGTCAACTTTTCGGTCTTGGCAGACGCCAATGTCGTCGCTTCATGAGGTCAGAAGATCGGTTTGAAAGACGCATTCCCAGCGGCTGTAAAACCGCCATCCTTTCATGGCAAACTCAAACTGACCCTCTCCTCTTCGTCCTCGAATCACAGTTCTTGAATCACATTCGTGTCAGGTCGATTCGTTTATACTAACGGGTTTGATCAGCGGTAGCCGACCACGTAATTAATGGGAGTTTATTCGTGAAGATTCTGGTTTGCATGAAGCAGGTACCGCAGAAAGACGCTCCTTTGAAGTTGAACGAAGCGGGGACGTGGATTCGAGAAGATGTTTCCTATGAGGTGAATGAGCCGGACGCATTCGCGCTCGAAGAGGCGCTGCGGCAGAAGGAGAAGCACACTGGCGAGGTCGTCGTTATTACGGCTGGGCCGGCGCGGGCGATGCAGGTATTGCGCGAAGCGCTCGCGAAAGGCGCGGACCGGGCGATCCATCTTGAAGACGCTGCTTTTGTCGGGTTCGATGCCTACAGTACGGCGCGCGTCATTGCAGCCGCTATTAAAGACGAGAAGTTTGACCTGATCTTCACCGGGCTGCAATCGGACGATTACGGCTATGCCCAAACTGGCGTGATTCTGGCGCAGATACTGGGCTGGCCGCACGCGACCATCATCATGCAGATTGAGAAGAGTGATGCTGGCATCCGCGTGAAAAGGGAGCTGGAAGCTGGGTTTTTTCAGTTCGTCGACATGCCTTTGCCGGCAGTGCTGACCATTCAGTCGGGAATCAACAAACTCCGCTATGCGACGCTGATCGGGATCAAACAGGCCAAGACGAAGCCTCTGCGCAAGGTCACGCTGGCAGAGGTGCAAGCGGCCATGGGCGAGAATTTGCAGAAGATCGAGAAGCTGTATGTCCCGCAGAAGTCGAAGAATACTGAGTTTCTGGAAGGGCCTCCGGCGGAAGTGGCGAAGAAGCTAGTGGAAAAGCTGAAGAACGAGCTGCGGGTGATTTGAAGAAAAAGTTCTCAGTTCCCGGTTCTCAGTTCTCAGTGAAGAGCTGGGGTTTTGAGAACTGAGAACTGGGAACCGAGAACTCATACTATGTCCGAAACTATTCTCGTAATTGTTGAACAGCGTGAAGGAAAACTGAACCGCGTCTCGTGGGAGACAATTGCGGCTGGGCAAGCGATCGCTGCTCAAACTAGATGGACGTTGGAGGCTGCGGTGGTGGGCTCGGGCGTAGCCGCGATTGCCAGCGAAGTGGCGGCGAAGAAGGTTGCCAAGGTGTATGACATCGAGTCGGCGAGGCTCGAGCCTTATACTCCCGATGCGTTTACGCATGGCTTGCAGCAGTTTCTGGTTAAGCATTCGGCGAAGCTGGTGTTGATGCCGCATACCTACCAGGTTCGTGATTTTGTGCCGAAGCTGGCGACTGCTTTGCAAACCACGGCCATCAGCGACGTCATAGGGGTCAGGTATGAGGGCGGCAAGCTCCTCTTCACGCGGCAGATGTTTCAGGGAAAGTTTGTCGCCGACGTGAGCTTTGCGGGCTCGGGGCCGTGTTTTGTCACATTTCAAAACGGATCCTTTAGGGCCGATAAGGTTGAAGCGGGCTCGGCGGCGGCGCCGGTTGAGACAGTGAACGTCGATATTCCGGATGGCGTTGTGCGCAACCATCCGCAGGAAGTTTTCAAAGAAGCGAAACAGGCCGTCGATTTGACGCAGGCCGAGGTCATTGTGTCGGTGGGGCGCGGCATCAAGGAGCAGAAAAATATTGAGCTGGCCAAGCAATTGGCCGACGCGCTCGGCGGCGAGCTGGCGGCGTCGCGTCCGATCTGCGACAACGGATGGTTGCCCATGGACCGGCAAATCGGATCGTCGGGACAGACGGTTGCTCCGAAGCTGTATCTGGCGCTGGGAATCTCGGGAGCGATCCAGCATATTGTCGGGATGAAGGGTTCGCGGAGTATTGTGGCGATTAATAAAGATTCCGAAGCGCCAATTTTTGAGATTGCGGATTTTGCGATTGTCGGCAATTTGTTTGACATTGTGCCGCCGCTGATTGAGGAAGTGAAGAAGGCGAAAGCGTGATGGACCCCACTCATTCGCAAAGTGCGCGAATGAGTGGGGCACCCGCTTGTCTGGGGCGAACGATGGGTTAAAATCCGGCTTTCGTCAGATTCTTTATGCGTGAACTTTCGGCGGTCGCGCGTAGGGGAGAATTACACCGACCGCCCAATCTAAATGCCAGCCGTCGTCCGTGCCCAATCCCTGGACACTCTTAATTTCACGCGGGTAGCGTAGCTCGCTAAAGAAATTGTCGAAATTCTTGGCTACTTCAAAAAACAAATTGGGAAGGGAAATTCGCCCGGGTGCTGTCAGCCTCTGCGCAAGATCAACCAGTTCGTGACCCCACACATCCCCACGCCCTACCCTTGAACCGCTCCGAATCAGGGCCGCCTTCAGGAGCATTTCCAGCGCTTGGTGCCCAAGAAGCGCAGCGGGGAAAAATAGAAACGGGTCACCCTGTTCGAACAATATCTTCGAGGCGCGGCTGAAGATACTGCCGTTCGCCAGCCACGCATCGGCGTTGTTGGCATATTTATCTTTCGAGGTCGGCATAAATTAGATGATAGCCGCCGCGACACCCTACTGGCAGTAAAACAGCGGGTCCTTCGCTTCGCTCAGGATGACAATTTCTTTAGTGGATTGGACTGAAGACCGGAGAGACTTACTCGCCGGCGGTGAAGCCGCCGATCTGGGCCACGGTCAGGCGCAGATATTTGTAGGGGTTTACGGGGACGTCGTTGATGCGGACTTCGTAGTGGAGATGGGGGCCGGTGGAGCGTCCGCTTGAACCCACGTATCCGATGGTGTCGCCGCGGTGGACGTATTGTCCGGCGGTAACGGCGAAGCTGGAAAGATGGCCGTAGCGCGTGGAGATGCCGTGGCCGTGGTCGACCATGATGGCGCGTCCGTAGCCGCCGAGGAAGTCAGCGAAGGTAACCTCGCCATCAGCAGGCGCGATCACGGGCGAGCCTACACCGGCTGAAATATCGACACCGGAGTGGAAGGCGCCTTCTCCGTTGAAGGGATCAATGCGCTCGCCGAAGGAAGCGGTGACCTGGCCTTCAACCGGCCACAGGTTCGGAGCGGAGTTGGCGCGGACCCAATCCGCAGTAGTTGAATTTCGGGTGAGACCGAGAGAGATGCCGACGCTGGCTGCTCCGCTCAGCGCTGTGCGTCTTAAGGTGTAAAGCTGGTCGAGCGAGGAGTGCACTTGCGCTTCCTGAATCTGCTCGGAGGAGGCGACAACCATGGCCGGATTCGATTTGAGACCATAGAGCGCGGAAACTTCGCTGGCCAGCGATCCGAGAGAAGCTACCTGAATGTCGCGTTCCTTGGCGACCTGCTCGAGACGCGAATAGCTGTCCTTGAGCTGGGCTTGCTCTGTGCGGAGCTGGTTATAGTGGGCGACTTTCTGCAGCATCCTGGTGTAGGAGCTGGCGATTCCGGTGAGGCAGAGGGCGCCGATCACCGCTCCGGCCAGAAGGATGTAGAGATATTGGACCGGAATGGAGACCTTGCGAAGCTGGCCGGCTTCGTCGCGAGCTACGAAAAATATGTAGAAACGTTTACGCAATATCCTACGTCCGGGGAATAGATTTTTTGGACACCGGCCAGAGCGGGAACGGTCATGCCCAGGCTCGGAATCCTGATTCCACCAGCGTTTTTAGATGCGAAGTGGCTGGTGCACAGATATGGAACCAGGCAGGCCGAAATCCAAAATTTCCGCAACTGATTCATGCTGCGGCACTTGATTCGGCTAAGTATGTGCTAATGGCGAGTTAAAGGTAGCAAACCTGATTCCTGCTGTCAATGATGGTACGGCCATCTGGATGGTTACTGAGGCAGTGTAATCGAGGTGCCCAACCGGCCAAATTACCACCGTAACGGGTTCGCATCGGATGCGAGATTCTGGGCGAGCGAGCATCGGGCATGGACCAGGTGATGAGCCGAGGCAGCGAGCCAACGTAGGAGGTAGCGAGCCGAGGTATATTGACTTCTGTGCCAGTCGTCGAAAAGAAGCTGATCCAGCAAATACGGCGCCGCGCGCGGCGCGGGCGAGCGGTGGCTACCGGAATCGGCGATGACTGTGCGGTGCTGCGCGTTCCCCGGGGACACGAGTTGCTGGTTACGACGGACTTCAGCATAGAGAACGTGCATTTTCGGCGGGACTGGCATGCTCCGGAACTGGTGGGCCGGCGCTGCCTTACGCGCGGACTGAGCGATATCGCCGCCATGGGCGGCGAACCGCTGGCGGCATTCTTGTCGTTGGCGGTTGCGAACGACATCCCGCAGAAATGGGTGGATCGCTTCCTGAACGGACTGCTGGATCTGGCGAACGAATTCAAGGTTCCGCTCGCGGGTGGAGACACGGCACAATCGGAGGGCGGGATTCAGGCGGATATAGTGGTCGTCGGCTCGGCGCCAAAAGGAACGGCGGTGCTGCGCTCGGGGGCGAGACCGGGCGACCTTATTTACGTCACCGGGGAGTTGGGCGGCGCGGCGGCCAAGCTTGCTGAAATGAAGCTCGCGGGCACGAAGCTTTCCAAACCGTTCCCCGCAGAGTCGTTCCGCTCTTCTTCAGGGCATTCTGATTACCACGCGCCGCGTCTTGGCGTGGGGCACAGCTTGCGCCGCCGCGGCATGGCTTCGGCGATGATTGACGTGAGCGACGGGCTTTCCACCGACCTCGACCACATTTGCCAGGAGAGCCATGTAGGCGCGGAGATCGAAGCCGTGGCGATTCCGCGAGCGCAGATTGGGTCGGGCAGGCTAGTGGCACTCGAGTTTGCATTGCATGGGGGAGACGATTACGAACTGCTGTTTACGTCCGCGGCGAAGATCCCCGTGCGGATCGCGGGAGTTCGAGTGACGCAGATCGGGCGAATAACGCGCGCTGCGGGAATGCGGCTGACCGATGCCGATGGCCAGGCGCGGCGATTGAATGCCGAGGGCTGGGAACACTTCGCGGGAAATTCGTAATTTGCGCCGTGTTGCTCGGCGGACAACGTCAAAGTCTTCACCACGGAGAGCACAGAGGAACACGGGGAAAAGATTGTGGGGCTTCGCCGCGCCTGACGGGCAGAGCTCCATCACCACCCGATCCCTTGTTCCCCGTGTTTGTTTTCTCCCGCGCCTCAACCACAACCTCCCTGGTGACTTTCGTTACCTGCCCTTAGTTACAGAGCGGGATTAGAGTTGGACGCATGACAAAAGCATTTTTCCTTCTTGCGCTCGTTGTTGCGATGGTGCTTCCGGCTTTCGCGCAAGTTCCGGCTTCGACTGCCAAAACTGACAACAACAAGATTGACAATGAATTTGTGCTGCGGCAGTTTGGCAACCAGTTCACAATCTTGCCGGATATCCAACCTACGTTCGGCGATCTCGACGGGGATGGAGTGGAGGATGTCGCGATTGCGGCGCGCTGCAAGAATCCGATGCTGGATCAAGGGGAACATAACTATAAGGTAGTGGACCCCTACTATGATTATTTTGGTTATGGCGATCCTAAACTGACGACCACGTTCAGCACAGGCGATCCCACGCAGCGCGGCCTAGTGGTGCTGATCATTTATGGAGCGACCAAGGATGGCTGGCGCTCGGCGACTCCCAAGGCGAAGTACGTGGTTGTGAATTTGCCGTATCGAACGATCTCAGTTCGAAAAATGAAGATGAGAAAGAAAAACATCGAAGCGCTCTACGTGGAAGAAGCTGGCGAAATGGGAGACAGTTCGGCGGTTTTCTTCGACGGCAAGAAGTTTCATTACGTGCCTATGGGCGGAAATATGCAGTAGGAATCAGGTCTTAGGTCTCAGTTAAAATTCATCCCCGTTGGGATTTCCTCTGCGAAAACTTTTGTCTGGATTCTGCCCCGCTTCCTCACTTCCTTGACTTCCGAGGACATCCTTCCCTTTACGCGACCGTGGAATCCCACCCCAACGTCGAAAAGCACGACCTTAGGATGGGGCACCCGGCTTCGGGTTGCTTCGTCACTTTGTTGATTCGTTACTTGCGTAATTAGAAAGCGTTAATCTTCGGCGCTAATCTGGGGTCGTTCCTTCACAAAATCCCGCATCGGGAATTAGCGGATATCTGAGATGACTTTGAAATTGTCGGTATACGTTTTTCGTGCGCTATCGCTCTCTTTTAAGCAGGGTTTGTCTTTGGCCATCGACGCCTCGAGGCAGAAGGGGCGCCAGACCTTCGCAGCGGCGGGACTGTGTGGGTTTTTGTTGCTGGGCGGTTTTGCTCCAGCTTACGCGCAGGTAACATACGCGGGCGTACAGACTATGCTGGGCAGCGGATTCAGTGGGCCGACCGGAGTTGCGGTAGATGGAGCGGGCAACGTCTTTATCGCAGATTTCGATAACAACCGTGTGGTGGAGCTTCCAGCCGGTGGTGGTGCTCAGACAACGGTGGGCACCGGACTATATGAGCCAACCGGAGTGGCGGTGGACGGAGCGGGCGATCTTTTCATAGCGGATTACGGCGATAGCCGCATAGTGGAAGTCCCGGCCGGTGGGGGTACCCAGATCACGGTGGTCAGTGGACTGGACTCTCCGACCGGAGTGGCGGTGGACGGAGCGGGCGATGTCTTTATTGCGGAGTTTGAGTTTAACGGCCTGGTGGTTGAGGTTCCGGCCGGTGGCGGCGCCCTGACTACGGTGGCCAGCGGCCTGGATTACCCCTTCGGAGTGGGTGTGGATGCAGCGGGCGATGTCTTTATCGCGGACGAGTTTGACAACCAGGTGGTGGAGGTTCCAGCCGGTGGCGGCTCTCAGACCACGGTGGACAGCGGCCTGAGTGACCCGAGCGGTGTGGCAGTGGACGGAGCGGGCAATGTCTTCATCGCGGATCGCAACAACAACCGGGTGGTGGAGGTTCCGGCCGGTGGCGGCGCTCAGACAACTGTTGGCAGCGGACTGAGTGACCCGACCGGAGTGGCGGTGGATGGAGCGGGAAATGTCTTCATTGCGAATTACGGGAACGCCCAAGTGGTGGAAGTGCAGCACCTGGCGGTGAACTTCGGGAGCATCAACGTTTGCCCGACGGGACAAAGTACTCCGGCGCCGTGCAGCGAGACCATCACGTTGCCCTATAACGTCGCATCGACTACAACCTTTGGCACAATCAGCGTGCTCACACAGGGCGCGCCGAGCCTCGACTTCACGGCGGGTACCGGTAGCACTTGCAGCGGCACGGTGTCCGCAGCGACTTGCAACGTGAACGTTACCTTCGCCCCGCTGGCACCGGGAGGGCGCATGGGCGCGGTGCAACTCAGCGACAACTCGGGCAACCTGCTGGCCACCACCATGGTTTATGGTCAGGGCCGGGGGCCGGCGATCGCATTTGGCCCGGGAACTCAGTCCACGGTCGGCAGCGGATTGCTTTCGCCTTATGCGGTGGCGTTGGATGGAGCGGGCGATGTATTCATAGCGGATGAGGGCAACCAGCGCGTGGTGAAGGTTCCGGCTGGTGGCGGCACTCAGACTACGGTGGGCACGGGGCTGAATGGGCCGAGTGGGTTAGCGGTGGATGGGGCTGGCAACGTCTTCATCGCGGATGTCAACAACCAACAGGTGGTGGAGGTTCCGGCCGGTGGAGGCGCGCAAACCACAGTGGGGAGCGGTTGGGGTATGCCGTATGGAGTGGCGGTAGATGGGGTGGGCGATGTGTTCGTTGCGGATGTCGCCAACAATCAGCTGGTGAAGGTTCCGGCAAGTGGGGGCGCTCAGACCACGGTAGGAACAGGGCTGAGTGGGCCGTACGGAGTAGCGGTGGATGGAGCGGGCGATGTGTTCATTGCGGATACCGGCAACAACCGGGTGGTGGAGCTTCCAGCTGCTGGCGGAGCGCAGACCACGCTTGCGGCAACTGGACTGAATTCGCCCTTTGGAGTAGCGGTGGATGGGGCTGGCAACGTCTTCATAGCGGATTTCGGCAACAACCGGGTGGTGGAGCTTCCGGCCGGTGGCGGCACGCAGGTCACGGTGGGCAGCGGACTGAGTTCTCCCTACGGGCTTGTGGTGGACGGAACGGGCGATATTTTCATTGCGGATACGGGCAACAACCGGGTGGTAGAAGTGCAGCGCTCGCAAGCACCGACGCTCAGTTTTGCGACGACAGCTTTGGGCAGCACCAGCACAGACAGCCCGCAGTCGGTCACGGTGCTCAACATCGGCAATCAATTATTGAGCGCTGTCGCGCCTGGCCTGAGCATAGGAGCGAACTCTTTCGTGCAAGTCGCAGGATCGGGCACTCCGGCGGATTGCAACAGCACCTTCTCTCTGTCGCCGGGCGCGAGTTGTAACCTGAGCGTGAGCTTTACCCCGCAAGCGGTCGGCAGCATCGTTAGCGCGGCCACATTCACTGACAATGCGCTCAATGCTGCTGCTGGTGCTCAGAATGTTTCCCTGCAAGGCACGGGCACGAAAGTGAGCCAGACCATCACCTTCGGGGCGCTCCCGAATCTGGCGCTCGGCTCAGCGCCGTTCATGGTCAGCGCGACTGCGTCCTCGAGTCTTGCCGTGAGCTTCGCTTCGACGACAACGTCCGTGTGCACGGTATCGAGTGTTACGGTCACCCTCATTACACTGGGCACGTGCACCATTCAAGCGACGCAGGCGGGCAACGCCACCTACGCGGCGGCCACGCCCGTCAACCAGAGCTTCCAGGTGACATCTGAGAACCAGACCATCAGCTTCGGAGCGCTCTCGAATCAGACACTCGGCACGGCGCCGTTTACGCTGAGCGCGACCGCGTCCTCGGGGCTAGCAGTAAGTTTCGCTTCGACAACGTCGAGCGTGTGCAGTGTAGCAGGCGCCACGGTGTCGATAGTTGCTGTGGGGACTTGCACCATTCAGGCGACGCAGGCAGGCAACGCCACTTACGCCGCCGCCACGCCGGTTAATCAGAGCTTCCAGGTGATGCAGGAGAGTCAGACAATCACTTTCGGGGCACTCTCCAACCAGGCACTCGGCGCGGCGCCATTTACGCTGAGCGCAACCGCGTCGTCGTTACTTGCTGTGAGCTTTGCTTCGACTACTTCGGGGGTGTGCACGGTATCGGGCGCCACGGTGACTCTGGTCGCGGTGGGTACGTGCACGATCCAGGCGACGCAGGCAGGTAACGCCAACTATGCGGCCGCCACGGCTGTGAACCAGAGCTTTCAAGTGACCCCGGGGAGTCAGACGATCACCTTCGGAGCAATCGCGAATCAGACGCTCGGCAGTGCGCCCTTCACGCTGAGCGCGACTGCGTCCTCTGGGCTTGCGGTGAGCTTTGCTTCGACTACTTCGGCCGTGTGCACGGTATCGGGCGCGACGGTGACGCTGGTCGCGGTCGGTACGTGCACCATCCAAGCGACGCAAGCAGGCAACGCCAGCTACGCTGCCGCCATGCCTGTCAGCGAGAGCTTTCAGGTCGCCGCCGTTGTCACGACCGCTGACTTCAGCTTGAGCTCTAATCCGACGAGTGCGACCTTGACTGCCGGGCAAACTGGGACATTCACCTTGACAGCCACTCCTCAAGGCTCGGTCAACAGCCCAATTAGCTTCTCCTGCAATGGATTGCCAGCTATGGCAAACTGCACGTTCAATCCTGCTACTGTCACGCCTAATTCCGCGGCGGCGACTACGACGCTGACTATCACTACCACGGCCCAGACTGCGTCCCTGACGCCGCTCCCGTTTGGCCGTCATTCCACTCCTCGTGCTCTTTATGCTGTGTGGTTGGCGATGCCCGCGATGCTAGTGGGGATAGCCACACGTAAACGGAGAAAACTGTTGAGCTATTGCCTGCTGTTCCTGATAGCCGGTTGCTTGGTGCAGGTGGGTTGCGGGGGCGGGGGCGGCAGCACCAGCACTGGCACCGGTGGCACGCCAGCCGGAAGCTACACGATTACAGTTACCGCCGCGGCTGGCTCGACACAGCAGGCGTTGCCGCTGACGGTGATTGTGCAATGACAACCGTGCAATGACAACCGTGCAATGACAACCGTGCAATGACGACCGCGCAATGACGGGAAAGCAGTTGCCATTCACCAGCGCGATTCAACCACATCAATCCGGACGGTGATCATCCTCTGATGGGGCCGGTTCGAAGGGGCCGGACGAGATGGTCGAGGGGTTGCGCTCGCTCCGGGTCAGGCTAGAGATGCATATCCGGTCAGAGGCGGAGAGTCTCAGTCACGGTTGTAGGATTTCGGGGGCAGCAGGAATTGCAATCCAAAATAACCGATGAAATAGGACTGATCGGAGCGGGCAGGTTCGAGACTGCGTCCCGCCATAAGAAGAAGGATCACAGGGTTGTGGATTTTATAGCGAGCGCCCAGTCCAAGCGTGGGCTGGTAGGCGGAGGGATGGAAGGCGCCCTGGGAATAGAACTCCGCGTCCATTTCGAATTTTGAAGTGAAGTCATGGCCGAGCACTAAACCCATGAGCCAGGTGTCGTGTCCTTTGTGGGTAAATTGATAGCCGACCTCGTAATTGACCCCAATGGGGCCAAACTTCCTGGAAAATTCAAAAGGCAGAAGGAAACTCTGGCTTGGGGGCGTGATGCCTCGGCGTACAGCATCGTCCGGATTGTTGAGGAAAAGTTGGGGGAAGGTCGAGACCGCGAGTTTAGACTCTCCCGCATCGTAGAACCGCCATTTAACGCCTAGATTGGATTGACCCAGGCCAAACTTAGTGGCAGACGAGGGATCCTGCACGCGTAACCAGGCGTTTTCGTAGGTGAGCTGGATGCGATCTCCGACTCCGAAATTAATGTCGATATCGGGAGTGTGAGAGACCGATTGGTTGCGGTAGAAAAAGGGCATGTAGCCGAGGTTGATTTCCCAATTGAAGGGGCCGGGCGTGCCGGGATCGTTGGTGTAGTAGGGCGGGCCGCCCTGGGCAAATGCGGAATTCGCGACCCAGAAGAAAGCGATGATCAGCATCAGCCTTCGCAATATTCCTGGCCCCTTTCCCTCAGAAAAGCAATTCGGAAGACCAACCCCACGAGCTGGCGATCATCTGCAAGCGGAAAATGCCGCTTCGAACATATTCTTAGAAAATAACCTTCGCCGCAAATCGGTTTCGCTCGTGGGAAGTTGATCGACCCCCTCCGCAAAATCCCAGACTCCGGCAATACGTGTTGGAAAATGAATTTTGGTAAATTGTCCCGATTTTCCACAGGGAAGGGATCTGAGTTGCATGACTGGGTTTCTTAATTTGGCAGTATCATTTCAATTTAGCGAGTAGGAGTGGCAGCTTGGGAAAGAAGTTCGCTTTTGTTTGGTTCCTGGTGATTGCTCTTTGGGTACCGATTTCGCGCGCAAATACGCACTCCCAATCCATCACTGTCGGCAAGTTCACCTACCTGGGCACAGCTGCTGAGACTAATGGTGACGGCGTTGTTTCGGGCGTTAGTACTTACGAACTCGAGCTTGACACAACAGGATTCACGATGGAGCCAATGCACTTCAGCAACGCGATCTTGTTCGTCAAAGGAACCAAGCAGGGTAGTGGCACAATCACAACGGGCTCCGGATGCGGCCTACCCCCGTATCGAGGCCCTTGCAATTTAATTTTCCTGGGAGGGCCGAGTTCGGCTGGCTTTGTTCTGGCGCCTTGTGCAATTTTGAACGGGGAGCAAAGCTGGACGCAAACCTGCATTTCCATTGCCGTGCAACTGGTGTCCTCGACAGGAAAGAATTTCAGCTTTGCCTTAGCTGATGGCGACCGGTTCTGTGCTTACGGAATATATAACATCGTCCTGCAATCAAAGCCGGACCATGTAGCGCTAGACCCTCGGTGCGATGCCCAAGGCTTCTGTGATGGTGCCTCAGTACCCATCATCTTGCGTGCCGCCCCAAGCGGAAGTTGCAGTCAGTAAAACGCCAGGTCTTGCCACGGATCCTCCCCCGGGCGCGTTTCTCGATATCGTTTTCGAGAATTGTCAGCAGAGCCATCTGAAGGAAATTCGTCTGGGTCCATTCTCGGGGCTCTGACGGGAGCCTAGGGACTCGGGATTACGGCCTCTGCTTCATTGGAATAGCCGCTCTGTGCTCCGCTTTCATCTACTGCCGTGGTCACGTAGTAGTATGTCTGCCCAGATGTGACCGAGGTGTCGGTGTAAGCCGCAGTTGACTCCAACGAGGGATTTATCTGCGTGTAGGGTCCCCCCGAAACGCTGCCGCGGTAGACGTTGTAACCTGTTACAGACGAGTCATTGTCCGTCCAGGAGAGCGAGACACTGTGTGGTTGTGGCGCCACGCCAGTCCCACTCAGATTCTGGGACGCACTATTTCCGGCATTGCTGGCAACTGAGAGGACCGCACTTGCGGTGCCGGAGGTTTGCGGGGAAAAGGTAACCGTGACGGGTACGCTTTGCCCGGCTGGAATGGTCACTGGCATGGAGATGCCGGTGAGTGAAAACTCGGCGCTGCTCAAACTGGCGGACGAAACGGTAACGCTCGAACCACTGGCACTGAGGCTACTAGTCTTGCTGGCGCTTGTGCCCACCATGGTGTTGCCAAAATTCAGGGCGTTAGGCGCGAGGGCCAGCTGGCCCTGGGCGGTGCTGGTGCCCGACAGTGAGACATCAAGGGTCGGATTCGAGGCATTGGAAACGACCGCGATGCCACCGGTTGCGTTGGCCGCGCTTTGCGGGGCAAACTCCGCCGTGAAGGTCACGCTTGCACCGGGATAGAGCACCAGGGGTAAGCTGAGCCCAGTCACGCTGAATCCCGTGCCTGCAACGGTGGCCTGCGATATGGTCACGTTGGTTCCGCCGGTGTTGGTGAAAGAATCGGTCAAAGTTGTGCTCGATCCGGCGGGTACGCTGCCAAAAGACAGACTTGCCGGGTTGGCAATAAGTTGTCCGGGAGCGGCGCCAATACCGTTGAGAGGTATGGCCAGCCCGGGGCCAGAAATAAACAGGATGCCCCCGACCGGCCCCGCCGCACTTGGAGAGAAGTCAACGTTCAAGGTAACGCTTTGTCCCGGACCGAGGGCGAACGGAAAGGTGGGTGCGCTGACGGAAAATCCGGCGCCCGTCGTCTGGAGTGCTGAGAGGACTACTTTCCACGGACGAGCGTTCGTGAGAACTATAGGCTTGGTGGCTACGGTTCCTAGCGCTGCCTTGCCAAAGGTAACCGTAGAGGGGCTCGCGGTTACGATTTCGCTAGTCACGCCTGTGCCTGCAACCTGAAGCGGCAAAATAGCGTTGCTTGCGTCACTAATAAATTTGATCGTGCCTCCTGCCCAACCGATCGTGGTGGGAGAGAAGCTTACACTCATCTCGACACTCTGACCGGGAAGCAAGGTCAGCGGCAGGCTCAAGGATGACGGGGTGAATCCGGAGTTATTGGCGGTAACTCCTGAGATAGTCGCACTGGACTCGCCGCTATTAGTCACAGTAACAGGCAGAGTTTCAGTCTGACCGACAACAGTGGCGCCAAATCCGAGATTGAGGGGGGAGCACACGAGTTGGTAGTTCGAGGCGCCGGCAGTGGCAGGCACCATTCCGATGAGCAGGATGGCCACGCCGATGGTTAAAAGGTGATTTGTATAGGATGATAGCGAATGGATGATGTCATGGGGGAGTCGCATGCCTCCAGTTTGAGAGACTGACGGCTAGAAGCAAAGATTCCGGCGGTTCAATTAGCGGGTGGCCGATTGGCCAGAAAAGATATTGTCGGTTGGTAATCTAATATCTGATTCCATCGAAAGTGTTTGATCGAAAGTCATGTGAGGTTAGTGGCGTCGGCGAGGCCCCTAGACGCTTTCTATCATGGAATGATTGCCTCCGTTACGTTCGAGTAACCGGATTGCTTACCTTCGGAGTTCACGGCGGTGGTCACGTAATAGTAAGTGCTGCCCGCGACAACGGTGGAATCGGTGTAGTCGGTTGAGGAATCCAGCGCGGTATTAATCTCATCGAACGGGCCGCTCTTGGCAGTTCCGCGGAACACGTTATATCCCACTGCCTTTTCAACTCCGTTCCAGGAAAGAGAGACACTGTAGGCACCCTTGGCCACGCCGGTGCCAGTCACCTCTGCAAGGGCCGGGGAGTCCGCGGCATTGCTGATGAAGCCCACTTTGGCGGGGTCGGTGCCGGAGCTGTTTGGGGTGAATCGAATCGTCACTGGGACACTCTTTCCGGCAGGAATCGTTCGCGGAAGTTTCAGGCCGAGTATGGCGAACTCGGAGCTCGTCGACCGGTCCGAGGAAATGGTTACGGCCTCATTCGAGGCTATAAGCTTAGCCTGTAACGTGGCGCTCGATCCCACGGTGACGCTTCCGAAATTGAGGGTGCCCGGGCTGATTCCGAGATGCGCGGTCACCTCGTGTTCACCTATTCCAGAGACATCGATGATCAGGCGATGATTTTCGGCGGTGCTCTCCAGCTCAAAGACGCCGTGGACGTTGCCCTTCTCGCTGGGTTTGAAGACGACCGGCAACTTGACGCTGGCGCCGGGACGGAGATGTACGGGTAACGGGAAGTCGCCAAATTCGAACGCCTTTCCTGTTTTTGACTTGGAGGTAATATTCAGCCCCTTGGTCCCGGCATTTGAGAGTTCAATGGAGTAGGAATGTGACGTGCCGATCTGGACTTCACCGAAGCTATGAGAACAGGGCTTGCATTCAAGTTTCTGGGCCCACGCGGAAGCAGGGGCCAGGCAAAAAAATAGCCATCCGGCTACGATTACGGAGAAGTATCGCATGCGCCTATCTTCACGAAGCGTTCCATTTTGGGGCAAAATCGGAAGGGCATTCACAGAATCGTTAGTGCAGGTTTGAACGGGTTTCTTCAGCGAAGGCGATTCAAACCTCGCTTTTGCAGGCGTATAGCGTGGAAAGAGTGAAGGTCCATCCTTACAGTATTAGCCGTAGGCGTCGACCTAGCCTTTGAAGGCAAAGGTTAGGAGAGGGGAGTGACGGTCAAGAGCCAGAGTTGCGCGGTAGGCGCTGCCGACGCTGAGGTCGGTGAAGAACCAGCGCTTGTGAGCGTCGGTGTCGCCCTGGAGATCTTCGAGTTGAGGGGGTTGATCGGGGTGGGTGGTGACGGAAAATTCCGCCAGCGGAAAAGAAAGGCCGGTGCCGGTGGCTTTCAGGAAAGCTTCTTTGCGGGTCCAGCAAGCGAAGAAGCCGGGGACGCGGAGATGATCGGGCAGGGCTTGAAGTCCGGCGCCTTCGCGCGGAGAGAAGAATCTTTGGGCAAGGGCGGCGGTGTCGACTTCTTCACGGATTTTTTCGATATCGATGCCGATTTGCAGGTCGCCGCCCACCGCGATCAGGGCCAGGTTGGCCGAGTGGGAAAGGTTGAACCGCAAGCCGCGGGGATTCTGCCTGGCGGTGAGTCGAGGCTTGCCACCGGTTGAGTATTCGAAGCTAATCTCGGCGGAGGGAACTCCGAGGTAGCCGGCGAGCAGAGAGCGAAGGGTGGAACGACATCGGATGAAGCGAGTGCGATCTTTGTCGAAGTGAAACCGGCTGGCGCGCGCGAGCTCGTCGGAGGACAGAACGCTGGCTGGGGGGTCGGCGTGGGAAGGCACGTCGAGAGACAGCTTCCAGATGTCAACGCGGCCGACGGGAAACGACGGCGGGGTTGATGCAGGCGACCAAGGGCTGCGCAGGTCCTGAGCGGTGCCGAGGTCGCAGAGATTCTTCATCTTTAATATCCATAATCTTAATCTCAGTGGCTCGTTTTCGCCGTCCGACAATAAAAACCCGTGAACCACCAGGGACACGAAGCACGAAGGATTCTAGTTTCAATGTCTTCCTTCGTGGACCCTCGTGGCCTTTGTGGTTATCGGTTTCGCAAATTGAGCCACTACCGTTCGCCTTGGACAATTGACTCGTTTTCCTCGTGTCCTTAACATTAGCTTTAACTTTGAGTCTGCGTCCTTCCATGATCGGCCAAACCATCTCGCACTACCGCATCATCGAGAGGTTGGGCGGCGGGGGCATGGGGGTTGTCTATAAAGCCGAAGACATCTCGCTTGGCCGGTTCGTCGCATTGAAGTTCCTGCCTGAGGATGTAGCGCAAGATCCGCAAGCGCTGGAGCGTTTCCGCCGCGAAGCCCGCGCTTCCTCCGCGCTGAGCCATCCTAATATTTGCACCATCCATGAGATCGGGGAGCAGGATGGTCATCCATTTCTTGTCATGGAGTTTCTGGATGGCGTGACCTTGAAGCACCGCATCGCGGAGGGTCCGCTCGAAAACCGAGGTGTTGCTCGCTCCGGCCATCGAGATTGCCGATGCCCTCGACGCGGCTCATAGCGGAGGCATCGTCCATCGGGACATCAAGCCAGCGAATCTGTTTGCGACCACACGCGCGCACGCCAGGGTTCTCGACTTCGGGCTGGCCAAGGTTGCACCTCCAGCAGTTCTTCAAGCCAAATTAATGCAGCGCCTACCGTCACCGACTTCGCGAATTTTCCTCAGCCTCTCGAGAGACTTAGTTGTCGGTCCCAATCTTCTCTTCCCGCTTCAATGTCCTATCAAAGAATTCTTCAGTGGCAGAGTAGGCCCGCACCCAATCCCTCCATCTCAAGAACCCGTGAATCTCATCTGGCAGGATCAGTTGCTCGAAGGGGACATGTTGCGCCCGCAAACGCTGTACCAAGTCCACCGTTTGCCCGAAGGGAACGCTGCGGTCATCATCCCCATGGATGAGCAGCACTGGCGACTTCCACGTGCTCACGTAGGCATCCGGTGAAGATTCCCATGCCAGCTTCACGGCAGCATCCGCGTCCGGCGGGTGAAGTGCCAGATTGCCGAAGTAGGGGCGCTCGGTAAGAAAGACACTCCAGTCGTGCACTCCATGGAAGTCTACTCCCGCCTTGAACAGCTCCGAGTTACGTGCTAATCCCATGGCAGTCAGAAAGCCGCCGTAAGAACCACCCCATAGCCCAATCCTCCCGCTGTCAACCTCTGGAAGCGATTGCAGGTATCGTCCCGCCGCCACAACATCCTTGTACTCGGCGGCTCCGCGCCAAATAGTGTTGGGGGCTTCGCGAAACGCGCGTCCATACATAATGCCGAGCCGGTAATTCACCGAGAGCACAGCGTATCCACGGCTGGCCAGGTACTGATTCTCGGCATAAGCGTTGTGGTAGTAATCCATGTAATGGAAGCCCAACAGCATCTGGCGAACTGGTCCGCCGTGCATGAAGACCAGCCCGGGAATTTTTCCATGCGCATTGCGCGGCAGAAAAAGCTGGCCGTGCAGCGTGACGCCGTCCTCGCTCTGGAAAATCACCTGTTTGGGTGTCACCAGCGCGGCGGAGGGAAAGTCGCTGGGCAGATCCTGCCTGGCAATCATTTCACGTCCTTTCGCGGTGACTTCATACGGCATGGCCGGTGAAGTTGCCGCGGAGCCGAGGCAAAGAATGCTCTTGCCGTCGCCGGTCTGAACTGGAGACCACTCGATAATCTCTCCGCCCGTCAAGGCCTCTTGCGCTGTGGCGCCCGATACCGGCACGCGCCACAAGTGTCGCCGGTCCACGTCGTCCTGGTTCGAAGAGTAGATTACCCACGCCTTATCTGCGCTGAGCGCGACGTCTTCAACGTCGAAATCGCCCGGCGTGAGAAGCGTGGCCGCGCCACCCACGGCGGCGATCGAATACAAGTGATTGCGCCCATCCTGCTCCGAAGCAAACAGCACACGTCCGTCGGCAGCAACGTTTAGCGTGCCATCTTCGGTGAGGCTCGGCAGAGAGTCCTCCAGCCTGCTGCCGCTGCGCCACACCAGACGACCCGCGCCAGTGCCAGCATCCGCAATCCACAGCGACCAAGGCTCCGGACGCACCGGGATCAGCGGCAACTTACGCTCATCTCCAGCGGTTCGCACAAAGACGATCCATTTGCCATCGGGCGACCAGCGCGGCATGGAGTCCTTGTCCACACTGGGCGCCAGATATCGGATGGAATCGCCGCCGAAGTCGTAAATGGCAACCAAGCTATGATCTTCACGCTGACTGACGAACGCAATGTGTTTGCTATCAGGCGACCACTTGGGCTGAATCTCCACTCCGCGCACGGAAGCCAATTCCTTGGCTTGCTGCTTGCCATCAACACTGGCCAACCACAATTTCTTTTTCGCCGACCACACCGCCCACGCGCCGTCGGGCGAAATCTCAATATCTTCACAGTCTTCGTCCGGGCAACCCATCTCGCCCAACAAACGCGGCGCCGCGTCTTTATCTTTATCTTTGGCATCTACATCCAAGGCAAAGACCTGTTGCTTGGCTCCCTTCGTCCAGCTTTCGGGGTTGGCGCTCTCCTGCGCCTCGTTCAGTTCGCTGCCCACCACATAAACCGCCGTCTCGCCGTTGGGCGTCAGGCGCAGGCTAGCGATGGGCTGACCGTCGTCGGCACCGTAATGAGTCAGCTGGCGTGCGCTGTGAACAAAGTCGGGGCCGTCAGCCACCCATACATTGCGCACTCCTTTTGCATTGAACACCCACGCGATGCGGCTGCTGTGCGCGGCAGCGACTAGTTCGCTTGGAAAAGGCGAACTCATCACCTGCTCTAAAGTGAACGGAGACTGCCCCCATACCGCCGGAGCGCAGAACAAGATCAGACCAAGAGTGATGTGCGCTTGAAGTTTGGTAAATCGCATAGACCGCTAGGCTAAGCGAAGAGCGGCCTGCTTGCCAACAGCAGGAATAACGACGCTGGATGTCCCGGTAACTTCCACGTCGCAAGGGAAGACGATTTCGGTAAATGGCCAGCCAACCGGAGCCACTCAGGCGCGGTTCCTTTTCTCTTCCGCGACTGCCTTGATTTCTGCCACTATTTCTTGATGCCTTTCTTGACGCAATCGCTGAGTATCCCGCTCAGATTCGGGGTTCGACCCATATCCGCGTTCGCTATCCAGTTCCTTCAATACTGATAGCTCTTTCAAAAGAGTAAGCACCTGTTCAGATTCGGGAGTGCTCATGTCCTGATCCTCCGTTTGACCTGACTGTAGATGACAATCGGAGCGGGGAAGATGTCTGCGGAAGCTCCCCGAGTCAACCCTTCCGCCGCGCTCCGAACCCACACTGTGACCGCTTACCGCGGAAGCAGTATCAGTCTATTTCGATTGCGGTATGTGGAAAACCTCAATCACGAACCAGTCATCTCTCTGAAGGACGCGCTAGGAGCCAAGATTATGACCTACGTGATGACGAAACCTTGCCCGGTCTGCAAACAGCAATTAACCAAGCAACGGCCAACCGATACGGTGCCCTGCACCTGCGGCCACCATGTTTGGCAAGGCTAGGTTTGGCAGGGATAGCACCGGGCGCGGGGCCCCCTCGGTATTGACGCGATGATTGTTCCCGGCGGACGCACAGGTAGATTCATGTGTGGATGGATGTACGTCGTAGCGTTCTCTATCGGGGGCGGCGGCGGGCGTCAGGCCGTTCTGCTCAGGCCGTTCTCCTCGAAGGCATCGCATCCGCTTCGCTCTCGCTGATCCACTCCCACACCCGTCGCCCGCGGTCATTGCTCAAGCTGCGCGCCTCGCCATAATCCACCAGACGATTCAAAACCGTCGTGACCGACGCCAGCGGATCCTTATGCCGCGCCAGAATTGCCGGCGCGTAACGCTCCAGCTGCGCGCAAACTTCACGCGCTCCGAGCGGTCGCCGCACTTCCATCAGCACCCGCCGGCATGCTTTGGTGAATCCTGGTTGACGGCCATTCGGCTTGCGGTCGATCAGCTCCAGCAAGTCATCGCCCAAGACCTGCTCGCCGAAAAGGTCCGCCAGCCCGGCGATCGTCTGCTTCACCGTGCCGATGCGCTTCATGATCTCGGCACGCTGCCGTACCAACTGGAGCAGTTCTTCGTGCGCAGCCTTCACCACCTGCTGCGCAGAAATACTAGAGGACTGCGCACCCACGGCTGCCAATCCAACACCATCGGCTTTGCCAACTTCCATAAATCCCTCCTCCAGCAACCAGACAAAGACACCTTGGAACCTTGCCTTCTAATACGGAAAGTGGCCCCGCTAAGTTCCGTTGAGAGTTGGACTCGTTTGCTGAAGAAAGGTCAACGCAAAAAATACAGACCGTGTGGCGCGGGCGCCTCCGCCCGCGGCCCCTAGCAGCGGCCATGAGATAAGGATTCAAGCGCTCGCATCACAGCATCGCTTTACAGTTTGCGGAAAAAGCAGGCGCTATCAGTGATTTTGGGTGGCGCAGCGGTTTACCGCTGCGGTAACGCTATCGTTTTTTGAATGCGGCTTTAGCCGCTGAGGTTGCGCCTTCCGCGCGATGAACACTTTTTCCGCAGCCTGTTTAGCGACCGAAGCTTGGCATCAAGGAGATCCTTTAACGGCTCCCACGCCACTCTACCCCATCACACTCGTATGTTCCGGCCGTATCTTATACATCACACGAACCTCTCCCGGCTTGGCATAGGGATACTTGTCGACCCCCAGGTATTTCTTCGCCATCTTGTCGATATGTTGAGCGGCACCATCCTCCGTAATCTCTACCACCGTGCCGCGAATCTCCAGATAGCGATAGGGATTGTCGGGATCGACTATAGCCAGTGCAACCCGTGGATCGCGACGCACGTTGCGATCTTTCTGCCGTCCCCGCGCCGAATTGAAGATAACGTGCTGTCCATCAAAGTCGCACCAGACCGGAGTAACCTGCGGCCGCCCGTCCGGCATGAGTGTCCCAAGGTTAGCGAAAGCGCGCTTCTGGAAGAGGTCCACATATTTTTCAGGAATCACGTGAGACATGGCTGGCTCCTCTATATCCTTTTCAAAGTTTTATTTTCGAATGACTGCTTGCCGCCCAGATTATAGATGCCAAAGCGTCATGATCGCGCAACGATTTCTCGTGGAGAGCGGGCGAATCGCCCTCTTGACCTTGTTTCTCCCGCTGTCATCTCGAGCGGAGCGGCGACTTCACGAAGTGAAGTCCCCGCGCAGTCGAAAGACCTCTACACCTCCACGTTCATCAGGAACCATTGGGGAATTCTCCCCATGCACGAGACTTTAGGAATACTCCCTTGGCCAAATCATGTCGGTTTCATGTAGTCTACAGTTTTTTCGGAGACTTCAATTCTATGCTGATGTCACAAAGCACCGCCAAAACATTCACCCGGACATTCGCCTTCTGGCTGCTTGCGGCGACCGCCTGCCTGCTTTCGTTCCCCCTCCTTGCGCAAACATCCGCCGTGCAACCTCCGCCAACCGTAGTCTTCATGACCGATTTCGGCATCGTCGACGACTCCGTGGCTCTCTGCAAGGGCGTCATGTATGGCATCGCGCCCAACCTGCGTATTGTCGACCTCACCCATCAGGTCAATCCGTTTTCGATCAGCGATGGCGCTCGCTTCCTCTTCGGAACCACCCCCTACTTCCCTGCCGGAACCGTATTCGTGGTCGTGGTCGATCCCACCGTCGGCAGCACGCGCAAAGCAGTAGTGGTCAAATCGAAGCGCGGCCAATTCTTCGTCCTCCCCGACAACGGCCTGATGACGATGGTCGAAGACCGCGACGGCATCGAGGCCATCCGCGAGATCACCAACCCCGATTGGATGGTCGGCGCTAAAATTTCATCCACCTTCCATGGCCGCGATATTTTTTCCCCCGTGGGCGCGCACATAGCTCGCGGAGACGACTGGACTCAGGTCGGCCCTCCCGTCAATAAACTTGTTCGCCTCGATCTGAAATCTGCAAGCGTCGACGACAAAGGTCTGACTGGAGAAGTAATCGCCCTCGACGGTCCGTTTGGCAACCTTGTTACCAACATAAGCGCCGAAGATTTTCTGAAGCTGGGCTATGAGCGCGGCGACAAGGTGAAGGTCACAATCGGCGGCCACGAGGTCGAAATGCCTTTCGTCAGAACATTCAGCGATGTGCCGCTCAAGCATCCATTGCTATACATTGACTCCCGCGGACGAGCTAGCTTTGCGCTCAACCAAGCCAGCTTCGCAGCCGCCTACAAAATAGACCCTCCGCAGCCGATATTCATCCCACGCAAGGCTCACTAATATTTGGATGAAAGCATTCGAGGGCGAGGCCAGCCGATATGTCCTGCCTCCGTGCAACCCCGTGAGCCCCGTGGTTCAAAGCTTTTTGCCGCAATCTTCGAGAAAACCAAGGCGGTATCTCGCATCACTGCAAATCCTGCGCAATCCGTGGCAGCACAGCTCTCAGCAGCGCAATAAACTGTCCCATCACCCGCCGTCCCACTTCAAGCACTTCTTCGTGAACGAGCGGCTCATCCAGAATTCCCGCCGCCATATTCGTCACACAAGAAATTGCCAGGACATTCATCCCCATATGCCGCGCGACGATCGCCTCCGGCACGGTTGACATGCCCACTAGATCGGCGCCAATGGCACGCAGATAGCGAATCTCCGCCGGAGTCTCATAACTCGGCCCGGCCAGCGCCGCATAGACGCCGGTATGCGGAGTAATCGAAAGCTTTCGAGCTTCCTCTAGCGCGATTTCGCGATAGCGCTGGGAGTACGTATAACTCATATCAGGAAAGCGCGGCCCGAAGCGCTCGTCATTGGCGCCCGTCAGCGGATTCTGCCCCTGCAGATTGATGTGATCGCGCAGGATGACCAGCGCGCCCTGTCCGTAGTCGACGTTAATGCCCCCAGCCGCATTGGTGAGAACCAAAGCGCGTATGCCAGCCCGCCCCAGCACGCGGGGAGGAAAAGCGACCTCGGCAGCCGTATACCCTTCATACAAATGTACCCGCCCCTGCATCACCGCCACAGGAACGTCGCCAGACCGGCCAACCACAAGTTGTCCAGCATGCCCAACCGCCGTCGACCGAGGAAACGTTGGAATGTGTGCATAAGGAATGCGCACCGCGTCAGTAAGATCGTCGGCGAACGCTCCAAGTCCTGAGCCCAGCACTAGCCCGATCTGCGGACGCAACTCAGTCTGCGAGAGCACAAAAGCAGCCGCCGATTCAGCGCGAGTAAACAGGTCTGGAATCATAAGAAATCACGCAGGGACAGAAGCATTCGTCCGCCCCGCCGCGGCTCGACGCCGGCAACCCTCTAGAATCTCTTCTCAAACTCAGCAAAAGCGCGCTCCAGTTGCCACTGCACGCGAGCACGCTCACTGCTCGCCATAAACTTTTCGCACCCCGCCGAAAGCCGATCACCGGACGCTCCGTCGCAAGCCACAGCTATTCCTAACACGCCCCTATCGTTCCAAAGACTATCACCCGGAATAAAACTATGTTCCAGGCTCGCGCGCGCCATACGTTTCAGGTCGCCATAGCGCAAGCCATAGGTCTCGACCGCCCGCAGATATTCGTGCGTCATATCGCTGCGTGACACGCCCTCATCATCGGTCGCCAGCGCCACCGGCACGCCATATTTCATATACAACGGCAGCGGATGCCGATCTCCGCTCACTCCCAGAATCACATCGTTCGAAGTCAGGCAAATCTCGACCAGCACATTCTTCCGAGCCATCTCCCGCAGCAGCCCCACCGGGTCATCTTCGCTCATCACAGAGACGCCATGCCCAATCCGCTCCGCCCCGCCGCGCTCAATCGATTCGCGAATGTGAAAGCGCAATCCCTCCGGCGGCACCAGCCCCATCCACAACTCGCCGGCATGCAACGACACGTGCGTCGCCGGATAGAACTTATGCAACGCTTCGATGATTCGCATATGCAAATCAAAGTCATGCATCGGCACGTAATAATCTTCCGGCATCACCAGGTTGAACCCCACAAACCGCGGATCGGCCTTCGACAGCTCGAACCCCAGCAATATCTGCGCAAATACCTGTTCCCGCGGCAACCCCCGCAGCACCTGATACAAATAATGAATCGTAACCCCACATCCCGAAGCAGCCTGTGCCGTCCCGCAATGCAGCACGTCTTTCTCCCGCGCTTCATCGGAATCGAGTTGCCCCCGAACCGACGCCACCACATCCGCCATTCCGCCCGCCAGCAGCTTGTCGCGGAGCTTGATGAAGTCGTCATCCCATCCCATCTTCGTGCCCAGAATCGCCACCTGCCCTCCATCAGCCGTATGCATCAACTCGACATATTGCAGATGATCTTCCGCCGCCCGCGACGCCACCTCGGCATACGCATCTCCAACATGCTTCTCCATCGCCGGACCGAACTTCTCAAACGTGGCAAAAAATCGGTCATGCCCCGATTCCTCCGCCTCGTGCCAGTTCCGCATCGACCATGCGTCCACCAGCTGGCCGTAGAGAATGTGATCCTGATAAGCGCACCGCACCGACGGCTTGCTGTTGTATGCCTCGCATGAATCGCACGCCGCGTGCATCAGCTTCGAAGTGCTGCGATCCACGCAAAGCGCGTTCTCCGATGCCCAATTGATGAAGCTCTCCGCGTAGATCGCGCCGCTCAGGTGAACATGCAGATCCCCGCCCTTGGGCATCTGCTGCAGAAATGCCAGCAGCAACCCCGGCTCGTGCCGCACCGATTCCAGATATTTCGCCGCCTTCTCTTCCCCGGTTTGTGCCCGTCCGGCTTGCGTTCGAGAGCTTTCCGCTTCGCAGGTCAGAGTCGGATAAACCGTCGTCCAGCAAAAGACCAGCCAGCCTACGACGACTGCCATACGCAGGTTTCGCATCAAACAGCCTCCAACGACGAATTTTCTTAAAATACGAATTGTAAAGAAAGCGAATTGTAACCCCTCCGCGACGGCACAATGTGGGCTGGAACCCCGATTCGTATTCCCTTTTTGGAACAGTACTGGTGCGCATGAAACGCCGATTTGCACAGTCACAGGCGAATGTGACGACCGACCCGTTCCCGCTCCGAAACCTTCAAAATTGGGCAGATACTGCCAATCTTTCGGCAGGATCGAACCACCTGCACACTTTCCGCGTCACCCCGCTGTGCATGAGCTGCACTCGATTGATGGATAAACAGTTACAGGCGCATGAATTTCATTGACGCAAAAAACAGATGTGTTAAAACCATAATCGTTCTTTGACACGTTCTGAAGTTTATCCGGTTGGTGCGGCGTCCGGGGCTCAAGCGTAGTCACTCAGACAACCGCGAGGTGAGTCTGGGAGGGCGAGCAAGGGTCTATAGCTAAGCGCTGGTCGAGGCGAACAGGAGCCTCTGTCGAAGGCAGGATAGAGTCCCGAGGCGTTGAACTGGTTTATCCGGTTGGCGGTGAGCCCGGAGCCCAAGCAAGGATCGGCTTACAATGAAACCCGCAAGGGAGTTGTAAGAATAAGGTCAGCAAGGGTCTAACGCGAGCTACTGGCCGAGACGAATGAGCTCAACATCACCTCGGGACTCTCTACGTTTGTAAGCAAGTGGAGCGAGGCGTCCCCGCCCGTTCAAGCCGAGCAAAGCTCGGCCCCCATCGCTAACTCTCAGTCAATTCCCGGAACCACTGTCACTCCCCGTCAGTCGTCAGTGAAATCAGATTAGGTCTTGCCTTTCCTAAGACCTAACACGTAACAGCTAAGACCTGAAACGGGAGACCTAACATCTACGCCTTCAGGTACCAAGGCACATTAATAATATTGATCCGCTCATCCCCGCGGAGCAGCAGCAGCGCCGTCAGCACCTGTCCCCTCTGATTATGCAGAAAATAGTGATACCAGTGCCGTTCCACCATTGAAGCAATCACCACCGCCACCGTCCGCCCCGGATTCTCCTTCTCTACCTTCAACACATAATCCACAATTGGATACAGCACCAGCCGGAACGGCGAAGGCAGCGTCACCAGTTTCGGAATCCGCGTCCCTTCCGGCGGTTTGTCCGTCCACGGCGTATCCTCATCCGCATCGCAGGTCACATGCACCGCCTGCACATCCGGAGACAAAGTCAGAGCAAACTGCAACGCCTTCTCCGTAGCCGCATTCCATCGATCCACCGGAACAAGCACAATCGGCGGCGCCATGTTCTCCGCACTCAATTGCACCCCACCCTTTAGTGCCACTTCTGCATTGGCCTGCTCATAGTGACGCCGTATTCTCCCCATAAAAACCAGGAATGCCGGAATCAGGAGCACCACCACCCACGCCCCCGATGTAAACTTCGCCACCACAATCACCACAACCGTGATCCCCGTAGCCAAAGCCCCTATGCCATTCACCAGCATCCCGTGCAACGCCCCAAATCCCTTTGCACTTTTCCACCAATGTCCCACCATTCCCGCCTGCGATAAGGTGAAAGCCAAAAACGCTCCCACAGCAAACAAAGGAATCAACCGGTCCGTCACGCCGCCAAATAAAATCAGCAGCAGCCCCGCCATGATCGCCAGTGCCGAGATCCCCTGCGAATACACCAGCCGGCGTCCGCGCAACGTCAAAGAATGCGGAAGATAATCGTCCCGAGCCACCATCCGGCAAAGCCGCGGAAAATCCGCAAACGAAGTATTCGCCGACAAACACAGCACCAGCAAAACCGAAAACATAGTCAGATCGTAAAAAATCCCCTTGCCCACGACCGCCGCCGTCAACAAAGACAACACACTCTGATATCCCGGAGCCCCCGGATCCGTAGCCACGATGCCGTAATACTTCACCAGCAAAGCAATTCCGCCGAGCAGCAAAATAAGAATCAAAATAATCGCCGTCAACGTGCGCCGAGCCGCCGGAACCACCGGCTCCTTGAACGCCTGCACCCCGTTGCTCACGGCCTCCACGCCCGTCAAAGCCGTGCACCCCGAGGCGAACGCCTTGACCAGAATCCACATTGAAACCACCTGTAGAGATGGCGCTAGCCCCGTCGCCTCGTGCGCCAAAGAAACGACCGCCGTCGGATGCCCCGCCGAGGCGACAACCTTATACAGCCCCACCAAAATCACCACCGCCAAAGTTCCGACAAACAAATAAGTAGGAGCGATAAACGCCGATCCCGCCTCCTTAACTCCGCGAAGATTAACGAGCGTCAAGATCACCAGCACCGCCAGGCACAAAACCAATGTATGAGGTTCCAATCGAGGCACCGCCGACACCAGCGCTCCAATCCCAGCCGAAATCCCCACTGCGACATTCAGCAGGTAATCGATCATCAAAGCCGCGCCCGCCAGCAACCCCGCCCCGTGCCCCAGGTTCTCCTTGGCGACCGTATACGACCCCCCGCCATTCGGATAAGCCGCAATCGTCTGCCTATAACTGAAATAAACAATCGTGAGTAGCGCGATCACCGCAAACGTGATCGGCACAACATACCGGACCCCAATCAACCCCAAAGGCAGCAAAATAGTCAAAGCCGCCTCCGGCCCGTAAGCCGCCGAGCTCAAAGCATCGAGCCCAAACGTAGGAATCCCCTGCGTAGGCGTAATCCGCTCCCCCGCATCCTCCCAAGAAGCCAACGGCCGTCCAAACAAAATGTTTACCAGTCCCATATTCCCTCACCAGGCACCCAGAATTGGTCCCAGCGACAATAACAAAGTCAGGTGAAAACAGGGGGAAGAAACTGAAGGGTTAATTTTTTGGAGGGCCAATGAAGGTCTCAAGCAAAACGGCGGTCGTATTCCCGCGAGACTCGTGTCAGGAGGGCCGAATATTCGAACATCGCGTCCTGTTCGTCAACCCACGAGAATGGATACGGAGTTGTGTTCGTTGCAATAAACTTTAGGGTTAGAAACTCGTCGAAGCTGGCTTGGGCTCGCTGTTGAAGTCGAGCAACGGCATCCTGAGCTTCCTGAATCGGATGCTTGTATTTTCGTCCGTCTGTCAAGAACGCTCGATCTCCTTCGTACGACGTGTAAACTTCCGAAAAATTTACGCCCACAACACCGATACAGATGGGATGGCCGCCTCGCTTCTTGAATTCTTCAGTTTGCCTTACCAGGTCGCCGATTACTCTGTCGATCTGCTTGATCATCGCCTTGGCGAGAATCTTGGTTTCGACTCCAATTTCGATTGTGGCAACAGGCCCCCGAGCTACGGCAAGTCGTTCTTCGCGAATCGCAGTACCGGCTGGGACCAATTCTCCAAACGTTCCATCTCCTCGTCTACGCGCGATGCCCACCGTACGGTTTTGTGTATTGAGAACTCTGACACCGGCGACGATGCGCTGGTTTAACTTGCTAGATTTGCCAAGCGTGTATAGGTCTTCGTACAAGCAGCTCGCGACCCAATCCCCTAAGCTGGAGTCTCTGTGAAGGTATTGGGTACCCTCGAAGAGGTTACGGAACGCTTTCAGGAGGGCGTATTCCTCAGCGATCATCTACCGCGATTGTACATTCAGCCTCACATCAAACAGGTGAGGTTCTTTTCTAGAAAGTGATTCTCTCAGCAGCCTTTCTCGCGCCAAGCGGACAAAGTCACCGTCAATCTCAACTCCGATGCTGTTCCGGCCGGCGTTCATTGCCGCGACACAGGTAGTACCAGTGCCGACAAATGGATCAAGCACCGTGTCCCCAGCAAAAGAGAAAAGCCGAATAAGCCTCTCTGCGAGGCCGACCGGGTAGGGGGCAGGATGTCCTTTTCTAGTCGAATGTCCCTTAATATCAGTCCACGCGGTTCGAAGCCACGATTTCATTTCGTCCTTCGAGAGCATCGACAGCGCCTTCTGTACCAGGGATGGGGATCTGTACGAGCCGCCTTTACGGAAGAAGAGCAAATACTCAAAATCGTTCTTAACAATCGCCCCTGGCTGATAAGGTTTGCCGTAGAATCCAGCTCCATTGCCTTCGACCTCCCTCGCACCATTTGCGATCTTGAACCAGAGGATCGGCGTCAGTGAGTCCAAACCAAACTTTCGAGTTCGGACCATTAGGTCGGCATGAAGCGGCATCAAGTAGTGTCGTCCCGCCTTTTTTCGGGAGATACAAACGTCCCCCACCACACAGCAAATCCGCCCGCCAGGCGCCAGAACCCGTGCACATTCCTTCCATGCCCTGTCAAGCTCAGCGAGGAAGATCTCGTAGTCTTCAATCGCGCCAAGTTGGTGTTCGTGGGGCGGATACTCCTTTAACGTCCAATAAGGCGGAGATGTAACTATGAGGTGGACGCTTTCATTTGCGATGAACGACAAGTCGCGAGCATCGCCACGACGCAAAGTGTGTGTTGTGTTCGAAAACTCAGAAGGCCAGCGATTGTGCCGATAAGACTCATTCAGATCGAGCAGCTCTTCGATCGCCCCAGGTTCATTGTCAGCCCAACCGTAGCCAGTCGGCTCGTGCAGACTCTCAATTAAAGTGCCCATGGCTTCTTTCCATACCCAGGTCTGCACAAATACCTTGCAATCGCCCGACCGCCATTGCATCAATTCCCACCGGCTACGACCATTGGCGCTGCGTTCGCTAGCTGCACCCACTCGTGCTGCCGCAGCTCATGCACTTATAGCAACTCCCATTGCGCACCATAATCGACCCGCAAAGGTGGCAACTGGGAGCGTCCCCCATATCGATCATGCCCGCCAGCGCGTCGGCCGCGTGCATAGAGCCTGACCCCGCCCGCTGGTCGCTAGTCGTTGCATCCGAACCGATCGATCCATTCAGATCCCCGATCCCTTCCGCCGCTGGCCCGGCCACCGGCTTCGGGCGCAGGTTCTCAAACAGGAACTGCTGCTGTCCGCTGAGGAAGCGCATCTGCAGCCAGCGGAAAATGTAATCCATAATCGATTTGGCAAATCCAATGTCAGGATTGCTCGACCATCCGCTAGGCTCGAATCGAGTGTGCGCAAACTTTTCGCAGAAAAGTTTCAGCGGCACGCCATGCTGCAGCGAAATCGACACCGCCAAAGCAAAACTATCCATCAGCCCCGAAACAGTCGAACCTTCCTTGGCCATCTTGATAAAGATCTCGCCTGGTTCGCCATCGGGATACAGTCCAACAATGATGTAACCTTCATGGCCGCCAATGTTGAACTTATGTGTAATCGACATGCGCTCTTCTTTAAGCTTGTGCCTCACCGCACGGGGAGGAGCATCCAGATTCTCATCCTGAGTAAGTGCAAACGCCGCCGCATTGCGAGCCGCGTCATCCTTGGTGGAGTTAGCCGTCTTAGTCCCCGCCGCCGAAAGCGGTTGCGACTGCTTGCATCCGTCCCTATAAATAGCGACAGCCTTCAACCCCAGCTTCCAAGCCTGTATGTAAGCCTCGGAAACATCATCCACCGAAGCCGCATTAGGTAAGTTGACAGTCTTCGAAATAGCTCCGGAAATAAAAGGCTGAGCCGCGGCCATCATTTTCAGATGCCCCATATAGTGTATGGAGCGTGTCCCCTTCGCCGGCTTGAAAGAACAGTCAAACACAGCCAGATGCTCATCTTTAACGTGGGGAGCCCCTTCAATCGTTCCCGTAGCATCAATGTAAGAGACAATGGCATTGGTCTGTTCATGGGTATAACCCAGCTTGAAAAGCGCCCCCGGAACAGTGTTATTAACAATCTTAATCATCCCACCGCCAACCAGCTTCTTGAACTTGATCAGAGCCAGGTCCGGCTCAATCCCGGTGGTATCGCAATCCATCATGAATCCGATCGTTCCCGTTGGAGCCAGCACCGTAACCTGCGAGTTACGATACCCGTATTGCTCGCCATGAGACAGAGCCTCGTCCCAGCACTGTTTCGAAGCCTCATAAAGCGCGCCAGGCACATTACCCTTATTAATATTGTTGACGCTGGCCCGGTGCATCCGTATCACGTCCAAAAACGGCTCGCGATTGATGTACCACCCTGGGCAAGCTGCTCCCGGCATGTCTTCCGCCTTAGTAACCCCCATCCGGGTTTGTACCATGTCCGTAATCGGAGTTAGTGGCTCGCACTGTTCGGCCATTCTCGATGACTGCAGATAAGCTTCGCCGCACATAATTGCAGTTACGCAAGCCGCATAGTCTCTGCCAGCGTCCGAATCGTACGGCAGCCCCGCGGCCATCAGCAACGCCCCGAGATTCGCATACCCTAATCCCAGTGGACGATAGTCATGCGAGTTCTTGCCGATGATCTCGGTGGGGTATCCGGCATTGTCAACCAGAATCTCTTGCGCGGTGATTACAATGTCCACAGCCTGCCGGTAAGCTTCCACGTCGAACGTCCCATTGGGCGCAAACTTCAGCAGATTAAGGCTAGCCAAGTTACAGGCGGAGTCATCCAGAAACATATACTCGCTGCAGGGGTTGCTGGCATTGATGCGAGCAGTATTCTTCGAGGTGTGCCAGCGATTAACGGTGGAGTCGTACTGCATCCCCGGATCGCCGCAATGCCAGGTGGCCTCCGAAATCTTCTGCAACAGTTCCTTGGCCGGATAAGTCTTAACCACACGGCCGTCCACAATAGCGCGAGTTGAAAAATCGGTGTCGCGCATCACCGCAACCATAAAGTCGTCAGTTACTCGAACCGAGTTATTGGCGTTCTGAAAGAAAATAGAGCTGTAAGCATCTGAATCAGGATGCGAACCGTCATACCCCTGCGCCACCAGCGCGTGCGCCTTAGCCTCTTCTTTCGACTTACACTCGATGAAGTCGACTATGTCAGGATGGTCGATATTCAATATCACCATCTTGGCCGCGCGACGCGTCTTGCCTCCCGATTTAATTACTCCGGCAAAAGCGTCGAAGCCTTTCATGAAGCTCAACGGCCCGCTAGCCGTTCCGCCTCCGCTTAAAACCTCGGTAGAAGAACGTAATGGAGAAAGATTGGTCCCCGTGCCCGAACCCCACTTGAAAAGCATGCCCTCAGTCTTGGCGAGCGTAAGAATCGAATCCAGCGAATCTTTCACCGAATTGATGAAGCAAGCGGAGCACTGCGGCCGCGTATATCCCGTGGCGCCAAATTCAACTTCCCGCGTGGCGAAGTTCCAATGCCAATTGGTGGCGTCCGATTTCGGCTCGACTCGTTCGCACCCCACGTTGAACCACACCGGTGAGTTGAAAGCCACGTGCTGGCGAATCAGCAGGTGCACGAGCTCATCGTGGAAGGTCGCGGCATCCTCCGGAGAGCGGAAGTATCCATCTTTCATGCCCCAGTCACGAATGGTTTCAGCGACACGCGCGACCAGTTGGCGCACTCCGGTCTCGCGCTCGTCGGTGCCGATCTGTCCATGCAGATATTTCGAGGCGACAATGTTGGTCGCGGTCATCGACCAGTCTTTCGGCACCTCTACATTTTTCTGCTCGAAGATCATGCCTCCCTGCGAGTCTGTGATCTGAGCATCACGGAGTTCCCACTCCACCTCGTCGCACGGAGAGACTCCGGCCTTGGTGAAGAAGCGCCGGAAAGCGAGGCCCGTGGCCTTCGTCTTTTTGCTGCTGGCAACGCCCTGAGTCTTAACCTGATCGCGCACTTCTGGCATTTCCCTCTCCTCCAATTAGATGATGGCAAAAAGCAGTTGATCTATGACAGCAGATTTTCAAAAATCAAATGGTTTCAAAAAACGATAATGTCGAAGAACACATCGGCATCGCCGAAGCGACTCTCAGAACTTAGGTCCGGAGGTTACGGCGCCGGATCGCCTTGTCGTCCTTTTCGGAAATTGTGTTCCGGGAGCGCGGCGGAGAGGATCACCTCGGTGGCGCGGATATCCACACTTTGCATCGTTTCGGCTGATGCCATTGAGACCGGTCCTGCCGGGCGCAGATTCGCAGCAACTGGGCAGTCGATGCCGTTACGGACAAAAGAAGCGGCGACGAGTTCAATTAGTCTTTCCACGAGGGCTCCTAAATGGTGCAAGGGGACGGGCGCACCCGTCTCCGTTTTACTTTGATGAATCCCCCGAGGGGATACCTGGCTAAGCCCGGCCGGGGGAGTCACCGCTGGTTCGCTGAATCCGCTGCTTCCATCCACTATGGAGGGATGGTTTCCGTGAAAGGGAGAGCCTCGAAGTCACCTCAACCTCGAGTCTAGCCCGGAACCATATTTAGCTGCCTTCGTAGCTGAGAAGACAACGCAAAGAACGCTGGGAGATGCTTAACGTACTCCCGCCTATGGTATCTGTCAAGAAATAAACACAACAGATTGTGGCCCAAAAGTGGTAAGGGTATCGACTTTAGAAAGTTTCACGGGGATTTCAACGCAGTTCCCCCTGATGCCCAACCCCTTCGCGAGGATAGGTCAGTCGACGCCAGGGAGCGGTGTGCCGACGACTCCGTCCGGTCGACATCGTCCGGCGTTGCCTCTCTTGGGGACATTGGGGCTGCGAGGGGAACGTAAATATCTTCGAAGAGCACTTTTGCAGTGATCCGCTTTACGCCTTCCGACGATTCGACCAGGTAGTCGCCAGGTCCACCGGATTGTTCACGACCGAGAGCGTCGGTAAAGACAAGCGGTTCGGTGAGCTGACGGGCGCGCACCAGAAAGCGAGTGCGATACAGCGTCCAAGCGCTTCCAGTATCCATAAACACTCTTTCCCTCGACGAAGGCAGGGCGCAGCTGTCTCTTAAGGCATCGGATTTCGACCGAGCAGGGTCTCGACTCGGCAGACTTGTTGTGTCAGGTGGAGCGACTCTAATCCGTACTAGTAGACCGGTCAATACCATAAGAATTGTGCAACAGTGGAATACTGGTCCCGGAATAGGAAGGGATGGTCGCGACGAAAGTTCGCATAAAAGCGATTGAAATTGGCTCGCGAACAGGGGTTTGAGTAAACAGCGGGAGGTGCCATGGACTCGCCTTCGCTTGCTGACCCGAATTTGCACAACGGGTACACAGGTTAAGAACAGTTACCACTATCTTTAAACTAATAGCGGAGCAGCCGGTGTCGTTTGAAGGCCACCGATTGCCGCGCTCGCCTTCTCGCAAATGCCTTTTTCCGGGCCGAGGCGCTCGGCGTGGGATAATGTCTTCTTCGAGGAGGTCAGCCATGGGTAGCGGGGCTCTTCTGCAGTCTCTTAAGGAAGGCATTCTCAGCCAGGCTAGCGTGAAGACTATCTATGGCGAAGCTGTCTCGGCCCACGGAAAGACTATTATCCCAGTGGGAAAAGTAATGTACGGCTACGGAGCAGGCGCGGGCACGGCCGGCGTTGGCGAATCGAGCGCTCGAAGCGAAGGCGGCGGCGGTGGTGGCGGAGTCAGAGTTGTTCCTCTTGGAGTTATCGAAGTCAGCGAGCACCAAACCAGGTTCGTCCCCATTAGCGACCACAGAAAGCTGGCCGGAGCTTTATTGACCGGGATTGGTTTGGGCATGTGGCTGGGCTGGCGCAAGATTCGCTTCATCAAGTCTGTGGTACGTTCAGTGACTGGCCGGGCATTTCGCGAAATCGGACGCCGCTAGATCGAGAAATCTCCATCTTCGCACTGGCCTGAGCTCCGGCGACAAGTTTTCTTATAGTAAGGACGGCTGCGGACGGCCGTCCTTACACGAGTTCTTTGAGGTCAGATCAGACCTCGGACCGAACGTCAGTTCAGTAGTACCGCAGGTCAGTTGCAGCCGCGTCCATTGGTGATACCCGTCAGCACATTGTTAGCGGCGGTAAGGCTCTCGCTGTAACAGTAGCCGCTTGAGTCAGACGCGAAAAAAGTTTGCGCGCTCGACTGTTTCTCATTCCCCGTAACCGTGCAGCAGGGAGAAACGATCAAGTCGAGAGTGTCGGTCGGCGTCACACGGTTTTCGATCAGGCTGAAAGAAGTGGGCTGCCCGTTGCGAGTATTCTCCTGATCTCTCTCGAAATACTGGTTGATGGCGGTGGTTTGGACCGCGGTGCCGTTGGCATTGTAGAGTGCCATTATATCAACCGTAATCGGCCAGTTATAGTTCACCGTGTCGCGGAACGTTCCGCCCAGGTTCTTCGTGGTGACGACAGATTTAATTTTCGTGTCCTGTTTGATGTTCTGCACGTACGAAGCGCCGCTCGACGGTACCTTGAAGCTCTGCAAGTTGGAAAAGTTGATATCTTGGGCAACGGTTGTCGTGACCGGCCCCTCCGAAGTATTGATGTAGCCGGAGATCTGGAAGTTGTGGCTCGCACTCGTGGTGACGCTGCCATTGACATTTCCGCTGGACCCCGTGTGAAGGTCTTCAGTGATAGTTGGCGACGGCACGGCCAGTGTGTTCTCGGTAAGCGCCCCTGTCACTTGCGTTACATTCGAATCGAGATAGAGCAGCAGCGTCGCCGTAGCCGAAAAGTAATTGTCGGCGTTAAAGACGCTCAGCGCTATAGTGTGCGGTGTGCCGTCGTCTAACAAAGACGCAAAAGGCGTAAGGTTGACGCGATACGGCCTGAAGTTCATGGTCTGAACCCCAGGAATCGGAATCCACAGATCAGGGTCGATGCCGCCCGTAAAGATCCACGGATATACGGGAGCAACTCCGGCTGCCGTGCCGTCGATAGTAATTTCAGATTCCCGGAAGGCCGTCCCTCCGCAGCTCTCGAGTTCGTTGACCAGAGTATTGGGAACGCAGCTATACCAGAATTCGTCATCGTACTGTCCTTGGGCAAAGACGTCGAGATAAGCCCCGGTGATGTTCGTCGGAAGAGTGAGAGTCTGTTCCAGCAGGCTGCTAGGGTTGGAGAGTCCAACCGTGCCGCCGTTCGATCCAGCAGAGAAGCCGATGACCTCCGGGAGATCGGGCGGGATTTGATTCGGCGCCAGCGGATAAAAGTCTACGGTTGCGGTTCCAAAGAGGACGCCGGTATAGGTCGAGTTCACAGTGTTGCCCAGATCGACAGTGCCGTCTTGCGGCGCCAGGAAAATCGAACTGTAGTCGGTAAGATCGCGCTCCACGTGCCAGTGGCGGGCAACACCCGGTGTGGGCTCGGAGGTAGTGCCAAAATAAATGTTCGTAGGTCCAATCCAGATATTTGCGGTGCGATCATATTGCACTCCCTGGGTGACGGAGAAATCGGCCGTAAGAATGACCGCCGCCCAGGGCCCCGGGCAGTCGGCCGGCGGAGTGTAAGTAAAAGGGTGGGAGTTGTAGTTATTGAACTTATACTGGCTATAGAGCGTGACCTTGCAAGGAGTAGTGTTCGGATGGGGTATCGGCGGCTCAACAAAAGCGGTATTACTGGAGCCGATCTGAAGCTGCGCAACGGCGAAGCTGGAGAAGAGCACGACAATCGAAACAACAGTGACGTCGAATTTCGAAAGCTGGGAAGTGCGCATTGGGGGTCTCCTGGAGTAACAAGAACGCTTGACGCAAGAACGTTGACATGCAAGAACCTGGTGCTGCGAGTCGTCTGCTGGATCAGAGTGGTCTGCTCGGCGAAAGCCGCGCTGGTAGAGCAGTTTAGTCAGGGAAGGAAGTTGGTGTCAAGGAGGCTAGCATCTTTCCCTTGGTGTACCGGAGCCTGCCCTGAGCGCAGTCGAAGGGTGCCCTTGGTGGTTGATGCTTCCGCAAGCTCACGCCAATACCAGACTTATGTTCAGAACTCGTTTTCAACGCGACATCGTCACCGAATTCCTGCCGCCGGCTCGAACCACAAAAATTCAACGCGTCATCGTCCTCTGCGATGGCATGCCGTCCATCCCCCGCAAACAGTCGCTGGCCGAATTTCTAGCCGCGAAGGGATACTGGGTCTTCTATCCCCGCTATCGCGGAGCTTGGGAGAGTGGTGGCGAATTCCTCGCCCGTTCTCCGCATGAAGACATTCTGGACGTGATCGGCGGGCTCTCAAAAGAATTTCGAGAGCTGGCGTTTGGCCGCCGATTTCGCTTGTCAGCCGATGAAGTGTTTGTGATAGGAGGAAGTTTTGGCGGCGCGGCGGCAATTCTTTCCTCGCTCGATCCACGGGTCAAGAAAGCAGTTGCCAATTGTCCGGTGGTAGATTGGGCGATTCTTCCGCGCGAGCAGAAAAAAGAAACTTCGAATCCCAGTTACGCCGCCTATATTCGCGAGGCTTTTGGAAACGGCTACCGGCTGTCGGACAAGAACTGGAACAAGCTGTTTGGAGGAAAGTTTTATAACCCTGTCTATCACGGCTCTGAAGTGACTGCATCCAAGGTCATGATGTTTCACGCGCAGGATGATCCCTACATCCCGTATCGGTCGGTTGAGAAGTTCGCGCGACTTACAGGAGTAAGTCTGAAGTTACTAAGACGCGGCGGCCATTTAAGCACCAACATAATCGTGCGAAAATATTGGAACGAAATTCGCGCCTTTTTCGCAGCAAAATAACGATAACTAAGATATTTCCGGCCAGTCACCCCGTTAACGTCCGCAACTGCCTCAGAGTCTCGGAAGGCTCGGGACGAATTGTGTAATCGGCGTTCACATCGGCTGCTCGAATGATCCCTTGCTTGTCGATTATGTATCGCGCAGGTATTGGCAGTCGATATTCCGGCTCATCGTTGAATCTGTCCAGGGTACTGCCAAACGATTTGTAAAGATCGCGCAGGTAATCCGGCAGAGTAAAGACCAGCCGAAATTGCTCCGCGGTCTTCAGATGAAGATCCGTCAGGATGTCGAAGGCCAGGTTTAGTTTCTTGTGCAGGGCGCGCGTATACCTTTCGAGTTCAGGAGTGATCACGACGATCTGCGCTCCCAACCCTCGCACTTCCGAATGGATTTCCTGTAGAGCCTCCAGCTCCATGTTGCAGTAAGGTCACCAGTGTCCTCGAAAGAAGCTGACTACCAGCGGTCCATTTTGGAGAAGGTCAGCGGAAGATACCTGCACGTGGTCCTGATTGAATAGGGTGAAACTCGGAGCGTGGTCGCCGGTCTTTAATACGTGCGCTTCAATCCCCGACGCCTTGAGCTCGGCAGTCGCTCTATGCATCGTCTCGATAGCCTCGTGTGGAGCGTTGTAAGGTGGAGCTCCAGACTCGAAGCTCTTTTTGAACTCATCCAAACGAGATTGCAGACCTGCCATCCGTCTCACCTTTCACGTAGAGCTTAGTTAGGGATCAGAGTTTAGAGATCATGGTCGGCCGAGGACGGGGCGAGCCCCGTCCCCACCCGAGAATTACTTTTTCCCTAACGATTGAAGGCGCTTGTTAATCTCATCCCAGTTGACCACGTTCCACCATGCCTGCAGATATTCCGGCCGGCGATTGTTGTACTTGAGATAGTAGGCATGTTCCCACACATCGTTCCCAAAGATGGGGTGCAGCCCTTGCGATATCGGATTGTCCTGATTTGGAGTGCTGACGATTTTCACTTCGCCCTTGCCATCGCCCGCCAGCCACACCCATCCGCTGCCGAACTGGCCCGCGCCCGCGGCGTTGAACTTTTCCTGAAAACTCTTGAAGTCGCCAAAAGTTTTCTTGATCGCATCGGCGATAGGCCCGGTCGGGTCGCCTCCGCCGTGCGGCTTCATGATGCGCCAGAACATAGTGTGATTTACATGTCCGCCGCCATTGTTGCGGACGGCGCTGCGGATGTCTTCCGGCACAGCATTGAGGTCTCGGAGCAGGTCTTCTGCGCTTTTCTTATGCAGTTCAGGATGCTTGTCCAGCGCCGCATTCAGGTTCTTGACATAAGCGGCGTGATGCATGTCGTGATGCAGATGCATCGTCTTTTCATCGATGGTAGGTTCAAGCGCCGTGTAGTCGTACGGCAGCGGGGGGAGTTCATGAGCCATTTTCTTTTCCTCTAGAACGGTAGCCATTTGCATTTCCTCCAAAGCCTTAGAGATGACGGGGTGCTGTTGAAAGATTCACGCCGAGCGCACCCGGTTGTCTGAGTGCTCCCTAATATTTGTACCATTATGTTTGCAGAATTTCGCGGCGAGCCCCAACCGGCGGAAAATGGACTGTATTTGATTTTGGGTGGCGCAGCGGTTTGATCGCTGCGGTTAAGATTTGATTTTGGGTGGCGCAGCGGTTTACCGCTGCGGTTAAGCACACCCCAACCAATGCGGCTTTCAGCCGCTGAGGTCGCACTACAGCGGAAGCAATTCTTCCGACGCTTCAGTCCTCATCTTCGGCCAGCGCCGCCAGACGCTTAGGCGCTACGAGTCGATAGCTGCCACGCACCAGTTCCGAAACCTCTTCCCAATCAATTTCGCCGAGGTCAAGCCTCAGCCCGACCCATCCTCTCGGTCCTATATATGCGGGCAGAAAAAATCGACGAGGCTGAGCTTTGCACAGAGCTTCATTATCTCCGGGCAATACCTTGCACGCGACGGCGACAATTCCGTCCCCATGGTGGTCGTTAAGAAAATAAGCGAAGGTCTTTTTTCGAATCAGGAAGCTGGCATGTTGCCCGTTGTACCAGCGCGTGACCTCGGGTAGCGCAAGGCCGATTTTCGAGAGCCGGACAAGACGAGGATCCTCACTCTTCTTCTTCATATTCATAATGCACCCGAGCCCTATGAATTCACCACTTTGAGGCAACATTCTTCGATCAAGCAGACGGCGCAGGGCCAAATGCTACCCCAAACCGCGCTTCGGGTTCCATTTATTACTTCCTTGATTCTCGCGTCTTTGATTCTCGCGTCAGGGGCATCGAGACTTCAACTCCGACCTATCACTTGCTATAGCACGGCGGCGCGTTCGCGATGAACCTCCCCAACGTCCTCAGCGCGGAGGAGATCAAGCAGCTTCGTTATAATCCCGCGCACTTGAGCCCGGATGGTGTCCGGCAATTCTATGAACGGGCGTTTGGGAAGCGTCGGTTGCTCTGCACTCCCCAATTATTTGTAGCATTCGGTTTGACAACTTGATTTGGCCCCACCGTGATACTCACATTTGGCCCCACCTGTATTAATAAGGATGGCTGTCCGCTCTTGCGGTTCCAGCCAGGATGGGGTCGCAGGGGAAGGAACGGCGTTTGAGTTCCTTCCCTTGCCCAGCGCTATAGAAGCAGCCGCCTACGATGCTTTCTTTTTCTGTCGCACCTCCAGAGTTCTGCGAAAGCGGTACGACTCAGCGCCAGTTTCGATGATGTGCGCTCGGTCCGTGATTCGGTCCAGCAGTGCCTTGCACAAGCGCGGATTGGGAAAGACCTGCGTCCACTCGGAAAACGGCAGGTTCGTGGTCACGATCAGGGTGGCCCGCTCGGCGCGTTCGGCGATCACTTGGAACAAGAACTCGGCTCCGATGTCGGCCAGCGGCACGTAGCCGACTTCATCGAGCACAATCACGTCGTAGCGCAACCAGCGCGCCAGCACCCGTTTCACCGCATTGTGTTGCCGGGCTTCGACCAGTTCATTGACTAGATTCGCGGCCGTGGTGAATCGTGCCCTTCGTTTCTGTCGGCACGCGGCCACGCACAGACCCGTCGCTAGATGGGTCTTGCCGGTACCACATTCGCCCATCAGCACCACGGGTTCGGCACGTTCGATGTAGCCGCCTTCCGCCAGTTCGCGAATCTTCGCCGCCGGTATCTGCCGCGCCTGGTTGAAGTCGAACTCCTCCAGCGTCTTGAGTCGCGGTAGTTTGGCATCGCGTAGCCGTTGCTGGATGGCATGCCGGTCGCGCTCTTCCGACTCCATCGTGAGCAGCGCTTCTAGATACCCGATGTGACTGCGCTGTTCTTTGATGGCCTGCTCCGCCAGTTGTACGAAGTGTGCCCCGATCATCGGAACGCGCAACGCTTTGCAATATTGCTTGACGCTGGCGTGTTCGAGAGCCTGAGTCTGCTCTTTCATCGCGCCACCTCCGCAGCGGTGGCCGCGATGCTGAGTAGCTGGTCATACTCGTTGATCAGAGGCAACGGTCGCTCGTAGCGTTCCAGTCCATTCAGTTCGAGTAACTCGGTGTGCGGACGACCCAGATCCGTCGCCGTCAGCAAGTGCCGAACCGCGGCCGCATCCGTGCAGCCCAAAGCCAGCGCTTGCTCGACCACTTGCTGCAGCCGATCCCACCCGTAGCGCTTGCCGAGCGTGAGTAACTCGATCATCTCTCGCGTGCCCGAGTGTTTGCCGTGTCGTTCTTGCAAACTCTGCCAAAGCCGGTCGAAACTCTCCGGCCAGCGTCCGCGTTCCCGCCACTGCCGCAGCGGACTCGATCCCACCAGCGCTCCTGGTTTCTTCTCCAGCACATCGAGATAGTGCTCCAGATCGAGCACCTGCTCATAGCGACCGAAACTACGCTCGTGCCGCGCCACGCACTCCCGTTCCTGCCAGATCTCGACATACGCGGACAGCACTTTCGCTTGCGGGCGCGTCCCCGGTCGCAATGGTGTCGAGTAGAAGTTTGTGCGCACCTTCACGCAGCCCTTGCCGTCCACGGTCGGAAAGCTGGTCTCCGCCAGTTCGAATCCTTCCGCCGCCAGCGGCAGCAGATGCTCCCGTTCGATCCGTATCGCCTCGCCCACCAACATCGGCTTGCCTGCGATCCGCCGTTGTTCGTCTTGCTGACAGCAGCTTCGCAAATATTGATTCAACTCCTGCAGGTTCTTCGCCTGCGGCACCGGCACCAGATGATTCCGGCGAAAGTAACCCACTTCGCCTTCCACGCCGCCCTTCTCGTTGCCCCGCGCTGGATTGCAGAACTCCGTCTGAAAGCCCCAGTGCGAGCGGAAAGCGATCAACCGCTCCGTCTCCTCCCGCTGATGCCCGCGCAGGATTTTCTTCACTGCGCTCTTCAGGTTGTCGTAGCGCAGGCGTCGGAACACACCACCGAAGTAGCTGAACGCCAACTCATGCGCTTCCAGAAAAGCCTGCTGCGTGGCGTGATAGTAGGCCACGTGAAACGCTCCGCCACTGGCCATCGAGCGCATCGCGAAATGATGAACCGACTGGCGCTCGCCCCCGATCTCGGCCACGGCCTCGTACCAGTCCACCTGCCCCTCACCGCCCCAGTCGTAGACCTGCGGCACGAACGTCTCCCGCAAGGTGAGTCCTAACTCTTGCTTACGCTCCCGCACGTAACGGCGCACCGTCGTTTCCGCCACCACGTCCGAGCGCTCTTGCCGGATCCGCTGCCAGATGCGACGCGCCGTGTGCTGCTGTTTACGCGGTGCCGTCTGATCCTCGCGCAGAATCTCGTCAATGAACTCCATTACCGGTCCTAACCTGGGCTTGTTCCGCATCGCCAGTTTGCGCTCCGGCGGAATCGCGCTCGCCAGCGCTTGTCGCACCATCCGCCGATGCACGCCCAGCTTTTTCGCGACCGCGCGAATCGAGCCGGCTCCATGCACATGTTCCCGCCTGATCTCTTCGAATAGCTCCACCTTGCGTCTCCTGTCCATCGCCCTCCCTGTCCGCTTCGCAGACAGGGTAGGACGATCTATCGGCTAGGGGTGGGGCCAAATGTAATGATCGAAGCGGGGCCACTTCAGAGTAGCGAAATCAAGCATTTCGGCGCGTGCCAAATCCAAGTTCATTCTCCGGATTTCTTTGAGCCGAAGATGTAACCGAGTATGGCGCTAAAGACCGGGAGAATTGTAGATGCCACAACTAGCTGGAACAGTTGGGTCGCGCGCTCGACCTGTACCTTACCCACCTGCTGATAGACCTCAGCGGATTGCTTATATGAATCGACGAGAGCTTTATATTGCGCAGGATCCCCCGAATTTATCGGCGGCGTGGGAAGGGGCGGAAGTTGAACACAGCGGAAGGACACAAAAAAAATCGTACCTGTTGCGATAAGGATGTAAGCAAAAAAAGCAAGGGCCAGCCAGAGGCCGACCCGTTGCAGTGGCGCCAGTCGAACATCAGCCATCCGAGAAGCCCGGGTACCCAGTGCCTCCTGCAAAATCTCACCAGGCTGCACTTGCTCCCGCTCGCTCATGGCAGCACAATGTCCTTGACGATGGTGTTGTCCCGTGTAATCGAGATTCTGCCGTCCTTCTGCTCTCCGTCGAGGTACTTGTAAAGAGCGACTGCCCGTCGTAAGACATCAACCTTGGTTGTCCCTTTTTCCTCCGCAAGTTGTTCCAATATATCGTTCATTTTGTCGTTAAATTCAACTGTCAGCTTTGGCATGGTGCTCTCAACCCCCTAGAATATACACCAAATATACACCAAATATCATTACTGTCAAGGTATTTTTGGTGTACTATCGAGGCTTTCGCTCAGGATTTAGGATTTTCCTCATTTCAGGGTCGACGTGTGCGCGGCTGCTCCGAACCCCCGGAGAACCGAAGTATTTCGCACCATGTTTCTTGTCGTATGGGATCAAACTCGGTGCAGACATTTGGAAGAAGCAAACCTGCGCGAGCCGCAGGCCCGGCTTCAATTCAATTGGAAGCCTCCCAACATTACTCAGCTCAAGTGTGAGCGCGCCTGCATAACCCGGATCGACGAAGCCTGCTGTCGCATGAACCAAAAGGCCAAGTCTTCCCCATGAACTCCTTCCTTCGATTCTGCCGGCGAGGTTGTCTGGGAACCGGAAATACTCGAGAGTAGACCCGAGCACGAACTCACCTGGGTGAAGATAGAGGCCGTGCTTGTCCCTGTCGGCTGACAGCACGACCTTCTTAGTGTATTTAGCCTCCCATTCAGCGGAATGTTTCTCGTCCATGGGTATATAAGGACGATTCAGATTCTCAAGCTGATGGAAATCCGTGCTCAGATGGACGTCGAATGAAGATGGGCCGAACTGCTCTCTCGCGTTAACGATCGGCGTAATGATTAGGCGCTTCTTCTCGTCCGGGTCAACGAGTCGTCTCGCGATGTCGATCTCTGAGAGCAGCATGCGACTACCCCCTCATTATTTCGGCGTGAACCGCTGTAAGTTCGATAGACCTCAATAGCAGCTCGTCCGTCCTGGCTAGGTACGTGCCGTATTCATCGAGATTCACCTTATGCGGGGAACCGGCCTCGGGAAATGTTTCTTTAAGGCGCTCCTCGAAGCTACCCAGCTTGTACAGCCATCCCGCCGTCAGAATCTCCGCACTCGTTGCCGGCACTTCATTAAACCCGGACAGCACTTCGTAAACTCGCTCACGATCAGCTTTGGACTCGATTAATGAATTCAGTTCTGCAAGCATTTGATCGTCTCGGATCTGCCGTAAAGACGAAACAGGAAGGTTCAACTGCAACTTTTCCCGAAGTTCTCTGGCGTGATCAAGCTGCTGATTGCCGAACGGACACAATTTCAGAGAGCCCACCTTCGCTGCGACGGCTGCGACATGAGACTGCAGGAATTTCTCCACCGTCTCCCCAAGGCCTTTCCTCTTTGACTGTTCGGTTTCCTCTAACGCTGAGACCTTCCGCGCGTAGTCGAAGTTGTACAGCTCAAAGACTTCTTCGAAACCGGCCGTGCTTACATTGAGTTCCTTCAAGTACTCCCGTACGAGCCCAAGCCTCACAGTAGTTGGAGGGTGACTTTGCGCTTCGTCAAGGACCGGCGCCAATGATGGCCGGCTCATTTCAAGGAGCAGAATTGATATCTGGGAAGCCGCGCCTAAAACACGCGCAGCGACGAAGTCGGCAAAAATCTCGGAGACCCACTTGACCTGGGGATCCCGATCAGCGGCTCCCTTCTCCACCGCCGTGTCGCCGTAGACAATCTCCTTGGAGACTCCTTTATCTGGATCCAGTGCGTGTCCATACTCGTGGGCCAGCACCGGCCAAGCTAACGGATTGTCTCTGTCAACAAAAGCCTGGGCGAGGACGCTTCCACGCCTAGTAAAGCGCTTCAGCAAACGTCTCCACGCTTCCAGTTCATGCTGGCCGATTTCAAGCTTATCTAGAACATCCTCGATGCGGTATTCATATGAGGTAAGCGCATTGTTCATTATCACCGGAGTCGGCTGCCACTCCTCTTTGAAACAGTCTTGAAGCACAAGAAAGACCTGTGGCTCAACCGTCTCCCGCGGTAAAAGGATGAGGATCTCGTGCAATACCTGCACGACATTTATCACGCTCTGAAGGATTCCCGGCAAAGCTGCCTCTTCGCCCTCGCGTAGTGGCTGCTTGCGAAGGAATGAGGCAATGCGGGCGGAATTTATCGCCAGAATCTCGGATTGTTCCTCGACAGCCTTATCGAGGGGATCAATAACGCTAGGGAATTCGAGTTTCTCGTTTCCTGCCTCGACAAAAATCCGTTGACGGGCGAGAACCTGCCGCAGCCGAACCAACTTCTCGACGGCCTCGCCCAAGAGGTATAGAATCCGCCGCCGTTCCAGGGCTTCGTTGTTCTCTTGCGATTCGGGCTTTACCATCATGGGCAGTCAGTCGAATCAAGAGCCCAGGGAACCCACATCCTTAACGAAGAATTTGATCGCAGCAAGCAGCTCCGCCGGCTCCGGTCTGCGCGACCTAGCGAGCAACGCGCGCAACAGGGCCTCGACATTGTCGCAGTCTGAAACCGGATGTCCGGCGAGCGGTTCTGGATTGTCGTCAGCCTCGGTCCTCAGGCGTCTTACCGCCTGCTGTCCCCCGACCCGGTCTCCCGCGGGCGTAGGCCGGTAGGCACGAATAGCTTGGCAATACTCCACGCCGCCTTCCAGGTCCTTCTGAATGCGTTCACTCCAGACAGATGAGTCCGCCGCTAAATCCGCCAGCGCAGTCAGAACTCTCCCGGAAAGAATGGAAAAATACACGTCGTTTCGGGGGGCTGTCGCGGTGGCCATAGGAGCCTACCTTTCACGGCTGAGCCTTGGGCGGCTCAAATAAACGTCGAATCTTATATCGGCATCGCCGAAATTTCCAGTGCGGAAATCACACACTCCCAAGTCTCTAAATCCAATGCCTACCCAACATCATGTGTGTAACTCCGAACGCACACAATATCTACCTATTGCGAATAATACATCCTGCGTTCATATTGTCAATAGCTTATGCTGCGTAGGTTATTGATATAATTCGCGTTGCGTACATTATGTAGTTTATATTAGTGATGAACATTAGTTATATTATTAATGTGCTAGATATACGTAATATGCCTTATATGATGTTATTAAATTAAACTAGGTGCATCTCCTACGTAATGCCACCAATGGAGGCAAGTTCGCAACTACATGACTGACCCAGAAGGATGGTGCATACTTAGCCTCCAGAAGTTTCCGAGAGAGCTAAAGAAGAGGCTCAAAATGAAGGCACTGGAGCGCGAAATCGATCTGCAAGAGTTGTGTGTGAAGTATTTGGAGATGGGTCTCGCCAAAGACGAGCCAAGGACAGCAACTTCAGTTAACAAAAAATAGGGTCACCCTCACTTGCCCTTCAACATCCGCACCACCCGATCAAAATCGTCGATCGTTCCATACTCAACCACAATCTTCCCCCTCCCGTGCCGATCCTGAATCCGCACCCGCATCCCCAGCACTTCCTCCAGCGACCGCTGCGCCGCCTTCACATTCGGATCCACCCACCGCGCCCCGCCTCCCCTCTTCGGCTCCGGCGGCGGATTCACGCCCAGCACCAGGTCCTCCAGCTTCGCCACCGACATCTTTTCTTCCATCGCCCTCTTTGCGAACGACCAAATCTCTACGTCATTCCGCAGATGCAATAGCGTTCGAGCATGACTGTAAGTCAGCTGTCCCTTCTGCAGCGCCCCGATCACTCCGTCCGGCAGCGACAGCAGCCGCATGTAATTCGATACCTGCTCCCGCGACACGCCCGCCCGCTTCCCAATATCCTCCTGCGTCATCTTGAACTGTTTGCTCAAGTTCGCATACGCCTCCGCCTGCTCTACACAATTCAGGTCCTGCCGCTGCAGGTTCTCGACCAGCGTCATCTCCGCCGCCTGCTGTTCGGAGACCCGCCGTATGATCGCTGGGATCGTGACCATCCCCGCAATCTTCGACGCCCGAAAACGCCGTTCGCCCAAAATCAATATGTAGCGTTCTTGAACCTTGACTTCGACTTCGATTTCCGGACTCGTTGCTTCGGGAAGAACCGCTGCCGGCGCGGGCCTGACTGGTGCGGGTCTAACGACGATTGGTTGCAGGACGCCCTGCGCCTGAATCGAAGCCGCCAAGTCCGCAAGAGCCTGGGGGTCAAACTCTCTCCGCGTCTGATAAGGATTCTGTCCGATCTGATCGAGCTCCAACAGAACCGCGCGATCGCCCTCAGGAATTTGCGCCTCTGCCCGCAACTCCGCCACCAGCCCGGCAACCGCATGCTCGAGAACTGTAGACTGCGAGCTGGCATGTATCGGAGCTTGATGCGCCTGGCCATTTTGCTGCACTGCAGCATTGTCCGGGGGTATCACGACACGAGGCCCCGGCAGCAGAGACTCGAGTCCCCGACCTAGAGCACGGCGTTTCTCCGCCAGCTTTTCGTGAGATTTTTCCGGCGCAGCATCCTTCTTCTTATCAACCGCCGCATTCGACGCAGTCATCCACTTCCCCCATCGATAAATACAAATAGATAAATACAAATATTCGTTTTCAAGGATTCTAAGCCGCCGCTTCCGGACCGCTCGCCGCCTTTGCCTGCCGATCCAGAATCTCTTTTGCCAGCCTTATGTAGCTTTCAGCCCCGCGCGAGCGCACGTCATAAAGCAGCGCCGGCTGTCCGTGGCTCGGAGCCTCCGCGAGACGTATGTTGCGCGGGATGGTTGTAGTACATAGCCTGTCTCCGAAATATTTCCTTAGCTCCTCCGCCACCTGCTGAGCCAGATTGGTGCGCTCGTCAAACATCGTAAGCACCACCCCTTCCACCATGAGCGCTGGATTGAGCTCCGCGCGTATCCTCTCGATGGTGTCGAGCAGCTCGGACACGCCCTCAAGCGCAAAGTATTCCGCCTGCATCGGAATCAGAACACCTTGGGCAGCGACCAGCGCATTCAAAGTGAGCAGATCGAGTGCGGGAGGACAGTCAAGGACGACAAACTGAAAACGATCAAGCAGGCCGGCAAGCGCATCGCGCAGGCGATACTCACGCCGTTCGGAGGCCACCAGCTCAATGTTGGCTCCAATTAGATTCTTGTGGGATGGAATGATCCAGAGCTGCTCCAGTTGGGTGAGCTGCAACGCCTCCTCGGCAGAGGCCGAACCCATGATGATGTCATATACGTTGATTCTTTCCGGATCCTTTCCCAGGCCAAGGCCGCTCGTGGAATTCGATTGCGGATCGCAATCGACGAGCAGAGTGTTGACCTCGGCGGCGGCGAGGGAGGCTGCAAGGTTAATGGCAGTCGTAGTTTTACCGACGCCACCTTTCTGGTTGGCAACCGCGATTACGCGTCCCATCATCAATTGTTTTTATGTCGCGGGAAGAATATGCGAACGCCTGGGCGAAATCAATGCCAGTTTCTGGTGCAACTCGTAGAGTGTTTCACGTGAAACATTCGTTCCGACCCTTGGCAACCTAGAAAGTGTTTCACGTGAAACATTGGTTCCAGCCCTTGGCAATTTAAGAAGTGTTTCACGTGAAACATTTCCTCTTATTCACTGATTCCAGAAGGACCGCTTTTTTCCTTCACGAACTCTCACAAGATGAAGGAGCCTGAGGTTGATTGCAAAGTGTTTCACGTGAAACATCGTAGTGGTTAATACGTCTCATATTGAGACTATAACTATATTTCACCACTTTTGTCGAAGCAATGGCTGTAATTCGTATTAAGTCTACAAAATATGCGGAAGACTCATGATATGTTTTACCACTTTTACAATTTGCACCCTATTAATAACAGGCCCATACTCGATCCTGGCAGTCTGATGTGCGGACACCATTTCACGGTGGGAAGGGTTGCGAGAGACGAGGTTTGAGAGTTGGTTATCAACAAAGCTAGCCTTCCTGCGGGTGCCACGAAGGCTGCGGCTTGGGGGAGGATGGTTTCGAAATGCTCTACGGCCCGGAGGGTGACTACGTCGGCTTGGGAGCTTAGCCGCGTGGTGAGGGCTTCGGTTCGCTCGTTCATTACGTCGATCTCCGTCGCGAGCGCTCGGGCGACTTCATTGAGGAAAGCGGCTTTCTTGTGATTCGATTCGATAAGCGTCAAGTGTATTTCTGGCGCCCAAATTTTTAGAGGAATAGCCGGGAAGCCAGCGCCAGAGCCGATGTCTATGACTCTGACGCGTACATCCCCGCCCAAGCGGAGCTTGGACGGGGCACCCTCCTGAATAGGGATTGACTCGGAGCCGGGGACGTTAGTTGGAAAGAGATGACGGGCTAGAAATAAGGACTCGCCGAAGTGGCGGGTCACTATTTCCTCTTCGTTGCGGATGGCGGTCAAATTGACGCGAGCGTTCCAGCGGAGGAGTAGCTCGATGTATACGGATATTTGTTCCAGCTGAGAGGGCGAGAGCGATTGCTCCAAATAGGGTTCCAGGAGCGCGGAGATTCGAGCAGTTTCCATGGGACTAAAACGATTTTAGCGAACTGATTGCGGGTTTCCTGTGCACCGCAGTGTCGGCGATGGTTCAAAAGAAATTCTCTCTACCCAGAGGGCGCGGCGGCCTCACGGGGGAACGTCCAAGGCGCCATTTCAGACGCTGCACCTACCAGGTTAGTGTCCTAATTTGGCATGTTGCCGCTGAAGTGGCAACGCTTATCATGCCGCCGGGACGGCGGCGCTACAATAGCCGCGCGAAATTAAGACACTACCACTTACGCTTCGCCGGCAATCCCTTAATATTGGTGGAGTATACTTTTTTGCTCCACTCTCTACAGAATTGGGCCCTCTGTCATGCGCGTACTGGATCATGCCCTACTGCAGCAACTTTCCGGCGAGCTTGCTGCGATTTATGATGACATGCTCCGCTTGGAATCCTCTCTGCTGAAAAAATCGCTGGAGATTCATGAGACGCATCGCCGCAGCGCCCGTAATCTGGCGCACTATCTCGCTCTGCGGAGGCATGATGTACGGCAGCTGCAATCGCAACTCGCGCTGCTTGGGCTTTCGTCTCTGGGACGCACGGAGAGCCACGCGCTTACCGCGGTCCAGACGGTTCACCATGTCCTAAGCGTTTTGCTTGGCAAGGACGCCTCGCTGCCCACTTCGGAAGAACCGTCGGTCGCCATCGGTGAAGGCACCGAGCTTCTGGAGAAAAATACAGATGCTCTGCTCGGCCCGCCACCGCCCAAGCGAAAAGTCCGCATTATGGTCACCATGGCCACCGATGCTGCAACCGATTATCAACTGGTCCGCGACCTGGTGCAAAACGGCATGGATTGCATGCGCATCAACTGCGCCCATGATAATCCGGAGTTGTGGCTGAGCATGATTCGCAACCTGAAAACAGCTTGCCAGGAAACTGGTCGCAATTGCCGCATCGAGATGGATCTTGCCGGCCCCAAGCTGCGCACGGGCCCAATCGAGCCTGGACCGGCGGTTGTGCGCTGCCGTCCGAAGCGCGACCTCTACGGCCAGGTGGTGACGCCGGCGCGTGTATGGCTGACTCCCGAGGATAATCCCGCGTCGCCTCCCACGCCGGCTGCAGCCTGCTTGCCGGTGCCGAGCAGCTTTCTCGCTTTGCTGCGAGCGGGCGATATTGTGCGGCTGCGCGATGCGCGTGAAGGGCGTCGAACGCTGCGCATCTCTCAAGTTGTTTCTCATCCCGACCAGCGGAGCTGTTGGGCGGAAGCGCGACGGACAATTTACTTTGTGCCCGGACTGCAACTTCACGCGTTCCGTCGCGACCTGCCGGGCAAAAGGTCTGGCAAGTTGTCTGGCAAGAAGAGGGGCAAGAGTCTGCTGCGGAACCTGGGAAAAGGGAGCGTGGGCGAGCTCCCTCATTTGCCGCAAACGCTTCTGCTCAAACTGGGAGACACACTTCTGCTGACGCGAGCGCCTTCGATCGGAAAACCTGCGACCTCTGACAAGGACGGAAAGCGCCAAACGTCAAAACGTAAGCTCGGGAACGGCGTGTCACCGGCGCGAATTGCAGTGTTGTTGCCGCAGATTCTCGACCACGCCAAGCCGGGCGATCCGGTGTGGTTCGATGATGGCAAGATTGGCGGCGTGATTCGCGCGGTGAATGCCGATTACGTCTCGGTGGAGATAACGCAGGCGCGGCCCGAAGGCGAGAAGCTGGGCGCTGAGAAAGGCATCAATCTGCCCGAAACGCAGATTGATATTCCGGTCATCACTTCGGACGACGAAGAAGCGTTGAAGTTTATCGTCGAGCATGCGGATATCGTCGGCTATTCTTTCGTCCGCACGGAGAGCGATGTTCGCCAGCTTCTTGATCGTCTGGATCAGTTGAACGGACGGCATCTGGGCCTGGTCTTAAAGATTGAAACGCGCAAAGCCTTTGATAATCTTCCGAAGTTGATTCTCGCTGCCATGCGCGCGCGTTCCATCGGAATCATGATTGCGCGCGGCGATCTGGCGGTGGAATGCGGCTATCAGCGGCTGGCCGAGGTGCAGGAAGAAGTGCTTTGGGTGTGCGAGGCGGCGCACGTTCCTGTCATCTGGGCGACGCAGGTGCTGGAAAGCCTGGCGAAAAAAGGCATCCCGTCGCGCTCGGAAATCACTGACGCCGCAATGGGAGAGCGGGCGGAGTGTGTGATGCTGAATAAAGGCGCATATGCAGTTACTACCGTGCGCGTGCTGGACGATATCCTCAAACGCATGCAAGCTCATCAAGAAAAAAAGCGGTCGATGCTTCGGGAATTGCGCTTGGCGGCGAGTTTCTGATGCGCGCATTGGTTGACTATCTTTCGGGCGGAAGCAGAGTTACTCGTAGACGAGTTACTCATAAACTAGGATCAGATGCGATGCCGGAGTGGGCGCGGACGGGAGGTGTCCGCGCCAACACCGCGCTTCCAGCTCCCATCAGACTCGCATGAGCTTGCGGCGCATGGTTGCGGCCAGGGCAATCAAACCCGTGCCGAGCAAACTCAATGTGCCAGGTTCGGGAACCGGCGACATCTGGGAAGTTCCGAGATGGATACCGCCTTTGTGATCGGTCGGCCACTGATCGGTAAAGGAGTAAATGGTCTGCGTAGTGGTACCGGTCATCGCCACTCCGTTCCACAACGTCCCAGCAATCGTGCCCGAGAGGTCAAAGACGTAGTTGGCGTGGACCGCGCTGACGACTGTCCAGGAAATCGGCCCGACGAAGCTGCCTTTGAAGAGCTCTACTTTGCCTTTAGGCTGTTGTCCAAGTACCCCATCGAGCCATTTGCCCTGGCCGATTACGGTAAATGTCGAGCCCGTGCTGGAAAATGTTCCATCGCTCCAGAGACTGGAGCCCGTGAAAGCGCCCGTCGAAAAACTGACCGAGCCCAGTGCCGAGCCCTTCGCCGATGAGATCCCGTTAAAGCTTACAAGTTCGGATCCAGCCGAGACGACTCCGGCGTCGGTGTAGGTGATCGTGCCACTCTGGTTAGTTAAATCAATGGCTCCTGCCCAGGCTGCGATAGGTAACAGGAGCATCAAGAGTCCCAATATGATCGTTACTCGCTTCATTATTCCCCTCCACAAGATTTACGCGACCCTCTTGGACAACCCCTGGGGCAGCCACCGGGATCACTAAGTTCTGCATCGTTAACGTCGTGCGCCCCCATAAAAAGAGCGCAAAGGGTCCAGAGAAAACGAGCAGTGGAGGAGAATCAAGGGAGGGTCAACTGAACCTACGGTAACCTTTCGGGCGAGAGAAATCTGTGAGTATTGTCACCGTATGTTGTGACTCAAGAAGAGCTGCCGTAGGTAGTTTTCCGCTCCCAGCGCGGGGTTTAGGGGAGGTGTGCGTGGCGGAGGGTTACTTTCGCGATGCAAACCGCAAAACCCTGAACCACCAAGGATACCAAGTATCACGAAGGTTCGGTCCGAGACCTTTCCTTCGGTAGTGTCCTAATGTTGCGTTGCAAGTTTAGGACATTACCTTTCCTTCGTGAACCTTTGTGGCCTTGGTGGTTTATGGTTGTCGCAGACGGATCTAGGCGGCTGCGACGCGGCGAATCAGATCTTCCTGCTCGGCCTTGCTTTCGGCGCCGATAGTGAATGCGTCGAGCACTCCCAGCGATAGCGCGTAGTGGAGCGCGTCGTCCACGTGCCCACGCAGAACGCCTTGTCCCAGGATCTTCATGCCGATGATGCCCTTGCCGGCGGCCTTCATGTCGAGCAGAACGCCGACCACTTCGTCGGGTGAGGCGTCCATGTGCGAGCCTATGGGGTTGATGCGCGCCAGATCCACTTCAACCCACGGAGACTTCGCGGCGGCACGCAGCGCTTCGATCGTGTGACACGAGCAGCCGTGGGCGCGGATGATTCCTTTCTCTTTGGCTTCAGACAGCACGTCCATCGCGCCTTTGAAGCGTTCCGTCCAATCGCCTTCGGTCAGGCAGTGCATCAGGCAGATGTCGATGTAGTCTACGCGGAGCTCGCGGCGGAAGCGGTCGAGATCATTACGCACCGATTGCGGGTCCCGCGAAAAAGTCTTAGTGAGGACTGTCACCTTGTCGCGCGGCACGTGCTTCAGCGCTTCGGCTACGTGCGGATGGCTTCCATACGCGTCAGCGGAATCAAAAAAACGCAGGCCATGGTCGTAGCCATTCAGCAAGAGCCTCGAAAGCCCGTCCAGCCCAAGCGCTGTCTGATTGGAATGATGACCGGTTCCGATGGTGCCGGTGCCCATTGCGAGACGGCTGGTGCTGATTCCAGTTTTGCCCAACGTTACGGTGTCGAAGGCCGCTAGCTTGTGCGGGAGTGGCGGCGGAGCGGCGAATGCGGTTCCAAATCCTCGGGAACTGAGCATTCGGGAGCTAAAAAGTTTTGAGGAAACCCAGGCTCCCGCTATTCCGGCAGAACCTGCGCGGAGGAATTTTCGGCGATCCAATTTTGTCGGATCCATAACGCGCCTCCAGGTCAATTTACTTTATAAGCCTGTTAGACGCTCAGGGGAAGCGATCGGTTATCGCGTAGATGGCTCGGATTGCGGATTAACCGTTACCCAGAGGACCGTCACCACACGACCCGAGACTCGGACTCGCGTCCGTACTCAGAAAATGTTTCTGAATCCCCAGAATAAAAATCCTGCCAGCATCATCGATGCCGGCAACGTGAGCACCCATGCCAGGGCCAGGTTGCGCACAGTCGACCATTGCAGCCCGGAGTGATTAGCGGCCATGGTGCCGGCAATTCCCGACGATAGCACGTGCGTCGTACTGACAGGCATCCCGAACCAGTCGGCGAGGCCGATCGTGAACATGGCGGTAATTTCCGCTGCGGCTCCCTGACCGTAGGTGAGGTGATCTTTGCCGATCTTCTCGCCGACAGTCACCACTATGCGTTTCCATCCGATCATGGTGCCGAGTCCGAGAGCCATGGCGACTGAAACTTTTACCCACAGAGGGATGAATCTTGTCGACGCGTCCACGTGCTTCTTATAGTTATCCAGGACTTCCCAATCGGCGGCGCTGATTGCCGGTTGCTGAGTCTTTTTCATCAGGCGCAGGGCTTCGCTGGCGATATACATGTCATTGCGGAAGTTTCGCACCCGGTCATTCGGAATCTTGGCGAGCTCGCCAAAGAGCACGGTCTCGTTTCCGATGTCGCTTACCATTTGACGCAGGGCCAGCATGGTATTTGGAGTAAATTCCTTGGTGCGAATGTAATCCGTAACTTCTTCGCGGGCGTCGGCGATCACGGCGTTCGGGCTGACGTAGTTCGAAAGCACGTTGGCCGTCTGCTGCGAGACAGCGATGAAGTCGTCCGATTGTTTATGCGTGATCGCGTGGTTGAGCGCGTAGGCTGTGGGCACGGTGCCAACGAGGATCAGCATGATGAGGCCCATGCCTTTTTGCCCGTCGTTTGATCCGTGCGCGAAGCTGACTCCCGTGCAAGTCAGCACGAGAAGCGATCGGATCCAGAAGGGCGGCGGCTCAGTTCCTACCGGAGCTTCGTACAGCGCGCGGTTCTTGATCACTGCTTTCATGAGGAATAGCAGGAGAAACGCGCAGACAAATCCTACGACCGGCGATAACAGCAGCGACTTGCCGATGTTCGTAGCTTGGCCCCAATCCACGCCGCTGGTGCCGGTTTTCGGCGACATCAGCTGATTCGCGATGCCCACTCCAATGATCGAACCGATCAAAGTGTGAGAACTCGAAGCGGGAAGGCCGAAGTACCACGTTCCCAGATTCCAAATAATGGCCGCGACCAGCAACGCGAAAACCATGGCGAACCCAGCTTTGCTGCCCACCTGCAAGATCAGTTCGACGGGCAACAAGGAAATGATTCCGAAAGCGACCAAGCCGCTCGAAACGAGTACTCCGAGGAAATTCCAGAACCCCGACCAGACGACGGCAATGTGCGGCTCGAGGGAATGTGTATAAATCACCGTTGCCACCGCGTTGGCGGTATCGTGAAATCCGTTGACAAACTCGAACCCCAGCGCCACCAGCAACGCGATGCCCAACAAGACGTAAGCCGTGGCAGAGCTATGAGAGACGGCAAGGTCGGTAAGCAGATGATATGCCGAGTAAACGACGCCGATAATCAGCACTATGCCAAAGCCCAGCATTCCCACTTTTCCCGGGCTGCGGCTCAGTTTCGCTTCCAAGACAGGAGTAGCTGTGGCCATCTCGACGTCTCCTCATATCAAAAACAGTGTTGGTGGGCCGCGCTAGACCCTGCCGAATGTGGCGAAACTATAAGCAAAAATTGTTACATCAGTGTGAATTTCCGCCAGGCATTCAATAAGGCGAGCCCGCACTATAGCTTGAGGAAAGACGGGGCAGGAGCTTGAAGAAAGACGGGGCAGGCCGGATTGACGACCGACCGCTGTAGACATAGTTCTCGCGGAAGGGGGCCCCGCGACCCGATGTGGTCGCGGGATCTATTCGAGAACCTTACCTTCCCGCGCGGAAGGGCGCTGCCCCTACATTGACAACGACAGCCGGTAGTAATTCCCTTCGGCTTAAACATCTATATCTGAGCTCGGGTTCCCTTTGCGGCAACATGCTGCCGATCATGTGCAATTGACCGGCAAAACCTCGATTACACTGTCTGTTGCATGCCCCCGATCGGGAAACTCGGACTCATTGCCGGCAATGGCAAGTTCCCGTTCCTGGTGCTCGATGCGGCGCGGGCGCAAGGCTATGAGGTCGTAGTCGCGGCAATTAAAGAAGAAGCCTCGCATGACTTCGAGTCGCATGGGGCAGCGGCGGTGCACTGGCTTTCCCTAGGTGAGCTGTCCAAGCTCATAGACACTTTCAAAGCCGAGGGCGTCACTCGCGCAATCATGGCGGGGCAGGTGAAGCACAAGCAAATTTTTTCCGCCATCAAACCGGACTGGCGCTTGGCCAAGCTGCTGCTCGCGCTCGGCACGCGCAATACGGACTCACTGCTGGGCGCGGTGGCGAAGGTGCTGGCGGATGAGGGTATTGTTATTGAGAACTCGACATCTCTGCTGGAACCGCTGCTTGCAAAAACGGGCGTGCTCACGAAGCGGGCTCCGAGCGAAGATGAACGCAAGAACATCGAGTATGGACGCGCGGTCGGACGGCGTCTGGCGGAGTATGACATTGGGCAGACGGTGGTAATCGCCGAAGCAGCATGCGTGGCGGTTGAGGCCATGGAGGGCACGGATGCGACGATCGAACGGGCGGGTGAACTGATGCGGTCGCTATACGTAGACTTGGAGGGGCAGGTAGCATCGGAATCGAAACCTTGGGGTGAGACTTCGACGCTCAGCCGCGCATTAACGGTGGTAAAGGTGGCGAAACCTGGACAGGATATGCGCTTTGATGTGCCGGTAATTGGCGTAAAAACGATTGAGACGATGGCGCGTGCAGGCGCGAGTTGTCTGGCGGTGGACGCGGGGCGGTGTCTGCTGCTCGATGGCAAGGCAGTGACGCGGGCCGCGGATGATGCGGGAATTGCGGTGTGCGCGGAGTAATGGGAAGGCGGCCTGTGACTTCAACGTGATGACCACCAAGGACACGAAGAATCACGAAGGAGATCAAAAATGTCGGAATCTTCTCGCATCGCCGATCAGCTGCGGCGTGCGTTTGATGGCGACGCGTGGCATGGCGATTCGGTGCTGGAAATTCTGAATGGCGTCACCGCGGCGCAGGCTGCGGCGCGCCCCATCACTCATGCTCATTCGATCTGGGAATTGGTGCTGCATATAGCGGCCTGGGATGGTGCGGTGCTGCGGCGTCTGGGGGGCGTGGCGGTGGAGCTCAGTGACGCGGAGAATTTCCCGCCCGTGAAGGATACTAGCGAAGCCGCGTGGCGTAAGGCACTGGCTGAGGTGCGGCGAGTTCACCAGGACTTGGTGTCAGCGGTTTTGGTTCTGCCTGACTCGCGGCTGGACGATATGGTCCCAGGTAAACAGGGCGCCCACTACACTTTTTATTACATGCTTCATGGCGTCGCACAGCACGAGCTTTATCATGCGGGGCAGATCGCGCTGCTGAAGAAGGCGTAAATGGTGACCGCCGATGGCGAGCGTCGTTAGACAGTGGACGGCAGGGTGAGAACTCCCTGCGTCGGGGAGAGGGATGGAAGAGAGCAGGGGTCCCTTCGGCTCCGCTCAGGGCAGACTCTTCGACTTCGCATGCTCTTCACTTCGTGAAGAGTATGCTGCGCTGAGGATGACAAATGGATTGAAGAATGACTTTTGGGGATTACGCTTTCCTGTTTTCACGCTGGAACTGAGACAATAGCGTCACCTCTTTCGTAGCGGAGCACTCATCTGAATCAGGAATTCCTGAAAAAAGAACTTCCTATCAATGTTGCGGTGATTGGCGTGGGCGCTTTTGGGCGCAATCATGCCCGCGTTTATCAACAATTGCAGCAGGCGAGAAGCGTGCGCCTGGTGGGAGTGGTCGATCCCGATACTGCGCGCGCCGACGCCATTGCACGCGAGTTTGGCTGCAAAGCCTTCGGTTCCATCGACCAGATGCTCACTACGCACGGCGAGGTGCAGGCCGCGTCGGTTGCGGTGCCAACCGTTCTGCATTTACAGGTGGCCCGCTCCCTGATGCAAGCTGGCGTTGACGTGCTGATCGAAAAACCGCTAGCGGCGACGCTTAGTGAGGCCGACGAACTGGTTCGCCTGGCTTCTGAACACAAGCGAGTGGCGCAGGTGGGGCATCTGGAGCGCTTCAATCCGGCGGTGCGGGCAACGTTGCCGCTGATTAGCCGTCCCATGTTTTTTGAAGTTCATCGGCTCAGCGTGTTTTCTCCGCGGGCGCTGGATGTTGACGTGGTGCTCGACCTGATGATCCACGACCTCGATGTGGTGCTGACGTTTGTGAAGTCGGAGGTGAAGGAAATCCGGGCGGTTGGATTGCCGATTCTTTCACGCAAGGTGGACATAGCGAACGTACGCATTGAATTCGCATCGGGCTGCGTGGCCAATTTCACGGCGAGCCGGGTTTCGACGGAGCGGGTGCGCAAGCTGCGCTTTTTTCAGGCGGGGCAATATATTTCGATCGATTATGGGCGCCAGGATGTGCTGGTGTTTTCGGTTGGAGATCCGGACGCCCACTCATTCGCAAAAAACGCGAATGAGTGGGGCAACCAGCCGAGCGTGAATCCGCAGATACAGATGGCGAAGCCTGCGATTACTGCCGAAGAACCGCTGTTGGCTGAGATCAAAGCGTTTCTGCAAGCGGTGCGGGAGCGGTCGCGTTCAGTGGTTTCTTTGGAAGACGGACGGAAAGCGCTCGAACTGGGCCTGGCGATTCTGGCGGAGATTGAGCGGCACGCGGGACGAATCGGCATCGGAAGTTAAGCGGGACGGACAAACGCGTCCGTCCCCACCCGAGCTTTTCCACGCTAGCTTATTGTTGCGGCGGTGGGCTCTGCTGGTCGCCCGCGCCCTGACCCCTGTGGTGTCCCCATTGGCCATGCTTGGCTTGCATTTCGTCCCACTTCTTCTGCTGATCCGGGTCGAGAAGCGCGCGGATCTGCGTGTCGCTGGTTTGGTGAATGTCCATCATCTTGCTGTGGCGATCCTGCTGCGAGACAGAAGAATCCTGACGCAGGCTCTCCATCTGTGAGTGTTCGGACTCGAGGATGCTCTGCACTTTGGTTTGCTGATCGGATGTGAGTTTGAGTTTCTTGGTCAGCTCCTGCGTGCGCTGAGCGGGATCGAACGGCCCGTGGTGATGGCCGCCATTCTCCTGCGAAGGCGGCGGCGCGGATTGGTTATCATTAGCCTGTGCTGCCGCAAAAGGTGCAGCCATCGAAATCAGGCCGGCGGCGAGAACAACGAGAAGGCATTTCTTGAGCATAGAGATCTCCTTGGAAACGATGTGTCTACGTATATGAACGAAATTATGCACGGCAAGTTGTGTGAAAAACAGCATTAAGACAAATCTTTGCATAACTTTACACCGAGGTCAGAATTACCCCAGGTCAGAAGTGAGAGGTCAGATTGCAGAGGTTAAAAACAAGAGGTTAAGAAAAATGATCGCTGCCGCCGCCCGGGCGGGATAGCCTTAGCTTCTGCAATCTGACCTTTGACCTCTGACTTACTAGGGCGTTTCCGTTTTCTGTGCCGACTGGCGTTGTTGAAGCTGGTCGGTAAACTGGCCCAGCTGAGCGTTAGACAGCTGAAGTTGACCTTCGAGGACCAGGCATAACTGGTCGACTCCAGCCTCCTGAAACTGCGCTTTCTGAAGCGTGGCCGACTGCTGCACGGCTGGCGGCAGCGCGGTTTTGAGGTCGGCGGTCTTTTGCAGAGCGGAGAGCAGCGAGGCCGCGACTCCGTCACGAAGGGTCACGCCGAGATCGCCGGAACGGAGCAAATCGCGAAGCGAGCCCACGGCCGTAACGCGGCTAATTTCGGGAACAAGAAGCAAGCCAGTTTTCGGATCGACCGAGGCGGTGATTTTGATTTCGATTTCGCCGTCGCCACTGGTCACCTCCATGGCGCTTCCTCTCCCGAAACCGGAGGGACAGACCCAGCGCTCGTAGCGCACGTTCGCGATCACGAGTCCAGCGACGTCTAGCGGAGTGAATGAGGCTTGTTGAATCGCGATGCGCTCGCCGCAGCGCGGATCGCGACTCAGTTGGGAGCGCAGAATGGCAGTGACGTTTTGCTGCAGATCGGTGAGATCGGCTGTGAGTTTGAGATGGAAGAGATTGTGAGTATTGTCGACAACAGTGGAAGAAGCATTGGACGGTGTACTGGATGAAGCGTTGGAAGAAATCCGGGAGACGACACCCGAAGCGGGAATGGACAAAGTTTCGCCCGCGACGTTGATGGTATTCGTTGACAGGGGGAAGTTGAAGCTGAGCTCCTCACCGCCGGGCGGGAAGATAATGCTCATTTCTTTTCCGAGCGCAAGGTGTTCGTCTTGAAAACTGGCGAGCGCCTTTTCGAGATTGGCCGCGCCGCCGGCAATCTGCTCGCGATCCAGTTTGGCGACAATCTGATCGAACGTCTTGGATTGTCTGTCTACATCGGACTCTACGATCGCGAGTTTCTTGGTGGTGTCCTTCAGGCCAGATTCCTGGGCGGAAGAAAACGAAGTCAGAAAGTTGTGGTTGCTGGCTAGCACTTTTTCAATCGCCTGGCTGATGGCCGTTGCGTTATCGGGCAATTTGCCTTCAGCCAACTTGGAGGCGGGCGCTCCCTGCAGAGCTTCGCGAAAAGATCGCAGCTGATCGCTCGAGTCCTGGATGTATTTTGCGATCCTGGCGAAAGCGGCGCGCTGCTCTTCAGTCGCTTGCACGGCCATGACGTGGCGAAAATTCTTGAGACTATCTTCGGAGCTGAGGCCGTCGCGCAGCGCGGGACAGTCATATAAGCAGATGACGGGTGCCGCGTTGCGTCCTCCGGTAGGGCCGATTGCGCCCGCGCCGCCACCGCCGCCACCTCCACCCCCGCGCTGGGCGAGCATTGTGCTGGAACTGACGAGCAAAGAGATTCCGACTCCGATGACTAGCACGGCTAGGCTGCGAAGGCGAGTTTGTGGGCAGATACTGTCCCAGCGAAGCATTCCCAGGAGGGAAGTCTCCTGGCGTGGCGTCTTATGGTGAGGCATGGGCAACATCTCCAAAGCATTTTACGGCTGGAAGAGGGCTCAAGGGTGATTGCGGCAATATTAAAGTTCTGATGCAGGCGGATTCAAGTTTGTTATCGATTTCAAATCGTTGCCGAATTCCCCAGAGCGTCTAGGCAGGGGTGCGCTGGCTGGACAGCCGGGCGGGTGTCCCTTTACGACCAATGTTCCTACGCCATTACGCAGGTACTCACGCGGCCGGCGGAAAAAATGCGACAATACAGTTGGCGGTCGCAGTTCCACAATTTACGTAACTTTACGAAGGAATTTTGCGCAGGGAATACTTCGCGCATATTCCTGACAGGATGGTACGCAATAAGTTGCGCAACTCTGGAGCGTGCCCGCGGTTCTAACTGATAGTCTCTGCCTGATGCCGGTTACCCAAATTCCGTCGCGCGACCCGCTCATACCGCCTGCCGAACGACTTTCGGGCGAACCAGCGGAGCAGCGCGACCTGTTTGAGGCGCAGCATTGGGAGACGGCTTACCGCAGCTTCAATCCTGACGATGTTCCACATCTGCTCTTTCAGTTGCAAGACGATCTTTCGCGCTCGCGCAAGCGGGAAGCGGTGTGGCTGTCCATCATCCTGCATCTGTTCGTGGTGATTTTGTTGTGGAATAGCGAGAAGCTGATGGACTTGCTTCCCCACCGGCCGGTGAATCTTGCGATTCGGGCAAATGCGGATCAGTCGAAAGACGCAACTTTTTTGGAGTTGCCACCGGATGAGCAGAAAGTGACGAGGCGTCCCGATGCGAAGATTCTTTCGGATAAGGACCGCATTGCTACCAGCAAAGCGCCGCAGATCAATCGCGAGGAATTGAGAAAGCTGTTGCAAAGCCCGCATCCAGGGCAGCGGGGCGCGAACGTACCGCCGGCTCCACCGGCTCAGGCGGCACCACCGCAACAGAATCAATCGGCGCAGAATGGGGCACCGCAGGCTCCACAGGAGAATTCGCAGGGATTTTCACAATCGCAGCCGAGCGATCAGACAGCGCGGTTGCAGACTCCTCCGCAGACAAGAGCCGTGCCGAATTTTAACACGTCCACTTATGCGGGTTCCGCTGTGGATCAAGCGGAACGGGCCGCTGCCGCCAACCGCGGGTATAGCGGCAGCGGGCAAGCGGGCGACGGTGGGCTGACGCGTGGGCGGAACGGGGCCGCCGCGGGGCTCGCTCCGGCAGAAATTCTCACTGACACGATGGGCGTGGATTTCGGGCCCTACATTACGAGGATCTTGCAGGTCATCAAGGAGAATTGGATTATCGGGCTGCCGCCGTCGGCGTATCCGCCGATCTGGAAGTCTGGTAAGGATTCCATAGACTTTACGATTCTTAAGAACGGACAGGTCACGGGCATGGTATGGCACAGCGGGTCTGGCGATGTCGCTCTTGACCGTGCGGCGTGGGGAAGCATAACGGGCTCGAATCCGCTTCCACCTTTGCCGCGAGAATTCCCTGGGCCGAACCTTGGCCTGCGACTCAACTTCTATTTGAATATGGAAATCAGCGACATCAAGTAGGAGTGGGCATGTCTGGTGACGGGCTCTGCCCCGTTACGGGCCAGAGGCCCGTCAGCACGCGACCCTGCTGATTATAAGGTCCGGCTCTTCTCCGCAATCACCTTCTTGATTTTCTCTACGAATTCTTCGGTGGGCAGGTCTTCCGTTTTTTCTTTTCCGCGAGTGCGGACGTTGACCTTGTTGGCTTCCGCTTCTTTGTCTCCCACCACCAGCAGGAACGGGACTTTCTGCATGGCGTGCTCGCGGATTTTCGCATTCATCTTTTCGTTGCGCGAATCAACCTCCACGCGCACCCCCGCTGCTCGCAGTTGCGAGCCTACTTTTTCAGCGTACTCGACATGGCGCTCGGCAATCGGAATCATCGCCACCTGCACGGGCGACAGCCACACCGGGAAGGCTCCGGCATAGTGCTCGATCAGCACGCCGAAGAAGCGCTCGACTGAGCCGTAGAGCGCGCGATGGACCATGAGCGGTTGCTTGCGGGTGCCGTCTTCGGCTACGTATTCGAGCTGGAATCGTTGTGGCAGGTTGAAATCGAACTGCACGGTTGAAAGCTGCCACAGACGTCCGATGGCATCGACCAGCTTGATGTCGATTTTGGGGCCGTAGAATGCCGCTTCGCCGGGGATGATTTTGTATTCAATCTTGCGTTCTTTGAGCACTTTTTCGAGCGAATCGGTCGCCAGCCTCCACTGCTCGTCGCTGCCGACAAAGTTCTTGCGGTCGTCGGGATTCCAAGTGGAGAGCTCGGTTTGAAATTTGTCGAAGCCGAAGTCTTTCAGGACCTCCAACGCGAAGTCGAGGCAGCCGACGATCTCCGCTTCGATTTGTTCGGGAGTGCAGAAAATATGGGCGTCGTCCTGCGTGAATCCACGGACGCGCAACAGGCCGTGCATCACTCCCGAACGCTCGTATCGATAGACGGTGCCGAGTTCTCCCAAGCGCACCGGGAGGTCGCGATATGACTTCAGGGAATCGGCATAGATCAGAATATGGCCCGGGCAATTCATGGGCTTGAGACGATATTCGGCGTCGTCCAATTCCATGAGGTCGAACATGTTCTGCGAGTAGTAGCCTTCGTGGCCCGAGGTATAGAACAACTGACGGCGCGCGACGTGTGGCGTGTAGACGAGCGAGTAGCCGCGGCGCAGGTATTCATTGCGCATCCAGTCTTCCATCTCTTTGCGGATGATGCCGCCCTTCGGATGCCAGAAGATCAGGCCTGGTCCGGCTAGTTCCTGGATGGAGAACAAGTCGAGCTGTTGGCCGAGCACGCGATGATCGCGCTTCTTGGCTTCTTCGATGCCGGTTAGATAGGCGTCCAGATCTTTCTTCGAGAAAAACGACGTGCCGTAGATGCGCTGGAGTTGAGGGTTCTTTTCGTCTCCCAGCCAATAGGCGCCAGCGATGTTGAGCAGTTTGAAGGCTTTGATTTTTCCGGTCGAAGGAACATGAGGGCCGCGGCAGAAATCCTGGAACTTACCGGTCTTGTAGATCGAAATTTTTTCATCGGGCTTGGTGAACTGCTCGATGAAATGGCACTTCATAAAGTCGCCCTCACCCTTGAACTTTTCGAGCCCTTCTTTGCGAGGCAGAAACTCGCGAGCATAAGGCAGGTTCTGCTGCGCTAGTTCCTGCATTTTCTTTTCGATCTTCTCCAGGTCGTCGGGAGTGAAAGGGGTCTCGCGATAGAAGTCGTAGAAAAATCCATTCTCGGTGGCAGGACCATGGCCAAGCTTGGTTTCAGGAAAGAGTTCGAGCACAGCCGCGGCCAGCAGGTGCGCGGAGGAATGACGATAAACATCGAGCGCCTCCGGATCCTTCTCGGTGATGATGCGGAGGTCGGTATCGTGGTCGAGCGGCCGGGTGAGGTCGATCAGATCGCCATTCGTTTTGGCGGCAAGAGCGGCGTCGGCCAGACGCGGGCTGATGTCCTTCGCAATGTCGAGCGCAGTGGTACCTTTTGGGACTTCCTTGGTGCTGCCGTCAGGGAGCTTGAGATGAATGCTGTCAGACATAGATCTGCCTTGTATTCCGCTGAATCTTTTGAGTTTAAAGGAGTGAACGGAGGGGGTCAAACAGACTCCAAGGCCACGTGATGGATCTGCAAACGAGGCGACCCCTCCAAACGGTTATACAAATCCACTGCCGTTCGTGGTACTTAATTCAGAGATGAGTTCTTCTACGGCTCGGAGCCCTCAACAAACAGCTTTCCGTCTCAACGGCGTTCGGTATTCTTTGCATCTGGCCGATTGTCTTCTTTGGATGGATCACCAGCCAGCGAACTCGGTTCACGCGATCGTGACGGATCCACCCTACGGACTCAAAGAATACACCGCGCCGGAGAAACAGAAGCTACGCCGAGGGAAGGGTGGCGTTTGGCGAATCCCTCCAGCCTTTGACGGCTGTGTTCGTAGCCCGTTGCCACGCTTCACCGTGTTGACAAACGATGAGCTCGCTGAGCTACGGCATTTCTTTTCGGACTTCGCCCGGCGAGCCTTCCGCATCATGGTTCCCGGAGCTCATATCTTTATTGCGACGAACCCATTACTCTCGCACCTTGTCTATCTTCCGTTGCTGGAAGCGGGGTTTGAGAAGAGAGGTGAAATCATTCGGCTGGTGCAAACGTTGAGGGGCGGCGACCGGCCGAAGAACGCGCATCGGGAATTTTCGGGGGTTACAGTTATGCCGCGCTCGTCGTGGGAGCCCTGGGGTCTGTTCCGCAAGCCATGCGAAGGGCGAGTTCAGGACAATTTGCGCAAATGGAAAACAGGTGGCTTGCGCCGTGTCTCCAGCCAGCTTCCATTTTCCGACGTCATACTCTCAGCCCCAACCCGACGGGAAGAACGAGCGATCGCTCCACACCCTTCGCTAAAGCCGCAATCGTTCATGCGCCAGATCGTCCGAGCCTGTCTTCCGCTGGGCGCTGGAATTGTTTTGGACCCTTTTATGGGTGGGGGGTCGACCGTTGCGGCGGCGGTTTCAATTGGCTACGAGAGCATCGGCATCGAAATCGATCGCCAATTTTTTGGCGCTGCGCTAGAGGCCGTCCCTGCGCTGGCTGCTCTCCAAGGGAATGGGCAAGCTAGTAGCAGAATAGGTTCAAAGGTCGATCTTGATTTGCAGCAAAACCTTGCGCTGGCGCTGGAACCGTGACAACTTGTTGCCGAGATGGCGCTACAAGCAGACGGTTTCGACCGTGCGGTTCCACTACCTCCCGAGCTCAAGATTACGCACATCCGGGAAGCTATCGAACACGTCGAGGGCAGGGCTGGCGAGCTCATTGACATCTATCTAGAGCAGGCGAACGTGTTTAGTGGGATTGTTGGAATCTTTGGGGTCCAGGCACTTCACGCCTTAAGTCCCTACAAAAAGCACAAGCACCCCGACGTTGCCCAGCAACGGTTCCCAGATCTTTTTTTGCGAGGGAAGCTAAACCCACCTCCGCAACAGGCGCTAGAATCAAAAGGGTCGACACGTCCATGGGCTTTGCAGTCGCACTACAATCATCCCGGCTGGTACATTGTCTGGCGCTATGCCGTCGACCAGACCAAACGGATGAAGAGGGACAAACTTGTTGCGATTTGGCGAGTCGACATTGCTTTTCTCCGCGAGGAGGACTGGAAGTACGAAGGCAGCAAAGCCGCTGAGGGCCGTGGCGGCCGAACGCACACCTTTGGAATCAAGCTCCCCGCTAAGCTTCTGAAAAGCTGTATCGTCTACCAGAATCCTAGGGTCGCCATTCATCAGGGCGGTCCGGTTCTCGCGAATTTGGACGAGTAGGTCACTCCGCGACTCCTACCGGCCCGCTTCGTCCCCCTTATTCTGCTTATAAATCTAGGTGGCACTGGACACGGAATATAGAGCTTCTATTGCAGCTCTTACCTTGGCTGATACTTGGTCTGTATCCTGCGCGGTCAGGCTGGCGGTGGAAATTGCTTCCCCTACGCGCATTTCCAGCGGCTGGCACTTGATGTGGTAGGTGTTCATGGGCAAGAGATCGAAGGTACCAACGAGCGCGATGGGCACGATGTCCGCCTGCGCTTTGATAGCCAGAAAGAATGCGCCCGGCAGAAAAGGTTGAAGCTCGCCATCGCGTGTGCGTCCGCCCTCGGGAAAGATGACTAGCGGCATGCCAGTGCGCAGGCTCCGCAGCGCCGACTTGACGGAGCCGATGGAAGCTGCCGGGTTCTGCTGATTGATGCAGACTTGCCCCGAACGCTTCAGATGCCAACCGATGAATGGATACGAGAGTAATTCACTCTTGAAAATGATGCGGAATTGAAACGGCAGGTAGACGTAAAGGATCGGAATATCGAGTGCCGACGCGTGCGTGACCGCATAGACGCGGGGTTTGGAAGCGCCAGTCTTGTCCCCGTTCCTGTCCTCATTATTATTGTTCTTGTTGCTCTCGATCCCTCCGATATTGTTCAGGCCCGTGATTTTCACCGGTGACAGGATCGTCTTCATGATCAGCCAAGACCAGAAGCGGGCGAGCTTGTGTTGTATGCGTCCGTTGCGGTCGAAGAGCGAGCAGAGGAGAGAAATCGTGCCCAGAATAATGGTATAGACCCAGATCAGCGGGGCGAGAACGAAGTAGGAACGGAGCCTGCTGAACCAGCCGTGGCGCACCTGCGGTTGAGCGGCGAGCCTCTCCTCAGACCACGGAGGGACAGACGCCTCCGTCTGTCTGGCCGAGCGTAGTTCGGCTTCTGCCTTTTCCGGCTCCACGGTGGTGGCAATCTTGTTCAAGATTTTCTTGTCCAAGCTATCCTGCGGGCGACGTTGCCTGTGTGATGCGAGACGGGCCCTTCGGCTCCGCGCAGGGCAGGCTCCCCCGTCACCACACAGTCCCTTTAGATGCGGATGCCTAGCATTCGCATCGCTTCTCCGACAACGTAAATTGAGCCAGTAACCACGATCAGCCCACCGGCTCCGGCAACCTCGCGAGCCCGGCCTAGCGCCGACTCTACATTCTCTGCGTCTTCAATATCAAGATCACCGCCAGATATGACACGGGCCGCTGCCTGCCGAATCTCTTCGGGGGTGGCCGAGCGCGGGTTGTTGGCGTGGGTCAAGATCATTCGCGCGGCCACGGGGAACAAAATCTCAGTAATCTCCCGCACCGCTTTGTCTCGCATCACGCCAAAAACCATGGTGATCTCGCGGCCGCTTTCCAAACCGCCACCGGCATTCTGGAACATGGCCGAAAGCGTCGAACGCAACGCCCATGCCCCGGCCGGATTATGCGCGACATCAAACACATACTGGGGATCGTTTCCCACCACCGAGATTACCTGGAAGCGTCCCGGCCAATGCGTCTCGCGGATGCCTTGTTCGATCGCCTCCGGGGTAATTTGGATCAAACCCTGATTGTGCAGCTCCTCGGCCGCCGCGATCGCCATCGCCAGATTGCGGAGTTGATGCCGGCCCACGAGTGGCGAATCGACCACGATTCTCTTCCCCATCACATCGAGCGCATAGCGGTTGCGTAGGCCGGCAGCTTGATCGTCGCTACTCAAACAGCTGGCGCTCCCCGGCGAAACCGGCGGCACGTATGGGACGGCATTTACCGCACGCGCGCCCGCAGCGAGGATTGCGTTTCCGATCACGTCGTTGGCTTCGGGTGACTGAGGCAGCGTAACCACAACCCCGCCCGGCCATATGATTCCAGCTTTTTCGCGCGAAATCTCGGCAACCGTTTCGCCAAGATACTTTTGATGATCGAGCGCGATATCGGTGATGATGCTGAGGAGTGGCTCAACCACGTTGGTTGCGTCCAAACGCCCGCCCATGCCGACTTCGAGCACAACCATATCGGGGTGGTTGCGGGCGAAATACTCAAAGGCCATCGCGGTAAGCGTCTCAAAAAAACTTGGATGCCACGGCAGATCGCCCTCCCCAACCAGGCGCTCGGCAGTGCGGTCGACTACGTCGTGGAGCACGGCGAAATCGTAGTCGGCGATGGGCGCACCATTAAGGCGAATCCGTTCGTTAATGCGAATCAGATGGGGTGACGTGTAGAGACCCGTTTTCAGGCCCGACGCTTCAAGGATGGATGCCAGAGTAGCGGCGGTCGACCCCTTGCCGTTGGTGCCGGCGACAAGCACGGCGGAAAAGCGCCTCTCAGGATGCCCCAATGCCGCGAGCAGCACACGCATGTGTGCTAGATCGAACTTGTGTGTGGGCGTCTGCGCCAACTCGTGGCCCAACGCGTACATCTGCGCGACTGCGGTTTCGTAGGACAAGGGCAGCTCTCGGCTGTCAGCTCTCAGTAAGAGTTTCAATGCTTGCTTCCTGGCAATCCAGAAAACCGCAGTCAGAGGGCCAAACTGTGCGCCGAGCAGCGAATACCGCAATCTGACAGGCATTCACGTTTTGCCGATAAGCGCGAGATTCCCGCGGCCGTCGCCGAGCTTCGCTCGGCTGAACAGACGAGGGCGTGTGTCCCCACGTGAGTCTTATGCTGCTTTGACCATAAAATTCAGTGCCCGCGCTATATACGGCTTCAACTCCTTGCGCGGGACCACAGCATCGAGCATTCCATGTTCGAGCAAGAACTCGGAACGCTGGAAACCCGGCGGCAGCTTCTGCCGGATTGTCTGCTCAATCACTCGCGGGCCGGCGAAGCCAATCAGGGCACCGGGTTCGGCGATGTTGAGATCGCCCAACATGGCAAATGACGCAGTCACGCCGCCCGTTGTCGGATCGGTCAGAACCGAAATGTACGGAACCCGCGCGGCGTCCAACCGGGCCAGCGCAGCGGAGATTTTTGCCAGCTGCATCAGGCTGATCACGCCTTCCATCATGCGCGCACCGCCGGAGGCCGAGACGATGACAATCGGCGTGCGCGTTGCAACCGCCTTCTCAATCGCACGGGTGATGGCTTCGCCCACTACGGCTCCCATGCTGCCGCCGATGAAGGAATACTCCATTGAACTCACGATCACGTCTCTGCCGTTGAGTTTGCCGCGCGCATTGATGATGGCGTCTTTCAGCCCAGTGTCGGATTTGGCCTGCTTCAGGCGCGAGGAGTAGGCCTTGAGATCAACAAACTTCAGCGGGTCGGTGGAGGCAAGATCGCTGTCGAAAACCTCGTATTGATTGTCGTCGAGAAGCTGCGCCAGCCGCACCCGGGCGTCGATGCGAAAATGCTTGTCGCACTTCGGGCAGACATTGAGATTGTCTTCCAGATCCTTCTTCCAGATAATCTGGCGGCAGCCGTCGCACTTCACCCACAGGCCTTCAGTGTGAACCGTCTTTACACCTGAAGTGTCCAGGTGCCCGGATTGTCGTTTGAACCAAGTCATAAAAGCAGTTCTCAGTTCCCGGTTCTCAGTTCTCAGTTCTCAGTAAGTGCGGGTTCCTCTGAGAACTGAGAACCGGGAATTGAGAACTAGTATTCGATGCCTCTCTGAGCCATCACGCCTTTCTCATAGGCATGCTTCACCTGGCGCATCTCCGTTACGGTGTCGGCAAGCTCGACTATTGTCGGATGCGCGTTCCTCCCGGTCAAGATGACGTGCACCATCTCCGGCTTCTGTTTCAGAGATTCGGCCACCTTGGCGGCGTCCAGCATACCGTAGCTGATGGCGTAATTAATTTCGTCGAGCACAACCAGATCCCATTCGCCGGACTGGATCGCCCTTTCGGCCTCGGCCCACGCCTCTTCCACCATCCGCACATCTTCAGGATCGGGCTTTTCCGCTCCTACCTTCACAAAGCCGCGTCCCATCTGCTTCATGATGAACTTGTCGCCGAAGGCCTGGACTGCATCGAGTTCGCCATAATGCCACGACCCTTTCAGAAACTGGAGCATCAGCACGCGCATCCCCTGGCCGACCGCGCGTAGCGCCGTTCCCATGGCTGCGGTCGTTTTGCCCTTGCCCGGACCGGTGTTCACGATGATGAGACCACGGCGAAGATCTGTCATAGAGCTGAATTGCTGATTGTACGCGGCGAGGAGAAGAATTTGTAATTTGGCAAATTTGTGGTAGTGGTGCAGTTTGAATTGCACCACTACCAAATTTGTAATGGGTAATTGAAAATCTAGAGTCCAACCGGAATCTACGGCAGATTACCAATTACGAATCGGAACTGATTCCAGGCGGACGGTTTTGGTGACCGTCCGCCTGCAGTCAACGGGAGAGTAGGTCAGGGCATTTCGACGACTCGTTGCAGTTCCGGCTGAGCCTTGCCTTTTGCCTCGAATGAATCCTCGGCATCCAGCAGCCGGGCGGCGACCCGCAAAGCTTCGACTTCTTTGCGGATCCGCATCAATTCCTGCTCCTTGATTCGTAATACGTCGTAGGGATTTTTCATTTTGGGGGAGGGCCTCACTTACAAATTCAGACTTGTTTCGCCTGTTAGAGATACAGTAAACGAGTTTCGCGCTAAGGTGAAGCTGCCAGAAGGGCATTGGGCCCGGGAATGAAGCTGGCGGAAACGGGGCTGACTGGCCGCTGCCCCTTTACTATAAAGTTAATGTCCCAAATGATAGGGGTGATGCTTGAGAATGGTGAATCCGCGGTAAATTTGTTCGAGCAGAACCACGCGCGCCAGTTCGTGCGGCAGCGTCATCTTTCCGAGCGATAGCGTAAAGCCAGCCTGGGCCCGCACTTCTTCGCAGAATCCGTCGCTGCTGCCAACCGCGAAGAGGAGCGGTACGGCGTTCAGTTGCTCGCGATCAAGAAAATTGGACAGCTCTTCGGAGGAAAACTGCTTCCCGCGCGAATCGAGAAGAATCAGCTTGTGGCGCTCTTTATTATTATTATTTTTCCGCCCGTCAGTTTGCCGCCCATCGCCTCTCGCCAGCGATGAGAGCGCGGCCTCGTCCTTCAATGCCAGCCCTGCGATCTCAGCGTAGCGCGAGATGCGTTTCAAATATTCGTCGGTCAGAGCCTGGATGGCCGGCTCTTTTGTCTTCCCTATCCACGCCACTTTGATTTTCATCGACTTCAGTCATCCCTACGCGCCTCTGTCTCCCCTGTGGTTTCAAAAAAGTCTCTACCACGGGGGGACACAGAGGTACACAGAGGAAATCAAGCTTTCCCCGAGGCCAAAATCACATCAGCGCCGAAACGGATCTCGTCTCCCACGCGATAACGATCAATCACCGCCGTCGCCTCAGCGCGGATCGCCGGCCACTCCTCCTCCGAAACCCGTTCCAGCATCGGACGGAACGGAGCGGCCACAGCGCACGCGTATTCGAAAACTTCTTCCGACTCACCGGGCCAGGTCCAGGGCAGATTTTGAAGCGACTCCTCAACGTCGAAAAATCCTGCGGCGGCTAGCATTGCTGAGAGAGAACCGGCGTCCGAGAATCGAAAAGGATCAGCCCCTGCCGGCAGAAGCATCGGGCCACCCACATGCTGCTGCACAATCTTCATAGTCGTTTGCCAATAAGGTTGTTCTATCGGACCCCAAACGGCAAAGCAGGCCCGGGCTCCAGACTTCAATACGCGGCGCACTTCTTTGAGGGCTCGCTGGGCGTCGCTGAAAAACATCACTCCAAAACGGCAGGTGGCAAGATCGAAGCTCTGGTTGTCGAAGGGCAACTGATGGGCGTCTGACTGCCGGGTGTTGAAGTTCAAAAGATTTTTGGCGAGGGCCCGGTTGGACGCGATCTCGAGCAGCTCCAAACTCTGATCGACCGCGATCACAGACCCTTGCGGAATGCGCTGAGCCAGGCTGATTGCCGGCTCGCCCGTGCCGCTGGCCAGATCCAGGATTCGCATAGCAGGGAGCGGGCGTGAATATTCAACGAGAGCTTCTGTGACCGCGCGGCCCATTACCGCCGATTTGGCCTTCCACTTTTCTGACGCGACCAAGCGGAAGGAGGAACTCCACGGAAGTGGATTCGAAGCGCACACGTCAGGCCTTCTTTTTACGCGTCGTCTTTTTCCTTGGCCCCGCGGAAGCGGTTTCGGCGATTGTCGTCGGCGTGCCCACGCTTTTCGCCGTCGAAGCCCGGCGCGGCTTTGCCAGCAATTCCGCCGGTTCCAGGCGTTTAGCGGATTTCCATAGGCGCTCCAGATCGTAGAACTGGCGCGATTTCTCCGAGAAAATATGGACGACGAAGTCCACATAATCAAGCAATACCCACTCCGCCTGTTTGTAGCCTTCGGAGTGAGTGACGCGCAGGCCCAATGCCTCCAATCGTTCATCTACCGCGTCGGCAATCGTCTGGATCTGGCGGGGATTGGAGCCGCTGCACATCACGAAATAATCGGTAAACGCTCCCGAATCCTTTTCCAGTTCGAGAACCGTCACATCTTGGGCTTGTTTGTCCTGGCACGCGAGGATGGCTTCATTGACCTGACATTTGAGGTCGTCTTTCTTCTTCATAAGGCTCATTGATTGTAACCCGCTTCGGTGACGGAAGGGCTGTGCGCCGGCGATAAGAACGGTCGATGAAACGGTCTGCTGAACTTCATCGATTGGGAGCTGCCCGCCACCGCCGAGCTTCTCCACCCCGGTTTGCTCGGCTGGACAGGTCCTGAGCGAAGTCGAAGGAGGGCGTCTGTCCCTACGTGAGTCTCTCGCGGTAGAGCCCGTGCTTCCTGATGTAATCCGCTACCCTTGGGTCGAGCCAGCGTGTCAGAGGCTTGCCCGCCGCCACTGCCGCCCTGATTGCAGTCGCGGAGGCTGACTGGTGAACTCCCTCGAGTAGGTGCACGACGACTCCCGGAAGAATCAGATCGCCGGTTGCGGGCTGTTTGTGAAAAGGACGAGTGACGGCAGTGGGAGGCCGCAAATCCTCCGGAAGTGACTCGGCCACGTCGCGCAAAGAAAATCCCGGGCGGCTGGCCACTATGAAATCGCATTCCGCGAGCAGCGCGCGCGCCTCGCGCCATTTTGCAACGTCGCGAAAAGCGTCGATTCCGATCAGAAAAAAAAGCCGGTCAGATTTCTTGAGCGATTTTTTCAGAAGTCGAACCGTGTCAATCGAATAATTAGCTTGTGCTGGCGCAGCCGCGCGCATCTCGCCAGAGGAGCGAATCGCAGGCTTCGCCGAGCGTGTCTTCGCGGCGTCAACAGCCTCAGTTGTGGAAGACCCCGGCGCCTCCAGCAGGGACGCGACAAATCCTCGCTCATCCTGCGTGGCGAGCGCTACCATGGCATAACGATGAATGAATACTGTGAGCGGTTGCAGTTGTTTGTGCGGAGGGACATTCGCCGGCACAAACAAAACCTGGCGCAGCGAGTATCGGCTTGCGGCCGCTTGTGCCAATGCCAGGTGCCCGCGATGTATGGGGTCGAAGCTGCCGCCGAAAAGGCCGATGTTCATTCTTGTTTTCCTGACTTGGTTTCCTGCCTTGCGTTACCGCTAAGACCTCTCCGGGATTTCACACAGTGCTCGCTAGTGTCATCGTAGCGGGCGACAGTTGCAAGTCGTGTTGTAGAGCGTGTTGTAGAACTATGTTCCCTTGGCGCCGATTTGCACGAGAAAGTTTTGCCGAACACACCGCCTCAGACTAGGCTGTGACCAAGGCTTTTGGTTGACTCTCGAAGCTTGTCCCGGTTGTGGGCCGCAAGTTTGTAGCTGCAGCTTGTAACTCGTAGTCGCACCTCTGGCCACGTTGCCGCAAGGAAAAGGTGCGGTGAACTCTCGTAACTCGCTCTGCGCCGCAGCCTGCGCATAGCATGGGGCCATGCGAATGAAACTCCCCCTCATCCGCAGCTTGGCGGTAGCTCCTGCGCGCGCATCTATTCTGCGCTATGGAGTCGCATTACTCAGTGCCGTCCTGGCTTTGATCCCAGCCTTATTTTTCTCCGATATTGCGGAGAGTCGCCTGGTTGTCTTCGCCGTCGCCGTCATGGTGAGCGCCTGGTACGGAGGCTGGAAGCCCGGTCTCGCCGCTACCTCGTTCGCGCTTACCGTCAGCGTCTATTACTCGCTTATCGGCGGACAGACCCCGGTTGATTATCGTAAAGCAATCGCGCACCTCGGACTCTTCATCGCTGTCGCGCTCCTGATCTGCTGGTTCAACGCCGCTTTGCGCGCTACGCAGGAGCGTCTCCGACTCTCCGAGAGCAACTTTCGATCGCTCGTGATGAACGCGCCTTACGGCATTTGCCGTTGCGACGCCCTGGGAATCCTGCAGGACGCGAACCCGGCGATGGTTGCTATGTTTGGTTATGCCGGTGCCTTTGAGCTCAGGGGCAGGCACCTGGGAAGTTTGTATGCCGACGCCCAGCAATGGTTTCAAACCGCCGATAATTTTCACTCGCGAAAAGAATTTAACAACCTGACGACGGAGTGCGTGCGCAAGGATGGGGCGGCGATTGTGGCCCGGATTTCCGGCCGCTCGATTCCGAATGGAAAAGAAGGAAGCAGCTTCGAGATCTTTATGGAAGACATTACCGAGACTCGCACGCTGGAGTTGCAATTCCGGCAGGCGCAAAAAATGGAAGCCATCGGCCGCCTCGCGGGCGGCATCGCGCATGACTTCAACAATCTCCTGATGGTGATCTCGGGCTATTCGGAATTTCTGCTCGAGCGCTTGGGATCGGACCCACGCCTGCGGGGCCCGGCGCAGGAGATTTCCAACGCCACGCAACGAGCCAGTTCACTGACCCGGCAATTGCTGGCCTTCAGCCGCAAGCAAATGCTCGCGCCTAAGGTGCTTGATCTGAATGAGGTGGCGGCAGAGAACCTAAAAATGCTTACCCGCATGATTGGCGAAGATATCGACCTGGTGATGGTTCCAGGTCCAGCGCTGGGCGCGGTCCGCGCCGACCCGGGCCAGATTGATCAGGTCATCATGAATCTTGCCGTGAACGCCCGCGACGCCATGCCTCAGGGCGGCAAACTGACGATCGAGACGGCCAACGTCACTTTAGATGAAGATTTCGCGCGCACTCATACTCCTGTCATCCCCGGCGATTACGTCATGCTCGCCATTGTCGACACGGGCGTCGGCATGGACAACGACACGCAATCGCGCATGTTCGAACCCTTTTTTACAACCAAGGGCGTTAAAGGCACGGGACTCGGCCTATCTACGGTCTACGGCATCGTGAAACAAAGCGGCGGATTTATCTTCGTCGACAGCCAGCCGCAGCGTGGCACCGCTTTCCGCGCCTACTTTCCGCGAGTCAACGGCCGTGAAGATGCCGCTGCCGCGCAGGATTTTATCGGCCTTCCCCGCGCTGATCGTGGCGGCGAGACCATCCTTCTCGTCGAGGATGAAATCAACGTCCGCCGTCTCGCCCGCCAGTATCTGGAAACACAAGGCTACAAGATTCTCGAAGCTGAAGATGGCGCAGCCGCCCTGCAGATTGTCGATGGCTACCAGAATCAGATCGACCTGCTTCTCACCGACGTCATCATGCCCGGCCTCAGTGGCCGCGAACTGGCGGGGCAAATCGTCAAGCTGCGCCCTGGCATCCGCGTTCTCTACATGTCGGGATACGCCGAAAATGCGATCGGCCACGATGGCATGATCCATGTCGGCATCAACCTGCTGCAGAAACCGTTCAGCCTTCCCGCGCTAAAAGACCGCGTGCGCGAGGTGTTGGATTCCGAACCCGCTCCGACGGAGATCATCATGTCATCCAGCCTCGCCCCTGGCGAAAAGAAGATTCCACCCTTCCGCGCCCGACGCTTCAATCTTCATCTCCCGCTCCGCTACCGTCCGCTTGGGGAGAAGAGCTGGCGCCCCGGCACGACCGAAAACATCAGCCGTTCCGGATTGCTCTTCCAGGCGCAGGAATCGCTCGATCCCACCGTACAGCTCGAAATCAGCCTGGTGCTGCCGCCGGAGATTGCCGGCTTGGCGGCCACAGAGGTCATCTGCCGTGGAGAAATAGTCCGTTCCGTGGAACCGCAGAAGCGAGGACAGGGGCAATCCCTATCTCAGGGGGTGACTCCAGCGCTGGCGGCAAAGATTCTGCAATACCACTTTCAGCATGGCGCGCGCGCCGGAGAAGCCTAAAAGTCAACCTGGACAGGAAACCGGCCTGATGTTGCGGTTTGCGGAGTTCAGAGCCGAGGCCAGAACCGCCGCAGTCATCGAGCGTCCGTTACCTTCGATACCAAGACCCGTTTGGACAACGCCCTTCGGGGCTGTTACATTGCGGCCAGTACCCTTGCATCCTTCAGTGAGGCTGGCGATGTCTCTTGTCGTGAAACTGGAAGACGATCTCGGTGAACGCAGCGAGTGGGTTATGCTGCACGGCGTGTTGCCCGCCAACGGCGACACGGATTTCCTGCTCCTCGCCGGAATTGATCCCTTCGGCAAGACTGTATTTAATCACCGGCAGATGGCAGCTTTTCTCAAGGAATGGGATCGCGTGAAGGAGCGCGTGCGCGACGAGAATCAGTTGCAGGCCTGGGAAAAGGTGAAGCAGATGGCCGAAACCTGCCGCCAGGATCGCGACCTTTATTTGCGCTTCGTAGGCAATTAACGCTTGCGCGGGGACGGGCGCCATCGCCCTCCGAGCCGAGCGAAATTCGATAGCCTCCAGCTCGCTGAGGGCCGAACAAACCATTATCTGATCACGTGAATTCTGACACCCAGCTTCAGTTGTTTCCAGGATTTGTCTGCCGTGTACACGGGAGCCTTCAGCGCAAGCGCAAGCGCTAAACACGCCCGATCTCCCAAGGACAACCCAAACGCCCGCGTGTGAGCGAACATGCCTCCGGCAAGACGCGCGTGCTCAGCCGTGAAGGGCACCGCGTCCCGAATGGGGCTGAGCGCATCCCCCCACGCTTCATCGGGGTCGCTGCCCACGCCTACCAGTTTGGTCTGCACCTCGGCAAGATTGACGGTGCTGCAAATGGCATCGCTCAACACTTCCGCCGTCAACTTCTCCGCTCCCGATTCATGATTGAGCAATGCCAGCATGGCGGAAGCGTCAAGCACAATCCTACTCACGCTTGGCTGCCTCGCGGCGTTCGGCTATGAGTTCGTCAACGAGCGACCGTCCGGGCTCTACGTACCGCCGAACGCGCCGCTGAGCCCGTTCCAGGCGGCGTTTCAGGGTGGTGATCCGCAATTCATCCTCCTCCATTCGCAGCACTACCTCGTCACCTGCGCTAATGCCCATCGCTTTGCGAAAAGAAGCTGGGATTACGACGCGTCCGTTTTCATTGACCCGGAGTCTGGTTTCGGTATTCATGGCATATCTCCAAACATATGACACGAGTATACCACGATGTCATTACCTCATAATCATGACATTTTGATTTTTTGCGACCTACAGCAGCCCCGTGGCTTCACCGGTTGCTGGCGCTCAGGTTCCGGACGGGGGCCGCGCGGCTCTCGGCTGGACAGGCGAATCCGCGGAGAAGGCTGCCGAGCTTCTCTCGGCGCGGCGGACGAATGCGTCCGCCCTAGGCAAACCTACTTCGACAAAGTTCCCAGCGCCTCACGAAACAGCACGTCAAAATTCTGAGAACTCTTGCCAGCCCTTGCAGCCAGCAACGCCTTATCTGCCATGGTACGCTGATAGCCGAGGTTGACCAGCGCGGAAATAACATCTTCCTCAACCGGGCTTGTTGCGGCCGCACTCATCGCGGACGTTCCCGTAACCGCCGGTAGCTTGTCGCGCAGCTCCAACACCATGCGCTCGGCTGTTTTCTTGCCAATTCCCGGAATGCGCGTAAGCCGCGCCACGTCGCCTCCGCGGATTGCCCCTACCATTTCATCGGCGGGCATACCGCTCAGAATCGTGATCGCGAGTTTCGGGCCAATCCCGCTCACCGTCAACAGCTTCTCAAAAAGCTGCTTCTCGGCGAGGCGCAAAAATCCGTAAAGACTGAGCGCGTCTTCCCTAACATGGGTGTGGATGTGGAGCGCGACCTCAGCTCCGGCCGCGGGCAACTCTGTGAAGGTCGGCACGCTGATCACCACGTCATAGCCGACGCCGTGTGTTTCAACGATCGCCTGGTTGGGATGTTTTGCCAGCAAAGTTCCGCGAAGATGAGCAATCATCGGAAGCATTGTACGGCAGCCCAGGCTGCGCTACGTTGGTTGTTCCCGCACGAATTAAATTACACTTTTCCTTCCCCATCCACAGGAAGTTTCTCCGCTCCACAGTTTTTACACAACAGAGCTGCACTTTGCCGTTGCCTAAATTTTCTCGCTGCCGCAAAGTGCTTGCAGTCAAGAGCGTGAGCTGTTCTGAATCTGTTCCGAACCAAGGTTTAGCGTTGCCGGTGATTTTCGAGAGTGAGTCACCGGGGGAAATTCGGTGCATGTCCAGTGTACCGGTGCCCGGGCTTAGCGGCCTCCTAGAGAAGTCCTTCTCCCAAGAAGGACGGAAAATGATGAACCTTAAGCCTGAGGTGCAAGCCACAGGTGAGCGTCGATGCATGGCACTCTTAGGAGTGCAGCGCGATGATCTTTCGCCCAAGCGAAAGACGGCAGCCAGAACGTCCGCGACAACAATGCGGCTTGGGTGGCTGGCCCAGGCCGCATTTGTTTCTTTTGCAGATCTTGTGCTCTCATAATTCTACGGTATCTCTGTCCTCCGTCCATGACGTCAACCTCCACCGACTTCAAACAGACCCTCAAGCAGCAGGCAGATATCGTCCGCATCGTCGGCGACTACGTCAAACTGAAGAAGGCTGGAGCGCAGAATTTCTCCGGTCTGTGTCCTTTCCATGCCGAGAAGACGCCATCGTTCTCGGTTCATGCCACGCGCCAGTTTTTCCACTGCTTTGGCTGCGGAGAGTCGGGAGACGTTTTCACTTTCATCCAGAAGGTCGAGAACATCACCTTCCCGGAGGCCGTCCGGCTGATCGCGCAGAAGCTGGGCGTGCCACTGCCGAAGCTGACCTTTTCCAGTCCAACTGAAGCACGAGATGCTCAGGTGCGCATGGCGCTGCTCGATGTGCACGTCCGCGCCACCCAGTTTTTTCAGGATTGTCTGCGCCGCTCCGAAGGCGCAAGTGCCCGGCAATACCTTAAGGGCCGCGGACTGGATGACGAGACGATTGCGCGATTTCGGATCGGGTTTGCGCCGGATTCTGGATTTCTGTTGCGAGACGCTTTACGCCGGGACTTCGATGAAGAGTTGTTGCGTGAAAGTGGGTTGTTCTCGTGGAAAGAAACCTCTCAGCTCTCAGCAGTCAGCGGAGAGCAAAAGCAAGTCCTTCGCTCCGCTCAGGATGACAATTCGAGAGAGGGGATCACTGAGAGCCGAGAGCTGAGAGTTGAGAGCTCTGCGGCTATCTACTCCAAGTTTCGCAACCGCGTGATATTTCCGATCTGCAATGACCAGGGCAAAGTGATTGCCTTCACCGGACGCACGCTTTCGACCGACGAAAAAGCCGGGCCAAAGTATCTGAATTCTCCGGAGACGGCGATTTATTCGAAGTCGCGCGTTCTGTTCAACCTCGACAACGCGAAAGAAGCGATTCGCAAGCTTGACTACTCGATCCTCGTCGAAGGCCAGATGGATTGCATTTCGGTATACGGCGCCGGCTTTCACAATGTGGTCGCGAGCTCCGGTACTGCATTCACTGAGCCGCAGGCAAAACTGCTCGGCCGATTCTCGAAAAATGTGGTGGTCAACTTCGATCCTGACACTGCTGGAGCCCGCGCCACCGAGAGGACCCTGGGGTTGCTGGTGGAAGAAGAATTCGACATTCGGGTGCTAACACTGGAGACCGGGTTCGATCCCGATCTGTTCATACGGCGCAAGGGCAAAGACGCCTACGCGGCGGCGCTCAAGCATTCGCAGAAATATTTTGATTATTTGATCGATCGGACCCGAGCCATGTTTCCGGGGCGGAACTCGGAAAGTAAGATTAAGGCCGTCAACCATCTACTCCCGCACATCCAGCGGGTGCCGAACCGCATCGTGCGCGATGGACTGGCGCTCGAAATTGCGCAGAAGCTGGGCATCGATTCTAAGGTGCTGCGTCAGGAATTAAAAAATGTGGTCACCAACCGGTCGGCAACCGCAGTGAAGACTCTGGCTGAGACGCAGATCACGGGCGCGGAACGTGTCCTGATCCGGGCCCTTGCCTCGGCTACAGAGATTCAAGCCAGTAGCACCCGGAGTTCGACGAGAGATGGAACGGATGAGGAATTCGATCCGGCGCGGCAGGCGCAATACGCCCTGCAATCGGAGCATCTCTATGAGGGATTGGCCTCGCAGTCGCTGATCGAAGCACTGCTCGAGGCGGGCTCGGAAGCGGCGGACGTCATGGCGTTGCCCAAAACCGAAGAAGACCAGCGGTTGTTGGCCACCGTGCTAATGCAGGAGGAAGAGGACTTGACGCCCGAGACCGTCGAGGGCGCAGTGCGGGCGTTGCGGAGGATTTATCTGCGACGGCGGCAAGAGGAAGTGCAGCGCGCCTTTCAGCGCCCGGGAATCTCGATGGAGGAAAAACGGGTGCTTTTGCAGGAAAACCTGCGTCTGAAGCGCGCTCTGATGGATCCCGGACTGGCGGAGGCGGCTGACCAGGCCTCGTGACGGGACGGATTTGTGGTACGCCGCTCGCGACCGAGCTTGGCAGGCTTCTAGCGGGCTTCGCCCGCGGGGCAACTGAGGGCACCTGCCCCTACGTGGGCGGTTCCTGACTTTGGAACGAAACGGCGCCTAACGACATCTAAATATCAAGCGGAAAAAGAGATACGCCTGGCTCGGCACGAGCGGTAAACAGGTGCAAACTTCGATTTGCGCGGGCGGCGGTACTCGCCGACGTGCTATACTCTTAAGGTTTGTGCGCCTCGCGCACAGCTCCGTCACAATTCCCACCGCTGAAAAGCAGGCGTCCGTGTACCGGCGAACGCTCGAGGATAATCTGGATTGGCACTAGACGACAAGTACGACGACATAAAAAAGCTGATCGACGCAGGCAAAGAGAAGGGATATCTGACCTATGATCAGGTCAACGACCTTATCCCGCACGATGTGCACTCTCCTGAAGACCTGGAAGATCTGCTAACCACGATCGGAACGCAGGGCATCGATGTACTCGAAAGCTCGAAAGGGCCGACGACCGATCTGGAAAAAAAATTCGAGGATGTAGATGAGGGCTCCGAGGATGTCGAACTCGACTTAACCCCCGGCGCCATGGAAAAAACCAATGACCCTGTCCGCATGTATTTGCGCGAGATGGGGACGGTTCCTTTGCTCACCCGCGAAGGCGAAGTCGAAATCGCCAAGAGGATTGAGCGGGGGCAGAACCGCGTGCTCAAGGCGCTTTCGCGTTCGCCGATTGTAATTCGTGAATTACTCGCCTTGGGCGAGGACCTGGAGAAGGGCGTCCGCTCCATCAAAGAGCTGGTTACGTTCGACGAAGAGGAAATCACGGAAGAGATCGTCGACAAACGTCTGAAAGAGTTTCTCGCCAAGATCAACACGCTCGACAAGTTTTATAAGAAAGTTGCTCCGCTCCAGGAAAAAATGGCGGCGGTGAATCTCAAGAAGCGGCCGCGCGATCATCGGCGCTATCGCTTGCAGTTGGCGCATGCCATCGTCCGCACATCGATCGCGGTGCGCAACCTTGGTTTTACCAATAATGAACGGAAACGGCTGATCGACCGCGTCAATCGCACCGTCGACGGCATGCGCTCTCTCGACCGGCAAATCCAGAATCTGGAGAAGCGGGCCGAGGCTACGCGCAGCGAAGAACAGCGCAAGGAATACAAGAAGCAATCGCGCGCCGTCCGTGGAGAGCTCGAAAAGCTTGAAGTGGAAGCGGGCCTGTTGTTCCAGGAACTCAAGCGCACGCAGCGCGAGATCATCCAGGGCGACATGGACGCCGAGCACGCCAAGCGTGAGCTCATCGAAGCCAACTTGCGCCTGGTGGTCTCGATTGCGAAGAAGTATACCAATCGCGGATTGCAGTTTCTCGACCTGATTCAGGAAGGCAACATCGGCCTGATGAAGGCGGTCGACAAGTTCGAATACAGGCGCGGCTATAAGTTTTCGACTTATGCCACGTGGTGGATTCGACAGGCAATCACCCGCGCGATTGCAGATCAAGCGCGTACGATTCGTATCCCGGTGCACATGATCGAAACGATCAATAAGCTGATCCGCACCTCGCGGCAGCTGGTGCAGGAGCTGGGACGGGAACCAACGTCCGAAGAGATCGCCAAGCGGATGGACATTCCGGTGGCGAAGGTTCGCAAAGTCCTGAAGATTGCGCAGGAGCCAATCTCGCTCGAAACGCCGATTGGCGAAGAGGAAGATTCGCACCTGGGCGACTTCATCGAAGACCGCGCGGTAGTTTCTCCGGCCGAGGCGGTCATCAACGTCAACCTCAAAGACCAGACTTCGCAGGTGCTACGCACGCTGACGCCGCGCGAAGAGAAGGTCATCAAGATGCGTTTCGGGTTGGAAGACGGCTCCGAGCACACGCTCGAAGAAGTTGGCCAGTCGTTCGCGGTAACGCGGGAGCGCATCCGCCAAATCGAGGCCAAAGCCTTAAGAAAGCTGCGCCATCCATCGCGCTCGCGCAAGTTGCGGGCGTTTATGGATGGAGTTCGAGACTAGCCGGAGTTAGCGGAAAATAGAATTGAGTAAATTGGGCGCGAGCAATCGCGCCCTATTTTTTCTGCCCCTCAAACAAGCCCACGGATCTCAATTTCCGAAGTAACTCTTTCTTCCTACTACGTAGACCCCAAGTGGATTGCCACCTGGCCGCTCTGACCGGGACATAATGGCCCAACCGTAGGCGAGGGGACAAGTTGTCCCCTATTTCACCTCGCTGACGTTTCGTATCCCATTGAATCGGAAGTCTTTATGGCCGCGCGTTGCTGGCCCCGCGCTTGCATTAACTACGGCGTAAGCGAGGAGAAAGATTATGCGGCAAGTGAGTAAAACGAACTTGGTTTTTCGCAACCTGGCGTTCGCGGGCCTGCTCTTGGGAACGACCTTTGCAATGGCAGCCGGCCCCAGCAAGCTTTCCAAGGAGCTGGCGTCTGTCCCCAAAGGGCAGTGGGTCAAGGTGATTGTCCAGTACCAGGCACCGACCGAGCAGGATCTGGCAGATGCCGAAGCACTGGCTAAGAGCGATGAGCCGACGACGCGCCTCGGTGTCATCAACTCGGTCTCGCTGACCGTAAAATCCGACTCCCTGGCGAGCTTTGAGAACAACCCCAAAGTGGCCCATGTGTCGGTCGATCATCAGGTCTTCCAGACCTCCACCACTACCGATTTCTATGATCAGGCCGTCAATGCTCCTTACGCCTGGTCGTCTGGCCTGAACGGCAACGGAATCGGGGTTGCGGTTATCGACAGCGCTATCGTCGATCAAGGTGATTTCTCGGGAGCCAACGGATCGCGTCTTGTCTACAGTGGAAACTTTAACAACGATGGCGTCTTCGGTGACTTCGGACACGGCACTCACGTAGCCGGGATCCTGGCCGGCGATGGAGCTAACTCGACCGGATCGCAATACGCCAAGACCTTCGAGGGAATCGCTCAGAATGCAAATCTGCTTAGCTTCCGCGTGCTGGATGGCGTTGGGGTCGGCACCGACAGCACTGTAATCGCAGGCATCGACCAGGCGATCAAGATGCAGTCTGCTTACAACATTCGCGTCATGAACATCTCTCTGGGACGCCCGGTCTTTGAAAGCTATAAGGTTGACCCGCTTTGCCAGGCGGTGGAAGCGGCATGGAAGGCAGGAATCGTGGTTGTGGTAGCGGCCGGAAACGATGGCCGCGACAATTCATTCAACACAGATGGATACGAAACGATCACAGCGCCGGGGAACGATCCTTACGTTATCACCGTCGGCGCCATGAAGCCGGAAGGAACGCCGCAGCGTACTGACGATCTGATTGCCAGCTACAGCTCGAAAGGCCCGACTGCCGTCGATCACATCGTAAAGCCGGATCTGGTTGCGCCAGGCAATCTGACTATTTCGACCTTGTCGTCTGCCAGCTCGGTCATCTTCTCGCTTTTCCCGCAAGATCAACTTCCGATGAGTTATTACAAGACGATGGGCGGCAGCTGGGCATCGCCGTACTATTTCATTCTGAGCGGCACCAGCATGGCGACTCCGGTGGTAAGCGGCGCGGCGGTTCTGTTGCTGCAACAGAATCCTTCGCTCACTCCGGACCAGGTTAAAGCGCGCTTGATGAAGACCGCTTATAAGACCTTCCCCAAGTCGAGCGTGGCCGTCGATCCCGTAACCGGCATCAAGTACACCGATTACTATGACATCTTTACCGTCGGCGCTGGCTATGTCGACATCGAAGCAGCGCTGAAAGACGAAGATACAGCTCCTTCGACGATTGGCTCCGCCGAATCTCCGGCGGTCGCCGTGAACTCGAGCGGCAACGTCTATCTGGTAACTGGCAACTCCGTGGTCTGGGGCACCTCGGTGGTCTGGGGCACTTCAGTAGTCTGGGGCACGTCGGTGATTTCAGGGACGTTCTGTAGTCTGGGGTACGTCGGTGGTGTGGGGAACGTCTACTGTCAGTGGATACAGTGTTGTCTGGGGCACGTCAGCGCCAACTGCCAGCGCAACGGCAGCGGCCGACGCCGCCACGGTTTCATACTTTGGCGAGAACTAGCAATGATTAATTCACCGGACAATATCAATATAAGGATCTCATCATGAAAAACTCACGGCTCGCAACGGCATTCATAACCACGATCACGATCAGCGGCTTGGCCATGTTGGGCGCCAGCCTGCTGAAGATGACCACACTTCACCAGTATCAGTTCCTCGCCTTGTTGCTGCTGGGCGCTGTAACCTCGCGCACCAAGGTGAAGCTGCCCGGCGTCAGCGGCACGATGTCAGTCAACTTGCCGTTTATGATGATTGCGGCGGCACAGTTGAGCTTGTTTGAAGCAGTAACGGTGGCGTTGGTTTCCGCCACTCTGCAGAGCATTCCCAAACGGGGCGGCCAGTTTCAGCCGGTGAAGGTATTGTTCAACGCTAGCACCGTCGTTATAGCGGCCGGTGTCGCCGCCCTTTTGTTACACGATGCCAAACTGATTGCCATGCACCGCTCGGTGGCGCTGGTCGCCGCTTGCGGCACGTTCTTCGTCATCAATACCCTGCCGGTAGCCACCATCATCTCAATCACCGAAGGTTCTGGCATGATGCGCATATGGTCGAGCATCATCCACTTGACGTTCCCTTACTACGTGGCGTGCACGGGTGTAACCTCCATGGTCACAATCATGAGCCAGCACGTCGGATGGCAGGCTCCTTTGGCTGCTCTGCCAGTAATGTTGCTGATGTACCTCAGCTACCAACGCTACTTTGAGCCCGCGTCTCAGGCTCAGGCACCTGCGGCTGTTAAGCCATTAGCGCGAGCGGCAGCCGCTCACTAATCGCATCATTCTACTTTCTTGATAGCTCCATCGGACGCCGTGAGCCCTGCCCAGGGCTCGCGGCTTTTTTTGATGCAGTTCGCCCGACGTTCGCAGACGAGACCTTCCATGCACCCTGCTAGAATCAACCTATCTTCATGGAAGCTTCTCGCATCCGCAATTTTGCCATCATCGCGCATATTGATCACGGTAAATCCACGCTTGCCGACCGGTTGCTGGAGCTGACCGGCTCGCTCGCCATGCGCGAAATGCAGGAACAGGTCCTCGATTCCATGGACCTGGAGCGCGAGCGCGGCATCACCATCAAGGCTCATGCCGTCCGCATGCTCTACCCCGCGCAGGATGGGCAAATCTACCAGCTCAATTTGATCGACACTCCCGGCCACGTCGATTTTTCTTACGAAGTTTCACGCTCGCTGGCGGCTTGCGAAGGCGCGTTGCTGGTGGTCGACGCCTCGCAAGGCGTCGAAGCACAAACGCTCGCCAACTCTTATCTCGCAATCAATCACGGCCTGGAAATCATTCCCGTAATCAACAAGATCGACTTGCAGAGCGCTGACATTCCGCGCACCAAGGAGATGATCGAGAGCGCCGTTGGCCTCGATGCTTCCGATGCGTTGCTGATCAGTGCAAAGACAGGCCAGGGCGTGCCTGACGTGCTGGAAGCGATCGTGAAGCGAGTTCCGCCGCCGAAAGGCGCGCCGGATCGGCATCTTCAGGCATTGCTCTTCGATTCGTGGTTCGATCCCTATCGCGGTGTAGTGGTGCTGGCGCGCGTCTTCGAGGGCACGTTGCGTAAGGGACAAAAAATCCGCCTCTGGTCGAATGGGCGCGTCTTTCAGGTCGAAACTCTCGGCGTGCTCACCCCGAAGCCAGTGGAAATCGACGAACTGGTCGCCGGCGAAGTTGGATTCATCATCGCCAATATCAAGAACGTAGCGGATACGAAAATTGGCGACACCATCACCGACGATGACCGTCCGTCTCTACAGGCACTACCGGGTTTCGAAGAAATCAAGCCCATGGTTTTTGCAGGACTCTACACGGTAGACGCGCACGAACACACGCAACTCCGCGAGGCGCTCGAAAAACTGAAGCTGAACGATTCATCGTTCTTCTTCGAACCGGAAAGCTCCGTAGCGCTCGGATTCGGCTTCCGGTGCGGTTTTCTGGGGCTCTTGCACATGGAGATCATTCAGGAGCGCCTTGAGCGCGAGTACAATCTCGAGCTGATCACGACCGCGCCAGGGGTGCGTTACCAAATCACGAAGACCGACGGCGAGGTGATCGAAGTTGATAATCCGTCGCGCTGGCCTGACACGAGCGAGATAGCGAAGGTCGAAGAGCCGGTGATCCTGGCGGTGATTCTGACCAATGAGGAATACGTCGGCGGCATCCTAAAGCTGGTCGAAGAGAAGCGCGGCAAGCAGAAAAGTTTTGAATATGTGAGCGCGTCGCGGGTGATGCTGCAATACGAATTGCCGCTGAACGAGATTGTGCTCGACTTTTACGACCGGCTGAAATCCGTATCGCGAGGGTATGCTTCGCTGGATTATCATCTGTCGGGCAACTGGACTTCTCCTATGGCCAAGCTCGATATCATGGTGGCGGGTGAGCCGGTCGATGCTCTGTCGACCATTATCCATCGCGACTTTGCCTACGAACGCGGACGGGCGCTGGCGGCGAAAATGAAACAGCTAATTCCGCGCCAGATGTTTGAAGTGGCGATTCAAGCAGCAATTGGAGCCAAGATTATCGCGCGTGAAACCGTGCCGGCGATCCGCAAGAACGTGCTGGCCAAGTGCTACGGTGGCGACATCACCCGCAAACGCAAACTGCTGGAGAAGCAGAAAGAAGGCAAGAAGCGCATGAAGCGCATCGGCCGCGTGGATATTCCGCAGGAGGCATTCCTTGCGGTCTTAAAAGTAGGCGAGGGCAGCGGCTAATTCATCCCATAACACGGCTACTGAATGGCTGCTGGAGGTCATATGTCACGAGTCAGATTGATAGTCATACTCGTTACGTTTTGCGCCGCAATTGGATTGGCTCAAAATAGTGCCACTCCTCCATCACAACCGCCACCGCAGCAGAGCCAGTCTGTCCGTCCGCAGCCGGTTCGCGTTTCGAACGGAGTGATGTTGGGCCGGGTCGAGCACAAAACGATGCCGGTCTACCCCGACGAAGCGATGACCAAGGGAATTCAGGGCAACGTCATTTTCAACATCGAAGTCGATGAGACGGGAAAGATCACATCCAGCGTGCCGGTCGAGGGCGATCCTCTCCTTGTCGCCGCAAGTAACGATGCGCTGCGCACCTTTCGCTTTAAACCTTACGTGGTCAATGGAAGTCCAGTCAGAGTTCAGAGCCAACTGGGATTTCACTTCTCCGTCGAGAAAACTGCCGACGGGGTGAATGGGAAGGTGCAGTGCATGGCGTCGATTCCTAAGCGATCGTAATTTTGCGACCGTGACATGGTCGGAACCGTCAAACGGTGTATGGAATTCCGACAACTGGGAAGAAGCGGTTTGAAGGTTCCGGTGCTGTGCTTTGGCACGGGAACTTTCGGCGGCGGGAATGAGTTTTTCCGCGCATGGGGTGAGACGGATGTAGCGGAGGCCACGTGCCTCATCGATATCTGCATGGAAGCCGGCGTCAATTTCTTCGACACCGCCGACATCTACTCGCAGGGCCTTTCTGAAGAAGTTCTCGGCCAGGCAATCAAGCATCTGCCGCGCCCAAGCCTGCTGATCTCAAGCAAAGCAACGTTCCGATTCGGCGACGGACCCAACAACATCGGTTCATCGCGCGCCCACCTGACGCAACAGATCGAAGGCACCCTCAAGCGGCTGAAGACCGATTACATCGACATCTATCACATGCACGGCTTCGACGCGCTCACGCCGATCGAAGAGACGTTGAGCACGCTCGACCAGTTTGTGCGTGAAGGCAAGGTCCGCTACATCGCGGCCTCAAATTTTTCCGGATGGCACCTGCAAAAGTCGCTCGACATCAGCGAACGCTACGGGTGGACGCGCTATGTCGCGCATCAGGTTTATTACTCGCTCATAGGCCGCGATTATGAGTGGGAACTGATGCCTCAGGCGCACGCCGAAGGCTTGGGCGCCCTGGTATGGAGCCCCTTAGGATGGGGCCGTCTTACGGGCAAGATTCGCCGTGGCCATCCCTTGCCGGAAGTAAGCCGTTTGCACAAGACTGCCGAACTTGGCCCCCAAGTCGCGGACGAATATCTCTACAAGGTCGTCGACGCCCTCGATAAGGTAGCCGCTGCAACCAGCAAAACCGTGCCCCAGGTGGCTCTGAACTGGCTGCTTCGCAAATCGACAATCTCCAGCGTGATCATCGGTGCGCGCAATGAAAAGCAGCTGCGCGACAACCTGTTCGCTGCAAGCTTCGCGCTGACCCAAGAACAGGTCGAACAACTCGATGAGGCGAGTGCGCCTCAGGTTCCGTATCCTTACTGGCACCAGCGACAATTCTTAGACCGAAATCCGCTGCCGCCGTCCTATCAGTGATGTAGAGACGGCAGCTCTAAACATGACTGCGAGAACATTGGACTGTCATTCCGCTGGCACCGGTGAACGCAATACTTACTAAACGCAACCGCACCAAGGAGGAATAACTAATATGAACGACACAACCGCAACCATCGCACCCCCGGAAAAATCCGAAGCCAAAGTTCGGAAAACTTATTCGGCTAAAGCCTACTCGGCGCAAAGCCCAACCTCACCCTTAGCACCCGGCAAGATCCAGCGCCGCGCACCGCGGCCTCAGGATATCCAGATCGAAATCCTCTACTGCGGAGTCTGTCATTCAGATTTGCATCAGGTCCGCAACGAGTGGGAAGGCACTATGCCCACCGTCTATCCCTGCGTACCCGGACACGAAATCGTAGGCCGAGTCGTAAGAGTCGGAAGCGTCGTCAAGAAATTCAAAGAAGGCGACATTGCAGCAGTCGGCTGCATGGTGGACTCCTGTGGCAAGTGTCCAAGTTGTCTCGCCGGAGAAGAACAATTTTGCGAGGCGCCCGCCACATTCACCTACAACTCCGAAGATAAGCAGCTCGGAGGCGTGACCTATGGCGGTTACTCCGAGAGCATCGTAGTCACCGAGGCCTTTGCGTTAAAGGTACCCAAGCGGCTCGATCTCGCCGCGACCGCTCCTCTCCTGTGCGCGGGCATTACCACCTACTCGCCGCTGCGCCACTGGAATGTGAAAAAAGGGCAAAAGGTTGGCATCGTAGGTCTAGGCGGCTTGGGCCACATGGGGGTCAAATTCGCCCATGCCTTCGGCGCCAACGTCGCGCTGTTTACGACCTCTCCGAACAAAACGAAAGACGCGCTGCGGCTCGGCGCCGACGAAGTGGTGATCTCGAAGAACGAAGCCGAGATGCAGAAACATCTGGCGAGCTTCGATTTCATTCTTGACACAGTGTCTGCCGAGCACGACGTGAATGCCTACATCGATCTGCTGAAGCGTGACGGCACTATGACGCTCGTCGGCGCCCCTCCGACTCCGTTTGCGGTGAAGGGGTTCGGCCTGCTATTCAAGCGGCGGCAGCTTGCCGGTTCCATCATCGGCGGCATTCGCGAAACGCAGGAGATGCTGGATTTCTGCGGCGAACACGGCATCACCGCCGACATCGAACTCATTCGTATGCCGCAGATCAATGAAGCCTTCGAACGTCTGCTGAAAAGCGATGTAAAGTATCGTTTCGTAATCGACATGGCATCGCTGAAGTAGAAGGACAACCAACACGAACAGGACCTGTGAGGGCGGCAGCTGCGCCCGTCCTCACAGATCCTTCAAATTTTATAGCCAAATCGACTCAATCTATTCTTTTAACGAATTCCCGCATGTAGAAGATCGTGCTCCGGAGTCTCCTCGTAAGCGTGTTCGCCATGGATGGATTCGTCCAGACCCAGCGCCTCACTCAATTCGTCGACCTTCACGGGCGTGAACGCATCGATGATGCGTAACATCGCGTAAGTAAATACAAACGCCCATACCGATGCAAAAGTCACGGCCACGACCTGTTTCAACAGGAACGTCGGATCCCCGTAGAGCAATCCGTTCGCGCCTGCTGGATTAAATTCCTTGTTGGCAAAAATTCCCAGCATGACGATACCGAGGAAGCCGCCCACCCCGTGAACTCCCCAAACATCGAGAGCATCGTCCCACTGCAATTTGTTTTTCATCTCAACCGCGTAGTAGCAAACGACTCCAGAAACCAGCCCGATGATGACCGCCGTGCTCGGAGAAACATATCCGGCCGCTGGAGTAACGGTCGCAAGGCCGGCAACGGCTCCTGTGAGCAAGCCGAGAAGTTTCGGTTTTTTTTCGTTGATCCAAGCCACAAACAACCATGCGACCGCCGCGAACGACGCCGCCAGATCGGTATTGAGAAATGCGGTCGCCGTCACCGAATCGACTCGCATCTCGCTCCCGGCATTAAAGCCGTACCATCCAAACCACAGCAGGCCGGTGCCCAAGGCAACCAGTGGAATGCTGTGCGGCCCGCGATCGGCGGTATGGCGCTTTCCGACGTAAAGCACCGAAGCCAAGGCTGCGACGCCCGCTATGTTGTGCACCACGATGCCACCGGCAAAATCGAGCACGCCCCATTTCTGCAGAAAGCCTCCTCCCCAGACCATATGCACAAACGGGAAATACACAAAGGTGAGCCAACCCGTCAGAAACAACATGTACGCCTTGAAAGTGACCCGATTCGCAAAAGCGCCCGAGATCAGCGCCGGAGTGATGATGGCGAACATCATCTGATAGGCGATAAACACAAACATAGGGATCGTGTTATTCGGCGATGCCGTCGTGAGGTCGACCCCCCGCAGAAATGCATTGTGGAAGTTGCCGATGACCCCGTGCCAATCGCCGCTGAAGCACAGCGAGTAGCCATATAAATACCAGATCACCGTCGTCCAGCCCATGGAGACGAAACTCTGAATCATGATGGCGAGCACGTTCTTGCGCCCCACCAGGCCGCCATAAAAAAATGCGAGGCCGGGTGTCATCAGCATGACCAGGCTGGTGCATAGAATCATGAATCCTGTATTGCCAGTATCAAGATGCAGCATAGAAATTCTCCAGGCAAAAAGGTTAGAAGCGTTACGAGTCTCGGTTCGAATCAAACCAGACCCTTCTAAAAACCGCGTGCGAAATGCGAAATCCGAAGTCCGACGTCCAAAGTCCGAATGAGAAACGAAAACTCCTCAATTTACGAACCTGAAAACCAAGGGCCTGCGTGTGCGGGGGCTGGATGGCAGGAAAAGGCCAGCGCTCTCAACAGTCACGCTGACTCGGGCTAGGAGGACATCCAGTCTCCTCCTTTCCATCAGAGCCTATGTCTTCGGAAGCGGCCATGCCGTGAGGCTCGTCACGGTTCTTTGTGAGCAAAGCGTGTCTTAGCTGCGGTGCGGAGGCGGGCGTAGCCGCTGACGATGCGGTCTTTGAGCGATCCGATTATGTGCAAATCTCAAATTCTGTAACGAAAGTGCTGATTTACAAGCGGTTGCACCCCTCGGCCAGCAAATGAGAGTTAACCAACTTAAAAACATAGCTTTAGAGAAGATGAGAATATGCTTAAACATCACTGGGGGCGGGTCGCCGTAACTCGCGCGAAGAAGCGGTCCTTCTCATCCACAAAGTTTTCCACAGGGCAACGGTGTCTTCCGGTCGGGATTCGCTGGTTCCTACCAAAGAGGACCACGCAAAAACAACTGCCCTCGGCAGCCTGCCTCGACACAGCCGAAGGGTCTAGGCAGAGCGAACACCTCTACAGCGCCATGTACACCTACAGATAGACGCGCGTTTGGGGACGTTGGTGCTATTCGGAGGGCTCGTTGTTGCCCTCGACCATGTTGGCGAAGCGGGTGGAATTATGCAGGAAAGCCAGATTGAATTTGCCGATAGGCCCATTGCGCTGCTTGGCGATGATAATTTCGGCGCGGCCTTTAAGGTCAGGGTCATCCTGCTTATAAATTTCTTCGCGGAAGATAAACATGACCACGTCCGCGTCCTGCTCGATCGATCCCGATTCGCGCAGATCGGAGAGCTGCGGCCGATGATCTCCTCCGCGGCTCTCAGGAGCGCGGCTCAGCTGTGACAAAGCGACAACCGGCACGCCCAGCTCCTTGGCGATGGCTTTCAATCCACGCGAAATCGATGAAACTTCCTGCGTGCGATTCTCAAAGCGCTTGCTCCCGCCCGACATGAGTTGCAGATAGTCGACAACCAGCAGGTCAAGACTTCCCTGCGATTGCTTTAGCCGGCGCGCTTTGGCACGCATTTCGCTGAGCGAGATTCCCGGCGTGTCGTCGATGAACATTTTCGCGTTGGAGAGTTCTTCCATGGCGCGAACGATTTTCTTCATATCGTCGCCCCAGAGCGAGCCGGTGCGCATTTTGTGCGCATCGACGATGGCGCGTGAACAAAGCAACCGCTGCAGCAAAGCCTCGCTCGACATTTCGAGCGAGAAGATGCCCACCACCTTGCCGTCGTCGATAGCGGCATTCTCCGCGATGTTCATGGCGAAAGAAGTTTTGCCCATGGAAGGCCGCGCCGCTAGAATTACCAGATCGGACTTCTGGAAGCCGCTTGTCAATTCATCGAGATCGGTGTAATGCGTGGCGAGCCCGGTGATACGCTGCCCGCGTTGCAGCAGCGCATCGACCGACCCAAAAGAATTACGAACGATTTCCTTGATGCCCTGAAAGCCCTTGCCAATGCGCTTCTCCGAAAGCTGAAAGACGGCAGCTTCGGCGTCGTTCAAAATTTCATCGGCGGGCTCGGCCTGCTCGCTTGCCTTGGCAATCGCGACGTTGGCCACGTTGATCAGCCCGCGCAGAATCGCCTTGTCGCGGACAATCCGAACGTAATGCTCAATGGAAGGCCGGTCCGGCACGCCATCCAGCAACCCGGAGATGTAACCCACATCGCCGACGGCCTGCAGATCCTTCTTCTGCTCGAGTTCTTCGACCAGCGTAATGATGTCAATCGGCCGCGACGATTCGGCGAGATCCATCATGCGCGAATAAATGCGCCGGTGCGAATCGATGGAAAAGTCTTCCGGCCGAAGGTGCTCGGCGGCATCGTTGAAGGCATGATTATCCAGCAGCACCGCGCCCAGGATGGAGCGCTCGGCGTCAATGTTAGCCGGCAAACGTCCGATGCTGGTTTCGAGAGTAGCCACGATGTTGAGGTGAGTGCGATGCATCGTAAATCCTTTCCGCCTGTGGACGTATGAGGAGCACCACAGTAAAACGCGGACCGAAATAAGTTATTTCCGGCCCGCTTGTAGGGACGGGGCTTGCCCCGTCTCCGCAGGGCAACAAAAGGTATCCTCGGCGCAATCACCGCCACATTTGCGAATATGTCACAAGGCGAACAAAAAGCAAATTATATCTCCTGGTGCCAAAATTTGAATATCGAACGCTTCATTTGATCCCGCCCAAGTGTTACTCTTCGTACGCCGATGAAAAATTTCACCCGCCGCCGCTTCAACCAGACCTTAGCCGGCACCGCTGCCGCCGCCCTGGCCGGCGCCTCGTTTCCGCGCATTGCCTTAGCGCAAATGGCCAAGGCCAGTCTTCTGCAATTCCCGCCGAACTTTATCTGGGGATGTTCCACCGCCGCCTACCAGATCGAAGGCGCGGTGAATGAAGACGGCCGCAAACCCTCTGTCTGGGATACTTTTTCGCACACTCCGGGCAAGACGTTTCAAGGAGAAACCGGCGACGTAGCCGACGATTCGTACCACCTTTACAAAGAAGATATACAACTGCTCAGGAATCTCGGCGTCGGCGGCTATCGCTTCTCCATTGCGTGGGCGCGCGTTTTCCCGGACGGCACCGGCCAGCCGAATCCGAAGGGTCTCGACTATTACCAGCGCGTAGTCGACGAGTTGCTGAAGAACAAGATCGCCCCCTACATCACACTTTTCCACTGGGACCTGCCGCAGGCTTTGCCCGGTGGCTGGCAATCGCGCGACACTTCAAAAGCCTTCGCCGATTACGCTGCCTACGTTTCCGGCAAGCTCTCCGACCGCGTCAGCCATTTTTTTACCACCAATGAGTTCGTCTGCTTCACCGACCTGGGTTACAAGACCGGAAGATTCGCTCCCGGCCTTAAGTTGCCCGACGCCCAGGTCAATCAGATTCGCCACCACGCCGTACTGGCACACGGCCTGGCAGTACAAGCGATCCGCGCCAACGCGAAACCCGGAACCCAGATTGGTCTAGCCGAGAATGCTACGGCCTACGTCCCAGTGATCGAGACGCGCGAACAAATCGAAGCCGCCCAGCGTGCCACAAGAGAAGGAAACGCCCCGTTTCTCACCGCGCTCATGGAAGGCAAGTACACCGACCACTATCTCGAAGAGGCTGGCGCAAACTCTCCCAAGGTCGAGTCCGGCGACATGAAGGTCATAAGCAGCCCGCTCGATTTCGTAGGCCTCAACGTCTACACGCCCGAGTATGTACGCGCCGACGCCTCGCCCCTCGGCTACGCGATCGAGAAGCGCCAATCTTCTTATCCACATATGGCCTCGGACTGGCTTTACATCGGCCCCGAAGTGATCTACTGGACGATTCGCAACGTGAGTGACGTTTGGAAGCCGCGCGCCCTCTATATCACCGAGAATGGCTGCTCCGCCGACGATGTAATCGCCGCCGATGGCCGCGTCGAAGACACCGATCGCGTGATGTATCTCCGCAATCACCTGACCCATTTGCATCGCGCCGCCTCGGAAGGCTACCCGATCAAGGGGTATTTCCTCTGGAGCCTGCTCGACAACTTCGAATGGGCCGATGGCTACAGCAAGCGCTTCGGCCTGCACTACGTGGACTACAAAACCCAGACCCGCACGCCAAAGCTAAGCGCGGATTGGTACCGCGAAGTGATCGCTCGCAATGCGGTCGAGTAACTCGGGACAAGTTTGCCCGCCTGCCACCTGACGATGTGAAGCTCATCCCATTGGGTACGCTCTTACCGGGCGTGCGCCGACCTAATTCGGCGTTGAGGCGCAGCAAGCGCCGGAGGCCGCGGGTGCCCCCACTCTATTCCGTTGATATGGGGCCCTGCGTACTGCGAGATGAGAACTAATTAGACGTTCGGAAAAACGCAGATACTTGTGAGGCAGCAGTGCCGGGGAGCCTGCTATCTTGCAGGATTTCTTTTGCGCGGCAGTCGGTATGGACTACTTTTCCGTTTTCCTCGATGCATGTATCCTCTGCGAGCGTCACTTTCCTGCCGCAGATTGAGCAGGCGATCTCTAATTCTGTTTTCTCCATAAATCTCTTCCCAAGCCCTACGAGAGTGCCGTCGAAGCTGACATTCTCTTATGCGGGCACGGTTCGTTGCTGCGTGGCGCCAGGGTGTGCGCCTCATCGGTATTGCTCTGCCCCGTGACCCTTTCGATCACGCCCAAAAGCCCGTCCGGCAATTCGCTCTTCATCACGTATTCATCCACCAGCCACAAAATCCGCTCGGGCATTTCAAAGTAGGCCGAGATCAGGATGATCGGCAGGTTGGGAAACTTTTGGTTGATCTGAAAGGCAACGGCCTCCGCATCCATGCCTTCCTCTTTATACTCCAGAAGAACAGCATCTACCGGCGCTTTCTCCAGCATCTTGATCGCGGCGTATCCATTCGTTGCGGTCTCGACGCGGAAATCGCTGGCCTCTAGATCCGCCTTGCGAAGTTCCGACTGTTCGAGGCGGTCGTCGACGCATAGCACAATTGGGAAGCCCATGGCTACGTCTCCTTTGTTGACGCAGATCGTCCCGCCGTCAGAATAGATTCGCAGCCAAGCGCTCGTAAGAGAATGATCCTGTCGGTAAGGTAGATTTTAGACAGGCACGATGTTTCAGTATGTATTCGTTATCGCAAGGAGTAGTGACGTCCTTACTCCCCGTCCTAACCGGCATATATTGGGGGAGCCAAATAGAATGCGATTATCCGGAAGCGCCTCAAAAAGAACTTGGAAGCAGGCTGCCTAGTGAGAGATAAGAATTGACTGGGGATTGCGAGAGAAGAGAACGACTTTGGAGCATCGGATTCTAGAATGAACGTAAAGCTGACCGAAACCGGCGAACGGTTTCGGTCAGCGGATGCCACATCGCAGACCTCATCAACTTACTTATTGTCTTCTCTCGCTTCCGCGATGTGAGCCTGGTGTCCAGCTTCAGACACAGCCATCACAAACGCTTTACCGCTGGCGGGAGTTGACGCGTGGCCGGAAAGAATGTTGCGGAACATCATGTGCTTGCCATAGATCGCGCGCGTCGAATCGTTGTCCTGCTCCACTACCGCACCTTCCAGCGTCAATCCGGCGAAAACGCCTTTCGAGCGCGAGTAAGTCAGCACCTCAGTGTTCATCAATATGTCAGTTCCGGCGGAAGTGTGACGTTCCGACCGGGCCTGCTGCCACCGATCCCTCGCCGGTCAATTCGATCTTGCTGGAAAGTAGATGCTGCAAACCACGGTCGTTCATGACCAGCATGACCAGGTCGATGTCTTCAATTCCGATCTGTAATCCCCAGCTTCCACCGCCCACCGAGATAAATGCGGGAGCGCTCCAGCCTTCGGGTGTGCGGCATGTTGCCACTCCGCGTCCGTGCTTGGCGCCAAAAACAAAGCCACCCTTGATCAGGTCGGGCACGATGACGATGCACTTTGCGCCGTTCAGCACTTCTTCTGGGATACCTTTGTCCGGTGTCGACATGATCGATTGCAGAACGTCTACCGATTTTTGCATGCGGTCCACCGTGTCTTCGCGAGTCGAGCCCGCCCACGCAAACGTGCCAACCAAGCCAATCAAACTCATCAACAGCAATGACATTATCTTTTTCATGAATTGTCCTTTTGAGGTTCAGAACTAAGAGGAGAAGACTTCAGATGGCCTGACTTAGCTCAGAGAACCTGAAAGAGAGAGAAGAAGTGCTCGTCTCGATTGTCATGATCGCAGAGCCGGGAGGGGATAGCTGATCTACATTGCTCACTTTCGCCCCCAGTCTGCGAGGCGGGTCCGTTGATTTGTGCGCCGTGTGAGCAATCTTGCACAGAATTGACAGGCCGGACCTGTCATCTTCGATGTGGCGGGTGACGGAAAAGAGGGAAAGCGAGAGCACCAGTGGAACGCACCTTTCAAAAACTCCGCGACCGTGTTCGCAGGCGATTCGCGAAAATCACTGCGTTCCTGTCGCAGCGATTTACCCGACCCACACGCCCGCCACGTGGTTTTGCAGCGCAAAGGATGTGCCCGTTTTGCGGGCTGATCACGCCGCGTTCCAGTTCATCTTGCCTGGAGTGCGGGAAGTCATTTGCCCCGGCAAGATAGACAACTTTTCAAGGGCGCGTTCTCGCGACCCTAATACGCGCGAAGGAGATCAAACATGCTTTGGACAATTTTTGTAGTGCTCTTGATTCTGTGGCTTCTTGGGTTCAGCCTGCACATCGCTGGAGGACTGATTCACATACTGCTGGTAGCAGCGCTGGTGATGCTGGTCATTAACCTCATGAGCGGCCGGCGAGTCGCGTAGAAAGCCGTTCCTGTTCAGCTAGTCACGGCGGACGATTTAGTCGTGCAGCACTACACTGAGCAGCGAACTGTGGACTTGCAGTCCGCCCTCCGGTCCGCCGGAGTAATTCACAAAGCCGAGTTTGCGGAAGCGGTTCATAAAAAAACTGACCCGCGACCGCGTGGTTCCGACCATCTCGGCCAGACTTTCCTGACTGATTTTGGGGACCACTGTCTCCGGCACGCCTTCCTTGCCAAAATGAGCGAGCAGAAGCAGGATTCGAGCCAGCCGCTTTTCGCTGGAATTGAACAACTGATCGACCAGATCCTCTTCATAACGGACGTTCCGCGCCAATAAATATGCCACAAACAGCTCTGAAAACGCCGGTTCGCGGTGCAGGGCATCCATCATCGCTCTTTTGTCGATCCGCTGAATTTCACAATCCGTCATGGCTGCGGCCGATCCCATGCGCAGAGCCTGGCCAGCCAGCGCACCTTCACCAAAGAAGTAGCCGGCACCCAGCACTCCCAGGGTCGCTTCCCGCCCAGTCGCGGAAACGACAGTGAGCTTCACCTTGCCTTTTTGGATGTAGAAAACCGCATCCGCCGCATCCCCCTGCGCGAAGACTCCCTGCTTTTTGGCGAAAGTCAGGTTCTTCCTGCCCTCGCCAATGGTTGCGAGGAAGGTGCTGGGATCGAACTCGCGGCTCTTGGGCGCCAAAGCATGGGAAACCATTGGCTAGCAATTCTAAGCCTAAACTCAGACTTTTCCCACGAAAATGGAGAATCTCCGCATGTGAGCTATCTCCAATACGGCGGCTATTCATTCGGATTCGTTGACCCGTGGCCCAGCAACTGGCTGTACACGCAAAACGTTTATGTTATCGAGATCAACGGTGTGTATTACCTGTGCAATGCATCGTTTCCTGGCGTTAACCTCGTACTCAGTTTCACACTGTAGCCAGTTCGTCCGGTGTCGCCTGCGGGCGCACCGGCTCAATTGTGATCGGCGCGGACCTAGTCATAGGCTCGCGCCGTTTTCTTTTGAAGCGCTAAACCCTCAACTCGACCACCGTGGCTCCGCCGCCGCCCTCGTTACTTGGAGGTTCTATCACTGACTCTACGTGCGGATGCTCCTTCAGATACTGGCGCAGCGCTTTGCGAAGAATGCCCATGCCGCTGCCGTGGACAATGCGCACCCGCGGCATGCCAGCCAGAAACGCGCGGTCGACAAATTTTTCAACCTCGCTGGTCGCTTCATCCACCGTGCGACCGATGACGTTGATTTCGGAGGGCGTGTTCAAGGCGTTGGTCTCGCCCTGTAGCGACACGCTGATGCCACGAGCCCGCGCGGCCTGCACCGGCGAATCGGAGACTCCTCCTTGTTTAGTCAGCGCGCTGGTCAGCACTTCGGCGATATCTTCGCGTGCAATGCGCATTTTCATCGAGCCGATCTCGACATCGAAATGATTGTCGCCAATTTTCTTTTTGACGACGGCGGCGCGCCCCAGCGATTTGAGCTTCACCGTGTCACCTTCGGAAACGTGCTTCACCAGGTTGGGCTGGGCATTTGGGTCTCCGCGATCGGCCCCGGTCGCGTGCGCGACGACCGTGGCATTGAACTGCTCGCGAAATTCGCGGCGCATTTTGGCGATACGCCGTTCCGCCTCTTTCGACAATTTCTGCGCGGCCGCGCGATCTTGTACCGCGTTAACACTCTCTCTCGCGTGGTATTCGAAGTCGCGGAAAAGGGCTTCGAGCTTCGTTTCCATCTCGCGAATTTTGGCTTGCTGCTCTTTGCGACCCTCCGCAGCGAGATGTGACTTTTCGCGCTCCAAGTCTTCCTCGCGGGCCTTCATGCGCGAACGTTCTTGGTCAAGATCGCGAAGGTCCGAGTGCAGGTGGTCGAGAAAGCGCGCCACGTCCTGAGTCTGCGAGCCCAGGCGCGAGCGAGCCGATGCGATGATGGCGGGATTCAGTCCCAGGCGCTGCGCAATATTGATTCCGGCCGAAGCTCCTGGAACACCGATCTTCAATTCATAGGTTGGCTGCAGCGTCGCTTCGTCGAAACCGACGCTGGCATTGATGACTCCCGCAGTGTTCGCGCCATAAACCTTGAGCGAAGTGTGATGCGTGGAGATCACGATCATGCATCCGAGCTTGCGGAAGTGCTCTGCAATGGCGACAGCCAGCGCAGCGCCTTCTTCGGGATCGGTGGCGGAGCCGAGTTCGTCAAGCAGCACCAGGGAATTTGCGGTAGCAGTTCTAGAGATGAAATCGATATTGGTAACGTGTGCGGAGAAAGTGGAAAGGTTCTGCTCAATCGATTGGTAATCGCCGATATCAGCGAGGATGGCGTCGAAGACCGGCATCTCGGCGCGGTCGGCAGGGACAGGAATTCCCGACTGTGCCATCAACGCCAGCAGTCCCAGCGTTTTTAGGGAGACCGTTTTTCCGCCGGTGTTGGGACCGGTGATCACCAGTTGGCGGTGGTCGCCCTCCAATTCGATGGTGATGGGGATTACTTTTGAGTTCTTCAGTTTCAGATTGCGCTCGAGTAGCGGATGGCGTGCACGGTGAAGAAGCAGGCGAGCTTCGCTCGCCATGGACCCTTCGACTTCGCTCAGGGCAGGCTTGCGAGGGCGCCCGTCCCCACACGAGCTCTCGTTCGCAGATAAGGTCACGGCCACGCAGTTGTAGTCTTCTCCGAAGCGCGCCTTGGCGAATTGGAGTTCGAGTTCGGCGAGGATATCGGCGGCAGCCAGAATGGCATCGGCATTCTCCCCAATCTGCCGCGTCATCTCCAGCAGGACGCGATGAATTTCGGCTTGTTCTTCGTCGAGCAGGCGCACCAGTTCGTTATTCTGGTCGATGGTTTCGAGCGGCTCAACGAAGACGGTTTGTCCGCTCGAACTGGCGCCGTGGACCACGCCCTGGACACGGCGTTTCTGCTCGACCTTCACCGGAATCACGAAACGCTCGCCGCGAATGGTGATGAGCTCATCCTGCACCGTGCCGCCTTCGGCAAGCCTGCGCAAATATCCCCGCAGCGACTCCTGGATCTGCCGTTTCTGTTTTTCGGTCTCGCGGCGAATGCGGTTCAGCTCGGGAGAAGCCCGATCGTCGAGCGTGCCATCGGGCAGAATCTTGTTGTGAAACGCGCGCAGGAACCCGGTGAAGTCCTGAATGCCAGCAGAGAGGGCATTCACGGCCGCCCAGTCGGACCGCATGGCCGCAGGCGGTTGGCGAACGATCTCGCGCCATTCGGCTGCGCGGTCAGCGATGAGCACCACGTCGCGAATCTCAGTGGTTTCGAGAGCCGCTCCGCCAATGCGCGATTTCTCAATCAGCTTCTTGACTTCCGGCAAGCCGGCAAACTCGAACCGCCCTCCCACGCGCCGGTACTCGCGGATTTCTGTGGTGAGCTGATGCTGATTTTCGATCCATGCGTGATCGAGCGATGGCAGGAGTTCAGCGATGCGGTTTTGGCCCAATGGGGATGAGGCATATCCGGCAAGCAAGTCGCGCAAAAGTTCGAACTCGAGGCAGGCGTGAACTGGTGTGGACTACGGGGTCGGGCACGAAAGTGGAAGCAAAAGGCATGCTTTTCGATGTTACAACGCGGGGCATATTTTCCGTGGCAAGAGACAAGAGAGGGGTGATTAGGACGTGGGCCGCGGTGTAGAATCACAAGCAACCGGCTAGCGCGACTCGACCAGCTTCTTACCTCGCGCGGATGGCCCCGTAGCTCAACTGGATAGAGCATCAGACTTCGGATCTGAGGGTTGGGGGTTCGACTCCCTCCGGGGTCGCCATTCCCAAAGCGGGATAACGGAGCCGGATAACCCGAGCACCTGCACTCTTGTTACTTGCTCGGGGCGCCTATTTGGCGGTGCAATAAGCATAGCGGGGCAATTATGGGACGGGTTCTAGGATTTGTGGGCACGATCGTCACCATGGCGATCGGACTGTACATTTATTCTATTCAAGTCAAGGCGCTGGTGCCGGGAGTAGGCCGGAATCCTGAAGAAGTGGCTACCATCACCGGCGTGAAAAACGATCTGATCGGTATCGCAAATGCCGAGCGCGGATACCTGGCGTCGCAGGGAAAGTACGGTTCGCTCGATGACCTGATTTCGGGCGACTACATGACCATTCAGGGTGAGCGACAACCCTATATTTACGATATTCAAACCACCGCGAGCGGCTTTCGGGTGACTGCGACGCGCACCACGGACGGCTCTCCGGCGCAAATCTGGATTACGGAGACCATGCAGATTCAGAAGTCAGACTGAGAAACCGGGCGGACAGACCAGACCGAAGGCCTGTCAGGTTTTTTCCACTCAGGTCTTTTTCCACTCGGTCAAGGACATGAGTTCGTCCATGATCTCCTGCAATCTTTGCAGGCGCCGCTCCTGGTCGGAGGCTCCAATCATCTTTTTTCCACCTTGCAGGTAGAGGCGGTTCGCTTCACTGATCTCCGCGATCTCTGCTCGCAACTTCCCAACGCGCTCTTTCACGGACTGCGGCATATAAGGTAGCCTAGCAGAGCTTTTCACACCCGGGTCAAGTTGTTTTTTAAGTGTTGTTGAAAACGACGGAGGAAGCGGCTAATCTCGGGAACTGAAGCCTGTCCCGGGTAGTGGCTCAATTTGCGAAACCGATAACCACAAAAGCCACGAGGGTACACGAAGGAAGACACTGAAACTAGAATCCTTCGTGATACTTCGTGTCCTTGGTGGTTCACGGGTTCTTATTGTTGGACGGCGAAAATGAGCCACTATTTCGCCCCGCTGCCGTTTGCTCACTGCCCTAGGCGGGGAATATATTAAGTGGTTTCGACCCTCTTATGTTTACCGACTTCGACGCCACCGACCGCTGGTCAAAGAAGCAAGTGCACTGCCTTTATCAGGCACTGATCGTCGCCATTGCCACGCGCCATGCCGATGCCGTGGACATCAAGTTCCTGGTCGACGGGCGCCCGGTCTGGGTCGCGCTTCCGCATCCCGCATGGGTTGAATACAAAAAGCGCACGGGGAAAGTCATTACCGACTCCTTGGCGAAGGAAATCGCAGGCCATTTTCTAAAGACGGCGTTGGAATCGGGCGAAGGCCTGGGTCGCGAGATGTACTCCTTAACCATCGAGGAGACTCTCAGGCACCTGGAAGGCGTGGTGGCGCAGCCCGATGCCGAGCCCGCCAATGCTGCCAGCGGCTAGATGGTGAATTCGTCTGCCCACGTTTCTTGGCGCGGCAGCATGTGACCTGAATCACCGTCGAAGGTGACGACTACCACGCCGTAATCGGCCATAGATCTGGCAAACTTCTTGGGCAAACTCAGAACCACCGAATGCTTCCGCCGTGCGCTGCTAGCTGAAAAGTGCCAAATGAGGGAAAATTAGGCTCAGTCGCCGGTCGTACGGCAGATCCTCCGGTCGCATAGTTTTGCCTGGGGATGCGACTTTCATAACAAGATATCCCGCATTTTGCCGGCTTTTGCCATCTAAGGAGATGTTCCTATGTCCAGCCTGATATCCGATGTGGAGACCATGACGGCTAAGAAAACCGATACCAAGCATAAACGGCTTGCAGCCTGGGTGAAAGACATGGCCGAGCTCTGCAAGCCGGATCAGGTCCACTGGTGCGACGGTTCCCACGAGGAGTATCAGGCGACAGTGCAACTGATGGTGCAGACAGGGACGGCTATCCGATTGGCCGACGACAAGCGGCCCAATAGCATCCTGGTGCGATCCAGCCCGGCCGACGTTGCTCGGGTCGAGGACCGCACTTTTATCTGTTCGCGGACTCAGGACGAAGCCGGTCCTACGAACAACTGGGCCGACCCAGTGAAAATGAAGGAGAAGCTGCACGGTTTGTTTGCGGGCGCAATGGCCGGACGGACTATGTACGTCATCCCGTATAGCATGGGCCCCATCGGCTCGCCCATTGCGAATATTGGGATCGAGATCACCGACTCTCCTTACGTCGTTGCGAGCATGCACATCATGGCGCGGCTCGGCAAACGAGTGCTGGAGGTTCTTGGAAGCGATGGCGCCTTTGTGCGCGGTCTGCACTCCGCCGGCGCGCCGCTGGCCGCAAACCAGGCGGATACGGCTTGGCCTTGCAATGCGGAGCAAAAATTTATTTGCCATTTCCCTGAGACCCGCGAGATCTGGTCTTACGGTTCCGGCTACGGCGGTAATGCACTGCTTGGTAAGAAGTGTCACGCGCTGCGCATCGCTTCCGTGCAAGCGCGCGATGAAGGCTGGATGGCGGAACATATGCTCATCCTGAAGATGATTGACCCTTCGGGTAAGGTCAAGTACATCACAGGCGCGTTCCCATCGGCATGCGGCAAGACCAACCTTGCGATGCTGATCCCGACCATTCCGGGTTGGAAAGTCGAAGCCATCGGCGATGATATCGCTTGGATGAAGTTCGGCGCCGATGGTCGGCTCTATGCGATTAATCCGGAGTATGGTTTCTTCGGCGTGGCTCCCGGGACGAGCATGAAGTCGAACCTGAATGCCATGCTCACCGCAACCAGGAATTCCATCTTCACCAATTGCGCCATGACTCCCGACGGCGACATATGGTGGGAGCAGATGACCGAGGAAAAGCCCGCCGAACTGATCGACTGGTTGCGGCGTCCGTGGACTCCCGCGTCCGGTCGCAAAGCGGCGCATCCCAATTCCCGTTTCACGGTTCCCGCTAGTCAATGCCCTGTGATTGCCCCGGAGTGGGAAGACCCAAAAGGTGTGCCGATCGACGCCATTCTCTTCGGCGGCCGTCGGGCTGGAGTTGTTCCCCTGGTAACCGAGTCTTTCAGCTGGCAGCACGGAACGTTTTTAGGCGCGATCGCGAGCAGCGAGACGACGGCGGCTGCCGCGGGGAAGGTCGGCGAACTTCGCCGCGACCCTATGGCGATGCTCCCTTTCTGCGGCTATCACATGGGCGATTATTTTGCCCACTTTCTTAAAATCGGCAAAAGGCCAGGGGCAAAGCTGCCCAAGATTTTTTACGTTAACTGGTTTCGCACAGACGAAAACGGCAAATTCCTATGGCCAGGATACGGAGAGAACAGCCGGGTGTTGAAATGGATCTTTGAGCGTTGCAACGGCAAAGTGCATGCCGTGGAGACGCCGATTGGGAGACTTCCCGAGCCCGCCGATCTGGATACCGAAGGACTCGATCTTCCTCCGGAGAACGTTGCCAAGCTGCTCGACGTAGACCTGGAGGGTTGGCATGCCGAAATACCGTTGATCAGAGAGCATTTCGCGAAGTTCGGCAGCCGTCTTCCCGAAGGCCTGAACCAGGAAGTCACGGAATTGGAAGACCGGCTGTGGAAAGCGAAGAAGTAGCGCGAATGGATCGCAACCTCGGCCAGACATCGGCCGGTCGCGGCTAACGGTTGCCAGTGAGCAGCGCGACTAGAAGCACCAGCGATAAGCCGATCGCGGCAACGCTGTTGGCCCGAACCGTGCGCGCGCTTGCCGCCCACGGGAACATCAGGATTTCGAAGACCGGCATGAGTTTATCAGGCCAAAACAACCCCGCCAGTCCGAATGCGAAACCCAACTGAACAACAAAGCACAATGCCAAAGTATTCACGATAAGAATTCCAATGTCAGATGTTGTGTTCATTGGAACCCGACTTAGGCTTTGAGGGGAAGTTACGGGGGTTACATTTCTTAGCGCACTCTGCGCACGTTAAACCCTGCTTAACATCTTTCACTCATTCGCACTGGACGCTTTCAGCGGTTTTACGTATTACAATGATCCGGCTCGCTCGAAGAGCACTTTATTTCCCTGAGATGCGGCACCTGGAGACGAGTCTACGAATTTCTCGGGAAATGCATTTCCATCACACATGGTCAAGATGAGGAGAAACTCCCGTGCGTATTCTTCGTATGGTTCCCGTGGTTTTGCTGATTGCTGTCTTCGCAACGTTCGGCTCTGCGCAAAAGAGCCCGACCATTTATCAACCTACCGTAACGCCGCAAAACAGCGGGACTACAGAATTGTTGATTACGGTCAGTCCGGTGAATTCGCAAGTCGTGTGGGCAGCCGGTACTCATGGAACGTTTCTGCTTACAACTGATGGTGGAAAGACCTGGAAATCTGGGGTGGTGCCGGGCGCGGAGTGGTTTCAGTTCCGTGGCGTTCGCGGCGTGAGCGAAAAGGTCGCGTATCTGCAGTCCATTGGAAATGACCCTTCGAACTTTCGCATTTACAAAACTGAAGATGGTGGGGTGACGTGGACAAAGCAATTCCAGAACAAGCTTGCCGGCGCGTTCTACGATTGCTTTGCGTTCTGGACTCCGACACGGGGAATTTCGCACAGCGATTCGGTCAATGGAGTATTTCCCGACCTCCGCACCACCAATGGAATGACATGGGAGAGCATTGCCGGCAATATGCCCCCAGCGTTGCCGGGCGAATTCTCGTTCGCTGCAAGCGACACCTGCGTCGCCACACAAGGCGAAAATAATGCTTGGATCGCAACTGGCGGTGCACCGATTGCTCGCATTCTGGCCACGACGGACGGAGCCAACACGTGGAATGCCTACGATACTCCGCTTTTAAGCTCGCCGAGCGCCGGTGCATTCAGTGTGGACTTTCGCGATCCCTTGCACGGCATCGTAGGTGGCGGCGACCTCGACCCCACCGATCCGGATAATGCGCGCACGGCAATTTCTGGGGATGGCGGTCAAACGTGGAGGCTTACGAGCCGGGCTCCAGTGACTGGAGCCATTTTCGGACTCAGCTACGTGCGGCAAATTGGCACCTGCAATCGGCCACTTTGCAAGGATGTTGCCCGCTACGTGGTGGTCACCGCCAATACGGGAGATGCGGCGTGGACTCCCGATGAAGGGTCCAGTTGGTACGTGCTGCCTGGCGTGACCGGAGGCTGGGCGGTAGCATTTGCCAGTCCGGACGCGGGATGGCTGGTGGGCATGAATGGAATGATTCTGAAGATCAGCTTTTAAGGGGCGGCCAAACTTCGAATGCCTCACGCCTCTGCCCTGAGGGAAGAAACACGTTGGTTACTTGCGGGTTACCTTCTCCTCAGGCATCCTTCCCTGTGGTGTGGGAAATGGAGCAACTCGCGGGCCTGGACTCGTCGAAGAGTACTCCGGAGTCGATTTGCGCCTGCGTGGCCAAGATATTCGAAGTGAGAGCAACGGAAGTCGCCCTCTTGGAGCTTAGCGGAAGTCTGCTGAACTTTCTGTATCCTGCTGAGTTGAAAACGGCCGGAGCGATTCCCCTTTCCAGTTCAGCGGTAGCGGCCCGCACCGCGCAGACCAAGCGGGCGGAGCTTTTTAACGGCTTCACCGAGGTAAAGCACTTCAGCGTTTTTGAACTGGTCAAACTGGGCGATAGCGGACTTGACGATCAGGTAATTCAGAAGCTCATGTCCGCGCCCGTTGTGACCCCGGATGGCGAGGTCATCGGCGTCGTTCAAGTCTCCCGCAAGGCGCCACGCCCAGCCGCAGCCGGACCGGACTTCACTACTGAGGATCTACGCAAACTGGAAGCTGTTGGCCGTTTCGTAGGGAAGAGTCATGCCAGGGGCAGGAGTATGGCCCAAACCGCAGGCTAAATGCATCCTTGGCGCGGCGCCCGGAGAAGGTGCGCATCGCGCGGGCCGCGGGAAGGCGCCCGCGCTTTATTCGGCTTGGCGCAAGGGGGCGTCTCCCTAACGGAAACAGATCAATTTACTGCAGCGGGGTTTCAGTTCCGGCGCAGGTGCTCACGGAGGTGGTCCCGGCGATCCGTATGACCGCATCCTGAATCGAACAGAAGGAACGTACACCCGAGCTGTTCGCACTCACCGGGTTTGCGTATACGTCATAGGTTCCGGACGGCGGTCCACCGGAGCCTACCGCTTTGAATGTGTATCCGCTCTTAGTGCCCCCAGCCAGCGTCGAGTCGATCAAGCAAGCGGAAATCGAGGTGGGCACGGTGCTGCCTGTGCAAGTGCCGCCCATAACCGACAGGTTCGCAGCGTACCCAATGGTCGGATAGTAGGAGTTATACGAAATCATGGCGGTGTTGACGGTGCGTATCGAACCAACGGCAGACGACTCATTCGCCGCAATACGCGCGCGCAACAGGTTCGGAATAGCAATCGCCGCAATAATCAAAATAATTGCGACGACAATGAGTAATTCGATGAGCGAGAACCCTTTCTGTCTTTGCATCACCTGAAAACCCCCAAGGATAACCGCTGTCTACTCGGAAAATGATACAGGGTTAGCGCGTGCCGGAGGCCAGTACGTACTTCCGAAGGATAACCAAAGTAATGTTATTTTCGATTAGGAATCGAAATGTGTGAACAGGTTGTTGAGGGATTCGGCGAGCGTGGGGTGGGCCAAGACGGCATCGCGCAATTTTGTGAAAGGCAGATTGCCCATCATGGCTAATTGCAGCATCGACATGATTTCGCCGCCTTCCAGGCCGAGAACCGCGGCGCCGAGAATTTGATTGGTGCCGGCATCGACGATGGCCTTCATGAATCCTCGAGTTTCATCTACTTCGAGAGCGCGGGCGACATATGTCATCGGCATCCTGGCGACACGGATATTTTTGTTTTGCGCGCGAGCCTCGGCTTCGGTCAGCCCGATGCGGCCGAGTTGAGGATCAATGTAAAGGGTGTAAGGCACGAGACGGCCGTCGCTGGTGGCGCTTCCTTTCTCGATAAGGTTCGTGCGGAGGATGCGGAAGTCATCATAGGAAATGTGCGTGAAGGCTGGTCCTCCTTTAATGTCTCCCAATGCGTAGATACCCGCGCCGCTGGTCTCCAATTTCCCATTCACATGGATAAAATTCCGCTGGTCGGTCGCGATGCCCGCAGCCGAGACATTCAATGAATCCGTGTTGGGAACCCGTCCCGTGGCCACGAGCAAGTGAGAGCCATCGCAGACCCGAGATTCGTCGCCGGTACGAATGGCAAGTTGAACCCGACCTCCTATTTTTGTGACGCTCATAGCTTTTGCGTTCAGCAGCACCTCGATGCCGTCTTGCTTCAAGATCGAAGCAACTTCGTCGGCAACGTCGGAGTCTTCACGATTGAGCAATTGCCCAGCAGACTGGACGATCGTGACGCGACTACCAAATCGCCGGAACATTTGCCCAAACTCCAGGCCCACATAACCGCCTCCGAGGACGAGCAGATGATCGGGAACGGTGTCCAACTCCATGATGGAAGTGCTGTCAAGAAAGGGAACGTCGGTCAGTCCCTCCAGTGCAGGCACAACTGGACGCGCGCCTGCGTTGATGAAGATCTTCTCGCCAGTCAGGACCCGCTGGCCGCCATCTTTCAACTGTACGCGGATAGAGTGCGGACTGGTGAAGCTGGCTTCGCCGAATATCAGCTCCAGATTTGGAGTTTTTTCCATACGTGCCTGACTTCCGTTGCGAAAGCTGTTCACGATGTCGCGCTTGCGCTGCCGGACGCGCTCCATGTCGATCCGAATGTCTCCCGTATGCACGCCATAACCCGCGCCTCGCCCAGCGAGATAAGCGACACGAGCGCTGGCGACCATAGTTTTGGTTGGCGTACATCCCTCGTTGATGCAGGTTCCGCCGACATGCTTTCGCTCTACGAGCGCGGTTCGAAGGCCCGCGCCCGCGAGCGCGAAGCAGAGCGGTGTTCCGCCCTGGCCCGAACCAATGACGATCGCCTGGTAATGATCTTGATCGGACGCGCTCATCGAGAATCTCCTAATCGAAATGAATTTGAATCACTGAATCTGGATTCAATGAATTTTCAGGTGAATCGCGGACTAGAGCCGCGAAACAATGAAAAGGCCCACGGCAATCGCCACGGCGTCTTCCGGCAGAGCGATGGCCAAGTCCGGAACCTTAAGAGCTTTCACAAGGCGAGTACGGACCTGGTAACCGGCAAATGCACCAGCAATGCCTCCGCCCACGCCCAGGACAGTGCCGAGCGCCATGGATTGCGCTCCTGCCACCGCAATGCTCGCACCGGAAAGCCCACCGAGAATGATGCGCGCTGTTAGGCCTCGCGCTTGAACGCGGCTGGGGGTTGAAGGGAGCTGATCAACCACCATTTCGACGGCCGCCAGTAGCGTGAAGATAATGACCGCGGCAGTCGATCCCATAAAAGAGAGGGGAGTATTGTGCAGGTTGAGCCGGCTTTGGTGCGCGGCCCAGGCCACAACGGCAGGCGCAGTCATACAACGCAAGCCGGCGACCCCGCCAATGAGAAATGCCAGAACCAGAACTTCAGAGGGATTCATCAAGCATCTCCGCGTTGTCCGTTCGATTTCTAAGTGCTGCCCGAGTGCTTTAGCGACCTGCGGGAGAAAACGAATTTGCTGGCGAGACTTCGCTCTCGCCCGGTTTGCCGTTCAGGGTAAAGGAACCTTTCAGGCGGATGTCTCGCGACGACGATCCAATGAGCACGTCGAACTCGCCCGGCTCCGTGACCCAGCCTTTCTTGCCTGTGCTGTAGAAGGCCATTGCGCTTCGGTCAAGCGTGAAGTGCACGGCCTTTGATTCTCCTGGAGCAAGTTCTACCCGGCGAAAGCCTTTGAGTTCCTGGATGGGGCGATCGACGCTTGAGTGTCCATCGTGTATATAGAGTTCGACCACCTCGGCACCTGGGCGCGATCCGCTATTGCGTACCTCGAGGCCCACTTCCACAGCGCCCGACAATGCCCGGTTCGGCGAAATCTGGTTCGGCGAAATCTTCAGGTCGCTGTAGTCGAACTTCGTATAGGAGAGGCCGTAGCCAAACGGGAAGAGAGGCTCTATTTTTTGCTTGTCAAAATATCTGTAGCCGACGTAAATGCCTTCGGCGTAATCGACCGTCAGGTTCTCGCCGGGATAGTGTCCGTAGGCTGGAGAATCTTTCCACTGCTTCACAAAAGTGACCGGCAGCTTTCCTGAAGGATCTGCATCGCCAAAGAGAACATCCGCGATGGCATTCCCGCCTTCCTGACCGCCGTACCACATGTCCACGATCGCGGGGACTTGATCGATCCACTTTGACATAATGACCGGGCCGCCAGCATTGATAACGACGACTGTGTTTTTATTGACCTTGGCGACTGCCTCAATGAGTTCGTCCTGCCCGGCGGGCAGATCGAGCGACTTGATGTCAAAGTCTTCGGACTCAAGCGCCGGCGACCTGCCCACCACGATGATGGCGGCATCGGCTTTTGCCGCGGCCTTCACGGCTTCGTTTCTGAGCTGCTCTCGCGCCTGAGGAGTATCTTTACTTGCGTCTTCGCCCTCCATGGCAACGCCCAACGCATAACTCACATCCGTCCCCTGGCCTGCCCGGTCCTGAATACCTTTGAGGGGAGCGACCGAATATTTTGGAGTTACCAGCGAGCTGCCGCCGCCACCAGTTCTGGCCACCGCGGCGTTCGGTCCGAGGACAACCACGGAGCGGATCTTCGACGGCTCAAGCGGCAGTAAATCACCAGCATTCTTGAGGAGAACGATGCTCTCGGTTGCCGCCTTGCGCGCCACGGCGCGTTGCTCTGGCGTATCGATGTTGCCGGTTGCGACGTCGGGCTTGTCGAACTCACCGCTGATAAAGATCGCGCGCAGAATTCGGCCCACGTTGTCGTCAATTGTGGCCACGGAAATTTTCCCGGCTGATACTTCGGGTAGCACTTTCTCTGGGACGAGCCAACCGCCGCCGTTGCCGGCCGCTTGGGCCTTGGGTCGATTGAGCCAATTCTTCATCGGCTGGCCGCCGGGCATTTCCAAGTCCATACCGGCATTCACCGTGGCCACGGTGCTATAGGTGCTGCCCCAATCGGACACTACAAAGCCCTTGAAGCCCCACTCTTTTTCGAGTACATCCGTTAGCAGGAAAGGATTTTCGGCGCAATACACGCCATTGACCTTGTTGTAGGCCGACATCACTGACCAGACGCCAGCTTCCTGAACCGCCGCTTTGAACGCGGGAAAATAGATTTCGTGCAAGGCGCGATCGCTAATGATGGCATTGATTCGATGCCGTTCGAATTCCTGATTGTTCGCGTCGAAGTGTTTGACGGTCGCGATCACGCCTTCGCTCTGAACTCCCTTGATGTAAGCGACCGCCAAGCGGGCAGTGAGGTAGGGATCTTCGCCGAAGCCCTCGAAGTTCCTGCCCCAGAGCGGAGTGCGATTGATGTTCACCGTCGGGCCCAAAATCATATCTCGACCGAGAGCCTTCACTTCCTCACCGATGGCTTGCCCGTCGCTTTGAAGCAGATCGATATCCCAGGTCGCTCCCATGGCGATGCCGGAGGGAAAGGCAGTCGTCGTGATTTGCTTCCCAGCGACCTCCGCCCTGGTCTCAGCGGAAGGTCCAGCCCACGACCTTATGCCAAGCGGGCCGTCCGCCATTTTTATTGAGGGGATGCCTAGCCGTTCGTTGGGCACGCTCTGCATCCAATCGGCCCCACTCAACATGGCAACTTTTTCCTGCAATGTCATGCGGCCGAGCAAATCTTGAACCCGCTGGTCTACGGGGACGCTGCGGTTCTTGTAGGGCGGGATATCGGAGCCGCTCTGGTTCTGAGCAGCGCCGAGTAGGGACACCAGGAGAATCAAAACCAGAGAAAGTAAACGCTTCGTTGCGATCTTCACAGGGTCATCTCCACGGAATTCGGATCGGGAATTCGGATCGGATTGCGAGTCTTGTATACGCGAGCTTCAAAATATCGGACTTCGAGATTCTTGCAGGTCCCCCATCTGACCTTTGCGAGCGGAATCTCCAGGAGTCGCCAGTGCATCCTAACAGTGGCAATAGAATAAATCATCACGATGAACCCTTCCCATGACCTAGCTGTTCGCACCGAGAGCGTCTGCCGACACTATCAAATGGGAGAGGCAGTGGTACGCGCGGTGGACGGGATTTCCATTGACATTCGTGCCGGCGAATTTGTGGCCCTGCTGGGCGCTTCCGGATCGGGCAAGTCGTCGCTGCTTAACCTGATCGCCGGGCTTGACCGCCCCACCTCTGGCGCGGTGATCGTCCATGGTAACAATCTGGCTGGAGTCTCGCGCGAGGAGCTGGCCAAATATCGACTCCATACCGTCGGAATGGTCTTCCAGTCGTTCAATCTGATACCGAGCATGTCATTGCTTGAAAATGTGGAGCTCCCCATGCGTTTTGCCGAGGTCGATCGTCGCGAGCGTTCTACCCTGGCGCGCCAATCGCTGGAACGTGTGGGATTGAGCGGACGGCTGGCGCATCGGCCGATGGAGCTCTCGGGTGGCGAACAGCAGCGCGCTTCGTTGGCGCGCGCACTCATCAACCGGCCAAAGCTCCTTCTGGCGGACGAACCAACGGGTAATCTGGATAGCCGCACCGGCACAGAAATTATGGAGCTCGTTCGCGGCTTCAACCGGTCTCTCGGCATGACCGTTTTGATGGTCACACACGAGCAGGCCCTCGCCGAGAAATATGCGGGGCGGATGCTGCACTTGGCGGACGGACGTTCTCGTTGATGAGGTTGAGGTTGCCACCGTCGCTGCGGCCGAGGATGTGCGTATCGCATCTTCGAAGCAGGCGCAGGCGCCCGCGATGTCTGGAGACGCGCAATGAAATTCTATGACGTCGCCGATCTTGCTTTCCGCAATTTGCGTGAGTCGATCTTTCGCAATTCGCTGACTACGGTCGGAATCTCGGTTGGTGTGGCATCGCTGGTTGCCATGCTTTCGCTTGGCATCGGACTGCAGCAACTGGCTTCGCGCCGACTGGAAAAGTCCGGACTTTTTGATACCGTCGTGGCAACTTCCAGGCGTGACCTCCGCAACTTTCGCGAACAGCGGGAGGATGGTCCTGCACCCTCAGACAGTCCGGCGCTGGATGAACCGGCTCGGCAGAAGATTGAGCATCTCCCCGGCGTGGTCGAGGCTTATCCCGATATTCGGTTCACTACGGAGGTGCGGTTCGGTGACAAACCGCACTTGACCACGGTGGCCGGAGTTCCGTTCTCCGCCAAAGCTAACAATGATGCGTTTGAGGGAGTGCAGGGCAGCTTTTTCTCGTCGGAGACGGCTCCAGAGGCGATCCTGCAGAAGTCGTTTGCCGAAGAGTTGCTCGACATAAAGCACAAACCGGGCGCGAGCGACGCAGATACAAATATTGCCGAGTTGGCCAGACCGCTACTCGGGAAGAAATTGATGATGCGCTATGCCCAACGCACCGCATCTCCTCCCGAATCTCGGTCGGCGTCGAGTTCCGCTTCTGGTTCCGAGATCGGGCCCGACGAATCGCGACCGGTCGACAATACGGCCTACTCGGTCGTCTCACAGCAGCAAGCACTGAAGATTGTGGGAGTGACCGATCTCGATCCCGACACCATGCGAGGCACGGCCCGGGCGCGCGTTTTCCTGCCGCTCAAGCTTGTGCAGGAACTGCACGTCATGCAGTCCAGCTTGCGCGACACTCCGTCGAGCGGCGAGCCTACCTATAGTTCGCTCAGCGTGCGCGTCGGCAGCCCTAATCAGGTTCCGGCGATTGAAGACGCCATCAAGAAGATGGGATTTAACGCTTTTTCTCTGGTCGATGCGACTCGCAGCATGCGCCAGTTCTTTGCCGTGCTCGACGGCTTCCTTGCAATTTTCGGAAGTCTGGCTCTGGCCGTTGCATCCATCGGCATCGTGAATACTCTGGTGATGGCCATTCTCGAACGCCGGCGCGAAATCGGAATCATGAAGGCAATCGGCGCCAGCGATGCTGACGTGCGTGGCTTGTTTTTTGCGGAAGCTGGTGCCATGGGTCTGGTCGGCGGAGCCTTCGGAGTTACGCTCGGTTGGGTGATTGGACGCCTTATCAATTTTGGAACGAACATTTATCTCAAACGGCAGAATTTTCCTCCGGCACAGATCTGGTCGGCTCCGCTGTGGCTTGTTCTCAGCGCGGTCGCTTTTTCCATCGTCGTCAGCCTGCTCTCGGGGCTTTACCCGGCGGCCCGCGCCGCGCGTCTTGATCCCGTGCAGGCGCTTCGATATGAGTAGGCCGGCTGCGAAACTTCCGCGCTGTTTGCTATGGATCGCGGTACTTTTTGTTCCGCTTCTGTTCTCCGAAGCCCACTCTCAGGGACGTATTGATTGCAAGACGCTCGAAAGCCGGATCCTCGGTCGCACCATTCACTACTGCGTTATGTTGCCGATGGACTACGACTCTGCGACTGCCGGCCATTCTGCGCGGCATTATCCGGTGCTCTACTTTCTGCACGGTCTCGGGGATAACGAGCAGACTTTATTCAAGAGTGGAGGGTTTGAAATCATTAACGACCTCCGCCAGCAAAAACAGATCTCCGAATTTCTGATAGTTACTCCCGAAGGCCTGCGAAGCTTCTACATCAACTCCGCCGACGGCCGCTTGCGCTACGGCGATTTCTTTATTCGCGAGTTCATTCCTTATATTGAATCCCATTATCCGGTTCGCCGGGAGCGATCCGCGAGAGCCATCAGCGGAGTCTCGATGGGCGGATATGGTGCGCTTCGATTTGCTTTTGCCTATCCGGAGCTATTCTCGTCGATCAGCGCGCAAAGTGCCGCGCTCATCGCAGAGCCGCCGCCGCAGCTTGAGGCTGCACCTGGCGCGACGATGCCGGGTAGCCTGCTGGGAGCGGTGTTCGGCAATCCCGTTGACCTCCGCCATTGGAACCAGAATAGTCCCTTTATTCTGGCAAAGCGGAACCGACCCCGGATAAGGACTACGGGGTTGGCGATCTATTTCAATTGCGGCCGTGACGATGACTTCGGATTCGATAAAGGAGCTGAGGAATTGCACCGGCAACTACAATCCGAAGGCATCCCGCACGAGTTCCACCTCTACCCTGGCAATCACGACGCCGCGTACTTTCTGGAACACCTCAGCGCGACGCTAGTATTTCACTCGCGGGTTTTTGCCGCCGGGAAGTAGTTCTTTTGCACCTTGATATCGCCATCAGTTTTAAGAACGTCCACGCTAATCTGGTCACCGGCGCGTTGTAAGCGCAGATCGACTGCGAGATTTCCGACAGCAAGATTTGTCAACTCAACCCAATCGACACTTTCTGGAAGCTCAGGTGAGGAGAACTCGACCAGATGCTCGTCAGGTCGAACTCGAATACCCAAACAGGACTCGATCAGCAAGAAGACACTTCCCGCAGCCCAGGCTTGAGGAGAACACGCGACTGGGTAAAGTGTCGGACCTTCCACATCGGATCGTTTATGAAATCCGCAAAAGAGTTCGGGAAGGCGATTCAGTTCCATGAAACTGCTGGCTTCAAACAAAGCACTCAAAATCCGCAAGGCCTCTTGCTTATGCCCGTAGCGGGCAAGGCCGCTCGCGATGATGGCCGTATCGTGCGGCCAGACGGATCCGTTGTGATACGACATAGGGTTGTAGCGTATCTCGCTGCTGCTGATGGTGCGAATGCCCCATCCGCAGAATAGATCTTCTCCCATGAGTGTGCGGGAAAGGCGATTGGCATGATCCTGATTCGCGATGCGAGTCCAGAGGCATTGCCCGGCGTTGGAAGAACGCACGCGACACGCTTTCTTGTCACCATCTAAAGCCAAAACGTACGTGCCCAGTTCCTCATCCCAGAATTCACGATCGAATTTTTCCCGGAGCGCTTCCGCTTCACGATTTAATTTTCTGGCGTGGTCAGGAAGCCCGAATTTCCCGGCGATTCGTGCCGCCGCCTTTTTCGCTTCATATACGTATCCCTGCACTTCGCATAAGGTAACGGGTGCCGAAGCAAGGGAACCATCCTGATGAAACACGGAATCGTAGGAATCTTTCCAGCCTTGCTGTATCAGCCCCTTTTCTGCTTTCCGCTGATACTCGACGAAGCCATCATGATCAAAATCTCCGTAGTTGTCGATCCAGTCGAGCGCGGCCAACAGGTTGGGCCAGATGTCCCTGAGCAACGCCTGGTCGGCAGTGTGATCGAGGTAGGCGCCGGCAAGCATGACAAACAAAGGGGTCGCATCGACGCTGCCGTAGTAACGGCCAAAGGGAACTTCTTTGAGATTGGCCATCTCTCCGCGACGCATCTCGTGCAGAATCTTGCCGGGCTCAGCTTCCTGGTCCGGGATGTTGCTGGTGGCTTGGGTCTCCGCCAGATATTTCAAAACGCTTTTGGCAATCCATGGTGCCGTCCATAGACACTCCATTGCAGTCAGAATGCCGTCCCGTCCAAACACGGTGCTGAACCACGGCACGCCGGCGTAGGGATACGCGCCTTCGGGATTTCCGCTGATCATCATATGGATGTCAGCTTCAGACCGGGACAACCATGTGTTGAAGCGGGCGTTCGAGGTTGTGATGTGGCAGAATCGGCGTCTCACTTCGTCTAAACCGGACAGCGCCTGAGTCATGGCACGGCCAAAATCCACCGTGGCACGATTGGTTTCAGATTGATCGCAACTCACATTTACGTCTATGGAAGTCTCTTCTTTGGGTTCAAGTTTCACCACAAACCGTACGGCTTTTTGACTTACGCGGTCGGGGACGGGGCTGAAATGCAAGCGCGTGCGCCGCAACTCTCTGTCCAGACCCTGATAGGAAAGAACAACACAATCATTTTCGACAACCGCCGGGTGCAGGTCGCCCGTTCTCTCACGCTTCGAACCGCGAACCTGAAAGATATCGGCGAAATCCGCAGCAAAATCAAAGCTCACGGAAGTTTCCAGGGGATGCGTGCTGAAATTTGCGAGCCTTAACCCGTCATAGCAGACGTGCCGCCAAAGAAACTTCGACCGGAACAGATGGACCGATCCTCGAGGCAGTAAGAGCGTGCCGTCACGATAAACGTCGGGATTCATCATATCCAGAGTTAGAAATGCGTTGTCGTCTTGAATGGTGGAACGGAGAAGCTGCGGAATTTTGTCGCCCAAGCGCAGTACGAGACGCGAGAGATGTCGAGTGCCGTTGTGGTAGAGACCCTGCTCTCCAAGACCTAAGGATTCGACATCGCCCAACCGGTTCAACACAGCGAAGGTCTCGCCGTACTTCAGCACACGCGTACGGTCATCTGCCAGCGAAGAAGTAGCCAGGACATAAAACTGATTCTCAATTTGAACTACATCTTCCAAAATTAGCGGCCAAAATTAGGCGGCATCCTCCGCAAAGGTCGGATCGATGAAGCTCGGATCGGCGACCGGTTCTCTTCCCGATTCCGAGGAGTCGATAATGGAACTCTTCTGGAATGCAGGGGCTTGCGCAACTATCTGTTCATAGATTCTCAAGTAGTCCTGAGCCATGCGGCGGGCAGTAAAGCGCTGTTCGAAAGCGTTCCGACAGGCTGCGCGCGACATTTTCTTCGCTCGGTCGACGGCTTGCACGGCCTCTTCGATACTCTTTACGATAATCCCGCTGATTCCATCATCGATGATTTCAGGGACCGATCCGTGGCGAAACGCAATCACCGGGGTGCCGCAGGCCATCGCTTCGATCATGTTCAGACCGAATGGCTCGGGCCAATCGATCGGTGCCAAACAGGCCACGGCATTGCCCAGAAAGTTTGCCTTTTGCTCATCGCCAATCTCTCCGATGAATTCGATATCAGGTTGGCCAAGCAGCGGCTTAATGCGAGTTTCGAAATACTCGCGGTCTGCACGATCCACCTTCGCTGCAATCTTCAACGGCATCTTGGCTGCTCTTGCGATTGCAATCGCGCGATCAGGGCGCTTCTCCGGCGAAATTCTTCCAATGAACGCGAGGTAGTTTCCAGGCGCGGGATGAAAGCGGAGGGAATTTTCGGGTAGACCGTGATAGACATTTCCTATCCAGTTGGCGGCCGGCAATGGCCTGCGTTGGGCTCGCGAAATCGACACCACCGGCATGTCGCAGAACTCCTCGTAGAGAACCGGAAGATCTGGAAGATCCAGGCGGCCGTGAAGAGTGGTCAGTTGATTCAATCCCCATTCCCGGCATAAGGAGAAATGCAAATAGTCGGTATGAAAATGGACAACATCGAACTCAGACCGGTGTCTCCCCAATTTTTGAAGCATGAGAACATGGTGCGCGAGATAGTCCTGACAATTCGGGTCCGTCCGGAGAGCTGCGGCACATCCCTGTATCAATCTTGCATTGGTACGGGAATCGCCACTGGCAAAAAGCGTCACTCTGTGTCCGAGACGAACCAGTTCCTCGGTCAGCCACGAAACAACGCGCTCTGTTCCACCATATCCCGGCGGTGGAACACTTTCATAGAGCGGCGAAACCAGGGCAATTCTCATGTAGTTCAGCGTGTCGACTCCAACTTTTTAATTGTACGAAGCGGGATGAAGCCGAACTATAGGGAAGATGCTGTAGCGTGCTATTTGGGATTCTGTCTTGTTCGGCTTCAACTGGCAACATCGAGTAGAGTCAATGTCGCGAGATGTTCGCGCTCGACTTGCCTGAAGGTGCAATCGCGAGGTGCTTTGTCTGGCCGCCAACGCAGAAACTTGGTGCCATGCCGAAAGCGTCCGCCTGTGAAGTGATCGAACTGCACTTCAACAACCAGCCGCGGCGCCAACGGCTGCCATTCACTTGAACGCTTCGTGCTCCATCGGCTTGGACCTCCCGGCGCGCGTCCGGTGAAACCGGGCGGCTTGATCATTTGCTCGACCTTTTCGGTTAAAGCCTTGCGATCGGTGTCATGGATCGACGAAGTAAATCCGACATGATCAAGTTTGCCTTCGTCGTTATAGAGTCCGAGAAGCAACGAGCCAACCAGACGCTCTTTCTCGAGGTAGCGAAAGCCGCCAACGACGCAGTCGGCAGTGCGCTGCGTCTTGATCTTGATCATGCCAGTACGTTCACCGGATCGATACGGCAAGTCGCGGCGTTTGGCGACGATGCCATCCAATCCCGTGCCAGCGCGAAACCACTTGCGTGCCACGGCTAAATCGCGGGTCGCGGGCGAGAGGCGTATCGTCCGATTTGACTTCAAGTACAACCGGGCAAACTGCTCGAGCTTTTTGCGGCGAACAGCGAGCGGCATTTTCACGAGCAACTCGCCTTTGCCGTCTTTGCTTTGTTCGGATACGAGCAGATCAAAAACCAGCAACAGGCACGGCGTGGACTGGCTCAACTGTCGAATCCGGCTGATTGCCGGGTGGATTCGCATCAACAAATTATCGAACGAGAGCGCTCCCTCCTGCGGAATGACGATTTCGCCGTCGAGAACGAACTGGTCGATGCGTAGCGCGGCCAGTGCGTCTACAAGCTCGGGGAAATACCTGGTCAGCGGCTTGCCGGCTTTCGATAGTAGATCGATCCGCTTGTGATCTCGAAAGGCGAGGCAGCGAAAGCCGTCCCACTTCGGCTCGTATTGCCAATCGGCGCCGGCCGGTACTTCCGTCGCCGGCAGCGCATCCATTGGCCGGTATCGTCTGCTCAGCGGTAGTGGCATGCAATTTTTGGAACAGCGAGCGACAACCTGCGATCCCCGTCCGAAGCCGAGTACGGAGAACCCTAAGCCGCATACAGGAAATCCTAACCCGCTTTCCTGAGGGTATCAGCGCTGGCAGAGCAGTAATGGCATTCTGCCACGGCCTCTTTACGGCGTTCACGCAGACGCTCCTGGAACGTGTCCCAGCGTTCGCCAATTCCAACTGCGCTGCTTTCAATCACCACAGCATCGCTTCCCGCAGGAATTATGCGTTCCGTTGGCGTGCTTGCCGCTTCCACAGCTGCCTCGTCAGCCGACTGGCCGACGGTGAGCGGTTCGCTGGTGTCACCTGAAGCTCGAAGAGATGATTGATTGCCTCGCATCTGTTGCGTCGTGGGCGTGATGTTGCGATCAGTTCCTTCCCGATGCATCACGGGTCCCGTTTCCCACTTCGAGCGGTAGCGGCCCTCATAGTCTGCCCACCGCTCTTCGGATTTGAGATCGCTTTCGTTAAACGGTGGAAAATTCTCGATCTGTTGCTTGGTCAAGTCCGAGGCATAATCGTCATCGTGTTTGGGCGATGGCCGCAGGCGATTGGCGGGCACAATGAACTTCTTTGTCGTTATCCAGCCGGTATCGACGACGACATATTGAATGTCTCCTGTCGAATGATCAAAGATGACATCGTCAATCTTCCCCAGCTTCTCGTCCTCCCGCCCGTAGATCTTTGTTCCGCGTATATCGTAGGCGGCATCGCGAAATTGATATTCCCCTAAAAGTCCGTAATGCGACATGTGAGTCCTCCTGTCGTTCGATAATGTGCACGACATGGCCTTAGATGCAAGAACGCTCGCGGCAGTTCCATCGGAAATTGTTCGATCGGAAAAATCCTGAGGTGCTCTCAGGCCCCAGACAGTTCGCCCCTGCGCTGCGACAAAAAAAGCCACCGCTTATGGTGGCCTTAAGTACGATGTTAGCAAGAAGAAGCTAGTTGCTGTCTCCGCCCGCACGTTTCCACGAGATCAAGTCGCCGATCGTCGTGCTGTTCGAGGATGACGACGATGATGAGGATGTCGGGTGCTTGTAAGATTCGACTTCCTGGCGTGACGCCTCTTCACCGACTGCGCGGATGCTCAGGCCAACCTTCTTCTCTTCCTGATTCATCTTGATGATCTTGAAGTCGAACTCAGCTCCAGGTTCGAGATGCATCGGCTGTCCGTTGCCATCGACCGCCTCGGAGTTGTGGCAGAGGCCTTCGATGCCCTCGGCAATCTCGACAAACGCGCCGAAGTTCGCTACGCGCAGCACCTTGCCATGCACGATGTCTCCAATGCGGTGCTTGGCAAAGAACGAATCCCAAATGTCGGGTTGCATCTGCTTTACGCCGAGCGATAGCCGACGCTTATCGGGTTCGATCGCCAGAATGACGGCCTTCACCTTGTCGCCCTTCTTCAGAACCTCCGATGGATGCTTCACGCGGGTGGTCCAGCTCAGGTTGCTGACGTGGACTAAGCCGTCGATTCCATCTTCGATTTCGATGAAAGCGCCAAACTCCGTCAAGTTGCGCACGCGGCCTTCGACCGTCGCTCCCACGGGATATTTGTCGTGCAGCGTATCCCACGGGTTCGATGCTAGCTGCCTCATGCCGAGAGATATGCGGCGCTCGGTCGGATTCACGCTCAGGACGACGCAGTCGATTTCGTCGTTTACGTTGACCAGTTTCGACGGATGCTTCATCCGCTTCGACCAGGTCATTTCGCTCACGTGGACTAGACCTTCAATGCCCTGTTCGAGTTCGACGAAGGCGCCGTAATCGGTGACGCTGATGACGCGTCCGTGAACGTGCGCGCCCACGGGATAGCGATGCTCAGCGTCGAGCCACGGATCGGGCGTGAGCTGTTTGAAACCGAGCGAAACACGCTGCTTGTCTTTGTCGTACTTCAGGACTTTGACCTGAATCTGATCGCCAACGTTGACCAGGTCGCGCGGATGCGTCAGACGTCCCCAGGACATGTCGGTGATGTGCAAGAGGCCGTCGATCCCACCCATATCGACAAAGGCGCCATACTCGGTCAGATTCTTGACAATACCGGTGAGGACGCTGCCTTCTTCCAGGTGCTCAAGAGTTTTGCCGCGCTTTTCATTCTGCTCTTCTTCGAGAAGCTGCTTGCGCGAGACTACTATGTTGCCGCGCTTCTTGTTGAGCTTGATGATGGCGACTTCCATCGTCTGGCCCTTCATGCCGTCCAAATTGCGCATGGGACGCAGGTCGACTTGCGAGCCGGGCAGGAAGGCGCGCGCGCCCTGAATATCGATGGTCAGGCCGCCTTTGATACGCTCCACGACGACGCCCTTGATGGGCTTCTTTTCGTTATAGGCACGTTCAATCTCGTCCCACGATCGCAGCCGCTGCGCCTTCAGGTGCGAGAGGTTGACGTAGCCCTCTTCGGTTTCACCTTTCTCGCGCATTACATCAATCTCGTCGCCGGGGTTGAAGCGCGGCTTGCCTTCGTGATCGAGAACCTCCGCGAGCGGAACCATGCCTTCGGACTTGGTTCCGATATCGACGACGACGTGGGTCGCGGTCAGTTTCACCACGCGGCCTTTGATTACGTGGTCTTCGCCAACTGCTTCTTCGGTTTCGGTCTCGAAGTGTTCGAGGGCGGCAGCGAAATCGTCGCTGGCAGCCGCGGCGGTCTCGGGCGCGGCATTCTCCGAGGCGTCGACTTTCGCGGTGTCATTTTTGGCGCCATCATTCTGGGGGAAGCTGTTCTGAGAAGACTCTGTTTGAGAGTCGTTCGGATCGTGGTCGTTATCGTGATGAAGGGAGTCTTCAGGAGCGGCGGAAGTTTCCGCAGGTGAGGGTTGTGCGTGCTCGGGTGCGTCTAAAACGGCCGAGGCGCCGGTGTGGGTATCGCGATTAGGTGTCATGGTTTCAAGACTGGATTCAGAATTATGATTATTGCTGTCGTCGAACAAGTTCATAGCCTCTGTGTGGCGCGCGTTCGTGCGCAATCTACGTGGGACGTGGTGTAGCGGACTGCTGGCGTGGTCATTGGGTTACGTTGAGGCCGACCTGGCGGACGACCTGGGACAATTCCAGCTGGTTCGAAACCGCGTCCAAATAGGGACACTTCGACTATAGCAACCGGTTTGGAACAGTGTCAAACGAGATTCTGACAAGGACTGAAGAATTTACAGGGTTGTCACACTGGCTCCGAGCTGCGAGCTCCGAAAGCTAGTGGGCTACTTTCAGTTCGACAGCCGGCGGGACGCCGGCGCTACGGTCGAGTTGCGAACTCGATCGAGCGCTAAGACTCTTGGTTCTTAGCTCCTAGCTCGCGGCTCGCAGCTAGCAGCGGGTTTCTGCTACCCTCCCCCCATGGATCATCTCTGGACTCCCTGGCGTTACGCGTATGTCACTGGCGCCGACCTGATATCGGGCTGCATATTCTGCGACGCTCCCAAACAAAGCAACCAACAGGCGCTTATTGTCCACCGAGGAGTGTATTGCTACGTCATTCTTAACGCCTATCCATACACGAACGGCCATGTAATGGTCGTGCCCTACGCCCACCTTGACGAACTGCAGAAGCTTCCCACAGACGCGGCCCACGAGATGATGGCCCTGACTCAGCGGTTGGAAGGAATATTGCGGTCGCTGTATGTGCCCGACGGCATGAATCTCGGCATGAATATCGGAAAAGCGGCTGGCGCTGGAGTGGCAGGACACATCCACATGCACATTCTGCCGCGCTGGGTCGCGGACGCAAATTTTGTCAGCGTAATCGGCGAAACCAGAGTGCTGCCGGAGACGCTGCAGGAGACCTGGGAGCGGATCAGGAAGGCATTTGCAATCGGTAATTTGTAATTTCGCTTGTCCGCCGAATTAGACTGGAACGCAGCGAAATAGGCCTGTCGGTGTGGAAATACTTCTTGTAGGCCGCAATCCAGTCGGTTGCGATGTCGCGCTGCGCGGTGGAGAGGTCTAGCTCACCCGCACAGACCATTTCGTGGAGATGTTCTTCCAGGGCATCCTTGACATGCGCATTCCATGTGGGGGCTGTGTAGGGCTGCGGCCATAGAATATGCAAGTGAGGCCTGGAAAAAGCGATGCCGTTACCCTGCCCCAAGGTAACCATCGGAGGAAAAACGTCTGCCAACCGCTCACCGCACAACGGCTAAACTACAAGAGACGTCATTGATGAAAAGATTTACAGCTATTCTTGTCTTTCTCTTTTGCATGATTCCATGGTTTGGCCGAATCATGTTTGGCCAGAGCGACAGCGGGGAATTGCGTTTAACCATCACCGATCCTGCTGGATTGGGCCTGAAGAGTACGGTTGAACTTGTTAGCGAAGGCAACGAGTACCGCCATACATTCACTACCGACGACCAGGGCAGCCTGGATGCCAAGCGCCTGCCCTATGGAATTTACCAGTTCCGGATCCAAGTGCCAGGCTTTGCCGAGGTTTCCGAGTCGGTTGAAATACGTTCCGCGCTTCCCTTGGATCGTAAGATCCCGCTGAAAGTGGCTTCAGTGTCCGAATCGGTGAAGGTCAGCGCGTCTGGCACATTGGTCGATCCTTATCGTGCAGGTTCGGTCAACGAGATGGGCCCAGAGACGATTCAAAATCGACCGACCGCGCTGCCCGGCCGCTCTATGCAGGACCTGGTGAACTCAGAGCCCGGTTGGCTCTACGAAGGGAACGCCGTCCTTCATCCCCGCGGCTCCGAATATCAGACGCAATTTGTTGTCGACGGCATACCGCTCACCGACAACCGTTCATCCAGCTTTGGACCGGAGCCTGCCGAAGCCAATGACGTGGAATCCCTCGACATTTACACCGCGGGCATTCCGGCGGAATTCGGCAGGAAGATGGGAGGCGTGGTTGAGGTCAATACTCTCAAGAGCCAAGATCCGGGATTTCACGGGCAGCTCACGCTTTTCGGCGGCACCTATGATACGGCCGGGATCAATACCCAGGACCAATACACATGGAATAAGAATACGTTTGGCCTGAGCGCCTCCGGGAACATGACCGGCCACTATCTCAACCCGGTGGTTCCAGAGAATTACACCAACAACGGCACCACCGGCAGCTTTTCGCTGAGCTATGAGCGGGAGCTCACGCCGAAGGACCGTCTCACTCTGATTGTCCGCCATGAACTGGCGCGCTACCAAATCCCCAACGAACTGGTGCAGCAGAATGGAGCGTACTTGCCGAACTCGGACAACACGGTCGGCTGTGTGGGACAGAATCCAGCCGATTGCGTGTTCATTCCCGGAGGGCAGCTACAGACCGGCGATAACTTTGAAACCATGGGGAGCGTTTCCTACCAGCATACTTTCTCCTCCGATACCATAGGCGTGCTGCGCGGAATGTCCCGTGATAACTCCACTGACTTTTCTTCCAACAACGCCTCCTGGCCCCTCAATGCCACCCAGCACAACGACTTCAAGGAGATCTACTTCAACGGCAGCGTCTCCATCCATCATGGCAGGCAGGAATTTAAGGCGGGTATTGAATCCGATGCCATCTTCCTGCACGAAAACACTACCTACGCGATACCCGACTGTGCGGATCCTAACGATCCGCAATGTCCTATCAATCTGGGGATCCTGGATTCCGGCGCGATCACCTTTGCCTTCCTGGGCCAGCGCCCGGATCTTGAACAAGCGGCCTATGTTCAGGATTTGGTCCGCCTCGGCAATTGGACGGTCAATGCCGGCCTCCGCTGGGACCATTACCAACTGTTGCTGAATCAGAATGCAGTCAGCCCGCGCCTCGCGGTTTCGCGCTACTTCCCCACCCTTGGTTTGAATGTTCACTTCTCCTATGACCGGATCTTCCAGACGCCGTCGTTTGAAAACATCCTGTTAGCCAGTTCTCCGGCTGCGGAGGCGATAGACACCAGCGTGCCCGCACTGCAGCTGCCGGTCCAGCCTTCTCATGGCAACTATTATGAATGGGGGACCACGAAAGCATTCTTTGGGAAGTTGCGGCTGGATGCGAATGCGTTCCGCCGCGACGTGAACAATTACGCCGACGACTCCCAAATTCTGAGTACCGGGATCAGTTTTCCCATCGCATTTAATCACGCCATTCTCTACGGCGCTGAGGCCAAGCTCGAAGTTCTGCAATGGGGGCGGTTCTCCGGATTCGCCAGCTACTCCTATATCGTCGGAAATGCCTGGTTCCCGGTGACCGGCGGATTGTTCCTGGGAGACGACGCAATCAACCCGACCAGCGGCCATTTCCCCAACTCGCAAGACCAGCGGAATACCCTGCGGGCCCGCGTCCGCTATCAGGTCGTTCCGCGCCTGTGGCTCGCTTTGGGATGCGATTACAACACCGGACTACCGTTTCAACCGGATTTGACTCCTCAACAATATGCCACGGAATACGGTGAATCGGTGGTGAATCACCTCAATTTCAATCGCGACCGCATCAGTCCCTACTTCACGCAGAATGCTTCGGTGGGCGTCGATCTCTACCAGCGGGAAAAGCGCTCGCTACGTTTTCAGGGCGACGTAGCAAACCTGAGCAACACACTTGAACTAATCGATTTCGGAGGATTGTTCTCAGGCAACGCGATCGGTCCGGCGCGCCAATACACCTTTCGCCTTGTAACGACATTCTAGGAGCCGAAGCGCTTCATCGAGCGCCACTCGCATAAACTGGGATTTTGCCGTGTGCCTCACCATCAACTGCTGAAGATTTTGTTTTCTGCATCCACATCCACGCGCTCGATACAGTGTCGGTGAGATCGCGTTTGGCAGTCCATCCCAGCACGCTTTGCGCCCTCGCGGGATCAGCTATCAGAACCGGAGGATCGCCCGGCCTGCGTGCCCCTATCCGGTGCCGAACTGATCCTCCGATGGCGTTTTCTACTGCGCGGATGATTTCGAGAACGGAATGACCGCGGCCGGTTCCAAGATTGACGGCCAGCGAGTTTCCGCCTTTTTCGCTGCCATTTTCTGCATCGCCGCTTCTTTCGTCATTATCTCTTTCAAGGTATTGCAACGCCCGGACGTGAGCATCGGCCAGGTCGGTGACATGAATATAATCGCGAACGCAGGTGCCATCCATTGTTGGGTAGTCGGAGCCGTGAATTTGTATTTCGTGCCCGTAGCGTGTGCAAGCGGCGAGAGCCAGTGGAATCAGGTGAGTCTCGGGATCATGAAGTTCGCCAATCCCCCCGTTCTCGTCCGCCCCCGCGGCATTGAAATAGCGCAGCCTCACGGATCGCAGTCCGTACGCGCGGCCGTAAGCTTCGAGCGCATTTTCGACAAACAGCTTTGAGGCGCCATAAGGATTGACAGGCTCGCGCGGCGTCTTCTCGGTAATTGGAATTTGCCCGGGAACGCCATAAACGGCGCAACTGGAAGAAAACACGAAGCTGCGGATTCCGGCATCCACCGCGCAATTCAACAGATTAAGCGATGCCAGCACATTGTTTTGGAAATATTTGCGTGGGTTCTCGACTGACTCTCCCACATAGGCGTGCGCGGCAAAGTGCATGACCGCGTCGACGCGCGCTAGCGCCGGTCTGAGTGTGGCTTGGTCGGCGATGTCGCCCTCAATCAACTCGAAGCCTTGCGCCAGGCGGCGGCAGCCGGTGGAGAGATTGTCATAAAGCACGACCTCATAGCCGGCGCGGCGCAGCGCGCGCGCCGCGTGACTGCCAACGTAGCCTGCTCCGCCTGTCACCAGAATTGCCAAGAAATCCTCGCGTGCTATCACGGCCTGAGTTTGCCTGCTTTTTGTGAAAACTCGAGATCATGTTGACGCGAAAAGCTGTCACCGGGAGGTGATCGTCATCACCGCGCGTTTGTGACATAGGGTGCTATGGCCGAAGCGTCCTTGAATGCGTAGTCGAGACACGTCGGTTAGCTCGGTCTTCGCCCATGATTCAGACTAGTGTAGAATTTGGAGGTCAAACCCCCGCTGTCATCTTAAGTGTCGTTCGTGGCGGCGATTCGATCGGGACGTAGCGCAGCCTGGTAGCGCACTTGCTTGGGGTGCAAGGGGTCGCGAGTTCAAATCTCGCCGTCCCGACCAATCCTTTCATGCCCTCTTTAGGAGCCTGCAGGCATACCCATCCTTCGTTTTTGAATTGGACTCGGGGTCACTGCATGTTAGCGCCTGATTTCAACACCTAGCACTTCTTGGACCGCTGCGGTCCCTACTCGGCGGGGCGGGTCCAGCGTTCCGGAGGGGGTGAAAGTCTTGATCACCGGAATATCCATGTGCGGCGCATTCTACTCGCTCGGAGCGGCACTATGCGGGTGAAGGGGCGGCAAGACCGGTTGACAGCTTGGTTTCAGCTATGTTGAAGACTGTCCTAATTTGATGCTGAGGCAGCCCTGGACTTCACCTCTCGCTGCGACACGGAATTAGGACGCATCACAAGCCAATAACCGAAGAAAAGACCACACATTAAAAGCGACACTAGAAAGCCCATGAAAAAACCTTGGCTGAGGCCATCAATGAACATCGGCGCGTCTGCCTGCATAGTCCTGAGTGTGGCCGCGTTGAAGAACCGGGGCAAGATAACGGGGGTTGTACGTCCTTTGGTGCGACCCGAGGATGGCGCTGATAGAACCGTGCCCGTGCAGAAGATTTGAACGTCGAAATTTGGCTTGCAAAAGCAGATACCAGAATCCCGACTGCTATCAGGAGAACCGCCCAAGTCTGTGCGCTGTCACGGCGCGATGATAAGCACTAAGCTCGCAGAATACGCTCTGCAACTACAGGTGGCGAAATATCGCGGTTACGCTCATCGACCCTGCAACGGGATTTTGGGCGCCATCGCCTGGCTAACAGCAACTATCCGAGATTGGACACGGATTCAGCGCAAAGTTTTGCTTTTGCCTGCGTTCAGCAGTAATTGGTGTTATTTTAGGCCCCGATCTCAGGCAATGGAAACAGCGCGATCAAGGGCCACAGGATGTCAGAGACCGCCAGAAGAACATCGTCTTTCCACAAACACCGGCAAACGAGTCGGCTTATTCACGATCGCCATGCAGCTGTAATCATTGCCAGCTAATTGCGAGCTCTGAATACGGGCCCGCCTGAGCGATAGGAACAGTGAATTTAAGGACCACTCGGTTCGCGCCGGACATCGCCAAGGCTTTTCGAAAGAATCCGATGATGACAGGCTCCATGATGTTTTGCTTTTTTTGGAAGCCGAAATATTTGATGATGGCACTGGAACGTTCGAATTCCATGGTGATCTTGACACCCCTGAAATAGGTCTCGTGCACGGCGGAAATGCGGGTGATGACAAATTTAGGCGAACCAAGCTTGACGAAAATTCTGTAGACGCCACGGAGCTGTGACCCCACGACTTTTTCGGAACGTTCGGCGAGCACTTCGCGATTGCCAGCGGCTGTTTCTCGAACGTCGACTTCCAGAAACTCGGCGAAGGCGTCCAACGGGTACCATTCCGAGAAGAGAATCGGGGATTCAAATACTTTTCTCGATTCATTGCTCAAGCTCTGTATGACCTTTGAGAGTTCCTGTTCGCCCGCTCGCTCCCTGACTGCGGCAAGCGTATCCAAAATGACCCTGCCCTTAATATCAGCCACGAATCTCCTCGGGAAGCCGTCGATTATGAACCCCGGCTACTATCAGCAAAACCGCCCAAAGTCTGTGCGCTGTCACGCCCAAGATGATACAGCACTCAGATCGGGGAGTAAGCTCTGGGAGTATGGTTGCCGGAAAATCCCCATAACGCTCAAAACCCCTCGCAACGCACCCGTCGCTGGGGAACAGACGGCGAGGAATCATCAGGCAAATCATTTGTCCCACGTTGGCCCAACCGAAGGCGAAAGTGCGCACCTGGAAATCCGCGCTGCCCCTAACCCATCGTCCACGTCCAGGCGGTAATTCGCCAACCGGCAGTGCTCTTTTGCAGGACGAGCGTCAGCATTGAACCCCCCTCGTTCATCGGCTCGCCATTATGCTTAGAGGTGAATGTCGCGGGAACGACGACATACGCCCGGTCGCCTGTAATGTCCACGTGTTTTGGATCGCCGAGGGTGACCACCCCATCCGTTACTCCATTCTTCTTAGCCCAGGCTTTATAGTCGTTCAGCCAGGCCGCGCAGTCGTGCCAGGCGTGGGGCGGAAATTCATCGATGATGGACGTTTGATGAGCACAGGTCGCCACCATGGCTTTGCTGTCAGCCTTGTTAAAGCCGTCCGCGAATTGGTTGACCGTCTTCATCGTGGCCGCCTGTTCCGGATTCTCCGCTGCGACCGCCAACCCGGCTGCCACCATTACCAAAACGACTGCAATCGTCACCCTCAGCATGTCATTTTCTCCTCGCGAGGGATGCTACCACGCGTCCGCGCGCCTTAGCAGCCGAAGGTAGACGTGAAGCACCTTGCGTCGTCCGCTTCAGGGGGTGCGTAACTGTTGTTAAATCGCGGTTACACTTAGCGACAGGTCAAAACGTGTAATGGCCTGATAACAGAAGTTACCGCGCAACTAGTTCGCCGTGCTGCAAAAGAAAAGCCGCCCGCAACAGCGAGCGGCGTTGGTTATTTGTGTTCACTGCGAGTTCTTCTAACCAGTGAAATCCCACGCTAACCTCAGAGAGCGGCGAACGTTAGGGTGGAAGATCGATCCGTTACGGATTGAGATCACAACCTTTCGGTCCCTTAATTCCTGTACCCGTGATCGGCACCTGGACGGGGCTGCCCGGAGCGTTGGTTACGATATTCAGCGTCGCCGATTCCGCTAACTCTTCAGAGGGACTGAATTTCACCTGGATCTGGTAACTGCGCCCTTTGCCGGGTCCAAGGATTCCAGTGGTGCTGTAGCTGCGGATGGCGAAATCGGACGGATTTCCAGTGACGTTGATTAGCGAAATGGGTCCGATCTGCACCAGGGTCGAGGCATTATCTTGCAAAGTCACAGTCACTGCCTTCGTCCGGCAGAGTTCGACGTTGCCGAAGCTGATGCTGGATGGGGAGGCAGTCACCTGCGGCGCGATTGCGACAAAGTTCGCGGTAACGCTCTCTGCGGCGGTCATGGTTACAGTGGTGGAGGCGCTGCTGGCGTTGGCCACGTTGCCGGTCCAGTTGGAGAACGCATAATTCGGGTTCGGGGATGCGCTCAGGTTTACGACCATCTTCGCGGCATAGTATGTGCCCGATGGAGGCGCGACGGTTCCGCCGTTGGTGGGATTGGCCGCGGTGGTCAACAGGTATGCGGTGTTGAAGGACGCCGTGTAGCCGGTCATGTTGGCCGCTGCTGTGACCGAATCCGTTGCGGAGGTGGTGCCATCCGACCAGATCGCGAAGGTGTACTGCGTTCCCGCAACTGGCGTTTGCGGGGAGAGAGCCGTGATGGTATGCGGCGAGCCAATCGTCCAGGAGACGACGACGGGCGCGGCTTGAGGCGTGCCGCCATCCACCGAAACCAGCAGTCCAGACGGGCTGGTGCCGACGGTGACGTTGACGGTGCTCTGATTGACGACCTGGCCGCCGGCCAGTGTTCCCGTGCCTTCCGCGTTGTTCGTGTCGCCCGAGTAGACGGCAGTGACCGTGTGCGTTGCCGCAGTCAGCGTGGAGATGGTGCCCGAAGTGGCCGAACCCGAGGCTAGCGTCACCGGCGAGCCGAATGCGCCGCCGTCGATATTGAACTGCACGCTACCGGTGGGATTCGCGCCCGTCACGGTCGCGGTAAAGCTCACCGGCTGTCCGTAGACCGACGGATTCAGGCTGGACCCTACGCTCACGCCAGGCACCGGCACCTCAATGCCGATGGGAACCGGCGCGGATGGGATGCCATTCGCGATGACCACTAAACTGCTCGCCCCCTGTTCGATATTTGCCGGCACCGTGAAGTTCGTGGAGACCGCAGCCCCGGGCGCGACCGACTCGGTGCTGAAGTTAAACGTGCGGCCGTAGAAGACATGGCCGGTCGCGGCGTTGGTAATCTGCACGATCGGATAGTTAGTCGCCATCTGAAAGTCGTCGCCGTAATATGCGCCCTGCGTCAAACCGTTGAGCTGCGTTCCGGTGATGGTATAGGTCGTCCCAGGGTAAACGCTGGACGGCGAGGTAGAAATCACAGGAGCCCAACTGGGATCGGGAGAACCGGTCGGGGTATAGAACTCGAGCTGGTCGAGATTTACGGTGGTGAGAATCTGGCCATTGGGCAGGACGAGAAAGTTGTAGCTGCTGGAAGGGAAAGTACTACCAGCAAAATCGTCGGCCACCTGATTGATGGCGTTGCTGGTTGTAAACTCAAAGAAATGGGTCGGAAGTGCGTCAGCGGCGATCCCCGCATAAGCGCTCACCGCAAACAGGATGTTGCCATTCGGCAAGACCGCCGCCGGAGAATCCTCGAGGGTGCATTGAGTGGTCCCGTTGGATCCGCACACCTCTGGTACGTTGGGGCCGGCGCTCCAAACGCCAGTGGTCGAGTCGTAGATCCCAGTAGGATCCGCGTCACCAGTGCAGCCCGTGTTGCCGCCGAATTGGACCACGGTTCCATCCGGCCGTAGCGGAGCCGGGCCGATTTCGAACTGGCCGCAGGCATAAGGATCGACGAGCGAAACCACCGTATTGCCGGCACTGCTCCAGATGCCGGTCGTAGGATTGTATTGCTCGGCGTTGGTGGGATTCGGGCCGTCGCAGGAATTAAGGTCACTGCAACCCGTCCAAATATCGACCGTCAATATGTTCCCGTTGGGCAGCAGCGTGTAACCTTGTTCATCCTGGTAAAGCTGTCCCGCGTTGGGCGCTCCCGTGCCGGTCCAGGTCAAGTTCGTGGCGTCAAATAAAGCATCGACATCCGGATAGCCGCAACAGGCGGCGAGCAAGAATGTGCCATCGGCCAGCACGGTGCTTTGAGCATCGCCGATGCCGCCGTTGCCGTTCGTACCTGTCCAACCGGCTCCGGCTGGTGGCGATACTGGTGTCCAGGTATTAGCGACCGGATCGTAGATCGCGCCTAGACTCGTCCACACTGGTTCGTGGTTGCTATATTTGTTGCCTAGCCAGTTGTACTCACCGCCCATGATAATGACCCGGCCATCGGGCAGCACGGCAGAGGCGTTGGCCAAGGGAGCGTACTGTACGTCGTTGATGACCGGCATGGTCGCAATCTGAGTCCACGTCCCGTTCACGTAGCTGCCGGTGATATCAGGCGTCAGCTTGTACCAATTCCCAACCCAGCCGCAATCGCTGACGATCACAGTTCCGTCGGTCAGCAAGAGCGGGTTGCAATTTTGACCACCGCCGCTCTCGCTGAGGGTGTTGATCGTCCCGGCTTGCCAGGTCCCGCCGAAGGCAGGCGAAAAATTCTTTTCGGAAGGCCGGGCAGAGTTAGCCGATCGTTGTTTCCATTGCGCAAGGAATTGGCTCCGCGCCGCCGGATTGTTCTTGAAATACTGGGCCGTGGGGACCGACATCAGAGGCGGTGGCACTCTCGGGGCTTGCTGGGCGGAGGGAGTCGGTAACGCGGATTCGGCATCCGTCTGAGCGTGGGCGGGAATGGAAACCGCGCCCAGCAGAAGCAGGAGGGCGCAGGCCGCCGCCATGGAGCGGAGGCGAGGCGCGCGCCTTTTTGCTGTCGGAGCGGTGGAGGTGGACGACAATCCGAGGAGAGAAAGCAGGGCGAGAAGGCGGGCGGACAGAGTGGTCATGGGTAAATCTCCTAAAATCTTTCTACGGCGAACGGCGGGTTGGTAAGGGAGGAGTATAGATGCGGTGCGGCTCCACGCTCTTTCTTTTGCAGACGACGAGCGTTCGCAAGACTAGCAAGGGGCTGGGCGGAAATCAAGATGCAGAGTTTTGCACGCTGGTTTGCGGCTGAAAACGGTCGCAACAGTGCAGCGTCGGCCGATCTGTGAACCGGAATATCCCAGAGTTAAGCAGGCTTGACGATAATCTCAGGAGGATTGGTGGCGTAACCTCGCCATAACGCTCAAAATCCCTCAATGAGCGAAATTGCCTGGTTGCAACAGTTAAGGGCGACTGAAACTCTCCGAGCGCGTGGCCACGCGGTCTTCAGACTGAGCAGTACATTTGGCGCAACAGGTCGGCCTATCGTGGACCGGGCCGGATGCCATCAAAGGTCCGATTCCTGGCGGGCCTCCCAAGTACCTCTCCGAAGGAATCTGCCCCCCATCGCAGCCATCCGGGAACCCCATGACCCTCTGAAACTCGGCACGACTCAGCAGACGCCCGGCAGCCAATCGCTGTTCCGTAGCAGCGGTCGCGCAAGCTACGGTCTTACCTTCGTAACTCGTTCTACATTTCCATAGCCCGCTAGAATCCCATAGGGTACCCGGCGCATGGTCGAACGACAATGAATCCGCGGTCATTTCAGCAGGTCAGCCGAAACAAGCCCGAGGCGCTTCCAGTTGACGTGGGGCAGATCGTAAGTCGTGCGTGGTGGCTGTTGGCCGTCACCGTTTCTGTGACTCTGGCATTAACCTTGGGGATCGTATCGTTCACTCTTCCCTGGTCTGATCGGGCAACCGGCGTTGCCTACGGCTTTGACCTCCAGCACTGGGTATGTGCGCTTGCAGTTCTTGTATTACTTTTCGATTTATACGCGATTTATCAACACTTTCAGCTTCAGCGGATTGGACAGCAATTGGCCGAGCGCGATCAGCTATTTCAACTCGTCAGCGAAAACGCCGCTGACATGATTGCCGTGGTTGACAGCGATGGCCGCCGACTCTATAACAGCACCTCGTATCAAAAGATTCTGGGATACTCTCTAGACGAGTTAAGAGCAACTTGCTCCCATGAGCAAGTTCATCCGGATGATCGCCAACGATTATCGATTGCAGTGGAGGAAGCACGCCTGAGTGGCAAGGGAGAGCGATTGGAATACCGGATGCGCCACAAGGATGGTTCTTGGCGCACTTTGGAGTCAACCGCATGTGCGATCCGAAACGCGAAAGGTCAGACTGACAAACTAGTAATTGTGAATCGCGACATCACGGAGCGGAAGAGAGCGGAGGAACTGGTGCTGCACAATGCGGCACTTCAACATGCAGAAGAGAAGTACCGTGCCATCTTCGAAGATGCGGTTGTAGGAATTTTTCAGATGACACCTGAAGGTCGTCCTCTAAACATCAACCGCGCGCTCGCACACATACACGGCTATGATTCTCCGGCGCAATTCATGGGGGAAGTCTCGAACCTGGTTTCGCAGCTCTTTGCCGATTCCCGGCAGATCGATGAATTCAAGCGCCTGCTGGACGCGGATAGTGTAGTGCGCAGTGCGGAAATGGAAGTTCACTGTAGAGATCGCTCGAAAAAATGGGTCTTGGCGAATGTGCGGGCCGTCCGTGACCGCGATGGCAAGTTTGTGCTTCACGAAGGGACCCTTGAAGACATCACGGACCGCAAGGTTGCCGAAGACCGGGTCAAATTCCTCGCTTACTACGATGTTCTTACGGAACTGCCCAACCGGACTCTCCTCCAGGATCGCCTGGATAAGGCCCTTGCCGGTAGTCGTCGTCGGAAGGACAAAGTTGCAGTTTTGTTCCTTGACCTTGACCGCTTTAAAGTCGTCAACGACTCCCTTGGCCACTCGTTCGGCGATCTGCTCTTGCGGAAAGTAGCAGATCGTCTGAAGAGAGAGGCCCGCGACCAAGACACCGTGGCGCGAATTGGCGGCGACGAGTTCGTCGTGGTGCTGACCGGTTTAAAAGATATGACGGACGCTGCGGTCGCTGCGCAACGGGTTATGGATGCGATGACTGCCGAATTCGGCATTCAAGACCGTTCGTTGAGCGTCAACTGCAGCATGGGTATCAGCATTTTCCCTGAGCATGGTGCGGACGGCGAGACCCTGATCAAGAATGCAGATGCGGCCATGTATACCGCCAAAGAGAGCGGCCGGAATCGGTTCCAGTTCTTTTCCGAAGAGATGAACGCGCAAGTCATGGAGCGACTGACGCTGGAGCACGGATTGCGTCTGGCACTCGACAGGGAGGAACTCTTCCTTGTCTATCAGCCCCAGATGGACGTTGCCTCAGGGGCCGTCGTGGGCTTGGAAGCACTCCTCCGCTGGCGACACCCGGAGTTGGGCATAATGTCGCCGGATCGGTTCATTGGCATTGCTGAAAATAGCGGCCTGATCGCGCCCATCGGTGCATGGGTGCTGAGAACAGCCTGCGCTCAGGCTCGAAGGTGGCAAGATGAAGGGATTCCCCCAATGCCGGTTGCCGTGAATGTGTCAGCGGTGCAGTTTCGCCAGACCGGCTTTCAAGAACTCATCGGCAGCGTACTCAGCGAGACCGGCCTCCCCTGCCAATACCTCGAACTGGAGCTTACGGAAAGCCTTCTGCTCTCGAACGCAGACATGACAGCCTCCGTTCTTTGGGAATTGAAGAACATGGGCTTGAAGCTGTCCATCGACGACTTTGGTACGGGCTACTCCAGCCTCAGCTACCTGAAGCAGTTTCCCTTCGGCAAGCTTAAGATTGACCGCTCCTTCATTCGCGACGTTGCGGTGAGTCCTGACGACGCGGCGATCACCACCGCAATCATCAGAATGGCGAAAAGTCTGGGTCTCAAGGTCATTGCGGAAGGAGTGGAAACCGAAGCGCAACTGTCGTTCCTACGGGCGCTTCGCTGCGACGAGATTCAAGGCTACTACTTTAGCAAGCCTGTGACGGCCGATGAGGTCTCCGCCAAGTTCCGATCCGATCCTGTTCAACACGCTGCTTCGATCTGCACTCCGCAAACCAGACAGCTGACCATAATCGCTCCGCAAACAACAACGAAGACCATGCGCACCAGCACCGAGGAAAACCGTCGCGAGTTCGTTCGGATAAAAGCGAGTGTGCCGTTCGAAATACGGACTGACGCAAGCGGCGGCCCGATTCGTGGCGCTACCACCGATTTGAGCTTGAGTGGTTGCTACATTGAGTCAATTTTCCCATTCCCAATCGGGACCAATTTGGATATCCAGCTTTCCATCCAAACCAAAGTGTTGATCTCCGCCATCGTGGTTACCTGCGATCCCCAGGTGGGAAATGGGATAAGGTTCAACACGATGCTTGCCGAGGATAGGGAAGCGCTTGCAGCCTTCCTGGAAGCCGCTGAGCAAGCCCAGGACTCGGGCACCAGGGGAGTTGGCGCGAGTTAGGCGATAAAAAAGGGCCGATCTATCTAAAGGAATCTCGCTTCCCGGTCGTGGCAGGAGTTTTTCCCTGTGATAGACGGGCATCCACCGCGGTGTTTCCTCGCTACCGTGACTGGAAGTTTCGGAGCGGAAGGATTTCGACCGAACTGAACTGGACAGTCTCCATTGGCGTTAAATCGCCATTACACTCATTGACCGTCGGGACGCATCTCGGCGTTAGACATTAGGTTGGGGAGAACGGAAAAACCGACAATCGTCTGCCCGGGCTGACCAGTCAATTCGAAGGAACCGTCTCCGCCTCTCACGGGTCGCACTTTCGCAGGGTTCCTTTCGTCTTACTACAGTTCACGTGCAACCCCATCCTGTCAGGCATATCCTAAAGAGAGGCGGTGAAGTGTATTTTGTCTCTTGGGCTGGCGCTCGATGGATATCAAGACAATTCTTCTGCCGGTGGATTTCCCGAATACCTCGCTCCCCGTGATTCACCAGGCTGCGACGTTGGCTCGCCGTTTCCATTCGGAGATCGTCGCTCTGCACGTCATGACGCAAGAGAGCCACCGCGCTGGTGTGCCGGAGGATGGCGCCGAGCTTGCTGGTTGGGATTTGGTCGCTGAGATCGTTAAAAGGGCTGAGGAAAAAAAAGAGGACCGCGCTCTTGGTCCCCAGCTTGCAGGGCTTGCCATACGGCGTTTGCTGGTTAGGGACGAACCGGCCCAGGCAATTGTAGACGTTGCTCTGCAGCAAAGAGCCGATTTGATCATGATGGCCTCGCATGGCTACACGTTCGATCACTTTCTTCTAAGCTCGTTGACGGAGAAAACACTACAAGGGCCCGAATGCCCGGTCTGGACGAGCGCCCACGTGAAAAAGCCGCCCCTGGCTTCGGCGCCGGAGTTTGCAATCCGCAAGGTCCTGTGCGCGGTAGAATTCGGCGCTCGCAGCCACAAAACTCTGTCATGGGCCGCTCAAATGGCTGCCGAATTTGAAGCTCAGCTTACTCTGGCTCATGTCACCTACAACGTCGGGATTTGGGCGCCCGGCGGCGACTACGTCAATCCCAAGCTGAAAGCGGAACTGGTCGGCGACGCTTCCCGGCAAATGGCAGAGTTGCAGCAGGAGGTCGGCACCAAGGCAGAGGTGTTCATCGGCAGCGGTAATCTACCCGACGTGCTTCGCCGAGCCGTGCAGCAGACCAAGGCGGACTTGCTGGTGAACGACTGCTTCCCTTACGGCGTAAATCTGCGCACCCGCGGCTACGCAGTCATTTGCGCGGTTGGGATTCCAGTTATGAACGTGTGACGCCTTCGCCCGCGACTCGAAATTGATGGGAGCCACAGGGCCGGCGCGCAGGCCCAGGGGTTTCCAATCCTCCGCCCTGTGACCCGCGCCCTTGCATTTTTCCCATATTAGGAGCACCTTCAGCTTGAAAGGAGTGCCCGAGAAATCATGATCAACGTTCTTATCCACCACGAAGTCGCCGATTACATGGCTTGGAAAGCGGCTTTCGATTCCAACCTCGATTGGCGGCATAAAAACGGCGAGCGCAGTTGTCGAGTTTTCCGCAGCACCGGAAACGTCAATGACGTCACACTTCTGTTTGAATGGGAAAATCTGGAAACGGCGCGAGCATTTATCGCTTCTGAAGAGCTCAAAGCCAAAATGGCCGGGGCGGGAGTGAAAGGCGCGCCTCGAGTCGACTTCCTGGCTGAGGTACACACCTTGCGTCGCAGTGCCGCCGATTAAGTTGGCGAAGCCGACGTTCCAGTCCGCTGGTCCCAAAACAGGAGTCGCGTCCGCAAAACCGCGCCCCTGGGATAAAAAACTGAGTATCCATTCTCGATGGCTCGCATCCAAAAGGGCTGAACCTACAAGCGGCCCCGGAGGCGGATGCCTACTTCCGTCGATTCCTCCCTTCCGGCCTGCTCAAATTCGAAGTCTCAGGAGAATCTCATGGCTAAGAAACCAGTCTCCAACAACGCACACAAAGCTTCAGCCCAACCTCATTTTCACCAGAGCGGTCGCGAACTCCAGGCATTTGGCACAGTGACCAGCATGCAGCCGCTGCAACTGGAGGAGCCGGTGCGCCTGGAAATGACCGAGCAGCTCAACCAACTGCTGGTCGACACGATGACGCTGCGGGATCTTTACAAGAAGTGTCATTGGCAGGTGTCTGGAGCAACTTTCTATCAGCTCCATCTCCTGTTCGATAAGCATTTTGGAGAGCAGAGCGAACTCGTCGATACAGTTGCGGAACGAATTCAGCTGCTGGGTGGAATCAGTATTGCCATGGCTCATGACGTCGCGGAGCTGACGCGCATTCCACGCCCGCCCAAGGGGCGCGAAGAGGTTCCGGTGCAGCTGTCGCGCTTGCTGGACGCCCACCAGATCATCATCAGCGCATGCCGTGAACTGGCGGAGCGTTCTGACACGTTGGGAGATGCGGGCACCAACGACGTTGTCGTGAGCAATGTGCTTCGCACCAATGAGCTGCAGGCCTGGTTCGTGAGCGAACACCTGGTCGATGCTCCGCTGGTGGAAGCCGAGCGGATGCAGGAGTCGGCGTAAAGACGACTTGTGTGGTGGCGGTCTCTGACCCGCTAGGAGGGGGCGGGAGCCCCGTCACCACACGGGTGATTTTTTTCTAGTGGCGGGCCGAAAGAATGTGCAGGATCTGCTGCAGTTCGTGGCGAAAGTGCGCCACATTGACGGCAGGATTGATGGGAAATGGCAGCGCTGTCTGATTCCGTTCGGACTTGGTCTCTTCGCGCAATTGCAGCCGCGCCCCGGCGATCGTGAAGCCGTCGTCGTAAAGCAATCTCTTGATACGCACCACCGACTCGACATCGCGCTTGCGGTACATGCGCTGGCCGGTGCTGCTTTTTACGGGCTTCAGCTGCGGAAATTCCGTTTCCCAGAAGCGAAGCACGTAAGCCGGCAGGCGGCATAAAGACGCGACCTCGCCGATGCGGAAATAGAGCTTATCCGGAATAATGATTTCGGAGTTGCGGGCCGTTTTTTTCGACACTTTCTTGCGAAGATTCATCGAGGCCATTTCCGAATTGCCGTATACGCGTTTCTAGCACGAGCCGCGCCGCTGAACAACCCCCGTAGCACCCAAAAGTGCACATGGCTTCCGGAGCCTTGTTTGCAACGAGTCGGGTTTGAGTCCGCGCGCTCCAATGGACATGCTCGCAGAGGGAGACGCGGCAAGCCGCGTCTCTACAGGGAGGTCTGCAGATAGAGGAAAAGCCTCTCAAGAGCTGCTTCTCCGGAGAGGCTTTGGGGGAAGTTTCTGAACGAGCATCTGTCACGCTTAGTGTTTCTTTTTCTTGGCGGCTTTCTTCTTGGTTGCCATGAAGTGTTTTCCTCCGTTCGAACGATTTGTTCTCCCAAGGTACTTCGACAGGGCACCTTGATGCCCGCGCTACTCAACTTCTAGTATGAGCAGCTGTGCTACCACAAGATATTGCCATTAGTATGTGATTTGTCAACAAGAATCTGGCGTCCGCGAACGAATTTGGTTAAGTGCGTGCTTGGCTTCGACGGAAGTCGTACACCAAATTTATTCTGGCGGCGAAAGCTTCCGGCAAGGAATGCGCTGCGGTGCGCTGCCTGTGCGATAATTTCAGAATAAATCTATGTCCGATCACAAAGTCTTCTGCGCAAAATTGAAACAGGAATTACCTGGGCTGCCCGAGCCTCCATTCGACAGCGAGCTGGGAAAAAAGATTTACGACAACGTCTCGCAACAGGCGTGGGGCCAGTGGATGGAACACTGCAAGATGCTGCTGAATGAATATCGCCTGAACCCGGCGCGCAAGCAGGATCAGGAAGTGATCGTGAAGCAGATGGAACAGTTTTTCTTTGGCGAGGGAGCCGCCCGTCCTGCCGAATACGTTCCACCTGCGCACTGAGCGCACTGCGACAACGGCCTGACTACGGATTCGGAACGGCGTCTGCCAAGCCTTTGCGCCTGTTTGCCACTCTACAACCGGGGACCATACTGGTTACTTAAGGGTTATATCCCTCTCTTCAAATAGTTGCCAATTCATCGCCTTGTAACACTGTTTGGCGACACTGAAGCCGTGGCGACGCCGGTCCTAGTATCGCAAGACTTACCGCAGAAAGCGCCGCGGATCTACGACACGCTGATCCTCTCGGATCTGCACCTCGGCGCGGACATGAGCCGTGCCCGCGAGGCGCTGCGCGTTCTTCAAGACAATCAGTATCGCCGCCTCATTCTGCTCGGCGACATTTTTGCCGACCTTAATTTTGGACGCCTGAAAAAAGAGCACTGGAAATTTCTCGGCTTCATTCGCAAGCTCTCCAATCCCAAACGAAAAGTTGAAGTGGTGTGGGTCGAGGGCAATCACGACCATGGGCTGGCAGAAATCATGTCCCATCTCGTGGGAGTACGCGTGTACCAGGAATATCAATGGGAATATCGGGGAGTGCGCCACCTTGCGGTGCACGGCCACCAGTTCGATGGCTTTGTGGTGCGCAATGTTCGTGTCAGTTACCTCATAGGGACGTTGCTCTACCTGCAACTGCAGAAGTGGGATTCGAAAAATAAAACCGTGACGCGCTTTTTGGACCGGCTCGGCACAAGCTGGCAGCGCTTGTCGGCGAAGGTCGCTGCGGGAGCGCTGGCCCATGCACGTCACCATCAGGCAACCCGCATTTTCTGCGGCCATACTCACGCTGCCCTGCACAAACATGATGACCAGCACGGAATCGATTACTTCAACTGCGGAGCCTGGATCGATGCGCATCCCGCATACATCACCGTGGGAGAAGACGGCGTGAGGATTCACGAGTATGTGGAGCGGCCTGAGGATCTCTCGTCCGCCGCGGAACACAACCCTCAGTCCGAGGCTGAACCTGCTGAATTTGCAGACGAGGCGTGGCTCGAAGAGAGCGAATTCGAGGTTGGCGAGCTCGAAAGCGGCGAATATGAAGGTGTGGCTACCTGACGTAGATTTCCGCTATTGGTCGTTCTGGAAAATTCTTTTGCGGCAAATGAGGCAAGCGAGATCTTGCGCAAACTAACTATCGTTTTCCATCACGCCGGCGGCGGACATCGCAGCGCGGCAGACGCCCTCAAAACCACTCTCTCAAGCCAGCAAAATCCCTGGGACGTCACCCTTCTCGATATTCAGGAGTTGCTCGATCCCCTCGACCTGATTCGCCGCGCCACGGGGCTGCGCATTCAGGACACTTACAACCTCATTCTTCGCAAAGGCTGGACTCGTTTCTCGCCACAGCTACTGGTCGTGTTGAAGGCGACGATATACGTCTACCATTCGCAGATTGTGAAACTGCTCAGGGATTACTGGGCACAGCATCCGGCGGACCTCGTGCTTTCCGCGATTCCGCACTTCAATCGGGAAATCGCTGAAAGTCTTTACCCGGATAGCACTGGAACTCCCGACACAAAAATGCCTTTTGTCACTCTGATAACCGATCTGGCAGATTATCCGCCGCACTTCTGGATTGAGCGGAACTCGGAGTTCGTCATCGCCGGTACGGATCGCGCACGGCAACAAGCCATGGCCATTGGTCTCCCGGCCGATCATATCTTCCAGACTTCGGGGATGATCCTGAAACCAAAGTTCTACGAGAAAATCAACATCGATCGCGTCTCCGAAAGAAAAAAGCTCGGCTTGGAACCGGATTGCTCGACGGGCATCGTGCTCTTCGGCGGTCACGGCTCTCAGGTCATGATCGATATCACGAGGAGACTCAACGAATCAGGCAGCGGCGTTCAATTAATTCTGATATGTGGGCACAATGAGAAGCTCGCAGACGCCTTGAAAAAGCTGCGGACGAAAAAGCCAATTGCCGTCGTTGGCTTCGCTCAGAATGTTGAATACTATATGGCGCTGGCTGACTTCTTTATAGGCAAGCCGGGGCCGGGTTCGATCAGCGAAGCGCTGCAGTTTCATTTGCCCGTAATCGTCGAACGTAATTCCAAAACGCTGCCGCAAGAGCGCTACAACGCAGAATGGGTGACGGAGAACGGTTACGGGCTCGTGGTGCGGACGTTCAAAGAAATCGCCTCCGCGGTTCAACGCCTGCTGCAGAAAGAGACTTTCGATGAATTCAGTCTGAAGGCCAAATCGTATTCGAATCGAGCGCTGTTTGAGGTGCCCCTGATCCTGGAGCGATGCGCGAAGAACGGTGCAGCCTCAACCCCGCAGGCCGTTCAATTCGTGTAGGGACTGCCGAGGGCGGCTGTGCCTACACACGCTAGAAGTGCACCGAAATCCCCGTCGTAAATCTGACGCCGTTCTGACCCTGACCGTAGAAACGAGTGTTGATCCAATCGAGCTGCGCGCGCACCGCGACCGGTCCGAAGATTTTGTAGTCCAGTCCTCCGCCCGCACCATTGGCGAACGAAGTATCCGAATCGGAAATGCCATTGCTCCGGCTGACGTGCCCCACACCCACCAAGAACTCGGCGAACGGACGGAAGCGCCGGACCTGCAGCGAAACTCTGGGTCCGAACAACACATTGTGTTCGGTAATGTCAGCGTTGACGACCGCGGGACATGGGAATTCGGCGCAAGTTACCGGCAAGCTTTCGCTGCCATAGTGTCCATCGACATCGACCACCAGGCCGATCCACGGCAGAAGCTTCCCTTCCAACGATGCATCCCATCCATTCAGATTTGTAGTGTCATTCGAGACGATCGGAGTGCGATCGTAGGAATAGCCAAAGAACACGTTTCCCTTGGTCGGAATCTGCGCCGAGGCGGCGCCGGTCATAGTTAACAGCGCCAGTAACGATGGTGACAGCAGCGCCAGAAATCGGGCGACGTTCAACGGCCGTGCCATTACTTTTCTCCTAAGTGCGGTCTAGAAATTTATCTCGACGAAAATTAGATGCAGGCTCAACACGAACCTTTGCCCGCTGCAATGGCGGTCCTTGATTGAACGTCGAGGTGAGGGAATGTCCAGGCCTTCGCTTGCGTTTACGCTTGCGTTCACTCTCCGTTTAACGGAACAGCGCGGAAAAAAATCCACCAAGTCTTCTGAAGAAGCCTCGCTCCGGTGGGCGATTCGCGGCTGCGATTGGAATGCCCTCCGGCGATTGTTGATCTGCGCCGGGAGGCAGCGGGGTAATCAGAGCCGGTATTGGCGGCAGATGCGAATCGATCGGCAGGACCTTTGTGTCTTCGACTGGCGCCGGCGGAGGTCCGGTGGCATGGAAGACGAACGGCACTTCAAGCTGGACGTGAAGTTGATTGAGCGTGGTCGAGGTGTCATGCGAGGTGGACAATGCTGGCGCCGTCTCTGGAGTGCCATTCGGCGGTGCGCTCTCCCGCGGCAGACTGTTCGCCGCCCGTAGTGGAGCCTCTCGTGCCGGCGGACATCCGCACTCTAACGGCACCGACATATCCACGCGATCCAGTTGCCCCGAGCGAAAGACAAGTTGGTCGGTGGCCTTGACCTGATAAGTGCGATCTCCAAGCAACTCGCTGACTATGGCCGAAGCGGTGTTGCCGGGCAGTGCGCGTACGCATGTGTTCCCCTGGTTGTCTGCGCTGATAGCGTAATGAAATTCGCCGGGTCCCACCAGAAGGATTCTGAAATCCGGCGTGATCACGGAATCCGAAGAAGCATCAAGCGCGAAGTGGGTTTCGAGCGCGCCCGTGTTCATGCTGAACATCACGTTATGGCGGTTCTTAGATGGAGTCACCGATACGGTCGTTCCCGGGCAAACATGCAACTCGCCACCGCTCGACAGGCTAAGAATGCTGGTCTCGGCCCCGGCCGCAATCGTGGAACCCAAGCCCCGGTTATTGGCAGCGACCGTCAATGGTCCAACCGCGCGTACTTCGGCCACGACGGGTTTCGGCCCAGGAGTCAGGCTGGGAACCGTCGGCGGCTGAAAGGGCGATCCGTCCGCCTGGGTGGGATTTTTCCCAAGATGCACGACCAGGCGGTTTCCGGCGGCATCCCAACTGTAGGCGCGCGGCGCGAGCAGATCGACGACCACGCGCGCGACCGGCGGATCCTGCTGAAATTGGTCGGCACGCAAAGTCGTGATCTCATCGGCTTGTATGTTGATCCGCTTCTCGGGAGTTTCGACCGTCGCATTCGGAAGATCGATGACGATTCGATCGGGAGCAGTAACGGTCCTGATCGACGGAACTAACGGTTTGGTCGAGAGAATTTCCACCGCCGGGCCATCTTCTTCCTGAATAATCCGGAGGCTCCTGATCGCCGCGAACTTGGTCAAGCCGGCAGCCCTGGAGAACTGCTTCTCCATCCGCTTATCCGCGGGAGCAGGCCTGAAAGAATCGGGTTCCGTCTGGGAACGCAAACAGGGGGCTGCGGAGAGCAGCAATCCCAGCACAAGCACCGCGTAACACCTGCCCACGATACAGCGGGAGTACGGTTGCTGATGCGCCAGTTTCCGGGGAAAATCCTTCACAACAAGCACTCGAATGCTACAAACATATCACGCCCTGCAGTGAGAAAACGTGTGGAGAAAAGGGTAGTGGATCGGTCCGAAAAAACTTCGCCGACCGACACTAAGCTACGCGAGGGAACCACTTAAGAAAGACATACGGTATGGGCCGATTTAAGTTGAAACGTAACTTAAAGCTGGACATCCAAGAGCGGAGGATTTCCCATGCGAGCTGACATTGTTCCAGGAGCTATCTTCCCCGACTACGAGCTTTCCGACCACACCGCAAAACGTCGGAAGCTCTCTGAACTGCAAGGACAGCATCCCATGATTCTGGTCCTAAGCCGGGGAGGTTTCTGCCCCAAGGACCGCCGCCAAGCGGAAGGGCTAGTTCAACTTTATCGGGAGCTCGAAGTTGCCTATTGCCGGCTTGTCACGGTTAGCACCGACAATATCACTGAGACGAATGAATATCGCAGCGGAGTCGGTGCCCACTGGCCTTTTCTTTCCGATGCTGGGCGTATGGTCCAAAGATCTCGACATTGCCGAATATACTGATCCTCTCCACAATCCCATGATCCCCCATGTGATTGTCCTCGAGCCCGGTCTTGTGATTTACAAGATCTATAACGGCTACTGGTTTTTCGGCCGGCCCACTCTGGAAGATCTCCGCCAAGACCTGCGTGCAGTCCTGAAGAAATGCCGGCCGGATTGGGACATCACAACGCCCGAACTCAGAGCAGCGTGGCAGCAAGGCCGGAAGGAGCTCTTTTATCCCTACGGCAAAAGCTTTGTCCAAACTCTAGGGGAACAGGATTAGAAGGCAAGGCCTTCCCAAAGGTCGAGTATAGAAATCAGCGTGGCCTGGTTTGAGATTGTTTTCGGTAATGTCGAACCATTGGTTCGTGTGCCGGAACCCGGCTACTGCGTCGACGCCAGACACCAAACTTGTTCATCAAGACTCGGCCAGAAACTCATACTCGTCAATGACCGCTGCCACGGCCAGCTTGTTGGCGGGGTTTCCACTTTCGACTCGCACCACGCGGCCCTTGCAGCGCACGCGGATACTCTCGGTGAGCGTAATCTCGGGCGGCAAGGTCAAGGTGAAATCAATGGCGGAGCCAGCCTGGATTGAGGAATCCACATAGAAACAGATTCCCCGCGCGCTGACGTCGCGGGTTTGTGCCGGATGCTCCTGCTCATTGGGTTCGTAGCGGACGGTTACGGGCAGACGAAGCGCGAAACGCCGCGTGCCCCGCTTATCATTATTGCTGTCGTGGGCTTTATCGTGTTCGTGGTTCTGCTGGGTTTCGGCCATTGAACCGCCTTAGGAGCGAGCTTGCAAAAGTTGCAAGGTTTCAGAGTTTTCAAAGACTCGTCTGAAATCGCTTGTAAGCATGTCAATTAGCGGGCGGACTGTCAAGAGAGCAAAGAGCCAGGTTTCAAAGTTTCAGAGTTTCAAGGTTTCAGTGGAAACTGTAACGCCTCGCGAGCTGTGGCCAATCCCCTCACCTTTAAACCTTGAGACCCTGAAACTTTGAAACCTTGAAACTCTGAAACCTGGCCTCTAGCCGTCTACAATGGACATGTGGTCTTCGTCCTCGACAATTACGATTCGTTTACCTACAACCTTGTCCAGTACCTGGGCGAACTCGGTGCTGAGGTCGAGGTCCGCCGCAATGACGAAGTCAGCGTCGAGGAAATCGAGGCGATGCACCCTGAGCGAATTGTTATCTCTCCCGGACCATGCACCCCGCAAGAGGCCGGCATCAGCATCGAACTGATCCGCCATTTTGCGGGCAAGGGCAAAGATAAAGACGAGGACAAGGGCAAGCATAATGTGCCCTTGCTCGGAGTTTGCCTTGGACACCAGGCCATTGGCGCGGCTTTCGGCGGGCAGGTGGTTCGCGCCCGGCATCTGATGCACGGCAAAACCAGTCCGGTTGAGCATGATGGCAAGACCATCTTTCGCGGCCTAGCTTCGCCGATGACGGCGACTCGATATCATTCGCTGATTGTTTCTGAAGACGGACTGCCCAGTGATTTGGAAGTCAGTGCGTGGACTCGCGATCAGGATGGAACGCGCGTCATCATGGGCCTGCGGCACCGCAAGTTCCCGGTTGAGGGCGTGCAGTTTCATCCTGAAAGTGTGTTGACGGACGAGGGCAGGAAACTGGTGGCGAATTTCCTGCGGAGTTAATTAGGAAATAGCCGCAACGCACCACCTCGAATCGCGACAACCCAACGACGCATATTGTGCACCCAAGATGCACTATGTCGAGAACACAATCCCGCTCTCTTCTAGCCCTCGCCGGCTTTGGTTTGGCTACCGCTGCCGCCGCTCAATACGGAGTTCGATACAGCCGCAACAGCGCCAACCACTCCTGGTATCGCCGTCTGGATAAGCCCCGCTTTACGCCGCCGGACGAAGTTTTTCCGATCGTGTGGACCACGCTTTACTCCCTGATCGCCTGGTCAGGATGGCGTGTCTGGAGTGCTGCCCCCTCGCCTGAACGGAGACACGCCCTGTACCTGTGGATTTCGCAGCTCAGCTTGAATGCCAAGTGGCCGAAGCTCTTCTTCGGCGAGCACAAGCCTGCGCTCGCTCTCACAGACGTGATGGCGTTGGAAGCAACGATTGCTTCCTACATCTTCGCTGCCCGCAAGGTTGATCGGGCGGCAGGGAATGCGTTGCTGCCATACGCGGCCTGGGTGGCATTCGCAGCCGTGCTGAATTCGGAAATAGCCCGTCTGAACCCGCAAGAGGACTAACCGGATTGTGACGCCAGGTTTGGCTTTAGTTCAGAGATTTCGCGCGCTTGGGCACGAGCTTAATCTCCTTGGGGATGAGTTTAATTTCAAAGAGGCGCGGCCAAAGCTTGCCGGTGACAAAAAGACGCTTCCGATTGGAATCGTAGGCGATTCCGTTGAGTACAGCCCCTTCTGCAAGGCGGTACATCGGACTTAGTAAGCCCTGCAGATCAATCCAGCCGACCACCTCACCATTTTGCGGAGAGATTCGGACGATACGATCGGTTTGCCAAACATTAGCAAAAATCTCTCCCTCGACGAACTCCAATTCATTCAACTGATCGATCGGAGCGTCGCCATCGTGGACCGCAAACCGCCGCTTTTCCTTCAGCGTGTCGCTGTCTAGAACGCGAATGTCTGCCGTCCCATCACTCATGAAAAAGTCGTGCCCGTTGCAGGCCAGTCCCCAACCCTCTCCGGGGTATGAAAAGCGGCGCAGCAGGTGAAAGTCGCTCAGGTTGTAGACGAATCCGATTTGTGACCTCCAGGTAAGCTGCACGACTTCGTTCTTGAAGAGAGCGATGCCTTCCCCGAAGAACTCCGGGTCCAAGTCTATTTGCTGAACAACTTCTCCGGAGTCGAGTCGAACCTTGCGCAGCGACGATCGTCCGTTGAGTCCTGTGCCTTCATAGAGAAATCCATCGCGAAATGCGAGGCCCTGGGTAAAAGCGTTGGGGTCATGAGGGAAAGATTGGACAATCTTGAAGGTGTACTCTGGCGGCCGGTGCGCGCGAGTTCGGTGGGTAGACTGAGCGAGGAATGACTGGGCGAAGAGCGATTGCGCCAATACCGCTAGAAGAAAAATAAATGCAAAGCGCTGACGCGATGCTTTCTTCATCTGCGTATTGTCTCACCCGCGGCGGCGGCAAAAGAAATTCCTCGTTGAGGTGTGCGGTTTCATCCCGAAAGCGTGCTGACCGACGAAGGGAAGAAATGCTAGCGAATTTTCTGCGGAGTTAATCGCGCTCATCGGTCGATGAGCGCTATCCGTTGACACTTGTAACCGTTTGGTTACGAGTGATATGCGGATGTTTCGCCAAGGCGGATATGGCTGAGGTAACCAGAGCAGGATCCGCGACGATGCTCAGGCCATTCGCTGGATCGATAGCAGGGTTAGGTCATCGAGTGGCGGGCCGTCGACAAAGGTGCGCAGATCGTTCAGGCATGCGGCGACTAGTTCGGCGGGGTGCTTTGCAGCTGCCTGACGTACCACGCGCGTGACGCGATCCACGCCATATTCGTCGTCCGCGCGAAGCGCCTCCGACAGACCGTCGGTGTAGAGGAACAGCATGTCGCCATTTTCCAGGTGCAGGCGCGTGGCGGAGAAATCGACTTCGTGGAACATCCCCAGCGGCAAACCGGTGGATTCAATGCGCAACACGCCACCGCTTCCGGCCATGATCGCGGGGCAGTGACCAGCGTTATGAATTTCCACCTCTCCGGTGGGCTTAGCCAATCCGCATACCAGGGTGGCGTATTGCCCGGCCAGCGTGCTCTCACAGAACACCCGATTAGCCTGGGTCACCATCTGGCCAAGCGGCAGGGCCATTGCAGTCAGGCCGCGGAACAAGGCGTGGAGTTGCGCCATCAGTATAGAGGCAGCCACGCCCTTGCCGGAGACGTCGCCGAGCACAAAGAAGAGCTGTCCATCGGACGGGATCAAGTCGCAATAGTCGCCACTGACGGGGCCGAGCGGGGCGTAATAATAACTTGTCTCCCAGCCACCTGCCTTTAGGTTCACTTGCGGCAAAAGATTGCGCTGCACCTGGGAGGCCAGATCGAGGTCACGTTGCAGCGCAGCCCGTTGTGGTTCGGTCAGGTGATCGAGGCAATAGCACACCAGCGGGTCGGCCAACAGCCGGTCCTGTTCGATCGTTTCGTGGCATTCCTGGCACAGCCCGTAGTTGCCCTTAGCCATTCGCTCCAGCGCCGAATCTATTTCCCGCAGAAGATTAGCGAATCCGCCTTTCTGCGGCGCGAGCGCAATCGCTGCTTGCAAGCGGCGCTTACGCTCCTCCAGTTGGGTGTGCAGGAAAGCTACTTCTAGCGTGGCCATGACAACCTCCAGCTGTTAGGTGGTCTCTGTTTGATTGCGGTTACCCGTACCAAGTCGCAGCTTCTTGCCTTTAAATCAGGCATCGCGAATTCAGGAGGTCTGGGCCAATCTGGCTTCTACCTAGCTTCTACCTATAGGTCGGCCCAGATAGATGCTGAAAGCAGGCATTAGCGCCATTGACTCCGCGACGGAATAGAGACCCGCCAAACAGTATCATTGCGCAATACGGCCATCGACAGCTGACCGCCGCCCACAGTGTTAGTGGGTTGAAGCGTGTGGCGCACCGTGTCAAGATACGAAAGCAGGGCAGGTCTCATGAACCCGGACTTCACCGATAAGTCGAAGAGAACGGAGTTGCTGCGATTCAACGGCGCTGTCGAACGCGATCCTGCCATCGATGGGTGGATGAAAGAGCATGCCGCTGAATTGGGAGTCATCGCGCATCGGTGGTTCGAGGTGATGCGAAAATGCGGGGACGAAGTCCGGGAGCTTTTGCATGACGGCTGTCCGGTTGCATGTTTGGGAGATGCGCCCTTCGGCTACGTCAATGTATTCACTTCGCACGTAAATGTGGGGTTCTTTCAAGGCGCGGCGCTGCCGGATCCGGCGCGCTTGCTGCAAGGCACCGGCAAGTTTATGCGGCATGTGAAGCTGAGGCCGGGAACGGCGACAAATGCCGCGGCGCTAAGCAGGCTCATCGACGCGGCGTACTCGGATATAAAGGCGCGCGTCGAACACGGCTAGCTCTGAGAGCCGCAAAGGCTGTGGCCTTTCCGTTCGTGGAGGGGTTAGGTCTTTTCGTAGCACTGAAGCTCTGCGCCACCCAAAGGCAGCAAGAAGGACATCCACTTCAACGGCAGCGGACAGGAGTGTCGACTCTACAACTCACTCTTCTACGGGCTGGGTGTTCATTTCCTGGGCGGGTTCGCCTCCGGCCATGCCTTGGGCGATGATCAGGCGGCGGGCTTCGATGCGGAGTTCGGGCAGGATGCGGCCGAACCAGATGGCTCCGATGACGCAGGCTACTCCTCCGGCGGCGACTGTGATGGGGGCGCCTACGCGGTGGGCTAAGGCTCCGCCGAAGAAGGCTCCGAAGGGAGCCATGCCCATGAACATCATTGAATAAAGCGCCATGACGCGGCCGCGCAGTTGGTCGGGAACCATGGTCTGGACGAGCGTGTTGGAGCAGGCCATCTGCAGCATCATGGAATAGCCGGCGGGCAGCAGAAACACGACCGATAGCCAGAAAGAGCGCGAAAAGGCAAAAAGACACAGGCTGACGCCGAAGCTTCCACAGGCGAACGCAACCCAGCGGCCGAGGCCTTTGACTCCGGTTTTGGCGGCTAGGGTTAAGGCTCCGAACAGAGCGCCAACGCCGGTAGCGCCCATCAGGATGCCGAGGCCACGCGCGCCTCCGTGCAGGATCTGGTCGGCGAAGATCGGCATCAGCACGGTGTAGGGCATGCCGACTAAACTCACCAGGCCGAGCAGCAACAGCAGCGCACGAATGATCCGGGTATGGTTGGCCCAGCGAAAGCCTTCTACGATGTCTTCAATCGGCGAACCCTGGCTGGCGCGGGGAGCGCAGTGCACGTGCATCAGCAGGAGGCCGACGATCACGGCGATGTAGCTGATGGAGTTGGCGGCGAAGCACCAGCCTTCGCCAATTTTCGCCACTAGAATACCGGCTATGGCGGGGCCGATGACGCGCGCGCCATTGAACATGGACGAATTCAGGGCGATGGCGTTCATCAGATCTTCTTTGCCGACCATGTCGACCAGAAAGGACTGGCGGCCGGGAATGTCGAAGGCGTTGACTACTCCGAGGAGGGCGGCGAGGACGAAGATGTGCCACACGTGGACGCGCCCGGTTAGGGTTAGCCAAGCCAGAATGCCGGCGAGAATCAGGGAAGCGGTCTGGGTGGCGATTACCAGGCGCTGGCGATTGATTCGGTCGGCGGTAATGCCTCCAACAGGAGCTACGAGGAAGACGGGAAACTGGCTGGCAAAGCCGACGCTGCCGAGCAAGAGGGCAGAATTGGTCAGGCGGTAGACAAGCCAGGCCTGAGCCACGGTCTGCATCCAGGTGCCGATTAGGGAGATGAGTTGTCCGCCGAAGAAGAGCTGAAAGTTGCGATGACGGAGGGCGCGGAGGGTTGTGGCCAATCTGGGCGTAGAAGCGGGTTTGGGCTCGGTCGCTTCAGCTACCACGGAATTTTGCTCACTACTCGCCACTCGTTGGTTATCCCTAGTTAGACTTTTTCACATCTTTCGGATGACAGCAACCGGTGGGAAGCTGCAGTGAGGGCCCGATTTGCGAAACCGTTCACCACAAGGCCACGAAGGTGCACGAAGGATAAGCTTGTTGTTATGAAATCGAGGCGCTGATGGTGCCGAGGGATTCGAATTAGCACGGCTAGCGAATCGGGACTAATCCGTGAACTAAAAATTTTGTTCGCGGCTTCTCAAGGGCTGGCCTTTGCCTTACAATTATCCGAACCAGCAGTCTAGTGGGATTCTTTCCCCCCGATTGGAATGCCCGCGTTGACCTGCCGTATATTCGTCGGCCCACTTCGATTACGAAGGTCATTTGGCCCCGACGCTGGAAGTTCGTAGCATGACAATGAACACTGAGAATCGAGTCATGCCCGGCATTGCCGTCGCCCTCCTAACAGAGGATCGAGAACAATCCGTCGTATTGCACAGCCGCGTGGAGAGCACGAATCTGGCGCGCACCGTGTTGAGCCATGTCGGCTTTCCCTTGGGACCGAGCGATACGGTGCTGCGGCAGTTGCAGGATCAACATGCCGAAGTGGCGCTGGTGGGCATCGATCCAAAGAATCCGCAGCGCGCGATCCGCACGATTGAGTTGATCCACGCCAGCATTCCCGAAATCACGATTTTTGCCGTGGGCGAAATGAACCAGCCCATCAATATTGTTTCGGCGATGCGAGCTGGCGCGCGCGAGTTTCTGGATCATGGCTCCAACCGCGAAGCCCTGATCGAGGCCTTCACTCGCTTCACTGCCACATTGAGCCGTGCGCAACGGAGTTCGAGCAAGGCGCGTGTCTTTACTTTTCTGAACTCCAAGGGCGGAGCCGGGTGCACCACGGCGGCGGTGAATACTGCTGTAGCGCTGCAAGAGACGCACGGTCGTGTGGTGCTGGTGGATTTCGCTCCGATCGGCCACGCAGCGCTGCAATTGAATCTGCGGCCGCAGTTCACTTTGATCGATGCGTTGCAGAACCTGCATCGCATGGATGGTTCGCTGCTCGATGGGCTGATGACGCCCTATCGCAATAACCTGCACTTGCTGGCTGGCGCTCAGCAACCGCACAACGCCGTCCCGACGGCGGCGGAACTGGCCCGCTTGTTCGACCTGCTGGTCAACCAGTATCACTTCGTGGTGCTCGATTGCTCGGGCCGGATGGATGGCACGCTGCAAACGATTTGCGACCTCTCGAACGCCGTCCTGATGGTGACGCAGACCGATGTGGTTTCGCTGTGGAGCGCGGGCCGGATTCAAGCCTTCCTGCAGGATGGAGCGGGACGCGATCGGCTGAGGATCGTGTTGAATCGGTATAAGAAAATCCCCGGCTTTACCGACGAGGATGTGGAGAAAGCTGCCAATTGCAAGGTGCTTTGGAAGGTGCCCAACAACTTCCAGGTGATCGGCCCGGCGATCGACAAGGGCAGCCCTGTGGCGGGGCAGGGAAATAACGATCTTGGCCGCTCCTATCAAGGATTAGCGGCAGAATTGGCGGGCGCGACGACTTCCAGCGAAGGCGCGCTCTCGCTGCTCTATCAGCATGACAAAGGCGACAGCAAGAACCGCGGCGCGAGTTCGCTTGTGATCTCGCCGGTGCGCGCCGGACAGTAATTGCTAATAGAGACAAGAGCGTCTCGACCGCCCTTCTCCTCAACAGCATCGTTGCCGGCGGGGACGCCCGGCGTTCCACTGGCAATTCTCAAAACTGATTCGTCGCGTCTGCGTTTCTCCGAAATTGCCCTGCTAGCGTTGGCCTTTCATTACGCAATTTCCGGTCTTTGTTAGAATCGTTGGAATCATGTTCCTGGAATCGATTCTCTCTAATCAGTGTTTATCCAATCGTTTTTCGTGCTGCGCAGATTCTGAATGACATCTTCCTCGAAGAAACGCGTGCTCAGCGGAATGCGTCCGACGGGCAAACTGCACCTCGGAAACTATGTGGGTGCGCTGGAAAACTGGGTTCGCATGCAGGAGCAGTATGACTGCTTCTTCGTAATCGTCGACTGGCACGCGCTGACGACCGACTACGCCGATCCATCGCATCTGAAAGAAAATCTGGTCGACGTGCTGCTCGACTGGCTGGCTGCGGGGCTTGATCCCGAGAAGTGCGTGATGTTCATACAGTCGCATGTGCCGGCACATGCGGTGTTGCATCTGCTGCTTTCGATGATTACTCCGCTGGGGTGGCTGGAGCGGGTTCCGACCTATAAGGAGCAGAAGGAAAATCTCAAGGAAAAAGACCTGAACACCTATGGGTTTCTTGGGTATCCCCTGTTGCAAGCGGCGGATATTTTGATTTACAAGGCGGATGTGGTTCCGGTGGGCGAAGATCAAGTGGCGCATGTGGAGTTGACGCGGGAGATTGCGCGGCGGTTTAACGGTTTCTACGCTGGTAACCGCGAATATATTTTTCCTGAGCCCGCGGCCTTGCTAACGCCTGCTCCGCGGCTGCCGGGGACTGATGGACGGAAGATGTCGAAGTCTTATGGCAATGCCGTGATGCTCACCGATCCTGAACCGGTGGTGCGGCAGAAGCTGAAGACAATGGTCACCGATCCCAGGCGCATCAAGCGCACCGATCCCGGCGACCCAGACGTTTGTCCGGTCGGCGACCTGCACAAAATATTCAGCAGCAAGGAAACGATGGCAAAAGTATATGAGGGATGCCGCTCGGCGGGAATCGGCTGCATTGAGTGCAAGAGTTGGGTTGCCGACGCGCTGGTTAAAATCCTTAATCCTATGCAGGAGCGGCGAAAGAAATATGAGGACAATCCGCGCCTGGCCTGGGATATTCTGGAAGCGGGCTCGGTGCGCGCTCGAGAGGTTGCGAGCGCAACGATGGATGAAGTGCGGCAAGCGATGGGTTTGGACTATAGTTCGAACAACGGTTCCGGCGAGCGGGCGAAGGGTTCCAAGAAGTGACGAATTTGTCTCAACCTTTATCAGAGCGGGTGCCAGTCGAGGCTTCTCGGAGCATCCATCCTCATGACTCAGCGGCTAAGCGGTCCGCCAAAGACGATAGCAGCGATTTTCCGTTTGCCATCGAGCTTGGCGAAATCTATGAGGGGCCGCTCGACCTGTTGCTGGACCTGATCCGCAAGCAGGACATTAACATCTACGACATCCCCATCGCGAAAATCACCGCGCAATATCTGGCTTATGTCGAGCGCATACGCGAGCTCGATGTGAACGTGGCCAGCGAATTTATTTACATGGCGGCGGTGCTGATTCACATCAAGTCGAAGATGCTGTTGCCGCGCGATCCACTGGCTCCCGCTGACGCGCAGGAGGATCCGCGCGACGAACTGGTCAATCGCCTGCTGGAACACGAGAAATTCAAATCGGCGGCGCAAATGCTCCTGCAGAAACAGCAGATTGAAGACGCAGTGCTGAGCAATCCGGCGATACGCGAATTCATGGACGCCGAAGGCACCGAACCGGAGCTGGCTGCCGATGTCATCGACCTGGTCAAGACCTTCCAGCAGATTCTGGATCGAGCGCGCACGCGGCCGATTCTTGAAGTTGACGAAGAGACCGTAACCGTCGGCCTGATGATCCAATATTTGCACCGGCGGCTTTCGCTCGAGGATCGTCCCATCCGGTTGAAGCAGATGCTGCGAAATGTGCCATCGCGAGCGGCGCTGGTCTGCATGTTTCTGGCGTTGCTGGAGTTGGTGCGCTTGCAGGCGATTCAAGTAAGGCAAGACCATGTCTTCGGCGAAGTGCTGGTGCGCAAGCATTCTCACTTCGAAGAGGTGATGACGGAGCAAGCGGCGGTGCGCGATGATTGGAAGTGAAGAAGGAAAGGTTTCAAAGTTTTCAGAGTTCCAAGGTTTCAAAGTTAGATCCTGTAGTCCAGGCGTTTTTCCTTGAAACCTTGAAACTCTGAAAACTTTGAAACCTTGCCCTTGACTTATGAGTCTTAGACCCCAACTCGAAGCCATTATTTACGCGGCGGAAACTCCTATTTCGATCGAGCAGATTCTCTTTCTGGTGAAGGATTCGCTGCTTGCCGAAACTCCCGGAATCGATGTCGCGGAAATGAGGTCGCGCATCCGCGCCACGATTGAAGAACTCATCGCTGATTATTCCGGCGCAGACCGCGGAATCGAGATCCGCCAAGTCGCTGGCGGGTACCGGATGTCGACTAAACCCGAGCAACACGATGTGGTGCGCGCCTTTGCCAAGAGCCTGAAGCCGCCGTTTCGGCTGTCGCTTCCGGCGCTTGAAACGCTTGCCGTGATCGCCTATAAGCAGCCGGCGACCGTGCCCGAAATCAGCGAAATTCGTGGCGTGGATTCGGGTGGTGTCATCGCCACTCTTCTCGACCGAAAACTCATAACGACGGCAGGCAGAAAAGCTGTGATCGGACGCCCGATTCTTTACAAGACGAGCAAAGAGTTTTTGCTGCGCTTCGGCCTCAAGGACATCAACGAACTTCCCAGCATGGAGGAGTTCGAAAAGCTGTTGGCGGCATCGTTCCAGAGCAATTTAATTCCGAGCGAGGACGCGACGGTGGAAGCGCCTTCGAGTTCGCCGCTCACCGTGGAGAATGATTCTTCAAGTACGGCCTTGGCAGCGGAAACACCCGCCCCAGCAAAGCTTGGGTGGGGCACCCACAGTGAGTCTGAACTTGCTGCCGAAGACAGCGAAACGCCAGCTGCGACCGGGTCGGAGTAGTCATGCCAGCCGAGCGTCTGCAAAAAATTATTGCCGCTGCCGGAGTGGCATCGCGGCGGAAGTCCGAAGAGCTGATCTCCTCCGGACGCGTCCAGGTTAATGGTCAGGTGGTCACGGAGCTAGGCACGAAAGCCGATCCCGAACAAGACCACATCCGCGTCGATGGCAAGTTGCTGCAGGGCCCGGAGCGTTTTACCTACGTCGCGCTCAACAAGCCGAAAGGCTACGTGACCACAGTCAGCGATGAGAAAAAACGCCCCACCGTGATGGATCTGCTGCAAAAGGTGAAAGGCCAGAAGGTGAAGGGCCGCGTCTACCCTATAGGGCGGCTGGACTGGGCCAGCGAAGGCCTTCTCCTGATGACTAACGATGGCGCGCTCGCCAATGCCTTGATGAAAGCGTCGTCGAATGTTCCGAAGACGTATGTTGTGAAAGTTGCCGGCCAGCCCGACGAAGCGAAACTCGACAAGCTGCGCCACGGAGTGTCGATTGCCGAGAAAGGTGGACGCCGCGTGCGCACCGCTCCGGCGAAGATTCGGCTGATCCGCGAAGGCGATAACCCCTGGCTCGAAGTGACGATTATTGAAGGCCGCAACCGGCAGGTCCGCAAGATGTTTGAAGAGGTTGGACACCACGTGGAGAAGATTCGGCGAGTGAAATACGGGCCGCTGGAACTCGACGTGCCGCCGGGAGATTGGCGCAACCTGACTCTGCTGGAAGTGGCAAAACTGAAAGCGGCCGCTTCGGGGCCAAAACTTACGCTTCCGCCGCCCAGCGCGCCGACAGTGGAACGCGGGTTTAAATCGCCTCGAGCACCGCGTCCACGCAGACCGGCGTTGCCGTCCAAGTTTTCACCGGCTGCACGGGCTACAACGGCGAAGTCATGGCGGGCGCCGAAACACGCGCGCGATTAGTTTGCCGGCGGAACTGGCCTTCCCGCACCGGCGGGACCGGGCGAAGCCCCACCACACAATCCCTTCGCCAATGCTTCGCTTCTGCGATCATCGATAGACGATCATAGGCAGACGGGCGGCGCCGTACAGGCCAGCATCGCCCCCCAGGAGTGCCGGGGCGACGACGGTTCTCTTGGCAGCGCTCGGGTTCACAAGCGTTGCAGCAATGGATGAAGAATCATCAGGCGTGTTAGCCGCGTATATTACGGAGCACTGCCGCAACTCTCGGAAGAGCGATGGCGCGAAAGCATCCCACGCGCTTGCTGCGCCCCCGCCAATCACGTAGACCGGCAGATTCAGTACATTGACGAGCGTGGCAAGCGCAATGCCCAAACGACGGCCTACGTGCTGGAAGACTCCCCGCGCGTCTTCGTCGCCCTGAATGGCGAGTTTGTAAATCGATTCTGCGCTGAACTCCGCGTCGGCCGTCCCCGCCAGCGCTAACGCTGATCCGGTATGGTTAGCAGCCGCTTCTCGCGCCATGCGGACGATTGCGGTCGCCGAGGCGTAGAGCTCCAGGCATCCGCGATTGCCACAGGGGCAGAGCGGGCCGTCGGGCTCAACCGTGATGTGACCGAACTCGCCGGCCATGCCGTTCACGCCATGCCAGATCGCACCGCCCAGAACCAACCCGCCGCCGACGCCGGTTCCGAGAGTCAGCATCGCCACGTCGGAATAATTCTTCGCCGCACCCAGCCATTGTTCTCCCAGCGCCGCGACGTTGCCGTCGTTTTCGAGGATCACCGTCGTCTGCAGCCGCCGCTCAATTTCGGCGCGAGCGGGATAATCGGCCCATCCCGGCAAGTTGACCGCTGCGCGCATCATGCCCGCTTCGATGTCGACGATGCCGGGCACACCGATGCCGATCCCCAGAAGTGGTGCCGAGTTCCTGTATTTCTCCGAGATGCTTTGGATGGCGCCGCACATCTCGTCAATGACGCGATCACGCCCCAACGACAGGTGGGTGCCGAGAGTGACTTTATCGAGCAGGTTGCCGCCTTCGTCCACCGCTGCGATGCGGAGATTCGTGCCGCCGAGGTCGACTCCGATGGAAAATTTGTTCATGAGGAAGATGGGATAGCGAAATTTGCCAAAACGTTAACCACAAAGGTCACGAAGGTCCACGAAGGAAGCTGTACGTTAAGGCTCGGTTGAGACGCTAGCATAAATCGCGTTAGCATAAATCGAACGACCGGGACTATTTTTGACACTTTGAACAATAGTGGCTGCTGCGGCCGGCCAAGACGACGCGCCGGATCGCGGTTCCACATGCGAGGCAGGGCGCGCCCTCGCGACCATAGACGCGATGCTGGAGCTGAAAGTATCCTTCTTCACCATCGGCATCGACATAATCGGCAATCGAAGAGCCTCCGAGGGCGATCGCCTCGCGAAGCACTTCGCGCACCGCCCGGTGCAGTTTGCCCAACTGCTCGCGTGTGATGGCAGCGGCGCGGCGGCGCGGGCGGATTCCGGCGCGAAACAACGACTCGTCGGCGTAGATGTTGCCCACACCGCGCAGCAACTTCTGATTCAGGAGCGCGCTTTTGATTGGAGTCTTGCGTCCGCGAAAAAGCGACACGAAACGCTCTTCGCTGATTTCAAGGGGCTCTACGCCTCCGGGATCGAACCCGCCGCGGTCGGACTCGCGATCAGACCGAAGATGAACGCTGAGTTTGCCGAACATGCGCGGATCGATGAAGCGCAGTTCGCGGCCCGACGCGAGTTTGGCGATCAAATGAGTATGCTTGGCAATCTCCGCCGCAGGTTCCGAAACTAGCAAGCGCCCGGTCATGCCTAGGTGGACGATCCACTGCGCTGTCGGGGAATCGTTGCGATCGCGGCCAGACGCGGCAAGGCGAGCCTCTACGGGGGGACGTTCTGCTTTTTTTTGGCTTCGATGCGGCCTGCGATGCTCGTGATTCTCCCTCCAGATCAAACACGATATGCTTGCCTGCGCGATGCACGCGGACGATCCGCTTGCCTTCCAGAGTCGAGGCGATAGCTCCCGCCGGCGACTTGAGCGGCTGTTTTTTAGAACCGATCCAGACAGATTCGATCATGTCTTTGGCGACGCGTTTGTCGAGTCCGCGGGCGATGGTTTCGACTTCGGGGAGTTCGGGCACGCTGTTTAGAATACAAGATGACTGGGGAGTTCTCAGTTCCCGGTTCTCAGTTCTCAGAAAAACCTTTCACAATCGTCTCAGCCAAAATCTGAGAACTGTTTGTCGCAAATTCGCGTTTGCTCATTTCGCGTTTGCCCCTCCATAGTCCGATTCGGTATGCTAGAGCGTACACACCGAGCGCCGCCGATCTTCCCGGTTTTCCAGTCTTAGCCAACAGCGGAGCGACCCTTGTGTGCGAACTCTGTGCGCGGGCGTTGTGTGCGAGCCGGGGCGGGCTTCGGTTTACCGCCGCGCAATATTCCCAGGTGGAGTTTAGATTGAGTTCCAACATAGCGAGAGGCAGGACTGCGGTCATTGTCGGAGCGCAGTGGGGCGACGAGGGCAAGGGCAAGATTGTCGATGTGCTCACCCAGACCTTTTCGGTCGTGGCTCGCTATGCGGGCGGCCACAATGCCGGGCACACCGTCATCATCAATGGGAAGAAATTTATTCTGCAACTCGTGCCGGGAGGCATTCTGCGGCCCGAGTGCACGAGCGTGGTCGGCAATGGCGTAGTGATCGATCCGTTGGCGTTCTTGAAGGAAGTGGCTGCGCTGCGCGCTGCGGGCGTGAAAGTGGACGGCAATCTCTTCGTCTCCAATCGGGCGCAGGTCATTCTTCCCTACCACCGCATGATGGAGTTGGGATCGGAAAATGCTCCTGGGCGGGTGAAGATCGGAACTACATCGCGCGGGATTGGGCCTTCTTACGAAGATAAGATGGGACGGCGAGGGTTGCGTGTCGCCGATCTGCTCGACACGCGATTGCTGCGCACACACATCGAGAACGCGTGCCGCGAGAAGAACACGATAGCGCACGCGCTCTTTAATTCGGAACCGCTCGATGCCGACAAAATGTTTCGCGAATACGCGGAGGCGGCCGAGCAGATGCGGCCTTTTGTTCGCGACACGGCGCTGCTGTTGAATCGCGCGCTGGCCGAAGGTAAGTCCATCGTATTCGAAGGCGCACAAGGGACGATGCTCGACATCGATCACGGCACTTATCCATTTGTCACGTCGTCGAGCGCGACTTCTGGCGGAGCTGCGACTGGAACCGGCGTGCCACCGACATCGATCGATACGGTCATCGGCATCACCAAAGCCTATTGCACGCGCGTGGGCAGCGGGCCATTTCCTAGCGAACTGCTTGGCGCCGAAGGTGAAGAGCTTCGCCAACGCGGCCATGAATTCGGCGCCGTTACGGGGCGCCCGCGCCGCACGGGGTGGCTCGACTTGCCTCTGCTCCGCTACGCTGGCATGATTAACGGAATCTCGTGGCTGGTAGTTACTAAGTTGGATGTGCTCGATCACCTGACGGAGATTCCAGTTTGCGTGCGGTATAAGGTCGACGGCAGGGAGACGGATGAGGTTCCGGCGCAGGCATGCGGTTATGAAACCGTCGAATGCGTTTATCGCAAGCTGCCGGGATGGGCCGCTCCAACGCAGTCTATTCGGACGTTCGACGCTTTGCCGAAGGCGGCTCGCGACTACATGGCATTTATCGAAAAGGAAACTAGAGCGAGGGTAGGAATGATCTCGACCGGCCCGGACCGGGAGCAGACGATTCTTGTGCCGGAGTTCATTGACGCGCTGGGGCTGAAGAGACCGGCGGCGTAATACTAATTCAACCGAGAGAGACAGATCGGAGCGATGGATGGTGGTGTTGGCCGTAACTTGGATGGCAAAAATCGGACGCGAGTCCGAAGTGGCCGCGATCTTTGAAAAACTCACGGCCGAATCGCGCAAGGAACCGGGATGCGTGACGTATCAGGTCCACAAGCATAAGACCGATCCACGCCGGTTCTTCATTTATGAACAGTACAAGGACGACGCCGGGCTCGAAGCGCACCGCGCCGCTCCTCACTTCCTGCAGTTCGCTAAGAAGGATCTGCCCAAGATCGCTGACAGGACCGAGGGGCATTTGTTCGAACCACTGGGGTGACTGTGGAGTTCTCAGTTCCCGGTTCTCAGAAAAATTCCGGACTAAGGTTGAACGCACTGGGAGCTGAGAATTGCTCCTACCGTTTGTCTGCCATCAGTTCCCCGCCGGAAGCATAGCTTTCTTTCGACAGTTCGACAAAAGTCACCACGATGGCTTCGCGGCGCGCGCCGGCTTCTTCGATCATCGCATCGGTAATGCGTTGTGCGATCTTGCGTTTCTGGTCGACGGTGCGGCTTTGCAGCATTGTGATTTGGACTAGAGGCATGAGAGTCCTCGGTTCTCAGTAAGACCGGCGCTCAGAAGGTTTTCTCCTGGGAACCGGGAACTGCTTTCATTGCGCCAATTCGTATCCGGCGAAAAAGAAGCTCAGTTCGAAGCGGGCGGTTTCATCCGCGTCGGAGCCATGGATGGCGTTGTGTTCGATGTCGCTGGCCCACTTCTTGCGGATTGTGCCCTCTTCGGCGCTGGCGGGGTTGGTGGCGCCCATCAGTTTGCGCAGATCGGCGATGGCATTTTCCTTTTCCAGCGCCAGCGCCACGATTGGGCCACTCGACATGAATCTGGTCAGCGAACTGTAAAACGAGCGGCTGGCATGGACGGCATAGAACTGCTCCGCCTGGTGCTGAGAGATTTCCAGCATCTTCATGGCTAGGATATGAAAGCCGTTTTTCTCGAATTGCTCGATGATGTCTCCGACCGCGTTCTTCTTTACCGCATCGGGCTTGATGATCGTTAGTGTGCGTTCCAGCGTTTTCATAAGGTAAGGTATCAGGTCTCCAATAACTCGTCCCTACACTCTCACTCCCAGGACGGATGCGAGCGTTTCTCCAATGTCAGCGGGCGATTTCGCAACTTTAAGGCCAGCCTTTTCCATCGCCGCAATCTTTTCTGCCGCGGTGCCCTTGCCGCCGGAAATGATGGCGCCGGCGTGGCCCATGCGGCGTCCCGGAGGCGCTGTCTGTCCAGCGATGAAGCCTATGACCGGCTTCTTCATGTGCGACTTGACGAACTCCGCGGCAGTTTCCTCCGCGTTGCCGCCGATCTCCCCAATCATAACCACGGCTTCAGTTTGAGGATCGCGGTTGAAGAGATCGAGGGCGTCGACAAAATTGGTGCCGATAATCGGATCGCCGCCAATGCCGATCGCGGTCGATTGGCCAATGCCGCGCTGAGTAAGTTGATGCACCGCCTCGTAAGTGAGCGTGCCCGAGCGCGACACGATTCCGACGCTGCCTTCTTTGTGGATTGCTGCCGGCATGATTCCGATCTTGCACTTGCCGGGCGAGATGATGCCGGGACAGTTCGGCCCGATTAGCCGCGAACGCCGATTCTGCAAAAACTCCCAGGCGCGCACCATGTCGAGCGTCGGAATGCCTTCGGTGATGCAGACAATCAATTCGATTTCAGCGTCGGCCGCTTCCATGATGGCGTCGGCCGCGAACGGGGGCGGAACAAAAATCACGGTAGCATTCGCGCCCGTCTTGTCGGCCGCTTCTTGAACCGTGTTGAAAATCGGCCAGCCTTCGTGAGTCGTCCCGCCTTTGCCGGGAGTGACGCCGGCGACAATCTGCGTGCCATAAGCAGCGCAGGCCTTGGCGTGGAAGGTGCCTTCGCGGCCGGTCAGGCCCTGCACGATGAGTCGAGTTCTCTTATCAACCAGAATTGCCATGATTGCTCTTTTCTATTTCATACTGTAGAGACGCTGTTTGCCGCGTCTGAATTTCCTTGTCCAGCCGGAGACGCGGCAAGCCGCGTCTCTACACTACGTTCTTGCCGCCGCTACTACTTTATCGGCCGCGTCTTTCATGGTTTCGGCAACCGTGAAATTCAGGCCCGACTCCAGCAGGATCTTCTTGCCTTCCTGAACGTTGGTTCCTTCCAGGCGCAGCACGACCGGCAACTGCAGGTGCGTTTTCTTCGCGGCTTCGACTACTCCTTCTGCGAGCGTATCCACGCGCAGAATGCCGCCAAAGATATTGATCAGCACGGCGCGCACGTTCTTGTCGCTCAAGAGAATTTCAAACGCATGAGCCACCTGCTCGGAGTTTGCGCCACCGCCGACATCCAGAAAATTCGCCGGCATGCCGCCTGCGTATTTGATGATGTCCATAGTGGCCATGGCCAGGCCGGCGCCATTCACCATGCAGCCCACGCTGCCATCCAGTTTGATGTAGTTGAGGTTGTACTTCGACGCTTCCACTTCGAGCGGATCTTCTTCACCGAGGTCCCGCAGTTCGCGGATATCGAGGTGACGAAAGAGAGCGTTATCGTCAAACGTCATCTTGGCGTCGAGCGCAAACAGCCGTCCGTCGGTGCAAGTGATGAAGGGATTGATCTCCACGAGCGAGGCGTCGGTTTCGAGGAAGGCACGGTAAAGGCCGGTCAGGAACTTGACGGCAGGATTGATCTGTTGCGCGTTCAAGCCCAGGCTGAACGCGATCTTGCGCGCCTGAAACGGCTCCAGTCCCATGCCCGGATCGATGTACTGCTTCAGGATTGCTTCGGGCCGCTCGGCTGCGACTTGCTCGATATCCATCCCACCCGCGGCCGACGCCATGAAGACTGGCCTGCCCTCGCCGCGATCCACCAGAATGCCGAGATAGAGTTCTTTCTCGATCGGCAATGTTTCTTCGATCAGCAACCGATGCACGATGCGGCCTTCGGGGCCGGTCTGGTGCGTCACCAATTTCATCCCCAGCATTTTGGCGGCGATCTCGCCCGCTTCTTCCACCGATTTGGCAATCTTCACGCCGCCGCCTTTACCGCGGCCGCCGGCATGGATTTGCGCCTTAACCACCACTCCGCTCGCGCCAGAGCCGAGAATATCTTTTGCCGCCGCCTCGGCTGCTTCGCGCGTCGTGGCCATAACTCCGCGAGGCACGGCGACGCCATACTTCTTCAGAATTTCTTTTCCCTGATACTCATGAATTTTCATAATGATTTCAAATTCGTCGTTAGTCGTTAGTCTTTAGTCGTCCGTCTTTAGTCGGTGGCGATTGCGTGCCGCGGCAACCGCCATTGAATGGACACCGGAGAGGACTCTGCTTGCGGCTTTAGGCCTAGCTGTTTAGACAAGGTGCAGCAAACCCGTAATTCTATCGAAGCCGCAAGGATTGGCGCAATGACGATTGGTGCAACGCCGAACCGGGACAATAACCGGGAATCAACTCCGCCTACTTTCCCTCAATCGACTGCAGGCAGCGGCCATAGAGTTCCAGCAGTTGAGCGGCGTAATCCTCGGGCTTGGCGGCTGCGCCTGTGCCCTGGAAGCCGACACCCGCGCCGGTGGTTTTGCCGTAGTTGGTGGTCATGGCGATGAATTTCATGAGGTCAAGCGCGATGTCTTCGTTGCGGCGGGAGCCCATAGAAAAAGAGGGCAGTTCCATGATGAAAACTCCTGAAGAATGGTAAAGTCAGCCGGATTTCCGGCCCTGCCGCGATGATAGCAGAAGCGTTGCCGACGAAGGCGAATGACCAACATTGGAATGCGCTCACGGGAATACGCTCACGCCCTCATTCGCAAACTCTGCCTTAACCGCAACAATACCGTTCCCAGCGCGGCGATCGCGGCGATCCACAGGGCAAGCGCCGCATTCACTACCCACGCCGGCGCAACTCCGACGCGGCGCAGCAGGAAGGGCAGAAAATTCCAGGTCGTGATGTGGACATAATCCCACGGGTCCCATCCCATGGCATCGGTGTTCAAGCCCCATGCGTCCATCTTGCCGAGGGCGAAGGCGACGATGTTTTTGAAACGCAGAGCGATTACAAACGTCGGATGTCCGAACGTCTCCATCTGGTAGATTTCGAGCGGCAGCCAGAAGGCGAGCGAGGCCAACTGAATCATCAGGCTGATGGCGACCACCGCCCATGAGGCGATCCAGATCGTTTTGCCCAGATGCGCCCGATAGCGCAGAAAAAGCGGGACAGCAACTAGCGCCACCAATTCCACCGTGGTTGAGACATAGCGGTCGCCCCAGGCGAAGTCTCCCGCCCAGAAGGCGTAGCGCGCGTAAAAGCAGATGTAGGCGAGCAACAGGAGAAGAGAGGTCACGCCATAGGCGCGTACTTCGGGAGTGAGGCGCTTCCACAGCCAGGCCAGGAGGAAGATTGCCAGCACCAGAAGCGGATCGAAGAGAAAGATGGATTTCTCTGGCTTGAACAGGGCACCCAGAAGGCCGACGTGAAACGGTGTGCTCCAGGGAAAGTTGGCGGGTAGAGAAGGGTCCCGCTGGCGAAACTCGCGAGCGAAGATCGTTACGTAGGTATTGGTGAAAGATCCGAAGCGGTAAAACTGGTAGATGCGATCGATGGCAAAAAAGAAAACATAAACGGGCACCGCGATTTTGCAGTAGGCGACGAGATGGCGCCATAAGGGGCGGCCGCGTTCGTCTTCGATTTCGTCTGCTCCTTCCAGCCACAGTACGAGTAAAAGAAAGACTCCTGCTGCAATCAGATCCAGGCCGGTCGTGAGACGCGTCAGCAGATTTAGCCCGAGCGCGCAGGAGCCTATGAGAAGCGCGCGACGGCTGCCGGAACGCAGCCACTCGAATTGATAGGAAAATCCAATTAGCGTCAGCAGCATGATGTAGTTGTTCTCCATCATGTTCTGCGTGTAATGAAGATGCGTGGTGCAGAACATCAACACCAGCACGCCTGCCACCGATTCTTTAACGCTGAAACGAAACTGACCGAGCAAGCGGAATGCGATGAGCGCGGTCAGAACGTTCACCAAAATGTTGGTGATGTAGCTGACCACTATGCTGCGCACAGCGGGGTCATCACCGTAACCCGAGAAAATAGGGCGGCGCTCAATCCACGTTGCGAGAAGATCGGCCGGCAGCATGAGCAGCGACTGCCCGATGCCGTACCAGCTATAGAGGCGGCCTCCGCGGCCGTGCAGGCCGAATTCGGGATACTCGTTAGGGAAAACCTGTGGTTGCGAAGTCCAGAGCCAGTGGGTGGTTTGCAGGCGATGCGTTGTGTCGGAGGTGCCTAGCTCGCCGGATTGGACTACGAAAGCTAGCAGGCCGGCGGTCAGACATAGAAGGAAGAGCGGATCGCGGAGCCAGTGGCGGAGGCGAGAGGTCATCGCATGGATGGTAATTCGGGCAGGACGATTTGAGAAATCGTGATGGGCATTTCGGTGTAGTGAGCGTAAAAGCCTTGGCTTCGACAGTTACAGTTTCGATTTCCGAGGCTCATCTCGCTAGAAGCATTTATCATTGCGAAAAGTGAGACTGAAAGGCCCCGCCTAATGAGAGGAGATATGTGACCACACACGAGGAGCGCGTTCGGCAGAGCTTTTCCAAGCAGGCCTTCATGTCGACCTTGGGAGCCGAACTTACAGCAGTGGTTCAAGGCGGTGTAGAGATTCGCCTGCCATTTTCGCCGAATCTTACGCAACAGAACAGCTACCTGCACGCCGGCGCGATCACTGCGGTGCTGGATTCTGCTTGCGGTTACGCGGCTTTAACCGTGGCACCGGACGATAAAGAGGTTCTCACCGTGGAGCTAAAGGTGAACCTTCTGGCGCCCGCTGCGGGCGACGTCTTCGTGGCTAGAGCGCAGGTGAAGAAGGCAGGGCGGACGCTGACAGTTTGCACTGCCGATGCCTTTGCCATCAACGGCAGCAAAGAGAAGGCGGTTGCAACCATGCTGGCCACAATCATGGCTGTGCCGACAACGCCCGCAAAATAAGACGATTCACGTTACCAATTGTTGAAAATCTCTATAGCGCCAACCACCCTCGACTCCGAGAGATATGGCCTTACCCCACCTCCACCAGTCCATAACTCAGCGCCCAGCGTGATCGCATCTCGCGAAGCGCCCGATCAATCTCTGGCTGAGAAATCTCCGGATTCGGCCCCGAAACTACAAACGCTGCCTCGCGTTTGGCCGCCTCCAGCAGTTGGCGATCGCGGATGATGTTGGCCACGCGGAAGCTTGGAATGCCCGCTTGCTTCGTGCCAAAAAATTCGCCGGGGCCACGCAGTTCGAGATCGAGCTCCGCGATCTGGAAACCGTCGTTCGAGCGCACCATGGCGTCGAGACGGCGTTCGCCTTCTTCGGAAACTTTGCCGCCGCGCATCAGCACACAATAGGATTTCGCCGCGCCGCGTCCGATGCGTCCGCGCAACTGGTGGAGCTGCGCTAAGCCGAAGCGGTCGGCATGCTCGATCACCATCACGGTGGCGTTGGGAACGTCGACGCCGACTTCGATCACCGTGGTCGCGACGAGGATTTCGATCTTGCCCTGTTGAAACTCGCGCATGACATGCTCTTTTTCGTCGGCATCGAGGCGGCCATGGAGCAAACCAACATGCAGGTTGGGAAAAATCTTTTCGCGCAATTGGCGGTGCATCTGCTGGGCGGCTTTCAGTTCGCGCTCTTCGTTTTCTTCAATCACCGGATAGACGACGTAGGCCTGATGCCCGGCGGCGATCTGCTTGCGGACGAAGTCCCACACTTCGGGCGCGCGCTCGTCGGGCAAGGAGCGAGTGATCACCGGCGTGCGTCCCGGAGGGAGTTCGTCCAGCACCGAGACATCGAGATCGCCGTAGAGAGTCAGCGCGAGCGTGCGCGGGATAGGCGTGGCGGTCATCACTAAAACATCGGGCTCCGCATCAACGACGGCTGAGCCGCGCGCGGAGGCGGGCGAGGGCGCCCGCCCCACATTTACACGAGCATCATCTAAACGAGCGTCAGATTTTTTCATCAGCTTCAGCCGTTGCATTACGCCGAAGCGGTGCTGCTCGTCTACCACCACCAGGCCCAGATTTTCGAATTCGACCCGGTCCTGGATCAGGGCGTGGGTGCCGATCACCAGCTGCGCGTTGCCTTGCGCTATGTGGCGGCGCACCTCGCGCTTGCGGTCCTGATCGAGAGAGCCGGTCAGAAGCACGATGCGGTATCCGGCTCGCTCTAGAATCTGCCGCGCGGAGAAATAATGCTGCTGCGCCAGAATTTCAGTCGGGGCCATCAAGGCGACCTGATAACCATTCTCGATGGCGATGATCGCGGCTTGAAAGGCGACAATCGTTTTGCCCGATCCTACGTCGCCTTGCAAGAGACGCCGCATGGGATGTGACGTTTGCATGTCGGTGGCAATTTCTTTCAGCACACGCTTTTGCGCCGCGGTGGGATGAAACGGCAGTATCTTCTTGATCGCCTCGCGCACGCCATCGTTAAGCTGAAAGGCGACTCCCGTCTGCGCCTTCTGCTCGCGCCGCCTCAGTTCGAGACCGAGCTCGATGAAAAACAGCTCGTCGAAGATCATTCTGATATGCGCCGCCGTGCGCGACGATTGCAAGTCGGTAAAGCTTTCTCCGGCATCGGGCCAGTGAACCTTCCACAACGCTTCGCGCAGAGATATCAGGCTCAAATGCCCACGCACCGCGGCTGGGATGGGATCGGGCAGATCGGGATTGAGATTGTCGAGCGTCCAGCGAATCATGCGCCGGAACCAGCGCGGCGTAAGTTTGCCCTGGCCAGCCGATTCGTAGATGGGGACAATGCGTCCGATTTCGAGCGAAGCGGCGGCTTTCTTCTCGGCCTCTTTTTCAGCCGCCTCGACACCCGCTTCGTCATTAACATTGATGTCGCCGAGAATCTCGAATTGCGGCTGCATGATTTGCAGTTGCCCATCGCGATCCTCTTCGACTTTGCCGTAGAGCGCTACCATTTGCCCGGCCTGGAAGCGGTCTTGCAGATACGCGGCGTTGAACCATATGCACTTCAGGCGAGCGCGGCCCTGGCCGACGCTGAGCTGGAAAATCGGCATGCGGCGGGTGCGAAACAGGCCCGAGTTGCGGACTTCGGCGATTACGGTCGCCATCTCACCGGCGCGCAGTTCGGCAACCGAACGCGGGTTCAGCCGGTCTTCGTAACGAAAAGGCAGGTAGTGCAGCAGGTCGTCGACGGTCGCAATTCCCTTAGCGGCAAGAATTTCGGCCAGGCGCGGGCCAATTCCTTTCACGTATTGGACTGGAGTGGTGGGTTCCAGCATCTTAAGCGATGGTAGCAGGACTGAGACGGGCGGCACGGAGGACAAACTCCCCCACTGTATCTGTCGTCTGTCCTTGGTCTGCACGGCAAGGGATTCTTATCCCAACCTGCGTCGGGCACGTTGAAAGCGCATAAAATGAGTCCGACCAGCGGCTCTGGTCCTCATGATTGAGCTTGACGCAACTGGTGAACGCCGAACATGAAAAATTTTCTCGACGCGCTCTTGGCCGTGCTGGCCGGCAATGCGATCTATTTTCTTCTTATGCCGCATCTGCCGAGAGTGGCGCGCCACGCGCTCTTCAAGGAAGACTGGGGGCTGCTGCTGGATTTTGCTATATGTACCGTGATCTTTGCCGCGGTGAAGTACGTGAGGCGGACTGACGATGTGGAAGATAAACATTGAAAGTAAACAATGAAGATAAACAATAAGCCCGCAGTCGATGACCCGAAATTCACTGCGATGACGTAAACTCGTCACGTCTTGTTGGGATCATTCCATCAATGCATGACATGGACGGGGCTCTGCCATGCTGAAGCCGCGTGAAATCGTTGCTGGGCTAAATCCATACCACTCGCCCATCGTGAGCCGCGCCGAGCTGAATCTTGACCTAAACGAGAGCATGGCCGGATGCTCTCCGCGCGTGTTGCAGCGGCTGCACGCGCTCACGGCGGAGGATCTGTCACGGTATCCGCAACGCGAGATAGGCGAGCGGTCGGCGGCCAATTTTCTGGGTATTGCGCCACAGCAGACTTTGCTCACCAATGGAATGGATGAGGCGCTGTCGCTGCTCTTTACAAGTTATCTCGGCGCCGGCGACGAATTGCTGTTCGCCGACCCTACGTTCGTAATGTATCCCATGCTCGGCCAGGCGCTGGGAGCGCAGATGGTGCGCGTGCAGTCGGGTGAGGACTTGAGGCTCCCCGTGGCCGAATTGTTGAGGCGAATTTCGCCGCGCACGCGCGTGATCGCCATTGCGAATCCCAACAATCCCACTGGCCTCCCGGCGTCGCGGGCCGATCTGTTGAAGATTGCCGACGCTGCGCCGAATGCGGCTGTGTTGATCGACGAAGCGTACTTCGAGTTTTGCGACGGGGCGATGACGGCCGAGAGGATGATCTCGGACATAAAGCGGCATCCAAACTTATTTGTCGCGCGGACGTTTTCGAAAGTGTATGGACTCGCCGGCATGCGCCTCGGCGTACTGACTGGCGCGGCGGAGCAGATCGATTATCTGCGGCGGTTGAGTTTGCCATTCAACGTAAATTCCGTTGCATTGGCTTGTCTCGAAGAAGCGCTGGCCGATTCGTCGTTCGTCAGCGAGCACGTCGGACAAGTGAAGCGCGGACGCGACCGTCTGGCGGAATTGTTCTCCGAGTTGGGATTGCGCTTCTGGCCAAGTCAGACGAACTTCGTTCTGGTGCGGATAGGCGCGCAGACGAGAACATTCATGGAGTCGATGCAGCGGCGTGGCGTGCTGGTACGCGATTCGTCGATGAATCCAGGCTGCGAGGGATGCGTTCGGATCACGGTTGGAAGTCCCGCACAAATGGACGGAGTGGTGCAGGCGATTCGCGAAGCTATCTCCGAAACTCGCCGCTAGCTTTTTCGACTTGCCATCGCCGTCGCAGGGATGGTCGTTCCGCGTTATCATATAGGGTTTTCTGCGTAAGTTTGCGCGGTCTGAAGCGTTTCAGCACCCGTCCGCAAAAAGCAACGCGCTCAACAAGCTAATAACTAGGGATCCCAAGGGCCGAGCCAATGCTGATCTTCCGTAAGCCTCTCCCCAACGTCGAGCATCCAGAAATGCCGGCCGATGTCGTCATTGTCGGGGGTGGGCCAGCGGGAATGGCCTGCGCGTTGCGTCTTTCGCAGTTGATTGACGAGCATAATGCACGCCATCCGGAGTCGCAGCTCAGCAAGGAGAATATTTATGTCCTCGAAAAAGCGCGCGAAGCGGGACAGCATTGTCTTTCTGGAGCCCTGCTCGATCCTCGCTCCATGAAAGAACTGCTGCCGGGGTTCGAAAGCGAAGCGCCGCTTGACGCCAAGGTCGACAAAGAAGACGTTTATTTTCTAACTCGCAACGGCCATTACAAGCTCCCGATCACGCCTCCGCCTTTGCGCGATCATGGCAACTACGTTATCTCGATCAATCGCTTTGTGAAATGGCTTGCGGGCAAAGTCGAGGAAGCGGGGATCACGATTTTCACTGGGTTCGCCGGCTCGGAATTGATCTTTGATCGAAACCCAGACGGTGATCGGGTCACAGGCGTGCGCACAGACGACAAGGGTGTCGACAAGCAAAATCAGCAGAAATCGAATTTCGAGCCCGGCTATGACGTGAAGGCAAAGGTCGTCGTCCTCGCCGAAGGGCCGCGCGGATCGCTGACCAAACAACTCGTGCAGAAGTTTGACCTGATGAAAGGCCGCAACCCGCAGACCTACGGCGTGGGCGTCAAGGAACTGTGGGAGGTGCCATCGGGCCGCATTGAGGCGGGCGAAGTTATCTACACGATGGGGTATCCGCTGACCACGAAGGAATACGGCGGCGCGTGGATTTACGGTTCCAAGGGCACTGGTTCGAACGGTGAAAACTCGAAAGACAACATCGTCTCACTCGGCTTTGTCACTGGACTCGACTATCAGGACCCGCGCCTCGACCCGCAGCATGTCTTGCAGACATTCAAACAGCATCCTTTCATTGCTAAGTTGCTTGCCGGCGGCAAGATGATCCGCTACGGCGCCAAGTCGCTTCCTTATGGCGGATGGTGGTCGCTGCCGCCGCTCGCGGGCGATGGGTGGATGATCGTTGGCGACTCAGCCGGCTTCCTGAATTCCGCGCGGCTGAAAGGCATTCATCTCGCCATCAAGAGCGGCATGCTGGCGGCGGAAACCGCATTCGAAGCGCTGCTTAAGAATGACCCGTCAGTGTCAACTCTGGGTAAGTTTCAGCAGCGCGTCGAGAGTAGCTGGATTCGAGAAGAGTTATGGCCGGTGCGCAACTTCCACCAGGGATTTAGGAATGGGATGATCGCGGGCATGTTCAACACCGCGCTGCAGACCGTTTTCAACGGCGGCCCGTATAGCCGCGTGCCTTCGCATGACGGCTACGAGAACCTGAAGCCGCTCGCTAAACTGCCCGGCAATGGAGGTCGGGAAGCGCAACTGCTCGGCCCGGCCAAGGGCGATGGCAAGCTGACCTTCGACAAACTTACGGATCTCTATCATTCCGGCACAAAACATGAAGAGGATCAGCCGGCACATTTGCTGATTCACGACACCAATATTTGCAACGACCGTTGCGTGAAGGAGTTTGGCAGCCCGTGCCAGAACTTCTGTCCGGCGAATGTCTATGAAATGCTCGACGACTCGGCCGCGCCCAACGGCAAGCGCATCAGCTTGAACCCGGCGAATTGCGTCCACTGCAAGACTTGCGACATTCAGGACCCATACCAGATCATTACGTGGGTTCCGCCCGAGGGTGGCGGGGGACCGAATTATGATGGCATGTAAGGAGCTTTGTTTGTCACTCTCCACGTCACCTTAGTCGGTGCGATTCCTCACTGACATGCTGACGTTGCGCTCCTAGAATTTGGCTGTCGCCAATAATACGACCCGATCCTCCTAATCTACCTAATCGCAACGGAGGTGCGTCTTATGCATTTCTCATCTTCTTCCAGTAAATCGTCTTCCAGCAGACCCAGGCTTTCCTTCGACGCTGTTTTCTATTACGTCACCGACATGGAGGCTGCCATTGCCTTCTATCGCGACACACTTGGGCTCCCGCTGGTTTCGCAGACTTCGATCGCGCGCTTCGATCTCGATGGGGTTCTGATCGAACTGGTGCCGCTCCCACCGGGAACGGTGGTACCCGGCAGTGGCAATGCGCGTCTTTGTTTTTCGGTGGCGAACCTGCAGGAGACACTAGAACAGATGCATGCCTGCGGCCTGGCAACCAGCAAAATCAAAGAGAAAAAAGACGGCAAGCTAGCGTTTTTCCGTGACCCCGACGGCAACGAACTTTGCCTCTGGGAAGATGTCAGGGCCGAGAACCCATTGGGAACAGTGGAGTCGGCCATGTTGCATAGCTGATTCCTGCCAGACCGTCTCTTTGGTTGCCATGGCGTGCGACGAGTGCAGAGCTGTAGGCTGGGCTGTTTCTTCCGGGCATGTTTCTTCCGAGCATCACGCATAGTAAAGTTAGGGTGAAACTTCGATTCGAGGTTAAGCCATGCCCACTGCTACGCGCATCAATCCGCTTTCATTCCTGACCGATCAACTCGACGAACTCAAGTCCAAGGGTACGCATTTCAAGCTGCGCGTGCTAGATGACGAACAGGCTCCGGTTTGCACTTTCGACGGGAAGCGAGTCATCAACCTCGCCTCCAATAATTACCTCGGATTTACGACCCATCCCAAACTGCGCGAAGCGGCGCTCGAGGCCACGCGCAAATATGGCGTCGGATCGGGCGCCGTACGCACGATCGCGGGCACGATGAAGATTCATATGGAGCTGGAAGAGAAGATCGCGCGCTTCAAAAACGTTGAGGCCTGCGTGGTATTTCAGTCGGGATTCACGGCCAACGCGGGAACGGTCTCGTCATTTTTGGGGAAAGACGATTTCATTATTTCCGACGAACTCAATCATGCTTCGATCATCGATGGAGCGCGGCTTTCACGGGCAAAGATTCTCGTCTTCCGCCACAAGGACGTTGCCCACGCCGAAGAGCAACTGGCCAGCGTGAAGAATCAGCCGGGCAAGAAGCTGGTCATCACCGACGGTGTCTTCTCGATGGACGGCGATATCGGGCCGCTGCCCGGACTGTGCGAGGCGGCGGAGAAATACGGCGCGATCATGATGGTCGACGACGCTCATGCCTCCGGCGTCCTGGGCCGCAATGGACGGGGCACCGTCGATCATTTTTCCATGCACGGGCGCGTCGATATTCAGGTGGGCACATTATCGAAGGCTATCGGCGCTCTCGGCGGATACGTTTGCGGCACGCGCGATCTGATCGATTTTCTTTATCACCGCGCGCGCCCTTTTCTGTTTTCGAACGTCGCATCCGCCCTCGGTCGCGGCTACTTGCATTGCGGCTTTTGATGTCCTTGAAAGCGAGCCGCAGTGGATGGAGCAGCTTTGGGCAAACACCCGCTTCTGGAAGAAAGAGCTTGGCCTGCTTGGTTTCAACATTGGAGGCCAGACAACTCCCGCCAGCGAAACGCCGATTACTCCGATCATCATCGGCGACGGACGGCTGACCATGGATTTTTCCCGCGAACTGTTCAAAGAAGGCGTGCTGGGAACCGGGATTGCGTTCCCCACCGTCCCCGAAGGCAAGGCGCGGGTGCGGACTATCATGACGGCTACGCATACGAAGGAAGAACTACAGCGGGCGTTGGAAGTGCTGGAGCGGGTGGGGAAAAAGATGGGAATACTCTAGCGCTTAACCGCGGGAGACGCAGCAAGCCGCGTCTTTATACGTGTTGGCTGAGGGAAAGCACATTTCCGTCGGGGTCTTTGAACCAAGCCACTTTGTCGCCCGTAGGCGCCGTCCAGATGCCTGATTCCTGATCCTGCACGAAAGGGTATTTCTCAAACGCGACGCCGCGATTTTGAAGCCAGGCGACCATTTCTTCTATATTGGAAACTTGCCATCCGAGCACGGTATAGGGCGCAGGCGTGAAATCGTTAGTTTTGGCAATACGGATCATGGTTTCGCCGGCTCTCATGACTAGGGCAAACATGTCGTCGCTGACGAATTGGAATCCCAGTTTGCCTTCGTAAAAGCTTCTTGCTTGCGCAGCATCCTTCGTAGGGACGAAACCCATAATCTTGCTGGACGCGAGCATTGATACTCTCCTTGAGTTTCTTGCCTCAAAACGATCACACGAAGAGCCCAGTCGTCGGCATAGCGCTCCTGCCAGAGCGAGCCTGGAGTGGACGGGCGAGGCCGCCCGTCGCTCCACTAGAATAGCGGCATCATGAGAGCAATCTTTCAGTGGAATTTGGGCACCCGCGCCCTGGAGTTGGGGAGGCGCACTTTGATCATGGGCGTCGTCAATGTAACTCCCGATTCGTTTTCCGATGGAGGAATATTGATCGACGCGGAAAAGGCCGTGGTTCACGCCGAGCAACTGCTTGATGAAGGCGCAGCCATCATAGATATCGGGGGAGAGTCGACGCGGCCCGGAGCGGAAATCGTATCGGAAGAAGAAGAACGCAGGCGGGTGCTGCCGGTGATCAGGGATTTGAAGCGGCGGCGCGCCGATGCGGTGGTCAGCGTCGATACCTACAAGGCGAGCGTGGCCCGGGCGGCAGTGGAGCTCGGAGCCGAGGTGGTCAACGATGTGAGCGGATTCCGCTGGGATCCGAAGATGGCTAAGACCGTGGCGGAGTTGAAAGTCGGCGCAGTGCTGATGCACACGCGCGGGCGCCCGGAAGAATGGAGCTCGCTGCCGCCGATTGGCGATCCGGTTCTGATCGTGAAGCGCGATTTGCGGCAGTGGGCGGAGGCGGCGACTTTGGCCGGCGTGAAGCGCGATCACCTGGTGCTCGATCCGGGATTTGGATTTGGCAAGCGATTGGAGGAAAACTATCCGCTGCTGGCGCACTTCGCAGAGTTGCAACAGATGGGATTTCCGCTGCTGGCGGGAGTGTCGAGGAAATCGTTTATTGGCCGAATGCTGGCAGGCGATGGCAAGGAAAAGAATAAAGACGCGGAGGTTGGCGAGCGCCTGTACGGAACGTTAGCCGCCGAAACCGGGTTGATTTTGAAAGGGGCGCACATCATTCGGACGCACGACGTGCGATTTGCCTTGGATGCAGCAAGAGTTGCAGATGCCATAGTGGCTAGTGGAGGCTAAGTTTCAACAAATTCTTTTACGCGTTAGTGTTTTAACGCCTACGCCCTTTGGACTCTCAAGCTTCCAAGTTCAGAGTTTTTTCATGAGAGCGCTTTTAGAAACCTCGTGCAGAGTGTCGGGGGGCGTTCGCGAGTCGGTCAAGACTTCTTCAAGCCGCTGATTTCGGCCTGCTTTCTCCCACCTCCTTTTGAGTTATCCCTAAGTGCGCCCCGGCATCCGGCTTGCAAACATCAGCAACATGCCGGATCGGCAAGTCTATCCCCCGCCCAAAAGTGTGGGCCAAAACCAGAACCTGGCCCAAAGAAAAAAAGGCGGGGTTGCGGTGGTGCTCGCTCTCTTGCTGGGATCTGGCGGCATCTTCGTCTGGCTAGCGTCGCAACGATCCGCCAACAACCCCGAAGGTGCCGCGGCCGAGTCCACGCTGCCGCTCGAAACCTTTGTCATTAATCTCACAAACGTAAATCCCAATGGCGTCCCTCCGGCCGGCTCCAGCCAACGCGCCTATCTGCGGGTTGGGATCACGCTCGGATTGGCCCACCCGCTTCCACGCAATCAGGCGGAAACCCCGCCCACTGCGCTCGTGCGCGACACCATTCTCTTGGTTCTCGCCGGCGCTCAGCCCGACGAATTGCTGAAAGCCGAGGGCAAGCGCCAGCTCAAAGGCGAACTGCTCAAAGCCCTCCAGGAGCGAGTGCCAAAGCTAGCGGTCGAGAATGTCTACTTCACCGAATTTCTGGTTCAAATGTAAAAGGTGCAAATGTAAAAGGTTCAAATGTAAATGGAGCAAATGTAGACGATGCTGATGCAAATGATGCAAACGGCGCTGATGCAAATGGTGCAACTGTAGTGGCTGCTGCCGCACAACCGAAGCCTGCCGCCGCCGTCGCCGATCCGCTCGCCGAACGATGGCTCTGCGTGGAAGCTCTGCCTTGCCTGCTGACGGTTGAGATTTCTCTCCCCAGCTTCACCGTGTCCGATCTCGTTCATCTGGAGCGCGGCCGCATCGTCGTCAGTCGCTGGACCGTGGGCCAAGACGTTCCGCTGCGCGTCAATGACGAATTGATTGCCTGGAGCGAGTTCGAAATCGCACAGAATCGCCTGGCGGTGCGCTTAACCGAGTTGGCCTAACGGAGAACTGGACGATTCAGCGGGCAAACTCCACTGGCCCGGCGCCGGACAAAGATTTCAGACGACAAAGGATTGAGACGACAAAGATTGCAGACGAATGGAAGCAATGAAGAGCCCCGAAGAGATGATCCCAGCGGAATTAAAACCGGCGAAGTTGGCGCGGATCGAAATCATGCCAGCCTATGCGCGGCCGGACAAGCCTTGTTTTTTCAAATTCGCGGTTTGCCGTCTCCTCGCCGCTTACCCGCTCGCCTACCCCCTCAAAGTTATCTGGCGTTCTCTAGTCCGGCGCGCGCGCAGCAAAGGCAGAGCGCTTTCGGTTCGCGAGACTGCCGCGCTCGGCGACCGCCGTTTCATCTCCGTTATTCAGTTTGAGAGCCAGCGCTTCCTCGTCGGCTCCAGCCCCGGGTCGGTGACCCTTCTGGCGCATTTGCCGGACCAGCCCAGGCGCGATAAAGAGGCCGACAAAGAGGCCGTCGAGGAATGCGGGCAACAGGGCGAGAAAGAAAAAAACCACAAGGAAAGCGAAGAAAAGAATTGATGCGGCCCGGTCAAAACCTTGGTTGCCTGATTTTATTGCACATCCTCCTGATGGCAACCGCAGCGCCGCTTTGGGCGCATTCTCAGACAGCCCCACCCGCCTCATCGCTTCCCGATCTCTTGTCCGGAGACGCCTCGTCGCTCGGTTCGCTCGCCGGCAGTTCAGCCCCCAGCAGTTCCGCCCCGAGCAGTTCCGCGCCCTGGAACGTCGTCATACTGCTCACCCTGCTGACCATGATTCCGGCCATCGTTCTTTCGATGACCCCATTCGTGCGCCTGCTGATCGTCTTTCATTTTCTGCGCCAGGCGCTGGGGACGCAGACCGCCCCCAGCAATCAGACGCTCATCGGGCTCTCGCTCGTGCTGACGTTTTTTCTCATGCAGCCGGTGGGCGCGGCCATCTACACCGACGCCATCGTCCCTCTTGACGCCGGGCACATCACCATGATGGCCGCGCTCGACCGCTCGGTCATTCCCATGCGCCATTTCATGCTCAAATTCGCCCGCGAAAAGGATCTCGCGCTTTTCGTCGAACTGGCACATGAGCCGCGCCCGGCCCGTCCTGAAGATCTCGGCATGCGGATCGTCGCGCCAGCTTATCTTCTCAGCGAACTGCAAGCCGGGTTTCGTATTGGAGCGGCACTGTTTTTCCCCTTTCTGGTTATCGATATGGTGACCGCCGCCATAACGACCTCGATCGGAATGATGCAGCTTCCGCCGGTCATCATCTCCACCCCGCTGAAGATTCTTTTATTCGTCGTGGTCGACGGATGGAACCTGCTCGTCGGGTCGCTGATGCGAAGTTTTTCCTGAGAGGCGCTTATGGGAACCGAACAAGTCGTCACCCTCTTCCGCCACACGCTGGCAATGGCTTTGCTCATGGGTGCGCCCCTGCTGCTGATCGCAGTGGCGGTCAGCCTGCTGGTGAACGTGGCGCAGGTGTTGACCTCTTTGCAGGATCAGACTCTTTCCACGGTTCCGCGGCTGGCAGTGATGGCGCTGGCGATTCTGCTGCTTTTTCCCTGGATGTTGCGCCGGCTGATGTTTTTTACCATCAGCCTGTGGTCCGACTTCCACCCGTGGGTCAGATGAAAGTTAGTGTCAGGGCACAGCCCCTAAGGGCATTCGATTCAGCGATCTGCGGCGTTGCTAAAGCGACGCCCCGATACGAAGCCAGAGAGCCCTCGCAACTTATGAATATCGAGTGGCTGCTTATCGAGTTGCTGAATATTGGGTTGTTGAATGTCGGGGTGAGGTGATGATGTTCGAGATGCCGATATCCGCGCAGTTCGCCCTACCCATCGAGCGCACGCTTGCGGCGTGGATGATCGCCGGTTCGCGGGTCACAGGCCTGTTGGTGGTGTCGCCTTTTCTCGGCAGCACGGCCGTCCCGCCCCGTATCAAGGTCGGTCTCGCGTTGCTCCTTACATGGTTCATGGTGCCGCTGGTTCCCGCCACTGCCGCGGCCGTTTTCGTCGCGGCGTCAGCCGCCCCGCTCGTCGTGCTTTTGCTGGGCGAGTTCGCCATCGGATTCATGCTTGGCCTGACCCTTCAACTGATCTTCGAAGCCGGACAGGTTGCCGGCCAGGTATGCGGCGTGCAGATGGGATATTCGCTCGCCAGCATCGTCAATCCCGACAACAGCCAGGCTGACTCGGCCGTGCTCTCGACCTTCTACGAACTCATCGTGCTGCTGCTCTTCATTCAGCTCAGCGTCCCGCACTGGCTGTTGCGCGGGTTTGCGCGCAGCTTCACTTATCTTCCGCCCGGACATTTTTCTTTGAGCTGGCCAGCGGTGCAAGCGCTCTTCGAATTCGCCGGCGCCATGTTTGTCTCCGGATTGCAGATCGCGGCTCCGATCCTGGTGGCCAGCTTATTCGCCGACGTCGCGCTTGGGTTCATTGGCAAAGCTTCGCCGCAATTGCCCGTCCTGTTTGTCGGGATCTCGCTGAAAAACCTGCTCGGCTTGGCGCTCCTGTGCGGCGCGGTCGCTTATTGGCCACGCTTCTTTGACGTCCGCTTCGGCCGCGCCCTGGATGCATCGGAAAGGATTCTGAAACTGGCGCGCTGACTTATGCCCGAATCCAACCAGACCGAACAGGCAACTCCGCGGCGGCGGCAGAAAGCCCGCGAAAAAGGGCAGGTAGCCCGCAGCCGCGACCTCATCGGCGCCGCCACCGCCATGGCCGCCATCTTCGTTTTATTTTCATTGATGGCACGTTTTCCCATCGCATGGCGAGGGTTCTTCCGCGACTGCCTGGAATTTTCTATAAAAGCGGGCGCTGCCTCCGACGACCAGCGCATGGCGACTCCAACCCTCCTCTTCACTCACTCTGGACTCTTCGTCGCTACGGGCGCGGCGCTCGCCCTGGCGTGGGTCGCCGCGCTCTCTTCCGCTCTGGCGCAGGGAGGCTTGGTCTTCGCGCCGACGTCGCTGCTGCCCACCGCCTCACGCATGAGCCCGGCGGCCAAGCTCGGCCAACTTTTTTCCATTAACGCGTTGCGCGGACTCATCAAGTCCCTGCTCCCCGCCGCCGCCGTAACCTGGATCGCCATCGGCTGCCTGCGCCGTGACTGGCCTTTGCTGATGGCGCTCCCGGCCCGCTCCACGCGCGGCACGCTCGGATTTGCCGCCGGACGCATCTTCGAAGTTGCCTGGAAATCGGCGCTCGTTCTGCTTATCTGGTCGGTTCTCGACTACTTGTTCGAGCGCCAGCACCTTTCGAGCGAACTGAGGATGAGCCGGCAGGAAATGAAAGATGAATACAAGGAAACGGAAGGCAATCCCATCATCAAAGGCCGGATCCGCCGCCTGCAGCGCCAGGTGCGCCGCCGCCGCATGCTGGACGCCACCAAACGCGCCAATGTCGTCATTACCAACCCCACGCAATACGCGATCGCGCTCGAGTATACCCCCGAGATGCTCGCGCCCGTCGTCGTCGCCAAAGGCCGCAACCTGCTCGCCGCCCAGATTAAGGAAATCGCGCGCTGGGAAAACATTCCCATGGTTGAGAACCCGCCGCTGGCGCACGTTCTCTATCGCACGGTCGAGGTTGGGCAAACCATTCCCGCAAAACTCTACGCCGCCATCGCCGAGATCCTTGCTGCCGTCTACCGGGCCGAGGCCCGGGCGCTCGCCGCAACCGCGGCAGGAGTTCGCCGCTGATGCCTGCCGCCACCGCAAAAACCACCACTCCCCCCGCCATCAACGCCCCGAAGCGCAACCCGCTTATCGAATGGATTATTCCGATTGCCGCCGTCAGCCTGGTGTTCGTCATGCTCGTGCCGCTGCCGGCCATGGCGCTCGATCTTCTCCTGGCTACGAGCTTTGCGGCGTCCGTGCTGGTTCTGCTCTCCGCTCTTCAGATCCTGCGCCCGGCGCAATTTTCCGTCTTTCCCAGCCTGCTGCTCCTGTTGACGTTGTTCCGCCTGTCGCTGAATCTTGCTTCCAGCCGCCGCATTCTGCTTCACGGCAATGAGGGCGCCGGAGCCGCGGGGCGCGTCATCGAGGCCTTCGGACAATTCGTCGTCGGCGGTAATTACATTGTTGGTTTCGTTCTCTTCCTCGCTCTGATCGCGATTCAGTACATCGTGGTCAGTCACGGCGCGGTACGAACCGCCGAAGTTACAGCCCGCTTCACCCTCGATGCTCTCCCCGGAAAGCAAATGGCAATCGACGCCGATCTCAATGCCGGACTCATCGATGAACATCAGGCGCGCGCCCGCCGTGAACAGACGGCGCGGGAGGCCGAGTTTTATGGCGCCATGGATGGCGCCGCGCGTTTTAACCAGCGCGATTCGATCGCCACTATCCTCATCACCGGCATCAACATTCTTGCCGGCTTTCTCATCGGAGTCTTTCAACTCGATATTCCGTTTCGCGAGGCGCTCAAGACCTACACCGTGCTCACCGTTGGCGACGGACTGGTCACGCTGATTCCCTCATTGCTGGTGTCGATGGCGGGAGGCATGGTCGTCACCCGCGCGTCTTCGAATGCGACTCTCTCCGCCGATCTCGGTACCCAGCTTCTCTCCCGCCGCCGGTCGCTGCAAATCGCCGCTGGCGTTATGGTGGCGCTCGCTTGCATCCCCGGTCTGCCGAAGTTTTCCTTTCTCACGGTTGCCGGCATCGTCATGCTGCTCGCCTGGCGATTGCCCAAGCCCGTCAAAGACAAAGACGGCAAAATCATCGAGGTTGCCGACCCAGCCGCGCTTCCCGCCGCCGAGAAAGACAAGAAAACCGCCAAATCCGACTCCATCGAAGACCTGCTCAAGCTCGACGAACTCTCGCTCGAAGTCGGTTACTCGCTGGTGAACCTAGTGGACGTGCAGCAGGGCGGGCAACTCCTGGCGCGGGTGAAGGCGTTACGCAGCTCGCTCGCCGTGCAACTCGGCTTCATCGTTCCGCCCATTCATATCACCGACAACGTCCGGCTCAAACCTCGCGAATACGTGATCTCCCTGCGCGGCGTCGAAATCGCCCGCTGGGAATTGCTCGAAGATAAAGTCCTTGCCATCAGCTCGGAGCTAACCCCGCCGCCGCTTGCCGGAACCCCCACGCGCGAGCCCGCCTTCGGCGTCGCCGCTCTTTGGATTGCCCGCGCACTCGAGCCCCAGGCGCTTACGGCCGGCTACGCCGTCGTCGATCAGACTTCCGTGCTCTCTACCCATCTCGCGGAAGTCATACGCCTGCACGCCTACGAATTGTTGACCCGGCAGGAGACCAAGCGCCTGCTTGATCGCCTCAGCGAAAGTCATCCCAAATTGGTCGAAGAACTTGTCCCAAAAATACTCAGCCTTGGCGAAGTGCAGAGAGTTTTGCAGCAACTTTTGCGCGAACAGGTCTCGGTCCGCAATCTCCCCAGCATCCTCGAGACCTTGCTCGATACTTCTGGTACCAGCAAAAATCCGGTCTTGCTGGTCGAAGCGGCCCGCCAGGGGCTGGGCCGGGCGCTCGTCCGCCCCTTGCTCTCGGAAGACGGCGGATTGCGCGTGCTCACGCTCGATCACAGCCTCGAAGAAGAACTCAGCCGCGCCTTCAACCCGCAGGCTCCGCCCGCGAACAGCACGGGGTTGCAGCCCTCATTTGTCCGCCGCATTCTCGACAGCCTGCGTCAGCTCGCTGGCGATCAGGTGGCGCAGACCGCGCCTATCCTCCTCTGCGGCACCCCCGCGCGCTTTCATCTCCGGCGTTTACTGGAGCCCTTCCTTCCCAAAGTTGTAGTCCTGTCTCCCCTCGAAATCCCTCCCATGATTCCGGTGCAATCGCTGGGCACCGTCCGATGAGAAAGCGTGCGCTGAAAGGTCGCTAGCCAAGCGTGCGCACCGGTGGTCGTTACTGATCCGCGGTTCGGCGCATGGCATGCGAGGCATGTGCAGAGATTAACGACTGACGGCTAACGATTGACCATTCACCGCGACTTCAGGAAAGCAGGGCCTCATGACCAAACACCCCGCCGAAGCCTATCAACGCGTCCAGAGCGACGCCGAACGCGAGCGTATCCTCATGGAACAGCTCCCCCAGGTCCGTTACATCGCCCGGCGCATTCACGAGCGGCTGCCCCGTCACGTGCCCTTCGAAGACCTGGTTCACGCCGGCGTCGTCGGACTGATTGACGCCCTCAACAAGTTCGATCTCTCCAAGCATGTGCAGTTCAGTTCTTATGCGAAGTTCCGCATTCGCGGCGCCATGCTCGACAGTCTTCGCGAGCTTGACTGGAGCCCGCGTGAATTGCGCCGCAAAGGCCGCCTGGTCGATTCCGTCTATTGCGATCTTTCCGGCAAGCTGGGACGCGCGCCCGACGAAGCTGAAATCGCCAAAGAGATGGGCATTGGCCTTCAGGAACTGCAATCCTTGCTGGCCGAGCTCGACGGCCTCGAACTCGGCAGCCTGCGGATCGAGTCGCCCCGCGACGGCAAAGAAGAGAATCTCACCGATTACGTTCCCTCAAAACCTGAGGAGACGCCCTTTTTCCAGTGCCTCCGCGCGGAGACGAAGCATCTGCTGGAACAGGCCATCTCCGAATTGCCGGAAAAGGAACAACGGGTTCTGGCACTTTACTACTATGAGGAACTCACTATGAAGGAGGTTGGAGCCGCGCTCGGCATCGGCGAATCTCGGGTTTCGCAGATTCACTCGCTCGCCATGGTTCGGCTGCGCGCCCGGCTAAATTTTCTAACCGCGCCGCCCGCCACCCGTGCGAAAGCCGCCGGCACTCCTTAGAATCGCGTTCCCCGTAGAGCGTTGGCCGAGGTTTACGAAAGAGGTTACGGAAGAGGTAACGGAACAGGTTACGGAAGCGGGGATTCGCGAGTCTATAGTGCCGGACTAATTTTAGTGCCTGAGTAATTTTCGGGATCGTGGGGCGATCATGGACAAAGTACTAAACCAGCAGGAAATCGATGACATGGTGCGGGCGGCCCGCACGGGTGGCGGCGGCGCCGATTCTTCTGGCCCGGTGGTGCAGGCCTGGGACATCCGGCAAGCCGGACAAATTGGAAGCGAACAGTTGCGCGCCATCAACCAGCTCCACGAAAATTTCGCCCGAACCCTGACTACCGCCATCGGCGGCTATCTGCGCATCATCTTCGAGTGTGGACTCGTCTCCGCGGAGCATCTTACCTTTCGCGAGTTCCTGCATAGCGTCCCGGAAAAAACTTATATCGCGTCCTGCGATCTCTCGCCGGTGGGCGCTATCGCCGTGCTCCAGCTCGACCTGGAGATCGCCTTCCCCATCGTCGACATCATGCTCGGAGGGGAAGGCATACACACTGAAACCACTCGCGACATGACCGAGATCGAAGAGCAGGTTCTTGAAGGGATCATTCGTATCATGTTTCGCGAACTGCAAAATAGCTGGAACGCCATTGCACTGGAATTCAATTTCGGGGCTCGCCAGCAGATGTTGCAAACTCAGCGCTTGATGCCCCCGGAGGAAAAAAACCTCTGCCTCAGCTTTGAAATCAAAATGTCTGAAACCAGAGGTACGCTCAACCTCGCTGTGCCCGCGGTGGTTTCAAATGCCTTGCTCAGAAAAATCTCCGCCGACTTCAGTTACCAGCGGCGCCGCATTCCCGCCGAAGCTCGGCTCCATATGCAGAAAAAACTGCTCAACTGCTTGTTTCCCGTCGAACTCTCCATGCCAGGCCTGCAGGTTCCACTGGAAGCGCTGACGAATCTCGAGGCTGGCAGCTTGCTTCCTTTTTCCAAAAACGCCTCGGATCCAGCAGTTCTGCTGGTTGACAATGTTTATCTGGGTGCGGCTTTCCCGGTGCGCTTAAACGCTCGACGTGCAGCTCGGGTGCTCTCGCTTGAAATTCCCCGCCCTGAAGCAGCTGGACTGTGACTGGTGAACTGTGACCGATAATCCCGACGCACGCGCTGAAAAACCGCTATCCGAACCTCAGGCCGAGCCTCGCCCCGAGCTTCGCAATTGGTGCGAGGCCTGGAAAGCCTGTTTCCAAAATGTGCTTGCTCAGGTTTCGGGACAACCTCAAATCTTCGAATTTTCTTCTGAACCTCTGTCCACAGCAGATTCCGATATCTGGTTCACAGTGGTTGCCGGGGGCGCCGCCCGCGGCGAGATGACGCTGCGTCTGCCCGCCGCCACTGGCACTCGCCTCGCCCAAAAGTTTCTCGGCGAAACAGAATCGCCCGCCGGCGTCACAAGTGAACTCCCGACGATCGAAAATATCACTGCCGAAAATAAAGAGGCCCTGGAAGAACTTCTGCGCCAGATCGCCGGACTCGCCGCGACGGCGTTGGCCGCTACGGCTGGCGGCGAAGTTCAGCTTAGTTTATCGGCCTCCGCCGCTCCTTCCTGGTCTTCCGATGCCATCTTCTGCCTCCGAGCCACGAACGGCGCCCAAGCCCGAGCCCCCATCGGCCCGGAAACGATCGCTGTGGGAATCCAGATCAGCCCCGCCCTGGCCGCCGCGCTGAAACCGCAACCCCAGAATGTTCCGGCAGAGCAAACTTCATCTCCCACATCGTCGCCGCCACCTGCCAGCTACCGTCGCCTCATGGATGTTGGCCTCGACGTCAAACTCCGCTTCGGAACGCGGCGCATGCTGCTGCGCGACGTGCTGGCTCTAAGCGCCGGGATCGTCGTCGAACTCGATACTCATCTCCATTCCCCGGTTGATTTGTTGCTCGATGGAAAACTCATAGCCCAAGGTGAAGTGGTGGTAGTCGACGGCAAGTACGGATTGCGCATCACTGACGTCGTAGACCCTGGGCCCGCCGCCGGAGTCGCTGGTTGACGCGCACTTTGTGGAAGGTTCAGAACCGCTCCCCGACGGTCATGGTTTGCAAAATAATGTTTGCCAAATAATGTTTGTCTTTTGCAAATAATCTTTCTTCGCGAAAAGAGAACGGCCATCGGAGAGCAAGACTAAGAACTGCAGCTTTAGAAAGGATTTAGAAAAGGGGACGCTCCCACGCCAGACTTTTTCAAACCGCTAACCTGGTCCGCGAACTGGATCAAACGCCGCAACCTCCAAGCTGACGAGATCCCTTGTGCGCTCGCCTCCTGCACGGGTCCGCAATCGCGCTGGCAGCGCTTTCGTAAAATCCACCGGCCCACCGGAACCTTCCTCCAAGGCGTCTTCTATTGCCAGCCCCAATGTCTGGAGACTGCCCTGCTCGGCCAGCTCTCACGCTTGCGCACCATGGCTCCATCGCCGCAGTCCCCGAACCGCATCCCGCTGGGGCTCCTTATGGTGGCTCGCGGCAAGGTTACCTACCACGAAGTGAGCGCCGCTCTTGAAGCCCAGCGCCGTGCCCGCTACGGGAAAATCGGTGAGTGGATCGAAAAACTCGGGTTTGCCACCGAACAGGAGGTCACCACCGCGCTGGGCCTGCAATGGGGATGCCCGGTAGCTTCTTCTTTCGATCCCTCCGCCGTCCAATCACCCACGAGCATTCCGCTTCCCATCCTGGAAGCCTTTCAGATGCTGCCCATCAACTACGTTGCGTCGACCAACACTTTGTACCTCGCCTTTGGCGAACGCGTCGACCACGGCGCGCTCTACGCCATCGAGAAAATTCTCGATTGCCGCACTCAACCTTGTGTTGCCGGACGCAAAAGCATCGCACGCCAGCTTGACTCCATGCGTCAATTGCCTCGACCCTGCGATGTAGAATTCGGACCCATGAGCGATTTAGCAGAAATGGCGCGCATAGCCTCGAGTTACACCTCTCGGCTAAGTCCCGAACAAGTCCGGCTGAGCCGCATCGGTCGCTTCATCTGGCTTCGCCTGGAGGTTCGTTCGAGCGCGCGGCTGCATCTGCGGTTCGGTGGCCAATCGAAGCTTCGCTCGCCATATTTAATGACCACGAATCTGGTCTTCCGCCTGTCGACGGATTCACCCCGCCCCCTCCCCTTCACCCGCAACGAGCGTCCCCAAAGAGCGCCCCTAACTCCCTAGCACCGATGCGCGTGAAAATAACCGATGTATGTGAACATAACTTATGGAACTGTCATCATTAATGAAACTGTCATCCTGAGCGGAGCAGAGACTTCATAAAGTGAAGTCTCTGCGTAGTCGAAGGACCCCTACCCCTACCGGAAGGCCATTTGCCCAGACCAACAGCGCCAATCTGCCCCGGAGCCGCTGCGCTGCACTGGTCAGAAAAAACCGTGAAAAGAAGACGAGAAGAAACGGTTATCCGCGTAGAGTGTGGGGTTTCTGCGATCGTTCACGCAACTCCCGGCGCGACTGCCTCTCGTTTTGCTGGCAGAAGCGCTAACAGGACAACTCCGATCACAAGGAATACGATCACATCAGCAAAGTTCCGGTGGACGCCGTGACTCCACGCTTCCACGGTTTGAATAGCCATCACAGCGCCATGGGAGATGTGCCACCAAGCTGCTAGAGCAATCATCGAGCGATGCTCAGACGGTCTCCTTGCGGCTATGAGTAGAAAGACCCCGACCGGAATAAAAAAGCTCAGAAACATCGGATGAATCTCGCTCTTCCGCTCCAAAAGCCAGCTGGAATGCCGCAGATCCGTGTATAGAAAATAAATTTGGGCCAGATTGAACAGCCCCACGATCACCAGGACGATCTGGGTTAGGCGTTCTCTTTTCACGTTGACCTCATTATTTGAGCACCAGTTACGACGTGCGGACAGTCTCAACCCCTGACCAAGTCCACGCCTGCCAGACGATGACCGAGGTGCATACAGTTTCGATCATCGCGAAGAACAAGTACTGAGGAAGACCGGGCGTCCCGGTCACACCGAAAAGAGGCGGAACGAAGGTCAGGGAACCGTTTACCAGGGTGCAAATAGCACCCGCGACGATATTCGACAGCCGGTTCGCTCTAAACGGAAGTAGTCGACACGCCACAATCATGGCGATGGGTATTTCCATCAAGACCGCTGAACCCCACAGAGCCCATGGTGGGAGATGTGGGGCGTCGGCTAGATTTGGCGAGCCAACAATAACCCACAGGGCAAGAACGTCCGCATACAGGTAGTTCAAGAACGCGAAGATCCAGAATAGAGACAACCGCTCCTTTATGTCATGCATGTCAACCTCCTGCGGAATAGTTACGGTCCCGCGGCGGAATAAGTTTCAGACGCAGCAAAAAGATCGTAGCGTCAGTTGGCGCTATCAAGGCGTTAGCGCTCAAAACCCCAGCTGCAGGCTAAATCCGCGTGGTGCTTCTCGCTTTCGGCGAAAACGCTGTCAAGTCCCCATTCCAGCGATTTTCCGCGTAAGCCAGTGAATTAGCGAGGGAAATAAATCCGCAAAGCTTGTCCAGCCAGCCCGGCGGAATTGATATAAATAGAACTAATAGAAGAGAAGGGTGCGGATCATTCCCGCACCCTTTCTATTTGGTGCCACCGAAGCACGCCGTGGCCCGATGTCGTCTTTCTGAAAACCTTGAAACTCTGAAACCTTAAAACCTGGACTGTCTAAGTCCTTATTACGGAGTATTTTAAGAGTAAGTCATTTGAAACCAAAGATTTGGCGGGATTTTCGGTACTGTCCTAATACTGAGCCATCACCCCGATCACGTGGGCCGCACCAAACTGTAAATCAACGCAGTATTAGGACAGCGCCGGATTTTCGCCTAAACCTATGATTCTAATAGATCGATAAACAAAAAATTTGAGGCCGATGCGCGACTTCGCAGTCTAAGCACATCCAACTCCTTATTTGTGAATACTTTTGGAATTAAGTCGTTATTATTGAATACTTTAGCTAAAATAGGGTGGGAGGGGGGGCACCTACTGGCTGGGCAGACCGGGAACAGAAGAGGGGAACGACTGGGGGAACGACTAACGACCGTCCCTACAGCGTCCGCTTAAACAAGGGCACTGCCAATCCCAGCGTCACCAGCGCAAAGATCGACAGATAGATCATGTCAGGAACAATCGCCCCCAACCCTGTTTCCTTGAGCAGCAGCGACTTGAAGCCATGCACCGCGTACGTAAACGGATCCACGGTCGCAATCGCCCGCAGCCACTTGGGAAACGCTTCCACCGGATAAATCGCTCCGCTGGGGAAAAATAGCAGCGTGTTGAGGATGCCGAACATCGCCCGCGGCACCAGCGGATCCTCAACCCGCGCCATCAGCAAGAACATCATCGAATTGAACGCTACCGAGGTTAGCGCGATCATTATTAAGAGACCCAGCATCGTCCCGGGACTGAATATCGTCCCTACGCCCGCAATCAGCGATCCGACAACAGTAATCACTACCCCGGTCATTATGGCCTTGATCGCTCCTGCACCATTCAATCCCAACACCAGCTCCGCCTTAGTAATAGGAGTTACTAAGTATCCCTCATGCACTCCACGCGCCTTATCGTCGATATAAAGCATGCCACCACCGATCATCACCGAGACGAACATTGCCAGCGAGATCGACCCGGGAAGAAGAAACTTCATGTACTCGATATAGGGATAGAGCTCCACCACCTCCAGCGCGGTCTGCTGTAAAAGCCGGGGCGAAACGTCCGGCTGATTCAGTGCATCCGTCACTTGCGTCATTTCGTCTTCAAACGTCGAACTCATGAAGTTGTCGCTGTTGTCGACGATGAGCGCAATCCGCGGATGATTCTTTTCATAAACCATCTTCGAATACTGCGGAGGTATTATCAGCGCTCCCTGAATCTTGCCGTTGCGCACATCTTCCCGCGCCTGCACTTCGTTGTCATACGGAACTGGAAGAAACGTCCGCATGTTCGCCCGCACCGCATCAAACGCTTCCTTGATACGGACGGCCTGTGTCCCATGATCCTCATCCACGACGCCCATCTTGGCGTCGCGGATTTTTCCGCCAAACGCATTCCCCAGCACGATCAACTGCACCAGCGGCATCACCATCGACACCATCATCAGCGTCGGCGACCGGAAGAACTTGCGCATTTCGCGCTCGATAATCGCCATGATATGGTTCATGGCTGCAACCCCGGCCGCTGCGGCATCTGGTAGCCATAGGCCTTCACCAGTTCATCGCGCAACTGCCGCCCCGTGTAGTGGACAAACACATCGTCCAGAGTCGTATTCTGGACCGTCAGAGTCTTCAGACCGACCTTCGCCACCACCGCCATTTCGACCAGATCCGTTGTCGTGCCCGATCCGTTGTCCGTCAGTATCCGAAACATTCCCGCGCTCTCGTTCTGCACCAACGTCACGCCCGGCAAGTTTCGCAAACGCCCTTCCCAATCGTCCGGCGCGCCCTCGAAATGCGCCTCGATCACGTTCGATCCCGGCACGCTTGCCTTCAACGCCTCGGGAGTATCCAATGCCACCAGCTTGCCGTGGTCGACAATCGCAATCCGGTTGCAGAGCCGGTCAGCCTCGTCCATGTAGTGCGTGGTAATTAGAATCGTCAGCTGACGCTTCGCTTTGATGTTGGTCAGCATCTCCCATACGGCCACCCGCGAGACGGGATCGAGGCCGGTGGTGGGCTCGTCGAGAAAAAAAATCTTGGGACTATGCACGAGGCCCCGGGCTATCTCCAACCGCCGCCGCATCCCGCCCGATAGAGTCTTAGTCTGCGCTCCGCGCCACTTAGTAAGATCTACCGTTTCCAGTAATTCTTCGATTGCTTCTTTGCGGCGCTTGGCCGGAACGTCATACAGCTTGGCGTAGATATTAAGATTCTCTTCCACCGTCAAATCCAGGTCGCTGGTGAGCGCCTGCGGAATTACTCCAATCGCCCGCCGCACGTCGTCTGGATCGGTAGCCACATCGTGCCCCGCTACGCGAGCTGCTCCCGAAGAAATCGGAATCAGTGTAGTCATCATTCTGATCAGCGTAGATTTTCCCGCTCCATTCGGACCCAGCAGCCCAAAGATTTCTCCGTCTTTCACCGTGAATGAAATATCGTCAACCGCTACAAACTCTCCGTAGCGTTTCACGATGTGATCGACTTCAATCGCATTCGGAGCATCGGCCGCAATCTGGGGACGCAAGCTCAGCTCCGAAACTGCAATGCCCGTCCCATTCGCGGTGTTTCCGTTCGTTTTGTTGACTTCTTCGGCCATGGCTTGTCTGATCCTGAGAATCCTCTAACCTGTAAAACCTCTCTACTAACTCCCCTTCAACTGCTGCGGACTCACCAGCACTTCCGCAGTCATCCCCGGCACATAGGCGCCCTTTGGATTTTCCAGCCGTACTTTTAAAGCGATGGTGCGAATATCCCGCTTCCTGCGCCCTACATCGCGTTGAGTGGCAAAATCTGCCTCCGCCGCTTTGTAAAAGACTTTCCCCGGAATTACCGTGCCTCCAGGCAGCCGCACCCGCAGCGAGTCGCCGATTCCAATATGATCGGCGTCGGTTTCAGGAATCGCCGCAAACACCCAGGTATCGCTGAAGTCCACCACCGTCACGATCGCCTGCCCGGCGTTTACCACCTCACCTTCGCGAGCCGCTCGCACCAGCACCGTGCCGGTCACCGGCGAATAAATCTTCGTGTATCCCAGGCGCACTTCCGCTTCTTTTAGCTGCGCGGTTGCGTTCTCCACTTGAGCCCGCGTCGATGCCACCGTACTTTGGGCCGCGGTCGCCTGGTTGGTGCGGGCGACCGCAGAATCGAAATCCGCCTGCGCCGCCGACACCTGATCTTTCAGGGACTGCACGCTGGCCTCTTGAGCCTTGAGGTTCATCTCCGCCTGCACACGGTCCTGATCCGACGCCACTCCTGCTTGCGCTAATCCGATGGTTCGCCGGCTGTCGCTTTCCACACGAGTCAACATGGCTTCCGCCTGTACCAGTTGTGCACGTGCCGATTGCAGCTTGGCGCGCGAATTCTCCACATCGCTGGAGGTCGATCCCTTGGTCGATTTCCGCGTATATTCATTAGCGCTCACCTGCGACCGAAAACTCTCGATCATGGCCGACGCCGCACTCTCCTCTGCCTCCAACTCCGACGGATCAAGTATTGCGATCAGGTCGCCCTGCTTCACCTGCGAACCTTCCTCGACCAGCAGCCTCTGAATCCGCCCCTGAATCTGCGGACTCACCACGATCTGGTTCGCATCGACCGTTCCGACCAAAACCAGATCGCCGCCGCGAGGAGTGGAAAGAAAGTAGTATGCCGAGGCAATCGCGAGAATGACCGCCAAAATAATCAGAAATTTATTGCGAGCACTCATAGTCAATCTCCCAGAGTAACTGACTCCAGCGGTTAAGCTTTTCTACGCGTTCTCTCCGGCTCAGCGATCGAAGGCTGAAACAGTGCCGCCGAAATAAAATTGAGAACGAAAGCTCGCCGCTCGCGAATCCGCTGCGGCGACAACGGCTCCGTCCTGGTCAGCGTCTTCATCAGCGGCGCCGCGCTGAAATAAAAAATGATCACCCCGACCACAGAGGGCAGGAAATCCATAGGATTCACTGGCTTGAATTCTCCCGCAGCAACTCCCATGCGCAACACTTCAGCTACCTTCTCGGAAATCGGAAGGAAATATTGCTTAGCCAAGCGCTGCATGCGCGCAGAACGCTCGCCCGATCTCATCCACTCCGCCTGCACGACGCGGGGAAAGCGCGGGTTGGCCGCGATGTAATCGAAATATGTGCCCAAGTATTTCAGCATTTTCTGCCGCGGGGGAAGGTCGCTCTCGAGCACCGGCATTACCCGGGCCCGCAGCCCGCCGAACACGTGGTCGAGGACCGCTTCATATAGTGCATCCTTGTCTTTAAAGTAGTAATAAAGCAGCGCCTTATTGACGTGCGCGGCTCGAGCGATGGCATCGGTGCGGGCTCCGGCAATCCCAAGATCGGCAAATTCCGCTACCGCCGCCTTCAGGATTGCGGCCCGGCTTTCCTCGGGACGCCCCCGGGTACCGAGCTTGAGTCTTCGAGTGTGGGAGCGGGCGACTCGCCCGCCAACTGCCGTTTCCCTCATATAATTAACCAGTTAGTTAGATTGTAACATATCGCTGGTTCCAATCAAACTAGCTGGTTTGGCGAATAGATAGAGGGCAATGCCATTACGACCTTTCTCTTCCTTTTAGGCCTTGGGCTCCGCCGCGGTGGATGCAAACGGTCCGCAGCGCTCGCGCATGGACTGGCGGAATTTCTCACGTTCTTCGGGCGTCATCCGCTCCCATCGTTGCCTCATGCGCCCGCGCCAGTGCATGCGCCGCCCTGACCCGCCGCGAAATCCTCCAAAAAGAATTTTGCAGAGGATCAGAACTCCGAGCGCCTGCCAGAAGCCGATCACATGCCAGCCAAACAGAGCCGGCATCAGCCAGTTCCACAGACGCATCACCACATAGCCAAATAAGGGAACAAAGACCACAAAAAAAACCACGGCAAACATCATCATCTTCACTACCCTGCCCACCCAATTTCTTCCCATATCTACCTCCTCATGCCTTCAAAAATTCGTCGTGAATCGCCTGCAAGCGCTCGCGCAGCTGAAGAACCGCATAGTGCTTGCGCGATAGAAGTGTGTTCACACCCAACCCAGTTTCTGCCGCAATCTCTTTAAAGCTGTAACCCATCAACTCATGGGCTATGAAGACTTCGCGCTGCTCGTCGGGCAATTCGTCGAGAGCAGCCTCCAGCTCTTCCAACAACACATTTCGCGCATACTCAGCGTCCGGCCCGGCGTCGGGCGACGGCAGCCACTCTTCCAGTGGCAGCGTTTCCCCCTCCTCTGTGACCGTCGCCTGCTCGTTTCGCAACGCCTCCCGATTTTTCCTGCGGAAGAGGTCCGTGATTCGATTACGGGCTACACGGAATAACCATGCGGTTACCTGCTCGATCGGCTTCATTATGCGATAGGCCTCCACGAGTTCATAGAAGACGTTCCTGCAAGACGTCTTCTGCGTCCTCGCGGTCAGCCACGCGGCTCCGTATGAAGTTGCGAAGCCGGTGTTGGTCCCGGTCGATCGCTTCAGAGACTCGCTGATCCTGTTCCACCATCGCCCACTGTTTTCTCAGCGCCGCATCCATCCAAGCCTCGTTCATCTTTCATCTATATGGTGTAGACGAATGAGCGCGACAAATATTGTACGATTGGCCGTAAGCTCCATTGGCCCTAAGCTCCGTTGCCCCTAAGCTCCTAAGACTCGCGCGTTCTGAGGCGACTTCCAGAGCTGATCGTTATGATTATGATGATGATGAACTTCAATGATTGAACTTCAATGATGAACCATATCGTCAACAACCTTTGGCTCGGCAGCCAGCAAGACGCGGATGACCTCGTCCGCAAAAATCCGGAGAAGATTACGGCGATTCTCAACGTTCGCGGCGTGGACGCTTATCATCCGCCGGGGCGAGACCAATCGGCCGAACATCCCGGCAAAGCATACAAATGGATTCAGGCCCCAGATATAGGGGTTATCTATCCCAAGCATGTGAAGGAGGCTCTAATCTGGCTGCAGGAGCAGACGGATAGAGACGAGCGCATCTTAATCCACTGTAGGCACGGCATCTCGCGCTCCCCTGGTTTCCTCGCCGCGTTCATGGTGGCGAGTGGAATCTCTTCGAGCCCGGAAGCGGCGAAAGCTATGATCTCGGTTCATCGGCCCGTCCTGCCGGCGATGCAGGTCGTGGACTCGGCAAAGCCGATCTCGTTAATCTCCGAGTTGACTGGGTTGCCTAACCGCGAGGCCTTTGACAATGGGAAGACGAATCCATTCGTCGCTGTCGTCGATGTTGACCTCATGAAGATGTTCAATGATGCTTACGGCCAAATCGCTGGGGATGCGCTTTTGCGCCGGCTTGCCAAGATATTGATCAGTGTTGGACTGGACGCATATCACCATCGCGGAGACGAATTTCTATGCAAGGGAGAGTCTCGCGAAGAATTGCATGCCAAACTCTCCCAAGCCCGGCAAATCTTCGGGGAACCGTTTCAAGTCTATGGAGATGGCCGTATCCAAACCATCGAGGGGACAGATTTTTCTTTTGGGATCGGCGCCTCGCCGGAGGAAGAACGAACTTCTCTGGCGGAGGCGAAAAGGGGAATATTAAGCAAAGAGCCTCCGGAGTGGCTGCGGAAGATTATAGCGATCGGCGGCCATGGACAAGATTGGTAATCTCCGACTAAATGTTACTTGACTCACTAGGCAGTTGCTCGGGGCAAGAGCAGCTTCCGGTCGCATACAAAAAATCGGCGAGGTTGTCTTTCATGAAATTTTCGTTCAGCAGGCTGTTCTACGCCGCGTGGTTAAGCTTGTGTTTCTGGACCGTGGCGTTTGCGCAAGATCCAACGAAGGTCGAGCCAACGCACTACGTGCTCGCTTTCGAAAATGAGACGTGCAGGTAGTGAACGTCCACTATGGACCAGATGAGAACGTCAGGCCTGCATTCGCATATGGGAAGCGTGGTCGTCGTTCTCACTGCCGGGCACCTTCGATTCACGGTCGAAAATGGAAAGACACAAGAGGTATTTGCCAAGCCTGGTGATCCCGGGTGGGAACCACCGTTCAAGCACAAAGTGGAAAACCTCGGCGATACGGCATATAACGCCGTTTATATCGGGATAAAAAACAAGCGTCTGGCCAGCAAGGCCAGCATGCAGGTTGGATCATCGAAGATGGATGAGCAGACTACCAAGTTTGTCTTAAACGCGATTCTCGCAGCCAAGTGAGCACGCGGCCGCGTGCCGCCTGATTCTGGTAGTTAAGCTCTGATAGTTTAACCAAGGAGAATCGGACGAGTCGGAATCTACCGCGCTCCGCCAGCGATCGAAGGCACCAGCAGAACCTCGTCGCCGTCCTGGAAGGAATACGATGCGCCGCCGAGGAAGCGAACGTCTTCCTCATTAACATAGATATTCAGGAAGCGACGCGTCTCTCCCGCTTCATCCCGCAAATGCGGCTTCAGGTTGGGGAACTGCGAATCGAGCTCCGAGAACAACTCGCTGAGATTCGCTGCCGAGCAGATGACGCGAGGCGTTCCGGCCGTGTGCCGGCGCAACGCGGTTGGAATTTGAACAGTGATGCTCATAAGGACCTCCATAGGATAAAGAATATGAAATTTGTCGGTCGTCAGTCGCTAGTCGTTAGTCGTTAGCGACCCCGATCAAATCGCCGCGAGCGCTTGCGGCCACCAACGATCGACGACTAACAACTTTTATCTACCGGCCAATGACTGCTGCTATCGTCTCCGACGCCGCAGCCAGCAAGGTTCGCGTCTTCGAAGCCAGGTACGCCTCGAACTCGGCCAGCTTCGGAGCAATCGGCGCCTCGGCTTGATACCTATCCGCGAGCACGTCGGTGGTCTTGAGTCCGTTGCCGGTTATGCAGAGCACTGTGGTTTCATCAGGCAGAATGCGGTCCTGCTGGATCAGCTTGCTTGCGGTGGCTACGGTTACTCCGCCAGCGGTCTCGGTGAAGATGCCTTCGGTTTCGGCCAGCCACTGAATGCCGCTGACAACTTCGGGATCGGAAACGTCTTCTGCCCAGCCTCCGCTTTTGCTGATTGCCTGCAACGCATAGTGCCCATCGGCCGGATTGCCGATTGCGAGCGATCGCGCAATCGTCTTCGGCCGCTGCGGTTCGATCTCTGAGCTGTATTGCTTGACCGCCGTGGAAATCGGCGAGCACCCGGTGGCTTGCGCGCCAAAGAATTTCACTGGCTTCGGCTCGACCAGCTTCAGGAGAATCAGTTCATCAAATGCTTTCTTGATTTTGGTAATCAAAGATCCGCCTGCCATCGGCACAACGATGTTATCGGGCAAGCGCCAGCCCAGTTGCTCGGCAATCTCGTAGCCCACCGTCTTCGAGCCTTCGGAGTAATAAGGACGAAGATTGACATTCACAAAACCCCAGCGGTGCTCGTCCGCAATCTGCGAGCAGAGGCGATTGACATGGTCGTAGCTGCCGTTGATGCGCACCAGCTCTGCGCCAAAGATCTGGGTGCCGAGAATTTTCGCGGGCTCGAGATCGGAAGGAATAAAAATCCAGGCCTTCAGACCCTCGCGAGCCGCCTGCGCAGCCACGGAATTCGCCAGGTTGCCGGTTGAAGAGCAAGCGACGGTATCGAAGCCAAAGCTACGCGCATTCGCCAAAGCGACAGCCACCACACGGTCTTTAAAGCTCAAGGTGGGCAGGCAAACCGCGTCATTTTTAACCAGCAGGCGCGTCGTCGATCCAATTCTTTCGCCCAGTCGCGGAGCGCTCACCAGCGGGGTAAAGCCAACTGGGAGGGAAGGCTGATAGCCGGGCGGCAGAGGAAGCAATTCGCGATAGCGCCAGATGTTCGGCGCGCGCGATGCAAAGAGGGTGTGCGAAAGGGTGGAGCGCAGCGAATCGTAATCGTAGGTGATTTCCAGTGCCGAAAAGCAGTCTTCGCAGATACTGCGCGGCTGGTTGCCCCAGGTCTTGCCGCATTCGCGGCAGCGGAGCTCGTAGGCGTTGGGGTAGCTGCTCGTGCTCGTCGTCGTAGTCATCGCGACTTCTTTCTGTGACTGCGGGACGAGCCGGGAAAAAATACCCAGTAAATACAAAACCCCTTTTCCGAATGGGAAAAGAGGCTCGGGAAACGCGAATCAAATTTCGCTTACCCGAATCTCATGGTCCCCGTTACCGGGCGAGAGTTGGCACCTGACAGTTGGGATATATGATCCCAATCCGGTTGCCGTGGCGTCCTAGGGCTCGTCCCTCAGCCACTCTGCATGAAATTCCAGCCTGCTCGATGAAGAGCAAACTTGTGGACAAGACTACAACCGACCGAGCGGTCTGTCAAGCAGATTTTCTTGCCAAGAGTAGCGAAAAGCGACAGCAGAGAAAAGAATGATTTCAAGATAACCAAAAGGATAGCAGCATCATCTTGAATACTTATAGCTGTGGAGTGTCAGCATGTCGCTGGGCCGGTTTCTCTGGAAAAGCAGTCGCGGATTGACCTCGTATCCGCGAATAAACGAATCCCGCGCCGCCCAAGCAAGCAAGACCCCACCCGAGAACGACCCACACTTACTATCAAATCGCGAACCGGTGCGGATCGAGACGACTTCGTGGCGATTTGTTCTGGGTTCAGCGATTGGTGTCGGACTGGTGTCCTTTCTCGCTACCGAATTTATGCACTACTGGCTGGTGCCGGATCTTGGACGCAACCGCGAAAGATTGCTGGCAGAAGCCTTGTCGGCCCTGATTGTGAGTTGCCTGATCGCAAAGTTAGCCCACATGAGTCGACAGCAACATCGATTAACCATAGCCAGAATGCAGGTCATTGCCGAGATGAATCATCACATTCGAAACGCTCTGGCCCCGATCTCCCTTTCGGTCGACGCGATTGAAAATCAGCAACTGATTCGTGTAATCTCCGACGGCCTTGACCGCATCGACTGGGCTCTTCGAGAAATATTGCCTCGCGAAGAGCCGATTGCCGAAGAGCAGCTCTATGGCCTCGGTTTTTTCAAGCCAGAACATCGAGGCGAGGATTCGAATTATCAGCCTAAGCGTTCGGTGCAATGAGAGCAGTACATTTGGCGCTTATAGCGGGAAGACACGAATAGACGGACGCACCACCGCACGCTGCTTACTTCTTTGCCGCCGCTTCCAGTTTTCGCAGAGCCGCCATGGTGGCCGCGGACGAGTCTTTCCGTTTGCTGTTCTTGGGGCGTCGTTTGGTTTTGCTGGTGTAATGATTTTGAGCCATGGTGTCTCCTGCTTAAAGTGGCGGTTTCAACGCACTGAGATTGGCCAGAAAAATGATTGGCTACCCTAACATGCCCCTCAGTGCTTCGACCTCAGCGGCTGTACTGATTTCGCCTCTTGTCTTCGTGCCGCTCGATTCCCAACTGAATCAGCCGGTCGATCAATCCAGGGTAAGCCAATCCCGATGCCGTCCACATCTTCGGATACATGCTGATCGCGGTGAAGCCTGGCATGGTGTTGATCTCGTTGACGAAAATCTTGCGAGATTTTGGCTCCATCAGAAAATCGACGCGCGCCAAGCCGGTGCAATCGACCGCTTGAAAAGCCGCGATCGCCAGCCTCTGCACGGTTTTCATCTCCGCTTTCGTGATCTTCGCGGGGATGACCGCCTCCGATCCTTCCACCAGATATTTCGCGTCGTAGTCGTAAAACTCCTTGCACGGGAACGATCTCTCCGGCAATCGACGCCTCGGGATCGTCGTTGCCTAGAACGGCGCATTCGATCTCGCGCGCTTTATTCTTCTTTCCGCCGACTCCTTCTTCAATCACTATCTTGCGATCGAACTTTGCCGCTTCCGCGATGGCAGGAGCCGAGTTCCTTGCCATCGTGCGCCTTCGAGATTCCGACCGACGATCCCAGGTTTGCGGGCTTCACAAAAACGGGATACTTCAGCCGGCTCTCGACCAGCTTCTGCACTTTCTTTGGCTCGCGCTCGAACTGGTTGCGCGACAGGGTCACGTGTTTCACGATGGGCAATCCCGCCGCGCGAAATAAAGACTTCATGATGTCTTTATCCATGCCCGCTGACGAGCCGAGCACCCCCGCACCTACGTAGGCGATGTCCGCAAGTTCGAGCAGGCCCTGGATCGTGCCATCTTCACCGAAAGTTCCGTGCAGGACGGGGAAGATTACATCAACGTTAATGGCGCGATCGGAGGCGCGCCGCAAACTGGCGTCGAGCTTCGAATCGGAATTGGGATCGGTTTGGAATGGTGCAAGTCCAGCGCCACGCCGTGTGGGCTCCGGTGGAACCACCACGGACTCGCCGGTCTTCAGAACCGCAGCGCCTGGGGTGGCTTCGGGATCGCCTGCCCGGAGCTGTGGCAGGGGGGGCATGCGCATCGCGAGCAGTGTTTTTGCCCTTCAACAACCGTTCAGCGTGTTCCGCCGTCAGCCAGCGTCCATCTTTCGTGATGCCTATCGGAACCACTTCGTACTTCGTTTTATCGATCGCGTTCAAAACGGAAGCGGCCGACAGCAACGACACTTCATGCTCGCCGCTGCGCCCGCCAAAGAGAATGCCGACCCGTAGTTTTGCCATGACATTTCAGTCTGGCGCTCAGCGTGTTTCCCGTCAATCGCAGCGCTGGTTCCGTGGGGGCTAAACCCCGCTTGGGCGGGGCTAAACCCCGTCACCACACGTGGGACTACTGCCGCTCTCGCAGCGCGAGAGATGCATCTACCGGCTGACGCGTCGGTTCATCGAGTTCGTGCTCGATGTGTTTCTGCACCAGATCCCATTGCGAGCGTAGCGTCATCTCTTTGATGGTGAACTTGGCTTCTTTGCGGGCATCGTCCACCCGCACCGCTAATTCTTTTTTCGAGATGCGGAAATCGATCGTCTCCGCCAGCGGCACCAGTTGTGAGGATGAACTACCCACGATGACAAACACGACTTTATCGGTTACCAGCGTGTATTCCGGACAGCCGTCCTCGACCGTCGCGGCTTGGGGGGGCCGAACTGATTCATGAAGCCTTTGTGCATGAGCTGGCAGTCGCCCATGTGCATGCGAACCACGGTTCCTTGTTGATAGGCGCCCATCGGCCCCGCGACGGCGACTGCCATGCCAGTCAAGAGCAATACAAGCGTCAAAAGCAATCTGGATTTCATAAGTCTCCTATCGTTGAGGTGAAAGTCGGCGATGCGAATGGTCTCCAATTCCGTGGTCTCCAAATCAAGGTCTCGAGTCAACTTCTCGAAATAAGGTCTTGCACTAGGGTCCCGAACTAAGGATCGCCCGGTTCGTAGTCGTAACCGCTTCGGCTATGGAACATGAGGTTGAGATTGTGAGTAGGCAAGAGACGCAGATCGTGAAATCCAGTCTGGTGACTGGGCACATCGTAAGTCACCACGTATGAGGCACGCAGATCTTCGAGCACAGTGTTCAACAGGAATGCGGCGTTCTCGTTCAAGGTGAAGCGCGGCGGGAAATAGCGTCCACCGGTGTCAGCAGAAATCTTCCGCAGAAAAACGCTACCCGAGACCGGCGTGTCAGGAGCGCCCAAATCCGCGGAGTAGATCAGCGCGCCGGTCGCCTGCACCGCTTGCAGGGCCTCGCTTGCGGAATGCAAGCTGATGGTGTCCATCCCATCCGAGAACAGAATGAGGACTGGCCGAACGTTTCCCGGGACGGTGCCGCGGCTGCTCGCAGCACCATGCAGCGAGAGGACATCGGCTGCGAAGACCAGAGCGTCAAACAACGGTGTTAAGCCGCCGCTTTTTGCGACTTGCAGGTTGGTTACAGAATCACGGCAATCACTCGCGCAGAGAAGCGCGGGCCGTATGCTATTGAGAGTGGTTTCGGAGCTTTCTCCGAAGGTTCCTCCAAAAGTCATAACCGCGATGTTGTCGTCGGCAATCGATTGTTCCCGTGTAATCAGTTGCAGCACATCGCTGACTGCAACTCGATTCGGGGCAACCGATTCACTCAGATCGACCAGCACAACCAGGTCGAACGAGGTTTCATCGGACCGCGTTAAGCTGCGAAAATTGCGCACCACTCTTTCGTTGTCGACGATCGCAAAGTCGGAACCCGCCAGAGTTTGTACCGGACGATTGCTCTCATCGGTGGCGAAAAATGTCACCCGAACTTCAGACACGGCGCTGCGATAGGTGGGCACATCCGCGGAATTTCTGTCTGGATCTTGGCCTCGGTCAGGGTTCTGGTCTTGCGCGACCAAAGCGCAAGTCAAGACGAGCAAAACCAGCAGTACGGGCCAAGTGTGCCAATGAATTGACATTGCCGTTCATTAGTCCCATCGGCGCACGATGGAACACTCCTCAATTACTGGAGTTACTCTTGGAGGTGACCACGGGGAATAAGGTTGGTGAGAACCTGCTCAGCACCAGCGAATTCTTTCCCCTGGCTTTCCTCTGAAGTAACCACCCAGCCCTTGCTGACATAACAAGCGCGGACGCGAATTTTCCAGACCCCAGCCGCTTTTCCAGACCAGCCGCCAGTGCGTGACGGGCAGCGTGCCGTATTTGGCCACACATGATCCGGCCAGACATGATCCGCCCGCGCAGCAGGTCAGCGCCGCAAGCCACTTCAGTCACCTTGTCGGTCGACACCCCAAAAACGGTAAGGCAAAAATTTCCCAGATCATGGCGCAGCCAAAGATTTTTGTAAACGGTACCAAAGAGTAAGGGTACGAAAGTGGCTAAAAACCAAACGGCGACACACGGTGCTTCCCGCACCCAGGGATAGGTAGCGCGCAAAGAAAAAAGAAAAGCGGAGCCGTTGAGCAGCTCCGCTTTCCTGCGCCCGATCGACTGTACTCGATCGACTCGACAGTTCTTCCGTCGAGGCCGACGATCGAGCCAATCTGGTTCTTACTGCACCGTCAGGTTAATCGTGGTCATCTGTGTGAGCGCACCCGAGGTCGCGGTCACTACAACGGCGGCAGGTGCAGGTGCCGGATTCATCTGACTGGTGCCACTGGAGCCGCCGCATCCGGTCGAAACGAGCAGCACTCCCGCAATCAGCAGGCTGGCGAAGCCACCAAGCAACAGTGAGAACAATCGCCGCTTGTTCGCACCTGCTCCGGCCACGAAGAAGCAGCAGCCGAAGACGCCCAGGCCCGTGAAGCCCGTCCCCATCACCTTGGATACGCTATAAGGGTTGCTGGTCGTCGGAGGGGCAGCGGTCGCGGTCAGAGTGGTGGTCGCGGCGCCGCCAGCGGGAGTCACCGAAGTTGGGTTGAACGTGCAGGTGATCCCGGTTGGAGCCACGCACGAAAAGGTCACCGCGTTGGAGAAGCCGTTGGCCGGCGTAACCGTTAGCGTGAAGGTCGCCGATCCACCGGCGATGACGGTGCCGGATTGTGCCGAAGAAGCGATCGAGAAGGTCTCGGTTCCCTGAGTTGCGGGTGCGAGCGAGCCGAACAAACCGTGGCCTCCCGCCGCGAAGCCGGCCGTGAAATAGAGCGCGTCAGGATCGCCAGTGCCGGACGGGGCGAACGTTAGCGCCCAGAGCGCCCCGCTCGAAATTACGACGCCGGTCGGATCCTGGAGTTGGGCGACGAAGGTTCCGTTGGCATTGAATGCATTGATGGTGCCATCGCCAAAATTGCCGATAAGGATGTCGTTGCTGAACATTCCGAAGTTGGCCGAGGCCTGCGCGACTCCCCAGGGCGCGTTCAAAGTGCCGCCAGAAGCGAAGCGATTCACGAAGTTTCCATTCAAGTCGAATACGCTGACATAGCCATCGCCTGCGCCCGTGGTCTCCCCGTTCTTGGTGGCATTCTGGAGCGCGTAGGTCACAAAGACCTGGCTGCCAATCGGCTGAATTCCAAACGGAGCGTAACCCGCGGGCAGCGCCGGAGATCCGGTGTCGGTGAACGAGCCAGCCAGCGTGACGGGGTGATAGCTGCTGTCGTAGACCTCGACCTGTCCGCTAAAGAAATTGGCGGCCAGCAGGAACGATCCGGTGGAATTAGTGATCATCGCCAGGCCCGTGTAAACGGCTCCGATCGACGAGTTATTGACGAGAAGTACAGCATTGCTTCCGGTGTACCAGCCGGAGATGGTTCCGTCCTGGGTATCGAACAGAAACTGACTGGGAGCGCCGTTAACCAGGAAGCCGCTAGTCGATGTGTTCGCGACCGTTCCTGTCGGTTTCGCCGGCGAGGTGTCGCCGGGGGGCACCGGAATCGTCACCGGCGAAAGCGCGGTAACGCCATTGGCGTCGTAGATAGTGGAGAAACCGCTTTTGTTGTCGGCGATCCAGAAAGGTCCACCGGGGGCAAACGAAATTCCCCAGGGATTGGTGAGATCGGGATCGGTGTTGTTGGCCACACCGGCCATGTCAGAAACCAGGTTTGTCTGCTGATAGGAATTGGTCTGCGCCACCGCATCAATATTGATGACGACGAACGAAAAGACCAAGGCCAGAATTACGCGGTTCAATTTGTGCTTCACAGCTTGCCTCCAATTTAGTTGCTACTGGATGCAGCTTACGAAGCTGAACGAGAGCTGTTGTCAGAACAAGGTAAACAGGTCGTCAAAAGATGGCAAGGGAACCATAACTCGGAGTTCCGGGCCGCGGCTGGCGCAAAGGTATCGGAGCAGTTAACGCCGAGATAGCGCCCTGCTCGCGACTTCCCATATGAGGAATGTAAATTTAAAAGGAGTTCCTTGACACGTTACAGAAACGGGTGTGAAATTATCGGGACTTCGAAGGCCGGTGCCCGGCCCTTCCCCTATGGCACTCGGACCCAGAAGCTCCCGTCGAAGAAACCTACGAGCGGGGCTGCAGTCAGACAGAATTGGTTTGCCTGCGGGCGTTTCCGCTGGTGATACATGAAGAAAGAGCTTTACATCTCACAGGAGTGATCAATGAATTCAGGAAATCGAGGTAAATACGTCCTGCCGAAATGGTCGGCTTTGCTGGTTCTTCTTTCACTCACCGCATTCTCGCCGGCTGCCAGTGGACCCCCAAAGAACTCGGCTCCGAGCAAGCCGGCTGCGGCTTCGCACGCGGCGCCCGCGCAACATTCAGCTCCCGCACAACACGCCGGCGGAGCCGGCCGGCCAGCCACGACTGGGCATACGGCCACCGCCGGACACGCGGCGACGACCAGCCACGGAGCGACAGCCGGACACACCGCGACAGCCGGACGCACCGCAACCACCGGCCATGCAGCAACAACTGGACACACGGCGACGACTAGCCACGGAGCGACAGCCGGACACAACACAACCGCCGGGCATACGGCGACAACCGGAAACAGGGGTGCAGCGGGTGGCAACAGAGGCGCTGCGGCTGGCGGCAACAGAGGCGCTGCGGCTGGCGGCAACAGGAGCGCTGGAAACAGGTCGGTCTCGCATACTCCGGCGGGAACCAGGAACGTTTCTCTGAAAGGCGGAGGATCGGCGAGCGTCCGCAAGAATGGGTCGATACGCTCAGTCAACCGCAACGGCATGCACATCGAGCATGGAGTGCACGGCGGACGCACGGTTGTCGGCGAGCACAACGGAGCGCATGTCGTTAACACCGGACGGCACGGAGGATACGTCCAACGCGCCTACGTGACGCGCGGGGGGCACTCCTATTATTCGCGAACATATTATGACCATGGCGTCTATAGAAGCGGCGTGTATCGCGGTTACTACTACGGCGGTTATCACTACTACGGCTACTACCCCGGCTACTGGTACCACCCCGGATTTTATGCATGGGGCTATAACCCCTGGGCGGCACCGGTTGCCTGGGGCGTCGGGCTTTGGGGCTGGGGCGGCGCACCGTGGTGGGGCGTCTACGCTGGTTGGTGGAATCCTTATCCCGTGTATGCCGGGCCGGCTTTTTGGCTGACCGACTATCTGATTGCGGCGAACTTGCAGGCGGCGTATGCGGCGCAGTCAGAGGCGGCTGCGGACGCTTCGGCGGGCGACGGAGGCGGAGGTGGCGGAGATGCTGCAGCACCGGCCTCGGCTCCGGCGGCGCTGACTCCTGAGGTTAAGCAGGCAATCGCCGACGAGGTGAAAGCACAATTGGCGCAGCAGCAGGCGCAAGCGGGGCAAACTGGCGGCTCGGCTAGTCAGGCGCCGGCGCCCACCAACACTGCCGGCGGCGATGTTCCGCCAGCGCTCGACCCTGCCAGGCGCACATTCGTCGTGGACAGCGATCTCTCCGTAGTGGCCAACGGGCAGGAATGCGGGCTGACTGCGGGTGACGTAATCACCCGTCTCACCGATACTCCCGATGCCGACAATATGGTCAACGCTAGCGTCTCAGCCAGCAAGAAGTCAGACTGCGGCGCCGGACAAACTGTCGCCGTTAAAGTGGACGACTTGCAGGAGATGCAAAACCACTTCTCGGAAAAACTCGCTGATGGCTTGGGCGAACTGGCCAAGAAGCAAGGCACGAACGGTATGCCCAAGGCGCCGGATACGACCACCACGGCATCGGATGTTCCACCTCCGCCGCCGGATAAGACCGCGGCAAAGACTCTGGAAGACCAGCAGGCGGCGGCCGACCAGACCGAAGCGCAGGTTAAACAGGAGGTCGCGGGATCGGCGAGCGGCGCGCAGTAGAGCGCCGGTTGCCATTGTCGAAAGTCATGATCGCTACAACGTGATCGCCAATCAAGGGGAGTGCTGGCGGCGCACTCCCTTCTCCAATCTAAGGACGAGATTCTTGCTGTGTTGCGTTCGTCTCATAGCGCCGATAAGAAGTTGAACCTTGAAACAACCCGAGCCGGAGGAGTTTTACCATGTCACATAGAATCCATACGTTGATTTCCAGCGTTTTACTTCTGGCTGTCGTTATGATCCCGATGTCCTTGGCCAGTGCCCAGGCGCCATCTCTTCAGGAACAACTGGCTGCGCAGTACACCGTGGTCAAGATGGGTGCGGATTCGAATGGACCCGCCGTGATAGAGGCCGGCACGATCCTGAATATAAAGAAAGGTGGGATCCTCAGCGTACCCTATGGGGACACGAGCGTTGTTCCGACCAAGTATCAGGACGGAACTGTTCATTCTCCGAACGGCGCACTGATGAAGGGCATCGGTTTCGGCTTAAGCAAGATTGGGAAGACGCAGACGACCTCGTTTTTCCAGGTGGGAACAAAGGTGTATCCCTCAAAGATCGTGGTGAACTCGCCTAAGGATCAGGTGATCATGGGCATCGTCGCTTGCGATTCCTGCAACAACACCAGTCCAACGACGTTTTACAAGGCCGATGTGGTTTTTCAGTTCCCCAAGGGATCGCTCGCGACGACCAGCGCCGGGCAGGTGGAGGATACGATCGGAGGTCTCCTCGCCATCGATGACAGCAGCAGCGACCAGGGCGGCAACAACAATGCAGATCAGGGCGGCGGGCAGCAAGGCGGCGGCGATCAACAGGGCAACGCCCAGGGCGGCGGTGGAGAACAAGCGCAACCACAAGCGCCTCCTCCGGAGCCAGCTCAAATAGAAAAGGGGCAAACCCCCGATCAGGTGAAGGCCGCAATCGGCGCGCCCGATAAGATCGTCAATCTGGGTGCCAAGCAGATCTATGTTTACAAAGACATTAAGGTTACTTTCCTGAATGGGAAGGTTTCCGACGTGCAGTAACTGAATTTGTGCATAATTAAACCACTTACTCCGTTCCGCCCTTTTGCGCCTTAGCGCAAGGACGTTTGCCATTGCGGGATAGTAGCATGCAAATGATTCTCGATACTGAGTAAGAAGCCTGTTAGAGAATCTTCTTTCCGAAAGCCGAGAGTGCCAGCTCTACGGCTAGGTCGGCCGTCTGGTTGTGCTCGTCGATGACCGGATTTACTTCCACGATTTCGAAACTCAGCATGCGTGCGTGGTCAGCGATGATTTCCATGGCCAGGTGAGCTTCGCGATAGGTGGCGCCGCCCCACACTGGAGTTCCCACTCCCGGCGCATCTTCGGGATCGATCCAATCCATGTCGAGCGAGACGTGATAGCCTGCGGTGCCACGTCCGGCCATGGCCAGCGCGTCTTCCATGACCACGCGCATGCCGCGCTCGTCAATGTCGCGCATGGTGAAAACTTCCACTCCGGCTTTGCGGATGTTTTCTTTTTCGAAGTTGTCGAACGTCGCGGATGCCGACCAGCACGCAATTTTCCGGGTCAACTTTGGGCGAAAACTCGTAAATGTTGCCGAGTTCGGAGGGACCGAGTCCCATGAGTGCCGCCAGCGGCATGCCGTGGACATTGCCGCTGGGCGACGTTTCGGGAGTGTTCATGTCGGTGTGGGCGTCGATCCAGATGAGTCCGATCTTCTGGTTCTTGCGCCGGTAGTACTTAGCGACGCCCGATACCGTACCGGCGGCCACAGAATGATCGCCGCCGAGGACGAGCGGGACTTTGCCGGCTTCGAGCGTCTTCAGGACGAGGTCGGCGGCATTGGTGCAGGTGGCGGTAATTTCCTTGAGGTACTTGGCGTGGGCGGCGCCTTCTTTTTTTTGCTCGGGAAGGGCGACGGCGACATTGCCGGCATCTTCGACAATGTGACCGATGGCTTCGAGGCGAGCTTCCAGTCCGGCGACGCGCACGGCGGAGGGACCCATGTCAACTCCGCGCCGGGACTGGCCGAGGTCAAGGGGAACGCCGATCACGCGGATATGGCGCGGTGTGATGCTGGTGTAAGTTGTGGTTCGTTGGGGCATGGTCAGTTTTCAGTTCTCAGAATTCTCAGCGGCGTGTCAATCGCAAGTCCATCTCGGGAGGGTTCCGTGGCTGTGAGGTGGCCAACTCAAGCCAAAACCGGGTTTGGCTGGGCCAGCCGCACGTATCCTTCATATCACGCATGCGTTTCCCTCGGCTCCCAATAACTCAGCGACGTGTATAGAAATTGAGGAGCTTTGGAAAAGTCAGATTGAATGACATTCAGCCTGTTATTCAGCTGCGAGAAAAATGTATTCTTGTCTTCGCCGAAGGCTCGCAACAGTCCTCCGCCAAACTCTGGATCTGCGTATGCGCGGTCAATAAGTCTAATCACCCGCTCGCCGTAGAATCGACCGAAATCGGCCCAGATCCTAGTGGATTCGCCCTTCTCGCGCAACTGTATAACGCGCAAGGTCATTAGCATTTGGGCTTGCGTGTACACATCAAGTAGCTTCTCTCCACTGAGTTGGGTGACCACTGCAAAGTCAGGCTGAGCTAGCCTTTCTCGAAAGAAGTCGTGCGCTTTATCTGCCCGCCGCACGAAAGCTTCCGAATGAAAAAGATAGGGCACATCAAACGGATAACTGAATATCGCGCGTCCTGATTGGTAATACCACTCGAACCTTGAGTTGAGCAATTTCTCGAAAATTCCCCAAGCCTCCGAGTGCAGCGCCATCACTGACGCCGTCATGTAGAGAAAACCGGCGTGGACGTGCGGGATACCTCTTACGGCTGGATACCCTGATAAGCGCTCCGTGGATATCAATACTGCCTCGATATAACGCTTGAATCGGCCGAACACCTCGACGCTGTCTGTTCGAGCCATCGCCAAGGTGAGGGCTGCTGCCAGTGGCTGTTTTTCGATAAGGCTCCGGGAAGCCGACTCCGTCTCTTGGGGGCGACTTCCAAATTCCGCGTATATGTCCTTCCACGCTGCGTCAAATTCGCGCTGAGCCTCGTCGAACTCCAGCGAAACTTGTTTCGATCCGCCGCTAACTAATAGGTGCGAGATTCGCGAAAAGTCGGTCGAAAGCCTGTCCATTGTTTTCCTTTCCGAGCTGCGAAACGAGTCGTCCTCCGATCTTTCAGCGTCGGAATCGGCCTAACGTCGTGTGTGTGATCTCCAAGACTTCGGCTGCCGTCTGAATTCTCTCAGAGCGGTCCTCCACGATCATGCGGGCCAGCAGGTCATTCCGGATAAGCTCAAGCCTTTGATCTTTCGCCACTTCCTCATCACTGAACGCCTCGGACAATTGCTCTCGAAAAAGATACCGAGAAGTAATCATGAAGTGTAGAAGTTTTCCGAGAGCGTACACGTCCGAAGACTCATCAACGTCCGTCACCCCGCCGCGCTCTTGTTCGGGTGCCATAAAGAACCTAGCGCCGACGGTCTCGCCGTGCTCAGTGAGGCGGTCACTCTCGTGCGTCTCCTTAAGAAAGCATATCCCAAAATCAGAGACCATCGGCTGCTTTAGTGACTCATCAAGAAACAATATGTTGGCTGGTTTGATATCCCTATGAACGGCTCCGTGTTCATGGGCAGCCTGAATGCCGGTAGCGATTCCCAGAAAGGTTTCTAGGCAAAACTCGGTTCGGAGATTGTAAAGTCCGTTTCGGATGCGATTATCTAGCGAGTGAACTGCCAACGGCATTGCGATATAGCCCCGCACGGAGTTCTCTGGCTCAGAGACTTCCTCAAGGTTGTGATCAAGAACCGGCATGACGTTCGGAGCCTTCTTTTCGGAAAGAAGTACCTGGATTTTTATCTCTTGCATGAATCTGGCCTTCTTTTTCGGTTTTGAAAGCCCGATCACCTTGACGGCGGCAGCGGCGGTACCTTCTTCGCGGGTGGCCCTGAAGACGGAGCCTTGGCCACCCCTTCCGAGCCGCTCGCCGAGTTTCCATGGGCCGACCGTTTTGGGTGCCATTCTTGCACCTATGGCTATGGGTAAAGCCGATGCAGCATCCGCGGGAATGGAATGGTTTCGCGCACGTGCTCCAATCCGCAGATCCAGGCCACGGCTCGCTCTATGCCCATGCCGAATCCGGAGTGGGGGACGCTGCCGTACTTGCGGAGATCAAGGTACCACTTGAAGGCCTCTTCCGGCAGATTGTGCTCGTGAATGCGCTGCAGAAGCAAGTCGTGCGAGGCCATGCGCTGCGACCCTCCAATGATTTCGCCGTAACCTTCGGGAGCCAACACGTCCACGCAGAGAGCGAGTTCAGGGCGCTCGGGATCGGGCTCCATGTAAAACGCTTTTACGCTGGCGGGGTAGCGGTGGACCATCACGGGACGGTCGTAGAGCGATGAGAGATAGGTTTCATCGGGCGATCCGAGGTCTCCCCCCCATTCGAATTTGTTTTCTAGTTTGCCTTGAGCATGGCCTTCCTGCAATTTTGTTACGGCTTCGTCGTAGGTAATGCGCGGGAACGGAGCGTCGATCTTTTCCAGCCTCGTTAGATCACGTCCGATGGTTTGCAGATCGGCGCGGCGGCGGTCGAGGCATCTTTTGACTAAGAAAGTCAGCAAGCCTTCGGCTAATTCCATCAAATCGTCGAGCGTTCCGTAGGCTACTTCGGGCTCGACCATCCAGAATTCGGTGAGGTGGCGGCGCGTCTTTGATTTTTCCGCACGGAAAGTTGGACCGAAGGAATAAACCTTGCCTAATGCCATGGCGGTGGCTTCGATGTAGAGCTGGCCGGACTGCGTGAGGTAGGCCTGTTCTTCAAAGTAATCGACTGGGAATAGCGTGGAGGTTCCTTCGCAAGCAGCGGGTGTCAGGATGGGCGGATCGGTGAGAGTGAATCCATTGCTGTCGAAAAAATCACGGGCGGCGCGAATGATTTCGGCGCGCACTCGTAAGATGGATGCCTGGCGCTGGGAGCGCAGCCAAAGATGGCGATGCTCCATTAGGAAATCTACGCCGTGTTCTTTGGGAGTAATGGGGTAAGGATCGGATTCGGGGACGCGCTGCAGCACTTGAACGTTTGAGACATCGAGTTCGTAGCCGCCGGGGGCGCGCTTATCGGCGCGAACCCTACCTTCGACGATGACACTCGATTCCTGGGTGAGACCTTTTATGGCATCGAAGACTTCAGGAGCGACGGCATTTTTCGGGACCACCCCCTGAATCACGCCGGAGCCATCGCGAAATTGGGGAAATAGAAGCTTGCCGCTTTCGCGCAGGTTGTAGAGCCATCCTCGAACGGTGACGGATTGGCCTTCGTGTTTGCCGATTTCTGCGATGGTGGAGATGGGGGTCGACATAAGGACTTTTCACCGCCGAGACGCCGAGGTCACCGAGAAAAGCTAGCGCTTGCTCATTCGTCTCGCGGGTCAGAGTGAATTGGGGCCTTGTGTTTGACGGTGCTGGCAAACAGCAGGTCCTTCGCTTCGCTCAGGATGACAAACTTGATAGTAGCAAAAGTTTGACTCGGCGCTCTCTGGGTCTCGGCGGTGATTTACGAATCTTCCAGCTTCTGAAAAGTCGCGCTAACCTCGTGGCTGGCGGTTTTTGTTTCTTCGCTGTCGATTTCGAGCAACAGGGGCGGCTTCTGCGGTGCGGTGCGCAGTAATTCCATGGTCTGTTTCCAGTCGATCGACCCTTTGCCGGGCCAGAGGTGCGAGTCTTTGTCCTGGTTATTGTCGTGTACGTGGGTGGAACAGATATGGTTCTTCAAAGTGGCGAAGCCTGAGGGGATGCCGTCCATCAGGTGAGCATGCCCACAATCGAAACAAACGCCGATGTCGTCAAAATGCATGGTTTTGATGAACTCGACCAGGCGATCGGGTGTGGAGAGTTCGTTGGGAATATTTTCCACCAGCACTCTGACTCCCAGCGGTTTCGCGAAAGCGCGGAGGTGCTCGACGGAGGTCATGGCCGCCTCGAATTTCTTTTCATCGAAGGCGTCGTCAAAATTACCGATGTGCTGAACTAAAAAGCGAAACGGGATCTGCTCCGCAATTTCGAGGGCGCGTTTGATTTCGTCCATGGCGTCGATACGGCCAGCGCGTTCCGTCGAGGCAACATTGACGGGCGGGGAACCGCTCCGTCCCCATTCGTAATCGGAATATAAAGGGGCATGTACGGAATTGAGCGGAATGCCGGTGGCGCGAAACCAGTCGGCAATTTCGCGGACATGCTGCTTGCGATTGGCATAGTCGAAGTGCTGACGGGCGGCGAAGATTTCGATGGACTGGGCTCCCGCTCGGACGAGTTCGTCGAGCAAGCCCGGATGGAGGCGTTCTTTAACGTAGACGTATGTTGATACCGCCTTCAGCATCAGTAACCCACCGCCTTCCCGTTATTGCGTCCGTCGCTGGCGCCCAGGCGCTCGCCGGTTTTGGGGTCGACCATGATGCACTCGCCGTCTCCCCAGTCTCCCCATGAGTAATCAATTTTCAGCTTGTGTCCTTTGGAACGCAAAACATTCATTGTATCGGGAGAAAGGCGATCTTCGACGACAATCTCATCGGGGAGCCACTGATGATGAAACCGGGGAGCGTTGACGGCTTCCTGAATATCGAGGGAGAAATCGACGACCCCGATCAGAATGTTGGCAACGATGGTGATGATCCTGGGGCCGCCGGGCGAGCCGAGAACCATAAAGAGCTTTCCGTCCTTGAGCACAATGGTCGGAGTCATGGCGGAGAGCGGGCGTTTGCCTGGGCCGACGGCGTTGGCCGGGCCCTGAATCAGCCCATAGTAGTTGGGAACTCCCTGTTTCGAGGCGAAGTCATCCATTTCATCGTTGAGCAGGAAGCCCAGGCCCTCGGCGGTGACGCGCGAGCCAAACGTGTCATTGAGGGTCGTGGTTACGGCAACGGCATTGCCGTCGGCATCGACCACGGAATAGTGCGTAGTGTTATGTGGTTCATTGACAGCAAAGTGAAGCTCGGCAACCCGCTCCAGTTCGTCAAAGGACGGGCGTTTTAAGTCTTTGCTCACGCTCGCGCGGTTGGGGTCTATGGAGTCGCGCCACGCGGCAGCGTACTTTTTGTCGATCAGTTGCGCTACCGGGATCTTGGCATAATCGGGATCGCCCATGAAATCTGCCCGATCGTAAAAGGCGCGGCGGAAGGCTTCGGCTTCGAGGTGAATTGCCGCGCCGGAGCGGTTCTCAAGCTTCGCGAGATCGAAACCTTCGAGAATATTGAGGATCTCGATGAGGGCGACTCCGCCCGAAGAAGGCGGCGGAGCACTGATGATGTCGTAGCCGCGATAGGAGCCGCGGATAGGCTCGCGCTCTTTCACTTCATAGGCGGCGAGATCTTCGGCCGTGACGAGGCCTCCGCCCTTGTGGATGGCGGCGGCCAGTTCGCGAGCCATAGCTCCGTGATAAAGTGTGTCGGGGTCCTTGGCCAGGCGTTCGAGGGTAATAGCGAGTTCGGGCTGCTTGAATATCTCGCCGGGCTGGTAGTAGTTGCCATCGCGCAGGAAGATGCGCTTGGATTCGGGAAACTGCGCCAGGTACTTATCGTTTTCGAGAGCCTGTGTATCTTCGTAGGCCAGGGGAAAGCCATCACGCGCCAGCTTGATTGCCGGTGCGATTACTTTATCGACCGACAATTTGCCGTATTGTTTTTCCGCGTAGACCATTCCGGCCACGGTGCCAGGAACGCCGATCGCTTTGTAGCCAACGACGCTCGAGTCTTTGCTGGATTCAGGGATGACGTTGCCCTGCGCGTCAAGATACATGTTTTCAGTGGCAGCGGCCGGAGCCTTTTCCCGAAAGTCTATGAAGTGAGTCTTGCCGTTGGCGGTGCGGAGAAGCAGGAAGCCGCCGCCGCCGAGATTTCCGGCTTGGGGGTGAACCACGGCAAGCGCGAAACATGTGGCCACCGCGGCATCGACCGCATTACCGCCTGCGCGCAACATCTCTATTCCAGCCTGGGAGGCGAGTCCGTGGACGCTGGTCACGATGGCATGTTGAGCATGCGTTGGGCGCATGGGCGCAGCGGTGACTGTGACCGCGAATTGAGCGCACAGGCTGTAGAGGACGAGAGACCGGATTAGACAATGGTAATGATGTCGACTGCGCATGGATTGGGCACACAACACTCTAGCGGCGAAACTAAGAGGCTATTCCAGCGAGTCGCAGAGAGTCAAACCGGTTCATCGCTGGGTAGAGGGCTACTTTGAATTTTGCTGCCCACGAGGGATAGAGACGACATCGACGGCGATGGCCCACGAGTTGCGAATGATGGGAATCTTTGCGGCGTCTCCTGGCCTCGCTCGCTCAGCCGCGAGTGTGATTACGACAAACATCAGGCCAAGTAGGGTCGCGGCTGCCGCCGACATGAGGAGATAGAAATTCACCCATCGCTCTAGTTCATTCATAAGCTCATTTGGGCCGCCCTTTCTTTTTTTGGGCATTCTTTTTTGGCGCGTTCTTTTTATGTGCGTTCTTTGCTACAAGGTGATAGGACTCGCGAATGAGTGTTTCGAGCTTTGCGGCGGGCAGTACATCGGAGTTTGCCAGCCGTATCCATTTGTAGCGGCCGACGTAAGGTGCGGGCGAGATGCCGTCGATTTCGACTAACTCAGAAAATTTCTCGGGAGCCGACTTAAGAATGACGGGAGCGAGTTTGCCCTGGGAGAGATCGACCAGCGTGAATAACTTGCCGTGGAGCTTGAAGCAAAGAGTCTCGCCCCATTGCAGATTCTCGCTGACGTCGTCGAGAGAACGACAGAGTTCGCGAATCCATTCGACGTCGGGCATTAGGAAATGATAGCGCAGCGAAGATAGGAACTTCTAGGGTCAGGCAGCGTGGTCCGGCTGAGGCGGCGCAGACATTCTTGTATAGCACGGGGAAAGCACGCGAGCGAGGGCGCCCGCGCCACACAAGCTACACCTGATCCCTGGCTTCGCCCAATTCCACCGACACTTCCAGCTTCCTCTTGCCTCGGAAGACGGTTACCTTCACGGTATCGCCGGCGCGGTGCCGGTTCATAATCTGGGCCAGAATCTGCTGGCTTTCGAGTCTTTCTCCGTCGATGGCGATGATCAAGTCTCCGCCGACCATGATGGGAGTGTTGCCCAGATAAGCGCGTTCGGTGCCACCGCGTAGTCCGGCGCGATCAGCGGAGCCTCCGGGAATGGCCTGCACGATGAGGAGTCCGTAGTCGGCCGCCAGACCCAGTTCGTCGGCGATTTCGGGGTCGATCGGAATGGTGCGCACGCCGAGCGCGGGACGGCGCACGCGTCCGAGCGTGACCAGATCGTTGAGCACCGCTTTGGCCGTATTGATTGGGATGGCAAAGCCGATGCCTGCGCTCTGTCCCACGCTCGAAGCGATGAGCGTATTGACGCCGATTACTTCACCGTGATAGTTGAGCAACGGACCTCCGGAATTACCGGGGTTGATGGCAGCGTCAGTCTGGATGGCTTCGTCGATAACCAAGCCGTCCGGCTCCTGCACCTGGCGAATCGAACTGACGATGCCGCGCGTCAGTGTCCCAGCCAGGCCAAAGGGGTTGCCGATCGCATAAACTTTTTGGCCCACCTGCAGATTGGTTGAGTCGCCCAGGGTCATCGGTTGCAGGTCGGGAGCTTTGATCTGGACCACCGCTAAGTCATGAGACTTATCGACGCCCACGACGGAGGCTTTATATTTCTTACGATTGTGAAGCGTGACTTCAACCTGTCGCGCTTCGGCGATGACGTGATAGTTGGTAAGGATGTGGCCCTCTTTGTCGATGACGAAGCCGGAGCCCTGCCCTTCCTGCGGCACCAGGCCATAGAAGAAGTCGAAGGTCATGACGCGCGAGGTGATGTTGACAACCGAGGCGATGTTCTTGCGATAGACGCTGATATTGTTTTGCTCTTCGGCATCCAACGCCTGGCTGCCGGCGGCTTCGGTGAGTTCAACGTGTTGCGGATGGCTGATCCAGCTCGGGGCACTGAGGCGTCCGCTGCGATAAGTGGTGAAGTAGAAAAAGGCCGACGCCAGAAAAATGGCGAAAACAAAAGAGCGCAAAAATCTCATCGTGGTTAGTCCTTGAAAGCCTGCAGTTTGAATTCTAGCGAAAAAATTGGAATTACCGCGGAGGGCGCCGAGCGCGCAGAGGAAAATCCTCCCCACAGAGGACACTAAGGAACACGAAGGAAAACCATGTGCAAGGAAACTCCGCGCACTCTCCTCCGCGCATTCTCCGTTCCCTGCGGTTCAGGTTGGATTCGGTTTGCCCCACCCACCGCCGCCTGGGGATTCAATGCGGACCCGTTCTCCTGAACGAAGTCTTACACTCGTTTTGCCTGGGATTTCTTCTTCGGAACCATCAAGACGGATCACGATGGTGCGGCCGGGCGCGCCGTCGGCTCCGCCGGCTAATCCGTAAGGTCCGCGGGTGCGCCGGTCAGCGAGCAGAGTGACCTGCGCGTCGGTTAGCACTTCAATTTCGCGGATGATTCCATCGCCACCTTTGTGCAGGCCCGCGCCTCCGCTGTTCGGGCGAAGAGAATACTGCCGCAGGCGAATTGGATAAGCGTATTCGAGCGCCTCGGCGGGAGTGTTGAGAGAGTTGGTCATATGAGTGTGGACACCGGACACTCCATCCTTGGTCGGACGCGCGCCCATGCCGCCGGCAATGGTTTCGTAGTAAGTGAATGGCTCGCCGGAGCCATGGCCACCCGAGCGAGGATCTTCAGAGTGAGAATCGCCAGAGCGAAGGTCGTCAGAGCGAATATCGAGGCCGCCGATGGTCAGGTTGTTCATGGTGCCGGAAGCCGCGGCGGGGATGCGGTCGGGAATTGCCTGCGCCAGCGCTTTCAGAAGCACATCGACAATTCGCTGCGAAGTCTCGACGTTGCCGCCAGCGACGGCGGCGGGAGGCCTGGCGTTGACTACCGTTCCCGCGGGAGCAATGACGTGGATAGGCCGCATAAGTCCTGATGTGGCGGGCACATCTTCGCGCAGCAGGCAGCGAAAGACGTAAAAGCAGGCTGAATATGTAATCGCCTCGACTGCGTTTACCGCGCCTTTTACTTGCAGGTCGCTGCCGGTGAAGTCGATGGTGACTTGCGCGGACGGCTGCTTCGAACTTTGCCGTAGAGACGCGGCTTGCCTCGTTTTCTTCCGCGTTGACGATGACGCCTCGACGTGAATTGTCACCGCTATGCGTACCGGTCTGTCGTCCACGCCATCGTCATCGAGAAAGTCCTCGGCATGGTAGTGGCCGGGCGGAATCATACGCAGAAAAGCTCGCATCATCGCTTCGGAATAAACGAGCAGATCGGCGGCGGCTCGGCGCACGCGGGCGACTCCGTAGCGGTCACAAATTTCCCGCAAGCGCTGGGCCCCGGTCTGGCAGGCGGCGATCTGCGCGCCCAGGTCGCCTTCGCGTTCGTCGGGCGTGCGGACGTTGTTGAGGACGAGGGCCAACACATCGTGGACGATTTTTCCGCCGCGCATGATTTTGACCGGCGGAATGCGGAGACCTTCCTGATAGATCTCGCGGCAAGGGCCCATGGAGCCGGGGTAGGTTCCACCGACATCGGCGTGGTGCGCGCGGGAAGCGACGTAGAAATCTGGGGCAGTTATGTGGCGGGGCGGAGTGGAGCGACGGACGTTCTCGCGAGCCTGCCCTGAGCGGATTCGAAGGGTCCAGCAGTCGGGTGGCCGGGCGGGGACGCCCGGCGCTCCACTCTCCGCGGACACGCGAGACATAGACGGGCATGACCAGCGTTATATCGGGGAGATGAGTGCCGCCGCGGAACGGATCGTTAAGCATGACTACGTCGCCGGGTTCGAGTTCATCCTGCTTGGCCTTTTCGTTTTCGATCACCGCAGCCACCGACATAGGCATGGAACCCAGGTGCACCGGCATGTGATCGCCCATGGCGATGACCTGGCCTGCGGAATCGAACACCGCGCATGAGTAGTCACGACGCTCCTTGATGTTGGGCGAGAACGAGGTGCGGCGCAGCGCTGCGCCCATTTCTTCGGCGATGGAGTGGTACAGGTTTTTGAAGACCGCGAGTTCGACAGGATCAGGCATGAGATTGGTAATTTGTAATTGGTAATTTGTAATTTGGCAATCCGCTCTGGGCTCGCGGTTATGGCGTGAAGCTCGCGGTGCTACACTTCTCTGATCATGGCTGAGGGTCGTTCGCGAATTTGGGTGTGGGTTCTGGTGGGCGGCGCCGTGTTTGCGCTCTTCGTGGTGGCAGTGTTTACGTTGGTGTACATGATGTTTGGGGGTCAGGATGAAGAAACGTTTTCCGGCTTCGGGCCAAAAATTGCAGTCGTTGAACTCGACGGCGTAATTTTCACTCCCAAGCAGATCGTTCCACAGCTTAAGAAATTTGCCGATGACGATTCCATCAAAGCCATCATCGTTCATGTGAACTCGCCCGGAGGCGGTGTAGCCGCGTCGGAAGAAATTTATCGCGAAGTGAAGCGCATTCGGGACGAAAAGAAAAAGCGAATTGTGGCCTCGATCGAGACCGTCGGCGCCAGCGGCGCCTACTATGTGGCATCGGCTACCAACAAAATTTATGCGGACAAAGGCAGCATAGTCGGATCGATCGGGGTGATCGCCGAGTGGGTGAACTATGGCGACCTGCTGCGCTGGGCGAAAATCGACCCCATCACCATGAAGGCTGGGGAATTCAAAGACACCGGCAGCCCCACGCGTGAAATGACGCCTGCCGAGCGCGCATATTTTCAGGGGTTGATTGATAACATGCATACGCAGTTCATCCAGGCGGTGGCTGACGGCAGGCATGCCAAGGAAGCGGACATCCGCGCCATTGCCGACGGAAAAGTCTGGACCGGTGAGCAGGCGGCTACGCTGAAATTGGTGGATCAGATCGCGGATTTCGAAGGGGCGGTTAAAGATACGGCCCAGTCGGTAAATATCTCCGGTGAACCGACGCTGGTGTGGCCGCCAAAGGAGAAGCGGTCCGCGCTCGATCTCCTGTTTGGCGATGTTTCCGATTACTTGCCAACGCGAGAGAAATTGCTCGAGCAGCAGGTCGGCTTCTACTATCTTTGGAGATAACCAGTTCTCAGTTCTGAGTTCTCAGAAAGCGGGCGGGCGTGCAGCTACTGAGAACCGGGAACTGAGAACTGTACTTGCGCAGAAGCCCTTAAATTTGAGAATGTTGTAGAGGCGCAGGGGTTGGGCAGCACAGGCTGGCGAGAAACCCCCAGACTCGGCCGCAAGGGAGTATAAAGCCTTATGACGAAAGCTGACCTGATCGAAGAAGTTTCCCGGCTGGCGGAACTAACCCGCAAAGACAGCGAAGTCATTGTGGATACGATCTTTGATAGCGTGGTTCGCTCGCTGCGGGTGGGCGACAAGATCGAGATCCGCGGTTTTGGCAGCTTCCGCACACGGCAGCGCCAGCCGCGCGTAGGCCGTAATCCGAAAACCGGAGACCGCGTGGAAGTTCCAGCCAAGAAGATTCCCTTCTTCAAGCCCAGCAAAGAGTTGAAGGATCTGGTGAATAGCAGCCCAGCAACGGAAGCTGCTCCGCCATCCCCTCCGCCACCGGCCAGTGCGCTCTAGCGGGATGGGCCGCACACTCAGGGTGTGCTGCACATTTGTCTTGCCTTGAGGGCCCGTAGCTCAACGGTTAGAGCAGCAGACTCATAATCTGTTGGTTCTAGGTTCAAATCCTAGCGGGCCCACCACAGCCAACTGCCCCGACCGCTGTCGGTGATGCTTAGACGCATGAAAGTGATCGCCGTAATTCCGGCGCGGCTGGCTTCAACACGACTGCCCCGCAAGATGCTGCGCGAAATCGCGGGCGTGCCCTTGCTGGAGTTAACCTACCGGGCCGTTCGTCGTTGCCCGGAACTTGAGGAAGTTGTGGTAGCCAGCGACTCCGACGAAATTTTCCAGTTCTGCCAGCGCCGTGGCTTTAGCGTGCGGATGACTTCGCCCGCCCATCGCTCGGGCACGGAGCGTACCCACCAAATCTCCACGATCATTCCGGCAGACGCATACATCAATGTCCAAGGGGATGAACCGCTGACCCGGCCCGAACATATTTCTATGCTGATCGAGGTTATGCGGGCGCCCCAGGTCGAAGTCGGAACGCTGAAAACACCGGCGGCGGACATCGACATTAACAATCCAGGCGCCGTCAAAGTGGTGACGGATACTGCCGGCCGCGCCCTCTATTTTTCCCGCGCCACGATTCCTTTCGATCGCGACGGCACGTATCCGCGCTGCTACAAGCATCTCGGAATCTATGGATATCGCAAAGATGCGCTGGACAAGTTTGTGCGCTGGCCGGAGTCGGAGCTTGAGCGCAGCGAACGTCTGGAGCAGCTGCGCTTTTTGGAAAATGGAGTTCCGATCTACGTGGCGGAAACTCCGTTCGACAGCGTGGGAGTTGATACCGAGGAAGATGTGCGGCGGGTAGAGGAAATTCTGCGGTTACGGGCTGGAGAGCGCTAATGGCAGATTAGGGTGTCAGCACGCGGGCGAGGGCCCCTTCGACTTCGCTCAGGGCAGGTCCGCGCCACACGGTTCAGCTTAGTGCGACTTCGCCCAGGCTTCGGCGGCGGCTACTCTTCTGGTTATCGCGGGGTGGGAGTGCAGCAGCCATTCCACCCAACGGGCGGGCGTTCTCTCCGCGAGATTCTGGTCGGCTAACTTATTCATCGACGAAATAAAAGGTTCGACGCTGGCCACGGACTCAAAGCAATAGCGGTCGGCCTGGCGCTCGTTGAAGCGCGAGTAGGCGTTGAGCGCGGGCATCAGCAAGAGTGAAAGCACGGTGGAGACGAGAATCAACAGCGGCAAATCGGCAAAATCATACATGCCGGCAAACATGTGGCGCCGCTCCACGGCGTAGCGCAGAACTTCGTCAGCCAACCAGAAGCCAAACAAAGTGATTCCCGCCTGCACGAAAATGCTCTTGAGAATGTGGCGATGCACGTGATGCCCCAGTTCATGCGCCAGCACGGCTTCGATTTCGTCATCGGAATAATTGTCGAGCAACGTGTCGGAGAGAATGATGCGCCGCGTGGCGCCAAGACCGGTGAGCGCGGCATTGGCCTTCTTGCTCTTTTCGGAAAGATGCCATTTGTAGACTCCTCGCACGTGCGTTCCGGCGCGCTCACTGAGAACGATGAGGCGGCGTTTGAGCTCTTCATTTTCGAGCGGTTCGAATTTGTAAAACATGGGAAACAGCACAACTGGCGCCAGTTGTGCGAGCAATACCATCAGTCCGAGAAAACCTGCCCATGCCACCAGCCACCAGTGCTGCGGAGTCAGGCGTATGAGTTCGTAAAGCACTTCCACGATGAATGCGGCCAGCGTCAAGCCAATAAGAAAGCTCTTGCATTCGTCCCACAGCCACGAACGGAATTTCTGGTTGGAAAGGTTATAGCGGTGCTCGAGCCGGAAGCTGTAATACTCGAGCGGAATTCCTATGATTTTGCTGATGAGCATCAGCATCAAAACGTAAAGAAAGACGGCGAAAACGTAATTCTGCAGGGCTCCTCGTTCCGCTAGATCGCGCAACCACCCAGTCCATCCGGTGGCCAGGATCACCACGAGCAGCCCGAAACCGATGACGACATCGGCGAAGCCCAGCCACCGCTTGATGCGGTTGTAGCGGCGGGATTCCGGAGAATCGGCGGCAACGGGGGTGATTTCTGTGGTGGCCATGGCCAACGTTTTGAGAGTCGTCACTATCCTATCGCGTTCCACGGCTGATTTGCTCGCATGGGGCGCGTCGGATGTCCCTACGCTTGCCGCACGAATCTTTCCCCGGCTTCAAGAATTTCCTCTACCAATTCTGGCCTGGCCGCTTCGACATAGCAACGCAGCAGACGTTCGGTGCCGGAGGCGCGAAACAATACCCACGGGTCGGCGCCGTTGCCGGGCTTAGGAGCGTCAAGGTAGAATTTCACGCCGTCGCGATCTTCTTTGCGAGATATCGAATAAGCGCCCAGTTTCGTCGTCTGCGGATCGGCGGCGCGGCGGATGGCTCCGGTTTTGATCTCATCGGAAATGTGGAGATCGCGACGGCCATAGTAGTGCGCGCCAAATTCACCTTGCAGGTCAGCGACGAGCTGGCCGAGGGGCTTGCGTTGTTCCGCCATGACGTTCGCCAGCAGCAGCGAGTTGAGAATGCCGTCCCGTTCGGGGAGGAAGCGGCCATAGCCGATGCCGCCGGATTCTTCTCCTCCGATGAGGATTTCATGATCCATCATCAGATCGGCGATGTATTTGAAGCCGATATTGCACTCGTGCAGTTTGCGGCCATACTTCGCGGCGATGCGGTCCATCATGCCGGTGGTGTTGAAGGCGCGCACCACATCGCCCGGCCACTTCTTATACTGCAACAACCAGTTCAGCAAAACGCACATGCATTTGTGGGAATCGACGAAGCTGCCGTCTTCGGCAACGGCTCCGATGCGATCGGCGTCGCCGTCGGTGACTAAACCGGCGTGGCATTTTTCTTTCACCACCGTTTCCTGCGCCAGCGCGACGTGGGGCAGAATCGGTTCGGGATTAATGCCGGGGAAGAGCGGGTTCACCTCCTGCCGGATCGCGACGTAGCGTATGCCGTGGGCGTCAAATATTTTTGGCAGAACTCCGCGGCCAGAGCCGTACATGGAGTCGATGGCAAATTTGAAATTGGCGCGGCGGATGAGATCGAGCTCGGCGAACTGGCAGATGGCTTCGACATAGGCGGGCTTTAAATCAACCTCCTCAATTTTTGCAGGCTGGCCGCTGAACGTTGCACCAGCGTTCGCGGCTAATTCGCTTTCGATGACCTTCATGATCGCAGGCGTGGCGGAGCCTCCAAAATTGCCCTTGAACTTCACGCCATTCCAATTCCAGGGATTATGGCTGGAGGTGATCATGATGCCGCCTGCCGCGCCGAGCTTTTTGACGTTATAGGAAACGGCGGGGGTAGGCACATCGTCATTGGCCACGCGCACGGGAATGCCGGCACCGGCAATCACTTCGGCAACAATGCGAGCAACGTTCCCGGAGAGAAAACGCGTGTCATAGCCAATAACGACGCCGATGGTGCGAGCGTTGGCTTCATGCTTCAGGACGTAGCCGGCTATCGCCCCTGCCACGCGGCGCACGTTGGCGAAGGTGAAATCATCCGCGATGAGGCCGCGCCAGCCGTCGGTTCCGAATTTAATTTGAGTCATGGGATCTTGGTTCGAGCTTGTATTAATTCTTCCTAGCTAGACGCGGCCTTGCCACGCCTGAGACGTGGCAAGCTCCGTCTCTACAGAAGCTTCATACCAGTTTGTTTAGATTCTTCTCATCCAAATGCTTTACAACTTTGCCTACATCCTGCGATTGCTCGAGCGTGGTTACGAGCAGGGCGTCTCCGGTTTCGACTATCACGAGGTTGCTCACGCCGACCAGCGCAACAAATTTACCCGGGGCGTGAACATAGTTGTTTTTCGCATTCAGGGCAAAACTTCCGGATTCCGAAACCACGCTTCCGTCGGCTGGTTTAGTCTTCGCGACTTGGTGCTCGTGTAATGCGGTCCAGGAGCCGAGGTCGTTCCATCCGAAGTCGGAGGGCAGGCAGAAAATGCGCGACTGGCTTTCACCTTTGGCGGAGCGGGGTTCGAGTACCGCATAATCGATGCTGATGTTTTCGCACTTCGGGTAGAGCTTTCTGAAAGTATCCGCGAACTTGCGGGTGCCATAGGTGGCGGCAATTTTTTCGAGGAGCGGCGCGGTATTCGGAAGATGTTCGCGCAGTGCGTTCGCCAGCGTGTCAGCGCGCCACAGAAACATGCCGCTGTTCCAGAAGAAGTTGCCGGCTTCGAGAAACTGACGTGCGGTCGCGAGGTCGGGCTTCTCAGTGAAGCGGCGCACGCGCAGCGAGCCATCGCGATCTGAAGCGCCGGATTCTATGTAGCCGTAGCCTGTTTCGGGGCGCGTCGGACGGATGCCGAGCACGACTGTGTTTTCTCCCGCGGTGGCGATCTCAATGCCGCGGTTGAGCGTCGCGCGGTATTCGGCGGTATCGGCGATCACGTGGTCCGACGGAAACAGTCCAAGTACGGCATCGGGGTCGTGACGAAGCAAAAGAAATGCCGCGAGCACGATCGCGGGAGCTGTGTTGCGTCCGGCGGGCTCGGCGATGATCTGCTTGGCAGGAAGCTTGGGAAGCTGACGGGCAATGGCTGAGCGCAGATCGTCATTGGTAATAATCCAGAAGCGGCTGGGCGCGGCCATGGGCAAGAGGCGCGCGACGGTTTGCTGGATCATCGTCTGCTTGCCATCCAGCGCAAGCAGTTGCTTGGCACGGCGCTTACGGCTTAGCGGCCAGAAGCGTGTGCCTCGGCCTCCGGCGAGAATTACGGGATAGAAGTGCGGATTGGTCTTCACGGTCGTTGCCAGCCTAACATCTACGCGGGGCGCGGCGAAAGGCTGGACGCCATCTTGAGCGGCTGGCGTCTTGCCATCCGGCAATTAGGTGGCCGGGCGGGGACGCCCGGCTCTCCACTGGCTGGGACTTTCAAAGACGTGTCGCCGGCTCCGGCGGCGCTGCACTCGGAACGCGGGCTCTGATGAACTCGACGGCCCACTGCGGACGCACCGTGAAGTCGCGCACAGCGGCCGGAATCACGACCGCGTCACCTTTGGCAAAGGTCACGGGATCGCGCCCTTCGGACTCGACAACTCCGCAGCCTTCGACGGCTACGAGAATCTGGACAGAGGTCCCGCCTGAATCGTTTGTCTGAAACTCGGTGGGCGTGAATATCTGCGGCACTTTCAATTCAAACAAGTCGACGGTGAAGTAGGGTGCGGCAATCATCGAAGACTGGCGGTTCTTTCCGCCGTGAATACTGACCGGCGCAGGGCGAATCACCTTGCCAGATGGGGTGCGTTCTTTGACCGAGGCGAGGCCACGCTCCAGATGGAGCGGGCGCGGGCGTCCATAGTCATAAAGGCGATACGTGGTATCGGACTGCTGCTGCGTTTCCAGCAGGACGGGGCCCGGGCCAATGGTATGCACGGTGCCGGCGGTTACGTAAATCATTTCGCCCGGGTAGACGTTGATCCAGTTGAGCAACGCTTCGGCGGTTTGTTCATGGATAGCTTTTTCGAGTTGAGCCACGGTGACGCCGGGCTTCAGCCCGAGGCCGATTTGCGAGCCGGGCTTGGCGTGGGCCACGTACCAGCATTCGGTTTTGCCCCAGGGTTCTCCGAAGCGCTGTGCAGTGGCGTCGTCAGGGTGCACCTGGACTGAGAGTTTTTCTGCAGGGAACAGAAACTTCATCAGCAATGGAAAGCGCTGTGGATCGCGCGCCGCTGTGCCCACGAGGTCGGCGCCGAATTCTTTGCTCAGATCCGACAGCGTTCGTTTCGCCAGCGGGCCGTTCCTGACTACGCAGTTGTCGCCCGTTAGCCAGGCTTCTCCGATGCGTTCGTTGAATTTGTGATTCGGGTAGATTGCGGAAAGATCGAGCGTTCCCCAGGGGCGCGGGTCGAAGAGGGGTTGCATTAGGAGTGGGTAGAGTTGGGTCATGCGCAGCAAACTGGGTGGAACTCGCTCGCTCCGCAGCTGGAACTAAATCCCTATTGTCATCCTGAGCGAAGCGAAGGATCTGCTTCTTGGGGCGAAATAGCAGGTCCTTCGCTTCGCTCAGGATGACAACACACACTTTGGTCGCGAGGTAATGCAATGTGCGATTTTATAATCCGCCGAAGAACTTCCGCATGCGCTCCAGGCCGCGATCAAGTTCGGCCATCGACGTTGCGTAAGAGACGCGAATATGCTCCTTGGTTCCGAAACCTTCTCCGGGAACGGTGGCGACGTGATTCTCGCGCAGCAATTTTCCGGCTACGTCGGAGGCTGAGTTCACTCCGCCACGTCCGAAAAAATCCGAAACGTTGGGGTAGGCGTAGAACGCGCCTTCCGGCAGCGTGCATTTCACGCCGGGGATGGAGCGCAGTCCCTTGACCACGTGATCGCGCAGCTTGATGTATTCGGCGCGCATTTCTTCGACGCATTGTTGCGGGCCTTTGAGCGCCGCGACCGCCGCTTTTTGCACGATCGAAGTCGGATTCGACGTGGATTGGCTTTGCAGTTTCTGAACCGCAGTGATGATGGGCGCGGGGCCGAGCGTGAATCCCAAACGCCAGCCGGTCATGGCGTAGGTCTTCGAGAGCGATCCTACGACCATGAAGCGGTCGCGATACTCGCGCAGCGAACCTACGGAAAAGCGCTTGCCGGAGTAATTCAGATAGACATAGCACTCGTCGGAAATCACCCAGATGCCGCGCTGGTGGGCCAGTTTAACGACTTCGGTCATGTCCTCGGGGCTCATCACGGCTCCGGAGGGATTGGAAGGTGAATTCAGGATGATGAGTTTGGTCTTGGCCGTTACGAGGCGCGCCACCATATCGGCGGTGACGCGAAAGCCCTGCGATTCGTCGCTCTGCAAGAACACGCAATTGCCGCCAACGTAGCGCACCATGTCCTTGAAGGAGACCCAGTAAGGGACGGGAAGAATGACCTCGTCGCCGTGGTCGACCAGCACAGAGATGACGTTGAAGAGCGCGTGCTTGCCGCCGACCGATGCCGCGGCCTCTTCGCGGCGGTAATCGGAATCGAAGTCCACGGCATGGCGATGGACGATAGCGTCCTTGAGTTCAGCGGTGCCGCCGACGGCGGTGTACTTCGAAAAATTCGCCTGGATGGCGGCGATGGCTGCATCCTTGACATGCTGCGGCGTGGAGAAGTGCGGCTCGCCGGCTCCGAAATCCACTACATCAATACCCTGTTGGCGCAGCCTGTCAGCCTCGGCTACTACCGCCATCGTGGCGGAGGGCTCAATACGATTGATGCGTTCCGTCAGGCGGACGGGGTGAGTGACGGGGGTCATTACTGTACTCATAATTCTGGGCTCAAGCTTTCTTCTTCCGGGGCCTGCTCGTTCCCTCGGAAGGTATTTTGTCCGGGGACGGCTCATTGATCTTACGGTCACTGATCTTCAGATCGTCGATCTCATAATCGTGATTCTCAAACTTGTGAGCCACATCCATTTTCTCACGAACCCTGCGCGCAACGAGTTCAGGGACCAGGCAATCGATGGATCCGCCGAGCTGAGCGACCTCGCGCACCAGGCGCGAACTCAGGTACGAATATTTTTCGGCGGGCATCATGAATACCGTCTCCAGCGCGGGTTGGAGTTTGCGGTTCATCAGCGCCATCTGGAGTTCATACTCGTAGTCACTGATGGCTCGAATGCCGCGCAAGATGGCTTGGGCCTCGACGCGTAGAGCGTAATCCACAGTGAGGCCGTCGAAAGTGTCCACCGAGACATTGTTGTAGTCCGCAGTCATAGCTTCCAGCATTTTGCGACGATCGGCGACGCTGAACAGCGGGTCTTTCTCGGGATTGCGGAGGATGGCGACGACCAGTTCGTCGAAAATCTTGCTGCCGCGCTCTATCAGGTCGAGATGACCGTTGGTCGGCGGGTCGAACGATCCGGGATAGATGGCTTTAATGCGTTTCACAGGGGGCCTCGCTTGACGACAGGGTCAAAGCAAGGAGGATTGTATGCGGGGCTGGCGGGGATCGCAATCGGAGGGTGAGGAAGGTGGAGAGCCGGGCGTCCCCGCCCGGCGTTTCGACTGCTGGACGGGCGAGACGCCCGTCGCTCCACTAATTAGCTAGTTGTGCTCGCAGCGACTATCGTCTTGCCGCCGTGGCTTTTGCCGCTTCGGCTCCCACTGTCGGCATGGTGGTGACGCGTCCCTGCATACCGGTCGCCTGCGCCGGAACGGCAGTCGGTGTTGGCGCTGGCGTGGATGGAGTCAATCCCAGCGCCTTGCGCACTTCGGTATCGAGCTTGGCCATCGTGTCTTTGTTTTCTTTCAGAAACGCGCGAGCGTTTTCCCGTCCCTGCCCGATGCGCTCGCCTTTGTAGCTGAACCACGAGCCGGATTTCTCCAAAATATTGTTGTTCACTGCCAGGTCGAGCAGATCGCCTTCGCGCGAAATGCCTTCGCCATAAAGAATGTCGAACTCGGCTTCGCGGAAGGGAGCCGCCACTTTGTTTTTCACGACCTTGACGCGAGTGCGCGAGCCAGTGACTACATCTCCTTCTTTGATGGCCGCTATGCGGCGGATGTCTATTCTCACCGACGAATAGAACTTCAGCGCGCGTCCGCCGGTGGTAGTTTCCGGATTGCCAAACATTACGCCGATTTTTTCGCGGATCTGGTTGATGAAGATCAGGCAGGTGCGCGACTTGGCCACGGTTCCCGTCAGCTTGCGCAAGGCCTGCGACATCAAGCGCGCCTGCAGGCCCATGTGGCTGTCGCCCATCTCGCCGTCGAGTTCTGCTTTAGGGACGAGCGCCGCCACCGAGTCCACCACCAGCACGTCAATGGCGTTCGAACGAACCAGCGCTTCGGTGATTTCGAGCGCCTGCTCACCGTAGTCGGGTTGCGAGACCAGCAGGTTGTCAACGTCCACGCCCAGCTTCTTGGCATAGCCGGGATCGAGCGCGTGTTCGGCATCGACGAACGCCGCCATGCCTCCAGATTTTTGCGCCTCGGCAATCACTTGCAGAGCAATGGTCGTCTTGCCGGAAGACTCCGGGCCGAAGATTTCGACCACGCGACCGCGCGGCACCCCACCGACGCCCAGAGCGGCGTCGAACGAGATCGCACCCGTCGAAATAACCGAGATGGGGACGATGGCTTCCTTCGACCCCAGCCGCATGATCGAGCCTTTGCCAAACTGCTTTTCAATTTGCGAGAAGGCGAGGTCAATGGCCTTGTTCCGCTCATTATTACGTTCATTATTACGTTCTGGGTTGCGGTCTTCTGCTCGGCTGCGCTCGCTATTTCGGTCCTCGGCCATGATGGCTGCTCCTCTTTTGTAAATCTGGAATGGCGGGTACGAATCCCCCGCAGCCTACACCCGCGGGCTGGGGCATGAAGTGTTGGCTGTCACATCGCTTTTGGTCAGTTTAGCACGAAGCGAATGAAAGGCGAAGCTGAAATGTATTGGCCAGCGTGGTTCCGAATCCTCCGAATCTAGCTGCCGTCCACTGCACAAGATTTTTAGCACGGGGACACTGAGAATCACAGGGAAAATAGTTGCGTCACCGCTCAGCCCTAGGTGCCGCTGTGGCAGAAGTGTTTTCTTGCTAGACTCTCGGAATGAATGAACGCACTCGAAACGGCAGCGGCTCGGAACGCGGCAATCTAACTACCACGGGCGGCCCGTCACTCTACCTCGTAGCCACGCCTATCGGAAATCTCGAAGACATCACCCTGCGCGCCCTGCGCGTGCTCAAAGAAGTCGACCTGATCGCCTGCGAAGACACCCGGCAGACTTTGAAACTGCTGAACCATTACGGCATTCAGACGCGATTGGTCAGCTATCACGAGCACAATGAGATGACCAAAGCCGCGGAACTGGTCGTCGACCTGGAGGGCGGTGCCAAGGTCGCTCTGGTCACCGACGCAGGCATGCCGGGCATCTCCGATCCCGGTTTCCGCCTGATCGCGCTGGCCATTCGGCATCATGTGCCGGTGATACCCATTCCGGGAGCGTCGGCATTCCTGGCGGCGCTGGTAGCGAGCGGCCTGCCTACTGATTCCTTCCGCTTCAGCGGATTTTTACCCTCGAAGGTGGGACAGCGCCGCAAGCTGCTGGAAAGCGTGAAAGGTTCTCCGCGCACGCAAGTGTTTTACGAGGCCCCGCACCGGCTGCTGGAGACGCTGGCGGATGTGGTTGAAGTTTTAGGCAATGACCGTCACGTGGTGGTTGCACGCGAAGTGACGAAGATCCACGAGGAATTCCTTCGCGGTCGCTGTGCAGAAATTCTGAAACAACTGAAAGCCCGTGGAGACGTGAAAGGCGAAATCACCCTGCTGATTGCAAAGGCCGAGGACGGCACAACTCCTGCCGCATCCGCGGTTATAAGCGTAGCCCAGCGAGTACGCGAAATCATGGACGAAGAAAAGGCCGACGAAAAAGACGCGCTGAAGAAAGTAGCCAAAGAACGCGGCATGGGGAAGAGCGAAGTCTACCGGGAATGGCAGCGAGGTAAGTAACGGATCATCGTACAGACTGGCAACAGATAGAGTAAGGGTGCCCGTGTTCCAACTAGTCGATTGGCGCGAGGTCGCCCCAAGCTCGCCAGCGTCAACAAGAAGCACCCCGGAACTTGGATGAGTTCGATGGCCGAGGGTTGCTCCGGGTTCGCGCAGCGCAACCGTGGGCCTCGTGGCCGATCTTAATTCTCGGAATGAAGTTCTCGGCATGAATCAGGCAGATTTAGTCTCAATGACTCTGAGTCCGGTCAAGATCTTCCGGGTGAGCAGCGGTCACTGACTAGCGTGTCGGTCAATGTCCGCACGAACCCGATCCCGAAATGTTCTACAATGTTAATGTTTATAAGGATAGAGTTAACATTGTTGTAACTTACTGAAAACACACAGTGGCGGTGTAGCTCAGGTGGTTAGAGCGACGGTCTCATAATCCGTAGGTCGTTGGTTCGAGTCCAACCGCCGCCACCAGATTTAAAGAATAGTAAACAGAGTGTTTATTGGAGCGCAGCAAGGGTTGGCGTCTGCCGATTCGGTAGCCACTTCGTTGCACACTTGCGAACACTTCGTGCGGTCTGCCTCGGTATCAGATCCGGTTGCACGTAACCTTACTTTCCGATACAGAATGATCCGAAGATCAGATTGAGTATGTCGTCGCTCGTCGTAGCTCCCGTAAGTTCGTCGAGCGGACGCAGGGCTCCATAGAGATCAAGCAACATCATCTCGTGTGGTACTCGAAGGCCGACCGCCTGAGACGCGGCTTCGAGCGAAGCGAGCGCATCATTGACCAGTTTTTCATGCCGAACGCTGGTTAGGAAGCCGGATTCCATCTGAGCGGTGGAGTTTCCAGCAATGTGCTCCAGAATAGCCCCGCGTAGTGCGGTGATGCCTTCGCCGGTCACGGCAGAAGTGGCAATTTGTCGCGGAGAATTACCCCTCGCCTCGCCAGAGCCCGGGCTTTCGAAACCAGTGTGGTGCCCGTCTTCATCCAAATCCAAGCTGTCCTTTTTTGTCCGCGTTAGATCCGACTTGTTTCTCACCACCATCGCTGGGCGGCCTCTTACCTGACTTAGTAACTCGCGGTCTTCGTCAGAAAGTGGTTGGGTATTATCGATAACCACAAGCACCAGGTCAGCATCGGCCAAAGCCTCCATCGATTTCTTGATGCCCATGCTCTCGGCTTCGTCGAGCGCACGGCGGATTCCGGCTGTATCCACCAGTTCCACAGGAATTCCGCCGATGGCGACGGTTTCGCTCACAAGATCGCGAGTGGTGCCCGGCTGAGCGGTGACGATGGCGCGCTCCCGCTCCACCAGTCGATTGAAGAGACTCGATTTGCCGACATTGGGACGCCCTACGATGGCTAGCGTCAGCCCTTGATGAACGATCTTGCCATAAGTAAATGTGCCGGCGAGTTGAATAAGTGGAGCTCTAACCCGCGCGATGCGATCAAGAATTGTGGCGTCGGACGCGATGGAAACATCGTCTTCGGCAAAGTCGATGCCAGCCTCGAGCAGCGCGATCAGATCGATCAGCGTTTTCTTTATGGGTTTCAGACGATTGGAAAGAGCGCCTCCGAGTTGCTGCGCGGCAATTTTGGCTTGAAAAAGCGTTTGCGAGTCGATTAGATCGCGAACCGCCTCGGCCTGGGTCAGATCCAGCCGTCCGTGAAGAAATGCGCGCATAGTGAATTCACCCGGCTCGGCAAGACGGGCGCCGCCGGCAAGAGAGAGCTCGACGATGTGGCGCAGCACTACTGGCGACCCGTGCGCGGAGATTTCAACGATGTCATCGGTGGTGTACGAGTGAGGCTTTGCGAAGTAGGTGACGACGACCTCGTCGATGCGGGTGGCCATGGGGGTGATCTCGGCAGTTGCGAAGCTGCGCTCTGCCGGACCGCCGGACGCGGACATTCCTACGTGATGCCTGCCGGTGCCGACAGTTTCGCGGGCGGGGGCGCCCGCGCCACACGGGTCGATTAGGTCGCAGTGGACGGCTCGGCCCGGCTCAAGCGGTCCCTTCAACCGGAGCATAGGCGCTACAATCGCTCGCGCTTCGTGCCCGGCCAGCCGGACCACACCGATTCCGCCGCGCCCAGGCGGGGTGGCGATCGCAACGATAGTGTCCTCGAGATTCATCTCAGAGCAGTGGTTACGCGGCCAACTTCATTGTAGCGAGCCCCAGTAGCGAGCCCAAGTCGTTTGCCGGGAACTGTCGGCCTCATTTATACTTACAGTTTGCCTAAAGTAAGCTGATTCAACAGGAGCAAGGGATTTTTCGATGCCGAAACGTACATTTCAACCCAACAAGCGCAAGCGCTCGAAGAAGCACGGGTTCCGCACTCGCATGAAGACCAAAAGTGGGGCCGCTGTGTTGTCGCGCCGTCGAGCCAAAGGGCGCAAGCGGGTTTCAGTGGCACCGGGTTTCCGCGATTAGTTTCCCCACAACAGGCAGCAAAGGCTGTCTTTATATTACTAACTGTCATTACAAACTATTGTGCGGGATTGTGAGCTGGTGAGCGCCGACGCTCCGGAACGGAGGATTGAGGATCCCGCAGCCAAGACGGGAGCGAATTTTCCTCGCGCTGCACGGCTGCTGAAACACTCCGACTTTGAGCGCGTCTATAAACAGGGAAAGCGCCACTTCTCCCCGCACATGACCGTATTCTATCTGCGGCAGGCACAGCGAGCATCGCTGGATCGGGCGTCGCTGGACGGCGCTTTTGAGGAGAAACTCGCCCGCATAGGATTTACCGTGGGCCGCGTGCTCGGCGGCGCCGTCGAGCGCAACCGAATCAAGCGCCGCCTGCGGGAAGCGGCACGGCTGCGGCGTTCAGCGCTGTTAAGCGCTGGCTCCGTCGATGTCGTCATCAATCCGAAGAAGTCGGTGCGGACGGTGGAGTTTTCGGTAGTGCTCGAAGAAGTGGGCCGGGCGTTTGACGTGATCGCCAAGAAGCCGTCCCGGAAACAAAGCTGACACATAGAGACGAGAAAGATGCAGGGCCAAGCTTTGGAACCATGCCGCGAACCACGAAGGGGAGGAATGCAGTCCCTCGCATTTCGCTTGTTGCGCATGTATAAACGGTGGATTTCGCCGGCGTTTCCGCCCTCCTGCCGCTTCACGCCGACCTGTTCGGAATATGCAATGGAAGCAGTCGAGCGCTATGGCGTGCTTCGCGGAGCGATGATGTCGGCCTGGCGACTGTTGCGTTGCCATCCCTTGTCCAAGGGCGGCTTGGACCCGGTGCCGCAGCTTAGACCCGATGCCGCAGGCGGCCGCTTCAGTCCCAGCGTTTTCCGTAGAGACGCGGCTTGCCGCGTCTCCGAAGGCGAGGCTAGCCCCGCCTCTACCGTAACCAACTAATGGACGGACTAATTAATTAGCGAACTAAATAAACGACAGCCCAGGAAATGACAGGCGACTGATTTGGCGGAATTCAACAATCCTCAGCAAGAACCCGGCATGGATCGCAAGCTGCTGATCGTTTTTGCCCTGACCTTCCTGGTCCTCATTTTCTTCCAGCCGCTTCTAAAGAAGTACGCCCCGCAGCCTCCAGCGAAACCGGAAAGCTCACAGTCAGCCCAGCAGAATCAGGCGCAACTTCCATCCCAGTCTCTGACGCCCGCTGCTCCTCCACATTCGATCGCGACTCCTGGCGCGAGCGTGCCGAATTCAGTCCCCGCGCAGCAGGCGGCCACCGAGTCGGAAACCGTGATTGAAAATGACGTTTGCCGCGTCGTCTTTACCAATCGCGGCGGCCGCGTGAAATCGTGGGTCCTGAAGAAATATACCGACGACAAGGGCGGTCCTCTCGAGCTCGTGAATGCCACGGCAGCCGAGAAGTATGGATACCCGCTAAGTTTGTGGAGCTATGACGAAGCGCTGCGCGACAAGTTAAATTCGGTCCTGTATGTAGCGACGAGCACCGGGACCACGGCTCCAGCTGAAATTAAATTCGCTTATGCCGACGGCGAGGTGTCAGTGCAGAAGAGCTTCACCTTCGATCGGAACAGCTACGTGGTCGGGGTGAAGGCCGCGGTCTATGAAAAAGGCGCGCAGGTCACCGCCTTCCCCATGTGGCCAGCGGGTTTCGGCGCGGACATGACCGGCCCACAGTACGCAAGCGGCCAGATCATCTATCAATACGACGACAAAGTCGAGCGCCTCGCAATCAAGAAGATCAGCGGCAACGGCACGTTGCCCGGACCGCTGAATTGGGGCGGCGTATCGGACCAGTATTTCGCAGCCGTGTTCGTCCCTCAGGATGCGCACAATGCCACCTTGGTGACGCTGCGCAATCCGATTGAAATTCCCCACCGTGGCTCTGACACGAAGCAGATGGACAAGATGGACGTGCTCGGCGCGGCAGTCGGCAGCGTGCGTGGCCCAACCGACGTCCGGCTCTATGTAGGCCCCAAGGCGCTCGCCGATCTCGAAGCCGTGCGCGTACCCGGTATCACCGGCGCCGAACCCGATCTGCGCGCAGTGGTTGACTTCGGCTGGCTCGGCCTGATCGCACGGCCACTATTTTTGTGGTTGAAGTGGATGCATAGCCACATCGTCGCCAACTGGGGCTGGGCGATCCTCTTGCAGACTCTGATCATCAACGTGACCTTAATGCCGTTGCGAATCTCGCAGATGAAATCCATGCTGAAGATGCAGCGCGTGGCGCCGCAGATCAAGCAGATTCAGGAGAAGTACAAGAAGTACAGCCTGCGCGATCCCGAAAAAGCAAAAATGAACGAGGAGATCTCGACCCTGTATAAGAAGGAGGGCGTGAATCCCGCGGGCGGCTGTCTGCCGCTGCTGATCCAGATGCCGTTCCTCTTTGCCTACTACCGTATGCTCAACGTCGCCATGGATCTGCGGCACGCGCCCTGGCTTTGGGTACATGATCTTTCCGCGCCCGACCCGCATTACATCCTGCCGATTGCGATCGTGGTCACTATGTTTTTCATGCAGCGCATGACGCCGCAGGCCGGCATGGACCCAACCCAGCAGAAAATGATGAACATCATGATGCCCGGGATGCTGGGCCTGATGAGCTTCAACCTTCCCGCCGGTCTGAGCCTGTACTGGGCCGCCGGGCAGTTGATCGGAATCGCGCAGCAGTCGGTAATGAATCGCACCTCCCTCGGCCGCGAAATGCGCGCAATGATGGAGAAGCGCGCCAGAAAGAAAGAGAAGTAGCTCTGTTAGCCTTCAGCTCTCAGCCTTCGGAACCTGAGACCTGACACCCTAGACCCGAGACCTCATTTATGCCGATCACAGACAAAGTTGCTGCCGCTAAAGAAATTGGACAATTCCTGCAGGCCGTCATTTCCAACGGCGGCTTTCGACTCAAGTACAGGATTACCGTCGATCCTCCGATCGCGCAGAATCGCGAGTGGGAGCATCCGGAAATTCTGGTGGAGTTTGCCGGGCCCGATTCAGCCCTTTTACTGGAGCGAGGCGGCGAACTGCTGCGCTCATTTGAACTGCTGGCTTCCGAAGCCATGCACCTGCAGGGTGATGAGCACGAGAAGATCTGGTTCGACTGTCAAAATTTCAGGGCAATGCGCATTGACGAGTTGCAACTGGCAGCGCGGGTTGCGGCCGAGCAGGTGCGCCGCACCAGCGAGCCCTACCGATTCGGACCGATGTCCTCGCGCGAGCGCCGCATCGTTCATCTCGCGCTGCGCGAAGAAAAAGACTTGCGCACCGAGAGTGACGGCGAAGGCGGAAGGCGATCGGTCGTGGTCTACCCCGGGGGCTATAAAACGGCATCGCCCGCGAGGCGGGAACGCAGGACAAATTGAGGTGAGAGGTCAGATTTAAGAGGTCAGAGGTGAAACCATAACCGAACTGAGGGTTGAACCTCTGCAATCTAACTCCTAACTTCTGACCTATCTTTGACAGTTGCACACTTTGCGCGGCAGTTATTTTCTCGACACTTGACAACGCAGCAAAATCGCGATTCGATTAGCGCTCGTGCGAAATTTTTTTATTGCGAAGACACCGACGAGCGAAAAGTTTTGTGCTACTATGCCGTTCGTCTCGTAATAAATTTCACCGACAACCCGTACGGCAAAACAGAAGCTGCTCTGCACTAAAAGCGAAGCACATGTTTCAAGGTCGTTTTTCCCGGACGTTTTTATCCGGCGCTTTTCATCATTCTGGTAAAAAATGTCTCTCTCCAGTTCCGCCATCATTCCGAATCCGTGGGTACGCATCCTCGACGCCCTGGAAAAGAAAATTAACCGGCACTCTTACGACACATGGCTGAAGCCAACGCGCTACAGCCACGCCAGCAACAAAGTTTTGTTCGTACGCATTCCCACCGCCGAGTTCCGCCATGTAAGCGACAAGTACGCCGATTTGATTCAGGAAGCAGTGGACAATCTTGGCCTCGGCTATGATGAAGTGAAATTTGTTACCGCCGAAGACGATCCCTCGAACACCCCCGTCCGCCATAACGGCGGCCTCTCGGCTCATGGTCCGAGCGGTGGTCCAACTGGAAATTTGAGTGGCGGGTCGGCCGGCGGATTCAGTTCGTCCGCGGCGGGGTCGCAGCCAGCGTCAGGTTTGCATCCGTCTCAGGGGCGCTTCGATTGGGACAGTGCAGCGCAACTGAACCCCCGCTATACCTTCGACGCGTTCGTTATCGGTAGCGGCAACCAATTCGCACACGCCGCCTGCCAGGCGGTTGCCGAGCGTCCTTCCAAGGCCTATAACCCGCTCTTCCTCTACGGCGGCGTAGGCATGGGCAAAACCCACCTGATGCAGGCCATCGGCCACGAGATCAAGCGCCGGACGCCGCAAGCGGCCATCTGCTACGTCTCGAGCGAGAAGTTCACCAACGAGATGATCAACTCGCTGAAGTACGACAAAATGGTCAGCTTTCGAGATAAGTTCCGCACCATGGACGTGCTCCTGGTGGACGACATCCAGTTCCTGGCGGGCAAAGAGCGAACCGCCGAAGAATTCTTCCACACGTTTAACGCGCTCCACGAGTCGATGAAGCAAATCGTAATCGCCAGCGACCGTCCGCCAAAGGAATTAGCGGAATTCGAAGACCGTCTGCGCAGCCGCTTCGAGTGGGGACTGATTGCCGACATTCAGCCGCCCGACCTCGAAACCAAAGTTGCCATTCTGCAAAAAAAGGCAGAGCAGGAACGGGTGACGTTACCTATGGACGTCGCTTTGTTTATCGCCTCCAACATCCGCTCGAATGTGCGTGAGTTGGAAGGTGCCCTCATCCGCCTGGTGGCGCACTCGTCGCTGATCGGAGCCGATATCACGCTTCCCTATGCCCAGCAAGTGCTGAAGAATTTCATCGATTCGCAGGCCCGCAAGGTAACGATCGAGTCGATCCAGAAGGCGGTCGCCGAACAATTTGGACTGCGCTTGGTGGAAATTAAGGCAAAAAATAATTCGCGCTCGATTGTCTACCCGCGGCAGATCGCCATGTACCTGGCCAAGCACCTGACCGAAGCCTCCCTCCCTGAAATTGGGCGTCAGTTTGGCGGCAAGCACCATACCACGGTCTTGCATTCCGTGGACAAGATTGAATATGTCCGCAAGAACGACAAGGATTTGAACAGATTGCTCAATAAACTAACCGAGCAATTGGGCGCATAAATGTCGGTTTCCACCGCTTTTTCCACGATTCATGCTGGTCTTCCGAAGACAGACCTGTGCAGTGCTTGTGAAAGCTGTGGGATACCCGCCAGATTTCAAAGAACGGTTTGCGGGATGCTACGGCCCCCGCGAAGGCAGGCACCCATTCTTCACACGAGGGGTCGATATCGAAGCCATTGAACCGCAGGCACCTTAACCAATTTTCCACTTCTGCGAAGCGCCTACGGTTACTACTGGTTTTCTTGCTTTAGCATTTGATATAAGAAGAGAACAGAAGTAGAGTCGGGAGACCCTATATGCCGGTGGAAGCCGCTTCTGCCATTGCCGCAACATCAACGACCATGGAAATTACCGTCAGTAAATTTGAGCTTCTTCGCGAACTCACAGCCACGCAGGGCGTCGTCGAGCGCAAGACCACGATTCCAATCCTCTCCAACTATCTTCTTGAAGCTGCTGGAGACAAATTGTCGCTGACCGCCACCGATCTCGACCTGAGCTTGCGCACCTCCTGTAACGCCAAGGTGAAAAAAGAGGGCGCGTGTACGATTCCAGCACGCAAACTTTACGACTACGTAAAGCTCCTGCCCGACGCTGACATCACCATCCGCTTGCTTGATAACCACTGGGTGAGCATTCGTTGCGGACGGTCAAACACGAAGATGGTAGGTATGGCGAAGTCCAACTTCCCAGGCCTGCCGGTCTTTCCATCCGCAGGAGCAATCAAGATTCCCGCCCCGGTGCTGCGCTCCATGATTTCGAAGACGGGCTTCGCTATTGCCAGCGAAGAGTCGCGCTACACGCTGAACGGCGCCTTGATGGTGCTTAAACCGGAATCGATGACCATGGTAGCCACCGATGGTCACCGCCTGGCGCACATTGAGCGCTCTGGCGAAAAATTCGAAGGCGTCTCCGGCGAAATGAAAACGCTGATTCCGAAAAAGGCGATGGACGAGTTGAAATCGCTGCTGGATGCCCACGCTGGAGATGAGGTCGAGACCATCGACTTCGCTAAAGACGAGTCCACGCTATTTTTCCGTGTAGGCCCGCGCCTGCTGACCTCCCGGCAACTCACCGGCCAGTTCCCGAACTACGAGGCCGTGCTTCCGAAAGACATTTCCAAGTCCATCGCCTTGCATGGCGAGGAACTCGGAGCCGCCATCGCCCGCGTAGCTCAGTTCGCTGATGAGCGTTCGCGTGCCGTCCGCCTGCGTCTGGAGAAAGGCGAGTTAAAGATTTCCGCATCCTCGACCGAAACCGGCGAATCCGAAGACTCCCTGGAAGTAGTCTACGAAGGCGACCCTATGGCCATCGGCTTCAACGCCCAATATCTGATGGATTTCATCAAAGCCACCGGCTCCTGCGATGTAAAACTGGAACTGAAAGACGCCCAGTCCGCCGGCCAGTTGCGTCCCGCCGAATCCGAAGATTACAAATACCGGTATATTGTGATGCCAATGCGCATCTGAGGCGTATCGTGCAGTAGAGCGTCTTAAACTCGGGTCATCCTGAGCGCAGCAGCCGCTTGGCGACGGGTGAAACAGTTGCGGAGTCGAAGGGCCTATCTCCCGGCGATGTACACACCCGCCGCTTGACCAAACTCCCGTCACCATTTAAAGTTTCTGCCACTTTCTTCCATGGAAGGAGTTTTTATGCTATCTGGCTTTAAGCAATTCGTTTTGCGCGGCAATGTTGTGGATATGGCGGTGGGCGTGGTCATTGGCGCGGCCTTTGCCGGCGTGGTCAAGGCGCTGACCGAAGACTTGTTGACCCCTTTCATCGCTGCAATGGTGGGCAAACCGGATTTCTCCGCCATTCATTACACGATTCACGGAAGTTTGTTTAAAGTTGGCGATTTCATCAACGCCGCAGTGTCGTTTCTCCTAGTAGCGGCGGCGGTTTATTTCTTTGTGGTGACTCCGATCAACGCCCTCATCGCACGCACCCGCAAAGCTCCCGCGCCGGCCGATCCCACGACCAAGAAGTGCCCGGAATGCCTGAGCGAGATTCCGATAGATGCGCGCCGCTGCAGCTTTTGCGCACAGCCAGTGATGGGCAAAGCGGCATAATTCTGAATCCGGCGCCGCTCCGCGTCGAATCGCCGGTAGTGTTGCAGTTTGACTGCACCACTACCGCGTCTTTTTTGCAATAGAGCGCCCAATCTGCTGAGGCTTGAGCGTGCCTTCGAACATGTCTTCAAAGACTCAGATCAAAGCCGTTTTGAAGAATCGGGCCAAGGCAGAAGCGATCGCCTCGCAGCTCAGTGCGATAAACAACAACTCCTTGGCGAATTTTACCTCGAGTTGCTTGCTAGCCGCCGACATTCGGAAGCTCTAAAATCAGGCTTGAAAGGTCTGTACACGAGACCAGCCCCATGAAGCGAACACAACTGCTCGTTGTCATCTTTCTTTCCGCAAGCATTTTTATCCTTAGCAGTAGCAGTCAAACCAACAACGGTCCTACCAATCACAATCAAACGAATAACGGCCAACCCAATCCCGCCACTTCCGCGCCGGTTTCCCCCGCAACAACCGACGCCCGGTCGGGCGATACAGCTTCGACTAGCGCCGCCCCCATTGTCGCGTACGCGCCTCCGCCCGCCGCATACGCTCGCGCCAAAGCGTATTCGCATGCGCACTATCGCCACTTCTTCATCGATGCTCTTTACGGTCTGCTGCTGTTGCTGGTCATATTGCGATGGCGTCTGGCACCCAAGTTTCGCGATCTGGCAGAGCGCGCCTCCGCTCGCCGCGGCGTACAGCTAATTATTTTTACGCCACTCATTCTGCTAACCGTTGCAATCCTCGGAATTCCTCCTGACATCTGGGATCAATCCCTCGAACGTGCCTATGGCCTCTCCGTGCAAGCCTGGGGACCGTGGCTTCGGGACTGGCTTGTCAACCAGGCTCTGATGCTAATAGTCGGGACGCTCTTGGTAGGTATCCTTTATTTCGTCATCCGCCGTAGCCCGTGCCGCTGGTGGTTCTATTTCTGGCTCGCTTCCATTCCGATCCTGCTGGCGCTCTTCTTTCTGCAACCGATCGTGATCGATCCTCTGTTTTACACTTTCAAGCCGCTGGAGAGCGTGCAGCCCCTCCTGCTGTCGGAAATGGAGAAGGTCGTCCATCGTGGCGGCATGGAAATTCCTCCCGACCGCATGTTTGTGATGAATGCCAGCTCCAAGCAGACCGGCTCCAACGCCTACGTCACCGGCTTTGGCGCGTCCAAGCGCGTCGTTGTTTGGGACAACACGATTGCCCACGCCACCATCCCGGAAACCCTGTTCGTCTTTGGTCACGAGATGGGCCATTACGTTCTGCTCCACATTCCGAAAGAAATAGCCATCGATGCCACGATTCTGCTCTTTCTGTTGTACGTGGGCTACCGCCTAGTGAACTGGATGTTGGCGAAATGGGGCACGCAATGGGGCATTCGATCCCTGCAGGATTGGGCGTCGCTCCCAGCCTTGCTTTTCGTGATTAGCGCGCTGGCCTTTCTTGCTACGCCGGCCTTCAACGCCGTCAGCCGCCATTTTGAGCACGAGGCCGATCGCTATGGCCTCGAAGTGATCCACGGAATTGTGCCCAACGCCAACCAGGTTGCCGCCCGCTACTTCGAAAAAAGTGGCGAGATGAATTTAGCCGATCCCGATCCAAGTACTTTTGACAAAATATGGTTCTTCGATCACCCGACCCGGCCGGAGCGAGTGCATTTTGTGGCCACGTACGATCCGTGGTCGAAAGGCAGAACGCCAAAATACGTTAAGTAGGAATCCGGCTAGCCAGGTCTAAGCCTGCCGTAAAGCGGGCTAATCCATCTTCTCCGTCGTCGCCAATCAGCAGATATACAAGCGGCCGAATTGCGCGCGAGTGCGCCTACTTGGTGTTGATCCTCAACGTGAGGTAAACCTGCGTACGATTGTCAAACTGGCTGACCATCTTGGTTCCACTCTTGTGATTATCCAGTTGCGCGTAGACTTCGTAATCGATGGTGGGCTGCAGCGCGGGAAAGCGATAAGTGCCGTCGTCCCCCACAATGTAGGTTTTCACCGATCGCGTGTGGGTGTTGGTGAGATACACAACGGAGTTCGGCAAAGGATTATCGTTCGCATCGAGCACTTTGCCGGTGAGCAGGCGAGTCTTGTCTTCTTTCTTCGAATCGCCGCCAAATAACTGCGCCGGAGCGGCCAGCACCGATGTGGTCCAGAGCGAAGACGAGAATACTGGCGTCGGGAGCCCAGCCAGCGAAAAGCCAACCATCAGCGCAGCTGCGCTTACTATTGCAACTCCAGTTCCAGCGCCCGCCTTCTTCATCATGGATGATTCCCAGGGGCGCCAATCTCGCACTGTGGCGTCCCCTACCAGTCTAAATGAAGACCGATGTCGCAACGCTCGTCATTGTCGATGTGTGCGGTTACTTCCGAGCCCGGTTTCAACTTTCGGCCCGAAGGCAGCTTGTAGCCCTTCACGTCCGCCCAAACAATGTAGTCGGCCGTGCCGGCCGGCACGCGTTGCGCAAACTCGCCGGTGTGATTGGAATAAAGTTCCCAGCGGACCTTTTTCGGCGTGTCGCTGGCCATGCGGATCTTTACCTTGACCCCGTAGAGCGGGTGCCCGTCGGGATCCCACACAGTCCCGAAGATTAGAGCGTAAGGCTTCGGCCTCTCGCTGCCGAAAGCGCTCACAGGCGCTGTCGTAACAATCGGCGCGGCAACGAACAGAGCAACCAGCGACGAAACAGCCGAAGCCCTTGCGCCAAAGCGAAGTACCGCCCAGAAGTGTGCAGGTTTCCTCAGGCCTCTTCTTCCTCATCCTCATCGGCGTCGGCTTCTTCTTCGTCCTCATCTTCGTCGATTTCGTCTTCGCCGACTATTTTCAATTCGACGGGATTCACCGTTATCACCTCGAAGTCCGTGCCGCACTCCGGGCAGGAGACGACCGCTCCTTCATCGACCTCATCTTCGTCGATGTCGAGATCCGTCTCGCATTCAGGACAGTACACCATGATTTCCTCCACGTTCGGGGTACCCTGTTATATTTAGTTTCTTCGCGAGGAAAAGGTCAAGTGGCTTGCCAAGAAAAATCCGGAATAGCCCTGTTTCCCCATTTGGGTCACCCCTCCACAGCTGTGATGGCCGTGGCTGTGATTGGGTTGGCGCTGTTATTTCTCGGTTCTTGTTTCGGCCCGTGGTTCGGCGCATTGTGCATGGCTCAGGAAATGACGCAGGCAGAACCGCCTCGCGTTGCCGCCGATCCTCATGTTGACCCGCACATCGCCGAAGCGATCCAGCAAATTTCGGCGGACCATATCCGGCAAACGATAGAGAAACTCGTCAGCTTCCAGAATCGCTCGACGATTTCCGCCCAAGACGACGACTCCATCAAAGCGGGCAAGGGCATAGGAGCGGCAAGAGAGTGGATCAAAGCGGAGCTCGAGCGCTACTCCAAAAACTGCGGTGGGTGTCTGAAGGTGAAGACCGACGCGTTCATGGAGAAGCCCGGCGAACGCATTCCCGCACCCACAGAAATTACCAATGTTTATGCCGTGCTGCCCGGCTCTGACTCGAAGCAGGCGGACCGTATCGTACTCGTCACCGGCCATTACGACTCGCGCAACAGCGACATCTTGAACACAACCGACCCCGCGCCCGGAGCGAACGACGACGGCAGCGGCACGGCTGTGAGCCTGGAGTGCGCCCGGGTATTGGGCCAGGCCGCCGGCAAACTTAAGTTCCGCGCGACAATTATTTTTCTCACCGTGGCGGGCGAAGAACAGGGGCTGAACGGAAGCAGACACTTCGCCCAGATGGCCCAGCAGCAGGGGTGGAACATCGAGGCCGTTTTAAACAACGACATCGTGGGAGGTGACATCGGCCCGGGACAGGATGCTGGTGTGGTGCGCGTTTTCTCTGAAGGGCTGCCCGCAGCGGCCACCGACACCGAAATCAAGCGGATTCGTATGCTGGGTGGAGAAAACGACTCGAAGTCGCGCGAACTGGCCCGCTACATCGCCGACGTCGGACGATCCTACGATACCGGAGTGAAGCCGGTTCTTATTTTCCGGCTCGACCGATTCCTGCGCGGCGGTGACCACTATTCTTTCAACCAGCTGGGCTTCGCTGCCGTGCGTTTCACCGAATTCCGCGAAGACTACAACCACCAGCATCAAAACGTTCGCAAAGATGAGGCCGGCGGCATCCAATATGGAGATCTGCCGAGATTTGTCGATTACGATTATGTGGGACACGTAGCGCGCCTGAACGCGGCGACCCTGGCGTCGCTGGCATCGGCTCCAGCTCCGCCGGCAGCCGTGAAAATGCTTACCAAAAATCTCGAAAACGACACCACTCTGACCTGGGAGCCATCGGCTGGAGCGGCCGCCTACGAAGTGGTTTGGCGCTCGACGAGCGCCGCCGATTGGCAATATGCCCAACCGATTAGCGGTACGCGTGCAACCCTGGGCGTTTCGAAGGATAATGTGATATTCGGTGTTCGCGCGGTCGATGCGGCGGGACATCGCAGTCTGCCGGTTATACCGGAGCCAGACAGATAAAAATTGAGAAAGACAATGAGAAAGATAAAAGGATAAAGTGCCTCGCGGACAATCCATCTCGTTCAGCTTCCCTCCGTTCGCCGGATGGGTGAAGCGCATCATCCTGACTTGCACCGGAATCTATCTGTTCCAGGTCGTAATGCGCCTCTTCATTCCGGACGTTGTGATTCTGATGCAGGAGTGGCTGGCGCTGATTCCTGCAGCCGTTATGCACGGCAAAGTGTGGCAATTGGTCACGTACTCGTTGTTGCACGCCAGCTTCAGTCATGTGTTTTTCAACATGCTGACGCTTTGGTTTATCGGCGCTTACCTGGAAAGCGACTGGGGACCGCGGCGATTTATCGAGTGCTACACCTTCTGCGTCGTGGGCGCTGCCTTGGTAACGATCGTTATCGCCTACACGCATTTCCTGGGAGCGAATCCGGCAGTTGCAACCGTGGGAGCGTCGGGCGGAATTTTTGGACTGCTGATGGCTTTTGGAATTATTTACGCCGATCAGGAGATGTATCTATTTCCGCTGCCCTTCAGGATCAAGGCCAAATATCTGGTCGGCATCTGGGTCGTGGTCGCGATCATTGCCGTATTTGAGCCCTCGCAAGGAGGAGTCGCGGTCTTTGCTCATCTTGGAGGATTGCTCTTCGGCTACCTCTGGGTAAAATTCATGCCTCCCCGCGGCGTGAGCTACGCCGCGTCGGAGCATTATTTCGGCGTGAGGAATTCTTACTATCGCTGGAAGCGGAAGCGAGCAGCGAGAAAATTCGAGGTCTACATGCGAGATCACGATCGCAAAGTCACCTTCGACGAGCACGGAAACTATATTCCCCCCGACGATAATGACAAGCCAAATGGCGGATCGAAATCGGGTTGGGTGAATTAGGCCTGCTCGTGTGGCGCGGGCGCCCTCGCCCGCGCAGACATTAGAATCGCTGCCAGCACGCGGGCGGGGCACCCGCGCCACACGAGCTATTTGAACATTTCTGCGAATCTGGCACAGATGATTTCGAGAAGTTCGAGAGCCCGCGCTTTGCCCTTGAATCCCAAATCGTGACCTGCGCCTTCCATCTCTATTAATTCGGTTTTGGCGGAGACTAGCTGCAAGGCTTCCCTCATCTCTTCAATGCTTCCGAACGGATCGCGCGTTCCATGCACCAATAGGCTCGGCGTATATAGGTTAGGTAGATGTTGAACGCGAAGCTGTTCTGGTTTACGCGGTGGATGCAGCGGATAAGAGAGTAACAACAGCCCCACAACTAACTCCGGCTCGTCCGCGCACAGCATAGTCGCCTGCCGCCCGCCATAGGAGTGACCACCAAGAAAAATCCGTCCGGCGACACTCTTACGCACGGCAGCGACCGCATTGCGCAGCCCCGCACGATCGCGTTCCGCATGGCCCGGGAACGGCGGACCAATTCTCCGTTGTTGACGAAAGGGTAGATCGCAACGTAGAACGACAAAGCCATGTCCGGCAAAAGCCTCGCTGAGCGCCACGAGCAGAGGCGCAGAGCAATTCGACCCAGCGCCATGCGTCAGGATCAGCGCATCGCCATTGGAACTCTCCGGCGAATGCAGAAAGCCGCGGACGGCTGGGTCAGTTGAGTCGTCGACAAATGATTCGTAGGGCGGAATTGTCAATTCCTTCGCAGAGACTAATTCTTATGGCGTAAGTTTTTACGAGCGTGATTACCTTCCCCCACCGTGTGCAGCCGCATAAAGTTCGTGGCGCCCGATGTGAGTTTTGTACCAGCCACCAGCCCGAGCACGTCGCCGGGGCGGAGAAGTCCTTTCGGCAATAATTCGTTTTCCGCGGTCCTGAGCATTGCTTCCGCCGACGCCCATTCCTTCTTGTGAACCGGATGCACGCCCCAAAGCGCATTCATGCGATTGCAGACTTCGGGCGAACGGCTGAATGCGTAAATACAAACCTGCGGACGGTGCTTCGAAAGCATGCGGGCGGTGTTGCCGCTTTCCGTAAAGACGGCGATCGCTCGCATCGGCAGATCTTCGGCCGCGTGCGCGATGGACTCACAGATGGTCTCGGCAACCGAATAGCGAGGTTCCTCATCGTGACGGCGGCGGCGCGGCACCAGCGGCAGCTGAGCGATGCTGGCCTCCGCCTCCAAAATGATGCGCACCATCATGGCCACGGTTTCGCGCGGATAGCGGCCGCTGGCGGTCTCTCCCGAGAGCATCACTACGTCTGTGCCGTCAAAAATCGCGTTCGCCACATCGCTCGCTTCCGCTCGCGTGGGCCGCGGATTCTCGGTCATGGACTCGAGCATCTGCGTGGCCGTGACGACCGGCTTGCGCCACACTCCGGCTCGCTGAATCACCAGCTTCTGAATGATTGGAACTCGCTCCGGCAGCATCTCCACGCCCAGATCGCCACGAGCAATCATCACGCCGTTGGCTGCTTCCAGAATCTCTTCGAGGCGATCAATGGCCTGCGGCTTCTCCAGCTTGGCGATGATGGGCACGGATCGTCCGAACTCACGCATCAGGCTCCGGGCCATGCCGATGTCATCGGCAGATCGAACGAATGAAAGCGCAACCACATCGACTCCGTGCTTCAACCCAAACTCGAGATCCCGCTTGTCTTTTTCCGTCAGCGCTGGGATCGCCATGGCTGCGCCGGGAAGATTAATGCCCTGGTGCTGTCCCAGAGTGCCGCCATTGACGACTTCGCATTCGATATCCTCGCCGTGTATCGAGCGCACCTTGAGTTCAATTCTTCCGTCGGACAGAAGTACCCGAGCGCCGGGCTCGACTTCGCGCGCCAGGACGGCAAAATCGGTGGAGATCAGGTCGGCTGTGCCTGCGACCTGGCGTGGGGTAATCGTCAGCGCGGCCCCAGCCTTCAGAACTATCGCCTTGCCATCCTTCAGCAGCCCGGTGCGAATTTTCGGGCCTTGAAGATCTTGAAGAATGCAGATGGTCCGCCTCAGTTTCTTTGCGGCACGGCGTAGTCGCTGGATTCGACGGGCGTGTTCGGCGTGTGTTCCGTGAGAAAAATTCAGCCGCGCAACGTCCATGCCCGTGCGCATCAGGTCCGAAATCATCTCCTCGGAGTCGCAGGCTGGACCAATCGTGCAGATGATTTTTGCCCGGCGCACACGGTCGGCAAATTCTTCCGGCACAGCGGCGCAGGCTGGCAGACTTCCTTCAACCAGATCTGGTTTGCGTGATTTCAGATAGCGATTCCTCTCTACCGATGGTTCTGCCAGGTGTTCTGCCAATCTTATTGCAACCGCCTCTCGTGCTTCTCTCGGCTCGCGTGGCTTCGCGCCGTCCGCGGGGCAGAGCCCGGCCGCCACATAGTCAGCGAGATTCTGGGTCTATCGGCCGAGGAGGAATTTTCGTGAGACTGCGAGGGAAGAGCATGGCGTTGAATTCCGCGCCGATCAGCACCACTAGAGAGATCAGATACATCCACACCAGCAGTGCGATGCCCAAACCAAGCGAACCGTAGATTACGCTGTAGTCGGCGTAATGTTGCAGATACCACCCAAATAGAGCCGTGGAAAGCAGCCACATAGCCGTAGCCAAAACAGCGCCCGGAAGCACGCTATGCCACGGCTGTGTGCGCGGCACCGCATTGTGATAGATCAGCTGGATCACCGCGATGCTGGTTAAGATGGCAATGATCCAGCGGATCAAACCCCACAACAACAGAATCAGCGGTCCGAACTCATGCCCAATGTGAAACAGAATCCTTGTTTCAATGCGGCTGCCGAAGGCCACCAGGATGGTGGAAAACGTCATCGGTATGCCGGCCATCAGAACCAGAGAAAACGAAATCAGGCGCTCCTGCACCAGGCCCCAGGTTTTGGGAAGCTGGTAGGCGCGGCGGAAGCCGTCCATCCAGGTGATGATGACGCCGGAAGCGCTCCAAAGCGTGATCAAGGAAGTAGTAATGAGCAAGCCAACCGGGCGATCCGTGCTGCCTCTGAGATACGCGAGCACCGTGGAACTGCCTGCGGGCAAGATCGTGCCCAAGGCGTAAGAGATTTCGCGTAGATAGACTTGGCCGCGGTTGAGTGTGGCTAGAATCGCACCCAGCACGAGCAGAGCTGGGAAGAAAGTGAAAATTGAGGAATAGGCGGACGCTTTAGCAGTCCCGAAGGCATCGTGCTCGAAAGCGCGCCAGATCGACAGGCGGAATAGGCGCCAGAAGCGTCCCAGTGCTGGCGCCACCACCAATCCGCCAGGAATCGCCTCCGGAGCGGCATCGTGGTCCTGAGGTGAACCGTTGAGGCGCTGTGGTTCCAGTGCTAGAGCCATGGGTTTAAGGAAACGCCATGCAAGAAAAGCGTCATTAAGAAAATCAGGGGCGACTTTCGGTCGCCCCTGTCCTGGATCCGTCCCATTTTATTCCGCGGCAAGCTCTTCGGTCTCGCCTTCGTGCCGCATGAGCTCGAGCGCGCGCTCGGCATCTTCGTAGGCCTGCGAGACTTCCTCCTGCACCTTGCTCGCGGCCTCTTCCATTTCTGGAGAGAGGCGCACGTTGCGGTAATACTCCATGCCGGTGCCGGCCGGAATCAAGCGGCCCACGATGACGTTCTCCTTCAAGCCGCGCAGATGATCGACCTTGCCATTGATGGAGGCTTCGGTGAGCACCCTCGTCGTCTCCTGGAAGGAGGCAGCCGAGATAAACGAATCGGTCGAGAGCGACGCTTTGGTGATGCCGAGCAGCAACGGACGCCCGGTCGCCGGTTTGCCGCCCTGCGCGATCACCCGTTCGTTCTCCTCATGGAAGGCAAACTTGTCGGTCTGTTCTTCCAGGAGGAACTTCGTGTCACCTACATCTTCGACCTTCACCCAGCGCATCATCTGGCGGACGATCACTTCGATGTGCTTGTCGGAGATATTCACGCCCTGCAAGCGGTAGACTTCCTGGATTTCATTCACCAGGTAAGACTGCAGCTCTTTTTCGCCGAGCACCTTCAAGATGTCATGCGGGTCGAGCGGCCCGTCCATCAGCGGTTCTCCCGCCTTGACCCGTTCGCCCTCCTGCACGTTGATGTGAACGCCCCGCGGAACGGAGTATTCTTTTTCGGTGCCGTTGTCGGCCGCCACGTAGAGTTTGCGCTGTCCCTTGGCAACCTCGCCGAAGCGCACCACGCCGTCGATCTCGCTGATCACTGCGGTGTCGCGCGGCTTGCGGGCCTCGAACAATTCCACCACGCGGGGCAGACCGCCCGTAATGTCCTTGGTCTTCGTCGTCTCGCGCGGGATCTTGGCCAGCACGTCGCCTGGGAATACCGTGTCGCCGTCCTGGACCATAAGGTGAGCGCGCGAAGGCATCAGGTAGCGCTTGCTGGCCTTGCCCTTGATGACAATCGCCGGCTGACGCTTCTCGTCAGGCGAATCCGCCACCACATGACGCGACAAGCCAGTAACTTCGTCGACTTCTTCGTGCAGGGTGATGCCTTCCTGCAAGTCTTTGAATTGAGCCGTGCCGCCGATCTCCGTGAGGATGGCGAAGGTGTAGGGATCCCACTCGACGAGAGCTTCGCCAAGCGCGACCGGTCCGCCTTCTGTGACCTTGACCTTGGCGCCGTAGACAACCGCATAACGCTCGCGTTCGCGGCCTTTCTCGTCAACGACCGCGATCGAGCCCTGGCGATTCATTACCACGAGGTCGCCAGTCTTCGACTTCACCGTCTGCAGGTTGATGAAGCGCACCGTGCCGTTGCTCTTGGCATCGAGCCGCGACTGTTCCGAAACTCGCGACGCCGTACCTCCGATGTGGAAGGTACGCATGGTGAGCTGCGTTCCAGGTTCGCCGATGGACTGCGCCGCAATCACGCCGGTAGCCTCGCCGAGTTCGACCAGACGGCCGGAAGCCAGATTGCGTCCGTAGCACATTACGCAAACGCCGCGCTTCGATTCACAGGTGAGCACCGAGCGAATCTTCACCCGCTCTATACCGGCAGCCTGAATCGCGCCTGCCAGATCTTCGGTGATCTCCTGGTTGATATCGACAACGACTTGACCTTCGTAGTCCTTGATCTTCTCGAGCGAAACGCGGCCTACGATGCGGTCGCGCAGCGGCTCGATAATTTCGCCCGCTTCAACGATGCCGGAGACGAAGATTCCGTCTACCGTGCCGCAGTCGTATTCGCTGATGATCACGTCCTGCGCCACATCGACCAGACGGCGTGTCAGATAGCCGGAGTCGGCGGTCTTCAACGCCGTATCAGCCAAGCCCTTGCGGGCGCCGTGCGTCGAAATGAAGTATTCGAGAACGGTTAACCCTTCACGGAAGTTGGCCGTGATCGGCGTCTCGATAATTTCGCCCGTCGGCTTCGCCATCAGTCCGCGCATTCCAGAGAGCTGGCGAATCTGCTGTTTCGATCCACGAGCGCCGGAATCGGCCATGACGTAAATCGGATTGAGTTCGCCTTCTTTATCACGCTTCTGCATCTGGCCAAACATCTCATCGGCAACTTTTTCCGTGATCGCCGACCAGATTTCGATGACCTTGTTATAGCGTTCGCCGTTGGTGATCGCCCCATCCAGATATTGTTGCTGGACCGCGATGACCTGCTTGTCGGCGTCCTTCACCAGGGTCTTTTTGTTATCCGGGATAACCATGTCATCGATGCCGATCGACAATCCCGCGCGCGTGGCATAACGGAAGCCGAGCGACTTGATCTCGTCGAGCATCTTGACGGTGACTTCGAGGCCAAACCGCAGATAACAGTAATTGACCAATTGGCCGACGCCCTTCTTCTTAAGCAAGCCGTTGATGTATGGCATGCTCAGGTTGACGCCCGGCACCGCCTTGGGCAGATGGTCATTCAAGATGGCGCGGCCAACGGTCGTGTTCAGGTACTCGCGAACGATGTGAACCGGCTCGGTATGATTCACATCCTGATCGTCGTAGGCTTGCGTCAGGTCGATGACTTCGCCCGTGTAGCGCAGGCGAATCGGGGTAAGCGTTTCCACTTCGCCCATTTCGAGCGCGATCACGACTTCATCAATGTTGGCGAAGGACCTGCCTTCACCCTTGGCACCGGGCTTCGCTTTCGTCAAATAGTAAAGTCCGAGCACCATGTCCTGCGTGGGCACGGTGATGGGATGTCCTGATGCCGGCGACAAGATGTTGTGCGAAGACAGCATGAGAACACTGGCTTCCACCTGCGCCTCGGGCGATAACGGAATGTGCACCGCCATCTGGTCGCCGTCGAAGTCTGCGTTGAAGGCCGTACAAACGAGCGGATGGATCTTGATTGCCTTGCCTTCCACCAGCACCGGCTCGAACGCCTGAATGCCAAGGCGATGGAGCGTGGGCGCGCGGTTCAGCATCACAGGGTGATCTTTGATGACCTCTTCCAGAATGTCCCAAACGATCGGGTCCTGCTGCTCCACCATTTCTTTTGCCTGCTTGATGGTGGTGCAGTTCCCCGTCTGCTCCAGCCGGTGATAGATGAATGGCTTGAATAACTCCAGCGCCATCTTCTTCGGCAATCCGCACTGATGCAGCTTGAGTTCGGGACCAACCACGATCACCGAACGCCCTGAGTAATCGACGCGCTTGCCAAGAAGGTTTTGGCGGAAACGCCCCTGCTTGCCCTTCAGCGTATCGGAGAGCGATTTCAGCGGGCGGTTGTTGGCGCCGCGCAGAACGCGGCCGCGGCGACCATTATCGAACAGGGCATCCACCGCTTCCTGCAGCATGCGCTTTTCGTTGCGCACGATGACTTCGGGAGCGTGCAGGTCCATCAGCTTCTTCAACCGGTTGTTGCGGTTGATCACGCGGCGATAAAGGTCGTTCAGATCGGAAGTGGCAAAACGCCCGCCATCCAGTGGAACCAGGGGCCGCAGCTCGGGTGGAATCACGGGCAGCACGTCAAGAATCATCCACTGCGGCTTATTGCCGCTCTTGCGGAACGCTTCTACGACTTTCAGCCGCTTGGCATACTTCAAGCGCTTCTGCAGCGAGGTTTCATGCTTCATCTTCTCGCGCAGGTCGGTAGAGAGCGAATCGACTTCGATTCGTTTGAGAAGTTCCTTGATCGCCTCCGCGCCCATCATCGCCTTGAAGCCGGCTGGGCGATATTGCTGGTCGAGTTCGCGATACTTGGCTTCGTCCTTGATAACCTCGCGCTCTTTTACCGGAGAGTCGCCGGGATCGACGACCACGTAGGCCTCGAAGTAGAGAATCGCTTCCAGATCGCGCAGAGAAATATCGAGCAGATGCCCTATGCGGCTCGGAAGTCCCTTGAAGAACCAGACGTGCGAACAGGGCGAAGCCAGCTCAATGTGTCCGAGGCGTTCGCGACGGACTTTGGACAGAGTGACTTCCACGCCGCACTTGTCGCAGATTACTCCGCGATGCTTCATGCGCTTGTATTTGCCGCAGAGACATTCCCAGTCTGTGACCGGTCCGAAAATACGCGCGCAAAACAAGCCATCGCGCTCCGGCTTAAAAGTGCGGTAGTTGATGGTTTCCGGCTTGGTTACTTCCCCATGCGACCAGCTCCGGATCTTTTCCGGGGACGCCAGGCTGATGCGAATGGCGTCAAAGTCGGCCACGGGGTTTGCCATATCGAATGGGCTCGAACGAAACATGTTCCTCCGCTTTCCTGTGGATCTCACGCGTCCACCGGCGGCCCTCGACTGCAGTTCTCAGTTCCCGGTTCTCAGTTCTCAGAAAAGAGAAAAGCAAAACCGGTTTGAGCTTTGCCGTATCGCGGCGCTGAGAGCGGGTGCCGCGGCGGCTAATTGTTCAAAACTCTTCTTCCAAATCCTCGGAGAACATCCCGGTTCTGAATTCCACTCGCTCTCTAGTTGTGAGAACTGAGAACTCAGAACCGGGAACTGCTCTTAATCCGCTGCTATCGCCACGGGCTTCTTCTCCATGGCTTTAATCAACTCGACATCCAGGCAAAGCGCCTGCAATTCGCGAATCAGCACGTTGAACGATTCCGGGACGCCCGGCTCCATCGCGGCTTCGCCCTTGACGATAGCCTCGTAGATTTTGGTGCGCCCGTAGACGTCATCCGATTTCGCGGTCAGCAGCTCTTGCAGGATGAACGCTGCGCCATACGCTTCGAGAGCCCAGACTTCCATTTCTCCGAAGCGCTGGCCTCCGAACTGCGCCTTTCCGCCCAACGGTTGTTGAGTGATGAGCGAATAAGGCCCGATCGATCGCGCGTGAATCTTGTCGTCCACCAGATGCGACAGTTTCAACATGTAGATGTAGCCCACGGTGACTGGCTGTTCGAAAATCTCGCCCGTCATGCCGTCGCGCAGGCTGGTCTTGCCCGATGTAGGCAGGCCCGCGCTCGAAAGCAGCGCCTTGATTTCCGACTCGCGCGCGCCGTCGAATACGGCCGATCCCATGAATACGCCCTTGGCCAGAGTCGGCGCCAAAGCTTCGAGTTCATCTTCACTCATGTCGCTGATCGTATCCGCTAAGACGGTGTCTTTGAACAGAGCCTTGAGATCGCGGCGAATCGCTTCCGTGCGCGTATTCTGCTTCAGCAATTCGCCAATCTTCTGGCCCAGTTCAAAGCCCGCCCAACCCAGGTGGGTTTCGAGAATCTGTCCCACATTCATACGGCTGGGAACGCCAAGCGGGTTCAGGACGATCTCGACGGGCGTTCCGTTTTCGAGGTACGGCATATCCTCTTCCGGCAGAATGCGCGCGATTACGCCCTTGTTGCCATGACGTCCGGCCATTTTGTCGCCGACGCTCAGCTTCCGCTTCATGGCGATGTAAACCTTCACCAGCTTGATCACGCCCGGCGGCAGCTCATCGCCCTTGGTCAGCTTTTCTTTCTTCTCGTTGACAATTTTCTTGAGCACATCGATCTGGCGCGAGGTCATCTCCTCGATCTCGTCGATCTGCTCATTCACCCGCGGATCCTTGTCGGCGTATTTGATGCGTTTGAGATTGCGGGTCGAAATGCGCTCGATGGCATCGCGGTCAAGAATCGTGTCCTTGGTCAGCAACCGCTTGTTGGTACGCTCGTCGTGCAAGTCGGCTTGCACTTCCTTGCCGCCTAGCAGGCCTTCCAAGCGCTTGAGGCGCTCGTCGGTCAGAATTCGAATTTCATCCGACAAGTTCTTTTCGAGCTTCGCAATTTGATTTGCTTCAATCGCCTTGGCGCGCTCGTCCTTCTCTTGCCCCTTGCGCGAGAAGATCTTGACATCCACGACGATGCCTTCGATTCCAGGCGGGCAGTAGAGCGAGGCATCGCGCACGTCGCCGGCTTTTTCGCCGAAGATCGCGCGCAGCAGTTTTTCTTCCGGCGTGAGCTGGGTCTCGCCCTTCGGCGTAACTTTGCCGACGATGATGTCTCCCTGCTTGATGCCGGCGCCGATGCGGATCACGCCCGCTTCGTCCAGATTGCGCAGCGTGGATTCGCTCACGTTCGGAATGTCACGAGTCACTTCCTCGGGACCCAGCTTCGTATCTCGCGCTTCGAGTTCGAATTCTTCGATGTGGACCGAAGTGTAGTAATCCTCCTTCACCATCTTTTCCGAAACGAGGATTGCGTCTTCGAAGTTGTAGCCGCGCCAGGGCATAAATGCCACCAGCACGTTCCGTCCGAGAGCCAACTCGCCAAAGTCGGTGCACGGACCGTCGGCGATCACTTGCCCCTTCACTACCCGTTGGCCTTTCTTCACGATCGGCTTCTGGTTGATGCACGTATTCTGGTTGGAGCGCTTGAACTTCGTGAGCTGATAAATGTCGCTGCCCACTTCGCGCGAAAGCTGCATCGGATGATGTTCGCCCTCGACGCGGACAATGATGCGTTCGGAGTCGACGGAATCGATGATCCCGTTGCGGCGCGCCAGCACCACCGCTCCCGAATCGCGCGCGGTGACGCCTTCCATCCCCGTACCAACGATCGGAGCCTGCGCCCGAAGCAGCGGCACCGACTGCCGTTGCATGTTCGCGCCCATCAAAGCGCGGTTAGCGTCGTCGTGCTCTAAAAACGGCACGAGCGACGCGGCGACCGATACCAGTTGCTTCGGGCTGACGTCGACGTAATCGACTTCATCGCGATTCACCAGCACGAAGTTGCCTGCCTTGCGGGCGTTCACCAGTTCGCCGGCAATGCGGCCCTTGTCGTCCAACTCGATGTTCGCCTGAGCGATGGTGTGACGGTCTTCCTCCCACGCGGAGAGATAGAAGGAGAACGGCTCGACCTCGACTGCCTTCTTCTTGCGCTCTTTGAGGTCGGCGTTGATCTTCTCCATCTCGCTCTTTTCGACGTAATCACCGACCTTGTAGCTGCTGTCGCCGGCGTTGACGACGATGACGTAATCAACCACGCGCGCGTGTTTCACCTTGCGATAAGGAGACTCGATAAAGCCGTAGTCGTTGATGCGCGCAAAGCAACTCAGCGACGAAATCAGTCCGATGTTCGGACCTTCCGGCGTTTCAATCGGGCAGATGCGTCCATAATGCGTCGGGTGGACGTCGCGAACTTCAAACCCGGCGCGTTCGCGCGACAGACCGCCCGGCCCCAGGGCAGACAGTCGCCGCTTGTGCGTGATTTCCGACAGCGGATTCGTCTGATCCATGAACTGCGACAGCTGCGACGATCCAAAGAATTCGCGGATCGCGGCCATTACGGGTTTAGCGTTGACCAGGTCGTGTGGCATCGCTGTAGACATTTCCTGGTAAACGGACATTTTCTCTTTGATCGCGCGTTCCATGCGGACCAAGCCGATGCGGAACTGGTTTTCCAGCAACTCGCCGACTGCCCTGACCCGGCGATTGCCCAGGTGATCGATGTCATCGACCGCGCCGATGTTCTTGCGCAGCTTTAGCAGATATTTGATCGTCGCGTAAAAATCGTTCGGATCAAGTGTGCGTTGTTCGAGGCTTGTCGCCGCCTGGTTCTCGAACAGCTTGATGTTGAACTTCAGCCGTCCCACGCGAGAGAAGTCATATTTGCGCGGATCGAAGAACATGCCCTGAAACAACGCCGTTGCCGTGTCGAGCGTCGGCGGATCGCCGGGGCGCAGCTTGCGATAAATTTCGATCAAGGCTTCAGAGGGACTGGTGATCGAATCGCGCCGCAGAGTCTGGCTGATCACTGTACCTACGTCGTCGCGCTCGGGGAAAAATACGCTTATTTCCACCACGCCCGATTCCAGAATCTTCGCCACTTTGTCGGCCGTGATTTCCGTGTTGGCCTCGAGCAGAACTTCGCCAGTCGTAGTGTCGACGATGTCGCTTGCCGACCACGCGCCTTCGAGATCGGACGTGTCCACTTCGATTTCGGCGATCTTCGCCTTCTGAATTTCTTTCAGGGTCGCAGGAGTAATCTTGCGCCCGGAGTGAGCTACTTCGTCTCCCGACTTCGACTTGATGCTGTGTGCCAGTTTCATGCCCAGCAGGTTGGTGGGCTTGTCGCTTGCCGGGTCCAGGGTCCAGAACAATTTCTTGTCGCGAACGACCAACCGGTCCGTGGTATAAAAAGTCTTCAGAATGTCTTCGCCGGAGCGCAGGCCGAGCGCACGCAGGAAAATCGTGCCCAGGAACTTGCGCTTGCGATCAATGCGCACGTAGAGGACGTTCTTCTGGTCGTATTCGAATTCCACCCACGATCCGCGGTAGGGAATGATCTTTCCCAAAAAGTAAGTGCGATTCGCCGCCGTCTCGAAGAACACGCCGGGCGAGCGGTGCAACTGGCTGACGATCACTCGTTCTGTGCCGTTAATAATAAAAGTGCCGTTCTGCGTCATCAGCGGAACGTCGCCAAAGAAAACCTCCTGCTCTTTGATGTCGCGGATGGAACGATTGCCGGCCTCATCCTTGTCCCAGATGGTAAGCCGCATCGTGACTTTGAGCGGCGCTGAGTAGGTCATGCCGCGCTCTTCGCATTCCGCCACGTCATACTTCAGCTGCAGTCCAACCGGGTCGCCGCACTTGTTGCAAAAGTCGGGAGTATTTGCGTTATACGTGCCGCACTTGTGGCACAGCACTTCGCCGGGATGGAACGGGTCTGTGATCACCGTGGATCCGCAGTTCTTACAAGTGGTGCGCAGGTGATGCAGCCCTTTCAAGTGGCCGCACTTGCACTCCCAGTTGCCAATGGCGAAGTCGACAAACTCCAACTGCGAAACGTTACGAAAGTCGGTAATCGGAAACACCGACTGAAACACGGCCTGCAGCCCGCCGTCTTCGCGCTCGCTGGGCAGTTTGTCCATCTGCAGGAAGCGGTCATAGGAGCGCTTCTGAACCTCGATCAGGTTCGGGATCTGGATGGTCGCGGGAATCTTGGAAAAATCGAAACGCTTGCGATGAATATTATGCTTTGGCATTCTTAGGAACTCCTGCTTTCAAGCAGCCGGGGCTGCGGTACACGGCGGAATGAGGGCGCAAAAAAATGCGCCGAAGTCGCGACTAATCGCTACTAATGGGCGGTGTATTCAAAAAAAGACACAGGCACCCGCAGGGACATGCTTGTCCTCGGGCGCCACGCTCGACGCTTACTCTTGAGTAACTTGTAAAATTCCGTGCCAGTTCTAAGGCCTGTTCCGTCCCGCCGCCCGCGGGACCGGCTGCCAAACTACGTTCCAGCGACCCTTTTTCCGCTTCCTGGGTTTACTTTGGAGGATGCGGGTCGCCGTCGCCTCACTGTGAAGCCAGGGTAAGCGGGTTATTTATTAGATATTAACACCACTCCTAAGGATTCAGCTAGTGTTCGGTCAAATAATTGCTAGCGGGATAGCCTCGCGTGTGAACGGGGCTTGACCCCGCCAAGCGGGGCGTAGCGCTGCAACCACACAATCCGCTCCCGCCCTGCCCAAACTATTTAACTTCGACCACTGCACCGGCTTCGGTAAACTTCTTCTTGATGGTTTCGGCCTCATCCTTCGAGACACCTTCCTTGATGCTCTTCGGAGCGCCGTCGACCAGGTCCTTTGCTTCTTTCAAGCCGAGGCTGGTGACCTCACGTACCGCCTTGATAACGTTGATCTTATTGGCTCCAACTTCCTTCAGAACGACCGTGAACTCGGTCTTTTCCTCAGCCTGAGCTGCTGCGCCCGCGCCTGCCCCGCCGCCGGCGACCATTACCGGAGCCGCCGCCGCTGCCGAAACGCCCAGACGCGATTCCAGTTTTTTCACCAGCTCTGCCGCTTCCAGCAACGACAAGCTGACAATCGACTCTTCCAACTGCTGTAGATCCGCCATGTGAATCTCTCCGCCTTAGTAAGATTTGCGATTTTGCTACCGCGTGGCCAGGTTTCCAGTGCGACCAGTCCTATATTCCGGCGCCAGACAACGCCCGAACATCAGACCGCGCCACCCCTGGCTGCGCAATAGCTAAATCTTTTTTCGAGCAGCATTGCCGCTCAGAAATTTTTATGCTTCCTTGAACTTTTTCTGCTCCACGCCCTGGCTCACCACCACTGCCAGATTCCGCCCAACCGCATTCATCGCCGTAACCAAGCGCTGCGACGGAGCGTTCAACAGGAACAAGAGCTTCGAATAGAGCTCGTCCTTTGACGGCATGGTCGCGAGCGATTCGATCTCCTTGACTGTAATCACACGCCCTTCAACCACGCCGGACTTAAAGCTAAATTCTGGATTATCCTTGACGTACTTGGCTAGCGCCTTGGCCAGCGCAACCGGATCTCCTTCGGTGTAGGCAATCGAGGTCACGCCCTGAAGGTTCTTCAGCGCCTCCTCGACCTTGGTGCCTTTGCCCGCGCGCTCCGCCAAGGTGTTTTTCACCACGCGATATTTTGCCCCGGTCGGACGCAACGCCTTGCGCAATTCGAAATCCTGCGTAACGGTCAGCTTGGAGTAGGTGGCCACGATCATGCTCGAAGCATTCTTCAGTTCGCCACCAAGCTTTTCCACCTGCGCAACCTTCTTAGCTCTAGTCACCGCCATATCAAAACCCTTTCAAATCTCGTGTCGTGACGGGGCTCTGCCCCTTTACTTCAAATTGTCATCCTGAGCGAAGCGAAGGACCTGCTTCTGATCCCCGCCACGGCTCCCAATCTATCTACGCCTTCGCTGCAACCTCGATCGGAGTCGTATCCAGCGAAATCCCCGGCCCCATACTCGAACTCAGGTAGCAGGCTTTTATATATTTGCCCTTCGCGACCGAAGGCTTCGCCTTGATCACGCTCGAAATCAGCGTGGTGGCGTTGTCGATCAGCTTGTCGGGCGTAAACGAAATCTTTCCCACCGGCACGTGCACGAGCGCCGTCTTGTCGGTGCGGAACTCGACTTTGCCGGCCTTAACCTCTTGCACAGCGCGAGCGACATCCATGGTGACCGTACCCGTCTTTGGATTGGGCATCAGACCCTTAGGCCCCAGCACCTTGCCCAAACGTCCGACCGACTTCATCATGTCGGGAGTAGCAATCAGCGCGTCAAAGTCGGTCCAGTTTTCTTTCGTAATCTTCTCGACCATATCTTCGCCGCCGACAAAATCCGCGCCCGCCGCTTCCGCCTCGCGGACTTTTTCTCCGCTCGCGATCACGAGAACTTTTTTAGACTTGCCCAATCCATGAGGAAGGACGACCGTGCCGCGCACCATCTGGTCGGCATGCTTGGGATCCACGCCCAGCCGCAACGTCACTTCGACCGTCTCGTCAAACTTTGCGTATTTCACCTTCTGCAGAAGTGGAACCGCTTCCTGCAGCGTATACGGCCGCGGCTCAACCGCCTTCCGCGCCTTCTCGATATTCTTTCCTGATTTCTTCATTTCACCCTCAGTCTCCCACCGCTCAACGTTGATCTGATGAGCCGTGGTGATTTCGACCAACACTCTATTCGAAAACTACGCCATGAAACCTGATCTTTGGGCACTGCCTGCAATAATCGACCGTCTCACCTGGCGCTAAACGACCAATATCCAAGCGATGCCAGCGATGCATCCCCAGGTGGCACAGCAAATTTCTTAACCAACTCGATTCGTGCTGCCGGTTCGGCCACAGCCGCCGCAACGCTTCTCTCTGAATCGTCGCGTCGACCGAATCTTGATCTCGCCACGCCACACAAGCTACCCAACCACTTCAATCCCCATCGACCGCGCCGTGCCGCGCACGCTCTTAACCGCCGCATCGATCGAGGCCGCGTTCAGGTCCGGCATCTTCTGTTTAGCGATGTCCTCGACCTGCTTCACCGTGACTTTGCCAACCTTATCTTTATTAGGAGCGCCCGATCCCTTGGCGATGCCCGCAGCCCGTTTCAGCAGCACGGAAGCCGGCGGCGTCTTGGTGATAAACGTGAACGTGCGGTCGCTGTACACCGTGATCACGACTGGAACGATCAGGCCTTCGAGTTCCTTCTGCGAAGTGCGCGCATTGAACTGCTTGCAGAACTCCATGATATTGACCTGCGCCTGCCCGAGCGCTGGTCCCACCGGAGGCGCTGGCGTGGCCTTCCCCGCCGCAATCTGCAACTTTACCGATCCTGTAGCTTTCTTAGCCATGATGCCTTCCCCGTATCTATCTTCAGTTCAGCTCCGAGTCCAGGATTTACGGCTCGGATTTCAAAAGTCGCCACGCTACGCGACCTTCTCCACCTGTCCAAATTCCAATTCCACCGGAGTCGACCGTCCGAAGATGGTGACCATCACTTTCAAAGTCTCGCGATCTTCGTTCACGTCGTCAACCACACCGGTAAACGTCGCGAATGGACCTTCCCCGATGCGCACTGTCTCGCCCTTTTCGAACTTGACCTTGAGCTTAGGTTTCTCGCGACTGTCAGCCACTTTGTAAACAATGTGATTCACTTCTTCTTCCGACAACGGAGTGGGCTGCTGGCCCGTACCTACGAATCCCGTGACTCGCGGCGTCGACTTCACCACGTGCCAGACATGATCGTCCATGTCCATCTCCACCAGCACGTAGCCGGGATAGAACATGCGCTCCGACGTATATTTCTTGCCGCCACGAACTTCGGTGACCGACTCGGTCGGAATCAGCACTTTGCCAATTCTGTTCTGCAACCCGAAAGCCTGCACCCGCGACTCCAGCGATTCCTTCACCTTGCGTTCAAAGCCCGAATAGGCGTGGATGATGTACCACTTCATATTGGGATTGCTCGCGGGTTCGCCGCCCGGAGTTGCTTCAGCGGACGGGCCGGCACCTTCCGACCCAAGGCCAACCGCGCCGCTCTCGCTTTTGTCTTTATTCGAATCCGTATCCGGCATCAATAGCTTCTTTCGTTCTCGCTTAACGACGCGAGAGATAATGCAGCATGCGCTCCAACGTATTGCTTATCGCTAAATCCACCACCCAGAAAAAAAGCGCAAACAGGAATACGGTAATGATGACCACCGTAGTCGTTGCCTGAACTTCCTTAAGCGAAGGAGAGGTAACCTTCTTCATCTCCGTGCGCACGTCGTTATAAAAGGATTTTATGCGTTCCGGCCAGGACCGCAGACTGGTTACAACCGCGTTTTGTTCGACTGCTGTTGCCATACCTTCCCGCTTTCCTCGACTGTTCCCTCTTCGGGCCTCAACTTTTGCCCTCGGCTATACCCTAAAATCTGGCAGGGGCGGAGGGATTCGAACCCCCAAGTTCGGTTTTGGAGACCGACAGTTTAACCGTTGAGCTTACGCCCCTAAAGCCATTGCCTCATTTTGTCATTGAATCATTGAGCGATCGAAAACTAAATCGATGTTCTTGATCTTCAATGACAAAATGTCTCAATGACTCAATAGCTTTTACTTCACTTCTTTGTGCGGCGTGTGCTTGCGGCACCGGCTGCAGAACTTTTTCAGTTCCAGACGGTCCGGCGTAGTTTTGCGGTTCTTGGTCGTCGAATAATTCCGCTCTTTGCAATCACCGCACTGCAACGTAATAATTTCTCGGGGCATCTCAAACAGCTCCTAACTTAAGCTTGCACGAATTCCGGCGGTCCTGTAATCCGCATTACTTCTGCAATCTTACTTCTTACTTATGCCTTGCCCTACTTCACAATCTCCGCGATCGTTCCCGCGCCGACCGTGTGTCCGCCTTCGCGGATCGCGAACCGCAAGCCCTTTTCCATGGCCACCGGCGTGATCAACTCGATCACCAGGCTCACGTTGTCTCCCGGCATCACCATCTCCGTGCCCGCCGGCAGCTCCGCGATCCCCGTCACGTCCGTCGTCCGCAAATAAAACTGCGGACGATATCCCTTGAAGAACGGCGTGTGCCTTCCACCTTCTTCCTTTGTCAGGATGTACACCTCAGCCTTGAACTTGGTGTGCGGAGTAATCGATCCCGGCTTCGCCAAAACCATCCCGCGCTCCACATCCTCTTTCGCGATGCCGCGCAACAGCAGCCCAGCGTTGTCGCCCGCCATGCCTTCGTCCAGTTGCTTCTTGAACATCTCGACGCCCGTCACCACCGTCTTGCGCGTCTCCCGGAAGCCGACAATCTCCGCTTCCTCACCGACTTTCACCTTGCCGCGCTCGATCCTGCCCGTGACGACCGTGCCGCGACCCTGAATCGAAAAAATATCTTCGATCGGCATCAGGAACGGCTTATCCAACTCCCGCGCCGGCTGCGGAACGCTCTTGTCCACCGCCTCCATCAACGCGTCAATCTGTTTCTCCCACTTTTCCTCTCCATTTAAAGCCCCTAAAGCGGAGAGGCGAATCACCGGCACATCGTCGCCCGGAAACTGGTAGCTCTTCAACAGTTCGCGCACTTCGAGCTCGACCAGATCGAGCAGCTCGGGATCGTCGACCGCATCACACTTGTTCAAAGCGACAACAATGTAAGGCACGCCCACCTGCCGCGCCAAAAGCACGTGCTCGCGCGTCTGCGGCATCGGGCCATCGGTCGCCGCCACGACCAGAATGGCGCCATCCATCTGCGCCGCGCCCGTGATCATGTTCTTGATGTAATCCGCGTGCCCCGGGCAATCGACGTGCGCGTAGTGCCGGTTCGGCGTCTCATACTCCACGTGCGCCGTGGCGATGGTGATGCCGCGCGCCTTCTCTTCCGGAGCGTTATCGATCGAATCAAACGACCGGAAAACAATCTTCGGATTGTGCTTCTGCAAAACCTTGGTGATCGCCGCCGTCAACGTCGTCTTGCCATGATCGATATGACCGATCGTCCCAACGTTGCAGTGCGGCTTGGTCCGCTCAAATTTTTCTTTCGCCATTTCCTATCCTTTGCAGCGCCGGCGTCCCGCCGGCTGTTTCGCGAATCAATCGTCGTCCTGAGATCCACTCAGTAATACTGATAAAGCTTGTGAAACTTCGCGCGAACCGCCCGATCAACCTCTTCGATCTTCGAGAGGTAGAACTCCCGCACTTGGGCTTGATCCGAAACCGGCAGTTCGCTATGCAGCGAGCGCGCCGTTCCGGCCGTATCTCCCGAGGCCTTGTCGATCGAATCCGCCGCAAAAACCGCGTCCAGATCGCGAACCCGAATCTTGCGCTTCTCGAGTTCCTTCAGAAATCCTGAAACCCGGTCCGGAGCGAATGCCTTTTCGACCGCTGCTTTCAGGTCGCCGAACTCACGCTCTTTTTCGACTTTGATCGAGCTCTGTTCGAAAACCACCGGTCACCGCTCCATCACTCAACAATTTTCAAAAACGCAACGCTCAAACCCTGGAGCGGGAGACGGGGATCGAACCCGCGACCAACAGCTTGGAAGGCTGTGACTCTACCACTGAGTTACTCCCGCCCTCTACCGAATCCCTGTAGAGACGCGGCTTGCCGCGTCTTCTTCGCATCCACCCAATCTCTGGAGCCGATGATCAGGATTGAACTGATGACCTCTCCCTTACCAAGGGAGTGCTCTACCAACTGAGCTACATCGGCTCACCACAATTTCCCCAAAACCAAAGTGCCGAATCAATCTTCAGTCTTCAGTTTGAGGGTTGCCTGCTTCGCGTTCTTCCTCGATCCGCGTTCGCCAAAAATACAGCGCTGCGCGGAACGCGAACAGTCCCAGGATCAGCAGCGTCCCGGTCCGCAATCTCACATTCGCGTTGAAGACGTGAATCGGTTCGTCCGACAGCGTTGTCCAGGCTAAAACGCCCAGCACAGCATATGCGATCAACGCCAGACCGAACTTCTTCCTGATCGTCAACACAAGTTCCATGTTTCAAAGTTTCAGGGTTTCAAAGTTTCAGGGTTCGAGGAAGGCAGCCGCGCCCCGCCCCCCTACTTTGAAACCTTGAAACTCTGAAACCTTGAAACCTTTCTTACATCTGGTGCACAGGGGAGGATTCGAACCTCCGTACCTCCTGAGAGGGACAGATTTACAGTCTGTTGGCTTTAACCACTCACCCACCTGTGCAAATCCGAAAACCTCGGCCGGATAAAGCACCCGCGCAAACCGCAACACCGACAGCGCTTTAGTCATTCTCAGCTCGGGAAACCAAATGCGAGAACTCCCGCCTGACCACACTCGCCGGACATATCTTTAGATGGATTGCCTTCGATAGACTGCCTTCAACGCCTGCCCAACGCTATGCTTCAAAACTGCGCGTCGCAGCGCAACCTCATTCTGTTTCCGGAATCTTATGTCTGGAGCTGGCGAAGGGAATCGAACCCCCGACCCTCTGATTACAAATCAGATGCTCTACCGACTGAGCTACGCCAGCAGGTGGAAGCAAGTCCTTGTCAGGCACAATACTTCCCCGATCCCTTCCTGAAGTCCGGGACAATTATTTAAGTTATCATAAGGGCAATTCACGTGCAACCGGAGGTCTACTACCCACGCCGGTGCTATGATTAGCAGGCTCGCCCTCTGTTCGCACGGGATGAGTCACGCACCCTCCGAAATCGATGCGCATTCGACGCCGCCTTCTCATCCCACTGAGCGTTTTGCTGATTGTGGTTGTCGTGGCGCTGATCGTAATCCTGCGTAAGCATGCTCCACCCGAAGCGGCCCGACTGCTTCCCGGCGCGGACGGCTTCTTCTACATCAACCTGAAGTGGATTCGCACCCTCAACGCCACCGGCCAACTCCCGCCAGTCTCCCGCGAGCCCGAATACCAGAAGTTTGTTGAGGAGACCGGCTTTCAATTCGAGCGCGATCTCGATCAGGCCGCCTTCGCCATCCACTACCCGCAGAGCTGGGGCGCTGGCACCGCCGGCTCGTTTCCCGAGCCACGCTTCTCCGAAGTCTTCATCGGCAGAATCGACTCCACGCGCCTGACCGCATATCTCAAGAAGCTCGCCACTTCCATCGACGACTACCGCGGTTTTGAGATTTACAGCATCCCCCTCGAAGGCCGAACGGTCCGCGTCGTCCTTCTTTCTTACGACAGCGTCGCGGTTTCGAACCATCCCGATCCCAATGTGATTCGCGGCATACTCGACCGCTCCCGTAAACTGGCCTCGCCCTTCGGCGGACCATGGTTGCTCCGCAACTTCTATCGCAGAGTTCCTTTAGCGAGCCTCTCTTTCGCGATTCTGCGGATCAGGCCGGAAATGACATCACTCGGCGGGCTCGGAAGCTGGAGCCTCCTGTTCCGAAAGCCGGCGGTGGCCGTGATTTCCGCTCGCTATCTTCCCACGTTTCAGACCAGCGCCCTCCGCCTCCGCGCGGAGGCCTTCACTGACAGTTCAGATTCCGCACGGGAACTTACCGAGAAGACATCCGCCTTCCTCAACCTGTTTCATGCTGCCGAAGGCAGCGTCGGCACTCAAGGCACGGACTCAGATGTGAAGGCGTTCTTCGACAGCCTCAAGGTCGTGCAGATTGGGGATCGTGCCGTTCTTACAGCAATCGTGCCCGCCGGATTCATCCGCAAAGCATTCGCGGAAGCTCCACCCGAGACTGCCGCGCCAGCGGCTGCATCGCCCGAAAAAACTCCTGCCCCAAAGCGTCCGCAGCAGGCGCCCCGATAACGACTGTCGAAAGTCCGCGTCCAATCTGTAGAGGGAAACGTGTAAAGGGAAATGTACCAAGCGGATTGTTGTAACAAATCCACCGTCCGTAGCATCTGTTAGACAGTTGATGAAGTTAGATAGTCGGCAAAGGTTGGCTTCGTATCAGGGCTCGCTTTACAGCTTGCGGAAAAAGTCGCTATTGCACTTGATTTTGGGTGGCGCAGCGGTTTACCGCTGCGATAAGTGACTTGTTTCCAATGTCGGCTTCAGCCGCTGAGGTAAGGCTGCGGCGCGGGAAACACTTTTCCGCAAGTTATACCACAGTTCATTGAGATTAACGCCCCTTGCTGGGCCTGGAATCGTGCCGTCTTCTCTTGCGCTCGCTACAATAGAGAACTATGACGAGTTTGCCCTTACCGCTTGCCGCTTTCGTCGCAGGATTGATCTCCTTCCTGTCGCCGTGCGTGCTTCCGCTCGTACCCGGCTATGTCTCGCTGATCTCCGGCGTAGGCGTCGAGCAACTCAAGATGAAAGAGGGGCAGCTCTTTCGCAAGGTGATGCTCAATTCAGCCGCCTTCATCATCGGCTTCAGCATCGTCTTCATCACGCTCGGAGCGATTTCGACCGAAGTCGGCCAGGTACTCGCGCAATACAAATCGCTCCTCGCCCGCATCGCCGGAGCGGTCATCATTCTCTTCGGCCTGCACCTGACCGGCCTGTTTCAAATCAAGGCTCTGCTCGCGGACACGCGGCTGCACAGCCTCAAAGGCAGTTCCTCCGCCTGGGGAGCATTTGTCATCGGCTTCGCGTTCGCTTTTGGATGGACGCCGTGCGTCGGCCCCATACTCGCCGTAGTCCTCGGATTCGCCGCCGCGCAAGACACCGTCTGGAAGGGCATCTTCCTTCTGGCTATCTACTCGGCCGGCCTAGCTGTGCCCTTCCTGCTGACTTCACTAGGCATCGAGCGCTTCTTAAAGTTCTATAACCGATTCAAATTCCACATGCACGCCGTGGAAGTGGCGAGCGGAGGCTTGTTGATCGCATTGGGCATCTTATTGGTGATGGGACGCTTTACTCTCATCTCCGGCTATTTTTCGTTCTTGAACCGATTCGCGCTATAGAAGGTGCAACGATCAAGTTTCAAGGGAAAGCGCAACAAATCTCCCGTGGAGACGGGGGCTTGCCCCGTCTCAGTCTGAGGCGTGGGACTTCGGATGGCCTGGGGCGTCGGTAGGGACGCGCGGTAGGGACTTAGGCCGGTCATCTCCGGCAGCTTTTCGGTGGCGCAGCGCTTGAGCGCTGCGAAACTGTATCGTTTTTAAAAGGGCGGCTTTAGCCGCTGAGGTTACCCATGAAAAGAAATCCCCTGATCCTGTTCTTCATCGCGGCCCTTGTCGCGGCCATGTTATTCGCCGGTGTTCGGATGGCTCGCAAGAATGCCGCGAACGGTCCCGGCAAGGGACAACTTATAGGCAGCGCCGCTCCCGACTTCGAGCTGCCTACTCTCGACGGCAAAAACCTCAAGCTTTCTGACTTGCGCGGCAAAGCCGTCTTGCTCAATTTCTGGGCGACGTATTGCGGCCCCTGCAAGGTCGAGATGCCCTGGTTTGTCGAACTACAGAAGGAATACGGCCCGCAAGGATTCCAGATTGTTGGCGTAGCCATGGACGATGCCAGCACCGAAGAGATCGCGAAATTTGCGAAAGAGATGGGTGTAAATTACCCCATTCTGCTAGGCAAGGAATCCGTCGGCGAAAGCTACGGCGGCGTCAACGTGTTGCCGACAACGTTTTTTGTCGATCGCAGCGGCAAGCTCATCGCACGCGAATTCGGACTGCAAAGCCGCAGCGTGTTCGTCGATGACATCAAGAAGGCCTTGAGCCAGGGACAGGCGGTACAGGCTCAGAAGTAACTTCAACCCACCGGGGACGTGGAGTAATCTCAGCTTGGCTCCTATGAAAACTTGGCTCCTATGAAAACGACTTTTGCGATCGCGCTTCTACTGATCTCCACAGCAATCTGGGCGCAGGATGACCTCGGCCCGCAAGGTCCGGTCGTGAACATGGCGCCTGCTCCAGTCGTGACCGCAGTGCAAGGGAAGTCGGCGACGGTTCCGCTCCAGTTCCGCGTCACCAACGGTTATCACATCAACTCCAACCAGCCCAAATCGGAGTTCCTCATCCCGACCGCGCTTAAAGTGGAGGCTACGACCGACATTGTCATCGGCAAAACCACCTACCCGGAAGGCGAGGACATGAGTTTTCCCTTCGATCCCGACGAAAAGCTCAACGTCTATACCGGAGATTTCAAAATCGATGTGCTGGTGCGTCCCTTGCACACTGTGCAACCCGGCAAATACATAATCCGCGGAAAGTTGAAGTATCAGGCTTGCGATAAGGCGGCCTGTTATCCTCCCAAACAATTACCCATCAGCTTCGATGTGAAAATCGCGAAAGCTCCGCCCGCGCCCACCAAGAATCCCGCGCAATCTCCGCACGCTCACCAGTAACTTCAAACCGCTTGTAGATGTATTGACGCATCGGACGGGATGGATGTGTGTGATGGGGCTCATAGCGCGGATGTGATGAAAAAAGATCAGAGGGAGGGCTACGATGCTCCGAACGAATATTTCTTTTCACGCCGCATAAATGCTTCTTCGCCTCCCTCCAGAACTCTGCAAATCTCTTCCCGAATGCTGGGCTGCCCGCCATCGCTCAAAACTACGTCCTCCAAGCCCCCGCTCCGGTATTCGATTCGCGGGTTGCCCGCGCCATCGAAATGAGCTATCAGAATTTGCTCCGCGTCCGTGTTGAGAACGAGGCTCGGATTGTGGGTAATGATAATTATCTGCCGCTTTTTCTTCCTCTTCCTGAAATAGTCGATCAGGCTTGCATAGACTGACAGGCTACCAGTCTCGACTAAAGATACAGACGCTAGGTCTCGAAAAGCGCGAGACCCTTCGACAAGCTCAGGGTATGCTCTGGGACACTCGCGAAGGCTCATGCCTTTCATCACATCCACACTGTGAGCCCCATCACATACATCCCGCCCGACCGATGCAACAATGATCTTGATTAGGGCGGGGAGTAAGTGCGCCCGCCCTCAAAGTCGGCTCCAGAAACCGCCCCAATCCCATTTTGGGACGCTCTTTGACAACTGAGAGAAGCAAAGTGCCGGGTAACTCACTGATTCCGGAATACTTTAGCTATAAGTCCTTTAAACCCAAAGATCTTGCGAAAATTTCCTCCTAATGCCATGATTCGAAACGCAAGGGGGGAGGGGGGGTACCCCTCGCCGTTCGCAAATTCCAGGCGCGAATTCCCAAATCAGAATGGCGTCAAAGAATAGCGCCCGTCGCGTCCCGTCGCCCAAAATCCCACGCTGTCCGCAGCGGCGGAATCCCACCCTAACGTCGAAAAGCACGACGTTAGGATGGGGCACCCGACAGCTTGGATTCGCTCTAGTCTCTCGATCCGCGGGCGACTCGAATGCTGTGGGAAAGCCCCTCTAGCCGCGTGCTAGAATCGTTTTGTGATGCCTGGGGCCGATGCTTCCTGATATTGAAAAATTACTGGAGCTGCAGGGGGCGGATAAGGAAATCCGCCGGCTGCAGGAAGAAGTGGCTGCGCTGCCTAAACGCGTGGCGGTGATCGAGCAGAAGCTGGCTGGGACCAAGGCGCATCTGGAAAAAGTCCGGGCGGCAGCTAAGAGCGACGACGCCAACCGCAAGAAATTCGAAGCCAACATCAAAGACCTGCAAGGCAAGATTTCCAAGTATCGCGACCAATCTCTCGACGTAAAAACCAACGAGCAATATAAAGCGCTGCTGCATGAGATTGAGTTCTCGGAGCAGGAGATACGGCTCAACGAAGACCGCATCCTGGAGGTGATGGTCAACGTTGACGCGCGCGAAAAAGAAGTCAAAGCGGCCGAGGCCGAGCTCAAGGCGGAGACGGCCGAGATTGAAAAAGAAAAAGAAGACGCGCGGAAGGTTGTGGCTGAGGATCAGAAGAAGCTCTCCGAGTGGAACGCCAAGCGGGACGGGCTGCGCCATGGGATTGCGGAAGATGTGCTGCGGCAGTATGAGCGGGTGGCGAAGTTTCGCGGGACGGGACTGGCTGAGGTCCGGGAGCAGAAGTGCATGGGCTGCCAGGTGATGCTGCGTCCGCAGACTTATAACGAAGTGCGGAATGGCGCGACGGTGATGGCGTGCGAGTCGTGCCAGCGGATTTATTATTTCAATCCGGCGAATGAAGTGAAGCCGGAGCAGGAAGTGGTGACGGTTACGGGGCGGAAACGGGCGCGGCCTAAGGCGGATGCGCCGCAGGCGTGGTTTTATCGTCCGGATTATGGGGACGAGGGCGAGGTGCTGCTGGTATTTACGAACAACGGCGGCAGTTCGACGCGGCGGGTTTACGAGATGCATACGGGGCGGCAGGTCGGCGGAGTGCTGCAGCGCGAAGGCGCTTACCGACTGGCGTTTCCGGAGGATTTGACGGAGTCGGCGCTGCGCTTGAATGGGCATTGGGAAGAGAAGGAGATTGACGAGTGGGGATCGGAGATTCCTTCGAATTCGCTTGATCTGCTGCATAAGGATTTGCTGGCCATACGGCGCGAGCACAAAGTGGGCAAGCATCCGCTCCCTTCGGCGGCGCAGACGGCTGCACAGTAGGGGTTGAAATAGAGCCCTCATCGGGCGATGAGCCCACCGGCAAAGGGAACCTTGGTTACTGCCGGCTTCCTATTCATCAGGCTCGTCGTTTGAGTTCATGCTATCGTCTCCCCAATAGCGATGAAGTGCATGGATTTGATTGAGCAGAAGCCTGGCGAGCGCGCTGGTGAGACCTTCACGTTTGGACATCCGCAGTCTCAATCTCCGCATTTTCTCCATCCGCAAAAACGCAAATTGATTCTCTGCCTGCTGCTGGCTCTGGCTACGCTGGCGCTTTATGACCCGGTTATGCGGGCTCCATTTCTGAATTACGACGATCAGATTTACGTTACGGAGAATGCGCAGGTTCGCGCGGGGCTATCGTGGAACACCATCGTCTGGAGTTTTCGGACGCCTCGCGCGGTGGACTGGCATCCGCTGACGTGGTTGTCGTATTTGGTGGATCGCCAGATGTTTGGGATGAAGCCTGCTGGATATCATTTGACGAATGTGCTGCTGCATACGGCGAATGGCGTGCTGCTCTACCTGATTCTCGCGGGCGCTACGGGGCTGGTGTGGCGGAGTTGGGCGGTGGCTGCGCTCTTTGCTCTGCATCCCATCAATGTGGAGTCGGTGGCTTGGATCGCGGAACGGAAGAACGTACTTAGCATGTTCTTCTTTTTGGTGGCGCTGGCGGCGTATGGCTGGTACGCCCGTCGGCCGGGCATTGGACGATATCTGGCGATTACGGGTGCGTACATTTTGGCTCTGATGAGCAAGGCGCAGGTGATTACGTTTCCGTTTGCGCTGCTGCTGCTGGATTATTGGCCGTTGGGACGGATTGGGCAACGTAATGCCTCGCTGCAGGAAGTTGGAGGCGCGTCTTTACTCGTACCCTGCCGCGGCTCATTCTCTTGGAATTTGATTTGGGAGAAAATGCCGTGGTTGGTGCTGTCGCTTGTGAGCGCGGTCATCACCATGAAGACCGGAGCCGCTGCCTTCAGCTATACGGTGGCGACGGGCGCAACTCCCTCTGGGTTCCCGCTGCGGATACGGCTGGCAACAGCGGCTACCGGGTATATGAAGTACCTGGGAAAAGCCTTCTGGCCGGTCGATTTGGCGATGGTTTATCCGCATCCTGGACTGGCGACGAGCATTCCGGCGGCGGTGCTGTCGGCGGTGGTGATTATCGCAGTCACGATTCTGGCCGTGATTTACCGGAGGCAACGCTTTTTCTTGGTGGGATGGTTCTGGTTCCTGGGAACGATGCTGCCGATGAGCGGAATCATCACGATTGGGCCGCACTCGATGGCCGACCGCTACGCCTATATCCCGCTGATCGGAATATTCGTTATCGTGTGCTGGGGGGTCGCGGAGTCAATGCAACGCTGGCATGTTCCGGCGGTTGTGCCTGCGGCCGGTGCGGCTGTTATCCTGGTGGCGCTGGGAGCGGCGCTTCATCGGCAAATCAGTTTTTGGAACGACAACGTCATCCTTTGGGCGCACACCTTGGCAATTACCAAGGATAATTTCATCGGCGAAGAGAATCTTGCCATGGCATTGATTGCCCAAGGCAAGGCGGCGGAGGCTTTGCCGCACTTTCAGCGGGCGAAGGCGATGTGGCCGGCCGACCCATTGGCCACGCTTAACATCGCGACCTACGACCAGATGCTGGGCCATTATCAGGCAGCGCTTGAGGGGTATGCAGAGGTGGTTCGATCGCCGGTGACAGCTCCGTCATTGCGGGCAACGGCGCTCGCCAATAGCGGATATGCGCACCTATCGCTGAAACAGTACGACAACGCGCAACGGGATTTTGCGGCGGCTCTGAAGGATCAGCCTGAAAATTCGGCGGCTTACCGCGGACTGGGGCTGGTGGCGCAACGAGCCGGCGACATCGCCGAGGCTGCGAAAGATTACGAGCGGTCGGTCGAGTTGCAGCCAACTCCGGTGGGATTCCTTCTTCTGGGGAATGCTCTGGAGATTGGTGGACAGCCGGAAGCGGCCCGCGCAGCTCAGTCGCAGGCCGCGCGCATGACCTCCGATCTCAAGGACGATATCGCCACGGTGCGGCAGTTGCTGTCAAACTAACAGCGTCGGCGGGACAGATTCGTGCAGCGAGCTGAGACGGGGCAAGCCGCGTCCCTACACAAGTTCGAGCTGTGCGCGCTGGACAGCCGAGGGCGGCTGTTCCTGCGGGTTCTACTCCGTGCTGTACGGGTTCGGGTAACGGAGCACATGAGCCAGGTTCTTGCCACGTATGATTCCGGCCTGGTGATAGGTCAGTCCCCAGGAATCGATGCTGGACATGTCGGGAAAAATGCAGGCTTCGAGCACGGTATAAATGGGATCGGATTTCAACACCCAGCCGCCGCCATTTATGTTGATGCCTCCGAAAAGATCCGTGCCGCCAAGCTGCGAACAATAACATGAGGCAGGATTGCCATTGCAGGTGCCGCTCAAGGGAATGGCAGCGTAGTAGGCGAGCGCGGCGAGACTGGGCTTTTCAGTGTAAAGGGTCGAAAGCAGCACATAAATCCGGGCGGTCTCGCCGAATCTGCAAAATTGGCGAGCTCCGGAGAGTTGTAGCCAGTTCTGCTCGATGTCATTCGTGTTGAAGTAGGGTTCGCGAACCTCAACCACGCCGCCCTGATTTACGCAATACTGGGCAGCAGAAACAGTCGCGTTAGTACCGTTGGCGGCGGCGCCGTTTTCGATCGGCGCGTTGGCCGTGTCAGCGCTGCCGGCTCGAACGGTTATGGCGGCGGGAAGCAAGACCGCGATGGTTAGCGCGATGGTAAACAAAAACGTTAATGCGATCAGTGGACGTTTCATTTAGGGTCTCCTGACGGACTCAATCCCGATCATCATCCAGCCTGTCAACGACGTGCCGATCGGGCGTGCCGATCGGCGGACGTGGAAGGGTAACACACGGTATCGTTAAAGCGATTCCCTGATAGGAGTCAGACGGGAGATATGGATACGAATCGGAGTTGAGATACGGCAGCCTCGGTCACGCGATAACATCTAGGAATGCCGAGTTCGCCGGTTGTGCCGAAAAAACGTGTTGCCTCCGCCAAGGTTGCGGAGCCATCTGTGAAACTTTCCCAGCGCGGAGTTCTGCGCCTGCAGGGGCGTCATCCCTGGGTCTACCGTTCGGATATCATCGCGACCGACGACGCGGGCCGCAACGGCGTTAATGATATGCGGCCAGGGGCGGTTGTGCGAGTTCTCGATCAGCGTGGCAAGTTTTTGGGCACAGCGCTCTATAGTTCATCGTCACAGATCGCGATCCGCATGATCTCGCACGGCTCGGTGAACGATCTGCCGGCCCTGGTCGCCGAGCGGATTCGCGCGGCCATCGCTTATCGCAAGCAGAATGAACTGATTTCAAACACGAACGCCTATCGCATCGTTTTTAGCGAAGCTGATTTTCTGCCCGGACTGATCATCGATCGCTACAACGACGTGCTTTCGCTGCAAATCCTGACGCAAGCCATGGACAGTGCGCCGGTGCGCGAAGCTATCCTGCAAACGCTGAAGGAAGAATTGGAGCCGGCGGGAATCGTTGAACGCGTAGAGGCGCGGATACGGGAGCTCGAACAATTGCCGCCAGCGGTGTCTCGACTGCTGTGGGGTGAGAAGAGTTCGACGGAAGTCACGATGAACGGCGTCCGTTTTTGCTATGACGGATTGGAAGGGCAGAAGACAGGGGCGTTTCTGGATCAGCGCGAAAATTATCGGGCGGCGGCCGAATACGGGCACGGGGAAGTGCTGGACGCGTTCTGCTACCAGGGTGGATTTGCGCTGCATCTTGCCCTTTACTCCAGCGGCAAGTGTTCGAGCGTGACGGGAGTCGACAGCTCGCGTGCGGCGTTGGAGATGGCGGAGAAGAATGCGGCGCTGAACGGGCGTGAACTGGAGTGGATCGAGGCCAACGCCTTCGATTTGTTACGCGACTATGCCGCGGCTGGACGGCGCTACGACACGATTGTTCTCGATCCGCCGGCGTTCGCCAAAAGCAAGCGCGATGTCGAGAAGGCGCTCGGCGGCTACAAAGAGCTCAACCTGCGAGCGATGAAAATGCTGCGGCCGGGAGGAGTTCTGGTCACCTGTTCCTGCTCGTTCCACGTCAGCGCTGCGGACTTCCTGGGGGTGGTGGCCGACGCCGCCCGAGATTCCCACAAAGATCTGCGCTTGCTGGAGAGCCGTGGAGCTTCGAAAGATCATCCAATACTGCTGAATGTGCCTGAAACCAGCTACCTACAGTGCTTGATATTGACTGTAAGTGGTTGATAAATACCACTAATATTAGCCTTGACAATAGCACGCTAAGATTTTATGCTGTTGTCATACTAACTACGAATTGAGGAGCTCATTAGGGGCTCCGAGTTCAAATTTACAGTTGGAGGAGTTTAGTTATGACGATGATTACGCGTTGGGATCCTTTCCGTGAATTCGCTACCATCCAGGACCGCATGAACCGCTTGTTCCGCGATTCCTATGGGCCGGAAGGACAGGATCAATCTTTAACCACGAGCGCATTTGCTCCACCCGTGGACGTGTACGAGGACGAGCACAACGTTACATTGAAGATCGAAGTGCCGGGAATTGACGAGAAGGACATCGACGTCCGCATTGAGAACAATACGCTGACGGTACACGGCGAGCGGAAGTTCGAAAAGGAAGAGAAAGAAGAGAACTATCGCCGAGTGGAGCGGCAGTATGGCAGCTTCACCCGCACCTTCACGCTGCCCAACACGGTCGACCATGACACGGTTCAGGCCGACTATGACAAGGGCGTACTGAAGATCAAGCTGGCGAAGAAGGCGGAAGCCAAGCCGAAGCAGATCAAGGTGAACGTCGGAAGCCAGAAGACGCTGGAGAGCAAGCCGGCGAAGAGCGCAAGCCAGGCGGCGTAAGCCGTCGGGAAGGGCACGACTTCAGTCGTGCCGGTCAGTGCGTCGCCGACGCGGCTTCAGCCGCTGAGGGGCGCGGTGCGAACGCCAGATGTAAACTTAGCGGGAGGCGAGAATCACCGCCTCCCGTTTCATTTTGTATTTACAAAGTCATGAAGCCCACACTCGAAGCGATCAACCAGTTCTGGACGGGAATCGCGAATCGCAAGGAAGAGATGCGTAAGAAACGGGCGGCGCTCAGCTTCACGGAGAAGATCAAGATTCTGGAGAAGCTTCGCGACCGCGACCGGGCGGTTGCCGCCAGCGGGCTACGCAGAGAGGGGCAACGGTACGCTCACGGGATTCCACCGAAGAAGTTCGAACCGTAGAGCCGTCATGAAGGTTGCCGGGAGTTTTTTCAATGTCAAATGGGCCTAAGCCGGAGATTTCAACTTACCTCAGGTTCCCCCTAGCGATCGCTCTCTGGATGGTCTACCTGATATCGGGAGTTCTGTCTATCGCAAGAGAAGTCTATGGCATGTATTCCGGGAGCGTTCCACCCCGCTCGGTTTTCTGGTCCAGCACGTGGATAGCATTCGCGATGTCCACGATCATTTTATGGGTCATCGAGCATAAGAAATTTCTTGAGGAGAAATCCAAGAACGACATAGCGCCCGACATCGAAATTCAAGTACTAAGCGTGATTCCAAAAGGCAGATCGGCGCTTACGGATTTGTTCGTTCACGTGATTCTGACTTTGAATGCGCCCAGTGAAGTGCTTGTCAGAGGTTTTTCCATGACGGCTCAGAAGGGCACAGACTACATGAATGCAACTGCCATCGATGATTTAGCCCAATGGGAGTTGGTGCGACAAGGTAGTGACGGGATGCCCTTTCGCACAACTTGCGCCCCCTTGCCGAAGCGCTTGACGCAAAGAGGGGATCCGGTGGTTGGCTGGGTTCACTATCCGCTTAAGAACGTCAGAGAGTCCGACATTTTTAATTCTATGCTGTGGCTGAAGGTTAATACCGCTCATGGCACGTGCCTGATAGAGGCGAAAGGATCGCTCGCATTTCCGCACGCCAAAACGAAAGGCGTCATGAGGGAATTGGAACTAGCTCGTAATTTGGCATCGTAGGATCTCAGAGAGGGTTATATCCATGGCTATTCGTTGGGACAAATTTACCGTTAAAGCGCAAGAAGCCGTCCAGCGAGCGAACGAACTCGCCTCCGAACACGGCAATCCCGAGTTAGCGCCGCTTCATTTGTTGGCCGCATTAGTGGAAGACAAAGAAGGCATTGTCGCGCCGGTGCTGGAGAAAATTGGCATAGGGCCGCAGGCCGTGCTCAGCGAGGTCTACAAAGAAATTGAAAAGCTGCCGAAGGTTTCCGGGAGTGGCGGGGCGCAGCAGCCATCCATGTCGCCGCAGATCAATCAGCTGCTGGAGAGATCGTTCAAAGAGGCCGACACTTTTAAGGACGAATACGTTTCTACCGAGCACATGCTGCTGGCGCTGACGGGCTTGAAGCGAGATCGAAATCACGGAGACCCGGCGCAGGAGTTGCTGGCCCGGCATGGAGCGACGCATGACGCTATTCTGAAGGCGCTTACGGCTGTCCGCGGGTCGCAGCGCATCACCGACCAGAATCCTGAAGCCAAATACCAGGCGCTGGAACGATATGCTCGCGACCTGAATGAGCAGGCGCGGCGCGGCAAACTCGATCCCGTGATTGGGCGCGATGAAGAGATTCGCCGCGTGGTGCAGGTGCTTTCGCGGCGCACGAAAAATAATCCGGTGTTGATCGGTGAACCGGGCGTGGGGAAAACCGCTATCGTTGAGGGACTGGCGCAACGCATCATCTCCGGCGATGTGCCGGAAGCTTTGAAGAATAAGCGCGTGGTGGCGCTTGATCTCGGAGCGATGCTCGCGGGCGCGAAATATCGCGGCGAATTTGAAGACCGGCTGAAAGCGGTGTTGAAAGAGATAGAGGATTCGCAGGGACAGGTCGTCCTATTTATTGACGAATTGCACACGCTGATTGGAGCGGGCGCGGCTGAAGGATCGATTGATGCTTCGAACATGCTGAAGCCTGCGCTGGCGCGGGGTGAGTTGCGCGCCATTGGAGCGACGACGCTCAACGAATATCGCAAGTACATCGAGAAGGATGCGGCGCTCGAACGGCGCTTCCAGATTGTGTTTGTGGGCGAGCCGAATGTCGAGGATACGATTGCAATTCTGCGCGGGCTAAAGGAAAAGTACGAGGTGCATCACGGCGTGCGGATTAAGGATTCGGCTATTGTGGCGGCGGCTACGCTGTCGCATCGTTATATTTCTGACCGCTTTCTGCCTGATAAGGCTATCGACCTGATCGACGAGGCTGCGTCTTCGTTGCGGATTCAAATCGATTCCATGCCTACGGAGATTGATCAGCTGGAGCGGCGGGCGACGCAACTGGAGATCGAAAAGCAGGCGCTGAAAAAAGAGGATGACGCAAATTCGAAAGAGCGCCTGGCGAATGTGGAGCGGGAGCTGGCCGGCATTCGCGAGCAATCGAATGCGCTCAAGGCCAGGTGGAAGCAGGAGAAAGACGTCATCGCGAAAGCTCGCGCGTTGAAAGAAAAACTCGAGCAGCTGAAGATCGAAGAGGCAGCGGAAGAGCGTAAGGGGAATCTGGAGCGCGTCGCGCAGATCCGCTATGGGCTGATTCGGCAGACCGAAGAGGAGCTGAATAAAGTCACAGCGCAGATTGACGGCAAGTCAGGGCAGCGCATGTTGAAAGAAGAAGTGGATGAGGAGGACGTTGCCCGAATCGTCTCGAAGTGGACTGGGATTCCGGTGTCGAAGATGCTGGAGGGTGAGGTCAAGAAGCTCATCAATATGGAAGACCGTCTGCGGCTGCGGGTCATTGGCCAGGATGAAGCGCTCGAACGCGTAGCCAACGCTATCCGCCGGTCGCGGGCCGGGCTGAGCGATCCGAAGCGGCCGATTGGGTCGTTTATTTTTCTTGGGCCTACGGGCGTCGGCAAGACTGAACTGGCGCGGGCGCTGGCTGAATTTCTGTTTGACGACGAGCGCGCGATGATTCGCATCGATATGTCGGAATATATGGAAAAGCACGCTGTGTCGCGTCTGATCGGCGCGCCTCCGGGGTATGTGGGTTACGACGAGGGTGGACAGCTCACGGAGCAGGTGCGGCGGCATCCTTATGCGGTTGTGCTTTTCGACGAAATCGAAAAGGCGCATCCCGACGTGTTCAACATTCTGCTGCAGATTATGGACGACGGGCGGCTCACCGACGGCAAGGGACGCAAGGTGGACTTCAAGAACACGGTCATCATTATGACCTCGAACCTCGGCTCGGCTTACCTGCAGTCGGAAAATGTTCGTTCGGCCGAAGGCTTCGAGGAGGCCTCAAAGCAGGTGATGAGCGCGCTGCACGGGCATTTCAAGCCGGAGTTCTTGAATCGTGTGGACGATGTGATCATCTTCCATCCGCTGGGCAAGGAACAGTTGGTGAAGATTGTCGACCTGCGCCTCGAAGATCTACGGCGGCTGCTGGCCGACCGCAAGATTTCTCTCGAGTTGACGGACGCGGCCAAGGAACTGCTTTTCACCGAAGGCTACGATCCGAATTTTGGCGCGCGTCCGCTGAAGCGGGCTATTCAGAAGCTCGTGCAAGATCCGCTGGCGATGAAAATTCTGGATGGCGAAGTGTTGCATGGCGACCACGTGGTGGTGGAGGCGGATAGAAAAGCGGGTAAGATGACGTTTAAAGTCAGCGAGCGGGTGGGGGAGAAAGAGCCGGCCGGTGGCCGGCCCTTAAAATCTGTCCGCTGACAACCGCTGGCTTAGAGCGTGACCGCAGCGGCTGAAAGCCGCATTGAAGGCAGTGCGGTTAGCGCAGCGGCGAACCGCTGCGCTAACCAAAAACAAATGCAACAGCGACGTTATGCTGTTGCAGGCCGTTCGCCGCTTTTTGCGGGAGCACGTTCTGGCTTGATCACCTGTTGCACGCCGTCGTCCGTCTTTGCCGGCAGTGGTTTTAGCGGCGGCAGTTCCTGGCCTTCGACCAGCATCTTGATCTCGGAAGCATCCAGCACTTCGCGCTCGATCAAGGCCTTTGCAATCAGGATCAGCGTGTCTCGATTGTCTGAAAGTATGCCTTTGGCTTTCGAATAGCCGGCACTCACCATCTTTCTGACTTCTTCGTCGATCTGGATGGCGGTGGCTTCACTGTAGTCACGGTGCTGCGCGATTTCGCGTCCTAGGAAAATCTGCTCTTCTTTCTTGCCGAAGGTCAGCGGGCCCAGATCGCTCATGCCCCATTCGCAAACCATTTTGCGAGCCAGCTCGGTAGCCCGCTCGATGTCGTTGCCTGCGCCGGTGGACATCTGGTTGAGGAAAAGCTCTTCCGCAATGCGGCCACCCATGAGGATGGCGATCTGGGTGTCGAGATAATTCTTGTAATAGTTGTGGCGGTCGTCGGTCGGCAACTGCATGGTCAGACCGAGCGCCATGCCACGCGGGATAATCGTGACTTTGTGCACCGGATCGGAGTGCGGCAGCTTGGCAGCCACAAGCGCGTGGCCGGCTTCGTGGTACGCGGTGTTCTTCTTCTCTTCATCGGAGAGCAGAAGCGACTTGCGCTCCACGCCCATCAGCACTTTATCTTTCGCCACTTCGAAGTCATACATCAGCACGGCCTTGCGATTCTGCCGCGCAGCCGCCAATGCCGCTTCGTTGACCATGTTGGCCAAGTCGGCGCCGGAGAAGCCTGGTGTGCCGCGGGCCAAAACCTGGAGATCTACATCGTCGGCGAGAGGAATCTTGCGAGTGTGCACGCGCAAAATTTCTTCGCGTCCGCGAACATCGGGACGATTCACGACCACGCGACGATCGAAACGGCCGGGCCGCAGCAGCGCCGGATCGAGCACATCGGGACGGTTGGTCGCCGCCATCAGGATCACGCCTTCGTTCGATTCGAAGCCGTCCATTTCTACCAGGAGTTGATTCAAAGTCTGCTCGCGTTCGTCGTGTCCGCCGCCGAGGCCAGCGCCACGATGACGTCCGACAGCGTCAATTTCGTCGATAAAAATGATGCACGGAGCGTTCTTCTTGCCCTGTTCGAAGAGGTCGCGCACGCGGCTCGCCCCAACACCTACAAACATTTCCACGAAGTCGGAGCCGGAGATGGAGAAAAACGGAACGTTCGCCTCGCCCGCGACCGCACGGGCCAGCAAAGTCTTGCCTGTGCCTGGAGGGCCAACCAGCAGAACACCTTTGGGGATGCGTCCGCCGAGTTTCTGAAATTTTTGTGCCTCGCGGAGGAACTCGATAATCTCGCGCAGTTCTTCCTTGGCCTCATCCACGCCGGCGACGTCTTTGAATGTGATCTTTTTCTGCTGCATGGAGAGCAGGCGGGCTCGGCTCTTGCCGAACGACAGGGCCTTGTTTCCGCCGGTCTGCATCTGCCGGATCATGAAGAACCAGAGCGCGCCGAGGAGAACGAGCGGGGCCAGATTCAGAATCCAGCTGGGCCAGGTACCGTTGCTAATGTCCTTGATGCTGTAGGGGACGTTCTTGTCGCGCAGGGTCTTGTACATGTCCGGATAGTTGGCCGGCGCGATAGTATGGAAGGGCGAGTCATTCTTGAATTTCCCGCGCACTTCCTGCCCGATGAAGACCACGTCGTGGACATTGCCCTGATCAACGTCCGTCAGGAACTCAGAAAAGCCGATTTCTTTTTCTTTCTGGCCGTTACTGCCGGTCTTCACCACCTGGTAGAGCAGGAAGGCCGAGACCAGGATAACCGCCCAGAAAAGAACCGTCTTGATTGTTGAATTCACCTAAAACTCCTCGAAGTACAGCCTGTCCCTGCCAAGGGAAATACGACGCCTCATCGACCCGTATTAGATGCCGGAGGCAGAAATTCGACTGGGAAAAGACCGCAGCTCCATTCTAGACCTTTTCCGAACAAAACGGGGAAGTGGAAGTAAGTGACAAGAGTCACGAGGGGCTACGATCTTCACGTCGCGACTGCGGGCAACCGGGTTCGGGTTTGGCTGGTAGCGCTGCTCTCAGATTCAGGTCGTCGCCGCCAAATACGGCAGATTCCGTCCCGTCTGCTCGGGATTACCCAGGCCATAGCCGCATAGAAACGCGTCATCCACCAGAAATCCAAAATAGTCCGGCTGCAGCGGGACACGGCGCGCCGACTGGCGATCTAACAGCGTAACCAGCTTCACAGAAGCCGCACCACGGCCACGCAGGTCGCCCATCAGAAATTCGGTAGTGACACCGGAGTGCACCAGTCCTTCAACCAGCAGCACGTGCTTGCCGGAAATTGCCAATTCCTGACTGAAGAAAATCTCCAAAACCGGAGATTCGCCGCGCCTGCTCTGCTTGTAGCTCGGCTTTATAAAGGCGCAAATGATGGGCACATCGACCGCTCGTACCAGGTCGGCCATGAAAAGGAAGCTGTTCTCGAGAATTCCGAGCGCGACCACGGTTCGGCCGCGATAGTCGTCGGAAATCTGCCGCCCCAGTTCGCGAACTCTTTTCTGAATCTGGTCAGAGGAGATGACCTGACGCAATCCGACATTCGGCAAAGCATTCATAACGGAAGTGGCGCCTCCGATACTGTGATTTGGGTGGACGTGGAGCGAAGTAAATTAGACCACTCATTCTAACAAGGGCATGTTACATCATCGGCATGGTAGATCATGAGGGCAGTGTTTTTGCCATGTGTTCTGCGGGCGTGATGGCCGCGGGGACGGCGGCGCTACCGTCATGGGCAGGTTACGTCAGACACGATCTCGCGGATCCAAATCGCTTGCTGGGATCCGGCGGGCGCGCGAAAGGCCTGGGGAACCGCAAAGTTGCGTAGCCAGATTAGCCCGCAGCCTGCGGCGACCGCAACTGGCCACAGTTTTTTCTGCTTCCCGGTCGCGTGGCGGTCACTCAGCAAGTTCTTTACTTTTCTTTCCGCGGCCGTGTGAGCCGGCCAGTAACGATCTCCCGAACGCCAGTTTCGGATGAGAATTTGCTTGGGGATGAGGTCGATATTCAGCAAGTGCCCGCGCTGATTCTCAGGGACGGCGGCTGCATCCACGATCCGCGCTTCGATTTGAGTTCCGAGTTCAGGAATTTCCAGCCGGCCCGGCACAGGTAAAGCATATTCGTAATCCGCGGCTTGGTTGAGCGGAACCTCGGGTTCCAGGAGAAGCTCTTGTCGGGCGCGCCGGAGGTTCCATCCCGAGGGCATTTCTATTTTCCTGCCGGCGGATTCGCTTGCCAGTTGGAGCGCCTGCTCAATGAGACGGAACGAGATATTCAAGTTCGGCGCATTGGTTTGCAGCCAGGCGCGCACCAGGCGGCGCTGCGCCGCCAAAGGGAGTGCGAGCAACGTTTCAGCCGGCAGGCACGGGGCTTGTTGTGTCTCAGGTGTTCCAGCCCGTAGGGCTGCGGCAATCTCTGGATGGCCGCAGGCCCAGTGCTCTTCTTCGGCGCGTGCGATCTCGGCCAGTTCGGCCATGTGCTCAATTGCGGCCTCGCCAAACTCTTTGGTGATCATCGGCAACAACTGATGACGTACGCGATTGCGCAGGAAAGCGATATCCCGATTCGACGAATCCTCGCGCCAGCCTTGCCCACGCTCGCGCAGAAACTCCAGAAGGGCAGCCCGGCGAATGCCTAACAGGGGCCGCACTACCTCGCCAAACGCGCGACCCGGCTCTTCAAAGGCGATGCGCGGATGAATGCCCGACAGTCCGCGGATGCCGGTGCCGCGAAAAATTCGCAGCAGCACAGTTTCGGCTTGATCGTCGAGAGTGTGTGCGGTCGCAATTTTAGTGGCGGTCGTTTTCGACTCGCCAAGTGCATCCTTCGCGGCCAATCGGCGAAAGAAAGCGTAGCGCAGTTCGCGCGCTGCCGCCTCGATGCCCGACGCACTGCTGGCATCGATCGGAGCGTCGCAAGTGTAGAGTTCGAGATCGTGTTGCTTTGCCAGCTTCTCAACAAAGCGCGCGTCCGCGTCTGACTCTTCGGCGCGCAGCTTGTGGTTGACGTGCGCAACAGAGAGGACGATCCCCAACTCGGCGCGCAACTCCAGCAACAGGTTGAGCAAGGCCACAGAATCCGCGCCACCGGAGACTGCCGCTATTACGCGGTCTCCTGCTCGAAGCGACTGCTGCTTGCGAATTGTTCTCAAGAGCTGTTGCGTGAGCGCATGCACGAAGAAATGGTACCGGAAGGAGTTCTCGGTTCCCAGTTCTCAGTTCTCAGAAAACGCTGCCGCCGAGAACTGAGAACTAGGAACTGGGAACCTGGTTTTCTGTTATCCTTTCGCAAATGTGGGGAGCTTACCGCTGGGCCGCTAGATTGCTGATGGTGGTTATGCTCGTTCCGGCGTTCGCGCCGATGGCGATGCCCTGTGCTGCCCTGCCGCAGGCCATGCATTGCATGCGGCGGCCCATGTCTGGACAAGCTTCGCCTGGGCAACCTGCGATGCCGTGCCAACACGCGATGGCACCGGCGACATCACCCGCAACCGAATCATCTCAAACGTCATTTCAGGGTGACGACAGTTGCTGTAAGAATCATTGTTGCTGTGGCGCTACCACATCCGAGTGGGCGCGGCCTGCTTCGAGTTTGCTGTCTTTTATAAGTCTCACGATCGAACCTGCACACCCCTTGCAAGACGCAATCCTTCTTTCAAGCAATAGCTCCCGGCAAGATTCTGCACGCGCCCCTCCTCGCGGCTAGCCATCCCGCCGAAATCTGAAAATAGCAACTGTAGCAAGCTCGCATAACGTGAGTAGCTGGAGTTGCACTATTTATCGCCGCGCTCTTTCACTCCAGCGGGCTCGGCTTGGACGGGCGAAGTCGCCCGCCCCCACACGAGTAAGTCCAAAGGATGCAAGTCATGACTCGAATCAAGCTGGTAGCTTTTGCCGCATTGCTGCTTACCGCATCCGCCTATGCCACGATCTTCGGCTCCGTCCGCGGCGTGGTTCATGATCCTCAGCACCGTCCCATTCAAGGAGCGCACGTTACGCTGAAGGCGCAGAACTCGGACTGGACACAGTCGCAAGATTCCCGCGACAGCGGAGGGTTTGAATTCAGTTCGGTGCCGATCGGAAATTACACGGTCACGGTTTCGTCGAAGGGGTTTCAGGAAATGCATCAGGATGTAATTGTGCAATCGGACACCAGACCGGTTCTGCATTTCGAGCTGCCGATCGCAGGCGGAAAGGAAACTGTGAGCGTATCGGAAACTCCAGTGGAGGCCACGACGCAGAGCGTGACGCCGACGACGATGGTGAACCGTATCGACATTCAGGAGACGCCCGGAGCGGACCGCACCAACGGCATGGAGATGATCACGGATTACACTCCCGCCGCCTATGTCACCCACGACATGCTGCACATGCGGGGTGGCCACCAAGTCGACTGGCTGATTGACGGCGTCCCTATCCCCAACACAAACATTGCCAACAATCTGGGGCCGCAGATCGATCCCAAGGACATCGATTATCTCGAAGTTCTGCGAGGCAGCTACGACGCCGACTATGGAGACCGCACTTACGGAGAATTCAATGTCGTGCCGCGAACCGGTTTTGAACGCTACAACGAATGCGATCTCGTAATCACGGCGGGTAATTTTTACCAGAGCGACGACCAGATTAGCTGCGGAGGACACACGCAGCGTTTTGCTTACTATGCCAGCTTGAACGGAGATCGAAGTCAATACGGACTGCAGACTCCCATCGGGCAAGTGGTCAACGACGCGGCGAATGGCTTCGGAGGATTTGCTTCGTTCATCTTTAATCCCGATCCCAAGAATCAATTTCGGTTGGTCACTCAGTTGCGACGGGATTATTACCAGATTCCCATCGACCCGAATCCTAACTCGATTGGAAATTCGGTCTATCCCAGCTACGGCCTGCACGATAGCGAGACGGAGCCCGATGGTTACGTGACGTTCTCATGGGTGCACACGTTCAGCCCGAATACATTGCTTACGGTTTCTCCGTTCTATCACTACAACGGCGCCGACTACAATGGCGGCCCGAATGATTATCCCGTGATCTCAACGGTTACGCAGACGGCCAATTATGCCGGCGGGCAGGTAGCCTTAAGCACGAATGTCTGGAAAAACGACGTGCAGGCCGGCGTCTATGGATTCTTCCAGCATCAGTACAATTACTTTTCAAACGACTACACCGACGGCACCACAAATTACCCGCCCTCTTCTATCGGCGTGAATGGGGGAGTCGCTGCCGAATTCATCAACGACAAGTTCAAAGTGACTCCGTGGCTGACCTTGATTGCCGGACTGCGAGCGACCCAGTTCAGCGACACGTCAATCTCCGAAAACACAGCCGATCCCCGCTTCGGGGTTGCGATCAGAGTTCCGCATGTTAACTGGGTCTTTCGCGGCTTTTATGGCTACTACTATCAGGCCCCGCCGCTCTCCACCGCCACCGACCAATTGCAAAACATAGGGATGGGCCAAGGATTTGGGTTTGCTCCTCTGCACGGGGAGCGCGACCGGGAATGGCAATACGGCGTCATGATTCCGTATCACGGTTGGACCCTGGACGCCGACACTTATCAAACCAAGGCCAACAATTGGTTGGACCACAACAACATTGGAGAATCGAACATCTTCTGGCCCATCACATGGGATTACGCGTTGATTCAGGGCTGGGAACTCACGCTGCGATCGCCGAACCTCTGGCATCGCGGCCAATTTCATCTCGCCTACGCCAACCAAATCGCGCAGGCATCCTCGCCGATCACAGGAGGACTGATCTGCCCTCCTGGCTCCACGCCGCTGACATGCGGACTCGATATCCCGCCGGGACTTGGGCCCGTAGACCACGATCAAAGGAACACCTTGAACTTTGGCTACAACACCAGTTTGCCCTGGCAAACTTACGCCTCGACAAATATCTACTACGGCTCCGGCTTCACCAACGGGCTGTACGGGACGCCGCAGGCGCAATATCCGGGGACCTATCTGCCCAGCCACACGACCTTTGACCTTGCTCTCGGGAAAAGTTTCGCGGAGAAATACACGGTTTCGGTCACAGCGCTGAATGTGGCAAACCGCCGCGTGCAGCTCGATAACAGCCTGACGTTTGGGGGATTTCACTGGAACGATCCGCGGCAAATTTATGGGGAGGTTCGCTATCGGTTTAACTATTGAACAGGAAGAGCCGGGACGAATTCATAGGCAGGTCTCAGCGGAGATGCCTGGGAGCGATTGACGAGTCGTAAAGTTTGAAATGGTTGTGTGAATCGACGAAAGGCGCGGGATGTTCGAGGATGAAACAAACATACTCGTCGCAGTTCTTGCAGCGCGGGAAGGTCAGGCCAAAAACACAGGTCACTTCGTGCTCATCCGCGTGGTTGGGATTGTGCAAGACGCGATAGATACCCGAGCGCTTACATTCATCCCCTGGTCGAAACACGTCGCCGGTGACGGGATCCGACATGGCTGCCAACCCCTTATTCCCATATCTTATTCAGGAAGAGGGCAAAAAGCTGTGACCGGTGTCACTCGTAGTGGTGATTGCGCTCCAGAGCGGCTACGAAATGCGAGGTAACAAGATGACGGTTGGCGGCATCGAACTTTAGGAGCAGCCCAGAAGGAGCAGCCCAGAACGGCGAAGACTGTTAGGGCGAAGACTGTTTGACGCTGTTCCGCTACGCTCCGTATAATGCATACCGTCCACACCCTGATCGCCACGCTTGTGATTTCTGCGTGAAGAGAGCCGGGCGTCGCACGCGCCTTGCGCGCTCACTGCGGCGTTCCCAGGTTCATTTTCAGGTTTGTGTTTAAGGTCAGATTTCGAAACTAGATTTCAAAAACTAGATTTCAAAAACTAGATTTCAGAACTATCACTAATAGGATCCGAGTGCGATCAGATTCGCGTGGAGTCGAGCGAACTGGAAGCTTCCAGCCATTCCCAAAATTCGAAGGAGTTCAAAGTACCCAATGATCGAGTTAATCACCAGCGAGTTAACCACCAGCAAGCTGACTTTCAGCAAGTTCGCGCGCCTCGCGCGTTTCACCGCGGCCATGGTATTCGGCCTCTCGTTCTTCGCTCTGGCTCAAGCTGCCCCGGCTGCGGGCTCTCACCCAGCAGCAACCGCTCCTGACTCTCCGTCGGCTGCTGCAGCAGCGGCTGCCAAGGCTACGGGCACCAAGGTCGGCACTATCAATATCGAGCAGGCGATCTTTCTCTCCAATCAGGGACAACGCGACTTCGCCGAGCTCTCCAAGAAATTTGAGCCGAAACAGAATGAGCTCAAGACCAAGTCCGACGAAATCGACAGCCTCAAGAAGCAGCTCAGCGCCCAGCAGGACAAATTGAATGAAGCATCGCGCGACAAGCTGGTGAAGGATATCGAGACCAAGCAGAAGAGTTTCGATCGCTCCACCCAGGATGCGCAGGAAGATTTCCAGGCGCAACAGGGCGAGATTGGAAATAAAATCCTAACCGTGATGGCTCCGCTGATCGTGAAGTACGCGAGCGATAACGGCTATGGGATGATCCTGGACACGTCTCAACAGTGGCCGCGCGGACCGGTGATCTGGTATGGGCCTGCGGTTGACATCACGCAACCGGTGATCGAGGCGTTTAACATTCAATCTGGCGTGCCGGCTCCGGCTGCGGCTACCAAGCCTATGAAACCGCCGGCCAGGCCGGCTGCACCTGCGAGCACGCCGCCGAAACAGTAGCGACACCGCTCGGGCGATTTCGGTTCCAAGTTTATGAAGACCGCGTGCCAGCGCGGTCTTTTTCTTTTTCCCGTGAGTTCTTATTCCTGCGAGCAGCTTTTTGCGCCTTATCCCCGATCAGCAGCCACAGACTGTCGTTCGCTGCTTTTTGCTCCAATCGGGATCAAAACTTCGACTGCGGGTGTCTGTAGGGACAACGGACTCGTTCGGGGGTCACATCGTATGTTCAGCACACTAGAAAGCACCTGGGACCAGTCAGCTCGCCGGGGATGGACTGCGCTCGCATCCTTCGTGACGGAAGCCTTCGCGCTGAGTTTGCTGTTCGCCATCTCGTTGATTTGGGTTGGACCCCCTCAGGTGCGCTGGCTGCAGATATCCGCGCCGGCATCCTTCTCACCGCATGCGGCACCAGCAACGGAAGCTGCCCGCGGGCATCATACGGCTGCAGCCGTCAGAGTCGTACAGCCCGAACAGATCGTCGCACCGCCATCGACTCCCGATCATATTGCGCCTATTAACGACCTTGGGCCTGGTTCCATCGCAGACGCCCCCGCGGCCCTCGACTACGGACAAGGCTGGGCACGGGGACCAGGCGTTGGCGTTGCCCGTAGCGTGGGAGACGGTTTTATTCCCATGGTCATTCCTGCCCGCCCCGCCCCGGTCAAGCCGTTGCTCGTGTCACATCTGGCTGAAGCCGCCCTGCTCCACAGGGTTCAACCCGTCTATCCGCCGCTGGCGCGGCAGGCGCGCGTTCAGGGCGCGGTCGAATTGCGGGCAATCATCGGCAAAACAGGGGCGATCGAAAATCTGGTGGTGGTTCGAGGACACCCTATGCTCGCCACAGCCGCGGTGGAAGCGGTGAAGCAATGGCGCTATCGCCCCTACTTGTTGAATGGGGAGCCGATTGAAGTGGAGACCGATATCACGGTGAACTTTTTCCTGTCGGGCGGTTAACACTTTCGATTAGAGGCGGTACGCAGTGCGCTCGCTATAATCAGCTACGTGAACGCTCCTCGCTCTGGTCTGTCGAAAATTGACTCGTCGCGGATTGTCTCGTCGAAGATTCCCGAAAGCCGCTCGCTGATTCTTGACGGCCGAACCTGGGCCGAAGTTTCTTTGCGAGCCCTGGGAGAAAATTTCCACGCGGTGCAAAAGCACGTTGGCAAAGGCGTCACCATCTGCGCCGTGGTGAAGGCCGACGGTTATGGCCACGGCGCGGTGGAGTGCGCTCGCGCGCTTGAATCCGAGGGCGCGGAGTGGCTGGGAGTAACCGACGCGGCCGAAGGGCTGGCCCTGCGCGGCGCGGGTTGCAAGGCGCGCATTCTGCTGATGACGGGAATCTGGAAGGGCGAGGAAGACAGCATCGTCGCCGCGAATCTGACTCCGACTGTATGGGAACCCTGGCACATTGAAACGCTGGAGCGAGCGGCACGAAAACGGCAGAGTATTTTGCCTGTTCACCTGAAACTCGACACGGGCATGAACCGTCTGGGAGCGCAGAAGAGCGCGTGGGCGCACCTGTGCGAAATGCTCCGCGCGTGCCAGCACCTTTCTCTCGAAGGCGTGAGCACGCATTTTGCCTCGGCGGAGGTGCTCGACTCCGAAGACGCGGTGCGCCAGATGAAATGCTTTGAAGAGGGACTCAAGGTTTTGCAAAGCTACGGGCTTAAGCCGACGCTGGTTCACATGGGGAATTCGGCCGCTATGAGCGCGCGGCCGGAGACGTGGAAGACCATGGTGCGTCCGGGGATTGCGCTCTATGGATATTCGCTGGCCTTCACGCGCGGCGGAGCGCCCGCGACAGTTGCGGAATTGCCGCTGCGGCCGGTGCTTTCGTGGAAGACGCGAGTGCTCACGGTGAAGGAGGTCGCGGCCGGGCAAGCGGTCGGCTACATGGGTACGTTCGTGACCAAGACACAGAGCCGAATAGCGGTGCTGCCGGTCGGGTACGCGGACGGGTATCCGCGGCTGCTATCGAATCGCGCGCGGGTGATCGTGCGCGGCGAGTATGCTCCGGTGGTGGGCCGCGTATCGATGGATTTGACGATTGTGGACGTCACGCACATTCGCGGCATCTCCGTGGGTGATGAGGTCGTTTTGATCGGTACCAACAATGGCAAGATCGTCGATGCGGTAGAGCTGGCACGGCTGTGCGAAAGTGTGCCTTACGAAATTTTGTGCGGGCTGTCGCAGAGGGTGCCGAGGGTCTACAGCAGCTAGCTGTGCGCGTTTCGAAAAAAATGACGAGTTATAGAATTCGACAGACTGGCGTCTCGCGCGTGCTGCACACGTTCGGGTGGCTGGGCGGGGACGCCCGGCGCTCCACTACTCGATCTTGACTGCTGGGTGCTGAAATCCTGCAACTGAACTGACTCCGGTCGCAAATTGCGCCCCCTTCTTGTATTCCTAGAGCAGATATGCCAGCCCGCTACGCTCGATGGATGTACGACTGGGAGACCCGGCTCACGTCGGTGGACAATAACCGCGTGGTGCGTCGGCTGGATTGGGGGCTGGATTGGACCGAGAGTTGGCCGGGCCGCAATGGTGGCCCTCGAAGTCCGAATCCGCGCGATCTGCTGGAGTATTTCTCGCGCTTCAACGACCATATTATTAGCGATAGCGACAGGTTTTATTCTTACCCCCAGCCAAACGATTTCCGCCTGGAGCGCCGCGAGGTTCAGGTTTTCAGCACACGCGAAGTGGCCGATCCACGGCTTGAAGAAAAAGTTCGTGGCACTCATGCGGAGTTTCTGCGCTTCACCTCGCCGGTGATGACGCCTTATCCCGAAAACAATCTGGTGAACGCACGCTGGTTTCCGGCGCGCGGTCGGCGTGCGGTGGTTCTCTTGCCGCACTGGAATTCCGATGCGATTTCCTACTCCAGCCTGTGCCGCGTTTTGAACTGGATGGGGATTGCGGTGCTGCGGCTGTCCATGCCGTATCACGACATTCGGCGTCCGGCGGAGATCGATCGCGCCGACTATGCCGTCTCCGCCAACATTGGACGCACGCTCGATTCGGTGCGCCAGGGCGTGATCGATGCGCGCTGCTGTCTCGACTGGCTGGAAGCGCAGGGTTACAACCGGCTGGGGATTGTTGGGACGAGCCTGGGCTCGTGTTACGCGTTTATCGCTACCGCTCACGATCCGCGGATTCAGGTAGCTGCGTTCAATCATGCCTCGACTTACTTTGCCGATGTGGTGTGGCACGGGCAGTCTACGCGGCATATCCGCGAAGGACTGGAAACGGGCATCGATCTCGAGAATCTGCGGCAGGTGTGGCGGGCCGTCAGTCCAATGGTGTACTTCGATAAGTTTTCGCGCTGGCCGCGGCGCTCGCTCATTGTTTATGCGAAGTATGACATGACGTTTCTGCCAGAATTTTCGGAGCAAGTGGTTGCGGAATTCGAGAAGCACAATCTGGATCACAAAGTCGTCGTGCTGCCTTGCGGGCATTACACGATGGGGGAAACGCCATACAAATACATGGATGGCTGGCAGCTGGTTAGTTTTCTGAGGACGGCATTTGAGTAGGTTGTGGCGCTTCCTGGACTAGGTACCCCCCACCCCCCCTATTTCACGCAAAGTATTCAAAAATAAGGCTTTAGTTGTAAAGTATTCATAATTAACGACTTAGTTGTACTCTTTTCCCCCTGCGCAGCTTAGCCCTCCGATCAGTCGAAAATATTTCTCTATGCGGTCTTTAAGAATCATTGATTTAGGAGGAAATTCCTTTCAAGTCTTTGAGTCTAAAGGAGAAATTCTTCAAAATATTCCGGAATAAGGACTTAGCTCCGCAAAGGCCTCCGAAAACGCTTTTGGGGCGGCTTCGAGGTGCGTCGGCTTTCGACGGACACTCCTCGAAACTGCCCCAACCAACTTCTACTATTGCAGCGCTGCGATCTGGAAGTCAACGACTATTGCGGGGGAATGGCTTGCGAAGGCTGGTGGACTTCCCAATTTGGGAGTAAGCGCCGTCTGCGCCACAGCCGCGGTTGCGCTTGTCAGGGTATCAAAAAACGATTAGGAAAGACGCGTGGGCCCGGCTAGTACGGCACGAATTGATGAAGTATGTGCTGCACTGCGGTTCTCTTGGAGTGTGATTCGAGCTAGTTGCCGGGAGCGTTCTGTCCGTCGCCGAATTTCTTGGAAACGCGTGGGACGGGGCAGGCTCAGGTATAAGATAAGTGCCGACGATAAGGGATCAGAGTTAGGAGGGCCGCAGTTGACAAGCCCAATAAAGTCGAAGGTCGCCGGCAAGAGCCCGGACGCGGCGGCAACAGCCGAGAAACTAGTATCCAGACTCTACGATGATATCCTCCAAGAGCACTGCGTCGTGTTCGTCGGCGCAGGAAGCACGACGGAGCGCCATTACTGGAGAACTGAGCCGTCTTTCTATCTGGACATCAAGACCAAAGCTAATTTCCCTCTGACGGACCCACCTCCTTCGTTCCCCGATCTTATGGAATACTTCTGCAATCAGATGGACGGAGGACGGCACAACCGTCTAATCCGCGAAGCGGTCGCTAGGATCGAAAGATTCTCTGTGCCCGGGGGAAGACCACAACCTTGCGACGATGTTCGGCAATGAACTCGCCGAGATTCCCTACTTCAACAGGTTCGTGACGACAAATTGGGACCCGTTCTTGGAACGATCCCTGGAGGTAATGATCCCGACCGTCGAGGACCGAGATCTTGCATTTTGGGACGACCGAAAACGCCAGGTATTGAAGATACATGGGTGTATTACGCGGTCCTACTCGATCGTTGCGACGACGACCGACTACGAGCGCTGCGTTCGAGATAATCCGCCGATATTCAATAAGTTGAAGGATCTGATGGCCACAAAGACCTTTCTCTTTCTCGGATATAGTCTGCGCGACTCAGATTTCCAGTTTATATGGGACGGAATCGTCAAATCGCTAGGCCGTTTTACAAAATTAGCCTATGCTGTTGACCCGAGGGCCTCGTCGGACAGCGTGGCGCACTGGAGAAGCAGGGGTATGAGCTGTACCAGACAACTGGCCTAATGTTCGTTCGACGGCTGCGCTCAAGGCTCGAGAAAGAAAATCTCATACCAGCGGAATCCCTCCTCAAATTTTTACGTCGGGAGGTGAGCAGAGTCGTCAACATTCATGTTCGGCTGAGCCAGCACTCGAGTGGCGGGCTTGCGTCCGCAATGTATCACGACGGGCTGATTCACGCATTGAGCAACATACTTACTTCCACGGCCCTTGGTGCAAAGAAGGTCGAGACCTATGAAGGCGATTTGGCTGAGGCGAGGAAGATGCTTGCAAAAATGCATCGGCGCAAGGATCCAATTGAAATCTCCTACTGGACCGGCCGAACCGAAATCTTGAGTAGATTCCTTTCAAGGAGCAAACAAAAAATACCGGCTTTTATCCACCCGTTCCGTTTTAAGCCATCTCACAAGTTCATTCGGGGAGGGAATCTGTAGTTGGCGGGTGTGATTGGTGCGGCAAAAACAGGTCCTTCGCTTCGCTCAGGATGACAATAGTTTGTGATGGCAGCCCAACAGAGACATTACCTACGGTGGATTCGAGTGTGGTGCTCCGGAAGTAAGCGACAAATTGCAGCGGCGGGCGGGTTCGATAAGGGCGAAGGCCACCCGTCCCCTGCAAAATAGCTCGCAGCCTCTCGCGGACAGGAGTGTCCGCGCTACACTTGCTGCCTCATCCGCACTCGCGCTCTGGCCTTTGCTTGATGCCTCGTTTACAATCCCCTCGCTGAAGTTGCGAAGGAGGATTCCATGCTCCTCTCACGTAGGCTTTTCCACGGTTGCTGCGTTGCCTTTCTGCTGGCTACTTTTCTCAGTTGCGGCTCGGCGCACGACTCCGACGAATACTTTGTTTTTGTAGCCGCTAACCTGCAGGTGCCTTATTGGCGTGCTGCTGGCTCGGGTTTTTCCAAGGCAGCCGACGGGATGAAGGTTAAGTTTGATTTCGTGGGGCCGCAAAACTATGACCCTAAGGCTGAACGCGACGCCTTTGACCAGGCGGTGCAGAAGAAGGCTACGGGCATACTGCTTGGCGTCACCGATCCGGCCCTGCTTAAGGACAGCATTGACAAGGCGGTGGCGGCGGGCATTCCGGTCATTACCATGGATTCGGACGCACCGGACAGCAAGCGGCTTTTTTTTATCGGCACCAACAGCTACCAGGCCGGCTTCAATGGAGGGAAACGGCTGGCGCTGGAGCTCAAGGGCAAAGGCAACGTGGTTGTCTTCTCCATGCCGGCCCAGCCTAATTTGCAGGATCGTCTGCGCGGTTATAAAGATGCGCTCGAGGGCTCGCCGAATATCAAGATCACGCGCGTGGTCGATATCCAGGGCGATCCGCGGATTACGTTCGATACTACGACTGAGATTATCGGTAAGGAAAAAGACAAAGTTGACGCCTTTGTTTGCCTGGAGGCGCAATCGGGCAAAGAGGTCGCAGGATTGCTCGATCGCTATCACCTGACCGGCAAGGTGGTGATGGCGATGGACACCGATCCGGAGACGCTGGACTGGATTCAGAAGGGAGGGATCGCGGCCACGATCGCGCAAAAGCCTTACACCATGGCCTATGTCGGCATGCAGATGCTCGACACTCTCTATCATCACAAGCCGGCGGCGCTTGGGAGCGACTGGGCTAAGGATATTTATGCGCCGGTTCCGAGCTTCGTGGATACGGGGTCAGCCTTGATCGACAAGACGAATCTGGATTCGTTTTTGGAGGCGGGGAAGAGTTTGACTTCGGCGCCCCGGTAGGTGGGCGCCCAGGCACCAATCCAAAGGACGAGGTTAGAGGTCAGATTGCAGAGGTTAAAAGCCAAGACATATCCCCTGGCCTTTACCTCTGCACTTGACCTCTAACCTCTGATCTTTAATCACGAGCATTGCAAAGCGCTGGCGGCAACTACTTCCCAGTTCCCGCGAGGCTTACGGATTGTGGCGATCCGGCGGCGTTGTCGGCCACGTCTAACGTGGCCGTCAGCGCACCCGACGCGGCTGGCTTGAACTTCACCGAAATCGTACAGCTCGCGCCCGCGGCAACCGTGGCGGCGCAGGTGGTCGTCTTCGTGAACGACGACTTATCCGTGCCGCTGATCGTGATTCCACCGCTCTTGATGTCGAGCGTCGCGGTGCCGGTGTTCTTCAGCGTCACCACTTTGGCAGCGGTCGTTGATCCCACCGCCGTGCTGGCGAAAGTCAGACTCTTGGGCGTCAGTGAGACCACCGGAGCGGTCGCCGCACCCGTTCCAGTCAGACTCACGGATTGGGGCGACCCGGCAGCATTGTCGGCTACCTGCAAGGCAGCAGTCAGCGTGCCTGACGCGGCGGGCTTAAATTCGACTGAAATGGTGCAGCTTGCTGCAGCCGCGACCGTGCTGCCGCAGGTTGTGGACTTGATCAGGAACGAAGACTTGTCCGTGCCGCTGATGGTGATTCCCCCGCTGTTGATGTCCAGCGTCCCTTTGCCGGTGTTTTTCAGGGTAACCACTTTGGCTGCGCTGGTGGATCCGATCTTCGTACTCGCGAAGGTCAGAGTCTTAGGCGTCAGCGCGACCACGGGGACGGCAGACGTTGCGCCCGTTCCGGTGAGCGAGGCAGTTTGAGGCGAACCGATAGCGTTGTCGTAAATATCGAGCTGGGCGGTGAGCGTTCCTGTGGTGGCGGGCGTAAATGTAATTGAGACAGTGCAACTGCTTCCGGCGGCTAAGGTCGTCGGCGCAAAGGGGCAAGTGGTTGTACCGGAATAGGACTTATAATCCGTCCCGCTGATCTCAATCTCGTTGATCTGGAGGACGCCGGTTCCAGAATTTTTCAACGTAATAGTTTTGGCTGCGCTCGCTACGCCCACGGCGGTGCTGGGGAAGGTCAGGCCGGTGGGAGTTAAGGTGACTTTTCCTATTGCGGAAGCCCAGGCATTTACCAGATTCGTGGCGTTGACCGAGCCGAGTCCGGTGGCCAGGTCGTATCCCTTGGTTGTGCTGTAGCCACTGACGATTCCATACGCGTCGCCGCTCGTCTTGGTAACGCAGTTGGGGCTGCCGGTCTCGCAGACTTGCTCATTCGTGCCAAAGGTCGTGTCATAAAAGATGCAGCTGCTACCATTTGCCACCGTGCTCGAGTTGCAATCAGCCAAGGTTTCTTTGGCGGCAAGCGCATAGAGGACTGGATTTGCCAAGCCCTGGGGGGAGCCTGTCGTTTGCAGAACCAGAGCCATGATTCCGGCCATGGCCGGTGACGACGCTGAGGTACCGCCAATTTCCTGATAGATGATGTAATCGGGATTCGTATAGTTGCACGTACCCTCCGGCGAGGCCGATGACAGGCATATCAAGTAAGCGCTGCCGTTGATTCCATCTGGATACCCAGCCGAAGCAAAAAGAGAGACATCTGGCAGGTCGCGCTTGCCGTCGGCAGGCACGCCTGTACCCTTCTGCCATGAGGGCTTTGCGTAGCCGCCTGCGCAACTCGCCGGGGTGGTTCCGCTCGGGGTGGTGCAGGCGCTCTTACCGCCGCTTCCAGCACTGATGACGATAAGGCCGTCGGAATCAGTTCCGCTGACGTCGTTGCACAATTCTTCGGGCGTGTACGGGCCACCGTTGAGATAGGTCGCCAGGAAGAGGCTAGCGCAGGTCGAGTTCCACGGGATTTCAGGAATGTACCCTGTGGCGCTGGCGCCGTCCGCGGTGTTCGTCGAGTTCCAATAGGGGTCGGGGTTATAGATTTGCCAGGCAAAATCGGTTCCACCCACCGCAGTAACGTAGGGGCTCGAAGCCGAACCATTCACCTGCAAGCCGGTGGTAGCGGCGTTCGGCGCCGGCGTATCCTGGCTTTCGCAACCCGTGGATCCTTGATCTCCGGCCGACTCAAAGATGCTGATGCCCTCCGTCGCTCCTTGCTGCCAAATTGAATTCTGGGCAGCGTTGCCCGCCGTTCCAAAGTCGAGTTCGCACTCGCCATAGCTGGCGCTCATAATAGGCGCAACTTCATTGTCGACGATGTAAGAATCGGAGAGCTCGCCTCCGAATGTGGTGGCTGTGGAGCCCGACACAACCATGTCGATGGTCGCGCCGGGGGCAGTGGCTCCTGACCACTCAACATCAAGAGTGTTTTCTTGAAAACACCCATTTACTTCACCGGGGTCTGTGCCATTGTGAATGACCACCGGCGCGTTGGCGGTCAAACCGAAGGTGGCGCGGAACGTAGCATCGTCTTTCAAGTCGATGTCGCTACAGGCTGAAATTGCCAGCGGGACTCCACTACCGTCAGTTCCCGCGTTCCACAGCGGAAGCTCGTTGTAGATGGTTGCAAAATCGAGAGGAGTGACGTCTTCGGCGGTGTCACCATATTCGTTTGTAAAGGTGTACTGCGGGGCCATTCCGCCTCGCGAGGAAGCCGCCGCATCGAGCGGCGTGATCTTTCCGGTCTTCCGGTCCCTTTTTACCAGCTTGCCCATGCGCGATTGCGGCTTGGGGAAGAAATCGTGCAGCGAGGCAACTCCGGTGATTACGGGCGCCAGCGCCTGGGGAATTTGCGGATCGCGATCGTTGGCGATGTGTTCGACCCCCTTGACCTGATAGCGATGGATTTGGGTGTGAAAGGCTTGCTGGACCTGAGCCGCCGTGCCGGAAAACTCGACGATGGTGCGGCCTTTATTCACGCCATCCACTCGGAAGCCCCACTTCTGGAGCCAACCGGTGACCTGGACAATGTCAGAGTCCGCAGGGCCGTATTTCTCACCAAACTCTTGCGCGTGGAGCCAGTGGTGGAAATTCGGCGACTTCGGGTTGTACTGCTCGGCTATGAACTGCTCCAGAGCTGCTTCCTGCTGAGGACTGCGTTTCAAAACCAGCAACATGCGCTCCATGGGCAAAGCGGGATCGACCAGACCCAGGTCGAACTGCGGCCGCGCCGCGGGATGTGTGTTTCCGGCGAGGCGGACGAGCTTCGTCTCATCGATGGGCTGCACAATTTGCGCCGTCTGCGCGGCCTGCGCCCACGAACCCAGGCCGGCTGTCGCGACCAGAGCCGATGGCAGGAGAACTTTGTGAAATTGCTTGGCGAGGGAGGATACGGAACTTTTCACAACGAGACACGCGGCGCGCATAGGGTCACTCCTGGGGTTAGCACTCCTGGGGTTAGGGTCGACATAAGCATCGAAGGTTGTTGGAGATCTTTCGTTATCTTTCGTTATCTTGGCGCGGACTGAGGAGGAAGGTCGTCCGCTAACCTACCTACTTAACTGCGGAGGAGTTTACAACCGAGGGCCGAAGAATGCAATCCCACTCTTGAGTCTCCCTTGGAGACGTGGGCAGCTCTGCGGGTGTTTTCGAGACGTAGTTGCCAATAGGAGGCTGAAGCTATTTCTTCGCTGTGACCTGATCGGCAATCTTGTCGTATTCGTCCTTAGGCAAGATGTGGCGCCTTACCAGATCGTTCGGTTCATCATAGGGGCGCCCCGCAATCACTCGGTCGGTTTCTGCGTCGGTCATCCCCGGCAGACTGTGCAACTGCTCCCTTGACGCGGTGTTCAGATCGATTGTCTTGTTTCGGTCCCAGCCTTCGCGTAAGCCTTCGGCCACGGCCTTGGCATCGCTCTTCGCTTCGGCGGTCGCCTGGGCGGTTTTTTCGCGGATTTCCTGCGGGCTTTGTTGTTGTTGAGTACAACCGGCCAGAGCGGCCAGCAGCAGAATTGCGACGATGTGCCGATTTCTGAGCAAATTCATTTTGGATCGCTTCTTTCCCCGCCGTTGGATGACGCGCGGCCTCATTTGGTTGGCAATCTGGTGGAACGGCTCACAAGGCGAGTTTTCATACCGGGACTTATTTCAAGCCAAGCTCGCCATCGTACTGCCGGATGATCCCGTAACACTCGCAGGCGGAGTTTTCAAGTTTCTTGCGGTTGACGATCTCCACCGCTCCACGGGCGTACTTGATGAGCTTCTTCCTCTGCAAAGTACCAGCTGCCGCGGTCACGCTAGGTCTGTCTGTCCCCAGCATGGTTGCGAGAAAATCATGCGTGATGTGCAGCGACCCTGAATCTACTCTGTCCTGAGTCATCAGCAGCCATCGCGCGAGGCGCTGCCCAATATCGTGCAGACGATTGCACGCCGCCGTTTGTGCAACCTGCATTCCCCGCACTGCGGCATAGCGGCTCAACATCAATTGCAGGGTTGGAGCGGATTCCAACGTGCTCTGCAAAGCTCCGACCTCAACCCGAAACCCATCCCCCGTGATTTGCACCACTGCTTGAAGCGTGCTCCTTTTCAGGCCAACAGCCGCCAGTGTTCCTGTAAAGCCCTCATTACCAACTATGCCAGCTTCGGCGGTTTTTCCATCTTTCATTACGACTACGAGAGAAATCAAACCTCGATTGGGGAAATACGCGAATTCCAGCTTTCGACCCGGCTCGTGAAGGACCAAGTGGTTCGGCAAGCTGACGTATTCGAGATGAGGACGCAGTGAGCCGTAGTCGCTATCGGGGATCGATAGAAGTGTGAGGCTGCTGACTGGCCATGAGCCGGAGGATGATATGGATTGAGCAAGAGCGTTTTCGGGGTTTTGGTTGCTCCGAATGCGGCTGGCGATTCAATCCGTCTGGTGCGCCCACCGGCAAATCTTTCGATGAAATGATGCGCAACTTCGAGTTGCAGCGCGACATGGAATTTGAATCCCACGTTTGCGCCGATCACTCGAAGAAGGTTAGGTAGTACCTGCCGTATGTAGGTAGTGCGCCGGGCACTTCTTGGGATTGCGCCTGGATTAACGGCGACTCAGGAATTAACCCACTACAAAGTGGTTCGCCGCCCTTGAACTTAGCCTCCGGAGTAAAATAAAAGTCCCTATGAAAACTTCCGCGATGTCTCGCCCGCTTTATGAAGTTGATCCCGAAATCTCGAACGCTATCGACAACGAAGTCCGCCGCCAGCATGAAGGGCTGGAGCTGATCGCCTCCGAAAACTTTGTCAGCGAGGCTGTGCTCGAGGCTGCCGGCTCGGTGTTCACCAACAAGTATGCGGAAGGGTATCCCGGCAAGCGCTATTACGGCGGATGCGAATTTACGGACGTGGTCGAGAATCTGGCGCGCGAGCGGGTCAAAAAGCTTTTTGGCGCGGAGCATGCCAACGTTCAGCCGCACTCGGGATCGCAGGCCAACCAGGCAGCTTATGCGGCGGTGCTGAGCCCCGGCGACACGATTCTGGGGTTGAATCTGGCTCATGGCGGGCACCTCACGCATGGCCATCCGCTGAATTTTTCGGGCAAGACCTACAAGATCGTTCCTTACGGCGTGACCAGGGAAACGGAAACGATTGATTATGACGATCTGGAAAAGATCGCTACGGCGGAGCGTCCGAAGCTGATTATTGGCGGGGGCAGTGCGTATCCGCGGATCATCGATTTCGCGCGCATGCGTCAGATCGCGGACAAAGTTGGCGCGCTCTATCTGGTCGATATGGCGCACTTCGCGGGACTGGTGGCGGGCGGAGCGCATCCATCGCCCGTGCCGCACGCGCAGATTGTGACTTCGACCACGCACAAGACGCTGCGCGGGCCGCGCTCGGGGATGATTCTGAGCAAACTGGAATTTGCGAAAGAAATCGACAAGGTGGTCTTTCCGGGAATGCAGGGAGGGCCGCTGGTGCACATCATCGCGGCCAAAGCGGTGTGCTTCCTGGAGGCATCGCAGCCGAGCTTCCGCGAATATGCGCGGCAGGTCGTGGCCAATGCCAAGGTGATGGCCGAGACGCTCGCGGCCGACGGGTATCGCATCGTCTCGGGCGGAACGGACACTCACCTCATGCTGGTCGATGTATTTGCCAAGGGCATGCTGGGCAGCGAGGCGGAGAAAGCGCTCGGCGAGGCTGGCATTACGGTGAATAAGAATGCGATTCCGTTTGATACGAATCCGCCGATGAAGCCGAGTGGGATTCGCATTGGCAGTCCAGCGGTGACCACGCGCGGCATGAAAGAAGGCGAAATGCGGCAGATCGCGCACTGGATCTCGGAGGCGCTCGATCACCGGACGGATGCCGCGGTTCTGGCGAAAATCCGCAAGCAGGTGCTGGGGATGGCCGACGAGTTTCCGCTGTATGCCGAGCGGCGGGCGCGGGCGCAGGCCGAAGTGCGGGCCTGACATCCTAACTCTTGTCATCCTGAGCGGAGTCGAAGGACCCCTACTCGCCCGAAAATGCGTACCAGGGATAGGGGTCCCTCGCTGCGCTCGGGATGACAGAGTTAAAGCGGAATTCCCTGTGTTCTCTATGCTCCCTGTGGTTAAATTCCATCGTGAAGGTAGCCATCGACATCCGTCGGATGACGGAATTCGGGGTGGGAACTTATATACGGAACGTGGTCCGCACGCTGGCGCGCCTGGATCGCGAGAGCGACTATTTCCTAATAGGCTCGCAAGATCGGGTGGGGGAATGCGGGGCGCTGCCGCCAAACTTTCATGGGGTGCCGCTCGATGGCGGCGACGATACGCTGAAAGGGACTCTTGATTTCCGCGCGGTGGTGCGGCGGTTCGAGTGCGACCTGGTTCACGTTCCGCACCTGTTCTGGATTCCGCGTGGCCTGGGCTGTCCTTACATTCTGACCGTGCACGATCTGTTGGAGCACATGTATGGATCGCGCGATCTTTCCAGTTTGCGGCGAAGTTTGCACTTTCACATGACGCGGCGGGTGTTGCGCAAAGCGGCGCGCGTGATCGCGGTGTCGCAATTCACCAAGAACGAAATCGAAAAACTTCTAGCTATTCCGGACGCGCGTATTGAAGTGGTGTACAACGCCATTGACGAGCGGTTTCTGCACGGTCATGCGACCGAAGCGGATCGTGAACTGATCGCCAAGCGTTATCTGGTGAATTATCCGTTTCTTCTGTATGCAGGCGCCATCCGGCCGCACAAGAATGTGGTGCGCATTATCGAAGCCTTTTCGGCGCTGAAGAGTGAGCTGCAAAAAGAGCAGCTATATCCGGATCTCAAGCTCATCATCATCGGAGACGATCTGTCGAGTCATCCACGCTTGCGTCGCACGGTGGTGCGCAGCGGCGTGCAGAATGACGTCCGCTTTCTGGGATTCGTGCCCATCGAAGTGCTGCGCATTTTTTATGATGTCGCCAAAATTTTTGTGTTTCCCTCGCTCTATGAGGGATTCGGATTGCCGCCCCTCGAAGCGATGGCGCATGGAACGCCGGTGGTCACTTCCAATACTTCGAGCTTGCCTGAGGTTGCGGGGAACGCGGCGTTGCTGGTGAATCCGGAAAACGTATTTGAGATCCGGCGGGGTCTGCAGCGCGTGTTGCTGGATCCGGCGCTGCGGGCGCAGATGAAACAGCGGGGCTATGAGCAGGCTCAACGATTTTCCTGGACTGCATCGGTGTCGAGAATCCTAGAGATTTACCGCGAGGTAGCTGGGGCACGGGCTTCGCGTGGAGCCGCGGCAGACTGAAGTGCTCCCGTATAATAAAGAATTCTGCGATGAATCCCAGCGCTGCGCGCAATTTCGATCCACCGGCAAATCAGATTTCTACCCGACCGATGGTGATCCCCCCGACAGCGATTCGCCCGTCCGAGACGCGTCCGCACCGTTTGCTGGCGGACTGGCGATTTTCTCTGCTGGCGCTGATTGCGCTGTGGGCGGTCATCTACATGGCGGGGCTGTCGCATCCGGCGTTGCTTGACGATGCCGATACGGTGCACGCCGAAGCGGCGAAGGAGATGCTGCAGCGGCACGATTGGGTGACGCTCTACGTCAACGGCATTCGCTACCTGGAAAAAGCACCGCTCATGTATTGGGGGGTGGCTGTAAGTTACAAGCTGTTCGGCATCAGCGAGTGGAGCACGCGGCTTCCGCTGATGCTAGGCGTGCTGGCGATGATTCTGTCTACGTATGGTTTGGGGCGCTGGGCACTGGGCGGCGAAGGCGGATTTTGCTCCGGGATGGTGCTGGCGACTGCGCTCGGGCCGTTTCTCTTTACACGCTTTCTGATTCCCGATGTGGCAGTCGGCTTGTGGTTGACGTTGACGTTCTGGATTTTTCTGGTGACGCTCGAACAACCGAAGCCAGCGCTCTGGACTTGTTGGGGACTTGCGGCGGTGTGCGCGCTTAACGTGCTTACCAAAGGGCTGATTGGACTGGTGTTTCCGGTGGGTGCGATTGGGCTGTATCTTTTGCTGACAGGAAACTTGCGGCACCTGCTAAAACTGCGTCTGGTTTCGAGCACGCTGGTATTTCTGGCGATTGGCGCGCCGTGGCACATTCTGGCGGCGCTGCGGAATCCCGCGCAGGGGCACGTTCGCGGCTTTCTGTGGTTTTATTTCGTCAATGAACACATTCTGCGTTTTTTGAACAAGCGCGTGCCGCGCGATTACGACACGGTTCCGCTGCTGCTGTTCTGGGCGCTGCTGATTTTGTGGCTGATTCCATGGACGGTGTTTCTGCCGCAGTCGTTGCAGGAAGTGCCTCGCCGTTGGCGTGAATTTCACGGCCAGATGACGCGTCGCCAGCGCGCGTGTCTATTGTTTGTTTTATGGACGCTGGTGATCGTTGGCTTCTTCAGTCTTTCTACGCGGCAGGAGTACTACACGATTCCGGCGATTCCGGCGATGGCATTGCTCGTCGGCGGATGGCTGCAACGAGAGCGAGCCTCTGCCGCGGATAGCAGGGAACGCCGCAATGGACGGATTTCTTCGACGGTGCTGCTCGTGGTCGGCGTCGTCATCGGGGTGGCTGGCTTTGGTTTGCTTTTCTTCTCTAAGGCGCCTGCTCCGGGCACGGATCTGTCGGATCTCCTCAGGAAAAACCCGCAAGATTATGCGCTCTCTTTCGGGCACTTCCTGGATTTGACGCCGCAGGCGATGGGCGCATTTCGGGTGCCGCTGCTCGGCTTCACGCTGGCATTTTTACTGGGTACGTTCGCCAGCTGGGTGCTGCGACGCCGCGGGCGAGCGGGAGCGGGGAATGCGGCATTGGTCGCCATGATGATTGTCGTGCTGACGTGCGTGCGGATTGCGTTCGGCATTTTCTCTCCGATTATCTCGTCGAAGGATCTGGCCATGGCGATTCGCGAACAGTACCGGCCGGGCGATCACATCGTCGTGAGCGGGCTGTACGAGAACGCTTCCACTCTGAATTTTTATACCGGGCTGCCGCTGCGCAGTTTGCACGCGCCCGGCGGAAACATGTGGTACGGTACGCAATTTCCCGGAGCGCCGCAGGTTTGGGAGACGCAGGTGTCGTTCGCGGAGATGTGGACCGGTCCGCATCGCGTTTTCTTCTGGACGGATCGGGATGATCCGCCGGCGTTGCGCGGGCTGACGAGCTATGTCATCGCGCGGCGGGGTGGAAAGACGATTTTTTCTAATCAGCCGATGACAAAGGCGGCGTTTCTGAGCAAGAGTCGCGCCCTCAGCGGCTAAAGCCACGTTCAAAACAGTACGGTTACCGCAGCGCTGAAGCGCTGCGCCACCCAAAATCAAGTGAACGATGGTTATTTATGCAGTCATTTAGCGGCGATCATTTGACGACACTCAGGCGCCCGTCTTTCAAATCGAAGACGTCTCCACGCCAGTGGATGCGGTTGCCTAGAAAACTCGCCGCCCAGACGAACGGCGCGATCAAATCGCGCAAGAGCAGTAGAACGACATTGCGGAAAAACTGGCGCTCGTTTCTACGGGTATCGGGTTGGTGGCCGTCGAGTACGCACACCGTTGCAACGAATCCGAGCAGCAGGCGCGCAGTTATTGTTATCGCCAGCAGTACCCATGTCCACAGCGCGGCTTGAGCAGCGGCCAGCGTCGCTAATGCCCAGGGCAATCCAAACGTGAAGAGCAGCCCAGCATATCCCCATGGGCGGGCGTCGCGAATGGTTCGCGACCAACGCAGCTGATGGCGGAAAAACTCACGCATCGTGTATGCGGGCAGAAATGTGGTCACGACTGCGGGGCTGAGTTCGACTCGTTTTCCGGTGGCAGCGATGCGGCCGCCGAGTTCGTAGTCGTCGGCCAGGTAGTCCAGCAGCGCTTCGAAGCCTCCGATTGCTTGGAGATCGCGGCGGCGAAACGCCAGCGTGGAGCCTAATCCGAAGTGCAATCCTTTTTCGAGAAGCCTGGCGCTCAACACGCCAGAAACAAAGTCGGTAGCGATGCCCAATGCTTCCAGGCGCGAGCCGAGAGTTGGAGCGGCAACGCCGCGGTAGAGGCAAGTCACGAGTCCGACGGAATCGTTTGCCAGAGGCACGATTACCTTGCGCAAATAGTCGGGAGGCACGCGGATGTCGCTGTCGTTCACGAGCAGAAGATCGTGGCGCGCCGCGGGCAGCATCTGCGCCAGATTGCTGACTTTGATATTTGTTCCGAGAATTCGATCGCAGACAATTAGGTCGATGTCAACGTCGGGGTACTCCGCCTGGAGTTTGCGTACAACGTCTATGGCGGGATCGGCGCGGTCACTGACTCCGAAGATTAGTTCAAACTGTGGATAATCCTGATCGCAATGGCTGCAAAAGCTCTCCCAGATATTGGGATCGATTCCCTTCAGCGGCTTGAGAATGGAAACTGGGGGAAGTTGGGCTGCTGGCGAAGGCTGGCTCAACTGCTTGCGCCTGTGCCGCAGGAAACTGGCCGCCGCAATCACGGAAAGAAAATAGAAAAACAGACTGCCCAAGGTTCCTAGCGTGGCGACGGCTTCTACCAGCGATCTGAAGGTCAGGGCGTGAGTCGATAACATGGACGGATCAAAGAATACACGCCATACCCTCAGCGGCTAAAGCCGACACTGGAAACATGCCACTTTGCGCAGCGGTAAACCGCTGCGCCACCCAAAACCACGTGCAATACCGTGCTTTCGCGGTTTCTGAAACGTGCTCCTTCAAAGCAAATTCCGGGAGCGTTACTCGTAGCGCAGCGATTCGATGGGATCTAGATTGGCCGCTTTCCAGGCGGGATAAATTCCGAAGATCAGGCCCACCGCGGCTGACGCGAAGAAGGCAAACATCGACCAGTAGACGGACATGGTAGCCGGTAGCGATGGAAACGCCAGCGGGACAATCGCCGTGATGAGTGCGCCGAGCAGAAGCCCGATCACTCCGCCGACGGCAGTGAGCATCACAGCTTCGAGCGTGAACTGCATGAGAATGTCGCGCTTGCGGGCGCCCATGGCTTTGCGCACTCCGATTTCGCGGGTGCGCTCGGTGACCGACACCAGCATGATGTTCATCACGCCCACGCCGCCGACGATTAAACCCACACTCGAAACTGCAAACATGAAGATGAAGATCATGCCAGTGATCTGATTCCATACGTCGGAAATCGAGTCTTGCGTGAAGATGGCGAAGTTATCCGGCTTCTCAGGCGGAACTTTGCGACGACGCCGCAGAAGTTCACGCATTTCGTCCATCGCCTTGGGCATGTCATCGTGCGAGGTGGCTTTGACGCTGATCCAGTATTGCTTCAATTCGGGATGCAACTTCCGAAATGTGGTTAGTGGGAAGAAAACTATGTTGTCGTCGGGGTTCTTTCCTCCGCCGAAGACGCTCGGGCGAATCTTCGCAACTCCAATGACGCTGAAAATCTGGCCCTCAATATTCAACTCTTTACCCAAGGCCTGCTCGCTAGGGAAAAGCTCTTCGGCCGTGTCGTGGCCGATGATAATGACCGAGTTGTGACGTTCCTCATCGATATCACTGAACCAGCGGCCGGCATCGAGATTGATATCGTAAACGTCTTTGTAGGAGGTGGTGTCGCCCTCCAGCATGGTTTGCTTGGCTTTGCGGTCTTTATATTTGACGGCGTAAGTGCCGGTGCCGAGTTCCTGGCGGAAATAGCGAATGCCCGCGCCTACGGCTTTTACGTGCGGCAGGTCGCGCATGGCCATGGCATCGTCGTAGGTCAACTCCTTGCGCATGCGCATCTCTTCCGTCGGACGCCCAAAGGTGAAGGGCTCCTGGTGATAGGCGAAAACGATATTGGATCCGAGGCTGGTAATAACCTGGCTTACGTTGTCGTTCAGGCCGCGCACGATGGACGAAATTCCGATGACGACGGCGACCCCAATCACGATGCCGAGCACGGTCAGCGACGAGCGCATTTTGTTGCTGCGGATCGTGTCGACCGCCATGGCGAGACCTTCGCCGAATTCACCTTTGACATGCATTGGACGTTAAAACCTTTTCGCCGAACTGAGTATGCGACTGCAGATCCCTCGCTCCGCTCGGGATGACAAATCTAAAACTTATTACGTTTCGAATCGCAGCGCGGTGATCGGATCCAATATTGCTGCGCGGCGTGCGGGATAGACGCCGAAGAAAATTCCTACACTCGCTGCAACCGACACTCCCGCCAATACGGCCCACAGTTTGATCTCCGAGGGCATTCCGATGGCGAGCGTGATGATCTTGGCGAACGAAATGCCGAAGAGCACGCCGATTGCGCCTCCCAGCAGGGCAATGGTGACGGACTCGATCAGAAACTGCAGCAGGATGTCGCTCCTGCGCGCGCCCATGGCTTTGCGGATTCCGATTTCGCGTGTCCGCTCGGTCACCGAGACCAGCATGATGTTCATGATCACGATGCCGCCGACAACCAACGAAATTGCGGCGATTCCGATCATGGCATAAAAGAAGGTGCCGCTGAAATTTGACCAGATACTGAGCAGGCTGCTGTTATTTTCCATGTCGAACGAGTCGGCCGCATCGGCGGAATCATGGCGCCTTGCCCGCAGGATCACCCGCGCCTCGTCCATTGCTTCGGCCAGCGTGGCGCCAGTGCCGACCGCTTTGGCGGAGATGCGCATGTTGGTGTTGTGGCTGCCATATTGTTTCATCCAGGAGGTCATGGGGATGAACACATAGTTGTCCAGGCTTTGCCCCAGGGTGGTGCCCTTCTTTTTGCCGACGCCGATTATGCGGTAGGTCCAGCCGTCGACTCGAATCTCCTTGCCTAAGGGATCGACGCCCGGCAGCAGCGTATCTACAACGTCGGTGCCGACCACGGCTACGGGCGCGTTGTTTTCCAGGTCCGATTCTCCGAACATCCGGCCCAAATCGATGTCGGCATCTTGCGTGACCGCCACCGAAGGGGTCATGCCCTGCACCATTGTGTCAGTGAGATCCTGACCGCCGTATTTCACATGGCCGGTCACGCTGCGCGCGTAAGCCCCTACGTAGGCGCAGAGTTTGCAGCCCTCGCGCACGGCGCGATAGTCCTCCATGGTGAGATCTTTGCGCTTTTCGCCCTCGAGATACTTGTCGACGTTGGTGACGGCAGGCGAGACTTTGAAGACGATGAACACGTCGGCGCCAAGACTGAAAATCTTCGTCGCCACGTATCCGTTGATGCCGTTGACGAAGGTGACCACGGCAATTACGGCGGCAACTCCGATGACTACCCCAAGCAAGGTGAGCGCGGAGCGCAGCTTGTTCGCCCACAATGACAGGAACGAGATTTTGATGGCCTCGGAAATGTTCATGAGGGCAGGTCTCAGGTCGCAGGTGTCAGGTCTCAGGTCAGGGCAAGGATTTCTTGTCCGGCTCTTTGATTGGTTATCAGTTTAACAGCGGGCCCCTGAATTGCTGAGACCAGGTAAACCCTGAGACCTGATCTGCTATCGCATATAATCATTCTGTTGGCAGCCGGACCGGACGGTCGCTCGTCGCAAGACGGGAGGAAAGTCCGAACTCCGCAGAGCAGTGTGCCGGATAACGTCCGGGAGGGCCCCCGCGCTTTTATGGGCGGGATGGTTCGACGGAAAGTGCCACAGAAAACATACCGCCCGGGCTGCAAGGCTCAGGTAAGGGTGAAAAGGTGCGGTAAGAGCGCACCGCCGGCGCAGTAATGCGGCGGGCAGGGCAAACCCCACACGGAGCAAGACCAAATAGGGAGGGATTTTCCGGCGAGCCTTCGGGTTTGACGGGGAAGCGTGCCGGCTCGGTGCGCCACAACCTCCGGGTAGGTCGCTTGAGCCCCGCAGTAATGCGTGGCCCAGAGGAATGACCGTCCTGCAGCATTCCTGTTGCGGACAGAATTCGGCTTACAGGTCCGGCTGCCACAAGGTATTTTTTCGAGTAGCTGACGATCCTCAGTTAGCGAAATCGCCTTGGTTACAACAATGATCTTGGTTCAGTACTCGAGCTTGGCGCATACTGTCGATGGGGAGAGTATTTGGATGATCGAGCCAGAGGCGGGAAGGGATCATCTCAGTTGGCGGTTACCGTTATATGCGGTGCTCTGTGCGGTTTTTGTCATGATCTTATTGTTTGTCTACGACAAAGACCCTGTCCTTTCCTATCTATTTCTGATGCTTCCTGCCGGATGCTTAGCATTCCTTGTCGTGCTTGTGGTTGCCATCATCAAAAGGACGCGCAAGAGTTTCTCAGTGGTGTTAGCGGTTGTTGTGTTTATGTTCGGGGCGGGAGCGCTACTCGCAACGCAAAACATAGTCCGCCCTTCGCTTCGATGGCTGCTATGGTCGCGCCGTCTGAAGGCTGAAGTTCTCGCGCAGGCGACTCCGGTTAACGAGGAGTTCAAGCACATCGAGTGGGACGGTTGGGGCGGTGCGCCAGTGGGCGATTGGACGGCCTATGTTGTTTTCGATCCAAGAGATGCGCTTTCATCGGCGGCCAAGAGTCGTTCATACGGCAGGTTTGGTGGCATACCATGCAATGTGGATCGTGTGCGTCGTCTGGAAAGGAACTGGTATTCCGTCGAATTGAGCATGAATGAGTGGTGGGATCAGTGCGTCTCTTTTGCTCAAGAGAAGCCAGCGCAACCCGTCCTGAAAGTAAGTGTAATGGCGGATGGGCGCATCGCGGTCAACAGAGCACCTGCCACGATACAGTCGCTGCGGGAATCTCTGCAGAAACTGTCGCAGCAGAAAGGAGTGGTCTGTTACTACCGCGAAGCCGCCAATTCAGAAGGGTCACCTAAAGTGAAACAGGCCGTGCAGGCTATTGTCGATGCGCGGCTTCCGGTCAGATTCTCCAGTCGCCCTGACTATTCCGATGTCATCGGGCCAGATGGAAAGCCAATCAAGCAATAGCGATACTTCGCCGTAACATCCATTACACTCACAATCGCTGGATGCCTGGGATGAGGTGGATTCCAGCCCGACGATCATCCATCGCGTCGCCGCCGGGACGGCGGCGCTACAGTCGCTGCGCGGCCAACAGTCAGTCGGATTCGTTGATGCCGGAGGTGCGCGGCACATGGTAACATTTCGGCGTGGGCGACTCCGCTTGTATCCCAAGTGATCTCTCGGCCGTCCCGACCACGGTCCCGGCCGAGGTTACTAATAAGACGGTTCCTTCGCGGCATTCGGCCTTAGTCCGCATCACGCACTGGATCACCACACTGTGTTTTCTAGCCCTGCTGGTCAGCGGTACTGCAATCGTTTTTTCTCATCCGCGCTTCTATTGGGGCGAGACCGGCAACGATTTGACTCCTACTTTGTTTAAGCTGCATATCCCGGCATCGAGGAACTTGGTGCCCACCGGCTTCGGGTTCGTGTTGCCGGACCAGAACGGCTGGGGCCGGTATCTTCACTTTCAATCTGCCTGGGTGGTGCTATTCACTGGTTTGTTGTACTTAATCTTCGGCTTGTTTACCGGGCACTTTCGGCGAAATTTACTGCCGCGTGGGGCCGATCTTTCCTGGCGGGCGTTCTCGAAGTCGATCACCGGCCACTTGCGCTTCCAGCGGCCGAGTGAGGCGGAAGCCTGGTCGTATAACGTGCTCCAGCGCCTAAGCTACGTGTTCGTCATCTTCGTTCTTTTTCCGTTCGTTATCTGGACGGGCCTGGCCATGTCTCCCGCATTTGTTTCCGCTTTTCCAGCGACCGTCAATGTGCTTGGCGGCCAGCAGTCGGCGCGCACGCTTCACTTCTTTGTCTCGCTGGCTCTCGTGCTTTTTCTGCTGGTACACGTTGGGATGGTTTGGCTGGCCGGATTCAGGAGCCGCATGCGGGCGATGATCACGGGCCGCGCCGCCGGGCTTCCCCCTGGACCTCAAGCCGCTGCAGATGACGCCGCTACAGATATGGAGCGCACATGAACAAAATCTCACGCCGCAAACTGATCACCACCGGACTCGCGGCCACGGCGGGCGCAGCGGGGCTGGGCGTGGCCGCGCGGCTGGCACAAAAGTATGGACTGATTCCGCCCGATCACCGCGGCATCTACGGCCTGGGCGAAACGCTGACCTACGCTTCACAGCGGCTGCTGACCAGGCATTCTTTAGCGCGCGAATTCTCGCGGAGCCAGATTTCGAAGCCTCCATTCGCCAATGAAATCGAGCCTCCGACTGACGAGTTCAAGCGCCTTCAGGCCGGAGGGTTCGCTGACTGGCGGCTCTCCGTCAATGGCATGGTCGCGCGGCCCGCCACGTTTTCGCTCGATCAGCTCAAGAGCTACCCATCTCATAGCCAGATCACGATGCTGCAGTGTGAAGAGGGGTGGTCTTATATCGCGGAGTGGATCGGCGTACCTCTTTTCCAAATCCTGCAAGCTGTGGAGGTCCTCCCGCAGGCTAGATACGTGGTCTATTTCTCGATAGAACCCGACACGTGGGAAAGCATCGATATGGCCGACGCATTGCATCCACAGACTTTGCTGACCTATGGCATGAATGGCGACGAGCTTCCCGTGGGACACGGCGGGCCGCTTCGCCTACGGCTGCCACGCCAGGTCGGTTACAAGAACGTGAAGTTCATCACCCATCTGACAGTCACTGACAGTATGAAAGGTTTCGGCAAGGGACTCGGCGGCGCGAATGCAGAAGGAGGCTACGCCTGGTACGCCGGCATCTGACAGTTTCGTTTCCAGAGTGTGACGCCTTTCTGTTGCGGATGCATGAAGGCAAACCCCGCGTAGCCTTCTGAGCGCGGCTCCCGTCTCAATGGCGGTCGTTCACCGCGCCGCAGGGAATGCAGGGATACTCTTCGATCTCAATTCGAGCATCCTGAATAGCCTGGTGATCTGAAGTGCGGCCGCAATCGCGGCAGTACCATTCGAGTGTTAAAGGATTCCAGAGGAGGCACACGTGCTTCAAAGTAGCTTGTTCCAGTTCCGTTTACCTCCTCATAAAACCCTTCGGGGAAGGCGTCTCTGAAGAAGTTGCAACAATAGCTGAGCAGAAGCCAGGAAAGTAACGCAAAGAAACGACACACGCCGCAGAGTCGCGCCGGGGTTAGAACGAAGATGGCTCCGCGCGGCTCGGGCTTCATTTTCCCAAGGTTTCACTCCGCAACCAGCGATCAACGTCGGTTTTCATTGCAAAAACCATGGCGCCCTTGCTTGCTTTCAAGCGTCGAACAGGAAACCTGTGTTCCTGTTCCCAACGTTGGACGGTTTTGACGCTCGCTCCAAGATAATCGGCGATTTCCTTCCACGAGCGCAGCACTTCAGTCCCGCTGTAAGCCGCTGGTTGGAGCTTGGTCTCTGACGGGAGTTGCACAACGATCACACCGACTTGCTTTACCCTGCCAAACGCGTCCTTCGCCGGAAAGAAACTGTCAACCCAGTGTCCCGGTCGTTTCGTGCGCGGCAGAGCTCCGGCAATTTCAAAGTTGAGAAGAGGGCGCCCCGTAGTTAACACCTGTTTGATGGCAGGCTCCACTCGCAAAGCAACTTCTCCAAGCACATCTCGCATAGTCCGTCCCAAATGCGATTCCAATGACAGACCATGCATCTTGGCCAGACAAGGATTGAGCGCCTGATAACGTAAATCGTCATCGTAAATTGCAAGCCCGACGGTAGACTGGTTGAAGAAATCCGTCAAAAGCTGTTGTGTAGTAAAAATTTCTACCTTGCGTCCCATCGGGACAGTCTACAACATCCGTCTCGCCATCAGGTGTTGCGCGCGCGCGAAACCACGATCAGCGTGACGTCGCGATTCGCAAGGTGAACCAGGCTTCCAATTTCTTTCTTGAGCAACTCTTTTCGTAAAGCAATCCATCCCTTTGGTGAAACCTCTTCGTGTTCTTGAATTCCTGCGCTGGTTCGAGCGAATGCCCTCACATGCGAGCATTGCGGAGCGGATCGCCTATACAATGACTTCACATCGCGACTGTGATCGAAAAGACCCCTATCCATACTGACCCCGGCCTCTGCGGAAACTGCCAACATGCCCGCTGGATGGAATCCGATCGCGGATCGACCTTCTTGATGTGCAAGCTCTCGTTCGAAGACTCGCGGTTCGCGAAATATCCGCGTTTGCCGGTATTAGTTTGCAGCGGATATCGGGCCGAACCGGAGAAGCCGCGGCCCGGGCGCGATTGATAGCGGCGTCGTTCTGTTTCGCTGTTGTTCTTGTCGATTTGCTTGGGAGGCGTCTTTGGGAGGCGTCTTTGCCAGTGCTGCCGATGAACCTTATAATTGAGCCTTCAACTTGAGTCCACGTCGGCGCCCGAAATCCCGACTCGTGACTTCGTCAACAGCTCAACTAAGATCAGATTGCCGAGCATCGGTACTGAATACCAAAGGAGAATGTTTATGTCCGCACCCAGCCGTCGCCCTGAAATTCGCCGCCGCCGCACTCGCGCGGAAAAAGTCGCTAAGCTGCGCAAGCGCCTCGCCGCTGCGTCAGCTTCGAGCGACAAAGACCGCCTCACCGCAAAGCTGCATCGGGTGGGCCTGGTTTCGCCGGGAAACCCGCTGGTCAAGGGCTAGTGTGGTGTCCCGAAGCAAGCGACATGTTGCATCGGTTTGACTAAAAATGGAAGCCGTTGAAAAACACGAGGTCCCTCCATTCCGCTTCGCGCCGGTCGGGATGACAAACTTAATTCGGGAATTTTGAGCGCGCCAGACGCGGCAAACCGCGTCTCTACCTAGAATTCTACTGTTACGAATCTTGCCGGATTCCTGCCTACATTCGTTAGGGTGTGGGTGTAACCTCCAGGCAGCCACTTGATATCGCCAGATTTAAAGCTTCCAGGCATCGGCCCCATCCCTTCAACGTCGCTTCGGAGATCAAGATCGCTGACCGCGATCAGCAGATGAGGAGCATCGTGGTGGTGGCTGGGAATCGTCGCGCCCGGTTCGAGATTCGTTTCGGAGACACGCACTCCATCTTTCACAAAAAGAATTTTGCTGCGGCCGCCCGGAAAGGTCTTTTCGCCGGCCTCTTCGGGCCAGTGGGATGGAGTTTTCCGCAATTTTTCATCCTGCATCAACTCGATGGTGACGTTGCGAAAGGGCTGGTCTGAAAGATTCCTGGCCACATGGGCAAAATTCCCTGGGGTAAATCGGGTATCGCCGTCTTTAAACTTAACGTCCACGGGCGGTTTGCCTTCGAGTTCGTTGGAGACGTGAGCGTCGCCGATGGTGACGTAGATATAGTCGTGGCGATGGCGATGCATGAGGGTTGACGCGTGCGGCGCAACCTCAACTTTGAAGACGCGGACGTATTCGTTGTCTAGCGCAAGATGGTGTGACGGCTCAGCGGTGATCTCGACTTCAGTCGCTGTTTGGGCGAGCAGGAATGGAACCAGCAGCAGGAGAAATAGTGTGCGCCTCATGGCGAGGGATTGTAGCACTGGCGAAGTTCTCGAACCGTTGATGGCCCTATTTAAATTCGAGCTCCGCTCGAATGGACAGCCGAGGGCGGCTGTCCCTACGCGAGTCTAACCGGCGTAAACAATTTTCCCGCCGACTATCGTCGCGACCACTTTTCCGGTCAGTTGCCAGCCATCGAAAGGCGTGTTCCTTGATTTCGAGCGGGACTTGGCGGCATCGAAGGTCCACTTTTTTTTCGAATCGAAAATCGTAACGTCAGCGATTGAAGCGCGCATGAGCGACCCGCGGCCACGAAGATCGACACAGCGCGCCGGACCTGCGGTAAAGAGTTCGACGATGCGAGGAAGCGGAATTCGCTGCTGGCGATGGAGTTTTGTGATGGCGAGCGCCAGCGCGGTTTCAAGCCCCGTGATGCCAAACGCGGCGCGCTCGAATTCCATATCTTTTTCGTGGGCGGCGTGCGGCGCGTGGTCGGTGGCGATGGCATCGACGGTGCCGTCGGCGAGCGCAACGAGAATAGCTTCGAGATCGGATTTCGAGCGCAGCGGAGGATTCATCTTGTAGTTGCTGTCGTAGTCACGCATATCTTCATCGGTCAGCGTGAAATGGTGCGGCGTAACTTCGAAAGTGACCCGTGCTTTGGCGCGCTTGCCGCGGCGCACACTCTTCAGCGCGTCAGCCGTCGAGAGGTGAGCAACATGCAGGCGGGAGTTGGGAATGTGCATCGCGAGTTGAACGTCACGTTCGATGATCGACGCTTCCGCAGCCGCCGTCATTCCGCGCAAGCCAAGCCGGAACGAACGCGCGCCGGCATGCATGGAGCAATTCTCGGTCATGCGGGTGTCTTCGGCATGTTGCACGACGGGGAAATTCAGCTCTCCGCTCAACGCCAGGGCGCCGCGCATAATGCTGTCATCAAGAATGGGCTTGCCGTCGTCGGTGACGGCGATGGCCCCAGCGCGGTGCAGCGCGCGGAAATCGGTGAGCGTGACGCCTTTGCTGGCGTGGGTGGCGGCGGCTATGGGAAACACGTTGACGAGCGCACCGCGTTCCGGCTGGCGAAGCCACTCGACCCATTCGACTGAATCGACAACTGGCGCCGTGTTGGGCATGGTGCAGACAGAAGTAAAGCCGCCAGCAGCAGCGGCGGCGGTGCCGGTCTGGACCGTTTCTTTGTGCGACTGGCCGGGCTCGCGCAGGTGCACGTGCAGGTCGATGAAGCCGGGGGCGACGATGAGCCCACGGGCATCAAATTTCTCGTCTTTATCGTACGCGCCGCCTTTGATCTTGTTGGGGGCAGCGACCTCAGCGACTCGGCCATCTTTCAGCAGTAAATCCATGGGCGCGTCAATGTGGGCCGCAGGATCGATGAGGTGGCCGCCCTTGATCAGTAAACTACCTAGATTTGGGCTTCTCATCACATCTTTCCGATTGCCCGCGCCAGAATCGCCATGCGCGTGGGCACGCCGTTGTGAACTTCTTCCAGGATGCGCGCGTGGGCGCCGTCGGCGACTTCGCTCGTCAGTTCGAGACCACGAATGATGGGGCCGGGATGCATGACCATGGCATCCTTTTTCGCCATCTTCAGCCGGACGGAGGTCATCTGGTAGCGCGCGATGTATTCCGCAAGGTCGATCTTTAGCCCTGAGAGGCGCTCGGTCTGCACCCTAAGAAGCATGATCACGTCGGTGCCACGCAAAGCGTCTTCGATGTGGCGGGTCACGCACACGCCGGGTGCGATTGTCGTGGCGATGTCAGGCACGAGTTCGGGCGGTCCGCAGAGAATAATTTTCACCCCGAATTTGCTCAGCAAGTGACAGGCAGACCGCGCCACGCGGCTATGAAAGATGTCGCCGACAATCGCCACCTGCAGACCTTTGAAAGTTTTTTTATTTCGCAGAACGGTATAAGCGTCGAGCAGAGCCTGCGAGGGATGCTCATGGAGCCCGTCTCCGGCATTGATGACGGGTACGTCGATATGCTGTGCCATGACGTAGGGCGCGCCGGCACTGGGGTGGCGGATGACGATGATGTCGGCGCCGAGAGCGCGCACCGTGTATCCCGTGTCGAGCAGCGATTCGCCCTTTTCAATACTTGAACCCTGGGCAGTGATGAGAACAGTGTGCGCTCCAAGCAGCTTCGCTGCGATCTCAAACGAGCTTCGGGTGCGGGTCGACGCCTCGTAGAAAAGAAGCAGCACGCGGCTACCCGTGAGCAAGGGCCGTGGCTTGTCGGGATTCATGCGCCCGGCGAACTTCAGGATTCTTATGATCTCGGCTGCTTCCAGGTGCTCGATGCCGAGAAGCGAACCGCGAGCTGGATTCATAATTTTGTGTTTGCGCGGACTCTAGTTCAGCGCTAGCCGTAGCAATGCTTGCCTGTTGCTTCAAACGCTGCATGATACGCGTGCGGAAAGACGAGAGCAAGGCGGAGACGGAAATCTGCGCCAATAACGGCTACGTCACGCCCCAGGTTTGCGGGGACGCAAAAACAGAGAGGCCAATGCTCCCCCGGCGGAGGAGAGCAGCACGGCAAAGATCATCACAAACAGGAGGGTAACGATCAGGCCGGCCGGCGTGAACAAGCTGCGGATGCTGGCTTGAATGTCAGACGCCGAGGCATCGCCGCCCACCGAGTGAACAAATCGGGTTACGGAATCGATGTAGTCCTGTTGGCGATGAAAAATAAAAATATAGACGGTGAAAAGAACGGACTGGATGGCGACCGCAACGACTCCTGCCGCTCCTCCAATACGAGATGCCAGAGCGGCAGAGAGGACGAAGCCACTTTCACGGCGGTAGAAAAAGACGGCCAATCCTCCGGCTAGCATAATGGCGATAAACGGAAGCAGCATTCCAAGGAAAAAACCGAGTACGCCGGCTTTGATCGCAGCGCGCGTCGCGATTCCCCTGTCGAGAGTGCCGGTGGTCGCGACTGGCCTTGCCGACTGCGGGGGTGGAAGAATCTCGGAAGAAAACTGCTGCGGCGAGGATGGCTGGGTCGCGGCCACTGCGCTCTCGGGGACGGCCACGTGGATCTGAGGAGAGCGGCATTGCGGACAGAATGGCCGCCCGTCTTCGACTATTGTTCCGCATTGTTGACAGGGGTGTTCCACTTCTTGAAGCTAGCGCACAACGAACCGGGAGAGCAAGGCTGGAAGCATCGGGTGATCGGTTGATCGGGTGCATCGGGTTCATCGAAAGTCAAAGGCAGCCCGTCAGCTATCAGTAACCTGGTTCTCCGCTGACTTACTTAGTTGATGCGTGGCGAACTCGATGGACTCGGCTAACAGCAGGTCCTTCGCTTCGCTCAGGATGACAATTTATTTTTAGATCACCCGGTGACTCAATGGTCAGATCATTCGACGGCCAAATCACGCGATGCCTTTAGATGGTAGTGTCATTGCCAGTGTGCATGCGCACATAGACGAGGGCAAAGCGGGATCCTTGATTGTTGGGCCTCACGGAAACGAGGTGCTGGTTTCCCTCAGTTCCCACTTTCAACTCTATCCCGTCTCCACTGCCCTCTTTCCCACAGGCTACCGGCTTGGACAATTCGTCCTTATTGTCGAAGTTTGAGTGGCCGTTGTTCCAGCCGCCGTGGCACTGTATGGGCTTGCCATATTTTTGCAGCTCTTTGCTGTAGTAGCCGATGATTTTGTCGGGTGCATCATCGGAAACGAACTCGGCCGCTATGACTTTCAACGAGAATCCGGGGATTGAAAGATTAACATTGGCGCTCTTCTTATCGTCGCTGCTATCTTTCGGGGCGGGCTTGGCGCCGGGATAGAGCGTCAGGCCGGCGTCGCGAATATCGGCTCCCTCGCTCACATGGAGATCACCTACGGGAGACTTGATGTCGACGTGCTTCTCGCCATCAGCGCCCTTGTCGTTGGCATTGATGCTGCAGGCTGGAAGTAGACACAGTGCGGCGACTAGCGCACCCACAAACAGCCTTGCGACAGAGTCACGGCTGAACAGTTCGAATATCTTGGACACTGGATTGAACATTGGAACCTCCTGAACCGGGGTGGACTGAGTCGGACAGCGGTCGGCACCACGTATACTGCCACAATGACGTGCTCCGCTGCATCCGCACCTTCGCTCACGGACGCCTTCATTCCCGCTGCCGAACGCGCATCCGCATAGGTGATTCGGGCATCAGGCACGCGCAACAGAATCTGATGCTCGAGCATAAGTCCGGAGTCGGTACGCATATCCTCGGCAAGAATGACCGCAACCAGACGATTGCCAACCTCTGTCAATGAGTGATACGGAAGCGCAGTCTTCGGAGTTCCGGGAAATGTTCCGTGGAAAAGTTCCCCGTCTTGGGGACGCCAAAGATGCTTCAAATTTCACGTTCGATAATCGCAAGAGCTTCCGCCTGGATCCGGGCGTCGTCGCCGAATCCGGTCAGCCAATGCACATCCGGTTCGCGCCGGAACCATGTCATTTGTCGTTTGGCATATTTCCGATGAGCCTGCTGCGCAGCCGCGAGGGCAGACTCTCGATCCAACTGGCCGCGCAGGAACTGCAACGCCTGCTTGTATCCGAGCAACGTCAGCGGACGGACTTGGTCGCCGTACTTTGCGAGAAGCCAGTCGGTCTCTGCTATTAGGCCCCTATCGGTCCGTCCTCCGTCGAACATCTTCGCCGCTCGCTGATCAATTCGCGCATAGAGCGTCTCGCGCTCCGGATTGAGGCCCAGGCGCAGAACACGAAAACCTTGCAGCGGTTCACGCCCCTGCTGCCAAAGTTCAGTCATATTTCGTGGCGAGGTTTGTGGCGAGGTTATAGATGAGGTCGAGGGACGTGAGGCTAGACACACTTCGACGGCCCGAATCACCTTGGGAATATCATTCGCGTGAATGCGGTCCGCTGCCGTGGCGTCGAGCCGCCGCAGGATGCTATGCAGGTACTTGGCCCCGTGCCGATTTGCGCGAGCTCGCAATCGGTGGCGCAGATCTTCGGAGCGCTGCGGGCCGGCAAAAAGCCCGTCCAGCAGAGCGCGAAGATAGAGTCCGGTGCCTCCGCTGACGATGGGCAAGTTGCTTCGCGGCTCGCTATCGCGCGAAGCGTTTTTCGGCGAAGCGTTTTTTGATGAAACCTCAGTCGGCGAGGCGTTTCCCCGCGAAACTATCTCGCGCAGAATCGGCCGGGCCCGGCGAGCATACTCTCCCGCGCTGACGTCGGCTAAAGGGTCGACGCAATCCAGCAAGTGATGCGGAATTTCCGCGCGCTCGGCCGCAGTCGGCTTGGCCGTGCCGATGTCAAATTCGCGATACATCGCAACCGAGTCACAGTTGACGATTTCTCCATGGAAGCGCCGCGCGATCGCCAGGGCCAGAGCAGTCTTCCCGCTCGCCGTAGGGCCGAGCACAACCACGACCAGGGGCTGGCGATCCAGATTTGGCGACTCCCGCTGCCGGGACTCTGGTGAGTCGATCACCTTCAGCGCGCGCTCCACGGGATGTAACGCCAGTAGCGGATGATGGTCAGAATGAGTAGCAAAACCGCCATCAGAAGCAATCCTGTGGCCTCGGCGGCGTAGGCGGCATGGTGGTGCTGATGCTTGTTGTGAGGATGCGCGTCCTCAGGTGCCGGCTTGGGCGGGACAGGGGCGTTCACGCGGATATTGTAATCTTCGAGGCGGTCGCTGGTCGTTCGTCGTTAGTCGCTAGCCATTAGTCGCTAGCGGTTGGGGAACGCTGCTCGCAGGACCGACGTTCTAACAGGAACGGGGCGGAAAGTAGTTTGTGCTTTCCGCTCCGTTCAGAGAAATGCGTCGCGGCCGATGTCACATCGGAGTTACGGTGTCGTCGTGAGAATGATATTAGGTGAATCGCAGTCGCCTCCCGTATGGTCGAAGAAGTACACTGCCGCCAGCAGACGTTGTTCGACCCTTCTGATGTCAATGACTGCGAGCTGTTTGAGTGGGGGTCTCGAGATAGCCTCAGCCTTCGCCGGGCGAGAATTCTGTGGATCAGTCTTGTGACAATCGTCCGGATTATCTGGGAAGTCTACGTAGAGTGTTAGTCCCAGCAGCGTCGTCAGGTCATGGAACGACTGGCGGGAGTGAGTGCCGCACTTATCGTGCGGGTCGTCCTCCTGATCTGGCGCGATGATAAAGCGAATCACTGGCGTCTCCACCTGAAGCAGCAATGGATTGAAAGTGCCGCTATCCGGGGTACCCGATAAGGAGAACCCGGTCAGGCTGCTGACGTTGTAGCGTAGCGCCGTCGCCATGGCATAATCCTTCTCCGTCGAAGCGTCGGGCGGATACTTAGGGCCAAATCGGCTTCTGTGCCGTCTGGCAACAACGTACTCCTCGGGTTTGGGAAGGCGGATGACGTACCTCACGGACTTTTTATCGAGCGCAGCTTGCAGGCTTTGGGCGTCAATTTTGGCTTGCGCAATGTCGGGGTCTGCGGTAGCCGCGGCAGGGCCGCTGTGGGCTGGGAGCGAAAGCGCATAAACTCCCGCATCCAATAACGATTCGTTGGAGGCTTGCACATCGAGGTCGCGATGGCCCTTGGATTTGGGTGCGATGGCCAGAACACTATTGGCGTCTTTCGGGTCGACGGCAAAGGCCCATGGCCCCTTAAACTCGACGAAGACTTTCTCGGTAGTGACGGGTGCCGGGGGGGCGGGGGTTGGTGGATGGGATTGATTGCAGGCAACTAGAAAGAGCATTGCCAAGAGAGCGCAGGCGAGCTCAACCGAGGTGCTGGTGAAGTGGCGTCGGATTTTCATCGGTTTCTCCTGTTTGAAGAAATTAGGGCCGTCCATATGCTGCAAATGCGGACCAGTAGTAAGGATGAGATGTGTCCCGGTTAGCTATCATTTTGAGGGAGGTCAGGCGCATGGCCTCGGAAACGGTCTGGCCAGAGAGCGCGTTGCGATAAAAATCCTGAATGATCCCCCGGGTTGCGGCGGAGTCCACGGCCCAACGGCTCGCGATCACATGCGGCACACCCGCACGCAAAAAAGCGTCGGTGACGCTGTCGAATCCGCTCGATCCGCCGCTGTCGGATGCGGTGTTGCAGGCTGAGAGCACCGCCAATTGCAAACTTTGCGAATGAAGCTGCCGCACCACGTTTGCGTCCATCAGGCGAGCAATGTTTGCTTTTCCCTCCCCGGCTTCCAGCAGCAAGCCCGTTTCTCCAGAAGCGGCGAGAGAATGTCCGGCAAAGTGGAAAACCGCCGCCCCGGGCAACTCGCCGCGGACAGCGCCGAGAGTAGCTTCTCTTCCTTCGAGGACTCGCGTGGAGCGAAAGCCGCTGGCGACCGCGTCTGCTTCCGCAGCCACATCAGGAAGTGGAATGAGTCCATCCGCAGGCGATGAAGCGGCGCTGCCTACCACCAGGGCCGGCGAATCTGCCGAAATGCCAGTGTCGCTGCGCAACCGAACCTGCGAATCCTGGCCCAAAGAATGGACAACTGGCGCACGTTCTATCAAGTAATGATCATTCGCATCCAGGAGCGCTTCGAAGGGTAGACGGGCCAGCCAGCCGTCGGTTTCGATTACCAGCGTGCGTCCGGGCATCAGGTGTTGTTCCACCGGAGCGATGAGCCAGTCATAGAGACTGCGAGCGTCCCGGCGCAAGGCGCGCGGTTCTGACTTTGGATCGGACGACAAATCCTGGAACCTTTTCGCCAGTTCTTGCAGATCGTCGGCAGGTTTCGGAATCCAGCTTGCGCTTATATCGCGGTCGTCATAGACCCAGATGGCCAAGCCGTCCGGCAGTGCGGCATATGCGAGCACGGTTTCTTTTGTGAGGAGCGGACGGCGAGAGGCCAGCCACGACGTGTCCGTTAGCGCAGGGTCAGTCAGAGGTCGGCGATCTGGAGGCAAGCGCTGAGGCGCTCCCAGATACCACTCGAACACTTGTAGCGATTCCTCTACACGCCCTTGCACCAGTTCGGCTTCGGCGAGTCCCAGGTATACCGGAGCGGCGTCTTTGCTCCACCGCGTTCGGTCCGCTGCACTGGTCAGGGACGCCAGGTTTTGCTCGGCCAGATGAAGAGCGGGACGGAAAGCTTGCTCGGACTCGGCCGCATTATGATTGCCGAGTTGCACCTCGCCCAGAGTGGAATAAAACATCTGCAGAAGATAGTTGTTCGAGAGCGGGCGAACTAGATCCTGCACTGAGGTCAGCCGCACCATGGCAGCGTCAAAACGGCCCAGGCCGGCCTCCGCTTGAGCAGTCCGAATTGCGGTCTCGAGGGCATAGGTACGGCTAGCTTCGGTTCGCGGCGCAAGTACGAACAGCCGACCCGCTTCGGCATACTGCTGTTCGGCGACTTCGGGCTGATGAACCACCATCGCTGCATTCGCCATGTAGTCATGTGCCCAGGCTCGCCGCAACAGGTCTCCGTCAGACTCAATCAGAGCCGCAGCTTCGCGCCAGGACTCCATCTGCAGGTTCGGGCGGGCGGCGGCCTCGGCCATGTGGGCCAACTCTGTATAGAGGTTGTACGCTCGAATGGCGGGGAACTGTCGTGACCAGTAGAGGTCCAGGCCGGAGCAAACGAGCTTCCAGAAACCTGGCCGGTCGCCCGTGTCGATGTTACTGGCCGCAATAAACCCCAGCGCTCTCAGATAGAGAGCATCGTAACCGGCCTGTTGCGCGCGGCCCTGAGCCCGGCGCGCGGCTTCATACCCGCCGAGATCGCCCATTAGCCGCGAACAGACGCCCTCCTCTAATGCAAGCTGAATCTGCACCCAGGGATACGAATAGCGCTGGGACTTCGCGCCCGCGGCGATCGATTGGCGGCGGCAAGCTTCGCTGCGCCTCGTCTTTTGCGCCGAGAAGGTCTGTTCGAACTCGGCGCGGAGCATGCCGGCCGTGTTGCCCGAAGCGCGAAATAACTGTTCGGCGAGATCAGCCTGTTGGCGAGCGTCGTCATATTCGCCCACGGCATTAGCTTTGACTGCGCCAGCGAGTGCGGCTACAGCCTGCGGAAAATGTGGAGCCGAGGAACCGCTGAGAAGATCAGCCAGCCAGCGGTCGCCGTGGCGTTGGCTCGTCAGGTTGGCCAAAAAAAAAAGCGCCTGTGAGGCGTGCGGATCGCCGTCGTGCGTGGCACCACTAGCCCTGACTTTGTTTCCGCCGTCTTCATTCCGTCCGACATCGGGAAAAGCCGCGGGCAACCAGGAGCGGACTGCTTCGTTCAAATATTGTTCTATACGTTGATCGACATTACCTTGATCGACTTCGGAAGGTGGACTTGCGCCGCGGGCGATGGCGGCCAGTTGGTACGGAGACAGCAGTGGTTTTGCGTCGCTGTGTTCTTTCAACTTTTGCTGTACCGCATCGAGATGGCGGCGCGCTTCCTGCGACCACTGCGAGGCTGGATCGACGCTCAGGTAGTGATTCCAGTCGTCGAGGGCCTGGCGATAGAGGAAAAGATGCTCGGAGACTATGGCGCGATTGAAAAGCGCGATCGGGTCGTTGGGATTTGACTCCAAAGCTTTGCTCAGGTTCTCGTACGCGGCGCCAAGATCGTCTTTCTTGTCTTGCGACAGCCCGCGCTGGAAATAAGCGGTTGCGAGATCGGTAAGCAGCGCCGCCGAATGCGGCTCCAACTCCACGGCACGCCGCAATCCTTCTACCGCTGGTTCGTACCTGCCTTCGAGCATGTCCGCTTCCGCCTTGGCCTGAAGCCATGCGGGGTTGGTGGGCTGAGATTCCAATTGTTCGTCAATCAGAGCTTCAGCGTTGAGAAGCTCTTTCGGCCTGTCGGTAAAGGATCCCGCCTCGCCTCGCGTAACTTTCATCGACGAAAAGTCGGCGCCTGGGATCCTGAGCTCGATGGTGCGTTTCTTAGTGTACGCGCGGGCGAGGAGGCTCTCGGCGGCGGCTGGCTGATGGCGAAGCTGAATTTGATGGAAGACGATCCACGATCCCACACCCGCCACAACGAGGACAGACGCCACTGCCAGCGCCTGCCTCGGAAGACTCAGCCGATTCCGCCACCACGGCGCAGATTCCTGATTCAGCCCGGAAAGCGGTGTTCCGGCGATTCTGCGGGCGAGCTTCTGTTGCCACGGTATCCCCGTGCTCTCGAGGGATGCGATCTGCTTTCGCTCGTCTTCGGTTAATTCCCGGTTGAGACCGGCAAATTCCAATACCGCTTCACGGAGCAGCGGAGCGCAATGATCGCAATGGCTGGCGTGCTCGACGTAGGCGAGAGTCTCTTCGGATTGGGGCAGACCAGCGGCAATCTCACGCCACACTGTGGCTTGAGGACAAACGCCGGACCACTGCACAGATTGAACGGGCCTCACATGCTTAAATTGGCGATCCAGCGCCGCCAACTCCTCGAATTGCTCGCGGCAGGTCGAACATACGGCTAGATGACGATGCATATCGACCGTCTCCAAACCATTGTCCGTCCGACAGCGAGCCTCCTCTAACAGTTTCGCCAGTTCCTCGGGTTCGATATGCTGGGTTTTTTCCAAAATTTAAGTCCACACTCTAGAGAACGATTTTTCCTTCTCTTAGCATTCACTTCACGGTAAGGAATAGGGCTATAATATGACCACGGATCATAGTCGCTAAACGCATGAGCACGCTTTCCACTCCTTCGGTGGTCAGGTCGATCGATGGGATGGATGCAATCTCACTGGCGGTAAGGCCGAACCGGTGGCGAAGCCAGAAAATCGTGCGCTTTCTTTCCTGGTCCTTACCAGTAGTTACCTGTCTCAGGATCTTTTCGATCTGATCCAGCTGAAGACGATGGCTTACCTCATCAAAAATCTCGCTACTGTTTGTGCTTTGATCGGTTTGGCTCGGTTCTACGATCCCTCCCGTAAGAGCCGCGCCACGCTTTGCGGCGAGGACAGACTTGAAGTGATCGTGGACAACATTGGCTGCTACGACTTTCAAAAATCCATAAATCGAGTCTTCGCGTTGCGGACGGAATACTGCCAGCAAACGGTGATTATTTTCACAGAGTTTCAGGTAGGTGTCCTGGACCAGATCGTCGAGTTGCGCCCGCGACGGTTCTCCCCACCGGCGGGCGGTTCTAAGCACGGTGGAGGCGATGACCACCTGGAATCGGCGGATAAATTCAGCCCACGCCCGCTCGTCCGTCGAGGTAGCGCAAAGTCTTACCAATTCGGCAGACGAGACCTTCGCGTAGCGGACCATATCCACTCCGAGTTGGGCGGATTTTACAACAGTTCCAGTGTTCGTGTCGTGAAAGTTATGTATAGGAAAACAACAACTTCTTAAAGAAAGGGGTCGATTGTCGCCCGATTACGGTAAAGCGCGAAAAGGAAAATCGCCGAGATACTAAGACAGCAATTTCGCCGCTTCTTTGGCGTAATAAGTCAGAATCATACTGGCCCCGGCGCGCCGTATGCAGATGAGCGATTCCATCATCACGCGCTCCCGGTCGATCCACTGATTGCGGGCCGCGGCCTCGATCATCGCGTATTCGCCGGATACCTGGTAGGCAGCAAGAGGCAAGTCAAAGCGCTCGCGGGCGGCGGCAATAACGTCCAGATATGGCATGGCCGGTTTGACCATAATCATGTCGGCGCCCTCTTCAATGTCCAGTTCGATCTCCCGCATCGCCTCACGGACGTTCGCAGGGTCCATCTGGTAGGATCGGCGATCTCCGAATTGGGGCGCTGAATCGGCTGCTTCGCGGAAGGGACCATAGAAGCCCGAAGAAAACTTCGCGGCGTAGGAGAGAATCGGAGTATTTTCGAAACCTGCTTTATCAAGCGCGGCGCGGATTGCGCCTACGCGTCCGTCCATCATATCGGAGGGCGCGATAACATCCACGCCCGCGCGGGCCAGCGAAACGGAGGTGCGGGCCAGCAACTCGAGGCTGGCATCATTGAGAATCTCATACTCGGCAGCAGTGGGTGGCGCGGCGGCGGCGGCGCCCAGGGATTGCGCTCCCGCTCTTACGATGCCGCAGTGCCCATGTGACATGTACTCGCACAAGCAAACGTCGCCCATGACCACAACGTCGCGTACCTCATTCTTGATGGCGCGAGCCGTGCGCTGCACGATGCCATCGTCCGCCCAGGCGCCTGTGGCCACTTCATCTTTTTTTTCCGGCAGGCCGAATAAGATGACGGATAACACTCCCAACTCACGCGTGGCTCGTACTTCTTTCACGGCCTCATCGATGGAGAGATTGAAAACACCGGGCATCGAGCGCACTTCTTTTCGGATGCCAGTTCCTGGGCATATGAAGAGGGGATAGACCAGCGCTTCGGGAGTGAGCCTGGTTTCACGGACCAATGTGCGCAGCGTTTCAGTGCGCCGCAAACGGCGCAGGCGGCTAACAGGGAATGCCATGACACGCAATTCTAGCAGTTGCGGCGGGAAGCGCGACCGAATCCGTCACCGCCCTCTGTGACCGCGATCACGACGGCCCATTACCCCAAAACGCGGGGCGGCTTTGGAATCCGCCTCCCGTTTTCAAAATCACCATTCCCTCACTGGCCTGCGCTTTGGAAAGGAAATCCTAAGGAAGCTCTGACTAAGTGTCGGCGAAGGGCATTCACCACAGGGTACGCAGGGGTGCACTTAGGAGCCGGGGACTTAACCAGAACTTGCCTAAGTTCTTACTGTTTCAATGCGATGGTGTCCTGGGCGATTTGATCGAACGTGGTAACCACGCGAGCGTTGGCTTCGTAGCTGCGCTGCGCGACGATCAGGTTCGCGAACTCGGTGGCGATGTCCACGTTGGATTGTTCGAGGGCACCGTCGGTGATGGTGCCGAGTCCTCCGCTTGTCGGCGCGCCGACCGAGGGTTGGCCGGAAGCCAGGGTTGGCGAATAGGTGTTATCCCCGTTGCGCGACAGGCCCTGCTCGTCCGCGAAACTGGCGAGCGCGATCTGTCCGACAACAGCCGTTGTCCCGTTGCTGAATGATCCGGTAATGGTGCCATCGGACCCGATGCTGAAATTCTGCAGGGTGCCGCTGGCAGCGCCATTTTGTTGTATGGAGGTAGTGCTGCTGGCGGAGGCCGTCTGGGTTACAAGTGCTGTGCCGGTTGAGTCGAACAGGTTCCAGGTGAAGGTAAGCGGGCTGGCACCGTCGGTGAAAACGGGTTGCGGATTTGCCGTAGGCGGAAGATTGATGGTCGGGTTGGTGGCAGAGGCGGTGCCGTTGGTCGGAGTGACGCTCTGAAGGGTCCCGTCGCCATTAAAAATGAGTGTCCCGGTGGCGAGGGAGACGGGGGCAGTGGCGCCAGAGACGTCGGCGGCGGGAAGTGTGACGGCGTAGGTCCACTGGTTTACGACCGCCGGAACGGCCGCAGCCGCGTCGACGCCGCCCGTAAGGTCGCCGGTGCCGGAAGCGGTAAGCGTGTCCCCGCCTGTGAGAACGATACCATTCCCGGCGGTGCCCGCTGTAATTGCCGTCAAAGTAACCAGGCTTCCGGGAGTCGTATCCGCCGCCGTGACAGAAGCGTTGGCGGTGGTGTCGGTTCCATAGCCGGCCGCACCACTCCCATTAGCATCGGCTGTGTTGCCATTGATGGCATTGACCAGGTTGGCCAGGGCGGTGGTGGCACTTGATCCAATGAGGACCTGGTCTGCCGTGGTCGAGGCAGTGAGGGATGTTACGAAGGTGTAAGTTGTACCCCCAACGATCACTGTGTCGTTATTGCTTGGCGCGGCGCCGCTGGAAGTGAGCGTGCCCGTCGCCGCCTGGGCGGTGACCGCCGGTACATAGGGTGAGTCGGCATTGGTGTAGGTAAAGGTGACTTGATGTGCGGCTCCTAGGGAATCGTAGATGGTGGCTTGCGTTGAATACTGGCTGCCCGGAGCGGACGTGGCGTCGAGATTCGAGGTCAGGCTGACGTTGGAGGTGACCACAGCAGGACTCGCGATTCCAGCTCCGAGTGCGAGTGTGCTGAGGCCGGCGGAAGTGCTGACGACGCCGTTGACGGCGGCGTATCCAAGAACCTGTTGGCCGTCGGAGGTTTCGAGCAGATTATCGGTGCCGACTTCGAAATTGCCGGCGCGCGTGTAGCTCTCCAAACCGTCTTGGCGCACCACGAAAAAGCCATTGCCGTTGATGGCGACATCGGTGTCGATGCCAGTGGAAGTGACGTCGCCCTGCACAAAGTCTGTGGGCTGGGAGCTGACCTGGACACCCGCGCCCTGCTGGATGGGATCGCCGGCGCCGTCCGTGCCGATATTCTGGTAGAAGAGATCGGAAAACTGGATCTGCTGATCTTTGTAACCGACGGTGTTGAGGTTGGCCAGATTGTTGGCGGTAGTGGCGAGGGCTGCGGAACTGGCGTCCAATCCGGAAAGAGGTACTGAAAAATCAGGCATATGAGCTCCTTAGTGAGAAATGGAATTCGGGCTTGGCATGGAAGTTGCATTGGCGCTGGCACTATCGCCAGTAGCCGAAGTGGAGGTGCCACCAACGTCGGTCACCAGCGTCTGCATGAGGGACTGGATCTGAGTTAGTTCGCCGAGTGAGTCAAACGTGGCGAGCTGGGTAACGAACTGGTTGGGGTCGACCGGGTTCATCGGACTCTGGTTTTCGAGTTGCACCGACAGCAACTGTAAGAACGTGTTGGTCAAATCGACTCCGTCATCGGCGGACGAAGTAGACGTGGAGCTCGAGGACGATGACGAGGCTGCCGCGGCGGAAGACCTCGAGGCCGTTGGAGTAGCGGCGTGGAGCATTTGCATAAGCGACATGGACACGGATTTACCCTCCTAAACGTGGAAGCTGAAGTGATTTCCCGCTGCCCCGGAAGACTGGTCTGAAGGAAAAATATCGCCGGTTGCTGTTTCAGTTGCTGCGGCTGGTTCGGGTGAGGTCACGCCACGCAATCCTGCGGATTGTGAGCCTGACGTCTGCGAAGAGTTCTGCCGAGGCTGGCCATTCGAAGGTTGGCCATTCGAAAAGCCGGTGGCGGTCTGCACGCCGGAGCGTGCATGATCGAAATTCACGCCCGTGAGGTTCAGGTGACTGTTGTTGAGTCCAGATTCCAGGCCCGGAACCTCGGAACTAAACCAGCGAGATATGTCGCGGTCAGCGTGAACCGTGATGCCGACCTGACTTTGCTGTACGACGGTGTGAATCTCAACCGCGCCGAAGGCGTCGGTGCGAACGCCCACATGCATCTGGCCGTTTATCTGAAGATCGGCGGCGGAACCTGGCACGACGGGCGTAGCCGGAACTATAGGCCCAGCCGGCGCGGAGTCGAGCATCTGGTGAGCTTGGGGAAGCAAAGGAGAGGCATTGGAACTGGTTTGCTGCGCGGGCACAGACGAAGACGAAGATGCTGTTGGAGCGGGCGCAGTCCCAAGCACGGAGGTTTCTCGCACAGAAGCTATTGCGACCGGAACGCTTTGGGATGAATTGGTAACCGGCGGACCACCGGACGAAATACTACTGAAAGACGAGCCGGAGGATGCTGGAGAACCCGACGCCGAAGCGGTATTCGGAGTGGAATTTGTTTGAATTGTGGGGATCGACTTCTTGTCCGCACCGGCGGGTTGAGATGCAGCGGTTGAAGATACTTGAGCTGTGACGCTGGCCTTTGCGCCGACGGCGTCGTCATTCGCGCCGACAGGTGGTGCGGTGGGCGGCGCGGCGGCATTAGGATTCGCAGTCAGTTGCGCAGTCGATAGATTGGAATTGAGAGACGATGCGACGTTGTTGGCATCGCTTGTCGCGTCATTAGTCGCATCGTCATTGCCTTCGCGAGCGGGGGCGGCGCTGGTGGGATTGTTGTTTGTAGGACGATCGTTTGTAGGACGATCGTTCGTAGCGCGATCGTCGACAGGACGATCATTGTTAGGACGGGTGCTGGCGGGAAGGCTATTGGTGGAACGGTCGTTGGTGGGACCATGCTCAATGGCAAATCTCGTTCCTGGCGCGCCGGAAATTTCTGGCGCGGCAAATTTGGCAGCTGATGCTTCGGGTTGAACCGGGAGAGAATCACGAGGAGCCGCGCCGACGGTGAGAGTGGGCTCTGCCGCGGCCGAAGCGGCCGGTCTGAAGCTCACTGGCACAGGGTTAACTTTGGATCCGCTGGACTGCGGGGAGATCTGCGTCTGTGCTGGCGGCTCGGCTAGAGGCAGAAAATTCTCGGCGCTGACGGCCGGTGGCGGTGCGGAAATTATAGGGGGTTGCGCTATCGAGATGGAGGTCGCGGCAGAAGACACTCCCCCATTGTTTATCATCGCGGCAGCGGAAAGGGCTGGGCTTTGGCTCTGGGCGGCCAACACCGGTTGTTGTTCTGGCGGGTTACTGGGTAATGATGGCGATGGAAGTGGCGCGAGTATCGCCGCACGCGTGGGTGACGATGGCTGCAAGCTTATGGACGCGATAGTTGGAATGTCATCTGCCGGAACGACAGGTATGCCAGCTTCGGCACCGGGGATTGGAGTGTCGAATTGACTGTCATCAGAGCGGGTTGCTGTCGCAACTGTGAGGGACGGCACTGGCGAAGCCTTGGTTTGCGAAGATGTTGGTGTCGCTTTCGTTGGTGAAGCCTCGGGAGCCGGGAACTGCGATGCGGCGATTGACCGTTGCGCCGACAGATTAGGCGACGAGTAAGCGGTCTTCGAAGCGGGGTTGGAATCGGCTTGGCCGACGACGACTGGACTCTCGGCGGATTGGGATCGGTCTTCGGTTGGGGCATTGGATAGGGAGTCAGCCTTGCTTGGGGCAAGAGAAAACGCCGACCGGCTGTCGAGATTCGAATTGAGGATATTCGAACTCGCTGGAAGAAGATCTAATTTCGTCGCTGAAACTTTCGCGCTGCCAAGGTTCGAAACGAATTGCCCCGCCAGCGTCTGCTCGTTCGTCGCAAGAGCGGGCGGTGTAGGATCGGGAAGATTCGGCGCGGGAGTGGACAGTCCCAATAATTCGGGTGCCGAAAATGACGCGTGGGCGAGGGACGCGCCGGCATCTGTCGCGGCGGGCACTGCAGCTGTGGCTGCCGGCGAAATCGGTGAACTGGGCGCGGGTTTGGCCGCGGCCTTGTTGGCGGGCTTAACGACGGAGTTTGAATTCAGATTCGATAATTTGAGAGTTGGACCAGAAGTGACGCTACTGTCGGGGGCAGTAGTCAAAGTGGATTTGCCTTCGAGGCTCGGAACAAGCTTTGTCGCATCTGGAGTTAGTTCGAACTCGACGCCGGACGGTACGGCCACTCGATCCATTACTGACTGGTCTTGCTCCGACCGAGCCTGGTCAGACTGGCTTTGAACAGGCTGGCCGTCTGCGGACTGATGTTTTATAGGAACCTCCAATTGTGGCGGCGGAGAACTCGAAATCGATGAAGCCAGCGTTGCACCGAAACTTGAAGCTGCGGGCGATGAAGGTCGCGATGTATTGGAAGCAATGAGTGCCTCAGCCGGGATGAGAATTGCGTCTACCTGCATCGGAGTGCCACGAGATCGATTGCACTCGGCGCGCCAATACCAGAAAACTTAAGTCGAGCCGGCCAAGCGACCGCGCAAGAGTCGGAATTTCAGCGGATTACAGGAAGTGGGACTGGCCGGGTCCGGGCAGAGAGATGTGATGCGGTGAGACGATGCGGCAAGAAGTGCCGCGGGCATCCCGGCAAAATCAGCCGATTCAGTGGCGCGAGTAACTATCGCTATGAACTATCGCAATTAGCTATGACGATGCCAGCGTTGCAGCAGATAATCCGAATCCTGTTCTTGTTGCTGGCGCCGCGCTTGTTCCTGCTGGTAGATGCGGCGTTGTTGAGAGCGCAAGGTTTCCAGGACCTCTCGTTCGCGATAAGCCTCGTGGTAGGCGGCGAGAGCTTTCTGGCGAACGAGTTCGAACTTTTGAATGTCGGATTGCAATTCCTGGCGGAAGCGCAGCAGGTTCTCGCGCAGCATGGCGGCGAACTGCAGTTCCGCAGCCGTGCATCCGGCAAGAAGCCCCTTGGCATCGGACCGATCAGAGTCTTTGAGAAAGCGTTCCAACCGCGCCAGCGCTTCCTGGGCGCGAGAGACCTGAAGATTGGCTTTCTGCAATTCGAGGGTGCGCTGGCGCTCAACGCTTTGACGGAGGCGAAGTATTGGGGCGAGAGCAAAACGGAAAGCCATGATTATGCGAGTTGTTTAGAGAGCAAGATCGCGTTTCATGCAGGAAGCGCCATGAGGCGCGCCAGAGTGTCTTTCATAGCGCCAACTTCCTGCGAGCCTTGCATCAGAAATTCGCGAAGCGCGGGCATGATCGCAATGGCGCGATCCAGATCGGGATCGCTGCCCTTCTGGTAAGCCCCGATCCGGATCAGTTCCTCGGAGGATTTATACGTAGCGAACAGGCGGCGTATGAGACTCACCTTTGCCAGATGATCCGGCGAAACGACGGCAGGCATGATGCGGCTGATGCTGTCGAGGATGGAGATGGGAGGATAGTGGCTCTGGGCGGCGAGACGGCGATCGAGCATCACATGTCCATCGAGGAGCGCGCGGACGGCATCGACCAAGGGGTCGTTTTCATCATCCCCCTCCATGAGCACGGTATAGAAACCTGTGATGGTGCCGGAGCCGAACGATCCTGCACGTTCAATGAGGCGGGCGAGCATCGTAAAGACCGAAGGCGTGTAGCCCTTGGCGGTGGGGGGCTCGCCGGCAGCGAGTCCGATTTCGCGCTGCGCCATAGCCAGGCGGGTAAGCGAATCTACAACGAGCAAGACATGTTGGCCGCGCGCGCAAAAATATTCGGCGATGGTCGTGGCCGCGAGACCGGCGCGAATGCGAAGCAGCGGATCCTGGTCGGAGGTCGAGACGACGACGACAGATCGCTTGCGTCCGGCTTCGCCGAGCGAGTTGAGCAGTTCTCCTACCTCGCGTCCGCGCTCGCCGATCAGGCCGAGCACTGTGAGGTCCGCGCTGGTGTTGCGAGCCATCATGCCAATCAGAGTGCTTTTGCCGACACCGCTGCCGCCAAAAATTCCCACGCGCTGGCCTCGTCCGCAGGTGAGGAAGCCGTCGATGGCGCGAATGCCACAGCCGAGGGCATCGCGGATGGGAGTACGGTCAAGGGCCAATGGAGCTTCACGATCGAGCGCGTAACGCTCGCGGCAGGCGGGCGCGGGGAATCCGTCAATCGGCGCTCCAGCGCCGTCGAGGACGCGACCCAGCAGTTGATCGCTGAGGCGCAGCGAGGGACGGCGTCCCCAGACCACGACCTGGTCGCCATAGCGAATGCCGGTCGGCCGGCGGAGGGACATGGAGAGAACGGTGTGGCCCCGGAATCCGACTATTTCTCCCGGCCAGTGCCGGCCGCCTGAATCGATGATTTCGCAGGCTTCGCCAACGGTGCAGAAGGGACCTTCGGATTCAACGAGCTGGCCGACGACCTGGATAACTCTCCCCCGCCAGCGCAGCGAAGATGAGTGTTCGAGGTGAGAGAAGTAAGCAGACAGAATCGGTGGCGTTGTCGTGGGGAAGCGGGACTCTGCTCCGCTTGGACGGGGCCCTTCGGCTCGGTTACCGCACTGGTCGTTCGCGAACGCCATTTAGCGCTTCTCCGGCGCCTGGCTTGGAGCGGGTGTACCCGGCCGTTCCGCGAGCAAATCGACCAATCCGGTTTCAATTTCCTTGAGCTGCGTCGAGAGGCCGAATTCTGTCGAGCCCAGCGAAGTTTCGATGCGGCACTCTCCTCGAGCAAGCGCCGTATCTTCGTGGATCTCCGGCGCAGGCCGATCTTCTGCCTGGCAGGCGAAGTAATGCCTCCAGTTCGCAGCCTCCTGAGGGTGAACGTGTAATGCGATCTTGGTGCCAAGACTCAGCTTTTCGAGCGTAACCCGGACGATGCCGGCCAGTGCCTGCGGATCGATCTGCACCTCTCTATGCAGGATCTTGCGGGCGATGGCCAGCGCCAGTTGGACAACTTCGCCTTCAACGCGGCGATAATAATCCTGCCGCTCCGTGGCGAAGTCATTGAGCGCGCGGCTGATCTCACCGCGATTCTTGGCGAGGGCCGCATCGAATTCGGTGCGCAGTTGCTGCTGCCCGCTTTGGCGTCCCTGCTCGAAGGCCTGGGCGTGCAGAAGGCGGCTCCGTTCTTCGGCAGACTGGCTGGGATCGGATGCACCGTCCCCCGCGCCCGGCCCACGCGCATCGGCGTAGGCGAAAGGCGAGGCCTCGGCTACCCGCTGCCGCTTCGGCGCGCTAGACGACATATTCCTCCTGGGACTCCGCGCTCAAGACCAGTTTGCCCTCGGCTTCGAGTCGGCGCGCCACATCCACGATTTCGCGCTGTGCTTGATTGACGTCCTTGGCGCGCACCGCGCCCAAGACTTCCATGTCCTCCTTCAACATATCGACGGCACGCGATGACATGGATTTGAAGACCAGGTTCTTCAGTTCTTCGCTCGCGCCGCGCAGCGACAATGCCAAAGTCTTCTTGTCCAGCTGCCCCAGCAGCTCGCGGATGCCTAGCTCGGGCACCCCGAGCAGATCTTCGAAGGTAAACATCAGGTTACGAATACCCAGGGCCATTTTGGGATTGTCTTTCTCAATGGTCTCGAGGATGCTCTTGCTCTTGATCGGCTCAAGCTGGTTCAGGAGTTCGGCGGCGCCTTTCAATCCTGCATAGGCCCGCCGGCTTTGTTCGCCAACAGATTCCAACTGTTTGTTCAGGGCGAGCGCAACCTTCTGGGCAACCTCGGGAGAAAACTGGCGCAACTGCGCCAGGCGTTTAATAGTCTCGGCGCGGACCTCTTCTGGCATACGCAACAACAGCGCCGAAGACTGGCGGGCGGTCAAGTGGGCCATGATCAGGGCGATGGTTTGCGGATGCTCCACTTCGAGGAACTTGGCCAACTGCTGTGGATCGGCGTCCTGCAGGCTTTCCAGCTGCACGGCATTCTGGTCCATGGTGGTCGCAACCTGCTCGAGCAGGCGCTTCGCGGCCGAATCGCCAAAGGCCTTGATCAACAGTTTCTGAGCATATTCCGGACCCCCGTCCGCCAGGTAACCCTGGGTGACAACGAGCTGGTGATATTCCTCGAGTACGGCAATCGCGGTCTCGGGCTTGAAGCGCTCCAACTCCGCGATCCGCTTGGTCAGGCGGTGCACGTCGGACTCGGGAAGATGGCGGTAAATCTGGCTGGCCGCCTCCTCGCCAAGCACGACCATCAGGATGGCCGCCTTCTGCAAGCCCGGGTTGGAGACGATAGACGTCATCTTCTGGTCGTTCGTTGTCTTAAATCTGTCGTTTTTGTTTTGCTCTCTTAATCCAGCTCTGAGGTTTTATAAAATCGCGGTCTATGTGCCATGTGTTATCTATCGTTGTCCTGTCTATCGGTGTCCTGGTGTTTTCGTTTAGTAGTCATTGACCTTTTCGTCGCGCTCCAGATCCTGCCAGTTACTTGGGTTTCTGGTCATGAATCCAGCTCTGTACCAGCCGTCCGGCAGCCGCGGGCTCGGCCTTGATCTTGTCACCCAATTCTTTTTTCAATACCCCGGCGCGCTTGGCTTCGTCGCTCGCCTGGGGAAGATCGGCGAGCACATTGCCAGCGGCTGAGGCTCCTGTAAGCGGCTTGCTTAGGTGCGCCGGAATCTGCCGGAAAGCTGCGATCGCCTGCTTCTTCACCGGATTCAGCACCATCGCATAGACAACCAGGAAAAGCAGCGTGATCGCCACGTAACGCAGCATCCCAAACCAGGGCTGAACAAGCAGACGGTATTTATCAAGCTTGCCGGGAGCGGGCGGCGCTTCTACGGGGACACTTTGGAACGAGAGGTTCTCGACCGCCAGCAGATCTCCGCGCTGATCGTCGATTCCTATGGCGGCGCGCGCCAGCTTTTCGATGGCCGTCATTTCTTCAGGCGTGCGCTTCCGCCTGACCGTGCCTGTCGCGGTCTTGCCGTTTTCCGGTTTTCCCGTCTGTGGGACCGCCGGCTGATCGATCGCATCATCGACCAGCACCGACGCCGTGATGCGGCGGATGCGGCCGGCGGGGTTGACGACGTGGCGGATATTCTTGCTGACCGCAAAGGTCGAGCTGTCGGATTTCGAACTCTGATTATCGATGGCCGAGAGCAGGCTCGGGACAGCGGCTGCCGGGACGCCACCCGCGGGAATGGTGGCCGTCGCGCCCGGCTTTGCGGGCGGGGTGGGCGGAGAAGTCGGCGGCGCAACCGCCACAGCGCTTCCGGGAACATTGCTCGTGACCCCGGGCACACCCGCCGGATTTGCGCCTCCGGCAAGCTCTTCGGTATGCTGCTGGGCCAGTGTGGCCGACGCCTTCGGATCGTAGATTTCGGAAGTATCTTCGCTGCTGCTCGGATCGTAATCGACGTGCACGCTGGCGCGAACATGGTCGGCGCCTACTACCGGTTCGATGGCATGCACGGCGGCCGCGGCTAACTCCTCATCGGAGTCGAAGGATGACTGTCCCGGTGGTCCCCGCCGCACGAGAAACGATTGGGCAGTTTCGGCGTCGACCACCGTAACATTTTCCGGACGCAGCCCGTCGACGGCGCTGGCGACAAGTTGCGGAATTGCTTGCTGCGCGTCGCGGGAGAGCGTGCCGTTGCGCGTTTTCACAATCACCGCGGCTTTCGATTCGCGCTCCTGCTCACTGAAGAGCGACTCGCGCGGCAGCACCAGGTGGACGCGTACGGCTTCGACCTCGCCCAGAGTTTGCAGCGTGCGTTCCAGTTCCCCTTCGAGGGCGCGCTGGTAGTTTACTTTTTCGCTGAAGTCGGATCCCGCCCAGTTCGGCGTATCGAAGAGTTCGAAACCAAGCCGGGCGTTGCGCGGCAGTCCCTGCGCGGCCGTTTCGAGGCGGGCGGCATCAAGTTTTTCGGAGGGTACGAGAACGCTTCCGCCGTCCGGGGAAATTTCGTAGGGGATATTCTTGGCCGCCAGCCGGCTCCCCAGCGACTGCGCGTCCGCCGGCTTGAGCCCGGAGTAGAGAAGGACATTCTTGCCGCTGCCGAGAAGGAACACGAACAGCCACAGGATGAGACCGACGGCCACCACGCCGCCGGCCAGCAAAGCTTTCTGCTGCAGGCTTAAGCCGCGCAGAAATTCCTGGATCTGTTTAAGAACCTCGTCCAAATTTTCAAGCTCCTAGCGTCTATTAACCGCTGCAACACGGCATAAATCCGCACGTGCTAGTGACCGGGAGCGGAGCCGAAGGGGAAGTACCCGTGCATTGGCCAACGCCATAGTTAGGTGAGATTTCAATTCAGAACTGCATATTCGAGATCTGCTGATAGGCCTGAACAATCTTATTCCGCACCTGCATCATCAGCTGAAAAGAGAGATCCGCCTTCTCGACCGCAATCATGGCGCTGTGCAGATCGCTCCCCGTGCCATTGAACAACTGGGCAACCTGGGCGGTGGTGTCGCCCTGCGCACCCCCGGCCTGGTCGATTGACTGTTGCAGGGTCTCGAAGAAGTTGCCCTCATCGGCGGAGCTTGCGGGGGCCGGGTTGATTTCGGAGGGAAGAATGCGAAGCGACGAAATGGAAGTGTTCATGGTTGATCCTCTCTCATTCCTTGGCCTCTCGCCTTGGCCTCTCGGTCCCCTTGCGCTTGTCAGGGTGCGGTTGCGTTGCTGATTGAGTTTTCTAGCGCAGCAGGTCGAGCGACTGCGTAATCATGTTTTTCGTCGCCTGCACCGCCGAAGCATTCAATTCATAAGCGCGGACCGCACCGAGAAGATCGGTCATCTCCTCGATGGGATCGACCTGGGGATAAGCAACATAGCCTTGCGCGTTCGCGTCCGGGTGTCCGGGCTCGAAGCGCATTACCGGGGGACGCTGATCGGAGACGACAGCAGCCACGCGCACCGCCGAAGAGTTTTCGCGTTGCAAGCCGGCCAGAGCGAACGAGAACCGCGGAACCCGTTGCGCTTGAAACACGACCAGCTGGCGGCGATAGGGGCCGCCCGCCGGGGTTCGCGTGGTTTGCGCGTTGGCCATGTTGCTGGCGACTACCTCCGCGCGCTGCCGCTCCGCCCCCAACGCCGAGCCGCTCAGTTCCAGCATGCCGAACAGGTTCATGACGTGCTCCCTCCGCCGGAAATGGCGCTTGACATGGTGTGGAACTCAGATTTCAGAAAGGCCACCGCCACCTCGAAGCGCAACTGATTCTGGGCGAGGAGCAGCGATTCGCGTTCGACCGAAACATTATTTCCGTCGGGGCGCTCGAGCAGGCCACGGATTTTGTACGTGGCCGGGGTGAACGAAGCTCTGATTAGCGACGGCCCGGAAGACTTTGGGCCGGAAACCCAGGATTCATCCCCGCCGGCCATTGCCTGCTCAATTTCGCCCGCAAACTCCCTCACGTCACGGGTGCGGTAGCCCGGCGTATCGATGTTGGCGAGATTCGAGGCGATCACCTGATGGCGGTAGGCGCTGACGTCGAGGACGTGCTCCATCCCAAGCATCAGCGGGGTATCGATCATGGACATGTTTGCTCCTTCTTGTTGCTATGGTTGATGTCTTGCAGGACATTGTCTTTTAAAGCGTTGCTGCGAATCGCGTTCGAGGGGAGTTGGTTACGATAGTTATTTCGCGGCGGAAGGCCAAACTCGCGAACTTTGTTGCGCACCGTGCGCAGGCTCACGCCCAGCAACTCGGCCGCTCGCGCTCTGTTGCCGCCCGTAGAATCGAGCGTCATGGCAAAGAGCTGGCGCTCCATCTCGCCTAACGAGAGGCCGGGTTTCCACTCCGGTGGCAGCGGCGAACCAGTGGGCAAACTTTCCCGCAGCTGTCTCATCCCAGGCTGATTCATTTCAGACAGAGTTTTGCCCTGCATGTTCTTGCCGTGATCGAAGGCTTCAAGTCCAATTTCGGCGCCGCGGGACAAGGACAAAGCGACTGCCCGCCGCACAAAGTTCGCTAGCTCGCGCACATTGCCCGGCCACGGCTGCGTTTCGAGGCGCGCCACCAACTCCCGGGACAAGCGAACCGACGCCGTGGTCTGCCCGATCGTGGTTTGTCCGACCTCTCCCGCCCCATGTTCTCCCAACCGATTCGCGGGATGTGGCGCCGAATAGAGAACGGCATAATACTCGGCTAGTGCGCGTATATCACCCGCGCGTTCGCGTAGCGGCGGCAGCGACAGCGGAATAACGTTCAGACGATAAAAAAGATCGGCGCGGAAACGGCCCTCGGCGACCGCGGCTTCAAGTGCGCGGTTGGTGGTGGCGATGACGCGTATGTCGACGCGCACCGTCTGATTCGATCCCAGGCGGTCGAACTCCCGCTCCTGCAAGGCACGCAGCAGTTTCGGCTGCAACGCGAGCGGCATCTCGCCAACCTCATCGAGCAACAAGGTACCGCCGTTCGCCATTTCAAACTTTCCCGGCCGGGCGCCGACCGCCCCGGTGAAAGCGCCGCGGGCATGGCCAAATAACTCGCTTTCGAGCAGGGTTTCTGGAAACGCGGTGCAATTCAGGGCCACAAATGGCCCACGCTTGCGGCCGCTGAGCCGGTGAATGAGGCGGGCAACCAGCTCTTTGCCGGTGCCGCTTTCGGCTTCGATCAGAATATCGGCGTCGGTGGCCGCCGCTTGCCGCGCCCGGTCGAGCGCCTCCTCCCACGCGGGAGAGCGGCCAATGAGCGTTTCCCCATCTTTGTGTTGGTCTTGGTTTTTGCTTTTATGATTGCGAAACTCTTCGCCAGAATTTCCAGCGCGGCGCAGCACCTGCTCGACGGCCAGCTCAAGCTTCTCGAAACATACAGGTTTCACCAGGTAATCGCAGGCGCCGTCCCGCATGGCCTGCACGGCGTCAGGCACGCAACCATAGGCGGTCAGCAGGATCACAGCCGTGCGCGCGGACGAGCTTTGCACTTCTCTCGCTAGCACTTCTCTTTTTTGCACCTCGCGCAACAGCTCGAAGCCGTCGCGGCCGGGCATGCGTACGTCGGTGATGACGAGCGAATGCTGCCCGGCGCGAAATTTCTGCAGCGCTTCGGTGCCGTCCACGGCAACATCGACCAGCCATCCCCGGCGCTGGAAGCGCGCTTCAAGGGCAGCCCGCATGCCGGCATCGTCGTCCGCGATAAGCAGTCGCTTCATAGCGTGCCTCCCGCTGTGGCGGCTGGCTGCGCCCCTGAAGCTTCGCATGGCAGCTCATCGCATGGCAGTTCATCGACTTCCGATGACTGTTCTTCGGCTACGCTTCTCGCCCCAATCGCCCTGCTGCCGGGAAGGCGCAGCCGGAAAGTGGCGCCATGGCCGAGTCGACTCTCGGCCGAGATCGAGCCCGCGTGCTGCTCCACGATGCGGCGGCAAACGGCAAGCCCCAGTCCGGAACTGCCCGGCCGCGTGCTGAATCCAGCTTCAAAGATGCGGGACAGATCCTCCTTAGCGATGCCCGGCCCCGTGTCGCGCATGCAGATCTCCACGCCATCTTTATGCCAACCGTCTCTATCCTTATCTTGATCCGGCGAAACCGTGGCTGAATCCTCCGTGGTTGAATCCTCTAACGACCCATAGTCGATGCCGCGAATCGAGAGCCATCCCCCGCCCGGCATGAAGCGGAAGGCATTAATCGCCAAATTCAGCAGCACCTGCTCGAGCCGGTGCCGGTCAGCCTGAATCGTGACCCCGCGCAAGCCATTGATGATCTGCATTTCGACCCGCGCCTGTTTGGCCAATGGCAGCAGAAAGTCATAGGCCCAGTCGAGCAACTGGCCCGCGTCGATTGGAGCAAAGTCGGCTTCGGGCGTGTTGTGCAAGTGGAGTACGTTATTGACCGTCGCGGAGAGCGTGCGTAGCCCCGCCTGAACGTGCTCGATCCAGCGCCGGCTTTCGCCTTCGAGATTGCTTTCGGCTAAGAGGCCGGCGAAAAGTTCCAGGCTGCCCAGCGGATTCCGGATTTCGTGCGCCAGCAGGGCGGACATCTCAACCAGCGCCTGCTGCCGCTGAAGATGTTCGCGATCGCATTCCAGCTTCTTGGCCTCACTGACATCGCGCAGGATAAAAACCGACGTTGCACGGGCTTCGCATTGCTCCAGCCAGGCATGGCGCACTGCGATCCATGCTGGGCTCGAATGCGAAAGTTGCAATTCCCCTTCTACGCCCGTCTGGCGCGCCTGATCGAGCGCTTGCGAGAGCGCTTGCGGCAACCCCTCCGCCGATTCGAACCTGCTCCCAAGCAAACGCGCCGCCTCCGGATTGAGAGTCGAAATCCTGGAGCCGGCTTCAACCACCAATACGCCGCAGGGCAAGCCTTCGACAATGCGCCGCAGGCGTTCGCGGATGCGGTGGTTTTCATCCAGACTGGTCGCCAAATCGCGATTCGTAACTTCCAGTTCGTGTCGAAGATGGCCCACCTGACCCTGTAGTTGTCCGTAGGTGCGCTCCAGCGAACTGGCCGCCTCTGTGAAGGAGGCAAACGCGCGCGCCAGCGGATGCTCGGGGTCGCGAGCAAGATCGCGTGGCGCGGGAGAATTCGTGGACATAAACTTCACCCTGCAACGGTGTGACCAGCCCGGCATAAATTGCCTTAGAACCCACTTATGCCGGGTACATTTGAAGACGACCTACCGCGCGCCGCAGCAGGTTACCCTCTCCACCCTCCCTGTGGAGACGCGGCTTGCCGCGTCTCCGGCGGGAAGAGCAAGCTGGACCAAGACGGGGCAAATCTCGTCTCTACGCAAGAACCTAGCGTGAACGGTTCATGCTCGATTGCCCAAGCAGCAGGTGCCCGGGACGAATGAGCGCGTCGCCTTCGGAGAGAATCACGGCGCGTTCGATCACGTTTTGCAGCTCACGAATGTTACCCGACCAGGTCTGCGTTTTCAGCAGTTGCAGCGCTGCCACGGATAGTTCCGGCGGGCGCAGAGGCAAGGCATATTTGCCGAGAAAGTGTGCTGCTAGTTGCCCGATATCTTCAGAGCGGTCGCGCAGAGGCGGAATTTCGATCGGGAAACCGCAAAGCCGGTAATAGAGATCTTCGCGGAACTTTCCTTCGCGGACCAAAGACAACAGATGCGCGTTGGTGGCAGAGACGACACGAGCGTCTACGCGCACCACATCGGCGCTGCCCAGGCGCTGTATTTCTTTCTGCTCCAGAAAACGTAGCAGCTTGGGCTGCAGGCTCAGAGGCATTTCACCGATCTCGTCGAGAAAGAGCGTGCCTCCCTGCGCCGCCTGAATCCTTCCCGCATAGGACTGCATGGCGCCAGTGAAAGCGCCACGGGCGTAGCCGAACAATTCAGCTTCTAGCATGGTCTCGGGAATGGCGGCGCAATTGACGACCGCAAACCCGCGTCCGGCGCGCGGGCTCAGCTGATGGATAGCGCGTGCAACAACTTCCTTGCCACAGCCAGTCGGCCCGGTGATCAAGACGGACGTGTTGCGCGGCGCAAGCAGGCGCGCCAGACGGTAGACGGGTTGCATAGCCCGTGAATCGCCGATCATTCCCGGAAGTGGGGTAGCCAGCGCAGACGTTCTGCCAATCGGCGCGCTCTGCGAGATAAGTGCGTCGGAATCAGACTTGCCGGCGCGCGGGACATTATTCGTATTCCTCTCTTTGTCTTCTTCCCTTTGGTCATACTCCTCGGATGGCGCTGGGCACACTTCCGACTCGCCATCTTCGGGATTCAAAGCGGTGTCATTCAGAGGCGCGTCATTCAAGGCAGCAGCGCCGCTGTCGCGTTCCGCATCCAGCAACACCACTTCGATGCCCGGGAAACGCTGATGCACAGTGTCGCTCAGTTCTTCGGCGTCGAGGTCGGGCAGGCGGCGATCGAGAAAGAGTACCTGCCAAAAGCCGGTCTCCAAATGGAGCAGCGCCTCGGCTCCTCCCGCGGCCTGTTCGAAGCGGCGGGCGGGAGAACGCAGACTTTCGAGCACCCGCTGGCGCACAACGGGACTCGGACTGGCTACCAGGATGTGATTTGCATAGTTGGGCGGGATCGGTAAACTTGTCATACGTCGATTGGAAATGGTTTCGATTAGAACGAGATTAGATGGAGATTAGAAGGCTCTATGGGAAAGAACCTATGGTGTAGTTCGCGAGGCAAATTTTGCTTTACATGCCAGCTGATTTCGTAGTGGGTATTTTCTGCCTTTAGTAAAGGATCTAGTGGTCCGGGGTAAGGAACTGCGAGTCGTGAGCTGCGAGTGATGCAAAAACCTTGCTTGACGTTACCGGGAGCGCATCGCTCGGGGCCTCATCTCCATCTATTTCTCGACAAAAACCAGCTCGCCGTTTTCTACCTTGAGGTCTTTTACGTTATCTGGCAGTTTGAGCTGATCGCGCTGCTCGGTGAGTTTTTTCTGCAGAACTCCGCTAACGAGCGACGCCGGCACAGAAAGGTCTCCCACCTTGACTTCGGTGGCATCGAAGGTGGCGTAACCATCTTTGGCCCCGAGGTGTCCGGCGAGAGTGACATACACATCCTTGCCGGCGATTTGAGTAAGAAATTGACCGCGCACCAAATCCCCGTCCATGGAGACCTGGTAATCCTTGATATTCGGAACCGCGCCAGGGTATTCCATGGCCGGACCCGCTGCGGAAGATCCGGAAGGAGTAGTCGCATTCAACGGAGCGTTGTTCGAAGTGCTCGCGGGCGTCGTTGCCGGGAGCGCGCCGGCGGCTTCGGCAAGGCCAGCCGATAATTCCGCGGAATTTATGCGGACTTCGCCCTGATGTTCAGTGGCGGTCTGGGGTTGCGCGAGCTGGTTTACCTTTTCCTGAAAAGACTGCGCGCTGGCGGCAGCTGTGGTGGGTGCGAGAGCGGGAGCCACCGGAGCAGGCCGGCGCAGCGCGAGAACGAGCGCAAGAATCGAGATGGCCAGGGTTGTGGCACTGATGACGCGCTGCAGCTTCACGAAGAGACCTCCGCGCTGTAATCATGGTACGCGCGTGGAGAGCAGCGGCTGAAGATGACTTAGGTGCTATGGAGCTGCGATGCCCGAATTCTCGGCGCAGACGCTTCGGGTTCGCTCAAGTCGGGTTCGCAGGGTACGTTTCGTTCCCCACCAGCATTTCTATTCCACAATGGCCAGCACGTCGCCAGGATTTACTGCCGCGCCTACGGTCGCTGACATTTTTTTAACGACTCCCTTTTTTGACGACTTGATTTCATTTTGCATTTTCATCGCTTCGACCACGACGATCCCCTGGCCCGCTTCGACGGCAGAATTTTCCGCGACCAGCAGGCGCACGATGCGGCCTGGCATGGGAGCCACTACTTTCCTCGGTCCCTTCTCATCCCCGCCAGCCTTTTGCCGCGAACGCAGCGCGCGCGGATCGCGCAACTCAACCGCGAAGCGCGCACTGCCTACCCACATATGAAGATCGGTGACGGTCTGCTCGCGCTTGATCTCGTAGGCTCGTCCATCGACTAGCAGCGATAAAACGTCTCGCCGCGGGATGACCGCGTCGATTTGAACCGGCTGCCCGTCCAGACGACACTCCCATCCGTCTGCGGATTTTTCCAGCTCCAGCCGCCGCGGTCTTCCGCTTTCTCTTCCGCCAGCTTTTCCCTGGACTCCGCCACCGACAATAATCTCGTAAACCATAATCTCAGCGCAGACCCTCCGCACGTCCCTTCTGCTTCCAATTGGACGGAATTGCTGCCGTTCCGCCTGCGTTTCCGTTCTTGCTGACGGAAGAAGTGGGGTCGAGCACGGCAAACATGCCAGCGGCAATGGCGGCGATCCTCTCCAGTTCTTCAGTTTCGCTGTGCGGCACGTTTGAAACGACAGCCGGATTGCTCTTCGCTAGCAGGCGATCCAGGTATCCGGTATCGAGTTTTCCTGCCCGGAAATCGGCGTCGCTCAGGATGCGCTGGAATAGCGAAATGTTGGTCTTGATGCCGGCGACGAAATATTCGTAGAGAGCGCGCTCGAGCCGCATGATGGCCTGCTGCCGGTCGGTCGCATAGCCGATCAGTTTCGCTAGCAGCGGATCGTAATCCATGGGAACATTCCAGCCTTCATACATGCCGCTGTCGCGCCGGATTCCCGGCCCCGAAGGCTGCAGCAAGACAGTGATCTTGCCCGGGCTGGGGAAATAATTGTTGTCGGGATCCTCGGCATAGATGCGGCACTCGATGGCGTGCCCGCGAATGGCGATGTCGGATTGTGCGAAGGGCAATTTCTCGCCCGCAGCAATTCGTATTTGCAGGTGTACGAGATCGAGTCCGGTGGTCAGTTCGGTGACCGGATGCTCCACTTGCAGACGCGTGTTCATTTCCAGGAAGTAAAAATTCTTTTGCTCATCGACCAGAAATTCAATTGTCCCCGCATTGGTATAGTCGGCCGCCTGCGCGACCCTCACCGCGACTTCGCCCATGCGGCGGCGCATATCGGGATCGACCATCGGCGAAGGAGACTCCTCCAGAACCTTCTGGTGGCGGCGTTGGATGGAGCAGTCGCGCTCGCCGAGCCAAACCGTATTGCCGTGCTCGTCGGCCAGCACCTGCATCTCGATGTGGCGGGGATTGACGATCGCTTTTTCGATGTAGACTTCGCTGTCGCCAAAAGATCGTTGCGCCTCACTCTGCGCGGATTCCAGCGCCGAGGGAAGCTCGCGCGGGCTGTGCACCAGCCGCATGCCTTTGCCGCCGCCGCCCGCTGCAGCTTTCAGCATCACGGGGTAGCCAATGCGCTCGGCGACTTGTTCGCCTTCTTCTGCGGAAGCGAGGCCGTGCGAGGTTCCGGGAACGAAGGGCACGCCGGCTTTTTCCATCTGCTGCCGCGCGCTGGTTTTCGAGCCCATCAGATTCATGGAATGAGGACTGGGCCCGATAAATTTCACACCCGTATCGGCGCAGGCCTGGGCGAACTTCGCATTTTCGGAGAGGAAGCCGTAGCCGGGATGTATTGCCTCTGCGCCAGAGCGCTTCGCTACGTCGAGGATCCTGTCCATTCGAAGGTAAGAGTCGGCTGCCGGAGCCGGGCCGATCAAGTAAGCTTCGTCGGCCTTGCGTACGTGTAGCGCGGCGCGGTCAACGTCGGAATAAACTACCACCGTAGCGATGCCCATCTCGCGGCACGCGCGCAGGATGCGCACCGCAATTTCTCCTCGATTTGCGATCAGAATTTTCTTGAACATTCCCGATTTCGATTTTCTTAGGTCAGACCGTCGCCTTGCCTGACAGACGCGCAACGCCGCCCTGATTCTACCTTCAGCGGAAGAGATGTGTATGACAGAAATCACTGGGAAGTGTGATGGGAGTAGGGGTGATGCGGAAGCGGAAATTGGATTGCGTGATGCTCCGCTGGGACGGGGAGACGATGCCCGTCCCACGCGAGCAATACTTACTTATTCTGATCCATGACGATGTTGCCGCCAGGCTGCTTTTCAGCCTTGGCCTTCTTGGTGGCCATGGTCTTATCCACCCACTCGTCGGCAGTCTTCAAATCCGCGGCGCGGGCTGCGGGATCATCGCATTGTATGTCCGCGAGTTCCCGGTACATGAGGTTCATGTAAGCCATAGCGTCGTCGTAATCGGGACGAAGTTGCAGCGCCTTGTTCAAGTTGTCGATGCCCTCCTGAACGTTGGCGCTATTTTTCTCCTTCACGATGGCACAGACCTTCTTGTCCTTGGCCGGCAGGGAGTCTTCGGGCTTCATGCCAAGTTTGGCGCGCTCTTCCTGGCGGGGCAAATAGGTCTGCGTCCAATCGATGACCGCGACCGAGTAATACGGTTCAGGATCGTTGGGATCGACCTCGGACGCTTTCTTGTAGTATTCCTTCGCCAGGTCAAATTTTTTCATCTGCAGGTATAAGTAGGCGATACCCTTGATGCTATTAATGTTTCTGGGATCGACTTGCAGAACCTGTTTATATTGATCGATGGCCTGCTCGGCGTAGCGGTTGTTATCCGGCGTGTCGGCGCCCGGAATGTATTGCTGGGCAAAAGCAGTCGCCAGATAGAGGCGGGCATTGACAAGCGTGGGGTCGAGCGCGACGGCCTGCTGGAAGTGGTCAATCGCCTGCTCGAACTTGGAGTTTTTGTAAGCCTGCACGCCTTTGTTGAGGTGGTCTCGCGCCTTAAGCTTGTTGCACCCCGTGCTGGCGAGAAGCATCAGCGCGGCGGCGAATACCACGAAGAGCTTTTGAGTAGTTTTCATTGCCTTATGAATCTCCCTTACGGAGTATAGAAAAAAGAACCTGAGATGAAGCGCCGGGCGTGCCCACCCGGCCGTCTGACTGCGCCTGACTACTGGACGGGCGAGACGCCCGTTGCTCCACCGCAAACTGTTCTAGCCGCCCGCTTCGATCTTGGCTGTGATCAAGCCGACTTTATCGACGCCCGCCGAATGCGCGATATCGATCACGCTGGCTACATCCGCAAAAGGCACATTGTCATCGCCCTTCACGAACATCACCTTTTCTGCGCGGGTTTTGAAAATATCCTCCAACCGGCCTTGCAGAGTCTCCCAGGTAGCTTCATCCTGATTGATTTTCAGTCCCGGAGGATTGCCCGCGCCATGGTCGATCAACTGCACCACGATGGTGCGATTGATGTCGGGTTGCTGTTTCTGATTGGGCGGGGGAGGCTGCGGTACCAGCGCTTCAAGACCTTTCGGAGTCAGTGGCGTGATCACCATGAAAATGATCAGCAGCACCAGCAACACGTCAATCAGCGGCGTAACGTTCATGTTCGCGCTCTGGCCCCCTTTAGGGCCGACTGCCATACCCATATCGATCTCCTGTATCGCTACTGCTGCTTTGCTGTAAGCCTCATTGCCCGCCGGTCGGCGCTGGTGGCGTAGTAGCGCCGGGCGGCGGAGCCATCGCTCCGGACTTCTTCTGATCGGTCAAAAGCCCGAGTTGGTCCACACCTGCGGCCCGGACATTGTCGACAACTTCGACGACCCAGCCAAACTTCGCCCGCATATCGGCCTTGAGAAAGACTCGTTTATCGGTCCGATTCGTCAACTTATCCTTGATCTTCTGCGTCAGGTCTGCAGGATTTATGAGATCGTTCCCGAAGAAGACCTTGTCATCTCTAGTGATGGCAACCAGCAGCGCGTCTTCCTTGTCCGCGTCGTGCATGTCTTCGGGATTGTTGACCTTCGCCATGTCCACCGGCACTCCGTGCTGCAACATGGGCGTGACCACCATGAAAATAATCAGCAGCACCAGCATCACGTCCACCATCGGTGTGACGTTGATGTCGGAGCTGACGTTGGCCCCTTCATTCCGCTTTGCTAATGACATGGAATTCTATTCTCCTGCGTACGCTTACCCTTGCCGCCGCCTCATGACTTTGCTCGATGGAGTGCCGGGCGTCCCCGCCCGGCCTAATCAGCAACTCATGGTTAGCAATCAGCCAGTCCAGAGGTCAGAGGTCGAAGATCGAAGGCCGCGGTCCTTAAAGAACTGAAACCCAAGAACTGAAACCCAAGACCTGAAACGTAAGACCTGAAACCTAAGACCTGGGTTTTATGACCGGCGCATGCTGCGGCGCTTGAGGAAGTAATCGATCAGTTCGCTCGAGGAGTTATCCATCTCCACGTCGAACGCTTCCACGCGGCCTGTTAAATAGTTGAACATCATGACCGCCGGAATCGCCACGAACAGGCCGACGGCGGTGGTCACGAGCGCTTCGGAAATACCGCCAGCGACGGCAGCCAAGCCAGTCGCCTTTTCCTTGGCGATGCCATTGAAGGCGTTCAGAATGCCGACCACGGTCCCGAACAGTCCCACGAAGGGAGCCGTCGAACCGATCGTCGCCAAGCCGCCCAGACCGCGTTTCAGTTCGGCGTGCACAATGGCTTCGGTGCGCTCCAGAGCGCGCTTCGACGCTTCAATCGTCTCGCCGGGAATCTCGCCCGGACTATCCTGGTGTGCTTTGAATTCCATCAGACCAGCAGTGACCACCTTGGCCAAGTGACTTTTCTTGTTGCGCTCCGCAACTTTGATGGCCTCATCAATTTTGCCTTCGCGGAGGGCTCCGGCCACGGCGGGAGCAAACGAGCGGGACTGATTGCGGGCGGCGTTGAATGCCATCCAGCGGTCAATCATCACGCCGATCGACCAGCCGGACATGATGAACAGAATGATAACCACGACTTTCGCCAGAATACCCATCTGCTTCCAAAGCGAAATCGGGTCCCAGCCGACCGAGCCCTGATCCTGAAAGAGCCAAGCGGCGAAAAGATGGAAATTGCAGAGTGCGACTGCTGCCAGGTTCACTACCATGAGTTGCTTCTCCTCCTCAGAACTGTTTTGGAACTAGAACTGTTTTGAAACTCTTCCTAAACTCTCTGTAGAGACGGGCTCGCCACGTCTCATCTGTCACATGAGGCATGAAAGGCGGCGTCTCTGAGGCGCGTTTACACGCGGAAACCGCAGCCAAAGCAGCCTTCCTGAAACCCGCGTGGCCGAAATCCGCTGCCTGCCAGTCAACTGTTTGATGCAAGAAATCTAAGTCGGCGGGATCGCCAAGGGTGATAAGACCACCCGCTTTCCCCGTCTCGGCGAACAAGCTGGGACGCGGGAGGCTTTTCATCCGCCACAAACCTGAATCCGGCGCAAACTAAACCGGCACACCTAGCCGGAGTGTCTAGCCTCCAGACAAGCTAAAGTTCACGATCACCTGCGTCTCCACTGCGACCGGCTCGCCATTGAGCAGGTAGGGTTTATAGCGCCACTGCTTCACGGCCTCAATCGCCGCCGGCGCCAGCATGGGATGTCCGCTGATTAATTGCAGGTTTTGAATCGTTCCGTCTTTGCTGATCTCCGCCTGCAGCACTACCTGCCCCTGGATGCGGGCCTGTTTCGCCAGTTGCGGATAACTCGGCTGAACCTTCCTGATCAAAAGACCGGTCGAAACGCCCGACGAAACGCGAACCCGCTGCGGAGTCGCGACTTTTGGAACAGCAACCGGAGTCGAACTGATGATGCCGCCGATCACGCCGCCCGCCGAGCCTCCGGGCACGCCGCCCGGGACACCGCCCGGAACGCCTCCAGCGCCCAGATCCGGTGGCGCTTCTTCTTCTTTGATCATCTGAACTTTGTCTGGAATCTTGGTAGGAGTGCGCAGTTGGCCGTTAACAACTTCGCTCACCGCCCTCACCACTTTAACCGGAGACGCCGCGGGTGGTGGCGGAGGAGGCGGAGGTGGTGGCGGCGCCACTAGGAAGGTCATGAGCTGCGTCTTGGGCAACGCATCGGTGTAGATCAGGGGGATCAAGATCAATACTCCGATGAGACCGACCTGCAGTGTAAAAGAAAGGATGGTCGTACTCAATCGCCGCTTGGCCTTGAACCTGTTTCCCGACTCAATGAGGCTGTCTTCAAACATAGGCTTCTCCTACCAGACCGCACCTTAATTTAGACACCGGCCCCGTCCAGTTTGCTCCCGCTCTTTGATGCCCCTCGCCAATCTTAGGCCTGCCCAACACTAGCCCCCGCGGGCAGGTCAAGATTCTACGCCAAAAACCCGAATTTAGACCTTAACTTTTTCCTTCGGCTGCGCCGGTCTGTTACCTGTACCTGAGCGCAACGGCATGGCAACCGGCGGCTTGCCGCGCCCACCGCGCCATTCCTGATAGGCCACGAGAATCGGAGCCGCAATCGCAATCGAGGAATAAGTCCCAATCAGGATGCCGATGACCAGCGCCAAGCTGAAACCATGCAGCACTTCCCCGCCAAAAAGGAACAGAGCAAGCACGGTAAGGAAAGTCAGGCCGGCTGTCAAGATGGTTCTGCTTAAAGTCTGATTAATACTTTTGTTGACAATGTCGGCCAGCTTGTCCCGCCGCAGCAGCTTGATGTTCTCGCGTATGCGGTCGAAGACGACGATGGTGTCGTTATTCGAGTATCCGATCAGGGTCAGGATGGCCGCGATCACGGTCAGCGATATTTCCCAGTTCAGCAGCGAGAACGCGCCGACCGTAATCAGAGTGTCGTGGAATACGGTCAGCACCGCGGCTACACCGTAGATCCATTCAAAGCGGAACGCCAGGTAGATCAGCATTCCGGCGAGCGAATACAGAGTCGCCAGAATAGCCTGCCTGCGCAGTTGCCCTCCCACTTGCGGCCCGACAATCTCAACGTTGCGGATGCCGAAGTCGGAGACGAAGAAGTTGTCCTGGAGCGAGGCGACCACCGCCGGATCGGCTACGCTCTTCAACTCGTCAATCGAGTCGAGCACGCCGCTCTTCGTCTTGTCGCGATAATTGACAATAGCCTGAGCAATCGCGGTGTAGCGAGGATTGGCATCGGAACCGGAGCCGAGATGCAACGGATCCTTTTCCAAAAGATAATTGGCGATGGTCAGCGAACTGGAGTTATTGAGATCCTGTTTGCCGGGAACGGCGTGGCTTTCGAGCGCCTGAATGATCTGTGTTTTGCCCTTGTCCAGAGCCTGTTCGCTGGTCTCCTGAATGTCGAGGGCGATCAGCACTTCGTTATTGGAGGCCTGTCCATAACGCTGCACGCGGGCATTCTTCAGTCCGGCGTGGTCTATATCGTGGTGGATCGCCGACGGATCGGGCGTATGCGCGTATTTGACGTAGACCAGCGTCCCGCCACGGAAGTCGACCCCCAGCGGTATGCCATGCCAAAATGCCATCGAAAGCAACCCGGCCACGCTGAAGATGAGCGAGAAGGTGAGGAAGTACCACTTCTTCCCGAGGAAATCGATATTTGTGTCTCTAAAAAATTCCACGCTGCTTACGATCCCTTCAAAAAACCAGTCGTTGGTCGCTAGTCGTTCGGGGTGCATCGTCCATTCGATATTCGCGAACGACTATCGACCGACGACTAACGACCGCCCTAGATGCTCAACGCTTCTCCGCGCGCTTTGCGGCTCAAGACCCAATCAAAAATGACGCGCGATACAAACACCGCCGTAAACAAGTTCGCGGCTAATCCAAAGACCAGCGTCGTGGCAAACCCTTTTACCGGGCCGGTCCCGAAGATGAACAGAATTGCAGCCGAAACAATCGTCGTGACGTGGGTATCCACAATCGTGATCCAGGCATGGCTGAAGCCCTGCTCCACCGCCGAAGGCGGCGTCTTGCCGTTCCTCAGTTCTTCCCGTATGCGCTCAAAAATCAGCACGTTCGAATCGACGCCCATGCCAACCGTGAGGATGACGCCGGCAATCCCCGGCAGCGTCAGCACCGCTCCGAAATAACCCATGAAGCCGAGCAGGATCACCAGATTCAGAATAAGCGCGATATCCGCATTCACGCCCGCCCAGCGATAATAAATCAGCATGAAAATGAGGACGGCGAGCATGCCATAGACAGCTGCCTGAACTCCGGAACGAATCGAATCGGCGCCAAGCGATGGCCCCACGGTGCGCTCCTCGAGATATTTGATTCCGGCCGGCAGAGCGCCCGAACGCAGCGTCATCGAAAGATCCTGTGTCTCCTGCGGAGTGAAGCGCCCGTTGATGATGCCGGTGTCGCGAATGGCGTCTTTGATCACCGCCACTTCCTGCACCTTATTGTCGAGAACGACCGCCAGGTTATCGCCGACGTGAGTGGACGTGAAGGAATAGAATTTGCGCCCGCCCTCGCTGGTGAGAATGAAACGCACTGCCGGTTGGCCATTCTCGTCGTTGCTCGGTTCCGCGGTTCGCAGATCCCGACCGGTTACGGCCGAGGCACGCGAGATCAGATACCACTGCTCGCCCTCCTCGCTGTTGCGCGAGCCAATGCTCTTGCCCTGCATCAGAACGGCATCCGGCGGCAACACGCCATTATTCGCCTGCAAAGCCGCTGCCTCGCTCGAATAAGGGCCGCCGAGCGATTGCTTGATTTCAAGCATGGCCGTCGACTGCATGATTTCCTTCACGCGCGCCGGATCGTCCACGCCCGGAAGCTGGACGAGAATCTGATAGTCGCCGAGCCCATGCTCCTGAATCACCGGCTCGCTCACGCCGAGCTGGTCAATACGATTGCGGATGGTCTCAATGGCCTGGGTGACAGCGCGATCTTTGAGATCCTTCAAGTTCTGGGCCTTCATCGCAACCGTCCAGGAATTCTCCGCACCCGAGGTCGCGTCATAATCCGGCAGGCGGTCGGCAACAATGCTCTTGAAATCGCTGGTCTGTTCCGTCGGAATGCCCTTCACCACGATGACTTCTGGATGGTTCACCGGATCGGGCTTGACGATGTCCGCATAATTGATCTTGTGCGTGCGCATGTCTTCTTTAAGGCGCGCAATTGCGTTGTCGGAATCGACGTTGACCGCGTCGTTGACCTGCACCTGCAGGATCAGGTGCGTTCCGCCCCGAAGATCGAGACCAAGATGAATGCGATCGGCGACCGAAGCCAGTATGCCTTTGCCCGACCAATCCTTCGGAATGCCGAAGATGCCGGCGAGAAACACCAGCAGGATCCCGACGATAACTATTAATTTCCAGGTAAGATTTTTAGTCATGAAAAATCATTCGCAAGCGGAAGGCTTCAAGCTTCGAGCTACAAGCGATCATTCTTGGGGTTGCTCGCAGCTCGCGGCTCGAAGCGCATCCGCTACTTTCCTTCTTCCGCCGTCGTCACCGATACCACCGATGCACGGGTGATTTCGAGCTTGAGATTGTCCGGAGGGACGCGCAAAACCAGCGCATCGTCCTTCAGGCTGATGATCGTCCCGCGCAGGCCGCCGCTGGTTACGATCTTGTCGCCGTTCTTCAATTCGCTCAGCATGGCCTGCCATTTTTTCTGCTTGCGCTGCTGCGGCATGATCAGCAGAAAGTAAAAAATGGCAAAAATAAACAGCAGGGGCGCAAGTTGGAGCAGACCCATTCCACCGGGCATCTGCAACCACGACGCCAATCCGCCTGTCAGACTGGATACAATGAGTTCTAACGCCAAGCTGATCCTTTATAAAGAAATGCGCCAACCAAACCGTCCCCTGCTCAACCGTTCTCTTGCGTCCGGCCGAGCGGAACTCCGCACAAGTTTGCTTCTTGCCGCCGCCGGATTTCCTCTGCTTCTGGGCGCTACCGCGGGAGTTTGTCTTCTTCTAAGCCGGAGATCCTAAAATTTACAGGCTTGAGCCGACGATGCCGCACCCGGATGCCAGTGGAACGGCACAGAAAGAAACGAACCTTATCCCCAAGTTCAATAGAATGCCGGACGGCTGGCTAGGTGTCAAGGTGGATACGCGGAATTGTCAGTGCTCAACACCTCCAGATAGCAACCCCCAGAGAGCGAGCGAAGAGCAAACAAAAAAAGAGGCCCCTTGCGGGGCCAACCTTTTCAAAGAGGTCGAGTGGCGGGAATCAGAGGAAACTCAATTTGGCGCCGCTCCGGGGAGTGAACGGACAGGAGTGAGGTGCTCGAATACGTCGAGAGTGAAGAAGTTCCATCAGGTGCGACCTCTTTCGTACAACAGGAATAAGCATTTGCCGAACCAAATTGGGAAGCGGACGTCGCGGGCTAGCGCCAACTGGCGAAGATATTCAAAATGAAGATTTTACGGCGAAATCCCAAGATGGAACCCTGCGGCGGGATCACAACACTGTGTGATGTGAGGTGCAGAAAGCTGCACTTTGACAGCAGCGAACGGCGGATCAGCTGGGGGCCGCCGAGACCGGTTCGCTCCGTCTTCAACTATGCCAACTATGCCAAAAAGCCGAGGGAACCGGCCTCTAGCCAAACATTCACACGAAAAAGTCAAAGCCCCCGCGAAAGGAGGGCTTCATAGAGAAAGGCAAGACTTTTGGAAGAACGATTCTAGCTGTCGCCGGCGACGGTGCGCACTTTCCCGGGCAAGAAATGATAGGGCGGCCACGGACCAGTCACGACCATCTCGCAGTTCTTGAGTTGCTTGGCGGCGGTGCTGTAGCGGTTCTGATATTTTTCGATCGACTTGGTATCGATCAGGTGAGCGATGTCGAGCAGCATTCCGTCAGCGTCAACCTTTTTGCAGCTGACCTCTTCTTCCAGGGGATTAAACAGCTTGTGCACCTGCACCGACAGGGCGCGCGCTTTGGTCTGGCGCTCGCGCTCGCGCGATGCCTTCTCCCGAAGCTTTAGAAGGTATTCGCGGCCCACCGTGTCAGGCAGGACAATTTCTTCCATGTGCCCGCGAAGAGAACCGTCGCGCACCGTCAGCTTAATGCGCATCTCGGACTTGCCGCGAAGCCGGGCTACGCTCTCGCAGAAAGTTCGCCGGTTCGAACGAACCGCCTGCCGAATCGCGTCTTCCGTGTCGAAAATCGTTCCGAAACGGAAGGGCAGGACGGTCGAGGTGCGGAAACTCTGGCTGACCACCCGGGCGTGCTCCAGAACGGACTTTTCGTCGAGTTTGGAGCTAGCACGGTCATATTCGCTGACAATCACCGCGAATTCTCCGCTGGGGTAGCTCATGACGGGAGCGGAATTGACTCCCTGGATTCCTTCTAACAGATAGGGGCGGCGGGCGCGAACACCGTTGGCGAGGGTCTGGTGTTCAGTGAGGCAGTACGCGTACCACGACATGCATTTCTCTCCGAATTGCACCGGGGCTTGTGCACCCCTTTAGATTTTTTAACTAGGGCTGCGTTTCTACCTGAGAGTTTGGGTTTTTTTGACGGATGAACGCGAAATGCCGCGTCCAAAAGTGATAATACTTCCGTTCCGTCTTATTTGCAACCATTCTTCTCACAATTGCATCGTCGAACGTCTCAATTTGCTACGAAGGCGGTTTCGTGGCGCTAGCAGGGGGTTTGGCGATCCGCTGGGAGCATCGGATTAGGAGTTGGGGGAGAACCTCCGTTCAAGTGTTTCCTACGGGCATAACGAGGAGCGAGAACGACACTATCCGGGGCTGGGCATCCTCTGCTAACTATTCTTGAGGAGGCGAGCTGCGGAGGGTTCGCATCTCGATGATGGAGATGGCTAAGCAGAAGACCCGAGGGCCAGGCGGGAAGCAGTCGAACGTCGGCAGCCCGCCGACCGACTTGGACTTCGAGAAAGCTCTGATGTTTTTTCACGCCTACATGTGTGGCCCGTTGCAGGGAAAGCTCCGGCTGTACCGCGCCCGAGACGTCCGCTCGGTGGGCAAGGCGCTTACTTCTGACTGGGAGGTATTTGCGTCCATTCTGGTCAAAGACGTCGGTTCAAAATTGAGCAAAGGTGTCGATTTGAGCAAACACGAAATTAAATCTGCCGAGAATGGCGGCAGCTACGAATACCAGTACCATAAGAACACGGGCAAGCAAAAACTCGAGGATGACGTCAGGGTTGGGCATTTGTTCTTTGACCAACCGGCCGGGCCTTTAACAGCGGCGCGCGCATTGTCATATCCGCTGGGTAACCTTACCATTCGAATCGAAATAGTTTGTTGCCCCTTCTCCGCAGTAGCCATCTCCATCCGCAATTAGCATCAGATCTAGGTCGCCTTCGGAGCGCGGCCCCTCCGCTTCGACAAACTCCCATCGCCCGCCGCACACAAGACAAGTGATCCCCAATCGACCGCGATCAAGAGTGGCCGAAAGGTCGACGTGATGGCCCAACAGACGCTCCGCGGTCGCTTTGATCCTCTCGACAATTTCTGACGTGCTGATTTCGTTTAATCTCACAGACCTCCCCCGGTACGCAGTTCTCTTTCCTAAGAATGCTCGCTGATCGGAATGCCATTACGGATCGGGCCGCAACCGGCGTCTGTAAGGCACCCTTTTACCATGGTTTCCCGCCAGCGTCACGCGTGGAAAGCATCGGGGAGCCGCTCTTGCCTGGACGGGCCGACTGACCATTTACCGCAGGGTGCGGGAAGGCAAGTCACGATCGGAAATTCGTACTGATGGTTTAGCCGGCTGCCTTCGCACTCCGCGAGGCGGGAGTAGTTAGCAGATTGTGTTCACGGCGGGGAAGGGCAAGATTCGAATGCGGCCCCCCAGTATTATCAAGGACTTGCAACTCTCCGTTTTTTGCTCCAGCCCAGGAATCCGTCGCCAGATGCCATATGTACATACGAGGATATATGTATATTTATGGCACCACAAAGTGTTTCACGTGAAACATTGTACATACAATCCTGGCGTTCGTGTCGCAAGTCAGGTTTTCGCCTGCTTCAGCGCCGCCGCCCGCTCCTGCAGGGCAATCGTAACCGCGCGCAGCATATCGCCGGCGGGAGCCGGCTTGCCGGTCCAGATTTCAAACTGCCGCGCCGCCTGCTGCACAAACATTTCGACTCCTGGAATCACGCTGATTCCCTTGCTCCGCGCCACCTGCAGCAGATGCGTCTCGACCGGGTCATACACCATGTCGAAGACGACGCGGGCTTGTATCTCATCGTCTTTCAGCGGACAGTCGCGCGTGTTTCCCATCCCCACGGGAGTTGCGTTGACGATGATGTCGAAATTGATTTTGCGTAGGTCGGCGCGTTTAAGCGTCCGTGCTTTTGCCTGGCGAGCCAGCTTCTGACCTTTGATTGAAGTCCGATTCAGGATCCAGACCTCGGCGCCACGCTCTTTGAGTCCGAAAACCGCGGCCCGGGCCGCGCCCCCCGCGCCTAGCACCAGGACCTTCGCGCCGTCGATAGTAATTCGCTGCTCCAGTGGACGAATCACGCCGGCAATATCGGTATTGAATCCATACAGCTTGCCTTCCTGCCCGCGAACAACAGTGTTGCACGCGCCCGTCTTTGTGGTGTGCGCGTCGGTGTTATCGAGATGGGTCAAGATGGCTTGCTTGTAAGGCATGGTGATACTGAGTCCATGCAGCGGAATGTCGCGCACGCAGCGCATCAGATCCTTCAGCGTCTTGGCGTGAAGGGGAAGATAGATGCCATTGACGTTCTCGCGGCGGAGCGCCGTATTCATGATGACTGGAGAAAGCGAATGCCCTATGGGATTGCCCGCAACGCCGTAGATGCGAGTGGCAGCGTCGACCTGATCAATGCGGTAGATGCTGCGCAGATCGCGCGCGCTGATTTGTCCGGGCGCGGTGCTAAGACCGGCACTTGGATCGATGGCGCCAAAGGTGAAGGCGCTGCCGGCGCGCACTCCGAGGGCGCGGCTGATGACTCCCTGTTCTCCCATGCACAACCCGATCAGCGTGTGCTTTCCGCCGTGCGCCTGCAGAAACTTCATCATGACCACGTTGTCAGAAAGCGTGGTGGCGGTGCTGACGATCTTGTAGAAGTCCGCGGGGATCTTGAGCATTTTCTCCAGCGTGTCTTCCAGGTTGCGGGTCGCGCGAAAATCGTGGAATGACAGAATAAGCCCGGCCCGACCGTGGAGCCGCGCGATCGCCTCCAGCTTGGTTTTCTGTGCGCTTTGAAGTTCCAGGTCGACGATGTGGCAGCCCGAAGCGGCTGCCTTGCCCAGCACTTCCAATTGCGAAGCCAGCGACCCTTTGAACTTGCCGCCATTCTCAGCGCGACGGCACGTTCCTATGGCAGTGACGTATTGGTGGGTCTCAAGAAAACGATGAATCTTGGAAAGCGCCGGCAGGGGTTGTTTCAGGTAATCCAAACGGAACTCGACAAAAGGATTGTCCCGAGCCATGGACTCGGCCGCTGCGAGCATGTCTTCAACCGTGTCGCCGGCCAGCGCCAGGCAGACCCTGGGCAAGCGCTGGGGCTGAAAATGGGGCACGGAAGTGGACGGCAAAGCCAAGGCCATTTGTTTTCAATAACGGCGCGATATTACAGGGGTGTAACCGCATATGCAACAGAAACGATTGTCCGCCCCACCGGAAAGCATTGGCTCCCAAGGGACTAAACACCGTCGTAACCTTGACCCATGCCCGCGCGCTTGTTACTTTTCGCCTGTAACCCTTGTCTGATCTTAGAGATAGCTAGGGTAGCCCTGGAGTGGCTGCAAGTCGGAGACAAAATGAAGAAAACAGGACTGTTATTGCTAATAATGGCGATGGCGAACTTCGCCTTTTCGCAGGCGTCGCTAACCGCCTCGACGCCGGAGTCGGATGGTATCGTTCACACAACGGTGAACGTGCCATTCGTGCGTTTTCAGACTCCCACCCCGGCCGACATTTACTGCGCAGGGTTTCTTACCAAGGAACGCGTTCCCGACGCTAACTATGTGAATGGCGGGCTGCAGACTCCGTTCTCCACTAAGTTCGAGATCGGTGAACTCGTCTACTTGGCGGGAAGCGGCTACCAGGCCGGACAGTTGTATTCAGTAGTCCGCGAATTGCGCGATGTCAACGAGTATGAGATTTACCCGGGACAAAGAAAGATACTGGCTGCCGCTGGCCGCCCTTACGGTGAAATCGGGAGGGTGCGAGTGATCGATACGCGCAGCCATAGCGCCATTGCGCAGGTTGAGTTCAGCTGCGATCCCATCAATCCAGGAGATATCGTCCTGCCTTTCGCGGAAAAACCGGCGGTTAGCTTCCACGTGCCGGGACACTTCGACCGCTTCGCACCTCCGAGTGGGAAGTTGAGCGGGCGCATCGTGTTGGGTAAAGACTTCGATGGCGTGCTCGGCACCGGCATGAAGCTTTATATGAACATGGGTTCCAATCAGGGCGTTAAGGTCGGAGACTATTTCCGTGTTGTCCGTACCTATGAAGCCACTTTGATGGATCCTGTCGACAGGCTCTCCTTCGACGCACAGACTTCCGAAGACACGCAGAAGAATCCGCCAACGTTTGAGGCCAATCGCTTCACCAGAACCAAGGGGCCGAACATTCATGTGCGTGACCTGCCACGGCGCGCCGTGGGAGAAGTAGTGGTCCTGAATGTAACTCCGACGGCATCGTCGGCCATGGTTGTCTTCGCGCTCGAGGATGTGTACGCCGGCGACACGGTCGAACTAGACGAGCAGCAGTAAGCAACAACAAACTGAGGGAAACGGAGGGGGGAGAGCAAATCTCCCCTTTTTCTTTTCATGTCTGCGTTTTTCGCAATGAAGAAAAGGTCTGGACCTCGGGCGGCGTATGACCGGAAAGCACTCGGGTGTCGACGGTTGGCTGGGGCGACTTCTCGAAAAGCGCGAGAAGTGGCGCACCCTCAGTTGTTTCTCTTCTCAGCGGAAGAAACGGATCTTCGGATTCCCGGGAATCATTGCGCCTGCCACTACTACTACGACAATCACAACAGCGAGTTCCATGTTGTCCCCACCCCGCGCGGCCTTCGCCACCTGAATACGGCAGGGCCTAGATTACGTCGTTTTACAGGGAAAACAAGGGTACGAAAGTGGGGCTGCTGCGCACGGGAGTGGGAGCAGAGTCGCGAATACGAGTGCCCGGAGCAGAGTCAGCAGGGCATTGCGACATCAGTGTCAGAGAACACCTCGGCCGTGAAAGCCTCTATGCTCGCGCCCTTGCGCCAGGCATCCTCAGGCAAGCCAGCCTTGCGGCAAGTTTGTTCTAAGAACGTCTCGCGGTCCCAATCATTTTCCGTGGGCACTTGAGGCAGCAGCAACCCGCGGCGTCCGCCTTGTGAGATGACCAGGCCGTGACGCCCAACCTCCACTGCGTCGGGATGAATAGCAAAAAGGCGGGAGAGCACGCTGAGGGAAACCTCCAGCCGAGGAGCTTCTTCCCTGGTCACGGGAAAGAAACGGGAATCTTCGAAAGCAGCGGCCCGAGCCGTTTCCGCGACGGCTCGATAAAGTGGCGCAACCGGCATGGCATAGCCCACACAACCTCGGAGTTGCCGATGAGGTTCACGGTCCGATTCGCGTCGCAGGGCGGCGTCACTCCGAAGTTCACCGCCCAGTTCCCCACGAAATTGTCCATGAAGCCCGCTGCCCAGATACAGAGTCGTAAAGACACCTCGTGGCTCCGATAGCGCCGCTGAAGCAGGCGGGACTCCGGAAAAAGGCCGGCGCTCGACACCGTGAAGAATGGCTTCATGGGCTATGCCCAGCAGAGTCTGGCGTTGGTCGGGAGAAAACTCCGGGGATGACAACGCCGGCGCTTGCCCAACTGGATCTTCGGATGGCTTTGCCGATGCAGTTTCAGACAGCTTGGACATCGCGTTTTCTCCGCCGCGCCAGGACGAAGGCCTTGCGTCGCCGTTTTTCCGACTTGCGGTCGATCCGGGACCAGAAGGCAACAAAGTAATCAAGAGCCGAGACCAGCGACAGCAGAACCATGAACCAGATCGCCAGCCACGCGATCCAGTAAACCGGGAAGACATAAATGCCGACGACGGGCCAATCGTGCCAGCGGCGAGCAAGGATCACAGCCACGACCGAGATGATTTGCACCAGCATTTTGAACTTGCCCAGTTCGCTCGCCTGAATCGTAAAGCCCTCGGATGCGGCAATCGAGCGCAGGCCGCTCACCAGAAACTCGCGTCCGATGATGACCACCGCCATCCAGGCCGGCACCAGCGCAGGATTAAACTGCACCAGCGCGATGAAAGCGGCGGCGATCAGTAGCTTGTCGGCAAGCGGATCGAGGAGCATCCCCATGGTGGTGATCTGTCCGCGTTTGCGCGCCAGATAGCCGTCAATGCCGTCGGTGATCGAAGCCAGTATGAAAACCACCGAAGCCAGAATTTCGCGTTCTCCGGTCTGCTCACCAGAGAAGTGCGGAGTGCAAAGAATCCAGATCAGCAGCGGGATCGCGGCAATACGAGTAAGCGTGATGTAGTTGGGGAGATTCACGCGATAAGTGAGCCAGCGATGGCTGGCGGATAATGTGATTATCCTCTACATCGCAAGCCAAGGCAACGGACGGAAGAACCTAGCCGCGGTACCATTTGAATTCCCAATTGTGCGGAGACGGGGCAGAGCCCCGTCTCCGCACGTCAAGAGATGGTTCGCAACCAGACAAGCCAACGTTAGGACGCTTTCGTCTCAAAGTTCTGAAGCATGCTGGACGCCATCGCCAGAACGTTGCTGTGGTCGGGCACGGAGCCATTTGGCGTCAGCTTGTCCACCAGCGTCGGCAGCAACTGGGCAATCGCCGATCCGGCAATGTCCGGAGGGATCCCCGCCTTCGCAGCGAGCGCCTTCACCTGGTCGCTACCTAGAACCTGGTGAACCTGGTCGGCAGAAATCGGAGGATTCGGCCCCGTGCTGATCCATTGCGAGACCAGTCCACCCATCCCCTTGTCATGAAAGCATTGCACTAAGCCCTGCAAACCACCGGGCTGATTCTGGATCATTTGCAAAAGGCCAGATGCCAGCGGATTCGAACTGCCGCCCAATACATTGCCTAATGCCTGATTTTCGAGACTATCGAGCAAACCCATAATGCCTCCTTTGAATTTTGGTGAAACCGCTGTGGCGGAGTACGCAGAGCTCCAAGATATTCCTCAACCGTTTTCCTTAGGCACTCTGCGTCTCGGCGGTGACTCGTCTTACTTCTGTTTCGCAATGATCTTGTCTTTGATCTTTGCGTAGGTGGCTGGGGGGATAATTTTCTTCTTCGTCAAGTCCGTCTTCTTCGCATACGGACGCCCGGCGATGATCTTCTGCGCATAAGCGTCGCCGATGCCTGGGAGAGCGTCGAGCTGATCTTTGGTCGCGCTGTTGATGTCGACTAGATCGGCGGCGGCCATTGCCGTTGAAGTCGTGACTGGCTTCGTCGCAGTTTGCGCGACCGCCAATCCGCTGACCAGACTCAGTGCGAAAAGTGCGACGAAAATTCTGTTCATCAAGTTCTTGTTCATAATTATTTTTCCTTGTTAGAGTTCTTACCGCTATTCTTTCGCGGCCTCCTTGTATCCGGCTGCTTTCGCGTCGGCCTCGGTCATAAACTTTCCTTGCTTGGTCTTGCCATACCAGCGGCCACTCTTGTGATACTTGCCGCTTTCGGTATTCACCCAAACCTTTCCGCTCGATTGTGCGGCCGCGATTTCCGGACTGGTAGCCGCCACCGTCTTAGTCGTCGCCTTGGCGGATGCAGCCATGTTGTTGGAAGGCGCGGGCGCGGAAGCAGATGCTGGAGCCGCGGCCGGAGCTGGCGTCGACGACATCGCGCTGGAATTGGTCTTGGTTACCTGAGCTGCTGGAACTATTGGAGCTGAGGCGGGCGCAGGGCCTCCGGGCGTCGCATCCGCAGTGGCGGCCTTCGATTTCTTGCTCTTCTTACTAGCCGTCTCGGCGGGCGCTGCGCTGGCGTCCGGCTTCGCGGTGGTGTCACCCGCCGCAGCAGTCTTCTTGCTCTTCCGCGATTTCTTGGTGGCGGTGGTATCGCCGGCGGTGGACTTATCCGCGGCAGTTGACTTGTCATCGGCAGCTGCAGACGCGGCCGCATCCTTCTTAGCTTTTTTCTTCGACTTCTTTGTGGTGGTTGTGTCCGTGCTGGTGCCGCTTGATGTCGTTTGCGCGTTTGCCAACGCCGGTGCAACGGCCATCGTGAACACTAGACAGAAAGCGAGAATCCACATGCTCAGTTTCTTCTGGGTACGATTCATTTTTCCTCGTGAGAGTAAGAGGCATTAGCCCCGTTTTACGAATTAACACTCTTGTAACTAACGGCGGGAACAACAAGCTGTCTCAAGATGCCCCAGCATGATTACATCGGGAGGGAGTATCGGTCAACCAAAACTATTAGGGGCCTCCAAGCCGGAAGCCCCCGCGAAACATAGCTAAGCATAAATTCCGCGCTGGCGGATCGTGTACGCCACGCGGTCGATCGCCAGCATATAGGCGGCGATTCGGTTGTTCACGCCGTGAGTCTCCGAGTATCTGACAACGTCATCGAAGGCCATAACCATGATGTCCCCCAGGCGCTCATTGACTTCCGATTCCTTCCAGAAGTAGCCCTGGCGATCCTGCACCCACTCAAAATAAGAAGTGGTCACGCCACCGGCGTTCGCCAGAATGTCGGGAATCACGAAGACTTTTTTCGCGGCGAGAATATCGTCGGCGGCCGCCGTCGTAGGACCATTCGCGCCCTCGGCCAGAATTTTGCACTTCACGCGATCCGCGTTCTGGCTGGTGATCACATTTTCCGTTGCCGCCGGAATCAGGATGTCGCAATCGACCAGCAAAAGCTCGTCCGGATCGTACGCCTCCGCACCCGGAAAGCCGTGGACCGTGCCCTGGCTCTGACGGAACGCCGATAGCGCTTCCATGTCGATGCCGTCCTTCCTGTAGAGACCGCCGTCCACCTCGACAATGCCTGTCACTTTGTATCCCGCTTTCGCCATGAGCAGCGCGGCGTTCGACCCAACGTTGCCGAAGCCCTGTATGACGACCCTGGTGGTGTCCCGATTCAGGCGCAGTTTCTTGATCGCCTGGTCGCACACCATCAGCACGCCGCGCCCAGTAGCCTCGCGCCGTCCCCGCGACCCTCCGATGTTCACCGGCTTGCCGGTCACGACCGCCGTGCAGGTCTGACGCATGTGCATGGAGTAGGTATCCATGATCCAGGCCATGGTCTGTTCATTGGTATTTACGTCGGGCGCGGGGACATCTTTTTCCGGCCCGATAAATTCGAAGAGTTCGGCCGTGTAGCGGCGCGTCATGCGCTCCAGTTCGCCTTGCGACATTTTGTGCGGATCGCAGATGATGCCGCCCTTGGCGCCGCCAAAGGGAATATTCACCACCGCGCATTTCCAGGTCATCCAGCTCGCCAGCGCGCGCACTTCGTCGAGGTTGACGTCGGGCCCGTAGCGCAAGCCGCCTTTGGCCGGGCCCCGCGCTATGGAGTGCTGCACGCGGTATCCGGTGAAAACTTCCAGATGCCCATCATCCATGGACACGGGTATATGAACAATAATTTCGCGGCTCGGACTCCGCAGCACTTTCCACAGGCCTTCATCGAGATTGAGCTTACGGGCTGCCAGGTCGAAGCGGGCGGCTTGCGCCTGCCACGGATTAGTTTCCTGTTCGAGATCGATTGCAGTAGTCGTCATAACTGTCTCCGCATGAATGCTACGTGTTGATGATGAAGATCCGGGCGACCCCGCCCATCCAGCCTTACCTAGATGGCTCATTCCCGCTCAGGTTGCCGACCCAATTCTCTGCTGAGCAGTCAAGCCTCGCAAAGTATATGGCCGGCCAGCAGGCTAGGCAAGCGACGCCAGTGCCGAAAAGGGAACCCGCATTTACAAAAACGTTTACATTGATGTACACTCATTGTGTATACACGAGGATTGGATGCCAGCTACGGGAATACGAACCAGAAAAAACCGCGATGAAACCATCAACCTTCGGGCCAGTCAGCGCCAGAAAGCGTTGATCGACCGTGCAGCGAATACACTCGGTCGCAGCCGGTCCGACTTCATGCTCGAGACCGCGTGCCGCGAAGCCGAATTCGTCTTGGTCGATCGCCGCTATTTCGCTTTGTCGAGCGAGGAATTCCAGCGCTTCATGTCGATGCTGGACAAGCCTCCGGCGGGCAACCCGAAACTGCGGCGCCTGCTGAAAACGAAAGCGCCCTGGGAACAATAAGCTGGGAACAATAAGAATGAGCCGTGGCGAGCAACCACTCAGCGCGCCCGAGAAGTTACGCGCAGATCACGACCTCTCGCAATTTGACTCCGGAGAACCATCCCTCGACGACTGGCTGCGAAAGCGGTCGCTGCAGAATGAGGGAAGTGGCGGATCGCGTACTTATGTCGTCTGCCACGGGCGGCAGGTAGTCGGCTACTATGCCCTGGCGGTTGGTGCGGTGGCACATGCGGGAGCACCAGGGCGGATCAGGCGTAATATGCCGGATCCCATACCCGTCATGATCATCGGCCGACTGGCTGTGCACAAAGATTTTCAAGGGAAAAAGATCGGGCCGGGCCTGCTGCGCGACGCCATATTGCGCACATTGCAGGCCGCCGAGATTGCCGGAGTTCGCGCAATTCTAGTGCACGCGATTTCAGACCGTGCGCGCAAATTCTACGAAGCTTGCGGATTTATTCCCTCCCCGATGGACCCCATGACGCTTATGATCACTGTGGCGGAGGCGGGGAAGGCATTCGTTGCCAAGGATGCGGGATAAACCAAACGCAGGGAGGGCTGATGACCTTCGAGAGACGTGACTGGTGGTGGGCGCTAGGAATGTCCATTGTATGCAGTGGTCCTGACAAACGAGGCTGGTCCGAGCCGTCGCTGGCGGTGCTGGGTGCCTCGGTCGGCGCTTGTTTGCGACTTCTAATTTCACGACTCACTAAAAGAGCGCGAGCGCGATGATTGAGCAATCCGTGTGATCCGTCCCGACTACAAAGAGTTCGCGCGGTTGTCGCGCATGGCAACTCTCGTCCCGGTCGCCAAGTCGATCTCCGCCGACCTGCTGACCCCTGTTTCCGCTTTTCTCGCAGTAGCTGAAGGAGAGCCGGATGCCTTTCTGCTCGAATCAGTCGAAGGCGGCGAAAAAATTGGACGCTACACATTTCTCGGCGTGCGTCCGTTTCTAAGGTTGGAATCGCGCGGCGCCGAGATCAGGATTGAGCGATCGTGCGGTGACGGGGCTCGGCCCCGTCACGGCGGGGCCGAGCCCCGCCACCACACAAGTAAAATCGAACGCCGCACCGGCAATGTCTTCGAGGTTATCAAAGAATTCCTGCAGCAGTATCGTCCGGCTGCAACGGAAGGATTGCCGCCGTTCACCGCGGGTGCGGTAGGTTATTGCGCCTACGACATTGTTCGTCAACTGGAGAACATTGGAGAGCACGCCGCTGACGACCTCGACGTCCCCGACTGCGTGCTGATGTTTTTCGACCGCGTGCTCGCCTTCGATCACCTGCGGCACCAGATACACATCGTGGCGTCCGCAGACGTAACCCGCGAAGCGGCCAAAGCTGCCTATGGTCGCGCTGTGAGAGACATCGGCTGCATCGAGAAAAAACTGGCCGCCGGCTGGAAACCCGGCGACTGGCGCCAGCCGGCCATAAAATCAAAGCTGGCGGTAAAGGCGCGCACTCCGAAGCGGAAGTTCCTGGAAAGCGTCCGCCAAGCCAAGGAGTACATTGCCGCCGGCGACATCTTCCAGGTGGTGCTTTCGCAGCGCTGGGATTTCGAGCCTGGCGTAGCTCCGCTCGATCTCTACCGCGCCTTGCGAACTGTCAATCCATCGCCCTACATGTATTTTCTGCGCTTCGGCGGGATGGAGGATGCCGCGAAGAAGTCACCGCCCACTCATCGCAAAAGGCGCGATGAACAGCACACCCTGCACGTCCTCGGCTCATCTCCCGAGATGCTGGTGCGCGCCGCGGGAGGAGGACGCAAGCTCGACTACCGTCCAATTGCCGGCACCCACCCGCGCGGCCGTGACGAAGCCGAAGACGCAGCGCTCGAGAAGAAAATGCTCTCCGACGAAAAAGAACGCGCCGAGCACGTGATGCTGGTCGATCTGGGCCGCAACGACCTTGGCCGTGTCAGCGAATACGGCTCTGTGAAGGTTCGCAATCTGATGTATGTCGAGCGCTACTCGCATGTGATGCACCTGGTATCGGCGCTCGAAGGCCGCCTCCGTCCCGAACTGAATGCCATGGATGCCTTCGCCGCCTGCTTTCCCGCCGGAACGCTCAGCGGCGCACCGAAAGTTCGCGCCATGCAGATTATCGAAGAGCTGGAACCCACGCGCCGGGGCGTCTACGGCGGTTCGGTTCTCTACGCCGATTTCGCTGGCAATCTCGATTCCTGCATCGCGATTCGAACCATGGTCATGAAAGGCAAGAAGGCCTACCTGCAAGCCGGCGCGGGAATCGTGGCCGATTCCGATCCGCAGCGTGAGTTTGAGGAGACCGAGAATAAGGCGCGGGCCGTGCTGCGCGCCGTAGAGATGGCAAGAGGTAGTGAATAGAACGATCTTGGATCGTGAGTGCCCACGCCGTTTACGACAGTTATCTTGTACCTCATTGAAAAGTGTTTTGAAATATTGTCTTGGCATCTCGCCGCCGACTCGCCCAGCGGAACACGGCGGCAGCTCCATAATTGTCATGAAATCCCTGATTTATACAATTACAGCTCCCAGCCCTGACAAGCTTACCCGACAGTGGTGTGTAACCCCGCTCCATACCACAGATTCCAGTGACGATAGGAGGAGCCGCACTTCCTGCGGCTCGCCTAAAGTGACCGCACAAGAGTCTCAGATCACTCAACCGCAATGCGTTCTCCCGTGACATTGCCAGCTACCTCCATAAGGAAGTTGCCGGAAGGGTCATAGAAATCCAGGGTGAAGGAACCGGTGTGCCCGTTGCCTTTGGGGCCGAGAGTAAGCGTCTCACTGAGGTTGATGGTTCCCATAAAATTTCCGTTCGTGTCGTAGTTCCACACGCGGTGAGCGAGCTTGTAAGTCCCCGGCTTAAAGCCTCCGGCTTCCACACCCAGGCAAACATCGCCCCCTCTGGGATCGACATTCGGGTTGTGCACCTCGGTCCCCCCCCGGCATTCCAGATCTGGTACGCCTCCTGGATCAGGTTGCCGCCGTTCGTGAATTGTATGTGCCAAAGGCCAACCATGGACACGCCGCTCTCGAGGAGGCTCACCTGCGCAGCGCCGGCGTCCCGAACGATCCCGTTTTGCACTCTCTTCATTTCGTACGCATACATCTACACAGGGATGGACAAAGAGGCTGCGGAGGCATGGAAGCGTTCACTGGTGTTGTTCAATGAGAAAGAAGCTGCCGACGCAGCCGGCCAAGCCTTCGACCATGGCGGCCTTACGGGCCTGCTCGAATGGGATTTGAATTGGAACAAGCAAAAAGCTGCCCGCCAATATATCTCACCGATGGATTTTGCCAACGATTTCGGGCTGCTCAAACGCAAGGAAGAGACCCTGCGCTACCTGGAAGAGGCCTACCGCGAACGCGCGCCTTTCATGATTCACATCCAGTGCAACCCAAATTTTGATTTTCTGCACGCCGAACCGCACTATCGGGCCATCGTTAAAAAATGGATCCTCCCCCGGCGTTTTGAGGATGAGCATCGGGAAGAAGCGCACGCGACGGCGGTTTTTCGCAAGCATCCCCAACCCAACCGAATGTTAGAAGGGGGAGCCTACGTAAGGATCAATCCGAGCGGTCCCAAACAGCGATTGTATCGTCTCGATGCAGTTTGTCAGGGTTGGTTGGTGCAAAAATCCCCATTTCACTCAAAATGCCCGGCCCGGGGATATTTGAGCCTAAACGCCTCTTCCTCTCCGCGCCGCAATATGTGACAATCGCGCGACGGAAATCCCAAACCGTCAAAGGCAGATTCCAACCGAAATGTCCGATCAGCGTGCATACGACCTCACCTTCGCCATTGAACGCTACGATGACTTCATCGTGGTCCACTGCTCTGGCCGCTTGGTCTCCGGAGTCAACCAGCAACTCAACATCGAAGTCAGCCGGCTGCTACCCGGCCCCAAGCGAATCGTTCTCGACTTCGAGCATCTCACGCACATGGATAGCAGCGGCCTCGGCACGCTGGTTCGACTATACATCCACGCCAAATCGGCAGGTTGCTCGCTTGAAGTCGCCAATATGGGCAAATCCATCCGCAACCTCCTCGGTGTCACTCACCTCCTGTCCGTCCTCCAATCCGTTGGCGAACATCACATCAGGATGGGCTGAGCGAACGCTGCGCGGGTTTTGCCAGATTCCTTCGTGGATGGTTGGCGAAACACCGCCGTAGGACTCAAAACCCCAGGATCGGCTCTCTCGCTTGGCGTGGAGAAATTTGACTGTGAGAGTGCCTTTGATCTTTTCGTCACAGCTACACTGTGAGCCCCATCACTGACGCGTTCCACCCCCGATGTGAAAATAATTCTTTGAATTGGGGCAGTTCAGAAGGTACGCCGTCCCCTCGATGGCAACCGTCGGACTGCCCCAAACAGCTTTTCGAGCCTTTCGAAATCTGACCTCTAATTGATCAGCATGCGTTGCGTTAGAAATTCTTTCACCACCGCCGTCGCGTCGCGATGTTGACCATCGACGGAAAAATTCAGTCGCCGCATATCTTCGTCGGAGATCGCTCCCGCAAGCGCGTCCAGCGCCGCTCCAACTTCAGGATGTTGCTTCAACATTTCTGCGCGCATCACGGCCACAGCTTCATAAGGCGGAAAGTAATGATGGTCGTCCCGCAGCACAAACAGATCCAGCGCCGGAATCAACCCATCCGTGTTATTCCCCGCAATAATATCCACCTGGTGATCCTTGAGCGCGCGCGTAATCAATCCCAGATCCATGATGCGCGGCGGCTCCGCAAAGCGCAGCCCGTAGCTTGCGACCAGCCCTTTATATCCATCGGGACGCTCCATGAATTCGTATCCGAATCCAGCGCGCCAATGTGGAGTGAATCGAGCGGCCTCCGACAGCGTCTCAAGATGCAGCCGCCGCGCATCGTCGCCGCGGATCACCATCGCAAAAGAATCGTCAAACCCCAGCGCAGGTCCAACCCTCAGCCCGAACTTCGATTCGTATTTCTGTTTTACCTCTCGATAAACATCCGCTTTGTCGCCGCTTGGCCGCTGCTTGAGAACCGCCGTCAGCGCCGTGCCCGTATATTCCGGATAAATGTCGATCCGTCCGCCGAGGATTGCCTGCTGGCAAATGAACGTGCCCGCCAGATAAAAACGGCGCTCCACCAGCAAGTGAGTCCGAGCCTCGATCATTTGCGCGAACATCTCTCCAAGGATGAGGCTTTCGGTGAAGTTCTTGGATCCAATCACAATGCGGTCGGCCCGCTTTTCACAACCAACAACCGCCAGCAGGAAGAAGAGCAACATGAGGAGCAGCAAGAAGACAAAAACTGCTTGCCGACGAAACCTCCGTGTTTTTTCGTGTACTCTGTGGTTCATGATTTTTGTCGGCAGAGTCGGAGAACTTGGCGCAAGGCACGAACTTAAGACTTTGATCGCAGTAATCCCAGCCGCCGCTCCAGCCGTCCGAGCATAAAGTCGGCCAGGAGCGCCAGCAGCGCCGCCGGAACAGCGCCCGCCAGAATCACCTGGTTGTTAACCATAGCCAGTCCGCGAAAAATAAACTCTCCGAGCCCGCCTGCTCCGATCGCCGCCGCAATCGTCGCCAGCCCAATGGAAAGTACGGCAGCAATTCGCACGCCGGCCACAATAACGCCCGAAGCCAGCGGCAACTCTACCTGGAAGAGCAATTGCCCGTCAGTCAGTCCCATGGCGCGACCCGCCTCAACCACCGCCGGATCGACGCTTTGAATGCCCGCATAAGTGTTGCGAATCAGCGGCAGAAGCGCATAGAGAGCCAGCGCCAGAATCGCAAGCCGGCCCGCGCGCTCCCCAATCCACGGCGCAGGCAGAAGAAAGCCGAACAGGGCAAGACTGGGAATCGTCTGGATTATATTTGCGCCCCCCAGCACCGGCTTGCTCAGTCGCGGAACGCGCGTAATCAGAATACCGAGGGGAATTCCGACGAGCGCCGCTAGAAGCGTAGCGATGCCTGCCAGTGTGATGTGCTCCAGCGTAAGATCGAGCACCTGCTGGCGATTCGCCATCATGAACTGCAAGAAATTCATGCCCATCACCTCGTCGGCGCTCCGCGGCTAATCCCGATTCGACAATCCAGATTCCGACGAATCAGACTTCGGCAAACCGGAGAACGCTTCCATGTACGCTCGCACCAACGGGTCGTCGGAGCGCGAAAATTCCGCCGTGGAAAGATCAACCACCACGCGCCCTTCTTCCATCAGCGCTATGCGATCCGCCAGCAACAAAGCTTCTCGCAGATCGTGCGTAACAAAGATCACGGCCTTCCGCATCCGCTGTTGCAGGGCGCGAAACTCTTTCTGCATAGCCGATCTGGTGATGGGATCGAGCGCTCCGAAAGCTTCATCAAGAATCAGAATCGGTGGATCCGCCGCCAAAGCTCGCGCCACACCCACGCGCTGCCGCTGTCCTCCCGAAAGCTGGCTCGGATACCGCGACGAGAGTTCATCATTCAGACCGACCGTAGCCAGCAATTCCCGCACCCGCTCTTCCACGCGTGCCCGCGGCCAGTTTTCAATCCGCGGCACGAGCGCAATGTTGCGTTCCACGGTGAAGTGCGGAAACAAACCGCCATCCTGAATGACGTATCCAATACTTCGCCGCAACTGAATTGGATCCCACTGCGCGGTGCTGCGCCCAGTCACGCGCACGTCACCCGCGGTCGGCAACAGCAAGCGGTTGATCAGCTTTAGCGTGGTCGTTTTTCCGGAGCCGCTGCGGCCAAGCAAAACCAGCGTCTCTCCGCGCTTCACGGACAACACGAGATCCTGCAGCAGCGCGCGTCCGTTCAATCGGAAGGAAGCATGATCGAATTCGATGGCCGGTTCGTCGCCAGGAGAAGCAGTCATGTCATAAATGGAACAATGGGCGTCTCGCCCGTCCTGCTTGCGCCTTCAGGAGGATAGAGGGCCCGCTGAAGAATGTCCGGCGCTTCACAAAGCATTACCGCGCAACCAATCCCATCTTGTACGCGCCGTCGGGCAAACCCGTGATCCGTATTCCACCGTGACCTTTGTGCCGTATGTTGAGGCCAACCAGCAGCGCTGTGATTTGCTCGACGATGCGTGCATTTTCCAGCTTGCCGCCATCGATCGCCCGCACGCCGGCGATCTTGGCTGCGAGCTCCATGGCAATCTGCGTGGCATTCGGATCGTCGCTGCAGACGATCACATCACAATCGATATCTTCATCGCCATTGAGCCGTTCGGCCGAAACGTTATGAAATGCCGCCACAACCGAAACGCCTTTCGGCACCAGTTCAGCCGTCTGTTGTGCCGCCGAGCCTTGCCACACGCCGAGAGTGCGGCTGGCGCGTCCGCCCAGGCTCGCCGCCAGCGGAACCGTGGCATCAATCAGTATGCTGCCCGGGCGTATCGCGGGCTTCAACTGCTTCAGGATCTCAGCTTGCCCTGCAAAAGGCACAGTAAGCACGAACAAATCGCACGCCGCGCACGCCTCAGCATTCTCCATCCCGGAAACTTGAGCATTAGCGCCCACTCGTTTACGGATAACGTCTGCCGTCTGTTGTGCTCGCGCAGCGTCGCGCGATCCGATGATGACAGTCTCTCCCGCGCGTGCCCAACGCAGAGCAAGGCCTGTACCAGCTGGACCAGTGCCACCAATAATGGCGATCGCTCGGCTCACGCTGTCGTTCATCCAAACTCCGCCGTTAGTACTTCCGCCTCGGAAGCAATCTCAAAAGAGACCGTTTCAACTGGCAGCTTGATCTTCATACGCGAATATTTTGTGTTGCGCTCCGCGGGAATGCGCCCGATCTCCATAATCAACGCCTGGAAATCCTCGGGACTCGTGTACTGGCCCGCAGTCGCTCCAGCTTCACGCGAGATATTTTCTTCCATCAGCGTTCCGCCGTAGTCGTTGGCTCCAGCCTGCAGACAAAGCTGGGAGAGCTTGCGGTTCAACTTCACCCACGAGACTTGAATGTTGTGAATCGAGCCGGCGAGCAGGATTCTGGCAAGCGCATGAACCTTGAGATGCTCGGCTAATGTTGGCCCCGTGCGCGCCAATCCCTGTTGGAACAAGAGCGTGTTCTCGTGCACAAAGCCGAGCGGAACAAACTCAGTGAAGCCGCCGGTCTCCGACTGAATCTGGCGGAACAGATTCAACTGCCGCACCCAATGGCCCGGTGTTTCCATGTGCCCGTACATCAGCGTTGACGTGCTGGGAATTCCGCACGAATGCGCCGTGCGGATCACTTCTTGCCATTCGGCCGACGAAAGTTTGTTGCGCGAAAGCACGTGACGTATTTCATCGTCGAGAATCTCGGCGGCAGTGCCGGGCAGCGTGTCGAGGCCGTTCTCGCGCAGCATCCGGAGATAGTCGGCAAGCTTCATGCCCGTCAGTCCGACGCCATACACGATTTCCATCGGAGAAAACGCATGGATGTGCATAGCCGGCACAGCGCTCTTCACGGCCCGCAGAATGTCGCGATAATAAAACGGCGGCAGCCCGTGCGGCAGTCCGCCTTGAATGCAAACTTCTGTAGCTCCCAGTTCCCAGGCTTCTTGCGCTTTCCGGCCCATATCTTCCAGCGAATGAAAATAAGAGTCGGCCTCGCGCGGCCCGCGGCTGAAGGCGCAGAATTTGCATCCCACAAAACAGATGTTCGTGAAATTGATATTGCGGTTCACCACGTAGCTGACGATGTTGCCGACGAGGTCGCGGCGGAGCGTATCGGCGGCCACAAGCAGTGCCAGAAGGTTCTTATTATTATCATAGGCCCCGTCGCAGTTTGCCAGAGCATAGCGCTCCTCGTCCGTCAGGCATGCTCCGTCTTGTCTTTCCAGCACACGTTCCAGTGCGGAGCGAATCGACGCGGAAGTTTGCGACGCGACCTCGTCCCACGTTAGTGTGGGAAATTGCTCCAGTGCCAAATTTTGCCGAGCCATAAAACTCCCGTCAATCCCCTACCTGAAAAGATCACTCTGCGCAGGTCGAATCAGCGGCCGCGCTCCCCCGTTTCCGCGGCGGTAGAGATATCCGCGAATGATACACGCTGGAGTTCCAGCCAGTTTTCGGCAAACGAGTCCCCCCGCGCAAGCCAGCTCGTCTGCCACCGCGTCCACCGTAGCATGCAGCGGATACCCATGCGGATCTCGACGTCCGCGATAGTCGACCAGAGCGCGCATGCCGGCGACGCCAATCGCCACCTCCGTCAAGCCCTCACGCCACGGACGGCCGAAACTGTCACTGACGATAACCGCGATTTCAATCCCCAGCAGTTTCTTCAATTCCCGTCGCAATTTTGCCGCGGAACGGTCGGGATTCACCGGCAGCAACACAGCGTGCTCCCCGCCATCCACATTCGATAGATCCACGCCGCTGTTGGCGCAGATGAAGCCATGCTTCGTTTCTGTGATCAGCACGTTACGCTTACGCCTTACGATTCTCCGGCTCTCGCGCAGCGCGAGTTCACGCACGCGGGCATCGAGCCCGTAACGGCGGGCCCAAATCCGCGAAGCAGACGACGGTCGAACTTCATCGAGCGCGACCAGCGCGCCCTCCGCCTTCGAAACAATTTTGTGCTTCACCACCAGAATGTCTCCATCCTGAAAGTGCACGCGCAGGCTTCGCGCCGCCGCCAACAACCTCACAGTCAAGGATTCTCCGGCGCGGATTTGTCCGCGGACCGCGATGGGGATGATGCGGACCTCTCCAATCGCGTGCTTGACCGACCTTGACCCACCGTTAGACCCGTCATGCCCAGGATAGGTCCATGAAGTGACATCCGGCTCAGAAGTCGCGTTGCTCAAGGTCGAAACCATCCTCTGCCCAAAACCGATTTATGAAACCAAATCCACACGGCTGCTTAGCTTCCAGCTGCGCACGAGTTTCTGCGATCGCCGTTCTCCGCTAGCTGTCGCGAGGTCGCGAAGATCTTCGGGACGATCGATATCCCGCGCAATGCCCGGCAATTTGAGAACAACACAAGGCAAGCCGGCACGTCTAGCGGCAGACAGATGCGGCAAAAAGCTATCGTTTCCGAAGCGCAGCGGGAACAGATCGCCTGGAGATCGCCATGCTGCATTCGTTCCGCGCCCCGCCGCATCAGGCGCAAGCACGGTGCCACTAGGAGGAGCGCTATCAACGATCTTCTGCAGTTCCGCACTGTCGATCAAGGGAATATCCGCCGGAATCACCAGCGTGCTGGCCACTCCGCGCTCGCAGCCGATCGCCGTCGCCATTTCGATGGCGTTGGTCTCTCCCGAATTATCGTCGGCAATAACCTCAAAATCGAAGCGCGCCGCCAACTCGCGCGCATAGGAATCGCTTGTCACGACGGCAACCGGGGGTCGACCCTGCCAACGCGCCACCGTTTGCAATACGTCCTCGCACATGCTCTGCGCCAGCGCGAAACGTTCTTCGCGGCTCAAAATCGAAGACAACCTCTGCTTGGCGTCGGCGAGATTTTTTACCGGGACCAAAATCATGCGCGCTCGCCTTCGCCCTGCATCGCAACCTGAGCAGACGGAGGTTGCATCGCCGCCTCCAGCACGCTTTTCGCCAATGCCACTCTATCTTCAGGCTTGCGCATGATGGTCGCGGTGCAATGCACGCGTATTCCGGTCTTACGCAAATCTTCGGCAGCCGGCTCGTCCTGCGCATCGACCACCAGCAAATCAAGGAAATCACGATAGAAGTCGGCCACGCCGCAGATCGAAACCACGAGGCCCTGCGCCGCCATGAGCACTGCCGCAGGCCCGGTTACCGCAGCGCCTCCGACGATTGGGCTCACGGCTGCAATGCGGCCTTTGCTTTGGCGCAGGGCTTCGCGAATTCCCGGCACCGCCAGAATCGGCGCAATGCTGGTCACCGGATTACTCGGGGCGAGTAGGATCAAATCTGCCGACCGAATCGCTTCGATAGCTCCCGGCGCAGGCGCCGCCTCTGAAGCGCCCGCGAATCGCACTGACTCCACCGGATCCTGATACCAGCGCTGGACGAAATATTCCTCAAAGCTCAAGTCGCCAGCGGGAGTCAAGACCCGAGTCTCCACGCGCGAATCGCTCATGGGAAGGATACGCGTCTTGACTCCAAGCTTGGTCGCAATCTCAGCTGTGGCTTCGCTGAGCGTCTTGCCCTCGGCGAGTAGCTTGGAGCGGAAAATATGCGTGGCCAGATCGCGATCGCCTGCGTGAAACCAAATCGGTTGCCCCAGTTGCCCCATGGCTTGCAGACAAAAAAAAGTATCGCCCTTCACGCCCCAGCCCCGCTCCTGGCTCAGTTTGCCGGCCAGCATATAGGTGATGGAATCGATATCGGGAGAAACATACAAGCCCCACCACAGCATGTCGTCGCCCGTATTGACGATGATCGTGAGTTCTTCTGGAAGAACAATCCGACGCAATCCATCGACAAATTTTGCGCCGCCGGTGCCGCCGGTCAGGACCGTAATCATGCCCTAGCCCGTTCAGACGCACGTTCCAACGTCTTTTCCAGGGCATAACCCCGAGCGTCAGCCGCCGTGCCCAGGCGGTCCGACAATAAGTCGCTTTGCGTCGCTGCTTGTGCCACAAATTCCGGATAGGCGGGCAACCGCTGCCGCAACTCGAATCCTTTCGCTGAAGTTCGTTGCTGCAACTGTTGCAGATGCGGCCAGGGCCTTTCCGGATTGATGAAATCTGGCGTCAGCGGCGAAATTCCGCCCCAGTCATTGATTCCGCCATCAACCAATTCGTCATAATACGCATCGGAAAGGTTCGGCGGTGCTTGAATATTCATTTTCGGCATCAGCAGGCGCGCCACCGCCAACGTGCGCAGCATTTCCCCACGATCGGGCTCCGGCCAATGTGCCATCGGCGTCCCACTCTTGGCGCGGAAATTCTGTACGATCACTTCCTGAATGTGCCCATACTTTGCATGCAGGTCGCGAATCGCGACCAACGCATCCACACGCTCTTCCGGCGTCTCGCCTATCCCAATCAGAATTCCCGTAGTAAAAGGAATCCTCAACCGACCGGCATCTTCGATGACACGCAGACGCTTCGCCGGTTCTTTGTCGGGAGCGTTATCATGGGCGGCGTTTTTCGCGAGCAGCCGCGTGCTGGTTGTTTCCAGCATGAGTCCCAGGCTGGGAGCAACACGCGACAGCCTCTCCAGCCATTCGACGCTTATCAGCCCAGGGTTCGGATGCGGAAGCAGGCTCGATTCGCGAAGCACCTTTTCGCACATTGCTTCCAGATACTGCAGCGTGGATTTGTATCCGAGGTGTCGCAGCCTATCGCGCATCTCCGGAAAGAGCAGTTCCGGCTTGTCGCCCAGGCTGAATAATGCCTCGGTGCATCCCATGCGCTCGCCCGCGCGCACTACTTGCATCACCTCGTCCGGCGTCATGGTGTGAGCGCCGGGCTCGCCCGGATCGCGCCGGAATGTGCAGTAGCCGCAATAGTCGCGGCATAGATTCGTCAGGGGAAGAAATACCTTGCGGGAATAAGTAATGACACCCGGCTTGAATTCGGCACGGAGAGCCTGCGCCGCCGCGAGCAGACCAGGCAGCGCGTCATCACCTGCGCGCAACAGCTGGCAAGCTGCTTCACGAGAAAGCGGCTCCATGCCGGCCGCAGCCAGGTCAGCAGCTTTCAGCGCGGGCGCATCTGGGGAAAGAGTAGCCATGAATCTTTACTTGGATGCTCGACCAGGATGCTCGTTTCATTCAACCCTGCCACAAACGTACTTGGTTCGGCACACGATCATACTAGCAATGTTCGCCGACAACGACACTCGGGATGATCAGCTGGCCACAATCATACTGGCCACGATCATAACTTAGCGCAAAATCATTCGAGGCGATACTATTCAGAGCGAGATATAGGGAACGCAGGCGTCAAAGACCGCTTTTCGCATGAGCCTTAACCCAAACGATTTCCGCCAGGCGATGGGATGCTTCGCAACCGGCGTCACGGTCATCACCGTCAATCAGGACGGCGAAGTCCATGGCATGACGGCCAACGCTTTCACGGCTGTCTCACTTGACCCGGTGCTGGTTCTGGTTTGCGTGGATCACCGGGCGCGAACCCATGCTCACCTGAGCACGCGCAAGCGCTTCGGCGTAAATGTACTACGGCACGATCAACAGTCCATCTCCGAATATTATGCGCGTTCTGCCGAGACCCATCAGCACCCTGAAGCCGCGGGCGCTCGCTTTGATCGCACCGCCAAAGGCACGCCTGTGCTGCAAGGAGCGTTGGCTTACCTCGAGTGCCGGCTACACTCGACGCAACCCGCTGGCGACCACACCATCTTCATTGCCGAAGTGGAAGAGGTGATGGTTCGGGAGGGCGAGCCGCTTTTGTATTTTCGCAGTCAGTACCGCGACATAGACGTAAACGGTCAGAGGTCAGAGGCCAGATTGGAGAAGTAAGAAGGCAAGGAGTATGTCTTGGTTTTACCTCTGCAATCTGACCTCTGACACTCTAACCTCTGACCTTATTTTCCCATCACCAGCTTCGCGATCGTCGCCAACTGCATGTTCGACGTGCCTTCGTAGATCTTTCCGATCTTGGCGTCGCGCCAATATTTTTCTACCGGATAATCTTTAGTAAAGCCGTATCCACCGTAAACCTCGATGGCTAGCGATGTCACGCGCTCCGCCACTTGCGATGTGAAGAGCTTGGTCATGGCGGCTTCTTTCACAAAATTTACACCGGCGTCTTTCATGCGGGCTGCGTTATAGACCATGAGGCGCGCCGCCTCAATTTCGGTTGCCATCTGCGCGATTTGAAACTGTATTCCCTGAAACTCCGCAATCGGCTTTCCAAACGCCGTCCGCTCCTGCGCATATTTCGCCGCGTATTCCCAGGCTCCGCGGGCCACGCCGAGCATCTGTGCGCCGATTCCGATGCGGCCTTCGTTCAGGGTCTCGATCGCGATCTTGTATCCCTTGCCGGCTTCGCCGAGCACGTTTTCTTTCGGCACGCGGCAATCTTCAAGAATCAGTTCGCAGGTGGAGGATGACCGAATGCCGAGTTTGTCTTCTTTTTTTCCTACCGTGAATCCGGGGAAGTTTTTCTCGATCAGGAAGGCCGTGATTCCCTTGTATCCTTTCGACGCGTCGATGGTGGCGAACAGGATAAACAATCCGGCTTCCTTGCCATTCGTGATCCAGAGCTTGCGCCCGTTGAGAATGAAGTCGGTGCCTGTGAGTTCGGCCTTGGTTTGCAGCGCGAAGGCGTCCGATCCCGAGCCGGCTTCGCTCAAGGCGTAGGCGCCGACCGTGTCCGCAGCCAACTTCGGCAGGTAGCGTTTTTTCTGATCTTCATTGGCCCAGCGCAAGATCGCATTCGCTACCAGTGTGTTCTGCACGTCGACGATGACTCCGGCGGAAGCGTCGGCCCGGGAAAATTCTTCGACGGCCAGGATCGCCTCAAAGAACTTGCCGCCCGCGCCTCCGTACTGCTCAGGAATCTCGATGCCCATGAGTCCCAACTGGAAAAACTGATCAAGCAGGGCGTGATCGAAAACTGCTTTCTCGTCCATCTCTTTGGCCAGCGGACGAATCTTGTCTTCGGCAAACCGGCGAACGTTGTCGCGGAAGAGAATTTCGTCTTCGGTGAGGGTGGTGAGGGGAGTGGGATTTGCGAGCTGCAGAGTTTCCGGCATGAAGAGACCTCGTTACTGAGACGCGGCTGGCCGCGTCATCGGTTGGCAGGGATGGCGAACCGGAAATTGTAGCAGCAGAGTGCGGCGGAACTGCGACCGCTCGGTTGGTTGGTGTCTCCCAATTTTCTTTTTTCGGGGCGTGGTTGAGTGTGGCGGTTGAATTGGAGGGGCCTCTAATGTTTAGAATTGCGAATTCTGACCTATTTACTCTTAGGGTATTACTCTATGCTCTGCGTCCCCCCCCCTTCCTAGTTTCCTGCAAAATATTGAATTTAACTGACTTACTTGTAGAATATTTTCCGGAATAAGGACTTAAGCTTGATTTTCGGCCTAAATTCCCGTTTTGGGGCGGTCTGGGAAGTATTTCCACTCTCCAACCTGGGCTCGTTATCACCTGCTGAACACTTCGGTTTATCAAAGAGTAAATGGCTGTCTCTGGCTTTGCCGGCCAGTAATTATTGTGGCATCGGGCGGGTGCAAAGGCTATGATGGCGCGCACAGCTCAATTGTGAAGGGGGTATGTGGTCTCGCTGGATTGGCGCGCTCATCTGCATGGAGGCTTCTTCGAAGCTCCATGCTGAAAGAGGCGGCCGAGGCGGGTCTACAAGCCTCCTGGATTGAAGGGCCGGTATCTGCGGAGTTGCTGGAGGGCAAGGGACGCGGCTTATCCGCGGCTGCTGAAAAGTGGCGTTTAAGAAGGCTCCGAAGGCGGCGGAAGAGCAGATGGCTTTGGCGGGACGGAGAATTGAGGAGCCGTTTTATGGGGTTCGCAGGCGAGGGCACCCGCGCCACACGGGCGTTAAGATCCCAAGGAGGACGCTGCCGTGGATTCCCATCCTCGGGCACGGGTTCGTCCGTGAGACAGGATCAAAACCAAGATCAAAGGCAGCGGACAGGAGTGTCCGCTCCACACCGTGTCTTGGGGGAACGCCTGAAAACATCGTTGGATCTGTAGGGGGCTTTCGATGACGCGGCTGCTCCGCTTCGCGGCGCAGCCACTTCGCTCAAGATGACAGTGTTTCGGATGGTGAGAGAGTCGAGGCCGGGCACGTGCAGGCTGCGTATGTGCGCGACCTGCGCGGCGTCATTGATCGGGAAGATGCGCAGATCGGTGCGCTCATCTGCGCCCAGAACGCGCCAGGATGTGGGCATTCTCCGCACGGGTTCGCCCGAAAAAGTCAAAGTCAAAGGGCGGGGGCGAGGCGGCCACCATTGTTTCGCCCACATTTCCCGCAAAATCCGCGGAAATAAAGACGAATTACTGCTAGAATGCCGAGGGGTAAACCCACTCGGGTGCTTTATGATGTCTCGAAGTGCAGCGCTGGCAGCGAGCAATCGTTTCTTTGGAATCTTATCCCTTCTCGCGTTACTGACGATGCTTATGTCGGGACAGGACCTTAGCCCGGGCCAGTTAGCCATGCAGACATCGCACGCGAGGGTCGGCGACGAGGGGATGGTGCTGCTTTCCGTACGCGCTGCGGATGGAAAGAAAAAGCTTGACCGGCAGGCTGTCGTAAAAATCACGAACCTATCCGCGCAATCCGTAGGTTGGAAGACCACTGACGACAAATCGGAAGCGGAAATCAGCTTATCCTTCGGCCAATACGAATTCGAGGTAAGCGCTGTCGGATACTTGAGCGAACGAAAAAAGGCCCAAATTTATAACGCCACCGATACGATTCCGATGGAGATTGAGCTGCGTCGGGATCCCGACGCGGTGGACATTGACGTAGTCGACGCAGCCCTGCCGCCCAAGGCGCGTGGCGACGTCAAGCGTGCGGTTTCTGCCCTCAAGTCGGCGAATTATAAGGAAGCGAAAAAGAAATTGGACGCAGCCTATCTGGTAGCGCCGTCGAATCCGGATGTGAATTATCTGATGGGCTATCTGTTCTATCAGGAGAAAGCTCCCGCTCAGGCAGTGAGCTATTTGACGACCGCTGCAAACATCAGTTCTCGCAATGTGCGCGTGCTGACTCTGCTCGGCAATCTGCAGGTCACGCAAAAGGATTATGCAGGGGCCGCAGCGACTCTGGAAAAAGCGGTTGATATCGAGTCCGGGAATTGGATGACGCACAACCTTCTTGCCAGCGCATATCTGGGATTGAAAAAATATGAGCCCGCCCGGCAAGAGGCAGAGATGGCCATTGCACAAGGGAAAACGGCGGCCAACGCGGCAAATCTCGTATTAGGGCAAGCTCTGGTGAATCTGGGGAAGACGCAAGAAGGTATCCGGGCCCTCCAAGCCTTCGTACGGAATTCACCTTCGGATCCATCTGCACCTCAAGTGCTTGATCTGATTGCGAGGGTTGAGGGACGCGATTCCAACCCCCTGCAGAAAAATGCAAGCAAACAGAATAGCGATTCTTCTTTGGCGGCCATCGATCCCTTATTCATTGCTCCCGAACTTCCGGTCTCAGTCAATCCATGGCGTCCACCTGGAATTGATGAATCCAAGCCGTCGGTCTCGGAAGGAGTCAACTGTCCATTCGACAACGTGCTTGAGATGTCGGGTCAGCGTGTTAAGGAACTGGTAGACAATGTCTCGAGGATAGCGGCCATTGAACGCTTGCTGCACGAGCAGGTGAACGAAATGGGGAATCCCACCTCGAGGGAAACCCGCGACTACGACTATGTGGCTACCATCGCGGAGCACAACGGTGGATATTTCGGGGTGGATGAAGACCGGTTCGAGCGCCTGACGCGCGCTGATTTTCCCGACGGAATCTCCAGCAGCGGGTTTGCCGCCCTGGCCCTGATATTTCACCCCGACATGCGGCAAGACTTCGAGATGACTTGCGAAGGCCTGGGGCGTTGGCAAGGGCGAGCAACCTGGTTGGTTCACTTCAAACAGCGGCTCGATCGCGCTCCCCGTGTGGTCGATTTCAAACTGAACGGTAATATCTATCCGGTCCGTCTGAAAGGCCGTGCTTGGATCGCGGCAGACACATTTGAGATTGTTCGGATCGAATCAGAACTCATAAGCCCGATACCAGAGATCCGGTTGCGTTGCCAGCAACAAGTTGTGGAATATGGCCCGGTTCAGTTTCCAAGAAGAAAACTTCAATTGTGGCTCCCGACCAGAGCCGAAATCTACCTCGACTATCGCAACCACCGTTATTATCGCAGCCACACGTACGATCATTACATGCTGTTTGCGGTGGATTCCGAGGAAAAGCGGAAGGAACCCACAGCACCGCCGATTGGTCCTCCAACTAAGGAGACGCCTGACTAACAGTCCGGCTTTTCCCTGCACGCGACATGCTTTTGTGCATCCTTGTTGATGAAGGCTGGCGGAGCTTTGCTCCGCTGGACAGTCGAGGGCGGATGTCCAATGCGAGCCCCAACTCCACACGAACATTTTTATTTTGGCATAAGCTCGGCCACGGTTAGCTGATCGGCTTTGCGCAGTTCGGGGAAGAGCCATGCCCAGATGGCAATTACTGTCAGGGTTCCGGCTCCTCCGAGGATCACGGCGGGAACGGTACCGAACCACTGCGCGGTTAGTCCGGACTCGAATTCGCCTAGCTCGTTGGAGACTCCTATGAAGAGCATGTCTACGGCATTGACGCGGCCGCGCATTTCGTCGGGAGTTGCTACCTGGACGAGGGTGGCGCGGATGATCACGCTTACCATGTCGGCGGCTCCGGTTAGGAATAGTGCAACGAGCGAGAGGATCAGGTTGTGCGAGATTCCGAAGGCTATGGTGAAGATGCCAAAGGCGGCTACGGCTAACAGCATGGTCACGCCGGCCCGGCGATGGATGGGGCGGTGCGCTACTACGATCGCCATGAGGGCGGCACCCACTCCGGGAGCGCTGCGCAACAGGCCCAAGCCCCAGGGGCCGGTGTGTAAAATCGTTCGGGCATAGACGGGCAGCAACGCTACCGAACCTCCCAGGAGGACGGCGAACATGTCGAGCGATATCGAACCGAGGATCAGTTTCTTTTCTCCGATAAAACGGAATCCGGCTAGCACGGTGCGCAGCGATATGGGTTCTCTTTGGGCAGATTCGGTTCGCAGCGATGTGGGTAACGGGTGGATACGCACTGTGAAGATCGTCGAGAGGATGGAGACGGCTACGGCGATAACGTAGACAGCTTCCGGGCCGCGAAAGACGGCGTAGGCGATTCCGCCAATGGCCGGGCCGACTATAGTTGCGATTTGAAAGATACTGGAATTCCAGGCGACCGCGTTCGAGAAGTGCTCTTCGGGAACTAATTGCGGCAGGATGGCGCGGCTCACCGGGAAGCCGAAGCTACGGCAGACTCCGACTAATACCAGAACGACGTAGATCAGCTGAACCGATTGCGGGGCGCGCCAGCTGATGGTGAGCAACAGCGCCGAGCAGAGGCCGTAGCCTGCGTAGCACCAGGTCAGGAGCTCGCGGCGGTCGAAGAGGTCGGCGGCGTGTCCAGCAAAGAGAAAGAGCATGAAGCCAGGCGCAAACTGGGCCAGGCCTACGTATCCGAGATCGAGAGGGCGCTTGGTAATTTCGTAGACCTGCCAGCCCACAGCTACGGATTGCATCTCAAGCGCCACGACTATGAAGAGGCGGGCAAGCGTGTAGCGGACGAAGTTGGGATAGGTGAAGGCGACACGGCCGGTCAGGCGCGGGTCTTGGGAGGTGAGCATTCTTTATTACTTTGCCACAAAGTTTGGCCCCCATCGCTTGCGTCTTGTGGTGACGGGCCTCTGGGCCGTTACGGGGCGGACCCCCGTCACCGCACACTCAAACTGATCAGCGGCGGTTAATCAGTGATGCTACGTATCCGGCGCCGAATCCGTTATCGATGTTAACTACGCTGACGTTGGAGGCGCAGGAGTTCATCATTCCGAGCAAGGCAGCCAAGCCTTCGAAAGCAGCTCCATAACCTACGCTGGTGGGAACGGCAATCACAGGAACTCCCACCAGGCCGCCGATTACGCTAGGGAGGGCGCCTTCCATGCCGGCGCAGACGATGATCACGCGCGCTTTGGCCAACGCTCGGCGGTGGGCTAGCAGGCGATGAATGCCTGCCACACCTACGTCATAGATGTGCTGGACGATATTACCCATCAATTCGGCGGTGATGACTGCTTCCTCGGCTACCGGGATGTCGCTGGTTCCGGCGGACACAACGACGATCACGCCCTTGCCGTGATTCTTGCGATCGCGTTTGAGAACGATGGCGCGAGCGAGCGGGCGATATTCGGACTTGGGGAGCAGTTTGGATACGGCTGCGTAGTGTTCGTCGGTGGCGCGAGTGGCGAGGATGTTGCTGCCGTGGACGGCCAGGCGGGCGAAGATTCCGGCAACCTGGCTGGGCGTTTTTCCTTGCGCGAAAATCACTTCGGGCATGCCCTGCCGAAGGGTGCGATGGTGATCGACCTTGGCGAAGCCCAAGTCTTCAAAGGGCATGTGGCGGAGGCGCTCGACGGCTTCGTCGGGGGAAACGCGCCTCTTTTTGACCTCGGCGAAGAGTTTCCGGAGGGATTCTGAGTCCATAAGATGCAGACGCTATTGTAACGGCTGGTGGCTTTACGGAAATCGGGCATCCCACAGGACCAGCGGGTTGCACTGACAACCGCACCTGGCGTGATCAAAATGCGGTTACTTTCAGTTACTTACGTAGATTACTCCAGTGGTTCTATGGCCTTCGGATAGATTGCCCAAGCCTGCGGAGCCACCTATACTAGGGGTACTCTGGTGCTGATTCTCTAGCAGGCGGCACGGGTCGGTACGCAGAAGGAGCACGTATGCCTTCGGCCGTGGTTTACTTGGCCCCTCTACCCCCATGTCTAGACGCCTGCAAGATTCGATCATGACTCGATTGACCGCGATCTCCCTTCTTTGCATGTGGTTTTGTGCTTTGCCCGTTGCCGCGCAATCGGGAGGTATTACTTCTACCACGGACGAATCGGGCCGCAGGATCTATGTCAATGATGAGGCCAGTGCCGATACGGGAACTCGGACCTCCAGAGGATCTTCGGCGTTGCGGTCTCCGCTGGTTTATTGGAGCGTGACCGAACACCGCTTCAAGCCAGTGCCGACTAATGGCGCGGTGATGCGGGCGGCAAGGTCGGCGGCTTCAGAAGTGAACACGTATCTTGGTCAGAAAGCGGGCGGCAAAGTGCAGAATTATCAGACTCTTAACCGCGCGTTTACGCAACAGGATATCGACGCGGCCATTGACGAGGCGGCGGCACGGCACAATGTGGACCCGAGCTTGGTGCGCTCCGTAGTCAAGGTGGAATCGAACTTCAATCCCAATGCCGTATCGCGGAAGGGCGCTATGGGGCTCATGCAGTTGATGCCTTCGACGGCGCGGTCGCTCAATGTTGCCAATCCTTTTGATCCAGCGCAAAATGTGGATGCGGGGGTTCGGCATCTAAGAAAACTGTTGGATAGCTATGGCGGCAACGTCAGCCTGAGCCTGGCGGCTTATAACGCCGGTTCGGGAGCCGTGGCGCGGAGTGCGGGGGTTCCGCATTTCAGGGAGACGCAGGATTACGTTCGACGGATCACAAACCTGTACCAGGGCGGGGGCGCGAGCTCGTATGTGATTGGTAGCGCTGTGCATGAGCCGGTGCATATGCAACGCGACGATCGGGGCGTGCTGCATATCAGCAACACTGAATAGACCCGCAACTTTGCATCGCAGGTAGGGTTGGATTATTGAATCATTGAGTCATTGAGCGATTAAAAACAACATCTCCATGACCCAATCTTTCAATGACTTAGTGATTCAATGATTCAATAGCATGAAAACCCAGGCCTCTACGACCCTAACTCGAGGCGGCCGCGCCGTTCGTCTTGGTGCTGGATTGTTGCTCGTCCTACTGCCGCTTGTTTCGGCGTCGGCGCGCGTTCACCACAATGACGCCTGGGCTCGTCAGCAATACGCAAAAGCTGAGCGTATGCGGGAGGCTCTCAACGGCCGGCCCCGCGGTCAGCGCACTCGCAACGAATATCAGCGTGTGATCGACTCGTATCGCCAGATCTACAGGGGCGGTCCGGCCTCATCAAAGGCCGACCCCAGCGTGGTGGCGAGCGCCGAACTGATGGTCGAGATGGGGCGGCGCTTCGACGATAACAAGATCTTGCATGGCGCCATCAATCAATATTACTTCCTGCGCAACCAATATCCGGGCAGCAGGTACCGCTTCGACGCCCTGTTCACGATCGGCGAGATCTACAAGGACGATCTTAACGATCCCGAAGACGCCCGCCGAACGTTTGAGGATTTCCTGCATCGCTATCCAAACAACAGGCTGGCCAACGATGCCCACGCGGCGGTGAGGGCAATCGATGCGCAGGCTGACGCGCGCCAACACTCGACTGGGAAGGCGGCACACAAGCAGCGGGCTTCGGGCAGCAATGCGGTCCGAAATGTTGGCGGCAATGCTAGCCAAGAGGGCAGCGCTGGGTCCCGTAATCTCGCGAGCGGTAATCTCGTGAGCGGTAATCCAGTAGCCGACGCTAACTCTGACGCCACGACTGATTCCGCGGATGTTTCGAGTTCGGGCAGCAGCGGCTTGCCTCGCGTTACGGGGGTTCGCCACTGGTCCACGCCCGACTACACCCGCGTGGCCATCGACGTCGAGCAGGAAGTGAAGTTCGCATCGCAGCGCATCTCGCATCCCGACCGTATTTTTTTTGACCTGCGCGATACTCGACTGGCTTCGACGCTGGTCGGAAAAACTTTTGATGTCGATGATGGGTTTCTGAAGAAAATTCGCGTTGCCGAATTTCAGCCGGGGCGTACGCGCATTGTGCTGGAAGTGGACGATCTCTCAAGCTACGACGCTTTTCTGCTGCCCGACCCGTACCGGCTGATTATCGATATTCACGGCAAGAACGTTCAGGGCAACCAGATGGCGGCAGCAATCGGCGCGGCGGAGACGCCTGCTGGCTCGGCGGAATCGGAGGATGGCGCCAGCCTGGTAACCTCGTCCAAAGTTGCTATGCCTGTCGTTGCTACGCCTGGTAGGGCGCGGAAGGCTCAGCAGGAATCGGGACTTATAGAAACGGACTTACCGCCCGAGGACGTAAGCGGGAATTCGACGGGGCCTGACCCCGCGAGACCAGTAAAAGGAATAGGAGTGGTTAAGACCACGGTTGGGGTCAAGGGGTCAGACCGCAAGATTCCAAAGACGATCGTCGAGGCGGACGACAGGGCTCCGACTACGATGGCCACGCTGGAGCCCGAAAAGATCCGGCCCGAGGTCACGGCAGGCACCGATGCTGTGGCTCCCCCGAACGAGGAAGCGAAGCCAGCGAAATCTCATACTCCTCGGTCTTCTTCTACGTCTTCTTCCACGGTGCACCGCAAGAAATCCCGATCGTCGGCGCGGGCTAGGGACAACTCAGATGGTTATTTGAGCAAGCGCGATGGGGACAAGCGGAGTCTCGACGAACGCGACCTCGAGAGCCAGGGCCTTGACAGTCGGACTCTTGAAACACGGGAAGCTCGGCCCACTGCCAGTGGCGACCGTTCTTTGACTCGGGCGCTTGGACTTAAGATTGGAAAGATCGTGATTGACGCCGGTCATGGTGGGCACGACACCGGCACCATCGGCCCCAACGGGCTGGCGGAAAAAGACTTGGTGCTCGACGTGGCCAAGCGCCTGGGCCGTCTGCTCGAATCACGGCTGGGCGCCGAAGTCGTCTACACGCGGCAGGATGACACCTTCGTTCCCCTGGAAACCCGCACCGCGATCGCCAACCGGGAGCGTGCGGATCTGTTCATCTCGATCCACGCCAACTCGAGCCGCGATGCAGATGCACGCGGCGTGGAAACATATTACTTGAATTTCACCTCCTCGCCAGAGGCGCTGGAAGTGGCGGCGCGCGAAAATGCGGTGTCGGAGAAATCGATCCACGAACTGCAGGATCTGGTGAAGAAGATCGCGCTGAAGGAAAAGATCGACGAATCACGCGAGTTTGCCGGCGACGTGCAGGAGTCACTCTACGGTGGGCTGGCGCTGGAGAAAGCCGGAATCCGCGATCGCGGGGTGAAGAAGGCTCCATTCATCGTGTTGATCGGAGCGAATATGCCTTCGATTCTGGCTGAGATTTCATTTGTGTCGAATCCTACCGACGAGCGCAAGCTCGAAACCGCGGAACATCGGCAGCGTATCGCCGAATCGCTTTATCGGGGCGTATCCAAATACGTCAACGGATTGAGCGGCGTGAAAGTGGCGAGCAAGATCGATAAAGGCGAAGGGCAGTAACAGGTAGCACTCCTCGGCGCGGACTCGTCGAATCTCAGCCTTGTGACTTTGCCACTTCAGCCGCCACTTTCGCGGTGAAATCCAACAAAAACTCCCGCGACGCTTTGTTCACTTTTGCCAGCTTCATAGTTATGAGTTTTGTTTTCGCCGGAGCCCAATCCGATTTGGGGTCCGACATCACGAACTTCAGCAGTTCCCACAATTCGTCAAGCTCAGCGAGCGAAAGGTCCTTGTTGTCGTAAAGCAGTTCGTGGGCTGTATCCAATTTGTCCTGCATCCACGGGTAAGGGAGACCACATTCGGAGGCAAAACAAAAGAATGGAAGTTCGTAATGTTGCACAGGGGAATCTGCCAGCAGCCCTCTAAGTGGAGCCCTGCAATTCTGGCACTCGTCAATGCAGGCCGCGCCGCATTTTGTACAGTTCGCCCCCCTCTCAAAACAGCCATCAACACTTCGAACATGTCCTTGCACGCAAATCTGGGCGACGCAATGAAGGCAATCCGGATGCAAACGCACCGGCCTCTTGGCGTCGGATTTGGAGTTTTCCAACTTTCTCTTTCTACGCACCAATCTGCCAACACCAACCAAGCCGGTACCCAAGAGACTCAATGTTCCAGGTTCGGGCACGGTCATCGGTATGTTTCCATTGCCCACGCTGGCATGGCCATGGAGGTTGCCGCTACGCTCGTTTCCACTGAAGAATTTTGATGTCGAGATACGAGTCAAGAGATTGGAAAGCACGTTTGAGAAGGTGCTGCTCGGAATAATTCCCTTCCAACCAGCGTAGACACTCCCCGCGTACCGGTGGTTAACAACAGTGGAACCGGTGAATCCGGCCACGTTCAACGAATTGTTTCTGCTGGTCAAGATGCTCTTACCGTCGAATGTATTTCCGAATGCGCCGGATGGCGAACCCTGTGAGCCGTCTATCCGGATTGAGTTGGCAAGTGCTGGGATTGTCGCAGTCAACGTTATCGAAACCAGAAACGCAGCACGCACTTTCATTGCAAAACAATCCCTTTCCCGGCCGCCCCTGGACGAGAATTCCTAATTTCTAAGGGGATGCTATCTACCGTACTAGTATGGGAACATGCCCAGTCTGGGAATGTCTGCTGACAATGGTGCAGTGCTTTCGTGGACAGGTGCGCGTCCGTCCGGGTACTATCTTTGTTTTGAGTGAGTTAAAGGGTGAAGATGAGAGAAGAAGACACGCGGGACATGTACCACTGAATCTTCAAGGCAGAAATGGAACAGTCTTGGGACGAAGGGTGAGGTATACGTATGGGTTTAAGATAGGCTGAAAGAAGGCAGCACCGGGTTGGGCATAGATCGTTGGGGCATAGATCTAGTTGGGGACAAAGATAGATGACCGATGTGGCCGGCGAAAAGCCCGATTGGAAGAGGCACGGCTTGCGCATTATTCGCGCCGGGGAACTTGACACCAATACTCCTCAGACGCCCGGCATGACCCGTGCAGAAGCCATCTCTCGCGCCAGGGTGGGCGCGCAAAAACTATGGGCAGGCACAGTTGTAGTTCAGCCCAATGCCAAGACCGGCCCTCATCATCACGGTGAACTGGAGACAGTGATCTACGTTGTGCGAGGACGTGCTCGTTTTCGCTGGGGAAATCATTTGGAATTCGTCGACGAAGCGGGTCCGGGAGATTTCGTCTACGTTCCTCCCTATGCCCCGCATCAGGAACTGAACGCGCGCAGGGACCAGCCGGTGGAGGCAGTGATCGTGCGCAGCGGACAGGAGCCGATTGTCGTCAATTTGGACATTGCGAGTCCCGACGACGTTCGCGACACTCCAGCCGACATCCCGTTTCATCCCTCGCCGGGCAAGCGCTGAAACGCATGAGCTAAATGCGTGGCGGGGAAAGATGAAAAATCAATGCCTGAAATGCCGCACGCCGGTGAAGATCATGGCGAGCCCCAGACGGTCAGCAGCTTCGATGACCTCCTGATCGCGCACCGATCCTCCGGGCTGGATGATCGCCGTAGCTCCAGCCTTGGCGATTTCCTCGACGCCATCTGGAAAGGGAAAAAAAGCGTCGGAAGCAGCCACCGTTCCGCGCAGCGGCAACTGAGCCTTCACTGCGCCCAGTTTGCAGGAATCAACTCGGCTCATCTGCCCAGCGCCCACGCCCACCGTTTGGCTATTGCGGCCGTATTGACGGGCGTAAACAATGGCGTTCGACTTCACATGTTTGCAGACCTTCCAGGCAAAGAGCAACGCCCGCTTTTCTTCATCCGCCGGAGCGCGCTTGGTGACCACCTTCAGACCGGCGTCGGTCAACTTGTGGAGATCGGCATCCTGAAGGAGCAGGCCTCCGGAAATATTCTTCAGAACCCAGCTTTGCTCTCCGGCCGGAACCTCGACCAGCCGCAGATTCTTTTTCGAGGCAAAGGCTGCCTTCGCGCCTTCGTCGAATGCGGGAGCGGCGATGACCTCCAGAAAAAGTTTAGCCATCTCGCTCGCCGCTGCCGCGTCGATGGTTCGATTCACTCCTATCACGCCGCCAAATGCCGACACTGGATCGCATTCGAGCGCGCGCAGGTAAGCCTCGGCTAGCGTTTCGCCAGTCGCGGTTCCGCAAGGGTTTGTGTGTTTGATAATGGCGCAGACCGGCTCCTCAAACTCCTGCGCCAAATCCCAGGCCGCCTGCAGGTCGACAATGTTGTTATAAGAAAGCTCTTTGCCGTGCAGTTGGCGCGCGTGTGCGACTCCGGCGCCTGAGCCATCGGCATACATCGCCGCTTTCTGGTGAGGATTCTCTCCGTATCGCAGATCGGCCACTTTGTGGAATGCCAGGCGCAGATTCTGCGGAAAGTTGTCAGGAGTGTGGAGCGCAAAGTGGCTTCCAATGCGCTCCAGCGTTGAAGCGATCGCGGAATCGTAGGCTGCCGTGGTGGCAAATGCCTTTTGCGCCAGCCGCCATTTCGTTTCCCTCGACAGCCCTCCGCCGGCCTGCACCATTTCCTCGGCGATCGATTCATAATCCGCAGGAGAAGTCACGACCGCAACATCCTGAAAATTCTTCGCCGCAGAGCGGATCATCGAAGGCCCGCCGATATCGATGTTCTCGATCAGTTCATCGAAGTGCACACCCGGCTTGGCTGCGGTCTTTTCGAAGGCGTACAGGTTAACGACAACCATGTCGATCGCCGGGATGCCGTGCTCGGCAACCGACGCAAGATGTCCGCTATCGTCCCGGCGATGCAGAATGCCGCCGTGAACCTTCGGATGCAGCGTCTTGACGCGCCCATCTAACATTTCAGGAAATCCGGTGAGATCGGAAATATCTTTCACAGCAATGCCGGAATCGCGCAGCTGCCGAGCCGTTCCTCCCGTAGAAACCAGTTCCACACCGAAAGCCGAAAGCTTGCGAGCAAAATCGATCAGCCCAGATTTGTCGGTAACACTGAGAATGGCGCGCTGAATTTTAGACATAGGAACCCTCGACAACGGATGAGGAATTAGAGAAGGAAGATTTTAGCAGCTGGCATGAGTTCTCAGTTCTCGGTTCTCAGGTTTGCAGCAAAACTTTGCGCGATTTGTGTCCAGAGAAAAACAAACGGTAGGGGCTACCAAAGCGCGAGACGCCGTCGATCAAAGAAATGTTGAGAACTGAGAACTGCCTCTAGACTTTCGCCTTAGCCTTAAGCTTCACTTGCCCATTCTGAACTTCAATCGAGTACACCACCGCATCGCACCCGTACTCGTTGCGAATCTCATTAGTCTTTTTCCTGACAAAGTTTGCAAACGAAGCCAGGTTGCCGGAAACCGCCTCTCCCGACTTTTGCTTGGCCTCGGTTAGCGCCTTGAAGAGAGTCTCGACCTCGGTTCGTTCCGAGAGCACGCCCGAGCACTGCACCGAAAAAGTCTGGTCGCTGCTATGTGTCTCAGCGTCCGCATGCTGGTTACGGCTGAGGCCATATACCGGCTTCACTTCGCGCTCTTCGGATCTGGCCCCCCGCACGCCCTGCACCGAAAGCATCGCCTCATAGGGCCGGCGATAGCCCTCTTCGCGAATGCGCATCTTTTTGCGCCACAGGTCGCTTTGCACCGCGTAGCGCTGCGCCATTTCGTTGTATTTGAAGCGCTGCGAAAAACTCAGCCGCGCTCCATCGCTGAACTTGCGAATCAACGACACAACCTTCCACTCGATATCGGTGGGCGGCCGCTTCGCTGGATTGTTGAAGAAAATCTCGTACTCGATCTTCAACCGGCGCAGTTGCTCAGCCAGCAAAGCTAGCTCTTCATCATTAGTCACAAAGATTTCCCAGCCTTAGCTTAGCGTCGCAGCGGAGGCGTGGCGAGGTGCCGGTGGACGGGGTAGGGATAGTACGAAAGTACCTAAAGGCAGCTCTCGGCTCTCAGTTCTCAGGGGCGCAAACTTCCCCAAGCAACGGATGTGGCACAAGCTCGGAGCGCCCGAATGGCCTGGCAAGGCCTATTCATCTTCACTGGCTTGATTTGGTGGAGTTCGCTTCGTGATTTTAGTTCAGGCTCTTCGCAACGTTAGCAGCGTGATCTCCGGTGGGACGCCGAGCCGTACGGGGAAGCCGAAAGTCCCCAGTCCCCGGTTTACATAAAGCGCCGCCTTCTGCAATCCGTTATCCTTCTGCAATCCGTTATTAAGACCGGCGTGTTCTCCGCCAACGTGTCCATTCATCGGAATGGGCAGCCGATACAATCCCGCCACAAAGGGCGAAATCAGTCGCGCCGGACTGACGCTGTGATCCACAATCTCAAACTTCACCTGCCCGCCGTGCGTGTGCCCGGCAAGACTAAGCTCGATCCCCAATTCGGCCGCGCGCCGAAAGGAATTCGGATTGTGCGAGAGCAAAATGTTCGGCATATCGCGCCGAACCAAATGCTCAATCTCGCCGAGCATCGGCCCAGTACGTTCTCCGCCAACCATATGGTCGCGCTGATAGTCGACGCCCAGCAGATTGAATCTTCCGCCATTATGCTCAACCACCACCGAAGAGCCGCGCAGCAGACGCATTCCATTTTCGCGGAAGAGCCGCTGCGCCTCGTCCTCCACGCCCGCATAAATCTCGTGGTTGCCATTGCATCCCCAAACGCCCAGCGGAGCGCGGAGCCGGCTCAATTCGCTGATGCAGGCTTCCAGCGGATCGCCCACGCTGGAGACAAAGTCTCCCGTAACAAATGAAATGTCCGGTTGCAGCGAGTTCGCCATTTCCACCGCGCGAGCAATCTCCGGCGGAGGCATGTAATCGCCGATGTGGATGTCGCTAAGCTGCGCAATGCGCAGCCCGTCCAGTTCCTTAGGAAGATTAGCTATCGGCACATCGACGCGCACAATCGTGTAGCGCAAGCGGCCCGCGGCAAATCCATAGGTAGCGGCAAGAAATGGAAAGCCTCCCGCCAGCAAGGCTGCATATTGAAAGAAGGTGCGGCGCGAAGAACTGAAGCTACCGGCAACCGCTCCCGACTGCGTCAGCAGCCGGAGTGCAACATTCGTCACCCATTCAATCGCTCCCACCGATTCAATTGCTAGGAAGCCAAAGAATGAAGCCACCAGCCAAAGCCTCGCCAACGTTATAAGCGACTTGCCCACGTCGAAACTGCCCAAACTCGAGCTATGACCGCCGAGCCGCGAGATTCCATGCCCAAGGAGCGGATCAAGCACCGTAACCAGCAGCGCTGCGGCCAGCGCGATCAGTCCGGCATGAAGCCCAAACCTCCAGTTGGAATTCGAGAACGAGCCAACCCATGCCCACGCCCGGAGAAACCAGAATCGCTGGACAGCGTAGATGGCCAGTAGAAACAGCGCAAAGAAAAAAACTCGAGTTATTATCAGACTAATGCTCCGTTGAGAGGATCCGTTGGTTAGATGCAACGTTCGTCCTGGAGGGCTCGGCGCGTGATCCGCAGCACCTAAGTGAGGCGAACGAAGAAGGCGCTACGTTTCGCCCGGGAACCACACAACAATGTTGTCATGTTGAGTGGAGCAGAGACTTAACAAAGTGATGTCTCCGCGGAGTCGAATGCCCTTGCCCGCAAGAATGCCGCCAGGCATTGTTGGTGCAGCGGAAGCAACGACGCAGCAAAAACTCGGGATCGAAGCCCCTCAGGAGAAGAAGCGTCCGCTTCCAATAAGAAACTCCGCTTCGATCTCCTCGACCCCACTGGGAAGCGCCGCGTACTGTTCCTTCTCTTTTGTGACCGCCTTGATCGCTGCCGTCATTTCAGCCAGCGCTGGAGCAATGCGCGTGTCGTAATCCAGGTCAGCAGCGCCGGCATTGGAGGAATCAATGTAAGGCTGGCAGTCTTCAACGAGCATCACGAGATCACTCAACATACGAGTGAACTCCGAGTCGATTTTCACAATCTCTTTTCGCACAGCAGCCGCATCCGGATGCAGGGGATCAATTTTCGCCCATCTCTGGGCGCTAACCAGATGAGTCGTCAAGATTTCAACTCTCGGGATAAAACGATTGGCGAACTCCTCCACGCGATCAGCCATAGGACTCACAGTGTTTGATCCTCCTGATTGTCTTTAGATTGCCGGCGGGGAGGGCTGCTCAGTATTAATGAACGTAGCCTATTGCGGGGGCATTTACGATTCCCTAGCTGGCCTAGCCAGGAATAGTAATAACGGTGGTCTAGTACTTTTGGGTAGTGCCTGGCAGTAGGAGCGCCCCAAAAAGAGCTACCAACGGCTGACCTATTTTCGTGGTCTGTGCGAACCGGTAAGACGCGGCTATCGTTCGCTTCAGGGGATCACACCGATCCCGCGGAAAGGTGATCCATGAAGCGTCTCGGCCCGTTCCTGGCGGCATTTCTTTTGGCGGTTTGTGTCAGCGGGAGCGCGTCCATTACCGAGATACGAAAAGACTTCTTCAATCGAACCACCAACTTGCCCGCCGCTGCCATCATGTCCGCTCCGACGGGTGACGCCAGTTACTTCATCAGCGTCTACGAATCCACGAAAAGCTGTACGATTGTGCCGGTCCTGCGCTGGACCGACGAGAATGGAGCGGGCCAGTCGCAAGCAGGCACGGTCGGACCCGGAACGGCAAACTGCTACCTTTCTCTGGTTGCTGACATTCGGGTGCTCGCGAAGACGAAGCCTACAATAGAAACCACCGGCGATACCGACGCTTCCGAATATTCTCTTTATGTTTCAGGGCTGGGTTTCTGGCCCAGCGGAGCGCAAAGGCAGGGCGGTTTATCGGAGGTAACCGGTTCGCTGCCAAACCCGGAGCTAATTTATGCTCTCTCCATTTACGAACCTGCGGTCAGCACCAGCGGACTACTGCTCGCGTACTCAACCGGCTACGCCGGCGAAGACGTTCCCTATCTGAACTGGACCGACCAGAACGGCAACAACTCGCTGCAGGTGCCTGTGGGGGTATCCGCCGTCGTTCCGGTACGAATCGCTGGAGGTACGAAAGTCTGGATTCACACCTACCCGGGCGACACCACTTGGTACGCACTGATAATCTTCGGTGCACCAGCCAAAGGCGTGGGGCCGTTCATCGACTATGAAGCAACCTTGCTCGATTGGACGGCCGCAACCTATCCGGCCTGGCAAACCCTCTTCACCGCTGGCAGCTCTGGCTCGAATGTCCTTTTGTTGAGCGATTTGACCCAACCAGCAAACACTGGAGAAATCGCCGAGGGCCTACAGGTTGACTGGACAAATCGAACGACCATTCCTTGCGCGGCGAATCTGACGGCGAGTCCCTCAGGCGTTCCAGCCAGCTGCGTCTCTTCCATCTTCGTCGGCAGCAATAGTCCGCTGCAGTTCAGAACTTACAACCTCGCGGGAAACCCATGGGGACTTTCGCCGATGTATAGCGCGGAAGTGGACGTGCTCCAGTTCTAATGTCGATTCAAGCTTAGTTTGTGGAGAGGCGGGAGTCCCCTCCCGGCGACCCGACTGTGTGCAGGACGGGAGACGTGCATCCCTCCACTGAACTCAGCGCGCTGCGAGCGGTTCCGGCGAGCGCAGTGCGGCGACGCGCTCGCGTGCATTCTCCAGAGCGCGTTTGACGTGGCGAGGTGCAGTGCCTCCAAGGACGTCATGTAACTCGAGCACTTCTCCAAGACCCAGGCAAGATTGAAAATTCGAATCAAAGCTGGTATGGATCGCCTGTAGATCGGCGAGAGGCAGTGTTTGCAGATCGCATCCGCGTTCCGTTGCCAATTGTACGGCCTTGCCGACCACTTCATGGGCCAGGCGCGAAGGCACTCCGCGTTTGACAAGATACGCAGCCGCAGCCCAGGCATTCATAAACCCGGATTGCGCCGCCTGTTTCATCCGGACCAGGTTAAATTCGACCGCGTTCATAAATCCGGTCACAAGCGGCAGCATGCCGATGATCGTGTCTGAGGCGTCGAACAGCGGCTCCTGCGTTTCCTGCAAGTCTTTGTTGTAGGCAAGCGGCAGTTCCTTGACGAGGGTTTGCAACGTAACAGCGTGTCCGATCATGCGCGCCGCTTTCCCGCGCACCAGTTCCAGCAAATCGGGATTTTTTTTCTGGGGCATAGCGCTGCTGCCAGTGGAATAGGGCTCGGGCAGCTCGATGAATCCGTAAGCCGGCGTCGAGAACAAGATCATTTCTTCCGCCCAGCGGCTTAGATGAAGCACGAGCATCGAAAGCGCCTCGACAAATTCGACAGCGAAGTCGCGGTCGCTGGTGGCGTCGATGCTGTTTGCGGTGGGCCCATCAAAGCCGAGTTCGACAGCCATGGACATACGATCGAGCGCAAGCGTCGCTCCGGCGACAGCCCCTGAGCCCAGCGGGCACAGGTTGGCGCGCTTGCGGCAATCAGCAAGCCGCGAGGCGTCGCGGAGAAACATCTCCACGTAAGCCAGTAGCCAATGCGCGACCAAAACGGGCTCTGCCGGCTGCAGATGCGTATAGGCAGGCATGGCTGCGCTGCCGGTGGCCTCGGCCCGAGTGAGGATCGCTTCGATCCAATCGGCCAGAAGTATTTGTGTGGAATCGATGCTCTGGCGCACGAAAAGGCGAAGGTCGGTAGCGATCTGTTCGTTGCGACTGCGTCCGGTGTGCAGCTTGTAGCCGGTTGAGCCAATAAGCGCAGCGAGCTGCTTTTCGACGAAGTGGTGAACGTCTTCGGCTTCAGGGTCGTTGAGAAACTCGGGCTCGGATTCAGCCCGGCGGCCAATCTCTCCCAAGCCTTTTACGATTTCGGAAAGCTCTTCGGAGGAGAGTACGCCGGCATGTTCGAGCGCGTTGGCGTGCGCGCGGCTGGCCGTGAGTTCAAACGGGAGCAGCCGTCGATCGTACGGAAACGACCGCTGCCATTTCTCAAATTGGGGGTCAAGCGGCTGCCGGAAGCGGCCCGACCACATCTTCATTGCGGAACCTCCGGGGGTGACGATCTTCCACGTGCAGTGGCAGGAACAGCAAGTCCTTCGCTTCGCTCAGGATGACAATTCATTTTCAGAACAGCGAGTCATTTTGCAGATGGCAGTTCATGCAACGTGTCCACGGCGGCGCGGCCACTTTGCGACTGCGCCCGGCAACGCGAAGGCAATCCCAGTATTCGTATAAAGCCTTCGGCATCTTTCTGATCATAGCTCGCGCCCATCGTGAATGAAGAGAGATCGGTGCGATAGAGTGAGTAATCCGACTTACGGCTGACGACGTTGACGTTTCCCTTGTACAGCGACAGCTTGACAGCGCCGGTCAGATTCTGCTGCGTGTTTTCGACGAAAGCGTCCAGCGCTTCGCGCAACGGTGTAAACCACAGCCCGAAGTAAACCAGCTCGGCGTATTTCAGCGCGACATGCTGCTTGAAGTGCAGCAGGTCGCGATCGAGGCAGAGCGCTTCGAGTTCGCCGTGAGCGGCGACAAGCAGCGTGCCTCCTGGAGTTTCATAGCAGCCGCGCGACTTGATTCCGACAAAGCGATTCTCGACAAGATCGATGCGTCCAATTGCGTTGCGCCCTCCGATTTCATTCAGCAGTTCGACCAGCGACACGGGATCGAGTGCCTGGCCGCCCACTGAAACCGGCACGCCGTTTTCAAATCCAATTTCGACTTGTTCTTCCTTGTCGGGAGCCTCCTGCGGTGACTTGGTCATCTGCCACGTGCTCGCAAAGGGCGCGTTGCCCGCGTCTTCCAACTCTCCGCCTTCGTGGCTCAGATGCCATAGGTTGCGGTCGCGGCTGTGGATCTTCTCGTGGCTGGCGCTTACAGGAATTCCGCGCTTCTCGGCATAGTCGAGACAGTCTTCGCGCGACTTCAGATCCCACTCCCGCCACGGCGCCACGACTTTCAATTCGGGAGCGAGCGCCTGGTAAGCCATCTCGAAGCGAACCTGATCATTGCCCTTGCCGGTGCAGCCGTGGCTCACCGCAGAGGCGCCTTCGCGCAGCGCGACTTCGACCTGATGCTTTGCGATCACGGGTCGGGCGAGCGAGGTGCCGAGCAGATATTTGTTTTCATAGACTGCGCCCGCCTTCAGTGCACACCAGACATAGCCGGTTAGAAACTCTTCGCGCAGATCCTCGACCACTACCTTGCTGGCTCCGGTTTTGTAGGCTTTTTTGACGACGGCCTCAACGTCATCCCCCTGGCCCACGTCGGCGACCATGGCAATCACCTCGTAGGCATAGTTTTCCTTGAGCCACGGAATAATGATCGAGGTATCGAGCCCCCCGGAGTAGGCGAGAACAATTTTTTCAGATGCTTTAGGCATGGGCGGATGTGCTCCTCGCCGAAAAGCGCCCGGCAGCGCCGCCCAACAGCCATATGAGTATAGCCTTTTGAATGTGCAAACGATTTTCCGCCTGATCGAAGACAACCGAGTTAACCGAATCGATAACCTGATCGGTCACCTCGCAGCCGCGATGCGCGGGAAGGCAGTGCATGAACCGCGCCTGCGGCTTCGCATACTGCATGAGCGCAGCATTCACCTGGAAGGGAGCGAAGGTGGCAGCGCGCTCTTCCGATTCCTGTTCGTGGCCCATGCTGGCCCAGGCATCGGTGTAAACAGCGTCGGCTCCGGCGACGGCTTTGCGCGGATCGTTCAGAATGCGGATCGAGGCTTTGGTCTCCTCCGCAATGGAATTGGCCATGGTTACGATGACGGGATTCAGCCCGTAGCGCTCTGGAGTAGCAATGGATACTTTCGCTCCCACCGACGCGCCCGCCAGTAGCAGCGAATGCGCCATGTTGTTGCCATCACCTACATAGGCAAAATGGATTTTCTTCAGATCGCCAAAGTGCTCCTGCAGGGTGAAGAAATCGGCGAGCGCCTGGCAGGGATGCTCGAGTTCGCTAAGCGCGTTGATGACCGGAACGCTGGCATAGGTGGCCATCTCTTCGACCTCAGCATGGCTAAAAGTCCGCAGCACGATCAGGTCGATCCAGCGCTCGAGATTGTGAGCGATATCGTAAAGCGACTCGCGCGCGTTCAGGCGGCTGGCCGTCTGGTCGACGAAAAATGTGCTGCCGCCAAGGCTGTCCATGCCAGCCTCAAAGGTCAGTCGGGTACGCAGCGACGGCTTCTCGAAAAACATCACCATCTGCTTGCCGGCGAGCACGCCGCGGAAGTCCGCCGGACGCTGCTTGACGATGGAGGTGAGGTTGAAAAGCTGGAGGATCTCAGAGGGCGCGAGGTCGTGAATAGAGACGAGGTCGCGGGGCGCAATCGGCTCTGTCAGCAGACCGGGCAGATTCGCTTTCGTCTTCGCGGTTGGCGGGTTGATCAAGGTCGTGGCATCGTTTCTTGTATTCATTAAGTAACACTCCGTTAGGTGCCAGGTGTCAGGTCTTAGGAAAACCGAATCTAAACCTGAGACCTAACACCTGAGACCTGATTCATGACAGCTCGCGGATACGTCGAGCGAGCGCCCCTGCTTTTTTCGAATTGCTGCTCACCACCAGCACGGTGTCGTCTCCGGCGATGGTTCCGATCACTTCAGGCCAGCGCGAAGCGTCGAGCGCGGCGGCCAGGGGCTGCGCGCTGCCCACCGTGGTCTTCACCACCAGCAGGTTCTGGGCCTGGCGGATGTCTACCACGAATTGGCGCGCGAGATGCATAACCGAGGGCAGGACGCTCTCGGCGTGCAACGTCTCGCCGGCGCGCCGGTAACCTTCAGGGCCTTTCACCAGTTTCAGTTCGTGGATATCGCGAGACAAAGTCGCCTGCCCAACTTCAAAGCCCTTGCGCTCCAGCCGCTGCTGCAGAGAGTCCTGGCTTTCGACAGGTCCGTCGTCGAGAAGGTCGAGAATCGCTTTGTGGCGCGCCGTTTTCGACATGAATAAAAATGCATTCTAATGCATAAGTATCCATTCAGGCGGTTAGCAGTGTCAAGGGGAAAATCAAGGCGATTTACCCTTGGGACTCCAAGGTTACCCTGGGCATCCCGGTGTCCTCTGGGATTGTATTCTTGACTTACTGCCCTATTCCGGGAATCTGGAAGTCCACTCCGCGGTCGTCGTTCGCTTTATGGGTAGCAGGCAGATCGAGATCGGAAAGCGGGATTTTGTGGGTGCGGCCAGCGGAGAAGTCAAAAAGCGTATCGCCCACAATGGCATAGTTGAGCACGTCAGACCGGTGGCCGTCTTTGAAAATAAGCACAGTTGCGGGTTGCGCGGCGACCGGGGCCCTCAACTCTCCGGGATCAGGCCTGGCAGCGGCGAAGCTTCCATCAGCAGCGTCTCGGTTCCGCGTATGTGTGGCGGCAGGGTCCAAATTCCGCGGGTCAGCGGCGACACCAGCGTCATCATCGACCGCATCATTGTCTTCTGGGGCATCCGGAGCCGCGTACGGAATATACACGGGTTCGACGACGCCGACGACTGGGGCATTTTCTTGATTTTTTTTGTGATGACGATGGTGTCCGGAATTCAGCGACGCATTCGGGTTCGCTGGCCAGAAGAAGTTCGCACAACAGTCTCCGAGAGCGGGCCAGCTCTTGCCATAGCCGTCAGCCCCGAAAGATGTCACGCTGGGCGGAACTCCGTTAATGAATCTCCCGCCGAAACCCATGGAAGTCACCGAAGGCGGGACTCCGTTAATTTGGCCTTGCACTGGCAAACCCACGGCAAGAATCGCCAAAAGGACGGAGAGCAGGAAACACGGTCGCGCACCGGCAAGCATGGGGAGCCTCCCCCGCCCAGAGTACACCAAGCAGGCTCTAACGGTTAGAACTTGCGATCCCCGCGAAGGTTGCGCGAAAAATCGTCCGGCGACAGAAAGTTACTCATCAGGCCGCTGCGAGAGACGTGCGAGAAGCGATACGCCGCAGCTCGAGCATTCTGTGGCGGACATAGCCGTCTTCCGTCAAATGGGCTGAAGCACTGGCTTTACGGCTGCTCGCCACCATCTGATCGAGGGGATGGCGATCGCGGAATTTCGGGTCGAGCTCGCGGCAAAATTCGCACGGCCGACTGGACCGAGGAGTGTCAGAGCGACTGACGACGGCATGGTCGATGTGTTCCACGAAGAGCTCCTGGGAGGGTTAGAACGGATTACCCAATCTGGGGAGGTAAAGCCTTACGACTTCACCTCGGCTGGTTTTGGATGATTGCTGTGACGAGCCTTTGTACTACATCGGGAGGGGCATGCACAAGTCCCTGGTGTGAACCGCGGCTTTCGCCCCCTATTCACCGGGTTCCTCTTTTTCGTTACCTGAAGGCGCGCTGGCTCGCACCATCTTTTCCAACTCTCGGGCGAGACTGGCGCGGCTGGCTTCGGGCAAGTCCTCGAAGCGCAAGGGCTGCAGGCATCCCTTTGTCGCCCACATGGGAAACATCATTCGCGCCCGGCAACGGACGCTCGTGCAGCCGAGGTGAAACAGCACCGTCACGTGGATGCCTTCATCGAGCGGATGGCCGAGCGAAACCAGGCCTCCATTGAGCGATAGCTGGCTCAAGCGGGCGCGGATCTGGCGTCCGTTTTCGAGCACTAGGAGGGCGAGGACGGAACCACCAAGCTTGACGCGCGAGCCTCGTTGCCCTTTCTTCGGGATGGATGTGACGGCCATTCTCGCTCAATTCTGCACCAGTCGGCAGCAGCCGCGCAGGTTACGAAAGTCAGATTTCATCTTTCATCTTTCATCTATGCGGCCAATATGCGACCCAGCGATTAGACCCAAGCAATGCGACTGTGGCAGTTGTCTCCTTTGGCAAGTTGCCTCCTGGCAGCAAAGCCGTCAGCCGTGATAGCCCTTCCAGAAGAAATATGCTGTCATTCCTATTCCGACTACGATCACGAAGCCTCGGATCCATGCTTGCGGAAGCTTCTGCGCGTAATGGGCTCCCAAATATCCGCCGGCGAGTGCGCCTGCGATCATCACAGTTCCTTGCTTCCAGACGACTGCGCCAGCGACGACGAACGTGATCACGGCGATGCCGTTGATGATTCCGCCGAGGACGACCTTCAGAGCGTTCATGGCGTGGATGTCAGTCATGCCGAGCGCGGCCAGCATGGCCAGGTTCAGAATCCCAAGTCCTCCGCCGAAATATCCACCGTAAACGGCGGCGAGCAGCTCAAATAACGACGCGATCGCCAGAGCGGAGACCGACGCATCGCGGGCGATCGAGCCTCGAGCGCCGCGCGACAGGCGGCTGCCGAACATGAACAACAGCGTGGCTCCGAGCATGAGCCAAGGCATCACTCGGAGGAAGGTTTGCGCCGGCGTGTGCAGCAGGAGATAAGCTCCGGCGATTCCTCCGATCACGCTCGTGACAGCGAGCGGAATCATGACGCGGCGCGAAATATCGAGATGCTTGCGATAGGCTCCAGTGCTGGCCGTGACTCCCACCCAAAGCGCAACCGTGTTGGTGGCGTTGGCGGCGATGGGAGCGACTCCGGTGAAAAGCAGTGCGGGGAAGGCAATGAAGCTTCCTCCGCCAGCGACAGCATTCATCGCGCCGCCGAGAGCTCCGGCGAAAAAAAGAAAGATGGCAGTCTCGAGACCCAAGTACAAGATGTATCACGGAGGAGCACGGACAGCGATATTCTTTATTCGCCAGTCCTTCCGATCATCGGTCGGCATCATTTATTCGCATCAGGGGTTTGCTTCGACCGTGGAATCCGGAGAACGAATCCACCATCCCCGCTGCCCCCATCTCCGAACACGAGCGATGCACCAGCCGTTTCGAGCACTCGGCTGGCGATCGCTGCTTTCACCCTGCGCAAGGTCGAGATTGTGGGCGAAGTCGCGGCCAAGATTATATTCTGCGGATGACGCTGATTAGCCGCTCTCTGCGCCAACTCGTTACGCCGCAGCCTGCAAAATTTCCGCTTGTCGGAGGCGCGGTCGCCTTCGCCTTCCATGCGCAAGACCGTTCCCGCCGGACTCTCCGTCAGCGCCAGCAGCACTCCTCCACCCGCCGGTTGCGCATCGATTGCGGCCGTAATCAAATACTGCAATGCCAGCCGCAATTGCGCTTCCGGCACCGGTACGACTGCCGTGCAGCTGCCTATGAAGCGCACCTGCACATCCCGCACCGCTCCAATCGAAGACAGTTCTTCGATCAAGTTTGCGAGCGCCGGCAGCAGCGCGGTCGAGAAAACCGCAGGCTCTGGCTGGGCGGCGTCGACATACTCGCGCATCAACTGAACCATGCCGATAACTTTTTCCGTTTGTTGTAAAGCAATCGCGACATTCTCATGCTGCTCCGCAATAGCCCGGAACTGGAGTCCGAGTGGAAGTTCAAGTGAACGCACGAGCGAGAGTTCGAGTGAACACCGAAGGCCGGTAAGCGGCTGGCTCAACGAGTGCAGCAGTTCGCCGAGCACGTCGGGACTCTGCCGCGCCATGGAATTGGAGTTGGAAAAGGATTGCGAACTCGCGCTCATATTCATAACGACATTCATAACGGCTGTCATATCGACTTATGCCAACGCTTCCGGACTCATCTGATAACCGACCCCACGAACCGTGTGAATCAGCGATGGCGAAAAGCCGTCATCCACCTTGCGCCGCAGGTAGTTGATGTAGACATCCACCACGTTCGTTGTGGAATCAAACGTCAGATTCCAGACATGTTCGATAATCATCGCCCGCGTCAATCGCCGCCCGGCATTGCGCATCAGGTATTCCAGTAAAGCGAACTCTTTCGTGGTCAACTCAATGTGGCGTCCGGCACGCTCCACTTTGCGCTGTACGCGATCCAAACAAAGGTCGCGGACAGTGATCACCGACTCGGAGGGCAGATGGCTGCGCCGCAAGAGCGCCCGCGCCCGCGCCGACAGTTCCAGATAAGAAAACGGCTTGACCAGATAATCGTCCGCGCCCGAGTCGAGGCACTGCACGCGGTCTTCGATCCGGCTGCGCGCGGTGAGAATCATCACCGGCAGATCCGCTTTCCGCTGCCGCAAACTTTTCAGAACCGACAACCCATCGACGCCCGGCAGGTTCAGGTCCAGCACCACCAGGTCGTAGTCAAATTCCATCGCCATTGCGCGGCCCTGATTTCCTTCGTTGGCCACATCCACCGCATGATGTTCCGCTTCTAGTCCCTTTTTAATAAAGCTGGAGAGTGCCGCGTCGTCTTCCACGATAAGAATTCTCATGAGCCTCGTCTAAGCCGGTGAAGTCTAAAACGATTCTTATTCTGGGCTAGCTGGCCGGAGCGCACAAGATAACTTGACCGTGCAAAAGGACGTACTTGGAGGAAGGGAAGAACAGAACTGCGGTGATGAGTGAAATGGGATTTTTCATCAAACATCCGTCATCCCTAATCCAGAATGCCGCTGTGGCATGGCCAAAAGCCGTAGAATATCCGCGTGAATCTGATTGCCAAAAAGCGCGGCCAGGCCGTGCCTCATCGACTAAAGTCGTATTGGACTTTCCGGGGCGCGAATGTTCTTGCTGCGGCCTTGGCAGTCTGGAACCTCGCATTCATGATGTGCCTAAAGCCAGGCAAAGTCCTGCCCACGGCGCTGCCTCGCTCTTGGGAGGGGGTCGTTTACTCGCGCGCTTTTCTCATCCCATACAACATCGCCTTAGCGCTTGGCTTCTGGATAATCTACGCCACCAGGAAGAACATAGGGTATTACTGGCTCCGAGTTCTGTTTTATGGAATGCTCCTAGGAGGAGTAACTGGCGAACTAGTTCATCTTTTCGTGCGATCTCACTTGCCCTCTCCTTAGGCACCCGCTCCCTTCGGTTCCTCGATTGTTGATTGTTGACGAAATCGGGCCGATTACACTCAAGACAGGCGGGCCACCTACACCCCCAGCGCCGACTGAATCGCGCCAGCAATCGACGAGGCCAGTCGATCCATCTGCTCCTTTGACTCCGCCTCGATCATCACCCGCGCCAGCGCCTCGGTGCCGGAGTAGCGCACCACCACGCGACCATTACCGTCGAGCTCCCCCTCGGCTGCCGCAATCGCCGACCGCACCGGCGCAATCTCCGCGAAAGGAGTTTTGGTCCGCACCCGCACATTGCGGATCGTCTGCGGAAAGACCTTCAAGTCGCGCACCAGATCTGCCAGCGAGCTTCCCGCCCTAACCTCGCCCGCCCTAATCATGATCTCCATCACCCGCAGCGCGGTCAGCAGTCCGTCGCCCGTGGTCGCGTCGCCATCGCGGAACAATATGTGGCCTGACTGTTCGCCGCCAAGCGTCGCTCCTACGCGCTGCATTTCTTCAAGCACGTACTTATCGCCGACGTTGGCGCGCAGCATCCGAATGCCCGATCGTTTGAGCGCCAGTTCCAACCCCATATTCGACATCGTCGTCGCCACCACGGTGGCATTGGCCAGCGTGCCGTGCGCTTGCATGTCGCGCGCCGCCAGCAGCAGAACTGCATCCCCATTCACCACCTGCCCCTCGGCATCGCAAAACAGCGCACGGTCGGCATCGCCGTCGAAAGTCACGCCTAAATCGAAACATCCTCGATTGCTTGGCTCGGCGACAAAACGCGCCACAGTCTCGGGATGCAGCGCGCCGCAATTCTCGTTGATGTTCTGGCCATCGGGCGCGGAATGCAGAAAAGTGGCTTTCACCTTGAGCGCTCCAAACAACTCCGGAGCTTCCGCCGTCGCTGCGCCATTGGCGCAATCGACTGCTACGCGCAGCCGCATCAAATCTGCCGATACTCCACTCGCGAGCCAGCGCACGTAAGCTTGCCGAAGGCTTTCTTCACCCGGAAGGCTCTGAACATTTCTTGTCACGTCTCCTGCCACGTCTCCCGAAACCTCTGAAGTGGAATCCGGAGCCACGTCCGCTTGCAGCAGCGAGAAAATCTCTTTTTCAATGGCCAACTCGCGCGCATCCGGCAACTTGTAGCCGTCACCAGAAAAAATTTTGATTCCGTTATCGGTCCAGGGATTGTGCGAGGCCGAGATCACTACTCCGGCATCGAACTGTTGCGAACGCGCCAGGTACGCAACTCCCGGGGTGGTAATCACGCCCGCACTGCGTGTCTCCACTCCCACTGTGGTCAGGCCTTGCAGAAATCGGTCAGCAATCCAGCGACTGGAGGCGCGCGTGTCCTGCCCGATCACCACCCTGGGCCTGGCATTGGCGCGCACCATATCGTGGCCCAGCGCCCGCCCGATCCAATAAACATTGTCGCGCGTCAGCGGAAATTCGCCGGCAACGCCACGAATCCCGTCGGTACCAAATAATTGTCTGGTTTGCGTCATGATCAGTGGCTGGTCGTTTGTCGTTGGTCGTTCGCGTGGCGTCGTCCATTCCAAATTTGCGAACGACCATCCAGCGACCAACGACCAGCGACTGTCTTACTTTTTGTCTCCCGAACTCTCCATGATAACCGTCACCCGAACCGGGGTAGGGTGTACAACTTGGATCAGAGGATCGGGAACATAGGCGTGGGTCTCAAAAGAAGCGCGAGTCATTACTCCGCTAGCGTCCACTGGATCCGTGACCGCCGCTTCGACGGCCTGAACCCGGTGCAGGGGCCCCGTAATCGTGACGCTCGACGGATCTGCGATGACCTGTGCTACCCGCAGGCCATTCGCAAAATCACCTGTCACCCGCGGTCGAATCTCGACGACCCGGGTCGCGCGAGTGTCGAAGGCGAGGTGAAACTGGCCCGGGATGATCTGTACCACCGCCAGATCCTGCGGCACAACGATTTCCCTGCCGGTTAAATCGAAAGTCCGTTCTCCCGGCTTGACCCGGGAGAGATTGACTTCCACGCGAACGTCGGCAGGCTGCAGGCGATGAATCGCACGCTCCGGCCCGCGTATGCGGATCTGCGCATCGGTGAAGCTCGCGGAACTGATCTCCAGATCGTCGGGCAGATTACGGAACTCTATCGGGACTCTAACCTCGATTTCGGCGATGGGATCGCGCGCCACCACCAGCCACAAGCCGAAGGCGAGCAACAAAGAAACAACCTTCAATCCGATGTTGTGGACGAACGTTCTTTGAAAAAAACTCGCCATCGTCAGTCGTCCCTACCTGCGTCATGTCTGCGGGAAAGATTCGAACTCGGCGGCTCTTCTTCAATAAAGCTTTCTTCCACCGGACTCGGCAATGTCGGCGCCGGAGCATAGCGCCGCAGCAGTGTTCCCAGCCGTTCGCGCAATCGTTCCACCGTCAACTCGCGCTCAATGCTTCCTGACACTGCCAGGCTGATCGTGCCGGTTTCTTCCGAAACGATGACGGCTACTGCGTCGGTTTCTTCCGTGATCCCGATCCCCGCACGGTGCCGTGTTCCGAGCTGGGTCGAAAGCACAGGGTTCATCGATAACGGCAGAAAACAAGCGGCGGCAGCAATGCGATCGCGCTGCACAATCACCGCCCCATCATGCAAGGGAGCGCTGGGCCGAAACACCGTGGCCAGCAGGTCATAGGACAGCCGTGCATCCAGGGCGACGCCGCTTTCGATATAAGTACGCAGACCAATCTCACGCTCGATCACAATCAGCGCGCCCGTCTGCGTTTGCGAAAACAGGTTCGCCGCCAGCACAATGTCGTCATAAACATCGGCCACCGAACTGGGAGAGCGCATCAGCGAAATCCGGCTTCCCAAATTTGCCAGCGCATGACGTATTTCCGACTGGAAGACAACGATGAGCGCAAAAACAACATACGGAAGAAGTGTGCTGAGGAGCCAATTCAGCGTCCGCAGTTCGCCTAGTCGGGCGAAGTAAAAGGCTAGCCCCAGCGTCGCTACTCCAATCAGCATCGGCGCCGCTCGCGTGCCCCGCACCAGCGAAAGAAACTGGTAAATCAGGATCGCAACCAGCACAATATCCAAAATCGAAATGAACGAAATAGCCGAGATATGCGACCAGATCAGCGACGGTGTCACGCCACCCTCACGTCGGTAGTTATATCGCTAATTGAGCCGATGGTTGCGTCGATAACTAAGTCCAAAGTTGAATCGGATTTCATTCTAATGCAGCGCCCGGGATGTAGCCCGTCGACTAGGGTATATCTAATTACCTTGGCCGGATTCCGGCTCGCTCGCAGTCACGCGCGCCCGAATCCGTCCGCGAGGCAGCCGCGCTGAGACCTCATCTCCGGTCTGAAGGCGACCAGCATCCTTAACCAGCTGCCCCTTTGCGTCGAACACCAGCGCGTATCCCCGATTCAGAATTGCCGCAGGCGAAAGCGCTTCAAGACTAACGGTCCAGCGCTCCAAAGCGCTGCGGCGCTCCAGCAGTCGCGTGTGCGTAGCCGCGGCCAGGTTCGCGACCTGAGTCTCAAGCCGTTGCCTCACTGCAGCCAGCCGCCGCCGCGCATCATAGTGCCGGACCGCCGCCGTAACCCCTTCGCACCGCCGACGGCATCGCTCCAGCAACTGGCGCTCCGCTTTCTCCAGCCGAAAGCGCCGTTCATCCAGCCTCTGCTGCCGCCGGTGGATTCCGTCCATCATGCGCGCAAATGCCCCATGCTGCGAGCGTCCGGTCAGCTCCTGACGCGCAATCAGCAGCCGATACCGCACCGCCCGTTCCAACCGCCGATATAAATCCTCCGCCTGCGCTTCGATCTCGTGTCGCGACCGGATCACCAGCTCCGCCGCCGCCGATGGCGTAGGCGCACGCAGATCGGCCACAAAATCCACGATCGTAAAATCCGTTTCGTGCCCAATCGCCGAAATTACAGGAATCTTCGAAGTCGCAACCGCCCGAGCCAGCTCCTCATGATTGAAGCACGCCAGGTCTTCGGCCGACCCTCCGCCGCGAGCGATAATGATGACCTCAACCGCGCCGACGCGATGCAAATCCTGAGGCCGCCTTTCCGTATTAAAGTAGCGCAATCCCGCTAATACCTCGCCCGGAGCCGAGTCCCCCTGCACCTGCGCCGGATAAATCAACACATTCGCCGAATGATGCCGCCGCGCCAAAATGTTGAGGATGTCGCGCAGCGCCGCGCCCTGCGGAGAAGTGATAATCCCAATTCGCCTCGGCAAGTGCGGAATCGCCTTCTTTCGCGAGCTCTCAAACAACCCCTCCGCCTGCAACCGGGCCTTCAACTGTTCGAATGCCAACTGCAGGGCGCCCGCGCCCTTGGGCTCCATGAATTCGGCGGAGATCTGCAGCTCCCCGCGATCTTCATAAACCGTAATGCGTCCCCGCACCGTAACGTGCAGCCCGTTCTCCGGGCGAAACCGCAGCAACTTAGCTGACGAGCGAAACATTACCACCCGAATCTGCGCCGCTTCTTCCTTCAGCGTGAAGTACAAATGTCCGGAGTCCGGAATGCGAAGATTAGAAATTTCCCCTTCCACCCAGCAATCTGAATATTCCCGCTCAATGTGCGAACGCACCGCCGAAACCAGGGCCCGCACCGTCCAGACGCGGCGCTCCGGGGGCCGAAACAGAAATCCAAGTTGGTCGGACGTGTCCATGAAAGTGTCAGTCTACAAGAATCCACTAAGACTCTCAGATGTTGTTCAGCCTCGTGTCGGGCATCGCCTCAGGGATACCGAATGCGTTCGAACTTCTGTCGCTTGAACCATGTCGCTTTAGAGGCGAACAGCTCGCGGTCCGTTACCGCTTCATCCGCCCAATCAGGAAGAGAACAATGGAAAGCACAACACTGATCAGAATGGAACTAGCCAGCGGAAAATAAAAGGTGGTGTTCTTGCCTCGATACAGCATGTCCCCCGGCAATCGTCCGAGCGGCAATCCAACGCGCCCCAGCAACATGACGATACCCCCAATCACCACCAGGGCCACGCCGAGGATCACTAGCAACCGCCCCATCTCTGCCATACGTCGAGTTTAACCCTGTCGATTATTAAACTAAATTCGGTAGTGGTTGATGCAACGCTGGTTGTCGTAAGGATCGGCAAATAGCAAGCGACGACGCGGAACTTCCTCTATTGCAGCTTCGCGTATTCCGCCTTGGCTTCCTTCAGGATGGGAATATCAGGATCGGCGTCTTTCCACACGGCGAAGAAGTCCTGGTAGGCGGATTTGGCTGACGCCGTGTTTCCCTGCAGGGCATACGCGCGTCCCAGGCCGAGATGCGAGAGCGTGTATTCCACGGCGAGGGGATCAGTGCCGCGGTGGTCCAGAATCTTCTGGTATTCGGCCGCTGCCTTTGTGCCATCCTTTAAGCGCAGATAGGCTTCGCCGCGAATGAAATTGACGCTGTAACCCGCGGAGCCAGGACCGCTCCCGAATTCATAGGACGCAGCCGCTTCCAGCCTCGTCACCGCCTGTGCCGGCTGATTATGTTGCAGATCGGTGTAGGCTTGGGCAACGGGAACCCAGACTTTGTTCAATAGGGTGTCGGTCGACTCTTCGCGGACCAACTCTTCCGCCATTTTCTGGCTACGCGCGCTGTCTCCGGTCAGGGCCAGAGTATCCATCGCGAAGGTCCGAGTGCCGGGGTCTTGGGAGGCGGCAACTGACTCCGAAATTTTCTGGCGAGCCTCCGTGAGGTTACCCACCTCTGCTTCTCGCCAAGCCTGATCACCCAGAATTACGCCGCTGAACTCTTTGTATCCCAGGCGCTGGGCTGCACTCACACTTTGGGCATAGGCGGCGCCTGCGCTCTGCATTTTGCCGAGCGAACATTCAGCGCGAGCGCGGAGCAGGAACAGAATGGGTTCATCGGTTTTTCCGGTGGCCCAATCCATCTCACGCTGCTGCGCCGCTTGATCACCGCGAATGAAGGCGAGATCATAAAGGGTGAAATGCACTGACCGACCCAGGTTCTGCGCAGCCGCTTTCTCGGCCACGGCCCGAGCTTCATCGAAACGGTTGAGGTGCTCGTATGTAGAGGCGACGTTCTGATAGGCGTAGCCGTCTTTAGGATCGATGCGCATCGCCTCGCTGGAACTGGCTAAAGCTTTTTCCTGTTGCCCGATGGTTGCGTAGCGCAAGGAGAGATTATCGCGGGGCGCTGTGTCTCGTGGGTAGGTCTGAATCCACTGTTCGTAGACGTCGATGGATTTATCGATGTCGCCTGTCGCCTCGTCGTAATAGTGCCCCGAAATGTAGAACCTTTCGCGTTCGCTTGCCCGGTCCTTCAAATCGAAGGCCTTCTTGATCGCGGCGTTACCCAGTTCTTGCTGCGTGAGATTGTTGTAGGCCACGCCCAACGTGGCATAGGCCATGGCAAAGTTGGGATCGAGTTCGACGGCATGCTTGAGATAGGGAATTGCCTTGTCGTCGTTAAGCTTAATGTGCTCGGCCTGGCCCAGGCTGAAGGCTTGCAAGGCCTCCAGCGACGAAGTCGTGGCTTGTTCGAGCGGCGTGTCGAACTTTTGCACCGAGCCGATAGACTCGCCCAGTTTGCTTCGCAGGCTGGAAGCAGCCTGGTCGAGCGACTTGAGGACGTGCTCCTTGCTGTCGGCCTCGGTTTCTTCGCGGGCCAGCGCGTCGCCGGTCTGGGCATTCAACGCGGAAAGGGTGATGACGTAGTGCGTGCCCAGGCTGGCGATGGAGCCCGTGAGCATGGCTTTCGCGCCCTCGCGCATGCAGATCTCGCGCGCGACATCGTTCGTAATGCGTGTGTCGGCTGGTCGTCCCATAAAGCGCAAGGCCTCGCGTGTGCGCGATTCGGGCAACAAGTTCAGGTAAGGAGACTGCTCCAATTGCACTGCCAGCGCTTGCTTCAGGGTTCCGTCGAACACGGAATCGCCGGTGGTGTTGACAAAATCGGCCAAGACTACGGTGTCTTTTTCCGTGAGCGCGGTAGTGCGGCGGGAACGCTGGAAGAAGAAGCCTCCGCCGATGAGAGCCGCAATCAGCAATGCTGCGGCGACGACGGCGGGGGTCTTCCAGGATTTTTTGTACGCTGCGGGAGACGGGGCAAGCCCTGTCTCTAGGACGCGCGGAACGGCGGCTGACGAACCGGGGGCGACGGTCGCAGCGGACGTCGATGAGATTGGCTGCGGTGTTGGCGGGAGCGTTTGCTGGGGCACGGGCCTTGATCCCGACTCTTGCGCCGCCGCTACTGAGCCGGAACTGGCGGCGACGGCGCGTCCGGTATCGGTGTCGCGCTTCAGGCGTTGCAGATCGGCGCGGATATCGGCGGCGTGCTGGTAGCGCAGGTTGCGATCTTTTTCCAGCGTCTTGTTGATGATGTCTTCCAGCTTTGCCGGCAGATCCGGATTCAGCCGAACCGGGGGAACGGGGGCGCGATCAAGGATCGACTGAAAAATCAGAGCCGTCGTGTCGCCGCGAAAGGGCACCATGCCGGTGGCCATTTCATAGAGCACCGCTCCAAAGGAAAACAGATCGGTCCGAGAATCCAGTTCCTTTCCCCGCGCCTGCTCCGGAGACATGTAGGCTACGGTGCCAATCGCGGAACCGGCGCTGGTCAGGTGCTCCTCGGCGACCGTGGCCTCCACTGTCGCGCCAGAGAGATGCGATGATTGCGACGCGGGCGGCGTGACCTTGGCCAGACCAAAATCCAGGATCTTCGCGTGTCCGCGCTTGGTGACAAAAATATTAGCCGGCTTGATGTCACGATGGACTATGCCCTGCGCGTGGGCGGCATCGAGTGCATCGGCAATTTCGATGCCGAGCGCAAGCAGCATATCCAGTTCCATCGGACGGCTGCCGATGATGTGTTTCAGCGTCGCACCGTCGAGATATTCCATGACGATGTACGCCTTGCCATCCTGCTCGCCAATGTCGTGGATGGTACAGATATTCGGATGATTGAGCGCCGACGCAGCTCTCGCCTCGCGGCGGAATCGCTCCAGCGATTGCCGGTCCTGGGAAACACCCTCGGGCAGGAACTTTAGGGCGACGAAGCGGTCTAGGCGGGTGTCCTCGGCCTTGTAAACTACCCCCATGCCGCCTCCGCCCAATTTCTCGAGGATCCGGTAGTGCGAAATGGTCTGGCCGATCATTAGGGGCAAATGTTACGTGGGCGAAACCGGCAAGTCAATCCGCGGTGCGCGGAGTTGGCGGTATCTCGGAGGGGCAGTTGACGAAGGCATTTCATTACACTGACGATAACGTTTCTTAAATTCTCCGCCAGAATCAGTAGCCGAAATCTATGACGACCATCCTCCAAACCACCCGCCTCCGTCTCCGTGAGTTCAGTCCCGAAGATCTCGACGCTCTAGCCGAAGTCCTCTCCGATCCCGAGACCATGCGCTATTACCCCGCGCCTTATGATCGCGTTGGAGTCGAGCAATGGATCGCCCGCAACCGCCAACGCTATCAAGATGACGGCGTAGGCCTTTGGGCCATGGAATTGAACACAACCCACGAAGTCATCGGCGACTGCGGCGTCATACCGCAGCAAGTCGAAGAGGAGCGTCTCTACGAAATCGGATACCACCTCCGCCAGGACCACTGGCACCACGGCCTGGCCACCGAAGCTGCCGTCGCGTGCCGGGACTGGGCCTTTACGCACTTGAAAACCGATCGCCTGATCTCCCTGATTCGCCCCGAGAATCTTCCCTCACGCCGCGTGGCCGAGCGCATCGGCATGACTTTCTGGAAGGAAGTGAAGTGGCGAGGCCTTCAGCATTGTGTCTACTCCATAAAGAAGCCGGGGGACTCCGATCGTGTTTGAGTCGATTCTCACCGGAGTGGCCGTCCAAGCTTGCCTTGGTTCGGCCTTTTGACCTTTTTCAGCCCAGTCCCGTACGCGGACGCCAATGGCAGAGGGCGGCTTTAGCAGGCGTGCGTTAAACTAAGATAGCGAAACTCAAAAAAAGACCCCTATCGATTCATCGCATGCGAAAAGCCACAATCTTGTTTAATCCCAACTCGGGCCGCCGGAGAAGAAAGCGCGACGCGGAATTGAACCATGCCATCGGCATCATCCAATCGGCTGGCGTGCATACCGATCTTACGGTTTGCCTGTCCAGCCAGGAGGCCGCTGACAATGCCCGCTGCGCCGTCGCAGCCGGCAGCGACACCGTCTTCGCCTGCGGAGGCGACGGCACAATCCACGACGTCATTCAAGGTCTGGCCGGCACGCCGGTCGCGCTCGCGATCCTGCCGTTCGGCACTGCCAACGCTCTTGCCCATGACCTCGGAATCCCGTTGCGTCCGAGCGCCGCCGCTCGTGTCGCCGTCACCGGAACGGTCCGCCGTGTTGCTCTCGGGCGAATTGAATATGAGGATTTCACCGGCAAACCCGCCGCCCGTTATTTCACCGTGGCCGCCGGAATCGGAGTTGACGCGCATCTCTTTTACAAGCTGACCGCGCAACTCAAGAACCGCGGTGGCATGGCCGCCTACTATCTCAAAGCTTGGCAATTGTGGGCAACCTATAACATGCGCCGCTTTGAGGTCGAATACACTAATGGAAACGGTCCCCGGCAGCGCGCCTTGTTGACGGAACTGCTGGCCGTCAGAATCCGCTTCTTCGGAAATGTCCTGCGCGAACTTGTTCCCGGAGCGTCACTCGATTGCAACCACCTCCGCACCGTCATGTGCCGCACCGCGAGCCGCAATGCTTATCTGCAATACGTGGCCGGAAGGCTGATCGGCAGGCAATGGAATATTGACGGCATCGATTTAGTCAGCTGTTCAGAGATAGTCTGCCAGTTGCCGGAAAAAAACGATGGCGATGGCCGCGGCGATTCTCATAAGGACGACCGCGGTGATGGTCATCGCCCCGACGGTCAGAGTCATGACGCTCACATCCAGAGGAGTTACACTGAAAACCGAGTCTACGTCGAAGCCGATGGAGAACTTCTCGGCCGCCTGCCCGCCCGCATGGCCGTGCAGCCAGACGCCTTGTCTCTAGTCATCCCCGCATGAATTGGAGGTCGAGACGGGGCTTGCCCCGTCTCGGGAGCGCCCATGAATCCTGATGTCGGGATATCCGCTTGAACGTCACCCGCTGTGTTATAACTCTCGCAGATGCCCAGTTCCCGCCATAGCTCGATTCGCCTCTTTCGCTTCTCCGGAATCGATGTCTTTTTGCATTGGTCATGGTTTCTGGTCGCGGCCTACGAAATCCAGAGCCGGAACGGACGTTACTCTTCGGTTAGCTGGAACATCCTTGAGTATCTCGCCCTGTTCTTGATCGTGACATTGCATGAGTTCGGCCACGCTCTGGCGTGCCGTCAGGTTGGAGGACAAGCTAACCAGATCGTACTCTGGCCTCTCGGAGGGGTAGCCTATGTCGATCCCCCGCAACGACCTGGCGCAACTCTGTGGAGCATCGCTGCCGGTCCGCTCGTGAACGTCGCCCTCGCGCCGATCATCGGCTTCGTATATATGAGCCAAGCTTCAGGTTGGTACATAGCCTCTCCCGACCTGCGGACGCTGGTTCACAATATTTTCTGGATTGATGTCCTATTGTTGGCTTTCAACATTCTGCCTATCTATCCCCTTGATGGCGGCCAGATTCTCCGGTCCTTACTCTGGTTTGTGCTGGGCCGCGCCCGCAGCTTGATGGTGGCCACGGTTCTTGGGTTCGTTGGCGTAGCCGCGTTCATCGGCGTTGCGCTTTGGTCGCGCGATCTCTGGCTGGGCGCAATCGCCATTTTCATGCTCATGAACTGCTGGAGCGGACTCCAGCACGCGCGAGTCCTGTTGCGCTTCGCCAAATTGCCGCGACGAAACGACTTTACGTGTCCGACGTGCAAGGCCCATCCGCCAATTGGCAATTCCTGGAAGTGCGGGCGATGTGGCCAGCCGTTCGACTTTTTCGAGGCTCAAGGAGTATGTCCGCACTGTTCAACTCAGTTTACTCAGACCAGGTGCCTGGATTGCGCGGCCGTGCATCCCGTGAGCGAGTGGTTCAGTCCGGAGATGAGTGTGAGTTCGACATTTGCGAACGAGGTTAGAAGTTAAACGAGGTTAGAGGTCAGATTTCAGAGGCCACATCGATCTTCACCTCTGCAATCTGCCTCTAACCTCTGACCTTTCACTTTTGGAACCCGTTACTCACTTCTTATTTGGCGCCGCCATGGGCCGCGCCGGGCTCAACCGCAAAACGGCGCTGGCCACTGCCACGTTAACCCTCGCCGCCGAAGCTCCTGACCTCGATGTTCTCAGCCGCTTCGGAGGTTCAGCGTTCGGACTGAACCATCATCGCGGCTTCACCCATTCCTTCCTGGGAGTGCCGATCGTCGCCATCGCGGTTGTCGGCTTCATCTATCTACTCTGGCGGCTGCGTGGCCGCAAAACCCGTAATCCGAACCTACCTCTACGCTGGAGATTGCTTTTCGCCTATGCCTGCCTCGCCGGCCTCAGCCACATTCTCCTCGACTACACCAACAATTACGGAGTGCGCCCTTTCTGGCCATTTTCCGAACGCTGGTATTCCGGGGACATCGTCTTCATCGTCGATCCCATAGTGCTAGTCGTGCTCACGCTCGGCCTGATCCTGCCCGGATTGTTCTGGCTCATCAACGAAGAAATCGGCGTTCGCAGTAGGACGCAGGCCATGCCACGCGGAAGACTCGCCGCAACTGTAGCTCTCGTCGCCGTCTTCGCCTATTGGGGACTTCGCGAATACGAACATAGCCGGGCCGTAGCGGCGCTCCAGTCGCGCAATTACAACGGAGCCGACGAGATTCGAGCTTCCGCATATCCCCACCCTGTCAGCCCATTTCGCTGGTACGGAGTCGTAGAGACGCCCGCTTTCTTCGCCACGATGGATATTGATTCGCTGAACTTCCGTTCGATGTCCCCGGAAGTCGATCCCGAAGGCCAAATGCAGATTCGCTACAAGCCCGAAGAAACGCCTGTCACCCTAGCTGCCAAGAAGACCTATCTGGGACGCGTGTACCTGAGTTGGGCCCAGTATCCGATTACCGAAACCGAACAACTGGAAAATAACCCGGCGAACAACAATAGTGCAGCCTATGCAGTCCACTTCAGGGATCTTCGGTATGAAGATCGCACCCACAGCGGGCGCGTCACTCTCGGCGCCGTTGTGTTGCTGAACCACGATCTACAAGTGCTGGATGAACACTTCGGAATTGGAAGCACGATCACGAAAGAACGCTGATAGATCGGTAGTGTCCTAATTCGCCTGTACCGATAGATCAACTCACTTGACCGCCGGTATCCGCTCGCGCAACAATTCTAATTGACGTATGTCGAGGTGATCATGCTGGCTTATCTATTTGTCATTTTTGCGGTTGTGGCACGGATGCCGTTCATGCCGCATCCCTGGAATTTCACGCCGGTGGCGGCTGCGCTGCTCTACTTCGGCGCCCGCGGCGCGCGGCGTCAGCTCTGGGTGCCCTGGGCTCTGCTCGCCGCCTCCGACGTCGTCCTCGACAAGTTCGTCTACTCTTATCAATTCTCCTGGGACCATTTCGTAACCTGGGCATGGTACGCGGCGATTCTCTTGCTCGGCACCCGTCTGCGCGAGAACTCCAACTGGCTGCGAGTTGGCGCCGCCGCGTTGGCCAGTTCCGTCTCGTTCTTTGTGGTCAGTAATTTCGCCGTGTGGGCGTGCTGGAACATGTATCCGAAGACTCCATCGGGCCTGATGACCTGCTACGCTGCCGCCGTGCCGTTCTTTCGCAGCACAGTTGCTGGCGACATGCTCTTCGCCGCGATCATGTTCGGATTGCCCGCAGTCGTGGTGGGGGTGGCGCGATTCGCGCACAAGCCTCAAGGAACCGCAGCCGCCTAAGGGATCTAGCTCGTGTGGGGGCGAGGCTTTGCCCCATCCAAGCCCAGCGTTTTGCCGCGCTTCATCCGCCGCCAGACCAACCAACCTGCCGCCACCGCGCAGGTGCCGACCAGAATCCACGCAAAGTGGTGCACGAAAAGATTCCCTGTCAGCGTCACAATCTGCGGACCAAACCACAGCGTAAGCAGCGCCTCTATCAAAAAACGAATAAACCGACCCGCAAAAATCGCCAGCAGAAAATGCCCGAAGTTCATCTCGAACGCGGCCGCAGCCAGCACCACTATCTTGAAAGGCGCGGGCGGCGGCAACATCGCCGGAAACATCAACGCCCAGAACTCGTGGCGTTCGAAAGATTCGTGAACTCTCTCGAATCGCACTGGCGACATTCGCTTACGCAATAGCACCTCGCCACCCGTATAGCCGATGAAATAAATAACGATGCTTCCGAGCGCCGACCCGGCCGAGGCCAGCAGGACATACATCAGAAACCGGGCACGATCGTTGTAGACGTAACCCACGAAAATCGCATCCAGTGGCATGCCCAGAAATGACCCGTCTACCGCCGCAAACGCGAGCATCCCCCACGGCCCTAAAGGCGCGAGCGCATGCTTGATCCACTCGCTGTAAGCGCGGACAAAATGTTTGATCTTATTCAAATAGGCTTCTTCAGTGAGTAGGATTAGTTTACGCGACGGGGCCGTCGTTGGTTGTCGGACTAAGGACTAAGGACTAACGACCAGAGACGCTGGCGTCCATGGATCTCCCATCCAAAAGTACGCTTCCAAAATTCGCGGACATAGCTCGCCATCGACTAACGGCCTTCGAAGACTTTATTCATGTGCCGTGTGTCCCGCAATCAAGTCCAGCGCATGTGGCAGCAAATCCATGACCGCCTCCAGCGATTCCACCGCCCCGGCTGGACTGCCGGGCAGATTTAGAATCAGGCTTGTTCCCCGAATGCCACACACCGCGCGGCTCAATGCGGCAAAGCGAGTCTTCCGCATTCCCTGCAAGCGCATTTGTTCGGCAATCCCTTCGACGAGTCGATCGCATACCGCGACCGTAGCCTCCGGCGTCACGTCGCGCGGGGCAATCCCGGTCCCGCCCGTGGTAACCACAAGCCGGGCCAACCGGCACAACTCAATCAGTTCGCCCTGAATCTGGGCGCGCTCATCGGGCACCACGCTGAGCCCCACCACATGAAAACCGCGCTGTTCCAACGAGTCCGTCACGGCCGGACCGGAGACATCCACCTTTTCGCCACGGAAACAAGAATCGCTAACCGTCAACACCGCCGCTGTGGTTCCAGGAAGTATTGTTCTGGCAAGCGGCAAGGCATCAGGTGTCAAGGAGGACATCTTCACCTTCAGCCGCGGCATCGCGCTGCGCCTCATCCAGCAGCCGCAATCCTTCCATCAGTAGGCCTTGCGTGTTCAGAGCGATCGTTTCCATTTCCGACTTTCCATTGAAATCGATCTGAAAATTTCCGTCCGTCCAGCGCAACACTTTGAAGACCGCTTCATCTCCCTTGACCGGCCCATAAACCGCATGCTTGGCCTGCCCCTGGCTGAAATAGATCTCGCACTTATCGGCCCCGTTGCTCATGGAGAGCAGGCAACTCTTGCGTCCCATCTCCAGCGATTGCACCAGATCAATAACGTTCATCTGCGATAAACTGCCGCGCAACAAGCCATCGGACGACGCCGCTTTGCTTAATTTTTCCAGTGCGATCCGGTCAACCACGCGTTTGATCTTATGCGTCGCATCTTTCAGGAAGAAAGGTTTTTCCAGATAGTCTTCGATCGGATCCTGCATCGATAACCGTTCGCTAATGTCCGCCTTGCTGGCCATCAAGATTACAGAAATTCCCGCCGTTGCCGGCCTGCTTTTCAACTTCTCCAGCAATTGCCGCCCATCCATACCCGGCATCCGGTAATCGCTGATCAGCAGATCCGGCAGGTCATCGACCGCCTTCAACAAAGCATCGGCTCCATCGGTCGCAACCGTGACTTCGCCCATCGTAGAGAGCGCTTGTTGAAGCATTCCCAGCACCATCGGATTGTCATCCACCAACAGAATTTTGACGTTGCTCGCCATAAGGAAACACTCGCCGGTGGAGAGCCGGGGTCCCCGCCGGCCGGACGGGCGAGACGACCGTCACTCCACCGATAACAAACTTAAAAAAATAGAAACCGCTAACTACTTTCGCTTCGCGTTTCTCCGGTAGTCTCCGCTTTTGCCCCCCGACTTTCGCTCCAAAACAACTTCACTTATCTCAATACCTTTGTCGAGGGCTTTACACATGTCGTAAACGGTAAGAGCCGCCACGCTGGCTGCGACCAGCGCTTCCATCTCCACGCCTGTCTCCGCCGTGGTCTTCACTTTTGTGGCAATAGAAACGCCATTCTCGCACACGCGTAACGACACAGCAATGTGCGACAGAGCTACCGGATGGCACATCGGAATCAGCTCCGAAGTCCGTTTCGCCGCCATGATTCCCGCCGTCCGCGCCACTTCCAGCGGATCGCCCTTTGGATTCTTCGGGAGCGCCCGCAAAACTTCCGGCGTCATGACGACGAAAGCACTCGCCTCTGCCTCCCGCGCCGTTCGCGCCTTCCGCGACACGTCCACCATGCGAGACTGCCCGTGCGAGTTGTAGTGAGACAGTTTTTCCGACATTATCAACAGATTAACGTATTCGATGCGGCGACGGGCAAGATGAAGAGCAAGAAAGTTCTGATTCCGGCGGGGAAGAGTTTGTCATGTCCCTGCCGGAATCGCTTCTTCAGAACCTCAACAACGATACCCACTCTCCCGCCTCAATCCGTTCGCGATCCGGGGGAATCACAATATAACAATTCGCCCGAGCCAGCGCCGCGATATCGCCCGATCCGTGCCAGCGCGCCAACTCCACCTCGGCATTTTCAAACTCTCCCGAGAGCACCGCCGGTAGAAATCTGGTCAATCCCGTCTTTGTTCGAATCTCCGATTTCAGCCGGGCGTGAGGAAAAATCAACGGCTGCGGCGTCATGCCCGCCAACGCTTCAATCATCGGCCGAACGAACAGTTCAAAGGTCACCATGGTAGATACCGGGTTCCCTGGCAGCCCAAAGAAATACCGCTTGTGTGGCGCGGGCGCTCCGGTCAGCGTGCCTGCAGTGGCATCGCTCTCAGCATGGCCAATGGCGTCCGCACCACACGACCCAAATACCACCGGCCGCCCGGGTTGAATCTCCGCGCCCGTAAAATAAAACTCGGCGTTTAACTCACTGAGCACCTGCTCCACCAAATCGTACTTCCCCATGGAGACGCCGCCCGCTAGCAAAAGGAGATTGCACTCCAGCCCTCGCTCGATCCATGCTTCTTCGATCAATGCGCGCAGCCGCCGCGGTTCATCCGGAGCGATCGCCAACCGCACCGCCTCGCCGCCCACATTCTGAACCTGCGCCGCGAGAGAATACGAATTCGAGTTCCGAATCTGAGCCGGGCCAGGAATCGCATTAATCTCGATAAGTTCGTCTCCGGTCGCAAGCACCGCGACGCGCGGTCTCCGGAAAACCTGCAGTCGGCTCTTGCCCACTGACGCCGCAATCGCAATTCCCGCGTGATCAAGCCGTCGACCCCTATCCAGTAACAATTGTCCTGCTCGTGCTTCCGACCCGCGTGGAACGAAGTTTTCACCCGCGCTAATGCCGCGCGTCACCTCGACCGTACTGCCTGAAAGCGCAGTGTGTTCTACCATCACGACCGCATCCGCTCCCGCCGGCAGCGGAGCCCCGGTCATGATCGCCACCGCCTGCCCATGACCGACCGAGCACGCACCCGGCTCAGGACAATCGCCCGCCTTTACCTCGCCGACAAGCTCAAGTCTTGCGGGGAGCTCTAGCAGATCCGCCGCCCGCACCGCGTACCCGTCCCGAGCCGCCCGAGCGAAAGGCGGAAAGTCGCGGTCAGCGAAAATCCCCTCCGCTAGAACGCGGCCCAATCCCGCCAGCAGGTCGACCGTCTCTGCATCGGCTTCTGCCGGATGCAAGTCGGTCGCATGTTGCTCAACCAAATGTCGAGCCGCTTCAAAACTCAGCACGCGAGCCGCACCAGCTGCGGAAGAAGAATCGGAGGGAGACATGGGAGGGATCATAACGCGCCAGAGTCCGCTCTGCTCGCGGATGGAAGCGAGCAGAAGATCGGCAAAATGGAAGAGCTAGGGTTGTGTCTCCTAACTGCGGAAGAACTGCGAATCTACAAGTGGAAGTTCCATCAAACCGGAGCCGCAAGCATCGCGATCTCGCGATTCGAAATGCTTGCCGTCCGTGCTAGAAAATAACCAGCCTAACCTCAATTTTTCTTCGCCGGTTTTTTCTTTGTGCCAAAGCCGGTCTCGACCGGCGCTCCAATGCTGGCGAGCATGTCCTTGGCCGGCTGCGCAAAGGGGCCGCTTGGGTCAAGCTGGAGATACTTTTGAAAGGCCTCGGCGGTACCCTCCGGCGCGGTGGCTTTTCCATCCTTTCCAATGGTCTCTTTCGCGATCAGGTTGATGCCCTTCCAGTAGTAGGCCGCCGCCTTGGTCGGATCGGCCCCAATCGCTTTGTCAAAAGCCGCGATCGCGTCATCGGCCTTGCCGGCATTGGTGTATACGGCGCCAATGTTGAAGTAATAAGACGCTGCGCCCACCGGATCCAACTGCGCGGCCTTGGTGTAATCGCCCACGGCCTCATCAATCTTGTTGGACTTGGAATACGCCTGGGCCATGTTGTTATAGTAGGCAGCCATCTTCTTATTGTTCTCGGGATCTTTCTGCGCCAAATCAGAAGCAGTGCGCAGGTCAATGGCCTTCTGGTAGTCGGCGGCGGCCATCTCGTAGCGCTTCTGTTTTTCCGCGGGATCGGTTTGTTTCGACGCGGAGTTGAGATAGGCGTTGGCCAGTTCATACCAGATTGGATCGCGGGTTGCGTCGATCTGATTGGCCTCGTTCAAGGTGGTGATTGCAGTATCGTAGTCCTTTGCTTCTTCAGCCGTCCTGGCGGCTTTGAGCTTGTCATTGAGCGTGCCCACCGTCTTATTTTCAGCCGCGGCTTTGGCAGCAGCCTCCTGTCTCGCCTTGGCTTGTTCAGGAGTCAAGCCCTGGCCCTGAGCCGCATTTGTCTGTTCCTTCTTCAAGTCTATATCGGTCGTGACTTCGTCCAGACCGACCGTAATGCCGTTGATGTGGAAGACTTCCTTGCCGTCCTTCAGCAATTGGACGTTGTACTTGCCCGGACTGATACCGAGCGAGAAGTATTCGCCCTTCTTATTGGTCTTAAGTTCGTATTTGTGACCGGTGTCGGTCGAAGTCCAGACTACTTCCGCTTGGGCGAGTGGATTGCCATCGAGATCTTTGCAAACTCCCCTGACACTACCTGTGGTTTGCCCGACCGCGAGCGGGGCAGCCAGAGCCATAACAAGAACAACGACGAGCGACAGTGGAAGGATCAAATATTTCATCATGAGTTAGCCTCCCGGCATTGAATTTTGTTTACTAAACTCTCGGCTTTAGTTCGCATCAGGGCGGCCTCAGCGATGCCGCAGGTTACCTTTAAATCACAAGCCCCTCCAAGGGCTGACGTCCGACGGCGGCTGCCAAAGCCGCTTCTAACTAAATCCGGCCGCCGTTTCCGCATACGGAATGGGGTCTTCGGCTCCCGCTTCGCGAAATGCCCGCAGGCGAAGCACACAGCTATCGCAGACACCGCAGGCGCGATCTTCGCTCTGATAGCATGACCACGTTAAATCTAATGGGGCACCCAATTCAAGGCCAAGCGTCACAATCTCACGTTTGTGCATCGCAATCAGCGGCGCCACCACCCGGATGATTCCTTCCTTGGTCCCCACTTTCACCACTTCGTTGAACGCCCGATAATACTCTGGCCGGCAATCGGGGTAACCGGAACTATCCGGCTCGACCGCTCCGATATAAACTTTTTCGGCGCCCAGGACTTCCGCCCAACTGACAGCGGCTGCGAGAAAATGCGCGTTGCGAAAAGGCACATACGTAACCGGAACGCCGACGCCCAGGCTATGCGATTCGGGCACGGCAATGTTCGGATCGGTAAGGGCCGATCCACCGATGGCCCGCAAGGCCTCGTTGCGTACAAGCAGCCGGTCGCGAATTCCAAGCCGATCACAGATGTTTTGGAAGGAACGCCGTTCGCGTTCTTCGGTGCGCTGTCCATAGCTGATGTGCAGGGCCGCAGCCTCATGATCGCGCGCCGCCAGCGAGGCACACACACAGGAATCCATTCCTCCACTCAGGAGGACGACGGCGCGGCTTCGTTTGTCTGCATTCGATGCCATCACGGATTCGCGAAGCGTCGGAATAGCTTCCCCGTAATTTTATGCCCGTTGACGGTATGTGTGGCGCTTTGGCCATCGGGCGGGGCATAGCCCAGCTTCACTACAATTCAACTCCCTACTCGTACCGCAGGCTATCGACAGGATCAAGTTGAGCGGCGCGAATCGCGGGCAGCGTGCCAAACAGAATCCCGACCAGCGAACAAACGAGAATGGCGATGATGGCGGAGAGTCCGGAGATAGGAATGCGATACGCGGTCAGAAAGCGCACGGAAAAAGGAATGGCGAGTCCGATGATGATGCCGACAACCCCTCCGCTGAGGGAAATGAGAATCGCTTCGGAGAGAAACTGTAAGCGGATTTCGCGGCTGGTGGCGCCCACCGCTTTGCGAATTCCAATTTCGCGAATGCGGGCGCTGACGGTAGCCAGCATAATATTCATAATGCCGATGCCGCTGACCAGCAATACCACCGCGGCAATCAGCAAGAGGACCACCGTCAGAATGTTCGCTGTCTTTTCCGCCAGACTGACCAACTGCGTCAGGTTCTCCACGTTGTAGACCGACTCCGGCCGGTGCCGCAACTGCAAGACTCGCTTGATTTGAGCCGTCGCGGTCGTGACTTCATCGGGGCTCGCCACCGAAAAATAAATCTGATTCACAGCATTGGAGGGCAGAAAAAAACGGCTCACCGAGTACGGGATCGCCATCGTATTGTCTTCCACTTCCGACTGCCCAAACGTCTCCACCCGTTCCTTGAACACTCCGATCACCGTGAACGGTAACCCGTTCAGCTTGATCACCTGGCCGACTGCGCTCACAGGGTTATCGAAGAGCTTCAACGCCAGCTTCTCTGTGATCACACCGACCTTGTTGCGCCTCTGATAATCCTCGGAATCAAAGAATCGCCCCGCGAGCAACACGAGGTTGCGCACTTTAACGTATTCCGGGAAAACGCCCAGGATGGATATGTCCTGCTCCTTGCCGTTCCCCACACTAATGCGATCATTCAGAGTCGTAAATGGCGACGCAGCCACTACCGAAGGCACCTGCTCCCGCACCGCCGCCACGTCATCCACCGTCAATTCATCGAGCGCTACCGCCGTGATTCGATGCCCAGCGCCCGCATAGCTGGCATAAATCAGGTTGGCTCCAATGCCCTGTATCTGGTCCAGGATGTATTGCTTTCCCGTCATCCCAATGGTGACCACCAGAACCAGCGACGCCGTCCCAATCATCATGCCCAGTGCGGTCAACATAAATCGGACCCTGTTACTGAGAAAGGTGTCATAGGCAAAGCGCAGGCTCTCGCCCATCACCCACTCTGGTGGGTGACATTCGTTTTTCCGGGAAGAATGTCGAGCGGAGCTCGAAGCAGGACTCTGTACAGAATTCGAACTCGCGGGCGAGTCTGCGACTTCAACTTCCGCGGGCTTGTTATCAACGAGATTTACGGTCACAGAATCATTCCCACAAAATCATTCCCGATGATGAGATGCGTAAAAACTTGACAAGATGCTAACGCGAAGGCGCTAAAACGGCGGCTCCCAGTTCATCTTTGCGCTGCACCCGTGCCCGGAATCGCTCAGTCACGAAATACGCGGCCAAGACCACGATCAGTGGATCCACCGGACGGAAGTAATATGTCTCCGGATGCGAGAAATAATAAGCCAGCGGAAAAAAGATAAACACCAGAGCAAATCGCACGGCCAGACCGGTGTGCTCCCGACCCCGATCTGAACGATAAAGCCGCCATAACCCACCTAACGCCAGCACCGTCATCGTCGTGCTAAGAAAGATGTTCGGCACATCCAGCGGCTCTTCCGCCAGATAAGCGCGATTAAAGCTCCAATATCCGGTCCAGATATATATTATCCGCCGCAAGACGCGATACAGGTATTGCGCCGGGTGCCTGCGAATGTACTCTTTGCCCTGCTGCGCCTTGTCCGCCATATAAGCAAGTTCGCCGCTCCGAGCATATTCGGCCAGTTCGGCGTCGTTATGGTTCGGATGCAGACTTCGGTCCACCCAATGCAAAGAATCGGCGCTGTTGCCAATGTAGAGCTCCAGCCCAAACCCGCTGCGTATGGGAATGAACTGATGGAACGTCTCGTAGTCGCGGACAAACCAGGGAGCCATCACGGCGATTGCCCCGAGCGCAGCGGCCGTCATCGGAAGCACCCAGCTCTCCCGGTTGCGCAGTCGCCGCCAGCAGGTCCACAAACCCAGCAACGGTATGACCGCCAGCACCACCGGCTCAGTCAGAGCCGCCAGCCCACCAAGCGCGCCAAACCCCGTCCACTCCCAGGTATTCCCAGATTCCTCCAGGGCCAGCGCCCAGAGGAATAGCACGGCTAAGAGCAGGGTCACGAGACACGTAGACCAAGCCCAATCCGCGCCGTAATAAATTCCATAAGGAGAGAATGCCCAACCCCACGCTGCCCACTTCGCCGTCCGCGCATTGAAGCACCGACGCGCCAGAAGAAAAACAGGAATACAAGTGAGCGCCGAGAATATGCTATTGAACGCGAGCGCTGCCACAATCGATGCTGGGGTGTAAGTCCCGAAGAGCCAGAAGACCGCAGCGAGCAGATACGTATACACCGGAGCCACAACCGCTGTCGCCCCCGTATCAGCAAACACGTTCCCAAACCCATGCCCTGCGACCAACGAACGCGCGACCCGCCCAAACGCCCAGTGCTCCAGCACGAATGGATCAAGCCAATCGCGATAGAAAAAGGGAATCACCGCCAGACGCACAGCGAGCGCCGTGATCAGCATCGGCCAATACGCGCGCGCGCCATTTTTATTTGCTTCGCGCTTTGAGCTCACGCCGTTCGTAGAGGGTTACCTCTGCCTAAGTCACCTGAATAAGTCAAAAACCGCGATGCCCTGGGCGGTTCAACTTTAATGGAGAGGTGCGCCCGTTTTCCATGGAAGAATGACATTGGAAGCGCCGAGCCAACGACGAAAACGAATGGTTAGCCCCTAACGGCTGCCAATTAAATTCACAAATAACCGCACTGCCCCCGGCACTCCTGCCGGTAACTGCCGGAAGAACGCATATCCAGTGTAGATATACGTTCCCTTGCCATAGTGCGCGACCAGCAACCCGCCCTCTTGTTCGGCTTCGCCCGGATCGTGCGACTCCAGCAAAGGAGTAAAGTTCGAATCCCACTTCGTCATGAAGTACAAACCGCGTTCCTGCACCCAGCCCTCGAAATCTTTTTGCGTTATCTCATTCGGAGAATGAAAAATCGGGTTCGCCGGATCGAGAATCTTAACCGGAGCCTCCTCTACCGAAACCCGCGCCCGGCCGAGCGTCGCCGGATAAGGCGTGTACTTGCCGGCATTGAAATCGATCGGCACACCAAAGGATCCCAGCGTGTTGTATTGCACGACCAACCGCCCACCATTCTCGACGTAGTCGAGCAACCTCTTGTTGTTGTCGATAACCTCTTTTTGCGTGTCGTAGGCGCGAATCCCCAGCACGATGGTCTGATATTTGTTCAGGTTTTCTGTTGCCAGTTTGTCCGTTGGGATCATGGTGACATTCATCCCGATCTGTTCGAGCACAGTTGGAATGTCGTCGCCCGCGCCCATGATGTAGCCGACCTTCAGGTCTTTCGGAACTTTCACATCCACGATGCTGACGCGTTGTAGCGCCGGCTGATAGTAGTAGAAAGTGCCGAGGTCGTCGCGCGTGACCACCGAATAGCCCTCGCCGTAGCTTTTATTGCCACCGGTGAGTTCCGCGCGAATATGGGTATAGCCTTCCTTCAGTTCTGAGGGAAAGACTTGAAAGAAAGCCTCCCTGGATTCTTCCTTCGGAATTTCGATCGCTTCACGAGCTGGATCCGCGCGCCAGCCGCTTGGAACTTCGAGGGATACCACTGCTTCCGACGCGCTGCCCTGGTCGCGAGCTGCACTCGTCACGCTTGTGCTGCCGCGTTTATCTGACGGGATGACCTCGCTTGAAGGAGTCAACGCAATAGAATATGCCGGAGCCACCGCCAAAGGACGCTCGGCAATCTGACCGGAAGCGTCCTTGAACTTCACCATGCAGAGCGCGTTCACCGTCTCTCCACCCAAATTGCCGACAGCCCCCACTTGAGGCGGCGGAAAAGGCAACGTCTGGTACTCTGGCTCATCAATGACGTTTAACGCATCTCTCTCTGGGTCCTGCCGGTGCCAATACGGCCGCGTGATCTGTGCATCCGCAGGAACGTAAACTCGAAAATGCACAGACAGCTGTTCCTCCGACTGCTCTCTTTTTAGCTCCTGAGATTTCCACCCCTTCGGCAGTTGAAGACGGATACTCGCTTCCGCGCGTTTATGGAATAAGTGCTCTACCGAAAGCTTCGCTGTAAGCTCGAGCGGCTTTCCGGGGACTGCCATGAATGCGCGTTCGGGGCTCTCCCCCACCGGCGCATCGAGCGTTACCGCTAGTCTGGTTCCGGACAGGAGGGCACGCGCCTGCTGGATCTCAGTCAAGAGGCCGTCTAGGTAGGGGACGGTCTGCAAGTACCAGGCCGACGGGAGTCCATTAACAACCAACAAGCTTTCAGTGACTCCCTCCGCTTCTTCGAGCGCCGCATCCATCGCTGCGGCATCACTCCCCGCGCGCTCGGCTGCAACAACCTTCCTCTGAATCTCCTCGAACTTCTCGCGGAGCCCCGGAATCTTCTTTCCTTCATCCCCTAGGCGGCCCGGCAGCGACGTATCGATCCCGTCAAAGAAATCCTGCTCATGCCCGTCTTTATCTTTTGGCGACTCCACCACCGAATCCACCAGTTTGTAGTACGCAAACCGGTCACCCTTGGGAAGTGAGATGTCCCCCAGCCCCTGCGATTCCTGGTGGCGCAATCCCTCCACGGCAAACTGCACATACGACATTCCCAACAAAGGGTCTTCTTTTCCGGTGTTCAGCCTGACGGTGTAATTGGCGGGGTCGCAGGTCGAAGCGCCGAAGCCGCATACGTTTCCGATATACAACTTCTTCGGTTGCCAGGGCTGCAACCCTTCTTTGATCTGCTCCGGAAAACGATTAGGGTCGGCCGCTGCTCGGAATGCTTCTTTCGTCAGGATCGCCGATGCCTGGTGGTGCCCGTGCCCATCGCGCTCCGTTCCTGAGAAGCGCGCAATCAGTACATCCGGACGAAACGTGCGGACCACGCGCACGATGTCGGCGAGCGCGATGTCATGCCCTTGCCATTTCTGAAAAGTTTCTTCTGCAGTTTTCGAATATCCGAAATCCGCGACTCGCGAAAACCGCTGCTCCACGCCGTAGTAGCGGTCGGCCGCCAAGACCTCCAGAGTTCGCACCACGCCCAGCACATCAAACAGATTGCTGCCCAGCTTGTTCTGTCCACCTTCGCCGCGGTTCAGCGTCATCAGCAGCGTAGAAACACCCTTCCCACGCGCCTCCAGCGTCAACATGCCGCCATCTTCGTCATCGGGATGCGCATCCACCTGCATCAGCCGCGCGGTGGTCTGCAGACGCCGCAGCATCAATTTCAGTCCCGCCGCTCCGGTTTCCTGCGGAAGCGGATCATAATAGCGATCCGTTTTGTGATCGATGCCGCGACCGCCTGTACTGGCCGCGTTCGACTGCGCCGGCGAGCGCATCGTTGTCGAAGCGATCACCAGCCCTAACAAAATCGCAATCGCCAAACGTCTGTGAATTAACTCACACCCGAGCTTTCTGAACAGTGCAGACATGAACATGTGATGGGTCTTACTCGGAGAAAGGAGCAAATATCCTCGCCTCAGTCTTCACCTTATCCCCTGCGATGCCGCTAATCTGCGCTGGCATTCCGCCGCCGCTTGCGCAATCTGGCGAAACTCCGCATCCTGGCGAACGCTCGCCAGTAGTGGATCCGCTTCCAGGGCGTCATGCGCACAATAATTGCCGGCTACCGCGCTCCGCAGAAATGCAAACGCAATCTTTTTTTCGCCGCAATACGCCAGCACAGTTCCCTGAGCGTACTTCAGTTCCGGATCCTGCTCCGCCAATAACTCGCTCTGCGCCGACTCCGCCAGTCGATGAACCTCGACCGTTGGAGCTTTACTCAAGCAAGCCTCCTCTAGGCCTCGCATCCACATCTCATTGTCTTTCCCCTGGTCTGTCACCTGCTGCGCCGCCTGTTGAGCGTCCGCCGTATTCCCTTCCCGCATCAGAATCCAGACTCGCACCGCATTCGACCATTCCGAGCCCGCGTCCAGATTTAAAAAATCCATGGCTCGCTCCGGCTTCCCTTGCTCAAAATATGCAAACGAGCATGATCGCCAGTTATAATTTTTAGGATCGATCATCAAGGCCGCTTCGCACTCCTGCTGCGCTTCATCCAGCAAGCCCACATAGCGCATAACATATCCCAGCGAATAATGCGCGACGGCGGCGTCGGGACGCTTGCGCACCAGGGCGCGCGCGTCGTCATAGGCCTTGTCGAGGTTTCCGGTTTCGACTTCGTTCGTAGTCAGGTAAGCCGCCGCGCTTACTCGTCCCGGTTCGAGCGCAAGCGCCCGCTCAAAGGCTGCGTTCGAACGCTGGTAGCCCGCCGCCCCGCCACCCGAATAAATCGCGTCGAAGTAAAGCCGGCGCCCTAACGCCTGCCATGCCGGAGCGTACTTGGGATCAAGCTCCACCGCTCGCTGCAGCCTCGCAATCGCGTCCTTGTTTTCGGATCCATCGTGCGGCATCGACAAAGTGCGCAAATATAAGTCATAGCCTTCCCGATTCGCCGGGATGCTGCTCCTCTCGACCTCGGCACTTGCGACGCCTAGAATCGGAATCAGATCCTGGCGTATTTTGTCGGAAATTTGCTTCTGCAGCGCAATCGAGTTGTCCGGTGGCGCGCGCACCGTCTCGGTCCAGATCGACTTGCTATCCTTCACCTCGATCGCTTGCAGCGTTACCCTCATCATGTTTTTCTGGAGGAGATATTGCCCCGTAACCACAACGCCAACCCCTAATTCGCGCCCGGCCTTTACGGGATCCACTCCTCCCTCGGAATACTTCTGTGTCGACGCGGAAGGCCTGATCTCCAAGGAATGAGCAGCCGTCAACGCATTCGAAATCTCATCCGCCAGCGCAAAGCGCAGATAGCTGCTCTGCTGGTCATTATTATTATTATTCATATCCTGTAGAGGCAGCACTGCAATCGTCCTGCTAACCGCGTTTACAGTCGCCGTCCTGTGCTTAAAGAACCAGGCTGCGGCTGTTCCGAAGATCACCAGCACAGTAGCCAGCAGTGCAGCCAGCATCCATTTCAGCCTCGAATCCGGCTTCTCGAAAGTCTTCGTCGTCGCGTACAGTCCCGTCGCGTTAAGAAGCCCACTACGCAGCGTGGATCCCGGCGCCTTTTTCAACCGCAGCAGATCGGCCTTCATCTCCGAAGCGTTGGCGTATCGCAAGCCCCGATCCTTCTCCATCGCCTTCCCGATAATCTTTTCCAGTTCCACCGGAACCGCGGGATTGATCGTCCGCGGCGATGCCGGCTTGGAATTGATCACCGCATGCAGCGTCATCACCACGTTCGTTCCGGTAAATGGCTTCTTGCCGGTTGCCATTTCAAAAAGCACTACACCGAAAGAAAATATGTCGCTGCGCACGTCGAGATGCTCCGAGCGCGCCTGCTCCGGCGACATGTACACCGCCGTCCCCGGAATTACTCCCACCTGGGTCAGCGATTCTTCGAGCGATGAGTCCGTAGTCGTTCCCACACTCCCATCCTTGGCAAGCTTCGCCAGACCGAAGTCAAGAATCTTTACCTTCCCAGTCGGAGTGATGAAGATATTCGCCGGTTTGATGTCGCGATGCACAATTCCCTTGTCATGCGAAGCGGCGAGGGCGGCGGCAATCTGCTCGGCAATGTCGAGCAAGTCGTCCATCTCCAGGGCGTGGCCATGGATCCGCTGCTTCAGGCTTTCGCCCTCCAGCTTCTCCATGACGATGAAAGGGTGCCCGTTGTTCTCTTCAATGTCGTGGATGGTGCAGATGTTGGCGTGGTTGAGTTGTGACGCGGCGCGCGCCTCCCGCGTAAAACGGCCGAGAGCGCGCTCATCTTTAGCCAGATGTTCGGGAATAAATTTCAGCGCAACCCGCCGGCCCAGCCGGAGGTCCTCAGCTTCATAAACCACCCCCATCCCGCCCACGCCCAGCTTCGACAGCACGCGGTAATGGGACACCGTTTGCCCAACGATTTCCATGGTTTCGTGTGAAGCGGACGCTCTCGTCCGCCGTTGTTTGCCTTCGATTCTACGGGCAGAGGGACAAAGGAAAAGCGCCCTCGCCCGCGAATGCGTAATGGTAGAGTGTCATTGCGGTCGGGTCAACCGGGATTGGACAACCCGTAACATCGGTCCGAGTGGGCAACCAGCGACAGATGTGAGAAATTCCCTATTCTTCTACGTGCGGCCGCATCCTTCCAGTGCGCACGTAGCGCTCATGCCAGCTCAGGCTCTCTCTAAGCAGGTGCGGTGTCTGCTTGCCGAATGATAAACGCTCCGCGCGCTCCTGATAATCGCGCAGCAGTGAACGATAGTCGGGATGCGAACAATTATCGATAATGAGCTTGGCTCGTTGCCGTGGCGACAAACCCCTCAGGTCAGCGAGGCCCTGCTCGGTCACGACCACATCCACGTCGTGCTCGGTATGGTCTACGTGCGCCACCATCGGCACAATCGTGGTGATGTCGCCTTTCTGCGCAGTCGATGGAGCCATGAAGATCGCCAGGTATCCGTTGCGCGCAAAATCGCCCGAACCTCCAATACCGTTCTGAATGCGCGATCCCATCACTTGAGTCGAATTCACGTTGCCGTAGATATCGGCTTCGATCATTCCATTCATGCCGATCACCCCCAGCCGCCGGATGATCTCCGCATGATTGGAGATTTCCTGCGGACGAAGAATAATTTTTTCGCGGTAGTTCGCCATTTCGGCGTTAACCTTCGCCCCCATTTCCGGACTAAGAGAAAACGCTGTCGCCGACGCGCACGTGAGCCTGCCGCTGCGCAAGAGCTCGATCATGCCGTCCTGGATCACCTCCGTGTACGCGGTCAAATCTTCAAACCCCGCCTCCAGCAGTCCGAATAGAACCGCATTGGCGATGTTCCCCACCCCCGATTGCAGCGGCAGCAGCGACGCAGGAATCCGCCCTTTCTTCACCTCCCACCCCAGGAATTCCAGGATGTGGCCGGCGATTAGGCGGGACGTAATGTCCGGCGCTTTGAATGAGCTATTGCGGTCGGGAGAATCGGTCAGCACCACCGCGGCAACTTTCTCCAGCGGACAGTTGAGATAAGGAGTGCCAATCCTCTGCCCCGTATGCACCAGGGGGATCGGCTGACGGTTGGGCAGTGGTTGCATGCCGTAATAGATATCGTGCATCCCCTCCAGTTCCGCCGGTTGCCAGGCGTTTACTTCTACAATCACCTTCTCCGCCTGCTCAATCCACGTGCGGTTGTTGCCCACTGAGGAGCTGGGCACCAGCCGACCGTCCTCGAGAATCGCCGTAACCTCGATCAGCGCCCAGTTCATCTTGCCCAGGAAGCCATTTTCCACGTATTGGGCAACTTGGCCGAGATGGATGTCCATATACTCCATTTCGCCCGCGTTGATTCTTTTGCGCGTCTCCGGATCCGACTGATAGGGCAGCCGTAACTGGATGCCGCCGGCCTTGGCCAAGGCGCCGTCCAACTCCGGCCCGGTCGAAGCGCCGGTGAAGATGCTGACTTGGCATTTCTCGCCGCGCAGATTCGCGTCCGAAATGCGCCGGGCCAGCGCCAGCGGCACCGCCTTCGGATAACCCGCGCCGGTGAATCCGCTCATGCCGATGCGAGTACCAAATTCAATCAGCGCTGCTGCCTCGTCGGCGCTCATGATGCGGGATGCCAGGCTGGAATTCAAAACTCGAGAAGTGGAAGATACCAAGGTGGCCATAGCCATAGAATTCCTCACGATTTGCCGCGAACGGCTGAGGTTGGCAATGATGACACTGGCCAGCGATCTAGCCTGTGATTCCGGTCACTAGACCCAGTGATGAACAAACGGAAATATAACGGGGGACCCCATTTCTTCGCGCTTGTTGCCAAGGGGTTGGAGCCGACCTGCTATTCACAAATCAGCGCCGCCGACGATCCTACCCAAGCCATATTCTTGTTATGGTCCACGCCCATCATCAGCCCACGCCCCATGCGCACGATCGTCAACACGGGAATCAACCGATCGAGCCACACATACATGATCCGCACTTCGACTTTAGTCAGGCCATAAGGAGTCTCCACCACGGGAATAAAATTCAGCCGCTCCTGCAGAATATATTCGCCGCGCTTGGACGCCGGAATCGCGTCAATATCGGCGCGCGATGGCGCAATCAATACCCCTAACCCGGCAAACGAATACAGCGGCTTGAGCACAAACTTTTCCAGGTCCGCGGGCACTTCCGCCGATTGGCCCAGAAAAAGCCGATCCAGAAACCACGTCCGCGGCACCGACGGATGCTCCAAATAAGGAATCGAATACTTGCTGATCCGAAAATACCAGTTCGGATGCCCCGCCCACTCCACATCCAACTCATCGCGAAAATCAAACGGCAAAGTCACGCCCTTGCGTTCCAGTTCATCGACGATTGTCCGGTTATAAATCCGCTCAATCGGAACGCGCTTACCTGCATCTTCATAAAACAGCCGCCGGCCGTCTCTAATAACCTTGGTGATGCACACCGTGCGAATCCCCAGCAGCTTCTCCGTCAGCAAAAAATCCGGACGCGTCTTCTGCTGCTCCGGATGCACCTCCATCAACACCACATTCGCCGGATCATGCCCCGCCACGATGGCATCGCGCAAAAGCCCCTCGTAACTAGCCGAGTCCAGCCCGCTCAAAAAGTAACGAAGCGCAGGATCAAGTCCGAACACATCGATGTAAGCCTGCGCCAAAACCGGCTGATATGCATAAAGCGAAGGAAAGGCCTGCAACTCCACCAGTTTCGGCTGTAACTCGCCCGTCGAATCCCGCACCAGGCCAAAGTCCACCTGAATAAACATCGGATGCGGAGATTCATGAGGCAGGCGAAACTCTGAGGGAATGGAGGCTTCCGATCGCGCGAGATATTCCGGATTCTCCGCCAACTGCCGAATCAGCGCCGCTCCATCCTCTCCCATGCGCGCAACCAGCACCTCAGGAAAGAAGCAAGGAGTCTCGCAAAGAGCGAACGGAACCTCCATCCCGCACCGCGAAGTCATCTCGCGCCGCAAGCGTTCATATTTTTCAGAAGTAAATCGCGAGTTGAAGTCTCGGCGATAAGACGGAATCATAGAATCTATTTTGAATTAAGCTCTTGTAGCGACAGAGCTTGTGTGGTGACGAGGCCAAGCCCCGTCCAAAAGCTAGCCAGACCCTCATAAGCGCTCTTCGCGTCTCGGCGGTGAAAGCCCTAAACCTCAATCAAAAACTGCCCGCCCCGCATAATCTGCTCGCCATCGACCCAGATATCAAAATTCCGTCCCACCACATCAATGTGCGTCGACGAATACCATTCCGCACCCGTATGCGCCCCGTAAGGATTTCCAAAAGCAATATGCACGCCCGGATACTTTTCATCCTGCAGGATCTCGCCAATCACATCCTTAAGCTCGATGTTAGTTCCAATGGCAAACTCTCCCACGCGGTTGCTGTTCTCGTCCTTATGCGTATACGCCCAAAAATCGTCCTTCAATTCCTTGTTAGCCGAGTGCGCCGCCACCAATCGATTGCCCTTTACTTGAATGGTAAGCGGATTCGCCTTCAAATCGCCAAACTTCGCGCATAAATAATCGCCCACCACACCATCAATCACAAACGTCCCGTTCACCTCGCCCGGCGTAGTAAACACCTCTCCGCCCGGTAGGTTCCCCCACTTCTCTGTGCTAATAATCCCGCTGGTCTTCACCCAGCGGTAATTCGGATTCAAATCCGCCACCAAATCTGTTCCTGAAGGCGTCGTCGCACGAATCTGTTTTGCCTGCCGCACACGTTCTTGCACCCTCACACTCAGCCGGTCGACTTTCAAAAAATCCGCGCGCATGCCTTCCAGCATGATCCGCTTGTTGATGTTGACCATGTGCGCGTGCCGGATCTTTTTCCTGTTCACCACATCCGTCATCTGCATGCGCGACTTCAATTCGTTGGCCTGCGCCTGCACCGCGAAAATGCTGACCTGGCTGGTCTCCAGGTCTTTTACGATTGCGAGGGGCAGATCCGTCAGCGGCCGAGTCGCCATATCCTCGAGCACCCATGTCCGGTAGCGGCAGCCAAGTTCTTCCAGTTCATGCACGATCGACGCCGCAATTTCCAGGCTCACTTCATCCGCAATGATGGTGACTTTCTCCGAATTCAGCACGCGCAGGCAAACCCGTACCGCATTCCGCGCACCCGGCGTCAGTTCCGGATCAAACGCCATCTCATTTAGTTGTCGGTTGGGTTGTTCACCAGTATCGGTCGAACTATTCGTCGAAGTCTTCATCAAGCTCATTAGACGGCGCGTGCGGTGGGCAAACTATCCACCTCGTCCACGCCCACCTCAGTCTCCTCAATGATGTAATCCATCACGGCTTTCATGTCGCCGGTCCTGCGGTAAACGTCAAGTTGCCGGTCCGCCCCCGTTCCCATCTTCATAATTTCGCGGACGTACTCTACTTCTTGCCGGCAATTCAATTCGTCAAGCACGTCATCGACAAATGCCAGATACTCTTCGATCAACTCGCGCTCCGGAACTTCCATCTGCTTCCCGAAGTCGATCAGTTTCCCGTTGATCCCATAGCGCGCCGCTCGCCACTTGTTCTCCATCAACAGCGACTTCCGGTATAGGCGGAATCCCTGGTTCTGCGAGTACAGCTTATATAACTTGGCCACCGTCGCCTGAATCAGCGCCGCCAAAGCAATCGTCTCGTCGAGACGCATCGGCAAATCGCAGACGCGGAACTCCAGCGTGTTGAAGAACGGATGCGGCCGCATGTCCCACCAGATTTTTTTGGCGTTATCGATGGAATTTGTTTTCACCAGCAGCTTGACGTAATTCTCATACTCGCCCCAGCTCGGAAAATAATCCGGGAGATTCGTCCGCGGAAACTTGTCGAACACCTTGCAACGATACGATTTCAACCCGGTGTCCATCCCCAGCCAGAAAGGAGAGTTCGACGACAGCGCCAGCAGATGCGGCACAAAATAGCGCGCGTGATTCATCATCTGGATCAAGGTTTCGCGATCTTCGATGCCCACATGCACGTGCAATCCGAAAATAAGATTTGCCCGTGCTACCAGTTGCATGTCCTGCACAATATTCTTGTAGCGCTCCCCCGGTGTCAGTTCCTGCACTCGCCAATCGGCAAACGGATGCGTCGCCGCCGAAGCCAGCCGAAGCCCATTCTCCCGCGCCAGCCGGATAATGTGACTGCGCAGATTCTTCAGCTCTTCCCGTGCCTCCTTGATGTTGCCGCAAACCGACGTCCCCACCTCCACCACCGATTGATGCATCTCCGTCTTGACCCGTTCCTGCAGGATCAATTTGCCTTTCTCGATGATCTCAGCGTGAATATGCGAGCGAAGATCGCGAGTTTCAGGATCGACAGTCTGATATTCTTCTTCGATTCCAAGCGTGAATGTGGGCTTCATCGCGGCACCCAGAGCTGCCAGGCGGGAAGAAGCCTGGTAGAAGTCCCACTAGTATACCAACGGCACGTGTGGCGCGGACACTCTTGTCCGGGAACTCAAGTTCAACGACGCTACATTTGGATGGTGCACTCGGAACCAACTCAACCACAGGAATACGCCAAAGAGGATGAGCATCAGCGCACTTAAACACAAAGAGAACGCCAAAAACAAATTCCGCAGCCAGCGTCCACGCTCGAACGCGCGGACCAACAGGATGATCGCAGCCACTTCGAATACGACAGTGGCAAGAAGGCCCAACAGTAGAAACGTCTCCGTGAGGCCGCCAGCCACCGCCGCAAGCCCAGTTGCCTTCTCTGTCGCTACGCCCCTGAATGCAGAACCAAGCCCGATTAAAGTGACAAGCCACGGTGTCCACGCCAGCAAGACACCCCCGAAGGCGCGCCTTTTCTTCAGTGGTTCCATATTCGACTACTCCCGCGGTGAAACGTTCGGAACCACTTGTCGCCTATGCCTTCTTCCGCGCCGTAGCCGCCCGGCTCTCCACCAGTTGCGGCCCATTCAAGAACGCCGCCCAGCGCAACTCCTCCACCGGATTTCCCCCTCCCAGCGCCTTCTCCACCGCCATCTCCGCGACCGCGTCCACGATCCACTCAAAATTCTGCTGCCCCACCGAGGTAATCTCCGCATCCGGCGCCGGATTCATGAAGTCAATCGCGTAAGGCACGCCATCTTCCACCGCAAACTCCACCGTATTCAAGTCATAGCCCAGCGCCCGGCACAATGCCACAGCATCTTTCCCAATGCGCTGCTTGAGCGCCGGCCCCGGCTGCGGATTCCCCTTCACATAGCGCTCATGATGCGGAGCCCGCGGATCGTATTTCATGATGTGCACTTTCTCCTGCCCCACCACATAACAGCGGTAATAATCCTCGAACTCCACGCCATGCTGCAGTGTCATACAGAGGTCGCCCGTCTGGTTGTAATTGTGAAAGAACTCCTCCGGCGAATGCACCTTATAGACGTGCTTCCACCCCCCGCCCGAGTAAGGCTTCAAGAATGCCGGAAACCCGACATAAGCAAACACCTCTTCCCAATTCAGCGGATAAATCAGATTACGCATCGACCTGTCAGTCGTATCCGGCGGATGCGAATGATGCGGCAGAATTACGGTAGGCGGAATCGCCACGCCCATCTTATGCGCCAGCGCGTAGTTGAAAAACTTGTCGTCAGCCGTCCACCAGAAGGGATTGTTAATCACAATCGTCCCCTGCAGCATGGCATTCTTCAAATACGCCCGATAAAAAGGAATATCCTGCGAAATCCGGTCGACGATGACGTCATACTTCTTCGGCTCATCCATGCGGATGCCGCCAATCTTCACAAACTCGGCGGTGACGCCAGCCGTCTTCGAAGCGTTGATCTTCTCGACCAGAGCTGGAGGAAACGTATTTTCCATCCCAAATAAAATCGCAATTCTTTTCATACTTACTCCCGTGGAGAAGTTAGTTCCGTGGCTCTGACCACTCGTGAAATGTTCTCGCGACTCAGTCGCTGGCAAGGCCGTGCCAGCGCTGGAATAACTCAGCCCTAATTGCCTTCAGCGTCTCTGCCGCCTTCGAACCGGGGTCCCCATAGACCTCGAAGCCGTCCATGGTGGACACCTCGAGGAGTTTGGGAACAAGTTCTTGCACCACTCGGCCCGTTATATGCGCCAACACCGCACCCTCATCCGCATAAGTCTCCAGGAGACGGCACCGGCTGCGATCACCGCTCAAATACATTTCATAAGCGAGAGCGCCCGGTTCTTCTCGAGTGACCGCGATCATCGCTTCGGCAATTTCTTTGAAGGCATCCAACTTCCCCGGCTTGATTGTCAACTGGACGACGAAATACACGGCGCGCTGGTTCATGCCCGGCTCCTCTGGTGAATGCATCGTTTCAAAAATACTTCCCCGCCATCCGCTGCCAAAGCGGCCAGTCGTGCTTGCTGTTGTCGCCGTAGATATCCAGCCAATGCGGAATGCCCTTGCTGTGCAGAATCCCCGCCATCTTCACGTTCGCGTCTAGGCACATATCCCAGTCCGCCGTGCCCAGTACGAGTTTCATCTGCCGGTAGCGGCTCAAAAACCACTCATCGCCCATGTTCGACAAGTAATCTGGCGGGTTGTTGAAATAGACATTATCGTCATAGTAGCCATCGAGAAAGCTCCGCATGTCGAACGATCCGCTCATGCTCACACAGGCCGATACCACGTCCGGATGCCGCATGGAAAAATTAAACGCATGATACCCGCCAAAGCTGCACCCCGTCACCGCGATCCGCGGAGCCCAATTCTTCCACTTCAAATAGCCCATGAACTCATGGAGCACATAACGCTCGTATTGCACATGCCGCCAGATCCGCGCTCCCGGATGAACGCTTTTGTTGTACCAGCTCTCGCCGTCGACGCCGTCCACGCAAAACAACTGGATCGCACCCGCTTCCAGTTTCCCGCTCAGTGCGCCGACCATCCCCGCATCTTCATACTCAAAAAAACGACCCTGGGAAGTCGGAAAGACAAGGATAGGTTGTCCCGCGTGCCCATAAACCAGCGACTCCATCTCACGCCCTAATTCGTGGCTGTATTCTTTCCGGTATTCGCGGTTCATCTGCGCGAGGATTGTAACCGATTGCCCACCCTTCGGCACCTCGCGCTCGGAGTGCGGAGAGGAACAGCCGCCAAGCACGAAAGATCTGGTTTCAAGCTTTTACTTCGTGATCCTTCGTGCCCTTGGTGGTTCAAGGTTTCGCAGATTGAGCCGGAGTTTCCATCAATCCACTCTTCTGCTATAGTCAGCGCTCACGTAGGGCGAGTTCCGACTTCCCATTCTAAGGAGAGCAAGCTATGTCAATTCTGGCGTGGATTGTGTTGGGCCTGATCGCTGGCTTCATCGGCAGCAAGATCGTGAATAAGTCGGGAGAAGGGTTTTTTCTCGACATCATCCTTGGCATAATCGGCGCCGTTGCGGGCGGATGGCTGTTCAGCTTTTTCGGAGCTCACGGCGTGACCGGCGTCAATATCTATAGCCTGGTCGTAGCCGTCATCGGCGCAATCGTAGTCCTGATAGTTTTCCACGCAGTGAAGAAAGCGGTCTAAGATAGGTGGAGCGACGGGCGTCCCCGCCTGTCCCTGCCGTGTGCTTCTTAGTCGAGAGGTAACGACGAATATCGAATGGCCATTCACTAATGTTGGGTCGAGCCTCCCCGCGGGTCGATCCCAAGATGCTTTAGCTTCGATTGCAGGGTTGTTCGCTTCAACCCCAGCCGCTTGGCTGCGCCTTTGACCCCTCCAATCTGACCGCGGCTGTCTCGTAAAGCCCTCAGGATATGCTCGCGTTCCGCCGCCTCCAGCCTTTCATCGTTCACGGTTTTCCCGGCCGGGATCGACTGCAGTTCGCTCAACGGCGACACCAGCACCGAACCTTGTGTCAGAATCACCGACCGCTCGATAAAATTCTCCAATTCACGGACATTCCCCGGCCACTCCCAATTCTTGAGCGCCTGCATCGTTCTTGTTGGAATGCTGGTGATCGACTTCTTCATTCGCTGGGCAAATTTGTGGACGAAATGTTCCACTAGCAATTGAATGTCTTCTCGCCGCTCCCGCAGCGGTGGTACGCGGACTGGGAACACGTTCAGCCGGTAATACAAATCGCTGCGAAACTCGTGCTCCCGCACACTGTCCGCCAAATCGCGATTGGTGGCTGCAATCAGCCGAAAATCCACCTTCAAAGTCTCAAGTCCGCCCAGCCGTTCGAACTCCCGGTCCTGCAACAGCCGCAGCAGCTTTGGCTGCAGCGTCAGCGAAATCTCCCCAATCTCGTCCAAAAATAGTGTGCCCTTGTCCGCCAGTTCCAGGCGTCCAATCTTCTTGCTGATTGCTCCCGTGAATGCCCCCCGCTCATTCCCGAAGAGCTCGCTCTCCAGCAGGCCCGACGGAATCGCCGCACAATTCAGTTTGATGAAACCCTTATTAGCGCGCTGGCTTAACCGATGAATTGCCCGCGCCACCAGCTCCTTGCCCGTTCCGGTCTCGCCGAGCAAGAGCACCGTGGCGTCGCTGCCCGCCACTTTCCCTACTTGCTGCATAACCGCCTGCAAGGCCTTGCTGTGGCCGATGATGTCGCCGAAACCCAATTCCGTGTCGATTTCGTGCTCCAGATAAAGTTTTTCTTCCACGAGCTTTCTCTTGGCTTCGCATACTTGTTGCACCAGTGTGGCAACTGCTTGTTCAGACTGCTTTCGTTCGGTGATATCTTGCACCAGACCCATCTGCCATCGTCGCGTTTCTCCTTGACCCGGCATCGAAACGACAAGAGTGTTCACCCAGCGCACCGATCCATCCGGGCGAATATATCTCTCTTCCATCTCATAACTGGCCCGTTTCTCCTCAGCCATCTCGCGTAAGTATTGTTCGCTCCGCCCGATATCGTCGGGATGGGTGATCGCGAGTATGCCGCCCTGCAGCAGTTCTTCCTGACTGCGCCCAGCAATTTCGCAGAATTTTGGATTGACTTGCAGAAATTTGCCGGTCGCAGAATCTATCAGAGCGATCCCCAACGGCGACCGTTCATACACCGTACGGAACCGCAGCTCGCTTTCTCGCAACGCTGTCTCAGCCCGCTTCAGTTCTGTCACGTCGACGGATGCTCCCACCGCTCCTCGTGGCTTGCCTGCCTCATCCAGCAGCGGAACCGCAGTCGACAACGTTTCTAGCACCGTGCCATCCTCGCGTACGATCGTCAGTGGGCGTCCATACGCCGGCTTTCCCGAAGCCGCTTGCTGCATGGGCAGTAGATGCACCGGAATCTCCAGCCCTTCTTGCATCAGACGGTAGCCGGGTAGCTCCTCGAGTGGCGCGCCCAACGAAAAATTCTCGCCTTCCGCCACACCCATCTGTTCGCACGCTGCCCGGTTGCCGGTCATCCTCCGGCACTCGGCGTCGTGGGCGATGCAAACCGCCACCGGAACCGCATCCAGCACCGTCTCCAATTCCTTCGCCTTGGCCCGCTCCCGCGCTTCACTCTCCCGTACCGCCTCTTCTGCACGCTTCCGTTCCGTAACGTCGCGCAAAATGCATGCCACGCGATCGAACCCGGTCGGCCCTTCCACCGGTAAATACGTAAGGGCGATGTCCCGCTCTCCCCTCGCCGGATATTGATACTTGAGCTCGAAGCTGACGATCTTTCCCTGGAAACACTCGTCGAGTTTTTCCTTGACCCCGACTTTGAACTGCGCTGGGTTTGCTACTTGCGATACCAAACTTCCTACAACCTGTTCTTTGGTCATCCCCCGATAGCTCAGGAAGGCCCGGTTGGCCAGCACGTACCGGTACTCCCGATTGACCACCACGACCATCTCTTCCAGATTCTCCACCACTCTTTCAAACTCTCGCAGCCTCTCCTCGGCTTGCTTGCGCGCCGTGATGTCGCGCGAAACTGACACGCCATACTCCCGGTCCAGTCGCACGCGTCGCAGATTCACTTCCACCGGAAACGTTGTGCCATCCTTCCGCCGGTGCACGGTTTCCATGATGGCGAATCCCGTCTCCTTCAACTGCCGCCGCACTCGGTCGAGCAAGTTTTGGTCTGCGTTCGGGTCGATGTCATAAACCGTCATCGACAGAAGCTCTTCCCGGCTGTATCCCAGCTCTTTGTACGATCTCTCATTCACATCGAGAAAGCGCAGGCGCTCCAGATCGATAACCTTAATAGCATCGTTGGATTGGTCGAGCAGCGTCCGGAACAAAGTCAGGTCGTGGAGTAATTTTTGCTGCTGCAGGGCAGCCTCTTTCATGTGCTCGCAACTTGCCCGCAGCGCTTTCTCAGCCCGCACTCGTTCCGTAACGTCGTGCGCAACCCCCCGCACAATCGGCGCCGGAACACCGTCGGTTCGCAGAGTGTTGTGATACTCCCAGATCCTTCGCTCTCCCGATCGAGTTACTACCCGTAGCAATCCGTGCGCTTCCCCCGAACGCTCGATCTCGCGCAGATACACATCAAACTTTTCCTGGAATTGTGGAGCAAGAAAATCCCGCATCGGTTTTTGCAGCATTTCTTCTACGCTGTAACCGAGCAGTCGCGCCGGAAGCGGATTGACCAACAGGAATCGGCCTTCCAGGTCGTGGACGCACAACAGGTCCTGACTATGCTCAACTAGATCGCGACAGCAGTCTTCGTTTCCTGCCAGCTCTCGCCAGTTTAAGTCCCACGCGACTGGCACTTCTTCCCCACGGTGCCAGTTTCGTTCCTCAGAGTGCAACGCCATAGCTCCCGACCATGCGATTGCGGCCCATCAATCCGATCCGCCTCGCCTCATGCTCGCAGAGGTCGTGCAAGAAGCTGCTCTATGTTTTTCCTGTAGGAGCATGTCCTAATTGAGACACATGACTCTCAGGCACGAGTCTAACAGGTTATCGCTCATACCCCAGCGGATAATTCCCGCTGGCGTCTTCCATCTCAACTTGCGTTACCAGTTCGGGATAATGTCTGACCAGGGTTTGGGGGGCGCGAACCTTTCTTCCCTCCAGGAGATTCCGCAGCTCCAGTGCGTTCACCGCCGCCTTAGCCTGAAAGTGATTGTTCGCGATCACGAACGTCGACTCGGCTTTCTGCGCGATCGACTCGATTTTTTCTTTCCACTTCCCCAATTCCGCCGGTTTGTAGAGGTAGTTATAACGGTCGTCGCGATTGTCGCTCTCGAACCAGTCCTCATAATTTCGGCCGTGCAGGCGCACGTATCCCACCCCCGACGTAACATGCTCAGTGGGCGCAAGCGAATGCCCCAGCAGCGGCTGATCGATATTGCAGAAGCCCACGTTATGCCGCATCAGGCCCGCCATCGTTTCCGCGTTATTCCAGCTCTCGTGTCGCACTTCGACCACCCGCGGATACTCTATGAACTGCCGCAACAAAAGCTCCAGATATTCGCGATTTAAACTCGTGTTCTTGAAGGAGACGGGAAATTGTATGAGCAGCGCTCCCAGCTTGCCTTCCGCGGCCAGCGAGTCCAGCCCCTCTCGCGCCAGCCGTTCGTCTTTGTCATTCGGACGAATGCTCGCCGCCGACGTGGGCTCCATCAGCGCCAGCGGAGAGTGCGTGAACGACCGGTGCAGCTTTGCCGTAAAGAGAAAATTTGGATTGACGGCCGCAGCCTTCCGCGACCAGAAACGCCCCAATTCCGGGCGTATATGTCCATAAAACGAAGTATTGATTTCGATGACGTCAAAGAATCGCGCCAGGAATTCGACAGGATGAATCTTCTTTCGCGTAACCTCCGGCGGATATAAGATCCCGTCCCAGTCTTTGTAAGACCACCCGGCAGTCCCTATGCGGATTCGCGAAGTAAGTTCCATACGGGAAGCCCAGGGTTGAAAAGTCAGATGCCCGCAGGTTAGCACAGAGGCTAGTGTGGCAGGTTTGTGTGGCGCGGGCGCCCTCGCCCGCGTGCTGCGAGCGTTCCGAAATTCGTTAGGACTTTAACGGGAACTCTAATAGAGAAGAATCGCAACCCAGTACATCCCCGTCGGATACGCGGCATTGCGCGCATAGCAAGAGCCAATGGCAAACTTTCGAACCGCCGGGTCGCGTAACAGACGCAGTGCTCCCGGCGGCAACACTTCGGGACGGCTCTGTGTATAGGCAATTATTTTCCGATTGTCGTAGGCGGCCGCGAGCAGATGTGCATTGGGACGATTTTCTTTTGCCAGCGAGCAAGCCGCTTGGTCAAGATCGGGCGGCGTCAGTTCGACCAGTTGCTGAAGGCCGGCCTGTTGCCGGGTTTCACCGATAGCCCGGCCCACCAGCTTCCGGCTCTGCTGCGCTGAATAAGACGGAACTTCGTGCGCGAAATCCTGGACTACATACAGCCGGCCTTCGCTCCAGATAGCGACGAAGCCCGCAACATTGAAGCCGCCATCGAGCAGGTTTTTGCGGTGCGGCGCGGAGCGCATCAGTACATCGTTCGCACCCGGAGCGCAACTGGCATTGGCGATATTCTCACCCGCGCGATCGATCTTCAGGGCGCTGTCCGATCTGCCGTCCTCCGATCTGCCGTCCAAAGCAACGACTTGGGCGATCCGTTCCAGCAGCGCAGGCTCGCCCGGCAACTGGTGCTCCAGGCGCTTGCTGGTAACCATCAGCCGCCCATGCGCTCGCGCCGCCTCCTGCAGCCTCTCTTCCAACCGCAACGGCGGAAGGCCCACTTGTTCGCGGCTCTTGTTCGCCGCTTCTAAAAGTTCGATCTCGGCAGCAAAGTCCTCGCCCGGAGACGATCCCGGCGTCAAATTCGATTGGGGGTGGGGCTGTTCGTTACTAACATCAATGGAGGAAGGCTGATCAGCAACAGGGGAAGGCTGGTCGCTATTAAAATCGCTCACCTCGACAGCTGGAGGAGTTTTTTCTGCCGCGCAAAGACCGAGACTTGCGACCAATACAGCGAATGAAACCCCGAGAATCCGAAGCATAATCTGTCTGTGGTCGGCGTTGCGGCGCGGGGGTCGCCTTCAAGTTCCGCTTTCCAACTCTCACGCTAGCCTCTAGAATTCATCTCAGCCACTTACCATGGAGACTATTCTTTTGGTTACCGTGTTGATCGGAACCCTTGTCCTGCTTGGGTTTTCGGCCCTTCTATTGCGTCGTCTTTCCGCCGCCGCGCAAGTAGATGTAAAAGCAGAGGTTGCAGCTCAGCTCGAAAGGTTCAATAGCGCTCTTGGCCAAAAGATCAGTGTCAGCACTGCCGACATGGCCACCCGTTTGGAGCAGACTAAAGGTGATCTTCGACAGCAGGTGACAGACCGCATCCAGCAAGGCTTTTCGGAGATTCGCTCCTCCGTCGAGCAGCAACTGGCCATGGGCAGGGACGAACAAAACCGCAGCCTGAGCGACGGCCGCAGCGAGATGACCAGTTCTCTTCTGCTCACTACCCAACAACTCAAGAACGAGTTTCAGAGTCTGAATCAGCAGACCTCCCAAAGCCTGGACTCCATTCGCGATCGCGTGGATTCAAAGTTGATGGCCATCACCGAGCAGGTACAGGTGAAGCTCGATCAAAACATCAAGGAGGGATTCGCCCAGTTCGAAAAAGTGCAGCAGCACTTGAAAGCCGCCGAGGAGCAACTGCGTGAAGTGGGCGCGCTCGGCCACTCCATCAATGATCTGAATAATCTTCTCAAGCTCCCGCATCTGCGCGGCCAGTTCGGCGAAGCCAGTCTGGAGCGCCTGTTGGCCGACTTTCTGCCCGCGCACATGTTCGCCCTGCAATCATCTCCGGGCGAGGGTGGAGGCCGCGCCGACGCCGTCATCTACTTCCCCGACCGCAAACTGCCCATTGACGCCAAGTTTCCGCGCGAGCAGGTGATCGCCTTGTTTGAAAGCAATGACAAGGCCGAGATTGAATTAGCGCGCATAGCGCTCGTGCGCGTCATGAAGGCCGAAGCCAAGCGCATTCAGCAATACATCCAGCCGGAAAATGGCACCACGGAAATTGCGCTCATGTATCTGCCGAGCGAGACCTTGTACATGGAGGTCATTCGCAACCGCGAGTTAGGCGACTGGATGAATGAGCAACACGTCTTCCCCGTATCGCCCAACACGTTGCTGATGACGCTGCACACGATCTCGCTGGTTCATAAGTGGTATGAAGTCGCCACCCGTTTCGAGAAGAGCCGCGCTGAACTGGGCAAAGCGCAAAAGTCATTCGACTTTTTCCAGAACCAATTCGAAAACGTAGGCAAGAACCTCAACAAGGCACAGGAAGCATTCGAGACCGCACAGCGCCACCTGAAGAATTATCGCGGCAAAGTCTCGGCCCTCAGCGGACAAGAGCAGTTGGAGTTGGAGACAGCGGCGTCGATCGAAAAGCCGGTCCCGCTGACTGACAAGGCCAGCGCGTAATCGCAATCACACGACTTGGAAGCGGCGTCGGAGTCCCGCGTAGCGAGCAATACTCTCCAAACCGGCACTAGAAAGGTACTGGTAGTAGCCCTGCGATTCCAGGAGTTATCGAAGATCGGGTGGTTCGAGCTTCTGGTGGTGTGGGGACGGCCCTCCGGGCCGCACTACGCGATTTCGCGGCCTTTGTCTGAGGACTCGTTCTGCGTTGCCGAATCCCCGTGCCCCGCGTCCGCTACTGCGAAGATTCCATCAAAGTCTACGAAGTAAGGCTCGACCGAAATGCCGGGAAAGCTGGCGATGAGCAGCTTTCCCGCGCGGAGAAGTTCTCCGCGATGATGCAAGGCTTCCGCTTGTCGATCTCCTTTGAAATGCGCCAGGCCGCCATAAGTCGCGCAGTCGGAATGGCTCATCACGAAGACGCGCTTGGTCTGATGCAAACGGATCGACATGCGCACCTGCTCGAGAATGAAGTCCTGTTCGAAATCGTTCCGCGGAGAAGCCAGGGTCTTGGCTCCTCCAGCAACCACGATCATGTCGGCGCGTTCAATCGCTTGCTTCTTCAGAAACTTTCGCACCGCCGTTCCGATGCGGTGATCAAAGCAGCAGAGCACGGCGGCGTCCGCCACATACGGCGCGGAGGGCGAGTCGAAATGGAAGATCTTGCGCACAGCTACCTCGCCTCGATTCTAGCTTGCAGGCACGAACTATGCTCCGCGCTTCGTCTTCAGCTCCGCTAGCAGTTGCTCAATCCGATCTTCCTTCTCCAGGGCTGCCAGCCGGTCTTCCACGTCATCGGCCAAAAGTTGCGCCTTGGCTCCGCCAATAGCTTCTTCGCGCGCCACTTTTTTCTTCATGCGGTCGAAAGTGGCCGACTTGCTGTTAGCGCTCATACCAGACTGCGCATCAGTAGCCCGGTTCGCGGCGCGCGCGCGGCGATGCTGCGCGATCAGCAGATCGGCTTTGGCGTTTGCTTCGGCCAGCTTCTGATCCAGATTGCGCAAGGCCGATTTCAGATTGTCGACCTGCGCTTTCTGGTCTTCCAACTGTTGCGCAAAGTTCGAACTCAGGTCGCGGTAACTCTCCACTCTCAGCAGAGCGGCACGCGCCAGGTCGTCCTGTTTCTTGTCGACCGCCAGCTCGGCTTTGCGCATCCATTCGCTGATCTTGCCGTCGTTTTCGAGCTTCTTTTTCTCCAGCAGATGCTGATCGGCAATGGCGATTGCCACCTGCGTCTTGACCTGCAAGAGCTGGTTATTCATGTCGAGGATGACCTGTTTGATCATCTTTTCGGGCTCCTCAGCCTTGTCGATCAAGTCGTTGAGGTTAGCCCGGACCAGGGTGGAAACGCGTTCAAGTAATGCCATAAGGGACTCCTTATACTTCCGCAGTTAGTTGTTCGTAATCAGTCGTTGGTCTTCTTACTCCAGATATCCGCATTCGTTTCTAGTCGATGGAGAGCCGGGCGTCCGCGCCGGTAACCACACCGCCGGACAAGCGAGACGCCTTCGCTGTCCCTACTGTTTCTCCTCCAGCTTCGGCGTCTTGTCTCCGATTTGCCGGACTTTACCCAACAACTCTCCGAGCGGCATGTCGGAGAGGGTCTCAAACAAGGCCGGCACCTGCGCCGCGATTTTCGTAATGTCGCCGGTGATTTTGCTCATACCCGCGCTGTCGCCATTGCCGGTGGAAACGATCGTGATCTTATCCACGTTGGCCAGCGGGGCAGCCAGCGCCTTCACAATCTCGGGCAAGCCCGTGATCAGTTTGTCCACGACCGCGGCCTGGTTGTACTCCTGATAGGCTGCGGCCTTAACGTTCATGGCTTTTGCCTCGGCCTCGCCTTTCTTGAAGATGATCTCGGCTTCGGCTTCTCCTTGCGCTCGTATCGCCGACGCATGCCCTTCAGCTTCCGCGATCAGGCGCTGCTTCTCGGCAGCGGCGATGGTTTCGATGCGTTGACGCTCGATCTCGGCGCCCTTCAACACGGTGGCGATCAGTTCTTTTTCGCGGCGCGCGATTTCCGCGTCCTGAACTTTCACCTGCCCTTCTTTCTCGGCCTGCTGCACCCGCACACTTTCGGTGATGACCTGTTGCTGCATGACGTTCGATTGAATGTCATACGACTTGTCGGCCTGCGCCTGCTGCTTCTTCGTGACTTCGAGGTACTGCGCTTTCTTCACCTCGAGGTCGCGCTGCGATTCCGCTTGCTTGGCTTGCGAAAGCGTCTCCGCCAGTACTCGTTCCTGATCGGCCTGGGCCTTCGCGACCGCCGCCTCGCGGGTCGCAATGGCGCGCTTGATAGCCGTATCGCGTTCGGCCTCGGCTGTTGCTACGTCGGCGTCACGCTTGATCCGCGCCACGTCAGGCTTGCCCATGTTCGTTATGTATTCGTTCTTGTCGCGAACCTCTTTAATGGTGAAGGAAATCACCTCCAGGCCCATCTTGTTCATGTCGTCGGCGCAGGTGCCGCGCATGCGGTCGCCTACCATCTCCGGCTGCTTGACGATTTCTTCGACCGTCAGTTGGCCGATGATGCCGCGCAGATGGCCTTCCATCACCAGCCGGATCAGGCTTTCGCGCTCCTGATCACTCTTAGTCAGGAACTGCTCGGCTGCGGTCAAGATCGACTCCTTGTCCGACTTCACCTTGATCTGTGCGACTGCCTCCACCGTGACCGCCACGCCCTGCTTGGTGTAGAGGTCCTGCTGCGGAGCCACGTCGAACGACATCAGTTCGAGCGAAAGGTCCTTGCAGTTTTCGACCATCGGAAAAATGACCGTGCCGTGGCCCTGCACCACGCGGGTTCCGCGAAAGCCGTAAACGATCAGCGCTTCATGCGGCCCAGCTTTGCGGTATAAGCGGGCCAGCATGCTCATCAGGAACAAGATGACCAGAACCATCAGTCCCGTGATGACCCAGATTTCAATTGCTATGCCGAAATACATATCGCCTCCTGAAAATCGTTGCTGCCTTCCTCGTTCCTGCCACCGATGTCGCCGTAGACACGCGGCTTGCCGCGTCTGCCGCCACTTGCTAGATAGACGGAGCAAGCCTCGTCTTTATCCGTTATTCATCTCCTCCCACAGCCGTATGTAGGCAATACCCTTGTCATAGCGCGTAACTACAATCTCCGCGCCTTTTGCGATGGCGGCGCCATTTTCGCTGCGCGCCCCGCAAGTCCGCCGAGTGCCCGCCTGCGAGTAGATGATTTCGCCCGTGCCGTTCTCCCGTATAGGCATCGAGGTCCGTCCCAGCACGCCCACCATCTCGTAGTCGGCCGCATCCAGGTTTTCTTCCCGCGAGATGAGCACGCGCGTCAGGAACAGAAACACGATGGCGGCGCCCAACAGGCCCGCCGCCATGGCGATCAGCAACCCGAGCGCGAACCGCAGGCTTGAGAAGCGCGTGATCAAAAATCCTGTGCCGCCAAACCACGCCAGAAAAGCCGTCAGCGTGACGAAGTTAAACGGCGACATAGCCGCCTCGCGGCCAGCATGGGAAGAACTGGCGCTCGCCCCCCGCGCCACCGGCGCCTGCCCGGCTCCCACATGTCCGCCGCCACCATGTCCGCCGCCCACTGGTCCCGCGCCATGCGGAAAGTGCGGCAAGTGCAGATGCCAGCGCATTCCGCCGGCAACAAGCGAAAACGCACTCAGCAAAAAACCCACCGCAAAACAGGTCAGGTAAAAGTCAGCCCACGTCATATTTCCAATCACATTTGCCGTCGCATTCATGTGCTTCTCCTCCTGACTCCGGGGCTGCTTGCTGCCGACGTGCGTTCTGACGTGTGGACCGAAGCGCGTCCCAGTGTGCGCCCCGAGGCATGCGCAAATTCCGGGCGCAACGCCTCAAACAAACGGTCGGCCAGTCCCGGCGTGTTCAGGATTTCCCCCAGCAGCAGCAAACAGCGCCGCGTATCCTTTTCCCGCGCTACCTTGATCAGAACCTGACTCACCTCCGGATCGCTGGCGAATCGCTCTGAGCCTTGCAGCAGCCACACGTCAAGCTGCCCTTCGGTGGTGCGCAGGTCGCTAACTAGTTCCGTGTGATATCCCTCCGGGTCGTCGACCAGAAAACCGGGATGCACCTTGAAAAAGCCTGCCAGCAGAGTGCGCGACGACTGCGTCATATGCGGACGCTTGCCGTGCTCAATCTGCGAGAGGTACGACTGGCTGATGGCCTTGCCCGTCTCCGCCTTGATCCCCTTCATCAACTCCTGCTGCGTCAGCGGCCGATTCAAACCGCGCAGCGACCCTTCCACCTCGCGCAAGTAACGGATTTTCTCGCCCAATGTCATATTACAAATAGCAATAATGCTATCGCAATATGAAATATTGTCAAGAACTTGATCCGCCGTGTTTGCAGGGCCTTAGGTCTGCGGGGTGGAGCGAAGAACTCGATTGATTTGTTACTTTGCGATGCGCAACGGTTCGCCGCTAACATACTCTTTTCAGCTCGGCCTTTAGACGCAGCGGGGACCGTTAACCAACACCGCTCCTCTTGACCCACGCCTCCGGCTATCGTAGCCTCGCGTGCGAGGCCAAGCAGTAATCCGTTTGCTTCCAAGGAGGCTGCACATGGTTTCTCTCGCCGCTCTCTGGCTCCCGATCGTTCTGTCGGCGGTCTTCGTCTTTCTCGCCAGTTCCATCATGCACATGTTGCTCGGTTACCACAGCAGCGACTACCAGCAACTCCCCGACGAGGACAAGTTCCTCGCCGCCTTGCGCTCCGCCGCCCTCAAGCGTGGTCTCTACGTCTTTCCTCACTGCACCCACAAGAACATGAACTCGCCAGCCGTGATCGAAAAGCAGAAGATGGGACCGGTCGGGTATCTGACCATCATTCCGAGCGGGCCGCCGGCCCTGCCAAAGTTTCTGATCCAATGGTTTGTCTATTGCCTGGTGATCGGATTCTTCGTCGCCTATCTCACCGCCCATATGGTACCGCCGGGCGCAGGTTATCGAGCGGTCTTTCGTGTCGCAGGCACCGCGGCCTTTCTCGCCTACGGCCTCGGACACCTGAGTAATGGTATTTGGAAAGGCGAGCCTTGGTCGGTAACTCTCAAGGAAGTCTTTGATGGACTCGTCTATGGATTACTGACCGCCGGAACCTTTGGCTGGCTTTGGCCGAGATAGATGATCGAGCCACCCCGCAACGAACGATCAAGAAAGAACAACGAGGCCAAGGAGCCGAAGTCGGAGAGGCCATTCACAGAAGGCGCAGAACCCGCGGAACCCACAGAACCATGGTTACGCGGTACTGAGCCCGATGTTCCCGCGGTCGGGCGCGCGGTTGTGCACGCCCTGCAACTGGCGGACGAAGACTTGCGGAAGTGGTGCGGCAATCTTTCCGACTACGAGGTGAATGCGCGGCCTGCGGGAGCTCCTGCCGTCGCGTTCCACATCAGGCATCTGGCGCGCAGTTTGGATCGTCTGCTGACCTATGCCGAAGCCCGAAACCTCAGCACTGAGCAACTCGATCTGCTGCGGACCGAACTCAATCCGGGTGCAACCTGCGAAGGGCTGTTTGCGGAATTGAGTGCGGCCCTCGCGGATGCGTCGCGACGGGTGAGAGCGCTGGCGAATACGAATCTGGAAGCATCGCGAACCGTAGGACGAAACCGGCTGCCCTCGACAGCAGGAGGATTGCTTGTCCACATCGCCGATCACACTCAGCGCCATGTTGGCCAGGCCATAACAACGGCGCGCATGGTGTCATCCAATTCCCGAGCCTAACAAGCTGTAGAGTAATACCAGGAGCACGATTACAGTGAACCCCACATACATCCAATCTCGTTCAAAGGAGAATCCCACGATCGAAAATGCGACGCGGCCGATCGGCGTGGCGATGAGAAAGAGCAATCCTAGTTGGATCAAACCTCGACCGCGTCCATTGATAACGCTGTGAATAACCCCGGGAATGGTACGAAACTCGGAGGGTTCTTCGTGAAAGACGCGGTAATTGGGCATCTCATGCGCGTGACGCCATAGATAGACACAAGCCCCGGCGAACACCACCGCCGCCGAGAGCATTACTCCAGTGCGAAGCAGGTTGCCGAGAATTGCTTCCAGGCGACGATCTCTCCAGGGTTGCGGCTGAAACGGGCTAGGCGCGGGCTGTGGCAATTTCAACGAGGGCATCAGATGTTTCCCCACAAACCCTTGTAAAGCATTTGCAACCCCAGCACCAGAATCACCACGCTGAAAACCAGCCGCAGCGACTTCGTCTCAGCTTTGACGAGAATGCGCGTGCCCACTAACGAACCTGCGAGCACTCCCAACATCACCGGCATGGCGAGCCCGGGATCGACATATCCGCGGCTCAGGTATACGCCGGCGCTGGCAGCGGCGGTCACTCCGATCATGAAGTTGCTGGTGGTGGTCGAAACTTTGAACGGGATTCGCATGGCTTGATCCATGGCAAGCACCTTAACGGCGCCCGAGCCAATTCCAAGCAATCCAGAAAGGGTGCCCGCCCCAAACATCAGGCTGAATCCGGTGGGAACGTGCTGCACGTTGTATTCGCGCATGCCCCCACTATCAGGGAAACTGCCGTTCATCCGTAGACGCGAGGCCAGTGGATCAGGCGGAAGATTCCGCTGAGCCGCCGGCCGGGGCTTGCGCGAAAGATACGCCGAGTAGAGCAGAACTAATCCAAAGATGACCGCCAAAGCGCTGGTCGGGATGCGTGTGGCTAGAAACGCTCCGCACAATGCACCGAAAGTGGTGGCGATTTCAAGGAACATGCCAATGCGAATGTTGGAGAATCCTTCCTTAACATAAGCCGCGGCTGCGCCCGAAGAGGTCGCGATCACGGAAACCAGCGACGCTCCGATGGCGTAACGGATATCGACATGGAACAGTAGGGTGAGCAGAGGCACGAGGACGACGCCACCGCCAAGGCCCGTAAGCGATCCCAGCAGCCCCGCCGCGAAAGAGACCAATGCCACAACGACGGTGAAGTCCAGAATGTTCATTGTGAATCGCCCTTAAGGTTAACATTTCTTTTCTTGAGGGCGTCGCGATACTGCGCTGGCGGGAAACGACATTTTTTGAAAGCGCCGAAGCGAATGATGCTATCCGCGATCTATCCTTGACATGTGTTCTTTTGATTCAAAAAGATAGGGCGAGAGTTGCTCTCGCCCCTGGGGCCCAAAATCTCCGGCGGCTGCCGTTTCAGAGATTGCGCGGCCCGAATGTAACGCGCCAACTTACTGATTGATCCAGACCACGCGCGATTTCTTCATCTCGTCGTGCTGCTTCCTGAGTGCACGGGCGATGGTGCCGAGAGGCATAGCTTCTGGTTGGGGGAAATCCGATGCCCGTCGTTCGCCCTGTGCGGACAAAAAAGTTGTCGATGGCAGAACACTGCGCTCCGCAGACATGGGCGCATAATCGGCATGGGCTGGATGACTTTGAAACTGGTAGGACTGTGCCTGATTGTTCAAAGCACCCGAGCCAAGGGTGTATTGCCCAAAGGCCGCGGCGGTCGAGAGTAGGAAGAACACAAACAGAATTTTTTTCATCGAAAATCTCCGGTTTGCGGAGAAGGCGAGGGATCATCCGCTAACTTAACAGCGGATGTGAACTCCTCCAGTCCTGATAGGAGCAAGCCCCGTTCCAAACCTTCATGGTGCTAGATGGCAGCTTGCGGGCGTTTGCAGGGGGTAACGGCAACTGTTTGCACATTTGTGGATGGGACTTGGATTACTCCTTTCTCGGGCTGCGGGGCCTCCTTTAGTAACCAGCCCGCGTCATAACCCTTTAACAGTGCCCATTTACAATGTAAGAAAGTGAAAATCGATGAACTTTGGGGTGTCAGCAGTGGACAGCGCAACCAGGACTCGCGAACGTCAGAAACTTATGTTGGGATTGCTGGAGCGAAAAATACGCCTGCGCGCGCGTCAGCTTTATCACGAGCGCGGGCAAGCAGAGGGACAAGAGCTCGAAGACTGGGTGAAAGCCGAATCGGAAATTCTGAAAACAAGCATTCTGGCGCCTCTCTGGAACAAGCGTCAGGAGCGGGAACCGGCAGAAGTCGAAGCGTAGCCAAACTCATCAGCAATCCGCAGCAGCAGCAAGGCCGAAGACAGACTCAGGATTGGACCAGCTATACTGAAGAGCGCTCTGCCAATTGTTCCCGGCGCGCCTCCAAAATAACCATTCAGCACAAAAGCCATGGCGCAGGTCGCGCCCACTGGAATCAGCCAAGTTCCGGGAAGCCTTTTGAGGTTAGGGATCGCGGTCGGCACGAGCCACAAGAAGATATACCAGAGATTCCGATCGCCGAGCGCAGCGACCAAAGATCCCAAATAGTGGCCGCCGCCATGCAGAGCTAGACCAAACGCGAGCGGACTCACAACCCTCCCCGTAATCGACCATTGCAGAGCAATCATCGCAATCAAACTTAGCGCCCAGCTGATCAAGATCCAGGCTGCCTCCGGCCGGAGGGTACCTTGCCTCCGATTGGATACAGCCCGGGTTGAAAACCACCACGCCGATGTCAACACGATGCTGAAGGGGATGAACGATTCTTTGGTCAGAGCGCCTAGCACGGCGATTACAGGCAAAGCCCATAGTTCACCTTCCGACAGACTCCACAGCGCCGCCAGCAGAAAAAATCCCTCGCCGGCGTCCACCAATCCGACTAGACGAAGATTGGGGACAGCGAAGTTAAGGAGATAAAGTAAAGCACCGACGAGGCCCACCGCGGAGCTACGCAGTTGCAGCTGACCGCCTCCGAGGGTGACGCCAAGAATGACAATAATCACGGCGGTGCCGGCGACAAATAGAGAGTCGGCAACGAGAAGCCCGAACATTACCGGGTCCCAACTTGCGAATCGTCCGCGGGCGAGCAAGTAAAAAGGCTTGGCTAGCCATGGGACCAGCATGCGGAAGCGAACATGGCCAGCGTCCGGGACGGGCGCTCCGGTCACGAGTGCGGCATAGGTTTTTACATCCGCGAGCCCCGGTATTTGCCGTGGGTCGAACCGGTTGAGCACGGGATATCCAAGGCCGCAGGCGATCAGAAAGAAAACTGCACCCAGCAACGCCAATTTGAATGCTGCGATTTTCCCGGTGTTGGCATACGGGCTTGTCATTCGTATTGGCGAAGGTAGCGTCGAAGGTTTGACATTGCAACTCAAAACTGGCGTCACCAAGTTGCCCAGCTGCCGGTTTTAGAAGTCAGATCCGGTAGCAAACTCCAACTGGCCCACTACCCGCATCTCGGCAAACTTGGATTTGCAAAACGTACTACTACGGGCGCGGCACGAGCGATATGAAAGACGGAGACGCCATCATGTCGGCCACGTTAATCCGCATGAAAAAAGAGGGATACGTGCCCAGCCGCGACATAGTTCTCGCGATGACGGCGGATGAGGAAGGCGGCACCTCGAATGGAGTCGACTGGCTGATCAAGAATCATCGCGAATTGATTGATGCCGAGTTCGTTCTCAATTACGATGCCGGCGGAGTGCTCGCCGATCACGGCAAGCCCGTGATGATGGAAGTAAACGCCAGCGAAAAACTCTATGGCGATTTCGTGCTGACAACAAGGAACCCCGGTGGCCACAGCTCGCTGCCGCGGCCCGACAACGCGATCTACGAACTGGCCGACGCGCTGACGCGAATCGGGCACTACCAGTTTCCCTTTGAGCTGAATCCGATTACCCGCGCGTATTACGAACGGCAAGTGACGACGTCCGCGCCCGGGCGCGCGGCGGACCTGAAGGCCATGTTGAAGAATCCTCCAGACATGGCCGCGGTGGCGCGTTTGTCAAAGGATCCGCTGGACAACTCGACCATGCACACCACGTGCGTGGCCACGCGCTTGAGCGGAGGCCATGCCAACAACGCCCTGCCCCAGACGGCACAGGCAAATGTGAACTGCCGCATCGAGCCCGGACACTTGGCCGATCCGAAAGTTGCCAACCCAACAATTAAAGTGCAGTTCCGCGAAAACAACAATCAGTTGCTCGATCACGGATCCAATCGTCACAGCTTTGTGCCGCCGCCTCCGCGAAAAGATGTTTTCGGACCGCTGGAGAAGGTCGTCGCGCAGATGTGGCCTGGGATTCCCGTACTTCCGACTATGAGCACCGGCGCATCAGACGGCGTTTACACAAATGCCGCTGGGATGCCGACCTATTGCGTTTCCGGCGAACAGTATGAGCGCGACGATATTCGCGCTCACGGAAAAGATGAGCGCATAGGGGTCGAGTCGTTTGCCCGGGGAGTTGATTTTTACTACCTGTTCTTCAAGGCGGTTACAGCCGAATAGGATAGAGAGTGCAGCAAAAACGCAACTTTTTTGCTTGGGAGGTAGACGCTGGGCGATCGACCAAAATTGTGAGAGACTCTACGCAAGGGTTTTACGGGGCGTCTCTGATGCGGCCAGGTTGGAAGGTCCACACGTCGTTTTTCCTCTTCTTGATGTCGTGCCTTTTGACACTTGGTGCAGCGCATGCCCAGGTTGCATCGCTCCCAGAAGGAAGCGCCATTGATCTTAGCGGCGCCTCGGCCTCAAGTTCAGGCGAAGAACCCGCAGCGCCATCGTCTGTGACAGACGCTTCGCCAACGCCCATTCGAAACAGCACAAACAATGACAAGGAAGCCATCGACAAGACGATCATTGTCGGGTTTGTCGGAGGCTTCGTTAAAAAGGATGACTCCAGGCATCCTGAAGTGCAGTTTGCCGCATATCTTCGCGACCGCTACCCCTCCAGTGTCTATGCGGAAGTCTTTTCCAACCACGAGGGGCAAACAGCTCTTCGCCAGATCCTGCGTCTCCTGGACACCGACCACGACGGGAACCTTTCGAGCAGCGAAAAGCGCGAAGCCAGAATCATCATCTACGGACACAGTTGGGGCGCGTCAGAGACAGTCTCGTTAGCCCGGAAGTTGGGCAAGAATGGCATTCCGGTCCTGCTTACCATCCAAATGGATACCATTGCTAAACCTGGCCAGAACGGCTCGACCATCTCACCGAACGTAGCCAACGCGGTCAACTTCTACCAGTCCAGAGGTCCGCTGCATGGACGGTCAGAAATTCTCGCAGCCGATCCGGCACGGACAAAAATTATAGGCAACTTTCAAATGACGTATCAGGAATATCACGTTAATTGCGACAACTATTCCTGGTATGCCCGGTTTTTCAACAAGCCGCACCACGAAATCGAGAATGATCCTCGCGTATGGGACCAGGCCGCATCGCTGATTGATTCGCAGCTATCAAACCCGGCGTCCACAGCTCAGGCGTCGTCGCCTTCCAAATCACCGCTCTTCAATTTCATCTACGCTCGCCAGCACTGAATTTGTCTTTTACACAGAGCATCCTTGCCGCCCTCATTCCGATTCGATATAACTGACTGTCGCGCCCCAAGGCTAATCCTGATTCTCCGCGACGCGGCAATCGTACAACTTGTTTAGAGTGACCACTGCCTCCAACCCGGCCAAGCTGCGCCGCTACCTTCTCAAAATCGTTTTGATTGGCTTGCTCCTCCGAGTCGCGGGAATGGTGCTGATGCATTCCTACCGAGTCAAACTCGACTTCGATGAGGGGGCGCACATCGCAGCGGCCATCGCCAGCGGGCAAGGCTTCAGCAATCCCTTTGGACCGCCGACCGGCCCCACGGCCTGGCTTGGCCCCTTATTTCCCTTCATCCTCAGCCGATTCTTCATAGCGTTCGGCATCTACACCCCGACCGCGATTTTCTGGGCGCTGATCTTCAACTGCACCGTTTCGGCCCTGACCTGTGTCCCTATCTACTTCATTGCCCGCTACAGCTTCGGCGAGCGCGTGGCCACATGGTCGGCTTGGGCGTGGACACTGTTCCCCTACACCATGTATTGGGGGATGCGGCATCCCTGGGACACGCCTCTTTCCGCATTTCTGTTGACGCTGGCGTTCATGATGACGGTCCAAGTGGCAGAGTCGAGCACGCCGCTCAAATGGGCGCTGTATGGCTTGTTGTGGGGGATTGCCGGGTTGTGTAATACGGCTGAGCTCGTCTTCCTGCTCTTTGCCGGGTGTTGGATTTGCTATCGCCAATTCCGCCAGGGGAGACCATTTTTTCTAAATGCCTCACTGGGAGCAGCTTTATTTTTCGCCACGATTGCGCCCTGGATCATCCGCGATTATAAGGTGTTCCACAAATTTATCCCGATCCGCGGCAACTTTGGCGTGGAGTTTCACCTCGGCAACTCCCCCCAGGCGCAGGGAGCCTGGCAAGCCTTTCTGCATCCCTCGCAGAACATCATCGAGCTGCGCTTGTATAAAGAAATGGGCGAGCCCGCCTACGTGCACAGCAAGCTGGAGCTGGCGTTGCAGTTCGTTCGCGCTCATCCCGCGCGCTTCGCATATCTGACCTTCGCCCGCTTCGTCTACTATTGGGCGGGTCCGCCGCACGCCGAAAAATATCCCGGAATCTACGAAGCCAAAACGTTCCTCTACCTGTGTTCCTCTGTCTTCGCGTTCTGGGGCCTGCTGATAGCGCTACAGCAGCGCAGGCCGGGAGCGGAGCTTTTTCTTTTCCTACTGCTGTTTTTTCCAGCGATTTACTACATCACCTTCCCCGTGCCACGGTATCGCCATCCGATCGAGCCAGCCATGCTGATTCTGACCGTGTTCCTTGCAAGTCAGTTCTCAGTTCCCAGTTCTCAGTTCTCAGTTTCGAGTCCAAAGGGTGTTACTGAGAACCGAGAACTGGGAACTGAGAACTGACCGCTGTTGACGCCGACCCCGCTTTTTTTGTACTCTGCGATTACACCGGAAAGGAGGTGGTCGGATGACAAGTTCTGATGGTCATAGTTGCAGTACCAGCAGTACCAGACCAGGTGAGGTGGCTGAGTCTTAGGGCGGTTGCTCTAAGCTGAGTTCTCGAGGAACCTTTGGTCGGGGAAATCGGGAACATTCTCTCGCAAACAATCCGTGAGTATGGGCTGATTGATAAAGTCTGATCCGCCGGCCACAAGTTGTGTCCGGTACCGGAAAGAGCGAGGGGCCACGAGAGTGACCACCTCAGTCAATCCCAAACAGTCCACCGGGCAGCCCGCAGTCTGAAAAGCTTGCGGGCTGTTCTCTTTTCAGGTGTTAGGTCGATGTTCGGGCATATACTCTGCGTTCTGCCAATCAGCAGTTGGCGTCCAGTTTGCGGCGCCTGCCTCTAATTTTGAATCCGGGCGTTGATACCGGACTCAAAAGAGCTTGCAGATCTCATGACTGAATCTCGTGATCTTCGACTGACGAAAATACCGCTCAACCACGGGGCCGGCTACATGCCCGCCGTCGGCTTTGGCACTCTGATTCCCGACGCAGCCTTGACGAAAACCGCGACCAGAGACGCACTGGACGCCGGATTTCGACACTTCGATTGCGCGGAACGATACCGGAACGAGCGCGAGGTAGGCGAGGCGTTAGAAGCAGGGCTTGCCGCGAATGGGATCGCCCGCGAAAACATTTTCGTCACTACAAAGTTGTGGAACTCCAACCACCGGCCCGAACGCGTCGAACCGGCTTTCGGGGCGAGTCTCGATAGACTCAGGCTCAAGTATCTGGATCTCTACCTCATTCACACTCCCTATGCATTTCAACCCGGAGATGATCAGGACCCGCGGGATCAAAACGGCAATGTCATCTACGACAACGGAGTGACTTTGCTCGACAGCTGGAGAGCCATGGAAAGTCTCGTGGACCACGGCAGATGCCGGGCCATCGGACTGTCGGACATCAGCCTGAATGAATTGTTGCCTGTCTACTCGTCTGCAAGAATCAAACCAGCCGTGGTCCAGGTCGAATCACATCCGTATCTGCCGGAAACGGAGCTGCTGGAATTCTGCAAAGAAAAAGGCATTGTATTTTTGGCTTTCGCGCCATTGGGTCACGGAATGAAGCCGGGGCTGCTCGAAGATCCAGTGATTTCGACAATCGCCGTACGAGTTGGAAAGACTCCGGCACAGGTGCTGCTGGCATGGGCGGTGCAGCGCGGCACGGCTTTGCTTACGACACCCAGGAGCGCAGCTCGCGCACGGGAGAATTTTGACATTTCTGCTCTTCCAGAAGATGCGTTGAACGAAATCAATCGCATTCAAACCAGGCAGAGGCTCAATGAGGTGGTGAAAACAGGCGTCCCTGGTTTCATCGCACGAGCTAGCTGAATATGGGAGCCCGAGAACAACTGGAGCAGTCGATGCTGGGGCAACCCACGAGATTCCCGCTAATCTTCTGATTCTTATACGAGCGGGGGATGCCGGGTGCGGTAATCGGTAAGTTTGCTTATGCCGAACATCGGGCCGAGATAGTACTCTAGCCCGCTCCGGTCCAGAAAATTTTTCGATCCTCGACTACATCAACTTCGCTTATCCCAACCTCGCTTGTATCAACTTTGGACTACCTAAAAAGGTTCACCAACGGACCACCAGGGTTACGGAGTGCATTCCACCCGACAAACTGGAGTGGTCATTTCGCGAAGGTCGATTCACCCTCGGAGACCTGCTTCGCCACATCGCTGCCATCGAACGCTACATGTTGGCGGAAACCATTCAGGGACAGCCCGTCCGTTACGCCGGTTGCGGACGCGACCTGGCCGATGGCTCCGAAAGCGCAGTATCAAAGTTTAATCGATCTTAAAATACTCCATACAAAAAGGCGCAAGTTGCGGTAGTCTATAGCACCCGACAGCCGACCGGCCGGTCGGTTACGGGGCGCAGGAATCCATCACCGAGGATGACGAGGGCTGTGAGGGTTCACTGAGACCTAAGACCTGACACCTGAGACCTTGCCTATGGATGACAAGCACCATTTGGCCCGCATTACCAAGCGCACCGATTTTGCGCTGGATCTATGGATGATCCGCGTCGATCCAGGGTCCGAGTTCAGGTTCACCGCGGGACAATACGCAACCCTCGGCATTGAACGAGACGCGCGGCGGCGAGAGCGTCCCTATTCAATTGTTTCTTCTCCGCACGAAAGGGAACTGGAATTCTTTTTCGAACTTGTGTCGGAGGGAGAGACCACGCCCCCGCTCTATGATCTGCAGTTGGGCGACCAGGTTCTGGTGCGCAAAGTTGCGAAAGGCCGCTTCACGCTCGACTTCGCTCAGCCCGACCGCACTAACCACTTGATGATCAGCACAGTCACCGGAATCGCGCCGTTTGTAAGCTACGTGCGCACCCTGTTCAAGGATTGGAAGGAAGGCAAGTTTGCGGGCAACCACAAGCTGTTCCTGCTGAACGGGGCCAGCCGGTCGTGGGAGTTCGGCTACCGCGAAGAACTGGAAGCCATTGCCCAGCAAGTGCCGTGGTTTCGCTGCGTTTTCACGGTGAGCCGTCCGTGGGAGGACGAGAATTGGAAAGGCGAGGTCGGACGCGTGGATGAACTGATCCGGAAATATGCCGACCAATGGGGCTGCACAGGAGCAAACAGCCTCGCGTATCTGTGCGGGCATCCCGTGATGGTGGAGCAAGGGAAGGGCATTCTGAAGCGGATTGGTTCTACGAACGAAAACATAAAAGAAGAAGCATATTGGGTGCCGGCGAAAGCGGCTGCCGATTAGGAAGAAACTCGCGCGCCTTTGGGAGTCCCGGTCAAGCTCGGGGTCGAATTGGCTTCCCAAGCAGACGTACATCGCCTCAGGATTTCACTCTTGTTCCGCGGGGGCAAAGAAGACCAGCAGTTCGAGCTCCTCTTGAATGTCATAAAACCGGTGCTCGAGTTCGGCCTCGACGAATATGACAGAACCGGTGCGCACTTCGGCATGGTCGGAGCCAATCTGCACGCGGGCGCGTCCGCGAATGACGTAGTACATCTCGTCCTCGCGGTGCGGCTTCTGGGGGTCGGTTCCACCTTTCGGCAGAAGGTAGACGCCAGCGCTCATGGCCGGAACGCGAAGAAACTCAAGATACGGTTTGCCGTCTTCGCCTCGCTGGCGTGAGAGATCGTCGATGTGGAAGTAGCGAGGCATCAGGGTGTGTGCGTTCGCAACTGACGCGGCAAGCCGTGTCTCTACTAGCCGACTGCGCCGTGAAAGAAGATATCCGTGTACTGCTGGGCCAGCGCGTCTCCGGTTAGCGGGCCGTCCGGCTTGTACCACTGATAAATCCAGTTGATCATGCCGACGAGCGCAAACGCTGCGGCGCGCGGCGTGACCGACGACCGGGAAGCGCGCTTGCGCTGGACATCAGCGATCAGGTTCTCGACGAAGTGCACATAATCTTTCTTGCGAGCATTGATCTTGCGGCGAAGCGCCGGCGGCAGCGGATGATTCTCGTGCAGCATGACCGTAATCTCGCGGTCTTCTGGACTGAGTACGACTTCGATATGGAGGCGAATGAGGGTTCGCAGCCGCTCCTCGGTGATGTCAATGCCGGATGCATTACTGCGGCTTATGTCGAGACGGCGCACGACATTGATCACCCGGTCTTCAGTAATCTGCATGGCGTGCGACATGATATGGAAGAGGATCTCGTCTTTTGACTCGAAATGGTGATAGAGGCCGCCTTTGGAAAGCTTGAGAGCGGCAGCGACATCGTTCATCGAGGTGGCATCGTACCCCCGCTGTTGAAAGAGGCGAGCGGCGGCGCGCAGAATTTCCTGGCGGGGTTCCTGGCGAGGTTCAACGATCGCGTCGCGAAGCATCATCAAAGATGGTATCGCGGAAAGGGTCCGCACCTCTACCTTTCGAGAGTCATTTCTTTTAGAACGCGTCGATCACTCCCCTCCCGGTGAGGATCTTTCGCGCCTTAAGCTGACCGCCTTCTTACCGCCAAGACCTTCCCTGCGATTTGACGGATTTGTCTTCCGTCCGCTGTCAATCGCGGTGATATTGCGGGCTGTTTCAGTGGTTGAATGTGAGCTGGCCGTGAGCCGCAGAACTGACCGCCGGGTTTCCTCGGCTGCGGGGAGCTGGGGACTCCTTCGGAACCGAGCTTGCACTGCCGTTTCTGAAATTGCCGATGAGTGCACATCGCGCTGGCGGAGAATGTAGCGGGCGAGCACCGCTTTCCGCAAATCGTCGTGTAGGTGTCCATCTTCATGAGCTTCAAATCGCACCTTGTGCAGACCATCTTTTTGCATGCGGTCCGGCGTGTGCCGGGCGCTGCTCTGCAACCGCTGAATTCGCGAAACGGCGCGAACGACGACGCGAGCGAGTTCGGCACCGAACTGCGAGGGCCGCTCTTTGAGCAGACGTTGCTGCGCCTTTTCGGCGGAAAACCAGGTGGGGTTTCGATTTGATTCCTGCGGTGGTTCGAGCCTGGCGACCTCGCAGAGGTGGGCAATAACACTAGATGGTTCCTTGACCCTCGCGAGAGCCTCCCTGCCTTGGGTGACATTTGCCGGCTTACGTTTAGTTCTGAAATAACGGGCAAAGGCGACTGTCTCCATGCGGCCATGAACGCCAGCTTCTTCAAACGCCTCCAAGGCTGCGGACTGGGCGTGCGTAAGGCCAGGCTCAACGCCTCCTTTGGGGAAAATCCAACGTCCGCTGCGAGTCTGAACCAAGAGAAATTCAATGCCACGTTTGCCCATGCGATAGCAGACCGCGGCGACCTGCTGCCTACCCCGCGGAAGCCTGGACGAGTGCAAGACCTTTGCCGATGGATCAGCGCGCATTGCACTAGAGTGCGCGATGAGATCGGCTCCTGGCTAGAGCAAACCTTGGTTCGTCCGGCGGACCTACGCTAGACAAAATCTGGTTGGTTATTTCGATCGCCGATAATTTTGACCGCCGCCAGCAGGAATCCTTCTACATACTTGCGCCACCGGCAGCGCCTTGGAGAGAGTAGCGGGAACAGAACTTTTGCAGACCTGGGGAGATGAAGTTTGGACAACCTGTATTGCCTTCGCTGCAGTCGGGAGCTTGAAGTCGGACAAAAATCGGTGGCCGTTTTCCTGTTCGCCCAAACTGTGGGAGTGAAGCCGCGTCAGAAATCTTCGGCGCAGCGCATATGTTTCTGCCCGCAATGCTCGGTTTCGCTGGCGATGGGCCCTGCACCCGAAGGCGCGCTCAACCTCGCCGCGTGGCAGATGATCCGCGATCTTGTCGGGGCAGACCCGGCACTGACCGAGGCCGCGTGGGAAAGCCTGCACGGAATTGAAGAAGGTCTTCTCCCGGCAACCGGGACCACTGGCGCGGCGCATCATGGGCGTGGCGGATCATACCTTGAGTTCTGAACCCGAATTTCAAACCAACTTCTTAGATCCTGACATAATCGACGGTAGTTATACGCGCCGATAGAAACGGTTTGACATTCAACGGTCTATGTAGATAGCATTTCTAAGACCGACCGATCGGTCGGTTAAGTCTCCGAAATCTATTATCTTCACGCACTCTTACAAAAAGGCTTCAGCATTCCAGATAACAAAGAAAATAAATATATAGATAAGGAGTTTTCCAGTGGCCACAGTCTTTTATCAAAATGATGCCAATCCGTCCGCACTTCAAGGTAAGACGATCGCCGTTTTCGGCTACGGCTCGCAGGGGCACGCGCAGGCGCAGAACCTGCGTGACAGCGGCTACGAAGTGATCATCGGCCTCGATCCGAAGCGGGGTTCGGCCCAGCAAGCGGTCGCCGACGGCATGACAGTGGTCGCGCCGCCGGAGGCCGCCAAGCGCGCCGACTGGATACAGATTCTAACTCCAGACGAGACTCAAGCCGACTTTTACGAATCGGCCATCAAACCACATCTGCGCAAAGGCAAAATTCTCGGCTTCTCGCACGGATTTTCGATTCACTTCAAGACCATCAAGCCTCCGAAAGATGTGGACGTGGTCATGATTGCGCCGAAGAGCCCGGGGCATTTGCTGCGACGCGTGTATGCGCAAGGCGGCGGCGTGCCCTCACTGCTTGCCATTCATCAGGATGCAAGCGGGCGCGCGCATGAATTTGCGCTCTGCTATGCGCACGGCATTGGTTCGACGCGGGCGGGCGTTTTGCAGACTACTTTCCGTGAAGAAACGGAAAGCGATCTATTCGGCGAGCAGGCGGTGCTCTGCGGCGGGTTGACTTCGCTGATGCAGAAAGGTTTCGAGACGCTGGTGGCGGCAGGCTACGCTCCCGAGATCGCCTACTTCGAGTGCGTGCACGAGGTAAAGCTGATCGTTGACCTGATTTACGAAGGCGGCCTAAGCCGCATGCGCTACTCCATCTCCAACACGGCCGAATATGGCGACCTGACCCGCGGCGAAATGGTTGTAGGAGACGAAACGCGCAAAGCGATGAAGAAAGTCCTGAAGCAGATTCAGAGCGGTGCGTTCGCAAAAGAATGGATTGCCGAGAACAAGAAGGGCGGCAAGAAGTTTGCCAAGCTGCGCGAGGCTGCGAAGCAGCATCCGGTCGAGAAAGTAGGCGAACAGTTGCGCGCGATGATGTCGTGGCTGCCGTCGGAGAAGAAGAAAGTGGTCAATGCATAGAGATAAAGTTCTCAGTTCCCGGCTCTCAGTTCTCGATGAGAGCCGGAGCTGTTTCTGAGAACTGAGAACTCAGAACTTCTTGCCCATCGGCTACACTGTCTGCATCACTCCCATGGACATCGACCTCAAACATCGCAGTCGCTATATCACCGACGGGCGCGACCAGGCTCCAGCTCGCGCCATGTACAAAGCCATTGGCTTCAATGACGCCGATCTCGCCAAGCCGCTCATCGCCGTAGCCAACACTTGGATCGAAACCATGCCCTGCAATTTCCACCTGCGGCGCCTTTCAACCAAGGTGAAGGAAGGCATTCGAGCGGCGGGCGGCACGCCGATGGAGTTCAATACCATCGCCATTTCCGACGGCGAGACCATGGGCACCGAGGGCATGAAGGCGTCGCTCGTGAGTCGCGAGGTGATCGCCGATTCCATCGAACTCGTCTGCCGCGGACAGCTTTTCGACGCAGCGGTTTGCATAGTCGGTTGCGACAAGACAATCCCCGCGGCCGCCATGGCGCTTGCACGCATGAACCTGCCCGGCCTCGTGCTCTACGGAGGCACGATTGCCGCCGGTAAGTACAAAGGCAAGGACGTCACCATTCAGGATGTGTTCGAGGCCGTAGGCGCGAATGCTGCGGGTAAGATGAGCGACGCCGATCTGCTGGCGCTCGAAAATGTGGCCTGTCCCGGCGCGGGCGCGTGCGGCGGTCAATACACCGCAAATACTATGTCCACGGTGATGGAATTGATCGGACTTTCGCCCATGGGCTTCAACGGCATTCCGGCGATGGATGCGCGCAAAGACGAAGTCGCATTTCAATGTGGCGAAGTGGTAATGAATCTGTTGAAGCGCGGCATTCGGCCGAGCGATATTCTGACGCATGCCGCCTTCGAGAATGCGATTGCGGGCGTGGCCACCACGGGCGGATCGACCAATGCCGTGCTCCATCTGCTGGCGATTTCGCGCGAAATGGGATTGCCGCTCGACATAGACGATTTCCAGCGAGTCAGCGAACGCACGCCGCTGCTGACCGATCTCAAGCCTTCGGGGAAATACGTGGCGGCGGACGTTTACGCGGCAGGCGGAATTCCCGTAATCGCCAAGCGCCTGCTCGACGGCCAGCATGTCGACGGCTCGGCAATGACGGTCACCGGCAAGACCTTTGCGGAAGAGGCGAACGCGGCCAATGAAACTGCCGGCCAAATGGTGATCGCTCCTTTGAGCAAGCCACTGAAGACAAGCGGCGGGCTGGTGATCCTGAAAGGCAACCTCGCGCCAGGCGGCGGGGTGATAAAAATGAGCGGCCACGAGCGTCAATCGCAAACTGGACCGGCGCGCGTCTTCGATTCCGAAGAGGCGGCCATGCAAGCTGTTACCAGCAAGCAAATCAAAGCCGGAGATGTCGTCGTGATCCGTTACGAAGGCCCGAGGGGCGGACCGGGCATGCGCGAAATGCTGAGCGTGACCGCGGCGATTGTGGGCGAAGGATTAGGGGAGAGCGTAGCGCTGATTACGGACGGCAGGTTCAGCGGCGCAACCCGAGGTTTGATGGTCGGACACGTAGCGCCAGAAGCGGCTCTCGGCGGCCCGATTGCTGCAATCCGCGAAGGCGACAAGATCATGATCGACACGAAAATCCGGAAGTTGGAGTTGGAAATTTCCGATGGCGAGATCGCGCGCCGCATGGCAGGATGGAAGCCGCCGGTGGTGAAGTACAAGACTGGCGTATTCGCGAAATATGTGGCGCTGGTAAGGTCGGCGTCGGAGGGAGCGATCACGACACCTGCTCAATAGAGTCATTCCTCCAGAGCGTTTCACTAACCTAGTAACCTGTGGCCTCTCACCGGGGTAACCTCGCCATGTGGACCCGTCGCAACTAACCTGTCATACGGGGGTTTCTATCCACATGAACAATACATTCACAAAGTCGCTTTTAGCCCTGGCAGTTGGGGGACTGATGCTTGCCGGATCCGCCTCTGCTCAAACCTCAACCACTTCCGGAGCGGGTCCAGGCGTTGTCGATCCCGGCCATCCGCGGGTCAATGAAGTGAACCAGCGCGAAGAAAATCAGCAGCAGCGCATCGGCAACGGCGTCAAGAACGGGACGTTGAATGCTCAGCAGACGGCCAACCTGGAGAAGCGTGAAGCCAGCGTGCAAAATCGTGAACAGAAAGATATGGCGCTGCACAATGGCCATCTGACCAAGGCGGAACAGAGAGGGATCAATCGCCAGCAGAACCGCATCAGCAAGAGTATCTACAAAGATAAGCACGAGTAACACGCCGTCACGGCAGAGGGTCTGAGACGCAACAGAATGTGCAACTGGGGGATAGCCGCAAATTGCCGTCGCGGCTTTTTTTCAGCTTCGTTGTCAGATGGGAAAGTTCTCGTTATCCCAGTCAAAGGCTGAGGCGACACTAGTTCTTTAGCGAGCGAATGTACTTCACCACCGCTACGATCTGATCCTTTGACAGTTTTCGAGAATAGGCTGGCATCCTGTTCTTGCCCTGGCTGATGATGGTTACAAGTTGTGCGTCCGATTGATTCTGCACGTCAGGTGCAGCGAGCGAACGCAGCTTGAGATTCCTGCCGATCGTAGTCTGGCCCGCGCCTTTAGCTCCGTGGCACGCCGCACATCTCATCTTGTAGACGTCGGCTCCGCTGTCGGCGAAGGTCGGGGTGGAGAGGAGCAACGCCAGTGCAAGGACCGCTGTCGCAAGCACAACCAACGAGGCCGCTTGTAATGTTGAAGAAGCTGCGGCTGCGCGAAACGTTGATACGCGGAACCTGGATACGAAGCCTCGAACTCTCAACCCGTTCCTCGCATGGAGTCCATGTTTCAATCTTACCAGTTCAACTTCAACGCAAACTGAAATTGGCGCGGGTCGTAAGCGGCAGTGGCTTGTCCGGCATTGGTGAAAAGCGGACTGACAGCCGCTACATTGTAGATATTGGCTATGTTGAACATGTCGGCCATGAGGTCCATGTTAAAGCGCTCGCCAAAGTAGATCTTCTTGGCGACGCGCATGTCGTTGAACACGGTCCACGGTGTGGTGCCGGCGTTGCGCCCGAGGTTGCCGTCGAGGCCGAGCAATGTGACGAAGGGGAAACTTGCAGGTGAGGAATTAGGAGCGGGAGTGAAAGCCTGATAACAAGGTTCCTGGAAAACGCCAGTCGGAGAAAACTTCGAAGTGACCGGCGTATTGACCGCCGTACACGCCGCGGTTACAAAGGTGTTAGGGCGTCCGGTTAGGGAGGACAATTGTTGGTTGTCATCACTGCCCGTGATGATGTTAAAGGGCCGCCCGGCCCCGAATTCAATCAGTGGAGCTATAGTCCAGTCGCTGAAGAACTTGCTGGCAAAGTTGCTGCCGCCGAGCTTGCCCGATTGGTAAACAGCGTTGAAGACAAAGCGATGGCGTTCATCGAAGAGAGAGGTTGAACGATCGAGATCGGGATAGTAACTATCCTGCGGAGTTAACGTCGATTGTAAGTCAGTGGAATCGTCGATGGCGTGCGACCACGTGTAAGACGCCTGCAATTCGTAGTGATTGCCGAAGCGCTTGCGGAGGTTGGCAGTCAGGCCATTGTAATCTGACGTGCCGTTGGAGTAATTGGCATCCATGTCGCCGAAAGGAATACAACCGACGAAAGTTACAGGATTGCAGGCAGTGTTGAAACCGGAGGTACTGTAGCCCCGTGACTGGAGATACTGCATCACCGCCGGCAATATGGTGGTTACACAGACAGGAGCCACGGCGCCCAGGAAGTTGGCGATCGAGGGATTGATCCCGCCAGGACGGAAGAAGTTCGTCAATGCTGGAGTAACCCAAGGCAGGCCAGTGGGGCTGACGCCGCAGGGAACTGCGCCGGTGCCGACCTCGAATGGCCCTCCAGCAGAGGCCGAGGTGGGATCGGTAGTGGCCGCCTGCCAGTTGGCAACCAGTAAGTCTCCGCGAATCGTGTTGGCATTGATGGGCCGATTTAGATGGCGGCCACCGTTGAAATTGTAGGCGAGGCTAAAGGAATAACCGCTGCCGAGGTCGCGCTCGACGGTCAGGTTCGCTTGCTGCGAATAGGCGTAGACAAAATTCTTGGCTTGCGGATAGCCGAAGGGCTGGAAAGCCAGAGGAAAGGCAGCGCCACCAAATTGGGCGGGCGGATTGACCAGAAAGTTTTGATTCAGAAATAAAGATTGAGGCTGATTCAGCGCCTGGAATTGCTGTTGGTTTGGTTCGTAATAGAGCTGGCTTACGGGCATGCAATTCGCATTGGAAAGAACTCCAGTGAAAATACTGGCGCCGTTGAGATTGCCGGGACTGTAGGGGATTGAGGCGGCAGTGCATGGGGCGCCACCAGCGAACGCCAACTGGCCGCTGGTCGAGCCGTCGGAGGCATCGCCCAGGAAATAGAGGCCGAGTAACGGATGGTCGAAGAATATTCCGAACGATCCGCGGATAACGGTTTTGCCGTCTCCCTTTGGATCCCACGCGACGCCGACGCGCGGCTGAACGTTATGCGTGTCGGTCTGGATTCCCTTCTGTAATCCAAGATAGTTATAAGCAGGAACCGCGAGACCTGTCAGTGGCTTGAGCTTGGGCGGGAATTCTATATCGTAGCGCAAGCCGTAGTTCAAAGTGAGATTGCTGCGCGCGCGCCAGGAATCCTGCCAGAACACACCTAGCGGTTTGTTGGAGAATGAGTCGCTAGGGCTGCCGATGCCCTGAATAAAATCTTGCGGGATGCCCGCACCATAGGCCTGCACTGCATTCAAGATGGGAAACGGCTCCGGATATGCGGCGATGGAGCCGAAGTCGTAGACGCCGCCGTAGTTCACGGTGAACGTGGCCTTCAGCGGGATGTAGTTGAAGTCGGCGCCAAATTTGGTGTCGTGCCGTCCGATCGTCCAGGAAAAATTGTCAGTGAACTGATAGCGATTCTCAACGCGCTGGATGTAGGAATAAGGTTCGCGCCCGAAATAGGCGAAGCCGGGGATGTTTACAGCGGAGTCGGAGCCGCCGGGAATTTGGGTATTGTAGAAATATGCCAGGCCGCGGCGGGCGTACTGGAACCGAAACTCATTTACCTTGGTGGCGCCGAAGCTCCAGGTGTCCTGGGCGACTCCCGCGACATCGCGGTAGGTTTGTTGAGAGGTGCGCGAATAGGCATTCTGACCGAAGGGCTGATCTTGTCCATTGACTTCAATGCCGGTGACCGTGCTGGGGCTGACGTTGGAACGCAGCGTCAGACGATTGCTGTTACTGACATTGTGGTCAATGCGAAACGCGTAGAGGCTGGTGCCTTCAAATACCGGAAAGTTTCCGGCTTGCGATCCTATGGTCTGGTAGGACGCAGGAACGAAGCATGGAGGCGCAGAGCAAGTGGTGGGGAAGCCACCAATCCCGGGAAAGCCGCCGGTAAATCCGAGTGGCCACGCGCCGTTCAGAGCCATACCGGACGAAGCTCCGACGAGAAATTCGTAGGGTACGACGTTGGGGGCCAGTGCGCCGAACAGCGCGGGTTCGGCGGCAGCGATCCCGGCAAGCTCAGGTCCAAGGAAGTTGGCCTGAGCGCTCGTCACCTGGATTATGCCGAGGTTCGGGAAGATGCCTCCTCCCGCGGTCGTGGAGGTATCAAAGTTCTGGAGTTGGTAATACGGCAGATCGCTGCCCGGCGCTATGCTGGAGAATCCTGTCTCGTGACGGCGAGTGACTTCGTAGGAAAAGAAATAGTACGTCTTGTCTTTCTTAATGGGCCCGCCGAAGGCCGTGCCCGCCTGCACGCGGGTATATGCGGGATTGGAGGTTGTGCTGAAGGGGTTCACGGCCTGGAAATCGCGATTGCGCAGGTATCCATAGACATCGCCGTGGAAGTCGTTTGATCCGGAGCGGGTAATGATGTTGACCACGCCGCCGGCGGCGCGGCCGTATTCGGCGGCGTAACTGTTGGTGATGATCTGGAATTCCTGCACGTCTTCCTGCGAAACGGTAGAGCGCACGCCGTTGACGGAGTTGTCGGTGGCGTCGGCGCCGTCGACGTTGACCAGATTGGAGCGGGCGCGCTGACCGCTCATGTTGAGGCCGGAGGTGGGAGCGGCTCCGGTGTTGGGAGCGTTGTCGCGTTGCACCTGCGAATCGGTCAGCGTGAAATTGATGTAATTGCGGCCGTTGATCGGCAGATCGTCGATGCGGCGCTCTCCGATAGTGTCGGTGGTCGAACTGCGCGAAGTTTCCACGATGTCTGCCTGGGCGCTTACTTCTACGACCTCTTTGCCCGTGGCGAGACTGAGCGAAACGGGTAACTCCGCCATCTGGCCGACGGTAATTACAACGCCGGAGGCTTCGGACTTGGCGAAGCCCGGAACATCGACGGTTACGGAATAATTACCGGGGGGCAATTGGCGCACACTGTAGCCGCCCTGGCCGTCGCTGCTGCCGGCGCGCTCCAGGCCCTTGGCAACATCGCGCACAGTGACTGTGGCATTGGTCACGACGTTGCCCTTGGGATCTTTAACGGTGACGTGGAGGTCGCCGGTGGCGGCGCCCTGCGCATATGTGAACTGATGGACGGACATTACGGCGAACAATAGAAAGAAGAACGAGAAGAAGACGAACGAGCGCTGACGCAGTGCTTTCATAAGGCTCCTGGAAGCTTTCGCAACATCGAGGTCGCGGAAAGATGAATTCGGACTGCGCGGATTATTACCAACCACTTGAACTTCGAGCACGTTGTTAGGATGGGATACCGCTGATATGTACATCAATGGAGGGGCGTTAGGCAAGCGACAAGATAGATTACCGGTGCTGACGGCGGTTAGCAGTATCTTTAACGGCTGCGCCCTTTTTCGCAACGCCCGCTGCAGCGCTGTCGCCATCTAAGTGACCGTTGCTAGGTGGGAGTGTATCTGCGTCATTGCGTGCATTGCGTTTCGGGACGTGTTTCTTTAGATTTCTTGTAGTAGGACCACAGTTGTGACCGAAATATTTCTTGTGCCGTCTCTTGTGCCTTCCGGAAATTTTAATGGCCATTCCATGACTGGCGAATTGCTGCGCGTGATGGTCTGTCCGCCGGTGAATGCCGGCTGGGGCAATGAACGAAAGGTGGAGAAGTGGGGGGAGCTTGGGTTTCGACGTGCTCCTGATTGTGTTACGGCGCAACAGCAACACGAATTTTTCTGCCGGTTGCTGCGCGAAGCGGGAGCCGAAGTCGTCAGTTTGCCCTCGGCGGAATCGCTCACCCTCGATGCCGTGTATGCCCATGACGCCTCGCTGACCACGGATTATGGCCTGATGTTGATGAACCCGGGGAAGAAGAATCGCATCGCGGAAGCGCAGGCGCACGCAAATTTTTGCGGAGAACTCGGTATCCCGGTGTTGGGAGAGATCGGCCTTCCCGGGACTTCTGAATCCGGAGACGTGGTATGGCTCGATTCCCGCACTCTGCTGGTTGGTGAAGGCTATCGGACGAACAAGGCGGGGATCGAGCAGATGCGGTCGCTCCTCTCCGCTAAGAAAGTTGAAGTGCTGTCGGCGCCGCTGCCTTATGGGTCAGGGCCATCGGCGTGCCTCCACCTCATGTCGCTGATGAGCATGCTCGATGAGCAGACGATTCTGGTCGATCTGCCGTGGCTGGCGGTGGAGACGGTGGAGCTGTTGAAAGCTCGCGGCTTTAACTTAATTGAAATTGAGTACAGCGAGCGCGACACGCTTGCCTGCAACGTGCTCGCGCTAGGAGAGAAGCGGCTGATTGCGATTGAAGTAAACGCCAAGACTAATCAATGTATCCGCGAGGCCGGGTTTGATGTTCGCACTTTTCCAGGATCGGAAATCTGCATCAACGGCGCGGGTGGGCCGACCTGCCTGACTCGACCGTTGCTGCGGCGGCAGGTATAGAGACAGTCGTCCCCGGCCGTCGAAGCGAGCGCGCAACTCACCTAGGGTTTCGGGTTATCCCCCTCCTGAGTATGGCGGGGCTTCCGCCCCGCTGGACAGCCGAGGGCGGCTGTCCCTACGTGTACTCCGCGCGGAACGACAATTTTCTGACTGGTTTCATTAAATTGCTGCACGGCCCACTGGTAGAATCAAGAGGAAATGCTTTTGCCGTTCGTCCGCGAACTTTTCGCGGAGGTAGAACAATTACCTGCGTTTACGCGTGTCGCCTCCCAGCTCCGGGAGGACGCGGGGCGGGTTAGTGTGACTGGATTGTCCCCCGCCGCCAAGGCCCTGATTATTGTCTTGTTGCGGCGGACGGTTGAACGTCCCTTCGTGCTGGTGGTAGCCGATAACCGCGCCGCCGAAGAATTGTTGCCGGTGCTGCGTGCGTTCTGCGAACTGACTGGCGCCACAGATCCAGACTCAGTGGTGAGCCTTCCGGCGCGCGATGTGCTTCCCTTCCAAAATCTGTCGCCGCATCCGGAAATTCAGGAAGAACGCGCTACGGCCTTGTGGAAGATTGCGACTGGCCGCGCTGCGATCGTCGTTTCACCGGTCACTGCGACCACAATTCTGCTTCGCCCACCCGAGTATTACGCCGACCTGGCACGGGTTTTGCGTCGGGGCGAGGTCTTCGATCTGGAGAAGTTGCTCGAACACCTGAATACGGTCGGCTATAGCGCCACCGATGTCGTGGAAATGCCTGGGCAATACGCGGCTCGTGGCGGCATTCTCGATGTGTATTCGCCGGAAGCCGATCGCCCGGTGCGCATCGAGTTTTTTGGGGATGAGATCGAATCAATGCGCAAGTTTGATCCGGCGAGCCAGCGGTCTTCTAACCCAGTTGATGAAGCGTTGCTTTTGCCCCTGACGGAGACGCCGGTGACGGAAGAACTGCTTGGGTCTATCAACGCGCGGCTTTCGGGTAAACGCATTACAGGATCGCCGGAGATTGTAGAGCAAGCGATGCGCGACTCGGGTGCCGGAATCTTTCCGGGGTGGGAGTTTTACGCTCCGGTGGCGGGCGCTGACCGGAGCATCTTCGGGCTGCTTCCGGAAGCTTGCGTGATTCTCGATGAGCCTGAAGCGTCGAACCTGGAGCTCGACAAAGTATGGGCTCGTATTGAAGAGTCACACGAACGCAGCGGCGTGGGTAATCTGGTGCGTCCGGCTGATCTTTATCTGACGCCGGAAACCTGGCGGGAAAAAACTGCGACGCTTGCCGGCGCGGATTTCGAATATCTGGCGCTGGCGCGCGCGGCCAACGAAACGTCGGACCAAAACCAACGAGGAACGGAGGAGGCCTTTCTTTCGCAGCCGGCCACGCGCTTCCACGGCGCGGTTCCAGCCATGATCGAGCAGGTGCAGAAACTGGTGGGGGAGGGTACGCAGGTGATTCTGGCCGTGCCGAACACGGGAGAAGTCGAGCGTCTCGCCGACATGTTCACCGAATACAACGCGTCGTATCGCTTGGGCAGCCGCACGCGCAGCGGAGAAAGCTATGCCGACGAGACTTCTTATTTTGCCGGCGACGTGCTCACGACCACGCTGCTGAAGGCTTACTTGCCCGACGGCTTCGTTCTGCCGGAAGCGCATCTGGCGATTTTTGGGGCGCGCGATCTCTTTGACGAATCGGATCTGGTGGCGGCGCGTCCGCAGCGGCAGAAATCAAAAGTCTCGGCGTTTCTTTCCGACTTCCGCGATCTGCAGGTCGGCGACTATGTTGTGCACGTGGAGCACGGCATCGGCCAGTATCAAGGCTTAAAGGAAATCAACCAGGGCGACGGGACGGCGGAATTCATGCTGCTTGAGTATGCCGACGCGGCAAGGCTTTATGTTCCGCTGACTCGACTCGATCTGGTGCAGAAGTATCGTTCATCGGAGGGCGCGAAGCCTGTTCTGAATCACCTTGGCAGCGCGGCGTGGGGCAAGACCAAGGCTCGCGTGCGTAGGGCCATGGAAGATATGACCGACGAGTTGCTCAAGCTTTATGCGCAGCGGCAGGCCGCGCGCGGTCATATCTTTCCGGCGGATACCGAGTGGATGAAGGAGTTCGAAGATTCGTTCGAATACAACGAGACCGAGGACCAGGCGCAGGCCATTGCCGACGTGAAGCGCGACATGGAATCGCAACTCCCCATGGATCGTTTGCTATGCGGCGATGTGGGTTATGGCAAGACTGAAGTTGCGATGCGTGCGGCCTTCAAGGCGTTGAGCGACAATAAGCAGGTCGCCGTGCTGGCGCCTACTACGGTGCTTGCGTTCCAGCACTATGAAACTTTCAAGCAACGATTCGCGCCGTTTCCGCTGACGGTAGAAATGATCAGCCGCTTTAGGACGCCGAAGCAGATCAAAGAAATTCTGCAAAGAGTGGAGGCGGGCAAAGTGGACATTCTAATTGGAACGCACCGGCTGCTTTCAAAGGATGTAAAGTTCGCCGATCTCGGACTGTTGGTGGTGGACGAGGAGCAGCGCTTTGGCGTCCGCCACAAAGAACGCATCAAGCAGATGCGCACTTCGGTGGATGTGCTCACCATGTCGGCAACGCCGATTCCGCGCACGCTGCATATGTCGTTGGTCGGTTTGCGCGACATGAGCGTGATCGAAACTCCGCCTAAAGATCGCATGGCCATTCAGACCGTGGTCGCCAACTGGGACGAAAAGCTGATCCAGTCGGCGATTGAGCAGGAGCTTGACCGAGGCGGCCAGGTTTATTTCGTCCACAACCGCATTGATACGATTTGGGAGATTGCGGCCAAGATTCAAAGCATGGCTCCCAGTGCGCGCATCGGAGTGGGACATGGGCAGATGGGCGAAGGCGAATTGGAAAAAGTGATGCTGAAATTCATGCATCATGAAGCCGATATTCTGGTGTCGACGACGATTATTGAGAACGGGCTCGATATTCCGTTGTGTAACACGATCCTCATCAATCGGGCTGACCGGCTGGGCTTGTCGGAGCTTTATCAGCTTCGGGGACGGGTTGGGCGTTCGAACCGCCGCGCTTATGCGTACCTTCTCTTGCCATCTGAAATTGAGTTGACGCCTATTGCGCGGCGACGCCTGGCTGCATTGAAAGAGTTCTCCGATCTGGGTGCCGGGTTCAAGATCGCTGCGCTGGATCTTGAACTGCGCGGAGCGGGAAATCTCCTGGGCGGCGAACAAAGCGGCCACATCGAAGCGGTGGGATTCGAGCTTTATACGCAGATGCTGGAGCGCGCCGTGCGCGAGATGAAGGGCGAGGCGGGCGTCGAAGTCACGGAGATTCAACTTAATCTTGGGCTGAACATTCGCATTCCGTCCGATTACATCAAAGAGGAGAACCAGCGCCTGCGCATGTATAAACGCGTCGCCGGTGTGGAGACTGAGTCGCAGTTGCACGATGTAAGGTCGGAGTTGATCGATCGTTATGGCGAGATGCCGCGAGCTGTCCGCAACCTGCTCGATTATGCGACGCTGAAGTTGCAGGCGATGCGGGTAGGGGCAACGGCCATTGAACGTAAACGCGAATTCGTAAGCGTCAAGTTCAGCCAGACGGCCGCGATTGATGCGGAGAAACTGGCGCGTTTCGTGGCATCACAACGCGGCACGCAGTTTACTCCGGATGGTACGCTGAAGTTTTCAATCAAGATCGACAGCGTCGAAGGAATATTGCAAACCTTGCGCGACTTGCTGGAAGAATTGGGCACGCGCGAAGAGGCAGTTCGCCAAGTATAAAAAAAGGAATGATTGCTATCCAGAAAGATTCTTCGATGAAACCGACGCACGAACGACGCACGAATGGCGAGCGCCGCAAGAACCGGATCGTCCGCAAAGCGATTTTTCCGGCAGCAGGATTGGGCACACGCTTTCTTCCAGCCACGAAAGCTCAGCCGAAAGAGATGCTGCCGCTGGTGGATAAGCCCATCATTCAATATGGCGTGGAAGAGGCGGTGGCGGCGGGATGCGACCAGATCATCATTATTACTGGGCGCGGCAAGAGCGCGATCGAGGATCATTTCGACGTCAGCTACGAACTGGAAAAGATGCTCGAAGAAAAGGGCAAGCACGACCTGCTCAAGATTGTGCGCCAGATTTCGGACATGATCTTCGTCGCGTATGTGCGGCAGAAGGAGGCGCTTGGACTGGGGCACGCGGTCCTCACCGCGCGCGAACTGATCGGCAACGAACCGTTTGCGACTCTGCTTGCCGATGACGTGATTGATGCGAAGGTCCCAGTGCTCAAACAGTTGATGAAAGTGTTCGAGGAGAAGCAATGTTCGGTGCTGGCGACGCAGATTGTCGAGGGACCCGCGATTTCTTCTTACGGAGTGCTGAAAGCGAAGAAGGTCGCTGGCTCCGGCGACAAGCTCTTCGAAGTTCTTGATCTGGTCGAAAAGCCGAAGCTAGCGGATGCACCTTCGAATCTGGCCGTGATTGGACGCTACATTTTAACGCCGACGGTCTTCGAAACGCTTTCCGACATCAAGCCCGGCGCGGGCGGTGAACTGCAATTGACGGATGGGTTGCGCGGGCTCTTGCGGCGCGAGAAGATCTACGCCTACGTTTACGAAGGGCGGAGGCATGATACCGGAGACAAGCTGGGCTTCCTGAAAGCTACCGTGGAGTTTGCGCTGAAGCGCGAAGATCTGGGTGGGGAGTTTCGGGAGTATCTGAAAAAATTGAAACTGTAATTAAGTGTTCGCGGCGTAACGCTGTCGCCGCCTAGCAGCCTGCGGAAAGGGTGGGTTTGCGTTTGTTTTGGGCGGCGCAGGGGGTTACCGCTGCGATAACCGGCTTATTTTTCAGCCGCCGGCTTTAGCCGCTGAGGTGACACTCCGGCGCGGAAAACACTTTTTTCCGCAGCCTGCCAGGGTTCTGTTCACTTCTTTATTGTGGCTCTCAGCTTCTTTGACTTTTCCTCCACGCCGCGTGCCAGCTTTTCTTTGTGAGCCTCCAATTTCTTTGCAATGGATGCGTCGGCCACGGCGATAATTTGCGCGGCGAGAATTCCTGCGTTGGTGGCTCCGGGCTTGCCGATGGCAACGGTGGCCACTGGAATGCCCGCGGGCATTTGCACGGTCGCGAGCAGCGAATCCATACCTTGCAGGGACGTGGAAGGTATGGGGACGCCGATGACAGGCAGGGTTGTGTGCGCGGCGATTGCGCCCGCGAGATGCGCCGCGCCTCCGGCTCCGGCAATGATTACGCGAATGCCCTGGCTCGCGGCCTTGCGCGCGAAGTCGGCGGTACGATCGGGAGAGCGATGGGCTGAGGTCACATCAATCTCGTAGGCGATACCGAATTCCTCGAGGACCGTCGCGGCTTCGCGCATAATCTCCAGGTCGGAGTCACTGCCCATTACGACTGAAACTAGCGGTCTATCTTGCAATTTCGCCCTCCTTGGGTGCGCGCCACCTTTTGCAAGCGATGCATGCACGCCCGACAACAAGCCCGGCCGTGCCGTACGTTCCGATATTGCAGACTATGCCAATTGAATAAATGAAGAGTGTGGCACCCCAGGATGGCCCTGGGGCCGGGTAGTCGAGCGCCATTAGGACGATTGAGGATGGCCAAAGCCACTTAGCGATATCCTGAATTACACCCATCGCTGGGAACGTCCCGTGCGCATTGATCCAATACCACACAGGTAAGATCGCAATCGGAACACTCGCACCCATAAGGATAAACACGACTGCGATTTTGTTGGAATCTGTAAGAGGACGCCGCGGGACAAACCAAATGATAAGTAACGTTATGCAGACCACTCCCATCCCGAATGAAAGCAGAATAAGCGGTCCTATAAATTTTTCCATAAGTGGGATTAAATCAAGAACCCTATTTCTTCAGCGCCCGCGCTGCAATATCTTTGCGATAATGTGCGCCCTCGAAATTGATCTTCGCACACGCTTCATAGGCTCGCTGCACCGCGGTTTGCAACTCCGGAGCGCGCGCCGTTACTCCGAGGACGCGCCCGCCGGAAGTATAGAACGCGTCGTCGCGCTTGGACGTGCCGGCGTGGAAGACCTTCACGCCTTCCAATTCTGCGGCATCGTCGAGGCCTGTAATTTTCTTTCCCGCTTCAAAGGTTCCTGGATAACTACCCGATGCCATGACCACGCAAACGGCGGCATCGCTTGACCATTTAAAATCGCCATCACTGGTACGGCCGTCGATCGACGCTTCCATCGCCTCGACCAAGTCGCTTTCCAGGCGCATCAAAATCGGCTGCGTCTCCGGATCGCCGAAACGGCAATTGAATTCCAGCACCATGGGGCCGCGCGCCGTCATCATCAGCCCGCAATAGAGAACGCCCTTATACTCCGCGCCCTCGGCTTTCAGGCCGGCCACGACGGGCCGCGCGATGTGGGCGACGAGCCAGTCGCGCATCTGGTCATCGACGATGGTGCGCGTGGTGTAGGCGCCCATGCCGCCGGTGTTGGGGCCACGGTCGCCGTCGAAGGCGCGCTTATGATCTTGAGCGGCGACCAGCGGCGCTACCCGTTCGCCATCGCTTACGACGAGGAAGGAAAGTTCGTCGCCTTGCAGAAATTCTTCCAGCACCACGCGCGATCCGGCTTCGCCCAGCATCCGGCCGCTGAGCATTTCATTAGCAACCGTGGAGGCCTCGTCTTTACTTTTGGCGATTACGACGCCCTTGCCGGCAGCGAGTCCATCAGCTTTCACTACGATGGGAGCATGGAAGTGCGCCAGCGCGTCGGGCACCTCTTCCGAAGAATCGCAGACCGCGTAGTGCGCAGTAGGAATGTGGTGGCGTTGCAGGAATTCTTTGGCAAAACTCTTGCTGGTTTCGAGTTGCGCGGCGGCGCGGGTGGGGCCAAATGTGCGCCATCCTCTCCGTGTAAACTCGTCGACCACGCCGAGCATCAGCGGCAACTCCGGTCCTACAATCGTGAGGTCGGGCCGGATCTGGTTACCGAGGACAACCATCGAGTCGAGACTCTTTACGTCTACCGCGACGCACTCCGCCTCGTCTGCGATGCCTCCGTTGCCGGGCGCGCAGTAGATTTTGCTGACCCGCGGCGATTGCCCGAGCTTCCACACCAAGGCGTGCTCGCGTCCACCGCTGCCGAAGACCAGGATCTTCATAGTCGAAGATTTAGGGTAGGGGTGGACGGAGACGATGTCAAACGCGTAGTGGCTGATTGCTTAAATTCACCTTACGAGTTTCTACATTAACCGCGCTTAACGGATCGCCGTATAATACCTCCCACGTGATCACAGTTTCCAAAGAGGACTATCTCAAAGCGATTCTTGAGGCCGAGAGCGAAGGGGAGACCGTGATTTCGGCCACCCTGGCACATTGGCTGAAAGTTTCCCCGCCCGCCGTGACTATGGCTGTGCGCCGTTTAAAAAAAGACGGACTCGTGCGCGTCAATGCCGACGGTCGCGTCCGGCTGACCGCTGCGGGAAAGAAGATTGCCCGCAAGCTGACGGTTCGCCATCACCTGATCGAGCGGATGCTCGCAGAAATCTTTGAAATGGAATGGTACAAGGTGCATGACGAGGCCGAACGCCTGGAACACGCAGTATCGCCGGATTTCGAGGCGCGGCTGCTGGCTAAACTCGGCCGTGGAATCGCCTGCCCGCACGGCAATCTGACGGAATTGGAAAGTCCCGCGAGCCGGCGTCGACGCGGACTGCTGCTGCTGGCCCAGGCAGCTCCTGGAGAGAATTTCCAGGTCAGCGGCATCTACGAGCGCGATCGCCAGTTGCTCGAGTTTCTGGAACAGCGCGGCATTCGCCCCGGTGCCAAGGTCCACGTTGCTCATCGTAACTATGACCAGACGCTAACGCTGACCACCGGCGCTGGCCGGGTTTCCCTGGGTCTATCCGCGGCGCAGAAGGTCTGGGTTCGATCGGCGGATGGGAAGCTGTCTCCACGGGCTCAAGGCCGGGCAAATTCGACCGGCTAGTCGTTTCCTCCGGCACTATTCATGTTTCTAGCGCGCTCTGCGATCCAGCACTCCGTTAAGGACAAAATGGCGATGGATGTCTCCATGCGCAGATTCTGTGCATGTAAAATAGTAATTAACCGTAGTTTACATCTTCAGTTATACTTGCGCTAATATAATACGAGCGGATGGGGCCGCTTTTCTCCGCGTACACCGATTCATCGCATGAGAGCGCCAAAAACAGCAGCGGAGCCACGAGGGACAACCTCACCCATGCCTGAACTCATCAATGCTCAGCCAATGTTGAGCGATGAAGTTGTCATCACGCATGAGGACATCGACCGAGCGCATGACCGCGAACAAGTGTCGGCAATGCGCGCCCGCCGTGGATTCCGGCCCCGGCTGCGATTGTTCTGGCTGCTCATCGGTCCCGGCATCCTGGTTATGCTCGGAGAGAACGATGGCCCCAGCATGCTGTCGTATGCGGCAACGGGGGCGCGGTTTGGCGTAGGCTTTTTCGTTCCGTTCTTTGTGCTCACGTTCCTGATGGCTTGCGTGGTGCAGGAAATGACCGTGCGCCTCGGTGCGGCGACCCACCGTGGACACGCGGAATTGATCTTCGATCGCTTTGGCCCGTTCTGGGGATGGTTCTCCATGATCGACCTGATGATCGGCAACTTTCTTACGCTGGTTGCGGAGTTTATCGCTATCCGCGCCGGGCTTGGATTCTTTGGCGTGCGGCCGGCGGTTGCTGTCCTCGGAGCGCTGCTGGTTCTATCGGTCGCGCTGATGACGCACCGCTACTGGACCTGGGAACGGATTATTTTAGGCGCCGCCATGTTCAACCTGGCGTTTGTTCCGGTCGCGCTGATGACGCATCCCGACTGGGGAGCGGTCGGCCGCGCCATGGTCACTTGGAAGCCGTTGCCTGGTGGCCTGACGCAGGATACAGTTCTGCTCCTGCTGGCGAACATCGGAGCCACAGTCACCCCTTGGATGTTGTTTTTTCAACAAAGCGCGATTACCGATAAGGGTCTCACCACTCATGACATCCGCATGGGTCGCGTCGACACTGTGCTGGGAGCGGCTCTGGCGACCATCGCCGCGCTGGCGACGATGCTGGCAACGGCTCCGCTATTCACGCACCACATGTCGGCCGCGAACTACGAGGCCGCGGAATTTGCCCAGGCCCTGCAGCCCTTTGTGGGACGCTGGGGAGCGTCGCTCTTTGCCTTGGGAATGTTCGAAGCCGGGATGGTTGCAGCCATCACGATTTCAACTTCATCGGCTTATGCCTTCGGAGAAGTTGCGCGCCGTCCGCATAGTTTGAATCTCCCCTTCAAGCAGGGAAGGTCATTCTATCTCGTGCTGCTGCTCGAAGCGGCTACGGCTGGAGCGCTGGTGTTAATCCCGGGAATTCCGCTGGTGTACATCGTGCTGATCGTGAACGTGATTGCGGTGCTGGCCATGCCTCCCGCTCTGCTTTTTCTTTATATGCTCGTAAACGATCGCGAGATCATGGGCGAACTGATCAGCCCGTTGTGGGCGAACATACTCGCACTGGGAGTTGTGATCGTGCTGATCGCCGCTGGTCTTTTGTTTGGAGTCAGCGTGATCGCGCCCAACGCGCTGGCGATTTTTGGAGGCAGCTAGACGGGAAATAGCTAGATGGGAGGCAGGTAAATGGAAAGACAGCTTCATTCCGCACAGGGCGCCGACGACGAGACCGTTGCAACGAGCCCTGAAGATTTGACTTCGGTCATCACGGCGCTGGAGCCCGACCAGATCATTTCCACCAAGGAGCATCATCATTGCCCGCAACGTCAACTCACGCGGACCGAGATGGTGCTGTTCTGGGGACTGCGAATTTATCTCGTGTTTATGGTCGGCGTGGTTGTATATCAGATTTGGACGGGCGTGCGATAACAATTTTATTTGGAAGTTTCGTAAACTTAATCACTATCCGCGCGGATTGGTTTTCAGTTGCAACAGGTGCCACAGATTGCCATACAAGTCTTCGAAAACTGCGACTGTGCCGTACGGTTCTTCGCGGGGTTCGCGTGTGAACTTAACTTTCCTATCGGTCATTTGGCGGTAATCGCGCCAGAAATCATCCGTGTGCAGAAAAAGAAAGACGCGCCCTCCGGTCTGGTTGCCGATACGACTCATTTGTTCGGGAGTGGCGGCGCGGGCGAGCAGCAGGGTAGTGCCATGAGAGCCAGGTGGGGCGATCAATACCCACCGTTTGGTTTCGCTCAGAGGTATCTTCGACAACGGCGAAGTTGAGTGTGCGGGTGAAAAATGCGAGGGCTTCATCGTAATCCCGGACTACGAGCGCGACGTGGCTAGCGTCTGCATTGCGGTTCGTTTCTACTTTCGCAATCATCTTAGCTCGATCGCTTTTCGCTCAATCAGAGTGCGCGACTGCCGCTTCCCGCCTTGGACGGGGCAGTGCCCCGTCTCCACACAGGCGCTTGCCACGCGAGGCTGCGAAAGCGATTACACTATTAGATACCCATCTTTACTAACACGCTCCGGTCCTGTGGCGGAGCTTGGAGGAAGGTCATCATGTTATCGAATACTTTTGGCGCCCGCGCCACTTTCAAAGTCGGCAACAAAGAGTACGAACTCTACCGGCTCGACGCTCTCGACAAGCGGGGCATCTCGACCAAGCATTTGCCGTTCTCATTGCGTATTCTGCTGGAAAATCTGCTCCGCACCGAAGACGGGCGCAACGTGACCAAGGACGAAATTGGCGCGCTTGCGGCGTGGAACAAGAATTCGAAGCCGGAGAAAGAAATTGCGTTCACACCCAGCCGTGTTCTGCTCCAGGATTTCACTGGCGTTCCGGCGGTGGTCGATCTTGCCGCCATGCGCGATGCCATGAAGCGGCTGGGTGGCGATGCCAGGCTGATCAATCCGCTGCAGCCCGCCGAGTTGGTGATTGACCACTCGGTGCAGGTCGACGAATTTGGATCGCCCGGCGCGTTCGATGTCAACGCGCTGCTTGAATTCCAACGGAACAAAGAGCGCTACGCGTTCCTGCGCTGGGGGCAGACTGCATTCCACAATCTTGCCATTGTTCCGCCGGACACTGGCATTGTTCACCAGGTGAATCTCGAATATCTGGCGCGCGTGGTTTTTGTGCACGAAGAGGGTGGGAAGCGTACGGCCTATCCCGACACGCTCGTTGGCACCGACTCACATACCACCATGGTCAATGGTCTCGGCGTGCTCGGCTGGGGCGTGGGCGGCATCGAAGCCGAGGCCGCCATGCTGGGGCAGCCTGTCTCTATGCTGATCCCGCTTGTCGTAGGCGTAAAGCTCACCGGACGCTTGCGCGAAGGCGCCACTGCCACCGATCTCGTTCTTACCATCACCGAGATGCTGCGCAAACACGGTGTGGTCGGCAAGTTCGTTGAATACTTTGGACCCGGCCTGCAAGACCTGCCGCTGGCCGATCGCGCGACGATTGCCAATATGGCTCCTGAATACGGGGCCACCTGCGGCATCTTCCCGATCGACAAAGAAAGCTTGCGCTATCTGAAACTTACTGGGCGCAGCGAAGAGCAGATCGCGCTGGTCGAAGCTTATGCGCGCGAACAAGGGCTCTTTCACGATTCGAAGACGCCCGAAGCGGAATACTCCGAACTGTTGAGTCTTGATCTGGCCACCGTAGAGTCTAGCCTCGCCGGACCAAAGCGTCCGCAGGATCGAGTGGTGCTGTCGAAAGCGGGAGAATCCTTTGCGCAGGCGTTGCCGTCGCTGATCAAGCCCAAGGCCAAGGCCGCAGTTGCCGCTCCGGCGGATGTTGCGGGCAAGCAGAGCGCCGCCAAACAAATCGGCCGCTGGGAGCAAGAAGGCGGAAATCCGACCGCGGTTGGGGTTGAGGATCCGAAGGTGCACGAACACATTTCGGGGAACGGGAAGGCACTGCGGCATGGCAGCGTGGTGATCGCGGCGATTACGAGCTGCACCAACACGTCGAATCCTTCGGTGCTGATCGCCGCTGGATTGCTGGCGAAGAAAGCTGTCGAGTGCGGTCTTGAAGTCCCGACGACGGTGAAGACTTCGCTCGCTCCGGGATCGAAGGTGGTGCTCGATTATCTTCAGAAAGCCGGACTGATGCCGTATCTGGAGAAGCTTAAGTTTCATCTCGTTGGCTACGGTTGTACGACCTGCATTGGCAATTCGGGTCCGCTGCCGGTTGAGGTCTCGAAGGAAATCGACGAGAAGAACCTGGTCGTCGCTTCGGTGCTCTCGGGCAATCGTAACTTTGAGGGGCGCATCAATTCCGAGGTGCGCGCGAATTATCTGATGTCGCCGCCGCTGGTGGTGGCGTTTGCCCTCGCCGGACGCATCGATACCGACTTGCGCAAGGATCCGATCGGGAAGGGCAGAGACGGCAATCCCGTTTATCTCGCCGACATTTGGCCATCGCAGCGGGAGGTCGAAGAGACGATGGCGAGCGCGATTACGTCCGAGATGTTTCGTAAAAGTTATGGCGAGGTGTATGCGGGCGACGAGCGTTGGCGCGGGCTGCCCGTTCCGAAGGGCGAGACTTATGCGTGGGAAAAAGATTCTACCTACATTCGGCAGGCGCCCTATTTCGATAACATGGCGCTCCAACCGTCTGCGGTTGAGAACATCGCGGGCGCGCGGGTGCTGGCCGTGCTTGGCGATAGCGTCACCACCGACCACATCTCTCCCGCAGGGTCGATCAAGAAAGATGGACCAGCCGGCAAGTATCTGATCGCCCACGGCGTGCAGCCGGCGGATTTCAACTCTTACGGCTCGCGCCGCGGTAATCATGAAGTCATGGTGCGCGGCACGTTCGCCAACGTCCGTCTGCGAAATAAGATGGTGAACACCGAGGGCGGATTCACCCAGCACCTGCCCGATGGCGAGGAGATGTCGATCTTTGACGCATCCGAAAAATACCATGCGGAGAAAGTACCCCTTGTCATTCTGGCGGGCAAGGAATACGGGTCGGGATCGTCGCGCGACTGGGCGGCTAAGGGTCCGCTGTTGCTTGGAGTGCGCGCCGTGATTGCGGAGAGCTACGAGCGCATTCATCGCTCCAACCTCGTCGGCATGGGCATTCTGCCGCTGCAGTTCTTGCCGGGAGAAAATGCCGAGAGACTAGGGCTGACTGGCGACGGGGTGTTTGAGATCACGGGAATTCGCGAGGTGGTGGAGAAATTTTCATCCGGCCGCAAGATTACGGTTCGGGTGAGAGGTGGGAAGACGGCGGAATTTCAGGCTGTTGTTCGAATCGACACTCCGCAGGAAGCTCTTTATTACTCCAACGGGGGCATACTGCAGTACGTGCTGCGGCAGTTGCTGGCGGGAAAGGCGCAACCGGAAGCGGTTACGGCTTAGCGGCGAGGCGACTTTGCTCGGAAGATCGACAGCCGGCCCGAGGGCTCGCGGGAGAGATGTCGGCGTGTTTGCGCTGGAGCGAGTCTCAAGGGCGGAACAAATCATCCGTATCACCAAACTGGCGAACACAAGAGTGCGAATGCCTGAAATCCGTTCTGGCAGGCGATTGGTGTTATGAAGATTTTTCGTCAACACGGCGGATAGACTGAGCCACAGCGTTTGGGCGATAGCGCTAAGAACAGATCTGTAATCGAACTTCGATTGCGTCGTACTCCTCTGCCGCTCCGCGTGCTAGAATTTCCAAAGCCCAGACCCTACTTTCCTGGACCCTATGGACCCTGCTCTGATTGAACTTGCGCCGTCCATCCTTTCTGCGGATTTCGCGCACCTGGCCGACCAGGTGGAGCGGGCCGCGACTGGCGGCGGCAGCGTGATCCATGTGGATGTGATGGATGGGCATTTTGTGCCGAATATAACGCTAGGGCCGCCGGTGGTGAAATCGTTGCGCAAGTTCACTCGGCTGCCGCTCGACTGCCATCTGATGATTGAAAATGCCGATCAATATATTGCCGATTTTGTGGAGGCGGGAGCGGACTGGATTTCGGTGCACCAGGAAGCGTGCCGGCATTTGAACCGGACGCTGAACCTGATTAAGAGCCACAACTGCCGGGCCGGCGTGGTGGTCAACCCAGCGACTCCGGTGGAAACGCTCTCGGAAGTGCTCGAGATTGTCGATCATGTGCTCGTGATGACGGTGAATCCGGGGTTTGGGGGGCAGAAATTTATTCCGAGCATGTTGCACAAAATGAGGAAGCTGGTGGAGATTCGAGCAGCGCGGGGATATTCCTACCGAATCGAGGTAGACGGCGGCGTGGGGATGGACACGGTGGCGGACGTGGTGCGGGCCGGAGCGGAAGTTCTGGTCGCGGGAAGCGCTGTATTTGGCAAGGGCGATGCGAAGGCGAATGCCGCGGCGCTGCTGGGCGCGGCTCGCAGCGCTACTTTGTTGCGAGCGTAAATCTAAGTTCACCACGGAGACACGGAGTCACGGAGAAGATCAATTGCTGGTTTTCTTCGTGTCTCTGTGCCTCCGCGGTAAAAGGTTGAGGTCTTGTATGCGTCGTAATTCTTTTGTTTTGTTTCTCGCATTGCTATTGGCTTTGACAGTGGCATGCAGCAACAAGAAAGCGGTGAATCCGCTGGCCAACGTCGGGTCGAAGCAGCCGGACAAGGTGCTCTTCGACCGGGCCATGGATGCCATGAAGCATAACCGCTTCGACGTGGCGCGGATGACGCTGCAGACGCTGATCAATACCTATCCAGATTCCGAGTTTATTGCGCGAGCGAAGCTCGGGGTGGCGGATTCGTGGTACGCCGAAGGCGGTACGACGGCGATGCAGCAGGCTGAGATCGAGTATAAGGATTTCCGTACGTTCTTTCCCAACATGCCGGAAGCGGCCGAGGCGCAGCTCAAAGTGGCAAACATTCATTATGAGCAGATGGAGAAGCCCGACCGCGACTTTACCCACGCGGTGCGCGCCGAGGAGGAATACCGGGCCTTGATTCAGGAGTACCCGGACAGCAAACTGGTGCCCAAGGCGAAGCAGCGTCTGCGGGAAGTGCAGGAAGTGCTGGCGGAACGCGAGTACGAGATCGGGCGATTCTATTATCTGCGGATGGCGTATCCGGCCGCGATTGCGCGGCTGAAGACGCTGGCGGACCGCTATCCGCTCTATAGCGGCGCGGACGAGGCGTTGTTTCTGCTGGGTCAATCATATGAAGGCGAAATTAACGCCATACGAAAAAACACGCGCTTGAACGAAGTGGTCAAGACCAGGTTGATCGAGGACCAGACGAAGGAAGCGTCGGCGGCTTATGCCAGGATCATCACGCGCTATCCGGCGATGGACCGGGCGCTGGATGCGAAGGCGCGGCTGGAGGCGCTGCATCAGCCGGTACCGCGGCCGACGCGCGCGGCGCTTGACTTGAACAAGAAGGAAATTGCCAGCCGTCAAGAAGAAGGAATCATATCGAACATGATCGGGACCTTTGAGAAGGGTCCTGATGTGTCCAAGTCGTCGCGAGTTGGCGAACCAACGATGGTCGATCCAGAGCCGGTAACCGCGACCAAGGTCGTGCAGCAGATGGGCATCGCTGCACGAGGAGGCACCGGTGATGAACGGGTAGGAGTAGAAAAGATTAATGGCTCGGTTGCCCCGAACCAACCGGCGCCGCGTTCGGATGCTCCCGTAACTGTGCCAGATTCGGGGACGAGGCCGGCGGATCAGCCTGCGGCGCAAGCCCCGGCCACAGCTGACTTAAAGCCGACCGTCGCAGATCCGAATGAGCTAAAGCCGAATGTCGAGCCCGACCCAACGGCCTTGCCTCCGTTGCAGCAGGCCAATCAACTGGAAGGTGGCGGCACGTCGAGTTCTGCCAGCCCACCGAAAACCGTGGAAATGGCGGATATTTCTTCGAGCAAGAAGAAAAAGAAGAAGGGCTTGAAGAAACTCAACCCGTTCTAGAGATTTTAGAGGGTAGAAGTCAGATTGCGGAGGAGGTCAGAGGTTAGATTGCAGAGATAAAATCTTGGGGTTCTCCAATCCGCCGTCTGATCGCCTTCTGATCTCTTGCCAGCAATCTAGAGCCTTGGCCTCTGATCTCTGCAATCTGACCTCTAACCTCTGACCTTTCACCAACAGGCTAGGAACGGTCGTAACCTCCTGTAACCACTTGAAACGTTGACTTAGGTTTGGGGACAAGGTAGTTTCGCGTTATCTCTCCTTTTTTAGCGAAGGACGACTTTTGGCGCGGAAAATACTGCTTGCTGACGATAGTGTGACTGCCCAGAACATGGGGCGGAAGATTCTGGCGGATGCCGGTTACGACGTCTCCACAGTCAACAATGGATCCGCCGCCCTCAAGCGGGTCGCCGATTTCAAACCTGATTTGATCGTTTTGGATGTCTATATGCCGGGGTACAGCGGGCTGGAGGTCTGCCAGCGGCTGAAGGACTCGGACGAAACGGCGCAAATTCCTGTGTTGCTAAGCGTGGGCAAGCTGGAGCCGTTCAAGCCCGAAGAAGCGCGAAGAGTGGGGGCCGACGCCCATATCGTGAAGCCCTTCGAAGCCAGCGAGCTGCTGACCGCGATCACGCGACTCGAAGACCTCATGGTGGCCCAGCCCAAGAACGGCTTGCGCCAAGGCGTGGATTCGGGCGCAGAGCGGTTCCGATCTGCGGGAAACGGCAGGAAACCGGAAAGTAATTCGGCGGCCGACACGGGATGGAAGACGCGGCTGGGTTTCTCATCGAAGAAAAAGAAGGAAGAAAAAGAAGAAGTAGAAGTAGAAGATGCGTCGGCGGGAACCTTCCGCGATTTCCGGAAGGGGAAGCGCAATGGCGCCGGGGATGTAAAGAAGGCGAAACAAACGTCCACGCCTGAACCGATTCCGGTTGCTGATCTTCCGGGCGATATTACGAAGGATGAACTTGACGCACTTGCCGCGCTAGCTGCGAAACTCGAGGGGTCGGTTCTTCCGGCCCAGGAAGATGCGCCGGCGGCAAACGACCCTGCGGATGAGAAAACGTCCGCCGCGGGTGAGGGGTCCGGTGTTGCATCGGCCTCGACTGTCGTTTCTGAGGAGGCGATTTCTGACGCGGCCGCTTCTGCGGCAGCAGTTCCTGCGCCGCAGACGTTGATGGATGAACCGCAGGTTGCAGGGGCGCGGGTTGCCGGGCAGGTCGTTGAATCCGCAGTTCCCGAATCTTCTATTCCCGAATCTTCAATTCTCGAATCTCCAAGCGTCGAAGTTCCCGTATTCACAGTCGAAGGCAATAGCGAAATTGAGATTCCGGTTGAACATGTGGAACTCCCGGGCGAAAATATAGCGGCTGCGGTCGAAACAAAGCAGCATGCACCCGCCCCTGCAACAAGGGAATACGCAGAACCGCAGCCTTCGGAGAATCACCCGTCAGAGAATCAGCCTCCGGAGAATCAGCCAGCGGAAACATCTGTAGTGATTGCAACTACGGTGAACGCTGCGCAGTTCGCCGAGGAGCCTGCGTGTGTGGATCGAGACGACGAGCCGGGTTTTGCTTCGCCGGCAAACGCGATTGAAGGGGTGATGGCGGAACCGGCGCCAAGCGATGCGGAACTGGTTCAGGCGTTGCGCCTACTAACGCCCGCTAACTGGAATCCGGATACGGGTTCGGCACAGTCCCAGGAATCGTTGCAGGCGGCAGCGTTAGGCGGAGAGTCATCGGAAACAGAACTTTCACACCGGGCGGCGGATGGCCTGCGGTGGGTTGCGGAGCCGGTGGCATTGAGTGCGGAGGAAGCGGCGATTTCATTGGAAGCGGAAATGTTCCGTACCTTTGCTGCCCTGCCCGTGACCGCGTCCGGCGATGCACTGGAGCCAGTTTGTATCACCGGAGTTTCGGCAATTGAGGCCGCAGTTGAGAACAGGCTGGCAGCGGCGGATCTCACAGCTGCTGCAAAACCTTTGCCGGAATCTTTGCCAGTGTCTGTACAAGAACAAGGGCTCCAATATCTTCCAAGCGAGCAAGAAAATCTCACCCAGGATTCGGCCCATCCTGATTCCGCTCCCCATGAGGCAGAGACCACAGCCGCGCAAACATCGATCGCGGAAGCGAAGGCGGAAGCGACTCCGGAAGCGAGCGTGGTATCGAGCGAGGCATTGAGCGACCCGCTGGTCAGCGGCGCCGCAATCATGGATGCTGGCCAAGGGCATTCTCATTCTGAAGAGGCGTTGCAATCTATTCCACTAGGGTTCGACGATCCTCCGAAGGCTAAAGCCGCCGCTGCCACTGCGGAGGGTGCAGAATCGACATCCGGCCCCGACGCCAGCACCATCGCGAGCATTGTGGATAGAGTAATGGCCGATCTTCGCCCGAAGATCGTGGAAGAAATTACGAAGAAGCTTTCCGGAAAGTAAGGCCGCCTTTTCCGGTCGTATTTTGTCCTCCACGTTTGACCCGTCTTTTCTTGCGCCTGTAATATCGAAGATTCCTTTCCTTCTGCCGAAGATTGCCGGGCTTTGCTTGGCCTTGATGGCGGAGAAAGTCGGCCGGAGGCAGCTGTCTCATAAGCAAGCCCTGGAGCCATACACCAAAAATGCCGCACGAATTGCCGAAAGCTTACGAACCGGGCGCGATTGAAGCGCGCTGGGCCGAATATTGGGTCCGGGAAAAACTCTTTCATGTCGAGACATCCGCTCCGGGGGACTCTCGTCCAGTGTTCGCCCTCCTGCTGCCGCCGCCGAACGTTACCGGCCGTCTGCACATGGGGCACATGCTCAACCAAACGCAGATGGATATGCTCGTGCGCTGGCATCGCATGCGTGGATTTATCACGCTCTGGCTGCCGGGTACCGATCACGCCGGCATTGCCACCCAGATGATGGTCGAGCGCCAGTTGGCGAAAGAAGGCAAAAAACGCCGAGACATGGGGCGCGAGCAATTCGTCGAGCGCGTCTGGGAATGGAAGCGCGAGTACGGCGGCGCCATTCTCGACCAAATGAAGCGGCTGGGCGCGTCGGTCGATTGGGGACGCGAATACTTCACCATGGACGAGAACCTTTCGCGCGCGGTGCGCGAGGTGTTCGTCCGGCTGTATGAAGAGGGATTGATCTATCGCGGCAAGTACATCGTGAACTGGTGTCCGCGATGCGAGACGGCGATTTCGGATCTTGAGGTCAAACACGAAGAGGTGGCGGGCAAACTCTGGGAGATTCGGTATCCGGTTATTGACGGCGCTGCGACTGACGCGTGTGGGACGGGCGGGGACGCCCGTCGCTCCATTGGCAAAGAATTTATTACAGTGGCGACGACGCGTCCGGAGACGATGCTGGGCGATACAGCGGTCGCGGTGAACGCGACCGACGAGCGTTACACGCATCTCCATGGCAAGAAAGTTCTGCTGCCGCTGATGAAGCGGGAGATTCCGATTATTCTCGATGACATTGCCAAGCCCGAATTTGGCACCGGCGCGGTGAAGATCACACCGGCGCATGATCCGAATGATTTTGAGGCCGGAAAGCGCCACAATCTGCCGCAGATCGATGTGATGGATCTGCACGCGCGCATGAACGAAAATGCCGGTCCTTATAAAGGACTCGACCGCTATGAGGCGCGCGAAGCGGTGCTGGCGGATCTGAAAGAGCAAGGCTTTCTGGTTGCCGAAAAGGATTACACCGTACCGCTCGGCAAATGCGACCGGTGCGGTACGGTGGTCGAGCCGCGACTCTCGGAGCAGTGGTTCGTGAAGATTGCGCCGCTTGCCAAGAAGGCGATTGAGGCGGTGGAATCGGGCGAGATCACGATCACGCCCGAGAACTACAAGCAGATTTATTTGAACTGGATGTACAACATCCACGACTGGACGATCTCACGCCAGCTGTGGTGGGGGCACCGCATTCCGGTGTGGCACTGCGGTGATTGCCAGGAGATCATCGTGGCGCGCGAGACGCCTGCGAAGTGCCCAAAGTGCGGCAGCGCGAAACTGGAGCAGGACACGGACGTACTTGACACCTGGTTCTCCTCAGGTTTGCTGCCCTTCACGACGCTGGGCTGGCCGGAGAAGACGCGCGATCAGGAGGTATTCTATCCGACGACTTTGCTGATAACGGCGTACGAGATCCTGTTTTTCTGGGTGGCGCGCATGATCATGTTCGGCTGCCATTTTATGGAGGGACACAAGCAGGACGCGGCGATGAAGACAGCGAGCGGTTGGAGTGACAAGAAAAATGACAGCGTTCCCTTCCGCAATGTTTATATTCACGCGTTAGTGCGCGACGCCGAGCGTCAGAAGATGTCGAAGACCAAGGGGAACGTGCTCGATCCGATCGAGGTGATCGAACAGTACGGGACGGATGCTACGCGGTTTACCCTGGCCGCGATGGCTGCGCCGGGGACCGATATCGCGTTCAGCGAGAGCCGGACGGCGGGTTACCGGAATTTTGCCAACAAAATATGGAATGCGGCGCGGTTCATGTTCATGAATGTGGCCTTGGCGCAGCAAGCTGGAGTGTGGTCGCTGGAGCAATTCGTCCGAGAGGCACCTGGCATTTTTCGCTCCCAGGGAATCCCAGGCTTCGAAGCGCAGCTATTAGAAGACCGTTGGATTCTTTCGCGATTCAATCGCGCTACGAAGGACGTGAACGAGTCTCTGAAGACATACCGTTTCGATGAGGCGGCAAATCGCATCTACGATTTCTTCTGGGGGGAATTCTGTGATTGGTATATCGAGCTGATCAAGCCGCGGCTGGGTCTTAACACGCTGGTAGAGCCGGCTTATTACCGCGCCGCATGCGCGAATCTGGTCAATCTGTTTGAGGCATCGTTGCGGCTGCTCCATCCCATCATGCCGTTTATCACGGAAGAAATCTGGCATGCCATCTATGATGGCAAACCTCCTCTGAAGTCGATTGCATTCGCGGCGTATCCGGTCGCGGCTGAAGAGCAGATTGATCTGGGCGCGGAAACGGAGATCGCGATACTTCAGGATCTGATCGTCAGCATACGGAATCTGCGGGCGGAACTGAAAGTGGAACCTAAAGTGAAAGTACCGATCGAAGTGTTCGCCCCTGAACCGGAGATTCGGGCGATGCTCGAGAAAAATCTCGGCGCCGTTTTGCTGGATCGTCCGGCCAATGTCGAGAAGGTTATATTTGTCGAAAGCTCGCTGGCGAAGCTCCCCGGCGCGCGCAGCACATCGCGATTCGATGTGCATGCGATCTATGAAAAAAAGGTTAACGTCGCAGCCGAGCGCGAACGTCTAACCAAAGAATTGGAAAAGATTGAGAAGCAGCTGGCAGGTGCGCAAACCAGACTGGGTGACGAGCAGTTCTTGAGCAAGGCCCCGCCGCATGTAGTGGAGGGCTTGCGTAAGCAGGTGGAAGAACTGACGATCCTAAGAGAGAAAAGCGCCGCCAAGTTGAAGGAGCTAAGTTAGAGACAACCAGGCAGGGATAGACGTCCTCGGCTGTTCAGTCAGCTCGATGCTGCATCGAATGCGGCGGCTCTTCGAGCCGCATGGACGGGCGAGGGCGCCCGTCCCCACACAAGCTGTACGAACATGGACTGGCATTCACGACGCATTACCGCGATTATCGAGAACGCGCTGAATGAAGACCGGGCGACGCGCGATGCCACCAGCTATGCTTGCATCGATCCGAACCAGCGCGCTTCGGCGACGATTATCGCCAAACGCGAGTGCACTCTGGCGGGCCTCGGATGTATCCCGCGAATTCTCAACGTCTATGCGACGCTCGACGGTGCGGTTACTTCGCACTACGAGGTGACGAGCCATCCTTCGATGTTTGATGGCATCCGCGTGCCGGCGGGGCAGCCGGTCGCTGTGATCCAGCACAACGCGCGAGTGATTCTGTCGTGTGAGCGGGTGATTCTGAATTTTCTTCAGCGCATGGTCGGCATCGCGACCGCCACGCGGAAGTTTGTCGACGCGGTGGAGGGCACAAATGTCCGGATTCTCGATACTCGCAAGACGGCGCCTGGCCTGCGCGTGCTTGACAAGTACGCCGTGCGCTGCGGAGGCGGCCACAACCACCGGTTGGATCTCTCGGACGGCGTCCTGATCAAGAGCAACCACATTGCGCTCGCCGGAGGCGCTATTACGGCACTCGAGCGTGCGATCCGCAACCGGCGCGGGCATCAGCCGATTGAGATTGAAGTGCGTTCGCTCGAAGAAGTGCAAGAAGCTCTGAATCTTGGGGCGGACGCGATTCTGCTCGACAATGTAAGCGTGGAAACAGTGCGTCGGGCCGTCGAGCTCTGTTCGCGTCAAGCGGTGCGGATTCCATTGGAGTGCGCCGGCGGAATTACGCTGGAGAATGTCCGATCGTATGCCGAGACAGGTGTCGATTTTATTTCTGTTGGTGCTCTGACGCAGCCATCGACACTGGTGGATATGAGTTTGCGAGTGCAGCCGGTATGAAACGGTCGTTGGTCCTTAGTCGTTAGTCGTTTGGGAATTGTGCGTCACTCCCGTTTTGCTGCATTGAGCCGCTTTTGCCGACGACCAATGACCAGCGACTAACGACTGTTTATAATCCTTCCATCTCCGCATCCACAAAAACTCGCAGCTCCCCGGCTGTGCACAAAGCGACCGATGTTCGACTGGGGCGTATCGTGCGACTGTTGATGAGCCACGCTACCGTTGTCGTCAGCGGCACCAAGATTGCCGAAGAGATCGGGACAAGCCGGTCGGAAGTATGGCGGTTGATTCAGCAATTGCGCGGTTTGGGAGTCGATGTCGCGGGACATCCGGCGACGGGCTATCAGTTGCGCGCGGTCCCGGATTTGCTGTTGCCGGAAATGTTGGCGCCTTCCTTGAGAGGGACCATGTTTGGCGGATCTTCCGGAACTGCTAAGCAAATCCATCACTACTACAAAATCGGTTCCACGAATTCCGAGGCGATGCGTGCCGCCGTCGAGGGCGCGCCTGAGGGTAGCGTATTTCTCGCCGAAGAACAGCTGGCCGGACGCGGGCGCGGCACGCACATCTGGCATTCCGCAAGATCGTCGGGCGTTTACTGTTCAGTGATCTTGCGCCCTGCGATGCCGCCTTCGGAGGCGCTGATTTTCTCGCTGGCGGCGGGGCTGGCGGTGCGTGCGGCGGTTGCGGAAATCGCACCACAGCTTGTGCCAGATCTGAAATGGCCAAACGACCTGTTGCTGGGCGGGAAAAAATTCTGCGGCATCCTAACGGAAATGAACGCCGAGGCCACGCGCGTGCGCCATCTGGTGGTTGGGGTGGGCATCAATGTGAATCAGGTGAAGTTCCCGGCCGAATTGCGCGAGATTGCGACATCGTTGCGCATTGAAACTGGCACGGAGTGGTCGCGCGTAGAGCTCTGCGCCACTTTGCTAAAATCGCTCGACCGGGAGTATCGCAGCCTGGTCGAACATAGCAGAGAAGGTTCGGGAGCGCAGAATACGATTCTGCGGCGGTTCGAGGAGAACTCTTCCTCGGTACGGGGGAGCAAAGTGATGATCGATGTCGGCAACAACGTCGACAAGAACGAAAACGGCGCCCTGACAGGGATTACTGAGGGATTGGACGACCGCGGATTCTTAAGAGTGAGAACGGCGGAGGGATTGAGTACAGTGGTGAGTGGAACGGTGAAAATCATTGGTAATTTGTGATTTGTAATTGGTAATTTGCAATTTAGGATCAAGGGCTTTCCAATTACCAATTACAAATCACCAATTACAAATTGCCCTATGCTTCTCGTCATTGATATCGGCAATACGAATACTGTTCTCGGCGTATTTGCGCCGGTTATACATGGTCCGGGAGAGGACGTGACCGCGGAAGCAGCACGCTACGAACGGCTCGCGGCGAACTGGCGCGTCGGTTCGCATTTGACGCGCACGGTTGACGAGTATGGAGTCATCTTCCGGAACTTGTTCTCCATGGAAAACCTCGAAGTATCAGACGTTCAGGGCATCGTGATTTCATCCGTGGTGCCGCCGCTCGACTCGGTGCTGCGGCAGGTGTGCGAACGTTATTTCCATATCAAGCCGCTGTTTATCGAACCGGGCGTGAAAACAGGAATGCAGGTGCTTTATGACAATCCAGCGGAAGTGGGTGCGGATCGGATCGTGAACGCGGTCGCGGCGTTCGAGAAATATGGCGGTCCCTGCGTGATTGTGGACTTCGGCACCGCGACGACCTTCGATTGCATTTCAACCAAATGCGAGTACAAAGGCGGCGTGATTTGTCCGGGAATCGGGATTTCGGCGGACGCGCTCTTTCAGCGCACGGCGCGGCTCCCGCGAGTGGAGATTCGCAAGCCCGCGCGTGTGATTGGATCGAATACGGTGGGCAGCCTCCAGTCTGGCCTCTACTACGGTTATCTCGGCCTGGTTGATGGCATTCTGGAGCGACTTGTGGATGAGTTGGGCCCGGAGACGCACGTGGTTGCGACCGGGGGCTTGGGATCGCTGATCGGTACGGCTTCCCACTTCATTAAGGATGTTGATGAATTTCTGACGCTCGAGGGGCTGCGCATCATCTGGGATCGTAATCAGTCTTTCCGCCGCGAATCTGGCTTGAAAGAGGCGACGCCCAAAGCAGCACCGGCGACAGCGAAGGCAAAAACACTGGAGCCAGCCAAGCCTCTCGATCCTCACGCAAAACCCTGGCCATCGCCGAAGTCACCTAAACCCAGGTAAGAGGTCAGAGGTCAGATTGCAGAAGTTAGAACTTAGAGTTTCACCTCCGCAATCTGACCTCTGACCTCTGCGAACCTATCGTGGAAAACTATTTCAATTACTTCACGGAAATCGAAGAGCACTATCTGCGGCGGCGTGGCACTCATCTGCTGCTCTCAACCCTCGATTGGGCCTTGATTGAGACCTGGAAAAGTGCGGGCGTGCCACTTGAGGCCGTTCTCCGCGGAGTGGATGACTCCTTTGACAAATATGACCAGCGGCCCTCGAAGTCCAAAAAGGTGAACAGCCTAGCTTATTGTTCGCAGGCCGTGCTGGCCGCGGCGGAAGATATGAAAGAAGCGGCGGTGGGCGCGGCCACCGCAGAAAAAGCTCAGCGAGAGCCAGGGTTTGAAGCGTCGCAGATCGCGGCATTCTTGTGCGGAAACGCCGGGAAGCTCGAACAAGCAAAGCTGCCGCAGCGGGCGGGATTCGCGACGGAAGCGCTGGCGCGAGAAGAAGCCGCTTCGCTGCGCGAGATGGCGAAGGGAATCGAGGACGCCGGGAAGGTGCCTCGGTTGGAAGATTTGGAGCGGCGTTTGACGGTGATGGAAGGGAAGTTATTCGCGCTCCTGATGGCGGCGACTCCGGATGAAGAATTGGTGAGAGTGCGCGCTGAAGCGGATCGCGACATGGCTCCGTATCATCGGAACATGACGGCCATGCAGATAGAACAGCTGCACAAACGGTATGTACAAAAACGCTTGCTGGAGCAGTGCGGCGTGCCGCGGCTAAGCTTGTTCTACATGCATTAGACAGGTAGGGACAGCCGCCCTCGGCTGGGCGGCGGGACGAAGCTCGGTCACAATGTCCCTAGATAAATCGCTATGCTGCTTTCCATCGAAAAGTTAGTTTATGGCGGAGATGGCATCGCACGCACTCCGGCTGGCTCGGACGGGCGCAGCATGGCGGTGTTTCTTCCGTTCGTGCTGCCTGGAGAAAAAATTGAGGCCGAGATCCGGCAAGAGAAGCCCGGTTTTGCGCGCGGCTCGGTAACGCAGCTTGTCGAAGCGTCGCCCGATCGCGTCGAAGCTCAGTGTCCCTATTTCCGGCGGTGCGGCGGATGCCACTACCAGCACATTCCTTACGAGCGCCAATTAAAGTTGAAAGCTGAAATTCTGCGCGAGACGCTGCAACGCATTGCGAAAATTGAGCTGAAATTGGAGATACGGCTGCATGCTTCACCTCCATGGAATTACCGCAACCGCACGCGGCTGCAAGTGCGGACGGCGCCGGGGTTCGCGCTAGGGTACTTCCGGCTGAACTCGCACGAATTTCTTGCCGTGCACCAATGTCCTATCAGCTCGCCTCTGATCAATCGAATCATGGCGCGGCTGCTTGACCTGCGCGGATTGAACTGCCCACCCGTCGTGGAAGAGATTGAACTCTTTGCGGACTCGGCGGATGAGCAATTGCTGGCCTGGGCGTTCTGCGGACGCGAGTCTGATCCTAAAGATTTGTTGCGCTGGGCAGAGGCAATCAGGCGCGAGTTACCTGAAGTTAGCGGCGTAACCTTTTTCTCGTCTCGGCGATCTTCTGTGCGATCTTCGGCGCGAAGATTTTCTACTCGGCAATCTTCTGTTCCGGGAAGGAAGGAAGAAGATCACAACAACGTTCCTGCGGATGCGAAACCGCTGGCGCAGTCCGGCGCCAAGTCAATTCGCTATCGAACCAGAAATCACGAATATCAGGTAAGCGCCGGAGCTTTCTTTCAGGTAAACAGTTACCTGATCGACGATTCGATTTCGATCGTGACCGGCGATGCCAGCGGGGATGCCGCCCTCGACCTCTATGCCGGAGGGGGGTTGTTTTCGGCCGCCCTGGCCGGGAACTTTCGTCACATTTTTGCTGTAGAGGCATCACAGACATCGTATGCAGACCTCGTCCAGAATGTGCCTGCGAACGTGAAAACGGTCGGCGCGGAGGTAGAGCAGTATCTGATGAGCGACTATTTGAAAAGGCGGCCGGTGCGCCAGCCCGATTTAATCGTTCTCGATCCTCCTCGCAGCGGTGTGGGCAAGGCGGTGACTAATTCTCTGCTGCAATTGGGAGCGCCCCGCGTCCGATATGTTTCGTGTGATCCGGCAACGCAGGCCAGGGATATCGCGGGGCTGCTGACAAACGGCTACCGCATCGAGGAAGCCCACTTGTTCGATCTCTTTCCGCAGACGTTTCACGTCGAGTCGGTGATGCTGTTGACCCGCTGACCGCTTTTCACGTCCAGGCTCCACGCCGCGTAGCAACGGCCCCCTTCACCGAGATTAGCGAATGATGCACGACCACAATCCGCCGCGGCAGCCACTCTTCTGGGCGGCCGTGGCCTTTTCGCTTGGCCTATGGACGGGGCTGCGAGCGTGGCGGCCGCCGTCGTGGTGGGTGATCGCGCTTGTAGCGTTCGTTTTCGCGGCGTCATGGTATCTTTCGAAACGCGCCTGGATGGCCAAGGCGCTCTCTTTGGGCGCATGGTTTCTGCTCGGCGCTTTTCTGATTCAGAGTCGCAGTCAACCGCTGGACCAGCCTCCGGGCATCCCCAGCATTCTCACCCTGGCCGATGGCCGTGCCCTAACCCTCACGGCGCATGTTGTGCGCGAGGGCTATGCACGCGCGGTGGGGCCGAAATCGGTTCGCGACTCTATTGATGTGGAGACAGAAGAGATCGAGAGTGCGGGCGAAACCTGGCCCGTGCGGGCCGGAGTGCGACTGTCGATATACGAAAAAGTGGAGACTGACGATTCAGTGGAGCGCCGGGCGTCTCCGCCCGGCCTCGATGCTGCGGAAGTTGGCGGCAGGACGGGCGAGACGCCCGTCGCTCCACTTGCGTTTCCCTATGGTGCTCGGCTTCGGATTCGCGCAAAGCTGCATCCGGCGCGCAATTACCGCAATCCTGGAGCTTTCGACTACGAAGGCTATCTTCGCGACAACGGCATCAGCGTCCTCGGGTCGGCGGAGGCGACGGACATTGAGCGGCTTCCCGGGTTTTCCTGCAGCCGGATTCAACTCTGGCGCACGCGCGTGCATGCGAGCATCGTGGCCAAAATTCATCAGCTCTGGCCTGCGTCGCAAGCCTCGCTCATGGACGCGATGGTTCTGGGCGAAGAGTCATTTCTTCGGAACGCGACCCGCACCGAGTACCAGCGCTCGGGTACTTATCACGTATTGGTTGTCTCGGGAATGAATCTAAGTATCCTTGCGTTCGCTATTTTTTTGGCGCTACGCCAGGTTCGCGTCGATCCCGCCGTGGCGGCCGTCACGACCGTCGTGGTCTCGTTCGCCTACGCGTTTGTGGTTGGCGTCGGTCCTCCGGTTTGGCGCGCCGCGCTCATGCTCGCGACGTATCTAGGCGCGCGCCTGCTCTATCGCGGACGCAACATGATGAATGCCATCGGAGCGGCTGCGCTCGGACTTCTGGTCGCCGATCCGCACGCCCTCTTCGGCGCCAGTTTTCAACTGACATTTCTCGCCGTCTTTATCATCGCGGGCATCGGTTCGCCACTTCTGGAGCGGACAACCTTGCCCTACGCGCGCGGCTTACGCTTGCTGCACGCTGCCAGCTACGATTTGCACGTTACTCCGGCCGTGGCGCAGTTCCGGCTCGACCTGCGGCTGATCGCCGGACGCTTGACGAGATTCTTCGACCGCCCGTTCAACCTGACCAGATTCAGCGTGACTAGATTCAGCTTGACCAGATTCACCCTAGCCATGACAGCGATCCTGATCCGGGCAGCAATCCGCCTCGGCGAATTGATCTTTATCTCGGCGCTGATGCAGGCCGGACTGGCGCTGCCGATGGCCTATTACTTTCATCGTGCGACCACCATGGGTATGCCGGCCAACCTGGCCGTGATTCCGCTCACCATGGTGCTGATGCCCGCCGCCGGCGCCGCTATCGGCTTGGGATATATTTCGAAGACCATTGCCCGGCCTGCGGTTTGTGTCGCCGGCCTCGCGCTCGATGGAATCGCTGGAACCGTCGACTGGCTGGGCGGCACACAGCTTATCGGCAAATCAATCGCCGATCTTCGTGTAGCCATGCCTACGCTTGCCATGATATTGACGTCAGTCGCCGCACTGGCGCTGGCGATGTGGGTCGCGCAGATTCGCCGCACGCGCTGGCCTGCATTCGCATCCATGGTGCTGCTGTTCGCCGTCGCCGCCTGGATTGCGTTTGTCCCCTCGCACCCCTATCTTCGCGCGGGAGAGATGGAGATGACGACCATCGACGTCGGGCAGGGCGATTCTATTCTGCTGGTCACTCCCGAGGGCCGCGCCTTGCTCATCGATGCTGGGGGCATTCCTGAATGGATGCATTCCGACTTTGATCTCGGCGAGCAGGTGGTCTCTTCTTACCTTTGGAATCGAGGCATCGATCATCTTGATGTCGTGGCGATTACGCATCCTCACGCCGATCATCTGGGCGGTATGCCGGCGGTGATGGCAAATTTTCACCCACGTGAACTCTGGATAAGCATCGACAAGCCGGTGGGTCAATTGGCGCCCATCGTCGCGCAGGCCCATGATGCGGGAATGAAAGTTTCGGTAAAAAAGGAAGGGGATCAATTCGATTATGGCGGACTGCATTTTCGCATGCTCGCTCCCGGACGAGATCAGGTAACAGGATCTATGCGTCCGAATGACGATTGCCTGGTGTTTACCGCCGCCTTTGGCGCAACCACTGCCCTGCTTGAAGGCGACGCCGAGCGTCCCGCGGAGCGGCGGGTCGTGGAGGAACACCCGGAGGCGATGCTGCTGAAAGTAGCGCATCACGGGAGCGCCAGCGGAACTTCAGCCGACTTGCTTGCGACCGTCCGTCCGCGCTACGCCGTCATTTCCGTCGGCGCCCGAAATGTGTATGGCCATCCCCGGCGTGAAGTGCTCGAACGGCTACAGCATGCCGGCGTGAAGACCTATCGAACCGACGAGGACGGTGCGGTCAGTTTCTATCTCGACGGCAAGTCTGTTGCGGCCGACGTTGCGCTCCTGCACTGAATCTTATCCTAAACGTAATGTATGGGCGGACCGCAATGTAGAAACGGGGCTTGCCCCGTTCTTGGCTTGCACCATTCCGGACGCTGCAAGCCGCGTCTCTACAGAGGATCGGTAGCTTATCCGGTGAGATCGGCTGTCTCGTCATCGAGTGGCGGCAGTTTACGGTATACATCGATAATCTTCTCCGCCTCCGGCGCGTCCGCTTCGCGCACCAGAAGCACCGATCCACCAACGCCGGGAAAAGCGTCCTGGACTGCGTCGATGGATTTCAAATCCGAATCTATGCCGGCAGATTCGAGCAAGCCACGCACGACGATGGCTTCCGTCTCCTGTTCGGTGTCGAAAACTTTGATGAGTTTTTCGTTGGGCTCAGGTTTGGGCGAAACATTAGTCGGGTCTGGCATGCATCCTCCCTAAAACTATCTCGTAACAGATTACGGCAGTCACTAGATCTCTGTCTTGTTGGTCACAGAGGTGTACGTCCAAGGGCAGCTTGATTCGCGGGTGGAAGCTGTCACAATGAGGATTGGGGCGCAACGCTGGGGGCGCGGTCGTCATCCAATAACGACATCCAATAACAACGGGGTTTGCATGGACGTGCAGAGGGCCGGACCACCGGCCGAAGAACACAATCCCAATGAGAGCGCGGAGGAAGCCCGAAGACTGCGGCGTCTCCAGGTAATGATGAGCATGGTGATGTCGGTGATCAGCCAGGACCCCGATCTTACCTTGGAAGAGGCGGCAGAGATGGCCGCCAATGCCCGGCGAGCGGCGCTCAGCATGTTTCCCGACAAAGAACTAGCCTACGACATTATTTACCGGCCGCGGCTGCAGCGCCTGATGAACGAACGCTTCCGCTTGCAGTAAGGCGCTTCCAGCGCGAAAAGACATAAGCGCGTCTCCGTCGTGTTCGACCCTTTCATTTGAGCGCCGCCGACCTGTTACTGAAGAACGGCAAGAATAGAGGCACGGATTCAGTCCGCGCCTCTATACCCAGCGTCTCCCAGGGTCGGGTTAACCGGGCCGAGTTCGACCTTCTCGCCGTTGTCACCAGACCTTCTCGCTCGACCAAGGTGGGATGCGCCCGCTTTGACGCATTGAGAAGAAAAGAGGTGTTGCCGGCGATATTTTCCGCCATCGCCGACCCGTGCCCTCATCACTCATGCCCCGCTTGTGCCATAAAAAGACAATTTTTCCTGAGGGAATTGCCCCCGCAATGTCGCTCTTAAGAGTGAACAGCAATTTGCATCCCAAATCTTAATGCGAACCATCAAGGAGAAACATCATGAAATTTAATTTTGCACGTATTGTCGCACCTGTATTGCTGTGCCTCCTCGCTCTCGCGCCGGTCAGCCTCGCCACCACCATCACCATGAACCCGCTTAACGAACCGAACGGCTTGGCCGTTGACGCTCAGGGAAGCCTCTGGGTCGCGAACACCGGCGACAATAACGTCGTCGTTTTCAAACCTAACTACACGCAAATCACCGCCGAGACGATTACAGCGGGAATCAGCCACCCGACGGGCGTTGCCATCGATCCGCTCGGCAATTTGTGGGTTGCCAACTACGACCAGAGCAATGCCGGGTCACAGGGCAGCATGACCGAATATACGAATGGAGTCAGGAGGATCCCGTGATTATCGATGGCGTCTCGTTTCCCCTGGGATTGGCAATCGACGGCGCGGGAAATATCTGGGTACAGAACGGCGGCAACAACGTCACGGTGTACGCCCCGCCGGTGCTTACCCATGCCGGGGTGCCGACCCTGGTGCAAACCTTCGGTCTCACTGGTCTCATCTATGGAATTGCAGTTAGCGAGGGGACGATTGGCTGGAGCACATCATCGACAGTGTTGTTCGGTTCGACGACTACGGCGATTGGCAGCGACAATCCTGAGGGCTTGGTGCGCGAACCGAGTCGCCGTTGGAAGATATGCCCCTCGCCATCGCCGCCGATGCGAGTGGCAACTCTATATTGCCAATTACAGTGGGCAAGTGAATGTTCTGCATACCAACAATAGCCAGACCACATTTGTGGACTTGAAGTTCTCCCCCGCGGGAATCGCAATCGACAATGTTCGCGGACGGGTTTACATCTCGAACTTCAACGGGGATTCAATAGCGGTCTACAGCACAGCCGGCGTTCTGTTACATACCATTAAGTAAATCGCGAGTCACCATCCGAAATGCAAGTTGCCCCAGATTTAGCATTATCGAAATCTGGGGCATTTTTTCGAGGCGAGGAAATCCTTAAATCCGCGCTCACGTTCTTTCCTGAGTCGCCTTGACCCCGGCCCAGCCCGCTACTAGACTCCTTTAGGGTGCTCCATGCGCAAATTCATTTGGGTAGTCCTTATAGCCATCGCATTTTGCGGTGCCGCAGGCGCCGACGAAGGCCATCATCACGAGGAACTGACGCAGGCCCAGTTAGGTACAGTGCATTTTCCTGTGTCCTGTATTCCCGACGCGCAAAACACCTTCGGAAAGGGCGTCGCGCTGCTGCATTCCTTCTGGTATGAAGAGGCGGAGAAGACGTTTCTCGACGCCCAAAAACAGGACCCGAAATGCGCCATGGCGTACTGGGGCGAGGCCATGAGCTTGTGGCACCAGCTCTGGGACAGGCCTAAGGCAGACACTATAAGACGTGCATCGGCGGAGTTGAAGAAGGCAGATAAGGCGAAGCCTAAAACCGCACGCGAGCGCGACTACATTCAAGCTTTGCAGGTTTTCTACTCCAACAGCCAAAAGCTCGACCACGAAGCGCGAGCACGTGCCTATTCGGCGGCGATGGAGAAGGTTTACGAGAAGTATCCCGACGACCACGAGGCGGCAGCGTTTTATGCGCTCTCTCTGCTCGCGTCGGAGCCGGATAATGACACCACCTTCGCCAATCGCAAGCAGGCGGGCGCGATCCTGGAGAAGCTATTTGCCGAAGAGCCCAATCATCCGGGCATCGCTCACTATCTGATCCATACCTACGACAAGCCGCAACTCGCCGAACTCGGCTTACCCGCGGCGCGCCGTTACGCGCAGATTGCGCCGTTTGCCCCGCACGCCGTGCATATGCCCTCGCATATCTTCGCTCGGGTGGGCGATTGGCCTGACGACATTCAGTCCAACCTGGCCTCGATTGCCGCGACGCGCAAGGCTTCCGAGATGAACATGGGCGGGGAAGGGCACCAATTCCACGCCATGGATTTTCTGATCTATGCCTATCTGCAGAGTGGCCGCGAGGCCGACGCCGCAAAAGTGATCGACGAAGTAAAGACGATGCCGGCAATGGAAATGGCTGGCACCGACATGCACGCCTTCGCCATGTCAAAATTCCCCGCCATGTATGCGCTCGAAATGCATAATTGGTCGGACGCAGCGGCTTTACCGGTGATCTCCAATGCGGAACCGGGCGACCGCGCCTACACCTATTGGGCGAGAGCGATCGGAAGCGCGCGCAGCGGAGACTTGACGGCGGCGAAGAAAAATTTAGCCGAAATCGATGCGATTCAAAAGGATTATTTGGCGCGCAAGAAAAAGTACATGGCTGACTATACGGAGACGATTTACCAGGAAGCGTCGGCCTGGGTTCTGCACAGCGAGGGTAAGGACGAAGAAGCACTTGCCATGCTGCGCAAAGTAGCGGATCACGAAGATGCCGTCGGTGAAGAGCAAACGTCCATGCCGGCCCGCGAAATGCTGGCCGATATGCTGCTCGAGATGAAGCACCCGGAGCAGGCACTAGCCGAATATAAAGGAGATCTGCAGTTCAATCCCAAACGCTTCGACGGAGTCTACGGCGCAGCCCAGGCGGCCGAAATGGCGGGACTGGCTTCGCAGGCGACGGAGTATTACGCCGTGCTCGTCAAGACTTGTGAAGCGGGAACCTCAGTCCGTCCGGAGCTTGCCAAAGCGAAGCAGGCGGTTCTGGCGCGGAAATAGCCTTAACTTTTCGGATCACTTCTCAATCCTCTGCAGCTGAAACAACAGTGTGCCCCATCCCAGCTTGACGCGCATCTGCGCCGGCGTGTGACTTGCATCCTCCGAATACCACACCCACACTTTGCCCTTGGATTGCAGCGGGCCAGAGGTGGCTTCGACGGTCACCAGCACGGTCAAAAACGTTCCCGCCGGCACCTTGACCTGCTCGCGCTTCTCCACGGTGGCGCGGACAATCGTTGTCTTGCCATCGCTGACGGGAAATTCATATCTGGCGCCAACTTGTAGCGGCAGAGTCTGTAGATAGTAGAAGCCGGTAATGAGGTCGGTGGTGCATCCGGCCAGGTCGCTCTCGACTTGCTTGGTCTCGCCCGTCTTCAGGCTCTTTTCATCGAGAATGCTTTTCTTGCGCGCATAATCGAAATGAATCGAGGTCTCGCGTTTGTGCGTACCCTCCTCGCTGTGTTTGAAAATCGAAAGCGAGCAGAACGTCCGTGGATCGAAGTGCGACTCAAAGCGATCGTGTACCGGGAAGATGACGTTGACCACTCCAGAGGATTCGGCGGACGCGGTAACTTTGCGTTCGTTGCCCGCAACGTCCATTCTGACGACGCCGGTGCCGGCGGTGATCAGATGCCACTCGGCGGAATAGACATAGCCGCGCCCATCCGGGAAAGGATAGTTGGGACGCGGCGGCGTGATTTGCACTGGCGCCGGTCCGATGGTCGAAGTGGGCGGAGCTTGCTGTGCTGTCACCATTGCGATCAGGAACAGCACGCAGAGCAACCCATGTCGCAACCGCCACAACCCCTGAAGTCTATTGCGCAGCCCATGGAGCCTGTAGCGCATCCGGTGGGAAGGGCACGACTTCAGTCGTGCCGCACCTGCATCTGGAAATATGGGCTTTAGCCTTTGCGGCAAATGGCTCATGCTCCACGGCAGACTACCACACGGGCTTGACGATCAGTTTGATGATCAGAATGGCCAGCACGATCATGCACCCGAGAGTGGCTTGATATTCACGGTGCTTCCAGTAGCGCGCGGAGGAATATCCACTTTGTTGGCTGCCATAACGCTTAAACCGAGGCCACAAGCGCGGTACGTGGCGGGCATACTCGTCGTAATCGGGAAAGGTTTGCCGCAAGTAGCGCTCTTCGCCCGCAATGACCGGAATATAGATCGAAGCGAACATCAGGCACATGATTCCGACGATCCACCAACTGCGCGCCGCAATTGCGAAGCCCGCCGCCAGCATCAGCGAGCCTAAATACAGGGGATTGCGAGTGTAGGCATAGGGCCCGCTGGTGGTGAGTTGCTTGTCTTTTTGCACGTGGCCAGAAGCAAGTGCTCGCAAAACAAGTCCAGGGACCAGCACAAGCGCCCCGATCATGAGAGAGGTCTTGGATGGCCTTGCCAGCAAGACGAAAACAGCCGCAAAAATAAATCCCAAGGGAACGCGGATGCGACGCGCCACGCGCGACCATCTGTAGCCGTAAGAGTAGCTCGGCGGGGGTTGTGCTCCGGATTGAGAAACTTCGCTCACAGGTTTCTTTAAATCTGCTCCGCCGAATCCGTCCCCCTGTTTCCTCACCCTGTGTACCACTGTGTACCACTGTGTTCCCTGCGGTGAGCGCTGCTCTCACTAGCACCAACCCGTGCAGGATCGCTAATTGCAATAAGCGAACGGCTCCGGAGCTAACCCTCCAACAGTTTCCGAGCCGCGGTGACCACCTCTTCCACGCCGATTTCGAGCAATCCCTGCTCCGGCTCACGATGTCGCGTGTGATCGGTCACGCTGCTTGCACTCCGCAGCACAATGGAGCGTGTGCTAAACGGCCCATTACGCGCCGGATTTGTCGGGCCAAAGATTGCAACCACTGGAATCTTCAAAGCGGCCGCCAGGTGCATCGGCCCTGTGTCGCCTCCGATGAGCAGCCGAGCACGGCGCGTGAGAGCGATCAATTCAGAGACGGAGCAGGAAATTCTTCGCGCCGCCCCGCTACTACCGGCTTCCACAGCCGCTGCCAGGTCTCCTTCTCCTGGCCCATAGTTGATAAGCGAAGACAATCCATCCTTTGCGAGTTCCTTCGCAACTTGCGCGTAGCGCTCGGCCGGCCACATCTTCGCTCCCCAACCCGCGCCGGGATTGAGAATGACGAACTCGCGGGCGCTGGCGGTAAGGCCGGCGATCTTGCTCTCGGCATCAGGGTCCACAGGAAGTTCTACCGGCGCAGCCGCCGTGGTTGCGGCGCCTGCATCAGGAACAGCCTCCCGCGCCAGCTCCAGCGCATGCTGCACAACATGAGTGCCGTTCCCCCGCAACAGCACATTTCGCGTATAGAACATGCTGGCGGCATTTTCACGCGGTTGCGCGTCCCCATAGACAAGGGGCGCGCCCGACCAGCGAGCCAGCAGTCCCGAACGTACGGCGCCCTGAAAATCAATGACCGCGTCGTAATGAATCCCCCGCAACTCGCTTAGCCCGGCAGTCATTTGCTGCAAGGTATGGAAGGAGAACAAAGCGCGCCGCCATTCCGCCAGGTTGACGGCATGGACGCGATCGACCAACGGGCGCTGCGGAGAGCGCGGTCCGGACCGCGGATAGCGCAGCGTGCACAGCAGTTCCGCCCAGCGCTCTTCGATCAGCCACCCCAGCGTGGCATGAGGAAACGCCTCGCGTAGCGCCGCTGCCGCGGGCAACGTATGAATGATGTCTCCCATGGCGCTGAGGCGAACAATCAGTAGCCTGTCGAGCCCTGGCAGGGCACCGGCCTGAGAAGAATCGAAGGCCCTCAGCTCCATTGTTCTAAGCTCCGTTACCGTGTACGCCGTCGTCCACGCTGTACTCGACCCCCAGTACGTGCAGTGTCACGTTTTTCGCGACCCCGTTTGCGCGGCCGTACTCGATCGAATGATCTCGGTCGCTGAGTGATTCTTGGGATCGCCCACGATGACAACTCGTCCGCCGCAGGCTAGGACCTCATCGCGCTCTGGAACGCTCTCCACCGTGTAATCGGTGCCCTTGGCATGAAAATCGGGATGAATTTCGCGAATGATGGGGCGCACGTTTTCTTCGGGAAAAATAACGACCGCGTCAACATCCTCCAGCGCCGCCAAAATCTCCGCGCGCTCGGCCTCCGGCATCACCGGCCGTCCCTCGCCCTTCAAGGCGCGCACGGAAGCGTCAGCATTGATCGCGACAATAAGTTTGCCACCAAGTTCGCGAGCCGCATGCAGATAGCGAACGTGGCCGACATGGAGCAGATCGAAGCAGCCGTTGGCGAGGGTGATGCGCTCCCTCGCGCGCCGCCAATCCGCAACACGCCGCCCAAGTTCGTCGCGCGAAACAATCTTCCGATGGACTGAATTGCTCAATGAATGCTTGACTCAACCACGATCTTACCGAATCGACGATCTGCGCAACCCCGAGAGCTGTTTAATGTTCTCGGGCGACTGGCGTCGTCTTATCGTTGTCCAGCGCTTCCAGTAATTCCTGCTGGCTCACCGTCGCCGTGCCGCGTTTCATCACCACGATCCCACCCGCATAGTTGGCCAAATGGGCAGCCTCTTCGGCCGTCGCGCCCGCAGCCAGGCCAGCGGTAAAGGTAGCAATCACGCTATCGCCAGCGCCGGTTACGTCGGTGACCTCATCGCTGCCATAGATGGGAATCTCCACCGCCTTATGGCGCCGCGGGAAAACGACCATACCGTCTTTGCCACGAGTTATCAGCAGTGATTCCAGATTCATCTCGCCTGCAATCTGTTCGCCCGCGGCCAACAGCCGCTCCCAATCGTCGCCAATGCGTATGCCGAGAACTTCTTCCACCTCAGCTTCATTCGGAGTCGCCGCCGTAACGCCAGAAAACTCGAGCATACGATGGCGCGAATCGAGTGTTACCGGAACCTTGTCGAGGCCGCGCTTCTCGCGAATCGCATTGAGCAACGCCGGCGTTGCCGCACCGTATCCGTAATCGGAAACGAGCAGCGCATCGGAGGCGCGTGCATATTCACGCGTGGAAAGAATAATCTCGCGGCGCAAATGCGAGTTCGGCCCCTCAGCCGGTTCACGGTCGATGCGCACAACCTGTTGCCCGGCGGTATGCGCGAATCCAGCCAGAATGCGCGTCTTGGTGACGGTCGTGTAGCTTTTGTCTTTGAAGACGCCGCTGACCGGAATACGTTTGTGGCGGAAAGCGCGCAGCAGCAGCCTGCCCGCTTCATCGTCTCCAACGACGCCCACCGGTAAGACGTTCACGCCGAGATCAGCGAGATTATAGATGGCATTGGCGCCGCCGCCAGGAACCACCTTTCGATCGCGATGTTGCAAGATCAACACCGGCGCTTCGCGTGAGACGCGAGAAATGGCCCCGAAAACAAACTCGTCCGCAACCAGATCCGCAAGCACCGTTACCGTGAGCTTGGGAAAAGATTCGACGATCTTTCGTAAACGCTGGCGGCCGCTTTCTTTTGGAGGTTTTGCCATCAATCGTGCTCAATCTTCGCCGATGATTTTTCCCGCCCTCACGCCGTTGATTGCGTCGTCAAAGTTCTCTTTTCTAACGTCAGGGCCGAGAAGCAGTGATGACGGATATGTCCGGCTGGAAAAGACCACGTGCGCGTTCCGATATTTCAGTAACAGCGGTAGCATTCGCTTTCCTCGAACCGTAACCTGATGAAGTAAATCCTCTCCAAGAGACTCGCCGACGTAAAAATTCATAAGGACGACCAGAGCTTCATCAGAGGCCTTCGTCGTCGTCTGAAGAAGCACGCCCATCAGCTTCCCGGTTTGCCAATACGCTGCGCTTTGACGCTCGCCTTGTGATGCCCTTGCCTCTGCACAAATATCAAGAATAGGCTTTGCCAAATCTTGAACGTCCTTCGGCGGAACAATCATCCGGCCGCACTAGCCGCCTGTAACATCAGGATCATTGTAAATATGAGAATTTTCGGTCTCTGCATAGCCACCAAAAGCTTAGTCGCGTGGTGCAACTCAAGATTTTCTCACGAGCGGTGCTTTCGTTTCGCAATTCTTGCCAAAATGTCATCTACGACCTCCGTGGGATCGTTGATCGTGATCTCGAGTTCGACGACGTCGAGCGGCTCGATCTCTGCCTGCAACGATCCTAGATTTGCTGCATCTTTTTCTGTTGTCAGGAAGCCGCCAGCAGCGAACTTGCTGCGGGTGGTAAGCAGGCGCTCGATGTCGCCACTGTCATAAGCATGATGATCGCGAAACTTGACTTCTGCCGCGGGCGTGATTCCGGCGGCGCGTACCTGGGCAAAGAACTGTTCGGGCCGCGCAATGCCGCAGAAAACAACCGGTGCTGAAGGCAGGCTCGGAAGAACGAGTTCCCGCGTAATTCGCCAGATTGGCTTTTGCCGCAGTGCCGGATGAACCGCCGCAACGCCTGCGGGCAGCACGACAGCGTCCGCGCGCGCGAGCGACGACAGCGGTTCGCGCAGCCGCCCCGAAGGCAGCATGCGATCGTCGAAATCGCGCTCGGTCATCAGGACGATATCGAAATCACGAACCAGAGAACGATGCTGAAAACCATCGTCGAGAATGTGCAATTGCATCTGGAATTTCTGCTCGGCAACTCGTCCCGCCTCATAACGGCTCTCGCCGACGATCACCGGAACTCTCAGCCGCCGCGCGATCAGCAGCGGCTCATCGCCAAAATCGGCAGCCTTGCCATCGCTCTCGACTACGAGAACTCCGCGAGTCTTCCTGCGATATCCGCGGCTAAGCACGTCAAAGTGGATGCCGCGCGCTTTGAGCAGTTCACCAAGCGCAATGACGAAAGGAGTCTTGCCCGCACCACCCGCCGACAGATTACCGACGCTGATCACCGGCCGTTCCAGCCGCCGCGAAGTCAACATGCTGCGATCAAAAAGCACATTCCGCAGAGTGGTGGCAGCGCCGTAAAGCCCGGTGAGCGGATTCAGGGTCAACCTCATGTCAACCTATTCATAAAGAGCCACGCACGAACTTGAGCAGGGCCGCGACCGTTCTGTCCGTCGTGCCGCGCTGCGATTCGAGAGCGGTTAGCGCGTTCCGGCCGAGCGTCTTGCGCTCGTCTTCGTTCTCGATCAACTCCATGAATACCAGCGGCAGTTCCGCCAGTCCGACGATGCGGACCGCATTCCGGCTGGCAAAAAAATTGACCACATCACGAAAGTTCTCGTAGTGAGTTCCGGTAACGATGGGAACGCCGTAGAGCGCTGGCTCGAGAATGTTATGTCCGCCACGCGGCACCAGGCTGCCGCCGACAAACGCGACCGTGGCCAGCGAATAGATTGCCGCCAACTCTCCAATACTATCGACCAGAAGCACTCCGCCAGCGAGATCTTCGCCGCTCCAGAGAGAGCGCTGCCACATGCGGAAGCCGAGTTGTTCGACAAGTTCGCCAACCGGCGCAAAGCGTTCGGGATGCCGGGGCGCCAGGATCATCACTGCCTTCGGATGGTCAACGAGAATGTTAAGAAACGCAGAAAGCAGCGAACCTTCCTCATCTTCAAGCGTGCTCCCGCAAACTAGAATCGGCCCTGCCCCGGAGTTTTCAAAACTCTTGCGAAGACTTGCTACGATTTTCGGCGACGGCGGCGGTGCCGCATCGAATTTCAGGTTGCCGGTTACTGCTATTTTCGATTCCGCCGCACCAATCTCAATCAGCCGCCGCCGGTCTTCGTCGGTCTGCGCCAGAAAAAGATCGACGTTTCCCAGTGTTCGCTCCAGCAATCTGGGCAGCCAGAACCGAAAACGCTTGTAACCAGGAAGGGAGCGGTCGGAAATACGGCAGTTGATCACAGCGATGCGAGCCCCTCTGCGCTTGGCCAGCCGAAGAAAATTTGGCCAGAATTCAGTTTCCGCGACGACCACGAGTTCCGGACACAGGCCATCGAGATAAGGCCGTATGGCGAAGGCAAAATCCAATGGAAAATAGAATACGTTCTCCGCGCCGAACCGCCGCGCGGCGAGTTTCTGCCCGGCGCTGGTGGTGGTTGAAACAAAAACGCGACGAGAAGGTAATTTCTCTCGCAGCGCTTGAATCACCGCACTCGAAGCCACAACCTCGCCCACCGAAACTGCATGCACCCAGATTGTAGGCCGCTCACCGCCGCTAACCAGGGCCGCTGGAACGGCGCCGAACCTTTGCAGCAAACCGGCACGATACTTGCCATGCCGCATCATCTGCAGCAGCCAGTAAGGCAGCGTCAGAACGAGAAACAAAAAGAGCAGCGCACTGTAGAGCGCATACATGAAGAGAAGCCCCATTCTAAATGGCGAATCGAAATCTGCTCTTTTATCCGGATAAGGCCGGGACGACCCGTGCGGCTTGCGTTGACGGCATCAGAACAATTCGGCATCCTATCAATACATATGAAAAAGTTAGCTGGGCAGGAATGGCATCACAGGTCGCCGCTGGTTCGCCGCTTTGCGATTGGGGGCGCTCTCATGCTCTTCTGCGCTCTCGGCGCGACGGCTTCCAAACAGTTCGTCATGCCCATTGCCCAGCCAGCCCGCACTTATCCGGCGCACGACGACCACCCCATGGAAAAAGTAACAGTCGCGGTCGATCCGTACGACGTTGAAGACAAGGCTTCGATCTTCACCGTCAACTATCGCAATAACGGCTACATGCCGGTTTTCTTTGTAATCACAAATGACGGCGATCAGCCCGTCTCTCTCGTCGACATGAAGGCCGAGTTGAATACCAAGAATCGCACCAAGCTCTACCCGGCTTCCATGGACGATCTGCTGCGCCGACTCTCGCATCCTACGCGCAACGACCGGCAGAACACGTTGCCGATTCCGCTGCCAAAAAAAGAAGTCAAAGGCGGCGTGAGCCGCAAGACCTGGGACGAACTCGATCAGGCTCAGTTCGGGGCCAAGGCAGTGGAACCGCATTCAACCGTACGTGGTTTTCTCTTTTTTGATATCGAGGACATCTCAAATCCATTGGCCGGAGCCAGCTTCTATCTGACGGGGGTGGAGGACGCGAAAGGCACGGAGCTCATGTATTTTGAAATTCCGATGGAGAAATACTTAAGCGCGCCAGAAGTGAAAAGACCGTGAACGGCAAAGGTGTCGCATTTGTACCGCTAGCGCTTTTCATGCTAATCGGTGTTTGGATGGTGGCTAGACCGGCAGGTTTCCTCGTTCAAGTCCGCCCGTTCTGACCTAAAGAACAATCCCGATTTTACAAATTTGGAAGATAATCCCGCAGCGAAGTCTTTCGTGAAGTTCTTATGCATTTTGTTTATCTGTTTTACATTTGTAGCCTTTCTAGCACTCGCTGTCGCGCGTTGAGGCGGCCACAAATCTAGAGTCTCGGGTGCAGGGACCTTGTTCACGCCAGCTATAATCTCCGATATGGCGACCATTCCAGCCGTTTCCGAGAACCTGCTGGCGAAATACGAGCCGGTCATCGGACTCGAAGTCCACGTACAGCTGCTGACCGCTTCAAAGATATTCTGTTCCTGTTCGACGCGCTTTGGCGATCCGCCAAACACCAATGTCTGCCCGGTTTGTCTCGGACTTCCGGGAGCGTTGCCGGTGCTCAACCGCAAGTCCGTCGAATTCGCGGTGCTTGCGGCGATGGCTCTGCAGTGCCAGATCAACGAGGTTTCCATCTTCGCCCGGAAAAATTATTTTTACCCTGACCTGCCCAAGGGCTACCAGATCTCGCAATATGACAAGCCTCTGGCTGAGTTCGGATTCATCGGCATCGATTTGAAAGAAGGCACGACGCACGGCGGCAAGAAGAAAATCGGCATCACCCGGCTGCACCTGGAAGAGGATGCAGGCAAGAGCTTGCATGAGGGGTTCCCAGATGCCGCGCACAAAACCGCGATCGATCTGAACCGCACCGGCGTGCCCCTGGCCGAAATCGTCAGCGCACCGGACATGCGCTCGGCAGAGGAAGCCTACGAGTACCTCACTCGGCTCAAGGAAATCATCCTCTTTGCCGGCGTCAGCGACTGCAACATGGAAGAAGGCTCGCTGCGTTGCGATGCGAATATCAGTGTGCGGCCTCGCGGCCAGAAGGAATTCGGCACGAAAACCGAAGTCAAGAACGTCAATTCATTCCGCTTCATCAAGCAAGCGCTGGAGTTCGAGATCGAGCGCCACATCGGCGTCATCGAAGGCGGCGGCCACATCACGCAAGAGACGCGCCTCTACAATGCGCACGAGGGCCGGACTTACGGCATGCGCTCGAAAGAGCAGGCGCATGACTACCGCTATTTTCCCGAGCCCGATCTGCTTCCCTTGGTGGTCGATGAAAAATGGCAAGCCGCGATCCGCGCCAGCCTCCCCGAACTCCCCGAAGCGCGCCGCCAGCGCATGATGAAGGAGTATGGCATCACCGCTGGCGACGCCCATACGCTGACGCTGACCCGTGCCATTGCAGATCAGTTCGAGTCCGCGGCCTGCACCGCGAAAAATCCCAAACGTATCGCAAATCTCGTCCAGAGCGAATTGCTCGGTCGCCTGAAAGCCCGGGGCCTTGAACTCGAGCAATCTCCAATTTCCATGGCTGGCGTTACGGCATCGGCCGATCTCGTTGAGTCAGGCGCAATCTCCGGCAAGATGCTCAAGGATTTTTACGACCTTTGCTTCGAGCGAAAGCAAGATTTCCCCGCTGTCTATGAAGCAGAGGGTCGTCCCGAGCAGTCGTGCGACACATCCGCGTTTGAGAAACTAGCCGACGAATTGATCGCCGCGAATCCGAAGCAAGTAGAACAATATCGAGCGGGAAAGAAGACTACGATCGGATTTTTCGTTGGCCAATTGATGAAAGCCTCGAAGGGCCAAGCCAATCCGCAATTAGCAAACGAAGTCCTGACCCGGAAGCTGAAGGGTTGAAACAATTCGCCGTAGAGACGCGGCTTGCCGCGTCTGGGCAGCGCCACGTGACGATGAGCCTTTACTTCGCCGCCCCCAAATTCTTCAAGACTTCGTCGGCATAATAATTCGTGACTTTGGCATCGTCGCGAAGGCTCTCATAGTACGCCGCCTTCAATAGCTGCTCCCGGCGATCGCGCAATTGCTGGCGGATGGCCTGCTGCACCCGCGGATCATTCAAGTCCCTTTGGCCCGCCGGCTCTTTTGCAATCAGTTTCACGATCATGTAAGCGCCTGGCTGATGAGTGGCCGGATTGATGATAGGAATCACCGGCGTGTACTGACCGGGCTTAAGCTTCATGACCGCGTCGCGCGTTGCCGGGTCCGCGTTCTTGAGCGCAGATTCGGGAGCCATCCCCAAATCTCCACCATTGTTGCTGGTCTCTGGGTCCTCGGAATAATTCATCGCCATCGTAGCGAAGTCGTCGCCGCTATCGAGGTGTTCGGCGATCATCTGGATTTTCTTCCGCGCCTCGGCATCGCTCTGCGCCTTGCTGTTCTGCAGGTTATGCACTTGAGGATTTGCCGCCCCAGTAACCATAATTTTGGCCAAATGGTACTGCGGCTCGATCAGGTTGAACTCAGCCTTGTGTTCGTTGTAATAGTTCGTGACATCCTGGTCGGTGATGTTGATGCGCGAGGTTATTTCCTTGTTCAGCACTTTGTCGCGCGTAAGCGAGCGCCGCAAGTCGCGCTTGAAGTCATCCAGCGATATTTTCTTTTCCTGCAAGCGCTTGTTGAATTCTTCGGCGGTGTAGGGCGCCTTGATTTCGTTGAGCTTGCGATCCACCTCTTCGTCCGTCGCCAGCAGGCCGAGCTTTTCGGCTCGTTGCATCAGAATTTCCGTCTCGATCAACTCATTCAGAATGCTCAGTCGCAGGCTCACAGCCTGCTCGCCCGTCGGTTGCTGATCGGAGCCCGCCGTCTGGTTGGCATAATACTTGTCGACTTCACTGCGATAAATCTTCCGCCCATTAACCGAAGCCATCACATCGCTGCCATCGCTGTTGCGGTTGCAGGCTGTCAGCATAATCACTAGCGAGGTCATCAGCGCGAACGCCAGCGCGAATAACGGAAACGCGCCAGCCAAGACCACGCCCGCCCGCCCCCAGCAGTTACGATTTTTCAAGTTATTCTTTCCTCGACTGAAGAGCTAACGAATAATAGTTGATAACCACTGGCCCCTATTTAGACGGCGCTGCTGGCGGGGTTTTCGCATCTTCCGCCGCCGGCTTGTGCTCCGGCGGAGTAACGCCGGCATCCTTCAATGCCTGGTCGAGCGCCAGCCTTACGTCATCCGACGGTACGGCCCCATCCAGTTTCTCTCCATTGACGAACAGAGTCGGCGTTGCTTCCAGCCCCAGGGCTTCTCCGTCTTTTATCGAAGCGCGCACAGCCTTGTCATCCTGAGCCTTAAGGCACGCCTGCAACTTGGGAACGTCGAGATTGAGCTTTTCAGCTTGAGAGAGTGCCAGCTTGTCGAGCTCCGCATTCTGTCCGTCGCGACCCTTTTCACCACCGATGGCATGCTGATTGGCGTGCAGGTAATCGGCATAATCCCAGTAGGCGTCGTTACTCTCCGCGAACAGGCAATTGGCATCCACCGCCGCGTGCACAGCCCAGGGATGAATCTCTTCCAGCGGAAAATCCTTGTAAACGAAAAGCACACGATCGCCATACTCCTTCAACAGGCCGGGGAAAAGCGTTTGATGCATGCGCGAACAGAACGGGCACTCGAAATCGTCATAACTGACAAGAATTACCTTCGCATTCTTGTTGCCACGTGTGGGCCGTCCGCTGATGTCGATTTTCTTCATGATTTCGGCATACGGATCGCTCGCCAGATCGAACTTGGTCATGCGTATCAGCGTCTTGTGATCGCGGGCCAGAAGGAATTCAAAATCCTGTTTCTTGGAGGGACCCACAAAAGTGATCGTCAGCGCGTCATAGTTCGCAAAATCACTCGCCCGCAAGGGACCGACAACCACTTTCACGCTAGGAGGCAAAGAATAGTGCGCTCGCACCTGCCGCTCGACCGCGCGTGTAATATCCGAAGGAGGAGAAACTGGCGAGGGAGGGTTGGAAGAAGAAGGAGGAGATTGGGCCGAACAGCCCAGACAAATCAGCAAAAGAACCAGAAACGCCCGCCGGACAATGATCAATCGAAGCCACCTGAGCATGAGGAATTTGCTTGATTATCTCATGGCAGGTGGGTGGCACGTTTTCCCGCCGCGGCCCGTCCTTCCTAATGCGCCGCGTTCCCCCCGTCTCCGACAGTGTCCCATGGGGGAGACAAGAAGCATCGCGCGCGAAATCACTTAGGAGCGTCCCCGCATCAACTCTGCCGCGGTCAGCAGTTGATTCATCGATCCCGAGCGGAATCCCTCTAAGTCGAGCGTGACGAACTTGAATCCCAATTCTTTGAATGCGGCCGCGAACTGGCGAGCCATCTCTTCGTTCAAAGCGCGGGGCAGTTCGTCGCGGCCAATTTCAATGCGCACGATGTCACCGTGATGGCGCACACGTAACTGCCGGAAGCCCAGAGCCCGCAGCGCATCTTCGCCGCGTTCGATAACACTGAGAGCTTCGGGCGTAACCGCGCGTCCATATTCCATGCGTGAGGAAAGGCAAGCCGAGGCCGGTTTGTCCCATACCCGCAGATCGCGCTGCCTCGCCAGCTCCCTGATCTCGGCTTTGCCCAGGCCGGCTTCGAGCAGAGGAGCCAGAACGCTATGCTGGCGCGCTGCCTGCTGCCCGGGACGAAAATCGCCTTCATCGTCGGCGTTGACTCCATAAGCAATGGCGTCAAATCCGTGCATCTCTCGATAGCGTTCGAGCACGGTGAACAATTCGTCTTTACAGTGAAAACAGCGCATGGAATCGTTGCGGGCATACGCGGGATTTTCCAGTTCCCGCGTCTCCACCACCTGGAACGGAATTTGCTGCTGGCGCGCGAAGGCGAGCGCTTCTTCAAGATGTGTGCGCGCCAGGCTGGCGGAATCGGCGATCACGGCGAGCATCTGGTTGCCCAGCGCTTGGTACGCAGTCCAAGCCAGAAAAGCGGAATCCACGCCGCCCGAATAAGCGACGATCAAACGAGGGTGGCTCGCCAGGATTTCCCTCAATCGCTCGGCTTTGTGTTCGAGCATAGCCACGCGTTCACAATCTCCATTGTTCCACAAAAGAAGTTTTGAGTTCCCGGTTCTCAATTCTCAGAAAGATCTCGCGCCGTTTCCACTGAGAACTGAGAGTTGAGAGCTAATTGGAAATGCCGAAACCCAACCAGCCGCTAATAGAGTCGTTCCTGCCTTTTGAGGTTGCCGAGCGCTCCAATATTCGACAGTGAAAACGTGTAGCGATATTCGTTCTCGTTGCGCACCGATCCCAGCGCAAATCGCTTGAATTCGACGGTCAGACCGCAACAGTCCCAGTTGTAGCTCGACTGCACCGTCGCGTACTGTAGCAGTCCCAGGTTGGCGTCGATTCCGAAACTGGTGGCGGCACTCAGACCGCGCTTGTTGAGCTGACCATAGCCCAGCAGCACCCGAAATTGGTTGAACTCGCAGCCGCTTGTGGTAGGCGGCCGGAGAGCACAGTTCGTTGAGTTCGTTCCTCCTGCATTGTCGATCACTCGCAGAAACGCATCTCCTCCTCCAATGGTAAACGGCCCGTAGTGGTAGTTCACCAGCGCCAGGCTGGATGTGACCTGGCCGGTCTTGACGTCGTAATCAACGTCCCACTCGGTGTTGGTGCGCGGACTGGTTTCGATGCGCAGGCGCGAAATAATCGGAGAGAAGTGCCGCTCTGAATCCAGAAACGCCACGCCCGTGAAATCGGCGCTCGCCGTGAATACATTTCGCTCTCCCGGCACCAGCGCATTGCCGAACGTGGGATCAAAAAAATACTTTTGCCCGATCTCCCAACTCAAAATTTCGCGCGGGCCAGACGCACATGTCTTAGCGTCGGGGTTCGGAGGCAGTTCCCAGGGAACTGCGCCGACCTGCGGAGCCCCGCCTACAATTAACGTGCTCATGCTCGGCACATCGCATTCCTTCATGTTCGGATCCACATGCCTGGCGTACAGCCGATTTACCACCGAATACTCGACTTCGTTAGTGTTCGTCAGCACATCGGTGGCATCGAAACGTAGAATGTCAGCGAAGTTATTGACGCCAGTCACGTAGTCGTAGCGCACGCGCGGCTCGATCACGTGCTTCCATTTGCGTCCCAACCAGGGACGATCGAAGACTCGCGACAAGGCCGGCGGCCGCAATTCGACCGATGCTTCCAGCGCCTTGCGATTCAGAACGTCGTTGGTCGCGGTAGTCGAAGTTTCAGCATTGCCCTCCTCGGTATAAAACGTGTCCCGTAAAGTGAGCTCGGGACGGAACGACCACCCCTGCCATCGCAGCGGCATCACGAGCGATGGAGCGAGGTCAAACCTTCCTACCAGTGCAGCCGTACGAAACCCAATCTCGCGCCGCTGCAAACCTTCCGCCGCGCTTTCGAACGACCAGTACAGCGGCGTATTCCCCAACTGCCTCTCCTCGCCAGAGGCGAAAACACTAGGAGTATGCAGGATGCGGACCAGTTCAGTCTGCGTAATATAAACTGGGCATGCCGCTGGATCCGTGCTTGGACTGCAGATATCGAAGTTCTGATAGCGCTCCGCCAGTCCGTTGAAATGAAATCCATTGGTCGTGTTAGAGAGAAAAATCTGCGACCTGACTTCAGAGTCGACTGCCTGGCTATAAACGTCTGTGAACGCGAGGCGGAAAACGAAGGAACTCAGATAATCGACATTTGCGACGCCGCGGAAGGTTCCGAAAGGGCGCTCGGCCATAAAATGAGCATCCTCGCCACCTTGATTCTGAGGCGGACTCCCTATGCCGCGATCCACCATTCCCTGATAATTCAAGTAAAGAAAAGATGTGTCACTCGGACGAGCGCGAAGTTCTCCCCGTTCGAACCAGCCGCGTTTTGAATAATAGTCGATGCCCATAGTAGCGTCCATGCTGCGATTCAGTACCCAATAGATGGACTCGCCGGCAATCAGACCCTTGGCAGAGGAGTTGCCAAACGTCGGCATCTGCAACCCGGTCTGCCTCTGCTCTTTCTGCACCGGATGGGTTACAAAAGGAAAATAAAATACCGGAATGCCCATTAGCTCGAAGTCGCTGTTGTAGATCTTGGCCGTACCATCTACATCGACCCAGATGTGCTTCGCGTCGAACAACCACTTCGGATGCGGCAGTTCGCAGGTGGTGACCGTTCCCTGCCGCACCAGGTAGTGGTTGGGCCCATGCTTTTCCACGATTTTTCCAGTGAACGCAAATGGATTAGGCGAGGTAAGCACGTAGCGCGAGTTCCGCATCCGAAATCCTACGGTGCCAATCACGCTGTAAAACGTTCCCACTTGCGTGCGGATGTTGTAGGTCCCGTGACTGGATTCAACGTGTTCATCATAGGGGCCGCCATCGAGCACGACATGGCCTTCCTCTTCGCTGTCCCCCGTATCCGCGTTGTAGCTGATCTCATCCGCGCGCAGCAAATAGTTACGATAGTAAATCTCGGCTTTGCCCCGCAAATGATAGATGGATCCGTCCTTCTCTTGTTGCACCGCCCGGATCGTAACCTCTTCTTCGGTTTCAGTCTGATTCGCCGCGCCCGCAGCCAAAGTCGGAGCCGTCGCCGGATCGCTCCCAGGCGCCGAAGTACTCTCAGCGCCAGCACCCGTGCCAACGGCAGGGGGAAGCGTCTGGCTGGTTACTACCTTGGAAGCGAGAAGCAGATGACAGGCGAGTGCAGCCGTGATAAAGATTCGAGAGCGGGTCATCATCAGCGCGCGATCATTAACAGAAGGTCATCAGCGTTAGATCATTAACAGAAGTCATCAAAAAAGGTCGCCAACGGAAGCCGCCAACAGAAGTCGCCAGCAGAAGACTAGCGCAAGAGCGAGTGCACCGCGCCAGTCGGTCTGCCACAGGGAACCAACTGACCTTAGCACGCGAGCGACGGGCGAGGCAAAACTGCGACGCCTTAGCAAGCGATAGCAGCGAATAGATATGAGCGGATTGGAAAATTACTCGACGGGTGATGACCGCGCCATCGAAGCCTGTTTCTTGACACCTGATGCCATAGCGGCAACGGCGAACTCCCCCACGCTCAGCCTCAGCGCCAATGGAACCGCAATGGCCCAACCTAAGCCTAATTCAGAATTCGGTGGTGACGTTTCTGATGAGAGCACTCCTGGCGACGGCGCAGCCGGTTCAAAGGGTGATTCCAAGACCGATTCCTGGCGCCTCGAACTTGCCGCTCGACTCGATCGTTATCGCACCCGCCGCAAACCGCGGACTCCGCGGTACCCGTCTCTGCTCTTGCCTTTTGATGCTCCCGAAGTCTGGTCGCGAACCGCGCCCGCCGGTGGGCCAGGAACGGCAGCGCTCGCGGCGGCGCTGGCCGGCAAAGACTTCGTCTTTCAACGCGGTGCGGCGGCTGGGGTGGTGACCGAAACGAACTTCGCTGGAGTTCGCGAGCTATCGGAACCGACTTCTGAGCAAAGTCTAGGACAGCATTCGGAACAAGATTCGGAGCTACTCGGTAATCCATATTCGAATCAGGCGCCAGAGCAATCGGGCCGTATCATCGCGTTCCCGCGCTCCGCCGCAATTCCGGTCTTTCGCCCGAGCGGCTTAGCCGATCCGGTGTTCGACCATTCTCGTCCGCGCATCGTAGAAGCTCCGGAAATTCTGCCGCCGCCGCCCGCGCTCGGCGGAATGCTGATCGAACCTGCCCACCGAGAGCCGATCGACACACGCAGCGGGGAGTCCCCCAATGCATCGGTATCCCTTGCCAGACGCCTGCTAGCCGCTCTGATCGATGGCGCGATTCTCGCCCTGGCTGTCACCGCATTCGTTGCAATCTTTCTTCATCTGAATCCCAGTCGGAACCTGTCCTTGGACCCCAGCCTGCACCACGTGCGGGGATCGCTCCCCCTGCTAGCTGGCCTCGGTGTGGTCGTCATTGCACTCTGGGCGGCCTATCAATTTCTGTTTGTGGTGTACACCGGCTCCACCCCAGGACTTCGAGCCACGCGCTTGCGGTTGGCCTCGTTCGACGGTTCGCCGCTCGGCCATCGCGCGCGTCGCTGGCGAGTGCTGGCGTCGATCCTCTCAGCGCTTTCCGTGGGCCTCGGCTATCTCTGGTGTCTTCTTGATCAGGACGGATTATGCTGGCACGACCGTATCACACGCACGCACGTCCGCAGTGCATATTGATGAACGCCGTCGCTTGCACTTGATAAAAAACATGTGGTGGGACGATTCAAGCCTACCCTCGAAGCGCAAAGTGTCTCACCTAAGCCCTAGGGCAAAGAAAACCCCCCGGCCATAGCCCTAGGGCAAAGAAAAAACCCCGGCCATCGAGCCGCCGGGGCTTGAGCGCAATCAGTTTGAACTAACTCCCTGCCGGCGTTTGCTGATGCCGTTCGCACTTATTGCCGCAGCAGCCCATGGCAGTCTTGTCCCCGTTGGGTTCGCCGCAGCTCTTGCCGTCTTTGCAGCAGCCGTTCTTCTTGCATTCCTTCATAGCGGTCTTCGTGTCCTTGCCTGCGCAACAGGACTTGCCATCTTTCATGTCACATTTGTCTTTGCTGCAACAGGTGGCATCCTTGGCATCGGCAGCAGCGTTATGGCAACAACCTTCGCCATCTTTCATATCGGCCGCATTGTGATGGCAACACGCCTTGGCTTGCGATGCCGGGGTCGAATTCGGCGCTGGAGTCGCGGGGTTATCCTGCGCCCACGCAACCAGCGACAGAGCGAGGATGAAGATCGAAGCAAATAATCTGAATTTCATAAAATCTCCTCTTATCAAAGTTATAAAAGCGATTGAGACGCCAGCTAACCTGACGGCCGCTGGACCGGTCCCAGTAAGAAACCCAGTGAGAAACGCAGAGAATAGGTTTTACTGAGAACCGAGGAAAAATCTAGACCCGAAGAACCATGCCCAGAGGGCTTGGCGGAGGACCGAGCGCAATCGCGGCCGGTGAGGAAAGATACGACTCCGAATCGCGAGCCAGATCGAGTGCGGCAATCTCCGCAGGCGCAGCATTTTGCGAAAGTCCGGCTCTCGCGCTCACAGGTACGGGTACGTTCACCGGTCCCTGCCGGAAGCAGCAGCGGTGCTCGTCCCGGCAAGGTGGGCTGGTGGCTCCGAAATCGAGGACAGCCACGTCCAAGGTTTTGCGCACGCCGGTTTTGCCGACGCCCGGACAACAGGGATGGCCTGCAGGCATGGAGTGACGCTGCGCGGCCATATTTGCGGACATTTCGCGCCCAGCATGCGCGTGCCACAGCTGCATGACGATCATCGGAGCCATGGTCAACTCTGCCCAAGCCACCATCGCCACGAGCAAGGCCGCCGCAAAGGACTTCTTTAACATGCGAGCTTAGTGTGGCATGTCGGCCCTAGCCGCGCTGTGATGGCAATCACGCCCGGCCGTTTTCAGCGCACATATTAATTTCAAGAATAGTCGTGAGTGCGATCACCACGAAGAACGCTATCCCAGCAGATTTTCCAGCGCCGCCCTTAATTCGCGAAAACGAAAAGTATATCCAACCGACCGAAGCTTACCGGGCTCGACCCGCTGGCTGGAGAGAAGCAATTCCTCCGCCGCCAGCTTGCCGAAAGCCACGCATAGCGCCAGGGCCGGCACGGGAAAGAATGCTGGCCGCCGAAGTACCGAGGCCAGCACCCTGGTAAACTCCGCATTGCGCAACGGATTCGGCGCCGCAAAATTCACTGGCCCCGCTAGCGATTCCGTTCGCATAGCGTGCTGAATTCCCCCTACAATGTCGTCCACATGAATCCAACTCGACCACTGCCGGCCACATCCAAGTCGCCCGCCCAACCCGAGTTTGAACGGCGGCAGCATCTTGCCAAGCGCTCCGCCCTTGGCGCTCAGCACCAGCCCAGTGCGCATATTCACCGTCCGAATGCCGGCATCAGACGCAGCCCGCGTAGCGTCTTCCCATTCGCGGCAAACATCGGCCAGAAACCCTTGTCCGCTAGCGCTCTCTTCGCGCAAGATTTCCTCGCCGCGATTTCCGTAATACCCGATTGCCGAGGCGCACACAAACACGCGCGGCTTGTCCTGGCTTTCAGCCAAAGCCACCGCCAGGTGGCGTGTCCCGTTAATGCGGCTCTCGCGGATCGCCTTCTGCTTTTCCGCAGTCCAGCGTCCCACTAATCTTTCACCGGCTAAGTGGACCACGGCGTCAAACCCTGAAACCGTGGCAGGCTGCAGTGGTGCCATGGGATCCCAGGAAACCTGCGCGGTGTTCTGGGGGCGGCCTCGCACCATCCGCACAACCGGCATGTGCTGACTTTCTAACGAAGCCAGCAGCGCCTTGCCAATCGGCCCCGAAGCTCCAGTGACCAGAACGCGTTCCATGAGTGAACTCCTGCGGAATCCTAACCTAACCATTCCCATAACACCATTCTTTGTACCATTAACCTCACTGAACGCGAAAATGGGTTTGATTTGTGGGTCCACCCATATTATGATACCAACATGGAAACACGCCTTGTTATGGATAAAGCTGGACGTGTAGTAATCCCCAAGCCCCTGCGAAAGGAACTGCAATTGGAACCGGGCGACGCGCTGGACCTGCAAAGTGGGGGCGAGCAAATCACTCTTCGCCCAGTCCGCGGAACGGGTCCGCTCCCGAACGAGCACGGCATCTGGGTGTTACACACTGGAAAACCGTTGCCCGCCTCAGCCACTGACGACGTGCTGCGCCAGATCCGGGAGGAACGGGACATGGCGAACCTGAGCGATGGTTTTGTTGAGGATGTGTGCCCGAGGTCGAATAAGCCTCCCAATCGAACCAGACAAACAGCTAAAACCGGAGCTAAACCCAGAGCTAAAACTCAAGCTAAAGCTAGAGCTGAAAAGTGAAGGGCTTTTTCGACACTTCCGTGTTAGTTCCGCTGTTCTACCGGGACCACGTTCACCACGGCCCAAGCCAGGAACTCTTCATTCAATTTAACCAATCAATCGGCTGCTGCGGAGGGCACAGTTTGGCCGAGGTGTACGCCACTTTGACCAGGATGCCCGGCAAGCGCCGCATCAGCGGCGAACAGGCAATGCTGTTCATCGGCAACATCCGCGAGCGCCTTTCCATTGTCGCATTGAATAGCGAGGAATATGCCAACGCCCTACAAGCCTCGGCCGCTCGGGCCATCGTAGGCGGTGCCATCTACGATGCACTGCTTGCACAATGCGCCCTCAAGACCCAAGCGGAAGCAATTTATACGTGGAATGTCCGTCACTATGCCCAATGCGGCCCTGAAGTGGTCAGCCGGCTGCGCACTCCCTGAGTTTGTAAGTGGGATTGTCATACCGGTCGATACCGCTCGATGCAATAGCTCTCGCCTGCGTTAAAATCGATCATGGCGACGTTGCGCGAACAGGTCGCGACCAGCGTGCTCACGGTGACCCGCTTCCGTGAGCTGATGAAGAAGCTGCGCGAGAACCGTCCCCACGACGATCTCAACCTCGTCAAAAAAGCCTACGAATTTTCTCAGAAGCACCACGCCGGGCAATCCCGCGCCTCCGGCGAACCTTACCTTGTCCATCCCCTCGAAGTCGGCAACGTTCTCGCCGACATGAAAATGGACGCCGTCTCCATCGCCGCCGGCCTCCTCCACGATTCCGTCGAAGACACCTCCGTGACCAGCGTTGAAATTCGCCAGGAATTCGGCGAACAAGTCGCTCACATCGTCGAAGGCGTCACCAAGATCAGCAAAATCGATTTCTCCACCAAAGAAGAAGCCCAAGCCGAAAACCTCCGCAAAATGATGCTGGCCATGGTCGACGACATCCGCGTCGTGCTCATCAAGCTCGCCGACCGCCTGCACAACATGCGCACCCTCGAGCATCTTGACCCCGAGCGCCAGCAGAAAATCGCACGCGAGACCCTCGAAATCTTCGCCCCCATTGCTCACCGTCTCGGCATGGGCAAAATTCGCGGTGAACTCGAAGATCTCGGCTTCAAATATCTCGATCCCATCGGATACGAGCAGGTCCGCGTCGCCGTCGAGTCCCGCCGCAAAGAGGGCGAAGCCTTCATGGCCCGCGTCGAAGGCGTGCTGCGCGACGGTCTCAAAGAAGCCGGCATCACCGGCCGCGTCGAGAGCCGCGTAAAGCGTCTCTACAGCATCCACAAAAAACTGCAGCGCCAGCGCATCAGCGTCGAGCAGGTCTATGACCTCTACGCCATGCGCGTCATCACCAACTCCGTGCAGGATTGCTACGCCGTCCTCGGCATCATCCACAACCTCTGGCGACCCGTGCCCGGCCGCATCAAAGACTTCATCGCCATGCCGCGGCCCAATCTCTACCAGTCGCTGCATACGTCGGTAATAACCGAAACCGGTGAGACTTTCGAAATTCAAATTCGCACCGAAGAAATGCATAAGATGTGCGAAGAGGGAATCGCCGCCCACTGGAAGTACAAAGACGGCCCCGTCTCCGCCGAGGATGAGCAGCGCTTAGCCTGGCTTCGCCAAGTTGTCGAATGGCAGCGCGATGTCTCCGATCCCAACGAATTTCTCTCAACTCTAAAAGTCGACCTCTATCCCGAAGAGGTTTACACCTTCACGCCCAAGGGCAAAGTTCTGGTCCTGCCGCGCGAGTCCACGCCCATCGATTTCGCCTACTCCATTCACACCGAGGTAGGCCATAGTTGCACCGGCGCGAAAGTTAACGGACGCATGGTTCCTCTACGCCACAAGCTCCATTCCGGAGACATCGTCGAAGTCATGACCCAGCCCGGACACAAGCCCAGCCGCGACTGGCTGGCCGTGGTCAAATCGTCGCGCGCCCGCAACAAGATCAAGCACTGGCTCAACGTCCACCAGCGCGAGCGCGCCATTGAAATCGGCAAGAAGCTGATCGAAAAAGAAGCGCGCAAGTACCGCATCTCGCTCAAGGAAATCAAGGAAGCCGATCTGCAAAGAGCGGCCAGCGAATACGGATTGGGCCGTCCCGACGACCTCATGGCCGGCATCGGCTACGGCAAATATTCCGCCCGCCAGGTACTCGCCAAATTCGCACCCGCCGGCACTCAGCCCATGTCAGACTCCGAAGAGCAGGCTGCTGCCCAGGGTTTTACGAGTGCAGTGCGCCGAGTCTTTGGTGGAGACAGCAACGCCATTGTCGTTCGCGGACAAGGCGACCTGCTCGTCTATCGTGCCCGCTGTTGCAATCCCATTCGCGGAGAGTCCATCATCGGCTACGTCACCCGCGGCAAAGGAGTAGCCGTCCACTCCATCAACTGCCCGAACGTCACCAACCTCCTCTACGAACCCGACCGCCGCATCGATGTGCTCTGGGCCGGAGACAAGGATAAAGACGGCCAGGCCATTTCCTATCCCGTAAAACTCACGCTTCTCTGTGACGACCGCTTCGGCATGCTCAAACAAATCACCGCCGTAATCAGCGACACCAAAACCAACATCCGCAGCATGGAATCCCGCAGCCAGAACGGCCAGGCCAGCATCGATGTAGTCCTCGACATCGCCGACCTGAAGCACCTCCAGAAAATAATCGATGGCGTCCGCCAGATCCCGGGCATCCACGACGTGCAAAGACTGCAGAAGATCTGACGCTGCTTGCCGGAAGAGTGCTCCGGAAGAGTGCTCCGTGTCGGGCGACTCGACAGCATCACACCGCCTCGTGACAAACCGCACTGAGAGAATCCCGCAAAGAGCATTTACTTAGTTTGGCGTAGAGTCCCCAAACCACGACCGGGAAACTAGTGAACGTAGCCCGATTCCCCGAGATCGTCTGAAAACGCAGCTTCCCGGCGACCATACAACCAAGCTCGAATTAACCCAGCTCTCATGGAGGGTGCTATGCATTCACGAGGAACGAACGTTGGACCGAAATATTCTTTGACCACATCCGACGCCGAGCCGAGATTCGGCTCGACAAAACTGGCATCCGCAATCGTCCGCGCCACAATGGCGCTGGCTGTGCTCTTAGCGCTGCTGCTGATTGCCGCCACGCCAGCGCAGGCCCAGACTGAGACTGTGCTCTACAACTTCACCGGAGGCAGCGATGGCGGCTATCCGCAGGGCAGCCTCACCTCTGACGCCAAAGGCAACCTCTATGGGACGACCTACTCTGGCGGTCTGTGGGGATATGGCACTGTTTTTGAGCTTTCGCCGAACGGCAATGGAGGCTGGAACGAGACCGTGCTCTACAGCTTCACAGGAGGGGCGGACGGGGCGTATCCAGCTTACTCTGACGTGATATTCGACAGCGCGGGGAATCTTTTCGGAACAGCATACTCTGGCGGAGCGAATGGTTACGGCGTCGTATTCGAACTTAGTCCCGAGGGAGCAAACTGGACGGAGACCAGCCTGTATAGCTTTGCCGGCGCCGCGGACGGCGCCAATCCGGTGAACGGCCTGATCAGGGACCCCTCTGGGAATCTCTACGGAAAAACTTTCAACGGCGGAGCGGGAGATGGAGTCGTCTTCGAGATAAGTTCGTTGGGCAGCGGCTGGACGGAACATGCGATCTACACCCCAGAAACAGAAGCCAGCGACGCCGGATTGGCTAGCGATGCCGCCGGAAGCATCTTCGGCACCACATGGTCGACTGTATTCGAGCTCTCGCCGAACGGCACCGGTGGTTGGATTCCGGCGGTGATCCACACTTTCACCGGCGCTCCTAAAGATGGCATCGGAGCACAAGGCACTCCCGTCCTCGACCAAGCCGGAAACCTTTACGGTACAACCTACAATGGGGGCCCCAATAACTACGGAACGGCCTACAAGCTGAGCCCTGGGAAGAAGGGAAAATGGACGGAGCGGATTCTCCACTCCGGCTCTCCATCTTACGAGCCTTTCGCAGGGATTGTCTTCGACGCGGACGGAAACATTTACGGCACTTCCGGTCTTGGCGGTGGCCAGTACGGCCTGGGCCTTATTTACAAGCTAGTGCCAATTGTTGGCAAAAGTAGCTACAGCGAGAAGGATCTCTGGAGTTTCAGCGCCCGGGACGGAGCCATTCCGCAGGGCAGTCTGATTCTGGACAGCGCCGGCAACCTCTACGGCACGACCACTTGCGGCGGGTCGACCTTCCAGACCTCCGGATGCAGCGGCTACGGTGTCGCGTTCGAAGTGAGTCCCTCGGCGAAACCGGCCCCGACCACGACTACGCTAACCTCCTCGCCGAATCCGTCCATTTATGGGCAGACGGTGACCTTTACCGCAGTGGTCACTTCTAGTGCCGGCGCCCCGCCCGATGGACAAACCGTCGGGTTTACAGCGGACAATGGGGAATATGGAGGAGATGCAGCATTGAGTAACGGCTCGGCAAGCTTCACGACCTCGACGCTGCCGCTGGGGACGAAAGTGTTCACTGCGGTTTACTTCGGTGATTGGAACCTCGCCCCTAGCAGGTCGAAAGGAGTGAGCCAGGTGGTGAAGGCGGCGAAGTGATCGCTCTAACCTCCTCAGAATCCGTCAACCGCGAAGTCCGCAACCTCTGGCGCGAAACCACTCGATTGAGTTAGCCTGTTTGTCTGCGCGTGAAGCAAATCCGATTAGGTCTCAAGGAGACTGGAAATGAAAAGCATTGTTCTGAAAAACCTTGTGCTGGGAAACATCGTCCGGATGTCTCTCGTTTTTCTGCTTCTGAGTACGTTGGGCTGGGCCGCACAAGACGTCGTCACGGCCGTCCACGGAACCATCACCAAACTCGATTCCGGCACGAAAACGATGACTGTCAAGACCGCGGATGGTACCGAGCACACGATAAAGTTCGCCGACAAGACAACTGTCCATGGTGCGAAAGCGATTGTCCACGAAACAACCATGGGCACCGAAGACACCTTTCACGGACTCAAGGAAGGCACCGACGTAGTGGCTCACTACACCGCCAAAGGCACCGACAAGACAGCGGTCGAGGTCGATGACGTTGGCAAGGATGGCCTCAAATCGGTCTATGGAACCGTCACCCACATCGACCGCGCGGGTAAGACCATAGCCGTCAAAACCGCGGACGGCACGGAAGAAACATTCAAGCTCTCCGGTCACGCCGCCAGCGATGCGGGCAAGGATATCGGCAAAGGCACCGAGAAAACGGCGCATGTCACCGTCTACTACTCCGAACAAGCCGGCAAGAAAACTGCCCACTTTTTCGAAAAAATATAAGTTCGACAAAATCTCAGAAGGAACAGCATTGCTCGTGTGGGGACGGCTTCGCCCGTCCCAGCCGGGCGAAGCTCGGTGGCTGTTACTTGCGCCTGCCTCGTCATCTTGGCTACCCCACAAGAGTAACTACCCAATAGTTCGAACACGCGACCAATTGCCCACGCGCCTTAGCGAAAGCCGCAACCACGCGTGCAGCAGAATGCATGCGTAGCTTCGAAACATCACAATCCACAATTGTAAGTTACTGATAACAGCTCAACTTACTTGACGCGCTTTGGAACGATAAGTGCCGCAACGATCCCAGGCGACCAATCCGTCTGTGGGCGCGCGTCCCCCTGCGAATTCTGAAGCGACAGAAGTAACAAGGAGATTAGTGGTTTAAAAGACCGATCTCTGCACGTTCGCAAAATTCACATTACAAAAGGGAGAGATCATGAAGGCACCAAAAGTGAGAAGTGTCTGCAAACGCAATTACCGTGCGCTTGTCGGGACTGTGGCCGCTTTGCTGCTCAGCCTCCCCGCCAGCGCCGCATGGAAACCAATGGCATCCACATCGGTGGCGACTGGCTACGCGGCAGCGGAATCGATCAATGGGATTATCTACGTAGCGGGCGGCGACAACGGCGGGCCCAACTCAATGCTGCAGGCCTTCAATCCAGAGACTAATACCTGGACGGCTCTGGCGAACATGCCCCTCACCTTGTACCAAGGCAATGGTGCGGGGGTCATCAACAGCCAACTCTACGTGGCCGGCGGCTGGAACGGCTTTCTACCGACTAACGTGCTCCTCATGTACGATCCGCCTTCGAATACCTGGACGCAATTGCCCGGCATGTCGCACCTGAGCGCTTGTGGCGCAACCGGCGTCATCAACAGTAAGCTCTACGTCACCACTGCCTGCAACGGATACGGCGGATACGCCAATGATCTCAACGTTTACGATCCGGTAGCCAACGCCTGGACCACTTTGCCCGGGTCAACGAGCGCTCACGGCGCTCCCGCCTTCGGAGTGATCAATGGCAAGCTCTATGTCGCGGGAGGAGTAAACGGAAGCGGGGCGATCAGCAAAGTGACCGAAGTCTACGATCCGGTGGCCGCCACCTGGACGCTTCTGGCGCCCATGAAAACTGCGGTAACGTTTGCCGCCAGCATCGCGCTCAACGGCAAACTCTACGTCTTCGGAGGAACAAACGGCACCGCTAACGTCACTACCGTGCAAGTCTACGATCCTCACACCAACAAATGGAGTACCGCCACCGCGCTACCCGCGGCTCTCAGCGGTGCGAGCGGTGTAGTCGTCGACGGCCTTGCGTTCGTGGAGGCAGGCGGCGGCAGCGGCGGCACGACCAATCAATATTTGGTCATTAGTCCGTCGATTCCGTAACCCGCTCGGCAATAAGTCGATCGAGATAGGAGTGCCGGGATGCCCCACTCTTGCGCATTTTGTGCGCAAGGGTGGGATTCCACGGCATCGAGCGCCTCGGATTCTGCCTGACCCCTAGATTCTTCGACCCCTCCCGACCCATCAAGCGTAAACTGCCAGCTTGGTGTGCCAGGTCGCATTCCCAGCCTATTCATCCACTTACGTGAAATCACAGAAACCTAGGGCTTGACAGCATCTTCAAGAACGCTTCCCGTTGGATGCTGAATTGATGTTGTTCGCGTTACGCTATGGGTTTGAAGGCGCAAATGTCATTGTCCGGTAATCTGAATCTCAGTCCGGTAATCTCAAAGACACATGTCCGTCGCGGCTGAATACATTCCTGCTGCTTACAGTCTTGCCGCAGTCGCGGTGTGGGGCACCAGCGATTTTCTCGGAGGCGTGGGTGCGCGGCGGGTGAACGCGTTTCTGTTCACCGCCATCGTGCATGTCAGCGGCCTGATTGCGATCGCCGCCCTGGCGCTCGTGGTCCGCGCTCCATTTTTATCCGGCACCAGCGTGGTTTGGGCGCTGGCTTCCGGAGTGGTCGGGGGGATGGCTCTGGCATTGTTCTATCGTTCTTTGGCGAACGGAAACATGGGACTCGTGGCGCCGGTGGCTGCCGTTCTTGGGGCTGCGATTCCGAGCATTGTGGCAGCATTTGCGGAGGGCTTGCCGGGGCGGAGACATATAGTCGGGTTTATTCTTGCCATCATCGGTGTATGGCTTATCTCACGAACGGAAAGCGGTACTGGACGCCCGAAGGGCCTAGGAATGGCGGTGCTCGCCGGAATAGGCTTTGCTGGGTTTTACTTGTGCGCACACCAAGCTGGTGATGGGTCTCCTTTATGGATCGCCGTGGTTTCGCGCTGTGGAGCCTTCATGGTCACGGGAAATATCGTTTTGTTCGGAAGATACTTCCGCCTGGTGCCGCGGCCGGTGATGACGATTGCCGTGGTTGCCGGGATCCTCGATATTACGGGCAGCGTTGTCTTCATCCGCGCGGCTCAAATTGGACGGCTGGATGAGGCGGTCGTGCTCAGCTCACTTTATCCTGCAATTACCGTTCTGCTTGCCCGCATTTTTCTGCGCGAGCACTTCAGCCGTGTCCGAACGATCGGCATGGTCGCCGCGCTGGTGGCGGTGCCCATGATTGCTGGATGACGCTCGCGGAAATGATGCTCGCTGAAATTTTGATTAAGAATGTTCTGATTAGGGGTCGACAACGGCGCTTACCACGGGGTGCACGACAGTGCACGGGGGTTTATCGGAACTTTCTGGCCTTCGAATGAGAGGCACTCTGTTGCTTAATTTTGAGACTGGTTCTAATTACACAGGGAATTCGCGGAGGACATACCCGATTGCCGACTCGCGTGAGGCGAGGCGGCCTTCGAGTTGAGCGTCCTCGACCGCTGACAGGATCTGTTTGAAGCGCGGGCCGGGCTCATAACCTGCCTCAATCAGATCGCGCCCGGTGATCAGCGGAGCGGGGCGGATCGATTCCGGCGGCATCGAAAGCAACTGCTCGCGGGCGTAGTCGTAGGCATCAAGCAGGCCGTGACTGGAGAGACAATCGAGGCGATGCAGCTCCAGGTGCTCGTCGAAAGCAGGCAGGCGCAGAAACCTCTTCAGCGTGGATTGCTTCATGCGGAAGATGTCTCCGAAGCGCATGTGATTGTCGACCAGCGCCAGAATCTGATCGGTCTCATGCTTCGAGAAGCGGAAGCGGCGGCAGATTTCGGTCGCCATTTTTACGCCTACGTCGAGGTGACCGTCGAAGCGGATGCGATCGGGCGCTATGCGGAAGGTCGGCGGCTTGCCCACATCGTGCAGCAGCGCTCCCCAGGCTAGCGTCTTTGACGCGCCAGGCGGCAGTTTCTCAAGCAGCAGCAGCGTGTGCACGAAAACATCGCCTTCGGGATGATACTGGGGCGGCTGCTCCACTCCTTTCATGGCGGCGATTTCGGGCAGGACTTCGGGCAGGAGGGTAGTGGTATCGAGCAATTCAAAAGCGCGGCGGGCGTGGCCTTCGGTCAGCATCTTGGTCAGTTCTTCGCGCACACGTTCGCAGGAGACCTGATGAATTTTAGCCGCTGATTTTTGGATTGCTGCCATGGTTGCCGGTTCGACCTGGTAGGCGAAGCGCGCGGCAAAGCGTACGGCGCGGAGCATGCGTAGTTTGTCTTCAGTAAAACGGCGTTCGGGCTCGCCGATGGCACGGATGATTCCGGCGTTGAGATCGGCACGGCCGCCGACAAAATCAAGAACGCGGTTGTTTGCCGGATCGAGCATCATGCCGTTGATGGTGAAATCGCGGCGCTGCGCGTCTTGTTGCGGGTCTTTGGTGAAGCGGACTTCGTCGGGATGACGGCCGTCGGAGTAGCCGATATCGGAGCGGAAGGTTACGACTTCCACCGCTGTGGCCTGGCGGGCGGAGACGCTCGTCGCTCCACTGGTCTCCGCTAGCGGGACTAACACTACTCCGAATTGCTCGCCTACGGCGAAGGTGTGCGGGAAGATCTCCATGACCTCGCGCGGAGTGGCGTCGGTGGCCACGTCGTAGTCGGCGGGCTCGCGGCTGAAGAGAAGATCGCGTACGCATCCGCCGGCGAAGTAAGCCTGGTGGCCGTGTTCGCGGAGAGTGCGGACGATTTCGGCGGCGTGATGTTTGACGTCCGGCAATGGGCGATCTCCCTCATTTAGACTAGCAGTTGCGGATTTGGCGCGACACAACACGCAAACTTCTTAACCACGGAGGACACAGAGAACACAGGAAGCTTTCACTTCATTCAGCCAAAAATAAAATAGCAAGACAACGCTTTCCCCTGTGTTTCTCTGTGTCCTCCGTGGTTAAGAAGTTTGTCGATGGGACAACATCGCATTGTTATGCAGGACACGGACATCCTCGGTATCGAGAGCTCCTGTGATGAGACGGGCGCGGCGGTGGTGCGTTCGGGGCAGCAAATTTTGTCGAATGTCGTGGCCTCGCAGATTGCCACGCATCAGCCTTATGGCGGGGTCGTGCCGGAACTTGCCTCGCGTGAGCACTTGCGCGTAATTGTTCCGGTGGTGCGCCAAGCCTTGGCTGAGGCCGGACAAACTTATTCGTCCGTTGATGCTATCGCGGTCACGCAAGGGCCGGGACTGGCGGGCGCTTTGCTGGTTGGTATCAGCTTCGCCAAGGCTCTGGCCTTCGCGCTGGAGAAACCGCTGATCGCCGTAAATCATCTGGAAGGGCACATTCATGCAGTATTGCTTGAGCGGCGCGAGAGCGAAAATGCCGAGCTTCATTTTCCGGTGCTAGCGCTGGTGGTTTCGGGCGGACATACGCATCTTTATGTTGCCCAGGTACGTGAGAATCTGTGGACCTATCGCAATATCGGCCACACGCGCGACGACGCGGCGGGAGAGGCGTTTGACAAGGTCGCTAAGCTGCTGGGGCTGGGCTATCCCGGAGGTCCTATCATCGACCGGCTCGCGCCGCATGGCGATGCGCTGGTGGTGAAGTTCCAGACATCGCAGATCAAGCACGCGGACCGGCGCGATAGGAGATCAGGAGATGGGAAGCGATTTTCGACGGCGAACGATGGGCCGCATTTTGATTTTTCCTACAGCGGAATCAAGACGGCCGTGTTGCGATACGTGGAAACCGAGAATTTGAAGAGCGGCATTGAGGCGCGTCGCCATGCGCTCGCGAGCATCGACGCATTCACGTTCGAAGACACTCTGCGGCTCTGCGATCGGCAAACCCTAAATCTGGTCGCCTCTTTCCAGCGTTCCATGGTCAACGATCTGGTGGCGAAGACATTGAGCGCGGCGCGCGAGTATGAGGTTCGCACTCTTTTCGTCAGCGGCGGAGTAGCCGCGAATCTCGAATTGCGAACTGCGTTTGAACGGCAAGCAGGGATGCAGGGTTTGCCGGTTTTCTTTCCGTCGCGATCGCTCTCGACCGACAATGCCGCCATGATAGCGGCGGCCGCGTTCCCCAAATTTCTGCGCGGCGAATTTGTGGCGATGGATTTTTCGGCGGAGGCGGGGATGGCATTGCGCTGAGTGTCCGAGTGGCGCTGCGGACTGCAGCGCCTGAAGGCGCTTTCACAACCCGGAATTCTGCAGCATGCCTGAAGGCATGCCCTGATACGAAGCGAATGTGCGCTACCAAAGCTCGGTCGGCTCTCATAATTCAATTGCCCTTGTATTGAATCGTCATATTTCCCAGCTACAATGGTTCGCGTGAAACCAACGATCTATGTGGTGGAAGACGATCCCGACATCTCCCGCTTGGTTCGCCATCACCTGGAAGGAGCCAGCTTTAATGTGCGGCTCTACTCCACGGGCAATCTGGTGGTGACCGATGCCGAACGACAGCGGCCGGCGCTGTTTCTGCTGGACATCATGGTCCCCGGGAAAGACGGGCTGGAACTTTGCCGGCAGATTCGGCAGTCAGTCGCGCTGGCACCGGTTCCGGTGATTTTTCTGACGGCCAAGAGCAGCGAGGCGGATCGCGTTCTGGGATTGGAGTTGGGCGCTGACGATTATATTCCCAAGCCTTTCAGTCCGCGGGAACTGGTGGCCCGGGTGAAGGCGGTGCTGCGGCGTTTTGAGCGGCCGCTGCCGGCGCTGCCGACCAGGATCGACGAAATCAACATCGACCCCGGCGCGATGACATTAACGGTGCGCGGGAAACAGGTGCCGACGACGGCCACCGAATTTCGTTTGCTCGACCACTTCATGCGACATGCCGGGCGCGTCTTCACGCGCGACCAGTTGCTTGACTCGGTATGGCGCGATACGGCTTACGTCACGCCGCGCTCAGTGGACGTTTATGTGCGACGGATCCGCGAAAAGATCGAGCCTGATCCGGAAAACCCGCGCTACCTGAAGACGGTGCGGGGGGCCGGCTACCGCTTTGAGGTCGCGCGTTGAGAAGTCGCATCTTCTTTAAGTTGATGTTTGTGTTCTTGCTGGTGATTGGGGCTACCGCAATCACTTTGCAGTTGACCGTGCACAGAGTCTGGGAACGAACGCTGCGCGAGCAGATCAAACTCAATCTCAAACAGAAGGCTTTGATGTTCGCCCACCGCGTGGAGACGGATCGGCAGCATTCTCTTGCCGATATTACCTCCCAAGAGGGCCAGGCCGCGGGAGCGCGCGCCACCGTCATCGACCCTACCGGCAAGGTGCTGGCAGATTCCGAAGCCGATCCCAGAACGATGGAGAACCACGGGCAGCGCGGCGAGTTTGTGGCCGCACTCCACGGGGAGATCGGAGTGGAAGAACGCAAGAGTCAAACTCTCGGCGTTCCATTTGTATACGTCGCGGCGCCGGTTTCGGGTGGAGCGGTGCGCCTGGCGTATCCGTTGCCGGAGATTGAAATTACGGATCGGCCGCTGGCTGTAGCCCTTTCCTGGGGATCGCTCGCTGCTCTCATTTTTGCGATCGTCGTGGCCGCCGCTGCCTCTCAATATGTGGGCTGGCGCCTGCAGCGGATTGTCGATTTTGCCGAACGCGTTGCCGGTGGAGATTTGACCGCCAGAATTGCGTCCACTTCAACGGATGAGATCGGGCAGGTGGCGGCCGCACTGGACAAAACCACACGCCACGTGGAAGCAAGTTTTGCGCGTGTTCAAACCAGCCAGCACGAACTGGAGACCCTGCTCAACAGTATGCAGGACGCGGTGATTGCGGTGGATGACGGGGGGCGAGTGCAGTGGGCCAATCGCGGCATGGATCGACTGTTGCTACGGTCTCCGCGTCTTGACGCGCCGTTGATCGACAGTGTCAGGGATCCAGACTTTCTCGCCGCGATTCAAAAGGCGGCGCGTGAGCACGTCGTTACCTCCGCGCGCTCGAACACGATTGCCCCGGGGCGGACGTTCGAACGTCACGGCGGCGCCGATGCCCGGCGGCGGCGCCGTTGCCGTGCTCCGAGATCTTACCGACGCTGAGAGGATGGAGAAGACGCGCCGCGATTTCATCGCCAACGTCTCCCACGAACTGCGCACGCCGCTGACCTCCATTCAGGGATACACCGAGACTTTGCTCGACGGCACCCTCACAGACAATCACGTGCGGGAGTTCCTGGAAATCATCCGCAAGAACTCAGCTCGCATGTCGCGCCTGACGGAGGATCTGCTCACGCTGGCGCGCGTTGAATCGGGCGAACATAGATTCGACGTGCAGCGGGTCAGCGCTGAGGAACTGTTGCACGACGCGTTGGAGAGTTACCGCGAAGTGGCACGCCCGTACGGTGTCGACCTCGCCGTGGAGGGCTCGGTTCCGGCCAGCCAGGTGAATGCGGATCGCGAAGCTATCCATCAGATTTTTTCCAACCTGATTGAGAATGCGTTGAAGTACGCGGCTTCTGGAAAGAAGGTCATTCTCGGCGCTCGCGCCGCGGGGAGCAGCGTCGAATTCTATGTCAGGGACTTTGGGCCGGGCATTTCGTCGGAACATCTGCCTCGTCTTTTTGAGCGTTTCTATCGCGTGGACAAAGCGCGATCGCGGGAATCTGGCGGGACAGGGCTGGGACTGGCCATCGCTAAACATATCGTCTTTGCGCATGGGGGAACGATTCGCGCGGATAGTGAGCTTAACCACGGCTCGACTTTCGTGTTTACTCTGCCCGCTTGTGAAGCTGCGTAGTGGCTCAGTGAATCAACTCGTCACCAGCAAGGCCACAAAGGTCCACGAAGGAAAACCTGGAATCGGTGACACCAGGGCATTCCCCGAGCCCCGATTCGGCAGGTAGCAGCTCATGTCAACGAGAGCCGGCAGTCTACGCCGGCAAATCGCCGTAGCTCAATCGACGATGAAAGAAGTCAAAGACTAATCCGTAGAGTTGATAGGCCAGTTCAGGGTCATAGCGGACACCTTCGTCGCGCATGAAAGCGTGAGCGCCGTTTACCTCATGCCAACTGAACTTCGCGTTTACTTCATTCAACCGCGCCAAAACCTTTGTCCGGCCTTCCAAGGGAATGTGCGGGTCTTGCCGTCCCCAGATCATCAGCAGCTCGCCCTTGATATCTTTCGCGCGCTCCAGCGAGTCGTCCTTCATTCCTTTGCCGAGGCTGCCTTTATGGATATCAGTCGCGTAGAAGCACGCTGCTCCCAGTACATCGGGATTCATGGCGGTGCGGAATGCTAAGTGACCGCCGATACAGATGCCGAAGGCTCCCAGGCGTCCGGTGCAGTCGGGGCGCGACTTCAGATGATCGAGGACGGCGCGGGCGTCTGAATCGAAGCTGGAAAGTTCTTTGGTGGTCTTCCATTTATTGCCGCGATCGGAGCCCTCCTGGTCATAGGCCAATACCGTTCCGGCAGGCTCAAACTCGTGATAGATTTCCGGGATCGCGACGATGTATCCATGCCCCGCCAGCATGGCTGCGGTTCGGCGAATCGGCCCGGTTACCTGGAAGATCTCGGTATAGAAAGCGATTCCAGGATACTTGCCCGGGGCTGCCGGCCTGACGATGTGGGTGCGCATGGGCCCGTAGAGGGTCGAAAGCTCCACTTGTTCATCACTGATCACTATCATCGTTGGGTTGCTCCGTTTTGTTTGTTTTGCCGGCGTGAGCGCGATCCACGCTCGATAAGTCTGCCACGGCGTGCGCGTAATTATAGTCTCAGTCGATCTGAGGATTGTGAAGGATGCTGGCCCTGACATGGGTCGCTCACACGCTCTCATGCGAAGAATCATCGGCGGGTTTCGAGTTCTAAGCATCCAATCGAAGGCGCCTTCGATCCTCGATCTTCGATCGTCGATCGTCGTCGCCCCCAGACTGAGTTGCGGAGGGAATCCTGTCCATACCTATTGAAGATTACGCGATGATCGGCGATTGCCACACGGCTGCCTTAGTTTCAAAAGGCGGTTCGATCGATTGGCTCTGTCTTCCGTACTTTGACTCCGGTGCTTGTTTCGCGGCGCTGCTTGGAACGGCTGACAACGGACATTGGTCGATCGCACCGGCAGAGAATATACGGTCGATTCGACGGCGCTATCGGGACGGGAGTCTGATGTTGGAGACGGAGTTTGAGACCGAAAGCGGCTCGGCGACGCTTATCGATTGTATGGTTCCCCGCGAGGAGCGGCCGGAGCTTCTTAGGGTTGTCACCGGCACCAGGGGACAAGTTCGAATTAACCTGGAACTGATCATTCGATTTGACTACGGTTCGGTGTTGCCCTGGGTTCACAGGGTCGAGAGAGGGATTCATGCGATCGCCGGCCCGGACATGGTCAGGGTGCTTGCGGATGTGCCGCTCCACAGCAAAAACATGAAGACTGTGGCGGAGTTTACGGTTGCTGAAGGGCAAAAGGTTTCCTTTAATTTGACCTGGTATCCCTCCAATGAGCACGATCCCGAGCCTCTTAACATTGAGAAGGGGATTGAGCATACGGAGATGTGGTGGAGGAAATGGTCGGGGCGCTGTTCTTCTCAGGGGCAATGGCGGGATGCGGTGGTGCGCTCGCTGATCACGCTAAAGGGTCTGACGTTTTTGCCCACGGGGGGAATCGTGGCAGCGCCGACAACCTCGCTGCCGGAGTTGCTTGGCGGCGTGCGGAACTGGGACTATCGTTTTTGCTGGGTGCGTGATGCGACGCTCACTCTGCAGGCGCTGCTGAATGCAGGATATCTGGACGAAGCGCGAGAGTGGCGCGAATGGCTTTTGCGTGCTGTGGCCGGAAGCCCGGGCGAACTGAACATCGTTTATGGGCTGCGCGGGGAGCGCCGGCTCACGGAACTGGAACTGCCGTGGCTGCCAGGATACGAGAAATCCGCGCCGGTGCGAATTGGGAATGCAGCCTATAACCAATATCAACTGGATATTTTTGGCGAGGTCGCCAATACCCTTTTTCAGGGGCGCCAGGCGGGGCTGGGCCCGCCGAAGCACCGGCGCAGTGAAATAGCCCCGGCGCTGATGGATTTTCTGGAGACGGGATGGGAGCAGCCGGATGATGGCATTTGGGAGGTGCGCGGTCCGCGGCGGCATTTCGTCCACTCCAAGATGATGGCTTGGGTAGCCGTCGATCGGGTTATAAAGTCCGCGGAGATGGGCCGCTTGCGGGGGGATGTGGCTCGATGGAAAAAGCTCCGCGATGCGATCCATGAGCAAGTTTGCCGGCAGGGTTTCGATGCCGATCTGAATTCTTTTGTGCAGTATTACGGAAGCAAACATCTCGACGCCAGCGTGCTTATGATGCCGCTGGTGGGGTTTCTTCCTGCGGACGATGCGCGCGTAGTCGGCACCGTTAACGCGATCGAAGAGCATCTTATGGAGAACGGCTTTGTGGGCCGGTACACTCAGGATCCCGCCGTGGACGGCATGCCTCACGGCGAAGGAACGTTTCTGCCCTGCTCGTTTTGGCTGGCAGACAACTACGAACTGCAGGGGCGCCATGCGGACGCGGTGCGTTTGTTTGAGAGGCTTTTGGGAATTCGGAATGATGTCGGTCTACTCTCCGAAGAATATGACGCGGTCGCCAAACGCCAGTTGGGGAACTTTCCCCAGGCTTTCTCTCACGTTGGATTGGTGAATACTGCGTTCAATTTGACCCGTCGATCCAGTCAGCCTGCGGCGGGCGCAAGTGGAGCCGCAGATCCGGGCTGAGCCTGTCTTGTCGGGCGAAGAAATTTACAGGGATGTAACCTGCCAGGATGCACCAGGAATTATGCTTTTGTTGGGTGTGTGTGTCACACTCTTGGCGATGCCGCTCACTGGTTGCATCGGTGCCGGCATCGGTACTTCCAAGGGTGGGCGGCATCCAAAGAAGTAGGTGGTCTTGCCTATGAGCACTGCCAGCGCGAAAACGCCCCCGGTTGAGCCCTCGCATGTGGTTCTGGTGAGGCGGACGGTAGAAGCCTGTGAACTGGCCAGGCAGGCCGCAGCCATAGCGGCCGAGGGGATCGCGACGGGGTCTATGTCGCGGCTGAACGCCATACGGCAGTGCGAAAAAGATCTGGATGCTATCGACGTTGAGGTGGATTCCGGTGTGACCTCGACGATTACCCGCGTGCCAGAGGGCGAAACAAGACAACTACTGGCCTGCATGAAGGTCATGATCGGACTGGAGCGCATAGGAGACTTGCTGTTGAGCTTTGCTACCAGCGCGCAAAGTGCGAGCGGCCATCTGGATTCGCAGGACGCTCGCGACTTGACCCAAATGGCTACGATCCTTGAAAAAATGCTGGCCGATGTCGGTCTGTCTTTTTCCCAGCAGGACGTCAAGAAAGCGATCGAAGTGCTGCGCGCGGATGCTGAGATGGATCGCCTGCGCAATCTTATTTTTCTGCGTCACATCGAGAATCCTGAGAACGTCGCGCGTCACTCCAGCCTGCAGGTTATTTTTATGACGCAGAGTCTCGAGCGCGCCGGAGACCACGCCAAGAATCTGGCCGAGGAAGTTTGTCACTTTGTCAGCGGACGCAGTATTCGCCATCTGCTTATGGCTTACGACAGACCCAAAGAGCAGATGTTTATCGAATGGCTGCGGCACAAGGAAGAGAGCAAGCAGTAAGCCTCTCCTGCCGAATACAGATTCTCGCCCGACCTGCTCGATCCATCGCACTCTATCCATCGCGCCCGGCTCTCCCATTGGCAAACCTTGCAGTCGCCCCCTGGCTCTTGACAGCTGAAGGCTCCAAGGCGAGACTCGGATCAGTCGCTTGTGCGTAGTGTTTACGCTTCTGGCCAAGACTTATTGCAAGTTTGACCAGGGGTAGAGACCAATTCCATGCCCCGATCCGCTCAACCCGACGATCGACCTGATGATCGAAGTGATGGCCAAGCTGATGACCGATCTGATGATCGATCTTCTTCCGTCAACCCGTTCGATGCCTTGGGTGATCCCGCTGTTGGAAACCGCGCGCTCTCTGAAACCGAACTCGATTCGGCGTTGCAGTTGCTGGTGGAACGTGCGCAATACATCACGGGAGCGACTGGCACTGCGCTTGCGTTGCCTGAGGGCGGGGAGATGGTTTGCCGCGCCAGTGCTGGGTCTTCGGCTCCAGCGATTGGAGCGCGCTTGCAGGTTCGTTCGGGATTGACCGCAGAAAGCATTGCGCGACGGCAGTTGCTGCGCTGTAACAATGCGGAATCCGACCCGCGCGTGAATCTGGAAGCTTGCCGGGCCCTGGGAATTGCATCCATCGTTGTGTTGCCTTTATTGCGGCATAACGGTGAGGTCCGCGGGTTGTTCGAGCTCTTTTCCGATCATCCGTATGCTTTCGAGGAGCGCGATTTGATCGCTCTGGAGCGCATGGCCGACCTCACATTGACCGCCCTCGATCTGGCAGAGCAGGCTCCGAATCAGGCTCCGAACTCTGCGCCGGCACCGCAACGGGAGCCATCCAGGCCCGCCGAATCGTTGCGCGAGTCGTCGCCCGAATCGCCGTCCGAAAATCTGCCCCAATCTTTACTCGAATCTCTGCGGGAGCTTTCCGTGGCAAGCGGCGCAAGAAGCGGCATACGAGACAGTGAGTTGAGCAGCCGACCGGTGCTAGACCCGGCTAGCGAACAGCGATACTCCGCAACCTCCGATCCACCGGGATCTGCCCCGGATTCTGCCCCGAAATCTGACGTTGCACGGCCCACTGAGTTATCCGAAGTTCCACTGTCCGCGGACAAGCCGGAAGAGGGCGCTGCCGTCCCCGAGGCTATGCTCCGCGTGCAGAAATGCGAATCCTGCGGGTTCCCGGTTTCCGAGGGCAGAACTCTCTGCCTTGATTGCGAGAAGAAGGACGCCGAGAGGAAACCGCGGGAACTTCGGCAACAGGACCGAGAGTTGGAATCCACGTCATCGTCGTCGCCGGAAGAATTTGTGCCGGCTTTTCTCGTGAATTCTGCCTCACAGCAAGCACCGTGGCTGTCGAACCACATTAACCTGCTCGCGATTGTAGTTTTGATCCTGGGCATTCTGGTTGCTGTCGTGGTATTCCGATGACGTGTTTCAACACGTTCGATAACCACTCATGCACGCTCGTTTCCTTTTCCTTGACAAATTGCTGATAGAACACATACTCTGCGCTTAATCCTGTTCCAACAAAAAGGTGCCCACGCATGAAGAATGTGTACGAAGTCTTACGCCAGAAGGAACTTGAACTCACTAGACTGGAAAAAGAAGTGGAGGCCTTACGCGTCGCCGCCCCGCTGCTTTCGGAAGAAAAAGAGCAGATAGCGGAAGCTCCCAAGCCAACGCTGGCTGCCGCCCCACAGCAACCGGTTCGGGTTCCCCCGGTGGTTGCCGCTCAGCCGGCGAATCCCACGGCGCGCGCAGTGGGCTGGGAAGACGCGGCCAAGCGCTGGCCATAATCCGCGGGTTATGACCAACGAGGAAACGGGGCAAGCCCCGTCTCTACGGCGAGATCAGCGCCGGAAAAATCAGTGCACGGTGTCAGTCCTACGTCGTGAACGCAAGGGACACTAATGTCTTCTGCTCAACTTCATGCGCCTTTGCTGAGCCGGTAGCTGGACTTGCACTACCAGAACGTTTCACCGAATGCACCGGCCGTTCGTCCGCTATGTGCTTCAAACGTGGCAGCATATAGGAAAGCGCACCCATGTTGGCCGGCTCTTCCTGCACCCACACGATATCTCGCGCCGTCGGGTGGCGTTCGAGTTCTGCCTTGAGCTCGGCCTCGGGCAACGGATACATCTGCTCGAGGAATACAATGGCGAAGCTCAAGTCTTTGCGCTTCAGCCGCTCCGTGCGCAATTCGTGACCGATTTTTCCGGTGCACAGCAAAATGCGCTTGGCATCCCGCGCCTCTGTGTCAGGAATCACGGGCAAAAACTGCTGATGCGTCAAATCTTCGATCGGAGAAAGCGCGTCCGGATGCCGCAGCATGCTCTTTGGCGTGAATACGATCAACGGCTTCCTCCATTTGCGCAACGCCTGGCGACGCAGCAGGTGGAAATACTGAGAGGCATTCGAGGGCTGGCAAATCTGGATATTGTCGCGCGCCGCGAGCTGCAAAAATCGCTCGATGCGGGCGCTTGAATGCTCGGGGCCCTGGCCTTCATAACCGTGCGGCAGTAACAGCACCAGGCCCGAGAGCAGGTTCCACTTGTCTTCACCGGCGCAGACAAACTGATCGATGACTGCTTGCGCAACATTGGCAAAATCGCCGAACTGCGCCTCCCACAGAACCAGCGCCTCGGGATAATCGCGGCTGTAGCCGTATTCAAATCCCATCACCCCCGCTTCTGACAGGGTGGAGTTGTAGATGTCGCAACGGGCTTGGTTAAGCGCGATGTGGCGCAGCGGAACATACTCGGTCTCATCCTGAATATCGAATAGGACGGAGTGGCGCTGATTGAATGTTGCCCGCCGCGAGTCTTGGCCGCTGAGGCGCACCGGAATGCCCGGCTTTCCGAGACTAGGTTTCACGAGACTGGCAAAAGCCAGCGCCTCGGCCATCCCGTAGTCAACCGGCTTCTTGCCCGTTCCCATTTCTCGCCGCTGTTCCAACAACTTCTTCACCTTGGGATGAATGTGGAAACCCTCGGGATATGTGGTCAGACGCTCGGTCAGTTCCTCTAACTCTTCGCGCGTGACGCCGGTGGGCTGTTCGTAGGCTGTCTTATAGCGTCCGCCAAAGTAGTCATCCCAATAGTTTGGGAGATCGCGCATCAGCGGTTTTTTGGTGAACTGGGTTGCGGCCTTCTGTGCGGCCTCGTACTCGCTCTTGACCGTCTGCGCCTGCGCCGCGATATTGTCATCGTCCATGCCAAGGTGTTTGGCGTAAATCTGATAGAGCGGCGGATGTTCTTTGATTGCCTTATACATCAGCGGCTGGGTGACGGTCGGGTCGTCGACTTCGCTGTGGCCGTGGCGGCGGTAGCCAATCAGGTCCACCACCACGTCCGTGCCAAATTTGTAGCGGTATTCAGTGGCTATGCGCGCGATACGCATCACGGCGTCCACGTCTTCGCCATTCACATGAAAAATCGGAATCGCCTGCCGCCGCGCTAATTGTGCGGAGAAGCGCGAGGAGTGTTCTTCGCGGGCATTGGTGGTGAAGCCGATCAGGTTGTTGACAATTACGTGGATCGTACCGCCTACGGTGTAGCCGCCGAGATCGGCATAGTTCATGGTCTCGGCGGTGATGCCCTGGCCCGCGAACGCGGCGTCGCCGTGGACCAGGAGCGGTAGATACTTGGCCCGTCCGCCTTCACCGGCGCGATCCTGCTTGGCGCGCGTGCGTCCGATCGTCACCGGATCGACGGCTTCGAGGTGGCTGGGATTCGAGGCCAGATGGATATGAATTTTCTTTCCGCTCTTGGTTACATACTCGCCGGTCGCACCCATGTGATACTTCACGTCTCCCGAACCGAGTACACTGCGCGGATCAACATCCTCAAATTCCGCAAAAACTTCTTCCGCAGCACGATTTGCAACGTGAATTACGACGTTCAGCCGTCCGCGATGGCTCATGCCCATCACCAGTTCGACCGCGCCACACTCGCCGGCCACGTCCAGAACCTGGTCCACTGCCGGCAACAACGACGTGCTGCCCTCGAGCGAAAAGCGTTTGTTGCCGAGATAGCGTTGCTGTAGTGTCTGCTCGAATAGATCGGCACGTAATAGCAGGTTCAGCGCACGCTCCTGATCGACCGCGGCGGGTTCGGCTTCAATCTTTTCCTGAATCCAGCGCCGCCTTTCCGAGTCGGCGATGTGCATGAATTCCACACCGACGCTTCCGCAATAGATGCGGCGGGCTTCGCGCTCCCACTCGTTATCGATCTCAAGATCGGGATGCGGCAGTGGAAGGAGCAGGCCAAGTGGATTCAGTTCAGCCTCGAGGTAACCGAATTGGCGGAACAGGCCGAATACACGTTCACGTTCGTTGTTTTCTAGGATCGCGGAAGGCGCGCTCCCGCTGTTTTTGCGAGTTGAAGTCGGCATAAATAAAGTGTCAATAGAATAACGGATGATCCGGTTTGTGTGGCCGATTCAGCGAAAAGGACGGTGGGTGCTTGGATGTCTCGTAGGGGGCGGCAGTCGGGTGGCCGCCGGTCGGATGGCCGGGCGGGGACGTCCGGCGCGCCCTTGGTTTAGACTGTGTCGCTAGTCACTGCGATATGCTCAGGGTGCGCTTATTCTCGAAGCTGGAGGGACGCTCTCATGACAGTTCGTCCTGATTCGGCCAAAGCTGGAACACCTGTGATTCTCGGTATCCCATTTGACGCAAATTCTTCCTGGTTACGGGGATCGGCGGGAGCTCCGCCCATCATTCGCGTGGCTTTCACCTCCCTTTCGTCGAATTCGTGGACTGAAACGGGCATCGACCTAGGCGCGGCGGGAACGTACTGCGACGCGGGCGATTTAAAGTTCACCTTCGATGAGCCGTTTGCGGCGATTGAAAAGAAGGTCGGTGAACTGCTGGACAAGGGCTTGCGTCCGGTGTCGCTGGGCGGAGATCACTCGATTACGCTGCCCATCGTTCGCGCCTTCGGCCGCCATTTGCCGGGACTGACTATTCTCCACTTTGATGCGCACCCCGATCTTTACGATGAACTCGAAGGCAACCGGCTGTCGCATGCTTGCCCATTCGCGCGCATCATGGAGGAACGTGCGGCCAAGCGCTTGATCCAGATCGGCATTCGGACGATGACGGGGCATCAACGCGAGCAAGCCGCGAAATTTGGGGTCGAGGTGGTTGAAATGCGCAGCTTGCCTGCGCTGGATCGAATGAAGGTAGAGGGGCCTATCTATATCTCTTTCGATATGGACGCGCTTGATCCTGCTTTTGCGCCCGGCATTTCTCATCGCGAACCGGGAGGGTTGTCGACCAGGGAAGCGCTGGCGCACCTGCATGCCATCACCGGAAAAATCGCCGGCGCGGACATAGTGGAGTTCAATCCCGCGCAGGACAGCACGCAGATTACGGCTACGGTCGCCGCTAAGCTGCTCAAGGAGATTCTGGGGAAAATGATTTTGAATTAGAATGCGGCTGCAGTTTTAGGGAGAACGATTGGGCGACGGGCGTCGCCTCCGCTTCACCTTTAACATCAAATCCGATCCGTTAACATCAAAGCCGGAGGCGTCCCATGGTCAACGGAATGATTGATGTGCCGAGTCGCTATTCCGTGCCTGAAACCTTGGCGCGGCTGCAGTCGATTCTAAAAGAGAAGTCGATCACAGTTTTTGCTCTCATCGACCACAGCGGTGAGGCTGAGAAGGTTGGCCTTAGAATGCGCCCGACGCAATTGCTCATCTTCGGCAGTCCGAAGGGTGGAACGCCTTTGATGGTTGCCGCACCCCGGGTGGCAATCGATCTCCCCTTGAAGGCGCTGGCGTGGCAGGACGAGCAGGGCAAGGCTTGGCTCTCCTACAACTCGGCGGAATACTTGGAACAGCGGCATGGGTTTCCGGCCGACCTCGTGAAAAACATTGAAGGAATCGCGGCGCTGATTCAGAAGGCTGTGGAATAATAGCGGGCTGATTCTCCCGTTTTAGATGCCCGACAGCTCCAACCCGAACCGCGCCCGAGATCACCTGGCCAACGAGCGCACATTTCTGGCGTGGGTGCGAACCGGCATCGCGACCATAATATTCGGATTCGCTATTGGGCGCTTCTCGATCGCCTTGCGCGAATTCATGAAATTGCAGGGATACAGTTCTGCCACACCGGGCTTGACTATCTGGCTGGGCATTATTTCGACAGTGGGTGGAGTGTTGCTGATTCTGGCTGGTCTCGGCCGCTACCGAGAGGCCAAAGTGCAGATTGATTCGAATACTTTCGAGCCCGCTGGATTCGTGATCGACTTTGTATCTTATTTGCTCGGTATTTTCGGATTAGTGTTGGCGGGATATCTCGCGTATATCGAGATATTCAACAAGTAATACAATCAGGCTCGATAAGGTAGAGTTTCTGACGGTTAATGGTCTTTGAGGTGAATCATGGCGAATGAAGAAGAGAAAGAACTTGCCGGCCGCGGTGCTGCCAAACTGGTGCGCGACGGCAACGTCGTTGGGCTAGGCACGGGATCAACCGCCTACTTCACAGTCATTGCTCTTGGCGAGCGCGTTAAAACGGGATTGAAAATCATATGCATCCCAACTTCGGTTAAGACTGGGGACCTGGCGCGCTCAGTGGGCATTCCGCTGACCACGCTCGATGAACATCCCGAGATCGACATCACCATCGACGGCGCGGACGAGATCGATCCGCAGCTGCGCATGATCAAGGGCGGCGGCGGCGCTCTGCTGCGCGAGAAGGTTGTCGCGTCCGCGTCCAAGAAGATGGTGGTGATTACGGACTCTTCCAAGGTCGTACCTGTGCTCGGCAAGTTTCCTTTGCCCTTGGAAGTTATTGCGTTTGCGCGCGCCGTGGTTGAGAAAAATATCGCGGCGCTGGGTGGGTCACCGAAATTGCGCACGCAGGCCGACAGCAGGCCTTACATTACTGACAATGGCAATCAGATCCTGGATTGCAACTTTGGAAAGATTGCCGACCCGCCGGCGCTGGCGCTTGCTTTGAGTAATATGCCGGGCATTGTCGAGCATGGATTATTTATTGGGCTGGCGAGTGTCGCGCTGGTGGGACGGGGAGACCGCGTGGAAGAACTGCGGGCCTAGCTCCTGGCGCTGGCGGGCTTTGCCCGACTGGAACCGGGGTTGGCTGTCCCTACGAGAGGAGTGCAAGATCTCGCCGGCTCAAACCACAATTTCTCGCAGCACTGCCAGAAATCGTTCTACCTCTTCCATCGTGTTGTAGTGCACGAGACCAATGCGCAGAAAGCCTCCCAGGCGTTCCACGTCTAACTGTTCGGTCAGATTCAGGGCGTAGTAGTTTCCATCCCACGTGAAGTAGCCCCGATCACCTAGCTTCGTTGCCAGTTCGAGGGGCGTGTGACCTTCGACGCGAACCACGAACGTTGCGCAACGATGATCAAAACGCCGCGGGTCGGTGATGCCGTAGAGCTTCAATCGTGGAATTGCAAGCAGGCCCGCGATCATCTTCTCCATCATCTGGCGTTCGTGCTGATGAATGGCTTCGTGGGCGGCGAGAATCGCTGTGCGCCGGGTGCTTGCCGAAGACTTTACGCAACCTACACGTCGTCCCAACTCTTCCCAATAATCCACGCAGGCTTTGACTCCCGCTATGCATTCGTGATTCAGCGTTCCCCATTCCCAGCAGTTTGGAATGTTGTCGGTGTTGGGGCGAACCTTATACGGATGCAGTCTCTTGAGGTGTTCGCGCTTGCCGTAGAGAACGCCCATGTGCGGGCCGTAAAATTTGTAAGTCGAGCACGCCAGGAAATCACAGTCGAGAGCGCGCACGTCGATTGCTCCGTGTGGAGCGTAGTGGACGGCGTCAATGTAGCTCAACGCGCCGGCTTGCCGCGCCAGTTGCACCACTTCGGCGACATCATTAATGGTGCCCACGGCATTCGATGCGTAGCCGACTGCAACCAGACGCGTGCGATCCCCAATTTTTGCGCCCAGATCGTCCATGTCGAGCGTGCAGTCTTCCTCGTTAAAGGCGACTGTGCAGATGACCACGCCTTTTTCTTCGAGCGCTTTCCACGGAGAAAAATTGGCGTCGTGGTCGAGCAATGTGAGCACGATTTCGTCGCCGGGGCCTAGTTCGCGCCCGAGCGAGCGGCTCATGGCGTAGGTCAGCGATGTCATGTTCGCTCCAAAAACGATTTCATCGCTATCGCAGTTGAGAAAATCGGCCATCGCCCCGCGGGCTTCCGCGATCATCTGATCGGTGTTGCGGCTGGTGGAGTAAGCTCCGCCAGTGTTGGCGTTATTGCGCGAGAGATAGTGAGCGATGGCGTCGATCACTCGTTTTGGAACCTGCGTGCCACCCGGACCATCCAGAAAGACTGCTGGATTTCCGTTGATGGTTTGCGAGAGAGCGGGGAACTGGGTGCGAATCCAGGTGATGTCAAGCGCGGTGGATACGGAGCCTGAAACCTGTTCAACGGCTGGCATAGCGGTCATTCTAACCGAAGGCGCCCACGGCGTAACCGAAGTCGCCCGGTGCTCACTAAAGGCCGTATGTAGGAGCTGTACTCGCTGAGAGTTCGGAACGCTTCAGGCGGTGCGTCCGGGAAGGGCAGGTTGTCTGGTTTTTCCGAGGTTGGCGTCGTCCAAGCGGATCCGCGTCACTCGTGTTGTTTCCTGAACCAAATCATCGGTGGCTGCAGTTCTGTCGCCTGCCATTACTGAACCTGCGGCGAGGGCGAAGCGCAAGGCGTCCGATTGATCGTCGAAATACAAAATGACTAGTCCCGACATAAGTACTTCTCCCTGAGTTTGACTTCTCCGATCCGCGCTAAGCAGTTATCGGAGAAAACGTACGAGACGCAGGCGGCGCGGCAATAAGTTCGGCAACTCCTGTGATTGTCGGAGAATTTCGGCGCGGGTGATAGTGCTTTTGTTGGTTCTCACCGCCTGGCGGAAAAATGATGGATTTCAGGTACGCACGAAAGGCCATTTTCCCCGCGCCGCATTTCCGCGGATCACCACCTAAAGGATAGAATCGTCTGATAGGATATCTGTTCAACGGCAATTATGAAGATATCGGTAAATCGGGGCGGGTTCGTGAGAGCTGTGTGCATGCTCTCGATTGCCCTGATGTGCGTGATGGGGATGGTGCAGGCGGTCCACTCGCACGCTGACGACTCGGCCACGTCCCACCATACCTGCACGATTTGCGCGACGGCTCATGCCGGGATCACTACGGCGCCGGTTGTGGCCGCGCCGATTCTGGGCACGACGGCCCTGGCGGTCCTTGCGGCAGAAGTATCCCCGATCTTCCGACCGGTTACCACGCAGTTCATTCGTCCTCCTCCAGCGCTCTGATCCCGCGCAATTCGAGAGGTGTTTCCCCGGGGACATGCGAGTCTTTGATTGGACTCGCTCCAGACATTTCATTGGAGGAATCATGCGTTTGTCTTATAAGAGCTGTATGGTTGCGGCTATTGTGGCCGTTGCTTTTGTGCTGAGCGTTGGGGCTGCGACTGCGCAGTCGGGCGGCAGTTCGGGAACGATAAACGGAACCGTGCTCGACCCTTCGGGCGCGGTGGTTCCGAATGCGAGCGTTGAGATTCACAACGCAGTCAGCGGCTATGACCGAACAGTTACCACGGACAGCAAAGGGAGTTTCACTTTCGCGAATGTGCCGTTTAATCCTTATCACATGAAGGTGATGGCTGCGGGATTTGCTTCCTACGCTCAGGATGTGGAGTCCCGATCGGTAGTGCCCGTGACCGTGAGCGTCAGCTTGGCGGTCGCTACCGGCACGGACACAGTGACGGTCGAGTCTGCGGGCGACTTAGTGGAAAACGATCCCACGTTCCATTCTGATATCGACAAGGATTTGTTCGACAAGCTTCCACTGGAGAGCACTTCGTCCTCTCTGAGTTCGCTGGTCACTCTTTCCACGCCCGGAATCGCAGCCGATTCGAATGGCCTGTTCCACGGGATTGGCGATCACGCAGAGAACTCGATGTCGGTCGACGGCCAACCCATGACCGACCAGATTAGCAAAGTGTTCTCCAATCAGCTTTCGGTGGATTCCATTCAATCGATGGAAGTCATCTCGGGCGCGCCGCCGGCGGAGTATGGAGGCAAGACCAGCGTGGTGATTGTGGCGACCACGCGCTCTGGCCAGGGTGTGAACCCAGCACATGGCAGCGTCACGACCTCCTACGGGGCATTTGGAACGTCGAACGTGGCCGCCGATGTCGCTTACGGTGGGAAGAACTGGGGCAACTTCGTCTCGGTCGGGGGTATGAATACCGGCCGCTTTCTCGATCCGCCCGAATTCAGCGTGGCGCACGATAAGGGTAACGAAGAAAGCGTGTTCGACCGAGTGGACTACCAACTGGCGTCGGCGGACTCAATTCACGTGAACTTCGGCTACAGCCGGAGCTGGTTCCAGACGCCGAATTCGTTGGACGCCGAAAATGCGACGCCCTGGAGCGGACTGAACGGAGTTCTTCCAGCGGCGGAGAACTATGCAGGCGTAGTTCCTGGCACTCTCACGACCGTCGGGGCAACCGATCAACGCTCCAAGATTGGAACCTTTAACATCGCCCCTTCGTGGACCCACGTGTTGAACACGAACGCCGTATTTACTTTCGGAGGATTCGTGCGCCGCGACGATTACAACTATTACCCGAGCAACGATCCTTTCGCCGACCTTGGGCCGCCGAGCCTTCAGAGGCAATCGGTGGGCCAAAACCGTACGCTTACCAACGCTGGGCTGCGATCCGATATCTCTTATGTCAAAGGCATTAACAACATTAAGGCGGGAACCACTTACGAACAAACATTTCTCCGTGAGAATGACACTCTTGGTATCGTCGATCCAGCTTATAACGCGCCCTGTATAACTCCGTCGCCGGTAACAGCCGTGAACCCGTTTCCGTTCGTTGCTGTGCCCGGATTTAGCAACCCTTCACAGTGCACTGGCGCTAACCAGCCAAATGTTTCTACTAATGGCAACGCTCCGGGCACTCCGCTCTACCCTTATTTCAATCCGCTCCTGGCTCCTTACGACCTCACGCGCGGCGGGGGTTCTTACACCTTCAATGGCCGCACGGACGTAAAGGAGCTAGCTCTCTATGTTCGGGACGCGATCACGGTGGGAAACTGGTCGTTGAACCTCGGTATTCGCGGCGATCTCTACAATGGGATCACTATCGCGCGGCAAGCCGAGCCCCGTCTCGGGATCGCTTACAACGTCAAAAAGACGAGCACGATTCTGCGCGTTTCCTACGCTCGCACGCTGGAGTCTCCCTTTAACGAAAATTTGGTACTTTCCAGCATCGGGTGCGCGAATCCGGTCCTCAACCCACTGCTGCTCTGTTCCTCGCTGGCAACAAATCCATTGAGCCCCGGCTTTCGCAACGAGTTCCACGCGGGACTGGAGCAGGCTTTTGGGAGGTACCTCGTCTTTTCCGGGGAATGGATTTCGAAATACACGCACAACGGTTATGATTTCAGCGTGCTCGGAAATACCCCGATCACATTCCCGATTGAGTGGCACAACTCGAAAATTCCGGGATATGCGGGACGCGTGAGCGTGCCAAATTTCCATGGTTTTTCGGCGCTCATGGTCTTTTCCAGCGTGGCAGCCCGGTTCTTCACTCCTCAGATTGGTGGAGCTGGCGCAACTCCTGTTGCAGTCGGGCCGTTCCGCATCGACCACGACGAACATTTTAATGAGACGACCCACTTCCAATACCAGCCGTGGAAGCTTAGTCCATGGGTTGGCTTCAACTGGAGGTACGATAGCGGATTGGTGGCGGGCGCAACTCCCTGCTTCGGGACGAGCGCCGGCAATGACTGCCCAGGATCAATTCCCGCAGCGAGTGTGCCTGGTGGTGGTTACATTAGCACGATCGCCGCTAACGTGGGCGGAGTGCCACTCTCTGCCGATCAGGAGGCCGAGGCCGGGTTCTTTTGCGGATCTCAGCATGCGACTCCCACCGCACCTCTACCCTACAACTGTCCCGCCGCACAATTCGGATCGAATTTAATACGGGTACCGGCACCTGGCACAGAGAACGACGATCTCCATCCCCCACGCATTGCATCGCGAAATCTGTTCGATGTTTCGGTGGGGGACGATAACCTGTTCAGGGGCGACCATTACAAATGGAGCCTTACGCTTACCGCCATCAACATTGCTAACAAGTTGGCGTTGTATAACTTTTTGTCAACCTTCAGCGGGACGCATTATGTGACGCCGCGGGCGCTGACGGCGGAGCTTGGGTTCCATTTCTAATTATCATCCAGAGCAGGGCGGGCGATCGGCATATTGCGACGAACTGCAGATCCCTCGCTTTGCTCGGGATGACAAACTCGATTGAGATGACAAACTTGGTTGAGCGGACGAGCGTCGCTACCGCAGTTTGGCGTATTCGGCTTTCGCTTCGTGGAGCAGGGGGACGTCGGGATCGGCGTCTTTCCAGCTAGCGAGAAAGTTTTGATAGGCGATGCGGGCCTTGGGAGTGTCACCCTGCTTCTGAAAAACCCGGCCTGACTCCAATTGAGCGAAGGCAAAGATTATGTCGGGGCCGCTGTGGGATCTGATCTCCAGCACTTTCTGAAGATCCTGCTGGGCTTCGGCGTAACGTCCGGCCTGCTCGTAGGCCATACCCCGAGCGCAAAGGACGATGGCGTTGTCGTGAAAGTAAAGGGCAGCGCTGTTCAGGAAGTCGATGGCTTTGGCGGGATCGGCTTTGGCCGGATTTGCGGGCCGCAGGGTGGCGATCCCGCGAATCATGGGGACAGCCACATTTATGGCGATGGTGTCGTTCGGGTGGGTGCGCTGAATTTCGTCCGCCAACGGGTTCGCTTTCTGGTCCTGCCGCAGGACGCTGTAGGCCATGCCGGCATTCCACAATACGTTAAAGGTTCGGGATGATCGGACCGCCCCGTCGGCCTCGCTGGTGGCTTCGGCACTATTGCCCGCCAATGCCTCGTTGCTGGCCAGACTTGACTCGACGAGGGCTCGACCTTGCAAATGGAAGCGATCCAGGGCATCTTCAAACTGGTTCCAGAAATCACGCGCCTTGCCTAGCTGACCACGAGAACTCGCGAGGTCGCCTCGGAATGAGATCACGCCCAGGGTTCCCTCGGGCGTCCCGGAAGCACTGTGCAGTTCGTTCTCCATGTCAACGTCTTTACCCTCGGCCCAGTCCAACTTAGCCAGTCCAATATGGAAGTCGGGAGTGGAGGCTTTGTGCTGAAGGGCTGTGTTTAACGTGGCGCGCGCTTCCTCGACACGATTGAGTCCGGCATATGCCCGGGCGAGGTTCGCATACCCGACCACCGAGTCAGGGTCCACCTCGACTGCCTGTTTGGCGTTGGCCAAAGCTTTATCGAATTGCCCTAGTTCGTTATAGACGCTCGCCAGATTGCTGAAGGGAGTGGAATCGCGCGGATACTCCTGCTGGTAGAGTTCGAGCGCGGTGATGCCTTTGTCCAGTTCTCCACTGTCGCCGTAATAATGGGACATGATGTAGAGCTTCTCGCGTTCGCTGGCGCGATCGCGCAGTTCGAAGGCCTTCTGCCGGTTTTGCTCGGATAACTCAGTCTGCCCAAGGTTGCCGTAGACCGCGCCCAGACGGGCGTAGGCCATAGCGAAATTCGGGTCGAGCTCGACGGCGTGCTGATAGTTGGGAAGGGCGCCGAGTTCGTCACCGTTACTGTGTTTGGTGTCGCCCAGGCTCAGCGCCTTCAGCGCGTCGAGCGAGGATGTGGTGGCCTGGGAGAGAGAGATGTCGTACTTCTGCACCATGAACAGCGACTCGCCTAGCTGGCCGCGGAGTTTGGTGGCGGCTCCGTGCAACGCGTTCAACACATCTTCCTTTCGATCGGCTTGAGCCTGCTGGCGCCCGAGGGATTCGCCGGAAGCAACGTTAGTTGCCTCCAGAGTGATCACGTATTGGCCTCCCACGCTGTCAATGCTTCCATTGAGCATCGCCTTGATGCCATCGCGCTGGCAGATTTCGCGACCGACATCGGTGGTGATGCGGTCGTCGGGACTGCGGCCCATGAACCGCAATGTCTGGCGGATCCTCTGGTCGGGGAAAACGTTCAAATACGGCGACTGCCCCAGATCGACAGCCAAGGCTTTCTTCAGCGTGCCATCGAAGACAGGATCGGCAGTCGTGTTCACGAAATCGTCTATCAGGATCGAATCTTTTTCGGTGAGCGCGTGTCCGCGCCTGAAAAATACGAAGCCGATGCCCACAGCGACCACGACAACAAATAGAGCCGGGATCAGCCACAGCGGAAGCTTGCGAGCCGGGGCTGTTGGCTGGCGAATGGATGAACTGCGGATCGAAGAACTGGAAGAGGCTGCGGCCATCGTGCCCGACCCGGAGTCGCGTTTGAGGCGCTTCAGGTCGGAGCGTACGTCGGCGGCACTCTGATAGCGCAGGTCGCGATCCTTTTCCAGCAGCTTGTTCAGAATTTCTTCAAAATGCGGAGGCAACTCGGGATTCAGGCGAAGCGCTGGCGCGGGCGGACGATTCAAAATTGCGTCGAAAATCACGGCGGACGTGTCTCCGCGAAAAGGCACCCCGCCGGTGGCCATCTCATAGAGCACGGCACCAAAGGAAAACAGGTCGGTGCGAGCGTCGAGATCCTTGCCGCGCGCTTGCTCGGGAGACATGTAGGCCACAGTCCCGACGGTGGATCCGGGGCTGGTGAGAAAAGGTTCGTCCACGGTCACGGCCGAAGCGATGTTCGCTGAAGACTGACGTGAAGGCTTACCGGTACGCTTGGCCAAGCCGAAATCCAGAATCTTGGCCTGGTTGCGGCTGGTCACGAAGATGTTGGCGGGTTTGATGTCGCGGTGGATGATACCTTTGGCATGGGCGGCATCGAGCGCGTCTACGATCTGCGTGGCGAGATCGATTAACGGCTCAATTTCCATGGCTTGGCCATGAATGCGTTTCTCGAGGGTTTCGCCTTCGAGCAACTCCATGGCGATGAAATGCCGTCCGAGGTCTTCACCCACTTCATAGATAGTGCAGATATTAGGGTGGTTCAGGGCGGAAGCGGCGCGGGCTTCGCGCTGAAAACGGTCGAGTGAGAGAGGGTCTTTTTCCGTCTCAGGAGGCAGGAACTTAAGGGCTACGTGGCGTCCCAAGTTCACGTCCTCGGCTTCATAAACAATCCCCATCCCTCCGCCGCCCAACTGGGAAAGGACGCGATAATGCGAGACCGTTTGGCCGATCAGGGTTTCGCCCATCGTCACGGCTTGGCCGATCCTGGTTGGCCAGTCATTATGTGGCTAGTCATTATTTGGCCAGTCATTAGTGGAAGCGCTCCTGGGAAAGAGGTATTCATGTTAGGCCCGGTGGTTTGGGCAAGTCAAACCTAACCGCTCTTATTGCTGGTGTTTGTTACGTGGCGGCGGGCTAGTTGGTTCGAGGATTTTTCAAGAGATGCGTCGAGAGACCTTAGAGCTGTATTCTCTGAGGCTTAGGGGACATCTTGACCGTTCCGCCGGAGCACGCTGTGCCAAAAAGTAACTACTATTCATTACATAAGTTTGTTCATCATTAGCCGAACCCTTTCCTGCCTGTCCGCTGCCTGTTATCAATGACTTGTGCCCTCGCCTTTGTCGCGGGAGTTGCCTGGGCAGGAGAATCGCCGGAGATGAAAAGCCGCCCGCAGTCCTGGAAGGATATGAGCGCCGTGCCGCGCCTTTTTATAGCTGCGGTGTTGCTCTCCGGGATGACCGTCCTTACCTATTCGATGTGGCAGGGCAGGAGCGAAAATCCGCTCAAATTTCTCTGTTACCTGACAATCGCCCTGGCTGCCTCGCGACTGAAGGTCAACCTGCCGGGCATTACCGGGACCATGTCGGTCAACTTCCTATTCTTGCTGCTCGGTGTGCTGGAATTGAGTCTGCCGGAAACCATGGCCTTGGGCTGCGCGGCAGTGATAATGCAGAGCTATGACAGCAAGCTCCCGAATCCAATTCAAGTCGCGTTCAATGTTTGTTCGACCGCGCTAGCTGTGGCCGTTACTTTTGCCACCTATCGTTACTCCCTGGCGCATGGCGCGGTGAATAACCCCTCCACGTCGTTGTTTATAGCGGCAGCGGTTTACTTCGTCGCAAATACGCTTCCGGTGGCGTCTATTATCTGCCTGACCGAGCGCAAATCGCTTCGCAGGCTTTGGGCAGACTGCTATTTCTGGAGTTTCCCCTACTACCTGATGGGTGCTGGGATAGTCGGCGTAATGAGCTGGCTGCACGGCTTCACCGACTGGCAAACGTCATTGTTGACGCTGCCGGTGGTTTACCTCATTTACCGCTCGTACCGCCTTTACCTCGGCAAACTGGCAAACGAGAAGCGGCACGTGGAAGAGATGGCTGACTTGCATATGCGCACGATTGAGGCGCTTGCACTCGCCATTGAGGCAAAGGACCAGACGACGCACGACCACTTGCAGAGGGTCCGCGTCTACGCCGTCGAGGTGGCTAAGGAGCTCAACGTTAAGCCTGAGGAAATGGAAGCGCTGCAAGCCGCAGCTTTGCTGCATGACATCGGCAAGCTCGCGATCCCAGAACACATCATCTCAAAACCGGGTCGGCTGACGCCGGAAGAATTCGAGAAGATGAAAATCCACCCCATGGTGGGCGCGGAAATTCTGGAGCGAGTGCAGTTCCCGTATCCGGTCGTGCCCATTGTCCGCGCCCATCATGAAAAATACGACGGAACGGGCTATCCCATGGGCTTGAAGGGGACCGACATTCCGATTGGCGCGCGCATTCTGTCGGCGGTCGATTTTCTGGACGCGATGGCTTCGGATCGCCAATATCGGCGCGCCTTGCCACTGAATGAAGCCGTAGCACTTGTGGTCAAGGAATCGGGCAGGGCCTTCGATCCGGACGTGGTCAGAGTCCTCGAACGCAAATATCAGAGTCTGGAGGTCCTGGTTCACCAACGCACCGAGGAACTGAACAAGCAGAAGTTATCCACCGGCGTCAAAGACAAAGATGGTGACCTGGACCAAGACGGCGCCCCTACTATCCGGCCAGATGCCGGCTTCGAGAAACAGGGACGGCGGCAGTTGCCAGAGCGCAGTTTTCTCAGTTCCATCGCGGCAGCACGCCAGGAAGCCCAAACTCTTTTCGAACTAAGCCAGGACTTGGGGGCTTCGCTTAGCCTGGGCGAAACGCTTTCAGTATTCGCGGTGAAACTGCGCCGCGCTATGCCCTACGATGCGATTGCCATCTATGTGCGGCATGGCGATGAACTGGTGCCGGAATATGTGAATGGCGACAACTTCCGGCTGTTTGCTTCGCTGCGGATTCCGATGGGCCAGGGGCTCTCCGGCTGGGTGGCGCAAAATCTTAAGCCGATCCTGAATGGCAATCCTTCGGTTGAACCCGGCTATCTGAACGACACTTCAAAGTACAGCACGCTGAACGCCGCGCTCGCCGTTCCGTTGGAGGGCCTACAAGGTGTCGTGGGAGTGGTCGCTCTGTACCATGCGGAGAGAGATTTCTTTACCACCGATCACCTGCGCATTTTGCTGGCGGTGAGTTCAAAGATGGCGCTCGCCATCGAGAACGCGATGAAGTACGAGCAGGCGGAAAGCTCGGCGGTTACCGATTATCTCACCGGTCTGCCCAATGCGCGATCGCTATTCCTGCAACTCGACCGGGAAATGGCGCGCTGCAAGCGCGATAACAAAACCCTGACGGTCATGGTTACCGACCTCGATGGCTTCAAGCAGATCAACGACCGCTTCGGGCACCTGGAAGGGAATCGAGTGCTGCGGCTGTTTGCTCACTCCTTGAAGGAGACCAGCCGTGAGTACGACTATGTCGCGCGCATGGGCGGGGATGAATTCGTGATCATCGCTCCCGGACTTACGCCGGAAGCTGCTGCGCGCAAAGCGGAACAGATGCGGGACTTGGCCCAACAAGCGGGAAAAGCGGTCTGTAACGAAGATATCTTGTCTCTGAGCGTAGGCAAGGCAGTGTATCCGGAAGACGGCATGGACGCCGAAAAAATCTTGTCGGAAGCCGACAAGCGCATGTATCTGCAGAAACGAAATCAGTCGAGCCCAAAGAACCGGCGTCTGTATCCGCGCGTACGGGGGCGGCTCACGACAGAGATTTCGGGTAGCGGACTGCAAGGCGCGCTCTTGGGTATCGTTACCAACCTAAGTCTCGGCGGATGTTATGTAGAGACCCGCGGGCTGCTCTTGCCTGGGTCGAAGTTGAAACTCACCTTTTCGCACGAACACACCATCGTTGCGCTGGACAGCGAAGTCGTACGTCTCGATATGGGCATTGGAGCTGCATTGAAGTTCAACGAGGCGACACACGAAACCCGCGCCGTCATGCAGCGCATACTCGAGCAGTTATCCAGCACCGAAGCGGTGATTGATTTAAAACGGAATCAATCTATGACCGCGCGCCTGTTGTAATTGGCATGTAATCGGCAAACACGGTATCAGGCTGCCGAGAGCGGGACTGGCTCTATCTCGAGCGGGCGGATTTGGATCAGTGGCACGCTGTTGCCAGATGTGCTGCGTGGTTTCGAAAGCCCCTGACGCAGCATGTTGGCCGTCGGTACGCCGGTTCGATAGAACGACTTCTCGCAATCTGCGGTCGATGGTCCCCGCATGCTTCCTTCCATGTAAGCCAACCCAGGGCAACGCGTGCAGCTGCTGACATGTGAGCACGAGGAACAAACGTTGAGATCCTTGGCCCGGATGGAGCGAACTTCGTTCATTTGCGGAGAAAAATTCCATATATCCAGGAACTTCTGCTGCCGAATATTTCCCGTGGGAAGCGGAAACTGAACGCAGGGAAAAACATCCCCATAGGGCGAAATATAGCAGAACGCATGGCCCGCGCTGCAGGAGTAGCCTTCGAGATCCTCCGCTGAGGGCGGCTTGGGAGGAGCGCAGAACTCTTCCTGGTTGCCCACCAGAGCGGGGTTGTGAAAAATTTCCGGCAGCGCTTCTCCTGGAATGCGCAACGCGAGAACGGATGTGCCGCCATCCATCATAGGCGTGATGGTGGGATCGAGCGTGTATTGCACACCGAGTTCGGCGGCAAGTGTTTGCACGCCAAGATGATCGGAAGAATTTGCGGTCATCAGCACATTGGCGATGGTTACACGCAGGCCTTGCTCGCGCAGGAAACGAATGGCGGTGACGGTGCGCTCGAAGGAATGCGGCAGCTTGGTGATGGCATCATGCACTTCGGGACGATGCGAGTAGACGCTGATCTGAATGGTGTCGATGCCCAGCTCGCGAATTTTCTGCGCTTCCTGCTCGCGGATCATGACCGCGTTGGTTTTGATCTTGACGTTGAACATCAGGCGCCGGGCGTATTGCACGATTTCAAAAAAATCGCGGCGCATGAAGACCTCGCCGCCGCTAAAGGTTAAAAAGAAAACGCCAGCCTCAGCCAGTTGATCGAGCACGTCTTTGATCTCAACCGTGGTCAGTTCGCCGTGGTCGTCATGATCGAGATAACAGTGCACGCAACGCTCGTTGCAGCGGTAGGTGACATCCATGTGTACGGCGAGGGGCACACCCAGGTTGAAAGCTTTCTGGCCCACTTCACTCATCAGGCTCATCGGGGAATCTCCTGGTTCGTCTCTGCCGACAGCGGCTCATTAGGCAGCGGCTCATCGGACAGCGGTGCATTGGAAACGAGAAGAATTCCATGGCCGGAAAGTTCGGCGACGAACTGCTCAGCATCCGTTTGGGCCTGGGCGAGATCGACATCAAATTGCCCGCAGATATGGTCGCGGACAATCTCCCGTAGAGGGGTGTGGCCGTCGGCAGCCTGGAAAATGACAGTTGCGACTTCATTGAGCGTGAAGAAAGTCGAATCGACCGAGTTCATGACCATCATCTCGCCGGCCAACGCGCGAGCCGCAATCGCAGAACTGCGCGCAATGTACGTGCAACTTTCAGACATGCTCGGGTACTCCCTCGAAGTGGCGCTCAAAATTGCGGCCGGAATTTCCTTCGAAATGCGGGTCGAAGTTTCGAATCAGATCCCAAACATGAGTGTCAGGATAGAACGTCAACCGCCGAATAGGAATCGCTTCGACAAACTCACAAGCGCTGGCGAAGAGCTTCTCCACCAGGATCCGGTCTTCGGAGAAGAACAGAATATTACGCATGAGGCGGCGCACCGCTTCCGCCGCCGACAGCTCTTGGATGCGGTCTTGAGGCCCTTGCTCCAGGAAAAATAGAGCGGCGACCTGCGCGGTGCAGTTTTCACCGGATTTGGCCAGTTCTCCCGCGAAGGGAGTGCCGAACGCCGAATACCCGCTGCCATTCGGCCGCAGATAGGAAATCTCGTCAGTAAGCAACGTGACATCTGGAGGAGCCAGCTTTGTCATAGTGGTTTTGCCCGCGCCCGACACGCCGGAGAACAAAAAAGCCCCCCCATTACAAATCGCACTGGCAGCGTGGAGCAGGAATCCGCCGCGCTCGGCAAGAATCAGGCTGTGCAGAATGCGCAGCACCGAATCCAGAGAATAGGGATTCGAATTCTGCCGAACCCGGCCTCGGCCGGTCCGCGGGTCCCAGTGCACGCGGAAGTCTCCGCGCTCGAATATCCACTCGTTATTCCTATTGCTACCGTCACGGCGGACGCGAACATCGTCATCGGAAGCCGGCCGGGCCGAGGTGAGATCAAATTGCAGCTCAAACTCGGGACGCGAAGAACTTAGAAATCCGCTGTAGCGCTGGCGAAGCAAACCGAGAAAACTGTCGTCCGAAGTCGAGAGGCCGATCGGTATGCCCCCGATCTCGACACAAGCGACATGGTTTTGGGCCCCGGTCACAAGCATTCCACGGCTTGCACTTCGTCCTTCAATGCTCTCCGGCGGCTATGAAGTTTCAGCGCAAGCCGGCGGAGTACCGAGCAATGACAGAATAGCGCGCCCACGGCGCGACACCACGCAATTGCGGGCAAACCTCGTCGATTAGTAAGGTCAACGCCTCGCACGAGCCGGCCGAGCAGAGCTTCAGTGGAATACTGCGGGTCGGGGCCGGGCATCGAATCTCCGCGCAATACGAAAGCGTTCTTTTGGGTGCTAACCAGACGGTGCAGAAACACGCGATTGTCTCGCAACGCCAGCACAATGTCGCCGTTGTGGAGTGCTTCGAGGGAACAGCTTGCGATCTCGACGACGTGGCCCGGCCATAGAGCGGGCAACATGCTTTCGCCATGAACGCGGAGACGCACGCTCGAACCCAAACCATCGCCGACCCGCAAAGCGTCTGCGATGAAAGCTGAATGTTCGGCGCTCCAACTGCTCATTCTCGGTCAGCCAGATCGCAATAAAAAGCTGGCTTATCCCCCAGTTTCGGTAAGAGTAAAGGCAGTGTACTACAGGCGTTCTACGGTGCCAATACGCAAGGCCGTAACCGCATCGACATCCATTAAGGCATTTTCAATAAAATGACAGAGTTCCATTCTGACGCGCCCGCCGCAGACTCAGCGACAGGCCCGCGAGCGCGAGGGGCAATAGGATTATGCCGAACGCCGCCAACGCGGCCAAGGTCGGAGCCATGCTCTTTACAGACTGCCCCTCCAAGAACGCCTGGCGCATTCCATCAACGGCATAGAAGAGAGGGACAGCACGCGCGAGGAGTTCGAGCGGACGCGGCAAAGTCTGAATCGGAAACATGGTTCCGCTTAGAAACCAGAGCCCAGAGCCGAGGAGCCACAGCAACGCCGAGCCCTTCTGAAATGCCACCTGAAGCGTAGCCGCGGCAATGCCTAAGGACAGCGCAATGGCTAGGGAAAAAAACATTACTGCCACGCACGAAAGGAAGTTGGCGTGGATCGCTGCCCGAAAAACTGCCACTCCCGCGAAAAGATAGACCAGCAGATTGACCAGATTTCCGGCAAACGCAGAAATCGAGCTGAGGATGACGAGTTCGGCCGGAGCCGTAGAAGTCGTCATCAGCACTTCGAGGGTTCCCGTCTGTTGCGCTTCCTGCACCGCACTGAGGAAGGCTTGCGCGCTCATCAGGAAAAAAGTGTAAACGCCGGTTCCCACCAGAAGGAAAGGAAAATACGCGACGCCATCGGGTCGAAAGCCGGGTCCGATAGCTCGCGAAAGAAAATAGAAAGCTGCCAATTCGGTGAAGACTCCGACCAGCGACAGGACAAAGCCGCTGCGGTGGCGGATGGTCGTCAGCAGATCGCGCCACAGGATGGCGCGGAGCTTGTCGAGAGAATTTGTAATTTTAAATTTGTAATTTGTAATTTCAAACATCGCATTGCCAGCGTGCCCGCGACCAATTCCGAAATACAATTTGCTATTGCAGTTTGCCAACGACAAGTTCTTTTTCACCGGTCATGCTGAAGTAAAAAGCTCGCAGCTCCTCAGCGCTCTGGCCATGGTGCAATGGGCGATTAGCCAGTAACTCGCCTTGATGAAGCAACAGCAACCGATCGGCGACCGCGGCGGCCTCGGCGAAGTTATGGGTGGCAAGCAGGATCGTGGTTTGTTGCCGTGCCAGGGCGCGGATCGTCGCCCAGAAATGGGCGGCCGCGGCGGCGTCGAGGCTGCGAGTCGGTTCGTCGAGCAAAAGAACGCTGGGCCGCTTGACGAGAGCACGCGCGATTCCCAATCTCTGGTACATGCCGCTGGAAAACTTCATGACCAGCGTATGCGCTTTCTCTTCGAGACCAGAATCGTGGAGAACCTGCTCGATCCTTTGCGCGCGCTCGGGACGCAAGACTTCGTCGAGTGCGGCAAAGAATTCGAGGTTCTCGAGTGCCGAAAGACGAGGGAAGAACGAGCGCTCGGTGGCGACCGCGATACCAACCTGCCGCCGCACCTCACCAGCATCCCGCCTTGCGTCGAAGCCGCCTACGCATACTGATCCGGCGTCTGGAAGCAGTAGAGTCGAGATCAACCTGAGAGCTGTGGTTTTGCCGCTACCGTTCGGACCGAGCAACGCCAATACTTCGCCGTCGGCTGCGGAAAAAGAAACGTCGTGCAATGCGATCGTCTCCCCGCGCTGCTCCTCTCCCAGCCAATTGAAGAGAGCTGGACAATGTCGAAAGATTTTGCGAACGGATTCGAAGACGATGCGGTCCATGAAGGCAGTACCTACCTGGCTAGCTGTCACTCTAGAAGCAGAGTAAAAGTACGTCGGTACTCTTCGGTCCGTCAATTCTGAGACTGGGTACTGGCAACTGTGTCCTTACCGCGAGTAAACGGCCACCCGCTTCCTAAGTATCGACACCGCGAAGGGCGACCGGCCATTCACCAGCTGTTAGGCAATGGTTGTACGCTCTTCCGCGAAGATGCCTTAGCGCTAGTCGCGCGCGAGCCTTCCAGGAACGCGGCGTGGTCTGGACTCGTCGTGGCCGGCCAAACCTGACCTGGGTAGAGGCTGGGAATACGAAAACCCCGATACGCCAACTGGCCTTGGATATCCATCTTCCAAACGAGCTCAGGAGTCTCGGTTTGGGTCACTTCTTCGACGTGAGAGATATCGGGCGTGCCCACGTCAGCCGCAATGTCAAACTCAACGTCGCCATTCGGAAGAGGCAATGCATCTCCGCAACAGATGGAATACGACGGCTGCAAGTTATCCTCCCAGAGCACGGTGGCGGTTTTTGTGAATTCGTCGAGTTGGAGGATGGGAACGCTGCTATAACACGCACCCACTCCAGCGGTGCCACATACATCGTTATTGCTGTCCATCAAACGGTCGTTTCCATTATTGAAGAACATCAGCGAGAAGACACCAGCGCTATTCGGACTCACAATCGTAGGATCATGTTGACCATAGTTCCATTCGATGGGTGCCTCGCCGCTGGGCAGGGTGAAATCGCCGTCGGGCCCTAATCGCCACAAGATACTGCCGTCACCCGCCCCATCACGATAGTCGATTTTGATGACCCAATTTTGGTTGCGCATGGAGAAGATCAGATTCCCATCATCCGGCGAATAAATGATTGCATTGCCATGGGTCCAATCCGCCAGCCCATAGGGAGCATGCGTTAGGTCTAGATGGTCGAAAGTGGACCACGTCCAAACCGGGCCGTGCTGAGGATCCCAGTCTATGAGGGTATTTCCGGCCACCGCCGTCCCATCCGGGACACCGGGTACATTCTTGGTCGTTTGTGCGTTGCTACAAAGCAGGATCAAGTGGCCGTTAGGCAAAACTGCGACATCGTGATTGAGTGAAGTGATTTGCACGGCGTCGCCGAGCGTCTGGTTGATCGAACCAAGCGTAATTCTATTGATGATGTCGCCCGCGAGATCAATCTCGCGGATTTCATTAACTCCTGCTGAAAAGCCAGTCGGCGATACAAGGATAAGCATGTGACCGTTGGGCAGCGGCTTGATGGGGAAGGGGTCATCGGCCGATTCCAGATCGTAATACCAGATCACATTACCTTCTAAGTCCGTAGCCACGGTCGAAAGCAGGTTTCCAGCGCTGTAAGGAATAAGCGAGAACAATTCGACGCCGGGGCTAGGCGCGCCAACTTCGAATCGCTGCGCCGTGATATTGGGCAGCCGCTCGCTGGGAATGGACCCAGTCGTAAAGGTATGATCGGTGTCCAGCAACTGGGAACCGCTGATTAGATCGACGGACGCCTGCATGTGGTAGGTCGTGCCCGCTCGCATGCCCGCTACTAAAATGGTAACTTCACCTCCGGTGGCTGTCTGGGCAACGGATGTAGTAAGACCATAGCTTGTGTCGAGTCCGAACTGCACCTGAACTGAGGTGGCAGCCGGAACTGTTATTGAGTAGGAGGCCACCAGCGGATTTTGGGTCGCCGCAACCGAACCAGGAGTAGGGCTCGCGGGATTAAAAAGGGTTACCGCAGCCGAGCTTGGCTCGCCTTGAATGCCGATCGTGATCGGCTGTCCAGGTATAGCGCTCGGGGCAGTGTAAAGGCCTCCCGGTGTGATCGTTCCACTGGACGGCGAGCCGCCTGCCGCTCCATTCACCACCAACACCAGTGGCGGCTGGAAGTCAGACGCGCTATTTCCTATCCTGGCAATATTGAATTGAAAAGTCTGTCCGGGCAGGAGCACGACTGCGGAAGGAGATATCGAGACGGAATCGGTAGAGGCTCCGCAACTCATCAACAACGCTAGGCAGAAAGCGATTAACCCGGCAGCCGCGCAGCGTCCCCTCCACTCGAGCATAATCCCTCCCGGACCAGAACTCTATACCTACACGCCCAGTTTCTTTACTTCGTCGTTGTAGTACTTGCGGTAGAGAATCGACCACTCCTCGGACCCCTCGATGATGGTCCGGCGCTGGCTTTCAATCTTCTGGCGCGCAGACTGGTCGATGCGAGCTTCCTGCATGAGGAGCGATTCGAGAATCTTACGCACTTCGAGTCGGATGGTATTGCGGTCTTCGATGAATTCGACCTCATCCATGTCGGCAACGGCGTCGGTGACGACATGGGCTAGTTTGTTGACTTTGTCGCGGCTCAATCGCACGGCAGGGAAAGCCTCCGGGGCGTTCTCGGTCCGAATACTTCGGTTCGAACGCTTCAGTTCGAACCATACGGTTCGAACCTTAAAGTACAGCCTTGTATTTCTTCACCAGCTCCGTCTTTACTTTGCGGAACATTTCCTGATAGTTGGCGCCACTTTTTTGCATCTCCTCGGAATAAGCCTCGAGAATGACGCGCACTTCATCGTTAATACGGTCTTCGAGCGCCAGTTCTTCGAGCAGAGCGGTGTGCACCCTCTCGGAAAGAGCAGGCATCGCCTTGGTCTCGATGAGACCGCTCGCCACCAGTTTTTTGGAAACTTCGCGGGCCAGATAGCCCACATATTCTTTGGAAAACAGCATGATCGACGCGCTTTTTTGTAAGCAGAAAGTCTAACACAAACGCGGGCTGCTCTATCGATGCGCTTGAGTCCGCAGGCAGTGGGTCAACTTCCCTGATCTGAGGTTTTCCTTCGTGGACCTTTGTGACCTTTGTGGTTGACGGTTTGGCAAATTGAGCCACTAACGATCCGCGCCGGCGTTCTTGTAAACCACGCCGCCCTTCATCATTGTTCTCCCGTCATTCGATGAACGCGCGAATAGATTCTGGCATATTTCTCAATCGCGCGGGGCACTGGCGGCAGAGTAATCCAAGCCTTACAATGAGGAAACCAAATGTCTCCACATCCAGACGACCTGACGGGCATGAAAGACGACATGACGGCCTTTATCGAAGGTCTGGGCATGCGCCGTTTCTTTGGTTATGTCGAGTGCGAAGAGGTTCCCAGCGTGCTTTGGGACTCGGCGCACAATCCCGATGGCTGGAAAGATTTTGTGGAGCTTGCCAAGTCGACGGGCGCGCCTTTCCTAACCATGCACTCCTGGGTGCTCGACCGTGACGAACTGGACCGCATGTCGCAGTCGCTTACGGACAGCGAGTACAGAAGCGAAGAAGATCTGGAAGAGAGCCGCTGGCTGAGATCGTATGTCGGCAAGACGGGCTTCGTGCAGTTGGGATGGGCGTACCAGGGGTGCATGTTTGTTTACGAAGCGGGCACCGAATGGTATGAGCGCTACCAGCAACTGCGGGAATTGGCGGATGATAGCGGCGGATTCATGATCGATGAGCCGGACTAGGACGAAGAACGGTGAAACAGGTCTCAGGGATATCTTCCATCAACTAACATGTAGGTTTTCCTGACACCTGACACCTGAGACCTGAGACCTGCCTCATGCGATGGATTTGCAATCTGCCGAATTACCCTAAGGCGGTGACACTGGAAGCGCTTCTGCACGATTCGCCACTGAAAATCCATTCTTCCGCCGTGTCTGTGCTGGCTGACCTTATGATCGCTCGCGGCATCGACCAGCCAGAGGCTGCGGCGCATTTTCTTGCGCCAGCACTCGCCGATCTTCATGATCCTCTGCGGATGAGCGGGATGAAATCCGCCCTTGACCGGCTGGAAGCGGCGCTGGAGCGCAAAGAAAAAATTCTGATTTACGGCGACTATGACGTGGATGGCACCACGGCGATTGTCATTCTCAAGACGGCTATAGAGCTTTGCGGCGGGGCGGCGGATTTTCATGTGCCACACCGCATCCGCGAAGGCTATGGCATGCGCGACGAAGTGATCGAGCGCGCCGCTGCCGATGGCGTGCGTCTGATCATCAGCGTGGATACGGGCATCCGGGCGTTCGCGGCTGCCGAGACCGCGCGGCGCACCGGAGTAGACCTGATCGTCACCGACCATCACCTGCCGGGTGCAGACGGCGTTCCGCAGGCACTGGTCGTTGTAAATCCAAATCAGGATGGATGCGATTATCCCTGCAAATACTTGTGCGGCGCGGGTGTAGCTTTCAAGTTGGCGCAGGGATTGATGCAGCGGAGACTCGACGCCCGCCTTAACGACAACGATCAGTCGCGGCTGCTGATGTCGTTTATGAAAGTTGTCGCGATCGCTACCATCGCGGATGCAGTGCCCTTGCTGGGCGAGAATCGCGTCTTTGCAAAGCTGGGGTTGCAGGGACTGCGGCGCCCCGTGAATGTTGGTTTGAAGGCGCTGCTTGAGGTGGCGAAACTTGGCGACGGGCGCGCGCTGACCGCGGCCGAAGTTGCCTTCCGCATTGCGCCCCGCCTGAACGCTGCTGGACGCATGGATGTGGCCCGCGACGTGGTCGATCTTTTCGACTTGAGAAACAACGAAAAGGATATGGAGCGCGCACGAGAGATTGCCGGGCGCCTCGATCAGCTGAACGCCGGACGCCAGGAAGAAGAACGGCGCATCATGGACAGCATCGAGCATCGTTTGGAGGAAGAGCCGGCGTTGCGCGAGGCCTATTGCGTGGTGCTCGATGGCGAAGGTTGGCATCGTGGCGTGATTGGCATAACCGCGTCACGACTAGTAGAAAAACACGGGCGGCCGACGCTCGTTATCTCGCGTGACGGAGACGAAGCGCACGGTTCGGGACGATCGATTTCCTCATTTCATCTGCTGCAGGCCCTCGAATCCTGCCACGAACTTTTCTCCCGTTATGGTGGGCACGCGCATGCGGTGGGCTTCGCGTTGCCGAGCGCAAATATCGAAAAGCTTCGCCAGCATGTCGATGGCTACGCCCGCGCGCGGCTCACTCTTGCCGATTTCGAGCCACTCCTTGAATTCGATCGGGAGTTGCCGCTTGGAGAAGTGACTCCCGAGCTGTATCGAGCGCTGCTTTTGCTGGAACCTTTTGGAATGGAGAATCCGGAACCTGTCTTTGCCGCGCGGGCAGTGCGGCTGATGACGCCTCCACAAGCAGTTAAGGACAAGCACGTGCGGCTGCGCGTGGCGGCAGGGACTAATGGCTCGGCGGCTGCGGTTGGGCAGGACTTAACTCCTCGCTGCCATCCGGACGCGAGTGGGCGACGCTCCGTCGCGGGGCAGAGCCCCGCCACCACACAATTTACTCAAACCGCTTCGCAACCTATTCAGGCTGCTCGACCTTCATGGCGCGACAACATTGCATTTAAAGCTATGGGCTGGGGGCTGAAGGAATCCTGTGACCGGCTGCAATTGCTGGCCGGAGATCGCCTGGATATTGCCTATTCGCTGGGCATGAACGACCATCCGGAATTCGGCGGGTTAGAGCTGAACTTGCGCGACGTGGTGCGAACGGGGTGAAAGTGATGGCTTCAGCGGGCCGCCTTGGCCTCCTTACTATTTCGTCAGGGCCTGGGCCGACGTACCCGACCTCAGGATCCAAACTTGTGACGCGATTTGCCTAGCCTTTGCCTCGTTCCACCGTTCGACGCGTCCGCGAATTACGAAGCATTCAAAAAGGGCAATAATCGCGGGGATGAACGTCCACACAAACAGCGCGTATAGAATGCCCAGCCCGACATTGCCCAAATAGAAGTGATGAGCTCCGACGCCGCCCAGAAAAAAAGCCAACAAGAGGCCAGTAGTTGGGTTTTTCCGGACAGCGTTGAATTCTGACTGGAAGTACATACGCTGTTCCGCGTTCATGGCCTGCAGTATCTCGACTTCATAGGTTTCCACTCACGGGCCTCCATCTTGGAACTGGTGTAAACGGCTCGGTTACGACAAAAAACGGCGTCGTCATCGGGTGGGACTAGCCGCCGGACGACGGGGCTCAAACGGTGTAATACTAGCACTTGGCTTCTTCGATTCAGTGATGCCCGTCACAGGGGGCGGTGACTGTTCTCGGTTACCGACCTCAATGGCAACGGAATTTCAGCGCGACGGGCAGGCATTTTGCGAAGTGGCTCTCTGCCGTGATTTTGTTCATCGGCTACATCATGGTTGGTCTCACAGAGCGCAAGCAGGGACTGCACGATCTGCTGGCCGGGACGCTCGTGCGGAGGGTATGACGCGTGTAGAGACGCGGATTGCCCCGTCTGACAGTACCTCGCTGCCGGAGAACCCGTCCCCACGCGAGCAGGGCCATGTTACATGCCGGTCTCAAGGTTGAGAAGTTTCAAGGTTCCAACCTTGATTGGTCCTCTGATCCGCCCCCGACCCACCTTCCTTGAAACCCTTAAACCTTGAAACTTTGAAACCTGAAGTTGCGCGTTACACTAGCGTCAATGGCCTTGCGAGTCTCACGGCTGCGCCACTGGTTTGCCTTGGGCGCGATTTTGATGGTTCTTACCGTCTCGGGAATGTATTTCTACGCGCGCTGGAGTCTGCGTAAGACCGTTCACGACCTTCCGGCGGAAATGGGCCTGAATATTCAGCAGACCGCCGAAGGCTTTTCGATCTCCAAGTCGGCGGAAGGGCGCACTCAGTTCAGGGTGAGCGCTTCGAAGGCGGTTCAGTTCAGAGAGGGTGGGCGCGCGGAACTGCACAACGTCAAGATCGTCGTCTATGGCAAGGATGCCAGCCGTTTCGACCAGATCAGCGGCGACGACTTCGAATTCGATCCTGGATCGGGCAATGTGACCGCGAAGGGCAGGGTGCTGATTGAACTTGAACCCAATCCCGAGGGCATGCGGCATGCGGACCAGTCGCCTCCCGAGCAAATGAGAACCCCACTCCATCTGGAAACCGACGGCCTTGTCTTCAACAAGAATACGGGCGACGCTTCTTCTGCGGGCAAGGTCGTATTTCAAACGCCGCAGGCATCAGGTTCGGCTGTAGGCGTTCAGTATGAGGGCAAGACGGGCACGATGAACCTGCTGTCGGCGGTGGTCGTGACCGTCAATCGGCCACAGCCAGTCCATGTGAATGCGGATCATGGGGTAATTACGAAGCAGCCCCGTGAGGTTGTGCTCACCACCGTGCACATGACTCGCGAGCTAGAAAAAGCGCGAGCCGACCAGGCGACGTTCTTCTTGCGGGATGACAATACGGTCGATCACATTCTTGCCCAGGGCGATGTCGAGGCCGACGTTCCTGGCCGGCCTTCCCCTAGCTCACCTGGCTCTAAATCCCAAACCTCTAAAGCGCAAAGCTCCAACTCCGAAACTTCCGGCTCGATAACACATGAACGTTCGGACAGCGCCGAAATGTTTCTGACCGGCACGCGGAATTTACTCACCACGGCGATTCTCACGGGCAACGTGCAACTTTCTACGGGAGACACGGCAAGCCCTGTCCCTCCCGAAGGGCAAGGCCAGGAGGCGCGGCAACCCGCCGAGGCTTTTGCCGGACGAGCGACCCTGCATTTCGTCGGACAGCAGGTACTGAAGACCGTGCATGCCGAGGACGGAGTGCGCCTGACACAGCAAAATGGCTACAGCGGGTCTCTGCTTGCATCATCGGTAACGAAGGCAGGCGCGCAAACTCAAGGACAAAAGCCGGACCAAGCTCAGGACATTGAGGTGACCGCTCCAGCAATGGACTTTATCGTGAAAGACGGCCGCCTGCTGGAGCGCGCCGAGACCAGCGGACCGCCGCGGATCGTCATCACGCAGCCGGCAGCGAATCAGAAAACTGTGGTGACAGCCGGCAGGTTCACGGCAACATTCACCGAGACCAATCGCCTGGCCAAGTTGCATGGAGAACCGAACGCCAGGATTGTTAATGGTCCGATCGATCCTGATAAGACCAATTCCAGTAAGAGCGATGCCAGTAAAGTCGGCGCAACAAGGGCCGGAGCCAGCAAATCCGGTGCTCCGGGGCAGGGTGATCGAGTATCGACCAGCAAAATGCTGGATGTCATATTTCTGCCCGAGGGTGGCGTCCGCTCGATCACGCAGACAGGCAACCTTGCTTACGTGGATGGCACGCAGAAGGCCTGGGCTGAGCGGGGAGAGTATACGACCACTGACGAAATGCTGGTGCTGAACGGATCGCCTCGCGTAGTGGACACCGGCATGACCACTACAGCCCAAACGATTCGCATGAACCGGGCCACGGGCGACGCATTGGCCGAGGGGAACGTCAAAAGCACCTACTCCGAGCTCAAGCCGCAACCGGACGGCGCTATGCTGGCTTCATCCGACCCAATACACGTTACCAGCCGCAGCGTCACCGCACATCGTTCGTCTTCAATTGCTGTCTACACGGGCGATGCCCGGTTGTGGCAAGACGCGAACATCGTTGAGGCGCCTACGCTGCAATTCGATCGCGACCATCGATCGCTGGTTGCGGAAGGTGGGGGACAGAGCCCTGCGACCTCACAGGGTGTGGCGCAACCGGTTTCCACCGTGCTAGTGCAAGTAGATAAGAGCGGCAAGGTAACCCCGGTCCACGTCACATCGGATCGTCTGAACTATGTCGATGCGGAGCGGACAATTTTCCTGGAAGGCGGGGTCACCACGAAAGCGAACGACGCTACGATGACGGCGCGGCGTATGACGATATTTTTGCGGCCGCGAAGCGAATCCCAATCTGGAACATCAAAGGCCGGAATGCCGCATGCGGGAACCTCGCAGGGCGGAATCTCGGCGGGTCCCTCGACGCCGGGACAAATCGATCACATTGTGGCTGAAGATCACGTGGTGATCATCGAGCCGACGCGACATGCTACCGGCGAGCGTTTGGTGTACACGGTGGCCGACGACAAGTTCGTCCTGACCGGCGGGCCATCGAGCGGATTGCCTAGCATTTTTGATGCCGAACGGGGCAAAATTACCGGCGATTTGTTGACTTTCTACAGACACGATGATAGGGTGCTCGTGGAAGGCAGGGAAACATCTCCGACGGTTACTCGGACGCATGTGGCACGATAAATGCATACGCTGTCTACTGACGAAATTGGAAAATCTTATCGTCGCCGACGCGTAGTCAACGGAGTCAGCCTGCAGGTGCTGCAGGGCGAAGTTGTGGGGCTTCTGGGCCCGAACGGCGCCGGAAAAACTACCTCCTTTTATGCAATTGTAGGTCTGATTCCTCCCGACACAGGCAGAGTGTTATATGACGACGAGGATATTACTAGCGTTCCCATGTACTTACGGGCGCGCCAGTATGGCATCAGCTATCTTCCGCAGGAAGCCTCGGTTTTTCGAAAGCTGACGGTTGAGGAGAACATCCTGGCCGTGCTTGAAGTCCAGCCAATCTCCTGGCATGAACGCAGGGAGAAGGCGGAGAAGCTGATTGATCAGCTTGGGCTGGAGCATATACGACAGAATCGCGGGTATGCGCTGTCGGGCGGGGAGCGAAGGCGAGTTGAAATCGCGCGCTCGCTTTGCATCAGTCCTACTTTTATTTTGCTCGATGAACCGTTTTCGGGAATCGACCCGATTGCAGTTCTCGATCTGCAGAAGATCATTTCCGATCTGCGGGCCAGCGGAATTGGAATCCTGATCACGGACCACAACGTCCGCGAGACATTGTCGGTAACGGATCGGGCCTACATCATCAACGACGGGCGGATCTTCCGCTCCGGTACGCCGGAGGAGTTGGGAAGCGATCCCGAGGTGCGTAGAGTTTATTTGGGGGAAAGCTTTTCACTGGTGTGAGAACAACAAGTTCTCTGTTCCCAGTTCTCGGTTCTCAGTAAGACCTCAATCTCGCAAGTGGCTTTACTGAGAACTGGGAACCGAGAACTGAGAACTGTTCTTGGTTACTAAGGCTTGGGCATATTGACCTTTCGTGTCCAGACGATCGACCTCGCTGCATGAGAAGCTAAATTTTCCACACTCCGACGTGCCCGATAAGGACAGCAGGTTTGACCGACAACTGAGAACCGGGAATTGAGAAGTTTTTTGGGGAGAAATGGTGCTTCTTCAGCACAAGCTAAACGTCAAGCTATCGCAGCGGCAGATTCTGACGCCGGGTCTCGTGCAGATGGTGTCGGTGCTCGCGCTCAACAAGCTCGAGCTCAAGGACATGATCAATGCCGAGATGGTGGAGAACCCGGTACTGGAAGAGTTGGAAGACGCCGTTCCCTTGCTTGACGATGTCGGACGCCAGGAGGAAGAACGCGACCGGCTCGCATCGAAGGCGACTTCTGAAGAACCGGTGCCAGTGGCCGATGAGAAGAAAGATCCCTTTGAAGAGATCGATTTTGGATCGTTCTTCCAGGACTATCTTGATCCCGGTTACCGCAGCTCGGGAGAGATGGAAGAGATCGAGAAGCCTTCGTTCGAGAACTTTCTGTCGAAGCCGGGGAACTTGAGCGACCACTTGCTTTGGCAGTTAGGGGCGATTTCCGTGCGGCCTCCCGTGCATCAAGCGGCACAGCTCATCATAGGAAATCTGAACGAAGAGGGGTATTTGATTGCCAGCGACGAAGAGTTGCTGGGAATCGTTCCAGTCGCGCCTCCCGAAGCCGATGTGGAAGCGGCAGCCAAGATCGTTGGTGAGGCGGAGGCGCTTGGGTTGGTAGTCTCGGAGGCCTTGTCGGCAAGCCCTGATGCCGATGCAGCCAAACTTAGCGGATCTGAGCTTGAGACTTCTGCTAGTGCAGCCGAGCACGACTTGTCCACGGGAGACGGCGGTTTTTCGGAGTTCACGGCGGAAGCAACTGGGACAGAGGCTTTGTTGTCCCAGAATGAGGTTGAGACGAACGCCTCTGAGGAGTTGTCCGCCGAGGTTCGTGATTCCTGCGTTCAGCCCAGTGAAGTTGAAGCTAACAAAGTTCAGGAGAACCAGGCGGGGGCGGAGGGTCCGCCGCCGAATGCGGCTGGCACCGGAGCAGCGGTAGCACCCGCCCGGATTCCGGATCTAAACGGCCATGCCAATGTCAATTTGACTTTCACACTCGCCGATCTGCATGAAGCGCTCGAGGTTGTCCGCCAGTTCGATCCGCCGGGTATAGCCTGTCGTGACCTGCGCGAATGCCTGCTCTATCAATTGCGCTACCATCTGGGGCAAATGCACTTGCACCCGAACGGCAATGCCCTGACCGAACAGGTCATAAAGGACGCGATTGCTGTCGTCGATCAACATCTGCGCGCGGTGACACTCAAACAATTTAAGGAAATCGCCCGAGCTATAGGGCGTCCGGTCGAGACGGTGCAGGCGGCGCTCGACTATGTGCGCACGCTCGACCCCAGGCCAGGATTGCGGTACAACAAGGTTCCGGCTCGTCTGATTGAGCCCGATGTCGCCTTTGTGAAACATGGCGACGAGTGGCTGGTCATCATGAATGATGAGGACCTGCCGCAGTTGCGGTTGAATCCCGCTTACAAGCGGCTGATGACCCGGGATGGCAATGACCGCGATACCCGCAACTACGTCAAAGACCGCTACAAGTCGGCAATCCAGCTGATCAAGAATATCGAACAACGCAAGCAGACGATCGCCAAGGTCTGCTACTCGATCGTGGCGCGCCAGCAGGATTTCCTGGAGCGGGGAATCGATCAGCTGAAGCCGATGATGATCAAGGAAGTGGCGGAAGAGATCGGCGTCCATCCTTCTACGGTGAGCCGCGCGGTCGCGAATAAGTACGTCCACACTCCGCAGGGCGTGTTTGAACTGCGCTATTTCTTCTCCGAGAGTGTGCAGGGGCCGGAGGGTAGCGGTACTTCGCTGCTGATTCTAAAACGCCGGGTCAAGAAGTTGATCGAAGAAGAAGACCCGAGCCGTCCGTTGACTGACGAACAGATCACCCGCATTCTGCAATCGCAAGGTATTCAGGTCACTCGCCGAACCGTTGCTAAGTATCGCGAAGATATGAAGATTCCCAGCACGCACCAACGAAGAGTAAAGAAGTGAAGTCAAAAGTAAGAAGTCAAATCGAAGAAGTAAATCCTAATTGCCACCGCTCGGTTTTACTTCTTCAATTTGACTTCTGACTTTTTTGCATCTCGATTCCCACCTCACCGGAGAGTGCAATGAACGTGGAATATACCGCGAGGAAGTACGTAATTACTCCCACCATCCGCAAAGAAGTTGAAACCGGCCTAAATAAAATCCGCAAAATTCTCGGCAACCAATTTGAAACCAAAGTGATTCTGGCGGTTGAAAAGCGCCGGCACAAAGCTGAGATCACCATCGACCCTCCCCATGGACCGATTGTGGGGATGGCCCAGAACGACGATATGATGTCAGCCGTAAACGAGGCTCTCGATCACCTGCAGAAGCAGGCGCTCAAGCATAAGACAAAGTGGCTGAGCAAAAAGCGCAAGGCGGTCAAGAAATTTGACGGCCAGTCGCTGGAGAACAACATGCAGGCGACGCTGGGACTGGCGGAAGATGCGAGCTTTTCCGTCCTGGTTCATAAATTTCCCTCGGTCGCGCGTACCACTGAAGTGCATCTCGTGCATGCCCAGGACTCGGTCGCGCTTCGTCCCATGACTTTGGAAGAGGCGATCAAAGAGGCGCATTTCCGCGACAAAGATGTTTTTGTATTCCGAGATCCCAAGGGCACGTTGATGGTGCTGCATAGGACGCGAGAGGGCAAGATGGAGCTGATTGAAGCGCCATAGAGATTGGGAGATCGGATCGGGCCATCGAGGTTCAAACGCCTGTGACTCTCGATCACCCGATGGTCAGACGGCCCGATGCTCAGAGACTGGTTGCTTCTTGCGCCCACTGCAGGGCCTGAAACCAGGTTGCGGCGACTTCCTCATCCGCGAGTTTCAAGTGTTTTGCCAGTTTGCTGGCTTCTGACCACTCGCCCGATTCCTGTGCAAGCATGAGACGGTATAACGGCCGCAGACTGCTGTTCTGGCCGAGCAGCACTGCCTTGGTTTCGTGGTCGACGGGAAGTTGTTCAAGCAGCACCTCCATGCTGACTTCAAGAATGGCGTCCATGACCGAGAGCAGTCCCATCAGGAACAAGTCAGAATCCGCTTGCATACGGTGGGACACGGTTTCGCAAAAACGGGCTCGGGCCAGTCCCATCAGAACCAATTCGCTGCAGCTTTGCTCTGCTGCTCCCACGGCGACGACCAGCCGGACCCAGCGCCGCATTTCCCGTTCCCCCAGCACCGCCATGGCATGACGAATGGACTTGATTTCGAGGGAAAATCCAAAGAGAGGAGAATTCAGATAGCGGAGCAAGCGAAAAGAAATCGAGGCTTCCTGTTTGAGTAATTTCTCGAATTCGCGCATGTCGATTTCACGGCGTGAAACCATTTCCAGCAGTCGCATATAGTGAAAGCGGCTGGCTGGAACTTCGCGGCCGACCACCAGTTGGGGGCGGCAGAAAAAATAACCTTGAAAATACTCAAATCCCATATCGCGAGCCTGATGAAACTCGTGTGGGGTTTCGAGTTTTTCCGCCAGCATCTTGCACTTTGGCGACCCAAATCGGCGCATCATGCCAATTCTTTCTTCGGGCGTGGTGGAGCGCATGTCAACCTTGATGACGTCGGCGAACTCAACCAACGGCAGGCGCGCATCGTTGGGACCGAAATCGTCCAGGGCGATAAGATAACCGCAGGCTTTCAGACGCTTGCAGGCGGCTATGACTCGGTCCTCGGGCTCTACGGTCTCCAGAATTTCTGCGACGGTCTGGCTGGGAGGAAGAAGGGTGATCAAATCCTTGAACAGAACTTCGCGAGTGCAATTCATGAAGGCACGTTTGTTGTCGCAAATTGTGTTGATACCATAGAGCAGCGAGCTATCCAATGTTGAACGGGCTGCCAAGTCGGGATCAGCGTTGAAATAATCTTCCACCCCGTTGCGAAACAGAATTTCGTAGCCATAAACCCTTTGCGAGCGATCGAAGATGGGCTGGCGGGCAACGAAGCGCTGTCCCGGTAAGGCGAGCGGATGCGATGGGAAGCTTTTCTCAATCGTAGAGTCAGGTCTCACCCCCGTTACATCGGCGTGCAGCAACGGAACTTCAGGCAAAAGGAAGCGGGCATGTGGATGCGCCCGGAGTGGTCGATTAATACAAAGAACAAGCGGAGGCCGACTTTGGTAATGCCGCAATGTGGAAAACTTAGGGTGCTCCCCCCTTGCGCAGTTGGCGGTTTCATGAGTAACATCAAGATGTTCCCTAATGGCCATGCTTCCAGGCTGGCCGTTCGCGCCAAGTTCAACTCCGGGCGCCGAGTTAATTTGAACAACGACACTTTGAACATTTACAGTTTGAATATCGTTCTCGAATAGCATCCAGCCGATGTGGGGTTTTGGTCTGCCGGTAGCCGATGTTCAGCGAAAGATGTCTAGCGCAAGATGTTTAGCGAAAGACGTGCGGTAAAAGACACGCGGTAACGGATGTGCCATCACGCGCCGTCCATCATCAGGCCTGTGATCCAGTTTTGGAGATACGGTCTGGGATAAGCTTCGGGGATAACTCCGAAGAACACAACGATTAACAAGAGAAAAATATGAATGCAGGACCCGGACAGCCCTCCGCAGGCGGAGGGAGACACAAACGGCGCCGTGGGCGGCGTCCGCCAAAACGAGGCGCAGGCGGCCACATCGGCCGCATACGCCAAGACCAACAAGGAATTTTTACCGCTCCCATGGATCACAGCTACCGCGCCAACTTGGGCGGCGACAATGGCAATGGCAGCCCGGGAAGAGGGCGCCGGCCCGGTTTTTCGGCCTCGTATCCGGTTCTCGATCCTGAGCCGTTACCCGCTCCACGAGAGGATGCGGCTTCACGCGTGTTCGCGTTTGTCGAAGACCTGTTCTTTCTAAGCAAAATCCAGGACACGGGGCGCAAGATGAACGTGAAGGTGGAGTTTGTGAAGAACGAAAAGGAACTCACCGAGAGGATGAAGAGTAACGGCGAGGAAAAGCCTTCCCTGATCATCTTCGACTTGAATAACGCCAATGCCAAGCCTTTGACGCTCATCCCTAAACTGAAAAGCAAACTCAAGAAGGGCACGTCGATCATTGGATTTCTCTCCCACGTGCAGGGCGACCTCAAGCAGAAGGCGCACGACGTGGGATGTGACATGGTGCTGCCGCGCTCGGCGTTCTCGCAAAACCTGCCGCAGTTGCTGCGCCGGCACGGCGCCATCGATGTTGAATCCGGAGCCGCCGACTAGCCGAAGGGGCAACCCGGATGGCATGCAAGTTGGCTGATCCTGATACAATTTCGCCGTGTTCCCTCCAAATTTTCTGCTCAGGGTGGCCCTGGTTTTGTCTATGGGCGCGGTGGCGGTCGCGACGTCTGCCGCTCAACAGCCTCCTGTAAAAGTAAACGTACTCAACGTCTGCGCGCCTTCGGCCGACGAGCAGAAAGAATTGTCAGCGGCGCTGGCCAAGGTACCGGGCAAACCAGTCTTCGGTATGGACTACGAAGTGTCTCGCGGGCGTTCCACACTCGATCCCAATACTCCCATTCCGGGCATGCAACCGTTGCCCGCAGGGGCGGTCTCGGCAGCGGATTGGGTCCGGATTCGGCGCGAGTTTCCCGACGCTGCTTTGTTCAGCAGCGTGCAATACTCGTTCAGCGTGGATTCGAAAAATATGGTCGAGACGTTAGTGCTGCGCGTACGCGATCCGAAAGACTTGATGGAGGTCTCGGTCGAGGACAGCGCTTCCGCGGTTACGTCCGCGACCGCGATGTTATCTTCTACTACGCCGGTTTCGCGTGTTCGGCTGGAACGCTTCGGGAAAGCGTCGGTGGCGCTGGCGCAGTGCTCGGGAGACGAGGGAACTCCGGTGACCGACCAGAGCGCATACGAGCCGATCTTTCACGCTGCTTCGTCGATCATGGAGCGTTATCGCGACGCTTTAAACGCTCGCAAAATGGTGCCTGAGGAACTGGCGCGACTGGGAATGAAAAGCTTTGCCGGAAATTCCACCAAGGCCGCTACCGGCAGCAGGAAGAACCCGTAGGAGCATCTGTAGAGGCTAGGAGTATTTTAAATTCTGGGGAATTCAAGGCCTGTCGAGTTGACAGTTGATCGCGGATTTCACCTCTCCGGCCCTGTCCCGAATCCATTTATCAGTATCGTTGTCTAAATTTCTATGGACACACGCAATGTTGTGATCATGGGCTCCGGATGTGCCGGCCACACGGCCGCCCTCTACACCGCCCGCGCCAACCTCAAGCCGCTGGTGATCGAAGGCCATGAACCCGGCGGACAACTGGGAATGACTACGCTGGTGGAGAATTTCCCCGGCTTTCCTGAAGGCATTCAGGGGCCGGAACTGATTGAGAACATGCGCAAGCAGGCCATGCGCTTCGGCGCCGAATATCACATGGGCCATATGGCGAAGGCCGATCTGAGCAAACGTCCATTCGAGCTGAATGTCGGAAAGGAAACCATTCAGACGCGCACGCTGATCATCGCCAGCGGCGCATCGGCGCGCTGGCTCGGATTGCCGAGCGAACACGCATTGATCGGGCATGGGGTTTCGTCTTGCGCCACTTGCGATGGCTTCTTTTTTTCCGGAAAGGAAATCGCCGTCATCGGCGGCGGAGACTCAGCCATGGAAGAGGCAACGTTTCTGACGCGCTTCGCGAGCAAGGTGACCCTCATCCACCGGCGCGAACAGTTTCGCGCTTCGAAAATCATGCTTGATCGCGCTCGTGCTAATCCCAAAATCGCATTTCTCACGGACACCGTCGTGGACGAGGTTCTCGATGTCGGCAAGAAAGAAGTTACCGGGCTGCGTTTGCGGAATCTGAAGACCGGCGAAAGCTGGGAGTTTCCGTCGAGCGCCATGTTTCTCGGTATCGGCCACATTCCCAATGCCAAGATCTTTGCGGGCCAGCTTGACACCGATGCCGATGGTTACCTGATTACCCACAAGAACGTTCTCACAAAAGTTCTGGGAGTTTTCGCCTGTGGCGATGTGCAGGACCGCCGCTACCGCCAGGCCATTACCGCAGCTGGTTCCGGCTGCATGGCGGCGCTCGAAGTGGAGAAGTTTTGGAAGAAGAAGGGCACTGAAGTCACGGTCTCAAGTCGCGCTCCGCAGAGGCTCAACCATAGCGGGCACTGAGGAACAAAGTGGAAATCATTTCTCGCGTTCCTCTGTGCCCCCTGTGGTTAAAATTTTGTTAGCGCAACACTTGCTTTCGCGTGGCGACCGGTAACGTCTCACAAGCAGTCCGCAGCACAAGCCGCGGAGCTTTCTTCCGGATCTTCATCAAGTACGGCACCGTGCGCTTCGGATCGGCCTTGGCGGTTTCGCGCAGCAACCATCCCAATCCCTTCTGCACCATGTCGTCTTCGTCCCGCAGCAACGGGTTCGAGAGCTGAACGATTTGTTGAAAGAATTGCCGCTCGCGCGCTCCCCGAATCAGCACCACACACGCTGCGCGCCGCCGCCAGCGATTGGGCGACTTTGCCCACCGGAAAACCTCGCGGCAACGGGCAGGCTTGGCAGCCACCATCGGAGCCAGCAGATCGTGCGCCAGTGCGTCGTGATCGGACCAGTTGGTTACGCGGTCGAGCCAGGAGGCAAAGAGTTTAAACTCGTCGTCGCTAAAACGCGGCGTCTGCTTCTCGAGCAGGAATACGGCCATCACCTTCTCTTCAAGAATCCGGCCGGAAAAAAGATTGTCGGCAACTTGCACCACGAAATCCATTCCGCGCTCGCGCGCGATGCTGCGCCGGAAGCGCACCGCAAACTTTCTGAGCTCGGCCGTATACCAGCCGCGCGATTTCATTTGTTCCTTAAAAAAGTGCTGCACGTCTTCCGAGTGCGGCGCCGAGCCGCCGTCCTTCAGCACTCGGCGGATATGGTCTGCGATATAGCGTGGCGTGACTTTACTATTGACCACGATCTCCTCAAGCGATAGCCGGCGCAGGACTGGCAATGAACGTTTTTTCCGTCAATGCGCGCAGAACTACTTATGATAAAAGGAGTGTCATGCCGAATGCTGTGACCCGCTGTCACCGTTAATTGTGACTCCGGCCCTGAGAGTGGGTCGTCTACTGGTGTCTTACGAACGGTTTCCGATGAAAGATTCGCTCAGCTGCGCTGGGTCGCGCCTGCCCGCACTATTTTGTCATAAATCCATAGCACCGCCGCCGTGGCGAGGCCGACCGCCGTTACGCTCCACCAGATGCGCTCCGGTTGGTGCGTGACTTCTCCAAAATGATGCACCAGCGTGCCGCCAAACCAGCCGCCGATCAGCGACCCAATTCCGATGGGCAGAAACGCAAATCCCATATACGTTCCCTGCTCTTCGGGAGGCGCGAGCCTTGAAATGTATTCGTAGTAACGCGGTGCCTGAATGATTTCGCCGAGTGCCAGCACAAACAGGGACAGCACCGCTCCCCAGAGCGTCGGCCGCAGAGCCAGAATGATCCACGAGACGGAAGTAATCACCGTGCCTAAAATCACTGCCTGAAACGCCGGAATCCTGCGAGTCAGATAATTCACGGCGAGCGTCAGGCAGATCACAGTCACTCCGTCGGTCACCAGGATCTTCTCTACGTCGGCGTTGGAATTGATGTAGCCGTGAATGTACCCCGGCAAACTGATGTACTGCTGCCAGAACACCACCCAGTAGCCGGTGAAGAGCACGAGAAACCACATGAACCGGCTGATGCCGGCGAGCACCAGCAAGAGAAGCGAGCTCCAGATCCACCAGGGTATGGTGTAGCTCGGGTAGATCAAAAGCGTGATGCGGAGCAGCAAAGCGAACAGCAGTACTGGCAGAACCAGTCTGTAATTGCCGACCACGACGCAGAAATTCCGCGCGACGGTTGCGATCGACGGTGGAGACGCATCCCCGGCTTTACGCGGCTCGCGGAAGAATATGATGACCACAAAGAACATCGCGAAGACGCTGACGGCCGCGACGCGATAAACATTTTCTACCCCCAAATGCCGATGCGCCCAAGAGGCGAATAAAGGCCCGAGAGCTCCGCCGATATTGACCATGGTGTAGTAAATCGAGTAGCCGATCGAGCGGACGTTCTCCTTGGAGGCTCGCGCCGTCGTTCCCACCACGCAAGGCTTCACCATCGAAATGCCGAGTGCGGGCAGGATGAGAATGCAGCCGACAAATAAACCCAGCGGCACCGCGTTGCGAACCGGCGCCAGCCATGGCGCTCCAATCGATCCGATGAGGAAATAGGCTGCGCCGAGGATGAGGTAAGCCATCGAAAGCGCGCGGCGAAAACCCAGGCGGTCGGCGGCGGCGCCTCCAAAAATGGCGAGAAACCACACCATGCCGCCGAACAAGCCCGTTAGAGTCCCGGTTTGCTCGGTCGAAAAATTCAGCTTCTCCTGCAGGTAGAGGGCAAGCGACGCAAAAGCCCCGTAGTAGGAAAGACGTTCGAAGATCTCCGTGATGTTAGCAACCCAGAAGGGACGTTCGAAGCCGGTGCGGATTTCCTGCAGGCGTTCGGAAAAAGTCAATCCTTGCTCCCGATGGATCGTGTAGCGCGGGCGCCCTCGCCCGCGACTGCCGCTAGCTGCCCAGCTGATCGCGTATTTGTTGTGCCGTTACGCCCGCGACCCGGATCACTTTATTCCGGCTCGTCTGGCCGGCTGCAATAGTAACGGAGGAACGGGGCACCTTCAAAAATTTTGCGAAAAATTCCACGCAGGCTTCATTGGCTTTGCCGTCTACCGGAGGAGCAGTCAACGCAACCTTCAGCGCCTCGCCGACTTCGCCGGTTATGGCATTCTTCTTCGCGCGCGGGTGGACTCTGACGGCGAAGGTTGCGCCAGTCGGCGAATTGTGAATTGCAACCATCGAAGTTGTAGAGCGGACACTCCTGTCCGCTGCATTTGACCTTGTTCTTGATGTTGTTTTGCTCCTGCCCTCGACGCTGCCTTACCATCCACCAAGATCAACCCCAAGATCAAAAGCAGCGGACAAGAGTGTCCGCTCTACATTTTCTGGGATTGAGCTCCTGCTCTCCCTCCGAAGATCGCCGTCCCCACGCGCACAAATGTCGATCCCTCTTCGATTGCGACTTCGAAATCGTGCGACATCCCCATGGAGAGGACTGCGGCGCCGATCCGCGCCAGCGCTCGCGCGGCGATTTTGTCTCGAATCTGACGGAGTTGGCGAAAATAGGGTCGCGAGCCTTCCGGATCTTCTCTGTACGGAGGGACGGTCATCAGGCCTTGAATTTTCAGATTGCCCCAGCGCGGCGCGCCTTGCAGAATCTGCTCCAGTTCATCTGAATCGGCAGCGACGCCGCTTTTTGCCTGCTCGCCACCTACATTGACCTCGATCAAGGCTGATAGCGTCTTTCCTGCGCTTTCCGCAGACGCATTCAGTTTCTCCGCCAACCTCATGGAGTCTATCGAGTCTACAGCGTCAAACAACTCGGCGGCCTTTGCCGCTTTGTTGGTTTGCAGATGTCCGATCATATGCCACTCGGCATCGCGCAGGTCGCGGACAGCATCAGCCTTCGCGGAGAACTCCTGCACTTTGTTCTCTCCGAAAACGCGCAGCCCCGCAGCATAAGCCTCGCGGATGCGTTCGGCGGGAAAGGTCTTGCTCACTCCCATCAGTGTAATTTCGCCGGACTTACGGCCTACCCGCCGCGCTGCTAGCTCGATCCGCTCCCGCACACGGGCTATGTTTTCCGCGATCGACATAAAGCAAGAACCACGGAGGACACAACGTATCACGAAGGGGGAGCTTTGCTGAACTAGCTTCCTTCGTGATCCTTCGTGCCCCTCGTGGTTAAAGCACTCAATGGCAGTGACACTGCTTCAGATTTTGCAATCGCACACGGATCTCACATAATCGCCGTCGGCGGCGCGGGATCCTCGGGCCTGCCGGCATTCGCCAATGGAACTCGGATCATAACAATCGCCAGCACCGCCAGTGCTCCAAGCGCCAGCAGAAACGGCGGAGTCCACTTAAACAATGTCACGTCATGACCAGACCCCACCAGGCCCGCGATGGCCAGTCCGCATAACGCCTCGCCAGCGATCAGACCGGAGGCGGTCAGCACTCCGGCATTCTCTACGCGCGCTTTCTGCGCATCGTTCAAGCCGCGGCGGTCGCGCAACTTGTCGGTGATCCAGCGAATCACGCCTCCGAGGAAAATAGCGAACGTTGTGCCCAGAGGAAGATACATGCCGACCGCGAAAAGCATTACGCTTTTCACCTCGATCATGATCATGGCCAGTCCCAGCAGAATGCCGACAATCACCAGCGGCCACGCCATGTCGCCGCCTACGATTCCCTTCGAGAGCATAGCCATTAATCCTGCTTGCGGCGCCGGAAGCGCGGGGCTGCCAAAGGTGTACGCCTTGGCCAGGATCGCGATCGGGAAAAACAGTACGAGCGATGCCACGACGATGCCGAGAATATCTCCGATCTGCATCTTCGAGGGCGTGCCCCCGAGGATGTGTCCGACCTTCAGGTCTTGCAACATCTCACCCGCCACAGCGGAGGAGACGCACACCACCGCTGCTACTCCAAGTACCGCTGCAACCCCGCCCGTTCCTGAAACGCCGAGCGCGACCATGAGCAGCGCTGCAATCACCAGCGTGCAGAGCGTGAGCCCGGACACGGGGTTGTTCGACGAACCAATCATCCCGACCAGATTGCCTGAAACGGCGGCAAAGAAAAATCCGACAATGATCATCACGCCGGCTGCGACCAGGCATCCGGACAATATCCGAGAACTGGAGAGCGTGCCTGCCGCGCTGATGAAATAGTAATAGAGCAGAATCATCGCCACGAACACGACGCCGATACCGGCAAATACCGCCTTGGCAGGCAAATCTCGTTCAGTGCGATTGCTAGCCGCATGCACTGCCGCCGACTTTTTCAGATCGGAGACGGCACGGCCCATGCCCAGGGCCAACTGCTTGCGCATTTTGAACAGCGTGTACGACGCGCCTACCAACATTCCGCCGACCGCGATCGGACGCACAATCGAAAAGTAGATGGCTTGCGCCAGCAGAGACCAGTCGATGGTTTGTCCCTGCGGCATCGAGGCTTGGATGTAGGGGCCGAGGGTGAAGGTTAGGAGCGGAACGAGCAGGCCCCATGCCAGCAAGCCGCCGGCAAAGTTCAGGGCGGCGAGTCGCGGTCCAATGATGTATCCCACACCGAGATAGGCAGGACTGATGTCGGGTGCGGTTAAGAGGGTGGCGCCTCCAGTAATCGTTGTGGCCACGTTGGGATTCGTGCTGGTGCGGAGCAGCAGCTTCTTTCCGAGGTCGCTGATCTTGATGGGGAACGTGTTGTAGGGATTGAAAACATTGATTTGTCCCAGCAGAAACATAAGCGCGCCGAAGCCCATGTTGGCGAAGAGAATCTTAGCCGCTTTCGATCCCTGCTGGCCTGCCTTGTGAATCTCGGAGGCGGCCACGGACTCGGGAAATGGAAGGTCGGGATCCTCGACCATCACCCGCCGCAGGAGGGTAACGAATAGGATTCCTAGAGTGCCCCCGATCATCATCAAGGCAACTGATTTCCAGTATTCGGGTGTGCGCACACTCGGAGTAAGGGTCGGCCATAAGCCGGCCATGACAAAGGCGGGAATGGTGAATATTGCCCCTGCCGCCACCGATTCGCCGATGGAACCGACGGTTCGGGCGATGTTCTCTTCGAGCAGCGACCCCTTCATCAGACGGAGTAGCGCCATGCCGATGACCGCAGCGGGATAAGTCGCGGCAATCGTCATTCCGGCCTTAAGGCCGAGATAGGCATTCGCCGAACCCAATAGAGCGGTCAGAAACAGCCCGATCAATACCGCCCGGAAGGTAAATTCTTTCATTTCCATGGATTCCGGAACGTAGGGGCGATGCTTGCGCGGGGCTTCAGTCGTTGGCATGACAGGAGTGCTCATGGGGACCTCGGAATCCTGTACTGGCAAGAATTTAATTACTGGTTGACATTAGCAGAGACGGCGCACCTTATCATGTCGAAAGGCTGGTTTACAAGTGCGGCCTGACTTCCAGGGGCGCTGTGAGCCGAAATCCGGCATTTTATCTTTCTTCCGCAACCGTTTTCCGCAAGTTTGCGTCTCAAGCGGGCAGAGGCGCGCTGTGACTCCGACTTGGACTCAGTTTTTGCAGGGATTCTCCTGCCGGGAATGCGGTGGGCGCGAAGTATACCGTTCTCGACCTCGCAATTTCGTCGAAAGATACCTGCTCCCGATTTTGTTGCTGCGAGCGGTGCGCTGTGACCGCTGCTACCAGCGACGCTACATCCTGCGCACCGTCCCGGTGCTGGAAAGGCTGCCGCGGCAGCAAGGGCCACCAAAGAGTCGACCCTCGGTCGAATCGAAACCCGGCCGCCGCGTTGCATAGGGGCTGCGCCGCAGCTATACTGGCTTAGTGTAGACCGGTGAGCGAGCGCTTGCCGGATGCCGGAGGCCGTCTTCAGCAGTACTGGGTTTCGAATACGGGCAACCCAGGGCCAAGCGGCGGACCAGATTTCGGCGGACCATGTGCTGACGGGTCGAACCTTGACGGGTCAAAATATGACCGGTCAGGTTTTGACAGGTCGTCATTCGAAAGATCCTCTTTCGAAAGTTCATGCTCTGGCGAGTCATGGCATCGCTGGCTTCGCCGGGCGCGCGGCTGCGACTTTATTTTTCACCTTTTTCCCTGCCGATTGCCGTATTTGCCGTTCCCCCCTGATTCAAGTTTCCCGCCTTCCGGTTTGTAGGCACTGCCTCGAAGTTCTCCACCCCTTGCAGGGATCGTACTGCGCGGTTTGCGGAGCGGCGATGAACTTGGCTGGGTACAGCGCTGGCGGCGAAGCGAATCAAGGCAATTTGCGTCGAGATAACGTGAGCCAAGACGATGTGCGCTGCCTGCTTTGTCAACGCCTTGACCCCCCGTATGAGCGCGCCGTCGCGTACGGCAGCTATGAGGGTGAATTGCGCGATTTGATTCACCTGCTCAAGTTCCAGCAGGTTCGTCCGGCGGCGGCAATTCTGGGGCGCGTGCTGGCGGAAGCGATTGCGAACCTGGAGCCGGTGATGCCGGTCGGAAAGATTGCGGTCGTCCCCGTGCCCCTCTATAAGCGCAAGCAGGCGCAGCGCGGATTCAACCAGGCGGAGATGATCGCGCGGGAGGCGCTGAAAGGCTTATCTCGACCTGAGCGCTTTGAGTTGCGCACGGGAATTCTGCTGCGGCGGCGCGAGACCGCAAGCCAGATCGGCCTGACCAGCCATCAACGGCGCGAGAACATGCGTGGCGCTTTTGCCGTGAACGACGCAATGCGCAGCGACATTGTTAAACGCGACATCTTACTTATCGATGACGTGGTCACCACCGGAACCACGGTCTCCGAGTGTGCGCGAGTGCTTTTGCGGGCGGGAGCGGCGCGGGTCTGGGTGGCAACAGTGGCGCGGACGTTGAAGATTTCCGATCGCATGCTTGTGCCTGAGACTATGAAAGAGGATACGGCGGCGTTTTCGGAGCAATTTGTGGAGGAAGACGAGGGTAGCGAAGGCCACTTGGACGTGGCAGCTCACGGGTAAAGTAAAGAATCATGTCTTTGCGTTTACACAATTTCGCAGGCAGCATGCGGTCGCACCTTCCAGGGGCGGTGCTCGCTTCCGGCATGCATTCTGATGGTGACGGCCATGCTCTGCATCAGCCCGTGCTGGTGCTGAACGCCTCCTATGAGCCGATCAATGTTTGTGCGGCCCGTCGCGCCATCGTGTTGGTGCTCAAGGGCGTGGCCATGACCGAGGAAGAAAACGGACACTTTCTGCATGCCGCCCGCGTTGCGATGCGAGTGCCCTCGGTGATCCGTCTGCTGGAGTATCGCCGGATTCCGCACCAGTCGCGGGCGCTGTCGAGAAAGAACATTCTGCTGCGCGACCGCAACACCTGCCAATACTGCAGCACTACGCTTCCCTCGGGCGAGCTTACACTCGACCACGTGATTCCACGCTCGCGTGGCGGTCTCTCCACCTGGGAGAACCTCGTAGCCTGCTGTCATCTCTGCAACCGCCGCAAAGGCAACCAACTTCCCCACGAAGCCAACATGAGGCCCGCGCGCGAACCGCGCTCCTTCAATCTCCACACTAGTCGCCACATCATGCGGTTGATGGGGCACAGTGACGACAAGTGGAGAAAGTATCTCTTCTACTAATCAGGTTTCAAGGTTTACAGAGTTTCAAGGGAAAAGCGCCAGAAGGAGAATCATGGCGCGCTCTTATCGCGACTTGCTGGTCTGGCAGAAGGCTAAGACACTTGCGGTAGATACTTACGAGGCGACCGCAAACTTTCCCCGATGTGAAACTTACGGCATAACTTCCCAAATCAGGCGAGCCTCAGTTTCCGTGGCGTCGAACATCGCCGAAGGGCAAGGTAGGCTAACAGCTCGCGAATTTCGGCACTTCTTGGGTCAGGCCCGAGGATCTTTACTTGAAGCGGAAACCCAACTCGCGATTGCGCTGGATTTAGGTTTTCTGGAGCGAACTGCCTACGAAGCATTAGACCGGGAATCATATCAAGTGCTAGGTCTACTAGATCGCTTGCTCGACTCGTTGAGCAAAAAGACAGCCTGACACGAAGGTTTTGCACGTTGAAACCTTGAAACTCTGAAACCTTGAAACCTGGCTTCTACTGCGGCTTCGGCGGCTCCTCCGGCGTCTGCTCTCCCGGCTTCGGCTCGGCCTTCTGCACTTCCTTGCCGTCGTAGGTGATCCTTGATTTTGACCCGAAGCGGCGGTAGTTTGTGTATTTGATGATCTCGCGAATCTTCACCCCGCCCAGCGAAAACTCAAGTGTGTCCTCGGCGCGCGTGTAGGTGGGAAACCAATACTGGCCGTCAATCTGTTCGCGCCAGGTCGTGAACTTCGGGAACAGGTTCTCCTGACCTTTCTTTTTTTTGATGTCAGGCACGGTCTTGCCATAAGTTTCCACGATCTGAAAATCGTGGTCGTCCACCCAGATTCGTCCCTGAAAATAGCGCTTCTTGCCGACGATCTGTTTGGGCGCAATGTCGAAAACATAAGTATTCAGCTCGTCCTGTTTTTGCTGCCCCACGTACAGGATGTCGTACTCCCCGACTTCATCCGAAGTCAGCACGAACGGAAGCCGGTTCTCAATATCGTCAAAGTCTTCTTCGGTCATCTGGATTCGCTGCAGCGTGGGCTGCGGCGCGAAGACCACATTCTTCACCTTTTTTCCTCTATCGTCGAAGGTTACGTCGAACACCTCCTGGTACATGCCGTCGGGCGTGTCACCATCGAGCGTCATGACCTTTACGTCTTGCCGGTAGGTGTATTGATCGCGCGCCTCCTTAAATTCTTTCTCCTTGGTGGCGAAGCGTTTGATGATCTCTTCGACCGTGATTCCCTTGGGGGAGGATTTGTCGAGTGGGCCCTCCTGCGCAAGCGCCACCTGAGAGATCATGACCACGAGCAGCAAAATGACAGGCAGAACGCTACACCAGGGCAAAGTCGGGAATAAGGATCGAGAACGGAAGCTCATAAACTCTATTCTAACGAAAGGAAAGCCGGAAAGGTAACGGCAGCCCCCACCCCCTGAGCCGCCGTGCACGCGGCCTTTCAAGAGGGGGTAGGTGACTGCAGTTCTGCCTGTCTAATTCGATGCAAACGGTTAGGCAAGGTTTGCAGTTTTACGCATCTTTACTGTTGCGTGTTAGTGCTAGATATTCGTTTCGTATCAGGGTATCGCTTTAGCGATACCGTAAGCTTCCATATTAGCCGACCCTTTAGGGGAGCAGCGAGCTGCTACCGCGACTTCCGCATCGCCTTGCCCATTGCCCACTCCACCACTCCTGGGAATAACTGGTAGAGCTTGATGGCTGGAATCATGGTCCAGGGGACGACAACCTCGCGTTTTCTTTTGCGATACCCGTGATATGCGGCTCGCGCCACCCGCTCCGGCGTGATGCCACGCACCGACGGTGGACGCACAGTGCCCTGCCGGTTGGCCACAACGTGTGCGCCGAAGTCGGTGCTGACGTAGCCAGGGCAGATGGTGAGCACGTTGATGTTGTCCCGCTTCAGTTCCAGCCTTGCGCCTTTGCCCAGCGCGTTCAGAGCAAATTTGCTGGCGGAATACAAAGCCATAAACGGCACGGGAATGTGTCCAGCGACACTGGAGATGTTAATAATGTCGCCGCCTTCTTTATTTTTGCGCATGGCAGGCACCACCGCCTGCATACAGGCGATAACACCGAAAAAATTGGTCTCGAACAATTCGCGCACCGCGGATGCCTGCATATCAACCACCGAGTCGCGGATGCCCACGCCCGCGTTATTCACCCAGACGTCGACGCGACGGAAGCGATCAAGCGTCGCAGCCAGCGCGCGATCGACGTCTTCGCGATTGCCCACATCGCAGGCCAAGGCTAATGTACGTTCAAGATGCCCAACCCGCTGGCGGGCGGCCCCGGCGCGGCTGGCATCGCGCGACAGCAATACGACGCTAGCTCCTTCGTCGGCAAAAACTTGGGCAATCGCGTCCCCAATTCCCATGGAAGCCCCGGTTATGACAACCACTTTTCCGTTCATCTCCATGGCGACTCTTGTATCGTCTGGCGTGCGGCAAGTCAATGACACCAAGCTCTCAGCTCTCAGTTCGCAGCTCTCAGCGAAGCCCAATAGACTGTTGGCTCTTACTGAGAGCTGACAGCTGAGAGCTGAGAGCTTCTCTTATAGCGTAAAATCGTGTGCATTGGAGCCGCTGTGAGTTCTCTGTTGCCCATCTTTCCGCTCGAACTGGTACTGCTGCCCGGCGTCCCGCTGCCGCTGCATATCTTCGAGCCGCGCTATAAGGAAATGATCGCGGAATGCCTGGAAAAAAATAAACTGTTTGGAGTGGTGCGTGCCTCTTCCGAGGGAGTCGCAGACATCGGCTGCACCGCCGAAATTGTGTCGGTCACCAAAAAATATGATGATGGGCGCATGGATATCCTGGCGCGCGGAGTCGCGCCCTTCGAAGTCATAGAAGTTAACCAGGATCGATCGTTCTTGCAGGCCGAAATTACTGTGCTGGAAGACGCGGACGAGGACGAAGACAAAGACAAAAATAAAGATGGAGCCGCCGGTCCAGCCACCGAACTGCTGGCGCAGGCCGAAAGGCTGCACGCCGAAATCGTGAAGCTCGCCGGGGCAGAGCCTACTGGTCCCAACGAGCACAACTGCGATCTTTCGTTCTTACTCGCCGGATCCCTTCCACTTGATCTCGATTTCAAGCAGAGCCTGCTCTCCTGCCGGTCAGAAGCAAAACGGCTGCAGGCAGTGGTCCGTTATCTCGAAGCGATTCTGCCAGCGCTGCGGCGGGCATCGAAGGCGCGCTGGAATTAGTACCAGTTCCTTGGTCGGCAAAAAGCAGGCTCACAGCCCTCCGTGGAGCCGCCCGAACCAGTGGGCGAGGTTCAGCGACATGAGTAGCATGCCCGCCCCGAGAACAAGCATGTGTCGGGTGCTGCGCAGTTCGAAGCGGCCGACACGACAAACGAGCAAGTAGCCGACGGCAAGATTGAACAGGCCCCAGAGGACATTGACTGTCGAGGAGGACAGGCCCACCCCAGGTGGCGATGCGAAAGGGCTTTGGAAGGCATGCCCGGAGATCCCGTTGCCTAAATGGGGCAGGGCGTTCGCGAGGAATGCGCCCCCGAAGAAGTACGCCAGATAGTGATACCAACGCATTCCTGCTCCTTCCGGCTGCCAAACCGAAACGTAGCAGTCTCGCTAACGATCGGTTGGTCCATCCTACATGAACTGCATGGATTCAAACCGAGCAAGCACAGGACCCGAGAGCCACGTAAAACGGATAGCTGAAAACTGACAGCCTTCTGCAACGCGGTATAATCCGCTTAAGGCTTTTTCGGGGGTTCCCACCATGAGTTTTTCCCGGACTCTCGGCGAGTTGCGCCGAAGTCCCTTCACTGCAGAGCGCCTGGTTTCGCGCCGTGTAAAAGACGAACTTCGCGAGAATCTGATGGCGCGCCTGCGCGAAGGCAGCCCGATATTTCCCGGCATTGTTGGCTATGACGACACGGTTGTGCCCCAAATCGTTAACGCAATCCTTTCACGGCATAATTTTATTTTGCTCGGTTTGCGTGGACAGGCGAAGAGCCGCATCTTGCGCGCTCTCACCGCGTTGCTCGATCAGGAGATGCCTTTCATCGCGGGCTGCGAGATCCACGACAATCCCTATTCTCCGATCTGCCGGCGCTGCCGCGAACTGGTGGCGAAAGAAGGCGATGCCACACCGATTGCCTGGCTGACGCCTGATCACCGTTACGTAGAAAAGCTGGCCACGCCGGATGTCACCATCGCCGACCTGATCGGCGACATCGATCCCATCAAGGCGGCGCGTGGCGGGCACGAATTATCGAGCGAGTTTACGGTCCATTACGGGTTGCTGCCTCGCGCGAATCGCGGAATTTTTGCGATTAACGAGTTGCCAGATCTCGCCGGCAAAATACAAGTGGGACTCTTCAACATCATGCAGGAAGGCGACGTGCAGATTAAGGGGTATCCGATCCGGCTGCCGCTCGATGTTGCGATTGTGTTCAGCGCGAACCCCGAGGACTACACCGCGCGCGGCAAGATCATCACTCCGCTGAAAGATCGCATTGGCTCGGAGATCCGCACCCATTATCCTGCGACGGTAGAAGAGGGCATCGCGATCACCGTGCAGGAAGCCTGGATCGATCGCGGAAATGATCACGAGATTGACCGAAGTACCGACGGTCAAGAATCGCTGCTGCACATTCCGAAGTATGTGCAGGAAGTGATCGAGCGGATCGCTTTCGCGGCGCGCGATGACAAGAAGATTGACAAACGGTCGGGCGTGAGTCAGCGGCTGCCGATTTCAGCCATCGAGAATGTGGTCTCGAATGCCGAACGGCGCGCGCTAACGCATCGGGAGAAATTTGTTGTTCCGCGCATCAGCGATATCTACTCCGCGCTGCCGGCGATCACAGGCAAGCTCGAACTCGAGTACGAGGGCGAGATGAAGGGCGCGGATCACGTGAGCCGCGAGTTGATTCGGACTGCGATCGCGAAAACGTTCGACGCTTATCTGCATGGCGTGAACATGAATCAGGTGGTGCAGTGGTTCGATCTCGGCGGTGAGATTCAGCTCAGCGACAATGCCGGAGCTCAGGAAGTGCTCGAAGGCCTGATACAGATTCAGGGACTGATGGAAAAACTCGGCAAGTTGAATGTGGGTCCAAAAGACGGCATTGAGAAGCAGGTATCGGCGGCGGAGTTCATCCTGGAAGGACTGCACGCGCACAAGAAAATCGGACGTAATGAAGAGCGCGTGTTCACGGCGGGTGAGAAGCCTGTAAAAAAGCAGGAGCGGGTATTTGAGCCGGACGAGACGGACTTTGGAAGGAAGCGAGGGTTTAATTAGCCAGTTCTCGGCTCTCAGTGAGGAGCCGGTGTTTCTGAGAACTGAGAACCGGGAACTGCTTTTATGAAACGCATTCGCTACTCAAAGTACGTTCCCGACCCCGCCAGCGAGATGAGCATGGAGGACCTGCTGGGCGCGCTCTCGGACTATTTTCTGCAGAGCGGATTCAACGACAATTTCTGGTACGAATTGCCAGAGGGCGAGCAGACGCTCGATGAATTAAAGCGTGCTCTTGAACAGGCGCTGCTCGATGGCGTGATGTTTGACGAAGAGATGCGCGACCGGCTGCAGCAAATGCAGATGGAGGGCCAGCTCGAGGAGTTGATCGAGAAGCTGATTGAGCGCATGCAGCAGGAAGATTACATCTCAATCGATCAGCCGCATAATCCTGCGAAGCCGAGCGTTGGGGGGCAGGTGGGCGACGCGCAACAAGCTCGCTTCGAGATCACCGACAAGAGCCTCGATTTCCTGGGATTCAAAGCTCTGCGCGATTTGCTCGGGTCGCTCGGCAAGTCGAGCTTTGGTCGCCACGATACGCGGGATATGGCGACCGGCATCGAGTCAAGCGGCGCTTCGAAGCAGTATGAGTTTGGCGACACGCTTAATCTCGACATCACGGCGACGCTTTCGAGCGCAATTCAGCGCGAAGGTTTGGGCCTCCCTCTAAACCTCGAATACAACGATCTACAGGTGCATCAGTGCGAATATCAATCGTCATGCGCGACCGTGCTGATGCTCGACTGCTCGCATTCGATGATTCTTTACGGTGAAGACCGCTTTACTCCGGCGAAAAAAGTTGCCATGGCCCTGTCGCAGCTGATTCGGACGCAGTATCCCGGAGATTCGCTGTCGCTGGTGCTGTTCCATGACTCGGCCGAAGAGGTTCCGCTGTCGCAACTGGCTCGTGTGAAGGTTGGTCCCTATTACACGAACACGCGCGAAGGACTGCGCATGGCGCAACGCATTCTGCAGCGCCAGCGTAAAGATATGAAGCAGATCGTCATGATTACCGATGGCAAGCCTTCGGCGCTCACGCTCGACGACGGACGCATTTATAAAAATGCGTTTGGGCTCGATCCGTTAGTCGTCACGCAAACGCTCGAAGAAGTTTCGAAGTGCAAGCGAGCTGGCGTGCTGATCAATACGTTCATGCTGGCATCGGATTATGGGCTGGTGCAATTCGTGCAGAAAGTCACGCAGATGTGCCGGGGCAAGGCCTACTTTACGACTCCTTATACGCTAGGTCAGTATCTGCTGATGGATTACATGTCGCGGAAGACGAAAACGATTCATTAGCTCTGTGAGGAGTAATCCAGCACTGAAGGCCGGCGGGCTGGTTCTCTTTCGGGCCAGCCGCATTACGGAAGTAATACTTTGTCTATCGGTCCAGGCGCGGCTTGGGTTAAGATCGCTGCAGGGTTTCCGTTCGGAGACGTTATGAAACGAATTACTGCTTTTGTTCTGTTGGCTCTATTGATTCTTGCCGGCGCCGCACCCACTCAAGCTCAACGCATCAGTCCCCAACAAAATGCGCGGCGTTCCAAGAAGGAGATCAAGAACCAGCAAAAGTTTCTGAAAAGGGCCAACAAGAAACAGGCGAAGGCGATGAAGAAGTACGCGAAGCAGCAACGCAAGGCAACCGCCCGGGCGAACAAGAACTTAAAACATCGCAAGGGCTGAAGCTGTTTACTACTTGAATCCGGCCCCTACGTTTCCGATGAGCATGTTCCCTGCTGAGCCCCAAGCCAACCTGACGTTGGCTCTAATGCTCATGCAAGATAACCGCCCTGCGTGACACATTCAGCCAAATCACGATTCACCACAAATCTTATTCATCACAAATCCATAGTGACCGCCCGCACATCTTTTTGACGTCCAACCCGCTACGCTAGTTCCACTCCCAGGATCTCTCGGTCCCGTTCCCTTTAGAAAGAGATCGCCATGCGTGTGTCACGGTGCGGGTTGCTGATCACCCTTCTCGTCTTATTGCCGAATGTTGCACTCGGGCAACAACCGGACCAGTTTATTGCCGAGCGCGTCCTCGGCCCGCAGTGGAAGCAGCTCTCGCGGCGGGCTGGAATGATCTTCGCTGGAACGGTGCTTGCCCCCGCCGTGGGGCCTGTTACAAATTGGATCGCCAAGAGGGATCAGCTCGCCCTGGGGACGAGTCCTGGCACTGCTCCTTCAGTGCAATTGAGTTTTTACATCGACGAAGCGATTGCCGGGGTCAAGCAAGGACAAGTTCTCACCATCCACGAGTGGACAGGTGCTTTGCCCGCGCAGCGGCCCATGCGGCGGGGACAGCACTTTCTGATCTTTCTGTATCCGCCCAGCCGTTTGGGCCTCACCAGCCCCGTGGGCGGACCGCTGGGCCAAGTGCCTCTCAGGGCGAATAGCATTAGTGTCGTTCAACTAGAGCGGGCCATCCGCGGCGCGCGTGGTGAGTGAGCCATGCGCTGGCGCTTTTTATCGGTATATCTCTCCCTTGGCGTGCTTCTTCTTTGCAGTGCCATTGCCAGCCGCGCCGGCGGGCCCGCTTTTGTCGCGGGCTCCGGCTACAATCCCGGAGTCGAAGGCAATCCTTTGATTTGGGCCAATGGCTCCGTGCAATACTTCACCAGCCCGGGACCACTGAGCCCCATCTTGACCGAAGCCCAGGCTGACGCCCTTGTTGCCTCCGCTTTCAGTACCTGGACCAGCATTGCCGGCGTCGCCCTCACCGCATCTCAAGGTGGGCATCTAGCCGAGGACGTGAACGGCAGCAATATCGGAACCAACGGCGAAGGAGTCGTCACTGCCCCGACCGACATAACACCTTCCGCCATCGCTACTCCGGTCGGAATTGTTTACGACTACGACGGAACGGTCACCGACGCGATCCTGGGCGAAGGTGCGGGAGACCTGGCAGATTGCTTTACCAATGCCGTCTATGGAGGACCCGACAACTTCTCGATGGCAGGAAACATTGTGCACGCGCTCGTGGTGATCAACGGAGTCTGCGCCGCCACAACTGCTCAGCTACCGGACGTGCAATACCGGTTGGTGCGCGTGCTGGGGCGCGTTATCGGACTAGGGTGGTCGCAAGCCAATTTGAACGTCCAGACTGGAACCCCCGCTCCAACCAGCGCCGATTATGCTGGGTTTCCTGTGATGCACTTTCTAGACTCAACTTCCTGCGTGCCCGTCACCATCTGCTATCCCAACCCCACGGCACCTGCGTTGGACGACACGGACGCGCTGGCGCGGCTTTATCCCGTTAGCGGTAATCCGCAAGCGACAGGAAGAGTCTATGGCAGTGTCTACTTCACTGATACGTCAGGGACTGCACGGCAGCCAATGCAGGGCGTCAATGTGGTGGCGCGGCTAATGGTGGCGGACGCACCCTCGCGGCAGTTTGTTGCCACTTCGGTTTCTGGATTCCTGTTCTGCGGCAGCGCGGGCAACATCATCGATGGATACCTCGACGGAAACGGTCTTCCCTTTGACCGGTGGGGGTCTGACAATCTCTCGCTCGAAGGCTCTTTCGATCTAGGTCAACTGCCGATTCCTTCCGGGCAAACCATCGCCGAGTACCAGCTAAGTGTGGAAGGGCTCGACCCGGATTGGTCGGCAGGCGTCGAGCCCTACGCTCCAACACAGGTCACACCCTCTGGCTCGTTTACTCCGGTGGTGGTCACGGTGTCGAACGGGTCGAATGCCGAGCGCGACATCCTCATGCTGCAGGATGAAGTCGTACAGACGCATCCCGGCAGCGGGTCGACTTACGCGAGTCCGGCGGCGCTTCCACAAGGCGGTGCATGGGGGTCGTGGATCTCAGGTTACGGCAGCGTCGATTATTTCGAGTTCACCGCGCAAGCGAACCGGACGGCTTCGGTCGCCGTGACCGCGCTCGACGAACTGGGGCAGCCGACTGAGAACAAACTTTTGCCGGTGATTGGGATTTGGGAATTGAGCGACGAGAGCGGCGACGCCCCGCCCGCCGCTACCCCCTCGGCATTCAACACGACGAATTTCGCCATGACGCGACTGGACGCGCAATTCGGCGTGTCGGAATCGTTCCGAGTGGGAGTGGCCGACTTTCGTGGCGACGGCCGTCCGGATTACTTCTACCAGGCGAGCCTGCTTTATTCCGATTCGGCCGTGCCCGCGCGCGTTAGTGTGGCGGGCGGCGTTTCGACTCTCAACGGCATAGGCTTCAATCCCGGCCAGCAGGTGATTGTGTGCAGTTCGATTTCGCCAAGTGGGAGCTGCATTGGAGGCAACAACGGCAGCACGCTTTCCGCCTCGGCAAGTCAAATACAAGCGCTCCTGCCCTCCGCAGCGCAGGACGGTACTGCCACGATCCAGGTTGCGGATCCCGTGAGCGGCGGCTTCTCGCAGATGATCGGAGCGTTAACCTACGGCGCGTCGCCCACCGATCTGCTGCTTCTGCTGCAAGGTGCGGAACCTTCAACTCCGGTTGGATCGGCCGCGGCCAATCCGATACGCGTGCGCGCAGTTGCCGCCGATGGAGTTACGCCCGTGAGCGGGGCGACGATCGCTTGGAGCTCAACCAACGGCTTGCAATTCTCGGTATGCAGCGGAGCTAATTCCTGTTCGGCGCTAAGCGATGAAGTGGGCGAATCTTCAACCTCGGTGACTCCGACGGCCACCGGACCAAGCGCCATCACGATCACCCTGGCTCCCGTCGTGTATTCTCCGCCTCAGGCACAACAGGCGAGCGTGGTGGGGACGTCAAGCACTCTCGACCTCGCCGCAGTGACTCCGATGCGCTGGATTGCCCAAGGCGCAACACTTGCCGTTCCGCTCACGGTTGAAGTACTCGACCTGGGCGCAGCGCTGCCGAATGTGACCATCAATTTTGTGATCACGCAAGGGACAGCTTCGCTCTCGGAAAGCAGCGCGACAACCAACAGCTCGGGATTCGCCACAGTCACGGCAAATCTCACCAATCTGAACGCGTTGGTGCAGGTGAGCGCGTGCGTCCTTCCAAATAGCGCGCCGTGCCAGACCTTCAATTTGTTCTCCACCCCAGCCACAGTCTGGACGCTCGAGACGGTGAGCGGATCGTCGCAATTCGTGCTGATGGGACAGACTTTTCAGCCGCTCGTGATGCGGGTGACCGACGGTTCGGCTGCTGATAATCCGGTCATGGGAGTGAATGTCTCTTTTGCGACCACGCTGGCGCGGGTCAGCCCCAACCAGGGAAGTCAACAGAATGGCGAGGGTCTAGACGGAGGAAACGGATTGCCTATCCTTCTTGGATCGTCGCAGGCGCAGGTCTTGAGTGCTCAGGATGGCACCGCTTCTATTTTGCCCACAGCCGGAAGCGTGGGCCCGTGCGAGGTGTTCATCACAGTGACTGCGGGCTCTTCGACCGCCCAATTTGAGATGGAGAATCTGGCAGCGATAGTCCTGGGGCAGACAGTCCCGGGGCAGACGACCAACAGCCCCGCGCCAACTCCGGCTGCACCGCGCGTCGAGCGGGTGGGCGCGCAGGCGTCCGCGCCCCAAAGCGTGCCGGAAATGCTGTTTGCATTTCCCGAGGGCGAACTGACGGCGGCGGAGATGAACAATAACGAACTTGCGGCAGATTCGGGAGTAAGTAGCGCGCTAGACTCGCCTCCGAACGATGCTTCTACGGAAAACGTCTCTGCCTCTGCCTACACTGCCCCTGCAGGTAGTATTTCCGTCGATCGGAAAGGCTCGCCATCGTCAAGTCCAGCGAACGGACAGAACCTCGTTTCTCCGCCGACTGAGCCGAAGCCAGCGGAAGTTAGAGTTCCAAATGAAGCTGAAACTTTGAAAAAAGCTGGGCCAGCTAAAAGCGGCGTTGCCCCAACGACATCGCCTAGTCATGAGGAGAACCAATCTAATATTTCTGAAAATCCATCCTCAAGCCGTTGGTTTCCTGATGACAAACGAAGTTGCCGGGTGCTGGCCGGGGACGGCCCCGTGCTATAAACCCGTTGCCAGCTAGTTCTTCGCCCAAGTCGCTGTCCAACGATCCACCCAGTTATTGACCGTCTTGTACCAAAGCTGTGAGTTTTGCGGTTTCAGCACCCAGTGGCCTTCGTCGGGGAAATAAAGCATTTTGGAGGGCACGCCCATGACTTGTAGCGTGTCGAAAAGCTGAAAACCTTCGCTGACATCGAGGCGATAGTCGAGTTGTCCATGGATTACGAGCGTAGGCGTCTTGAAATTCTTCGCCGAAAGGCGCGGATTCCATTTCTCGTACATCTCAGAATTGGTATAAGGCGTGCCCCTGAATTCCCAATTGTTGAACCACAGCTCTTCCGTGGTCCCCCAGGCAGAGATGGTGTTAAACATGCCGTCGTGCGAGACGATGCACTTGAAGCGGTCGGTGTGTCCGAGCACCCAGTTCGCCATGTATCCACCGTAGCTCGCGCCGAGCGCGCACTCGCGGTTCTTGTCGATGAACGGATATGTCTTCTCCGCATAGTCGAGACCCTTCATGAGGTCTTCAAACGGCGCGCCTCCCCAATCGCCGTTAATCGCGTCGATAAATTTCTGCCCGTATCCAGGCGAGCCATGGAAGTTGATCATGATGACAACGTAGCCACTCGCCGCGAAGAGCTCGGCATTCCAGCGATAGCTCCACTCGTCGCCCATGGGGACCTCGGGTCCGCCATGAAGGATGAATTTCACGGGATATTTCTTGCTGGCATCGAACCTCGGTGGCTTGACAACGAAGCCTTCGACCCTATCGCCGTTCGCCCCGGGAAACCAGAACGGCTCGAGCGCAGACATGGCGACTTGGGAAAGTAACGCGTCGTTCAGGTGGGTGAGCGGAAGCGCCTTGGGCAACGCACAGTCAGGCGTCTCGGACGAAGGCGGGAAGCCCGGGGGACTGAAATTATCTTCGATGCAAGTTTTGTCGGTATGGATCGATGTGCCGGACATGTAAATGTCAACGGGACTGCTAAGCGCCATACGCGTGTAGAGAAGCGTTCGGCCGCTGTCCGTGACCGCGATGTCATCGTCAAATCCGTTCGCAATTTTGCTGATCGCAGCCGTGCCGTCGATGGCGATTTTGTAGAGCGGCGACTCACCGGCAATTTCGGATGCAAAATAAATCAATTTCGAGTCGGGATCCCAAGCGATCGTACCCACCCAGCGATCAAGATTTGTGGTGAGATTCTTTTTCGCTCCGGTCTTGCGGTCATACAGCATCAGCCGGAAGCGGTCGCTCTCGTCTCCCGGACGCTGCTGCGCACGATAGGCGATGTACTTTCCATCGGGCGAATAGAGCGGAGTCGAGTCGCTGGCGGGATTGTCGGCAGTGATGTTCTTCGTCTTGGCAAGTATTTGAGCAGTCGTGGCGCTCGCATCCCAATCCACCGGGACGATCCAGAGATCATTATTCGTAGAAGCAGCCTCGACCTTGTCATGGTTTGACGTGTAGCAAATCTCCTGCCCGTCGGGCGAGAAGACGTAATCGTCCTGGCCGCCGAGCGAGAATACGGGAGCATCGTAATTGCCGGGTGTCAGGTCGCGATATTTGTTACTGACCATCCTAGCTACCGCAGTCGGATGAAGATCGAGCGGAGTTTCAACGACGAAGATGTGGCTGCGTTTGCCTTCTCTGTAAGCATCCCAATGGCGATAGAAGAGGTGCTCAAAAATGAGCGCCTTGACTTTTGATTCCTCGGCGTCTTTGTGCCTCTTTGCGTTGCAGCTTTCTTCCGCAACAGGGTCACCGTCGCACTCGGGATACACATCTGAAATGAAAAGAATGTTCCTGCCGTCAGGAGCCCACAGTTCCCCCCCGGCTTCGGTCGCAATCGAGGTCAGCCTCGTAACTCCTTTGACTGTTCCCGGTCCGCCGTCGAAATCCGCTATCCAGACTTGCGATCCTCCGATCTTGGTGGAGATAAACGCAAAGCGCTTGCCATCCGGTGCCCAGCGCGGACGGTCGCCATCCTGGTCGGCAATGATCTCTCGTTCCTGCCCGCCGGCAAGCGGCACAATCCAGATATGCGGAATCCTGGTATTCGCCGCCAGATCTACATCGACCGCGCTGAAGAGAACCCACTTGCCATCGGGCGAAGGCTCCGGCTCGCCAATGCGCTTCACTTTCATCATGTCTTCGAAGGTGAAAGGGTGTTTAGCTTGCGGGAACGCGGCGAGAGAGAAAGCAATAACGAAAAGAAAACTAAGATGGCGCATAGCATGCCTCCGCGGAACAAAAGAGTGTAGCAGGAAGCAAAGTTTCAAAGTTTCACGGTTTCAAAGCTGGCGATGCCAGCTTGAGTCTTTGAAATCTTGAAAACTCTGAAACCTTGAAACCTGCTTCACCCCAGTTCTTCCAGCATGGCCGTCATCTCCGATTGCGCATGCGCGTTGCCAGTGCGGCGGGCGGAGGAGATGCCGTCCACCAGCCATCGCTTGGCCTCATCCACGCGGCTGGCGGCTGCGAGCGCCTGGGCCGCCATGAAATATCCTGGGGTGTAATCGGGATTGTTTTCTACCAGCGTTTTGAACTCCTGCAGCGCCTGTTCGATTTGTCCAGCCTTGGAGTGCTCCATGGCGAGGCCATAGCGCGCGAACGAATCGTCGGGATTCGCGGTAAGGATTTCCGTGAGCACGGCAATGCGGTCCATAAAAAGCTCTTAGCCCTCAGTCGTGAGCTCTCAGCATCAACGCTCATTGAGAAACTGAAAGCTTAGATCTGGCTCTTCCATTCATATCACAGCATCCCTGTCGCGTCCCGCGTTACAATGGCTGTTCTCCGAGGAACCACCTTGGCTTGCCCCTTTTTTGTGCCGCTTGAAATCGTGGATGATGGCTCCTGGCCGCATCCTTCTCGGCTGCCCTTGGGAGCCGGTTGGACCGGTAACTGCTGCGCCTCGGGTCAGGAAATAGCGGCATCCGACGAGCACGTACGGGAACTCTGCAACCTTGGTTACGCGGCGGCATGTCCGCATCTCCCTCCGCGGCGCGATTGGGATGCAGTGCGTTTCTCTGTCGCCCATGCGAGTGCCAATGAGCTCACGTTCTGTTACGTTTGCGAATTGGCGCACGCTCCAATGGAACATGGGAGATTGATCTTCGATCTGACGACCGAGGCTTGGGTCGACGTGCCTGTAGACCCGCGCGTGACCACGCTCGCGGACGCCTTTCTTCGAACTTATCGCGAAACTCATCGCCTCCGGAAAAACGTAGTTGTCGCCTGATATCTATGAATGACCACGATAGAGCGAGGTTAACTCAGCCGCGGCCGGTCCACGAGTCGATCTCTGAAATGACGGAAATCGTTCTGCCAAACGATGCCAATCCGCTGAACGCGTTGCTCGGCGGACGCCTGATGCACTGGATCGACCTCGCCGGCGCCATGGCGGCTCACCGGCACTCGCGCGCATACGTGGTGACGGCGGCCATTGATCATATGGATTTTCTCGTGCCGGTACGCGTTGGAGACTTCGTGGTGTTGCGCTCCTCGGTCAATCGTGTGTTCCACACTTCGATGGAGGTCGGCGTCAAGGTTTGGGTCGAGAATTATCGAGCGGAAGCAAGGCATCACGTCAGTTCTGCCTATTTGACATTTGTTGCGATCGACGCTGGCGGAAATAAAATCACGGTGCCGCCGGTCATACCTGAAACGGAAGATGAAAAGCGCCGTTACGATGGCGCGGCAAGGCGCAGGGAGATACGCCGCGCAGAATCCGCGTTGAGAAATCGGGTTCGAATCTAACTGTAATTCGAAAGCTGCGAAGTAACGTTGCACGGTAAAGTGGCACTCAGATTATCTTCACCTAATTGGGAACGTACGCCAAATTACTGTTAAGCTTGTCAGTCAGTGCTGAGCCAAGCAACTAACACTTAGGATCGCTATTATGGTCAGCGCACTTTTGGTTCATCGCCTTCACTTTGCCTTCACCGCCACGTTTCATTATCTCTTTCCACAACTCACGATGGGCCTTGCGCTGCTGATCCTAGTGCTTAAGACAATCGCCCTGCGGCGCGACGATCCCGTGTACCACGAAGCAGCTCGCTTCTGGGGAAAGATCTTTGGGATTAGTTTTGTGATGGGCGTGGTGACAGGCATTCCGATGGAATTTCAGTTTGGCACCAATTGGTCTCATTTTTCGCGTTTTGCAGGTGGCGTGATTGGTCAGACCCTGGCCATGGAGGGCATGTTTGCCTTTTTTCTGGAATCGGCTTTTCTCGGCCTATTTCTGTTCGGAGAGAAGAGATTGAGCCCGAAGGCGCACTGGTGGTCGGCTTTTGCGGTTTTTGCGGGCTCGTGGTTGTCGGGTTATTTCATAATCGCCACTGACGCTTTCATGCAATATCCGGTTGGCTATTACGAGGCGGCGGACGGCAGTTTGCAGCTTGCCAGCTTCCGGGCGTTCGTGTTGAATCCCTGGGCGGGATGGCAATACGCGCATAACATGAGCGGGGCGGCAATAACGGGGGCATTCGTCATGACGGCCGTGGGCGCGTTCTATCTGTTGTCGGGCAAGTGGACAGCGCATGCCTGCATCTTCGTCAAAACCGGTGTAATTGCCGGTTGTGTGTTCAGCATTCTGCAAATTTTTCCGACCGGAGACCGGCAAGGCAAAATGGTTACCGACCTCCAGCCCGTAACTCTGGCTGCGATGGAGGGATTGTTCCACGGCCAGAATTCGGCACCGATCATCCTCATCGGTCAGCCTAACGAGCAGGAAGGCAAGATTGATAATCCGATTCTGGTTCCAGGAATGTTGAGCATGCTGACTTACCGGCGGTGGAATGCTCACGTGCGTGGACTCGACGCTTTCCCTCGGGAAGACTGGCCGAGTAACATCCCACTGCTATATTTCAGCTATCACATCATGGTGGGGCTCGGGACGGTCTTCATCGCCATCATGATCGTCGCATTCGTCCTGCTTTGGCGCGGCATTCTTTTTCACGCGCGGTGGATGCTCTGGATCCTGATGTTGTCGGCGCCATTTCCTTATATCGCCAATACTGCGGGATGGCTGACCGCCGAACTCGGCCGGCAGCCCTGGCTGGTGTATGGACTGATGCGAACGGAAAACGGCTACTCGACGGTCGTCTCCGCCGGTAACGGCATATTTACTCTTCTGGGATTTATGGGCATGTACACGGTGCTTGGCATTTTGTTTCTGTTCCTGATCTGGCGTGAGGTCCACCACGGCCCAGCCGTGGGAATCGAATCCTTGGACATCTCTTCATCCGCGATCACATAGCAAAAATAGAGAGGTAAACATGGCAAGCTTGTGGTTCTGGATTGTTGCGGTGATGGTCGCAGCCTATGTTGTGCTCGACGGATTCGATCTGGGCGCGGGTGCGATCTATCTGTTTGCGGCGAGGACGAATGACGATCGCCGGCGCGTGCTGCGCGCCATTGGGCCGGTTTGGGACGGCAACGAGGTCTGGTTGCTGGCCGCGGGCGGCACGCTTTATTTTGCGTTTCCTCTACTCTACGCATCGAGCTTCAGCGGGTTCTATCTGCCGCTGATGATGGTCTTGTGGCTGCTCATGCTGCGGGCCATCGGCATTGAATTCCGCACACACATAGAAGACCCGGTGTGGCAGCACTTCTTCGACGTAATCTTTAGTGGTTCCAGCATTCTGCTGGCTGTGTTTTTTGGCGCGGCACTGGGCAACGTCGTGCGCGGAGTTCCGCTGGATGCAACTGGATATTTCTTTGAGCCACTGTGGACCAACTTCAAACTGCGCTCGCAGATTGGCATTCTCGATTGGTATACCGTACTCATCGGAGTAATGGCTCTGGTGACTCTGACCGCTCACGGTTCTTACTACGTTGCACTTAAGACGGACGGAGATCTTGGCCGTCGCTCCCGCGGTGTTGCCTTATTGTGCTGGCCGCTGCAGTTTTTTCTGACCTTCACTGCTCTGGTTGCGACTTATTTCATAAGGCCCGGAATCATGAACAACTATGCGAATCATCCAATAGGGCTACTGGTTCCGATCGTGGTTGTGGCCACGCTGGCGATCATGCTCTGGGCCAATCCCAAGGGCAAGGAGAAACTCGCGTTTATTGCTTCCAGCCTGTACATCACTTTCATGCTGGTGGGCGCGGCTTTTGCGCTCTATCCCGTCGTGCTTTCTGCCCGCGATCACCAGTACGACCTCACCATCTACAACACCGCAGCCGGCAACCACGGACTGAGCGTTGGCTTGGTTTGGTGGACGTTCGGCGCGGTGTTGGCGGTGGCTTACTTTGTGTTCGTGTACCGCATGTTTCGCGGCAAGGTGCAAGCGGGAGAAGGACACTACTAGGATTGCAGAGGTCAGAGGTTAGATTGCAGGAGCGAAATGCTCCCTGCGGCGGCGCTAACCCCGAGAAGTTTTACCTCTGCAATCTGACCTCTAACCTCCCCTCCCCGTCCCTCCCGTATAATCAAAACATGAGCGCTCATTCCCACTCCGGCCAGCAACAGCCGAGTCCGCAACCTTTGCCTGGCGTCAATGCCATCATTGCTGTCGGTTCTGGCAAAGGCGGAGTCGGCAAAACCACTCTTTCTGTCAATCTGGCCATTGCACTCAGCAAAATGGGCCACAAGGTAGGTTTGCTCGACGGGGACGTTTACGGTCCGAATGTGCCGCTAATGCTCGGTACCAATGAACAGCCCAAAGTCGTGGGCGAAAACCAGCTCGCGCCCGTCAATTCGAATGGCCTCAAAGTAATCTCAGTCGGCTTTCTTAATCCTGGAGACAAGCCGCTGATCTGGCGCGGGCCGATGCTGCACTCGATTATCCGGCAGTTTCTCGGATCGGTGCAGTGGGGACAGCTGGATTATCTTGTCATCGATCTGCCTCCTGGTACGGGTGACGTTGCGCTGTCGCTGATTCAGACAGTTCCATTGACGGGCGCGATTGTGGTTTCCACTCCTTCTGACGTTGCGCTGCAGGATGCTCGCAAGGCGATCGAGATGTTCCGCCAGATGAAGGTGGATATTGTCGGCATGGTCGAGAACATGAGTTATTTCGTGTGCCCGCATTGCCAGCACGAGATTGACATTTTTTCCCGCGGTGGCGCGGAAAAGACGGCAAAGCAGTTTGGCATTGCCTGCCTCGGGAGCGTCGAACTTGATCCCGAAATTCGCAAAGCGGCCGATGGAGGCACGCCGGCCGTGCTTCAAGGGGAAGGCTCGCCGCACGCGAAATCGCTGTTCGCTTTCGCGCGCAATGTGGTCGCGCGGGTCGATGAGATCAAAGCTGGCAGCTCGGAAACCGTGATTCAGATTCAGTAGATTTCTAAGGCGGGGACGGGTGGTTTATCGGCCCCGCCGAATCGCGCCCTACTTGAACTGTAAATGCAACTGGCGTAATCCAAGTTTGGCGGCGCTGGTGCCGGCGTTGTACACAACGATACGAACCACATAGTCCCCGCTTGCTTCGGTCGGCAGGCCCTGCCATCCACTGGAATAGATTCCGGTGGGCGTTGTCACAGGTACTTCTGCCGAAAGCGCATACCAGTTCACGCCGTCGGGAGTGTACTCTGCCTGAGCATAGCTTCCGTCGGGCAGAACACTCGCGGCGAGCGTCAGAAAGAAACGGACTGAGGTCGCATTGGTCATGTCGATCTGATCACGATCGAATGATCCTCCGACCTCGCTTGTACCTGCGGCAGCGTCGAATCCAGGTCCGTAAAAGAAGCTGTAGTCCGCTGGAGCAGCTGAACCAGTCGGTCCCGGTGGACCCTCAGTCCCTGTAGGCCCTGGCGGACCCTGAGCACCTGCTGGTCCGGCGGCTCCATTCGCTCCCATTAGTCCTTGTGGTCCTGATGGACCCACGAGCGAGTGATAGCTGTTTCCGTTGTCAGATTCCAGAATCATGCCGCTGGCGATCGATAGCGTGTACTGGCCCACGATCGGGTCGGGCAAGGGCAGTCCAAGGTCAATTAAAGCAATTGCAGATTGCGAGGTATTTCCGGGCTGCGGCTGCACATTCAGGGGTCCGCTGCAATTCGTGCCGGACTGGCCAGTGTTGCACTGCGCCCACGAGATTCCAGAAAGGATCAATATGGCGATTAATAGATGATAGCGTTTCATTTCGTCTCCCTAAGGAATTACAGCGGCGACTGCGTTGCTATAGCCGCTTTCGTTGCTGCCGCTCACCGCGGTGGTAACGTAGTAGAACGTCTGATTAGGAGTTACTTGTACATCGGTATAAGTTGTAACGACGATTGCGGAACCTACCTTTATGTATGGTCCGCCGTGCGTAGCGCCACGGTAGACGTTATAACTGGTTGCATTCTGACTGGTGTTCCAGGTTAGAGTTACGGAATGCCCTGTGACTTTGACCGAGGCGTTTCCGCTAAGAGTTATATTGCCTTGAATGCCCTGCGCGACGCTAACGTTGAAGCATCCGAGGACGATGCAGATTGTAAATAATTGTTTCATGTTTTTCACTCCGCGCCGGATGAAGCGTGCTGTGAAGTTACTCTCGCAGAGATTGCGGATTGAAGTCGGTGATGACCGTACAGAGAATTCGTGATGAATGCACTAATGAGTAATGTGAGCGAGGCATCTAACTCATTGCATGAGTTATAGCTCGGGCTTCGCCTCTTCGAATCTTGCGAGGCGATAGAGCGGGTCAGCGGGTTCGTCCTGGAGCACGATTTTTGCGACCATCTCGCCGAGGGCGGGACCGTGCTTGAATCCGTGACCCGAACCGCCGCCTACAATCCACAGATTTGAGTTCTTGGGATGGCGATCGATTATGAAATTGTTGTCGACCGTATTTTCGTACTGGCAGACGCGGGCCTCTAGCAAGGGCGCATCTTTCATTCCTGGAAAACGATAGGCGAGATAACGGCGAGCGGCATCAATGTTCTTCTGGCTCGTCACGCGCTCGCCTGAGGTTGGGTCGAAGTCGGGGCCGCGGGTGTCATCGGCCATTTTAAAACCGCGCCCCTGGTTGCCGGGAATTCCATAGATAAAGCGGTCGCTGTGATCTCCCCAGACGGGAAGGTTGCCATCGTTGTAGCTGGGATCGCCGGCGGGGGTTCCAAAGAAAAAAATTTCCTGCCTGGTCGATCGGAAGTGCGGGCCAATGGTCTGGGGAAATAGTTTTCCAAGCCATGGGCCGCAGGCGAAGATGTAGGTATCGACTGCGATTTCCGAATTCTCGGAGAGCAACAGACCTTTCAACTGACCGTTTTCCAGATCTGGAGATACTGCGACGGCGGTTTGACGATATTCGCCGCCTTCGGCTACGAAGTGGTCGACTACTGCTTGGGTTGAGGAGCGAGCCAGCAGGTATCCACTTTGCGGCTCGTGAATCGCCCACTTGACGTCCTCAAAACTGATCTGCGGCCAGCGGCGTTCCAGTTCTTTGACGGCCAATTGCTCGAACGGAATTCCGGCTTCTTTCAGCAACGGAATTGAGCCACGTTCGAAAGTGTCGTCGCCTTCGACCATCCAAAGCACGCCGATGGGGAAAAAGAATTTCTGCTTCCACTGCGACTCGTGCTGTTTCCAGAGATCGAGGGCGCGCGCGGCCAATTTTGTGTAGGGCTGGTCGGGGCCGTATGCGCCACGCATGATTCGGGTTTCACCTCCCGAGGAAGATCGCGAATTTCCCGGACCCCAGGCATCGAGCAAGGTGACTCTTGCTCCGCCGCGAAGAAGATAGAGAGCGGTCCAGCCGCCGAAGGCGCCGGCGCCGATTACTGCGATGTGAGGCTTGCTGGCCATGCTCGCGCAGTATAGCTTGCCGGATGTCTGAGTCGCTCACTTCTTGGAATACTTTTGCGACGCGGCGAAGCGGGCGAGGGCGCCCGCTCCACACGGATCAAAATTTCGGGCCGGTGACAGGCTTGGATGGTTCCGGGGGGAAGGTTGGCTTCGCTGTCTTCATTTTCATTGTCGCGCTCGGGGTTTTCGTCGGAAATTTCGCGGGCGGTTTCGGCTTCACTAAGGGCAGCGATGGGTATTTGCCATTCGTCTTTCTGTTCGACATCGATGACTACCCGCTCTGGCTGCGGCTTTTCGAGTTCCATGCGCTTGAGATTGGACGAGGCGATCTGGAGCGCGTAGAGCAGGAGGCTGGCGGTTTTCCGTTCGATTCTCTTTTGCAGAACCATCTGCACAACCTGGCGAATCACGGTTTGAATGGAGTGGGCGTCTTCAAAATAGGGCAAGGGGATTTCACCGGTCGCGTACTCTCCGTCGGAGTAACATTCGACCTTCCAGGGACGATCCTGTTGATGAAAGAAACAAAAATTCTTGCTGCGGAGAGCGGGCGAACCGCATTGGGTTCCGTTGACCTTGATGTGGCGGCAACGTGGTGCTTCTTGTGATGACATAAATGCTCCTTGTAGGACTGACTAATGAGGGGTACCCCCTCTACTTTTTTTCTTGTCGGTATATTGGAATCATTGACTTAGCTTCACCGTGTGCGGCAAAGTCTTGAAAGAAAGATAGTTATAGGTAAAGTCTTGATTGTAGGACGATTACGGGTGTTACTTCCTTATCTGCCGGATAGGTCACGGCTGGCGGCTGGTTATGAATAGTTATTGCCGCTGGTATCTCGATTGTGCTGGCTTTACTTTAATTATAAGACTAGTTGTCAAGTGTTATTAGCGGCAAGAGTATGGCAAGCGCCTTCGAGTAAGGGTATTCCATCCCCGCCCACTTTGGCGTAGGCGCCGGGGATTCCCACCGCTTTGAAAAGTGCGAAGTGCGGCGACCCACCGGTTTACTCTTGCTTGATGCGTTCTGCTGCCTCATAACCGGCGTCCGTAACCCCGAAAATCTCTCCTTTTTCTCCCAGTTGTTCTAGGAATCGCAGTGTGACCAACTCCCTAACCACGGCTTTCCACTTCGCCTGCGAGCGTGGATTATCAGGTTCGCAAAAACCTCGTTTGTTTGTACTCACCACTAATCCTTGTGAGGTGTCCACGCACATGACAGCGCCGCCTGGATCTTCGCAGGCGGCCAGAAGTAGCTGCCGGGCTTCGGCGGAAAGTCGAGAACTTGTCGTTTGGGGAGTGTCTGGCGCAAGATGAAGATCGGGCGCTTTCAGGTCTCCGGCCGTCAGCCAGTCGGTGCCATCCAAGTTGACGGGGCACCCGGCGGTCCTGAGCCTTGTCGCGAGTTCGGTTCGTTTCTTCGGGGAATCATCCATTCGGATGGTATGTCGACCTCCTACGTCGCTGAACGGACGCAATCCGCCAATTTCGACCATGATAGTCCGATTGGGCTGGCTAGCCATAGCCATACCAGATTCGAAAAGGACATTTGGCCGCGCTTGGGGCGTCAAACTCGTTTCGTGCGCGGGTTCTTTGGGGCCACATAATTCCGGTCGCAGCTTGACTAAATCGTCCGGGGTGAAGAGGACCACGACCGCCTGCGCGTGGGTGAACGCTGCGTCCAAGACCTCACCAACGTAAGGCGAACCCTTGCCCGTAAGTTCTATAGCGTGTGACCACTCCATCGGATTTAGGCCGAGGGATCGTAGGAACTCAAACATTCCGGCTCTCAGGCGTTCGTCTCGTCCGTGGATCACAAAAACGTCCCTTGAATTCACCTGCGCATTCTCCGATTTCGAAGCCGCATCGCGGGGTAATGGAATGTTGCTCTCGACGGGCGCCTCGGGCACGGCTATGGGCCTCAACCATCTGTCCATCACTCTTTCCCACTCGGTGCCCGGGTCAGCCATGCTAATGGCGCCTTCGCCAATCTGAAACAGCGTTATCTCTGTGCCGCCGGGCGGCCGGTACGACGTTAGCACGCTAAAGTCCTTGGCGAGATAGAGGCCGAGTTTCAGAGTAGCGGTCTCAATGCGGCGGTTCGGATATATCCACTCCACATGGCGCTTGAGGTCGTCGAAGGCGAAGCCATCCCTCTTGCTCTCGCCGATGGACATCTGGTGTAGGGTATGAAGGACGATGGTTGTGGCCAATTTTGCCTGTTCGCGCAAATGGGCATTGGTGCAAAGCTCGAATGCTGCCGCCGCGGGAAGATACTGCTCATCCATGGTTACCGTATCCGAATCTGTGCGGCGGAGGATGTTTCGGTTCAGCAGATTGCCGATAACCTGCGATGCCGGAAGACCTTTGAATTTGATCAGCAGGGCCCGCCTTGGCGTTGCTTCCTTAAGGTTCGCGAACGTTGTAACAACGTCTAGGATGATGGCTGATTCGAGTTGCTCGTTCGTCATCGTGACAGGTTATCAAATTCCCGCATGAGGTTCGGGATTGGCGGATCGGCCCCATTAGAACTGTAAATTATAATGCTCGCTCGTTTGGAGCACACGCGGCGTCGAGGGCAAAGCCCATTGTGCGATCAGTGTGGTTCCCACCCTAACGTCGCAAAAACGCGACGTTAGAATGGGGCACCCCAGGTGGTAGCGATGTCGGCTGTCCGATGGACACTTTCTCGAAAAGTGCGAGAAGCGGCCTCACCGCTGCGCTCCGCTTGACTAATGGATCGGTATTTCTACGTCGGCGTAGCTGCCAGGTTTAGCAGCGTCCACGGCGGCGGCGATGGCGTCGAGCCTTTGTCGGACGAGTTTCCAACGTCCTTGGCTTAAAACCACTATCGCGAGTTTCCGTCCCGCCAAATTCTGCTGATATTTGATGCTCTTGTCGCTGGTCACAAACACATCGAAAGCTGCATCCTCGGCGGCTCTGAGTAACTCGCCGTTCTTGAATAAGTGCCAACCTCGCTCCCGCGATTCAACAACCGTATGAGCGCTGAGGGCGCGGGCAAGGCCGCGTGGCACGTTGTTGTCAAAGAGGATCAGCACAATGAAGATCGGGCATTACACCCGGCGCTTTTCAGCGACTTACGGTGTCGAGGCTGCGGGCGGCAAAGTCGATTACGGCTTTCACTTGTTCCGGGGTAACGTCGTATTGTTCTGCGATTTCGGCAATACTCATGCCGTCTTCTAGATTTTCGAAGACGAGCTTAACGGGCATCCGGCTATTGCGGAACACCCATGCGCCGTTGACCTTGCCGGGAATGCTTTCTACGTCGGGACACTGCGACCAATCGAGAGGTGGCATGGATGGACCTCCTGCTGTCAGATTATTAGCACAGTTCGCGCGGGAGGCGCTAGATGGATGTGATCGCTCTGCCGCCTCTCTGCATCCTTGACACCCTCGCCCACCACTCCCTAGAATCCCATTAGACGCTGTGGAATCTTAATCTAAGCCACTGCATCTAAAGTATTTAGAGTTGGGTTTGAGCTCCGGGGCTTTGGGACGGTATGCCAGCAGGTCCAGCGGGCGGACGGGAACGGGAAATCCTGACCGCCATTGTCGAAACATTTATCGCCAGCGGAGAGCCGGTGGGATCGCGCACGCTTGCACGGTCGAGCCGCGAGGGGCTGAGTGCGGCCACCATCCGGAATGTGATGGCGGACCTGGCCGATGCGGGATTTCTGGAGCAGCCACATGCTTCGGCGGGGCGCGTGCCTACGGCGGAAGCTTATCGTTATTATGTCGAGCAACTGAGCGGGGAAGCGCATCTTTCGCATGAGAATCAGAGCATTATTGAAGGCACGTTGGCAGGAGTTACGGATGTGGCGGAGTTCATGGAACGGACTTCGCATGTGCTGGCGCTGATCTCTCATAGTGTTGGGGTTACGGTGGCTACGAGCGGGCCGCGCAATGCGCTGGAGCATGTTTACTTTTCGCGGCTGGGCGATCAGAAGGTGTTGGCGGTGGTGGTTACGCGTTCGGGAGTGGTGCGCGACCGGGTGCTGCGGCTGGATATTCCGCAGGGCGACCTGGATTTGGCGGCGCGCTATATCAACGAAAATTTTCGCGGCTGGACCATGGGAGACATGCGCGCTGAGCTGGCTCGGCGGCTGGAGCAGGAACGCAGCGAGTATGACCGGCTTATGAAGTCGATTGGGCAGCTCTATGAGCAGGGGGCGCTGGCGGCGTCGGACGATACGCAGGCGGTGTTTGTCGAGGGCGCGGCGAATCTGGTTACGAATCAGGTGACGGGACAGGAGGATCGGCAGCGGCTGCAGGATATGCTGCGGACGCTGGAGGAAAAAGAAAAAGTGGTGAAGCTGCTGGGGGCGTATCTGGATACGCGGCAGGAGGCGGTGCGAGTGGTGATTGGGCTGGACGAGGCTTTGCCCTCTTCGGCGCTGCAGAATTTTGTGCTGATTGGGGCTCCGGCGCGGGTGGGCGGAGAGGTGATGGGATCGCTGGCGGTGATTGGACCTACCCGGCTGGATTATCAGCATACTATGTCGGCGGTGTCGTACATCGCGCGGCTGTTTGACAAACTTTTGAATGAATCGGAGTAATGAGCGGTATGGCCAAAGGAAACGGAAAAACTGATGCACGCTTTCTGGAGAAAGACGACCTGGAGCGCGAGCTTACGGCGGGAGAAGGCGAGGACGTGGCAACGTCTGGCTCGGGGACGGGCCAACTGGTGCACGACGGTGAAGGCTCCGTGCCGGAGACGGAGAAGCTCAAGGCGGAGCGCGACGCGCTGATCGATCGTCTGGCGCGTCTGCAGGCGGAGTTTGATAACGCGCGCAAACGGGCGGTTCGGGAGCAGCAGGAATTTAGGGAGTTTGCGGCGGCGGATGTCATCAAGAATTTTCTGCCGATCCTGGACAGTTTCGAGCTGGCGTTGAAGGCGGGTGGAGACGCGGGAGACTTTCGCAGCGGGGTTGAGCTGATCTACCGGCAGTTTCAGGATGCGCTGCAGAAAATTGGAGTGCAGCCGATTGCGGCGGTGGGACAGGTGTTCGATCCGCGGGTGCATGAAGCGATTGAGATGGTGGATACGAGAGAGGTTCCGGATCATCAAGTGCTGGAGGAGTTGCAGCGCGGGTATAAGTATAAGGAGAGGATGTTGCGGCCAGCGATGGTGCGGGTGGCGCGGAATAGCGGGGGGTAGCGCGCAGAGTCAGGAGGCTGAGAAGTGGGTCGTCCCTCCTTGGACTTAGTCGCTTCTGCCTCGCCACCCAGCGCTGAAGCGCTGGGCTAAGGTGGATCGTCCCCTTCGGGATCTTTCATAAGGCGATTTATTGAACTAGCTTGGAATTGCCTGATTCGGCGGGGCGATTTGCTATTGGAATTGCTACTGGATTTGTTGGGTGATTTGCTTAGCTGATTTTGTCGATTATAAAAAGTTGGGGGAGTTTCTGGCGGCTAATACTAAACGCGATTATTACGAAGTGCTCGGGGTTTCGCGTACGGCTACCGATGTGGAGATTAAGAGCGCGTATCGCAAGCTGGCGATGACGCACCATCCTGACCGGAATCCTAATAACCCGGATGCGGAAGATAAGTTCAAGGAGATTACGGAGGCGTACGCGATTCTTGCCGATGGCGAGAAGCGATCTTTGTATGACCGCTTTGGTCATGCTGGGCTGGGCGGGGGCGGCGGAGGGCCGGCGGGGTTCGATCCGGCGATTTTTCAAGATTTTGGCGACATTTTTGGCGACATCTTTGGATTTGGCGACATCTTTGGGCAGGGTGGGCGGCGGCGCAGCCGGGCTCAGCGTGGGGCTGATCTTCGGGAAGACCTGAATCTGGAATTTGAGGAAGCGGTCTTTGGCGTGGAAAAGCAGGTGAACGTCCGGCGCCATGAGACTTGCGATTCTTGCCGCGGAAACGGCGCAGCGCCGGGGAAAGCTTCGGTGGCGTGCAAGGCGTGCAACGGGCGGGGGCAGGTGCGGTATCAGCAAGGCTTTTTCAGCATTGCGCGTACGTGTCCGACTTGCCAGGGAGCGGGAAGCGTGATTACGGATCCATGCCCGAAATGTAAAGGCGAGGGTCGTTTGCTGCGCGAGCGCGTGGTTGAGGCTAAGGTGCCGGCGGGCGTTGAGGATGGCACTCGCATACGGTTCACAGGGTTCGGCGAAGCGGGGGCGTTCGGCGGGCCGGCGGGAGATTTGTATATTGTTTTGCACGTCAAGGAGCATGCGTTTTTTGAACGCGAGGGCAATGACCTGCATTGCGTGGTTCCGGTTTCGTTTCCGCAGGCGGCACTGGGCACGGAGATTCTGGTGCCTACGCTCGAGGGGGAACACAAGTTGAAAGTGCCGGAGGGGACGCAGTCGGGGACGTCGTTTCGCATACGGAATAAAGGAGTACCGGTGCTCAATTCGCACGGCAAAGGCGATCTTTATGTCGAGGTGCGAATTCAGACGCCGGGGAAATTGAGTAAGCGGCAGCGGGAGCTGCTGGCGGAGCTGGGGGAGTTGTCTCCTGTCGAGAACAAGCCGGAGAACCGGTCGCTGCTGGGACGGGTTAAGGATATGTTTGTGTAGAGCAGGTCTCAGGTCTTAGGTGTTAGGTGTCAGGCCTCGGGTGCCAACTCTTTATTTATCGCCTAAAGTGATGAGTTTTTCCTGAGACCTAAGACCTAAGACCTGACACTATGACTCGCCGCCGTTGGATTGCTGACGAGGTTGTTGGAGATACTGCGGCTCTAGTCGGTGCGCACGCTGCTCATCTGGCTCGCGTCCTGCGGGCTGAAATTGGCCAAGGGTTCGATATTGCTACCGGGGATGGGGTTCGGCTTGGGACTATTACTGCGATCTCTTCTGATCGCGTTGAGTTTGCACTGGGCGCGACGCGCGCCCTGAAGTCAAATTTGGTTGGCGACTCTCCGAAGATTACTTTGGCGCTTGCTATCTTCAAGTTTGATCGCATGGAGTGGGCGCTTGAGAAATGCACCGAGATTGGAGTCGCTCGCATCATTCCCGTCATCGCTCGGCGTAGCGATGCTCATCTGGTGGCGGCGGCTGGGAAGCGTCATGAACGGTGGTTGCGCGTTGTTCGTCAGGCGGCGGAACAGGCGCGGCGGGCGGCACCTCCGGAGATTGCGGCTGCGGTTAAGTTGAAGGATCTTGCGCGAGATGTTGTTTCCGGTGAGTCGGTGACGCGCGTGGTTCTGGCGGAGTCGGAGGAAGATGCTCGGATCGGCGATGTTTTGCGGTCGCGGTCTGGTGACGTGGCGCTTGCCGTTGGGCCTGAGGGTGGATGGGCGGATTCAGAACTCTCGTGGTTTCACGATGAGGGATGGGTCGCGGTTTCGCTGGGAAGCACGATTCTTCGAGCGGAGACGGCGGCGATTGTGGCGTCTGCTTTGGTGATTGATGCGGTGAGATGATGATTCGAGCGGCTTGGGAATCCCTGGGCGTTTGTTGCGGGGGCGAGAAAAAGCCAACCACAGAGGGCACGGGGCAAACAACCACGGGGGGAAACAATAAAAGCCGAAGAATGAACCACTAGTTTTCCTGCGGGCTGTTGCATCATTCCACAACTTACTCTGATATTCTCCGAGCTAGAGATAGTGACGTGGCTACAACTGTTTTAACGGCTACCAAGATTCTTCCCGATGAACGGCAGCGGGAGACTATTGAGCATGTTCAGGGGCCGATGCTGGTGATTGCTGGAGCGGGCACTGGGAAGACTACGGTGCTTACGCAACGCGTGGCCCATCTTATCCGCGAAGGCCATGCTCGTCCCGATGAAATTCTGGCGCTGACTTATACAGACAATTCCGCGGCGGAGATGGTGGGCCGCGTGCGCAATGAGCTTGAGGGCAATTCCAACGCTGCTGACGGGCTGCAGGCTTGCACGTTTCATGCCTGGTGCAACGGGCTGTTGCAGCGTCGCGGGTGTGGTTTTGGCGTGCTTGACGACAAGGATCTCTGGGTGTTCTTGCGGCGACGGATTCGCGATCTTCGTCTGAAGCATTTTGTGCGCGCGGCTAACGTGGGGCAGTTCCTGGACAGTCTGTTGGATTTTATGCGCCGTTGCCAGGATGAATTGGTGGGGCCGGCGGAGTATCTACGCTATGTGCAGCGGCTGGAGCGGGGAGAAGTGCCGCTGCCTCGGGTTGCTCGGGCTAAGAAACAGGCTGATCTCGGGGATGCGGAAATTCTGGAACGCTGCCAGGAGATCGCTCGCGTGTTTGCCGCGGTGGAAGAGATGCTCCGCGAGAAAAAACTGGGCACTTTTGGGCACATGATTACGCGGGCGTATGAGTTGCTGAAGAACGATCCGGCGCTGCTTGAAGAAGAGCGGGGGCGTACGCGGTTTCTGCTGGTGGATGAATTTCAGGACGCTAACTTTGCGCAGGCCGAGATACTTTCACTGCTGGCGGGAACGGAGGCGAATGTTTTTGCGGTGGGCGATCCGGATCAGGCGATTTATCAGTTTCGCGGAGCTTCGAGCGAGGCGTTCACGCTCTTCGCCAGGAATTTTCCGGCGGCGCGGGTTGTGGTGCTGGGGAAAAATCGGCGGTCGCTTTCGCCTATTCTGGGTTGCGCGTTCGGCATTGTGAATGACAATCCGCCGGTATTTGCAAAAGCGGGCTCGCCAGCGGGAGGTGCGATCGGTTATCAGCGGGTGCCGCTTGAATCTTTGCGCGAGGAAGAATCGGAAGCGAAGCGCGATACCGCCGCCGCGCCGCTGGTCGAAATTATTACGTGGAGGGATAAGGAGGTTGAGGCGGCCGACCTGGCGCGCTGGATTCAGAGGAAGCACAAACAGAAAGAGAAGGACAAAGAGAAAAACCGACGCTGCCGGTGGAGCGATTTTGCGGTGCTCTATCGGGTGCATAGCCATCGCGATGAGCTGGTGCATGAATTTGTGGAGCGCGGCATTCCATTCTCGATTGAAGGGCTGGACGTGCTCGATACGCCCGAGGTGCGCGATGTGGTGGCTTGCCTGACGGCTGCGGTTTCTCCCAATGACGCGGCCAGCCTGTTTCGGGTGGCGGCGCTGCCGCGGTTTGGGATAGACCCTGTGGAATTGCGGGCGGGGATGAAGGCTGTGCGGCGGCAGGATCTGGATCTTCGGACGGTGTTGGGCAGGCTCGCGGGCGGGGACGCGGTGCTGGAGAGCGTTGACAAGGTGCACATTGAAGTCGAGAAGGATGGGGTTGGTGCGGCCGAGGCGGCGCGGGTGGTGATTCGGCATTTTGAGCTGCCGCGATCGCCTTTGGTGAGTACGTTCCTGAATTTTGCAGAAGAGTGGCGCAAAAAAGCGATTGCCGAAACTGGCAGCGCGGCGGAATTTCTCGAGTACCTTGATTATTTTGTGGAGGCTCGAGGGTCGATTGCGCTTCCGCGGAGCGCGGAGGACGCTGTGCAGCTTATGACGGCTCATGCGGCCAAGGGGCTCGAGTTTCAGCATGTGGCTATTATTCGCGGGTCTTCCGTGTGTTTTCCAACTGCTTATCACAAGCCGCTGATTGCTTTTCCGGCGGAACTGCGCAGGTCGAATGCAGCTGCATCCGGTGTGCACGCGCCTGACGATAAGGCTTTGCATGAAGAAGAAGAGCGACGGCTTTTTTATGTGGCGATGACGCGGGCTAAGGATACGCTTGCGATTTATGCGAACCAGGGGCAGAGCAAGAAGGATCCGAAACCGACGAAGTTTCTGCGCGAGTTTATGGTGCGGCCAGAGTGCAGGAAATTCTGGACGACCCGGTCGGCGGCGGCGGTGCAGGACGCTTTGTTCGCCGAGGAGGAGCAGAGGGTCGCTTTGCAGCAATCTCAGGTCGCGGAGTGGCTGCTGATGGATCCGGCGGCGAATTTTGTCACGGGGTTGAGCGCGTCGGCTATTGAAATTTATGAAGAATGTCCGCTGCGCTTCAAGCTGGAGGGGGAGTGGAACCTGCCGCGCCAGGTTTCGGCTGCGCTGCACTATGGCGCGGCCATGCATGACGTGCTGCGCACTTTTTACGATGCCCAGCGCCATCAACGCGAGGTCACGGACGACGAACTGCTCGAGCAGTTTCGGTTTGCGCTGGCTTCGTCGGGGATTGCCGACCGCTATCAGTATGAGCTTTATCTGCGGCAGGGGTTGGAGCAGTTGCGGCAGTTTCTGGAGTGCGCGCGCCGCGATCCGATGCCTGAAGTGATCGAAACCGAATCTCGATTCGAAATGCAGATCGGTGGCGCGAAGGTGACGGGGCGCGTGGATCGCATCGATTGCACGGGTTCGGAGACGGTTGCGATTGTGGACTACAAGACGGGCAAACCTAAATCACAGGACGATGCCGATGAGAGCTTGCAGCTTTCCCTGTATGCGCTGGCGGCGCGAGAGACTTTGGGCAAGCGCGCCGATCGGCTGATTTTTCATAACCTGGAGAACAATACTCCGGTGGTTACGGCGCGGAATGATGCGCAGTTGGAAGAGGCGAAGATGCGCGTGCGTAAGGCGGCTGATGGAATTGCTCAGGGAAAATTCGTCGCCAATCCGGGATATCAGTGCTCGTATTGTCCTTATCGGAATCTTTGTCCGGCGACGGAGAAGATTGTCGATGTTCCGCAGAAGAAGTCAGCGTCTCGGGTCAACTAGCCGGGCGGGGACGCCCGGCGCTCCATGGCAACTTTGAAAATACCGCAAAAAACTTTGGGGACGCTCATCGCGTCCCCTTTGTCGTTGCCTGTTGCAGTTGCTTAGTGCTTCTTGCTGCTTTTCTTCTTTGCTTTCTTTTTAGTTGCCATGGATCTATTCTCCCTTTCCATTGTTCATGGAATTTCGCAACGGTGTTTTGTTGCAACTAGTTGAATGTATATTGTCATCGCAGAACGAAGTCAAGAGAAAAATGATCGGAACGTGCGCATGCATTGGTGTACCAAAGTTACGTCGTGAGCCGCGCGCGAAAGAATTTGGGCAAAGGTGAAGAAAGCATCGGTCGGTGGTCGATGGTCGTTGGTCGTTAGCGAAAATTCCTCACGGGCATTGACTGCCGACCAACGGTCTCAATTGCAGCGGCGCACCGTTGCTAAGGTTGCTGCCATCTATAATTGAAGACGATTTTTTACGAGTATTGGTGAAACTGTGCGCTGAGGAGGGCGACCATGGCTGGTTCGAACGATGTGGTGATCATCGCGGGATGCCGCACGCCGATTGGGAAATTTCAGGGAAGTCTGAGCGACATGACGGCTCCGCAGATCGGAGCGGTGGCGGTGCGCGAAGCGGTGCGGCGGGCGAATCTGCAACCGCAGTTGGTGGATGAGTGCATTATGGGCAACGTGGTCTCGGCAGGGCTGGGGCAAAATCCGGCGCGGCAGGCGGCGCTCTTTGGGGGACTTGCTCCGGAGGTGGGTGCCATGACGATTAACAAGGTGTGCGGGTCAGGATTGAAAGCGGTCGCGCTGGCGGCGCAGGCGATTGAGACGGGCAACAGTTCGATTGTGGTTGCGGGCGGGATGGAGTCGATGACGAATGCTCCTTATCTTCTGCCGAATGCGCGCAAGGGGTATCGGCTGGGGAATGGACAGCTGGTTGACTCGATGGTGCACGATGGGCTTTGGGATATTTACAACGACTATCACATGGGGTTGACGGGGGAGAACGTTGCGGAGAAGTATGGCATCACGCGCGAGGAGCAGGATGAGTTTGCGGTGAACTCGCATCGCAAGGCGGTTGCGGCGCAGAAAGAGTGCCGATTCAAGGCGCAGATTGTTCCGGTTGAATTGCCGTCGAAGAAAAAGGGGCAGGCTCCGGTTATTTTTGATAAGGATGAGGGGCCGCGCGAGGACACTACGATTGAAGTGCTGCGCTCGCTCAAGCCGGCCTTTAAGAAGGATGGGACGGTTACGGCGGGGAATGCTCCGGGGGTGAATGATGGGGCGGCGGCGTTGGTGGTGACTAGCGCGGGGCGTGCGCAGGAGCTGGGAGCGGCGGCGATGGTGCGGATCGTGGCGCAGGCAACGAGCGGAGTCGAGCCGAAGTGGGTGATGATGGCTCCGGTGGGCGCGGTGCGGAAGATCTGGGAGAAGACGGGATGGAAGAAAGACGATGTCGATCTCTATGAGCTGAACGAGGCGTTCTCGGTGCAGGCGCTGGGAGTGATCCGCGAACTGGGACTGGATATGGAGCGCGTTAATGTGAATGGAGGCGCGGTGGCTTTGGGGCATCCTATAGGGGCGAGCGGTGCGCGCGTGCTGGTTACTTTGATCTATGAAATGATGCGCCGCGGTGTGCATCGCGGGATTGCGGCGCTTTGTTTGGGCGGCGGGAATGCGGTGGCCATGGCGGTGGAACGGTAGGCGTTCGCCATTCCACGCGAATTTGTGTACCAAGAGTGGGCTTCTGTGTGCCCGCCATCCAACGTACTCACAACAAAGTTACCTCCCGGACTTCGGAGAATCTGGCAAGAACTTCATCGAAATGGGCAAGAGGGCCAAGGTTGAGGAAGCTATGCTTAGAGTTGCGGCTGCTCTTTAAAGACAGATTGAATTTCGCCGCTTAGGAGAAACAATGCAGAAGCGCAAACTTGGAAAAAGTAACCTAGAAGTTTCGGCCTTGGGCTTGGGCTGCATGGGGATGAGCTTTTCTTATGGTCCGCCTAAAGACAAACAGGAGATGACTGCTCTTCTCCGCGCCGCGGTGGAGCGTGGCATCACCTTTTTTGATACCGCCGAAGTCTATGGGCCGTTCTTGAACGAGGAACTGGTGGGTGAAGCTCTTGCTCCGTTTCGCGGGAAGGTGGCGATCGCCACCAAATTCGGATTCGACTTCAGTGGCAGCGATCATCGGCCGGGAGCGGCAGGCGTTAATAGCCAGCCGGGGCATATCAAGGAAGCCGTTGAAGGCTCGCTCAAGCGGCTTACGGTTGAGACCATAGACCTGCTCTATCAGCACCGGGTTGATCCCAACGTGCCGATCGAAGACGTCGCCGGAGCGGTGAAGGAGCTGATTCGGGACGGTAAGGTGAAGCACTTCGGCATGTCGGAGGCAGGCGCACAGACCATTCGCCGCGCACACGCGGTGCAGCCGCTGACGGCTCTGCAAAGTGAATACTCGCTGTGGTGGAGAAGGCCGGAAGCGGAGATTATCCCTACGCTGGAGGAGCTTGGAATCGGCTTGGTTCCTTATAGTCCCCTTGGCAAGGGGTTCCTGACGGGAGCGATTAAAGAAAACACGAAGTTCGACAGCTCCGACTTCCGCAGCACTCTGCCTCGCTTTACGCCGGAGGCTCTGAAGGCGAACCAGGCGCTGAGTGATCTGCTCGGCAGCATTGCGAAGCGGAAGAAGGCGACTCCGGCTCAGATCGCGCTCGCGTGGCTGCTGGCCCAGAAGCCGTGGATCGTTCCGATACCAGGCACCACGAAGCTGAACCGCCTCGAAGAGAACATTGGAGCGGTGTCGATCCAACTGACGGCCGACGATCTGCGCGACATCGACGCTGCGGCATCGAAGATCAAGGTGGAAGGGGATCGGTATCCGGAACGCTTGGAGAAGATGACTGGGCTGTAAACGAAGGAATCTGGAAATGGACATCAAGAGAGTTGGCACGCAACCTTCTGCCAAGGGGCCGGCAGAATGGTTCACGGGCACGGTGCGGATCGATCCACTGTTTCAAGCGCCCGATCCGGCGCTCGTTCAAGGTGCCAGCGTAACGTTTGAGCCGGGCGCGCGGACTGCGTGGCATACGCATCCGCTCGGGCAGACACTTATCGTGACGGCTGGCTGCGGCTGGGCGCAGCGGTGGGGCGGGCAGATCGAGGAGATTCGTCCGGGTGATGTGGTCTGGTTCGCGCCTGGCGAGAAGCACTGGCATGGGGCTGCGCCGACTACGGCTATGACGCACATCGCCATTCAAGAAAAGAAGGATGGCAAGGTGGTCGACTGGATGGAGCAGGTCAGCGACGAACAATACCGGGACAAGCAATACCGCGCCGGAAAATAAAGGACATTGGGATGAGCAATCAGGCAATGCAGAACGATTCTCTAAAAGACCGCCTTTCGCGTTATCGCGAAATTAAGATCACTGTCACCGGCAGGAAGTCGGGACGCGCCATCTCCGTTCCCGTTTGGTTCGTATTGGAGGAAGGGAAGCTATACTTGCTGCCGGTGCAGGGATCGGATACACAGTGGTACAAGAACGTGCGCAAGAAACCAATGATTAAGATCGATGCGCGGGGTGCCGCAGGGGCTGAGGTCAAGGTTCTTCCTGTCACTGACGCTGCGAGGGTATCATCCGTAGTTGAGAAATTCCGCGCCAAGTACGGGTCCAGCGACGTGAAGAAATATTATTCGAAGTTCGACGTTGCCGTCCTCGCCCAGATGCAATGAGCGTCAAAATGATCGCAAGAGAGGTGTTCTCCAGAACCCGCTCCTCTCGTTTGCGCGAACCGACTCATGCCCGGGCCGACTTCACGTCCGTCCGGGAGAAGTCTTGCCCTTTAAACAAAAGCGGCTCTCCTTTGGATTTCGCCAGCGCGTAGGAGAAGCAATCTCCAAAATTCAATTTGGCGGGGTGGCCGCTGGTTTTCCCGAAATCGCGGTAGGCCTGGCGCGCTATGTGGGCATGCGTTTCGGTGACCGGCTCAATCTCAATTTGGGCTTCCTCAATCAATTCATCAAAACGGCGGCTGGCAATCGGGTCTTTACTGCCATCAATTACCACTCCGGCTTCTACATAGCTTACGGCCGAAATACGAGGCTGCTTCGCGCGCTCGATGAGTTTGGCGAACTCGGGCGCTTCCGCTTCAAGGCGGAGAATGGCGATCAGGGCTGAGGTGTCGAGAATCATTTCGGCAGCCCTTTCTCGTCATAGAGCAGGTCGCCATGATCGGCGGAGCGAAACGGTTCTTTGAGACGCTTCGAGCAGTCGCGACCGATTTCGAGCAGCCGGTCGGAGAGCTTGGCGGCATGTTTGTCTTTGTTCTGCACCCTTCTCAACCGTTCGCGGAGCGCTTCGGTGACGGCTTCGGTTAAGCTCTCTCCGGTGAGCCGGGCGAGCTGCTGGGCGAGCTTGTGCGCGTCTTTGTTTTTGATGTTCAGGCTCATGATGGTAGATATTCTACCTCAATATTCTACCATTCTACCACAATGGACAAAAATCAGGCGACGGAGGGAGACGGGACACTATGAGCGCAAAAAGGAGGTATTCTCGAGAGCATGAAGGCTAACGGCAATGTGGTGCTTATGCGTCGGAGGGACGAGGCAGCCGAGGCGAGCGAACCTGATGTAACGGGGCTGGCGCGCTTGATTGCCGCCTATGCACCTCACGACGGCAGTTTCGAGCTGGGAATTCCCGGTTTGCACGCTAATCGGTTTTCGCGAGCAAATAAGGAGTGTGTGCACGTGCTCCGGTTACCCTCCTTGTGCATCGCCGCGCAAGGAGCGAAGACCGTCATCGTAGGGGAGGAGGTCTATGAATACGACGCATCGCGCATGATCGTATTCTCCGTTGCCTTGCCGGTGGCTGCGCAAGTCACGCAAGCCAGCCAGTCCGCGCCCTACCTTTCGCTCAAGCTGGATCTCGCTCCGCATAAGATTGCCGAGCTGGTGTTGAAGGTATATCCGCAGGGTCTGCCTGCGGTGCAGGAGAGGCGCGCGGTTTACGTCACTCCGGTGGATGCGAGCATGATCAACGCCGCGACGAGATTGATGGAGAGTCTCACGCAAGCCGGAGACGCTGAACTATTCGGCCCCCTTGTGATCGATGAGATTTTGATCCGGCTTCTACGCAGCCCGATTGGGGTTCGCGTCGCTCAAATGGGCTTTGCGGAATCCAGCGTGCAGCGAGTTGCGAAGGCCATTTCGTGGCTGCGCAGCAACTTCTCGCAACCGATGAAGGTCGAAGAGCTGGCCGGGCTGGTTCACATGAGTGTTTCGTCTTTCCACGAGCACTTTAAGTCGGTCACTTCGATGAGCCCACTGCAGTATCAAAAGGTGCTGCGACTGCAAGAGGCGCGGCGCCTCATGTTGTCGACAATTATGGACGCGGGTACTGCGAGCCAGCGCGTGGGCTATCTGAGCGCTTCACAGTTCAGCAGGGAATACAGCCGCTTCTTCGGGAGTGCGCCGACCAGGGACATTGCCAGAATACGTCACGAGACTGGGGTTTGGGTCTGACCCTCGCAGGGGTTAGCGAGTATAATCGCGATGTTACGCCAGCTGTGGGTGACCCATGCGTGCTAGACGTTCGCCACCACGCGAGGGGTTATGACGGCAGCGGATGGAGCTGAAGACACCAGTCTTGAAGCGACAACGACGCCGACGGACAATCGGCCATCTCCGTCCTCCGATCTCGCTGCCACCCTGAACAGTTCAGCCACTGCCGTTTTCTCTGCGGCCCAGCGCGCCGGCGCCGAGCCCAAGTTCATCGGTCCTTATCAACTCATCCGCACACTTGGCGAAGGCGGCATGGTACAAGTCTGGCTGGCCGAGCAGACAGAGCCGATTCACCGTCAGGTTGCGCTCAAACTTATCAGGGTCGGAAGTTACGACAATTCCGTGCTGCAGCGCTTTTATGCCGAGCGGCAGTCGCTCGCGATCATGGACCATCCCTGCATCGCCAAGGTGTTCGACGCCGGAGCGACGCCCGATGGCCAGCCTTACTTCGTCATGGAGTATGTCCCCGGGCAGCCCATCACCAACTACTGCGACCGCAAGCAGCTCAGGATTCGCGAACGGCTCGAGTTGTTCGTCAAAGTTTGCGAAGGGGTGCAGCACGCGCATCAGAAGGCGGTCATGCACCGCGATCTCAAACCCGGGAACATCCTGGTGGCCAGCCTGGCGGGACGCAAGAAATACACCGAAGCCGAACCCCTGCTGCTCAAACGCTACCGGGGGATGCTGGCGCGGAGAGACCACATCGCCGCTCCCGATCGTTACCGCGTCGAACGCGCCCATCAGTGGCTCGTCAAGCTTTACAACGATTGGGGAAGGCCGGATAAGGCGGCTGATGTGGCAAAAAAATCAAATTAGCCACAGAGGTTCCGGACGGATCAATTGCAAAACAGAAGCTGATTGTTGAAATCAGCGATCGCGCTCAGAACTGCTCCGGAGCGATCCCGCCTTACTTTGCCGTGGCGGCCGACTGGGAGGCGGCTACTGGCAGCGTGATGGTGAATGCTGCGCCTCCGTCGGGGCCAGGGGTGGCTTCTATGTTGCCTCTGTGCTCGCGTAACACGGTCTTGCAGATGCTCAGGCCCAGTCCGGTGCCGCGTCCGGGACGCTTGGTGGTGAAAAAGGGATCGAAGATGTGGGGCAGGGTTTCGGGTGCGATGCCGGGGCCGTCATCTTGAAACAGGATCCATACGGAATCGGGCTTGCGGCCGATGCGCACACGGATGGTACCTCTGTCGCGGCTTTCGCGGATGGCCTGCTCGGCATTCAGCAGAAGATTCAAGAAGACCTGCATCAGTTGATTGGGGTCGCCGACAATGGCGGGGATGGCGGGATCGGGCTGAAAGTCGACGGTGATGTTGCTCTTGCGCAGCGGATACGCCTGCATCTGCACGGTGCGCTGCACGAGCTCGTTGAGGTTGACCTGGCTGTGTGCTGGAGCCGGAGGCCGGGCGAAGTATTGCAGGTTCTGCACAATGTCGGCCGCGCGGCGGGCTTCCTGGCGCAGAGCTGCTACGGGCTTGCGGGCGGGTTCGCTTAGTTCCAATTCCTGCAGCAGTTCGGAATTGCCGAGGATGACGGTCAGGGGGTTATTGAGTTCGTGGGCGAAGCCGCCGATCATTTGCCCCATGGCGGCCAGACGCTCGCTTTGAATGATCTGCTGCTCCAGCTTTTTCTCCTTGGTAACATCCCGCACGGAGATGATGACGCCGGCCAGCTTGCCTTCGGCATCGAGCAGCGGACTGGCCATGCCCAGCATGGTGCGCAGGCTGCCGTCGCGGTGGCGGGAATCGAACTCGCATGAGGTCAGGGCATTGGCGCCGGTGGCGACGGTTCGGTAGAGGGCGGCGAGATCGGGCGAGGTCCATTCGGCATCGTCGACGCTTTGGCCGAGGAGTTGGTCGGGGCCGTAGCCGAGGAGCTCGGCAATGCGCGCGCTGACGAAGGTGTATTGGCCTTTCAGATCGAGAACGAGGATCAGATCGGGGAAGCTTTCGAGCAGGTGTCGGCGGAATTCTTCCTGGCGGCGCAACTGCTGCTCGAGCGCGCGCTGTTCGGTAACGTCAACGAGCGTTCCCTGATAGCGAACGACTTTTCCGGCTTCCATGACGCCGGTGGAGGTATCGACGCAGACGGCGACGCCGCCATCTTTTCTTCTTAGTTGCACTTCCCGCGTGCGCGTGCTGCCGCCCTGGCTACCGCCGCCTCCGAGTATGGGTTCTCCAGCGGTCACATTGAGCTGCCCGGGTAAAAGACGGAGCAAATCGTCTTTATTCTCATACCCCAAAATCTTAACCAGGGCCGGGTTGACTTCGAGCAGATGGCCTTCGGGATTGCTGATGTAGACGCCTTCCTGCAAAGATTCGAAAAGCTGGGTGAAGCGCTGCTCCTTCTCGCGGTGGTCGGTGATGTCGCGCGCCAAAATGCTTGCGCCGGTAACGTCATCGCCCTTCACGATGGCGTTGATGACACAATCGTAATAACGGCGGCGGGAGTCGTTCTTGAGGCGGATTTCGATTACGCCCGACCAGGTTCGCTTTTCGAGAAAGCGCATCAGGTTGATGGCGGCCTCGGCGCGCAGTGGGGCGCCGAGAAAGTCCTCAAGCTTTTGACCCACGAGTTGGGAGTAGGGAACGCCGAGGATTTCGCTGGCCCGGCGGTTTACGGTGCGCACGGTTCCATCGAGTGAGATGGCGAGGGCCACGTCGTCCAGCGAATCGATGAGCTCCTTGAAGCTGCGCTGGGAGCGCATGATGAGCTGGCCTAACTGATCGAGTTGCTCTTCGGAAGGCGTAGCGCCAGCCTGACTCTGGAAGCCCTTCAGAATCTGATTCAGCTCGGAAACCTCACGCTTGCGGCCGAAGGCGTAGGTGGCAAACAGAATGGCGAGCACGAAGAGTCCGGCGGGGATTGCCCAGAGCTGGTAGGGGAGATCCTTTAATTGTTGCCACGACAAAGCGGCGACTGCGGCGGCAAGCAAGACGAGCAAGCCGAGGGCCCAGCGCCACAACTGGGTTTCTTCGTGTTCGAGCCGGCTGGGCGGCGGATCGGGGCGGTTTGACATAGGATCTGGATCTGGCATGAGAAACTCCACACAACGCACAATTGCTAACTAATCACGATTCGTCGTGGCTCGGTTTCGCGATCTGCCAATGGAACCCAATAACCACGAAGGGCACGAAGGTTCACGAAGGATCTTTGGCCTCGGAGTCTCCGCTCATGATTTTTTATGGCCTTTTGTGGCGTTTCGCCAATTGAGCCACCACCGATTTTTCAGTGAGCCTCGATTTTCAATGACAGTCGGGTGTTTCCGCCAGATTACCCTTAGCGTAGCACTGACAGCAGGTAGCGATTACAGAAGGTTGCGGCATGATCCATCACGGTAACGGGGTGATGCCCATCACAGCCATGGGGCCTTGGCAGGTTTAGGATGACGGCTGGATCTCCCATCCTGCGCTCACCCTTTCGTGTGTTCCTTTAGTTTGTCGAATAGCTGTTTGTCGAGTAGCTGGGCACCCCTATGCTCTATAAAACCCTGAGTGCGGCCGTTTACGGGATCGACGCCAACATTATTGAGGTGGAAGTGGATGTCTCCGGCGTCAAGATGAACGAAGACCACTTTCACACGGTTGGGCTGCCGGATGCGGCGGTGCGCGAAAGTCGCGACCGGGTGCGCTCGGCGCTGAAAAACTGCGGCTACGACATTCCTCCGACGCAGATCACGATCAATCTGGCGCCGGCCGACATTCGCAAAGAGGGCTCGGGCTTTGACCTGCCCATGGCGCTGGGCATTCTTGGAGCTTATGGCGGGCTGAATAAGAAGGAAGTGCCGGATGCGCTGTTTGTGGGCGAACTCTCGCTTGATGGAAGGGTGCGCGGAGTGCGCGGCGCGCTGCCGATCGCGATTGAGGCGCGGCGGACGAAGGTCAAGCGCTTGATCGTGCCGGAAGTCAATGCCCGCGAAGCGGCCATGGTCGGCGACGTGGAGGTTTATCCGGTGAAGTCGTTGCTGGAAGTGATCCACTTGATCAACGCGGGCAATGGGGTATCGCGCTTGCAGGTGGATACGCGTCAATTGCTGGACCAGGCGCAGCAATTCCATGTGGATTTCAAGGACGTTCGCGGGCAGCAAACGGCTAAGCGGGCTTTGGAGGTGGCGTGCGCGGGCGGGCACAATATTTTGATGATCGGGCCACCGGGGTCGGGAAAGACGATGCTGGCGAAACGGATGCCGACGATCCTGCCGCCGTTTACGTTTGAAGAGGCGCTGGAGACCACGAAGATTCACAGCGTGGCGGGGGTGCTGGATGCGCACGCGGGATTGGTTGGGCTGCGGCCGTTCCGCGCGCCGCATCACACGATTTCCGATGCGGGTTTGATTGGCGGGGGCGCGATTCCGCGGCCGGGCGAGGTTTCGCTGGCTCACAATGGCGTGTTGTTTCTTGACGAGTTTCCCGAGTTTCCGCGCAATGTACTTGATGTAATGCGGCAGCCTCTTGAAGACGGCACGGTTTGCATTGCGCGCGCAGCGATGTCGCTGACTTTTCCGGCGCGCTTTATGCTGGCGGCGGCGATGAATCCTTGCCCTTGCGGATTTCATAACGACCGTAGTCGCGAATGCAACTGCACGCCGCCGATGATCCAGCGCTACGTTTCTAAAATTTCGGGGCCGCTGCTTGACCGCATCGACATACACATTGATGTTCCGGCGGTGAACTATAAAGAAATGCGCAGCACCAAGGAGTCGGAGAGTTCAGCGAGCATTCTGGAACGGGTGGTGCGGGCGCGAGAGATTCAGTTGCAGCGGTTTTCGTCGGGGCGCGAAAAACTTTATTGCAATGCCCAGATGCCGACGCAACTCATTCGGAAGTTCTGCGAGCTGTCGGCTGATTGCGAACGGTTGCTGGAGCGGGCTATGGCGCAACAGGGACTGAGCGCGCGTGCGCATGACCGGATTCTGAAAGTCGCACGCACCATTGCGGATCTGGATGGGATTCCGCAATTGGAGCCGAAGCATATTGCGGAGGCGATTCAGTATCGGACGCTGGATCGGACTTATTGGGCATGAATTTATTGGGGTGATCACAGCGGAGCTCACGCCATAGGAAACGATTCGATGGTTCCGCGGCTCAATGGCCCGACGTCTTTGTGCAGCCGAACTGGAAACGGTTTGATTTTTGGGAGCTTATTTTTGCGAGCCTTCCAAAGATCGTAATTGAGCTGCATCTTCAGCCAAAACTCGGGAGAAGTGTACGGCATTGCTTTGGCAAGCCGCACGCTCATCACGGCTGAGATACCGGCCCGGCCGTTAAGTATCCTGGAGAGATTGGGGCGCGTCACCCCCAGGCGCTTGGCCGCATCCTTTACTGTCATGTCGCCGAGGTAATCCTTCAAGACTTCGCCGGGGTGGGATGGATGGAAAAGCATACTTAGCTCCTAGTGGTAATCCTTGTAATCAACGAGGATCGCGTCCTCGTCCTCGAACGCAAATGTCAGCCGCCAGTTGCCGCTCACCCGCACCGCCCAGTGGCCCTCCAAATCTCCCCGAAGCGGATGTAGGCCGTAGCCGGGAGCATTCATGTTAGCCGGGCAGGTGGCAACATCCAGAGCGGATAAGATCCTTCGGAGGCGACTTGCGTGTTCCGGCTGAATCCCTGCCTTTGAGCCGGTTTCGGCGAACTGCTTGATGCCTTTGTGCCGATAACTCTTGACCACGTGTAAAGTGTAGCAATACACGATACCACTTATCAAGAGATACAGGAGAGCAGGCTCAGGCCCGCGCTGACGGCGGGTTGAAGATTGGATAATGCGCTGTTCCAGCCGATGAGACCGGCCGACATCTGCCGAGTTGCGCTCAGCTTGGACAGCCGAGGGCGGCTGTCCCTACTTCTTAGTCGGCGGCGGCTCCGCTGGTGGGTCGTTCTCCGTCTGCTGGTTTGGCTTCGCCGGGTTTGTTTTTTTCCGCCTGACGCTCGCGCAGAGCGCGGTTTGAGGGCAGGCCGGCGTCGCGGATCTTGTAAAGCAGGGCGCGATAACTGATGCCCAGGGTTTTTGCCGCCTGCTTGCGATTCCAGTGGTGCTGTTGCAGCACTTTCAGTATGACCTTGCGCTCGAGTTCGCGCACGCATTGGCGGGTGAGTTTCTTTAATGAAATTGGACCGTCCAGCGAAAACTCAGGATTGAAAAAATCGGGCTCGCGGGACACGAGATCGTTGGTGATTACTTCCTCATGGCCGAGGATGACGTAGCGCTTGATGAGGTTCTCAAGTTCGCGGATGTTTCCCGGCCAATGATATTTCTGCAGCACGGCCAGCACTTCCTGCGAAAGCGGGCGGGCCTTGCAGTTGAACTTGCGGTTGTAGTATTCGAGGAAGTAGCTGCACAGATCTTCGATGTCGCCGCGGCGTTCGCGCAGCGCGGGCATGCGTATGTTCACGACGTTGATGCGGTAGTAAAGATCCTGGCGGAAGGTGCCGGCTTCAATCTCGGCTTCGAGGTTGCGATTGGTGGCACAGACTACGCGGACTTCGACTTTCTTGTCTTCCTGGGCGCCGATACGGCAGAACTGGCCATCCTGCAAGAGTTGCAAGAGCTTCGATTGCAGGGACGGGTCAAGCTCGGAAATCTCGTCGAGAAACAAGGTGCCGCGATGCGCCATTTCGACGCGGCCGGGCTTCATGCCAAAGGCGCCGGTGAAGGCCCCCTTCTCGTAGCCGAAGAGCTCGCTCTCCAGCAAGGTTCCAGGGATCGCGGGGCAGTTCACTTTCACGTATGGCCCAACCTTCCATGGAGACAGCGCATGGATGAGGCGGGCAATGATGTCCTTCCCGGTGCCGCTTTCGCCCGTGATCAGGACGGGAACATTGGCGGCAGCCACTTTGCCAAGCCGCGAACGCACCGCCTGCATGACCTCGGAGTGGCCGAAGATGATTTGGTCAGGGGGAACCTCGCCGAGCGATTGCGCCAGCGAACTTACGGAAAGTGATGTCATAAGAGTGAGGCCCCATGCGGCGAAGTGATCATCCGCATGCACTAAAAGTGCATCCGGAGCACCAAACCGGGAGGAGAGTCGGGCGCGACGAGAGCTTCTTCGCTAACGCTCAACTTATGAGTGGCTTACAATCATCATATCGGAAATAGGCGGCTGGCAGTGATGGCACCGAAGTGTTAGCACTTAAAAGGAGGGAAGAGGGCAAAATAATTCACACTACGGCATCAGGTTTTCTCAAATGCTTTCCGGAAATGGCTGCCTCGTCGGTACTCAAAGGGCGGTCGAACTTCAGGCCTAGAAGGTGATAGGCGTCGAAATGAGTGACCCAAACCGCCTTTCCGCGCATGACGCGGGAAGAGGTCTTGAGACCGGAGGTAGGACCAATTGGGGCGCTCGGAATCTCGAGTGAAAGCACCGACGATTGCGGCAAAGAACGGCGAAGAACCACCAGAGCGCCACCTGGAGATATGTTGATGGCGGTGGCAAACTCCAAGGAATCCGAGCCGCTTCCGTCGCGTGCGCGAACAAACACCGGAATGGCCAGGTGCAAACGGGGCCACTTACGCTCATTTTTCTTTAATAAGCTACGAGACACAGGTCTGATCCACCCCGGGCAGGTATTTGCGCAATAAAGGCCGCACATAATGGGCCAAATGCCTGGAAAAGCCTAATGGGATCGGAATCACGCTAAACTACGCCTCCAACACGGAAAGTGCTCGAAAACGGAATCCGCATCGAAGGTCTACTATGACCCGAAGGCATGATAGTAAGTGCAAAGTTTTTCTCTTACGGTGATGTGGCGTTTATAATTGACACACTGTTCACCCTGTCATATTATGAGTCATCCCCACGTATCTGGACACGTTTTCCTCCCTCTTTTGAGCTGCGCTAATTAGGATTCCATGTCTTCGCTATTCGACAAAAGCCCAGGGGCTGCACCCGTCGGTGGGAGTCTGAACGAGGCTGGGAAAAGTGGGTTACCGTCAGCCGGGGTGGCTCCAACTGCTACGGGCGGAACTCCGGACGACATAACGCGCGAACTGGAACAGCTGCGCGATCGGTTTCGCAGGACGACGAATGCCCTGGCTTCCGCGGCACATGACCTGAAGACCCCGCTGGCGATTCTCAACGGCTACATCGATTTGCTGCAGAGCCAGAAGCTGGGATCGCTCAATGAGCGGCAGCGGGAAGTGATGGCGGATATGTATAGCAGCGGACAACGCCTGCAGCAATTCATACAGGACTTCCTGACCTTCAGCGTGCTTGAAACCGGCGAACTGCGGATGCAGTACGTCGAAGGCGACATGAATGCGGCGCTCTCTGAAGTTTGCCGGCTGTGGTCGAGCCGCTTTCAGGAGCGGGGTCTGGCGTTGTATTTTCTGGCCAATGACAAACTGCCGCCATTTGCGTTTGACGGACCGAAGATCCAGCGCGTGATTTCGAATCTTTTGGAGAACGCTTCCAAGTACACACCGAGGGTGGAACGGTGTGGTTGCACGCGGAGCCGCATATGTGGGAGCGGCGCGGAGTGGGCAATCCGCGGGTGAATGGAGATCGCCGCCGGCAATCGGTGAACGTGCCAAATGCCGTGAAGGTCAGCGTGGCCGATACGGGACCCGGCATACGGCCGGAGTATCACCTGGAAATTTTCGATGATTTCTTTCGCCTGCCGGGCAGCGAATCGGCCGAGGGCATGGGCCTTGGACTGGCCATAGCGCGCCGCCTATTGCAAGGCATGGGCGGCAAGATCTGGGTGGAAAGCGAACCCGGAGCGGGCTGCAAATTTTCTTTTCTCATCCCCCTGAAACCAATTTTGAGCAGTCCGCCAAGAGGAACGCAAATGAGCGAAACAGCGAACATCTTGCTGGTGGATGACGAACCGGGAATGTTGCGCTACATCCGCACGCTGCTGGAAGTGGATGAGCACAAAGTTCAAACCGCGAGCACCGGGGAAGAAGCGGTGGAGCAGGTCCAGAAAGGGCTGCGCCCGACCTGGTCTTGCTCGATCTGCTGATGCCGGGCATCGACGGGCTGCAGACGCTGGAACAGCTCCGCCAGCTTCAGGCCGGGATTGAAAGTGGTGATGTTGTCGTGCGTGAACGACACGCGCAAAGTGGTGCAGGCGATGCGCCTGGGCGCGCACGATTATTTGACGAAGCCATTCCAGAAGGCCGAACTCGATGCGGTCATCGAACAGTGCGTGGGCACAGCGAAGAGTGAGAACTATGCGGGCGAAATCGAAGAACTTTGCGACGACGTGTTCTTTGTCGCCGCCAGTCCGGCGATGAAGAAGATCCGCTCGCAGGCCGCACTGGTCGCCAATGTCGATATTCCGGTGCTGATGCTGGGCGAAAGCGGCACGGGCAAGGAAGTGCTGGCGCGGCTGATCCACAAGCTTTCGCCGCGCGCGCACCGCACTTTCTTGAAGGTGAATTGCGCGGCGGTTCCGGCAGACCTGCTGGAAAGCGAACTGTTCGGATACGAAGCGGGAGCGTTCACCGGCGCGCAGCATGCCAAGCCGGGCAAGTTCGAGCTGTGCAACAAGGGCACGATTCTGCTCGACGAAATTGGCGAAATGCCGCCGCTGTTGCAGGCGAAGTTGCTGCACGTTTTGCAGGACCAGACAGTTCTCGCGGCTGGGCAGCCGCACCATGATCAAAGTGGACGTGCGCATTCTGGCGGCGACCAACATCGATATTCCGGAAGCGCTGGCCAACAAGCGCCTGCGCGAGGATCTTTACTACCGCCTGAACGCCTTCACTATGTCGCTGCCGCCGCTGCGCGACCGCAAAGAAGAGATTCCGATCCTGCTGAAGCATTTCATGTCGCGCATGTCGGAGTCGTACGCGCGATCGCCGTTGCCGCTTTCGCCGCCGCTGATGGAGGCGTGTCTGAAGCATTCGTGGCCGGGCAATCTGCGCGAACTGAGCAACTTCGTCAAGCGCTACCTGGTTCTGGGAGACGAGACACTGGCGGCCTCGGAGTTGCAGCCACGGCCCGACGGCGGAGGAGGAGCGCACGCCGATGCTGGTGGCAAGGCTGCGGCTGCTGGGGCCGAGGGTGGCGGGCTCAAGTCGCTGTCGCGCAACGCGAAAGATGAAGCGGAGGCGGAGGCGATCGCGCGCGCCTTGGAAGGGACGAACTGGAATCGCAAGCAGGCGGCGGCGCTGCTGAAGATCAGTTACAAGGCTTTGCTGTATAAGATCCGGCAGTATGGGATTGCCCAGACTCGGAGCACGCATCGGTTGTCGGCGGGGGCGTGATGCGCTTTCTGAAACGAAAGCTGGGACCTGACAGTCTAAGACCGTCCCAGAGGTTATGTCTGGCTATCCGGCTGGCGCTTGGTCAAGTTGTCCGATAATGACGTCGGCCAATTCGGTATTGCTGCTGTGAACCGTGTGGAAGAACCCACGTTCCGCATCAACTGGTCGCAACGATCCGCCGCTGTTGACGCCGAGCGCCGCCTTCTGGCACAAGCTAACCCACCAGCCGTACGCTTTTTCATTCGGCCGTGTCACCGGGATGTTGGTATGTGGGCTTCCGTACACCTTGAACCTTTGCGCGAGAGTGGGGATCTTACACAACTCGAGATCGATCACGCAGAACGCGGAGGGGTCCAGAAATGTACGTAATTTTGAAAGGAACGAGAGGTAGCCAAACTCTGGTAGCTTCAGGCGCTTCAGGTCGCCGATCGCGCAGCCTTGCAGAGACGCAAATACATCAACCGCGCGCCTCAAACGGTCTGAATCAATGCCAGCACGAAACTTCTTAACCCGACCGCGGCCGCCTCTGCTGTAGTGTCCCCAAAAGAGCACGTTTGATAAGCCGTCCTTGAGCCGCTCCGTGTCGGTGGAGTGTAACTGTTCCGCGAAGAGTTCTTCGACTTCTGAAATGCTTCGGAACCGGATTTCCCTTCCCAATTGGAAATCCCATGCGACGCACGGATAACAGTAGCTTTCGATGGCAGCGGAAAGCTTTCGTAGCCCCTGTTTAAGTTCGAGCATCGTTTCTAAGAACTGAGAGCTGATTTTGGTGCGGATAAGAGGACTCGAACCTCCACGACCTTGCGGCCACTAGGACCTGAACCTAGCGCGTCTGCCAGTTCCGCCATATCCGCATAAAGAGAAAAAATCGGCAGGGCCCTGTTTAAGAGCGACTACACTAATATCTACTGGCTGGCGCGTGGCTGTCAAACGAGCGCAGAGCACGGTAGTGGTGGAATTTGCGAGATCATTGACCACCAAGGGCACGAAGGTACACTAAGGGAATATTTGAGACCACGCCTTCGTGATACTGTGCGTCCTTGACCTGGCTGTCGCATCGTCATTGGCAAGCTGTCAAAGCCGCGCAATACCAAGCCACGCAAGATGGAAAACGTTCCCGAGAAGATCCCCGGAGAGTTGGCGAAGGAATTGCGCAAGCTGGCGCACGATCTCAGCAATGCGCTCGAAACTATTGTGCAGGCCACCTACCTGATTTCGCAGGCGGGGCCGCCAGAGAATTCACGACGCTGGGTCGAGATGATCGATGAGGCGTCGCAGGAAGCGGTGAGAATCAATCAAAGGCTGCGACAGCTGTTGCGGCAGCAAAGCTAAGTAAAGCTCTGATTCACTGTCGGCAAAGGGCGTTTACCACAGGGGACACGAGGGTGCACGGAGGACTTCTGGAGTTAAGCGGAAACTTCCTTAGCAGGTTTTTCAGCTACGGACACTTGCCGCTTCTTACTTTGCGGCGGGAGACGCGGCAAGCCGCGTCTCTACCACAAAGCATGCGACGTTAGCCCGGCACTGCGTCAGGCCAGTTTTGCGTCCATCGTGATCTTGGCGTTCAATACTTTTGATACGGGGCAGCCTGCCTTGGCATTCTGCGCGGCGGTGCTGAAGGCTTCTGCGCTGGCTCCTGGCACCTTCGCGACGACATCGAGGTGCACGGCGGTGATGGCCCAGCCCGCCTCAAGCTTTTCCATGGTGAGCGTGGCGTTTGTGTTGATGCTTTCGGGAGTCAGTTTGGCGCCGGAAAGCTGCGCTGACAGCGCCATCGAAAAGCAAGCAGCGTGCGCGGCCGCGATCAGTTCCTCGGGATTCGTTCCCGGAGCGTCTTCAAATCGTGTGGCGAATGAATACTTCGTGTTCGAAAGAATGCCGCTGGCGGAGGACACTGTGCCCTGGCCGTCTTTGAGACTGCCCTTCCATACTGCACTTGCTTTACGTTGCATGCCTATCTCCTGATGTGAGAATTAAACTCTTCTATTGTAAGAGCTTGGTGGAGTCTTTGCTCATGGACGGTGATGGCTGCGTTTCGGACCGCGGCGGGAGACGTGGCCCGGCGGCGTCTCCGGGGGATTTAGTAGAAATCGGAGCAGCTCAGATAGAAACCGCATTTATGGCAAACCACTTTGCAGCGGTGTCCGCGGAGTTCGGTTGAGCAGTTGGGACAGATCGAGGATACATCTCTGCCGCGCGTTGCTGGATTCGGACGAAGAGCGATGGGGGGGTACACACTCGCGCTGGGGGGATTATTAGGGTCTTTTAGGGACGGGTTATTTCCAGTCATACTCGGGGTGGACGGGGAACTCATATTTGGTGTTGTAACACATACCGTGCAGCTGGAAAATATCATCTTGCCGGGTTGTGGGTCAGTCTGGCTTCAACAGGGTGTGCACCACCCGGAGAGAAGCTTTAGCTAAGATTTGATGGACGGATGAATGAACCGCACTCGAGTCCACTGTTCGTCCGAAACAGCTTCGATGGCCTTCCACTCTCGAAACCAGAGAACGGCCATTCCAATACCAATCGGACCCCGATCAAATAGCCAATCAAGTAGAGGTGAACGCCAGAACGCAATTTCGGACATTAGATGCAACAAGCCCGTGCACAAACTGAAAACCTGCACGATGAAAAGGAATCGGAGAGCCGAATTGCCGTTCGTCTTTTCATTCCGACTATATTACTCCGCCGCGACGATGTTCCTATTCGAGTGTGACGGCTTTCACCAGGTTGCGCGGACGATCTACGTCGAGGCCGCGCTTGGAGGCAACATAATAGGCAAACAACTGCAGGGGGACGATCTCAAGAATCGGGGACAAAAGCTCGGGAACCTGGGGAACGAAGATGGTGTGGTCTGCGAACCCCGGGATCGTTGCGTCTCCTTCCGTCGCTAGCGCGATCACGGTTGCGCCCTGCTTTTTGAAGCCTTCCATGTTGGTGACATTCTTTTCGTAGCGCATTACGGAGCCTGCATCGTTGCGGTCGCAGGTTGCGATCATGACCAGCGGCAGGCGGAAATCAATCAGCGCGTTCGGGCCATGCTTGGCTTCGCCGGTGGGATAGCCTTCGGCGTGGATGTAGGAAACCTCTTTGAGCTTGAGCGCGCCATCCATGGCGATGGGGTAGTGGATGGCGCGGCCGAGGAACATGAAATCGTCGATGCGATAGTAAAGTTCGGCCAATTTTTCCACCTGATCGGAGGCCGACAAAGTGGTTTCCGTCTTTTGCGGGAGCGCGAGCAGTTCCGCGATGTAATGCTGGGCTTGAGACTCGGAAACTTTTTCCTTGATTTCGCCGAGATAGAGAGCGAATAGAAACAGACACGCCATCTGCGCGGTGAAGGCTTTGGTGGAGGCGATGCTGATCTCGGGGCCAGCGTGAGTATAGATGAAGCCATCGGCTTCGCGGGCGATCGTCGAGCCTTCGACGTTGGAAATCGCGATGGTGCGAGAGCCCTTTTGGCGGGCTTCGCGCTGCGCCGCGGTGGTGTCGGCGGTTTCTCCCGACTGAGTAATAAAGATGCTGAGTTCGCCGCGGCCGATCATGGGATTGCGGTATTCGAACTCGCTGGCGTAGTCGACATCGACGGGAACGGCGGCTAGTTCCTGCATCATGTACTGGCCGGTCATTCCGGCGTGTCGGCTGGTTCCGGAAGCCACGATGTTAATGCGGCGCAGAGCGCGCAGTTCCTCGCGCGAGATATGGATTTCGTCGAGGCGAACTCGTCCGCCGTCAAGCAAGACACGGGGTTCGATGGTGCGCCGCAGGGCATCGGGCTGCTCAAAGATCTCTCGAATCAGATGATGCGGAAATTTGCGGGACTCCGCCATTACTCTCCTTGAAGTTAACAAAACGATGCTAACAAAAACGTTTTAATAAAGAAAAAACGACCGTGCCCACGATTGTAGCAGCCTTGGCACTTGTGCCGGCGTCGGCAAAGGGCGTTCGCCACAGGGCACACGGGGGTGGTGCACGGAGAAGTCTGGGAACTTAATGGCGTTGGACGGGGCGAGTGGGCTCCACGGGATTCAGAGTGATTCGCCGGGAACTTGTCGGGGTAGATCTCACCTGCTACTCTCGCCCTTCGGCCGAACGGAGTCACATGCATGAAAATCGCAAGATGGATTTCTTTCGCCTGCCTTGGATGTTTGCCACTCGCTTCGCATGCACAGGTTAACAATGCGGTTCGCGCACTCAAGTTGCTGCCGGCGCCGAAGGAAGTTCGCATCGCCGAAGGGAAGATGGTGATCAAGCCGTCGACCACTATCCTCATTAGCAATCCGGAAGACCGGACTGCGGCCGAGACTCTGCAAGAGGAAATTCGGGAGCGCACGGGGATGAAGCTGGCGATCGAAGCGGCGACAGCTGCGCCGAAAACAGCGGGGCACATCTCGCTTGGGCGGCTGACGGACCGTGGCTTGCGAGCCTATCTGGAATCGCAGGGAGTGAAAGTTGAAGACGAGCTTGGGCACGGCGATTTCGATCAGCCGGATTTTGACAGGCAGGGGTATGTGATTCGCGCGACCGAGTCGGGAGTGCTGGTGGCGGGGCGCACGGGACAAGGGCTGTTCTATGGCGTGCAGACGCTTCGACAGTTGCTGCGCAGCGAAGGCTCCGCGGGAAAGATGCTGGCGGTTCCGGCTGTGGTGATTCGCGATTGGCCGAGCTTGGAATGGCGAGGGGTGAGCGATGACATCAGCCGCGGGCCGATTCCTACGGTGGGTTATTTGAAGGCGCAGATTCGCACGCTGGCGGAGTACAAGATCAACCTCGTCGGATTCAACATGGAGCACGTTTTTGACTTCAAGACGCAGCCGCTAGTTTCGCCTAAAGATGAGCCCAGGGAAGCGGCATTGACTCCGGCGGAGATCAGGGAACTTGTCGACTACGCCAGCAAGTACTACATCACGCTCTTGCCGGAACAGCAGGCTTTTGGGCATCTTCATCAATTTCTGAAGTATGAAATCTATTCTGATCTTGCCGAAACGCCGCATGGGCACGTGCTCACTCCTACCAATCCCAAGACTTACGATTTTATTCGACAGATCTACGGCGAGGTGGTTCCGTTGTTTCCGGGACCGTTCTTTCACATCGGCGCGGACGAGACTTTTGAACTTGGCGTTGGGCAGACAAAGGCGCTGGCTGCGCAGGAAGGTCTTGGCCGCGTTTATCTTGAGCATCTGCAGAAAGTCTTCGAGATCATGCAGCCTTATCACAAGCAACTCATGTTCTGGGGAGATATTGCGGTCAAATATCCGGAGCTGCTGACGATTCTTCCGAAAGATATGATCGCCGTTCCCTGGGACTACGACCCTAAACCGAGCTACGAAAATATTATTACGCCCTACACTAACGCGGGGCTGCGAGTTGTGGTTGCGCCCGGAGCAGGCAACTGGGGCGCGATCTGGCCTAATCTCGAAAGCGCGTTCGTAAACATTCGAAACTTTGTTCGCGACGGCCAGAGGCATCAGGCTATCGGCGCGTTGAATACTACCTGGAACGACGATGGCGAATCGCTCGTCGACATGACCTGGCCCGCGCTGGTGTTTGGAGCGGCCACCAGTTGGCAACCGGGCGAATCGAGCATCGACGATTTCAAGAACAGCTACGACTGGGCTTTCTACCGTAATGGAGATGACGACAGAACGTTTGCTGACGCGATCGACAACCTTGATCGGGCGCATACGCTGCTGGCGGGAGTGAAACTGGACGATGCGAGCCATGAACTGTTTTGGTCCGATCCTTTCAGCGAAGGCGGTAGCAACACGGCAGCCAGGGCGCTGCCGGTTACTCACGATCTTCGAATCAGCGCTGAACGGGCGATTGAATCGCTTGCGCGGAATCGAGCCAAGGCTCGGCTTCATGGTGGAACGCTCGACGATATGCTGCTTGCCGGGTGGCACCTGGACACTTTGGGAATGAAGATCCAATTCACGTCAGAGATCAGCCGCTTTTATTGGGACGCCTACCAGAATCAGGCTGACAAGGTTCGCGTGCAAAACGATATGGATGAGATTGTTGACATCAACGGGCGGTTAGAGAGCCTGCGCGATTCGATTACGCAGCTGCGCAAGATGTATGCGGAGGGATGGGCACGGGAGAACGAACCTTATTGGCTGGATAACGTTCTGGTGAGGTATGACAATCTGGCGTTGGAGGTGCAGGCAAAAATCGTTGCTGTGCAACAGGCGCAGCGCCAGTATTGGAGCACCCAGGGGCTGCCTGCTCCCGAACAGCTGGGATTTTTCTTGAAATAGTCCGCGGCCGTCATCGCCATTCATTTTTCTGGCAACTTCGAAATCGCTAAATATCCTCTATTGAATCGAATTAATAAAGATGGTATGAACGTGGGGATGACGCCGCGGCACAGGGTGGGTCGCGGCTCCATTTGTTCTTTTTACTCAAAGGACGTCCATGAAAATAATGCGGCTGTCGCCTGGATGGCTTGAACAGGCAGTTTTTTTGCTCGTAGTCTTTTCCGCCACAGTCTTTTCTGTTGCAATCAGCTTCGCCCAGCGTAGCTCCGAACTGGCTCCTGCCGTAAAGTTTCCGTTGCGCAACGGGTGGATGCTGCAGTCTTCCGCGAAGGTAGCGGCGACCGGCGAAGCGATTTCCAGCCCGTCCTTTAATTCCGGCGAGTGGATGACAGCTGATGTCCCCACGACGGTGGTGGCGGTGCAGGTGAAGAGCGGGCTGCTGCCCGATCCTTTTTTTGGCATGAATCTGCGGCAGTACCCAGGGGTTAGCTATCCTATCGGCGCTAACTTTTCGAATATTGCGATGCCTCGCGATAGTCCTTACGCGGTTTCGTGGTGGTATCGCAAAGAATTCGCATTGCCCGACGGCTTCGCCGGAAAGACTGTGTGGTTGCACTTCAGCGGCATCAACTATCGGGCGAATATTTTTCTTAACGGAAAGGAGATCGCCGATTCGAAACGAGTGGCGGGCGCCTGGCGGACCTACGAATTTAACGTTAGTTCGGCTGTCAAGTCCGGCACGAATGTGCTGGCTGTGCAGGTTTGGGCGCCGACCGAGAATAGCCTGGCGATCACTTTCGTGGATTGGAATCCCATGCCGCCCGACAAAGACATGGGCTTGTGGCGCGAGGTGTATTTAACGACGAGTGGGCCGGTCGCACTGCGGCATCCGGGGGTGTTGGCGAAAGTGGATTGGGACGGCGGCGGGGCAAACGCAAACGCTGCCCACTTGACGGTGATGGCGCTGGTGAAGAACGCCAGCGATCACCCAGTAAAAGGAATGTTGAAAGGCAAAATTGAAAATGTCGAGTTCGCGCAACCGGTGGAACTGGCGGCGGGAGAATCGAAAGACGTGGTCTTTCTGCCGGCTCAGTATCCGCAGCTCAACTTTAGCCATCCGCGGGTGTGGTGGCCCGCGCAGATGGGCACGCCGAACTTGTACGATTTGACGCTTTCATTCGAGATGAGTGGCGAAGTGAACGGCGAGGTTTCTGATTTGTCTCGTACGAAGTTCGGCATACGCGAGATCACTTCCGAGGTCGACGAGCAGGCGCCGGATCGCTTCAAGCGGCTGTTCAAGATCAATGGCAAGAACATCCTGATACGCGGCGGGGGCTGGACGCCTGACATGATGCTTCGCGAAAACCACGAACGGCTCGGCGATGAGTTCCGCTATGTGAGCGACATGGGGCTGAATACGGTGCGGCTGGAAGGCAAACTGGAGAGCGATGAATTCTTTGAGATGGCCGACCAGCAGGGCATTCTGGTGATGGCCGGGTGGTGCTGCTGCGATTTCTGGGAGCGCTGGGGAAAATGGAAGCATGAAGACTTCGAGATCGCGCAGGCAAGTTTGCGCGACCAGATGTATCGGCTGAGGGGGCATCCCAGTTTGCTGGTGTGGCTTAATGGCAGCGACAATCCTCCGCCGGCGAATGTGGAAGAGATGTATCTGAAGATTGAAACCGACCTACGATGGCCGAATCCGGTGATTTCTTCGGCGACGGCGAAGCCGACCTCGGGGACGGGGAGGAGTGGCGTGAAGATGAGCGGACCTTATGAGTATGTCGCGCCTTCGTACTGGGAAACGGATCCACATCTTCGGACGGAGAAGAAATCGTGCAACCCGGGCGGGTGTGGCGGAGCCTATGGCTTCAACAGCGAAACCAGCATGGGGCCGGCAGTTCCGCCGATCGAGAGTGTGGAGCGCATGGTTCCGAAAGATCATGTTTGGGCGGTAAATGGTCCGTTGGACAAATACTGGAATTTCCACGCGGGTGGAGGAGAGTTCAAGGACGTGCGGGTGTTTACCGATGCGCTGAATGCGCGCTATGGGAAGGCTGACAGCGCGGAGGACTTCACTTATAAGTCGCAACTGATGGCTTATGAGGGCGTGCGCGCGATGTTCGAGGCCTACAGCCGTAATAAATACGCTTCTACGGGGGTGATTCAGTGGATGCTGAATAGCGCCTGGCCTTCGACGATCTGGCATCTTTACGATTATTATTTGCGGCCAGGCGGAGGATATTTTGGCGCGAAGAAGGCGCTACAGGTGCTCGATCCGGTGTATGGATATGACGATCACTCGGTGTGGCTGGTTAGCAGCCAGTATTCGGATGCGAAAGGGCTGAAGCTGGAGGCGCGGGTTTTTAATCTTGATGGGACGCAGATGTTTTCGCGGGACGCTTCGCTTGATGCGGCTGCCGATAGCACGGCGAAGGTGTTTGAGCTTCCGCAGATTGAGGGATTGTCGCCGGCTTACTTTCTGGATCTTCGCGTCTACGATAGCGATGGTCATTTGGTTGGATCGAACTTCTATTGGCTCTCGACCAAGGCGGAAACGCTCGACTGGACGAAGTCGAATTGGTATACGACTCCAACCGCTTCGTATGCGGACTATAGCTCGCTTACGCAGTTGCCCAAGGTGAAGCTGAACGTATCGAGCCACAGCGTGCGAGAAGGTGAGAATGAGGTGACGCGCGTGACCGTCGAGAATCCCAGTGAGTCGCTGGCATTTTTCGTGCGCATGAAGCTCGATAAGGGGAAAGGAGGCGAGGAAATACTGCCCGTTATCTGGCAGGACAACTACATTTCCTTGTTGCCGGGCGAAAAGCGGGAGTTCACGGCAACTTATCGCGCTAGCAGTCTGGGAGCGGCAGCGCCCGAAGTCGAAGTGGGCGGTTGGAACGTGCAATAGCCCGTTGCGAGTTTCCATTCGAGCGCCGCGAGCGAACCACTAGTGCGCGAAAGATGGTCTGGGAGTAAGGGTCCCTCGCTACGCTCGGGATGACAGAACTTCGTACTTGGGGATGACGGAGCTTAGTCCTTCACTCGTCCGGAGGCAGATCGAAGTTGACCAGGTCTCCGCGGAAGCCTTGCGTCTTCCAGGCACCGAAGGCTATGCCTGAGGCCATCCAGATGGTGCCGGCGATTTTCGCGGGAGTGCTGAGACTTAGCCAGAGCAACAGGCAGATCACGAAACCCAGAACAGGTGGCAGGATAAACGACGGCGTCCATTTCTGATCACGAATTACGTAACGCACGAATGCGGCGGCATTTACGCCCATGAAGGCGATGAGTGCGCCGAAATTGAGCATTTCGGCGCCGAGGCCGTAACTCATTACGAATGCTCCAATGAGCGCGATTGCTCCTACGAACAATACGTTGTTGCGCGGGACGCGATGCTTTGCGTCTACCGCTCCGAAAAAAGATTTTGGCAGCGCGTTGCTTCTGCCCATGCCGTAGAGGAGACGGGCTGCGCCGATCTGCGCACCCATGCCTGACCCGAAGTTGGCTACCAAGAGGGTGAATCCGATGATGCCGAACATCGGTTTCCAGGCGCGGCCGGCGACGTGGACGAAGGCGGTGTCGACGTCTGGAAAAGGCTGAGATGCGGGCCAGATCAATTGCGCGGCGTAGACCTCGACGGCGGAAAGAATGCCGATCACGAGGCAGGTGAGCACGGTTGCGAGCAAAATGTTGCGGCGCGGATTTTCCGCTTCTTCGGAGAGCGTGGAGATGCCGTCGAAGCCGATGTAGGTTAGAACCGCTATGGACGTTCCTCCGAGGACGGCTTTTGTGTTCCAGAGAGCTGGGTCATAGAAGGGACGCGTGTAGAATTCCGCGCCCTCGTGCGGATGTCCGAAGATGTAACGCGCCGCGACCACAAAGAAGATTGCGATCACTATGCCCATTGCGGCGGCCAGCGCGGAGTTTACGCGAGCGGAAGTCTTGACTCCCTGAACGTTGAGGAGCGTGAACACTAAGGCAAAGAAAACCGCCCACACAGCGTACGGGACGCCGGGAGCGAACACGTGCGCCTGCTGGCTGCACCAGATGGTGCAGATGATGGGATTGAGCATGTAATCCATGACCATGCTCCAGCCGGTGACGTAGCCGAGAGCGGGATTGATTTCCTGGCCGACGTAGGTGAAGGCGGACCCGGCGCTCGGATAGACTCGCGCCATGCGGCCATAACTGATGGCGGTGAAGAGCATGGCTACCATGGCTATCAGGATCGTCGTGACTACGTGCCCGCGGCCGCGGTCGCTGAGGACTCCGAAGACTGACATCGGCGCGACCGGCTGAATCACGATGATGCCGTAGAGGATCAGGTCCCAGAGAGTGAGCGAGCGGCGGAGGCGCGGGGCGGCAGCGGGCGGATTGGACACAGAACTCATATCTCAAAATAAAACCCCATTATCCTGCGGAGATAACGGGGTTGGGGAAGGCTATTTCCGGGGCGCGGAATAATAATTGGAACTACCCAGCCGCAGTTTCACAGTTTCATACGGAAGGGATATTCTGTCAATGAAAAACCCGCTATTAAAACGATTCTTGCCGAGCTTCGATGAAACCCGAGAAATGCGGCGGAATTGGATGGAGCGCGAGTGCATGGTCATGATCCACAGAATGCGATTTCTACTGCTGTTTTCTTTCGGCCTGGCTTTCGCCTGTTTCAGCGGGGCGCAGAATTCGCGGGAAACAACTGTCCGCGAAAAAACCGTGCAGGAGCGCCTGGGCTATCCGGGCTCGGCGCGGCTGTTGGTGATTCACGCGGACGATCTCGGCATGAGCCACTCCGTCAACCGGGCCAGTTTTGAGGCTCTGGAGAAAGGATGGATTACTTCGGCGAGCATCCTTGTCCCCTGCCCGTGGTTTCCGGAGGTCGCGCGCTGGGCGAAAGAACATCCCAACGCCGATCTCGGCATCCACCTGGCATTGACGAGTGAGTGGGCTGATCTGCGCTGGGGTCCGGTGAGCGGCGTGGGCAGAGTTCCCAGCCTCGTCGACAGCCACGGATACTTTCCGGTCGATACGCCTGAGGTTGTTCAAAACGCCAAGACCTCGGACGTGGAATACGAATTGCGTTCGCAGATTGAGCGGGCGAAAAACGCTGGCATTCAGGTTACTCATCTTGATATGCACATGGCCGGCATGGTGGCCTCAGCGGAACTTTTTGGCGTGTACCGAAAACTGAGGGACGACTACAAACTCCCGATTCTATTGGAGCCGTCTGGAACTCACGGGTCGCCGGAGAAAATTTCTGTGCCTGCGGAAGAGATCTCGGTGCAGCGCGTGATCACGATGGAGCCGGGCGTCGCGCGCAATAACTGGCTCGACTGGTATAAGAAGCAACTTGCGCCGCTGCCACCGGGCGTATATCAGCTCATAGTGCATTTGGCCTACGATGACGAGGAGATGCGCGGCGCAACGTGGGACCATCCCGATTGGGGAGCAGCCTGGCGTCAGCGCGACTTGGAGATGGTGAAGAGCGCGGAGTTCAGGCAGTTTCTCAAAGAGCAAGGTTTCGTGCTGGTGACATGGAGGGAACTGGCGAAAGGGCAGCAGCAGTGAAAAAAGTCACCCGAATTCCGCCGGAATGTCGCCTCAGCGGCTAAAGCCGACGCTGAAAACAAGCCCTGTATCGCAGCGGTGAACCGCTGCGCCACCCAAAAACAAGCGCAACCCCGACTTTTTCCGCAGCCTGCTAGAACGAAATCGACTGCGGAGCGGGCAGTGCGGCCGTCTCTTTGATTCCCTGGCCTTCGGTGATGGCGTAGATCTTGTCCGCGGTCACATCTTTGAAACTTTCCGTCTTGCCGGTTGGCCAGCGAACTTCCACCAGATCAATTTTTGTTGCCGATCCTAAACCGAAGTGAAGCCGGAGATCGTTCTGCGAGAGGTAGCTGCCTCCGCCGCGCACTTCATCGAACTGCGTCATGCCTCCGGCATGAATAGTGACGCGAGCTCCGATCGCGGCGCGGTTGCTTTTTGTTCCTACCAGATGAAAGAGTACGCGGTGATTCGCGGCCTTGTTCGTGTTGAGGAGCAGCGATGGAGGCTCTCCGACATTGAGCACGACGATGTCGACGTTGCCGTTGTTGGCGATGTCACCGAAAGCTGCGCCCCGCCGGGATTTCAGCGGCATGTCTGCTAATCCAGCGGCCTGGGAAACTTCTTCGAAGGTTCCGTTGCGCAGATTGCGATGCAAGAGCATGGGCTCGGCGTAGGCGGCGCTGCCTTTCACGGTGTCCATTTGCGGATAGACGTGGCCATTGGCCACGAAGAGATCGAGCCAGCCGTCGTTATCCATATCGAAAAACGTAGTGCCCCAGCCGACTAACGGCAAACTGGGCTGCCCGAGACGCGAGGGGATGGCAACGTCTTCGAATCCTCGTGTTCCAGATTTGTCAGGTTCAAGGGCGCGGTAGAGTGTGTTGGGCTGATCGGCAAATTCAGTGATGAACATCGAAAGACGTCCGCTGTGATCGTAATCTCCCCAGGTCACGCCCATGGAGCCTAGCGCCTGACCTTCACCGTTGAGCGCGATGCCACCTACCATAGCCTCGTCGGTAAACGTAGCATCATGATTATTGTGATAGAGATGATTGGGAGTTGCGTCATCGGCGACGAACAGATCGGGCCAGCCGTCGTCGTCGTAGTCGCCCCAGGTCGCGCCTAATCCATAATATTTGTCGGGATTGTCAACTCCGGCTTGCTTTGAGACTTCTTCGAATGTGCCGTCACCGCGGTTGTGGTAGAGGAGATCGGTCTCGCCCTCCATGCCCCAGGGTCCGCACTGCACGGGGGCACCTTTGAACTGGCAGAATTTAGTCGAGCCAAAGGCGGGCAGGTCGTTGATGTCTACGTGAACATATCGGGAGACGAACAAATCGACGTTGCCGTCACGATCGTAGTCGGCCCAGGCTACGCCGGTGGAGAAGCCGCCGCCGCGCACTCCGGCCTTGTCGGTCACGTCTTCGAAGGTGCAATTGCCTTTGTTGCGGTAGAGCGCATTGCCGCCGTAGCCGGTGACGAAGAGATCGAGGTTGCCATCGTTGTCGAAGTCGGCTACGGCAACGCCCATGCCCCAACCCTTGCGGGTGAGTCCGGCTTTCTCGGTGATGTCGGTGAATTTAAGGTTCGAATCCTGATGCCAGAGGGTGACCAGGAGATCGCCTCCCTGCTTGTAGCGATCGACGGTGGAGCCGTTCACCATCACTATGTCGAGTTTGCCATCGTTGTCGCAGTCGAAGAGGCCAATGCCTCCGCTCATCGATTCGACGACGTAGTATTTTTCGCGCGAGGAGATATGAGAGGCGGTCAAGCCGGCTTGGGCGGCGATGTCGCGAAAGATGGGGACGGGAGCGAGGTTGGGGGCTGGGGATTTCTTTTGAGAGCGAAGGGGAGCAACTTTCGCTGCGGGCCCCCTCGGACTTTGGGATGTGGTTTGAGCCGGGAGCAGAGTACCCAGGAGGCAGGTAAGGAATAACAACAAAATCGTGGTCGGGCCGGCCCGCATGCAGATTGATTGTAGCGCGGCCCGGGAGCATATTCGGAAGGGGACTTGTTTTGTCTCTCTATTTCAAATTTCTCTAGAAGATGAACTTCAGCGCCAGCTGGAGAATACGTGCCTCGTGTGCGGCTCCTGGGCGCAGGAAGCCGGTGGGGCTGGGCAAACACGATGGGTCGCCCGCCGAGTTGTTGGCTCCTCCATAACAGAAAACCGTGCTGTCGGAGTTCCCTACGCCGGAGTTGTCGCCGGCCGAACCTCCGTCGCCGCCCAGCCAGCTGAATTCCGTATGATTGAAGACGTTGAACGCTTCGGCCCGGAATTCGAAATACTTGCTCTCGGTAACGGCAAAGTGCTTGAGCAGGGCCATATCGAAGTTGGTTCGCCAGGGATTGTTCAAAATGTTTCTCCCGGCATCGCCGAAAGTGAGTCCTCTCGGAGCGACGAACGCGGCCGGGTTGTAGATCTCAGGCCCAAAACCGGGGTCGGAAGAATTCTGAAAGCCGGATCTTGGATTACCCACAAGATCTGGATAGGAGCCACCGGTCAGGCCACCAAGGTTGGCGATTTGAGAAGCGCCGGTACCCGTGCCGGCGTTGTCGGCGGGCGCGATCGAGCCATTGCCGGCGTTGTAGACAGTGAAGGGCGTGCCGCTCTGAATTATGGTGATGCCCGACCACTCCCAGCCTCCCAGAAATGTATGCGTCAAGCCCCTTGCCCTGAAAAATGGCAGATCGTAGACATAGGCAAGGCTGATGTTGTGTCGCTGATCGAAGTTGGAACTGGCACGAAACCGGCTGAGGTCATAGGAGTCGATTAACCCGGCGTCGTTAGCGGACGAGGCATTATCGATAGAGTGGCTGTAAGTGTACGCTAGATCCAGCTGGAGTCCTCCAAAGCTGCGCCGCATCGACAGTTCCAAGCCGTGGTAGTTGGAGGATGCGGTTTCGTCTTTGCGTCCTATACTGCCATATCCGAGATAAGGACGGTAGAGGTCAGGGTTATTGCCACAGGCAACGGCGAGGTTATTGGCCCACCCACCGGTCATGGTAATGGGGGCGGTATCGACATTGGCGGTTGCGGTCGCCTGGCCGTTAGCGTTGATCACAACGGAAGCGCAATCATCGGCCGTGATTACCTGCCCTGGACCGTAAGGATTCTGACTGTTGGGAACGGGCGCAATCTGATTCAACTCGTAGGCCCGGGTCAGGTGAACGCCGGCGCTGCCGACGTACGAAATTGTTGCGACGGTACCCTTCGCAACCTCGTGTTCGACATCGAGGTGCCACTGCTGCACATAGGGCCAGACGGCTTTGCTGGGAATCGAACCGACGATGATCGGAGGCGAACCGGCACCTAGCAAGCTGGAATTAAGGTTGGCATAGCCAGAGATGTTGATGACGTTTGTGGTCTGGGTCTGGGCATTGAACGGCTCGAGCAGGTCGGTGTTGGACTCATTACCATTGCCGTGCTCGAAGAAGATTCCGTAGCCGCCGCGGAGTGCCCACTTGCCATCTCCAAGCGGGTCAAAGGCGAAGCCAATCCGCGGGGCCGGGTTCCACCAGTGATTGGTCATGCAGCCTTTGGGAACTCCGGCGGTCACGCCGCACTGCACCCAGCCATTGTAAGGAGTGGTGCTGGTGGGAGTAAAAGATGGATTTCCGGGAGCTGCTCCGGTGACGATACCATCCGGGGTCACGCCACTGGCGCCGGCAACGTAACGGGCTGGATCGAAGTTATAGGCCAGGTTATTGAGCTCACGATAGGTGCCGAAGAAACTCATGCGCAATCCCAAGTTTAGGGTCAGGCGCTTGGTGGCATGCCAGTCGTCCTGAAAATATGGCTCGTAAATGTGGTAGAAGTTGTGCATCTTGAGCTGAAGTTCTTGTTGGGTGAAATTCCCGATATTCCCAAGAAGCAAGTCGGCATAGGCGTTGCCTGTCGAGTTGATGCTGCCGTTGTCGGAGTTGGCGAAGCCGAGTATGCCGTTTGCGCCGGTGGGCGGCTGCGGTAGTTCGTTCTTGTGGGCGTCGGCAAAGTACATGCCGAATTGCAGGTTATGGCTGCCGACGATCTTGGTAACGTTGTCGCGAAAGGTGACGGTGGGATTCGAATTCAGCGGACCTTCGGGAACATAGCCGGGATCTTCGGCGAAGTTATATTGGGAATCGACGAGGCTGACCCCTGGAACTTCGGGAGCATTAAAGCCGTAGCCGTTGTCGTAGAGGCCGAGGTTACCGAAGGCACTGCCCCGCTGCCAGGGTCCGGTCAGGGTCGTCGAAATGTGATCCGTCGTGTAGCTGGCGACAAACTCGTTGAGGAGCGTTGGAGAAACAGTAGCCGTGATCCGGGCGACCAGGCTGATACCGGGATTTTTGAAACCTGTCTGAATCGTTGGGAAAGTGGTGCCGTCGGTCCACAAAGGGACAGGATACTGCTGGTCCCAGGAGTCATGAATGTAGTGGAAGGTCGCGCGAACCTTGTCGGTGATGTTATGGTCTATCCTGAATAATTCCTGACGCCAGTGCGTGGGAAGCGTGGGTTGCGCATCCCATTGGTCCTCGAGACCGTCCGCGGATACTTCATTGGGCGCGGGAATCAACGCGGTCAGCGCCGACGCGATGCCGGAGTTCTCGATGGGCACCTGGTTATTCACGAACGGTTGGCCCACGTCGCCGGGCTTGTTTCCTTTGTGCTGCGCCACGCCATTGATAAATGCTGGGACGAGCGGGCATTCCAGACCGGCGGTGCATTGGTCGCTGAAGTCGCCGGTGCGGTCGGCCATGGTTGGAACGATGGTTTGGGAAAAGAAACCGGACGCGGGGATCAGGTCGCGGCGCCATTCTTCGGAATAGAAAAAGAACGTTTTCTGCTTATTGGTGTTGTAGTGGTTAGGAATGTACACCGGACCGCCGATGGTGAAGCCGAAATCATTCTTCTTGTATTCGGGGACTGAGGTTGCGGGAAATTGGGTCGCGTTGAAATCATTGTTGCGCACAAACTCGTACAAGTCGCCGTGGAATTGACTGGTGCCGGCCTTGAGCTCGCTTTCAACTGTGCCGGAACCGTTCTTGCCATATTGCGCGCCGTAGTTGGAGGTCAGCACCTTGAATTCCGCGATGGCATCGATGCTGGGATAGACGTTGAGCGTAGTGTTGCTGCCGTTGTCCATCATGTCGCCGCCATCGATCTCGAAGTTGTTGTATTCGGTGCGGCCGCCGTTGATGCTGAAAGCTACCGTGGTGGCGCCCTCGCCGCCTTCGTCCTGGCCGGATTGATTAGTAACGCCCGGGGAAAGAGCAACCAGAGAAGTAAAGTCGCGCCCGTTGAGTTCCAGTTGAGTGATTTCCTTGCCGGTAACAGCATTGCTTAAATCGGACGACTGGGTTTCGACCTGGGCCACGGATGTGCCCTCGACGGTTACCTCGGTAGAGGAGGCGCCGACCTGGACGGTAATGTCCACACGAGCCTTCTGGGCGACATCTAGAACGACGCCATTGGCGACGAACTTTTTGAAACCATGGGCCGTGACAGTGACGTCGTACGAACCAGGAGCGGGTAAAGCGGGGACGACGTAGTCGCCTGCAGAATTCGTGGTGGTAGTCCGATTGACGCCGTGTTCGGGGTTGGAGACCACGATCTGCGCTCCACTAACGACAGCACCGGTAGAGTCGCGAACAGTGCCCGTTAAGGAGGCGGTGTCCTGCGCATGCAGGAAGGCAGCCGAAAGCATCAACACTCCTAACGCGATCGCACGTGGCACAGTAACTCTCATATCCGACCCCCTCGCTGGTTGGACCCGGAACTAACGCAAGACTGGCGTTTTATCACGAAGCCGACTTAGCTTCCATTTGGAAGCCGGGTTTGCAGCCCCACGCTGCTTACAACTACGACAAGACCGGCGCGGTTCTCTAAAAAATCGAAAACGCCTTTATTAAAACGTATCAATACTGCTTCAGGTGTTCCTCTCTGTCAAGAGAAAATACGCGGTATCGGTCCGCAGGCGCTACTTTACGCTGCGTGTGGAATCGCGCACGATCAACTCGGGAACGATCCGGCGGTGAGCGGTCCGGACCGGTTTCTTTTCGAGGTTGGAACTGATCGCTTCCAGCACGAGCGTGGCGGCGGCGGTTCCCATAAATTCCATGGGCTGGCGCACGGTGGTCAGCGCGGGAGAGTAGATCGCTGCGGGCGAGACATCATCAAAGCCCACCACCGAACAGTGTTCGGGAACGCGCATTCCTGCTTTCGAAAGCGCTCGAATGGCGCCGAATGCCGTCACGTCGTCAAATGCCATCAACGCGGTGAAGGGACGGTGGCGATGCAATAATTCCTCAGTTAATTTGTATCCCTGCTCAAAACCTGAGAGCGGATCTCTCGATTCCGGCAGATCGACGATGAGCCGGGGATCGAGCTCGAGGCCGCGTTCGCGCGCCAGCGTCCGGACGCCGCGCCAGCGGGGTTCGGTGTCTGAGAGTTGGCGCGGGCCGCGGATAAAGGCGATCTTGCGATGACCGAGCGAATACAGGTGATCGAGAGCGGCGCGGGCGCCCAGATTGTTGTCGACGATGACCGAGCTGATATGGCCATTTCTCAATTCGTGGCCCACAATCGCGGTCGGAATGTTGTGCTTCTCGAGGTCGGCGAGCACGTTGATGTCGACGAACAGCCAGTTGGCGAGAATGACGAGTCCCTCGATGCGGCGGTCGAGCAGCATTTCGAGATAGCGCTCGAAACGGCTGCGCTCGTTGTGGACATCGGTGAGAATCGGGAGGAACGACGACTGGTATAAAGTGTTTTCGATGCCGCGCAACACCAGCGTGCAATAGGGGTCGGTCATGTCGAAGACCATGACGCCGACGGTGTGGCTGCGGCGGCCGCGCAGGGAGCGCGCGAACAAATTGGGACGATAGCCGAGATGGGAGGCGGCGCGCTGTATGCTGCCCTTGGTTTTGTCGGGAATGTAGCGCGCCAGGGGAGCGTTGTTCAGAACTATGGAAACCGTGGCCGAAGAAAATCCGCTACGCTCGGCCACGTCGCGAATGGTGACGGCCGCAGGCTGCCCTCGCTTAGATGTCTCGGAGCCCGACGCCCGGTGCGGTTTCGGCGGCGAGGCATTGCGTGTGGGCTTGGAATCAGCGGATTTCATCGACTCCTTGAATTTCGGTCTCTTGCTGGCGGACACTACAGGACGATGAGTCTAGTGTCAAGCATTCGGGCGCGTTTCGTTGCTCTCATGTTACTTCTTCTTTCGAGTGGTTTGAGCGCGCAGAGCGGCTCGCCGGTGAAGTCGGGGGCGGGAGAGGCGAAGACGCACGATCCGCAGAAAGTGTTTGAAGCTGGAGAAATCGCGCTGCGTGCAGGCGAGTTGGATGAGGCCGAACGCAAGTTCCGGCAGGTGCTGGCGATCGATCCGAAGGTAGCCGCCACTTATGTCAATCTGGGCGTGATTGAGATGCGGCGCAAGCAGTGGCCGCAGGCTCTCGAAATGCTGCACAAGGCAGAGAAGCTCGCACCGGAAATGGCAGGGATCAGGCTCAACATAGGGCTGGTGTATTACCGCGAAAGAAATTTTCCGGCGGCGATCGGGCCTTTTGAGTCGGTGGCGCAGCAAACTCCAGGGTCTTACCAGGCGAGATATCTTCTCGGTTTTTGCTATTTTTTTGGCGGTCGCTGGGCAGATACGGTCGCGACGCTGGAACCGCTTTGGGAGCAGGTCTCGGCCCCAGACCGGCTTAATTATCTGTATGTTCTAGGTCGGGCCGCAGAGCTCTCGAAGAACGCGGCGCTCGCAGAGAAGGCGTATGCGCGAATGGCTGAGATCGGGCAAGGGTCGCCAGAATTTCACATGATCATCGGGAAATCACATTTGAATCGCGGAGAGTACGACGATGCAGTGCGCGAACTGGAAGCAGCGGCGCAAGCCGATCCCAAGCTTCCGCTGGTTCACTATTACTTAGGAATGACTTATGTCCGCAAGCAGGACTATGAGCGCGCGCGCGCAGAGCTTCAGAAAGATCTTACCGTGGAGCCGGATGCGGCGTTCACGTACGAGCAATTGGGGAAGGTTAACGTCACACTGCAAAACGAGGCAGCGGCGGCGAAGGATTTTGGCCGGGCGGTAAAGCTCGATCCCATGCTGCTGGAATCTCGCCTGGGGCTGGCTAAAATCGCAGAGCGAAAGAAAGAGTATCCTGTGGCGCTGGCGCAATTGGATGAAATTACTCGCCTCGATAAGAACAATGCCGCGGCGCGCTATCTCCGCGGACAAGTTCTGCTGCGCATGGGGCGCGAAAAGGAGGGCCGCGAGGAACTGGCGACTGCCACCAAGATGCTGAACGAGCAGCGGGCGGCGCGACACAGGGAGCTTGAGGGAGAGGCAGTACCGAGCCCGGAACTGACGCGGGAGCCGGATTAAGACTTTCGTAATTACGAGGCATGGCATCCGGGTCTGGGTTGGAGCGATTTGAACGAGGTTAGAAGTGGTCAGAAGCTGGGGTGTTGAGCCATTCTCCACGACCACATGAGGAATGACGTCGAGGTGAGGTCGATCGCTGGCTCGGTGGTGCTATACGACTGCATGTTGTCTCGATAAACAGCCACCTGCGATGGATCGAACGTGCCAGCGTTTCCATTAAATTTCCTGAACGTGTCTACTCCATTGGCCGGACACAGAATCATGCCGTTGAGCAGGCCTGAGGCTGCATAACTGGACGGGCCTTCTATTGCCGCTCCCCAAAGCACGGGCGTGCCTCCCGAAGTGCCATCTAGAGAGCCTGCAAGATTCGCAACCTGGTGCTGGATGCAGTTCGGAAACGTGGTGCCGTCGCCAACGATAAAGGATGAACCCCAGGAGTTGGCGCCCAGGATGTTGGCCAGCCATCTCTGCGAGTAAGTATCATATGTCTTTGATTTAGACTCTGACTTACTCTCTGACTTAGTAAGGTAATATGCCTCGCTGGCCATTACCGATAAGCCGGCGCCGTGCGAAGTGGTATCTCCATAACTCCACTGGTATCCGAAGCCCCAGGGATCTTTGTTAGCCTGGCGGATCGCGTCATCGACCTGGCGCGAGAATTGTTCGCGGATGGTCGATTGCGAGAGTGCCAAGCCGCTTGGGTTTCCTGCCATTTCGAGCGCACGATACAGTTCGAAATGTGCCAGACCGCTTACGTCGTATAAGTTGAGCGTGTCAGTGTAGCCGGCGTCGTAGATATTCGCGATGTAATTTCTGGCAAACTGCGCCGCCTGGTTCAAATAATCCATCGGATTCGTGTGCGGCAGTCCGGGTGGCAGGTCGTGATCCGGCAAATCATGATCCGGCAAATCTGCCGCCCCATTGGCGGATTGCAGAGCGAAGTAGAGCTCGGTGGCTCCGAGCTCCATATCATCCTCCCAGACATTTTCGGGATAGCCATCAAATGGACTGATGGTGAGGAGACAGTTGCCGCACGTTCCCGAACCTACCGTCGGCGCAGGATCGGGAAATGAGGTATTCGCGAGATCGAAAATGTCCTCTGCATTCTTAAGGCACTGCTTCGCCAGAGAAGCATCCGTAGCGCGGTTGAGCTGGTAGCATAGCGCGAAATCAGCGGCCAGACGGCCTGCCAGATTCGGACTGATGGGCGAACCGGCGGGACCTGCCACGTACACCGGTCGATCGCAGATAAAGAAGGTCGTATAAGGGTCGCACGGCCGCGGATCTCCAGGTTGTTGGAAGTTGTCGGCTGCTTGCGGGAGAGTCCAGATGTCATATTCGGTGATCAGGCAGTAAGGCGTTGCATAAGTTCCGCCGCAGTTACCCGTAGCAGAACTGGGATCGCCTTCGCCGTAGTAATCCCAGTCCTGGCTGTTGTCGACTTGATAGTAGAGGGTCCGTGTCTTGTCGTCCCACATCTTCATCAGCCAGCGGATTCCGAATTTCGCTTCGCCGGTGAAGTCGGATGATGGTGGCGCTCCTCGACCGCTGTTGCCCGCATAAGAGATGGAGCCGGGCGGCAGGCCAGGGTTGACCTTTGCGTTGGCACCCATCTGATTTGGAAAATCTCGAATTCCAATTTGCATCAGCGCCGCGGTGTAGCTGACGGTTTCGACGTATTTCATGTAGTCGCGGGCATCCCACCATCCGCCAGCGGCATCGATGTTGGGAAGCTGCGCCGGCACCAGCGGAGGTGTCGGCGGGAGATTATCGATATAGTCGTTGCTGTCGAGCGAAGGCGTTTTGTAAACAGGTGCGGACTTGTCCTTCAGATGTCCGGGCTCTGTGCGCAGCGCATTGGGGATGAAGTTTGGGCCGTCACGCTCGGTCTCATAGAAGAACAAAGTGTTCAGCAGCAAACCTGAATAAAGCGTGTCCCGCACGTCCACCGCGAAAGCCGGGGAGACTGCCAGCTCTGGTCCTAATACCGAAATAGGTACCGAAATTGTGTAGAGGTCTGCTGCTGGAACGGTGAAGTCGAGCGCGTAGACATTGTAAACCAATGCTTTGCTGTGGCTCCATATGCCTAAGAGCGGACCGACACGGCCGGAATAGGCGGTCGCGCCCGTGGAGTTGATCACCTTGAAAGTTGCTCCGCTTTCTGGCGTCAGCGACATGAGGTAGGCACGAAAAGGCGCTTCGCCGGCTTCGTAGCCAACCTGGCTGACGCGCACGTAGGCAGATTGAGCCGCTGCCGCCGGTGTGCAGGCGAGCAAAGCTATTACGATGCCGGCCGCTGAAAGAAATCGGAAGGGACTCGGAATGCGGAGGCTGGGAGGCATGACGGCTTCCGTCTTAGGCGCGTAAGGGCCTGTATTAAATGCGTTTAATACAGGGATAGATATTGCCCTTTTGCCATCGAAGTGTCAAGGCATTCGGCTAGGCAGGGCTTGCCGGAAGCTAAGCGGTAAGCTGTTGTGGGCGTGGTGAGGTAGCATTGAGAGGGTGGGCTTCTAGCGTAGAGGGCGCGGTACCCAAGTGGTAAGGGAGAGGTCTGCAAAACCTTTATGCGTCGGTTCGATTCCGACCCGCGCCTCCAGTATTTTCGTGCAATAGCTTGCTTGTGTTGCACTTAGGCTCGATTTGAGCTTTGGGGCTGTTTGGGCCTCAATGGGGTTAAATTGGCCAAAAATGACGGGCCAATACTTGTCCGGGTACCTCCGAGAAAGTCGCGAACGGAGTTCCTTGGACAAGACAATCGGCTTGTCGTGTCCCATCTTTCCACTGGGGATGGTGTTGGTTATGCGCGTGCCGGTGGCGTGGGTGCCATTGATCGTCTGATTGCCAAGATTTTCGGTAGTGGGGGCGGGTTCGTCGGAATCTTGCCCTGCTTTTCTGTACAACATATTGGTGGAAAACGCCTGCCCTGCGGCGCCGCCGGCGCTCCGCATACGAACACTTCTCCGCCGCCTTTTGGCAGACCTCTGTCAGAAACGCTCCCGGGCGGAGGAAGAGTCATCTTATGGGCAACTTTGTTTTCGCTGTCGAGCATGTAGCGCACGTCTGCGACCGGATCGAGAATCGTGTCAACTTACGATCCGAGGCCTGCGGACCGGCTCCGAGAAGGTTCAGGTTCGCTTCGCGGCGAGTGCGGCCAATGCTATCACGGCGGATATTTGAATTCTCGCCGGTGTGAATGCGGTTGCCGTCGGCGAAGGACTGTGTGTGCTCGGTGGTGACGACGGCACAGACCGACGCGCCTTTGAGCGAGAAAAGCGGCGACCGCCGCGACGGGAATCACAAGTTTCCACTTTTTCATTTTCGCATCTCCTTTATTTCTTTACTTCAGGCATCTGGGACTAACTGCCTTCGAAATGGGAGGCACCAAGATCATTGGCGATCGATGGCTTATGCCGAGAGGAATTGCTTGACGAGAACTGAACTGTCGTCAGGATTCTCTTCCGGGAAGAAGTGACCACCCTTCATCGGCTGCCCTTGGGCGTGTGGAGCCCATTGCCGCCAAATACCGAGGGGACCTCCGTCTTTTCCATAGAAAGTGTCGAGAGGGCCGCCTTCGGCCCATAGATGCAGCATGGGACACTCGATTCGCCTTGAGGCTTGCTTATCCGCACGATCATGTTCGACATCGATCGTTGCTGCTGCTCGATATTCCTCGCAGATTCCATGAACGCGGGCCGGATCGCGATAAGTTTGAACATATTCTTCGAGAATCTCCGGCCCGAAGGAACCTTGGCCGAAGGGGTTATGGAAGACGGCCTCAGGCGCACCGAGAAGATATTTCTCCGGGAGCGGTTCCTTCTGCGATAGCAAAATCCACGGCCAGTAAGTCTGGGCGAAGCGCGCATCCGACCGGTTCCACGCTTCGAGAATCGGAATCACGTCGAACACAGCGAGTCGCTCCACGTTCTTGGGGTGGTCTAGGGCCATGCGATAGGAGACGCGCCCTCCGCGGTCATGGCCGATCAGCGTGAAAGTCGGAAATCCCAGCTTGTCCATCACTTCAACCAGTTCCTTTGCCATTGCACGCTTGGAATAAGGAAAGTGGTCGTCTGTAGAAGTGGGTATCCCGCTGCCGCCGTAGGCGCGCAAGTCCGCGCAAATCACGGTGTGATTCTCGGCGAGTTTGGGCGCCAGGAATCGCCACATCAGGCTGGTGCGCGGGAAGCCGTGCACCATGAGAATTGGCGGTCCGCTTCCGTAGCGACGCACGAAAATCGTGTTTTCTGAGACCTCGACGTGAGAGGTCTTGAAAGAATCCCGGCCGGCTGGGCTTGCTCTAGTTTGTGCTCGTTCCGGTTCGGCGAAAGAATTCTCCAGCATTGCACCGAAAGACGCGGCCGTGAGACCACCAAGAAAGGTGCGACGCTCCATTGCTTGTTCCTCCCTAAATGCCCTTGATCTCGCCGCCATCCATGCGGACGGAAGCGCCCGTCATCCATTTTGCTGCCGGGGACACGAGATAACTCATCAGGCCGGCGATCTCCTCCGGCTTCCCAAGGCGGGTGATGCCTGCCTGCTCCGGAAATTTCTTGATTGCCTCTTCCACCGTGAGATTGTGGGCCGGCGCCCAACTTTCAAAGAAGGCCCGCCGGCGTCCCGTCATCACTGCTCCGGGCGATACGCTGTTGACCTGTACTCCATCTTTGATCCCTTGCTCCGCGAATGCTTTGGCGAGCGCATTGATGGCGGCATTGATTGTCGCGACTGCCGCATGTCCGGGCTTGGGATTGAAGGCTGCGCTTCCCGACATAAAGACGACAGATCCATTTGAAGCCTTCAAAGCGTCCCAAGCCGCTATCGTCAAGCGACGTGCACCGTGGAATTTAAGTGCGATGCCGTCGTCCCACTGCGGGTCTGTGATTTGGAATAAGTCAGTCTGGGGTACGGCCCCCGCAATGTTGAGCAGCGCGTCGATCCTTCCGAAGCGTTTGATCGTCTCTTCCACGATGGTCTTGGCCGATTGTGGTTGACGAAGATCGAGAACCAAAACCATCGATTCGGCTCCAACGGAATCCACCTCAGCGGCGGTTTTTTCCAGGTTATCCTTGTCCCTTGCGGCCAATACAATGGCGGAGAAATCGCGGGCGAGCCGGATGGCCGTAACTCCTCCTATCCCCGAACTTGCGCCGGTGACGGCGGCGACCGATTTAGCAGCCATTGATTTCCTTCTCCTGCGTATTTAAATCAGATATCAAATTGGTTATGCCACTCGGTTATGCCACCTATGGCGAGAGCGTTTCACGCGCCGCTTCCAGGATTATGTTGATCACAAGATTCGGCTCCGTGTACATCGGGCTGTGGTCAACAGGGTATGAATGGATTTTCGCGTGCATGCGATCGGCCATGAAATGCTGCGTCTTCGGATTGATCATGCGATCCTCTTCAGCAATCAGGAACCACGACGGCTTCGTTTTCCACAACGGTGTCAGGGCTTTCTCTTGAATACACTGAACCGCAATGGGCCGTTGCACGGCAGTCGCGATGCTTGTTTGTTCGACTGAAGCTTTGTGCGCAACCGCCTGGCGAAACCCACCGTCCGGAATCCATATGTAGCCGTGAGAGTCGGGAGCCAACTTCGGCGATTCCGGGGGCTTTGGGTCGCGATAGAAAACCTGAGCGACGGTCTCACCTTCATCCGGCGCGAGTGCTGAGATATAGACCAGAGATTTGACTCTGTCTTCTCGCACGGCGGCGATCACGGCGCCAGAGTAGGCGTGACCCACCAGGACTACCGGGCCGCTGGTCCGCTCCAACGCCCAACTCAGAGCATTTGCGTCATTGGTTAAGGACGTCATTGGGATCGGCGCGCAGATGACGTGAATACCGCGCTGTTCTAGAGGCAGAATGACGTTGCGCCAGCACGAGCCGTCAGCCCAGGCTCCATGTACCAAAATTATTGCTGAATTCTGGGGAAATCCACTTGTTTTGGAAGCCTGTGAGTTCGCGCCAACCCGCGCAGTGTTTTGCGCTCGCGCAAATTTAATGAGAGGGCAATCGAGAGCAACACCCAGAGATGCGGCTGTCAGAGCTCCTAGAAAACTACGGCGTTCCATTTCTTCTCCTTGTCTCAATTGCCCTTCAGGAAATGAGCAAAAAGTATCTATCGTTACGCCGTTCGTACTGCTTTCAGATGGCCGATGCCATTCGCGGGAGGAAGTTTTTCATCGCGATGGAAATTTCTACGACGTGTGTCTCTATCGCAAAATGACCGGTGTCGAGGAATTGCACCTTCGCGTTTGGCAGGTCCTTTCGAAAGGCCTCCGCTCCGACGGGAATGAAGAAAGGATCGTTCTTGCCCCAGATCGCAAGTAAGGGCGGTTTCGATTTGCGGAAATATTCCTGGAATTTGGGATAAAGCTTTATGTTCGACGCATAATCCAGAAACAAATCGAGCTGAATCTCTTTGTTCCCCGGCCGTTCGAGTAGAGCAGTATCCAATGTGTATGACTCAGGCGGAACAGCCTGCGGATTAGCCACGCCGTGGGTGTACTGCCAGCGCGTTCCTCCCGCGGTCAGAATCGATTGGCGAAGTATGCCCCTGTTTTCTGCCGTGGGTGATGCCCAATACTTTCGGATCGGACCCCAAGCATCGCCAAGGCCTTCTTCATAGGCGTTCCCATTCTGCGAAACAATCGCGGTGATGCGCGCAGGGTGAGCCATCGCCAAACGGAAGCCGGTTGGCGCGCCATAATCGAACACGTAGATTGCGTAGCGGTCGATTTTGAGTTCTTGCGTGAAGGCATCGATCGTGAATGCCAGTTGATCGAACGTGTATGGATATTGTCGTTCCGGCGGCACCTCGGTGAATCCGAAACCCGGAAGGTCTGGCGCGATCACGCGGTAGTCACTAGCCAGGCGAGGAATGAGTTCGCGGAACATAAATGAAGATGTTGGGAATCCGTGCAGTAAAAGAACAACAGGCGCGTTTCCATCGCCGGCCGCGCGATAAAACACTTGCACGCCATCGGCCTCGATCCTGTTAACGGATGTGGCCGGTATGTCGAATCGGGCCTCGTCCTGACGCGGCATTACGCGTTCTGTCGCTGTGCGCAACATTCCATCCCTCATAAAGCCCCCTCCTCGTTTCATTGATCTTTAGTGCAGGTGGGATACCAAGAGAAGCGAACTTGGTGAAGGAGAGTGCATTCAACGCAAATTATTCTGGCGCTTAAAGTTCGTAAGGGAGGAGTCTTGGCCAATCTCGGACCCTGGCTGACAAGTTTCTGACGGATATCCGCCGCTGGCGGATTTCCGTCGGATCCAGTGCTAGTGAATGGGTGGTTGCTGCAGTGGCTAGGGAAGTGAATTGTCGCCAGCCGCGTCGCCGCCGCTGCGTTTCTGTAAGTCCGCGGCAGCACGGCGAATGCGAAGCTTCTTCATCCTGTAAGTCAAGGACGTTCGCTTCATTCCTAAACGGGCTGCGGCGCCACTGATCACCCAGTTGCTCGCTTCCAGCGCGCGAAGAATATGATCGCGCTCTACCTCTGCCAGGCCATTCATCGGGAAATCGCATCTCTTATCGGCCTGGAATGGCTCCAGTTCCGAGGTTGGCGCTCGCAATACAGACTGAGGCGAGAGAATCACCGCGCGTTCAATAAAGTTCTGCAATTCACGGACGTTTCCCGGCCATGGATATCGCAGCAACGCATCCATTGTCTCCGGGGGAATTATGTCAATTCGTTTGTTCATACGTTGGGAGTAGAGTGCTGTAAAGTGTCGCACCAATGTCGGAATATCCTTGGTGCGATCTCGCAGCGCGGGGACGTGGATCGGAAAGACTCTCAGACGGTAATAAAGGTCTTCGCGAAACGTCCCTTGTTTCACCATGGCGGGCAAATCCCGATGCGTGGCCGCGATCAGGCGGACGTCAACCTTGTGCGTACGGTTGCTGCCGAGCCTCTCGAATTCCTGCTCCTGTAAGACGCGCAGCAGTTTCGCCTGAAGTTCCAGAGGTATGTCGCCGACTTCGTCAAGAAAAAGCGTACCTTTGTCGGCAAGTTCGAACCGTCCCGTTTTTTGGGCGATGGCGCCAGTGAAGGCTCCCTTTTCGTGGCCGAACAATTCGCTCTCAAGAAGCCCAAGCGGGATTGCAGCGCAATTCAGTTTCACGAACGCTTTTTCGCTGCGAGTGCCCAGCTTATGTATCGCACGGGCAATGAGTTCTTTGCCGGCTCCCGTCTCTCCTGTAATGAGCACGCTTGAATCCGTAGGCGCCACTACAGACACCAGGCTCAACGCGGTCCTCAGCGCCGGGCTCTGTCCGACGATTTCTCCTAACTGGGCGCGAATTTCTTCTTCGAGATAAATTCTCTGTTTTGTTTCTTTGTCTCTATCCTTGGTCGCTTTCTCATACTGCAACGTGTTCTCAACTGCAATCGCCACCTGACAGGCCACCTGCTCGAGTAAGATGACGTCGTCATTCTCAAACTTATTGTCCGAGCGCCGGCAGAGCATCAGAACCCCAAGCACGCGGTCGCGGCTGATAAGCGGAAGATAACAGCCTGTCCTGAGGCCTTCCCCAATCACACGCTCATAAAGAAGGCGGCCGTCAGGATTCCCGAAAATTTCGGGATCCTCGCGGACCTGTTCAAAACTATCGATCCGGATGCTCTTGCCTTTCCGCAAAACCTGACCAGAGATCGAGCTATTCATCGGTACCAACCATCCCTCGCGAAAGGGTCCTCTCGCATCAGGATTGTGCAAGGTAGTGACGCGTAACGCGCCGCTTTCGGAGTCCAGTAGCAGCAAGGCGGACACGTCACATTGCATTACCCGGAATAGATTCGTCGAAAGCACCTCAACCATTTGCCGGAGGTCCAACCTCGATGTGACGCTGCTTGTGATTTCCAGAAGCAATCGCAACCGATCGCGTTCACGCCGCAACGCTTGTTCGTTCATGTGCCGCTCAATTGCGATCCCCGTGATGTGGCTGGCGTTCTCAATCAATTGGAGGTCATTGACAGAGGGAGTGCGTGGTTCACGATAATTGATAGAGAAAGTGCCAAGGGCTTTGCCTTCGCTTGTGAATAGGGGGCGAGACCAGACGGAACGAATTCCATAAGGCACCAGGCGCTCACGATAATCGTCCCAGAGGGGGTCGGTAAGGATATCGGTCACATACACCGGTTCCTTGCGATAAACCGCTGTGCCGCAAGATCCGCCTTTCGGACAAACAGCCATGGTCCCCGCTCGGGCGCTGAACCCAGGAATACTGGGTGCCGCCGCACAATAGAGTCCCTTTCCGTCTTCGTCGGGAAGCCAGATCGTGCAAAACATGTCTTCGGCTTGCGCTTCTACCAACCGAGCAATATTCATGAGAACATCGGACAACGGGGAGCCAGCAAAGATCAATTTCTGCAGATTAAAGACGGACTCGGTCGAAAAGAGCCCGGACTTGTGGTCCGGCGGCCTCTCACGCGATAGGAACTTTGCTCGAAACTGGAGTGCTCTTTCCATGAGTTGTCCTTCCCGGCCTATTAGATTCGCCTAGCTGAGTTTTGGTACCCCACACGACGGCAAAAGGGACGGCGAGAAGCTCGACGGTCTTCTGCCATTTCTGCGGCAAGCTGGTGACGCCGACTGCGGGCTGATTTGATGGCGCCGACCGCGTTAGACACTACTTTAAGCCGCAGCGGGGCAAACCTGCCAGCGTTTGGAAGAGCGAGCAATGGTTGGAGGCGTTTTGCACTTCTGTTTCCGGGTCAGATCGACTAACGGGCCAACCTGAAGTTATGCAACGGGAAAGAGCCCACCTTGGCAGGCGGGAAGTCGGCTTGGGGGCTATCACCACCCCGTCAGGTGTCTTCCAGCCCGAATATGTCGTTTACTGCTTGACTGAGTCTTGCTTGCAACCGAGATAACGTTCGGTGATCTGAACTGATGTGTGTCCAAGCAAGAACTGAATCTGCTCAGTTCTCTGCCCGCTAGATGGCACAACCGAGCGCATATGCGACGCAAGTCGTGGGGATGCGAGTTTATCGCGAATCCGTTGGCCATATTGTGGATCAAAAGACAGTGTAACTACTGGAGAAGCTCGAAAAGTATTTAGGCATGAAGACGCTGAGCGCGATTCCACGGACTCATAGTCCGGTACTGCCTATCACGTTCGTACAAAGTGAGAAGCCGAAGCGCGCGGTTCGCGGCCATTCTAAGCGTCGCTGTCTAGGCGTTTCGTGTTTTCTTCTGTGCGATTAATGACGAGAGTTGGCTTGGTAGAATCGATCGCGCCGCTCCCGGATCACGCTAGTGCTGTATCGGAAGCGAACGGCACGACGGTTCCGGTTGGCCTCAACCTCAGGAGTTCGCTTTCGATACAGCCGTTAGAAGGAAGCCGCTCGCGGGTGCGGCGGACGCGGGGCGCTATGGGGATTCCATCGATTTCTGCCTGAAAAGCCTTGCCAGACGCGGGCTTTGGTCAAACCGTCATTATTGATGTTCATCATATAGCAGTTCTGGCAACCACCTGCGTCATCCTACCTCCGGCCCCATCCGTTCTTCAAGAGGACAGTTCCGACGCTTGTGTCTATACACGCGGCAGCGTCCGCCGCGCGAGCGGCTTCGTTCTGACGGGCAAACGTGAAGTAATCCCAAGCTAAGGGTTGCCGCGACTGCCTTGTGTCTGACATTGAAATGCTGGGTCTCGCCGCTTCTAGCTTGCTGTAGATTCGGATACATTATCGCTGTGCCCGGAAAGTCAAAGCCGGAATCGGCGATGATTATAGGAGGAACAAACATGGCCCAATCGGGTCCGCGCCAAAAAGAACGCCTGAGGATTCTTACGTGCTTAATCGCTTGCGCATTGTTTTTCACCGCCTCTTCTCCGCCAGCTGCGGCACAGTTCAAGGCCTGGGTCATGGCCAAACTCCCCGATACACCTGAGGGTCTCGGAGTCGATTCGCATGGCAACCTCTACGCCACCCTGATGCATGTTGGAGAAGTCGTCATGCTCAAGGATGACGGCAGCTACGATCACATCGCGTGGGTGCCGTCGAAGGAAGAAAGCGGAAATGGAGACCTCATCGGACTCGATCTTGACCAGGCTGGCAACATTTACGTCGCTTACACGGGCCACTCGAAACATGACTTCAGGAAGGACTTGGCAAATCCGTTCCACCCCGCTTGCCGGGACGCGACGGTGACCCAATCGGGCGTCTATAAGATCGACGCTCAGACCCGAAAGGTAACGCCACTCGCAACCAAAGCGGAGGGTTGGCCATTTTGCTACCCCGACGATGTTGCGATCGATTCGAGCGGCAACGTGTACATGACGGACCTCACGTACTCTGGAATCTGGAAGATCTCTCCGGACGGGAAAAAGGTGGACCTGTGGTCGGCCCATCCTCTGCTCAATTGGTCCCCCAAGCCTTATTCGGGATTCCCACTGGGAGTCAATGATCTCGTCCTCGATAAGCAACAGAAGAACATCTATGCCGTTACCGACGGCGACCCCATGGTACTCAGGATCCCGATTAAGGATGATGGGACAGCCGGTGAACCTGTGCCGCTGCCATACGGATTCTCGGCATTCGATGGGATCGACTTGGACGCCAAAGGCAACATCTACGTATCGGAGATTTTGCTCAACCAGATCTGGGTGCTTTCGCCTGACGGTTCGCAGCGCATCCTGATAGCCACAAAGCAGAACGCGCCGCTGGACAACAACACTAGCCTGATTTTGAAAGGAGATGTTCTTTGCACAGCCAACCTTGGCTTCACTCACGCCAAACCCGAGGAAGCAGAGCGAACGGTGGTCTGCATGAAGGTTTTCCCCTGCCGAAATAGTTGGGTTATGGAAGAGTAGCCGACAAAGCAGACAGAACTGCGAAGACATGCCGCATTGGTAGACCCCACACTTGTTTTCTTTCGCTCTTATAACTCCCTCTTGATTTCCTTGAGAAGGCTGAGGACGCGGTGAACAAGCACGTCTACATTGCCACGCGACCATAGAGCAAACGTGTCCAGCGGTCCGATGGGAAAAGCTGGATTCGTAACACGACCCCATCAGGAACAAAATCTTTTGCAGAAGATGGAAGGAACATATATCCCGCGCGGGCCTTTGTTAGGTTGCCCCCGGTCTGAAAATGTTCCACCATTTGACATCTGCCGCTGCGCTGGACTTCGGCCATCGCAGCGTCCAGTATGATCACGCTTTCGAGAAAAAACTATAATCGCCCGACGCAAGGTTTGAACCCGATTCTTCGTGGCTTTCCCATTCATCTCGCACTTAGGTATCCCCACAGGAGGACGTACTCGTGGTCTCGCTGCGCCTTGCTTTGTTTACGTGTTCAGTCCGTTTTGGCATTGGCAGGAGAGTGTTCCGGGGGTTCAATTGCGCGGCGCGAGTATCATCCGCGATGTGCCGCTAGATGGCATAATTCAAAGTGACTGGAGACCTGGATCATGACGACCTCATCTTCATCTTCGTCCATTGGAAAACATGCGGGAACTGGCCCGGCGAGTGACCAGCCTGCGGTCGCGGAGCCTTCTTACGCCGAGCGTGCACGTACACTTATGTACTTAAGCCGCGTCGGGAGCCTCTCGACCCTTTCGCGGAAACAACCGGGGTTTCCCTTTGGATCGGTGATGCCCTACGGCCTGGACGAGCAAGGAGAGCCTATTTTCCTCATCAGCACCATGGCCATGCACACGCAGAACCTGCGTGCTGATCCCCGCGCGAGCTTGCTCGTCACGCAGGAGGACGCTGGCGGCGACCCGCTCGGAGCATCGAGGGTCACGCTCGTGGGGAACGTTTTGCCGATACCGCAGTCGGAGGTTGCCGAGGTCCGGAGGCTTTACCTGGCGCGCCACGCCAACAGCCGTTACTGGGTGGATTTTGAAGACTTTTCTTTTTACCGCATGGAGGTGGTGGACGTGTATTACATCGGCGGCTTTGGAGTGATGGGATGGGTATCTTCATCCGAATACGACGGCAGCCGGCCTGACCCCCTTGCTGACTCGATGGCTGAAATCATTCGGCACATGAACGCTGACCACAGAGACGCGCTCCTGTTGCTGGCCGGAAAAGTCGCACATATTGAGGCACAGGAAGCGACGATGACCGCGGTCGATCGGCTTGGGTTTCATGTGCGCCTGAAAACTCAGGATGGGATGCGAGGGAGCCGCATAGCGTTTCTGAGAGAGGCAACGAACGCGGAGGAAACTAGAAAAATCCTAGTGGAGATGGTGCAGCAGGCGCGCGCATGAAGCGAGTAAATCTCTGCATAGGAGGAGGGTTGGCGTCGGGTCGGCATCGAAGGATGCGTTCCCTCGGCGGCTAAAGCCGGTTCAAAAACAGTGCAGTTACCGCAGCGGTGAACCGCTGCGCCACCCAAAATCAAGTGCAGCAACACAGCCGGCTGGAGTGTGATTGACAGGGATGGGGGTGTTTGTGAGTATTATCGCGCGAGTGGATCACGAAAAGGTAAAGGCTGTGACATTGGTTATGCTCTAGCCATCAGCTCCTGCGAGGAAGTTGGTAGCGTGGAAGCATGCACCGTCACAGCCCTCGATGTGATCACCGCTTTCGCGGTCCCAAACCCCAACTGCCCCTCGCTGAGCCGTCGGTTTTTTCAGGTTTGGCTGCTCGTTGGGTCGCCCCGTTGAGCTGATCACTCAGCCTACTTCGGACTGGCAAAATTTTATTTAAGCCAACCCTTTCAGCCGTCGACGGGAGCAACCTTAGAGATTTGTTCGAAGATTGTCAATGCCGCTTTTCGGTGCAATTGACCGTTGATTCCGCAGCAAAAAACAGAAAGGCAAACCATTGAATCGTTGATGTTTAATGAATGGGAGATTAAATTTTGTCCTTTTTTTTCACAGTTATGTCCACAGTTGCGCGAAGGCATTAAGAAGCGAGAAGAGCGGCACGAAGGTATGCACGAATCAGACGAGCATCTTGACTGTGAAACCTGCGTCAGGCATGGTTGGTATCAGCGCAACTCGCAAATGTCAGATCTAGTGGCCTACGTCGATGGCGGCTCGCTCGGGAATCCCGGCCCGTCGGGAATTGGAGTGATCATCGACGGCTCGACGAATGGCACGATCAGGATCGCCAAATGGATCGGGCACCAGGACAATAATGTCGCCGAGTACGTAGCTCTGCTTGAGGCGTTGCAATGTGCCTTGGGGCTTGAGGCAAAGACACTCCATGTGTTTTCAGATTCTGAAATTATGGTCAAGCAGATGAGCGGGGAATACAGTTGCCGCAGTCCGCGACTGTATTCTCTCAATTGGATCTGCCGGAAGCTGGCGCGATCGCTTAATTTCTCGATCTCGCACGTCCCGCGGGAGAACAACGCAGAGGCCAATGGCCTGGCCAGCTCGGCGGCGCGCAAGGGAAGAATGGTCCAGCAAGACTCTCGCGTGCGGATCGAAATTTAATTCGGCACACCATTGCGTTTCTTATTGAATCCACTCTGCAAATTCTGAGGATGAAAGACCCCCGCCGATACTGTATTTCATCACGGATACCACTTTAGACGAATATACATTGACGCGCTGGACCGGCATCTAATCGCCGGTGGACGGGAAGCTCAATCAGGCTGTGGGCGTGGAGTCTCCGCTGCACGGAGAACGACGTAGCCTGCCTGGAACGACCGAAACGGCCAAGGCTTCAGTCAAGCCAAGGGGCAAGGATCCTATCACTGGCGTCCTCGAATGGTTCGGGAATCTGGGGCTGTTTTTCTGGCAAACTGTGCGACCGCGGTGACTCCGCCGCTTGAATTTGCCGAATTCTTTCGCCAACTCGATGAGGTCGGATCCATGTCACTGCCGCTGGTGGCCGCGGCCGGTGCCGCTACCGGCGTGGTTCTGTCGTTGGAGGCACGCTATAGCCTGACCCGATTTGGCGCGAAGTCGCTGCTTCCGGCGGCTATCGTTTTTTCAGTGATCCACGAGACCGGGCCAATCATCACCGGCCTGGTTGTAAGCGGGCGGGTGGGCGCGGGCATCGGCGCGGAGTTGGCGTCGATGAAAGTCACGGAGCAAATCGATGCGATCGAGGCGTCGGCGGTGAACCCGTATCGATTGCTAGCCGCGACGCGAATAGTGGTGTGCATCCTGATGCTGCCTTTGCTGACTCTGGGAGCGGACTTATGCGGGATCTTGACGGGATGGTTGACGCAGGCTTTGACGGAACCGATGTCGCTGCATCAATTTATCAACAGTGGTTTTAAGGGCGCCGATTTCAATGATTTTCTGCCGCCCACGTTTAAGACGGTCGTCTTTGGCTTGATCATTGGTTTGATCGCCTGCTTTCAGGGGATGCGGACCCAGGGCGGTGCGGCGGGCGTGGGCCGTGCAGCGACGAGTTCGGTGGTCTTGTCTTCATTGTTTGTGATCCTGGCCGACGTCGTTCTGGTGAAACTCATCCTTATATTTTTTCCGTGAGGATCTTTTTCATGAGCATTTTTCCATGAACATCTTTTCCAAGAACATCTGGAGAGCCGAATGAATGCAATCGATGAGAATCTGACAGAAACCGCGACGAAGCCGAACGAAGCCGGAAAAGGTGACCGGGCGCCAGCAGTCGCGGTCGAAGACTTGCACAAGTCATTCGGAACGCAAAAGGTGCTAAAGGGCGTCAGCCTTAGTGTGACTCGCGGTGAGACCCTCGCGGTGCTTGGCCGAAGCGGGAGCGGAAAGAGCGTGTTGCTAAGGATCATCATTGGCCTGGAAAAGCCTGACAGTGGATCGGTTCGCATTCAAGGCGAAGAAATTACGGGTCTGACACTTGACCAACTCGGCGGCATTCGAAAGAAGATGGGTTCCTTATTTCAGCACGCCGCTCTCTATGACTCGCTTAACGTTGAGCAGAACGTAGCTTTTCCGCTCTTTACACCATCGAAGGGACATGTCAACGTCTGAGCAGGGCGACCGGGTTAAGAAATTATTGGCAGAGGTGGGCATGGAAGGCCACCTAGAAAAGATGCCGACGGACATTTCTGGTGGCATGCAGAAGAGAGTAGGGCTGGCGCGTGCGCTAATTCTCGAGCCTGAAATTCTGCTGCTGGATGAACCGACGGCCGGCCTCGATCCTATAAATTCCGGGGAGATTGATGACTTGGTGCTGAAGCTGCAAGAGCAGCATCAAATGGCGTCCATCGTGGTGACTCACGATTTGCATAGCGCAAAAACGACTGCAAATCGTTTAGCGCTGCTCGACAAGGGGAGCGTTGTGATCGAGGGCACTTTTGAAGAGCTCGAGAAAAGTGACATCGAGTTCGTTAAGGAATTTTTGAAGCGTTCGTAGGAGAAACTATGTCGAGAGCGGCGCGCCTGGGACTTTTCATTATTGCGACACTGGCAATTTTGGCGGTCGGAATTTTCATCATTGGAAGCAAGCAGTATCTTTTCAGTTCCACGTATCAGCTGAAATCACAATTCTCCGATGTGGTGGTCTGGACCAGGGTGGAGATGTGCGAGTGGGCGGGGTTCACGTGGGCACGGTGCGCACGATAGCGCTGCCGCCGAGGTCGGGCGGGAAGTGACGATATTCATGGATCTGGACGACTCGACGCACCGGATCATCAAGCGTGATTCCGTCGCCAGCATCGAAACCGAGGGGTTGCTGGGCAATCAATATGTGGCAATCTCGTTTGGGTCAGCTCGAGCCGGCGATGTTCACAATGGCGATGTGATTGCCAGCCGCCCTCCGCTGGAAATGGCCGACATGCTGCAAAAGGCCAGCGTGATTTTGGATAGCAGCCAACAAGCCATCCAGAATGCGACGCGCGCGACGGCGAATTTGGACTCGATCAGCGCCAAAATCAATAAAGGACAGGGAACGGTGGGGCGCTGGTGAACGACAAGCAGCTCTACAACGATCTGGCGCAAACGACGAGCACTTTGAACCAGACGATGGTGCAGGCGCAAGCCGGAGTTACGGACTTCGCGGAGGACATGGAAGCGCTGAAGCACAACTTCTTTTTGCGCGGATTTTTCAAGCACCGGGGCTACGAAAACGCTTCGGAGCTAACACAGGATGAGATCGAACGGCTGCCGCAAGGGACGCCGGTCAAGGAGTTCACTTATTCGGCAAAACAGCTTTTTGACAAACGCGAGACGGCGAAGTTGAAGGACCAGAAAGTATTGAAACCTAGTGGTGAGTATTTGGCCGATAATCAATATGGCCTGGCGGTGGTCGCAGTTTCCGCTGGCATGGAAGGAGACGCCCAGAAGGATTTAACGCTCACGGAAGCACGCGCCATGGTGGTGCGTGAATATCTGGTCGAGAACTTTGGATTCGACGACAGTCAACTCAAGACTCTTGGAATGGGCAAGCAGCCGACCGATGCAAAAGGGGATGCTTCGGGCACGGTGCGGATCATCATTTATCCACCGGGAAAGGAAATTCCGCCTCCCAAACAGGCTGCGGCAGGCGATTCGTCCAAGTCAGCGGCGCAGCAGTCGATGTAAGGGGCCGCGGTCGTAACTCCGAAACCACAATAGAGCGGTTGCGAGAAGCTCGGATTGCGAGAACTTATGACCGCTAACCGCGTTTGAAGAGTTGGGTCTGGCTGATTGTGAGGAGCGCGGTCTGCGCCAGACGGTCCAAGACCGCTTGATCGCCTTCGTCAAAAGCGAAAGAGAGCGGAGAAAAAACCTCCAGCAAGCCTACGACCTCACGCTCGTAGCGGATGGGGGCGGCCACTATCGAGCGAATACCGAGGCGCTGAAACGTGCCGGCTTCGATGCGGGAATCGGTCTTGGCATCATCGCAACGCAGGTTTTTTCCTGTACGTACGCACTCTCCGGAAAAACCGGAGTTGATGTCTACGACGGTTCCGAGCGGTGGTCCGCCGGTGCCGACGCTGGCGCGGCACACCAGCGGCTGGAACGATGTGGAATCCCCGTCGCTTAGCGCGATGGCGGCGCCAGTTCCGCGTATGAGCGTGCGCGCGCGTTCGCTGATCATACCCAGCGCGGCATTCAGATCGGACCCGAGCGAGTTGAACTCGTATTGAATTGAGGATGAGAAGTCGGTTCGGCGGTGCGACTGCGCGGGGCCAGCGTCCGCTTCCAGACTGATGGAACGCAGCTCGCTGGCTGCGTTGCCTGCGGGGTTGCCGCTTAGACCCCGGCCGGGCACGGCGTTGACGGTGAGCGTTGGCGCCTTGTTGCTGGGCGCGCCATCATTCAAGGTTAGCCAGGCGTCAAGACGCTGGCGCGCCTCCAGGGGGAGTTCGGAGAAGCGCACGCCGGCGCGGCCTAGAGCATCTGCCCATGCAATGTAACCGGTCGTCTCGAGTCGGGGCTCGGATTCCGGCAGATCGAGGCGGATTTGAAAGCGGCGGCCAGCTTCGAGTGGGACGAATCTTTGCATCGATAAACCCTGCTCGCTGAGGTCGAGAATCATGCCGCCCGTGACGCCATCGAAGCTGGCGAAGACAGGCCTGCACTTTATGGCGCAAGCAACTCCTTTTCTCCGTAAACATCTTTCAGCCTCCTCGCAGTTCTCTTACCCCTCGACACACGAGATCTTCGTTTCGAAGCAACGAGATCGTGCGGGGCTAGTCCGCAGCGGCGGATAGTCTGCGATGTGCCTGCTCAGATAATCGAAGCAAAGAGGCGTAAAGGGAAGTGCATGACAGGATACTCTGTTTCTACTCACTCACTGAATTGTACGGAAAGCGTGTTATCACTGCTCCACGGCTGCGATCAGCACGCCGAAGGGCTCGAGCGTAACTTCGTTGCCTTTTGCAGATGCTGCGGAGGAGATCAGAGTTTTTAGCGGAGTACCGCCAAATCCCTGCGGGGATAAATCGAATCTTGCTCTTTGCGCAGTGGCCGACATGTTCAGCGCGACCAGCACGGCTTTTCCCTTGTAGCTGCGCAGGTAGGACATCACGTTGGGATCGTCCGGGTTGAGCGCGGTATAGGCGCCTTCGAGCAGCGCCTCGTTCGTATGACGCAAGGCTAAGACTTTTTTGTAGAGATTCAGAATGGAGTTTGGATCTTTCGACTCCGTCGCCACATTGTGAGTCTGGTAGCTTGGCGGCACGGGAAGCCACGGAGCTTTATCGCTGAAGCCGGCGTTGCGCAGGGTGTTCCACTGCATGGGCGTGCGTTCGCCGTCGCGGCCTTTTTCTTTTGGCCATCCGGTGCGGCCGATGGGATCTTTCACGTCTTCCTTGCGGGTGGGATCGTTGTTCTCCATGCCGATTTCTTCGCCGTAATACATGATGGGGGTACCGCGCAGCGTCAAGTAGAAGGCACCCATCAGTTTGGCGATGGCGTCGTTGTGCTTGCCATCCCCGTAGCGGTTATAGGAGCGGATGATGTCGTGATTGCTGATCACGTAGACGGGCCAGCCATGGGCACCGTCAACGGCCGCGATCTGGCGCCGAAATTCAGGCGGAGAGAGTTTATTGACCATGGTGAACATGAAGTCCATGGGCATTTGGAGTTCGTTGCCGCCCTGGCCGTAATAGCGATCGAGTTCTGCGGCGTTGGAGGTCCAGGTTTCGCCGATGAGCACGGCGTTCGACGCGTCGGCCACCTTGCGCAGTTTCTGCAGTTCCTCGTGAACCTCCGGAAGGTTCCGGTTGTATTTTTCGTTGGTGTTGGGATCTCCCTGTTTGTTAAAACCGGGAAGAACGGGGTTATCGTGTAACTCTGGATCTTCAAACAGGGTGTCGACGGCGTCGAGGCGGAAGCCGGCAACGCCGCGCTTATACCACCAGCTGGTGGTATCTAGCATAGTTGCTTCGACTGCGGGATTGCGCCAGTTTAAATCCGGCTGTTGAGGGTAGAAAAAATGGTAGTAGTACTGGTTGGTTGTGCGATCGAACTTCCATGCCGGACCGCCGAAGATTGAAATCCAGTTGTTCGGAGGCTTGCCGGGCGCTCTGCCGTCGCGCCAGATATACCAGTCGCGATGCGCTGCGGTGCGAGAGGACTTCGAATCCAGAAACCAGGGATGCTGGTCGGAGGTGTGGTTCATCACGAAGTCGAGGATGATGCGGACGTGGTCGTTTTTTCCCTCGGCCACCAGGTAATCGAAGTCGGCGAGAGTGCCGTACATGGGATCGATGTTCTCGTAATCGGAGACGTCGTATCCGAAATCGACTTGCGGCGAGGGAAAACAGGGAGTGATCCAGATGGCGTCGACTCCCAGGTCGTGCAGATAATCCATTTTGGAGCGGATGCCGTTGAGGTCGCCGATGCCGTCGTCGTCGCTGTCGGCGAAACTGCGGGGATAGATTTCATAAAATACGGCGTGCTGCCACCAGGCATGGCCCTCGGGGTCGACCGATGGAGCTTGCGCTGGGGCGGCAACGGAACTCGTCAGGGCTAAGAGCAGCCATAGGATCAGAGACGATAGAACCACCCGCGAAATCGGCAGTCGCCTAGACATGAGTTTTCTCCTTCGAGAACCATAAAGCGATTTGCAAAGGTTAGCAAATCGTATGGATCGAAGGAGAAAAGATCTTCTTTTCAGGCAATGGTGCCATTTGCTCAAGCAGTGGTGCCATTTGCAAAATCCCTAACCACCAAGGGCACGAAGGTACGCCAAGGGAACGCTCGACGGCACGCCTTCGTGATGCTTCATCCTTCGTGGTGGTTCATGATGTTGGGTTGCATCGCGTTATGCGGAACGGCGTTGTTTGAAGTCTTCGATTTTCTCTTTGCCCTTGTTCTTGATGTCGTCGATGGATTGGCTGACTTTGTTGCGCGTCTGATTGGCCTTTTCCTGATTGGCGTCCTTCTGCGAGTCGGTGACTTGCTTCGCCGCGTCTTTGGTGTCGCCCCAAGTCTCTTTGGCTGCACCTTTAGCCTGGTCGACGAGTCCTTTGTTGGCCAGTTTCTGGTTGCCTACGGTTTCTCCAACGCCCTGTTTTACTTTTCCGACTGCCTGGTCAAATTTTCCGGCTGCTTGATCCTTGTTCATTACCTTCGCTCCTTAAATTGTGTGGGCCGAGTTGGGCGATACTAACTGCGGCGAATATAATCGTCCATATCCCTGCCCCAAGTTCGACGTTAAAGGCTTCGCGGAGCGTCGACTATAGGGCGAACCGGGTAGAAACACCGGACTCAGACTGCATCCAAAGTCTGGAGAAGAGGTTTTTGGTAAGCGGCCCCGTCCGGCCGAATGGCTGAAATTGGGATTACGGAGTTTCGAAAAAATGACGAGGAAATTCAAACGGCTGGTGACTTTGATTCTGGCGGCGATGCTGCTATCGCCGCTCGCGGCGGCTTCAGATCCGCCAAGTTCCAACGCCCAGAGCACCGGTGACCCGGCATGGCTGCGCGATCTGCAGAAATGGCGCGATCAGCGGGCCACCGCTCTGCAGGCTCCCGGAGGCTGGCTTTCATTGACCGCTCTGGGATGGCTGAAAGAAGGGGACAACAGTTTTGGTTACGCTGACGACAACCGAATTCAGATCGCCGGAAAGGGACCCGCGCACATTGGGATCGTGCACCTAGAGAAAGGTTTTCTACGCCTGCTGCCTCCGACGGAGGGTTTTCCGAAGGAACTGATGGTCAATGGCAATCCAGCGAAAGAGCAAGATCTGGTTGCCGATAGTGACGACAGGCCATCGATACTCAGACTGAATACGCTTACTATTCTCATAATCCATCGCGACGAGCAATTTGGAATACGCGTCAAGGACCTGCAAGCCCCGACGCGCGTCGGTTTCCACGGATTGCACTGGTATGCGCCGGATGAAAACTATCGCGTGCGCGCACACTGGATTCCCTACAACCCTCCGAAGGTGCTTGACATTCCGACGGTCATAGGAACTACCACCCATCTCCCGGCGCCGGGGGTTGCGGAATTCATGTTGAACGGCAAGGTCTTCCGGTTGGAGCCTGTGATTGATGATCCGAACTCGGCTGAGCTCTTCTTTATTGTTCGCGATACCACCAGCAAGACAACTACGTACGGTGCGGGACGGTTTCTCTATAGCGATCCGCCGAATCATGGCGTCGGTGAGCCCGGCGAGGTCTGGCTTGATTTCAATCGACTGCAGAACCCGCCCTGCGCCTATACCGCGTATGCGACCTGCCCGTTGCCTCCGCCACAGAACAGGCTGGACGTTGCGCTTCCGGTGGGTGAGCAGCGTTACCACGATTGATTATTTATTTTCATTCATTATTTATTTTTCATCTAGTTTTTCATCCAGGGAGCACTTCATGAGATGGGTACTGGTTGTGATGGCGGTCTTCGGTATGGTTGTTTCTGCTCTCGCCTTACGCGAGCATTACCGCACGGATGCTTCTCCATGCAGCATCAATGAGCGCTGGGACTGCGGCATCGTGAATCATAGTCCGTATGCCATGCTGTTCGGCATTCCGGTGGGTGTAATTGGGATTGCCGGATATCTGCTGCTTGGTGTGCTCGGATTTGTGAAGGCTTATCGCTTGATGCTGGTGGCCGCGCTGGGCGGTCTTGGCTTCGCGCTCTATCTGGCGCACATTGAGTCAGCGGTGTTGGGGGTGTGGTGCATTTACTGTGTCATATCTCTGGGAATCATTTCTTTGGTCAGTTTGCTGGTTCTTGGTACGGTGATTGCGAGCCTGGTGCGAGGTTCACCGAAGGCGGCCTGATCGCGTTAGTTGCGGGATACACGTGTGATGACAGTCCTCCGGTCCATCCTCACGGGCAGAGCCCCGTCACCACACAGCCATAAATTCGACTACATACTATTCACCTTCATCCTCGTTTGTGCGAAGCTTCCAGTCTATTTGCCTTAGCATTCCTAAGAGCACTTCCGCGTCGTTCGAGTTCAGCTTTATGCGCCGGATGAGGCGCCGCAACTTTTCTTCGGCCGCCACCGCCCGCGGCTGGATGAATTCGCTCTTGCTCAGAACTGAAAACATCACCTTCGTCAAACGTTCGATTTCCGCAGACCTGGCGGGAGCTTTTTCTTTTTGAGTGGACACGGCCTTTGCCAATCCAGTTCTTAGCATTGTTTTCCGTCCTCGTACCAGTTCGTAGAGGCAGACCGCAACTGCCTGGCCGAGATTCATCGAGCCATGTTCTTCGCGGGTGGGAATCCGCATCATCCAATGGCAGTGGCTCATCTCTTCATTTGACAGGCCAAATCGCTCCGAGCCGAACAGCAATGCCACTGGTCCTGTCTTGAGGTGCCGCTTGATGGCTCGGCCGCCCTCCTCCAGTCGAAGCAACGGGTGCTGCAACTCGCGCCGGGCGGCAGCGGTTGTTCCCACTATCAGGGTGCAGTCGGAGATGGCTTCGGCTACGTTCTGGTACTGTTCCGCCTTGGCGAGTAGTTCTTTTGCACCGACAGCCGAGCGCGCCTCTTGAAAGGCCACTTCGTAGGGATTGACGACTCGTAGCCGACGGAGCCCAAAGTTACTCATGGCCCGCGCCGCCGCGCCGATGTTCAGAGGGTTCCGGGCGGCTACGAGCAGCACCCGCAGATTGTCGAGATCGTTCATGGGCATTAACTCATGGGCATTAACGCAACAACACTGTATTGCAGCTTTGAATTCTCCCAGGGCGATTGTGCGTCGATGAACGCAAGACCTTCATTCTACGGCGCTCTACGTAAGTAATGCGGGCGCTGTGTTCGGCGTCTGCGACGTAGAGCGGCTGTGGAGCATCCAATCATCGGTGCTACGATAGAGCTTCCCGCCGGTGGATGAACTTTCCACATGCAGGAATTAATCGTTTAGCTCGAGATCGTTTAGTTCGAGGTCCTGTTAGTTAGATCCTGGAGGAAGAATGGCAAGCAATACCACCGTCGAGGTTACCGACGCTAATTTCGATTCCGACGTATTGAAGTCCGACAAGCCCGTGCTGCTCGATTTCTGGGCAGCCTGGTGCGGTCCGTGCCGTGCGATCGCTCCGATAGTGGAAGAGCTCGCCGGCGAATATCAGGGCAAGATCAAGGTCGGTAAAATGGACGTCGACCGCAACGGCGCTACCCCTATGCGCTACAAAGTCACTGGCATTCCCACCTTGCTCGTTTTCAAAAATGGACAGGTCGTGGAACAACTGGTTGGCTATCGTTCCAAAGACGATATCCAGAAAGCGCTGGAGCGCCACGTAGGATAGGTCTCAGCTGTCGGGCTCAGTGTGGTGATTGCTTCAGATTTCTGATTAGCCACTGATTTCTGATTGACCACGACCGACAGCCGATACTTCAATACTTCCGCAATACTCCAATTACTCGTCCCTGAATCTCGACCGATGCAGCCGGCACAATGATCGGCTGCATGGTCGAGTTCGATGGCTGCAGACGAATGTTGTCTCCCTCGCGAAAGAAGCGCTTCAGGGTTGCGTCGGTCGATTCGATCAGAGCTACCACGATATCTCCGTTGTGAGCGGTTTTCGTTTTCTCGACGAGCACGTAGTCGCCGTCTAGAATCGCTTCGTCCTGCATCGATTCTCCGCGCACTTCGAGCACGAACACTTCCTTTGAACGCACAAAATCGGCGAGGGAGATGGTCTCGCTGTGCTCGACTGCCTCGATCGGACGTCCCGCTGCAATTCGGCCGACCAGGGGCAGCACCATTGCGGTGTTCACTGCCATTGACTGCTTCAACTTTCCGCGAGGAGGCAGCAGATCGATGGAGCGGCTGCGGTTGTAGTCGCGGGTGAGCAGGCCTTTTTTCTCCAGGTTGGTGACGTGCTTATGCACGGTGGCCAGGGAATTCAGCCCCATGGCTTCCTTGATCTCTTCAAACGAAGGGGAGTATCCCTTCTCAGCCACGAAGCGCGAAATGAAGTCATAGAGCTCGCGTTGACGCCGAGTGATCGCCATGCGCGCAGCATAGGCGAATGGTTGGCGAATGTCAATGCATAGGGTATTTATCCCTTGACATCACGTAGAATAAATGGCATACTGTTCTTGCCATGAAACAGAGACAGACCATTCCGCAGCACTTGCGTTACACGATCAACGATTTCAATCGTCAGTTCCCGGACGACGCCGCCTGCCTTGAGCACCTGAAAGAGCAGCGTTTCCCAGGTGGCGTCATCCGTTGCGAAAAGTGCGGAGTGGAGAGAAAGCACTACCGCATCAATGGGCGTCCGGTGTATTCGTGCGATCATTGCGGAACTCAGATTTCCCCGATGGCCGGGACGATCTTTGAGCACAGCAGCACGTCGCTGCGACTCTGGTACTACGCCATGTATCTGATGGCTTCGACTCGTTGCGGCATCTCGGCAAAGCAGATTCAGCGCGAACTCGGAGTGACCTACAAAACTGCTTGGCGCATGTTTCGCCAAATTCGCTCGTTGCTGTCCGAAGGCGACATGCAACTGGAGGGAGAAGCGGTGGAGATGGACGAAACCTATATGGGCGGACGGCGCAAGTATGGAACGGGCAGGCCGATGGGCGGCGATAAGAAATTGACTCCCGTTGTGGGCATGGTAGAGCGCAAGGGCCGCGTCCGAGCTATCGCCGCTCCCAACGTCAAGGGCTCAACGCTGCTTGGGTACGTGCGCGATTACATCCTGCCGAAAAGCATGATTTTCACTGATGAATTGAACGCTTACGACGGGATCAAACACATGCCGGAAAAAGGCTATAAGCATCGCCGCATCAAGCACAGCGCCAGAGTCTACGTTCGCGGAAATGTTCACACGAACACGATTGAAGGCTTCTGGTCGCTAGTGAAGCGTGGGATTGGCGGCGTGTACCATCAGGTCAGCCAGAAATATTTGCAGAGCTATTTGGATGAGTATTCGTTCAGATACAACCGGAGGGATCAGGGGAACTTGATTTTCAACGCGTTTTTGAAGCGCGTTTCCGAACTGGCTGCGCCGCGCGTCGCAGTAGGTCGTGGAATGACGCCCGCGATACAGGAGCCATTTTAGCCGCGACCTCTGCGGAGGGCTTCAAATCTCGACTCGAAACGGGTCGTTCGCTTCTACCTTGCCGGGATGAGCGTATGCCCGCCATGACGCTGTGATTTTATCACGGCGGAGTGGTGGGAGTGTGTCAGGGCAACTTGGCGAAGGCAGCAACGATTCTTCTAACGAGATCACGCGATGTGTAGAGGGCGTCGGTGATCGAAAGACCCTCAGCAATCCCCGGCTCATTGAGCACTACCGAAAATCTGAAATCAATATCTTGGTCTGGTTCCGCATCAAGGGGATCGACGTGGATTACATCGCCTGCTTTCAGCGGGAAGACCCGCCGAGTCGGGCCGACGTAATTCTCAACAGCGATTCTGGCGGTAAAACCGTGCCCATCAGCGGCACGTTGCACTGTGTACCTTCTGCCGTATTTGAGGAAAGCAGTGTGCCCGCTGACATCGAGCAACCCGAAGGATGCCGCAACGGTAGCAAGGGTCTTGTGTTTGTCGAGAATGTCCAATTGATGCAGCCGCCACAGGTCAGGATCAATTCTGTCATGTGGATTGAATCGCTCGACTATCTTTTTTCCATCTGGCGAGAGGCTACTTATTTTGGAGTCAAAGGTGTTTTTTCGCTCGGAAGCCTTCTTCGCTGGATCAATGAGCGGAAAACCAGTGCTGCCGTTGACGTTCGAGGAGAACGCGCAAATCACATGATCCAGAGCGCTCCGCAGGTTATGGAGAGCGTCTCCGACGGCGGCAGCAATATCGGGCGGATCGCCGACCTCGACCATGCGATAGATCAACTCACGCGTGTTAGAGTCTCGCTCGGCAGTGACTTTGTACGGGTTCTTGTTCCCGAAGGCGAGGAGTTCATCTTCGATTTCGTTGATGTGCTTTTCGGCCCGCTTAATCTTGGCCTCAGCGCTACTGACCTTTCCTGCCGACATCACATGGGATCATAGAACCGACTCTACGTGATGTCAAGGGATAATTACCATGCATAGGGTGGCATCATGTGCGCAAAATCTCGTTACAGGCTACCAAGACCCAAGAGAATAGCCCCTTCTTATAGTTTCCAGACCGAAGTATAATTTAGGTATGTTGTCCGACCTCCAAAGGAAAGATGTATGGGAAGGCTGGCTTGGCGGTGAGATCAGGGCGAACTATTTCGCCGACATGGGCGGACGTCTACAGACTCAGCAAAAAATTCTCACATGGACAACGCTGATATTCTCCTCGGGAGCAGCGGCCGCGTTCGTTACCGATTGGATTCCACCCGATTTTCAATGGATCAAGGCAGCCCTTGCTCTACTCACGGCAGGCATAAGTTTCGTTACGCTCCTTCAGCAGAATCTGAAGCGAATCACAGAATGCGGGGATCTGCATTTCCGATGGAGCAGGTTATCGAATGAATACAAGGCTCTATGGGACGACATGTATTCCCCTAACGCCCTGGACAGGCTTCGTGTGCTAGAAGAGGACGAGGCAGAACTTTCGAAGAGCAGCATGTTAATTCCGAACAATGAGCGAGCCATGCTCAAGTGGCAGGACTACGTTATCAGACAGCATGGTTTGGCTCCCGCTGCATGACCAAAACACAGGATGCAAACAAGAGCTGGCCGCCAATTCGAAAGCCGCTCCCCCCACCCCCCCCACCCCCCCCACCCCCACCGCCTCCCAAGAAATCTGGTTAGTGAGTTACTGATTCCTGAACGCTACGCTCGCGTCAGGAAAATTGGCAGGCCCAGCTTGCGATCATACGTCGGCCGATAGCGTTCCGTGTTGTACATGGTGGCGACATCGACTTTGCGCGGGCCTAACTTGGGGTCGGGGATCGGGACCATGGCGAAGCATCCGCTGCTGATCGCAGCCATTAGACCGGTCTTTCCTTCCTGCACTGCGTCCATCGCCATTCCGGCGTAGGTGGTGGCCACCATGCGGTCGACGAAATCCGGACTGCCGGAACGCAAATCATAGGTCAGGTCGCTGACTATGGTTTCTTCTCCAGTGGCGTTCTTGATTTCATCGCTCAGGTCTTCGGCCACGCTCATCTTTTTGCGGTGTCCGAAGGCGTCGGCGGGGCCGTATTCCTTCATCGTGTAGCCTTCCCACTCGGCGCCCTCGGAAAGAATCACCAACGAGTAGTTGCTGGGATTGTTGCGTTTGTCGGTGATCAGGATCTCGATCAGGTGCTGCAAATTGACTTTGTATTCGGGAATGCAGCAGCGTACCGACGTTACGTAAGCGGTGTAGAGAGAGGTATAGCCGGCGTCGCGTCCGAAGATGCGGAAGATTCCGATACGCTCGTGCGAGCCGACGGTCGTGCGCTGGCGCTCGATGGCATCCATGGCGCGCGTGATGGCGGTGGAAAAGCCTATGCAATATTCGGTGCCGCGAACGTCGTTATCCATGGTCTTCGGAACTGCGATGATCTTCACGCCCTGCCGGTTGAGTTCAGCAGCATAGCTAAGGGTGTCATCGCCGCCTATGGCTACGATGTAATCCAGGCCGAGCGCCTCTATGTTTTTCAAAACGGCGGGCGTCACGTCGAAAACCGTGCTGGTTACGCCCTTCTTGGTTGATTGCTTGGTCGGAAACTGCTGCCCAACGAGCGCGGGCGGCAGCTTTTGCATCTTGGTGGGATTGGTGCGCGAACTGTGCAAGTAAGTGCCGCCGGTGCGGTCAATGGTGCGGGTGTTCTCGCGATTGAGCGGCTGGATATAGCGTGACTTGCTGGCCGGAACTTTCAGGTCGACGTGGGTCAATCCTTCCCAGCCGCGGCGGATGCCAATGATGTCGCAGCCGATTTCGGCTCCGCGGTAGACCACCGATTTAATAACAGAGTTCAGGCCGGGAACGTCGCCGCCTCCGGTGAGAATGCCAATGCGTTTTGCTGGCATGAAAATGCTCCTTGACGAGTGCACTTAGGATGTCAAAGTTGATTGTATAGAACGCAGCGGCATACATCGTAAGCACGAGTGGTCATCCCGTGCCGGGATGCAGCGCTAAGCCCCATAGGCTTACCCAGCGGCTCAAGCCGACACCGAAATTTGCACTCTGATCGCAGCGGTGAACCGCCGCGCCACCCAAAATCAACGGCAGGACGTCAAGGTTTCTTCGCCAGCCTGTTAAGCCTGGGGCTGCAATGCTGGCGTCTTACGGATGATCTCCAAAAGTTGTGCGCGATCGGGTTTGAGCAGTTCGGCGACCCGGTCTTTGTTCACTTGCGCCACGATGATCTGGCCGATTTCGGTATGCACATCCGAGAAAATCCCGACGCCTTTCATTCTTTGTGTTTGGAATTCGTTATCCTCGGTCGGGGTGACGTAGTGCACCGCGCTTGCGTTATAGCGGTGGATGAGGAAGAGCTGGGTCACTGTCATCAGGCGCTTCTTGCGCACGGGCGGTTGAGTATTCTGGTCGCGAATGGAGAGGATGCTGCGACCGCGACGATCCTGTATATAGGCAAAGACCACGTTGGCGAGCTTTTCGCCGGTGGACTGGTTGAGCACACTCAACTCCAATAACTCGGAGCCGGCGGTGTGGGGACGCAGCTGAACGCGAATTTTTCCCTTGTAGTCGCAATGCTTTGTCCACTCTGCCAGCCATTCCTCGAGTAATTTGGTTGGAACCTCGGTTTGAACCAGGTGCTGAAACTGGGTTGAGCCCTTGCCCATTGCCTTCGTTGCCGCGGTGCGTCCCGATGACGCCATCAAGGCGGCGTCGAGGCGTGGACCTCCGACCAGCGTTTGCGGTGTGCGATAGGGGGACTCCAGCAATCTGAACTTGCGCTGCAGGCGCGCCAGGGCGAGCATGCCATCCTGCTTCAGGGCGGTTGCGAACTCCTCGGCGGCCAGGCCGTCGATCTGGTGGCCACCGTAGGTAATGAAGTTGAAGACGAAGCCGAGTTTGCCGAGTTCTTCGGGGAAGCGCTTCATCTGTTCGTCGTTCATGCCGGTAGTATCCCAGCTAAAAGACGGCGACAGATTGTACGCCAGCATCTTATCGGGATATTGTGCGTGGATGGCGTGCGCGTACTTCTCGGCGTCCTCGAGATCGGCGGTCTTGGTCTCCATCCAGAGCAGGTCGGCGAAGGGCGCTACCGCCAGCGACTTGGCGATGGCGAAATCGATTCCGGCCTGGATGTGATAGAAGCCTTCCGGAGTTTTGGGGTGTTCGCAATTCCAGATCACGTGGACGCCCATAGACTTTGCCCGCTCGCGTGCCTCGTAGAAAGAAGCGCGTTTCGCGAAGGCCAGCCATTCGTCGACGGTCATGTCAAAGCGCTCGCCCTCGGAGGCGCGGAACTCGAGCACCTCAGCGACCGCGAGGGCGTAGGTCTTCATGCCCGCCTCGGACTGCCAGGTTTCGACGTAGCGAGTGTCGATCTTGTCGAGGGCTGCGTCGAGCTCGGTTGATGTCATATGCCTAAGAGCGGGGGCGCGCTCGGTGATGATCGACATGAGGCCTACGCGCTCGAGCCAATCGTTCGCCGCCGAGTACTCGGCCTCGGACATGGCAAACAGGAGGTGACCGCGGACCTCGTCAACGCCCAGCTCGTAGAGCTTCCGCAAGATGGCCAGATAACCAGCCTTGTAGCTGGGCAGATCGATGTTGGTGGCGCCGAGGATGAACGGCTGGTCGCGCTCGTCGCTGCGGCTCTCGATGAAGGTTGCGGACTCGGCATCGGTTCGGGCGACGATGATGCCTGGGGCCCGCATGATGTCGAGCTGCAAGCGGGCAGCGTTTAGACGCTTAATCTGCTCGTCGACAGAAACAAGCACCTTGCCGCCCTGGTGGCCGCACTTTTTGGCTCCGGGCTTTTGGTCTTCGATGTGATATCCGGGGACTCCGACCTCGACAAAGCGGCGGATCAGGTTGCGGACATGGGCATCCCCGCCGTGACCTGTATCGGCGTCTGCGATGATAAAGGGGCGAAAGTCGATCAAGGGAGTCGCTTTGCGCTGCTCTTCGGTCATGCGCATGCGCGTGAAGTGCTGGTTCTTGTCCGCGGTGAGGAGAGCGCGCACCAGTCCGGCAGCCTCGTCCGGGACCTGGCCAAGCGGATAGCTGGCCAGGTCTGGACCCGGATCTTCGGCGATGGAGCCCTTGGCGGAAGTCGCCCATCCGCCGAGGTAAATGCCTTCCATGCCGATGCGTTTCATCATCACGGCCTGGCCCGGCGAATAGGGGCCGAAAGTGGTGATCTGCTTGCGTTGCTTGAAGAGTTCGCGCAGGCGGGCGTAGAACTCCTCAGCTGCTTGTCGCGCCACGGTGTAGTCGCCCGAGATCGTGCCCTGTTGCTCGGCCACCTGGCGCGGGGAGTAGAGACGGATGATGCCGGCGAATCGGGGGCTCGCGAACCACTTCTTCGCGGCTGCAACCTGTTGGTCGAACATGGTCAGAGTGGCTTCCTGAGGATCTTCTTGACGACGATCAGTGATGGTTGACATTTTCCGACTCCGTGGATAAATAGGGTTCTTCGGCGCGACGTGGCTTCCGAATCGGCCGGGTGCTGTTGCAAGCGATCATAAACCCTGAAGCCTACGATGAACAGAATATGAACATAAATGAAGGTACTTTGTCAGTGAAGTGGCTCACATATCACGTTGACGGAGGCCGTCTAATGGCGATTGGACGCCCGCTGCCGTAGTATCTAGAGTAGAGTTTCTACCAGGAAATGAGGACTATGAGCGGCGTAATACAGAATAAAGAACAGGAAACCGCCACACTCCATTTCGCCGCCCTGCAACCACCCCGCCGCTATCTCTTCGGACCGGGACCCAGCATGGTTCATCCGCGGGTCTATGAGGCGCTGTCGAAGCCGATCGTCGGACACCTCGATCCCTACTTCATTCAGGTGATGGGAGACGTTCAGCAACTGCTCAAGACGGCCTTTGGAACCAAGGACGGCGCCACCCTCGTGATTTCAGGTACGGGAAGCGCGGGCATGGAAGCTGCCATTGCTAACTTTGTGGAGCCGGGCGCCGGGGTGGGCGTGTTCGCCAATGGGTATTTTTCCGATCGGCTTACGGAGATGGCGAAGCGCCACGGCGCCGAGGTTGCGCGCTTTGAGAAGGATTGGGGTGAGACCTACACGGATGATGAAGCGAGAGAGTTCATACGGCGCGAAAAGCCTCGGGTTGTAGCTTATGTTCACGCCGAGACGTTCGACCGGCGCGTTGCAGTCAGGCCAAGCTATCTGCGCGGCTGCTCACGATGCTGGCGCATTGGTGATCGCCGATTGCGTCACGTCGCTCGGTGGAGTGCCGGTGGAGTTTGACAAGACCGGCATCGACATTGCTTACGGTTGCACGCAAAAAGGGCTGAGCTGTCCTCCGGGGTTGGCTCCAATGGCTATTTCGCAGAGGGCCATGGAATGGCTGCGCGCTCGGACTTCTCCGGTACGCAGCTGGTATTTGGATCTCAAGCTGATTCACGATTATTCGACCGTCTCGCATCGATATCATCATACGGCGCCGATTTCCATGTTCTACGCCTTACGCGAGGCGCTGTTGGTGATTGACGAGGAAGGAATCGAGAATCGCTGGGAGCGGCATCGCCGCTGCCATAAGTTTTTTGTCAAGAGCATAGGAGCGATGGGTTTGAGCATGCACGTTCCCGAGGGACATCGCATTGCGACTTTGAATACGGTGCGCGTTCCGGCAGGAGTTGACGAAGCAAGAGTGCGCAAACGCCTGCTGGATGAGCCGGGTATTGAGATCGCCGGAGGCTTTGGTCCACTTGCCGGCAAGGTCTTCCGCATTGGCGTGATGGGACCGCTGGCCACGGAAGATAACGTGCAGTTTTTCTTAAAGGAATTTAAGAGAGCATTAGACTGACTGGGGCGTTCGCCGCGCTGGTCGGGGTCATCGAGCGATCGAAGTTCGGGGAATGGTGTAATTTCGGGATGCTATCCGCAAAATCCTGAACCACCAAGGACACGGAGTATCACGAAGCTTGTTGGTCTTAGATGTTTCCTTAGTGTAACTTCGTGTCCTTAGTGGTTAATGATTGCGCAAATTGCACCATTACGGAAGCTCGAAATTTCTTGACTTTAGATGACCCGAACACCCGGCGATCCGATGCCTATCCAAGTCCGCGTCCTCGACCAGTTCCGCGCGATCGTTGGCCGGGGTTTGATCACAGAAGCCTCCCAACTCCACACCTATGAATGCGATGGGCTGACGAACTTCCGCGTCCTGCCTCAGGCTGTTTTGCTTCCCACTTCAACTGAGGAAGTGCAGGCCATTGTTCGCATTTGTCAGCGCGAAAAAATCCCTTTTGTCGCCCGCGGATCGGGGACGGGGCTCAGCGGCGGGGCGTTGCCTGTAGACGAGGGCGTGGTCATAAGTTTAGCTCGCATGAGTCGCATTCTAGAAGTCGACCTGCCGAATGCGCGCGTGGTCGTCGAGTCGGGCGTTATCAACGCGGATGTAACGCAACGGGTGGCTCCGCATGGTTACTTTTATGCACCTGATCCTTCGTCGCAGTCGGTTTGCAGCATTGGCGGGAATGTGGCGGAGAACTCGGGTGGCGCGCATTGTCTGAAATACGGATTCACCACCACCCACGTGCTGGGGCTTGAGGTTGTCCTTCCTGATGGATCGATTGTGCATCTTGGCAGCCGGGCGGTCGACTGCCCCGGGTACGACCTGCCGGGAGTTTTTGTGGGGTCGGAAGGGACGCTGGGCATCGCGACAAAAATCATACTGCGTATTGTGAAAAAACCGGCTGTGATTCAAACATTGCTGGCTGCTTTCAATTCCACCGAGGAAGCGGGCGCGGCGGTCAGCGGCATCATTGGGGCAGGAATGCTGCCTGCGGCTATCGAGATGATGGACAACCTCGCCATTCAGGCGGCCGAGGCCTCGGTTCATGCCGGCTACCCAAATTGCGGCGGGCTGTTGTTGGTGGAACTCGACGGCCCGGCCGCAGAGGTCGAGCACTTGATTAACGAGGTGAGCGCGATCTGCACGCAATGCGGTGCATGGGAGATTCGCGTCGCGCAATCGGATGCCGAGCGCGCCGTCGTCTGGAAAGGCCGCAAGGCCGCCTTCGCCGCAATGGGGCGCATCTCGCCCAACTATATTGTGCAGGACGGCGTCATTCCTCGGACGGCGCTGCCCAAGGTTCTCGGCGAGATCGAACGCATGAGCGCCGCCGAGGGATTGCGCGTGGCCAATGTCTTTCATGCGGGCGATGGCAATCTGCATCCCCTGGTGCTCTATGACCGGCGTATTCCGGGCCAGGAGGAGCGCGCAATGGAGTTTTCCATCAATATTCTGCGGCTGTGCGTACAGTGCGGTGGGTCGATTACCGGTGAGCACGGCGTGGGCGAAGAGAAAAAAATGATGATGGGGGAGATGTTCGCGGAGCCTGACCTGGAAACGATGCAGCTCGTTCGATGCGCATTCGATCCAGAACGGCTTTCGAATCCAGGCAAAGTGTTTCCCCGCACACGCCTGTGCGCGGAGAGAACAGGACCGTACCAACCGCATCCGCTGGAAGTGGCGGGAGTGGCGCAGTTCTTCTGAAGAATATGGAAACTCATTCATCTGCGGAAGTATCACCGGGAGTATCTCCGAACATATCGCCAGCCGTTTTGGAGACCGCATGGAATGATCTGCGAACTCTCGTCGGCGATGAGCACATGCGTCCGGCTCACGCAGAGGACGCGGTAGATGGCATCGTTCCGCAGATGGTCCTCGTGCCGGGTAATGCCGATGAAGTTGCCGCTGCGCTGAAGATCGCGACGGGCGCGGGTTTGAAGGTGATTCCGCATGGTGGCGGGAGCAAGATGGATTGGGGCAATCGTCTCCCTAGAAATAACGAATGGGGAAATAGCGAGCGCGGCAGCGGGGAACTGATTCTCTCCACCCGTCGACTGAACCGTGTCGTGGAACATGCCTGGGGCGACATGACGGCGACGGTCGAAGCTGGATGTACGTTCCAGGTATTTCAGCAAATGCTGGCCGAGCATGGTCAGCGGCTGGCGCTTGACCCACTGTGGCCGGACAGAGCGACCATCGGAGGGATTCTCACGACCAATGATAGTGGGCCTCTGCGTGTTCGCTTCGGAAGCTTGCGCGACTTGATTATTGGGATCACACTGGCTCTGCCCGATGGCACTCTCGCCAAAAGCGGTGGCAAGGTTGTGAAGAACGTCGCGGGATATGACTTGCCCAAGCTGGCTACAGGATCGCTGGGGACTCTCGGAGTCATCACGCAAGCGATTTTTCGGCTTCATCCAGTTCCGCGCGAAAGCGGCACTCTGAGTTTCTCTACTTCTGCCACCGGACCTTCCGACAGCAGAGCGTCTGAGAACCAACGCATTAATGCTTTGCTGCTCGTGATTCAAGACTGCAATATGGTTCCCACCGGCGTGCAGGTCCGTGCCGGAAGCTCGCTGACGCCCGAACTCGATATACGTTTCGAAGGCACGGGCGCAGGTTGTGAAGCGCAGATTGAGCAGACGATGCGCATAGCGTCCGGAGCACGCCGTATAGAGTCTCCGACAGATGTCTGGAATGCCCGGTCAATGCTGTGGAGTGGGGCCGAACCTTCGGCCATGTGCAAGTTCAGTCTTTTGCCTGCGGACCTGGGAATTTTCTTAGATTTAATTCAGAAAACATCGGAAGAGCTGCGCTTGAATTGGCGGCTTGTCGCTCAGGCGGTCGGAGTTGGGTATCTTCGGCTGGAAGGACCTGATGTCGCGGCGCTTCTTAATGCCATCAAAGAACTGCGCAAGGATCTGGAGAGTCGCGGCGGATCATTCGCCGTTTTGCATTGTCCTTTGGAGATCAAATCGAAGATTGAACGTCTGGGGCAGTGCGGGCGATGCACTACCGCTGATGAAAAGAATCAAGGCGCAATTCGATCCAACGGGTGTGCTCAATCCGGGACGCTTTATTGGAGGGATCTGATGAGGGGTCGGACTTAATGGCCGAATCCTTAAGCGGTCATCCCGAGAAGATGCCTGCCACGAGCCCGTTTGGGGTTTTTGATGCGCACCATCCGCCCTCGAACGATTTAGTTAATGAGTGCGTGCATTGCGGGTTCTGCCTCTCCACCTGTCCAACTTATGCGCTGTGGGGCGAGGAGATGGATTCGCCTCGCGGCCGAATTTATTTGATGAAGCTCGGTCTGGAGGGGCAGCTTAGGATCGACCCCACCTTCGTCAACCACATGGATAACTGCCTCGGTTGCATGGCGTGTCTGACGGCGTGCCCTTCGGGCGTGAAGTACGACAGGCTGATCGAAGCTACCCGCGCCCAGATTGAACGCAACTTCCCCCGGCCGGCGGCCGACGGACTTCTGCGCCGGATGATCTTCGATATTTTTCCGCGGCCGGACCGTATGCGGCTTCTGCTTGGACCACTGCGGATGTACCAGCGCTCGGGATTGCAGTCACTTCTGCGGCGTAGCGGAATTTTCAAATTGCTTCCGGCTAGCCTGCGCGCGATGGAGAACCTCACGCCGCCGGCTCCGCGAAAGGGAGAGACAAACGGCGTCGCGCTCCCCGAATACTTGGCAGCACAAGGCGAATCGCGCCTGCGCGTTGGATTGCTGCTGGGATGCGTGCAGAGCGTGTTCTTCCCCGAAGTAAATGCCGCTACCGTCCGGGTGCTGGCGGCGGAAGGTTGCGAGGTTTTAATTCCTCAAGACCAGTGCTGCTGTGGCGCGCTCATGATCCACGCTGGGGAAGAAAAGGCGGCGCTCGACTACGCGAGACGCACCATTGACGCATTCTACCGGGTGGCCGTGGATACGGTGGTGATCAATGCCGCGGGCTGCGGATCGAACATGAAAGACTATGGATATCTGCTTCGCGACGATCCGAAGTATAGCGAGCGCGCCAGGGCTTTTTCTGCGAAGTGCCGTGACATTTCTGAAGTGCTCGCAGGGCTGGAGCCGCGGGCTCCACGCCATCCTCTTCGCCTGAAGGTTGCTTACCATGACGCGTGCCACCTGCAACATGCGCAGGGCGTCAGAGCGCAGCCGCGCACTTTGCTCGGGCAGATTCCTGAACTGCAGATTCTCGAACCTGCCGAAGCTGCGCTGTGCTGCGGGTCGGCTGGAATCTACAATCTGGTGCGGCCGGGACCGGCCCAGGAGTTGGGCGATCGCAAGGTGCGGAATGTGCTAGCAACGGCGCCCGACATTGTTGCCACCGGAAATCCTGGCTGCGTGCTCCAGTTGAGAAGCGGACTGCGGGCCGCAGGGAGCCACGTTCCGGTGGTGCACACGGTGGAAGTTGTGGACGCGTCGATTCGAGGACTGGCGGCGAACGCCTTGCTCAAGCGCTGAACACTCTGGCTGAGGCTGGAGTGGGCTGGCGGCCGTGCTAGTATTTGGCGCATGTTCCGACGCGTGCGTCATCCTCCCATAGCATTGGCGTTCCTGCTTGTGTTCGCCGTAGGTGTACTTCAAGCTCAATCTCCCACTGCCGCCGCTGGTGGCAATATAGGCGACAACGTTGTGCTTGTCCTTCATGCAGCCCACCTTCTCGATGTGGAGCATGGCACGCTTGTCAGTCCCGGAGAGTTGCTAGTACGCGGCAATCGTATCGTTGAAGTTGGTTCGTCGGTAGGCCATCCCGCGGGCGCGTCGATGATCGATTTGGGATCGGCAACGCTGATGCCTGGGCTCATCGATGCACACGTCCATCTTTTCCTTCATCCTGGTGCCGAGGATCTGCAAACCGTCGTGGAGTCGGTGCCGGAGCGCACAATCCTTGCCGAGATCGCTGCCCGCGACGATTTGATGGCGGGCTTCACGGCGGAGCGCGACATGGGAACAGAAGGGGCGGGTTCGGCGGACTCCGCCGTGCGCAACGCCATTGACTCCGGACTGATCCCCGGGCCGCGCATGAGCATCAGCGGCAACGCTATCAGCATTGTCGGCGGTCACGAAGATGCAATTCACTTCAATCCCGCGGAGCACATTTCGTCCAATGCTACCTATGCGAACAACGCGAACGAACTGGTCTCGGTGATACGGCAGGAGCTGAAAGGGGGAGCGACCTTCATCAAGATTTATGAGACGGGGACCGATCATCTGGCCGACGGCAAGTTCAGCACGCCCTATCAATACACAGAGGCCGAACTCACAGCGGCCGTCCAGGAAACGGCGCGCATGGGCACGCGCGTGGGAGTTCATTGCACCGGCGAGCCCGGAGCTCTTTACGCTGCCCATGCGGGCGTCGCATCCATTGATCACGCTTACCAACTCAGCGCCGAGACCATGCGCATCATGCGCGAGAAACAAATCTATGCCGTGCCTACCTTCGCCGTCGCCGAATACTTTGCCGCCCACGCCGAGTCGCCAGCGGCTGCCGAGCGTGAGCGGGCCTTGCAAGCGCTCCATGCCGACGAGTTTCGCAAACAACTGGCGGCTGGCGTTCCGATGGCAGTAGGTTCCGACGTTGGCCCCTTTCCGCACGGCACTCAGGCCCGAGAGTTTGAATTGATGGAGAAGTATGGAATGCCCGCTGCAGACGTGCTTCGCGCTAGCTTGTTAAACGGAGCGCGCCTTCTCGGCAAGCAGGATTTGATCGGCCAGCTCAAGCCGGGCTTCTACGCCGATGTGATCGCGGTAAACGGGGACCCGTTGCAGGATATCTCCGCGCTGGAGCACGTCAGCTTCGTCATGAAGAATGGCGTGGTGTACAGAGACGATCGCAAGAGCGGAAACCGGAAATAGTGCCAAAAGAAGTGCCGAAAAAAAGTGCAGCGATGGCTGAGCGCAGCGTGAGCGACTCCCGGAGCACGAATCAAGCGTCATCCTCTAAGCCGCACCTGGCGCGTCAGCTGGGGCTATTCGACGCCACCATGCTGGTCATGGGCGGCATTGTCGGGTCCGGCATATTCATCAATCCCTATGTCGTTGCGCAACAAGTCCATACTCCAGCGTTGATTCTGGGAGCGTGGATTTTTGGCGGCGTGGTGGGCGGAGGCGGCGCCTTCATATGGGCTGAGCTAGCGGCCACGTTGCCCGAAGTGGGCGGCCAGTACGCTTACTTGCGCGAGGCTTATCACCCGGCGGTCGCATTTCTCTATGGATGGGTGTTGTTGCTCGTCATCCAGACGGGAGGCATGGCGGCGGTGGCGATCACTTTCGCCCGCTACTTTGTCGAACTCACGGGCTGGCGGACGCCGGACTGGATTGTGGCGACCTCGGCACTTTCCGCTCTGACACTGATCAACTGCCTCGGCGTAAAAACTGGAGGACGCACGCAGAGCGCGCTCATGGTGATGAAAATCATCGCCATCTCTGCGCTGGTGGTCGTGGGACTGACGTTGACCAGCCGACATGCGGCTACAACGACCGCGGCTGAGCGGCACTCTTCGCTGACATCGTTTGGCGCTGCCATGGTGCCAGTGCTGTTCGCCTACGGGGGTTGGCAGACGGCGAACTTTTTGGCGGCGGAGGTGAAGCAGCCCAGGAAGAATCTGCCGCGAGGGCTTCTACTCGGAGTTCTCGGCGTAGTGGTGCTGTACCTCGGGGTGAATTGGGTTTGCCTGCGCTCGCTGGGGCCGCAGGCGCTGGCTGCGACTACCACCCCCGCAACCGCTGTGATGCGACTGGCCCTGGGCCAGCGGGGAGTGACGTTCATTGCGGCGGCGATTGCTATCTCGACTCTGGGATTCTTAAGCCAATCAATCTTGACTGCTCCTCGCGTTTACTTCGCCATGGCCGAGGACGGACTGTTCTTTCGCGCGATTGCCTGGCTTGATCCGCGCACGCGCGTTCCCGTAGTCGCCATCGTGCTGCAGAGTGTGTGGACGATAATCATCGCGGTCTCCGGCCGCTATGAGCAGATCCTGAATTACGTCATTGCGATGGACTTTTTATTTTTCGGGCTGACAGCGACTACGATTTTCGTTTTTAGGCGGCGGGCCGCGCGTGGCGAAATGCAGGCCGGCGATGGCTATCACATGCCGGGGCATCCGGTGAGCACGGCAATGTTTGTCGCGATATGCTGGTGGGTCGTTGGGAATACGATCTACCGCTATCCGCAGAACAGCCTGATCGGTTTCGTTCTGCTGCTGGCGGGTATCCCAGTGTATTGGTTCTGGAGCCGGCGAGGGCTGTTGCGATCTGCTGATTCGTAATCGATTTTTTCTAGAGATTGCCGAAATTTGAGGAATCGAAACTTGGGGACCAAGCTATGAGTAGTTCACAGTCGGACGCCGTTTCACGCTATCTGGCCTGGGCCAAGCTGCGTTCGAACGCGCGCTTCAACCTGTCGTCGAGCGGGGTTTTGGATTATCCGCTGGCTGAGCTGCCGGTGCGTATTGAAGATCTCGAGATCGGCGGGACGGGGCCATATGGTTATCAGCCGCTTATGGAGCGGTTGGCCGCGAAGGCAGGCGTGCCCGGCGAGTGCGTCGTCTACACCCTCGGCACATCGATGGCGAACCTCTTGGCGCTGACGGCGCTTGTTCACCGAGGAGACGAAGTATTGGTTGAGCGGCCCACGTACGACCCATTGTTGACGATTCTCGATCATATCGGAGCCAGAGTAAGTCGCTTCGAACGCCTCGCGGAGAAGGGATTCAGGGTAGGGTTAGGAGAACTGGAGCGCAAACTCACGCCGCAAACCCGGCTCGTGATTCTCTGCAATCTGCACAACCCGAGCAGCGCTTTCACTGACGACGGCACTATGCGGCAAGTCGGCGAGATGGCGGCGAGGGTCGGAGCGCGGGTGCTGGTGGATGAGGTGTATCTCGAAACGCTGTTCGACCAGCCTTGGCGTTCTGCGTTTCATCTGGGAGCGAATTTCGTTATTACCAGCAGCTTGACCAAAGCGTACGGGCTGAGCGGCATTCGCTGTGGATGGATTCTGGCGCAGCCGGAGCTGGTGCAGCGCGTGTGGCAGATCGTTGATTTTACTTACGGAGTTCCGGTGCATCCCGCCGAGCTTCTGGCGGTGATTGTCCTCGACAATCTTGATCGGGTTCGCGATCGTGCGCGGCTGCTGTTGGAAACGAATCGCGCCCTGGTTAACGAATTTCTGGCTCAACATCCGGAGCTCGATTGTGAGCCGAGCCGCTTCGGTACCACGGTGTTTCCTCGCCTAAGGGAGGGCAGTGCGGACGAATTTGTAGAGACGTTGCGCGAAGAGTTTGAGACCAGCGTTGTGCCAGGAGAATTCTTCGAGCAACCACAACACTTCCGCATTGGGTTTTGCGGCGATACAGAATCGGTGCGCGGCGGACTGGAACGGTTGAGCGCCGCGCTCCAGGCATTCCGAGAGCTATCCCACTAGGGAGGGCGGCGGTTGCCCCTCTGCGGTCGCCGAACCATACATTCGCTCGCTCATAAGTTCGACCGGCTGATCCTAAGAAATGCTTTGCGTTATGGAATGATCGGAGTCATTCTCGCCGGGGAGATTATTCGATATGTGCTTTTCAGCAACTGCGAATTTTGTTGGCAGCGGCGTGCTCGGCGCCGTCGGCGTGGTCACGTTGACGCATGTAAAGCACAGGCGCGAACTGCTTTTCGCGACTCTGCCGATTTTGTTTGCGGTTCATCAGTTCATAGAGGGATTTGTCTGGCTGGGATTGGATGGAATTCTCTCGGCCGCGGTGGCGCACGATATGGGGGCGGCGTTCATGCTCTATGCGCAGGGACTCCTGCCGTTTCTGCTGCCGTTGAGCGTGCTGCTCTTTGAGCCTGACAAGAAGAGTAGACAGCGCATGCTGCCTTTCCTCGTGCTCGGCCTGGCAACGACTCTTTATATACTGTGGGCGCTGACCGCGTTTCCAACGCAGGTTTACATCAGGGGAAACAGTATCGTCTACATCAACCAGGCGACTAATAATACGGCGGTTGCGCTGGTGTATGTGATCGCGACTTGCGGTTCGCTGTTTTGCTCGGAAATCAGGATGATGGTGATTTTTGGGGCGGCGAATCTGGCGATCCTTCTGGTGGTGATGGAGTTCAAGCGCTATGCTTTCACCTCGCTGTGGTGCGCGTATGCGGCGGTCGCGAGCGTGATCATCCTCGTCTATTTCTGGAGAAGCAGCAGGCACCGGCCTTTCGTTTACGCGGAGCTTTTCTAGGCCCATTGGGACCCTTGCTTGCGCGAAATGTCCGAACGGCCGCCAGACTATCGTCTTGACATTAGTCGTTGCAACGATTAACTTGGGGTAGATGGATTCCGGCACGCCAAGCAAAAGCGCACGTCGATCGAGGTGTCCTGAAGAGGCGGCTTTTTTAGAACTACTGCGCACCACAGACATGCTGTCGCGTGGGTTGGTTCGCGTTCTCAAGAGCGAGGACGTCTCTCCGACACAGTACAACGTGCTCCGAATCTTGCGCGGCGCGCCGGAGGGGCTGCCCTGCGGGGAAATTGCCAGCCGAATGATTACACGAGACCCGGATATTACACGGCTGCTCGACCGGCTGGAAAAGCGCGAACTGATCTCACGCTGCCGTGAAACCAAAGACCGGCGAACGGTGATGGCGAGCATCACGCCTGAGGGTTTAAAGTTGCTGGCCCGGCTTGATGATCCGGTGCAGGCAGCCCATCGCCAACAATTAGGTCACCTGGGGCGGAAGCGGCTGCGGGCCTTGTGCGAGCTATTGACCATCGCGCGCAGCTAAGTCTCCTAATTTATCGGACTTAATAGTTGTTGCAACGATTATTGTGATAACGCATCTAATCTTTTAGAAAGGAAGTGACTATGAACACAATCGCTGCTCCGCAAGCTGCAACTACTACCTGGAACATCGACCCCGTCCATACGGTTCAAGGTTAAGCACATGATGATCTCGAACGTGAAGGGGCAGTTCGCAGTTGTTCGGGGCACCATAACTCTGGACGAATCCGCGTTAAGTAATTCTCATATCGAAGCCTCGATTGACGCGGCCTCGATCACCACTGGGGATCCGCAGCGCGACGCGCATCTCAAGAGTGCCGATTTTTTCGACGTAGAGAAGTTTCCGACGCTGTCTTTCAAGTCGACGCAGATAAGCCGTGCTGCCGAGGGAGAATTTGCGGTGTCTGGTGATTTGACCATTCACGGTGTCACTCGCAAGGTGGTGTTCAGGGTAGAGGGACCAACAGCTCCCGCCAAAGACCCTTGGGGAAATACGCGTAGAGGACTTTCGGCGGCCACAAAGATCAACCGTAAAGATTTCGGACTGACGTGGAACTCAACGCTCGAAACCGGAGGCATTCTGGTCGGTGAGGAGGTCGCCATCACGCTTGAGGCCCAGTTCGTGAAGGCCTGATGGATGTTGTCGGCGGAGCACATTGAAGGCAGTGCGGCTAGACGAGGAAGGAAGAAAAAGTATGTCACTCAGACCAGTTAAACAAATTATTCAACCTGAGCCGACCATCGAAGGTGCAGGTGTAAAGCTGCAACGCGCGTTTGGTTTCGGCAAGACGAAGGACTTCGATCCTTTTTTACTGCTCGATGATTTTCGCAATGATAATCCGAAAGATTATCAGGCGGGATTTCCCTGGCATCCGCATCGCGGGATTGAGACGATCACCTATGTGCTGGCAGGATCGGTCGAGCACGGCGACAGCTTGGGCAATAAGGGCAAAATGACCGCGGGCGACGTGCAATGGATGACGGCCGGAAGCGGCATTCTCCACCAGGAAATGCCAAAGGGAGATAACCATGGCCGCATGCACGGTTTCCAGTTGTGGGCGAACCTGCCCTCAGCGATGAAGATGACCGATCCGCGGTATCAGGACATTCCATCGAGCGCCATTCCAGATGTGACCGACGATGACGGCACGAAAGTGCGCGTTATCTGCGGCGAATTCTGGGGAAAGAGAGGGCCGGTCGAAGGTGTAGCCGCGGACCCTAATTATCTCGACATTTCGGTTGCCCCGGGCCAGCGGAAGCGGCTCAAAGTCGAGACGACGCGCAATGCTTTCGCCTACGTGTTCGCGGGCTCCGGGGTCTTTCGCGACTCATCGAGTCCTCGCGCGGTTTTGACGGAACAGGTCGAGAAGCCTGACGCGGCGCCTGTCTACGATGTCGGCAATCACTCGCTGGTGTTGTTTGATCGCGGAGACGAGATCGTTGTTCAGGCTGGCGACGAGGGTATACGGTTTCTTCTGGTGTCGGGTAAGCCGATCGAGGAGCCGGTTGCGTGGTACGGTCCGATTGTGATGAACACGCAGGATGAGTTGAAGCAGGCGATGGCGGAACTGCAAGACGGCGGTTTCATCAAGCATCGTTGAGTGTCGGAAAATGCGAAATCAAGATCGCGCACGAAATTTGGCCTTTCTGTACCGCACCCTACCGTTTGCACTGGAACGTATCGCGAATCGCGTCCAGTTGCTTCCACATTTCTCCGTCGCGTGGCTCCAGCGATTGTGCGAAGAAGAAGGCTGTCTGGTTGCGCGTTCCGCAATCCGAGATCAGAACCTCGGAGTTCAAGGTGATGATTTTGCCGTGGGTGTCCCAAATGTTTAGGGTCCCGCTGAAGGCGCGAGCGGCGGCGCCTCCGAACGTTGGCGATGTGGCTGCGTCCTTCTTGTAGGTTGCCGAGACTTTGGAGAGGTCGGGGGTGAATCCGTAATTTCTCCCTCGCTCCTCGGCAATCCCGCGAAAATACGCTAGCATGTCGGGTTCTAGCTGTTCCGCGGTCAGCATGTGCGCACCGTCCAGCCACCAGAAGAACAGGAAAGAGTGATATTCGGAAGAGTCGGTCTGGTCGAAGTTCGGCGAAAAGAAGACGTTTTCGAAGCCGTGGTAGGGGATTTTCGGCCACCAGGGCAGGGGAAACATATAGCGTGGGTCGGTTGCCCAGCTTCCGGGAACCTTATACGCGAATGGATCGGACGCCTGACTCACATGTTCGGGATAAGGCGCTCGGACGAGAGTGATCTCCGATTGGCTACCGTCGAATCTGGCAACCGTCAGCCGGACTGTCCCGCCGACAGGTCCGTGAAGGTCCTTGTTCAGGATGTCGGGGAATTCTCGGCCCGGGACGGGCACCCCGTTGACGGCGACTATGAAGTCGCTGCAATGGATGCCGGCTTTGGCGGCGGGCGAATCCTCAACTACGTGCATGACGGCCAGGGGACCGAGGTGGTTCGGCTTCTGATCGTCGTAGAGTTGGCGCAAATGTAGTCCGACGGTGCCGCGGTCCTCCGCTGCCAGCCATCCTAACGTAGGGAAGAACAGAAGAATGAGAGAGACTACCAGCACAGCGAACAGGGGGCGCGTCGATTGGGAAACCATGGAAGCTCCTTAGATTTGGGCGAACTGATGCGATATAAAACCATCGGGAGGGGGAAGTCTTGGAAGGAATTAGCGTGTCTTTAAAGAGCCGACAGAGAGGGATGATCGGCCGTCAGAGCGTCATCGCCACGCTATAACCGAACTGCAATCGGCGCGTCTAACTGTGGAGACAGGCCGGGTGATTCGCGTACGCTGGAGTGACTGCATGAAGCCATCTGGAAGCGTATCTACCGCGCAACTCTCGTTTCCTGCTGCTCAGGCTCAGGGTGTCGTCGGTAAACTCGAAACGCCGGCGCTGAAAGTAGAAGAGGAGTTGTACCACCCTGGGCTGTGCATCCCACGGCATTCCCATAGCACTGCCAATTTCATATACATCGTGGCGGGCACACATTGGTCGGGACACAGCCGTGGGGGCGACATATGCGCTCCGGGGACGGTGCGCTTCATTCCAGCCGGGGAACCACACGAGAATTACTTTCCGTTGGGCTCCAGGAGCATCGAGATCGTGCTGCGGCAGCCGATTTTGGAGCTTGCCGCCGAGCATGGCCAAACGACTTGTTCATCCGGTGAACTGGCCCACCCATCCGCGCCGGCTCTGGGCGCGCGACTTTACCGCGAGTTTCGCCAGAGAGATGACGTTTCTGCGCTGGAGATCGAGGCTGTAATCTTGCAACTCCTGTTGGCTGGCGGAGAGGACTCGACGCCGCGGCGCAAACCTGCTCCTCCCTGGTTGCTGCGCATACGAGAAATGCTGCGAGAAGAGGAACACGCGCGCCTCACGCTTGCGGAACTCTCTCGTTTTGTTGGCCGGCATCCGGTCCAGATCTGTCGCCAGTTCCACCACTATTTCGACTGCACGATCAGCGAATATATGCGGCGCGTCCGCATCGCCAGAGCGCAATCACTCTTGCATACCCGCGAACTGGAGCTCGCGGAGATTGCGCTGGCTTGCGGCTTTTCCGATCAAAGCCATTTCACAACCGCTTTCCGCAGGCTGACTGGAATTTCTCCACACCGCTACCGCTTGCAGATTTCTGGGAAGGCCGATGTGCGGGACGCCCGACAAGTTCGGCCGGACGGTGCCTGATGTCCAACAACTGCATGCCGAAATCAGCGGCGTAAAATAGGGGAGCATGGCTTACCTAGCGTTCTGGCTCATCTTGGTCGGCGGCAAAGCGGCCCTCATGTACGGGGTTTGGAGACTTGCAAAAGCCCAAGGGAGATCGCCTTGGCCTCCACTCATTGCAAACATGTTTTGCGCTAGCGTCGTGTTCTTTGCACTCTTCATCAAAGGACGCGCGGAACGCGCGGAATACCTTACGAGTCCACAAAATTCAAAATGATACATTACCAACTTTTGCCATCCTTTTGCGATCAACGAGCGCGGGTGTACACTGAGCGCCGGTAGTTGTCGCCAAGGCATGAAAATTAGTGCTTTCATTTTCGGCTGCACTTTGGTGCTGGCGCTGCTTCTCTTCGGGCAGCATCATGAGGAATCGGTTAAGTCATCGGAATTGGAATTTCGCACCGTAATCGATCTCACCCACGCACTCAGCTCTCAGGGGCCGAACTATGAAGTGACTGAGAAGCCCGCATTTCAGGCAAGAACCGTTGCATCGATAGAGAAAGACGGCTATTTTGCTCGCGAGATTTCGCTGCCTGAGCACTTCGGGACTCACCTCGATGCGCCCGCCCATTTTGTAGCCGGATTGTGGACGGTTGATCAGATTCCAGTCGAACGACTCCTCGAGCCGCTGGTTGTGATCGATGCAAGAGCCGGGGTAAAAGGCAATCCTGACTATCGGATTTCAGTCGAAGACGTCGCCAAGTGGGAGCAGGCTCACGGCCAGATTCCCATGGGCGCGGTCGTGATCGCATACACGGGATGGGATTCGCGCTGGAATTCAAGCAAAGACTACCGCAATGCCGACGGCAATGGGGTTATGCATTTCCCGGGATATTCGATGGACGCGGCGAAATTTCTCGTGGAGGCGCGCAATATTGTAGGGCTCGGCATCGATACGCTTAGCATCGACTATGGACCCTCAAAAGACTTTCCCGTGCATCACTACACTCTTGGTCACAGTCTCTACCATTTGGAGAACGTGGCAAACCTGGATCATGCCCCGGCCTCGGGAGCGTTGATCGTGGTAGCACCGATGAAGCTGGAAGGTGGTTCCGGCGGCCCTGTACGTATACTGGCGCTTCTGCGCTAAAGAAGCTCTGATTAAGTGTCAACAAAGAGCAGTTACCACGGAGTACACAGGGGTGCACAGAGAATCTTGGACTTAATCAGAACTTCCCTCGCGGGTTCGCAGCCTTTCTGAATCTCCTTGGGCCTGGGATCTTTCGTAGAAAGCATTGCGTGAAACCGATAGCCTCAGTCAGAGCCGGCTGTACTCCCCTCTTTAATCATGGGAGCCAGACGCCGACGCTCCATCGTCCCGATCAGAAATATCAGAAAACCTGCGAGGAGAAAGATGTCCCCGATGCTGAAGCGGTAGAGCGCTCCCTGGTCGGCAAGGATGAGCCATTGCCCTTTACCGCTGATATTCCAAATTGGCGCCGCCGGCTGAAACGTAGGAGAAATTCCGACTGACGGCATAACCCCGCCGTTCAGTAGTGTGACGAGAGCGTTGCACGTGATTCCCAACAAAATAAGGAATCCGCCTTTTACCTTGGTGCCGACGATGTAGCGCACTACCCACGCCAGCGTCGTGATCCATAGCAAATAACAGAAAGCCATATTTGCCGTCGCTTTCCAAAGAGCCCATATGCATAAGATGCACCCGAGTTTGATATAACCCTTCACCGTGGACTCCTAACGAACCGTGCAAGCAGGTTCCGACGACCGACGGAACGAATTCGAGTCGTCAAATTGGAATTTTTCGGGGGCACCCACACGAAGTTCGGCTGGTGGCTGGAACTCTATGGAGGTACGGGTCGCCGGGGGGAGGAAATGCGACTAGTAGTTTAACACTTTATGTCAAATCCGGAAGCCTCCTTATGCACAGGCTACTATGGCCTTGATTCCCAATATTTTATGCATCTAAGCTACGTATTCTTTTCCTTTTGGAGGTCTAACGAGCATAGACAGAGGCCATCTTAGGGGGAGGGGCAGATTGGCAGAGCCTCTCTTATAAACCTAGCGAGGGAAAAAACACTCGTCTGTGATGAGGGAACATTTGGTTTGTGATGAATCGTTGACTTTGTTTGATGATTCTCCAGCAATGGTCCGGGAACCATTGTCCGAGGGTGCCGGCCGGGGTGCGGCGCATTCGCGGCTCAGGAACGTCTCTTGATCAATGTCATGAGAAAGAACCGATTCGTTGCTTCTCGCCAACGCTTGAACCATGACCCGGCGGCAGGATGCAAATCACCCGCAGGTTCGCCCCGTGCTGGGGACTGTTGCATGGCCGTTAGGGGTTGAGGTGGTTCGATGACCTCGCTAACATCACTTTTCGTAGACTCAAGCAGCGGAGTGACGAGTCGAAGCGCGTCCAGTTCCTTGCCTACTCGAATGAATTCAATTTGTTTCTTTACCAAGACGTCCTCTATGGTTTGCATTCTTACGGTCAGCCTACTCAACTGGATAGCCAGTTGGAGCGGCGAGTCTTCGCGGACCGTTTGTAGAGAGTTTACGGCGCTGATCTTTGAGCCAGCGTTGCTACCTAAGACGTTGCTTATAACCCCTGAAACAGACATGTCGACGTACCTCCTATGAGAAGCGATGAGAAGTTTGTCAGGGTTCGGCGCGGAACTTGCACCGGAACGACTGGCGACTGACAGACTTCGAGTGAACCTCATTAGTCCCGGTGCACGTCTCATTCCATAAGCAGGATTTAATGCTTGACCGAACGCAACTGGAAGTTGAAACGTTTGAACCAAATCAACCCTACTTACGCATTGGGAACTCAATTCGGCGGAATTCCACGCTTTGTGACTAGATAGACGGCAAAGCTCCCCAACCAATGACTGCCTTCATAATGTTTGCCGGTCACAGCGGCGAGGCCAGCACGGCGATGCTCCTGGGCTGCCGTTTCGATTGCCGCCAGTCGCTTATCGCCTTTTGGCAAGCCCGCAGCGATACCTTCCAGCATCCAGGCTCGGCTCAGATTGAGTCCATCCAAGTGTGCGAGCTTGGGATCGCTCGGATCGGGCGAGATCACTGGTTGGAGCCACCCGACTTTTTTTGTTGAAGAAATCTGCGGCAGGAATGTTCGGAGCCAGCGCGCAAATTCGAGGCTCGCCAGCACGCGCCGCATGAGGTCTGCTTCGCCGAGACAGGGCGACAAAAAATCCTCGCCGGAAGGCTCATACGACAATGGACAATCTTTGTCTGCGAGATAAAACTGCCGAGCTTTCGATGCCAGCAGGTCTGCAAACTTCGTGTCGTTCACAGACACAGAGCGGGCATAGTCGAGCATCAATCCCATGGCGAAGGCGGTCTGCGCGTGCTCGCCGATGCGCACCGGATAGGAGAGCTTGGGCAGCCAGTCATTCAGGCACAGGAGCGCAGCCTCTTCTAACGGGTGCAAATTTGCCGTCATGGCGCGTGCTTCTGGATCGTCCCACTCGCGCAACTCCGCAACCAATTGCAGCAGCCAGGCCAATCCGTAGGGACGTTCGAAGCTGGCACGGCCTTCGGCGCGCAGATAGGCGGCTTCCTGGGCAAGATTATCCGCAGTGAGGCTTTGCCGCAGAGCAGCGCGCGCGGGTAGCGCGAAGCTGGCATCGGGAAAAGTTCTAACCAGCCGAACCAGCAGCCAATGCCCGTGCACAGACGAATGCCAGTCGTAGCAGCCGTAGAATGCAGGCGTCAGCTTGCGCGGCGGAGCCACGTCGGCGTCGCTGGCAAGGGAGTGACTGAGCTTGTTCGGATATTCCTTATGAACGCAGGCAAGGGCAAGCTTGGCAAAACGCTCGGCGGTACTGACGTCAAAAGCGGAGCCGTCAGCGTTGATGTGAGCGTTGATGTCGGCCTTCATGTCAATGACCGCTGAAGTTTGGGCGCTGTGTGCATTTATTTTGCCAATGGCAAGCAGTATAAAAACCACGCTGACAATGTATTTCATTTATCAATACTGTAGACGAACATGCCTACCCGCGAAAATGGCGTGACAAGGCGACGCCGGGCCGTTGTCAGGTTGCGGAAGATCTAACCTGGGCCAGGAGTGCTCGTTACTCTCCAATAAATACCAGAAGCACTGTATCGAAAGAACCTTCCCGGTTTTTGATAAAATCGGGCGAGTTTCTGGTGCGGCCATCGAAAAGAGAGAGGAGATAATCTTGAATCGAAGATTCGGAAAGACAGCAGTGGCGGCTGTGGTAGCGGGGGCGCTTCTATTGTTTGTGGCGGCACCGCTGGTGCACGCCGACAACAGAGAGAAGTGCCAGCACGCGATCGAAAAGGCGGAAGCAAGGCTGGACAGGGCGATCCACGACAGGGGCGATCACAGCCCTGAGGCCGACGCTCGGCGGCGGGATTTGAACGCCGAACGGGAGCGTTGCTGGAATGAGAATCATCAGTGGTGGAACGGAAAAGAACATCGATGGGAGACCGAACATAATTGGGAGCAGGATCACTGAGCGAAGCTTGTGGCGGTTCGAACGAGCGTCTCCTGAGTTTGATGTCGGAGACGCTTTTTGTTTTCAGCAATTATGCTACTTGCTGATGGAACCGACCGCTCGATAGGTGTCGAGGCGGCCATGATTAAGGTCTTGGCCTACGTTCACAGCGTGGGCGATGGCGGCTGCGGCTTCAACCTCGTTCAATTTGCTGTTGATATTCAACAGAAGCGCCGCTGTACCCGAAACGAAGGGCGCGCTGAAAGATGTGCCGGAACTTGCGGAGCAGGTAGCATACGGATAGGTGCTAATGATGTTTTCACCAGGAGCGGCTACCCACACGACCTGCGATCCGTAGTTAGAAAAAGTGGATCGAGTATCAGTATCGGAGGTTGAGGCCACGCCCATGACGCCCGGGAGCGAGGCTGGATAAACATCAATCTCTTCTCCGTTATTTCCTGATGAAGCGACACAGATCAATCCTTTGCCATTGACGTGGTTGATGGCATTGGCGAACTCAGTCGAATAATCGTAGTCGCTGAAGCTCATGCTGATGATTTTGCTGTGCTGTCCGGCAGCGTAGTAGACGGATCGCACGATATTCGATAGATAACCTGTACCATCCGTTCCGAATGCCTTGAGCGGAAGGATCTTTGCCGTGGGCGCAACCATGTGGACGATGCCGGCGGTCATAGTTCCGTGGCCGAAATCCGCATACTAGGGTTGTCAAGGGCCGCGGCACCGGCAGGGGTTAGAACCGCTGCCAGCCACGGCGTCACATAAACGGGAATCCCGTCACCACCGCTATCCAAAACGGCGGCGGTCGAGTAGTCAAGGTCGCCTCTTTCATTCGCACCCGAGCGGTTGCGGGTGAAGTCGTAACCGGTGAGTACGACTGGCGCGAGCGCTGGTGCTTAGGATCGAGAGCGGTATCGATCATAGCCACAATGCCAGATCCGGAAACGTCGAAGTCACTGTGCGTTTCTAAAGTGTTGAAAGACAGTGTTACCTCAGCCAGAACATATTGTGGAATCAGGAGCGCGGCCTGGGTGAGCACGATGGAACGAGTTTCGGGCAGCACGTGACGGCGAAGAAGATAAAGGTCGGAAGCGCCAAAGGATCGAGCCGCCAGAATATAGCCGCGCTCTTTCGCGCTGAGCACAACTCCGCGGATGAACCGCGCCGGGCGCGCCCAGCCCAGCACGCCAATTACGCCTATCAGCAGGAAGAAAGTCTGTTTCGGGCCGGTGTGCAACGGCAGGAACGCGCCAGAAAGAGTTCGGCGCCGCGCATGATCACAGCATCGTTCCAGCCTCCATAAAATCCTGCCACGGTTCCCAGGATCACGCCCAGAGTTAACGACAGCGCAGTCGCCAGCAGTCCGCCGAAAAGAGAGATTTGCCCCCCGTACAAAAGCCGCGAGAAAACGTCTCTGCCGTAGTTGTCGGTGTCCATGAGGTAAAGACGAGCGGCTACTCGGCTGGATGAGGGCAAAAAACGCATCAGCGCGTTTGCCAGAGTGGTTTTGCCGGCGCCGGATTCACCCAGGAGGCCAACGGTTTCTCCCGGCTGAATCTGGAAGGTGACTCCGTTCAGCGGACGAATTTCATGAGATGCATCGTCGTGAGTTGCATCGAGATGAGCCGCATCCGGGAAGGTGCGAACGACGAGATTACTAACCTGAAGCAATAGTCCGGATGGAGCGTGGTTAGGCGCCTCCGCGTTCCTCAGAGCTCCTCCTGAAAGTTCCATCTCGAGCCCCACCTCGACAGTCCGCTAACAGCCACTTTTCGGAATCGTTAGATTCCAATCGTCGCATTGCGGTCCAAAGCAGTCGTACATGACGCGAAGAATGGAAAAAACAATTGCTCAACGAAGCTTCATCTCTGAAAGGTGCATCTCTGAAATGCTAATATTTCGGGCATGCCACTGCGCGGCAGACTCAACAATGCGACGCACGCTGTGGGGAAGGCCGCAGCGGCGAAAGCTCGCGGGCGCAAAAACGAACCCCGCACGGCTGCGGAACTCGTCATTATTACCGGCATGAGCGGATCGGGGAAGGCTTCGGCGTTAAAGGCCTTCGAAGATCTCGGCTACTACTGCGTGGATAATCTGCCGGTGGATCTGATTCCTCGCTTTGCCGAGCTGGCATTGCAGTCGGGAGAGATCCCGCGCACGGCGCTCGTGGTCGATGTGCGCGAGGGGTCGCAACTAGAAAAGCTGCCGGCCATCCTGAAGTCGGTGAAGCGGATGATTCCGACGCGGGTCATTTATTTGGAGGCGAGCGACGCCGCTCTGTTGCGCCGTTTCAGCGAGACGAGGCGGCCGCATCCGCTGGGGACGGGCACAACTGTGCGAGCCTCGCTTGGAGCCGAACGCCGCCATCTTCGGGCGCTGCGCAAGCTTGCCGAACTGGTCATTGACACTTCCAAATTCAATGTTCATGAACTGCGGGCGCACCTGACCGACCGATTCAAACAGCAGGCTGGAAGCGCGCAGACGATTCTCGTCTCCTGTGTGAGTTTTGGATACAAACACGGTTTGCCGGACGACGCCGATCTGGTATTCGATGTGCGTTTTCTGCCCAACCCTCATTTCGTGCCGGAGTTTCGCGGGCTCACTGGGCGCCATCCGCGGGTCGCGAAGTACATTCGCTCGTTTCCGCAGACGCAGGAGTTTATTAACCGCATCTCTGAATTGCTAATTTATCTGTTGCCGCACTATATTCGCGAGGGCAAAAGTTATCTCACTATCAGCTTCGGATGCACCGGCGGGCAACACCGCTCGGTCATGATCGCGGAGGAGGTACAAAAGCGGCTGCGAAAAGCGGGATACAAAGTGAAGGTCGTGCATCGGGACAGTCCAAAGTAACCGCGATGGGGTCCTTACGCGAAATCGCATGTAGAATTGAGCCTTAGGCGCATGGCAACTTCCACGGCAGCCGACGCGAACATTACGGGAACACCGGTACCAACTTTGTCGGCAGCTTCGGCAAATCCGCGTCCCCTGCTGCGTCTGCTGCGTTACGTCTTGCCCTACTGGTGGCAGTTTCTGGCTTCAGTGGCGCTGATGGCGCTGGTGGGGTTGTTGGACGCAGGCCGGGTTCTGCTCATCGGGCCGATTTTTGATCGTGTATTGAATCCTGGATCGCAAGTCAAAACCATTCAGTTATTCAGGATGCCGGGCACCGGGCGCTTTCTTGATCTCGACCAACTCATTCCGTCGCACTTTCAAAATCCGTGGACGATGGTGGCCTTCGCGCTGGTGGCAGCCACGGTGTTGAAAGGGATCTTCGACTACGCCGGGACTTACCTCGTAAATTACGCGGGTTTTGGAATGATTACCGACCTGCGGGACAACTTATATAACGCGATCCTGCGAAGCTCAGCGGCATTTTTCACCAAGCACACGACGGGCACGCTGCTCTCGACCATCGTCAATGATATCGAAAAAGTGCAATTCGCGATGTCGAGTGTGCTATCGGAATTCCTGCAACAGTTTTTTACTTTCCTATTTACGGCAGCAGTAGTGGTTTTGTTGGGAGGAAAGCTGGCGTGGGTGCTGTTGCTGTTTGTCCCCGTGATTTTGTATTCGTCGCGAAAAATCGGGCGGCAAGTGCGCAGCAAAACGCGAGGCGGGCAAGACAAGCTGGCCGAAATCCAGAATATTCTGCACGAGACCATTACCGGCAACCGCATTGTCAAAGCGTTCGGGATGGAGCGGTGGGAAATGGAGCGCTTTCGCGCGGCGGCGCGGCGACTCTTCCGGGCGAATCTTCGTGTGGTGGCGGCGTTCGCCATCAGTTCTCCGCTGATGGATATTCTCGGTGCGGTCGCGATCGCGCTGCTGTTGCTGATGGGGCGGGACCAGATCAACAAGCACGTTTTTACCGCAGGAACGTTTCTCGCCTTCATCGTGGCGGTGTTCAAGCTCTACGACCCGGTGCGCAAGTTCGCACTGTTCAACAATAATTTTCAGCAGGCGGTAGGAGCTTCGTCGGAAATCTTCCGCTTTATGGATATGGAAGATGCGGTACGCGAAAAGCCGGGCGCGAAACGTATGGGCAAGTTGACGCGAGCGATACGGTTTGCGGATGTGTCCTTCTCATATGACAACGCCGAGGATTCGCCGGTCGTGCTCCACGATATTAATCTTGAAGTGAAGTCGGGCGAGGTGCTGGCCGTCGTGGGATCGAGCGGCGCGGGCAAGAGCACGCTGGTGCACCTGATTCCGCGCTTCTTCGACGTCAGCGGCGGGCAAATTCTCATCGACGACCACGATGTTCGCGACGTGACGCTGGAATCGCTGCGCTCGCAAATCGGAGTCGTGACGCAGGAGACGGTGTTATTCAACGATACGGTGCGCAACAATATCGCTTACGGCCAGCCGCATGTAACCCAGAAGCATGTGGAGGAGGCGGCGAGGACAGCGCGGGCGCATGAATTCATTTGCGGACTACCGGAAGGCTATAACACCATGATCGGGGAACGCGGAGTGCGGCTTTCGGGCGGCGAGCGTCAACGCATCGCGATTGCGCGTGCGCTCTTGAAAAATGCTCCCATTCTGATTCTCGATGAGGCGACTTCCGCGCTCGACAGCGAGTCGGAGTCGCTGGTGCAGGCGGCGCTGCAAAATCTTATGACAGGGCGTACTGTGTTTGTAATTGCGCACAGGCTCTCCACCGTGCGGCGTGCGGACCGCATTGTGGTGCTCGAGAGTGGCACGATCAGCGATATCGGCGCGCATGAAGAGCTTATGCAAAAAGTGGGCACCTACCGGCGGCTCTACGAATTGCAGTTCGCGGAAGCGTAAAGAAAAAGGTTTCAAGATTTCAGAATTTCAAGGTTTCCACCTTGCAACCTGGAAACTTTGAAACTTGGCATTTATGACACTTCGCTCCATGACAGGGTTCGCGCAGGTGAGAGGGCAGGTCAATGCTCATCTGGCGTTTTCGCTGTCGCTGAAATCGGTGAATCATCGTTTTCTGGATCTGCATTTCCGTCTACCCTCCGATACCGATTCGCTGGAGATGAAGCTGCGCCGCATTCTGAAGGAGAAACTGGCTCGCGGCCACGTGGAAGTGATCCTGAGCCTGGATCGCTCGGGGACGAATGGGGTTGCGCTCAACCGACAATTGATTGCCGGCTACATTCAGGCGTTCCGTGCGGCGGCCGACGAGTTTGGAGTCGACGGGGAACCCGATCTGAACGTGGTTCTGAGAATGCCGGGCGCGATGGAGGCAGGAGCCGAGAAAGCTGGGGACGAGATGGAGACGGCAGTCATGGCGCGAGCCGAAGAAGCGCTCTCCAAGCTGAATGAGATGCGCGAACAAGAAGGCCGCAGCATCGACACTGAATTGCGTGCCCGCCTCGCGAATCTGCAAAAAGCCGCTGCCGGGGTTGAAACCCACCGAAATACCATTCTGCGCAGCTACTCGGAGCGGCTGCAGGCGCGCATGCAGGAATTGCTCGGCACGCAAGTTGACAAGGAGCGAATATTGCAGGAAGTGGCGGTGCTCGTTGACCGCAGCGATATTCAGGAGGAACTCGTGCGCTTGAATGCGCATGTAAAGCATTTTGTCGGCTTGCTCGATCAGGGCGGCGAGGTGGGCAAGAAGCTGGACTTCCTGCTGCAGGAGATGAACCGCGAGGCGAATACTCTGCTGTCAAAAACCTCGGGCCTGGCGGGCGAGGCCTTGAAGATTACAGAGATGGGATTGCTGATGAAGTCGGAGATCGAGAAATCGCGCGAACAGGTGCAGAACCTCGAATGAGTATCGTCTATATTGTTTCCGCGCCCTCAGGGTCGGGCAAGTCTACGTTAGTGGCTGAACTGCTCAAGATGGTCCCCAACCTGGACTTCTCCGTCTCCTACACCACGCGCCCGCCGCGCCGAACCGAGCAGAATCGCAAGGAATATTTTTTCGTATCCCGGAAAGAATTTGAGGCTATGAACGACGCCGGTGAATTTCTGGAGCATGCCGACGTCTTCGGAAACTACTACGGCACGGCGCGGCGGTTTCTGCGCGAAGCCGAAGCGCACGGCAATGACCTGCTACTCGATATCGACGTGCAAGGCGCGAGCCAGATCATGCAGGGCATTCCGGAGGCGGTCAGCATCTTCATTCTTCCGCCAGATTGGCAGACCCTGGAAAGCCGCCTGCGCAACCGGGGGTCGGATTCGGAGGGAGTTATCCGCCGCCGGTTGGACACGGCCCGACGAGAGATTGAGAATTACTCGAAATACGACTACATTTTAATTAACAACCTGCTCGAGCAATCTACGGAACAACTGAAAGACATCGTACTGGCAGAAAGGTTGCGGCGCAGCGGGAAGGCACTTTCCGAAGAACAAGACAGGCTGGTGAAGGCCGCGCAAGCGTGTCAGCTAGAGTACGCACGCGAGCGGGTCCAGCCAATCCTGGCTTCGTTTAAATTGCAGCTGGCAAAGAGCACGTAAAGTTTCGGGGGAGAGAGTATGAAGCTGGTGGAAGGGTTCGACAGCAACTACCGTTACATTCTGGTGGCGGCACGGCGGGCACGGCAACTGCAAGGCGGCGCACCTCCGGTGATCGACACTGGATCACGCAAGCCCTGCCGCATCGCCCAGGATGAAATCAAGGCCGGCAAGGTGAAATGGCTGATTCCGGAGGTTCCGAAATTGCCAGTAGTAGCCGCGAGCGAAACTCTAGGTAAGGTATTCGCGGAAGACGCGTAGACCGTGTTTGCTGTAGATCTGGTTCCCTGTAGAGAGGGGGCTTGCCCCGTCTTCGCTGCCATAGACGCGGCAAGCCGCGTTTCTACAGGATACTGTCGTTGACCAGGCCATCCACTCGACTGAATCTTGCATTCGCAGGCGGCATCAATCCTGTAGGTGAAGGCTCGATCAGTCGGAGCCAGCCTGCTTGATACCATGAAAATTGTGCTGGGTGTCTCCGGTGGGATCGCAGCTTATAAGGCGGCGGAGATTGTGCGCCTGCTGCAAGACCGTGGCATGCGTGTGCAAGTCGTGATGACGGCTGCGGCCCAGGAATTCGTTCGCCCGCTCACCTTCGCCGCGCTCTCCGGAGAAAAAGTTATAACCGATATTTTCGGCTCTGACGAATCCCCGGCCAACGTCGAGTCGGCAATCGAGCACATTGCCGTTGCGCAGGCGATTGATGCCTTGCTGGTGGCTCCCGCCACGGCCGACGTGCTGGCGCGATTCGCGCAGGGAATTGCCAACGACTTCCTCAGCACTCTCTATCTCGCGACCACCGCACCGATCGTTGTGGCTCCGGCCATGAACGTCAACATGTGGAACCATGCGGCCACGCGGGCGAATCTGGAAATTCTCCGCAAGCGCGGCGTTCGCATTGTGGGGCCAGGACAGGGCTATCTGGCGTGTGGCATGACTGGGACAGGGCGGCTGGCCGAAAACGAAACCATCGTGGCCGCGGTGATGGAAGCGGTAGGGGCCTCGCAAGATCTGGTGGGCGAGACCGTGTTGGTGACTGCGGGGCCTACGCGCGAGAAGATCGATCCGGTGCGGTATTTAACCAACTGCTCTAGCGGCCGCATGGGCTATGCGATAGCAGAAGCGGCTCTGCGCCGCGGAGCCCGCGTGTTGCTGATAACAGGCCCGACAGCGATTGCTGCTCCGGACGCGGCGGAATTGACTCGAGTGGATACAGCGGAAGAAATGCACACGGCGGTTTTAAAATCGCTGCCTGAGAGCACTGTGGTAATCATGACGGCGGCCGTGGCGGATTTTCGGCCGAAGGCAGCGGCGGAGCAGAAAATCAAGCGCAAGGGCGCGATGACACTGGAATTGCAGCCGACCGCGGATATTCTGGCGGAGGTGGCGCGCCGCAAGACTTCTCAGGTCGTTGTGGGATTTGCGGCGGAGACGGAGAATGTCCTCGAGAACGCGCGCAAGAAGCTGGCGTCGAAATCGCTCGACGCTATCGTCGTGAACGATGTTTCGCGCGAGGGCATTGGTTTTGATTCTGACCGTAACGCGGTCACATTTATCTCTCAAAGCGAAGTGGTTGAGGTTCCCGAGAGCTCGAAGTGGGAAGTCGCTTGCCGCGTACTCGACCAGGTCGTGAAGCTGAGGAAGCGCGCGACAATTTCCACTTAGTAGCGCTCCAGGCTCGGTCGTCCGGTTGAGAATCAGTATCGCCTTCTCGCGGGCGAGGACGTCCGCATCACACGTTTGTTATTCTTATCCGCAATGCCTCGTGTTCTTGATCGTGAGCTTCGGCGCGCAATTGCGACGCGTATCCGTTACTACAACGAGATGGGTATTTATGACTTTTACCAGCGTCCCCTGCCGGCAGAAGATCCGATCGCGCTGAATGAAAAAGGAGGAATCACCAATTCCGAACACACAGTTGAATCTGGAGAAGAGATGAGTCCAAGGAAAGCGGCCGCCGTCGCGATGCCGGTTGTGGAAGAAAGTATCCTTGAGGTAATCGCGCTGAAGCCAGAGCAGAGTGTGAGCGATCCGGTGAAGGCGCTGAAGATTATCCGCGAGGACCTGGGCGACTGTACGCGCTGCGCGCTCCATAGGCAGGGACGGAAGCAGATTGTGTTTGGCGTGGGAAATCCGAAGGCGGAGCTGGTGTTTGTCGGCGAAGGTCCAGGCGCCGACGAAGACACGCAAGGGGAGCCCTTTGTGGGGCGAGCCGGACAACTACTTAACAACATGATCAAAGCGATGGGCATTGAGCGCGAGCAGATCTATATCGCGAACATCGTGAAGTGCCGTCCGCCGGGGAATCGCCAGCCGGAGCGTGACGAGTGCGAAACCTGTTCGCCATTTCTCATGCGGCAAATCGCGGTGGTCAAGCCAAGGGTCATTGTCGCTCTCGGGGCAACCGCCGCGAAGACGCTGCTGGCGATGAACTCCTCGATGATCCAACTGCGGGGACGCTTCTACGATTTCAAACCCGCAGGAATTCGCAATAATGACGGCAGCAACGATCCTGACTGGGATGGATGCAAGCTGGCGGTTACTTATCATCCAGCGTTTCTGCTGCGCGATCCGCGGCAGAAAGGCGAGGCGTGGAAAGATTTGCAGATGGTGATGAAGGAATTGGGGCTGAAGGCGCCGGCAAAGAGCACTCAGCGTTAATTGCAAGCGACTCTTATGGACATCGGCTCAATCGGCAAATCGAACGCCGAGCATTACATCTGGGGCGGCCATTGTGATGGCTGGCATCTGGTAAAGAATCCGCAGCTGAGCGTGATTCAAGAGCGCATGCCGCCGGGCACGGCCGAGGCTCGGCACTTTCATCATCACGCGCAACAGTTCTGCTACGTGCTCGCGGGCCAGGCCGTGATGGAAGTGAACGGCCACTCGTCGGTGCTCGCCGCTGGGCAGGGGATGTGGATTCCGGCGGGCACTTCGCACCAGATGAGGAATGAATCGGGGGACGAGGTTCACTTCCTTGTGATTTCGCAGCCACCTTCACACGGGGACCGAGTTCTGTCGGAATCAGAAAGGGAAGGTGGACGTTAAGTTGCTGTCACAAAATGCCTGGCACAACAACGGTCGATGCCAATAGATCATGGAGCGCCTGACGGCGTTTAGTAAACGCTGCCAATGGATAATCGACAACAATGAGTTGGGCGACGGCGCGTAGGAAAGAGCGACCAAACGACGGCCTTGTACCATCAACTTCCATAACGAAAATTCCCACGATGCGTTTGCCGAGGGTTGCCTGTCGACAGGAGCTTTCCATTACCGCCGAGTAAAGACAAAATAGAATGAAGAACACCGTCACTTCAGCCGAATTCTGAGTATGCCCGCCGCGATCAACAACGAACGATTTTCTGGCGGCTAGATCGAGCAGCAACAAGCAGATAGAGACAATAAAGTCGTCAATCAGCTTCGCCAGAATTCGGCTCCCAAAACTGGCGTAAACCGGAGCCGACGCCGATACGTTATCGGTTTGCTGTATCGTTTCCATCAGTCTGGCCTAGAACCCAATAATCGGGTCTACCGCGCACCGGTTAGTTTGGCATCATAAGCAACACTGCGAGGCCGAATCCCCTTGCCGATGCCGCTAGCCTCTGCGATTCTAAGATCATAATCGTTCTGTAGAGTGAGCCAAAACTGCGCGGGCAGCCCGAAGTACTTCCCTAAGCGAATGGCAGTGTCGGAGCTGATCGCCCGGTCTCCCCGGACAATTTCATAGATGCCCGGAAAATTGAGAGCCTTCGCCAGTTCATAAGCACTCACGCCCATGGGCTCCATGAACTCGGTCTTGAGAATTTCTCCGGGGTGAACCGCAAACACCTTCTTTGATCTCGCCATGGGAACTCCGATTCTAGTGGTGACGCCTTTTAGTGATAGTCAGCGATCTCTCCCTCAAAAGCATTTCCGTCACGCCACACGAAGCACAGGCGATATTGATCGTTGACTCGAATGCTGTGTTGCCCGGCACCGACTCCGCGGAGTGCTTCCAGTTGATTCCCTGGCGGCACTCTCAAGTTGTCGAGAGTGACTGCCGCGTTCAAAACGGCCAGTTTCTTGAAGGCCCGCAACCGCAATTCTGCCGGCAGGCGATGGCTTCGCCCCGACCGCCACAGCCTCTCGGTTTCTTTGTTCCGGAAACTCGCGATCACTATTTTGATACTATCGCAGCGCGATACTACTGTCAAGCAATAGTCCCGAGATGCGGTAGGATCTTGATGAGCCCCACAGATGCCTCTCTTCTGCGATGTCGCGCTTGCCGTGCCGCTCGACATGGTGTTTACGTATTCCGTTCCTCCGGGCATGGAGCCGGTTGTGGGCGGGCGTGTGCTGGTGCCGTTCCGGCAGCAACGGTTGTCGGGTATTGTGGTGGAGTTGCATGATCGCCCGCCGCAGCTCAAAGCTTCTCAGACAAAGATCAAGAAAGTGATTGAGGCGCTCGACCTCTCGCCGGTTCTTGATGAACATCTGCTGAGACTTGGGAAGTGGATTGCCGATTACTATCTCGCGCCCTTGGGCGAGGTGTTTCGCAGCATGCTTCCGCTCTCCGCAGAGTTTAAGCGCGCGGTCGCATACCGAATTACCGATCAAGGTCGGATGGCGCTGCACCTGGCGGGGATGTCTGGGTCTCCGGCGCGGTCGAAGCGGACGCCGGAGCAGCAGCTGATTGAATTTCGCGTGCTCGACTATCTGGCGGAGCGGGAGAGCGTGCGCGAAGCGAATTTGCGCAGCACAGCGGGCGTCTCGAAGGCGCTGCTGACTGGGATGGTGCGGAAAAAGTGGATCGCGCGCGAGGATATCTCCGCAGCACGGGATGCGGCGCGGGTGGTGAAAGTTGCGATACTGCGGAGCGTAGAGGCCAGCACGGTTGTCGCTCAATCTGCCGATGGAGCGCCGGGCGTCCCCGCCCGGCCAGACGGGCGAGGCGCCCATCCCTCCACGAATAAAGCAAAGAAACTCAACGAGAATCAGCGCAAGTTAATTGAGGCCCTCGCGGCATCCGGCGGCACGGCGCCCGTGGAGGCATTGCGCGAGCTTGACGTGCCGCGCACTACGCTAGGCACGCTGGTGCGGCGCGGGTTCATTGAACTGGTAGACGAGCCGCAAGACTTCACCACCTCAAAACTCAAGCCGCGGCAGTCGCCATTTGAATTCGAGTTCAGCGCAGCTCAGAAAGAAGCGCTCACAAAGATTGGCATGGTCGTTGCCTCGCGCAAATTCTCCGGCCTGCTGCTGCATGGCATTACGGGCTCGGGAAAGACAGCAGTTTATCTAGCCTGCATGCGTGAGGTGCTCGACCAGGGGCGGTCTTCGATTCTGCTGGTTCCTGAGATTGGCCTCACTCCGGCGGTTGCTGCCGATCTGCACCAGGTGTTCGGCGATGAAGTTGCCATCCTGCATTCTGGATTGTCGGACGCGGAGCGCGCCCAACAGTGGCATCGCATACGACGCGGTGAGGCACGGGTCGTGGCCGGGACGCGGTCGGCGGTGTTCGCTCCGGTCGGCGACCTTGCGCTCGTCATCGTCGACGAGGAGCAGGATTCGTCTTACAAGCAGGAAGAAACGCCTCGTTATCACGCTCGCGATGTGGCAGTCATGCGGGCGAAGATGGCGGGAGCGGTTGTGGTGCTAGGCTCGGCCACTCCTTCGCTCGAGTCCTATTACAACGCCAAGAAACATAAATATGCGCTGGTGGAATTGCCTGACCGGGTAGAGCAGCGTCCGCTGCCGGAAGTCGAGATCGTTGACATGCGGCAGGAGTTTCAGGAGACGGGCCAGGAGCAGGTCATCTCGCGTAGGCTGGCGGAGGAGATTCGTGAGCGGCTGGAGAAGAAAGAACAAATCATGGTGCTGCTCAATCGCCGCGGATACTCCCCGGTGGTGCTGTGCCGCGCCTGCGGCAAGACTCTGCAGTGCGCGAACTGCGCCGTCTCCATGACGCATCACAAGCGCGAGCACAAAATGGAATGCCATTATTGCGGACATGTCGAACGCATTCCCGACAAGTGTGCGCATTGCGGCAGCGAGTACGTGTACTTTGTCGGGACAGGGTCGGAAAAGCTAGAAGAGATGCTGCACGGCATGTTTCCGCAGGCGCGGATCGGCCGGCTCGACCGCGACACCGTGCGCGGACGCGAGGACTTCGAGCACGCGCTGAACGCTTTGAACGAGGGCGCGCTCGACATGCTGGTCGGCACGCAGATGATCGCCAAGGGTCACGACATCCACGGCGTTACTCTGGTGGGCGTGGTCGGCGCGGACATGGCGCTTGGGTTGCCGGACTTCCGTGCGGCGGAGAGAACGTTTCAGCTGTTGACGCAGGTGGCGGGACGCGCGGGGCGTGGACAGTCTCCGGGCAAAGTTGTGCTGCAGACTTATTTTCAGGATCACTATGCCGTGCAGTTTGCGGCGCGGCACGACTTCGCCGGGTTCTACGAAAAAGAGCTTCAATTCCGCGCCTGGATGCGCTATCCGCCCTACAGCGCGATTGCGAATGTGCTCATCCGCAGCGAGAACTTGGACGAGGCGCTGACGTGGTCGGGCGAACTCGGGCGCTGGTTTGAAAAAACGCGGCACGATGGCATCCGCGTGCTCGGCCCAGCCGCGGCGCCCATCACGCGCCTGAAGCGCGATTACCGCTATCACTTCATTCTGAAGTCTCCCAGCCGGGAGAAGATGAACGCGCTTTTGCGGGCGATGCTCGCTGAGGCGGCGGCAAGAAAAATTCCGCGCGCGCAGGTGATCGTGGATGTGGATGCAGTCTGGCTGATGTAGGAGAGCTTCTGGCCCAAGCCCGCCTAAATCGGCGCTATTGTATGCTGTTGAGGCTGGCCAAGAGGGGAGGCCGCGATGACGGCACTGGCTGAAGTGACGCGGATGATCGACTCTTGTTACACCATCTTCGTCCGCGAGATTTCGGAGCCACAAGAAAATGTTCTCCGACTCGTTCTACAAGAGGCCGACGTAAGCTCAGAAACCGTTTCTCACAAAATAGGTGGCACTGTCATTGAGAACCTGCATCCGATAGCGCCGACAGATTGTAGCCGTACCTTCGAGCTGACGTGGAAACAGTACATCGCCTACAGTGTCAGGAATGAATCGTTCGCCTCGCCGGACGGCGATTCCGAAGTAAGAGCGTCGGGTCGACGGTTTTGCACCTACTCGAAATCGCATTTCCTGGATTTTGTTTCACGCGCAACAATTGCAAACGAACAGTACCCGGGACCTTTTCAACACTTTTGCGTGGTTTCCGAGATGCACGTCATCGACGTTGCTTCGACACAAATTCATGAGATCCAAATACTCCGAACTGGCTCGGTCGAAACTGGCGACCGCAAATCATTTGTGAAGTAGCAGATGCCGAACCTGGCCGCGCACAAAATGCGCCGCCTGCAAGCCCCAGTCGCGGATGTCTGGCCATTTCTGCCGGCCGGAAGCGCCAGTGATAGGTGTGGGAGTAAAGGAAAGCGCGAGCATGGCAATCGCAAAAACTGCCAGCGCCTTCCTTGCCTTGGAAAGCTCGGGGCGCCTCCGAATCGATGGATGCCGGCTGGTAAGCCACAGCACCACGGCCCAAAGCAGCCAGCCGACCCAGCAATATTTCGCCAGTGGGACGAGCGCGATCACGACTGCCAAAGAGACCCATTTGTGCAATTTCGGAAACACCGAAAATAGAATGTGGCCGCCATCGAGTTGTCCGCCGGGCAACAGGTTCAGCGCCGTCGCAAACATCCCCACCCACCCCGCGACCGCAATCGGATGCAAAGACAGTGACGTCACCGGCACGTCAAGGTGCAGAAGCCGCGCGGCAAGATAAAAGGCAGCAGGGAATCCCGGCTCATTGTCGAGTGGGCCGGCGAACATGAGGGGGTGAGACAATGAAAGCCCCACCAAGATCGCCGCGCAGGCAGGAATGAATCCCGCAATGGGGCCTGCGATTCCGATATCAAACAACGCAGCGCGCGTAGGAATCGGGCTCTTAATGCGGATGAAAGCTCCGAACGTCCCAATCAAGCTGGGAAACGGAATAAAAAATGGCAGCGTGGCATGCACCCGATAATGGCGAGAGTAAAGGTAATGTCCCATTTCGTGCGCCAGCAATATGAACATCAGCGCCAGTGAAAAAGAGAGCCCATGCATCAGACGCGCCGGAGCCTGCCACATCCACTCAATGGGGAACAGAGGGAGGTTTTCATCATTGAACGAGAAAGCCGGTTGGCGAAGCGCGAAATTGGCGTAGATACGCGCGCCCACGGTCAGAGTGCTCAGAAAAGTCGCGGCCAGAAGCACGAGATGCAGCCCCCAGCGCTGTCGTGGCGCCGGCATAACCCAGACATCGGGCTGAGGCTGTCGTTCCAATTCAAGGGCACTGGGCGGAGAGGAAGTGATTTCGGACATACGGTGTTGGACAGTGTCTGGCCTGTATAGATATTACCTGCAAAGTGCGGCGGGTGAGGTCAGAGGTTAGAGGTCAGATTGTAGAGGTAAGAACCTTCGTCCTTCACTTCTGCAATCTGACCTCTTACCTCAGCAATGCTAATCAATCGATTGCAGTTCCTTGCCCGGCTTGAAGCGGACGGCCTTGCCGGGCGGAATGGAAACCTCGGCGCCAGTGCGCGGATTCCGTCCGATGCCCGTTTTGCGCGGGCGGACGTTGAACACTCCAAACCCGCGCAGTTCGATGCGGTCCCCGGTGGAGAGCGCCTTCTTCATGCTCTCGAAGACGGTTTCGACAGCCAGTTCGGCCTTGGTCTTAGTGATTCCTGTGCGGTTAACCACTTCGTTGATAATGTCGAGCTTAATCACGGGTCTCTCCCGTCTCCCGAGGATTGCCACTCCTCAAGTGATTGATGCTAAGGGACATACGGCGGATTGTCAACGGGGGGACCATTCTCGTAATATGGCAGCACCAGCCCAGAGCAAATTTGTAAATTGGTAATTTGTAATTTGTGATTGGAACCCTGCCCCTCCGGCTTTCGATCTCATCGCAAGGTTACCAATTACAAATTACCAATCACAAATCAAAGGGGTTTCATGATCAAGAGCGACCGCTGGATCAGGCTCATGGCGCAAGAGCACGACATGATTAATCCGTACTCGGAAAAGCAGGTGAGTGCGGGGGTGATTTCCTACGGCGTGTCGAGTTATGGATACGACTTGCGCGTGGCCGACGAGTTCAAAATTTTCACCAACGTCAACAGCACGATCGTCGATCCGAAACACTTCGACGAGCGCTCGTTCGTGACTGTGACCTCCAACGTCGCCATCGTGCCACCCAATTCCTTTGCCCTGGCGCGGTCGGTGGAGTACTTCAAGATTCCACGCGATGTGCTGACCATTTGCGTGGGCAAATCGACTTATGCGCGGTGCGGGATTATCGTCAACGTCACGCCCTTTGAGCCGGAGTGGGAAGGCTTCGTGACGCTGGAGATTTCAAACACCACGCCGCTGCCGGCGAAGATCTATGCTAATGAAGGGCTGTGCCAGATTCTCTTCTTCCAATCGGACGAAGTCTGCGAGACGAGTTACAAGGATCGCAAGGGAAAATACCAGGCGCAGAAGGGGATCGTGCTGCCGAAGCTGTAAGCGCGTCTGGACGGGCGTCTTGCCCGTCCAACGCGTGCGCAGCACGGCATCTGCCAGTGGCCGTACAAACCTTCTATTTTGTTGTGGCCCTTCAACACAAACTGCGGATATAACCTCGGCCAAGTTAGACACTAATTGAGGACTATCCTCGCAACTTCTCCGCCTGCTAGAAAATAGTAGTGCCGAAGCATAAAACTGTCGTTCCGCTCATCTCGCTCCTGCTCTTCTTGGGCACTCTGATTCTCTATTATCCGGCACTGCAAAATGGATTCGTCAACTACGACGATCCCGCGTATGTCACCTCGAACTTCCACGTCCAGCAAGGCCTGACCCACCGCAGCATGGCGTGGGCTTTCACTTCGACCGCGGAAGCCAATTGGCATCCGCTGACGTGGCTTTCGCACGTGCTGGACGTGCAGTTGTTCGGACTGCGGCCCGCTGGACATCACGCCCAGAGCATCCTCTGGCACGCCGTCAACGTGGTGTTGCTGTTCCTTCTGCTGGCGAAGGCGACCGGATTCGTGGGGCGCAGCGCCGTTGTTGCTGCGCTGTTTGCTGTCCATCCGCTGAACGTGGAATCGGTCGCCTGGGTGTCGGAGCGAAAAACCGTCCTCTGCACTTTGTTCCTCCTCTTGGCATTGGCCGCTTATGGGTGGTACGTGAAGCGGCCGCGGGCGAGCCGGTATCTGCTCGTTGCGCTGCTCTTCGCGCTCGGGCTCATGGCAAAGCCGATGCTGATCACGCTCCCGTTTCTGCTGCTTCTTGTCGACTTCTGGCCGCTAGACCGTTTTCCGCAGACGCAGCTTTACAAGCTGGTGATCGAAAAGATTCCTCTCCTCGCACTGTCGGCGGCCAGTGCAGCTATTACGCTCTATGCCCAGCGCGCGGCCGGCGCTGTCGGCTCGACGCGGCTTTTACCGCTGGCGATGCGAGTGAAAAATGCCATTTACTCCTATTTCATTTATTTAGATAAGGGTCTATGGCCGTCGCGGCTGGCAGTGTTCTATCCGCATCCAGAAGGTTCGCTCGCACTGTGGAAAGTGGTCGGCGCAGCCGTCGTCCTGATCGCGATCACGGCAGTATTCCAGCATTTTCGCGAACACCGCTATCTTCTGGTGAGCTGGTTGTGGTTTCTTATAACGCTGGCGCCGGTCATTGGCATCGTTCAGGTGGGGCGCCAGGCGTGGGCGGACCGCTACGCTTATATCCCTCTTTGGGGATTATTTGTGATTGGCGTCTGGCTGCTGGCAGAAATTGCCACGCAAATTTCGCTAAGCGGGACAGCGCAAGTTGCCATCGCTTCGGCAATGCTGCTGGGGTATTCCGTGATGGCGCACCGCCAGATCGAGTATTGGCATGACAGCTACAGCCTGTTTATGCATGCCATTCAAGTGACAGGCGCGAACCCCATCGCGGAAGGCAATCTTGGTTCGGCATTGATGGAAATGCGACGCCCAGACCTCGCCGCGCCGCATCTGGAGCGCGCCATCCAGTTAATGCCGACGTTTGCGGCCGCACACTATAACCTCGGCACATTGCTGCAGCGCCAGAATGAGCTGAACCCGGCGCTGCAGGAATATCAACTCGCGCTAAAGTATGCGACGGACGCGCGCGAAGCCGCGCAGACGCGAAACAATCTCGGCGTCCTCTTCAATCAATTGGGACGCAAGGATGAGGCGATGGCGGAGTTCACCGCAGCCATTGCACTGAATCCGTATGAGCAGAATAGTTTCATCGGCCGAGGCCTGATTGAGCGCAATGACGGCAAACTCGATGCCGCTTTGCAGGACTTTGCTCGGGCCGCACAAATTGCGCCTACTCCTTTGGCTTTCTATTGGGAAGGTCGCATTCTGGAAGATAAAGGACAAGTCATCGCCGCCGCCGAGGCCTACCGAAGCGCGCTGAAGCTATCGCCCGACTTGAGCGACGCGCAGGCAAGATTAGAACGGATGGAGAAAGCTGCTAAATGACCCATGCCCATCGCGCGCGGTCCGGTTCCCGAAAAATGAGAGGCGGTCTGACCGCTTACTTGCGCCCGTTCTCGCCTTCCTTGAACATGTATTTGATGGCGGGTTTGTAGATCATCAGATTAGCAGCGCCGCTGCGATTCAACTTGATGCAGTTCTTGTCATACCACTCGATATAGCCGTGGACTTCTTCGCCGTCGCGCAGCACGATCACCATGGGAGTCTTGCTCTGCATCTGCTTCTGGTAGTAAAAGTTCTCGGCGTTCGTCTGCTCAGAGGGCACGGCCTTCTTTACTGGCGCCCCGGTGGGACGGTCCCTATCCCTATCGCGATCTCTATCTCTATCCCTGCGTTCGGGAGGGACGTGGTTATGGCCGTGGTTATTGTGCACGCCATCGGCGCGATTGAGGGTTGGGCGGATCAACTTGCGATTCGCAAAGTTATCCTGATCCGTAGATTGTTCAGCTGGCATGGAGTCGAGTGTATCTTTCAAGTCGCACCACCTGCGCGCTGGGCGGGCAAATCTGCCACAACACTTTCGGTCTCTATTGTGGTCCAGAGGTGTGAAACTGACGCTTACGGTATCACAGCGGGAGGGGGATGACAATATTTTGTGCAATGTCTTTTGTGCACTGCCCAATCGGGACAGAACCTGCTGTAGAGACGAGGCTTGCCCCGTCTCAGTTAGCACCGTCCCTTCGCTTGTGGATGGAGACGCGGCAAGCTGCAATCTACAGCCGCCACCGCAATTACGAGACGCCTTCCAGCGCGGTGGCGAAGGCATCCAGCGATAACGATCGCAGCAGGTTGCGCCGCAATCCGCGTTCGACTTTGCCGAGGCCTTCCGAGGCGCGCTGTACCCAGGCAAAATCGGCGGATTCGGACATCTTCTTCAGTTCGCCCAAAATGTCGGTGTTCCGCACTAATTGCGCAGCCCCGGATTGCAGAAACATCAGGTCTTCGAGCAACGAATAGATAGTGCGGAAAAGGCTTTCGATCTTGGCGCGGCCCTCGGCGCCGGACCGATAGCCTTCGGTGGTCTTGAACAACTCGGTGTGGTCACTACTTTGATTCCCGCTCCTGCCGGCGAGCGCTGACTTCAGCATGATGAGCGCGTGGCTGCGAGCGGCGACATAACTCTCGAGATCGAACGATAGGGCGCGTCCAACCGCGCCTTCGCTGAGGCGCGCGACCAGCGCTCGCTGCCGCGCATTCCACTCGGGACGAAGCTGGGTGAGCCGGCTCTCGATCTCCGTGAAGGGTAGCGCCCCCAGATTGAACGTCATAGACCGGGAACGAATCGTGGGCAGCAACTCTCCGGCATTTTCGGTAAGCAGAAAAATGGTGGCAAACTCGGGCGGCTCTTCCAGAACCTTGAGCAGCGAGTTGGCAGCCTCCTTCATGAAGGCCGAACTGGTGAAGATGTAAACCCGCTCCCGCGCTTCGCCGGGACGATAGTAGACGGTGTCAATGACATGGCGAACCTGGTCAACCTTAATCATCATTTGCGGAGGATCAGGCGGAATGATGAGCACGTCGGGATGAGTCTGGACGAAGAGCCGCGTCTCTTTTTTATCCGTGTCGCGGAGATTTTCGCGAGCCTCGACGGCTTCGGAGAAGCGGGTGTTGAGGTCTGCGCTTTGAGCTATGCGAATACAGTTCGAGCAGCGTCCGCAAAAATCGGCCAAGGTGTCGGTACCGTGGGCGCTTTTTTCAGCGGACCCGATGAAAGGCTGCTCCAGACAGTTCATTGCCCTGGCAAGCATCAGAGCGAGCGTGTACTTGCCCGCTCCCTCGGCTCCCGAAAGAATTACCGCGTGCGGAAAGCGATTGCGCGCCAGCATCTCGCGCAGGCGATGGACGGTTTCCGGATTTCCCGCAAAATCAGAAAAGGGCATTTGAACAGGTCCTTCTGTAGAGACGGGTTTTGCCCCGTTTTGCGTGCGCGGTTGGAGACGCGGCAAGCCGCGTCCCTACCAAGCGTTGGATGAGATTTTTAACCTCTTTCGTAGCGTTTCCATGATAGCCGCGTGCGTCTCACCAGGGGTGCCGCGGGCGTTGATAATCTGAACGCGTTGTGGTTCGCGGTGCGCGATTGCCAGATACGCATGGCGGACGCGCCCGAAAAACGCGCGACTTTCCTGCTCAAAACGGTTCTCATCTTTCTCAGCAGCTTTTTCGGATGTTTTCTCGGAGCTTTTCCCCGAGTTCTTTTCTGAACGCCTGCCTTTGCGTTTTCGATTGCGACGGCGGGCGCGGTTAACGCTGAAAGCAACTTCGTTATCGAGCAGAATCGTCAAGTCGGGTTGAAGGTTGCCGCAAAGAATTTCGTGCAATTGCAGCACCGCTTTTGCGCCCAGCTTGCGCCCCCCACCCTGGTAGGCTTCGGTCGAATCGGTGAAGCGGTCGCAGAGCACGATGCGTCCTTCGGCGAGTGCGGGCAGAATCAGCTCGTGAATATGCTGGGTGCGGGACGCGAACATCAGCGCCATTTCTGTGAGCGGAGAAAGTCCGGCGGTGGCCGAGTGCAGCAGCACCTCGCGAATCTTCTCGCCCGAGGCGGTTCCTCCCGGCTCGCGCGTAAGAGTGACAGAAAGGCCGTGAGCACGTAGAGAGCGCGCCAGCTTCTCAATCTGAGTGCTCTTGCCGCTGCCATCGAGACCTTCAAAGGTTATGAATTTTCCGCGCGCTGGCACTTCCGAGATGATAGCAGGCAAGTCGACCATTGCCGCTGCAACGCTGCGCAAGGTTCCCTTGGGTGAACCTTCGTGCCCCTGAGGTAAATGATTTCGCCCAGCAACCCGGCAAGAAGTGCCAGACTGAGAACTGCGGGCTGGTATATTAACCTTCGATTCTATTACATGTCGACGCCGCGAAAATCCGGAGGATTATGGTCTTAGGTCGTAGAACAAGGAAAAATAGAATCGGGAAGGTCATCGGGCTCGCGCTGGTTTTCTTGTCAGCACTCTCAATTTTTGCACAAAATCTTCCACCCATCACTCTTTCCGTAGACGCGTCGGACGCGCCGCGCAAGATGTTCCACGCGCAAATGCAAATCCCGGCTAAGCCCGGAGCACTCACTCTCTACTATCCCAAATGGATTCCGGGCGAGCACGGCCCGACGGGCCCGATCACCGATTTGACCGGGCTGAAGTTTACCGCGAGCGGGAAAACGCTGCCGTGGCGGCGCGATCTGCTCGACGGCTATACTTTTCATGTTGAAGTTCCGGAGGGCGCAACCGAAGTCACCGCGAGCCTCGACTATGCTTCACCCGCGGTGGAGGAGCCGGGATACAGCTCGGCTGTGGCCGCGACCGAAAAGTTATACATTGTTAACTGGAATACGCTCCTGCTCTATCCCGCCGGATACACTACCGACCAACTCACCTACAAAGCAAGCCTGCGGTTGCCCGCGGGATGGAAGTTCGGCACTTCGCTGCACGTTTCGGATCAGATCAAAAGTAGCGGCGAAATCGACTTCGAGCCGGTCTCGCTGACCATGTTGGTGGATGGTCCAGTTCTGACCGGCGAATATTTGAAAGTTGTGGCACTAACCACAGCTAGCGAAGGTCCACCCACTGAAATCGATGTCGCCGCTGACAGCGCCGCCGCGCTTAATCCTCCCGAAGAAGTCTGGGAACATTACCGGAATCTGGTGAAGCAGGCGAGAATTCTTTTTGGCGCGCAGCACTATACTGACTACCACTTTCTGCTGACCCTCAGCGATCACGTCGCGCATTTCGGATTGGAGCATCACGAATCGAACGACAGCCGCATCGACGAACGCTCCTTAATCGAAGATAGTGGACGCAAAGTAACCGCCGGACTTCTGCCGCACGAATATGTGCATTCGTGGAACGGCAAGTATCGGCGACCGGCCGATCTCGCGACTCCTGATTTCGAACAGCCGATGCAGACCGACTTGCTCTGGGTGTATGAGGGCCTGACCTCATACCTCGGAGACATGCTCTCAGCCCGCAGCGGAGAGCGGACACCGGCGTTAGCTCGTGATGAACTGGCGCACATGGCGGCCGATCTCGATCATCGTTCGGGCCGCGTCTGGCGCAATTTGCAGGATACGGCCGATGGCGTTCCGAGCATGCAGTATGCTCCGAAAGCCTGGGAAGATTGGCGCCGCCCGGTCGATTATTACGACGAAGACGTGCTGAACTGGCTGTGGGTCGATGTGATCATACGGCAGCAGACCAAGGGTGGGAGATCGCTCGACGATTTCTGCAAGCTGTTTTACGGGCCGCCCAGTGGTCCACCCATGGTCAGGACTTACACCTTCGATGACATCGTCAACGCGCTCAACCAGGTCGCTCGCTACGACTGGCGCGGCTTCTGGACGGAACGGCTCACGAATCATGGCCCGGGCGCCCCACTCGGTGGAGTCGAGGCCAGCGGATGGAAACTAGTCTATGACGAATACTATTCCGAATTGGATCGCGCCGAGGATCCCGACGAAAAAGCGGTCAATGCGCATTACTCCGTGGGACTGCTCTTCGGGAACGACGGTGTGATTAAGGATACGGTCGAAGGAATGATTGCCGCAAAAGCTGGGATCGGGCCGGGGATGAAGATCGTTGCCGTCAATGGACGCCGTTTTTCACCCGAGGTTTGGCACGACGCGATTCGGGCTGCCAAGACGAGCCCAGCACCGATTGAGCTTATCGTGGAAAACACGGATTACTTCCGCGTCGTGAAACTGGATTACCACGGCGGGGAGAAGTATCCACACCTGGTGCGCGACGATTCAAAGCCTGATCTGTTGACGGAAATTTATCGGGCCAAATAAGGCGGACAAAGTTCGCTGTAGACGGGGCTTGTTCCGTCTCAGCAGTGAGGCAGAAGACTCGGCGAACCCGTCTCCACAGATGACTGTTGCTAGCCGACTGCGACCTGCTCGTCTTCACGTGGAATCGCTTCCTGATCCTGATCCTCATCCAGCATAAAACTTAAGACTTCCTGCGGAATCGGAGCGCTCCATACTGGCGCAAACGACTGCCGATGCAGCGGCGAGGGACCGTGTTCGCGTAGAGCCGCCAAGTGGCGGGGCGTGCAATATCCTTTGTTCGATGCCAGACCGTACATGGGAAAGACCGGATCCCAGGCGGAGATCATGCGGTCGCGTTCAACCTTCGCCAGTATGGAAGCGGCAGCTATAGAGGCGGAGAGCGCGTCGCCGTGAATAATCGGCTGCTGCGGAATGTCGCAATCGAGTCTCAGCGCGTCGACCAGCAGATAACCAGCCGCCGGGGCCAGTTGCTGAACGGCGTGCAGCATCGCGAGGCGTGAAGCGTGATAGATGTTGATTTGGTCTATGCGAGCGGAATCCACGGCGGCGACGGCCCAGGCAATGGAATGCTGTCGAATCAGCGGCGCTAGGCTTTCACGGCGCTCCACCGGAAGCAGCTTCGAATCGCGCAAGCCGCGAATGCGGTATGCCGGATCGAGGATCACTGCGGCAGCCACCACCGGACCAAAGAGCGATCCCCGGCCGACTTCGTCGACTCCGGCAACGAGTTGCGCGCCCGTGTCCCAGGCGCGCTTTTCAAATTTGAGGGTGCAGCGCAGCCTTTTCAGCAGCCGCAATTTGGCCGCGGAAGCGGAGATTGCATCTGCTTTGGAGGTCTTCGATGTGCGCGCGGACTTGGACACCTGAGCAGCATCTTCGCCGAAGAAGAGTTGCGAATCAAGAGCGGAAGTTGATGACCGTAATAAATGTGTGGAAACGGGCTTCGCCCAGCTTGGAGTGAGCAGAGCCCCGTCACCACACGACCAGGGCTTACTGCTGTTCGACTTCTTTCAGACGCGCCGCTTTGCCCTTGAGCCCGCGGAGGTAATAAAGCTTGGCGCGGCGGACTTTCGCCGAACGCACTACGTCAATCTTGTCGATGACTTTGGAGTCGATGGGGAAAATGCGCTCCACGCCCTGGCCGAAACTGATTTTGCGGACAGTAAAGCTGGGCTGCGCGCCGCGCTTCCGCGAAATAACCACGCCTTCAAACGCCTGCAGGCGCTCTTTCTCGCCTTCTCTGATCTTGACCAGCACCTTGATCGTATCGCCAGGGCCAAACTTCGGAATGTCCGTGCGGCGCGACTTCGCCAACAATTTTTCGATAATCGGATTGCGCATAATGTTCCCTTCCTGATTCTAATCTTTCCCTGTTCTAATCCTTCGTGGAGGCGCGGCTTGCCACGTCTCTGCCGGTACCCTGCGTCCGCTTGATCTGGGCCAGCAAATCCTGGTCTTCCGCCGTCAGCACAACCCGCTCCAGCAAATCCGGACGGTTGCGCAGCGTTTTTGCCAGGGCGGTCTTGCGTCGCCAAGTGCGGATCTCGTCGTGATTCCCGTTCACGAGCACTTCCGGAACCGCCATGCCGCGAAACTCCGCAGGCCGCGTGTAATGCGGATAATCAAGCAACCCGCCGGAAACGCAAGTCGAACTCGGCCCCTCGCCCGTCAACTCTGCCTGCCCACTCAACAGCTCTGTGAACGACTCCTGGCGCGTCGAATTCTGATTGCTGACCGCGCCTGGAATTAGCCGCGTGACCGTATCCACAATCACCGCCGCGCCCAGTTCGCCGCCGCTCAGCACATAATCGCCGATCGAAACTTCGCGATCCGCCAGGTGCTCGCTGATACGTTCATCCACGCCCTCATACCGTCCGCAGATCAGGATAATTCTATCCAGCGACGAAAGCTCCGCTACCAGAGTCTGATCGAGCCTACGGCCCTGCGCGGAAAGCAAAATCACCGACTGCCATGCGCCCGCGCTCAAGCGCTCTTCACGTGATGCCAAGTTGCCGAGCGACTCCAGACATTCAAAGATCGGTTCCGGCTTCAGGACCATGCCCTCGCCGCCCCCAAACGGGCGGTCATCCACGGTGCGGTGCTTGTCCTTCGTGAACATCCGGAGATCGTGAATGCTGATCTCCACCAGGCCTGCTTCACGAGCCCGGCGCACGATGCCATAATCCAAGGGTCCGCGAAAGAAGTCAGGAAAGATCGTGAGAATGTCAATGCGGCATTTAGTCATTGAATCATTGGGACATTGAGTCATTTAGGAGCGATCCAATGATTCGATACCTCAGTGATTCGATACCTCAATGATTCAATGACTCAATCGCCCTTCCCCTCGTTCACATCCAGCAGCCCTTCCGGCAGCTTCATGCGAACCTGCTTGCGTTCGAGATCCAGCCCGTCCAGATATGCCTCGGCAAAAGGAATCTCATACGGCAGCTTCGCTTTTTGCTCTTTCCCTCGAACCACCAGCAGTGGAGCTTCTCCTGCTCCGAACTGCACATCTTCAATCTGGCCGATTTCGCGCTGGCCATCGAACACTCTGCAACCAATCAGGTCGCTCAGGTAAGTCCAGCCCGGCTCCAGTTCGGCGCGTTCACTGCGCGGAAGCTGAAGTTCGGCGCCCACCAGCGGCTCGGCATCGGAAATTGTCTCGATGCCATCGAACTTCAGCACCAGAAAACTTTTATGCGGCCAAAGGTCTTCAATCGCGACGTCGCGGCGCTGTCCATCTTTGGCAAGCGCCCACAGCCGCATGCCTTGCCGGAAGCGATCCGGGACGTCGGTGTGCAATTCGACAGCTACTTCTCCGCAGCGTCCCTGCGTCTTAATGACAACCGCGAGGGTAATCCATTCGCCGCTCTCCTCCGGTGCCACCATGGCCTGGTCTTCTATTCGCCGCTCTGCTACTCAATGATCTCGAGCGCGTAACGTTTGTTCAGTTTCGAGCCCGCCGCGGTCAGCACGTTGCGCAAGGCGCGAGCTACGCGGCCGGAGCGTCCAATAATCTTGCCCAAATCCGCCTCGGCGACTTCCAGCTCGATGACGGTTTCGTCTGCGTCTTCGTACTCGTCAACAAAGACCGCGCCCTTGGCCTCGACGATCGCCTTGGCGATATATTCAATCATGGCGCGCGGACTGGCGCTCGGCTCGATCATTGGAATTACGGCTCCTGAATTGGCGAATGTATTGAGGCTAGGCGACCGATTCGGTCACAGCCGGTGCGGGATGAGCCAGCAACTTCTTGACACGGTCCGAACATTGGGCGCCTTTCGAAACCCAGTATTCAATGCGCTCGCGTTTCAGATCGAAAGCAGCCGGATTGGTGCGTGGATTGTACGTTCCCACCACTTCCACCGGACGGCCATTGCGAGCGTGCTCCTTCTCAATCACCACCACTCGATAATACGGTTGTTTGCGCGCGCCAAAGCGCGCCAATCGGATCATTAACACAGACTTCAGTATCCTTTGCCCGGAAGAGTCCGGCGGGTTAACACCAACGAAGCAAAGACAAGCCATTATTATGCCGGAGGATAGCCCTTTTCGCAATGGGAGGCGGCGGATTGGCAAAAACCTACGCGGATCTACATCCCCACCAAAATTACGGCGTGAATCGTTGCCAACTGCAACCCCCTGCCGTTTGTGATAGAAAATACTGTAATGCCACGTCATATCTAATGAACGTCTCTGGCAGTCACAACCCGCGACACCCAGATCCCCGACAATCAGGTGCATCATGCTGAGGGCAGCTTTCATTGCGCTGTCCGAGAGCCGCTGGATGCGCGGTGTTGCCGAACGCTCCCGGCTCGGCCAGCGCACTTCCTCACGCTTCGTTGCCGGAACGCAAGTTGCCGATGCCATTCGCGCCGCTGCCGCGATGAATAAGGCCGGCATCAGCGTCACCATCGATAATCTCGGCGAGAACGTCACCAACGCCGACGAAGCCCGCGTCAGCGCCCAGCTCTATCACCATCTGCTCGATGAAATCGCCGCCAACCACTTGAACGCGAATGTCAGCGTTAAGCTCACCCACATGGGTCTTGACGTGGACGAGAAGATGGCCTATGAAATCGTGCGCGGCCTGGTCGCCAAGGCGACCGGCATGTCACCCAGGAATTTCGTTCGCGTCGATATGGAAGGCTCACCCTGCACCGAGCGCACGCTCAACTTCGTTCACGAGTTGCACCGTGTTCCGGGCAACGAGGACAGCGTGGGCGCCGTGATCCAGTCCTATATGCGTCGCGCCGAGGCTGACATTGAAAAACTGCTTTCCGAGCGCATCCGAATACGGCTCTGCAAGGGCGCCTACAAAGAGCCCGAAGACATCGCCTTCCAGAAGAAATCCGAAGTTGACGCGAGTTACGTGAAGCTGATGAAGGTTCTTATGAAAAGCGGCGTCTACCATGGTTTAGCGACGCACGACGAGTCCATTATAAAACAGGCCAAGGCCTTTGCCACTCGCGAAAACATTCCGCAGAACGCCTTTGAATTCCAGATGCTGCACGGCATTCGCCGCGACCTGCAACAGAGTTTGGTGAAAGATGGCTGGGGCATGCGCGTCTACATCCCCTTCGGGACGGAGTGGTACCCCTACTTCATGCGGCGTCTGGCCGAGCGCCCAGCTAATGTGCTGTTCATCGCCAAAAATCTTCTGCGCCAGTAAATCATTTAATGTCAATCAGTTAGCAGCTCCCAAGTGCTTCTTGTTGCGTCGCAGAGTCCCCTCCGCTCATGATTTAGCTAATTTTCCTAAGTTTTGTTCACTCAGCGTGAAGGATTTTTGTCGCCGTTTTCGTTGTATAGAGTGGAAGCCAACTTAGATTGGATTTCACAGCTTGCCCCCTCGGCGTGTGCGTGGATTTCAACTAAGGGTAGCGGGTCCGCGGCTCGCTTTGGTTTTGGCATCGAGACTCCGGTTTCCACTTCAATCCTCCGCGTCGCCACGGGGAAGGGCGGCGCGGAGGTTTTTAATAAGGAACGACGATGCCCCTCACCTACTACATCCAGAGTAAGCTGAAAGGCGATGTGATTGACATCTTGGGCGGGATCCCAGCGCCTAATCTTGGACTCCCCTCTTAAATCCTTCGCGTCGCCACGGGGAAGGGCGGCGCGTGGGTTTTTCTCATGTAAGGAGCTACTTCGTGCTCGTTTCAAGCAGCGGGTCAGACTTGGCGGCGGAGGCTAGATCGGAGAGCTCCAGTTGAAGATTGCCGGGATTGGTTGCGTAGGCGAGTCCTGTTTCCATCTCGATGATCCCCTCCCGGATCAGCCTCTGAATATCGCCATCGAAATGCTGCATGCCTTCCTGCTCGCCGACGCGCATCGCTTCGAGCAGGGTCTTACCTTCGATCTCGCCTTTTTCGACGTACTCGCGCGTGCGCAGGGTGGACTTCAATATTTCGATTACAGCCACCCGCCCCGTCCCATCTTTCCGAGGAACCAGACGCTGTGAAATGATGTAGCGAAAGCTCTTCGCCAGGCGATTTCGAATCGTGCTCTGTTCGGCCATGGGGAAGACGCCCACAATTCTCTCCACGGTCTTCGAGGCATCAATGGTGTGCAGCGTGGAGAGGACGAGGTGCCCCGTTTCCGCCGCTTCCATCGCGATCTCGATCGTTTCCTTGTCGCGCATCTCGCCCACCAGAATCACTTTGGGGGCCTGGCGCAGCGCCGCTCTTAAGGCCAGGGCGAAGCTCGGCGTGTCGCTGTGAAGTTCCCGCTGGTGAACCACGCAATTTTTGTGCAGATGCAGAAACTCTATTGGATCTTCGATGGTGAGCACGTGATAAAACTGCTCTTTATTGATCTTGTCGATGATCGCGGCGAGCGTAGATGATTTGCCCGAACCGGTCGGGCCGGTCACTAAGACTATGCCATTGCGCAGTCCGACAATCTTCCCCAATTCCGTAGGCAAGTTGAGGGTTTCAAAGTCTGGGATCTTGCCGGGAATTACCCGCATCACCACCGCACAGGAGCCGCGCTGCATAAAGACATTGACCCGAAAGCGATAGGCCCCCGGCAAACTATAGGAGACATCGCAGGAACCGAGTTCCTTCAGGTTGCCGAGCGCGTGCTGGTTGTGGCCTATGAGTTCGGAGGCAATGTGCCGCGTATCGTCGCTGGTGAGTGTGCGCGAAGCGCCAGCCGGAGACAATTTGCCGCTGATCTCCACCAGCGGGGGGCGGCCCGGCGAAAAAAACAGGTCGCTGATCTTCGGGGAAGTTTTCAGCATTGCCGCCAGCAACGCCGGAGTGGAAAAGGGCGCAGAACCAAGAGCGGCGGCCGCGGCGGAAGACGAAGGCGCAACTGTAGGGACATGCGACGCGCTGTTCTGAGCGGAAGACATAGACGGCTTGCCCTTCGAAGAGAAACTGGGATGGTCTGAGAGTACACACCTCGCGGCGCGTAAGAAAGATTACAAAAGGCACTAAATTTCGGGCTCGAATCAGGATCGATAATCGCGACTAAAGCTCAGCGAATGTCGCGTACAATTAGGATCATCCCCGGTCGCAGGCCGGCGAGATTGCGGTTGTCGTGCTTCAGCGCGGAAACCGTAGTGTTGTACGAACTGGCGATGGAATAGAGGGTTTCGCCTTGCTTGACCTTGTGGTGCATCAGCGTTGGACGGGGAACGGCGGTCGCTTGCTCGGTTTTCGGTCCAGTTGGACTATGGGGTGAGCCTGGATTCTTAGCGCTCGTAGTCTTTGTGCTCGAGCTCCTGGCAATCTTCTTTCCTGCAATTCTCTTGGGCCCGGGTTTTCTGCTTGCCAATTGAACTTCTCTTGCCTCCGGCGTGAGCGGCAAGTGTATATACAGGATTTTTCTTCCAGCCAGGCTGCTGCCTTTCAGATGGTTCCAACCTCGCAGCATCTTCTCGGAGACGCCAAAGTTCTCGGCCACCGACGCCACCGTATCGCCCTTGCGCACTTTGTAACGCGTTGCGCCGCGCGCATAGGTGCTGGTGTCGGCCTGTTTGCCGGGCGCGATGGGAATGATTAAACGGGCTTCCGGCACGAGCGCATCGTTGCCCGATCCCATGCCTAACTCATTGGCTTCGGCGATGGCTTGCGGGGTTGTGCGGTAAGTGCGGGCAATTGCGGCCAGCGATTCTCCAGCTTGCACTTTGTGATAGCGCCACCAGACCCGCTTGTCGGTGGGGATCGCGGCGACCGCAGTTTGAAACTTATCGGCTGTTCCGGCAGGCAGGTGCAGTTCAAATGTCCCGTTTTCTCCCCTGACTTGGGCCGCAACTTCGTCTGTAACTCGGTCCGTGACCTTCGGAGTAGTCATTCGGAGCAGACTCGGATTCAAATCCAGCAACTGCTCGGCGGTGGCGTCGACACACTCCGCTGCTAACCGCAGATCGATGGGATAATCAATCTTGACCGTGTCGAAGGGAACTGGCTTTTCCTTCACCACCGAGTCCAGCCCGTATTGCGCGGGATTCTTGGCCATGATCGTCACGGCCAGAATGATAGGAACGTAATTGCGCGTTTCCTTGGGCAGGACGTTGCGGCGGTAGAGTTCCCAGAAATCGGCGTAGCCGGTGCGCTTGACCGCGTTCTGAACGGTGCCCGGTCCGGAGTTGTAGGCGGCCATCGCCAGGTACCAGTCCCCAAACTCTCCGTAGAGATCCTTCAGATGGTGCGCTGCAGCTCTCGTCGCTTTTTCGGGATCCTGGCGGTCGTCGACCCACCAACTCCGCGCAAGTCCGTAGCCCTGGGCGCGGCTGCCCATGAACTGCCACATGCCGCGCGCTCCGGCGCGGGAAACCGCCAGAGGATGGAATCCTGACTCGGCCTGCGCTAGGTAGATCAGATCCTGCGGCACCCCTTCTTCTTGGAGGATCTGCCGGATCATGTCTTCGTAGCGGCCGGAGCGGGCTAGCGCGCGTTCCATAGTGCCGCGTCCGCGGGTGGAAAAGTAATTGATGAAGCCTGCTACCTGGTCAGTCATCATCAGCGGCAAATCAGAGGGGGTGGATTTTATCTCAGCTTCGGCTTTGGCTTTTACGCTTTCGTCCACCGCAGGAGTAATCTCGTTGGCTTCGTCGATTGGCGCTGGTTCCGATTTTTGCTCGGTAAAACCGTCTCCCTGCTGCAGGGCGGCCAGTTCAGCATTGTTAATGCCCTCTAAAATGCGGTCGAGTTCATGCTCCAGTCGATCGTCGGAGTGGAGGTCGAATCCGCTTCCCAGCAGCTCATCGAAGGCAGAGTCGAAGTTCCGCTTGGCCGCTTCGAGGTGGCCGGCGCGATAGTCGTCCTGCCCGGATTGGTATTCCTTTTCGACGCGCGCGATCAGGGCGGCGACCGGATCGGCTTGCAGCTCTTGCGGCGTCGATTTGGATTCAGCCAACGCTGTATCGGCCTTTTGCTGTTGATTAAGCCGGCCGGCGGCAGCGTCGTTTCTCCCTACCGCATTCGAAGCTGCCAGGACTGGAGCCTGCGCCTGGGGTGGTGGGATGAACGTATTTTTCTGGGCACTCTGGCAGCCAACGGTCGCCGCTAAAGCCGCCAACAAGGCGGCGGTGAGCATGACAGCTCGATCAGAATGCGAAAAAAAACTCATATTTTAGAAACGTAATGGCATCAACTTAAGGCAAACGCCTGGCTCCGCTCAATAGAGCTTTCTCTAGTATGAGATGGTACTATCGCAAAATTCGTTGGGTCAACGCTTCAGAAGACCCATGAACCGGTTACTTTGGGGACTGGGTGCGCATATTACCCCAGGCGTGGGGTTGATGGCAAACAGAATAGCGGAATGCGAATCGTTCCGAGGAGTCGTTCCAAGGGTGGCAGTCATCCTAGGAACCTGGGAAAACGAATATATGAAGGCTATACAGATTCAACGAACGGGCGGGCCGGAAGTGATGGAACTGGCAGAGATACCCGCTCCACAGGCAAAGTCGAACGAAGCCGTGGTCAAGATCAAAGCGGCAGGTGTTAATTTCATAAACGTCTATAACCGCGAAGGGCGTTACAAGGCGCCGATGCCCTTGGTTTTGGGGCAGGAGGGGGCTGGCGTCGTTATCGCCGTCGGATCCGATGTCCACGGCGTTGCGGTCGGCGATCCCGTGGCTTATAGCTCCGTGCTGGGCAGCTATGCAGAATACGCTGCGGTGCCGGCCGACCGACTGGTGAGGATTCCGGGGGGGGTGGGCGAGCGCGACGCTGCCGCCGCCATGCTGCAGGGAATGACCGCGCATTATTTATCGCACGACACCTATCCGCTGAAAAAGGGCGAGACCGCGCTGATTCACGCCGCCGCCGGCGGAGTCGGATTGCTGCTGGTCCAGATGGCGCACAACCTTGGCGCGCATGTGATTGCTACGGTTTCGACGGAAGAAAAAGCCAAACTGGCGCGCGCGGCCGGAGCGGATGACATAATTCTTTACACCCAGACGGACTTTGAGGCGGAGACGAAACGCTTGATGGCCGAAAAAAGCCCCGGCGGCAAAGGTGTGGATGTAGTGTACGACTCGGTCGGCAAGACGACCTTCGACAAGGGGCTGAACCTGCTACGTCCGCGGGGAATGATGGTGCTCTTCGGAGGTTCGAGCGGTGCGGTCGCGCCCTTCGATCCGTTGATTCTGACCCAGAAGGGATCGCTGTTTCTGACAAGGCCTTCGCTGGGAAATTACATTACAACCTCTCAGGAATTGCAGCAACGCGCGGTCGCGGTCTTCGGCATGATTCGCGACGGCAAACTGAAGTTGCGGATTGAACACGTCTATCCGCTCGCCGAAGCGCAGCAGGCGCACCGCGATCTGGAAGGGCGCAAGACTACGGGGAAGTTGCTGTTGGTACCCTGACTCCAATCCGGTATTGGCCAGGCTGATTTCTCATCCGCACTCGACAATAAACGCATCTAACTTTGTAGGCTGTATGTATATACCGCGCGCTAGAGAAAAGGGATTCGCCTTTTCCGGGAGGCGTTCGTGAACACTCCGTTTTTGAATAATCTTCGTTTGAACACTCTTCTTTTTTTAAGCAGACTACGATATCGATTCGCCTTTCTAGCGTGGCTCGTCTCGGCCGCACTCTGCAGCCGCGCGCTTGCCCAAGAGGCTCCGAGCACGAATGGCACTCCAGTACACATGATTGTCACGGTCGAACCCCATAAGGGCGCCGAAGCGCCGGTCGTGAATCGCGATGACGTATTGGTATACGAAAAAAAGAATCGCGACCAGGTCACCGACTGGATCCCGGCCCAGGGAGATCACGCGGGATTGGAGTTTTTTGTCTTGGTTGATGACGGTTCAAGCCCCGCGCTCGGCACGCAACTGGCAGACATCAAGAAGTTCATCGGAGAACTGCCTACCACCGCCAAGGTCGGCGTCGCTTATATGCAAAACGGCGTCGCTCGCATCGAACAAAATCTGACCAGCGACCACGATCTTGCCGCAAAAGCCGTTCGCCTCCCGTTGGGCTATTTCTCCGCAAATGCCAGCCCGTACTTTTCTCTCAGCGACCTTGTGAAGCACTGGCAGCTAGACGAAAGTCGCCATGAAGTCATCATGATCACTAGTGGCTTCGATCCCTATTACGGGATAGGCGATACGCAGGATCCTTACCTGGAGGCGGCGATACATGATTGTCAGCGTTCCGGTGTTCTCGTCTCTGCGATCTTCGCGCCTGGAGGCGGGCACCTAGGACATAGCTACTGGCTTAACTACTGGGGACAGATCTATCTCTCGAAGCTGACGGAAGAAACTGGAGGCGAAGGGTATTACCTCGGATTCGTCGGCTCGGCTCCCGACTTCTCGCCTTTTCTGAGGGATGCGGCGAATCGCCTGAATCATCAATACCTGTTAACGTTCCTGGCGAGGCCCCAGAAAAAGTCCGGCTTGCAACCCGTGAAGTTAAGGACCGAGCTGCACAACGTCGATCTTGTATCTGCCGACGAAGTTTACGTTCCGGCGTCCCAATGACAGTGACATGGGCTGGGATGGTGAAGTAGAGCAACCTCTGCTCGGATAAGGCTACGCTGTTTTCTTTCGTGCGTAGTTCTTCAGGTATTCCGGCAATTCCTGTTCGCAGCGCTCGTCCCGAATTGCGGCGCCCACTGTCATCTCCAGCGGAATTACTCCGGCCCACGTCGGAAACGAATAATCCTCCTCGTCATCCACCGGCGGCCCTACGCGCACTTTCGCCGAAAATTCATCGATTGGAAGACGCAGCACTGACGTGGCCTTCAGTTCCTTTTCGTTTGGCTGTCGCGAATCGTCCCAGCGGCCGGGGATGATGTGTTCGCTCAGTGCGCGAAGCGCCGAAAGTTTTTCCACGGGATCGTCGACCAGCGTGGCCTTGCCAAGAATTACCACCGAGCGGTAGTTCATCGAGTGATTGAACACGGAGCGCGCCAGCACCAATCCATCAAGCAGCGTGACCGTGACGCACACCGCTACAGCTTGATCGAGATTGCGCAGCATGCGGCTCGCGGCTGAGCCGTGGAGGTAGAGAACGTCTCCATTGCGTCCGTAGGAAGTGGGGATGACGTAGGGCTGAAAATCAGAATTGGAATTGGCCGCGAAGCCGACGTGGCAGACGAAAGCCTCATCGAGAACCTGGTTAACAGTGTCGCGGTCATAGACTGCTCGTTGCGGTTCGCGCACTACGCGAGTGCGCGCGGTTGGATTAGGATTGCTGGGCTGCAAATCTGTCGGCATGAAGCTGATTTCCTAGGCAGGCGCCAAGAGTGATAAAGAGCGATGACGAGGAATTCTAGCAGGTTAGATAATGGCGGTGCCGGTCACCGCTACAGCAGTCCGCCGGTCTTTATCCCCAGGATGTTGAGCGCCGACTCGAGTTTTGTGATGGCCTCACCGAGTTCGGGATGGCTTCCAACCTTCAGCTGAAGCTCTTGCAGAATCTTCCTCGCGCTTGCGACATGCTCCGCCGCCTCGATGGGATTTTGTTCGGATTTCTGGTTCGGGGGTGGCGTTGACATTCTCCATCTGCTCCATGTCGATTCTATCTGGAATGCCGCGCGGCAGGGATCATTTCCGCCCGCCCTTTCCTGACCGCTTCGGTGGTTCTTCCTCTTCCAACACCGCGAACTGAATCTTCTTCTCCACCGGATCGATCCGATCCACCAGCACGCGCACGCGATCGCCCAATCCATAGGTTTTGCGCGTGTGCTGACCGATGATCTGGCGGGTGTCTTCATGATACGTGTAGCGGTCGTCATTTAGCGTGTTTAGGGGTACCAGGCCTTCGACGAAGAGGTCGGTTAATTCCACGAAGAATCCGAATTTGGTCACGCTGATGATCAGGCCGTCGAAGTCTTCTCCGATGCGGCGCTCCATGAATTTCACTTTCTTCCATTCCATCAGCCCGCGTTCAGCCTCATCCGCGCGGCGTTCGGATTGGCTGGATTCGTCGGCGATGTTGTGGAGCTCCTCGATCGAGATCGGACCTCCGAGAGGTTCGACCGTATTCTGATGGGCGTTGCGGTCGCGGCGCTTGGACCAGGGAGTAGCGCCGGCGTCCCGCCGGCCCGGTACCTCAACTTCTATGTGGCGAAATGCACCAGTAACAGCCGGCGAGACGCCGGCGCTGCGGTCGGAGTCGCGCAGCACACCTTTCAGTATGCGATGCACGATCAAGTCGGGATAGCGCCGGATGGGCGATGTGAAATGCGTATAAGTAGTGGCCGCGAGTGCGAAGTGTCCGCGATTTTCTTCGGAATAGCGTGCTTGTTTGAGCGACCGCAACATCAGGAAACTCAGGATTCTTTCTTCCGGCTTGCCGGCGATCTTCTCGGTGAGTTTTTGATACATGCGCGGAGTGATATGCACTTCTTTAGGCACTTCGATTTCGCGGACGCGCTTGCCCGTGCCGCGCGCCTCGCGGCGGTCGGCTTTCAATTGCACCCGCTGAATGGGCAAAGCGCCTACTCCCAGCGAGTATCCGAAGGTGGCGGCGATTACCTCGAAGTCATACACCCGCTTAGCATCAGGCTTTTCGTGGATGCGGTAGAGTGACGCAATGCGCTTATTCTCCAGATAGTGAGCTACGCACTCGTTGGCCGACAGCATGAATTCTTCGATCAGGCGATGGGCAACATTGCGCTCCGATCGCGTAATGCTCTTCATCATACCGAATTCGTCGAATTCGATGACGGGTTCGGGCAGATCGAAGTCGATCGACCCGCGACGCTCGCGCTTTCGGTTCAGGATCATCGCCAGATCGCGCATGAGCTCGAAGTGTTCGACCTGCTCCGAATATTCCAGACGCGCATTGGCATCACCCTCTAGCACGGCATTCACGGCGGTGTAAGTCATGCGGTTCGCCGAGCGGATCACGCCTTCGTTGATTTCATAGCCTGCGATTCCGCCCTGGTGATCGATTTCCATGGTGCACGAAAGCACGAGGCGATCGACCTGCGGGCGCAGGCTGCAAATGTCGGTCGAGAGTTCGAGCGGCAGCATCGGAACGGCGCGGTCGGGGAAATAGACGCTCGTGCCACGCAGGCGGGCTTCCTGATCGAGCGGCGAGTGAGGAGTCACGTATTGCGCCACGTCGGCAATGTGCACTTGCAGTTCATAGTTGCCGTTTTCGACTTGGCGGACGTGGACGGCATCATCGAAATCGCGAGCGGTTTCGCCATCGATGGTGACAATCGGCAGTGTGCGATAATCGCGCCGCCAGCGCAGGGCTGCTTCGGGGATGGCGTTCTCATTGTCCGATTGAATGTCAGCTTGAATCGACTGCGCTTCTTCGATTGCCTCGGGTGGGAAACGATGGGGCAGGTGAAACTTGCGGATCATGATTTCAACGTCGACGCCAAAATCATCTTCTTGGCCGAGAATTTCAATCACGCGCCCGCGCGGATTCTGCGTGGCGCTCGGCCAGTCGGTGATCTCTACGTCCACCACCACGCCTTCTAAATCCCGCCAGTCGGTATGGACCGCGGCTTCTTCGCCGATGACACGGTCGCGGGATTCCCCTTTTGCCATCTTTGGGCCCTGTGGTTGCACGGAACTGTCCACGCCAAGAGCAACCACGGGGGGCAGAGGGAACACAGAGGACCGCGGATTCTCCATCCCTGGAGAAATTACGATTTCCTGCGTCACTTTGTCGTCGATGGGTTTGACATAGTTGTTGTGGCGGCCGTAGTGGAAGATGCCGACCACGGTCGGGTGCGCGCGCGCCAGCGAACGGACGATGCGGCCTTCGGCGCGGCCGTCTGGGCGGACGGCGCTAACTTCAACCAGTACGCGGTCGCCGTGCATCGAGGATCCAATGGCGTGCGGCGGAATGAAGACGTCTCCAGCCAGGCGAGCTTTGAGACTGTCGTCGAGCGAGGTAACTTCTGGAATGACAAAGCCATAGCCGTCGCGATGCATGGTCAGCCGGCCGACGAGCAGGTTGCGTCCTTTTGTGGACTGCGGAATGGCGTAGCGATCGGAGTCGACTTGCAGCAATTCTCCTTTGCCGACGAGTGAGTAAAGACGGTCGGTTAATTCGCGGCGTGCCTCGCCCTTTACTCCCAATTCACGCAAGAGTTGCTTATGGCTCGCCGTCTTCTTTGGCTGGCGGGCGATGTGGCGGAGGATGGCGGAGTCGCTTAACATCAGTTCTAAGTTCCCGGTTCTCAGTTCTCAGTCATTTTGGGGCTCAGTTATTGAGACCTGAGAACTGGGAACTGAGAACTAGAGTCAGCGCAGGTACTTCTCTTCCAGCATTCTCCGATGATGCAGTTCATGTCCGGCGATGATGTAAGCCAATGCTCGCACCGTCACTTCGTTCTTGTTAGCGGTGCCGCGGCGAGTCCAGGCAGCGTCACCGAGATTACGGAATAACGAAACCGTAGCGCGACGAACTGCGATGAAGTCCTCGATCAAGTCAGAAAGCGGCCGTTGCGCGAACGGGCCGTTGCGGACGTAATCGTCCTGCTCGAAGCCTTCAATAGGTGTAGCGTCGCCGCGCGAAATGCGCAGGGCCCTATAGCTCATAATGCGTTCGGTGTCGTTGATGTGGCCGAGAACTTCCTTCACGCTCCACTTCTCGGGCGCGTAACGAAGATCGCCGTCGAGCTCACCCCGTCCTGAGAGCATAAGCAGCATCTGGCGGCGCTGGTCTTCGAGCGTGGCAAGAATGTCATTGCTCTGAACCAGTGTTAGGTACTTCTCATAGCAGGGAGCATATTCTCCGGGTTGAGGCCGGAGGGACGTAGCTGGTGTTGATGTTGTCGCAGTTGGGGTCATGTGTTCCTCTTCCGTCTTAGGGCGGCTGGGGCTGGCACGGTAGGGCGCGCTCACAAGTCCATAGTATCCGAGAGAGATGTGCCGATAGAAGAATTACCACCGGTGGGCAGAGGTTACATGATCGGAGGCGTGACTGAATGCGCCATCGATGAGGATTCGGACGGGGGAACTGCAAAAATCAACAAGAAAAGCCTGATTTTCCACAGCGACAGCGTTTACTGAGGAGTACAATTTGAAGTTGCAGCCGAAATGCGGCGGTGTCTCACAATCCCTTAATGAAGGAAAGGATTTCGACAACAATGTGGAAGCCCACGAATCAACCTGCAACACCCGGCCGGCCGGCTGAGCCGGAGCGCCCCAGCATGTCCACGGCGACGACGGCACCGATACCCGCTCCTGGGTCCGGATCTGGATCTGGATCAATGATGAGCGCCAGCGAGTCGGCGCCCGCGCCCCGCCCGGTTACGACCACCACTTCGGACCAGGCCACTATCGGCAAGTCGCTGGTGATTAAAGGCGAGGTTACCGGCTCGGAGTCTTTGTATATTGATGGGCGCGTGGAGGGATCGATTAATCTCTCCGGAAATCGCGTGACCATCGGCCGTAACGGAGTCGTGGCGGCGAACATCAGTGCGCGTGAGATTGTGGTGCTAGGCAAGGTACGGGGCAATCTGACCGCCAGCGACCGGGTGGATATCCGCAGCGATGGTTCGCTCACTGGTGACGTGGTGGCGGCGCGTATCTCGATCGAAGATGGCGCTTTCTTCAAAGGCGGCATAGACATTCGCAAGGCAGGAACTGCGGGAGCGGGGACAGGAGCAAAGACAGATTCGAGGACCGATTCAAAGATGGAAGAGGTAAAGAGCGTTTCCTCGGCTACCGAATCGGCGGTCGCGGCCAGAGCGTAGAATCGCTGGTCGTCGGTCGCTCTTTGCCACCCGACGGATTAATCACTAAGAAACGGACCTCTCTTGAGGTCCGTTTTCTTTTTCAGGCGTCCCTGTAGAGACGCTGCTTGCTGCGTCTCCTCCCTTAACTACTCTGCTGTCAACGGAGACGTGGCAAGCCACGTCTCTACAGGGATTGCGGCTAGCGCCACTGTAATCCGGTCCTAAGGTTCCTTGCCGGTGGCCATGATTTCGGCGGTTTGGCCTTCCGCCACGCCCGGAAGTGTGGGCGATTTTCTTCTGCGGAGATCAGATGGCAATTCCGATCGCAACAGCCAGAGTCCTGCAGCCACCGCTGCAGCCCAGGTTAACGAGCCGAGCGCGAGGGCCAGGAGATCGGCGCGTCGGCTGCCGTCGAGCGTGATGCTGCGCATGACTTCGTAACTCAATCCGCCGGAAACGGCGCCCACCAGCGTGCATTTGCCAAGTTCTTTCCAATTCATGCCCCCGAGCGGCACCATGCCGTGAATATGCAGGAGCAGAGCGATGGCTACAGCATTCGCGGTAATGCCAACGTCTGACGCGATCGCCAGGCCGGTGACGGAGAGCGTCCGAAAAAAAAGCGAGTATATGGGCAGCGAAGCGAGCGTGATAAGGCTGGTCGCGATCATCGGAGTCAGCGTGTTACCCGACGCATAAAAGGCGCGGGCGTATAGCGCCTGGCTGGACCACAGAGCCAGCGAAAGTGAAAACCAGAAAAAGTACACAGCCGTGGATGTGGAATCCGAGAAAGTAAAATGCCCGCGGCGATAGACAAGATCGATGAGCGGGAGAGCAATAGCCATCATCCATCCCGTCATCAGCAAAGAAGCAGCCGTGATGCGATAAACAGAAGCATTCACGGTGGCAGCGAATTCCTCAAATTTCTTCTCTCCAAAAAGACGCGAAAAAAAAGGAAGTGACGCCTGGCCGGCGGCTTGCCCGAGGATGGCAATGGGAACAGCGAAAAGACGCTTGGCATAATTAAGGCGCGCGATGTCGCCGATTCCGCTGGAGGCGAAGTAGCGTAAGATCCAATCGTCGGCGGTGACGAGCGATACGCCGAGCATCAGCGGAATCGACAGCCTCACCCACTCGCGGAAAGCCTTATTCTTCACGTCGAATGAGAGGCGGTAGCCGGTGCCGATCTTGGCAGCTCCGATGGCATTGATAAGAAATGGTCCAGCGATGCTGCCCGCAAGGGCCCCATAAGCTAACGACGCAATGCCCATCTGGCGGCCGGCGATTACCCCTCCGACGATGATGAAGATGTTGTAGATCAGCGGTCCGAATGCGGGCAGCAGAAACAGACGGTGGGAAAGCAAGACTGCCGAAACGACTCCTCCGACATAAAAGAAGATCTGCGCGGGAAGCAAAATGCGCGTGAGTTGAACGCAAAGCTGCATTTGTTCAGACGTAAAGCCGTGGAACATCCAACCGGCGAACTGCGGCGTGAAAATCTCGGCGACGATGGTGCCGGCGATGAGCACGGTCGTCATCACGGTAATGATGATGGAGAAAGTTTTCTGCGCATCGCGCTCGCGCTTCTCGGCGACAAACCTTGTGTAGATAGAAATGAACGTGATTGACGCAGTGCCGCCGGCCACGATGTAGTTGAGCCAGTCTGGCAGCGTGAAGGCGGCGACGTAGGCGTCGGTCTGCTGTCCGGCGCCGAAGGCGTAAGCGATATAAGCTTCGCGGATGTATCCGATCACCCGCGAGAGCATGATGGCCGTCATCAACAAAAGCGTGGCGGATAAGGCCGTGTGCTGGTGCGATGGACGGAAGAAGCGAAGCAGACGCATCCTTCGCAGAGTAACGCATCTGGTCTGGCGATGGAGAGTTATCGAAAGACTGGAATCGAAAACGGCAATTGGCTTTCCCCTGTGTACCTCTGTGTTCCCCGTGGTTCAAGGTTCTAAATTTCTACCCAGGGAACTCAGAGCTACAACAGCGGAAGCCACGGTCGTGGCAATCTTTGACAGACTCGGCGGTCGACCAGCATAATCCGCGTGTGGCTTTCATCGGCAGAACTCGCGCGGGCAAATGAACCACAAGACCTTGGCCGAGAAGCGTGCTGCCGGCTTTCGGCGAGCGGAGCGCGTACAGGAACGTACGCCTCGCTGCCGCCGAGAAGTGGGCGCTGATCTGGATGGCTCGGCGCGTGCCATCCTGGATTAATTCCGATCATCTGACGCTCCTCGGTTTTGCCGTCCAAATCGCGACCGGCGTCTGTTATGCGCTCGCTCGTTATGATCGGCGCATGCTGCTCGCCGCAATCGTTTGTCTTGCGCTGAACTGGTTCGGCGACAGCCTCGATGGAACTGTGGCGCGCGTCCGCCAGCAGCAGAGGCCGCGCTACGGCTTCTACGTGGACCACATGATCGATTCGATTGGCGCCGTTGCCATGATGGGCGGCCTTGATCTTTCCGGCTACATGCATCCGGCGATTGCAATCGGACTGCTGATTGCCTTCTTATTGCTTTCCGTCCAATCGTACCTGGCGACCTATACCCTCGGTGAGTTCCATCTTTCGATGTGGCACTTCGGTCCTACAGAGTTGCGTGTCTTGCTGATCGTCGGCAACCTTGCCCTCTTCCGGTGGGCGCGCGTGATTCACGGGCGCTTCCGGCTGTTCGATATTGGCGGCGTCATTGGATTAGCTGGAATGCTGCTGATGCTCGTTGTTGCCAGCCTGAAAAATACGATTCGGCTGTATCGCGAAGAGAAAATTCGATGAATCCGAATGGCTCGCAGCTTCCGGCTGCTACTCGGCAGAATCATATTTTCTTTCGCTGGATTAAATTCAATGCAGTCGGCGGGATCGGCATCGGAGTGCAGTTGGCGGCTCTGACGGTTTTTCATTCCTGGCTGAAAGTGGCCAGCGGCATCGGCAGCGTAAATGCCTATAACCTGGTCAACGATGCCGCCTGGAAATAGTTTTAAGACGTGCGACCAGAGACGTGGGATTTGCAATTGTTTTTGGGTGGCGCAGCGGTTCACCGCTGCGAATACTGCCTCGTGGTTATTGACGGCTTTCAGCCGCTGCGGCAACGCTGCGGTGGGAAGAGCAGTTCCCGCACGCTGATAAGGGCTACGGCAAAAATCAGGATGCCAACCCATCGAGCGCGCGGCCGAGATCTTCCCTCAAGTCATTCACATCTTCCAGTCCGATATTCAGCCGCACGATACGGTGACCATAATCCGGCCGTCCGCTCGTGGAGTGAAAATCGTAGGCAACCGCCAGGCTCGTCACCCCGGCCCAACTGTATCCGATCTCAAACAATTCCAGTTTGTCGACAAATGCATGGACCTGCGCTTTGCTGAACCGCGGCCGAAAGACAATCGAAAACACGCCCGTCGATCCCGTGAAATCGCGCTTCCAGAATTCATGCCCCGGGCAAGACGGGAGCGCCGGATGCAGCACCAGTTCAATCTCCGGACGCTCAGCGAGCCAGCGTGCCAGAGTCAGCGCTGCCTCTTCGATTGCCTTCAGCCGCACCGCCAGCGTCTTCAGCCCGCGCGATGCCAGACTGCAATCGTCCGGAGAAGCGGCGCATCCCACCAGTTGATGCGTCGCGCCCAATCGTCGCCATGCAGTCTCGTCCCGCGTAGTGATTGACCCCAGCAATAAATCGCTATGGCCACCGGCGTATTTCGTGAGCGCTTGCGTAGTCACATCCACGCCATGCGCAAACGCGTCGAAATACACCCCGGCGGACCATGTGTTATCCAAGACGACCATCGCTCTGGTACCATGAGCCGCCTCGGCGATTGCCGGCACATCCTGCACCTCCATCGTGATTGAGCCGGGGCTTTCGCACCAGACCATTTTTGTGTTCGCGCGAAATAAACTTTGAATCTCAGCGCCTGCTTCCGGAGGATAGAATCCGACTTCCACGCCGAACTTCCGCAGCACCTGCACCGCAAATTTGCGATTCGGCGTGTAGACGCTCTCCGGAATCAAAACGTGGTTGCCCGCCTGCAAGAACGCAAAATTGATCAGCGATATCGCGCACTGCCCGCCGGGAGTGATCAGAGTGCGGAAACCGCCTTCCAATTCGCAGATGCGTGCCGCCAGTTCGAGCGTGGTGGGTGTTCCATAAAGCCCGTAGGTGTACCCAACCTCATATTGATCCCAGTCGTCCTTGACCGACGCCGCATCCGGAAACAACACCGTCGATGCGCGCTGCACCCCAGCCGACAGTGAACGAAATCCTTCAGGGATCTTCGCGTCCGAGTGAATCAGCTTCGTCTTCCAGTTTTTCCCCATACTCAAGAGTTTAGAGCACTGGGAGTAGTAGGATCTCCCAAGGTTACGTGGCGAGATACTCGCGCATGGAAAGTAAAACGCCACAGCTTGTGCCGTGGCGTTTACCTGAGTGAATTGCAGCTGCCTAGCTTGCGAGCACTGTTCTGGCTCTCGCTTCGTTAGCCGCTTCGAAGGCTCGTTCCTTTTCTCCTACCTCGTCAAGGTGAAGATCCTTGGTTTCAGGAGAGAAGCGCAGACTGACAAACGTCATGATGGCGCCAACGGTCAAGACGACCGATGGTGACAACCACAGATCCTGCTTCTCGATGCCAGCGATAAACGGAATCTTGTGGGCCCACCACACGTACGCGCTGAACCACGCGCCCAGCAGCGCTCCCGAGGAGTAGCCAAACCCCACGCCCGCGGCGCGTCGCCTTGTAGGGAAGCGCTCGCAGAGATAGGCGGGAACGACTCCCCAAGCTAGTTTGAGCATGGCTGCCATCACGGTGCCAAGGACTGCCATCCACAAGTTGTGCTCAATGGCCGCGTGATAGAGAACGTAGAAAACCGGAATTCCAAACACCACCAGAAACGCGCAATACCACTGCGTGAGAATCTTTCTGCCGGTTCGGTCGGATAGCCAGCCGTAGAAGTTGTAACCCAAAAACGCCATGAAGAGCGCGAAGCCGTAAATCAAGCTGTACGTTGTGGTATCGAACCCGCGCCCCTTGAGGGTCAGGATGTTGGGAAGAAATCCGTAGACCGAATAGTCTGTAAGAAACAATCCCGTCATGAAAAAGAAGACCTGGAGAAAGTCCCACAGTTGTGGAGGTTTGAAGAGGCTGAGGAAAGGAGATTTTTCAATTTTGCCCAGCGCCTTGGTCTTCTCGAATTCGGGCGATTCATGCAGGCTGTTTCGAATGTAAAGAGCAACGAACACCGGAATGACCCCGGTCATAAAAACAATTCGCCAGCCATAGGCGATCATCGTTTCCTTGGTCGTCAAATAAGAAACGAGCGCGAAAACCAGCGAGCCGAGAACGTACCCCAGGGGAAATCCCGATTGAATGAAGCCGCCAATCGCTCCGCGCCTTTTTTGTGGAGCATACTCAATGGCGAAAGTGTGGCCCACAGCATATTCGCCGCCAAAGAAAACACCCATCAACAAACGCAGAGTGCAGAAAAACACATAAGACCAGACACCGACCTGGGCGTAGGTGGGCAAGAAGCCTCCGAGCAAAGACATCAAGCCCACACCGCCAATGGTAAAGACCAAGAGAAATCTGCGGCCAATCTTATCGGCATAGCGTCCAAAGATCGCCGACCCGATCGGTCTCGCGGCCATCGTAATGGAGTAGCTAAACACAATCACGATGTACTGCCAGGCAGCACTGCCTTTAGGCGAGATGAAGACCTTGACCAGGATGGGAGCCATGACCAAAACCAGCGCCATGTCATAAGCGTCAAGCATGAATCCCAAAAACTGGGAGATCATGGCCATCTTTGCTTGCTTCGATAATTGTTGTTCCGGGATACGTTCGGGAATACTCACGGGCATAAAGGCTCCTCGACAGAGAGAACGGGGCCGCATCATGGAGGCCACGGATACTATGCTTGCAAGCACGCGTCGTGTTAATTCACTCATCCGTGCCGGGCATCGCAATCAGCTCAACACAAGAAGTCAAGGCCTGCGTGCTGAACGGCTGCAATGTTTTCGCTTGCTGGGGAAGCACATTGCCGCGTCCAAACGGCCTTAGTCAAGCATAAGTACACCCGAACGGGGCGGGACGTTGTGATCGCGGTCACACGACTTCGTGATTGATAGGAGTGACCGGTCCAGATGAATAGGCGCCAGAACAGTTGGACGCCAGAACAGGGCATGTGGCTGCTTTCAAACAACCGGAGTGAGAGGCCCTCGGCCCCTCCAAATTCGGCCTATTTCCACACCACAAGTCGTTAATTCCACTGCCCCGTGGTCAGATATTCGTTGATACCCTTGGCTGCCTTGCGCCCCGCTCCCATGGCCAGAATCACAGTCGCGGCGCCCGTAACAATGTCGCCGCCGGCAAACACGCCTTTGCGCGAGGTCCGTTGCGTAGCCGCATCGGCCTCTATGTAACCTCGTTTATTCGTGCTAAGTCCTGGAGTCGTGCTCTGCACAATCGGATTCGCCGTCGTCCCGATCGCAATCACCGCCACCGAGAGCGGTACATCAAACTCCGACCCCTCGATTGGCACTGGACGCCGTCTTCCCGAAGCGTCGGGTTCGCCTAACTCCATCTTCAGACAGCGTATTCCTGTGAGCCAGCCCTTACCGTCCGACAAGAACTCGACCGGCGCGGTCAATACCTGGAACTCGATGCCCTCTTCCCGCGCGTGCTTGACTTCTTCGGCCCGAGCCGGCATCTCAGCCTCACTGCGCCGATACAACACATAAGCCTTCCGCGCACCCAGTCGCAACGCCGAGCGGATGGAATCGAGTGCCGTATTGCCGCCACCGATCACCGCTACATCCTTGCCGCGGAAGTCGACGATCGGTTCGTCATACTTGGGGAATTCGTAAGCATGCATCAGGTTGATGCGAGTCAAAAATTCATTGGCCGAGTAAACCCCGTTCAGGTGCTCGCCCGGAATGCCCATGAACTGCGGCAAGCCAGCGCCCGTACCTATGAAAACCGCGTCGTAACCTTCTTCTTCAAGCAGTTCATCGATCGTGACCGTGCGTCCGACGACGACATCGGTCTCGAACTCAACTCCCATGGCGCGCATAAAGTCGACTTGCTGGCGAATGATTTTCTTCGGCAGCCGAAACTCCGGAATGCCATACACCAGCACTCCGCCGACTTCGTGCAGCGCCTCAAAGACATGTACAGAATGCCCCTTCTGCACCAGATCGCCGGCCGCAGTGAGCCCCGAGGGTCCGCTCCCCACGATCGCCACCTTCTTGCCCGTAGGCGGCGCCTTGACGATGTTCTTGACATCGAAGTGCTGCTGCTCATAGTCGGCGACGAAGCGCTCCAGATATCCTATGCCGAGCGACTGTCCTTTTTTCTTGAGCAGGCAAGCGCCCTCGCAATGATCTTCCTGCGGACAGACCCGACCCGTAATTGCCGGCAGCACATTATTTTCGCGGATCTTCGCCGCCGCGCCTAAATAATCGCCGGCCACGATCAGCTGCACAAACTCTTTTACGTTCACGCCCACCGGACAATCGTGCGTACAGGTCGGCTTGGCGCACTCCAGGCAGCGAATCGCCTCCTGCCGCGCCAATTCCTCAGAGTATCCCAGGTTCACTTCGGTGAACTGCTGCGCCCGGAGAATTGGCAACTGCTCTGGCATGTGCTGCCGCGGTATCTTGATGCGTTCGCGATTCGGCACCGGATTCTTCGACTTTGTCTTTTCCACCGTCATCGCGTAGCCTCCAATGCGCAACCTGCCGACACCGTTTCAGTAGGAGCCTCGTTAGCTTCAGATTTTCCGGCTTCAAGTTCCTTACGGTATTCATCCTGGTATAGAGCCATTGCCCGTTTCTCCGCGTCGCGATACATGGCATTCCGCTGCACCAGAATCGCAAAGTCCACCCGATGAGCGTCGAACTCCGGCCCATCGACGCAAGCAAACTCGCTTTTGCCTTCGACCAGAACACGGCAACCACCGCACATGCCCGTGCCGTCGATCATGATCGGATTGAGGCTGACAACGGTGCGGATGCGCTCCTTGCGCGTCATCTCCGCCACCGCCCTCATCATCGGAATCGGGCCAACCGCCAGCACCAGATCAATGCGGGTTCCGTTCTCGATCAGTTGCCGCAGTTTATCCGTGACCAGCCCTTTGTCGGCGTAACTGCCGTCATCGGTCGTGACGAAAACCGTGTCACTCACACCGCGCATCTCGTCTTCCAGAATGACCAGGTCTTTGTTTCGCCCGCCGATGATCGATATCACGCGATTGCCGGCACGCTTCATTGCCGCAGCCGTGGGATACGCCATGGCCGTGCCGACGCCGCCTCCGATCGTGACCACCGTGCCAAACCGCGCAATCTCCGAGGGCTTGCCGAGCGGCCCGACGATATCGAGGACGCTGTCGCCCGTTTCCAAGGAATTGAGCAGATGTGTAGTCTTTCCAATGGATTGCACGACTATGTTGACGCTGCCGCGCTCCGGGTCGGAGCGCTCAATGGTCAGAGGAATGCGCTCGCCATTCTCACAAATTCGCAGGATTACAAACTGCCCCGGTCGCTGTTTGCGAGCGATTCGCGGCGCCTCAATAGTAAAGCGCTTGATTCCAGGAGCTATGAACTGGGCGTTAACGATTTTGAACAATGAGCCTCCTACTACTCTCATCCATTGTCCTTGGGGAGCTGGCGGCGGGATGTGATCCGGGTCACATTCAGATGTTCGCCCTTAGAACGCGCGGATCAGCTTAGTCTGGAATGATTTACATACGTCGCTATCAGGCACTGGCGGCTGCTTTGGAGTTCCGTCGATCGCAGCCGCCCCGGTCTGATGGATGATCGGTGAATCAATCATCCGCAAATTGGCGATCCTGTGAAGTTTCCGCCTCAATTTTGGGAGCTGGAAATGCCCAAATAGGTGTTAACAGTCTCAACCGGCAGGCTGAGGGTGGAAGCTATTTGAGATACCTGCTGCCCCTGCTGATAGAGTTGAACAACCTGCTGCGACGCCGAGAGTTTGACAGTATCCGCTGTGTCGTTCGTGGTTGGTTGGGTTTTTTGGGGGGCCGCCGCCGTATTCGAGTAAGAGTTCGCAGCGGCAAACGACGCGGGCGAGAACGAGCTGGATATTGAAATACTCATAGAAACTTCCTTTCCTTTTACCCACGGAAAGATCGGCGCGCCAAGGCGATGGTATGAGCCGGATCGGACCAATCTTGTCGAATAACCGTGTCTGCCGTTCTCCAAACGGAACGCTGGCAACTTTTCCCGATTTAGAATAACCCCATGCAGAATGCCACGCCCGGAGCCATTGCAGTCCTTGTGATGGAGCTTATCCCGGCCGCAATCTTCGGATGTGCCGGTGAGCGAGTCGGGCGGATATGCGCCTGCTGGCCCTCCACCCTGCGCATCTCCTTACCTGTACTCTGCGCGCTGCCCTACATTCTGATCTCCTGGTCGCACCAGATGTTTTCCTGGGAATGGTGCGCGCTTTATGCCGTTCTCCCGGTGGCGATTGCGTGTCTCTTGCACCGGGCCGCAGACGCCGATCCCGAACAACGGGGCAATTGGAGAGACGCCCTCGTTCTCCTGGTATTGGGGCTGCCGGTCGATTTGCGCTGGTTCGAACGAGCATGGCCGAATGGGCTCGCTGGCTTGGGCAAACTACTTCTGGTCGATGCGGGGTTATACGGATTTCTGGCAATCCGCCAACTTACCGGAACCGGCTTCGACTTCCACTTCCGCTGGAGCGATTGGAAAACTGGCCTGCGCGAGCTGGCCTTCTTTGCGCCATTGGTCCTGGGCCTCGGATTGGCGCTCGGCTTTCTCCATCCGCATAGCCACCCTTTGCGGCTCGCGATGATTCCAACCTGGATCTATATCTTCATCTTCATTGCCGTTCCCGAGGAACTTTTCTTTCGCGCATGGGTGCAAAACCTTCTCGAACGCCGCGTTGGACGAAGGGCTGCGCTGGCAGTTACGGCGCTGTTATTCGGCCTCTCGCACTTTAACAAGCGATCGACGCACTTCAACTGGCGATACGTCATCTTGGCAAGCATTGCCGGAGTTTTCTACGGCCGGGCATGGCGCGAGCAACGCCGAGTCCCAGCCTCGGCGATCACTCACGCCAGCGTGGACGTCATCTGGTCATTCTGGTTTTAAAGCAAAATGGCAGCTGAACCGAAAACTCTATCCGTCAGCAGATCCGCAAACTCTGCGGCCCGCTATCTCATTCCTGGAAGCGTAGCGATGGCAACCGGCGTCCGGCGCTACGTCGTTTGGGCCGAGATCGTCATCGTATTCACCTTTCTGGAACTTGCCCTCTGGGCGCCGACGCATGAAATTCGCAACCGCTGGGCCGCCATCTCCGTGCTCGCGATCCTGGTAGTCACCGTGATCGATGTGCTGCTCGATCGTCAGTCGCTGCAGCGCCTCGGACTGGGCATGCCAAAACTGTTTGGCACGAGCGTTGTGCTCGTTTCCGGCGTGGCAACCTCGGCCTTCCTCATCACTCTGGTGAGTCGTGCTGGCGGCCAGGTTCCCGCTAATCCGACTTGGTTCCCAAACTTTCAGTCGACCTGGGGATACCTGCTCTGGGCGCTGATTCAGGAATTCATACTGCAATCGTTCTTCTTCAACCACTGGGAAGAACTCTATGGAAGCTCAGCCGCTGTCTGGATAGCCTCCGCGCTCTTTGCCGCGGTTCACCTGCCCAGCCCCGTACTGACAGCCGGAACGCTGATCGGCGCACTTTTCTTCTGCGAAATGTTTCGCCGCTACCGCAGCATCTATCCCTTAGCCATTGTCCACGCAATGATGGGAGTGACCATAGCCTTCATTACACCCGACAGCCTGCTGCACCACATGCGGGTAGGGCTTGGATATCTGCGTTATTAGATTTAGCTGACGGCCTTACCTTTGAACCGCCGCAGTCCCACCGCCAGAAAGAGCAAGTCAAACGCAGTCAGAACAATCAGCACCGCCAGCACCGGAAGATGCGGAAACTGAGGAACCAGCGTTCCTCTCAATCCTTCGCTGGCATAAACAAGAGGATTAATCAGCACAATTTTCTGCAGGATGGGAAAGTGTGCGAGAGCGCTCCACGGATAATAAGTGCAGCCAAAGAAAATCATCGGAGTCAAGACCATGCTGAACATCAATCCGATGTGAGTCTGGTCGACGCTGCACCCGAGCGCCAGACCGCCGCAAGCTGAGAAAAGCGCCACCAGCAGCGTGACACAGGCAAAGCGCAACGGAGAATGCACATTGAACTCCACTCCCGGACGCAACAACAGCCACGCCATCGGGATCACCACCAGCCCGGCCACCAGCGCTTGTAAGGTCCCAAAAAATACTTTCTCAATCGCCAGCCACGAGATTTCGATCGGCGCCAGCAGCCGGTCTTCGATTTCGCGCGTAAACTGAAACTCCGCAATCAAAGGCATCGCAACCGCCCAAACGCCGGTGAATATCATGCTGATGGCCATGATCCCCGGCAGTAGCAGGCTCTTGTAAGCGGCCGGCATGTAGCCGCTCGACACCATCACTCGTCCAAAAATAAATACGAACATCATCGGCTGCAGGAAAGTCTGTAGCAGCAACGGCACGACATTGCGGCGAGCGACATGCGCATCGCGCCCGAGCAGAGCCAGAAAAGTCGTCCAGTTCAATCGCGCAGGCTCCTTCCCGTGTGGTGCAGGAATAGATTCTCCAGGCTGGGCTCCGAGATGTGCACATCGCACAATTCGACCGATGCGACGGAAGCAAGATTGGCAATCTCGGAGACCAGCGGCCCGCCACGGTCAGCGTACACATCGGCCGAAATGCCGTTTTTCGAATCGCCATTTTTCGAGTCGGCGTTCTTAGAATTATCGCTCGGCCGCACTTCTCGCACCCCCGCCAGGCTTTGCAGCCGTTGCAACAATTCCGCAGAGTGCTGGCCGAAGCGCAAACGCAGCAGATACCCACCCGGAACCGAAGCCTTCAATTCCGCCGGCGTGCCTAATGCGATGTTCTTCCCATGATCGATGATCGCGAGGCGCTGGCACAAAGCGTCCGCTTCTTCCATATTGTGCGTCGTCAATAAAATCGTCTTACCGCTCTGGTTGTATTCGCGGATGATCTCCCAGAGCAGCAAACGCGTCTGCGGATCGAGTCCGGCGCTGGGCTCGTCCAGGAATAGCACCTGGGGATCGTGCATCATGGCGCGCGCAATCGAAAGCCGCTGCATCATGCCGCCAGAGAATCCGCGCACCATCTGGTCAGCGCGGTCGGTGAGTTTGAAGCGATCGAGAAGCTTGTCCGCGCGCCCGGCTCGCGCTCGCGAATCAATGGCAAAATACGCCCCATGAAAAAGGAGAATTTCGCGGGCCGTGAGCGAGAAATCAAGATTCGGACGTTGCTGCACGACTCCAATCAGCCGCTTGACCGCCACCTGCTCGGCCCACACGTCATGCGGGCCGATCCACGCTTGCCCTCCGGTCGGACGGACACGAGTGGTGAGAACTCCCACCGTCGTAGACTTGCCCGCGCCGTTTGGACCGAGGAGACCAAAAATCTCTCCCGGCAAAATTTCAAGGGATATGCCGTCCAGAGCAACGATCTGCGGCTTGGGTTGCTTTTTCCCCTTGCCACGCGCCGGGCCGAAACCAAACCCGCCACCAGAAGCAAGAGGCGGCGGCGACGTATAGATCTTGCGCAAGTCGCGAGTCCGAATGCCAACTAACATGTCGAGTCCATGTAAAGCGGGAATCTGTATACCCCAGGAAGATTCCGATTAGCATACCAAACCGCGCAGCTGCTACGCTCGCTTTGTTAGTTCTCGTTCCGAGGCGAATCGGTTCTGTGTGAATCAAAATTTCTGCATGAATCTATGTCTTCAACTCCACTAGCTCCGCTCGGACCTCTTCAGCGGTGATCAGCAGTTTCCCCAGCTCACCGGCAATTTAAAGCGTCGCGGCCCGGCGCTTCCTGGATTGAAATAGAGAACGCCGTTTTTCTCTTCTATTTTCGGGTGATGGCTGTGGCCGTAAACCACGACTCGAAATCCGGTCGCTTCCGGTTTCAGATCGAGTCGGGCGAGGTCGTGCAACATATATATGGACACGCCCGCGTCGACGACCTCGGTTTCAGGCAGAGACTTTGCCCATGCGCCAGTATCGATGTTGCCGCGAACGGCGGTCACGGGCGCGAATTGCGCGAGCTTTTCGATAATATCGCCAGCACCCACATCACCGGCGTGGAGGATGCGGTCAGATCCGCACAGAGCTTCGACGGCCTCGGGCCGCAGCAGGCCATGGGTGTCGGAGATTACACCGAGGGTTATTCGTTTCATCACAAACCGGCCATCGCCTGCTCACAGACTTCCGCCACAGGTCTAACGTTATACTGCCGCTATACTGCCGAAGAGCGCAAAAAGAAGAGCGCAAAATATGCCCGAAGTTCCAACCCTTGCCGAGGTCCTGCGGCGCTATTGGGGATACCACGAATTTCGCCCCAAGCAGGAGAATGTTATACGGAGTCTGCTGGCTGCGCACGACACTTGTGTGGTGATGCCGACCGGAGGCGGGAAGTCGCTGTGCTATCAACTTCCCGCTGTAATTTCAGGGAAAACCGCGGTCGTGGTTTCTCCGCTGATCGCTCTGATGCAGGACCAGGCGGCGCAACTGGCGCACATGGGTATTCCGGCTGCGGCGATCAATAGCTTCCAGAGTTCGGCGGAACGGCGCGCGGTAATGGAGAGAGCCGTGCGCGGAGAATATCGCCTGCTTTATCTATCACCCGAGCGACTGGCTGCGGGAGATACCTTCGAATGGCTCAGCAAGGTTCCGGTGGGCTTCTTTGCAGTCGATGAAGCGCACTGCATTTCCGAATGGGGACATGAGTTTCGACCCGACTACCGGCTGCTCAGCCGGTTGCGTACGCAATTCCCGGCGCTTCCGATTGCGGCCTTTACCGCCAGCGCGACGCGGCAGGTGCGGCACGACATTTTGAAGCAATTGCAGATGCGTGATCCGCACCTTTATATCGCCAGCTTCCATCGAAGAAATCTGAGATACGTGGTACATGAGTGCGAAGCGCGGACGCAGATGGAATTGCTCGGTCGTGCCTTGCGCCACTATGCGGGTGAGAGCGTAATCGTGTATTCGCCCACGATCCGCCGTGTGGAAGAGACAGTCGAATACCTGGAGGAGAGCGGGGTTGCGGCGATTCCGTATCACGCAAAGATGGAGGCGCCCGAGCGCCGCCAGAATCAGGAACGATGGATGTCAGACGAAGTGCGGGTGCTGGTGGGAACCATTGCGTTCGGGCTCGGCATCAACAAGCCTGCGGTGCGCGCCGTGATTCACTTGTCTCTGCCGAAATCGATTGAACAGTATTACCAGGAGGCGGGACGCGCGGGGCGGGATGGGCATCCGGCGGACTGTGTGCTGCTCTGGCAGAAGCGGGATCACGTTCTGCTCGATTACTTCATTGGAAAGATTTCGGATGACGCCGAGCGCGAGCGGTGCTATGAGCGAAAACGCGTGATCAGCCGGTTCGCGGATTCTCGCGGTTGCCGCCAACGTCAGATCTGCCTGCACTTTGGCGAGACTCCGAAATGGGAGAGCTGTGGAGGGTGCGATAATTGCGGCGCAAATCCCGAGTGGCTCAAAAAGGAGAGGGTAAGCATTAGCTCGTCGGAACATGCGGCGCAGCCGACGCCATATCCGCCCGCGTCTTCTCCGTCTTTCTATTCCCCGCTCCTGTCATCCGAAAAAACGCGCAACCAACCGCGTGTGCCGGACGCGGCGCCGGCGGAAGCGGATCCCCGGTTGGCAGAATATTTGCGGGAATGGCGACGAAATATGGCGCGGGAGAACAAAGTACCCGCCTACATTATTCTGCATGACAGCACGCTGGAGGAGTTGTGCCGGCGGCGGCCGTCGAATTTTGGCGAGTTGAAGCAAGTACCGGGTATTGGTGAAAAGAAGGCGGAGGTGTATGGCTCGGAGCTTCTTCAGGCGTTGCGGAACTTCGGCGCCGGCGCGCGGGCCGCGCCGATGGTGGCCAAAGAGCCGGCTCCAGCAGAACAGACGTTGCGGCTTCTGAACGAAGGGCGCAGCTTCGAGGAAATCGGCCGCCTTCGGGCGCGGCAGATTTCGACGATCGTCTGCACGGTGGCGAATCTGATCGAAACCGGGCAAGTGAAACTAGATCCGAACTGGATTTCGCCCGACGCTCAGCCACTGATCGAGGTGGCATGCTTGAAGCAAGGCGTGGAGCGGCTGAAGGACATTAAGGATGCACTGCCGCCCTATGTCAGCTTCGACGACATACGGCTGGTGGTAGCGCATTTGCGTGCGGAGAACCGGCTCGCAGCCAAGACGGCGTAGAGGCTTGAATGTGTGGTGACAGAGCATCGCCCTGCCTTGGATAAAAAAGTGTGGTTGAAGAGCGGAATTCCATTTTCGCAAACGCGTTGTCACACGCCCTTGGCCGCCGGATCCCAAATCAACTTGTGAATCTGCAAACTGAGCCTGGCGGGAATGTTGTCTTCGAGGATCCATTGCGCGAGCTCCTGCGGATCGAGCTGACAATGCGAAATGTCTCGCGAACCGGAGGCGGTTTTTTCAAACGCGGGCGAAAATAAGATCGCGTGAACACGCTCGGCCAAGGCGTGGTTGATGACGAAGTCACGGGCGAATTCATAATCAGTACGGTCGCTCAAGACGAACTTGAGTTCATCGTGAGTTCGCAGCGCGTTCAGATTCTCGAGGTCGAAAGTATCAGGTTCACCCGAGTGCGGGCACTTTACGTCGACGATCTTGATAACTTGCTTCGGAACCCGCCCTAGCGGGCGTTCGCCGCTCGTCTCGAGCAGAACCTGATAATCGGCATCTAAGAGATGCTCCATCAGCGGGATGACTTCGCGCTCCTGCAACATGGGCTCGCCGCCGGTGATCTCGACGAGCCCCCCGCTCGGACTCAGACGAGCGACTTCGCTGAGCACTTCTTCCAGCGGCATCTTGCGTCCGCCGTAGAAACTGAACTCGCTGTCGCACCAAGTGCAGCGTAGATTGCATCCGGTCAGGCGCACGAAGACGCAGGGCAGGCCGGCGTGGGTAGATTCACCTTGAAGCGACTTGTATATTTCGATGATCTGAAGCATTGAATGGTTGACACATTGAGTCATTGAATCATTGAATCATTGAAATTCAAAGCCGAGTGCCTTTAATGACTCAATGATTCAATCGCTCAATGTCTCAATGGTCTCACTCGCTGTAGCGGGCCGTCGTCACGTCGGTTTCGAAGACGGTGACGTCCTTCACTCTCACCCTGCCGTTGGTGACGCTGCTTAATCGAGTGTTGGTCTCGTCATAGAAATATTTTGCAAGATTCTCGGCGGAGGGATTGAGGACGGTGAAGGGCTCGATGTCGTTGATCATCTGGTGGTCGAGACGGTCAATGGCATGCTTCATGACGTCTTTCAGGTCTTTGAAATCGAGCAACAGGCCGGCCTTATCGAGCTCAGCGCCGGCCAGCGTCACTCGAATTTTATAATTGTGGCCGTGCGGGTTCTCGCACTTGCCCTTGTAATTGCGCAGGTAATGTCCCGCGGCGAATGTGTCTTCGACGGTTACTTCGTACATGAATCCGGTGAGCCTCGACTGGGCTTTATTGTACATTTTGAAGCCTTGGAGGCTGCGGAAAAACTCTTTCCGGCGTGGAAGGTGTGCCCTCAGCGGCTAAAGCCGCCTTCAAAACAACGCACTTATCGCAGCGGTGAACCGCTGCGCCACCCAAAATCAAGTGCAACATCAGGTTTTTCCGCAACCTCCTTGGAGAGATGTCATTCAAATGCCGGAACGTCCCCTCTCCTGGCAGGCCTGAATTGTCCCAGGCGGCAAGGGCTCGGGTGCGGATGACGAGGCAGCGGTGCTCTCGGGAGTGATTGGAGCGTCGTTTGACGACGGTGCTACGGAGGAGGAGGGTTCTGCACCGTTTTTATCGTTTCTTGTTTGGCGCTTGTGCTTACGCCGAGCCTCTCCATTCATGTGAGCCATATTGGTGGAGGCGACTTGCATGGCGTAGAGAAGGATGGAGGCTTCTTTGGGTTCAATGCGGCGGTGCAGCATCATTTCGCAAACGTCCGAGATACCCGACTGGATGGAGACGGCATCTTCGAAGAGGGGCAGGTAGGTGTGACCGGAAGGGTCGTTGTCGATGTTGACCTTCGGCGTTCCCATTACCTTGTGAAAGTGGCAGACCTTTTCGCCGCGAAGAGCGCGAGATTGGCAGGGATCGCCGTCGCACTTGCGCTGGGTGCAAAGTTTGTCGGAATATTTATCGAGAGATGAGGCCACGATGATTGCTCCTAAGGTGATGATTCGATGATGGATGATTGCTGTTGGCGGGTAAGGAATTGGGGAATTATAGGGGGTACCCCCCCTACCTAAAATGGGTTAAGTTGCTGATAGTAAAGCAGATATCGGTAAAGTATTAAAAGGATTTGACTTAGCCGTGGATTCTTGCGGCTTGGGGTGCGCTTCAAATTGTCAAAGAGCCGATGGTTTGAGGCTGATGATGCGTTCGTCTCTGGAGACGGGCGCGCTTCTCGATGGTGCACGTTCGAGCGATCTTCGCACCGATTTTGGTGCATGTCTGTGATGGCGGTACGAGAAAAATGTGATGAAAGAAGGGGGGTCGCCCGCCGATTCAATTTAGTTACCGGGACATCGTCTGTTCCCGAATTTCTCTGTCCGAGTCTCTCAACGAGCGAAATTGCCTGTTCACAACAGTTACACTTGGTTTGCTGATGTCTGTCGCTTACACATGTAGCATTTGCGGCCTTGCTCATGATGGTCTCCCGCTAAGCTGGGGCCCCGACGCTCCTGATATGTGGGCAGAATTGTCGCCCGATGAACAGTTGCAGCGAGGTAAGGCAGGAACCGACCAAACGGTAATCGATGACCGTCACTTTTTTATCAGAGGACGAATCGAGGACTCGGTCACTGACACTGGTGAAACGTTCGCATGGCTTGTGTGGGTGGAAGTGAGCGCCGACGATTTTTGCAAAATGAGTGATCTGTGGACCGTCGACGGGCGAGAGACAATGGCGCAACCCTATGATGACAGGTTGGCAAATAGTCTTGGCATCTACAAAGAACCGACCCTTGGCTTGCCGGTAAAGCTGCACACCCGTGCGGTCGGTGAGAGACCGTTTGTGGAGATTGTGGGGGAGCACCAACTACGCGATGAGCAGCGTCAGGGCATAACCTTACGCCGGGTGCAGGAAGTCTACCAACGACTCATCGCCTAGCAGTTGGCGTAACATCGCCATTACACTTATGGAGAGTCGTGGTGAGACTCGGTGCCCTTTCGGAAAACGCGAGAAGTAACGCACGCGACGGGGGTCCCAGTATGCCTGTTGACATTACGATTCGAGAGGCGGCGGCGGGCGAGTCGGCAATCATCCTGCATCACCGGCGGTCGATGTTTCGCGACATGGGCCAAGGCACAGTCGAGGAGTTAGACCGAATGGTGCTGACTGCAAGTCCTTGGCTGTCGAGGGCTCTGGCTGACGGCTCGTATCACCACTGGTTCGCGGTCGATGGTTCGGGCGGCGTGATGGGCGGAGGCGGCGTGCTGCTGTGTTCATGGCCGGCGAATCCAAAAGACCCCTGCAGCGAGCGAGCCATCATCCTGAATGTGTACACCGAGCCGGAGTTTCGAAGGCGCGGAATTGCGCGGCAAATCATGGCGGCCATTCTTGATTGGGCTCGGCAGCGAGGCTTTCGGACTATCAATCTGCACGCCAGCGACGAGGGCCGGGCTTTGTACGAAAAGCTTGGGTTTGAGGCTACTAACGAGATGCGGCTGAGGTTTTGATTCGCTGGTCGTCGCTGGAGCCACTCTAAAGTTGCTGTGGCCCCCGGCAGCTGCCGAGCTTGCTCGGCTTGGACGGGCGAGGGCGCCCGCCCTACACAGACTGAGTGTCAAGCAAACGAAGGGCCAACTCCTTATAATCTGCTAACGTTCGGGGTGCTGAATCGTCTATTTCTGTGCAAGGCAAGAACATGGATTGGTGACTACTTGTACGGGGACAGAGACAGACAATGCCGGCCGATTCTTACGCAGTAGCGTTTCCGGTTGGCGACCGTTACCGTCATGATTACGGTCAATTACGGGCGAAACACGACCGCGACAACCGAAACCCCACCGTGAAGGGCTCTTTGGCAGCGCAGGGCAACCGCATTGACGACACGAGTCTGATCCGCGAGGCGCAACAGGGAAGCCGTGCAGCCTTCGAGGTTCTCGTGCGTCACTACGATCAGTCAGTGCTCCGGCTGGCGCTGCACCTGACGGGATCGGAGTCGGACGCTCAGGATGTTTATCAGGAGGCCTTCCTTAAGGCCTACAAAAATCTGGGCAGCTTCCGTTTTGAGTGTTCTTTCTATACCTGGATATACCGGATCGTCACCAATCTTTGCCTCGATCATCTGCGGAAGCGGAATGTGCGCAAGGAAGAGGCGCCGGTGGCGATCGACGCGTCGGGCGAGGAATACAGCCGATTGGAACAGTTCGCGGATATCCGCTCGGGAGCCAATCCGGAACGCGATTTGATGAGGCGGGAATTGGGCCGAAAAATCGGAACGGCATTGTCGGCGTTGACGCCTCGGGAGCGGATGGTCTTCGAGTTGAAGCACTATCACGGTCTGAAATTGAGGACGGTGGGCGAGATGCTGAATACGACGGAAGAGACGGCAAAGAACACGTTGTTTCGCGCGACGCAGAAACTGCGCGCGGCGCTGGCGGAGATGCGATGAGAGGGAGCCGTCTAGAGCCTCTCGCGAGGGGACACAAAAATGAAATGTGATTGGGTACGGCAAAACATTCTGTTCTATGTGTACAACGAGTTGGAGGACGATGCCCGCTACGAGGTGGAGCAGCACCTGGCGCGGTGTCCGGAATGCGCGACGGAACTGAAGGCGACGCGCAAGTTTCACGCTACGCTCTCGGAAATGCCGGTGGCGGAGCCGACTCCGAACCTGCTGACGTCATCGCGCATGCGCCTGCAGGAAGCGCTTGAAACGACACAGCAGGGAAGGTTCTGGCACCGGTTGATCCTGGAGCCAGCAACGTGGCTCCGGCAGCTCCGGATGTCGCCGGCGCTGGCTGCAGTGATCTTCATCGTGGGATTTGGCGGCGGCATTGGCGCGACTTACAATTTTCTTTCCGCACGCAGCGGCTATGGTGCTGTGACGAGCGCGCTCGAATCTGGAAGCAGCAATGCGTCTCTTAATTCCCCAATGGAGTCGTCTGCCATCGCGGGCATCCGGTCCGTGACGCAGGAGCCGGGGTCGAATCAGGTGAGCATCAAGTACGACACGCTTTCTACCCAGGAAGCTCAAGGCTCGTTGAACGATCAGCGCATCCAGCAATTGCTGTTGTTTGCGGCGCGAAGTAACTACAACTCTGGAGTTCGGATGGACTCGGTGGATTTGCTGACGCAGGCGCCCGACGATTCGCGCGTGCGGGAAGCATTGATGTATGCCTTGCAAAATGACACCAATCCGGGTGTGCGCCTGAAGGCTCTGGATGGGCTGAGCGGATTCGTACGCCAGGATAATCAAGTGCGGGACGCTGTTTTGCGGGCGCTGATCAGCGACTCGAACTCCGGCGTGCGGATGGAAGCCTTGCGGCTGGTGGAGCCGATGAAAACAGATAGCAATGTGCGATCGGTGTTGACCAGGCTGTCGCAGACGGATCAGAACGCCTCGATTCGTTCGCAGGCGAGTACGATGCTGGCACAAATGCCGGAGATGGATTAGGAGACGGTTGTTAGTCGTTGGTCATTGGTCGGTAGTCGTTCGGCATTCATCGTTGGCAGGTTTTGCTGACGACCAGCGACTAACGACCAACGACTGAAGTTAGTGAGGAGGCTATTCGTTGAAGCAAGCAATAAAACTCGCTGGTGTTGCCGTGGCGGTGGCCGCGCTGGCATCGCTGGCGTTGGGGCAGCAAGCTCGGGTGTATCGCGAAGGCAGCAACTGGGTCCAGGAAATGACCGGGGACCTCGCTGCGGCAAAGAATCTCCGGGTGAAGATAGCTTCGGGGTCGGTGCGGGTTCAGGGTGGATCGCAAGCGGGGATTACATACGTCATTCATCGTCGTGCTTATACATCTTCGGAGCAGCAGGCCCGCCGCGAATTCGAATCCTTCAAATTCAATGCCTCGATCAAGGGAGACACCGCGTGGATGGTTGCGGAGTCGGGCGGGCAGGATCGTAGATGCTCGGACGAATTCATTATCAGCGTGCCGCGAAGCCTCGATTCCGCCAAGATCGAAACCGGGGGCGGCAACGTAAGCGCCACGGCGATTGCCGGGCGCGTTGATCTGCAGAGCGGCGGTGGGAATATTCACGTGGATGATGTTGGAGGCACATTATCAGCGTCAACCGGCGGTGGCACGATTGAGGTCGGCAACGTGGGAAGCAATGTGAGCCTGCAGACCGGCGGAGGCAGTATCAAAGTTTCATCCGTCAAAGGTGAGCTCAACGCCGAAAGCGGAGGCGGGAGCGTAGTAGTTCTCTCTGCGCTGCAGGGTGCGGTTCTACAGACGGGCGGAGGCAGCATCCGGGTGGATAAGTGCAGCGGGCGTGTGAAAGCTACGACGGGTGGTGGCAGCATTGATCTCGGCGAGATCGGAGGGCCCGCGGATATTGAAACCGGCGCGGGCAGCATTCGCCTGGCTTCCGCCAAGGGCAGAGTGCAGGCCCAGACCGGAGGCGGCAGCATCCAGTTGGACGGAGCGACGTCGGTGCAGGCTGAAACTTCGGCAGGTGGAATCGTGGTGAAACTGCTATCGTCTCCAGGCACGGGAGCGGGTACTGGTGGCCGCAATAATTCCACGCTGGAAACCTCGGCTGGCGATATTACTGTTTACCTAGCCAACGATCTGGCGGTCTCTATCCGAGCAGAAATCGAAATGGCCAATGGGCACACGATCCGCAGCGACTTCCCGGATATCCATATCTCCAGTGAAGGCGGAAATTGGGGACCGAAAACGGTAACCGCGGAGGGGCAACTCAATGGTGGCGGACCGATGCTGAAAGTCCGCACCAACTCTGGAAATGTCAACTTCCGCCGCATGAGTCAATAGTTCACCGGGTCAGGTGCTTATGCAGTTGGAATTCACGTGGGGTGACGGCGCTTTGCCCCTTCAGAACGGGCCAGAGGCCCGTCACCACACAACCGGAAGGTCGACGCGTCGCCGGCGGCGGTCCAGTAATCTTCATTCGGGAGGGCCTATGATGCATCGGTTCCTGCTTTGTTTCTTTGTTGTTTCTCTGATCGTTTCGCCGGCCTTCAGCGCGCAGCCAGCGGATCCACACGCCGCCGCGAATTTGAATCACTCTGAACAAGCCTGGGTCTGGAACGACGGCGCAGACGAAGCCGGAGGTGGATCGGCATACCTGGGAGTGGACATCGCCGATGTTTCCGCGGAGCGTCTCGGAGAATTAAAGCTAAAGGAAGAGCACGGAGCGGAGATCACCGAGGTCGACCAGGACGCTCCTGCCGGCAAAGCAGGACTGCATGCGCACGACGTGATCGTAAGCCTAAACGGTACCGCGGTGGAGAGCGCTGCTCAATTGCGACGCATGATCAAGGAGACTCCTCCCGGGCGCGTGGTCAGCCTCGGCATCAGCCGCGACGGTCAGCCCATGACCATCAAGGTGCAACTCGCGGACCGGCATAAGTCGATGGCGTGGGAACCGGAAATGCCGAAGATGCCCAAGATCCCGGATATGCCCACGATGCCGGACTTCGATTTGCCCGTCTCAATGGTGGTTGTCCACCAGCTGGCGCGAAGCGGTCTTATGGTTGAGAACATCTCTCCCCAGCTGGGAGATTTCTTTGGCGTCAAAGATGGCAAGGGAGTGCTGGTGCGCTCGGTGGAAAAAGGCAGCCGAGGCGAAAAGGCAGGCTTCCACGCCGGCGATGTGGTCGTGAAAGTCAACAATGAGCCGGTGCACGACACGTCTGACTTCGTCCATGCGATACGTTCATTATCGAGCCGCACGGCAACCGTAACCGTGATGCGCGACAAGAAAGAGCAGAACCTTACTCTCACACTTCCGGAGAAGAAGGATTCCGGCAGCTTGCTCAACAGCTTCGATATGCCCGAGTTCAGCGCAGAAACGCAGCAGGCGATCAACCGCGCGGCAGATGAAGTTGCGCGCCTGACTCCGGCCATCATGGAAAAGGTGCAGCAGTCAGAGCTGTGCCGGAAGGAGATGGAAAAGAAGATGAAAGATGCGGAGCAGCAGTTGCGCGACCGGCAGAAACAGATCCAAGAATTGCAAGAGAAACTGCGCCACGAGCTATCCGGAGAATGGACTGAGATTTGACATAGAACGATATGTTACTTCAGTCACAGCGGTCAGACTGGCGACAGCGTTGCTTTTACCCCAAGAATGGCCAGATTCCGCACTCGCAGTACCCACTAGTTACCTGTCGCAGCGACGAAAATACCGATAAGCTGTGGCCGCGATGGCTTTCCGTGCCCTGTTGTCTTCACAAAAGTCCGAGACTAACACTGCTGTGGCCGCGGCCTGTAAGAGTGCCGGAATTCGGCCTGAGGTCTGTGCTGATATTTTCTCCGCCATCGAAAAGGGAAAGACGAAAGCCTTTTCCTGTGTGATCGCAGATTGGGCCGACCAGCCCGAAGCGAGCTTTCTACTGAGGCGTGCTCGCGAATCCGCGCCGAACCGCGACACGGTGGCCATTGCTGTCGTCGACCGCGAACCCACGGCTGCGGAAATTCGCGACAACCGTCTGGATTTTCTGATCTATCGTCCCATTTCAGCCGAGGCGGCCCAGACAGTGCTGACCAAAGCGCGAGAGAAGATGCAACCGTTGGCCATAGATGACGATGATGAAGATCCGTCGGAGGAGGCTGACGCCGGCACTAAAACCGTGCGATCAATTACGGCTCCCGCCGAACTGGCGCGTCCCGATTCGGTGCAACCGAATTCGTTACAACGTGAGTTAGCGCAAGGACAGCAAAATAAGTCTACCGCGTTCGCGGAGCCTAAAGCCGCCGAGGTTGACCGACAAGAGGATGCGATTAGCGAAATTGCATCTAATGAAGGCGAAGAGCAGCCTCGAGTCATTACCATTAACTTTGCAATCGTGCTGCGCGGAGCTCTTGCTGTAATGCTTGTTGCGGCCGCGGCATTTTGCTTGTGGAGATCGCGCGATACGGTGGAGTATTTGTCGCAAACACGGGAGGGCAGATTTCATGTATTACGGGAATCGGTGGCTGCGTTTTTTTATTTGAACAATAACGCAGCGCTCCCCGTCAGTTCCGCTGGGAGCGACGCGCAACAGGATGCGTACTTTAGCAGAAATTCCACTGCTACTAACGCGCCCGCGCAGGCGCTCAAAGTGGTTGCACCTGAATCTGGGATAACGGAAGCGCATATCCCGTTGCCAAAAGCTTCGGACTTTCCGCAGCTTATGCCAGTGTTTGAGCATCAAGAGCCAGCACCCCTTCGCAGGGCGCAAGCGGTGGTCCCCGAAAGCATGAGAAACTCGCCACCGATTGCACTGCCAGAGGTGGTCGCGGTCAATGCCACACAGATGATGCCCGTTTCCGTGCCGGAGTCTTCGCCGGCAATTGAACAATCCGGTGAACCTGTTGCAGTGAGTGAGGAGACAGCGCGAGCTCTCTTGATCCATACCGTGAATCCGTCATATCCACCAGAGGCGCTTGCCCAGAAGCTTCATGGAACAGTGGTGCTGCAAGTGATGGTTGCGCGTGATGGCAGCGTCCAGGATGTGAAGATGGTCCGGGGCTATTTTGTTCTCGCCCAGGCTGCAATCGCAGCTGTCAAGCAATGGCGGTTCGCACCCTTTGCGCTCAATGGCCACGCTGCGGCAACTCAAACCGCGATCACTATTAATTTCAGCTATCCTCCCGGATAGTGCGGGGATAGAGTTAGATCTCGCCCGCGTGGGAAACGGGGCTGAGCCCCGTCACCACACAATCTCCACCAGCACAATCTTCACCACACCAATCTCTTACCTGTGCTCTTGTCCCTCCTCACTGCCGGTGGGAGCACTCGTTCCGCTGGAGACTTTCCAAAAGTCCTGCACGGCAGGCGGCAGTTTATCAATTCGACTCAGGAATGCCGTGACCTTCCACATGTCAGTATCGGAGAGGGTTTTGTCCCACGCGGCCATGCCCGAGTAGCGGACGCCATTACGAATTACGTAAAACAAATGCCACTCTGGATCGTCCGGCGGATCACGAATGAGGTTGGGAGCGGAAGGATAGAAGGATTCTCCGAAGGGAGAAGGGTGGCGATCAAGGCCGCCATGGCAACCGGCGCAGTTCATGGTGTAGATCTTCACGCCGGCGATCAGGTTCTCGTCGGTGGGAGGAACGGGATTGTTCACGCGGGGGGCGTGGCGGTCGACGGAATTGTCGAGCGCGCTCATGGCGATGTGACTTTCCATCCTGCCGGGCGAACGGTTGGCGCGCGTCGGCAAAAAGCCGAGCAGAGCCGCGCCAAGGCCGCCGATCAGCAGAACAAGAACGGTGACGACGACGCCCAAAACGAAGTTGCGCATTTCAATACCTCAGACGGAGTGGAAACTTCGGCTTGCTGCTCACTATATAGAAGAGGGCGAGACGAATCCAGCAGGAGGTTGCGGACTCAGTAAGCGTGCAGGCGCCGCGCCTCACGTACCACGTCGGAAACCTTGGGCAGAAAAAATTCCTCCTGCGGAGGGGAAAACGGAACCGGGGTGTCGAGTGACGCCAAACGGACAATCGGGCCGTCGAGATCGTCGAAGGCTTCTTCGTTGATAATGGCGGAAATTTCTCCGGCGAGGCCGCCGGTGCGCGCGTGCTCATGGAGAATGATCACTTTGTTGGTCTTTTTCACGGTGGCGGCGACCGCCTCGCGATCGAGAGGCGAGACGGTGCGCAGGTCGAGGACTTCGATTTCGATTCCTTCCTTGCTCAGGATTTCCGCGGCTTCGAGCGCGGTATAAAGCATCGCGGCGTAGGTGATCACGCTGAGATCTTTTCCTTCCCGCCCGACCCTTGCCTTGCCCAGCGGAACGATGTAGTCATCTTCCGGACCGGGAACTTCATCTTTGATTCTTCGATAAAGATATTTGTGCTCGAAAAAAATCACGGGGTTGTGGTCGCGGATGGAGGCCTTGATCAGTCCCTTGGCGTCGTATGCCGTTGCCGGACAGACTACCTTGAGTCCGGGAGCATGTACGAACCACATTTCCGGATTCTGCGAGTGGAATGGCCCGCCATGAACGTTGCCTCCGCTTGGACCGCGCAGCACGAGCGGCGCCGGCGCTCCCCAACGGTAGTGCGATTTCGCAACCATGTTGACGATTTGATTGAAGGCGCAGCCGATGAAGTCCATGAACTGAAACTCGGCGACGGGACGCAATCCGGTGAGTGCAGCTCCGAAAGCTGCGCCGATGATCGCCGACTCGGCAATCGGCGTATCGATCACGCGCTCGGGGCCGAAATGGTCGATGAATCCGTCGGTGACTTTGAACGCTCCGCCATAGATGCCGATGTCTTCGCCGAGGCAAAAGACAGTAGGGTCGCGGTCCATCTCTTCCCAGATTCCCTGGCGGATGGCTTCGAGGTAGGTGGTTGGGGGCATGTAGGGGAAAGTGTACCTCAGCGAGTTCTCAGTTATCGGTTCTCAGCTCTCAGTGAATGCGTTGGGGCGTCGGTGGTACCTGCATTTTTGGCGGTAGAGAATTTTGTTTGTGATTTTGTACCCCACCCCCTCATTTCCGCTAGAATATTGGCGAATAAGCACTTGCCTGTAAAATATTCAGGAATAATGACTTAGGGTAGGGCATTGTCAGATTAGCGCCATTTTTGAAGAATCCGAAGGTTGTCAAAGAGCGCCGAGAACAGCTATTCGGCGGCGTAGGGTTCCGTCTCTGGGGACAGAACTCTTCTTGATGGTGCACTCTCGAAGGATTCTTGCAGGGTTTGCGGTTGGGAATCTGTGATGGCGGTACGGGAAAAATGTGATGAAAAAGTTGGTCGGGTCCCTGCGGTGACGCGGACGTTTCGTCACCGGGTCCGGCCTATGTCCGAGAGATGCCGCCGGACAGCAGCTGCGTCTCAAACCATTGCTCCAGCTGCGAAACCTCGGTCATCGATCGGAAAGGTTGCGCCTCAATGATTGGCGGGGGCCTAAATAAAGGTGACACGCAGATTTGAGAGCCAAATCGCTTACAATTCCCCTTCCATGACCGTTGCGGTTCGTTCTTTTGCGAAGATTAATCTTGGGCTCTACATTGGGGCAGCGCGCGCGGACGGATTTCACGATCTGCGCACGCTGTATCAGACGATTGCGCTGCATGATGTGATCCGGGTAGGCGTTGAACGAAGCGTTGGACGAAATGCTGAACAAACCGGTGAACGAAAATCCGGGCGGGGCAGTGGGAGTGGGATCGAAATTGAAATTCTTTGTACGAATAAAGATCCGCGGGTGCCGCTGGATTCTTCTAATACTTGTTATCGCATCGCTCGGCGGGTGATGGAGGAGTTGGGATGCGCGGGGCGGGTCCGCATTGAGATCGAGAAGCGGCTGCCGGTGCAGGGAGGGTTGGGGGCAGCGTCTTCGAATGCGGTTGCGACCATGGTTGGACTGGAGCGGGCGCTGAAGAAGAAATTGTCCGGAGCGGCGCGGTTGCGAATTGCAGCTGAAGTGGGGTCGGATCTGGGGTTGTTTGTGGTGGGAGGCACCGTACTTGGAGTGGGGCGCGGCGAGGAGGTTTATCCTTTGCCGGATTTAGCTGCGGTGGCGATGGTGGTGGTTGCGCCTGAGGTCGGAGTTTCTACGGCTGAGGCGTTTGCCGATTGGGATGCGCTGGTGGAGCGGGAAAAGTTTGCCGAGCTATGCTCGGCTGGAGAGCCGGGGGCGGCTGTCCCTACGCTGGAACAATTGACGGGGCCTCCGGGGTCCGGTAGACTGGTTGAGGTTGGCCGCGTGGTTTCGGCGTGGCTTTGTAGTCTAGGCGTTTTTAGTTCAAGCAGTGGTTACCCCAACACCGGTGCTTCCGCAAAGGGCGGGAGCCGGGTTGAGAAGTTGCTTCTCAGCCTTGTCCGTACCGGGATTGAAAACGACTTCGAGAGAGTCGTCTTTCCTAAATATCCCGAATTGCGAGACATCAAAGGTGCGCTGGAACGGGCGGGAGCGAAATATGCTTCGCTCTCCGGGTCAGGGTCGAGTCTGTATGGGCTGTTCCGGTCGCGTGCCGACGCTGCTAAAGCGGCAGGCCGTTTGCGAAAGCAGGGGCTGAGGGCGGTGGAGACCAGTACGTTGACGCGCCAGAGGTATTGGAAAAGAATTCTGGATTGAGTCGATGGTTACTCGAGAAAAGACAGTTGTTAAACGACAACTGTTCGACGACAATTAAAGGGCAATCAACCGGTACAGGTTAGTGTGGTGGCTCAGGCGAGAACGGGGCGGAGCCCCGTCACCACACCAGCCGGGAAGTTGGGCCGTCGACTAATGGTAGGTCAAGTGCCTTTGGAGCACTTTGTCTAGGTTCGAATCCTAGCGGCCCAGCCAGAAAAGCAGGTTTCAGGTCTTAGGTGTCGGGTCTCAGGAAGACCTTGTCGCCTTGGTTTGCTGGGACCTGAGACCTGGCACCAGAGACCTCAACTATGGCCACCGTTGCGACGACTGCCGAGAAGACTACCGCCGAAACCGGGACTGCCGAAAAGACGGTCGCGGAAAAAAAGCCGGTCATGGACGAGAAAACGGAACGCAAGCCGCAACGCGCCCGGGTCGACGACAGGTTCAAGGTTTTTTGCGGGACCGCGAACGAGGCTCTTTGCGATGAGGTCTGTCACTTTCTTGGGCTGACTCGCGGACAGGCTCTGGTCACGCGCTTCAAGGATGGCGAAGCGTACGTACAGATTCAGGAGAACGTTCGCGGGGCCGACGTGTTCGTGATGCAGCCCACCTGCCAGCCGGTGGACATGCACCTGATGGAATTGCTGTTGATGATGGATGCGCTGAAGCGGGCGTCGGCGCGGCGGATTACGGCGGTGATTCCTTATTACGGTTATGCGCGGCAGGATCGCAAGGACAAGCCGCGAGTGCCGATTTCGTCGAAGCTGGTGGCCGACCTGCTGACTACGGCGGGGGCGGACCGGGCGCTGGTTGTCGATTTGCATGCTCCGCAGCTGCAGGGTTTTTTTAACATTCCGGTGGATCATCTGTTCGCGTCGCCGGTGCTGGTGGATTATTTCAGGAAACTGAATCTGCCGGATCTTACGGTGGTTTCGCCGGATGCGGGCGGCGTGGAGCGGGCGCGCTTTTTCGCGAAGAAAGTGGATGCGGCGCTGGCCATCGTCGACAAACGCCGGGTTGAGATGAACGTGGCGGAAGTGATGAACGTGATCGGCGACGTTGAGGGCCGCACTTGTCTCATCATCGATGACTTGATCGACACTGCGGGAACGCTGGTGAAGGTGGCGCAGGCACTGGTCGAGAATGGCGCGAAGACTATCTATGCTTGCTGTTCGCATCCGGTGCTTTCGGGGGCGGCGGTGGAAAATCTGGTGGAGTCTCCGATTGTCGAGGTCGTGGTGACGAACACGATTCCGCTGACGGAAGCGGCGCGGAAGGTTTCGAAGATTAAGGTGCTTTCGATTGCGGGATTGATTGGACGGGCGATTCAGTCGATTCACGAAGAGACTTCGGTGAGCAGACTTTTTATGTAGGAACGGTGGTTGGTCGTTAGTCGTTAGTAGTTCGCGATTCGCCAGCACTGAAGGGTTTGCCAACAACCAACGACTAGCGACCAACGACATTTTTAGCGAAGGATGGAAACGGAATTATGGCGACAGCAACGGATATCAGCATTCTTGAGGCGCAGAAGCGCGAGCCGGGGACGAAAAATGCCGCCCGGCGGGTACGCAGCGGCGGAAAGATTCCGGCGGTTATTTACGGCGCGGGGAAGGACTCGGCGGCGGTTGCGGTCGATCCGCGGCAGGTCTTGCGCATACTGAAGTCGGAGAGCGGGCACAACACGATTTTTGACCTGGCGCTCGATAGCGATCGCGTGAAGGCGATGATCGTGGATTGGCAATTCGAACCTATTAAGGGAACGCTGCTCCACGTGGACCTGCAGCGCATCGCGATGGACAAGAAGCTGACGGTCACGGTGCCGGTTGTGCTTAAGGGCGAAGCGGCGGGGGTGAAGACGGAGGGCGGGATTCTTGAACAATTGCTGCGCGAAATCGAGATTGAATGCCTTCCGGCGGATATTCCGAAGAATATCGAAGTCGATATCAGCCACCTTGTGTTTGGAATCGAAGTGCGGGTGAAAGATCTGCCGCACGATCCGAAGCTGAAGTTTTTGACCGAAGAAGATCAGATGATCGCGCACATCACCACGGTGAAGGAAGAAGTGGTTGCGACTCCTGAAGCGGTGGCGGCGGATGCGACGGCAACTCCGGCTGAACCTGAAGTCATCAAGAAGGGCAAGCAGGAAGTTGAGGGTGAAGGCGAGACTGAAGGCGATGCCAAGGGTAAGGCTAAGCCCGAGAAGGCCGAGAAAGCTGAGAAGAAAGAGAAGAAATAGCTGCTCGGTTAGTGCTCGGATGCTTTGTACTGGGAGCCAAATCCCAGGTTAGCGCCCCTAGGACGGGCGCGAACCTGGGGCACCTAATAAAGAGCTAATTTGCGTGAAACTGATCGTCGGTTTGGGCAATCCTGGAATCGAATACCAGTTCACGTGGCACAATCTTGGATTTTTGACGATTGATCGGATCGCAGGCGGCCTCGGGATCGAAGTTCGGAATCGCCAATGCCGCGCGCTAACGGCGCGGGCGGTGATTTCCGGCGAACCGGTGCTCCTGGCTAAACCGGAAACCTACATGAACCTGAGTGGGATTTCGGTGATGGAACTGGTTGCCGAACATCAGGTTGATGTGACGCGTGACTTGATTGTGATTTACGACGAATTGGACTTGCCCCTGGGCACGATTCGCATACGGCAGCGGGGTAGTTCGGCGGGGCACAACGGGATGGAGTCCATTCTCGGCGCGCTTGGGACCGACGAGTTTTTGCGGATTCGGCTAGGAATTGCCCCCGAGCGCCGAGTTGCGGACAGTGTGAAGTATGTACTGACGCCGTTCCGCAAGTCGCAGGAAAAGGTTGTAGATGAAGTTCTCGACACGGCGGTGCAGGCGGTCGAGGTGATTTTGAAAGAAGGGCCAGCAGCGGCGATGAATCGGTTCAATCGCAAGAATGAAGCAGGCGAGGAACCGCAATAGCATCTGCGTGCGCGGGCTTCGTCCTGCGGGAACGGGGCAGAGCGCCGTCACCACACGGGATAGCAAAGAGGGTCAGAGAGAATTTGGAGATAACTAATGAATCGTAGCTATGAATTAATGTTTATCGTCCGACCAGACATGGTTGAGGAGGAGCTGAATAAATTGATTTCCACGCTGGAGTCATCGGTGACTTCGGCGGGTGGGACCGCCAAGAGCGAGGTTTGGGGCAAGCGGCGCCTGGCGTATCGCGTGGGTAAATTTAACGACGGCATCTTTGTGCTGATGATCATTGACGCGACCGGCTCCATCATCCACGAAGTGGAACGCCGGCTGCGCGTGACCGAGCCGGTGATCAAGTTCCTCACGGTGCGCACGGACGAGGAATTAAAGCGGCTCGATAAGATCAAGAAGCTGCGTGACGCGAAGAAGAAGGTGAGCGCGCATCCGGCGCCCGCTGCCGCGCCGATAACGCCGGCGCCGCCGGAAGCCACAACGGAAGCACCGGCTTCAGCGCCGGTTTAGCTAGAGCTGGTTCCGGAGGGACATGGCATTGGCGGTGCCGCAAGGCAGCGGGGCAATGCCCCGCCACCACACAACCGAATTCTAAGAAAGTAGGAGCATTATGGCAGAAGAAACGAAAGCACCAACCGCGACGCCCGGATCGAGCCACGGCGAAAGTCGTCCGGAGCGTAGCGGTGGTGATCGACCCGAGCGCAGCGGTCCGCCGCGCGGGCCGCGTCCCGGCGGAGGGCCTGGCGGTCCACGCGAAGGCGGCCGCAAATTTTTCCGGCGCAAGAAGGTTTGCAAGTTTTGCGTCGAGAAGATCGAAGCGGTCAATTACAAGGATGTGCGGCTGCTGGCGCAGTTCGTGGCGGAGAGCGGCAAGATTACGCCGCGTCGACTGACCGGTGTCTGCACTCCACATCAGCGGCGCTTGTCGCGGGCCATCAAGCAGGCGCGCAATATCGCGTTGCTGCCGTTTGCCGGACGCGCGCAATAAATTCAAGATCGTCGTGGTCGTCAGTCGCTGGTCGTTCGCAGTTACCCGCAGAGTTCGAGGTTTGCAAACGACTAACGACCAATGACAAGGTGCTAACGAAACGGAGCCATTCATGGAAGTCATTCTGAAAGAAGATGTGCCCAAGTTGGGCAATCGCGGCGAGGTAATCAAGGTCGCCGAGGGATATGGGCGGAATTTTCTTCTGCCCAAGAAGCTGGCGATTGAGGCGACGGTCGCTAACAAGACTGTGATCGAGCAGATGAAAGCGGCTGCTGTGCGGCGCTCGGCCAAGGAGAAATCGGAGGCTGAGGCGCTGGCGAAGCAGTTCGATGGACTCGAAGTGAAATTCCTGCGCAAGTCTGGCGAAGGCGATCAATTGTTCGGATCAGTCACGGCAAGCGACATTGCCGAGGCGCTTGAGAAAAAGAGTTTCCACATCGACCGGCGGAAGATCCAGTTGCACGAATCGCTCAAGACGATTGGTGAGTTTATTGTCCCTATCAAGCTGCATAAGGACGTGACCACGCACTTGAAGGTCCTGGTCGATAAAGAAGCGGCGGCAGAGTAGCTTTTGATCGTGTGGTGACGGGGCTTTGCCCCGTTCGCGGGGCAGAGCCCCGCCACCACACAACCTTAATTAGCCTTGAGAATTTGCTCCGAAGAAGTCTTCTACTTTTCTCAGGTCGGTTGTACGGGTGTAGCTTGGCAGACTTTCTACGAAGACGCGGCCGTACTGCTTTTTTAATATTCGATTGTCGAGCAGCGCCAGCAATCCGCGATCGTGGAGAGAACGAATCAGTCTTCCGAATCCTTGTTTTAGAGTGATCACCGCGCTCGGCATCTGGTATTCGAAGAAGGCGTTGCCGCCGCCGGCGTCGATGGCCTTTACACGGGCCGCGACTACTGGATCGCTGGGCACGGCGAATGGCAGGCGATCAATAATGACGCAACTCAGCTGTTCACCTTGCACGTCGACGCCCTGCCAGAACGACGATGTGCCGAATAGCACGGCATTGGGCGTAAGCCGAAATTCTTCCAGCAGCGCGGATTTTGGAGCGTCTCCCTGCTTCAACATGGGGTATTGCAAGAAGCCCAGCAGACGGTCGTAAATTTCGTTCATCTGCGCGTAGCTGGTGAAGAGGACGAAGGCGCGGCCGCGAGTGATCTCGAGCAAGCGCTGGATGACTCCGCTAGCCTCACTGGCGAATTGCGGAGTGCGTGGGTCGGGGAGATTGGGCGGAACGTAGAAGATCGCCTGGGTTTCGTAATCGAAGTGCGAGGCGACGACCAATTCGCGCGCGTGGTCGAGGCCGAGGCGCTGGCGAATGTACTCGAATCCTCCGCCGACGGCTAGAGTGGCCGAGGTCAGCACTGACGATTCGAGCTTTGACCATAGGCATTCGCGGAGAATCTGGCCGACTTCGATTGGGGTGGCCTGGAGAAAAACGTTCGTTCGGCGGGCGAGGCGCCCGTCGGGGGCTGAAGCCCCATTTTCAAACGAACTGGCTGCGGCGCGGCTGAAGCCGCGCCCTTTCAAAGCGGGCCGGGCGGGGACGCCCGGCGCTCCACGAACGCCTCTTCGCTCGATCCAGAAGACGGTGTTCGGGTCTTCGTTCTCCATTACGAATCGAAGCTGTACTTGCAGCTGCTGCGCTCTGCGCGCCACGGTAAAGACTTCTTCCGGTTTCTGTGGAAGCTGCTCCAGTTCGGCGGCTAGCCGAAAAAGCGATTGATTGAGCGTGAGAAACTCTTCGCCATTTTCTTCCAGAAACTCGCGGCGGGAGTCAAAGGCAAAGCGGCCTTCGTTCGGGGGCAGGAGCGAAAAGAAAAGTTGCGAACGCTCGCGCACCGACTGAATCGCTCCCGACATCTGTGGCGTGTAAAGCTTCTCGCGCTGCAACAGGTGTTCGGCGTCGCGCGCCAGTTCATCCATGCGCAGGTTGCTGACCGAAATTCCAAAGTAGTTGCCGGCGATGTCTTCGAGTTCGTGGGCCTCGTCGAAGATCACGGCTCCGCAGTCGGGAAGCACGCCGGCGTCGGGTGCGCCTTCGGCTTCGAGTTTGATGGAGAGGTCGGCAAAAAACAGGTGGTGATTGACGATGATGATGTCGCTCTCGGCGGCGCGGCGGCGCATCTCGGTGATGAAGCAGCGGTCGTATTCTTTGCATTTCTGGCCGAGACAGGTGTCGGCGCGGGCATCGAGCTTGTGCCAAAGTGCGCTCGTCTCCGGGAGTTCGGCTAGCTCGGCGCGATCGCCGGTCTTCGTAGTTTTCTCCCACGCGGCGATGGCGCGATAGTGTTCGATCTCTTCGAGTCCGCTGAGCACGGGCAGGTCGGTCAGATCGATAAGTTTTTTGCGGCACAGATAATTGTTGCGGCCTTTCATGTAGCAGACGCTGAGCTTGCGGTCTCCGTCGGGGAACAAGGCTCGCTCTAGCGCTGGGACATCTTTGAAAAAAAGCTGCTCCTGCAGATTCTTCGTGCCGGTTGAAATGATGACGCGCTTTCCGGAGCGGATTACCGGCAACAAGTAAGCCAGCGTTTTGCCGGTGCCGGTGCCAGCCTCGACGATGAGGTGGCGCTTCTCCTCTAGCGCCTCTTCTACCGCTTGGGCCATTTGCAACTGGCCACGGCGAAACTCGTAGGCGGGGTGGGTTTTGGAGAGTAGGCCTCCGGGCGCGAAGAATTGGTAGAGCGAGAATCCCGTGGGCCGAGTTTCTGGAGCGAATGCGGGATGGGCGGATGCGGGATGGGATGAGAAAGGCACAGAATCTCTATAATAACGGGACGGGCCGTGTGGTAGCGGGGCGTTTGCCCCGCCAAGACGGAGCGGAGCGCCATCACCACACCACCATAGGCAGTTCCCGGCTTTGTCATGAAAATATCTTGAGCAAAAAGAAACCCACGCCACTCGTCGCCATCGTCGGACGCCCTAACGTCGGCAAATCTACGCTCTTCAATCATCTGACCGGGTCGCGGCGCGCCATTGTCGGCGACGAGCCCGGCATCACGCGCGACCGCCTTTATGGCGAGGTGGAATGGATGGGACACGAGTTTCGAGTGGTGGATACGGGCGGCATCGTTCCCGAAGATAAAGATTTTATTCCGTCGGAGATTTTTCGTCAGGCCAAGGTCGCGTTCGACGAAGCGGCGGCGATCGTGATGGTCGTCGATGCGCGCACAGAGATTGCCGGGCCCGATCGGGAGTTGGCGCGACTGCTGGCGCGCACCGGCAAGCCGGTCTTTCTCGCGGTCAACAAGATGGACTCGGACAAACAGGATTTTCTGCTTGGCGAATTTCATTCGCTCGGAATACGGAATTTGTTTCCGATTTCGGCTGAGCATGGCCGCGGGATTGACGATTTGCTGGACGCCATTCTTAAGGTGCTGCCCGCGAGTACAAAGGCAACCACGGAGGTCACTGAGGTCACGGGGGAAGGCACAGGGGAAACCTCCGACGAGGCGCATGAAATAAGGGTCGCAATCATTGGGCATCCTAATGTCGGCAAGTCCACTTTGTTGAATCGGCTAACGGGAAAGGAACGCGCCATCGTCTCGCCTATCGCTGGGACCACGCGCGATTCCATCGACGAGGTCATTCAATATAAAGGGCGCAAGATTCGCTTTATCGATACGGCGGGCATCCGCCGTAAGGGCAAGACGCGGCTGATGGCGGAGAAGCTTTCGGTGGTCATGGCGCGCAAGAATATCGAAGACGCCGACATCGTGCTCTTCATGGTCGACGCGACCGAAGGCGCCAGCGGACTCGACGCGAACATTGCTGGTTACGCGCACGAGAGCGGGCGCTCGGTGATCATCCTGGTCAATAAATGGGACCTGGTTGCGAGCGGCGAGAAGCGTGCGATCAGCCAGACGCGAACGGCGCGCATACAGGACGCCAAACGTCCGCAAGACCGGGCACTTTATGAAGAGCGGCTGCGCTATGGGCTTAAGTTTTTGAGCTACGCTCCGGTGCTATTTATTTCGGCGCACACCGGCAAGGGAACCGAGAAAATTCTTCCGCTGATCGAGAAAGTGGCCGCCGAGCGGCGCAAGCGCATCACTACCGGCGAGATGAACCGCTTCCTGAAGACGATCGATTTCGAACGCGCCTCGGTTCCGGTGAGCAAGCGCGTGAAGATTCTTTACATGACGCAGGCTGGAGTGGCGCCGCCGACGTTCGTGCTTTTTACCGACCGCGCCGTGAAGCTGCACTTTTCCTATCAGCGCTTTCTTGAAAATCAGATTCGTGCCGCGTTTGGTTTTATCGGTTCGCCGATCTGGATCAAGAACCGGGCGCGCGATTAGAACTTGAACTTGTTTTTATCTTTGATCTTTAATTTTTAATCCTGCGCAAGCGGCTGACTTGTTGGAGCCGGCTCAGTGGTACTACGTCGAATTACACGGATAACGCGATTATGAACTGAATGGGTATGGCCTGCGGGGCTACAACCACGGACATCTGTAGCTGCGACGGGGTGGGCAATAGGCTATCGTCACCTGGCTTGAGTCCCACAACTACAATCCGATTTCGGCACGAAGATCTAGAAGGGTTCGCTGCGCGGTACGACACTTGCGGAACTAACTCGTTTTGCAGAAATAAGCTCGGCTCGCGGGGGTCGAATTCTTCGGGAGTGAATTCTGTCACGCTGGTGGCCGTTATTATTCTTTTGGCCTGCTTTGGACTGGCGGGGTGCGGCGGGACTTCTTCGAGTGCGTCATCTGGAGAAGGGGCCGCGCCGACGATCACTTCTTTTGCGGCAAATCCAACAAGCATAAACAGCGGTGCAAGCAGCACCTTGAACTGGGTGGCAACTGGGGCAACGAGTATAGCTATTATGCCGGGGACATTCACGTCCACATCGGCGAGCGGCTCGACTAGCATGAGCCCAATGGCGACGACCACTTACACACTGACCGCAACCAATGCCGCGGGCTCGGCCACGTCTACGCTGACCATTACCGTAAACGCGGGAAGCTATAAGCCAACGATCAGCTCCTTCACAGCCAACCCTACGGGAATCACTTCGGGCTTCAGCAGCATGCTGAGTTGGGTGACGACGGGAGCGACGAGCATTGCCATTACTCCGGGAACATTTACGTCCACGTCCGCGAACGGTGCGACGAGTATTAGCCCGACGGCTACGACCACTTACACGCTAACTGCGACCAATGCCGCTGGGTCAAGCACATCCACGGCAACAGTCACTGTAACAGCGCCCGGCGGTGCATTGGCAATTGTGACTACTTCGTGCCCAGATGGAACACAGGGCTCTGCGTATGCAGGATGCACGATCGTTGCCGCCGGCGGCTCTCCTCCTTACACCTATTCTGTGAGCACGAATGCGAGCTTTCCTCCATTGCCTGAGGGGATGTCTCTCAATGCGGCTACAGGGAGCATCAGCAGCGCACTGATCGGCGGCCAAGGCACTTATACTCCCCAAATTGTCGTTACCGACTCGGCCAGTAACCAGGCGACGCAGAACATCAGCTTCGCCATCAATGGCAACAACGCGTTCCTGGCTACCATCTTTCCCTCGACCTCTATTTTTCATCATCGAGTGGACGCAGCCACGACTAACTTGCCCGTGGATACTTCGCCGGCAGCGCCTATGTATCCGGGGTATTTGTCAGCGACAGTTAAGCCATTCTTTGGGAACAATTCGGGTTATCCCTTCCCGAATGGAATACCGAGCATTGAAGTTCCTTACAGCCAGCCGGACGTAGCGGTGACGACCACCGAGTATCAATCGTACTTTACTTCGGGTCCGATTCCTGCAAATGCTCCGGTGGAAGGCACCAGCAACTCGAACGGAGATCGCCACGTTCTGGTCTACCTGGAGGCAGGCGGCGGAAACTTCCCTGCGCTTTATGAGATGTGGCAGGGAATCTATGAAGGCGGTCCGTGGACGGATTCGTCGAACGCGCTTTGGCCCGACGTGACTTCAAATAACCTGACAACGCAAGGCATGGGGACTTCCGATGCGGCAGGGCTTCCGGTAGCGCCGCTGCTTGCCAATGCCGACGAGGTCATCGGCGCGGGCACACCCGGCGCGCCGAGCGGTACGATTCAGCATCCCATACGATTCACACTCAACCATATGTTGAATTATTGGGTGTGGCCGGCTACGCAAACCGCGGGCGTCGGGAGTTGCACGGCTTCGGGTGGAGGGACGATTCCGACGGAATCAGAAATTTCGCAGTCTGCTCCTCCGGCAAGCTGCACTATGTCGGGAGCCGCGGGCGAGATCTATAGACTGAAGGCTTCGGTTGCAACCCCCGCTTGCGCTTCGACGAGTCCACAAGCGGCCATTATCATCACCGCATTCCGAAACTATGGAATCATCCTCGCCGACAATGGGGACAGTGGAGGGCTGATCGGTACACCCGACGCTCGCTGGAACGATAACGATCTGGAGTGCATTACCAGCCTCACACTATCGGACTTCGAGCCGGTGAACGTGTCGAGCCTGATGGTCAGTAATGACAGCGGGGCCACGAATCACTAGTCATTGGGTGTTAGCTATAGGTCGTTAGCAATTAGCAGTTAGCCTTTAGCCTCTAGCCAAACGCCTCGCTGCTCGAGGGAAGCTAATCACGCAAGAGGCCGAGCCTGCACAGACTCAATCACTCTTAGCACCGACTCCGATGTATTCTCTTCAAGAGGAAGGGCTAATATTCGGACGGCGTCGCTACGACGAGATCAAATTCGAGGGCAGCACGGGCAACGGTTGAGCTACGAACGAGCTGTCTTGCTTGTCTATGCCTCGGCCGTGCTTGTGTCGGTATCGCTCTGGTTTCTGGCGATCCGTGCACCGCTATGGCTGGATGAAACACACTCGTTTTTCGTGATCAAAGCGGGCTTCGCAGAGATCATGCCCCGCCAGGGGTTACACGTCCATCCCGTGTATCCGTACATTCTTTGGCTCTGGAGCAAAGCCATGGGGACGGGTGAAATTGCGCTGAGAATTCCCTCCATTCTTGCCATGCTGGGTGCGGTCTGTCTGCTGTATAACGCTGCGCGAGAACTATTCGACCGCGATGTTGCCATCATCGTTGCCGTCATCTTCTGCCTTCATCCCATTGTCATTTTTGAGTCCATTGACGTTCGGCCCTATGCGTTTGCTGCCCTGGCGATCAACGCCTCCATTCTTGCCCTGGTTCGTTTGCGGCACAACGACTCGAACTGGCTGGCAGCGCTGTTCGGCTTCGCGGCTGCGTGCATCGGCCACTTCCTTTTCCTGTTCACTGTCATTCTGCCGGCTCTCGGGGTTTGCTTTTTCGCGGTTAAAGCTGGCGACCGCAAGGCTGCGTGGCGGCAGGGCGGCGTTGCGTTGGCGGTCTTTGCGTTAGTGTTCTGGCCGGTGATTTCCGTGTTGCGATTGATGTTCCAAACCAGGGCAACGCACGTTTTTGACGAGGCGCCGAAGCTCGCGGCCCTGGTCTGGACGCTGGCGCCTGGATGGCTGCCTTGCATCGTTGCCGTCGCCATCCTTGTTGCCTGGGCGAAGCGGCAACTCGACCTGCGAAGCGGTGTTGAGGGCTGGCGTATCTTGTTTTGCGCATCTTTGGCGCTCATACCAATCCTGATCCTCTATGGCGTGAGCGCGGAAACATCGATCCACGTTTTTGTTTTTCGCTACCGGCTGGTTGCGATTCCGGGAATCGCGCTGTGCTGGGGGTTGATCGTCAGACGAATCGATTCCAGCAGTTTACGATCGCTGTTGTGCGTAGCTTTGGTGGCGAGCGTCGCTTACTGGTACTTCACTTCTCCACTTTCAAGGCAGCACGGTTACACATGGAAATACGCTTTGGAATTTGTTGAGAAGAACGCATCCGCCGACAATGCTTCGGTGCTCATCTGCAGCGATTTTCGGGAGGCGGACTCCGTGCCCATGCCGGTCGGCGAAGCAGTAAAGGACAGCGGGCTGTTTGCACCGCTGACCTATTACAAACTCAGCGTGCCGGTTGTGGGGCTGCCGCGGGCACTCAATGAAAAGGCGATGGGTATCGTTTCGAGATTCCTGCAGGAAGGAAGGCTGCGGAAGCAGCGTTTTCTGGCGGTTGGATTTATGCCTTCCTATACGACACTTGAATTTATCGAGTCCAGCGCTTCAGGGAGATACTCCGTCCGAAAGTTAGGCGTATTCGATGGAATCGCGGTTGAGGAATTTACACCTCGTCACGTGGGTGAGGTTGAACTGGAGAAGGCTCGATAGCCCGACATCTCTGGCAGATTTACACCCTGGGCGACTTACTTGCTACTGTTTGCTCTGAGCGGCGAGGGAGTCTCATTCATAATGCACCCCGGACAACGCTTTCAGATCAAAGTGCAGACTTGCCATCTCCCTTTCCAGCGTTGCGAACGTAGCAGCGGCGCCGGAGAGGTCTCTTTTACGTGCCATCTCCTCCAGTTGGCGGGCAGCCTGGGAGGTAGCACTCGCGCTTAGGTAGCTGGACTCTCCCTTAAGGCTGTGAGCCGTACGCATGACCTCGCCAGCGTCTCCGGCCGCTATTGCGTCGTGCAACTTCTGTAGCAGCTTTGGAGACTCTTCCAGAAAAATCTGGCACATTTCCTGCAGCAGATCCTCATCGCCTTCGATGCGCTGGAGAGCTTCAGCGTGGTTCCAAGATGCCGCCTCTGGGCGGTCGAGCCTGGTTGCAGAGGTCACGGTCAAGCCCGCCAGCGCTTGCTCAATGTCACCGAAGCGCACAGGTTTGGTAATGTAACCATCCATACCAGCTTCCAGGCAACGATCGCGGTCGCCCGTCATGGCGTGGGCTGTCATGGCAAAAATCGGGAGGCGAGGCCCGGTCTTTGTCCCGCCCCCGGTCGCGGCCACGGTCCTGCTGCCAGTCTCGTTTTCGCGGATCGCGGCGGTTGCGGCCAAGCCGTCCATTTCGGGCATCTGCACGTCCATGAAAACAACATCGAATTGTTCTGTTGAAGCTAGCTGTACCGCTTCTTTGCCAGTTTGCGCCAATACAGGTGCATGACCCATTTTTTGCAACACGCGGAGGATCACTGCTTGATTTACCGCGTTGTCTTCCGCGACGAGAATTCTTAGTTTGCGAGCCGATTCGCGCAGGGTGTGACGAGTGACCAGCGCAAGGCTGGAACCCGACGGCACATGCCGCTGACTTAATGCCGTAAGGATGGCAGTTTCCAGGTCAGCTTTAAGCACAGGCTTAAGCAAATAGGCTGAGATACCCAGCTCCTTACAGCGTTTGGCTTCGCCAGGTTGTCCGCCGGAGGTGAGCATCAGTACGGTGGATTCCGCTCCGTCATTGCGCATCCTATCTCTCTGCATTTTCTCGGCTAACTCGAATCCATCCATGACGGGCATGTTGCCGTCGATTAGGACGAGCCGGAAGGGATCTCCTTTTTGCCTGGCTGTCTCCAGTGCAGTGAGTGCGATGACGCCGCTTTCCGCAGCGCGCGGTCGCATCCCAAATCCGCGGGTCATCTGGCAAAGGATCCGCCGGTTAGTCTGATTGTCGTCGACCACTAATACCGAGAGATCCTGCAGTTCCGCTTTGGGCGCGGGAGCAGCGGGTTGAGCCTTTCCCGCCGCCACCACAAAGCGCGCGGTAAAATGGAAAGTGCTTCCTTGACCTTCACTGCTCTCTAACCACATCCTTCCCGCCATCAATTCAACCAGTTGTGCCGAAATCGCTAACCCAAGACCGGTGCCGCCATATTTGCGGGTGGTGCTGCTGTCGGCCTGCGAAAAGGCTTTAAAAAGCAGTCCGTGCTTCTCTGGAGGGATTCCGATGCCCGTGTCCTTGACTTTGAAATGAAGCTCCACGCCGCCGGCATCCTGCGAGAGCCTTTCGTGCGAGAGTCTTTCAACTGTGACCAGCACTTCTCCGTGCTGCGTGAACTTAATCGCGTTGCCGACCAGATTCACAAGGATCTGGCGCAAGCGCCCGGGATCGCCCAGCAGTTGCGCGGGAACCTCGGCGTCAGAATCGTAGGCTAACTCCAATCCTTTCTGATGAGCTCGCAGGGCTAGCGCCTTCATGGTTTCGCCGACGCAGTTATAAAGGTTGAATTCAATCGTCTCCAGATCCATTTTGCCCGACTCAATCTTGGAAAAATCCAAAATGTCATTGATCACCGACAACAGCGACTCGCCGGAAGACTTCACCAGGAGGAGGTATTCGCGCTGTTCGGGGTTCAGTTCCGTATCCAGGGTCAATTCGGTCATGCCCATGATGCCGTTGATCGGAGTGCGGATTTCGTGGCTCATGTTGGCGAGGAATTCACTTTTCGCGCGGCTTGCCGCTTCGGCCGCTTCCTTGGCCATCGTCAGTTCCGTGTTCATCGCCACTAAGTCGTTGGTTCGACGGGCAACCTCCTCCTCCAAGCCGTCCCGGTGTTGTTTTAATTCCAAATCGCGGGATTCGATTTGTTCCAGCATGCCGTTGAACTCGGTCGCCAGGAGGCCCAATTCGTCTCGATTAGAGGTTTCGGCCCGGATCGAGTAATCACACCGACCCGAAACGGCTTTTGTGGTCGCTACTAAGTTCAGGACAGGCTCAGAGATGGGCTTTTGGAAACGCGAGGCCAGCATGAAAGCGAGGGAGAACGTGAACAGCAGAGTCAATACGAAGCTTAAGGCGTAGGCGCGTATTCGCGAATTCAGCCTTTCGAGATCGTAATTGAGGTAAAGCGTGCCGACAGTGTCACCGGCAAGCACGATTCTTCGGAACTGAATCAGGTGGCCGTTCTGGAACCGGCTATTCTGCGCTTCGGGCGGCGGCGGAATGAAGCCGGAGTTTATTGCATCCCGCGCATATTTGGCAAACGGTTTGCCATCCGGGGAATAGATACAAGCTGCAGTCACGTTAGGTTCGGCCCGCAACGCCTGCAAGACATCTCGCCCCGCTTCCGCGTCGCCAAATGTCAGGGCGGCTGTGCTGTTGCCGGCCAGAACATCGCCCACCACGGCCAGGTTCTGGACGACGGTCTGCTTGAATTTCGCCACCTCATAAATCGCCATGGGGCAGGACACTGCCAAAGCCGTAAAGCCACTAATCGCCATGAAAAGAACGGTGAGTTTGTGGCGGATTGAGAAATCCCCAAAACGACGCATCTGGTTTGCTCCCAACAGCGTTTACCCGATTACAAGTTTCGCTACACCTAACAGCTTGGAACTGATCTTGAGCCCCGCCCGGTCTGCTGCTCGGCGGTTCACTTCGAACCGCACGCGGTCATTTTCGAGCACAAAGTTGATGATTCCTCCCAGTTCGGCAAAACCCTTGATGTCGCCCACGGTCAGAACATCGGTTCCCTGCAAACTTTCAAAAATCCGCTTCAGTTGCACCTTTTCCGAGGACGCAATGAACAGAATGTGGCAAGTCCTCGCCAGTGCCACGTCGACGACCTGGTCGACCTGGAGTTTGTGCCCGCTTACGATTTTTTCGTGGGTGATATCTAGCAGTGCCTGGCCAAAGGGATCTTGTCCGAAAACACAGATCCGAAACGGCGCGGAAGCATCGGGGAAACTACTCGAGGGCCACTCGACAAACTTCGCGAAGTTGTAGAGGAAGGCCGCCTTTACTTGATACTCGCCGGCAGTCGGAGGTTGCGCACGCGTGCCGGTGAGGAACAGCATTACCATAACCAGCGGCCCCAGAACTCGTTTTGGATGCGCCATGCTCGTAACGTTTGCCGGAGTCACATTGACCATCTGCATGTTGCTCGCGGAATACTGTTGCGCATGTTTCCGCTTTAAGGCCTGAACAGAGAACAAGGGTGCTCGTTTGTAGATGCCCCGCGCATCAATGCCCGCGCACGATGCTGTTTCAAAACCGTCCCGTGATTTTGATTCGAATACTCCGTCCGTCCTGTTGGATGGCATCTTCCGGATCCTCCGGCCGGCCGGGGTCGAAGTACTTTTTGTCCAGAATATTGAAGGCGCTGGCCGCCAGGTCGAAATGTTTGCCGAGGGTGCGGCCCAGCAAAGTAACGTTGAAGACCTGATAGCTGCCTAGGGAATTTTGTAAGAGCGTCAGGCGTCTTCCCAAGAATTGCCCCTCGACTCCCGCAAAAAGCGATTTGTTGATCAGCGGGACGGTTAGATTCAACTTCGCCATATGGCGCGGCGAGTTGTCGAGTTCAGGGTGCCCGGCGCTTTCGTTGTACGCATTCACGTAATCGACACTGGCCTTTCCCTGCAGGCCGCTCGGTGTCCGTCCGCTGAACTCAACATCCATTCCCAGAGCTTGTGCGTTGCCGGCATTTTGGTACTGGAAGTTTCCGCTGCCGGGAACCGAGACAAGCGAAATCAGGTCACTAATGCGGTTGCGATACACACCGCTGGACAGCTGCATGTACTGCCCTAGTTGTTGTTCCACTCTTGCCTCCAAACTCTGAATGCGCTCCGGCTGCAGTTTGAGATTGTCGTCGTAAAAAGCTCCGAAGTCCGGGGTAATTTCATAAACGTCGGGAGCGCTGAAGGCGTTGCCATAAAGAAGCTTCAGGGTCGTTTTCTCCGCCGGACGGTAGATCAGCGCCAGCCTCGGGTTTGTGGTTCCGCCAAAAGTGGAATAGTGGTCATGACGTACTCCGGCGTTGAGCGTGAGACGGCTGGTGATTCCGAACTCATCCTGGGCATAGAGAGCGGCAATCAAGGAAGTGTTGGGATCCGCAGTAAATGTATTGGGAGGGTTCAGAAGGTCACCTTGGTCTTGCCGGAGGTTGTCCCTGATCTCAGAGCCCAAGGTGAGGTGGTTTCGTTCGAAAAGGTCGCGGCTTGCTTTGAGTTCTCCCGTCCACCAGTTTCCGCGGAAGGAGTAGGTACTCAGGACCACCGGGTCGCCGGCCGCGACGGGCGCCTCGGGCACCGGCGCCTGCAAGCGAGCCTGGTCATAGCTGGTGTGCGCGTCCAGTTGCCATTTCCCTAGCAGGTGCTGGTAGCCGAGATTGAAATACTGATGGCTGTCGATATTGAAAGTGCCAGGATCGTTGAACACGGCTCCGAAATAACCAGTCGGAACTCCCTTGTAGCGCGTGCTGAACAATCCCTGCAGCGTGAAGCCGTGAAAAGTAAGTGTGGCCAGAATGTGCTCGTAGGTTTCATAGTCGGTATTGCTGGTAATGCCGCTGTTGTTGGCCCGAGTATTGAATTGAGGGAAGAACAAGGTCTGGCCCCGGCTGTCGTAAAAGGTGCCGGAAAGAAGCATGCCCAGGCCGTGAAATTGATGGGCATACGTGGCTCTGCCTTCATAGGTGTTAAAGCTTCCCGCCTGGAAAGAAAGTTCCAAATTCTTCACTTGTTTTGAAATACGGGTTATGACATTGATAACCGCGAAGAAAGCATTCGCTCCATAGAGAGAAGAACTGGGCCCGCAGACTATCTCCACCCGCTCGATCATGTCCACGTCCACCAGAAACTCATTTCCCAACATGGCCTGACCGAGAACGTTATTGTTAATACGATGGCCGTCGATCAATACCAAAATCCGGCTGTTCCAATCTCCCAGGCGTCCAAACCCACGCACACCGACAAAGGTATAGTCGCGGTCGTAGGTGACATAGAAGCCGGGCACACTGCGCAGAATGTCGGACAGGTTGCGATAGCCGAATTTCTGAATCTCATCGGAGGTGACGACCGTGACCGAAGCGGGCGCTGCGCTGGCGCTCTGCAGGTGCTTCGAGGCGCTATAAACCTGTATGTTGGTCAATTCTTCCAGACTGGCGTCGCTGAGGTCCTTCGTTGTTTGCTGGGCGACTGCGGTCGCCATTAACGTAAGAATCGTAACTAAGAAGATCGTAAGCCAGCGGACTATACTCTGAAATTCCGCCCGTCGTCTTCTCAGAGCCGGACGCGAGGGAACCGCTAGGGTAGTGGCGGACAGTTGAGGGCGCATAGAACTTCTCCAGCCTCCAAGGAGCGGTAACCCAGGTGGCGCGTCGGCGCACGCAGAGCTACACGAAATTCTTCGGCCATATATGCGAGGGTCTTTACTACTGGCTGGTTACTCATCGAGGTAGAGAGGTGTGAGCATCCTATAACTTGAAGTGCCAGCACGCGGAGGTTCACGACCATTCGTGCCAGCAGAGATTTCCGCGGGCTCGATTCAGGCGGACACCGCCTTCGAGACAAGAACCTTGCCATCGTGCGGAAGACGAACGATAAAGGTTGTGCCCTTCCCCTCTTTAGTTTCGAAGTGAATACTTCCACCGTGTTTGTCCACGATGACGGAACGGGCTATGGACAAACCCTGCCCCGTCCCTTTGCCGATTTCTTTGGTAGTGAAAAAAGGGTCAAAGATTCGCGTTCGTAGATTTTCCGGGATGCCCGCGCCCGTGTCTTGGATCCGGATTTCAATCCATTGCGGGCAATTGCGTGTCTGTATCAGAATTTTTCCCTTTTCGTTACCTCCTTTTCGGACAACGTCGGCGATGGCATGCGCCGCGTTGACAATCAAGTTCAGGATTACCTGGTTGAACTCGCCGGGAAGGCACGAGACCGGCGGCAGTGATGGGTCGAACTCGGTCTCTAACTCAGCCACGCGTTTCCACTCGTTGCCCGCGACCGTGAGGGTGCTTTCAATGGCATGATTTAGGTCCACAAGGATCTTGTTTGTCGTGCCCGGGTGGGAGAACTCTTTCATTGCGCGCACGAGCAGAGACACTCGGGTCACACCTTCGAGCGTCTCGCTGATAGCTCTGGGAATTTCCTCCAGCAAATAACCAGCGTCTGCGCGTTCTATCACAGATGCGACTTCTTGAACGACTTCAGACGAAGTAGTATTGCCTTGCGCCGATTTCAGCAGCCTTTCGTACTTTGCCAGGAGACCCTTCAAATCCTCGAACGCGCATTTCAAAAACTGAACGTTGTCGCCTACAAACTGTATCGGGGTGTTAATTTCGTGAGCTATCCCGGCAGCTAACTGTCCTATCGATTCCAGTTTCTGCGACTGAAGCAGGTGAAACTGCAGGACTTTGCGTTCGGTGATGTCCTCGGTCATTCCTTCGTAGCGCACGACAATGCCATTCTCACGAATGGCGCGCGCACTGAATACGACCCATATCTTGCTGCCATCTTTCCGATGAACCTCGCATTCAACATTCTGTACGACTCCAAAATTTTCCAGCTCGCGCACGAACTCCTCGCGATGTTTCGGGTCGAGATAGAACTGCTCGAAAATACTCGCTACTGTGACAATCATCTCTTGGGCGGAATCGTAGCCAAGGATCCGAGCCATGGCTGGGTTTACGCTCAGGTAGCGTCCATCCGGCATACTCTGAAAAATGCCGAAAATGGCATCATCAAATATTCCGCGGTACTTTCTTTCGGCCTCCCGAAGCGCCCCCTCGATATTCTTGTGATTGGCGCCCACTCGAAGCCGAGCGCGCAGTTCTTGTGCGTCAAATGGCTTTTTCAAATAGTCGTCCGCACCGGCGTCCAGACCCTGCAGGAGGTCTTCTTTCTGTCCCTTTGCCGTCAGCAACAATACATATGTATACGACTCGCGATCGGTTGCTCGCAATTTCCTGATTACTTGAACACCGTCCAGACCCGGCATCATCCAGTCCAGAATCGCCAAAGGCGGAGCATCCGGCTTCAGCAGTTCGCACAGCGCATCTTCGCCGTTGTATACAACGTCGGCGTGGTATCCCCACTTCGTTAGCAGACTGCCAAGCAACTTGCACGATATGCGATCGTCATCTGCGATGAGGACTCTGGTCATGACTCCTTCAGCAAGGCCATCGACGGCGGTAACAAGCGCTGTCGGGGCACGAGGGCGCAAAGGTCACACTCCACTTATCGGCAGGAAGACATTTCGCATGACCCAAGTTTTTCCCCCGGAATGTGATCCGCCGTTGAGCCTGACGTTAGCGCTCTCGCGGGTGCCGTCACTTCGTGAAGGGCGATTGCGGCAACTGTTATACGAGATGGTGGCGCGATGTCCGCAAGCGCGAACGCCCGGGCGGAATGAAACAGCTTTCAGTCAAGTTGAAGTCGAACGTTCCTCTGCCGATTAGCACTCAAGGAACTCGTGTCTTTGACTTACCCATCACGGTCGAACCCGCCCCGCAAGTTGGATGATGCGCAGGAGGCGCTCGGGTTCAGAGCCAGGAATGCGAGCCTGTCGCTGCTCGGCGCTGCGATTGGACAAATCGGCGAAGCCGTCGTGATCACGGATATCAAGGCCACGATTCAGTATGTCAACCCAGCCTTCACCAGGATTACCGGTTACAGCGCCGAGGAGGTCGTCGGCCAAAACACCCGGTTACTAAAATCCAATTACCACGACCGAGCCTGTTACGAGAGACTTTGGCAGACAATTCTTGCGGGCGAGGTGTGGCGTGGCGAACTCACCAATCGGCGCAAGGATGGCACGTTCTACATCCAACAGATGTCGATCACGCCGGTTCGCGACCCAAGTGGCGCCATCACTCACTTCATTGGCATCCAGCAGGACGTCACCGAACGTCGTGCCACCGAAACCGCGCTCCACAGCAGCGAGAAGTTGCTGGCAGACGCTCAGCATATTGCCACTCTGGGCAGCTGGGAGTTGGATATAGAGTCAGGCGAGGTGCGCGGATCAGCCGGTTTCTTTCGCATTTTCGATTGCAATCCGGGCAAGGTGGTTGTACCGCGTCACGAGTTGATGAACGCGCTTCCCGCTGGCGATCGGGAACGCTTCGATCAAGCCTTGGCGAATACTGTTCAAACTCGTGAACCCTTCGATATCGAGCATCGCGTGGTACGCCGAGATGGCGCGACGAGAGTGGTGCGCACTCGCGGCCAACGGCTCGCAGAGCAAGGCGGGGGGCTGGTACGTCTACTGGGCACGAGTCACGACATTACCGACTTTCGGCTAGCGCACCAGAAGCTTCGTCAGAGCGAGGAAAAATTCCGCTCTCTGGTCGCCAACCTTCCAGACGTCACTTGGAGTTCCCGTGGCGACGGCCGAATCGACTACGTCAGTCCGAATGTCGAGCAGGTCTTTGGGTTCACCTCCCGCGAGATATGTGAGCAGCGCGCTGAACGTTGGTTCGGGCGGATCCACCCGACCGATAGCCAGCGCATCGCGGATGCCTTGCAACTGCTTTTTACGAAAGGTCAACCTTTCGATGTGGAATATCGAGTACAGCGCAAGGACAGGCAGTGGATCTGGGTCCATGATCGGGCCTACCGGACTTATGAAAAGGACGGGATCTCTTACGCGGACGGCATTTTCTCCGACATCACCGAACGCAAGCGGATCGACGAGGCGCTGCGAGCATCCGAGCAACGCTATCGGCTCCTGTTTGAGCGCAACCTGGCGGGGGTTCTTCGCACCACCCTGGATGGGCGCATCCTGGAGTGTAATCAAGCTGCGGCTCGCATGTTCGGCTACAAGTCTCCGGAGGAGTTCGTAGCTATCCCGGTTGCAAGTATTTATCACAGGGCTTCGGATCGGGAAGCATTCGTAGACAAGCTCCAATTCGAAAAGAGACTTACCAACTACGAGATAAGCTGTCGGCGCAAGGGCGGCGATTTGGTCTGGGTTATGGCAAATATGACTGTGGTCGATGACGACTCATCGGGTGGCGCGATTATCGAGGGCACGCTGGTCGACATCACCGATCGGAAGCTAGTCGAGGATGAACTCTATCGGTCGCGCCAGACGCTGCAGACGGTTCTGGACGCTATTCCCCAGCGTGTCTTCTGGAAGGACTTGAACAGCGTGTACGTGGGCTGCAATCGGGCTTTGGCCACGGATGCGGGCTTGAATAATCCCGCGGAGATTATCGGCAAGAGTGATTTCGACCTCGCCTGGAGCGAGACGGCGGAGCAATATCGCGCCGATGACAAGCTGGTGATGGAGCAAGGATCTCCCCAACTCAACTTTGAGGAACGCCAAAACGGACCGGATGGAAGCATCCTTTGGCTGCAGACCAACAAACTGCCCCTGCGGGATCGGGCGGGCAAGGTGGCCGGCGTACTCTGTACCTACGAAGACATTACCGAGCGCAAGCGAGCCGAGCAGCTTTTGCTCAAGGCCAAGGACACGGCCGAGGCCGCCAATCGCGCGAAGAGCCAGTTCCTGGCCAACATGAGTCACGAAATCCGCACTCCGATGAATGGCGTGATCGGAGTTGCAGGCCTGTTGCTGGACACGACGCTGACAGCGGAGCAGCGACAGTATGCGGAACTTGTGCGAATCAGCGGCGAGGCGCTGCTTTCCGTAATCAACGACATCCTGGATTTTTCCAAGATCGAGGCTCGGAAGTTGACGCTGGAGGCGACCGACTTCGATCTGGGTACGGTTATCAAGAATGCGGTCGCGGTGCTCGCCATCAAGGCGGCCGAAAAGGGGCTTGCGCTGGCCAGTGAACTGAAGCCGGGAACTCCTCGACTATTGCGGGGCGATTCTGGCCGCTTGCGTCAGATTCTGGTTAACCTTCTGGGCAACGCGGTGAAATTCACGCAGCATGGCGGAGTGTCGATCTGGGTCAGCCTTGAGTCCGTCGAAAACGAGGCCGAGGACGGCGGCTCTGTACGACTGCGCTTTCACGTAACCGATACCGGCATTGGCTTCGCGCAGGAGCGCGCGTCCGTACTTTTTGAACCCTTTGTCCAAGCGGATGGATCGAGCACGCGCCGCTACGGGGGCACTGGACTCGGGCTGACCATTTCGAAGCAACTGGCCGAACTGATGGGTGGCCGAATTGGCGTCGAGAGCGAAGAAGGCAAAGGATCGACATTTTGGTTTACCGCGGTCTTCGAGAAGCAGCCGGCGAGGCAACGGCCAGGGATAGCAACGCCACTTCCGACGACGCCGGCGGAAGGAAGCCTGGCCGCGACCGCCGCCCCGCGTGGCGTTCAGCCTCCGATCAAGGTACAAACGAAAGGCCCGGCGCGCATTCTTTTGGCGGAAGATAACGGCGTGAACCGAGCGGTGGCCGTGGCTATGCTAACGAAACTCGGCTATCAGTTCGATGTGGTCACTAATGGAGCGGAAGCGCTTTGCGCTCTGCGCAAGGCCGACTACGACCTGGTGCTCATGGATTGTGGGATGCCACAGATGGACGGATATGAGGCAACGCGTCGCATTCGAGATTGCCGGGCAGGAACGCGCAATCCGCTGATCCCTATTGTCGCCCTCACAGCCGATGCTATGTCGGGAGCCCGAGACCGGTGCGTGGCGGTCGGAATGAACGACTATGTGGCCAGGCCGCTGGAAGTGCGGAAATTGGAAGATATGCTTGAGAAATGGCTCGGGCTGGTCGCCACCGATTTGAGGAGCGAGGGCAAGATTCGTCTCCCAGTCTGTCCGTTACCCGCCGAGGCAGAAGCCATATTCAATCCGCAAGAGTTGCTGGCTCGTCTCATGGGCGACCAGGAACTGGCCGGCAAGGTCACTGCCGCTTTCCTGGACGACGCCCCGAGGCAATTGCGCACTCTGAAGAAGATGCTGCAAGAGGGAGATGCGGACGGCGCGCGGCGTCAGGCACACACGCTCAAAGGAGCGGCGGCCACGATCTCGGCCGAGGCTTTGCGAAGCCTGTGCTGCGAAGCGCAGAAGGCGGCGGCAGCCAATGACTTGGAGCGCGCTTCGATCCTGCTGCTGCGGATGCAGGAACAATTCGAAGAGCTGAAGACCACCCTGCAACAATCAGGATGGCGCCATCAAGCCTCGGGAGGGGCACGCTGATATGCGCACACTCATTGTCGAAGACGACTTTGCCAGCCGGCTTTTGCTGCAAACATTTCTTTCGCGATATGGCGAATGTCATATCGCAGTTAATGGCAAAGAGGCAGTGGCGGCGTTTCGCGCCGCTCGAGAGAGCGAGCAATGGTACGACCTGATCTGCATGGATATCATGATGCCGGAAATGGACGGACAGACTGCAGTGAAGGAAATCCGGGCCCTCGAAGAAGCGGGGGGCACGCTCTCCACGAATGGCGCAAAAATTATCATGATCACGGCGCTCGACGATGTGAAGAGCGTTGTCCAGTCGTTCGGGTCATTGTGCGACGCCTATTTGTTCAAACCCATCGACACCGGGAAGTTGTTGGACCACATGAAGGGCCTTCAACTGTTCTAGTTGATGGACTCCCGCCCCAAAGCCCCGACTAGAATAGCCACAAGAATTGGCGAAGGTGCTCCATGCGGCGCGCACCTATGCAGCGAATCGAACTCCCGCACCCAGACGAAATGGAGATTCCGCCGCAAATTCTCCAAGTGCTTGATGAGCGACCCGAGACATAGGTAACAGATCGTACCGGACAGATAGGTATGCACATCAAGGCAGCAGCCCGAATACTGCCACGCCATTCGTCGTTCCCGCGAAGACCTTGCCGTTCACGATCATCGGCGTGATGTACTTATTGCCGGCGCCGAACTGATCGCGGCCGCCGCTGGCCTGATTGCTATTGTAGAGCTCGACGAGCGTGCTGGCGTTATAGGCATGCAGCACGGCAGGGGTGGTGTTCTCCACAGCCCAGACGATTCCGTTGCTCGTGCCATTCGCCGAGATGCTTGGCGTCGCCCCCGGATAGCCAAAGCTGTTGCTGGTTCGCGCGGTTGCGCTGGTCGACAGTTTCGCGTTGCCAATGGTGAACGCCTGGATGGGGCTGCCCACCGGTCCGTAGTAAATCGTGTTGTTGAAATATGCGGGCATCGCATAAACTCCTCCTGGCAACGCCCCCGCGAGTTCCTGATAAATGGCGCTGTTATTGGCGCTGAACTTGCCCATGGAGTCGCGATTGACCACGTAGAGATTGCCGTCTTTGCCGGCGCCCACCGCCAAGTGCCGTGTGTTTCCAGAGCCGTCAGTCAGGTCGGGCAGCACAATCGTGCCGCCGGAGCCGAGGTCGGTGTCGCTGCCGTTCTCCGATGCCTCGTTGTCCATCTCGAAAAAGTCGGCCACATCCAGTTGATTGTCAGTGGTTGAGAGCTTCATGAAGGCGTTGCCGTAGTCGCCGTCGCCGGGGAAACCCTCTGCGTTCACTGTGGTGTCGAAGTCTCCGTTGGCATCGAGAAAATAAATGTTGCCCAAGCTGTCGGCGGCGAGACCCGCTCCTGCCATCCAGATGGCGCCCTCGTTGCCGTTGGGAGTGACATTCAGCACGCTCGTCTGTGCCAGCGTGGACTCGCTGTAGCCCATGATCCAGCCGGTATAGGGCCGGTCGTCACAATGTGAAGCCCAGCCCGTATAGATAACGCCATTCAGCAACAGCAGCGCGGCGCGCTCCTTATATTGTTTGGGGTCGAAGACCACGCTGGTGCCGTTGGTGTTGTCGCCGGTGCCGGGATAGGTCGCCTCGATATCGACTGGGCCGTTGAATAATTCCGTTCCCAATGCGAGATCGAGCGCGTGCAGGCGCTGGTGGTAGTTGCCCGATCCGTCTTTCGACATAGCCACGACATAAACCGCGCCGTTCGGACCCTGAGTACGGTCGATCACCGGCGTCGAGGTCACGCCGATTTCAGGAGTCACCTGCCCGCAGCCTCGATTGTCAGATGCGGTTTCGCCAGATTTCAAAGTTGTGATTTGCCAGATCGTCGTGCCGGAATCGGCGTCGAAAGCGTAGACCGAATCGTTCTCGGTGGGAACGATGAGCAAGTTGTGTGTGCCGTTGCTCGGAACCGAAACGTTCGAGGCGTAGAGCGGCTCGGCGTCAACCAGTCCGTCAACGGAATAGAAGCCAAGCTTGCCGAACGTCGCCGAAGCCACGTTGCTGGTCGTTAGCGTGGTCTCAGTGAGGTTTTGGCCGGTGCGCGCAATGTCGTTGTGGTAGGTCAGGACATCGGTGGTCGCTGGTGGCGCCACGTTGACCGTTAGAGTGGCCGCATTGCTGGTTGCTTTTCCTTGCGAGTTGCTCACTATCACGCTGAACTGGGCTCCGTTGTTAGACGTGGTTGTCGCGGGTGTCGTATAGCTTGCCGACGTGGCACCGGAAATTGCGGTTGTGCCCTGCTGCCACTGGTAGGTTAATGGTGCGGTTCCTGCAGCCGTCACAGAGAAGGTTGCGGTCTGGCCGGCGGTGACGGTCTGGTTCGTGGGTTGTTGCGTTATCGAGGGTGCGGCGAGAGCAGCATTGACCGTGAGCGTGGCTGCATTGCTGGTGATTTTTCCGGCAGAGTTACTCACTACGACGCTGAACGTTGAACCGCTGTTGGAGGTCGCGGTCGCGGGAGTTGTATAGCTCGCCGAGGTCGCGCCACTGATCAGCGTGGCGCCCTGCTGCCACTGGTAGGCCAACGGGGCGGTTCCTGCAGCCGTCACAGAGAAGGTTGCGGTCTGGCCTGCCGTAACGGTCTGGTTCGTGGGCTGGGTGGCAATGATGGGCGCAGTGGCGCTACCCCCTTCGGGTTTCGACAGGCTACCACCGCAACCCACGAGAACCGAGCTAACTGTAAGAAAAAACAGCGCAGTCGTCAGCCGTTGCAGATTCATGCCCACCTCCAGAAAACCAGACTGGCAGAATCATGCCAGCGGTTTCCCTTTTTGGATAGAGGCCGGAAGGTTACGATAGTCGGAACCATCCTGTTTTGGAAAAACTCTGTGCTGGCCGCTCGGACAGGGCCTTGCGGCTTTGTCGATCCGCGTGGTTGCACTCTGCTTGCCCGTACTTAGTCCCGTCCGACCAGTCAGTCCCCCCCTGCCTCGCCCCTCACTGCCAGGTTGGTTACACATGCAGAATTCGATCCGGAAGATATTTGGGTTCTCGCTTGGCGTTTGTTCTTGGCTTCGCTCCTGGAGAAAATTCTCGCTGTGATTAACATTCCCGCAATCGTCATGCTCACAAGCGCGAATTGTCGCCATCCATTCAGCATCGACGCGTTGCCCATCAGCGTGAGACCTGCGAAGCAAAATAGAAGATGTACGCAAAAGACTTGCAGCGACGATTGTCCCAACAGCACCAGTGGCCTTATCGCTGCGGTTTTCGTGATCGGTTGCGAAAGGATCAGCAACGCTGACACTGCCGCGAAATCGAGAATCCTTACTGGTCCGAGGTGCCACTTGTCAAAGAGAAACTCCGATGCGCCCAGCGCTAAACCGTGCGCGATTTTCCGCCGCAGGATGAAGCAAAAAACAGCGACCAGCACCCCTGGAACCGCCACCCGCCTTGCCCACGTTTCTATCGGCAGGCTTTCCCCGGCCCAACGTACGCCCAGCCACACGCCCACGAACCAGAGCAATTGCCAAGCCCAGAGGTCGAATGAACCCATCTGGTTTAAGGGAATCCGCGTAGGAATGTATCGCATCATGAATGTGTGTTCAGCGCTGCGAAATCCGAACTGAGCGAGCACCCAGAAGGAGAAAGAGGTCCACAAGATCGGCTTCCATCCGATCCTCCGCGCCAGGGGAATTACAATGGATGTGAGTACTAGAAAAATGATGTACATGGGCAGGATATCGAGCAAAGGTGGCCGATAAATCAGCAGAGCTGCTTCCGTGACGGCCTGCTTAGCTCCGGCGGTGAAGTAAAAATCCAACAAGTTGTGAAGCCCGGGCCGACTGCCATGGGCGGCAATAGGGACCGCGACTAAGAACGCAAAGGCGAGCAAGAACGCGTGGTAGCCATACAAGCGCAGTGTGCGTGCCCACAACTTCCGCCTCATTGCGGGATAGCCGTCGCGCTCTGCCACCCGGAAATAGATCCGTCCAGTGAATAGCGCCGAAAGAAAAATGAAACCCTCCGCCGCTCCCACGAAACCGAAAGGTTGGTTTACCCAGGAACTCGCAGCCGTGGGCAAATGTGACAGAGTGATCCACACAAGCATCACCCCTCGCATCGCATCCAGTTCTAATCGGCGTCCCGTGCCCATATCACTTAGACGCCATCTCGCAGCCAACGGTCACTCGAATTCCGCGCTCAAATACAAAAGATTACGGGACTTTATACAAAAGTAGAATCGGCAAGGCGCTTTACTGCTCGTGCAGCGCCTTCCAAGGGTCGACTTTAGCCGCCGTGCGGGCGGGCACATAGCAGGCAAGCATGGCTAGCGCTCCGAGCACGGTCCGCCGCCAGGGGCTACGCACGAGCAGCCCGATTCGCTGTTATACCGGCATTGATCGCCGGGATGGTCAGGTTGGTCACAGACTGGATTGCCGCATCCGGGGAATTTGGGAATCTTCATACACGCAGAGTTTTGGGAAAATTTGTGTGTTTGTTCCCACGAAGCGACTTCTGGAGCTTCGAATCGCAAGTCCTCATGACTCAATACGTGAAGCTCAAGGCCCTGGGAGCCATTCACCTCTTTCACGCCTCCGTTAACGTCTAAGGAATAGGGACCTGAAATCGTGATTCGCGTGTCGCTTGATTTCGTTTTACGCGGAACGAAGTTGACGGACACTGCGGTCTTGCCGTCCGCAGCTCGGGTGATCGAGATATCGCCGGCGGTGATGATCGTTACACTTGAGGTGTTATCTGTTTTTGGCGTTTCCTGAGCGACAGCGGTCTTAACTATAAGCAGTGCGCATGCAGTGACTTTGAGACTCCATCTCAGCCTTATTTTCATCCGGTGTCCTGGTCGATTCCTAAATGAAATCGTATCGTTGGATACCCTGGCACGCAACCTCGAGGATTGGTGGAGCGAGCGCTTCCATATCGGGATGCCCGAATCTCTCGGGCGCGTGGAGGTCTCTATGCTTAAATCAATTCATGTTCGCGAGAAAAATCAGAGTGGAATATCGGCACGAAGGACAGCTGCGACCTTGCCCGCTGAAGTGGCTCGACAATTTCAGCATGCGCAATTTTACGAATGCAACCGTTTTTGATGACACTCTGCCGGTATCCGACGGCTGTATTGAAATAGGGACGCATGTGCCGATTGACCAACTTCGAGATGCCATGGAGGACTGGTTTCGCCGCAAGAGCTATCTGCCAAAAGGGGGATCTCTGGTTCTTACTCCGATTCAGAACTAAAGAAGGCCTTAGTTCTTAGGTGTCGGGTCTCAGGAAAACCGACCTTGAATTCCTGAGACTTGACATCTAAGGCCTGAAACCTAAGATCTGACACCTGCCTGATCAAATCTTTGCTGGCATCTTGAGCAGCCGCGCAAGCAAACGTACGATCATGCCATCGAAGCGGGTGCCGCTCCGCTTGCCCAATTCCGTCATGGCCTGCTCGTCGGTTTTGGGAGGCGCGAAAGAGCGATCGGTGGTCATGTTTACGTAGGCATCGGCGACGGCAATAATGCGCCCGTACAACGGTATGTCCTCGCCCTTCAGCGCCAAAGGATATCCGCTGCCATCGAATGCTTCGTGATGGGACTCGATAGCTTGTGCTACGCGACTGACTTCGGGAATCGCCCGCACAACCTCCGCTCCAATTTGCGGGTGGGCCTTGACCACTGCGAATTCCTCTTCAGTAAGCGCGCCGGGTTTGTTCAGTATTCGAGTTGGGATGAAGAGCTTGCCCACGTCGTGTACCCGTCCCGCGAAGGTGATCTCCTCCACTTCCTGTTCGGAGAGGTTCAGTCCGCGCGCGATTATGCCGGCGTAGTGAGCGCATTGTTCACCATGTCCTGCGGCATTGTGCTCCCTGAGTTCGGCGGCGCGCGACAGGGCTTCGACGGCCTCCCTGATTGCACGATGATCTGCATTCTCCTCGCGCCCGCATAGCTTGCGCAGCGTATTAACCAGTTCCTCGAGATGCTCCGGCCCATTATGCTCGCGCTGCAAAAATCCCTCGATGTAACCGGAGACCAACTGCCGTTGCACCGCGGAACCTTCGCCGAACGCATCGGAGGTGGCAACCTGGTTGCCCCCCGCATGCTTCGATACATACATGCCCGCATCCGCAACGCGAATCAGATCCTCCATGGAAAATCCGTGAACCGGAAAACTGGCGACTCCGAAGCTGCCGGTGATATGGTGCTCTTCGAGCATGGGATCGGTGGCGAGCCAGAGGCGCAATCTTTCGGCCAAAACCTGCGCCTGCTCGATTCCAGTCTCCGGCATGAGGATGACGAATTCGTCTCCGCCGTAGCGAGCGACCACGTTGGATTGGCGACACTTCTGTTCCAGCAAGCGACCCACTCGCGCTAGTACCAGATCGCCTTCGAGATGGCCGAGAGAATCATTCACTTCTTTGAATTTGTCCAGATCGATCAGCACCACCGAGAACGGCCGACCGGAGCGCGAAGCGCGTCTCCACTCCGAGCTCAGCGCCTCCCAGAAGAAGCGCCTCGTCTTGATGCCGGTCAAGCCGTCGGTGATCGATTGCTGCTGCAGTTTCTGGAAGACGAAGGAGTTGTGCAAGGCCGTCGCCAGCAGATCGGCCAATGTGTTCAGAATCAGAACATCCTGAGGGGCGAAGGCATTCTCATCGCGGCTTTCCACGTTGAGCACGCCGAGCAGAGACTCGCCGTAACTGATGGGCAGGCAGAGTACGGCGCGCGATTCGGGCAGCACACCGGCGAGCTGACCCGGGCCGGCATTCTGGACCAGGGCGCTGACGCCGGTGCGCGCGACTTTTCCCAGAACCCCACTGCCCAAGGCGATCCTCCGCCCCAGGGTTTGCGAGGTTGTTCCGGCCTCCGCTTTGATTTCGATATCCTTAGTGGCGTAATCCATGATGCCGATGCCGATGTGATCGTAATGAAAGTTTTTCTGGATCTCGCGGACGATGTTAGCCATCATCTGCGCGGCGTCTTCACTGGAGATCGCCAGTTTCGAAATGTTGTTGAGAAATGCGAGATGACGAGCGCGGCGCTGCTCCTCTGAAAAGAGGCGGGCATTCTCGACGGCCACTCCCAGTTGGCGAGCAGCGGTTTGCATGACCTCGAGGTCCCTGGGTTGAAATTGGGATTCCCGCTCCGTGCTCAGTGCTGCCATGACCCCCACCGATTTACCGCCCAAGAGAATAGGAACGGCACAGAAAGAGCGGGGTGGGCATCGAGAGATGAATTCGACGCCCAGTTTTGACCGCACTTCTTCAAAATCGGCCTCGATCAGCAGCGGTTCACCCGTCCTGATGATGTGCTCGGTCAAACCATTGCTTATCTTGGACGAGCGCTTGGGAAGAGTGATGCCGCCTTCGATCTCCAACTCGAAACAAATCTCATCTTCCTGCTGAAAGGCGATGTAGAAAGTGCTGGTATCGAAAATCTGGCCGAGCTCGACCTGCACTGTGCGCAGCACGTCGTCCTGATCGAGGTGAGAACTGATGGCCTGACCGATTTCTGTGAGCAGCTCGTATTCCTTGGTTCGGCGCTGCGCCTCGTGCATCACAACGTAGTTTTCCAGGGTGAGCGCGATCTGGAGAGCCAGGCCGATCAGCAATCTGAGGTTGGAAGAGCCGAACATGCGCCGCTCTGCGTGAGGAAACAGTAGAACGCCGAAGTTATGCTCCCGCGTTTGCAGGCTCACGGCCATCAGGTCGGAGATTCCCTCTGCCAGCAGCGTTTGCTTGCAGACCTCGAATTTTCCTCCCGAAAGCGCGGGGAGTGGCTCTTCCAATTCCGCGAGATTTCTAAAGGTGACCACGCCTCCGCGGCGGTAGGCAAGCTCTGTGATGTAATCGCCAGCGTGGGTCTTTTGCAATCTTTCCAGAAACTCAGCTGAAAAACCCCTTTGCACGGAAGGCAAGGTGCCTCGCCATTGTTGGGAAACAAAGAATACCGCACGGCGCTTAGGCAAGGGCGCGATCAGCCGGTCGAGAAAGGTCTGCAAGCTGGGTACGAGGTCAGACGCCGAAAGCAATCGACGTGGATCGATGCCCAGGGTTGAGAACGCGAGCGCATTCTCCTGGACTGCGTTGCGCTCATTTTCAAAGAGCACCCCGACCATGGAGATGGCCAGCAGCATCTGCGGAATGGGATTGAGGAAGCCTCCGAGCTGGCCAACAACGTCAAGGAAGGGTTGGCGCATCTGCCCCGCGTAGATCAGGGCCGCCCATAGCGCTAATGAAAAGGCGAGGGTACGGAACGCCACAGAGTTCCTGCGAAACGCGTAACGGTAAAAATAAAATGAGCAATAGAGAAGCAGCGCCGCCATAGCTACTTCCAGCCGCAGGTAGATCGGCAGGGGGTTGGCTCTCTCGCTGAATACTCCGCTCGACATTTGCGCTCGCAAGCCGACATAAGCCAGCAATACTCCAGCAGCCGTCAGGACAACGTCATACCAATGCAACTGGAACGGTTCTCTCATCAGACGGGTCGAGACGAAAATGCAAAGCGCCATCGCCACCAGCAAGAGCGAGCTCAGAAAAAACAGCACCGGGGATGGGGCAGAGAAATATTCGACTGCTTTCAGTGCGTAGTGCAGCGTGTAGGCCGCCCAGGCCAGTTGCCATACGAAAAAATAGCTGTGACGATTTTGCTCGTAGAGGTATCTGAAGACGAGGAGCACCAGCAGGGCTACGACGCCAGGAGTCAGCACCAAGCCTGTGGCTACGCTGTTCATCATCAACGCTTCCCTAACAATTGAAATTCTGGCCCGGATGCAACTCTGCGACAGATAATCCTGTCACACCAGCCAAATCGAAACAACAGGTGTCTTCCGGCAGGTTCCGCCCCTGGGCGCGGCGTTTTCATAAGTATTGTCTTATAAGATGCGAATCCGCTATGGTGGTCTGCTCTCAAAGAGTTACCTTAGTAACCCTTTGGTAATCCACCGGACTTTCCCCTGACTTTCGATAGAGACGCGGCTGGCTGGGTCTCGGCAGTGCCTCGCTAGTGCTTCAGAGGCGCCTCGCTACCGGAGACGGGGCACGCCCGTCTCTATGGGGCAGAATTGTCAGAGCCGACCTTCCCACTCCCGCTATACTCAAAGTTTATGCCTCGTGTTCGATTTGCACCCTCTCCTACAGGTTTTTTGCATGTTGGCAGCGCTCGCACCTTCATCTTTAACTGGCTTTTCGCTCGCCACCGCGGAGGAACGATGGTCCTGCGTCTCGATGACACCAACGTCGAGCGCAACACCGAAGCCTCTGTCAATTCGATCTTCGAAGGCTTGCGCTGGCTGGATCTCGGATGGGATGAGGAGTACAAACAGTCGGAAAGACTGTCCCTGCATCGCCAGATCGCCGATACGATCTTTCAGAAGGGGCTCGCTTATCGCGATTTTACTCCCGCCCACGCTGGTGACAGCGAAAAATCCGGCGCCAATCAAACCTGGCTTTTCAACCCGGGAATGCGCGAACTTTCTCGTACCGAAAGCGACCGTCGGGCCACCGCTGGAGAGTCTTTCGCGCTGCGCTTCCGGGTTCCACGGGGCACGAGCGAGCAGATACGCTTCAACGACGCGGTCTATGGCGAGCAGAGCAAGGCGGCAGATGACATCGAAGACTTCGCGCTGCTTCGTTCCGACGGCATGCCCACCTACCACCTAGCATCTTGCGCCGACGACATTGACCTGCGGATCAGCCACATTATTCGCGGACAGGATCATCTCTCGAATACTTATAAGCACGTGCTCATTTTTGAAGGGGCGGGCGCCAAGCCGCCACAATTTGCGCATCTTCCGTTGCTCGTCGCTCCCGACGGATCGAAGCTCTCGAAGCGGCGGCACGGTCCCGTGGTCAGCGTTACCACTTATCGCGATGCCGGGTTTCTGCCCGAGGCCTTTATCAACTTTCTATGCCTGCTGGGCTGGTCGCCGAAGGACGATCGCGAAAAGATGACTCGACAGGAACTCGTCGAGGCGTTCTCTCTCGAAGGCATCAATCGCGCCAATGTGGTCATTAATTTCAAGGAGCCGGCCAACACACCGGAGGAAGCCTTCGATCCCAAAGCGATCTGGCTCAACGCGGAGCACATCCGCGGGCTTTCCGTCGACGACCTGAGTGCGCGCTTGCTCCCGATAGTTCATGGCGCAGGATTCCCAATCGCGCCGGAGAAAATGCGCGCCATTACTCCGCTTATCCACGAACGCATCAAGCTTCTACGCGATGTCCTCACGGCGGCGGACTTCTTCTTTGTTGATCGACTCCCGCCTTACGATCCTGGCGAACTTATCCCGCAGAAGGGCGACGCTGAGATGGCTTTGAAAGCTCTAACCCGCGCTCGAGAAATCTTGGCAAAGACTGAATTTCGGCATGACCCGCTGGATCAATCGCTGCGCGCGGCCGCGCAGGAAATGGGTTTGAAGGCTGGGCAGATGTTTCAACCGATTCGAGTGGCCGTCTGCGGGCGCAAGAATGCTCCGCCATTATTTGAGACACTCCAGGTTCTTGGGCGAGAAACTACGTTGGCACGAATCGAGCAGGCACTCGGGAAGTTGCAATAGTTTCGAGGCGCGGAGAGCTAGTGAGAATCCTGTAACTGTTTCGCTTTTTGCCGGGCGTCGTCGGCCGAGCTTTTCATTCTCTTGGCTTCGTAAACTCCGGCTAATAGATTTTCATTATCTGGATCGTCCGCAATCTGCCTTTGTTTCAACAGCGAGGCAATGGCATCGTCATACATCTTGAGCCGCGCCTGCATGACTCCAAGATTGTAGTTGACGCCCTGATAGTTCGAATCCAGCGTAACCACGCGCTTGTATTCTTCGAGCGCTTCCTGATTTCGATGTTGATCAGCTAGCGCATCTGCCAGCCCGTTGTGTCCATCGGCGCTGTTGGGGTCAATTTTGAGCAGTTGAGCAAAAATGTCCTGCGCTTTCGCTGGCATTTCTTGCATCAGGTAGATCATCCCGAGCTGGTAATAGGCGGCCTCACTACGAGGGGATAGCACGACCACGCGCTGCATTTCCGCCGCTGCACTGTCGAAATCATGCTTTTCGATATAGGCATGCGCCAGGGCCGCATGCGCGGGTGCAAAGTCAGGGCGCAGCCTCACAGCCTTCTGCAGCTCCGCAATTCCTTCGTCGGTCTTTCCCTGGCCGAGAAGTCCGACTCCGTTTTGGCCGTGAAGCATATAGGAGCGGGAATGCTGCAGCCACATCACAGCGCCCGCGACGATCAGAGCTCCAAGCAGCAGCACGGCGATGCGGCGCAAAAAGTCGTCGTGGCCGGGAGCGACCTTTGCGATCAGAGCGCCGAGCAGCAGTCCCATCAGCAGGCCTCCGATGTGCGCCGCATTATCGATGTGAGCGACCACTGCTCCAAAGAAAAGGTTGTATCCGACAAACACGACCACACTGCGCAGCATCCCGGACATCGCGGCGCGTGGTAGGGAAAACTCGCCTAGATAAAAAGACGCAATCAAAGCGCCCGCAATCCCGAAGATCGCGCCGGAGGCGCCGACGCTTAGAATAGATGGATTCCAGATCAAGCTCGCCAGGCTCGCAGCCAATCCAGAAATCAGATACACCACGGCAAACGTCCAGTGGCCGTAGACCGATTCCGCCAACCTGCCTAGGTCCCATAGGCACCACATGTTGAACCCGATGTGCAACAAGCCGCCGTGAACGAAGACGCAGGTCAGCAGCCGCCACCACTGTCCACTGACGGTGAGCGGGCCAAAGTTGGCTCCCCAATGTACGAGATCCTGACCGGAGGGATTATCGAGCATCGATACGCCAGCCAACAACATGGCGATGAAGACAGCCACGTTGATACCAAAAATCGCCTGAGTAACTACCATTGAGCTTGACTGCTGGCGCGTCCAGGGCGCGGCTTCGACTCGCTGAATGGGTATATCTTGTCCGCGCTGCGCAGCTTCGTGCTGCTTGCACCACTGGCACTTCCCGCCGAAGCTAAGGGCTGGAAGCTGACGACCACATTGCACACAATTTGCCATGAAAGATTAAGCCCGTCCTCCGCCGATAGTGGCTCCGGGGTGTGATCCTCCTGACGCAGATTAACACGTGAGTTGGCTCGGGGAGGGAACGGCATTCGCCGCGAATCCACTCTTCCCATATAAAATAATAAGGTTATGGGCACCACGAATTTATCTCCATCTAAATCCAGCGTAACTGCCGGGAGCTCACCGTCCGAGCCTCGCCCCTCAAACTTCATCCGCGACACGGTTATTGAAGATATAAGAACGAAGAAGTATGGTGACGCTGCTATCCAGACACGCTTTCCTCCCGAGCCCAATGGTTATCTGCACATCGGGCATGCCAAATCCATCTGCCTTAACTTTGGATTAGCCGACGAGTTCGGCGGCAAGACTAACCTGCGCTTCGACGATACTAACCCGGAAAAAGAAGAGCAGGAGTATGTGGACTCGATCCTGAAGGATGTTCGCTGGCTGGGCTTCGAGTGGGATGGACTCTATTATGCTTCGGATTATTTCGATCAGCTTTACGAGTGGGCGATTAAGCTCATCAACGACGGCAAGGCGTATGTAGACGATCTAAGTGCGGAGGAAATTCGTAAGTATCGCGGCACGCTCACCGAACCTGGCAAAGAAAGTCCGCATCGTGATCGCTCGACAAAAGAGAATCTCGACCTTTTTGAGCGGATGCGCAAGGGCGAGTTTCCCGACGGATCTCGCGTTCTGCGCGCCAAGATCGACATGGCATCGCCGAACCTGAATATGCGCGATCCGGTGATGTATCGCATTTTGCGCGCGGAGCACCATCGCACCGGCGGTAAGTGGTGTATTTATCCTATGTACGATTACGCCCACGGCCAGTCGGATTCGATCGAGCACGTGACTCACTCGATCTGCACGCTGGAATTTGAAGATCATCGGCCGCTTTATAACTGGTTCATCCAGCAACTGGGAATTTTTCCGTCGCAGCAGATGGAGTTCGATCGTTTAAGTCTTACTTACACTCTGTTGAGCAAACGCAAACTGCTGACCCTCGTGCAGGAGAATCGAGTCACGGGCTGGGATGATCCCCGCATGCCAACGCTTTCGGGTATACGGCGGCGCGGCTACACTCCAGAAGCTATTCGCAATTTCTGCGCGGCTATTGGAGTTTCGAAGACGAATGGAACGCTCGAGCTTGCCATGCTGGAACACTTTGTCCGGGAAGACCTCAATAAGCGCGCGCCGCGCGTAATGGCGGTACTGCGGCCTTTGAAATTGGTGATCGACAACTATCCGGAAGGTCAGGTAGAGGAAGTTGACGCGGTGAATAATCCCGAAGACGAAAGCGCGGGAAAACGCAAAGTGTCGTTTTCGAAGGTGCTATATATCGAGCAGGACGATTTCCGCGACGACCCGCCCAAGCAGTACTACCGCTTGTCTCCAGGTCGCGAAGTTCGGCTGCGTTACGGCTATTTCATTACGGCTAAGACGGTCGTAAAGAATGACAGCGGAGAAGTTGTGGAGGTGCATTGTACGTACGATCCGGCAACGCGTGGCGGCAATGCTCCTGATGGGCGCAAGGTGAAGTCGACTATTCACTGGGTTTCAGCCGCGCATGCGGTCGACGCCGAAGTGCGCGTTTACGACAAGCTCTTTAGCGTGGAAGATCCAAATCAGGTTGAAGAAGGGCAGGAGTTTACCGCGAATCTGAATCCGAATTCGCTGGAGGTAATCGCGCAGGCCAAGTTGGAGCCGTCGCTGGCGAACGCACCCATCGAAGGCCGTTATCAGTTCGAACGCCTGGGATATTTCTGCGTGGACCCGGATTCGAAACCTGGCCGTCTGGTCTTCAACCGGACCGTGGCGCTAAAAGACACTTGGGCCAAAGTCGAGAAGAAGATCGACAAAAAAACATGATCGTAAAATACCTTAGGTAGAGACGCGGCTTGCCGCCTCTGCCGCCGCGCGACCCCTCACAGCACGCGGCACGCCTCGTCAAATGCAAGACGCGGACTGCGCGGAAAGAGCTTGCTCGAATCGCCGTAGCCGAGATTGCATAGAAAGTTGGCTTTCCACTTGCCGTCTGGGAAGAATTCGACGTTGACTTTCGCCTGGTCGAAACCCGACATTGGCCCACAATCGAGTCCCAACGCTCGAGCGGCGAGGATGAAGTAAGCGCCCTGTAGCGTGCCGTTGCGGAAGGCCGTTTCATCGATCAGAGCCTGGTTGCCAACAAAATAAGATTTCATATCAGCGTGAGGAAACAGCTTGGGCAGCTTTTCATGGAATTCCGTGTCCCACGCGACGATCACGGTGACCGGCGCGGCTTTTGTTTTTTCCACATTGAGGGGAGCCAGTGCAGGGAGAAGACGGAGCTTCGCAGCTTCGCTTTCGAGGAAGACGAATCGGGCGGGGCTGGAATTCGCGCTGGTCGGGCCCATGCGCGCCAGATCATAAATCTCGCGCAATGTTTCGACGGATACGCGCCTGGGTAGCCATGCATTATGTGTGCGGGCTTTGCGGAAGAGCTGGTCAAGTGTGTCGCTGGAGATTTTGCTTGAGTGCGCGGCGGCTTCTTGCGTTGGTGTCATTCGTTCCTGCCTTTGCTGATTTTTATCAAATTCTTGGATGCCGCGAATACGTCAAGAGATTCGAGACAAACAAAGAGGCAGGAAGTTAGATCACGCAAGAAAGCCGCGCACGGCAGAGTGTTAGAGGATCACTTCCAGGGTTTACCGATGTGCACCATCCACAGGTCGGTATCCGGTGAAGTGATGGTCTCGAACGGCATCCAGAAGTATCCCTTCTGACCCCATTCATCTCCCCAACTATTCTGAAGAAGCGCCAGTTGCTTTGCCAGATCGTAGCCGAGGCAGAGCACTTCATGTCCGCCTTGTGGCTGTTCGCCCGGCTTTGGAATTGGCATTATACCGGTGTCGGCAACTTGCTGTGACATGAACGAGTCGTAAACCGTGAAGCCGATAAGAACTGGCCAAGGCGTAGGATCTGAGAGGCAGTTAAGAAAATTGGCGATCGTGCCGATGCGATGATACGCTCCAGTCTTGTACCTGCTGGCGTTCGCGGTTTGCTCCGCCGTTGCATTTGTCAGTTTGCCCGCCACATACGGATACAGCCCCGTTTCGCAGCAACCCAGAGCAGTGAGCACATGGCAGGCAGTACGGGGCGTGGCGCCCTCATCTTTGGGGAACGATCCGTCGGCAATCAATTCCTCAACATACAAGTATTGCGGACTCAGGATCGGCGAACTCCGCTCATACTTGCGCGCAATCCACTCGCGCGCGGACGAGAAGGCATGTCCGGTGCAACTGCCTTCTTCGCCTTGGTCCTTGATCGGACCGGCAAACTCACGAAGGTCGATCTGTGACGGGACGACAAAGGGGGCGCGAGCTCCCCTGTATATACGATCGCGCACATCATGGACGTCGCGCTTCGCCCCAAACTTCCGGTTCATTAGTTCAGCCGCCCGAAAGTCACAATCCGCACAATCTTTGTGTGCTGATGCAGCTTTAGCTTCCCGGTCACGGCATCCACAGCTCTATTCCCGGTGGGAGCCGCCAGAATGCTGTTGTAATGAGCAACAAACGTGGAAAGGCTGTAGGGCGGTGACGTTTTGAACGCCTGAGCATTTGCCGGACACGACGGAATCACGGCGGTAATCGCCTGCACCGTGCCCGTAACGAGATCGGCGAGCAGAGTAATCTTCGTCTGGGTGTTGGGATCACTGACCTGTGCCACCTGCAACACCAGACTCTGGTCCGTCTGATAATCGCCAATGGCCGCATTCAATTGCGAGCACACTCCCGGGGCCGCGCTGGATGAAGCCCCAGCGAAGTCGCCGGCTAGAGTTTTGATAACCGTGGCGTCCGCATTGATCTTCGCTTCCAGATTAGAGTTCACAGGCTGTCCATTGGCCACGGCAACAATCTGCAGGATATTTATCAGCGCCGGCGCTGCTGCCGCCAGAATGGAATCGAGCGTGGATACCCAAGCGGTGGAACATGCGGTGCAGAACATTGCAAAAGACAGTGCAATGACAAGAACTTTCCTCATAAATGGTTTCTCCTATATTTGTGAATAAGTCGCATTACTTACTTCGAGGTACCGGCATTAGGTGATGGCAGCCAATGAGCTACGATGACCGCCAATGGAGCACAAATAGCCGCAGCGGCGGCATGGTTCATCCAAAACGCGGCTATTGCCGGCGTCGCTGCATTTGCCAATGTGGTGAGCAGTAGAACAATTGTGGGAAGGTAGGCGACGTATTTTTTCAGGTTAGTACCTCCTTAGTGATGGCGTTTAGCCTGATGTAACTATGTCGTTGGCGAGACGATCATGCACTGTTCCGCAGGCAAATACTGCGCGCGGTTTGGCTTTCGCAGGGCTGCCCGTCGCGATCTCTGGTGGTTCGGTTAGAGGAAAATTAGTCGGGGTAAGGGCCGTGGGTTCCGCAATTCGCGCCCGTGGGGCAGACGTATTCCGTCTGCGTCATGGCCTGATTGAGTTGTGTCGCGCTTACACCTTGGTTTGCATACGAACCGCTCATGGATGACAAGTTACCGAGCGAAAAGTTGGCCGACCAGGGCAATGCCATTAGGGAACAGTTAAAAGGCGCAACCGCGGCTTGTCCGGCGCCGGATGAGCCTCCGCAAGAGCCGGCAGGATAGGAACTGGACAGAGGGGGAAAGATATTCGCGCAATTTGAGCCCGAACAAAGATTGAGAGGATCGATCGGAACTCCGTTGCTCCAATTAACAGCATTCCTGCCCATCATCACGTTGCCGTAAAACTCAAACGTGTTCGTGTCCCAGCAGGCAAAGGAGGGACTGCCTTCGCCCGCGCTGATGGGCACGCAAGTCACATCTGACCCCTTCCCAGTATCGTTATCCGCGAAGACATTGTTGAAGAAGGAATTAGAGATCGGCAGCCACCATTGGTCCACCGCCTCGATGTTGAAGCTGTTGACAGCCAGGATCGTGTTGTTCTGGACCGTGGTGTGTTTCGGGAACCCAGCACCGTTGTTGACAGTGCAATTGCTGGGCGAATCGGATGGTATCGCTGAGGCCGGATAGACGACGGTCAGACCGGTCGTGACGGTGCCAGTCATCGCATAGGTTGCTGGCGGAGCGGCTCCAACCGCGTAACCGTTCGCCGTGCACGAGGTGTCGGACACGCTGCCTGTGCCTGTGCTGGATCCGCTTGCCGACGATCCGACAGTGAAGGATGTTTGCGGGTAAGAACCAGAAACACTCGTCACTGTGCAATTTGTGCAATTGAAGGTCGATGGGGAAAGACCGGTGATGGTTACGGTCAAGCCCGAAGAGAGAACGGGTAGGGAGGAGACTGCAGTTACATTGTAAGTGACGACGGAACCATCACCCGCCGCGGAGGTGACAGTCGCAACCGTACCCACATTGGCGGCATAAACGTCATCGCCAACTGAGATGTCGGTCATTTTATAGCCAAGAGAAGCAAAAGTGACATCGCCAGTCTCCAATGTCGAAACGCAAGTTGGAGCGCTGCCGCCACACAGCGTCGCCGTTCCCGGATTATTGAGATTGTCGATGTACACGACGCCGTTGCCGCCCGTGCCGTCGCCCAGCCAATTACCACTCGTTCCCGTCATAGCGAAGATGCCGTTCCAACCGGGATGATTGGAAATAACCAATGTTCGTCCGTTGGCTATACACGTTGAGGGAACACCCGGGTTGTAACTGGGCGCTCCGTTCGTGCAGAGCGCCGGATCCCAGCGCGACGTAGTGCTGGTAACGGTGACTTGGCTACATGGGGAACTGAAACCGTAGTTAGTGCACGCCGTCCCGGTAACCACGGCGCTGGAGATCGATCCGACGTGGAGAGGGTTTCCAAGATCGGATTGCATAGGTAAGCAACTGGCGGTGACTGTGCTGCCAGCGGCCGTCATAGTGCAGCGATACTCATCCTGCCCTGAGGTCCACTCCCACTCAGTGCCAGGGCGCCCCCACTGGTTATAGTCGGAAATATTGGTGAAGAGATTGTTGACAAAGTCATTATCCTGGACCGGAAGGGATACACCACCACCGTTGGGTATGCTGCCAGAGCGGTTGGACATCTGCACAGGCTCTGGGCAGTTGCGCACCCAGTTATTCGAGAAGCGGATGTTGTCGATGTAGTTGTTGGGCAGTCCGGTCGACGGATTGTAAATTCCACAAGCTTCGCCGCCCGAACACGTCCGCGCGTTGACCAGCACGCAAAAACCTTGCTGGCCGTCGGCCCATGAATTCTCGATCACGTTGCCATCAACCAAGTCGCGGTGACCGAGCTTCATCTCCATCGAATTCTTGATACCCCAACTGAAAGGGCATGTGTTGTGAGCTGAGTTGCCATCGACCGTTCCGCAACCCCATGGCGGGGCCGGGCTGTTAGCGGATGTGCCCGACAATTGGCGGTAGTTCAAGTCTCGTCCGAAGTAGTTTCGACGGATTTCCAGATCCGATTCAGGACCGCCGTTTTGGTCAACCGCCGCTCCACCCGAGAACCAGGCTGCCGATCCGCCTTCTTCCCAGTTGTTCACATCCTTGTACGGCCCATTGCTAAAGCCTTGGAGCGATGAGTGTGATTCCCCGCCGGGCCAGTGAATCTTTTCGATGTAGCCGCTCTCCCGCCAACTATTGTCGGCATCGAATACCACGCCGTCTTCCACGGTATCGCCGCATCCGGGAGTGTATTGTGATGGCGGATTGACTTGGTTGTAAACGACGGCAGCACTGTCCGTCACGTTGCCAGTAATCGAAATCTGCGTGTTCTCGGCGCCGCCGAGTACGCCCTGCGTGTAGGAAGTGTTGGCGATTGTGTAGGCCGTTCCTGAAAATGGAGTATTCGCGGTGCCGCCCAAATAAATCAGAGATCCGGGCTGCACGGTCATTCCGAAGTATGACCCGCTGGCGAAAGTGACAATGCTCGTTCCCGGGTTACCGGAATCGGGCGCAACCGTTACCGTTCCCGAGTTATCCCAACCGGTGCAGTTGCCAGCCGGGTCAACGCTGGTCCCTGTCGTCGGTTGTCCGCTATCGCCGGGATCGTTGCCATGGACGTAGTAGCGCTCTAGCCCAATGCGATCGACCGCTTGGCACCCAATGCCTGAGGGATTCGTGTTGCAGGGAGTGGATTTTGATGGATTCGGCTGCACGTAGATGAGACGCGCCCCGTCCGCTGCGCCCTGCGCCGCACCGCCGGCAAGAGTCACCTCCACATCCCGCAAGACGATGTGGTTGACCCAGTTCGCAGAGGTAACCAGATCAGCCCCTGCGTATATGGCAATATGCGACAGCGTTTGTGGAGACGGCAGCTGAACCTTCCACATGTTCGCTTTATCATCCGGAGATGCACAGCCAGGATTGCGCGTGCCGCCAAAGCCGGGAAGTCCGCGACCACAAGCCATAAAAGGACTGGGAGTAGATGTTGGAGTGAAGATTGCCCCGCTGGTCTGGCCGACCCATGGGTACATGTCCGTTTGGCTCGGATACAAGTACATGGGACCGAGTTGCATGTCTGTGAAAGTGCTCAGGGAAGCGGTGTTCATCAAGATCGCTTGCGCCCCGCTCGTGCTTTGTTTGATCTGCTCTCCCGCCACGAATGTTCCCGAGGTCACGGAACCGGCGACGTTGTATGCAGGAAGGGGCGTGGTGGAGTCGATCACCAAACACTTCGATGGCTCCGCGCCGCCAGGGGTCGCCAGTTTGCCGGGGAGGCTTATCATTGCCGTATTGGCGTCATAGACACTGCTGGATAAGACGGTCCCACTGCTCTGCGCGGGGACCTGGATCAGCCACCAGTTGTCAGAATATCCGCTGCTTCCGTACACGTTGGCCCCGTTGTCTCGCCAGTTATTCATGGCGTCCAGCAAACCCAGGTACGTCGCGGGATAGACGCCGCCAAGCGCCACGCTTGCGACGTTAGGGCCATTGTTGAGGGAGGTTCCGAGGATGATCGTCGTGTCGTACGCTTGACCTACGGGGTTGCAAATCGTGTTGTCCACGTAACTGAGCGGCAGAGCCGCAAAGAACATCGGCGCAGCGCCTGTTCCAAACCCTAACTCGCTGCTGCCGGAGGAGGTGGAAGAACCTGACAATGTCGCTTGCCCCGCCGCAACACCGCCCAGCAAAGACAAAGACAAAGACAAAGATAGAACCCCGAGCAACGCCGCCGGGCGAAGTGTCCGCGAAGTGCGGTATCGAGCCCATCCATTATGAGAAAAGATGACCTTTGCCTTCGCAATCACCGGCATCCCGACAACCGCTGTCAGTATATTTTTCATCGTTGCTTCTGCTCCATAAGAACTACATGCCTGTTAGCCAAGCACTCACACCGAGATGAGCCGTTGTCCGACTCGACTCCCGTGTTGGCCGTTGCGCACACCTGCTCGGAGTCGCCACGGGCTTCGCTATAATGTTTATTTGCTCATGCCCTGCCGTTTGAGGGGAATCATCGCGAGGAAATCATGCCGACTGATGTAGTTATGCCCCAGATGGGCGAATCGATATTTGAAGGAACCATCACCAAGTGGCTGAAAAAGCCTGGTGAAAAGGTCCAGCGCGACGAACCTCTGTTCGAGATTTCCACTGACAAAGTTGACGCTGAGATTCCCGCGCCCGCCAGCGGAGTCCTTCAGGAAATTAAAGTGCCCGAAGGCAATACTGTCCAGGTCAACACTGTGGTCGGCATCATCGGCGACGGCGATGCCAACCGCGCTCCTGCTTCCGCACCGTCGAAGTCCGCTGCCCCGGTGCCTCGGCCGGCGTCTTCAAAGGCAGAAGCGCCTGTTTCGTCATCTGCACCAGCTGCCAGTGTTGCCGAGGATAACGAAGATTCCGACGTCCGCTCGTCCCCGCTCGTCCGCAAACTCGCGCGAGAGAACAACATCGATCTCGCAAAAGTGAGTGGCACCGGTACAGGTGGCCGCGTCACCAAGCAGGACATCCTCGATTTTGTCGAGCGTCGCACTGCTGCCCCGGTTGCGGCCCCAGCAACCGCCCCTGCAACCCGTCAAGCTGCGGCTCAGGCTCCAGCCGTTATTCCCGGGGACCTGGTGCCTATGTCGCAAATGCGGAAGATCATTGCTCAGCGCATGATCGAATCGCGCCGCACCAGCGCTCACGTCCACTGCATGTTCGAAGTGGACCTGACTCGCATCGTCAATTTGCGCAACAAGCTGAAGAACGGCTTTGAACAACGCCACGGAGCGCGGCTTACCTTCATGCCCTTCTTTGTGCGTGGTGCCATCATTGCCCTGCAGCAATACCCAATCGTCAACGGCTCGCTCGAAGGGGATAGCGTTCGCTATCACAAGCACGTCAATGCCGGCATCGCTGTCGCACTCGATTGGGGACTTATCGTTCCCGTGCTCAAGAACGCCGACGAGCTGAACTTCCTCGGACTACAGCGCGGCATTACTGACCTCGGCGAGCGAGCCCGCACGAAAAAGCTGATGCCCACTGATGTCGAGGATGCAACCTTCACCATCACCAACCCTGGTCAGTTCGGTGCAGTCTTTGGCTTGCCCATCATCAATCAGCCGAACGCCGCCATCATGGGCGTCGGAGGTATTACTAAGCAGCCAATGGTAATCACAGACAGGGACGGTACGGACTCCATCGCCATCCGTTCCGTCGTTCACCTCACGCTCGGCTACGACCATCGCATCATCGACGGCGCTATTGCCGACCAGTTCATGGCTGTCGTAAAGAAGACTCTTGAAAGCTGGAGCGAAGAAGTGGGCTAAGAACTCGTGACATCTGATCATCGGGCCATCTAAGCTCAACCGCCAGAGCCTTTGACTTGCAATCACCCCATGGCCCGATCACCCGATCACTCACACCAACGGCGATTCTCCCAGTAGCAACGGCCCGTCTTCCGATCGTTCGATGAAATATCGAGCCACGTCATCGCGGAGCCCCGGTTTGTTTCCTGTCCAGCGCCAAAGTCCCTGGTAATCTCGTGCAATGTCGGTGGCAGGATTGAAATCCCATTTTTGCAGCAGCGTCCAACGTTCTCCATAGGCGCGCAGCGCTTTGCTGCCATGGAAGGCATGCGCGGCAAAGTTGTCTATGCACCCTATCGGCGATCGGCCTTCAATGCAATTCAGTTTTGCTGCGCGCGCTTGCCAGTTCAGTACGGATTCCACGTAAGGCTGCGTGCACCGCTTCATTTCCGAAGCTACATTCGTCGCTTGCACCAATCCAAAGGCCATGTGCCAATCGGCACTGCCCAGGACGCAGGTATCCAGCATTCCACCCACTGTATCGAATGCATCGCGCCGCCACGACCATGCGCCCCCGGTTGCTCCCGGAGGATGGCCGAATGGAAATGCTTCAGCCGTCGATGACCCCGGATAATGAACTGGCGCCGGCACATAATAGGCGTCGATACCTCCGCGCCCGGATGCCCGGGAACGCAGAAATTCACGCGGGTGCAGATAATTCCAGGCAAAACTGGTGCTCATGCGATAAGGGCGATGGCCGGAATGGCTGGTCGCCGTTTCGCCTGTCAAATCGGTATAGGTGCTGAAGAGTTGGACAAAGCTATGGTGCTGGAGCATGTGAATCGCCTCGAGCGCCCAATCGTGTCGCGTGAAGTGAAAGTCTCCATCAACATAACCACCGTACTTCCAGTCGGGCGGAAAGCGGCGTACGCCCTCATTGATGGCGCATTCCTTGATCCAAAGGCTGGAATCGGTGCGCAGTTGCAGATCAAGAGGATTTCCAACCGTGGTGACCTCGTGCGGGCGGTCTCCAAAAGCAACCTCGACAACGTGCAGCACGACGTTCGGGCTCGCCTCCATGTGAAATCGAAAATCATGAAAAGCTTGCCGCCGCCGCTGCCAGCGATAAGGGTTGGAATACACTGAGACAACGTGCAACTGCTGAGCCTCGGAGTACTCCACGAACTCGCGATGCACGTTTGGATGCTTAAAAATCACAGTGTTTCCTCGTTTTCTCTCACAAAGCTAGGGAAGGCTCTTCTCGGGGACTTCCGGGAGGTCTCAGTTTGCGTGTTTCCAAAAGTGCAGCGCGATCTGCACGATGATCATCGCAAATGCAACAACGGAAGCGTAGGCCGCGGTTCGTCCCGCTTGCTCCCCGCGCACAATTTCCAGGTTCTTCACTCGTTCGGCCAAGTGAGCGTGCTCGCGGTCATACATCTCTCGCCGAAGATAGTCCTGACGCTCCTGGTTGATTTGTTCGCGAAAATTGTTCATCTCTTCCAGTCGATAATCGAGGACATCGTTCGCCTTCTGGATTCTGGCCTCCGCAGCGTCATGGCGCAGGATCTCCACGCGGCTCTGCGCTTCCAGCGCGGAATCGCAGCGTCTAAACTCAGCCTCTGTCACCTTCCGTTCTGCTTCGAAGGCTCGATCAATGAACTGAAGCAATGGCAACGAGGCCAAGGGAGTTGAACCCGGATCGTTCGCGCTCATCTGCTGTTCGCTCCTTCGATTCCATCAGCTGCTTGACAGTGGGTAGTCAACATGCAGAGCTACCGAATATCGTGAATACTTCGGCGGATAGCTGCCGTCGTAACTTCTCAAGAAATAGCTTTGAGCTCGAGCATACCGCGTGAGCTCGAAGCTTTCGTTCGTGAAACGTCCAACCAGATTGCCGTTGTAACCGAGTCCCCAGCCATCATCCGAGTACCGCACTTCTACTCCGCCGCCTGCCACGGAAGTAAATCCAACGTCAACGGTCATTGTCGTCGAAGTTACGTCCGTGACCTCCGCGTCAGTAAGATCGGTAAGATAATAATTTCCTACCTGGGTCACATCGATCGGTGTCAGCACCTGTGTCTGTTTCATCAGCGCCATAACAAAAGCAAAATCCAGAGAGGGATCTCCCGCATCCACAAACTTCATCGTGTAACGGCTGTTCTCGCCGACAATGTCCGTGATCTCCACATCCACTTCTCGAACGATCGCCACAAACGTTGCTAATCGCGATGGAACATTCAATGCCAGTCCGTCTCCCGGAAAGATATCCGCTGCCCCGCCCGGCAAAAACTTGCTCCATGCCTGGTATTCCCCGCTCCATCCCTCGCCGGCATCATCCAGCAAGGCGAGAGCCGCCGTTTCGCAATCTGCATCGGTGCGCGGAACTGGCAGCCCAATCTCCCGCAAGCTCCCGCGCACTCCGTCATCGCCGCCGCGCTGATGCGCCGCAATGCTCTCCGAGTTCATAACTCGCGCCATGGCATGCCCTTGACCGCGATAACTCACCTCGATCAACTCGTTGGCCGCGGGTATGTACTCCGGATAGAACTCCAACGCCGGTGCGGTTGTAACCTGGCATTCAGCGCCATCCACCAACGATCCGGTTAATACCGTCACTGAAGGCCCCGGGACGCCGTCCGTGTACGGAGTTGTCCGCACCAGCGCGTCGACTGGCAGCCAGATATACGTGAACGCCAGCGAGCACTGAATGTTGCCCGCATTGATGAGGGCATAATTGCAGAACCCCGGGGCATTCGGAATGATGTCGTCATACAGCACGGTCGCTGGCGCAATTTGCGTCGCGGGATTCGTTGGATCAATATCCTGAACCTCCAACACGACACGTACATCGCATGCGACTGCGACTCCGCCGCGCGGCGATCCGGAAGGGTAAATCGAAGAGTGAAATACTTGCTGCATTCGATACGCTTCGGCCGGATAGAGCATCGTTGTGAACACGTAATGGTGCCCGGCTTGTGTCGTGAGCGCTGTGCCTGTGACTGCACCTCCAATCAGCGCCTGTATATTGCAATAGTCTCCGGATGGGGTTATCCGAAAGCCCGCCAGGCAGCCCGTGATCGAAACGGCGCCAGCGTAGAGTCCGCCGATTACTCCGTTTGACGCTGCATTGAACACGACGTCTCCGTGCTCCAGCATGGTGGCTCCGCCCAACTCGACCTGTTCGATAAAGGTCAGAAGCGTTTGTCCATCCGTTCCCGTCCCTCCCGCAACCTGCAACTGGCCGTTGCTGACTGAGATCACGCCCAACGCATCGGTCACGACCCAATGCGTCGGATCCAGTTCCATATATATATCGTCAAGAATCGTGCGGTTATAAAGTGCGACCTGGCTGCTGCGCGTGAACGGCTTCTGTGATAGATAAAAATAGCTCGTCTCACCGTCGCCGCAGAAGTAATCCTTCACGTGCGCACTCGGCTCGAGCGGCCCAAGGATTGTCAAGTCATTGACTAGCCGATTCACGCTCTGCAGTTGCAGATCGCCCGGAGAGAACGTAGCCTCATTCTCCGCAAGTGCGTAAATATCGGCCGCCAGCGGAGCAAAGAACAGTTTGCCGTTGTCGTCCCGGTAAGCGCAGCGTCCTGAAAGAGCAATTTCTGCCGCCGATGCAGTCCACTTTTTCGCCGGGTCGACGCTGTAATACGGAATCGGATCTCCAGCTTCGACGCCGTTAACATCAAACCACTCCGGTAGCGCCTCCGCCGTCAACTGCTCAAAGGCAGAGCCGGAACTCCGATCTACAAACGGAGGATGCGGCGGAGGCGCCTTCTGATCCATCAGCATAACGTCACTAAGTGCGCTTATCTCATAGCGGTAAACCAGGCCGCGATCCGCCCAGCCCAAGTACTCATAAGTCGGCGATTGGACGACATAACCGGTGAACAGATCGTTGCCGTTGCTCAAAACGAGCGTAACGCGACCGCCAAGCGCCGGCACTACCAGACCTCCTGTTCCGGCCACAAGTCCAAATTTCAACTCGGCGGGGCTATTTAGCTTTCGGACCAAGCTCGGATTCTTGCCCGAATCCACAAACAACGTGTAGTCCTGCGCCCCCAGACCGTCGAGATTATCGATCGTTAACTTCATGGCTTATCAGTCAACTCCGGGTCGCATGTTGTGGAGGCATCGTTCCATCCGTGCCGCAAGCGGCCGCAAAAATGGAAAGAGACTTTAGCTCCCGGAGGCAGTCGTTATCTCCAGGATTTATGAAAGCTTTAGTAAACTGCTGCGCCAGTCGCCGGGAAATAGCTCCGGTAACAAAGCACCACTGCCCCGTCGTTGATATCCACGGTGGGCAGGGCCACGAACGAAGCCTGTAGCGCCAGTTCTCCAATCGGCTTCTGAATCTCGATCACAGTCTCCCGCGCCCATTCCGACTTCGCCGTACACGGACTCAAAATCGGATAGAAGAAACACACACGTCCACCAGACTCCTCTTCCTCCACGAATAACCCCGACCACTGTTGGAGGAATACGCCGCCGTCGCGGTCTACAAAAGCTATAACTTGCTGAACGGATGCTCCCGCTGCTGGCGCCCCTCCCGGCAATGGCTGCGTAAGCAGCAATGACGTCGCCGTAACCAGTGCGATTCGGCCAACGTTGAACGTTACCCGTCGCACATAATTGGCATCCTGCTGCACGTCCTCTGGATTCTCGACATATGCGCCCGGGATGCCCGTGCCCACGTAGCCCACTTGCTGCGCGTAATCAACATCGCACGCCACTAAATCGCCAGGCTGGAATCCGCCGACGGCACCAGCACCCAACACCAATTCTTCGCCGGTAGAGCCCGCGAGTAGAGGCACCGCCGCCAGCGGAGTTCCACCTGATCCTACTGGCGGTGCGCTCGGATCCGTTGCCAGCACATTCATGTGCTCGGCGCCTCCAGCGAGGGCCATTTGCAATTTTCCCCAGTCGCGAAATTCGCAATCGACCCGCGCTCCCAAAGCGTGACGAGCTTGCGCCGACACTGCGCCCGCTGTTCCACCTGTCATGGCCTCGATCTGCGAGGTGCTAGTTCGGATAAAGTTTTCGATCCATCCCAAGTCAATCCACGGTGCGGGTGGGGCATCAAGCTCGAATCCGCTGTTCTGAGAGGGATCAAAAACCGCAGTCGGCCCGTTCACCCTGTCCACAGGCGCGAAATAAGCGCGTGTCTGCCGTGCTACGGGCCGCAACCCCGCTCGCGTCACGCTACTACCTCAGGCAGAAAGAAATAAATCCTTAGCTGCGCATACCGATCCACCCGCGCTGCGTCGGCGCTCCACTCCTGTTTTTGGATCGCGACATCTCCCGGCGCATTCCCCATTACCGGCACCGTCCAGAAAATTCCCGACCCCAAGTCTGCGCTCGGAGTTTGGCTATAATCGAGCATTTCTGTATGTGGCGGGTCGCAGATTCCGAGTAGCTCTACATCCATTTCGGCAAGCATCCGTCCCCGATCCACTCCCGTCCCGCCGCCACCCTCGCTCGCATACCAGAGGTGGCAATCGATACCCAGCATCGGACGTGTGCTTTCCGCAACTAGGATGTCGCCAAAGTCTAGGTAAAATACTCCGGGCTGAGCTTCGTCAAAACGTGGTTCCATATTCTCGCGGACCACAATCGCCGGCACCCTGACTCCATCGATCACCATTGTTCGTGCCGGATTCAGAGCCGTTAGCCGCGTCCGCAGCGCCATATAGAAACTGTCTTTCGCTGCTTGCATGTCTCTCCTGTTACTCTTTATCTAAATCGAATCGTTAGGCGCTAACTAACAACTCACAGTGTGAAACTTTTGACTACTAAGCCATCGCTGACACCCGATACAGATACGCCACGCCTGCCAGTCGCTCGACCACAAATCCTTGGATATGGAACACCTCACCGTCGTATACCATGCCCAGCGCTGTCTCAAACAATACTTCCGCCGAAGCCACATTCCTCTGACTTACCTGCTCCGCCATCGCAGCTCGTCCCGCTAGTATCTCGATGCGCCGCCGCGGACCGACGTCCTGAGTAGTTAGCTCCCGCACCACGACCGGCCCGACCACTGCCTGTTCAACCCCCGGGTCAACCAGACCCAGCTCGCTCCCCCCGCTAGCCGGTAGTCCCGCTGCCGCAAAAAGCAAAGTAATTTCCGCTCCGCCCAGCGTTCGTAACATGGCGTCCGCTGCCCGCACCGCTGCTGCTCCAGAAATTCCAGTCATCGTCATCCCACTCTCTGCGCCACGAAAGGCGCCAGCAGCTCTTGTACGGTTGCATCCAGCAGCGAATCGGAGAAATACCACAATTGCATTCCATCGGGGACGACGTTCTTCTTCACATTCAGCGCCGGCGTAGCCTGCGCATTCTTCACCAACTGGGCGCACGCTACCTTAACCGGATCAGGAAACACATCAAACCCGGCCGTATAAACAATCTCTATTTCGGTGAATGCCCACCCCATTATGTTGACGGGCAGCGTGACTTCCCCCGTCTCCGGAAATGCGTCCAGGTCTCCGACGTTCAAGTTCACCCACGTTCCCGGAATTCCAAACGCGAGAGCTATATCCCACAGGTCCGCCTCGTAATCCAACTCGCCGCGGCGCGGCGTTGCATACCGGCCTCGTGCCGAAATAAGTGGCGATGTTGCCGGGGCCACTGTGGACAACGGCAGATAAGTAAGTTGCACCGGCCTTTGCCCGTTTTCCGTACGTAACCGCTCCGTGTATTGATTAATCGCCAGCGTGATTCTTCGGCAATGCGCATCGATCATCGCCGATGCTGCCGTCACCCACGCCACAGCGGTCGTCGTTTCGAGCCCGTATAACTCATATTCCAATGGTTGCAAGTAATTCATGATGAGTTCTCAGTTCTAGATGGTCTGATCTAGATGGTCATGACCGGCTGCCCCACTCATCGCGCAGTTTGCGATGAGTGGGACAGCTGCAGCATCAAACCTGCAGCATCAAACTACCGATTGACCAGCACTTCGTAGTGCGCATAATTCGCGCCTTTAACTACCATGCCGCCGAATTTCACGACAACGCTTTGCGTCATCAGCGTATTCGGCAATCCCAGCTTAAAAATCCGGGGATTTGGCTCGGTCAACCAGTGATACTCGATCAGGTCCTCGGTCACGATGTAGGCCGGCAGCACGGCAGTGCCGCTGCCCGGAGTGCCTGTGTAGGGGAGGGCCCACTCCGGAATCAGTGGCAACTCGCCGGCTTGCGTGCTCAGGGTCTTTACCGTGAACCCGCCCGTAATCTGAACCGTGGAGAGTACGACGTTGAACTCCGTTTTCATTTCACGGTCGATCAGGTCGAGCAGCACCGGATTCGCATAGATCGCCGTTGGCCTCGCATCAAACGACGAGTTCGAGACCATTTCTGCTATGGTGCTCTTTAGTCCGTCCACGATGCTGGCCGTGGTTGGGATCGTGACGGTGTTGCCGCCAGCCTCGATCTGTCCGATGGCGCCAAAGTATTGCGTCGTCGTCGGTGTGCTCAGCGAGGTGTCATTGCCGTTCCATAGAGCCACGTCATGTGTCCGCAAGAGTCCATCCACCGCGTCGGCCAGATCCTTGGCCTGCAGATATGCGAACTGGCTCTGCTGCGTCCCCACCTCCATATCAAACAGGTTGTAGTTGATCTGCGAGACCAGCGCCTTCAGCGGAACCGTACGCTCCACACGAGTCGGCACTTGTAGCGTCGGCACTATGTTGCGCGGATCAACGAACGCTTGGACCGCAGTGGGTGAAGCGATTGCTGTTTCTTCAAAAAAACGCGATGGCTGCCCCGTCGCCGGCACCTGCTTCATTCGTTGTCCGAATACGCCACGTCTTCGGACAATATCGAAGATCTCGGTTTGATATCGATTAATTTCGATCGCGCCCGGCCCCAGAAAGTCTGCTGCCGCATGCAAATCCAGAAAATTCGCTTTCATGTCTTCTCCTCAATTGATTTTGATTGCCGTTCTTGCCGGCATTTGTCTTAGTTTGTCTCCGTGAGTGAAGCGCGTCCTCCCCCAGTACTCGAGTTCAGGAAAGTGTGCCGTGGATGTTGTTAGTGAGGGTAAGTGCTGGATCCGCCGAGCCAAGGTCAGCGGTGATAAGTTGCAGTGCGCGCTTTAAATCGGCGCCGTCCGCCGCGGCCGCGCTGGCCATGCCGGCAAGGTCGACGTTGCCGGTCGCATGGGCTTCGTTGATGCTGGCTGCGGTGAAGGTTGACCCAGCCAGGGTGTGAAGATCGGAGATGATCTTGGTGCTGTTGGCCATGATGGTGTCTCCTGTGGGAAGTCGCCCTTCGGGCGCGCCCAGCGCAAATGGTTTGGCGAGGGTCCTATTGGTCCAAATAAAAAAGACGCGAGCTAACTCGCGCCCCGGTCAACAATTAACAATCAATGGTTGACAAACAATTAGCAACTTCGACTTACTCGATCATTCCCGCTCGTGCCAACTCCGCCTTCACGGCGATCCGCTGTTCCACGCTGAGTGCAGCAAGTGTCTTATTAAGTATCGCTGGATCCATGCGTTCCCCTTCAATCTCGTTTTTTCCGATTAGCGCAGAAACCACTGGTGAGATTGTCTTACGAGCCATACGTGATGCCTGAGCTTTCAGGTCTGCGTTCGACTTCTCCAAATCCACAACACGTTGCTGTAAGTCGGTTTCGTTTCCGGCCACATGGCGCCGCTCGGTTGTTCGCGCAACGCTTTCCTCGACCGCCGCGATAATCCGGTCCACTTTCGCATTCAGCATTTCCTGCTGTGCATCCAGTTTTCCTAAGACGCGATCGAGGATGTCCGTGGCGGCCGCCAGTCGCTCAGCCGCAGCCGTCATTTGCTGTACCATCTCTTCGTTCATTCGTTGTTTTTCCCTGATTTACTTCGTAGTATTCGGATACCTGTTCAGCGATACCCCTCAACATCGGTAACGCCTTTCTATCCCAGTTCGATCCACGTCGAGCAGTATGCCGCTTTATCCCGCCGCAGCACTGCTGCTCCGGTAAACGTCACTCGGTTCAGGACCCACACGCTCGCCTTGACATCTTCCACCAGCGCATCCGCAATCTCGTACGACATTCCTAGTCCCTGGCGCTCCGATCTCTCGGAGGCAGATGCACCGACTCGGCGCAGCCTGCCAATTTCTTTCACGATTTCCGGAAAGTCGCGGGCATATAAGAATCCGGACACCTCGATCAGTCGCCCAACGATCTCAGCTCGCGTGATCACCCCAATCTTCCGCCGGGCGTCATGACGATCGAGCGCGGGCGAGTAGTCCAATCCCATCCCCATCAACGAAGGCATGGCCGCCTCTGCTGCTCGTCGAGTTAGTAACACGCGATGCCCCCGCGCCCCCGACGGTGACCTGTCCGACGCAACATCAACGACCGTCAATACTCCCCGGAATCCTGCCCGGTTCGGATGACCATGTACCACCGGCATCTCAATCGCCATCGATTCCAGTGACAATCCCATCTTCTCTCCTAGGTTCGAAAGCTGCACAAATCAAACGCCGGCAAAGAAATGAAACATCCGTTTCAGACTTTGCGAGTAACTGAAAATGTGATGTGGATAGCGCAACGGTTTGCCACAGCAGTAAGTTACTTATCCCTAGAGCCGGCTTCTTAACCCGGAGAGCCTACACTGAGGATCAGATAGTCTCGGCCAAACCTCGAGCACGTCTTACTTCGTTGACTGTCACCACTCCATTTCGCAGGAGGATTTCGTCGATCTGCGCTTGTTCCATCTCGTTCTGCGCATCAACGTCAGTGAATACAAATTCGAGGTCCGTCCATCCCAGCCGCTTGGCAATCGCGTCCCGTGTCAGGTACTCGGCCACCAGGCGCGCTGTCGGAACAATCGCCGATCGAAATCCCAAATCACTCATGGTCCCGGCTGTCGACCGGTTTACGTCCTGCTCGAGACCCAGGAACTGAGCTGGTAAGTCAAATGCATTTGCGATAATCCGGACCAGAAATTCTTGCCACGCCAGTCGCAGATCTGCGTCCGTTCCCGCCGCGAAACGCAGCACTTCCGGCTTCGACTCCGCAGAAATAATCGGCACCCGCCCCGTGCCCTCAATTTCGTCCTGCCACCACCGGATCAGCCGCTCATGATGTGCGGGGGTGAGACCCTGTAACCAGAGTGCATACTGCACAACCGAATTCGAAGCCAGCCGCCCCGCATACCGGTATGCGCTCAAAAACGCATTGACCGTTTCGAAGGCCACTTCCAGTCGTCCCAGCCCAAACGGTGTGTGAGTCCGCGGATTCAGCCGGATGTAACTTAGGTCGTTATCGTTCAGTACGATCTGTCCATCTGCTCCATACAACCCGGTCACCTGCGCATAACGCGGCGAGTCGGGGCGCCCGTCCCAATCCGTCATGATTCGAATGGTCGCCCCATCCACCGGCCACATTACGAGGGGCAACTTGTCAGCCGAGTCGAGAGTCCACCCCGCAACCAAATCCATTTCGATCGCCCCAAATCCACCAACAATTACATCCTCCAGCACTTGCTCAATGAGCGAGCGAAACGAATCGTCCGGATTCGGTGCCTCGAAATTTTCGGTCAGCACTTGTATCCGCTGTGCGCCATCCGCGATCTGCTCTAAGGCCCGCCCACGCCGCGGCTGTATCCGCCATCGCATCCCTACGATCCGGTCCTTTATCGCGTTGATCGCCCGCCGCGCCACCGGTGTCTCCGCAAACCGTCGTAGATTAGCCGGCGTCGGCTTCGGCACCAAAGTGTGTGGGGCTGGCATGCCAGATCGCGGGAAACTCGGCGAAGAGAACGGGGCCAGGTTCGACCCCGCTCCCACCGTCCGCCGTCCGCCGCGCCAGGCAAACAAATTCGTGGAAAGTAACTCCCGCAAGGACCCTTTTCCGACACGGCGCATCGCGCCACGCAACTTATCTCGAATGTTCATGATCTCCTCGTACCGGAAGGCGGCCGCCTTAGGCTCCCCAAGAGTGCCCAGTTAACCGTTTCTCCTACCTCTGTGGTTAGGGTCTCCACCAAAGCAAAACGGCACAGCTTTCGCCGCGCCGCTCGGCAACTATTCCGCCATGCACTCCTACAAGATTTCTTTCGGTCTCTGCGATCTCAAGCTCTCAACTCCCGCCGCACCTCAGTCGCGATCTCAGCCATCTCCCCCACCGTTTTTACTCGTACTGAATTCTGCTCCAGCATTCCGATCGCAAACTGTGTCCTCTCCTCGTGGAACGCAATCTCCTCATCCATCACTGCCGTCAAGGAAGCCTGGAGTTGCTCACGCCGCATTCCCGCGTCGATTTGGGAGTAGCGATATCCGAGCGCCAGTGCTTGGTCCACATTCGCCGCCACCGAGACAGCGTGGAACATCTTCACGGCGCTCCCGGCGCGATATCCAAAATCAACCCGAAATGGATCTCCCGGGCCCGTGTACCGAACCACATCTACGTCTCGTTGCATCAACTCGAGGACGCCCACATTGATGAACGCTTCTTTCATGGAGTCCACAATCGCAGCTCGGCCAGTGCGGTATCGAACCCGCTCACCGCGCTCCATCGGAAGCAGGTACATTGAAGCCAGAACCCCCATCTCCTTCGCCGGATCATCCGTCAGCACCGCCTTCCCCGGAGCCACGTCGATCATCCCGCCGAATCTTTCGCTAACCAGATTGAGCAGTTCTTCTCGCCGCTGCAATTTTCCCAGCTTGCCTCGAATCTCGCTCTCCACCATCGTGAACCATTCCAACTCCACGTCCGGAGCTACGCACTGTAGCATTCTCCAGTCGCGTGTAAATCGAACCTCCGCGAATCCGCCATCGCTCTCCTGCAACAACAACCCAACCGTAACGAAATCTTCTCGCATAGGATGCGGCAAGAATCGAAGCAGATGGAGTTCGAGTTGTCTCTTGTTTGCCATCGGCGAGTTTCGCATCACAAATCGCTTTGGAGATTCCCCAACTTCTTCGAAGTCAGAATGTTCTTAGGAGTCGGTCTCTTGGGCCCTTGTACCACTACACTCAAGCCTCACTCTCCCACTCCGGAAATGGCCTTCGCGGTGATCCGCGAAATGCCAAAATCAATTCGCGCACAATCGTCTTCCTTTCGATCAAACGTTGGACCAACTCCTCGAGCTCATCCCACGATTCCCCATACCAAGCCGGAGGAATTTCTCCCGCCACTCGCCAGATAGCATCCTCATCCAGCCGTTCGATCCGTGATAACCAGGGCTCGAACGACTGCCACCCGATCACATGCGCATAAACTTCATTCTGCGGATATACCCCACGCAGCGGAAAGTCCGGAAACGTCCACTCTCCCGCATTGAAGCAATACCCCTGATCAATGAACGACGCCGAGTACTTCTTCTCGCGCATCTTCCGCCAGAACGCCGCCTGGCGTCCATCGGCATTGCACGTCCATTTGTCGAGTGCCAAAATCCCGGTAAACGTCCCCAGATTCCGCACGCGGTCCAGCATCTCCGGAGGCAGGTAATCGAACACTTGTCCCTCCACTGGATTTACCACGTAGCGCGATCCGAACTGTAATCCCGCTTCCACCTGAATGGAGTGACTCCCCAGCATAATCGTCAGTTCCGCCGTGTGCTCCACCAGCCACTGTGCCACCTCCACCACTTCTGCCGCCGGCACCGGCAGCCCCACGTGCTCGGCGAGTCGCGTTGCCAGGAACTCATTCGCAAGCACGCGTTCGTGCTGCGGATTATTTCGAAACTTCACTACGTAGTAATGCCCGTCATCGCAGCGCATCAAATGGCTTTGCGCGCCGCCCCGCATCCTCTTGACGTGCTGAACTGCAGCAGTCGGCATAAGTCGCGCGGATTACCCTGTGTCTGAACCCGCCACAAGCACGATACCCGACAACCGGTATCCTGCCTGTGACCACTGCCACATCGGAAATGTTCACTTTACCGGTGACAATCCCCGCAAATGACGCGGTCCGCCTCCCGCGTCTGCCTTTCGCACTGCCCAGGCAATCGCCATCGCCATCACACAATCGTCATGAGTGCCTGGGGCCGCGCCAGTATTGCCGTCCTTGTAGCGCACGAACGTCCGGCACTCATTGAGTAGTCGTAGACTCCTGAAAAGTCGCGGCTCCGCAATCAGCGCCGCCGAAAAATTCTCAATCATCGCCGGGCGGCTCACCGCCGTCGTCAACCACCCATCCTGTCCGTTCTGTACATACACCTGCGGATAATTCAACGTCCCCACATGCGCCAGCACCCCAGACCCGTGATTATTTCTCTCTATCGCCAGCAGCGCCGAGTTGTATTCCTTTCCCAATTCCGCCAATCTCCGCGCAAACTCCCGCGGCGGCCAATGTCCATATAACTCCGCGCACTGCGTCCCCAATCGACGGTCGATCACTTCCCCACACGAGTAATCGCCGTCGGCCCCGCCTCCCGCCGGGTCGGCTCCGATCACATACTCTCGCCCCGGCTGCCTCGGCAACCAGATCGTTAGCCGCTCGTTGTCTCGCACCTCTAATCCTTCGCCCGCCCCCGACAGCGCCTCCTCCACCGACTCCAAATCGAACACGCATTCTCCCGATGCCCGGAAACACGATATTTCGTCCTCGGCATACTCCTGCGCCGCCAGGCGGCGCAGTGCAGCCCATTGCTTCCGCCGCCACGCGATCTGTTCAGGTTTCAGTCCGTGATTAGCCTTTAGAGCCACTTCTTCCTCCGTGAGCGCCCCAAAATTCGCCCCGGGCTCGACCGCATACTCCGCGTCATACCACCAGGGAAAAAAGTGGCGTGTATATCCCGTCTCCTCCGCCCGCTGCCACTCCTCGTAGAAAAGTCCACCCGCCCCGTTCGGCGTCGACTCCAGCACGATGTTGCCGCCTGGCACCACCGCTGCCCGCAGCGAAACCAGCGCTTCATCGCCCTTTCGTCCCCAGCGTGAAACCTCCGAGCAGTGCAGATTCTGGATCGTCCGCCCTCGTCCCGCATTCTCTTCCGCCGATGCCAGGCAGTACTCGCTGTCCAGACCCGGAAACACCAACTGCCGCGCATTGCGGTGCGAAGTTCGTAGAGAGTCATTCCGCGCGTAATCCGGCATGTTCTCCCAGAACCGCCGCACGATCCGGAAAATATCTTCCGCCGATTGCCGGTCCTGCGTTACTTGCATGCTGAGCGTGCCCGCATGCGTGATCGTGTCCACAAAAAATCGCGCAGCGATGTAAGTCGTAATCCCCAACTGCCGCGCCTTCAGCACTATGTTCTGTTTGTCGCACCGGTAGGAATACTCTTCCTGCGCCCGGTTCAACCTGAAAAACGTTTCGCTTTGCGTCTTCGTTCTGATCTTCAGATACGTTTCGATGAAATCATCTCGCCGCGTGGGTTCCTTCCCGGCCACCACATCCAGAGTCTCATCCAGGTGCTCTCCCAACCACTGCAGATGCGCTGCCGTCAATTCCGTCACAACCGTCGTCCTGCGGCAGCCTGCATAAGTTCCTGCAGGTTCCCCCCCGTGCTTCCCCGTGTCCCCCGTGGTTGAAGCTCTTGACGGTTGTAGAACTCGTGCGAAAACTCCCGGAGGATAATCTCGACCGCAGCCAGCCAGATTAAAAGCCCTATCTCAATCAGTGGCGCTGAAAATCTCCGGAACAAACGCGTAAGCCCCAATTGCCCACCCCGATCCATACGAGTTTTGATTGATCCCCAGCAAGTCGTATTGATATTCGGCGCCCAGATTCAGTCCGACATTTCTCACCGGCGAATTCACCGTCGGTCGAAAATCTGCCTCAGTCCTGCTTGAAGGACAGGCGTAATAGCTGCCGGCTACATAACCTGACGGCACCACATCGTTGGCTTGGCACGAAAGCAGCAGGTTCACCATCTGAGTGTTTGATTTCAGCGTCGCCCCACCTTGAATGAACGCGTCCATAAGGTTCTCCACTTCGTCCGGTCGCAACTCGTTCACATGCCAGAAGTATCCGATCGGCCTTCCCCAAAGCGCGTTCTTGAACAAATCTTGGCTAACTCGATTCCGCATCTGTTGATACGTAAGTCCCTGGTAGTAAGGCACAATCCCTTGACTTAGGATGTTAAACACGTCATATCCCGTAGCCAGCGTCGTATTCGCGCCGCAGCACGGTTTGAGGCTGCCGGTACCTCGCACCCCCACATATCCCAGGCTTGACGCAATGTTCTCGGTCATCGGGTCTTCATAAGAGCCCGGCATCACATAAACTCGTTGCGAGGGTAGTCCGGTAAGGTTCGCATTCATCCACCCCTTCGCCCAGCCCATCTCTTCTGTTTCCAGCTGCGTTTCGTCAAAATCTAGATTTTGTGCTGCAGTGAAAATGTTGAGATTCGTCACGTCAGCCAGCGACAGACTTCGCGCCGCGCTCTTAGCGTTCGCATCCTCGGTCACAGAAAACACTCCGCGCTGTTGCAGCGTGTATAGGATCCCGCCGATAGTGTCGATTCCGGTCGAGGGTTGCCCCGGAGGCGCCGGGGTCAAATTCCATGTAATATCCGCTGCCGGATCGTCCGGGGTCGTCGTTACCATCAACGTCGCCTGTCCGGGAGCCGGATGTGCAATGTTCAAAGTCACGCTTGTCGCAATCGTCCCCGTGTATTGCAGGTTTTCAAACGCATGGCAAGGCACAGGAAACGTTCCGCCCGGTCCACAACTGGCCGCTGGCGGATCCCAATACTCGTGCGATATCGAATGCGTATTAACGTCCCATCCTGCGTTGATCCAGCCCTGCACTTCACTGATAATCGACTGCGAATAGTCCCCGCCTGTAACCACCGCGATCGAGAGCGGCACTTGTTTTGCAGTCATAATCGGGAGCAGTCCGTTGACATAGGGAGCGCTATATTGCACCAGCCCCGGATCGTCAAAAGTAACTGTCGTATAAGCCGGCCATCGATGCCACTCGTGGACCCAGGGCGGAGTCTCTGCCGCGATATTATGAGTTCCTGGAGTAGGTCCGGGTGTTCCCGAAGTATCGACCGTTACGGCCGTTGCCAAATTGTTGGCGTAGAGATGGCAGTAGTCATAACTAACTGTTCCCTGCACGTTGTCCACAATGCCGTAAGTGCGATTAGCGTAGGCGCGGCAGTTCTTAATCTCGAAGGCGCAGCCGCCGCCGCTGCATCCATCGAAGTGATAACCCACATAGTTCATGTTGGCGTCAGTGTTAAAAAGATGGATATCCACCGGCGTACCGCTCGCTTGTACATAAAAACCCAGTGGCACCGCTCCATTCTCGACTTCACTGTCAGCAGCCATGTTCGCAAACCAAAGATGGTCACTCACACCCTGCACCTGCACTCCGTAGGCGTCGAACCAGTCAATCTTCAGGTGCTGGATCTCGAGCCACGAGACCCCGTTCACATTAAGCACGCTCTCCCCGCTGAGCACGATTGGCGCAACCGTGGAGTAGTGCACCGCCGGATTGCCGCTAGCGCTGTACACGTACAAAATGTAGTTAGTCGAGTCGTACCAGAAGTCCCGATCTTGACTGAGGCCTGCCTGGCTTTCCTGCGCTATTCCCCATGTCGTGCCAAAGCGCACATACTGTAACTGCGAGGGCGGCTGCGTCAGGCAATAGAAGTCCCGAATACCGCATTGCACCACGGTCGCTAGACCGCTCGTGGTCGAATACAAACTGGCCGCCCAGACATTGGTGCTCCCAACCTGAGTCCACCACTTTGCCGCAACCTGTAAATACCCTGTCAGGTGTGGTGGCCGTCCATTCCCATAGCTGTCAATCTTGATGAGAGAACTGCTGTTTCCGCTGGAAGGCGGCGTCAAAGTTTCGTTCCACGTACAGTCCCGCAGCAGATTGATCGTGTCTCCCGGCTGAAAGCTGGAGATACCAACTTCCAGCAAAGTGCGCCACGCCTGCTGTGGGCTTGTCCCCGGATTTCCATTCGCGCCGTAATTACAATCCACGTAATAATTAGTGGCGTGCGCGAAGCTTGCATAACCAAGCAGCAGTCCCAACAACACTGAATCAAGTTTGAAATGACTTCGTATGATCATGGATATACATTTGCCCTAAGACTTCATTAGAAAACCCTCGCCGAAGCGAGGCCTGAACTTGACGGTGTTTCTCCGTGGTCTAGCTTTTTCTCACCTGCACGTCCGGAGTCGGCGAAATCATCGCAGGTACACGCTGGGCACGGAACCAACGGAGACAACGTCAGAGGGAATCGAGATCCCGTTATTTAGCGTGCCGCCAGAGCTCACAGTCTCGGTGGTGTTGCTCAGAAATGTCGGCGTGCTGCCCGCGCCCAGAACAGCGCACCCGCTGGCCGCACTGGCAGTGAGCGCAACATAATATTTCCCAGGCTGCAACGTCGAACTTCCCGCCAATGCTGTTGTATGCCAACCCGTGGAAGTGAACCCCCCAGCTGCGGCTGTCGTATTCCCCATGTGGGCATTACCAGCGGCTGCAATGTTGCCAGAGGTGTTCAATATCCCAATGTCGTAAGTACAACTTCCGGTGTCCGCCGTTTGCACGTAATAGCTGAACTGAACCGTAGTCTCCGGGAAAGTTAGGGAAAATCCCCAAAGCTGCGCCTTGCCACTCGTGCTATTGAACGAGGCCGTGATCGTACCGCCCGTGTAAATCGAGATCGGCCAGGGGATCGAATAAGGTCCAGCCACGACACCAGAATCGGCAATCGCACCGGTGCCGCTCGCTTTATCATAATCGCCAGAAACCAGCGTTCCCGTAGTTGCGTAACCTGGTAAAGTCGTCCCGGAAGGTAACGTAGGCGTTCCACTCAAATTCGCCGCTGTTCCGCTGGTGTTGCCTGCATTGTCAGGAATATCGCCGCTTACAAGTGCTGGCAACTGCCCGTGCGGAAGCGTCCCGGTCGTCACGTCCGACGCAGAAACCGTCACATTACCTGAAAGTGCGTGACCATTAACCGTAGCGGTCGTTGGCACATACCCGGGGACTATAGGCGCTCCGGTGAAGACCGGCGATGCGGTGAGAGCCAGAGTAACTCCACTACCCGAGGTCCCATAAGAAGTCCCCCACGCAGATCCCGTCGAGTTAGGAATACCTGCACCCGGGTATACCATCCCTCCGCCGCCCGAAGGCATGCAAGATGCCCCGCTAGTCAACTGGCAGCGGAATATATTATCCGATCCCACTCCTAGTGAAAACGCCATCCCGCTCGGCACCGTAACCGTCGTTCCTGTCCACTCCTGCCCCGACCATTGTGTGGGTCCGGTTCCCGTCTGGTTGATATTCCCCGCCACATTAAGATTCCCACTCAATGTCACGTTACTGGAAAATGTCTTAGCTCCAGTAATGGTCTCCGTGCCCGCAAGATGAACCACACTGGAGTCCACAGCCGCCCCTGTGACTTGCGCTACCGTATAGTCACCCGTAGCGGCCATGACCGCGCCCGTGCGGCCAAATACGGACGCCACATTACCACCACCCCCGCCTCCGGACGGCGCCTGTAAGCCGACCCGTATCCCATTGGTTTGTCCAGAAGTTGCATCGGTAACATCAACATAGCCGATCAACTGGGCCGCGGGTTCTGCTCCTGATCCCGCATCGTGGCAGTCTCCCGCCGTAATCGTGCTGGCGACCACGGCATCCCCCGCTGTAGTCGCATTATCAAAGACGCAGTAAGCGTACCCCTGCCAGGTAATGACTGCATTCCCGCTTTTACCCCCACTCCCCGGCGCCACTATTCCAATCACTCCATTAGTCGACGACGTGCTGGCAAGTACCGCCTGCGAAGGATTATTCCCGTTGAACACGGCCAGTTGATTCGCCACCGTCCCACTTACACTGTCATTCGGAATCTCAAAATCGTTCCGTCCATGGGTGACCGTGTTAAACGACGTCTTGGCAAACATACTCATAACCGCGTTCCCGGTATCGCTGCCCACATTGAATTGATTGTCCGTCCACGGCTTCAGCGTACCAGTAGGATCCAGTACCCACTTCAGCCCGCTTCCAATCCAAAAGCCCAAACCCGGCGCATTCGCCGAGGTTGAATTCTCACTGCGTAACACGGCATAGCCCACCGGCGCGTTATCGGCCGCGTCAAATCCCAGCGAGGTCCTCTGCCACACAGATCCATTACTTGTATAACTTGAGTACACACGAAAATTCTCCGCATTGCCTCCATTGCGCTCTTCGAGATTGTCTGTAGGATCGCCACCGGGATCCGAATTGAACAAGTTACTAAGTCCCAACTGGACAGCTTGCCCATTGTTATCGATAAACTTCGGCGCATGGGCCGACGAATCAAACCAGAAAACGCCCCAGTTAGGCATTCCTGCAGGTTGCGTCGTTTCTTGCAGCTCAATCACGTCGGGTATCGCACAATTCGCATTCCCATTTGCCGCAATGCCAGTCGCAAACGATCCGCTGCATTGCGTCGGAGTCGCTGCCAGGGCAAGTGCCGTCCCGGCCTGTCCGCTGATATTCGAACTCGTAAGAGCGACCTGCTCCGTTGTCCCACCAATATTGACCACTGGCAAGCCGGGGGCTGTATCTAGCCCTATGCCTCCAACCGCGGGAACATAGCCGCTGCTCTGCGGCAATAACAAATTGCCTCCAACCGTGAGATTGGTTGTAAAGGTCTTGGCCCCAGTGATCGTTTCAGCATTTGCGAGGTGGACAACCGCTGCATCCACCGCTGCCCCTGTTACCTGAGATACTGTGTAGTCGCCGGTCGTCGCTGTAACCGCACCCGTGCGCCCAAACACCGAACTAACACTTCCTCCACCGCTCCCTGTTCCGCACGGACTCCCAGTCGACGCAATTACCCCCGAAACAAGATTGAGGCACCCATTCGCGAGTCCGGCTAGAGTAATGCCCTGGTCAAATTTGGTTGGCACGTTGAACTCTTTGAGCGATGCGTTGAGCCTTTCCAGCCATCCGCTGCCCCCATAGGGATAGGTGCCCGACGATCCAATATTTGCGATGTACTCCGTGATTGACTGGCCCGCGCCGATGGCCAGCATGGTTGTGGTCAGCGGCGTGTTGTGCGGGGCGTCGGTTCCAATCCACGCATCGTTCACGCTGGCGGGACGGCGATAGCCCTGAGTCGATACCGTCAGTCCGGGATTGGAATCCATCAAGGTTTCGATCTGGTGCGCCTGCCAGTAAGCTCCCGGCGGAGTGACATAGTTTAGGCGCCCAGTGACGGCAGAGTTTTGGTCGCCGGAATTCAGGCCATCGTCGCCGAGCAGGGTTGCCGTTTGGTTAGGGCCGCTGCTCAGGTTGCTTGCCAGGCACGTTGTGTAGCCCCCTCCGGCGTTGGATGCGCCGCCCGCGTCGCAGCGCTTCGCAACCTGCAGCGGATTGCCGCCCAGCCCGATCCCTACGCCTCCCGTTTCTTCCTGATCGGTGTTGATGGTTTTGTTGACCGAGACAATTAAACCCGGCCAGAAGTTGAGATTGCCATCGTAGTTCGCATAGCTGCCGAAATTCACCGTGTAAGACGAAGTGGAGACTGAGCCACTGTCGGTGTAAGAGCACACCAGCGACGGAACCGAACTGACGCTGCACGCCGTAGCTTGCGAGATGGCGGTCGCCACCGAACCGCACGCGGTCGTGGAGCCGCCGGGGGTCCCCCCTCCTCCGGAAGAAGGATAGGGATTGGCGCCCGAGCAGCGCAGCACATCGTAAGTGATAACGTCCGTTCCATTGGCGACGCGCGGCCATTTCACCGGAATCGAGTCCGTGCCCGTGCTTTCCCAGGTCAGAATCGGCAGCGGCGAACTCTGCGTGCTCGCCGTCGTGTCATTGACTACGATGTAGTAAACATAAGGAATGGTTCCGCCGCCGGTGCTGCCCGTGGGAAACGCTACCGAGAGACTGGGGCCCGTGCCCGCATACTGAAAATCCGCTGTCGTGCTCGACGCTCCCGCAATCAAGCCGGCAATGCCAAGGCCGGGGAAAGGCGACTTGGCCGGACTCGCCGGATTTTCCGCCAGGGTGCTCTCGGAATAAATATTTTTGAGGTAGGCTCCCTGGTAGTTTCCCGTTGTGTTCGCTGAATACACCTGCCACGACCCGCTCGACTGAATGACTGTGTTCTCGATGTAGAGTCCGTTCGAGTTGTAATCGGTCACTCCGTTCGAGGCGTTGGCGGTGATGTTGGAATCCCGCAGCGTAATCACCGGAGCCAGCTGGTGGCTCTGGTTTCCGGCCGAGAACACGAACGATCCTATCCAGTTCGCGCTGTCGTTCAACGATATCGCCTGATTGTTGAAATGATCGATCGTGGCGTTCTCGTCGTCCCACATGTCGAAGAAGTTATTAAAGTGCCCGTTCTCGCCCGCCAGGTCATAAGAAATGTCCGTCAGATGCGTGTCCTCGGCGTTATCGAGCACCGCTACATAAGCGAGCGCGACGACGCCAGGCGTTGTCTGGGAGGCTACGTCGCCGCCGGTGTGGGCGTATTGAAACGAGGTCGAAGTGGGCACGGCCGTGACCACCGCATCGCCCCAGTAGGCGCTGTTGTCGGTGAAGAGAATGGTCACCATGTCGCCAATGCGAAAACCGTGCGCGCTGGCCGTGGTGATCGTCACCACCGAGGAAGCCCTTTGCGTTTGCGTGACTGGTACGCCGGCGAACGCCGCGTTGCTGGAGAGATTGGTTGGGCTGCGAAAGCTCAACCCGGCAACGGTATTGTCGGTGTAGTTATTGGAATTCGCCAGATCGCCAATCTGTAAGCAGGGCCCCCGGCCCAGGCAGCTTAGCGATGTACCATAACCACTCAAGACCGATTGATTGGAGTGCAAATAGATCGTCCCCAACACGTTGTAAGTGTTGACCGTGCCGTTTGGACCGTTGGCCGGAATGGTCACGTTGCACTGGCTGTTCTGCCATTGGGTCGCGCTCACGCCGCAGGCAGCGTTCAAAGTCTCCTGGATACCCGAAGAAGCCGAACCAATTGTGTATCCAGACGCATAGGAATAGAACGGAGTAAAGGTGATTGTTCCCGACCCCGCTCCCGGGGTGCATCCACCGGGGGTCGTCACAATCTTTGCAGCTTCGCTATTGCCTCCTCCAGAAAGAAGGACTTGATAGCCGGCCCCGCTGGTTGTGTCTATGCCGACTGGACAGGGAGTGAGCGTAACCGTAGCTGCCGTTCCACCGACCAGTGAGGACGATATCGTCTGTGTCCAACTCTGCGCTGTCGTGGCGTAAGTAATCCCTGCCGGTGCGCCGCCACCACAGGAACCCCAAGTAGAGTTCCCGTTTAAGCATGTCGCCGCGCTGGCAATTCCTGCTCCCAATTCGCTGGTGGAAACATATCCGTCTACAAGATTTGCCTTTCCTAAAAGTCCATTGTCGACATAGTTACGGTCAGCTGCCTGATTGGGTGCAGTAGGGTCTCCGGGCAACGTCAGCGGCCCGGTCATAGTACCCCCCGCAATCGAGACGTAAGCTCCCGAGCCAACAGTAGACACCGCCGCATCCACATAACCCTTATTGGCGCCGTCATCGGGACCTACGGGCGTCGGCAACCCTGGCGGCACAGTAAACTGCTTGGACCCCGTTATAGTTTCCGTTCCTGCTAGGTGCACAACGGTCGCGTCAACGGCGAGCCCCGCAACGGCTGCATCCACATATTGTTGCGTCACCGCCTGGTTCGCCAATCCTGTACCTGGTGTCGTCAGCACAGCAGCAATGGTCGTGGGTGAGGTAGTCGGCACCGCCCAGTATTCCCGACGAACCGTACCGTCATCCAATTGAAAAACCGCTGTGTAGTAAGTACCCGCCGGAGACGCTCCCACGTTCGGAACGAGTTGCGCGGTAAACGCGCCTAGCGGCCCGATCGTCACAGCCAGATTTCCCGCGGCTACCGCCTCACCGGCAGCAGAGACAAATGATGGCCAGGAAATTAGAACTGTTCCCGATGCGGCCGTGCCATCCGCTCTATATACGGTGTCGCTGATTGTCGTAGTCGTAAGCGTTTGAGCTTGCAGCTTTGTTGACACACCGCAACTCACCAGCACCAACAAAAGGCAAATCGCCACTTCCGTCGCCATCGGGAAATACCTACAATTCACCGCGAACAATCTTGGCATTCTCTCTCTCCTGGTGGCCGCGAAAACCAATTCCGGACAATAAAAAAGCCGCTCTATCGAGCGGCGGTAGTAACTCAATTTGAATCTGCTTTGAAAAGGCACGACTTCAGTCGTGCCATAAAGGCCGTTGAATAAACGCGGCTTTAGCCGCTGGGAGATGTGTTTTCCTAAACTGGTCCACTACCCGAACGGTACTCCTTTTTCACCACCAAAACCGTTCTAGCCCGAACTCCGCGGCCCGCTCTCAATTCGCGACCCCAGAAAGCGTCGCACGCTTTCAACATACACATCGGCGAAATCCACCACCGGTCTTCGCGTTTCAATCAGCACCATAGCGGCGTCCACTTCCCACTCCATCGCACATAAGATCGCTAGCGTCATCATCGCGGCCCTGTGCACTCCTGCCGCGCAATGCACATATATCCGCGCCTTCGGTTCGCTCATCGCTTTCAACGCAAAATCCACTCCCCGTTTTAATAATTCGGGCGGCTTCGGCAAGAAATCGTCATCAGTGGGATTCCACAGGACCCGGATACCATGGGGCTCCGCCAACGGCCGATCGTCGAATTCAATTTGCATATTGACAACGTGAGTCACCCCAGCCAGCGCCACTGCTTCCATGTTCCGGGCGTTCCAAATGCCGCCCCCCAGCGCAATCCGCTCCGTCACCCAGGTCATATCCATGTCGCGTTTCGTTCGCCTTCCTGGCGCAATCCAAATTATCCACCTGACGGCTCCTCTGATTCTACGTTACGTTCTCTCTCGCGCCGCTATCGAAGTGAACTTTTCGCTCCACACCAGTTTTCGCATATTGTCATTCTTAATCTTCCATCCGTAAAAGAAAAGGACGCGATTTGCGTCGCGCCCTTTAAGAGTTCTTTTTCTTGACTCTTAAGTTTAGGATATCAAATCAGGGGGCTCCAAGTGGACATGATCACGATATTTATATTTGCCATCCTTTGAAGTACTTGCATTGGTTTTGTAATTTCTACCCTCTTGACAACTTTTTCGCTCCCCACCAACCATAATAAGGTTATTCATCAACCCAGCCCCGAGCAGTATCCGCGATAACTGGTCAAGGGCATCCGGCAGCAGCCGTCGAATTGTCTTAGGGTTATAAGCTAGTAGCCGTGCCACCTCGTCCACCGTATATTCCTCCAGAATATTCATCGCAAGTAGTTTCCTTTCGAGCGGCCCCAGCCGGTCGATTGCTTTCTCCATGTCCGTCACAAATATAACAACGTCTTCAAAGTTTCTCATTGTATACGACGTAACTCGAGTCCGGAAAAACTCCCGCCCCAGCAACGACGGTAACCTTCCCAGCTCGACTGAGGCCCTGGCATACCGGCGTAGCAGGGCTGCCGTTCGACCACGGTAAGGTGCTAATTCTAGCTCCGCTTCTCCATAGAGCACCGAGGGCGGCGGGTCAGCTTGTCCCATTAGGTTCCAAGATGGTGCACGCGCTGCACTACTAGCCATTATTTCTATACTTGTCATGCCCGCACCTCGATTGTCGCGATGCCTTCCAAAGAATCGATCCTGCCCGAGCCATGAAGGTCAACTCTTTGCTTGCCAGTTCCCTGGTGCCCTTTGCGGGGTCGCGGTTTTGGGGAAGGCGTCACAGTAGGATTCTGCTTGGCTTCCACGAGCACTCGGCAACCGGCACAATACACTGCGTCTGCCCCCTGCGGACGCAGCCACAATCCGCCGCACCGCTCACAATACTTTAGTTCGATCAGCATTTCATGGACTCCCATTTCGCCTAGCGTTTTCATGATTGCCTTCCCTCCATTACAAAATATGAAAACAAAAAGCCCTGGTACCGATTCCTCGGCCCAGGGCTCGTTTCTCTTACGATGACCTGTTTTGGCTATTTAATTAGGAATAAAAACTACTGCAGTCTAGTGGTTACCTCCGTTTGCCGAAAGTACCCCTCCTCATAACCAGACTTGAGCACTTCACCGTTTTGCACCAAAACGCTCAAACGACCATTAAAGTGAATCGCTTGTAACAAGCGCTGCATAGCTGCAGAAAGTACTTCCGCCGATCGTACTTTCCGACGGAACTCGCCGAAGCTTCTTTCTTCTTCCTTCTCATGAAGCTGTGTTTCTATCATGGCATACAACCTCTCATGTCAGTATGAATTACATTGAAACGTTAATTAAATTACTTTATAACTCATACTTAGTGCAAGTCAAGAAATCATTTCCGACACGTTGCGAAGTTACACTTTTGTGCTAAGGGAATAGTGGGCATTTGTAAGTCATATTCCACCGACAAAAGCGGGATGAAAGGTCAAGGCATCGCTCCCCACGAAAGAAGTATTGTGCCAATGGCGCGTGAGTGAACATGAGGGATTTCCGCGCGTTTAAGTGGCCGGGCTAGCCACGTTCAAAGGCGTGCTTCTCTTCCAGTTGCCGGTGAGCTGCCGCCATCTCAGAACCGAAGCGTTCCTTTTGATTCATGAGGGCGGGAAGCGCGGTCGCATAACGACGCGCCAGGGCAAAAAGCCCTTGCCGCGCAAGTTCGGCAGCGATGTTAGCTATGTGATCGGTGGTTGTCCCGAGGTAGAGAGCCTCGGTCGGATCGCCCAACCAAACATACCCGCCAACGAGATAAGTCTGCCAGTAGACCTTGCGTTCGATCATGCGGCCGATTTCTTGATCGTTGGCTTTGCCGAAAACCCATTGTTTTAGATTGAAATTGTAATGGCGACTAGAAAGGGGCAAGGGCACCAGTTTGCCGGACCTCACAAACTCCATTTGCTGGCGGTCAACCTCCTTGCGCAGCGCATTGATGACCGGCCCTTCCGCGTCTTCTGGTTCTAGTGACGGCAGCACTTCGCGCAGCGTGGCTGAAAGATTCACAGCCACAAGCGCGCGCAGGCCATCTGAATTCTCCAGCGTGATCACCGCATGTAGAACGTCAAAATCGGTGCCAGATGTCGCGCGCTGAAAAGGCCACTCAAGTTTAAAAGTCAGCGGGAGCCCGGTGCGCGTTACATAGATGGTTTCCGGTGGGGGGGTGGAGATATTCATGCTTGATCCTTGTCAGGTCTCGCGAATATTTATTCTAACTCGCACGATCACGGTCGAGATCTGACTTGCGGCGGTAAATTCGCAATCTTATCTTCTGACGAGCTCTTTCAGTGCCTGCACATTATGCAAATCGTCTCTCGGACCGTGAATAGGCGTCTCGGCGATAAAAGCCGCCTACTTGAAATGACGATCTTGAGCAGGGCTCAAACACTTCCAATCCCAATTCTCCACGCCCGATATGCTCATGTCGACCCAATCGTGATCCGCATTTCCGCCTTTGCGTCATTGCAATGCCAGACCCGCACCTTTGTGAAGCCCACGGTTCGGTCCAAATGCTGCAGCATCAGTCGGCGTCCCTCATCGCTCACAATGTCGTAACCCGCAACGTGAGTGTGACAAGTGTCGATACACGCGCCGACTGGCACAGTTCGCCGCAATCGATCGAGTAACTCAGCCACCTGCTCAAAGGTTCCCCCTAATGAATACTCGGCACCCGCTGTATTTTCAATCAGGATGGTCAGACCACCCTTGGCCAGATCCAGCGCCCTTTACATCACTAGCGGCTTGAGATCGTAACGTTGCCGCAGTCGGTTCATCACCTCGCACTGCCCTCGCCCGAGAGAATACGGCCGCCATTGCCGTGGGCTCGTAGAGAAGATCTGAAACGTGCCGCACCCCAGCCGGTACGCTCGTTCCGCGGCATTTTCGACGCCGCCAGCAATCGAACTGTGGATCCCAATTCGCCGCGAGGTTCTGGATGGCGGTTCCTCCGGGACTGGCCACTTCAGCGGGTCCTTTACAGACGGCCGAAACTCTGTCATCGCTACTCTAGAGTAGATCAAGCAATTGCGGCCTCGCCTCCAGATCGAATTCAAACTCGCCACAACTGCCACAGGTTCCACAGGGCTGAGGAACCCAACAATCCGCAAATGCCGGCCATCACCGACTGGTTTTGCTCAGTCTCGATCAGATCGGCGAATACTCCGCTGACGAAGACGAAGAGGAACACGAGTAACGTGAGATGGAAACCTCGTCCCGGAAGATTGGGAGAGCCCAGTGCCAAAACGAACAGCAGTGCCGCGATCATCAGCGGCGCAGTGTTACCGAAATAGCGGGTTCGCTTCCATTTACAATACGCAATCACCGCTACCGGCGCGGCAATCACCAGCGGAGGGCTATTGAGGGAGATTGTTTGTAAAGCGTTGCGGTAGGAGAAGGAGATGCCAAATGCGGCCGGTTCGAACTCGAACCACTGAGCATGTAGCATCCCATGCCAGAACAACACAGGTTCGAAAAAGTAACCAGCAAATAACAGCACTGTAGCCACAGCGATTGCGGCGGCCCAGATCGCGAGCACGGCGCTCGGCCGGACTGGCGACACCCAAAACATCAGCGGCAAAATCACCAGCGCCGGCACCACCAGCGAAAATTGATCGCCTGCTGCCAATGCTACAGACAAGCCCAGAAGCAGAATGCGTCGCCAATTCCAGAGCACAACTTCGCGCGGAGCGTAGAGTGTGTGCGCCAGCGCAATAGCGGTGAAGACGGTCCCAAACGCTCCCCATACGCCGCCCATTTCGCCTTGGCTCTGCGCGCTGGCCACGTTCACGATCATGGCCGGCGAAAAGCAGTACAGCATAAGAGCAATGTAACCGCCCGCGTTGCCATAAAGACGGCGGGAGACGTACCAAAGCGAGGCTCCGAGCATAACGCCAAAGAACAGATACGGAGTCGCGGCCAGCAACGGCTGAAGTGATGCCGGCAGCCACGAATCGGGGCGCAACAGCAGCGGTGCCGCGGCGACGAGGTAGTAGATTGGTGAACGGTCCTGATCGTAGCCTTCGCTGACCCTGAGATGGCCGGCGCGACCCGAGGAGGGCAAACCCGTGGCAGTTTCGGAACGCATTGACCCGGGAGTTCCGGCGATGGCGACTCCTTTCCATTGTTCGAACCCGAGGTAGATGCGCAGCGACTGGTCGGAACTCGGGATTGAGCCTTGCAGCGTTTGCACATGGATCAACCAGACACACTGCAGCAAATAGACGAACAGCAGCGCGGCAGCGCCAAACTGCGGGCCACGGAAACCATCGGAATGAAGAAATCGTCGCAACATTTAAGTAAGAAGCAGACCGAGTGTTTTACCATGTCGAAGACGGTGTTGGATAACCAAAGATGGATAGCGAACCGTTATCGACTTCTTCAGCGGAGCCGGAGCGAAGACTATCAGCGGATGACGCAACATTAGTTGCGCCTTCGGAAGAACCTTCGTCGACGTTTAAATCACCGACGAGCGATCGCCGCGAATCTCCGCTGCGCGACATTTTTGTCGGGCCGAACGGAATCTATACGGGCACGCGCTGGTTGATTTACCTCGCGATGACATGGACTGTGTTCGAGATCGAGGCTTGGCTGTTAATGTCCATCCAATCACGCTTGAGCGTGCTCTGGTGGCGCATGATCACCGAAGTCAGCATGATGTTGGCCGCAGTTTTGCCCGCTCTGGTTATGGCTCGCATTGAAGACCGTCCATTCGGCGACTTCGGTCTGCCCGCGCGTTGCGCCTTCAGACGAAACTTCTGGGTCGGGACGTTGTGGGGAATCATCTCGCTGACTGTCTTGATGCTGGCATTGCGCGTCGCGGGCGCGGTTGATTTCGGATCGCTCGTTCTGCACGGTGCTCGCATCTTGAAATTTGCCGCTTATTACGCGGTGTTTTTCCTGATCACCGGATTTTTTGAAGATTTTCTGTTGCGTGGCTACTCGCAGTGGGTGCTCGCCAAAGGAATGAATTTCTGGCCGGCGGCGGCGCTGCTTTCGGTTTCGTTTGGCGCTCTTCATGGCACCAATGCTGGAGAAGCTAAGACGGGACTCGTGGCAGCAGGAATGATCGGTTTTTTTTTATGCCTCACGCTGCGGCGGACGGGCGATTTGTGGTGGGCCGTCGGCTTTCACATGGCTTGGGATTGGGGCGAGAGCTATCTCTATTCTGTTCCCGACAGCGGAACACTTTTGCCCGGACATCTGCTCAACTCCAGCTTCCATGGTCCCGTGTGGCTAACGGGCGGCTCGGTTGGTCCGGAAGGAAGCTACCTCGTCTTCGTCATCATCGGAGCGCTTTGGGTCTTGTTTGACCGGGCCTATCCGGAGGTGAAGTACGGCGCGGTTCGGTGACATGGATGTTTTCATCTTCGTGAGGTCGCTGGCTGGGGATATTCCCATTTTGATCCGAGTTACGTCGTTGTATTCGGAGGAAAGACAATCGTCCAAGGCATCCTTGACCGTGATCTGCGCGAAGTCAGGGCGAAGGTTGTGCCGAACGTGAAACGCGAAACTTTGCAGAACGAAGTTTTGAACAACGTCCGCTATGATTCCACGGTCTACACGGATGACGCCGTGGGCTATGACAAGTTGCACTATCGTTTCGTGCATGACGTAGTGAATCACGCCGAAACCTACGTCAAAGGCCGCGTGCATACCAATGGCCTTGAGAATTTCTGGGCGCTTCTCAAGCGGACCCTGCGCGGTACTTACGTTGCTGTGGAACCTTTTCATTTAGACCGTTACGTCGATGAGCAAGTTTTTCGTTTCAACAATCGCAAGGGCAATGATTCTGACCGCTCGCGCTGGCCATGAGCCAGATTGCTGGCAAGCGGTTGACCTACGCCGAACTCACAGGCAAAAACCAATCGCCGCGCACGTCCCCGACAGGGACGGGGGAAACGTCAGTCCCCTTCTAGTCCTTGTCGGATTTCTTCGGTTTCTTTCCAGAAGCGGTCTTTTTAGGCCGCTTCTTTTTCTTGGCCGGAGCCTGTAGAATCGCGGTCGCAAACCGTTCGAAGTTCTCAAACGCTTCCGGGCCTTCGATGTATTCGCGTTGCTTCATATATTCAGAAATGTACTCCAATGAGTAACGGCGATCCAATCAAACCCGACAGCACACAAGATGAAAGCCACTCCGCAGCGAATTTTGGCGGCGGGAGCAAAAGCGTTAATCCGCTTCCAGGGGCCGGAAATGTCGCGGTAAATCAGGCAGACGAAACCTCCCACAAAACAGGCGAGACTGACAAGCCAACACAACCCAGCCAGCAGGATATCCTTGACCGAATCAGGGCTGGCGAATTGTGGATGATCGTATTCACTGCGGTTGTTGCGCTGACTACGGTAGCCCAGTTTGTGCAGTCTGGATGTAACAATCGAAACACTTCTAAGCAAGTCGATAAGATCATCGGAGCGGCCAATACTCAGGCTTGCGCTGCTCGCCAAATTGCAGCGGCTTCCGACAGGAACGCCGCCGCTGCTGATCGCTTCTCCGGCACGGCTGATGGAATTGACACCAAGATTAAAGCTGTCGAAAGTGACTTCGCTCAGATGGCCCGCAACTCCAGCGACTCTCTCAAGCAGTCCCTCCAGATTTTCCAAGCCGCCAATCGCCCTTGGCTCACCATGACCCCGGCCCAAAATTTCACTCCACAAATTCCGGGAAGCGCCCCATTGGATGTCGTTGTTCAAAATGTCGGGCCGTCTCCGGCATTTCAAATTAGCAATTTTTACATTGATTACGACGTGCTGAATATTGCTTTCAATGGAAGCTTCGCCCTGCCTGCTATGTGGCCGGGGGAACAAAATCCAGGGGGAAATGCATTCGTTCCCGGAGAGACTGGAAGTAAATCTATTATGGTAAACATCACACCCGAGCAATCCGCCGAAATGAGTTTGCCTATGTCCAACTATCACATCGTCGTTTTCGGCAGGGTTGACTACTGGGGCAGGAGATACTTGGGAAAAGAGAGCATTACTGGACGGTTTTCTGCCGAACCTATCATTCGGAAGGAACGTTGCACTGGCGTCCTTGCATAGGCGACATGCACTAACGCCAGCCCTGTCACGGCAACTAAGTGTATCAACCGTGACACACATGTGCGCCAAACCGTTTGTTGCCGTTAGAGAGAAATTATCGCTAGATCTTTGGATTTAAAGGGGTTGCAGCTAAAGTCTTTGAGAACCAGTTGCTTGCGAGATCCGTCCGCTTCGCTCAGGATCTCGACAGTGGCCTCCCTGCTTCGCTCACGCCCGCTAAACGCCTCAACTTAAGGTTGTCAAAGAGCTTGTGCAGGACGGGCGCCCAACGGCATCGACCCATCAGAAGTCATTCTCGCATCGGGCAAGTTGGGTGTATGTGACGGCGGACACCGGCTGAATGTGATGAAAGAGGCAAAGGCTCTAGTCCGGTTGCGGGGTCGTGGCTTCCTGAAGAGTGGGTGTCCACCCCACAACCTAGATGTCCAAATTCTTCACGTCGAGCGCGTTGTCTTCGATGAACTTTCTGCGCGCTTCTACGTCTTCGCCCATGAGCGTGGTGAAGATGGTTTCGCACTCGGCTATGTCTTCGAGCCTTACTTGCAGGAGGGTGCGGCGCTCGGGATCCATGGTTGTCTCCCAGAGTTGCTCGGCGGTCATTTCTCCGAGGCCTTTGTAGCGCTGGACGGTGTACTCTTTGCGGCCTTCGTTCAGGACGTAGTCGAAAAGTTCGCGGGCTGTGTTTTTTTCTACGATCTCGGGTTCTTTCGCTCTCGCTCTGAGTGCCGCCGGCTTGCCGGATTTCTTCCCGGACTTCTCAGCTTCTTCTTTTTCTGACGCGGTCAGATTCTCGCCTTCGTTTTCGCCTGTTTCTTCATTTTCTTCTTCGTCTTTCTCTGCAGCGTTCGCCGCCGCCTTCGCGGGTCTCGGCACGCTCTCGATCACGAAAGGCGGTTCGAGATACTGCTCGATCTGCTTGAACTTGGTTATGAGCTGGCGGCATTCCGGGGTCGAGGCCAGTTCCCAGTTGATGATGTGCTCGGCTCCTTGCGCGTTTACGAAGACAAGTGCCCACAAATTATGTTCTTCGTCAAAACGCGTTTCCACGCTCTTCAGCTTCAAATCCTTTTGCAAGCGCTTTAGTTCTTTTTCGAGCTTCTCGATTTTTTTCGGCGGAGTGTTCTTGTCGCCCTCGAAATCTGCGCGCTTGGCGAGGTCGAGCTTCGGCAGCAGACTGGTAATTTCCTCGGCGCGGATGCGCTTATTCAACTTGTCAAGGAATCCCAGGTACTCGTTAAGCACGGTGATGAACTTGGTCAGGGCCGCGCCTTCCAGTTTGGGGGCGCCTTCTCCGTAGCGGATGATCAGGCCTTCGGAGGCGCGCTTGACCATAACTTTCACAAACTCGTGTTCGTTCTTTATGTACTGATGGCTCTTGCCTTTCTTGATGCCGAAGAGCGGCGGCTGTGCGATGTAAACGTTGCTGCGCTTGATCAGCTCCTGCATGTGTCGAAAGAAGAACGTGAGCAACAACGTGCGGATGTGCGAGCCGTCTACGTCGGCGTCAGTCATCAGAATGATCTTGCCGTAGCGGACTTTGGTCGGATCGAAATCTTCTTTGGAGATGCCGGTGCCTAGCGCCGTGATCATGGCTCGGATTTCTTCGTGGGCCAGCATCTTGTCATAGCGCGCTTTTTCTACGTTCAGAATTTTTCCCTTGAGCGGGAGGATGGCCTGAAAGCGGCGGTCGCGGCCTTGCTTGGCGGTGCCGCCTGCGGATTCTCCTTCGACCAGGAAAAGCTCACAGCGGTTCGGATCGCGCTCTGAGCAGTCGGCTAGTTTGCCGGGCAAGCCTCCGCCATCGAGCGCGCCTTTGCGGCGGGTAAGGTCGCGAGCTTTTCTGGCGGCTTCTCTGGCTCTCGCGGCGTCGATCGCTTTGTTGATTATTTTTTTGGCAACGGCGGTGTTCTGCTCGAAGAATGCTCCCAGCTTTTCGTTGACTACGGCCTGGACGATGCCGGCTATGTCGGAATTTAATTTCCCCTTGGTCTGGCCTTCGAACTGTGGCTGCGGCAGCTTTACGCTGATCACGGCTACCAGGCCTTCTCTTACATCGTCACCGGTTAGATTTTCCTTTACGTCTTTGAACAGGCCCATCTGCTGGCCGGCGTAGTTGATGGTGCGGGTGAGTGAGGTGCGGAAGCCGGAAAGATGCGTGCCTCCATCGACCGTGTTGATGTTGTTGGCGAAGCTAAAGACGGATTCGGAATAGGCGTCGTTGTACTGCAGGCCGATTTCTATGTGGACGTCATCCTTGTCGGCTTCCATGTAGATGGGTTTGTCGTGGAGGGTCTGCTTGCCGCGGTTGAGATGCTTGATGAATTCGGCGATGCCGCCGTTGTACTTGAACTCGGCGCGCTTGGCTTCTCCCGTTTTGTTGTCAGTCTGGCGTTCGTCGGTTAGCGTGATAACCAAGCCCTTGTTCAAGAACGCTAGTTCGCGCAGGCGCTGAGAGAGCGTGTCGAAGTTATATTCGACCGTCGTGGTGAAAATGGTTTTGTCCGGGACGAAGTGGACTTTTGTGCCCGTCTTTACTTTGGCTGCTCCTGTTTTCCGCAGCTTGCTGGTTGGTTCGCCTTTGGAGTAGGTCTGCTCCCAGGTGTAGCCGTCGCGCCAGATTTCTAATTCTAATTCTTCGCTTAGAGCATTAACGCAGCTTACACCTACGCCGTGCAGGCCTCCGGAAACTTTGTAGGAGTTGCTGTCGAATTTGCCGCCGGCGTGCAGCGTGGTCATCACGACTTGCGCTGCGGGAATTTTTTCGCCGTCGATATCCATGTTATCGACGGGAATGCCGCGTCCGTTGTCGAGTACGGTGATGGAGTTATCGAGATGAATGGTGACTTCAATCTTGTCGGCGTGGCCGGCCAGCGCTTCGTCGACGGAGTTATCGACCACCTCGTAGACTAAGTGATGCAGTCCTAACTCGCCGGTCGAGCCTATGTACATGGCTGGACGTTTACGAACGGCTTCCATGCCGCCGAGGACTTTGATGGAGTCGGCGGTGTAATCTCCGTTGGATTTGCCGTTGGTGTTGGTCGCGTCGATGGTCTTCGCGTCGTTCCTGGCTTCGTTCTTCGCGTTAAGATTCGTCGCTACGTTCTTGCCATCGACGAGTTCCGCTTGCAGTTCTTTCGTGGCCATTCTGCTCCGTTGAGAAAGCCGGACACCGACCCTCAGTGGAGCCGAATCCGGGCCACTACAGGCCCGGATCGGACACCTGGCTGGAGGGACGATTCCGGAGGCGCTCGGATGAGTTCAACTTGTTGAATTTTCTGCTATTTAGGTATCACCTGAGCTATATGCATTTTAGCACAAAGCTGAGGATTTTTGGGGTGGGAATCGAGACCGTAAACCGCCTTTTTTGTTGCTCTTAGGGACATACATTTCAGGGCTTCAGCAACAGACGCGGCGAGCCGCGTCTTTACTGGAATTTAGTGTGCCTTCGAAATTGGGGCGCCGAAATGGAGGCCGTCCATCAGGTCGTCGAGTGCATCTTCGCTGCCGGCGATGAAGGTGAATGACACGATATGACCTTTCGCCAGCAGGACCAGCGTGCACTGGTGCATGGTGAGCTTTTCGGAGTCCGTTCCCGCGCTGAGTTGCTTGACGAAATCGGCGCGCAGCAATTGCCGGGACTCAACTTCTAGGGGATAGGGTTCGCCGTCGGCGTGGAAGCCCTTGGCGGTCGCAAGTTCCGTGAGCGGGCCGAGATAGTCTTCAGCTTTTTTGAGGCCCGGATAGGACGCGACGCTTTCGGAGGTGATCACGACGGCGGAGTTGATGGTTTCTCCGATGGCCTCGGGAGGACGCTCGAAAGTAGCGAGCAGGACTTCGGACTTGCCGGCGTCGTTTCCTGCTTGCATCGCCCCGGTGCGATCGACCCAGCCGTAGGGAAGTTGATAGCGGAATCCGAAGGCGGCGTTGCGGTAAAGCTGGGCGGCTTCTTCGTGCGCGGAGGAAGACTTAGCGGCTGCCGCGGCCTTACTTTGCGCGTGCGCGGCGAACGTTAGGACTAGGCAGGCTAGCGCAATCATCGCTATGGCAAATCCTGATCTGTGGCGGTTACGGGGAGTTGCCGAGGTGCGCTCGGCCGGGCCTGTGGGGGCAGTCGCTCCCAGTCGAACTTGCATCCTTCCAAGCGCGAGCCAGAACCGATAAGACATCTTCAACCATGCTAACAGCGTAAGCGGCTACTCCACGAACATGCAATCGCCATAGGAGTAGAAGCGGTAGGCTGTTTCGACCGCGTGCCGGTAAGCGCTCATTACCAGTTCTTTGCCTCCTAGCGCGCACACCAGCATTAGCAGGCTCGACTGCGGCAGATGAAAGTTAGTCAGCAGGGCGTCTACGATGCGAAAGCGATAGCCGGGATAGATAAACGCCTCCGCTTCGCCTCGTCCGGCTTCAACCCGGTCCCGGCCGCTTTGTTCGTGAGAAAGCTGGGCGGCGTGTTCCGCAGCGTGTTCCAATGTGCGGACGGTGGTTGTGCCCACAGCCACCACGCGCCGTCCCTCAGCCTTTGCCCGGTTGATTGCCTTTGCCGAGATCGCTGAAATCTCGTAGCGCTCCGGATGCAGCTTGTGATCTTCGACTTTTTCTACTCTCACGGGCTGAAAGGTGCCAAGTCCAACGTGCAGGGTGATCTCGGTAATTTCAATTCCGCGGCTACGAATCTGTTCCAGTATCTCAGGTGTGAAGTGCAGGCCGGCCGTGGGCGCCGCCACAGACCCCCGCGCCTGAGCATACACAGTCTGGTAGCGGTCGCGGTCCGCTGCGCGGTCGTGGTCGCGACGAATGTAAGGAGGAAGTGGAACGTGTCCAATGCGCTCGATGCATGCGAAGAAATCGGAGACTGGAGCGAAGCGGATACGGCGTTCACCAAAACTGCCGCGGCCGATAACCTCGGCCTCAAGCTCGGCTTCGATCTCGGCCTCGAGTGGGGGCGAGCTTGCTTCAGCAGGGCTGCTGATTGAACCACCAAAGCGAAGTTTTTCTCCGACCCCGATCTTGCGGCCCGGACGCACCAGGCATTCCCACTCATTAGGATCGTCGGCGATCTGACGGGTGAGCAAGACTTCTATCCGTCCGCGCAGAAAATCTTTTGCTGCAGGGTTCCGCGGGCTTAGGGGCTGGGCGCGCTCTCCACTACGATGACCATAGAGGCGGGCCGGGAACACCCGCGTATTGTTCAGGATCAGAAGGTCATCAGCTCGCAGCAAGCCGGGGAATTCACGAAAACTACGGTCTTGCCAGGTTCCATTCTGCCGATTGAGGTGCAGCATGCGCGAGGCTGCGCGGCCCGCCAACGGTTGCTGGGCAATGCGTTCGGGGGGCAAATCATACTGGAACTCCGAGACGAGCATCGAGGAGATTATAGGGTTTAAAGTGCGCTTCCCAGCCGCTGCCTACCTGCTGGCATCGTGCGGAGTTTCTTATTTGCAGGCCGAAAACCCTCGGTGCAGTGACGCGGCTTTCGCCGGGTCCCGACAGGGCAGGGGTCCCCGCCACCACACAATCCAGTCAATTTATGTATTTTGACCTTCTAGTTCTTGTAACTGTTCCAAGACGTGCTGTACCATGACCGCAAGGTTTTCAATGGCCAGCGATCGCAAAAATCGTCTTGAGATTGTGCAATTCGGCCGCATGCTGCACGAAAACGGCTTTGTTGCCGCTACTGACGGGAACCTCTCAGTACGTCTGGACGACGAACACCTACTCGTGACTCCCACCTGCACAAGCAAGGGCAGGATGCGCGCTTCGGATATGGTGATTGTGGACATGGCCGGGAAACGACTTGCCGGCAAGCGCCGTGTTTCGAGTGAGATCGGGATGCATCTGCTGATCTATCGCCTGCGGCCGGACGTGTGCGGGATTGTCCACGCGCACCCGCCGACTGCAACTGGATTTGCCGCTTCCGGTTACGACCTGAATCGCCCGCTGGTCTGCGAGGTCGTTGTCGGTTTAGGGTCGATTCCGCTCGCCCGCTACGGCACTCCGGGGACGCCTGAGTTGACCGATGCTCTCGAGCCTCTGATTCCGCACCACGACGCCATCTTGATGGCGAATCACGGCGTCGTGACGTTCGGATCTTCGCTCGAAAGTGCCTACATGAAAATGGAAACAGTGGAGCACTTCGCGAAGATTGCGCTGGTCACACATGTGCTCGGCAATGCGCAACCGCTCGGTGAAAAGGAAGTGGAGAAACTCCATGAAGTGCGCCATCGCTACAATGGCGGAGCCACGGCCGCTTCGCCGCGCCGGCCAGCGGCGTCGGATGTTCTCCGACCTGATGACGAAGTGAACGAGACGGCGGATAGCCGACGCTAGTAGGTTATTTACCACCTGTGTGACGCTTCCAAATGAGACTGCAACACTTGTGAAAGCGCGCTTTCCACAGGCATCGCCATCCGATGAGCGCCAGCCTCGGAAAGATGCAATCTGTCGGTAGTCGCATTCGGGCCACCGATTACTCCACTGAGGTATCGTTTCGGGATTAGCCAAACACCATACGTCGCGGCGAGACGCCTCTGAATTTGTTCGTACGGGACTTTGTAGGGCAACAGAGGCAATTCGAACATAACTATCGTGCGTCCCGGCATGGCCAATTTTGATAGAGTTGCGTCGAGGTTCTTCTCGAAGGCGGACGACGGTACGCCTCCGAGCAGATCATTCCCGCCCATCTCAATCAGCACAACGCGGTCATCAGAACGTCACCTTCTCTGCCATGGCCGGTCCTTCAGCCATTTGAGAACTAGGTCTTGAGAGATTCTTAACCGGCACATCTGTCAATTTCTCCATGATTGTCGGCCACGCCGGCACGCGCGGGTCGATGCCGGAAGAAATCGAATCGCCGATAACCACGAGATGATCGCTAGATACCCCTACTATCGATGGCATTCGACGACGGGAGAGCTCTAGAGTCGTGAGTCACCAGTACGATTAGCAACACCGCAGCCGGAAGAGAACGCCATTTGTGTCCCAGCCACGCCAGCCGTTGATTCGCCACGGCAAGCCACAACACAAATACAGCTAGGAAGATCGCATCGACGGTCCACGAGAACGGCGGACAGGACATTACCACTAGCGTCAACGCCAACCAGGCCGCTAGATTCCGCAAGCGCAACGCCCAGCCCTGTTTTAGGTGTCGCGAAACGAGTGTCGCTAACAGCAACAGACCTGCGCCAGCGTATAGTGACTCGCCGGATGCGAAGTAAAGAGCAACCGGACTCATTCCGAAGATCGTATCAGGATCGCTTCGCGCTTAACTACTCCCCTCCGACTCGAAACCTTACCCCCGCGCGAAAGTTCGCCGTCAGCGCCGGATATCCCACCACTTCGTTGTAATGAGCGTTGAGTGCATTCCCGACATTCGCGTATGCCGTGATTCTCGAGTTGATCGCATACCATCCGCCCAGATCGACCCGAGCATAGCCGGCGGCGTGGTCGACGAGGTCATCGACAAAATCTGAGTCCGGACGCCGTCCTACGAAGCTCCCTCCGAGGTTTGCGGCCCAGCGCGTTCCCAGGTAGTTAAGGAGCATCGTTCCCGAATGCTTGGGGCGGCGGAGCAGCGCATTTCCCGTTTCATACAGCGAACTGCCGCAGGCATCGCCGGCGCAAAAAGGTGCGCTTAGAATCTGAGTCGAGTCATACGTGTAGGCCGTATTTAGCGATAGTCGCGTACGGATTCTACCTTGCAACTCCACTTCGGCGCCGTGAGCGAACGCTTGCTGCACATTGAAATACTGACCGAGCGTGCCCGGAGGGTTGCCCATATACGTGACAGTATTGGTGCCGTATTCAATCTGATCGTGGAAGAGATTGTTAAAGTAAGTTGCATTCAGCGCCCAGCGGCCCGCCAGTAGACTTTGCTGGATACCTGCTTCGAAAGCGCGCGTTCGCACCGGCAAAAGGCCAGGATTCGGAACAAAGCCCGATCCAAGATTGGCAAAAGTCTCCTGGAAATCGGGTTCCATGAACGCGGTGGCATAGGAAAAACGCAAGCGTGTACCAGAAAAGAGATCTCCACCGCGCAGCGCCTGCAGGGTCAGAGCGACCCTCGGCACACCTGTATTGCCGAAGGTGCTGCTGTGAACGAAGCGCCCGCCCGCGATGGCGGACAATCTGCCGAGCGTAAGCTGCTGTTGCAGGTACGCGTCCTGGTCGAGGCGCTGGCCATTGGTTTCCGAGAAAAAGGTGGGGTAATCGAATAATGCGTTCTCGTTTTCGATGCGGTATCCGAAGGTCGAGTGTGTAGTGATTTCGCCCGAGCTCCGCTCCGAGTAATCCCCCTGATATTCGAATGCAGTGTGGTTGACGTGCTCGTCGTAGAGAGCGGCGAAGGTGTAGGTATTTCCATCCGGGCTGTTGTCGGTGTAGCGGAAGAAGTAATCGGATGCGGTGAAGCGATGTTGCCAGCCCGAGGGGGCGGCGACGGTTAGTTCGACGCTCCCGAGCAGAATGTTGTCATGTGCGTCTCCCACGGTCAGCGGCGGGACGAGCACATCGCCGTTGAAATCCCAACCGCCGGGAAGGCCCACATAGCTATTGGAGTGGCGCGCGCGCACGCGCAATGACACTTCGTCGCTCAGAGCGGCGCCCACATTCGCGCCCTGCAGCGAATCAGAATAGGCATTATTCACGCCTTGCCCGTTGGTGTTGAACTGGTCGCCAAAGAAGTTATAGTCGAAGCGATTGTGCGCGCCGGCCAGGGACGCGTAGCCATTGGCCGTTCCGAAGTTTCCTCCATCGGCGCCGAACCGCAGTTCGGGTACCGGAGTGCTTCCGGTGCGCGTCCACACCTGTACCACGCTGGTCATGGCATCGGAGCCGTATAAAGTGCTCTGCGCGCCGCGCGCGAATTCCAGGCGATCGGCTTGGGTCAGAGGCAGCGTGCCAAAATCAAATGTTTCGCTGGGCTCGCTTATGTAGACCCCATCGACAATCACTTTGTTGTAAGTGGACTCGCCGCCACGAACGAAGAGCGAAGAAAGTCCGCCACGTTGGCCGTAGGTATTCACGACCGCGCCCGGCAGGAAGCGTACGGCATCGTCCGCGACTACAGGCTGCATGAGTTCCAGTTGCCCGCTGCTTAGAGTGCCAACGTCGGCGCCAGCGGCCTCGCTCGGGACGGGAGTGCGCGTCGCTGTCACCACAACGGTCTCTGCCGCCGTCGCGAGGCGCAGTTTGATGGTGAGAGCTTCGTCGGTAGGGGAGAGATCCGCCGTCGCTGGCGCGAACCCCGGAGCGAACACCTGCACGCGAAAAGCGCTTGAGGCGGTCTCGCGAAAAATCACCATCCCTTCGGCGGAAGTTATGAGCACGGCAACTGGACTGGGCTTTCCCACCTTGAGTAACTGCACCTGCGCGCTAGCAACTGCGGCGTCCGAGGGATCGACAACCTTGATCTTGATTTCGGCGGCGGCGATGAAGGTTAGACTGATGACGAACAGAAAAGAAACTGTGGCAAACATCCAGGAAGACCGCATAGCACTTCTCCTTTATCACGCGAAAGGTTTGTGGGGACGGTTCACGCCGGTCTCCTGGCTTTGCGAGTAAGGATGTGAGCTTTCGCTTCAGCATCCGGTGGCTGCATCCGGCCTTCCCAGGGTCTTTGTCTGACACCCCCAGTGACCGGTTGCGATGTCCTCGCTTACAGTTGCGCGGCAGCGCGGGATTTTCACCCGCTTCCCATAGCGCCAGCATTTCGTCGGCCTACGATTTTGCGCGAACCTAATTTGAGAAAGAGCAAAACAACAGCGCAGCAAATCTACCGGGTGTCTCAATGCAAAGTCAAATACCTCCCGCTAAAGACGGGTGATTCGCTCGTCGCTGAGGTGCGCAGCATCGTGGCCGGCGGGGACACCTGGCTCTCTATCCCTAATTATCCTCTCTATTCCTAATTACCAATGACGGGAAACTGCGCTGATCCTACTTGCCGGACGTGCTCCTCGGCGAACTGTGTGACTCGTTCCAATGCAGCCTGCAACTGGCGATGGAACTCAGCCATCTGCGAATCGTCCGCATCGTCGGGAACCCGAATTTTGGCGCTCACACGCACCAGCGCTTTTGAAAATGGCTTCGGGATCATCAATGCATCCCAGGTATTCAGCACCCAGGCATCGCTGATGGCAACGTAGAATGCCGCCATCGGCAAACCACTGGCGCGCGCCAGCAGTACTGCTCCCGGCTTGGCCACATATTTTGGGCCGCGTGGGCCATCGATCGTGAAGGCGACGGAAATGTTCTGCTCCAGTCGTTTTCTCAAGCCCATCAGTGCTTTCGCGCCGCCACGGCTGCTCGATCCTCGAACCGCTGCAAAGCCAAGTTTTTCGATCGTCCGAGCGATGTATTCTCCGTCGAAGCTGCGGCTCACCATGACTGCGAATCCGATTTTTCTCCACAGCCACGCACTGGCGAACACGGCGCGATGCCAAAAGGAGTAGATCACCGGTTTTTCGTAAAGTGCGTCGGATGGCGAAGGCGGTTCTTCCCAAGATATTGAATAGAGCAAAGTCGGACCGATCAATGAAATTGCCAGATAACCGGCCCAGCTGATAACCCACAGAGAGAATCTTTGTCGCAGCGAGAATCGGCGAGGCGCGAAAACAGCTGGCGACTCAGGAGCGACCGAAGCGGAAGAAGATCTCACGCCGACATTGTAGATGGGAGAAAGGCGTTTTAACTCAGACGCGAGACGCAAATCTGGAATTGACCGGCTATTCTTCGACCTTCGAGCGTTCAACCTTCAAGATAAGCTACGATCCACTCTTGCAGCCGCCGTCGCCGTTCGTCAGTGGAGTCGAACCGGATTCCGAAGTTCTGTTTGTTCTTGTTCCAGGTAACTTCCCCGCGAACTCCAACGCGCGGTAGCGTCAGCAAAGAAAACGACACTTCCACCGGACTTCCCTGTTCAGGCACGCGATTGGCCTTCAGCGACATTCCGCCGGAACTGATCTCCTGGCTGGTGGCGGTTATGCGGCCGCCATCGTTCATTTCGACCCCAACCTCGGTCATCACCGGGATACGAACGTAACGGCGGAATTCGTGCAGGACCAGCATTTGCGTGGAGCGCACGAGCTTCATTGCCGCGGATCGCTCCAGAGGCTCGTGAAAGATTGCGTTGATGCATAACTTGGAATAACGCATGGCCTCCTGCGCGGTGCCGCCCAATCCGAAAATGATGATGCGGCTGTTGGAGGCCGATCCTCGGGCCAGTTCGATAATCGTGCCCGCGGTTTCTGCCAGGGGCAAAACGCAAGCCTCGAACTTTTCGTGTTGCAGCCGGTCGAGGTGGTCGCGTGGGATCGTAACTGTTCCTATCCCAAATTGATGGAAACATTCTCTTACCAGATGAGAAGACGTTTGGTCTAAGTCAAACATGGCGACGCGCGCGGAGGTCTTCCGATATGCGGCGAAAGGGGCTAGAACGGCATCGGTCGAAGTGGGCATGAGTCCCAGTGAATGAACTCCTTCAAAACTCTATCTTTACGCGCTTTCTTAAGAATGCATAGGTTTCGAAAGGGCCTAGCCCTCGTCTGGACGGCCATTATCGAGGTTGTACCTGGACCGGCCGTGCCTGCTCCCTTCGTTTGTTCAGGTAAGATGTTGCCATCCTTTGAATTCGTAGTCGAAGCCGGAAAATGCTCAGTCTCAACGACATCCAATCGGCCTTAGGCCGCATTCGCAGTTCTATCTACCTTTCGCCTTGCGCGCTTTCGGCGACGTTTTCTGAGTCCACTGGCAATGAGGTCTATTTAAAGCTGGACAACCTGCAACGTACCGGTGCTTTTAAAGAACGCGGCGCGCTGAACAAACTGCTCTCGCTCAATGCTGAGGAACGGGTCCAGGGGGTGATCGCGGCCTCGGCAGGAAATCACGCGCAGGGTGTTGCCTACCACGCCGGCAAGCTTGGAATCCGCGCTCAGATTTGCATGCCCCTGACCACGCCGCTCATCAAGGTTTCGGCCACGCGCGGTTACGGCGCCGACGTGGTGTTGCACGGCGCAAATTATGATGAAGCCTACAAGGAAGCCTTGCGTCGTGGCCAGGCTGAGCGCCTCACTTTTGTTCACGCTTTCGATGATGACGCCGTCATCGCTGGGCAGGGGACTGTTGGTTTGGAATTGCTCGATCAGCATCCGGACCTCGAAGCCGTTGTGGTTCCGATCGGCGGTGGCGGTCTGATTGGGGGCATCGCCTGCGCGCTGAAAGAGTCGAATTCCGCGTCGAACCGAAAAATTCAAGTTTTCGGAGTCCAGCCCTCCCGCCTGCCATCCATGAAAGTTGCGGTAGCCGAAGGCAAGCCGGTAACGCTCGCGGCAGCCTCTACGATCGCAGATGGCATCGCTGTCCGGAGAGCGGGCGAACGCACCTTGCCGCTGGTGCAGAAATACGTAGACGACATAGTTACCGTCGAAGAAGAAGAGATCGCCAACGCCATCCTTCTGCTGCTGGAGTGTGAAAAAACCTTGGCTGAAGGCGCGGGAGCGGCAGCCATCGCTGCGCTGGTCAACCGCAAGCTGCCGCTCGTTCGGAAGAAAGTTGCCGTACTGGTATGCGGTGGAAACATCGACGTCACGCTGCTCTCCCGCATCATTGAGCGCGGCCTCGTGAAAGATGGACGCCTGGTGCGACTGCGAGTTCATCTGCCGGACTATCCCGGAGCGCTCAATCGCCTCACGTCAATTCTGGCGCAACATCGCGCTAATATCGTCGAGACGGATTACGACCGCGCCTATCACGGCGTGGGCCTTGGTGAGACGGCGATCGAAATCACCATGGAAACGCGAGGCCCCGAGCATATCGCTGAAATCATTTCGGCGCTGGGGGCAGCGGGATATACCCAGGAACGAGTGCTGTAAACTGCCAACGAAGAATCCTAACCACGGAGGACACTGAGGAGCAAAGGGGAAGTCTTGATCGTCCGGTGATGAATATTATTCGAACTGTTTCCTGAATCGTTCGAGCTGATCCTTCACTTCTCCAACTTCCCGCCGCAATTTGGCTACATCTTCTTCCAGCCGCATGATACGTTCCGCGTCTCCTGAACTGCGCTCAGTCGCCGCAGCGACGTACGCCGAGGACTCGAGTTCCACCACATCACCGGCGAGCAGGTGGGCATATCTCGATTCTTTCGTTCCCGGCTGCCGCGGCAGCACCTTTGCCAGCGGAGGGTCGCGCTGCATCAATTTCTGCAACGCCGATTGCACGTCGTCGAGCGCTTCAAAGTGGTGCAGCCGCTCGGTGCGTCCACGCAGTTCCCCTGGCGTTTGCGGACCGCGCAGCAGCAGCACACAGAGCACGGCAATCTCCGGACGCGTGAAGTTAAATACCTCCTGCAAGCGTTGCTCGTACTTGGTTACGCGGCTGTCGGCGCCGCGTGCGGGGCCGGCCATGCGCTGCTGCTGCAGGCCATCGAGCGCGTCGCGTACAGCATCTTCGTCCAGTTGCATCACCGGGTCGCGATTCGACTTCTGGTTGCAGGCATTCATCAGCGCGTTCAGCGATAGCGGATAGTACTCGGGCGTGGTGATGTCTTTTTCGATCAGCGATCCCAGCACGCGAACTTCAGTTTCGGTCAGTCGGAGTTCCATGGATTTTCATCAAGCGTCTTTCTTCGGTAGCATCTTTTTTCAACCGTCTTGCTTGAACCAGTCCCCGCGATTCTATCGAAGCGAGCGCCTGTGTGACACACGGTATACTCGATAGCTTGCTGGACGCATCCAAATTGGATACACGTAAATTGGCCATCATCATCTGGCAGATGCATTTTGAGGAGGAATCGTGAGGAAATACCTGGGAGTCTTGGCCGGTGTGGCCATGCTGTGCGCGGTATCGTGGGCACAGGTTCCCGCTGCACCGCCAGCTCGAGATCAGACTCCAACCCAAACTCCAGATCAAACTCTACCGCAAGCTCCGGTTCCGTCGGCTACTCCGATTCCAACTACCACTCCGACCGTGAACCGCCGGGCAGCGGCTCAGTATCCGCGCTTAGAATTTTTCGCCGGAGGTTCCTATGCCGAGACCGGACTTTTCAACGCTGGACACTGGGCCGGGTTGCGGGGATGGGATGCTTCTCTCGGTCTGAATGTGACCAGTTGGATAGGGGTTGTTGTGGATGGCGGCCAATACTTCGGCACTTCTAAGATTTCGAGCACTTTTCCACAGCCGTTTCCCACGGGTCAGTTCTTCGAACCTTCTCCGTCTCCAACGTTTAATGTTGCGACGCGAGAATACAACATTCTTTTCGGCCTACAATTTGCCCGGCGCAAGTATGGACGCTGGACGCCGATTGGCGAGGCCATGTATGGACATGAGGGCACCCGAGGCGTCGCGACTCCCGTGACCACGGGCCCTCTGGTTGCGGAAGTCAGCTCTGGTCGCGCAATAGTGGCCGGCGGTGGCATCGAACGCACAATCAATCCGCGTCTCGCCCTGCGTATCAAAGCCGATTACTTGCAGACCAACTCTTTCAAACAGATACAGGATAACTTCCGCGTCTCGGTCGGATTAGTCTTCCGCAACGTGCACAAGAAGAAGCGCACATTGGAGGACGAAACGGACACGGCACCGTAAGAACTGGTTGAGAACGGCCGCCAGGAATCCGATTTCCGTTCAGCGAGTTTACGTGCGACGCAATAAATCGCTCAAGGGCTTAGTTCTGGCCCGCAGATCATCGGCGAAGTTACCACCTTTTTCGACTACCTCATCCAAGCGGTCTTTCGCTTCGTCGCTCCATTCAGCGGCAGTTTCAAGAGCGTCATCGTAGGAACGGCGCAGATCTTTTCGCAACTGTCGCCCGGTTTTCGGGGCGAGCAATAAGCCGATGGCGGCGCCCACGCCAAGTCCGATCAGCAGAAAGGTAATTGCTGTGCCGGCTGTGCTGTCAGAACTCTCGTAATTTCCAATGCGCATATAAACCTCCCGATCATCTCTATTCTAGTCTAGTCCCAGATGTCGATATAACGAATAAGCCCAGGCACCACCTAGGGTGCGAATTATCGCTAAGAATTCTGGTCTCAAGGTTTTCCTTGGTGAAACCGTGTCGACCTTCGTCGTGGACCACCGCACTCGAGTCCCCACAATCCTCTCTGCCTGTGTAAAATAAACTGTTAAACCTAAGTTCGGCGGAAGCCTTTACGGCCTGCCTCGCTGCCCAGAATTCCTAGCAGAGCGAAGGAGATGTAAACAGCAATGTCGATTCCAGCGACCCAACTCCGTCCCGGCATGATTATCAAGCACAACAATGACTTGCATTCGGTGTTCAGCGTCGAACACCGTACGCCCGGCAATCTGCGCGCCTTCATCCAGGCGAAACTGCGCAACTTGCGCACGGGTGCAATGTTCGAGCACCGTTTCCGCTCGCCCGACCCCATCGAAAAGGTCAACGTGGACGAGGAGAACATGGAGTTCCTCTATAGCGACGGCGACGACTATTACTTTATGAACACGGAGAATTACGAGCAGACGCACCTCACCCGCGACACACTCGGCGATGCTGTGGATTACCTAACGCCAAATCTGCAGATCAAAGTGGAGTTTTTCGATGGCAAGGCGGTGGGCATCGAACTACCGCAAACCGTGGTGTTGACCATAATGGAAGTCGAGCCGGGCCTGAAGAGCGCAACCGCATCGAGCGTGACCAAGCCAGCGAAGACCGAAACCGGGCTCATCGTGCAGGTGCCGCCCTTCATCAACGAGGGCGAGAAGATTAAGGTGGACACGGCAGAGGGAACGTACCTGTCGCGGGCGCAGTAAGTTAGGTCAGAGGTAAGAGGTGAGATTGCAGAGGTAAGAGCCCGACCCGAGGGGTTTCACCTCTGCAATCTGACCTCTGACTTGTTCAATCAAAGATGGCTTCCACTGGGAAATCCTTAACCCAGACTCGCCGATTTCTTGTGCGCGGACGTGTCCAAGGCGTCGGCTTCCGCTGGTTCGTCGAGCGCGAGGCGCACATCCTTCAGATTGCCGGGTGGGTGCGCAACAATCCCGATGGCAGCGTCGAAGTGCTGGCCATGGGAGGGCCCGAGCAGTTGAGCGGGTTGCGTACGCGCCTGCTAGAAGGGCCACGGGCGGCGCGCGTTGACGACGTAGAGGAATCCGTTGCGGAGCCTGTCGCTGGGCTCAATTCATTTCAAGTTCGAGGAGCGTAGCCCAACATGCCGGCCCAATTAGTGGACTGTGAAGGATTGAAGAGGTTGATTCGAGAAGTTCCTGACTTCCCGAAAAAAGGCATCCTGTTCTACGACATCACAACGCTGCTCAAAGACAAACTGGGCTTCGCACGCTTGATTGACGCGCTTTCGGTAAACTATATCGGCAAAGAAATTGACCTGGTGCTTGGTATGGAGGCCCGCGGGTTTATCTTTGGGCCTGCGCTCGCGTACCGGTTGAATGCTGGTTTTGTTCCCGTCCGCAAACCGGGAAAGCTGCCCGCCGAAACCTTGAAAATTAGCTATGACCTGGAATATGGCAGCAACGCGCTGGAAGTCCACAAGGATGCGATCACCAAAGGTCAACGGATTCTGATCGTGGATGACCTGCTGGCCACTGGCGGCACCGCCGTCGCGACGGCGGATCTTGCCAGCCGCCTCGGCGCACAAATTGCCGGACTGGCATTTGTCGTTGAACTCGATTTCCTCAAGGGTCGCGAGAGATTGGCGAAGTACAACGTCTTTTCGCTGCTGCACTATGATCGATAGTGTGGAGCGATGTCTGCCGTTGTTGTCGGTGACTCCAGATCCGGAGTCTTTCCGTCTTCTCCCGGCTTACTTCACTAATAGTCCTACAGCCAAAAACAGGCCCTTCCAAATCGCCAAGCTGACCGCCACCGACGCTGTATAGGACAAAATCGCGGTCCAGTTCCAACGAACATTCGTTTCGCGTTCATGAATCCACATGGGGGGAGGGCTCCTCAGCCGCGTGATAACAAGCAATTATGACGCCATTCATTCTCTCGCCAAGTGCTTGAAAATATTCCCCGGTATTGGTGGAAAGGTTGCTTAAAGTGGGTGAAAACCGGCATACATCGGACAGATTTGCTTGCGCTGCCGAAATCGCCCGCCGAAATCTTGAGAACGTCAGCCGAAGAACCGTCGTCGTCTCAGTCAGGAAACCCACAGAGCGGGATGCTAATCTAACCTTTGACGAGCCATACCTTGACGAATCATCCTTTAACGAACAATCCTTATAACGAACAACGTCATGCCCGAAGCCTCGATGCCGAGTTCCGTGAAAGCGACCGTCAACATTTGCCTCGTCTTCATCATCCTGGCCTCCGTGCCGACCTCCGCAAGGGAGGGCGCTCGCGGGGGCAACGTTGATCCCAGCCCCCTACCGCCTTCTATCAACAATGCACCCTTGTTGGTGGATCAGGTTGTAGCCAATCTCATTCGTAATGACCAAGATCGGGCGCGGGCGCTGCGGCATTATGAGTCCGACCGCGTTTATCACCTTTCCTACCGTGGATTCCCCGGTGATCGCGACGCCGAGATGACTGTGGAAGCTACTTATGACAGTCCTTCGACCAAGAACTTCAAGATTATTTCTCAGAAGGGGTCAAAGCTGATCATTGATCGTGTATTCAAGCGCTTGCTGGAGAGTGAAAAAGAAGCCGCCGAGCCTGAAATGCACGCTCGCACCCTGCTGAACCGCGAAAACTACGACATGGCGCTTGTAGGCTTCGAGTCGTCCGCTAAGGGCAATCAATATGTGCTTGAAGTCTATCCAAAATCTAAAAGCAAGTACGTCTATCGCGGCAAAGTTTGGGTCGACGCCACCGATTTCGCGGTGACGCGGATTGATGCAGAGCCAGCACAGAATCCTTCATTCTGGACGAAAAAAAACGAGGTTCATCACGAATACATGAAGGTGCGGGATTTCTGGCTCCCGCGGCGCAACGAGTCGATAAGTTACATCCGGCTCGGCGGACGCGCCACGCTGACCATTGACTACGGCAATTACCGAGTTAACGATGCGCAAACATCCGCGAGCGATTCCTCTTCCAGGACTTCTATCCGCTAGCGACCCGATGCCTCGAGTCGTCAAATTAAATCAGCCCGCCGGTAGTACAATCCCGCCATAGACGGACTTTGGACGAAGGACGATGCACGGACGACGATGGATAGCCTGATCCAGCCGAATCCGAACCCTGCGACGGAACCGAGCGAGTCCAGCTTGCGTCCGATTCTCATAGGGATCGTTGTGGTCGGGATTGTGGTTGGTATTCTCGCGTTAATTCTTCGTTCCGAGCAGCCGAAACCTGCCGCTCCTCCAGCCTATGCCGCGAATTTGAAATTTTCAGACCTTAAGACAAGCGCCGCGCAGAATTTTGCGGGCACGACTGTCAGCTATCTCGATGGCACCATTACCAATAACGGTGACAAAACGGTCACCCACGCGATGGCGCAGATCACGTTCAAGGACGATATGGGACAGATTGCGCAGCGCGAGGAATTGCCTTTGCGCGTTCTGCGCACGGGCGGACTTTATGATGAGGCGGTAGATCTCAATCTGTCGCCTCTCGCGCCCGGACAGAGCAAACCGTTTCGGTTGACTTTTGATAGCATTTCGGCGCAGTGGAATCACGCTTATCCCGATTTGCAGATCACGCAAGTCAGCTTGAAGTAGGGTCAAAGGTGAGAGCCAGATTGCCGTCTTAGCAAATCTTCTGGTTGCGTTTCATCTGGGCAATCCGACCTCTAAACTCTGCAGTGGTCCTCTCCGCTACAATGGCCTCGTGCCTGACGTAAAACAATTTCGCCTCACGGAATCTGTAAAAGCCGCGGGTTGAGCGTCCAAGCTGAGTCCGGCGGCGCTGGACACGGTGCTTGGGAAATTAGCCCGGCAACAGGATCCTAATGTGTTAGTCGGCTTCGATCACGCCGACGACGCGGGCGTGTATCTGCTCACGCCCGAGATGGCGCTCGTTCAGACGGTAGACTTCTTCACTCCCATCGTGGATGATCCCTACATTTTCGGCCAGATAGCGGCAACCAATGCGCTTAGCGACGTTTACGCCATGGGTGGAAAGCCTCTGACTGCGCTGGCGCTGGTCTGCTTTCCCGATAAAGGCGATCTCGAGATTCTGGAGCGCATTCTTGCCGGCGGCTTGTCGAAGATGATCGAGGGCGGATGCACGGTAGTCGGTGGCCACAGCATCCGCGATGAGGAGACGAAGTTCGGATATTCGGTTACCGGCGTGATTCATCCTAAGCGCGTCTTCGCCAATCGAGGCGCTCAACCGGGAGATAAACTGCTGTTCACCAAAGCGCTGGGCACGGGTGTGATTTCGACTGCCATCAAGAAGGGCGTCGCCAAACAGGAGTGGACTGACGCCGCCGTGAAATCCATGACGACTTTGAATAAAGCCGCGGCCGAAGTTATTAGCAATGTTATCGGCAATGTGATTAGCGATCCTCACGCGGCGTCGTCTGTCCCCACGTGGCATGTGCATGCCCTTACTGACATCACTGGCTTCGGGCTGATTGGCCATGCCCGTGAAATGGCGCTCGCTTCGAACGTCAGCCTCGTCTTCCAATCTGCAAAGATCCCGATACTGCAGGGTACGCTTGATTGCATCCGTGCCGGCCACATCCCAGGCGGACTCAAAGCCAATCGCGAATTTGCCGAATGCGTGGTTGGCTACGATGCGACGGTTCGTGACGATATTCGTACGCTGCTCTTTGACCCGCAAACCGCCGGGGGCTTGCTGATCTCGGTTTCAGCCGCTGGTGCCGGAGTGCTCACAAGCGCTCTACAGGATGCCGGCGTTCCCGCTGTCGAAATTGGCCAAGTGACAGCGCACACGAAGCCTTTAATTCGAATCACTTCTTGATCGGGGCTCCCTATTTAGCCGGCATTGATCTAACCTGCTTTGATCAACTCCCAGATGTGGGCGAGGTGATGGTCGTCGTGCTCCGCCACAAAGTAGAGATGGTCGACCAGTCGCATGGGCGTTTTCAGCCGCGGATGAGGAATGGCACGAGAAAAAACTGCGACGTTGATCGCTTCGGCTCTGCTCACCAGCCGTAAGCGGGCGCTTCGGAATTGGGTCAGGATCTCTTCGATTGGGCGCTGGTTGTGCTGCGCCTCGTCCGTTTTTCGATTGCTCAGGTCGGCCACCGTAAGCTGTGATGCTCCCGTCAGGTAGTCGCCGACCCGCGCCATCCACAGTGGCTCGAGGTCCAGGAGATGGCCAGTATGTTCCTGGGCCGACCACTTGCTCTCGCGCGGCTTCTTAGTCAGGGCATCGCGAGCGAAGCCGCGAACAGCTTCTTCCAGCCGGGCAGGAGTGCCGCGCAAACGCGCGCAGAGGTTCGGATGCTGCTCCGCTGGAAACGTAAAGTCAAACTTGCGTTCAAACCAAATCGGCGGTTTATTCATGGAGGCACCTTACCCACCCAGCAATTTGTTCATCTCGGCGTAAGGCACGGCGCCATCGAGTGCACCATAGGTGCCAGTCGTTTCGAGCTCCTCTGCGAGTCGCCGCAACAGGCCGAGGGTCGCACGCATGGGGCCCGACCCTACGCTCACACGAGCCACACCCAGCTTTTCTAGTTCCGGAATCGACGGCGTGCCCGGGACGGCGAGAATGTTGAGTGGACACTCCACCGCTTTGGCGAGGCATTCGATCCTCTCGGCATCCTTGAGTCCGGGAGCGAAGACGCAGTCGGCGCCCGCATCGCGAAATGCCAGCAGACGCCGCACAGCCTCGCAGTAATCGGCGTCCGGATTGCCACCCGGCAGCAGGTAGACGTCGGTGCGGGCATTGATTACAACCTGCGCCCGCATGTGCATAGCCGCCTCGCGCGCCGCCTTTACTTTTTCCACCGCCGATTCGAGGGAACTCAGGGGCTGATCGCTGCGGCCGGTCGCATCCTCCAGGTTCAGGCCAGCGACTCCCATTTCGATCAATTCTCGCGTGGTCTTAGCGGCATCTTCGGGGGTTGAACCGGGAGTGGAACCGTAGCCCGATTCAACGTCTGCGGTCACGGGCACATTTACGGCGCGGGTGATGCGCCCGATGCGAGCCATCATTTCTTCGCGTGGAATGCGTTGGCCGTCGGGATAGCCGAGCGAGAACGCTATGCCGGCGGAGGTGGTGGCGATGGCGGGGAACCCGGCATCCTCGAAGATGCGCGCGCTGGCCACGTCCCACGCATTCGGCAGGATGAGCACGCCAGGTCCGCGATGGAGCTGGCGGAACTGAATGGCTTTGTGGGTTTGGGAATCCATAGCTTCTTTCCTGTTCGGCGCCGACCCAGCTAACATACCGCAAGTTTTATGCAACCAGCGTCAGCTGCCGCCTGCTTTGTCGCGCATGCGCTTGATAAAGCTGGGGACGTGCACTACGGCTCGTCCAACCGTGCCGCGTCCGATTTCCTGCGTGCCATCGTGGGCGCGGACGCGCACAGTATAGAAGCGGCCGTCGAACGATTCCAGTTCCGCCTCGGCGCGGATCTGCGTTCCGATGCCACTGGCCGCGCGATGTTCTATGTGGATCGCGGTGCCGACCGTGATTTCACCCTCCTCGCAATATGGCTGCAGTGCATGGAAGCTGGCGGCTTCCATTAGCCGAATCATGTCGGGAGTGGAATATACAGGCGGCAGCTCAGGATGGTGGGCGGAAAGCGTGTGCTTCAGCTCAACCGTCTCAGCTGCCTCGCCGCGCACGCCGATGGGGATAGGTCGGGACATTTTCGCTTAAAGGGATTCCAGAAGTAGAAAGCAGATGGCTGCAGAAAGTGCCGCGGGGGAGTTTGCCCGAGAACTGGGTCGTCCCTCCCAGTTCGTCGGTGGCCCGGAGACGGGGCTAGCCCCGTCTCTACGCGACATTTTCCGCAAGTTGTAAAGCGATGCCACGATTCGAAACTGAATCCCCGAAACTATGCCGCAACCCATTCCGTGCGGCGCGCTTCGAAGGTATCGAGCACGGTCCATAGAGCTTTGGCTGCGGTTTCGGCGGCTGCCAGCGCTTTCTCGGCGGTGTGTGGATTGGCCGCCACTCGCTTCTCAAGTTGTGTACGCCACACCTGCGCGTGGTGCACGTCAGCGGTAGCGTGCAGGGTGAAATAACCGCGGGTCTTCTCATCGGCGCCGTAGAACTCGCGCAGGACACGATCTTTTTCCTCCGCCACGCGCGGCACTTGCGATTCGTAGGCATAGAAGGCGGCCAATGCTTCTTCTGGGGTTCCTTCGCTAGCGACACGCTGGAACCAGGAGATGAGTTGGAGAACTTCTCCGACCGGGCGGCGTTTGGGCATGCGGTGACCGCCGACGCCTTCGACAAAATCGAGCCACAGTTCGGCATGCGAACGCTCCGGCTCGCCGAAGGAATCTTCGCCGCCCTTTTCATCGTTCATGTTGGCTAGAACGGCGCGACGCAGGACACCTTCCTCCAGCCGAATGCCAAGGTGGGCCAAGTATCCGGGGAATGCCGCCACGTGAGGGTAGTAATCCTCGGCGTAGGCGCGGAGATCGTCGCGAGTTAACTCGCCGGCCGACCAGGCTTGATAGAAAGGGTGACAGAGCAAATCGTATTGCTGAATGCATGCTTCCAGCCGGGACATAAACGCGGTCGTTTCCATGATTTCCTCGGGAAGTATATTCGGGACTCTCCACTATACGATTGGAGGTAACGGATCACAAGGAGATCGATCACCTGTGCGAGTAACATGGAGCGCGCGAGTCCTGGCCCATGCTCCAGGCTGTCGGGCGGCCGGGCGGGGACGCCCGGCGCTCCACCAGCACCCGCAGCGCGGCCCAAAATTATCAACCACGCTTGTGTGCGCTCGGTCACATCGCCCGGTTCTCCAAGATTAGAGAATGAAGACCGGGCAACGATTGCAAGCGCCGAAAGATGGAGGGAGTACCATGCATGGCGATCTGAAGGTTATCGAGCAGCTGAATATGGCTCTGCGTGCGGAGTTGACTGCCATTGTGCAGTACATGACACAGTCGGAGATGTGCCAGAACTGGGGCTACAAAAGACTTGGCGAGCGCACGAAGGCACGGGCCATTGAAGAAATGCGGCACGCGGAAGGACTGATTGAACGCATTATCTTCCTGGACAGCACACCCACGGTTGATGTCGGGTTGAAACCTCAGCTGGGCAGCAAGGTGCAGGAGCAGATGGAGATTAACCTCAAAGACGAGCACGATGCGGTGCGGCAATATAACGCCGCCGCGAAAGTTTGCGTGGAAGCCAAGGACGATGGCTCCAGGGCCTTGTTCGAGCGCATGATTCTGGACGAAGAGCGCCACGTAGACTACCTGGAGGCTCAGCTTCATTCGATCAAGGAAATGGGCATTGGCAACTATCTGGCGCAGCATCTGCACGGCGGGGAAGAGGACGACGAAAAGTAGGACGGACGAGAAGCAGGACAAACTATGCGCGGCTTGATCTCCAAACCGAACAAGTTCGGGAAGCTGGTGGGCTTCATTCTGCTGGCTTTGCTTTTCACCGTGCCGGCCTGCAATTGGTTTCGTGATTTCGATTTTGGACGAGGCGCTCGCCTCACCGGGGGCGACGCGGAATCCGGACGCAAGAAGATGGCGCAGCGTTCCTGTGGTTCCTGCCACGTCATTCCAGGAGTTCCGAGGGCCGACGGCAAGAGCGCTCCGTCGCTTGCCGGCTGGTCTGGGCGCCATACTTTTCTTAATACCTTTCCGAACACGCCTGAGAACCTGGAGAAGTGGTTGGACAAGCCTTCTCATCGCAAGCCGGGTACCAACATGCCGGATATGAACCTCAGCCCCGAGGAGAGTCGGGACATGGCCGCGTATCTGTTCTCGATCAATTAGCGTCGCGGCTGTAGCGACTGACAGGCGGGGACGCCCGTCGCTCCACCGCAGAAGAACCGCTTGCGCCCCGAAGAACACGTTACAATTGAGGCAGAAACATTCCCTCCGTCGTTGCGGGTCTTGGACATTGTGGGTCCTAAATCAACCATGCAGGCGTTTGACGAACATTTCGACGTAGTAGTGGTCGGTGCCGGTCATGCCGGATGTGAAGCGGCGATGGCGTCCGGCCGTATGGGGCTGAAGACGGCGCTCTTCACATTGAACGTCGATCTTATTGCGCAAATGTCGTGCAACCCAGCCATTGGCGGCATCGCCAAGGGTCACCTGGTGCGCGAAGTCGATGCGCTTGGCGGCATCATGGGCGAAATCACCGACGCCGTCGGCATTCAATTTCGCCTGCTCAACACTTCCCGCGGGCCCGCGGTCTGGTCGCCGCGAGCGCAGTGCGACAAGCAGGCGTATCGCCTGAAGATGCGCGAGGTGCTGGAGTCGCAGGCGAATTTGAAGATCAAGCAGGCGGAAGTGGCGGATGTGATTGTCGAGTCGTCGGTCAATGGTCGTTTGTCGTTCGCGGGTCCCGACGAGAACCGCGATTCCGAGCCGGGGGAAGAATCTGGATTTGCCAACGACCAACGACTAACGGCTAACGACGCTTCTCGCATTATTCGCGGCATTCTGCTGCGCGATGGGCGGCGGGTCTCGGCCGGCGCGGTCATCATTACGACAGGCACGTTTTTAAACGGGCTGATTCACTGCGGCGAACAACAATATCCGGCGGGGCGTTCGGGAGAACCGGCGGCGGTTCTCTTGGGCGAGGCGCTCAAGAAGCTTGGATTGCGGGGATGCCGGCTCAAGACCGGAACCCCTCCGCGGCTGGATGGGCGCACGATTGACTGGTCGCGCTTCGAGCTACAGCCGGGGGATCTGGATCCTACGCCCTTCAGTTTTCGGACCACGCGCGTTGCGCATCACGACTCGCAGGTGCCATGTTACATCGCCTTTACGACTGAAGAGACGCATCGCATCATTCGCGAGAACGTGCATCGTTCGCCAATGTACAGCGGGCAGATTCAATCGACCGGGCCGCGCTATTGTCCGTCGATCGAAGACAAGATCGTCAAGTTCCCCGACAACATTACGCACCAGCTTTTTCTGGAGCCCGAGGGCCTGAACACGCACGAGATCTACGTCAACGGGATGAGCACATCGCTGCCGATCGATGTGCAGCTGGCGATCCTCAAGTCGATTCCTGGGCTCGAAAGCGCGGAGATGATGCGGCCTGGTTACGCCATTGAATACGATTCGATCGATCCCACGGAACTTAAGCGCACGCTGGAAACGAAGAAGATTGAGGGGCTGTTTCTGGCCGGGCAGATCAACGGAACTTCGGGGTATGAAGAAGCGGCATGCCAGGGGATTATGGCGGGGATTAACGCGGCTTTGAAGGTTAGGAATGAAGCTCCGCTGGTGCTGGATCGCACGGAGGCTTACACGGCGATTCTTATCGACGATTTGATTTCGAAAGGGACGAACGAGCCTTACCGGATGTTCACTTCGCGGGCGGAGTTCCGCTTGCATCTGCGGATTGATAATGCCGACCGGCGGTTGACTCCGCACGGGCGGCGAGTGGGGCTGATTTCGGATGCGGCGTGGGCGGAATTTGAGGCGAAGCAGCGGCGGTTGGAGAATCTGAAACAGGCGTTGGAGAAGACAAGGCTTACGGGAACCATGGCGGAGCAGATCGCTATCGAGCTCCGCTCCGCTGGACAGCCGAGGGCGGCTGTCCCTCCGTGTACCGTTGCAATTGATCTTTCCTCGGCTCTGGGGCAGACTTTGGCGCAACTGCTGAAGCGGCCTGAGATTGTCATCGAGCAGCTGGTGCCGGTTCTCCGGGACACCGTGCCCGGGTTTTTTGAAAGAAGCTACTCGGTGGACACGGCGTTCTCTGCGGTTGAGCTTGCCGCTTCGGTTCATCTTTCCTCCGAAATTCGCAACGAGCTCAAGTCCGTCGAAACCGAGATTAAGTACGCCGGGTACCTCGATCAGCAGCAGCGCGCCATTGATCGCTTGAAGAAGGCCGAGCAGCGCCGCATTCCGGATTGGTTCGATTACCGGGCGGTGAGCGGATTGTCGCGCGAGATGCAGGAGAAACTCGGCAAAGTCGTCCCGCAGACGCTCGGCCAGGCCTCGCGCATTCCCGGTGTGACGCCAGCCGCTGTTTCGCTGATCAACGTCTATATAGAGATTCAGGCGCGACGTCGGGAGCAGGCCGCGGCGTTGTAGGCGTCTGCGGCCGGTGGAAAGCGAGCCGAGCTGCGCTCGGCTTGGACGGGCGAGGACGCCCGTCGCTCCACGAGCTAACGGGCGATCACCTTCTTTAATTCGGATCGCAATTCATCGTACGGCATCGCTCCCGGATGATACATGGCCACCTGCCCCGCCCGATTCAGAACAACTAGAGTCGGAGTTGTGCTCGCCCCGTAGGCATTGAAGTTCTGCTTGCTCAACGGAACTGGCATGTCCTGCAGGCTGGCGTAGTAGCGCTCGCGCACCGATTCTATGTAAGACCGCTCCTTCTCGGGAGAAGCATCAGCGCCTTGCGCGGCGTAACCGTAAAGTTGGGTCGGGCCGATGACGACCAAGCCCGCGGGAGCGAACTCCTGGCGCAAGCGCGCGATGACCGGAACTTCCGCTTTGCAGTCCACACACCAGTGCGCCCAGAAGAACAACAGAACCGGCGAACCTTTCAACGAAGCGAGAGTGGGCGGCTTCGGTCCGAGATATTGGCTCTCCTGTAACGGTGGCGCAGGTTGACCGACCAGCGCGAGAAGGTTGAGGTTCTTCTGAAGCCGCGCTCGAATGGAAGTATTTCCATAACGGGCCAGGGCTGAGCGAAGCAAGCTGACGGCCTTCGCGTGCTGACCTTTTTCCTCGTCCACTTGGGCGAGAACCTCATATGCCGCGCCCAAGGCTGTTGGCAGATGGGGATCGGCGTCGAGTTTGCTCTTGGTTGCGGTTAGTTGCTTCTCTACAAGGCTGCGAGTATCGGTTGCATAGCGTTCGGCTTGATCCCACTGGCTTGCTGAGGCTTCTGCACGCGCCATCCAGGACAACGCTTCAAGGTATTCGGACGTAACACCGTACTGATCTTTGTAGGCATTAAGTTCCGACTCAGCTGCTGAAAAAGAGTTCTGCCCGAGGTAAGTGCGTATATCTCCGATTAGCTCACCCTGGGCAGAGGAAAGAAGGCTAGACGAAAGAACACAACATAACAATATGCCAGCGCAAGTTGCGCTCCACTGTCCGATTCGAATCCACATGGAGTTGATGATGAATCAGGTGGCGGGAAGATGCAAATGGCAGGTCTCAGGTGTCAGGTCTTAGGTCTCAAGTCCTCTGATTTTCGTTTGCCTGAGACCTAAGACCTAACACCTGACCCAATCAGGCAGCGAGTCGGAAGTGGTGATCCTCGCGAATCATAACCTGCAATTCGTGGAGGTGCACTATCTCAAAGTTGCTAACCGCGCCATTTTGCAGCAATGCTTTCATAACCTCCTTGGACGGGCTGAACAGTTTCAATTCAATGCTATGCTCTTGCGCCCAGTGATTGAGATAGGCGAGCATCCCCACCCCGGCGCCGCCAATCTCTCTCACTTGTGAAAGATCGAGCAGAATCGTATCGGCGAATTTTTGGGCCAACACGAAATCGCGGAGCTTGAATACCGAATCATCGCGCACAATCCCGCCCCTGCACTCAATTACGGTGAAACCATCCAGATTGTCGGCCTTTATTTCCAGCATAAACGTCTCCGTAACATCTAAGAGCAACCACCCTGCCAAAGGGCGATGGCCCTTAATTTTCAATTTGATGCGAGAATGCGGCAGCGGGCTGACTGGGAATCTTTGGAGGGACTTAGGGCAATGTATTCCTACTGCCAAAGCTGTAGGGTGCGAGATGTTACTACCTTACAGGTACCGGCGTAAGCCCAAAATCTTCTAGCCAATTACTCTCGAATATGTACAATTTAGGTGCGTCTGATCTTTATGGTCGTCAGCAGTACCCGCTCTATAGCGTGACCTGCCTGCACTATCCTGCGAGTTCCAGCGCACACTTCAACAAAAGGAACACAGCAACATCATGGAAACAGGAACAGTAAAGTGGTTTAACGATGCCAAGGGCTATGGTTTTATCAGCCGCCAGAATGGCGAGGACGTTTTCGTGCACTTCTCCGCCATCCAGGCAAACGGTTTTCGCAGCCTGCAGGAAGGTCAACAAGTTCAGTTCGACGTAGTGAAAGGCCCCAAGGGCTGGCAGGCGGAGAACGTCAAAGGCGTCTAGGCCACGAATACAATTCGGAGAAAAGAAGGCGGCCTGGGAGGGCCGCTTTTCTTTTCGCCTGAGACTGCTCGCTTGAGACTGGATTAGTGGAGCGACGGGCGCTCCATTTCAAGCCACAGCTCGCTCCGCTTCGGCAACGGTTTCGAAGAAATGAAAGAAGTTTTGCACCCGCGTGACCTCCAGAGCATTATGGATGCGCTGATTCACTCCTACTAATCCCAGGCCGCGCCCATCTTTTTGTCGCGAGATATAGGCTCCGACCAGCGCGCCGATGGCAGCCGAATCCGCTAGCGGAACATTGGTGAGATCCAGAATGAGCGCGCGCGAATTGTCGGCCCGTAATTTGGATTGAAAGCCAAACAAATTCGATAGCGTCAGCGGTCCCGCCAGGCGCAGAATGCGGATCCCGTCCCGCGATCCGGGAATATCTTCGATGTTCAGAGGCTGCTCAGGCATGCCAGAAATGTTATCGGTGAATGACATTGCGAATATTAAAAACAGATGAATTCGCCAGAACTGTAGAGGTCAGATTGCAGAGGTAAAAGGCCACGCTTGCACCAGGATTCTTACCTCTGCCATCTGACCTCTGACCTCTGGTTTACTCTCCGCCGACCGTCAACCCATCGATGCGGATGGTTGGCGAGGCCACGCTGCCGCGGAATTCGAGGTCGGCGCCGATCTCAGAAATGTTACAGAACATCTCTTTGAGATTGCCAGCCACTGTGATCTCTTCCACGGGATAAGCCAGTTCGCCATTGACGATCCACATGCCAGAGGCTCCGCGAGAGTAATCGCCCGTAACCAGGTTGGCGCCGTGACCGAGGAATTCGGTCACATAGAGGCCGTCTTTGATCTCGGCAATGATTTGTTTCGGCGTCTTCATCCCAGGCTCGATGAAGTAATTTCCAGGACCGATTCCCGGGGTGCCGGCGAGTCCGCGAGAAGCGTTGGCAGTAGTTTTCAGGCCCAGCTTTCTTGCCGTGTAGGTATTCAGGAGATACGATTTCAGAATTCCGTTCTCAATCACCACGGTGCGGCGCGTGGGAATACCTTCGCCGTCGAAGGGAGTGGTGCCAAAGCCGCCGGATAGGGTTCCATCATCGACCACGGTGACGTTCGTTGCGGCAATTTTCTCTCCCAGTTTGCCTGCCAGGAATGACGCTCCGCGATAGACCGAGTCTCCGTTGACTCCTTCGAAAATGTGTTCCAGCATCGATCTAGCGACCATGGGATCGAGCACGACCGGGACATGTGCGGTCTTCACCTTGCGCGCGCCGAGACGCCGGAGCGTGCGGCGGGCTGCCTCTTTTCCAACCTGCTCGGCCGGGTCGAGCTTAGCCAGGCTGCGCGCTACCGAATACCAGTAATCGCGTTGCATGCCGCCGTTCGCGTCCTGCGCAATGGGCACCACGGCGACGGAACAGTAGGAGCGCTGGTATTCGCCGAGAAAGCCATGAGAATTTGCCAGGATCTTTCTGCCGGTGGCAGCGTCAAATGATCCGCCTTCAGAGTTCTTGATGCGTGGATCGGCGTCGAGGGCGGCTCGTTCGGCGCGACGCGCATATTCGATGCGCTCAGGGCCGGGCAGCGAATAAACGTCCTCGTGATAAAGATTGAGGTTACCCGAGAGCGAGCCGAGTTTATCTGACTCAGGAATGCCGGCGAAGGGATCTTCAGAGGTGATTTTGGCCAGTTCGAGCGCCGACTTCAGCATGCGCTCGATGCCAGCAGCGGAAAAATCGCTCGAATAGGTGCTGGCCGCGCGCTGCCCGAAGTAGACTCGAACCCCGATGGCGCGGGAGCCGGATTCCTTTAGCGTTTCGACCTGGCCGAGACGAACCGTGGTGGAAAATTCATCGCCTTCGCGGACGACACACTCCGCCGCCGTTGCGCCGCCGCGCGTGGCGCGGCTGACTACGTCAATGGCGAATTCCTTGAGATTGAGGGCGAGCTTTACTTCGGTGGATTCCAGAGTTGTCGTCATTTTTTAAAATATTGCAGAGGTCGGAGTGGCAGGTGAAAACCCCAGACCGTTAAAACTTCCGCCATCTGCCATCTGTCTTCTGTAAATTCTCCTACTGCATGTATCCGCCGGATTCGCGCTTCGCCGTGCCGCCCACGGTCAGGCGATCGATCTTAATTGTCGGAATACCGACGCCAACCGGCACAGCTTGTCCATCTTTACCGCAGGTTCCTACACCTTCATCCAACTTCAAATCGTTGCCGACCATCGAGACGCGGGTCAGCACATCTGGGCCATTGCCGATCAAGGTTGCGCCCTTGATTGGGGCGGTGATCTGGCCGTCTTCGATGAGATAGGCTTCCGATGCCGAGAACACGAACTTGCCGTTCGTAATGTCGACCTGTCCGCCGCCAAAGTTTACAGCATAGACACCATTCTTTACCGACCGGATAATGTCACCGGGATCGTCTTGCCCAGCCAGCATATACGTGTTCGTCATGCGCGGCATGGGAATGTGCTCATAACTCTCGCGGCGTCCGTTGCCGGTATCGGCGAGGCCCATGAGCCGCGACGAAAGTTTGTCGCTGAGATATCCTTTCAGAATTCCGTTTTCGATCAGTACGGTTTCCTGCGTGGGCTGGCCTTCGTCATCCACATTCAAGGAGCCGCGGCGCCAGGGCATGGTACCGTTGTCGACCACGGTGCACTTTTCGCTGGCTACTCTTTTGCCGATCAAGCCGGCGAAGGCCGAGGTTTTCTTGCGATTAAAATCCGCTTCGAGCCCATGACCCACGGCCTCGTGCAAGAGAACGCCGGGCCACCCCGGACCGAGTACGACTTCCATATCTCCAGCGGGAGCGTCGCGGGCGTCGAGTTGCAGGATGGCCTGGCGCGAGGCCTCCCTGGCAAAAAATTCCGGGGTCTTGTCGCCAAAAAAGAAATCGAGCGCGACGCGTCCGCCGCCGCCCGATGTTCCACGTCCCGACGACTCGCGGCCCGAACTCGCGTCGGTCTTGGCAATGCAGGAAACGTTCATGCGCGCCAACGGCTGCGAATCTTCCGCAAACGTGCCATCGGAGCCGACAACGAGAATATTCCGCAGTTCGTCGGCGTAGCTTGCTCGCACTTCCTTGATGCGCGGATCATATCCGCGCGCGGTTTGATCGGCGCGCATCAGCAGTTCAACTTTGGCGGTGAGGTCGGCATCCACTGACGGCAAGGTTACCGGGTACAGACTTCGAGCCGCTTTTTGCTGAAATCCAGCGACCGTTGATTTGGCTGGCGCACTGGCGATGAGCGCTGCGGTGCGGGCCGCATGCAAAATCCGTTGCGGAGAGAGATCGTCCGTGTACGCATAACCGGTGCGCTCGCCGGAAACGACGCGTACGCCGCAGCCAGCTGAGATTCCCTGCGACGCGGACTTAACCAGCGACTCATCCACCATCAACGAAGTCGAGGTTAGATACTCGAAATAAAGGTCCGCATAGTCGCCGCCCGCCGAGAGCGCGGCGGCCAAGTAACTCTCAAGATCGTGGTTTGTAAGTCCGTAGTGGTCAAAAAAGAAGCGTTCCTGGGTAGCGGTCACAATGGTTTGATGTCCTCTGCTTATTTTGATGTCTTCGACTTTCGAAACGACTCGTTAGTCTAACCGCATACTATCTGCATTATCCCATGAGTGGAGCCGCAATGTTCCGAGGGGGCGATTACGAAAGTCAGGCTAGGCCAACCGTCCAAAAACTGAACAATTTCGCGGTACAGCGATCACTGACGGCTCTCTGAGCTGGCAAATAATCTCGATTATGAAACTTGACAATCGTGGTTCCGAGATCAGATTCCGAGGTTGCCGTTTCGAAATCGTGGTTTCGAGATCAAGTTCTGCGCTATGACCCCAGACTCGCTCAGCCAAATGCTCAGAGACTTTCTGGATGGCGCCCGCGCTGCGGTTGTGGTGGAAGACGGCGCCATCGCGTTCGATCTCAGTGCCTCGAAATATTCGATCTCGGGCGAATATAACAAGTGCCTGTTGCACCTGTGGTCGAGCGAACGAAATTTCGTGCGGCGCGTGCTCGATGCCGAAGTCAAGGCCACCACGCTGCGCTTGCAAGTGCAGCGCATGGGCCAGAATCGCGCGACACGTCTCGACTTTTGCCGCAATCGCGATCAGCGATCTCCCGCGGCGCGCAGGGCGGCGCGTGCCGCCTACGAGCCACGCTTGCGGCGTGCTCTCGAGAGACACTTTCCGGGATGGACCGTCGTCCGGCTCACTACCCGCGTCGATCTCGAGCATTCTTTCGGCCCTGCCTACCTGCGTGGTTGGCTCCGCCACGGGCGGCGTGCCCTGGCTGTCGTGGGGGTGAACGATCAGGAAACGCAATCTACCATCGACGGCGCGTTGACTTGCGGAATTCTTTGGCTCGAGGCGTGCCGGGTGGCCCAGCATGAACGGCACGTGGTTGAAGGATTGGCGATCATTGTTCCGAAAGGCGCTGATGCTTTGACCCGGCAGCGTGTAGCGCATCTGCACCCGACGGTTGCGAAATGGCAGTTATACGAATTCGATCAGCGCGAAGATGAATTTACGCCGGTCGACACTGGCGATTGCGGCAATCTGGCGACCCGCCTGGTGGCTCCCATAGACGAAGGGCTGGCGCGCGAGCGCTTTGCGGAATCGATTGCGCGCATTCACGGCATCCTGCCGCAATCGGAGGTGGTGGTGCTCTCGCCGGCGTTGATTTCGTTTCGATGCCACGGACTCGAATTTGCACAGGCACGCATTGCGCACGATCCGCGCGCTTTTCAAAGCCGAGCCTTTCAACACAGTGAGGAGATCAGTTTTGGTTTATGGCCAGAGGAACGCATTCTCACTTCAGAGAACGAAACCCAGTTCGGCGATCTCGTGCGACTTGCTGCGGCCGTCCGCCATAAAGACGGCCCGAAGAATCATGCGTTGTGGCGAATGCATCCCGAGCGCTGGCTGGAATCGCTGGTTGCCGGCAACATCGCGGCGCTCGACGGCAGGCTGTGCCCGGACTTCGTGTATGCGCAGGTGCCGGCTTTTGCCGCGGCGGATCGGGCGATGATTGACATTCTGGCCGGAACTCACGAGGCCCGCCTGGCGGTCATTGAACTCAAGGCCGATGAGGATATCCAGCTTCCTTTGCAGGGCGTGGATTACTGGTCGCGTGTTACCTGGCACCAGAGCCGTGGAGAGTTTTCGCGTTTTGGTTATTTTCCGGGCCGCGAGATCTCGCCGCAGAAGCCGCTGCTCATGTTGGTCGCGCCCGCCTTGCACGTGCATCCGACAACCGACACGATTTTGCGGTATCTTTCGCCAGAGATCGATTGGGAAGTGCTGGGGATTGACGAGCACTGGCGGGACGAAATCAGAATCGTGTTCCGAAAGAAGCCTGCGCGCGGGACAGCTCAGGCAGCTTAGAGCTTTTCACCGCCGCGACGCCGAGGGCGCGCAGACAAGCTATGCCAATGTCAAACCAAAGACGCGTGTTTCTGTTTGCAGGACTTGATTTTTTTCAAGAACCAAAAAGACTTCTCGGCACCCCTGCAGTGAAGCAATCAGATGCCTATGCTCTTTCGCAGCATCACGAGTTGTCCGAGGTGGTACGCGTTGTGGTCGGCTAGTAGCAGCGCCTCGCGCAAAATAGTTTGCCCATCGCCCCAAGGTATCCGCGCGTAGAGATCGACCTTGCGGTCGGCGACGATTTGCTCCATCGTCCGAAGGTCTTTCTTGAACGCCGTCATACTCGCCTGCCATGCCTTTTCGTCTGCGGGCACTTCCGACTCCGGCCAGTACCCTTCAGGCCATTTTCGGGAGACATAACTCGAATTCTGGCTGAACTCGAGAATATCCCGCTGGGCGAGGCGCATGTGCTCGAGTAGCATCCATGCAGTGTGAGGGAAGTTTGAAACTTTAACTCCGGCCAATTGCACGGGCCAGTCGCCCATGGCGGCATCGAAGTCGGCGTGGGCTCCGCCGCCTTTCAGCAAGTAGAGAAGGTGCTCGCGGAGGGGTCGCTCGAGAGATGCTGGCTGCGCTGCCACCCTCTTGTCGGGCGCAGGCCTGGATGAGGTCGTCTTTGTCCTTGTCCTTGTCTTCTTTGCCGTCTTCTTAGCCATAGTGATCCCTTATGAGTATTGTATGGAAGTGGATTGCAATTGAAGAGGTTCAACAGGGAATTGGAATAACGATCTGACGGTTCCAACCATTAAGTCGGACCACCCTTGACTGCGCTGCTTCACATTACGGTTAATCTATCATTGTCTCTCCACGTTCTCAGATCTATTCACGTTCCCAGGTTTGGCGGGTCTGCTCACCCGTCTCACGGGATTTCAGAATCCGTAGCACTGAGAGTATTGTGCTCCAACTGCGCGTTGTCGCCGGCGCCCCGAAGAGCCTGTCGATCTGGCCGAGATAGCCAATCGTTTTCATGTGGCGGCGGTACACGCCATACACGAGACGATTCTTCGAGCCAATGATTCGCACAAGCCACTCCCCACCTTCGGGAAGAGCAATCGGAAGAGAAACTCTGCGTCGTCCAGCCTCCGACAAGATGCTTACAAATTGAACAGCATCTGCGGGCAGTGGCTCAGTTCCAAAGGGATCGTCCATCTCTAGTCGAATCAGATCACCGCCATCGCAGAAAGCGATGATTGCTTCAAACGGCAGCTTCCGGCGCAATTCGGCAAGGAACTTTGCGCGCAACCCAGGTTTGCGAATGACAAGCGTGCCTGCGGCGCCCACGTTCACGGCATCGTAGATGTCCGAGTTCTTTGGCGAGCACGCTCGGACGAAAAGCCCTGTGTCCTCCAACGTTGATACCCCGGAAGAAAACAATCAAAGCCATGCTGCGCATTGTTGCACCACCGAAGTATCGAGGAGAAGCGGAAGTGGTCGGGCCTGACGATAGATCTGACGATAGATGACGATAGATAACGTGTAGTCGCGCGCCGCTTACCGATCTGCCCACTCCGGATGGCTGGTTAAACGAGGCATCGGAATTCGATCCGCTGGGCACCCGGACCTCCTCGATCTTCGAGTGGTCCCTCATCCACAATGGAGTGAGTTCAAAGCTCATGGTGCCGGCTTCGGGTTCAATGCCGTCTCTGGCGCTTCGTCTTTGTAGACGCGGCCGATACCGCGCACCAGGCGCCGCATCGGCAACTCGCCCCTGGCATCGGCAAAGAAGATCTCGCCTGCGCGCGCGCCTCGATAGCACCAGCGCTTCAATATCGCGAGGTGCTCGGCGCATTCGACGGCGGTATCCGGCTTGGCCACGGGAAACGACGCTAGGGCGGCCTGGATGCGCGCTTCCATTGATTGCGATAGTGACTGCACGGCTGATTCCGATTTTGTGTGTTCGTTTGCGGAAATCGGAAACTCCAGCGGCCCGGCGATGGCGCCGGCGTTGACGGGAAAGAGTGCTATGCTCCCTGGCCGCACAGACTTTTGCACGATTACGGCATGCAACTGATCAATGCGATGGACGAACTCGGGCAATTGCTGCAAGACCGGACTGAGTTTGTCGAGCCGGGCATGAATGGCCGCGGCCATTTCGAATTCCATTCTAGCGGACGCCTCGTCGCGTTCGGCTGCCATTTGCCGCCGAAGTGATTCGCCGCGCGAATCCAAGAAATTCTCGACCCGCGTCACTTCCTCGCGGTAGGCATCATCGGTACACCCGCGAAAACAGGGTGCCAAACACATCTTCATCTCCGAATAAACGCACCCGGGAAATTTTGGATCGGGATGCAAGTCGTCCACGCAGCGCCGCATCTTGAAGAAGTCGAGCGCGTCGTTCAAGAACTTTTCCGCCGCCACCCGGGAAGCGAACGGCCCGTAGTAAACATTTTTCCCTGGAAGTCCTTTTCCTGACACTCTTCCCAACCGCGTCGTGACGGAAGCGCGGGGAAATTCGTTCTGGAGATGCAGCTTGACGAGAGGAGCGAAGCGCAGGCGCAGACGATCCGTATACGTCCTGGCAAAAGTGGCGCGCAGGACTTGATAAAGCACAAATCCCGATTCGAAGTCCGACCCGGTCAGCGTGTATTCGATCCAGCGCACGCGATTCCTGAGGTTGAGCCGTTTTGTGTGCTCCTCGCTAGGCGAAAGCAACCGCAGGAGCCGCCGCCGCAGGTCGGCCGTCTTGCTGACGTAGGGCTCGGAGTCCGCATCTTCGCCGCGCAGGAGAAATACGGCCGGAGCGGCAGGTACGGCGGAGAACACCTCGGCGTCTGCTTCCGGGTGGAACTCGATGCGTTCGGTCAGCACTTAAAGATTGTAGAAGAGGTTAGAGGTGAGTGGTCAGATTGCAGAAGTGAAAGACCTTTGCTGCCAACTGCGCCGGCCGAATGTCTTTAGCGCTTACCTCTGCAATCTGACCTCTGACTTCTCGCCTCTCTTCTCTGACCTCATCCGAAGCTGGCGCTCTTGAATTTCTGCCGGAAGTCAGGTCCGTTCATCTTGACGATGCGGCACATCTCGTGGAGCCGGGAACGCATGCGTTCACCGATGCGGTCTCCCAAAGTTTCCTCGCGGGTGGCGGCCCGCGCCGGAGAGAGCGATCGCGTTATGCCACCAGCTGGCTCGTCGGCGAAGTTCGTCGTTATGAGGGTGGTTCGATTGTCGTTGTAGCGCGTGTTGAGGATCAAACTGACTGTGTCCGATACCCACTCGCTTGGTTTCACGGCTCCGAGCTCATCGAGCAGCAGCACCTCGGCTTCAAACACGGGACGCAACACCTGCAGCTCGGTGGCCTGGACGGAATCGTTGTAACAGTTCTGAATCTGTTTCAGAAGTTCGCGGTAGTCACAGAAAAGGCAAGCGCTGCCCTGGGCCGCGATGAGTTCCTTCAGAATGCCTACGGCGAGATGAGTCTTGCCGGTGCCAATGCCGCCGACCAGCAGCAGTCCTGCGCCGTCTCGCGGATTAAACTCCTGCACGAAGCGGACTGCACTGATATGAGCCAGCGCCACGGTGTGATCCGCTCCGGGAAAATCCGTTGTAAAGTTCGACAACTCGCAATGTTCGTATCTCTTCGGAATTCGCGCGGCCCCGATCAACGCCCCTCCACGCGCCCGCAACCGGCAATCGCATCGCCTAACGCCGCGGTCCGGCCCTCCGGCTACCGGCTTCCATCCTGAACCCGCGCACGCGGGGCAAACTTCAGCTGCTGCTTTCATGATTGTGTAATCAAACCTTTCCTAGACTTTGCACCCTAACCCGGCCGTCCTGCAACTCGAAACCGTTTCCTCTCTGTGCACATCCTGTGGAGACCGGCTGGCACACTGTGGAGAACCAGCATGGCCGCGGGTGATCGGGCTCTCCGGTGATGTGTCATCTGAATCTGCAACGGTTATTTCTAGCGTAGTTTCCAGCCTTTGCGTCGGCACCGTGTCAAAAGCGGCAACCAGCACGTGTTTCCTCTTGACAATCCCGCAGCATGGGTGAAAATGGCCATCTCCGGTGCTTGCGTTTCAGCTCTCCTCCCCGGCTGATACGCGGGAACCGCAAAGATAGACGATAAACGACAATTGTCAGGAGAGAGCATGAACAAAGCTGATCTGGTTGACCGGATCGCCGGAGCCTGCAATATTTCGAAGGCGCAGGCAACGACCGCGATCGACACCACCGTGGACAGCGTCACTGCTGCCCTTCGCAAAGGGGACCGGGTAGCCTTGATCGGATTCGGCACGTTCTCCGTCTCGCAGCGCAAGGCCCGCAATGGCCGAAACCCGCAGACGGGTGCCACGATCAAGATAGCCGCTCGTAGAGTCGCCAAATTCACTCCCGGAAATGAACTCAAGAAAGTGGTCAATAAAGGTAAGTAAGGGACCCGAATTTTTGGTTAAGAGCGGGACGGCAGGGGTCGGCCCTGCCGTTTTGCTTTTTAGCCGTTTCCTTGACACCTCTATCCTTGCCCTTTATCCTTGATGATTGCTCCCCGGGAGACTTTCGTCTCTGTGCGCACTTCCGCAGGCCTTTGCGGTAATTTGAGTGGGGGCGGCGGAGGTTCCGATGCTTATCGAAGTCAAGGATTTGGAGGTTCATCCCCTCGATTTCCGGGAGGAACTCAGCCCCGGTGTGATCGATCTGGGCGAGGAGGTCCGGCAGCAGACGCCACTGCGCGCCGAAGGTCGAGCCGATCTGGTCGAAGAGCATCACGGCAAGCACCAGGTCGTGCAGGACATCCGGGTCAAGGGCAAACTGGCAACCAGCCTTGAGGTCCCTTGCGCACGCTGCCTGGTGCCGGTTGTATATCCGGTGGAGCGCAGTTTCGACCTACTCTATCGGCCGCTCGGGATCGACTCCGGCCACGAAGAGCTTTCGGTCACCGACGCCGAGGCCGAAATCGGGTATTACGAGGGCGAAGGTTTATTGCTCGAAGATGCGCTGCGCGAGCAGGTGCTGCTAGCCTTGCCTTTGAAAACGATCTGCCGCGAGGATTGCAAGGGTTTGTGTCCGCACTGCGGGACAAATATGAATGAAACGCAGTGCGCGTGCGTGGATGATGTCGAAGATCCACGGTGGTCGGCGCTGAAAGAAATTCGTACCAAGCTGAATCAATAAAGGAGAACTGATAAGCACATGCCTAATCCGAAACGTAGACATTCCCAGAAGCGCACCGCCACACGGCGGGCGCACGACTCGCTTTCCAAGCACTCCTTGTCGGAATGTCCGAACTGCCATGAGCAGAAGTTGCCGCACCGCGCCTGTCCAAAGTGCGGAACCTACAAAGGCCGCGAAGTTCTAGAGGTTGCAGAAAAGTCCTAATCGCCTTTTTCTCTCCATGCCAAGCGTAATCGCACTCGATGCGATGGGGTCCGACAAGGCGCCGAAGCCGGAGATTGAAGGCGCTTTGCAGGCGGCCCGCCATCACGGCGTGCGCGTGCTTCTGGTCGGACCGGAGCCAAGACTCAGGGCCGAACTGGCACGTTACCCCGGAGCGCGGCGGCTGGGGGTTGAGGTCGTTCACGCCAGCGAAGTCATCACCATGGAAGACAAAGTGGATGCGATCCGCGCCAAGCGCGATTCGTCGATCCGCGTCGGGTTGCGGCTGGTGCGCGAAGGTCGCGCCTCAGGTTTTGTAACCGCGGGCAACACGGGCGCAGCCATGGCCACGGCTAAAGTGGTGCTGGGCGCGCTGCCGGGGGTGGATCGTCCCGCGCTCGCGGCGGCGTTTCCCACGGTGCTGAATACGGCTGCAGTTCTGCTCGACGTTCGGGGCGAATGTCGATTGCACTCCCAATAACCTGGCGCAGTTCGCAGTGATGGGAGACATTTATTGCCGTTCGATCTTCGGCATGCGGCATCCGCGCGTGGGCCTGCTTTCGATTGGAGAAGAGGAAAGCAAGGGCAACGACCTGACGCGCGAGGCTTTTCAACTGCTCAAGCGGCTTCCCATCAATTTCGTTGGCAACGTGGAGGGCCGGGATCTATATAACGGCCATGTGGATGTAATCGTTGCCGATGGATTCGTGGGCAACGTCGCGTTGAAGACCTCCGAGGGCGTGGCGCGGCTGGTGCGCGCCGTGCTGAAGGAAACCCTGAAAGCAACCATCACCCGACAGGTTGGCGCGTATATTTCGCGCAACGCGTTTTCTGATTTCAAAAAGCGGCTGGATCACACCGAGTATGGCGGCGCTCCGCTGCTGGGCGTAAAAGGAGTATGCATCATCACGCACGGATCCTCGAATACAAACGCCATCAAGAATGCGGTGCGCGTGGCGGCAGAATTCGCCGAGGGTAGAGTCAACGAAACCATCGAGCGTGAACTGGCAGGGCTTAGCGTGGCTGTGCCGACGTAAGCTATAGAATGACAACTTCAAATTCTTCCATCGCTTTTCTCTTCCCGGGCCAAGGCTCGCAAGCGGTTGGCATGGGCAAGGAACTCGCCGACAAATACGCGGTAGCCCGGCAAACCTTTGATGAGGCCGACGAAGCGCTCGGCCATAAGTTGTCCGAGCTGTGTTTTGAAGGTCCGGAAGAAAAGCTGAAGCTGACCGAGAACACGCAGCCGGCAATCCTGACAGCGTCGGTAGCGGCGTGGCGCGTGCTGCAGGAAAGAGGTTTGCAGCCGAGTTTTGTTGCTGGCCATAGTCTGGGTGAGTATTCCGCCCACGTGGCGGCAGGCACTCTGACGTTGGCCGATGCAGTACGCACGGTTCGCAATCGCGGCCAATATATGCAGGAAGCGGTGCCCGTGGGCGTGGGCGCCATGGCAGCGATTCTCGGAATGCCAGGCGATAAGGTTAGCGAGATTGCAGCCACGGCGGCACAGGAAGAAGTTTGCCAAACGGCCAACCTTAATTCTCCCGAGCAAATCGTGATCTCAGGCCATGTCACCGCCGTGGAACGCGCCATTGGACTCGCCTCGGAACGCAGGGCGAAAAAAGCTGTCAGGCTGCCGGTGAGCGCGCCTTTCCACTGCTCGCTGATGCAACCTGCGCAAGATCGTCTGGCGCAAGACCTCAGTTCGCTAAGTTTTCGGAATCCCTCCTGCCCCGTAATCTGCAACGTGGATGCGGCTCAGATCGCCTCCGCAGAGGCAGCGCGCGAAGCATTGATTCGCCAGGTGACCGGCACCGTACGTTGGGAGCCGTCGGTGCGACTGCTGATTAGCGCCGGCGTCAGCTTGTTTATAGAAGTCGGCCCGGGAAAGGTTCTCTGGGGACTCATGCGGCAAATCGATCGTTCGAAAAAGTGCGCTTCGGTGGGAGATGAAGCTTCGTTGCAGAAGGCTTTGGAGCAGATCGCAGCCATTGCCGCGTAGCCTGCGGCTTGGACGGCCAGAGCCCCGTCACCATACAAAATTAGTACGGGTATACCGTCAGAGTCTTGTCCGACTTTTCCACGAACATGCGGGAGTGCTCGGAGCGATCGTTGACGATGACCTCAACCACCACGCCGCCGCCGCCAAAATTTCTGGTGTTGGCCGATCCGTAGATTTTGTGGGATTTAATCAGTCCCCATTCACCGCCAGGTCCCCAATCGCGATAAAAATCGGCATACGTGTACTGTGAATATTTCTGCGGATGCTGCCGCCAGGCGAGATCATTGAAGTAAATGCCGTAAGCGGTTTCGAAATCCTTATTCTGAAGCGCAGTGAAGAATTTATCGACAGCATGTTCTTCGGGCCAGTTGCGGTACATCCAAGCGAGCGCAGCCAGCACTAACACGAGGACCACGCTCAGCGTGATGACGATCTTGCGCCGTCGCGCTCTTGCCGGGTCGTAGGGCGGGGCGTCGAGCAGGGTCATTAATCAAGCATAACGGATTTTAGGGGCCGGTGAAAATCATGAGCCTTGAAGTCAAGGGTTGCCGCAAAACGTCGCCAGCCAAGACCTGCTTCTCGTAGCACGGTGGTATGTACCTAAAGCGGGGACTCTAACTGCCGATATAAATCCTGTCGGTCGAAAACCGCGGCACGCATTCTCAACCTGACCGTGCCACAAAAAGGGCGAGCCCCGTTGGTGAAAACCTATGGACAAGATACGCGCGCTTATCGTGGATGATTCTTCGGTGATGCGCAAGATAGTAGAGCGTTCGCTGCGCCAGGCCGGCATCGAACTGGAAAAAGTTACAGAAGCGTCGAATGGGGCTGAAGCGCTAGCCGCGATGCATGACAACGTGGTCGATCTCATCCTGTGTGACATCAATATGCCAGTGATGGACGGACTGGAATTTGTTCGGGAGGTCAGCAAATTGGAAAGTGCCAAGGGCGTTCCGATCGTGATGATTACTACCGAGGGCAGCGAAACGCATGTGGTGCAGGCGCTTACGGCGGGTGCTCGCGGTTATATCCGAAAGCCGTTCACACCCGATCAGGTTAAGGCGCACGTGTTGCCAGTGCTGGGGAAGAAACCATGAGTACAGATACCTCGTTTATAACGCGTTCTCACGAAGAGAACTGGTTGCCTGTTCTTGAGCTTGCGGTCGAAGAGGTTTTCGAGATCATGGCGGGCTGCCGGGTTAAGCCGGTAGAGGCATCCGAACACCCCCCTGATGGGGAATTCACCGCCATGATAGGTCTGGCGGGAGCGCTTTGCGGCGTTCTGACGGTCCGCTGCAGCGCGAAGACTGCGGGTGAGATCGCCAAGAAAATGTTGGGCGATACCGCCACTTCGCCGGAGGAGGTGGGAGACGCACTTGGTGAGATGTGCAACATGGTTGCGGGAAACTTCAAGAACAAACTCGCAGGCACGGACGAAAGGTGCATGTTGAGTGTACCCACCGTGATCAGCGGCGGAGAATACAGCGTGCATTCCATGGCGGATGGGAACTCCGTGCAAACGGTTGTGCTGTTCGAGGGTGCGGCGGTTGCGGTACGTCTTGAACTGCAAAGCTGAACCATGTTTCCGGGGTTTCCGGCCTTGGGACGAGGTGGTGAAGGCATTCTATGAAGGCGACGGGCTTACCGAATTGCAGGGCGATGTGGTTGACATTCTGGGGTGACATGAACACGATCAGTGGACGGCTCGGGGACAAGCCATGAGTCCGGACCCAACCGTTGCCAGACCGCCTCTGGAAGAGAGTTTTCCGGCCTTGCTCGAGTGCGCCACGCAGGAAGTTTTTGAGATTATGCTGGGCTGCCAGGTGAAGCTGGCGGAAGTACTCGAGCACAATCTTGACCACGGACTGACCGCGATTGTGGGGTTGGCCGGAGCGCTATGCGGAGTGGTGACGGTGCGCTGCGCCGCCGAGACGGCCGGCCAAATTGCACAGGGAATGTTGGGGGAGACCACCGTATCTGAGGCCCAGATAACGGACGCCCTCGGAGAGATGTGCAACATGATTGCAGGGAACTTCAAGAACAAGCTCGCGGGTACCGATGAACGATGCATGCTGAGCGTGCCGAGCGTCATCAGCGGCATAGGATACAGATTCCATTCGTTGGTCAATGGTAGTTCCACGGAGACGGTAGTGCTTTTTGAGGATGCGCTAGTTGCTATTCGGCTTCAACTAAAGAGGTGATCGCTGGCCACGAGATCAAGTCTTCAGGATCAGGCAGGTCCGCGGGCGAGATTTTTCTCAGACTTGACTTCTGCTCTTCTTGCCGGGTTCCCAGTTGTACCCGGCAGAGTTTTCCTGGTTCCCACACTCTTAGACCTTTCCAATGTTTCGTGACGCGACCGTCACTGCCAAACGGTTCAGAACAAAGTCATTTCGCAAATAAGCATTCTTATCTCGTCGCTGGCGACTGGCGTGCACTCTGTCTAACGACCAAGGAGCCAATGTGGACAGCGGACTGTATGCGGCGTGCGCAGGGCTGCGGGCGCAGAGTGAAGCGCTTGAGGTCGCGGCTCACAATCTGGCCAATCTGAACACAACCGGATTTCGCGGCCAGCAGACAACCTTCCAATCGCTGGTGGCCGCGGGCCCCGCGAATCCTAGTGGGCTGATCGCTGTGGCTAGCGATGTGCCCAATTCGGCTCTCAACCGGGCGGCCAACAATTTTGCAGTGCTCGAAGGCACGCACATGGACATGGCCGCGGGCAATCTGCTCAACACCGGCAATCCTCTGGATGTGGCCATCGAAGGCGCTGGTTTTTTTGCGGTTCAGACCCCCGAAGGCACACGCTATACGCGCAACGGAAGTTTCCAGGTATCGACCAAAGGACAGCTGGTGACGGCGGCGGGCGATCTGGTGCTGGGCAATCCTCCGCTTAAAGAAAAGGGCGGGATCAACGTTCCCGCGGGAGCCGTCTCCATCGCTTCCGATGGGACGCTTTCGGTGAATGGCGCGGTTGCGGGCACGATTGCGCTGGTGGATTTCGCTCCCGGCACTCCGCTTGCCTCCGAAGGTGGGACCTTGATCTCCGCCCCCGAGGGCAGTGCTAAGCCGGTGCCGCAGCCCGCTCTCAAGCAGGGCGCGCTCGAATCTTCGAATGTGAACTCAGTCAGCTCGGTGGTGGCTCTGATCGGAGTGCAGCGCCAGGCGGAGATGATGCAGCGCGCGCTTTCATTGTTTGACAGCGAATTTAACCGTATCGCGACGACCGACCTGGCAAAGGTTTAGCGAGCAACTTCAGCGAGCAGGCTCGGTCACGAGATCAGGCCGTTGCCAAAATCAGGTCAGAAGGAAAACCATGTTTCGAGCACTCTATACCGCCGCTACCGGAATGCAGGCGCAGCAAACGAATCTGGATACCATTGCCAACAACCTTTCTAACTCGAGCACGGCGGGATTCCAGAGCCGACGCATGCAGTTCCAGGATCTGATCTATCAGAACATAGTGATGCCGGGTGCGGCTGCATCGCAGCAAACTACGGTGGCAACCGGACTTCAAGTTGGGCTGGGCACTCGGTCGGCGGCTTCCGAGATTCTGCAGCTGCAGGGCGACCTGAGCCAGACGGGCAACCCGCTCGATCTGGCGATCGAAGGGCAAGGGTTGTTTCAGGTCTTGCTGCCCACCGGGCAGACCGCTTACACGCGCAGCGGCGAATTCCACCAGGACTCCCAAGGCAATGTGGTCACCGCTGCCGGGAATCCGCTTCAGCCAGCGGTTGCGATACCGGCTGGGGCGACGTCAATAACGATCGCCGACGATGGTACCGTGTCGGTTACCTTGGCCGGTCAAAGCGCAGCCCAGCAGGTGGGAAGCATACAGCTTGCGCTGTTTCCCAATCCCGGCGGACTCAACAGCGTCGGCCAGAATCTGTATCTTCAGACCACCGCATCCGGCGATCCCGTCATCGGCACACCGGGCGGCAGCTCGGGCTTGGGACAAATCGAGCAAGGATATCTCGAGCAATCCAACGTCAGCGTAGTCGATGAGTTCATTAACATGATCGTGGCGCAGCGCTCTTACGAAGCGAGTTCTCGCGTTGTGCAAGCGGCCGATGAAATGCTTCAGCTTGTGAACAACCTTGGAAAATAGCGCGAGAGAGCAAGCGTAGAAAGTAGAGGGACTTGAGTGATCGCCCGCGTCATGCTCGCCCGCTTCGTCCTTATCATCACATTTGCGATCGCGGCAGGATCGAGACTCGCGGCCGAAGACTCCTCCGCGTCGCCGGGCGATCGGTTAACTCCGGTGACACGCCAGGAAGTGTGGCAGGCCGTAGTCGCCGAGCTCCACGAGGCAGGACTTTCGGGGCTACAGCTGCCTCGGATCGAGGATCTTGATCTGCCGGTCGCCGTCCCGGCCGTTGCCGCGCGGAAGTTGCGGGTCTCGTCGGGTTGTTGGGACAACGGCTCGGAACGCGTCCAATTTCGGCTAGAGTGCGGCGAAACTGGGCAGTGTCTACCGTTCCTAGCCTATGTTCAGGTTCATCGCCATGACGGCGGCGGCGCAGACGAACGCACCTTCGGCCGATTGTGCCGGCTGGCGTCCGTGTCGCGGCCAGCGCGGGAGGCGCCACCGACGCCTCTGGCGAAACCGACGGTGCGCCCCGGAGACCAGGCGACGGCGGTATTCCTCTCCGCCCGTTTACGAATCACCGCAAGGGTGACTTGTCTGGATCGTGGGCGCGAGGGCGAAAGCATTCGCGTGCGAAACCAGGATGGCGAGGTTTTCCGGGCGCGAGTTTCCGGCCCTGCCCTGTTGGAAGCCTTGCCGCAATAATAACCAGTTCGCGAAAGTTGTCAGTACCCCTTGTCCATGGCTAGGGAGGCATTACGTGAACGTAGAACGCCCCGTGAAAGCCGCGCTCTGTTGCCTCTTGATATTTACGGGCTGGCTCCATGCGTCGAAGCGCGATACGGAGAAGAACAATCTGGCCAAATATCTTGCCCGTCTCCAGACGACGCAGCCGCCTGCATCGGCGCTTTCTCTGGGGAGCGTCTGGGTGGATTCCGGGCCTATGGCCTCGCTCAGTGCCGATTACAAGGCCATGGCCGTCGGGGACACGATCGAGATCGTTGTGGTGCAGGGACTGACCTCGTCGAACGCCAACTCGGTGAATACGGCGCGCACGTTAACCACCAGTTCGGGCATCAATTCCCTGCCCGGCAAGATCAAGGTGGGAGGAGTATCGAGTCTTCTCGGGCTGAACTCCTCCGAGGCCTTGGCTGGCAAAGGCGCGGCTTCTACGGCTACGACCGTGACGACTAACCTGTCGGGCCGGGTGGTCGCGGTTCTCGCCGGCGGCACTCTCGTTGTGGAGGCCAAACGCATTATCAATATGAATAATGAGAAGCAAACGATCGTATTGCGCGGGGTGGTTCGACGGGGCGATATCGGACCGAACAATACCGTGGCCTCGGATTCAGTCGGAAATCTGGAACTGGAGATCAAGGGTAAAGGCGTGATCTCGGACAGCGTGCGGCAACCGAACATTGTGATACGTACCATCATGCACCTGTTGGATTTTTAGCGGTTCGTTTTGGTAGTTCATTCTCGGGAGTTCGTTTTTGATTAGTTCAATGAAAGCCCGTGTGGCCGCCGGTTCCGTGCTGCTTCCGCTGCCGGCGGCGACTTTTATTTTTGTCTTTATCCTAATGGGCGAGGTTTTCGCGGCCGAACCGATCGCGGTCAAGATTCGCGATCTGACGAGTATTGAAGGGGTGCGGGAGAATTCCCTGATTGGCTACGGCATGGTGGTAGGGCTCACGCAAACCGGCGACAGCCAGCAGACCATCTTCACGACTCAGACTCTGGCCAACATTATGCAGCGCATGGGGGCGCAGATTCCGCCGGCGACCGCGATCGTCAAGAATGTGGCGGCGGTATTTGTGACCGCCAGCCTGCCGGCGTTTGCGCGGCCGGGAACCCAACTGGACGTGACCGTTTCCTCGATTGGCGATGCCAAAAGCCTGGAGGGTGGAGTGCTTCTGATGACTCCGCTTTATGGTGCGGATGGGCAAGTCTATGCTGCTGCCCAAGGCCCGATCGCTGTCGGCGGCTTTGCCGCCGGAGGCGCGGGAGCGACGAAGCAAATGAACCATCCGACGACCGGACGAGTTCCGGCTGGAGGCCGCGTGGAACGCGGTCTGGTCTTCGATTTCAACCGCCTGTCGCCAGTGTCGCTTCTGTTGCGCGAGTCGGATTTTTCGACAGCGGGCGAAATCTCCGACGCCATCAACCGCGAGTTCGGACACCCGGTCGCGAGCGCCCGCGACGGCGGTCGGGTGGAGGTGGATCCGACAGCAACCGGAATGGCGAACCTGACAGCGGTCATGGCTCGCATCGAGAGCCTTTCCGTTCCCGTGCACCGGCGCGCCAAGGTTGTAATCAGCGAGCGTACGGGAACCATTGTTATGGGGAGAGACGTGCGCCTCGGAGCTGTGTCCATTCTGCATGGCGGATTCTCGGTGCAGATCCAGACCGAGCATTCCGTTTCCCAGCCGGCGCCTCTCTCCGGGGGAAAAACCGAGGTTGTGACCACGAGCGAAGTGCAGGCTAAGGACAGTCCGGCGAAAAGCATGGAAATCGGCGAAGGCGCCAGCATCGACGAGTTGGTCGTCGGATTGCACAACATGGGTGCGACGGCGCGCGACGTGATCTCGATCTTGCAAGCGATCAAAGCGGCGGGAGCACTCGACGCTGACCTGGAGGTAATCTGATGGCGAGTGATGCAATGAATATAAGGGTGTCCGCCAGCTTGAGTCGTATGGCCACGGCCAACCCTCCGGCTGCGAAAGCCGCCCTAAAGAATGAAGCCGCTTTGAATGATACGCGGAAAAATGAAAAAGCCGCGTGCGACTTTGAAGCCATGTTGCTCGCGCCCGTGTTTGACTCCTTGCAAAAGACCTTTGCCGGCGATGACGATCGGAAAACCCCAGGATCGGATGATTACCGCCAGATGGGAACCCAGGCGCTGGCGCAGGCAATCGCAGAACGCGGCGGCATAGGTATCGCGCAGCTTGTCTTGCGCCATTTGCAGCCACCGAAGGTATCAGACGGGCGGGTGAACGGGGGAGTGGCAGCGGCTGCTAAAGTTTTTGAAAACTCCGCCGATCTTAGGTTCTAGGTGCGATGCGTCTCGGGACGAACTGCTCTCGCGATTAAGATTCGCTAAGAATCTGCCGATAGTAAGGGCAAGGATTGGAGGGATTAGGTATGAGGATTGATCTCACCACGTTGGGAGTAGAGCCACCGGAGAATGGAAAGACGGGCCGAGCCGCACAGACGGCGGGCACGGGGATCGTGACCGGCAATGCTGCAAACAGCACGACCGACCTCGACCAAGACAGCTTTTCATTTGGTCGGGGGAGGGTGCAGTCGCTGGCAGCTCAGGTTCTGGCACAGCCTGAAGTTCGCGGCGATAAGGTGGAAGCGCTGCAGCAGGCGATCGGCCAGGGTGAGTATTCGGTTCCCCCCAGCCAGATCGCCGATGCGATGCTCAATGATGCGATGGCCAACGACTTCGCGAATTTAGACGGGGCAAGCTAAGGCAAGCACGTGCGATCGGCACAAGCTTGGTATGAGCTATGCGGAAGCCGGATCATCAACCATAGTACGATCTGGGTGGTAAACGATCCTTTGTGGCGAAGGGCTAATGGAACGATTGGTGGTGGCATGAATCATGGATCCGTTAATCACAAACGGAATCGATGCTGCGCTGACGCGCGTGCTGGAGAGACGGGGTAACGAGCGCGATACACCCCCCCGGCGCAAGCGTTCGGCCGTGCCTGAGAGACCCGTCGAAAAAGAACTCGACCAGGAGTCGGATGGCGACGCTCCCCAACACACAGTGGATGACTTGGCATGACTTAGGTCGTGGTCGTCATTTCCTCGCAAAAGTCGGGGGCTCTGCGAGCTATGATTCGCGCAAAACTCTGGATCAAAAGCGTTTTGACCGCTTGAAAACCGGGATTTTGCATCGAGGTTTGAACCGAAGAATTGGCTACTCGATTATTGGATTGCGTACTCTCTGATTGGCTACTCTATGGATGATAACGGCGCACCGCTCCCCGAACTCAGCAGACTGGTGGAGCGGCGACTTCTACTCTTGCGCAATCTGGCGGAGAGCATGGAGTCGAGCAGCCTGGCGCTGATACGAAATGACGCGGACGCCATCGCGCGCGGCGCGGCGCACCAAGCCGAACTCTGTCGGCAGTGGAGCCGTCTCGAAGGCGAACTTCGCCGTGAAACCGCTCGCCGCGAAACTGGCCGGTGTTCTCTCGCGCGGTCATCTGGCACATCCGGCCATTCCTCGCAAGCCGAGCATTTCGCGCGGCTGCAAGCGGAGTGGGAAACGCTCGAAAGTAGAATCCGGTATCTCGCGCGCGTGCACCGGTCTTTACTGCGATATCTCGAGCGCAGTTTGGCTGTCCTTCATCGCGTAGTGGACAGCTGCGCGTCCGCCTACACGCTGGATGCAGGCTTGCTTAGAACAGAAGCCTGGGTTCGGTCCGCTGAATAATCTACCAACAATATCGCGGAGAACATTGATGTCAGGATTGTTCGGGTCGCTTTCGATTGCGCTGAGCGGGCTCTCGGTCAGCCAGCAGGAGATGGAAACCACTTCCAATAACGTGGCCAATGCGAATACGCCGGGATACACGCGAGAGGTCTCCGACGTGGCTGCGGGCGATCCGGTGGAGATTGGGTCGTTGAGTCTTGGCACCGGAGTTGTCCTGCAAAAAATCGAAAGCCTGCGCGATCCCATGCTGCTAATACAGATCAATCAGTCAACCCAACAGAACAGCTCGCTCAACGCCTCACTGACCCAGTTGCAGCAGATTCAAACTCAGTTCGCAAGCTCCGCTTCCGGAATCGGGGCCGACATCAGCAATTTTTTTAACAGCCTGCAACAGCTTTCGCCAGATCCCTCAAGTTTGACCTTGCGGCAGTCCGTGTTGACCGCAGCCGACACCATGGCCACCGATTTCAATACCGCCGCACAGAATCTTCAGACCCAGCGCAGCAATGTGGATCAAAACGTCGTGCAGACGGTCAGCCAGGTGAACAGCTTGACGTTGCAGATCGCCAATGTCGACCGACAGATCGGCAACCTGCAGAGCGTCAACCCGGACCCTGGGGCGTTGGTCGACCAGCAGAACAACCTCATTCAGCAGCTTTCCGCACTCATCGATGTCCAGGTCATCCCCACCGGTCAAGGTATCACCGTGGCGACTTCGAACGGAACCACGCTCGTATCCGGATCGCAGAGTTTGGCGTTGACCACCCAAGCCGTTAACGGCGTGCAGGACATAATGGCAGGAACCCAGGACATCACCAGTTCTTTGGCGGGTGGGAGTCTGGCCGGTTTGATCCAGATTCGCGATCAACAGATCCCCAGCATTGGGAGCTGCCTCGATCAACTGGCAGTGGGTCTGGCCACGAATCTGAATGCCGCCAACGCTGAGGGTACCGATCTGGAGGACCCGCCCGTACAGGGCGGGAACATTTTTGCGCCTCCACCCGCGAATGGGGTGGGTGCGGCGGCAACATTGACCGTCACCATGACCGACCCGTCGCTGATTGCGGCCAGTTCCGACGGTACCACTGGCAGCAATGGAAATCTGGCGAACCTTTCTGCAGTTGCGAATACCCCGCTAGCCAATGGAGCCACGCCGATCGACTCCTATTCGAACCTGGTGTCTCAAGTGGGAAGCGCTACGGCGAATACTTCGGCAGATGCTGACGCCTCCGGTCTGATCTTGCAACAACTGCAGGACGAGGAGGGAAGCGTCTCCGGCGTATCGATCGACGAAGAAGCGTCCAACCTGATTCAATATCAGACCGCTTATCAGGCCGCGGCCCATGTTGTCTCTACCGTTAACCTCTTGCTTCTGGATGCCGTGAACCTTGGCATGGACGAGGCGGAGGAGTAAAAGTTGGGAGGTAATTATCCATGCGAGTTAATCCAAACTCTATGCCCGATTTGCTGGCTGCGCTCAACCAGACAGAACTGGAGGAGCAACAGGCTGAGCTTCAGATTTCGACCGGCAAGAGTGTGAACGAACCCTCCGACAATCCAACGAACGCCGCTCTGCTGGTCGAGAACAACGATCAGGCCGTTTTTACCAGCGGATATCTTCAGAGTGTCAGCGCGGTACAGGGCCAGCTTTCGATCGCCAGTTCGACGCTCAGTTCGATTACGAGCGCGCTGCAGCAAGCCCTTAGCCTCGGTGTCGAAGCCGGCGGCGGGACGCTCTCCGCGGGCGACCTGGACGGAATTGCCAACGAACTGCAAGGCATTCAGGGCCAAATTCTGTCGCTGGCAAATACCGCTTACCAGGGTCAGTACATATTTGCCGGTACAAATACGAATACGGCGCCGTTCGTGGCCGACGCTACGGCCGCTGACGGCTCCGGTGTCACCTACACTGGCAATACGGACGTCAATACCGTATCGATCAGCAGCGGATACAAGCTCCCCGTGAACGTGCCTGGATCGCAACTGTTTCTCGCTTCCGGCAACGGTGTTTTTCTTGCCATCAACAACCTCATCCAGGCCGTGCAGACCAATACCGGCATCGGTGCCGCGGTCAACGCGATAAGCGCTGCCTCCAGTTATCTTTCGGCACAGACCGTGTTTTACGGCAACGCCACGGACCAAACGCAATCGCAAACCACCTACCTCAACGCGGCGCAGCTGCAGATTAGCCAGCAGCAGAATACTCTGGGCGGGGTGGACATGGCCCTGGCCGCCAGCAACTTGAGCCAAGCCCAGACTGACAGCCAGGCCGCGTTAGCGGCCATCAGTAAGTTCGCGCAGAATAATCTCTTTGATTACTTGACAGGTTGAGAGCAACTCAGCTTCAGCTGCTTTTCGTTAATTTTCAGTTAAGGTGGAACCATGGCTTCAGGGCGTCTTTTGAGCGGCTCGATTCCAAGCCGCTGCTGACTCTATGTGGGTTCGTGCGGTTGCAATCCGCGATTTCTCGGCGAGCAGGCGCAAATGCACGTCGGGCAGAAAATGCTTTAGCTCTTCCAGGTTGTTGCGATATTCGAGCGCTTCTTTTTCGAGCGCGGCTTCAATCGTCGAAGCCGCTTTGTGAGTTGGGGGCTGGAGGGGCAGACACTCCGCGGCTCGGGTTAGCTGGTCGCGTATGTCAGAAAGGTCCTGGGATTTGATAGTCGAACAGTGTTTTCGCTCCGGACGGAGGCGAAGCAGCGCAGAACGCAGACCTTCATTCACCCGCCGCAAAGTTTCGAGGGCATCACGTGGCGTCACCCCTGCCAATCCATGTGTGGCCGAGGGAAGTCAGTATCGAATTCTTCGCCGATGGGATGAAACAACTGTGATGAAGCAGCGGTGGTAGCCGTCGTTGCCGGTGCTGTTGCCATTGATGACGATGGATTCTGGTCTTGCTCCACCTTTATCCACGCTTGCCGCACTGCGAGCAGGTCGGTGATCACCTGCGTGACTGCGCGCCTGGCGGGGCGGAATTGCACTTGAATTACATTCTGGCGCAAAACGTTATAAAAATTTTCGAGATCCTTAGCGACCTTGCCTCCGTTGACAAAGTCGAGCGACGACTGCAAATGGCCGATGACCAGAAGCGCGTGTTTGATGCGGTCGCTGCGACGCTGAATATCGTTCTGCCCGATGGCTATGACAACCTGCCGCATGTCTTCAATCGCCTGCTCGTAGAGCCGCACTACCAGCGCAACGGAACTTGCGCCTCGAACCGCCGCCTCGCGATACGACTGTTGGATATTCATGTCAGCATCTCCCCGTCGATTAGCTGCTGCTGCTCGTGCTGCTGGAACCGTCGACGCTTTCCCCGGAGGTCGGAGTCGTACTTGTGCTCGGAGTTGCGGTCGTCGGGGTCCCGGTCGACCCGTCAAGGGTGGTGAGCGTTCCCAGCGCGGCGTTCACTTCCGCCAATGTGAAGGGATACTCTTCGAGATTGGCGTTGACTTGATCAAACTCCTGGGTCAACTGCGCTGCTTGGGCGGTCAGCTGGGTCTGAAAGTTGGTGATTTCGGTATTCACGTCGTTCTGCTGACTCTGGTTCGAGGCGAGGTCCTGGTTCAGAATGCCGTTCACCGGGTCGGTCAGATTGGTGAGGTCGGTGTTCATGTTGTCGGCAAAGCCGGCCGAGTTGGAATTCGTGAAAAAATTCTGCACCGCTGCCGGATTTGAGGTCAGCGCGTTGGTTAGCGTTGAACTGTCGACGGTCAGAGTTCCATCGTCGTTCTCGGTGATGCCGATCGCCGCCAGGTTGTTAAAGCCACTACTCACCGAAGTAGAATCGGTGGTCGCGTAGGTTATGTCCGCTGCCAGTGTGGATTGCAGGATGCGCAGGTCGGTGTCCGACCCGAGTGGTCCCTCCGTACTGGTGGTGGGGCTGACGGTGAACTGGGTGTTGATGTCTCCGACGACCGTGTTGTATTCGGTAACAAAATTGTTGATGGAGTTGGTGATAGAGGCTGTGTCCGGGCCCACCGTCACCGTTACCGGAGTGGCCGGATCGGCGCTCACCAGGTTCAGCGTGACGTCCGGAATAGCTCCCGTCACCGTATTGGTGGTGCTGGCGTATGGAATTCCGTTGACCGTGATATCGGCGTTGGTTCCACCGACCGGCGGCTCAAAGGTCAGGCTCGTCGTGTTGCTGCCGCTGCTGGTGGGAATTGACAGCGCTCCGGCGCTGCCTGTCGCCTGGCTGTAGATTGCCAGTCGCGCGCCGTCGGCATCCGTCACCACACTCGCCGTGATCCCCCAGTTGTTGGTAGTGCTTTGCGAATTGATGTAGGCGGCGAGTGTAGTAAGCGTGTCGTCGCTGCCGGCGGTGATGGCAATGTTAGCGGTGGTGCCGCTCGATCCTCCAATCTGCAATATAAGGTTCCCGCTGGTCTGGCCGCTGGGCAAAATCGAAGTGGTCGCGTTCGCTACTTCGTCCGTATACAGCGTCCCGGCCGATGCAAGGCTGCTTACCACCACCGTGTAGTTGGCGGCCGTGGCGCCTGCCTGCGCCGTGGCGTTCACGATCGCGGTTTCGGACGACGTGCCCGTCACCGCAGTGAACGCTCCATTGGTCCCCGTAAGCCCGCTCACGGCGCTCGCCAGGTTAGACAAATCGCTGTTGATGCTGGTGATGGCGGTCGCCTGCGTCTGCAGAGTGGTCAAATCCCCCTGCCAGGCCGTCAATTGCCCGCTCTGGGCGGCCTGAATCTCGGATACAACCGAACTCACATCGATGCCATTGCCACTTAACAAACTCGCGGCGTTAAAACTAATCCCCATGAGTTTTCTCTTCTTCACTCCAAGTGGCTGCCGTGTCGGCGCTAGTGCGCAGTTTCGCCGCTTGTTGCAGGTCTTGGGCGATGCCGTGCTCCACGCCCAGCTCTTCGTTGCTTGGCACTTGCAGAATCAGATTCATCGCCTGGTCAAGATATTGCACGATTACCTGGCTCTTAATCTCAGGATCCTGATGCACTTCGACAACATCTGCGGGCAATTCATAGGTCGGGGCAACAGCTTTCAGGACGGGAGTTTGTTGTTTTGGCAGAGTTCCCGAAACGGGCTGGGCCACTTCTTCTTCCGGGTTGGACGCAGCGTTCACCTGCGCGTGCCCCGCATGCGCACTTGTGGTTTGCGTCGGCTCAGTTTGATCTGGTGGAAAACTCTGTACCGGTGCGATGCTCATACCTACACTCCGCGCACTACTCCGGATTTAAACAAAGGAGGCGGTTGGTTGACCGCCTCCTTTGCAGAAGCGCTTAATTTTATTGCAACAGCTTTAGAACAAGCTGCTGCTGCTGGTTCGCCTGGGCCAGAGCGGAAACGCCGGTCTGCTCCAGAATCGAGTATTGGGAAAGGTTGGCGACGACTGTCGGAATATCGGCGGCCGTGACATCGTTTTCCGCCGAAGTCAGGTTCTGCGTCTGGTTGTTAATGACAGCGGAAGCCGACTGCAAGCGGTTGACGGTGGCGCCAATCGTACCGCGTAGTTGAGCCACGGTAGCGACGGCAGCGTCGATCTGCGTCAGCGCCGCGGTGGCATCGGATTGGCTGAGCAGATCGTTGGTGCTGGCGCCTCCCCCGGTGAATAACGCGTTCGAGAAGGTGTTGTCACCGCCGGTTGAGGTCGAAGTGATGAAGTTGCCCGTTCCTGTGGTTGCCTGGCCGGTGGGCGCGGTGCCGGCGCCTCCGGTGAGAGCGGTGAAAAGCACCGAATCCGAACCGCCCGTTTGACTGGTAACTACCGCTGCTGAGGCGTACGTGTTTGCCGTGGTGCCGAGCCCGTAGGTGACGCCTGCGCCCGTCGCCCCGTTGACGGCAGCCACAAGGTTGGCAAGACTGGCCGCCTCCGAAACGTTTCCCGAACCCGCGCCGACCAGGACGGAGTTCGCCGCAGAGTTGGCGTTGATGGCGTTCACGAACGTGTACTTGGTTGCGCCCACCGTGGCGGTATCTCCCGCGACCGCCGGGCCGCCGACCGATACCAGAGCGGAACCTCCGGTAAAGTCGGTGGTGGCGAAGGCGCCAATGCCGCCGCTGATCGCCGTCGTGATGCTGTTGCCTCCGGTGCCTGTGCTGTTCGCCGCGAATGTGGCGGTGGTGCCGGTCGTGCCGGTGATATGGGCGGAAGTATTGGTTGCAGTTCCGGTGCTATAGGTGGTTGACCCTTGGCCGGTGCCGTTGTTGTTGACCGCATCCTCGAGATTCGTCAGGTCGGTAGCTACCGAAGTGCCGGCCACAACTTCATTGGCCGTGCCGCCGGTGAGCGCACCACCGTTGTTGGTGCTGAGCGCGGTCACGAAGTTATAGGTTTGACCGCCAATGGTAATGCTGTCTCCGGTGCTGCCGTTGGAGAAAGTTGCAGCCGCGAAGCCGTTTGTCGTGCCGGACGTTGTCGAGACGGTGTAGTTGCCAGTGCCGGCTAGACTGGTGCCAAGACCGTTGACTTGCGCCGTGAATTGCAGCGTGGATGTATTGCCGCTCCCAGCCGTAGCAGTTCCGGCCGTGGCATAGGTATTGGCCGCGGCGCTGGAAAAGTTGGTGCCGGCGTCGGTGGTGACGCCGTTAACAGCATCCGCAAGATTGGTCAAACTGCCTAGAATCTGGGCGGCGGTGCCTGAAGCGGTGGTGTTGATGAGAACGGAATACGGGTTGGCGGAACCAAGCTGAGCCGCATTCACGAAGGTGTAGGTTTGATTGCCGACCGTAACCGTACTGGCATTGGTGCCTCCGGCCAAGGTCCCGGTGGCCCCGCCTGCCGCGTTGGTGAAGGTGCCGGCAGTGCCCGACACAGCCGTGGAATTACCCGTGGTGGTGCCGTTGCCGGTACCCGCGGTAGCGGCTGTCAAGGCGATTGAGGTAGAACCTGCTACGGCGCTGGCAAAGGTATTGGCAGCGCTATTTGCGGTGCTATATAGTCCGGTATTGGGGGCGGTGTAGTTGATCGCGTCGGCTAGGTTGGTTAGACTGGTCGCCAGCGTCACACTGCCCACGACTTCATTCGCAACCGCAGGGGCGGTGGCGAGGCTAGTCACGAAGGTATAGGTTTCGTTGCCGACAGTTACCGTACTGCCGGCAATGCCGTTCGTCTGGGTCGCGAACGAACCTCCGGTTCCTCCTGCTGTGTTTTGGGCGATTACTCCACCGATGACGGGAGCGCTGCCATTGGCGAGTGCGGTCAAGGTGAGAGTGCCTGTGGTTGGCACTGTCGTACCCGCGTTGGCGGTAGTGTTCTTCGCGGTTCCGGTGCTATAGAGTGTCCCGCTACCGGTTCCGGCAGGTCCGTTGATGAGCGCGTCCTGAAGATTCGTAAGCGCTGTATCTATGGTGGCGGAATACTTTACTTCATTCGCCGCTACGCCGGCGCCGGTGCCGAGATTGGTCACAAAGGTGTAGGTCTGGCTGCCAACCGTCACCTGAGTACCCAGGGTAGCGGCCGTCGTACCCGTGCTGGCCCACGTCGAAGTCCCAGTGCTGGATATAGCGGGTGCGGCAGCGGTATTGGAAGTTGAAGTCAATGTGATCGTGGAGTCGCTGCCGCTGGTGGCGGTAGCAGCCGTGTTTGCGGCAAAGTCGTCCCCGGTGTTTCCGTTAACGCCTGTGCCGTTGATTGCAGCTGCAAGAGCCGCAGCGCCGCCGGTTACCAAGTTCGCCGCCACAACCTGATTTGCGGCACCCGCACCTGCGTCAGCAGCGGTCTCGAAGGTATAAATGACGCCGCCAACCGTGACCGTGTCGCCGGCCGTAATAACGCCTGTCTCCGATACCGAATTGGTGGCAGCGGCAGAACCCGCCCACGTCGTGGCTCCGGTCAGCACCTGGGTGGCCTCGGTGGCGAGGTTGATGGTGCCCCCAGTAAAGGTTGCAGCCGCTTTGGTGAGAGCGTTGAACTGCGTGCTGGCGGTCAGCAGGCTGTTGGCCTGCGTGGATCCGACAAACGTGCCGCCGGTCAGAACGTCGTTGGCGGCAGCGGCGCTAGACGCAACCGCTTCGCCTAACGTGGCCGTAGCCGGGGTTCCGCCCAAGCTAAGCTGGGTGGAAGACAAAAGGCCGGTAGATACACCGATGGTGCTGCTGCCCGAAGTGCTGCCATCGCTCAAGAAGACGTTCAGAGTGTTATTGGTAAACACTTGCCCGCCGTTGAAGTTGGTCGTAGAACCAATATCGTCGATCTCCGATTTGATCGATTGATACTCCGTGTCCAGAGCGACGCGTTGCGAATCGGACACGGTGCCGGTGGCGGATTCAGTCGCGAGGGTGACCGCGCGATCAAGCAGCGTGGTGACTTGGGACAGGGCGCCGTCCGCAACCTGCAATTCTCCGACACCGTCCGTGGCGTTGCTGGCGGATTGAGTCAGTGCCGCTACATTGGCCTGCAAGCCATTTGCGATGGCGAGACCAGCAGGATCGTCAGCGCCGCTATTGATGCGTGAACCTGAAGACAACTGCTCAAGGGTTGAGTTGAGGCTGTTGCTGGTAATGTTCAGCTGGTTTTCCGCAGCGATAGCAGCAATATTATTCAGAATAGTTAATGCCATTGCATTGCTCCTTGTTGGTTCCGATCGGATCCGTCCCCGATACCTTCCCGGAGCTCGTTCCGTTTGTCCTGCGGAACCCAATTGCGTTTCAGTAAGGAGTATCGGCTTGGTGCGACTGAGCTTTATTTCCGCAAGTTCCAAACGGCATAGACCCTAGGTAACCCGGCTGCTTTTCGCTCATCGCTCTCTGCCTTTGCTATTTTTGCCGATCTTCAAGGATGAAGCCTTAAAAGCGGGCCTTCTCCATCGCAGAACCTAGACACAGAAGCAAAACACCAGGAGCTAAGATGATCCAGCTAACTCGCCTCAACAATCACCCGCTAGTTGTCAATTCAGATCTGATCAAATTTGTCGAGCAGGCTCCCGATACGGTCATCACACTGTTGAGCGGCGAAAAAATTGTGGTTCGCGAAAGCGCCCAGGAGGTGCTCGAACGCGTAGTGCAGTTCCGGCGCTCGGTGCTGCAAGGAATCAACCTCATGGGCAACAACATTTCGGCCTACCCGTCTGTCCTGATGAGCAATGCCGTTAGCGATGCTAATAACTCTGCCGAGGGCAATGGACAACCGGCCGGCGAGAAGTAGGAGCCTCGTGGATAAGGCAACCCTTGGCGGCCTGTTACTGGCTATCGGCGGCATCCTGTTCGGCTTGATGCTGGAGGGTGGAAACATCGGCCAGGTGCTGCAGCCGACTGCAGCCATGATCGTTTTTGGCGGCACGCTGGGCGCGATCCTTATTCAATATCCCCTGCCGGTGGCGCTCGGCTCGTTCCGCCGGCTTGCACAGGTCTTCGTGGAGCCAGCACAGAATGCGCGGTCCACGATTGCAGTGCTGGTCAAGTATGCCAATCTGGCGCGGCGCGAAGGCATCATCTCGCTCGACAAAGAACTGGGCGGCATCCACGAACCGTTTTTGCGACGGGCCCTCATGCTGGCCGTGGACGGAACTGACCCGGAAGAACTCCGCAAAATCATGGAACTCGAATTGGATAATAAAGAAGAACAGGAGGAAAAAATTCCCCAGCTCTTTGAATCGGCCGGCGGGTTTTCTCCGACCATCGGCATCATCGGAGCTGTGCTCGGTTTGATCCAGGTGATGCAACACCTGGACAAAATCGATGAGGTCGGAAAAGGCATCGCCGTTGCCTTCGTAGCCACATTGTACGGAGTAGGTGCGGCCAACCTGATCCTGCTGCCAGCTGCGGGAAAGCTCAAAATTCGCATTCGCGACGAGCAGATCATCCGCGAAATGACGATCGAGGGAGTGGTTTCCATTCTCGAAGGGATGAATCCCCGCATGCTGGAAGAGAAACTGTTGGGCTTCCTAACCGCTGACCAGGGGCCCGACGCGCCTGAGGAGTCCAACCCATGAGCCGCCGCAAGCGCAGCCTCACGCGCGCGAGTCACGAACGTTGGCTGGTTTCCTATGCTGACTTCATCACCCTTTTGTTTGCTTTCTTCGTCGTACTCTATGCCTCGTCGCAAGTCGATAAAAGAAAGGTGGGAAGATTGGCTCTAGCCATTCAGGTGGCTTTTCAGGAAATGGGAGTTTTTGAGGCCTCGACTACCCAGGTTCCCATCGATGCTGCCGAGCCTATGCCGTTCAGTAGGGTGCAAGCCATTGAAAACCAAGAGCGCATCGCGAGCCTGGGCCGCATCGCATCGCGGCCAGAGGGTTCGCTCGGCAGCAGTAGCGGCACGGAGAACGGCGATTTGGCTGAATTGCAGAAAGAGCTTGCTGCCGCCCTCGCAACAGAAATCAGTCGCAGGGAAATCGCCCTACACCGGGAGCCCGACGGTTTGGTCATCAGTTTGCGCGAGGTAGGTTTCTTTGAGAGTGGCTCGGCCCAGATGAAGTCCGCCTCTCTCGGCGCGTTTGACCGCATCGCCGATTTGCTGCGCAAGCCCGAATATCGCCTGCGAATCGAGGGACACACCGATAACTCTCCGATCCACACCGCTCAGTTTCCCTCGAACTGGGAGCTCTCCACTTCCCGCGCGACCGAAATTGTGCGACTCCTCATCGTTCGCGACGGGTTCGCTTCCACTCGGCTGAGCGCTGGCGGCTTCGCCGAATATCATCCGATCGCAACCAATCGCACCGCGGAAGGCCGCGCCATCAACCGACGTGTGGATATCATCATTCTCGGCCCCCCTATCCCAGAGGCTGCGATGGCTGCGGACGGCAACGAAGTCGAGGTCCCATCCGGGAGATCGCAGACCCCGGCGTCGGCGATATCAGAGGCCAAGCAATCGGCTCCGGTTCCTCGACCGTAGCGAGCTCCACGACTAGTGGAGGCTAATGCAGGTGGCCGTCTACAGCCGCAGTTCCATCCAGAGTGCGTTTTCGATGGGGATTGTGGAATACGGCGCGATTTCCTTGAATCCAATCCGCCGATAGAGAGCGATTGCGTCTTGCATCGCCGATCCAACCGTGTCCAGACGCATGCGCTCATAGCCGAGCGCTTTCCCGTCGGCTATGAGTCGTTCTACCAGCATCCGGCCCAGACCCGATCCGCGATGGGCTGGGCGCACATAAAGCCGCTTCATCTCGCAGATGCCGTCTTGAAGCGGCCTTAACGCGATGCAACCGGCAGCATTGCCGGCATCGTTGCCTGCATCGACCGCCAGCAGCAATCTGCCCTTCGGTGGGCCGTAAGCGCCAGGAAGGTTCTTTAGCTCCTCATCGAAGCTCTGGAAACAGAGGCTGAAACCAAGCGAACTTCCGTATTCGAGAAAAAGGCTCCGAACCTGTTCGATATGCTCGGGAAGCGTGGCCTGAATCAAATCGACCTGGCCTTTGTGCTCGGCTAAGGCATTCACGGAATAACTTTACTGGTGTCCTCATACCCGCGGAGATTCTGTCTCCATCCGGGCGATTGCGCCCGGCGCGGCCGACGATTAAGATTTCTGCACTCCCATGTCTGATGTAATTTCAACCGAACCGATAGATTCGCACTCCGTTCCCACTCCGGCCGTGGAAAGCCCTATCGAAGTATTCGCCGTCTATGGCGTTGAGCCTGAGATCCAGGCCTACGCCATGGCCAAATATTCGCGCTCCTCCCTTTCGATGAAGGAGTCGCTGCGGGAAATCACGGCGCAGAAAGCGGAAAAATTTCTCAATACTTTCTACTTTCAGTATGGCCATCGTTCCATCGCCGATCTCGCTCACGTCGCTCTTGCCATCGAGCGCCTTTCCATTCTAGCCGCCATCGTGGTCGCTGACGAGCAGCGCTGGGACGGACAGGAGCGCTCGACTCGTTATCAGGACTTCAGGGAGAGCGGCTACTATACGCCGGTTTTCCAGAACCCGATTTTCCAGAACAACGCTCACGATAAAGGCGCAAACTCGGATGCTTCATCGGCGCGGACTCTCTACCGCGAAACCATCGAGTGCCTGTTCACCACCTACGAAAAAGTTTCGCAGCGGACCTTCGAATATCTGGCCAGCGTCACGCCCCGTCCCGCTGAGATGAAGGCGGACGCTTACGACCGGACATTGCGGGCCCGCGCCTTCGACATCTCGCGCTATTTGTTGCCGCTCTCGACCAACACATCGCTCGGCGAGATCGTGAATGCCCGCACGCTGGAGAATCAAGTCGCCCACCTGCTCTCGCAGCCGCACAAGGAAGTACGCGACCTGGGAGCGCTGCTCAAGCATGCCGCCGTCTCCCCGGCTTACAACGCCAGCGAAGAATCGATGTGTGCGCTAATAGCTGAGATCCGTAGAGTGTCGCCCGAAATCGCCGATCGCGCAGAGCGGCAACTCCTTCGGGAAGTGCGAGTCGCGCCCACGCTGGTCAAATACGCCGACCCGAATCTCTACGAAATCGGGACTCGCCGTGAATTGCGGCAGGCTGCCGCCGAGCTGATGCGAGGGGCTGCCATCGAATCGGCTCCGCTGGTCGACTTGCTTGATAGTGATCCGTTCGAACTCGAACTTGCGACTACGCTGCTTTATGGTCACTGCCATTACTCCTACCGGCAGCTTCGCCAAGCGCTCGAAGCGGCCGGAGAGACGCGGCTCCGCGAGATTATTGAGCTTGGACTTCGTCATCGCGGCAGTCATGACGAGATGCTCCGTCCCTTCTCATCGGGGCAGCAGTTCCGCTTCGATATTCTGATGGACATAGGTGGCTTCCGCGACATGCATCGCCATCGCCGCTGCGTCCAAATCATGCAGGATTTCTCGACCGCCCACGGTTTCGATACGCCGACCGAGGTCGAATCCGCTGGAGTGAGTTCCGACTATGGGTTCGCTATGAAGCGCGCGGAAACCGCAGTGCATAAGCTATCGGCGATCGGAGGGGAAGAAGCAGCCGAGAATGCCCAATACGCGATCCCGCTAGCATTCCGCAAGCGCACTCTGTTCAAGATGGACTTCGCCGAGGCTGTCTACATTTCCGAGTTGCGCACAACTCCCGCGGGACACACATCCTACCGCAACGTGGCCTATGCCATGTACGAAGCGGTTGCCGCAAAATATCCGGCACTGGCGAAGTATTTTCGCGTGCATGATGTGCGCGAACCGGTCGATCTGTTGAAGCGTTAAGTGTGACTGCGCGCCAACCCGCAAATTTCGCAAGAGAATAAGGAACTTTACCGAAAACGTTTCCACGTAAAATTGACGCCAATGAATCCCCGCCTCTAAAATCACCTCACCCATGCCCAACTATGAATACTTGTGCACGAAGTGCGGACACCGCTTCGAACAAATCCGCAAGTTCTCCGATAAACAGCTGCGGAAGTGTCCCGAATGCGGTGGTCTCATCGAACAAGTGATCTCGGCTCCAGCCGTGCAGTTCAAGGGCTCGGGCTGGTACGTGACGGACTACTCGAAGAAGGGCGCTGCTTCCGCTGGGTCGTCCTCTTCTTCCGAAAGCGACACCGGCTCGAAGGAAACGAAAGACACAACGGATTCTAAGGACGCAAAGGACGGGAAGGAAACAAAGAAGGAAGACAAGCCCAAGGCTGAGACCTCGCAAAAGAAACAAAGGAAAGATTAAAGGCTCTAAGGGATTGCTCTACGAGATAATGACCGGTTGATCCGGCCATCCGAGTAATCAACCGATCCGACTGTTCCTCACCCTGACTTGCGCTGAACCGATGAAGCGGGGCCTGCGCCCGGTTCCGGCAGGCCGACTACCAAAGTTCGTCGTCGCGGCAGTTCGTCATCGTCGATTTCTGCCAGGAATTGCAGATCGAGACTTAGCTTCTGGGCTACCCGACACGCATCGTCGTTGAGAAAGTACACGACGTCGCCGCCAAATCGATCCTTGATCCGACGGCGTTCGTCGAGGTCGAAGGGACTCGGCGAATACACTTTGATGGCGCAGTTTTCACGCAGGACGGCACTCAGTTCGCGCTGAAAATTGAGAGCCCCCTGCCTTACTTGCGCCATGGTGAAAGCTATAACTCGATAAGGCATAGGTTGAAGTCAGATAGCCAATTCCAAGTGCTTATTACTCTGCCCTGATCCCTGCCGCTGCCATCATCCTGCCCGTGACACCCTTTTCCGCGCGGAAGCTGAACAGCAACTCCGTGTGGCACGTAGTGCACGGCCCAACCACGTCAATGTTCCTGGGCCGCAAGCCAGCATCCATGAGTTGCCGCCTATTTGCCTCAATCAGGTCCAGAAAAAGCTTCATCGGCAGTTCGCCATGTCCCGGGGCGCGAGCAGTCAAAAATAGCAATGGATATTTCTCTCGCACAGGATCCGATTCCTTCACCTCCCGGAACAAGGTGCTGGCGTAGGCAAACTGCGCTTCAAACTTGACGCGCACCTCCTCACCTACTTCGTAGCAGCATCCCTGCACTCCTGGCCCAATCGCCGCCATCAGGTGGCGCGGATCGCTGCCAAAATGCTTGCGGATCTCACCGACACCTTTCTCGGCGATCCGTTTCACTGTGCCGCGCCATCCCGCATGAAAAACTCCGAGTGCTCGCCGTTTCCGATCCACCAGAATGATCGGAAGGCAATCTGCTGCCTGCACGGCCACGATCAATCCTGCCCTATCTGTAATCAGTCCGTCTCCAGCCAGGAGCTCTGCCGGTACTCCATCAACTCGATGGATTAAATCGGAATGAATCTGCCTCAGCGAAATCAAAGGCCATCTCTTGCGTCCGCCGGCAACACCGAGCACGCTAAGAAAGAGCCCGCGATTGCGTTCGACGGCCGCGCGCGAGTCCTCTTTTGTTAACCCAAGATTCAGCGTATTCCCACCGTACGCGCGAGAGACGCCGCCCAGCCGGGTCGAGAAACCGTGCACGAACCAATCCAGCGTGCTTAGTTTTTCCGAACGCAAAACTTGTAGTTTGTTTTTAGGGACACGATTGCTCACCACTGCTCGATCATACCCTGAGCATCTATTTCTCTTTGTCGAACGAGTTCAGCAGTTGCTCGAACTGGGCTTGGCTGGACGCGATAGTCTTCGCTGGCCCCGTAAATTTAATGAACACGTTTCCACCCGGTCCCTCAATAATCGCGCCTAGCAGCCGGTAATTGGTCTGCGCTGATTTCGATGGCGATATCGGTCCGCCCATACCGGCGTAGTCACCCGATGAGTCAATTGTCGACACTGCCAGTCCGTGAATCGTGCGCTTCGCGATCTTCGCATCCGCCGGCTTGCCACCGGGAGCGGTCATCTGTCCCTTCCATCGGTCCAGGTTCGCCTGGACGCTCCCGCCTTGTCCGGCTCCGAAAAAATAGATCGCACACTCTGCGCTCGCGGTGTCTCCGGCCGCGGGGGGAATCGTGTAGGTCGCTGCCCGCATCGGCCTTGCGTCTCCCGCCTTCCATCCCTTTGGCGGCGTCCATTTCAAGCCCGCGACCGATTCGCCAAACAGCGACGCCACTAAGATCAGCACTACAGAGATTATCCGCATCCGCTCAGTATAGACGCAGTGCTCCCTCATCGCTCGGTTTCAGTTGGAATCGTCTCAGTTGGAATGGAGGTCAGTTGGAATTCAGCTGGAACGTGGAGGTCCGCCCAGCCCTGCTTCAACAGAATAGCGGCTACGCACACTGCAATGCGTCCGCGGCTACGCGGCCTGTGCCAACGCCTTGTACTCGTCATCCGATCTTGCAGGCAGCAGCACCCACAGCGTATAGATGCCGAGCGCGGTGCCAATCGGAACCCGCAACAGCGCTATAAAACCCACCACCAGGGCAACCGTTCGCGCCCACTCCTCCCGCTGCAGCAGGCCCCAGCCGGCGAAGAAGCCGGTGGCGGCTATTACTATCAGCAACCATCCCATCAAGTTGATCAAGGGTCGCAGCCAGACTGTGACTTCGGGCGATGGGCCGTTGTGAATGTGGATCGCTCCTCCAAAGATGATCCGTGCAACGATGAGCAGCGCCACTCCTCCCATTATGTACAGTGCCGAGTACGCCATCCAGAGAATACCCACTAGCCGCACATGGTCGCGAACCCGACTACGCCGAAGCTCGATGAGGCCAAGCACGGTCTTGCCGCAGCGTCCGCAGCGTGGTGCCCCTGCCTGCAACTGCGTTCCACATTGATCGCAAAACATCAGTTCGCCTCCCAGGCTGCACAGCCTCTGTCTGTCTATGATACGAAGGCAAGCACTCAACAGTTCCGAAACAAAGCTCTCAGTTCTCGGTTCTCAGTAAACCCCAGAACCCATCATTATCATGATCAATATCAATCGTCCAAGATCATTCGCCCACTGAGAACTGAGAACTGGGAACTGAGAACTGAGAACTGCAATCCAAAACGAAAAGGCCACCCGGCAACCGGGCAGCCTTTTCTCTCAAGGGAGAATAGTCCCAACGGAGGTTTTATCCATCAGAACTTTCTGCCGGAATCTTATGAGTCTTAAAAGCATAGTGTCAAGCAAAATTTGCGACTTAAATACTCTTGTTTTCAATAGCTTACAAGATGTGTCCACAAGTCGGCAAACTGCTCCAAAATGGGCAGAAGCATCCCCGTTTCGAGTCTAACAATATTCGATTGAGTCACTTACCGTTCCCGAGGCACGCCACGCACCTCATCTTCCAGGTGCAGGGAGATGATTTCCATGGCCTCCCGGCGATCGAACACCGAGTCCGGAAAAAACCGTTTGACGAGCACTCGCAAGCCGCCGAATGCTATGCCCGCGACCAGCGCCAAGCCGACCACAATCCCGCAAAGAACGATCGCGTTGAACAGAAAATTCGCCAGATTATCTTTCTTGCTTACGTAGGTGTTTTCGTTCCAGGTCACGTCCGCATCGTAGCTGATCGATGACATCAAGGCTCTCGCTTCACTTTTCGAAAGTGGCCCCGCTGCGATCACGATGATCGGGCCGGTGCGGGCATCGAAGAATGGACCGACATCGACAATAGATGCAACTCCCGGTTGTTGCTGCGTGATTTGGTGCGAGGCATCGATCTGCCGCAGCCGTTCCGCTGCAATTTGCGGCGTCGGATATTCAATCAACATCAGAGTCGCGTCACCCGCAGCCGCCTCATATTTGCCGAGTACCACCTCCGCGCCCGAAGCGAAATCCACCATCCCAGCCGGCAACGGCGACCCCGTTCGGTTCAGCGCGACTGGGCCCAAGACATACTTAGTAGTATTCTTCTCGAAATTCTTGTCGAAAGCCCGTTTCGGAAGATAAGTCTGGAGCGAAGGTGGGTTGCCCTTGTTGCCCGCCACTTGCGGCAATAATCCAGCTAGGTCTCGCAGTTGCGCCGCCGACATCACGCTCATTCTGTCGAAGACCGCGTCGATCAGCACGTTCCCCTGGTAGAACAGCACGCGGTTATTGAGATAAGCTCCCGCGCCGCCGATCGTTTCCTCGCGCATGTCATCAGTCACGTAATAGGTGAAAGCTCCATAGGCGCCACTCGCATCCTCAAACACTGCAGCTTTTATCCCCAGGTGGCGCCCATCGTCGCGGGTGTAGGCGGCCTTCTCCAAACGCACGAAACCGTACTCCTTAAGTACGAGAGCGTTCGGGGCATCGGCGGCCGCCGGATCATCACTCCGCGCGACATCACCTTTTAGCTGCCAGCCGGCAAATTCGCTGGGCAGGACTGGGGTAGCAGACACTGGCTTCGGAGAGGCTGCAGTTGTTAAGGCTGAACCTGGAGAAGCAAGATCCGGCTTAGGCGGTTCGGCGGCTAAGACCTCAGCGTAAAACAGAAAAGAGACGAAAAGAACTGCTACCTGATGTGAGAATCTCATTCGAAAGAAGGCGAGCCTCTGCTGCTCGATTAGACTATCCGCGGCCCAGGAAAGTTTCCACTCGTAAGCTACTCCTTGCCGGGTAGAGAGGGGGCTCGGCTCGTCTCTGAGACACCGATGAACTGGGGTCGAGCACGAAACGAGTAGAGGACGGCTTCAACCGGGCGCTTTCAAGACAAAGTCAAACTGATCCACTCCTTCTCAGGTGCCGCTCATTTACCTTTGTTGACAAAATGAGCCCGAAGCCCCTGTACCTCTGACTTTCGTGGCTTCTTGCGGTTTCTCGGCGCGGAACGGTGTGTCGAGGGTAGAATAGGGGAATCCGGATGGCCGCAGGTCAGCATCCAATCGAATGGTGATCGCACTCACAGGTTGCAGGACTTCATGACAAAACAGTTTTGCATTTGCACTTTATTACTTGCAGGATCGTTGTTAGCAGCCCAGAGCGCGCCGGCTCAGGATCAGCCCGCACAAAGCACGGATTCGGCCGTCGGCCAGCCCACGACCCAGCCCGCTACTAAGGCTAAGACTCCCGACCGCGCGGCCGCTTATTATCACTTCGCCCTGGCGCACATGTATGAGGAACAGGTGGCCACTTATGGCCGCAGCGAACTGGCTAATAAAGCCATCGAAGAATATCGTCTCGCCATCGATGCCGATCCAACCTCCGCATATTTGACCTCCGGACTGGCCGAGCTTTATGCCAAAACCGGACGTATTCGCGACGCCGTGATCGAGGCGCAGGACATCATCAAGAAAAATCCCAACAATCTGGAAGCGCGCCGCCTGCTGGGCAGAATTTATCTGCGCTCGCTCGGCGACATGCAATCGGGCAGCGGTTCGGAGAGCGTCCTAAAACTCGCGATTGAGCAGTATGAGCAGATTGTCCGACTGGAGCCTGACAGCATGGACGATCACCTGCTTCTGGGCCGCCTGTACCGCCTGAACAACGATCTGCAAAAAGCGGAGAGCGAATTCAAGATCGCGGTCAAGTTGCAACCGGACTCCGAAGAAGCAATTACTACGCTTGCCTATCTCTACAACGAACTGGGAGACACGAACCGGGCCTCGCAGGTGCTGAGTTCGGTTCCGGGCGCGGAGCGCTCGGCCAAGCTTTACTCGGCGCTCGGTTATACCTACGAGCAGCAGAAGCAATACAAAGAAGCCATCGACGCCTACAGGCACGCGATTGAACTTGACCGCGATAATCTGGATGCGATCCGGGGACTCGCTCAGAACCTGCTGAACGATGGCCAGGCGGATGCCGCTCTCGAACAATATAAGGTGATCGCGGACGCAAATCCGGAGGACGCGCAAACTTACGTCCGCATAGGGGAGATCTACCGCAAGCAGGGCAAGTTCGATCTCGCGCTCGACAGCCTGAAAAAAGCGGAAACGATGGTGCCGGATTCGTTGGAAGCCCCGTATGACATAGCTGCGATTTATCAGGCGCAGGGACGTTATGACGAGGCTATTCCGATCATGACCGACTTGCTCAAGAAGTCGGAGAAAGCGGAAGGCAAGTATTCCAACGGCGAGCGCAGCAACCGGGCCGTGTTTCTGGAGAGGCTGGGCACGATTTATCGCGATCAGGGGAACAACCAGGCCGCCAACGAGACTTTCCGGCAGATTGTCGCCCTCGGCGGGGATGACAATATCGAGCGCGGCTATCAGCAGATTATAGATACCTGGCGCGAAGCCAAAGAATGGCAGAAGGCTCTCGATACTGCGAAAGAAGCCGTACAGAAGCTGCCGAGCCCGCAGTTGAAGATGGTGTTAGCGGGGCAGCAGGCGGATATGGGCGACGCGGACAAGGCGATCAAAGATGTTCGGGCGCTGTTGAAAGGTACGGACGACGCCAGCTCGAAATCCGACGACCGCGAGGTTTACATCCGGCTGGCGGAAATGTACACGCGGCTGCGCCGGTTCGGCGATGCCGAGCAGGCGCTGGATAAGGCCGAGGAACTCTCGATCAAATCCGACGACAAGAGGGATGTCTGGTTTCTTCGCGGCGCGACTTTTGAGCGTGAGAAGCATTACACCCAAGCCGAAGAGCAGTTTCAGAGAGTGTTGGCCAGCGATCCCGAAAATGCTTCGGCGCTGAATTATCTTGGCTACATGCTGGCCGACCAGAACATGAAGCTTGAAGAAGCGCTCGGATACGTCAAGCGCGCTGTCGATCTCGACCCCACCAATGGCGCCTATCTCGATTCGCTGGGCTGGGCATATTTCCGCCTCGGCAAATATGAATTGGCGGAAGACAATCTGCTGAAAGCTTCGCAGAAAATCAACACCGACCCCACGGTTCACGATCACCTAGGCGATCTCTATCAGAAAACGGGACGCCTGAAGCTGGCGGCAACGAACTGGGAGCGGGCGCTGACGGAGTGGAACCGCACGCTGGCAGCGGATGTTGACTCAGCAGATCAGGCGAAGGTGCAGCAAAAACTGGATTCAGCGAAAATGAAGCTGGCCAAAGAAGAGGACACGAAGTAGTAGCTGCTCGTGAGCCGCGTCTCTCGCGTTACCGAATTGCCGGCGCAAGCGGAGACGGGGCAAGCCCCGTCTCTACTGCTAAACTTATTTTCATGCTCGCCGACTATGCGGTGCGCGTCGAAAACTCCCGCGGACGCCGCCATCCCGAGCCACAGCACCCTTACCGCAACGATTTTCAACGCGACCGCGATCGCGTCGTCCACGCCCGCGCTTTTCGCCGGCTGGAAGCGAAGACACAGGTTTTCACCCGCCGTTACTCCGATCACTTCCGCAACCGGCTGACGCACACCATTGAAGTCGCGCAGATTTCGCGCACCATCGCCGCGCAACTTGGGCTGAACACGGATCTTGCGGAGGCGCTTGCGCTGGTGCACGATCTCGGCCATCCTCCGTTTGGCCATTCCGGAGAAAAGGCGCTGGACGCGGCTATGCGCCAGCACGGGTTGTCTTTTGATCACAACCTGCACGCGCTCCGCATCGTGGAAGACTTCGAACTTCGCTATGCGGCGTTTCGCGGATTGAATCTTACGTTTGAGGTCCGCGAAGGCATCATCAAGCACTCGCGCGATTACGACCCGAAAGACCATCCGGAACTCGCCGAATATGTGCTCGATCAGCGCCCGCCGCTCGAGGCGCAACTCATCGACCTGACCGATGAGATCGCTTACAGCACAGCCGATTTAGACGACGGCTACGAGGCTCGGTTGCTCGCGGTTGAACAGATTGCCGATGGTGTAGATTTATTTGCGCGCCACTACCGCGACGCCCGCAACCGCTATCCGAACGTCGCCGAGAAGCTTGTATTTAACGAAGCGATAAAAAGAATATTTGACGGATTTGTCGGAGACTTGATCACGAATACGGCCCTTCGGGTGAAGGCGGCGAGAGTGCATTCGCTGGAAGACGTGCGCCACCACAAAGAGCGTCTAGCCGCCTTCAGCCCGGCTGTCGAAGAAGAGCGGAGCGGATTGAAAGCGTTTCTCTACGAAAATCTTTATTACAGCCCGGCACTAGCCACGGAAAAAGAAGACGCCGAGCGTATCACGGGCGAGCTTTTTGCCCACTGGATGGAGGAGCCCGACGACCTGCCGCGAAACTACCGCGAAAAAGCCGCGAAAGACAACGACCCGCTGCCACGCGTAATCTGCGACTACATTGCCGGCATGACCGACCCGTTCATCTATCAGCAGTATGAGAAGTATTGTGGAGAGTAGTCAGCAGCCCGCCTCAAGCCCTAAGTCTGATATTGTCATCCCGAGCGCAGCGAGGGATCTGCAGTTCGCAGCAAGATGCAGATCCCCGCTTCGCGCGGGATGACAATCTTGAGATTTTGCCCGTGCAAAATCACTTACTGTAAGTGATCCTATAAATCACGCCGCCGGAATCATCGCTCAAATACATCGAACCGTCGCTCCCGAATACAATGCCCACCGGACGTCCCATCCATCGGCCTTTCTTGGTTTCGCCGGGCGCGAGCCACCCAGTAATGAAGTCTTCGGCGCCTCCCACGGGCTGGCCTTTGTCGCCGAGTTTCACGCGGACCACTTTGTACCCGGTTGGAATGCTGCGGTTCCACGATCCGTGGAAAGCGACGAAGATGTTGTTCCGATACTCAGCGGGGAATTGCGTCCCGGCGTAAAACGCCAGTCCCAGCGGGGCGGAGTGCGCCTGCATCTGGACCTTGGGCTCGAGCACATTTTTGCAGCGGTCTTCTCCGCCACTTTCTTTTGCGAAATTCGAATCCGGCACGCGATCGCCATAGCAATAAGGCCAACCCCCGTCGCCGCCATCATTGCCAAGATCGTAGATCGTCTCTGGCGGCAAATCGTCGCCCAGCCAATCGCGCCCGTTCACTGTGACCCAGACGGTATCGGTCTTCGGATTCACGGCGAGGCCCACGGCATTGCGCAAGCCTTTGGCGAAAATTTTCATGCCGCTGCCGTCGGGATTAAACTCCATCACGCTGGCTCGTCGCGGATCTTTTTCGATGCACGCGTTGCAACTCGATCCAGCGGAGACATACATCTTGCCGTTGAGAAATAAAATACTGCGGGTGGAGTGGCCGCCACCGGTCGGCAAATCGGCGAGCTTCACAGGATTGGTCGCGCGCAAGTTGGCCTCGTCCCAGTCATAGCGCCGGACCTTGTCATTCTCGGCGACGTACAACTTGCCCTCGTAAAATGCGAGGCCGTGCGGCTCATTCAGCCCGTGAAGCACAGTTACTATTCGTTCAGCTTTGCCAGTATGTTTGGGATCCGGAAGGGCAACAACGTTACCCTCTCCAGACTCGCTCACCAGCAACACTCCGCCGGGCGAGAAAATCATCATGCGTGCGCCGTCAACCTCGCGGGCGAAAACTGAGATGTTGAATCCCGGCGGCACCTTCAATTTCGCGAGATCGAAAGGAGTTTGCTCGGCATGGACTGCAACGCAAAGAGCAAGCGTAGTCGCGAACAAGAGCAAATCGTGGCATGCCCAGCTTGTCGTGTAGTAGATGGTTGTGTAGGAGATCGGTCGATAATTCCGCATGGTTCACTGGATGAGCGAGGAATGGGACTGGTTGATCTTTCTATCGCTTGGGCACCAACTCATCCACCACAAGGCATTCTTTAATTTGGAGATGATTTGAAGATTTAGTTGGCGCTCTTAAAAAAGAGACCTCCGCACGCAGTTTTTATATCGCTCCCCCCAAAATTACCGTCGGGTGGCATCTGGCCCCGGCGGCGAAGAGGTATAATACACCTGAAAATAAAGCACTTGTTTGAAGTTATCCCTACGGAGCCATTTGGCACCTAAACTGTTCATAGAGATGAAGGCCATGAGATCGGCCTTCTTCTTGCAACCAGCTTTTTTGAGGCAACAGTGGCGTCGACGGTTACCTCTTAATCCAATTGATGAATCGACGCAAGACATAAGAAATCGCGCCCTAAAGGCGTCCGGAGTGACCCGTCACTCCCACTTGGAGGAAGTTAAACTTATGAAGAACCGCACCATCTTCGCTGCGCTGCTGGCCATAATGTTGGCGATGCCAGCCTTGGCGCAAGACAATTCCTCGTCTCAGAACCAGTCTGCTCAGAATCAGGCTGCGCCGGCGGCAGCGTCGACCAGCAGCAGCTCCGATTCCGCTACCGGCAAGGCTCCCTTGCAGCCTGAGGCTCGCGAGGGCTTCTGGGGTCGTGTGAATCCATTCGCGCGCAAGAGATACGTCGCGCGGCAGACGCAACCGATCCGCGACCGGATCAACGAGCTCGATGAGCTGACCGCCTCCAACACCAAGGCGATCAAAGACGCTGACGCGCGCGCCCAGCAGGGAATTCAATTGGCTTCGGCCAAAGCCAGCGAAGCCGATCAGCATGCCGTCGACGCCGGCAATAAGGCGCAGGCAGCCCAGCAAACCGCGCAACAGGCGAACACTCGCTTGAATACGGTTGAGCAGGTGGTCACGAATATCGATCAGTATCAACCCACGACGCAGACGGAAATCCGCTTCAGGCCGGGACAAACCGTGTTGAGCGAAAACGCTAAGACGGCTCTCGATGAAATGGCCACTCCCCTCAAGAACCAGCGCGGCTATGTTGTCGAAGTTCAGGGTTTCGCGTCAGGTCACGGGCAGGTCGCAATTGCCAACTCGCAGAAGATGGCCGAGTCGGTGGTTCGCTATCTCGCTCTGAACCACGACATTCCAATCTACCGGATCTACCTGGTTGGCATGGGCAATGCGCCGACGCCGTCTGCGGAAGGCGAAGCCAAGACCAAGCGCTTGACCGGTGGCCGTGTTGAAGTGAGCCTCCTCAAGAACAATCTGGAGCAGCTTGCCTCGACCACAAGTTCGCCGGCAGATCAGAATCAGCAGAAATAAGTAGCCCTCCTGGGACGCCTCCCGCGAAAGCGGGAGGCTTTTTTTCGCTCGTGTGGTGAGAAACAACTTGTGGTGAGAGATAACTTGGGTGGTGACGGGGCGTAGCCCCGCTGCCACACACCCACACTTTTCTTAAGCACCTCGTGTTATCCTCACATCGCATTATGGAAACTCTCTTCTATCTCCGGACGCCCTCGCCAGTCGGTCCTTTATTTCTCGCCGCTTCCACCAAGGGCCTGGTTCGTCTCGAATTCGAGGGACGCGAGCAAAAACTGAACTGGCGCATGATGCACTTGCAGGAATCCAGCTCAGGGCTCAGCCCCTATCTGCAGGAACTGAGCGAATATTTTGCCGGCAAGCGCCACGAATTTTCTTTCCCGCTTGACCTTCGCGGGACCGGCTTCCAGCTTGCATGCTGGCGCGCGCTGCTCGAAATTCCATACGGTGAAACGCGCAGCTATCGCGACATCGCCCAAGCCATTGGCCACCCGCACGCCTTCCGTGCCGTAGGCATGTCGAACAACCGGAACCCCATCGCCATCGTCGTCCCCTGCCACCGCGTGATCGCGTCGAGCGGTTCGCTGTGCGGCTACGGCGGAGGTCTCGACATCAAGCGCAAGCTGCTCGATCTGGAGCAAGGGAATCTCAATCGCAATCGTGATGGCCAGCCTTGTCTTCCACTAGGAATCGGCGCATAATCGCCATCGCCCAAGGGAGTGTTCGTGCTGCCGCGCATTGAGTACTCGGTTAGTGTCCCGGTTCCGGTCGATGCGGCGTTTCATGCCTTTCAGGATTTCGAACGCCTGCTGCACCGCGGAATCTATAAGGAAGCTTCCTGGACTGAGGGTGAACCATGGCAGGTGGGTAGCCGCGCGCGCTACGTTGTAATTCATCCCATCGAAACAACTATTTCTGCAGTCGTGACCGCTATCAGCCGGCCCCGCGCCGTTAGCTTGCTCAACCACGCAATGGGCGTTACCGCCGATCAGCATGTTTCTTTTGGCCCTGATCTCAAAGGCGGTACGCGTGTCCGCATGACCTTGGAGCTTATCGGCAAGTCGACGGAGTTATCGGAAAAAGCGCTCCATGACGCAGTCACTTTCATCGTCCGCGACGCGCTCGACTCTATGGCAGCTCTCTGTCAACGGCGTGCCTCGTCCGCCACTGGGTAGAGAAACGGTAGCGTCGTACAACCTTCGGACATTTCCGTTCGGACATTCCCGTAGAGATGCGGCTTGCCGCGTCTCCGACTGCGTCCAAGAAGACGGAGCAAGCCCCGTCTCTACATCCAGTCCGTTCAAGTCGGCGGTCGACGACGACATCCGCCGGCTTTCTTGTAAACTAGCGGCCACGTTCAGCGGCTCTTTAAGTTTTGCGGCAGCTTTGCTGGAGTTTTGCTGACCCCCGCTTTATCGTGAACGACTAAATCGTGAACGACCCAGGCCCATCGAAAATCCCCGCCGTCCGCAAGGCCGGTCTTTTCTATTTCGTCTTCGTAATGTTTTCCTATACGACCGGGGGCCCCTTCGGGCTCGAAGCCGCGGTCACCACCAGCGGCCCTGGAATGGCGCTGATTTATCTGCTGCTCGTTCCGCTGTTCTGGAGCATCCCGGTGTCGCTTGTCTCCGCTGAGCTGACCACCGTCATGCCCGTTGAAGGTGGCTTCTATCGCTGGAGCCGCGCCGCCTTCGGAGATTTCTGGGGATTCCTCGCCGGATGGTGGAACTGGTCCGCCTCATTTCTTCTCGGCGGCTCCTACGCTGTGCTCTTCACCGACTATGTGACATATTATTTTCCCGGAATCAATGGCTGGAAGCACTGGGTGGTTTCGGTCGCGCTGATCGCCTTCATCACCTGGATCAACATTCGCGGCATTCAGATGGTCGGCAAAGCTTCCACCATCTTCGAGTTATTTATTTTTGTTCCAGTACTGATGATGATTGTGCTTGGCCTGGCCAAGTGGCATCACAATCCGTTCGTGCCGCTGGTGCCCCCGAATCAGCCTTTTTCCAAAGTCTTCGGAGTGGGCCTCGCGCTCGTCGTCTGGGCTTACTCGGGATACGAACAACTTTCTTCCGTAGCCGAGGAGGTCGAAAATCCGCGGCGCACCTATCCGAGGGCGCTAGCTCTGGTCGTTCCCCTATCCATCGCAACGTATTTTCTGCCGATGTTCGCCGCGCTGGCCGCGCTCGGAGACTGGCAGCGATGGAAGGATGGATATTTCTCCACTGCTGCTCTGCACATCGGCGGCGCCTGGCTCGGCGGCCTGATGACGATTGCCGCCATGATCTGCAACGTGGCCCTGCTCAATAGCACCGTGCTCACCAGCACACGCATGCCCTTCACGCTCGCCGAAGATGGATACCTTCCGCCATTTCTCACGCGCCGCCATCCACGCTACGGCACGCCCTGGATCGCGATTCTGATCTCTGCCGCAATCTATGCATCGCTGGCACTGCGCTCGCTCGGAGAATTGATCAGCATTTATGTCTGGCTGCGAGCCGCCACCACGGTGTTGACCGTTCTCTCGGCCTGGGGTCTAAGGCGCAAACGCCCCGACCTGCCGCGAGTCTTCCGCATCCCCGGCGGCAATCTTGGGCTGGTCTATGTGATCGCACCGCCGCTCTTCATGACCTATGTCGTCCTGCGTTACAGCGACCCGATCGCCATGCGATGGGGGCCATGGGCGCTGGCGGCAGGTCCGGTGGTTTATTTTGTGGTCAAATGGTTTGCAAAGCCCGCCGGGCAGAAGGCAGTCTAGCAGTTGCGGAAAAACTCTTGGCGTGACGGTTTTGGGAAGGCCACGAGTTCCGCAGCTTACGGAAACACTCGCTCTTGCACTTGTTTTTGGGTGGCGCAGCGGTTTACCGCTGCGATAATTGCCTTGTCTTGAATGCGGGTTTAGCCGCTGAGGGCGCGACTCTTGCTCAGAAACGACTTTTTTCGCAACCTGCTAGGTCTCCACTACTTTTTAAAGCTTGTCATCTTAAGGCTTGTCATCCCGAGCGACCGGGGTCCCCATCCGGCCGCATTTGCCGGATGGGGTGGGGGAGCGACGGATCTGCATTTTGCGAAAGGATCATATGCTTCTTAGCATCCACGAACTAGGCCTGAAAATTCGCAACCGCGAAATTTCTCCTGTCGAACTCACCCACGACTGCCTCGATCGCATCGACCAGCTCAACCCAATCCTCAACGCCTACATTACGGTCACTGCCGAATCCGCCCTGGAGCGCGCCCGTCACGCCGAGTGGGAAATTTACCACGGAACCTATCTCGGCCCTCTTCATGGCATTCCCATCGGACTGAAGGACATCATCGATGTCGCTGGCGTCCGCACCACCGCCGCCAGCGCCGTATTTAGCGCTCCGCAGAAAGATCGCATCCCCACTGAGGATGCCCAGGTCGTCCGTCGCCTGCGCGCCGGGGGTGCCATCATCCTGGGCAAGCAGAATCTGCACGAATTCGCCTATGGCGGCAGTTGCATGATTAGTTTCTTTGAAGCGGTCCACAATCCCTGGGACCCAACCCATATCGCCGGAGGCTCCTCGGGAGGCTCTGCCGCGAGCGTGGCCGCCGGCCTGGGATTCGCTGCGGTCGGCACAGACACCGCCGGTTCGATACGCCTGCCCGCCGCCTACTGCGGTGTCGTCGGAGTCAAGCCAACCTTCGGTCGCGTCAGCACTCGCGGAGTCGTGCCGCTTGCATCGTCCTACGATCACGTTGGTCCGCTCACCACCTCGGTCTATGACGCGGCCCTCATGTTGCAGGTGCTTTCTGACTACGATTCGCCGGACCTCAGCCCGGGCCGACCAACGTGGAGCCTCGTCTCTGCGTTCGACGACCCTCCACCCAATCTGCGCATCGGCGTGCCACTGGCCTTTTTTTTCGACGGTCTCCATCCAGAGATTGCCCAGGCGATCGACAAAGCGATCCAGGTTTTCGTCGACCTCCGCGCCGAGATTCGCAACCTCACACTTGAGGTTCCAACCGACCGCACGCTTGCGAACGCTGAAGCCTACGCGTATCACAAGCCGTTCATAGAACGCACGCCCGAGCTCTACCAGCCCTCGACACTGGCGCGTATAGAATCCGGAGCAAAGATCTCCGCGCACGACGCTCTCCGTGCGAGCCGCGATCTGCAGGCAAGCCGTCATGCCATCCAGGAAGTTTTCCATGATGTGGACGTGCTACTCACGCCCACGGTTCCGATTCCGCCGCCGCTGATCGCCGATCTGCAAAAGCGATCCCAAGACTTGCGAGCGGAAGACTTGCGAGCGCAAGAGATGATCATGCTGAGAAATACGCGGCCGTTCAATGTGTGGGGCATCCCGACGATTTCCGTCCCTTGCGGATTCACCAAAGACGGCTTGCCGATCGGACTGCAATTGGCCGCCGCACCCTGGCGCGGAATTGTCCTGCTGCAAGCGGCCCACGCCTACGAACAAGCAACCGGGTGGCACAAGCGTCGACCGGAGCTGCTCCGAAAGTAGGTAGGTCTTTAATAGGCAGTATCGTTGGCACCTCGTTATACCGGACCATCGTGCCGTTACCAATGTCACGCTGCTAAAGAGTGTGAGTGAGAACTTGTCTTCGAGCAATCCGGTGTAAAGGGAGTCCAGCTATTCAGCCCCGTAAAGGAAGCAGGAATTCAGCCCCGGAGGGGCGTCCCAACTTAGCCCAGCCCTTCAGCGCTGGGAAAAGTCGGAGAAATGATGCAAGTCCCGGAGGGACGACCCAGTTCTGCGAACAGCAACGCTTCTTGACCTGCTCACACCCGGCGCGTAGAGTTTTTATGCGGGGGTGGGGCTGTTATGTCTAACGAAAGCAGTAAATATCTTAAATTTGGTTCGGTCACTGTCTTGATTATTTGCTCGCTTGGTTATCTGGCCTACACGGGAGTGCAGGACAGCAAGAGTTATTACGTCACCATCAAAGAATTGAACGGCATGGGGAGCGAGGCGTACTCCAAGCGTCTGCGGGTTGCGGGCAGCGTGGTGCCGGGGTCGATCAAGCGCTCGGGAACGCGAGTGGAGTTCATGCTGAAGGAAAACGATCTGACGCTGCCGGTGTCGTATACGGGGACGGAAGCACCTCCGGATACTTTTAAGGACGACTCGCAGGCTTTGGCGGATGGCAGCTTCGGACGCGATGGCGTGTTTCATGCCAAGCAGCTGCAGGCTAAGTGCGCTTCGAAGTATGCGCCGAAGCCGGGAGCGGCTCCGGGGGCGGAGCCGGCGAAGAGCATGTCGCAGAATCAGGGAGCGGGGACGAGTGGGATGGCGAATTAAGCGTGGTCTGCCTCTTATTGAACTTTGGGTTGGCGAGACGCAGCGCCTGAAGGCCGATTGTTTCCGAAACGCTATGCCACGCCTGAACAGCTTGCGGGAAAACTCGGGTTTGCGCTTGGTTGTTGGGTGGCGCAGCGGTTTACCGCGGTTGGGTTTTGCCTTTGGGTGGCGCAGCGGTTTACCGCTGCGATAACCGGCTTGCTTTCAGCGCCGGCTTTAGCCGCTGAGGTGGCACTTCCGGCGCGGAAAACACTTCCGCAGCCCGTGACGGCGTGCCCTGAACGAATCTCACGATACGAATCTCACTTACATCACAGGCTCTGGCCCTTTGACTGAAACCGCGCCCGTCCCCGTCATCACTGTCACGAATCTGATCAAGCAGTTTGGACGTTTCGCGGCGTTGCGCGGCGTCACCGCGGAATTTTCAGCCGGAAAACTCTATGCCATCCTTGGCGACAACGGCGCCGGGAAGACTACTCTCCTGCGCACGTTGGCGGGACTCAATCAGCCGTCGAGCGGGCACGTCTCCATTCTTGGGGCGAACAAGTTTCGCGACATCTGCGCGCAGGTAGGCTATATGGCGCATCCTTCTCTGCTCTATGACGAAATGAACGGGATGGAGAATCTGGAATACTTTGCGCGCCTGTATGGAATCAGCAGCCGCACGCGTTGCGCGGAGGTCATCCGCGCGGTGGGCCTCGACCCTGAACTTGGCCGTCCGGTCGGGCAATATTCGCAGGGGATGCGGCAGCGGATGTCGTTGGCTCGTGCCTTGCTCAACCACCCCAAAATCCTTTTGCTCGACGAACCCTTCTCTAATGTGGACCAGCATTCCGCCGGTGAAATGGTGCGGCTGCTGGCCGGTATCCGGGATCGGGGCACGACGATTTTTATTGTCACTCACCAGGCAGCGTTGCTTGAGGGCGCGGCCGATGAGTTTGTTTGGATGGAGGCGGGCAAGATCACCGGACGCACGCCAGACCTGAAGCGACCGGCGAATGCTGGGGGAAACTCAAAATGAACGCGCCCAGCGGCATCACCCGCGTCACACTGCTCAAAGATCTGCGCCTGGAGTGGAGGTCGAAGGACGCCATCAACTCCATGCTGTTCTTCTCGCTGCTGGTGGTGGTGGTGTTCAGTTTTTCGTTTGATCCGAGCGCCGAAGAATCGCGGCAGATTGCCGGGGGGCTGGTGTGGGTGGCGTTTCTGTTCGCGGCGGTGGTGGCTTTGAATCAGACCTGGGCGCGCGAGATTCGCAACCAGGTGCTGGATGCTTACAGGGTGTCGCCGGCTCCGGCGAACTCGCTGTTTGTCGCCAAGGTGGTGGGCAACTTTATTTTTGTCAGCGTCTTGGAAGCGTTGATGACGCCGCTGTTCATAGTGTTTTACCGACTGCGCGCTCTAGGGCCGGTCTGGCAGTTGGGGCTGGTGGCGGCGTTTGGCACTTGGGCCCTCGTGGTCAATGGGACATTTTTTGCGGCGATGTCGTTGCGAACGCGCAGCCGGGAGATCATGCTGCCGCTGCTGCTGTTTCCGATTTCGATTCCGGCGCTGCTGGCCATGGTGCAGGCAACTACGGCTATACTCGATGGTGAGGGCGCGCGTTTCTGGATCGTGTTGCTGGGGACGTACGATCTGGTGTTTACTGCAGTGTGCCTGCTCTTGTTTGAAACCGTGCTGAACGCAGAATGAAGCAATTGAGTCATTGAATCATTGAGACATTGAATCATTTAAGGCATGTAAAGGTTTTCAATGGTTCAATGACTAAATGAGCTTAGTGAGTTTATGAAGAAGCTCTTTCCCATCGTCGGCGTGCTGACTGCCATACTGCTCATCTTTGCGCTCTATGAGGCGCTAGTTGCAGCGCCTACGGAGCAGACCATGGGCAACGTGCAGCGGATTTTTTACTACCATGTGCCGTCGGCCTGGACGGCTTTCGTTCTTTTCTTTATCAATTTCGGAGCTTCGATTTTCTACTTGATCAAGCGCAATCCGGCGGCTGACATCGTCGCGCTGGTCACGGCTGAAGTTGGGGTGGTTTTTTGCACCGTCGTGCTGGTCACGGGGCCGATCTGGGCGCGTCCGGTTTGGGGCATCTGGTGGACTTGGGATATGCGCCTTACTTCTACGCTGGTTTTGTGGCTTATTTATGTGAGCTATCTTTTTCTGCGACGATTCTCCTCCAGCGGCGAGACGCCTTTGCTGGCGGCGGCGCTGGCGGTGCTGGGCGCGCTGTGCGTGCCGTTTGTATACTTTTCGATCTGGTTTTTTCGGACGCAGCATCCGCAGCCGGTTATGGGCGGAGGCGGATCGATCGATCCCCGGATGCTGCATGTGTTGCTGATCAACTGGCTGGCGTTTTCCTGCTTCGCTTTTCTGGTTTGCTGGTCGCGTTATCGATTGGAGAAACTGAAGCGCGAGGTCGACGAGGCGCAGGCTTTGGAGTCGCTGCTTGATCCGAGGAGTGTGCGATGAGCTGGAACCCTTATCTTTTTGCGGCCTATGCCGTGACCTGGGTTATTCACATCACTTATCTGACGACGATTGTGCGCCGCTACTCGCGGCTGAAGCGGGAGATGCGAGAAGCAGGTCGCAGGTCTTAGGTCGCAGGTCTCGGGTCTCAGTAAAAACCCAACTATGCGGGCGGGCGGCGTCTAGGATTTTCCTGAGACCTGACACCTAAGACCTGAGACCTGTTTCTTTCTTTACAACCATTTGACTCGATTTACGCTTCTCACTAGCACAGCTCAGCTTGACAGCGTATCTGATGGATGTAAAAGTATTTGTTGGTTTCATCCCAGTATTCTGGTGACAGGTGCGCATCCGCTTCCTTAGGGCGTCGAGCCGCAGCGGTGGTATGCCTTCTTGTTCTCACTTCACGAAATTGGGAAATTGGAGGAGCTTCGTGAATCGGAATTACCCGGCGTCGGTGGGAGTATCAGCGAGGGATTCGGTTGCGGCCAGACAGACAGGAAATGGGATGAAAGCTGCGTTTTTGGCGGTGGCGGTGCTCGCCGCTGCCGGTGTCGTCCTCTATTTTTCGGCTTATTCTTCAGCCTATTCGTCAACCGCGTCTGCCTCCCGAGCGAACGGGCCTGTATCTAGTAACCAAATATCCGCCGATCTTATTTCTACTGAATATAGCTCTGCCGAATCACAACCCACCCTGCATCGAATCCTTCCTTCGCAGGCCATTTCGCTGCCGCTGTTCTTCGAGCCAAATCAGGGTCAGACCGCTGCTCCCGTGAAGTTCCTGGCGCATGGTTCCGGATACGGGCTGTTCTTGACCGCCGATGAGGCGGTGCTTGAGGTGCAACACTCGGCCGCCGGCTCCGAGCGTTCAGTAAGCGGTTCCCGGTTGTCAGGTCGCCGTTCCCGGCGTGTTTCCAGCTCCGTGATTCGGATGCGGATCGATGGAGCCAACACTTCGGCTCGCGTGTCGGGCGCTTCGCCGCTGCCCGGAAGAAGCAACTACTTTATCGGGAACGATGCTTCGAAATGGCGGCAGAATGTTCCACATTTTGCACGGGTGGAGTATCAGGAGGTTTATCGTGGCGTCGATCTGGTCTATTACGGCAATCAGGGGCAGCTCGAATATGATTTCCGCGTAGCGCCGGGCGCCGACCCGAGCCAGATTGCGCTGAGCTTTCAGGGAGCCTCAGCCCGCATTGATTCGAGCGATTCGGGCGATTTGATTCTCTCGACCGGCCACGGAGAAGTTCGCTTCCACGCACCTCGTATTTATCAGCGGGTTGATCAGGGTATTGATCGTAGTATCGACCAGAGCATCGATCAGGCCGGTGCGCCGTCCAGCGAAAAGTTGGTCAAAGGGAGCTTCCGGCAACTCGCCGCCAACAAAGTTGGCTTCACGATCGGAGACTACGATCACAGCCGCGAACTCGTCATCGACCCTACTTTGAGCTATTCCACCTACCTCGGTGGGAGCGGCACGGAGGTTTGTCCGTCAGGGGCAGTGGCGCCGGGGCAAGGTTGTCCGCAAGTGGCGGTTGATACCGCCGGAAATATTTATGTGGCGGGCTCGACAACCTCCACCAACTTTCCGGTTACCGTTTCAGGCTCCGCTCTGACCGGCGTGCAGAACATCTTCATAGCCGTCCTCAATCCGCTCCTGCCGCCCAGTCAGCAACTGGCTTACGCGACTTATCTTGGCGGGTCGGACACCGACACTCTTGCGGGACTCGCGGTCGATGGACTCTTTAGTATTTACGTTGCCGGGACGACCAATTCACCTAACTTTCCTACCAATGGCACGGTGCCCGCGTTTCAAGCAACTCCCGAAGAAGCCGGCGCCCACGGTTTCCTTAGCAAATTTGCCTTTCCAACCTCGCCCGCCAGCGGTACTTATGCGCTCGCCTATTCCACCTATCTGTCGGGCAATGGCGTTGATAACGTGACCGGGCTCGCCATCGATACTGCTGAGAACGCTTACGTCACAGGCGATACCACATCCACCGACCCAGTGAGCAATGATTTCCCGGCGAACGCCAGCGGTTTTCAGACGGCGTCGAATTCTCCGGGCAACCCGCAGTTTTTTGCCACCATGATCAACACACTTTCGGGGAGCATAACCTACTCGACGCTTTACGGAGGCGGAAACTTCGCGGGGGCGCCGACGGCAAATGTGGGCGGCGGCATTGCTGTGGATCCTCCGCCGAACACTACTCCGAACATGTACTTTACCGGCACGACCAACATGATTTCCGTGGCCGGACCGAACGGCCAAGCGGCGTTTCCGCTCTTTGCCGCGCAGCAATCCTGTCTCGATCAACCCGCCGTTACCGGCACCTGCAGAACGACACCGCCTACCAATACGAACGCTTTTGTGGTCAAGATCAACCCCAACCAAGCGGGGTCAGCTCCTGTATACGCTACTTATTTGGGCGGCAGCGGCCCCGACTCGGGCGCCGCGATTGCGGTGGACACGTCGGGTGACGCATATGTCACGGGATCAACGTCGTCTAGCAACTGGATCTGCAATTGCACCACTGAATTCCAGCCCATGAGTTACGGCGGGATTATGACGTCGGGCTATGGCGGCGGGTCGAGCGATGCCTATGTCGCCAAGATTGGCCCCCTGTCCGGATCGATTTTTCCGCTGAATTACTTCACTTATCTAGGGGGGAGCGGCCAGGACTACGGCAGTTCCATACAAGTGGATCCTAACCAGGCAGTCCACGTAGCCGGCACAACTTTCTCCCCTAACTTTCCGGTGACTACAAATACCCTGCAAGCGGCGCCTGGAGGTGCCGGCGATGCATTTGTCGCGCTGATCTCAACTACATCGGGAGGTACGCTGGCAACCCCGATGGGCGATTACTCCAGTTATCTCGGTGGCGGCGGACTGGATCAGGGCACTGGAATCGCGCTCGACGCCTATTACGCGTCGTACGTGGTCGGAACCACCCAATCATCGAATTTCCCTATTGCTAATGCCTTCCAGTCGACGTTGCCGGGGCCGCAGGCTGCCTTCGTGAGCAAAATTGGCGCCTCGAGTGTTCTCAGTGTGTCGCCCTATACGGGCAGCCCATCGCCGAGCCCGGTGCCAGCCGGAACTCAAGTCGCTTTTACTTTCAATATCACGAACAGCGGTCCGGACAATGCCTTCGATGTAGTCTTTTATGCGACCGTCAACACGAGCACGGGACTGGCGATGCCTCCCACGGGCCAAGTCACGAGCGGCACGGGATACTGCAGCGCGGAACAGGGGACGCAAATTCCCTGCAATATTCCGAGCCTGCCGGAAGGCACCACTGCGAGCGTTGAAATCGATGTGACGCCGGCGATTTCGACCAATCAGCCCCTGCTCAGCGTCGGAGTCTCGGGCGTGGCCGGCGCTAACAATGGCCCCTTGGGAACCAGCAGTTCGCAGACCGTGAGCGTCGTGGATTTTACGGTGTCTGCTCAGAATTCGACGCCAACCATTACGGCTGGCGATGTGGCCACAATCCCGGTTACCTTTTGCCCATCGAATCCCAGCCTCGGCTACAGCGCTACCATCACTCCGACTCAAACTACTTCTCCTTCGATGGTGACCGCGACCACTCCTACGTTTAATCCCACTACGGTTCTGCTTTCGGGTAGCGCTTGCGGAACCACTACGCTGACCATTCCTACGGTCGCACGCCCGGTGAACACCGGCAGCCTGCTGCACCGCGGGTCATTCTATGCTGCCTGGCTGCCGATCGGAGGCCTGAGCCTGATGGGGCTGACGATTGGCGGGCTGAGTTTGGGCGCCGGAAGCAAGCGGCGGCGCTGGCTGATTGGAACGCTGCTTGGGCTGGTTGCGGGATTAATTCTGCTGCAGCCGGCTTGCGGTTCCACAAACACCACGGTGACCACGAACGGCGGCACGTCGGCGGGTATTTATATCATTACGATCAGCGGCGCGGCCGGAACGGGGGCTTCGCATAATACGCAGGTGCAGTTGCAGGTGATTTAGCGCAGGGAACCGGTCGGCAGTTTGGCAGGATCAGGCGAGGATGGAGTCGTCGAGCCGTTTGCGGTGGAAATCGGCGACGTGCTGCAAGAAAGCCACGATTAATGGATGTGCGCTATCCTCACGGGATGAGAGTTGTGGCTGGAAGAGAGTCGCGATGAAGAACCGGTGTGCGGGAGATTCGATGGCCCGGCATTCTCCTTCGGAGCCGCGGGCGACTACCGGAAAGCCGGCTTCCATGGTCATCCATTCGAACTCGGGGTTCATTTCGTAGTTGCAGAAAAATTCTTCCTCGATCAATTCCCTTTCGTAATAAGACGCCAGATAGGATCCAGGACGAAGACGGATCTGATTGATCATTCCGGAGAGTTTGGGCGCATTCGGAGCGCGGTTGGGGACGGCGCAGGATACAGGATAGATCACGATATTTTTGGCGCGCGGATCTTCTTCGGCGGTTGTCGCGTCGGGGACACCAAGCACATTGCGGGCGCACTCGATCAGCGCGTACTGGAACCCTGAGCACGTTCCCAGAAATGGCCGATCATGGACGCGGGCGAATTCGATGCCTTTGAGCATTCCGTCGAAACTCTTGTAAGGGCTGCCCGACGAACCAAACAGGCCATCGAAGGAATCGAGTTTGGCGAGTGCGGCGGGTTCGACGAGGGAAGGGGTAGGTAGCCAGGCCGATTCCACTCTTAGTTGGAGTTTCAGCGCCGCGTGCTGGAGCGAAGCGTTGATCGCGTGATGCGAGCGGAATTCGGGATTGAAGTCGCCGAGAATCCCGATGTGGATAGGTTCGGTCACGACAATATTCTAAATTAGCGGTCTGTATCGGACGTTGAGCAGTCGGCTTCCCGGCGTGAACGGCAACTTACCGTTGAGGCCATGTCATCTGCAGATACTACTGGAGGGCTAACTGCGCCAGCAGCGTGCAGACGCCGACGAGAGTGATAAGGGCGCCTCCCCAAAGCATGGCGGCGGATCTTCGGGCGAGCGTGCCGCAAATTTCCTTCTGGCTGCGAAACGAGATCACGAACAGACGGTCATCAACACCCTTCATCAACGAAACGGGCGCAGAACGGTCGAGGCCGTCGTTAGATCGCTCTTCAGATCGCTCTTCGTTGAATAATTTTTCGTCCGACGGTTTTGCGTTGGTATGTCGCTCGCGCACCCGCAGTTCATCGAGGCGGATTGTGTTCGTCTCTGAGCTGTTTGTCTGCACCTCATTTGTCTGCAGGTCGTTCATCGGTATGTTGTTCGCGTCTCCTCCTTTAGGCGCTGCTTCGTTCTGCGGTACTTCATGCTGACGAAGCGCATCGGGTTGCGCGAATGGAGTTGCTGGTGGCGCGTTGTTTTCGACATCCACATTGGGATGCGGGACTTCCGCGGCGGACCACGACACTGCTTCGGGGATGCCGGCGAGAGTGAGCGCGGCCGTAATCTTTCCCTGCTGGCTCATGTGCGAACTGCTGGAGGCAGCCGCACCAGCCGCCAGTCGGATTACCTGTGGGACGGGAAGAGGCTCGGGAAGTGGGTTGGGGGCGTCATTGTGCGAGTCGCTGCTCAAGCCGTTGTCCGAGACATGGTCCGAGGCATGATTAGCAGAGTCAGGGTGGAGAAGGTCGCTGCTTACGTCGCTACCCTGCGATAACGGATGAGGCTGAGCGCCCGGATGTTCCATGAGCGTTCCGGCGACGAAGAGCAGGTCGTTCGGTTTGATAAGACATTCTTCGACGCGCAGGCGATGGTCGGGAGCGATGCCGTGACGCGAGAGAAAAACCAGGACACTGGCTGGCAGAAGATCGTCTTTTTTCTTTCTATCTTCGTTCTTTCGGTCCTTGTTCGTTCTCTCCTGGTTCTTTCTATCTTGCTTTTGACTGTTGTCTTCCTCCTGCGCGAACACTGCCGGAGAGAAGGTCCACGCGTCGTATTCTTCGCAAATTTCCCGGAGCAGGTCGAGATCGGCTCCTGGAGGATGAATCGCTAATTGTCCGGTCGCGTCTTCGATGAAGAAGGGCAGATGCAGAGTCTCTTCCGCAATTTTCCGCCATTGCTGACTCTCGCTCCTGTGCTGCTGCCAGACGGTGGTCCGGTAGAGGAAGCAAGGGTTGCCGCTGATCGGCGCCATCATCGTGTGAGGGCCGGCAGCCTTGCCGTTAATCTCAACCAATCCGCCAGAGGCGCTGCCAATCTTCGAGGATGGTATGGCAAGCAAGGAGCGCTGACGAGCCAGCAGCCGGGTTCCGACGAAAAGTAGGTACAATCCGCCGGCAATCGCTACCGCCGAAACAATCGCGAAAGATTTCGGAATCAGAACAAATAAAGCGAGGGTCACAGCGCTTTCCTGAATGGCATGGGGACGTCCAACTATGAGGATAGGAAAAGATTTGAAGAATGGCTTGGTCAAAGGCGCGAAAGAATGTTACGGAAGTAACGTTACGGCTTGCGCGGGGCTGGTACGCTGCACGCGGAGACGTAGCTAGCCGCGTCTCTACATAAAAATAAATGGCGCGCGCGATGCGATTACGATTCGCGCTAGGCGGTTACGGCGCGGGCTTTCAGGATTCCGGCTAGGGCTTCATCATCGGTCGTCGGTCGTTAATCATCGGTCGTCGGTCGTTGATCGTCGGTCGTCGGTCGTTGATCGTCGATCATTGGAAACCCTCCCTCGAAAGCTTTCTCCGGGCGGGTAATTGACTGCCGGACTGTATGGGGGGATAATCCTTGCGTTTCTGGCTGCCCCGACACTCTCTTCCCCTAGCCGCAGCCGTGATTAAGACTCTGCTAGCCGCTTCTTCGATTCACGGGAGGATTTATGAAGCGCACCTACTTCGCCTGCCTGTTTCACTTCATGGCTTTTACTGGCCGTGGCGTTCTGATGCTGGCAGTGCTTTCTGCTCTGCTCCTGGCAGGCGTTCGCTCAGCGCAGGCCCAGACTGAGAGTGTGCTTTACAACTTCTGCTCGCAGCGGAATTGCAGCGATGGCGGCTACCCCATCTCCGGACTTACGTTGCATGGCGGCAACCTTTATGGAACAACGTTGTACAACGGGGGAGAGACGTCAACCGGGAACGTATTTGAGCTTTCTCCGAACGGCAGCGGAGGCTGGACAGAAACCGTGCTCTATTCTTTCTCCTGTACCGACTTCGAAGACGATTGCCCGGATGGTGGGGCTCCTGAGGGCACCGTGATATTCGACGGCAAAGGGAATCTTTATGGGACAACTAGCGAAGGCGGAAACCATAATTGCGATAGCACTCCGGGTTGCGGCGTCGTGTTCGAACTTAGTCCCGTGGGAGCAGGGTGGACGGAAACCCGGTTGTACGCGTTTTGCTCGGAGCTGGTTTCGGGCCAATGCCAGGGCGGCTGGTTTCCGGGTGGCACCCTGGTCATGGACACGGCCGGTAATCTCTACGGCACAGATGGCATTGGCGACTTCGAATTGAGCCCTTCCGCTGGAAGCTGGACGGAACAATTGATTACGCACAATCCCTCATCGGCATTGACGATGGATGCCGCTGGAAACATCTTCGGTTTGGCGCCCAATAGCACAGGGCAGCAGACAGTGTTCGAGCTGTCACCGAACGGCGAGGGTGGTTGGAATTCGACTGTCATCTATACTTTCCCTACCATCCCTAAGGGTGACAATTTTTCGAGCCCTTTGGCAATCGACAAGGCGGGAAACTTTTACGGCACGATGTCGGAATCGTCGGAACGAGGGAAACCAGTTTATGGATCGGTCTACAAGCTCCTTCTTTTGAATTCGGAATGGACGAAGCAAACCATCTACAGCTTCCTAGCCAGCGACAGCGAGGCAGAGGGTAACGAGCCCACCGGTGGCCTTGTGCTCGATTCCTTGGGAAACATTTACGGCACCACGCTCCACGGTGGCGCTAACAACGAGGGGGCCGTTTTCGAGCTGTCGCCTCCACTTAGTGGACTCTTATACAAAGAGAAGGTTCTGTGGAGTTTCAACGGCACGGACGGCGGTCAACCCAATGGCGCCCTGATCTTCGACGGCACAGGCAACCTGTATGGCATGACCAGCGGGGGCGGATCAACCGGAAACGGGGTTGCGTTTGAGGTGACAGGCATTACCCCGACGACCGCAACGGTGCTGTCGTCCACACCGAATACGTCCGCGTATGGGCAGGATGTGACCTTGACTGCGGTGGTCGCTGCCAATTTTGGCGCGCCTCCGAATGGAGAGGTGGTCTCGTTCATGAAGGGTAAAACCGTACTGGGAACGGGAACGTTGAGCGGGGGCTCGGCTAGTTTTACAACATCCGCTCTCCATGGGGGCAACAACCTGCTCACGGCGGTGTATGGGGGTGACCCGAATTTCATAGGGAGCACGTCAAGAACATACATTGTGCAGGTCTCAAGAGCCACGACTGTGACCACTGTGATCTCTTCGCAGAATCCTTCGAATGTGGGGCAGTCTGTGACTTTTACAGCGACCGTGGCACCGGAGTTCAGCGGGACGCCCTCCGGGACAGTGAGCTTCTTCGATGGAACGACGCTGCTGAAGACGGTGGGTGCGGGCAAAGGAGTGGCAAAATACACAACCAAGACGCTGGCGTCGGGCGCGCACAATATCACGGCAACTTACAACACCAGCCCCAACTTTGTCGGCAGCTCGGGTTCGGTGATGCAGATGGTGAATCCGTAGTTAGCGGAACAGTTTGGTATTTTTGTTTTGGCGCGCAGGTCGGCGACGGCGACTAAGGTCAACGTCAAAGGCAGCGGGCGAGGGCGCCCGCCCTACACGGAAACAGGGGCGAGCTTGGCTCGCCCCTGTTGGCTTAGGCTGTTTTTCTGGAGCCACCAGCGTGGGCGGAATGAGCTGACTTGCCGGTTGGGGTTTCGGTTAGAGCTGTTCCTAACGGGACTCCGTCGGGAGTGCCTAATCCGGTGCATGCGTCCCAGCCTACGGCGGCGCTAAAGGCGCCGTTGTTGCCTTCGGTTACGTCGTGGAAGCCTTCGGCTTCGACAGCTTGCACGTGGATTAAAGGGTTGAGGAAACCAATTGGCTTTCCCAAGGTTTGGTTGATTCGCGCCACCAGCGCTGCCCATAGAGGCGCAACCGCGCTGGTGCCACCGACCACCTCCGTTTGGCCATCGACAAGAATGTTATAGCCGGTGTTGGGGTCGGCATCGCCGGAGACGTCGGGCACGCCTCGTCCGCCGGCTGAAACAGTGGGTGACGGAACATCGAAACCCTCCTGCCAGGTGGGAAGCGCGAACACGTCGCTAACTCCGCCGCCGGTTGCTCCTCCATTCGGCAGGTCGTTCCAGACGGTCTCGGTGACGATTTGGTCGTTGGAGGCTTGCAGCGTAGTGCCTCCGCAGCCGAGCACGAACGGGTCGGACGCGGGGAAATCGACGTGGTTGTTGCCGTCGTTGACTCCATCCGTCGAACCGTTGTCGCCGGCGGCGGCGCAGATGGTTACGCCCATGGCGGCCGCAGCTTGAAAGGCCTCGTCCAGGTTGGTCATGGCTTGCGCGGTCCATTCCGACTCGGGGGAGCCCCAACTGGTGGAAATGACCGAGGGGTTATTAGTGGTGTCATGCACGGCGGTGGTGACGGCATCGAGGTAACCCTGATCGGTGTTGGGAGCAAAGTAGACGACAATCTTGGCCGCTGGAGCGATTGCGCCGGCCACTTCGATGTCGAGCATCACTTCCGGGTCATCGTTCGGGTCGCCGGGGCTGTTGTTGGCTCCATCGACCGAAACGGAGATGACTTGCGGAAGCTTGATATTGAGCGAGGTGAAATAGGTGCTCAGGTCGCTGAGCGAAAAGCCTCCACCCAACTCAAGGATCCCGATGCACTGGCCGGTTCCGTCGCCGGTGGGGTAATCGTAGATTTGCGCCACATCGTTGGGATCATAAGACGTAGCAGCGGCAGCTGACTTGCGCTTGCGTTTATCGGGTTGAGAGCGAAGCCTGAAATGCGGCTCGGCCTGGGGACGATTGTCGAGGCCGAAGACTCCAGTAATGATGTGGGCGTATTCGGTGGGCACGCTGATGGTGCCGACGCGGCCGCGGAAATTTCCCTTGGGGTGTTGGTACTCTTTCAGTTCGACGTTGAAGGCTTTTTGGAAATTGCTTATGGTTCCCGTGAGCAGGACGGTCCGGCGAGCTAGTTCGGAGCTCCTTTCGTCCACCTTCAGGCCGTATTCATGGGCGAACTTTTTGATTTGATCGAGATCGGCTGGATCGGCGCCGTAGGCGTTCTCGTATTCGGTGCGCGACATGTGACTAAAGCCGGGTCGTTCCAGGGCACTCCTCAGCTCTTTGCGCTTGCCCTCTGCTTTGGATCGAAGCCGGATGGACACTTCGACGGTTTGGTCGGGATGCGAATTGTGGATCAGGCGCGCACCACGGACAGGTTTACGTTCACTGCCTGAAATCTCGGTAAGTTTTCGAGCGGAAGTCACAAATGCTCCTTCGTTTCGGGGGAACAGAACGGCAGGGAGCTAGCTGCGACTGGGAGTCGCACAGGTAGGGAAGTCCAGGAGTCGTCCCGCCGTTCAGATGGACCCGAAAACGGCTTGAGAATAACAAGAAGGTGGGAATGATCTCAAGATATTTAGGGCTGATAATTTTGAATATTCTGTGCAATTTTCCCGATTTGGAAAGTGGTGATGGCCGCGTTCGGGGGCCGCGAAAGAGGGTTAGCGTTGGCAGCCCCTAAAGGGGGCGGATGAAATGGAGAGGCGTGCGGCATCGCTGAAGCGATGTTCTGATACGAAGCGATCACCGACACGAAGCACGATCACCGAAACTCTGAAACTTTGAAATGTGAGCTCGGCTGGAGAGCCGGGGGCGGTTGTCCCTGCGTAGACCCTAATCTGCTTTGGTTGCGGTGAGCTCGGGCGGATTGTTGCTGGAGAAGTTTGACGCAGGCAGGGCGCATGCGGGCCTGGCAGCTACGACGCGGTCTCGGCCCGCTCGTTTTGCCTCGTAGAGAGCTTCATCGGCGAAGTTGAGAAGCAGGTCGACTCGATCGGTAGTCTCATCGAAGGCGGCGACGCCGATGGAGACGGTAATACGATCGGCGAACTGGCCAGCGTTGACATCCTGGTATTCCTTGAGGCGCTGGCGTATGTGGTCCGCGCGCACGGTCGCTTGTTCGAGCGAACACTCGGGCAAGACCAGGGTAAATTCTTCGCCGCCGTAGCGGCAGGCGATATCCTCGGCGCGCACCGAGCGTACAAGCGCCTCGCCCACGGCGGCCAAGGCTTTATCTCCGAGGGAATGGCCGAAGTTGTCGTTATAGCGTTTGAAGTGATCGAGGTCGAGCATGAGGACGGCAAGGGGACGGTGTTTGCGGCGGGCGGAATGGAGCTCGCGGTCGAGAAACTCCTGCATGTAGCGGCGGTTGTAAAGTCCGGTGAGCGGGTCGCGGACGGCTTGGGAACGCAGCGATTCCCGCAGCACAAGGTTCGCCATAGCGAGCGAAATGTGTTCGGCAACGGTGGCGGCGAGGTGGCGGCGGCGAGAGAATGCCTGCGCGTCAAGCTCCGGATCGGGGACGGGATGTGGAGGATCGTCATCCTGAATGGAGAGCGTTCCGGTAGCCAGGCCATTGGCGATGAGAGGAATACAGACCGACGGACCTTCCCCGAGGAGATGAGAACAGCGCGGATCGGAGCGTCCGCCTGGATGGACGTGGACTCGTCCGCGGCGAAGCGCCCAACATTGTTCGGGCGAGAAGATCTGGTCCGAGTTACAGATGCCCCACTTGGCGACCGACTCGACCCGGTTACCGGATTGACTGAGCAGTGCGATGCAACCGGAAGCGCCAGGGAACAAGCGGCGCAAACGCTCGGGGGTGAGGCGAAAAACTTCTTCCCGCGTGGTGCAGGCGTGGAGGAGGCTTCCAAGTTCGCTGATTTGAGTGATCTCGTCGGTTTGGCGGCGGGCATCGGCTAGCAGGCGGGCAATTTCCTGATGGGATGCGGTCAACTGAAGCTGCGCGGCCTTGCGCTGAGCGATTTCCTGATGCTGGTGGAATTGGGTCAGAGCCAAGCGGAAAGTGAAGGCGATGAGCGAGGCAGCGACCGCCACATCGGTAAGAGTTGATCCATAGGCCTGCTTCCACTGATCCCGAAGCAAAGCGATGCAGGAGAGCATGGCGACCAAAACCAGATTGGTGCCGAGGAAGCTGACAAACTTCGCGGGCTGGGGAACGGATTTGGGTTCGAGTGAGGGGATCCAGGTGGAGGCGATGAGAGCGGCGGCAAGCTCGGGCACAGTCCAGCCCAAGGTGAACCATGCGGAGGCGGTCCAATAGTGGTGCAGGTCGATCCAGTCGCCGATGAAGGTGGCTACGGCGCAAACGAGCAGGAATGCCGCCAGCCGGAGGAGCAGAGTGCGGGTGCCGTGAGCGCGGACGAAATGCAGTCGAACCAAGGCGGCGATCAGGAGCAACAAGCTCTGCCCGTCGCTGATGCTGACGTCGTGCAGGAGCGCCTCGTTGGGAAGCATGCGCTGCGCGGGGAGAAAGAAGAACGTCGCGTAGATCAGCCCGACAACGATGGCGATCTGAAAGAGATCAAGAAAGATCTCGGATTTTCCGCGGGCGCGCCGATAGGTATCGGGAAGGAAAAGCATCATCAGGATGGGAGCGCCGTATAGGCAATAGAGCAGGCGCCAAGTCGAATCCGACAGGGTGGTGTGGTGGAACAGGACGTCGTAGGTCTGCAGGGCTGTGGGAACGAGCAAGACCACTAGAACGGCGGAGAACAGAAACCAGAAGAATGCAGTAATGCCCTGGCCGCGACGAAAGGCACGCCAGACACAGACCAGAGCGAGGAGACTGGCGAGATCGACGACGGACAAGGCAAAGCCGAATCCCCAGCGGCCGGTTCCAAGCACAAGAAAGCCCAAGGCCTCAAGCGCAAGGAAGGCGGCGAAAAGAAGGCTCACGAACGAAGCCCGACGAAGGTCGGCGAACTCGCGCCACGGTGAAGCACGCGAGCGATCGAACTGGAATCCAGCGGACATCAAATCCACGACCTGAGAACCTGGGACCTGAAACCTGACCTGTTCTTGTAACTTGCTATCAAGAGCAGCGGTTACGGCACACTTCGGCCTTCGTTGAGGAAATCGGCGGGGTAGTGGAAAACTCCAGTGTTCTGCAGTTCCGGTCCCAACTCTGTGAATTGAGTCTAAGCATTGAAGGTGTGTCCACGAAAATGACTTTCGTAACCGCAGCGCGGATGACTGCGTTGCTGGCGCCGGGGGGCGGCTCCTAGAATCGAAGCGGACCTCTGTCGCAAGACCACTCATGCCGGAAAATCCCCATCGTAGCGACATTGCCCGCCGGGTAGAAAAGGCCGAGAAACTTCTGCAAAAAGGGAAGACGGCTGACGCCCTGGCGGAATACCTGCAAGTCCTGGAAAGCGATCCGCAGAACGACAACGTGCGGCAGATGGCGGCGGACCTCTGCCTCTCCTTAAATCAGCGGGAGCAGGCGGTACGGTTGATGGGAGAGTTGTTTGAGCGGCAGATCGCGGCCACGGATGCTACGCGAGCGAGCCTGACCTACAAGAAACTGGCGCGATACACCAACCCCACCTGGGAACAGAAGGTGCGCTTTGGGCAACTGCTGGAGCATTCCAACAAAAAGCTTGCTGCTGGCACCTACGAAAACGCGTTCGAAGATTTAATGCGGCAGAGCAAGGGGGAAGAGGCGTTTCTGGTTCTACGGCGGATCGTGACCCTGGAACCCTCGCAGCCCAACTATTTGCGGCTGGCGGAATTGGCGGCGAAACTGGGGGAACATGGCATAGCGTCACAATCCTTCTTGCGGGTTGGCGAGTTGGTGGAAAGTTCGGGGACAAACGCCAGCCAATGGTTCGAGCGCGCCTACGCCGAGGATCCGTCGGACGCGAAGACGGCTCTGGCTTATGGCAAGAGCCTGCTGACGAGGGGGGAATCGGGAGCGGCAATTTTTATCTTTGAACCGCTGGTCCAATGCGGCGACGCGTCGCTAGAACTTTGCGATCTGTATGCGCAGGCGCTCTACGCCGCGAATCGGTGCCTGGACTGCGAGCCTCTGATCTGGCAGTTGTTCGAGCAGAATCCGGCGCGCATCAATCAGGTGGTGGCGCTGATCGGAAAGATGATCGACTGCGAGCTGGATCCCGAAGCGGTCACACTGGCGCGGAACCTGGAAGCTTTCCAGCGCAAGCACGGGGAACGGCGATCGTTCATTGCGACCATGCAGGAACTGGCGGCTTCGCACCGGCCCTCGGCCGAGATGCTGGAATTTCTGGCCGAACTGTTCAACGCTTCCAATCGTGAAACCGACTACGCGCAGGCGCTGCTCAAGCTCTTCGACCTGTATTGCTCCAAGCACGATTACCAGAAAGCCGGCGAGTGCCTGGACCGCGCGGCGGAAGTGGATCCCTATGAACCGGGGCACCAGAAACGGTTGGACGCATTGCGCGGCAAGATCGACGATCAGCGCTTCAACGTAATCGCATCGCGCTTCACGGCCACGGCGAAAAAGGAAGAGCAGGAAGTCAAAGTCGAGGAACCGACGCTCGGAGCAGCCGCGCTCCAGGACCTGATGCTGCAAGCCGAAATCCTGGTGCAGTACGGCATGCGCTCGAAGGCCATCGAACGACTGCAGCGCATTCAGGAACTGTATCCGCGCGAGGAAGAGCGGAACCAGGAACTGCGGAAGCTCTACCTGGCGGCGGGCATCGAACCCAAATATGCGAAGGCGGCAGCGCCCCCTGTGGCGGTGCCCGTAAAGCCGGCGGCGGCAAGCGAGGCGGCGGCAGCGGCGGACGTCAGCAGCCTGACAAGAGTGGCGGAGATCACGCGCAAGCTTTATCACCAGGGAAACGCCGAGGGAGTTTTGAAAACGGCGGCCAACGAAATCGGAGAAAACTGGCGGACGGCGCGTTGTATTGCGGCCCTGCGCAAACCCGGATTGCCGCCGACGAGCGTGCAAGAATATCACATGGATGGCCTGATCCCGGCGAGTTCAGCGGCGCTGGTCAGCCTGGTAGAGACGTTGCAGGATTTGGCGGTGGCGCGCGGCTCGGTGACCATCGGCGACGCGCAGAACGCGCCGGAGTTGATGGGCGTGCGCCAAGCCGTCGAGGAGTTGCAGATCGAATCTCTGCTCGCTTTGCCGCTGACCGACGGCAGCGGCCAGGATCGTGAGAACGACCAGATCGGCGTTCTGATTCTGACGCAGCAAAGCAACCGGGTATGGCGTCCGTCGGATGTGCTGGTGATCCGGACGTTGAGCGACCAGGTGTTGATCGCGCTCAACAATGCGGGGCTGCGGCGGCTGGTAAAAAATCTTTCGGTGACCGACGAGAAATCGGGCCTGCTGAAGCGGGCTTCGTATCTCGATCTTCTGCAGGCGGAGATCCGGCGCGGCTTGCAGCAGGGAACGGCGGTGACGGTGCTGCTCATGCAGTTTGGACGGCGCGGAGTGCTCCTCAAAGAATATGGCGAACAGGCGCTGACGGCCGTAATGGAGCAGGTTGGGCAGATGGTGTCGGCGAATATACGGACCAACGATCTGGCGTTTCGCTATGAAGCGACGACGGTCGCGCTCGTGCTCGGCGATACTGGCGAAGAAGAGGCCGTGCTGGCGGTCGAGAAACTGAAGCGGCTGCTGGCGGATGTGCGCTTCCCGGGCAAGAATGAGGGAGTGGAATTCAGCGCAGGGCTGGCGCAGGCGGTGATGCGTCAACATTTCGATCCAGTGGATATAGTGACCGAGGTGGCTAATCGCGCCGATCACGCGCTGGAACTGGCAGTGGCTCAGGGCGCGGGGCAGATTGTGAGCCAGGCGCCGCAGTTTGGGGCCTCGGCGGCGGTGGCGTAGAGCGATTCACCGCCGAGACGCAGAGTGCGCCGAGAAAACCTCAAAACTTGAAAACCTTGAACCTCTAACACCTTGCAACTTTGAAACTTTATCCTTCCTGTTAAACTCTCAAGTTGGCTTGGCGGCTAACGCACTCTTTTTATAAGTCAGGACTCATGTTGAAACCTGGAGATATTGCGATTGTCAGTGGCGTACGCACGCCTTTTGGGCGTTATTGCGGGAAGATTAAAGACTATACGGCGCAGGAATTGGGCGCGGTTGCGGCTAAGGCTGCGATCGAGCGGGCGGGGATTGAGGCGAAGGAATTCGATCATTGCGTGTTTGGCAATGCGCAGCAGACTTCGGGAGACGCGCTTTATGGAGCGCGGCATGTGGCTTTGCGGGCGGGATTGCCGATTGAGACTCCGGCGCTGACGGTGAACCGGCTGTGCGGGTCGGGGATGCAGGCGATTGTTACGGCGGCGCAGATGATCCAGACGGACGAGGCGAAACTGGTGCTGGCGGGCGGGATGGAAGCGATGTCGCAGGCGCCGTTTTCGATTCGTGGGCGGGATGGGTTTACGCTGGCTCCTGGCGGGAAGATCGAAGATTCGCTGATGGTGGCGCTGCTTGATACCTATTGCGGGATGCAGATGGCTGCGACGGCCGAGTTATATGGCGAGCAGCAGGGGATCACGCGGCTGGCGCAGGATGAGTTGGCGCTGCGTTCGCAGCGGGCTGCTGATGCGGCTTATAAGGCGGGGCGCTTGCAGGAGGAGTTGACTCCGGTGCCGCTGCGGAAGTCCAAAGGCGACGCTTCGGGCGAGGCTACGGGAGAGATGCTGACTGAGGACGACCATCGGCGTCCGCAGACTACGATGGAGGGGCTCGGGAAGCTGCGGGCTTCGTTCGGGAAAAATGGCACCGTGACGGCGGGGAACGCTAGCGGGATTGTCGATGGCGCGGCGGCGGTGGTGGTGATGTCGCTGGAGCAGGCGCAGAAGAGGAATCTTAGTCCGCTGGGACGGATTGTGAATTGGGGGATTGCGGGGGTCGATCCTAAGATTATGGGGAGTGGGCCGGTTCCGGCTACGAAGATTGCGCTGCAACGGGCGGGGATGAATTTGGATTCCATCGATTTGATTGAAGTGAACGAGGCGTTTGCGGCGCAATATCTGGCGGTGGAAAAAGAATTGGGACTCGATCGCGAGAAAGTGAATGTAAACGGCGGAGCGATTGCGTTGGGGCATCCGCTGGGAGCGACCGGGACGCGGCTGGTGATTACGCTGCTCTATGAGTTGCGGCGGCGGAAGAAGAAGTATGGGTTGGCTACGGCTTGCATTGGCGGCGGGCAGGGGATTGCTATGGTGGTGGAGAGCTTTCAATGAGTGGTGCGGGCGCTATCGCCTCGATCCGTATGGCAACTGCGGCTCTAATCCTTGGGGTCTGTGTCTTAGCATCCGGCTGTAAAGGTGAAGGTTCGGAGACGATCTGGTCCGCGGAAGCCCGATCCCCGGGTGGAAATATGCTTGCGAGTGCTCGCACGGTCGCGAATAGTGGGTTCGGAACGGGCTATATCTGGACGGCGGTGTACCTGAGCCGGACCAATGAGTCGCGGTCTCCGACGGCGATATTGCAGCTCTCCGACACCTTTGAGAGGCCGTCCGATGAAATAAGTGTGGAGATGAAATGGTTAACTCCAACCCATCTGGAGGTGGCTTATAAGGGACACCGGACTCTCGATTCTCACCTCGTCAGGTGGAATGGTATTGACATCTCCGTGCGTGATCTTTCACGGGGGCCGGCTGGCACTTCAAATTAGCGAGGCTCTCTATTTATGAATATTCAAAAAGTTGGCGTTCTGGGTTGTGGGTTGATGGGGTCTGGCATTGCGCAGGTGTGCGCTACTGCTGGGTTCAACGTTACTGTGCTTGAAGTTGAGCAGAAGTTTCTTGACAAGGGGTTTGCCGGGATTGAGAAGTCGCTGGCTAAGTTTGCCGAGCGCGGTCCGGAGAAAGGCGGGATTACTCCGTGGCAGAAGGACGAGACTCTTGCTCGGCTTAAGGGGACTACCAATAAATCCGAGCTGGCCGATTGCGACATTGTTATTGAGGCCATCATCGAGAACGTTGAAGAGAAGAAGAAGATGTATGCGTCGATTGATTCCGTCGTCAAGAAGGATGCTATTTTTGCTTCGAATACTTCTTCGATTTCGGTGACTGAGCTTTTGACTTCGGTGAAGCGGCCGGAGCGATTTATTGGGTTGCACTTTTTTAATCCTGTGCCGCTGATGAAGCTGGTCGAGGTCGTGAAGACCATTGCTACTTCTCCTGAGGTTTATGAGGCGGCTTATTTGTTTGCTCAGCGGCTGGGGAAGGTTCCGGTGCGGACTTCGGATAAGACTGGATTTATCGTCAACCGGCTGCTGGTGCCTTATTTGCTCGATGCGATCCGGGCTTATGAAGAGGGCGTGGGGTCGATCGAGGATATCGATAACGCTATGAAGCTGGGGTGCGGGTATCCGATGGGGCCGTTTACTTTGCTGGATTTTGTCGGGCTCGATACGACCTACTACATTACGCATGTGATGTATGACGAGTTCAAGGAGCGGCGGTTCGCATCGCCTCCGCTGCTGAAGCGGATGGTGATGGCGGGGTGGTATGGGCGGAAGTCGGGGAGGGGGTTTTATGATTACGCGAATCCGGAGAAGCCGGTGGCGGGGAAGTTCTGAGATTGCAGAGGTCTGAAAAATCACCGCTTATAGATTTCGCGGCGGTGACCGATTTCAAGGACGAGGACAACCAATATTTCTTGCTTGAACGAACAGAGGACACGGTAATCGCCCACGCGATACTTCCAAAGATGATGGAACCTTCCCTGGAGCCATTCACCAATTTGGCGCGGATCTTCCAGTTTGGCCACGCGCTCCAGCAGGAACTTCAGAATTCGACGTGAGATGGTGGGATCGAGCTTATTGAGTTGTCTCTGAGCGGCAATGTCAAACTCAATCGCCCAAGCCATAGCGGCGCATCACTTTTTCGATGGGAACTGTCTTTCTGCGACCGGCGCGAATTCCCTCCAACCGGCGCTCGGCCAAATACACTGCTTCCAGGTCAGCCAAGCGTTCGATGATCGCCTCGCGGGCGTAGTAAGTTTTGGTGCGTCCGGTGCGCTTGGCGAGACGCTCCAGTCGCTTTTCGATGTTTGCGGGTAGGCGGATGGCTAGCATGGAATACCTCTTGCTATACAAGTATAACACGAGCCACAGATAATCATGGCCTACTTTTGCTTCAAACCACGAAAGCCACTCTGATGCCAAAAATACGTTAAACCAGCGGCAAGCAAGGGAATACCAAATACCCAACCATCGGTCTCATTCGAAATCAGCATGTACAGCCCACCAATCGCGGCAATAAGCGCGAGAAACACAAATGGTGTTTTCATGGCCTTATGCTTTTCGGAGGTTTAGTTCGCGTTCGCGTCGTCTTGTTGAGCGGGGCCATGCAGGTGCGGTTCGCGCTTCTTTTTCGATAACGGCGATTGCAATTCTAAGAAAGGATTCGAGCACCTGCGTCGCCTCTTTGGGCTTGTGTGAGTTTGCTCGGGCCGCGCGCTTATCGAGCAACGATTTATAGCCTTCCGAAATCGGATGGTCTCTCGCCTTCTGCACAATATGCCAGTCACCTCTTAAGGTCTCGTGGAAATCTGTTGCCGCGATTGGGCAGCGGGGCGGATTTCGAAGGATGATACAGACGCGATCCCTGCGAGATAATGTCCCCTTTCCCGTCACGATCTCGTCAAGCGCGGGCTTGATAAAATTGAGTTAAATGTCACGATTTCGAGGCACTTGTCCCTTTCACGGCTCCTGTGGGATCACAAGACCTAGCTTTTGCATCGATTCAACTACGCGCACTGAAATCTGGTTGTCCTCGCGATTACTAGCCCAGAACTTGACCAGGTCAGCGAGATTGTCCAGCTCGTACCACCATTCGTTGCTGCCCCTGTCGATCTTCCGCTTCTTTGCCTCCATTGAGTGCCTCCGAGATTAGCTCGCGATGCATGTGCCGCTCCTTTACGCATCATGTGCGGTCTGACATACTTTGTCACGCGATATTCGGTGAATAATAAATAGACTTCCCGAATCGGCGCTTCAGGTTTCCCGGAACAGCACATCATGACCTACGAAAACATACTCCTCGAAAAGAAAAACTCCATCGCTTATGTCACCGTCAACCGGGCTAAGGTGCTCAACGCACTCAACGGGGCCACTATTGAAGAACTGAGAGCGGCGTTTCATGAGCTCAAGCATGATGCTTCGATCCGCGTGGTTATTCTGACCGGGGCGGGCGAAAAGGCTTTTGTTGCCGGCGCGGATATTGGTGAGTTGGCGCAACGGGATCCGGTGTCGGGCAAGGAGTTTGCGCTCCGGGGACAGAATGTGCTCAACCTGATTGAGAATCTGGGCAAGCCGGTGATTGCCTGCGTTAACGGATTTGCTTTGGGCGGGGGGTGCGAACTGGCATTGGCTTGCACTATGCGGTTGGCAAGCGAGAACGCCAAGTTCGGGCAGCCGGAGGTGAAGCTCGGGATTCTTCCGGGATATGGCGGGACGCAGCGGTTGCCGCGGCTGGTGGGCAAGGGGCTGGCGATGCAGATGGTGCTGGCCGGGGAGATGATTACGGCTCAAGAGGCGCATCGCATCGGACTGGTGAACGAAGTGACTCCGGCGGCGGAGCTGATTCCTCGGGCGGAGGCGATCGCGGCTAAGATCATTGCGAACGCTCCGCTGGCGGTGCAGTACGCTATGGAGGCGGTCAACAAAGGCATGGAAATGACTTTGGCGGAGGGGCTGTTTCTGGAGGCGGCTTTGTTTGGGGTGTGCTGCGCTACGGAGGATAAGAAGGAAGGGACGGCGGCGTTTTTGGAGAAGCGGACGGCGGCGTTCAAGGGGAAATAAGAGCGAATCACCACGGAGACACGGAGGCACGGAGAAAAACCACGGCTGGGAAAATCAAAATCGAGCGAATTCCTGAACCTGCGATTCCTGCTATCGAGGGGGGTCTTGGCGCTAATGGAAGGCGTTTTGCCGTTGTTGTTTCTCGTTTTAATTCGTTTATTACCGAGCGGCTTTTTCTGAGCGCTTACGATGGATTGTTGCGTTCTGGCGCGAAGAAGAAAGACATCGATCTGGTGCGTGTTCCCGGAGCATTTGAGATTCCTTCCGCCGCGCGCACGCTGGCCGAAACCGGGAAGTATGACTCGATTATTTGTATTGGCTGCCTGCTCCGTGGGGATACGGCACATTATGATGTCATTGTGAATGAGGTTACGCGCGGCATTGGGCAGTCGGCGCAGGAGACTGGGGTTCCGCATGCGTTTGGCGTTTTGACTTGCGAGACTTTGGAGCAGGCGATTGATCGCGCCGGGCTGAAGATGGGCAACAAGGGATTGGACGCGGCGCTGGCGGCGGTGGAGATGGCGAATTTGAAAAAAGCTCTCAGCTCTCAGCTCTCAGCTGTCAGGAAAGGCAAAGCAAAACCAACCTCCCGGAAGCGCAAGCCTCGCTCATAATCTACAACTCTTCCGCAATGCGACCGTCCTGTAGACTGTTGTCATCTTCAACTGTCACACGATTTTACTGGGACCCGAGAGCTGACAGCTGATTTCCTATGGGCACTCGACGCAAATCCCGCGAATTGGTTCTGCAGATGCTTTTTCAGGCGGATATAGGGAAGCAGACGCCGGAGATTGTGCGGAAAACTTTTTGGGCGGAGCGGTCGAATGTTGAAGAAGAAGTGCGCGGATTCGCTGATGATTTGTTTCGCGTCGCCAGCGACCGGCTGGTGGAGATCGATGGGCTGATCGGGAAGCATACGCAGCACTGGCGCATGGACCGGATGGCGACCGTTGATCGCAATGTGCTGCGGGGAGCGGTGGCGGAATTTTTGGGGTATCCGGCAACTCCGCACGCGGTGGTGATTAATGAGGCGCTGGAGATTGCGCGGAAGTTTTCCACTCCGGAGTCGGTGCAGTTTATTAATGGCGTGCTGGATAGTGTGGGGAAGGATGTGGGGGGCAGGTCTTAGGTCTCAGGTCTCAGTGAATCACTTCTGGGACACAGTCGCAGTAAATCTGCAAGCTCGAAAATCTTGGCACGCTTTTGGGCGGCTGTGACGCGTGAATTTCTTTCTCTCTATCAGTGCCTCTCTATCACTGCGGGCGTATGGCGATCAGGTTGGGGACGCAAAGCGGCGCATTGGGGCCCAGGCCGTTGCACATGTTGTTGTTTTTTTGGTCGCCGACGTTGATATACGGGACCTGCTGGTAATCGCCATAAGGGATCTGGTCGGAGGTAGAGGTGTTAACGATGTGGACTTGGCCCAGGGTGCAGGCTCCGTTGACATATTGATCGCAGGCGGCGACGTAGACCTGGCTTCCGTCGGTGGAGGAGGCGGCGGCGAACGGGACGGCGTCGTTGACGAGGGGAATGGATGTGGTGGTCCCACTGGTTACGTTAGCAACCAGCACGGCGGGGATGTTTGGGGCGACCAGGATGAGCTCGGTGCCGTTCGCCACCAACTGGGAGAAGAGCGGAGTGAAATTGCCTTGACCGAGGTTGATGGTCGCACCCGGAGTGAGCGAAATATTGCTGAGTGGGGTGGGCGGGATGTTGAAGGGGGGAATGGTTGGGGGATTACACGTGAACTGAAGCGGTTCCGTGGGCATATAGGCTATGGGATCCTGGGTAAAGTTCGCACTCAGAACCTGAAGGGAAGTGCTTTGATCGCTGGACGCGGAAGGCACTTCGAGCGCAAACACATTTTGGGTGATCACATCCGAGCCAGGCTGGAAGGGCGGAAGCATGGGCGAGGGAAAGACTTTCAGGGGAGGGTTCGAGGTTGCGACGGTTCCGATGTTCACGCTGCCGGCGCCGGGCAGAGAGCAGGTGGAGTAAGCGGAGATGGAACTTGCGGGCGCTCCCGCCACGTAGGCGAAGCTGCCGTCGGCGGAAAATTTGACGTCAGTTGCGGGCGTGGTGAAAGTGGGACCGGTTCCTGAAACAGGCGGTACCTGGGCGAACATGTCCACCGTGGAATAGACGTACATGTTAGCTGCATTGGTGAGGATGAAGAGCTTCAACTGGTCGGGTGAGAAGGATGCGGCTGTGGCGAATTCTCCGGGGAAGGCGGGATTATCGAGGGTGAGCTCAACGGTCGGAACTGGATTGCTGCCGCCGTCAAATATGTAGACCTGGCTGGGAGTGGACGCGGTAGCCGGGTTGGAGATGACGGCCAATTTGCCATCGTTCGAGGTGGTGAGCACGGTGCCGCAGAGTGAAACGTTGCAGGGAGTGGTGGCGCTGGAGACCGTCGCGATCCCGAGGTTGCTCGTGCTCGCGACATCGATGTACATCAGACCCTGGTCGCTGCCGATGTAGAGGCGCGGCGACGACTGGTGGTTGAAGACGAGAGAATTAGGAGTGCGGGGCAAGGTCAGGATGGTGCCGATGGGATTGGCTCCGGGCGTCGATGGAGGGGCCATCGAGAACAATGCGCTGGAGCATCCGGAGGCATTTTGGCAGTCGGTGGTCGCAACCCAGGCCGTATAGGTGGGCGGTTTCGCGGTAGCAGACGGGATGACATCGACCGAAATTGCGCCGTACCCCTGGGTCATGTTAGGCAGGATTCCTACGCTGGCGTAGACGGGGAGGCTGGGGACGACTTCAGATGGAATGGACGGGTCCGGTCCCGGCAGGCCGATGTTGCAGGTTGGCGGAGTGCAAGAGGCGGTGAGAGTCGCTTCGCCAGAGTTGACCCGGGCGGTCGCGCTGTTGCTTCCCGTGGTGTTCGTCGCTGTGGCGAAGAGGGCCACATCCGGATTCGTGGTGCTCCAGGTCAAAGGCGGATTGGGCATGGGGACGCCCGTGAATTTATACAAGGTGTCGATGGCAGTAGCGGTGATGGATAGGCTGGCGCCGGTATTCACAATTGTTGAATTTCCGAGCGGGCCCTGGCCTGCAATCTGGAGATAAATAGCCTGGACGAAGCACGTCGTGAACTCGTAGGGCGCGCTGCTGGCTCCGGAGACGCTGGCGACAAGCTGCGTGATGCCTGGTGTTTTAGCAGTCACCTGAACCTCATTGACGACGTTGATCTGATTGGGCGGGGTGTAAGGGGTGGCTGCGAGAACCCCGCTGTTGCTTGACGTCCAGGTCATCGGTCCGACGGTGTCGGTGACGTCGATATTGTTGCTGAAAGCGTTGGCTTGGAAGAGCCGGGTCTGTCCCTGGGAAAAGCATGGATAATTGGGCGGTGGCGGGCCGAGGGGTGGAAGCATGCTGATCGCTATGCTGTCGATGGGCTGGTGGACGTAGACAATGGTAGGCGCGCTGAACACGCCGCTGGCAATGGCATAGACGGTGGCGATTCCGGAGGTGCCGGGACTGCAGATGGAGACAGTCGGGTCCCAAGTGCCGGCACAGGAGTTGCCATTGGCGGCGATGGAAAGGGGTGCGGGGGCGTTGGAGGGGGTGGTGGGAGTGCCGCTGGTTACCACGAACTGAATGTTGATGCCGAGGACGGTGCCGCCGCCGGCATTCTTGGCAGCGGCGGAGAAGACCTGGGTGCCCCCGATGTTCATGGAGAAGGTGGAGCCGGGGCTCAGTGTGACGGTGGACACTCCGGCTGTGGCAGAATTGCCGGTGCTCTTGCCGAGACAGCCGGTGAGGGCGGCGACGGAGATGATGGCCAAGAAAAGAAGAAAGCCGGAGCAGCAACGATACATGAACCCTCTTTAATCAGGTTTCAAGGTTTCAGGGTTTCAAAGTTTAAGGGACCGGGCTAGTGTGCGCGCTCGCCGGTTCCTTGAAACCTTGAAACATTGAAGAATCTTGAAACCCTGCTTTTTCTAAAGTGGTTGGTAGGAAAAGTGTCAGTGTAGCAAAGTCTAAGGGTTCAGTGTTCCGAGGACGCTGTAACGATAAAACACTCCTGAAACTTTGAAACCCTGAAATTTTGAAACATCTGAACCTGGCACTCCGTTCGATGCGTCCAAGAATGGTTGACGATGTGCCGGCTAGTTGTTATTATCTATTGGTTCCGCGAGTTTAGTCTGGCTTGCCTGTACACGGCAGACCTGTTGGATGCGCAACCCGCGCGGATGACAGGCACCGGGAGGATTTTGGCTGAGCTTTGAAGAAATACGTAGCCGGTTGGAAGTTGGACCGGCGACGCCCTCGCTGAAACATCCTGCGAAAACCTTTGGCCCGAAGTAGGGGAGATGTCAACGAAGGCTATGCGGGAGAAGCAGACGAAACGGAATGCCTCCAACCCCGGGAAAAGGGATTAGGCGTGGCGTCACCGTCGTCGGCAATTAGTCTGAGCAGGAAACCGAAAGAATTCTCACGGGCGTTAGTTGGGTAATGCTGCGCGGGAGTATGGCTGGGTGATACAAGCCTGTGCCAGAACGGAAACGGGGAAGCTCCGTCTTTGCGGGAACGTGTGGGCCGGCGGAACGCCGGGGCGACAGCGACGCGGCTGGCCGCGTCTGGGAGTGGTGAGAGTGCCTACGTTTAATCAGTTGGTGAAATTTGGCCGGGAGCGGACGAATTACAAGACGGCGAGTCCGGCTCTGCAGTCGTGTCCGCAGAAGCGCGGTGTGTGCACGCGCGTGTATACGCAGACGCCGAAGAAGCCGAACTCTGCGCTGCGCAAAGTGGCGCGGGTTCGCCTGACCAATGGAATCGAAGTGACGACGTATATCCCCGGGGTGGGGCACAACCTGCAGGAGCACTCGATTGTGCTGATCCGAGGGGGCAGGGTGAAGGATCTGCCGGGGGTGCGATATCACGTGGTGCGCGGAACGCTCGATGCGACGGGCGTTGCCGGCCGCAATCAGGGGCGTTCGAAGTACGGCGCCAAGAGACAGAAGAAAGCTTAAGAGCAGTTCTCAGTTCCCGGTTCTCAGTTCTCAGAACTGTGCCGAAGGAAACTGAGAACTGCGGACTGAGAACCGAATTTATGCCGAGAAAAGGACATACTCCCAAGCGGACGGTCGAGGCCGATCCGGTGTATGGATCGGATCTGGTGACGAAGTTCATCAACTCGATGATGTGGCAGGGAAAGAAATCGACTGCCGAGGGCATTTTTTATAAGTCGCTGGAGAAGTTGCAGGAAAAGGGCGGCGATGAACCCTTGAAGCTGTTCACGAAGGCGGTCGAGAATGCGAAGCCGCTGCTTGAGGTGAAGACGCGGCGTGTAGGTGGCGCTAACTATCAGGTGCCGATCGAGGTCGCTCCCGATCGTAGAACGTCCCTGGCGATCCGCTGGATCGTGAGCTATGCGCGCGGACGCGGCGAAAAGGGAATGATCGAGAAGTTGACGAACGAGTTGCTTGACGCCTCGAACGGAAAAGGCGCCGCCATCAAGAAGAAAGAAGATGTGCATCGCATGGCGGAGGCGAATAAGGCGTTCGCGCATTACAGATGGTAAGAGAGCTTCGAGCAAGAAGCTAGCGACTAACGACTAACGACAGATTTTCGGAACCCCAGAAAGAGTTATAAGCCGTGCCTAGGACAGTCCCACTAGAACGTTGCAGGAATATCGGCATCATGGCCCACATCGATGCCGGGAAGACCACGACGACGGAGCGCATCCTGTTTTATACGGGAAAGACGCACCGCATCGGCGAGGTGCACGAGGGCACGGCCATCATGGACTGGATGGAGCAGGAGCAGGAGCGCGGCATCACGATTACGTCCGCGGCGACGACCTGCACCTGGAAGGATATCCGCATCAACATTATCGATACGCCCGGCCATGTGGACTTTACGGCCGAGGTGGAGCGCTCGCTGCGCGTGCTGGATGGCGCGGTAGCGGTGTTTGACGCGGTGCATGGGGTGCAGCCGCAGTCGGAAAAAGTCTGGCGGCAGGCGGACAAGTACGGCGTTCCGCGAATTTGTTTCATCAACAAAATTGACAAGATGGGCGCCGATTTTGAGCATGCCGTCGATACGCTGCGCAAGCGGCTCAACGCCAAGCCGGTTGCGATTCAGATTCCCATTGGACAGGAAGACAAGTTCCGCGGCGTGGTCGATCTGGTCGAGATGAAGTCCATCATCTGGCCGGACGACACCATCGGCGCGGAATTCGTGGTTGGCGAGATCCCCGCGGAGTTGCAGAAAAAGGCCGAGGCTTTCCATACGCAACTGGTCGAGACGGTTGCCGAAAATGACGACGAGATTCTGCACAAGTTTCTCGAAGGCGAAGCCATTTCGGCGGACGAACTGAAGGCGTCGCTGCGCAAATCGACAATTGGGCTGAAGTTGTTTCCGGTCGTGGTAGGGACGGCGTTCAAGAACAAAGGCGTGCAGCCTCTGCTCGATGCGGTTGTCGATTACCTGCCCTCGCCCCTCGATACCAAAGAGACGCATGGCCTCGATCCCGAAACCGGAAAGGCGATTACGCGCAAAGCCGACGACAAAGAGCCTTTTTCCGCGCTCGCCTTCAAGATCATGGCCGATCCGTTTGTGGGTCAGTTGACGTTTATCCGCGTGTACTCGGGACAGTTGAAGTCGGGCGAGTCGGTGATGAACTCGCGCACGCAAAAGCATGAGCGCATCGGGCGCCTGCTGAAGATGCATGCCAATAAGCGGGAAGACATTCAGGAGATTCTGGCGGGAGACATTTGCGCGGTTGTGGGTTTGAGAAACGTGGGCACGGGCGACACCATCTGCGAAGAGAAGCATCCGATTACGCTGGAGTCGATTGTGTTTGCGGTGCCGGTAATTTCGGTGGCAGTCGAGCCGAAGACGAAGGCCGATCAGGAAAAGATGGGCATGGCGCTGGCGCGGCTGGCGCAGGAAGATCCGACGTTTAAAGTTTACACCGACCCCGACAGCGGGCAGACGATCATCAGCGGCATGGGCGAGCTGCATCTCGAAATCATCGTCGACCGCATGATGCGCGAATATAAGGTCGAGGCCAACGTCGGCAAGCCGCAGGTCGCGTATCGCGAGACCATTCGCAAGCACGCCGAAGCCGAAGGCAAATACATTCGTCAGACCGGCGGCCGCGGCCAGTACGGACACGCCAAGATTTATCTCGATCCGAACGAGCCGGGCAAGGGCTACGAGTTCATCAACGAGATTGTGGGCGGCACGGTGCCGAAGGAATACATCAAGCCGATCGACCAGGGCATGCAGGAGGCGATGGAAGGCGGTGTTCTGGCCGGCTATCCCATGGTCGATATCAAGGCGACGCTTTACGACGGCAGCTATCACGATGTCGATTCGAACGAAATGGCGTTCAAGATTGCTGGCTCGATGGCGTTTAAAGAAGCGGCGCGCAAGGCCAGCCCGGTAATTCTGGAGCCGGTGATGGCGGTCGAAGTCGTGACCCCGGAAGATTACGCTGGAACGATCATGGGCGACCTGAGTTCGCGCCGCGGACGGATCGAAGGCATGGAGCATCGCGCGGGTTCGCAGGTGATCAAGGCCATCGTCCCCTTGGCGGAAATGTTCGGCTACGCGACGCATATGCGGTCATCGACGCAGGGACGCGCCGAGTACTCGATGCATTTTGCGCGCTATGAAGAAGCCCCGCGTCATGTGGCGGACGAGATCATCGCCAAGACGCAGGGCAAGACCGCGTCGAGATAGTTAGCATGGTCCGCTGGTAAACGCACGGCATTTAAGGATTGAGTTGGTACGAGTCAGATGCAGGACGCACCCAAATTCGAGATTCATGTGCCGGGTTTCCCTGGTTCGATGGATGACTCAAGGGAAGCCAAGGGTGTTCCCGGATCTGGACTGCCTCCGATCTCGGGACGGGAGCATGAGATTGCGAGGAAGTGGGAGGTTTCGGATGAGGATTACCGACGCGAAAAGCTTGCGGGGATTTATGGGCGCCAACGGATGGAGACCAGGGCCATAGCTCTGGGAAAGCAGGTTGAAGGGATTCTTTCTGTTCTGGAACCTGGGTACCGGCTCGCTAGCGTAACTTGGAACAGCGATACATCGAGTTGGAGGCTGGAGATCGAGACGCCGCAAGAAAAACAAAACGTGGTCCTCTCTTGGGAGTTGGTGGCCGACGCCATGGACTCCCAGACTCGGAGCGAGCTGCAGCGTTTGCGCAACATGGTTCTGTTCGGATTGGGCCGTCGCGATCTGATCTTCAAGAAGCACCAATGAATCTGATTGGGAGCACGGTTTCGTTTCATTTTCTGCCGCAGGGCCGCGAAGCTTTCAAGGAGATCGCTTCCGGCAAAGAAGTTCTCGAAGGTTTTGTGGTTGATGAGAATCACTTGGGCGTGTGGCTTTCCTCAAGTGGGAGCAGTTCTCGACGGCCACTCTGGAGTACGAACCGGAAGCGCCGTCGGAGAGATCGCCGGTTGGGTTCAAGAGGTAGATAAGTTTTTAGGAGCAAGAGGAAATGGCGAAAGAAAAATTTGAGCGGACCAAGCCGCACTGCAACGTTGGGACGATCGGTCATATCGATCATGGCAAGACGACGTTGACGGCGGCGATCACCAAGGTTTTGCAGAAGCACAATCCGAAGATTGTTTTCCGGTCGTTTGATTCGATCGATAACGCTCCGGAAGAGAAGGCGCGCGGCATCACCATCGCCACGGCGCACGTGGAGTATGAGACGCCGAACCGGCACTACGCGCACGTCGATTGCCCGGGGCACGCGGATTACATCAAGAACATGATCACGGGCGCGGCGCAGATGGATGGCGCCATTCTGGTCGTGGCGGCGACCGATGGCCCGATGCCGCAGACGCGCGAGCACGTGCTTTTGGCGCGGCAGGTGGGCGTGCCTTACATTGTTGTCGCTTTGAACAAGTGTGATGCGGTCGACGATCCCGAGCTGCTCGATCTGGTCGAGCTCGAAGTGCGCGAACTGTTGAAGAGCTACCAGTTTCCGGGTGACGATGTGCCGGTGATTCGCCTCTCCGCTTTAGGGGCTTTAAATGGAGAGGAAAAGTGGGAGAAACAGATTGACGCGTTGATGGAGGCGGTGGACAAGAGCGTTCCGCAGCCGGCGCGGGAGTTGGATAAGCCGTTCCTGATGCCGATCGAAGATATTTTTTCGATTCAGGGTCGCGGCACGGTCGTCACGGGCAGGATCGAGCGCGGCAAGGTGAAAGTCGGCGAGGAAGCGGAGATTGTCGGCTTCCGGGAGACGCGCAAGACGGTGGTGACGGGCGTCGAGATGTTCAAGAAGCAACTGGACGAAGGCATGGCGGGCGACAACGCTGGGCTGCTGTTGCGCGGCATCGCGAAAGAGGATGTGGAGCGCGGGATGGTTTTGGCGAAGCCGGGATCGATTACTCCGCACACCAAGTTCAAGGCTGAGGTGTACATCCTGACAAAGGAAGAAGGTGGAAGGCACACGCCGTTCTTCAAGGGATATCGTCCGCAGTTTTATTTGCGGACGACGGACGTGACGGGGATCGCGGAGCTGCCGGCGGGCACGGAGATGGTGATGCCGGGAGACAACGTGAGCCTGGTGATTGAGTTGATCACGCCGGTGGCCATGGAAAAGGGCTTGCGCTTCGCGATCCGCGAAGGCGGACACACGGTCGGCGCGGGAACGATCGCGGAGATTGTGAAGTAGGGCAAGTCAGAAGTAAGAAGTAAGATTGCAGAAGTGAAAAACTCAGTAAGCGGCTTGCTTCTTGCCGCCAGATCTTTCCTTCCGGGGCTTCGAAGTGAAGGCAGCCGGGAGGGGCAAAGAGAGTGACATAGTGACTGGAAAAGAGAGAATTCGCATACGGCTGAAAGCGTACGACTACCGCATTCTGGATCAGTCGACGGGCGAGATCGTGGAGACGGCGAAACGAACCGGCGCGCAGATTGCGGGGCCGATTCCGCTGCCCACGATGAAGAATAAATACTGCGTGCTGCGGTCGCCGCACGTGGACAAGAAATCGCGGGAGGCGTTTGAGATCCGCACCCACAAGCGGCTGCTCGACATTCTGGAGCCGACGCAGCAGACGGTCGATGCGCTGATGAAGCTCGATCTGCCGGCGGGCGTGGATGTGGAGATCAAGGCGTTCGGGAAAGAGCATAAGTAAGTGTGGACGGACGCCCGCGCCACACAACCAGCCAATAGCCGCCGTTGAAATTTCGGCGCGCCATGCTGGGAATGGAGAAGGTTATGGCTAAGGTTACTGGAATTCTTGGCAAGAAGGTCGGCATGACGCAGCTCTTCGATTCGAAGGGCGAGGTGCGGCCGGCCACGGTTTTGCAGGCGGGGCCGTGCGTGATTACGCAGCACAAGACCTCGACCAAAGACGGATATGAGTCGGCGCAGATCGGGCTGGTCGAATTTGTGAAAGAAAAAAAGCTGACGAAGGCTATGCGCGGTCACTTTGCCAAGCACAATCTTCCGCCGGTGAAATTTGTGCGCGAGGTGGGAATCGAGGTCGATGCTCCGGGTGAGACTACGGAGGGCGTGATCAAACCGGGCAACCGCATACTGGTCGATATTTTCGAAGGCGAGCGCTTCGTTGACGTGATTGGAACCAGCAAGGGGCACGGCTTTCAGGGTGTGGTGAAGCGCCATCATTTTGGCGGCGGCCCGAAGTCGCACGGTTCGATGTTTCAGATTACGGGTTCGATCGGCTCCTCGGCATTTCCTTCGCGAGTGTTCAAGGGAATGCGGATGTCGGGGCACATGGGCGATACGCGGACTACGACGCGCAATCTGCGGATTCTGGGCGTGGATAAAGACGAGAACCTGCTGGTGGTTGAGGGCAGCGTTCCGGGCGCGAATGGCGGATACATCCAGATCAACAAGGCGAAGAAGCCGCCGCGAGAGCGCCGCGGATTTGCGGGCGCAGCGACGGTCGATCCGTTGAAGGCCGCGAAGAGAGCTTCGAAGAAGGCGTAGGCAGGATCTTGTACGCGCTTGCTTGGGCAGGATCAAGAGCAAAGGCAAGAGCAAGATCAAAGGCGGCGGACAAGAGTGTCCGCCCTACACGAGAAAGAATATGGCAACTATCGATGTTTACAATCTGAGCGGGGCCAAGGCCGGGACGCTCGATCTGGCGGATGAGGTTTTCGGCGCGGTCAACGAGGACCTGCTCTGGGAGGCGGTCACGCACTATCGCGCTGCGGCGCGGGCGGGCACACATGCTACGAAGAACCGCTGGCGGGTTTCGGGTTCGGGCAAGAAGCTGTGGAAGCAGAAGGGCACTGGCCGGGCGCGCATCGGCTCCATCCGGTCGCCGCTGTGGCGGCACGGCGGGACGGTGCACGGTCCGCAGCCGCGCTCCTATGACTACGCCTTCCCGAAGAAGAAACTGCTGGGCGCTCTTCGGTCAGCGCTGGCCGCGAAGCTTGCCGACGGGAAGCTGGTCGTTGTCAAGGCGTTCGACGTGAAAGAGCCGAAGACGAAGGAGTTTCAGGAGGCGCTGGGCAAGCTCAAGGTTGAGGGCACGACGCTCCTGGTCGATCTTTCGTCTTCTGAGAATCGAAACCTCGAATTGAGCTCGCGCAACATTGACGGGCTCGAACTGGTGCGGGCGAATGAGGTGCATCCTTATCACCTGATGCGTTACACGCACGTCATCTTCGCCCAGCCGGCGCTCGAAAAGCTGCAGGATTCGCTGAAGAAATCGGCATCGCGGCGCTCGCACGAACATGAACATGAAGAAGACGCGGCGGCAGCTCCGAAGAAGAAGCCGGCGCGGCGCATGAAGACGAAAGCCCAGCCGGAGGTGGCCTGATGAAATCCGCTTATCAGATTATCCAGAAGCCGGTGATCACGGAAAAAGGTCTGGGCATTAAAGAGACGCAGAATACGCTGGTCTTCCAGGTGGCGCCGAAGGCGACGAAGACCGAGATTAAAGAAGCGGTGCAGTCGATTTTCAAGGTGAAGGTGGCTTCGGTGCGGACGGCGAATTATCCGGGCAAAGAGCGGCGGCGGGGAAAGTTTACGGGCTACCGTCCGGATTGGAAAAAGGCGTTCGTGCGCTTGAAGAGCGGCGAGAAGATGCCGGAATACGCGCAGAATTTGTAACAGCTGTCCGCTCTCAGCTATCAGCCGTCAGTTAAAACTGGTGGCCTGAACGAACTGGGAGCCGAGAGCTGAGAGCTGAGAGCTAGATATGGCCATTAAGACTTACAGACCGACAACGCAGACTTTGCGGTATCGCACCTCGGTTACGACCGACGATATCACTTCGTCCACGCCGCATAAGGCGCTGGTTGAGGGCAAGATTCGTTCGGGCGGCCGGCGCAATTCGGGTGATACGACGATGCGCTTCCGCGGCGGCGGCAATAAGCGCAAGCTGCGCACGATTGATTTCAAGCGCGACAAGCATGGTATTCCGGCGACCGTCGTCACCATCGAATACGATCCGGGACGGTCGGCTCGCATTGCGCTCCTGAGTTACGCCGATGGCGAGAAGCGTTATATTGTGCAGCCTGATGGGTTGAAGGTTGGGGCGAAGATTGTGAGCGGCCCCGAGGCCGACATTCTGGTGGGGAACGCGTTGCCCCTGCGCAATATTCCGCCGGGCACGACGATTCACAACATTGAGTTGCGCCCGGGCAAGGGCGCGCAGATGGTGCGCTCGGCGGGCGGTTCGGCGCAGTTGATTGCCAAGGAAGGCGACTACGGACTGGTGAAGCTGCCTTCCGGCGAGACCCGCAAAGTTGCGCTCGATTGTTTAGCGACGATCGGGCAGGTGGGGAATACGGACCACGAGAACGTCACCTGGGGCAAGGCGGGACGCACGCGCTGGGTGGGAAAGCGTCCGCATAACCGCGGGGTATCGATGAACCCGGTGGACCATCCACATGGCGGCGGCGAGGGCAAGACCTCGGGTGGGCGGCATCCGGTAACGCCGTGGGGACAGCCGACGCGGGGGTATAAGACGCGGAATAATAAGCGGACGGATTCGTTTATTGTGAACCGGAGAAAGAAAGGTTAGCGGGGACGCGGGCGGGGGCGCCCGCGCCACACAGGAAGCGAGAACTGACTTATGGCACGTTCGACAAAAAAGGGACCGTTCGTGGATGCGCACCTGGCGACGAAGGTCGAAGGCATGAATGCGCGCAACGAGAAGAAAGTGCTGCGGACCTGGTCGCGGCGCTCGACGATTATTCCGGAGATGGTGGGACATACGATTGCGGTACACAACGGACGGAAATTTATTCCGGTGTACGTGACCGAGAACATGGTCGGGCACAAGCTGGGTGAATTCAGCTTTACCCGGCAATTCAAGGGGCACTCGATGAAGGCGGCGACCGAAGTCGCGGCCAAGCCGGTGGGCGTGCCGGGCGGACCGGGAGCGATTACGCCGTCGGCGCCTTCGGCGCCAAAGGGGTAAGGGCGGCTGAAGCCAATCCCAGGTTAGCGCCCAAAGGGCGGGCGCGAACCTGGGGCACCGACGCTGAGGGCTGCTGACTAAAGGCAAAACGATTATGGAATTTCGAGCGGAAGCAAGATACATGCGGGTGTCGCCGCAGAAGGCGCGGCTGGTGCTGAACCTGATCAAGGGGCGGCGCGTCGAAGAGGCGCGGAATACGCTGGCTTTTACCAAGAAGCGGGTGGCGGCGACGGTCGGGAAGCTGTTGCAGTCGGCGATCGACAATGCGAACTTTCTGAGCACCGAAAAAGGGCTGGATGTCGATCTCGATAATTTGTACGTGAAGCACGCGATAGCGAACGATGGTCCGCGGATGAAGCGGATTCGACCGGCTCCGATGGGGCGCGCCTACCATTACGTGCGGCGCATTGCGCACCTGCAGATTGTGCTGGCGGAGAAAAATAAGAACGGCGCCGCGGTAGAGACGCCGGCGGCGGGTGGGAAGGCGGCGAAGCCAGCGGCGCGTCCGCATACGAAGGCGAAAGCTAAGGCCAAGGCGCCGGCGAAGAAGAAGGCTGTGGGCAAGAAGGCAACGGCCAAGAAATAGAAAGACGGGTTTCAAAGTTTCAAGGTAAAGGCGTTTGGGTTTCACTTTGAAACCTTGCAACCCTGAAACCCTGAAGCCTGCGGCAACACAGGTTAGGAGCTGCACACATTATGGGACAGAAGGTTCATCCTTACGGATTTCGGCTTGGCTATACGAAGCCGTGGAAGTCGCGCTGGTTTGTCGAGAAGGACTACGACAAGCTGCTGCTCGAAGACTACAAGCTGAAGACCGAACTGAAGGACAAGCTCAAGTCGGCGGGCGTGAGTTCGGTCGAGATCGAGCGTCCGGGGAACAAGCTGCGGATCATTATCAAGACGGCGCGGCCGGGAATCATCATCGGGCGCAAGGGCGCGGAGATCGACAAGCTGAAGCAGGATCTGCAGAAGAAGACGACGCGCGAGGTGCATGTCGATATCCAGGAGGTGCACAAGCCGGAGCTGGACGCGCAACTGGTCTCGGAATCGATTGCTTTGCAACTGGAAAAGCGCGTGGGCTTCCGGCGGGCGATGCGCAAGTCGGTGGATTCGGCGCTGCGTTTCGGCTGCAAGGGGATTAAAGTCCGGGTAAGCGGTCGGCTGAATGGGAACGAGATTGCGCGCTCGGAGTGGTATCTGCAGGGGCGGTTGCCGCTGCATACGCTGCGCGCCGACATCGACTACGGCTTTACTGAGGCGCGCACCACCTACGGCGTGATTGGCGTGAAGTGCTGGGTTTATAAGGGTGAAATTCTGCCGACGAAAAAGCGCGAGGCGACTCCGGCGCGGGAAGTGACGACGACGGGAGCTTTCTAGGAATTGAAGAAGTCAGAAGTCAGATTGAAGAAGTAAAAACCGATAGCTCAAGCAATTTGACTAGAACGCGCTGAGAACTGAGAGCTGATTTTATGTTGATGCCGAAGAAGGTTAAGTACCGCAAGCAACAGCGCGGGCGCATGACGGGGAAGGCTTGGCGCGGGGGCACGCTGGCCTTTGGCCAGTACGGGCTGAAGGTGCTCGAGCCGGGATGGATCACCGACCGTCAGATCGAAGCCAGCCGCGTGGCCATGACGCGCTTTATCAAGCGCGGCGGCAAGATCTGGATTCGCCTGTTTCCGGATAAGCCGGTGACCAAGAAGCCGGCAGAAACCCGGATGGGCAAGGGCAAAGGGGCTCCGGATCATTGGGTGGCGGTGGTCAAGCCGGGGAAGATTCTGTTTGAGATGGAAGGCGTTACGATCACGGACGCGAAAGAGGCGATGCGGCTGGCATCGCACAAGCTGCCGCTGCGGACGACGTTCGTGAAGAGGGAAGTGCTGTAGAGATTGCAGAAGTCAGAAGTCAGATTGCAGGGGTGAAGAGCATCTGACGGAACGATTTTGCTGAGAACTGACAGCTGAGAGAACTTTTTATGAAGGCAGAAAAGATTCGCAACTTGACCGACGTTCGAGCTCAAGCACCAGGAGCGGGATCTGGCGGACCAGCTCTTCAAGCTGAAGTTCCAGATGAATATGGGGCAGACGGAGAGCTTGAAGAAGATTCGCGGGCTGCGGCGGGATATTGCTCGAGTGCAGACCGTGCTGCGCGAGCAGGAATTGGCCGCGACGAAAACGGAGAAAAAATAATGGCGGAAATCGCAAGCCAAACCGAAGCTCGGAAGCCGCACCACAAGGAATTAATCGGCACCGTCGTCTCGAACAAGATGCAGAAGACGATTGTCGTGGAAGTCACGCGCAAGAAGGCGCATCCCATGTATGGGCGGGTCATCTCGATCCGGAAGAAGTTCTACGCGCACGATGAGAAGAACGAGACTCATCCGGGGGATGTGGTGAAGATCGAAGAGTCGCGGCCTTTGTCGAAGCTGAAGCGCTGGACGCTGAAAGAGATTGTGCGCAAGACGGCGCTGGTGCCGGAAGTGAACGTCGATGTGGACGCCAGTTTGGGCGTTTCGTCCAAGTAAGAGGCGCGGAAGTAAGAGGCGCAAGAGGCGGAGGAGACAGACATGGCCGTAATGATGAGATCGATGCTGGAGGTGGCCGACAACTCCGGCGCGCGCAAGCTGCAGATGATCATGCCTCTCGGCGGCTCGACTGGTCTGCATGCCGGTCTGGGCGACGTGATCACGGCGAGCGTGAAGGAGGCCGCTCCGGACGGCCAGGTGCAGAAGGGCAAGGTGGTGAAGGCGGTGATCGTGCGGACGCGGAAAGAGCATCGGCGGCGGGATGGGACATATATCCGCTTCGATCAGAATGCCGCCGTGCTGATCAACGAGACGGGCGAGCCGGTCGGGACGCGCGTGTTTGGCCCGGTGGCGCGCGAACTGCGCGAAAAGAAGTTTTTGAAGATTGTGTCGCTGGCGCCGGAAGTGCTGTAGGCGCCAGGTTTGAGGGTTTCAATGTTTCAAGGTTTCAAGGTGCCTTGCGAATGATTGAGACCTCGATGAACGACTTTGAAACCTTGAAACTTTGAAATCTGGGGTATGTATGGCAACAGCAACTACTACCGAACACAAGCGCGTGGATATCCGCCGGAGTGACACGGTGAAGGTCATGACGGGGCGGGATGCGGGAAAAGAAGGGCGCGTGCTGCGCGTGTTTCCCGACGAAGGCAGAGTGCTGGTGGAGCACGTGATGATGGTGAAGAAGCACGTGCGTCCGAATCCGCAGAAAAACATACAGGGTGGAATTGCCGAGCAGGAGCGGGCGATTCCGCTGTCGAATGTGGCGCTGGTATGTTCGACGTGCGGGCCGGTGCGGATAGGACATGAAGTGCGCGGCGAGCGCAAGGTTCGAGTTTGCAAGAAGTGCGGAACGACGCTGGATAAATAGCATTTAGCCGTTAGCGCTTAGCCTTTAGCTATTGGTTGAGAGGGGAGCGGCAGCGGCAAAAAAATTTGGGACTTACGAACCGGTACACGTCGGAGTTCAACGCGAAGAGCTAATGGCTAGCTAAGAGCTAGCCGCTGATATCCGACAATCCGAAACCGTGAGAGATAAGGCAGCAACGGAAATGGCAGACGAGCAAAAAAAAGGCGAGCAGCAGCAGAAAAAGGCGAAGCCGGCCAAGGGCGAGCAGAAGGGGCACGCGCCGGTCGAGGCTAAGGCTGGCCCGGAGGCTCCCCGGCATGCGGCTAAAGAACGGCCGCGGCTGCGGGCACGGTTTGAGAAAGAAGTGGCCGCAGCGCTGTTGAAGGAACTTGAGCTCAAGAATCCGATGGCGGTTCCGCGGCTGCATAAGATTGTCGTCAACATGGGCGTCGGCGAAGCTACGCAGAACGCGAAGCTGATCGACCCGGCGGTGAATGAGCTGGGACAGATTACGGGACAGAAGCCGGTGGTGACGCGGGCGAAGAAGTCGATTGCGGCGTTCAAGGTGCGCGAGGGCATGCCGATAGGAGCGATGGTGACGCTGCGCGGCGACCGGATGTACGAGTTTTTCGACCGCCTGGTGACGATCGTGCTGCCGCGGGTGCGCGACTTCCGCGGCGTGTCGACGAAGTCGTTTGACGGGCGCGGCAATTACACGCTGGGTTTGCACGACCAGCTGATTTTCCCGGAGATCGATTACGCTAAAGTGGACAAGCTGAAGGGCATGAACGTGACGATTGTGACGACAGCGCGTTCGGACGATCAGGCGAGGAGTCTGTTGAAGCATCTGGGGATGCCGTTTAGAGCGTAGCGCCGCCGTCTCGGCGGCCCTTGGGCGGGCAGGATGCCCGCCAGACAGCCGGCCGGAGGCCGGCGCTGCAAGTAGAAGGTTAGGAGCGAATTTGGCGACTACAGCAAAACGAGTGAAGGACGGCACCGATAGCAAGACCAAGCCGCAGAACGTAAAGAAGCCGAAGTTTTCGACGCGCAAGCATAACCGCTGCAAGATTTGCGGACGTCCGCGGGCATTTCTGCGGAAGTTTGGGCTATGCCGGTTGTGTTTCCGGCAACTGGCGCTGCGGGGAGAGATTCCGGGAGTTTCGAAGTCGTCCTGGTAGAGGCGTGGTTCGCTGTTCGCTGACAGGGAATTGCGAATGAGCGACGAATGTGCTGGTTGTCCGGCGACAGAAGTGAGTGTAGAAGCAAGCTGCTGACAGGTTCTCCGCTGATCGTTAATTGGCGATACGGAAATTAACGATACGGAGCGAACGGGCGGCTCGAGGAGAAGCAAACGATGAGGTTGACCGATCCGGTCGCAGACATGCTGGCGCGCATCCGCAACGCGATTCGCGCACGGCACCAGAAAGTGGATATACCAGCCTCCAAGCTGAAGACGGAGATTGCCCGCATTCTTAAAGAAGAAGGCTATATCGCGAACTTCAAGCCGGCGGAAGAAGAGGGCCACAGGGTTCTGCGTGTGTATCTGAAGTACGGCAACAACAACGAGGCCGTGATTACGAATCTGGCGCGGGTGTCGCGTCCGGGCTGCCGCGTGTATGTGCGCCGCACCGAGATTCCGCGGGTGCTCGGCGGGATGGGCATCAATATTCTGACCACGCCGAAGGGCGTGATGACGGGACGCCAGGCTCGGCGGCAGGGGCTCGGCGGCGAATTGCTTTGCGAGGTCTGGTAGGGAAGCAGCCGTTAGCACCCGGCGTTTAGCAGTTAGCTAAAGCGCCGCGCTAATCGCGAAGTTACTAAGTGCTAATTGCCCAAGGCTAAGAGCTGACTTATGTCACGAATTGGAAAAAAGCCGATCGCGATCCCGAAGGGCGTGACGGTGAAATTTGAAGGCAATACGGTGCTGGTCCAGGGGCCGAAGGGCAAGCTGGATACGCCGCTTCCGTCCGGCATCAAGATGGAACAGAAAGACGGGAACCTGGTGGCGATCCGCGAGAACGATTCGCAGGCGGCGGTCCATGGACTGGCGCGCGCGCTGGTCAATAACGCCGTCGAAGGCGTGACCAAGGGCTGGACGCGCGAACTGGATATCGTCGGCATCGGCTATCGCGCCGAGATGAAGGGCAAAGGCACAGTGGTATTCAGCCTGGGGTATTCGCACCCGATTGAGTACCCGCTGCCGACTGGGGTCGATTGCGCAGTGGACGCGAAGCTGACGCACTTGACGCTGAACGGGATTGACCGGCAGAAGGTGGGGCAGGTGGCGGCGGAGATGCGGTCGCTGCGTCCGCCCGATCCGTATAAGAACAAGGGCGTGCGCTATACCGGCGAGCGCTTGAAGAAGAAGGTTGGGAAGACGGGAGCCAAGTGATCGCGTTTGGCGGGCGTCTGAGCCCGCCGCGATCATCCCGAACGAAGTGAGGGATCTGAGGGTTTTAACATGTTGAGAATCGCTTCGAAGAATCAGACGCGGCAGCGGGTGCACGATCGTATCCGGAAGAAAGTCATGGGGACGCCGGAGCGTCCGCGGCTGAATGTTTACCGGTCGCTGAATCATATTTACGTGCAGTTGATCGACGACCTAAAGGGCGTCACGCTGGCGTCGGCTTCGACGGCCGATGACCGGAAAGATACGCGCGTCACCGGCGGCAACGTGGCGTCGGCGAAGATGGTGGGGAAAAAGATTGCCGAATTGGCCAAGGAAAAAGGCTTCACCAAGGTGGTATTCGATCGCGGCGGCTACATTTATCACGGGCGGGTCAAGGCCGTGGCCGATGCGGCGCGCGAGGCGGGACTGCAGTTCTAGAAATTTGTAATTGGTGATTTGTAATTTGTAATTTGAGGCCCTCGGGTTTTGAGTTTCCAATTACAAATTACAAATTAGAAATGGATTTTGAATGCCAAGAGTTACTAAGAAACTCGATGCGGGTTCGTTCCAGTTAAAGGACCAGGTGGTCTCGATTAACCGGGTGACGAAGGTGGTTAAGGGCGGCAAGAACATGTCTTTCGCGGCGCTGGTCGTGGTGGGCGATCCTTCGGCGGCGGTGGTAGGTTTTGGATCGGGCAAGGCCAAGGAAGTTCCGCAGGCCATTCGCAAGGGGATTGAATCGGCAAAGAAGAACCTGATGCGGATCAACCTGACGCAGACCTCGGTTCCGCATACGGTGCTCGGACGCTACGGCTCGGGCATGGTGTTGTTGAAGCCGGCTCCGGAAGGCACGGGCGTGATCGCGGGCGGAGCGGTGCGGGCGGTGATGACGTCGGCGGGCGTGCAGAATGTGCTGACCAAGTCGATCGGGACGAACAATCCGCACAACGTGATCAAGGCGACGTTTGAGGCGCTGAAGAAGCTCAAGAGCCGGGAGCACGTCGCGGAGCTGCGCGGCAAGTCGGTGCAGGAACTGTAACAAGGCAGGTTTCAAGGTTTCAGAGTTTCAAGGTTTCAAAGTAGCGTGGCGAAATGGATCTAGTTTATTTTCGGGTTTTACTTTTGAAACCCTGAAACCTTGCAACTTTGAAACTTTGCAACACAGGAAGTGAAATGACAACCAAGACGTCCAAATCGGTGGAGAGCGGCAAGATTCAGTTGAAGTGGGTGCGGTCGATGATCTGCACTCCGGTCAAACATAGGAAAGTTGTCAAGGGGCTGGGTTTTACGCGGCTGAATCAGGTGATTGTGCGTCCGGATACGGCTGCGATTCGCGGCATGGTGAAGAAGATTCCGCATCTGGTGGAAATTGTCGAGTAAGGCCTGACACCTAGGAGTTAGCTATGAATTTATCGACAATACGGGCACCTAAGAAGTCTACGGAAAAGAAGAAGCGCGTCGGCCGCGGCATGGGGTCGGGGATGGGCAAGACTTCTACGCGCGGGCATAAAGGGCAATGGTCGCGAACGGGCGCGCGGCTGATCCGCGGGTTTGAAGGCGGGCAGATGCCATTGCACCGGCGTATTCCGAAGCGCGGTTTCACGAATATTTTCCGCGAAGAATACGACGTTGTGAATCTTGACCGGCTGGCGGCGCTCGGCGAAACCGAAATCACTCTCGATGTGCTGAAGAAGGCGGGGGTTGTCAACGGCAAGGCGCCGGTCAAAGTTCTCGGCAACGGAGAATTGACTGCGGCGATCACCATTCAGGCGCACAAGTTTTCGAAGTCGGCGCAGGAAAAGATCACCAAGGCGGGTGGCAAGTTTGAGGTCTTGCAGTAATGGCGGAATTTGCAGTCTTCAGTAAGCTTTCGAACATTTTCCGGGTTCCCGACCTTCGCAAACGCGTGCTATTCACGCTCGGCCTGCTGGCGGTTTACCGCATCGGCGGCCATATCCCAACGCCGGGCATCAATGGCGACCGGCTGGCGGCGTTCTTCGAGCAAAACCGAGGATCGGTGCTGGGCTTTGTCGATCTGTTCAGCGGCGGGAACCTGCGGCGGCTCACGATTTTCGCGCTGGGCATCATGCCGTATATTACGGCGTCGATTATTTTGCAGCTGCTGACCGTGGTCTATGAGCCGCTGGCCAAGCTGCAAAAAGAAGGCGAACTGGGGCGGAAGAAAATTACCCAGTGGACACGTTATCTCACCGTGATTTTGAGCGCGGTGCAGTCGTTCGGCATTGCCATCAGCCTGCAGAAGGCGGGCGATTTCGTCAACACTCCGGGCGTGGCATTCATCCTGATGACCATGCTGACGCTGACCACGGGCAGCGCTTTCATCATGTGGCTGGGCGAGCAGATCACGGACCGCGGCATCGGCAACGGCATGTCGCTGCTGATTTTTGCCGGCATCGTCGTGGGCTTGCCCCGCGGCATCATCGATCTTTATCAGAAGGCCAGCACCGCGGCCTGGGGAGTGTTTACGGCCCCGGCGATTTTGATGTTGCTGGTGCTGATGATCGCGGTGGTCGCATTTATCGTATATGTGGAGCGCAGCGAGCGGCGCATTCCGGTGCAGTACGCGAAGCGCGTGGTTGGGCGCAAGGTGATGGGTGGCCAATCCACGCACCTGCCGTTGCGGGTGAACGCGGGCGGCGTGATGCCGGTGATTTTCGCGTCTTCGATTCTGGCGTTGCCGCAGATGCTGGGCGCGGCCTTCCACAATAACAAGGTCGTCGGCCCGATTCTGGATGCGATGCGCTGGGGTGAGCCGCTCTACACCTTGCTTTATGCTGTGGGCATTATTTTCTTTGCCTACTTCTATATCTCGATCGTGTTCAATCCGAACGAGGTGGCGGACAACATGCGGAAGTGGGGCGGGTTCATTCCCGGCATCCGGCCCGGGAAGCGGACTTCGGACTTTATCAACGACGTTTTGACGCGCATCACGCTGGTCGGCGCGGCCTACCTGATTCTGATTTCGCTGATTCCGGAGTGGATGATCGCGGGCATCAAGTTGAATCACCTGTGGCTGGTGGGCGGTGTATTTGAGAAGCTTCCAACCTGGGTGACGAACGGATTGGGAGTGAACTTCTATTTTGGTGGAACCTCGCTGCTGATTGTAGTGGGAGTCGCGATGGACACGGTCACGCAGATCGAGGCGCAGCTGATCATGCGGCACTACGATGGCTTTACGCCGAAGAGCGGCCGGCTAAGGGGACGACGGATGTGGTAAAAGCAGTTCCCAGTTCTTAGTTCTCAGTAAGAGCGCCAGAATGAATAACTGAGAAGCGGAAGCTAAGGGTTGGTTTTGCGGGGCGCGGAGCGGTATTTCCGCGATGGAAATACGGGTAAAAGAAGCTCGATGGCCAACCAGTCGGCTAACGACACCGCGCGCATGATTGGACCTGTGATTCTTCTCGGGCCCCCTGGGGCGGGGAAGGGTACGCAGTCTAAGAAGATCGTCGACCATTACGGCATACCGCAGATATCGACGGGCGATCTTCTTCGGGATCACGTAGCCCGGGGAACAGAACTCGGCCTTGAAGCCAAAGCGATTATGGCGCGCGGCGAGCTGGTGCCGGATGAGTTGATGTACGGCATCGTGGCCTGCCGGCTGCGGGACTGCGATTGTGAACGCGGGTTTGTGCTGGACGGCTTTCCGAGGACGGCCGCCCAGGCAGGATGGCTGGACGCTTTCCTGGAAAAAGAGGTCTTTGACAAATCGAAAGACGACAAATCGGAAAACTCCAAAAATGCGGCCGCGGAGAAGTGGCCGCCGGTTGTGATCCAGTTGCTCGTAGACTATAATCAGTTGCTGCTACGGCTTACCGGGCGGCGTTCGTGTCCCACCTGTGGACGGCTCTATAACATTCATCTGCAGCCACCTCTTGTCGATGAGTTGTGCGATCTCGACCGATCCAAGCTGGTGATTCGCGACGACGATCGCAGAGAAGTCATTGCGGGGCGATTGGAAGCCTACGAGACTCAGACCAGGCCGGTGGCGGAATACTATCGGTTGCAGCGGCGGCTGGTGGCGGTCAATGCGGACCGTCCGATCGAAGACGTTACGGCGCAGATTTTTGGCGTGATCGACCGGCATACCCTGGACGGGCAGTGTCATGGATGCTAGGAAGCTATGAGTTCTGGAGAAGACCGGATCATCCGCAAGTCGCCGGAAGAGATCGAAAAGATGCGGAGGAGCGGGAAAATAGTCCGCCAGGTTCTGAACCATCTGAAGGGATTGGTGGCGCCGGGCGTTACCACGATGGAACTGGAGAAAGCGGCTGAGAAGCTGATCGCGGAACTCGGGGCTACGCCGGCGTTTAAAGGATATTTCGGTTATCCCTGCGTGCTTTGCACTTCGATCAATGAAGAGATTGTGCATGGCATTCCATCGGAGAAGCGGGCGCTGAAAACGGGCGACATCGTTTCGATCGATTGCGGAGTCGTCTGCGACGGGTATTACGGCGACGCGGCTATCACGCTGCCGGTGGGCGAGACGGTGACGCCGGAACTGAAGAAGCTGCTCGAAGTGACCGAGGCTTCGCTGTACAAGGGCATCGAGCAGGTTAAAATCGGCAATACGATTGGGCACGTTGGATCGGCGATTCAGAAGCACGTGGAAGCGAACGGCTTCAGCGTGGTGCGAGACTTTGTCGGGCATGGAATTGGAACGAAGCTGCATGAAGCGCCGCAGATTCCGAATTTTGGCAAGAAGGGCCAGGGCGCGGAGTTGACCGAAGGGATGGTCCTGGCGATTGAGCCGATGGTGAACTCGGGCGGCCCTGGGGCCCGAGTGTTGAGCGATAAATGGACGGCCGTAACCGCAGACGGCAGTTACAGCGCGCACTTTGAGCACTGTGTCGCGGTAACACGGCAAGGGCCAATGATTTTGACGCAATAAGCTTTCAGTTGTCAGCTCTCAGCCTTCAGTAAAATCGCCGGGACTAGAGTTGAGAGTCGTAACTGAGAGCGGACAGCTGAAAGCTGACGGCTTCTTAAGAAGTCGATGAGTAAAGAAGACGCGATTGAAGTTGAGGCGTCTAGCGGGCGTGAGCGAAGCGGGAGCCCGCTGCCGAAATCCCGAGGGTAGGGAGGGATCTCTGGTTAGATAGATTTCAGGAGGGTAATGAGTAAAGAAGACGCGATTGAAGTGATGGCAACGGTGGTCGAACCGCTGCCCAATGCCATGTTCAAGGTGGAATTGGAAAATAAACACCAGGTGCTGGCCCATGTTTCCGGCAAGATGCGGAAGAACTTTATACGCATATTGCCGGGAGATAAAGTCGCGGTCGAGCTTTCTCCGTACGATTTGAATCGCGGGCGGATTGTTTATCGCTATAAATAACATTTTGGGCAGCGGCTGGCGGGGACGCGCCGCTACATGTGTTGAGAATGGGGAGTTATGAAAGTTAGAGCATCGGTCAAGAAGATTTGCGACAAGTGCAAGGTCATACACCGCAAGGGAGTGGTGCGGGTGATCTGCGAGAATTCAAAACACAAACAGCGGCAGGGTTAGAGGGACATCGCGGCCCATGCGGGCCCGCCCAAGCAGAGCTTGGACGGGGCACCCGGGGCCGGGAACAGGCTGCTGATTAGGAGAGGTAATTCATGGCACGTATCGCAGGCGTCGATCTTCCGCGGAATAAGCACGCGAATATCGCGCTCACTTACATTTACGGCATTGGTAATTCACGCGCGGCGCGCATTCTGGACACGGCTAAAGTGGACCCGATGAAGAAAGTTTCCGACCTTGGCGAAGACGAGGTCAACCGCATACGCCAGGTGATTGAGGCGGAGGGTTCGGTCGAAGGCGATCTGCGCAAGGATGTTTCGATGAACATCAAGCGGCTCATCGAAATCGGCTCCTATCGCGGATTTCGGCATCGCCGCAACCTGCCGGTTCGCGGGCAGCGTACGCACACAAATGCCCGTACCCGCAAAGGTCCGCGCAAGGGCACGGTGGCGCAGAAGAAGAAGACGGCAAAAGCTTAGAAGCAGGTCTCAGGTCTTAGGTGTTAGGTCTCAGGAAAATCGAGACCTTCCTGAGACCTGACACCTGACACCTGAGACCTAAACTATGGCAAAATCAGCAGCAGCAGGCGGCGCCGCGGCGCCCGACAAAAAAGGCAAGAAGAAGACGTTCAAGAAGAAAGAGCGCAAGCACATTCCTCATGGACTGGTGCATGTGCAGGCTTCTTTTAACAACACCATCGTGACCATTACGGACATGAATGGCAACGTGCTGTCGTGGAAGAGTTCAGGCTCGCTCGGGTTCCGCGGATCGCGTAAGGGAACTCCGTTTGCCGCGCAGCAAGCCGCTTCTAACGCCGCCAGCATGGCTCGCGATCACGGGGTGCGGAGTGTGGACGTTCGGGTGAGCGGTCCGGGATCTGGCCGTGAATCAGCCGTTCGGGCGCTGGCCTCGGCGGGAATCGAAGTGCGGTCGATTAAGGACACGACGCCGATTCCGCATAATGGGTGCCGGCCTCCGAAACGGCGTAGAGTGTAGAAAGGCACGTGTTAGGTCTCAGGTGTTAGGTCTTAGCAGACAAGACCTTACCGAGACCTGAGACCTAAGACCTAACAACTAAGACCTCATTTTTTCGTCCGGGACGAAGGGTTAGCCAAGGTATCCCAACAAGGCCATTCGGGCTTGTCGGGATCGAAACCTGTAAACCGGTCATCTAACACTAGGAGAATAACTTGGCTCGTTATACAGATGCAGTGTGCCGTCTTTGTCGCCGGGAAGGGATCAAGCTCTTCCTGAAGGGTACCAAGTGCTTCAGCGACAAATGTCCAATCGAGAAACGCAACTTCGCTCCCGGACAGCACGGGAAAGACAAGAAGACCAAGGTTGTTGGGTACGGTCTGCAGTTGCGCGAAAAACAGAAAGCCAAACGCATTTATTTCACCCAGGAAGGCCAGTTCCGGAATTACTTCGAGAAGGCAGTTCGCTTCAAGGGTGTTACAGGCGCGAAGTTGCTGGAGCAACTGGAGCGGCGTTTGGATAACGTGGTCTACCGGCTGGGCTTCGGCATTTCACGGCGCCAGGCGCGCCAGTTGGTGCGTCACGGGCACGTGCAGGTGAATGGCAAGAAGGTCAACATTCCTTCGTATGAAGTCACTGTCGGCGAAGAGATTCAGATTCGCGAGAGCAGCCGCAAGGTGCCGATTCTCGAAACCGCGAGGGATTTTGCCAGTCATCAACCGGCGCCCGCGTGGCTGGAGATTGATCGCGAGAACTACAAGGGGCGCGTGCTGGCGCTGCCGAAGCGCGAAGACATTCAGTTGCCGGTGAATGAGCAGCTGATTGTCGAACTTTATTCGAAGTAAAAAGTTTGGCCTAAGGTTTCAAAGTTTCAGAGGTTTCAAGGTTTCAAAGACCTTGAAACTTTGCAACCTTGAAACATTGAAACCTTGATTTTTTCGGCCAGATCAGCCTGCTGTGGCGCCTGATCCGAAGCTGGGCCGCTTCGGAGAGCCACGGCGGAGCCACATGGCCGAGAGGAGAAACACAGAATGCTTTGGAGAGGTTTTCAAAAACCGAAACGACTGGCGAGCGATGTCAACTCGCTCACCGATAAGTATGGAATGTTCTGGGCGCAGCCGTTCGAGCGCGGATTTGGCACCACGATCGGGAACGCGCTGCGGCGCGTGATGCTGAGTTCGATCGAGGGCGCGGCGGTTACCGCGGTGAAGATCGAAGGCGTGCTGCATGAGTTCCAATCGATTCCGGGCGTTGTCGAAGACGCGACCGACATCATCCTGAACCTGAAGCAGGTTCCGTTCAAGCTGGCCGGAGATGGCCCGAAGGCAATCTATTTGCGAGCCGATCAGCCGGGAGTTGTTACCAGCGGCATGATCGAAGCCGACGGCGATGTCGAGGTTCTCGATAAGGAAATCTACATTGCGACGGTCAGCGAAGGCGGCAAGCTCGAAATGGAGATGCGCCTGAAGCGCAGTCGCGGGTACGTTTCCGCGGATAAAAACTTCGAGGACGACCTGGGCATCGGATTCATTCCGATTGATTCCGTGCACACGCCGGTGCGCAAGTGCAATTACACGGTGGAAGCGGCGCGTTTGGGACAGATCACCGATTACGACAAGCTGACGATCGAGGTCTGGACGAATGGTTCGATTACTCCGGGCGATGCGCTGGGGCTTTCGGCCAAGCTGGTGAAGGACCACATGAATATCTTCATCAACTTCGAAGAGGAGATCGAGACGGCATCGTCGAGCGAGGAGCGGCGGCCGGAGATCAAGAACGAGAACCTGAACCGGTCGGTCGAGGAGCTTGAACTCTCGGTGCGCAGCTACAACTGCCTGAAGAACGCAAACATTCAGTCGATCGGCGAGCTGGTGCAGAAGACCGAAGCCGAGATGCTGAAGACGAAAAATTTTGGCCGCAAATCGCTGAACGAGATCAAGGAGATCCTCTCCTCGATGGGCTTGAGCCTGGGCATGAAGATCGACGAGCATGGGAATGCCGTGCCCGGTCCGACTTCGAACCAGGTTCTGCCGGCTTCGATGTACGGCGATAACGATCTGTAAGAACCGACGATCTGTGGACTGAACGGGCGGGGACGCCCGTCGCTCCACCAAAACAAGAGGAAGTCATGCGTCACAAAGTTGCGGGATACAAGTTAGGGCGGACCACTTCGCATCGGCGCGCGATGCTGCGCAACATGGTCACGTCGATCATCATGGAAGAGCGCATTGAAACGACGGTCATCAAGGCCAAGGCGGTGCGTCCGTCGGTCGAGAAGATGATCACGCTCGGCAAGAAGGGCGATCTGGCGGCGCGGCGGCAGGCAGCGTCGTATTTGATGACGGACGAAGCGGTCACCAAGCTTTTCGATACCGTAGCTCCGCGGTTTGGCGACCGCAACGGCGGCTATACCCGCATCGTTCGCTCGCTTGGCGCAAGGGCGATGGCGCGGAAAAGGCGTTCATCGAACTGCTGGGCAGCGAGCAGGTGATTGACGAGAAGCGCCAGAAGCGAGCCGAGATCCGCTCCAAGCGCGCCGAGGAAAACCGCAAGGCGATGGAACAGGCTGATGCCGAAGCGCAGGCGCAGAAGGACATGGCTGCGAATGAGGCTGAGGGTAAAACTGAGGGCAGCGACAAGAAAGAGTAGATCGAATCGCTTTTGAGCGAAGTCAGGGCGTCCGGGGATGGGTGCCCCTTTTTTATCCGGCAAGTTATACCCGAAGTCTCGAAAAACCAAAAGCCCCGCTAGTCAGGCGGGGCTTGGCAAAATTGCCAGTCGGTACGCTATCCATCAAACACCAACATTATAACATGAGCAACTTGCGCCGAGCGGACGACGACGGATTCGAACCGTAATGGCTGACAAGGCCACTCGACTATTTGAAGGATAGCGTCCAGTACCCACTGGCAACGTCCCCAGACGCGATCCATCTTGCGACAGTATCGAGTCCGTCCGACATAAACGCAATCCCACCAAGGTAGATATCCACGATTCTCCCGCCCGCATTTGCCTGATCTCCATGCCCTCCCTACAATAGAAGTTTCATCCAAAATAATCCTATGATCCATTTCCCAGTCCCCGAAGCTCTTACATTCGACGACGTTTTACTTCTGCCGGCGCGTTCCACTGTCGTCCCGGCCAACACCAACACGCAGACTCAGCTCTCGCGCAACATCCGGCTGAATATTCCCATCATCAGCGCTGCCATGGACACCGTCACCGAATCGCATATGGCGATAGCCATGGCGCAGCAGGGCGGGCTCGGGATTATTCATCGCAACCTGACCATTGAGCTGCAGGCCAATGAAGTCGATAAGGTGAAACGGTCGGAGAGCGGCATGATCGTCGATCCGGTCACGATGTCGCCGGATGCGAAGGTTTCCGATGCGCTCGACATCATGCAGAAATACAAGATTTCTGGCGTGCCCATCACCCAGAAGGATGGACGACTGGTGGGCATTCTGACGAATCGCGATCTGCGGTTCGAGACGCGCTTTGACATTCCGATCAGCAAGGTGATGACGCAGAAGAATCTGATCACGGTGCCGGTGGGGACCACGCTGGAGCAAGCCGAGGAAATTCTGCACGAGCATCGCGTCGAAAAACTGCTGGTTGTCGACGATAAATACAACCTGAAAGGTCTAATCACGGTCAAGGATATTCAGAAGAAACTGAAATATCCGGGTGCGGCGAAGGATGATAAGGGCCGCCTGCGGGTGAGTGCCGCGATCGGCGCTACGGGCGATTTTCTCGAGCGCGCGCAGGAACTGGCGAAGGCGAAAGTTGACGTGCTGGCGATTGACAGCGCGCATGGGCATTCCGCGTTGGTGCTGGAAGGGGTCAAGACGGTGAAGGCCAAGTTGCCGGAGGTGGAGTTGGTCGTTGGCAACGTTGCGACTTTTGAGGGCGCTTGCGATCTGGTGCGGGCGGGCGCTGACGGCATTAAAGTTGGGATCGGGCCGGGCTCGATCTGCACTACACGGGTGGTCACGGGGGTGGGTGTTCCGCAGATCACGGCGATTGCGGAAGCTACGCGGGCTACGCGCGACTCGGGCGTTCCCGTGATTGCGGATGGAGGGATCAAATACTCCGGCGATATCAGCAAAGCGCTGGCCGCGGGAGCCTCGGCGGTGATGGTGGGATCGATGTTTGCAGGCACGGACGAAAGCCCGGGTGAACTGATTCTCTATCAGGGACGCACCTTCAAGGCGTATCGCGGGATGGGCTCGCTCGGCGCGATGGCGCAAGGTTCGAGCGAGCGCTACTTCCAGAACTCTGATGGAGATGCATCGACGGCGATGCCGGTCATCGGTGAAGACTCGAACCGGCTGGCCAAGCTGGTGCCGGAGGGCATTGAAGGGCGCGTGCCTTATCGCGGATCGGTGGCGATGATCGTGCACCAGATGGTGGGCGGCCTGAAATCGGGCATGGGATATTGCGGATGCCAGACGGTGGCCGAACTGCAGCAGAAAGCGCGGTTCGTGCGCATCAGCGCTGCCGGCCTGCGCGAGAGCCACGTGCACGACGTGATGATTACGCGCGAAGCTCCGAACTACGCGGCGGAGTGAGGCGAGAGACCGATTGACTGCGACAGGGTTGACTATAAACAGGTCTCGTCCCAATCTGCTGCGCGCCTGGTGGCCCGCTGCGGTCTGGATCTGTCTCATTGCCTGCGAGTCCACAGACTTTTTCTCGGCGGCAAATACCGGCAGCATGTTGTACATGGTGCTGACGCGGCTGTTCGGCCACATCCAACCCCACGACTTCCTGGTTTTTCATCATTACCTGCGCAAGACCGGACATTTCGTGGGTTATGGAATGCTGAGCGTTCTGCTGTTGCGCGGCTGGCGGGCCACGCTGGATCAAGATAATTCTCAATTAGGGCGCACGGCCATTTTCTCGTGGTTGGGCACGGTTTTCGTTGCCACCATGGATGAGTGGCACCAGAGCTATATTCCGTCGCGCACGGGAACCTGGAAGGATGTGGTGCTCGACAGCTTTGCGGGGCTGGTGTTTCTGCTAGTGGCGTATTGGTGGCTGCGGCGGCTTGGTTACAAGGCGGTCGATTCCGCTTAGAGAATCCTTATGCATCGCCGCGAACTTCTGAAGGGCCTCGCGCTCGCAAGCGGTTCGACCATTCTGTCGTCCTGTGCGAAGAGACTGGTCAAGGCAGGCGTACCCCAGCCCCTGTGCCTGCCGCGGGTCAATGTTTCGACCGATCGGATCACAAGATCGATCTGCGGATTGCGTCCATACCGGCGCTCCGGCTTCGTCGTCCGCTCACAGCAGATCGGGGACACCTTGGTAGTTCACAACTACGGACACGGCGGCGCCGGAATCACATTGTCTTGGGGGACAGCAAAGCTGGCTGTCGATCTCGGCGCGCCCGGACATGGCGGTCCAGTCGCAGTGCTCGGCTCCGGCGTCGTGGGGCTTTCCACGGCCCGCCTGCTGCAGGATTCCGGATTTGAAGTGACCATCTACGCGAAAGATTTGCCTCCGAACACCACTTCCAATGTCGCCGGCGGATTCTGGTATCCGGTTACCCTTTTTCAGGAGCAATTTCGCACCGCTGTCTTCACCGACCAGTTCGTGAAAGCGTGCAACTTCGCATTCGCTCGCTGTCAGACGATGGTTGGCTCTCGCTATGGTGTGCGCTGGACGAGCACTTTTCCGGCTGGGGCATTCCGCGTTCCCGGATGCAGGTGATTTCAGCCCGGCAGGGAGTTGTTGGCAGCTTGACGCCGGAGTTTCGAGACCTCGGCCCCGGACAGCATCCCTTCACTGGCTATGAATTCGTACGAGGATTCGACACGATGCTCATCGAGCCTCCCATTTATTTGACGGCGCTCATGCAGGATTTCCTTATTGCTGGAGGCAGGGTTCAGGTACGGGAGTTTCACGAACCGCCGGAGATCAGCCGGCTACCGGAAAGGCTGGCCTTCAACTGCACCGGATTGGGCGCGAAGGCGCTGTTTAATGACGAGGAACTGACTCCCGTAAAAGGGCAGCTCACTTTTCTGCTGCCCCAGCCGGAGATCGAGTACTCGGTGGTTCCCGAAAGCCTGTATATGTTTTCGCGGCATGACGGAATTGTGTTGGGCGGTACGCATGATGAAGGGAATTGGTCCCTGGATGTGGACAACCAGGTGCGCGACCAGATCGTCACCAAGCAGAAAGAGTTTTTTGACCACATGCGTGCGTGTTAAACAGATCCCGTCGCGTCGATGGTAATGAAGGTCATGGGCCACACGGATGCGCGTACTACTGCTATGCAGTATCAACGTCTTGTGCTCGATTCGGTTCGCGAGGCCATCGATCAGAGAGATCTTCGTCACAAACCACGTCAGAACGAATTGAGGATTGCAGTGGAAACGCTGGTAAGCAACTGAAAGAATGGCGCTGGTAAGTAATTGAAGAATGGAGCCGACGATCAGACTTGAACTGATGACCTGCCGATTACGAATCGGCTGCTCTACCAACTGAGCTACGTCGGCTTCTGATTTGCTTTGTTTAGTTTATCAAATCGTTCGGTGGTTTCTTGCTGCGCAACTCGTCCGTGAGGTTTTGTCGAGCGCTGCGACGCGGGAATCGACATAACGCTGCCCGACCCCCGCGAATTCGTAACGTCCGTGTCGTTGAGACGTTCTGCACGCCCGATACAACGGCGGTTCTAGTGCTCAACGTCGAAATAAATTTTCGTGTTGGCGCGATACAGCAGGACCTTGGCCCCGTCCAGCTGCATGTCGAGGGAATCAACGTGGGCCCATTTGATGCCGCGCACCGTTTTCGCGGCCTCCTGCACCGCGGCCTCTGCTGCCTTGGCGAAGCTCTCTTTCGAAGTTCCGATCACCTCAATAATTTTCTGAGTCATTCCGTTCTCCTGAGTCCATTCTCCTGAATTCGTCCGAATTGTACGCGATTATCTCAACACGCGGTGATGTTTGCGCCAATATCATGTAAGAGTTCGCCATAGCAGGAAGGCATTGGGCCAGAGTCCAAACGCAGAGTCCAAACGCACGCGGGCCACGCACTCGTCCGCGCGGCCTCGTCTTTCGCGTGCTTTGGGTTTCGAGTTTACTCCTTGCCGCTGACGATGCCGCTGACCGGCCTGTCGGCAACACGCTCCGGCTCGACCGGGTTGATCTTATCCGAATCGATTCGCTTTGCATCAATCTTAACCGTGGCCAGGATCTTCTCCAGTTTTGCGAAGACTTTATCGCGGTCGACGTGCTCAATACTGCCTTCGGTGGCGAAGCCTTCCGTACCCAAACCTAAAACGTATTCGTAGCAGCTTCCGTTTTTGAAGCTGTGGTAGTACTGCGTTTCGACTTGCCTGGCGGCGCTGGCGGAGAAGTTGGAAGTCATCTCCATCTCGGACGAGCCGATTTTAACTTTTTCGGCGTCGACCGCTTCGCCGTCAGCATCCCGCGTGTCGACGAAGGCGAAGTGCGAGCACTCCTGCTCCGAGACGTTGCGATTGACGTTCACATTGAAGAAGGCGGACGCGAAATCGGTGCCTGGGAACCAATCCCCGGGCAACGCGACCGTCGCCACGGCGACTCCACCGGACTGAGCGAAGTTCATGGGTGTATCGCCGACAGCGGCGAGCTCCGGTTGTCCTTTGTCGCCTGAAGTCAGCATCGCCTTCCGCGGATAGAGGAACGACACACCAGAGTTAGCGTCGCTATAAGTGACATTTACGGGGCGCTTCTTAGACGGCTTCTTGGCGGGCCCGGTCGGCGATGCGACTGTCTCAGTCGCGGATGCTTCCGTCATCCGTGGAGCCGCTGGCATTGCCGCGTTGGCGACTGGGCTGGATACACTCACTAGCGGGGGTTTTTGAGACTGCTTGGAGCAAGCGCTCGCCGCAAGTAGTAACCCAACTATCAAGAAGCTAGTGATCGTTGCCAGTTTTTGCTGGCGAGACCAGGACGAAAGCGTTGTCCCGGAGATTGTGTTGGTTGTTGCCTGTTCAGTGCGCTTTTGATGCGTCAATTTCTCGTTACCGGATTTCCAAGTCGTTGCCATTTTGTCACCTCCTCTGCGGCTGGCGCAGTTGGAAGTGGTAAGGCAATGGAGCGACCAACTCGGGGCTATTTGATAGAACGCGACTTACGGTGCGCTACTTCGTACCACCGTGTCCACCGCCCTACAGTTGTGTAGCCGTCAACACAGAACTCGCGTGGACCCGTGACCAGGTCGACACCAAGATGCTTGGCCTTGCGCTCGCGAACGGAGATCAGCAGCCTTACCAATCGTTGCGTTCGCAGCACTAGAATGCATCTGTGGACCAACTCTCCGATAGCCCTTCAACCAATGTGCCTCGGTGCTATCGCGGCCGCCTGGCGCCCTCGCCGACGGGGTTATTGCACCTCGGCCATGCGCGGACTTTCTGGATCGCGGCACGGCGGGCGATCGAGAATCACGGAACTCTGATTTTGCGGAATGAGGATCTTGATCCGCAGCGTTCGCGGCCAGACTTTGCTCGCGCCATGATTGAAGATTTGCGCTGGCTGGGAATTCACTGGAGCGAAGGCCCGGACTGTGGCGGAGAGTATGGCCCTTACTCGCAGAGTGAGCGGCGGGAACATTATCTTGGAGCTTGGCGGTCGCTGCAAAAGGCGGGACTTTTGTATCCATGCACTTGCTCGCGGAAGGATCTGGCGCAATCCGCGAGCGCTCCTAATGACACCGACGATGAACCCGTGTATCCGGGGACCTGTCGTGAACGCACAGATGCAGCTGCGTTCGCGGAACCTGCGGGCGTCAACTGGCGCTTCCGTGTTCCCGATGGCGAGGTAGTTGAGTTTGCCGACCTGAATCTGGGTGGTAAGAGGTATGTCGCCGGCAAGAATAAAGGTGGAGATTTCGGCGACTTTCTGGTTTGGCGACGCGACGATGTTCCGGCTTACCAACTGGCGGTAGTGGTGGACGACGAGGCGATGCGAATCACAGAGGTCGTGCGGGGCGCGGATTTGTTGAAGTCGACGGCGCGGCAATTGCGGTTGATTCTGGCTCTCGGGTATGCCGTTCCGAGCTATTTCCATTGTGAACTGGTGCGGGATTCAGCTGGAGTGCGGCTCGCGAAACGGCAGGATGCGCTGAGCATCCGGCATTTGCGAGAGAGCGGGCTGACGCCAGAACTGGTTCTGGAGATGGCCGGTTGGCCCTGATCGCCAGACACTTTCGTTTCTTAGGCGAGTTACTTGCGTAGTTATAAATCGCGGCTGAAGCGAGTTACCCTTACTAAGGATAAGTTCGAGCACGGGCGACGGAGAATTATGCAGCGAATGTTCTTGAAGATTTTGGCGATTGGGCTACTAACGGGCTGGATCTGCTACGGGCAGTCGCTGGGCGATGTTGCGCGCGAGAATCGGGAGAGAATGGCCGAAGACGCTGCGATCGCGCCGCCCTTGGTGGTTACGACCGCGGATTTTCCAAAGAATATGCACACAAACCCGCCGCCTAGCGATACGCAGGCTGAAAAGAGCAGCCAGGCCACCGACCATCATTCGGCACAACAGCGTATAGCCCAGCAGCGTGCGGCTCAGCAATGGAAACAACAGATCCTGGCACAAAAGCAAAAGGTGCTTACTCTGCAGGCACGCATCAACCAACTGCACGCATCGATTCAGGCGGCCAACGGAAGCGTCCAATTCGAGGGACCGTCCAACCGGTATCAGGCGCGCCAGTTGCAACAAGTGATGCAAATCCAGCAGCAACTCGAACTACAAAAGATAAAGCTAGACCAGATGCAAGACGCTGCGCGCCATGCTGGACTGCACTCCGCGGTGTATGACCCGTAGCGCCAAACTTGTTCTTAAATTTCTAATGAATCGGACCGCAGGATCCGGCCATCCTGAATGTGTGGGCGACCACAGAGTTTTTCTCACCGCTGCTTGGCATCACTTGGCCATGCTGAATTACGAAGTAGACCCGTGCCTTCTTGCTCCTTTCGTTCCTCACGGAACCGAACTCGATCACCACAACGGAAAGCTTTTTGTCAGCCTCGTCGGTTTTCGATTTCTTAAAACAAGGTTATTCGGTTTGCTTTCGATTCCGATGTACTCGAATTTCGAAGAAGTGAACCTGCGGTTTTACGTACGACGGCCCGTGAGTGACGAAGTACGGAGAGGAGTGGTATTCATCCGCGAGGTGGTTCCACGCCGGGCGATTGCCTTCGTTGCCCGCGTGTTCTACAACGAAAACTATGTAGCTCTTCCCATGGCACACGAGATTTGTGTCCTTAACGATAATCGCTTACGGGCGGCGTATCGGTGGCGGAGCGGAGAAGTTTGGAGCGGGATCAGCCTTGAAACTGGCGGCGACCCTGGACTTCCGGGCGAGGGATCGATCGAACAATTCATCACGGAGCACTACTGGGGATATGCAGCGCAACCCGGCGGCGGATGTGTGGAATACCGCGTGACGCACCCGCCATGGAGAGTCTGGCCGGTTCGGTACTCGGCGTTTGATGGAGATGGGGAAAAGTTCTATGGAAAAAAAATCGCGGGGGCGCTCCGTTCAAGGTCGCAGTCTGCTTTTCTGGCGGAAGGGTCCGCCGTAACCGTAATGCGGGGACTGAGGTTGTGAATGTGCCGGTGAATGCCACAAACCGAGGGCCCGTGCGTGGCACTGTTCTTTATGATGGCCAATGCGGATTCTGTTCGGGTTGGGTCAAGTTTTGGTCAGGAACTCTCGCGCGCAGGGGGTTCGAGATCGCCTCGTTAGACGAGCAATGGGTCGCGGCGAAACTGGCGATGCCTTACGAAGAGCTGATTTCCGACTTACGCTTGCTGACGACTGGCGGCGAGCTGATTTCGGGAGCTGATGTTTATTTGTATGTTACGCGGCGGATTTGGTGGGCATGGCCCTTCTATGCGATTTTTAGTTTGCCAGGGTTAAATCGGCTGATCCACGTTGGATATCGGTGGTTTGCGCGGAATCGGTATTGTGTCTCGCACGCGTGCAAACTACGGCCACGCTGACCACAGCGAACCCAAAACTGGTGGGAACTCCAGTAAGGGCTGGGCTCTCGCTCGGCTCGAAGGGCGAGCGCCCCGTCCCACATAAGCAGAGCAGGATCCTAGAACAGTGCGGTTGGCCTTCTCTTCCAGACTTTGCCTTTCTCTTTCGAGACGTTTTCGATGTCGTTAACATAAGCGCCGGTCTGGGTCAAAACATGGTGCAGGTCGTTGCCGACGCTGATGAAGGTGAAACCCTTTTCGAGAAACTCACCGACGCGGGACGTTCCAAAGAGGAAAATGCCATGAATGACATTGTTCTTGCGGGCATGCTCAACCAGCTTCTGTGTGGCCGCGCCCAGTTCGGGCGAAGTGTACATGTGCGGGAACTCATATTTGTTATAGAGGCCCATCGACATGCAGAGGTCATTTTGTCCCAAAAACAGGATGTCAACGCCGGGGACAGCGGCGATCTCCTCAATATTCTCGATACATGAGGCGGTCTCGACCTGAAGCGCGATGATGCCCTCGTTGTTCCAGTTGCCAGCGTAGCCGAGCAATCCAGCTTTGTTCATGCTGCGCTGGGGAAAGTAGACCGAGCGCGTGCCTGCAGTCGGATATTTAGTGCAACTGATGGCCTGGCGTGCTTCTTCGGCTGTGTTGATGTAAGGCACGAGAACACCGTCGGCGCCGAGATCGAGAGCCTGCTGGATGCCGGGGCGGTCGTCATATCCGCCAACGCGAACCAGGGATTTTGCGCCACCGTTCGCGATTCCGCTGAGCATGGCCGAGAGCTTCTCGTAATTCATGGGACCGTGTTGCGTGTCGACGAGCAGCCAATCGTATCCACTGTGCGCGAGTTGCTCGGCAATCGTCGGACTGTGAGAGTTGAGGAACAAGCCCATCTTTGGAGCGCCTGAGCGCAGTTGCTTTTTAAACTCGACGCCACTGAGAGCCGCATCTGCCATGAATGAAATTCTCCTTGAAGGTTCGAAAACGTTTCAGTGTAGCGAACGGACTGCGCGCGAAGCTAGCAGGAAACCTTGTTTTTTCGAACACACATGACTGGAGGAAATATCCTGATCCGAGCGATGCAATCTGGACGCTTCTGCTTGCCTGTCAGCGTGCCTGATCCACAAACGTCGCAAGTCGCATTTTTGCAGCGAAATCCTTCATTTGACAGGGCGATCTCGACGCTGAAGATCGGGACCTTGACACTTTCGGCCTGTCGGACCCTCATTTTAAGCCCATTTCCCAGGGGGTACCTAGCTGGAAACCGCATAAAATCTGCACAAAATGCTACTTTTCCACAGCGGAATGCGTTATTATGCGCTGGAAACAAGCAAATTTGTAAGTTCCTGAAGGAGGAATTCATGGCTTCTGGTATGACCAAAACTCAACTCACTCGGCATCTGGCCGAGAAGCTCGAATCCAACAACAAAACTGCCGCCGCTTTTTTGGAGCACCTGGCAGATACAGCGATTAAAGAGACGAAGAAAAATGGTGTGTTCGTGGTGCCCGGCCTTGGCCGCCTGGTGAAGGCGCATCGCAAGGCCCGCATGGGACGCAATCCGCAGACCGGCGAACCGATTCAGATCAAGGCGAAGACGGTAGTAAAATTCCGCGTGGCGAAGGCCGCGAAGGACGCAATCGCGCCGAAGAAGTAGGTGATGTGGCGCGGATACTCCTTTCCGCGAAAAGTTGGAAGAAGAAGGCCGGCTTATGAGCCGGCCTTTTCTAGTGTTCAGACTCATCGCTTGGGCGTCAGGTTTTTACGCCGGTCAAGCAGCATGAGCAATTTGTAATTTGTAATTGGCAATTGAAACTCGGGTTGGACGTTGTGTGAGATTACAAATTACAAATCACCAATTACAAATTTTAGATCTCGGCGTCCGCCTGCATGAACGGCATCGAGGCGACGATACCTGCGGCCAGTTCGAGTTGTTTCAAGTCTTCGCTGCTAAAATCTGCGCCCGCTCCCGCAGGGTCCAGGCCTTTGCGCGAGATCTGCACTACGCCGATCACGTTTCCGGCCGATTCCACCACGGGAACCGACATGATCTTCTGAATGGGCATCTGTTCCAGGCTTCGATCTCCCTCATCGGCACCCAGTTTGACCGCTTCAAACAGGCTTGCGTGTTTCACGCGCATGAACGTGTTTGACAGTAGTGAAGTGCGCGTGGCTGCCGTGCGCGCTGCAACCGCGGACCCGCTCAGCGGCAGTACGCCGGCGGATCGCAATTCTGGCGGAAAGATGAATCGCAGATTGCCCTTCTCTGACCTGAGCAACGCCACTTCGCCACGTCGCACTCGAAAGATCTGCGCCAGCTTCAAGCAGACCCGGTCCGGACTCGGCGATGCCGAAATCATGCTTTGCAATTCGCCGACGCCCGGCTTGGCGGCTTTGGCTCCGAACGCTTGAGTGCCGGTCGATGACATAAGTGGTTGGTTGAAAGGCCTCGCATATATCCTGCAAGGCTGGGAAAATTTGGACAAGTTACCGGAGTACTTTGCCTGCATCCGTCAACCGGGCATTGGTGTCCAAACGAGTGACTTTTTATATTCGCTATAGCAAATTTTTCGATGGCATTGGGCACAATTCCACAGGACTTCGCGTTATAGTAGATACATTGTTGATCGAACAGTCTGGCGACTATCGGAGTGTGCATATGTCGCTCGTTCATTACGTAAGACCATTATTGGAGTTAGGCATCTGTAAGGAGTTCTGCATGGCACGCAAAACCAATGGAACCACTGTCACCAATCCTCGTAAAAAGACCCAAGTTCCCGATCCCCCTGCCGCTGTGCAGGTTACGCCGGATGTCAATCCCGGTGTCCGCCAGCAACTTCAGCCTGAGCAAGTTGCCCGCGAGGCAATGGGCCGCGAATCAGTGACCCGCGAATCGGTGACCCGCGAAGAAATTCGCAAAGATATGCCGAGGAACGGAACGCTGGCGAATCACGTTCCCGTTAATCTTGCTTCCGCGAATATTGAAGAGCAGATTCGCCGCCGGGCTTATGAACTCTACCTGCAGCGCAGGGCGACTGCGGGCGGCGCGAGCGGCGACCCGAGTCAGGATTGGCTGATTGCTGAGCGCGAGATTCGTTCGCGCCAAGGTGGACAGAGACAATTCGGCATAGCCGCTGGCGGGGCGCAAGCTTAGTTCTTGTTTAGCGAAGCGCGAAGCTGCTTCGCGGACTTCGCCAGCGAAAAACTGTGTGCTCCCGCCTGAGTTAAGGCTGGACCGCCTGCACCAGTGCCGGTCTGACCTGTTGGCCTTGAAGTTCGGAAGCATCCCACGAGCCACCGAGTGCCTTCACCAGGTAAACGGACGTTGTCATCTGCTCGCCGAGCAACTGCGTGGCCAGTCGCTCATTGCCGAGCAGCGTGGATTGTGCCGTAATTACATCGAGGTAAGTTGTAAGTCCACCGACATAACGGTCGTTCGCGATGTCGAGCGCCCGGCGCGAGTCGGCAACCGCCGCCTGCTGAGTTTTTGCCGCCTCATTCAACAACGCCAGCCCCGAGAGTCCATCCTCCACCTGTTGAAATGCCTCGAGCACGGATTCGCGATAGTTGGCGACCGATTCGTCATAAGCAGAACGGCTGAGCGCCAGGTTGGCGCGATTGCGGCCGCCCTCAAAAATCGGCTGCAGCAAATCGCCCCCGAGTGACCAGAATGCGCTCGGAGCGCTTACCAGCGCGCCAATCTCGCGGCTCTCCCAGCCTCCGCTGCCGCTCAGCGTGATGTGCGGATAAAACGCAGCTGTCGCCAAACCGACTTGGGCGTTTTCATACGCCATCTGCCGCTCGCTCGCCGCGACATCAGGCCGGCGCTGCAGAATCTCAGATGGAACCCCTGTCGGGATCGCCGGCGGAGCGTCATTCAATGGCTCAACTGCCAGCGTAAAGGCTGAAGCAGACTTGCCCGTGAGCACGGCGATGGCATGTTCGTACTGTGCCCTCTGCTGTAGCACCAACTGAAGTTGCGTGGCCGTCGAATCGAGCAATGCCGCCTGCTGCGCTACTTCCAGTCCAGACGCCACTCCACCTGCGTGGCGACGGTTGACCAGGTCCAATCCTTTTTGCTGGATCTCAACCGACTCCCGAACCACGCCCGCTTCACGGTCAAGTTCGCGCAGGTTGAAATAGTCGGCGGCCAGTTCGGCGCTCAACACCAGGCGAACATTTTCGAGGTTGGCCCCGCTCTGCTGCAGCAAAGCATTGGCTGCTTCAAGATTGCGGCGCACGCTTCCAAACAAATCGAGCTCGTAGCTGATGGAAAATGGAATGGCAAACACGTTCTCGGTGTCGGGCACCACTAACGCGGGGTTGGCCCCCTCGAGCACACGGTTGCCGGAGAATCGTTCTCGCTGTCCACTGGGATCGGCATTCAGCGTGGGGAAGTACGCCGAGGATGCAATCCGCGCCTGCGACCGAGCTTCTGCGAGCCGGTTCCGGGCCGCGGTCAGCGATTGGTTTGCCTGAAGCAACTCTTGCTCTAACTGGTCAAGTTCCGCATCGCGAAAAATCTGCCACCACGCACCCTTCGGAATGGCATCCTTCGGAACGGCTGTCTGCCAAGGTCCTTCACCCTTCCACATGTCGGGAACCACTGCAGCGGGCCGCTTATATCTCGGCCCCACCGTGCATGCCACGCCTGCGAGTAATGCCACAGCCAGCAAAGCGCAACACCCACCACGGAGACACGGAGCCACGGAGAACAACGAGTGCGTAATCCTTTTTTCATGAAGCAACGGCGGCCCAGCATCGAGCTTGTCAAAAGGGTTTTCTCCGTGGCTCCGTGCCTCAGTGGTGAGGTTTCGCTTCACGAGTGCGCTTCCCCTGTAGCCGGCTTCGCGACGTGCACCTGCTGACCGTCCTCGAGTGAATCGGAAGGGTTGATGACAATCTGATCGGCTTCCTCGATCCCGCCCAGAATCTCCAGCGTGGCGCCGAAGTCGCGTCCAATGTTGATCGAGCGCAGATGCACTTTGCCATCCTTATCGACCACCGCGACTTGCGCTCCCTGTGCGCGGAACAGCATGGCATTCACCGGAATCGAAAGTCTTTGAACGGACGTGGTCGTCGCGAAATGCACCTGGCCGAAAGAGCCCGGCAGCAGTTTGCCGTCTTTGTTGGGCACATCCACTTCCGTATTCAACGTGCGCGTCGCGGGGTCAATCGCATCGGCGGTGCGGGCGATTGTACCCATGAATTTCTGGCCGGGAAATTCCTGCAGCGTAACCACCGCTTTTACTCCGACCTTCATGGCCGGCGCATAGGCCTGAGGAACACTCACGTAAACCCGCAGCGGATCGACGAGCGCGATATCGAAGAGCTCGCGGCCATTCGCTTGCGCACCAGCATTAATCAATGCGCCAGGATCCACCGTGCGACGTGTGAGCACCCCGGAAAAAGGAGCGTAAACATTCTTGAAGGATTCCAGCTGTTCCAGGCGGCGAACGTTGGCGTCCGCGGCCGCAAGGTTGGCCAGCGCCTGCTGATAACCGCTCGCCTGCTGGTCGGCTTCCTGCTGCGAAACCGAGTCAGACTTTCGCAGATTCGCCCAGCGGTCGGCGGAGATCTTCGCCAGGGCCAGCGCCGCCTTGATCTGCTCCCGATTGGCTCGCGCCTGCGATAATTCCTGGTCCACTTCCGGAGTGTCGATCGCTGCCAGCAGTTCTCCTTTTTGAACGCGGCTGCCAATATCCTTGTACCAGCGCAGAAGGTAGCCGTTGGTGCGGGCAAAAATAGGAGACTCCTCAAAAGCCAGCAAATTGCCGGGCAATACCAGTTCGTCGTTTCCGGATTCAGCATGTGGCTGAACCACAGCGACGGTAGGAATCGCGACAGCCTCAGTTTCTTTCGCAAGGGCGTTGGTCTCGCTTCTCCGATTCAGAAAAGTAATTCCTCCGGCGACGAGCAGCACGAGCAGCGCCACGCCGACTAGAAGCTTCCCGCGCCCGGCCGGAGCAGGCGGGACATCAGGAGGCCGTTCGATCTCCGGATGGACGTGCTGCGGTGACGAGGACTGAATCTCGTTCGGATCTCTCGTTACCGGCGGCGATTGTACTGACATGATGAACTCTCCCAGCTATCCCTTAGCGTTCTTAGCCAACCACTACTCTAAAGCTGCTCATCAAACCAAGCCTTTATCTACTTCAGTTTCGATTGCAGCCGCGCCTCGCGTCGGCCATGAATAATTGTAAAAACACACGGCACAAAAAATAGAGTGGCTACGGTAGCGAAGAGCAGGCCGCCAACCACCGCCCGGCCGAGCGGAGCGTTCTGCTCGCCGCCCTCTCCAAAACCCAAAGCCATCGGCACCATGCCGATAATCATCGCCAGAGCCGTCATAATAACCGGCCGCATGCGCGTGTAACCCGCTTCGATTGCCGCTTGCAGCGCAGGCACCCCGGCATCCATGCGGTCGCGAGCAAAGGAAACCATAAGAATCGAATTCGCGGTCGCCACTCCCATGCACATGACCGCGCCTGTCAGCGAAGGAACGCTCAGCGTAGTACGCGAAACCAGCAGCATCCAGCAGATCCCCGCCAACGCCCCGGGCAAGGCAGTAATGATGATAAAGGGATCGAGCCATGACTGAAAGTTGACCACGATCAGCAAGTACACAAGCACAATCGCTCCCAGAAGGCCAACGCCCAGGCCGAAGAAAGATGACCGCATGGTCTCAACCTGCCCGCGCACTACGATCTGCGTTCCACGCGGCAGATGATCCTGGAACGGCTTAAGCGCCTTCATGATGTCCGACGCAACTCCGCCCAGGTCGCGCCCCTGTGTGCTGGCATACACGTCAATGACCGGCTGGACGTTGTAATGATTGACTACGGCAGGGCGCGCCTCAGGCTTGAGTTGCACCAGATTGCCCAGCACCTGCGGTTGAGCGTTTGCACCGGTCACCGGCGTGTTCATCAAATCCTGAAGCGACGTTACCCTGTACTGCGGCGACTGAACAGCGATGGGGTACGTGACCCCATTCTGTGGATTGAGCCAAAAATTGGGCGCCGTCTGGAAGCTTCCACTTAAACTGATCAGCACGCTCTGCGCGACATCCTGGGCATTTAGGCCAACCTGATCGATGCGCGTGCGATCCATGTTTAGGTAGATAGTTGGCAAGCTCATCAACTGCTGCACGTGCACGTCGACTGCTCCGGGGATTTGCCGCAACCGGTTCGCAATTCGCTCTCCGATGTCATAGTTCGAGCGCATATCCGCGCCTATAATCTGTATGTCGACCGGAGCCGGCACTCCGAAATTGAGAATCTGCGACACGATGTCAGCGGGCTGGAAGAAGAACTCGACACCTGGAAACCGCGCCGGCAGTTCGTGCCGCAATCTGCGCACGTACTGCGCCGTCGGATGATGGTGCTCCGCGTTCAACGCCATCAGAATCTCCGCGTCGCTGGTTCCAATCACGCCCGAATTGCTGTAAGAGAGATTAATGCTCGAGTATGGGAGCCCAATGTTGTCGATCATGGTCTCCAACTCTTGCTTCGGAATCTCGTTGCGAAGCACCTGCTCCACTTCATCGCATAGACGCGCGGTCTCTTCCACCCGCAAGCCCGGCCGGGCCCGAAAATGCAGACGAATCAGCCCCGCATCCACTTGCGGAAAGAAATCCTGCCCCAAAAAGAACACCAGTCCCAGCGACAAAACGCAGAAGATCACAAAGCAAACCGCAAACAGACCGCGGTGTTCAAGCGTAGTTTCCAACAGTTGCTGGTAGTCGCGCCGGAAATTCTCAAACCCGCGTTCAAACTTCCTCTGAAGTTTTACGAACGGGTTCCTTGTCTCCGCAGCGCGGTGCTCGTGTCCCCGCATGATAAACATCACCATGGTCGGAATCAGGGTTCGCGACAACAGATACGAGGCCAGCATGGCAAAAGACACCGCTTCGGCCAGCGGCACAAAAAGAAACTTTGCCACACCGGTCAAAAAGAACATCGGCACGAACACGATGCAGATACACAGCGTCGATACGAAGGCGGGCACGGCAATCTGTTGCGCGCCGTCGAGGATGGCCTGCTTCATCTCCTTGCCCATGGCCAGGTTGCGCTCGATGTTCTCGATCTCCACCGTCGCATCGTCCACCAGGATGCCGACTGCGAGCGCAAACCCTCCCAGAGTCATGATGTTGATGGTTTGGCCGAGCGCGCTCAGCAGAATCAGGGAGACGAAGACCGACAAGGGAATCGAGACCGCGATGATAATCGTCGGACGCCAGTCACCCAGAAAGATCAGGATCATGAGGGCGGTGAGGCAGGCGGCGATCAGGCCTTCGCGTATCACTCCCTGAATCGAGGCGCGCACGAAGAGCGACTGATCGAACAGCGCCTTGATGGTTAGTTCCGGAGGCAAAGACTGCGCCGCCAGAGGCACCAGCGCCTTAATGGCGTTGACCACCGTCAGCGTGGAGGCTCCGCCCAACTTGTACATCGACATGAGCACGCCCCGCACACCGTCCTGCCGCACGATGTTCGTTTGCGGCACAAAACCGTCGCGCACATGCGCCACATCGCGCAGGTAGAGCGTGGAAGAGCCCGTAGTCTTCACCGGCAGATTGTTAAGCTCGGTGATGGTCTGCGGCGAGCCGTTCATCTCCACGTTATATTCGGTCGGTCCGATCTTGGTGGTGCCCGCCGGCAAAATCAGATTCTGCGCCGCCACCGCGTTGACAATGTCGGCGGGCGCCAGACCATAAGCTTGCAGCTTGGCGGAATCGAGATCCACCTGCACCTGGCGCGGCTTCCCGCCGTAAGGATAGGGAGTGGCCGCGCCCTGCACCGTGGTCAATTGTGTGCGCAGGAAGTTGTTGCCTAGGTCGAATAGTTGCGATTCCGGAAGGGTCTTGCTGCTCAAGCCCAGTTGCACAATCGGCGTTGTCGATGCCGTGTAAGTGATGACCAGCGGCGGAGTCGTGCCCGGGGGCAATCCACGCAACACCGTCTGGCAAATCGCCGTCACCTGGGCTACGGCCATCGGGAGGTTCACAGAAGGCCGGAAGAAAATTTTGATCACGGCTTTTCCCTGCACTGACACCGATTCCTGGTGCTCAATGTCGTTGACCGTCACTGTGATTCCACGTTCGGAATTGCTCACGATCCGGTCCGCCATCTCGCTCGGCGACATGCCGTCGAAGTTCCACACTACGCTGACCACGGGAATGTTGATTTCAGGGAAAATGTCGACCGGAGTGCGGAGGATGGTGATGGGCGTAAGAATGATGATGAGCAGGGCCATCACCACAAACGTATAAGGCCGGCGAAGCGCTAATGCGACTATCCACATAAAACCAACGAAAACCTTGTTTGCCGGAACGAACTCTGCAACGATTCCTGACGAACGATTGTTGAAAAACGAAAGCTAAACACGAAAGCTTAAGCCCAGTTCGACAATAAGCAGCTTGACGAAGTAGCCGGCTTCCCCAAGGCCGCCGACTTTCGTTTAAGATTCAAAACAGTACGTTTCGGATTTAAATTATAATAGACTTCAGCCATGGCTCAAAATCACAATCGGCATGCTGGTCTTCGGAACGTAAGTAATGGCATGAATGGGAGTGCTGGAACTGTCGAGAAGCGCGGGCCGGGGAGGCCACGCAGCGAGGCGTCGCGGCAGTCGATCTTGCGCAGTACGCTCAAGCTGCTGAAGCAGGATGGAGGATTCCCAGAGTTGAGCATTGAGGCCATTGCCGCCGACGCCAACGTAGGCAAGACAACTGTCTATCGTTGGTGGCCCACCAAAGCCGCGCTGGTCGCCGACGCTTTTTCTGCCAGCGCCGAAAAGGAACTTCAGTTTCCCGATACGGGCTCGGTGCAACGCGACATGAATCTGCAAATGAGAGGGCTGATTCGACTCTTCCGCTCCAAGCGCGGCAAGCTTGTGGCAGCGCTGCTCGCAGGAGGACAATCGGATCCGGAATTGATCGAAGCCTATCGCGAGCAGTTTCTTTGGCCGCGGCGGAGGCAGGCCTATCAAACTCTGCAACGCGGTGTTGACCGCGGCGAACTGCCGGTCGGCTGCGACTTTGACCTCATCCTCGATTCGCTTTATGGGCCCATTCTAATGCGCTTTCTCATCCGCCACATCAAGCTCGAGGAAAGCTTCGCCGACGAGATTTGCAAGCTTGTGCTAAACAGAGGCTAACAGCCCCGCGAACGGAAAAAGGCAACGATTGTTGAATGATTCTGCGAGCTGCTTGCCGAGGTGCCCGCGCTTCTTCTGTAAGCCATTCACCTGTCATCTGTTACCGTTCAATCACATAATCTGATCATTACCTGTCAAGGCTTGCGCGAAATGGTCCTTGCGGATAGAATCAAAATACGACCGAAACAGTCGGAGTTTTATCCGACCATATCGGTCGGCATTTGGCTACGGCGGAAGACATGCTGAAAAAGAAATGCTTAAACTGACCAAAAAAGCGGATTACGGACTTATGGCCATGAAGCATCTGGCCGAACACGCCGACCGAGGTGCATGCAGCGCCAAGGATGTGGCCGAGGCCTATGGCATCCCGCAGGAAGCACTGGCCAAGATTCTGCAACGGCTGGCGAAGGTCGGCTTGGTACGGTCGCAGCATGGCATGAATGGCGGATACACCCTCACGCGGGATCCCAAGATGATCTCAGCGTTCGAGGTCATCAAAGCCATTGATGGCCCACTCTTCATCACATCGTGCGTGACCGTGCGCGGCGAATGCGATCAGAGCGATCGCTGCACGATTCGCGAGCCGCTGCGCAAGGTGAATGAAAGCATCGAGCAGGTGCTGAAGAACATCAAAATTTCGCAGATGAAAGAAGAGCCGGAAGTTGTCGAAGTAAAGACTGAGAACGCGAAGCCGCCAGAGTTGGTAACGATTTCGCAGTAACGGTTCGTATCAGGGCATCGCTTCAGCGATGCCGTAAGCAATGAAAAACGAGTGCCCCTTCAGGGGCCGCGTAGGGAGAACGGTAATCATGAGCACGAACGGAAACAAAGCGACCCTGACCAATCACCACGGGGAGCAGCACACCGCCCCCGCCGGCATCAAGCTGCCGATTTACATGGATAACCACGCGACCACGCCCATGGATCCGCGCGTTCTGGAAGAAATGCTGCCCTACTTCATGGAGAAGTTCGGCAACGCCGCTAGCCGCAATCACCCCTTTGGATGGGTAGCGGAAGAAGCGGTCGAGTTGTCGCGCGAGCGCATCGCCAAGCTGATCGGCGCGTCTGCGAAAGAGATCATCTTTACCTCGGGCGCGACCGAGAGCGATAACCTGGCCATCAAAGGCGTGGCTGAAATGTACCGCGAGAAGGGCAACCATATCATCACCGCGGTCACCGAACACAAAGCGGTTCTCGACACCTGCAAGCACTTGGAGAAGCTTGGCTTCCGCGTGACCTATCTGCCGGTGCAGAAAGACGGGCTGGTTGATCTCGACGATCTGAAGCGCGCCATCGATGACAAGACGATCCTGGTCACGATCATGGCCGCGAACAACGAGATTGGCGTCCTGCAACCGATCGCCGAAATTGGCAAGATGTGCCGCGAGCGCGGCGTCGTTTTCCACACCGACGCGGTGCAGGCGATCGGCAAAGTTCCGATCGACGTGAACAAGATGAACATCGATGTCGCCTCGATCACCGGACACAAGCTCTACGGGCCCAAAGGCGCTGGCGCCTTGTACGTTCGCCGCAAGAATCCGCGCGTGCAGTTGGTTCCGCTGATTGACGGCGGCGGCCACGAGCGCGGCATGCGCTCCGGGACGCTCAATGTTCCTGGCATCGCCGGCCTCGGTAAGGCATGCGCCCTCGCCCAGGAAGAGATGCCGCAGGAATCCTGCAAAATGGCGGGCCTGCGCAACCGGCTGAAAGACAGTATCATGAGCCGCCTCGACGAGGTCTACATCAACGGCTCCATGGAGCATCGTCTGCCCGGCAATCTGAATATCAGTTTTGCCTATGTCGAGGGCGAATCCCTGCTGATGGGCATCAACGATATCGCGGTTTCGAGCGGATCGGCATGCACCTCCGCGACGCTTGAGCCATCTTATGTATTGAAGGCGCTTGGCACGGGCGACGATCTGGCGCATAGCTCGATCCGCTTCGGCATCGGACGCTTCAATACCGAAGCCGAGATCGATTACGTGGCCGACCGCGTGGTCGAAACGGTGTTACGTCTGCGCGAACTGTCGCCGCTCTATGAGATGGCGAAAGAAGGCGTGGACTTAAAGAGTGTTAAGTGGGCGGCAGAAGCGCATTAGGTCTTGGGTAGGGCACGGCTTTAACCGTGCCATTGAGGCCGTGAGAGTGGGGCTTTAGCCCCTGGGGTCGGGGGTTTAGTCAGATTTCCAAGGAGATTGCAAATGTCATACAGCGATAAAGTAATCGACCATTACAACAATCCGCGCAACGTGGGTTCAATGGACAAGAAGGACACCGATGTGGGCACCGGCCTGGTGGGTGCGCCCGAGTGCGGCGACGTGATGAAACTACAGATCAAAGTCAATCCGCAGACCAACGTCATAGAAGACGCCAAGTTCAAGACGTTCGGCTGCGGATCGGCAATTGCATCGTCGTCGCTCGCGACCGAGTGGGTCAAGGGCAAGACAGTTGACGAGGCCCTTGCTATCAAGAACACGGAAATCGTGAAGGAATTGGCTTTGCCGCCGGTGAAGATTCACTGTTCGGTGCTGGCCGAGGATGCCATCCGAGCCGCCATCGGCGACTGGAAAAAGAAACAGCAGACCGCAAAGCCCGCAGAAATGCAGGCCGCGCAGTAATATGCTTTCGCTGTAGAGACGGGGCTTGCCCCGTCTCCCGGCCGCGATGGCATACCTCATTATCGGTGGCCATCTTAATTGGTTGTCATCCCGAAGCGAAGCGAGGGATCTTCCGCAGTTAGCCGCGCTAGAGTATGGATCAAGTCGTCAAAGACGAAGCCGTCACAGTCGCCACACCCGCAACTCCCGCCAAGGGCATTCAGGTGACCGACAACGCGCTGAAGAAGATTCGCTCTGCCATGGTGAAAGAAAATGTTTCGCCAGAGCTCGGCGGCCTGCGTTTAGGAGTGCAGGGCGGTGGATGTTCCGGACTGAGCTACAACATAAGGTTCGACACACAGCCGCGCGATCGCGATCGCGTGTTTCAGTTCGGCGATGTGCGGGTCTTCGTGGATCCGAAATCCTTCATCTATCTGCATGGGATGACGCTTGATTACCAGGAAACGCTTATGCAGCAGGGTTTTGTTTTCGTTAATCCGAACTCAACGAAGTCCTGCGGCTGTGGCAGTTCGTTCTCGTAAGCGGTGTGGTAGCAGAGATCGTGTGGTGACGGGCTCAGCCCCGTCCACACAACCAGTGGTCAGAGGGCGGGCCGCGCGCTCGCCCTAAATTTTGCGCGGCAAACAAGGCACGGCAAAACAAAGTATGGCAAGTACAGAATCTAAATCGTCGGTCATCATTCCGGGACACGGAGCGGGCGAGGCAACCCCAAGTTGCTGGTCTTGTGGGACCATGCGCGCGGTCCATTTCTGCAGTTCCTGCGGCAAAGTGCAGCCTCCGGTACCGGTGGATTATTTCACCTTCTTCGGATTTCCTCGCAAGCTCAACTTGGATACGGCCGATCTCGAAAAGGAGTTCTATGCGCTCAGTCGCCGGCTCCATCCCGATGTGTTCGGTCAAGCTGATGATCGTGAGCGCGGCTGGAGCCTGGAACAAAGTTCCATGCTCAATGACGCCTACCGCACGCTGAAAGATCCAATTAAGCGCACCGAATATCTGCTGCGCCTCGAAGGCATCGAACTGGAAGAACAATCGAAGCAGGCGACCGAAAAGGCTCGCGCCACCGGCGAACTGAAGAAGCAGGTGGTGCCTCCCGATCTCCTGGAAGAAGTCTTCGAACTCAACATGCACCTTGAAGAGCTGCGAGCCCAGAAAAAGTTGGGTGAAGACGACCCCGCGTTGCTCGAGGAAATCGGCAAGGCCAAGCTCTCTCTGGAAGAAAAGTACGATGCGCTCTTCAACGAGCTAAAGAATGAGTGGAGCAACTGGGACAAACTTGTTGACCGCGGCACGGCGAATGAAGCCGATGCCGAGGGGAAAAAAATCCTCGACCGGATGCTGGATATCCTGAACCGCAGAAACTATGTCCGCAACCTCGTGCGGGACGTGAACGAGTCAATGAATAAATGATTCAATGGCTACTGACACCATCGTCGGCATCGATCTCGGCACCACGAACTCTCTCGTGGCCTATATGCAAGAGGATTCCCCTGTAGTCATCCCCGGAGAGGACGGGTTGAATCTGGTACCCTCGGTCGTGGCCCTCGACGAGAACAATCAGGTCATAGTCGGCAACGCCGCCCGCAAGTATCTGATCGAAACGCCCGATCGCGCCGTTTATTCCGTGAAGCGTCTGATGGGCCGCGGCCTCGAAGATGTACAGGACGAACTCAAACTCTTCCCGTTTCAGTTGGCGGAAGATCTTCACGAAGGCGAAGTTCTGCGCATTAAGATTGGTGAGCGCACTTACACTCCGCCGGAAATTTCGGCCTTGGTGCTCCGTCAACTCAAGCGCAATGCCGAGCGCTTTTTCGGAACTCCAGTCACCCACGCAGTCATCACAGTTCCCGCCTACTTCAACGATGCCCAGCGCCAAGCCACAAAAGATGCCGGCCGCATCGCCGGACTGAATGTTCTGCGCCTGGTCAACGAGCCGACAGCAGCCTCGCTCGCCTACGGTCTGGACAAGAAGAAGAACGGCATTGTCGCGGTCTACGATCTCGGCGGCGGCACTTTCGACATTTCGATTCTCAAGCTGCACGATGGCATCTTCGAGGTGATTGCCACCAACGGCGACACCCATCTTGGCGGAGACGATATCGACAATCTGCTGATAGCCATTGCGCTCGATGACATTCGCGGCGACCTCGGCTTGGACGTACGGCGTAATGGAGAAGCAGTAGCTCGCATTCGCCAAGCCGTAATCGAGGCCAAGATTGCGCTATCCTCGCAGCCCTCGGCCAGACTCGATGTCGATCTGCCCGGCGGAAAGAAATATCGGCGCGAGATTACACGCGAGATGTTCGAGCAGATGATCCAACCGATCGTCGACCGCACCGTCGGACCCTGCAAGCAGGCGCTCAAAGATGCAGGCTTGACGCCGGAACAGATAGGCGAGGTCGTGCTCGTGGGAGGTTCGACGCGCATTCCCAAAGTACGGCGCCTCGTGCAAGAGCTATTCAAGCGCGTTCCGCATACCGATCTGAATCCCGACGAAGTAGTCGCGCTCGGAGCGGCCGTGCAGGCGAATATTCTCGGTGGCGGTTCCGAGATCACCAAAGAGATGTTGTTGCTAGACGTCACGCCGCTATCCCTCGGAATTGAAGTGGCGGGCGGCGTGACCGATAAAATCATCCTGCGTAATTCGACCGTGCCCGCATCGGCAACGCAGTACTACACCACTCAGGTCGATGGCCAAACCAATGTCGCGATTCACGTGCTGCAAGGCGAACGCGAATTGGCGCGCGATTGCCGGTCATTGGCGCGCTTCGATCTCAAGGGCGTTCCACCGATGCCCGCCGGCATGCCGCGCATTGAAGTGAAGTTTCTGATCGATGCCAACGGCATCCTGCGCGTCTCGGCGCGCGAGCAGCGCAGCGGAAAAGAAGCTGAGATCGACGTCCAGCCCAGCTACGGACTCACCGACGAGCAGGTCGAAAACATGCTTCTCGAATCGTTCGACTACGCGGAGGAGGATTTCCGGCAGCGGCAGGCCATCGAAGCGCGTCGCGAAGCGGAGACGATCCTGGCCGCTTTGCTAAAAGGCAGGAAGAGTCCGGCTTGGGACGAACTAACAAGAGAAGAACGCCGCAATGTCGAAAGGTTAGAAAAATCGCTGATTAGCGTAAAAGATGGTGAAGATTACCACGCGATTCGCACCGCCATCGACGCGCTAAACCAGGCCACGATGCGTTTGGCGGAACTCATGATGGATACTGCCGTCTCGGCCGCGCTTAAAGGCAAGGCCATGGACGAAGCCGACACCGATCTCGGCGAAGGCCCACAGGCTGGCCATCCGGTGGCGAAGGCAGATTTTGAATAGAGGACTTTCTATGTCTGAAGAAAAAACGCAGGGAACCGGAACCACCACAATGGATGCTCCCTCCACCGAAAATAGCGAAAACACAGTCGAAGTCACCTTTCTTCCCGAAGGCAAGACGGTGACCTTCGAACACGGCAAACTGCCTTACAAAGACCATGGTAAGGAAGAGTCGCTGCTCGATGTCGCCCTAAACTTCGGCATCCATCTCGACCACGCTTGCGGAGGAAACTGCGCTTGCACCACCTGCCACATCTGGGTGAAAGAAGGCGCCGACCTGATCTCTGAAATGGAAGACGACGAAGCCGACAAACTCGACATGGCAGCCGATCTTCAATTAAACTCGCGTCTCGGATGTCAGACCGTAATCAAGAAGCCCGGCAGACTAGTCGTAGAAATCCCGGCGTGGAACCGGAATTACGTTTCAGAAGAGCATTAAAAGTCAGGTTTCAAGGTTTCAGAGTTGCAAAGTTTCAAGGAACCGGCGACGATAGTTGATCTTTGCAACTCTGAAACCTTGAAACTTTGAAACCTGGCCTTTGGAGACATTCATGCCAAAAGAACTGACCTGGGGCGATCCCGAAGACATAGGAATCTTGCTCTCCGAAGCCCATCCTGACCTCGATCCGTTAGCCGTCCGTTTCACCGACCTGCACAAATACGTGACCGCGTTGCCCGGTTTCAGGGACGATCCCGCGAAATCGAACGAAGCCAAGCTGGAAGCCATTCAGATGGCATGGCATGCGGAAGTTCTCGATCGCACCCAGGGATAATCTGGCTGCTTCAAGATTGACGGGGTTGGGGCCGCAGCGCCTTTTTCAACCTGACGTAATGCACGATGACTGGAAGAACAAACGTAAACAGAAGCGCCGATACACCCAACAGATAATACTGCTTGGATATCATTGCATTGATCGCGATGGCGACCGCCGCAAACAGAACCCAACAATTCAACATCAGAGCTTTCTTGAGTGCCTTCGCTTTCTCAGGTGTTGGGTCGAGGGGACGGTAGAACGAACGGACCATCGCTGTCAGGGAATAAAGACCGAGCGCAATAAAGACGCCCAACATCACCTTCGCGTATAACACTAACCCGTGAACCGGTTGCATCGCAAACCCTCTTACCGCGCTGCCGCCGTACTCGGCACCCCGTCCTCCACGCTAGCCTCGCGCAAAAACTTCGCTGCTTCCTCCGGCGGCGTGGGGTTGATATAGAAGCCCGTTCCCCATTCAAATCCCGCTGTCTTGGTCAACTTGGGCATGAATTCGATGTGCCAGTGGTAATACTCATTCGCCGGATCCTGTGCCGGAGAGGTGTGCACCACCAAGTTGTAAGGCGGATTATCCAGCACCCGGTCCGCTTTCATCAGCAGCGACTTGAGCGCCTTCGCAAGATTTTCGAACATGTGCGACGAAGAGTTTTCGAATGCAGACTCGTGCCGCTTAGGCAGGATCCAGGTCTCAAACGGAAAGCGCGGAGCGTACGGAGCCAGCGTCAGAAAATCTTCATTCTCGCCCACCACTCGGATGCCGCTGTCCAGTTCCTGCCGGATGGCGTCGCAGAAAACGCAGCGCTCCTTATAAATGTAATACTGCTTGGCTCCATCCAGCTCTTCCACCACATAAATAGGCAGAATTGGCAACGCGATCAGTTGTGAGTGCGAATGCTCAAGCGAAGCGCCGGCTGCTTCCCCGTGGTTTTTAAACAGCAGGATATATTTGAAGCGCCGATCCTTTTTCAAATCGAGAATGCGATCGCGGAAAGCCCACAAAACGTCTTCGATCTTTTTCGCCGGCAGCGAAGCCAGCGTGGCATTGTGGTCGGGCGTCTCGATGACGACTTCATGAGCGCCAATGCCATTCATTTTGTCAAACATGCCCTCCGCCTGCTTATTCAGGTTGCCTTCAATCCCAAGCGCGGGGAACTTGTTCGGCACCACGCGAATGGTCCATCCCGGGCTATCTTTTTGCGGAGAATTGCCATTGCTACTCGGCCGGTAAGCTAGAATTTCCGGCGGCGTCTTGCTCTCATTGCCATAACAGAAGGGACAAAATCCGCCTTTAATCTTTACCGCCTCGCGCAGAAAATCGGTTGGCCGCTTGGCGCGATCCGTGGAAATGATCACCCACCGGCCCACGATGGGGTCTTTTCTTAATTCAGGCACGTACTAATTCCTTTCAATTGCGCCCAGCGAATCCGGAGTTTCGGAATTCACGATTGTACGTCACGGGAAACGCGTTTCGAAATAGCTCGAACGTGGGCTGTCTGTGGCCTTGGTCATAGTACACGGCGAGCACATCGAAGCGCCACTCCGCCCCATCAAGCGAAAAGCGCGCGCGATGGGTATCCCTCGGGCACGAAGCGGGCAGATGGCACATGAAATCGCGAGCAACCAGCGAGAGCTCTCCTTGTTTTTGGCGATCAACAGCAGCTTCGGCGGCCTTGACCTCACGCGTCGTTCGAGTTTTCACCTCGATAACACACAGAACGTCCTTATCCCACCCAACCAGATCGAGTTCACCACGATGAAGCGGAGAGCGGTAGTTGCGGGCGATAATGGTGTATCCGCGACGCCGCAGGTAAAAATAAGCGTCTTCCTCGCCGCGCCGGCCTGTGCGCTGATGGGCAGGAACATCCTCCGGCGACAGCGTTTTCGCTGCCAGCCAGTCCAGCGCGCGTAGTGTGGCTTGCGTCAGGCGTCCGGCGAACATAGGGCGAGTCCGCTTTCACCATAGCCTGGAGCCATCGCGCGCTATGTGATGACGGTCACCGCTCGTCCGGTCGAATTCGCCCCGCGCGCGCCTTTACCGCCAGCAGTTCTCCGCTGATTACGCACTCTTCTCGGCCGCAACACTGGCAATCGACTCTTCCAACGCATCCATGGCCAGATCCGCTTCGTCCTTGGTAACGATGAGCGGCGGCGCAATGCGAATCGTGCTTGGACCACAGCCCAGGAACAGAATGCCGCGCTCAAACGCCGCCTCCACGATGCGGTCGCGCTCGCTGGCTCCATATTCGCGGGTCGCCTGGTCTTTTACAATCTCGACGCCGATCATCAAGCCGCGTCCGCGAACGTCGCCGACGATCTTATACTTCTTCGGCCAGTCGCCCATGCGCTTCATCATGTGGTCGCCAACCTCTTGCGAATTCCGCAACAGTCCTTCTTTCTCGATCACATCCAGCGTAGCCAGCGCCGCCGCAATGCACACCGGATTGCCGCCAAAAGTCGAGGCGTGCGATCCCGGAACCCAATCCATGATGTCCGCCTTGCTCATCGTCACACCCAGCGGCATGCCTGAAGCAATGCCCTTGGCCATGCAAACAATGTCGGGATGCACGCCCGTGTGTTCGACCGCAAACCATTTCCCCGTTCGGCCCATGCCGCTCTGCACTTCGTCCAGAACCAGCAGAATGCCGTGCTTGTCGCAGATGCGGCGCAGTTCCTGCATGAAGATTGTCGGAGCGACCACGTAGCCGCCCTCGCCCTGAATGGGCTCAACAAAAATGGCCGCAACTTCCTCTGGCGCGAGAATAGTCTTAAACAGTTTGTCTTCGATGTAGCGGGCGCAGCCGAGAGCAAACTTTTCGGCGTCCTGCGGACCATCCACGCAACCTCTATACACATCGGGATAGCGCACGTGTGTAACTCCCGGCACCAGCGGCGAGAAGCGCCGCTTCTGTTGCGGCTTCGAAGCGGTCAGCGAGAGCGCACCCATGGTTCGTCCGTGAAAAGCGCCGAAGAACGCGATCACTTGCTGCCGCTTGGTGTGATACCGCGCCAGCTTCAATGCTCCCTCGATAGCCTCTGCGCCCGAGTTCCCGTAATAAAACTTGTGCGGTCCCGGCATAGGAGCGATCTTCGATAGCCGCTCGGCCAGCGTCACCATGCCCTCATAATAAAAATCGGTGCCCGACATGTGGATCAGTTCGCCCGCCTGCTTCTGAATGGCGGCAACCACCTCCGGATGGCAATGACCGGTCGAGACCACGGCAATCCCTGCCGAGAAATCGAAGAACTCGTTTCCATCGACATCTTCGACCACAATGCCGCGGCCGCGCTTGGCGACCATTGGATAGGAACGCGTGTAAGAAGGAGAAATATACTTTTCGTCGCCCGCCAGAATGCGCTTGGCATTGGGGCCAGGAAGCGCAGTCTTGAGCTTGGGGCCGGCAATCATAATTTTGGTGGTCATAAGATCCTCCAGATTAGTTCTCAGTTCCCAAGCAAGCGAGGGGTGCCCTATCCTAACGTCGCGCCTTTTGCGACGTTAGGGTGGGATTCCCCGGTCGCCGAAGCCAAAAGCACGCACCTTACACAGAGGAGAAGGAGAAATTAGTCGCTGCCAAAGAGGTTGGCGCGGACGTGAGACGGCAAAACGGAGAGATAACGGCGGGGACAAGCGAGCCCCTCAATCCAACAACTGGAGAAAGGCGAAATGTAGCCGTTCGAACGCATACCAACTGCTATCAGTATATCCCGTGTTGGATTGCGGCGTAACCCCCAAAGTAATGACAATCGACGCTGAACGCCCCGTCAGACTTTGTTGCGCCGCCTCGTATCAGGCCACGGCTTGAGCCGTGCCGCAGGTGCTTCGATTATCGATGCGCCTTTAGGCGCTGGGACTTCACTCCAGGTGCTAGTTTCCAGCGCCAGACCGGAGTATGCTGCCTTGTCCAGAAATAAGGGCTGGCCAGCAGTTCGCGACCGACTAACGCCTTTCAAACCAAGATGAATGCCCAACCACTGCAGCAACCAACTCAGCATCAGCCGAATCAGCCGGAGCCAACCCTGCCCTTAACCCGAAATCAAATTCGCGGCTTCTGGGCCTCGTGGGGAGGCTGGACCCTGGACGGCATGGATTCCGTCATCTACGCCCTGGTGCTGGTGCCAAGCCTGCGCGAACTTCTGCCACGCTCAGGCATCGCCGCGACCAAAGGAAACATAGGCTACTACGGCGGTCTGCTTTTCGCGCTGTTTCTGATCGGCTGGGGTCTGGCTTTTCTCTGGGGACCAATCGGAGACAAGTTCGGCCGTGTCCGCACCCTGATGCTCACCGTTCTCTGCTATTCCGCATTCACCCTGCTCAGCGCTTTCGCCGCCAATGTGTGGCAGTTAGCTATTCTGCGCCTGCTCGCCGGCATAGGCATCGGCGGAGAGTGGGCCATGGGCGGCACCTTCGTCGCCGAAGAATGGCCCGAAGATCGCCGCATCGCCGGCGCCGGCTACATGCACACCGGCTACTACGTCGGCTTCCTTCTGGCGGCTCTCGCCAATTACAGCATCGGTAGCCACTTCGGCTGGCGCGCCATGTTCGCCTTCGGAGGCCTGCCCGCCATCCTGTTGGCCTACATCCGCTACGGAGTAACCGAGCCCTCGCGCTGGCTGCAAAAAGAAAAAGTGGTTCACGCCTGGACGTGGTGGCGTCCGCTGGCAACCCTCTTCAATTCAACATTGCGCCGCCGCACCATTCTGAATTCCATCTTCATGCTGGTCTCGATCGCCGGACTCTGGGCCGGCACAGTCTACGTCCCCGCAGCGGTCACGGCTCTGGCAGAAGCCAGTGGCCGAGTAGGACCCCAAGCCGCTCGAATGGCCTCTTATGCAACCATGCTGGTTTCGATAGCCACGATCCTGGGCTGTCTAGCCATGCCCACCCTCGCCGAACGCATAGGGCGCCGCGGCGCTCTAGCCTTTTACTTCGCGCTGATGCTCGTGTTCATCGTGGTCACCTTCGGCAAGGTCTACTATCTCGGCGAAAACGCCCTGCCGTGGTTCTTCGTCTGTCTATTTTTTCTGGGAGTGGGCGGAGCCAACTTCGCCGTCTACACGCTGTGGCTCCCCGAGCAATATCCCACCGAATGCCGCGCCAGCGCCTTCGCCTTCTCGACATCCTTCGCCCGCTTCGCCGGGGCCGGAATCACCTTTCTGGTAGGGGCCGGCGTGCGCCACTTCGGCTCGATAGGCACGCCGGTGGCGCTGACGGGCGTGGCGTTTGCTATTGGGCTGCTGCTCACTCCGCTAGGAGAAGAAACGCGCGGCCACGCGCTGCCCCAATAGACTCCGCTCGTGTTGGGACGGGCGTCCCGCCCGTCCAAGCCGAGCGAAGCTCGGCAGCTGCCTGTAGCCGCGGTAACCCCGGATCAGTGGCGTGTCCGGTTCGTCGGCGCGGACACTCCTGCCCGCGTTCCTTTGACGTTGATTCTTGATTGAAGTCAAGGCTTCTCAATCGTTTCCCGTTCTCCCGCGTCTAACCCACGAGCCGCATGTTACGCTTTTGCGGATCCTCCGGAGACCTCGAGTTGATTCGGCGCGTTTTCAAAGCATTTCAATATCGCGATTTCCGCTTGATGTGGATTGGCGCCTGCACCTCCAGCATCGGCACCTGGATGCAGATCGTAGCCCAGGGATGGCTCATCTACCGCCTGAGCCACTCCGCCTTCCTGCTCGCACTCGACCAATTTCTGGGCGGAATTCCCATATTTCTGTTCTCCTTGATCGGCGGTGTTGTTGCCGATCGCGTCGAGCGCCGTAAGATTCTGCTCGGCTCGCAATACGTACAGATGGCAAGCGCCGGCCTGCTGACGATTCTCGTGGCAACGGGCCGCGTCCACGTTTGGCAAATTCTTTGCCTGTCGTTCATCTCCGGATTCGCGCAGGCCTTCGGCGGCCCAGCCTACCAGGCCTTGATTCCCACGCTGGTCGAGCGCGAAGACATGCCAAATGCCATCGCCCTCAATTCGATCCAGTTCAACGTAGCGGTCATGGTGGGCCCGGCGCTCGCCGGTCAAGCATTAGCCAGACTCGGAGAAAAGTGGTGCTTCGGACTAAACGCGATCTCGTTCCTCGCGCCCATCGTGTCGCTCTCGATCATTCGCGCCCGCTTCCTGCCAGTGAAGACCAAGGAGTCGATGTTCACCAGCCTGAAGCAGGGCATTCATTTCGCGAGGCAGCAGAGCTCGATGGAGGCGCTGATTTTGCTCGCCTTCTGCATGACCTTCCTGAGCATGCCCATGCGCACCTACTTTCCTGTGTTCGTCAAAGATATTTTCCATCGTGGGCCGGAGACTTATGGCAATCTGCTGGCCCTCATGGGGCTCGGTTCGATTTGCGGATCGCTCGCCATCGCCAGCGCGGGCAACATGAAGAAGAAGGGGATCGTCGCCCTGGGCGCGCTCATCTGTCTGGGTACAGGAATTTCCGGCTTCGCCCTGTCGAAGTCGCTGCCGCTGAGCGAGGTCTTTCTGGTGCTGGTGGGCGCGTCGATGATGGCTGTTTTTGCCACCGTGAATTCGCTGGTGCAGTTGATCACCACCAATGAAATGCGTGGCCGCGTGATGAGCGTCTATAACTTCGCCTTCCGCGGCGGCATGCCGATGGGCAATCTGTTGTCAGGATGGCTGGTTCCGGTGTTTACCGCGCCGATCGTGCTCAGCATGAATGGCTTTCTGCTGATCGTGCTAGCTCTTTATTTTCTGCTGATCCAGCGCCGACTGGCAGCGCTGTGAGTGATCGATGGAGCGACGAGCGACGGGCATCCTCACCGTCCCAGGCGGCACGCCCGCGTCACAGCCGCTATAACCCAAAATGAATGCCTTTTTGCTCGCGCCCCAGAGCCACCACCACTACCGCTAGCGTGAACACAACCAAAGCTGTCAAAGCCATAGCATTGGCGTACCTCGTGTGCTCGGCGAGTATCGCCTCAATATAAGCGACCGAGCCGGCCAGCAGCACGCCGCATTGATAAGCGAATCCAGGAAGGAATCCGCGCACCGAATCAGGAGACAATTCCGAAAGGTGCGCGGGGATAATTCCCCACGCTCCCTGCACCATGAATTGAATTAGGAAGGCTCCGGCAACCAGCAAAGTGATGGACGGCGCGTACGCCCACAGCGGAACCACCGCAATCGCAAAGATAAACGCGACGATCATCGACCGGCGCCGTCCGAAGCGATCGGACAGAAAGCCCACCAGCGTGCCTCCGCAAATTGCCCCCACCATCGAAATTGCCGTGATCACTGCGCGCTGCGTAGGTTTCATGCCCCACTGCCGCTGCAGAAACGTAGGGAACATATCCTGCGTGCCGTGCGAGGCAAAGTTCATCATCATCATGAGCACGGTCAGATAGAGAAACAATTTCCAGTGCGACAAGATCGCGCGGCCCAGATCGCTCCAATTCGGATGACGCGTCTTCTTCCACACTTCCGATTCCTTCACCTTAAATCGGACGAAAAGCCCGAGCAGCGCGGGCAGCCCTCCTATAAAAAACATCGGACGCCAGCCCCAGCGGGGAAAGACAAAGAAGTAGCAACCCGCCGCCAGGAGGTAGCCGAGGGCGTAGCCCTGCTGTAAGACTCCGGAGAGGAACCCGCGCAGCCGCGGTGGAACTTTTTCCATTGCGAGCGACGCGCCCACGCCCCACTCTCCGCCCATGCCGATGCCAAAAAGCGCGCGCAGTACCAGGAAGGTGGCGAAGCTGTGCGCGAAGCCAGTTGCCACCTCCACCACGGAGTAGAAGACAAGGTCGATCATCAATGGAAAGCGGCGCCCATAGCGGTCAGCCATGAGTCCAAAGATGAAGGCGCCGACCGGCCGGAAAGCCAGCGTAAGCGTGATGGAGAAAGCAATCTCTTTGTCGGAGCGGTGAAACTCCTGTGCGATGGCGGTCAGCGAAAGGACGACCAAAAAGAAGTCGAAGGCGTCAAGCGTCCAGCCGAGAAAGCCGGCGAAAACCGCCGGACCATGACCTTCTTTGGCAGTTGGATCGGCCGGCAAAGGCGGATAGTTTTCCGGCCGGGCTGAATCCGCCAGCGAGCTCAAATCTCCTCCTTTAAGCCGGCGACTACTATACAACGAATTCCAGCCGGCAAACGCTGCCAATTCTTCTGTGGAGACGGCGGCTTGCCCCGCCTTGGTCGGAAGGGAGAGGGACGCGGCAAGCCCCCGTTTCTACGCAATCGAAGGAGTGTGTTTAGCGGTGTTATCTCACACTGCAGGCAGAATCGTTCCGCTGCAGATGCCAAGTCCAATGCGGCGAAACCCGTCTCGTTCGCAAAATCCGCGCAGGATAACTTCATCGCCGTCTTCGAGAGATTTTCGCTGCTCGCCTGTGGGAAGCGTAACTGGATTTTTGCCTCGCGAAGTCAGCTCCAACAAGCAGCCACGAGCAGTCTTGTCCGGGCCCGACACAGTGCCGCTCGCCAGCAAATCGCCGGAGCGCAGATTGCAGCCGTTGCTCGCGTGATGCGTCAACATCTGCGCCATGGTCCAATACATGTCGCGAAAATTACTACGGCCCAAGAGCATTGGAGCGATGCCGGCTTCCCTCATCGATGCCGAAACCAGCGAAACTTCCAGCCATAAGTCGAGACCGCCATGCTCCTGATCGGTCGCGTCGAAAAGATAGGGCAATGGCGCTGGATCGCCTTCTGCGCGCGCAAAGGCGGCCGCACGGAACGGCGCGAGTGCTTCCGTCGTTACCACCCACGGCGAGAGTGAAGTGGCAAAGCTCTTAGCCAGAAAAGGCCCCAGCGGCTGATATTCCCACGCTTGAATGTCGCGTGCCGACCAATCATTGACCAGGCAGATTCCGAAAATGTGTTCTTCCGCTTCGGCGATGGGAATAGTTTCTCCCAAGGTATTTCCTCTACTCACAAAGAAGCCAAGTTCCAACTCGTAATCGAGCGCCTTGGTCGACCCGTATTTGGGTTCACTAGTAAGGCCAGCGTCGGCATCCCGCGTCTGGCCGGACGGACGCCGAATGGGCGTTCCGGTCGGCACCAGTGACGATGCGCGCCCGTGATAGCCAATGGGAATGTACTTGTAATTCGGCAAAAGAGGATTGTCGGGACGGAAGAGCTTGCCAACATTGGTAGCGTGAAAAATCGAAGCGTAGAAATCCGTATAGTCGCCGACCACTGTGGGCAGTAGCATGTCAACCTCGGCTTGCGCGACCATATGGCTCGAAGCATGTTGTCGAACCGAAGCGGGAGCGTCCTCTCGCAGAATAGTGTGTAAGCGATGGCGCAAGGCGTTTCGTGGAGCATTTCCCAGCGCCATCAACGGATTCAACGAGTCGGACGCGCCAGCATTCGCCGCGGACCGTAGCTTTTCATCCGCCAGATAGCTGTGCCCGAGCATCCCATGGACGTCGAGGATCCGGTCTCCGATAGCGACTCCCACCTTCGCGCGGCCACCTGCACCGTGCCGCCGAAAAATTCCGAAAGGTAGATTCTGGACAGGGAAATCCGCGCCGGCAACGTTGGCAGATTCCACCCAACTTTGTGCTTTCAGATCATGAGTTTCGTCGAGAACGGGTTTCATCGCTCATGTTTATAGCAGGAATTTTCATACGAGGTGTAAAGAACAAAGACCGTAAGTCGTCGATAGGCTCCGTAAACGAGCACGATCCAAATGAAATCGCGAAATTCAGCCGTGCTGGCGATTTCATCCTGGCTAAGCCGGTGCTCGCGCCAGGCCGCTCCATCGAAATCAAAGTGAAATGCCTGAGCGGATTGCTCGTCGAGCAGTTGGACGGCGACATCCGCTTCCATGCCCGCCCGCAAGAATGCGGCCGCCAGAAAAACATTGAGAAAGCCATGCATCATTGCCGACTCGGGTTGATAGGTCAAGCGCTGCACCGAGCGGAGCAGATGATGCAATCCAGCGGTCGCCTTGAAAGGCACATGGGCCGCCGAACACTCACGTATAAATTCGATCACGCTTTCGGACGCGGGAAACTTGTCCGCCGTTTCGCCGCCCGTGCGAACTTTGGCTCTGCGCCCACAAGCCGCCACCTCCCGGATGAACTCGCGACAATTCGACATTTGAAGTGGAATCTCGAAATATGTCGCAAGCTCTGCTCGGGATGATTCCGGCAAACCTCGTAATCTCTTCGACGCGCGCGATTTTCACCTCAACCGACTCAGCCACCGCGCTTCTGCAGCCGCTGCCTCTCATCATGCGTTCAGTAAACTCGCGAAGCTGGGTCACATCCGCCGCCGGATCGGCCCCCACCAGCGCTGACAGCCGCCACTTAGTGACGCCTTCGTCCAATGGAGTCGCCAACCCGCCCAAAAATTCTTCAAATTCACCAAGGCGCGCAACCGGAACGATAAAACGCCCAAGCATCCAGCTCCATTCCGATCGCAGATATGCGTCATAGTTAGCCACCGACGCAGTCATGGGCAGCGATGCCGGAGGAAACAATCCCGCATAGTCGATCAACTCGCGCAGCAGGACACTGCAAGTGTTCGCGGAATTTGCCACAGCCTGAGATGTTTGCAATCTATCGACTCGCTTACTTGAACTTCTTCTGCAGCCCCTGCCAGCATTCAAAGTATTGGTGATCGAGCTGCGAACTCTCCAGCGCAAACTTCGTCGGCTGGCAGACGAAGCGGGTCTCGAACATGAACGCCAGGGTGTCGCCGAGGTAGACCGGCTTCAGGTCGGCCTTGCTGGCCTTCTCGAATGTCTCGGCATCCGGCCCGTGGCCGGCCATGCAATTGTGCAGGCTTGCGCCGCCGGGCACGAATCCCTCCGCCTTGGCGTCATATTCGCCGCGGATCAGCCCCATGAACTCATTCATGAAGTTGCGATGAAACCACGGTGGACGAAACGTGTGCTCGGAAACCATCCATCGCGGCGGAAAAATAACAAAGTCAACGTTGGCGGTTCCGGGAATTTCCGAAGGTGAAGTCAGCACCGTATAAATCGACGGGTCGGGATGGTCGAAGCTCACCGTGTTGATGCAATTGAATTTCGCCAGATCGTATTTGTAGGGCACATAGTTTCCGTGCCACGCGACGACATTCAGACGGCGAGTGATCGATGGCCGCCTCCCACAGCCGCCCCTGGAACTTGGTCACAATCCGGAAATCGCCTTCGCGATCTTCAAATGCCGCCACCGGGAGCCAGAAAATCGCGCGGATTCGCCAGCCCGTTCGCGCCAATCGGTCCGAGATCCGGCAGGCGAAGCAGCGCGCCGTAGTTCTCGCAGATATAACCGCGGGCCTCTTTTTCGAGAAGTTCGACGCGGAAACGAATGCCCCGCTGAATCACCGCAATTTCGCCGGGAGCAACTTCCAGACATGCCCATCTCCGTGCGCAACAGCAGGCGTCCCTTGTTGCGGAACGATCAACATTTCTCCGTCGGCGTTGTAGAAAAAACGATCGGTCATCGAGGCATTGGCGACGTAGATGTGAATTCCCACGCCCGCGTGGGTATGCGTGTTGCCGTTGCCCGCCATCGTGATCAGGCCATCAACGAAATCGGTGGGCTCTGAAGCCGGGGAATCGGAATGGGAGTCCAGCGCAACTGGTTGGGCGGCGTTGGCACTTCGTCAAACGGCGCGCTGCGCAGCCATTTCCCTGCTCGATCGGCTCGAATGGCTTGTGCGCCACCGAAGGCCGCATCCGATAAAGCCAGGTCCGGCGATTGACCCCGCGCGGCGCGGTAAACGCCGTGCCGCTCAGTTGCTCCGTATACAACCCGTGCGCCACTTTTTGAGGAGAATTCTGCCCGCGCGGCAATACGCCTTCCACCGCCTCGCTGGCGAACTCGTTGCCGAATCCCGATTGGTAGCGCAACTGTGAGCTCAACTCGGACGTTCGCCGTCCGTTGACTTTTGCTGCCGCCACGTTTGCGTTGGCCGTCTTTGCGGTTGGCATGGCTACAGATTACCTCGCCGCGCCTGCTCCAGTTCGATGGACTCAAACAGCGCTTTGAAATTTCCTTTGCCAAATCCGCGGCTGCCCTTGCGCTGAATCACCTCAAAGAACACAGTCGGACGATCCTCTACCGGCTTCGAAAATATCTGCAGCAGGTAGCCTTCCTCGTCGCGGTCCACAAGTATACCTAGCGAGCGCAAATCTGCCACCGATTCCTCCACCGGACCCGACGCGCGACGGCAGCACGTCATAATAAGTGTCGGGAACGCGCAGAAAATCGAGGCCGTTGCGCTGCAGTTTTCCCACTGTATAAAGCACGTCGCTTGCATTGCAGCGCGATGTGCTGCGCCCCGGCTCCGCCGTAAGCCTCGATGTATTCCTGAATCTGGCTTTTGTTGCGCGCCGTGGCCGGCTCATTGATCGGAAACTTCACCGAATGCGAATCGTCCGACATGACGATGCTCATCAGCGCGCTGTATTCGGTCGAGATATCCTTGTCGTCGAAGGTGATGTAACGATGGAAGCCGAAGACGCGCGTGTAGTAATCGGCCCAATATTGCATTTTGCCGAGTTCCACATTGCCCACGATGTGGTCAACGTCGCAGAATTCCGCAATCGTCGCCCGCGATGCGGCGCCGCCATGTACCCCGGCAGAAACGGCCCCTTGTAATCCTTGTAGGAGATCAGCGAATGGATCGTGTCGCCATAGGTGTGGACCGCGGCGCGGCGGATCGCGCCGTGTTCATCGCTGTACATCGTGCGGTTCCTCGGCCGGCAGAGCGCCGCGGCGGACGGCTTCGGCGAAGGCCTCGATCCGCATCCGCCACTTCCAACGCGATGTCGCGCACGCCGTCGCCATGCTTGCGGATATGTTCCGCGGCATCATCGTCGGGCGTCATCGGCGTGGTGAGAACGAAGTTCGCCTTGCCCTGGCTCATCGCATAGGAGGCTCGCTTGCCGCTGGCCCGTTTCCAGTCCGCTGTAGGCGACTTGCGAAAATCCGAATCCCTTGCGATAGAAGTAAGCCGCCTGACGCGCGTTGCCCACCCAGAATTCGACATGGTGAATGCGCTTCAGCTTGAGTGGATTTTCCATCCGATTCCCCCACACAATATTTTATCTTTCTTCAGTTGCCCCACACAGCAACCAGCACGCGTGACTCATCTGCACGAAACGGCGGGCTCTCGTAGCGCTTCGTCCACCGCCACGCGATGCAACCAGTGCTTCCACTCGTGTGCAGCCCCCGTTTTAGCGCGATCGAATGCGCTACGGATCTGAACTGTGACCGGCCCTGGCGCCACCTTGCCAATTCGAATGCCATCCAGTTCTGCGACCGGAACAATCTCGCAAGCCGTGCCGCACAGAAAGACTTCGTCCGCGATCCTCAGTTCTTCCACTGCGATGGTACCCACTTCCAGATGGAACCCCTCCGCCTTCGCCAACTGAAGAATCGAATCGCGAGTAATTCCCATAAGGATCGAAGACTTTTCGTCGTTCGTGCGCAATGTTCGGCCCTTCACCACGAAGACATTGGCAACCGCGGCCTCTGCTACATTGCCATCGATATTCATCAGCAAGGCTTCGTCATAACCGCGCCGCGAAGCCTCCATAGTGGCCAGCCGCGAATTCAGATACTGCCCGCAAGCCTTTGCGGTTGTCGGCATCATGCGCGCATCGAATTTTCGGTAGGGAGAAACGGTCAGCCTCGCCCCGCGCGTCCGGCTCTGTTCGCTGACGTGCACCATTTGCGGCCAGGCCAGAATTGCCGTTTCGGTGGAACACTGGGCCCGAATGCCGAGCGTTTCCGCTCCCATAAAAGCAATCGGACGGATATAAGATTCGGTGAGTCCGTTGCGTCGAATCAATCCGCAAATCGCTTCCGTCAATTGTTCGCGATTGAAAGGGATGCGCAGACCGTAAACGGCCGCGGATTGGTTAAAGCGGTCAAGGTGGGCACCCAGACGAAAGATCGCGGGTTCGCCGTCTTTCATCGCATAGCTGCGAATGCCTTCGAAGACGCCCGTCCCGTAATGCAATGCGTGCGTCGACAGCGGCACGTTGCTCTCAGCCCACGGCATAAATTCGCCGTTCATCCAGGTCCAATGAATGTTTGCAAAGCTCATTTTGGTTGGCCCCTTTACCCTGGAACGATTGTCCCAAAACTATTGTCCAAAACCTGCCGTCTGCAACTATTGTTCGGCGGAACGAACAATTCGTAAATACAATAGATCAGGTAGTTCGAGGTCTTATGTGTAGTTTCTAAAGTAGAATGCCTTTGTGACCTTCGATAATTCAGCACTTGACAAGACAAGCTGGCAGATTCTGGAGGAACTGCAACAGAATGGACGAGTCTCGTTCGCGGAGCTCGGACGCCGCGTCGGGCTGACTCTACCCGCAGCTGCCGAACGAGTCCGCAAAATGGAAGATGCCGGCATCATCACGGGCTTTCACGCCGAGGTCGATCCCGCCAAAATCGGCCTGCCCATCGCCGCCTTCATCCGCATTAGTGTCGTCGGCGACGTTTTCGCCCGCGTTGCGAAGGCTGTGCGCGACATGCCCGAGGTCCTTGAATGCCATCGTGGCACTGGCGCCGATTCGTTTACGCTCAAAGTTGCCGTCGAATCGGTGCGGCATCTGGAACGCGTGATCGACGAATTGACGCCCTTCGGCACCACCTCGACCTCCATCGTTCTTTCGACTCTGGTGAAGAACCGCAATTTCACGCGACGCGTACCGAATGTCCGCAAGAAGTAGCGCCGCGCAGATCTGCGAAGGTTGGGGATAATGATGCGACGATAGACGTTTACCCCTATTCCATTTACCGCACTTCAATCGACACCAATTCCCCGCCAGTCTTCCCCACAGCCCGATAGTTCACCGCCACGAGAAGGTTCTTCCACTCGCAGGAAAACTGGTCCTGTCCAATCACCACCAGTGACTTGTAATCCGAAGCGTGCATCTTGTAAGTCGTCATGCCGCTCAAGATAGTGACGATAGCCTCGGGAGGCTTCGAGCAATCGCTGCTTACGATCTTGCCCTTGAGAAATTGCATGGGCCCGGTCGTCCCCGGCTTCACTGGCGGCGGCTTCGGCGGCGCATCGTCGTCGTCATCCTTATCTGCTTCTTGATTTGATGACGCGCTATTTTGCCCCGCTTTCGCCGATACCGTAGCCGCACTTGTAGCCGCCGAAGGTGTGCTGGCAGCGCCCGCCGGCGCTTCGCCCTCCGCCCGTTGCGGACGCACTCCATATTTTTGCAGCGTGTCCAAGTCCTCCAATTGCTGCTTCGCCGCTGTCGCCGCGGCGCGATCCGTTCCCTCTTTTAGCCGCGTGAACACTTGCCGCGCCAACTCCCATTTCTTTCCGGCAACGTAGATCTGTCCCAGATTGAACTGATACTCGACGTTCCGCGGCGCCAGCGAAATGGCCAGCCGCTGCGCCTCCAGCGCCGAGTTGATGCCGCCACCCTCCACTCGCGCTATTCCCAGCATGTTATAAGCGTCGGCTAACTCGGGATACCAATCTGTCACAGAGCGCAAGTCCTGCATCATGTTTGCCAGGCCCTGCATCTCCTGCCGGGTCGCCTGTGCCTTCCGATATTTCAGCACCGATCGGTAATACCAAATCCATGGGTCCCGCGGATCCAGATCGGTAGCTTTCTCCAGTTCGTTGGCGGCCGCGTGGTATTGTTTGTGGCTGATGTCGTCCCATGCCAATCCGCGGCGCGCCGCCTCGTTATCTTTATCTTTTGGATCCTCCGTCAGCCGGTGCAAATCGTGCAGGGCCTGATCGCGATGTTCCGGGATCCGCGCCATCACATCTGCGATCACGGCGTTTGCCTCTTCATCCTTAACCGGAGTCACCGTCATACCGATATCATCCGCAATGAACGGCAACGGAAGATGGTCAGGCTGTTGCATGTTCACAGGGTTTGCCACCGGCTTTTTCGCCTGGTCGAGAGCAATGCCCAACCCGCTCAGCGATTTAAAATAATCCTTCACAGCGTCTTCCATCTGCTGCGGCGACATATCAAAGGCCTGCACCATCGCCTTATCCACCGGCATTTTCTGATTCAGCACTAAGTCGAAGTAAGTCCCCGCCTCCGGTAATTTGTTCTTGTTTATAAGATAGTGCACGACCATCCAGGACTGCGCGTAGAAGAGCGTGTGGTGCGTTCCCTCGTGCGTTCCCGTAGGGTCATGTTTCACAGTGAAAAGGTCGACCATCGACATCCACACCGGCGAACTCACCAGTTGCGTCAGCGACTGGGGCAGGCTCGAATCACGCTGCATTCCATTGTCGAAGATGTCTTCGTGCCACTCCGGCATCAACTCCGGATCGCCTCCCAACTCCACTTGCTTGCCGATATAGATCGATCCAAAATATTCCGCCAGCCCTTCGTCGAACCAGCCCTGCGTCGGAGGGTAGTTGTAATTCAAAAGATAATGTGCCAGCGGATGCGCCACAGCAAGCCACGGATCGGACTGAAACAAATCGAGCACCATATAAACACGATCCGCGCCGGGCACATAAAAGCCTGACGACCGGCTCTGCTTTCCCGGAGCCACCATGCCGTATTGGTTGTCGCTCTTGAGCGCAATCACAGTGACGGGCACCGACATTTTCAATTTGTCTTTCAAAATCAGCTGCCCGAAAACGGCTCGCATCTGCTCCATTCGCAGAGCAACCTCGCGCCCTCGCTTGTCGCCCGCATCTGTGATGACAGAAAAGTGCGCGGTATGAACTTCGATCCACTTGGGCTCGTCCTTGGCCAACGCCCGTTCAGGGGCAGCCACGATCAGTAGCGGAAGCGCGAGCAACAGACGAAAAAAGAATGGAACAATAAAGGCAGCGTGCGCCACGAACTTAGCAGCAGCAAGAGGATGGCCGAGACTCATGACAGACCTGACAGGCTCTATCAAATGCTAGCACGCTGTCAGTGAAAGCCGCTCATGGCAGCGCTGTCCCATAAATTCGCCAAATTAAGTCTGTCATCCCGACCAGAGCGAAGCGGAGCGCAGGGACCTTGTGTTTTCAACAACTTTCCTTCTTGACCTTGGCCGTTTCAATAGACCGCCTGTTTGCGGCATACGACACTAGCAGGCTGCGGAGAAAGTCGGGTTTGCGCTTGATTTTGGGTGGCGCAGCGGTTTACCGCTGCGATAACCGGCTTGTTTTCAGCGCCGGCTTTAGCCGCTGAGGTTACACTCCGGCGCGGAAAACACTTTTTCCGCAGCCTGCTAGAGACCTAAGCCGCCGTGTCCTCATCCGCCAGATTTCCACATCGATCTCCTGGCCTCGAGTGCTGCGGGGCTCCTCCAATACCGGCCCGTCCGGTTCCTCTTCACCGGCACGGGGGGGAAGATCATCGGGATGCCCGTATTCTAAGGTGAGTATGCACGGGACGCTCGGGATGATCGGCAGCGTCCTCTACGCCTTCAACGATGCCCGCTTCGAGCGCCTGATCGTCCTCGGCCAGTTCCTGAACGCTCTCATCCGCTGCATCGGCAATCGAAGAGAGCGTTTGGCTGTCTCCAGATTGCCCCCCGCTCTCCGGGCCAACTTGCCCGGGATCATTGCCCAAATCGTCTAACTGGGCTCGGTCGTCGCCGCGTGGTCTCTTTACCATAAACCCTCCTAAAATAGCTTCAACAACCTTTGGATGCTGATGCGCGCTCGATAGTTCGTGGAAATGATAGCTCGCAGAAATAGCCCGCAGAATAGTTAGAGAAGCGATTCCGTACACAGGTGCGAAATCAAACCAGGACCCGGAACGGCTTAAAATGCTCTAGTACATTTACGGTTTTCCAGATTTCGATTTAGCCTGTCCGTCAGGAGACGCCATGCAACACCGCGTTACCGGCACCACCATGCCCGTTCTCGAATTCATACTCGACCCGAATGAGTCCGTCATCTCCGAAGCCGGAGAACTCTCCTGGATGACCAGTTCCATCCAGATGACTACCCACACGCAATTGGGCGGCGGCGGAGGAGTTTTCGGCGCCATCAAACGCGTCGCCGGCGGCGGAACGCTCTTCATGACCGAGTACCGGGCCTTCGGCGCGCCAGGAGAGTTAGCCTTCGCCACCAAGCTTCCCGGCCATATCGTGCCCGTAGAGCTTAGCGCCGGCCACGAATATATGATCCACCGCCACGGTTTCCTCTGTGCCACACCGCAAATCCAGATCGGCGTCGGATTCCAGCAATCGCTCGGCGCCGGAATCTTTGGCGGCGACGGCTTCGTCCTGCAGCGCCTCAGCGGACAAGGCACGGCTTGGCTCGAACTTTCAGGTGAACTGGTCATCAAGGATCTTCAACCCGGGGAAACTCTGCGCGTTCACCCCGGCCACGTTGGCGCTTTTCAATCCAGCGTTTCGTTTCAGATCACCACCGTTCCGGGCATCAAGAATATGATCTTCGGCGGCGATGGACTCTTTCTCGCCTCGCTAACCGGCCCAGGACGTCTCTGGCTGCAAACTCTTCCCATCGCAAGGCTCGCTCATAAGCTGATGGAATACATGCCGAGACCCTCCAATGAGGCCGCGAAGGGTGGAGTAGTCGGCGGAATCGTCGGGTCCATCCTAGAGGGAATGAAATGAGGGAGTAAAAATAAAGGAAAAAATAAAGGAACAAGAATCGACAAGCTAATGAAACCCGCGTTACAAGCAACCTCAGTCGCCAAGCCCACCGGCTCCCGCTTGCCTTGGATCGACTGGATGCGCGGCCTGGCCTGCGTCCTCATGTTTCAAACCCATTGTTACGATGCCTGGCTAGGCGGCGATGCGCGCAATACCGCCTTTCTCAAAACCTCGCAACTATTGGGCACGCTCCCCGCCCCACTCTTTCTTTTTCTAGCCGGAATTTCCTTCGCGCTGGTCACCGATAAACTGATTCGCAAGAGCTTAAGCCCTGCAGAAATCACCCGCACCATGGCCCGCCGCGGCGCGGAAATCTTTGCCTTCGGGCTCCTCTTCCGTCTGCAGGAATTTCTAATAGCCTGGGGATGGGCCCCCTGGTCCGACCTACTCCGCGTCGACATCCTCAACATAATCGGCCTGTCCATGATCCTGATGGCCCTAACCTGCGGCGTCACGCTGCAGGTCTTCAGAGAGCCCCAAGCCTCGTATCGGCAAGCCCCGTACCAGGGTATGCCTTCAGGCATACCGCCATCTTCCAGTAATGAACGCGGCTTTAGCCGCAGCCGGCTAGCATTAGTTTTCACCGCCCTTGCCACAACCGCCCTTATCGCTCTGCTGACTCCGCCCCTCTACACCACGTGGAGGCCAACCTGGTTGCCCTGGTGGTTGGAGTCCTACATCGACGGCTGCCACAATCTCGGAGCTCCTCAGTCATGGCTGTTCCCGCTATTTCCCTGGGCCGCCTTCGCCTTCACCGGTCTGGCCGCCGGATTCATCCTCTTTAGCGACCGAGCTCGTAACCAAGTCGCGCAAACTTTAGCCGTGTTCGCCGGCATAGGAGCCCTAGTCATCCTGGCAGCGCGCCAATTTGACCACTCTTTCTTCCATCTTTATTCAACTTACGATTACTGGCACACCAGTCCAAACTTTCTAATGACGCGCATAGGCCTCTTGTTAGTGATCGCATTCCTGACTTACGCGTGGTGCCGCTGGGGATGGGCAACTCGTGGCTTCAGCCCACTAATCCAACTAGGTCAAACCTCCTTACTCGTCTACTGGGTCCACATAGAATTCGTCTACGGACGCTTCTCCCTGCTCGCCAAGCGAACCCAAACCATCGCCAGCGCCTCGCTAGGACTGCTGGAGATTTTCGTATTCATGCTGCTCCTCTCTCTAGCCCGCACCAGAATCGACTGGAAGAATATCGACTGGAAAAAGACGATCCGAAGAGTTCAGCCCGCGTAGAACTAGAACCGGGAATGGCACGACTTCAGTCGTGCCGCCAGAGCCCCATTAATTTGTGTCAACCCGCATAAGAAGGGTGCGCCACTTCTCGCTTTTGAGAAGTGGCCTGCGGACGACGATAACCTCAGGGTCATGCCGAGCGGCCTGGTGCCCCAGTGCCTGCCCTGAGCCTGCCGTTCTCTGGGCGCTTCTATGAGACGGCTGGTCGTGTCAGGGCCCAAGGCAAACCGGGACCCAGACTAACCTGGTGCGCTACCCACAATTCGTGTACCTTGCCAAAAACCTGTCAAGCCCCCCGCAACCGCCTTTTCTCCCCAACCCCCTGACCCGCCACGAAATATAAAACCAGAAACCATGTCCAATCCGCCCCCTCCAAATTGATAAAATAAGGGAGGATGGTCGCGCGAGGTCACGATCCGGGAGCTCGCGGTTTCGAAGTCGATTGCCGGCGTGGATATCATGCGCTTGTGCGAGAGCCCGAAAGGATATTTAAACGTCTGCACACCGCCCGCATCGGTCGGAGGCGGCAAGAAAGAATCCGGATTCTGCGCGTCGATCTGCGGATTGCCCGGACCCGGAGCGCTGGCGCTTCGATTGTCTTTCGTCGGATACGGCTTCTTATCCTCTGTCGCAGCGTACGGTTGCTGCACCTGACCTCCGGCATTAGCCGCCGACAGCATCCCGGCTGTGGCTAGCGCCGCCGACCCCATCCCCAGAAACCCCCGCCGTGAAACCGTGTCATTCTTTCCATCGTCGCTCATGACTCTTCCTTTCGGAACACAAGTGAGACTTAGTGACCCCAACGTTTGTCGCAAGACAATACGGCAGCCCAAAGCCGCTGTCAATACAGCGCTGTCCTTCTGAGAATTGGATCGAAGGTTGAAGCCGATAATTTACTATTGGCTACCGGCAACAGGGTTCATGCGCAACACCTCATCCTGATCCGCATCTTTAGCTCTGAGGCCAATCGCATTAAGCTGCCGTGCCACCGGCTGCACCATTTCGAAAACTCGCGCCAAGGTTTGCCGCACTTCTTCCTTGTCGCTATTTTCCGGACCGCGGCGATCGATCAGACTTTGCAAAAGAGATTTCGGCCTGGGATAGACAACGATCTTGATCTCGTCGCTCTCAGGAATTCCCGCCGCTCTCTTGGCCAATCTCAGCGCCGTATCGTAGCCGCCAAGCTCATCGACTAAGCCAAGGTTCTTCGCATCCTGGCCCGACCAGATTCGTCCCTTGGCAATCTCAAGCACCTTTTCCTTGGGCAGTTTGCGCCCCTCGGCGGCCTTGCTCGTGAAATCGAGATACACTCGGTCGAGCCATGCCTCGAACCTTGCCCATTCGGCGGGCGTGTAATCCTCGGTTCCCGTGAACATGGTCGCATTCTCGCCCTGATGCACTTCATCCCACGACAGTCCGACTTTATCCCACAGGCCGCTGGTCAGCATCTTTCCGCCCAGTACGCCGATCGAAGCCGTAATCGTCCCCGGTTCGGCGACGATTTTGTCGGCGGCCATAGCCACAAAATATCCTCCAGACCCAGCCAGGTTTCCCATCGACACGATCACCGGCTTGCCCGCCTGGCGCGCGCGCACCACTTCCCGCCAGATAGTATCGGAGGCAACATAAGAACCACCGGGACTATCCACGCGGAACAAGATTGCCTTCACATCCTTGTCTTCCGCCGCCGCTCGAATCGCGCCTGCGACCGTGTCCGATCCCATGCTCTGGCTGTCTTGCACCGGATCGTAATCGCTCTTGCCGCGAGTGACGTCGCCAACTCCGAACACCAGCGCTATCGTCTTCCCATGATCGTGCGGACGTCCGGCGCGGCTGAGATATTTATCCAGGTAGAGCAGCTCGGCTCCATCGCCGGCTTGTTTCTTCACCTCGCCATAGACCTCGTCACGATACGCAACCGCGTCCACCAGCTTCGCCGCGACCGCTTCTTTGCCGAGATAAGGTCCCGCGTCCACCAGCGCCTGAAAATTATCTGGCGCGATCTGCCGCGCCTGGCAGATTCCCTCCTTGATCTGGTTAAACCATGAATTCATGATCGCGGTCATCTCTTCCTTGTGCGCGTCCGTGTATTTGCTCTCGGTGTAATAGTTGAGCGCAGCCTTGTATTCATACCGGTGATCGCCGTGAAAGCTCATGCCCAGCCTCGAAAGCGTGCCCTTGATGAAGGGCGACTCCATGATGATGCCGGTGAGCCCGACATCTCCCGAGGGCTGCAGATAGATATGGTCAAACGCCGTCGCCAGATAATAAGCGCCGTTGCCTGGCCCAAACTCGCCGAAGGTCTCCGAGTATGCGACCGCAAACTTCCGGTGCGCGCGGAATCTTTGGACAGCATCGCGCAGCTCCTGAGTCTGCGCCATTCCCATCGGAGCCGCGCCGATCTTCGCGATCATGCCGGCAACGCGGTCGTCAGTCGATCCCCGATCGATGGCATCGACCACGTCGCGCAGCGTCTCTTTCTCGTTTAACAGCAGTTGCGCGGACGGCGTCTCGGGCGTGTCCTCGAGGAAAGCCTGCTCGAAGTTGGCTTCGAGAATTGTCTTGGACGGAACTTTGCCCGCAGTGCCGATCGCGACCACCATCGCGAGGACCATTCCGATAAGGGCTAAAGCGCCTAAGATGGCCAGGAACCGCACGATCAACTTCGACATAGTTTGCTCCTTTGGTGAGAAAGAGCAGTCTAACCAACGCGAGGCATGGGCGCTAGGGCGGGAATCTCGTCTTATTAATTTGCGCGGTGTGCGTCCTGGTGGACGACACATCTCGAAATTGCCCCATTCAGACTTCTGTTATCGGGCTTGGGGGATTATAAGTCAATGATTTCGGTTGCGGGTTTGGCGTTGAAAAGGTTGGGGGATTGAAGCGTAACTCGCTTTAGGCCCCTTGATAGAATGCCGGGATGCCCACAGTGCTGCTGCCCGGCCGGAGAGATCGACCGGCCGCAAAGGGAGGCCTTTGCCGATCGTTGACTCGTAAATTCGAATTACCCGTAAATATGGTAATATGGCTCCGTGAAGACAACTCTTGAGATTCCCGATTTTTTGTTCCGCCGCGCCAAGTCCGTGGCTGCGGAACGGGGCATTCCTCTGCGCCAGTTGGTCACTGAAGCGGTGCAAGAGAAATTGAAGACGACCTCGCGGGAAAGACCGTGGATGAAGCATCTCGGGAAGCTTAAACACCTGCACAAAGAGAGACGACAAGTAGAAAAACGCGTGGAAGAAGCTTTCGAACGGATCGACCGGGAAGTCTGGGAATGATTGTCGATAGCACGCTTCTCAATACCAATGATTCTGGATACCAATGCGCTGTCAGCCGCGGCCGACGACGATCCTGGGGTGATTGCTCAGCTCGCTCGCGCCGGCGAGATGGCAATTCCGGTCATTGTGCTCGGTGAGTATCGCCACGGAATCGCGCAGTCGCGAAATCGCGCCGCCTACGAAAACTGGCTGGCGGGATTGCTCCAGGACTGCGCGGTGCTCGACATCACCGAGCCCACCACCCATTGTTACGCCGACATCACTCTGGAATTAAAGCGCAAAGGCAAGCCGATTCCAACCAACGACATCTGGATCGCGGCCCTCTGCCGGCAGCATTCGTTTCCGCTGCTGAGCCGCGATCGGCATTTTGATTGGGTGGCGGGGAATGAGAGGGTCGGGTGGTGAGTTCGTAAAGATGTGGGCTGTTACAGGAACGACCGGCTCAGCTAAGCACTTTCGCTGAAATTCCCCAATATTGGCCGCGCTCAAAGGCGAACGGCGTTTATAATTACTGGCCGTTGAAGTGGGCAACCCGCCCACACAGACTAGAGTGCCTAAGGACACCTGCATCCGTTCCCTTGAACGAGGCGCAATTCTCAAGAAATCTCTATTGGAGGTTGCCGAATGGATGATCCATTCCTGATGAAGACCGGGGTTAGTGACGAGCGAGACGCAATGAAGGAGACGCTAAAAGCTGCATTGCAGCAGCGGCGAAACACGGTGTATTCCAGACCTGAAGTGCGGAACGAAAGAAGGGTGTTCCGCACGGAGTTGGCGAAAGCTCTCCGTTCTGAGTCACAAAGATATGGGCAGCCGAGTGTTGTGTCGGACGCAGATCACTGTGCCGCAATTCGGAAGATTTCGGAAGACCTCTCGACTCGATTCGGCGAAATTCTCAAGGACAGACGTTTTCGTTACGGCACCGTTCAGAAGGCGTTGAACCTCTACCTGAAGTTCCTCTGGCGGCTTGGTCTGCTGGGCGATGGGAAGCCGCCCCACTGCCCTGCTGATTACACGGTGCTAGAAGCAGCGGGCTTGTGCGGATCGTGGACGTGGTCAGATGACGAGCAAGAGTACATTCAGTGGATCGCGGGCATCAGGAAGATAGCCTCGCCACTTGACCTGGCAGACTGGGAATATAAGACGTGGCGGCCCGCGGGCGTCAAGCCGAAGCGTTGCGCCTAGGAACATAGCTTCGACTCGCGCCCTCCGGCGCAATCGAACGTAGACGGAATTAGGAGAAGGCACATGGTTCCAGCCTGCATCGACCCAACAGTAGGCGGCTGGCTTCGCGAAATAATGAATTTGTCGGTCCCGGAGGTCGTCGGTTGGTGTCATCACGATTTCAGTGACCTTTGGGAAGCGCGGTTACATTGGAGCGGTTGCCCCGCATGCCGAATTGAGTTCGCAAGCGTGTTACCCGTCTTCAAACAGATAGGGGTTGGGTTAGAGAACAGGTGCAGAGATGCGGTGTCCTACTTTAGGGACGACTTTCTTCGCCAGAAGAATTCGTTTTTGGCAGTTGCCAACGATTTAGCGAGCGTCGATGCTGAAATGATTGTTGTTTTGGCCCTAAACCAACAGGATGTGTTTAACTATGTCATCCAAGGTCAGGAAGTTCTGAGTTTCGGAGCGTCGATCGCTTCCCGGAAGGATTCTTATGCATCGTTTTGGGCGGGCGGGAGCCCAAGTTTGTCGTATTGCCAAGAGTGCCTAGATTTCATCTCCTCACTAGAGCCTGACGTACAACAATTCGTCTTCGCTGTTGCGTGCTCCCACGACTTGCTCATGCCTGTTTATGAAACACTCTCTGAACGTGCTACGGGCACTGACTTTGAAGTCCTCAGGGATCGTATGGCGATGGCAATCACGAACTCTGAACTGCATCCGACCACCCTTCTGTCGATTATCGAGAAAGCGTCGATCGCCTACAGCGCCTCCTTGGGGAGCTGGCCGACAGGCACGGGGCTAACAACGGTTGCGCAAACGATCTCGCCACAAAGCAGGGTCGTCATACAGGAAATGAAAGCGCTTCTAGATACCTTCAAAGAGTTCAAGCGAGATTTCGATAATTTCGAGGATTCCATGAAGGCTGGACAGATGGAGCTTTTGCGTCAAATTGAACACAACAGACGCCCGGCGGCCGCGCATGAGCAGTTTATAATTGACCAGCTTGGAGAGCCACTCTATTCGCGGCTGCACCAAACGACCCAGCAAGCCCTTCAGCTTGTTGAGTATTACTACAGCATAAATCAGGAGCCCGACGCCTTTGGCCCGTTCGCCATAAAAATGGCGCTAGGTTATGAGAATGAATTGAACGTTCGGATTATCAGACCGATTGTGATCGAGTTACTGGCTGCTGGCACACAAACCTACGACGCTCATGGGAAATCGAAAGTGCCATTGATCCGCTGTGGCAAGGTCCACCGATGGGGCACGACATTGGGCAGCTTGGCTTGGTTTCTGGGAAAAGATCCAGTTATGCGTAGCAAGGTCTCTGGGCGCGGATTCGATGTGGAAGCAATCTCGAAAGACGCCGCATGGGTCAGCGATGTTCGGAACAAGGCCGCCCACGATTGTACGTGCGACCGAACACTGGCGGACGAGTTGCGGCGGCGAATCCTGACCCGTGATGGCATTCTAAGCCGTCTGCACCCAGGCGCGGCAGGTGCTACCAATACACATTGACGACGCAAGAGGCCCCGACGGAAAAGGCCGACCATGTTTCCATGATCGGCCTTTATTTATGCCGGCAACTACCTACTCTCCCACACACTTTCGCGTGCAGTACCATCGGCCCAGCGGGGCTTAACTTCCGTGTTCGGGATGGGAACGGGTGGAACCCCCGCGGTAAGATCACCGACAAGTCGGAGCCGTCAGCTCTCAGCCGTCAGCTCTCAGTAACTTGGTACTGCGCTGACTTACTTGGTTGATGCACGGCAAACTTGGTGGTCCCAGCTGACTGCAGATCCCTCGCTTCGCTCGGGATGACAATGCAATAAAGCTGAGAGTGTTTTCTCAAAGAGCGTCGTTATGAAATCTGAGGACGAAGCCTCACAACTGAATAGATTGGGTACAGCTTAAATCACTTGGCATATCGTTTTTATTTCGTCGGCGCCAGTCGTCAGTACTGTGTCTTCAGTTGCGTGCAGTTTCTAACGCTTCTGAGGAGGCCATCGAGCTTTCGAACAAGTTCGAACTGAAAGCTGATGACGTCTTTTTCAGTGCTGACGGCTGTTTCTGCACCGAGTAAATTTTATGGTCAAGCCGAACGGGCGATTAGTACAGGTAAGCTACACGCGTTACCGCGCTTCAACATCCTGCCTATCAACCAGGTAGTCTACCTGGGCCCTTCATTACCCTTAAGGGTTGGGAGATCTCATCTTGAGGAGTGCTTCCCGCTTATATGCATTCAGCGGTTATCACAACCGAACTTCGCTACCCAGCGATGCCATTGGCATGACAGCTGGATCACAAGAGGTTCGTCCATCCCGGTCCTCTCGTACTAAGGACAGGCCCTCTCAAATCTCCTGCGCCCACAACAGATAGGGACCGAACTGTCTCGCGACGTTCTGAACCCAGCTCACGTACCGCTTTAATAGGCGAACAGCCTAACCCTTGGAACCTTCTACAGCTCCAGGATGCGATGAGCCGACATCGAGGTGCCAAACCGGAGCGTCGATATGAACTCTTGGCTCCGATCAGCCTGTTATCCCCGGCGTACCTTTTATCCGTTGAGCGATGGCCATTCCATACAGAACCACCGGATCACTAAAGCCTACTTTCGTACCTGCTCGACTTGTAGGTCTCGCAGTCAACCACGCTTATACTTTTGCATTCGACGGCTGATTTCCAAACAGCCTGAGCGTAGCTTCGCGCGCCTCCGTTACAATTTAGGAGGCGACCGCCCCAGTCAAACTACCCGCCTTACTATGTCCATCTCCCGGATTACGGGAGTATGTTAGAACCACAGAACTCGCAGGGTGGTATCTCACCGTTGGCTCCTCCAAGTCCGAGAACCTGAAATCAAAGCCTCCCACCTATCCTGCGCAGCAAGTGCCATAGTTCATAGTAAAGGTATAGTAAAGGTGCACGGGGTCTTTCCGTCTAGTTGCGGGCAACCGGCATCTTCACCGGCACTACAAGTTCGCCGTGCCAGTTGGCAAGACAGTCGCACTTTCGTTACGCCATTCGTGCAGGTCGGAACTTACCCGACAAGGAATTTCGCTACCTTAGGACCGTTATAGTTACGGCCGCCGTTCACTGGGGCTTCAGTTCAAAGCTTCGCCTTGCGGCTAACCTCTCCCTTTAACCTTCCAGCACCGGGCAGGCGTCAGCCCCTATACGTCGTTTTCGACTTAGCAGAGACCTGTGTTTTTGTTAAACAGTCGCAATGCGCATTTCTCTGCGGCCTCTTCGGACTTGCATCCTAGTGAGGCACCCCTTTTCCCGAAGTTACGGGGTTAATTTGCCGAGTTCCTTACCAACTGTTCTCACGAGCGCCTTAGAATACTCATCTCGTCTACCTGTGTCGGTTTGAGGTACGGATCCCATACATTCTCCTTAGAGGATTTTCTCGGCAGTGTGGAATCAGCAGCTTTCCCCCATACGGGGTACTGTTTTGCGTCTCAGTGATAACTTCCCGACGGATTTTCCTATCGGAAACACCTTACACGCATCAACCGTCATAGCCATAGGACGGCCTGCTTATCCTTCTGCGTCTCCCCATCGTGATAACGACTGCACGGGAGGTCCGGAATATTAACCGGATGTCCATCAGTTACGCCTTTCGGCCTCACCTTAGGAACCGCCTGACCCTGAGCGGATTAACCTTTCTCAGGAAACCTTAGACTTTCGGCGCGGAGGGTTCTCACCTCCGTTATCGCTACTTATGCCGGCAGGGTCTCTTCTCGACGATCCACCAGTCTTTTCAGTCTGGCTTCAAATCGTTGGGAATGCTCTCCTACCACGCACCACAGTTAAGTGATGCATTCGCTGCTTCGGTAATCAGCTTAAGCCCCGTTAAATTGTCGGCACCGGACCGCTTGACCAGTGAGCTATTACGCTTTCTTTAAAGGATGGCTGCTTCTAAGCCAACCTCCTGGCTGTCTGGGCGTTCCGACTTCCTTTCCCACTTAGCTGATATTTTGGGACCTTAGCAGGCGATCTGGACTGTTTTCCTCTCGACAACGAAGCTTAGCCCCCGCTGTCTGACTGCCGTACTGGTTGTTCTATGGCATTCGAAGTTTGATTGGATTCTGTAAGCTGGAAAGCCCCATAGTCCATTCAGTTCTCTACCACCAAGACAAATCATACGACGCTAGCCCTAAAGCTATTTCGGAGAGAACGAGCAATCACGGAATTTGATTAGCCTTTCACCCCTACCCTCAGCTCATCGGAGCTTTTTTCAACAAACAGCCGTTCGGACCTCCATTAGGTTTTACCCTAACTTCATCCTGGCCAAGGGTAGATCATCCCGCTTCGCGTCTATTCCTGCCAACTCTGTCGCCCTATTCGGACTCGCTTTCGCTGCGGCTCGCTTTCGCTTAACCTTGCTGACAAGAATAACTAGCCGGCTCATTATGCAATAGGCACGCGGTCAGACTTTCGGCTTGCGCCGCATAGTCCTCCCACCGTTTGTAGGCACACGGTTTCAGGTACTATTTCACTCCCCTCGCAGGGGTTCTTTTCACCTTTCCCTCACGGTACTGGTTCACTATCGGTCAGAAGAACGTATTTAGCCTTACGGGATGGTCCCCGTAGCTTCTCGCAGGGTTTCTCGTGCCCCGCGATACTCAGGTACCAGCTTCGAGTCCGGATGATTTTCGCCTACGTGGCTATCACACTCTATGGCCCCTCTTTCCAGAGGGCTTCGACTAACCACCGGATTGGTAACTCTACTGTTGCTGGCCCTACAACCCCTGTGTCACCCGAAGGTGAAGCAGGTTTAGGCTGTTGCGATTTCGCTCGCCACTACTATCGCAATCGAGGTTTCTTTCTTTTCCTCCAGGTACTGAGATGGTTCACTTCCCTGGGTTTGCTCGCACCCGACTATGGATTCATCGGGCCGTATGAAGGTTTTACCCTCATGGGTTTCCCCATTCAGAGATCTCCGGATCAATGCCTGCTTGCGGCTCCCCGAAGCTTATCGCAGCTTGCCACGTCTTTCATCGCCGTCTTCTGCCAAGGCATCCACCATGCGCCCTTAGTAGCTTGACCACAAAATTTACTCGCTGCACAGCAGCTCCGCTGCTGGCTTTCAGCTATCAGCTGTCAGCTATCAGTGAAACCACTACACACCTTGCAAACTTTATAGCGCCACCCTGCTCCTCGCACGCTTAGACATGTTCACTGTAGCGCCAACTACAGATCCCTCGCTTCGCTCGGGATGACAATCTGGGTAAGAATGTCAACCGATTGAAGAGGTCTTACGTACACCAGCAGGTACTGCGGCACTCATAAAAATTTACTTCGCCTTGTAATTTGCCCAATCTATTCAGTTGTCAAAGTTCGTCCTCGCTGAATTTCTTCAGCAAGCCCCGCCTGAGCGGGTTTGGGTTCAATCCAACCCAATGTTCGGCGTCAAAGCGACTTTCTTTGGACCATGAACTGATTCACGGTTGTCGCATTTGACGCCCAACATCGGGCTGCCCTACGAGAACAGGTTACTTGCCGCCGCAAACCTATTCATCTGATCAAACAGCATTCCTGCCTCATTGCACTCCACACCCGACGACAACACATGATTGCGGCACACGTTGCAACTCTGCATGTGTTCTCTCTCGATCCGTACGGCCAAAGTACATCCAGCTCGCAGAATCCACCGGAGCGGGTCACAGCGCCAGAAGTTACACGGCTCTGACTGGCACGTGTATCTGTGGCGCATCGCGCGCTCCAGAGTCTCGATCAGCTTTGCGTCCAGCGTCATGTCATTTACGGTCAAGTAGTTTATCATTTGAACCCTCCTCTAAGGTTCAAAGGAATTAAACTGAAACTCGCCGTTTTTCCATGATACCGAAACTTGGTGGAGCTGACCGGGATCGAACCGGTGGCCTCCTGGTTGCAAACCAGGCGCTCTCCCAGCTGAGCTACAGCCCCTTGAACCCGTTATCAGTTTTCAGTTGTCAGTTATCAGTTAAAACCTAAGAACTGAAAACTGAGAACTGATCACTGACGACTGATTCTGGTGGGCCTGGGAAGAATTGAACTTCCGACCTCACCCTTATCAGGGGTGCGCTCTAGCCAACTGAGCTACAGGCCCGGATCACACCCACGACTCGGTCCGATTCTGGCTTCACAACCTTCATACGACCAAGTAGCGGCGACTCGTTGAGCACATTCTCCGGCCTAGTTTCCCCCACTATCTCGTTGGCAGCCGTTTGCAACGGACTCGGATCCTTCCCAGTCCGCCGGTAATGCTCCGCTTGCGAGTGAGTGCGAAACCGCTTCTTCTTTCCGTTGAATTCAGCTTCTGGCATATTTGCCCCCTACTAATATTAAACTGAAATCGCCGAATTTTACCTAACGGAGGCTGAGAGCTCGCAGCTCGATTTTTTTTCGAGGAAAAGGTTGAACGCGCGACCAGGCTAAGCCCAGTCTGACGGTTGCGAGTAAATGTTCGAGCAAGAGAGGTCTGACCGTAAGCTCCCTCGGGTCTCTTCAGGTTAGTTTAGAGATTTCGAGGGGTACATAGCAACATTCTCCGTATTTTTAAGCCCCGAAAGAGCCGCGGAGATGCTATGACGTTCTCTCTTAGAAAGGAGGTGATCCAGCCGCAGGTTCTCCTACGGCTACCTTGTTACGACTTCACCCCAATCATGAACCATACCTTGGACGGCTGCCTCCTTGCGGTTAGCACACCGGCTTCTAGTGCAGTCCACTTTCGTGATGTGACGGGCGGTGTGTACAAGGCCCGGGAACGTATTCACCGCAGCGTTCTGATCTGCGATTACTAGCGATTCCAGCTTCATGGAGTCGAGTTGCAGACTCCAATCCGAACTGAGGCCGGCTTTTTCCGATTAGCTCCACTTTGCAGCTTTGCGACGGTTTGTACCGACCATTGTAGCACGTGTGTAGCCCTGGACATAAAGGCCATGAGGACTTAACGTCATCCCCACCTTCCTCCCCGTTATCCGGGGCGGTTTCACTAGAGTGCTCGGCTTGACCCGGTGGCAACTAGGGATGAGGGTTGCGCTCGTTGCGGGACTTAACCCAACATCTCACGACACGAGCTGACGACAGCCATGCAGCACCTATACAGCAGTCTCTTGCGAGAAAAGGATATTTCTACCCCGGTCTCCTGCATTTCGAGCCCAGGTAAGGTTCTTCGCGTTGCGTCGAATTGAACCACATGCTCCACCGCTTGTGCGGGCCCCCGTCAATTCCTTTGAGTTTCAGCCTTGCGACCGTACTCCCCAGGCGGATTGCTTATCGCGTTAGCTGCGGCACAATCGGATTGGGTACCGATCACACCAAGCAATCATCGTTTAGGGCCGGGACTACCAGGGTATCTAATCCTGTTTGCTCCCCCGGCTTTCGCGCCTCAGCGTCAGTAGTGGTCCAGTGCGCCGCTTTCGCCACAGGTGTTCCTCCCGATATCTACGCATTTCACCGCTACACCGGGAATTCCACGCACCTCTCCCACCCTCCAGCATTGCAGTTTCGCCTGCAGGCTCTGAGTTAAGCCCAGAGGTTTCACAGGTGACTTACAACACCGCCTACGCGCCCTTTACGCCCAATAATTCCGAACAACGCTCGCACCCTCTGTATTACCGCGGCTGCTGGCACAGAGTTAGCCGGTGCTTCTTCCACCGGTACCATCATTATTTTCCCGGTCGAAAGGAGTTTACGCCCCAAGGGGCTTCATCCTCCACGCGGCGTTGCTGCGTCAGGGTTTCCCCCATTGCGCAAAATTCCCCACTGCTGCCTCCCGTAGGAGTCTGGACCGTGTTTCAGTTCCAGTGTGTCCGTGCGCCCTCTCAGGCCGGATACCGATCTTCGCCTTGGTAGGCCATTACCCTACCAACTAGCTAATCAGCCGCGACCCCCTCCAAAAGCGGATTGCTCCTTTGATCGTCGTTTATTCAACGCCGATATTATGCGGTATTAGCCTCGGTTTCCCGAGGTTATCCCCCACTCAAGGGCAGGTAGTCACGTGTTACTCACCCGGTCGCCACTATACTCATGGATTGCTCCACTTTCCCGTTCGACTTGCATGTGTTAGGCACGCCGCCAGCGTTGATTCTGAGCCAGGATCAAACTCTCATTTGAAACCTGAGTTGGTCTGGGTAGACCAACGGCCTCCGTCTGCTGTGACGAAGGTCCTATCTTGTGAGTACGTTCAGACTTGAGCCCGAACATTTGTTTCTCACGACTGGCACGTTCAACCTTTTGTCAAAGACCGATCCGCGTTTCCGCCTGAGCGGTGCGTTTTCAGTCCGCCGCCATCCCTAGAAGAGACTTTGGCGTCCTCGAAACTTGTGCTACTAAACTTGTTTGACTGAACTCACAAAGCTACGCGTTCCGAACGGCCGCTGTCAACCACCTGAAATCACAGGATTTCCACCTGATTTCAACAGTGAGAGGATTCCAATATGGGAATTTCTTACAGCCGCGCCCGAAAACGCTCTTCCGTCCGGCCGAAAATATGCTCGCCACAAGTCCGGCGCCCGCCGAGCAGAAGACAGTTCATAAATTAAAGATCGCTTGGAGGCTCTGCTCTACGCGGAAACCCTTCAGGAAACATTGTTCCCGAATGCGAACCCCTGGAAAGAGGTTAATTGGAGGCTTTCTAATTCGATGCTTCAAGCTGTCGCGACGATTCAGCGGACAGGCTGAGACATCACTTCTTATGTCCTCGGCTCGATTTGTTATACCAAAGTGAATGGCATTGTGCAAGGGGAGAATCAAAAAAATTAATGGGCCTGATTTGCGCCACCGCAAACGAGGCCGGCCAAACCTCCTGCCGCAGACACCGAGCAAACAACGCCCATCGTCAGCGACGCTGATTGGCCGTCGTTCCGGCTGCATTCACCAGTAGCTTAAGCGCGTGTCGCGCTTTCTCGTTCAGAACGGGAAGGTGCGCTGCTGCGTGGAACGGATCGAGTAGACTGGTGCCCGGAGACGGAATCGAACCGTCACGTCCTGTTACGGACCCGGGATTTTAAGTCCCGTGCGTCTGCCAGTTTCGCCATGAAAACAAAGGATATATCGCAACACAAATGTGGATATGTGAAAGTTAATGTGTAAGTTTGGAGTCCTTCGCTGATTGGGCCCACTCTCTTTTGGTCACTAGAGCATCTGGCGATATCGCGTCGTATCCCTCATTTCTTATCTGCCACTCCGCTGCGCCTCCTACACAAATAGGGCCTTGCTGCTCTGAGCGAGCATCAGGATCTCCATAGCAGCCTGCTTGCGAGGCCAGCGTTGCAAGGGCCGCGAATCCCAGATGACAGCACTCTTCCACGCCGCCAGGCTCAGCTCAATCCTGCGAAAATCTGCTGCGGTGATTGGGCAACTCCCAACTGAGAAACTGAAACGCGCTCTTCACTCTAATCCGATGGCGGCAAACGGCTGCCAGTATAATGTTGTCTGACAGGTCTTCGCACAGAGGGCAGCTATGAAATCAATAACCCATCGCGACCAGGTTCATGGCGATGTACGCCTCGATTCCTTGGCCGTGGCACTTCTAGATACGGCACCTCTTCAGCGGCTGGGAAGAATATACCAGCTGGGCTACGCCCACTTGGTGTTTCGCAGCGGAACTCACACGCGCCTTAGCCACGTCATGGGGGCATCCCATGCGGCGGGTCAGCTGGTAGAGTTCCTTAGGCAGAACTACCAAGAAGGCGATCTCCCGCTGGGCGCGATCGAGTTTGACGAGTTTTTGCCGGGCCACAAAGACACTCCCCGCGACGACCGTTGGGATGTACTGCGGCATTTGGTGCGTTGGGCCGCGTTGCTTCACGACGTAGGGCACGTCCCACTCGGGCACACGCTAGAAGACGAATTTGACGGCATCTACGTAAAACACGACGATTTCGCGTCTCCCCGGATTCCATACCTCTGGCATGAAATCTCCGCCGGCCAGGACTCTGACATTCGGCAAGTGTTTAGGCGTGAAGAACTGCTTCCGGAGTGCTTCACTAGGCTCGGCATAAACGGCGAAAAGGCTTGGCAGACAGTAATGCTTATCTGCCTTCACAAAGAGGATACAAAAGCGGACGGAGAACGCCGAACTTTCAGGGAGGTCGTGGAAGGGCATGATGAGGGCGCGGTTCCATTTGTGCGAGTGCTCAAGGCCGCATTGGACAGCACGGAGAGAAAGACTTTCTTCCCGTACATGGCCGATATTGTCGGCAACACTATATGCGCTGACTATCTCGACTACCTTCGCCGGGATGCCACCAACGTCGGCCTCGACGTACTCAAAGATAATCGGGTTGCATCCCGGTTCTTCATCGCAAAGGATGCCAGAGGACTCTTCCGAATGGCACTTGCTCTTGAAGACAGGCATGGCAAGCCGCGCCTGGACACCTGCACCGGAGTTGTGGAACTCGTAAGACAGCGCTTCAGATTTGCGGAGATCATTTATTACCACAAGACGAAAGTGGCTGCTTCGGCCATGCTCGCGAAGGTGTTTGCCCTTGTCGGGAAACCTGAAGAAGTCGGCAATCCCCCTCAGATTATCGATGTCGATAAGGTACAGGACCTGACCCATCGCCTGATCGAGGGTGAAACTGACCCGTCTGATCTGGAACGGAAATGCCTTCCATCATCTCTTCTGGACCCATCGATCGGTGACGAAACCCTCCTGCTTTGGCTGCAGGGTAGAGCATTCGAGGTACTCAATGGCGCTTGCCGAACAAAGGATGCGGAGAAGATAAGCAACAGTCTACGCGGGATTGCGCTCCTGCAGGCGATCGTGCGGCGCAAACTCTACAAAGTTTGCTTCACGATCGACAAAAACATTTATAGAGAGCTAGCCCCAGGCAGCAAGGAGGCTCACGAAGTCGAAAGGAAAATAAAAGCGACGCTTTCGACTCTCCGCAAGAACCCGACAAAGCGGGCAAGTCTGGAGAGCCAGATGGCCTTGGCCGCAGGTTGGCCGGAAGACGCTCTGCTCTTATATGTTCCCCCGAGAAAGAGCCAAGCTAAAGGCATTGAAACCAAAGCTCTCGACCAGGGCGACCTCGTGACCCTTGGAAGCCATTCCGCCGTGAAGGAGGAAGTGCTCCGGTTGAGTGAAGCATACAAGAACCTTGGCGAATCATACTGCTCGTGCATCCGAAGTACCGGAAGGAGGTTGTGGGGCTGTCCAAAGCCGTGGACGCACTTATCGCCGATCTGTGGCCGGATCTCGACGTGCGTACAGCACTAAACGGGATAGGCGCCGGTGCGCTGTTCCGCTACATCCCCGAAAAACAACGTCTCGCCGCACTGGAATATGGCCGACTGGTCGGCCGGAAGAATCCTGACTGGGATTGCTTCGACGAAGCAGGATACGACACCGCCAATGGCACGGTCAGCACAGCGGAGCATGCGGAAAGGGCGGTTTTGTTGGGGCTGCTGAACGCGAACGGCGGTTCGGCGGAAACAATCAAGGTCCGATTCGGTGATCCGAACTCCCTGTCCGCTCATTTGGCTCAGATTTCCCCGAGTCTTACTGTGGAAGGGCGCGAAGGAAGCAGCGATACCAGGATGGCAGCTCTGGAAAGGGTTGCGAAGGAACTGCTACCCACGCCAATCAGTGGTGAAAAGAGAAGAAGAATCCGCAAGAAGCAAACCACGCAATTAGCTTTTTAAGTGAGAGCCGGGGATGGGTGTTGAGCGGAGAATCCAACGTAAAGAGGATCTTGCTATGGCGAGGCGTGAAGCTCGCCAACTCCAGCGAGAGCACGAGGGGATTTTTCGTACTCTACCGGTGCCAGTCTCCGAGTTGGCTTATGTCTTGGGCCTCGCTATCGAGCACCGGACCGAACTAGAGCAACGCGCTCGCCTCGAAGTTTTCGAAACCGATGGCATCCAGGAAGCTACGATCGCCGTTCGTAATGGGTTGGATCGAAACGTGAGTCGGTTCGCGGTCGCGCACGAAATCGGTCACGCTATCCTTATAAGGAAATATCCGCAAGCTGCTCGCGAGTGGGACGTCAGCAGGCGCGAGGTATTCGCTAACAGCTTTGCCGCCGAGATCCTCGCAACCCCCGAGATGCGGGCAAACATGGCCGCGGCGTTCCGCTGCCTGCAGAATCCCATGGGCCTGCTCAGGCTCGCGTCCGATATTGGACTCTCTCCGCGTGCACTCCTGACCATGGCGGAGCGCGAGCCATCGTGGATCGAAGGACTGAACAAGGTATGGCTACGTGTGAAGCATGTCGAGAACGCCTTTACTCATGCGGATGCGAAACTGAGGATTGTCAGCGCGCACTATGACAAACGACTTTTTTATGTACCCACGAACCAGAGCCTAGTGCGTTTCGTTGGATCCGACCGCTGGGTAACTTCCCTACCTGTTGGTGCGCCAGCCCAATATGAGACGGCAGTCCCAATAAAGCTCAGGCGGCGAACTCAAGAAATCCCAAAGTTCCTAACAAAGCAAATCCCTGCCAAGCTCTCGGCAGTCCGACTTCATCCAAGTGCAGCCGAACCTGCCGCGTATCTCATCGTCCTCGTTGATTTGGCCATTTCTCAAACTGACAATGCTTGCTAGTGCTCCCCCTCAACCGCCCGGCGCGGTAGGTCCCACATACGCGCTATGCCGAGCGCCAACGACGGATGCGCGTGCGAGATTCTGCGCTCATGACCTTTCACAGTCCAACCCCTAAGTGGTGACCTTGCTCGTGCTCGCCGGGACCTTCTTGTTGCGCGGAAGTAGGTTCGATCTTCTGGAGGTCTGACCGTTGCTCGCGGGCGTCTGTGGCCGTGCGTTGGAAGTTCTCACGACTGAGGCTGCGCGAAAGCTTACCGCCATCATTCGTGTAAATTTGCGCGTCGTATTGACCGCGCGAGACAGACACATAGGCAAAACGATTGTTAACCAGTAGTTCGCTCTTATCTGTGTCCACGTGAATCAAAACCCGGTCCGCGGTCTGCCCCTGGCTGCTGTGGCTGGTGACTGCGTATCCGAGATCGAGATGGGGATGCTCGCGGATATTGAATCGAACATCGCGACCCGAGTCCATTCGGATTTCCAGATCGCCGGCATCACTGACTCGTTGAGTGGTACCAAGCTCTCGGTTGGCAACCTGTAGTTCCCTCGACGGAGCCGTGAACTGAACGCGGTCCCCCTGTGAGAATTCGCGCTGGACTTCTTGGTACACCGCCACACCCGACAGGCGGCGCGGATCGTAGGTCTGTTGTGTTCCATTCTCGCGCTCGATGGTGATCCGGTTTTCGCGGGCGTCCACCTGGCTCACTCGCGCGTATTCGCCCGGCTTGATGTCCAACACTTTGCTTCCGCGCGTGTACCTTACCAAGTCACCCTCCTCATATTGTCCGGCCCACTGGCGATCCGCGCCTGTCATTTCCTGGCGGGAGTCGAGCACTCGGAGTTTGTGCTCCTCAGGACTCACGCCGCCGCGGGCCTGCATTTCACGGTGGATTAGAGTGTTCAGCTCGCGTCGGGACTCATTGTCAGGCGAAATGATCAGCGTGCACTGAGGCTCTCGCACATACTCACGGGCGATTGCACCTAGCCTCTCTTCGCGGACCACAATCTCATGCACGCGGCCCTGCTGGTCGAGGTTCGCGACTGCTCCGTGAACGTCGCCGCGGGCAAGTTGTTCGACGGCCTCCTTAAGTCCCGGTTCCTTCTGCCTGACGACCTCATGCAGGCGGGCAGTTTGCATTCCGGCTTCTTGTAGCTGCCGATAGGGTCTGCCCGCGTCCACCGCCTCATGTTGCCGCTTGTCACCGACCAAGAGCACACGGTCACCGCCGTGCAACCGATGCAGTAGCTCATTCATCTGTTTTGTACTCGCGAGACTCGATTCGTCGAGGATGTAAAGCCTCTTCGGCCCTCCGTCGGGTTGCTCGCCGCGGACCAGATGACGCTGCAAGGTGCCTGAATCGATGCCTGATTCTGCCAATTTCTGCGCGGCGCGCGACGTAGGCGCAAGTCCGAAAACCTTGTACCCTCCGTGTTCGGCAGCTTCGCGAACCGCAGCCAGAGAAGTGGTTTTGCCAGCACCTGCAACGCCCTCAAGACCGGTGATTCTGTCGTGGCTTGTCAAGATCTGTTCAACCGCCGCGCGCTGGCTGTCGCTCAAGTGTGGATACTTCTCCTCAATGTAACGCCATGTCTCGGGGCTCACCAACGGGTTATCTAAATTTTGTCCGTTTCGCATCTCCGCGATTGTGTCGCGCTCATAGCCAATCATCTGTTCTGTAGTGAACGCGCGGGCTGGTGATTTGCTCTCTACTTCAATCAGGTCACCTGACTGGATGCGCTTGTCGAACCTCTCTCGTATCTCAGCGAAGCTCGCCTCGCCCATCGAACGTTTCAGAGCATCACGCATCAGTTCGCGTTCGTCGGTGACAGCGTGGCGTTCTAGATTCTTCTCTTGTGCGTAGGTCATGGCCGATTCGAGATGCTGATGCTTCTGCTGCGGTTCTTGTTCGACTCGCCGTTCATGGGCTGCGCGGATCACTTGCTCCGGCTGTTGGCCGAACCGCGCGGCCACGTCGCGGTGCCTTTGCTGCATCTCGGCGTGCGTGATGGCCGGCAATTTGTCGTCGCGCGTCTGATGCGCTGCGATTTGCGCCGCTCCTGCGCCTCTTACACCTTGCCGGTCAAGGTACGCCTGGATTTGCTGACTCCGTGGACTGGAGGCGTCCAGATACTCTCGCGTGTACCCTCTTATCTCCGGCTGGCCACTCTTGCCCCTTTCAATGTCATACCCCTGGCCTTTTAGGCGAAGCGCCAGCTCTGAGCGATAGATCGCCGTTGCATATTGCTGCGAGCGGTACAGTTCCCGGGGCTGCAGGGCCCGCGATTCTCCGTTCTGAGTTTCCGTTAAATTGAAGAACACAACATGAGTGTGCAACTGCGGTGCAGCGTACCCGTTCACTGGTCGCGCACTATCGTGCTCGAAGCTGGCTGCCACCCACTTGCCGGTTGTTTCCGCGGGATGATTACCGCCGATGCGCGCCTGAACGAATTTCTCCAACTCATTTAACGCTACCTTCACGCTGTCCCGATGTGCCTGGCGGACCTCGTCGTCTCTGCCAACAAGAGCGGTCAACGAAACACTCTTCGGCGCGGAGAACGTAGCATCCCACGCTGCACGGTGTTCCATCGTGCTCACCGTCTCGCCGCGTCCATTGACGTATTCACGCGCGGTTTGGTGGCGGACTAGTTGTTCGCCGCTTATTGGGTGTTGCCCGTGCGCCAGTCGTCCGAAATGCTCCTCCCGTACTTCACCCTGCAGGCCCCATTCTTTGGCGAGCTTTCCGTGCCACGCGCCGCGTATGCGGTCCCCCTCGGAGTAGTAATTCTCCTGCGCGTTCGCGAACTCCTCTTTGTGATAGGTCTGCGCCTGGCCGGCACTCAGCGGTTTGGAAATGGTCAGCATGACTTACTCGAAGTAGGGTTCTTGTCCGGCGGCGATGCCTTTGGAGTTCTCCGACTCGCTCGGACTGATCTCCTGCGCCGCCACAGTGCTCGGCTGAGGCGCGCGCTTTCCGATTTCGACCACACGCGGTGTGATCTCTCTTGGAATGAAACCGGGTTCGGTTTTTACGGGAGCGAGATATGGAAAGCTGAAAGGCACTACCAGATTGTCGACTTTAAGCAATGCATGCAAGCGCTGTAATCCACCGATTTCCGATGGGAGCACTAGCGGCTCCGTGCGCCTTTCATTGTGATAGCTCCTGGACTTGGTAATTTTGAGAGGATGCGTGTTCACCGTCTCCTTAACGCGTTCGATTTCCACTTCGCCAATCGTGTCCGAGATCCACTTCGCTGCGCGAGGCTCACTGGTATGCAAAAAGATTTTGGTGGCCGGCTGCGACAGCATTGCCTCGGCTTCGTGCCCGTAGCGTACTTCAAGTTGGCTCCGGCCTTGGAAACCGATCACGACGGGATTCCCGGATTTGCGATTCTCGGTCAGCGCAGTGTGCAATTGCGGCAGTCGCTGCAGACTAGCGAGCTCGTCGAGCACAAACCATGCGTGACGCAACGAGGGATCGCCCTGGTTCATCAATCGCAGTACTAGAGTGTCCAGCCATAAGCTCATGAGGGGCAACAGCCGCTCGCGGAATCGGGGAGTCGAGGTCAGGAATATCCATCCACTACGCTGTCGTGCCCATTCTTCGGTTGTCCATCTCTGCTTCGTCTCCCTCTCCTTTGGCAAGAGCTTCAAGCTGTCAGCAACCATGTTGAGCGCACCCAACACACCACCGCGCTGTGGGCCAGCACCGCGATAGACGAAGGCTGTCAGTTCGGTGCCTTTCAGGAGGCGATCTAGCTCTTCCTCGTGACTCATCCAGCGGACCAGTTCCTCAGGCGTCGGTTTCAGCGTGAGCAAGTGTGCGAAGATCTTTCGCGGACCTTCGACGAAGAATGTGTTCTCGTGAGGCTTGTCGGGGAACAGCGATGTGGCCAAGGTCAGCGCTTCCGCCTCATGCATCACTTCATCGGACGGCGACCAGTAAGGACAACGCACGTCCAGGGGATTCAGGATAAGATCGCCGCGGGCAGGATTGAAAAATTGCGGTGTGTATTCGAGCGCAGGATCATACACGATGGCCGTCTCGCCCCGCTCGGCAATCTGCATTAGCACCCGCCGTTGCAGAACGCTCTTTCCTGCGCCTGTGTCTCCCATCATCATCATGTGGCTACTCTCTAATGAGCGCGGAATCGAGAGCGATTCTCTTGACTGCGTGGTCAAGAAGCTGATCCCATCCCCTCCACTCCATCGATTGAATTCCTTGACAGTGACCATCTCGGGGCCTTTGAGCCTCCGTCCCTCTTCCTCGATACGCCGCCGTGCCCGGTTCCTCGGGATTGGCAGCAGCAGCCCCAGAGCAAAGATGCCCAACGCGCCAATCCAGGCGGGTCGGATCAGATCACCGGGAGTCTGGCCCGCGTAAATCAACTCTGCAAGCATCCGGTTCATCTGCGCGCTTGTGTAATGCACTGTGTCCACCTTCAGAGCAACAGCTCCCGCCTGCCGCGCCTTCGCCGTGAGCGCAAACGAGGGCCATACCTGCAAGGGGGCGGGCATCACGTCGGCGTCGGTGGCCATGTTGTGATGCCCTTGTCCGTCCAATTTCGAGAGAACTTGGTAGGTGCCATTTGGGCTGGGAAAATTATTGGTACTCGAATATTGAACCCAGTACCACTGCTGCAACGGCGTCCAGACCTCGACGTTTTGGTATGTGAGGATTCCTATCCCAGCTACAAAAGCAAGGACTAAAGCCACAAGAGCCGACAGCAGCCAATTTTTAGACGGACCTAGAGATTCCCTTCGACCCAATAACCGATTCACTGTTCACCCCCGCTCAGGCCAATCTTCCACCCTTCGCCGCGCGAACTGACGGGACTATTAAAGACGCGCCGAAAACCGCGGTCATCGTCAACTCGCTTTGGAAGCTGATGCCTGGTCCAGCCTTTCTTGCGCCTTTCTCAGCTTGTCAGAGTCAGCCCGGTCGATGAGCCGCTGCATCTCTTCGGCGGTCAGTGGTTCGCCCTTCGCTTGCTTGAAAAGTACGTTTAGCAGAATCGCTCGAAGCGCCACCACCTCCGCCATGACCGCGTGGGCTTCGCTCCCCGTTCCGTTCAGCTTCTCCGGCTGGCCGTTCGCACTGGCCAGCATCACCTCGCGGCACCATTCCCCCAGGGTCTTCGAGGCCTTCTGAGCTGCCTGCTCCAGGCGGGCGAATTCCTCTTCGCTGACCTTTGTTCCTATGGACTTGGTGCGCAGATTCGGCTTGACCATGAACTCGTCTTCCTAAACGTCACACGACGCAATCTCTTGCCTTTTCAAATAGTTCGCGTGCGGTAACCGAAAGTTAGCCTGCAGCTCCCATTCTGGGGTGACGTGTCATTCCCCATCCGCTGCGCAGCAGCGTGCCAGCCCAGCAACCAGACTATGGCTCTACGGGCAGAGAGTCCCCATCTTGGGAACCGGCATTTGACTGTCCAGGAACCGCCGGAGTTCCTCTACGAACTCCACCGGTGGCGGCAGCTTATAGCCCTCACTACCAGAGCTCATTAGCAGCCCATCCACAAATACCGTGTGCTCATCCCCATCTTCGGGCTCCATGAGCGCGAAGAGAATCATTGCCTGATCCCTTTGCGCAATGTATGCCCGCCGATCTCGTCTATCCAGCAGCAAGCAATGGCAGACCGGCAAGGCGATACCACCTCGCATGATATGGTCGAGCGCTGGCCTCTCGGTCTCGGACGAAAACCTTCCATAGAGGGTGGGATATTGCCCCTCGGGTAGGATCGGAGTGACAGCTGGATGGTGGAGAAACCAGGACCACAAGCCCTCGTCCGACGGCAAATCGTCCCCGCCGTCGCTGTAGCCAAATTGACGCCGACTGGCCGTATGCCCGAACTGCAAGAAACGTAGATCCCCCGTATAGCCGAAAGCCCGCTCAAATGTCGGAGGCACTGCCAAAGGGAGTGGCTCGGCTCCAACTGAGGTGGGAGAAATGGGTCCACCGAGACCCTGCCAGCCCATCTTTCGAACAGCCCGCCTTGTTTCCTTCACGAAATACCGATGAGCTTTCGAAGCGGCTAAGCGGGTGCTATGTATTCGGCTCATGAACTGCTCCCTAGAAGCTCGTGGCTGTTTGCTAACCCATTCTCCGCCGGCAGGGCCTTGAAGATGCTGACTCCAAGTCGGCAAAGACTTCCCTTAAGCCTTCTGGTTTTCCAGCTCTGACATAGGCATCGTAGGCACCGTTGATTATCGAAACGGCCTGCTCTTCTTTGCCGGCAGATTTGAGGGCGAACCCGTACAAAAGCCAAAGTTGGGGATCTGATCTATCGGCCTCCAACGCCTGCGAGCAACACTGGAGCTCCTCCTTGTACAAGCGAAGCAGGTGATACGTAAATGACTTTCCTGTCCAGGCGCGGATGTTCTTGCCGTTGTTGTCAGGATCTAATTCCAGCGAACGGTCAAAAGCCTGCAAGGCAGATCTGCAAACGCAGCCGATTAAGGTGCTCAGAATCTTGAGTTCGGTAGAGAGCCATGCGGCGCAGCGCGAAACCTAAATTGAGCCACGCCCCGGCGCTTTGAGGACTCCCTCGGTGCTGCAGCAGAAGTAGCGCAAGTATCTCCGGGGCGGATGCAGAGAGCGTCTCGGGAACGACAGCCCCATCCTGATACATCGCTCCCAGGAATTTCCCGGCAAAGTCCGACATGACTCGGCTGGCAGCGGTCCTCGACTGCCTATCGCGATACCAGTCGAGTACTTCGCTGATCTCAGTCGGAACGCTTTCAAGAAATCTGTTTTCGGCATCCGTCACAGTGGTCACAAGTCCTCGCAGGCTCACACACTCGTAGGGTTATGCTCGATCTGGACCAACTGGTCGGGAACGCTGAATCGTGAGCCCAAATCTACCTGTTTACCGTTGGCATAGATTCGATGGCGGGGATGCGTCCGGTTCCATTCGGTCAAGCTTGCGGTTTGGTGCACATGCTCGACGACACTTCGCCAACGACCTCCGTTATAGGCGCAAAAACTGATTTCACCCTCTTGAGTCGCCATAGGAGTCCTTGAGTCGGACATCGTTGCAAGGTCGTAGTTGTAGAGATCCTGGAAGCTCATCGGAGTGACCATCACGAGTTTCCACGGCTCCTTATATAAGTAAGCCCGCTGGGACCAGTCTGAGCCGCTGCCACCAACCCTATAAAAGCAGTCCGCAAGCAATTCGCGTAGTCGCTCAAATCCAAAATCGGCTGGAGCCTTGGTGCGATCGAAGTTGCGTACCGCTGACAGCGAGGCCATTGCCTTAGTGATTGCCGGTCGCCTCCCGAGATCTGTGATCTCCACAAGGTCACGGAGGAATTGCTCCACGTCAAAGAATTTCGCCACGGGGATTATTTCTCTTGTGTGGGAATTGATGAGAATCGGGGAGAAGATCCCATGGTTAGGATGGATATCGCAAAAGAGGCTACCTAACTCTGCGTCTGGATGGAGAACGTCGCACAGATGGGCGAAGGCTGCGTAGGCAGAGACAGGGAACCAGTCGCGCATGGGTTGCCAGTCAATCGACGTTTGCTTTTCCAAGTCGTACGCGATTTGTGAGACCGGATAACGTTTGGTGTAACGTTCATCATCCGATACTCCTTCATCCCGACCACAGAACATCACAGGCTGAAAAATAACGCCGTGAATCTTGTCTACGTGTTCCGCTACAAAGCGGACGATATCGCCCAACCCATCGTTGTTCAGCCCGTTCACCACGGTCACCTGGAGCGTAGTTTTCATTCCCGCGGCGGCGATGTTTTCCAATGCGGATCGCTTCACGTCCATGTTGTTCCCGATTCCTCGATGGCTGTTCTTTGCTTCCGTGGTGCCATCGAACTGGAGATACACCGCGTGGAGTCCAGCCGCCCGTGCCTGGGCCGCAAAATCCGTCTCTTGGGCAAAGCGGATTCCATTGGTGGCGACATGAATCCGGTGGAAGCCCATGCTTTTTGCGTGGCGGATGGCCTCCAGAAAAATCGGTGAGAGTGTTGCCTCTCCACCGGAGAACAAAACGTTAATTTCTCGTTGAGGTTTGAAGGACATCGCCCTTGCAAAGAGATCCCTCACGTCTTGCATATCCAATTCGTGAACGAAGCTGGTGGCGTTTGCATCCATATAGCAGGGTGAACACACCATGTTGCAGCGGTTCGTCAAATCGACGATCAAATACGACCCTCGTCCCGTCTTGATGCTGTTTGCGCCGTGATTGTGGACTCTTTCATCTCCTACGACATCTGAAATCCCTACCGAAAGCAAGGCTCTCCATCCTTTGAAAGAAATCGGCATGATCGGAAAGCACGTCTTCGAACGGACCGTGTTTTTCGCACGCCTTACGCATCAGAATGCGTCCGGCTTCCTCCAGGATTTCTGCCTCGATAATTCCGGGCTTATCCCTGAAGTCAGCAATAGCGGCGTCACCGTTGATCACCGCGTCCACTGCTTCTCTATTGCAGTCTGGGCATAGTGAGAGTGTCCTCCTAGGGACGCCAGCTGCCATTTGTATTCTTTCCCAACTTTTGAGAAGCGGGCCGGGCGCCCAAGCCGGACGCGGGGACTGTCCCTTGGGCAAGATTGCATTGACGTTTCTAGCGAATGACCATGCGGCGTTCGATGCGGATTGGGCAAAACTGGCTCGCTGGGCGGACATAGGACAGAACCTCCTCTGGGGATTTATTCGAAGGCGGGATCACGACAAACTGCGACAACATGGGGAACCTGCAGAGAAGTGGTTGCTCTATTCTACATTGGAGTCAACCCGCGCTAGAGGAATTTGTTGCTTCGCCACAGTATTTGGCTTCATCCAGGAGCATCATGCCGCTACCTCGGGGCTTTTGCCTTTTTGAGGCTTCACATCCGCCAGAAGCGTGCGAAGTTCGCCCAGAATGTCAGAATGATGCTTATCGAGGTGCTTCTCAACCCGAGAGTTCGAGAGCAAACGCTCAACATAGCCACACGCTATGGAGAGCGTGAGCATGTCTGTTCCGTAGGATTCCTCCACAGCTTTGAGTTCGCGAATCAATAGGTCGGTTTCCTGCTCAAGCATCGCCTGAGCTGCTCGCGAGGTCGCTTCAATCGTTGGTTTGCGCTTTGAGGGCACTTCCACGAGCATTTCAGGACGAGTCACTTCGAGTAGTGCTTTTGCAAAGCGAACCGTATGGGTACCGGTGGCACGCATGTGTTCAGCGGCTTCGATCTGCCGAATCGGCTTCATTTTCTTAAGGTAAGCAAAGACGGCAGGAGATACGTCGCGATTTCGTAAGATTTCAACTGCCTCCTTGCAAATTCCGTCGAGCATGTTTCGACGTTGTCTGATGGCCGAAACGCTAACATTCAACACTTGAGCTAATCGCTCTTCGGTTACACCATGGGAAAGCGCTTTCTGCATCATGAAGTACTCGGCAACAGGCGGGGCATGGTTCACTTTCTTGTTATATGTGTATGCCTCGTCGTCCATAGCAAAGATTGTGCGTACCTCTGTCACACCGCGCTGCTTGAGAATGTCCAAACGAGCGTGGCCGTCGAGCAACAGGTAATCTCTCGGCCCGCGCGGATACACAACGAGAGGTTCAATTAGACCAACATGTTCCAGGGAAGCGCTGATTCGCTTGTAGGTTGTGCTCTTTCGAAATTCAAGAGACAACTCCTTCTGGGGAACAATGGTTTCAATCGGAAGGACAACAACTTGCTGGTTGAATGCAGGTTTCACCTTTGAGTTTGCCACGTGTGAGCTCCTTTCTATGTGAGGCGAGCCGCGAGCTGTTCAGGCATATCGACCAGATTCTCGGCTCGCAAAAGCGTAGTGAAGTGTTCGTCCTGCATAAGGCGACGTATAGCGCTGGTGAGTAGCAGCAGCCGTTCCTTGGTGAGGTTTGCTTTCTGAACAAGGTGGCGCTGTTCTCGCATGCGGTCCTTGTATTCGCGAACAAGCGCGTCGCCTGTGAGTTTGCGACGAGTCTGGGCCAGCTTGCCCGCACTTTGCAGCTTTGCAATTCGCTGAGAAATTACGCGCCTGGCACTCTTCAGCTTGTCTCCTCTGAGGTCACCTTTCTCATAAGCCTCAGCCAAGGCCTGTTGCACTTCGTGGTCATTGCCGGTCGCAATCTGGACTGCGACGCTGATCGGCAAACGCCCAGCTTCGACCGCTTGCGCCAGCCCTTCCTCCCCCTTTTCCAACAGATGGATGATGCCGTTAATGTATGTACGATCGAGGCCGAGTTTTTGAGCAATTTCCTCGACCTTATACTTCCGCTCTCGAAGGCTCCGAACCTCCCTAAGTAGGTCGCGATTTGATGGTCCCCGCCTGGCAAAATTCTCGACAAGGCTCATCACCATCTGTTCTTCCCGAGGAGCATCGGTCACGACTGCCGGGATTGTAGCTTCACCCAGAGCATGGCAGGCCTCCATTCGTCCTTGCCCGCAGACCAGATCGTACCTCGTGCCATCAGGCTCAAGCTCGCGCCGAGATACTGTGATTGGCCGCTTGAGGCCGACCGCAGCAATGCTCGCGACGATCTCTT